>NZ_OZ253537.1:0-5000 GCF_965262435.1 Roseateles sp.
CACCGGCAGTCTCATTAGAGTGCCCTTTCGTAGCAACTAATGACAAGGGTTGCGCTCGTTGCGGGACTTAACCCAACATCTCACGACACGAGCTGACGACGGCCATGCAGCACCTGTGTCTAGGTTCTCTTTCGAGCACTCCCAAATCTCTTCAGGATTCCTAGCATGTCAAGGGTAGGTAAGGTTTTTCGCGTTGCATCGAATTAAACCACATCATCCACCGCTTGTGCGGGTCCCCGTCAATTCCTTTGAGTTTCAACCTTGCGGCCGTACTCCCCAGGCGGTCAACTTCACGCGTTAGCTACGTTACTGAGAAGAAACCCTCCCAACAACCAGTTGACATCGTTTAGGGCGTGGACTACCAGGGTATCTAATCCTGTTTGCTCCCCACGCTTTCGTGCATGAGCGTCAGTACAGGTCCAGGGGATTGCCTTCGCCATCGGTGTTCCTCCGCATATCTACGCATTTCACTGCTACACGCGGAATTCCATCCCCCTCTACCGTACTCTAGCCATGCAGTCACAAATGCAGTTCCCAGGTTGAGCCCGGGGATTTCACATCTGTCTTGCATAACCGCCTGCGCACGCTTTACGCCCAGTAATTCCGATTAACGCTTGCACCCTACGTATTACCGCGGCTGCTGGCACGTAGTTAGCCGGTGCTTATTCTTCAGGTACCGTCATTAGCCCACTGTATTAGAGCGAGCCGTTTCTTCCCTGACAAAAGCGGTTTACAACCCGAAGGCCTTCTTCCCGCACGCGGCATGGCTGGATCAGACTTGCGTCCATTGTCCAAAATTCCCCACTGCTGCCTCCCGTAGGAGTCTGGGCCGTGTCTCAGTCCCAGTGTGGCTGGTCGTCCTCTCAGACCAGCTACAGATCGTTGCCTTGGTGGGCTTTTACCCCACCAACTAGCTAATCTGATATCGGCCGCTCCAATTGCGCGAGGTCTTGCGATCCCCCGCTTTCACCCTCAGGTCTCATGCGGTATTAGCCACTCTTTCGAGTAGTTATCCCCCACAACTGGGCACGTTCCGATATATTTCTCACCCGTTCGCCACTCGTCAGCTTAACCTGTTACCGTTCGACTTGCATGTGTAAGGCATGCCGCCAGCGTTCAATCTGAGCCAGGATCAAACTCTACAGTTCGATCTTGATTTACTCAACGGAATC
This sequence comes from Roseateles sp., assembly GCF_965262435.1. Classification (NCBI taxonomy): domain Bacteria; kingdom Pseudomonadati; phylum Pseudomonadota; class Betaproteobacteria; order Burkholderiales; family Sphaerotilaceae; genus Roseateles; species Roseateles sp. The sequence goes on from NZ_OZ253537.1 coordinate 1,173, forward strand.
GACTTAAACCTCAAACTCACTTTTACATGAGCCTGCATAGTTCAAATCTATTTTCCGTGAGCGTTTAAAGTCTAAGAGACTTGAATACAGTCGCCTGCATTCAGCACTCATCTTCAAACGCCCACGCTTATCGGCTGTTAATTTTTAAAGAACCAAGAGAACCGAAGCTCATCTTGCGCAAGCCAGACTCTCATCTGATCTTGCCGCCGTCAACTTGCGTCAACAGCACAGAAGCGAGATTATGACTGATGTTTTTACTATCGTCAACACCTATTGCAGCGATTTTCATCAGCCCGCAACTTCTGTCTTGCTCCATGCCAGGCCAGAGTAAATATTAGCCTGACGATGACCTACTTTCACACGGGAACCCGCACTATCATCGGCGCTGAGGCATTTCACTGTCCTGTTCGGGATGGGAAGGAGTGGGACCGCCTCGCTATGGTCATCAGGCTTAACTGGTTGGCTTCTTGTTGATTTTTAAATCAACAACAAACCCAATTTGTAGAGTTGCGCAGTATACCCGAGTATCTCGGGTATTGCACTTCGAATCAGCTTTGATTTTGATTGCGTTCACACGTTCAATTGAATGAACAGACTTCTGAAGAACAACATAACTTGCATTGACGACTCAATAGTCCTTGTCCGGCTCAGTGATCGACTCGCGTCGCTCACGAACTGTCAAAGTTATAGGGTCAAGCCTCACGGGCAATTAGTACTGGTTAGCTTAACGCATTACTGCGCTTCCACACCCAGCCTATCAACGTCCTGGTCTCGAACGACCCTTCAGGGGGCTCTAGGCCCCGGCAAGACTCATCTTGAGACGAGTTTCCCGCTTAGATGCTTTCAGCGGTTATCTCTTCCGCACTTAGCTACTCGGCGATGCCACTGGCGTGACAACCGATACACCAGAGGTGCGTCCACTCCGGTCCTCTCGTACTAGGAGCAGGCTCTCTCAATCTTGCAGCGCCCACGGAAGATAGGGACCAAACTGTCTCACGACGTTTTAAACCCAGCTCACGTACCTCTTTAAATGGCGAACAGCCATACCCTTGGGACCGGCTACAGCCCCAGGATGAGATGAGCCGACATCGAGGTGCCAAACACCGCCGTCGATATGAACTCTTGGGCGGTATCAGCCTGTTATCCCCAGAGTACCTTTTATCCGTTGAGCGATGGCCCTTCCATACAGAACCACCGGATCACTTTGTCCTACTTTCGTACCTGCTCGACTTGTCAGTCTCGCAGTCAAGCACGCTTATGCCAATGCACTATCAACACGATTTCCGACCGTATTTAGCGTACCTTCGAACTCCTCCGTTACACTTTGGGAGGAGACCGCCCCAGTCAAACTGCCCACCATACACTGTCCCCAATCCCGATAAGGGACCAAGGTTAGAACCTCAAACACACCAGGGTGGTATTTCAACGTTGGCTCCATGAGAACTAGCGTCCTCACTTCAAAGCCTCCCACCTATCCTACACAGATCTGTTCAAAGTCCAATGTAAAGCTACAGTAAAGGTTCATGGGGTCTTTCCGTCTTTCCGCGGGGAGATTGCATCATCACAAACATTTCAACTTCGCTGAGTCTCTGGAGGAGACAGTGTGGCCATCATTACTCCATTCGTGCAGGTCGGAACTTACCCGACAAGGAATTTCGCTACCTTAGGACCGTTATAGTTACGGCCGCCGTTTACTGGGACTTCAGTCAAGAGCTTGCACCCCATCATTTAATCTTCCAGCACCGGGCAGGAGTCACACCCTATACGTCGACTTTCGTCTTTGCAGAGTGCTGTGTTTTTAATAAACAGTTGCAGCCACCGATTCTCTGCGGCCCCATTCTGCTCACCAAGTCAATGGATCACATACTAGAGGCACACCTTCTTCCGAAGTTACGGTGTCAATTTGCCGAGTTCCTTCTCCAGAGTTCTCTCAAGCGCCTTAGAATACTCATCTCGCGCACCAGTGTCGGTTTGCGGTACGGTCGTCAATAGCTGAAGCTTAGTGGCTTTTCCTGGAAGCAGGGTATCACTCACTTCGTCTGCAAGCAGACTCGTTATCACGCCTCATCTAATTCCCCCGGATTTGCCTAAGGGATACGACTACACGCTTGAACCAACTATTCCAACAGTTGGCTGAGCTAACCTTCTCCGTCCCCACATCGCACTATTGATCGGTACAGGAATATTTACCTGTTTCCCATCAGCTACGCATCTCTGCCTCGCCTTAGGGGCCGACTCACCCTACGCCGATGAACGTTGCGTAGGAAACCTTGCGCTTTCGGCGAGGGGGCTTTTCACCCCCTTTAACGCTACTCATGTCAGCATTCGCACTTCTGATACCTCCAGCAGGCTTCACAACCCACCTTCACAGGCTTACAGAACGCTCTCCTACCACGTGCAATAAATTGCACATCCGCAGCTTCGGTAACTGGCTTAGCCCCGTTACATCTTCCGCGCAGGACGACTCGATCAGTGAGCTATTACGCTTTCTTTAAATGATGGCTGCTTCTAAGCCAACATCCTGACTGTTTTAGCCTTCCCACTTCGTTTCCCACTTAGCCAATTTTGGGGACCTTAGCTGGCGGTCTGGGTTGTTTCCCTCTTGAGTCCGGACGTTAGCACCCGGTGCTCTGTCTCCCAAGCTGTACTCATCGGTATTCGGAGTTTGCAATGGTTTGGTAAGTCGCCATGACCCCCTAGCCATAACAGTGCTCTACCCCCGATGGTAATACTTGAGGCACTACCTAAATAGTTTTCGGAGAGAACCAGCTATTTCCAAGTTTGTTTAGCCTTTCACCCCTATCCACAGCTCATCCGCTAATTTTGCAACATTAGTCGGTTCGGACCTCCAGCACCTGTTACGGTACCTTCATCCTGGCCATGGATAGATCACTTGGTTTCGGGTCTACACCCAGCGACTAATTCGCCCTATTCGGACTCGATTTCTCTACGGCTTCCCTATTCGGTTAACCTCGCCACTGAATGTAAGTCGCTGACCCATTATACAAAAGGTACGCAGTCACCCTTGCGGGCTCCTACTTTTTGTATGCATACGGTTTCAGGATCTATTTCACTCCCCTCCCGGGGTTCTTTTCGCCTTTCCCTCACGGTACTAGTTCACTATCGGTCGATTACGAGTATTTAGCCTTGGAGGATGGTCCCCCCATATTCAGACAGGATTTCTCGTGTCCCGCCCTACTTGTCTTACGCTTAGTTCCACACCGCAGCATTTCTCATACGGGGCTATCACCCGCTATGGCCGGACTTTCCATTCCGTTCTGATATACACGATGCTAAAACGTAAAGGCTACTCCAATTTCGCTCGCCGCTACTTTCGGAATCTCGGTTGATGTCTTTTCCTCGAGCTACTGAGATGTTTCAGTTCACCCGGTTCGCCACAATGACCTATGTATTCAGTCAGAGTTACCCCTCGCGGGGTGGGTTTCCCCATTCAGAAATCTCCGGATCAAAGCTAATTTGCCAGCTCCCCGAAGCTTATCGCAGGCTATCACGTCTTTCGTCGCCTGTAATCGCCTAGGCATCCACCATATGCACTTAGTCACTTGACCCTATAACTTTGACAGCGCTGACGGCACTGTCGGTCAAGAACTCGTACAGACCCCATTCATGAGTCCATACGTTTATTGAGTATTTACGCGTTACGCCGTTCTTCATACCTAAACAATTTCTTGCTCAGTTGAAGTCTTGTGTTTGACGCAATCAAAATGTTGCCGACGGCACGGTGTCTAGCCCCTCAAATCCGAAGATTCGCGAAGAAACTAAACTTTCCGTCGACAACGCTGATTCGACTCTACAAATTGTTAAAGA
>NZ_OZ253537.1:7500-4710000 GCF_965262435.1 Roseateles sp.
GGCCATGTGACCGGGCGTTTTGCTTAAATATTAGCCTGACGATGACCTACTTTCACACGGGAACCCGCACTATCATCGGCGCTGAGGCATTTCACTGTCCTGTTCGGGATGGGAAGGAGTGGGACCGCCTCGCTATGGTCATCAGGCTTAACTGGTTGGCTTCTTGTTGATTTTTAAATCAACAACAAACCCAATTTGTAGAGTTGCGCAGTATACCCGAGTATCTCGGGTATTGCACTTCGAATCAGCTTTGATTTTGATTGCGTTCACACGTTCAATTGAATGAACAGACTTCTGAAGAACAACATAACTTGCATTGACGACTCAATAGTCCTTGTCCGGCTCAGTGATCGACTCGCGTCGCTCACGAACTGTCAAAGTTATAGGGTCAAGCCTCACGGGCAATTAGTACTGGTTAGCTTAACGCATTACTGCGCTTCCACACCCAGCCTATCAACGTCCTGGTCTCGAACGACCCTTCAGGGGGCTCTAGGCCCCGGCAAGACTCATCTTGAGACGAGTTTCCCGCTTAGATGCTTTCAGCGGTTATCTCTTCCGCACTTAGCTACTCGGCGATGCCACTGGCGTGACAACCGATACACCAGAGGTGCGTCCACTCCGGTCCTCTCGTACTAGGAGCAGGCTCTCTCAATCTTGCAGCGCCCACGGAAGATAGGGACCAAACTGTCTCACGACGTTTTAAACCCAGCTCACGTACCTCTTTAAATGGCGAACAGCCATACCCTTGGGACCGGCTACAGCCCCAGGATGAGATGAGCCGACATCGAGGTGCCAAACACCGCCGTCGATATGAACTCTTGGGCGGTATCAGCCTGTTATCCCCAGAGTACCTTTTATCCGTTGAGCGATGGCCCTTCCATACAGAACCACCGGATCACTTTGTCCTACTTTCGTACCTGCTCGACTTGTCAGTCTCGCAGTCAAGCACGCTTATGCCAATGCACTATCAACACGATTTCCGACCGTATTTAGCGTACCTTCGAACTCCTCCGTTACACTTTGGGAGGAGACCGCCCCAGTCAAACTGCCCACCATACACTGTCCCCAATCCCGATAAGGGACCAAGGTTAGAACCTCAAACACACCAGGGTGGTATTTCAACGTTGGCTCCATGAGAACTAGCGTCCTCACTTCAAAGCCTCCCACCTATCCTACACAGATCTGTTCAAAGTCCAATGTAAAGCTACAGTAAAGGTTCATGGGGTCTTTCCGTCTTTCCGCGGGGAGATTGCATCATCACAAACATTTCAACTTCGCTGAGTCTCTGGAGGAGACAGTGTGGCCATCATTACTCCATTCGTGCAGGTCGGAACTTACCCGACAAGGAATTTCGCTACCTTAGGACCGTTATAGTTACGGCCGCCGTTTACTGGGACTTCAGTCAAGAGCTTGCACCCCATCATTTAATCTTCCAGCACCGGGCAGGAGTCACACCCTATACGTCGACTTTCGTCTTTGCAGAGTGCTGTGTTTTTAATAAACAGTTGCAGCCACCGATTCTCTGCGGCCCCATTCTGCTCACCAAGTCAATGGATCACATACTAGAGGCACACCTTCTTCCGAAGTTACGGTGTCAATTTGCCGAGTTCCTTCTCCAGAGTTCTCTCAAGCGCCTTAGAATACTCATCTCGCGCACCAGTGTCGGTTTGCGGTACGGTCGTCAATAGCTGAAGCTTAGTGGCTTTTCCTGGAAGCAGGGTATCACTCACTTCGTCTGCAAGCAGACTCGTTATCACGCCTCATCTAATTCCCCCGGATTTGCCTAAGGGATACGACTACACGCTTGAACCAACTATTCCAACAGTTGGCTGAGCTAACCTTCTCCGTCCCCACATCGCACTATTGATCGGTACAGGAATATTTACCTGTTTCCCATCAGCTACGCATCTCTGCCTCGCCTTAGGGGCCGACTCACCCTACGCCGATGAACGTTGCGTAGGAAACCTTGCGCTTTCGGCGAGGGGGCTTTTCACCCCCTTTAACGCTACTCATGTCAGCATTCGCACTTCTGATACCTCCAGCAGGCTTCACAACCCACCTTCACAGGCTTACAGAACGCTCTCCTACCACGTGCAATAAATTGCACATCCGCAGCTTCGGTAACTGGCTTAGCCCCGTTACATCTTCCGCGCAGGACGACTCGATCAGTGAGCTATTACGCTTTCTTTAAATGATGGCTGCTTCTAAGCCAACATCCTGACTGTTTTAGCCTTCCCACTTCGTTTCCCACTTAGCCAATTTTGGGGACCTTAGCTGGCGGTCTGGGTTGTTTCCCTCTTGAGTCCGGACGTTAGCACCCGGTGCTCTGTCTCCCAAGCTGTACTCATCGGTATTCGGAGTTTGCAATGGTTTGGTAAGTCGCCATGACCCCCTAGCCATAACAGTGCTCTACCCCCGATGGTAATACTTGAGGCACTACCTAAATAGTTTTCGGAGAGAACCAGCTATTTCCAAGTTTGTTTAGCCTTTCACCCCTATCCACAGCTCATCCGCTAATTTTGCAACATTAGTCGGTTCGGACCTCCAGCACCTGTTACGGTACCTTCATCCTGGCCATGGATAGATCACTTGGTTTCGGGTCTACACCCAGCGACTAATTCGCCCTATTCGGACTCGATTTCTCTACGGCTTCCCTATTCGGTTAACCTCGCCACTGAATGTAAGTCGCTGACCCATTATACAAAAGGTACGCAGTCACCCTTGCGGGCTCCTACTTTTTGTATGCATACGGTTTCAGGATCTATTTCACTCCCCTCCCGGGGTTCTTTTCGCCTTTCCCTCACGGTACTAGTTCACTATCGGTCGATTACGAGTATTTAGCCTTGGAGGATGGTCCCCCCATATTCAGACAGGATTTCTCGTGTCCCGCCCTACTTGTCTTACGCTTAGTTCCACACCGCAGCATTTCTCATACGGGGCTATCACCCGCTATGGCCGGACTTTCCATTCCGTTCTGATATACACGATGCTAAAACGTAAAGGCTACTCCAATTTCGCTCGCCGCTACTTTCGGAATCTCGGTTGATGTCTTTTCCTCGAGCTACTGAGATGTTTCAGTTCACCCGGTTCGCCACAATGACCTATGTATTCAGTCAGAGTTACCCCTCGCGGGGTGGGTTTCCCCATTCAGAAATCTCCGGATCAAAGCTAATTTGCCAGCTCCCCGAAGCTTATCGCAGGCTATCACGTCTTTCGTCGCCTGTAATCGCCTAGGCATCCACCATATGCACTTAGTCACTTGACCCTATAACTTTGACAGCGCTGACGGCACTGTCGGTCAAGAACTCGTACAGACCCCATTCATGAGTCCATACGTTTATTGAGTATTTACGCGTTACGCCGTTCTTCATACCTAAACAATTTCTTGCTCAGTTGAAGTCTTGTGTTTGACGCAATCAAAATGTTGCCGACGGCACGGTGTCTAGCCCCTCAAATCCGAAGATTCGCGAAGAAACTAAACTTTCCGTCGACAACGCTGATTCGACTCTACAAATTGTTAAAGAACAACAGCCAATAAAGGCTGGCAAACCACAACATCCAACCTGGACGCTTTGGTTTGCCAACTCTTGAATGAATAGTCTTGGTGGAGGATAACGGGTTCGAACCGTTGACCCCCTGCTTGCAAAGCAGGTGCTCTCCCAACTGAGCTAATCCCCCTCAAACCGCGCCATGCGTCGTTGCTCAACACTTCACATAGCGCTGCTATGCATCAGTGTCTCGCGCCTTGCCTGGCACGCTTTGTGTACGGTGGTGGGTCTGGCTGGATTCGAACCAGCGACCCCCGCCTTATCAAGACGGTGCTCTAACCAACTGAGCTACAGACCCACGCGTTCATCACTCGTGGCCTGCGGATCTGAGGCTTACCTGCTTTTCCAGCTATGAGGCTAGCTCCACAGGCTCACTTCTTCTATTCATTCACTGTTGTGATACAGCCGATAAGTGTGGGCGCTTCAATCTGAGTGCATGTGGATCTCGCTCATGACTTGTTGCATGCAACAAACCACTGCTCGACCATTTTCTAGAAAGGAGGTGATCCAGCCGCACCTTCCGATACGGCTACCTTGTTACGACTTCACCCCAGTCACGAACCCTGCCGTGGTAATCGCCCCCCTTGCGGTTAGGCTAACTACTTCTGGCAGAACCCGCTCCCATGGTGTGACGGGCGGTGTGTACAAGACCCGGGAACGTATTCACCGCGGCAAGCTGATCCGCGATTACTAGCGATTCCGACTTCACGCAGTCGAGTTGCAGACTACGATCCGGACTACGACCGGTTTTCTGGGATTAGCTCCCCCTCGCGGGTTGGCAGCCCTCTGTACCGGCCATTGTATGACGTGTGTAGCCCTACCCATAAGGGCCATGATGACCTGACGTCATCCCCACCTTCCTCCGGTTTGTCACCGGCAGTCTCATTAGAGTGCCCTTTCGTAGCAACTAATGACAAGGGTTGCGCTCGTTGCGGGACTTAACCCAACATCTCACGACACGAGCTGACGACGGCCATGCAGCACCTGTGTCTAGGTTCTCTTTCGAGCACTCCCAAATCTCTTCAGGATTCCTAGCATGTCAAGGGTAGGTAAGGTTTTTCGCGTTGCATCGAATTAAACCACATCATCCACCGCTTGTGCGGGTCCCCGTCAATTCCTTTGAGTTTCAACCTTGCGGCCGTACTCCCCAGGCGGTCAACTTCACGCGTTAGCTACGTTACTGAGAAGAAACCCTCCCAACAACCAGTTGACATCGTTTAGGGCGTGGACTACCAGGGTATCTAATCCTGTTTGCTCCCCACGCTTTCGTGCATGAGCGTCAGTACAGGTCCAGGGGATTGCCTTCGCCATCGGTGTTCCTCCGCATATCTACGCATTTCACTGCTACACGCGGAATTCCATCCCCCTCTACCGTACTCTAGCCATGCAGTCACAAATGCAGTTCCCAGGTTGAGCCCGGGGATTTCACATCTGTCTTGCATAACCGCCTGCGCACGCTTTACGCCCAGTAATTCCGATTAACGCTTGCACCCTACGTATTACCGCGGCTGCTGGCACGTAGTTAGCCGGTGCTTATTCTTCAGGTACCGTCATTAGCCCACTGTATTAGAGCGAGCCGTTTCTTCCCTGACAAAAGCGGTTTACAACCCGAAGGCCTTCTTCCCGCACGCGGCATGGCTGGATCAGACTTGCGTCCATTGTCCAAAATTCCCCACTGCTGCCTCCCGTAGGAGTCTGGGCCGTGTCTCAGTCCCAGTGTGGCTGGTCGTCCTCTCAGACCAGCTACAGATCGTTGCCTTGGTGGGCTTTTACCCCACCAACTAGCTAATCTGATATCGGCCGCTCCAATTGCGCGAGGTCTTGCGATCCCCCGCTTTCACCCTCAGGTCTCATGCGGTATTAGCCACTCTTTCGAGTAGTTATCCCCCACAACTGGGCACGTTCCGATATATTACTCACCCGTTCGCCACTCGTCAGCTTAACCTGTTACCGTTCGACTTGCATGTGTAAGGCATGCCGCCAGCGTTCAATCTGAGCCAGGATCAAACTCTACAGTTCGATCTTGATTTACTCAACGGAATCGACTTAAACCTCAAACTCACTTTTACATGAGCCTGCATAGTTCAAATCTATTTTCCGTGAGCGTTTAAAGTCCAAGAGACTTGAATACAGTCGCCTGCATTCAGCACTCATCTTCAAACGCCCACGCTTATCGGCTGTTAATTTTTAAAGAACCAAGAGAACCGAAGCTCATCTTGCTCAAGCCAGACTCTCATCTGATCTTGTCGCCATCAACTTGCGTCAACAGCACAGAAGCGAGATTATGACTGATTTTCTTTATACTCGTCAAGCTATTTGCTTAACTTGTTTTGAAACTCAAATCTCATCGGATCGCTTCGATCTTCACCACACAAAAGCAAGACTCTTTCGAGCCCTGCTGCCAAACCGCAGAAGCAGTCTTTGCGAGCAGCGAAGCCCTCTACTGTAGCACAGGAATTTTCGACTCAGCAAGAAGATCACGACTTTTGATCGTGCTCACGATTCGATTCACGCATGACAGCAGCACTCCGCCAGCAGCAGAGGCCACCTGACGGAACACAGCCTCACAGGAGGCTATTGCAAGGGGCTGCTGGACTTGTGCGCCGAGAACGTCGACTGCGCCTCGCGCTGCGGGTCTTCACTGGCCAGGACCGCGGCGATGCCGCGAGCAAGCCGAGATGCATCGGCTCGCAAGACGCGCTGCTTCACAGAGGGAATCTGCGAGGGATGCATCGAAAAGTTGCGCAAGCCCATGGCCAGCAACAGATCAGTAAAAGCAGGGTCGCCCGCCATTTCCCCGCACACACTGACCGATTTACCCGCTGCGGTCGCATCGGCAATCGAGCCGGAGAGCAGTTGGAGTACCGCCGGATGCCATGGGTCATACAGATGCGCGACCGCTTCGTCTGCACGGTCGATGGCCAAGGTGTACTGGATCAGGTCATTGGTTCCGATCGAGACGAAATCCACGTGCCGGAGTATCAAAGGCAGCATCACGGCGGCCGCAGGTATCTCTACCATCACACCGAGCTCGACACGCGTGAACGCCTGACCCGCGTCCGTCAACTGCTGCTGCACTTTTCTGACCGATTCCAAGATCTGACGAACTTCGCTCAGGTGGGCAACCATTGGAATGAGGAGTCGCACCTTGCCGAAGGCACTCGCACGGTAAATGGCCCGCAGCTGTTGCCGGAACATGCTGGGCTCGGCAAGGCTCCAACGGATGGCGCGCAAGCCCATAGCCGGGTTGAGCACATGCTCATGGCGCAACTCGCTGGCACTCATGCGATCCAGAGGCTTGTCCGCCCCAACATCCACGGTCCGGATGGTCACGGGCATGCCGCGCATGGCTTCGACTGCCGCACGGTAGGCCGCGAACTGCTCGTCTTCACTCGGCAGTTCACCATCGCGGTTCATGAACAAGAACTCGCTCCGGAAAAGGCCGACACCCGTCGCTCCGGATTCAACTGCACCAGCCGCGTCGGCAGGCAGCTCAATATTGGCATGCAGTTCGACACGCTCGCCATCCAGAGTGACTGCTGGCGTATGACGCAGGCGGGTCAGACGGGCTCGCTCAAGTTCACTCTGGCGCTGCCGGAAACGGTACTCCTCCAGCATGATGGGCGAAGGATTGACGATCACGGCACCGGCATCACCGTCGATGATGACCCAGTCATCATGGCGAATCAGGCGAGAAGCCTCGCGCGTGCCGACCACCGCGGGGATGTCCATGCTGCGCGCGACGATGGCGGTATGGGAGGTCTTGCCGCCGATGTCGGTGATAAAGCCGTGGAACACGCTGCGCTTGAACTGCATCATGTCTGCGGGCGCAATATCGGCCGCCACCAGCAGCAGCGGGTCCTCGCCGGCGAAATCACGTTGCACGACGCTGGCGGCGTCGACTGGCGTATGCCCTTGCTCGCGCGCCAGGGCGCTGAGCACCCGTTCGACCACCTGCTCCAGATCCGCCTTGCGCTCGCGCAGGTAATCGTCCTCCATCTCGTCAAACTGGCGAGCCAAGACCTCCAACTGCGCAGACAAGGCCCATTCCGCGTTGTAGTGGCGCTCGATGATCCACTGCTTGGTGGCGCCGGTCAGCGCCTCGTCGTGCAGCAACATCAAGTGGACGTCGAGCAGTGCGGCCAGCTCATGAGGCGCATCGCCGGGCAGGTCCTGCTTGAGCGCCTCCAGCTCCGCGGCAACTACGTCGCGCGCGCGCAAGGCCCGCGAAATTTCGGACTCGACCTGCGCTTCACTGATGAAGTAGTGCGCCACATCAACCCGACTGGACGCCACCAGCACTGCCCGGCCAATGGCCACGCCGCGCGAAACAGGGATACCGAAGACCTGAAAGCTCATGCGCCGACTTTAGCAGCGCAGCAGCCAGATCAGCGCCGTCATCGAGACGTCATTCCGGCGTCACGGCCTCGTCATTGCCGCCGCCGAGCATGGCGATGCCAACAACGACTTGCATGAGGCCACCATGAGGGATCTTCCGCTGCCCACGCTGCCCTTCTCCGATCTGCGGGCCCTGAAGAGCGAGCGCCGCCCTGGCTTGCCCCAACCTGAAGCGCGCCCCGCGCCAGCACGCCTGGACGTCAGCTGGGCCCGGCACGAAGAGGATGTACGCGAAGCCCAGCGCCTGCGTTACCGGGTGTTTGCCGAAGAGATGGGGGCCCGCCTGAGCGTGCCTGCCGGAGCGCCGGCTCGCCATGACATCGACAGCTTTGATGCCTTCTGCGAGCACTTGCTGGTCCGAGAGGTCGACGCCCATGGCCGCATCGGCCAAGTCATCGGCACCTATCGAGTCCTGACTCCGGCTGCGGCCAAACAGGCCGGCGGCTGGTACAGCGAAACCGAGTTCGACCTGACCCGCTTGCGCGGCTTGCGCGAACAGATGGTGGAACTGGGCCGCTCCTGCATCCACCCCGATCACCGCTCGGGCGGCGCCATCATGGCGCTCTGGGGCGCGCTGGCGGAATTCATGATGCGCAACAAGCTGGACACCATGATCGGCTGCGCCAGTGTCAGCATGCGCGACGGCGGCCATTTCGCCGCCAGCCTCTGGAAACAGCTGGAGCAAAGCCATCTGGCCAGCATCGAATGGCAGGTGCGTCCGCGTCTACCACTGCCGGTGGAAGAGCTGCGCCACGACCTGGTGGTGGAAGCGCCGCCGCTGATCAAGGGCTATCTGCGCTGCGGCGCCCGCATCCTGGGCGCGCCGGCCTGGGACCCCGACTTCAACACCGCCGACCTGCCCATGATGATGCGCTTGGCCGACCTGCCCTCCCGTTACCGCCGGCACTTCATGGGCGGACAGTAATCGCCGCCCCAGCCAGATTCACTGCCCCTCGCCAAACTTGTCATTGACGAGGGCCGTGATGGCGTCGTGAGCGGCCCGCTCATCGCTGCCCTCGGTTTCCAGCTCCACCTGCGAACCCAGGCCCGCCGCCAACATCATCACCCCCATGATGCTCTTGGCATTGACGCGCCGGTTGTTGCGACTCATGAAGACCTCGCACTGAAAGCTACCCGCCAGCTTGGTCAGCTTGGCCGAAGCGCGGGCATGCAGGCCCAGTTTGTTGCTGATGGTGAGCGTGGACTTGATCATTGAAACTCAGGACTCCAAAGAAGGGTTCACCGGCGGCATGCCTGCGACTTGCAAATTTCAGGATGCAGCCTCGGGTGTCTCGGCCAACACGATGCCCGCGTGGGCGCCGCTGACCGCACGCTCGGCCAAGCTCGCCAAAGGCTGACTTACGTAGCAGAGCGAACGCCACAGCATCGGCACATTGACGCCGCTGACCACCTGAACGGCGGCACTGCGCAAACGCAGCGCGGCGTTGCATGGCGTGGCGCCGAACACATCCGTCAGCACCAGGTTTTCGGCATGCCCGCCCGCATGCAACAGGGCCCGAGCGGCCGATTCCACCGCATCGGCCGACATCTCCGGCGTCACATCCAAGACCTGCAACTGCCGAGCGCAATCCGGATAGGTGTGCTCGGCCACGGCTTTGAGGGCCGAGGCCAGGGGCGAATGAGCGATCAGTAGCAATCCGGACATAGGTTTTCATTATCAATGCTGCGCGCGCCCCTCGGCCCCGTGCCGCACCACAGCTTCACCACCGAACTCACGTTTCCAGCTTCATAGAGTTGATGAAGTTGTCCCAGGCCGCAGGCTGGCGCTTGGGTGCCAGCATGACCGCTTGATAGACCCACACGCCGCGCGTGAACACCGCGATATCGGCCTCGGCCGCCCCGGAGCCCGCCAGCCCACCCAAGTGGATCTGTGAGGCCTCCGGACTGGGCGTCATGCCTGGCACCTGCAAAGCCTGACTGGCCGCTGGTGCGGCACTGCCAGCACCCAACTTGTTACGTAAGGCGTCGCGCATCTGTCGCATGGCCGGGCTGACCAGCGCCGGGTCCCGAACTTCCGCCCAAGACAAGGAAAACGTGATGCCATCGGCCTTGCACTGAGCCATGCCCATGCGAACAGGCTCGCTCGGTGTCGCGGGGCGGCTGTAAACCTCCGGCTTGCAAGGGAACATGAGCACCATGCCGGACTCGGCCGGGCGCACCTCACGCCAATCCAGGCCTGGGGAACAAGCCGACAAGCAAGCGGCAAACACCAGAAGCTGCGTCTGGCGCAAAGCCAGCCTGACACGTGAGTGCATTGAGTTCATACGGGCATTATCCGAGGCGGCGGCCCCGCACCGGGGCGCACAATGAATTGCATGGATACGCCCAGCCTCAAACCAAACAACTCCCCCACCCCACAAAACGCCATCCTGCCGGCGATGTCCCTGGCCGGTGTGCGCGTGCTCGACCTCTCTCGCGTGCTGGCCGGTCCCTGGTGCACCCAAACTCTGGCCGATCTGGGTGCGGATGTCATCAAAGTCGAGCGGCCCGGCAGCGGCGACGACACCCGCGCCTGGGGCCCGCCGTATTTGAAAGATGCCCAAGGCAGCGACACCAGCGAGGCCGCCTACTACCTGGGCGCCAACCGCAACAAGCGCTCCATTGCCATCGATATCGCTTGCAGTGAAGGTCAGGATTTGATCCGCCGACTGGCGACCCAGGCCGACGTGCTGGTCGAGAACTTCAAGGTTGGCGATCTGGAACGCTTCGGCCTTGATGCACAAACCCTGCAGGACGCCAACCCGCGTCTGGTGGTCTGCTCCATCACAGGATTTGGCCAAACCGGCCCTTACCAGGACCGTGCTGGCTACGACTATGCGATCCAGGGCATGGGCGGGCTGATGAGCATCACCGGCGAGCGCGACGATCGACCGGGCGGCGGCCCGCAGAAAGTCGGCGTGGCCGTGGCCGATCTCTTCACCGGGCTTTACGCCACCGTGGCCATCCTCGCCGCTCTGCGCCACGCCGAAGCCACGGGCCGGGGTCAGGTCATCGACATGGCCTTGCTGGACACCCAGGTTGCCATGCTGGCCAACGTCGGATCCAACTTCCTCTGCACAGGGCGCGCTCCCGGGCGCATCGGCAATGCCCACCAAAACATCGTCCCCTATCAGGTGTTCGAGGCGTCCGACGGCCACCTGATTCTGGCCGTCGGCAACGACCTGCAGTTCGCAAAGTTCTGCGACATCGCCGGCCACGCAGAATGGGCACGGGACCCTCGCTTTGCTCGCAACAGCGACCGAGTCCGGCATCGCGGCGAATTGGTGCCCTTGATCGAGGCCGCCATGCGCAGTCGCCCGCGCGATCTCTGGCTGCGCGCCCTGGAAACCGCCAAAGTACCCTGCGGCCCCATCAACAGCCTGGCAGAAACCTTTGCCGACCCCCAGGTGCAGGCGCGGGACACCGTCGTGCCACTGCCGCACCCCTTGAGCCCCGAACTGCGCGTGGTGGCCAACCCCATCAAGCTGTCCCTGACCCCCGTGAGCTACCGGCGCCCCCCGCCGCTGCTCGGTGAGCACTCGCGTGAGATCTTGCTGGAGGCTGGCTATGCAGAAGCTGAGATCGAAACCTTGGTCGCGAGCGGGGCCGTGCGCTGAGCTGAGCCGAACCGAAGCAAGCGGCTTCTGCAGTCAATTCACTGGCTTCGGTGTGCAGAATTCACCGAATTTTGATTCCAGGCTGCACCCACTCCAATTTCCCCCGGATCGGGGGATGGACGCTGCCAGGCTTCACCATGACCATGGCGACCGCTGCAGGAGAACCCTTAAGCCGGGAGTTCTATTCCTCCACCCATAAGCACAACAACGAGTCAGCGACACACCCCTCGCCTTCCAGCCCATGCGCAGCAACACCCCACCTTCCGCCAGCTCCGGCGCCGCGAACGATGTCGCCGGCGAGCCGAGCCATGCGCAATGGGCCGAAATCGTGCAGCAACTGGGCGCGGAAATTGCGGGGCCGCTGAGCGCGGCGCTGGAGCGCATCCACAAGCTGGTCAGCACCGGACAGATCGACCGTCAAAGCCTGCGCGCCTTGCGCGAAAGCGTCAGCCAGGCGCGCGAGGCTGGCATGGTCGGCCAGCAACTGGCGCGGTTGGCGTCGGGGCGCCTGCACCTGTCACGCGAAAAAATGCACCTGACCCAGGTGCTGCGCAGCGTGCTGGCCCAGCGCAGCCGCGAGACTCAGGCACGCGGTATCCAGGTGCGTCAGGTGCTCAAGCCCATCGAGGTGATGACCGATGGCTCCCTGCTATTCGCCCTGCTCAATGCCTTGATGGACTGGGCCTTGTCGAGCACGCACAGCTCGATCGACTTGCGCCTGGACCTGACGCCCTGGCCGGCCAAGGCTCGCCTGGTCTGCCGCTTTGCCCACCGCTCACTGGACCTGCTCGACGACCCCCGCGCGGCCGAAACACCGGCGGCCTTGAACTCCCTGGCCTGGCGCCTGGTGGAGCAGACGGCCATCACCCTCGGTGTGCTGCCCTTGCGAGAGGACGAAGCTGGCATCACGGTGCTGACGCTGGAGTTCCCGCACATCGTCGGCGACGAGACCAATGGCCTGGCCGCCACCGAACGCGTACTCGATGCCGAACCGGACGGAGAGCATCAACCGTCCAGCAATTCCAAGCCTCTGGCCGGCAGCCACGTTCTCATCATTGCCCAACGCCGCGAGTTGCGCAGCCAGTTGCAGATTGCGATGCAGCACATGGGCCTGATCGTCGACGGCGTTGGCAGCATGGAAGAGGCCCATCAATTCTGTGCCGAAGGCCTGCCCCATGGCATCGTCTTCGAGGCCCGCCTGCGCGGCCCTGAGTTCGACCGCCTCTATGCCGAAGTGATGCGCGAAGTGCCTGACTTCAGCTTCGTGGAGGTGCTGGACGAAGCACACAAGACCCAGCTTTCCACCGCCACGCCAGACGGCCTGGCCCGTATCTCGCGCCAGCATGTCAACGACGCTCTGCCCTCGGTGCTGCTGTTCGAACTGTCAAAAGGCCTGTGAAGGCGGCGCCACGGCGCAGGCTCTAAACTCCGGGGCATGAAGAAGACCTCTCGTTTGCTCGCCCCCGCCCTGCTGGTGCTGGCCCTGGCCGGCGGCGCCTACTTGGCATACCAAAGCCTGGGTGCCCGCGACACCGCGCCGCGCGTTGACTATGTGCTGCTGGACGGCAAGAAGGCTGATTCCAGCCAGTGGCGCGGTCAGGTCATGCTGGTGAACTTCTGGGCCACCAGTTGCACCACCTGCGTCAAGGAAATGCCGCAGATCGTCGCGACCCACGAGAAGTTCAAAGGCCGCGGCTTCGACACCCTGGCCGTGGCCATGAGCTACGACCCACCGGCCTTCGTCGCCAAGTTCGCCGAAAGCCGCCAGCTGCCCTTCGGCGTGGCCATCGACAACACCGGCCAGATCGCGCAGAGCTTCGGCCGCGTGCAGCTGACACCGACCACGCTGCTGATCAACAAGCGCGGCGAAGTGGTCAAGCGCTATGTCGGCGAGCCGGACTTCGCGGCCCTGCATGCGCTGGTCGAGAAGCTGCTGGCCGAATCGGCCTGAGGCCACTCCAACGTACGAGCATGTCGATGCCGTTGGCGCAAAACCCCAGACGCTGCCTCAGTGCCCTGCTCGCGGCGCTCGCACTCGGCACGCACATCCCGGTTTGGGCACAAGACGGTCCCAGCGCAAAACCCACTGCGCCCCTGGTCTTGGCAGGCGAGGACGATTGGCCGCCCTACAGCGCCGCGGAAAAACCAGGCGCCGACACGCAGCGCCCGCCGGTGGGCTTCAGCGTCGACCTGATCCGTGCGGTCCTGGCCACGCAAGGCGTGCAGGTGCAAATCATCACCGTGCCCTTTTCGCGTTGCATGCTCTACGCCAAGACCGGCCAGGTCGCGGGCTGCTTCAACGCCACCATCACCGACGACAACCGCAACGATTACATCTGGCATCAGCCGGCCATGTTCGAGGAAGAGCTGTCCATCTTCGGCCGGGCAGACGACCCCAGCCCAGAGATGCGCTTGTCCGATCTGCGCGGCAAGCGCGTGGCTTACACCAACGGCTACACCTACCCCAGTGAGTTCATACACGACGCGCGCATCCAAAAATTCAGCGCGGTGTCCGATTCAGCCCTGATCCGCATGCTGCTGAACAAGCGCGTGGACTACATCCTTTTGAACCGCACGCCGGCCTGGCTGCGTATCGACAACACGCCCGAGTTCCGCGGCCAGTTGCGCCGTACAGGACTCGTCTCCATGGATGGCTTCTGGATGGCGTTTTCCAAGCAGCACCCGCAGGGCGAGCGCTTGGCTCAGCAATTCAGCCTCGGTTTGGCGCAGATGCGCAAGGACGGCAGCTACCAGCGCTTGTTCGACGAGTTCAAGCGCCGGGTCCGCTACCGCTGAGGGCGGTGCCGACCCAGCCCTGACGAACCGATCTCAGGGTGCGACCGGAGCTTCGGCGCCGGCGGCCAGCACGCCGTGCGCCTGCTGGTCAGCGTGGTAGCTGCTGCGCACCATGGCGCCCACAGCGGCGTGGGTGAAGCCCATCTTGTAGGCCTCTTCCTCGAACATCTTGAAAGTGTCCGGGTGCACATAGCGGCGCACCGGCAGGTGGTGGCCGGAAGGAGCGAGGTACTGGCCGATGGTCAGCATGTCGATGTGGTGGGCGCGCATATCGCGCATGACCTGGAGGATTTCCTCGTCGGTCTCGCCCAGACCCACCATGATGCCGCTCTTGGTCGGCACGCCGGGCACTTCTTCCTTGAAGCGCTTGAGCAGGTTGAGGCTGAACTCGTAGTCCGAACCCGGGCGCGCTTCCTTGTAGAGGCGCGGCGCGGTTTCCAGGTTGTGGTTCATAACGTCCGGCGGTGCGGCCTTGAGGATGTCCAGCGCACGGTCCATGCGGCCGCGGAAATCGGGCACCAGCACTTCGATCTGGGTCGAGGGGCTGAGTTCGCGCACCTTGCGGATGCACTCGGCAAAGTGGCCGGCGCCACCGTCACGCAGGTCATCGCGGTCCACGCTGGTGATCACCACATACTTGAGCTTGAGCGCGGCAATGGTCTTGGCCAGGTTCTCGGGCTCGTTCACATCGAGCGGATCGGGGCGGCCGTGGCCGACATCGCAGAAGGGGCAGCGACGGGTGCACTTGTCACCCATGATCATGAAGGTGGCCGTGCCCTTGCCGAAGCACTCACCGATATTGGGGCAGGAGGCTTCTTCGCAAACCGTGTGCAGCTTTTGCTCGCGCAGGATCTGCTTGATCTCGTAGAAACGGGTGCTGGGCGAACCGGCCTTGACGCGAATCCAGTCGGGCTTTTTCAGCGTCTCTGCGGGCACGATCTTGATCGGGATGCGCGCCGTCTTGGCCTGGGATTTCTGCTTGGCCGTGGCGTCGTACGCCTCGCCTGTCTTTGCTTCGTGAGTGATGTTCTCGGTCGCCATGCCAGCCTCGTTTCGTCAACGCTCCAGCTGGGCTTGCAGCCGTTCCCCGAAGCGCTGGGCCACTTCGGGCCAATCCGCAAAAACCCCAAGTGTAACGAGGTCCACCGTGCGCAGCCCCGCATAGCCACAGGGGTTGATACCTGCGAAGGGTTGCAGGTCCATGGCCACATTGAGGGCCACGCCGTGATACGTGCAATGGCGCGTGACCTTGATGCCCAGGGCCGCCACCTTGCCCAGGCCACGGAAGGGGTCGTCGGCCGGCGCCGGGCCGGTGAGCGCCGCATGGGCAAACGGGTCGTCCAGGCGCACATAGATGCCCGGCGCGCCGGCCACGCGATGGCCGGTGACGCCGTAGCTGTCCAGCGTCTGGATCACCGCCGTTTCCAGGCGAAATACAAACTCACGCACATAAATGCCCAGGCGCTGCAGGTTGACCAGCGGGTAGGCGACCACCTGACCGGGGCCGTGGTACGTCACCTGGCCGCCGCGGTTGGTCTGCACCACCGGGATGCCGGCGGGCGCCAGCACATGGTCGGCCTTGCCGGCCAGGCCTTGGGTGTAGGTGGGGGGATGCTCGCAAAGCCAGAGCTCGTCTTCGGTCTCGGGCCCGCGCTGTTCGCTGAAGGCCCGCATGGCGTCGACCGTCTCGGCGTAGTCGACCCGGCCCAGGTTTTTCACAATCATGGCGACATGGTAGCCAAGCCTGCAGGGCGGCGTGAAATCGGCTACCGTCTGGCCCTTTCCGAAACGGAAGCTTTCACCGATGCCGACGATGCGCACTTTCTCTCTTTGGAAGAAAACCGTCTGGACGGCGGCCCTGCTCACCCTGAGCAGCAGCGCCGCGCTGCATGCCCAGGAAGCCCCAGCGCCCGAGCCTCCGCCCACAGCGCTGGAGCGCGCCGTTCAAGCCTACGAAGCCGGCGAGCTGAAAACCGCCGCGCGCGCCTTCACCGCCCTGTCGGCACAGGCTCGCCCCCTGCCCCTGGCCGACTACAACCTGGCCATGATGCATTTGCGCGAGGAGTTGCCCAAACCCAGCGCGCGCCGCGCCGAGCGCCTGCTGAAGCGAGCGGCAGCGGGCGGCTTGGTGCGCGCCGAACTGGCGCTGGCTCAACTCTATGAGCAAGGCCTGCTGGGCAAGCCGGACCTGGCCAAGGCCAAGGAATGGAATCTGCGCGCTGCCAAGCGCGGCAGCAGCGAGGCCCAGGTCGCCCTGGCCACGGCCTTTTACCTCGGCCGGGGCACGCCGGCGGACCCAGAACAGGCCGCGCACTGGTACCGAGAGGCCGCCAAGGCCGGGGACGTGGGCGCGCAATACCTCTTGGGCTCGATGTACGAGAGCGGCTATGGCGTGCCGGCCGACCTGCGCCTGGCGCGCTATTGGTACGACATCGCCGCGCGCAATGGCGATGAAGGCGCGCCCTACAAGATCAAGGCGATCGACGCGCAGCTGGGAAACTAAGCCCCAACCTGCTCAGAGCACGACCTTGACCATGGGGTGGGTCGTCAGGGTGCGGTAGAGCTCGTCGAGCTGTTCGCGGCTGGTCACGCGCACGGTGATGGTCAGACCCAGGTAGTTGCCGGCCTTGCTGGGACGCTGCTCCACGGTCGCGGCGTCGAAGTCCGGGTCGAAGGCCTGGGCCACCTTCACGATGGCCTCCACATAGCCCTCGACCTTGGCGCCCATGACCTTGATTGGAAAGTGCGAGGGGTAGGTGATCAGCGACTGCTCGGGCGGAATGTCCGGCGGCGGCTGCATGGGAGGGAATTGGCTCATGGTGCTTCTTCAATCAGTAGATTCAGATCAGTGGACGCAGATGCGTCGCTTCAGATCGATTGCAAGGGCTTGGCTCGCTGGTAAGCCTCGTACAGCCGGGCGTAGACCGGCCCGGGCTTGCCGTGCAGAGCGCCATGGCCAACCGGCTGGTGGTCCAGGCGCGTGACGGCCAGCACTTCCTTGCCGGCGGAGCTAAGAATGATCTCGTCAGCCGCAAAAAGCTCAGCCTCGGAGATGGGCCGCAAGTTGTAGCCGATGCCGCATTCCTCGCAGAGCTCGCGCAGCAACTCGACGCGTATGCCTTCGAGCAGGTCCTCGCTGCGAGGCGGGCCCAGCAGGGCGCCCTCTTTGACGATCCAGACATTGGAGGACGCGCCCTCGGTCAAGAAGCCGTCGCGCAGCAGAATCGTCTCGGCGGCGCCTTCGTCGGCCGAAATCTGCCGCGCCAGCACATTGCCCAGCAGCGAGATGCTCTTGATGTCGCCGCGCTGCCAGCGGAAATCACGCGCGCTGATGCAGGCCACGCCACGGTGCCGCTCTTCGGCCGACATCGGCTTGGACGGCATGCTGTAGGCGAACACCGTGGGCACGGCACCCTCAGGCATCGCATGGTTGCGCGGCGCGACGCCGCGGGTCACTTGCAGATAGACCAGCTGCTCGTCCGCTGCGACGCCGCGCACCAACTCACGCGCCAGCTCCAGCCACTGCGCGCGCAGCAAGGGGCTGGCGATGCGCAGCTTGGCGAGGTTGCGCTCCAGTCGCTCCATATGCGCTTCGAAGCGAAACAGGCGCCGCTCGTAGACCGGCAGCACCTCGTAGACCCCATCGCCGAAAATGAAGCCCCGGTCCATGACCGAGATCTTGGCCTCGGCCAGAGGCTGGTAGCTGCCGTTCAGGTAGCAGCGGACATCGGGCAAAGCAAGCATGCGGGCCTCCGGCAGCCAAGGTGAAGCGTCGTCGTCAAGCCCCGAGCTTACGCCCGGCACGGCCACGCCGAGGCAGGATCACTTGATCCACAAGCGCATGGCGTCCCAGGCGCGGCCCAAGATGCCGGCCAGCGGTACTTCTTCCAACACGACCAGAGGCACTTCGGCCACCGCCACGCCGCCAGCGGTGCTGACCTTCAAGGTGCCGACGCGCTGGCCCTTGCTCAAAGGAGCAACCAGGGGGTCGGTGCGTTCGATCTGGGTCTGCAGCTTGGCACCGTCGCCGCGTGGCACGGCCACAAAGACAGGGCCTGCGGCGCCGAGCTTGGCCTGCGGGCTGGCGCCCTTCCAGACCGGCACGGTGCTGATGGCAGCGTCCTTGTCAAACAGGCGCACGGCATCGAAGGCCGAGTAGCCCCAGTTCAGCAGCTTCTGGCTTTCGGTGGCGCGAGCTTCCTTGGAAGCCGTGCCCATCACCACACTCAGCAGGCGGCGCTTGCCATTGGGGAACTCGCGCTGGGCGCTGGAGACCAGGCAGTAGCCGGCGGCTTCCGTGTAGCCGGTCTTCATGCCGTCGACGCTGGGGTCGCGGCGCAGCAGCAGATTGCGGTTGTCCTGGCGGATCTTGTTGAAGGTGAAATCGCGCTGCGAGTAATAGCTGTAGTACTCGGGGAAGTCGCGGATCAGGCTGGAGGCGATCACGGACAGGTCACGCGCGCTGCTCTTGTGGCCCGGCTCAGTCATGCCGGTCACGTTCTTGAACTGCGTGTTCTTCAGACCCCAGGCCTGGGCTTGGCGGTTCATCAGCGCCACGAACTGCTCCACCGTACCGGCCACACCTTCGGCCAGGGCCACCGAGGCATCGTTGCCGCTCTGGATGATCATGCCGCGCAGCAGCTCGTCGACCTTGGGCGTCATGGTCGTGTTGATGAACATCAGCGAGGGGTCACCTTTGCGCTCGTCCCAGGCGCGGGTGGACACCGGCAGGGTTTGATCGAGGGTCAGGCGCTTGTCGCGCAGGGCTCCAAACACGACATAGGCCGTCATCAGCTTGGTCAGCGAGGCCGGGTCATTGGGCGTGTCGGCATCGCGCTCGGACAGCACGCGGTTGGCGCTCATGTCCAGCAGCAGGTAGCTGCGCGCGGCAATCTCGGGACCGGGCTGCTGCGCGGCTGCTTGGGCCGGGGCGGCCGGCGCCTGCGCCAGCACCACGGGCGAGACCAGGGCCGCAGCCGCGGCAATAGAGAAGGCGAGAGGGAGCGAATAACGATTCATCACAGGGGTTCTTTCGACTCGCGATCAGGCGAATCCAGGCAGGAAAACAGAGGGCAGCAAAAAGCTCAGGCGCGCCAGTTGCGCACGACCAGATCGCGCAGCAGCGGCAGCTGGCCGTGGAAGAAATGGCCGACGCCAGGCACCACGACCACCGGCAGCGACTGCGGCCGCGCCCAGTCCAGCACAGAGCTCAGGGGCACGACATCGTCCACTTCGCCGTGGATGACCAGGGTGTCCGAGGGCACAGGCGCGGTATCGAAGCGACTGGTCGCCGGGCCTACCAGCGCCAGCCTTTCGGCGCGCTGGTCTTCGGGCAAGCGCAGCGCGGCTTGCGAGGCCACATAGCCACCAAAGGAAAAACCGGCCAGCACCAGGGGCTCACCTGGCTCGCGCAGGGCAGCCAACACAGCCAGGGCGTCATCGATCTCGCCACGGCCTTCGTCCCAGCCGCCTTCGGACTTGCCAATGCCGCGGAAATTGAAGCGCGCCACCCGGTAGCCCAATTGCACAAAGGCGCGCGCCAAGGTCTGCACCACCTTGTTGTCCATGGTGCCGCCCTGCGTGGGGTTGGGGTGGCAGACCAGGGCCAGGCCACGCGTGGGCGGCATGGGCAGGTCGGCATGGCCGCTGGCCGGCTGGTCGATGGCGCATTCGATGGCACCGGCCGGGCCGGGTACCAGGCGCTTTTCGGTCAAGGAATTCATGGCGAGCGCGGCGACTCTTCAGCGGCCGACGTTGTCGGGCAGCACCAAGCGCTCGACCACTTCGCCGCCTTTGAGGTGCTTGTCGACGATCTCGTCGATGTCGCTCTGATCGACGTAGGTGTACCAGACCGCCTCGGGGTAGACCACGGCCACCGGGCCACCGGCGCAGCGATCCAGGCAACCGGCCTTGTTGACGCGCACGCCGCCCTGGCCGCCCAGGCCCAGATCGCGCACACGCGCCTTGCAGTGGTCGAAGCCTGCCTGCGCGCCGTGCTGAGCACAGCTGTTGTCACCGTTTTCGCGGTGGTTCAGGCAGAAGAAGATGTGGCGCTCGAAATAGCTCATGTCGCCATTGTAGGGAGCCAGGACAAGAAGCCCTGGGGTTCACCCTTTGTTTCAAGACTCGCGGCGGGCGATCACGCGCAGCAACCAGGCCAGGGCCGCAAACGGCCAGACCCATCCCAGCCATTGGGCCAGGCCGTACATATTGATGAAGCGGCCCAGTTCCCAGGTTTGCAGGCGCTCTTCGAGGTAGGGGTCGGTCGGCGCCTGGCTGACCAAGGCGATCAGGCTGCTCAACACGATCAGGCCCAGGGCCGCATTGACCCGGCGCGGCAAGGCACTGGCCGCCATGCCCAACAGCGCTCCAACCAGCAAGCCCGGCCCACTGGCCAGGGTCAACCAGGACCAGGCATGTTGTGGGCCGAAATTGAGGCCCGTGGAGATGGCCGTACCCAGGGCGCCCAGGCCCAAGGCGCCGAGTGCCAGCGCCAGCCGGCGCTTGCCCGGTCGCGCCACCGACAGCGCCACCAGGGTAGGCGCCAACAAGCCCAGGGCGATTGCAATCGCCTCCAGGCCAGGCGGCAGCGCGCGCACGGCGCTCTCGTTCAACTCGTCACCCCACTGCAAGGCCCAGGGGGTGCCAGCCAGCAAATCGACCGCCGCCACCTGCAGGCGCGGCAACCACTGGCCCAGACCCAGTGGCACCGGCGCAGGAAACAGCAAGCCCAAGGGCCAGAGCGCCAGCAGCGCCAACGCGCCGGCGCTGTGCGGCTGAAACCAGTAATCGCGCACATCCCCCCAACGCCGCAGACCGCCCAAGCGGTAGATCAACCAGGCCAGAAACAGCCCCAACCAAGCGCCGGCACCGTTCAGCAAAAAGTCGCCCAAGGCTGGCACCCGGTTGGGCAGGAAGTACTGCAAGGTCTCCAGGCCGTAGGACAGCAAAGGCCCGGCCACAGCGGTCACCAAAACGCCGGCGCGCAAGCTCCAGCCGCTGCGCATGGCGGCGGCAAAACACAAGAATCCGAGGGGCAGATAACCCAGCAGATTCGCCTGCAGGTCAAACCAGCTGAAATAGGGCGACCAGGGCAGGCGGAGCATGCCGCGCAAGTCCAGCCCGGGCGGCCACATCCAGGGGCCAAAGGGATAGAGGCTGGCGTAGACGATCAGCGCCAGATAGGCCAGCAGCAGCCAGGATGCAGAGCTTTGGCGGCGCATCGCTAGCGGGCCCGTGGGTCAGAAGGGCTTAACGACCACCAGGACGACGATGGCAATGAACATCAGCACGGCCGACTCGTTGAAGACACGGAACCAGCGGTGACTGCGGCGGTTGGCCGACTGCTCAAAACTGCGCAGGATGGACTTGCAGGCATGGTGATAGCCGATCACGCCAAGCACCAGCAACAGCTTGGTGTGCATCCAACCCTGGTTGAAACCGCTGAAATTCAGCGCCCACATCCAGCCGCCCAAAAGCAGGGCCGGGATCATCAGCAAGGTGGCAAACCGGTAGAGCTTGCGTGCCATCAAGAGCAGGCGCTCGCGCTCGGCATGGCTGTCGGCCGGCACCATGGCCAGGTTGACGAAGATGCGTGGCAGGTAAAAGAGACCGGCGAACCAGCTGGCCACGAAGACGATGTGAAAGGCTTTGATCCAGAGCATCGCCGCATTATGCGTGGCGGCTTGACGCGCGCGAGGAACCGCCAGAAGCGGTCGATTTCGCCGCGCGCAGACAAAAAAAAGCCCCGGCCATGAAGCCGGGGCGAGAAAGCCTTATCGCTGTCATCACGCTAAGGCTCCTGCTCAGGGAGGAAAAGCAGGGAACGACCACCTTGCGGCTATCATTCAAAGTGAATTTTAACATAAGCGTCATCCGGAGGTGCATCAGGGAAGTCGCGTAGATTGCGCAGTCCCTCACGCCGGCCCGAGCCTCCGCGCTGCGTGAGCCTAAAGCCAGCCCCAGCCTCCCGTTCATTACAACCTTGCCTCGCCCGGAGTTCCCTGTGTCCCTGCCCGCCCCCTACCCCGCCAGCCGCCCCCGCCGCCTGCGCCGCGATGCCTTCACCCGGGCCCTGGTGCGCGAGCACCATGTGCGTGCCAGCGACCTGATCCTGCCGGTGTTTGTGCATGAGGGTGAGAACCGGATGGAGCCGGTGGCCTCCATGCCCGGCGTGGCGCGCCTGAGCCTGGACCGCCTGCTCGACGTGGCGCGCGAATGCGTGGACCTGGGCATTCCGGTGCTGGCGCTCTTCCCGGTGATCGACGCCTCGCTGAAGACGCCCGACGGCCGCGAAGCCACCAACCCCGACGGCCTGGTGCCGCGCGTGGTGCGGGCGCTGAAGGAGCAGGTGCCGGAGCTGGGCGTACTGACCGATGTGGCCCTGGACCCCTTCACCAGCCACGGCCAGGACGGCGTGCTGGACGAACGCGGCTACATCCTCAATGACCCGACGGTCGAGATCCTGGCCCAGCAAGCCCTGGTGCAGGCCGCCGCCGGCGTGGACATCGTGGCGCCCAGCGACATGATGGACGGCCGCATCGGTGCCATCCGCACGGCGCTGGAAGCCCACGGCCACATCCACACCCGCATCATGGCCTACAGCGCCAAGTACGCGAGCGCCTTCTACGGCCCCTTCCGCGACGCGGTCGGTTCGGCAGCCAATCTCGGCAAGGCCGACAAAAAGACCTACCAGATGGACCCGGGCAACAGCGACGAGGCCTTGCGCGAGGTCGGCCTCGATCTGGCCGAGGGTGCCGATATGGTGATGGTCAAGCCCGGCATGCCTTACCTCGACATCGTGCGGCGTGTGAAGGACGAGTTCCGCGTGCCCACCTTCGCCTACCAGGTCAGCGGCGAGTACGCCATGATCAAGGCCGCTGCCGCCAACGGTTGGCTGGACCACGACGCGGTGATGATGGAATCCCTGCTGGCCTTCAAGCGCGCCGGCGCTGATGGCGTGCTGACGTATTTCGCGCTGGAAGCCGCCCGCCTGCTCAAGCACGCGAAAGCTGGCTGACCCCAGGCATGCGCCTGTTCCACATCCACGGCGACCAGTTCACCGAGCTGAACCAACTGCCGGCCGACTTGCCCAGCGATGGCTTCCTCTGGCTGGGCTATGGCCGGCGCGAGTTCGAACTGCAGCTGGGCGAGATCCAGCAAGGCCTGCAGCGCTGGGGCTGCGGTCAGGTGGTGGACCTGCATGTCTCCGACCTGCTCAACAACCAGCTGCCCTCGCATTTCGACTACACCAGCTGGTACGACCTGTTGGTGTTCCGGCGCCTGGCCGCTGCGCCGGGCCATGAGCACCTGCTGGCCGACCCCGAGCACGGCACGCTGCACAGCACCCATGAGGCGCTCAAGGCCATCGACACCAGCCCGGTGGGCTTTGCGGTCTTCGACCGGGTACTGCTGACCGTGCACCCGACCGACTGTCTGGTGCGCGACTACTTCGCCAGCAAGATGGGCGCCCTGGCTGAAGGCCGCGATCTGCGCGGCAGTGCCCGCCTGCCCAACAGCCCGGCCGAACTGATGCTGCGCATGGTCAACCACATGGTGGACAGCTATTTGGAGCTGCGCCGCCTGCTGACCCGGCAGATGACGGCGCTGCAGCGCACGCTGATGGACGCCAACAGCCATTTCGACGACTGGCCCCTGCTGCTCGAATCACGCGACGCCTTGCATCGGCTGGAGGACACCTGCGAGGATCAGCGCAGCGCCATCCAGGAATGGATCGATGTGCTGGACGATTGGCCTTCGGCCGAGGAGCCCGCGGCGCGGCGCGAGCGCGAGCTGCTGCGGGTGCGTTCACGTGATGTGCATGAGCACATCGAACGGGTACTGGCCCATGTGCGGCGCATGGAGTCATCCAGCGAGTCGGCGGTGCAGATGCACTTCTCGGCCCTGGGCCACCGCACCAACTCCATCATGCGCACGCTGACGGTGCTGACCGCCATCTTCCTGCCGCTGAACCTGATCACCGGCATCTTCGGCATGAACTTCGACGGCCTGCCGCTGATCCACAAGGCGGCCGGCTTCTGGGTCGCCTTCGGCCTGATGCTGGCGGTAGGGCTGGGCCTGGGCCTCTTCTTCTGGCGCAAGCGCTATTTAGGCACGCGCCACGGCTGAAGCGTCGTTTCAGCGTGCCGCGTAAGGGTCGGCAAAGCCCAAGGCCTGCATCAGTTCGCTTTCACGTGCCTCCATGCAGGCAGCCTCGTCATCTTCCTCGTGGTCATAACCCTGAGCATGCAAGGTGCCGTGCACCAGCATGTGGGCGTAATGCGCGGCCAGATCCAGGCCGGCCTCTGTCGCCTCACGCTCCACCACTTCGGCGCAGATGACCAGATCGGCCGTCACCACCGGCTCGTGGCTGTAGTCGAAGGTCAGCACATTGGTCGCGTAGTCCTTGCTACGGAACTCTCGATTGAGCTGCTGCCCCTCTTCGGCGTCGACGATGCGAACGGTGATTTCACCGGGCAGCTCGAGTGCCTTGCGAATCCAGCGCACCACCTTGTGGCGCGGCAGATGCACTTTGTGGCGCGGGTCGGCAAATTGCAGGGACAGACTCAGTTCGGGCAGACTCATGGCTGGGCTTTCTTCGCTTTGGGGCTGAGGTGGCGCGCCTCGTAGGCGTCAACGATGCGCGCGACCAAGGGGTGACGCAGCACATCCGCACTGGTGAACCGGGTCATGGCCACCCCATCCACCTGCGCGAGCACCTGCTCGGCATCGACCAGGCCGCTGCTCACGCCCTTGGGCAGGTCGATCTGGCTGGTGTCGCCGGTGACCACGCAGCGGCTGCCAAAACCAATGCGGGTCAGGAACATCTTCATCTGCTCGGGCGTGGTGTTCTGTGCCTCATCGAGGATGACGAAGGCATGGTTCAAGGTGCGGCCGCGCATGAAGGCCAGGGGCGCCACTTCCAGCTGACCTTTCTCGAAGGCCTTGGTCACCTTGTCAAAGCCCATCAGTTCGTACAAGGCGTCGTAGAGCGGGCGCAGATAGGGGTCGACCTTTTGCGTCAGGTCACCGGGCAGAAAGCCGAGGCGCTCACCGGCTTCAACTGCGGGGCGGGTCAGAACAATGCGCTGCACGGTGCTGCGCTCGAGCGCGTCGACCGCGCAGGCCACGGCGAGAAAGGTCTTGCCCGTGCCGGCCGGGCCCAGGCCCAGGGTGATGTCCTGGTTGAGGATGTTGTGCAGGTACTCATGCTGACGCGGCGTGCGCGCGGCCAGATCGGCACGGCGGGTGCGCAGCACGAGCTCAGTCGCCCGTGCCGGAGGCAGGGCGGCCGCGGACGTCTTGGGCACCGATCGCCGTGCCATACGGGCCGGCCCAAGTTCAGCCGCGGCTTCGGCCAAAGCCATCTGCATGAGCTCGGGGGCCAGAGCCCGGCGGCTGCGCTCGTAGAGGGCGGCCAGGAGCTGCAAGGCCCGCTCGGCGGCCGCCTTCGGCCCCTCGATGCGGAAACGCTCGTTTTGCCGACCGATGCGCACGGCCAGCGCCACCTCGATCTGCCGCAAATGCTCGTCCAGGCTGCCGCACAGATGGGCCAGACGCTTGTTGTCGACCGGGGCGAACTCATGACGAAGGATCACGGCGGCACTTTCTTCTAGGGATTTGGCAATAACAGCATTGTCACCCGGCCTTGTTCACTGCTGCAGCGTCACCGGCCTCCTGCACAATCGACGCCCATGCACAGCTTGTTACAGGAAGACTCGCCACGGAGCGTTTCGCGCCGGATGGCAACCACCGGCCCGATCGCACTGGCCCTCGCGCTCACTGGCGGCGCCGCCCAAGCGGCGGCCAGCCCGCCGCTGGGCGCCCTTCCCCTGGCCGGCCTGGCCGGCATGCTCCTGGTCATGGGGCTGGCTGTGGCCGCCTTCGCTTACCGGCACAGCCATGAGCGCGGTGCCGGCCTGGGGCTTGGTGCCTGGCTGCTCTGCTTGGCGCTGACGGCAGTGCTGACGGTGACCGGCGCGGGCCTGAGCCCCGGCCTGGCGCTGGGCTTGCACCTGAGCCTGGCGGCCTTTGGCACCTGGTGCAGCATCAAATTTCTGCTCCACCGGCCAGTGCCAATGCCGCTGTGGCAAGACCTGGCCCTGTTCGGCCAGTTGCTCTTGCTGCCCGCGCTGGCTGTCGCCCTTCGCAACCATGCCAACCCAAACGCAGCGCTTCTGCTGCACAGCGTGCCCTTGCTGCTGACCTTGGAGTCCTTGCTGGCCCTGACCCTCAGCTGGAAGCGCCGCGCCAGTCTCCATGTCGCCAAGGGCGGCAAGCCCGAGCCATCACCCGGCAGCCGGCGCCCCGAGGCGCGCTTTGCGCCGGCTTTGCTGGCGCTCTGTGGCCTGGGCTTGCTGGCGACCGCCGTCGCGGCCATGCCGGTGGCGCCGGGCCTGAACGGGCTGCAAGACATCAGCGCCTGGCTGGCCTTGCTGCTGCCGGCGGCTTTGCTGGCCATGGGTTTGCAATACCTGCTCGGCTTTGCCCGCGACCGGGTGGAAGCCGAAAAGGAACATGCGCAGTTCGAACAGCGCATGCAGGAGCGGGTCAGCGAGATGGAGCGAAACTTTGGCGTGATCGCCGAGCAACGCCTGGAGCAGGTGACCGAGCGCGAGCGCAAGCGTATCGCGGCCGACCTGCACGATGACCTGGGCGCCAAGCTCCTGACCATCGTGCACACCAGCGAATCGGATCGCATCTCCAGCCTCGCCCGCGAAGCCCTGGAGGAAATGCGGCTGTCGGTGCGCGGCCTGACCGGCAAGCCGGTTCAGCTGCTCGACGCGCTGGGTGACTGGCGTGCCGAGGTGGTGTCGCGCCTGGGCCAGGCCAATATCAATGCCGAATGGAAGTCGCCGTCCGAAGATCTGGTGCACACGCTTCCAGCGCGGGCTTACGTGCAAACCACACGGATCTTCCGCGAGGCGGTCAGCAACATCATCAAGCACAGCGGCGGCACCAACTGCATGATCAGCTGCTCGGTGCAGGACGGTGATTTTGTGGTCGTGATCCAAGACAATGGGCAAGGCATTCCAGCCGAGCTCGACGGCCGCCTGGACCGGGGTCATGGCATGGCCAGCATGAAGTCGCGCGCCAAGCAGATGCAGGGACAATGCTTGGTTGAATCGGGCCCGGGTTGGGGAACCGTGATCCGCCTCACAATCCCGCTCTGAATTCGAGCGTCGGCCGCCATGCCGCCTTCAGTTTCTTTTTTCATTTGTCGAAATTGCCGTATCGCTGGAACCGCTTCCAGACTCTTTGAATGCCACCCAGTAGGCACGCATACCGCGTGACCACGGGACGACCGAGACCGCCATGGACCACATCCTGCTGCTTGAAGACATTCCCGAGATCCGCGCCTGGCTGAAGGCCTTGGTGAAACAAGTGTTCGCCAATGCCCAGATCACCGAGTGCTCGCGCGTGCAAGACGCGCTGGCCTTGGTCAACAGCCAGCGCTTCAACCTGGCACTGCTGGACCTGGGCCTGCCCGACGGATCGGGCGTGGACGTGATCGCTGCCTTGCGTGAGAAGCAGCCTGAGGTGCAGTCGGTCATCGTCACCATCCATGACGATGACGAGCACCTGTTCCCGGCCCTGCAAGCGGGCGCATTCGGCTATCTGCTGAAAGAGCAGTCCCGCGAGCTGCTGGTCGAACAGCTGCAGCGCATGAGCCAGGGAGAGCCGCCGCTCTCACCCTCGATCGCCCGCAAGGTGATCTCGCACTTCGCCAACCAGAAGCGCCCGCAGGCGGCGGCTGTGTTGCACGAAGTCTCGCTGACCGACCGCGAAACCGAGGTGCTGCTGCGCGTGGCCAAGGGCTTCACCTTGCCAGAGATTGGTGTGCAGCTGGGCCTGTCCCGCCACACGATTGCCGACTACGTGAAGCAGATCTACCGCAAGCTCAACGTGTCCTCGCGCGCCGAAGCGGCACTGGAAGCGCAGCGCCTGGGCCTGTTCGGCAGGAACTGAAGCTCAGCCGCCGGGGGCGCACGATAATGCGCCGATGATCGGCAGACTCACAGGCGTCATCGCGGAAAAATCGCCCCCGCAGCTCCTCATTGATGTGCAGGGCGTCGGCTATGAGGTCGACGTGCCCATGAGCACCTTCTACAACCTGCCGGGCCTGGGCGAGCGCGTCGCGCTGCTGACCCATTTCGTCGTGCGCGAGGATGCGCAAATCCTCTACGGATTCCTGAGCAGCGAGGAGCGCGCCACCTTCCGCCAGCTGATCAAGATCAGCGGAGTAGGCCCCAAGATGGCGCTGTCCCTACTGTCCGGCCTCTCGGTCGCGGAGTTGGCGCAGGCGGTCTCGAAGCAGGAAGCCGGCCGCTTGGTCAAGGTACCGGGCATCGGCAAGAAGACCGCCGAGCGCCTGCTGCTGGAACTCAAGGGCAAGCTGGGCCCCGACTTGGCCCTGCCGGCCAGCCTGGTGAACGACAACCAAGGCGACATCCTGCAGGCCCTGGTGGCCCTGGGCTACAGCGAGAAGGAAGCGGCCGCGGCGCTCAAGCTGCTGCCGCCGGACGTGGGCGTCAGCGAGGGCATCAAGCAGGCCCTGAAGTCGCTGTCGCGTTGATGATCTTGATGGCCTGCTGCCGGAGCCTTTTCGCATGAGCATTCAAACCGACGACTTCGCCAGCCAGGTCAGCCGCGTCATCAGCGCCGCACCGGCTTCGCCGCGCGAAGAAGCGATCGAGCGCGCCTTGCGGCCCAAGCTGCTGGACGAGTACGTGGGGCAAGCCAAGGCGCGGGAACAACTCGAGATCTTCATTGGCGCCGCGCGCAAACGCGACGAAGCCCTGGACCATGTGCTGCTGTTCGGGCCGCCGGGTCTGGGCAAGACGACGCTGTCCCACATCATTGCCGCCGAGCTCGGGGTGAACCTGCGCCAGACCTCGGGGCCGGTGCTGGAGAAGCCCAAGGACCTGGCCGCGATCCTGACCAATCTCGAGAAGAACGATGTGCTCTTCATCGACGAGATCCACCGGCTCTCGCCCGTGGTCGAGGAAATCCTCTACCCGGCGCTGGAGGACTACCAGATCGACATCATGATCGGCGAAGGCCCGGCCGCCCGCTCGATCAAACTCGATCTGCAGCCCTTCACCCTGGTCGGTGCCACCACTCGCGCCGGCATGCTGACCAACCCGCTGCGCGACCGCTTCGGCATCGTCGCGCGGCTGGAGTTCTACACCGCCGCCGAGCTGCAGCGCATCGTCACCCGATCGGCCGCCCTGCTGAACAGCCCGATCGACACTGAGGGCGCGCTGGAGATTGCCCGGCGCTCGCGTGGCACGCCGCGTATCGCCAACCGCCTGCTGCGCCGTGTGCGCGACTACGCTGAAGTCAAAGGCGACGGCCGCATCGGCAAGGACATCGCCGACAAAGCCCTGGCCATGCTGGACGTCGACCCGCAGGGCTTTGACCTGATGGACCGCAAGCTGCTCGAAGCCATCGTGCACCGCTTCGACGGTGGCCCGGTCGGCCTCGACAATGTCGCCGCCGCCATTGGCGAAGAAAGCGGAACGATCGAAGACGTGATCGAGCCCTACCTGATCCAGCAAGGCTTTCTCCAACGCACTCCGCGCGGCCGCATTGCCACGCTGGCGGCCTACCGCCACCTCGGTATGACCCCACCGAAAGCACACGGGCAGTTGTTCGGGGACGAGTGAACCCTTTGAATCTCGGAGGCTGCCTCGGCAGGGATGTCGGTTCAAGGCACAAAGCAGCCTTCTTATTCTCCCTCGTGAGGCCCTGCAGTCCGGGCCGCCGCCGGGCTCATGGTTCCGGGGTCGGCCCTGGCGGGCCGACTACCTTGCGCTGCTCGCGCCTCGGGGCTGGCGCATAACTCTCTTCACTCACTGCGTTCGTTCCGTTCAGACAGACGCGCCAAGTCAGCGCTTGAAGCGCGCGGGTACGCGCGCGCCCCGAGGCGCTGCGCTGCTCAGCCCTTCACAAATCGCCCAGCGGCGGCCCGAACTGCAGGGCGCTTGCATCGCGATCGATGTGCCCCTCGACGGTGGAACACGCCACCTTCGGAGGTGGCTCGGCCCGACGACGGGCGATTTGTGCGCGGCCGAGAGCGCAGCGGAGCGGCTCAGGCGCGCATGAAGTGCGCGCTTCAAGCACTGACTCGGCGCCACTGTTTGACCACAGTGAGCGCAGCGAACGGAGGGAGTTTGGCGCCGCTGAGCCGCGCAGTGAGCCCCGAGGGGAGTCGGCTCGCAGAGCCGGCCCGGGCACCATGAGCACGGCGGCGGGCCGAGCCACCGCAGCGAAGAAACCAGGCCATCGAACTTCAGCTCTGTGCCGAATACAGACTCCCACATGCCATCCTGCCGAGCAATGAAAAGGCCGCCCGATCTTGCGATCGGGCGGCCTTTGTTTTGATCCGGAGCCCTTCTAGGCGCTCCGGGATCAAAGGGGCTGGCTTGTGGCCGCTGTTTACTCGGCAGCTGGCTCGGCGCCTGCGTCGACGCTGGCCATCTGCGCAGAAGCCAGTTCCTCGGCTTCTTGCTGAGCAATGGCGCGGCGCTCGGCGTCGTCCATCTTCTCTTTGGCGAAGCGGGCGCGGTGGAAGGCCATGCCGGTACCTGCGGGGATCAGGCGGCCGACGATGACGTTTTCCTTCAGGCCACGCAGCTCGTCGCGCTTGCCCATGATGGCAGCCTCGGTCAGCACGCGGGTCGTTTCCTGGAAGGAAGCGGCCGAGATGAAGGAATCGGTCGACAGCGAAGCCTTGGTGATACCCATCAGCACGTCGGAATAGGTGGCCGGAACCTTGCCTTCCTTGCGCAGACGATCGTTGGTATCGAACAGCTCCGAGCGTTCCACTTGCTCGTTGATGATGTAGCTGGAGTCGCCGGCATTGGTGATCTGCACACGACGCAGCATCTGGCGAACGATCACCTCGATGTGCTTGTCGTTGATCTTCACACCTTGCAAACGGTACACGTCCTGCACTTCGTCAACGATGTAGCGAGCCAGCTCTTCCATGCCCAAGAGGCGCAGGATGTCTTGCGGGTCGGCAGCGCCGTCCACAATCAATTCGCCGCGGTTGACCACCTGGCCTTCGTGCACCAGGATGTTCTTTTCCTTGGGCACCAGCTCTTCGTGCTTCTTGCCATCGGGGTCGGTGATTTCCAGGCGGTTCTTGCCCTTGGTCTCCTTACCGAAAGACACCGTACCGGTCAGCTCGGCCAGCACACCCACATCCTTGGGCGAACGGGCTTCGAACAGCTCGGCCACACGCGGCAGACCGCCGGTAATGTCTCGAGTCTTCTGACCTTCCATCGGGATACGTGCAAGCACTTCACCCGGGGCCAGGTCTTGACCGTCACGCACCTGCACCAGCGAGCCGACCGGGAAGCCGATGGTCACCGAGTGGTCGGTGCCAGGGATCTTCACTTCGTTGCCGTTCGCGTCCAGCAGCTTGACCTGCGGACGCACGACCTTGGCGGCACCGCGACGCTTGGGATCGATCACCACCAGGGTGGACAGACCGGTCACTTCGTCGACCTGCTTGGCCACGGTCACGCCTTCTTCCACATTCTCGAAGCGCGCCTGACCGGCGAACTCGGTGATGATGGGGCGGGTCAGCGGGTCCCAATTGGCCAGGATGGTGCCAGCCTTGATGGCCTGATCCGGCTTGATGCTCAGGATCGCACCGTAAGGTACCTTGTGGCGCTCGCGCTCACGGCCATGTTGGTCGGCAATGATGATTTCGCCGGAACGGGAAATCACCACCAGCTCGCCCTTGCCGTTCGTCACATAGCGCATGGTGGCGTTGAAGCCGATCAAGCCGTCGGACTTGGCGTCCACGCTCGAAGCCACAGCTGCACGCGATGCCGCACCACCGATGTGGAAGGTACGCATGGTCAGCTGGGTACCCGGCTCACCGATGGACTGGGCGGCAATCACGCCAACCGCTTCACCGATATTGACCAGGCCACCGCGGCCCAGATCGCGGCCATAGCACTTGGCGCACAGGCCGAAGCGTGTGGCGCAAGTCAGCGGCGTGCGGACCTTGACCTCGTCGGCGCCGGCAGCTTCCAGCATGTCGAGGTTGTCCTCGTCCAGCATGGTGCCTGCGGCCAGCAGCACGTTCTGAGTCTCGGGGTGCAGCACATCGATGGCGGCCACACGACCCAGAATGCGGTCGCGCAGCGATTCGATCACTTCACCGCCTTCGACCAGGGCGCGCATGGCGATGCCGTTGTCGGTGCCGCAATCGTCCTCGATCACCACCAGATCCTGCGTCACGTCAACCAGACGGCGGGTCAGGTAACCCGAGTTCGCGGTCTTCAGCGCCGTATCCGCCAGGCCCTTACGAGCACCGTGGGTGGAGATGAAGTACTGCAACACGTTCAGGCCTTCGCGGAAGTTCGCGGTAATCGGCGTCTCAATGATGGAGCCATCAGGCTTGGCCATCAGACCCCGCATACCGGAGAGCTGGCGAATCTGAGCGGCAGAACCACGAGCGCCGGAGTCGGCCATCATGTAGATGGAGTTGAACGATTCTTCGTTCACTTCCTTGCCATGACGGTCGATGGTCTTCTGCTTGGACAGCTGGCTCATCATGACCTTACCGACTTCGTCGCCGGTCTTGCCCCAGATGTCCACGACCTTGTTGTAGCGCTCGCCGGCGGTCACCAGACCGGAGACGTATTGCTGCTCGATCTCCTTGACTTCCTTCTCGGCGCGGGCGATCAGCACCGGCTTCTCAGGCGGCACCAGCATGTCGTCAACCGCGATCGAGATACCCGCACGCGTGGCCAGCTTGAAACCGGACTGCAGCAGCTTGTCAGCCAGCACCACGGTTTCCTTCAGACCGCACTTGCGGAAGGAAGTGTTGATCAGGCGCGAGATTTCCTTCTTCTTCAGGGCCTTGTCGATGTTCGAGAACGGCAGGCCCTTGGGCAGGATTTCGCTCAGCAGCGCGCGACCGACGGTCGTGCTCACCAGCTTGGTCTCGGGGATCCACTCGCCCTCGGCCTCGCCCTTGGTGTACTGAACCATGCGGACATTGATCTTGGCCGTGATCTCGACGGCGCCGTTTTCCAGCGCGCGGATCATTTCCGAGATGTCCGAGAACACCATGCCCTCGCCCTTGCCGTTGATGCGTTCGCGGGTCGCGTAGTACAGACCCAGCACCACGTCTTGCGACGGCACGATCGACGGTTCACCGGAAGCCGGGAACAGCACGTTGTTGGAGGCCAGCATCAGGGTGCGGGCTTCCATCTGCGCTTCGATCGACAGCGGCACGTGAACAGCCATCTGGTCACCGTCGAAGTCGGCGTTGAAGGCCGAGCAGACGAGCGGGTGCAGTTGGATGGCCTTGCCTTCAATCAGCACGGGCTCGAAAGCCTGGATGCCCAGACGGTGCAGCGTGGGCGCACGGTTCAGCAGAACCGGGTGCTCCTTGATGACCTCTTCCAGGATGTCCCAGACCACGGGGGTGCCGGATTCGACTTCCTTCTTGGCCGCCTTGATCGTCGTCGCGATGCCCATGGCTTCGAGGCGCGAGAAGATGAAAGGCTTGAACAGTTCCAGGGCCATCAGCTTGGGCAGACCGCACTGGTGCAGCTTCAGAGTCGGGCCCACGGTAATCACCGAACGACCGGAATAGTCGACGCGCTTACCCAGCAAGTTCTGACGGAAACGACCGCTCTTGCCCTTGATCATGTCGGCCAGGGACTTGAGCGCACGCTTGTTGGCGCCAGTCATGGCCTTGCCGCGACGGCCGTTGTCCAGCAGCGAGTCCACGGCTTCCTGCAGCATGCGCTTTTCATTGCGCACGATGATTTCAGGGGCCTTCAACTCGAGCAGGCGAGCGAGACGGTTGTTGCGGTTGATGACGCGGCGATACAGGTCGTTCAGGTCGGAGGTCGCGAAGCGGCCGCCGTCCAACGGCACCAACGGACGCAGGTCCGGCGGCAACACGGGCAGCACTTCCAGCACCATCCAGTTCGGCTTGATGCCCGAACGCTTGAAGGCTTCCATGACCTTGAGGCGCTTGGAATTCTTCTTGACCTTGAGCTCGGAGCCGGTCATGTCGTTGCGCAAGCGATCGATCTCGACGTCGAGATCCATCTCTTCCAGCAACTTCTTGATGCCCTCGGCGCCCATCAGCGCGATGAACTCGTCGCCGAATTCCACGCGCTTCGCGTCGTAGTCGTCCTCGGTCATGATCGCGAATTTCTTCAGCGGGGTCATGCCCGGATCAACGATCACATACGCTTCAAAGTACAGCACGCGTTCGATGTCGCGCAGCGTCATGTCCAGCACCAGACCCAAGCGCGAAGGCAGGGACTTCAGGAACCAGATGTGAGCGCAAGGCGCGGCCAGGTCGATGTGACCCATGCGGTCACGGCGAACCTTGGTCTGGGTGACTTCAACGCCGCACTTCTCGCAGATGACGCCGCGGTGCTTCAGGCGCTTGTACTTGCCGCACAGGCACTCATAGTCCTTGATGGGGCCGAAGATCTTGGCGCAGAACAGGCCGTCACGCTCGGGCTTGAACGTGCGGTAGTTGATCGTCTCAGGTTTCTTCACCTCGCCGAAAGACCACGAGCGAATCTTCTCGGGCGATGCGAGCCCGATCTTGATTGCGTCGAAATGTTCGTCGGGTGTGAACTGCTTGAAAAGGTCCAGCAAGCCTTTCATGCATAACTCCTTGGTTTTTTAGTCGGATACAAAACGTTCAGCTCAAAGGAAGGGGCACAGCCGAGCGCTTCATGCGCCACGGCGGAGACCCCCCGCCCTGCCTTAGTTGCGTTCCAACTCAATATCGATACCGAGCGAACGGATTTCCTTGACCAGCACGTTGAACGATTCCGGCATGCCGGCTTCGATCGTGTGCTCACCCTTGACGATGCTCTCGTAGACCTTGGTCCGGCCGTTCACGTCGTCGGACTTGACCGTCAGCATTTCCTGCAGGATGTAGGAGGCGCCATAAGCTTCCAGCGCCCACACTTCCATCTCACCGAAACGCTGGCCACCGAACTGAGCCTTACCGCCCAGCGGCTGCTGGGTGACCAAGCTGTAGGGGCCGGTCGAACGGGCGTGCATCTTGTCGTCCACCAAGTGGTGCAGCTTCAGCACGTGCATGTAGCCGACGGTGGTCGGGCGCTCGAAGCGCTCGCCGCTGCGGCCGTCCGACAGATAAGCCTGGGTGCGCGTGGCGGTCAGGCCCTTCTTGGCGGCGATGTCATCCGGGTAGGCCAGCTTCAGCATGGCGCGGATTTCATCTTCCTTGGCACCGTCGAACACCGGCGTCGCAAACGGCACGCCATGGCGCAGATTGCTGGCCATCTCGAGGATCTCGTCGTCGCTCAGGTCGTCCAAATGCTCGGCCTTGCCGCCGGACTTGTTGTACAGCTCATCGAAGAACTGACGCAGCTCGGACACGCGGGCGTGTTCCTGCAGCATGTCACCGATGCGCTGGCCAATGCCCTTGCCGGCCCAGCCCAAGTGAACTTCCAGCACCTGACCCACGTTCATCCGCGAGGGCACGCCCAGCGGGTTCAGCACGATGTCAGCCGGCGTACCGTCGGCCATATAGGGCATGTCTTCGATCGGAGCGATCTTGGACACCACACCCTTGTTACCGTGGCGGCCGGCCATCTTGTCGCCAGGCTGCAGGCGGCGCTTGACGGCCAGGTAGACCTTGACCATCTTCAGCACGCCAGCCGGCAATTCGTCGCCTTGCGTGAGCTTCTTGCGCTTTT
The DNA here is from genome assembly GCF_965262435.1 of Roseateles sp. Lineage (NCBI taxonomy): Bacteria > Pseudomonadati > Pseudomonadota > Betaproteobacteria > Burkholderiales > Sphaerotilaceae > Roseateles > Roseateles sp. The sequence goes on from NZ_OZ253537.1 coordinate 43,585, forward strand.
CTTCAAAGCCCAGGTCGAAGCTGTGACGGGTCTGCTCCAGGGAGTTCTTGATCGACTCCAGCTGGTTGGCGACTTCGTCCTCGGCAGGACGGATGTCGAACCAATGGAACTTGTCGACGCCGGACAGATAGGCCTTGTCGATGACCGTGCCCTTGGCGATCTTCTGCGGGCCGCCGTTGGCCACGCGGCCAATCAGCAGCTTTTCGATACGGTCAAAGGCGTCGGCCTCGACGATGCGCAGCTGGTCGTTCAGGTCCAGGCGGAAGCGCTTCAGTTCATCGTCGATGATCTGCTGAGCGCGCTTGTCACGCTGGATGCCTTCGCGGGTGAAGACCTGCACGTCGATGACGGTGCCCGAGGTGCCTTGGTCGACACGCAGGGACGTGTCCTTCACGTCGGAAGCCTTCTCACCGAAGATGGCGCGCAGCAGCTTCTCTTCCGGAGTCAGCGTGGTCTCGCCCTTCGGCGTGACCTTGCCCACCAGCACGTCGCCGGGGTTCACTTCGGCGCCGACGTAGACGATGCCCGACTCGTCCAGGCGAGCCAGTTGCTGCTCGGACAGGTTGGGGATGTCGCGGGTGATTTCTTCGCTGCCCAGCTTGGTGTCACGCGCGTTGACCACCAGTTCCTCGATGTGGATCGAGGTGTAGCGGTCTTCGGCGATCACGCGTTCGGAGATCAGGATCGAGTCTTCGAAGTTGTAGCCGTTCCAGGGCATGAAGGCGACCAGCATGTTCTGGCCCAGCGCCAGTTCACCGATGTCGGTGGAAGCGCCGTCCGCGATGATGTCTTCAGCAGCCACATGGTCACCGCGCTTGACGATCGGGCGCTGGTGAATGTTGGTGTTCTGGTTGGAACGCTGGTACTTGATCAGGTTGTAGATGTCGACGCCGACTTCACCGGCCACGGTCTCCGCGTCATTGACGCGAATCACGATACGGTTGGTGTCCACGTAGTCCACGATACCGCCGCGGCGAGCTGCCACCACGGTGCCCGAGTCCTTGGCCGCCACGCGCTCGACACCGGTACCCACCAGCGCCTTTTCGGGGCGCAGGATGGGCACGGCTTGACGCTGCATGTTGGCGCCCATCAGTGCGCGGTTCGCATCGTCGTGCTCCAGGAAGGGCACGAGCGAGGCAGCAACCGACACGATCTGGGTCGGGGCCACGTCCATGTACTGGATGCGCTCGGGCGAGGTCAGCACCGATTCACCGTTTTCACGGGCCGAGACCAGCTCGTCGATCAGCGCGCCTTCCTTGCTCAGCGAGGCATTGGCCTGAGCGATGACGTACTTGCCTTCCTCGATGGCGGACAGGTAGTCGATCTGCTTGGTGACCTTGCCTTCGACCACGCGGCGATACGGCGTTTCCAGGAAGCCGTACTCGTTCAACTGAGCGTACAGCGCCAGGGAGTTGATCAGACCGATGTTCGGGCCTTCCGGCGTTTCGATCGGGCAGACGCGGCCGTAATGGGTGGGGTGCACGTCCCGGACTTCGAAGCCGGCACGTTCGCGGGTCAGACCGCCCGGGCCCAGAGCGGAAACACGACGCTTGTGCGTGATTTCCGACAACGGGTTGGTTTGGTCCATGAACTGCGACAGCTGCGAGGCACCGAAGAATTCCTTCAGTGCAGCCGAGATCGGCTTGCTGTTGATCAGGTCATGCGGCATCAGGGCTTCGGTCTCGGCCTGGCCCAGACGTTCCTTGACAGCCTTCTCGATACGAGCCAAGCCCGAGCGGTACTGGTTTTCGGCCAGTTCGCCCACACAACGCACGCGACGGTTGCCCAAGTGGTCGATGTCATCGACTTCGCCACGGCCATTGCGCAGCTCGACCAGGATCTTGACGACGTCCAGGATGTCCTCGTTGGACAGCGTCATCGCGCCTTCGGGCGTGTCGCGGCCAGCACGGGCGTTGAACTTCATCCGGCCCACGCGCGACAGATCGTAGGTGTCGGCGTTGTAGAACAGGCGGTTGAACAGGGCCTCGACCGCGTCTTCCGTCGGCGGCTCGCCGGGGCGCATCATGCGGTAGATGGCGACGCGGGCAGCCAGCTGGTCGACGGTTTCGTCGGTGGCCAGGGTTTGGCTGATGTAGGCGCCTTCGTCCAGTTCATTGGTGAACAGGCACTGCACGTCCTTGATGCCAGCCGAGCGCAGCTTCTTCAGCAGCGCATCGGTCAGCTCGTCATTGGCCTTGGCGATGATCTCGCCGGTGTCGCCGTCGACCATGTTCTTGGCCAGCACGCGGCCGAGCAGGAAGTCTTCGGGCACGGTGACGTGCTGAGTGCCGGATTGCTCCAGCTGGCGGGTGTGGCGCGCAGTGATGCGCTTGTCCTTCTCGACGATGACGGCACCGCTCTTGTCGGTGATGTCAAAGCGAGCGACTTCGCCCTTCAGGCGGTCGGCCACGAACTCCATCTGCGCACCCACGTCCATCAGACGGAAGTTGTCGAAGACGAAGAAGTGGGCCAGGATCTGCTCGGGATTCAGGCCGATGGCCTTGAGCAGGATGGTGACCGGCATCTTGCGGCGGCGGTCGACGCGGAAGAACAAGATGTCCTTGGCGTCGAATTCAAAGTCCAGCCACGAACCGCGGTAAGGAATGATGCGGGCCGAGAACAGCAGCTTGCCGGACGAGTGGGTCTTGCCCTTGTCGTGCTCGAAGAACACGCCGGGCGAGCGGTGCAGCTGCGAAACGATGACACGCTCGGTGCCATTGACGATGAAGGAACCGTAGTCGGTCATCAGGGGCACTTCGCCCATGTAGACCTCTTGTTCCTTGATTTCCTTGACGGTCTTCGCCTGGGGCGATTCACGGTCGTAAATGATCATCTGCAGACGCGCGCGCACGGCGGCTGCATAGGTCAAGCCCCGCTGCTGACACTCACGGGTGTCGAACGGTGGCTTGGCGATGTTGAATTCGAGGAATTTCATTTCCACGAAACCGTTGTGCGAAACAATCGGGAACGCGGAAAGGAAGGCTGCCTGCAGGCCTTCGGCCTTGCGTTTGGCGGGGGGAACGTCCTTTTGCAGGAAGGCCACATAGGCCTCTTTCTGCATGGTGAGCAAATAGGGAACGTTGAGAACGCTCTCGCGCTTGCCGAAGCTCTTGCGAATCCGCTTGCGCTCGGTATAGCTATAGGGGGTTGCTTGCGCCATAAACACTCCGTGTCGAGAGCCCACCCCTGGCCGTGGGACGGGCTTCGTCGGCGACTGGCTTCACGAGCCACATCCAGAACGGATGGCTCGATGCTTGGTGGTTGGCCACTACCAACCGCTGGCGGACAACCCTGGCATTGCACCTGGGCCCGACCAAACCGGATCTCTGCAGTCGGATCAGAGAACACTTGAAAGAACCGCGCATCATACCCCGCGCGAAGCTTTCAACTATTCTCAACAGGACTAACCCCTAAAACAGCAAAAGGGGGAGGTCCGTAGACCTACCCCTTTCAGGCTTTGACCGATGCTTCTTGCTGCTTGCTGGAATCCCCAAGACCTCGTCAGGCGGGACATCAACAAGAGCGCAGAGCCGGTCGCAACCGGGTCAACGGGGGAAGGCTGCAAAGCCCGCCCCCTGAGCCAATTACTTGACTTCGACCTTGGCGCCGGCTTCTTCCAGCTTCTTCTTGGCGGCTTCGGCATCGGCCTTGGCCACGGCTTCCTTGACAGCCTTGGGAGCGCCGTCGACCAGGTCCTTGGCTTCCTTCAGACCCAGACCGGTGATTTCGCGCACGGCCTTGATGACGGACACCTTGTTGGCGCCGGCTTCCAGCAGCACAACGTTGAACTCGGTCTGCTCTTCAGCAGCGGCTGCACCAGCAGCGGCGCCACCAGCGGCCGGAGCGGCCATAGCAGCAGCGGACACGCCGAACTTCTCTTCAATGGCCTTGACCAGGTCATTGAGTTCCAGAACGGTCATGGCGTCCAGGGCGGTGATGAATGCGTCTTTATCGAATGCCATTTGAGGCTCCTAGATTCAGTTAATGGTTGCTTTAACAGCAGATCGTTCAGGCAGCAGGCGCGGCTTCGGCCACTGCTTCGGCTTCGGCCGGAGCAGCTGCACCACCACGTTGCTCGGACACAGCGGCGATGACGCGTGCGAAACGCGACACCGGCGACTGCATGAGACCCAACAGTTGCGCCAGCAGGACTTCCTTGCTGGGGACCGATGCCAGGGCTTTCACGCCGTTAGCATCCAGTGCCTTGCCACCGTAGGCTCCGCCCTTGATGATCAGTTTGTCGTTGGTCTTGGCAAAGTCAGCGATGACTTTGGCCGCGGCCACAGCGTCTTCAGAAAAGCCATAGATCAGCGGGCCGACCATGCTCTCCGAAGCAGCCTCGAACGGGGTACCGGCGACGGCACGACGCGCCAGGGTGTTCTTCAGCACGTGAAGATACACACCCTTGGCACGCGCTTCGACGCGCAGCTTGTTCAAGGCTTCAACGGTGAGGCCACGGTATTCGGCCAACGCCAGGGTCTGCGACTTCGCCGCTTGGGCTGCCACATCCGTAACGACGGCTGCTTTCTCGTTGCGATTGAGACTCAAGGTCTACTCCTCACAAAAACGTGTCCTTTGCCTTGCGGCTCCGGACACACCCGGGTTCAGCGACCTTCTGTCCAGGAAACCCATCCTTCGCCCAGTTCAGAACGAAGAACAAATCAGACCTTTACAGCGGGACCGCCATCTGCGTTGGTTTCCGGCCCGGCTTGCACCTGGCTTTCGATTAAGCCGCGCCACTGAAAAGCGACGCGACACCAACGGTCTTGGATGACCTGAAGCTCGCGCATTTGCGAACACCCGGCCTTTGCGCTTGAGAGCACAAAGGCCTTCGGCGCGCACAAGACAGTCCGCTGGGAACTGTCTTCTGTCGAGCCTCAGCCCACCAATTCATCAGCGCGGCGCCAGACAAGCGCCGCACCTCATTTCTTCAAACTCAGGCCGAAGCTTGAGCGTTGATGCTGGCCACTTCCACGCGGGCGCCAACGCCCATGGTGGAAGAGATCGCGACCTTGCGCAGGTAGACACCCTTGCTGGTGGCCGGCTTGGCCTTGTTCAGGGCTTCGATCAGGGCGCGCAGATTGCCTTCCAGCTTGTCGTTGTCGAACGAACGACGACCCAGCGTGCCGTGAATGATGCCGCCCTTGTCAACGCGGAACTGGACTTGACCAGCCTTGGCGTTCTTGACTGCAGTAGCCACATCAGGAGTGACGGTGCCGACCTTGGGGTTAGGCATCAGGCCACGCGGGCCCAGCACTTGACCCAGGGTACCGACGATACGCATCGTGTCCGGGGACGCGATCACGACGTCGAAAGGCATGTCGCCAGCCTTGATACGCTCGGCCAGGTCTTCCATGCCGACCACGTCAGCACCGGCAGCCTTGGCTTCTTCAGCCTTGGCACCTTGTGCGAACACAGCCACGCGCTTGGTCTTGCCCAGGCCGTGAGGCATCACGACCGCGCCGCGAACGACTTGGTCAGACTTCTTGGCATCCACGCCCAGTTGCACGGCCACGTCGATGGACTCGTCAAACTTGGCGGTGGCCAGGCTCTTCACCAGGGCCAGCGCTTCGCTCAGCGGATACAGCTTGGTGGTTTCGACCTTGCCTTGCAGGGCCTTTTGGCGTTTAGTCAGCTTTGCCATCTCAAACACCCTCCACCAGCACGCCCATCGAGCGAGCGGAACCAGCAATCGTACGAACGGCAGCGTCCAGATCAGCAGCGGTCAAATCCTTGACCTTGATCTTGGCGATTTCTTCCAACTGGGCGCGGGTCAGCTTGCCGACCTTTTCCAGATGGGGCTTTGCCGAACCCTTGTCCAGCTTGACAGCCTTCTTGATCAGGGCAGTCGCCGGGGGCGACTTGATCACGAAGGTGAAGCTCTTGTCTGCGAAGGCGGTGATGACCACCGGCAACTTCATACCCGGCTCGTGGCCTTGGGTCTGAGCGTTGAACGCCTTGCAGAACTCCATGATGTTCAGACCGCGCTGACCCAGCGCCGGACCGACCGGAGGCGAAGGATTAGCCTTGCCTGCCGCAACTTGCAGCTTGATAAAGCCGACAATTTTCTTGGCCATGATTTCTCCTGACAGAGCCGCAGCGGCCGCGCCGCAACTCTTGAGTGCTAGCGCAAGGGACTGGAGGCTTGACGCCTTTTACCCTTGCTCCTCTTGCCCGCGTCTCGTCGCGGGCTGACTACGGACAGGATGCGCCGCTCTTGCGAGCGGCACGAGCCCTGTCAGGCTCTTGAACTTATGATGCCGATCAGACCTTCTCGACCTGCGAGAAATCCAGTTCGACCGGTGTGGCGCGGCCGAAGATGGTGACCGAGACGCGGACTTTGGACTTGTCGTAGTTGACGTCCTCGATCGCGCCATTGAAGTCGGTGAACGGGCCTTCCTTGACTCGCACCACTTCGCCGACCATCCACTCAACCTTGGGCCGGGGCTTCTCGACGCCCTCTTGCATCTGGCTGACGATCTTCATCACTTCGGCTTCCGAGATGGGCGCCGGGCGGTTCTTGGCGCCGCCGACAAAGCCGGTGACTTTGGACGTGTGCTTGACCAAGTGCCAGGTGTCATCTTCCATGACCATCTCCACCAGCACGTAGCCGGGGAAGAAACGACGCTCGGTCACGGCCTTCTTGCCGTTCTTCAACTCGACGACTTCTTCGGTCGGCACCAGGATGCGGCCGAACTTGTCTTGCATACCGGCGCGATCAATGCGCTCGCGCAGATTGCGTTCGACGGCTTTTTCCATGCCCGAATAGGCGTGCACAACATACCAGCGCTTGGGAAGCCCGACCGGGGCTGCCGCAGCCTCCGTCACCACTTGGCCTAGTTCTTCAGTCATTGCAATCCTTCAACGCTCTACAACGCTTGCCTTGCGGCTCAATTCCAGCGCGAAAGACGCCCGCAGGCGCCCATTCACGTTCGATCAACCCCGCCAACCCAGAATGAGGTCATAGATGACCCATTCCAGCGTCTTATCCGTGATCCACAAGAACAAGGCCATGACCACGACGAAGGCAAACACATAGCCGGTCATCTGGCGCGCTTCTTTGTGCGTCGGCCAAACCACCTTGCGCACTTCGCGCGACGAGTCGCGACCGTAGGCGATCAAAGACTTGCCGGTCTCAGAAGTGAAGAACGCCGCCAAAGCTGCCGCCAACAACGCCAGCAAAGCGCCCCACTGAACCCACTGGCCTTGCTTGGCAAGACCGTAATAGGCCACCAAGGCAGCAACCAGCAGCAGCGCAGCAACACCCAGCTTCGCCTTGTCGGCGCTGGTGGTCACGGTTTCGACTTGAGGATTCGACATTGATTCAATTCCATGCAGAGGCTTGCGACTCTGCATTCAGCATTTCGGTTTGGCGGTGGCAATACCCACCAGCAGCAAAGCCCGCCGGGATGCACTCCCGCGGGCCGATGTCTGGACCAACAAACCAACTTCCGCAATCAACGGTAGTTGGCAGGGGCAGAGGGTCTCGAACCCCCAACCTTCGGTTTTGGAGACCGACGCTCTGCCAATTGAGCTATGCCCCTGTGGCCGTACAAATCTTAAGCGAGGATGGTGGCAACCACACCCGAACCCACGGTACGGCCACCTTCGCGGATAGCGAAGCGCAGACCGGTTTCCATGGCGATCGGAGCGATCAGCTTCACGGTGATGCCGACGTTGTCGCCAGGCATGACCATTTCCTTGTCCGCGGGCAACTCAACAGCACCGGTCACGTCAGTCGTACGGAAGTAGAACTGGGGACGGTAGTTGTTGAAGAACGGAGTGTGACGGCCGCCTTCTTCCTTGCTCAGCACATAGACTTCAGCAGTGAAGTGCGTGTGCGGCTTGATCGAACCCGGCTTGCTCAGCACTTGGCCGCGCTCGACGTCTTCGCGCTTGGTGCCGCGCAGCAGGATACCGACGTTGTCGCCAGCTTGACCTTGGTCCAGCAGCTTGCGGAACATTTCCACGCCAGTCACGGTGGTCTTCTGCACGTCGCGGATACCGACGATTTCGATTTCTTCGCCGACCTTGATGATGCCGCGCTCAACGCGACCGGTCACCACGGTGCCACGACCCGAGATCGAGAACACGTCTTCCACCGGCAGCAGGAAGGCGCCGTCCACGGCACGCTCAGGCTGGGGGATGTAGGTGTCCAGGGCATCGGCCAGGCGCATGATGGCTTGCTCGCCCAGATCGCCCGTGTCGCCTTCCAGAGCCAGCTTGGCCGAACCCTTGATGATGGGGGTGTCGTCGCCAGGGAAGTCGTACTTGGACAGCAGCTCGCGCACTTCCATTTCCACCAGTTCCAGCAGCTCGGCGTCATCCACCATGTCGCACTTATTCAGGAACACGATGATGTACTTCACGCCCACTTGGCGAGCCAGCAGGATGTGCTCGCGGGTCTGGGGCATCGGACCGTCAGCGGCCGAGCACACCAGGATCGCGCCGTCCATCTGTGCGGCGCCGGTGATCATGTTCTTCACATAGTCAGCGTGGCCGGGGCAGTCAACGTGAGCGTAGTGGCGGTTGGCCGTTTCGTACTCAACGTGGGCGGTGTTGATCGTGATGCCGCGTGCCTTTTCTTCAGGTGCAGCGTCGATCTGGTCGTAGGCCTTGGCCTCGCCGCCGAACTTCTTCGACAGCACGGTTGCGATCGCAGCCGTCAGGGTCGTCTTGCCATGGTCCACGTGACCGATGGTGCCGACGTTGACGTGCGGCTTGGTGCGTTCAAACTTGCTTTTTGCCATTTCTGCGCTCCTGAGAAGGACTCGATCAGACTAGAAGAAGAAAAGAGGTGGTGCCCATGACGCGGATCGAACGCGTGACCTCTCCCTTACCAAGGGAGTGCTCTACCACTGAGCCACATGGGCATCGGCACAGGTTTGCAGGCAAGACAACCAACAAACCGGTAACGACACAAACAACAATACTGCACCTTGCCGCTCCACACCCGACGCTGGAGCGGGAAACGGGAATCGAACCCGTGTCATTAGCTTGGAAGGCTAAGGTTCTACCATTGAACTACTCCCGCCCGGGAGTCTTGCGACCTTGCTTGAGATCGAGCTGCCGGACCAGCCGACAGCTCGAATCAAGAAAAGTTTTGCCTTGGTGGAGGAGGCTGGATTCGAACCAGCGTACGCGTAAGCGGGCAGATTTACAGTCTGCTGCCTTTAACCACTCGGCCACCCCTCCGAGGCAAGCCTGCTACTGTAGCACAGCATTTTTCACTCGCCAAGAAATTTTCTGGATTTTGATGCATGCGGCCCATCGCGGTCCGCCGGGGCGACCCATCCGACGCAGACAGGAACCCAAGCTTGATGCAACGCGGGATGAAAGGCAGACCGGCCTTTCGAGCCATTGCACAGAAATGACCCCAGGCAGACCGGGCTCGATCAATCGTCAGACTTGTCACACAGCGGCCTTGACAGGCGCTCCCCTCACCGCCGCCCCGGTCAATACCAATGTGCTACCAAGAGTGCCGCCGATACCAAGGCTTGGCGACCTCCGACTGCCGCGGTTGAGCCCAGCTCCAGAAGCAACACAAGTCGCCAAAAGCATGGTGGCAACATCGCCACAGCAGGGAAAACACGAACCGAAAAGTGGTAGCAAAGTGGCACTACCGGGCCGTATAGTGGCATGGCATTGGTTGCATTCGTACGTCATAGGAGGCACCAGACACATGCCAATTTGCAGATTGGCATTGCACTGGTTCCGCGTCGTAACAGGCCGACTCATCCATTCCGGCCAATATCGAGGAGCAGTTATGAAGGTCAAGAAGAATCCCATCGCCGCGGCAGTCACGCTGACGCTGCTGGGCGCTTCGCTCGCCGCACAGGCGCAGCAAACGGAAGCGAAGCAAGACACCGCTCAGTTGGAGCAAGTTGTCGTCACCGGTATCCGCGCTTCACTGCAAACCGCAGTGAACATCAAGAAGAATTCGAACGCCGTTGTCGACGCAGTTTCTGCAGAAGACGTGGGCAAGTTGCCGGACGCCGACGTGGGCCAGGCACTGGGTCGCATTCCTGGCGTGTCTGTGGGCCGTGATTTCGGCGTGGGCGCCTCGGTGTCGATCCGTGGCACCGACCCGCAAATGACCTACACAACCTTGAACGGCCAGACCATGGCGTCGACGGGTTGGTATGACCAAAAGGCCATCGATCGCTCGTTCAATTATTCCTTGCTGCCTTCTGAACTGATTGGCGGCATGGAGGTGTACAAGACGTCGCAGGCCGATTTGACCGAAGGCGGCATTGGCGGCACCGTGATCGTCAAGACCCGCAAGCCCCTGGACATGGCGGCCAACACGGGCTTCGCCAGCGTCAAACTGGGCAAAGGTACGGTCAGCACCGACCTCAACAAAGAAGCGTCGGCTTTGTTCAGCTGGCGCGATGCGCAGAAGAAATTCGGCGTGCTGGTCGCTGGCGCCATGGAAAAGGGCGACTACATGCGCCGCGGCATTGAAGCCGATGGCCGCTGGTCCGGTGACGTGGTGCCGGGCACCTTCTTCCAGGAAAAGCAGCGCTCCGCCGTGAACGTCACCTTGCAGGCGCGGCCTGCAGCTGGCATGGAGTTGGGCCTGAACTACACCCGCCTGGAGTACAAAGCTCCTGCAGGAAACACCACGCACTACGCCTTCACCTTGCAAGATCCGGGCAAGGACTACGCCGACACCAAGGCTTGTACGCTGGCCAACCCCACAGCCGGCCTGCTCTGCTTGAAGACCAAGCTGGATGCATCGAACGCGTCGAGCACCTTCATGCAAACCTGGGCGCGTGACGCCACCATGAGCTCGGACAGCCTGGTGCTGAATGGCTCCATGAAGGGTGACAAGTTCAAGCTGGAGGCCGTTGCAGGCACCACCAAGGCCGACGGCGGCACCTCGCTGACCAGCAACTACAGCTATGTCGGCTGGGGCAATGCTCCCCTGCTGCCGAAGTGGGAAGGCACGACCGACGCCACCGGCAAGCAGATCGTGATGACCCCGAGCAAGGACATGAATGTCGGCCTCAACCAACTGCCGGCAACCTCGGGCCCCGAGTCCTGGGCAACCGCTCGCGGCCCCAACAAGGACAAGGAAACCTTCGCTCAAGTTGACGCCACCATCGACCTCGAATGGGGTGCGCTCACTTCGTTCAAGACGGGTGCCCGGACCACCAAGCACACCTTCAGCAAGACCGAGTTCCGCCCGACTTTTGTCACGCCTGGTTTGACCGCTTCGACAGCAAGCCTGTTCGACGGCTCGATGCCGGTCGGCACCGCAGGCTGGAACGTGCCCAAGCCCAATCTGTCCGCCATGTTTGACTTGGCCAACTCCAACGTCAAGGGCTGGGTGGAGTCACGCGGCGGCTTCGGCGAACTGGAGGAGAAAAACACCGCCTTGTACGGCATGTTCGACTTCGATCAGGACCAATGGCATGGCAACTTTGGTCTGCGTTACATCCGCACCAAGGCCACCGCCTCGTCCTACTTCTTTGACGGCAAGTCTGACATGACCAACGTCGTCGAAGCGAACCGCGGCTGGAGCACCACCAAGAAAAATGCCGACGCGACTTACAGCGACTGGCTGCCCAGTTTGAATGTGGTGTATGACCTGAACAAGGAAACGAAGCTGCGCTTCGCTGCCTCGTCGGCGATCACCCGTCCGAACTACGACAATATGTTCATTGGCGGTTCCACTGCAGGCTGGCAAGACACCTTGCCGGGCAACGAGACCGTGACCTTCGGCAAAGTGGGCCTCAAGCCGATGAAGTCGAACCAACTGGACTTGGGCCTTGAGTACTACTACGGCCGCGGCAATCTGGCTGCTGTGACTTTCTTCTACAAGAAGGTCAACAACTTCATCACCACCGACACCCTGCTGAATCAGCAGATCGGTTTGATCAGCCCAGACACCGGCAAGGACAACTGGACGATCAACACCTACAAGAATGCTGGTGGCGGTAAGATCACCGGCTTCGAAGCCCAGATCAACCACGGCTTCGGCAATGGTTTCGGTACATCGGTCAACTACACCTTCACCGACGCCACCGCGCCTGGCAAGAGCTACCAAGACGAGCTGAACGTCTTCACGCTCTCGTCCAAGCACAACGCCAACTTGGTCGGCTACTGGGAGTCTTCCACCTACTCTGCTCGCCTGGCCTACAACTGGCGCTCGAAGTACATGGTGCGCGAGACCGGCTACTACAGCAACCGCATGCATGACGCCTTCGGTTCGCTGGATCTGAGCCTGGGCTGGAACGTAACCGACAAGATCCGCGTGAGCTTCGACGCCACCAACCTGCTGAAGAGCGACGACATCCAGTACGGTGCCGCCGGTGCCAAAACCTCCTTGCGCGCATCTCTGAAGGAAGGCTACCCCGCCTGGTCGTTCATGGGTGAAACCACCTACCGCCTCGGCGTCAGCGCCAAGTTCTGATCGAACCAGCGCCTCACCAAGCAAAAGCCCGGCAGATGCCGGGCTTTTTTCTTGAGCAAACCAAACATCAAGAATCGAAGAAGGTATTGACCGTCAAACGACCTCGCCTTGGGTCTGCACACACACCGATGCCAGGATTGATACAAGCGCTGTGCAGCAAGCTCCCGGGGTAGACCACCAAACGATTGAACCGCGCAGGCATCATTCCTAAGAACTGGAAATGATCGTCGGAGTCATCAAAATACCGCGGCTTGGGCGGTGCCCGGTGCAATTCATCACTATAAACATCAGAATATGTCTGCAAATTCTCAGAGGTGATCCGCTGAAAACCAGTCGCCTTGTGCCGATAAAAACCTGTGCCTCCATGCTCGGGGCCACAGAGATACAACAACACAGCCATATGGTAGGGCGAACTCGAATCGAAATGAGGTGTTCGCTGCATCACGCCCAAGCGATCCGGCGCTACCGTGGTCAACGAGAACTCACAAGCACTTTTGTTCAAGTCCAACTGCTCAGGAACCTGAAAGTTAATCTTGATCAAAGGCTCCAGCAGCTCCACCAGCCGCAGCGAGTACTCAGAAGGCGCCGTAGCACGCAAACCAGGGTAGCCCTTGCCTTGCTCATAACCCGGGCACGGCGAGAACTGGCTTTGACACGCCGCTTCCACCATCTCCGTCGGCTCGGTCAAGAAATCATCGATGAACACCACCGCCTGCTCACCGATCTGGACCGACTGCACGTCAGGTGGCATGCGAATCGCAATAGTCATATTCATTCTTTCTACATCAAGGCCGGTATCAAGGGCCGCAAATTCTGGCCATGCACAAGCCTAGCGATTGTCGCCAATGGCTTCAGCCAGCTCATTTTCGCTGCATTTCTCGATATGCAGCCAAAAAGCCGGTCAACCATTCGCGGTGACCAATCAACTCGCCGGACAAGGCCTTTTCCAAACCCTTGACCTGATTAAGCTCTTGAGCGTAGGCCTGAACCTCGTTGGCAGTCATCGCGCGCGCCTTTGTCGGATACTTCATGCCATACAAAACAAAAAGGAAATTCTCGACATCAAAGAGGTCGAATCGACTGAAGAAATCCGACTTCTTCGGCGGATTCACACGCCACATGGCCAAACGCTGCGCGAGAACCTCGGATATCTTCGCCTCTTCGGTATTCAAACGCCAAAATTCGGAGTCGCGGCGGTCAGAAATACAGTAATGCAATTGCACAAAGTCCATGACCCGCTCCCAGGTGTAGGCGACCACCTGATTGCAGTACGCTGCCGCAGCCGACATGGTTTCTTTTTCGGGGGAGAAATTCCTCGCGAACAGTTCTGCAGCAAGATCCGTGACAAAGATCGAAGTCGCCTCAAGCGGCTCTACAAAACCCTGAGCCAAGCCAAGTGCAACCACATTTTGGTGCCAGAACTTTTCCCGGTAGCCAATCCGCATGCCGATCTTTCGGGGCGACAACTGCTCGGGGCACTGTCCGAGATGCGCCGCCAAGCCTTCCAACGCCTGCTCTTCTGGCATGAGCGAGCTCGCGTAGACGAAGCCAACACCGCGACGGTTGGTCAATGGAATATCCCAAAGCCAACCTGCCGTATGCGCTTTGGCCAAGGTATACGGCGGAATTTCGCAATGTAGCTCAGTCGGAACCTGAACGGTCAAGGCTGTATCCGTCAATATCTGCGAAGACTTGTCGACAAAGGGGACCTTGTACAAACCGCCGAGCAGCAAAGAATTGAATCCCGTGCAGTCAACGAAGAAGTCAAACTGCAACTGCTCACCTTCCTTGGTCAACAAATAATCAACATCGCCGCTTGAACTCAAGACGGCATCGACCACGGTCGCCTGTTTGCGATGCACACCGAGACGTTCCGTGGCATTTCTTGCGAGTAGCTGCCCGAACTTCAAGGCATTGAAGTGATACGCATAATTGATCGGTGCCTCAAACGGAGCCGAAGAGATTTTCTTCGGTGCCTTCATGGCATCCGCCAAGGCGGTCACTTCCGTCAGCGATGAAAACTCCATGTCAGCTGCGTTCTGCAAATACATGGCCGTCACATCAAGCCCGCCGGGGTACGGCGAGGAGAACGGATGGTAGTAAGAATTGGCGGCCTGATTTTGGCCCGGGGCCAGCCAATCGGTGAACTTGATGCCCACCTTGAAGGTCGCATCACATTCAGCCAGAAGCTCTGCCTCTGAGATGCCGAACTTCATCAAGGACTTGCGGATGTGCGGCACTGTGCCCTCACCGACCCCAATAATCCCAATTTCGGCTGACTCGATCACTGTGATCGAGATGTCCTGTTCCGCTCTCAACTCAACAGCCAAATGATTGGCAGCCAACCATCCGGCCGTGCCGCCACCAAGGATTGCAATTCTTTTGATGCGCATTCTCAAATCAACCTATCAATTGATGTTTGCCGCCCGACTGAGTGTGACCCCAAGATCCCGGTATTCCTCGTCGCGACATTTCAATACTGAACATCGGAGTAATCCTCAGCGGTGGCGGCCTGAACTTGGACGCTGAGGTGCGGAAAGAAGGGCACTTGTAACTATTCCCGGAAAAATGCTCTACGCCCTGCAGAACAGACCCATTTATCATCATGCCCGAGCTCCAGCAGTCATGGAATCCCTTCTTCAACCTAGATGTCGAACATTCGAGGCGATCCATGAGATTTGCAAACCGGGCAGCCCTGCTAGTATTGGGCGGATTGATGGCCGGATGTATAAGCCTGCCGAGCTCCACAGACGGTCTGCCAGACTTCAACCAGCAAGATATCGACTCCTGTAAGAAGCTCAGCCTTGCGACGGTGAAGCCGAATATCAGAGTGGTCGTGCCCGCGATTTCATTGCCAGACCGACTCAATTGCACTTCAGGGAGCATGCCGGGTTCGACAAGTTGTTCGACCATTCCCGGTATCAAATATCCCGCCATTGAAGAAGACCTCAATTCGGATGCTCGCGTCAATGTCCTGAGCGAGTGCTTGCTCGCCAAACTGCAGGCGCGAGCCGCATTGGCTGCTGCCCAACGGGGCGGCAACAGGCCGAGTTCGGCCCCAGCATTGGCAACGCCTCCAGAACTCAGCGCCCAGGTGGAAGCCAAAGCGCGGCAGCTGCTCGGAGCCCCCGCCTCAGCGGCCGCCCAAGCTGCCGACACCGTGAACGGCAGGCACATCCAAGAGCGCAAAGACTGCGCGATCTGCCCGGCGATGGTGTTGATTCCAGCGGGAAGCTTCAGCATGGGAAGCAGCAGCCAACTCACAGAACAGCCGATACACCAGGTCGCGATCTCAAGTTTCTTGCTAGGCAAGTACGAAGTGACCCAGGGGGAGTGGATGGCCATCATGGGCAGCAACCCCAGCGCCAATACAGCTTGTGGAGAGCGCTGCCCGGTCGAGAGGATCAACTGGAATGAAGCCCAAACTTTCATCCATCGCCTAAACCAACTCACGGGCTTGAACTACCGACTGCCCAGCGAAGCGGAATGGGAATACGCCGCCCGGGCCGGCACAACGCTGTCCACAGATCCTGAAGAAGAGGTGGAGCAACTGCAGCAAAACGCCTGGTACAGCAAAAACAGCAAAGGTCATGTCCACCCGGTCGGTCAGAAAGCGCCCAATCGATTTGGCTTGCACGATATGCAAGGCAATGTCTGGGAATGGGTAGAAGATGCGTTCCACGAGAACTACCTAGGTGCGCACACCGACGGCCAAGCCCGTCGGAGTCACAGCGAAACGACCAAGCGCGTGCTGCGCGGCGGTTCATGGTTCAACGAACACAAGCTGTTGCGCCCACATCACCGCAACTCGGACTCGCCCGAAGCCCGCTTTGTTTTCTTCGGCCTCAGATTGGCGCGAGATGTGACGCCCACTTCGGCCCGCTTAAAAGAGGCCCAGGCCGACCCCGCCACCACATCGGGCAAGGTCAATGCATCAGGCCTCACACCTTGATGTAAATCCCACGCCGATCCATCAGCTTCACGATCAGCGACCACACCGCCACGAATGCCAGCGCAAACGCCAGTGAGGCGTTGAACGGCCCGGCCAGACGGCCGATCCAGCCGAAGGCGCCGGCGTAGAGCGAGGCCATCAAGCCGAAACCTTCGAGCAACACCGTGCACATCCAGGCGCCGGCGTATGCGGCGATGGCGTTGACACCGAAACTGCGGCCCAGGGCCGGCCAGCCGGCTTGGTCGATCAGGCGGTGAGCCAGGGCCAAGGCCAAGGCGCCAAGGCCGCCGGTCCAGAGCACGAAGCTCGGGGTCCAGAGTTGCTTGTTGAGCGGCTGGAACTCAGCCACCAACAGGCCCAGGCAGGCACTGCCCAGACCCAACAGCCACAAGCTTGGCTGCTGGGCGCGGCGGAGGTATTGACCCGCTTGCAGACCCAGCAGACTGGTGGCCAGCGCGCCGAGGGTGCTGACCAAGCCTTCCGGATCGTGGCCCAAGCCGGTGGCGGCGTTCCACTCATAGCCGAAGCGACCGAACAAGGCGGCATCCCAGCGCGACGCGATGTTTCCCACTTTGTCGAGGCTGCCGCCCCAAGCCAGCAAGGCGCCGTAGCCCAAGAGCAGCGCTGCCAGCAAACCCCATTGCGAGGCCTGACGACGCAGTTGCAGGACGACCAGGCCCGTCACGCCAAAGCAGATGGCAATGCGCTGCAACACGCCGGGAATGCGCAACTCGGGCTTGCCCATCAGCCACCAGGCCAGCAGGTGCAGCACCAGACCCAGGGCCAGGATGCGTGCCGCGCGGATCAAGACCGTGCGGCGCAAGGGCGCGATCGGCGCCTGCGCATCAACCCGCGGTCCCAGGGCCAGGGCCAGCGAGACGCCGACGATGAAGAGGAAGAAGGGGAAGATCAGGTCGGTGGGCGTGCAGCCGTGCCAGGCCGAATGCTCCAAGGGCGCGTAAACATGACCCCAATCGCCGGGGTTGTTGACCAGCAGCATGGCCGCCACCGCCAGGCCTCGCAAAGCATCCACCGACGCAAACCGTTGGCTAGCGCTCATCTCGGTCCGCCCTTCCCATCGCATACAAACAAGAACACAGAGTCACTCGACCCAGCCGGCGTGGGCGAACGGTCAAGGCGACCGGATTCAAAAATCACACAGGCTGCTCAAGGCCGGCTCGGCCGCCGGCACCGTGTCCAACTGGGCCACGCCACCGGCGCGCAAACGCTTCACTTCAGCGTCCACCTCGGCCGGGCTCAGCACCTTGTTGCGGGCGTGAAAGACCCAGTCCACATCCTGCTCGTAGGCCCGCGCCTGGCCGCTGGCCGGCAGCAGACCGCCGGGCGAGAACCAGAGGTTGAAGTTGATAGACATCAGCGAGACCGGGTAGTTGCGACCGCCATGGGTCGCCAGCTGCCGGCCATCGAGGAAGAGCTTGACCTGGCCGCCCGAGACCTGCATCAAGAGCTGGTGCCAGCCATTCAGGTTCGTGAATTCCTCGTGCGACTGGTTGTAGCTCTTCCAGGGTTCGAGCTGCACGGTCTGCCAGGCGATGCCGTAGAGCCGCGTCTTCTCGCTGCCCCAACCACCGTTGGGCAGGTATTCCCAATCGATCTCACTGAACTCGGGATCGAAATCATGGCGCAGCGGTGCGACCACATAAAAGGTCTGGATCACCGGGTCGCCGTCAACGCCGCGCACGGGCACATCGCTGAAGCGCAAGCGGGCCGCATACGTGCCTTCCAAATACTTGCGCTGGTGGCAGATCTGGGCCTGCGCCGTGCCGGCGCCATTGCCGTCGGTGTGTGCGGCCAGACGCAGCAGGCGGTTACCGGCTTGCTGCGGATCATCAACCAGGCTCAGCTGCTCGGCGCTCCAGCGCGCACCCGTCACGCCGGGATGGCCGGCCTTGCTGCGTGGCGTCCAGCCCTGGGCCCAAAGACCGCTCAGCTCGCGGTAGCTGAAGTCATCGAAGAAAAGGCCGCCAGGCGCAGGTAGGGCGGCATGAGTCTGAACCGCCAGCAAACTTGCCGCAGCAGCGGCCAGGCTCAAAAAGAAACCTCGCATGGCCTCAGCGGCTCGCAGCTGGAGCGGCATCACCAGCCGCCGGAGCAGCCTCTGCCGCTTGTGCGCCCGGGATCTTCACGAAGAACATCAGAACCAAGGCCGGTACACCACAAGCAATCGTCCAAAGGAAAAAGCTCTGGTAGCCCATGGCCACCTGGATATCGCCGCTGATGGTCTTGGAAAAAATGAAACCGAGTTGCATGACGCCAGAGCCGAGCGCGTAATGCGCGGTCTGGAACTTGCCCGGCGCGACCGCCTGCATGATGTAGAGAATCATGCCGACAAAGCCGAAGCCGTAACCGAACATCTCCACGGCCACGGCCGCGCTGATGTGAAACATGTCCTGCGGCAGGCTCACGCTGAGGTAGTAGAAGGTCACATTGGGCACGGCCATCATCAAAATCAGCACTGGCATGGCGCGCTTGAGACTCAGCCAAGACGTGAAGTAGCCACCCAGGATGGAGCCGACCAGAAAAGCCGCCGTCCCCACCGTGCCATAGACGCCGCCCACCTGTTCGGTGCTCAGCCCCAAGCCGCCCTTGTCACGCGCCTCGATCAGGAACAAGGGGCCGATGGTCTGCACCTGCCCCTCGGCAAAGCGGAACAGCACGATGAACAAAATCGCCAACCAGATGCCCGGCTTGCGCAGAAAGTCGCCGATCACCTCGCGCAAGGTGCGCGCCACACCCGCGGCACTGATGTCGGCCGTCTCGGTGTTCAAGGTGCCGGGCAAGGCATAGGCGTTGTAAGCGGCCAGCAGCGCCAGCAACACCGCCAGCAAGACAAAGATGATGGACCAGGCGTTGAACACGCCGTAGCGGGTTTCCAGATGCCCGGCCAGAACCAACAAGCCGCCCAAGGTCAGAAACTTGGAGGCATTGAAGAAGGCGCCCTGCCATCCCGCGTAAGCGGCCTGCGACTTGGCATCGAGCGCAGCCATATAGAGCCCATCGCAGGCGATGTCGTGGGTGGCCGAAGCGTAAGCCAGCACGAAGAGCACGCCGATGGAGGCTGCAAACCACATCGGCAACTGCAGGGCCAGTGCCATCAGGCCGAGTCCAGCGGCACCGGTGAACTGCATGGCCACGACGATCAGCTTCTTGCTGCGTGCCAATTCCAGGAACGGGCTCCACAAGGGCTTGATCGCCCAGGCCAGTCCCAGCAAGCCGGTCCAGCGGGCGATCTGGTCATTGGCCACGCCCATGTTCTTGAACATCAGGCCGGCAATCAGCATGACGACAAAGAACTGCATGCCCTGCACAAAGTACAGGCTGGGAATCCATCGGATCGGGGAACGCCCTGCCGCGGCTGACGATTCTTGGCTCATGGCCGGTCTCCTCGTGTGTTGTTCTCAGGCTGACAAGGCGCGCCGGGCTCAGGCATCCAGACGCACAGGCGACTGCGCAGCAGCCACATGCTCGCCCTGCAACCATGCCTGCAGGCCGGCCAGAGCGCCATCGGCATAACCCCAGCTCACCACGGTCGGACCCGGCACATCCAGGGCCTGGAAGGGATTCCAGAGCACCAAGTGCAGATCGGGCGTCCAGGCGCGGGCGTTCTGGCCGTAGCGCATGCGGTGGGTCGAGGCGACGGTATTCAGGCGTCCGTCCTGCGGTACCGTGGCCCAGTCCAAGGCCAGGATGTCATCGACGAATTCGATCTGGGCATTCGGGAAGGCGCGGAACAGCTCGACGATTTGCGCACCCGAGGGGCCGGCTTCCGAGACGCCATCGGTCGGCACCTCGGGCTGCACGAACACGCGCAGCGCCGCATCGCGGGCCGGCGGCGTGGCGCCGCGCAGGGCCGTCAGGCCGGCAGCCCAGGCCTGGCGCATCAGGCGGTCATCGGCAGCGCGCGGCTCGCCCTGGTAGTCGTCGTGGCGCACCGGGTAGGCGGCGGCCAGCTTGTCCAGGCGGGCTGCGGCGATGCGGCCCTGCTCCAGCGTCAGCTCGCCGCGCTCGAAGGCGTCTTTCAAGGCTTGGATGGACCTGCCTTGCTCTTCCAGGTCGCCCTGGGCCAGGATCATGTCGGCGCCGGCCTGGATGGCCATCACGGCGGCGCGGGCGTAGCCGTAGCGCTCGAAGATGGCCTTCATCATCAGCGCGTCGGTGATGACCACCCCGTCATAGCCCCATTCGCGGCGCAGGATGTCGCCCAGGATCTTGGTCGACAAGGTGGCCGGGTGATCGGGGTCGATCTGCGGGTAGACGATGTGGGCGGTCATCACGGCCGGGGCGGCATCGCTGGGCTTGTGGCACATGGCCTTGAAGGGGCGCAGCTCCAGCGCGTCCAGCTCAGCACGGCTCTTGTCCACCGTCGGCAGAGCCAGGTGCGAGTCCACATGGGTGTCGCCGTGGCCGGGGAAATGCTTGACGCAGCAGGCCACGCCTTCTCGCAGCGAGCCGGCCATCCAGGCACCGGCCAAACGGGTCACATCATCGGCATCTTCCGAGAAGCTGCGCTCGGCGATCACCGGGTTGGCCGGGTTGTTGTTGATGTCCAGCACCGGCGCGAAGTTCCAGTTCACACCGATCGAGGCCAGGCCGCGGGCGACCGCGGCGCCGACCTTCTCGGCCAGGGCCGCATCATCGGCCGCGCCCAGAGCCATGGCCGAAGGCGCTTGCGGCAGGAAGGTGGCGCGCACCACCGAACCGCCTTCCTGGTCGAGGCCGATCAGGGCGCCGGGGCCCATCACCTCGCGCAGATCGCGGGTCAGTTGGCGCACTTCGGCTTCGGTGCCCAGGTTCTTGCGGAACAGGCAGACGGCGCGCACCTGGTTGGCGCGCAGGAACTCGGCGGTGGCCGCGTCCAGGGACTTGCCCTGGATGTCGACCATCACCAGCTGGCCGGGATGAAAAGCAGTCATGACAGCCGGCCCCGATCAGTTCGTCTTGGTGACCTTGGCCAGATGCGGCGGCGCATCCGGGTTGCGGCCGCGGGCGCGGGCCAGGGCTTCCACCATGGGGTAGAAGCTCTGCACCACGGCGATCGGGTCCAGGTCTTCATTGCCGGTGCAGGCCAGGGGCAGCTCGGCGCCGGGCGTGCCGGCCGGTGCGGCCAGCAGCACACGGGCACCACGGCCGCGCATTTCCTCGGCCAGGGCGATCAAGCCGGCCTGGGCCGGGCCACGCGGCGCGAACACCAGCATGGGGTAGCCCTCATCCACCAGGGCCATGGGGCCGTGCTTGACCTCGGCGCCCGAGAAGGCTTCGGCCTGGATGCCACAGGTCTCCTTGAACTTCAGCGCCGCTTCCATAGCGATGGGCAGACCCGTGCCACGGCCGATGACGAAGAGCTTGTCCGCGTCCTTGAGCACCTCGACGGCCACATCCCAGCGCTGCTTGGTGGCCTCCTCCAGGGCCGAGGGCAGCTGCTGCAGAGCAGCCTGCAGGTCTTCATCACCGCTCCAGGCGGCCACCACGCGAGCGCCGGCCACCAGCTGGGCGATATAGCTCTTGGTGGCGGCCACGCTCAGCTCGGGGCCCGAACGCAGCGGGAACACGAACTGCGCGGCATCGGCCAGAGGCGAGCTCTCGGCGTTGACGAAGGCCACGGTGCGGGCACCGCCTTCACGGAAGAATTTCGTCGGCGCGACCAGATCAGGGCTTTGGCCCGACTGCGAAAAAG
The DNA here is from genome assembly GCF_965262435.1 of Roseateles sp. NCBI lineage: Bacteria > Pseudomonadati > Pseudomonadota > Betaproteobacteria > Burkholderiales > Sphaerotilaceae > Roseateles > Roseateles sp. The sequence continues at coordinate 65,650 of NZ_OZ253537.1, forward strand.
CCAGCGAGACCAGGCCATCGCAGACGATCTTGCTCTGGTACAGGGTGATCAGCGACATCGGCAGCGAGGTCACCAGGCGGCCCATGCGCGCCATCATCAGATAGGCCATGTAGTGGGCGGCGTGGTCCGAGCTGCCACGGGCCACGGTCAGCAGGGCCGTGGGCGGCTGCTCGCGCAGGGCCTCGCCGAGCTCGGCATAGGCGTTCTGGTCATGGGCCAGCTGGTTCGCGACAGCGGCGGGGGCACTCAGGGCTTCTTGCAACATGCGCGAGGCATGCACCAACTCAGGCGAGGTCAATTTCTTCTCCTTCAACGACCACGCCTTGCAACTGCAAATCACGGTCCAGTACAACAAAATCCGCCCAAGCACCAGGCTGCAGGCGACCGCGATCTTCCAAACCCATGTAGTCGGCCGCGTAGGTCGACACGCGCCGCGAGGCGTCTTCAATCTCCAAGCCCAGGCCGACCAAGTTGCGCAAGGCCTGATCCATGGTCAGGGTGCTGCCGGCCAGCGTGCCGTCGGGCAGGCGCACGCCGCCCATGCACTTGGTCACGCGGTGGCGGCCCAAGCTGTATTCGCCATCGGGCATGCCGGCCGCGGCCGTGGAATCGGTGACGCAGAACATGCACGGGATCGAGCGCATGGCCACGCGGATGGCACCGGGGTGCACATGCAGCAGGTCGGGAATGATCTCGGCGTATTTCGCGTGAGCCAAGGCTGCGCCCACCATGCCGGGCTCGCGGTGGTGCAGGCCGGACATGGCATTGAACAAATGGGTAAAGCCACCGGCGCCATGGGCCAGGGCCTGCACGCCGTCTTCGTAAGTGCCGGCCGTGTGGCCGATCTGCACCTGGAAGCCTTCAGCACGCAGCTCGCTGATCAGCTCCAGCGTGCCGGGCAGTTCCGGCGCCAGCGTGATCAAACGGATCGGCGCCAGCGCATGCAGGGCATGGATCTCGGCCAGGGTCGCGGGCTTGGCAAAGTCGGGCTGGGCGCCGAGCTTGCCGGGGTTGATGTAGGGGCCTTCCAGATGCACGCCGAGCAGGCGGGCCGAGCCCGGCGCGCGCTGAGCGCAAAACGGGCCGAGGGCGCTGAGCGCCGAGCGGATCTCGTCCAGCGGCGCCGTCATGGTGGTGGCCAGCATGGAGGTGGTGCCGTGGCGCACATGCAAACGCGCGATTTCACCGGCGGCGTTGCCGCCTTCCATGGTGTCATGGCCGCCACCGCCGTGCACATGCACATCGATGAAGCCCGGCAGCACGATCTTGCGCGCACCGGCATCGTGCCGGACCTGGCTTTCTGTGACCGGGATGCCGTGGATGGCGCTCACGCGCCCTTCCGCGTATTCCAGTCGACCCCGTACAAAGCCTTGCGGCGTGAGGATGTCTGCGTCGATGTGCTGTACTGGGGTCATCCTTCGCCTATCCCTCGCGCCGCATCTCGGCGACAAAGTCGTAGTAATCGCTGCGGCAATAGGAATGCGTCAGCTCGACGGCATGACCCGATTCCAGATAGCCCACACGGGTGATGAACAAGACGGCCTGCCCCACCGGCACTTCCAGCAGGCTGGCGAGCTTGGTGTCGGCATTGATGGCACGGATGTGCTGCAGCGCGCGCACCGGGGCGCCGCCGAGCTTGGCCAGGTGTTCATACAAAGAAGCTTGCACCGCGGCCGGGTCCGGCAAGACCGTCTCGGGCAGCACGCTGACCTCATAGGCCATGACCACGGTGTCGGCCAAGCGCAAGCGCTCCAGGCGCGCCACGCGCTCGCCGGTGGACAGGCCCAGGCTCAGCTGCTCATCCGGTGCGGCCGGCGTGAAGCTGCGGGTCAGCCAGCGCGAGCTGGGCTTGAAGCCACGTTGTTGCAGCTCTTCCGAGAAGCTGGTCAGGCGCGAGAGCGGCTGCTCCAGCTTGGGCGCGATGTAGTTGCCCGAGCCGCGCTTGCGGATGATCAGGCCTTGTTCCACCAGGCGGTCGATGGCCTTGCGCGCGGTCACGCGCGACAGGTCCAGCGACTCCGACAGCACCCGCTCCGAGGGCAGCGCCTCGTCGGCGTGGTAGACCCCTTCGCGGATGGCCTGCGCCAGCTTGTGGGCCAGCTGCATGTACAGCGGCGAAGCGGCGTCCGGATCGGGCTTGAATTGAAATGCGATGCTCATCACGAAATCCTCAGCGTTGCAGTGCGCTGCGCACCAGGTGCAGCGCACCCTCGGCCGAGTCACCTCGAGGTGACACGCAGCGGGCACGAATGGTGCCTGAGAATTCAGAGCTCAAACGCACAGCGATGCTGCCGCACAGCGCCAGAGGCAGTTCAGATTGAGGATCCAGGGCGTGGGCGAGGCGTTCCAGCTCGCTCACGGCGTCGGCAACAAAGCCAGCCGCCACCGGATCGTTCGGGGCGTGATCAAAGACCAGCGGGGCCAGGCTGGCATAACCATGCTGGCCGGCGGCAGCGCACCAGGCCAGGATGGTGGCTCGATCCTGACCGGCCACGGCCCAGACGGCACGGGCCAGCGCACCAGGCTCGGCGCGGCCGTCCAAGGCCTGCTGGGCGTGGCGCATGGCCTTCAGACCCAACCAGGCACCGCTGCCTTCATCACCGCAAACCCAGCCCCAGCCGCTGATGTAGGCGCGCTCGCCATTGCGGCGCAGGCCTTCACCGACGGTGCCGGTACCGGCCGCGACCACCGCGCCGGGCTCGCCGCCATGGGCGCCCAGCAAGGTCGTGAAACCGTCGTTGTCCAAGGCCACCAGGGCATAGCCGGGCTGCAGGGCAGAGAAGGCCTCGACCTGCGCCTCCACGCCCGTGCCCGACAGGCCCAGACCGATGGCGCAACGCGAAAGGTCCAGCTCACCCAGGTCCGCTTGCGCAGCTGCGGCCTGCACGGCCTGCTGGATGTGACGCCAGGCTTGCTCGGCGCCTTGTCCCAAGGCCGAGGGGCCGGACTCGCCCTGCCCCAGAAGCACACCGGCCCGGTCGCTCAAGCGCACCCGGGTGCCGGTACCGCCACCGTCCACACCAATCAGGTAGAGCACCGCCGCCGAAAGATCGGAAGCTGTGGCGCCCTCGAGGGCCGGTGAACGAAGGATGACCGTTTTCATATTAATACCAGTTTAGTACCAAAAATGAAGACCCGTCAATTGCTGGAGAACCCTTGTTGCAGCTTTGCGCAAACCGGGCGTCAGAGGTGCAAATTGGCACAGCGCTGATCTTCAGCACCATACCAATTTAGAACCAAGCTGGCGACTGGTAGCAGCCCGGAGTGCATGCAAATCTTGAGTCAAGCTTGAGCAGGTCTTGAAGAGGTCTTTAGAGCAAGGCCCTATTGACCGGCGAAACGACAGATTGTCGTTGACGCCTCTTTCGTTTTTGAGCGTGCTGACTCGGGGATAGCCCTGAGCAGCGGCGTCAAAAAATCAGTCCAGCGACCAGTCCATGGCGCGGCCGTGCTGCGCCAAAAAGGCCGAGGCCGCACTGAAATGGCCGCAGCCGATGAAAGGCTGGGGCGGCCGCAGGGCCGACAGCGGCGAGGGATGGTTGGCTTGCAGCACGCAGTGCGGCACGGCGCACGGGCCTTGGGCTGCCGCGATCAGCGGCACCTTGGCCTGCGCGTACGCGCCCCAGAGCATGAAGACCTTGGGCGCAGGGTCGCGCGCGGCCGCGGCGATCAGGGCGTCGCTCAGAGCTTCCCAGCCCTGTTTGGCGTGGCAGGCGGGTGCGCCGTCCTCCACGGTGAAACAGCTGTTGAGCAGCAACACGCCGCACCGTGCCCAGGCCCCCAGATGCGGCGACATGGGCGGCTGCTGGCCCAGGTCGCGCTGCAGCTCCTTGAACAAATTGCGCAGGCTGGGCGGCGGCGTGATGCCCTCGGGCACCGAGAAGGCCAGGCCCTCGGCCTGCCCCGGCCCGTGGTACGGGTCCTGACCGAGGATGAGCACACGGGTCTCGGCCAGCGGGGTGAGGCGCAGGGCACGCAGCGGCTCGGGCGGATAAATCAGCGCGCCAGCCTCGCGGCGGCGCTGCAAAAAAGCCAGCAGGCGTTGGCCCTCGGCGCTGGCCGCCCAGGCATCGAGCACCGGCTGCCAGCCGGGATCCACGGGGGCCAGCAGGTCCAGGCTCACAGGCTTGCTTGCCAGGGCTTCAGGCGAACAAGGCGGCCAGCGCCTCACCCGGATCGGGCGCACGCATGAAGGCCTCGCCGACCAGGAAGGCATGCACGTTCGCGGCGCGCATGGTCTGCACATCGGCCGCAGCCAGGATGCCGGACTCGGTCACCAGCAAGCGCTCGGCCGGCACACGTTCCAGCAGACCCAGGGTGGTGTCCAGCGTGACTTCGAAGCTGCGCAGATTGCGGTTGTTGATGCCGACCAGCGGGGTCTTGAGGCGAAGGGCGCGGTCCAGCTCGGCACCGTCGTGCACCTCGACCAACACCGCCAGGCCCAGGCTTTGCGCCACGGCCTCCAGATCGGCCATCTGCGCGTCATCGAGGCAGGCGGCGATCAGCAAGATGCAGTCGGCCCCCATGGCCCGCGCTTCAAAGACCTGGTACTCGTCGACCATGAAGTCCTTGCGCAGCACCGGCAGCGCGCAGGCCGCGCGGGCCTGCTGCAGGTAGGCAACCGAGCCCTGGAAGAACTGCGCATCGGTCAGCACGCTCAGGCAGGCGGCGCCGTGGCGGGCATAACTCTGCGCGATGGCGGCAGGCTCGAAGTGGGCGCGCAGCACGCCCTTGCTGGGGCTGGCCTTCTTGATTTCGGCAATCACAGCGCTGCGGCCCGCAGCAATCTGGGCGCGCAAGGCCGCTTCGAAGTCGCGCAGGTCAGCGCGGCGCTCGGCGCTTTCCGCCTCCTCGCGCAGGCTGACCAGGGAGCGCTGGCGGCGCAGCAGGGCCAGCTCTTCATGTTTGACCGCAACGATGCGGCGGAGGATGTCGGACATGGTGTGGATCGGCAGATGGAAGATGCGAGGGCGCTCAGCCGCGGCCTAAAGCCTGTGTGGCGGCCACGAACTGGTCGAGCTTGGCGCGGGCCGCGCCGCTGGCAATGGCCGCGCGGGCGCGGGCGATGCCGTCGGCGATCGAGCTGGCCACATTGGCGGCGTACAAGGTGGCGCCGGCATTGAGCAGCACGATGTCGCGCGCCGCGCCGTCCTCATTGGCCAGGGCGCCGAGCAGCATCACGCGCGATTCCTCCGGGCCGGCCACGCGCAGGCTGCGGTTGGACACCATGGCCAGGCCGAAGTCCTCGGGGTGGATCTCGTACTCGCGCACCTCGCCGTTCTTCAGCTCACCGACCAGAGTGGCGGCGCCCAGCGAGATCTCGTCCATGCCATCCTTGCCATAGACCACCAGGGCATGCTCGGCGCCCAGGCGCTGCATCACGCGCACCTGGATGCCGACCAGATCGGGGTGGAACACGCCCATCAGGATGTTGGGCGCGCCGGCCGGGTTGGTCAGCGGCCCCAGGATGTTGAAGATGGTGCGCACGCCCATCTCCTTGCGCACCGGGGCGATGTTCTTCATCGCCGGATGGTGGTTGGGCGCGAACATGAAACCGATGCCGGTCTGCGCCACGCTCTCGGCCACCTGGGCCGGGCTGAGCATGATGTTGGCGCCCAGCTGCTCCAGCACATCGGCGCTGCCGGTCTTGCTGGAGACACTGCGGTTGCCATGCTTGGCCACCTGCGCGCCGGCAGCGGCAGCCACAAACATCGAGCAGGTCGAGATGTTGAAGGTGTGGGCGCCATCGCCGCCCGTGCCCACCACATCGACCAGATGCGGGTGCAGGGCCGGCTCCAGCGGCACCTTGTTGGACAGCTCGCGCATCACCTGCGCGGCGGCGGTGATCTCGCCGATGGTTTCCTTTTTCACCCGCAGGCCGGCCAGCAAGGCGGCCGACATCACGGGCGACATCTCGCCGGCCATGATGCGGCGCATCAGGGTCAGCATTTCGTCGTGGAAGATTTCCCGGTGTTCGATGACGCGGGTCAGGGCTTCGGTGTCGGTGATCGGCATCTCAATTTCCTCTCAAGCGAAGTACTCGCGCACGGCCGCCACAGCGTGGTCCACACCGGCCGCATCCACATCCAGATGGGTCACAAAACGCAGGCGATAGAGGCCCGTGGCCAACACGCCGCGCGACTTCAGATAAGGCAACAAGCCGGCAGCCCGCTCGCCCTGCGCCACATCCACAAAAACGATATTGGTCTGCGGCGCTTCCACGCTCAAGCCCGCAATGCCTTGCAGGCCCTGGGCCAGGTGCTGAGCCAGGGCATGGTCCTCGGCCAGGCGATGGACGTGATGGTCCAGCGCGTGGTGAGCCGCAGCCGCCAGCACACCGGCTTGCCGCATGCCGCCGCCCAGCATCTTGCGCCAGCGGTGGGCGCGCTGGATCAGCGCCGCCGAGCCGCAGAGCACCGAACCGACCGGCGCACCCAGACCTTTGGAAAAACAGACCGAGACGCTGTCGAAATGACTGCAGATGCGCCGGGCCGCGGCATACGGATCCGCGGCATCCACGGCCACCGCGGCATTGAACAGGCGCGCACCGTCCAGATGGCGCGTCAGCCCATGTTTCTGCGCCAGAGCCGAGGCCGCGGCCAGGTAGTCCAGGGGCAGCACCTTGCCGCCGATGGTGTTCTCCAGCGTCAGCAAGCGGGTGCGGGCGAAGTGAGCATCATCGGGCTTGATATTGGCTTCGATGTCGGCCAGCGACAGCGAGCCATCGGCCTGGTGGGGCAGCGGCTGAGGCTGGATGGAACCGAGCACGGCCGCACCGCCACCTTCCCAGCGGTAGGTGTGCGCGAACTGGCCGACGATGTACTCCTCGCCGCGCTGGCAATGCGCCATCAGCGCCGCCAGATTGCTCTGCGTGCCGGTGGGCATGAAGAGTGCCGCCTCAAAGCCGAGGCGCTCAGCCAGAGCCTGCTGCAAGGCATTGACCGAGGGGTCATCGCCAAACACATCGTCGCCCAAGGGAGCGGCCTGCATGGCCTCGCGCATCGCAGCCGTCGGCTGGGTCACCGTATCACTGCGAAGATCGACAACAGTGCTCATGGTGCTCAAAGGGCCCGTTGGAGAAAGTTCTTGAGCATCGCATGGCCATGCTCGCTGAGGATGGATTCGGGGTGGAACTGCACCCCCTCCATCGGCGCGGCGGTGCCGGCCAGCTCGCGGTGGCGCACGCCCATGATCTCGCCGTCCTCGCTGCGCGCGGTGATGTCGAAGACCGCGGGCAGCGTGGCCTCCTCGATCACCAGCGAGTGGTAACGGATGACGCTGAAATCACGCGGCAGGTCGTGGAACACGCCCTTCTGGTCGGTGCTGATGGTGCTGGCCTTGCCATGCATCTGGGTTTTGGCGCGAATGATCTTGCCGCCCATGGCCGCCCCCATGCTCTGGTGGCCCAGGCACACGCCCAGGATGGGCAGCTTGCCGGCGAAATGCTGGATGGCCGGCACGCAGATGCCGGCTTCCGCCGGAGAGCACGGCCCGGGCGAGAACACCAGGTGATCGGGCCGCAAGGCCTCGATTTCGTTCAGGGTGATCTCGTCATTGCGAACGACTTTGACCTCAGCGCCGAGTTCGCCAAAGTACTGCACCAGGTTGAAGGTGAAGCTGTCGTAGTTGTCGATCATCAGCAGCATTTAGAAGCCCTCCTCAACCAGTTCAGCGGCGCGCAGCAAGGCGCGGGCTTTCGCTTCCGTTTCTTTCCACTCCAGCTCGGGCACCGAGTCGGCCACGATGCCGGCCGCGGCCGAGACGTACAAAGTCTGATCCTGCACGATGCCGGTGCGAATGGCGATGGCCAGGTCCATATCGCCGGCAAAACTCAGGTAGCCGCAGGCGCCGCCGTAGATGCCGCGCTTGACCGGCTCCAGCTCGTCGATGATTTCCATGGCGCGGATCTTGGGCGCGCCCGAGAGCGTGCCGGCCGGAAAGGCGGCGCGGAACACATCCATATTCGACAAGCCCTCGCGCAGCCGGCCTTCGACATTGCTGACGATGTGCATCACATGTGAGTAACGCTCCACCGCATAGGCATCGGTCACCTTGACCGAGCCGATCTCGGCGATGCGGCCCAGGTCGTTGCGGGCCAGATCGATCAGCATCAGATGCTCGGCGCGCTCCTTGGGGTCGGCCTTGAGCTCGGCTTCCAGGGCCAGGTCTTGCTCGGGCGTGCCGCCGCGCGGCCGGGTGCCGGCCAGGGGTCGGATGGTGACCTGCTGGCCCTCGGCCGTGCGCTCATGCCGCACCAGGATCTCGGGCGAGGCGCCGACGATCTGGAAGTCGCCCATGTCATAGAAATACATGTAGGGGCTGGGGTTGAGCGAGCGCAGGGCGCGGTACAGGCTGAGCGGTGACTCGGTGTAGCGCTTGGACAGGCGCTGGCCGAACACGATCTGCATGCAGTCGCCGGCGGCGATGTAGTCCTTGGCCTTGAGCACGGCCGCTTCGAAATCGGCGCGCGCAAACTCGCGCTGCACCGGATGCGCCTGGCCGCGCTTCACCTGGGGCGCGCTGACGCTGTAGCTGAGCTTGTCGCGCAGCTCGGTCACGCGCTTCTTGGCTTTGTGGAAGGCCTCCGGCTGGGCAGGGTCGGCATAGACAATCAGGTAGAGCCGGCCCGAGAGGTTGTCGATGACGGCCAGCTCCTCGCATTGCAAGAGCATCACGTCGGGCGTGTCCAGGCCGCCGGTTTTCTCGGTCTTGGCCAGCTTGGGCTCGATGTAGCGGACCGCGTCGTAGCCGAAGTAGCCGGCTAGGCCGCCGCAGAAGCGCGGCATGCCGGGGCGCAGGGCCACCTTGAAGCGTTGCTGGTAAGCCTCGATGAAGTCCAGAGGGTCGCCTTCATGCGTCTCGACCACGGCGCCGTCGCGGATCACCTCGGTCGTGCGCCCATGGCTTTTGAGCACGGTGCGGGCGGGCAGGCCGATGAAGGAGTAACGCCCGAAGCGCTCGCCACCGACCACGGATTCGAGCAGAAAGCTGTGCTTGCCCGAGTTGCCGCCGTAGGCGCCAGCGCCTGCGCAGAGTTTCAGGTACAGGGACAGCGGGGTTTCCAGGTCCGCGAAGGCCTCGCTGATCAGCGGGATGCGGTTGTAGCCCAGGGCGGCCAGGCTTTGGAATTCAAGTTCAGTGATCATCACGTCAAACCCTTGCAGGCAGGCGACGCGCCCCGGCGCTTTGTCTGGGCGGTGTGGGCGGCGCGTCTTCATCATCAATGGCTTGTTCGCGGTCCACCCTGTGGCCTCGCACCCTGGAGGCGCGGGCGTTCAGCAAAGGTTCAGGTGGACATGGGCCGGGGCGAGGTCTCGGACAGCGCGCGCATCGCGCATCGCATCTCGAGGTTCACGCCCGCAGCAAGCAGCGGGCCAAGCGGCGTCTTCTTCAGCGGAGGAAGGCGAGCGGGCAACGCCAGGGCCAGGCTCCCCGGTCGTGCGACCCCTTGATGTGCTTGCGCGTGATGAACATAGTGCGGGCGAGTGTAGCAGCCCCATTCAAACAGGCGCTGGCAGAGCGGCCGGCTTGCGGCCATACTGCCGCTTACCTTTGCTTACCTCAGGGACAGCAAAGCTGAACACACCACAACAAAGACAACGGAGACACAACGAATGCTTGGAATTTCTCTTCAGGCCCGCCTGGCCGCGGGCCTGTTTGCACTGGCCGGCCTCTTCCTAACAGCCGCGGGCAGCGGCGCTCAGGCACAGACGGTGGATCTGGCAGGGGTGAAGTACGAAACCCAAGCCGACGTCGGCGGCCAGAAGCTGCAGCTCAATGGCGCCGGCATCCGCTACAAGGCCGTATTCAAGGTCTACACCGCCGGCCTTTACATGGCCGAGAAGAACAGCAATGCCGACGCCGTGCTGGCTGCACCCGGCGCCAAGCGCATCCACCTGGTCATGCTGCGCGAAGTGGACGGCAATGAGCTCGGCAAGCTGTTCACCAAGGGCATGGAGCAGAACGCGTCGCGCGAAGAGTTCGGCAAAGCGATCAACGGCGTGCTGCGCGTGGCCGAGATCTTCTCCACCCGCAAAAGCCTGACTTCGGGCGAATACTTCTGGATCGACTACATCCCCGGCACCGGCTCCACCGTCTTCCTGAACGGCAAGCCCATGGGCGCGCCGATCAAGGAACCCGAATTCTTCAGCGCCCTGCTGCGCATCTGGCTGGGCAAGTCGCCGGCCGATGACCAGCTCAAAGAGGCCCTGCTGGGCGTCAAGCGCTCTTTGCGGGACCGAGGCTGATCTGGTCGAGACGGTCCAGGTGCTGCAGAGCGGGCAGCGCTGTGATCGGCTCGCCATGGTTGTAGCCATAGCTGAGCAGCAACACCGGGCAACCGGCCGCCGCGGCGGCGCGCGCATCGTTGCTGCTGTCGCCAATCATCCAAGTCTCGGCCGGCGCCGTACCCAAGGCTTCGCAGGTCTTGAGCAGGGGCAAGGGGTCGGGCTTTTTGCGCTCGAAGTCGTCGCCACCGAACACAAGGTCGAAGAAGCCTGAGAGCTCCTTGCGCGCCAACAGCTCGCGCGCAAAGGCCGCCGGCTTGTTGGTCAGGCAGGCCATGGGCCGCCCGGTCGATCGCAAGAGCGTCAGGCCTTCGCGCACGCCGGGGTACACCTCGGAGAACTGCCCGTTGAGCTGGCGGTAATGAGCCTGATACGCCGCCCACGCCTGCTCGTAGCGCTGGGCCGGATCGGCGCCGACATGATCCAGAGTGCTGCGGATCAAATGCTCACTGCCTTGCCCCACCGTGCGCTCGACAAAAGCCCGCCGCACCTCAGGCAGGCCTAACTCCGTCAATACACGGTTCAGGACCGCGACAAAATCGCCAAGGGTATCGACCAAGGTGCCGTCGAGGTCGAGGATGAAAGCAGCGGGGGGGATCGTCGGAAGGTGCATCAGATTCAAGGAGACAGAGAAGAAAAAGGTCGAACTGCATCGGCCACGAGGGCGTGATTCAAGGCAGGCGCACGCGGTCGCGCTCCTCGACCCGAACTTCTTGCGTTCGACCACCGCCGACCGAGTAAGTGATCCACAAAACCTTGCGCTCGCCCGGCGCCGGGTCAAAACCGAACAGACGATTGCTGACCTCGACATCAAGGCGGTCGCGGCGCATCTGAGACTGCAGGCTGTCGGTCACGTCGCGGGTCTGGCGTCCGACGCCGTAGCGGGCGCTGATGATGCGCAGGTCGCCACGGTTGTAGGCTCTGTCATTGCCAGCGCCCTGACCCCAGCCGCCCTGCCACCCGCCATGGCCCCAGTTGCCGCCGCCCCAGCCGGTGAACTGGTTGCCGTCGACATGGCTGTATTCGGGGTAATCGAAGATGCGGGTCTGGCCGTCACGGCCACGGGCATAGATGCGCAAGATCTTGTTGCGGCCCGGATCCGGGTCGACACCGAAGACATTGTTCTCCAACTTGAATTGACGGTCCTGGCGGGCCAAGTCCTTGAGGCGCGGCGTCACATCGACATGGCGCCGCTCGGTGCCGTAGCTGGCTTGCAGAATTTGGTACTCGCCGTCATCACTGTTCTGGCCGCGGCCCTGGCCCCAGGCCGACGCGCCCGGGCGCACCGGACCTTCGCCCCAGCCGCCTTGCCAGCCGCCCTGGCCCCAGTTGCCGCCGCCCCAGCCGGTGAATTGGCTGCCGTCCACATCCCCGTGCTCGCGGTACTCGAACACATGCTGATCGCCGTCGCGGCCGCGTGTGTAGATGCGCAAGGTCTTGGTTTCGCCGGGCGCCGGGTCGACGCCAAACAGCTCGTTGACCAGCCTGAAGCGGCGGTCCTGACGGGCCAGCTCTTTGAGGCGCTGGGTGACGTCGACATGGCGCTGGGCTGTGCCGTAACTGGCTTGCAGGATCTGATACTCACCCTCATCCTCGTCGCGGTAGGCCGAGGCCGGGCCGACCAGGGACAGCAGCAGCGCCAGCGCCAGCAGCAGGCCCCGCCCGATGGCGTAGGGAAATGGACTTGGGGCAGATGTATTCACTGAGACAGACTCCATGCGGTGCGGCAAGCGCTGAGTTTCATGCATGGCAGTATCCACCCGCGTGCTCCGGCCGGCAGAGGCTGGACATTCAAAGTCGCAGGCCCGGCGCCCCCAAGGGCGCACGAGCCGGAACTCGGTTCATGTGCAAGTTTTGGCGTCCTGAACGCAGGCAGACTGTGCAGACTTCCCACATGCGTCCAAGCCCGCCGCCATGCCGCCCTTCAAGCCCTTCAAGCTTTCCCCGCTGTTCACCCGCGCAAGCTCATCCACCGCATGGGTCCGCCTCGCGCTGGGCCTCTGCGCCTTGCCTCTGGCCGCCTGCACCGCCGTGGGCGAAGTGGCCTACGACCTGCGACTGGAGCATGAACGCGATCGCTGCCAGGCCTTGCTGGCCAACAGCGAGCGCAACAGCTGCCTGGAGCGGGTACGCGATAGCGCTCGCCAGGCCGAGCAGGTGCGCAAACAACACGAAGACGGCAAAGACAAGCGCCCCGCCGACCGCGGGGATCTGTGCTTCACCCGAAGCACAGGCGAACGCGTCTGCCCCAATTAGAGGGGGGGGGGGTGAACAGGTGAACAAGTGAATGGGTGAAAGTGCAGCGACAATGTGGACAATTGTCTTCAATGAGGACATTTGTCTAGAATGCCGGCATGGACAGCAAAAAAGAGCTGCTGCTGGCATTACTGCAGCAAGATCCCTTCATCGGCCAGCAGGCGCTGGCCGAGCGCCTGGGCCTGTCGCGCTCGGCCGTGGCCGGGCATATCGCGGCGCTGACGCGCGAGGGCCGCATCCTTGGCCGGGCCTATGTGCTGCCGCAGCAGGCGCCGGTGCTGTGCATAGGCGGCGCCAATATCGACCGCAAGCTGCGCACCCTGGGCGCGCTGCAGATGGGCAGCTCCAACCCAGCCGTGATGAGCGAAAGCCTGGGCGGCGTGGCGCGCAATGTGGCCGAGAACTTGGCCCGCCTGGGCCTGCCCACCCAGCTGATCACCGCCGTGGGTGAGGACGCCGCCGGTCAGGCCTTGCTGGCGCAAGCGGCGGCCGTGGGCCTGTCCACCCAGGGCACGCTGCGCGCGGCGGACGCGCCGACGGGCAGCTACACCGCCGTGCTCGATGCGGCCGGCGAGATGCAGCTGGCCCTGGCCGCCATGCCTCTGGCCGAGCGCCTGGACCCGGAGTTTCTGCGCCGCAGCTGCGCCCAGCGCCAGCAGGCGCGCCTGATCGTGCTGGACCTCAATCTGCCGGCCGAGAGCATCGCCCTGCTGCTGCGCGAGGCGCAAGAGAACCCGGGCCGGCGCCTGCTGGCCGTGGCGGTCTCTGAGGCCAAGATGCGCCATCTGCCGGCCCAGTTGCAAGGCTTGACGACCTTGCTGCTGAACCGCGGCGAGCTGGCCGCCCTGCTCGGACACACCCTGCCCGCCCACGACCCGCAGCAGCCCCTGCCCGCCCTGGCCCAGGCCCTGGCCGAGCTCCATGCCCGCGGCCTGCCCCAGCTGGTGCTGAGTCTGGGCGAGGCCGGATTGATCTGCAGCGAGGCCGGCCAGGCGCCGCTGCATCTGCGCGCCCCGGCCGTGCCGGTCTGCGATGTCACCGGCGCCGGTGATGCCCTGGCCGCCGGCGTCTGCGCCGGCCTGCTGCAGGCCGAGGCCAGCTTGGCCAGCGCCTGCCGCCTGGGCCTGCGCCTGGCCGCCCTGACCGTGCAAAGCCCCCACACCGTTCACCCCGAGCTCAGCCCCGCGCTGCTGCAAGAGCAAGAAGACTTCACGAAGCCACACGCATGAACCCCACCTCCCGTACCACCCGCACCACCCCCTCCGCCGATTTCCTGGTCTTCTCCGCCGAAGTGGCCGCCGCGCGCGCCGCCGGCCAGCCCGTGGTGGCCCTGGAGTCCACCATCATTTCGCACGGCATGCCCTACCCGCAGAACGTGCAGACCGCCCGCGAGGTGGAGGCCCTCATCCGCGCCGAGGGCGCCGTGCCGGCCACCATCGCCATCCTGGACGGCAAGATCCGCATCGGCCTCTCGGACGCCGAGCTGGAGCTGCTGGGCCGCTCGCCCGAGGCGATGAAGGTCAGCCGCCGCGACCTGCCCTTTGTGCTGGCCAGCGGCCGCATCGGCGCCACCACCGTGGCGGCCACCATGATCTGCGCCGAGCTGGCCGGCATCGAGGTCTTCGTGACCGGCGGCATCGGCGGCGTGCACCGCGGCGCCGAGACCAGCTTCGACATCTCGGCCGATCTGCAGGAGCTGGCCCAGACCTCGGTGGCCGTGGTCTGCGCCGGCGCCAAGAGCATTCTGGACATCGGCCTGACCCTGGAATACCTGGAAACCCACGGCGTGCCCGTGCTCAGCGTGGGCCAGGACCACTTCGCCGCCTTCTACACGCCGGACAGTGGCTTCAAGGCCGACTTCCGCCTCGACACGGCCGCCGAGCAGGCCCGCTTTCTGCGCTGCAAATGGGACCTGGGCCTGCGCGGCGGCGTGGTCGTGAGCAACCCGGTGCCGGCGGCCGAGGCCATGCCGCGCGAGGAAATCGACGCCATCACCGCCCAAGCCCTGCAAGAGGCCGAGGCACAAGGCATCAGCGGCAAGGCCGTCACGCCCTTCCTGCTGGCCCGCATCAAGGCCCTGACCGAAGGCCGCAGCCTGGCCACCAACATCGCCCTGGTGAAGAACAACGCCCGTGTCGGTGCGCAGCTCGCCCGCGCCATGCAGGCCTTGGCCTGAAGACCAGGCCCGTTCACGGAGCAGCAATACACGCCATTTCTTGATCGCTTAAGCTCGGGCACCCCATTCCTCAGCGCACCATGTCCCGGTGCCTGCGCCGAAAGCGAACAAGAAATGCGCCTCAAGCCCGTCGCCCTGAGCACCGTCGTCCTGCTGAGCCTGGCCGGCGGCGGCTGGTACCTCCAGCAGCACAAGAAACCAAGCCCGGGCGCCGACAGCGCAGCGCCTGCCAGCCCTGCTTCCGCCGCGAGCAATGCAAGCAGCAAGAGCCCGCCGCAAACCGTGGGCGTCATGGCCGCCCGGCTGCAGGACGTGCCCGTGACGGTGGAAGCCAGCGGCACCGTGGCCTCGCTCAAGACCGTGGACCTGCGCGCCCAGACCAGCAGCGTGGTGCGCGAGGTGCTGATCAAGGACGGCGACACCGTGCGCCGGGGTCAGGTCTTGTTCCGCTTCGACGACCGGCCGGACCGGGCCAATGTCGAGCGCGCCCGCGCCCAGCTGGCCCGCGACCGCGCCAGCCTGGCCGATGCCGAGCGCCAGTACAAGCGCGCCCAAGAGCTGCGCGCCCAGAACTTCATCGCGCCCAGCGCCCTGGACAGCAGCCAGGCCGCGGTGGAAGCGCAACGCGCCGCCGTGCAGGCCGACGAGGCCGCCCTGCAAGCCGCGCAGCTGAGCCTGGGCTACAACGAGCTGCGCGCGCCCATGGACGGCCGCGTCGGCCTGATCAGCGTCAACCCCGGCAGCCTGGTGCAAGGCGGCAGCGCGGCAGCCACACCCCTGCTCAGCATCGTGCAGATGAACCCCATCGGCGTGAGCTTCAATCTGCCGGAAACCCAGCTGGCATCGCTGCTGGCGGCCACGCGCGCCGCGCCGGGCGAGAAGAACCCGCCCGCGCTCGATGCCCAACTGCTGATGCCCGGCGCGCGCGGGGGCAGTGATCAAGCGGCCAAGGAACAGCCCCTGAAGGGCAAGCTCGGCTTTGTCGACAACCTCGTCGACAGCACGACGGGCACCATCAAAGTGCGAGCCGAGTTCGACAACAGCCAGCAGACGCTCTGGCCCGGCCAGTACGTGCGCATCCGCATGACGCTGCGCACGATCAAGGACGCGGTGGTGGTGCCGCAGGCGGCCATCATCCAGCGAGGCAACGAGCGCTCCGTCTACGTGGTGGGCGCCGACAAGAGCCGCCGAGATGCGCCCGGTGCAGACCCGCTACCCCTTCGGTGACTGGGTGGTGGTCGAAGGCCTGAAGGCCGGCGACAGCGTGGTGGTGGAAGGCAAGCAAAACCTGCGCCCCGGCACGCCGCTCAAGCCCCAGCCGGCCCAGCTGAACCCGGCCCAGGGTGGCGGCGGCAAACGCGGGGCGGCTGCTTCTGCGGCTTCTGCGGCCTCCGCTGCGTCCAGTGCATCCGCCGCCGGAGCCTGAGCATGCGCCTGACGGAAGCCTTCATCCGCCGGCCGGTCATGACCGTGCTGCTCAATCTCGCCCTGGTGATCGCCGGCCTGGCGGCCTGGAGCAAGATCCCGGTGGCCGCCCTGCCCTCCTACAACACGCCGGTCATCAATGTGCAGGCCAGCCTGCCCGGCGCCTCGCCCGAGACCATGGCCTCCTCGGTGGCCCTGCCACTGGAGAAGCAGTTCTCCACCATTGCCGGCTTGAGCGCGATCTCCTCCAGCAGCATCCTGGGTTCCACTTCACTGACCCTGGAGTTCGACCCCTCGCGCAATATCGATGCGGCCGCGGTCGATGTGCAGGCGGCGCTGTTCCGCTCGCTGCGCGCCCTGCCCACCGAGATGACATCGCCGCCCAGCTACCGCAAGGTCAACCCGGCCGATGCGCCGGTGCTGCTGGTGGCGCTGACCTCGCCCTCGATCAATCTGTCCGAGCTCAGTGACTTTGCCGAGAACCTGATCACCCCGGCCCTGTCCACGCTGGACGGCGTGGCGCAAGTCTCCATCTTTGGCCAGAAGCGCTATGCGGTGCGCATCAAGGTCAAGCCCGAGCTGCTGCAGCAGCGCAACTTGACGCTGGAAGAGCTGCAGACCGCGATCCGCGGCGCCAATGCCAACACCCCGGTGGGCGTGCTCGACGGCACGCGTCAGACCCTGACCATCCAGGCCAACAAGCAGCTCAAGAACGCGCGCGAGTTCGGCGCCATCGTGGTGGGCAGCCGCAATGGCGCGCCCATCTTTCTGCGTGATGTCGCCGAGGTGCAGGACAGCTTCGAGACGGTCAAGTCCTTCGCCAGCTTCAACGGCGAGCGCTCCATCACCCTGGCCGTGCAGCGCCAGCCCGATGCCAACACCGTCAAGGTGGTCGATGCGGTCAAGGCCATGCTGCCGCGCTTCCAGGCCCAGCTGCCGGCCTCGGTGCAGATGAGCACCTTGAACGACCGCTCGCTCTCGGTGCGCGAATCGCTGCACGACGTCTACTTCACCCTGGCCCTGACCGTGGCCCTGGTGGTGATGGTGATCTTCATCTTCCTGCGCAAGGCGGTGGCGACGCTGATCCCGACGCTGTCGCTGCCGATCTCGCTGATCGGCGCCCTGACCCTGCTCTACGCCCTGGGCTACAGCCTGGACAACATCTCGCTGCTGGGCATTACCCTGGCCGTGGGCCTGGTGGTGGACGATGCCATCGTCATGCTGGAGAACATCGTCCGCCATGTCGAGGACGGCATGGAGCCGTTTGCGGCCGCCGTGCGCGGCGCGCGCGAGATGGCTTTCACCATCGTCTCGATCTCGATCTCGCTGGTGGCGGTGCTGATCCCCATCTTCTTCATGCCGGGTGTGATCGGCCTGCTGTTCCACGAGTTCGCGGTGGTGGTCAGCCTGTCCATACTGGTCTCGGCTGTGGTCTCGCTGAGCCTGGTGCCCATGCTCTGCAGCCGCTTTCTGCGCCACCACGAGCCGCAGGAGGAAGGCCGCTTCGGCCGCCTGTTCGAGCGCGGCTTCAACGCCGTGCTGGCCGCCTACACCCGCAGCCTGGACGCCGCCCTGCGCCACCGCCGCTGGGTGCTGGGCGTGGCCCTGCTGAGCTTTGCCGCCAGCGCCTGGCACTACGACCGCATTCCCAAAGGCTTTTTCCCCGAGGAAGACATCGGCCAAATCCAGGCCAGCACCGAGGCCTCCGAAGACATCTCCTTCAACGCCATGCAGGTGCTGCAGGAGCAGGCCGCCGAGATCGTGCGCAAGGACCCGGCCGTGGCCAGCGTCTCGGCGGCGCTGGGCGCCGGTGGTGGCGGCGGCAACGCGGTCAACACCGGCCGCATGTTCATCAACTTGAAAGCACGCGGCGAGCGCCCGCCGATGAAAGAAGTGGTCGAGGGCCTGCGCAAAAAGCTGCGCGCCGTGCCCGGCCTGGCCGTCTACCTGCGCCCGGTGCAGAACCTGCAGCTGGGCGGGCGGCAGAGCAAGAGCCGCTACCAATACACCTTGCAATCGGTGGCGGCGGGCGAGCTGAACAGCTGGGCCAGCAAGCTGCAGGAAAAGCTGCGCGGCGACCCCATATTCCGCGATGTGACCAGCGACTCCCAGCTGCGCGGCCTGCAGGCCAACCTCATCATCGACCGCGAACGCGCCGCCCTGCTGGGCGTGCAGATGCAGGACCTGCGCAGCGCGCTCTACGCCGCCTTCGGCGAGCGCCAGGTCAGCAGCATCTATGCCGAGAGCAACACCTTCCAGGTCATCATGGAGGCAGCCGACAGCGAGCGCCTGAACGAAGAGGCCTTCGGCAAGATCTATCTGCGCGGCAAGGGCGGCGCTCTGGTGCCGCTGACGGCCTTTGCCAGCGTGCAGCGCGGCCTGGGGCCCACCTCGGTCAACCACCAGGGGCAGCTGCAGGCCATCACCCTGTCCTTCAATCTGGCGCCCGATGTGCCCCTGGGCAATGCCACGGCCAAGCTAGATGGCTACGTCAAGGAGATCCAGCTGCCGGCCAGCATCATCACCAGCTATGGCGGTGATGCCGCGGTGTTCCAGGATTCGCAAGGCGGCCAGCTGCTGCTGATTGGCCTGGCGATTGCGGTGATCTATGTGCTGCTGGG
Organism: Roseateles sp.; assembly: GCF_965262435.1. NCBI lineage: Bacteria > Pseudomonadati > Pseudomonadota > Betaproteobacteria > Burkholderiales > Sphaerotilaceae > Roseateles > Roseateles sp. The sequence goes on from NZ_OZ253537.1 coordinate 84,414, forward strand.
CGTGCTCTACGAGAGCTATATCCACCCCATCACCATCCTGGCTGGCCTGCCCTCTGCGGCCGTGGGTGCGCTGATCACGCTGGAGCTGTTCGGCATGGACCTGACGCTGATCGCCACCATCGGCATCCTGATGCTGATCGGCATCGTCAAGAAGAACGCCATCATGATGATCGACTTCGCGCTCGACGCGCAGCGCCAGGGCGGCATGAGCCCGGAGGCGGCGATCCGCGAGGCCTGCATCCTGCGTTTCCGCCCCATCATGATGACCACCCTGGCCGCCTTGATGGGCGCTCTGCCCATCGCCCTGGGCCTGGGCGCCGGCGCCGAGCTGCGCCAGCCCCTGGGCCTGGCCGTGGTCGGTGGCCTGATCCTGTCGCAGGCGGTGACGCTTTACATCACGCCGGTGATCTACTTGGCACTGGACCGCTTCAGCGGCAAAGGCCCGGACACCCGGGTGGTCGATGAAGCGCCGGCCACGGCGTCCACCCATGCACAAACCGCCTGAAACCAGAGGGGTTAGCGCAAATCCACCACGCGCGCTGCGGCAAGTTCTTTGCTGCGGTGCTACCTTGTCGCACCTGCTGCCTTGCGCAGCGCCAACGAAATGAACACCTCCATGCTTTTTTCTGCCCTCCAAGTCGGCGCCCTGACCCTGCCCAACCGCATCCTGCTGGCCCCGCTGACGCGCACCCGCGCCGACGCCGGCCACATGCCCAATGCGCTGATGGCCGAGTACTACGCCCAGCGCGCCAGCGGTGGCCTCTTGATCACCGAATGCACCATGGTGGCGCCCCACACCTCGGCCTTCATCAATGAACCCGGCATCTACAACGCCGAGCAGATCGAAGCCTGGAAGCACGTCACCGCCGCCGTGCACGCCAAGGGCGGTCGCATCTTCATGCAGATCTGGCACGCCGGCCGCGCCGCTCACCCGGCCATGAACGAAGGCACGACCCCGGTGTCCTCAGGCTCGGTCGCCATCGAGGGCGAGGTGCACACCCCCAATGGCAAGGAAGCCAATGCCCAGCCGCGCGAGCTGCGCGCCGATGAGATCCCGGCCCTGGTCGAGGCCTATGCCCAGGGCGCGCGCAATGCCATCGCCGCCGGCTTTGACGGCGTCGAAGTGCATGGTGCCAACGGCTACCTGATCGACCAGTTCCTGCGCGACGGCGTCAACAAGCGCAGTGATGCCTACGGCGGCTCGCTGGAGAACCGCGCCCGCTTCCTGTTCGAGGTGCTGGATGCCGTGACGGCCGCCATCGGCGCCGACCGTGTGGGCCTGCGCCTGTCGCCGCTGAACAGCTACAACAGCATGGTCGACAGCGATCCCGTAGGCTGGATCGGCTTCCTGGCCGAGAAGGTCAGCGCCTACAAGCTGGCTTATCTGCACGTGATGCGCGCCGACTTCTTCCAGGTGCAAAAAGCCGATGTCTTGCCCGTGGCCCGTGCCAAGTACCAGGGCGTGCTGATCGGCAATATGGGCTACAGCGGCGAAGAGGCTGAGCAGGCCATCCAAGCCGGCCTGCTCGACGCGGTCGCCTTCGGCACCAGTTTCCTGGCCAACCCGGACCTGCCGGCCCGCCTCCAGACCGGCGCCGCGCTCAATGCACCGGATGCCAGCACCTTCTACACGCCGGGCGCCAAGGGCTACACGGACTACCCGACGCTCTGACTGAGCCTCTGAGCTGAGCAAAGCTCCACACATTTGCGGGCAGCCTCAGGGCTGCCCGCTTTGTTTTGGGGCCAGCGCCCGTGCCGCTGGCTAGGCACGAAGGAGGATGGCCGGCATGGTGACGACGATCAATCGCTGAGCTTTCTGCCTCCTGTTGGCGGCTGATTTCTCGACCATGCGCCGCATGATCTCGGGCCTGCGGCGACACGAATCACCTCGTGCCGAAAAACCGCCACGTCATGGTCGCTTGAGCGCAAGCGACCCGGCTTGGCCGTCTTTGCCCACTCAGGCGCGCGGCAGCGCCCCTTTGCGCCAGGCCTGACCCAGCGTCACCAGGCCACGTTCCAGCAGCATCAGCACCTGATCAAAACCGCTGGCCGGGCCAAAGTATGGGTCGGGCACATCCTGACCGGCCATGCCGGGCACCAGGTCCATGAACAGGTGCAGGCGATGCTGCAACTCGGGGGGACAGATCTTGCGCAGGGCGACCAGGTTGTCGGTCTCCATTGCCAGGATCAGCTCGTAACGCTGAAAATCCTCGGCGCGCACCCGACGCGAGCGCCACTTTTTGTCGATGCCCAGGCGCACACGCTCGAGCGCCGCCGCCGCCCGCTTGTCGGCCGGTTCACCGCGCGGACCGGCATGGACGCCGGCCGAAGCCACATCGACAAAGGCCGCATCGGCACCCGGGCCGAAGCCGCCCCGACGCGCCTTCAACAGCGCCTCGGCCATGGGCGAGCGGCAGATATTGGCCGTGCAGACGAAGAGAACGGCGGGCACGGCAATCAGCGCGCGAGTTCGGCGCGCATGGCGTCGATCACGGCCTTGTAGTCGGGCTTGCCGAAGATGGCCGAGCCGGCGACAAAGGTGTCGGCGCCGGCATCGGCGATCTGGCGGATGTTGTCGACCTTGACGCCGCCGTCGATCTCCAGGCGGATGTCACGGCCGCTCTTGTCGATGATCTTGCGCGCGGCTTCCAGCTTTTTGAGTGCGCTGGGGATGAAGCTCTGGCCGCCGAAGCCGGGGTTGACGCTCATGATCAGGATCAGGTCAACCTTGTCGATCACCCACTCCAGCACATCCAGCGGCTCGGCCGGGTTGAAGACCAAGCCGGCCTGCTTGCCCTCGGCCTTGATCAGCTGCAGGGTGCGGTCCACATGCTTGGAGGCATCGGGGTGGAAGCTCACCAGATCGGCACCGGCCTTGGCAAAGGCCACGGCCAGGGCATCGACCGGCTCGACCATCAGGTGCACATCGATGGCGGCGGGCGTTCCGTCCGGCTTGACCGAATGCTTGCGCAGCGCCTCGCAGACCATGGGCCCGAAGGTCAGATTGGGCACGTAATGGTTGTCCATCACGTCGAAGTGGATCCAGTCGGCGCCGGCGGCCAGGACATTTCGGACTTCTTCGCCCAGGCGAGCGAAATCGGCGGACAGGAGGCTGGGGGCGATGCGGTATTGAGGGGTGCTCATGGCTGGCTGCTGGCGCGCGGGCGCTCGGTGGGGCGGATGGGGGATTTTAGAAGCCCCCGGCCGGCCGCCTCGCTGCGGGCAGACAAAACTGGCCCGGAGCTCAGCCCGGCAGGTGGCAGACCGCCTCGATATTGTTGCCTTCGGGGTCGATGACGAAGGCGCCGTAGTAGTTGGGGTGGTAGTGCGGGCGCAGGCCCGGCGCGCCGTTGTCGCGGCCGCCGGCGGCGATGGCGGCGGCGTAGAAGGCATCGACCTGCGCCCGGCTGGCGGCGCGCCAGCAGAGATGGCAGCCCGTGGTCACCTCCGGGCCGCCGTAGGGCGAGGGGCCGTCGATGAACCAGACGTCGCTGCGCTTGCCCTCGGGCTCGCTGGCATCCGGGTGGCCGAAGCCGACGATGTTGGCGCCGAAATTGACCTCCAGCGCCAGGGTGTAGCCCAGCGGCGCCAGCGCGGCGGCGTAAAAGGCTTTGGCTTGGGCGATGTCACGCACGCGAAAGGTCATGTGGTCCAGCATGGCTTGGCTCCTGGCAATGAGGTTCGAGGCCAGGCTGGGAATCAACCGGGCACCAAAAGACTGTAATTTCATACAGCACTCCAAGCAATAGACCTAACGGCCTGCGCCATGGACTCCGGTGCGATTGCCGGCTCCGGCGCCGCGCCGGCAGATCGTCCCAAGCCGAGCCGAAGTTCAGGCCTTGCGCACCCGCTTGGTGCCGGCCGCAGCTGCAGCCTCTTGCCCCGAGGCCAGGCCTCCGAAACAGCTGAGCAGCAGGATGTCGATGATTTGCGCATCGCTGTACTGGCCGGCGGCCTTGAGCAGGCCCAGCACCGGGTCGCAGGCGCGAGCAAACAAGGTGTAGAGCAGCACCTCAGGCGGCAGCTCGGCGCGCAGGCTGCCGTCGGCCTGACCGGCTTCGATCCACTCGCCCAGCAGGTCGGACAGGCGCAGCAGCCGGTCCATATAGCCCTTGTGCGCCACCAGGGCGGCGCGCAGCGTCGAGTTCTGCGAGGGAAGCGAGGGCATCTCGCCCGCCAGCTGCACCTGCATGGTCCAGCGGGCCACGGCGCGCAGCTGCTCCATTGGCGCGGCGGGCTGCTGGCGCAGACGTTCCACCTCACCCAGGGCCAAGTCCAGCACGCGCACCATGGCGGCGGCGGCCAGTTCTTCCTTGGAAGCGAAGTGCTTGTAGAGGCTGGCCTTGGCGATGCCGACATCGGCCACCACCTCGTCCACCGTCATCAGGTCAAAGCCTTTTTCGGCCAGCAAGCGGTTGACGGACGCCACGATGGCGTCCTCACGCACTTGCAACACTTGTTCGCGAAAAGAGACTCTTGCCATGCGCAGATTCTAGGGGGCATCGGCCACCAAAACGACGGGGCAGTTCCTAAACGCCCGAATTCGTAACTTTTTATACGCAGCAGTTGACTTTGTGAACTACTCAGTTCACATTTCATCCCAAGCAGTACAGATCACTCACGACCCACGGGCCTCACACCCAGCACATTCGGCGAAACCTTCGCCCACCCAACCGGCACGCAGACGCAGCACAGCCCACGGAGACCCATCCATGTTGAACTGGCTCATCAATCCCTCCCGCCTGGCACGCCTGGCACGCAGCGAGCTGTTGCCCGACGGCAGCGCCTGCGTGTCGCCGCTCGCGCCTGCCCAAGTCAACATGCCGCGCCTCGAGCGTTGGCGCGAAGCGGTGCGCCTGGCCGGCATGGAGCGGGCCCTGGACCCGGCCGCCACCCAGGGCCAGCTCAGCCTGCTGGTGCCCGAGGACGCCGCCTTTGCCGCCTTCGAGGCCGAGCTGGAACAAAGCGGCAGCAGCTGGGCGGCGTTTTGCGAAGACCGCGCCGCCCTGCGCCGCTGGCTGCTCGGTCATGTGCTGCCCCAGCCCTGCACGGCGCAAGCGCTGCGCAGGCACCGCGGCGCAGCGCTGGACACCCTCGGCGCCCACGCCCTGCGCCTGGCCTCCGCCTCCGACAGCCTGGCAGCGCCCGCCCTGCTCGACGCCAGCGGCCGCCGCGCCCAGCTGCTGAGCAGCCGCCAAACCGGGCCGCAGCGCCATCTGCATGTGATCGACCGGGTGCTGCAGCCAGCGGCGCATGGCCTGCTGGACATGATCGCCCAGAACCCCGAGCACCGCGATTTCCTGGCCGCCCTGCGCAGCACCGGCCTGGACTCGCTGCTGGCCGGCAGTGGCCCCTTCACAGTACTGGCGCCCAGCAACGCCGGCATGGCCCGCCTGGCCCCGCGGCTGGGCCTGCGCGAGCGCGAGCTGGCACGGCGGCCGGAGCTGCTGCGCCAGGTCTTGCTGCAGCACCTGCTGCCGACTGACTGCCCCGTGAGCGAACTACCCTGGGGCGGTCAGCTGCGCACCGCGGCTGGTGAGGCCTTGGGCTTCAGCGCCTTGGGCCTGCTGGGCGAGGGTGAACAGCTCCAGCCCCTGCTGCCCGGCAGCGACCAGTTGGCGCGCAACGGCCGGCTGCATCTGGTGGAACAGCTGCTGATCCCGCCGTCGCTGCAGGACGATAGCGCGCCGGATGTTGCTGCCGACGAGCTGACTTCCATACCGCTGCCGCTCTGGCGTGCACCGCCCTGCGCGCCTCGCAGCCACGCGCACTGACGCCGGCGCCACGCCCTCGGTTCACTCCCCACTTTTTTCCTCCAGCCTCGCCCCCAGGCGCGGCCGGGCGGGCGCGAGCCTGCCTGCCTTGTTCGTTGTCTCTCGCATGGGCCTTGCCCTCGTCTTTCAAACACTCTCTCTCGTTCAATTCAAGTAAGGAGCACGACGATGTCAATCATCAGTTGGTTGAAACCTTGGATCCTGCTGGGCTCTGCAGCCCTGATGCTGAGCGCCTGCGGCGGCGGTGACGACCCCGCGCCGCCACCGAAGCCTGAGCCGACCCTGGTCGATGTGGCCAAGGCCGATGCGCGCTTCAGCATCCTGGTCGAAGCGGTGGTCGCCGCCGACCTGGCCACCACCCTGTCGGGCGCAGGCCCCTTCACCGTCTTTGCGCCGACCAACGACGCTTTCGCCGCCCTGCTGACCGAGCTGGGCGTGACCAAGGAGCAGTTGCTGGCCAACAAGGACCTGCTCAAGACGGTGCTGACCTATCACGTGCTGCCCGCCCGCGTCGCCAAGGCCAATGTGCCGGCCGGCAAGGCGATCACCACCGTGCAGGGCGGCATCTTCAAAGTCGATGTCGTGGGCAATGATCTGGTGATCACCGATGGCCGCAACCGCAAGGCCAAGATCACCGCCACCGATGTGGCCGGCAGCAACGGCCTGATCCACGTCATCGACAAGGTGATCTTGCCCGCCAACAAGGACCTGGTAGAGACCGCCATCGCCACGCCCGACCTCAGCATCCTGGTCGAAGCTGTGGTCGCCGCCGATCTGGGCAGCACACTCAAAGGCACCGGCCCCTTCACCGTCTTCGCGCCGACCAACGCCGCCTTCGCCGCGCTGCTGACCGAGCTGGGCGTCACAAAGGCCGAACTGCTGGCCAACAAGCCGCTGCTCACCAAGGTGCTGACCTACCACGTGCTCTCGGGCCGCGTGCTCAAGGCCGATGTGCCGATCGGCACCGCCGTCAACACCGTGCAAGGCGAAAGCCTGACGGTGGACACCAACCTCGACATCACCGACCGCAACGGCCGCAAAGCCCGCATCACCGCCACCGACGTGATGACGAGCAACGGCGTCGTGCACCTGATCGACAAGGTCATCCTGCCCAAGCAGTGATCGACCACCCCTTCACTTTTTCACTGTCCCACCCACCACCAAAGGCAACACCATGAAGCACTTCATCGCCATCACCGCCCTGAGCCTGAGCGCCCTGTCTGCCCAAGCCAAGGACATCGTCGACACCGCCGTCGCCGCAGGCAACTTCAAGACCCTGGCCACCGCCCTGCAAGCGGCCGGCCTGATCGACACGCTCAAGGGCAAGGGCCCCTTCACCGTCTTTGCCCCGACCGACGCGGCCTTCGCCAAAGTGCCCAAGGCCGATCTGGAAGCCCTGCTGAAGGACAAGGCCAAGCTGACCGCCGTGCTGACCTACCACGTCGTGCCTGGCAAGGTCATGGCCAAGGACGTCAAGGCCGGCAAGGTCAAGACCGTGCAAGGCAGTGAGCTGACCATCGGCACCACGGGCGGCGTCACCGTCGACCAAGCCAAGGTGACGGCCACCGACATCGCAGCCGACAACGGCGTGATCCACGTCATCGACAGCGTGATCATGCCCAAGTAAGACAGCGCCTCGCAGCGCAAACCGCCAGGGGTGATGAATCACCCTGGCGGTTTTTCGTTTTTCTGGCCAAGCCTCAGCACGGGGAGGACTGCAACCGGCACAAAGCAGCCGCCTTGGTCTCCCTCGTGAGGCCCTGCAGTCCGGGCCGCCGCCGGGCTCATGGTTCCGGGGTCGGCCCTGGCGGGCCGACTGCCTTGCGCTGCTCACGCCTCGGGGCTGGCGCATAACTCTCTTCACTCACTGCGTTCGTTCCGTTCAAACAGACGCGCCAAGTCAGACCTTGAAGCGCGCGAGTACGCGCGCGCCCCGATGCCCTGCGCTGCTCAGCCCTGCACAAGTCGCCCAACGGCGACCCGAACTGCAGGGCGCTTGCATCGCGGTCGATGTGCCCCTCGACGGTGGAACACGCCACATTCGGAGGTGACTCGGCCCGACGACGGGCGATTTGTGCGCGGCCGAGGGCGCAGCGGAGCGGCTCAGGCGCGCGCCGAAGCTTGCTTCAAGCGCGCTTCAAGCACTGACTCGGCGCCACCTGTTTGACCACAGTGAGCACAGCGAACGGAGGGAGTTTGGCGCCGCTGAGCCGCGCAGTGAGCAGCGAGGGCAGTCGGCTCGCAGAGCCGACCCGGGCACCATGAGCACGGCGGCGGGCCGAGCCACCGCAGCGCGAAAAACCGTCAAACGAGTTTCAGCGATGAGCCGACTCAGCCGCCTGCCGGCGAGCGAAACGCCGCACGCGCCGCAGCCACCTTCTCGCGCGTGATGCATCCCGGCGCGTGGTCATTGATCAAACCCATGGATTGCAAGAAGGCGTACATGGTGGTGGGCCCGACGAACTTCCAGCCGCGCTTCTTCAGGTCCTTGGACAAGGCGCGCGAAGCATCAGATTCGGTGACGATCTCGCCGGGCAAAGGTTCGGCGTGGTGGCTGGGCTCGAAGCCCCAGATGTAGCGCGAGAGCGAACCCTGCTCCGCCACCAGTTCCTGCGCGCGGTTGGCGTTATGGATGACGGCCTCGATCTTGCCGCGGTGGCGCACGATGCCGGCGTCCTGCAGCAGGCGCTCAATGTCGGTCGGGCCGAATCGCGACATGCGCTCGATCTCGAAGTTGGCAAAGGCCGCGCGAAAAGCCTCGCGTTTGTTGAGGATGGTGCGCCAGGACAAGCCCGACTGAAAGCCCTCCAGACACAGCTTCTCGAACAGGCGCCGGTCGTCCGCGACCGGAAACCCCCACTCGGTGTCGTGATAGTGCAAATAGGCTGCATCGCCGGCGGCGGCCGCACACCAGCGGCAGCGCGGCCAGCCATCGGCGGGCAAATAGAGGGTTTGTTGCGGGGTCATGACGCGATCCGGAAAAAGCGGCCAAGCCAGCAGCCGCGCAGGGGAATGGGCCGCAGCATAGCGCCGCCGTCGGACGATCAACCTAGAATCGGCGCCATGCCAAACCCTCAATTCAAATGCACGGTGCTTGTGCAAGTCCTGCCCGAGCAGACCGACGTCGCCCAGGGCGTGCACGCCTTCAGCTACACGATCACGATTGAGAACATCGGTGATGTCAGCGCTCAGCTGATCGGCCGGCACTGGCACATCGCCGACGCGCGCGGCCATGAGCAAGAAGTTCATGGCCTGGCTGTCGTCGGCCACCAGCCCTTGCTGGCGCCGGGCCAGAGCTTCCAGTACAGCTCCTGGGCGCAGATCGCCACGCCGCAAGGCAGCATGCGCGGCCGCTTCCTGTGCGCCACCGAAGACGCCACGGTGTTCTACGCTGAGGTGCCCGAGTTCATGCTGGCCGACAGCGGCGCCCTGCATTGATGCTGACGCTGCGCCCCGCCCCGAGCTGGGACCTGACGGCGCTGCTGAATGCCGCCGACGCGCGCGCCGAACTGGCCGCGCGCAACCTCTGGCTGGCCCGCCTGCTCGAATGGCTGCGCCACCCGGCCAGCCAAGAGGAACTGCGTAGCGGCGCCACCTTGCTGCCGGTGCTGCGCCTCAAGCACCTGCTCAATGTGCTGGAACGCAACCCGGCCCATGCCCAAGCCGTGACCCAGCTGCTCAACTCGATCTGGCGCGATCTCGATGCCAGTGGCCTGTTTGCCGATGTCGGTTTCGCGCCGCGTGTGGCGCTCTGGGCCGAGTTCCAGCACCGCCTGCAGCAACGCCTGCTGCCGCGCACCGCCGACACCCGCGATCTGGCCGAGCTGTTCGGCCTGCTCTTCCCCGAGCGCAGTGACGAACAATGGCTGCTGGCCCTCGATGAAGCGCTGCTGCTGCGCCTGGCCGCCCTGCTGAATCCGGCCCTGCCGGCGGCCGCCGAATGCGCCGCGGGCGACGCCGCCCCACAGTGGCGCGAAGCCATGCTACGCGGCCTGACCGTGCTGGTCAGCAGCGTGCGCGCGGCCGGCCTCTCCGGCCCTTTGCGCCGGCGCATGAGCCCAGATTTGCTGGCCGACCAGCCCTTCGAGCAGCTGGCCGGCGCCTGCGACGGCCTGATCCAGGCCCTGCAAAGCGGCGACGCCGCGCGCAGCGCCCAAGCCCTGCAGCTCCTGCGCGCCCTGCTCGACATCTGCCAGCGCGCCGCCTCCAGCGTGCCCGAGCATTTGGAAGCCTTCGGCGTGTCGGTGGACATCGTCTTCGCGGTCGAACAGATGCTGGCCCGCATCGAACGCATCGAAGCCTTGCTGGACTGCCTGGGCGCGGAACACCATCCGCGCGAGCTGGCCCGCCTGCTGGCCGGCCTGGTGCGCGTGGGCCATGAGCGGCGCAGCATCCGCACCCTGTTCTCCCACCATTACTCGCTGCTGGCCCGCAAAGTGGCCGAGCGCAGCGCCGAAACCGGCGAACACTACATCACCCGCAGCCGCGAGGACTACCGCCAGATGCTGCGCCACGCGGCCGGCGGCGGCGCCATCATCGCCGGCACCACCTTCGCCAAATTCATGGTCATGGCCCTGGGCCTGACCGCCTTCTGGGCCGGCTTCTGGTCGGGCGTCAACTACGCCGCCAGCTTCGTCATCATCCACCTGCTGCACTGGACCGTTGCCACCAAACAGCCGGCCATGACGGCGCCGGCCATGGCCGCCAAGCTGCAGCACATCAACACGCCGGCGGGTCTGAGCAGCTTTGTCGACGAGGTGGCCCACCTGCTGCGCTCGCAGATCGCGGGCATCCTGGGCAATCTCGCCGTGGTGGCGCCGGTGGTGCTGGCGGTGCAAGGGCTGAGCCAAGTCCTGACAGGCGCGCCCCTGGTGGGCAAAGAGAGCGCCGAGTACGTGCTGCATTCGCTCAGCCTGCTCGGCCCCTCGCCCCTGTTTGCGGCCTTCACCGGCGTACTGCTGTTCGCCAGCAGCTTGATTGCCGGCTGGGTGGAGAACTGGTTTGTGCTGCACCGGGTCGAAGCCGCCATCGGCTGGAACCCGGGCCTGATCGCTCGCCTGGGCCAGGCGCGTGCGCAACGCTGGGCGGCCTGGTGGCGTGGCAATGTCTCGGGCCTGGCGGCCAATATTTCGCTCGGTCTGATGCTGGGCCTGGCACCGGCCTTGCTGTCCTTTGTCGGCCTGCCGATTGAGGTGCGCCATGTGACCCTGTCCACCGGCCAGCTGGCGGCCGCCGTCGGCACCCTGGGCTTCGAGGTGCTGCAGCAGCCTGCGTTCTGGTGGTGCGTGGCCGGCATTGCCTTGACCGGTGTGCTGAACCTCGGCGTCAGCTTCTACCTGGCCTTGCGTGTGGCCCTGCGCTCGCGCGGCATTCAGCTGGCCGACCAGGCCTTGCTGCGCCGCTCGATCTGGCAGCGCTTCCGGGAGCAACCGCGCAGCTTCTTCCTGCCGCCGAAAGACTGATCCGGCCGGCCGACTTATTTTTCCTGTTCGTCCTGTTCCGGCAGGCGACGCTCGCCACCCTTGCGACCGGAAAACATGGTCCACCAGATGATGAACACGAACAGCGCCAAGGCCCCCAAGGCCTCTAGCAAAAGCAATCCCATCGCAGCCTCGATTTCCAGGAGTCAGTGGCTGCGGCAGGGCGCAGCCGGCGCGATTCTAGGCCTGCTGGCCGCTTGCTCCAGCACGCCACTGCCGCCCGAGCCCCCGGCTCGCCTGCCCGCAGCGGAAATAACGCCCGAACGCGAAGCGGCCAGCCCGAGCCGGCCACGTGAGGTGCTGCAGCGCGAACGCTCGCGCTGGGTGGCGGTCGACTGGAGCGAGCTGCCCGGCTGGGGCGAGGACCGTGCGGCCGAGCTCTGGCCGGCCCTGCTGCAGGGCTGCGCCCGGCCGGCCGCCGGCTGGGCCGAGCTGTGCGCGCGCGCGCTGCGCAGCGCACCAGGGGACGACCACGCGGTCACGCTCTGGCTGATGCAACATCTGCAAGCCTATCGGGTCGAATCGCCCGAGGGCGAGACCCAGGGCCTGCTGACAGGCTACTTCGAGCCCATGCTGGACGCCACGCGCAAGCCCCAGGGCGACTACCAGGTGCCGGTGCATGCAGCGCCGGTCGATTTGCAGCAGCGCCGGCCCTACTTCAGCCGCCAGCAACTCGAGGGCGAGCAGCGCCAGCGCCTGCGCGGCCTGGAGCTGGCCTATCTGGACGACCCGCTGGACCTCTTGATCCTGCAGATCCAAGGCTCGGGCCGGCTGCGCATCAAGGCCAATGCGAACGACGACAGCGGCACCTGGGTACGCCTGGCCTTCGCCGGCCACAACGACCACCCGTATCAATCGATCGGCAAGGCCTTGATCGAGCGCGGCGAGCTGCGCCCGGGCGAGGCCTCCTGGCCCGGCATCCGCGACTGGATGCGCCGCAAGCCGCAGCAGGCGCGTGAACTGCTGTGGGGCAACCCTCGCTATGTCTTCTTCCGCGAAGAGCCTCTGGCAGACCCCAATGTCGGCCCGCGTGGCGCCCAAGGCGTGCCGCTGACGCCAGGCCGCTCCGTCGCGGTGGACCGCGCCAGCATTCCCTATGGCACTGCGCTCTGGCTGGAAGCAGGCGACCCCCTGCAAAGCGGCAACTCGCCGCTGCGCCGCCTGGTCATGGCCCAGGACACCGGCAGCGCCATCACCGGCGCCGTGCGCGCCGATTTCTTCTGGGGCTGGGGCCGCGAAGCCGAGACCCAGGCCGGCCGCACGAAACAGCCGCTGCGGCTGTGGGCGCTGTGGCCGAGGGGGAAGACTTGAAGGGTGAACAAGTGAACGGGTGAACAGGTGAACGCCGGGTGTTCTCCACGATTCACCATTCACGACTCACCATTCACTTGTTCACCTGTTCACCTATTCACCACGCCCTCACTCCCCCACCACCACACCCTTCCAAAACGCATAACGCCCCCGAATGGCGGCAGCGGATTCGCTGGGCTCGGGGTAACTCCAGACCGCGTCGGCGTTCATCTCACCGTTGACGAACAGGCTCAGGTAGTGAGCCTGGCCTTTGTCGCTGCTGCTGCGGTGGTTGCTGAAGCTGGTGTACTCGCGCTTGAGCGAGTCGGCGGGGAAGTAGTGGTTGCCGTCCATCAGCACGGTGTCATCGCTTTCGGCGATCACGACGCCGTTCCAGATTGCTTTCATGCTTGCGGGCCTCCCCGAGTTGGATCAGGCCGGCATTCTAGGAGGCCCTCCCCCGCACACGGCGGTTTCAGTTGCGCCCGGCCATCACACCGCCGTCCACATCCCAGATCGCTCCGGTGACCCAGGCCGCGCGCTCTGACAGCAAGAAGGTGATGACTTCAGCCACGTCCTGCGGCGTGCCCACCCGCCCAATCGGGTGGAAGCTGTTGAAACCTTGCAAGGTACTCGCCACCTCGGCCTTGGGAATGAAGCTTTCGTAGATCGGCGTCTGCACCACCGCCGGCGACACCGCGTTGACGCGGATGCGATGCGGCGCCAACTCCATGGCCAGATGCTGGGTCAGCGCATGCAAGCCGGCCTTGGCCATGGAGTAGGCCGAGGACGGCGTCGCCGCAATCGCCTGCCGGGCCCACATGGAGCCGATGTTGACGATGACACCGGGCCGCTGCGTCTCGACCCAGCGCGCTGCCACCGCCTGAGTGATGAAAAAGGTGGCCTGATTCAGGCTCATGTATCGCTCGTAATCCGCCAGCTGGTGCTCGAGAAAGGGCTTGGGGGCAAACACCCCGGCGGCGTTGACCAGGAGGTCGATATCACCATGCTCGGCCCTCAGGGTTTCGATCAGCGCCGCGGTTCCGGCGGGGCTGGCCAGATCGGCATTCAAAGCGCTGACCGGGCCCAGGCGGGCCAGCTCCTGGCGCGCCGCCTCCGTCTTCTCGGGGCGCCGACCGACGATCAGCACCTTGCCGCCAGCGACCAGCACCTGGCGGGCGACTTCCAAACCCATGCCGCTGCTGCCGCCCACGACGCACAGCTTCTTGCCTTCGAACTCTGGCTTGCTCATCTGAAAACTCCAATGCTTGAATTTGAATAAAGAGGAAAGTACGAGCTCGGCTTGAGCTTGGCCACAGAACAAGAAATACTTTCTGTAGACCCAAGCTGACTCTGTGATCTCGCCAGGCCGCATAAAAGCGAAACAACGACAAGATGGGCGTATTCTTGGCAATCGAGGCCACGCCCACAAACCATAAAAACCTCAGCAACGAGATAGAAAAAGTTTTCGATCATGAAGCTGCCTGTCCACTTGAATGCCTTGCGCGCCTTCGAGGCGAGCGCTCGCCACCAGAGCTTTTCGGCCGCCGCCACCGAGCTCCATGTCACGGCGGCCGCGGTCGGTCAGCTGGTGCGTTCGCTGGAGGACTGGCTGGGCATGCCGGTGTTCCAGCGCGCCAGCAGCGGGCGCACCCGGCTGATCCCGACCGAAGCGGCCGAACAGGCCTTGCCCGAGATTCGCGCCGGCTTCGAGCGCCTGGCGAGCGGCCTCGCCCACCTTCAGGACGCGAGCCCCGGCCGCGGCGCGCTGACGGTGACTTGCAGCCCGGCTTTCGCCGCCAAATGGTTGTTGCCTCGCATCGAGCGCTTTCAAACCGCCTGGCCCGAGATCGAGCTGCGCCTCGACACCAGCCACAAGCCCGTCGACTTCATCGCCCAGCGCATCGACCTCGGCATCCGCTACGGTGCCGGTCGCTGGCCTGGCCTGCAGGCCGAGAAGCTGATGGACGAGGAGATCTATCCGGTGTGCTCACCGCGCCTCATGGCGCAGGCCCCGGAGCGCTTACGCCAGCCGGCCGATCTGCTCGGCCAGGTGCTGATCCATGACCTGTCCATGGACGGCCATGCCGACTTCCCGAGCTGGGAGCGCTGGCTGCAGCAAATGGGCGTTGCCGGCGCGACCGCGCCCCTGCGTGGCCTGAGCATCAACAACTCCGCGGCGGTCCTGCAGGCGGCCGCGGAGGGCCAGGGCGTGGCATTGGCCCGCAGCGTGATGGCCCACGATGACCTGGCTGCAGGCCGCTTGCTGCGGCTCTTTCCTGACCTGAGCTGTCGCAGGCCCTTGGCTTACCACCTCGTACATCGCGGTGAAGGCCGCTTGCCGCCCAAGCTCATGGCCTTCCGCGACTGGCTGTTCGCCGAAGCTGCTGCAGCCCCTGCCGCATCCACAGCGACAATGCCGGTGTGAAACGCTATTACTCGCACCAAAACAAAGACATCTTCGTCACGGCCGGCTCGGCCAAAGAGCTGGCACCGGGCAGCTTTGGTGTCTGCGCCATCGGCGGCGGCGCGGAGGGCTGGGCGGTGGTGCACATAGGCCCCGAAGGCGATGTCGCCGACCTCGGCGGCGAGTACTACTTCGCCACGCCCGAAGAGGCGCTGGAATTCGTCAAAGAGCTGATCGACCTCATGGTGGATGCGGCGGCCTGAAGGCTGTCGACCGACCCGCGCATCACCCGCCCCTTCCGCGTTGCGCACAAATGCGCAGTAGCGCGGCAAAACCCTGAGCCCAAGCCCGGAACCCCACCGCTATGCTCGCTCCGCCTCGGAGGCTAGGTCGTCTCCGGAGTGGGGCCGCTCCAGGCGCTGGAGCTTGTGTTCGCCCCGTGTGCCGTTTTCTGGTTTTTGTGGGCCCGACGCTGGTGCAGCGGCTGCCCGGCTCCGACTGTCTCGTGTGAATCCTGTGCCTCGCCCTGCTACCGCTGCTGCTACTGCTTGTTTCGCCTCTGTTCGCGCAGTCCGCCCCCTTCGCTTCCTTCGGTCTTCAGGCTCAACAGCGGCCACGAGGCTGGCATCCCTGCTCTGCGCCCTGGCCATGGGCCTTGGCGAATCCGCACTCGCGGCGCCCCGGGTGGCCTTGGCCGAACGAGTGGCCGAGCCTGAGGTCCACCAGATCACCTGGCTGATGCCCGACAGCAAGGTCGCCGGCCCGGGGCCGGGCCGCAGCCTGGGCTTCTCCGACCGACTCGTGGGGTTTCTGAGCGAGCGCATGCCCGAGGTCCAACACCGCAGCCTGGTGGCCAACAGCAAGCGCAGCTGGCAATTGCTGGCGCTTGGCGAGCCGGTTTGCATTCCAGCAGCCCTGCGCACGCCCGAACGCGAGGCCGTGGCCTACTTCATCGACGCCCAGTGGGTGCCGCCGCCACAGCTGATCGTGCGCCGTGACCGGCTGGAGCGCCTGCCGCGCAACAGCGCCGGCGAGGTGGACCTGGCCCGCCTGCTGGCCGACACCAGCCTGCGCGGCGCCTTGTTCGAAGGACGAAGCTACGGCCAGCACCTCGACGCCTTGCTCAAGCAGCCCCCCAAGCCCAATGCGGTCTCGCTTTACGCCCATGCCGGCGCGGCCGACAAGCTGCTGAACATGGTGCGAGCCGACCGGGCCGACTACACCCTCGACTTCAACTTCATGCTGCGCTTGCGCGCGCCCGACAACGACGCCATCCAGCGCAGCGCCCCCCGCATCCACAGCGAGGCTGAGCTCCTGACCCTGCCTGTGCAGGGTGCCGACGAAGGCATGATCGGCGCCATGGCCTGCCCCCGCAACGCCTGGGGCTTGGCCGCTCTGCAACAAGTCGACCGGGTGCTGGGCACACCGGCCGGCGCGCGCTTTCTGCGCGAGGCGGTCGAAGGCTTGCTGAGCCCCGAAACCCGCCGCCACTACGGCAGCAAGATCGACGCGTTCTACCGGGAGCGGGCCCGGCCGTCCAAGCCGGACTGAGCTGAGCTGGCGCCGGTGCGTAGCTGCCGGAGCGGCAGCTCAGGCCTGGGCCAACAGTGCCGCGCCCAGCGCCTCCGCCACCTCAATGCCATCGACACCGGCCGACATGATGCCGCCGGCATAACCGGCACCTTCACCGGCGGGGTAGAGGCCTTTGATGTTGAGGCTTTGGTAGTCGCGGCCGCGGGTGATGCGCAGGGGCGAGGAGGTGCGGGTTTCGACGCCGGTGAGCACAGCGTCGGGGCGCGAGAAGCCCTTGATCTGGCGCTCAAACGCGGGCAAGGCCTCGCGGATCGCGTCCAGGCAGTACTCGGGCAGGCTGCCGCGGCCTTTTTGCTGCAAATCGGTCAGGGTCACGCCGGGCTTGTAGCTGGGTTCGACATTGCCCAGCACCTTGGAGCGCTGGCGCTTGATGAAATCGCCGACCAGGGCGCCCGGCGCCAGATAGCCGCCCTCGCCGAGCTCGTAAGCGCGGCTTTCCCAGATGCGCTGGAAGGCCATGCCATCGAGCGGGCTGACCGGGCCTTCGTGCTTGCCGTCCTGGCGGTAGTCCTGCGGGCTGATGCCGACGACGATGCCGGCATTGGCATTGCGTTCGTTGCGCGAGTACTGACTCATGCCATTGGTGACCACGCGCTCGGGCTCGCTGGTCGCGGCCACCACGGTGCCGCCCGGGCACATGCAGAAGCTGTAGACCGAGCGGCCGTTCTTGGCGTGGTGCACCAGCTTGTAGTCGGCTGCGCCGAGGATGGGGTTGCCGGCGTTGGGCCCGAAGCGGGCCGCGTCGATCACGCTTTGCGGATGCTCGATGCGGTAGCCGATGGAGAACGGTTTCGCCTCCATGAACACGCCGCGCTGATACAGCATGGTGAAGGTGTCGCGGGCGCTGTGGCCCAAGGCGAGCACCACATGGTCGGTGCGGATCTGCTCGCCCGACTCCAGCGTCACACCGCGGATGTGCTCGCTGCCATCGGCGCCCTTCTCGATGCGCACATCGCTGACCTTTTGCTCGAAGCGGATCTCGCCGCCCAGAGCCTCGATCTCGGCGCGCATCTTGATCACCATGCTGACCAGGCGGAAGGTGCCGATGTGGGGCTTGCTGACGAACAGGATCTCTTCGGGCGCGCCGGCCTTGACGAATTCGGTCAGCACCTTGCGGGTCAGGTGGCGCGGGTCGGAGATCTGGCTCCAGAGCTTGCCGTCGGAGAAGGTGCCGGCGCCACCCTCGCCGAACTGCACATTCGATTCGGGGTTCAGGCGCTGCTCGCGCCACAGGCCCCAGGTGTCCTTGGTGCGCTCGCGCACCTGCTTGCCGCGCTCCAGCACGATGGGGCGCAAGCCCATCTGGGCCAGGATCAGGGCAGCAAAGATACCGCAGGGGCCGAAGCCGATGACCACAGGCCGGGGGCGCTCGCCCCCGTTGAAGAAGTCCGCCGGCGCATGGCCGACGAATTTGTAGCCGGTGTCGGGCGTGGGCTTGATGTGCGGGTCGCCGGCGAACTGGGCCAGCAAGCTCGCTTCGTCGCTGAGCTCGCAGTCGACGGTGTAGATCAGCTGGATGGCCGACTTCTTGCGCGCGTCATAGCTGCGCTTGAAAACGGTGAAGCCCAGCAGCGCCGCATCGCTTTGCAGCCCCAGGCGCTGCAAAACAGCCGGGCGCAAAGCGTCTTCGGCGTGGTCCAGCGGCAAGCGGAGTTCGGTGATGCGGAGCATGGTGTCTTGGGGTGGTTCAGGGTGAGCGCAGGGCAAAAATGTGCGGCTCAAAAAAACACAGGCCCCACCGGGAGGAAGGGCCTGTTGTCAGCGCAGAAGGGGCCGTCAGTCATTGCAAGCAAGACCTGGCTCCCTCGGCCACGGGGCTTCAGCCGCCGCTGCTGGGGCGCTTGCCCGGGTTCTTCTTGCTGCGGGTGTGCGCGCCGCGCTCCAGGCTGGACTTCTGGCCGTGCGGGGCAGTGAAGGTCACGCCCTTGGGAGCGGCGGGACGGGGAGTGGCGCGTGCTGCGGCTTCGGTGATGATTTTGTTGCCCATGATGGCTCCGGTACGGAAAAAGAAATCGGAAAAAACTGCAAAACCCGGGGTCTTGCCCACCAATCCACTGCCGCCGCCCGCACAGACTTTGAGCGGCTGCGGCAGGGTGGGTCGTGGATCGAACCTGGGATTTTACTGTGTTATCACGCGCGCCGGGCTTTTTGTCCCCTCATGCCCTGCCTGGAGCCTGCAGCAACTGCTCCAGGGCGACCGGCCGGTGCAGCAAATAGCCCTGGCTGAAATCCACTCCCAACGCACTCAGACGGCTGAGCGCGGCAGCGCTGTCGACACAGCCGGCCACGGTGCGCAGGCCGATGATCTGGGCCACGTCGACAAAGGCGCGCACGGCCGCTTCGTCGAGTGGATCTTCGGCCAGGTCGCGGCTGAACTGGCCGGCAATCTTCAGATAGTCGAGCGGCAAGCTCTTCAGATAGCCGAAGCCCGAGGCACCGGCGCCAAACTCATCAAGAGCCGCGCTGGCCCCCAGAGCCCTCACCTGCTCCAGGAACAGGGCGGCGTCGGCCAGGCCGGCCACGGCGGTGTGCTCGCTGATCTCGAAGCAGAGCTGGCGGCAGACCTCGGGCCCGGCCTCTTGCAGCAGCTCCAGCGCCCAGCGATGGAAGGCACGGTCGCCGATGGCCTGCTCCGACAAATTGATGCTCAGCTCGCCCACGCTGCGCGGCAGCAAGGCCTGCAAGCGCTGCACCACTTCAGCGAGCACCCAGCGGTCGATCTGCGCCGCCAGCTGGAAGCGCGCCGCTGCGGGCAGGAAGGCGCCGGGCAGCAAGAGCGGGTCGCCCGCCGGCGCCGGCTCTCCGACCATGCGCAGCAGCACTTCAGCACGCACATGGCCGGGCGCCAGGCGGTGCCCCGGCCGCAATGACACACGTTCCTGCGCCTGGTGCAGGTCCTCGATGCGCTGGCCGTGCAGCACAAAGCGGCCTTCGCTGAGCGCCCGGGCGATGCGCTCGTTCCACTGCAGCTCGCCGGCGCGAGCGGCGGCGGCGGCATTGCTGTCCTGCCAGACATGGACGCGGTTGCGACCGGCCTGCTTGGCGGCATAGCAAGCGCCATCGGCCGCCTTCATGGCCAGGTCAAGGTGGCTCCAGCGCGCATCGAGCGGCACCAGGCCGACGCTGGCGCCGACGGCAAAACGCCGGCCGTCATGGATGAACTGAAACGCCTCCATGCGCTCGCAGATCTGTTGCGCCACCCGTTCGGCCTGCAGCGGCGGGCAATGTTCCAGCAGCACCGCGAACTCGTCCCCGCCCAGGCGCGCCAGACTGTCGCGGCTGCGCACCACGCCCAAGAGCAGGCGCGCCACCTGCTGCAGCAGCAGATCGCCGACGGCATGGCCGCAGGCGTCGTTGACCGCCTTGAACTGATCAAGGTCGATGCACATCAACGCATGTTGGGCGGGCGCCGCCTGTGGCTGCGAGGCCTGCGCCTGCTCCAAGGCGGCCCGCACGCGCTGTTCGAACTCGCTGCGGTTGATCAGGCCCGTCAAGAGATCGTGGCTGGCCCGGAAGCTCATCTCGCCGGCCTGGCGTCGCTGTTCGGTGACGTCGTGAAAGACCAGCACCGCGCCGAGCAGTTCACCGCGCTCATTGCGAATCGGTGCGGCCGAATCGGCCACGCCCAAGCGGCGGCCGTCGAGAGCGATCAGCTGGGCTTGGCCCGCCAGGCCGGCCGGCTCACCGGTGGCCAGGCAGCGCGCCACCGGGTTCTCGACCAGCTCGCCGCTGAGCTCGTGGACCACATGGAAGACCTGCTCCAGCGGCCGGCCAAAAGCCGCCTCGCCGCGCCAACCGGTCATGCGCTCGGCGGCCGGGTTCAGCCACTGGACGCGGCCGCGGGCGTCGGTGGTGATGACGGCATCGCCGATCGAACGCAGGGTCACCCGCAGCAGCTCATGCTGCTCGGCCAGCTCGGCGGCCAGCTGTTCGGCGAGCTCGGCCGCCAAGCGGCGCATCTCGGTCAGGTCCCAGTTGCAGCCGACCAGGCGCAGGGCGCGGCCCTGCCCATCGCGGATGACGCGGCCGGAGGCGCGCAGATGATGGATGCTGGCGTCCGGCCAGACGATGCGGAACTCGATCAGAAAGGGCTGGCTGCCCTCGATGGCCTGCAGCACCGCTTGATGCACGTCTGCCAGGTCCTGGGGGTGGATGTGGCGAGTCCAGAGCTCGTAACCGTTCAGCCCCTCCTTGCCCGGGGCCGGCGGCGACAGGCCGTACAGCCGGTACATCCAGGCGTCCCAATGCAGATAGCCGCTGCTCAGGTCCCACTCCCAGATACCGATCTGGCCGCTGTCGGCCGCCACGGCCAGACGCTCCTCGCTGGACTTCAGCCGCGCCTGCATCTGCACCTGCGTGCTGACATCCTCGACCGTGCCGACGAAGCCGAGCAGCTGCTGATCCGGCCCCAGCACCGGCCGCGCCCGTGAATGCACATGGCGTTCGCTGCGGTCAGGCCGGCGCAGGCGGTATTGCTGGTCGAATTCGCACAGTTCCTTGGCGCAGCGCTGCCATTCGGCCAGGACGCGCCCGGCATCGTCCGGATGCAAGGTAGCCGGCCAGCCCCGCCCTAGGCTCTGAGCAAGACTGAGGCCGTAGATCTGCTGCCAGCGCGGGTTGGTATAGCTGCATTCGCCCTGCGGGTCGGTGCCAAACACCCCCAAGGGCGAGGACTCGCTCAGGGTCCGCAACCACACCTCGCGACGCGCGAGCTCGCGTGCATTGGCCCGGGCATCCAGCTCGGTACGCCGGCCCTGCAGTGCCAGCGCAGCCGCTACGGCCAGCAAGCGCAGCACGCCGGCCTGCGCCTCGCTGAGCCGGCGTGGCTCATGGTCGAGCACACACAAAGTGCCGACAAGATGGCCATCGCGCAAGCGCAGCGGCATGCCGGCATAGAAGCGCAGGCCGCGGCGCCCCGGGCCGCCGCGCACCACCGGGCTGTCGGCGAAACGCGGGTCCAGCGCCGCATCGGCCACCTCGAACAGATCGCTGCCCAGAATGGCGATGTCGCAACAGGTCAGCTCGCGCGGCAGCTCGCCCACATCGGCCAGGCCCACGCCGGCCTTGAACCAGACCCGCTGCGCGTCCACCAAGGCCAGGCGCGCCACCGGCGCCGCGCATGCCAGGGCGGCCGCCTGCACCAGGGCGTCAAACTCCGGCTCGGGTGGGCTGTCCAGCACCTCCAGGGCGTAGAGCGCGGCCAGACGCTCGGTCTCGGCGGCAGGCGCTGGCATCTGTGTCATGGCGGGCTCCCCCGGCTGGCGGGCCGGAGCCACCGACCCTGCCAGCAAATTGTTACGACTGATTGTGAGCCGGGGCGTCGCCTCCGGCACCCGGGTTCGCCCTGATGGCCCGTGCCCTGCCGGTGCGCTGGCGTACCGACGCCAGCCCGGGTCCGCGCCACATTCAAGCGCACTCACGCTCAGCCACCAGGATGGACCCCATGACCTACGCTCTACCCCCCCTCGCGGCACGCCGCCTCGTACCCGCGGCCGTCGCCGCCTCGCTCTTGCTCTTGCTCGGCGCCTGCAACCGGGCGCCCGAGACGCCGGTCACGCCCACGACTTCGGTGGGCAACCAGATCGACGACACGGTGATCACCACCCGCATCAAGACCGCCTTGCTCGAAGACCCCAGCATCAAGAGCCTCAGCATCGATGTCGAGACCCGCAAGGGCGAAGTCATCCTGAGCGGCCATGCCGATCAGCAAAGCCAGATTGACTTGGCCGGTCGCATTGCCACCGCGGTGGTGGGTGTGAGTTCGGTCGACAACCATCTGGCGCTCAAGGGCCCGTCCGCCTCGGTCGGTCAGACCACCGACGATGTGATCGTCACCAGCCGGGTCAAGACCGCCCTGCTCAATGAACCCCTGGTCAAGAGCTTTGACATCTCGGTCACCACCCTCAAGGGCGATGTGCGCCTGACCGGTTTCGTCAACAACCAGGCCCAGATCGACCGCAGCATCGCCGTGGCACGCGCCGTCGAGGGCGTGCACAGCATCCACGACGAGCTGACGATCAAGAAGTAAGCGATGCGGCCCGGGCGTTGAGCAGGGCCTGGGCCAGGGCTCGGCCGCTGCGCCAGGCACCTTCGACCTTGCCGCCCATCAGCCAGTCGCCACACAGGCCCAGGCCGGCGGCCGCATCCCAGTCGCAGCCCAGGGTCAGGGGCGGTGCGCTGTCGGCATAACGCCATCGATGCACGGCCAGTTGATCGGGCGCACGGCCACCCAGCTCGGCAAAAGCGGCCAGCAGGGGCTCGCTGGCCTGTTCGGGCGTCAGCTCCAGATTTGCCTCGCTCCATTCGGCCTCGGCATGCAGCAACCAGGTTTCGCCGCTGCCCGCCAGCGCACGGCCCGGCTTGCTGCTGTCGCGAGCCACCCAGCGCAAAGGCCCCTGGTTGACGAAGGCGGCATCGAAATCCAGGTCAAGCGCCTGCTCGTAGCGCAGCATCAGCGCCCAGCTGCCACGCATGCGGGCGGCAGCGGCACGGGCGCGCAAGGCTTCGCTGTGGCCGGCCAGCAAGGGCGCGGCCTGCGGCGCGGGCACAGCCAGCAGCACCGCGGCGAAGGCCTGCGCGGCCAGCGCCTGATGCTCGGCTTCGGCCAGCTGCAGCTGCCAGGCGCCATCGGCGCGGCGCTGCAGGCCTTGCACAGTGGCCTGGACATGAAGCGGCAAGGACTGCGCCAGCCAGCGCGCCGGCGCCGTCATCTGCGGCAAGCCGACGAAGCGCTCCGTCTCACTCTTCCCGCGCTCCGCTGGGCTGGGGCCGAACACGCGCAGGCGCGGCTGCCAGGGCGTAGCCACGCCAGCCGCCTGCCAACGCGCCAGCTCGGCGCGGAACTCGGGGTCGCGGGCGGTGAAGTACTGGGCGCCATGGTCGCATTGCCAGCCCTCGCCGCGGCGTGTGCTCATGCGCCCAGCCGGGCCTCGGCTCTTCTCGAACAGTTGCACGGGCACGCCGGCCGCCTGCAAGGCCTGGGCGCAAGACAAACCGGCCAGGCCGGCGCCGACGATGGCCACGGGGGCGAGAGAAGAGAGAGACATGGGCAGCGGCGCTCCGGGCAATGACGGCCACGATTGTCCGGTTCTAAGTGATCGAGGAGCTGGCCACCTCGGGATGCGCCGGGGCCCGGGTCGGGCATTGCCGGCCGGCGCTGCGGCGTGGCCACGCTTGGGCTAGGCTGCAGCCCATGTCATCCCCACACCCCGCCCCGCCCCTGCACCCCAAGAAGCTGCTGCACAGCAAATGGACTGCGTTGCAGCCGCAGCAGCGCGAGCGTCATTTCATGGTCAGCCGCGTCATCGCGCCCGAGATTGGCCCCAGCGGCCAGCCCGGCCCGGTCGAGTGGATCGAATTGGAGGCGGTGTTGTCCAAGCGCGTACAGCGCTTGGCCTGGCGCGACTTGCGCGACAGCGAGCGCTGGCGCCAGGGCTGGCTGGCATGAGCGACGTCGCCCCTTTCCAGGGCATGGCCAGCCTGCCCGAGGGCTACCGCGCCCTGGTGATCGGCGCCTCGGGCGCTTTGGGCGCGGCCTTTGAGGCCCAGCTGCAAGCCGACCCGCGCTGCGCGGGCGTCATCGGCCTGCACCGGCAGTCCGCGCCAGCCCTGGACTTTGCCGACGAGGCCAGCATCGCCACGGCCGCGCAAGCCCTGCGTGAACAGGCGCCCTTTCACATCCTCATCAACGCCGCCGGCCTGCTGCACAGCGCCGACTTCATGCCCGAGAAAAAGCTCGGCGAGCTCAGCTACGCCCAGCTGCAGGCCACCTTCCTGGTCAACACTTTCGGCCCGGCCCTGCTGCTGCGGCACTTCCTGCCGCTGATGGACAAGCAGCGCAGCGTGCTGGCCCTGCTCTCGGCCAAGGTGGGCAGCATCGAGGACAACCGACTGGGCGGCTGGTACAGCTACCGGGCGTCCAAGGCTGCCCTGAACATGCTGCTCAAGACCGCCGCCATCGAAGCCAAACGCAGCCTGCCCGGCGCGGCCCTGATTGCTCTGCACCCAGGCACAGTCAGCTCAGCCCTGTCACGCCCGTTTCGCGGCGACGAGATCGGCCGCGCGCCAGCCCTGGCCGCGCAAGAAATGCTGGCGGTGCTGGACCGCGTGCAGGCCGAGGACAGTGGCAGCTTCTTGAGTTACCAGGGCGAGCGCCTGCCCTGGTAAACGCATGCTCAGCGCGTGAGCAAGAGATTGCCCACGCCGTGGTTCATGGCATTGAGCAGATCGCCGTTGTCCTGGGTCAGCTCCCAGGCGAACAGGCCGGCCAGGCCTTGCTTGACGGCGTACCGGCCCTTGGCGATGACAGCGCGCGGATCGTCATAGCCCATCCAGAGCTTGTGCTTGGGGTGGAACAGGCTCCAGGACTGGGTCTGAGCATCGAACTGGGCCAGATAACCGTTCACGCCCTGGCCCTTGGGGCCTAGGTAGCGGGCGGCGATTTCGCGGTAGCCGGCCGAGCCATCGGCGCCGGGGTAGCCGCCGGTCTTGAAGGCACCCGTCTGCGGGCGATCAACGCCGGCAAAGCCACGGCCGTACATGGCCACGCCGCCCACCAGCTTGGCACGCGGCACACCGGCGGCCTCGAGGTTGCGCACCGAGCGGTCGAGGCTGTCGTCGGCCTCGATGCCGGCGGCGTTGCGGCTGCTCATCAACGTGCTGTGGTGGCCCGCCGCGGCTGACCAGTTGCCGTAGAAGTCGTAGGTCATCATGAAGATGAGATCGAGCGCCGGCGCCGCCTGCTTGAAGTTGATGCGCTTGACCACCGTCTCGCCACTGTTGATCGCGGTGCTCAGCAGATAGGGCCGGCCGGTCTCGGCCTCCAGGCGCTGCAGGCCACGGCGCAGGTCGACCATCAGGTCGGCATAGGCCTGGCCGTCGGTCGGGCTGCCCAGGGGCACGCCGTTGGCGGAACCGTTGTCGCCCGGGTGCTCCCAGTCGATGTCGATGCCGTCGAAGCTCGGGTGATCGCGCAGGAACTGCAGAGACGACTCGACAAAGACCGCGCGCTTGGCCGCATCGGGCGCCATATGGAAAAAGCCGTCCGAGCCGCCCCAGCCACCGACCGAGGCCAGCACCTTGACCTGGGGCTCGCGCGCCTTCAAGCGCGCAAAGGCGGCGTCGAAAGTTTTCTCGGCGCCGCCGGTGCTGAGCTGGAAGTCCTTCTTGCCCACGCAGCGCGCTGCGTCCTTGGCGATCTGGCCCGGGCCGCAGAGGCGCAGAAAGGAATACAGCAAGTGCGTCACGCTGCCGGCCGGGATGCGGTCGACGTGGGCAGCGCTCTCCCACATGGGCACGTAGACACCCACGACTTTGGCGCTTGTGCGCTCGACCGGCAGCGGCTTGCCGCCGAACACGGGGTAAGGCGCAGCATCGACCGCCTGGGCCGAGGCCGTCAACAAGGACAAACAAAGCGCGGTGGCCGCCAGGGCCGAACGGGAGGTGGACAGCGACAAAAACATGATCAAAAAACAAGCTCCAAACCAGGACGCTGGAGACTAGCAGGCGCCGGCGGCGCCCCATACCGGCAAGCGCCCGCGGGTCTCAAGATTGGCTTAAGCCACGCGCGAAAGGCAGCGCCGTTCGCCCAGTCACGGCGCCAGATCGACGCGCAGCTGCAGCTCGCGCTGGGTCTGCGATTCGGCCGCCCGGGTGCTGAACACGCCGCGTTCCTGCGCCTGCACCGCCGCACCGGTGCGCGCCACCGTCAGCCATTCGCCCAGGCGCAGCTGCACGCTGCTGTCGAGCTGGGTCTGGCCGGCCGGCTGGCCGTTCGGGCCGGGCTCGCCCGAGGGGGTTTGCACCTTGAGGTCCAGGCGCGCCGGCTGCTGGCCGCCGGGCCAGAACACGGCCACGGTGAAGCCACGCGTCTGCTCGACAAAGCCGCTGCGCGGCACGGCGCGCACGCGCGCATCCGCCATAGTGGGCGTGCCGCCCCCGGCCGCCGCCGCGCCGTCCATCTGCACCGACACATCGACCCACTGCACCGGCACTTTCTCGTTGAGCTGGAACTGCGCCTGCCGGCCGTTCAGCACCAGCACGCGCTGGGTCTGCTGGCCGCTCTGGCTGTGGCTGCTGGTGCTCAGGCTCACACCGGGCGTGGGCGAGACGCTGCCGCCCGTGCCCACCACCACGGCCCCGTCACGCACACCGGCCAGGCTGGCGCCGTCCATGCGGCTTTCCACCCAACGCATCTCAACCCAGAGGTTGCGGGGCGGCAGCTTGGCCACGGGCTGAGCCCAGCCGAGCATCGGCATCAGGCCCAGGGCAATCAGAAGCAAGCAGGCCCGGCGGGGAAGGAGTGAGTGGGATGCGTTCATGCGCCCAGCATAGGCCGCCGCGACTTAGCGCGCCAGCGCAGCCAGGGCCGGTATGCCGACCGGCGGCTGGGCACACCAGGGCAGCCAGAAGAGGCGCTGCGCCAGATGCTCGTCCGCGATGCGCTGCATCTGCCGCTGCTCGCCAGCCAGGCGGGCGCTCAAGAGCGGGTCGTGCGCGCCAGCGGCCAGCAGGCTGCGGTTCATGACCCAGGCAAAGGGCTCGATGCCGGCGCGGCGCAGATCGCTTTGCAGCGCTGCTGCTTGCGAGACCGGCGTCTGCTCGGCCAGGGTGACCAAGAGGATGCGGGTGTAGGCCGGGTCTTGCAAGCGCATCAGCGGTGTGATCAGTCGTGCGCTCGCACCACCACCACCGCCACCCTGCAGCTCGCGGCGCATCTGGCGGTCGTAGGCGCCGGTGGCGTCCATCAGCAGCAGCGAGTGGCCGGTGGGCGCCGTGTCCAGCACGACAAAGGCGCTGCGCGCCTCGCTGACCACGCGCGAAAACGCGTGGAACACGGCCACCTCTTCGGTGCAGGGCGATTGCAGGTCTTCCAGCAGCAGGGCGCGGCCGGCCTCATCCAGATCGCGGCCCTTGTGGGCCATGACCTTGGCGATATAAGCCTCGGTCTCGCGCTTGGGATCAATGGCATCGACGCGCAAACCGGGCAGCTCGCCCTGCAGCGTGGGCAGCACGTGGGCGGCCGGATCGGTCGTGCTGAGATGCACCGCATGGCCGCGCTGCACCAGGCCGATGGCCAGGGCGGCGGCGATGGTGGTCTTGCCCACGCCGCCCTTGCCCATGACCAGGAAGAGGCCCCGGCCGGCGGCGGCCAGCTCATCGCACAGGGCCGACAGGCGGGCGGCCTCATCGGGCGCCGCCAAGGCGGAAGCGCCCAAAGCTTGGGCCGGCAACGTTGTGGAGGGATCTTGAAACAAGGCGCGCAGCGCGGCCAGGCCCACCATGTCCATTGGCCGCAGCGGCAACTCTCGGCGCGGCAGTGCGGCCAAGGCTGCGGGCATGGCGGCCAGCGCCGTCTGGCCCTGGGCTTCGAGGGCGGCCGCCACCGGGTCATCCGAGACGCTGGCATGGAAGACGCCGTTGACCAACAGACGCTGGCGCTTCAGCCCCAAACTCTGCAGCTCGACGGCACTGCGCGCGGCCTCGTCCAGCGCGCCACGCTCGGGTCGGGCCACCAGCACCACCTCGGTCAGCGCCGGGTCGCACAAGGCCGCCAGCGCGGCCTGGAACCGTGCCTCCTGCATCTTCAAGCCCGAGTGCGGGCCCAGGCAGGAAGCACCGCGATCGTTGTCGGCCAGAAAGCCGCTCCAGGCCTTGGGCAGGCTGAGCAGGCGCAGGGTGTGGCCGGTGGGTGCGGTGTCGAAGACGATGTGGTCAAAGCCCGGCGCGCCTTCGGCCAGCAGGCTGGCGAACTCGTCAAAAGCAGCAATCTCGGTGGTGCAGGCGCCGCTGAGCTGCTCGCGCACCGTGTCCCGCTCGGCGGCACTGGCACCGGCGCCCAGCTGCGCCAGCACGCGCTGGCGGTAGTCCTCGGCGGCCTGGTTGGGGTCGATATTCATGACCGACAGGCCCGGCGCTCCGGGCACGGGCACCGGCAGCTGGCGCAGCGGGATGGCCAGCATCTCATCGAGGTTGGAGGCCGCGTCGGTGCTGACCAGCAGCACGCGCTGGCCGGCGTCGGCCAGGGCCAGGGCGGTGGCGGTGGAGCAAGAGGTTTTGCCGACACCGCCCTTGCCGGTGAAGAACTGGAAGCGTGGGGTGTTCGAGATGTCCATGGGCCCAGCCTAACGCAGCATCAAGGCCTTGACTGTGCGCTGGGTCATGCCGCCTGCGTTCTTCCCTTGCGCAAAGGCCACAGCAGATTCAGCCCCAGACCGGCCAACACCAAACCGGCGGCGATCAGCTTCCAGGCTGGCAGGCTTTCGCCCAAGACCAGGGCCGCAGTGCTCATGCCGAAGACCGGCACCAGCAAGGCCATGGGCACGACGGTGGCCGGCGCATGACGGGCCAGCAGCCAGCCCCAGGCGGCGTAGCCGAACAAGGTGTTGCCCAGGGCCTGCCAGAGCACGGCCGCCCAGGTGCCGAGATCCGCCTTGTGCAAGCCCGCCGCCATGGCTTGCGGCCCCTCGACCAGCAGGGACAGCAGCAGCAAGGGTGGCACGGCGAAGACACTGGTCCAGACCATATAGGCCAGCATATTCACCCGCCCGGCCTGCTTGCCGACCATGTTCGCGCAAGCCCAGCTGAAGGCCGCGGCCAGCACCATGGCCAGGCCCAAGGGCGTGGCGCTGCCGTCGGTGTGGCTGGCGATCAGGGCGATGCCCGAGGCCGCCAGGCCCAGAGCCAGCCATTGGTAGCACCGTACCGGCTCGCGCGTCAGGCGCATGGACAGCATGAGGGTGAAAAACACTTGAGTTTGAATCACCAGCGAAGCCAGGCCGGGCGAGATGGCGGGCTGCGGCCCGCGCATGGCCAGAAAGAGCAGGCCGAACTGACCGACGCCGATCAAGAGTCCATAGCTGGCGAGATTGCGCCATGGCAAGTCAGGCCGCTGGATGAAGAACACGGCCGGCAGCACCGCCAAGCTGAAGCGCAAGGTGGCGAACAACAAGGGCGGCAAGGCGTCGAGTCCGAGGCGGATGACGACGAAATTGCTGCCCCAGATGGCCACCACGGCCAGGGCGAGCAGGAAATGTTTGAAAGGCAGGCGGGCGCTGGCGCTCATGTCCGGGGGTTCACGAAGTGAAGACCCAGACTATCAGCTGGCTGAGGTCGCAGGGCCGGCATTGGGCGCTGTGCGCGCGCCAACCATGAGCCTCCTGCCTGCAGGGACCAAAGCCGGCAAGCGCAGCCCCGCCCCCGACTCAGGCGCCGCGCCGGCCGGTAGCCACCACCCCGGCCAAGGCCAGCAGCCCGGCCAGCAACAAAGCAGCAGCACCGGGCTCCGGCACCGGCGACACCTGACCGGCACCGTTGATGGTGTTGACGAAGCTGCCCATGTCCTTGTTCAGATAGCCGCTGGTCACCAGCACATAGCGGCCGCCCGCGTTCAGGTCAAAGTTCATGGTCGCCGGGCCGAAACCGAGGCCGCTGACGCCCTTGAGGATGTTGACGCGTGCGTCAGCCGGGTTGAATGCGGTCTGGTAGAGGAACAGGTAGTTGTCCCAGACGCCGCCGGTGGTGCCGGTGTCGCCGGGCACCAGGCTCTCGAAGCTGTAGCTGCCGGCTTGGTCGACACTGAACTCGAAGGCATTGAAATGCACCGCATTGGCCACGGAGGACAAATTGGGGCCGCTGCCGATCAGGCGTTGGAAGGTCGGGCTGGCGCTGATGTCGCCGCTGAACTGGTAGCTGGCAGCCTGCGCGGCACCGCCGGCGCTCAAGGCGCCAGCGGCACAAGCCAGGGCTGCAAGACGAAAACGGCTGTGGGTCTTGAGTTTCATGGAAAAGGTCTCCTCCTCGATCGATGTTGTGAGCGCGGGCCCCTGCGTGCAGACAAGGCACGAAGAAAAAGCCCGCGACGGCTCCAGCCAAGCTCCGCCCTAACGGTCGGTTCAGCCGGGGAGCGGAATATAGAGTTGTTCCGCCTCACTTCGCGTCAGGGAAAACCAGCCTACGCCGACAGAGAAGCTTTCAGCGCTGCCGCGCCGCCCGATCGGCCGGATAGATGACCACGCGCTGCAGCCAGAGCGCGAACTTGTGGCCGCGCGGCTGGGCCGTGCCCTGCAGGCCGGCCAGCAAGGCGTCCGCCCGCAGCTGCAGGCGGCGGCCGCTGGCGTCCATGCGGCAGCGGGCCGGGTCGAGCCGGGCTTGCACGATCCAGGATTCGGGCAGGTCCACCCCGGCACGGCGCACCTCCTCGCAGCTCAGCCAGGGCTGACCGTCCAGGTCGCGTTCGATGTGCAGGTAGGCGCCCATGAAGCTGTAGCGCTGCCCCTGGACATCGGCCCAGCGCGCCGGCGCGGCCCAGGCCCAGAGTTCAGCCAGGCCGGACAGCAGGGCCGGCAATAGCAAATAGGTCAAAGACAGGGCGCTGAACAGCGCGCCCCACAGGCCCACCCACCAGACGGGCAGCACGCAAAGCAGCAAGCCCAGCAGGAACTGGCCCAGCAGACGCGCACCCGAACGCTCGCCATCCGCACGCCGCCACGCCGCCTTCATGGCGCGGCGCAAGGCGTGGCTGCTACGGGCCGCAATCGCATCCAGCT
Source organism: Roseateles sp. (assembly GCF_965262435.1). Classification (NCBI taxonomy): domain Bacteria; kingdom Pseudomonadati; phylum Pseudomonadota; class Betaproteobacteria; order Burkholderiales; family Sphaerotilaceae; genus Roseateles; species Roseateles sp. The sequence continues at coordinate 115,504 of NZ_OZ253537.1, forward strand.
CCGGCATGGGCATGGTGTGTCGCGCCTTCAGCCGCCGCGCAAATGCCGCAGCGGCACGCCGCCCCCGGCCTTCACTTCACCGAGCGAAAAGCTGGTGTGCACATCCTTGACGTTAGGCAGGTGCAAGAGGGTGTCGATGGTAAACCGGCTGAAGGCCTCCAGATCGGTGGCCAGCACTTGCAGCTCAAAGGTGCCGGCGCCCGAGATGTAGTGGCAGGAAATCACCTCGGGCAGCTTGCGGATGGCGTCCTCCAAGGGCTTGGTCGAGGTGCCGGTGTTGCGGTCGGCGTCCACGCGCACAAAGGCGAGCACGCCGAGGCCGATCTTGCGGCGGTCGATCTCGGCGCGGTAGCCGGTGATGAAGCCCTGTTCCTCCAGCCACCGCACGCGCCGCCAGGTGGGCGCGGTGGACAGGCCGATGCGCGCCGACAGTTCGGCATTGGAAAGCCGCGCATCCTTCTGCAGCTCGGCCAGGATGGCGATGTGATAGCGGTCCAGGGTGTCGCCCTGGGGCTGATCACCGGCCAGGCCGGCATCTCCCGGCGCCGCTGCAGCCTCGTCGGTGGACTGCGGGTTTTTACCAGACGACGACCTTCTGATTGCCATTTGTTTCCCGAATTTAGATTTCGGGAAAGATTATTGCTCAAGCAGCCGATTTGCAAGCCCAAATAGCAAGCACCGCTCGCCGCCCTTTCCCTACACTTCTGCCTGCCTTCTGACGCGGGCGCGGCCGGGCCGCGCCCTCTGTACATCAGGCCCCAGCACCGGACATACTGCCGGTCACCCGCACACGGGAGCATGGCCGCCACAAGCGGCAGCAGCCAGCCCGGTTCCACCCCGAGACAAGCCGAGACACCCCACATGAATGCTCCCCTGCCCGACCACATCCTGCGTGCGCTAGAGAAGGTCACGCTGGACGACAAATACGCGCTCGACGCCGGCCGCGCCTTCATGAGCGGGGTGCAAGCCCTCGTTCGCCTGCCCATGCTGCAGCGCACGCGCGATGGCATCCAGGGCCTGAACACCGCCGGCTTTGTGTCGGGCTACCGCGGTTCGCCGCTGGGTGGCTACGACCAGGCCCTGCAAGCGGCCAAGAAGCATCTGGCCAAGCAGAACATCGTCTTCCAGCCCGGCGTCAACGAAGAACTCGGCGCCACCGCCGTCTGGGGCACGCAGCAGCTGGACCTGTTCAAGGAAAAAGCCAAGTTCGACGGCGTTTTCGGCATCTGGTACGGCAAGGGCCCGGGCGTGGACCGCTGCATCGACGTGTTCAAGCACGCGAACATGGCCGGCACCGCAAAGCATGGCGGCGTGATCGCCATTGCCGGCGATGACCACATCGCCAAGAGCTCCACCGCCGCCCACCAAAGCGACCACGTCTTCAAGGCCGCCGGCTTCCCGGTGTTCTTCCCCAGCAGCGTGCAAGACATCCTGGACATGGGCTTGCATGCCTTTGCCATGAGCCGCTTCTCGGGCCTGTGGTCGGGCATGAAGACGATCCAGGAAATCGTCGAGTCGTCCGCTTCGGTCAGCGTCGACCCGGACCGCGTCAACATCATCCTGCCGGAAGACTTCCGCATGCCGGCCGGCGGCCTGCACATCCGTTGGCCCGACCCGCCGCTGGACCAGGAAGCGCGCATGATGGACCACAAGTGGTACGCCGCCCTGGCGTACGTGCGCGCCAACAAGCTGAACTACAACGTCATCGAGACCAAGCAGGACCGCTTCGGCCTGATCGCCTCGGGCAAGGCCTACAACGACACCCGCCAGGCTCTGCATGACCTGGGCCTGGACGACGACACCTGCCGCCGCCTCGGCATCCGCCTGCACAAGGTCAATGTGGTCTGGCCGCTGGAAGCGACCATCACCCGTGATTTCGCCGACGGCCTGCAAGAGATCTTGGTCGTTGAAGAAAAGCGCCAGGTCATCGAGTACCAGATCAAGGAACAGCTCTACAACTGGCGCCCCGATGTGCGCCCGCATGTGCTGGGCAAGTTCGACGACGACGCCGACTCCGGCGCCCTGGGTGGCGAATGGGGCATGGCCAACCCGAGCAAGAACTGGCTGCTGCGTCCGCAGGCCGACCTGACCCCGGCCATCATCGCCCGCGCGATTGCCAAGCGCCTGAAGAAGCTGGGCGTGGACGCCGATGTGTCGGCCCGCCTGGACGCCCGCGTGGCCCTGATCGACGGCAAGGAAAACGCCCTCAAGGCCGAAGAGAAGACCGCCGGCGGCGCCGACCGCACGCCCTGGTTCTGCTCGGGCTGCCCGCACAACACCAGCACCCGCGTGCCCGAGGGCTCGCGTGCCGTGGGCGGCATCGGCTGCCACTACATGGTCACCTGGATGCCGGGCCGCAACACCGCCACCTTCACCCAGATGGGCGGCGAAGGCGTGCCATGGGTGGGCCAGTCGGCCTTCACGAACGAGAAGCACATCTTCTCCAACCTCGGTGACGGCACCTACTTCCACAGCGGCATCCTGGCGATCCGCCAGAGCATCGCCTCGGGCGTGAACATCACCTACAAGGTGCTCTACAACGACGCCGTCGCCATGACCGGCGGCCAGCAGGTCGGTGAGCGCGCCGAAGGCCACAGCGTGCTGCAGATCATGCAGAGCCTGATCTCGGAAGGCGTGGCCAAACTGGTGATCGTGACCGACGAGCCCGAGAAGTACCAGGGCGTGTCCCTGATCGCCGGCGTCACCGTGCACCACCGCGACGAGCTCGACGCCATCCAGCGCGAGTTCCGCGAGATCCCGGGCACCACGGCCATCATTTACGACCAGACCTGCGCCACCGAAAAGCGCCGCCGCCGCAAGCGGGGCAAGCTGGTCGACCCGGCCAAGCGCGTGGTCATCAACGAGCTGGTCTGCGAAGGCTGCGGCGACTGCAGCATCCAGTCCAACTGCCTGTCCATCGAACCGCTGGACACCGATTTTGGCCGCAAGCGCCAGATCAACCAGAACAGCTGCAACAAGGACTACAGCTGCGTCAAGGGCTTCTGCCCCAGCTTCGTCACCGTCGAGGGCGGCGAACTGAAGAAGCCCAAGAAGGACAAGCGCCTCAACCCCTTCGACGCCTCGCTCGGCGCCGTGCCTCAGCCCATCATCCCTAACGCCGAAAAGGCCTGGGGCATTGTGGTGGCCGGCGTGGGCGGCACTGGTGTCATCACCATCGGCCAGCTGCTGGGCATGGCCGCCCACCTGGAAGGCAAGGGCGTGATCACGCAGGACGCGGCCGGCTTGGCGCAAAAGGGCGGCAGCACCTGGAGCCACATCCAGATCGCCAACAGCGCCGACGCCATCCACTGCACCAAGGTGGGCACGGCCGAGGCCGATCTGGTGATCGCCTGCGATTCCATCGTCGCCGCCAACAAGACCACCCTCGCCGTCATGCGCGAAGGCCACACCTTTGTGGCGCTGAACACCCACGGCTCGCCGACCGCCAGCCTGGTCAACAACGCCGACTGGAGCTTCCCCGGCGCCGCCTGCGAAGCCGCCGTCATGGCCGCGGTGGGCAAGGAGCATCTGGGTCTGTTCGACGCCGAAGAAGTGGCCGTCAAGCTGATCGGTGACTCGCTCTACACCAACCCCCTGATGCTGGGCTACGCTTGGCAAAAGGGCCGCGTGCCCCTGAGCTATGCCGCCCTGATGCGCGCCATCGAGCTGAACAATGTGCAGATCGACAACAACAAGGCCGCCTTCGAGTGGGGCCGTCGCTGCGCCATCGATCTGGCTGCCGTGCAAGGCCTGTACGCCGCCCGCCAGGTCATCAACATCGTCAAGCGCCCCAGCGTGGACGAGCTGGTGGCCAAGCGCGTGGACTTCCTGACCGGCTACCAGAACGCGGCCTATGCCGAGCAGTACAAAGCCTTCGTCGAGAAGGTGCGCGCGGCCGAGGGCAGCCTGAGCAGCACGGCGCTGACCGAGGCTGTGGCCAAGTACCTGTTCAAGCTGATGGCCTACAAGGACGAGTACGAAGTCGCCCGCCTGCACACCGACAAGAGCTTTGTCGAGAAGGTGGCCAGCCAGTTCGAAGGCAATTACAAGCTGGTGCACCACCTGGCCCCGCCGCTGCTGGCCAAGAAGAACGCCAAGGGCGAGCTGGTCAAGCAGCAGATGGGCGCCTGGGTTCGCCCGGCCTTCGGCCTGCTGGCCAAGCTCAAGGGCCTGCGCGGCACGGCACTCGACGTCTTCGGCTACACCGCCGAGCGCAAGATGGAACGCGCCCTGATCGGCGAGTACCGCGCCGCCATCGAAGCCATCCTGGCCAAGGGCTTGACCGCCGATCGCCTGAAGCTGGCCACCGAGATTGCCCGCATCCCCGAAGAAATTCGCGGTTATGGCCATGTCAAGGAGCGCCATGTCCACGCGGCCAAGGCCAAGTGGGAATCGCTGACGCATCAGTGGAAGCAACAGGCCTGATCCTCAGGCGCTAACCCGCTAACCGAAAGCCCGCCCTGATATGGCGGGCTTTTTCTTTGGGCCTTTGGGCCTTTGGGCGGCTGCGGTTGCGCTTGCGCTTGTGTTTGAACAGCCGGAACCGACCACATAGTCAAGGAGACACAGAGGAATTCAGAGGCGATGAGGGCTTCGACTTCTTTTCACCGTGCGCGCGATGATCGGCATTGATCCCAGCGCATGTTTGCGCTGAGCAAGCGGCTGCGCATGACGGTGCGGCAACTACGGCTTTGCAGCGGTTGCGGTCATCCGCTACTGTGAACCGAACTCACGATAGTCGTCATCAAGCGGTCACTGGGCTAGGTGACCGCGCGATGCACAAACGTCAGGTATTCGAGGTGCAAAGGCAGCTTTGCCCAAGCTGTTCTTGCCCACCGTCGCGGACCCGCGCAACCGCCCAGCTGCTTTACCATGACGCCGGTAAGACGCAAAGTGACGGGCATGAACCCGTGCGGCGTCGGCAGGCTCCATCGAGCCCGCACTAGCGTTTGGCAGAGGAGCAAGCGTTGACGATCCTTCAAGAAATCTACAACTGGTCCAAGATCCTGCCTTTATGGCAGCAAGACGCGATCCGCAGGCTCTACATCGACCGAACGTTGTCGGACACTGACCTTGAGGACCTCTACGCAATGGCCAAGGCGGAGCATGGCATCGTAGATCCTCAAAAGCGGACGCCAGCGGGATTGACGGCGGAACAGATCGCCGCGCCGTCCGTGCCAAACCGGCTCGTCCAGATCACCGCCATCAAGAATCTGCAGAACGTCAACGCGCTGGCCGAGGGTCAAAGCCTGCCAATCGCTCCCACCGGCCTGACCATCATCTACGGGGAGAACGGGGCGGGCAAATCCGGCTACTCGCGGGTGCTCAAGAAGGCGTGCAGAGCCCGGGACCAAGCCGAGGCAATCCTCCCCGACGCCCGGAAGCCTCGCGATCAGTCGACAGCGCCCGAGGCCACCTTCGACACCATAGTGGACGGTGCCACGACACCGCTTTCATGGAAGGGCGGCGGAACCTCGCCGGAACAGTTGTCGGAGATCTCGATCTTCGACTCGCACTGCGCGCACGCCTATCTGAACAACGACGGTGACTTCGCCTATGTCCCATACGGCCTCGACACCCTCGAAGCCTTGGTCAAAGCATGCGTCGCGGTAAAGCGGATGGCGACAGCCGAGCAGTCGGCCAACAAGGTCAACCTCGAACCGTTCGCCGTCCTGTCAAAGACGAACACCAAGACCGGCCGGCTTCTCGTCGGCCTTTCGGCGGCCACCAAGCCCAAGGAGATCGAGGAGCTCGCTGCCGTTACACCGCAAGACCTAGAGCGGCTCGCCATCCTGAACAAGACGTTGGCGGAGGCCGACCCCAAGCAGAAGGCCCAAGCGCTCCGGCTGCGGGCCAGCCGCTTCAATGGCCTAGCCGGTCGAATCGCGTCCGCCCTCGCCGTTGTGGACGACTCCAAGATAAAGGCTCTGCGGGATCTGGTCGAGAAATCCAACCGTGCGAAGCAAGCTGCTGAACTGGCGTCAAAGCAGTTCAAGGTCACCCCGGGCTTGCTGCCCGGGACGGGCTCCGAGCTATGGCAGGAGCTGTTTGAGGCGGCCCGGAAGTTCGCTGCGACCTCCCACACGGGGCATGCGTTCCCGTCCTTGCCCGAGGATTCCGCCTGCCCGCTGTGTCAGAACACGCTAGGAGCCGATGGCATTACCAAACTGGCGTCGTTCGACGCCTTCATCCAGCAGGAAGCGGAGAAGGCTGCCAAGGCGGCAAAGTCGACGGCGGCGGCTGCCTATCTCGCGATCAAGGACGCGAGCATCGACTTGTCAATCGACGATGCGTTGGGCAAGGAACTCGCGGACGCCTTTCCAGAATCCTCAGAATTGTTCGCGTCGTTCCAGAAGGCGATGCGGGAGCGCCGCGCCGCAGCGATGAATGCCGCCGGTGGCGCCATGCTATGGGACGACATCGCCGCGCTGCCGGCCGATCCGAGCTTCATGCTCATCGACATGGCCAAGGCACTCGGGATCGAGGCCCAGGCCCTAGAGGACTCGATGGACGAGAAAGCCAAGGCGGAGCAGGTCGCGGAACAGGCGGAGCTTGATGCCCGGGCGAAACTCGCCGAGATCAAGGCGACGGCGTTGGAAGCCATCGAGAAGCTGGTCCTGAACGACAAGCTGGAAGCATGTGCGACGGCGATCGTAACGACCGGCATCTCACAAAAGTCCACCCGGCTCTCGAACGAAATGGCGACGCAAGAGGTCGCAGACGCGCTGAACGCGGAGCTGCGCGCGCTGAACGTCCACGAGCTCCAAGTCGTGATGAAGGCGGCGACCGTCGGCGGGAAAGTCCAATATAAGCTAGCGATGCAGCTTCCCGGGGGCGGTAGGCCCTCGACGATCTTGAGCGAAGGCGAGCAGCGGGCCATCGCGATCGCGTCGTTCCTGGCGGAGGTGAAGCTGGGCAAGGGATTGGGCGGCATCGTCTTCGACGACCCCGTCTCGTCACTCGACCACCGCCGGAGGTGGCATGTGGCCACGAGGCTTGCCGAAGAGGCAAAGCACCGCCAGGTGATTGTTTTTACGCACGACATCTACTTCCTCTGCATCCTCCAGCAGGAGGCCGCACAAGCAGGCTGCGCCGAGTCGACGCAGTGCATCGGAAGAGGGCAAGCCGGCTTCGGCGTCCAAGCCAGCCGACTGCCGTTTGACACGCTCAGCACGTCCAAACGGGTGAAGGCCCTTCGGAACATGTGCGACGAGGTATTGCGGGTCCACAAGACTGGCGACGAGGCCGAGGCGACGCGGCTCAGCCGGGAGGCCTATTCGCACCTTCGGATGGCCTGGGAGCGTGCCGTGGAAGAGGTCTTGTTTCAGGGCGTCGTTACACGCTTCGCCGAAGGCGTCTCGACCCAACGACTCAAAAGCGTGATCGTCGAAGACAGCGACTACGACGCGGTCGACGCAGGCATGACCAAGAGCTCGAAATTCTCAGGCCATGATGCCGCCACGTCCGCGCAGCTTGCAACGCCGCATCCCGACGACCTGCGGTCCGATATTGACAAGCTCGAAGCATGGCGCGTGGCAGTGGAGGCTCGCAAAGCCACCGTCGAAGCGAGGCGGAAGTAGCTACTTAGGTATCGAATCCCGCAAGCTCTTATGGCTGCTTGTTGAAGAGTTCAGGCCGTTACACCTGCCACTGGTTGAGCGACTGAAGATGCGCAACGCGGCCGCGGTCATTCAAGCTACGCCAGGCTTACCGCATCGGGTGAGCGACCGGTCGCGGGAGCGCAGCGGTCCAAGCCAGCAGCGACCCGCCGTTGACCGCTTCCGGCGGTCGCGGACCTTCGTTCTGGCATAACGTACGACCGACACCAGCCTATAGCCGACACATCAGTTGCACTGGGCCCGCCAGCGAGTTGTGCAGCCATGGTCAGTGCAAACCGGCTCCCAGGGCCAACGAGGCCAGAGTCCGCACGCCTGGGCGCCGCCGGCGCACTCACCGGACATAGGACAACGACCGTGCCATCGTGAACTTCAGCACCTCCATCGCGAAGGTGGAGCCGACATCGAAGAGCTGCGTGCCAGCGATCAAGCGCTTGTAGTCCGCGTCGTAGGCGGCGATGCCGGGCACGAGGACGTGCAGCAGGTGGTTGACGTCGCCGCTCAACCGGTAGAAATCGACCACCTCGGGAAACGCCTGCACGGTGGCGAGGAAGCGATCGGACCAAGCACCAAGCTTTCCTGCATACGCGAGGCAGTACGCACCGAGACAAAACGGGGAAGCCGACATTGAGCGACTGCGCGCCAGAAGAAACAGGCCTGATCGCGGGCTGAAGCCTCAACCGCAAAAGTGCCCACTCGCAGGCCCGCCTCGTGGCCCTATCCCGCAGGCCTGAGTCGGTGTTTTTCCGGCGATGATGTTGCCCAGACACCCCGGAGCCCGCGCATGAGCAGCAGCAACAGCAGCCCCCCCGCCGCCCCCTTCGACCGCATCCACGCCCGCCGCACCGAGCTGGGCGAGGGTCTGACCATACGCCGCGCCCTGCCGACGGCGCAGCGGCGCCGCGTGGGTGCCTGGTGTTTTCTCGACCACATCGGGCCCGTGCAGTTTGAGGGTCAGGCGCTGGAGAACGGCGGCCTGCATGTCGGCGGCCATCCGCACATCGGCTTGCAGACCTTCACCTGGATGATCGAGGGCGAGATCCTGCACCGCGACAGCCTGGGCAGCGAGCAGCTGATCCGGCCCGGCGAAGTGAACTTGATGACGGCCGGCCACGGCATCGTCCACACCGAAGATGCGCCCGCCGGCACGGCGCGCATCCACGCGGCCCAGCTCTGGATCGCGCTGCCCCCGGGCGAGGAAGACCGGCCGCCGGCCTTCGAGCACCATGCCAGCCTGCCGCGCTGGCAGGAGCAAGGCGCGCAATGGACCCTGCTGGCCGGCAGCCACGCCGGCCGCACGGCGCCGCCGCGTGTCTACACGCCGCTGCTGGGCCTGGAGATCCATGCACCGAACGAAGCCGTCGAGCTGCAACTGAATCTGCGCAGCGATTTCGAGCATGGCCTGCTGCCGCTGGAAGGCGAACTGGGCCTGGCCGGCGAGACCCTGGGCACGGGCGAGCTCGCCTATCTGGCGCCGGGGCAGGCTCCCGCGTCCATCCGCCTCAGCGCCGGCGGCCGCCTGCTGCTGCTAGGCGGCGAGCCCTTCCCGGCCGAGATCGAGATGTGGTGGAACTTCGTCGGACTCAGCCGCGCGGCGGTGGCCCAGGCGCAGGCCGATTGGGATGCGCAACGCGAAGCCGGCGGCCCGCGCTTCGGCCGGGTGCAGGGCGACGAAGGCCGGCGCCTGGTGGCCCCGCGCCTGCCGGCCAGCGGCTACAGCCCCAGCACTCCGCAGGAGTAAAGCGTCAGGGGCGCCGGCAGACCATCTCCGGCGCCTGATAGCCCCAGACGATGCGGGCTTCGCCCTGGTGCTCCCAGAAGCTCTCATTGCGGCCGACGTAGCGGCTTCCGCTGGCGCTGCGCTCGGCAAACATCAGCGAGTTGCTGTCGCCGAATTCGGCTACCAGGGTCGGCGGCTCTGTGGCGAAGAAGTTCACCACCACCTCTTTGGCGGCATTGCCATCACAGGCCCAGCGGATCGGCCCCTGCGCCGGCAGCAGGCGGTAGCGAGCCTGCAGCTCGGCGATGCGGCGGACATAGCTGTCTTTCACGCAGGCCGGTTTGTCCTCGCTCTTCCAGCACTCGTCCCGGCCCTTGACCCAGCCGCGCTGCTCGGCCTTGAGCAGGGGCGGGCGCTCCTTGGCGGCCTTTTTCAAAGCCTGGCTGTAGACCTGACTCAGCTGCAGGTCCAGCTGCGCGAGGCCGGCATCGGCGCAAACCAGGGCGGCCATGCTGCCGGGCTGGACCTTGGCGCAGTCGAAGGCCGGGCGCGGCCCTGCCGGCGCAGCGGGCGCTGCGCCACAGAAGAGCGCCAGCAGCAGGCCCATCTGGCCTCGCCGCATGCGGCTTGAGCTACGCTGAGCGAGGACCAGGGAACGCAGGGAGAAGCAGAACATGGCAGGGGCTCCGAAAGTTAGCAGCGATCAGAGATTAAGCGATCTTGCCGCGCTGCCGGCGCTGAGCCGGCGCCGCCTGGTTCTGGGCCTGGCCCAAGCCGGTCTGCTCAGCCTGCTGCCCACGGCGGTGCATTGCGCGCCGGAGCTGTGGGTGCACAACGTCACCCGTCTCTACAGCGTACCGGTGGCGCGTATCGAGCGCCCTCGTTCCGCCCAGGACATCGCGGCCGCCTTGCGCGCCTGGCCGGGCCAGGTCGCTGTGGGCGGCGGGCATTTCAGCATGGGCGGTCAGGTGGCGATCACTGGCGGCCTGCAGCTGGATCTGCGCGATATGAAAGCCCTGGTCTGGCTGCGGGCGGAGCAGATGCGCGTGCGGGTGCAGGCCGGCATGAGCTGGCGGGATCTGCAAGACCATCTCGACCCACTGGGCCTGGCCGTCAAGACCATGCAGAGCTATTCCAATTTCAGCATCGGCGGCTCGGTCTCAGTCAACTGCCATGGCCGTTATGTCGGCCACGGGCCTGTAGGCCGCACGGTGCAGGCGCTGCAACTGGTGCTGGCCGATGGCCGCATCGTCGAGGCCAGCCGCAACGAGAACGCCGAGCTGTTCCGAGCGGCACTGGGCGGCTACGGGGCGCTGGCAGTGATCAGCGAGGTGGAGCTCGATCTGGCCCGCAACTGCAAGATCCGCCGCGAAGTGAAAAGCGTGGCGCTGGCCGACTACCCGGCCTACTTCCAGCGCGAAGTGCTGACTCGCGAGGACTGCGTGCTGCACAACGCCGATCTGCTGCCGCCACGATTCGACCGGCCGGTCGCGGTCAGCTGGCGCCGCTGCGCAGACAGCACGCCGCTGACCGAGACCGCCCGCCTGGTGCCACGCGGCGCCAGCTACCGGCTGGAGCAGAGCCTCATCTGGGTGATGAGCGAGCTGCCCGGTGGGGCCTTGTTGCGCAGCCAGGTCGTGCACCCCTTGCTCAGCGCCGGCACGGCCGTGCAATGGCTGAACCATGAGGCCAGCCTCGATGTGGCCCAGCTGGAGCCGCGCCAGCGCACACGCTCCAGCTATGTGCTGCAGGAGTACTTCATTCCGCCACGGCACTTCCTGGCTTTCGCCCGCTCCATGGCGGCGCTGCTGCAAAAGCACCGGGTGATGGCGCTGAACGTATCCATACGCCATGCACCGGCCGACACCGACAGCCTTCTACCCTGGGCCCGGGAGGACGTGTTCTGCTTCGTGCTGTACTACAAGCAGGGCACCGACGAGGCAGCCCAGGCCCGGGTGGCCGGCTGGACGCGCGAGCTGATCACCCTGGCCCTGGAGCACGAGGGGCGCTACTACCTGCCCTACCAGCTGCATGCCAGCCAAGCGCAGTTCGAGCAAGCCTACCCGGAGGTGAGCGAGCTGCGCCGGCTGAAGCAGCTGCACGACCCGGCCAAGAAGCTCAGCAATCAACTGTGGGCACTCTATCTTTGATTGCCTGCCAGAAAAGCGAGCCACATAGGCGGCCTCGCCCGCTGGAACCCGCCTTGGCTGACTCGCAACGGACCTCGGTCCCTACCCCCTTCCGGGGGTGTTGTCATTTGAATTCAAACGAATACACTGCCTCGCATCGGGTCTCCACAGGCCCGCAGGAGCAGGTCCATGACGCAAGTCCCGAGCACGACGATGGAGCCGCTGTCGGCGCGCATCCCCAGCGATCTTTACCTCTGGCTGGCCCAACTCAAAGTGGAAGGCGCCAACACCAACAGCGACAAACTGCGGGTGCTGCTGGGCCAGCTGAAGCGCCAGCACGACGGGGCCTTCGACTTCGTCACCGCCTTGGCCTGGTGCCGCGATCTGGCTGCCCGGCCACGCAATGCCCTGGCCCTGCTGGAGGCCGAAACCGGCCGGCACTCCGAGGTGCTGAGCCAGGCCCTGGAACACATCAGCCACGCGATGGCGCTGCTGATCAGCGCTGAGGTCGGCAGCCTCGAGCAGGCAGCCCAGCTGGAAGACAAGCTCGTGCGCCGCAGCTTGGCCCACACCGAATCCCTGCTGCGCCAGGCCACCACGCCGAGCGCTGCGGCCTTCGACCCCGATGTGGTGCAGCGTCACTTGAGCGGCACCCTGCAATTGGCGCAAGCCATCCAACGTCTGCAACACAGCAGCCCCCAAGGAGACTGATATGGCCGAGACCCTGAGATCCCGCGTCACCCGTGCAATGGCCGGCGGTGTGCATGCCTTGCTGGACCGCATCGAGGACCGCGCGCCCGAAGCGATGATGGAGCAGGCGCTGCGCGAACTCGACCAGGTGGTGGACGAGGTGCGCCACGAGCTGGGCACCGTCACCGCCAACCGGCATCTGGCCCAGCAGCGCCACGCCGAGCTGAACCGCCAGCACGACACGCTGAAAGTGCAGATCGACACCGCCCTGGGCCAGGGCCGCGAAGACCTGGCGCGCGCCGCTGTGGGCCGCCAACTGGACATCGAGACCCAGCTGCCGCTGCTGGAGGCCAGCCTGGCCGAGCTGGCCCAGCAGGAGGGCGAGCACCGCGGCTATGTCGACGCCCTTCTGGCCAAGCGGCGCGAGATGGAGGCAGCGCTGAGCCAGTTCCGCCAGAGCCGGGCCAGCAGCGCCGGCACGGCCGCCAGCCCCGGCAGCAGCGCCGCCCAGATCGAGCAACGCATGGCCGGCGCCACCGGCGCCTTTGACCGCATCTATGAGCGCCAGACCGGGCTCGGCGGCGTCGCCCGCGCCGGCCGGCTGGAAGATGCCAGCAAGCTGCAGACGCTGGAGGAACTGGTGCGGCAGACGCAGATCGAGGCGCGCCTGGCCCAGCTCAAGCTGCCCGGCACGGACGGCCAGGCATGAGCTTGTTCACCACCCCGGAGAACCTGCCTTTCGGCATCGCCTTCGCCATGATCGTCGGCATCGCCCTGCTGGAGGGCCTGGGCATGATGATCTCGATGAGCCCCAGCAACTGGCTGGACGACTGGCTGCCCGAAGCCGGCCATGACAGCGCGCTGGACCGGGTGCTGGGCTGGCTGCATCTGGGCCGGGTGCCGGCCCTGGTCGTGCTGCTGCTGTTCCTGACCGGCTATGCCTTGTTCGGCTACAGCCTGCAGCTGGTCAGCCGAGGTCTGGTCGGCCACTACCTGCCGGCCTGGATCGCCGGGCTGGCTGCGGTGCCGGCAGGCCTGACCACGACACGCGCCCTGGGTGCCCTGGTGGCCCACATCATCCCGCGCGACGAGAGCACGGCCGTCAGCGCCCAGAGCCTGCTGGGCCGGGTCGCCACCGTCTATGCCGGCCACGCCCGCCAGGGCCTGGCCGGGCAAGCACGGGTGCGCGACGAGCATGGCCGCGTGCACCACCTGCTGGTCGAACCCGACCTGGCCGACGAGGTCTTCGAGGAAGGCAGCGAGCTGCTGCTGGTGCGCAAGAACGGCGCCATCTACCGAGCCATCCGCAACCCGCACCCGGGCCTGGTCGAGCGCTGAGGCGCGGCACATCTGTTTCAAGGAGGAAGAGGAAACCCATGGACAACAATTTGATTGAACTCGGCAGCATCGCCGGCATCGCCCTGCTGGGCCTGTTTGCCATCGGCCTGGTGTTCGCGCGCTTGTACAAGCGCTCGACCAAGGAGACCGCATTCGTGCGCACCGGCCTGGGCGGGCAGAAGGTCATCATGGACGGCGGCGCCATCGTGCTGCCGGTGTTTCATGAGCGCGTGCTGGTCAATATGAACACGCTGAAGCTCGAAGTCATGCGCCGCGAACGAGAGAGCCTGATCACCAAGGACCGCATGCGGGTGGACGTGACTGCCGCCTTCTTCGTGCGCGTGCAGCAGACGGCCGAGGCCGTCAGCACCGCGGCCCAGACCCTGGGCACGCGCACCCTGGCGCCCGAGGCGCTGAAGTCGCTGGTGGAAGACAAGTTCGTCGACGCGCTGCGTGCCACGGCTGCCACCATGACCATCCAGGAGCTGCAGGACAAGCGTCGCGACTTCGTGCAGGCGGTGCAGAACGCGGTGGCCGAGGATCTGGAGAAAAACGGCCTGGAGCTGGAATCGGTCTCGCTGACCAGCCTGGACCAGACCGACAAGCAGTTCTTCAACCCCAACAATGCCTTCGACGCCGAGGGCCTGACCCGCTTGACCGAACAGACCGAGGCGCGCCGCAAGCAGCGCAACGATGTCGAGCAGGAAACCGAGATGCAGGTGCGCACCAAGAACCTGGAAGCGCAGCGACAGAAGCTGACCATCGAGCAGGATCAGGAATTCGCCACCCTGGCCCAGCAGCGCCAGGTCGAGACCGCGCGCGCCGAGCAATCGGCCCAGATCGCCACCCAACAGGCCGAGCGCAGCCGCGAGGCCGAGGCGGCCAAGATCGAGGCCGAGCGCCAGGTCGGGCAGAAGAAGATCGAGGCCGAGCGCGAGATCAAATCGGCCGAGATCGAGAAGAACCTGGTCGTGCAGACGCGCGAGATCGAGCTCGAACGCAAGACCGAGATGCAGCGCGCCGAGCAGCGCAAGCAGGTGGAGATCGCCCGCCAGGACATGGCGATCGCGATTGCCAACAAGAGCAAGGAACAGTCGGTGGCCGATGCCCTGGCCAACCAGGCGCGCGCCGATGCGGTCAAGGCCGAAGAAGGTGTGAACACCGCCCGTCAGGTGGCCGTGGCCGAGCGGGAGAAGAACATCCAGCTGATCGAGGCCAGCAAGGAAGCCGAGCAGCTGGCCATCGCGGTGCGGGTGTCGGCCTCGGCCGAGAAGGAAGCGGCGCTGGACCGCGCCGAAGCCCTGACCATCGAGGCGCGCGCCAAGCAGGCGGCCGCCCTGGCCGAAGCCGAGGGCCGGCGCGCGATCAACGAGGCGCTGAACACCTTGTCGGCCGCGCAGATCGATCTGCAAGTGCGAACCCTGCTGCTGCAGCAGCTGCCGCAGATCATCGAGCAGGCGGTGCGGCCGATGGAGAAGATCGATTCGATCCGCATCTTCCAGGTCAATGGCATGCCCGGTGCAGCCGGGGACTCGGGCAACCCAGGCGCTGGCACGCCAGCGAACGGCACCTTCCCCGAGCAGGTGATGAACTCGGCCCTGCAGTACCAGATTGCCAAGCCCATCGTCGACGCAGTGATGAAGGACGCGGGCCTGAGCAACGAGGGCATCACGGGCATGGCGCACAGCCTGGCCGGCATGCTGCAGCCGCCGGCCGAACTGCGCAGCTGATTGGAAGCCGCCGCGGGAACGCTGCGGCCTGCGCTCAGGCCTGCAGCTCCCGGTGCAACCAGGCCCGGGCCAGGGCCCAGTCGCGCTTGACGGTGGCGGGCGACAAGGCCAGCAGCTCGGCGATTTCCTCGATCTCCAGGCCGCCGAAGAACTTCAGCTCGACCACCTGGGCGGCGCGCGCGTCCACCTGCTCGAAAGCCAGCAAGGCTTCGTGGACGCGCAGCAGCTCCGGGCTTTCGCCTTCGGCAGCCACTTGCTGGGCCTCGGTGAGGGTCAAGGAGACCAGGGGCACGTCGCGCTTGAGCGCTTGTTTGGCCACGGCATGGTTGACCAGGATGCGCCGCATCATCAGCGCGGCCATGCCCAGGAAATGGGCTCGGTTCTGCCATTGGGTGCGGGTCTGGGCGGCCAGGCGCTCCCAGGCCTCGTGGGTCAGCGCCGTGGCGCTGAGGGTGTGGCCGGCGTACTCCTTGCGCATCTGGGCTCGGGCGCCGCGCTTGAGCTCGTCGTACAGAAAGGTGAACAGCTCGTTCACGGCGGCAGCGGGCGAGCCGGCCGGCTCCTGGCTGGCCAGCCAGCGGGTGATTTCCTGCGGGTCGAGCGCAGGAAGCGATGGGGCCGGGCTGCTCATGAAGTTCATTATCAAATGGGCAGGGCGCAGTCCGCTTGCGGGTGGACCCGCAGGCCCATGAGCCTTTTCGAACGGCCAGCCTGCGTTAGCAGGCAAGACCACCCATCGGTGGCCGCTGCGAAAGACGCCCATGAACTCTCTGTCACCCTTGTCTGCGTTGGCCAACTCATCCGGCCTGCCGCAATTGCTCTTGGCCCTGGCCCTGCTGCTGTTCAGCCTGCCCAGCCCGGCACGCGAACAGCCCGATCCGGTGGCCTTGGACGCCGCCTTCAAGCCCGCCGAGCAGGCGGCGCAGTTGCTCAGCCTCACCGAGGCCAAAGCATTGAAGGGACTCAAGCGGGTGGCGGTGTCGCAGTTCAGCGTCGAGTTCGTCACCAGCGACAGCGTCAGCGCCGAAACCTCTGGCTTTGCCGCTGCCGGGCGCGCCCGCGTCACGGCCCATCACCGTCTGGTCGGCGTCGGTCAAGCCGAGTTCCAGGCCCTGGGCGAAGCCATGCATGCTGAGTTCCTGCGCCAGCTGCAGGCCAGCGGTCTGGAGGTGGTGCCGAGCGAGCAAGTGCTGGCCGCCCCCAGCTACCGCAAGCTGGCGGCCACGGGCCTGGCGATGCCGGACATCCAGGACGGCGCCATCACCGTGGCCCCTGCCGGCATGACGCTCTACGGCGCCAACCGCCTGGCCGCACAGACGGCCCAGCCCGCGGGGATGTTCAGCGGCCTGCAGGCCTTCGGCAGCGCCATGTCGGCGATCGGCAATATCAGCGAGCAGCAGGCCTTGCAGGCAGAACTCGGCGACGCCGCCTTGCTGGACGTGCATCTGCGCGTGCATTTCGTGCAATTGACCAACCAGAACAAGGGCTTCTTTGGCCGCCTGGCCAGCCAGGCCTCGGTGTCGGCCCAGACCGCGCCCAGCATTCGCAGCGCCCGCATGGGCGTGCAGGTCGGCGCCTACAGCGCCCAGTTAGCGCTCAAGCAAGCTCTGACCCTGGACCCCAGCGCATTCAGCGAAGTGCGTGAATCGGCCAGCAGCAAAGCCGAGATCGCCGGCGCGGTGCTGGCCGGCCTGATCAGCCTGGCTAGACGCTCCGGCAGCAAGAACAACAGCGACAGCCAGCGCTTCGAAACCGTGGCCGAACCGAACCGCTACCGCGAGGTGCTCAGCACCGGCCTGGCCCAGACCCAGGCGATGCTGGTTGCGCGGCTGCAGGCGGAGCGCTGAGGCGGCGCATCAGCATCTCCAGCGGCCCTTGCGGAAAGCGGCGCAGCCAGGCCTGCGCACGCGTCTGGGCAGAGCTTTGGCGGGCGGCGCCAGGCACCCAGCCCGTGCCGTATCAGACTACGGCCGCCCAGAGCCTCAAAACATGGGGCACTCCGGACGCCACAGCGCTCAGGCCGTGCCCGCCAACACCCGGCTGATGGGGCTGACGCCACCCGCTTCCATCAAGGCCGTATGGATGGCGGCCACCAGCTGCTCTTCCAGCACCGGCTTGTGCAGCAGCACCAAGCCCGCGGCATGAGCTTCACGCAGGCGCTCGGGCGCGGTGTCGCCAGTGATCAGCACGGCCGGCAAACCAGGCAAAGCATTGCGCAGACTGTTCAGGGCTGAGATGCCGTCGTCGCCATCGCGCAGGCGGAAATCGGTCAAGACGATGTCGGGGCGGCGCACCATGCACTTGAGCAAGGCCTCACGGGTGCTGCCGGTGGTGACGACCTCGCAACCATGGCTGCTCAGCAAGGCCCGCATGGCTTCGCGCACTGGCGCCTCGTCGTCAAGCACCAGCACATAGAGATGCGGCAAACGCCTTGCCGCTCCGGCCGGCGCCAGCTCGGGCACGCCGCTGCCTTCGGCCGCGGCAATGCTGAGGCTGAAGCAACTGCCCTGGCCGGGCGTGGAGCAGAGTTGCAGCGGCAGGTCCAGCAGGTCGACCATGCGGCTGACGATGGACAGGCCCAGGCCCAGGCCCTTGGCGCGGTCGCGCTCGGCATTGCCGATCTGGTAGAACTCTTCGAAGATGCGCGCCTGCTCGGCCGGCGCAATGCCGCGCCCGGTATCGCGGACATTGATGCGCCAGATCAGCTCCTCGCCGTCCTCGTCATCGGCCTCGGCCACCACCTCGACATGAACGCCACCCTGGTCGGTGTACTTGATCGCGTTGTCGATCAGATTGCGCAGCACCCGCTCGAGCAGCAGAGGGTCGGTGTCCACATAAACCGCGGCCGGGCAGTCCAGCTTCAGGCTCAAGCCCTTGCCTTCGGCCGTCTGCGCCATTTCCTGGCACAGGCGCTGCAGCCAGCTGCTCAGGCAGAACACCTGGTTGGCCACCGGCACCACCTGGGCATCGAGCTTGGAGATGTCGAGCAGGCCGTCCATCTGCGAAGCCAGGGACTGCAGGGCGAGATTCATATGCCGGCCGATTTCACTGCTCTCGCTGTCCAGCGGGCGCCTCACCAGGGCCGAGCCGAGCAGGGACAGGGTGTGCATGGGCTGGCGCAAGTCATGGCTGGCCGAGGCCAGGAAGCGGGTCTTGGCCTCCATGGCCTGCTCGGCCTTTTGCAGGGCCAAGCGCAGCTGCTGGTTGGTCTGGGCCTGCTGCTGGCGGATCTGCACGGACTCGACGAACACGCGGTAGGCGTCGCGCCCGAGGCTGGCCAGAATCCAGGCGAAGCCAAGGATCAGTGCGCCCAGGGCGACTTCCAGCCAGCTGCTGTCCCGACCGCCGGCATGCCAAACCAGCCAGGACAGGCTGTTGGCCAGGCTCACCGGCAGCAAAAAGGCCAGCAGCACCGGCGCATAGCCGGCCGTGGTCGCGACCGAGCCGGCACACAGGCCCAGCAGCAGCATGGTTTGCACCATGCGCTGGTAGTCATCAAAAAACGGCACGAAGCTCAGCGACGCACTGAACACCAGGCCGTTGAGCAGGCTCAAGCCGATGGCAGCGCGCAAGCGTCGCGCCAGAGACAGGTGGTGCCAGCTGGCCAGACGACCCAAGCCCCACCAACGCAGCGCCAGCACGGCCAGCACCACAGCCAACCAGAGCAAGGTCAGCCAATGCCCGCTGCCCTGCCAGGCCATCACGCTGATCACCGCGGCGCTGATGCCTACCGGGTAAGGCATGCGCCGGCCTTGCTGCGCCAGCAAGCGCAGCAACTCCTCGTCAACACTGGCCTGTTCGGCCGCAATCGGTCGGTTCATGAAAGAAAGTCTGCCCTCAGGGCGTTCGCTGGGCGCCGACGATCAACGCGGTGCCGCCAGGTGCATGCCGGTGATCAGGGCGCGCAGGCGCAGCTGATCGATGTCCAGCCGGCGCATCTGAGCGCGCACATTGGCGCGCTCCTCATCGGTCTTGACCGTGCGCAAGACCTGCTCCAGGCGCTGCAGCTCGCCGTCATTGCGCTGCAACTGCTGCTGCAGGCTGTAGAGCTGCTGGCCCAGCTGGTAATGGTTCATGAAAGCGTCTTCGCCGGCCTGGCCGCGGCAGCCACCCCAGTAGGTCTGGTTGCGCAAGCCCTCGCGCCAACCCGAGCTGGCCGTGCAGTAGCTGCGAATGCCTTGCTCCCAACCCTTGTCCCAGGCGCTGCGATCGGGCGCGACGCCTATTTTGGCGCAGGCCTCCACATGGTCATCCAGGCGCTGCGCGCTGCGGCCTTCGCGCCCGTCGGCCAGGCCGCGGGCCGACCAGTCCGCCTGGCGGCATTGGGATTCACTCATGCTGGCGCAGCCGCTCAGCGCAAACGCCAACAGCAGACAGACCGCCACGCCGGTGGCACGGTTCCAACGCCTATTTTTCATGGGCAGGATGCTAGCCCATGGACAAGCTCCGGAACGCGAGTTTCGTCAAGCCAGCATCACGCGCGCGGGCTGCTTCGCATCTTGCAGCACCCCATCGAGCAGGTCGAGGTAGTAGGCCAGTGGCGGCGTGCGCTTGCCAGGGTGCTTGGCCAGGTCATCCCAGCGGCGCAGCTGGATGGCCCGCGAGGCCTGCGGCTGGGCCAGGAACAGCAAGCGCTCCTCGGCGTTCATGCGCCCGCCCTGCAAGGACAGCGAGTGCAGCGAGGCCGCCGACAAGCTCTCGGCATAGGCCGGGTCACTGCCGACCAGGAAGCGCTTGGCCTGCACATGGAGGCGGATCGGCTCCAGCACCTCGGCGCTGAAGCCGCCGCTGGACAGCAGCACCAGGGCGCGGCTTTCATGCTGGTCATCTTGCAGCACGGCCTCGGCAGGGGCGTCGAGCAGTTGGCCGAGATCGTGCAGAAAGGCAGCCGCCACCAGGGCATGGTCGGCATGGGCCCATTCGGCCAGCTGCGCGCACTGCAGCGCATGTTCCAGCGCACTCACGGCCTCACGGCGCTCCAGGCGCTGGCCCGTGTAAAGCAGGGCGCCACGGCGCTGAAACAGGGCTTCGATCTTGCTGACGATGTCCATGACAGGCACTCCGGTAAACACAACTTCCAACGGCAGGCATCTTGCGCCCGCGACCGTGACCGGGGCGTGACGCGGCCGTGAGCGCGCCGTGAAGGTGAAGATTGCACTAGGGCGGCATTCAAATTCCCTGAACCCTGGCGTCAAGCGCCATGAACCGCCGGGCCGAGGCAACGCCGCACACTGCCGACATTGCGACACGCCGGCGCCACGCGCCAGACCGCCATGACGACTTCAGCACCAGCTTCCGCCCCCGAATCCGCTATACAGCGCTACAGCCCGCTGGCCATGGCCTTGCACTGGCTGCTGGCCGTCCTGATCATCGCCACCTTCGGCTTCGGGGTGTACATGGCCGACCTGCCCTTCTCGCCCAGCCGCATCAAGCTCTACAGCTGGCACAAATGGGCCGGCGTGACCATCCTGCTGCTGTCCACCGTTCGCTTGCTCTGGCGCCTGGGCCACCGCCCGCCCGCCGATGGGCCCATGCCCGCTTGGCAGGCCCGCGCCGCCCACGCCACCCACCTGCTGCTCTACGTGCTGTTCTTCGCCGTGCCCCTGGCGGGCTGGGCCTACAGCTCAGCGGCCGGTTTCCCCATCGTCTGGTTCGGCGTGTTGCCCCTGCCCGACTTTGTGCCGGTGGACAAGGCCCTGGCCGACACCCTCAAGGAAGCCCACAAGCTGCTGGCCTTCGCCATGGCCGGCCTGGTGCTGATGCACATCGCCGCGGCCCTGAAACACCAGTTGCTGGACCGCGACGGACTGCTGCTGCGCATGATGCCGGCGCGCCGCTGAACCGAAGATTCACGAACCGAAAGCCCGAGCCATGAAAACCACGCGATTGATGCACGCCCTGCTGGCCGCCAGCCTGTTCGCCACCCTCCCCGCCAGCTGGGCGCAGAGCAAACCAGCCGCGGCCGCCAAGCCCACGGCTCCAGCCGCGGCTGCCGTGGCCGCCACGCCCCAGCTGCAAGCCGCGGGCAGCGAGTTGCTGTTCGTCAGCCGCCAGATGGGCGTGCCGGTGGAAGGCCGCTTCAAGAAGTTCGACGCCCAGCTTGCCTTCGACCCCAAGAAGCCCGAGACCGGCCGGGTCAGCTTCAGCATCGAGCTGGCCAGCGCCAGCATTGGCGCCCCCGAATTCGACGCGGAACTGGCCAAGGCCGCCTGGTTCGACAGCAAGCGCCTGCCCCAGGCCAGCTTCCAGAGCAGTGCCATCAAGGCCCTGGGCGGCGGCAAGTTCGAGGTCAGCGGCAAACTCAGCATCAAGGGCCAGAGCCGCGACCTGAGCGTGCCCATCAGCCTGACCCAAGCCGGCGGCGTGACCACGGCCACCGGCGCCTTCGTGCTCAAGCGTCTGGAATTCAAGATCGGTGACGGCGAATGGGCCGACACCTCCATGGTCGCCAACGAGGTGCAAGTGAAGTTCAAGCTGCTGTTCAGCGGCATTGCCCCGCTCTGAGGCCGGCCACCACCGCGTTTCCCTCCCGAAACCACCGTCAACCCTGCTTTTTTCCCAAGGAAGTCCCGACATGAAAAAGACCCTGATCGCCGCACTGACCCTGGCCGCCGCCGGCTTCGCGCAAGCTGAATCGGCCACCTACGCCATCGAGCCGACCCACACCTACGCCACCTTCGAGATCTCGCACTTCGGCGTGTCCACCAATCGCGGCCGCTTCGACAAGAAGGAAGGCACGGTCACCCTGGACCGCGCTGCCAAGACCGGCCGCGTTGAGCTGACCCTGCAGATGGCCAGCATCAACACCGGCTCGGCCGCCTTCGATAAGCACCTGCAAAGCGAAGACATCTTTGACGCCGCCAAGTTCGCCACCGCCAAGTTCGTGGGCGACAAATTCACCTTCGCTGGCGACAAGGTCACCGAAGTGGCCGGCGAGCTGACCCTCAAGGGCAAGACCGCCCCGGTGACGCTCAAGGCCGTCGGCTTCGGTTGCTACCAAAGCCCCATGCTCAAGCGCGAAGTCTGCGGTGGCGACTTCGAAGCCACCATCGACCGCACCCAGTGGGGCGTGGATTACGGCCTGGCCTGGGGCTTCCCCAAGGCCGTCAAGCTGGTGATCCAGGTCGAAGCCGTCAAGCAGTAATTCGGCACCGGCGCCCGACCGCCTGCCCGCCCGCCGAGCCCTCGGCCGGCGGGCTTTTTCATGGCGCTTCGTGAAGTCCGTCACAGAGGGCCGCGAGCGGCTTGGCGGAGGCTTCTGTACAGCCTGCCGGACTGTCGCCCGCTCCTGCAATTCAGCCGTCCACCCACACCGTGTGTCGCGGGCACATCGCTCGCCCCGTGCGGCTTGCGTACAGTGCGGCCAAAGACCCAAGGTTTCCCTCCGCCCATGCCGACCTCGCCCGCTTCATCTCCGACGCCCTACCAACGCTGGCAGCAGTTCTCCGCGCTGGTGCTGCGCTGGTTTCACATCTACGCAGGCTGGCTGGTCAGCATCAGCTGGAAGAACTTCATCATCCTGGCTGTCGCGCTGATCATCGGCGCCAATATGGTGTCGAACCTGCCGCCCTTCACCTGGCGTATCACCGAGCAGGTGGAGGACAGCTCCATCCCGCGCAGCAAGCTGCCGCGCCTGCCTCCGGCCCCCAAGGCCGAGAAGCCTGAAAAACCTGAGAAGGCGGCCAAGCCCGGCGGCGTTCACTACGAAATCAGCATCGACGAGCGCGGCGTGCGCGTCCTGCCGCGCACGCCTGGCAGCGAGAAAAGCAGCGAGGGAGCCGCCTCCGAGCCTGGCGGCGAGGAGGGTGGCGTGCACATTCCCTTCCCGGCCTCCACCGACCGCAGCGACATCCGCCGGGCCGTCGAAGAAGCCCGCGCCGCGCTGGAAAAGATTGCCGAGAACGCCCGCGAGGCGCAGGAGCGGGCCGAACAAGAAACGCAAGAAGCCCAGGAAGCCAAGCAAGCGGCCGAAGAGGTGCGCGCCGAAACCGAGCGACTGATCGAACAGGCGCAGAGCGGCGGCCCGCATTCGCGCGTGCGCGTCATCCATGCCGGTGACTTCCTGGTCGACCTGGCCGCACTCTGGGTGCTGGGCTCGGTGCTGATCAAGATCACCTACAAGGGACGCATCCAGGCCGAGGTGAAAGCCGCCCAGGCGACCGAAACGGCCGAGGCCGAGTCGCTGAAGCGCCAGGTCATCGAGGCACGCATGGCCGCCATGCAGGCGCAGGTGGAGCCGCACTTCCTCTTCAACACCCTGGCCTCCATCGACCATCTGATCGAAACCGACCCGCCGCGCGCCTCGCAGATGCAGAAGAACCTGATCGCCCTGCTGCGCGCCTCCATGCCCACCATGCGCGAGGCGAACGCCAGCGGCGTGCGTGATCTGGGCCGCGAGTTGGCCGTTATCAAGCCTTACCTCGAAATCCTGCAGATGCGCATGGAAGAGCGGCTGCAGACCGAGATCGCCGTGCCCGAGGGCCTGCTTTCGGCAGAGTTCCCGCCCATGATGATCCAGAGCCTGGTCGAGAACGCGATCAAGCATGGCCTGGAGCCCAAGGCTGAGGGAGGCAGTCTGCTGGTCAAGGCCGAAGTCACGCATGGCAAGCTGGCCGTGACCGTGGCCGACACCGGCCTGGGCTTCGGCCGCGCGGCCACCGCCGGCACCGGCGTGGGCCTGGCCAATATCCGCGAGCGCTTGATGATCCTCTACGGCTCGCGCGCCAGCGTCACCGTCACCGAGAACCAACCCAGCGGCACCGTGGTGACCATCACCGTGCCTTACCGCAGCCGTGCCGACGATCAAGAAGGAGCATCCGCATGAAGAGCTTTGCCAAATTCACCCTGGCCCTGAGCCTGGTTCTCGCCCTGGTGGCTGCGGTGTCAGGCATCTGGCTGTGGCAGGAGATGTTGGCCCACCCGGGCGTCAGCGTCAGCATCAACGGTGAAGACCTGGGCCTGCAGGAACTCGGCCTGCACGAGTTCGGCGTCGGGCACTGGGGCGAACTCGTGCTGGGCGGCCTGGCCGTGGGCTTTGTGATGGTGTTCGTCCTGCCCTTCGTGCTGCTGCTCGGCGTCGGCCTGCCGCTGCTGATCGTCGGCGGCGTGCTGCTCGGTGTGCTGGGCATGGGCCTGGCGGCCATGTTCAGCGTCGGTGCCTTGCTCGGCTCGCCCTTGATCGTGCTGGGTCTGCTGATCTGGCTGCTGCTGCGTGACCGCCGTGCCAAACCGCAAGCCCGCGCTTGAAGCCCGAATCCCGACATAACATCCGCGCATGAACACGCCGAACACCTCCACCGCCCCCACCCGCGTGCGCGCCATCCTGGCCGACGACGAACGCCTGATGCGCGAGCAGCTGCGCAGCCGACTGACCGAGGTCTGGCCCGACCTTGAGATCATGGCCGAGGCCAAGAACGGGCTGGAAGCGGTGGAGCTGGTGCGCGAGCACCGGCCGGATCTGGTGTTCCTGGACATCCGCATGCCGGGCCTGACCGGCGTGGACGCCGCGCGCCAGATCGCCCAGCTGCCCGAGGATGACAGCTGGCTGGTGCCCGAGATCGTTTTCATCACCGCCTACGATCAGTACGCCGTCGAGGCCTTCGAACAAGGCGTGGCCGACTATGTGCTCAAGCCCGCCGAACGCGAGCGCCTGCTGGTGACGGTGGAGCGCATCAAGAAACGCCTGGCCCAGCGCAACGAGGCCGCCGTGCCCGACACCGCCGAGCCGGCCGGCGCACCGCTGCAGCAGCTGCTGCACAAGCTCTCCGGTCAACTCAACCCCGGCGCCAAGCCCGACTATCTGCAATGGATCCAAGCCACGGTGGGCCCGGCCATCCAGATGATCCCGGTCGAAGACGTGCTGTTCTTCATCAGCGATGAAAAGTACACCCGGGTGCAGACGGCCCGGGTCGAGGCTCTGATCCGCAAACCCATCAAAGAACTGGTGGACGAGCTCGACCCCAGCCTGTTTTGGCAGATCCATCGCTCCACCCTGGTCAATGCCCGCGCCATTGATGGCATCACGCGCGACTTCCGCGGCCGCCAGATGGTGGGCGTCAAAGGCCTGTCCGAGAAGCTCGAAGTCAGCCGCAGCTACACGCATCTGTTCAAGGGCATGTAAGCCGGCGGCTAGGCCGCGCTCGGCTGCCCCAGGATGGCGGCGAGATGGCGCCGGATCATGGCTTGCATCTGGGCCTGCTCTTTTGGGCCGACGCTGCCCCATTCCAGATGCCGCATCACTCCGGCTCGGGCGACACGAAACACCACCATCTGCCCGAGCAGGGCGACCACCGTCAGCCGAGCCTCCGGCGCATCGCGCGTGGGGTCGGCGGCGCGCACCAGCTGGGTCATGGTGGCCAGCACGCGGCGCATGAAGCGCTCGTACACCAGGTCGAAAGCAGCTGTCGGCGCCTGTTGCTCGCGCATGATCAGGGCAGCCCAGGGGCCACTGCCGGGGTCGGCCAGCATGGCCACCATGGCATCGCACAGCTTACCCAGCGAGACCGTGGCCCGCGCCGCGGCGTCATTCTTGCCGCTGCGCGGAGCCAACATCTGCTCGAACTGGTCCAGGGCCGGCCCGATGCGCTGCTCCACCGT
This sequence comes from Roseateles sp., assembly GCF_965262435.1. NCBI lineage: Bacteria > Pseudomonadati > Pseudomonadota > Betaproteobacteria > Burkholderiales > Sphaerotilaceae > Roseateles > Roseateles sp. The sequence continues at coordinate 141,323 of NZ_OZ253537.1, forward strand.
GGCGGCGATGTGCTCAAAGACGGCCAGGTACAGGCCTTCCTTGCCACCGAAGTGGTAGCCGATCAGGGCGGGGTGCACCTCGGCGGCGGCGGCGATATCGCGGGTGCTGACCGCGTCGAATCCGGCGCGCGCGAAGGCCTCGGTGGCGGCCTGGATGAGGGCGGTACGGGTGACTTCACTGCGCGACTGAGTGGCATGAGGGGTTCGGGCCATGGCCCGAATTAGAACCCAGCTGCTGAGCGGCGATCATCGACCAGCCGGCCTTGCTCCATGGTGAGGATGCGATCCGCAAGTGCGAGCACCTTGCTGTCGTGGGTGACCATCAAAACCGTGGTGCCGCGCTCGCGCGCCAGAGCCTTGAGCAGATGCACCACCTGCAGCGCAGATTCGCGGTCCAGGGCAGCTGTGGGTTCGTCCGCCAACACCGCGACGGGGTTGCCCACCAAGGCCCGCGCAATCGCCACGCGCTGTTTCTGCCCCCCGGACAGCTGGGCGGGCACATGGTGCAGGCGTTCTGCCAGGCCGAGCTGTGCCAGCAGATGACGACCGGCCTGCGCCCAGGCTTGAGCGGCCTCTCCACCATGCACGGCCAGGCCAAGCCGGACGTTCTGCAGCGCGCTGAGGCTTTCGTGCAGGTTGTGTGCCTGAAAAATGAAGCCGAGCTGGCGGCGCATCTGCACCCGTTGCGCTTCGCTCGCGCCACACAGCTCTTGACCAAGAAGGCGAACGCTGCCCAGCTCGACACTGCGCAGGGCGGCCACGAGCGTGAGCAAGGTTGTCTTGCCCGAGCCCGAGGCGCCCATCAGCACCGTCAGCTCGCCGGCATGGATGTCCAGATCGATGTCGAACAGGACCTGCTTGCGAGCCTCTCCGAGACCGAAAGCATGCTGCAAGCCGCGCACCGCCAGCGACACAGGGCCCACATCGTGTGGCGCAGCCATGCTCAGAACAGCTCCGCTGGATTGGCGCGGGCCAGGCGCCGCGTGGCGATCGCACCCGACAGCGCGCACATGGCCACCGTGCCCAGCAGGACCGCGCCGGCGCGCGGCGCGCTCATCGCCATCGGCAGCCCCGTCTTCCAGGCCACCACGGCATACAGCCCGCTGGCGATCAGCAGACCGGGCACAAAGCCGAGCAGGCCCAGAATCACGGCCTCCTCGAACACAATGCCCAGAAAGAAGCGCTGCGGGTAGCCGATCGCCTTCAAGGTGGCGTACTCCTTCAGGTGGTCGGCCACATCACTGGACAGCACCTGGTAGACGATCACCACGCCGACCAGGATGCCGATGACGATGCCGAAGCCGAAGATCAGGCCGATCGGGCGCTGGGTGGTCTGGAAGCGCTGGTCGTCGGCAATGACGGCATCGAGGCTGCGCACCTTCACATCCCCCGCAGCGCGGAAGCGCTCGCGCAGCAATGCCGCCACGACAGCAGGATCGGCCCCCGCTTGCAGCTGCACCAGGCCCAGATTGGGCGCAGCCGAGCTGCGGTTTGGAAAGAGGCGCAAGAAGGTCTGATCTGAAGCCAGAAGGTAGCCATCGGCCGAGAAGCCGCCACCGATGGCGAAGTGCCCTGCCACCTTCAGGCTGCGGGCGCGCAGTTCCAAGAGCCAGGTTGCATCGGGCTGTGCAGCCAGCACAGGCGCAGCATCGATGTGGCGAGTGCGCGCATCCATCAGCACTGTGTCCGCCAGGTTCAGCAGCCCCTGCTGCCGGCGAATCTCGACCTCATGCAGCGGTGTCTCCGAAGGGTCGAAGCCCAGCACGTCCAAGGCGCGCACGCTGCCGTCTTCCTGACGCCAGTCCAGGCGGCCCAGGAAAACGGCGCTGACCTGGCGCACGCCCGGCACGGCCGCGGCCTGCAGCAGGCGCACCCGCGGCAGCGGGCTGGCGTCGGCCAGGGTGTTCATGTCGGCGGCACTGATCAGGAGCTGCGCGTCCATGGCCCGGTAAGGCAAGGCCACGCTGCCCAGCAGCGCACCGTGGAAGCCCAGCTGCATCAGCACCAGCAGGCTGGCAAAGGCGACCCCGCCCAGCGCCGCGTACAAGCGCGTGCGGGAGTGGCTCAGCTGCAGCCAGCCGATCGGCAAACGCCCCAACAGGCGCTCCAGCCAGCGTCCGGGCCAGGCCCCAGGCAGGCGGCTCATGGCGCCCCCGGCGCCAGCGCAATGCGGGCACGCAGTTCAAGGCCGACCAGGGTGCGCGCGCGCGCCGAGGAGGCCGGATCCAGCTGCACCGTCACACGCAGCACCCGCGCGTCGGTGTTGGCGGCCGGGCTGGCTTCGGTCAGACGCTGGCGCCCGACGGACAGGCCGATCTGGCTGATGTGCCCTTGCAAGCGCGTGCCCAGGGCCGGCGCCTCCAGGCTGACCGGCAGGCCCGCGCGCAGATGCCGAACCTCATCCTGATGCACCTCCAGCTCTGCCGTCATCACCCGGGTGTCGCCAAACTCCAGCACGCCAGACGCTCCAGGGCGCTCGCCCACGCGGCTGCGCAGGGCGATCACCGTGCCCTCGTGCGGCGCCCGCAGCACGCTGCCGGCCAGGTCTTGCCGCGCCCGATTGAGCTCGGCCCGGGCCGCCTCCACGCCTTTCTGCGCCAGGCGCAGGTCGGGCTGCGTGGCCGCATCGCCGGCGTATCGCGCCTGGCCGGCCTGCGCGCGCGCCAGCAGCTCCAGCGCTTCGTCCCGCTGCGTGCGGCGCTGGTCGAGCGCCGTGGGCGACACAAAGTCCTGCGCGGCCAGGGCCTCCCAGCGCTGGTAGTCCTGGGCGGCTGCCCGCGCCACGAGCTCGGCCCGGCGCAGCTCCGCGGCGACCTGGGCCTGGGCCGAGGAGACCTCGCGTGCAGCCTGCTGCAAGGCTGCCTCACGGCTGGCCAGCTGGCGCTCGGCCACCAGCAGCGCCGCCTGGCGGGCCTCGGAGTTGCCAAAGGTGACCAAGCGCGCACCCGCGGCCACCTGCTGCCCTTCGTGAACATGAAGCTCGGCGACTGGCGCATCGCCGGCGCCAAACGGTGCGGCCAGCATGCGCAGTTCCCCCTGAGGCGCCAGCCGCCCCAGGGCAAGGACCTGGGTGGGCGGCGCCAGGCCAGGCTGCGCGGCCTTGGTGGCGGGCGCCGCCCACCACGAACGACTTGCCAGCACGGCACCGAGCAGGAGCAAGGCGAACGCGGCGGCGCCCAGTGCGGCCGGCCAGCGCGCGACAACCAGGGCCACCGAGGCGGATTCAGCCCGGTGCGCGCCAGCGCCGCCGCTCCGATCCACCACCAGCAGGGGCAAGCAGGGCGAGGCGGGAGCGACAGGCGCTGGCGGGCAAGCACGGGATTCGGCAGACATGGCAAGCCTTAATTTGTCCATTTGATCAAATTGTACGACTGGACAAATTAAAAACGCAAGATGCGTCCATCGCGACGGGCGCACGCCCACTCACACCAGCGGAACCGCCATTCAACGGACCTCTCAGCAGCCCATCTCCGAAGCGCTTGACAGCCGCCATTCTGCGATTAAAGTGATATCACCTTTAACGGAGGAGCGATCATGAAATCCGAACGTGAACTGCGCATCGAAACCCCCGCTGGCACCCACAACGGCTATCTGGCCGTGGCCCTGGGTTTGCTGGCCTTGATGGGCGGCATAGCCCTGGTGTTCGGTGCCGTGAACTTGGGTCCCAAGGCCCTGATCCCTGCACTGGCGCTGCTGCTGATTGGCGTGCTTGCTCTGGCCGGGCTCTATATGCAGCAGCCCAATGAAGCGCGCATCCTGACCTTGTTCGGGCGGTACAGCGGCAGCGACCGGCGCGAAGGCCTGCGCTGGGCCAACCCACTGATGATCAAGCGCAAGATCTCGCTGCGCTCGCGCAATCTCAATGCGCCCACGCTCAAGGTCAATGACAAGCGCGGCAACCCGGTGGAAATCAGCGCTGCCGTGGTCTGGCGCGTGCAGGACACGGCCCGTGCGGTCTTTGAGGTCGATGATTTCGAGGTCTATGTGCGCATCCAGGCCGAGGCCGCGATCCGCCATCTGGCCGCTCAGTTTGCCTACGACGAGGGCGATGATCTGAGCAGCGGCGAAACCACGCTGCGTGCCGGCCAGGACGAGGTGGCTGCGGCCCTGGTCAAGCAGCTGCAGGAGCGCTTCGGCGACGCCGGCGTCGAGGTGCAGGACGCCAAGATCACCCACCTGGCCTATGCGCCGGAAATCGCCCAGGTGATGCTGCGCCGCCAGCAGGCCGAGGCCATCATCAGCGCCCGCAAGAAGATCGTGCTCGGCGCGGTCAGCATGGTGGAGGAAGCGCTCAAGGGCCTGAGCGAGCGCTCCATCGTCGAACTGGACGACGAGCGCAAGGCCGCCATGGTGTCCAACCTGCTCGTGGTGCTGTGCTCGGACAAGGAGACGCAGCCCATCGTCAACACGGGTACGCTGTACAACTGAGGCCACCCCGGCCTCAGCCCACGACACCATGGCCAGCCCTGACAAAAAGAGCTTCGCCCTGCGCCTGGACCCGGCGCTCTGGGCCGAGATCGAGCGCCTGGCGGCGCAGGAGCTGCGCTCGGCCAATGCGCAGATCGAGTATTTGCTGCGCGAGGCCCTGGCGCGGCGCGGCATCAAACCGGCGGTGAACCGCAGCCCGCGCGGCCGGCCGCCCAAAGAAGGCGGCAGCGGCAGCGAGGACACAGACGCCAGCGAGCCTTGATCGATCAGCCGCCCGGCTTCTCGACCTGCGCCGCCTGCGCAGCATTGGACGCGGCGCCCTTGGCCGCAAAGGTCTCGCGCAGTCGCTTGAGCTTCTCGCGCGGGTCTTCCTTGCCCGAACCTTCGTTCAAGCGCATCTCGGTGATGAAGCGGCTCGGCACGCCCATCACCAGCTCACGGTTCTTCTTGCGCCGCCGCAAGGTGCTAACGGCCAAGGTGGTACGCGCCCGCGTGATGCCCACATACATCAGGCGCCGCTCTTCTTCCAGGCGCTGGGCGGTCATGTCCTCGTCATCGGCCTTGAAAGGCAGCAGTCCTTCGTTGACGCTGGCCAGAAACACATGCGGCCACTCCAGGCCCTTGGACGCATGCAGCGTGGTCAGGGTCACTTGGTCCTGCTCTTCATTGCGCTCGGACAGGGAGATGATGACACTGATGGTCTGCGCCACCTGCAGCACCGACTCCTTCTGCGCCTCCATGGTCGTGCCGCCGTCATTGGTGACCTGGCCGCCGCAACGCTTGGCCACCCAATCGACGAAGTCGAGCACATTGTTCCAGCGCGCCATGCCGACCTTCTCGTTCTCCTCGCTCTCGATCAGGTGCTGCTCGTAGCCGATGTCCTTGAGCCACTCCAGCAGCAGCGCCTTGGCCGGCTCGGCGCCCTCGGTGTGGCGGGCCCGGTATTCCAGCTCATTGACATAACGCCCAAATTCATGGAGCGAGCCGATCGCCTTCTTGCTCAGCACAGCCGCCAGACTCTCGGCGAACAAGGCCTCGTACATGCTGCACTTCCACTGACCGGCAAACTGGCTCAGCGCGCCCAGAGTCTGGTGGCCGATGCCCCGCTTCGGGGTGGTGATGGCGCGCAGGAAAGCCGGGTCATCGTCCTGATTGACCAGCAGGCGCAGCCAGGCACACAAGTCCTTGATCTCGCTCTTGTCGAAAAAGCTCTGGCCGCCTGAGACCTTGTAAGGGATGTTGGCGCGGCGCAGGGCCTGTTCGAAGATGCGCGCCTGGTGGTTGGCGCGGTAGAGGATGGCGAACTCCTTGAAGTCCTTGGCCTTGCCATCGCCGCGCAAGGCCTGGATGCGTGCCACCGCGCGCTCGGCCTCATGTTCCTCGCCATCCGACTCGATCAGGCTGACCGGCTCGCCGTCGCCGAAATCGCTCCACAGCTTTTTCTCGAACAGCTTGGGGTTGGTGGCAATGACATTGTTGGCCGCGCGCAGGATGGCGCCGGTGGAGCGGTAGTTCTGCTCCAGCGGGATCACCTTCAGATGCGGGTAGTCGACCGGCAGGCGCTTCAAGTTTTCAATGGTGGCGCCGCGCCAGCCGTAGATGCTCTGGTCGTCATCGCCCACGGCGGTGAACATGGCGCGCGGCCCGACCAGCACCTTGAGCAGGTCGTACTGCACGGCATTGGTGTCTTGATACTCGTCCACCAGCACATAGCGCAGCTGGTCCTGCCAGCGACCGCGCGCCTCGGCGTCCTCGCTGAGCAGGCGCAGCGGCAGGCTGATCAAATCATCAAAGTCCACCGCCTGGTAAGCGGCCAGGCGCTCCTGGTAGCGCTCCATGACAACGGCCGCGGCGCGTTCGTTGTCGTCGCGGGCCATGGCCATGGCCTGCTTGGGCGTCAGGCCCTGGTTCTTCCACATCGAGATGGTCCACTGCCAGGATTTCGCCTGGTTGGCGTCGACCGTGCCGCCGGCGTCGCGCAAAAGACCCAGCACATCGTCGCTGTCGAGGATGGAGAACTGCTCCTTCAGACCGACCCGCGTGCCCTCCTGGCGCAGGATGCGCACGCCCAGCGAGTGGAAGGTGGAAATCACGAGATCCTTGGCCGCGCGCGGGCCGATCAGGCTCTTGGCACGCTCGCGCATTTCCTGCGAGGCCTTGTTCGTGAAGGTGATGGCGCCGATGTGCTTGGCCGCATAGCCGGCCTGCAGCAGGCGCGCAATCTTTTGCGTGATGACGCTGGTCTTGCCCGAGCCGGCGCCCGCAATCACCAGGCAAGGACCATCCAAATGGTGGACGGCCTGGAGCTGGGCGGGGTTGAGCTTGGAGGCGGGCTTGGCGGACATGGCGAGCGGAGGGGAGGACGGGCGATGATAGCCATTCGTGGCAGCCGCCCGGCTCGCCGCCCATAAACTGCCCCGCATGCCGATGACCGCGCGCCTCCGTTCCACCGTCCTGCTGCTCTGTGGCCTGCTTTGCGGGGTGCTCGGCAATGCAGTCCAAGCCCGGGACCTGCTGGCCGTGGGCACACAGTTCCCACGTGTCCTGGAGCTGGACTCCAAAGGGCAGGCGCGCGGCATGGCCGTGGACCTGTTGAACAGGGCCGCGGCGCAGCAAGGCCACAGCCTGCGTTTCGAGATCCTGCCCTGGGCGCGGGCCCAGCTGATGGTGGAGCAGGGCCTGGCCGACGTCTTGATCGGCCCCTACCGCAGTCCGGAACGTCTGAGCCGTTTCCTGTTCTCTCAACTGCCTTTTTATGAGGACGCCCTGGTCTTCTACGCCAGCCCTGCCAAGGCCGAGCTGTGGCGCGGTGACTGGAGCAGCTTGTCCGGGCGCTCGGTCGGCCTGGTCCTGGGCTGGGCCTATGGCGAAGCCGTCGAGCATGCCCGCAGCAAGCTGCTGATCAGCAACCCCGGCGACGTCGCCACCGGTCTGCGCATGCTGCAACGCGGCCGCATCGAACTGCTGGCCAGCAACGAGCGCAACACCACGCCAGTGCTGGAGGCCCTGGGCCTGACGCAGCAGTTTGTGCCCTTGCAGCCGCCGATCGCCGTGCAGGCCGGGCACTTCGCCTACCCTCGCAACGCCCAGGGCGAAGCGCTGCGACTGGACCTGGACCGCAGCCTGGAGACGCTGCGCAGCACCGGCGTGCTGCGTGAACTGGGGCGGCAATGGGGAGTGAGGGTTCCGGATTGAGCCTGAGCAACAAGTCATGAGCCATGCGGGATGCGGGCTGAAACTGAGGCCGTGCGCCAATCAAAAGCTGCCGTCATCGGCGTCACGGAAACTGAGCCCGTCCACCTTTATGCTTCGCTCATGAACAGCTCAACGCCCTCCCCCCAGCGCCGTCGATTGCTTCTGAGTGCCCTGGCCGGCTCGACCGCCCCCCTCTTCATCCGCCACGCGCGGGCCGACTCGGTGGAGCGATTCGCGCTCGGTGTCGCCTCGGGCTGCCCGCGCCCGAGCACTTTGGTGCTGTGGACACGGTTGAGCGGGAGCGAGCTGCCGGCCCAGGTAAAGGTCGACTGGGAGCTGGCCGAAGACGAGGGCTTCACCAAGCCCGTGGCCAAGGGACAGGAGCTGGCTGTGGCCGCAGACGGCCACAGCGTCCATGCCGAGCCAGCCGGCCTCAAGCCAGACCGCTGGTACTGGTACCGCTTCACCGCCCTGGGCGCCCGCAGCATGACTGGGCGCACCCGCACGGCGCCGGCCGCAGATGCCAAGGTCAGCGAGCTGCGCTTCGCGATTGCCTCCTGCCAGCGCTGGGACCATGGCCGTTATGCCGCCTGGGCCGATATGGCGCGCCAGGAGCTGGACTTGGTGCTCTTCCTGGGCGACTACATCTACGAAAATGCCGCGGTCTCCAATGCATCGGCCAGCGGCCCGTCGCCACGCGTGCACCAAGGCGGTTTGTGCCGCAGCCTGGACGACTACCGGCAGCGCTATGCCCAGTACAAGAGCGACCCGGCGCTGCAGGCCATGCATGCCCGCGCCCCCTGGATCGTCACTTGGGACGACCACGAGGTCGACAACGACTGGGCCGGCGACAGCTCACAAGGCCTGGAGGCCGATTTTCCGCAGCGCCGCGTGGCGGCCGCCCAGGCGTATTGGGAACACATGCCATTCCCCAAAGCCTTGCGACCGCGCGGCCACGAGATCCGCATCCATGAGCGCTACGACTGGGGCCAGTTGGCGCGCATCATCAGCGTCGATGGCCGGCAATGGCGCGACCCGCAGGTCTGCCCCAAGCCCGGGCGCGGCGGCTCCAACACTTTGTCGATCAAGGACTGCCCCGACTTTCTCGATCCGCGGCGCAGCCTGCTGGGCGCCGCACAAGAACAATGGCTGGCGCAGAGCTGGGACGCTTCCCGAGCCTGGAATCTGCTCGCCCAGCAAACCTTGATGGCGCGCATGAACTGGCAAGAGAACCCCGAGCGCCCGGGCGTCTACTGGACCGATGGCTGGGATGGCTACCCGCTGGCCCGGCGGCGCCTGCTCAGCGAGATGGCGGCGCGCAAGCCTCGCAATGCCGTGGTGCTGGGCGGAGACGTGCATGCCAACTATGTGACCGATCTGCGCGCCGATTTCGACCTGCCCGTCGGCGCCGGCAACCCGGTGCTGGCGACGGAGTTCTGCGGCACCTCGATCAGCAGCCAGGGCCTGGACCAGAGCCGCATCGACCGGGCGCTGCCGCACAACCCGCATCTGCGCTATGGACGCGCCGACCAGCACGGCTATATGCGCTTCCAGCTCAGCCAAACCCAGCTGGAAGTGGAATTGCGCAGCGTCAAGGAACTCTGGGATGCGGGCAGCGCGCTCGAGGTCTCGGCACGCTTCGCGGTCGAATCAGGCCGGGCCGGCGCTCACTCGTTGAGCGAGACCTGACGTAGCTCGGCGCTGTCGGCCACCGGCGTGGCCCGCAAGGCACTGGCGCCTGTGGCCAACTGTTGGCGCGGGCGGTTCTCCTGCTGCACCGTGGGCGACGGCTGGGGTGCTGCCAAGGCCGCTTGGGTTTTTGCCATGGAGGTGGTGGCCGGGATGTTTTGTGCGGTCGCGGGCCCTTGCAGATACTGGCGCCCCAGCCAGCCGCCGACCAAGAGGCTGACCGCGATCACGCTGACCAGGGCCAATCGCTTGCTGCGCCGCGGCGACTCATGCAGTCCTCCGGCTCCTGCTTCCACAGTTTCCGTCGCGGCGTCAGCCGCGGCGGCGTCCTTGCCCGGCATCGGCGTCAGGCTCAGGGCGGAGTGATTTTCGCCCGCCAGCCAAGCCCGCAAATCGTCGGCCAAGGCCTCGGCGCTGACGTGACGGCGGTCGGCACGGGGTGCCACCGCCTTGTGCAGCAAGGCATCCAGACTGAACTGCTCGGCGCCACTGAGATTGGACCAACTGGCCGAGGGCGAGGCCTCATCGACATCGCCACCAAAAGCCGAGGGCAGCCGGCCATCGACCAGCATGTAGAGCAAGGCGCCGAGACCGTAGACCTCGCTGCCCAGGCTGGGCGGCTCGCCGGCCAAGGCTTCGGGGCTGGCGTAGCCGGGCACTGAGCCCAGGCCCATGCCGCGCTCAAACGGGTCTTCCGGGTCGGGCATGCGCATCAAGCCCATGCCCATCAGGGTGAGTCGCTGGTCGGGGGTGACCCAGATCATGCCGGGGTCCACCTCAGCCAGCAGCCAGCTTTGCTGGTGGGCATAGCGCAGCACCTCGCAAAGCTGCACCACCAGGCTCAAGCGAGCCCGCAAAGGCATGTGCGAACAGGCCCTGATGATGGGCTGGCCCTCGGCCCAGCCGAGGATCATGTAGGGCTGGCCCAAGGGCGTAACGCCGCTGTCGCTGGGCACGGAAATCTTGGCATGCGAGAGCTGGCCCAGGTCATGCGCCTGGTCGGCGAAACGCAGCATCACACCTGCGGCGCGTTCGCTGCGCGGCAGCACCAGCACGGCGCTGGACTGCCCCGTGGCCAGCGCATGTTGGGCGCGGTACCACTGGCCGCCGGGGCCGGCGTCGACGCCATGCACGGCGGCCGCGAGGCGCCAGACGCCCAGGGCTGTGCCTTCGCGCAGCGTGGTCGGTGCGGCCGGGGGGGGAAGGGCTAGTTCAGGCATTCGCATAGGGTTTGTGCTGACATGCTAGGGGATTGCGCCCGGCTTGGGGAAGAGGCGTGGCCCTCGAACCGGGGGGCCCCGCGCATTTGCTCACGCGATTCGGGGCTTATTCACACCCTCGGTGAGCCAGCACAAGCACTGCGGCCCAGGCCCGGGCTGCAATTCGGGTCGACTGGAGCCCGCCGTAGCCGTCTGGCCCTTGCGATACTGAAGCTTCATATGAGTGCCATTCTCGCCGTCACGCTGCCCTTTTTCGCCCTGGTCCTGTGCGGTTATGCGGCCGCTCGCCAAGGCCTGCTCGCAGAGAGCGCTATTCCGGGGCTCAACAGCTTTGTGCTGTTCTTCGCCCTGCCCTGCCTGCTGTTCCGCTTCGGCATGAACACGCCGGTGCTGCAACTGCTGAACCCGGCAGTGCTGGGCGTCTACTTGAGCGCCGCCCTGCTGGTCGTGGGTTTGTGCATTGCCCTGACCCTCTCGGCCCGGGTGCAGCTCAAGGATGCGGCCTTTGGCGCCCTCGTGGCCGCCTTTCCCAACACCGGCTTCATGGGCGTGCCCCTGCTGGTGGCCTTGCTCGGGCCGGCGGCGGCGGGGCCGGTGATCTGCACCATCCTGGCCGACCTGTTCTTCACCAGCTCGCTGTGCATCGCCCTGGCGCGCGCCCATGACGCGGTGGTCGGCGCTGATGGGCGCAGCGCCGCCGGCGCGGCAGCACGGCAAGCCCTGCGCGGCGCGCTGTCCAACCCCCTGCCCTGGGCCATCGCCCTCGGCGCGTTGGCCAGCGCCAGCGGCCTGCGCCCGCCCGGCCCCGTGGACAGCGTGATCCGCATGCTGGCGGATGCCGCCACACCGGTGGCCTTGTTCACCATCGGCGCCGTGCTCTGGCGAGCCGGCCGGCATGCGCACAGCCGCACACCGCCGGAGCTCTATCTGCCGGTGGCCGCGATCAAGCTGCTGCTGCATCCGGCCCTGGTGCTGGGCCTGGGCCTGGGCGCGCGCCGTCTGGGCCTGCCGTTGGGCGGCTTCGAGCTGACCGTTCTGACCCTGGCGGCCGCCCTGCCCAGCGCCAGCAATGTCTCCCTGCTGGCCGAACGTTATGGCGCCGACAACGGTCGCATCGCCCGCATCATCCTGGCCAGCACCAGCCTGGCCTTCCTGAGCTTCAGCGGCCTGGCCTGGTGGCTGCAAAGTCACCCGCTCTGAGCGCCCTCGTGAAGCCAGACACGGTCGGCGCTCGGTTCAAGCGCCCTCCGAAACTGCTTCTTGAGCTGCATCAAGGCAAGGCGGCCGCAGGGGTGAGAATGTGACGGATTCATGACAAACCGAATCACGCCATGAGCACAGCCGCACGCAAGACCGCACCCGTCGCCCCCAAGAGCCGCAGCAGCGCCACCAAGCCGGCGCCCCGCCGCAGCCGCAGCGGCGACACCGCCGGCCGCCAGGACCCGGCCGGCATTGCCCGCCACGTCGTCAAGGAGGCCGTGGCCGCCGCCCAGGCGCGCGAGTTGGAGGCCTTGAAGGACATCGTTGCCCGCCAGGGTCCGACGGCATTGGCTTCCTCGGTGCGCGCCGTCGTGGCCGGCTGCGCACCCGACGATGCCTTGGCCCTGCGCCAGGCCTTGCTGCAGGAGCTGCAGACACCCGAAGGCAGCGAAGCCGGCGTCGACCCCGACCAGGCCCTGTCCAGCCACTGGCGCCACGGCGCCTACCCTTACAAGAACCTGCTGTCGCGCAAGAGCTACGAGAAGCAGAAATACCAGCTGCAGGTCGAGCTGCTCAAGCTGCAGGCCTGGGTCAAGAACAGTGGCCAGCGCCTGGTCATCCTGTTCGAGGGCCGCGATGCCGCTGGCAAGGGCGGCACGATCAAGCGATTCATGGAACACGTCAACCCGCGCGGCGCCCGGGTCGTGGCGCTGGAAAAACCCAGCGAGGTCGAACGTGGCCAGTGGTATTTCCAGCGTTATGTGCAGCACCTGCCGACAGCCGGTGAGATCGTGCTGTTCGACCGCAGTTGGTACAACCGCGCCGGCGTCGAACGTGTGATGGGGTTTTGCAGCAACGACGAGTACACCGAGTTCATGCGCCAGGCGCCCGAATTCGAGCGCAATCTGGCGCGCAGCGGCACGCATCTGGTCAAGCTCTGGTTCTCGGTCAGCCGCGAAGAACAGCGCCGTCGCTTCAAGGAGCGCGAGGCCCATCCGCTCAAGCAATGGAAGCTCTCGCCGATCGACCTGGCCTCGCTGGACAAATGGGACAGCTACACCAAGGCCAAAGAGGCGATGTTCTTCCACACCGACATCGCCGAGGCGCCCTGGACCGTGGTCAAGTCGGACTGCAAGAAGCGCGCACGCCTGAACGCCCTGCGCCATGTGCTGCACCAGCTGCCCTATACCAACAAGGACCTCGACAAGATCGGCCCCCTGGACCCCTTGCTGGTCGGCCGGGCCAATGTGGTCTACGAGCGCGGAGAGGGCCAGGGCCAGGGCACCTGAGCGGCCATGACGCCGGCCTTGCGAATCAGCGGCCCCTCGGGGCCGCGGTCCAGCACAGCAGCCAGCAGGCCCGGCATGAAGTTTTCAATCTGGGCGCGGGGCTTGCCCTGGCCTCAATCGAGGCTGCTCATCAGCTGCGAATCGCCCGCCTGACGCAGGGGCAGGTAAATGTGGAAGATGGCGCCGGGGTTGTCGCTGCCGTCGTCGACGCGGTTCTCTGCGTAGATGCGACCCCCGTGGATCTCGATGATCTTGCGGCAGATGGCCAGGCCCAGTCCGGTGCCACCCGAGCCGTCCTTGGTCTGGCTCGACTGCACAAAAGCATCGAAGATCTTTTCCAGCTCCTTCGGCGGAATGCCTGGCCCTTGATCGGCCACGGAGATGTGGACCTCGCCCTGCGGCGCCAGAGCGGCGCGCACATCAAGGGCGCCACCCTCGGGTGAGAACTTGATGGCATTCGCCATGACGTTGCGGATCACTTGCTGAAAGCGCAGCGGGTCGACCTTGGCGGCCAGCGGCGTGGCCGGTTGGCGCAGCGACAGGCGCAAGGTCCGCCGCGCCATCAGCGGCTCGAGTTCGCGCATCACGCCCTGGATCAGGCCGCGCAGGTCGCAGCGTTCCAGGTCGAAAGTGCCGACCGAACTCTCGATCTTGGACACATCGAGCAGGTCGTTGACCAGGGCCAGCATGCGCTGCCCGGCCTGCTGGATGTCCTGGAACATGCCGCCCAGCTTGGCCTGCTCGCCCGAACGCGCCAGCCCGAGCTCGGAAAAGCCGAGGATGGACTGCAGCGGCGTGCGCAGCTCGTGGCTGATATTGGCGACGAACTCGCTCTTGGCGCGCGAGGCTTCCTGAGCGACGTCGCGGGCCTCGCGGGTGGCCCGCTCGGCGGCGCGGAACTCGCTGACATCTTCCAGCGTGCACAGAATGCCGGCGACCCCGCCGTTCTGATCGGGCACGCGCACCTTGGTGATCAGCATGTCGCGCAGGCTGCCGTCGCGGTGCTTGATCTGGGTCTCGTAACGGATGCGGCCGCCCTCACGCAGCAAGCGTGCGTCCTGCTCCTCATGAACCGAGCACTCGGCCCGGGGCATGAAGCCGCCGACCGCCTGGCCGATGGTGGCGAAGCGGCTGCGGCCGGTGAATTCTTCCCAGGCCTGGTTGACGGTGACGTAATGCCCGGCCACATCGAACATGGACACCGGCAAGGGACTCATCTCCTGCAGCAGCGCACTGAAAGCCAGCTGGTGCTGCAGGCTCTGCTGCGCTTCGCAGCGCTCGGTCACATCGACGGCGCTGCCGGCAAAACCCGTCAGGCCCTGGCCACGGACCTCCTGCAAGGGCAGGACGGACATCTCAAAGCGGCGCATCCGGCCATCGGGCGCCAACAAGGCGAACTGGGCCGTGCGCGCCTCTTCGAGCGGGCCGCGTGGGTCGAACAAGGCCTGCACCCTCGCGCGGTGTTCCGGAACCACCAAGTCGGCCAGGAACAGGCCCTGGGCATCCCGGCTCGGCAAGGCGCTGAGGCTGGCCCAGCGGGCATTGACAAAGCTGATGGCACCGCTGGCGTCGGTGCGGAACACAAACTCCTGCAGGCTGCGCAGCAACACGCGCAACTCCTGCTCGCGGGCCGCCACACGCTCATGAGCCCGGCTCAGCGCCGCCCGCCCGCGCGCACTGTTGCTCAGGCTGCGCAAGACCACCCAGGTCGTGCCGGCGATGAGCAGGATGCCGGCCACAGCGATGCCGAGCAAGACGTGGAGCATGTCGCGCCAGCCTTGCAGGGCCAAGTCCACGGGCTGCTCGACCAGCAGCACCAGCGGGCGGGTGCGCGAGGCGCGGAAGGCCACCACCTGAGATCCTGCAACCGCACCGGCGCCCACATAACTGCCAAACTCAGTTGCGGGCAGCCAGTCACTGAAGACCGGATGGGCACTCAAGCGGCTGCCGGGTGCCTGGGGCACGCTCTCACTGCTGGCCAGCAGCTGGCCGTCAAAGCTGCTCAGCAAGGCGGCGCCCTGCAGATCGGCCAGGGCCTGACTCTGGTAATTGGCCAAGGTATCGGGGTTGATCATGGCCAGCAACAGCAGGCGCCGACCGCCGCCCAGATTCAGCGGGCGCAGCAAGGGCAACATGCTGACTGGCGACGTCACCGGGCCGGCGTGCAGATCGCGCACGCCGCGGCCGGGCAAGAGACGGCCCAGGCGGTCAGAGCCCTCGCTGGGCCAGTTGCCCAGCAAGCTCAGATCAACCTGCAGTCCGGCCTCGCCCGCCTCCGAGCTGGCAAGCACCCGGCCTTGAGGGGTCAGCAGCGCCACACTGCGCAGCACCGTCTGCCCTTGCAGGGCCTGGCGCAGGCCGGTCTGGGTGGTGATGGCGTCGCCACTGCCGCTGGCAGCATCGGCGCTCAGCCAGTTCGGCAACGAAGGACTCTCGGCAAGAACACGCAAGCTCAGCGATGCGGCCTCGACGGCACGGGTGATCTGGTCTTCCAGCACCCGGCTCATCAGCTCGGCCCGGGCCCGCGCGGCGCTCAACGCTTCGTTGCGCTCGTACCAGGCCAGCACAGCCAGGGCCAGCAGCAAGGCCAAGCTCAACAAACCCGCGCTCAGGTAGACCCGCAGCCGCTGCCGCTGGGCCGGCCGGTCGTGGGTCTGGATCGTGGTCGTAGAGGAGCGCGTGCCCATGGTGCTCAACCTTCGTCGATCAGGGTTTCAAAACTGGGCGGATCCGCGTTGATCCGCTCGCGCAGCGCAATCATCTCGCCCGCGTTGGCCAGCAGCAGGTCCACCAGCATGGGGTCAAAAGCCAGGCCGCGTTGCTCGGCCAGCATCTGCAGCGCTATGGCATCGTCATACGCAGGGCGGTAGCAGCGGTCCATGGTCAGGGCATCAAAGAAGTCGACCACGGCGACGATGCGTCCCGAGAGAGGGATTGCCGCGCCAGCCAGACCCAAGGGGTAGCCGGCGCCGTCCCAGCGCTCATGGTGATTCATGGCCACCTCGGCGGCGAGCTGAAACAAGGGGATGCGGGAGCGACCGAGGATCTGTGCCCCCATCAGCGGGTGGCTGTTCATGATGCGCCGTTCCTCGGCACTGTAAGTGCCGGGCTTCTTCAGCACATGGTCGGGCACACCGATCTTGCCGATGTCATGCATGGGCGCGGCCCAGCGCAACATGCGCGCGGCCGGCGCCGTCTGGCCGGCCAGCAGCGCCAGCGCTTCCGCCAGGAAGCCGATGCGCAAGATGTGCACACCGGTGTCGTCGTCGCGAAAGTCGGCGGCGCGCGCCAGACGCAGCAAGGCCTCGTGGTGGGCGCGGGTCACCTCGCGCAAGGCCTCATTGCGCTCGTGGTACATGCGCCCCAGGTCGGAGATGATGCACTCCATCTGGGCCGAAGCGGCAGCATCGAACCGCAGGCTGGAGGGCTGAAGAAGTTCGGGGGCCGCCAGCAGATCGGCCGGATGCGCTGAAGTCGTCATGAGCATGATTGCAAAGCCTTCGCCGGAAACGTCAAGGCGGTGTTCAGTCGATCAGCCACAGCGCAGCCAGGCTGTCGATCAGCTGCAAGGGGCTGAAGGGCTTGACCAGATAGTCATGGGCGCCGGCCTTCAGGCCTGCTTCCCTGTCGCGCGCCTGGCCACGGGCACTGAGCAAGATGACATGGGTGTTGCGCAGCGTCGGGTCGGCGCGCATCTGGCGGCAAGCCTCCAAGCCATCGATGCCGCCAGGCATCATCACGTCCATGAGCACGAAGTCCGGCAGCAGCTTGCGGGCCTGCTCCATGGCGGCATCGCCGTTGGCCGCCTCGTGGATTTCGTAGTCCTCGAATTCCAGCGTCATGCGGATCAGCCGGCGGATGTCCGCATGGTCATCGACGATCAGGATCTTCTTCATGGCGGGGACTCCGGTCAGATTTCATTTCAGTGCGGCTAATTTATCATTTATATCAATTGATGGTCGGGAAAAAATGCGTGTGCTTCCGTATAAATTCGGCAAAATCACACAATGACTGAATCAAACAAGCGCAGTGACGAAGACAGTGCCGATTTCAGCACCATGGAAGTGGCGCGCATGCTGGGCCTGGCGGTGCGCTCGGTGCAGCTGATGGTGGACCGCGGCGAACTGACCGCCTGGAAGACGCCGGGCGGGCACCGCCGGATCTCCAGCGAATCGGTGCGTGCCTGGCAGCTGCAGCGCCAAGGCCCGGGCGCCCTGGCGCGCAGCGCAGCGCGGGCCGCCCTGCCGCAGCCCGACAACGGCACCGCGGCCAAAGCCAAACCCCTGCGCATCCTGGTGATCGAAGACTCGGTGCACTACCAGAACCTGATCGGCATGCTGCTCAAGCAGCAATTCCCCGAACTCGAATTGCACAGTGCCCACGACGGCATCGTCGGCCTGGCCATGGTCGGCCAGCTGCAACCCGAAGTGCTGATCGTCGACATCCTGCTGCCTGGCATCGACGGCGCCACCTTGATCACCAGCTTGCGCTCCCATGTGCAGTTTGCGCACAGCCGCCTGATCGTCGTCACCTCGCTGGACGAGGACCAGCGCCAACCCTTTGCCTTTGCCCTGAGTGGTGTGCCGGTGGTGCACAAACCGCGCCTGGTGCTGGACCTGCCCGCCGCCTTGCACGCGGCACTGGCCGCGGGAGCCGCCGAGTGAGCGCCCTGGCCCAAGGGTCCGCGCAGCGGCGCGTGCTGCTGGTCGAGGACGACCCCTCACTGCAGCGCTTCGTCAGCATGGTGCTGGAAGACCTGGCCGTGGAATTGACCGTCTGCGGCGATGTCGGCTCGGCCTTGCTGGCCCTGCGCCGCAGCGCATTCGATCTGCTCATCACCGACCTGATGCTGCCCGACCGCTCGGGCCTGGACCTGCTGGCCGAGCTGCAGGCCCTGCCAGCGCTGCGCGGCAGCGCGCGCCTCGTGGCCTTCAGCGCCGGCCTGCAGCCCGAGGTGCGCAGCCGCCTGCAGACCTTGAACGTCGAACGCTTGCTGTTCAAGCCCTGCAGCGTCGGCGAACTGGAGGCCTGCGTGCTCGAGGTCCTGGGCCCAGTGCCCGCGGCCAGCGATGCGCCCACGCCGCCGCCGCAGCAGCAGCCCGCGCCGCAGGCCGACCAGGAGGCCATCTTGCGCAATTTCGGCGGTGACGCGGCGCTCTACCGCGGCTTTCGGGCCGCAAGCCTGGAGCAGTTCGCCCAGGACCTGCAGGAAGGCGAACGCGCCTGCACGACTCGCGACACCCCGGCGTTGCGGCGCCTGGCCCACAGCCTCAAGAGCGTGCTCCTGATCCTTGGCCTGGACGGCAGCAGCGATCTGGCGAACCGCCTGGAACGGTTGCTCGAGCAAGCACTGAACGCAGGCAGCGCCTGGCCGGCCGAGGCAGATGGCCTGTGGCAGGAGCTCAGCCTGCAGCTGCGCGCCATCCGGGCCGACACGCCCGAGCCATGAGTCCACAGCGGCCGGCGGCTGATGCCATCGAGCCCGGCGCGGCCGAGCCCCGATTCGCAGCGCTGTACGAAGAGCTCAAGCTGATCGCCCGGGCGCGCTTGCGCCGCGCCGGCCCGTCACGCCTGCACCTGAACACGACCGCGCTGGTGCACGAGAGCTTTCTGCGCCTGAATCGCAGCGATGTCGCGCCCCACTTTGCCAGCTCCGGCCATTTCCTGGCCTATGCCGCCCGGGTCATGCGCTCGGTGATCGTCGACCTGGCGCGTGAACAAGCGGCCGAGCAACGCGGCGGCGGCCAGGCCGATCTGAGCCTGGACACCGAAGGCCTGGCCGCCCTGCCGGGCGCGAGCCCGGAGCCGGCCGTGCTGGCGGTGCATGAGGCCTTGCTGGCCCTGCAGGACCTGGAGCCGCGCTTGGCCCAGGTGGTGGAGCTGCGCTATTTCGGCGGGCTCAGCGAGGGCGAGATTGCCAGCAACCTGGGCCTGACCGAACGCACCGTCCGGCGCGACTGGCAAAAAGCCCGCGCCTTGCTGCTGAGCATGCTCACGGCTTGAACGGCGGCCCGGCCGCAGCGCTCCATGCACAAGCAGCCACCGCGCTGCGCAGCAAGGCGGCACGCCCATCCATGCTTGCCTGCGACGCGACGCCGCTCAGCGCCGGCTCCGGCCAGGCTTCACGCCACAGGCGCTCGGCCTGCGCCCAAGCTTGGGCCTGCAGCGGTCCGGCCGGCGTGGCGCAGCCCAGCTGCAGTCGCTGCGCGACCACAGCCCAGGCCAGCGGGTTGCGCAGGCCGATGCTGCCGCGCAGCAAGACCACGGCTTGATCCAAGTCCTCTCTAGGCCCGCTGCTGGCCTGAGGCAGGGCAGAGCGAACCTGTGCGCGCAGCGCCAGCAAGCGGGCGTGGTCCAAGGCGATATAGGGCTCCGCCTTGGGCAGCAAGGCCAGGGCCTGGTCCACGGTGAGCAGCGCCGCCCTTGCATCGCCCTCCTTCAACTGCAAGGCGGCCCAATGGCTGAGCGCAGCGATGCGGCCGCTGTCCTGCGGTGCCGCCTCGGCATAGAGACGCAGCGCTTGTTGCAGCACGGCACTGCGCTCGCTGGCGGCGAAACCACGCTCGACCAGCACATCGTGGCGCGCCAGGGTCCACTCGGCGCGCAGCAGGCCGGTGGCCGGCAGCTGCGTGTCCAACTCGCCCAGCACCCGAGCCGCGGCCTCGCGCTGATCCGCCGACCACAGGGCCCAGAACAAGGAGAGGCCGGCCTCCGTGCTGCGCGCATGACCCGCCCCGAGGCGCTGCTTGAGCAGGCGCCAGCGCAAACCCGCCAGCTCCAAGCTGCGCGCCTCATCGCTGAGATAAACCGCCACCGTGGCGCTGAGCCGCAAGAGTTCCTCGGCCAGCTCGGGGTCGCTGGGCAGGCGTTGCTCGATCTGCGCCATCTGCTGCTGCAGCAGGCGGCGCATGCCGGCGGCGGGGTCCTGGGCATCGGCCTGGCGCGGGTCCAGGGTCTTGAAGAGTTCCAGCAAGTACGTCTTGATCGCCTCGGCGCGGCGCGCCTGTTCGGCCGCCTCGCGCGCCTGCCACCAGCTGCTTGCCAGCCCCAGACCGAGGCTGAGGCTGACCGCCCCCGCCGCCGTCAGCAGCAGCCAATGCCGGCGCGCCGCCTTGAGTTGGCGCGCCAGCCAGGAGATGCGGCGCGCCTGCAGCGGCAGGCCCGCCAGGTGGCGACCGATGTCATCGCTGAAGGCCTGGACCGAACCATAGCGCTGGGCCGGTTCGCGCGCCAGGGCCTTGGCCAGCAAGGCATCGATATCGCCGCGCAGCCAACGCTGCAGGCGCCGCCGGCTCAAGCCGCAGTGCTCGGCATGACCGGGCTGCACCGACTCGGAGGCCAGCAAGGGGCCGGCGCTGTCTGGTACGGGCGGGCGGCCACACAGCAGCTCCTGCAGCACCGCCCCCAGTGCGTAAACATCGGTGGCCACGCTGATCGTGCCGCCCTGGACCTGTTCGGGCGCGGCATAGGCCGGTGTCGCCAACAGCAATCGGCTCGGCTCGCCCAGCGCGGGCTCGGGCCGCAGCAGCTTGGCAATGCCGAAGTCCAGCAGCTTGACCTCGCCATGCTCAGTCACCATCAAATTCGACGGTTTCAGGTCCCGATGCACCAGCAAGCAACCATGGGCGTGCTGCACCGCCGCCATCACCTGCTGCATCAGACGCAAGCGCTCCCGCGGCGCCAGCGCACGGGCTTGGCAGTGAGCGCTGATGTTCAGGCCCGGCACGTACTCCAGCGCCAGCCAGGGCTGCAGCTCGCCGCCGGGCAGTTCGGCCGTGCCGGCGTCATAAAACTGAGCGATATGGGGGTGCTGCAAGGCCGCGAGGATGTCACGCTCCTGGGCAAAGCGCCGCCGCCCCTGGCCCAGCAAAGCCAGGGCATGGGGCAGCTTGAGCGCCACCTGACGCTGGTAAGCGCCGTCACAGCGCTCGGCCAGCCAGACCTCGCCCATGCCCCCCTGTCCCAGTCGGCGCACAAGGCGCCAAGGCCCCAGCACCTGATCCGGGCTGAACTCAGGCTCGCCCACCGTCTCGCTGCCCAGCCGCATGGCGGGCAGCTCCAGGCGCGGCGTCGCCGGCCCGTCCTGCGCCAGCACCCGGGCCAGGGCCGGACGCAAATGCAGCGCAGCGGGCGGCAGCGCCTGCAACCAAGCGGCGCGCTCAGCCTCCGGCAGATCCAGGGCCGCGTCCAGCAGGGCCGAGAACTCGGGCCAATCCACAGCGGCGCAGGGCAAGCTCGTCATGGGCAGCCATGATGCCAGTGCGGCCGAACAGAACGTCAGGACTGCGGGCGGCGCCGTTGCTGAAGCCTCAGGCCAAGGCCCAGCAGACCGAGCGCCAGCAACGCCGCGCTGGAGGGCTCGGGCACGGCGCTGACCGTGAAGTCATGGCCGCTGGCACCGACCGTGTTGAGCGCCGCCACCGAAGGGCGCAGATAGAAATTCGCCGTGTGGCTGAAGTCGGACTGAGCCCAGCGCGCCAGAGTGGCACTGGAGTCGACCGAGGCGCTCGCGTACAACATGCCCGAGACCATCAAAGAATGGCCAACCTCGGTGTCCAGAGCCAGGCTGTACCAGCCCGTGCTCTGCGTCTTGGCGTTCCAGCTGAAGATCTTCTGGGTGTTGCTGGTCCGGTCCGTGAGGCGAATCTCGGCCAGGCCGTCGACGGCCAAGTGCCCACCCATCTCGAAAGAGGGCTGACTGATCTGCCCCTCGATCCACAGCAGCAATTCATAGCGCACTGGCGCGCCCAAGGCCAGCCCGGCGCCCTGAACCTGCACGGTGTCGGCAAAGGTGGCCTGGGCTGTGCCGAAAGAGTAGCCGTAGTAATGCGGCGCCGGGATGCCGCTCGGGTAGGCCGATTCGGCAAAAGCCTTGAGCCGTCCCATCGACGCCTCCAAGCTGGCCCAGCCATAGCCGCCATTGCTGCCGTCGACCCGGGCCGCCAGGCTCTGTGGCACTTGCGCCTCGGGCCGGTCCATCCAGTTGAAGTGCTCGGTGCGCGTGAGGTCCTCGCGCGGCCCCGGCGCAAAGGTCGAGGCCAGGGTGTTGACATGGCCGGTGATCTGGTAGTTCTGGGCCTGCGCACCGGCCGCCGCCAACAGCAAGCCCAGCGCCAGGCACAAGCCCGCACCGCTGCGTGTCATCGAGTTTTGGGTCTTCATCTTCCGCTCCTTGAATGCCGAACGCGCACCATGCGCACTCGCTTCAAGCCAACGGAAACCGGGCGCTGAACCCGGACATGGCGAACTAGGGGGGCCTGCGTTCAGACGCCGCTGTGCAGCATGCCCAAGGTGCGTGCACGTGTCACTGCATGGCGGCGCGAACCGGCGGCCAGCTTGCCGTACAGGCCCTTGAGGTGCCATTTCACGGTCTCAGTGCTGACCCCCAGGGACTGGGCAATTTCCTTGTTCGAGTAGTTGCGCGCCAGCAGTTGCAGGATCTGGCTTTCCTTGGGCGTGAGGGACTCGGGGCCGGCGCTGAGCGGACCGGGCGCCGGCTGGGTAGGTTCCACGGCCGGCCGCAATGACGGGGGCGCCACCGGCTCGCTGGCACGCGCGGCCAGCAGGCTGCGGTAGCCCAGCAGATGCAGCATGGTGCGCGGGTCCTTGAGCTTGAGTGCATCGCCCTGCTCGTGGGCCAGGCGGGCCAGGCGGGCGTAGGAGTAGGCCTGGGCCATCTCGTCGGCCTCGGCCCAGGCGTCGGCCAGATAGGCCAGCAGGGCCGGAGGTGGCTTCCAGCCCGGGATGCTCATGCCGCGGTGCAAGGCGGTCTGGGCGAAATGGATGGTGGCACTGGGCGCGGTCATGCCGGGCGGCGGCGGCAACTTGGCGCCGCCGTGGCGGTGCACCTCGGCCAGGGCTTCGGCCAGCTCGACGGCCAGCGCCGTGTAGCCAAAGCGTTCGATCAGCGCCTGCGCCTCGCTGGCCGCAGCCAGGGCCGCTTCGGTGGCGCCCAGCTGGGCCTGGGCGCGGGCCTGGCGCACCAAGTTCAGGGCCAGGTTCACATTCGACTGGGCGGCGCGGTAAAGGGCGATGGCCTCGTCCATCACCGCCACCGAGGCCGGCGCCTGGCCCAGGGACAGCAGGGTCAAGGCCAGCTCGCTGCAGGCAAAGGCCTTGATGGTGCCGGGCGGCGCCACCCGCAGCAGGGCCAGGGCTTCGTGCAGCACGGTCTGGCTTTCCTCGAAGCGGCCCAGATGGCGCAGCACCCGGCCGATCTGCGTCTGGCTGGTGCCCATCAGCACCGGCCAGCCGGTGCGCGCGGCCAGCTCGGCCGCCTGCTCGAAGCAGCTGGCGGCATTGTTCAGGTCACCGAGCTCCAGCCAGGCATTGCCGGCATTCATGGTGACGATGCAGACAAAGCGCCGCATGCCCATGCCGCGCGCCAGCTCGGCCGCGCGCAGGAACAGGCCCGCAGCGGTGGCCGGCTCGCGCAGGCACAAGGGGAAGGCCTGGGCTGCCAGCTGCCAGGCTTCGGCCGCCGGGCCGCCAGCGACCGGGGCACCGCTGGTGGCGGGCGCGTGTTCATCGGCCGACTGGCTGATGCTGAACTCACTGCAGGCCACCCCGCGGGCAATGCCGGCGCGCTGGGCGTCGCCGCTGGCGGCGCAGACCGACTCGGCCTGGCGCAAGGCCTGCAGCTCGCGGCTGCGCTCGCCGCTGGCCTTGGCCAGGGCCGCCTCGACCAGCCAGCAGTCGCCCACGGCCCAGGCGTAATCGGCCTCACTCAGGCCAAGCAGGCAGGCACGCGCACGGCGCAGCTGGGTGTGGGCCTCGTCCAAACGGCAGAAATGCACGGCGATCTCGCTGGCCGCCAGGGCCAGGCGCAGGCCCAGGCGCGCAGCCAGCGGCGGCGGCAGGGGCTTGCCTGCGGCCTGGGCGATGGCCAGGCGGCGCTCGCTCTCGGCGATCAGCTTGAGGGCACGCAGGCTGTCGCGCTGGCGCAGATGCCAGGCCATCTCGGCCAGGGCTTGCAAACGGGCGAGGCCGCCGGCGTCCTCCAGCTCCTGCTCCAGCCCGGCCAACTCCTCATCGCACAGCTCGAACTTCATGACCAAAGTCTAGGGGCAGCCCCAGGTCTGCCGCCTCAGGCAAAGCCCCCACCCATGGGGTCCGGCCGGGCCTCCAAAACCCTTGGGGTCAGCCCCAGTCCGCCCCGTGCTGCACCACTTTGCACCAGAGCGGTGCCCGGCACGCACGCGAGGGCTCAGGTTTTCCCGGGTGGGCGACGGTCACCCCTCCACCCGCGGCGGGGGGGGTGGGGCCAGACCCCGCTGGCTAAGGTGCGGGCATGCAGTGGGCCGGCCCGGCCCACCCTGGCATACACCGAACCGCAACGGAGGATTCCCCCATGAACCACAGCCCCCTGGCCGGGAGCGCGCGCATCGGCGCTGGCCTGGCCCTGCTGAGCGCCCTGCTGGCGCCCCAGGCGCAAGCCACCCAGCTGCCGCCGCAGAACCTGGCCCAACTGATCGCCCGCGCCGATGTCATCGTCAGCGGCCAGGTCACGGCGATGAAGGACGGCATCCAGGACGGCCTGCCCTACACCGAGATCACCCTCAAAGTCAGCAGCAGCGCCAAGAAGTCGCTGATGGCCAAGAGCGATTACACGATCCGCCAATACGGCCTGCTGCGCGCGCGCAAGCTCGACGACGGCCGCTACCTGCTGCCCGCCAAGATCGAGGGCATGCCCAGCTGGCAGGTTGGGGAACGGGTGATGGCCTTCATGAACAAGCCGGCGGCCCGCTCGGGCTTCAGCACCCCCGTGGGCCTGGCCCAGGGCAAGCTGACCATCACCGGCAACAAGGTCAGCAACGGCTTCAACAACGTCGGCCTGTTCGAGGGCATGGTGGTGGCACCGGGCCTGCTGCGCCGCAACGAAGCCCGCATGCTGGAAAACCGCGCCGGTGGTGTGGACCTGAACACCTTGCAAGGGCTGGTGCAACGCAGCCTCAAGAACAACTGGCTGGCCACGGGAGCAATGCGCTGATGAACACCCACTTCAAGACCACGCTGCTGGCCGGCCTGCTGCTGGCCGCCGCCAGCGCCCAGGCCGCCGGCCCGCTCTACCTGAACGACAAGCCGGGCAACCCGCAGCCCCTGCGCTGGGACACCAGCCAAGGCCCGATCAAGGTCTACACCGATGTCGGCGTGTTCACCCGCAAGAACGACGGCAGCGTGTTCCTTAGCGCCGAGCAGGCCAACGCCATCACCGCGTTCGCGCTCAAGCAATGGAGCTCGGTCGCCACCTCGACTTGGCGCGCCCAGACCGACCCGGCGCAGTTCACCCCCTTCACCGCCGTGCCCAGCATTGGTCGCGACGTCAATGACGCCGCCAGCGCCCAGTTGGTCTATGGCCAGTACAACCAGGGCGGCTTCTACGTCATCTACGACGAAGACGGCCGTGTGCTGGAGGAATTCTTCGGTGTGCCGCGTGACCAGGTGCTGGGCATCGCCATGCCCGAGTTCGCCGAAGACCGCGACGGCGACGGCTACCCCGAGACCATCGTCAAGGCCACGGCCTTGATGAATGGCTGGATGGTCGGCCACGAAAACCCGCCCGTCGGCCAACGCTCGGCACCGCCGGCCGACGTCAACGGGGCGCGTTATGCCGGTGTCTTCACACACGAGTTTGGCCACGCCATCAACCTCTCGCACTCGCAGGTCAACGGTCAGCTGGCTTTCATGAGCCAGCCAGGCTACGGCCGCGACCTCTACCCCGGTGTGCCCGGCTGTGTGGCACCGGTGCACCACTGGCTCTATGGCCCGGCCGCCAGCCATATCGACCCCAAGCAGGTCGAGACCATGTTCCCCTTCATCGACCCGCAAAGCGTGGCCAAGGGCCGCTCGATCGGCCAGGAGATGAGCACGGTGGACCGCGCGGACGACATCGCCGGCATCTCCAACCTCTACCCCACAGCCGACTACCAGGCCCGCACCGGTTCCATCGCCGGCAGCTTGCTGCTCAAGGACGGCAAGACGGGCTTCAGCGGCATCAACGTCGTCGCCCGCAACGTGCGCGACCCGCTCGGTGACGCGGTCTCGGCCATGTCGGGCGACCAGAGCCAGGGCAAGCTGGGCCCGGACGGACGCTTCCGCATCAACAACCTGAAACCGGGCGAGCGCTATCAGCTCTACATCGAGGAAATCAGCGGCGGCGGCTACCCGACCCGGCCGGCCATGCTCTTGTCCCAGGCCGAATACTGGAACAGCGGCGAGAGCCATGACCCGAAGCTGGACTCGCCCTGCCTGGCCGGCGCTATTGAGGTGCAGGCCGGCACGGTCAGCCCGGCCGACATTGTCTTCAACGGCCACCGCGACGGCGTGCAGTACGACTTCATCGGCGGTGTCTTCTTGAGCAGCATGTCGGCCGATGGCCAGCGCGCCGGTGGCGCCTACGGCTTCGGCTACCCGCTGTACTGGGACGCCAAAGAGGGCATTCAGCTGTTCCCGGAGAACCTGGACCTGCTGTCCTCCTCGAGCAGCAATATGTCCAGCGATGGCCGCAAGATGCTGGTGGAGGCCAATTTCGACGGCATCGTTCACACCGACCCCGATGGCTACAGCTACACCATCAAGCAGATGGCGCTCTGGGACTTCGACACCGGCCAGGCCAGCCCCATGGGCGCACTCAGCGATGAGTGCGGCCTGGGCGGCGCCGCCGGCGTGACCAGCAGCTATGGCTTCGGCATGAACGCCAACGGCACCGCCGCCGTGGGCTACAGCGGCCACAAGAATGCCGATGGCAGCTGCGTCATGCACGACTGGGACACCGACCTGGGCTTGCAGGTCGTGCCCTACCAGTGGACGGCCGCAGGTGGCGGCAAGGCCCTGAAGCTGGACGGCCTGGACCTGCGCGGCCTGCCCTGGATGCGCGCCAACGCCGTCTCCGGCGACGGCCTCGTGGTGGTGGGCACGGCCAACTACACCCGCGCCATTGGCTGGGTGGGCGACGCCAATCCGGTGGACCTGAGCGCCCTGACCGGCGCGATCAGCGCCGATGCAGTCAACTTCGACGGCAGCCGCGTGCCCCTGGCCACGGCCCAGGGCATGGTGATGTGGAACGCCCTCAAGGGCACGGGCCCCGATGCCTTCACGCCGCGCAGCAGCCCCAAGTACTGCATCGACATGCCCTTCATCAGCTGGGACGGCATCGACCACTGCGCGGTCGATGGCGCGGCCTGGGTGGAAGCCAATGCCGGCATACCGCAGCTCAACATCAGCGCCATCAGCGCCGACGGCCGCGTGGTGCTGGCCCGGGCCGGTGATTTCTTCACCATGTTCGCCGGCTTCATGTGGGTGGAGGACATCGGCTGGATCGGCCTGAACGACTTCCTGAAGAAGCAGGGCGTAGTCGAAGCAGACAAGTACGGCCTGGAAAACCCGATCGCCCTCAGCGGCGGCGGGCAGGTGCTGATGGGCGGACTGACCGGCGCGCAAGCAACCTGGCGCGTCGACCTGAGCACCGTCTACGTCTGCAAGAACGGCCAGTCCAGCGCCATCGCTTTCCCGGCCGGATTGAGCGACCCCATCAAGGCCGGCGCCAAGCTCGGCCGCTGCGAAAACCTCTGACCCTGTGACGAGGCGCTGCCTCGTCCCTAACGGAAGCCCCCCATGAAACTGCGCAACTCCTTCTTTTCTCTTCAGGCCCTGGCCCTGGCGGCCTTGCTGGGCAGCGCCTCTGCGGCGCACGCCGAGATGACGTTCTACAGCTCGCAAGCCTCGTTCCAGGCCGCCATCTCGGCGCCGGTGGTGGACCGCTTCGACGACCTCTTCTGGGCCCAGGGCCCGGGCTCGCTGTACCGCGAGCCGGGCGCCGGCTACGGCTATGTGGTCAATGCGCTGAAGTTCGACGGTAGCGACTACTCGAGCTTCTACAACGCCGGCAGCGATGCCGATGTCTGGCTGTCCACCGACCAGGCCACCGACGTCATCAGCTTCGACTTCAACTACACGGACAAGGTCTACGGCGTCGGCGGCTTTTTCTTCGGCACCGACGCGCTGGGCGCCTTTCAGCCGGGCCAGAGCATCAAGCTGAACGCCCTGGACGCCGACGGCGTCGAACAGGTGGTCTTCATCGAAAACGCCCAACCGGGCACCTTTTACGGCTTTGCCTCGACCAGCCAGATCCGCTACTTCGAGATCAGCGCCGTGCAGCCGACCGGCGGCCTGACCTGGGTGGCGGCCAATGATCTGGTGCTGGGCACGGTGGCGGCGGTGCCGGAGCCCAGCAGCGGCGCCCTGCTGCTGGGCGGGCTTGGGCTGCTGGGCTGCGGCGCCGCCCGGCGTTCGACAAAGGCGAAACCCAGGGCTGAGAATCCGAGAAATCCGCAAAACTGACAAACCGCTGCCAAGGGGGCTGCGCCAGCGCAGCCCCCTTGGAATGAGCGCTTCGAGGCCGCCTGAACCTGCGTGAACAAGCGCACGGCAGGCGGCCTTTTCAATTGATAAAGCTAGTTTTTATCATTTCTATTATTTAAAGTGGAGGCCTGTACCGCAAACCGAGGACGTCGACATGAGCGCGCTCCAAGTGATACCCGATCCCAGCGACCACGCGCTGTCCCCCGTGCGTGAGCGCCTCGACACGGGTCGCAGCCAGGAGTTCTTGAGCTGCCAGTTGGGCGGCGTGTCCTACGGCATCCCGCTGCGCTGCGTGCAGGAAATCCGCTCCTACGAGGCGCCCACGCAGATCGCCAACGCGCCGGCCTGGGTCAAGGGCATCGTCGATCTGCGCGGCGTGATCGTGCCCATCGTCGATCTGCGCATGAGCTTCGGCCTGCCCCAGGTGAACTACGACGCGCTGACCGTGACCGTGGTGCTGCACATGCGCGAGCGGGTGATCGGCGTGGTGGTCGACTCGGTCAGCGATGTGCTGGCCCTGAGCGGCCCACAGATCAAGCCCGCGCCCAGCTTCAGCCACGCACTGGACGCTAGCTACATCGCCGGCATCGGCACGCCAGACGCCGAGGACACACAGCGCATGCTGATCTTGCTGGACATCGAACGCCTGCTCGGTGGCGCCGCCATGGGCCTGCTGCCCGCCGACCTGCTGCCGCTGAACTGAGCCATGCCCCACGCCAATCACCCGCTGCATCGCGCCTTCAACCCCATCCGCCACCACCAAGCCTGAATCACACCATGAAGCTGATTGCCTCGCTGGGCATCACCCAGCGCCTCTACCTTGTATCCGCCGTGGTGTGCAGCAGCCTGGCCGCGGTGACGATTTACGCCTGGTCCAACTTGGGCTCGGTCACCGCCACCGCCCTGCAGACCGAGACCGTGCGCGTGCCACAGCTCTCGCGCATGAGCCAGATGGAGCTCAATTTGACGCACGCCTCGCTGGAGCTGCGCCACGCCATCCTGGCGCCCACGCCCGCGGAGCAGGCCAAGGCCTTGACCGAAATCCAAGCCCGTCGCCAGCTGATCCAGGAAGAGCTGGATGGCTTTGAGCAGCACCTGAGCACCGAGAAGGGCAGACAGATGTTTGCCGGCCTGCCCACCAAGCTGCAAAGCTTCTGGCAAACCGCCGAACAAGACATTCGCATGCTTGAAGAGGGCCGCAAGGCCGATGCCTACGTGCATCTGACAGACCAAACCGTGCCCAAACGCAATGAAGTGCTGGCCGTGCTGGAGCCCTTGGTCAACTACCAGACCGAATTGCTGGTGCGCGATCTGCAAAGCGTGGAGACACGCACCGTGCAGATCGAGCGAGGGCTGGAGCTGCTGGTCGTCGGCAGCATCCTGCTGCTGCTGAGCTCCACCTTCATGATCGGCCGGGCTTTGCGTCACCGACTTGGCCTGGCGCGGGCCGTGGCGGAACGCGTGCGCGACGGCGACCTGACGCCACTCGGCGAAGACCCACGCCGCGATGAGTTCAGCCCCTTGCTGGCTGCGCTGCGGCAGATGCAGTCCGGCCTGTCAGACCTGGTCACTCAGGTGCGGGGCAGCTCGGAGAGCGTGGCCACAGCCAGCAGCGAGATCGCGCAGGGCAGTTTGGAACTGTCCAGCCGCACTGAAGAGCAAGCCAGCGCCCTGCAGCAAACCGCAGCCTCGATGGAGCAGTTGGGCGCCACCGTGCGCCAGAGCAGCGAGAGCGCTCAGCAAGCCAACCAACTGGCCCAAGGCGCCAGCCAGGTGGCCATCCAAGGCGGCCATGTGGTGGGCCAGGTGGTCAGCACCATGAAGGACATCAACGAAGCCTCACAGCGCATCGCCGACATCATCGGTGTGATCGATGGCATTGCCTTCCAGACCAACATCCTGGCGCTGAACGCCGCCGTGGAATCGGCACGGGCCGGTGAACAGGGGCGAGGCTTTGCCGTGGTGGCCAGCGAGGTGCGCCATCTGGCACAGCGCAGCGCCGCTGCGGCCAAGGAAATCAAGAGCTTGATCACCGCCAGCGTCGAACGGGTGGAAAAGGGCTCGCAGCTGGTGGACGAAGCCGGCGCCACGATGGACGAAGTGGTGCGCGCCATCCAGCGCGTGACCAACATCATGGGCGAAATCAGCGCCGCCAGCGTCGAGCAAAACGCTGGCATGAGCCAGATCAGCGACGCCGTCACACAAATGGACCTCACCACACAGCAGAACGCGGCCTTGGTGGAAGAAAGCGCAGCCGCAGCGGACAGCCTGCGCTCGCAAGCGGCTGGCCTGGTGCGGGCTGTGGGGGTGTTCCATCTGAGCGAGCAGGACTCGCCGAAGCCGGCGCTGGAGCAGGTGCGCAGGCTCAAGCCGGTGGCACAGCCCCAGGCTTTTGCGCCCAGCCCCGCCTCGAACGCCGCCTGGGCTGGACAAGAGCGCCGCGGCGCCGATCGCGCAAAGAATGTGGTTCGACCCAACTTCAAGGCCGCGCCGACGAAAGCGTCGCACGCCAGCACGCACGTCGCCACCGCCACTGGCACGGACACCGATCAATGGCAGAACTCCTGATGCACGCCGCAGGCGCGCCAACAAGCCTGACCGAGCGATAGCGCACAGACCCGCGCCGGCTGCCGCGCCAGCATTCGGGCTTCTTGAGGAGCTCGATGATGAATGTGTCCAAACGCTTGGCTCTGGGCTTTGCTGCCGTGTTGATGATTCTGGTGATCGTGGCCGGCATCGCCATGGTGAAGGTCTACGCCATCGAAGGCGCACTCCAGGCCAACAGCCAGGAGCACACACAAATTCAGCGTTACGCCATCAACTTTCGCGGTTCGGCGCATGACCGCGCCATTGCCAGCCGGGACTATGTGCTGGCCAGCACAGCGGAGCAACGCAGCAAGGAGGCCAGCACCATGGCCAGCTTGGCCAAGTTCTATGCGGATTCGGCGGCACCGCTCGAAGAAAAGATCAGCTGGTCCGCGGACGCGCGCGAACTCAAGCGCCTGTATGGCGCGATCCAGGCGATCGAAACCGAATCCGTCGCTTCAAGCCAGGCCGTGATGAGCGCCATGGATCAGGGCGACACCGCGACAGCCGGCGCCGCGCTGTGGACGCGGGTGAAGCCGCAGTACGTGCGCTGGCTGGGCGCGATCAACGCGCTGATTGATTTCGAGGAGGCGCGGGTCCAGGCGCTCAACAAGGTGGCGATGGATGAGGCTGAGGGCTTTCGTGCCGTGATGTTGACGGCGCTCGCCTTGGGTCTGATCTGCGGCAGCGCCCTGGCTTGGTCCATCTCCGGAAAGATCTTGGGGCAGTTGGGGGCCGAACCGGCCCGCCTGAGCGAGGTGGCGCAGCGTGTGGCCGGGGGTGATTTGAGTGAGGTCGAGGGTGCGGCGCAGGCCACGCCGGGCAGCGTGCTGGCCTCCCTGGCCGCCATGCAACAGGCCCTGGCACGCGTGGTCGGCCAGGTGCGGCAGGCCTCGGACTCGATCGCCACCGGCTCGGCCGAAATCGCCAAAGGCAATCTGGACCTGTCGCAGCGCACCGAAATGCAAGCCAGCAGCCTGCAAGTGACCGCGGCCACCATGGACGAACTGGGCAGCACGGTGCGCAACAACAGCGACAGCGCCAAACAGGCCGATCAGCTCGCCAAGCAGGCCTCCGCGGTGGCCGGACAAGGCGGCGAGGTCGTGGGCAAGGTGGTCGCCACCATGCAGGACATCAATGAAAGCAGCCGCAAGATCGGCGACATCATCAGCGTCATCGACGGCATAGCCTTCCAGACCAACATCCTGGCGCTCAATGCGGCGGTGGAAGCGGCGCGTGCGGGCGAACAGGGGCGTGGCTTCGCCGTCGTTGCCTCGGAGGTCCGCAGCCTGGCCCAGCGCAGCGCCGAAGCAGCCAAGGAAATCAAGTCCCTGATCGGCCGCAGCGTCGAGCAGGTGGAGCAAGGCAGTGCCTTGGTCGGACAGGCCGGCCAGACCATGGGCGAGATCGTGCAGTCGATCCAGCGGGTGAGCGACATCGTGGCCGAGATCACCGTGGCCACCCTGGAGCAAGGCACGGGCATCGCGCAAGTGGGCCAGTCCGTCAGCCAGATGGACCGTTCCACTCAGCAAAACGCCGCCCTGGTGGAAGAAAGCGCCGCGGCCGCGGAGAGCCTGCGGGTTCAGGCCCAGGATCTGGTGCAAGCGGTCGCGGTGTTCCGCCTTCAGGGTGCGGGCCAGCCAGGCAGGCCGCCGCACCTTACGCCGCGGCCGGCCTGAGCCCGCTCAGATCGCCAGCGGGTCCACGTCCACCGCCCAGCGCAGCACGCCCTTGTGCTCGCGCTTGAGCAGGTGCAGCTCGGGCATCCAATGCCAGAGCAGGCGCTGCAAGTCGCCGCGGCTGCCGGCCTCGACCAGCATCTGCAGGCGCTCGACATTGGCCACCCGGGCGACGCTCATGGGGATGGCCGGGTAGATCAGCGTGCCGCGCGCCTCGGGCAGGGCCTGGGCAAAGGCGGACGCTGCTTTCAGAAAACCCAGGGCCGCCTCCGCCGTGCGCCCCTCGGCGCGCAGCAAGGCCAGATGGGCGAAGGGCGGCAGGCCGGCCGATTCGCGCTCGGCCAGCTGGCTCTTGGCAAAGGCTTCGAAATCATGGCTTTGCAGTGATTTATAGAGTGCATGCTCGGGGTGCCAGGTCTGCACCCACATCTCGCTGCGTGCCGCCGCTTCGGCGTCACGCCCGGCCCGGCCGCCGGCCTGCATCAGCAAGGCAAAGAGCCGCTCGGGCGCGCGGAAATCACTGCTGAACAAGGCGCCATCAGGGTTGACCGCTGCGACCAGGGTGATGCGGCGGAAGTCGTGGCCTTTGGTCACCATCTGCGTGCCGACCAGGATGTCGACCTCGCCGCTGTGCACGGCCGCCAGCTGCGCCTCCAGCTCGCCTTTGTGCTTGCTGCTGTCGGCATCGATGCGCAGCACGCGGGCGCCGGGCAACTGCTCCTGCAGCTGCTCTTCCAGCCGCTCGGTGCCGCGGCCCAGAGGTGCGATGTCCTGGTTGCCGCAAGTCGGGCAGGCGCTGGGCACCCGCTCGGTGAAACCGCAATGGTGGCAGCGCAGGGTGCGGTCGCCCTTGTGGAACACGCGCCAGGCGCTGCAATGCGGGCAGTCGCTCTTCCAGTTGCATTCGGCGCAGTGCAAGACCGGGGCATAGCCCCGCCGATTCAGGAAGATCAGGCTTTGCTCGCCGCGCGCCAGGCGCAGGCGCAGGGCCTCCAGCAGCGGGGCGGTCAGCGCCGTCGTGACGCCTTTGCTCAGCGGCAAGCGCTTCATGTCAAAGAGGCGCACGCGCGGCAAGGCGCCGCCACCGATACGACCCGGCAGCAGCAGGCGCTTGTAGCGCCCTTCATTGGCTTTTTGCCAGCTCTCCAACGAGGGCGTGGCCGAGCCCAGGATGACCGGGATTTTTTCCTGATGGGCGCGGTAGATGGCCAGATCACGGGCCGAGTAGCGGGCACCGTCCTGCTGCTTGTAGGACGGGTCGTGCTCCTCGTCGACGACGATCAGGCCCAGGCGCGGCATGGAGGCAAACACGGCCAGGCGCGTGCCCAGCACCAGATCGGCCTCGCCCATGTGCGCGGCCAGCCAGTTGCGCAGGCGCTGAGCCGGCGTCAAGGCGCTGTGCAGGGAGACGATGCGATGGCCGGTGGCACCATCGGCTTGCAGGCCACCGAAGCGCTCGGCAAAACGCGCTTCCAGCTGCGGCGTCAGATTGATCTCGGGCACCAACACCAGGACCTGGCGGCCTTGCGCCAATGCATGTTCGGCGGCGCGCAAATAGACCTCGGTCTTGCCACTGCCGGTGATGCCGTAGAGCAGCACGGGTGCGGGGGCACGGTCGCGGGCGGCATTCAGCAAGGCGTCGAGCTCGTCCAGCACCTGCTGCTGGGCCGGGTTCAGCGTGGGCCGTGCCGGTGCTGGTGCCGACGCATCGGTCGGCGTGGCCAGGAACTTGTCGAGCTTCTTGAGCCGCGCCCGGAGCTGGGCGCTGTCCAGCTCGCGCAGCTGCGGCGGCAGCACGGCCAGGGCCAGCTCACCAATGCTGCGCTGGTAATAGCTGGAGGCAAACTCCAGCAGCTGGCACCAGGCCGCGCTCAGGGGCGGCAAGCCCTCCAACTCGGCCAGGATGGGGCGCAGCATGGAGGTTTCGACCTGCCCCTCGGGTTCACCGGGCCACACGATGCCCATCAACTCGCGCCGACCCAAGGGCACACGAACCAGGCTACCCGGTGCGAGCGCCCGCTCACTGAGATAGTCCAGCGGGCCGCTGAGGCCGCTGTGTTGCGGCGCCTCGACCGCGACGCGGATGCGCAGCAAGCCGGCCAGCTCAGTCATGCGCGCAGCTCAGGCCGGGCTCGAGACCCGTCGCTTGAGAGTTTGAATGAGCTTTACGAGCTAAGTGCATGATTTAAAAGGGCCCGAAAAACAATGCACCAAATCTGTGGATAACTTTGTGGGGAAAGTTCGAAGAATGCACGCCGGCACGATGCGTCACCACACCGACCAATGCCAGACCATTCTCCTCCGCGCCGCGCCGCTGTCTTATAAATCAAGCACTTAGCGAGCAATCGGGAAAACACCAAGCTGCAGTGCAGCACAGGCCCCGGGTCTGTCTCGCTTCGAGAAAATTGGGGATAAGTCTCTACCCTGAGTGCTTACTTCACGTTTTGTGGCCGTGTTTTTTGGCCCGGCCGCAGCGGCCGCCGGGCCCGGGCCGCGCTCAGACGCCGGCGCGCAGGCGACGTGAGTGGGCATGCACCTCGTCCACCAGGGCCGTGACATGCTCAGGCGGGGTGAACTGGCTGATGCCGTGTCCCAAATTGAACACATGGCCGTCCCAGCCACCGTCGGCGCGCTGCGGGTTGCCAAAACTGTCCAGCACCGAGCGCACCTGCTCGCGAATGGCGTCCGGCGGCGCGAACAAGACATTCGGGTCGAGATTGCCTTGCAGGGCGACCCGGCTGCCGACCTGAGCGCGGGCGCGGCCGAGGTTGGCTGTCCAGTCCAGGCCCACCACATCGGCGCCGGCATCGGCGATTTCGTCCAGCCAGAGCGCACCGCCCTTGGTGAACAAGATGCGCGGGATGCGCTGGCCTTCATGCTCGGTCTTGACCTGAGCCAGCACCCGGCGCGAGTAGTAGAGGCTGAAGCGCTGGAACATGCCGTCGGCCAGCACACCACCCCAGCTGTCGAACAGCATCACGGCCTGGGCGCCGGCTTCGATCTGGGCGTTCAGGTACTGAGCCACGGCGTCGGCATTGACCTGCAGGATGCGGTGCATCAGGTCGGGGCGGGCGTACATCAGGCTCTTGACCTGGCGGTAGTCATCGGACCCGCCGCCCTCGACCATATAGCAGGCCAGGGTCCAGGGGCTGCCGGAGAAGCCAATCAGGGGCACGCGGCCGTTCAAGGCCTTGCGGATAGAGCTGACGGCGTCGAAGACGTAGCGCAGCTTGTCCATATCAGGCACGGCCAGGGCCGCCACGGCGGCCTCGTCACGCACGACCTTGGCAAACTTCGGGCCCTCGCCGATGGCGAAGGACAGGCCCAGGCCCATGGCATCGGGCACGGTCAGGATGTCGCTGAACAGAATGGCCGCGTCGAGCTTGTAGCGCTCCAGCGGCTGCAAGGTCACCTCGGTCGCGTAGTCGCGGTTGGTGGCCAGACCCATGAAGCTGCCGGCCTTGGCCCGCGTGTCGCGGTACTCGGGCAGGTAGCGGCCGGCCTGGCGCATCAGCCAGACGGGGGTGTAGTCGGTGGGCTGGCGCAGGCAGGCGCGCAGGAAGGTGTCGTTTTGCAGAGGTGCATTCATGCGCGGATTATCCGATGCCGCGATAGGCTGACCTTGCTGCAGAGCAAGCAGCACGCCTGGGACCTGTCATCAGTTACCGTCATCAAGCGCTGCGATACTCGGCCGGCACT
Organism: Roseateles sp.; assembly: GCF_965262435.1. Lineage (NCBI taxonomy): Bacteria > Pseudomonadati > Pseudomonadota > Betaproteobacteria > Burkholderiales > Sphaerotilaceae > Roseateles > Roseateles sp. The sequence continues at coordinate 177,668 of NZ_OZ253537.1, forward strand.
TGATTTCGCAGGGCGGGCCGCCACATGCGGCGCTGTCCCTCGAACGATTACACACCGGAGGATATCCATGTCGGCCATCTCGATGACCAAGCGCGGCGCCACCACGACGGCGGCCGCCCTCGCCCTGACCCTTTCGCTCAGCGGCTGCGGCTACAACGAATTCCAGACCCTGGATGAGCAGGTCAATGCCAACTGGGCCGAGGTGCTGAGCCAGTACCAACGCCGCGCCGACCTGATCCCCAACATCGTCAACACGGTCAAGGGCGAGGCCAATTTCGAGCAGGAAACCCTGACCAAGGTGATCGAGGCTCGCGCCAAGGCCACCAGCATCCAGGTCACGCCCGAGCTGGCCAAGGACCCGGAAGCCCTGAAGAAATTCCAGGCTGCCCAGGGCGAGGTGTCGAGCGCACTCTCGCGCCTGCTGGTGGTCAGCGAGAACTACCCCAACCTCAAGGCCAACCAGGGCTTTCAGGACCTGCGCGTGCAACTCGAAGGCACGGAGAACCGCATCACCGTGGCGCGGAACCGCTACATCAAGTCCGTGGCCGACTACAACGTGCACACCCGCCAGTTCCCCAGCAACCTGACCGCCAAGGTGATGGGTTATGAGGTCAAGCCCAATTTCACGGTTCAGAACGAGGCAGCGATCAGCAACGCCCCGGCCGTGAGCTTCGACAAGCCGGCGTCCAAGTAAGGGCCGTCATGGCGATCTTTCGCCTGTTTCACCTCGGCCTGTGCTTGCTGCTGCTCGGCGGCCTCGGCCTGCCCGCCTGGGCGCAGGACGTCCGACCGGTGCCCGTGCTCAGCCAACAGGTGATGGACCAGACCGGCACGCTCAGCCCGGCTCAGCGCGAGGCCTTGACGAGCAAGCTGGAGCAGTTCGAGCGCGAGACCGGTTCGCAGTTGGTGATCCTGATCGTCGCCAGCAGCCAGCCCGAAGACATCGCCGCCTATGCTCAACGCGTCGGCGATGCTTGGAAGATCGGCCGCAAAGACGTGGGCGACGGTCTGCTGATCGTGGTTGCCAAGGACGACCGCAAGGTGCGCATCGAGGTGGCCAAGGCACTCGAAGGTGCGGTGCCCGATCTGGCCGCACGCTTGATCATCCAAAGTGCGATCACGCCAGCCTTCAAGGCAGGCGACTATGCCGGCGGCCTGAATCAGGCGGTCGATCAATTGCAAGCCCGCATCCGAGGCGAAGCCTTGCCGGCACCTTCAGCGCAGGGCCGCCAGACGGGCGCCGAGCAAGGCCTGGATTTCGAGTCGCTGGCAGCGCTGTTCTTCATCGGCGTCCCCGTGCTCGGTGCCGTGCTGACTGGCACCTTCGGCCGCAAGCTGGGCAGTGTGGCGACCGGCGGCATCGCCGGCTCGGCCGCTGGCTGGCTGGCCTCCAGCCTGCTGATCGGCAGCCTGGCCGGCTTCGCATCCCTGGTGCTGGTGGGCTTGATGGGTGTGGGCGCCTCGCGCGGCCGCAGCGGCCGTAGCGGACGCCACGATCTGCCCATCATCTGGGGCGGAGGTGGAGGCGGCAGCTGGGGTGGCGGCAGCAGCAGCGACAGCGGCGGAGGGTTTTCCTCCGGCGGCGGGGGCGATTTTGGTGGCGGTGGCGCCTCGGGGGATTGGTAAGGAAGATGAAACGCCTGACTCGATTGCTCAAGCACCGACTCTGGGATGAGTCAGACGCTCGCCGTGTTCTACCTGCAGCCGTGCTGCGGAAGTTCGAGCACCAAGTGTCCGCCAGCGAGACCCTGCATAGCGGTGAAATCAGAGTCTGCGTGGAGGCGAGCCTGCCGTTGTCTTATCTCTGGCGCAATGCGCCGGCAAGAGAACGCGCGATTGCCATGTTCGGCAAGTTGCGTGTCTGGGATACGGAACACAACAACGGGGTATTGATCTATTTGCTGCTGGCGGAGCGCCGCATTGAACTGGTCGCTGATCGTGCACTGAATCGCTGTGTCAGCGCAGAAGAATGGCAAAAGCTGGTGGACAGCATGAGCACGGACTTTCGCAAGCAACGGTTCGAGCAGGGTCTGGTCAACGCGATCGAAGGCGTAAGCACCTTGCTGATCAAGCATTTCCCAATCACTACTTACAGCCGCGGCATCAACGAGTTGCCAAACGCGCCGGACCTTTGCTAACGCAAAGGCCCGGCTGATGTCACTTACTTGCCCAGCTGAACGTCAGCGCCGGTGACCTTCAAAGCAACCAAAGCATCAATCAACTGCTGAATGTTGACTCGCACGGCGCCTTCATTCGCCAGCTTCAAGCGCTCAGAGCCCATGAATGCCTCATTCCATGCCGCTGTATAGGGCGTCGCAAGAGTCTTCTCTAGAACGTCTTTGTTAGTCGCACGATCGACAAGGGTGTAGCGAACCGTGGCAGTGACTGTCATGCTGGCGCCTGCAAACGGCTGGTCCAACTTACTCAAGTGAGCGACCAGAACATACTTGCTGCCCTGTTTGTTGTTCGACAGCAAACCAGCATCTTTCAAGGACAGCTCAAGCGCACGCTCAAAGTCGCTGCTGGAAACACTCGACACCCACATTGGATTGGTTTCCTTGCCGCCGGTGACGTCGCGAATTGCGACAGCCTCACGCAAGGGTGAATTGCTGACTGCTGTCCGCGTTGCCAAATTGGTGCTGGTCTGCATCTGCTCGACGCGAGCAGGAGCAGCACATCCAATCAAGGCCAAAGTCAGAGAGAGGGAGCCGAGGATACGAAGTGTTTGCATGTTGGTATCACGTCAATAGTTGGATCAGTTGGCAGCGGTCGGTGCAGCCGTTGTAACCGGAGTTTGTGAAGCCGTACCAGCTTGGCCGCAGCGCTTCTGAACAGAGGCCTGCTGAACTGCATCGTGCTCACCGCGAAGTCGTGCGTATTCGGCCTCTTGCTGCTTGGTGCCGCCCAGCGCGAACAATGCCGGCCAGAACAGGATCAAACCTACCCCTGTCAGTGTTTTGTCATTGGATGCAGCCTGATCCAGTCGGCCACCCAACTCCATATAACGACCTTGCAAGCGCTGAGTCTCTGCGCTCAGTTGCTGGCAATCGTAGCTTTGGTACTGAGTCGGCGAAACGTAGACCGCCGAGATGTCCTTGGTTGCTGTAGAGCAAGCGCCAAGGAAGGCGCAAAGGCTGACGATCAGGGTCAATCGCGAAGGCAGGCGTGCGAAAGCTGGGAGCATGGTCTGACAGATCCTGTGAGTTGGGTTTGACCGCTCTCGACATGCAGGCACATCAGGCTGCATCCATGAATTGCGATGAGCCCAAGTGACACTTCCACAGGAAATAGTCCAGCAAACGATCCTTGCGGACCGACATCTGTGACGGCAAGCAGCTATCGCTCTTTTTTATGCCGCCCCTGATCTGAAGCCGCCCTCCCTGGGCATGGCGCGAGGCCGGCGGGATGTTACCAAACGCAACAGGCGGAAAATCCAATCGGCCAACACCCCCAACGGGGGGATTTACCTCGCACTTTGCCTGGGCTTGCTCAGGTTCAACGCAGTCGGATCGGCTTCAGACTGCCGCTGAAATGCTCCGTCAGCGGCTTGCTGCCCAGGGCGGGAAACTTGAGTTTGGCTTGTGGCACGCGCACATCGGGCAGATGGTCGAGCAGGTGACGGATCAGGGTCAGTCGACCCAAGCGCTGGTCATTGAAATCCACCAGGGTCCAGGGCGCGCATTTCTTGTGGGTCGCCTTCAGCATGCGTTCACGAGCCAGCCCGTAGTCGGCATAGCGGGCCCGCGCTTCCAAGTCGATCGGCGAGAGCTTCCAGCGTTTCAGCGGGTCACCCAGACGCTCGGCAAAGCGCTGCTCCTGCTGGGCCTGATCGACGCACAACCAGTACTTGAACAAGAGAACGCCGTCGTCCACCAGGAGCTTTTCGAATGCAGGCGCCTGCTTCAGAAATGCCTCGGTCTGAGCTGGTGTGCAAAAACCCATGACGGTCTCGACGCCCGCGCGGTTGTACCAGCTGCGGTCGAACAAGGCGATTTCGCCGGCCGCCGGCAGATGCGGCACATAGCGCTGGAAGTACCACTGACCCAGCTCGCGTTCGCTGGGCTTGCCCAAGGCTACCGTGTGGCACTGGCGCGGATTCAGGGTTTCGGAAATCGCCGCAATCGTGCCGCCCTTGCCGGCCGTGTCGCGGCCTTCGACCAGCACCACCAAGCGCTTGCCCGTGTGCTGCAGCCATTGCGCCATGGCGTTGAGTTCCAGCTGCATGGGCGCCATGCGCTCCAAGTACTCGGACTTGCTGAGCTTGCTGCCGTTGCTGCCATTGCCGTTGGCGACGCCGGACTTGGGTTTCTTGCTGGCCATTGCTGCTGCTCCTGTAGGAAGGGCAAGCCTAGCGGAAATGCTGCCACTGCAGTGTCACCCGCGCCGCAGGATCTCGGCTGAGGCCCAGGGCCAGCACGCTGGCGCTACTGAGCCGCCGTTGCACAAGGGTCTCGACGGTCTGGCGTGACCCCTGCGGCAGCGACGGTACCCGCCGCCATTCAAGGCGGGCCCGCCAGTCGCCCTCGGCCCACAGCAGGCCAGCGTTGGGGGACCAGCCGCTGATGGCGGGGCGGCTCATCACTTCGAGGTCGAGAAAGGCAAAGGCCTGCAAACGGCTGCCGAAGTAGTGCGTGGCCTGCCCCAGGCCGGCACGGGCATAGGGGCGCAGCAGGCCGTCAGATTCGGGTTGTCGCGCGCCCAGCTTGATCTGCCAGGCATAGTCGAGCTCGCCGGGAAGCTGGGCGCCCCATTGGTTGAGCTTGCGCACCGAAAAGCCGCCGATTTCCTGCAGCCGCAGACGGTTCCCCTGCAGCCGCAGGTGGATGTCCGCCACCTGCAACTCGCCCGTATCAAGGCCATGCAGGCCGTTCAAGTCGAAAGCAATGCCGGTCCAGCGAAGACCCAGCGCGCGCCCCCTCTGGCGGCCCCGGACTCCGCCGAAGGCAAAGCGCATCGGCGCCGTACCGAGCGCAGGCGATGGCAGAGGCTGGGCTGGCGCGAGTTCGGCCGTGCCGACCGGCAGCGCCAGGCGCGCCAGCAGGATCCGCTGCTTGGCGGCCGTGACGGCCGCATGCTCGGCGTCCTGCAGGCCGGCAGGGTTCTTCCAGTTGGCCCAGCTCATCAGCAGTTCGAGCACACGTAGAACCTCGCGCGGCGCGAGTCCGCTCAGCGTCAGCTCAAGCCGCTGTGCGTCTTGCGCCACGGCCTGCTCGAAAGCGCTTCGCTCGGCCAGTGTGAGCTGGCGCAGCTGCTCGACGAGCTGGCGCTGGGCCGAGGGCTGGAAGCGCAGCACGCGGTACTGAGCCGGGCCGGCGGCATGGGCCTGCTCCAGGCGGTGAAACAGCTCCACCGGCACGTACCAGGATTCGTCGGCGCCCTGTCTCAGCTCGGTCGGCAGCACCAGCTCCAGTAGCTCGGCAAGGCGCCAGGCGCAGTTGCGGCTGAGGAAAAAATAGGTGAACTTCTTGCCGGCGATTTCCCAGACGTGCAGGACCAGCATTCGCAGCGCCCAAGGGTCGAGCGCCAACTCGTAGTTCCACATATCGCGGTTTTCACCTCGCACATAGACCTGGTCGTGCTCGGCAAAGTCCTTATCCGAGAATCCCGCCACATAGCCGCCGCTGAGTCCACGCGCGACGTAGACCAGCATGTTCTCGTCCTGCGGCACCAGGGCGCCAAAGTTGACGCTGAGGTCGGAGAGCCCGCCCGTGCGCTCGCCCGACCCCGCGTCGAATCGCAGCAAAGCGTGACCGAAGGCGGACGCCGGGTTGCCGAAATAACCGCTGACCAGCACGACCGAGGCTGACTTCAGCTGATCCAGATCCAGCCACTGCCAGATCTTGCCGCAGCGGCGATCGGGTTCCAGCCACTGCGGCAGATTGAGCTCGCTCGCCAGCCAAAGCTGCCGCGCCGGAAAGCGGCAGCGCGCATGTTCGCTCTCACCGGCAAAGGGCGCCAGCAAGGCACGCAGGGTCGCGACCAGTTCGGCGGCGGCATCCTCACGCCCGGTCGGGGCCAGAAAGAACTCATCACTGAGCACCTGGCTGGGCCCGCCATGGCGCGGCATGTGCAGCAGCAGGCGCCAACGCGGGTGGGCGTGCAGCCCCAGCGATCGGGCCTGCGCAATCAGGGCTTGCTCGTCGGCAGCCGACACGACGCTCGCGTCGGCACCGGCATGGGCGGGCACGAAGGTGCAGAACAAAAGCAGGAGGCCGAGCCAGACCCGGCAGCGTGCAAGGGAAATTTGGGTCAGCTTCACGACAGCGCGGCAGGCGGAGACGCCGCCTGAAAAGAGAAACGGCCCGTCCGGCATCGGACGGGCCGCAGCTCGAATGCCAGCATCACCCTGCGAGCGCCGGCGCAGTGCCGGCTAGCCACAGGGTCAGGGATTGCGTGCGATCAGATCGCGCAGCTGGCGTTGCGGGCGCTGCTGGCGGCTGCATCGAACAGGGCCGAGGCCTTTTCCATACGGCCTTGAGCGGCGTAGGCAGGCTGAGCCACCAGGCTGGCGAACTCACGGCGCAAGTTGCCACTGAACGCTTGCTGGCTGGCTGCGGAGCAGCCGGCAGCGACGTTCAGGGCAGCCAGGTGCTCGCCTTCACCCTTGGCCAGGTCGGTTTCGACTTGGGCGTAGGAGTTCAGCAGCAGTGCAGCAACCTTCTTCTTGCCGCCGGAGCAGCTATCGGCCGACGAGACGTTGGACGAGATGGCGGTGGTGCCCAGGTCCCAGGTCACGTTGGTGATCGCAGCAACTGCACTGTTGTTCGGTGCAATCATCGCGCCCAGACCGCATTCGGTGTAAATGTCGGAGAACTCACGCGCCTGCACGGCGCCTGCGCTCAGACCCAGCAGTGCTGCGGCCGTGGCGGCCAGTACTTTCTTCATCATGACAATCTCCCTCAGGGTGTGTTTTGAGTGTTTCACTGCCAAGGCCTCGCGCCCCGGAACGGTGCTCGCCTTGCGGGCGAGGCCGGCATTCTAGGGGGTGCGGGCACGCGTCAGGCGCAGCCGGCTCGTCTGTTATTACAGATCCCTGATGGGCCATCCTGCCTTGACGGGCGCTTACTGCCCGTAAGGGGCCCATGCCCACCCGGTCCTAGGTCGGCAGGGTGAGGCTCTGCCGGCCTACCCAACTCTCGCCCGGCGCCAGCTGCACCGGCTGGCGGATCTGGGCCGCCTCGATGCACAGCATCTGCTGGTAGCCCTCGGCCGGCATATCGGCCAGGGCTGCGCATTTTTCGGCGCCCGGGTTCCAGACCACCGTGTCTTCGAAGCCTTGTTGGCGAATCAGCAGCTGGCGGTTGCGGTTGATCAGCTGTTCCTTGAGGACCAAGTCTTGCTTGAGCCCATGGTAGATGCGGTCCAGATCGCCGCCGGGCAGCAGCAGCTCGACGCGCTGACGCTTGAGTTCGCCACCGGCGGCGCTGTCCTCGTACTGCAGACCGCTCAGGCCCTCGACGCTGCTGGAGTCCAGATCGTTCAAGCGCAAATAGATGTGCAGGGCGCTGGTGAAATCGAAGCTCGATTCGCCGGTGTTCTCGCAAGCCAGCTCAATCTGCAGCTCGCGGCCGCTGATGCGAACGCTGAGCTCCAACTCAAACGCGTGCGGCCAGAACATGCGGCTGGCGGCATCGTCGCTCAGGCGCAGCACGGCCAGGGCATCGTCGGCGCCCTGCTCGGCCGAAACCAATTGCCAGGGCTTGCTGCGGGCAAAGCCATGGCGCTTCAAAGGGCCGCGGGTGGCGAACTGCGGGAAGATCACCGGCACGCCGCCGCGGATCGCCTCACCGTTGGCATAGGCGGTTTTGGGCGAGACGTAGAGCTGCTCCTCACCGCCGGCCGGCACCCAGGACAGAAGGTGAGCGCCATGCAGCAGAACGGTCGCACGAGCGCCGTCGGGCGACAGCAGTTCAATCGCATCGAGGCCCTGGTGGCGGGTGATGGCAATGGACTTGGGCGTGGCGGCGGTCATGGCGAGGCTCTCGGCGATGAAGGGGTTGTTCTTGAGGATTTCAAAAGGACAACGCCCGCCTGACTTGCGTCGGCGGGCGCTGGGTTCAGAGCCAGAAAAGCGGAGCTTCCCGACCCTGGAACTTGCGAATTACTTCTGACGGAACTTGCGCAGCGCCGCGATCTGAGCCGCCATGGCAGCGAATTCGCTTTGCGCGGCAGCAAAGTCGATATCGCTCTTGGCGTTCTTCATCGCTTCTTCGGCCAACTTCTTGGCTTCGGTGGCTTTGGCTTCGTCCAGGTCCTTGCCGCGGATGGCGGTGTCGGCCAGCACGGTTACCGTACCCGGCTGCACTTCCAGAATGCCACCGGCGACGAAGACGAACTCTTCGCTGCCGTCGGCCTTCTCGATGCGCACGGCACCCGGCTTGATGCGGGTGATCAGGGGCGTGTGCTTGGGCAAGATGCCCAGCTCGCCGCCTTCACCCGGCAGCGCGACGAACTTGGCTTCGCCGGAGAAGATCTGCTCTTCGGCGGAGACCACGTCAACATGAATGGTTGCCATGATTTGTATCGTCCTTAGCGTTGAAAAAGAGAGTTAGCAGGAGCTGCCGCCGAAGGCTTGAGGCCTGCGGCGGCGAGATTCCATCAACCCAGCTTCTTCGCCTTTTCGAACGCTTCGTCGATGGTGCCAACCATGTAGAACGCTTGTTCCGGCAGGTGGTCGCATTCGCCAGCCACGATCATCTTGAAACCACGGATGGTTTCCTTCAGCGGCACGTACTTACCGGGCGAGCCGGTGAACACTTCGGCCACGTGGAAAGGCTGCGACAGGAAACGCTGGATCTTGCGAGCGCGGGACACGGCCAGCTTGTCTTCAGGAGACAGCTCGTCCATACCCAGAATCGCGATGATGTCGCGCAGTTCCTTGTAGCGCTGCAGCACTTGCTGAACGCCGCGGGCGGTCAGGTAATGCTCTTCGCCGACCACGTTCGGGTCCAGCTGACGCGAGGTCGAGTCCAGCGGGTCCACGGCGGGGTAGATACCCAGCGAAGCGATGTCACGCGACAGCACCACGGTGGAGTCCAAGTGGGCGAAGGTCGTGGCAGGCGACGGGTCGGTCAAGTCATCCGCAGGGACGTAAACGGCCTGGATGGAAGTGATCGAACCGATCTTGGTCGAGGTGATGCGCTCTTGCAGACGGCCCATTTCCTCGGCCAGCGTCGGCTGGTAGCCCACGGCGGAAGGCATACGGCCCAGCAGCGCGGACACTTCGGTACCGGCCAGGGTGTAGCGGTAGATGTTGTCCACGAAGAACAGCACGTCCTTGCCTTCGTCACGGAAGGACTCGGCGATGGTCAGACCGGTCAGGGCCACGCGCAGACGGTTGCCCGGAGGCTCGTTCATCTGACCGTAGACCATGGCGACCTTGGAGTCTTCGAGCTTCTCGAGGTTCACGACGCCCGAATCGGCCATCTCGTGATAGAAGTCGTTGCCCTCACGGGTACGCTCGCCCACACCAGCGAACACCGACAGACCGCTGTGGGCCTTGGCGATGTTGTTGATGAGTTCCATCATGTTCACGGTCTTGCCCACACCGGCGCCACCGAACAGACCCACCTTGCCGCCCTTGGCGAACGGGCAGATCAAGTCAATCACCTTGATGCCGGTTTCCAGCAGCTCTTGCGAGGGGCTGAGTTCGTCATAAGCAGGAGCTTGGCGGTGGATCGAAGCGACTTGCGCTTGATCAACCGGGCCACGCTCGTCGATGGGCGAGCCCAGCACGTCCATGATGCGACCCAGGGTGGCCTTGCCGACCGGCACCTGGATGTTTTCGCCGGTGTTGTACACCTGCGAACCGCGGCGCAGACCGTCGGAAGAGCCCAGAGCAATGGTACGCACCACGCCGTCGCCCAGCTGCTGCTGAACTTCCAGCGTCAGGGCAGAGCCCTCCATCTTCAGCGCGTCATAGATCTTCGGCATCTGGTTGCGCGGGAACTCCACGTCCACCACGGCGCCAATGCACTGAACGATCTTGCCAACCGCGTTGGTTTGAGTGTTCGACATATCGATTCCTTCAATCAGTATTCGTTGCGTATGGTTTGGCGAGCAGCGGGATCAACCCACCGCGGCCGCGCCACTGACGATTTCGCTCAGTTCCTTGGTGATGGCGGCCTGGCGGGTCTTGTTGTAGACCAGCTTCAGCTCACCAATCAAGGTGCCGGCGTTGTCGGTTGCGGCCTTCATCGCCACCATGCGTGCCGATTGCTCGGACGCCATGTTTTCCGCCACAGCCTGATAAACCAGCGCTTCGGTGTAACGCACCAAGAGCTCGTCGATCACGGACGCCGCGTCGGGTTCGTAGATGTAATCCCAGGCGTGCGAAGACTTGTCGGTGTTCGCGCTCTGCATGCCTTCGGAGCTCAGGGGCAGCAGTTGCTGCACCACCGGCTCCTGCTTCATCGTGTTGATGAAGCGGGTGTAGCAGAGGTAGACGGCCGAGAGCTTGCCTTCCGCGTACGCGTCCAGCAAGACCTTGACCGGGCCGATGATCTTCTCGATATGCGGCTGGTCACCCATCTGCGTGACATGCGAGACCACCTTGGCGCCGATGCGGTTCATGAAGCCCAAGCCCTTGTTGCCGATGGCAACGACTTCAGCTTTTTGACCGCCCGCTTCCAAGTCTTTCAACTTGGCCGTGGCTGCGCGCAAGAGATTGGTGTTCAGACCGCCGCACAGACCCTTGTCCGTCGTGACCACCACGAAACCGACCTGCTTGGCCGACTCGTTGGCGACCATGAAGGGGTGCTGGTACTCGGGGTTGGCCTTGGCGAGGTTGGCGGCGATATTGCCGATCTTCTCGCTGTAAGGACGGGCCGAGCGCATCCGTTCCTGCGCCTTGCGCATTTTGGATGCAGCGACCATTTCCATGGCCTTGGTGATCTTCTTGGTGTTCTCGACCGACTTGATCTTGCCGCGAATTTCCTTGCTTGATGCCATGATTTCTCCTGTTCAGATGGGGCGGTTCAGCGCTTGGTGCTTGTTCCGCCCCGTCATGGGCATTAAGCGAAAGACTTCTTGAACGTGGTGATCGCAGCGTTCAGCTCGGCTTCCGCATCCTTGTCCATGGCCTTGTCGGCTTCCAGCTTAGCCAGCAGAGCGGCGTGGCTGGTCTTCAGGAACTGGTGCAGGCCGTGCTCGAAAGCCAGAACCTTCTTCACGTCCAGGCTGTCCATGAAACCCTTGTTGACCGCGTACAGCGTCGAAGCCATCAAGCTGATGGGCAGCGGCGAGTACTGAGCCTGCTTCAGCAGTTCGGTCACGCGGGCACCGCGGTCCAGCTGCTTGCGGGTGGACTCGTCCAGGTCGGAAGCGAACTGCGCGAAGGCAGCCAGTTCACGGTACTGGGCCAAGTCGGTACGGATACCACCGGACAGGTTCTTGATCAGCTTGGTCTGAGCAGCACCACCGACGCGCGACACCGAGATACCGGCGTTGATGGCGGGGCGGATACCGGCGTTGAACAGGCTGGTTTCCAGGAAGATCTGACCGTCGGTGATCGAGATCACGTTGGTCGGCACGAAGGCGGACACGTCACCGGCTTGGGTTTCGATGATAGGCAGCGCGGTCAGCGAACCGGTCTTGCCCTTCACTTCACCCTTGGTGAACGCTTCGACATAGTCGGCGTTCACACGAGCGGCGCGCTCCAGCAGACGGCTGTGGAGATAGAACACGTCGCCAGGGTAGGCTTCGCGGCCCGGCGGGCGACGCAGCAGCAGCGAAACTTGACGGTAGGCCACAGCTTGCTTGGACAGATCGTCATAGATGATCAGCGCGTCTTGACCGCGGTCGCGGAAGTACTCGCCCATCGTGCAGCCCGAGTAGGCCGAGACGTACTGCATGGCAGCCGACTCAGAGGCCGAAGCGGCCACGACGATGGTGTACTCCATCGCGCCGTTGGCTTCCAGAGCGCGCACCACGTTCTTGATCGACGAAGCCTTCTGGCCGATCGCAACGTAGATGCAGGTCATCTTCTGACCCTTCTGGCTGATGATGGCGTCGATGGCCACGGCGGTCTTGCCGGTCTGGCGGTCACCGATGATCAGCTCGCGCTGGCCACGGCCGACGGGCACCATGGAGTCGATGGACTTCAGGCCGGTTTGCATCGGCTGGTCCACAGACTTACGGGCGATCACGCCAGGAGCGACCTTTTCGATCACGTCGGTCAGCTTGGCGTTGATCGGGCCCTTGCCGTCGATCGGCTCGCCCAGGGCGTTGACCACACGGCCGATCAGCTCGGGGCCGACGGGCACTTCCAGAATGCGACCCGTGCACTTGACGGTGTTGCCTTCGGAGATGTGCTCGTAAGCACCCAGAATCACGGCGCCGACGGAGTCGCGCTCGAGGTTCAGGGCCAGGCCGTAGGTCGGCTTGCCATCGGCACCGGCCGGGAACTCCAGCATTTCGCCTTGCATCACGTCGGACAGACCGTGGATGCGGCAGATGCCGTCGGACACGGACACGACGGTGCCCTGGTTGCGGACGTCCGTCGATGCACCCAGACCCTCGATACGGGACTTGATGACTTCGGAAATTTCAGCAGGATTCAAATTCATTGCTATGGCTCCCATCTGGACTAACGTCTGTTGCCAGAGCGGTAGACACAGGGATGAACGAAAGGGGGTGGCGTCGCGCTCAATCGCCTTGATCAGGCGGTGAGCGCCACTTTCATGCGCTCCAGGCGGGACTTGACCGAGGTGTCGAGCACCTCATCGCCAACCACCACCCGGATGCCGCCAATCAATGCCGGCTCCAGCGTGACATGGGCTTGCAGCTTGCGAGCGAAACGCTTCTCCAGCGCCGCCACGACCTCGGCCAACTGGGCCGGCTCGATCGGGTAGGCGCTGAAAATGGTCGCATCGGCCACGCCTTGAGCGGCATTGGCCAGCGCATGGAACTGCGCTGCCACCGCGGGCAAGGCTGCCAGGCGACCATTGGCGATCACTTCACGCAGAAAACTCTGCATGCCTTCGGCCAAGGGCTGATCAGCGGCCGCCGTCATGATGGCGAGCACCTGCTCAGGCTGGGCCTTAGGGCTGTCGGCAAACTGGCGCAGCTCGGCGTCTTGCGCCACCAGAGCCAGCGCAGAAATCTGCTGGCCCCAGGCCTTGACGTCAGCCTTCAGCGCGACTTGGTAGAGCGCTTCAGCGTAAGGACGGGCAATGGTTGCGAGCTCAGCCATGATTACAGCTCCGTCTTCAGACGGCCCAGCAACTCGGCGTGCACGCTGGCATTGACCTCGCGCTGCAGAATCTGCTCGGCACCCTTGACGGCCAGTGCGGCGACCTGCTCGCGCAGGGCCTCACGGGCACGCATGGCTTGCTGCTCGGCTTCAGCCTTGGCAGCGGCCACGATCTTGGCGCCTTCTTCTTCTGCACGCACCTTGGCGGCGTCCACGATGGCGGCGGCACGCTTTTCAGCGTCAGCCAGCTGCTTGGTGGTTTCACCGCGCGCTTGGGCCAGTTGCTCGTCGACCTTCTTGTTGGCCGTGGCCAACTCGGACTTTGCCAGGTCGGCAGCCTTCAGACCGTCAGCGATCTTCTGGGCGCGCTCGTCCAGTGCCTTGGTAATAGGCGGCCAGATGAAGCGCATGGTGAACCAGACAAGGATCGCAAAGACGATCGCCTGCAGGAACAGGGTTGCGTTGATATTCACAGCACGATCCTTTCAACCGTGAAAGGTTGGCCGTTCAATTAGATGGCGAAGGGCTTGGCGAATGCGAACAGCAGAGCGATAGCCACGCCGATCAGGAAAGCAGCGTCGATCAGACCAGCCAAGATGAACATCTTGGTTTGCAGTTCGTTCATCAGCTCAGGCTGGCGAGCCGAGGATTCCAGGAACTTGCCACCCATCAGAGCGATACCGATCGAAGCGCCCAGAGCGCCCAGACCAACGATGAGACCGCAAGCCAGCGCGACGAGACCGAGGATGTTTTCCATGATTAGCTCCAGAAGGGAAAGTAAAGAAAAAAGGAAAGGGACAAACGAACTTACAAACTTACAAACTCAACAGCAGGACAGCTGCAGCGATCAATGTTGATCGTGCGCCTGACCGGTGTAGATCAAGGTCAGCATCATGAAGATGAAGGCCTGCAGGGTGATGATCAGGATGTGGAACAAGGTCCACACCGTGCCCGCCACCAAATGGCCCAGACCCAGCCAGAAGCCACCCGACAGGGGGTTCAACTCCCAGGCCCAGACGCCACCCATCAGCGCGATCAGCATGAACACCAGCTCACCCGCAAACATATTGCCGAACAACCGCATGCCGTGAGACACGGTCTTGGCCGCGAACTCGATCAGCTGCATCAGGAAGTTGATCGGGTACAGGAACCACTTGTCGCCGAAGGGCGCTGCCAGCAGCTCATGCGTCCAGCCGCCAATGCCCTTGATCTTGATGCTGTAGAAGAAGCACATGATCAGGACGCTGGTCGACAGACCCAGCGTGGTGGACAGGTCGGCGGTCGGCACCACACGCATATAAGCGTGGTGGGCGTCATGGCCCATGGCGGCATAGGCATGCGTCCAAGCGGACGGCAGCAGGTCGACCGGCAGCATGTCCATGAAGTTCATCAGGAAGATCCAGACAAACACGGTCAGCGCCAGAGGCGAGATCACCTTGCGGCTGGCGGCGTTGTGAATCACGCCCTTGGCCTGGTTCTCGACCATTTCAGCCAGGATTTCCACGGCAGCTTGGAAGCGGCCCGGCACACCCGAAGTGGCCTTGCGCGCAGCGCGCCACAGGAAGAAGCAGCCGATCACGCCCAGCAACACCGAATAGATCAGCGAGTCGAGGTTGAACAGGCTGAAATCCACAATGCTGGTCTGCTTGACCGCTTCACCGGCAAAGTTCACTTGCATGTGCTGCAAGTGATGCTGGATGTATTCGCCCGCGTTCGGCGCGTGTCCTTCGGCTGCCATTGTCAGTTTCCGTCCCGCTTGGCGTGGCTTGAGGCCACGCGATTTTTGCTGAAACGACCCTGCAGAAGCAGGGCCACCCAATTAACTTTCAAACACCCGATCAGCCCAACCAGCAGTGCTGGCCAGTACAGCCCGGGCATCCATTTCGCAGCCGCGGCCAACATCGCCACGGCCAACATGATCTTGATCAGCTCCCAGAACATGAAGCCCAGCACGGCAGCGCCAGGAATCCCTCTGAAGAGCCCGGTCATACCCCATGCCATCAAGGCATTGGGCAGAACCACCGCCGCCACCCCACACAGGGCCGACCGCGCTTTTTCAAACCCACCCAGCACGCCGTCGCCGGCAAACCAGGCTCCCAACCACCACAGCACGATGATCAAACCACCGGCCACGGCCTGCGCCCCCACCACCCGCCAGGGTGACAAAGGCGGATGACGAGCCACCAAGGCTTGCGCTTCCTCCCGCGTGAGCGTCTTGAAAGCAGCCTCGTCGGCCCCATCCTCTTGAGCTTCTCCGCGACCGTCATCATCCCAATCAGCCGGACGGAACTTTCGCTCTGTCGCTGGCTTGGACTGCACCACCGGCGCACTTGCGGGCTTGGCAAGCTGTGAACCCCTGGAATCGCTCCGGTGTTCGCCCTCAAATTCGCTCATGTCTGGATGACGGCTGTCGGCAAAACCCAAAGATTATATGTGGAAACCCGTAGCCCTGGAAAGCCGAACCGTCGAGAGCACCCTCCAGACCCTCTGGCGCCGCCGGGCCATGGCTGCGCGCGCATGATCCGACTGGTCCATGACTTTTGCCTGACAGCCCGGGCTCCCGCCGGGGCAATCGACGCGAAATTGCTAGGCCCGGAGCCGATGCGGAGGCAGGCCCGGCACGGCCACACGCAGTTGCAACACACAGCCGGCCCAGGGCTGGGCGGCCAACTCTTCGGCCGGGCGCTTCTCGCGCGCCGTCGTCAGATAGAGCGTGTGCAGATCGGCCCCGCCGAAGGTCGGCATGGTCGGGCAGCGCACCGGCAGCTTGATTTCCATCAAGACCACACCCTCAGGTGAGAGTCGCAGCAGACGTTGCCCCTCAAACATAGCGACCCAGTAGCAGCCCTCGACATCGACCGCCGCGCCATCGGGCCGACCGCCATAGCTGTCCAGAGCCTGGCCGGCGGCACGCGGCTCGAAACGAGCGAACAACTCGCGCTCACCCAAGTGGCCGGTGTCCGCACTGAATGGGAAACGATAGATTTCGTGCGCCTTGGTGTCAGACCAATAGAGCTGGGTCTGATCCGGGCTCCAGGCCAGGCCATTGGAGGTGGTGATGCCAGCGGCCGCCTGACTGAAGCGACCTGACTCATAACGATACAGGGCAGCGTCAGGCGCTCGCGCGTCGTCGATGCTGCCAATCCAGAAGCGGCCGTGCGCATCCGGCTTGCCGTCATTGAAGCGCTGGCGCTCCGGCGCATAGGGAGGCGGAGCCAACAAACTGCAGTCGCCACTGGCCAGGTCAAGCCGGAACAGACCCTGGCGCTGCGCCACCGCCAGACCGCCGCCCTCGATCAAGGCGATGCAACCAGGCTCGCTCGCGACCGCCCAGCGGCGCAGCTCGCCGTTTGAGGGGTCGAGACGCAGGATCTGGCGCTCGGCAATGTCCACGTAGTAAAGCGCCTGCTCCTCAACGCACCAGAGCGGCGACTCGCCCAAAGTGGCGGCAGCCGGACCGGCCTGGGTGACAAGGTACAAAGGGGCGGACTCGGAACTCATACAGACCTGACGCAAGCGCAAAAGCGACATGCTACGGCCGTAACCCGATGAAACCCGGCAGGCCGGAGCTCAGTCCAGCTCGACGCGCAGATAGTGGGCGCCCGGGATGGGGTTGAAGTAGTAAGGCGGCACCGCGGCAAAACCCAGGCTCTCGTACAAGCCGCGTGCCGCTTCCATATCGTCCAGCGTGTCCAACAACATGGATGAATAGCCGGCCTGAGAAGCCCGGTCGATCAGGCCCTGAGCCAGCAGACGTCCCAGCCCAAAACGGCGGAAGGCGGGGCGGACGAACAAGCGCTTCATCTCGCAGGCATTGGGGTAGTCGACATCGGGCAGATTGCGAAAGCCTCCACAGCCGGCCACCGCACCGTCCACCAAAGCCAACAAGAGCAGACCTCCTGGCGCGGCGTACTGGCCGGGCAAGACGGCGAGCTCGGCCTCAAAGTCCTGGAAACAAAGATCCACCTGAAGGCTGGCGGCATAGTCACGCAGGATGTCGCGTGCCGCCGACCAGCTCGGGCCGTCGTCAGGCGTGATCAAGGTAATGTCGGGGCTTTCGTCCATGCAACGCCGCAGTGTAGTGAATGAATGCTGGCGGGCTCAAACGACCGGGGCAGGCGTCACCAAGAGATAGACGCCGGCGGCGCAGGCCGCCAGCAGGGTCAGGGCAAACAAGCGGCTGGCCCAGGTGTCGCGAGCCGGCGGCACGGCCGCCTGCAAGCGCTTGTCACCCGAGAACATGGGGCCGATCAGATCCTTGCTCCGCCCGAGGCGGTGGTAGGCAATCGCCGCCACATGCAAGGCCACCAGGGCGTAGAGCCCCCATTGCCCATAACTCTTGTGATAAGCGGTCCAGGCCAGGCTGATCTCCGAACTCACCTGGCTCACCAGCGGGCCGCTGAAGGCGATTTCGTCATCGGCCACCAAGCCCGAAGCCACCTGCAGCAGAAGCCAAGCCAACATGGCCAGCACCGAATACGCACCCAGCGGGTTGTGGCCGACCTCGAAATGGTCATCCGCGCGAGGGCGACCGCGCAGGTAGCGCAGCAGCGCCGCCGGGCTGTAGAGAAAGCTGCGAAAGCGCGACCAGCGCCCGCCCACCACACCCCAAAGCAGGCGAAAGCCCAGCAGCGCCAGCACCGCATAACCCAGGCGCATATGCCAGACCATGGCATTACCTCCGACCTTGGCACTGAGCACAGAGCCCAGGACACAGAGCACCAAGGCCCAGTGAAACAAGCGGGTCGGCAGGTCCCAGATCCGCACCCGCGTCAACAAGCCCTCGGACATGTGCAACCCTCCATTCAGCTGCGGCAACGATACCCCAGTCGCGCCCTGCCGACAGCCCTGAAAAACGGCCGGGTCTTCCGTACACTCAAGCCGGCCTTTGGCTGTACCGTCTGTTCAATCCACACCGAGGACGCAACGCATCATGACGACCCCGACCAAGCAACACCTGACCCTGGCCCTGCTCTGTCTTAGCGCATGGGCGACCAGCCTGCCGGCCCAGGCGCAATTCCAGAAACCGGAAGACGCAGTCAAATACCGCAAGGCGGCCTTCACTCTGATGGGCAGCCATTTCGGGCGCATGGGCGCGATGGTGCAAGGGCGCGCGCCCTTTGATGCCGCCGCAGCGGCCAGCAATGCGGACATCGTCGCCAACCTCTCGCGCCTGCCTTTCCACGGCTTTGTCGAAGGCACGGCCAGCAAGGAAAAAGGCGGTGCCAAGGCCGAGATCTGGAGCGAGCGCGCCAAGTTCGACGAGGCCGCCAAGAAGATGCAGGACGAGGTCGCCAAGCTGGCTGCGGCCAAACCCGCGACCGTGGAACAGCTGAAAGCCAGCTTCGGCCCGGCCGCCAGCACCTGCAAGTCCTGCCACGACAGCTTCCGCAACGACTGAGCCCTCGACGCCGCGCCGCCCTGCGGCTGAAGCTCAGGGCTGGCCGTTGGCGCCGTGCTCCCGGAAACCGGCGCGCTGCTCCAGGCGCGCCAAATAGGCACGGGCGGCGGGCACATCCGGCCGCCCCGCATCCTCCAAGGGAGCCACACGCCAGCGCTGCAGCGACAGACCCAACACCACGTCGGCCAAGGTGAATGGCTCGCCGCAGACAAAGGCGCCGGTCCGCGCCAACTGCGCATCGAGGATTCGGACATGGCGATGCCAGGCCGCCACGCCCTGGGCCAAAAGCTGCGGGTCTTGATGGGCCGGGCTGTGCCGCACCAGGCTCATGAAGGCGTAGCGCCAGGCGTTGTTGAACTCCCCGGCCTGCCAATCCATCCACTGCTCGACCTGCGCCCGAGCCTGCGGCCCCTGGGGCAGCAGGTCCAGGCGCTGCTCGCGTACCGCCAAATAGCGGCAGATGCTGTTGCTCTCCCAGAGCACGAAGTCGCCATCGATCAGCACCGGCACCATCGCGTTGGGATTGAGGCGAGTGAATTCGGGCGTGTCGGTCGCGGCAAAGCCCGAGCCCCAGTCTTCTCGGTCGTAAGCGAGACCCAACTCCTCCAGGGTCCAGAGGACTTTGCGGACGTTGATGGAGCTGGCTTTGCCCAGTAGTTTGAGTGTCATCGGAGTTTTGGAATGAGCGCCCAGCTGCCCGGGCAGGGCAAGACTCAGGCGAGCGCTGCGTTCACGGTCTGCGCAAAGCCCAGCACGACCCGCCGGGTCGAAGCCGACTTCTTTTCAATCTTGGTGACGGTCAAACCACCAATCTCAGCGGTATTCCCGACATGGGTGCCGCCGCAAGGCTGCAGATCGACGCCCTCGATGCGGAGCACGCGCACACGACCGGTTCCGCGCGGAGGCTGCACGCTCATGCTGCGAACCAGGCTCGGATTGGCGTCCAGCTCTTCGTCCGTGATCCAGCTGTGGCTGACGGCATGGGCCGCAGCCACCAGTCGATTCAAGCCTGCGGTCAGCGCCTCTTTGTCAAACGGCGCATCGGTATGGAAGTCGAGCCGCGCATAGCTCTCGGTGATGGAGCAGCCATCGACCGGATAGGGCAGCAGCGCGCAGAGCAAATGCGTGGCCGTGTGGAAGCGCATCAAGGCATGGCGGCGCGCCCAATTGAGGCGAGCCTGCACCTGCATGCCCGGCAGCAAAGCCGCCAGCAGCTCCTCCTGGCCCGAGGTCGGCACATGGAGGATTTCGCCCTCCGCCCCCGGCTCCTTGCTTTTGCGGGTGTCTGCAATGGCCAGCATCCGGCCATCCGGCAGCAGCACGTCGCCCGCGTCACCGGCTTGCCCGCCTCCCAGCGGGTAGAACACAGTGCGATCGAGTACCACGCCGCGTTCGTCGACGCGCAGCAGACGCGCCTGGCATTCCCGCAATGCCGAGTCCTCGCGAAACAAGGCTTCGGTCGCCTGACTCATCATCCCAAGCACTCCCGCGCGGCGTTGAGCCGCAAGCCTCCGCTTACAAGCGGACTTCGCCCGCGATCAGGGGCACGACGTCACCGCCGATCCAGGTCGCCTCCGCATCTCGCTGGACATGGATGCGCCCCGCTCGACCCAACTTGGCTCCTTGCGCGGCGACATAGCGATCGGGCGCCAGGCCCGCTTCGATCAACCACAGGGCCAGGCCGGCATTGAAGCTGCCGGTGACCGGGTCTTCCGGCACACCGATATCCGGCACGAAGGCGCGCACCTCAAATTGCTGCGGCGAAGCTGCCGGGTAGGCACCCACCACGCCGAGCTTCAGGCCCTGCATGGCCCCAAAGTCGGGCTGCAAGGCCAGCACGGCCTCGGCAGAGCGCAGGCGGGCGGCGATCCAGCCCGGCCCGTTGTCCACCCAGACCACATCCAGCACGGCATCGGCAGGCAGCCTCAAAGAATGCAGGACTTGCGCATGCAGCTCGGCCGAGACCGGGCCGGAACGCTTGAGCGGCGGCGCAGCGAACGCCAGGCGCTCGCGCTTGCGATCGCCGCCACGCTGGATCGTCACCAGGCCGATCTCGCACTCCTGCACCACCCGGCCTTTTTGCTTGGGCACTCCGCCGGCGCTCAGCCAGCAATGCGCCGAACCGAGTGTCGGGTGGCCGGCAAAAGGCAGCTCGCCACCGGGCGTGAAGATGCGCACCCGGTAGTCCGCCTCCGGCCGCGTGGGCGGCAGCAGAAAGGTGGTTTCGCTGAGGTTGGTCCAACGGGCAAAGCTGGCCATGGCGGCGTCGCTGAGCCCCTCGCCGTCGATGACGACGGCCAGGGCATTGCCCAGCAAGGGCATGGCGGTGAAGACGTCGACTTGGGCGAAGCGGCGCGTCTGCAAGCTCATGGGGTGGGCTGAGCGCCGTTGTCCAGCGCCTCGCGCAAGACCTTGCCCAGGATGGCCACACCTTCTTCGATCTGCGGCGGCGTCAAGGTCACGAAGGACAGACGCAGGGTGCGCGGATCAGGGTTCTGGGCGTAGAAGGCGGCGCCAGGCACGAAAGCGATGCCAGCATCGACCGCCTTGGGCAGCAGTTCCATGGCGTTCATGCCTTCGGGCAGGCGGATCCAGAAGAACATGCCGCCCTTGGGGCTTTGCCAGACGCAGCCCGGCGGCAGGTGCTTTTCCAGGCCGGCAGCCATGGCATCACGGTTGGCCTTGTAGCGGGCGCGGATCTTGGGCACATGCTCATCGAGGAAGCCGTTCTTGACCACCTCATAGACCACACGCTGGTTGAAGCCAGGCGTGTGCAGGTCGGCCGCTTGCTTGGCTTGCAGCAGCTTGGGGTAGAGCTCGCTCGGGGCGATGATGAAGCCCAGGCGGAAGCCGGGGGTCAACACCTTGGAGAAGCTGCCCAGGTAGATGGTGCCTTCGGGCCAGAAGGAAGCCAGGGCCGGCAGCGGCGGCTCGTCGAACCAGAGGTCGCCGTAAGGGTTGTCTTCGATCACCGGCACGCCGGCGGCCTTGGCCGCGGCCATCACGGCCTGGCGGCGTTCCAGGCTCATCACCCGGCCGGTGGGGTTCTGGTAGTTGGGCAGCAGGTAGGCGAAGCGGGTGCCGGGCGCGTCATGCGGCAGGCGTGCGAACTCGGCCGGATCCACGCCTTGCTCGTCACTGGCCAGGCTCACGAAGTTGGGCTCGTAGGGCGTGAAGGCCTGCAAGGCGCCGAGGTAGGTCGGCGTTTCCACGGCCACCGGCGCGCCGGCATCACAGAGGATCTTGCCGACCAAGTCCAGGCCTTGCTGAGAACCGCTGGTGATCAGCACCTGATCGGGGTTGACGGTCATACCCAAGCTGGCCATGCGGGCCGCCACCCATTCGCGCAGCGGCGCAAAGCCCTCGCTGGCCGCGTACTGCAGGGCTTCCTTGGCGTTGTGGCTGAGCACCTGGTCGCAAGCGGCTTTCAAGGCCTCGACCGGGAAGGTCTCGGCCGAAGGCAGGCCGCCGGCCATGGACAGGATGCCCGGTTTTTCGGTGACCTTGAGGATCTCGCGAATGATGGACGGGTTCATGCGCGCGGCGCGGCGTGCTTGGTTCCAGATGCTGCTCATGCTTCTTGTCTCCTGCTGATTCATTCAAGAAAGGCGATTCGTTCAATTCAAAAATTCTGGCCTGCCCAAGCCGGGCGCGGCGGCCTCACCCGGGCTTTTACCACCGAGCGGGGCCGAGTCGGCGTCGGCCAGCATCCAATCGACCGCCGCGCGTGCCTGCAGCACGGTCGAGTCGAAAAAAGGCAGGGGGCTCAGACGCTGCGCCTCGGCGTCAAGCAAGAGCCCGACTTCGGTGCATCCCAGGATCACGCCTTGGGCGCCGCGCGAGGCCATCTCCTCGACACAGGCCAGATAGTGAGCGCGCGATGGCGGTCGCAGCTGACCCCGGCACAGCTCTTCATAGATGACTCGGTTCACTTCTTCGGCGGCAGTGGCCTGCGGCGTCAGCAATTCCATGCCATGCCCGGCCATGCGCTCTTGGTAGAAGGAGTTGGAGGCCATGGTGTATCGGGTGGCGAGCAGGCCGACCCGGCGCAAGCCCTGGGCCTGCAGCGCGGCGGCCGTGGCGTCGACGATGTGCAACAAGGGCAGGCCAGCCTGCGCTTGCACCTCATCGGCCACCTTGTGCATGGTGTTGGTCGCCAGCAGCAGGGCTTGGGCGCCGCCGGCCTTGAGCCCGGCAGCAGCTTCGCCCAGCAGGCGGGCGGCCGCAGCCCAGTCGCCGCACTGCTGCAGCGCCTCGATCTCGGCAAAGTCCACGCTGTGCATCAGCAGGCGGGCGCTGTGCAGACCGCCCAGGCGCGCCGCCACCTCGCGGTTGAGCAGCGCGTACAGATGTGCGCTCGACTCCCAACTCATGCCACCCAAGATGCCCAACAATTTCATGGGCCCAGTCTAGCCGCCACAACCAATACAGAACCAATACACTCAGCCATACGTTTTGAGAATCTGTATCGGTATGAGCACCAGCACAGCCCTGTCCCGCAGCGCCAGCCTTTCGCTGGCCCAGCAATTGGCCCTGCGGTTTTCAGAGCGCATCCAGCAACGCCTGATCCTGCCCGGCGCGCGCCTGCCTTCGGTGCGCGAATGCGCGCGCCACCATGGCGTGAGCCCCTACACCGTGGTGGCCGCCTATGACCAGCTGCTGGCGGCCGGCCTGCTGGAGGCGCGCAAGCAGCGAGGTTTTTTCGTTCGCGATGTGCGCGATGCACGGACACCAAAGGTCAAGGCGGCCCCGGTCCAGGCCGTGCAAGCGCCGCCGACGCCGATCGACGCCAGCGCCCTGATCCGCGGCATGTTCCAGGCCGATGCGCGACACGCCCCCGGCCTGGGCACCTTGCCCGGCGAATGGCTGGACCTGCCGATGTTGCAAAGCGCCATGCGCCGCGTCGTCAGCCAGAGCGAAGAGCCGGACCAACTGGCCTTGCAGTACGGCGAGCCGGGTGGTGACCCGCGCCTGCGCAGCGCCTTGAGCCGGCGCCTGGAGGACATCGGCGTCCATGCGGCACCGGAGCAGATCATCAGCACCGTGGGCGCCACCCATGCCCTGGACCTGATCACCCGCTGCCTGCTGACGCCGGGCGACGCAGTGCTGGTGGACGACCCGGGC
The DNA here is from genome assembly GCF_965262435.1 of Roseateles sp. Lineage (NCBI taxonomy): Bacteria > Pseudomonadati > Pseudomonadota > Betaproteobacteria > Burkholderiales > Sphaerotilaceae > Roseateles > Roseateles sp. The sequence goes on from NZ_OZ253537.1 coordinate 201,385, forward strand.
TGGGCGATCGAGTACGCCCGCCTGTCCCAGGCCGGCATGCGCCTGCTGCCGGTGCCGCGCGGGCCGCAGGGGCCGGACCTGGAGGTCATGGCCCGGCTGATCGCGGAGCACCGGCCGCGCATGTATGTGACCGTCTCGGTGCTGCACAACCCCACGGGCAACAGCCTCTCGCTGGCCAGCGCTCACCAGATCCTCAAGCTGGTCGAGGCGGCCGATATGTTGGTGGTCGAGGACGACACCTACGCCTTCCTGGCGCCCAACCATGCAGCACGGCTCTCGGCCCTGGACGGGCTCAAGCGCACGATTTACGTCTCGGGTTTTTCCAAGATCCTGACCCCGGCCTGGCGGGTCGGCTTTGTCGCCGCCAGCGCCCAGGTGGTGCACCAACTGACCGAGTTGAAGCTGCTGTCCACCCTGACCACCAGCCCGATGATGGACCGCGCCGTGGCCATCTGCCTGGAGCAAGGGCAGTTGCGCCGCCATGCCGAGCGGGTGATCTCGCGCCTGGATGCCGCGCGGCAACGCGTCGTGCACCTGGCCGAAGCGGCGGGCTGCCAATTCGTGACGCCGCCGCAAGGCCTGTTCGGCTGGTTGGAGGTGGGCGTGGACACCGAGCGCCTGGCTCAGCGCATGCTGGACGCCGGCTGGCTGATCGCGCCGGGCCTGCTGTTCAGCCCGACGCGCCGCGCCGGCACCCTGATGCGCATCAACTTCGCCACCTCACAGGACGCACGCTTCTGGCGCCTGCTGCAAGAGCTGCGCTGAGCCCTCGGCCCGTTTCGGGGCAGATGCCTGGTCATCCATGCTCTGCGCCGCGCTGCACTCAATCGTGCCAAGCTGCGCGGGGGACACCTGCATCAGTCGCTGCGCGACCAGGCCGATCAGGGACTTGTCTTGGCCCATGGGCCTTGCCCCGTCGATGGAGGCCGCCAAACCCACCGAGACCAAGGCCAGCGCAAGGGCTGGCGCCCACAGAAGCACCGAAGTGCTCCGAGCCATGGGCCACGCGCAATCTGTACTCCGAGTCATGCTGTTTTTCTCCCCACTGTCTGGCCAGTTTTGTTGCGTGGGATATTATTCCACCTCGCATCTCTGGGTCAATCTTGCGGAGAAGCCAAACCCTGCTTTGCGAGAGCTGGCCATGCGGCAATCGCACACGAGAAACAAAGCACTGCGGGCGCGCCGACACGCGGCAGCATCAAACGGGGGCTACCATTGAGGTTTGCTCCGCTGCATCAACTCAGGCAGCACCGACACAGACCGCCCTTGCCTTGCTCATGAGTGCCCCCGCGAACGCTGAACTCCGTTTTCTTGTCGTCGATGCCCTGGCCGGCGTGCAAACCTTTGCTCGCCAATTGCTGGAAGGTTTCGGCTTTCCGGCTCACAGCATCCGCTGCGCCAGCGACACCGACTCGGCCCTGGCCTTGGGCCTGGAATTCAAACCCGACTTCCTGATCACAGACTGGTTTGCCAAGGCGGGCATGAATGGCATCGCCCTCTACCAACGCCTGAAGATCGGCAACCCGGGCTGCCGTTTGGCCTTGCTCAGCTTCGAGGTGACACCCGCCCATGAGGCCGAAGCCCATGCCGCCGGCTCTCGCTTCCTCTTGCGCAAGCCCTTCACGGCCGACGACCTCAGAAACACCATGCAGCGCTCGCTGGAACTGCTGGCCACGGAGCGCCCCGAGTTGGCGCAACGCCTGAATGCCGTCATCAAGGCCCAGCAGGGCCCGGGCAAGCTGCCTGTCAAGCTGGCCTTGCCACCCTTGCCGCCTTTGCCACCCCAGCTGCGGGCCGGCGACCGGGTCCAGTACGGCAGCGCGACGGACACCGTGCAGTTCGTGGTGGTGCGCAGTGGCGAACTGGTGGTGCAACTCAAGGGCAAGCCCGAGCTGGTCCCCGCGCACAAATTGCAACGCCTGTGAGCCACCAGGATCTAACCCAGGATCTGGCCGCCCAACTGGCGCGCGCCTGGCGTGGTGAAGGCCTGCTGGATGCCCAGGCATGGCCCGCTGAAGCGCCGGATTCGCTGTGCGCCGACCAGGCCCTGACCGCCTTGGCCGCGCAACTGAACTGGCAGCCCACGGCGGCGGCGCAATTCTGGAAAAGCGGCGGGCCCTCGCGCCAGGCCAGCTTGAGCCATGCGCCACTGGCGCCGTCCGGTGTACGCATGGCACCCGCCGACTTCAGTGACCTGCGCCTTCAGCGCCCCGGTGTCGAGGCCGAAATTGCCCTGCGCCTGGGCCAAAGCGTCGATGCCGAATTGCTGACTCGCCTGGCACCCGAGGCCGCCGCAGAGCTGATCGATGCCGTTTGCGTGGCCGCCGAGTTGGTCAGCTCGCGCTGGCAGCAAGGCCAAGCCGCGCCGGCCTGGCTGCGTCACGCGGATGCCTTGTCCCATGGGGCTCTCGCCCTGGGTGAATGGCATCCACGCCAAAGCTGCACGGCCATTGATTGGTCACAGCAAGCCTGCAGCATTCAGCGCAACAGCGAAGCGCCACGGTGCGCACGCGGCAGCCATTCACTCGGCGACCCTTTTTGGGGCCTGCTGGGCTGGCTGCGCCATGCCACCCGCGATGGCCGCAGCCTGGCAGCCGGCTCGGTGGTGACGACCGGCGCCTGGCTGGTGCTCGGCGATCTGGCGGCCGGTGACCAGATCTGTGTGCGTTTCGACGGCCTCGGTGAGCTCCAGCTGAGCGTCTGAGTCAACAGACCTGGACTCAGTACCAGGCCAACAGCGCCAGCAGAATCGGGTAGGGCAAAGCGACCGTCGGCCGCAGGGCGGATTTCAAGTACTCCAGCAGCAGGCCAAGCCCACCGGGCCGCTGCTGCAGCCATTCGCTGTGCAACTGCATGGCTTCGCCCGACGTGGCGTCACAGCGGCGCAGGGCCTGCTCCAGACCCAGCAGACGATTCGACAAACGCGCTTGAAAGGTCTTGAGCACCGCCTCCTGCAACCAAGCCAAGATCAGCAAGGCCCAGAGCCAGGGTGCGCCCCAGACGGCGGCGCACAAGCCCATGGCGAACAACTTGAGCGCCAAGGCGGCGAGCTCGTACTGCTCATGGGCCTTGAACAAGGCCAGCCATTCCTGGCGCCGTGCCGCGTCGGCCACGTCAGCCCGCTCCGGACCGGCGTTGGCGCTCATTTCGCTTCCAGCTGTTCCCAGCGCTCCATCAAGACCAGCAATTCCTCGTCGATCTGGCCGGCCCGGTCGGTCACCTCGGCGATGCGAGCCGCGCCCTGGCTGTACAACTCGGTTCCGGCCAGCAAGGCATTGAGCTGCTTCTGCTCGGCTTCGAGCGCCGCCACCTTGGCGGGCAGCTCATCGAACTCGCGCTGCTCTTTGTAGCTGAGCTTTTTCTTGCTCGCCACCACCGGCGCGGGAGCAGGCGCTGGGGCAGGCGCGGCCGGCGTCGGGGCCGGTGCGGCCTTGGCCGCCAGGGCGGCCGCACGCTTGGACTGGACCAGCCAGTCCTGCACGCCGCCTTCGTACTCGCGCCAGCGGCCGTCGAGCTCGTTGACGATGGTGCTGGTGACCACGTTGTCCAGGAAGCGCCGGTCATGGCTGACCAGGAAGACGGTGCCGTCGTAATCAGCCAGCAGCTCTTCGAGCAGTTCCAAGGTCTCGATATCGAGGTCATTGGTCGGCTCGTCCAGCACCAGCACATTGGCCGGACGTGCGAACAAGCGGGCCAAGAGCAAGCGGTTGCGCTCACCACCAGACAAGCTGCGCACCGGCGAGTTGGCGCGTGCGGGCGAGAACAGGAAATCGCCCAGATAGCTCTTGACGTGCTTCTTCTGGTTGCCGATCTCGATCCACTCGCTGCCCGGGCTGATGGTGTCGGCCAGCGTGGCGTCGAGGTTCAGCGTGTCACGCATCTGGTCGAAGTAGGCCACCGTCAGGCGCGAGCCCTGGCGCACCTCACCGCTGTCCGGGGCCAACTCGCCGAGAATCATTTTCAACAGCGTTGTCTTGCCGGCGCCATTCGAGCCCACCAGGCCGACCTTGTCGCCCCGCAAAATGGTGGCAGTGAAGTCGCGCACGATGACGCGGTCGCCATAGCTCTTGCTGACGTTCTCCAGCTCGGCCACGATCTTGCCGCTGGCGCCGCCAGTGTCGATGTCCAGCTTGACCTTGCCCTGCACATCGCGCCGCGCCGCATGCGCCACGCGCATGGACTCCAGGCGCTGGATGCGGGCCACGCTGCGCGTGCGCCGCGCCTCCACGCCCTTGCGGATCCAGATCTCCTCCTGGGCCAGGATCTTGTCGAAGCGCGCATTGAACAGCGCCTCGTTCTCCAGCTCATAGGCCTTGGCCGCAGTGAAGGCGGCGAAGTTGCCGGGGTAACCGCGCAGCTGGCCGCGGTCGAGCTCGACGATGCGATTGGCCACATTGTCAAGAAACGCCCGGTCGTGGGTGATCAGCAGCAGCGAGCCCTTGAAGTCGTTGAGCAGGCCTTCCAGCCAGGTGATGGCGTCCAGGTCCAGGTGGTTGGTCGGCTCGTCGAGCAAGAGCACATCGGGCTGAGCCACCAAGGCCCGGCCCAGGGCCACACGCTTCTTCAGTCCGCCCGACAGCGAGCCCACCAAGCGCGAACCGTCGAGATTCAAACGGTGCAGGGTTTCCTCGACACGCTGTTCCCAGTTCCAGGCACCGATGTGTTCGATGCGCTCGGCCACCCATTCCAGATCATCCTCGGGATCGTGGATCTCGTAGCGCGCCCGCAAGGCCTTGGCCTCGGCCACGCCCTCGCTGACGGTGTCAAAGATGCTCGACTCGGCGTTCATCACCGGCTCTTGCGGCACATAGACGCTGGTCAAGCCTTGCTGCAATTGCAACAAACCGTCATCGAGTTTCTCGATTTGAGCCAGCACCTTGAGCAAGGAAGACTTGCCGGTGCCATTGCGGCCAATGAGGCCGACGCGCTCACCCGTTTCGAGTGAGAAGGAAGCGCCATCGAGAAGGGCCACGTGGCCGTAAGCAAGATGGGCGTTGGAGATGGATAGGACTGCCATGGGGGCGCATTGTCCTCGACCCGGAGCTCGACCCCGAAACACAGGGCGCCGAAGCCGCGAGAAAGGCGCCCGCCACGGGCGAAAGCCCAAGCTATTGGCGTTTCCCCTCCCCCTTCATCCCCAGGGGGTACCAGGGATTTCATGGGTTCGTCATAAAACCGGAGGATGTACAAGGAACGACGTGTCGTCCTGCACAGCTTTCATGAGCAGGGCCTCCGAATTCCCCCCGGACCTGTTGCCGGGCGCAATTTACGACTTGTATTTCAGGAGAAGAGCATGTCTACCGCTTCCATGTTTGCCCGCGCATTCATTCCCGCCCTGGTCGCCACTCTGGCTGCTGGCAGCGTCAACGCCGCCACGCTGAGTGAAGGCTTCGACACGGTCCTGCCGGCCGGCTGGACCGCCAAGAACAACAGCGTGCCCATCGGCACCACCAACTGGTTCCAGGGCAATGCCACGGTGTTCGGCTCGCAGTCGGGCGCCGCCAATTCCTACATCGGCGCCAACTTCAACAACACCGCCGGCGCTGGCGAAATCAGCAACTGGCTGATCACCCCGACCCTGAGCTTCAACAACGGCGACACCCTGAGCTTCTGGAGCCGCAGCGTCACCGATTCACTGTACCCGGACCGCCTGGAAGTGCGCTTCAGCAATGTCGGCGGCACCAATGTCGGCAACAGCGACACCAGCGTGGGCAGCTTCACCAGCCTGCTGCTGAGCATCAACCCGAACCTGGAACAAGGTGGCTACCCCGGTGAGTGGACCCAGTACAGCGCCACCATCAGCGGCCTGAGCGGTGCCACCAACGGCGCCATCGCCTTCCGCTACACCGTCAACTCGGGCGGCCCCGCTGGTGACAACTCCGACTACATCGGCATCGACAGCGTCAGCATCACGGCCGCCGTGCCGGAGCCGACGACCTGGGCCCTGATGGCTCTGGGCCTGGGCGCCATCGGCCTGCGCCGCCGCAAGCAGCTGCAAGCCCGCTGATCCCGGCCGGCCTTCGCGCCGACCGCAAACCCGCTCTGGCGACAGGGCGGGTTTTTTTCTGCCCGTGGCGCACAGGCGCCTCCGGGCTCGACCCTCAGAGCTGCAGCTCGACGCGATTGCGGCCCAGGGTCTTGGCGCGGTAGAGCGCTCGATCAGCCCGGCCGAACAAGCGGTCGGCGTCATCGCCGGTCTGCCACACAGCCACACCGATGCTGGCACTGCGTACGCCGGGCACGGCCGGCACTGGGGAGGCTGAACTGGCGATGGCGAACCGCAGACGCTCGGCCATCGCCAGAGCCTGCTCGGTGCCCATTTCGGGCAGCAAGAGCGTGAACTCCTCGCCGCCGTAACGGTAAGCCCGACCGGCCTTGAGTTCGGCTTGGAGGCACAAGGAAAACTGCCTCAGCGCCGCATCGCCGGCGCGGTGACCATGCTGGTCGTTGAAGGCCTTGAAATGGTCGATGTCCAGCATCAGTACCGCGAATGACTGCCCGGACTGCCGGGCCAGGCCCAATGCACGGCCCATGTCCTCATCCAGTGCGCGGCGATTGGCCAGACCGGTCAGACCATCGCTCAAGGCCAGTTCGCGCACCTCCTGCTCAGCCCGCATCTTGCACATCAGCAGAAAACCGAGGCTGCAGATCACCAGATAGACAAAGCTGAAAACGAAGACCGGCTCCTGCCAGCCCTTTGACAAGTCCAGATAGTCTGCTTGATCTGCCCCGAGGGCCAGCAGCAGGGCACGCAGCGGCAGGACCAAGCCCATCAGCAAATGCGCCAGGGCCACCAGTGTCTGGACCCTTGCCAGACCGCCCTGACCCGACAACGGGCCGCGCGGCGACGCGACCCGGCGATCGCGCCAAAGCACCCAGGCATTGAGCAACTGAAGCACGCCATAGGCAAAACCATTGAAGATGGTGGCGCCGACATAGCGCCCACCGAAGGCGACACCCACCGCCGTCACCGCCAGACCCATCAGCAGCAGCGGCTGCCAGCGCCAAGCCCGGCCGAGAAACTGACGAATGGCCACGAAAAGGAAGGCAACACTGAGCGCACCCAGGGCATTGGCCAGGCCGCCCGAGAGCAGCGCCGGCAGATGCCCGGCTCCGGCGAGCAAGGAATAGGACAGGCCCTGGGCGGCGATGCCCCAGGTCCAGGTGCGCAAACCATTGGCTTGATCCGCCGAGCTGCGGGCCAGCCAGAGCGTGACCGCGACAGTGACCAACAAAGCGGTCTGGGCAAGAAACAGAGTTCGAAGGTCCACGGGGCAGCAATCACAAGGGAGGCGGAGCGGCAGTTCCGCCGACATCCTAGCCGTCGAATCCATCGGCTGTTCGCTGGAACAGCACCCCAGGTCGGCGGCACGGCCTCGGTCTGCCAGCGCACGGTGGCAGGCTTGAGCGAGGCGCATGCTGCAGGCACTCTTTCACTGCAACTATGAGGTCGACACCATGTCCAAAGGTCAACGCGGCAACAAGGAAGTCAAGAAGCCCAAGCAAGACGGCGGCGGCGCCAAATCAGGCGCGCCGCTGGCCCTGCCCTCGGGCTTGGCTCCGATCACACCGGCCCGCGCCGAGCTGCCCCGCAAGAAGCCCTGAGGCCAGAGCCTCAGGCGCAGAGCTGCGCCGCATGGTGGCGCAAGTGGTCGTCGACAAAGCTGGCGATGAAATAGTAGCCATGGTCGTAGCCGGCATGGCGACGCAGGGTCAGGTCTTGCCCGGCCACGGCGCAAGCCGCTTCGAAGGCGTCCGGGAAGAGCTGGGTGGCCAGAAAGCCGTCGGCCAGACCTTGGTCGATCAAGATGCCGCCAGGGAACTGCGGCCGGCTGGCCTTGGCGTGCATGAGCATCAGGGCAGTTGCATCATGGGCGGCCCAGTCGGCCGCGTGCCCCCCCAGATAGCCCTGAAACGCCTTTTGGCCCCAGGGGCATTGCATGGGCGCGGCAATCGGTGCAAAGGCCGACAACGAACGGAAAGCGCCGGGATGGCGCTGCGCCAACACCAGAGCGCCATGGCCGCCCATGGAATGGCCGAAGACACCGGTCCGCTCTGCCGCCAAGCCGAACTCGCGCTGCACACCGGGCAGCAGCTCGTGCATCAGATAGCTTTCCATGCGCCAGTGCCGGGCCCAGGGCTGCTGCTTGGCATCCAGGTAGAAGCCGGCGCCGACACCGAAATCCCAATCCTTGGCTTCATCGGGCACTTGAGCGCCGCGAGGACTGGTGTCGGGCATCAACAGGGCCAAGCCCAGTTCGGACGCCAGACGCTGCGCCCCGGCCTTCATGGTGAAGGTCTCCTCGGTGCACGTCAGGCCGGCGAGAAAGACCAGCAGCCCCTTCGGCTGGGGCGGCAGGTAGAGCGCAAAGCGCATGGGCAAGCCGATCTCGGCCGAGGCATGGCGATAAAAGCGCTGCCGCCCGCCAAAGCTGCCATGCTCGCCAAGCAGCTCCAACGCTTGCAAAACACCCGCCACGCTCAGAACTCCACCACGGCGCGGATCGATTCGCCGCGCTTCATCAGATCGAAGCCTTCGTTGATCTGCTCCAGCTTGAGCTTGTGCGTGATCAGCGAATCGATATTGAGCTTGCCGTCCATGTACCAATCGACGATCTTGGGCACATCGGTGCGGCCACGGGCGCCGCCGAAGGCGCTGCCTTCCCATTTGCGGCCGGTCACCAGCTGGAAGGGCCTGGTGCTGATCTCGGCACCGGCCTCGGCCACGCCGATGATGATGGAGCGGCCCCAGCCCTTGTGCGTGCACTCCAGTGCATCGCGCATGACTTTGGTGTTGCCGATGCACTCGAAGGAGTAGTCGGCACCGCCATCGGTCAGCTGCACGATGTGGTCGACCACGTTGCCGACTTCCTTGGGGTTGATGAAGTGGGTCATGCCGAACTGGCGCGCCATGGCCTCGCGGCCCGGATTCAAGTCCACACCGATGATCTTGTCGGCGCCCACCATCTTGGCTCCCTGGATCACATTCAGGCCGATGCCGCCGAGACCGAACACCACGACATTGGCGCCCGCCTCGACCTTGGCGGTGAACAGCACGGCACCGACGCCTGTGGTGACGCCGCAGCCGATGTAGCAGACCTTGTCAAAAGGCGCATCCTCGCGGATCTTGGCCAGGGCGATACCGGGCACGACGATGTGGTTGGAGAAGGTCGAAGTGCCCATGTAATGGAAGATGGGCTGGCCGTCGATCGAGAAACGGGCGCTGCCATCCGGCATCAGGCCCTTGCCCTGGGTGCTGCGGATGGCCTGGCAGAGGTTGGTCTTGCGCGAGAGGCAGAACTTGCACTGGCGGCATTCCGGCGTGTAGAGCGGAATCACATGGTCGCCCGGCTTCAGCCAGGTGACACCCTCGCCCACTTCAAGCACCACGCCGGCGCCCTCATGGCCCAGGATGGCCGGGAAGATGCCTTCCGGATCGGCGCCCGAGAGCGTGTAGTAGTCGGTGTGGCAGATGCCGGTGGCCTTGATCTCGACCAGCACTTCACCGGCACGCGGACCACCCAACTGCACCTCTTCGATGCTCAATGGGGCGCCCGCTTTCCAGGCAACGGCGGCACGGGTCTTGATCATGGGAGGCTCCAAAAATAGTGGGGAAAGGGATGCTGAAACTTCAGGCTGCCGCAGCATAAACGGCCTGCCCCGAGTCTGCAGGCGGAGTTGGCCAAGAGCCTGAATTCGTGAACAAACGCACGCCAGCAAGCACCGAATCCTTCACCGATTCAAGGGGGATCGGCCCCTGAAGTCGTGACGCAGTTCACGAACAGCGAGCTCACCCCCGCAGGCGAACGATGTTGGCGCCCGCCGACCCTCCCTAGCATCCGCCCCGCCACACCAATACCACCCGAATACCAAACACACAGGGACCTCATGAACATCCGTCACATGGCCAGCAGCCTGATCCTTTCCCTGAGCGCCGCGACCAGCATGGCCGCGCCGGTGCTGATCGACTTCAACCAGCAGATCTCCACCAAGGTGGGCAACAGCCTGCAGATCAGTGAATTCCTGATCAGCGACGATTGCGCGGGCCTCAAGGGCCGGAGCGATTGCCTGGTCGGCCAAGTCGCCAACAAGAACTTCTCGCTCTTCAACAACTACGGCGGCTCCGTCACCAGGCTGAGCCGCGTCGATGGCAAGTCCTTTGACTTCCTGAGCATCGCCCTCGACCAGTACATCAACAACGGCGACAACGGCAAGACCCCGGTTGAATTCAAGTTCAACTACACCGACAAGAGCGGCGCCAAGTCCACCGTCAAGGTCGACCACAAGGCCGGCTGGGAGCAATTCAGCTTCAACCAAGGCCTGAGCCTGCTGAGCGTCAGCTGGACGGTGAAGAACTCGCAGTGGATGCGCTTCGACAACATCAGCGCCCAAGCCACGGCCAACAAGGTCCCCGAGCCGGCCACCCTGGCCCTGACTCTGCTGGCCCTCGGCGGCCTGGCTTACAGCCGCCGCAACAGCAGCAGCAACAAGCGCGGCTGAAGCCCGGCGGCCTGTGCCGCCGCCCCCCCCGCACGACCAAGCACCGTCAGCTCCAGCTGCACGGTGCTTTTTTATTTGCCTTCAGGCCTTGGCCAGCGCGCCCTCCAGCGCGTCGATGAACATGGCGGCCACGTCAAAGCCGGTCTGGTCGAAGATCTCCTGGAAGCAGGTCGGGCTGGTGACGTTGACTTCGGTCAGGTGGTCGCCGATGACATCCAGGCCCACCAGCAGCAGGCCGCGCGCCGCCAGCAGTGGGCCCACCGCCTCGGCGATCTCGCGGTCGCGCGCGCTGATGGGCTGGGCCACACCCTTGCCGCCCGCGGCCAGGTTGCCGCGCACCTCGCCACCCTGAGGGATACGCGCCAGGCAGAAGGGCACGACCTTGCCGCCGATCACCAGCACGCGCTTGTCGCCGTCCTTGATGGCGGGCAAGTAACGCTGCACCATGACGGTCTCCGCACCATCCTTGTTCAAGGTCTCGATGATGGCGCCGAGGTTGAGGCCATCGGCACCGACGCGGAAGATGCCCATGCCGCCCATGCCGTCGAGCGGCTTGAGGATGATGTCGCCCTGCTCGGCATGGAAGGCCCGGATGGCCGCCTCGCTGCGCGTCACCAAGGTGGTCGGGCAGAACTGCGGAAACTCCATCAGCGCCAGCTTCTCAGGGTGGTCGCGCAGCGCAGCCGGTTTGTTGAAGACACGCGCGCCCTCACGCTCGGCCTGGCCCAGCAGATGGGTGGCGTAGAAAAACTCGCTGTCGAACGGCGGGTCCTTGCGCATGACGATGGCGTCGGTCTCGGCCAGCACCAGCTCCTGGGTGGTCAAGACTTCAAACCAAGGCGAGACTTGACCGGTCAGCGCGATCGCGCGGGCCTGGCGCGCCACCACGCGGCCGCCGCTGCGCCAGACCAGATCCTGAGGCTCGCAAGCCCAGATCTGGTGGCCGCGGCGCAAGGCCTCGCGCATCATCACAAAAGTCGTGTCCTTGTGGATCTTGAAGGACTCCAAGGGGTCGGCAACGAACAGCAGTTTCATGGGGATGCACTCACACAAAAGGGTCAAAAAACAGAAACGGGGTCAGGTCTTGCGCAGCTTCTGCACGGCCAGGGCGGCCGAGCCGGCCACCACGCCCCAGAAGGCGGCGCCAATGCCCAGCAGGCTCAGGCCTGAGAGGGTGACGAGAAAGGTCAGCATGGCCGCGTCGCGGTGTTCGGGCTCGGCCAGGGCGCTGCTCAGGCCGCCGGCGATGGTGCCCAGCAAGGCCAGGCCGGCCACGGCCGCCACCAGCTCGCGCGGGAAAGCCGCCAGCAGGCCCACCACGGCGCCGCCCGCCAGGCCCAGGGCGATGTAGAACAGGCCGGCCGCCATCGCCGCGGTGTAGCGTCGGGACGGGTCTTCATGAGCCTCGCGGCCCATGCAGATGGCCGCGGTGATGGCCGCCAGATTGAAGGCATAGCCACCAAAGGGCGCCAGCAACAAGCCGGCCGCACCGGTGACGCTCAGGCTGGCCGACACCGGCGTGCGGTAGCCCGCCGCGCGTTGCGCCGCCACGCCGGGCAGGTTCTGCGAGGCCATGGTGACCAGGAACAAAGGCAAGGCCACGCCGATCAGGGCCGGCAGGCTGAACTCGGGCGCGGTCCAGACCGGCACCGCCCAGGCCCAGTCCACGGCCTCCAAATGCAGGCGCCCTTGCCAAGCCGCCGTCGCCACGCCGGCCAGCAGCACGCCGGGCACCGCATAGCGAGCCCAGAAACGCCGGCCCAGCAAATAGGCTGCCGCCATGACGAGCACCAAGCCGGGCGCGGTTCGGACCGTCAGCACCGCATCAAGGCCAAAGCGTGCCAGCACCCCTGCCAGCAAGGCCGAGGCCACCGCCAGCGGGATGCGGTCCATCAGGCGTTCGAACCAGCCGGTCACGCCGAACAACACGATCAAAGCGCTGCAGGCCAGAAAGGCGCCCACGGCTTCCGGCATGCTCAGGCCCGAAGTGGCCGCCAGCAAGGCCGCGCCGGGCGTGGACCAGGCGGTCAAGATCGGTTGGCGGGTCCACCAGGACAGGCCCAGGCTCGTCGCCCCCATGCCCAGGCCCAGGGCCCACATCCAGGAGCTGGTCTGGGCCGGCGTGGCGCCCAGAGCTTGTGCGGCCTGAAACACGATGGCCACCGAACTGGTGAAGCCGACCAGCACCGCCACGAATCCGGCCACCGCAGTGGACAGGGAAAGTTCCCGGTACCAGGCATTTTTTTTCAGCATGCGCGCAGCATAGCGGGCCGGCTCCGGCCTTGTTGTGGCAAGCTCAAGCCAGGACTTTGCGAACCCACCATGTGCCGTTTTCTCGCCTACCTGGGTGACACGATCTTTCTCGATGAGCTGGTCTGCAAACCGCAGCATTCCCTGGTGCGGCAGTCCTTGCGCGCCGACCAGGCCAAGGCGGTGACCAATGGCGACGGCTTCGGCATCGGCTGGTACGGCGAACGTGAGACGCCTGGGGTGTACCGGGAGGTGATGCCGGCCTGGTCGGACGAAAACCTGCTGGCCCTGTGCGCCAATGTGCGCTCCCACCTGTTCTTCGCCCATGTGCGGGCCGCCACCGGCACCGGCATCGCGCGGCAGAACTGCCACCCGTTTCACTACGGCCCCTACCTCTTCATGCACAACGGCCAGATCGGCGGCTACGGCCAGATCCGCCGTGCCATGGAGGCACGCCTGCCTGACCACCTCTACGCGCGCCGCCTTGGCGCCACCGATTCAGAGCTGCTGTTCCTGCTCATCATTGCCCGCATGGAAATTGGCGAGGGCGTGGCCGATGCCGTCAGCCAGGTGCTGCGAGAAACCATGGCCATGATGCAAGTGCTGAACATCCACGAACCGCTGCGCTTCGCCGCGGCTCTCGCCGACGGCGAGCAGGTCTACGCCTTCCGCTTCGCCAGCGACAAGCGCGCGCCGACGCTCTACATGCGAGAGGAACACGCGCGAGGCCTGGTCGTGGCCTCCGAGCCCTTGGCCGATGACCAGCAGGGCTGGGAGCTGATCCCGCAAGGCACCGTGCTGCTGCTGAGCCGCCAGGGCTTTCGACACGAAACCCTGGCCTGAGGCCGCTCAGCCCAGCGGGCTCAGATCTCGACCTTGGAGCCCAGCTCGACGATGCGGTTGGTCGGCAGGTGCAGGAAGTCGGCCGCGGCGGCCGCATTGCGGTGCATGCTGGCGAACAGCTTTTCGCGCCACAAGGCCATGCCGCTGCCAATCGTCGGGATGACGATGTCGCGCGAGAGGAAGTAGCTGGTTTCCATCTCGTCGAGGTGGACGCCGTTCTGCTCCAGCATCTTCAGCGCATAGGGCACATCGGGCTCGTTCTTGAAACCGAAGTGCAGGCTGACTGCCCAGCAAGCATTGCCCAGCGGCTCCACGTGCACCCGCTTGTCAAAACCGACCCAGGGCACCTCGTGGTGTTTGACCGTGACGAACAGGTTCTGCGCATGCAGCACCTTGTTGTGCTTGAGGTTGTGCAGCAAGGCGTTCGGCGTCACGCCGGCTTCGGCCGACAGGAACACCGCCGTGCCTTCGACACGCTGCGGCGGGCTGACGAACACAGCTTCCAGAAAGCTCTTGAGGTCGATCGCGTCTTCGCGCAGCTTGCTGCTGAGCAGGCGCCGGCCCTGCTTCCAGGTCAGCATCAGGGTGAACATGCCGATGCCAATCATCAGCGGGAACCAGCCACCGGCGAACAGCTTGAGCAGGTTGGAGCCGAGGAAGATCACATCGATGATGAAAAAGAACCCCGTGGCCAGCAGGCACAGCGGCAGCGGGTACTTCCAGCCGTAGCGGATGACGAAGAAGGTCATGACCGTGGTGATGGTCATGTCGATGGTCACCGCAATGCCGTAGGCTCCGGCCAGCTTGCTGGATGAACCGAACAACACCACGGCCAGCACGATGAAGACGAACAGACCCCAGTTGACGAAAGGCACATAGATCTGGCCCGTGTCACGCACGGAGGTGTGCAGGATGCGCATGCGCGGCAGGATGCCCAGTTGCACCGCCTGCTTGGTGACCGAAAAGGCAGCCGTGATCAAGGCTTGGGACGCCACCACGGCGGCGCAGGTGGCCAGGATGAAGAGCGGAATCTCGGCCCAGGCCGGCGCCAGATTGAAGAATGGGTTTTTCACCGAGGCCGGCTCGTCGAGCAGCATGGCACCCTGGCCGAAGTAGTTGACCACCAGGGCTGGCATGACGATGCCGTACCAGGCGATACGGATCGGCTTCTTGCCGAAATGGCCGAGGTCGGCGTACAGCGCCTCGCCGCCGGTCACCACCAGCACCACGGCGCCCAGGGCGACAAAGGCCACCCATTTGTATTCCATGCAGAAGGCCACGGCGTACATGGGGTTCACTGCCACCAGCACATGCGGGTTGGCAAGGATGTGCGGCAGGCCCAACAGGGTCAGCGCAGCAAACCAGAGCAGCATCACCGGTCCGAAAGCCTTGCCAATGCCGCCCGTGCCCAGGCGCTGCACGGCGAACAAACCCGCCAGCACCAGCAAGGTCAGGGGCAGGATGGCATCGTGCAGATGGGGCGCATAGACATCGATGCCTTCGACCGCGCCGAGCACCGTCATGGCCGGCGTGATCACCGCGTCGCCGTAGAAAATGGCGGTGCCGAACAGGCCAACCAGCATCAGCACACGGCGCAGGCGCGGGCTGCTGTTCACCGCATTGGTGGCCAGGGCCAGCATGGCGATCAAGCCGCCTTCGCCGTTGTTGTCGGCGCGCAGGATCAGCAGCACGTACTTGAGCGAGACGATGACGGTCATCGTCCAGAACAGCAGCGAGAGCACGCCGAGGATGTTGTCCGGCGTGGTGGCGACATGGCCCCCGTGAAAGACTTCTTTGAGCGCGTAGAGCGGGCTGGTGCCGATGTCGCCATAGACGACGCCCAAGGCACCGAGGGTCAAGCCGGCCAGGGCTGAGGGCGAGCGGGCCGTGTTGGAAGAACTCACGTGATGTTGCAGCACGCTTGCGGCGCCGCCGAGCCAAAAGTGCTATTTTGCGCCTGCTTTGCTGCGCTGCGGCAAAACTGATGAAACATCGGCATCGGCCGCCACAGGCTCGGCATCGGGCGGCACGGCAGCCAGCGCCTGCTGCACAAAAGCCACGGTGGCGCTGAACAGGAAGTCGCGGTTCTCGGCGCGGCTGAAGCTGTGCCCCTCGTCCTCGGCCGTCAGGAACCAAACCGGCGTGCCCGCCGCACGCACCGCCGCCACCATTTGCAAGGCCTCGCCGTAGGGCACACGCGGGTCGTTGCGGCCATGGACGATGAACAGCGGCTTGCGCACGGCCGCGGCCCGGCTCAGGGGCGAGATGCCTTGCAAAAAGGCGCGCATCTCAGGGTCGCGCTCGTCGCCGTATTCGGCGCGGCGGTTGTCGCGCCGGTAGCTCTCGGTGTTCTCCAGAAAAGACACGAAGTTGGCAATGCCCACGCGACAGATGCTGCCGGCAATGCGGGCCGACTCGTGCGTCGCCACCGCCAGCGACATGTATCCGCCATAGCTGCCGCCAGACACGATGACGCGGCGCGCGTCCATCTCGGGCCGGCTGGCGATCAGGTCCAGCAAGGCGCTGATGTCGCGCACCGCATCTTCGCGGCGGCGGCCGTTGTCCAGCTTGAGAAAGCGCTGGCCGAAGCCTTCGGAGCCGCGCACATTGGGCAGGATCAGGTGCATGCCCAGGGTCTCGACCAGGTAGCGCAAGCTGCCCGACAGATGCGTGGGCCGGGCCTGCGCGCTGGGCCCGCCGTGGATGCTGATGAACACCGGGCGCGGCCCCTTGAAATGGGCCGGCGGGGCAATGTGCAGGCCGCTGATCTCCAGGCCGTCGAAGCTCTGCCAGCGCAGCGGGGCGTATTCGGGCAACCACACCCCGGCCTCTGGTTCGGCCTCGCGGCCCGACCAAGCTTGCACGCCGGCGTCCTCAGGCGACCAGCTGAGGATGCGCCCCGGGCTGCTCGCCGAGCTGTGGTTGAAAGCCAGCAAGGGCAGGCGCGGGTGCCACTGCGGGCCCTGGATCACGCCGGCAGGCAGCTCAGCCGCCACCTGCTGCAGCGGCGGCTCGCTACCCGGCCGCGCCAGGCGCAGCACCGACACGCCCGCCTCGTTGTGCACCAGGGCTAAGGGCATGGCGCTGCCCGTCGGCGGCGCAGCCAGGGCTTCCAGATCGCCGGCCGGCTCGGGCAGATTCACGGCGCGGCGCTGGCCGCTGTTCAGGCGCAGCTGCACCAGCCGGCGAAAGTCCCCACCCATGGCCTGGCGCTGCAGCAGCACCTCCTCCTCGTCCTGGCCAGCTTCGGCGCCGCCAGGGGCGCCCAGGGCCCGGCCGCCCGGCGGGGTCGCCGGGTCCAGATCGAAGAGCAAGGTCTGGCTGCGCCCCTGGCGGGTGTGCAGGGCCACCACCGTGCCGGCCGCACTGATACGCAGATCGGTGTAGCGCCCACCGACTGTGTCGCCAAGCAGGCGCGCGCTCTCGGGCCGGGCCGGGTCCATCCAGAACAGCTGGCTGCGGGCACTGCGCGTGCGGGGCGATGGCGCCGCAGAAGTGTCTTCAGCATCGGTTTCCGATGCGTCGCTGGGCGCTGGATTGCGGCTGCCGTCCAGCTGATCCAGCACATAGACCAGACCCTCCCCCTGCGGCAAGAACTGAAAAGCGCTGACGCGCGCACCCGCCGGCGTCAGGGGCTGCGGCTCGGTCAGGCGGGCGGAGTTCGCCTCGGGCGGCTGCAGGCGGTAGAGCCGAAACGCCTCATCACCGCCACGGTCCCGGCTGAACACCAGGTACTCACCGCGGCGCGGTTCCCACTGCGCGCTGTCCACGCGCTCGCGCCCACCAGTCAGCGGCTGCGGGCGGGCACCGGGCTCGGCCAGGCGGTGCAGCTGCAGGCTGCCGCCCGCGCTGGCCAGCACCAGCATTTCGCGCTGCTGCGGATGCCAGCCGAGAAAGCGCAGCACCGGGGCTTCGACACCAGCGGTCACCACCCGCTGCAAGGCCGGCAGGCCATCGGCCTGAAGACCGGGCGGCGGCGACACAGGCCGGGCCAGAGCCAGGCCCATGCCCATGCCCGCTGCCGCCATGAGGAGCGAGACGCCCAGGCGAAGCCCCGTCTTGAAGTTCAAATCCATTGCGCGACACAAAAAAAAGGGGCGGCTGCTGACGCAGCGCCCCTGAAACCGACGCAGCATGGGCCGCGTTCGGGACTGACCGCTTGTTTACTTGAAGGTGTAGCTCGCGCTCACCGAGAAGCGACGACCCAGCTGACCGGCATTGCCCGCATCGTAGTAAGTCCAGGGCGAAACCGGGCCGCTGGTGTTGGGATAAGTCCCTTCCAGATTCAACACGCTGAAGGACAGCACCAGGTCCTTGAAGCCCTTGTAGCTGCCGCCGATGTCCACGGTGTTGGTGGCCGAGACGTAGCAATAGTCGTTGGCTCGCAGGAAGCTGTTGTAGGCCGAGGTCGAGGTCTGGCAGGTGTCGGTGGTCGAGCTCTTGAGCTTGTCCACATGGTTCAGGCGCGCGAAGCTGCTCCAGTCACCGAGCTTCCAGTTCAGGCTGACCGTGGCCTTGGTCTTGGGAATGTCGTTGGTGGTGGTGCCGACCGAGTAGGTGGTGTCGCCATTGGCCAGGATCTTGTAATCGAAGCGGCTGGTGTACGTGCCTTCGATCTTCAGCTTGAACTCACCGATGGATTCGGTGGGCATGCGCGCCGACAGCTCGTAGTCCAGGCCCGAAGTCTTGGTCCAGTTGAAGTTGCCGTACTCGCGCACCAACATCAGGATCGGGCCGCTGTTGGGCACGCCTGGCAACCAGGTCGCGGGGTTGGGATCACGGATGACCTGGCGATTCGGCGTGGACGGCGACTTGTTGGCGTCTTCCATGATGTCCACACCGCGCTGCGAGCGGATCTCGTTGTTGCGCTGGAAGTACCAGGCATCGAGGCTCAGGTCGACATATTTGGTCGGCGACAGGATCACGCCCAGGGTGAAGGAGCGCGATTTCTCGGGCTTCAGGTTGGGGTTGGCGCTGATGGTGGTGGCGATGCTGCCCGGGTTGGGCGTGCGCGAGCTGAAGCCCAGCACATTGCAGTCGCGGCTGTTCGCCGGGTCGGCCTTGCTGACGGGCCTGTCCGGGTTGCTCAGGTCGCAGCGCAGATTGTCGGCCACCGCATAGGTGCCGAAGCTGTGGAAGGACGAGGCGTAGGAGTTGCCGATCTGCGAGATCGAAGGCGCGCGGAAGCCGGTGGCGGCCGTGCCGCGCAGGGCAACGAAGGACGGCATGGCGCTCCACTTGAAGCCCAGCTTGCCGGTGTTCGCGCGGCCGAAGTCGCTGTACTTCTCGGCGCGCAGGGCGGCTTGCACTTCCAGCGCCTTGTGCACCGGCA
Organism: Roseateles sp.; assembly: GCF_965262435.1. Taxonomy (NCBI): domain Bacteria; kingdom Pseudomonadati; phylum Pseudomonadota; class Betaproteobacteria; order Burkholderiales; family Sphaerotilaceae; genus Roseateles; species Roseateles sp. The sequence goes on from NZ_OZ253537.1 coordinate 220,310, forward strand.
GGCTCAGCTCACCGAAGGCGGCATAGGAATTGCGCGCGCCCGAGGTGCCGTTGGCCACCAGGCCGATGAAGTCACCGCTGGTATAGGCCTCGTTCGGGCTGGCCGACAGGGTCTCGCGGCGGAACTCGCCGCCCACGGCCACGCCGGCCATGCCGCCTGCCAGGTCGAACAGTTCGCGGCTGGCGCGCACATCGACGGACGCGATGGTGGCCTTGCCGTCGATCACCGCATCGGAGGCAACGCTGGCGATGGCCGCGGCGTCGTTGGCCTTGCCGAAGTGGTAGCTGTTGGAGGCGATCGCCTTCTTGAGCAGGGAGGAGCGCAGCTCATTGCTGCGCACGCGGCTCATATCCTGGCGTGTGTAGAGCAGCGCGCTGTCGATGTCCCAGTCGCCGATCACGCCGCTGATGCCGGCGGTGAAACGCGAGGCCTTGAGCTCGGTGGTGTCGAAGCGCGGCACATCGGCGAAGCGGTAGATCAGCTGCACGGCCTCGGGCTTGGCCTTGCCATTGGTCGGGTTGTCCGGGTGGCCGATGGGCAGGATGATGGTCGGGAAGGTCTGCAGCGAACCATCCAGCTTGGGCCAGGTCACCGCTGTGTTGGCGGTGGCGCTGCTGAAGATGCTGGTGGTCAGCGTGCGCGGCGCGACATAGGACTCGGTCGTGGTCTTGGACAGCATGACGTCGGCATACGCCGTCAGCTCCGAGTTGATGGCGAAGGTGCCGCGCACGGTGGCGCCGATCTTGTCCTGCTTGGAGATCGCCTCGGTGGCGCTGTCGACGTCGTAGCGGCACTGGCCCTTAGGCAGACTGGCCGTGCCGTAGTCGGTGGCACCCGGGCCTGCGGCCTGGAAGCCCGGCAGGCGCGTGGGCACGCCCTTGCCCACAGTCAGCTCATCGGGGCAACCCGCCAAACTACCGAGGAAGAACTTGCCTGAGCTGCTGTTGTTGGCCACGCTGAAGCCGTCAATGACGGTGCGGCCCGAGGTGCTGCTCGGCAAGCTGTAATAGTTACCCCAGAACGAGGCAGGGCTGGAAGGGCTGAAGCGGCTCAAGGATGAGCTGAGATTCAAGGCCTGGTCATAAAGCTCGGGGGCGCCGCGGTCGCGCAGGTCCGGGTACATCACGCGGTCGCGTTGGGAGACTTCCAGGCCACCGAAGACATTGAAACGGTCGCGGCTCAGGTCGCCGAAACCGAAGCTGGCGTTGGCGCTCTTGGTGCCGCCCACGCCCTTGTCATTGGCGCTGTAGGTGACGCCGGCTTCGGCGCCCTGGTAGTCCTTGCGCAGCACATAGTTCACCACGCCGACCACGGCGTCCGAGCCGTAGATGGCCGAAGCACCGTCCTTGAGGATTTCGATGCGGTCGATGGCGCCCTTGGGAATGGTGTTGACGCTGACCAGATTGCCACGGCCGAAGTTCACATCGACGGCAGCGGCCGGTGCGATGCGGCGGCCGTTGATCAGGGTCAGCGTGCCTTGCGAGCCGAAGCCGCGCAGCGAGATGGTGGACAGGCCGCTGACAAAGCCCGAAGCCGCGCCGTCACCGACCGAGCTCAGGTCGACCGCGCCGGTCGAGCGCAACAGCTCTTCGATGGTGCCGAAACCGGAGTTCTTGATGTCTTCGCGGCTGATGGTCTGCACCACCGACGGCGTTTCGCGGTCGGTGCGCTTGATCATGGAACCGGTGATGGTGACCCGCTCCAGCTCGGCCTTGGGCGCGCTGTCGGCGGCCTGCGCTTGAGCCTGGGTGGACGCAGCCAGGCTCAAGATGGCCAGGGCGATGAGGTGAGGACGCTGCTGTTGCACGAAGATTCTCCAACGGTTCTTTGATGTGAGGAGGCAGCCGGCGTCAGGGATACGGCTCCTGGCGTCAACGCTTGCGCAAACCATAAGAGCGCGTCACAAAATCGACATGAGTAAAGGTTTGTTAAAGTGAAAAAATGGTTATCTCCAGCGCTTCCCCGGCTCCATCGCTCGCTCCCGAAGCCGCTGAAACCTTCGTCGCCAAGCGCCTGAGCCTGCGTCATTTGCGGGTGCTGCAGGCCCTGGCTGACTCTGGCAGCCTCAGCGCGGCGGCCGATCTGCTGCATGTCACCCAGCCCGCCGTGAGCAAAGCCCTGGCCGAGATCGAACGCGGCCTAGGACAAACCCTGTTCATGCGCCGCGGCCGCAGCTTGCGCGCCACAGCGCTGGGCGAACGGCTTGTGGAACTGGCCCGCAAGCTCGAGATCGACCTGCAGCGCGGCGGCGGTGACATTGCCTCCATCGTGCGCGGCGCCTCCGGCGAGTTGCGCATCGGCGCCACCAATGCGGCCCTGCCGCAGATCCTGCCGGACGCCATGGCGGCCATGAAACAGGCTTATCCCAACATCACGCTGAGCGTGCGCACCCATGCGCTGACCGGCCTGATCGGCGAGCTGCGCGAAGGACGCCTGGACTTGGTGATCGCGCGCATCCGCCCGCATGAGGCGCCGGCCGATCTGGAGCCGCTGTGCCTGATCGCCCAGCCCGAGGTGGTGGCGATCAGCATCGTCCACCCCTTGGCCAAGGCCAGTGGCAAGCTGGGCTGGGAAACCCTCAATCAGCAGGCCTGGATCTGGCCCCTGCCCGGCACCCGTTCACGCAGCCTGCAAGACCGGCTGTGGCAGGACATGGGCTTGGCCCTGCCCACCAATCTGGTCGAAACCGGCGATGTGATGCTGACCCTGAGCCTGCTCAAGCGCATGCCCATGCTGACCCTGCTACCCCAGCATGTGGCCAAGCTGGCAGCACAGAACGGCATCGCCAAGATCTTGCCCCTGGACGCCGACCTCGGCCTGGCCGACCTGACCCTCTGGCATCTGCGCGAACCTCAGACCGAGGTGGTGGAGCGATTCAAGCAGTTGATGCTCGAAGCCAGCCAAAAACTGGGCTGAAGCGCCCCATCAGCTCGGTGCTCATACGTTTTTGTAGCGAGCGCCTGTCAGGCGAGGCTGAGCCGGGACTGATCAAGTCCTGAGGACTGGATCAGCCTGGCGAAGGCCGAGGCCTCTGGCCGAGGCGGACGGCGCGCAGTAAAAAACGTTCAGGCGTAGACCTCGGCTTCGGGGTCGGTCACTTCCAGCTCATAGCTCGCCGCCAGCATCGCCAGGCGAGCGATCACGCCGTACATATAGAAGCGGTTCGGGGCACTGGCACCGGGCTTTTCGCCCGGGCGCGGCAGCTGCGAGCTCTGGGCAAAGGCCAAGGGCACAAAGCTGGAACCCGGGGCATTGAGGTTCTCTTCGCTGCCGCGTTCGGCATGGATGCGGTAGAAGCCGCCGACCACATAGCGGTCCATCATGTAGACCACCGGTTCGGCCACGGCTTCATTGACACGCTCATGCGTGACCACGCCTTCCTGCACCAGCAGCTGGTGTGGCCCCTGCCCACTCTGGAACCAGTTCAGCGCCTCAGCGCCGCGCCGCCCCAGATCGGCCAGCTCTTTAGCATCGCGCAGCATCAGCGTGCCCTGGCTGTGGCCGCCGGCGTCCGGCTTGATCAGCACAAAAGGCTTTTCCTGGATGCCGTAATCCTTGTACTTCTTGCGCGTCTTGCTGAGCACCAGATCGACCTGGGTCTGCAGCGCTTCCAAGCCGTGACCGGCACTGAGATCCTCGCCGCTGACCGGCACCGACATCGGGTGGATCAGCCAAGGATCCATGCCCAGCAGCTTGCTGAACTTCTTGGCGACTTCCTCGTAGGACTTGAAGTGCTGGCTCTTGCGTCGCAGGGTCCAGCCCGCATGCAGCGGCGGCAGCAGGTACTGCTCATGCAGATGCTCCAGCACCCGCGGCACGCCTTCCGAGAGCTCGTTGTTGAGCAAGATGGTGCAGGGGTCGAAATCCTTCAGACCCAGCCGACCGCGCTGCCGCAGCAAGGGCTCGACGGTCAGGCTGCTGCCGTCGGCGAGACTCAGCTCCGTGGGCTCGGTGACGGCCGGGTCCAAACTGCCCAGACGAACGTTCAGCCCAGCTTGCGTGAAGATGCGCTTGAGGGTGGCGAGGTTGCTGAGGTAGAAGCTGCTGTGCGTCTGCTTGCCGGGGATCAGCAGCAGGTTCTTGGCCTCGGGGCAGATCTTCTCGATCGCCGCCATGGCCGCTTGCACCGACAGCGGCAGCATGTCCTGCGTCAGGTTGTTGAAGCCGCCAGGAAACAGATGGGTGCCCACCGGCGCGAGCTTGAAGCCGGCATTGCGCAGATCGACCGAGGAATAGAAAGGCGGCGTGTGCTCCATCCACTCGAGCCGAAACCATCGCTCGATGGCTGGCATGGATTCCAGGATGCGCTGTTCCAGCTCGTTGATGGGACCGGTCAATGCGGTGGTGAGATGGGGAACCATGGTCGGGGGGTGCTCGGGTCGGGCCGAAGGAGGGAAGGCAGTGCGGCGGGCTGCCTTCGATTCTAGGAGCACGCATGTGGGGCCGGCCCTGGCTTTGCCAAGCCGCCACAGTGAAAAAAGTTTTACCGCGAGGGATATGCTCGGCCGCATGAACACGCGCAGACCCGCCACTTCGCCATGAAGGCCAAGATCTTGATCGTCGAGGACCAGGCCGATATACGACGCCTGATCCGCTGGGCCCTGGAAGACACCGGGCATCAGCTCTACGAAGCGCCCAATGGCAGTCTGGCCATGGACTTGGCCCGCACCATGCAGCCCGACCTGGTCTACCTGGATGTGATGATGCCGGGTGGCATCGATGGCATTGAAGTCTGCCGCCAGATGCGCGCCGACCCAAGGCTCGCCCAGGCCCTGATCGTCATGCTGACCGCAGACGCCAGCCAGGCCACCAAGACCCGCGCCCTCGCAAGCGGCGCCAACTTCTTCCTCGCCAAACCCTTCAGCCCGGCCAAGCTGCTGGAGCTGACCGAGGTCTTGATCAAGAAACGCCAGGAAAGCGCAGCGCCCGATCCGGGGCCGTGATGTCAGCACTGGTGCTCGCGAGGGGCGGCAAGCGGCATAAAGCAGTCTTCATGTTCTCCCTCGTGAGGCCCTGCAGTCCGGGCCGCCGCCGGGCTCATGGTTCCGGGGTCGCCCCTACCGGGCCGACTGCCTTGCGCTGCTCGCGCCTCGGGGCTGGCGCATAACTCACTTCACTCACTGCGTTCGTTCCGTTCAAACAGACGCGCCAAGTCAGAGCTTGAAGCGCGCGGGTACGCGCGCGCCCCGAGCCGCTGCGCTGCTCAGCCCTTCACAAATCGCCCGGCGGCGACCCGAACTGCAGGGCGCTTGCATCGCGATCGATCTGCCCCTCGACGGTGGAACACGCCCCATTCGGAGGTGGCTCGGCCCGACGACGGGCGATTTGTGCGCGGCCGAGAGCGCAGCGGAGCGGCTCAGGCGCGTGTACCCACGCGCTTCAAGCACTGACTCGGCGCCACTGTCTGACCACAGTGAGCGCAGCGAACGGAGGGAGTTTGGCGCCGCTGAGCCGCGCAGTGAGCAGCGAGGGGAGTCGGCTCGCAGAGCCGACCCGGGCACCATGAGCAAGGCGGCGGGCCGAGCCACCGCAGCGCGACAAACCCGGCCATCGAACTTCCGCTATGTGCCGCCTGCAGCCGTCCGCGCCATTCAAAACAAAAGCCACCCGATCCGAAGACAGGGTGGCTTGTGGCCTTGCAGGGGCTGCGCTGGGCTCAAGCCCCGGCGCAGCCGAGGGCGCTCAGATCACTTGTGGTACGCCGTCTCGCCGTGCGAGCTGATGTCCAGGCCTTGGCGTTCGTCTTCTTCGCTGACGCGCAGACCGATGACCAGATCAACCAGCTTGTAAGCGACCACCGAGACGACAGCCGACCAGATCACGGTCACGCCGACCGCCTTGGCTTGTGTCCAGACCTGACCGGCGATGGTGTAGGCATCGGCCGTCACCATGCTGACCGTCACCCATTCAGCGACCAAGCTCGGGCCACCCAGATTGGGCGAGTTGAAGACTCCGGTCAGCAGAGCGCCGACGATACCGCCCACGCCGTGCACGCCGAAGACATCGAGCGAGTCGTCCGCGCCCAGCAGCTTCTTCAGACCCGACACGCCCCAGAGGCAGGCGAAACCAGCGATCACGCCGATGATCAGCGCACCGCCGACACCGACATTGCCAGCCGCCGGGGTGATAGCCACCAGACCGGCCACTGCACCAGACGCAGCGCCCAGCATCGAAGCCTTGCCCTTGTGCAGCGCTTCACCGATGGACCAGGACAGCACCGCTGCGGCCGTGGCCACCAGGGTGTTGATGAAGGCCAGGGCTGCGAAGCCGTTGGCCTCCAGCGCTGAGCCGGCGTTGAAACCGAACCAGCCCACCCACAGCAGCGAGGCGCCGACCATGGTCAGGGTCAGGCTGTGCGGGGTGAAGGCTTCCTTGCCGTACCCGATGCGCTTGCCCACCATGAAGGCGCCGACCAGGCCGGCCACGGCGGCATTGATGTGCACCACGGTGCCGCCGGCGAAGTCCAGCGCACCCCATTGCCAGAGCAGACCGGCCTTGCCGTTCATTTCATCGACCACACCTGCAGCGGTGTAGGCGTCCGGGCCCATCCAGAACCAGACCATGTGCGCCACCGGCAGGTAGCTGAAGGTGAACCACAGGGCCAGGAAAGCCAGGGCGGCGCTGAACTTGATGCGTTCGGCAAAGGCGCCAATGATCAGGCAGGCGGTGATGCCGGCGAAGGTGGCCTGGAAGGCCGCGAACACGATCTCGGGAATGACCACGCCCTTGCTGAAGGTGGCTGCGTTGGCAAAAGTGCCGGCCGCGTTGTCCCAGATGCCCTTCATCATCAATCGGTCAGTGCCACCGATGAAAGCATTGCCCTCGGTGAAAGCCAGGCTGTAGCCATAGATCACCCACAGCACCACGATCATCGAGAACGCCACCATGACCTGCATCAGCACCGACAGCATGTTCTTGCTACGCACCAGGCCGCCGTAGAACAGAGCCAGGCCGGGCACGGTCATCAGGATGACCAACAGGGTGGACAGCATCATCCAGGTGGTGTCGCCCTTGTTGGGGACCAGCACCGGTGCGGCAGCAGCAGCCTCGCTGGCAGCAGCGGCCGGGGCGGGTGCTTCGGTGGGTGCCGCGACCGGCGCAGCGCTGGCCTCGGGTGCCGAGGCCATGGCGGTGGCCGCAGCCACCGGGGCCGAAGCCGCACCGTCTTGCGCCCAGGCGGCCGGTGCGAGCACCGCGGCGGCCAGGGCCAAGGTGGCGAGAAGTTTCTTGATGATCATTGCAAATCTCCTACGGATTTGGGGGTGCCTTGCTGGCGTCTTGTTGAAGTGCGCTCGGGCGTGTTCAGAGCGCGTCCTGACCGGTTTCGCCGGTGCGGATGCGCACCACCTGGTCCAACGGAGAGACAAAAATCTTGCCGTCACCGATCTTGCCGGTGCGGGCGGCGCCCTCGATGGCCTCGATCACCTGCTCCACCACGGCGTCGGCCACAGCGGCTTCGACCTTCACCTTGGGCAGAAAGTCCACCACATACTCGGCGCCGCGGTAGAGCTCGGTATGGCCTTTCTGGCGTCCGAAGCCCTTGACCTCGGTGACGGTCAGGCCCTGCACGCCAATGGCGCTGAGGGCTTCACGCACTTCGTCGAGCTTGAAGGGTTTGATGATGGCGGTGATGAGTTTCATGAGGGTCTCCGGGGTCTTGGTTTCGATCAGACGAGCGATCGTTCAGTTCAGAAGGACTTCTTGGCCGAGAGCACGAAGCCGCTCTTGCCGAGGTTCTTGGCCGAGGGGCCGCCGACGTAGGCGTCGGTGTTGGTGCCGACCAGCGCCGCGCCGAAGGCGATGCCCGCGTACTCCTTGCTCAGGGTGAGCGAGTAGTCGGTGTAGGACGCGGCCGAGTTGTGCTTGACGTTCTGGCGGCCCAGATGCGGCACCAAGGTGAAGCCGTCGCCCAGGTCCAGGGTGGCGCTCAGGTCGAGGTAGCCGCTGCCCTTGCTGTCGGCCGTGCCGAACAGATTGGTCGTGCTGTGCGAGTACTTGGCGGTGAAGACGCCGTAGCTCAGCGCGCCGTAGACCTCGGTGGTGTTGGCACTCGGGTTCAGATCATTGCTGGGGTAGATGTATCCCAGCACGCCGACATCCAGCGTCAGGCCCGCGGCGATTTCGGTCTTGTAGCCGGCGTAGACATCCAGCTCCAGCGAAGCGCCGCCGTTGTAAGGCGCATCCTTGATCCACTTGATGGTCGAAGCCCAGGTGCCGATGTAGAAACCGTTGGCTGCCGCGTAGTCCGCACCGGCTTGCAAGGCCGGCTTGACGCGGCTCTGCGAGATGCCGCGATAGCGGTAGTCCGTGGTCACGCTGGCATTGAAGCTCAGCGGGCTGGCGGCTTCCTCGGCCTGGGCGGCCAGGGGCAGCACAGCGCCGAGCGCGAGAGTGAGGGCAGCAGCTTTGGCGAACGATGTCTTCATGCGGAACTCCTGGATGTCAACAAAAGGTGGAAGAGAAAAGCGGAGAAATGCGAGCACTTGGCGGTATGCAGTGCAGCTTCCGTGCCAGCTTTGCGCCGCAGCGCTTCGCGCTCAAGGCCTCCCGGTCTAGAGCGAAACCCGCAACTGGCGCACCAACTTGGCCTGCCCAGGCCGGGCGCCGCCCGAGCTCGGCGCACCCGATTGGTGCGGAGCACGCTTTGTGTGCCTGAAAGGCGCAGCAGCCGGGCACAATCAGCCCAGGGCCTGGCCTGCAGGGGAGCACAAGCGCACCATGTCTCTGGCAATCGTTCACAGCCGCGCACTGGATGGCCTGGCGGCCGAGCCGGTCCGTGTCGAGGTGCATCTGGCCAATGGCCTGCCCTCCTTCACCCTGGTCGGCCTGGCGGAGACGGAGGTCAAGGAGTCGCGCTGTGCGCGACAATTGATCGCGAGCTTTGACTCGTTATTAATCAATGACTTACGAGTCATTTTTCGCCGAAAAACGCCCTGAAATTAGTGATCTGGCAGGATCACTGGCAATTGTTTTTCCGGTTTCAAACAATGCCCCAAGCCCGCGCCCCACAACGCTCTATCCTGCCGCATTGCGCTGCTGCAGTTTTTCATACGGGATGAAGCTAGCGAAGGGCTGACATCACGAGGACGAGCAGGCCGCGGGGAGCAGCCATGTGACCTCCGCGGTTACATCTGTCCGGCCGCTTGGATCGCGTCGTAGATGTTCTTGCCGATGTTGGTGATTGATTCGACTGCAGGGAGGGACGCTAGAAGAGCTGTGACAACCGATTTTTTCGGCTTTCCCGAAGCGATTTGCTCCTCTATCGCGTCGACCACCTCGAGCGCCGCGTCCTTGTCGTCAGAGCTCAGGGCTGCTCTTTGGATTTCCGTACGAAGACTCTGTAGATGGTTCACAACCGAGGCATTGACGGTCACGACGTTTGTTGAGTGATCGGTTGACTGATAGTTGAACCTGGCGCTGTGGCCCGTCACGTTCACCGTCAGGTTCTGAACGGCACGTTCTGCTTCGGGCAGCCCAAGCTTGCGAACCTTCATCTGGTAAGAGGCGGGGATGCCACCAAACTTCTCGTGGAAGCCAGGATCCACAACCTGAAACGTTTCCTCTGCGCCATTCGACATCCGTCGGCGCACCAGATCATCGGGCTCAATGAGAAGGCCATCGGGGACGCCGACGATGTAGATCCCGCCTCTCTGCACGCTTGCCTTTATGCCTGACCTGACTTCACCGTTCTTCTTGAGCACCTCGATCGTGTCGGTCATCATGCTGCTGAAGGCCATCGTCGTCCCCTTCGTTAGATTGAGCTCGAAGTGTCTCATCCCAATGTGCCTCGGGTGGGGCGGCCAGGTCTGCTAAAGGGCAAGCATCCGGCCGATAACTTGACCGTCCTTGAAATACGCAGCCTTCACCGTCTCTGGCCCTTCTGAACTAGGTTCAGGCCATTCTTGAAAGCTTGTCATAGATGATCACACGATGATCTAGATTAATAAAGACCGTCCGCCTGTGCCCTGGAGGGCCAGAACTTTGAAAAAAGACCGTTCACCCCGTCCAAGCCCCTGCCTAGCCCATCTCCATTTGGGCAAGCAAAACTAGATCCTGTTTTGGCTGGTCATTCATCGCGTCATGTACACGGCTGGATCCGGATGTGCCAGTCGGTCGTTTGATGCAACCTTATCGATCAAGCCAGCAGGAATACGGATCGCAATACAGCCAGGGCAGCTTCGAGCTTTTCATTTAATCGGCACTGTTGGCTTCGGATGCCTTACCTCAATACGGCGCTTCACATGCGCATCATGATGAAAGGTAGCGCCCGCCCTTCCACCTACACATCTGCCATGGCTGCGCTGCAGAGAATTCACCCAAGTCGCCCGCGCTAGCAAGCGCCTTGCTGTGCAGCGGCATCGAATTGCGGGAAATTGCGGTGAAGTCCCGCAATTGCACCGCTCGGCCGCAATCAGTACCTCGCCGCCGCCATTGTCCGATCCGAAACCACAGCTGTTGAGCGTCCCAAACGCGGCATCCCGCAGGCGACAGTCCGGTGTGCAGCGGTAGCAGCCATTCGTACTTGCCGCTTGCGAGGTAGGCGCGTGCCCCAAACGGACATTCATAGCCAGGACCGGATGAGCGCCTCGGCCGGCGATTCGTCGTCTGGCTGCCAGTCCTTGAGGAGAGTCTGAGTCAGGCGCAAAGAGGCCGAACGGCCTCTGTTGTGGGCCATTGTCGAGCCCGGCAAGCCCCTGTCAGCGCTGTTCGCAGAGGATGCGGCAACCTATCGAGCCTCTCTTCGCCGGCCGGTGCCGTACATGCGCTGGATGGGACCGTTCCAGGTCATCGCTGAGTCTGCGGACAGTCACCGCACGAGGGTCTAGAGCTGTGTGCCAGCGGCGGTTGAGACCAATCAGTCTCGCTGATGAAAGAAGCGCGTACCAAATCGAGACTCATCGGAAGCCAGCGTGCTCAACAGCTTCCGCCGGAACGTTATTCGAGGCGCTCGAACGACATCGCGATCTGACCCATTTTGATGATGTGGCGCCGACGCAGCCCGCCGAAACTGAACACAATTCCATGGAGAGTTCACATGCGTACAGATCAAGTTCGTGCCGCGCTGGTAGCAACCTGCATGGCGCTGTTCGGTAGTTCGGCGCTGGCATGGGGTGCGCAGGGGCATCGCATCACGGGGCTGATTGCTCAGCGGTTGCTGACGCCGGAGGCTAACGCCGGCATCAAGGCGCTGACGGGAAATGCAGATTTTGCCGCCGCCGCCGTCTATCTCGACGTGAACAAGCTGGCGCTTGAGAAGAAGATCCCTGGCTCGCGCGAATGGCACTACGACGATCGGCCAGTCTGTGACGCGAAGGCTGCCAAGGCCGAATACTGTCCCAACGGCAACTGTGCGTCGACCCAAATCACGCGCCACTATCGCGCCCTCATCGACCAGCACGCTACAGATGACGAGAAGCGCTTTGCCGTCTATACGCTGGTCCACCTGATCGGCGATGTCCATCAGCCTCTGCACGGTTCGGATCATGACGACCGTGGTGGCAACGACATCAAGGTGCAATTCACGTTGCCGAGTGGGCAGAAGCGCACGACGAACCTGCATTCGGCCTGGGATACGGACTTCGTGAAGGCCACGTTCACCACGACGGACGAGCGCGTGATCGCTCAGGATCTCGTCAATCGTTTCAGCAGCGACTTCGGAGGATGGCAGCGTGGGTCAACGGCCAAGTGGCTCAAGGAAACCTACGACTATTCCAGCACCTTCGCATACGGGAAGCTGCCTGGGTTCGCATGCACCAGCGAAGACTTTGGCAACCAGAGGCTGATGCTGGATGACGAGTACGTCAGCCAAGCCATCGGCATCGTGCCGGAGCAGTTGGCCAAAGCAGGCGCTCGCATCGCCTACATCCTGAATCGTGCGTTCGCGAAGTAGCTGACGCGCCAGCCAGTTCGGCTGAGTTCGACCGCAGAACGCTCCCTCTACTTGCCCCTCTCCAGCAAGGGCGGGCGAGTCTCCACTTCCTCGACCAACCTGATCTGAGGTACTGACAAATGCCCGATATCCCTCCATGGCTGACCAGCATTGAAGACGTTGTGTTCTATGCGATTGACAAGGGCTCGAACTACGACCTGGCGTTGTATCCAACGAGCAACTCGATCGACAAGATCGCCAAACTGACGTTTGCACAACTGCTGATGGACAAGCAGGGCCAGGCGATGATGTGGAGCGTGTTGAACGCTGGCCTTGCCCTCCTAGACCGCTCGAAGATTGATCCAGCGGCGGCGTCGAAGTGCAAGACTGCGGCGGATGTCCTGGCAGCTGCGAAGGCGACCACATGATGCGTCGCTCGTACGTTGTAGTTGCCGCTGTCTTGCTCCAGAGCACGGGCGCTTGGTGCGCTGAGACGGCAAAGGAGAAGCCCGAGTGGAAGCCGTCACTGCTCGCGGACGAGGCGCCCGCGCAGAAGCCATGGGAAGACGGCGCCACGTTTGCCTACAAGTCGGTGGATGGCAAAGCGTCAGCCATCGCCGATGCGGTGTTCAAGCTTGAACGCATTGAGGACCGCAAAGTCACAGGTGGGTTCTCTCGCGTGTCTTGGGGGCCAGGCGTCTATGTTCATCGAAACAGCGACGCTGCCAAGCCAAACAATGACCGCGGCCTCATGCTCAGCGTCGCTGGTCTTTGGTTCGATGATGGGCCAGCAGACGGCGCACGCAAATCCTGGAGTTGGAGCGTCGAAGCCAAGGGCGGTAGGAAGCTGACCACCGAGGATGTGGCCGGCAAGAAAGCCTACTACGACAAAGATTCTCGTCGCGTCACGGCTGGCGGTCAGTTTGTCTACGCACCTTCGGCGGGGCAGCTTGATCCCAGCAATCTGAAGCAACAGGCCTTCATGTTTTTCACGGCGAGCGCCAAGCTCTACCTGGATCGAGTGTCGGGCGGCGTCACGAGCGCCTCAGGGCGCATCACCGGCGTAGAAGCCATGGCTCGCTTCGACATCGCGCCCTTGGGGTTGGATCCTTCTGTGACCAAGGTCAACAAAACAGGCCTAGGATTTGTGCCCAGCTTTGCCGTCTGGGGTCAGCGGCAGCAAGACTTCAGCGCATCCGGTGCGCGCGCCAGGGAGAACCGCAATCTCTGGGGAGCGAAGGCGCAGATGACCTTCAGCCAGCTGGACGGCAGCGGTGTGGTCCCGGCGCTGAGCCTTGAACGTACCAAGGGTGCCGATCTTCTGACGGGTCGCGAAGATTCAGATGTCACGAAGCTCTCGTTGACCATCAAGTATTGAAGCGGCGAGTTCCCCAGGGGGCCAGTTGCGACCGCACCGCGGCGAGTGTTTGTCTATGACTTTGTGGGCGAGCTGGCCGACCTAGTGGCAGCCCAGCCCCCATTTGTCTATGACTTTGCCGTCAGGCTACCGGAAGGTGAGGCGAGGTTCGCTGGTCCTCAACTGTCCGGACGGCTGCTGAAGGCAGGTCAGAGTCATTCGCCCCAGACGTTCTGAGTAAACGGTGCATAAGTAAGCCGACATTTGATGTTATGCAGTCTGCATGACGGCTGTGCACGCGAGACCAGGCACTTGATGAGCTTCGGAGCTCAGGCCGAACCGGAAGACCGGTCCGGCCGCCGGCGAACAATACTTCGCTGGTCTAGTTCGAGAGGCGCGATTTATCAGAATGAATGGTTCGGCCTGCAGCCAATTCAAGTACCGTCAGTTTCTTGGCATTAGATGCTTTGTCTAAGGAGACAAACATGGCGATTGACCATGCACGTATTGAGCAGATCCTTGCTGCGACCGCAGCGATGGGTTCAGCAGAGTCTGCCCTCTCTCCAATTCTGGTGAGTGCAGCAGTTCGAGCGATTCAGACCTCTGGTAAAGATGTTGACGATATTCAGAAGTGTTTCGGTGAGTTGGCCCGCCGGCTCAACAACGCCAAGTCTCATTCCGAACTGCAAGCTATTCTGCTTAGCGAAGATTCTGTCAAGTACGGGCTCGATGAGTTGTGCCGAGGTGAGGTCGCCGCTCGGCGTTTGGTCGCTACTCTCGATGGCTTTCGATCTGTTTCCTTTCCAGACATCAACAGCATCGACATTGGGCAATTACAAGCGCTCAATAACTGCGATCCAAAAGCTGTAGCCTGGCGCCTTGCTCGCGGACTAGCAAAGGCTGGATCTGCAACTGATGCCGATGTCATCGTGCGAACTGCGTTTGCTGCATTGGGCAAACTTACTGATCATCCTGTCGACCTTAAAGCCGCGTTAAAAGGCCTTGGCAAAGGTAAGGATGCCTTGACTGGCCTTATCGACGGATCCATCTCCCTGCCAGGCTCAGCGGCAGATGCCAAGCTGATCATGGGCCCCTTGATCGACGCTGTTGCTGGCTCTGCTGTTGCTCAGCAGGTTACAACGGCTGTCGCAGCCGTGCAGCAAGCTCAGAGTCTCGCGACCGCAGTTCAGAACTTCAAATGGTCCTCCGCAAGTCCATCTGACAGCTTTAAGTCCATCAACGCGGCTGCAACTTCTGCTTCTGGATTGCTTGCTGCACTGGGCAACGATGAAGCCTCCGAAGCCGTTGCCAAGGCCAGCGGCTATCTGCAGTCTGCTGCCCAGATTCAGCAATGCGCCATGTTGCTGATCAATCCTGCTGGTGGCATGGGTGCCGCGCTCGCAATTGCCGGTATGGCCGGCGGCCTCGGTGGGCTTGGCGCGTTTGGTGGCGCAGGAGGCCAGGATGTCGGCGCCCAGCAGCACGAACAAGTAATGACCGCCATTGCAAATCTCCAACAGCGAATGCTTGCGGAGTTTGGCAAGGTGAACGAACGCCTTGAGAAGATGACGGTCACTCTTGGAGAGATCCTCGAAGCCGTCAGAGCTGCCAACCTTCGGCTTGGGACCATTCAGTTGGCGGTTTCCAAGATGCAAGACACGCTTGACGTCATGCTCTTGTGGCAAGAAGACCGTGCTCTCGACATCATCCAAGAAATCCAGGAGGGTGAAGGTCGCAAGTGCCGAAGTGAAGCCAATGAAGACGCTGCTGATGGCCGACCTGTACTGCGCGGTCCTGGTCTCTCAGGGTGCATCTCCTTCTATTCTGATGTCGCTGGCGACGCTGCCAGCGACCGCGGCCAGATCAAGGCTGGGCCTGACACCGTCAACGCCAGCAACCTTCGCAAGGTTTTTGGGCGCTACGCTGACAACGCCCCCATTCATGTCGTGAATGAGGATCGCTGGCGCTGCATGTTGGTGCTCAAGGCCATGCTTGAATCGCGCGCCATTGCTCTGGCAGGAAGTCCGAGCAATGAGCCTATGCTGGTTGGCGCAGTGTCTGGACTGACCTTGCTGTACGGGCTCCTGGGGCGTGACACCTTCATGGCCATCAAGGACCAGAAGGCTGTCAGTTCTGCATTCAGCGTCGTACGCGGTGTTTGCCTCGATCATGCTCGGTTCCTCGATGACCTTCGTCGTCCTGAAACGGCCATTGAGTTGACGAAGATCTATTCAATGGAATTGGAGGCATTTCTCTCCGGCCTTGAACAACTTCGGACTCAATGTACCGATCAGTTGATCAAGCAGATCAAGGCTGCTGCGTCCCCCTACCAAATTATTCAGCCAATGATGTTTCGCAACAGCGAGACTCCCACCAATGTTGACTATGTGCTTTTTGCCAATGCAGACACAGAACCGCTGAAGCTCCTATTCACGCAAGTTTCTGGTGCTCCTTCTGAGGTTCAGCTTCGTGACGCCGGCTCCTACTCCGTAAAGGATCAGGGCGGGACTCGTTACATCGGTGTCTTTGACGCTCGAATCTTGATGGACGGTGACGTTGTCGTCGATTTTGTGAGGTTGCCTGACACGCGGCTACTGTTTGACGGATGTGACTATGCGACCCTTGATGCTCTGCTTGCAGCTCAAGACGTTGTCGGCTTCTTGTCAAAGACGAACGGGAGCGCCGGGTCCACGGGCCATGCAGACATCGTTGCTGGCAACATCAAATCCCTCATTGCCAATCAGCAGGACAAATTGATTGCCCATCAAAAGAAGTGCCTAAGCTCTATCGGTGCCGTCGATATATTGGTCGCTCGAACTTTGCTCGATGACAAGATGGATTGGGGTGAAGCCAAGGAAAAGCTTCAGCGCCTTGACGAAGCTTGGAACGCTGCCCTGCTTCTGAAGGCTGTTCTGCAGACCGGTCATGAGACCGCTTATGCCCAATGCGACTTGTTGCAAAGCATGCTGAACGGCAACAGCAACTACCAGCTCTTCAACTGGGATGTCATGCGAACTTGGGCAAGCAACCAGCCCAACGCTCCTCAGTCTGGTTCTGCTGATCTCGCTGCGTTGTCACGCGCAAGGTATCAGCAGCTGACACAACTCCTGGAGAAGTTCTTCGTCGAAGCGTCTACAAGCGGTCCAAGATTGTCCCTCGGCTTCACTGCCGCTAGCGATGCGCTAAGCGCCATGATCAAGGACTACTGACTCGAGTTGCCTGCTCGTTCGCATCCGCCGTAGTCATGAAGAACGTTGGTGTCGTTCAATTCATGGAATGCCGTAGACGACACCGTTCCTTAAGTCCGACAACGCCTTGCATGCCATCACTTCGCCCGAAAGCCCTGTTCGATAGCTTGATGTGAATCCCCCCGGGATTCTTAGAAACCGGCGCCAGTGGCTTCAGAGTCGAGGGCATCATCTGCGATGTTCTGGGCGACCGCAACGGCAAACCAGTTCGCGGCTGGCGCGATCAGTTCAGCTTCACGGGTTGGGCAGACAGTGGCCGAGACCCAAACCCTAGGCCAGCGTCGAAAAGCGCCCATGGAGTGCTGCCAGGCGCGGGATCGATAGCGAAAATCTTCTTGAACGGTCCACCGTTCAACGACGCATAGGCCTCAAAAGATGGGAAGTTTCCGACCGTGGCCTGAAACGCCAAAGTCTTTGCAGCCATGTCGTAGGTGATCGTGCCACCGTAGTCGATCTTCGGGGCGCCAAGAACGAGTGGGTTTCCGGCGCTGCAACCGACAACAATCTGGATCAGGTTGCCGGCCGCTGCCGGCTGCCCCATATGGCACGCCGTCGTCTGCGCCGTGGCGGCCGTCTCATCACCCCCGGTTGCGCACTTGCGCCGGACGGTCCTTCCCGCGGCGTGGATGACGCTTGCGGTTGGAGATGCGCCTGAGATCAGCTTCACCGCCGAGGAAAGGCGCGAAGACGCCGCGGGGTCGGCTGAAAACTCACGGTGGTCGGTGTCGAAGCACTGGCCCGTCGGCAGCACGTCAGGGACCATGAACATGCCGGATTGGCCAGGCACTGCCTTGATAGCTCCTGGAGAAGTCGGATGCGACTTCGGTATGAACGCGCGAACGACAAAGCGAACAGTGTCCTGTGCGCGTACGTCGACTCCGCTGCCGAGAAGGAGGCCGAACAGCAGCGATCCGATGACCGGGGTCAGGGCTTGTCGATCCACAGGACTCTCCAATTAGCGCTCAAGCGGTATGGAGCCATACAGTAACCATGACCAAGGTGTATGGCAATCGGCTTCGTCGCGGATCCGGCCCTCAACAACTATAAGGATGTCAGGCAGGCCGACGTGACCTGCCCCCTCCCGCAGTACCAGTCGCATGGCGGAAGTCCGGGTTGAAGGTTACTTGATCTCTTTGCTTGTAGCCGGTGGCGGAAGGTTCTTTGTGCGATGGTTTCGTGCGAACTCGGCTGGAGGATTCGTCCCAAGCTGGTGTGCGGCCGCACCTCGTTGTAGTCCTGGCGCCAAGCAGCAATCGCCGTGCGTGCTTGCGCCAGCGTCTCGAACCAATGCTCGTTCAAGCACTCGTCGCGGAACTTGCCGTTGAAGCTCTCGATGTAGCCGTTCTGCATGGGCCGCTCGGGCTGGATCAAGATGTGCTGTACGCCGTGAGACTGCGCCCAAGCGATGAAGGCCCGGCAAGTGAACTCCGGCCCGTTACGGCACGGAGGGAGCAGGTCAGCCTGTCGAAACCTGTCGCGCAGGCACTGCCCCTCATTGACCGGAGCGACCACTGATTCGATTACACATCGACGGTCCATGCTGACCATCCGGCCCAGCCTCACTTGACCACGAGGCGGCCCACCTTCTCATCAATATTCCCGGTGGCCAATAACAGTGACCGCTAAAGTGCACATCTTGCGGCCGTGTGTGATCAGGTCCTACCGGTCAACGGTAGCTAGGCTGTCAATTGTTATGGATCGAGACCTCGCACTTCCAAACAGAAGCCTGAGCCGGTCAGGCTGAGCAGAATTGAAGCTGCATGTCCGCCAGGATCATGCTGCGACTCGTGCAAGAGCCCGGTTGACTCGATGAGCTTCGTTTGAAGGCGTTGGCCTTCCTCAAAGCCGACGCTGGGGAATAACTGCTCAAGGCCGAGGACCGGGGCTTAAGAACCTCAAGCGGATTACCGCTATGGGCACACTGCTGGCATACGGGCGCCGACAGCGACCGTCAGCAACCGCTGCGTTGCTGCCGCTCCCGCGCCTCAGCCGCTGGTGCTCATGAACACTGGGTCGCGTGCCCATCGTGCCGCGCTGGATGCTCATGTCCACTGGAATACGCACCAGGTCTGTTGGGCGCTGGCACAATGGTCTTGCATGGTCGGTAGCGTAGTCTCGCATCGGCGCAGAGTTCTTAGATAGATGCGGTGACTCGAAGTCGATTTCGAGTCCGGCAGCGATTTGGTGGCCTCCGTGTGCATGGCGTTTGCCGATTAGGCAGCTTTGGTCACTATCTACTCCTAGGGGGCAGGCGTTGCGCAAAGAAGCGATCCAAGTTGAACAAATTCGTGGCAGTGTTCATGCCGTCGTGATCACGATTCGTCCTGACGAATACGAAGCACTAGAGAAGCGATTGCCTGATCCTCGGGCAGTCGAGGGAGGGAAGAACAGCTATGAAACGGCGCTTCTCCCAAACGGTACTTTTGGTGAGATCCGTGTCGCGTTGACGCGCTGCACCACACAAGGGAACTTGAGTGCGCAGGCAGTGGCCAACAACGTCATCGCCGATCTGGATCCGGCCTGGCTCATCATTACCGGAATTGCCGGCGGTGTTCCTGACGCGGAGTTCAGCCTAGGCGATGTGGTGTTGACTTCGGCTTTGCATGATTTCTCGTTTGGCGCGAGCGCTCAAGGCAACGTCACTCACGAGACCATGGGCGGTCCGATGCACCCGCGCGTTGAACGCTTCTTACAGACGAAGCCATTTGGCCGCAATGGAAAACGTCTGCTGGAATTGGCAGGCCTCGTTCAGGACGGTCTTCAGTCATCGCACCCGACTGTGCCAATGGATCATGTTGGGCTGTTTGCGGCGACGTACGGTTCCGATTCACATCGGCAGAAGGTCGTCGCCTCTTTGGCTGCACGCTTTCCAGAAGGGCACCGGACGGATGGCGTTCGCTTGTACGTCGGTTCTTGTGCGAACGGGAATCTCGTGCTGAAGGACACCGAACTTCTTTCCAAGTGGCAAGAGTCGGCACGGCAGGTGATCAATGTAGAAACCGAGTTGGCCGGTGTATATGCGGCCGCGCGCAGCGCAGGGCGGCAGTCATATCCGGTGCTCGCAGTTCGAGGGCTCAGCGACATTGTCGGCTTCAAGCGAAGCGCTGAATGGACGCAGTACGCGTGCGACAGCGCGGCAGCTGTGACTGTTGCGATTCTGAGCGCGGGCGATATTGACTTCCGGGAACAACTTCCAAACCCTTAGTAGGGCCTCCCGCAGCCCCAGCGGTGACGGCCCCGGATGTCAGGGGTGGCCAAGTAGACGAACGCGCCCGACTCCTAATACCCCTGGCGCGTAACGCTTCTTTTACGGGTCGTGCTAACGAACTGACCCGATTAAAGAAGGCGTTCGCAAAGGGTAGTACCGTCGCGATTGTTGGCCTTGGCGGCATGGGAAAGACTCAGCTCGCGCTTGAGTTTGCTCTCTCCGCGGCCGAGGAATACGAGTTGGTGGCTTGGGTACGGGCGGAGACACCCGACCTCCTTTTCAGCGACCTTGCAACGTTGACACTTGCGCTGGGAGGATCCATTCCAGTTGATGACGAGCCAGCGGTGTTGTTGGCGCTTCACCGCGAGACAGCCAAGCGGCGGAAGTGGCTGCTTGTTGCCGACAACGTTGTAGATGCGGGCAGCGTGCGGCGACTACTCCCCCACGGACAGAAAGGCCATCTCCTAATGACCTCCAGGCGTCTACATCTGGACGAAGCCGGAGCGACGCAGGCGATCGATTTGGAGAAGCTCAGTCTGCGAGATTCCAAAAAATTCATGCGTCGACGACTGGGGGTTACTCGCATAGTTCCAGCCGAGACAAATGCACTTGAAGAGTTGTGCATAGCGCTCGATGGCCTTCCGCTCGCCTTAGAGCAAGCCGCTGCCTACCTAAGAGATACCCGCGGTTCTATCGTCGAATACATGATTGCGTTTCGTCGACATGGTGTGCGATGGCTAGAGCAGCGCCCGCCAAGTCTTGGGGAGTATGCTGCCTCGCTGGCGACAACCTGGATTGTGAGCTTCGAGCATCTATCGGTTCAGGCACCGGCCTCAGTTCGGCTGCTCAAGCTGTGCTCGGTCATCGCCGCGGACCGAATCCCGCTGGGATTTTGTCGGCGCGACGATACTTCTGACAGGAGCCTCGATGATGTTATCGAGCCCCTCCTGCGCTTCTCTCTCGTGAAGCGGCAGCTAGCGTCCAATACATTCAACATCCATCGGCTGGTTCAGGATGTTGTTCGGGAGTCGATGTTTCCGCGGGAGCTTTCAGAGATTCTCCAGGAGGCTGCGTGCCGTCTCGAAAGGCACCTTCCGGCAAGCTCAGAGCGCAAGACTTGGCCTCAGTGGGAAAGCTGGCGGCCACATGTACAGCGCTGCACAGAAATGCACGCGGAGTACAAGCTTGCAGATAAGTTCACTGTCACCATGGCACACCGAATGGCGAGCTACCTTCATGGGAGGCACCGATTCAAATCTGCAGAATCCCTCTATCTCCGTGCGTTGGATGGCGTTGAAGACTGGCAGGGGCCCCATTCCATGGAGGCCCGGCCGATTCTGTGCAACTTGCAGAGTCTCTACTCCCACATGGACCGTCATCCGGAAGGACAGGCTGCAGCGGAACGGGCATTAAAAATCCTCGAACTGCATTGGGGCTCGGAATCCCAGGAAGTGGTCGTAGAGCGAATGCTGGTTCAGGGCTGGAATACAGATGACTCGGGAGCCCTGGAAAAATTAGTGAAGTTTCTCCCGAGCTCCCATCCAATGCTGCAGGAACTTCGAGGCAGGTTAGTGATCGTCTTGATGAATCAAGACCGATTCGAAGAAGCTAGGCGTCACAGTGACGCCATGGTACGGGCTGAGGAGGAGTCAAATGCACCCGATCACCTATATGAGCTTAGTGAGGCACTCGTGCTTCGCGGATTGATTGAGGAGGAGCTTGGTAACAATGAAGAGGCGAGACGCAGCTTCCGTCGCAGCGGGGCACTCCGGCGCCAACTGTATGGGGCGATCAGTGAGGAGTTTGCCGGAGCGCTACAGATCCTTTCGATTGCCAGCCCGCCCGCGGTAGCCGAACGCCTGCTATTTCGTGGCCTTGCAATCCTTGAAACACTAAGGGATCCGGAAGACGAACTGATTGCGGAGGCTCGGTTTTTGCTGGGAGGCTTTTTGGAATCGCACGGACACCCCGAGAGGGCCCTACCCTTCCTACGCGACGCGTTGACCGCGTACGAGGCGGCACTGGGACCTAATAGTCTTAGCAGCCAATACTGCGCTGTCGCGTATGCGAATGCGTTGGATGCCCTTGGCCGCCTTGATGAGGAGCCGGATATGCGATCGCGGCGTGCTTCATTCCAGAAAACTCTCGATTTGCAAGTTAATTCCGTTCCATCGCGAGTGTCCGCGAAACACGATCATGCGCAAGTTTCGGTGCGTGGAGTAAGCAACCCACACGGAACTTGATGTGACCTCGCTCGGCTCCTTGAAGAATGCAATACGGACGGGCGGCGTGCAGGCAGATCCCTCAAGATTATGTTCAGCGTCTTCTGAGCACGGAATCTGGCGCCTGATGAGCACCTTGTCCGGAGGTGTTGCGCAGGGCAGCGTGTCCGGCAACTTGACCACGCGGTCCAGCGCCGAGTGCGGAAATGCTGACCGCTTCAGGCTGTAAGCAGCCGGTCGCCCCAGGACATCTCGGCGTCAAATGGGTGCGAGGTCACATGCAGGTCAGCGGCCATTCGGCAGTGGCGGTGATCGACCCGGTGCGAATGCCGACTGCACCTAATGTGGCGCCACAAAGCTGCCGTTCGAGTTGAAGCTGAGCTGCGAACGGAGGCCTGCCAAAGGACGTTTGCGTGAGCGCCCGGCTATAACTGTCGAACAGCCATGCGAATAAAGTCGGCCAACCGTAAATGGGCAACCCACTCGGTTCCTTGCCAATCGCCGTGCAACTCGACCATTCCGTTGAGAAAATTCATTCGATCTGGCAATGAAGCCATTCCGAAGGAAATCTTCTTCGCGTGGATAAGCTTGTTACATGCCTCACGGAACCGTAGAGGAACCTCATCTTTCCGTCCCTCGCGAATGCTCCCCACCTCAGTCTCGGGTCGACGATCAACTCGAATCTCGTGAATGACATCCAGCGGCCATTCTCCACCGTCAAGCAGGTTTCTTAGGATGACAGCGACCTCGATCAGCAGTTTGGTTGCCTGTGCAATTTCGTGGCGCACCCTCAGTTTGTCGAACTCATCATGATCGTCACCCGTTGACAAGCGAGCCAAGCCTTCGCTACCGAAAACAACGGCGGCAAGGTCGTAGAGCGACGCGTAGATGAGCGGCCGCTCGATCAGTAGAGCTGTTGGAAAGGCTTGCACGAGGTAGTGTTCGAAGCGAATTCTGGTTGGGGGCCAACCGGCGGGAGCGCGGCAATGGTCATCGCGCTAGCCTACCTGAAAGCAGCCTGTTGCCACGGACTGCTCATGGCCGAGTGCGGGTGGTACGCCAGCGAACTTCGTCGCCATACCGCAGTCGTTCAAGATCACATCCTGGCCGTCCGTTTTAGTGCGAGCAAGTTAAACATTCAGCAGTCTCAGTTCGGCGATCAACGGTCTTCGATGAACGGCAGCGTCCTGACATCCCAACGCGACCGCAAACCGATCAACCGAACGGTGTGACGAGCAGATAGGCCCCACAGGCAGGCGACACACTGAGCGATTGAGGTGCGGTTCACGTGCCGAGACCTTCCGAGGGCAGAACCTCGGGAGCCTCGCGTGCGAGTCGTAAGCCGGTACTTGCTACCTGTCGCGAAGCAAGACGCTGGCGTCGTCACCTTTGGGGGGCTGGCGACCGCGCTGCCAGCCGAGATTACCGTCGCGCGCCTGGCGCCCCAGCAAACAAGTGGTTGAGGACTTCCTGCGCGGGAGCGAATCATGGCCGTCACCCGCAGCCCGGCCAGGGCCTGAGATGCGTCGGGTACTGCAGATCTGGCCAAGTAGACTCGTTCTATGTCATGCGGCTCCTGCTTCGATCGCTTCGCGAATAGCGTCCTCAAATCGAAGCATGGCAGCTTGAGCCTTGGGGCCTTGAGTTCTCGCCGCCGTCCGAATCTTTGCAGCCGCGGCCTTAATCACAGGGTCGTTTGACTCTCGGGTCATCTCCAACGCAGCGGCCTTGAGCACGTCATTCACCAACTGCTTGCCTTGTTTTGATAGGCCGACATAGACGATGTAGCAGTAGTTCTGAGTTGCAGTGAGCCCGAATCGGACGTGATCGGTGTACGGATGAAAGCGCGGATGAAAGAAGCCCGCAAACTCGCCGTGCTCTGGATAGTCCTGCGCCGTGAGTGAAATCGGTTGGTAGCCAGCGGCCTTCTTGATCCGATTGCATCGTTCGCACGCCACCGCAAGGTTCCAGAAGTGGAAGGAGAAGCGGCCGTACACCGAGGCCGGAAGGACATGATCCAGCTGGCGGGAATAGCCTCCAAGCAGCAGGGATTGACCGCAGTAACAGCAATCGTCATGTTGGAGACTGGACAAATGAGCCCGAAGGGCCGACATGATCGAAGCGCCGCTGATCTCCGCGTGCGTGCCAAGCCAGATGGTGTCCCGCAGCGCGCCCCATTCATTGGCGGTGCTTGGACGCGCAGCAGCATCAAAAAACTTCTCCTCCTCAAGGATCGCCCTCACGTCCGGTCTATCCCTTTTGGTTTTGTGGCAGACGGCCAGGTATGCCTCTTCTTCGTCCAGCTTGACGCGGCCTCCAGGCAGCGTCTTCAATTGGGCTCCTCCTCGAAGCTGGACTCTGATCGGACGCTTGTGAGTTGCTGTATCGCCTCGCGGGCCGCCTTGATCACCTCGAGGCTGCGCTCGATCCCAACCCTGTCCAACTGCGCCGAAGCGTCCCTGACCCTGCGACGCATGTCGCCAAGTTCTTTCAGCAGCGGCTGCAACTGTGTCTTGTCCGGAAGGTCCGTATTCATAATTCCAATGGCGTCGGCAACGATCGCCGCACAGCGCTCATGGATCAACCGGTTGTTGGCGGTATGAGTGCAGAAGCCCTTGAAAAGGACGCCTTCCACAGACCGTCGGTCTCGCGGTTCGATCGGAGTGAGTCGCTGCTTGCTGGCGGAGAGGCAGACACTCGAATCGTCGGAGACGCTGGAAATTAGTAGAGGCGAATGCGTGGCGACGAGGATGTCACATGAGAAGTATCGGGAAATCACCGACAGGACCCGCGGCAGAACTCGTTGCCAGCTCACGTGCAGACTGATCTCGGGCTCGTCGACCAAGAACAGGCAGTGTTGTTCGGCTTGGGCAATGATCTTCACCACCAGACTGACGATCTGCTGCTCGCCTGAACTGAGATCGCGAAACGGTGTAATGCCACCTTGGGATTCCGACCGCATAAGGGCAATCTGCATGGTGGATGCGCTGACGTTCTCGGTCTGCTCCTGATTGAGCAACGCGTCGCTGCCAAGCTCGATCGTGTGGTCCATGACCCAGTCGCGTTGAGCGTGGATGCCGGCGCCGCCTGCCTTCAATGGCATCAGATAGCGGCGAGCATCGAATTCAATGAGTCGAAGGACTTCCTCGAATACCCGCAGACGCTCTGTGGAGCGGTGAATCAGAAGGAATTTTCGGCATACGTCGGTGGCAAGCCGCTTGAGGTTGGCCGTCTGATCTGACGTGCGGGCTCCCTCATAGATAAAGTTCTCAAAGCCCGGTGTCGCCTCCGACTTCAGCGGGAACCGATCCGAAGTGCTGCACGAGATTCCGATGGTCTTGCGTTGATGCTCGCTTGAAGCTTGTGCGATCTCCCTTAGGAGCAAGCTCTTTCCCTCACCGTTGTTACCGATGAGATAGATCGTTCGACCACCACCGTTGCCAGGATGCAGCAAGTTCAGCAGGGGGGAGCCGTCTATACCCGAAAGCCACGCGCGGCGTGCCGGGGGAAGGACGTAGCGCAATGCCTGGAGCGCGTAGTCGTGCTGCCGGATCTCATCAGCCGAGACGACCCGGCAAAGGCCCTCAACGTTGCGATATCCATCGGTGAACTCTCTATCGAACAGGTACCGATAGTGGGCCGTAGAGTCCTCGCGACTTGACGTCGCCCAGCGGGAGGAGATTCCGGCACCAAGGAAGAGCCTCACGATCCGACCGGAGAACTCGGCCAGCGATCCGTACTCCTGATGGCTGGCCGGGATCCCCACTGCTGCGGTGTTGATCATCAGGACCTCATTTCCGGATCCCATCGGGCGTGGGCGGATCAGCCATGCAGTCTTCTCCATGCGTGTTCCGGCCGTTCGAGGGAAGTCAATGACCGCTGCGAGCTGCCCCTCATCCAGTAAGCGTCTACGAACGTCGATAAGCGAACGGCGAGTCGTTGTCCGCTCGCTTCCGGCGATGACCATCAGAACCAACTGTGCACGGAACTGCCACCGGAGAGGTTCAAGCATTTCCGACGGATTTGCCACGCCCCGGAAAACGTCGTCATAAATGAGCGACGGCATCACTTTGCGGGGGGGGACGTCGATTCGAAACAATGCAGCCGACCAAGAGTCTTCGCGAGCACTCAGCTTCTCAAAGGCGCGAGGATCCCTTTCGTGCATGACAAGCCTCAACCTCACCTCAAGGTCGAAAGATCCGATCTGGAAGAGATAGCCATACGGGACTTGTGAATGCCGCCGACGCCATCGTTCGTTCCCACTTGTCGCAAACAGATCGCCCGTTTCGCAAAAGACGTCAACAAAGGGATTGTTCGGGTCGTTGAGCGTATTGGCGAGTGATGCGGAAAAGTGCGAGACCAGACGGTTGGTTCCGGTTTCTCGCTCCGCAAGACGCATGAACCGGTAGTCAAAAAAGTAGGCGGCGGTGCGAGGAGGGACTTCGTTCAATCTCGATAGGAAGTCGAGCGCACGGACTAGGAACTCCGGTGCAACTGCATCCACGTTGAGCCGCTGATCTCGCGCGAGGCCCAACAGTTCGTTGAGCCTGCCAACTGCCTGCGCCCACCAGTCTTGAACCTCGCGGCTGGGATGTTCGAGCCTAGACCGGGGTGCCGGGATGGTGGCGGGCTGGTCCGCCCACAGAAAAAGCATCAGGAGCGTCGTCCGCTCGTATGCCGAAGTTCCGTTGCCGCGGTAGGCAGCACGGCATTCGCCGTCGAAATGTCTCCAGAACGCGCTCGCGTCGAGTTCAAGCTCTTCCATCTTCAATCACTCCCTCAGCATGTTTTATGGAAGCATAGTGGTCGACGCGGAAGAGCGGCAGGAAGTCAGTCGTCCTTGAGGGTTGGGCCTGGGACAGCACGTATGACGTTGTGTCGGGCAAAGACAACCTGCGACACCTCATTTAGGCAACCTGCCGCCCCAATCGCTCTTGCATGGGAGTGACCTAGAGCACACAGAAATAGTTTTCGCAAGACCTGCGGCGTCCACCGGTAGCAGAACAGCTCGACAAGAGACATATCAGTCCTTTATTCGGACCAATCACCCCTGATTTCGGACCGATTTTCAAGATCCGTGTCCAGAACGAGTCGGGGCGCGTTGCACCCCGGGCCTATGCAAAAGGTGGCCGCGCCATTTGTGCGCCAGCTTGGACCAGAACTAGGCAGCGAGACTTTGCTCGGGTGACTGCGTTGTAGAGCAGCCTGCGCTTCTGGTCATCGCTTCCAACGACAGCCGCCGGCCATAGCAGAATGACGTTGTCAAATTCGCGGTTCTTCGCGCCGTGGACCGTCATCGCTCTCCAACCTCGGTCGACTCCCTTGCTGATTCGGCGACGTTGTGAAAAGACTTGGTCGATGGCCTTAGTGATCTCATCCTTGGAGAATGTGCTTTTTGAGCGAGCACGTCGCTGCACATCCATCCAATCTGTCACTTCCCGAACTACACGTGGATCACCGGCATCGGCGAGAAGCGCGGTCACCGAAGGGATGTCGTTCATATCCTGCAATGCAAGACCATCAATGAATGCACTGGCCGCTTTGCTTTCAGACTCCTCCCAAGCGACAGCGTAAGGTCCAGCACCGTTTGATGTCGTATTGGCTGCTGACCAGGTGAGGGCGCTCCGGGCGAACGTACCAAGTGAAGGCGTGATGATCGCAACGCTCCGTCCTCCCCCGTAGTACCGCAAGTTGCCATTCAGCCATGCGCCAGCAAGTGGAGGTCGAGGCGTCAGCTGGACCTTGAACATGTTTCCGGTATGTGGCGGTTGGCCTGCGCGGATTGCCGCGGCGGCTTCGAGCAGCTCCGCCACATTGGTTCGTTGCGGTTGGTTGAGTTCTTCGGCTTGGCAAACTTCTTGGAGCCAGGTACATGCGGGGTTCGGGCGCAGTTGCTCATCGAGACACTGGAACTCGTCAGCTGCAACAAACACTTGGAGCCGCATGGCCAAGCCTTGAACAAGGCGCAGTCGAGCAGCAGTCAAATCTTGAGCCTCATCGACCAACAGAATCGGATAGGAGCCGGCGACCCAAGCCCTCACCTCGGCGATCTGTACGAGGTCTCCGGCCGCGTTGCATACCCGGTCATATTGGCTGGGATCGATATCCGCATGCCCGAGTCTTGACGCGAGAGATCTCCACCGCCGCACGAGCGACCAAGCGAAGCTGTCAAGCGTGGTGCAATTTGCTCGCTTTCGGAGAAGCGGAACTTGGGCGAGTCGCTCCTCAAGTCGGCGGCGCGAGCCATGCATGAAGGTCAGAGCAAGAACCTTTTGGCCTTCTGCCAGCGGCGAGGCCTCCAAGTGCGCGCTCAGAGCGCGCATCAGCTGATAAGTCTTCCCGCAGCCCGCGCCTCCTGAGAATGCCTGGATTGTCACGGTTGGAACACCCAAACCCCATCGCCGTCGCGCACAAAACGGGCAGTCGCGTTCGAGCCAGCACAGGCGCATGCCAAACCCGACAGAAGGTCCGCTGCTCTCTCGCGGCAGGTAGGCGTAGTCGCAATGGCCTCAGCGACAAGTTCGTAGGCGATGATGTCCACCTTCTTGGTCTTGAGGTACGCGACGGCGTCGGCCGCCGACGCCGGCGCTACCTCACCAAGCTCCGCGAGCTTCGGGACGGCAGCACCCTCGTCCGCCAGAAGAATCCAGCCTACAGCGTCCTCAATCATGGCGCCGTCGTTCCAACGGATGATGGACGTCGGTGGTGACGGCGCGTTGCGTAACTGCTCTGCGTACTGCAGGCCCGCCCCATCGCCGTCCACAAGGCAAGAGACGCTGCGGTGCAGCCTTGTCATAAGCAGGTGGGTCTCGATAACTTTGGCGTCTTCGGTTGGAACCACGCCAACTTCGATACCAAAGGGCCTGCTCATCGTATCGACCCAACCGGCCGTCATCATGAGAGGCCGCAAGATGCACCGTAGCAGCTGGAAATCAGCTCGACCCTCGGGAATTAGTAGCGAAGGCTGCATGAGCGCACTCAGCACATCAACGCGGCTATGCTGAAAGAACTTGCGTTGCCAGTTTGGCGCTGCGACGGGCAAAGGCGCTTCCAGGAACGGCTCGGCAGACATCTCACCATCGTGCTTCTTGAGAACCAGCACCGAGGTCGGGTCTGCCATGCTCGCGACCAGCGGCGAATGCGTGGTGACAAAAGTCTGCGTCGACAAGGCCTGCACACGCTGCACCAGTCGTTGCTGAGCCGAAGGCGGCAAATGGACCTCCGGCTCTTCCAAAGCCATCAAGAATTCACCTCCTGAAGCGGCGCGCGCACGGCCGAGTTCAAGAAGAAGCAGCAGCCCCTGCATTGACACTAAGCCACTGCCTTGTCTTCCGGCGGGAATGCTGAATCCGTCGGCAGCCGCAAAGTGGGCGGACACAGCCTCCATGACCGCGCGACTATCTGTTCCGGTCAGCCGGAGCTGAACTTTTGGTGCATTCGGAAAAGAAAGTGCCAGTTCATTGTTCAGGTTCTGAATCAGAGGCGCGATGCCAGGATCCTGATCGATCGGCTGCTCGGGCGCACGCAGCCGGTCGCGCTCGGATAGTAGCGCTGCGGCTGGCTGAGCCGCTGCCGCCAATATGGTCCGCTTGAAGAGCTCATTGCCGAAAGAGAACACCTTGTCCCAAGTGCGGCTGGCTCGGACTAGGTAGAAGCTCAACTCCTGAATGAGCTTTGCCGGAACAGGAGCTGGCGGCTCCTCAGTGAAGGGGTCAATCGGTTCGTCGTGATCGTGGAAGTAGCGAAGCATTTCCACGGAAAGAGATTCAGCGTCGAACCTCGCCTGCACAGCGATCTGGCAGCAGAGCTTCCAGGTTGGATCGTCGCGCTGCGGATGCACAGTTCCAGATGCCTCGTCCACCCACTTCACTACGGCTCTGCCATCGCGGAACCACTGGCTGCAGTGCTCCGGATCGTCGTTCGGAAAGTCAGTGATGGTGGCCATCAACTTGATTCGATCTTCTGGCTGCGGGCACGACCCGTAGAAATCGTGCTCCGTTAGTTCCCGGACCAACCGATCCCGTCCGAGCAAAAGGGTCAATGCTTCGATCAGCGTGGTCTTGCCGGTGTTGTTGTCGCCTACAAAGACTGGGTGTTTTCCGAATCGAATGAAGCCAGCTCGTACGCCGCGGAAATTTTCTATCTTGAGATTGGAGACTCGCATTTTTTGCTCTTGGTTTTTCGCGCACCTGCTCCGGCCGCGCCACCCAGCTACAGCCAAACAACTATTCGTTCCAGCTCAAGGGTTTCCTTGAGCATCTCCCCTGAACTCATCTTCAGCCGATATCGATTGGTGACCAAGGTGAAGTGCAGAGGCAAGTCTTTCACAACCAGCCAACTAGCAGGAACATTTGGAATTTCCAGAGGCGTATCAGTGATCATTACAGCTTATTCTCCAGCACGCGAAAAAGGCAAGCTCCATATATGAATCGAGCGGCAAGGGATCTGATGATCACAGCGTGGTTGCTGACCTGAGCGCGCTCACGCCTCGTTAATCGCAACGGACCACTGCACCTATAGCAATCCAGAGCATCTTCTGGATAATGGTAGCCATGGACCCAAACGATCCGAGCGTTGCTCGTGCAACGCACGGCCCGCACACGGAGCCGTGTCATCCGGTGCCCACCCTGAACGCAGCGTTGCATCAACGACTGCTGCAGGAAGGAAGTGTTCGGCCATCGACTTTCGAAAGCGCTATGGCGGCTCTGGCTCAGGTTCGTGCGCGCAGAGTGGCGGAAGTGCTCAATCTGGCCAGAGAAGTCGATCACGACAAAGACCAAGACGTGCCATGAGACCGGGAGGAGCTGGCTCCCCGGGAGATGACCATGCCCTATTCCGCGCGCGATATCGACCTGCGAAGCTTGGCGCTTCATCGCCTGGTGGTCCAAAAAATTCAGGCAGATCCGCAGTTGTTCGCGAAGGCACAAGCTACGCTTGAACGAATGGCGGCAGGAACGTTGGCGGCGACGCTTCCATACGTTTTCGAATGGTGCCGCGTTTTTGACCAAGGCATGGCAGAAGCACTCGCCCTTGCAGTTGAAGATTCCGAGCGCGGGCAAACCCTCCGGTCGACCTCTCCGTTTGCAGGGATCCTGGACGACTGCGAGCGGATTGAGCTTCTAAAGGCATGGGCTACCAGCGGTTAACACAAGACACGGTAGCTAAGCCGCGACGACCTACTGCGCTTGAGGATCACCTGCCCAACCGTGGGCTCAGAAGATTGCGGCGAATTGCGGCAGACATCCGCAATTGCGGGAATTTCCCGCAATCGTGCGTATATGGCTTACAGGGGACTTCCCGTCGCCTCAGATCGACCGACGAATTCAGTCAGCGAAAGGCTGACCTCCTTAACGGGCGTCGTGCGGGTCGGTGCCGGGTGCTCGCCTGGCCTACGCAGCCGTTCCGTCGAGCCACCGTCCAGATCGTCCCGCGCGATCCTTTCAAGACCCCGCTGCAGGGCCTGTCCGTAATCGATTTCACCAAGTGTCTCGTGCTTCTCATTGTTCATGATGTTCACTACTGAATCACCTATCGGCTGCTCTCGATTTGTTGAAGGAACGCTGACACCGCCACGAATCGATGCGTCAACCCTCATCGCCGAGCAAGATGACTTCATCCAAGGCAAGGTCCTTCCTCAGTTGATGGCTGAGCTCAGCGGTCCGTCTCTCGTTGCACCGCCTCTTGAACGCTTCCATCGATTCAACTCTCTTCTGATGGATTTCCATCTTCGCTACCCGCGCATTCGACATCGGCCGAACCTTCAGCGTGAGCGCCTCCTTGAAAAGCTCGATGATGCCGCCCTCATGGGTGAGCTTTGCGACAAGGATAGCGTGCACCGGGTTCAAAGTACCTGCGTCGTGCTCCATGATGCGTGCCGCAGCCATCTGTGCGGACTCGGTTCCAACGCCGATGCGTCTCAGGAAACCGGGCTCAAATTCTTGGGTCAAACGAAGTCGAATCATCTGCTCCATCTTTTCTGAATCCGTCCTACCGAAGGTTCTTGCCAGTCCTGCTTGGAGCGCGTAACGGAACTGCTCGCGATGGACAACAGGAATGCTGGCGCCAAGAAGTTCGTTCGCAGTTGCCGCGTACCAGATCTCTTCGTAACTGGCCCCGAGATGAATCTCTTGGTGAGGTTCTACCTTCAACATCTTCAACGCCCCCGGTGTGCGAGATGTCGTGAACAGTCGGCAGCCATGTTTTAGGCATGCGGTCACACCTGGCAGGTTGTGGCTCCGACGCCAAGCAGCGACGCCGTCGCTGAGTCGGTTCTCGCGAGCGCATTCCGGGCAATGATTGAGACAAAGCGTGCTCCACGGGCGCCTGCGTAGTTCATCCACTTCCGTCCCAACGCGCTTCAACTCCTTGCCTGTAGTGAAATGCCGAGCGTTGATCTCCTCACCAAGAAACGGCCTGGCAAATGGATAGAGCGTCATGTTCTCTTCAACCCACGACTTGTCTGCCAAGATCCCAGCAGTCGAATCGAGCGCAACGAATCGCGCGGCATTGAGCGCATGAAATGCGACTTGCCTTCCTGCCACAGCCTCGCAAAATGTAGATCGCTTGAGGCCGCTTAGAAGTAGCCATCGTGCGGCATAGCTGTAAAGGAGTTCGTCGGCAATCAGGCCAGGGGCAAAGTTAAGCATCGGTTTGGTGAGGAGTGGATTGGTTATGGGTCAGGCTCTCAGCTTCTTTCCAGCACCTGCTGACGACGAGACCATCTACAGTGCATGTGCTCGTTTTCATCAGCTCGCTGGGCGTTCAAATTCGGAAAGCTCTTCCGAGTTGCTGCTGGGTCACGCCGTCGGCGGGAGCGAGATCGACCTCGTCAGTGGGCTTCAGCACCTGCAGGAGGCGTCGTATGGGCTGATCCCGTGCAACCTGGAAACGCTGCGCCAGCGTTCGGTGCTCAGGGCCTACCTCCCATTCATGTCGGCGGCACGGCGCCGTCAGGTTCTGACGGCCTGTTCTTCCAGCCAGTCTCCGCTGCCAATACGAGCAGAGAGAGGTCTGACCTGGAGCTGCTCCATGCTGGAACACCACCTGCGTGCTTGTCCTGAGTGCGCCGCTGAGCATCTGCAAGCAGGGTTCGCATACTGGGTGACCGGGCACCAGCTTCCTGGCGTGTGGGTTTGCCTGCGTCATCGCTGCGCATTGAGATCGATGTGCCGCCGCGGCCATCGCAACATGACCTGGGCAACGGTTGCAGGCGCTAAGTTTGATGTCCGGCCAGAACCATCCCGAGACCTGTTCGCAGCGTTGTGCAACATCAGCACCTGCGTGGAATGGCTTAGTGCGCAACCCTCTGTCAACTTGGAGGTGCTGCTGATGCAGTTCAGATCCAGGATGAGAGAGTCTGGCTTCAGCCGATCGGATGTCAAAGTGACCGACGAAGAGCTTCGTCAGTTGCACGAACTCATGCACCTCACCATAGGTAGCGGCATCCCTCATTTCGCGGGCTACGACAAGGTAAATTGGATTCGATTGACAGTGAGAGACCTGCGTTTCGCGCATCCGCTGCACTGGGCGATGCTGCTCGCCTTCTCCGGCGATGCATGCGAAGCTTCTCTCGCGCAAGAATACGCAGACGCGCAGGCACGCCTGCCCGAACTTGAACTCTTCGAAGACCCGTCCGTCACGCGGAGGGCATGTGCCCCCGCCTCGCTTTACAAGGCGATGGAGCAGTTCGAACGGTTGGAGATTTGTGCTCAACGCTCGTCGCTTCGCATTGGTGAAGTCCAGAGGTGGCTGCTGCGCGATCCTGCTCTGGCCGAGCACCGCAAGGCCAGTGAATTCAAGATCAAGCATCGGGCTGCCACACAATGCATAGAAGGAGCTCTGCTGCACAACCCCTCTCTTACGAGAGTTGGCGTTCTGCGTCGGGTGCCGTGGGCATTCCGATGGTTGGAAGCACACGACCCCGAGCTTCTGGGACGCCTGACGCCCGCACCATACGGGCGCCAGAGGACGCTTTTCAGTAGTCCTTCGCAAAGCCATCCTTGCGCAGCTCCATCATGATGTCCTCGTAGGCCTTCTCCGAGTTGGGCTGCTGCTTGCGCAGCACCTTCAACCCCTTGTACAGACGGCGCAGACGAGATCGGTAGGCCGACGTGTAGTGCTCCTTCTTGAGGCTGGGGTCGCCGGCCCGAATGGCGATCCGGTGCGCTTCCTTGTGGAGCAAGATCATGACGTGCGTCACAGAAGCCGAGAGGTAGACCATGTACGCGATCAGCTTGGGGTCCGGCTGGATGGGCACGGGAGTCCACTGATACTTGAACAGCACCTCAGCGAACTTGCTTGCAAACTTTTGGGTCCTGGGGATGACGAATGCGCCATCGCTGTTCATACGGCGGATGGCTTCAAAGCTGTCCTCGAAACCGGCAGCTCCTTCGGGGGTGCCGGTGAAGATCACCGGACACTTGACCACATTCGCAAGCTGCACGATGAAATGGAACACACCATTCCTCTTCGAGCGCAGTTCCGTGATGCGTTGGAGGTCATCGACGTGAATCATCCCCAAGTTGTGGGTCTTCGCGGCGCGTCCCACAGCTTTCAGCAGTTTGGGGATGTTGGAGTTCCTGTGGTCATCTGCATAGGACTGCGCCGTGCCGACCAAGTTGGCCGCCTCGTCAATCTCGTCGAGCAGGGAGAGGAGCAACGACCTGAGCGATCCGCCGACCGGAGCCTCCACGCTGATCCACACCAGCTGGGTCGTGTGCAGCTTTTTCCCTTTGTACTCGTGATGCTCAATGGATCTGGGGTATCTGGCGAGGAGGACACGGACCAGCCGGGTCTTCCCCATGCCACTGCAGCCCTCGAGAAGCATCATCCCTGCGATCGGCGAGTCGTGCGCACCCTGCTGATGAATCAGACTCTTGTCGTCATACATTTCTGCAACGGACTCAACATTCATTGGGTTGCGCGTAAGGTATGCGTTGCGGATGAGTTCATCCATTGCCCCAGCCAAGCCTGCGGCGGCTTCGTTGGGAAGATAGATGCTGTCCAGCGTCTTCAGCATCGACCGACGTTCAGTCTGCGGCATGTCCGGAGTGATAGCGAAGTTCGCTGGAGGAACATTCGCGATGAGGCGGACGATCTCGTGCTCTTCCCGCCACGTCGGGAGGGCCTCAATGAATGGATTGCCCCGCATATGCGAAGGTACCTTCTCGACGCTGTAGTTGGCTTTTACTTTCATGGTTGATCTCCTGTGAGTGAGTCGATAAAGCTGACGTCCCAGTCGTCAAACTCGTTGTATGTGCTGTCCGACCGAGTCACGAGCTCATCAGTCCTCTTGTGGCCTTTGCCTGACCCATCCTTCAGATTTCCCGCCGCACCAATCAAGATGGCAGCCTTCACCTCGTGGATGTTTCCGACCTGATCGGCCAAGCTCCGGGTGTCGCCACTCTTGTCGAGCTTTGCCTTCTTTTCTGCGGTTCTGATCTCTGCTCGCCGATATGCTTCGTGGGTAGCCGCGATGCCACTGTTGTTGTGCTTCTCTTCCAAGCCGCAGAGCCTCGTGTACTCTTCGACCACGCGGACGTCCTCCAGAGCTACATCGTGGTCTTGGTAGTTGCGTGTATCGACCATCCGCATGTGACGGAGATCGCCTGATTGGTCGTCAACCAAGTAGGCGCCCAGTGGATCATCGGGATCGAGAAGCACTTTTCCGCGAGCAGATTCGCGCTGCTCGTAGTACCGATCGTCAGCCTTCATCCAGTCCGCGGTGAATCGGAGATCTTCAAGAAGCTCTGCGCCTCGACGGCTGAGAATCGACTCGATCGTCGGCAGAAGTTGTCGTGCGGCATCGTCGCGTGTGAACCACTCAGCAGCGGGATGGAGGTACTTCAGTCCGTAGTTCCAGAACTCCAAAGGAGTTGCCGTGATCTCATGCCGCAGCATGGCTGCGGACACATGCTTCGACATGTTGTGGGTCTGATTCCATTCAGCTGCGAGCGATAACATCAAGCGTTGAAGTCCATTGATGGAGAGAACACCGTCGTAACGGACGTCGCGTTCGCCTCGCTCTTTAGCCCGGTCCCTCACGCCACCTGGCGCCCAATGCAAGACTCTGTCGTTGATGATTCCGAAGAGCCGTTCCACCAAAGATTTCCAGTCAGCACGGTATGGGGCAGCCAGCCGAAGCGCGAACTTCATGGTTTTCGCCATTTCAAGTCCGGCTTTGCTGAGAATCTCACCTCGGTCGCAGAACAGCGCCGTCGGCTTGCACCCAGCCGGCAGCGCAGCCCCGAATTCGTGAGGAGCACCGAGGCTTTTGAGCCATGCATCTTTTGGCGTGACTGCGCGATAGAGCGCCACCTTCGCCTGATCGACATTTGATGTGTCGACCGTGACGTGGATCGACAGAATTACCGACGAGAACGCGTCGATGACTGCGTAGATCACCGGCCGTCCCACCAGGATCTTTCCGTCCATCGCGCAGACCAGGTACACATCGGCGATCGTCGAGTCGATCACGTAGACCTGACCTGGATATCGAATCCCGTCTCTTGCAGTGCCGATGAGCACTTCACGATCCTTGCTCCACTTGGATCTGCTCACCTTGACAATTGCCTGCTGCCGGGCCGACTCCAGCTTCTTGAGTGCGTACACGAACTGGCTGAGCGTGATGGCCTTGGTCGGATCTACGTCCATGATGGGTGTGCCATCCGAGAGCGATCCGACCATCCTGTCGATAAAGCGTGACTTGAACTCCTTGTAGAGCTCTGTCGGGCCCCTCGAATGCCTGTTCGGTGTTTGCCTCAAGAAGACCTCGATGTCGAACCTATGGCAGTCCTCGGTGTTGATCCCCGTGAGGTGCGGGGCATGTCCGCTCTTCACCAACTTCGGTGTTCGACCTAGCTTTTTCGTCACGCTCCTCGCTTTGACCAGACGACGATCACGAAAGATGCCCGCCATTGCTGCCTTGTGTGCATCCATGCCGAACTGGAAGTAGCGACCAAGCGCTCGCGTGAGCGTCATACGGTCACCATCCAAGTCGTTCAGATACGTTCTGTAAGTGCGATAGGTAAGGTCGTAAAGGAGCTTTTCGTGGTCGAATACGTCTAGGTAACGCGTCACGTCCCTCTGATACCTCGCGTCTTGTTCCTTGTTCAGTGACGTACGCAGCATCTCAGTCGCCGGCGGCATCTCCAGATCCACCGGGGTCGTGAGCTCAGAGGGAAGCGCTTTGATGCGTTCGAGAGGCTCTCGAACAGGGGTGGTGGCAAATGCCTTCTGCGCAAGCTGAAGTACGCCATCCTTCGACATTTGGACTGCGAGCTTGTAGAGCAGAAACTCTTGACGCAACTCGTTGTAGCCAATGACACGGAAGTGATCGTGACCATTGCCACTAGGCATGCGGATGATCTTGTTGAAGAGGTCTTTGGGACTCATCGCAGTGATCCTTCTGCTTCGAGTAGTTCGGTTGTGTCCTCGCTGTACGAGAAGACCTGCATGCGTGGCCAGACCTGTGACCAGTCCATCGCATACGCGGAAATGTCGAGACGGATTCGCCCTGTGGAGATGGCGAACTTCACGACGTCTGCCGCGACGGCCGTGGAGATTCCTCTGCGCCGACTGACGACTTCTAGAACATCCAGCATCGGCAGCACCACAGCCAGCTCAGCCACCTCCATGTGCAGATGAATGTTTTTGCGCCAGGGACATTCCTTGTGAAAGCACTCGAACAGGATGAGATTGCCTTTCGCGGTCTTGCTGATCTCACGCTCGGTGAACACAGTGAATGCAACGCCACGCTGGCGCCAATACTCCTCCTCGATCTTGCGCAACTCGTGGTTGCGTTTGACTGGGAGATCCTTCGCGTACTTCACGTGAACGGCCAGGGGGCGAGCGTCACGACGGTTGACGAGAAAGTCCGTCGTCATGGTCAGCGGCTTGCCGAGCCTGATCAGTGGATGCTTCAGCCCGAAGGTCTCGGCGATCTCCACACTGCCGCTTGCGTGAGGTGCGTTCTGCAGAAATTCGTCTTCGACGCCCTCGTGCAGCAGTCTGAACTGCTCACGAATGTCCCGGGGGTTCGTCAGCTGCAGCACCCGCAGTGCTTCGATTTCGAGGAGACTGAGAACCGTGACTTGACGGTCGAACAGGATTGAGGGACGCGACTCGGTGAGGCCATGAGACGCGAACTCGTTGCGCCCCACCTGGATCCAGGGTTTGTAGCTCTCGTTGGTACCCGAACTCCGGTTCTCGCGGATCGCTCGGTCTTCGCGGTATTCGTTGGATTTGAGGCGCCGTCTAGCCATGGCGGGTCTCCCCACGATGACCACCGCGGACCACGACCGCCTGGGCATGCGATGTTCTTGCGTTGTACGAGAGCAGAAACGTCGTGAGGAGCTCCTGGAAGGTCTTCAGGTCGATCTGGCCGTCCATGGGCGAAGCCACTTGCTCAGCCTTGGAAGGTTCCCACGCGTCGAATGGGAGCTGCATTTGCTCGAAGATTCGTTCCACCTGGGGCTTGGTACCAGACCGTGTGGTGCGTGCGCCAAGTGGGCGTGTTCGATCCTTGCGTGGACCGAGAGAAAATTTGGGCATGACTTCTCCCTTGCGCCTTCAGATGCGCAATCAATTTCGTTTGGACGAGACGGGGCCTTGACTCAGCCTGGGAGAAGAATTAACCTACTGGTGTCTAACGCCGATTTGGTTAACGCCTGCCGGGCAAAGAGCCAGCGACCCCGAAAGGGTTCGTTGGTTTTTTTGTTTGTGCTGTGTCTGAGTTGCTCCTTTTCTGTTTACGTTTTGGGCATTCCAGCATATGTAAATATGCAGAACGCGACAACAAGCGAGATTGCTTGATATCAAATGGTGCATTTAGTATTTAATACGCGAGCCGCGCAGTAAAACTTGAACGCACCTTCCCTCACGGGATCCAAAATGAGAAAAGAAACTGCCTAAAAACGGCTTGATATATGACGCCCATGCGGACGGATGACAACTCTGCCTATTCGCGGAGAGCGAAGGGCGTAGTCAGAGTTGGTATTTGCATCCGTGTAATTCATTTCAGAACGTAGTCTCCGCGAGGTGTCACGTGGCGCAAAGCTTTTTGTCTCAAAAATACAACGCGCGAAAACTTGACTGCACCTTCTGTACCTGTTCCTTCATCGCAGGTTTGTCGACACGACCAACTCAGGCAACCGCGCCAGGACCCTACCACGCCTGCTAGTCTGGCACGATGGTGCAGTGTGTCGCCGTTAGTTAAAGTTCAAAGCATGACCTGGCAATTGCCCCTGCTTTTTGGCGCGTGATGTTGGTCGTGACTAAGCTTTTGCGTTATTAAATTGTCCGATTCAGAGATATTCGAAAATAATTCCAAATTAAGAGCGAACCGACCATTGGAATAGGGTGTTTGATGGATATCACTCCAGACTGAGTCGTATCTAACACGTAAATGGTGCTCGTTTGGAGCTTTCGATCCCGCACGGCTCAATAAACCTTCAGGATTGACTAATTGAAGCCGAAAGTTTCATTATTTGAAAATTATTCTCATAATTTGATAATGATTGAGGTTGCACCCAGGCTGTTCTACGAAAAACAAGCCCGGGAATTACTCAAACAGTTTCGGGAAGACAAACAGATGACCTATGCCCAACTGGCCGAGAGGCTGCAGGAGCATGGCGTCACCTTGGAAACGCGCGCGTTGATCAACAAGATCAACCGCGTGTTGCCGCTGATGTAAATCCGCGCTTATTCGCTGGCGAGGACGCGGTTTTGTGCGACCGGTCTGCGAACATGGAAATGGAATAGAAGCCGCGGCCACGGAGCCTCCTACTGCCGCAATGCGCCGCGCGTCGAAACGGGTGCTTACGCAGACATCGTTGCCGCTGGCTGAAGTGATGGACAAAGGCTTACCCTGGGCCTTTCGCCTGCAGCCCCCACCATAGATTCGGACCGAGGTCTGTCGCCACGATGGCCCGCCGCGGGCCGGGGCGGGCGCAGACATCGGCTGCTGAGGAACAGAAGGCTGCTTCCAGCTGAACGTAAGGTCAATCCAGCGAAGCGGCCGTTCAAGCGCGAAGCTCGAACACCCGGAGCCGACCCGTTGCTGTCATCGGTTCAGACACGACGAGCGACAGCAAGGTGCCCATTGCGGGTATTCGCGCGGGCTCGGTGAATTCACACAATCGACCCAGAGCGGAGATACCCATCGCGGATTTCAACGTCTCAAATCCGCCGTTCAAGGCTCGGGCTCCCTTGATGGCCGTGCACCGCTCAGAATGTGAGCGACAGCTTGTCGTCGATAGAGCCGCATCACAACTAGTCGCAGACCGACAATTGCGTCGCAGGCCTGACGGCAGATTGTGATGGGGACGCGCGATGCACGGGCGCAGACGCAGAGCAAGTTGGCGGCCGTAAAGCGTCAGCCGGGGCGGATCTCTCCCTTGAGGTCCGTCACCAGGGGTTTGCCAAATGCCGGCACCTCGCATCCCAGGATCAGCGGTGCCCATCCGGAGTGGAAGTGGGCAGAGGCGCGCGTGTCTTCCAGCGGCGCGTCCATGGGGATGACTTCTGCGCTCTCCTTGGTGATGAAGCGCAGCCCCCGCACTACGCCATCATGCAGGTACACCTCACCGGAGCCTTCGATCCAAGCGACCAGCGAGTGCTGTTTGAACCCGAAGGTCACGGGCACGCGGTAAACGCATCCCTTCCATTGCTCTTCGCGGATCTCATCGTCCTCCAGTTCGAGGACGAAGGCCGGGAAGACCGGGCGCTCGCCCAGTGCCAGTATCGCTTCTAGGACGCCGAGGTTGCGCGCGAAAGTCTCGTCGGCTAGGTCGGAAAGCGTCACGTCGCTCAATGGAATCTTCAGTTGGTCGCAGACCAGTTCGATAGCTTCGATCGACCGGCCGAACCTGCTGACGTCGAAGGCCTCGACCGGCAGCAGCGGCCGGCCGGCCTCGTTGAGGCGTGCGCCGGGCCGCAGCATCCGCAGGAAGTCGAGCTGGCCCGAGTCGGCGAGAGTCCTGGCTCCTGCCCCCTCGACGCTGAAGCTCATGCGGTGGAGGTGCTGCCCGGAGTCGGCATCGTGCCGCGCATCGGTGATCCTCAGGACGAGACCCGAGGCACCGATGTAGGCGCGTT
Organism: Roseateles sp.; assembly: GCF_965262435.1. Classification (NCBI taxonomy): domain Bacteria; kingdom Pseudomonadati; phylum Pseudomonadota; class Betaproteobacteria; order Burkholderiales; family Sphaerotilaceae; genus Roseateles; species Roseateles sp. The sequence goes on from NZ_OZ253537.1 coordinate 261,309, forward strand.
CGTCACCGACGCGACGCATCAGGAACGGGCTCTCCACTCTGTCCTCTCCGAGGCTAAGCTCGAACATAACCTCGTGCTCTGCCACCCCGGCCACCCACAGGGGGCCGTCGACGAGTTCCTTCACCGCGAAAAGGCTAGCGTGGAGGCGGTGTTCCGTCAGGATTTCTTCCAATCCGTCGGGGAAGGGCACGGGGCGGAACATCTTCGCAGCCAGGGCTTCGTGCTGATCCGGCTGAGCGCTCACGATCGACATCAGGTTGGGGACGACGACCGTCGCCCAGTCGCCGGCATCTCCGGAGTTCGTCCGCATCAGCGCGCCTGGGATCGCCTCCTCCAGCTGCAACCGGGCGCGGGCCTTCATGAACCTTGCCCGTTGCGAGTGGCGTGACAGGCTTGCCAACTCGTCGGAGAAGTCCTTGATGCCCTGGCGCATCGTATCCAGCCTCATGGAAATCGACTGGCGATCGGACCTGAGGAACTCCACCCAGGTCTCGAGCAGGGCGAGGTCGAGGAAGCGGAAGTGCACCTGCTTGTCGGCTAGCGCCACCGCCGCTGCGCAGAAGACTCCGGACTGGCGCAGCGCCGTTTCCACGTCCACCCGATCGAATCCGATCCGAGGTGCCTTTTCCGCGGTTGTCGCACGCACCTGGACAAGCGCGGCGAGACCGGTTATCTCCTCCTGGCCGTTGGCGGTCGGAAGCATCTGCTGACACAGGTAGTCGATACCGTAATCGTCCTGCAGCTTGTTGGCGCTGAAGTTACCTTCCGTCGCCCACTGCTCGAAGATGAGTTCGCCCTGTCGTCCGATCTTCTGGGCGATCGCCCTGCGCTTCGCATCAGTCATGTCTGCTGAACCTGCTTCGTCGTTCTCGGGATCGACAGTATGGAGTCCGTCCCTGCCGCGCCGGAAGTCGAACACCGTGGACTGCTGGCTCTTCGCCTGGACGCGCCTGCCGTCGACCGATACCTCGCGTGGGGCGCGGCTGCCCGGATCGAAGGACACGAGCCGTACTCCGCCAGGAGCCACGGACTTCGAGGTCTCACCATAGAGCGATGGCACGCGATCCACTGCTTACTGGAGCCACTCGCACACGGTGATGGTACCGTCGCCCCGAAGACGATCCGCCTTGCGTTGCACCAGCCCCTCCTGCAGCAGCGCGTAGGTCAGCAGGCCCTTGCCCTTCTCCGTATTCTCCCACGCTAGGTCATTGGGACGGGTCGATGCCTGCACCCGCACCCCTCGTCGTAGGCGAGCCGTCCGAGACCGCGCGCGCCCATGGGCCCAGGCTGAAGTCGGCCGACTCCACGCTGGCCGACGAGTGGCAACGGATTGCTGAAGAGGACTCTCACCATGGACCGCTCCTCGCCGGCAGCGGTTGTCGACCCGTTGCGGTCCGAGCGCATTCCGGCAATTCGGTACGTGCCCACCGCACAAGCCGCAGGCGCCAGAAGGCCTAGCCGCTGAGTCGCAGCCAGCAGGTTGGGACGCGCAAACAGGTCATCTCCCGTGAAGACCCCGGTCTTCACATCACAAATCACACACAAAAAGCGATTGAGCGGAACGGTTGCTGCGAGGAAGGGATCCCAGTCACCTTGCTGACCGCCGATCTCTTCGTAGACCTGCGGTGGTCTGACAGCAAGCACATCCACATCCGAGCGGCGGCGGTGTCCGCTATGACGGTGAACGACAAAGTTCCGCAGGGGAAAGAACCCATTCAGTCGGAGGTACCAGTAGGCAAGCCCTTCACCGTAGTTCATCAACCTCCTCCACGCTGCTATGGCCTACGCTTCCGAATCGCCGCAATCCATGCCTCAAGCGCTTCAATGTCTGCCTTCAATTCGGAGGCGGGCGGAACTGGCGCGCGGTCGGCAGCGGCCTTGTCATGGCCTGGCAGCCACTTCGAGCACTTCCCCATTCCAGCCTTGATGGTGGCGTAGTCCTGTGCATCGACATCGACGGACTCCAAGCGCAGTGTCTGAACGCCGACCCCGAACCTTTCGACCACGTTGTTGAGCAGGACCTCCTCGATGGCCCGCTCCCAGCCCTCGCGCAGCAGCCCGTAGAGGTATTTCGCCTCCTTCTCATACCTGTCCTGCTCGCCGGTACGCTCTAGCTTTTCGGCGGCTTGCCACTCACTTTTGATGTAGCCGATCTTCTTCTTGACCGGCATCGCGACCCACGGCAGTTCCTCCGAGCAGACTCCAGCACCTTGCGACTGGTGCCGGACATGCTGATCCAACTGTTCCACAGCCTCCGCCGCCGCATACTGCTTGAGCAGAAGCAGAAAGACGACGTCGTGCGTGAAAACGATGACCTGTCGTTTCTTCGCTTCCTCGACCAGGCGACGGGCCACGCCGTCGCGCCAACGAAAGTCCAGCGAGGAAACCGGATCGTCGAAGACGATGCCAGAAGGGTCGTCAGCCGTGCTCAGCTCTGCGAAGAAGGCGGCAATCGACAGAGTTCGCTGCTCCCCCTCGCTCACCACCTTCGGAAGGGTCACGCCAGGCGCGCGGGTCAACACCAGCTTGTGATACAGGACGCCCTCGGTCCCGCCGGCGTCTTTCAGCTCTACTTCTACATGCCGGAAGCCGAGCTTGCCTAGCTCATCGGCGAAGCTGGCCTTCAGTTGCTGGGTGACCACGGCCTTCGTCAAAGAAGTGCTCTTCTGGGTCACGGCCGCAAAGCTAGTGTCGTTCACACATTGGCCGTAAGCCGCATGCCTACGCTTGCGCTCGATCTCTTCCAAAACAAGCTGCTCATTGGCAGACAAAAGCTTTCGGGCTGCCAGCTCCTGTATCTCACCGGTCAGCTTCTTGCGCTCTGCCGCAACGTCCTTGGCGCCAAGCGCGGTGATACGCGCATCCAACTGCCCCTGCAACGCCTGGACAGCCAAGCTCGCCACAGCAACGATTGGACGTTCCGCTGATATGTCGACATCGTCTGTCAGGGCACTGACCACGGCAACACGCCGGCGCTCGTTCAATTCGATCGCGCTACGCACGTCGGCTACTAGCGCTTCGTGGTCGATGGTAAGTTCCGCGAGCGTTGACTCGACAACTTCCGTTGATGTCTTGAGATCGACAAACCCCCGGCGAAGCCGGGAGAACTTCTCTCTCAAGCCTCGGAGCTCCTGCTCGATGGGCGACGTGATAAAAGCTTCAAACTTCTTCAACCTCTCTGCAGATTCAGCCCGTATGTCCTGCTGACAAAGCACGCAACTTGCATCGCTGGCTACGACCGGGAAAGTGCTCTCCGGATAGGCATGCTCATGAGAAAAGCTGCGGGCGGACTCCCACAATGCCTTCCAGGACTCAGTTCCCGTTCCAGGCAGCAATCCCTCTAGCGTCGCCTCCTTCTGCTTGCGCGCAGCATCGCTCTTTCGCTTCCCTTCTGTGCGCGCAGCGAGAACAGCGGCGATCGCATCATCCGATAGCTCGCTCTCTACAGCCTGCAGATGAAGGATCAACGCCTTAACCCGTCCAAGTCGATTTGACAGCTGCTGCTTGACCTTCGCAGGGTCGTTCGCGTTGAGGTCCAGGAGAGACTTCTCCGCATTAGACAGCCGCTCAGCGTCTTCAGGCAGCAGCCGTGACAGAGCATGAACGGCCTCGAGTTTCGTCAGGCCGGTCAGCTTGCCAAGAAGTTGGTGAACTGACGTACCTTCGGGGATCTGCTGCAGCAACGGGACGATGAGGCTGGTGGCGATGGCCTTCTGCTCCAACTCTACGCGAGAGCGGACGGCTTTGCATGCTCTGACCAGTTTGTCGAAGAGATCAAGCCCAAGAGGCCGAAAAGCCACATCGGTCTTTTCCGTTAGGTACACGCCCGCCGACTGCGTGTCGAACACGCTCACACGAGCGACGCGGTCATCTGCACCAGCAACTGTCAAGTCATGTGCCGCATTCGCTCCCCCAACCTGAAATTTAATGGTGACGACAGGGGCAGGAGGCGCTGCGCCTGACGTGACGTTTCCCAGGATGAGTTCACGCCCGCGGGCCCGACACGCATTCTTGAGGATGCGGGTGTAGCCAGTCTTGCCGGCGCCGTTGTCGCCGTACACCACCGTCATGGACGGCCCGAACCGCAGCGTCTGCCCATCAGCGAGAGCGTTTACGCCGCGGTCATGGATGATGGAGGTCAGTCTAACTGCCTCGCCGCGCTTGCCTGGCGCCGGTAGATGATCCTTGGCTAGCGGATAGGCCGCACCAGCATCCACCAAACCGTGTGGGGTCTTGCAAAGCTGCACGAGTTCATCCAAATCGGACTCCGCCAACTCATTCGTCTGGACCAGACGCCGCAAAGCATCGCGCTGCCACATTGGCCGATCAACCGACCACTGGAGAACCTCTTCATGTACGTTCACTGCAACCCTCCTCCCTGAATGCGGTAGCGGGTACCCGAGCGTCCCCATAAGAGTTTGATGTCCTTGATTCTGATGGTCATGTTCTTTGAGGGAAGCTGGGGGGGCTGTGCCAACGAAAGCTCAGGCTAGTTTCTGGAAAACTCGACCGTCAATCCGCTCGATGTAGTGCGGCAGGTCGGTCAGATGCTGGTCAAGCCGTTCACGCTCCTCGCTGGTGAAGAGAATCACCTGCTGCCCGAACCGAATCGCCGAGGAGACTCTTTTCAAGAGCTTGACGAAGCTCACCGCGCTGCTGGATTGCTGCCGAGGCTCATCGAACAGCACCATACCGGGATGGTTGGTCTCAGCGACACGAGCTACTTCAAGCATTCCGTGCTGGTAGGCCCAAATCGTGCGAATCAGGTCGCTCGCAGAGATAGACGTCTGAAGTTCGAACCCCTCAACTTCCGGTCGATAGGTATGCGCTGACACCTCGAGCTCTTCGGTTTCAAGGCTCTTGAACTCATATTCCTTGAGCTGCTCACGAATGGACCTCTCCCAGAGCCGGAGCTTGCCTCTGTCGGCTTCGGACAAATCATCATCGGGGAGCCCCGCAATTCCCAGCTCGATAGCGCGCCACTCCTTTGCCAAGCTTTCAAAGACCGAGGTGGCTTGCTCGAACCCCTGCTGGAAGCGAATGTCCTGCTTCAGGTCGCGCTCGAGTTCGACGCGCTCGTAGACGGCTGCTAGGGATGGTGCTCGGCCATCCGAAATCAGACTTTGCCGGAGCTGTTGAACGCGCTCGCGCAGCTTGGTGATGGCTGTGCGAGAAGCCGTCACTTGAAGCTTTCGCGCAGCCACCACCTTGCGCGCTTGCTCGAGAACTCCTTGGAAAGTACGTGCTTGTTCCTGAAGGAACTGGATGTTCTCATCCAAGGACATCACCGGCTGGTCCGGGGCCAGGAGGACCAAAGCGTCTGCAACGCTCTGGTGGCAGACCGGACAGGCCCCTTGTGCGAGCGCAGAGTGTTTGCGGGACCCGAACTGCCGTAACGTACGCGAGTCCTGGTTCTGCCGTATGTCTTCCTTGATGGCGGCAAGGCGTTGCTCCACACGGGCGACCTCTTGTTGCTCTGCCGAGAGTTCTCCAATTAGTCTGGAGAGCACGGACTGCTCGTCCACAACACGGAATTCGGCGTCGGCCAGCTCTTTCCTTGCCGGCTCAAAGGAGCTGGCGGTGGACGGAATCTCTACTTGTTCAAGCGCGGCCTTGCGTCCGTTCAACGTTTGGATGCGCTCAGTCAGGCTCATCCAGCCCTTGCCTTGCGGCACGTTGATGGAAGGAAAGACTAGCGGTGGCCAAGTCGCAGTCGGGGACTCTGGCGCGGACGCAATCACGCCGCCTGCAGCTACCGCCAGCTCTTTTAGCTGGCGTATTTGGATGGACCAGCGCCCCTCGAGTCGTGTCTTGCGAAGCTGCAGTTCCTGCCGCGCGAGCGCAATTCTGTGGGCGTCCATTCCAAGCAGGAACTCGACAGCGCGCTTGTGAACATCACGAATCTGAAAGTGCGTCGGGACTGGTGGAAGGACGCTAGACCATCCGCGCGTCTGCTCCGTCATGAAGAATGGAAGGACACATTGAAGGTAGAGCGGAACTTCAGTGCCGTCGTAGCGTTGCACCGTGGGGAGGTCCCAACCTAGGAAGTTCGCTAGAAAGAGATGGAAGCCGGCGCTGCGCGTCGCGCTGCCCCCACGGTTCACGAAGAAGTCCTCATAGGCGTACTGTCCCTGGGCGGTGAGCGCCGGACCCATGTGGACGGTGATGAGGTTCTTGTCGCGCTTGCCCTTCACGGTGCGATGGACTACGACTCGTCGCCCATGGTCGTTCTCAATCTCAAGCCAGATGTCCGACTCGATGACAGGATGCGAGCCGGTGCCCCCGTCTAGTTTCACCGTCATGGCGGGTGTAAGCGGCAGGTCCTGAAGGGACGTCGTCAGCATCGCTTCCATTCCCAACGCGACCAGGATCGAGCGCGCGCAGGTGGACTTGCCCATAGAGTTCTCTGCGCGGATGACGACAAGCCCATCCGGGAAGTTAAGTGTCGTGCCGTAGGTGCCGTCCGTGGTCCCGACGACGATACGAAGTTGACGAAGTCGCATCATTCACTTCCTCTTCCCAAAAATTTCGTCCACTACTGACTCGGAGACTTTTTGCTTCAGCGAGGCGGCCAATGCCTTCTCAGCGACGTAGAGCTGCGCGTCGGCAAAGATTTCCTTTGAAAACTCCCGACCCGCTTTTGAGAGCTCAATTCGAGAGCCGTCGACGCGGTTGATGAGCTTCTCACCGATGGCTAGGTCAATCGCTCGGTTCACGGCCGGGTCAAAACGGACGATGAGCGCGTCCGGAGGTAAGGCGTGATTCACGAGCGACAGAAGGTCATCGTGGTTCGCCTTCGAGCGAACTGCCCAGCTCAGTACGTGAAGTCTTGTGAGACTCGAGCGTTGTTGCCTGCAGCACTGGCTAAGAAGGATGGCTATGAGTCCGATGCGCCACGCGGGTCTCAGATCTCCTGGAAGTGAAACTGGCCGCCGCTGAAAGGAGAAGCTCGTGTTGAACTCGGTCAGGTCAAGTTCAGTCATTGGTCTCCTCCGGGAAAGAGAGTGGACAACGAATGAGCCAATCCGCGATTGCTTCCTGTGCCAAGTTTTGGACGTTGAAACTGTGAAGTTCTTTTACCTCACTGCGCAGTTCTTCCTGAAAGGACCTGATGGTGTCGGACAGGTTTCCCTTAGATGCATCTCCGTCGAGACAGCTGAGAAAGAGTGACTCTTCGCGATGGGATTTGGTCTCTAGGACCTTGTAGTAGACCTCGGGGTACTCCCGAAGTTGCTCCAGCAGCTCCTGCCCAACCAGGTACCCCTTTAGGACGTTCAGAACGAGGGCATCGCGCTGCAATTCCGTCCGGACCGTGGGAAGCTTGGACAGCTTCTCACGAAGCCGGTCGACTAGTGCGTCGTTCGTAGAGGTGTAGGCGTCGATCGCTCCATCGGACACCTCAGGCCGAGGCAGTTTCAGTCCTTCGGGAGTCGTGTTGAGCAGTTGGTCTCTGGCCACCGAGAAGTCCGACTCCTGGACCACCATGACTCGAAAGTCGTTCGCCACATAGGGAAGTTTGGCGTAAATGACTTCCTGAGTTTTCGCCGCCGCATGCGCCGCGATTTCTTTGCTGTCGAAGGCCGGAACGAAGAGTATCCAGCGACTCATCTTGAGCGGTTTGAAGATGCCACTCAGGATGCCGTGGTTCTTGATGAACTTCCCAATGTCATCGGTCATCTTGTCGCGCTGCTTCTCGTAGCGCTCTTTGACCCCAATCGGCTCCTCGCATCCGTAGCATTGAAAGACAGAGCGCTGAGAGATACAAAATCCCTCGATGCCAGCGTCGCCTTTGTCCTTCGAAGGAACGCGCTGGTAATCTGTCGGGCCGAAATGATGGGATAAGAGGCGATTCGCCCAAGCCTCCCATTCGGTTCCGACCAGCCGGCCCGAAGCTGTGGCCATCCTTCACCCCCTTTTGTTCGAACTCTTGTTCATGGCTCACTGGCCAGCTTTTTAGCTTTTGGTGCCCGATCTTACGTTCTGTGAGTCGAGAAGCTGATTAGGTCGTTGGACGAGCTTGCCGGCACAGAGACCGCTCTGACGCACGTAGCCCGGTGTTGGCGGCGTCATGCTGCACCGTGCCTACCTCTTTGCCAACCGACGGGCCACGCGCATGAGGGTGCTCGTGCCGGCATCACGGGGTAGCAGGCGCCGCGGCGCCTGCACCGGGGCGTTTCGTCTGGCCCCGCGAGGTCACGTTGGAGCGGATGACACTGGCCAACCTCATCGAAGAACAGCACAAACGTCCCACCAACTTATATTTTCAGCCAGACAGGTTTTATTAATTTGGATCAGATTGGCCAGTTCCCGACTTCAGCACTCTGTGCCGACGCCAGAAGACCTTGAGCGTGGCCATCACGGCACGCCCCAACAGCACGGGCCTGCACCTGCTGATCGACAGCACCGGCGTGAAGATGTTGGGTGAAGGGGAATGGAAAACCAAGAAGCACGGTGCTGACTACCGGCGCCAGTGGCGCAAAGTGCACCTGGGCATCGATGCACAGACGCTGGAGATCCGAGCCATCGAGATCACGGACAACGCCATCGGCGATGCACCCATGCTCCCAGAGCTGCTCGCCCAGATCCCGGCTGGCGAGCCCGTGCACTCGGTCAGCGCCGATGGCGCCTATGACACCAAGGCCTGCCACGAAGCCATTGCCGATCGACAGGCCGCGGCCATCATCCCCACCCGCAGGAACGCAAAGCCCTGGGCGGATGCCAGGGCGGCAGCCCAGGCCCGCAACGAGATCTTGAGAACGACCAGCAAGCTCGGACGAGCCATCTGGAAAAAGTGGAGCGGCTACCACCGCCGAAGCCTGGTGGAGACCAAGATGGGGTGCTTCAAGAGGCTAGGAGAGCGTGTCATGGCACGCGACTTCGACCGGCAAGTTACAGAGCTGCAGGTGCGAGCGTCCATCCTGAACAGGTTCACCAGCCTGGGCACGCCCCGAACGATGCGCGTGGGATAAATCCGTCTGGGGTGAGGGGAAGCTCGACCTCAGATTGGGAAATGCAACAGCGCTATGCGCTACGCATCGCTGTTACCAGGATCACCGATGCTTTATCCAAAATTTTTCAGCACGTAAGCCATTGATTTTATTGAATCAAAAGATCAAAACAATTGTTTAAAGCTCAACATCAATTGTTTCGCACACGCGCGAACGTGTGCGTGCCGCCCTGCAGAACAGCGGGCTTTCATTCCCACACAACAAAAGAATCACTGTGAACCTGGCGCCGGCCGAGCTGCCCAAGGAAGGCGGCCGCTTCGACTTGCCCATCGCCCTGGGCCTGCTGGCCGCCAGCGAACAGATCGACCCGCAGCAACTGGCCCAGCTGGAATGTGCCGGTGAGCTGTCCCTAGGCGGCGAGCTGCGCCCGGTGCGCGGTGCCCTGGCCATGAGCCTGGCGCTGCGCCGCGAAGCCAGCAGCCGGCGCCTGGTGCTGCCCGAGGCCAGCGCCGCCGAGGCCGCCTTGGTCGAGGGCGTGGCGGTCCATGCGGCCCGCCATCTGCTGGATCTGGTCGCGGCCTTGCAGCCGGGCAGCGACAGCCCGCTGCCGCGCGCGCAGGCGCTGCCAACCGCCGCGCCCGCCGGCGAAGCACTCGATCTGCGCGACATCAAGGGCCAGGCTGGCGCCAAACGGGCCCTGGAGATTGCCGCCGCCGGCGGCCTGAGTTTGCTGATGGTGGGCCCGCCGGGCACGGGCAAGTCCATGCTGGCCCAGCGCCTGCTCGGCCTGCTGCCGCCCCTGAGCGAGGACGAGGCGCTGGAATCGGCCGCCGTGCTCAGTCTGGCCGGCCAGTTCCAGCCCGGGCGCTGGCGCCAGCGGGTGATGCGCAACCCGCATCACAGCGCCTCGGCCGTTGCCCTGGTGGGCGGAGGCTCACCGCCGCGGCCGGGCGAGATCTCGCTGGCCCAGCACGGCCTGCTCTTTCTTGACGAACTGCCCGAGTTCAACCGTGCCGCGCTCGAAGCCCTGCGAGAACCCATGGAAACCGGCCGCATCCTGATTTCGCGCGCCGCACGGCAGGCCGAATTTCCGGCCCGCTTTCAGTTGGTCGCCGCCATGAACCCCTGCCCTTGCGGCAACCACGGCAGCGCGCTGCGCGCCTGCCGCTGCTCACCCGATCAGATTGCGCGTTATCAATCTCGCCTCAGCGGTCCGTTTCTGGACCGCCTGGATCTGTTCGTCGAAGTTCCCGTGCAGGCGCCAGATCTGCTGCAGGCCGCCGCCGACGGCGAAGCCAGCGCCGTGGTGGCCGAGCGCGTGGCCCGAGCACGAAACCTAGCCCTGGAGCGCCAGGGCTGCAGCAATGCCGGGCTCAGCGCCGCGCAACTGGACCAGCATGCAGGCCTGGAACCCGCCGCCCAGGCCTTTCTGATCAAGGCCGCACAGCGCCTGTCCTGGAGCGCCCGCAGCCACCACCGCGTGCTGCGCGTGGCGCGCAGCGTGGCCGACCTGGCGGGCAGCGGCCGCATCGAGGTGCCGCACCTCAGCGAGGCGATTCAGTACCGGCGCGGGCTGGCGCCGGCCTGAGCACAGCGCTTCAACGCAGTGCCGCCGAAGCCCCACGCCAAGCCGGATCGGCCCAGCGCTGGAAGGCGCCGAGGGCTGTGGCGTCGGGCGACTGGCGCAGCGGCGTCAGGCTCGTGAGGTCAAGCTGGATGAAGCGGCGCGGGTTGTAGCGACCCTCGGCGCGCGACTCACTGGCCAACAGCAGCTCCCGGCCACCGGGCACCCAGCCGGCGAACTCGACATAACCCAGGCCGGGCGCAGCCAAGCTCGGCGGCAGCACATCGAGCGTCCAGCCCTGCGGGCCGGCGCGCAGCAACCAGAGCTCGCGCCAGCCATCCAGCGGCTGCGCCGCAAGGGCAATCGCCCGGCCTTCGCGGCTCAGCGTGGCCGAGGCCAGCGGCAGGCGGGCGACGCTGCACTTGCTCAGCAGCAGCTGGCCCTGCTGGCGCAGCTGCAGACATTGCTCGCCGGGGCTGCTGCCGGCCACCAGGCGCAGCTGCAGCTGGGCGGAGAGCTGGCGCTCCTGCATGGCCGGCAGCGCCAGCCAGCGCACGGCATTGACGCGCATGGCAGCGTCATTGAACTCGCCCTGGTCGTCTTCGGCCAGCTCGCCCACCTCGACCTGGGCCAACTCAGCCTGTGCTTCGGCGGCCAGGGCCGGGGCCTGGCTCAGAAACGCGCGGCTCGCGGCCACGGCAGCACGGCGGCTGCGCAGCCGGTTGGCCTGGTACTGCGGCAGGCCTTGCAACGGCGCCTGCTGCAAAAGCGCGGCGCGGGCCTCGTCGCTGGCCAGGCGCTGGCTGCCGCTGAGGGTCGTGGGGCGGCAGTCCGGCTGCGTCAGCGCCAGCGCGGCGCGCGCCTTGGCCGCGGGCGTGGCTGCCGGCAGCTTCAAGAGGGCGCGGTAGGCATCACCGGCATCGCAGAGCTTGACGCTGCCGTCGCCCTGTTCGAAGGCCTCGAAGCGCAGGCCATAACGCGCCGCCACATCGAGCAGGCCGGCGCGGCGCGCGCCGCTGCTGGCCGCGATGCGCTGGCCCAGCTGGCCGATCGCATCCAGCACCTCGGCACCGACCGCCGTGTTCAGCTCGGCCGCGGGTGCCGCCTGCACGAAGGCGCTGGCCAGTGCCAAGGCCAGGCCCTCCTGCCCCTCCTGCGGCAAAGCCAGTTGCAGCTGCGCCCGCAGCGCGGGCTGATCGCTCGGCAGCGGCAGCAGCTGGCCGCGCCGCACAAAGCCGCCGCGTTCGCGCCGGTAGTCCCAGACCTGCAGCCAGTCCAGCCGTTCCCCGCGCAGCTCCAAGGCCTCGCCTCGAATCAGGCGGGCCTGCTCAGGGCTGCCTTCCTTGGGCGCGATGCGCAGGGCAGCACCGTCTTGCAGGACCAACATCGCTTGATGCGACGGCGCTGCCCAGGCCTGCAGCGCACAGGCGGCCAATGCCAAGGCCACGGTCAGCGAGCACAGCCAGGCGCCGCGCGAACGTCTGCTAACGCGTATAGGCAACGGCTGACACCACAGCGGGCGCGCACGAAACAAAAGGGCGGGCTTGCGTTCACGCATGGCTCACTCCTGCACCTGGGTTTGAGCGACCACGGGCTGAGCGGCGTTGCCCAGCAGCCCCGAGCCGATGAAAGCACCGCTGGCCGAAGGCGGCGCGATGATGACCTGCACCTTGTCGGACAGCTTGTCGGCCATGGCCTTTTGCACCAGCAACGGATGCTGGCTCAGCAAAACGCCCTCGCGCGCCATACGCTCGGCATCGACCTTGCTCAGCTGGGCAATGCGGTAGGCCTCGGCATCGGCCATCTTCTCGCGCGCACGCGCTTCGGCCTCGGCCTCGATCTGGCGTGCGCGCGCATTGCCCTCGGCCATCTTGATGCGCTGGGCGTTGTTGGCCTCGGCCTCCAGCGTGCGCTGCTCGATCTGCTTTTGCTTGAGCGGCAGGATGTGCTTCATCGCCTCCTCCTGGGCGCGCGCCGCGATCAGCTGCTCACGCTCGGCCGCCTCAGCGGCGATCTCGCGGCGCGACTTGTCGGCATGCGCCTCCAGCTCGGACTGCTTGACCTGCTGCGCCTTCAGTTGCAGCGTGAACTGCATCTTCTCGGCGGCCAGGCCTTCGGCGAGCAGGCCGTCCATGCCGGCGCGGTAGTCGGCCGGCAGGTCCACATGGCCGATCTGCAGGCTGCGCAGCTCCAGGCCCTGGCTGGCCAGCTGCTTGCTCAGCGTCTGGGCAATCGCCTGCTCGATCTCGCGGCGCTTGCTGGAGAAGATCTCGCGCACCGTGTGCTGGGCCACCACCGGATAGATCGCCGACTGCAGGGCTGGTTCAATCAGGTCGCGCTCGATCTGCTCGGGCAAGCGCGTGGCCAGGCCCGGCAACTGGCGCGTGTCGATGCGCCAAGCCAGGGTCAGGTCCAGACCCAGCGACAGGCCTTCGAGCGATTGCAGCGCGCCGGCGCCATTAGCCGCAGCCATGCGGCTGGCATGGTAGGTCTGGTCGCGCAGGGGCAAGGCGCGCACCTCGTGGAAGCCCGGCAGGCGCAACAAGCGGCCTTCGTTGGCGCTGCTGAGGCTGCCGGTGAACAGATTGGTGCGCACCGCCACCTCGCCGCGCCCGACGGTGTAGAAGGGCGGCACCATCACCAGGCAGGCGCCCGCTGCAGCGAGGCCGCTGAGCAGCAGCAAGGCCGGCAAGCGGCGCTGCAGGCCACCGCCGAGGCGGGCGGGCAGGCGGCGCAGCGATTCGGGCAGATGCAGCGAGGGGAGCTTCATGGTGGTGGCCTCCTGGGCCGGTGGTAGGGGTGAAGTCACTGTCGCTTCTGCGGCCGCGAACACGCCATGCCGGCCACGGGCGGCTTTGCTCCGTAGCGCGGAAGAAAGCTTCCGAGGCAGCACCGTCCGCGCCTCACATAATCCCGCCATGACTCGCATTGCCGTGATCGAAGACGACCGCCCGACCAGCGACCAACTGGTCGGCTGGATCCGCAGCACCCGACCCGAGCTGCAGATCGACACCTGGTTCGACCGCGACAGCGCTGAAAGCGCGCTGAGCCGCGAGCGCTACGACTTGGTGCTGCTGGACATCGAGCTGGGGCGCGAACGCCATGCCGGCGTGGCCCTGATCAATGCCATCAACAAGCTGCACCAGGGCACGCCGGTGCTGGTGATCTCGGCCATGCCAGCGGCCATTTACCGCGGCATCATGAAGGCGCTGGACGCCTGGGACTATCTGCAGAAGACCACCTTCAGCGAGGCCGAGTTCGTCGACACCTTTCTGGACATGCTGCGCGCCGCGCGCGGCCGCCAGACCGCGCCGGAGGCGGTGCAGGGCCTGGTGCTGGACCCGCTGTGGCAGCGCTCGGCCATGTGGCGCGGCCAGCGCATCAACCTGCCGCTGACGGCGCAGCGCATCCTCGCCACGCTGGTTCAGCAAAGCGGTGAGGTGGTCAGTTATGAGTCCTTGTTCGACGTGGTCAAGAGCGGGCGCAGCAAGGACAATGTTCGCAAGCATGTGGCGGCCATCCGTGAAGCTTTCCGCGAGGTTGATGCGGAGTTCGACGGCATCGAGAACGTGCCCATGCGCGGCTTCCGCTGGACGGCCCGGTGAGTCTGCTGCGCCTACTGCCGCGGATGCCGCGGGTTCCGGACATGCCCCGCCTGCCGCTGCTGGCCTTTCGGAACCGCATCGTCTTCCACAGCGTCTTCCTGCTGCTGGCCCTGGCCACCTTGCTGCTGGCGGTGACCCTGCTGCGCGAAGAGAAAGAGCGCGCCTACCAACGCTATGCGCAAGGTTTCGAGCACCAGCTGCAAGCGCTGGCGGCGCGGCTGCGCCACCCCAGCGGCCAGTTGGCGCTGCTGAACCCACAGGCCGAGGCCGAGGATGGCCAGACGCCGCTGCTGCTGCCCTTCTCGACCATCGATTTCGACGACCCGGCCAAGACACGCAGCGCCGTCGAGATGTCCGGCTGCGCGCGCGACCAGGGCGAAGGCCGCAGCCTCTGCCTGGCGCTGGGTAGCAATGCCTTTGCCGGCGGTTTTGTCTATGCCATCGGCGCGCTGCCGGCCGGTCCGCTGCAAGGCCGCCTGCCGGGCCAGCTGCTGCTGGATGAGGTGCATCGGGTGCGCATCGGCGTGCAGTGGCGCGGCCAGACCCAGCAATGGCTGGCGCCCTTCGAGGCGCAAAGTGGCGGGCGCTTCCAGCAGCGCGGCCGGCTCACCGGCTTTGAATTGCCTCCCGGCGAGACCCAGCTGCGCCCGGCCCGCCCGGACCGCGATTTCCGCGGCTGGTTGTGGCGTGAAGGCCCGTGCCTGGCCGAAGTCGCCACCTCTACCGCCGACGATTGCCCGCGCCAAACCATGTTCTCCCTGCGCGTGCCTGTAGCGGCCTTGCAGCAGGCCCTGGCCGCGCCGCGCGCGCTGGTCTGGCCGCCGGCCGATCTGAGCCAGCTGCGCCTGCACATCGAGCTGCTGGGCCCGCAGGGCGCTGTGCTGTTCGACAACCAGGCCGGCCCGGCCCATTCACCGCTGACCCTGGGTGGTCTGGGCCACGAGTTGCAGCGGGGCGAACTGCTGCGCATCAGCCAACAAGGCCGCAGCGTGGCCGAGCTGCGCGGCGCCGCGTCCGAGCCACAGGACACCCTGCCCTCGCCCTGGCTGACCCGGCTGATCCGCCGCCTGCCGCTGAGCCAGACACCACCGCCCCCGCTGGCCGAGGCGGAAGTGCTGACGCCGCTGGGCCGCTACCAGCTGCGCCTCAGCGGCGACTGGCGCAGCGTCGACCAAGCGCTCAGCGCGGTGGCGACACGGGTGTCCTGGCTGGTCGGCGCCATGCTGGGCGCGATCTTTCTGGCCTGGGCCATCATCACCCTGGGCCTGATGCGCCGCATCGCGCGGCTCACGAAGCGCGCCGCGGCCGTGTCCTACAACATGCAGCCGGCCCGCATCGACGAACGCATCGGCGAGCTCGATGTGGCCGACCTGCGCGGCCGCGACGAGCTGGGCATCCTGGCCGGCACGCTGGCCGATCTGCTCTCACGCGCCAAGCTGGCGCTGCGCCGCGAGCAGCTGCGCGCCGAGCATGAACGCGATATGTGGCATGCGGTCGGCCATGAAATCATGTCGCCGCTGCAATCGCTGCTGGCCCTGCACCCGCGCGAAGACGACCCCAAGCGCCGTTATCTGCTGCGCATGCAGCAGGCGGTGCGTGTGCTCTACGGCACCGCCAGCCCCAGCGAGGCGCTGGCCGCCGCCGCCCTGAACCCGCAGGCCCTCGATCTGGCCGGCTTTGTGCAGCTGATCGCCGAGAACGCGGCGGATGCGGGCATCGCTGCGGTGCAGCTGACGCCCTGGCAGGCGGGCGCGCTGCCGGTCGATGCCGACGAACATGCGCTGGAGGATGTCATCGCCCATCTGCTGCGCAATGCCGATCGCCACCGTCACCCCGGCACCGCCATCCGGATGACGCTGGAGCAGGCCGAGGGCATGGCCCAGCTGCATGTGGACAACCAGGGCGAGGCCATCCCGGCTGCCCTGTTCGATCGCATCTTCGACTATGGCGTCAGCAGCGCCACCGAGGGCGCCGAGCACCGCGGCCAGGGCCTGTTCGTCGCGCGCAGCTACCTGGCCCGCATGGACGGCCGCATCGTCGCCGGCCATTTGCCTGATGGCGTGCGATTTTCGATCAGCCTGCCGCTGCGAACCGGCGCTTGAAGCGCCCGCTGCGGTCGCGGCAACAGTTCAAAGCTGGCGCTGGAACTGACCGTCACGAACTCGCAGCACCTCACCGACGCTGAACTGCGGATCGCTCTCGCGCACAAAGCTCTGCACGCGGCCATCGTCGAGCTTGACGCGCACCACCCAGACCCGGTGGGACTTCTGGCGCTTCTCGATCTCATTGCCGGCCATGCCGCCAGCCACGGCACCGCCGACGGTGGCGATCTTCTTGCCAGTACCGCCGCCGATTTGGTTGCCCAGCAGGCCGCCGATCACCGCGCCGCCGACAGCGCCCAGGCCGCTGGCCTTGCCTTCGCGGCTTTCTTCATGGACAGAGAGCACGCGAGCGCAGTCTGAACACAAAACCGGCATCTCGGCCTTGCGAGCTGCGGGCTCTCGCTCGGCCTTGCTTGGAGATGCCGCCGCTGTCGCCACAGGCGCAGGCGCAGCTTCAGCCGGCCCCTGTGAACGACCGACGGCATAGGCGCCGCCCAAAAGAACCACAGCGCCAAGGACGCTGGCCATGATTTGACTGGAAGAAAAGTGCAAAGGGGCTTTCATCAAGAGACTCCAGGCCCGCCAAAAGAAGTCAAAAACGGCGGGCAGGGTTCGAGGTTCCCACGTGCCTGTGCACTTCGCGCCTTTCTGCGCGTATCAGTTGTAAGCGGGCGTAGGCCCGCCCTGGCTGCCGCTCAGAGCAGCGGTGCCAGCGCTCGCTCGGCCGCTTCCTTGCTCAGCGCCATGCGCTGCGCCCAGTCGGACACCTGGTCTTCACCGATGCGGCCGACATTGAAGTAGGCCGCGTCCGGGTGGGCAAAGTAGAAGCCCGAGACGCTGGCCGCCGGGGTCATGGCCATGCTGTCGGTCAGGCCCATGCCGATCTCTTCCGGCGTCAGGGTCCGGAACAGCGCGCGCTTGACCAGGTGGTCCGGGCAGGCCGGGTAGCCGGGTGCCGGGCGGATGCCGCGGTAGGCTTCGGCGATCAAGGCCTCATGGCTGAGCGCCTCGTCCGCGGCATAAGCCCAGAACTCCGTGCGCACACGCTGGTGCAGGCGCTCGGCAAAAGCCTCGGCCAGACGGTCGGCCAATGCCTTGAACATGATGGCGGAGTAGTCATCATGATCGGCCAGGAACTGAGCTTCCTTCTTCTCCACGCCCAAGCCGGCGGTCACGGCGAACAAACCAATGTAATCGGGCACCACGCCCTTTGGCGCGATGAAATCGGACAGGCAGCGGTTCGGGCGCTTGACCCCGTCCACCACCGGCCGCTCGCTCTGCATGCGCAGGCCATGCCAGGTCATCAAGACCTCGCTGCGGCTCTCATCGCTGTAGATTTCGATGTCGTCGTCATTGACCTGGGCGGCCGGGTAGAGGCCGAACACACCGCTGGCCTGCAGCCAGCGGCCCTTGATCAGGCGCTCCAGCATGCGCTTGCCGTCGCTGAAGACGCGCTGCGCCTCGCTGCCGACGATCTCGTCCTTGAGGATGGCCGGGAAGGGGCCGGCCAGATCCCAGGTCTGGAAGAACGGGGCCCAGTCGATGGCTTCGGCCAGATCGGCCAGATCGTAGTTGCGGATCACGCGGCGGCCGATGAACTTGGGCACCGGCGGCTGATAACTTGCCCAATCCACGGCATGCTTGTTGGCGCGCGCCTCGGCCAGGCTGACCATGGGCGTCTGCTTTTTGTTGGCATGCAGATGGCGAACCTGCTCGTAGTCGCTGCGCAGATCGGCGATGAATTTGGCGGCGCGCTCGTCCGAAAGCAGATCGCTGCACACGCCGACGCTGCGCGAGGCATCGGGCACATAGACCACCGGGCCTTCGTAATGCGGCGAGATCTTGACGGCGGTGTGCACGCGGCTGCAGGTGGCGCCACCGATTAGCAGCGGCGTGCCGCGCGAGCGGAAATGCTCGTCGCGCTGCATCTCGGCGGCCACATGCTGCATCTCCTCCAGGCTGGGCGTGATCAGGCCGGACAGGCCGATGATGTCGGCGCCCTCTTCCTTGGCGCGCGCCAGGATGTCCTGGCAGGGCACCATCACGCCCATGTTCACGACCTCGAAGTTGTTGCACTGCAGGACCACGGTGACGATGTTCTTGCCGATGTCGTGCACATCGCCCTTGACGGTGGCGATGACGATCTTGCCCTTGGGTTTGGCCTCGCCGCCGGCGTCGATCAAGGCCTTCTTTTCGGCCTCGATATAGGGCAGCAAATGCGCCACCGCCTGCTTCATCACGCGGGCCGACTTGACCACCTGGGGCAGGAACATCTTGCCGGCGCCGAAGAGGTCGCCGACCACATTCATGCCGGCCATCAGCGGACCCTCGATCACATGCAGCGGCCGGCCGCCGCTGGCCTGGATGGCTTGCCAGGCTTCTTCGGTGTCGGCGTCGATGAAATCGGTGATGCCGTGCACCAGGGCGTGGCTGAGGCGCTGGTTCACGTCGCCAGCGCGCCAGGCCAGGCGGGCCGTGTCGTCAATGGCCATGCCCTTGGCGCGCTCGGCCACTTCGATCAGGCGCTCGCCGGAATCAGCGCGGCGGTTCAGCACCACGTCCTCGACGCGCTCGCGCAGTTCGGCATCAAGATCGTCGTAGACGCCCACCATGCCGGCGTTGACGATGCCCATGTCCATGCCCGCCTGGATGGCGTGATACAGGAAGACCGTGTGAATGGCCTCGCGCACCGGATCGTTGCCGCGGAAGCTGAAGGAGACATTAGAGACCCCGCCCGAGACCTTGGCGCCGGGCAGGTTCTGCTTGATCCAGCGCGTGGCTTCGATGAAATCGACCGCGTAGTTGTTGTGCTCTTCGATGCCGGTGGCGATGGCGAAGATGTTCGGGTCGAAGATGATGTCCTCGGGCGGGAAACCGACCTCGTTCACCAGGATCTTGTAGGCGCGCTCGCAGATCTCGATCTTGCGGGCGAAGGTGTCGGCCTGGCCCTGCTCGTCAAAGGCCATGACGACAGCCGCGGCGCCGTAGCGGCGCACCAGCTTGGCCTGGCGGCGGAACTCGGCCTCGCCTTCCTTCATCGAAATGGAGTTGACGATGCCCTTGCCCTGGATGCATTTGAGGCCGGCCTCGATCACGCTCCATTTGGAGCTGTCGATCATGATGGGCACGCGGGCGATCTCGGGCTCGCCGGCGATCAGGTTCAAAAAGCGCACCATGGCCGCCTGGCTGTCCAGCATGGCCTCGTCCATGTTCACGTCGATGACCTGCGCGCCGTTCTCGACCTGCTGGCGCGCCACGGCCAGGGCCTGCTCGAACTGGCCGTTGAGGATCATGCGCGCGAAGGCCTTGGAGCCGGTCACATTGGTGCGCTCGCCGACGTTGACGAACAGCGTGCCGGCGCCGATCTGCACGGGCTCCAGGCCCGAGAGCTTCATGGCGGGCGGAATCGATGCGGCGGGGGATGTGGTGTGGGTCATGGCGGCCTTCGACGCAAAGGCAGAGCCGCGTACTCACCGCAGCCCCGCACGTGCTCAATCAAGAAAACACAGAGGAATCGGTGAGCGTCGTTGCCGGGCGCCGGCCCTGCGGTTTCCCCGGGCTGCACCTGTCCGAGCCTGGCGGCACACTCGGCTGAATGTGTGAACCCGTCGCAACGCTCCTCGGACCGGCGCATTTTACGCACCCCTCCGCGCCCGAACTCAAGCAAAGCCGGGCAAATGCCGACAATCTCCTGTGAACCCTGAACGGCCATCTTGGACCTGATCCAACTCCCCCCCAACAGCCTGCGCGCGGGCCAAGTGCTCAGCTTCGCCCTTCGCGACGCCGGGGGCAATCTGCTCTTCGCCGCCGGCCAGCCCCTGCCCAACACACCTCAGGTGCAGGCCCTGATCGCCCGCGGTGTCTGGGTGCAGGCCCATGAAACCAAGGAGTACCAGCGCGCCCTGGCGCACAAGATGGACACCTTGATGCACCAGGGCGCGGTGCTCGCCGACATCGTCAAGGTTCAGGCCGACTTTCGCCAGGAAAAAGCGCAGAAGGTCGAGCTCGGCGAGCAGGCGGCTTGGGCCGATCTGCAGATGCACGCCCACAGCCTGCTGCGCGAGCCCAAAGCCGAGGATTTCAAGCCGCGCTTCCAGCAGCTGCACAACGACGCCCTGGCGCGCCTGAACGCCAAGCCCGATGCGGTCCTGCTGCTGCTGATCTTCGAGTCCAGCCTGAACACCCAGAGCTACAGCGACCGCCACGCCCTGCTCAGCCTGGTGCTGGCCGAGCTCTGCGCGCGCCAGCTGGGCTGGCCGGAAGACTGGCGCCTGGCGCTCACGCAAGCGGCGCTCAGCATGAACCTGAGCATCACCGCCCAGCAAGACCGACTGGCCTCACAGCAAGACGGTCCCAGCCATGCCCAGCAGCAAGCCCTTGTCTCCCATGGCGACCGCAGCGCCGAACTGCTCGGCAGCCTGGGGGTCAGGTCTGAACTCTGGCTGAAGACCGTCTGCCTGCACCACGACGCCGGGCCCGGCCCGCTGGCCGGCCGCGCCCCGGCCGAACAGCTGGCGCGCGTGCTGCGCCGCATCGACATCTTCGGTGCCCGGCTGAGCCCACGGCGCTCACGCCAGGCCATGGCCGGCGCCTCGGCCGCGCGCGCCGTCTTCCTGGACGAGTTGAAACAGCCCGACGAAGCCGGTGCGGCCTTGATCAAAACCACCGGTCTCTACCCGCCCGGCAGCTTGGTGCGCCTGGCCAATGGCGAAGTTGGCATGGTCATCAAGCGCGGCCACAGCGCCACCGAACCCCTGGTGGCCTCCCTGCTGGGCAAAAGCGGCAACCCCTTGAGCGAGCCGGTGCCACGCGACACCCGCCTGGCCAGCCAGGCCATCGCCGCCAGCCTGGCACCGCATGAGCTCAAGCTGCGTGTCAACGTCGACAAGCTGCTCAAGCTGGCCGGGGCCAGCTGAAGCCAGGCTCAGCCTTCAATCCGCCTTCAGGCGGCCTGCTCGGTCAGCTGGCTCAGGAACTTGGAGCCTGAGGGCCGTGGCTGGTAGGCCGACACACCCTTAGCAATCGCCGCGATGTGGTCGGGCGTGGTGCCGCAGCAGCCGCCGGCGATATTGAGAAAGCCGCTGCGCGCGAACTCGCTCATCAGTCGGCCGGTGACATCGGGCGTTTCGTCGAAGCCGGTATCGCTCATGGGGTTGGGCAGGCCGGCATTGGGGTAGCAACTGACCGCCACCGCGCCAGCCGCCTTGGCCAACTCTTCGATGTAAGGGCGCATCAACGTGGCGCCGAGCGCGCAGTTCAGGCCGATGGCCAAGGGCTTGGCGTGGCGGACCGAATGCCAGAAGGCGGTCACGGTCTGGCCCGAGAGGATGCGGCCTGAGGCGTCGGTCACCGTGCCCGAGATGATGATGGGCAGGCGCTCACCGGTGTCCTCCATCAGCTCATCCAGGGCGAAGATGGCCGCCTTGGCATTGAGCGTGTCGAAGATGGTCTCCACCAAGAACAGATCAACCCCGCCCTCCAGCAAACCCTTGGCCTGCTCGTAGTAGGCGGCGCGCAAGGTGTCGAAATCGACATTGCGAGCACCGGGGTCGTTGACATCGGGGCTGATGCTGGCGGTGCGGGGTGTCGGGCCGAGGGCGCCGGCAGCGAAGCGCGGCTTGTCTGGCGTGCTGTATTTGTCGCAGGCGGCACGGGCCAGGCGGGCCGCGGCCACATTCATTTCATAGGCATGCGCCTGCAGGCCGTAGTCTTCCTGCGCCACGGTGGTGGTGCCGAAGGTGTTGGTCTCGATGATGTCCGAGCCGGCGGCCAGGTATTGCTCGTGGATCTGGCTGATGACATCGGGCCGGGTCAGCACCAGCAGGTCGTTATTGCCCTTGAGATCGGTCGCGTGCTCGGCAAAGCGGGCGCCACGGAAATCGGCCTCGCTCAGCTTGTAGCGCTGGATCATGGTGCCCATGGCGCCATCGAGGATGGCAATGCGCGTTTGCATGATCTCGGCCAGGCGGCCGCCGCGGGTGTAGGTGCTGGCTGAGGTGTTCATGCCGGCATTGTAGGAAACCCGACTGTGCCAGGCTGAAGCAGGGGCGGGCCGAGCTGGGCCCCGACGCAAAAAAGGCCTGCAGCGCAGGCCTTTTCAGTCACCGGAGCGTCAGCTCACTGAGCCTGACGACGGCGACGCGCCATGCCGACCACGGCCAGGCCACCGGCCAGCATCAGCAGATAGCTGGAAGGCTCGGGCACGGCAGCAGCGATGGTGCCGTTGACGCCGAAGGGCAGTTCGACGCTCAAGCCGGAGCCGGCCTCGGTGAGGGCCTCGAAGGGAGCGCCAGACAAGGCTTGGGCTGCATTGCCCTCACGCGCGTCCGAGGTCGGCGGCTGCCACGGGCCAGATGCCAGCGAACCGGCCAGGCTCCAGCGCAGCCAGTAGGTTCCTGCGTCCAGGCTGAAATCGGCCACATCGGCTTGCGCCTTGTAGATGCCGCGCTGTGTGTTGGTCAAGGTGGTTTCGGTGACGCGGTAGCCCTGGCGGCCGCCGTTGGTCAAGGCCGTGGTACCCGAGGCCACCACGGTGCCGCTGTTCACATCGCCCGAGACAATGCTCCACGTGGCATTGGTGAAGGTGAAGCCGGTCGAACCGGTCTGGTAGCCAAAGAAGTCCAGGCTTTGAACATTCCAGACGCTGCCGGCGGCGACAGTGAAATCGTCGGCCACGGAAATGCCCGCGGCAGTGTTCATGCCAAAGCCGAAGGTCGAGGCCGGCGAAGTCAGCACCGACAGACCGTTGCCACCGACCACCGGGCCGTTGCTGTAGATCACGTCAGCGTGCGCGGCGCCGGCGGCGGCCAACAAGCTCAAGAGCATCAGTTTCTTCATATCCACTCCGTCATTGAATTGCGTTACCCGCAGCCCAGGGAGTCCAAGCCCCAGAACTGCATCCCTCGTTTGGCGCACAACTCCCGTCCGCCATCGAGCACACAAGTTAACAGCGACACAAATACTTCACATCCAAGGAACTACGCTCAGGTAATCCACAGCTTGACAAGCAAAACGGCCTGCTACAAGCAGGCCGTTGGCACGAGGATCTCGTCTCTGGGATTCAGCAGCTTCAGCGGCTGCCGGCGGGCCGGCCCTTGCCCGGGCCGCCGGGTCCGCGCGCACCGCGGGGGCCCGCGCCATCGCGACGGCCGGCAGGGCGGGCTTCGCCGCGACCCTCTCCGCCAGCGTGGCCACGCGGGCCGCGCGGCGCTTGGCGCGGGTCCCGCATTTCACGGGTTTCGCGCACCGGCTCTTCGGCGCGCTCCGCGCGTGCGATGTCCAGCAGCCCCGGCAACTCCTCGGCCGACACACCCTTGAGCACGCAGAAATTCGGCAGTGTCAGCGTGGTGCGCTCGAAGTCATAGAGCAGGCCGGCGCGGTTGCGGCGCTGGGTCTGGGCCAGATCACGCTCGGCCTGTTCGCTGGCGACCCGCTCCTGCTGCAGATTGCGCCGGCGGGTCAGCTCTTCGCGGGCCGCTGCACGGTGTTCGTCGCTGAGTTCGCCGGCCGGCTGGCCGTCCAGGTCGAAGCGCTGCGTGGCCTTGCTCAGGGCAATCAGGTAGCCGGTGTTGCCGGTGAAGCGGCGCAGAAAGGCAGACAGCTGGGCCTTGCTGAACTGGCCCGGAGCCCGCTCCTGGATATCGGCCTGCACCCGCAGCTTCAAGGGCTTGAAGGCACCGCCCCCGAACAAGGCCGGAAACAAGGCCTTGAGCTGGGCCGCACAGGCTGCCGGGCTCATCTCCGTTGCCGCGGCTGCAGCGGGCGCAGCGACCTCAGCAGGCGCAACCGTCTCCGGCGCCTGGAGCGGCGTGAGCTCGCCGTCAGCGGCCACGGTGGCGGCCACAACAGTGGCTTCGGCCTGGGCTTCCACCGGGACGATGGGAGTGGGCTGCGTCGAATCGGGAATGTCGTTCATGAGGGCAAGTGCGGCAAGACTGCAAAAGGAATCGAGCGCGTATTGTCCACCCAGCGGCCCAGGCGCCCGCAAACACGGTGCTCGGCCGCTTGCGCAGCCCGCACCGACGCTCGGACCTGAGCCTAGTTCAGGCCGCCAAAGACCTTCTTGAGCAGGGCGCTGCCGGTGCCCAGGGGATCCTGGCGGATCTTGCGCTCTTCCTCGCCAATGATCTGGAACAGGCCTTCGATGGCCCGGCCGGTCACGTACTGCTGGATATTGGCATCTTCGCCGCGCAGCAGGCCGAGCCCGGCCGCCTTGCCGGCCACGGCGTTGTACTTGTCGGCCAGGGCCAGCTTCTGGGTGGCCTGGCTGACGATGGGCAGGAACTTTTCACTCAGGGGCACGCGTGTCTTGCCGGCGAAGAACTGCGTCACCGCGTCGTCACCGCCCTTGAGCAGTTTCAGGCCATCTTCCACGCTCATGCCTTTGACGGCGGCCAGCAGCAAGGGCTGGGCCGCAGGCACGGCCGCTTCGGCGGCGCGGTTCATGGTCGTGAGCAGCTCATCGACCTTGCGCCCCTGCCCCAAGTTCTTGAGCAACTTGGCGGCATCCTTGAGATGGCCGGGCAGCTCGATACGCACGGCCGGGTTGGCCAGAAAGCCATCGGCGCGGCCGAGCTGGGCCACGGCCGCCGTGCAGCCACGCTCCAGCGCCGCGCGAATGCCCGAGGCGGCATCGCCCTCGCTCAGGCCCGCACGGGCCCAGGGGCTGCACAAGCTCAGCAGCGGCAACAAAATCAAGGGGCGGCGTTCCATCATTGCGTCTCCTGGGTCAGTTGGGGAAAAGCGTCAGGGTAATTCACCCGGCGGCCTCATCCAAGGACAGCACGTCCTGGTCGATGGCGCCAAACAGACTCAGGCCGTCACGGCCCTTCATCTCAATGCGGATGCTGTCACCGAACTTCATGTACTCGGTCTTGGCCGCGCCACTGTCCAGCGTTTCGATGGCGCGCTTCTCGGCAATGCTGCTGTAACCGTGGCTGCCATCCTGCTTGCTGACCGGGCCGGAGCCGACGATGCTGCCGGCGCGCAAGCGTCGGGTCTTGGCCGCCTGAGCGATCAGCTGGCCGAAGTGAAAACTCATCTCGGCACCGGCCTCGCAGTGGCCGACCTTGCGGCCGTTCCACATGGTCTGCAGACTCAGGTCGACCCGTCCCTCGCGCCAGGAGGCGCCCAGCTCATCGGGCGTCACCGCCACCGGGCTGAAGGAGGCAGCCGGCTTGCTGTGCAAGCTGCCACCTCCCCGGGCCTGCTCTGCCGGAGCCAGCTGGCGCAAGCACCAGCCATTGGCCAGCATCAAGAGCCGCACACCCTCAAGCGCCTCGCCGGGGCTCACGCCCCGCTCGACATCGCCGGTCACCACGGCCAACTCGGCCACGAAATCGATGCCCATGGCTTCGGAGGCAAAACGCGCCGGCTCGCAAGCCCCGAGGAAGTCGTCGCTGCCGCCTTGCGACAAGCAGGGTTCGCTGTGGAAACCGTCCGGCAGCTCGGCCCCGCGGGCCTGGCGCAGCAGGGCCTCATGGCTCAGATAGGCCGAGGCTTCGAGCCACTGGTAGGCACGCGGCAGCGGCGCCAGGCAGCGCTTGGGCTCGAAATTGAAGGCATGGCGCAAGCGGCCATGGTTGAGGTCGGTGTAGAGCGTTTCCAGCTGCGGCGACAGAAAACCCCAGTCGTCCAGCACCTGCTGCATCCGGGTGGCGATGCCGCTGGCGTAATGGGCCTGGCTCAAATCGCGCGAGACCAGCACGAGCTGGCCGTCGCGGGAACCATCCTGGTAGGTGGCAAGTTTCATCGATGGTGACAATACAGCGCTGCGATGACGGCATTGTCCAATGCGAAACGATGCGCCTTGAATTCTTCACCACTCAGCGCTGGCTTCTGGCCCGCCCCTGGCTGCTCGCCCTGGCCGCGAGCCTGGGCGCGCATGCCTGGCTCATGCAGGCCGGCAGCAGCACACCACGCAGCGCGGAGCGCGCCACACCCGGCATCGCCACGGTGCGGATGCTGAATCAAAAAGTCCCGGCGCCGGTCGCATCCGGCATGACAGCCGAGCCGGCCGCAACGCGCAGGCCAGACCGCCCGCGTCGACCAGGGCCCGCCATGCCTGCCGAAGCTCCGGCCGCCGCGCCTGAATCCAGGCCAGAAAGCGCACCCGATTCCGCAACCGGGCCGGCGCCCGTGCAGGCCCCACCGGCCAGCGTCCGCCTGGCAGCGCCCGGCGAGTGGCATTACATCCTGCTGCAGAACGGGCAGTACGGCCGTGCCCGGCTCAACTGGCAGCCGGGCGAGCGCGACTACAGCTTGCTGCTGGAGCGCGAGCTGGATGGGCGGCCGCTGCCGGCCTGGAAAAGCCAGGGACAGCTCGATGCGCAGGGCTTGAGCCCGGACCGCTACGTCCAGCAGCGCCGCGGCCGCGACATGGTTGCCACCAACTTCCGGCGCGAGGAAGGCTTGATCAGCTTCTCCGCCAGCAGCGAGGAAGTGCCCTTGCCGGCCGGCGTGCAGGATCGGCTCAGCTGGTGGATACAGCTCGCGGCCATGATCGAAGCCGCACCCGAGCGCTACCCGCCGGGCAGC
Organism: Roseateles sp.; assembly: GCF_965262435.1. Lineage (NCBI taxonomy): Bacteria > Pseudomonadati > Pseudomonadota > Betaproteobacteria > Burkholderiales > Sphaerotilaceae > Roseateles > Roseateles sp. The sequence goes on from NZ_OZ253537.1 coordinate 288,064, forward strand.
GAGTTGCGCCTGCCCGTGGTCGCGCTGCGTGGCGAGGCGCGCGAATGGCGCTTCGAAGTGCTGGACCAGCAAACCCTGGAGCTGCCCGGCGCCAGCATTGCCCGCGCCCTGCATCTGCGTCGGGCCGCGCTCGGGCCCTACAGCGGCGACATCGAGGTCTGGCTGGACCCGGCGCGCGGCCATATCCCGGTTCAGTTGATCATGGACCTACCTGATGATCGCGGCTGGCAAATGCAGCTGAGTGCGCCAGCAGAGAAACCCTGAGGACCCCGCATCCACGTGTGTTTTTTGACGCTTCCAACATGAAATTTCTGCAGCGAAGCGCCGAACAGGGCTGTGATCTGACACTATTTACTCACGGCCAGGTGCAAGGGGCTGCCGATAAGCCTTGAAAGACGGCACGCTGGCCGCAGTTGACGCTGAAAGGAGCCGACCATGCACATGCTTTACAACTCCCCCAGTTTCAGTGTCGTCAAGTTCGACGTGCAAGTCACCGAACCGGTCCCCGGGGAATTCCTGCAAGCCAACCCCGAGCTGCAGCTGCACCGCGGCGGCTATGAGATCGTCGACAAATTCTCGCGCCGCGAGATCTTCATCGAGGGCGCCCTGGCCCAGCAGTTCCAGGACGGCGTCGAGGCCTTGATTGAACAAGACCCGAGCGAGGAAGACCTCGATGACTTCATCGAAGGCTATGCCAGCATGGGCCATCAGCCGGTGGTGATGCACTGAACTGGCGCTAAAAAACACCGCGCCAGGCCCTTGTCCTCGGCGCGAGGCTGCGCCAAGATGGGGCAGCGCCGGCTCTGAGCCGGCGCGCTTTCAGCAAGGGATGCAGCCCATGGTCAAGCGAACAGCGAGCCCCCGGCCCGCCAAAGCCAAGGCCCCCGCCAGCGGGGGCCCTGTTGTTCTTGGCAAGCCCGCCAGCGCCACAGCGCAGGCCGAGGTGCGCAGCGCTGTGCGCCTGCTGCCCTCGCCCGGCCTGAAGGACGCGCCGGTGCTGGACCGCATGTGTTCGCAGTTCGTGCTGACCTTGACGGTCAAGCATGCCGGCCGCTTCAACCTGCGTCGAGATTTCAATGGCCTGCTCTCCTTCACCGGCCGCCATCTGGTCTGGCCGCTGCGCGTGCTCGGCCGCCTGCGGGACTATCTGAGCCTGCGCTGCCAGGGCAATGAACTCTGGCGCGGCCATGAGCAACTCAGCGACGAGGCTTTTCTGCTGCGCCATGGGGTCTGGAACGGCCCGTTCTCGGAATCCACCCTGTTCTTTTATCTCGACGAATACGTCAAGGACGCACCCAAAGACATGCTGGCCTTGCTGGCCGCCACCAGCGAATGGCTGGACCGCCAGCTCAAGCGAGAATCCACCCTGGTCGAGAAGAACATCGACGCACTCGGCACCCTGCTGCAACTGAACCCGGCCGAACGAGCCCTGCTGCTCTACGGCACGCTGGCGCGCTACCAACGAGAACTGCGCGGCGCCTTGGTCGAGTTCAAGGTCAACACCGCCCAAGAAGCCTTCGCTGCGATTGCAGCCGTGGCCGGCGTCAATGAACAGGAAGTCGCCGAAGCGCTGCGAGCCGGCTCGCGCCTGGAGCGCATCGGCATGGTGGAAAACCTGATCTCCGAGCACAACATCACCGACCTGGCCGACCTGATGAAGGTCAGCGACCAGCTGCCGCCGGTGCTGATGCGCGAATACCCCGGGCCACACGACCTGATGGCCGTGTTCACCCGGCCGGCCACGCGCAGCCAGCTCTGTGCCGACGATTTCGAATTCGTGGCTGAAGACCTGGCCCTGCTCAACACCTTGCTGCGCCAGGCCGTGGCGCGGCGCGAGCCCGGCGTCAATGTGCTGCTCTACGGCCCACCCGGCACCGGCAAGACCGAGCTGGCCAAGGTGGCGGCGCAGGCCGCGGGCCTGGATCTGTACGAGGTGGAATATGCCGACCGGGACGGCAACAGCCTCTCGGGCCGTGACCGCTACCGCTCGCTGCAGATCAGCCAGGTCTTCCTCAAGGCCAGCGCTCATGTGGCCCTGCTGTTCGACGAGGTCGAAGATGTCTTCCCGCCTCTGTCCACGGACACCGCCCAGTTGATTGCACGGCTCGATTCGGCCGCCGAGGCGCCGACCTCGGGTTCAGTGTCCGGCAAGGCCTGGGTCAACCAGATCCTGGAGACCAACCCGGTGCCGGTGATCTGGATCACCAACCGCATCGAGCAGATCGATCCGGCCTTCCGGCGCCGTTTCCAGTACCACCTGGAGCTCAAGTCGCCGCCGCCCGGAGCGCGCCTGGGCCTGGTCAACAAGGCCCTGGCCGATGTCCAGGTCAGCGCCGAGTTCGCGGGCCGCCTGGCCGAACGGCGCGGCTTGACGCCGGCGCAAATCCGCACCGCGGTGCGCTTTGCCCAGCTGGCCGGCGACCGCGAAAACTGTGAGCAAATGATCGAGCGGCAGCTCGCCAATGCCGACAAAGCCTTGGGTCAGCGCGCCCAGGGTCGAGCCATCCGACCCACGGTGACGCAATACACGCTCGAGCTCTTGAACTGCGAGTCGCGCTTCGAGTTGCCACGCATCGTCACCGCCCTGCAGCGCCGCGGTGTCGGCAACCTCTGCTTCTACGGCCCGCCGGGCAGTGGCAAAACGGCTCTGGCCGAATACATCGCCCAGACCCTGCAGCGGCCGCTGATGGTGCGCCAGGCCAGCGACCTGGCCAGCAAATTCGTGGGCGAGACCGAGCAGAACATGGCCCGCATGTTCGAAGCCGCCGAGTCGGAAGGCGCCGTGCTGCTGCTGGACGAGGCCGACAGCTTTCTGCGCAGCCGCCGCATGGCCGAGCGCAATTACGAGGTCTCCGAGGTCAACGAAATGCTGGCCGGCATGGAACGCTTTGCCGGCATCTTCATCTGCACCACCAACCTCTTTGAAGAGCTGGACGAAGCCGCGCTGCGCCGCTTCGCCTTCAAGATCGGTTTCAAGCCCTTGCGCGTCGAGCAGCGCCAGCGCATGTTTGCCCGCGAAGCCTGCGGCGACGAGGCGGCCACGCTGGACACCGATCAGATCAGCCGTTTGGCCGCCCTGGATCAGCTGACCCCCGGCGACTTCGCGGCCGTGCGCCAGCAGGTGGAAACCTTGGGCGAGGCCTTGAGCCCCGATGAGTTCCTCTCGCAGCTGGAGGCCGAGCACCGCGTCAAGCCCGGTGTGCGGGCGCGCCGCAGCATCGGCTTCAAGCACTGAAGTTCCAGCGCAGCGCTACCAAGCTGTGGCATCGTCACGGCATGAACCACCCGCTTCTTGCCCGCCTGCTGATCCTGCTCACCCTGCTGCTCGGCGCCGCGCCAGCGCTGGCCAAGCCGCCTGCCTGTCCACCCAGCGCCACCGCCCCGAGCGCGGAACAAGCCCAAACCTTAGCCGCCCAGGCACCCGACCGCGGCCTGCTTTACCGCCTGCGTCGCGACGGCATCAACTCCTACCTCTACGGCACCCTGCACATCGGCCGCATGGAGTGGCTGTTCCCGGGGCCGCAGCTGCGCATGGCCATGGCCCAGACGCAGCTGCTCGCCCTGGAGCTGGACCTGCAGGACCCGGCCACGCTGAAGGTGCTCAGCCAGCCACCACGTCAACGCGAACCGCTGCGCCTGAGCGAGGCCGAGCGCCAGCGCCTGGCCGCCCAGGCGCGCGCCGCCTGCCTGCCCGAAGGCGCACTGGCGGGCCTGCATCCGCTGCTGCAACTGAGCAGCTACACGGTGCTGCAGGCCCGCTGGGACGGCCTCGACCCCGGCTTCGGCCAGGAGCAGATGCTCGGCAGCTGGGCGCGCCAGCAAGGCCGCAGCGTCCATGCCCTGGAATCGGCCGAGCTGCAACTGCTGGCTTTGATCCCGCAACAGACCCAACAGGCGCGCCAGCTGCTGCTCAAAGGCCTGACCCAGCTCGAACGCGGCCAGGTGAGGCCGGCGCTGCGGCGCCTGGCCGAGGCCTGGGCCGCGGGCGACCTGGCGACCCTGCAGGACTACGAGCGCTGGTGCGATTGCATCCACGACGCCCAGGATCGGGCCGAGCTGCAGCGGCTCAACGATGGGCGCAACCCCGCGCTGGCGCGTGGCATCGCCGCCCTGCATGCGCAAGGCCGGCCGGTGCTGGCCGCCGTGGGCGCCCTGCATCTGAGCGGTGAGCAATCCCTGCCTCTGCTGCTGGCCCAGCTGGGCTTCGAAGTCGAACGCCTGGTGCCGCCGTCAGACGTACGCTAGGGAAGCTCTGCATGAATCCGGGCGAGACCATGCAGTGCGGATCGGGATGGGCTGCAAGGCGCAGTTTGAAGCCAATAGCTGTAGCTATTGGCGAGAAGTGCAACGCCGCAGACCGCCCGAGGCCGCGCTAGCAGGGGCCGGGTTGATTCATGCAGAGCTTCCCTAGTTTGACGTCGTACCATGCAGGCCAGCCACCCACCCTAGGAGCACTCATGGCCGACACCAACAGCTTCAGCAAATTTGTCCCGGGTTTCGACTTCCTGCAAGGCCTGGTCAAGAACGCCGGCGCGGCCCTGCCCGGCATTGGCCAGTGGGTGGCGCCGACATTGAACCCTGAGGAGCTGGGCAAGCGCATCGAGGAATTGCGCACCGTGCAGTTCTGGCTGGAACAGAACGCGCGCATGCTGGGCGCCACCATCCAGGCCCTGGAAGTGCAGCGCATGACCTTGTCGACCCTCAAGTCCATGAATGTGCCCCTGGCCCAGCTCAGCGAGGCGCTCAAGGTGCCGGCGGCGGAGCCCACGGGCCTGGCCAGCTGGCCGGCCGTTCCACCGGAAATTCTCGCAGCGGCCAGTCAAGCGACCGCTGCGCCAGCGGCCAAGCCGAAGAAGGCAGCCGAGGCGCCGGCGCCCAGCATGCCCGTGGTCGACCCCATGCAGTGGTGGGGCGCTCTGAGCCAGCAGTTCACCCAGCTGGCGGCCACGGCCATGAAGGACAGCGCCACCGATGCGGCCAAGAACCTGGCCGGCAGCATCGTCAAGCAGTCTTTCGACGCAGCCGGTGAAACCCTGCGCAAGGCGGCCACTGTGCCCGGCGCCATGGCCGGCAGTGCGGTCGGCCTGGTGGCCAAGAGCCTGACACCCAAAGCACCCGCTGCGGCCGCCCGCAAGACCGCAGCCAAGGCGGCGCCGGCCCGCAAGCGCAAGCTCTGAGCGGGCCGATGCAGCCGAGCGTCGACCCGTCGCAACGCAGCCACGCGCAGGCTCGCCTGATCGCGGCCCTGTCAGCCGAGCTGCCGGCGCACGCCCTGCTCTGGCATGGCGAGGACACGGCGCCCTATGAATGCGATGGCCTGACGGCCTACCGGCAACGCCCGCTCGCCGTGGCCTTGCCGGAGAACGAGGCGCAAGTCGGCGCGGTGCTGCGCATCTGCCAGCGCCTGCTGGTTCCGGTGGTGGCGCGGGGCGCCGGCACCGGTTTGTCCGGCGGGGCCATGCCGCATGCCCAAGGGCTGACCCTGGGTCTGGCCAAGTTCAAGCAAATTCTCGAAGTGAACCCGGTGGCGCGCACCGCCCGTGTGCAATGCGGCGTGCGCAATCTCGCCATCTCGGAAGCGGCGGCCGTGCACGGCCTCTATTACGCGCCCGACCCGAGCAGCCAGATCGCCTGCACCATAGGCGGCAATGTGGCGGAAAACTCGGGCGGCGTGCATTGCCTGAAATACGGCCTCACCTTGCATAACGTGCTTCGTGTGCGGGGCTTCACCATGGCCGGCGAGGCCGTGGAGTTCGGCTCGGAAGCGCTCGATGCGCCAGGCCTGGACTTGCTCAGCCTGGTGCTGGGCAGCGAGGGCATGCTGGCCGTCATCACCGAGGTCACCGTCAAGCTGACGCCCAAGCCCCAGCTGGCGCGCTGCATCATGGCCAGCTTCGCCGATGTGCGCCAAGCGGGCGCGGCCGTGGCAGCCATCATCGCGGCCGGCATCATCCCGGCCGGTCTGGAGATGATGGACAAGCCCATGACGGCGGCGGTGGAGGATTTCGTCCATGCCGGCTACGACCTGGAAGCCGCGGCCATCCTGCTGTGCGAGAGCGACGGCACGCCCGAAGAGGTGGCCGAGGAAATCGAGCGCATGCAGGCCGTGCTGCTGGCTCACGGTGCAACGCAGTGCCAGGTCAGTGCCGATGAGGCGCAGCGTTTGAAGTTCTGGAGCGGGCGCAAGAACGCCTTTCCCGCCTCCGGGCGCATCAGCCCTGATTACATGTGCATGGACTCCACCATCCCGCGCAAGCGCCTGGCGGACATCCTGCTGGCCATCCAGCAGATGGAGCAGAAGTACCAGCTGCGCTGCGCCAATGTCTTTCATGCCGGCGACGGCAATCTGCACCCGCTGATCCTGTTCGACGCGCGCGACCCCGACCAGCTGCGTCGCTGCGAAGCTTTTGGCGCCGAGATCCTGGAGACCAGCGTCGCCCTGGGCGGCACGGTGACCGGCGAGCATGGAGTCGGCGTGGAGAAGCTCAACTCCATGTGCGTGCAGTTCTCGCCGGCCGAGCGCGAGCAGATGTTCGCGGTCAAGCGCGCCTTCGACCCAGCCGAGCTGCTCAACCCGGGCAAGGTCATTCCCACCCTGCATCGCTGTGCCGAGTACGGCCGCATGCATGTGCAACGCGGGCTGCTGGCCCACCCCGAACTGGAGAGGTTCTGAGTCATGCTGGGCGAGTTCCAGGAACGCATACGCAGCGCCGCCGCACAAGGCGGGGCGCTGCAGATCCAAGGCCAGGGCAGCAAGGCCTTTTATGGTGAGCTGCCAAAGGGCGAGCTGCTGGACGTCTCGGCCTTCGCCGGCGTCAGCAGTTATGAGCCCAGCGAGCTGGTGATCACGGCCAAGGCGGGCACGCCGATCCGCGAGCTTGAGGCCTTGCTGGCCGAGCAAGGCCAGCATCTGGCCTTTGAGCCACCCCGCTTCGGTGGCCGGGGCACGGTGGGCGGCATGGTGGCCAGCGGTCTCAGCGGCCCGACGCGCGCCAGCCAGGGCGCGCTGCGCGAGCATGTGCTGGGCCTGAGCCTGCTGAACGGCCGGGCCGAGCTGCTGAACTTCGGAGGCACGGTGATGAAGAACGTGGCCGGCTACGACGTCTCGCGCCTGATGGCCGGCTCGCTCGGCGTGCTGGGCCTGATCCTCGAGGTCTCGCTCAAGGTCATGCCGCAGCCGCTGGCGCGCGCTACTCTGCGCTTCGAGCTGGGCCAGAGTCAGGCGCTCAACCAGCTCAACCGCTGGGGCGGCAAGCCCTTGCCCATACAGGCCAGCGCCTGGTGGGACGGCGCCCTGCTGCTGCGCCTGGCCGGCGCCGCTGCTGCGGTGCGTGCGGCCCAGCAGGAGCTGGGCGGCGAGCCCATCCCCGAGGCCTTGGCGCAACCGTTCTGGGACGGCCTGCGCGACCACAGCGACGAGTTTTTCGCCGGCGCCGAGCGGGCCGTGGCCGGTGGCGCCACGCTCTGGCGGCTGAGCCTGCCGCAGACCGCGCCGGCCCTTCAGCTGCCCGGCGAACAATTGATTGAATGGGGCGGCGGGCAGCGCTGGGTCACTACGCCCCTGCCGGCGGCGCAGATGCGCGAGGCGGCGCTGGCAGTGGGCGGCCATGCCAGCATCTTCCTGTGCCGCGACGCACACAGGCACAGCGTTTTTGCCCCGCCCAGCGAAGCGCTCTTGCGCATCCAGCGCGGGCTCAAGCAATCCTTCGACCCCGACCGGGTGTTCAACCCCGGTCGGCTCTACCCCGAACTCTGAGCCGGCGCGCCCGCATGCAGACCACGCTTTCCGCCGAATTTGAGGGCACACCCGAGGGCCGGGCTGCGGTCGACATCCTCAGCCACTGCGTGCATTGCGGCTTTTGCACCGCCACTTGCCCGACCTACCAGCTGCTCGGCGATGAACTCGATGGCCCGCGCGGCCGCATCTATCTGATCAAGCAGGTGTTGGAAGGCGCGCCCCCCACGGCCGCCACTCAGCTGCACCTGGACCGCTGCCTCAGCTGCCGCAGCTGTGAGAGCACCTGCCCTTCGGGCGTGCAGTACGCCCAGTTGCTGGAGATCGGGCGGGACATCGTCGAAGCCAAGGTGGCCCGTCCGCGTGCCCAGCAAGCCGTGCGCTGGCTGCTCAAGGAGGGGCTGACTTCGCCCGCCTTCGGCCCGGCCCTGAAGCTGGGGCAGGCGCTGCGACCCCTGCTGCCGGCCGTGCTGAAGGACAAGGTGCCTAGCCCCGCGCCCGCCGGGGCCCATGACTGGCCGACCCGCTCCCATGCACGCAAAATGGCCTTGCTGCTGGGCTGCGTACAGCCGGCCATGGCGCCGAATATCAACAGCGCCACCGCCCGGGTGCTGGACGCCGCCGGCATCCAGACCCTGGTGGCCGACAGCGCCGGCTGCTGCGGCGCGATCCGCAGCCATCTCGGTGATCATGCCGGCGGCCTGGACGATATGCGCCGCAATATCGACGCCTGGTGGCCGCTGGTGCAGGGCCTGACCGAAGCCGGCCCGATCGAGGCCCTGGTGATGAATGCCTCGGGCTGCGGTGTCACGGTCAAGGACTATGGCCGCGCCCTGGCGCACGACCCGGCCTATGCCGACAAGGCGGCCCGTGTGAGCGCCGTCACCCAGGACTTGAGCGAACTGCTGCCCGGGCTGCTGCCCTTGCTCAAACCACGCCTCAAAGCTCGCCCTCAAGCGGACGGCGGCACGGCACGCGCCAAGCTGGCCTACCACCCGCCCTGCACGCTGCAGCATGGCCAGCGGCTGCGCGGTGAGGTCGAGGCCGGGCTGCGCGAGCTGGGCTTTGATGTCCAGTTGCCCAGTTGCGACGCCCATCTCTGCTGCGGCTCTGCCGGCACCTACTCGGTCTTGCAGCCGGCTTTATCGAAACAGCTGCGAGGTCAGAAGCTGCAGACCCTGGCGCCCCTGCATGCCGACACCATCGTCTCGGCCAATATCGGCTGCATCCAACATCTGCAGAGCGGCACGCGCACACCGGTGCGGCATTGGATCGAAGTTCTGGATCAAGCGCTGGCATGAGCACCGCCCGGCGGGCTCTTGCTGCGCGCGAGATGTGCGCAGAGCGCGCAAACTCGGGCAAGTACCGAGACCACTGCGGAACCAGTGTTTCCACAATCAGCTCCTCAATGCAGGAGGGTGGAGCCCTTGTACGAAGTAAGCTCCCAGCCAGCCAGCCCGGCCACAAGCGAGTGCAGCCAAGCACTTTGACACAGCGCTCCAAATATTTCTGCCGAGCCAGCCAGCCACAAGCGAACAGACCGGGTATCCCAGGGGGATCCCGGTCTTTTCTTTTTGATCGACCCCCTACCGAAGGCCCGCTGCGGGGCCAGTGAAAGCCGAGTCATCATGTGGACTGGATTGCTGTTTGCCCTCGGCGCCGGCCTGATGTGGGGCTTGGTCTTTGTGGCTCCGCTGCTGATGGCGGACTACCCGCCGGCCCTGTTGGTGGCCGGTCGCTACCTGGCCTTTGGCGTGATCGCCCTGCCTCTGGCCCTGATCGACCGGCGCAGCCTGCAGGGGCTGGCCCGCACCGACTGGCTGGAGGCCTGCAAGCTCAGCGTCATCGGCAATTTTCTCTACTACCTGTGCTTGGCGGCTGCCATCCAACGCGCCGGAGCGGCGCTGCCGACGGTCATCATCGGCACGCTGCCGGTGGTGATCGCCATCAGCTCCAATCTGCGCGATCACCGACGCGACGGCCGCCTGCCCTGGCTGCAGCTGAGCCCGGCCCTGGCCCTGATCGCCGGCGGCATCGCCTTTGTCAACCATGCCGAACTGCAGCGGCTGGCCCTCGGCCTGGAAGCCGGTCCCGAGGCCCTGCAGCGCTACGCCCAAGGTGCGGCGCTGGCGGTGGTGGCCGTGGCTTGCTGGACCTGGTATCCGATCCGCAATGCCGACTGGTTGCGCGCCCACCAGGAGCGCAGCCCGCGTGTTTGGGCCACGGCTCAGGGCCTGGTCACCCTGCCCATGGCCTTGCTGTGCTTTGCGCTGCTGGGGCTGCTGCCGCGCGATCTGGGCCTGCTGCCCGCCGGCTTCGAGCTGCCGCTGGGGCCGCGCCCCATGGCCTATCTGGGGCTGATGGCAGCCATCGGCCTGTTCTCATCGTGGATCGGCACCCTGTGCTGGAACGAGGCCAGCCAACGCCTGCCGACCAGCTTGGTCGGGCAGCTGATCGTCTTCGAGACCCTGGCGGCCCTGGCCTATGCCTTTGTGCTGGCCGGGCGCTGGCCCTCGGCGTGGACCTTGAGCGGCATCGCCTTGCTGATCGCCGGCGTGATCCTGGCGCTGCGCATCAAACCGCAGCCCAGTAGTGCCTGATTGCCGGCCTCTAAGTCAAAGCTTGGGAATACGGATGCGGCTCACCATCAGCGAGCCCGACACCGCATAAAGCAGCACCAGCGGGTGCAGGTAGAAGCCACCCAACTCCAGACGACCCAGCCACAGCTGATCACCGATCGCGCCCTGCGCTGCGGCGGCAGCCAGCACCATCACGAGCACCAGTGAGGTGGGGATGGGCGTGCCTTCGAAGTACTTGACCTTGTCGCCACCTTCGCTGAGTGCCTCGGCCGTGATGTTGAAACGCGCCAGGCGCGACACGCCGCAGGCCACGAAGAACACCAGCACGATGCGGTCATAGAGACCCTGCATGCCGCAGCCGTAGGCAATGGCTGCGGGCGCCACGCCGAAGGAGATGATGTCCGCCAGGGAGTCGAGCTCGCGGCCCATGGCCGAGGTCTGCTGGCGCCAGCGCGCAACGCGGCCATCCAGCACGTCAAAGACCAGGGCCACCGGAATCAGGGCACAGGCATAAAAAATGTGCACGACCGAGCCGGTCTGCAAATAGCTCATCACCGCGAACAAGGCGCCCATACCGGCGAAGGCGTTGGCCAGGGTGAACCAGTCGGCGAGATGGAACTCGCGGATCATGGCGAAAGGTTTGGGTCGGTTCATGGGCAGAAGCATAAGGGAAGGCGCAGCGCATCCCGTGACAGACTCGGCATGGGCTACAGGACAGGGCCTGGAGCGCCCCCTGTTCAGCGCGGGTCAGCGCGCGTCTTTTTGCAAGACCGAGGCCGATACCGTCGTCGGGCCCTTCCAGGCCTTGCGCACCAGGTGGACGAAGAGCAGATGCGGCGGCATGCGCAGCCAGTGGCCTCGGATGTAGAGCAGCTTGCGGCACAGCGGCGTGGCCCAGTCGCGGGTGCTGGCGTGCTGGGGGCGCAGGGTGCGGCTGTAGATGAAGTCCAGCGCATGTTCGGCCAGGCCGCGGCTGCGCTCAGCCCTGAGGGCGCGCAAGGCGGTGTCCGGCACGGGGCAGGCCAGGCACTGGGCCAGGTAGCGCAAGGCCAGGCGCAGCGGCCCCTGCAAGTCCATGAACGCGGCCCGAGCCACCAGCGCATCCCAGAACTGCGGCTCGGCCGAGAAATGGCGAAGCAACAGGTCCAGATCGCTCAGATCACGCAGCAAATTGTCCGACTCCCCCTCGTGGAACAGATGGCAAGCGCTGTGCAGCACCATATCGGTGGGCTGCAGCATGCGCACGCCAGGCCAGCCGGGCACCTCGACGCTGTCGCGGATCAGGGACTGAGCATCGGGCTTGAGCCGGGCCGTGGGCGGCAGGATGGTGTGGTGCACATCGAGCGCCGTGCCGCGGTGCATCTGCTGCATGGCCGGCAGCTCGTGCATCCATTCGCGGTAGTAGCGCTGGTCGTAGGCGTCGAGCTTCTCGCCAATCCAGCCGGTCAAGATCAGCGCCGACTCGACCTCGCCGATGCGCTCGCGCGGCACCAGGATGTCCATATCGGCAAACACCCGGCCACGGGCCGCCGGCAGCCCGGCCACCACATAGGCCGCGCCCTTGAGCAAAATCAGGGGCAGGCCTTGCTTTGCCAGGGTGTCGCGCAAAAAGCGGGTTTCATGTCGAACCAGCAGGTGCTGGCGCTCGGCCATCACCGCCGCCGACTGCATGTGATTGCGTGCCCGTTCGGGCACTTGAGCCAGCAGCTCGGCCGCCTCCAGACGCCGGTACAGACGGCCCAGCAAGTTGGCATGGCGAGCTTGGCGCACCAGCAGATCCCAGTCGAGGGCCCGCAGTCCGACGATGCGGCCGGGCTCCAGCAGAATGTCGCGCAGCAGGCTCATGGCAGATTCAGGCACCTGGAGCATCGGTACGACCGGCGGTGGATGCAGCCAATTGATCAAAGACCTGCATGGCTTCTTCCAAATCGCTGTACTCGAAGCTGAAATGCTGGCAACGGTCCACCAGCTCACCGACGGCGCGGAAGCCCTCGGCCGCGAGGATGTGATAGTTCATCGCATTGTCGGCAATCTTCATGAAAGCCTCGCCGCGCGGCATCGGCGTGAGCCGGGTCGCGGCGCCCGCCCGGTAGCGGGGCAGCACCATCCAGGCCGGCCAAGCCGGCTCATCGACAGCCTCAACGCTGGCCTGCGGCGCTGCCATCAAGGCCACGGTGCCCTTGGTCGTGTCATAGACCGGCGCGGTGAAGCGGGCCTGCGGCGCAAAGCGCTGGATCACATCGATCGAGGCATTCTTCAGATTGACCGGCCGTGCCATGCCCAGCATGGCGCCGGTGTCCAGGCGGATGATGGCCAGCTCATCGGACAGAAGGCGCCAGCCGCGATTCACCAGGGCCGCACACAAGGTGCTTTTCCCAGAGCCGGGCGGCGCCGGAAGTATCAAAGTGTGACCATTCCGCGCGACAGCCGCGGCGTGCAGAATCAACACATGGTTGCTGTAGGCCGTGATGCACCAGTTCAGGCCCCATTCGATCATGGCCACGGCTTGGTCGCGCGGCAGCGGCGTGAAGGGCTCAACCCCATCGACCGTGAACAAGGCCTGCGGTCGGATCCAGCGCCGCAGTCCGCGACCCGCCGTCACGTCCACGTGGAAGTCCATGAATTCATCCGGGCCGAGCAGCCGGTGGTGCGCATAACTCTGCGCTATTTCGGCAACGATCTCGCCCAGGTCAGATCGCAAGCAACAATGGAACGGGCCGGTGGCGATGCGAAGGCCGTCACCTTCCAGCGCTTCACGCAACTGGGGCAAGGTCAGCTGATCAACTCTCATGGTCGCCGCTCGTCAGAAGCCCAGCAGCGAGCAAGTTGTCCAAAGCCTCATGGACTTCGGCCCGGCAGCTCTCTACGGCCACATCAGGCTCTTCCTCATGAACCCGTTGTGCCAAGTCAAATTCAGTCAAGCCTTCAGGATGCGCCGCCAGCTGTTCGAGCAAAAAAGTGCCCAGGGGTGAAACCAGCTTGGTCTCCGCGCTGTCCAGGTCAAAGAAAAGGCAGCCGTCTTCGTAAGGCTTCCAGATCAACTGCTTGGGTCGCAGCGAAAACCTGCAGCTCAGGCCGCATTCGGCGCCATCCTGATTCACAAGGAACTAGCGACTTGCGATCAGACCGAGAGTCCCGTGAGGTACTTGAAGTAGGTCACCACCTCGGCACGCGACCAAGTCACCACAGGTGCCGTCACGGCGGTAAAGCGGCCGGCGCCTTCGGTGTCTTTCCACATCTTCTGCACCAAACTCATGTACGGGAACTGGTAGCCCCCATTGACGATGGATTGCAGATAAACCGCTGCAGCCAAGGCGCGGCTGTCACTGTTGGCGTTCGACAGGCAGAACAGGGACCAGAAAGTGGTGTTGTCCGAGCCGCCAAAAACGCTGGCAAACGTGGTCGATTTGGTAACGTCAGTACCGGAAAACTTGTTGGTCTGCACGTCAACCGCAAGCTTCCAGCCTGTGGGTTTCCGGCCAGGAGCGGCGCAGTTGTAGCTGCCGGTCTGACTGAAATTGCCCGAAGCCGTAAAACCGGAAGGCAGCTTGCAATTGCAGGCCAGCACCGGCGTCGAAGTCAGCGCCAACAAGGCCGGCGCTGCTGCGAGGCCTCCACGCAACAAGCGACGACGGCTGCCTGAAGGCACGGGACCGGCAACGGGGCTGGCCTCGGGGGAGGCTTGGCTCACTGGCTGGTTGTCTTCGAAGTTGTTCACGTTCTTGCCTCTGTTTCAGTGCGGTGCTCGCGGAATACTCGCCGGCCAGCAGTCTGACCTGCCGACCCGTCCGTCGCGCGAGACCTGGAGTGTCGCAGACGGCTTGCCCGATTGACCTGCAGCCAAGTCCATCAAAGCAAGCGTATGGTAGAGGACTCTGTGACTGCCCCAAATGACACCTGAGCCCTCAATCCGGGGGGGTCATGGCTACTTTTGGACACAAAATCGCGAGATCGTGAAAAGTTCCTTTCGGCGAAACTCGGCTGAGAGTGCCCAATAGAGCTTTGGGGCATCTCAATGACCTATCGCGCCCCTTCGAAGCAAGAGCCTAAGAGGCGGAACTTGATGAGTGGCACTCGTACGTTCTTCCAATTTTTGATCTGTATCGCGCTGATGTCGTCCGCCACCGTGTGGGCGCAGCCGCCTGCCTCGGCGGCGCCAGCCGAGCCCTTGACCGTTCTGCTTGAGCCTGTGCCGCCCTTTTCCTACGAGGACCCCTCGGGGCAGCCGGCAGGCTACGCCGTGGAATTGATGCAAGAGCTGCTCAAGCGCACGGGCCATGGCTACAAGGCAGAATTCAATTCCTGGGCACGGATCTATCAGCGCGCCCAATCCACGCCGCGCGTCCTGGTGGTCAGCATGGCGCGCCTGGCCGAGCGCGAGTCGGCGTTTTTCTGGATTGGCCCGACCGCCGCGCGTCGGGTGTTTCTGTACCGGCTCAAGTCACGACCCGAGGTCAACCCGACCACGCTGGAGGCCGCCAAGGCCTACAAGATCGCCGTGGTTCGGGAAGATGCCGCGGAGCGTGACCTGGTCGCCCTGGGTTTTGAACTGGGCAAGCAACTGGACCGCAGCCCCGACCACGCGGCCATGCTGCGCAAGCTTTTCATTCAGCGAGACGACCTGGTCGCTTTGAACAGCACGGTGGCCGCGGCCGTGACCGGCCAGTTCGGCTACGACTACAAGCAGATCGAGCCGGTGCTCAAGCTGTCCGAAAACTCGCTGTTCATGGCCCTGAGTCGCAGCAGCGGCGAAGGCTTGCACCTCCAACTGCTGCGCGCCTGGGACGGCATGAAGCGCGACGGCACGGTGGCGGCGATCGCAGCACGCCACCCTTTCGTGGTGCTGGACTGAGCCCGACTCAGCGCCCAGCTCAGAGCGCGGCCGCCTTGAAGCTGTCGCAGGCCTTCAGATCGCCACTCTCCAGCCCGCGCTTGAACCAACGCACCCGCTGCTCGCTGCTGCCATGGGTGAAGCTTTCGGGCACCACCGTGCCTTGAGCGCGCCGTTGCAAGGTGTCGTCGCCGATCTGCGCCGCCGCATTCAAGGCCTCCTCGATATCGCCCTGCTCCAACCAGCCCTTGCTGCGTTGCGAGTGGAAGGCCCAGACCCCTGAATAGCAATCCGCCTGCAACTCCAGGCGCACACTCAGGGCGCGGTAGTCTCGCTCACTGACGCGCTGACGAGCACGATCCAGCTTGGCCGTCGTTCCCTGCAGATTCTGCAGATGGTGACCCACCTCGTGGGCAATCACATAGGCCTGGGCAAAATCACCGGGCGCGCCCAAGCGCTCGCGCAAGGTGTCGTAGAAGCTCAGATCGATGTACACCTTGCGGTCCGCCGGACAGTAGAACGGGCCCATGGCGGCTTCGCCCGTGCCGCAGCCGGTGGGGGACCGGCCCGAGAACAGAACCAGATGCGGCTGCTCATACTGCTGCTGGCCGCGCGCGAAGTAGGCCGTCCAGACATCCTCGGTGTCAGCCAGCACGGTGCGCACAAAGCGCGCACCCGCATCCTGAGCCGGCGGCCCGCTGCGCTGCGCGGCCGGAGCAGCGACCGGCAACTCGCCGCCACCACCTTGCAAGAGCCCCAGGACCGTCAAGGGATTGATGCCCAGAGCCCAGGACACCAGCAGCGCCAGCACGATGCCCCCGAGGCCCAAGCCACGCCCACCAGGCATGCGCCCCCCGAGGCCACCGAGGCCCGCGCTGCCGCCGCCACCATCAGCCCGACGGTCCTCCACGTTCTCGCTTTCGCGCTGGCCTTCCCATTTCATGGCGCACTCCCGCTGCCCCGCCCGGCCCCGCGCCAGTCGTCAGCTTGCATCCTAGCCTGAGCCTCTTGCAGTCTGTCGCATAAACCTTGGCCACCAGCCGGGCCCTGCCGACACTGGCCACCAAGCCCACGCATCCCACGGAGACAGCTCATGCGCCTCAATCGCCACACCCCCCTGCTGGCCCTGTTCGGTCTGACCTTGGCCTGCAGTGCTGCCCTGGCCGGCCACGGCCAGGACGAGCAGGATTGGAACCTGCGCCTCAAGAAGGAAGGAAACGGCTGGAGCCTGAACTTCAGCAGCACCCAGGACTACGGCAGCGGCAGCGCGCGCCTCAAGGGTTCGGGAGCTTGGGTGGAGAAGCAGCGCAGCGTCGCCGCCTTCAGCAAGCTGCGCTTGGAGGGACCCCTCGATGTGCGCTTGAGCCAGGCCAGCGGCGACAGCGTCAAGGTGGCGGCCGATGACAACATCGAGCCCTTGATCGAAACCCGGGTCGAAGGCGACACCTTGGTCGTGCGCATCCAGAAGGACGCGGGCTTCCGTACCCGCCAAGCCCCTGTCATACGGATCGAGAGCAAGAACCTACAGGCCGTAGCGCTCGAGGGCTCGGGCGATCTGCAGCTGGACCGATTCAAGGGCGAGCGCCTGAGCCTCAGCCTCAATGGTTCCGGCGATGTTCGCGTCGGCCAGCTCGAAGTGCAGGAGCTGACGGCCAGCCTGATCGGTTCGGGCGACTTGCAAGTGGCCGGCCGCGCCGACACCCAGAGTTGGACGCTGAACGGTTCGGGCGATGTCGATGCCCGTGCGCTCAGCGGCCGCAAGGTCAAGGCGGAACTGAGCGGCTCGGGCGACCTGGCCCTGGGCGTGTCCGAGACTTTGGACGCCAGCTTGCGCGGCTCTGGCGATCTCAGCTACGGCGGGCGCCCGCAGTTGCGCCAATCCATCAGCGGATCGGGCGAAATCAGCCGGCGCTGAAGCGCTTTGCCCGCCCGGGCCGGCAGATGCAGCAAAATGCGGGCATCCGCCGGAGTTGCCCACTGATGACCACTGCCCCCGCGCCGCTGCCCCCGGGTCTGGCCGAAACCCTGCTCGAATTGCAGGAGCAGAGCCCGCTGCTGGTGGCCCTGTTCGACGCGCGCGATGTGCTCTGCCACGCCAACACGGCCTTCCGCGAGGCCTATTGCGTCGAGCCTGATGGTTTGCTCACCTGGGCCGACATGATGCGCGACAACCATGCGCAAGGCCATGGCGCCCTGATTGAAGCCAGTGACATCGACACCTGGCTGGCCTCGGTCAGCAGCCGGCGCGGCAAGCTGCCCTACCGGGCCTTTGAGGTCGACCTCTGCGACGGCCGCTGGCTCTGGGTCACCGAGACCACGCAAGCGCAAGGCTGGATGTTGCTGGTCGCCAGCGACATCACCAGCCTGCGCCAGGACAATCGCAGCCTGCGCCTGGCCCATGTGCGCGCCCTGGCGGCGGCCCACACCGACCCCCTCACAGGACTGAGCAACCGGCGTCACGGCATGCAGGTGCTGCAAGACGTGCTGGTGCGAAGCGAGCCCTGGCCGCTCTGCGTCGCGCTGCTGGATCTGGACCATTTCAAGGCCATCAACGACGGCCTCGGCCATGCAGCCGGCGACCGTGTGATCTGTGACTTCGCACGCCAGCTGCAGGCCAGCATCCGCCGCGAGGACGGCTGCGGCCGCATCGGCGGCGATGAGTTTCTCTTGATCCTGCCGGCCACCGGCCTGCCGCAGGCCCAGGCCATCATGGCGCGCTTGCAGGACAGGGTGCGCAAGGCCCGACCGCTGGAGGACGACGCGAGCCGAGACTCCCAGGGCTACACCTGCTCGATCGGCCTGGCCCAGGCCATCTGGGGCGAGAGCGCGACCAGCCTGCTGGCCCGAGCCGACGCCGCCCTCTACCAAGCCAAGACCGCAGGGCGCGACCGGATCTGCCTGGCCGACTGAAAAGCGCCTTGCGCAGCACGCCGTCCAGTGATTGCATCGGGCTGACGGCGTTTGCGCACGCGCCAGACGCTCAGTCAGATTCGCCCAGGAAGCCGCCGCTCTGGTGCGCCCACAGCCTGGCATACAAACCGCCCTGAGCCAGCAGGCTGGCGTGGTCGCCCTGCTCGACGATCTCGCCGCCGTCCATCACGATCAGCCGGTCCATGGCGGCGATGGTGGACAGGCGGTGGGCGATCGCCACCACCGTCTTGCCTTCCATGAGGCGGTAGAGGCTGGTCTGGATCGCCGCCTCGACTTCCGAATCCAGCGCGCTGGTCGCCTCGTCCAGCAGCAGGATGGGCGCGTCCTTCAGCATCACCCGGGCGATGGCAACGCGCTGACGTTGGCCGCCGCTGAGCTTGACGCCGCGTTCGCCGACATGGGCGTCAAAACCGCTGCGGCCTTTCGGGTCGCTGAGGCCGGCGATGAAGGCCATGGCCTCGGCCCGTTCAGCCGCCTGCACCATCTGCGCATCGTCGGCGTCGGGGCGGCCATAGAGCAGGTTGTCACGCACCGAGCGGTGCAGCAGTGAGGTGTCCTGGGTGACCATGCCGATCTGAGCGCGCAGGCTGTCCTGGGTCACGCCGGCGATGTCCTGGCCGTCAATCAAGATGCGGCCCTGCTCCAGGTCATGGAAACGCAGCAGCAAATTGACCAGGGTGGACTTGCCGGCGCCAGAGCGCCCGACCAGGCCGATCTTCTCGCCGGCGCGGATCTGCAGGTCCAGGGCCTTCAGCACCGGCTTGGTGCCGCCGTAGGCAAAGCTGACCTGCTCGAAGCGGATCTCGCCGCGGCTGACCTGCAGCGGCTGGGCGCCGTCCGCGTCGCGCACCGTCACGCCACGCGCCAGGGTGCTGATGCCGTCCTGCACCGTGCCAATGTGCTCGAACAGGCTGGACATCTCCCACATGATCCAGTGGGCGATGCCATTCAGGCGCAGGGCCATGGCCGTGGCCGCCGCCACGGCCCCGACGCCGACCTCGCCGCGCGTCCACAGCCACAGCGTCATGCCGGCGGTGCTGGCGATCAGGCCCATGGACAGCACATGGTTGACCACCTCGAAACCGCTGACCAGGCGCATCTGCCGGTAAGCCGTGCCGAGGAACTCCTGCATCGCGCCGCGCGCGAACTGCGCCTCGCGCTGGCTGTGCGAGAACAGCTTGACGGTGCTGATATTGGTGTACGCGTCGGTGATGCGGCCAGTCATCAGGCTGCGTGCATCGGCCTGCGCGCTGGCCGCTTGGCCCAGACGCGGCACGAAGTGGTACAGCGCCAGGCCGTAGCAAAGCAGCCAGCCCAGGAAGGGCAGCACCAGGATCAGATCGAAGCTGCCCACCACGCCCAGCATGGTGATGAAGTAGATGGTGATGAAGACCAGGATGTCGGTGACGATCAGCACGCAGTCGCGCACCGCCAGCGCCGTCTGCATCAGCTTGGCCGACACCCGGCCGGCAAACTCATCGGCAAAGAAGCTCATGCTCTGGCCGAGCAGATGGCGGTGAAAATTCCAGCGCAGGCGCATCGGGAAATTGGCCGACAGACCCTGGTACTTGCTCAAGGCCTGCAAGGCGATCAGCAGCGGGCTGAGCAGCAGGATGCCGGCCAGCAGGGCCAGTCGCTCCTTCTCCTGCGCCCACAAGCGGTCGGCCGGCACCTGGCTGAGAAAGTCCACGACCGAACCCAACATGGCGAACAGCAGGGCCTCAAAAGCGCCGATGCCGGCGGTCAACACCGTCATGGCCAGGATCAGGCCGCGCATGCCGCGCGTCGCCGACCAGACGAAGGGGAAGAAGCCCAGCGGCGGCTGCGGCGGCGGGCCAGCCGGGAAGGGGTCGACCCGGCGCTCGAACCAGGAAAACAGCATCAGCGAGCCAGAGCTGCGGGCGATGCGAACGGCAAGGGCAGCAGCCGGCCCTGCGACTGCGCCGGTGCCGGCACCTGCAGGATCTCGGCCAGGGTCGGCGCAATGTCCACCACCTCCACCGGCGTCTTCACCTCGCCGCGGCCCAGCCAGGCAGGACCCCAGCCCAGGATGGGCACATGCTGGTCATAGCGGTGCGGCGTGCCATGGGAGCTGCCCCCGGTGCGGGAGCTGAACAGCCAGTTGGGCTTGATGACGAACTGCACCGGCGCCGACACCTCGGGGTGCCAGGCCTTGCGCATGGCGTCCAGGAAGGGCGTGGCCGTGTCGGCGCTGCGCAGCTGTGCGGGCGTGAAGGCGGCAACGACGCCGTTCATACCGCGCAGCAGGCGGGCGGCTTCTTCATGAACATCAGCAGGCGCCAGGCCGCGGGCCGCGATCAGCTGGTGGTCAAAGAGCACGCCGGCGGCCGAAAACTTGACGGCCCAACGGCCCTCGCCGAACTTCTGCACCAGGCCCGCGTTGAGCGCCGTCATGACCAGGCCCGGATTGAGCAGCTCGGCGTCACGGCCCTGGGTCTTGGCCCAGTCCGGCGAATCCGCAAAGCCATGGTCAGCCGTCAGCATCACCAGGTAGTTGGCGCGGCCGACCCGCTGGTCCAGGTACTGGAAAAAGCCCTGCAGGTAACGATCCAGGTGCAGGAAATGGTCGTGCGAGAGGCGCGACTCGGGGCCGAAGGCATGGTTGACGTAATCATGGCTGGACAGGCTGACCGAGAGGATGTCGGTCTGCGCATCGGCGCCCAGCTGTTCGCCTTCGATGGCGGCGCGAGCGAAAGCCAGAGTCAGCTCATCGCCATAGGGCGAGGGCAGGATGTTGCCGTAGAACAGCGGGCCCGGCTTCTCGTGCTTGGCGCCCAGAACCGCCGGCAAGCGGTTGCCATTGCCGCCATTGAACTGCCAAGGCTGTCCGTCGGGCACCGAACCGGCGTAGGCCGACTCGGGCAAGAGCGGCGCCCAGGCCTTGCCGAAGAAGGCGTCAGCCGGCTTGGCGGCATTGAAATCGCGCACCCACTGCGGGTGGCTGCTCATGTAGTACGTGCTGGAGGCGAACTGTCCGTCCTCGCTCATATACATATACGCCGTGCCCTTGTGGCCGGCCGGCAGGATGGCGCCCCGGTCCTTGCCCGAGATGCCGATCACCTTGGACGCCGGCTGGCGCGTGCGCAGCACATCACCCACGGTCTCGGCGCGCAGATTGCGCGGGCTGGTGCCGGCCAGCGGGTCGGTTTTGTGATCGATGTACTGGTAGGCGGTGTCGCCGGTGTTGTAGACCGGCGCGAAGGTCTGCGCGTCGTTCCACTCATTGCTGATGATGCCGGTGCGCTGCGGGTAGGCGCCGGTCAGCATGGTGGCGTGGCCGGCGGCCGTGACCGTGTGGCCATGGGCATAACGGGCATCGGAGAACCAGGCGCCCTGGTCGAGGAAGCGCTTGAAGCCGTCGGCCTGCAGCTGCTCCCGGTAGGCCAGCACCTGACGCATGGGCAGGCCGTCCACCACCAGGAACACGACCAGCTTGGGCGGGGCCTTTGCCGCGGCGGGCGCACCGGCGGACTCGGCCAAGGGCGCGCTCGAACAAGCGGCCAGGGCCAAGGTGATGCTCAGGGCCAGGGCCGCGAGAGGAAGTCTGGGCAAGGGTGAGTGCATGGTGAGAACGTGGTGAAACAGGCCAGCGCGGAGGCGAAGAGGCGCAAGCTTAGTCGATCACGGCGGCCCCGCCGGCCCGCGCGGCGCCACGCGCGGCAGGACGATCTCGAATTGCGCCCCCTCGCCCGGGACGCTGCGCACGCTGATGCTGCCGCCCAGGGTGGCGGTGACGATGTTGTAGCTGATGTGCAGGCCCAGGCCGCTGCCGCCCTGCCCCAGTCGGGTGGTGAAGAAGGGGTCGAAGATGCGGCCGATGTTCTCGGCGCTGATGCCGCGGCCGTTGTCGCTGAAGAGCAAGCGCAGGCGCTCGCCGTCCAGGGCCTCGGCCTGCAGCTTCAGCAGCCCGCCCTTGCGGCCGTCCAGGCCGTGGACCATGGCGTTGATGATGAGGTTGGTCAGCACCTGGCCCAGCGGCCCCGGGAAGCTGTCCAGGGCCAGGCCTTCGGGCACCTCCAGGCGCAGCTCATGCTCTTCGCGGCGCAGGCGGTTGCCCAAGGTCAGGGCCACCTCGCGGCAGACCGTGGCCAGGTCGAAGACGCGACGCTGGTCCGAGGTCTGGTCCACAGCGATCTGCTTGAAGCTGGTCACCAGGCTGGCTGCCTGCCCCAGGCTGCGCACCAGCAGCTGGCTTGATTCTTCGGCCGTCTGGCAAAAGCGCTCCAGCTCCGAACGCCGCAGCGCGCCCGATTGCACCTGCTGCAAAAAGCGCTTGCTGCTGTCGCTCAAGGTGCTGGCCATCAAGAGGCTGTTGCCGATCGGCGTGTTGAGCTCATGGGCGACACCGGCCACCAGCGAGCCCAGGGCCGCCAGCTTCTCCTGCTCGACCAGCTGGTTCTGGGTGATCTGCAGGCGCCGGTAGGCCTCGGCATTGTCCAGCGCGACCGCGGCATAGGCGCCCAGGGTGCGCAGGATGTCCAGGTCTGCGGCGCCAAAGGCGCGCAGCCTGGGGCTCAAGGCGCTGATCACGCCCAGGACCTCGCCTTTGAGCATCATGGGCACATAGAGGCCCGAGTGCGCCTCGTCCGGCTCGGCGCCGCTCTGCAACTGGGCGCGCAGCGGCGCTGCGCCCTCAGGCTGCAGGACCCGGTTGTCCTGCTCCAAATCAGCCAGGTTGAGCTCGCGTGCCTGCAGCGCGCATTGGGCCGCCGGGCCGGGCCCGTCCAGCGAGCGCTGGTAGGGCTTGAAGGCCTGGCCGCGCTGCATGACGAAATCGAAGTTGATCTGGCGCGCCTGCCAGTCCACCAGGCCGACGCCGAACACGCTGCAATCGACCAACTCATTGACATGGCGGTAGAGCGTCTGCTGGATCGCGGCCACATCGAGCGAGGCGGTGATCTGCCGGCCGATCTCGCTGAGCAGGCCGATATCACGGCGCGCCTTCTCCGCCACCTCACGCTGCGCGTCGGCGGCCTGCTTCTCGCGCGCCAGCTGTTGCTGCTGCTCTTGCAGCTGCTCGGTGCGCTGCTCGACCAGCTCGCTCAGGCGCTGGCGGCTCTGCTGCAGCACGCGCACGCGCAATCGGTAGGCCAAAGCCATGGCCAGCAAGAACAGGCCCACCATGCCCGCACGCCACCACCAGCTGCGCCAGAACGGCGGCTGGACCGCGAGCTCCAGCAGCACACGGCTCTCGCTCCAGAGGCCGTCTGGATTGGCCGCCTTGGCAAGCAGGCGGTAGCGGCCGGGGTCGAGATTGGTATAGGTCGCCAGGCCCAGATCGCCGATGCCGTAGATCCAGTCGCGGTCAAAGCCCTCGAGCTTCCAGGCATAGCGCAGCAGCTGCCGCTGGTTGAAATGCAAGGCCGCCAGCTCGAAGCTGACCATGGTCTCGTGATGCGAGATCTGCAGGCTTTCGATCAGATGCAAAGGGCCATCCAGCCCCTTCAGGGTCGGCGCCCGGTCCGGCGTCGCCGCGGCGCCACTGGCCGCGGCACCAAGGGCGGGATCGACGGCACGCACCGAGCGGTTCAGGATCAACACATCGCTGAGCACCAGCTGCGGCGGCGTCGGGTTGTCGCGCAGCGCCTCGGGTTGGAAACGCAGCAACCCGGGCCCGCCAAAGTAAAGGCTGCCATCCGGCCCACGCGCCGCCGAGCCGAAAGCAAAGCCGCCGCCGAAACGGCTGCGCCCGGGGTAGAAGCGGGCGTGCCGGCGATCCGGCTGCACCCGCGTCAGACCCTGCTCATTGCTGAGCCAGATTTCGCCATTCAAGGCATCCTGGATGGCGCTGAACTCCCCCTTGGGCATGCCGGGCAGCTCGCGCCAGGACTTGATCTCCCAAGCGTCGCCACGCGCCAGCAACTGGTACAGGCCCATCTCGGTGGCCAGCCAGATCCGGCCCTGCGCATCCTGGCGCATGCCGAAGATCGGCAGCTTGCCCGGGGCCGGCATGTCGGCGCTGGGCAGCACCGGCTGGCTGAACTGCTGCTTCTCGGCATCCCAGAGCTGCAAGCCGCCTTTGCTGCCGACCCAGAGCCGGCCGTCGCGGTCCTCCAACAAGCAGTCCACCACGTCATGACTCAGACTGCCGGCCTGCCCAGGCTGACCGCGAAACACGCTGAGGCGGCGCTCGCCGTCCAGGCGGTAGAGCCCGCCGGCGCTGCCGGCCCAGACCTGACCCTGGCGGTCGCGCAGCAGCGCGCTGATGGACGCGCCGGCCGGCGTTCGGTGGCCCAGCTCCACGGCCTGGCTGCGGCCGCGCCGCGGGTCGTAGAGCAACAGGCCGCCATCGCCGCCCAGCCACAGGCGGCCATCCGGCTCGGCCAGCATGGCCTTGATGCGCTTCAAGGGCACGGCCGAGGCGTCGATGCGCTCGGTGTCACCGCTGGGCAGGTGCACGCGGTTCAGCCCGCCGCCATAGGTGCCCAGCCAGGCATGCTCGGGGCCATCGAGCAGGGTCGCCATGACCACTTCGTTGGACAGGCTGCGCGGATCGCCGGGCACCTCCAGATAGCTGCTGAAGCCGCGTGCGGCCAGGTCGGTCAGGCTGATGCCGCGGCCCCAGGTGCCCACCCAGAGCGTGCCGCTGCGGTCCTGCATCAAGGAGGCCACGCTGTCCCCGGCCAGGCTGCTGCTGACGCCCGGCAGGTGCACAAAAGACTCGCTGTGGCTCTGCCCGGCGCGCCAGCGGTGCAGCGCCGGTGAGGCCCCCACGCCAATCCACATGGCGCCGTCCTGATCGAGCAACAAGCTGTGGACCACGGCGCGCGGCAGGCGCAGGTGTTCGGGCAAGGCCTCGGGCTGAGGCGCCGAGCGGCCGTCGGCAGGAATGCGCCAGAGCTGCAGACCGGCAGCCAGGCCGACCCAGAGCCGGCCCTCGCGATCGAAGGCCAGGCGGCGTGCCAGCAGTTCGACCGGGCTGAACTGTCCGGTCGGGCTGCCTTGCAAGGTGTTGAGCTGTTGCTGCAGGCGCCCTTGCGCGTCGATGTGCACGACCCGGTGGCCTTGCGCCAGCCAGATCCCGCCTTGGCCGTCCGCCAGCAGGCTGCGCACACGCTGTTCGTCCTGCGGCTGCGCCCAGCCCTCGGCCTGCCAGCGTTCGAAACGGCCGCTGGCCGGGTCGAGCAGGAACAGGCCCATCGGGGTGGCCACCCACAGTCGCTGCGGCCCGGCCGGCGCCAGCCCCAGCACGGGCTGGTCCTGCAGGGCCAGCTCCTTGGGCATGGCGATGCGGCGCAAGCTGTCATCGCGCAGATCGATGCGGTCCAGGCCGGTGCGCGTGCCCACCCAGATCGCCTGGCCGGCGCGGTCCTCCATCAGGCTGTGCACCAGGCCATGACTGAGCTTGCCCGGCTGCTCGGGGTCGGGCTCCCAGACCTTGAAATGGCGGCCGTCAAAGCGGGCCAGGCCATTGCCTGTGCCGACCCAGACCAAGCCCCGGCTGTCCTGCAACATGGTCACCACGCCAGAGCCGGGCAAGCCGTCAGCGCTGCCCAGCTGGTTGAAGCGCAGGCCATGCAGGGCGGCCGCCTGGGCAAGACCTGGCCCCAGGACGAGCCAACCAGCCAGCAGCAGGCGCAATAGCGCGGCCTGCAAACGGCGGTACGGGGCTCGGGCGTGCATCAGCAAGACGGTCTCTCCCACGGGGCCGTGCAAGCCTAACCCGGAGGGCGGCAAAAAGACATCGGGGCAAATCGCGGCCAGGGCACTTCGCGGCCGGCGCAACAGCGCGCCCTTCACGTGGCCTCTCGCACTCCGTGGTGCGCTGGGCTCAGCTCGGCTCTGCCCGGCAGCCGCGCGGCTCGGCCTGCCAGCTCATGAGCTCGCCCCAGCTGGAGTCGGGCGCCGCCCGCTCCATGGCCGACTCGGCGGCCTGGCTCAGCTCCAGCCCGCTGGCACGCGGGCCGGTGGCAGCGGCGGCGCCGACGCGCAGGCTGGCGAACAGCAGTTCATCCTGCAGTTCATACGGCCCGCTCAAGGCACGCTGCAAACGCGCCTGGATCTGTGCCAGCGGCGCCCGCTCCATATTCTGCAGAACCACGGCAAAGCGCAAGGTGCCGATGCGCGCGACCACATCGTGGCCGCGCACCCGGCAGCGCAGGCGGGCCCCCACGGCCTGCAACAAGCCTTGCTGCTGCAGCGCTGAAAGGGCCTGGCCGCTGCGCTCGGCGCGCGCTTCGACCTGCATCAGCAACAAGGCCGGCCGGGTGCCGACCCGGCGCCCCTGGCCCAACTCCCGGTTCATCAGCGCGGCCAGGCCCAGCATGTCTTGCAACAGCTCCAGCGCCGGCAGCTCGCCGGCACGGCGGCGCGGTCGCTCCAGGCTGGCCGGCAAAGGCATTGGCATGGTGTTCCCTCGGTCCCAAACGGCAGTGATCTTGTTCACGGTCGCAGATTCTTTTTTTGATGGTTGGCAGCCCTGGCGCCAGCGGCGCCGGAGACAGCCGGCCCCTGACACCCGAACTGCGGGTGAAGGCACGACACCCTTCGACAGCCCCTTGTGTGGCCTCCCTGGAATCGACCAGCTGTCGTGCCTTCTCTTGTTAAAACGCAGCCCGAGTCGCGAACCCGACATGGCCGAGCAAAAATATTGAGCGCTCGGTCGGCTGCTAGAGTGCCTGCCCAATGAGCGAGATCACCCAACTGCTGCGCGCCGCCCAAGACGGCGACCGCCAGGCCACCGATCAGGTGATGGCCTTGCTCTACGCCGACCTCCAGCGCCTGGCCCGACGCCGCCTGCAGCAGGCCGGCCACCTGACCCTGCTCGACCCCACCGGCCTGGTGCACGAAAGCTATCTGCGCCTGCAGGCCAGCGGCCAACTCGCCTTCCCCGACCGCAAGCATTTCCTGGCCTATGCCGCCAAGGTGATGCACAGCATCGTCATCGACCTGGTGCGCAGCCGCCAGGCCGAGCGCCACGGCGGCGGCCTGGAGCAGCTGACCCTGAACACGGCCGTGGCCAATCTGCCGCCGCAAGGCGACGAGCAAATCCTGCGCGTGCACGAAGCGCTGGAAGAGCTGGCCGCCCTGGAACCGCGCCTGGCCCAGGTGGTGGAGATGCGCTACTTCGGCGGCCTGCTGGAAAGCGAGATCGCCGAAAGCCTGGGCGTGACCGAGCGCACCGTGCAGCGCGATTGGCAGAAAGCCCGGCTGTTCCTATCCATGTCCCTGAGCTGAACGGATGGCCGAGATCGACAAAGCCCGCTGGGCCCGCCTGAGCCCCCTGCTCGATGAACTGCTGGACCTGGCGCCCGAGCAGCGCCCCGCCCGCCTGCAAGCCCTGCGCCAGCAAGCCGAGCTGGGCCCCGAGCTGAGCACAGACTTGATCGAAGACCTGGCCGAGCTGCTGCGCCGGCAAGAGGCGCTGGAGGCCGAGGACTTTCTCGCCAGCCCGGCCCTCAGCGTGGCCGAGGCCGCCAGCGCCCACAACCAGGCCGGTCAGACCGTGGGTGCCTACACCCTGGAGCGCGAAATCGGCCAGGGCGGCATGGGCACGGTTTGGTTGGCGCGCCGCACCGATGGCCGCTTCGAAGGCCAGGTGGCGATCAAGTTTCTGACCACCGGCCTGCTGGGCCGCGGCGACGCCGGCCGCTTCGCACGCGAAGGCCAGATCCTGGCCCGGCTGACACATCCGCACATCGCCCGCCTGCTCGATGCCGGCGTGGCGCCCGAACACCAGCAGCCCTATCTGGTGCTGGAGTACATCGACGGCCTGCCCCTGGACCGCTTCTGCGTCGAGCGCGCTCTCGATTGCGAGGCCCGGGTGCGCCTGTTCCTCGATGTGCTGGTCGCCGTGGCTCATGCCCACACCCGACTGATCCTGCACCGCGACCTCAAGCCCTCCAACATCCTGGTGACGGCCACCGGCGAGGTGAAGCTGCTGGACTTCGGCATCGCCAAGCTGCTCAACCGTGCGACCGACGATGACACCACGCCCCCCGGCGCCGCCACCGAACTGACCCGCCTGGCCGGCCGCGCTTACACACCGCGTTATGCCGCGCCCGAGCAGGTGCAGGGCGGCGAGGTGACCACCGCCACCGATGTCTATGCCCTGGGCGTGCTGCTCTACCTCTTGCTCAGCGGCCAGCACCCGACCGAAGGCCGCGATGAAGCGCAAACCACGCCGCTGGAACGACTGCGCACCCTGGTGGAAGTCGAGCCCAAGAAGGTGTCGGAGCGCGTGCCCAGCGGCGTGGCGCGCCAGCTGCGCGGCGACCTCGACACCATCGTCGCCAAGGCGCTCAAGAAGGCGCCGGCCGAGCGCTATGCCAATGCCGCCGCGCTGGCCGAGGACCTCAAGCGCTGGCTGGCCCATGAGCCGATCAGCGCCAGGCCAGACCGCCGCGCCTACATTGTCGGCAAGTTCATCCGCCGCCACCGCCTGGCCGTGGCCGCCAGCTGCGCTGCTCTGCTGGCCATTGCCGCTGGAGCAGGCGCGGCCGTCTGGAAAGCCCAGGAAGCGCATGAGCAGCGCGTGCAGGCCGAGGGCCTGATCGAATTCATGCTCGGCGATCTCCGCAAGAAGTTGGACCCGGTGGGGCGACTCGATGTGCTCGATGCAGTGGGGGCGAAGGCGCTGGCTTACTACGCCCGTCAGCCGCTCACACGCATGGACGCCGAATCGCTGGGGCGCCGCGCCAAGGCCCTGCACCTGATGGGCGAGATCGCTGACAAGCGCGGGCACAAAGCCGATGCCCTGGCCCACTTCAGCGAGGCGGCACGCAGCACGGGGGAACTGCTCGCCCGCGCTCCCGGCTCGCCCCAGCTGATGTTCAACCACGGGCAGAGCGTCTACTGGATGGGTTACGCCGCCCGCGAGGAGGGTCGTCAGGCCGAAGCCCAACAGCAGTTCGAGCGCTACCTGGCCTTGTCCGAACAACTGGCCAGCAAGGAACCAGACCAACTGGACTGGCAGGTCGAGCTGGCTTACGCACACAACAATCTAGGCATACTCCTGCTGGAATCGGGTCAACCGGCAGCAGCGCTGCCGCGCTTCGAGGCCGCAGCCGCCATCTGGAGGCGGCATCAGAGCGAGCGTTCGAGCATGGCCAGCGAACTGAGTACCAGCCTGGGCTGGATGGCCAAGGCACAGGAAGACCTGGGCCTGCTGGATGAGAGCATTCGCAGCCACCAGGCGAAGCTGAAGCTTCTGCCTGTGGGCGAGGCCACCGGCGCGTCTGCCGAGAGCCGGGCGGCATCCTTCACCACACTGGGCCGTTTGCATCTCAACGCGGGGCGCGGCGAACAGTCACTGCAATATGCGCTGGACGCCCTCAAAGCCTATCTGGCGCTCAGCCAGCTGGACCCCGACAACCTCGATCTTGTGCAAGCCCTGTGCTTTGCCCGCATCCAGGTGATTGAAACTGCTTTGGCAATCGGCCAGAACGAGCGCGTGAAAAGCGAGTTGCACAGCGCTGGCCTTGAGCTGCAGCGACTGCTGGCGGCGGACAAGAGCAAACCCGCTCGAGCCCTGCGCCTGCAAGGCCGCTGGCTGACGGCACGCACGCAGCAGGCGCACCCGTCGCCAGAACAGGCGCGCAGCGCACGCGCAGCACTGGCTGCTTTTCTCCAGGGCTACCCAGCTCCCAACCCCGCCAAACCCGAGTCGGATCGTGACGCACCCAGCCGCCTGGTGCTGGCGGCGGCAGCCTTGCAACTGGGTGATGCCTGGGCGCGGGACGATGTCCTGCAAGCGCGTGCGGCATGGCATAGCGTGCTGCAACACCTGCTGCCTTCTGGCGAAGCCAACCCGGACCCGCGCGTGAATTGTTTGCGTGCCAAGGCGGCGCAACGACTTGGCCAGACTCAAGTCGCTCAGGCCTTGGTCGAAAGAATCATTTCCAGCACCAGCTTCCGCCACCCGGCTTGGATGGCAGATCTGAGCCCGATGCGCCAAAACTGAGTGAGTCTTCGCATGGGTTCGCGCTGCCTGCGTTCTCGTCCCATCCATCGAGCCCACCATGCCTCAAACCAATACGCCCATCCAGAACAATGTGTTCCCTGTCACCGTCAGTGTGGTCAGCAACCGCAGCGGACAGCTGTCCTTGATGTTCAACCCGGACACAGTGGAATTGAGCTCGGAGCGCAATGCGCTGATCACCTACACCCTGACCACAGCGGGCTACCACTTCCCAACCGATGGCTCGGCCCTGGTGATCTCGGGCGACAACAACGAGTTTCCAATTGCCTGGTATGTGGACGCCTGCAATATTTCTCTGGGCGACTACAACAACAACAGTGCCAGCTACAAGTACACGATGACCGTGGTGAACAGCAGTGACGGATCGACCATCACGACCGACCCCACCATCAAGAACAATAACGAATAAAGCACACGGCCTCGGAGCGCCGGGCCGAAGCAATCAACTGGGCGCTCTCAACAGTCCTCGCGCCCTGTGCACCTCGCCTCAGCTCCTGCCCTCATCGAGCTTCGCCTGAGCCAGCAGACGCTGCTGCTGCCCGCGCACATCAATCACCACCGTGTGCGCTGTCTTGTCCTGCAGCCCCTGCCGGTTCGGGTCCCAGAGGATCTGCAGCAGACCGATGCCACCGGTGACGGTGGCCGCGGCATAACCGCCAAAACGCCTGAAGCCCAGCATCAGGGTCATGGGCTTGCCGCTGAGTTCCTGCACGCGCAAGCCCAGCAGGCGTTTGCCCAAGGTCTGGCCCGGCCAGAGCAGGGGCAGCAGGCAAAAATACAGCGCCGGCGTCACGTAGTGGCGCAGCAGCTCATCGAGCCAGCGCTTGCCGGCCTTGAGCCAGCGCATGGCCTGGGGCTGGCCGGCCAGCACCACCTCTTCGCGCAAATGTTCCAGCTGTTTTTCCTGCGCCAGGACCAGGCCGTGCAAAGCCTGGTGGTGAGACTCGAATGTCTGGGCGCGGGCTGCGGCGGATGCCGCGGTCTCGGCGGCCTCAGCGGCCTCGACTCGTGCATCCGGCTCTTCCTCCGCCCGCTCACGCAACTCGCGCAGCTCGGCCTTGCTGAGTGTGCCGCTCGCTTGGCTGGCGGTCTCGGCCGCCGACTCGGCATCAGCCTCCGGGTCGCCATGAAACAGCATCACCACCCCCTGGTAGCTGAACCAGGCCACCAGCAGCCAGGACAACCAGCGCCGCCGTAGCGCTTGCGGCGGTGGCGGCGCCAAGACCGGGGCAGCATCCGCCGCGCGACCACGGCGCCAACGCAGGCGCGCGAAGACCTCAGGACGGGTCTGGCGCAGCCAGGTGTAGAGGCCCAGGGCCGCCGCCATCATCAGCCAGTTGTTGGCCAGCTGGCTCACGAGGGCGAGCACCGCCACATCGATGCCCATGGCCAGGGCCCGCTGGCGCGGCGTGGCCAGGGGCTGGCCGAGCAGCTCGGGCGCGACATTGAAGTCCTCGGGGGTGACGGTGGCGCGCGGGTCTTGGGGCATGGGAGGTGGAACAGGCAGTGGCGTGGCAGGGAAAGCAAGGCGGCCGAGGCCGTCGGCTGCACTCTAAGCGATGACAGCTGTAGCTCACAGGCCAGAACAGACAGTCGCCACCGCCGGCTCGAAAGAGCCAGAGCCCGAGCATTCGACCGGACTCGCGGGCACCCGCGGGTCTGAAGATCCGACCTACTGCTTGCCCCCCCCCAAAAGCATCACCTGCGCCTGGCCCGCATCGCCGCCCGGCTTTGAGGGCTTCGCTCCGGGTTGACCCGCTGTGACCAATGGGCGGCGCGAGCAGGGCGGCAAGAATGAGCACCCAGCAAGGCGGCTCTCCCTCCCATGAAACTCCTGATCCTCGGCGGCACCCAATTCCTCGGCCGACACATGGCCAAACAAGCCCTGGCCGCCGGCCACGAGGTGACCCTCTTCAACCGCGGCAACCAGGGCCGGCGCCTGCTGGCCGGCGTCGAACAGCTGCAGGGCGACCGACGCGGCGACCTGTCCATCCTGCGCGGCCGGCGCTGGGATGCAGTGCTGGACCCGAGCTGCTACGTGCCCAGTGCTGCGCGCCGCAGCGCCGAGCTGCTGCGTGATGCCGTCGAACATTACTGCCTGGTCTCCACCATCTCGGTCTACCCGCAGATCGACGCGGACACCGACGAGCACGCTGCCGTCGCCGAACTCAGCGCCGAACAGCTGGCGCAGGCCGAAGCGCAAGCCACAGCCCCCGGCTCGCAGTCGGGCGGCGGCTATGGCGCGGCCTATGGCGGGCTCAAGGTGCTGTGCGAGCGCACCGTTCAGGACTTGATGGGCGAGCGTGCCCTGATCCTGCGCCCGGGCTTCATCGTCGGCCCCTATGACTACAGCCCGCGCCTGCCCTACTGGCTGCAGCGCTTGGCCGATTCAGCCCGCGATGGCGAGCCGGTGCTGGCGCCGGGCCGGCCCGAGCGGCCGGTGCGCTTGATCGACGCCCGCGACATCGCCCGTTTTGCCCTGCAGCGGGCTGAGGCGCGCCAAGGCGGCCTGTTCAACACCGTCGGCGCCGACGGTCTCAATATGGGCGGCCTGCTGGATGCAGCTCGTACTGCCTGCAGCAGCAAGGCCGAGCTGGTCTGGCTGCCAGATGAAAGCCTGCGAGCCGCCGCCGTTCAGCCATTTGCCGACCTGCCCTATTGGCTGCCCGAAGCCGACAACGCCATGATGGACATGCGCAACCCAGCCGCCGAAGTGGCCGGCCTGCGCTTCACCGCGCTGGCCCAGACCCTGGCCGACACGGCGGCCTGGCTGAGCGCTGGCCCGCGCCTGAGCAGCCCATGCCTGAGCCGCGAGCGCGAGCGCGTACTGCTCGAAGCCTGGCGGCCGGCTGCGCTGGTAAACC
This sequence comes from Roseateles sp., assembly GCF_965262435.1. Lineage (NCBI taxonomy): Bacteria > Pseudomonadati > Pseudomonadota > Betaproteobacteria > Burkholderiales > Sphaerotilaceae > Roseateles > Roseateles sp. The sequence continues at coordinate 320,945 of NZ_OZ253537.1, forward strand.
CCTAACGCGCCAGCGCCACAGCAGGCCGCGAGGCGGGTTTCCACCGCTGGGCGCGGCGGGTCGCTCTGCGCAAACTGGTCGTTTGCAGCGCTTCATCCGGCGCAGCCAACCGCAGCGAGACCTGGCCACCATGAAACACACCCTGCCCATACTCACCGCCACCCTGGCCCTGCTCGGCCTGGGCCACGCTCCGGTTCAGGCGGCGGGCAGCCACGGCACGGTCGGCACGGGCATCGCCGGCCAGGAGATGGCCAGCCGCAGCATCGTGCGCGCCTATTTCCGCGACATCCAGCAGGCTCGCGCGATCGCCCACAGCCGCTTCGAGACCCTGGAGTCCAAGTACGAGCTTGGTTATGTGGTGGTGAACGCCAATGCCGAGGAGCAGCGCGAGCTGCGCGCCCTCGGATTCAGCCTGCAGGCCGATGCCAAATGGCAGGGTCGTCAGCTGGCCCTGGCACGCAGCGAAGAAAAAGCCGCCAAGCAGCGCCAGCAGCGCGCCCTGGGAGGGCCGCAGCCCAGCTTTGTCGGCATTCCGAACTACAGCTGCTACCCCACGGTGGAAGAGGTGTTCGCCGAGGGCGACGCCCTGATCGCGGCACGCCCCGACCTGGCCCGCTGGGTGGACATCGGTGACTCCTGGCAGAAGACCCAGGGCCAGGGCGGCTACGACCTGCGCGTGCTGCGCCTGAGCAACGCGGCCTACCCGAGCGGCAAGCCCAAGCTCTTCATCAACGCCGGCATCCACGCCCGCGAGTACGCCACCACGCCCCTGGTGCTGGAGTTCGCCAAGCGCCTGGTGAACGGCCACGGCGTCGACGCCGACATGACCTGGATCCTCGACCAACACGAGATCCACCTGCTGCTGGCCACCAACCCCGATGGCCGCAAGAAGGCCGAGACCGGCCTGCTCTGGCGCAAGAACACCAACACCGCCTACTGCGGCGCCAACAGCAACTCGCGCGGCGCCGACCTGAACCGCAACTTCGGCTACGACTGGTTCGGCACGGCCACCGGCTCCAGCGGCAACGCCTGTTCCGACACCTACCGCGGCCCGAGCGCGGCCTCTGAACCCGAGACCCAGGCCGTCGAGGCCTACATCCGCCGCCTGTGGCGCGACCGCCGCGGCCCCGGCCGCGACGACCCGGCGCCGGCGGACGCAAGCGGCATCCACCTCGACATCCACAGCCACGGCCGCCTGCTGCTTTGGCCTTGGGGCTCGAACGGCACGCCGGCGCCCAATGACACGCAACTGGCCACCCTGGGCCGCAAGTTCGCGTTCTGGAACGGCCACACGCCGCAACGCTCCGTGGCCCTGTACGAGACCGACGGCACCAGCGACGGCCCGAGCTATGGCGAGCTCGGCGTGGCCGCCTTCACCTTCGAGCTGGGCACGGCCTTCTTTGAGTCTTGCGGCTACTACCAGAACACCTTGCTGCCCAGCAATCTGCAGGCCCTGATCTATGCCGCCAAGGTCGTGCGCGCCCCCTACCAAACGCCCGCCGGCCCTGATGCGCTGAACGTCAGCGTCAGCGGCCTGGCCGCCACCGGTGTGCCGCCGGGCACCGTGTTGCAGCTCAGCGCCAGCATCGACGACACGCGCTACAACAACAGCAACGGCGTCGAAGCCTCGCAGAACATCACGGCCGCACAGTTCTATGTCGATTTCCCACCCGGCGGCCGCCAGGCCTCGCCGCGGCCCATGCAGGCCGTGGACGGCGCCTTCGACAGCAAGCAAGAGGCCGTGCGGGCCACCGTGGACACCAGCGCCTGGGCGCCGGGCCCGCATCTGGTCTATGTGCGCGGCCGCGACGCTGCTGGCAACTGGGGCGCTTTAAGCGCCGCCTTCATCCGCATCGACCCGAACGCCAGCACGGCGCCGGTGGCCACCTTCGACGCCGTGGCCCAGGAGCGCAGCGTCACGTTCACCGACCGCAGCGCTGACAACGGCCAGATCGTCAGCCGCAGCTGGAACTTTGGCGATGGCCAGACCGGCAGCGGCGCCACCGTCAACCATGTTTACGCGGCCGACGGCAGCTACACAGTGAACCTCGCAGTGACCGACGACGAAGGCAAGAGCAGCAGCACCAGCAAGACCGTCCGCGTGGCGGCCGACACCACGCCGGTGCTGAGCAATGGCCAAAGCCTCAGCGGCTTGGCCGGCAGCACCGGCAACTGGAGCTATTACCGCGTGCTGCTGCCCCAGGGTGCACGCAATCTGGTGGTCAACACCAGCGGCGGCACCGGCGACCTGGACCTGTATGTGCGTTACGGCCAGGCCCCCGACGCCGGCAGCTACGACTGCCTCAAGGAAAGCGGCAGCAACAACGAGACCTGCAGCCTGCCCACGCCGACTCCGGGTTACGTCTACATCGGCCTGTATGCCTATGCCAGCTACAGCGGCGTCACGCTCAGGGTCACTTACACGCCCTGAGAGCTTAAGAGCTTTTCTACTGCGCCACCGTCAGGCGTCGTTGGTCGGTTCTCGGAATCCTCACGTACAGGAAGTACGTTCCGGTTCCTGCGCGCCGGCCGCCTCGACCAGAGGCCGAGTCCTTTGCCAGGCAGATCAAGTCCTCAGGACTTGATCAGCCCGGGCTCAGCCTAGCCTGACGGCGGCTCGCTACGAAAACTCTCAAGCCCTGAAGCTACAGTGCGGGCCTTGTTCGGCCCATCTTGAAGCTCGCCCTGTGATCGACCTGCCCAAACTCAGCAAACCCGAAAGCGGCCCGGCGCCGCGCTGGTTCCACATCGCCGTGGCCGGCAGCATGGTGCTCAGCTCGGTGGCCGCCGTCTATGGCTCCTGGCGCACCAGCCAGACCATGGCGGCCCTGGTCAAAGAGAACACCCGGCTGGTGATGGCCAATTCGACACCGCTGCTGGAATTCGGCACCGGCAATCAGGTGGGCGGCAAGGCGCAGCTGAGTTTCACGGTGCAGAACGTGGGCAATGGCCCGGCACGGGTGGTGTGGTTCGAGCTCAAGTCGAACGGCAAACCGGTTCCGCATGTGATCGAGATGGTGAACGAGGTGGCGCCAGAGCTCGGGCGCAAGCCGCTGATCAGCACCACGACCATCGCGCCGCGCCTGATTTCGGCCGGCAAGGAAATCCAGCTGTTCGGCTGGGACCGCCCGCCCGAGTCCGACGCCGCCGGCTTGGCGGCCTGGAACCGCTTTGACCAGCACCGCCAGCGCAAGCTCAGCGTGCAGGCCTGCTACTGCTCGGTGCTCGATGCCTGCTGGATCTCGAACCTCGAAGGCGACATCCCGAAGCCGGTCGAACGCTGCGAGACCGAGGGCCGCCTCTCACCCCAAGGCTGAGGCGGCCTCGCTCCTTAGCTGCCGCAGGACGGCACTTGCGGCTTCTGGCTGGTCTTCATGCACTGCTTGAAACCTTGCGGCAGGTCACGCATCTCCTGCGTCTGACCTGCGGCCACCGTGAACTGGCGGATCACCTGATGGGTGCAGGTGGTGGCCGGCTGGCCACCTTCGCCTTCGGCCGTGCTGCAGCGGCTGGTGTAGAGCGCGTAATGGCATTCACCGCTGGGGCTGGCCACGCACTGGAAGTTGGCCGTGCCGGCGGCGTTCGTGCTCAGCTTGCTGCTGTTGCCGCCTTCGGTGTGCGTCACGTGGATGGCGCAGCCGGTGGCCAACAGGGCCAGCGCAGCGGCGGCGGAGAAAGACAAGAGGGAACGACGAATGGCGGTCTTCATGGATGGGCTGTCCAGCGTGGCGCTGGTTGTTGGTGGATGGTTGCTGAGTAGGTCGGTGATGACACTGCCGGTGATGTGCGGCTTGGAGCCTGGATCACTGCAGATGAACGCATCCTAGGAAGGGCCGACACGGCCGTCCTGCGTTTTGCGACCCACTGCATGAATCGAAGCCTGAAGCGTCATGCCGGGCGCACTTTCGTTTCGCTTCGCGCCTGATTCGTGCGTTCTGTGCCACCGTAGCTGCAGCCGGTCGGAGCTGGCTGGTTTGGCTCTAAGCTCGCCCCTACATTGCGGTCCATGCCCTCGCTACCGAGGGTGCCCCGCACAACTTCGAAAGGTCCGCCATGTCGACAAGCCCTCGCCTCTTCAGCAGCCTTGCCCTTTCCCTCAGCCTCGGTCTGGGCCTCATGACTTCGGCCGCACAGGCCGGCGACGACGCCAACAAGCCCAGCAAGTCCTTCAGGGCCGGCATGGACATCAGCGAACAAGCAGACCTCAAGGACATCGGCCTGCCGGCTTACCCCGGCGCGCGGATCCACCGCGACAAGAAGGACGACAAGAAGGAAGACAACGGCAACGCCACCATCGGCTTTTCCTTCGGCCCCTTCGGCATGAAGCTGGTGGTGTCCAAATTCGCCAGCAACGACGAGCTGGAACAAGTCAGCCGCTACTACCGCGAGGCCCTGTCCAACTACGGCACGGTGCTGGACTGCAGCCCCGGCAGCCCGGCCGCGCTGGAAGCCAAGGCCCGCAAGAGCCGCAAGGAGAAAGACCCCAACGGTTGCGGCGAGGTCAGCGGCGACGGTGACGAACGCGTCTACAAGGTCGGCACCGAGAAGAACTTCCGCCTGGTTTCGCTCAAAACCGTGGGCCGCGAAGTGCAGTTCCAGCTGATGAAGCTGGAGTTGCGAGGCCTCTAAATGCCGGCAGCGGAAGCGACCAGCATCACAGCAAATTGATCTTCCTCGCCGCCGCCCGCAACTCCTCCCGGAAGTTGGGGTGGGCGATGTTGATCAGCTCCAGCGCGCGCTGCTTGGCCGATTTGCCGCGCAGCTGGGCGACGCCGAACTCGCTGACGACGTAGTTGATGTCGTTCTTGCTGGTGCTCATATGCGTGCCCGGGGTCAGCGTGGGCACGATGCGGCTGATGCTGTCGTCTTTGGCCGTGGAGGGCAAGACGATGAAGGCCTTGCCGCCGCGAGAGCGGTTGGCAGCGCGCACGAAATCGCTCTGGCCGCCGGTGCCTGAATAGGGCGTGGGCCCAAGGCTCTCCGAGCCGCACTGGCCCAGCAGATCGATCTGCAAGGTGGCGTTGATGGCCACCAAGTTGTCGTTCTGGCCGGCCAGATAGGGGTCGTTGGTGAAATCGACCGGGTGCATTTCCAGGCCCGGGTTGCGGTCCATGAAACGGTAGAGCTTTTGCGAGCCCAGCGCAAAAGTGGCAACCATCTTGCCGGGCAGGTAGTTCTTACGCCGGTTGGTGACGGCGCCACTCTCGACCAGGCTCATGATGCCGTCGCCGATCATCTCGGTGTGCACGCCCAGGTCGCGCTTGGCGCTCAGCTGCATGACCACGGCGTCAGGGATGCCGCCATAGCCGATCTGCAGAGTCGAGCCGTCCTCGATCATGTCGGCCACGTATTTGCCGATCGCTTCCTGCACCGGGCCGATCTTGGGCAGCCCGACCTCGGCCACCGGCTCGCTGCTCTCGATCAGGCCGCTGACCTGGGAGATGTGCACGGTGCAAGCACCGTTGGCGAAGGGCACATTGGGGTTGACCTCGAGGATCACGGCGCGCGCTTTCTTGATGGCGGCCATGGTGTAGTCGGCCCCGAGGCTGAGCGAAAAGTAACCATGGGCATCCATGGGCGAGGCCATGGAAAGCACCACATCGGCCGGGATCTGGCCGCGCTCGATCAGGGACGGCATCTCGGAGAAGTAGCTGGGGATGAAATCGACCCAGCCTTCCTTGCCGCCGGCGCGCGAGGCGGCGCCGTAGAAGAAGGCCACATGGCGCACATGCTCGACGGTCTCGGGGTCGAAGTAACCGTATTTGCGCACGGCCAGGATCTGGCCCAGCTTGATGTCGTGGAACTGCCGGCGCGCGGCGGACAGCGCATGCAAGAGCGTCGGCGGCTCACCCACCCCGGTGGGGATGATGATGAAGTCGCCGTTGCGCAGCAGGCTCAGCGCATCTTCGGCCGTGGCCAGGCGGGTCTTGCGGTAGAGATCTTGGACGGACATGGGGGGCCTGCCTTTTCTATGCTGCTGGCGGCGCGGGCTTGCCCGCGCCTGGGACAATGAGAATCACCCTATCCTAGGCCGGGCAGCTTGCGGCGCGCTTGCAAAAGAACGCGCTTGCTGTGCCTGACCTGCCCCCCGCCCATGAGTTCCGACCTCCATGTACGCCCCTTCGTTCAGGAAACCCTGGGCACGCTGAGCCTGCAGTTCTCGCACAGCGCCATCCAGAGCCGCATGGAACTGCTGCGGCCCGACGCCCTGGACCTCAGCTACACCCAGCTGATGATGGGTTTTCTGCTGTTCCAGCCGGCCCCGGCGCGCCTGGCCATGATCGGCCTGGGTGGCGGCTCCCTGGCCAAGTTCTGCCACCGCCACCTGCCCGCGGCCCAGATCCAGGTGCTGGAGATCAACCCCCATGTGATCGCCCTGCGCCAGCGCTTCGGCGTGCCGGCCGACAGCGCGCGCTTCTTGGTCAGCGAGGCCGACGGCGCTGATTTCGTGGCTGTGCCGCCGGCACCGCTCGATGTCTTGATGGTGGACGGCTTCGACCGCGAGGGCACGCCGCCGGCCCTGTGCTCGCAGCGCTTCTACGCCGATTGCCACGCGGCCCTGGCCGCGGACGGCCTGCTGGTGCTGAATCTGCACAGCCACCATGCCGATGTGGAGCTGCATCTGGCGCGCCTGCAGGCCCTGTTCGGCGACGCGCTGCTGCAGGTGAACGACCCCGACGGCTGCAATCGCATCGTCATCGCCTGCCGGGGCGAACTGCTGAGCCAGCCACGCGCCCATCTGCTGCGCCAGCCGGCGGGCCTGGACGGCGAGGCCTGGGCCGACCTGCGGCCGGCCATGGCGCGGGTCCATGCCGCTTGGCTGCGCTTGCAGAGTCAGGTCCAGCCCTAGGGCCCGTGCAGCTGCCGCCCGCTCACGCCTGGCGCTGTCGTTTCACACCGGCCTCTGTCCATCCGTCGCAGCCCGCTGGGGCGAGGCGGGCCTGAGCCCTAGCATGCGGGCATTGAGATTCCCCAGAGCGAGGAGCCCGCATGAAACAAGAACTGCTGCAAGCGCAGGCGCTGCACAAACGCTATGGCACACGCGAGGCGGTGCGAGGCCTCAGCCTGACCGTCGGCGCCGGCGAGGTGCTGGGCCTGCTGGGCCCCAATGGCGCGGGCAAGTCCAGCACCATCGCCATGCTGGCGGGTCTGAGCCGGCCCGATAGCGGCTCGGTCACGGTGGGCGGCGCGGCGCTGAGCCAGGACGAGTTCGCCTACAAGCGCCGCATCGGCCTGGTGCCGCAAGAACTGGCCTTGTTCGAGGACCTGCCGGCCCTGGCCAATATCGAGCTGTTCGGTGCGCTCTACGAGCTGCCGGCGGCGCAACTGAAGGCGCGCGCCCTGGCGGTGCTGGCCCAGGTCGGCCTGGCCGAGCGGGCGCAGGACAAGCCGAGCAGCTTCAGCGGCGGCATGAAGCGCCGCCTCAACATCGCCTGCGCCCTGGTTCATGAGCCGGACGTGCTGCTGCTGGACGAGCCAACCGCCGGCGTCGACCCGCAAAGCCGTAACGCCATCTTCGAGCAGCTGGAAGCGCTCAAGCGCGCCGGCAAGGCCTTGATCTACACGACCCACTACATGGAAGAAGTGGAGCGCCTGGCCGACCGGGTGATCATCATGGACCACGGCCAACAGGTCGCCCACGGCAGCCTGGCCGAGCTCTACCGCCTGCTGCCGGCTGCTGAAACCTTGAAGCTGGAACTGGACCGCGAGATTGACGGCGCTCTGGAAGCCACGCTGCGCGCCCTGCCCGGCGTGCAGCAGTTGCAGGCGCGCGGCAGCCAGTTGCAGATTGGCCTGAGCGAGCTGGGCGCGGGCAGCGCGGCCGTGCTGGCGGCCCTGGCCGCAGCCGGCCTCAAGCCGCGCCACATCAGCTCGGGCCGGGCCAATCTTGAGGACGTGTTCCTCGCCCTGACCGGCCGCCAGCTGCGCGACTGAGAGCTTGTGAGTTTTCTACTGCGCGACTGCCATGCGTCGTTGGTCCGGTGCTCGGAATCCTCACGTACAGGAAGTACGTTCCGGTTCCTGCGCTCCGTCCGCCTAGCCTGACAGCCGCTCGCTACAAAAATTCTCAAGCTCCAAGGCCAGCGCCGCCACGACCTGACCCTCTGCCCGCCGACAAAGAGACCGCCGCCATGAACGCCTTCCTCGCCCTGGTCCGCAAAGACCTCTACCTGCATTTCTCCAACCGCCGCGCGGTGCTGATGAGCATCATCGCGCCCATCCTGATTGCGGCCTTCTTCGGCAGCCTGTTCGGCAGCAAGAGCGGCGGCAGCGGCAAAGCCAGCCCCGTGCCGATCGCCATCAGCGACCTGGACCAAAGCCCCCTGACGGCCAAGATCAGCGCCGCCCTGCAGGCCGACCCCAGCCTGGCCGTGCAGAGCCTGGACGCCGACGCCGCCTTGGCCCAGGTAAAAGCCGGCAAGCTGCGGGCGGCCATCGTGCTGCCGGCCGGCTTTGGCGAGCAGGCGGGCCGCGCCCTGTTCGCCGGGCCCGAGGGCAAGCGCCCCGAGATCACCCTGCACTACGACCCCTCGCAGGCCATGGTCCTGCCCATGGTGCGAGGCCTGCTGGCCCAGCATGTGATGCAGCTGGTCAGCGCCGACACCTTCAGCGGCCAGGGCGCGCCCGTGATGAAGGACATGCGCGCCCAAGTGGCCGACAACACGGCACTGCCGGCCGAGCAGCGCCAGGAGCTGACGGCCATGTTCGACAGCATCGCCCGCGTGCAGGAGCGCAGCGCCCGTGCGCCGCAAGCTGGCGCTTCAGCGGCAGAATCAGACCGCAGCGGCTTCGCCATGAGCCCGCCCTTCAGCACCCGCGAGCTGGAAGCCAGCGCCAAGGCCGATGTTCCGTACAACAGCTATGCCCATTCCTTTGCCGGCATGGGCGTGCAGTTCATCCTGATGATGGGCGTGGACATCGGCGTGGCCCTGCTGCTGATGCGGCGCCAAGGCCTGTGGCAGCGCCTGCGCGCCGCGCCTTTGTCCAAGGCGCGCTTGCTGGGCAGCCGCATCGCCAGCTGCACCCTGATCTCGCTGATCATCTTCGTGCTGATCTATGCGGTCGCCATCGCCGCGTTCGGTGTGCGGGTGCAGGGCAGCTGGCTGGGCTTCGCGGCCGTGCTGCTCGCCTTCTCCCTGCTGACGGCCAGCTTCGGCCTGCTGATCGCGGCCCTGGGCAAGTCGCCCGAGGCCACCCGCGGCCTGGCCATCTTGGCCACCTTGCTGATGGTCATGCTGGGAGGCGCCTGGGTGCCGTCCTTCGTCTTCCCCGAATGGCTGCAAACCGCCTCGCTCTTCATCCCGACCCGCTGGGCCGTGGACGGCCTCGACGCCATGACCTGGCGCGGCCTGCCCTTCAGCGAGGCGCTCGCCCCGGTCGGCGTGATGCTGGGCTTTGCCCTGGCTTTTGGCGCACTGGCGATTGCGAGGTTTAGCTGGGAGGAGTGAGGGGGGGGACTCAGTGAACAGGTGAACGGGTGAACAAGTGAGCCAAGCGATCGATCCGGCCACAACGATTCACGATTCACGATTCACGATTCACGATTCACCCATTCACCTGTTCACCTGTTCACCTGTTCACCCGTTCACCTGTTCACCGTTCCCCCCACCCTCACTTCCGCGCCGCCAGCACGCCGCCGTCAAGCCGCTCCGCGCTGCCCTCGATGCGGCTCAGGCGCGGGTAGCGCAGGCCGCCGCGGTAGTCGATCTTGACCTGGCGGTAGCGGTCGCCCTCGCGCAACAGCAGCTCCAGCGGCGCCGCGCCGCTCTTGTTGGCACTGATGGCCGCGGACAGGCGCTCGCTCTTGTAGGCCTGGTGGTTGACGGCCACCACGGTGACGGCTCGGCTGAGGCCGGCCTCGAAAGCAGGGCTGCCCCAAAGCACGGCCTCGACCTTGCCGTCGCGCTTGAGGTTGAGGCCCAGGCTGTAGGCGAAGTCGTCGTTCTTCCATTCGGAATCGTCGGCGCGGGCGAACTCGCTGGGCGTCTCGGCCCAGCTCAGGCGCCAGCCGGCACGGGCCAGACCGTCCAGCGGCGCCTCGGGGCCTTTGTGGTCAAGGCGTTGGCGCAAAAATGCGGCCCAGTCACGCGGCTGCACGCGGTTCAGGGTGGCGACGATGTCCTCGAAGGTGTAGGTCAGCGGGGCGATGCGGCCGTCCTCCACGCCGAAGAACAGGCGCGCGAAATCATCAAGGCTGCGCGCCCCGCCGCTCTGCTCACGAATCCAGGTGTCGGCGTCGAGCCAGATCAGTCCGCTCTCGGCGTAGTAGTCGGCGCCGCGCTGCCAGTTGCCCCAATCATTGCCGCTGCGGCTCTTGGCCATGGCGGCTTCGTAGGTGGTGTCCTGCAGATTGCGCCACAGCCGGCCGGCGCGGTGGCTGTAGGTGGCGGCGATCTCGGCCCAGGCGTCGCGCGCCTGCTCGGGGCTGACCAGGCCAGCGCGCACCGCCAGCACCCGGCCCCAGTAATCGGTCTGGCCCTCATACAGCCAGAGCAGGCTGTCCTGCATGGGCACGTTGTACTGCGGTGTCCAGAGGTCGGCCGGGCGGCGGAACTTGCCGTTCCAGGAATGGGTGTACTCATGAGGCAGCAGGCTGCGGCTGCCGGCGCGCTTGCCCCAGTCCTTGAAGTAGCCCAGGCCCACGCCGTTCTCGCTGCTCTCGTGGTGCTCCAGGCCGATGCCGCTCATGCGGCCGGAGATGGCCAGCAGAAAGTCGTAATGCTTGAAATGCCGGGAGGCGAACAGGCGGTCAGCCTGGACCACCAGGTTCTTGTGGGCCTGGATCTGCGCCTCGCTGGCCTGTAACTCGGCGGGGTCATCGGCCATCAGGTTGAGCACCACGGGCTTGGGATGGCCGGGCGGGTCCAGTTCGATGCGGCGGGTGTGGGCGCCGGCGAACAGAGGCGAATCGGCCAGGGTCTCCAAGCTGACCGGCTTGAAGCGCAGGCGCTGGCGGCCCGGCCCTTCCTCGACTTGGCCGTCCACACGCAAGGCGCTGGCCTGGGTCCAGCCAGCCGGCAGGCTCACCTCGGCCTGCATCTGGATGGCGCTGGCATGGTGGCCGGCCGGGTAGAGCAGCATGCTGATCCACTGCAGGTTCAGCATCTCGGGCGTCATCACCACCCGGCCGCCTTCGCGCTGCACCGGGCTCAGGAACTGGAAGGCCAGGTTCAGCTCATCCACGCCGGCCGGCACCTCGACATGAAAGGCAAAGGGGTCCACCGTGTCGCGCATCCAGGCGAGCTCTTGCGTGCCGGCGTGGACCTTGAGGCCGGCCAGGCGATCCACCGTGCCATAAGGGCCATGGGCGCCGGGCAAGTAACGCGGAAACAGCAGGGTCAGGCGCCCGGCCTTCACGGGCAGCTGCTGGCGCACCTGGAAGATGTGGCGGTCCAGATCGGTGGCATCGACCTGGATGCGGATGGGGCCCAGGTAGGGCTTGTCCTGGGGCGGCGGAATCGGATGCTGGGCCTGGGCGGCCCCGAGACTGCACAGACCGCAGAGGCTGAGGATGGCGCCCGCAGCGGCGACCCGCGTCAAACGGGCCCAGCCTTGCTGGATTGGCATCATTGAAATGTGCGGCATGGTGGGTTTCTCCTCCCTGGGCCGGCGCTTGCAAGGGCAAAGGCGCTGGCGATCTTGTGAACTGGATTCGATTCGGCGGCCCTGATCAGGCAGCCGCCACGATAGCGAGCGGCCACGCTTTGCAAATCCAGGTTGACCCGCCCTCGTGAGCATTCACACCCGGCACTGGCGGCCAGGCTCAAGTGAGGCAGACCGTAGCGCGGCCGCCTGCCCCGCTTGTTCACCCATTCACCCATTCACCTGTTCACCTGTTCACTCGTTCACCACACACCCCAAGGTGAACATTGCCACCCCCGCATTTCCCGCCCCGGCCGAGGCTTGGCCTCCGCTACAGTGAGGCCACGTCCCCCCGGAGCCGCCGCATGAGCCTGAAGAACCACGATCCGACGCAGGCGGATCACTCCGGTGAGAGCAGCAGCCACACCCCGGCGCCGGGCACTGACCCGACCGCCTGGCAACAGGCCGCCAAAGCCCGCACGCGCTCGGCCAGCCCAAAGCGCGCCGCCCACCCGGTGGCCACCGAACGCCGGCCCGGCTACATCGCCTCGCATTGGCATGGCGAGCAAAGTCTGGCGCAGAGCTTCTGGCTCAACAATGTGCTGCTGTCGGTGCCGCTGGCCATGCTGCTGACCGGCGTGATGAGCTGGATCAGCGTCAAGGGCGGCAGCTTGCAAATCAGCGCCATCACCGCCTTGCTGGGCTGGCCGCTGCTGATGGCCTTCAATGTCTGGTGCATCGTCGGCGCCTGGCGGGCCGCGCGCGAATACCTGCGCATGGGCGGCGCCGCGCTCTGGGCCTGGCTGGCTCGCCTGTCCCTGGGTGTGGGCGCGCTGCAGCTGGTGGTGTCCTTGCTGTTCGGCTTGCTGCCCGATCTGGGCGAGTACTGGCAGATGGCGCGCGGCATCGACCCGATTGGCCAGGCCACGTTGAAAGTGTCGGCGGACGGCCATGTCGTGCAGCTGCGCGGCCCGATCGGCATGGGCGACGCCGGCCGCCTGCAGCGCCTGCTCGAGGCCACTCCGAGCGTACGCCGCCTGGAGCTGGCGTCGCCTGGCGGCCGGGTCTATGAGGCCGAGCAGGTGGTGGCCTTGATGAGCAAGAGCCGCTACAACACCCGCGCCGTGGGCAATTGCGAAAGCGCTTGCACCCTGCTCTTTCTGGCCGGACGCGAACGCCAGCTGATGCCCGGCGCGCAGCTGGGTTTCCACCGCGCCTCCACAGGCACTTACAACCCGGTGTTCGACGAGCTGGCCAACCAGGAGCTGGCCGCCCTCTACCGGCGCATCGGTCTGCCCGAGGATTTCATCCGCCGCACGGTCAAGACGCCGTCAAGCAGCATGTGGTACCCGCACAGCGACGAGCTGGTGGCCCACGCCTTGATCGCCGCCCTGCCGCAAACCCTGGATGTGGCCCTGCCCGCTGGCCAGGACAACCAGGCCGCCGATTTCGCCGACGCGCTGCAAGGCAGCCCGGCCTGGCATGCGCTGGACCAGCGCTTTGCCGGCACTCTGGAGCGCCTGGCTGCGCGCATGCAGGCGGCCCGCGCCGCGGCCGCCAGTGACGAGGCCTTGCAAAGCCTGGGCTATGCCGAGCTGGCGCCGCGCATGCCCGAGCTGATCGCCTCGGTCAGCCCCGTCCAGCGCCGGCAATATGCGCAACTGCTGCGCGCCCAGCTCAAGACCGCTCTGGGCCAGCCGGGAAAAGGCAGCGAAACCTGCCTGGCCTTGCTTTCAGGCCAGGTGGCGCTGCGCCGCCAGCTGCCGCTCGAGCTGCAGATCCGCGAGACCGCCTGGTTGGTCGAGGCGGCGAACAGCGAGCCGCCGCGCTTTGCGCCCAAACCCGCCACAGCCATCGAGCTGGAAGTGATGCGGCGCACGCTCGGCTCGCACAGCCCGGGCTTGCTGGCCGGCTTGTGGGAGCAGACCGCGGCGCCGCCCAGCGGCCGCGCCGCCGCCAACCGCTGCGAGACTGTCATCCAGACCCTGGACCGCGCCGCTGCGCTGCCGGTGGCCCAGCGCGAACTCTCCGAACGGGTATTGTTTCAGCGCCTTTGAAGCTGGCAGGCCTTGCCAGGCAAGACCTGACCCCAAGGCCGGCCTGCAGACCCTGGCCCCAGACTGGCGCAGATCAGCACCGGGTCGCGGCAGCGCGCACCAGAAGAGGGCAAGCACCGGGCTGGCGCGTGAGCCGAGGCTCGCCCAGTCACCCCCTCAAGCGCGGGGTCTACAGGGAATACGCGTAGCGTTGACACGCGACTGTCACGGACGCTTGGGTATGCTGACCGTCGGAAAAGTGCTGGAGGAATGGAAGCGTGAGAAGGCGCTCCGGGCTGCCGGCAACAAGGGGCAAGTCTTGCCCTTGCGCCAAATGCCCGCCAAGGAGACCGTCTTCTCTCTTTTTCCATGATTCGCAAACGTTTGGCAGCTTGGATTCAGGCGTACAGATGTCTTGCAAATGCCCTTGCTAGAACTGCCTGGCGCAAGCCTCGCAGGCCAGTACCGTCCTGGAGTTCGATTTGCCGGTTTCCTTGGAAGCCGATCCCACGAGCTCGCGTTCAAACCCTTCAAGAGAGTCACATCATGTCCAAATTCAATATCGCCAAGCTGTCCATGGCTGCAAGCATCGCTGTTCTGAGCATCGGCGCACAAGCCGATGTCCTGACGCAATGGAGCTTCAACAACAACAACCTGCTGGCCACGACCGGCGCCGGTACCGCCAGCCTGGTCGGTGGCACGACCGGGTCTTTCGCCAGCGGTGCGGGTTCCTCGGACACGAACGGCAGGGCCTGGAACACCACGAGCTACGCTGCCCAAGGCACCGGCGACAAGACCCGTGGCGTGCAGTTTTCGATCAGCACCCTGGGCTTCGAGGACATCAGCTTCAGCTACGACAGCAAGCACAGCGGTACCGCATCGGCCAATGAGCTGGTTCAGTACTCGATCGACGGCCTGAGCTTCACCGACCTGGTCGTGTTCAAGAGTGTCGATATCAACTTCGCCAATGGCCGCCTGGTCGACCTGAGCAGCATCGCCGCGGTCAACAACCAAGCCAATCTGAGCATCCGCATCGTCTCGACTTTCGCGCCCAACAGCAGCCTCTATGCTGGCACCACGTCGAACTACGCCCCGGGCGGCACCATGCGCTTTGACCAAGTGACCTTCAACGGAACCGCGGTCAGCGCCGTGCCGGAACCCACGACCTACGCCATGCTGCTGGCCGGTCTGGGCTGCGTGGGCTTCATCGCCCGCCGTCGCAAGGCTGCCTGAGCCTTCTGCCCTGGATGAGCGAACGGCGCGGCCCACCGCCGCGCCGCCTCACCCTTGTTTTTCAAACCGGGGCGCCTGTGCTGTCGCAGCACAGGCGCCACCGGCATTTGCCCGATTTCCGCGCCGCAGCGTTGCAGCGCCACTTTGCCAGGTCGAACCACCATGCCCAGAAACGCCACCCTGCTCAAACACATTCCGCGCGCCATTGCGCTTTTGCTGAGCGTTTCTGCCGCCGGCATGGCGGTGTCCGGGCCTTTCAGCCCCGACCACCAAGAGTTTGAAGCCAGCCTCTACGTGCCCTACCGGGCCGATGCCAAGGCGATTGCCGAGGCCCGCAGCTTCATCCTGAAATTTGAATATCCGCAAGTCGCGCTGGCCCAGACCGTGTCCTGGCGCCTGGAGCTGCTCGACCCGCAAGGCCAGGTGGCCCAGCGCTGGTATGGCGTCGAGACCCTGGTCCGCGGCGAAATCGAGGTCAAGGTCGACTGGGCCGGCCGTCAGAACGGCATCGCCGCAGCCGACGGCGTCTACCAGGTCCGCCTGACCGCCTCCTCAGTGGAAGCGCAGGAACTGCCCTCCGTGGGCGTGATGGCTGATTTTGTCGAAGCCAATCTGAGCGCCGCCGATGCGGAGCTGGTCGAGCAGACCTGGGACATGCAGGTCGGCTACGTCGCGCCGCCGAAGATGCCCGCCTTCAGCCCCTTGCAGACCAGCGCTTCCAAGGCCGCGGCTGCCAAGCAGGTCGGCAAGCTCGGTGGACAAGCGCTGGCCGCACCGGTCACCGGCGGCCTGCCCTACACCGTCTACCTGGGCAATCTGCACAGCCAGACCGGTCACAGCGACGGCGGCGGCCCGATCGGCAACTGCAGCGGCGAACAGCACCCGCAAGCCAATATGGGCCAGGGCCCGGCCCAGGCCTACCAGTACGCCATGGAGCGCGGCCTGGACATCCTGCTGACCTCCGAACACAACCATATGTTCGACGGCTCCACCAGCACCAACACCGGCCAGACCCCGGCCTATGCCAAGGACCTGTACAAGGCCGGCCTGGCCGCGGCGCGCAACTTCAATGCCGCCAACCCCAAGTTCCTTGGCGTCTACGGCATGGAATGGGGCACCATCAGTGGCGGCGGCCACATGAACATCCTCAACTCGCCCGATCTGCTGGGCTGGGAGTACAACGCCAACGGCGAGCTGCTGGCCGATGTCTTCACCGAAAAGAACAACGCCGCCAAGCTCTACACCTTGATGGCTCAGCGCGGCCTGATCGGCCAGTTCAACCACCCGGCCAGCTCGGGCCAGTACCTGGTCAACGGTGTCGCCCTGGGCTACACGCCGGACGGCGAGCAAGCCATGGCCTTGTGCGAGGTGATGAACACGCCCGCCTTCTCCAACACCACGAACGAAAGCGACAACGGCAACAGCGGCTACGAAGGCGCATGCAAGAAGGCCCTGGAAGCCGGCTTCAAGATCGCCTTCACCACCAACCAGGACAACCACTGCGCCAACTGGGGTGCCTCGTCGATCAACCGCAACGGCATCCTGATCCCCAATGGCACGCCGCTGACCATGGACTCCTTCATGGAGGCCATCAAGGCCCGCCGCGTCTTCGCCACCATGGACAAGACTTCGCAGCTGGTGCTGACGGCCAACGGCCGTCTGATGGGCGAGACCTTCACCAACGCCGGCCCGCTGAACCTGGTCGCCAACTACGCACCGGGCGCCGGCAAGAGCGCCGCCACAGTCAAGATCTATGAAGGCGTGCCGCAGCGCAACGGCACCATCACCGAACTGTCCAGCAGCGCGGTCAACAACTTCACGCCCGCGGTCGGCAAGCACTTCTACTACGCCAAGGTCACCCAGAACGACGGCAAGATCCTTTGGTCGGCGCCGATCTGGGTCAACCAGGTGGTGGACAGCACGGCCCCGGTGGTCAGCGCCAGCGTCAGCGGCAGCAGCGGCACGCTGACCCTGAAGGCCGAAGCCAGCGACGACATTGGCGTCACGCGCGTCGACTTCCGGGTCGACGGCCAGCTCAAGGGCAGCGCCAGCAGCGCGCCCTACAGCCTGCAAATCGCCTCCAGCAGCCTCAGCAACGGCAGCCACAGCCTGAGCGTCCAGGCCGTGGACGCGGCCGGCAATGTCGGCAGCGCCAGCCCGGTGAACTTCAACGTCAGCAATGTGCTGGACGTGACCGCCAGCGTCAGCCTGCGCCAGTCCGGCCTGGTCTACAACCGCGTCACCCAGCTCTACAGCGGCAGCATCACCCTGAGCAACAGCAGCAACGCGGCCCTGGCTGGCCCGCTGCAGCTGGTGATCCAGGGCCTGCCGGCCGGCGTCACCCTGGCCAATGCCAGCGGCAGCCGCAATGGCCTGCCCTACATCAGCCTGAACGCTGCCAGCCTGCCCGCCGGCGCCCGCATCACCGTGCCGCTGAGCATCAGCAACCCCGGCAAGCTGGGCCTGAACTACAGCGCCCGCCTTTACTCCGGCAGCTTCTGATCTGCTGCACCCTCTTCAAGGACACTCCATGAACACGCCATTTTCTTTCCCCGCCCTGCAGCGCAGCGCACTCAGCCTGGCCCTGGCGGCCAGCGCTCTGTTCGCCGGTTCGGCCTGGGCCGACACACGCTTCCACGCCAGCATCAACACGGCCGCCTGGGCCGGCAACAGCGGCTGGCTGGACTTCCAGTTCAACCCCGGCCTGAACACGGCGCCCGGAGCCCTGGTCCAAATCAGCCATCTGAGCGGCAACTTCGGCAGCGAGTTCTTCCTGGACGGCCAAGCCGCCGGCAGCCTGGCTGCGGGCTTCAGCCTAGGCAATGGCAGTGCCTTCAACAGCCTGTTTCAGGCCGTCAGCCTGGGCGGTAGCTTCAGCTTTGACCTGACATTCAGCGGCGATGTCTTCAACACGCCAGGCCAGGTCGGCACGACCTTCAGCCTCGGCCTCCTGGCCGGCGACCAGCAAAGCTACCTCGGCAACCCCGACGGCGCGCTGTTCCAGATCGACCTGATGCCGGCCGACGCCGGCACGCCTGCTAGCACCACGCTGAGCCTGCTGGGCGGCCAAAGCATCGCCACGGTCAGCGCCGTGCCGGAACCGCAGAGCTATGCGCTGCTGCTGGCCGGCCTGGGCGTGGTCGGCTTGCTGGCGCGTCGCCAGCGCGCGGCTTAAGCCGGACCGGCTTCGGTCGGCCGCTCGTCACACCGAGCGGCCATCCAGGCCGCCACCGCCGCCCGCTGGGCCTCGCTGTAATGCAGGCCCAGCTTGGAGCGGCGCCACAGCACGGCCTCGGCATCAAGCGCCCATTCCTGCTCCCGCAGATAGTGCAGCTCGGCCTCGAACAGGCCTGGCGCCACTTCGGCACCCAACTCGGCAAGGCTGCGCGCTGCCCCCAGCAGCAGATCCACGCGCGAACCATAGGCTCGCGCCAGGCGCCGCGCCAGGGCCGGCGGCAGGTAGGCGTGGCGCGCCTGCAGCGCTTGCACAAAACGTTCGAAATCGCGGTCGGGGCGCTGCGGCGCACCAATCCACGCGGACAAATCGCCACCGGGCAGGCGGGCCGCAGCGGTCCAGGCCGGGCGCGCGTCCCCGAGCATTTCACCCAGCCGATCGGCAGCATCCTCGGCCAGCTTGCGGAAGGTGGTGATCTTGCCGCCCCAGACGCTGAGCAAGGGCGCACCATCACCATGGGTCTCTAGCAGATAGTCGCGCGTGACCGCGCTGGCGTCGCCCGAGGCATCGTCGAGCAGCGGCCGCACGCCGGCATAGCTCCACAGCACCTGGTCCGGACGCACCGGCTCCTTGAAGTAACGGCTGGCCTGCTCGCACAGGTAGGCGACTTCCTGCGCCTCGATCTCGGCCTTGGCAAAGCCGGAGATGGCGGCGTCGGGCAGCTCCACATCGGTGGTGCCGATCAAGGTGAACTCACCCTCGTAGGGAATGGCGAAGATGATGCGCCGGTCGGGGTTCTGAAAGATGTAGGCGTGGTCATGGTCAAAGCGGCGGCGCACGACGATGTGGCTGCCCTTGACCAGGCGCAGGCTTTTGGTCGCCAGAGGCTCGCCCGCGGCCGGCCGCGCCACCTGGCGCAGAAAGGTCTCGGCCCAAGGGCCTGCGGCATTGACCAGGGCGCGGGCGTGGACCTGACGCTCCAGGCCGCCCTCGCTCAGCGTCACACGCCAGCCACCGCCCTCGGCCGCGGTCTCGCGCTGCGCCGCCGTCACCGTGCAGCGGGTCCGGATCTCGGCCCCGCGGGCGCGCGCGTCCAAGGCGTTGAGCAGCACCAGGCGGGCGTCATCGACCCAGCCGTCGGAGTAGACGAAACCGCGCTCGAACTCAGGCTTGAGCGGCGCGCCCAGCGGGCTGCCGCGCAAGCGCAGGCCGCTGGAGCCCGGCAACCACTCGCGCCGAGCCAGATGGTCGTAGAGGAAGAGGCCGATGCGAATCATCCAGGCCGGCCGCATGGCTCGGTCATGCGGCATGACGAAGCGCAGCGGCCACATGATGTGCGGGGCGCTCTTGAGCAGCAGCTCGCGCTCCTGCAGCGCCTTGCGCACCAACGAAAACTCGTAGTACTCAAGGTAGCGCAGGCCGCCGTGAATGAGCTTGGTGCTCGACGATGAGGTGTGGGCAGCCAGGTCCGAGGCCTCGGCCAGCAGCACCCGCCAGCCCCGGCCCGCCAGATCGCGGGCGATGCCGGCGCCATTGATGCCGCCGCCGACCACCAGTACGTCAAAATGATCCATCCCCGGACTCTAAGCCAAGGGCTTGACGCCATGTCGTATTTGCTCGCTCTCGACCAGGGCACCTCCAGCTCGCGCGCCATCGTCTTCGAACGCAGCGGCCGCATCGTGGCCATGGCCCAGCAGGAATTTGCCCAGCATTTCCCCCAGCCCGGCTGGGTCGAGCACGATGCGCTGGAGATCTGGCAGAGCCAGCTGGCCACGGCGCAAGCCGCCCTGCGCCAAGCGGACTTGCGCGCCAGCGATATCGCCGCCGTCGGCATCACCAACCAGCGCGAGACCACCGTGCTCTGGGACCGCCGGACCGGCCAGCCCCTGCACCACGCCATCGTCTGGCAAGACCGCCGCACCGAGCCCTTCTGCGCCGAGCTGCGCGCGCAAGACCTGACCCCGATGGTGCGGGCCAAGACCGGCCTGCTGATCGACCCCTACTTTTCCGGCACCAAGCTCAAGTGGCTGCTCGACCACATCCCGGGCGCGCGCGCCCGGGCCGAGCGCGGCGAGCTGGCCTTCGGCACCATCGACAGCTGGCTGATCTGGAATCTCACGGCCGGCGACGTGCACGCCACCGATGTCAGCAATGCCGCGCGCACCCTGCTCTTCGATGTGCAGCGCAATCGTTGGGACGAGGAGTTGCTGGCCCTGATGGAGATTCCGCCTGCGCTGCTGCCCGAGGTGCGCCCGTCGAGTGGTGATTTCGGTCGCGTGGCAGCCCAGCACCTGGGCGGCGAGATCGCCATCGGCGGCGTCGCCGGCGACCAGCAGGCGGCCCTGTTCGGCCAGGCCTGCTTCCGGCCCGGCATGGCCAAGAACACCTACGGCACCGGCTGCTTCATGCTGATGCACACCGGCACGCAATTCCAGAGCTCGACCCATGGATTGATCAACACCAGCGCCGCCCAGACCACGGCGAGCCCTGAGTTCGCGCTCGAAGGCAGCGTCTTCGTCGGCGGTGCCGTGGTGCAGTGGCTGCGCGACGGACTGCAGATCATCCCGAACAGCGGCGCCGTGCAAAGCCTGGCCGAAAGCGTGCCCGATGCCGGCGGCGTGATGTTCGTGCCGGCCTTCACCGGTCTGGGCGCGCCCTATTGGCGGGCCGAGGCGCGCGGCGCCATCCTGGGCCTGAGCCGCGGCAGCACGCAGGCCCACATCGCCCGCGCCGCGGTCGAAAGCATCGCCTTCCAGAGCGCTGCCCTCTTGCAGGCCATGAGCCGCGACGCCCATGCCGCCGGCAGCGCCCCGCTGCAAGAGTTGCGCGTGGACGGTGGCGCCTGCGTCAACGACCTCTTGATGCAGTTCCAGGCCGATCTGCTGGGCATCGCCGTGGTGCGCCCGCGCGTGATCGAAACCACGGCCCTGGGCGCGGCCTATCTGGCCGGCCTGAGCTGCGGCGTCTATACCGGCCTGGATGAGCTCAGCGCCCAGTGGCAGGCCGAGCGGCGTTTCGAGCCCAGCGTTGACCGCAACCGCGCCGCCGCACGCATGGCCGAGTGGGACCACGCGGTGCGCCAGGTCACTGCGCCCTGAGCACCGTCTGGCCATGAAAAACCCCGCCGCGGCACGAGGCCGGGGCGGGGTCAGGGTCTAGCGCTGACGGTGCTTACTTGAACTGGTAGCTCAGGCTGCCGTACCAGAAGCGACCGCGCGGGTCAGTGAAGGACGCCGCATAACCAGCCGCATGCGAACCGTAGGACGAAGACGCGACATAAGGCGGCTCTTCGTCAAACGCATTGCGCACGCCCAGTCGCGCGGTCACGCCCTTGATGCCCTTGTAGGCGACCGACATATTGACGCGCTCACTGTTGCGGACCTGGTGCGGCTCGAAAACGCCAATATTGGCGCCCACCGAAGACGCGGACTCCAGCCAACCACGTGTGTAGACATGCTCCAGCGTCAGGCTGACATTGCTGTACTGCCATTCAGCGGTTGCCGTGTGCTGCCAGCGCGGCACGGGGGCCACGGTGCTGTCGCCGCCGGTGCCGGCGAAGTGACCGGTGGGGCCACCGGCGTACTTCTGTGCGTCGTACTTGATCACATAGGAGCCAGCGACGCCCAGATTCAGGCGGCCACCATCACCCAGGTTCAGACGGCCGCGCACATCCACGTCCACACCCGAGATGTTCAGATCGCCGAGGTTGTCGACCGGCGTCTCCACAAACAGGATGAACTTCTGCGCATTGCGCTTGACGCGGCTGCCGAAGCGCGAAAGCAAATCAGGCGTGGTCAGCAAGGTATCCGCAGCGATGACGCCGATCGTGTCCTTCTTCGTGATGTTGTAGTAATCCACAGCCATGGTGAGCGACTTGGACGGTTCAAAGACCACACCGGCCGAGAACTGACGGCTCTTCTCAGGCTTCAAGTTCGGGGCCGCAGAAGCCTTGATAGGCACTTGAGTGTTGCAACGGCCAGCCAACTCGGTCGGATCCGGGCAAGCTGGGTCTTCCACGCTGTCAGCGGTATTGCCGAAAGAAACGGGCGAGTTCACGTCCCACAGCGTCGGAGCGCGGAAGCCAGTACCAACGGCAGTACGAAGCACCAACTCTCGTGTGGGTTGGAAACGCACATTAGCGCGCGGGTTGAAAGTGGAACCGAAGTCGCTGTACTTGTCGAAGCGCGATGACAAGCCGAGTTCCCAGCCCTTGGCGAAAGGCAGAGACAGCTCAACAAATGCTGCCTTCAAATTGCGCGAGGCCTTGGTGGCGGGCACCGTGCCTTCGCCGCCAATGTGCTGGCCGGCAGCGTAGTCGGCATTGAGCGGCCGGTCATCGGCCTTCTCGTTGCGCAAGTCGATGCCTGCTGCCATCGCCATATTGCCACCCGCCATGGGCATCAACTCCTTGTTGACCTTGAAGTCAAAGGCGGTGGTGGTGCTGGTCGACTGGCGCATCTTGCCCTCCATCGCGGCCGAGGCCCAGAGCGCATCGTGTGTGGCATCGCCGGGACCGAAGGGGTTCAGGTTGCCGGTGGCAATTGCCTTCAGAAAACGAGCTTCATGGATGTAGCCCTTGTAGTCCAGCAGGCCTTCGGCACGGGCCACATTGATGGCGGTGTCGTAGTCCCAGCCGGCGAGCATGCCGGTGGAGCCGAAGACAAAACGCTTCTGGGTGTTGGTGTTGTCGCTGATGCGGTTGCCGGCCGGGATGGCGCGCAAGGCAATGCCGGCCATGCCGGTGGCGGGCACCTCATAGCCCAGCTTGGTCAGCAGCTCACGCGGGTAGTACTTGCTGGTCACCGGCATCAGCACCGGCTCGAAAGCAAACTTCTCAGCGTTGAAGGGGCCAAAGCCTTCGCGGATCGGGGTCGGGGCGACGCGGCCGATGCCTTGGTTGCGCCCAAACGAGCCTTCGACGAAGAGCTGGTGATCCTTGGCGGCGTTGAAGGTCACGCGACCGAACACATCGGCCTTGTCTTGGTCAGGCAGGTTGTCCAGGGTGGCCGCAAAGATGAAGCGGCAGGTGCGGCGCTCCAGACCGTTGGGCGAGGGGCCGCGCACGACGATGAAGGAGGTCGGTTCACCGCAGGGGGTGAAGCGCGGGTCGGCCGGGTACTCCGGATAGGCACCGGGGCCGATCAGGCCTTCGATATAGCCCGGGAACGGGGCGCTGGACGAGGGCTTGTCGGAACCCGGCACTTCGTCGACGCCGCGGTTGTAGAAGCCCTGGTCGATGGCGCGCAGGCGGGTGTTCTTCTGGACGTTGGCGGTCAGCAGCACATTGAAGCCATTGCTGGCGATGTCGCCAAAGCCCACGGCCAGGGTGGCGCCCTTTTCCGCGCCGCCGATGCCGGCTTCGGTATTGCCGTAGCGCACCGAAACCTCACCGTTGCGGTAGTCCTTGCGGGTGATGAAATTGATCACGCCGGCAACCGCGTCGCTTCCATACACCGCTGAAGCGCCATCACGCAGCACTTCGATCTTCTCGATGGCAGCAAACGGAATGCTATTCAGATCAACCGATGCGGCGCCGCCGATGCTACCGAACGGGTGGTTAGCCAAGCGGCGGCCGTTCAGCAAGACCAGGGTGGAGTTCGCACCCATACCGCGCAAATTGGCGTTCGAAGTGCCATAACCGGTGCCTTGACCGGTGTCAGACAGCATGGCGGAGTTGGCCGAGACGCGCTTGAGCAGCTCCTCGGTGTTGGTGGCGCCGCTGGCCTCAATCTGGGCTCGTGTGACCACGGTCACCGGCAGCGCCGTTTCAGAATCCAGGCGCTTGATCGAGGAACCGGTGATGGAGACACGTTCCAGGGTTTCCTGCGCCATGGCAGGCGCCATCAAGCTCAGTCCGCCGGCATAAACCAATGCCAAAGCGGTACACAAGCGTTTTTTCTTCAACATACAACACTCCTTCTTTGTTCGAATCATGTGCAGTGGGCTTGGGCCGTCAGCCAAGCTGTCGACGCAAGCCGCAAGGCCTCACGCGGATGGTGGGGTGGCAGGATTCTTCCCTTCGGTCCAGCCCGGTCGTGCGGGGGCAAACCCTTCGAGTTGCCTTTTCGCATCGCCTCACATCAGGGGGAGTGACTTTCCACACATGACAAGTGCATCGATGCGGCCTACCCGATCGCAGGCCTCGATTCCAAGCTGGCGGTGGACTCAGCCCGGCGGGTGGCCGTTCTGCTGGCGCCAGGCCTGGATGCCGGCGACCAGGGGGCCGAGTTCCCGGCTCAGGGCCAGCAAGACTTCGGGCAATTGGGCCGGCTCACCGCTTGGCCCGCTCGCCTGCTCCAAAGCCGCGGCCCGCTCGGCCAGGCGGACCAAGCCCAGATTACCGGCCAGGCCTTTGAGTCGGTGGGCGGCACTGCCCAGAGTCGCCGGGCCGCTGATGCGCGCCTCCTCGAACAGCGACTGATGCTGGGCATATTGCTTGGCAAAGGTGCCGAGCAATTTGGACAGCAGCTCATGGCGGCCGGCGCAACGCGTCAATGCGGCCTCGAAGTCGGTGCCGGGCAGCTCCGGCCAGGTGCTGTGGGCCGGAGCTTCAACCGGGCTTTCGACGGCCGCCCGCACCAGCGGCGCTTCGCCACCCGGGGCCGCCGCAGCGCCCCGGCGCGGCATTTCAGCCGTCAGGCTCAGCAAGGTGCGGATCAACTCAGCCTGGTCGATCGGCTTGCTGATATGAGCCACCATGCCGGCGGCCAGACAGCGTTGGCGTTCCTCGGCCAGCGCATGGGCGGTCAGCGCCACCACCGGCAGTTGCGGCGCCAGTTGGTGCAGACGGCGGGTGGTCTCGTAGCCGTCCATATCGGGCATCTGCACATCCATCAACACCAGGTCGATGCCGGACGGGCCGGCTTCGCGCAGACGGGCAATCGCCTGGGCACCGCTGTCGGCGCTGAGCACATCGGCGCCGGCCACGGTCAGCATGTCCTGCAGGATCTCCCGGTTGATGTCGACATCGTCGGTGATCAGCAGACGCAAGCCCTGCAGGCTGGCGCCGGCGGCGGCCTGCGGCGCATCCAGGCGCGCGGCCGGCACCGTGGCGCCGACCGGCAGCAGGGCCGGGTCCACGCGCTGCAAGGGCAGGCGCAGGGTGAAGCAGGAGCCACGACCGAGCACGCTGTCCACCTCGATCTCGCCGCCCATGGCGCGCGCCAGCTGGCTGCTGATGCTCAGGCCCAGGCCGGTGCCGCCGAATTGGCGCGTGGTCGAGCTGTCGGCCTGCTCAAAGGCGCGGAAGATGCGCGCCTGCTGCTCGGGCGCAATGCCCAAGCCGGTGTCGCTGACGGACAGGCGCAGCCAGTCCTGCTGCGCTTCCAGCGCCAGCGTGACCCGACCTTTGTCGGTGAACTTGATGGCATTGGCCAACAAATTGACCAGGATCTGGGTGACGCGCAGCGAGTCCAAAGCCACCCAGTCAAAGCTGCACTTGTATTCCATGCGCAAACGCAAGTTCTTGGCGTCGGCGCGCTCGGACACCAGGTCGATCACCTCCTTGGCCAGGTGCACCAGATTGCAGGGCAGGCTTTCAATGTCGAGCTTGCCGCTCTCGACCTTGGAGTAATCCAGGATGTCATTGATCACGCCCAGCAAATGACGGCCCGAGCGGACGATGCGCTCAAAGCCATTGCGGCTGGCCAGCGGGTCGCTGCTGCGGCTGACGCCCAGCTGGGCCAGGCCCAGCACGGCATTGAGCGGCGTGCGGATCTCGTGGCTCATATTGGCCAGGAAATCGCTCTTGGCGCGCGCCAGGCGCTCAGCCTCGTCCTTGGCCAGGCTGAGCTCGCGCTGCAAGCGCTTGAGCGAGGTGACATCGGTGCCCAAGTTCAGGATGCCGTAATGCTGCTTGCGCGCATCGACCAAGACCACCATGGTCAGCAAATAGTCGTGCGGGCCGTCCTTGGGATGCTGGATCTGCCGCTCGCTGCTCAGGCTGAGGCTGCCGGCCAGCAGCTGGGCATCGCTTTCGGCAATCTCGGCGGCCACCTCGGGCGCAAACAATTCGGCCGGCGTGCGGCTGAGCACCTGCTCGCGACTGAAGCCGCTGGCCAGCTCGAAGGCCCGGTTGACCAAGGTGTAATGGCCGGCGATATCGCGAATGCTCAGCGTGATGGGCAGGGCTTCGAGGATGTCCTGCATGCGCTGCTTTTCGGCCTGCAGCTCGGCGGTGCGCAGGCGCACATCGTCTTCCAGACGGCCCTGCTGCACCCGCAGCTCGGCTTCGGCACGCACCCGGGCGGTGATGTCGTGACCGAAGAGCACCACACAGGGCTGGCCGGCCAGCTGCATGCGGTCCATCTTCATGTCCCACCAGATCGGCTCGCCGTCGCGCCGGCGGGACTGCCACTCGAAGTACTGGGGGCCCTCGTTCAGCGTCCGTTGGACCCAAACCATCAGGGCCGCTTTCGAATACAGGCCGCCTGGGTGCATCAGGGCGGTATCCAGGTCGGTGGCGCGCTCGCAGCCGTATTTCTCCAGCGTCTGGGCATTGGCGAAACGCAAGGCGCCGCTGTCCCCTTCAAGGATCTGGATGCTGGTCAGCGAGCTGTCCAGCAGCATGCGCAGGCGCTCTTCGCTTTCGCGCAGCTCATGGGCCACTTTTTGCTGCGCGCGCACGGTGTCGGCCAGCAAGCGGCGTGAGCCCTCGAGCGAATGGGTGACCTCCCAGAACAGGGTGCCATAACGCAGCACCAACCAACCGATCAAACCCGCCGACACGCTGAAGACCACGGCATAGCTGGCCAGCGGTGGCGTGTTGCTGGCGTTCAGACCCGGAATCACGCCGATCCGCTCCAGCAACCACAGCGTGAGATAGCCCAGAACCGCAGCCAGCGTGCCGCGCACGGCGGCCTTGGCGCCGACCATCATGCCCAGCACCACCACCAAGGCGAGCGCGCCGGACATGCCGGACGAGCGCACACCATTGCCATACCAAGCGGCAGCACCAAACAGCACCAGCAGCAAGGCGCTGCTGAAGAAGGCCGCCGCCAGCCGGGCGCCCCAGCGCAGGGCAAACATCAGCGAGCACAGGCAGATCAACAGCACCGCCGAGCTGGTACCGATGCGCGTCAAGCGCATCGACCAAGGCAGCGAGGTCTCGCTCAGTGTGCTGGCAATCTGCGCCAGCGCGCCCAGCATCACCAGGGCCAGAAAGACCCGGGCATTGCGCGCCATGACCGCGTCCAGCCGCGACTTGAAACCCTGCAAGGACTGCTGTTGCGCCGCATCCAGCGGTGGCTCGATGGCGGAAGGCTCGTCAAAAGCCTCGGTCGTGCGAGCGTTGGAAGGCGCGAACATGGGGGCGATGGTCAGCGCAAGCCCGGCCCTGGCTCAGGCGGAGTGCTGGCTGAGCTTGTGGATCACCCGCCCCAGGAATTTCTCGACCTCCTGGCTCTTGCCCAGGGCGCCCATGGCCGCCTCCAGATGCTGCTTGATGATGCTGCTCAGGTGGTCCTCCTGCGACTGGCTCAGGCCGAGGTGCAGAAAGCTGTTCTCGACTTCGGCGTTGAGGCTGTCGAAGACCTGCTTGACCTCCTGGCGCTGCGCCTGGTTGCGGGCCGAGATGTCGGTCAACGCGTCACGCGTCATGCTGACGAGGTAGCGCACATCGGCCAGGTCCTTGGTGGCCACGACCGCCTCCAGGGCGCCGACCCGCTGCACCGCGCCCTCGACCAGCAGCGCAACATTGTCGATCGCCCGGCCCATGCGATCGGACTCGGCGCGGTCCATATCGGCGCCGCGGTCCATGCGCAGATCGCGCACGAACAGCACCACCCGTCCATAGGTAAAACCGGTGTGAGGTCCGAACGGGCGGATGCGCTGACCCTCGGTCTGACTCTGCAGATGATCGAGGATGGAATTCTCCAGCGCGCTGCAGGGGCCCTTGGCATTGCCGGAGTAGACCTCGCTGCCGCCACGGATGCGCACACAGCCGTCCAAGGCGTAGCGCTGCAAGGCCTCGATCATGGCGCGCGCCACCGCCTCGTAGCTGTCGCAACCCACCAACTGGCGCTGGAACTCCAGCACCACGCCGGCCTCGCCCACCATATCGGCGGAGGACAGCACGGCATTCATCACCTCGTCGAGCTGGCCGCTCAGCTCGCGCTGGCGGTCGCGGTGGGCCAGCACCAGATTGATCTTGGCCAGCAGTTCGGGCGCATCGAAAGGCTTGGACAGGTAGTCGGCACCGCCGGCCGCGTAGCCTTGCAGGCGCTCCTCGATGCTGGTGCGCGCGGAATGGAAGATCACCGGGATCTCGCTGCTGGCGCCACCGGCCTTGATCTGGCGGCAGGTCTCGTAGCCGTCCATCTCGGGCATGTCGACATCGAGCACCACCAGATCGGGTGGGTCACTCTGGCAGCGGGCCAGGGCCTCGACCCCGCTGGTCACTTGGCTCACCTGGAAGTCGCCTTCCAGCGTGGCCTCCAACATTTGCAAGGTCAGCTCGTCGTCATCGACCAGCAAGACATGAGAACGCACCGTCATATTGCTTGACTCCCCTGGCGATCATGCTCGTTCGAAGGTGGTTCAGACACCCCGAACCCGTCTCCAACAGCCTTCTGGTTTCGACGCCCTGGCGCCGAACTTGAGAAAGCAGAAGGAGGCCGGGCCATTGAACCAGCAAAGCCGCACAGTGACCAGCCCTGCGCACCGCCTCGCGAAGGAAGCTGGCGCCGGGCAGCAAGGTCTCCGCGCTCAGAAGCCCAGGCTTTGCCCTGCACCGGCCAGGGTGGCCAGGCCGATCACGGCGAAGATGGCCGCGGCAATGCCGTGGACCAGACGCACCGGAATCCGCCCGGCGATGCGCTCGCCGAGCAGCACGGCCGGCACATTGGCGATCATCATGCCCAGGGTGGTGCCGGCCACCACGGCCACAAAGGCCTGGTACTGCGCGGCCAGGGCGACGGTGGCGATCTGGGTCTTGTCGCCCATTTCGGCCAGGAAGAAGGCGACGATGGTGGTGCCCAACACGCCCAGCTTCAGGCCCTTGCCGCCCTCTTCTTCCTCGTCGATTTTGTCCGGGATCAGGGTCCAGACGGCCATGGCGAGGAAGCCCACGCCCAGCACCCAGCGCATCACGGTGGGGCTGACTTGCGCGGTGATCCAGGCGCCCAGGGCGCCCGCGCCGGCGTGGTTGACCACGGTGGCGATGAAGATACCGAGGATGATGGGCAGGGGCTTGCGAAAGCGCGCGGCCAGCAAAAAGGCCAGCAGCTGGGTCTTATCGCCGATTTCAGCGAGGGCAACGATGCCGGTGGAGACGAGGAAGGCTTCCATGGAGGGCGAACACTTTTCTTCCTGCGGCCGGCATGTAAGAACCCATTGACCACGCACACGCCGGCCGCAAAGCAGGTGTGGGTGGTCAAAGGTCTTGCCAGGGGTCAGGTCTTGCGTGTGGCGCAATCCTTGACACTGCCCGCGCCATGGTCGAACGCTCGACCAAGTGTGTTGACGCGGGCCGGCAGCCGGGGTGGCTGCAGCGGCTACTCCCCAATGACGGCGCGATTGTAGACGCAGAGGCCGGCGGCCCTGCCTACTTGCGGCCGCCGCGCTTCAGGGTCGGGCTGGCCAGGTCGACCTCCTCAGCCTTGAGCAACAGCGCATCGGGGAACTGCTGGCGCAGGGCCAAGCCGCCCTGCTTGAAATCGGCCACGATGACGGTGCGCAGGCGCTCGGCCTGCCAATGGCGGCTGGCCAGCAATCGGGTCGATTCGCCGTCCAGCGCCGCCAGCTCTTCGGGCACCCGGCTCAGCTCGGCCAAGGGGCGGCCGCGAATCAGACCATCAGCGGCCAAGCCGGCCAGGCCGGCCGTGGTCTCCAGCTGGCGGCCGAATTCACCGATCAGCACCGCGCGGCGCGCCACAAACTCGGGGTCGGGCACGCGCTCGGCGGCCATGCGGCGGATCTCCTGCTGCATCAGCGCGGCCACCTCGCCGGCGCTCTCGTGCTTGGTCTGGGCGCTGGTGATTAGCACCGCCCCGCCCGGCAAGGCCTCGATGCCGCTGGCCGCGCCGTAGCTGAGGCCGCGCTTGATACGCACCTCCTGGTTGATGCGCGAGGAATAGCCGACGCCCAGCACCGTGTTGGCCAGGGCATTGGCTTGCTGAGTCACCACCTCCAGGGCCTGCGTCTCGGCCTGCAGCTGGGCCAGCGGCACCGGGCTGGGCGCGGCGGCCGGCGCCATCACCAGCACCGCGCTCTGGCCCGCACCGGGCAGGTCCACCAGCACCGTCTTGGTGGCCAGGGGTTTGGGGGCCAGGGCGGGCATCTGCGGCAGGGCCGTGCGCGGCGCGCGCCACTTGCCGAAATGCTTGTCGGCCAAAGCGCGCGCCTGGGCCGGGTCGATGTCCCCGGCCAGGATCAGGGTGACCCGGTCGGGCCGCAGATGCAGGCGGTGGAAGGCGCGCACGTCATCGAGCTGGATGCGCGCCAGCGTGGCCGGTGTCGCCTGGCGGCCCTGTGGGCTTTCGCCCCAGTAAAGGCGGCGCGCCACTTGCGCCGCCAGCTGGGCGGGGTCGGAGCGGCCCAACTTCAGGGCGTCAGCGGCCTGCGCCTGCATGCGCGCGAACTCCTCCTCGCTGAGGCTGGGGTTGCGCAGCATCTCGGCCAGCAGGCCCAGGCTGGCGTCCAGGCGGTTGCTGGCCACGGTCACGCCGAGCTGGCTGCTGCGCGCACCGCTGCCGATCTCAAGCTGCGTGCCCAAGCCCTCGACGGCGGCGGCCAGCTCGGCCGCCGGCACGGCCTCGGCGCCACGCTGCACGCCCTTGCCCATCATGGCCACACTGAGCTCGGCCAGACCGGCTTTGCCCGGCGGGTCATAGACGGCCCCGGTCTGCAGCAGCAGCATGGCCGTCACCAGGGGCTGGCTGCGCCGTTCGACCACGGCCAGACCCAAGCCATTGGGCAGACGGGACTGTCTGAACGCCGGCAGTTCCAGCGCCTGGGCCGAAGCCGGCCGGGGCGGCGAATCAAAGCCCACCTGAGCCGCGACCCAACCCGGCAGCAAGCCCAGTGCGGCCGCCAAGGCCGCCTGAGCCGCGGGGCGCCACAGCCTTGCGAGCGCGCTCATGGCTTGCCCCCCTTCTTCTTGCTCGCCGATCCATCGGCTTCATACAGCACCGTCACGCGCGCACCGCGCAGCACATCTCGCTTGAGCACCCGCTGCACATCGGCGGCCGTGACGGCCTGCAAATCGTTCAACTCGCGGTTCACCCACTGCACATCGCCACGCAGCAAGGCCGCCTCGCCCAGCACCTCGCCCAGACCCAGCGGCGTCTGGCGGCGGATCAGGGCGGCGGTCAGCAGCTGGGCCTTGACCTTCTCCAGCTCGGCCGGAGCGATGGGCTCCTCGGCCAGCTTGAGCAGCTCGCGCGTCAGCGGCGCCACCAGATCGGCGGCGTTCTGCTTGCCGGCGGCAATCGCATGGGCCACCAGCAGGCCGGCATCGGCATTGAGCTGGGCCTCGAAGCCAGCGCTCTGCGCCAGTTGCTGGCGATGGACCAGGCTCTCGTTCAGACGCGAGGACTCGCCCATAGCCAGCAGGCCTTGCGCGACCTGCCAGACCGGCGCATCGACGCTCGAAGCCTTGGGGCCTTGCCAGATCAGCAGGGCCGCCGGCAGCGGCACATTGGGTGCCTTGAGCTGGTGCAGCTCGTCGCGCGCGCGCCGCGGCTCGGCCACCTGGACGCGCGGCACGGGGCTGCTGGGCGGGCGAATGCTGCCAAAGTAATGGTTGACCCAGCGGTTCAGCTGCACCGGGTCAAAAGCGCCGGTGACGATCAGCACCGCGTTGTCCGGCCGGTAGTACTGGGCATGGAAGGCGCTGACGTCCTGCACGGTGGCTGCGTCCAACTCTTCGATGCTGCCGATCACCGGGCGGCGGTAGGGATGCTGCAAGTAGCCCAAGCGCGGCACGGCATTGAACAGGCGGCCGTAGGGCTCGGCCAGCACGCGCTGGCGGTACTCTTCCTTGACCACGGCGCGCTCACTGTCGAAATTGGCCTGGTCCACGGTCAGGTTGGACATGCGCTCGGCCTCGGCCCAGAGCAGAGGTTCCAGATGATTGGCCGGCACGACGCTGTGGTAGGCCGTCATGTCATCGGCAGTGAAGGCATTGTTGCTGCCGCCGACATCCTCGGTCATGCGGTCGAACTGCTCGTTGGCCATGTAACGGGTGCGCTTGAACATCATGTGTTCGAACAGATGCGCGAACCCGCTGCGGCCGGCCGGGTCGTCCTTGCCGCCAACCCGGTACCAAAGCTGCACACTGACCGTGGCACCGGCCTGGGGCAAGGCGATCAGCTCCAGGCCATTGGCCAGGATGCGGCGCTCGAAGGCCAGCGGGGCGATCTTCAGCGGCGCGACCGCGCCGTCCTGGGCTGTCGCAGCCTGAGCCTGGGCCCAGAGCACCGGGCTCCAGGCGCTCAGCAAAGCCAAGCTGATGCCCGCTCGCAAACAGCGGCGCCGCGCCAGCCCCTCCTCGCCCCCTTTGTTTTCCGTTCTGTACTTGCTGCTCACGCTGATCCCATCGTCTGATGCTTCTGCTGCCATGCCTCGCGCAGGCGTCCATGCTGCCACAAGGGTGCGCTGTCTCCGTGAAAGCCGAAAGGTGAATACCGCCACGGCCGCTGCTGACAGCTCATGTCAGCAGCATCCTGGCAAGATGCCCAGGCCCTGATGTGCAGCCTTGAGGAGTCACCTGCATGAACTATGCCTACACCATTGTCTACGTGGCCGATGTCGCCGCTTCCCTGGCCTTCTTCGAGGCCGCCTTCGGACTGAAGCAGCGCTTCCTCCATGAGTCGGGCGCTTACGGCGAGCTGGACACCGGCGCCACCGCCTTGGCCTTTGTCGACCACGAAACCGCGCTGGACAGCGTCGGCCAGCCCTATGTGGTGGCGGCCGAGAGTGCCCGGCCGCTGGGCATGGAAATCGGCTTCAGCACCGATGATGTGCCGGCCGCCTTCGCCCGCGCCGTCGCCGCCGGCGCCACGCCGCTGAAGGAACCGGTCACCAAGCCCTGGGGCCAGACCGTCGCCTATGTGCGCTGCCCGGACGGCAGCCTGGTCGAGCTTTGCACGCCGATGGCGTGACGCGCATGCGCGGCCTCGGTCCCCGCAGCCAGGAGCAACTCGCAGCGCTCGGCATCCACGACCTGGCCCAGCTGCGCCAGCAGGATGCCTACGCGCTGTATGCACAGCTCAAGGCACGATGGCCCGGGGCCAGCCTCAATCTTCTGTACGCCCTGATGGGTGCGCAGGAAGACCGCGACTGGCGCGACATCGCCCGCGAGCGCCGCAGCGAAGCCCTGTTGCGCCTGGACGACCTGGGTCTGGCACCCCGCTGAAACCTGAGGAGACCCGCATGAAACCCGACACCCACACCGACCCTCTGGCCCACCACCTGCTCAGCATGGCCTACAACAATGCCTGGGCCAACCACCGCCTGCTGGCGGCCTGCGCCCGGCTGAGCCAGGCCGAGCTGCAAGCCACACGTTGCAGCTTTTTCCCAAGCATCCAGGCGACGCTGAACCACAATCTCTGCGTGGACTGGTTCTATGTCGACGCACTGGAGCGCGAACTGGCGGGCCAGGCGCCGCACCCGGACTGCTACCAGTTCTTTGCTGTCGACGAGCCGTTTCAGAACGCCGCCGAGCTGCAGCGCGAGCAGGCCGCCGTCGACCAGCGCCTGCTGGCCTATTGCAGAGCCTTGCGCGACGGCGAGCTGGGCCGCATCGTCACCATCGCCCGGCCCGGCGGTGCCCAGCAGGACAGCCGCACACGCCTGCTTTCCCATCTGTTCCAGCACCAGATCCACCACCGCGGCCAGGTGCACGCCATGCTGGCCGGCACCGCCATCAAGCCGCCTCAGCTGGACGAGTTCTTCTGCGCCGGCGAGGCGGATCTGCGCGCCGAAGAGTTCCGCGCGCTGGGCTGGAGCGAGGCCCAGGTCTGGGGCTGATCCGACCCTAGCTCAGACCTCCGGCGCGGCCGTCGGGCCCAGGGCCAGCAAGGCCTGGCGGGTGTCGTTGAGCACGCGCTGGGCGACTCTGCGCTCGGTCTCGGGCAGCTGGCGCGCCGCTTCTGCCTCCAGCAGCAAGGGCCGCAACAAGGCATTGGCGCTGGCGCGGAACTCCTGGCCCAAGGTGTCGAGCTGGGCAAAGCTGTCGGCTCGCATGGCTGTGAGGCGCTCGCGCAGCGCCGCCTCGAAGGCCTCGCGCTTGTGTCGCAGCTCCTCGTCCTTGCGGCTGGCCTTGTCCATCATCCACTTGAGCAGGCCAGCCACCAACAAAGCCCCGCCGGCCAGCGGCACGACCGGCGCGATCACCGGCAGCACGGCCGCTGCACCCAAGGCATAGACGGCCACACCCGAGCCGGCCGCCGCGACGGCACCGGCGCCCAAGGTCAGATCGGCCACGCTCTCGGTGGAATTCTTGAGCCGCGTGCTGATCTGCAGCGCCGGCATCAGGCGGCGCAGCTGGCTGTGGTGCGGGCGCTCCAGCACGCTGGCATGAACCAGGCTGAACTCCTCGCGAAACAGGCGCAGCTCTTCCTTCAGCAGGCGCAGCTGCCCTTCCTGGCGGCGGGCGGCGCGGTCCAGGCGGCGCTCCAGCTCCTTGGCAAAGGTCGAGCGCGCCATCTCGGCCCAGACCTTGTGCTCGGTCCAGTCGTCGGTGCGCAGGCGCTCCAGCATCTGCAGCTCGACGGCATTGCCGGCATCGTGGATCAGCTCCTCGAAGTCCTCCTCGAAGCTGCGTTTCTCATGCGCAATACGTGCCTCGACCATGGCGATGCGCTGGCCCACCTGCTGGAACAGCTGCTCCACCCGCTGCGAATAGGCGGCCGCCGAACCCGCATCTGGAACCGGCGCCAGCAAGCCGCGCTCGAACTCACTGAGGCGCCGAGCCAGCACGGTCAGGCTGGAGCTCATGCCTTGTTGCAAGACCTGCTCACTGCTGGCGCCGTCCAGATAACGGCCCACGCCCAGGGCCAGATCAACATCACCCGAGAGCCGCGCCGCCGTCTGCGCTGCCGGCAGCAAGGGCCGGCCGCCGAACAGGCGAGCCGACTGGCGGCTGACGGTCTTCCACAGCGAGGGCGCAGGGCCCAGCGATTCCGCCAGGCGCGGCAGCTCCTCACCGGGCAAGAGCAAGGCCTGCGCCAGCTCCTGGGCAAATTTGTAGGCCTGCTCACCCTGCAGCTGCAGCAAGGGCCGGGCATCAAGAAAGGCCTGGCGGCGCTGGGCCTCAGGCGCCTCGGCGCTGGCCCGCCTGAGCTGGGCAAACGCCGCCTTCTGCTCCAGCGGCGACTCCAGCGCACGCAAGGCCGCATGGGCACCCAAGGCCGAATCCTGCAAGCGCGCCGCCAAGGCCGACACCAACTCGTACTCGCCCAGGGTGACAAAACCATCGGCCGCGGCCAGTGCGGCCAGGGCACGGATGAAGGCAGCGGAGAAGCCGCCATCCGCGCGGGCAAACTGCTCCAGGTCAGGGCGGTCCAACGCCGTGCTGCTGGGCGTGACGAGAGGGCTGAGGGGCTGAGAAGAACTCACAGGGATGGCGCTCCGGGCTGATCGATCAGACCCGCATCGTCCCAGATTATTCCGAGCGCGCGCCTCAGCCTTGGGCTGGAGCGCGCAAATCCTGCAAGCACAGGCCGGCCGCGCGGGCCTCGGCCTCGTGCGCTTCATCGCGCCAGGTCTCGGCCAGGGCGGCGCGGTACCAGGCTTGCATGGCGGGCAGTTCCAGCAGCCGCTGAGCATAGGCTCGCGCGGGCTCGCTCAAAGCCGGGGCGTAGCTCTGCACCCGAAAGGCCACCGGCGCGAAAAAGGCGTCGACCGCGGTGAAGGCGGGTCCGGCGAGAAAAGGGCCGCCAAAACGCGTCAGGCCTTCCAGCCACAAGGCCTCGATGCGCTGCCAATCGGCCAGCAGGGCGGGCGACCAGTCGCCCACCTGCACACGCAAGCCACAGTTCATGGTGCAGACGTCGCGCAGGCGCTGAAAGCCCGAATGCATCTCGGCGCAGGCACTGCGCGCCCAGGCGCGGGCCGCGCGGTCCTGGGGCCAGACCCGCGGGTCGAGTTCGGCCAGGTATTCGACGATGGCCAGGGAATCCCAGACCGTCAGACCCTCATCTTGCAGACAGGGCACGCGGCCGGTCGGCGAAAACAAGCGGTAGTCACCGGCGCTGCCCGGCGCCTGGCCAAACACCACCAAGCGCTCGTCAAAAGGGATCGCCAACTGCTTCAGCAGCAGCCAGAGTCGCAGAGACCAGGACGAGTAGTTCTTGTTGGCGATGAAGAGTTGCAGCATGGCGAAAACTCGCAGGCAAGGTGACGAGCGCCAGCATAAGCCAGGGCGCCGCGCCCATCGGGCCGATCCGCAGCTCATCGTGGCCAAGCCTCCGTTTGTCGCTGCAGCTGGGTGAAGGATTCACAAGTTTGACTATGCTGCGAGCCTGCAGTTCCCGTCAGCCTGCTCTCGTGTCCGTAGGACGGAAAAACAGGATTCGACACCACCGTTTCTGCCATTCTTTCTTCTGAGGTACACATGACATCGTCTGTTTCCGCTTCTGCTTCCACGGTTCGCGCATTCGGTCCCTCCTTGCTGACCCTGGCCAGCCTGGCCCTGGCCGCCACCTTGTCCCAGAACGCCATCGCGGCGGCTACAGTCAAGGCCAGCGCTGAAACGCCGCTGATTGCACGCTCCGCCCTGTTCGGCAACCCGGTCAAGAGCGGCGCACAGCTGAGCCCGGACGGCCAGTGGCTGTCCTGGATGGCGCCTGTCAATGGCGTGATGAATGTCTGGGTG
The DNA here is from genome assembly GCF_965262435.1 of Roseateles sp. Taxonomy (NCBI): domain Bacteria; kingdom Pseudomonadati; phylum Pseudomonadota; class Betaproteobacteria; order Burkholderiales; family Sphaerotilaceae; genus Roseateles; species Roseateles sp. The sequence continues at coordinate 357,789 of NZ_OZ253537.1, forward strand.
GCGCCGGCCGACAAGCCCGAGGCGGCGAAGTCCATCACCGAGTCCAAGGACCGCCCGATCCCGAGTCATTTCTGGTCGGGCAACAGCCAACAGGTGCTGTTCGTCAAGGACAACGCCGGCGACGAGAACTTCCACCTCTACGGCGTGGACATCAAGACCGGCGCCCAGCGCGACTACACACCGTTTGACAAGGTGCGCGTGCGCCCCACCGGCTTCTCGACCCGCCGTGTGGACGAAATCCTCGTCGGCATCAACAACCGCGACCCGCGCTGGCACGATGTGCACCTGCTCAACCTCAAGACCGGTGAGCTGAAGCTGGTCATGCAGGCGGACGGTTATGCCGGCTTCCAGGCCGACAACGATCTGAACCTGCGACTGGCTGTGCGACCCAACGGCGACGGTGGCATGGACTTCTTCAAGGTGCAAGACGGCAAGGTCGAAGACAAGCCCTATCTGAGCACCAATCTGGAAACCAGCAGCACCTCGCCCCTGGGCTTCACCCATGACGGCAAGACCCTGTACTGGATGGACTCCCGCGAGAGCGACACCACGGCCGTGATCGCCGAAGACGTGGCCAGCGGCAAGCGCACGGTGCTGGCGCAGGACGCCCGCGCCGACCTCGGCGCCACCCTGCGCGACCCGGCCAGCGGCGTGGTGCAGGCCTATGCCGTCGAGTACCTGAGCAGCGAGTGGAAGTTCCTGGACAAGACGCTCAAGGCCGACTTCGACTGGCTGCAAAAGCAGCTGGGCAAGGGTGAGGTCTATGTGTCGAGCCGCACCCGCAGTGACGACAAGTGGATTGTCGGCATCGACCCGGTGTCCAAGGTGGCCGCCACCTATCTCTACGACCGCAAAGCCAAGAAGCTGCAAGCGCTCTACGTCGCCCGCCCCGAGCTGCAAGGCGCGCCGCTCGTGGACATGCACGGCGTGGAGATCAAGGCCCGCGATGGCCTGATCCTGCCCAGCTACCTGACCCTGCCCAAGGACGCCGACAAGAACGGCGACGGCAAGGCCGACAAGCCTGTGCCCCTGGTGCTGTTCGTGCACGGCGGCCCCTGGGCCCGCGACGGCCATGGCTACAACGGCTACCACCAGTGGCTAGCCAACCGCGGCTATGCCGTGTTGGCGGTCAACTTCCGCGCCTCCACCGGCTTCGGCAAGAAGTTCCTCAATGCCGGCAACAAGCAATGGGGCCTGGCCATGCACAACGACCTGCTGGACGCCGTGGACTGGGCCGTCAAGCAAGGCGTGACCACCAAGGACAAGGTCGCCATCATGGGTGGCAGTTATGGCGGTTACGCGGCCCTGGCCGGCGTGGCCTTCACCCCCACCACCTTCGCCTGCGCGGTGGACATCGTCGGCCCCTCGAACCTGGAAACCCTGCTCGGCACCATTCCGCCCTATTGGGAAGCCGGTCGCAAGCAGATGTACAGCCGCATGGGTGACCCGACGACCGAGGAAGGCAAGGCCATCTTGCGCGCCGCCTCGCCGCTCTACAAGGCCGACCAGATCGTGCGACCTCTGCTGATCGGCCAGGGCGCCAACGACCCGCGCGTCAAGCAGGCCGAAAGCGACCAGATCGTCCAGGCCATGCAAGCCAAGAAGATCCCGGTCACCTACGTGCTCTACCCCGACGAAGGCCACGGCTTCAACAAGCCCAACAACCGCATCGGCTTCAACGCCGTGGCCGAGGCTTTCCTCGGCCAATGCCTGGGCGGCCGTGTCGAGCCCCTGGGCGAGACCGTGCGCCAGTCCACCGCACAAATCGTGACCGGTGCGGAGCATGTGCCGGGCCTGGAGGCTGCGGCGAAGAAGTAAGCCGCTAGGCCGCTTGCCATTTCACCGCCCGTTCATGGGCGGTGATCGCGCCCCTGGGTCTGCAAAGGTCCAGGGGTGTTTTCTTGCTGTCGCATCAAAGGCCCCCAGGACTCAGAGCGAGAGCCGGCACATGCCGACCTATTGGGTGTCCTGCAGGAGGTACTGCAATCCGAGCGAACGCAGGGCGCAGGGTTCGGCACCCCACTATCTACATCCCTCCACTGCGAGCCACGTAGCTGACTCACAACTCCCTGCAAGCGCTGTCTTGTTCGTTTCTTCTGCCGCACCCCTGGCTGCCGATGGAAGCGATCTCTGTGAACAAACTACCCAGTTTTCAGGCGGCCACGAAGTCCAAATATTGCGTTGATCACGAATACTTTATGAGCTTTACGTAACACATTATTTCTTTTGCACCCCCTATTTCTTGGAGCCTCAACCGAAGCACCTTCGCCTAGAGTGCGCGAATCAATCGCATATTGAGAATCCAGGGGGAATATGAAGTCAATTCACGCCTCGGCCACGCGCCTTCGAGCAGGTCAGCAGGGGGAAATCTCTCCGAAGAGCAGCAGATCGCCGCAGAGCATGGCATCACTTGGCAGAGCCATGTGCGTCACATTCTTGGCAGTGGCATCCGGAACGATTTCTGCTGATGCAGGTGACGAAGTTTGCTTTCCCTTGTATCGCAAAGCCCGCGCCATTCCGCTGACCAGCTCATGCCAGCTGAATGCATCGACGGCCAATGTCAACTTGGGAACCTAAGCAAACACAATGTCGTGTGAGATGAGGCTGAAATGCAAGATGCGCTGATAGGTTGGCTACGTGAAGTCGGCGAGTTATCTGATGCTGAGTTGGCTGCGCAGTTTGATCAGTCAGCCCATCAGCGCCTGGTGGATCTTGCTCGTTATTGCGTCGAAGGTGTGAGCGTGCCGGTGGATCTCACGGCAGACGAGTTTGCTCAATGGGTACGCGATCTTCAGCGCAGTCATTTTGAGTGGAACAGGGCTTTAGGCCAGGCGTTGTTGGATGCCGAAGATGCCCAATCCAAGGGGGACAAGGGTACAGCGGTGCAAGTGTTGACCGAGTTCGCTAGTGCGTGCTCGTGGTTGACCTTGAGGGACATTTCTGAGGGGGAGGCTCAACGCCATGGGTCAACTTGATCGTTGTTCTTTTATGCCTTGCGCTTTGAAGCGGTCGGCTTCTTGCCTTTGTCCTCGGGGGTGACGAACCCGATAGGCCGCTTGGGCGGTTCGGGTGGCGTCATCAACTCGCGCATCGAATCTGCAAGGGCGCCTGCTCGGGGAGTACGGCATCAATGCCGGCCAGATTCGGGCTGTGGTCGAGTACATCTGGCTGGACGAACAGCCCTTGGCAGCCGTTCGCCCACGGGTGGGTGCCACCGCCGACGCACCCAACAGCGAGCAAGAGGTGTTCGCCCTGCATAGTGACCACCTCGGCACGCCGCGCGTGGCGCTGGACACCGCCGGTCGTGTGCGTTGGCGCTGGATGGGCGGCGAGCCCTTTGGCGTGAACCCTGCGGAGAACAACCCCGAGGGACTGGGTGAGCTGAACCTCAGCCTGCGCCTGCCCGGTCAGCAGTACGACGGGTTTGTGGGCTGCATTACAACTACTTCAGGGATTACGATCCGACAGTGGGTCGATATGTGCAGTCAGATCCGATTGGGCTTCAAGGTGGCGTCAACACGTTTGCATATGTTGGAGGAAATCCGCTTTCGTATGCGGACCCATTTGGTCTAAAGAGCCGGCACGATCCAAACAGTCGAGTTTGCCAAGACCATAAGACTAAGATTTCCAACTACAAAACCGACATCAACAAAAGAATTCGAGAGTTAGCAGAAAATCCGGCAAATCTTCCTTACTATCCGCCTTATCCTGGTGCGCCACCGCGAGCAAGCCAGCAGGGCCACGAGGAATTGATACGTGATTTACGCGAAAAACTCACTGACCGTGAGAAAAAATACAAAAATGACTGCGAGGACAGCGATCCTCCACCTCCGTCACCGCCACCAGAACCGATCTGCGGCGAGAACTGCAAACGAGTACTCAAGGCGGTTCGCGACACAGTGACCGGCGCGATCATTTTCACGTTCGTACTTGTCTGCGCAACTTCCTGAAGCGGATGACTTCGCTATGAATACTGATATTGAAACTTTACTTGCAAGGTGCGACTTAAGCGGAGTGGACCTTGACAGTCACAACGTGTCCGGTTTCAGCTTTGCGGGGAAAAACCTCTCCGGCGCTTGCTTTGATGATGCCATTGCTATCCAAACAAATTTCCAGGGCTGCGATCTTTATTGGGCCAGGTTCTTCCGAGCGAATGCGCAAGGAGCTGATTTTCGAAAGGCACGATTGAATGGCGCAACTTTGGATTTGGCTGATTTCTCAAACACCGACTTAAGGGGCGCAGACTTTGGACCGGACAATCTAAACGGGCAGACATCTGCTGTCGAGACAAATTTTAAAGGTGCGAGATATGATCGGCATACAGTTTTTCCTGACGGGCTGACACCCAATTCACAAGGAATGGTTTTTTTTGAGCCTGATTAACTGTCAAGAACCGGGATATTCTTCACACGTTTGACGAAGAGTTCAGGGCGCATTCTTGACCAGTCTTGAGCACATGAAGGACGCCTCCTCGCCATCCTCAGCGCCGGCAACCAGAAGACGACGCGCATGTATGACGCGCAGGCCCAGCACGTCAGTCATGTGATCGGAACAAGCGTCGGCGGAGACACAGGAAGCCGCAGCAGCCACTTTGCCGATGTCCTGCAAGGCCAGTTGCTGGACGAGTACACGCTCAAGGGAACCCAGTACAAGCCCGTGATCGAGTACATCTGGCTGGAGGACCAGCCGGTCGCTGCGGTACGGCCCACGCCGGGCGCGCCGGCCAACGGGGGCAATAGTGCGCAAGAGGTGTTCTACCTCCACACCGACCACCTCGGCACGCCGCGCGTGGCGCTGGACACCGCCGGTCGGGTGCGTTGGCGCTGGATGGGCGGCGAGCCCTTTGGCGTGAACCCTGCGGAGAACAACCCCGAGGGACTGGGTGAGCTGAACCTCAGCCTGCGCCTGCCCGGTCAGCAGTACGACGGGTTTGTGGGGCTGCATTACAACTACTTCAGGGATTACGATCCGACGGTGGGGCGGTATGTGCAATCTGACCCCATTGGGCTTGAGGGCGGGAACAACACCTATGCGTACGTCGAAAGCAACCCACTGAGCTACACCGATCTCGATGGGCTACAGGTGATCAGGCCCAGGCCCGGCCTACCAGGATTTCCGGCTCCCGGCCGCCCTCCGGGTGGAATGCGTGACCCTGACTTCCCCCCAGGCGTTGGTCCTAACCAGAGTCCCGGACCGACTCCGCCGAGTTGGTCGCGAGACATCTGGTGGCCAGACAGGAAGACCGGCCAGTGGTCATGCAAGGCGAGAGCTGACTGTAATGACAACATTCCCGGTAACTGCCCGGAGGAACCATCGAAACGCTTTTCGTTCGGTGGCGGCACAGCGAATGACCTTGGCACAGCTAGAAATGTCGCCAAAGCAAATGCCACTGCAAATCTACAATGTCAGCCGAAGCATGTTTCGTGCAAGTGCACGGGGCCCAAGGGCGAGCAGTACTCCGGGGGATGTTGAAATGAGCACTGTCATCCGAGTAGGGGACCGCGTCAGACTACTCGGTCTTCCGGATTGGCTAACGCACGATCTACCCACAAGTGAGCAGCAGGAGATGTCTGCATTCGTGGGGCAGTCGGCTTTAGTGCTTGAAATCGACCCCCACGGGTACTTCTGGCTTGGCTTTGGCAGCACGACTGAAGCCGAACACTGTGCTCACTACAGCGGGCATTCCTTCGGCGTTCCTCGTGAGTCCATAGTGCCGTCGGACGGCTGACTTCGGTCGAACACGAGGCGGCAGGGTCATCGAGGCGAAAGGGTCCGGCGGCAGGGTCCGGCCTTCAACCTGTAGGCAAGTCCTGACCCTCACGCGGCAGAGCCTACACCGCCGTCTACAAGCACGAAGGCCGCTTGGCCCAGCTCACCAGCGCCACCGGCACCGTGATGAAGCTCAGCTACAACGCCCAGGGCCAGCGCGTCAAAAAGCAGATCGGCAGCCAGCCGGCCGTTTACTACGCCTACGACCTGCAAGGCCAGTTGCTGGGCGAGTACACGCTCAACGGAACCCAGTACAAGCCCGTGATCGAGTACATCTGGCTGGAGGACCAGCCGGTCGCTGCGGTACGGCCCACGCCGGGCGCGCCGGCCAACACAGGCAATAGTGCGCAGGAGGTGTTCTACCTCCACACCGACCACCTCGGCACGCCGCGCATTGCGCTGGACACCGCCGGTCGGGTGCGTTGGCGCTGGATGGGCGGCGAGCCCTTCGGGGTGAACCCTGCGGAGAACAACCCCGAGGGATTGGGTGAGCTGAACCTCAGCCTGCGCCTGCCCGGCCAGCAGTACGACGGGTTTGTGGGGCTGCATTACAACTACTTCAGGGATTATGATCCGACGGTGGGGCGGTATACACAATCCGATCCCATTGGGCTCGCCGGAGGGATCAACCCGTACAACTACGTGGACGGTGCGCCTACGATGTACACGGATCCGGAAGGGCTGCAGGCCATACCCGTGCCGCCACCGATCATTCCTGGCGTTCCGACACCGGGTCGGCCGTCCCCGCGCCCGGTTGATCCAACCGATCCAGGTGGCCCGCAATACACACCTGTTCCATCGCCTTCGTTGCCCGATTGGTTGAAGCGCATCTTGCCGAAGTCGGCGCTTGAGCGCTGTGAGGCCGATTGCGACGCGAAGTACGACGACGATCAGAAGTACTGCGAAGCGCATTGGAAGATGCATGGCCGCAACCCGGAGGCCTACCGCATGTGCATGAGCGGCGCCCGCAAGAGGTACGTGCAGTGCTATCAGGACTGCAAGAAGGAATGCGAGAAGTGAGGCTTGTATGAGCATCGACAGCACCACCCGCGAGCTGATCGCCGATTGCCTCTCTCGTATCGAGTCAGGCGACTATCGCGCGGCGTTCGACTTGTCATCAGCCTTTATGGGGCACTTGCACGAGAAGGACATCGACCTCAACCTGGCAGTTGTCCAAGCCCTTGCATTGTTGGCCAAGGGGCATGGATGTCGTGAAGCCGATGAGTTCCTTACCGCCGAGTGGCCGGATATGGAGCCCATCCTGCGCAAGCGCTGGGCTCGGGCTGGCTTCAGTAGTCCGGGCGAGTGTCCAACTGCCTGACGGCCGCAGCCGCCGAGACGATCCCGATACCCTGACGGCCGCCGATGCCGAGCAAGCCCGGTAGGCTGGGGTCAGCCCTGCGCACCCCAGCATGAGTCTTGAGGGTCAAGCTTTGCCTGTCGCCCCCCAAAGCCGCCCGCCCGTCAATCAGCTAGCGGCGCAGCCCACCCCTCAGCCAGCCGGCCGTTTACTACGCCTACGACCTGCAAGGCCAGTTGCTGGGCGAGTACACGCTCAACGGAACCCAGTACAAGCCCGTGATCGAGTACATCTGGCTGGAGGACCAGCCGGTCGCTGCGGTACGGCCCACGCCGGGCGCGCCGGCCAACGCAGGCAATAGTGCGCAGGAGGTGTTCTACCTCCACACCGACCACCTCGGCACGCCGCGCATTGCGCTGGACACCGCCGGTCGGGTGCGTTGGCGCTGGATGGGCGGCGAGCCCTTTGGCGTGAACCCTGCGGAGAACAACCCCGAAGGACTGGGCGAGCTGAACCTCAGCCTGCGCCTGCCCGGCCAGCAGTACGACGGGTTTGTGGGGCTGCATTACAACTACTTCAGGGATTACGATCCGACGGTGGGGCGGTATGTGCAATCTGACCCCATCGGGCTGGCAGGAGGCATCAACACATACGCATATGTCGGCGGAAATCCGATTAGCCGCGTGGATCCGACAGGGCTTGAACCTCCCGCTGGCGCAGTCGCACTGAGAGACTATTTCCGGAGCATTTTTCCGGCTTCTAGAGACCCCTCGTTGCGTCCTGATGGTTTGCCGTGCGGCTATGGTTGTGGCGATGCGAAAACGGATTCGCTTGTGCCAGATTTCTTTCCAAAGGCTTGCGAAGCGCATGACCAGTGCTATGCCGATCAAGGCGGCAAGGATGCGTGTGATACCAAGTTCAAAAAGGACATGAAGGCGGAAAAGCCGGGCATGTCAGGCATGGCTTCGTTTTACTACTGGGCTGTCTATTTCGGAGGTGGCGGCGCGTACAGGTCGGCGGGAACTAAGCCATGAACCTTCACCACCGCGCACGCGCATTGATTGCAGCCACGGCTTTCGTATTGGTCTGCGTCTTGGCAGTACCAGTGGTTCTACTTCGATTGTTTGGATACCTATTCTTTGCAGGTACGACGTCGACCTGGGCTATTGTTCCGGCGATGGTGCTACTAGCACTTGTTCCTGTTGCCGCCAGGCCATTCCCGTGGAGTCGAGTTGTTGCTGTGACCTTGGGCGCTGCATATTTTTGCAGCGTGCTCTTTTATGGTTGGGGGGACTTGCAGTTCCGGCTCTCTGAAGGTCAGAGTGGCGTGCTAGACGTTGTAGAAGCGGTGCTCATCCTGATCTTGGCGGCCCTATGCGTTACTCGCTCCTCTGACAATAGATGACTTGGCTCAGTGGTAGTTTTGTCGGCATCAACACATACGCATATGTCGGTGGTAGTCCGTTGAAATATGTAGATCCACTGGGATTGGAGAAGATTATTTTACTTCCCCCAAATGACCCCAATTATCCGGCCGCGGAAAACACTCGTGATGATCCAGAAGTGTGTTTAGTTATTTCGCATGGCAGCCCCCAATCGGTTAACCACATGAATGCCAAGGCACTTCACAAATTCCTTAAAGGAAAGTGTAAGCCGAAGCAGCCAGTTAAGTTGGACGCTTGCAGGACTGGGCAAGGAGAAGATTCGATAGCCGAAAAGTTGGCAAAGTTGCGCAAAACTCCTGTAGCTGCGCCAGATGAGCGGACTTGGACAACTCCGTGGAATACCAATTTTGACAATCCTTATCCGCCTATGTCGCCGGATCCCAAGTCTAATTGGAATAATGTGCCGGATATTCGCAAGCCAGGCACATGGCGCGAATTTAATCCGTGAGGCTGTGATGAAAAAATTGGGCGTGGGTTTAATGATGCTCCTCCTGTTTGGAGGATGCTCCAAGCAGGAGGAGGCTGAGTCACGCAAGTCATCTTTTACGCTGGGTACAGGTATTCAAGTTATAAGCCCAATAAAATGCAATCAAGAGTCTGCCAGAGTTGATGTTGATATTGCAAAGACTGCGCCGCGCGAGTATGTTTTAGGCTTTTCTTCTTATCTTTCGTGCGCTGGAGACTTGAGTGAATCGTATCTGACAGTTTCAAAAAATGGGAGGTCAACTCTTGTTGTGGGTACTGGGTCCAAGGATGGATGTGAATGCTCAAAATCTGTTTCATTAAAGATATCCAACAGATTGGATTCTGGTGAGATGGTGTACGTCTTGGCAGGTGGGGAGGTAATCGGTCACGTGTTGGTTCCATAGATGCTTGGAATCGATAGGTGTTGCAAACAACAAGGGCCGCTCTCGCGGCCCTTGTTCATTTGAAGCACGGTTCATCGAAGGCGACAGGGGCAAAAGCGCGGCAGGGTCAGACCTTAAACCTGTAAGCAAGTCCAGGAGGCAGAGGGTCAAGGAGGCAGAGGGTCAGACCTTAACTTTCAAGGCAAGACCTGACCCTCGACATGAGTTCGGGTTCATTGCAGCCTGCGCGGGGCGGCGGGGCGGCCGGTTCACACGGGCGGCGGGGTCAGCGGCGGCGTCGGGCCCTGAACCTGTAGGCAAGTCCCGACCATCACACGGCAGCGCCTACACGGCCCTCACCACGAAGGCCGCCTGGCCGAGCTGAGCTCCGGCAGCCTGGTCATGAAGCTGGCCTACGACGCCCAGGGTCAGCGTTTCAAAAAACAGACCGGCAGCAACCCTGCCGTCTACTTCGCGTACGACCTTCAAGGCCAGTTGCTGGGCGGATACGCGCGCCTGACCCGCTCCGCTGCGCTCTCGGCCGCGCACAAATCGCCCGTCGTCGGGCCGAGCCACCTCCGATGTTGGCGTGTTCCACCGTCGAGGGGCACATCGATCGCGATGCAAGCGCCCTGCAGCCCGTTCCGTTGCCGGGCGATTTGTGCGCGGCCGAGAGCGCAGCGGCTCGGGGCGCGCGCGTACCCGCGCGCTTCAAGCTCTGACTTGGCGCGTCTGTCTGAACGAAACGAACGCAGTGAGTGAAGAGAGTTATGCGCCAGCCCCGAGGCGTGAGCAGCGCAAGGAAGTCGGCCCGGTAGGGCCGACCCCGGAACCATGAGCCCGGTGGCGGCGCGGGCTGCAGGGCCTCACGAGAAAGACCCAAAGCCAATGTCGTACCGAAGGTGCCCTCGCTCAACCGCCAGACCCCAACATCCCCCGCTCCTCGATGAAACGCACCACCTCGGCCACGCCGGCCAGGGTCTTGAGGTTGCTCATCACGAAAGGTTTGCTGGCGCCGCGCATGCGGCGGGTGTCGGCTTCCATGATCTCGAGGTTGGCGCCGACATGCGGGGCCAGGTCGGTTTTGTTGATGACAAAAAGATCGCTCTTGGTGATGCCCGGGCCGCCCTTGCGCGGGATTTTTTCGCCAGCGGCGACGTCGATGACGTAGATGGTCAGGTCGCTCAGTTCGGGGCTGAAGGTGGCGGCCAGGTTGTCGCCGCCGGACTCAACGAAGACCACATCGGCGTCGGGGAACTGCGCCAGCATGCGGTCGATCGCCTCCAGATTGATGGAGCAGTCTTCGCGGATGGCGGTGTGCGGGCAGCCGCCCGTCTCCACGCCCAGGATGCGCTCGGCCGGCAGCGCGCCGCTGAGGGTCAGCAGGCGTTGGTCCTCCTTGGTGTAGATGTCGTTGGTGATGGCCACCAAGTCCCAGCGCTCGCGCATGGCCTTGCACAGCATCTCCAGCAAGGTGGTCTTGCCCGAACCGACCGGGCCGCCGATGCCCACGCGCAGAGGCGGCAGGCGCTTGCTGCGGCCGGGAATGTGGTGCAGCGGGGTCTGGTGCGAAGAGCTTGGATTCATGATCGGAACAGGCGGGAGTACTGGGTTTCGTGGCGGGCCGAGAGAATCGCCAGCATGGGAGAAAAAGCCTGACGCCGAGATTCATCGGTGGTGATGGCTTCGGCCACCGCTGCGGGAATCTCGGCGGCCAGGCGGGCCAGGATGCGCTGGCCGGCGCTCTGGCCCAGGGGCACCGACTTGATGGCCGCGCCGACCATGGCCTCGGCCCAGGCGAAGGCATAGGCCAGCAGCGCGTCCTCGGGCGCGGCCTCGCTGGCGGCCAGAGCCAGGGCCATCACCAGCGGGTAGCAGGGCTGGCCCAAAGCCTGGCACTGCGCGATCTGCACCGGCGTGGCGGTGTCGTGATTGCGCAGCCAGTCCAGCAGCGAACGGCCCATCTGCTCGGACTGCAGGCGCAGCTCGGCGCTCTCGCGGGTCTGCAGCAACCAGTCGTTCAGGCGACGCAGAGTGGCCTGGTCGTCTTCGCGCCAAGCTCGCAAGGCCTGGGCCGCCAAGGACAAGTCGCCGCGCGCCTGGCTCAGGCGCAGCTGCTGAGAGAGCCAGTGGGCGGTGCTGGCTTCGTCATGCACCCAGCCATGGGCCACGGCCGATTCGATGCCCTCGGAATAAGAGAAGCCGCCGATCGGCAAAGCCGGTGAGGCCAGCCAAAGCAGTTGCAGCAGGGCGCTCATGGGTGATCGTGATGATGATGAGCATGACCATGGTCGTGCCCATGGCCATGGCTGTGCCCATGCCCCGCCGCATAGGCCCCGCCCTCCGGCTCAAACGGCGCATCCAGCGCCTCCACCTGCAGATGCGGCTGGGCACGCAGCATGTCGGCCAGCACATGGTCGGGCTCGATCTGCAAATAGCCAGGCTGCAGCTCGATGGGCACATGGCGGTTGCCCAGGTGGTAAGCCGCGCGGGTCAAGTCAAAGGGCGAACCGTGCTCCGCGCAAGCGCTGATGCGCAGCAGCGCCTGGGGCGCCGCCTCGACGCGGATCAGGCTGCCATCCTCGGCCAGCAACACATCGCCGCCGCGCAGCTGGGTGCCGCGCGGCAGGAACACGCCCAAGGCCCGGCCGCTGGAGTCCTCGGCCTGAAAGCGGCTCTTCTGCCGCGTGTCCCAGTCCAGGCTGAGGCTGGCCGCACGGCGCAGCAGCGCTGGTGCCAAGCCCTGGCCTTGCGGGATCAGGCGGGCCACTTGCAAGCGCGCTGCGGCGCTCATGCCAGCGCCAAGGTCATGTAGCAGCTGTGGGGGTCGAGCCGGTAGCTGCCGAAGGGTCCGCAAACGACAAAGCCCTCGCTGGCATAGAGCTGGTGGGCCGGCTCGAAAAATGCCTGCGTGCCGGTTTCCAAACTCAGGCGGCGATAGCCGCGCTGACGGGCCTCGGCCAGCACATGGCGCAGCATGCGGCGCGCCAGACCGCGGCCACGCAGCGCGGCGGCGGTGCGCATGGATTTCAGTTCGGCGTGCTCCGCATCCAGGCGCTTGATCGCGGCAGTGGCGGCCAACATCGGGCCCGCGGGCTCGTTCAACCACGCCGTCCAGAAGGCGATGTCCGGCTGACGCAGCTTGTTCATGTCCAACGCATGCACGCTTTCCGGCGGCGAGGTGGCGCGCATGTCCTGAAGATGCTCTTCCATGAAGGCGGCAATGCGCGGGTCGCTGAGGTCATCGAGGCGGATCAGCAGGTCGGTTTCGGTGGGCATGGCAAGTGAGGACATCAGAACAAGAAATAGCGTTGGGTCATGGGCAGGCTCTGCGCCGGCTCGCAGCTGAGCAAGAGGCCATCCGCCCGCACGGCATAGCTTTGCGCATCGACCTCCATGCGCGGTGCGTAATCGTTGTGGATCATGTCGCGCTTGCCCAGACCGCGGATGCCGCGCACGGCAGCCAGCGTCTTTTGCAAGCCATAGCGCTGGCCCACCCCGGCCGCCAGGCCGGCCTGCGACACAAAGCTCAGCGAGCTGCGCGCCAGGGCGCCGCCGAAGGCCGCGAACATGGGCCGGTAGTGCACCGGCTGTGGGGTCGGGATGGAAGCGTTGGGGTCGCCCATGGCGGCCAGGGCGATGCTGCCGCCCTTGAGGATGATGCTGGGCTTGACGCCGAAGAAGGCCGGTTTCCAGAGCACCAGATCAGCCCACTTTCCGACCTCGACACTGCCCACCTCGTGGCTGATGCCATGCGCAATCGCCGGGTTGATGGCCAGCTTGGCCACATAACGCTTGACCCGCGCGTTGTCATTGCCTGGCCCGTCGCCGGGCAAAGGCCCGCGCTGCACCTTCATCTTGTGCGCCGTCTGCCAGCAGCGCAGGATGACCTCGCCGACCCGGCCCATGGCCTGGGAGTCGGAGCTGAACATGCTGATGGCGCCAAGGTCGTGCAGGATGTCTTCGGCCGCAATGGTCTCGCGGCGAATGCGGCTTTCGGCAAAAGCCAGGTCCTCGGCAATCGCCGGGTCCAGGTGGTGGCAGACCATGAGCATGTCGACATGCTCGTCCAGGGTGTTGATGGTGTACGGCCGGGTCGGGTTGGTGGAGCTGGGCAGCACGTTCGCCTCGCCCACCACCTTGAGGATGTCGGGTGCATGGCCACCGCCTGCCCCCTCGGTGTGGAAGGTGTGGATGGTGCGGCCTTTGAAAGCGGCCACCGTGTCCTCGACAAAACCGCTCTCGTTGAGCGTGTCGGTGTGGATGGCGACCTGGGTGTCGGTGGCCTCGGCAACGTTCAGGCAGTTGTCGATGGCGGCCGGTGTGGTGCCCCAGTCCTCGTGCAGCTTGAGGCCGATGGCGCCGGCCTCGATCTGCTCTTGCAGGGCCAGGGGCTGGCTGGCATTGCCCTTGCCGAGAAAGCCGAGATTCATGGGAAACGCATCGGCCGCCTGCAGCATGCGCTCCAGATGCCAGGCACCGGGCGTGCAGGTGGTGGCCAGGGTGCCGGTGGCCGGGCCGGTGCCGCCGCCCAGCATGGTGGTCACGCCGCTGGCCAGGGCTTCCTCGATCTGCTGCGGGCAGATGAAATGAATGTGGGTGTCCACCGCGCCGGCGGTGACGATCAGCCCTTCGCAGGCGATCACCTCGGTGCCGGGGCCGATGATGATGTCCACGCCGGGCTGGGTGTCGGGGTTGCCGGCCTTGCCGATGGCGACGATGCGGCTGTTCTTGAGGCCGATATCGGCCTTGATGATGCCCCAGTGGTCGAGGATCAGGGCATTGGTCATGACCGTGTCGACAGCACCCTCATCACGAGCACGCTGCGACTGCGCCATGCCATCGCGGATCGTCTTGCCGCCGCCGAACTTGACCTCCTCGCCGTAGCCGCCGGCGCGCAGGGTCAGGTCTTGCTCGACCTCAATGATCAACTCCGTGTCGGCCAGGCGCAGGCGGTCGCCCACGGTGGGGCCGTACATCTCGGCATAGGCACGTCGTCCCAGCGTAGCCATCACAAGCTCCCTTGCACCAGGCCGCGAAAGCCGTGGACGATGCGCGCGCCGGCCAGGTCCACCAGCTCCACGGTGCGCTGCTGGCCGGGCTCGAAGCGCACGGCCAGGCCAGAACCGATGTTCAGCCGCATGCCGCGCGCCGCGGCGCGGTCGAACTGCAGGGCCGCATTGGTTTCGGCGAAATGGTAGTGGGAGCCGACCTGGATGGGCCGGTCGCCCGCGTTCTGCACCACCAGGCTCAGCGTGCGCCGGCCGGGGTTGAGCAGGTGCTCGCCCTCGGGCGTGAACAGCTCGCCGGGAATCATGCGCCCACCACCCGCGCCATCAGAGCCAGGCCCAGCAGCGCAATGCCGCCGCCCAGCACGCGGCTCAGCGGCAAGGCCCAACGCGCCTGCGTGCGGCGCAGCCACAAGCCCAGGCCCAGGCCGGCCACATGGAGCAGCCAGGTCGCCAGCACCATGCCCAGCAAGGCCAGGCCGCCGTCCAGCTCTGCACCATGAGCCATGCCGTGGAAGCAGGCGAAGAAACCCACCAGGCCCATGGCCAGGGCGGGCGCCAGTGCGCGCCGGGTGGCGGCGAGCAGGCCCAGGGCCAGCACCGAGGCGGCGATCATGGGCTCGACGGCCGGCAGCTCCAGGCCGCTCAAACCCAGCAGCGCACCGACCAGCAGCAGCACGGCAAAGGCCAGCGGTGCCTGCCAAGGCCGGCGCAGGGCCAGGCCGCTCCACAAGCCCACGGTCAGCATGGCCGCCAGGTGATCGGCCCCGCTCAAGGGGTGGAAGAAGCCGGTGATGAAGTCATGGCCGTGGGCGGCATCGCCGGTGTGCGACACGGCCACCAGGGGCAGCAAGCCAGCGAGGGCGGAGACGAGAGCGCGTTTCATGAGGGCGGATTCCTGTCGGTGTCGTGGAAATGGATGAGGGGCGTTCAAACAATCGGTTGGTGGACCGTGACCAATTTGCTGCCATCCGGGAAGGTCGCTTCCACCTGGATGTCGGGAATCATCTCGGCCACGCCGTCCATCACATCGGCGCGGCTGAGCAGCTCGCGGCCCTCGCTCATCAGCTGGGCGACGGTCTTGCCGTCACGGGCGCCTTCCATCACGGCGGCGCTGATGAAGGCCACGGCCTCGGGGTAGTTGAGCTTGAGCCCGCGGGCGCGCCGGCGTTCGGCCAGCAGGGCGGCCGTAAAGATCAGCAACTTGTCTTTCTCTCTGGGCGTCAGTTCCATGGTGTCCTGCTCGGGTGGTGCAAGGGCCATTTGCAAGTCCCGTGCCGACTTGGAGACCGCAGCGCGCAGGCGGCACGAAACCTGCTCGCAGTTCGCCCATGAGCGCCCTGCCCCACGATGTGCCGCTGCCCCTGCATCCGCCCCTTCATCCGCCCGAAGCCGGACCGGCGCCGCAGCGCGTCATCAAGATCCGGCGCGACTACAACGCCTGGGTGGCGCGCGAAACGCTGGAGGACTACGCCCTGCGCTTCACGCCGCAGCGCTTTCGCCGCTGGTCGGGCTTCCGGGTCGCCAACACGGCCTTCGGCGCGGCCTCCTTCCTGATCCT
Source organism: Roseateles sp. (assembly GCF_965262435.1). Lineage (NCBI taxonomy): Bacteria > Pseudomonadati > Pseudomonadota > Betaproteobacteria > Burkholderiales > Sphaerotilaceae > Roseateles > Roseateles sp. Next base: position 373,721 of record NZ_OZ253537.1, read on the forward strand.
GGAGGCCGTGGGCGCCACCTTGCTGCTGCAGTACGGCTGGGCCAATGCGGCCTGGGCCATCGTCGCCACCGGCCTGATCATCTTTCTGGCCGGCCTGCCCATCAGCATCTACGCCGCCCGCTACGGAGTGGACATGGACCTGCTGACCCGCGGCGCCGGCTTCGGCTACCTGGGCTCGACCCTGACCTCGCTGATTTACGCCAGCTTCACCTTCATCTTCTTTGCGCTGGAAGCGGCCGTCATGGCCTACGCCCTGGACCTGGCGCTGGACATCCCGCCGCGCTGGGGCTATCTGATCTGCGCCCTGGTGGTGATTCCCCTGGTCACCCACGGTGTGTCGGTCATCAGCCGCCTGCAGCTGATCACGCAACCGCTCTGGCTGGTCCTGTTGCTGCTGCCTTTCGCGGCCGTGCTGTGGCAAGAGCCGCAGGCCTTTGCCGGTGCACTGCACCATGCTGGAGCACTCTCGGGCACGGCCGGCTTCGAGTTGCGCCACTTTGGTGCAGCGCTGACCGTGGGCATTGCCCTGATTACGCAAATGGGCGAGCAGGCCGACTACCTGCGCTTCATGCCCGCCCTGCCGGCCGATGCCGCGCCGGCGCAGCGGCGGCGCTGGTGGGCGGCGGTGCTGGTCGGCGGGCCGGGCTGGGTGCTGCTGGGCGTGCTCAAGATGCTGGGCGGCGCCTTGCTGGCCTGGCTGGCGCTGAGCCACGCCGTGCCGGCCGAGCGCGCGGTGGACCCCAACCAGATGTACCTGGCCGCCTACGAATATGTGTTCCCGCACTACGGCTGGGCGGTGGCGGCCACGGCGCTGTTCGTGATCGTGTCGCAGCTCAAGATCAATGTCACCAATGCCTATGCCGGCTCGCTGGCCTGGAGCAATTTCTTCTCGCGCCTGACGCACAGCCACCCGGGTCGGGTGGTCTGGGTGGTGTTCAACACCTTGATCGCCTTCTTGCTGATGGAGATGAATGTCTTCGAGGCCTTGAGCGCTGTGCTGGGCCTGTACGGCAATGTGGCCATCGCCTGGATCATGGCCGTGGTGGCCGATCTGGTGATCAACAAGCCCCTGGGCCTGTCGCCGCCGCGCATCGAGTTCAAGCGCGCCCACCTTTACGACGTCAACCCGGTCGGCGTGGGCGCCATGGCCCTGGCCTCGGCACTGTCCGTCAGCGCCCACCTGGGCCTTTTCGGGCCTGATGCCCAGGCTTTCTCGGCCCTGATCGCCCTGGTGACGGCCTTGCTCGCCTCGCCCTTGATCGCCTGGGCCACGCGCGGGCGCTACTACCTGGCCCGTGCACCATTCGGCGAAGACCCAGACGAAGGCCGCCCCCTGCGTGCGCGCCGCTGCGTGATCTGCGAGCGCGAGTACGAAGGCCCCGACATGGCCCAATGCCCCGCCTACCAGGGCGCCATCTGCTCGCTCTGCTGCAGCCTGGACGCGCGCTGCGGCGATCTCTGCAAGCCCCAGGCCCGGCTCTCGGCGCAATGGTCGGGCGCGCTGCGCCGCCTGCTGCCGCGGCCGCTGTGGCCGGTGCTGGACAAGGGCCTGGGCCATTTTCTGCTGCTGATGGGCGTGCTGCTGCCCCTGCTGGCGGCACTGTTCGGCCTGCTCTACCACCAGGAGCTGCAAAGCCTGGGGTCCGGCGAAACGCCGGCCAGCCTGCGCGCTGGCTTCCTCAAGGCCTATGTGCTGCTGAGCCTGGGCCTGGGCATTGCCGCCTGGTGGCTGGTGCTGGCCCACCAGAGCCGCGAGGTGGCGCAAGAAGAATCCAACCGCCAGACCGAGGCCTTGATGCGCGAGATCGCCTCGCACCGCCGCACCGACGAGGCCTTGCAAGCCGCCCGCGTGCTGGCCGAGCGCGCGCAAGCCGCGGCCGAGGCCGCCAACCAGGCCAAGAGCCGCTACGTCAGCGCCATCAGCCACGAGCTGCGCACGCCCCTCAACAGCATCCTCGGCTATGCCCAGCTGATGGCCGAGGACACGCACGAGCTGCCGCCGCGCCGGCGCCAGGCCGTGCAGGTGATCAAGCGCAGCGGCGAGCACCTGCTGAGCCTGATCGACGGCACCCTGGACCTGGCCCGCATCGAAGCCGGCCGCCTGAGCCTGGAGCTGGCGCCCCTGCGTTTCGAAGACTGTATGCACGAGCTGGCCGAGATGTTTGAGCCCCAGGCTGCCGCCCAGGGCTTGCAATTCCGCTTCGAGGTGCAGGGCGAGCTGCCGGCCTGCGTGCGCGGCGACGAACGGCGGCTGCGCCAGATCCTGATCAATCTGATCGGCAATGCCATCAAGTTCACGCCGCGGGGTCAGGTCACCCTGCGCGTGCGCCATGCCCGCGAGCTGGCCCTGATCGAAGTGGAGGACAGCGGCCCCGGCCTGGACGCGGCCGAGCTGGCGCGCATCTTCGAGCCCTTCACCCGCGGCAGCAGCCGCGGCACCGGCGCCACCGTCGGCGCCGGCCTGGGCCTGACCATGGCGCAGATGCTGGCGCGGCTGATGGGCGGCGAGCTGAACGCGCGCAGCACGCCGGGACAGGGCTCGGTGTTCAGCGTGCGCCTGTTCCTGCCAGCCTTGCCGGACAGCGCCCTGCCGCCGGCGCGCGCGCCGCGCCCGCGTTTAGGCTATGCGGGGCCGCGCCGCCTGCTGCTGCTGGTCGACAACGAGGAGGCCGACCGCCAGCTGCTGATCGAGCTGCTGGCGCCGCTGGGCTTTGAGCTGCGCAGCGCCAGCAGCGGCCATGATGCGCTGGACCTGATCGTCAGCGGCGGCCTGCGGCCTGACGCCGTCCTGCTGGACCTGGCCATGCCCGGCATCGACGGCTGGGAGACCCTGCGCCGCCTGCGCGCCCTGAGCCTGCCCCAGCCGCCACGCGTGGCCATCGTCTCGGCCAATGCCTTCGAAAAAGGCCAGGAGCATGAGGGCGGCATCAGCGCCGCCGACTTCATCACCAAGCCGGTGCGCCATGCCGAGCTGCTGGACTGGCTGGGCCATGCTTTGGGCTTGCAGTGGCTGGATCGACCCACGGAAGCGCCGGCAGCATTGCCGCTGAAGCACACGCCCCTGCCCGCTGAACACCTGCCCGCCCTGCGCGAGGCCCTGGAGCTGGGCCACTACCGCGGCGTGCTGGCCGCCCTGGACCGCATGCGGGCCAGCCAACCCGACTGCCAGCCTCGTGTGGAGCAGCTGCGCGAGCAGGCGCGGCAGTTCCAGTTCGAAGCCATGCTGCAGAACCTGGAGGATGCGCCATGCTGACGCCGACATTCAGCGGCACTGACGGGCCGCGCAGCGAGCGCGTGCTGATCGTGGACGATGTGCCGGACAACCTGGCCCTCTTGCACGACGCGCTCGATGAATCGGGCTACACCGTCTTTGTTGCCACCAGCGGCGAGGCGGCCCTGGCCCGCGCACGCCAGGCCCAGCCCGACATCGTGCTGCTGGACGCGGTGATGCCGGGCATGGATGGCTTTGAGCTGGCGCGCCAACTCAAAGCCACCCCAGCCACGGCCGGCATCCCCCTGATCTTCATGACCGGCCTGACCGAGACCGAGCATCTGGTGGCCGCGCTCGAAGCTGGCGGCGCCGACTATGTGACCAAGCCCATCAAGCCCAAGGAGGTGCTGGCGCGCATGCAGGTCCATCTGCGCGCGGCCGCGCAAGCGCAGGGCGCCGTGCAGACGCGGCGAGCACTCGATGCCTTTGGCTACGCCAGCGTCACCGTGCGCCTCAGCGACGGCCGTCTGATGTGGCAGACACCGCTGGCGCGCGAGCTGCTGCAGCGCCACTTCCCGGCCGAGCCCGGCGGCCTGCTGCCCGCGCCGGTGCGCGCTTGGCTGGCCCGGCAGTCGATCCAGGCACAGGAACCGATGCGCGAACCACCGCGCTTTCAGCATGAGCAAGGCGCCTGCCGCCTCAGCTTTGCCCTGCACCCCTCGGGCCTGGAGAACTTGGACGAAGGCGATGAATGCCTGCTGGTCATGCGCGAGCACAGCGACGCCGCCCTGATCGAAGCCATGGGCCTGAACTTCCGCCTGACCGCGCGCGAGGCCGAGGTGCTCTACTGGGTGGTCAAGGGCAAGATCAACCGCGACATCGGCGACATCCTCGGCGCCAGCCCGGCCACGGTGAAGAAGCATCTGGAGCGCGTCTTCGCCAAGCTGGGCGTCGAAACCCGCACGTCGGCGGCGGCCATGGCCTTGAACCGCCTGCGCCAGCTGCACCCGCAGTGGGAGTTGTGAGCCCGCCCTCAGGCCGGCTAGATCAGCGTCGCGCGGCGAGCCAGTCCAGCAGCTCGTCCGGCGGCATGGGGCGGCCGAAGCAGTAACCCTGAGCCTCCTCGCATCCGAGTTCAATCAGGATCTGGCGCTGGCCCTCGGTCTCCACACCCTCGGCCACCACGGCCAGGCCCAGGGCCCGGCCGATGCCCAGCACGGCGCTGGCCAGAGCGCGGTCGTCGGCATCGGTTTCCAGATCGCGCACAAAGCTGCGATCCAGCTTGAGCTCGCTGACCGGCAGGCGCTTCAGATAGCCGAGGCTGGAGTAGCCGGTGCCGAAATCATCGAGCGAGAGCCGCACGCCCATGGCGAAAAGCTTGGCCAACTGACCCGCGGTGCGCGGATCGTGGTCCAGCAAAAGGCGCTCGGTCACCTCCAGCGTCAGCTGCTCGGGCCGCAGGCCGTGGCGTCCAAGCAGCGAGGCCACATGCGCGGCCACATCGTCCTGCTGGAAACGGGTGGGCGAGACATTGACCGACACCGCCCGGATGCTCACCCCCTGCTCGCGCCAAGCTGCGAGCTGCTCGCAGGCGGCTTCCAAGACCCAGGCGTCCAGCGCATTGACCAGCCCGCACTCCTCGGCAACCGGAATGAAACGATCGGGCGGCACCGGGCCGCGCTGCGGGTCGGTCCAACGCAACAAAGCCTCGGCACCGACCACCGCGCCGTCGCGCAGACGCAGCTTGGGCTGGTAGTGCAGGCGCAAGGCCTGGGTGGACATGGCCAGGCGCAGCGCGCCTTCCAGCGCCACGCGCTCGTCCAGGGCCTGGTTCATGGCTGGCAGGAAGAAGCGTGCGCAGTTGCGACCGGCCCGCTTGGCCTCGTACATGGCAATGTCGGCGTCCTTGAGCAGCTGTTCCGGGTCTTGCCCATCCTCGGGGAAGCAGCTGATGCCGATGCTGGCGCTCATCAAGAGCGGCGCCTGATTGGGCAGGAGCAGCGCTGGCTCCAGGGCCGCCAGCAGCTTGTCGGCGACTTGCATGGCCTGCGTGCCGCTGCAGCCGGGCAGCCAGGCCACAAACTCGTCGCCGCCAAAACGGGCCAGGGTGTCGGCCTCGCGCAGGCAGGCTTGCAGACGGATGGCCACCTGGCGCAAGACTTCGTCACCGATGGCATGGCCAAAGCTGTCGTTGACGGTCTTGAAACGGTCCAGGTCCAGCAGCAACAAGGCGGCCGGGCTGCCGCTGAGCATGGCCACCGGCAGGGCCTGGCCCATGCGGTCGTGGAAGAGGCTGCGATTGGGCAGGCCGGTGACGCCGTCGAAATAGGCCAGGCGTTCGATCTGGCGCAAGTGCTCGTCGTGCTTGAGCGCCACGCTGCAGAGCTGGGCACAGGCCTCGACCATGCGCCGGTGAAACGGCGCCACTTCGCGCGCCTCGCGGTAGTAGAGCGCGAAGGTGGCCGCGACACGGCTGCCGTCGAGCAAGATGGGCGTGGACCAGCAGGCGCCCAGGCCGGCCGCCAGCGCCAGCTCTTTGTATTCGGCCCACAGTGGATCCGTGGCAATGTCACGCACCTGCACCGCCTGCTTGCGCCAGGCGGCCGTGCCACAGGAGCCGGTTGCCGGCCCGATGGCCAGGCCCTCGAGCGCGTTGCTGTAGCTGAAGGGCAAGCTGGGTGCGGCCAAGGGGTGAAGGCGGCCCTGCTCGTCGATGGCCAGCACCGAGCAGATCACATCGGGCGCCAGCGCCTCGACGCGCCGGCACAAGAGGTCCATCACCACGGGCAGGGGGCGACCCATGGCCACGGCTTCCAGCACCTGGTTCTGCAACTGGGCCACGCTCTCGCGCTCGCTGCGCTCGTCCATGGGACGCAGGGCCAAGAGGGTCAGGGCCGGCGCCTCGTCGCTGTCATGGGCCTGGAACTGCAGCTCGAAGCTGGTCAGACCGCCGGCGGCCAGACGCAGCTGGGCATGAAAACTGTGGCGCTTCGGGCTGCGGCTTTGCGCCAGCAGGGCTTGCCAGCGGGTCGAACTGATGTCGGGAAAGCAATCGGAAAGGTTGGCCGCGGCCACCGCCTGATCGAGAAAGAATCGGTTGGCATGGCAGATGCGGCCCATGCCGTCCACCCACACCAGGCCCAGGAAGGCCTGGTCCAGCGATGCGCAGAGGGCTTGGGCGTCAAGCGACGCGAGTCGGGTCAAGGATTGCACGTCAGCCTGCTCGCTCCGGGTGGATCCTGGATCATGGTACGCCCCGCGCTGACGGGCCGAGCATCACGGTGTTGTCCCCGCGCCGCACTTGGGGCTTCAGTGGGCACGGGCGCTCACACCGTCTGGGGAAGCGGCCGCGGACGGCCGAGCAAGCGGCGGGCGCGCCGCTTCAGATCCAACCATTGCTTGGCGCGAGCGCGATCAGTGCGCTTGACATCGATCAGGGTCAGGTCTTGACAAGCCGACAGCGTGTGCAAGCCGGCCGGATGATCGGCTCGTGCCATACCACCTTGCAACAGCAGCCCAGTGGGCGCGCATTGCACACGCGCCAGGCTGAGCTGCTCGAAGCGCAGCATGCGGGTCGCGCCGCCGTAGGTCAGCGAGCTGTCCTGCACCGGCAACATCACCGCGCCATCGGCGGCATGGAAGGGCCGGCCGGCCGGCCGGGCACCGCTGCGGTCGACACGGATGGGGTTGCCCGCATGGAGTGTCCAGGGCCCAGTCAGCGCCGGCGCATGGGCCAGATGCAGCTCGCGCTGGTCGCGCGCACCTTTGCCCACCAGTGAGAAGAACATCCACCAGCGGCCCTGGTGCTCGATCAGCGAAGCGTCGGCCACCGGCAGATCGCTGAGCAGGGCGCCTTCGCGCTGCCAGTGGTTCAGGCTGTCGTCGCCGCGGTAGAGCGCCACTTCGCCGGCCTGGGCGCTCTCGGGCACCATGAAGGTGGCGCCTTCATGCTCGAAGACCTGGGGGTAGGACAAATGAAAGGGCCGTGCCAGCACCATGCGTTGGCCGCGCCATTGCAAATCAACGGCGGACAACTCGTGGCGCTCGATCACCGCGTGCTTGGTCCGGTAGTCGAAGGCTTCGACAAAGACATGCAGAGCATCGCCGCGGCGCAGGCCGAAAGGATCGGCCAGGTAGCGCCAGGGCCCGGCCGAGGGCAGCCAGACAATCGAGGGGGCCAAGACTTGCAGGCGAGCAGCGTCGATCGCCTCAATCGGCGCCGGCACGATGCCGACCTGCCAGAAGTCGGTGCGCGGCCGCTTAAACATGGGCCGTGCTATCCTGCAGCTGCGGCTGGGCGCCCGGAGCCTTGGCGCGGCGGCTCAGCACATCGCCGTAGAAGGCGATCACGCGGGCCACGGCCTGCGGGCGCTCATAGGCGCTGAGGCAGTAGTCCACACGCTGGCGGTCGACCGACTGGCCGGGCTGCGGGCGCAAGGCAGCCAAGCGCTCGCGCAGGGCGCGGCCCAGGGCCGCCACATCACCCACCGGCACCAAGGTGGCCGGCTGGCCGGCCAGCATTTCCGTCGGCCCCTGGGTGGCGGTGGACAAGATGGGCAGACCGGCCCGCATGGCTTCGAGGATGGCTAGCGGAAACGCTTCCTCGCGCGAGGCGGAAACAAACAAGTCCAGAGACTGCAAGGCCGCATCAACCTGAGCTCGGTAGCCCAGCAAGTGGATGCGAGGGTCGCCGCCGCAAAGGCGCTGCAAGGCCTTGCGCTCCTTGCCCTCGCCCAGAATGACCAGGGCCGCATCGGCAGGCGCCTCGGCCTGGAAGGCCTGGATCAGCAGATCCATGCCCTTGCTGGGATGCAAGCGACCGACCGAGCCGACCAGGAGCTGATCGGGGCGCAGACCCAGCTCGCGGCGCAAGCACAGCGACAGGGGCGCCGGCGCGCGCTCGGGCGCCCAGTTGTGGATCACGCTGACTGCGCCGTCGAAGGCCGGCAGCTCTTGTGCCTGGCTGCGGTTGACGCAGATCAGGCCGTCCTGGCGGGCGTGGTGATGGGCTTTGTAGCCCACATGCAAGGTGGCCACGCGGGCCGCACTGCGCACCTTGGCCACCGCCTTGCAGGCCGGGCCCAGGTGACCGTGGCTGATGTCGGCGCCCAGGCGAAGGGCCAGGCGGCGCACCCGGCAGGCGCGCAAGAGCGGCAGCGCCAGGCCGTGGAACTCGATGCCAGGCCCCAGCTCGCCGGCCACGGCCGAGCCGCGGCTGCCGATCACATGGACCCGGTGGCCCAGCGCGGCCTGGGCTTGAGCGAGGTCGATGCAATGGCGTTCACCGCCGGCAATGCGCGAGGAAAACACCACATGAACGATGGTGAGCGCGGGGCTGGTGGCGGGCGTGGCGAGCGACATGGTGAGGGTCTCGGAGGCGGGCGATGGGTGTATCGAAATGAAACAGCAGCAAATCTTAACAATGCTTAACATTTCAATTCCACCTTACAGACCCCGTGTTTGCTGGGGGTGGGGCCGAAGTTGCAGCGGGCAGACTGCCGAGGCGCGGTGTTTGAGACGCTCGCCGCGAGCTGGTTCACCGAGCGCACACATCGAAAGCTCTCGCGCCCTCGGCTTTGCTTTTTGTGGAGCCGCAGCGCGGGGCTTTCTCCACGACCGGCCGCGCCGCCTTTCGCCCGCATGCAGCTCGGCCCGCAGGGGCTACGGCACAATCCTGGCCCATGTCCAAGCGCCCCCCGCCCTCGGCCCCTCCGGCAGCGCCGCCGGCCCGGGCTTCTGCTCCATCGTCTGCCGCCCCCTCGGTGGCACGCCCCGCCGCAGCCGCGGGACCCGCCGAACAGCGCCGCCTGCAGATGGCCGACATCGCCCGCCTAGCCGGGGTCTCGGTATCGACGGTGTCGCGCGCGCTGAGTGGCAGCACGCTGGTCAATGCCGAGACGCGACAGCGGGTGGCCGAATTGGCCCGCTCGCTCAATTACTCGATCAACCTCGGCGCGCAAAACCTGCGCCTGCAAAAGAACCGCACCGTGGCGGTGGTCGTGCCTTTTGAAGCGGCTTCGCGCCAGCACATCTCTGACCCCTTCTTCCTGGCCCTGGTGGGCAGCATTGCCGATGCACTGACGGACCAGGGCTACGACATGCTGCTCTCGCGCGTCGACGCCGAGCACCTGGACCTGGCCGCGCAGTTCTACGACTCGGGCAAGGCCATCGGCGTCATCATGGTGGGCCAGTGGCGCCACCACGACCAGCTCAATGCCCTGGCCGCGCGCCAACTGCCCCTGGTGGTCTGGGGCGGCGCCCTGCCCCAACAGCTTTACTGCACCGTGGGCGGCGACAACGCCGATGGCGGCCTGCAAGCGACCCGCCATCTGCTCGGCCTGGGGCGGCGACGCATTGCCTTTCTCGGCGACGCCCAGCTGCCCGAAGTCTGGCTGCGCCGCGAGGGCTATCAACACGCCTTGAAGGAAGCCGGCCTGCGCGCCGATCCAGCGCTGGAACTGGCCCTGCCCTTCGAGCCGGCGGGCGCGCGCCTGGCACTGGAGCGCTGGCTGCCCGAGGCGCCGGACTTCGATGCCGTGGTCGCCTGCAGCGACTTGCTGGCACTGCAGGCCATCCACACCTTGCGGGCGCGTGGCCGGCAGGTGCCCGATGACGTGGCCGTGGTCGGTTATGACGACATGCCCCTGGCCGCCTACTGCGACCCACCGCTGAGCACGGTGCATCAGCCAGTGTCAGAGGCGGGCGCCGAACTGGTGGCCGCGCTGATGGCCCAGCTGCGCGGTGAGCGCAGCGCTTCACGCACCCTGGGCGTGAACCTGATCGTCCGGCGCAGCGCCGCCTGACGTTCGATTGCAAGAGTTTTTTCAAAAACCTTGTTGCAACAAGGCAGATACGCGTTTCCCCTTGTTTGCAATCGATTGCAATAAGTTCCAGAATGGTGCCCAAGAAGACGGCGGTGGTGCACGATGCCCCAAAAGGCAGCAAGCCCACCAGCGGTCTCGATGTTCCGCGGGGCACGCCGCCTTCCCTGAGCGTGCCCCGCCCCTCCAAGGAGACAGACACCATGCGACACCACCAGCCTTCCTTTGCCCGCCGCCCAGCTTTGGCTGCCATCACCCTGGCCCTGCTGCAACTGCCCGCCCTGGCCCAACAGGCTGCTGCGCCCGCTGGCGAGGCCGAAGCGGCCCTGGACAGCAAGCAAGACAAACTGAAACTGAACCAGGTGGTGGTGACCGGCAGCTCGGTGCGCACGACCAAGATGAAGCAAAGCCTGTCGGTCAGCTCCATCGACAGCGAGCAGATCGCCAAGGCCGGCGCCAGCAGCGCGGCCGAGCTGCTGCGCAGCGTGCCGGGCCTGCGCTCGGAATCGACCGGCGGCGAAGGCAATGCCAACGTCACCGTGCGCGGCGTGCCGCTGTCGGCCGGCGGCTCGCGCTATGTGCAGATGCAGGAAGACGGCCTGCCGGTGCTGCTCTTCGGTGATGTCTCTTTCGGCACCGCCGACCAATTCCTGCGCGCCGACTACAGCACGGCCCGTCTGGAGGTGGTGCGCGGCGGCTCCGCTTCCACCCTGGCTTCCAACTCGCCCGGCGGCCTCGTCAACTTCATCAGCAAGACCGGCGCCGGCAAGCCCGCCGGTGCCATCGGCCTGAGCGTGGGCCTGGACGACCGCCTGATGCGCCTCGATGCCGACTACGGCGGCAGCATCGGCAACGGCACCAGCTTCCACATCGGTGGCTTCCAGCGCATCGGCGAAGGCGGCCGGCCGACCGGCATGAATGTCGAGAACGGCGGCCAGATCCGCGCCAAGCTGACGCAGAAGATAGCCGCGGGCTATGTGAGCGTCAGCGTCAAGGCCCTGAACGACCGCACGCCCTCCTTCATGCCGGTGCCCGTCACGGTGGACAAGGGTCAGATCCGCACCATCTCCGGCATCGACCCGCGCACCGCCTTCTTCATCACCCCCAGCCTGGCCCGGGACAGCGGCTACAACAAGGACGGTGGCACCAGCACCAGCAACACCCGTGACGGCCTGCGCATCAAGAGCTTGGCCCTGGGCTTCGAGGCCGGCCTGGATCTGGGCAACGGCTTCAGCGTGGAAGAGAAGTTCCGCAAGGCCAGCAACTCGGGCCGTTTCATCGCACTCTTCCCAGCAGACAACGGCAACAACGGCGCCGACAAGTCCTTCACCGGCACCTTGTTCAACACCTCGCTCGACAACTTTGACAACACCTTCAACGACCTGAAGCTGAGCAAGGTGATGCAGAGCGACGGCGTCAAGACCACCCTGGTCGCCGGCCTGTTCTACGGCGTGCAAAACGTGGCCCAGACCTGGTTCTGGAACCAGTACAAGCTGAGCATGCAAGGCGTTGGTTCGCAGGTGCTGAACGCCGCCGGTCAGCCGGGCACCGGCCCGATCGCCGAAGGCTGGACCACCTGGGGCGGCTGCTGCACGCGAACCTTTGACGTGCAGTACACCCAGACTTCTCCCTACGCCGCTGCCTCGGTCGAGCTGGGCAGCCTGATTCTCGACGGCAGCCTGCGCCGCGATGAGCAAAAGGCCAGCGGCTACACCTTGTCCGGCAACAACACGGCCAAGACCTGGGATGCGGCCAGCCAGAAGACGGTCAACTACAAGGTCGGCCACACCTCCTATTCGCTCGGCGCCAACTACAGCGTGACGCCCAATCTGGCCGGCTTCGCCCGCGTCAGCAACGGTGTGTCCTTCAGCGCCGACCGCCTGCTCTACGGCAACCCGCTGGACGGCTCGGTGCCCATCAGCATCAACGAGATCGACCAGGTCGAAGGCGGCCTGAAATGGCGCCAGGCCGGCCTGAGCCTGTTCGCCACCGTGTTCAACGCGCGCACGACCGAAAGCAATTTCGAGCTCACCACCCAGAAGTTCAGCGCCAACAAGTACAAGGCCAGCGGCCTGGAACTGGAAGCGGCCTACAGCTGGGGCGACTTCAGCCTGAGCGGCGGCGCCACCTTCACCAGCGCCAAGATCAAGGCCTCGAACGACGCCAGCATCGTCGGCAAGAAGCCGCGCCGTCAGGCCAACTTCGTCTACCAGCTGGCACCCAGTGTGATGCTGGGCGAGATCGAAGTGGGCGCCGCCCTGGTCGGCTCGGGCAAGTCCTACGGTGACGATGCCAACACCATCACCATGAAGGGCTACACCCTGGTCAATGCCTTCGTGAATGTGCCCCTGGGTGACAAGGCCCAGCTCTCGCTCTCGGCCAACAATCTGTTCAACACCCTGGCTTACACCGAAATCGAGGGCGACGGCCATGCCGCACGCGCCTTCAACGGCCGCAGCCTGCGCGCCACGCTGAAGTACAACTTCTGATCGCGGCGGCCCCATGCAACAGCCTAGCTCTGCCGTCCTGCTGGTGGGCGAGGCGCTGGTGGACGAGTTCCACGAGCGCCAGATCGCCGGCGGCGCGCCCTTCAATGTGGCGCGCTCGCTGGGGGCCTTGCTGGCCGACGAGGGCGGTGGCTCAGCCCCGGTGTGCCTGGTCAGCCGCATCGGCCACGGCGATGCCGGTGGCGCCCTGATCCGCGCCAGCCTGCAACGTTTCGGCCTGGCGACCAAGGCGGTGCAGATCGACCCCACGCATGCGACGGGCCATGTCACCGTCAGCGAGCAGTTCGCTGCCGACGGCAGCCCGGCCGGCCACAGCTTTCACATCCACACGCCAGCCGCCTGGGACTTCATCGCCGCCGAGCCGGCCTTGGCCGCGCTCGAGGCCTTGCGGCCGCGCTTCTTCTACTTCGGCACCTTGGCCCAGCGTGGCGCGGTCTCGGGCGCCAGCATCCAGGCCCTGGCCGAGCGCGCCCGAGGCTTGGGCTGCACGCGTTACCTGGACCTGAACCTGCGCGCCGGCACCGACACGCCCGAGCTGGCCGCCGCCTCGCTGGCACAGGCCGACTGGCTCAAGGTCAACGACGAAGAGCTCGGCTTGCTCTTCCGCTGGTTCGGCCAGGCCGGTGATGCGCCGCTGAACCCGCTGGGCGATCCTCATGCGCTGAGCCCCGCTCTGGCGGCACTGATGCAGCGCTTCGGCCTGCAGCGCCTGATCCTCACCCGCGGCAGCGCCGGCTATGCGGCCTTCGCCGCTGACGGTGCGCTGCTGGCGCAAGGGTCAGGTCTTGCCATCGCCCAACTGGTCGACACCGTGGGCGCGGGCGATGCCTTCAGCGCCATGCTGCTGGCCAGCCAGATGCGCGGCCATGCGCTGCCGGCCAGCCTGCAAATGGCCAATGGCTATGCCGCGGCCCTGTGCGGCGAGCGCGGCCCCATGCCCGAGGACGACGCCTTCTTCCTGCCATGGCGGCAGGCCCTGCAGCAACAGACGCTGACGGAAAGCGCTTCATGAGTCATATGAACAAACCCAGACTCAGCTTCTGGCAGATCGTCAACATGAACATCGGATTCTTCGGCATCCAGTTCAGCTTCGGTCTGCAGCAGAGCAATATGAGCCCGATCTACCAGTATCTGGGCGCGGACGAAGCCAGCCTGCCCTTGCTCTGGCTGGCCGGGCCCATGACCGGCCTGCTGGTGCAACCCCTGGTGGGAGCCTTCAGCGATCGCACGGTCAGCCGCTGGGGCCGGCGCACGCCCTACTTCCTGATCGGCGCCCTGCTCTGCAGCCTGGGCCTGCTGGCCATGCCCTTCAGCCCGACGCTCTGGTTTGCCGCCGGCCTGCTCTGGATCCTGGATGCCGCCAACAACGTGACCATGGAGCCCTACCGCGCCTACGTCTCGGACCGGCTCAATCCCAACCAGCATTCCCTGGGGTTCCTGACCCAAAGCGCCTTCACCGGCCTGGCCCAGACCCTGGCCTATCTCGCGCCCACCTTGCTGGTGCTGCTGGGTATGGACAAGGACGGGCTCGCCAGCAACAACATACCCCACATCACGATAACGGCCTTTCTCATCGGTGCGGTGTTTTCCATCAGCACGGTCTGGTGGTCGGTGCGGCGTGTGCCCGAGTTGCCACTGAGCAGCGAAGAGCTGGCGCAGATGCGCCGGCAACCGCGTGGCCTGGGCGCCGCGCTGCGAGAAATCTGGAGCGCGCTGCGCGAAATGCCGCGCACCATGCGCCAGCTCTGGTGGATGAAGCTGTTCCAGTGGTACGCCATGATGTGCTACTGGATCTACATCGTGCCGTCCCTGGCGCTTACGCTGTTCCAAAGCAGTGACCCGCATTCCGCCGGCTTTCGCGAGGCCGGCTTGGTGAACGGCCAGATCGGCGGCTTCTACAACTTCGTCGCCTTCCTCGCGGCCTTCGCGATGGTGCCCTTCACACGGCGCTTTGGACCCAAGCGCGTGCATGCGCTGTGCCTGGTGCTGGCCGGCGCCGGCATGTGGGCCATCCCCGAAATCCAGAACCGCTGGTTGCTCCTGCTGCCCATGCTGGGCGTGGGTCTGGCCTGGGCCAGCATCATGGGCAACCCCTATGTGCTGCTGGCCGGGAGCATCCCGCCCGAGCGCGCCGGGGTGTACATGGGCATTTTCAATATGTTCATCGTCATCCCCATGCTGATCCAGATGGTGACGCTGCCGCTGATTTATCACAGCCTGTTGGGCGGCCGCCCCGACCATGTGATCCGCCTGGCCGGCGCCCTGCTGGTCTGCGCCGCGATCGCGATGCTGCGCGTGCAGACCACGCCCCAGCTTTCCCAGTCCGAATTGAAATCATGAAGAACCAAGTCCAACTGATCACCTACGTCGACCGCCTCGGTGGCCGCCTCGACGGGCAGGACCTGCAGCGCCTGCGCCGCCTGCTCGGTGCCGGTGGCGCCCTCGGTGAGGTCTTCGGCGGCGTGCACCTGCTGCCTTTCTTCCATGCCATCGACGGCGCCGATGCCGGATTCGACCCGATCGACCACACCCAGGTCGACCCGCGCTTAGGGAGTTGGGACGACATCAAAGACCTGACGGACAGCCTCGACGTCATGGGGGATGTGATCGTGAACCACATGTCGAGCAGCTCGCCTCAGTTCCTGGACTACTCGGCGCGCGGCGACGTCTCACCCTATGCCGGCCTGTTTCTGACCCTCGATGCGGTCTTTCCACACGGCGCCACGGAAGCTGATCTGCTGGCGGTCTACCGGCCGCGCCCCGGCCTGCCGGTGCAGATGGCCACACTGAAGAACGGCCAGAAGAAGCTGCTCTGGACCACCTTCACCGCCGCCCAGATCGACATCGCCGTGCACCACCCGCAGGGCCGCGCTTACTTGCTGAGCATCCTGCAGACCTTTGCCGACAAAGGCATCCGCATGGTGCGCCTGGATGCCGTGGGCTACGCCATCAAGAAGGCCGGCGCCAGCTGCTTCATGATGCCGGAGACTTTTGCTTTCATCGATGAGTTCGCGGCACAGGCGCGCAGCCTGGGCATCGAAGTGCTGGTCGAGATCCATGCTTACTACCAGCGCCAGATCGAGATCGCCGCGCGCGTGGACTGGGTTTACGACTTCGCCTTGCCGCCGCTGGTGCTGCATGCCTTCTTCTTCGCCCAATCCGGCCCGCTGCAGCAGTGGATCGCGCAGCGCCCCTGCAATGCGCTGACGGTGCTGGACACCCACGACGGCATCGGCATCATCGACATCGGTGCCGACGCCAGCGACCGCGAAGGTCAGCCGGGCCTGGTGCCGCCGGCCGAGCTGGACGCCCTGGTCGAGCGCATCCACAGCAACAGCGGCGGCGAGAGCCGCCAAGCCACGGGCGCTGCGGCCTCCAACCTCGATCTCTACCAGGTCAACTGCACCTTCTACGACGCCCTGGGCCGCGACGATGTGCGCTACCTGCTGGCGCGGGCGTTGCAGTTCTTCCTGCCGGGCGTGCCCCAGGTCTACTACGTCGGCCTGCTGGCCGGCCACAACGATATGGAGCTGCTGGCCCGCAGCGGCGTCGGCCGCGACATCAACCGGCACTATTACGACGAAGCCGAGATTGCCTCCGAGCTGCAGCGCCCCGTGGTGCAGCAGCTGATCCAGCTGATCCGCCTGCGCAACAGCCACCCCGCTTTTGCCGGCGAGTTCAGCAGCCAGGCCAGCAGCCCGCAAGACCTGACCCTGCGCTGGCAAGCCGGTGCCCAGGAGGCCATCCTGCATGTGAACTTTGCTACCCTGGCCCATGAACTGAGCCATACCGATGCGGCCGGGCAACTGCAGCGCCTGCAGTTCCACTGAAGCGCGGCGAAGACGGCTCGGGTCGGCACACAGCAAGGCACTTGTTCTCCCTCGTGAGGCCCTGCAGTCCGGGCCGCCGCCGGGCTCATGGTTCCGGGGTCGGCCCTACCGGGCCGACTGCCTTGCGCTGCTCGCGCCTCGGGGCTGGCGCCTGAGCCCATATCGTCACTGCACTCACTGCGTTCGTTCCGTTCAGACAGACGCGCCAAGTCAGAGCTTGAAGCGCGCGGGTACGCGCGCGCCCCGAGCCGCTGCGCTGCTCAGCCCTTCACAAATCGCCCAGCGGCGACCCGAACTGCAGGGCGCTTGCATCGCGTGCGATCTGCCCCTCGACGGTGGAACGCGCCACATTCGGAGGTGGCTCGGCCCGACGACGGGCGATTTGTGCGCGGCCGAGGGCGCAGCGGAGCGGGTCAGGCGGGCGCTTCAGCGCCCGCTTCAAGCGCTGACTCGGCGCCACTGCTTGACCACAGTGAGCGCAGCGAGCGGAGGGAGTTTGGCGCCGCTGAGCCGCGCAGTGAGCAGCGAGGGGAGTCGGCTCGCAGAGCCGACCCGGGCACCATGAGCACGGCGGCGGGCCGAGCCACCGCAGCGCGGGAAACCCTGCCATCGAAACTCGGAGATGTAGCGGAAACCGCCCTTGCCAAGCGACTCAGCGCGGCTCCGCCAACCAGTCGGTGATCAGCCCCACTGCTTCAGATTCCATGCCGACGAAGCCATGCCAATGCTGCGGCTCGCAGGGCTCGCCGCTGGCGGGTCCGCCGCCGTCGGCCCAGATCAAGCGCTTGACCTGAGCGCCGCTGAAGCGCTGCAGCAAGGCCGGCACTTCTTGCGGCTTGCACACCCAGCAGGCATCTTTCTCATGGTGCAAAAGCAGCACGGGCTTGCGTATCGCCGCCAGATCCAGGCTCGGCAGGGCGCCGGGCTTCTTCATGGCGACGATGCTGGAGCTGAGCACCAGGCCAGCGATCTGGTCGCCGAGGGCGATGGCGCCGGAGGCCGCCGAGATCGTGCCTCGGCTGGTGCCGACCAACCACAAGGGCCGGTCGCTGCGCGCCTTCAGCGCGGCCACGACATCGGCGATATCAGCCAGGTGCGCAGGCGATGTGCGGTCTTCGTAGCCGAGCTCGGCGCCGTCGGCGCGGCGGCCAAAGATGGCCACCTGGTAGCCGGCGGCTTGAAACGCAGCCGAGCTGCGCACGAGGAAGTTGCCGCCCTGCGGCCGGCCATCGACCAGTCGGCCAAAGCCGCCACCGCCGCCCGGAAACAGCAACACCGTGGCTCGCGCCTGCTCACGCTCGGCCCAGAACACGTTCACGTTGCTGCCATCCCGTGTGGGCACCTGCAGCAGTTGGCCCTGGGCGGGCGCGGCCACGCTCAACGCTGAGAAGCAGAGCAGTAGCAGCTGCAGCATCAAGAAGCGAAAGAGAGTCATGGGCATGGCAGCGCACGGATCGAGGTGCGCGGATCTTAGAACGGCCACCGCTCACTGTGCTGGTGCGTTGCCGCGCCCGCCTTGCCCCGAAATGGGGCGCTCGCCCTGTCCATGGGCAAAAAAAAGCCCCAGGCACAAGGCCTGAGGCTGAAATCCACCCAGGGGCGGTGGAGGAGACAACTGAAGTTGAGAGAGCTATTGCAGCTTCCGTGCCAACTTCCTTTCCACTCCTCCACAACTGCCTGACTGACTCCCTTTAGGGCTTCAAACCTTGCAAGCGCTGGTCCGAAGAACTGAGTCGGAAAGAACTGACGATGTCAGCCAGTTGCCGCGCTTGCGCCTTGAGGCTCTCCGATGCCGCAGCCGACTCTTCCACCAAGGCGGCGTTCTGCTGGGTGTTGTGGTCCAGCTGGGTGACCGCGGTGTTGACCTGGCTGATGCCCGCGCTCTGCTCGCGCGTGGCCGTGCTGATCTCGCCCAGCAAGGTCGTGACCTGGCGCACCTGGCCGACCAAAGCCTCCATGGTGCGGCCCGCTTCGGCTGCAACCTCGGAACCGCTCTCGACCTTGCTGACACTGTCACCGATCAAGCCCTTGATCTCGCGCGCTGCTTGCGCGCTGCGCTGGGCCAGGATGCGCACCTCGCCGGCCACCACCGCAAAGCCGCGCCCCTGCTCGCCGGCACGGGCCGCTTCCACGGCGGCATTGAGCGCCAGGATATTGGTCTGAAAGGCGATGCCATCGATCACGCCGATGATGTCCGAGATCTTCTTGGAGCTGCCGTTGATCTGGTCCATGGTGCTGACCACGCGGTGCACGGCCGCACCACTGAGCTCGGCCGTGCGCGAGGCCAGATGCGCCATCTCATTGGCCTTGTGGGTGGTCTCGGCATTGGTGGTCACCGCGGCGGCCATCTGATCCATGGAGGCCGCGGTCTGCTCCAGCGCGGCCGCCTGCTGCTCGGTCCGCATGCTGAGGTCATTGCTGCCCAGCGAGATTTCACCCGACGCGACGGACACCGCCTCCGCGCTTTCGCGGATCTGCTCCACCGTTTGCGAGAGCTGGCCCTGCATGCGCTGCATGGCTTGCAGCAGCTGGCCCATCTCGTCCTGGCTGCTGATCTCGACCGTCGCGCTCAGGTCCCGATTGCTGATCTGGGCCGCCACATGCAAGGCCTGGCGCAGCGGCTGCATGATGGACGCGATGATGCGCCAGGCCAGCACCACGCCGGCCGCCAGGGCCAGGACAAAGACGCCGAGCACCACCCAGATCGCTTGCTGGTAGCGCGCCTGACTGGCCGCGTACTCCTGCTCGGCCACCTTCAGCTGCTCGTCGACCAGGGCCGAGACGGCATTGGTGAAGGGGTCGATGGCCGGGTAGAGCTCGCGGGTGGCGAACTGCTCCAGGGCCTCGGCGTCGCCCGTCTGCAGCAAGCCCCGGAGCTTGAGCGTGGCAGCCTCGGCCTGGGCCCGCAGCGGCAAGGCCAGCGCCAGCAGCCGGGCTTCCTCGCCTTCGATGCGGGTGGAGGTGTAGGCCGCCCATTGCAGACGCACCAGCTGCTGCGCTTCGTCCACCAGCTTCAGGCCCGCTGCAGCCTCCAACTGCTTGGCGCGAACCTTGTGGGTGGTGTCGACGATGTTGACGGCGTAGGCATCCGACACCTGCTTGAGCTGCTTGAGCGGCACGACACGGTCCTTGTAAACCGTGTCCATGCTGTCGTTCATGCCCCCCATGCTGCGCAGGCACCAGCCCCCCACCACGGCCAGCAAAGCCATGAGCACAAAGGCCAGAAGAACCAGACGCGACTTGATGCTGCTCAATCGGTTCATGAAGTACCTCACTCGTCGCAAAGACACTCGCGACCGCATCTGCACTTTAAGACGGCGCTCACAAGATGGTGAAAATTTCGCACAAGCGATCCACGCCACTGTGCAAACCCGGCAAAAGTGCGCGATTCGCTCGCCAAGCGCTGCTCACGCCCACCACCCGCATGGTCGCGCGGCATCCACAGACCCCAGGCCCAGCGATTCCAGGGCCCGGGCCATCGCCTCGCTGCGCCGCGCGCTGATCTGAGGGGCGCGCTGAAGGCGGCCATGCTCGATGCTCCCTACGCCCCGTCTGTGTGCGCGGGCTTTGCGCCAGCTCAAGGTCGAGTCAGCTCGGAAAGCGCCCAATCCAGCCATGGGCCAGCCACACCACCGGCCTACAAGGAGCCAGCGATGAGCGTTTTCAAGGATCTGTTCACTTCCGATGTCGGCCTGATGAGTGCGGCCGTGCTCGCCATCACCCTGGGCATGGGGGCCTTCTATGTGCGCTACTTCCTGCGCCATATCGCCAGCGACAGCGCCGCCGCACAAAAGCCGAACTGAAAGCCGTCGGCGGAGCTTGGCGCAGGCCCGACGCTTCAGGCCTGAACGATGACATAACCATCTCGTCCCTCGGACTTGACGCGGTACATGGCCGAATCGGCCCGCGCCATCAGCGCCGCCGCGCCTTCGCCGGAGATGGCCAGGGCCAGGCCCAGGCTGGTGCGCACCGCCAGCTGCAGCCCGCCGGCCAGCACAAAAGGCTGGCGGATGGCGGCCAGCACCTTCTGCGCCAGGGCGTCCAGCTCATGCGCCCGCTGCACGTCTTCCAGCAGCACGGTGAATTCGTCACCGGCCAGTCGGGCCACGAAATCGGTCTGGCGAAGGCTCTGGCGCAAACGCCGGCCGAACTCCTGCAACACCGCGTCGCCGATGGCGTGTCCATGGCGGTCGTTGATCTGCTTGAAGCCGTCCAGGTCCAGAAAGCCCAGGGCCAGCTCGCTGCCGTGGCGCTGCGCCCGCAAGAGGCCTTGCTCCAGCTGCTCATGGAAGTGGCGCCGGTTGGGCAGGCCGGTCAAGGTGTCGAAGCGGGCCTCGGCGGCGAGCTGTAGCTCCAGCAGCTTCATTGCCGTCAGGTCACTGGCCAAGACGAAAAATCCCTGCACCGGGCCGCTGCCATCGAGGCAATCAGGCACATGGCTGAACTGCAAAAAGCGCCGGTCTTCGGGGTCCAGGGACCAGAGCCCGAAATCGCGGCGTTCCCCCTGCAGGGCCGCTTCGATATGTTCTCGGTGGCGGGCGTACTCGGCCTCGCCGAGCACCCCGCTCAAGGTCTGCCCCAACACCTCATCTTCGGGCCGCCCGGTCCACTCCATCACCTTGCGATTGCAGAACTGCACGCGCTGCTGTTCGTCGACATAGGCAATCACGGCCGGCACGTTGTCGGTCACGCCGCGCAGGCGAGCCTCGCTGATGCGCAGCGTGCGCTCCTGCTGCTCCAGCCGGGCGCGCTTGCTGCGCAGCTCGATCAAGAGCCCCACCTGGCGCGCCAGCACCGCCAGCGCATGGGTTTGCGAGTCGCTGAGTTCACGCGGCTGGGTGTCGATCACGCACAGCGCACCCAGGGCATGACCCTCGGATGTCAACAGTGGCGCGCCGGCGTAGAAGCGAACGTGGGGGGCGCCTGTCACCAGCGGGTTGTCGGCAAAGCGCGGGTCCAGCCGGGTATCGCGCACCTGCAGCATCTCATGCGGCTGGACGATGGCATGGGTGCAGAAGGACTGCTCACGTGGTGACTCGTTGAGGTCGAGGCCGCAACAGGCCTTGAACCATTGCCGGTCGGCATCGATCACGCTGATCGCCGCCACCGGCACGCCGCACCATTCGGCCGCCAGTTGGACGAGGTCGTCAAAGGCAGCCTCCCGGCCGCTGTCCAGCAGTTCCAGCGCCTGCAAGGCCTTCAGTCGTTCGGCTTCCTGGGCGGGCAAGGGGTAGGACATGACGGGCTCCGAGCGACAAGTCCGCGCCATATTAAGCGAGCGGCGCCTGGGCTCAGTTCTGCGTGATTTTGGCTCCGCGGATCTTCACATCCGTGCCACCCTTGACCTCGACCGTGCCACTGGCCTCGATCTGGATGTGGCCACCCTGGATCACGATGCTGCCGTCCTTTTTCAGCAGCAGCCGGGCTTTGCCAACCACCAGCTCCAGGGAGTCGGCCGCCTCGATGCGCACGTTGCGGCCGACGGTCACGGTCAGGTCCTGATCGACGTTCAGGGTCTGCGAACTCGTCAGGCTCAGGCGTTCGGGCGGGCGGGGTTTGGGATCGGAGGCCATGGCGTGAGACCCCTCAAAGGCCAGCGGCTACGGCCACCAGCTGGTCCAGCGCCGCGCCCCAGCCCTGCTGGAAGCCCATGGCCTCGTGGGTCTGGCGGCCAGACTCGTCGCTGTGCATGACCGTGGCGGTGTAGAGCGTGCCCCCATCGGCATGCGGGGCCAAGCTGATGACGGCGGTGAAGACGAAGGGATGGGCGGCCGCGTCGGCCGGGCGGAAGCCGGCCTTGAGCGCGCCGGTCCAGACCAGGCGCTCGTTCGGCACCAGCTCCAGATAGCAGCCTTCATTCGGGTGCTGATCGCCGGTGGGCGACTGCATGACGGTGCGAAAGATGCCGCCCGGGCGCAGATCGATCTCGCACTCGACGGTCTGCCAGGGCTTGGGGCAGAACCACTGCATCAACAGCGCCGGTTCGGTCCAGCAGCGCCAGACCTGGGCGACCGGGGTCGGGATGACGCGCTGCAAGACCAGGTCGAGATGGGGCATAGAGCTCATGGCAGGGTTCCGTTCGGCCAAGTGTGTGGGTGGGGTGGGAAGGCTGCAGGCGATTGTGACCACCCGCGCTGCCCGCGGCAAACCGGCGGCGGCTTTCCTGCGACAGGGCGGGCTCTGGGCGGTCCCGCGGTGGGCGCCATGTACGCCATCCGCCGTATATGCCAGCACGAGGCTGCTGCCTACATTGGCTTCGTCTGACCGCACCCTCCCACCACCCCGGAACCCTCAGGAGCCCGCCATGCCCGTCCCTTCCAAGACCCCCAGCCGCCGCGTCTTCTCGCTGAAAGCCCTGGCCGCCGCCAGCGCGCTCGCCGGCCTCAGCGTCACCGGCCTCTCGGCCCAAGCGGCCGACACCATCAAGGTCGGCGTTCTGCACAGCCTGTCCGGCACCATGGCCATCTCGGAAACCGTGCTCAAGGACACGGTGCTGATGGCCATCGACGAGATCAATGCCAAGGGCGGCGTGCTCGGCAAGAAGCTGGAACCCGTGGTCGTGGACCCGGCCTCCAACTGGCCGCTGTTCGCCGAGAAGACCAAACAGCTGCTCACGCAAGACAAGGTCGCCGTGATCTTCGGCTGCTGGACCTCGGTCTCGCGCAAATCGGTGCTGCCGGTGGTCGAGGAGCTCAACGGCCTGCTCTTCTACCCGGTGCAGTACGAGGGTGAAGAACTGAGCAAGAACGTGTTCTACACCGGCGCCGCGCCCAACCAGCAGGCCATCCCGGCGGTGGACTATCTGATGAGCAAGGACGGCGGCGGCGCCAAGCGTTGGGTGCTCTTGGGCACCGACTACGTCTACCCGCGCACCACCAACAAGATCCTGCGCGCCTACCTCAAGAGCAAGGGCGTGAAGGACACGGACATCGACGAGAAGTACACGCCTTTTGGCCACAGGGACTACCAGACCATCGTCGCCGACATCAAGAAATTCTCGGCCGGCGGCAAAACCGCCGTGGTCTCCACCATCAACGGCGACTCCAACGTGCCCTTCTACAAGGAGCTGGGCAATGCCGGCCTGAAGGCCAAGGATGTGCCCGTGGTGGCCTTCTCGGTCGGCGAGGAAGAGCTGCGCGGCGTGGACACGAAGCCCCTGGTCGGCCACCTGGCCGCCTGGAACTACTTCATGTCCATCAAGAACCCGGACAACACCGCCTTCATCCAGAAATGGAGCGCCTACGCCAAGGCCAAGAAGCTGCCCGGCCATATGGACAAGCCCCTGACCAATGACCCGATGGAGGCCACCTACATCGGCATCCATATGTGGAAGCAGGCGGTCGAAAAGGCCAAGAGCACGGACGTGGACAAGGTCATCGCCGCCATGGCCGGCCAGACCTTCACCGCGCCCTCGGGCATCACCTCCAAGATGGACGAGAAGAACCACCACCTGCACAAGTCGGTATTCATCGGCGAGATCAAGGCGGACGGCCAGTTCGGCGTGGTCTGGAAGACCCCGGCCCCGGTCAAGGCCAAGCCCTGGAGCCCCTACATCGAAGGCAACGACAAGAAGCCCGATGAGCCGGTGAAGAAGTAACTTTTCTATTGAGCTGATCAAACGGGCCGCGAGGCCCGTGGTCGGCAGCCTTCCTTTTTGAACCGCGGAGCCCTCATGGCCACACTCGTGCACCGCGCGGCCTCCCTGCTGAGCGCGCTGCTGCTGAGCTTGCTGATGCTGCTACCGACGCCGCCCGCGCAGGCACTGACGCTGGCGCATGCGCGCGCCATGGCCAGCGACGAAGACAGCGAGGCCCGCATCGCCGCGCTGCATGCCGCCTTGCTCGAAGCCGCGCAAGCACCCGACCCACGCTTGCAGGCCTTCATCCAGGCCCTGGCCGCCGAGCAACTGAAGACCAGCGGCACCCGCCTGCTGATCCTGCACGCCGACGGCAGCGCCGAAGACGCCCTGAGCGGCGCGCCGCTCAGCCCGGTCCCGCAAGACCTGGCCGAGGTGATGATCAACAACCGGCTGCGCGGCGAGTTGGATCAAGCCCTGGCCGCGCTGCAACTGTTCGGCGCCAAGCCTGCCGAACGCCTGGCCGCCGCTCAGGCCCTGCAGCAGAATGCCAGCGAGCAGCAGCTGCCCTTGCTGGACCGCGCGCTGGCCCGCGAGAGCCATGAAGACGTGCGGGCCGAACTGAGCCTGGCGCGCGCCGCCGCCTTGGCCGGCAGCAGCGACCCGAGCTTGCGTCTGCAAGCTGCGCGCGAGCTGGGCCGCTCGAACCGGCCCGCCACCCAGCTGCTGATCAACCAGCGCCTGGCCGAGGAGACCGACCCCAATGTCAAAAGCGCCCTGGCCGCCTCGCTGCGCAAGCTGGAATCCAGCCTGGCCTGGGGCGAGCGTCTGGGCGAGCTGTTCACCGGCCTGAGCCTGGGCAGCATCCTGCTGCTGGTGGCCTTGGGCCTGGCCATCACCTACGGGCTGATGGGCGTGATCAATATGGCCCATGGCGAGCTGATGATGATGGGCGCCTACGCCACCTATCTGGTGCAACTGGCCTTCCGCCAGTGGCTGCCTGCCGCTGCGTTTGACTATTACTTGCTGGCCGCCCTGCCGGCCGCCTTTCTGGCCGCGGCGGCCGTCGGCGCGCTGATGGAGCGCCTGGTGCTGCGCTGGCTTTACGGCCGGCCGCTGGAAACCCTGCTGGCCACCTGGGGCATCAGCCTGGTGCTGATGCAGGCGGTGCGCAGCCTGTTCGGCGCGCAGAACGTCAGCGTCGAGAACCCGGCCTGGATGAGCGGCGGCCTGCAGCTGCTGCCCTCGCTGTCCCTGCCCTGGAATCGGCTGCTGATCATGGGCTTCGCCCTGGCGGTGTTGGCCGGCATGAGCCTGCTGCTGCGGCGCACCCGCCTGGGCCTGTTCGTGCGCGGCGTGACGCAAAACCGCGCCATGGCCTCCTGCATGGGCGTCAACACCGCCCGCACCGACACCTACGCCTTCGCCCTGGGCTCGGGCATCGCCGGCCTGGCCGGCTGCGCCCTGAGCCAGATCGGCAATGTCGGCCCCGATCTGGGCCAGAGCTACATCGTCGACGCCTTCATGGTGGTGGTGCTGGGCGGCGTCGGCCAACTGGCCGGCACGGTCTACGCCGCCCTCGGCCTGGGCCTGGGCAACAAGCTGCTGGAAGGCATGGTCGGCGCGGTGCTCGCCAAGATCGCCGTGCTGGTGTTCATCATCGTCTTCATCCAGAAGCGGCCGCAGGGCATCTTCGCGATGAAGGGGCGAGTGGTGGAGGCCTGAATGTTGAGGTCTTCCAGCCTGTGTGAAGGAAGCGAACTCCGGCCGAGTGCCTCCGCTCATGTCCCCCGGGCGGGGCTGCGCCCCGCCCTCCTCCTGATGCCAGTCTCTTTCGCTTCGACACTCAGCCGAAGCCCGCTTCCTGCCAACGATGGGCGTTCGCGGTGCATGGGTGGTGGGCTGCCCGAAAGGAAGGGTGGCTGGGTGCTCTGTGGAGCGAAGTCAAGGGGGAGGCGCGGGCGCAGCCCGGGCCGGAGGACATGAGCGCAACAGAGCGCCTAGCCACCCTGACCACCCGAACCGAACAAGACCCCACTCAAGCGAGCCGCCAAAGACCATGAAGCCCCAATCCTTCCTCAGCCCCCGCGCCTGGCTGCTTGTGGTCTGCGCACTGCTGCTGATCTGCGTGCTGGCGCCGGTGCTGAACCTGTGGGTGCCCGAGGGTCAGGTCTTGCACTTGAGCGACTACGGCGTGGCCTTGCTGGGCAAGTTCATGTGCTACGCCATCTGCGCCCTGGCCATGGATTTGATCTGGGGTTTTGCCGGCATCCTCTCGCTGGGCCACGGCCTGTTCTTCGCGCTGGGCGGCTATGTGATGGGCATGCATCTGATGCGCCAGATCGGCCGCGAAGGCCAGTACCAAAGCACCCTGCCCGACTTCATGGTCTTCCTCGACTGGAAGACCCTGCCCTGGCATTGGCAGCTCAGCGACAGCTTTCTCGCCACCCTGGTGCTGGTGCTGGCGGTGCCGGGTGGCCTGGCCTTTGTGTTCGGCTACTTCGCCTTCCGCTCGCGCATCAAGGGCGTGTACTTCTCCATCATCACCCAGGCCCTGACCTACGCGGCCATGCTGCTGTTCTTCCGCAACGAAACGGGTCTCGGCGGCAACAACGGCTTCACCGATTTCAAGCGCATCCTCGGCCAGCCCATCCACACGGCGCAGACCCGCATGGTCTTGTTCGTGCTCAGTGGCCTGGCCTTGGTCGGCTGCTATCTGCTGGCGCGCTGGCTGACCCGCTCCAAGTTCGGCCGCGTGCTGCAGGCCGTGCGTGACGCCGAATCTCGGCTGATGTTCTGCGGCTACTCGCCCCTGCCCTACAAGCTCTGCATCTGGACCCTTTCGGCCATGATGTGCGGCCTGGCCGGCGCACTCTACGTGCCGCAGGTCGGCATCATCAACCCGAGCGAGATGAGCGTGGCCAACTCCATCGAGATCGCGGTCTGGGCCGCGGTCGGCGGGCGCGGCAGCCTGCTGGGGCCGATCGCCGGCGCCTTCGCCGTCAACGGCGCCAAGAGCTGGCTGACGGTCAGCGCGCCCGAGTTCTGGCTCTACTTCCTCGGCGCGCTCTTCATCGCCGTCACCCTCTTCCTGCCGCAGGGTCTGGCCGGACTGGTCACCCGTTTGAGCACCCGATTCAGCACGCTTCGAAAGGCAGGCCAGGCATGAGCCCCGATCTGCTCGAACAAGGCCAGGAACGCCTGGCCGAACAGCAAGGCAAACATGGTGGCGACCGCAGCCCCGGCTACGCCCGCCCGCACCGCGCCGGCGAGCTGGACCTGACCCACGGCCGCATCCTCTACCTCGAAGACGTGCACGTCGCTTTCGACGGCTTCAAGGCCATCAACGGTCTGTCCCTGGACATCGCGCCAGGCGAGCTGCGCTGCATCATCGGCCCCAATGGCGCGGGCAAGACCACGATGATGGACATCATCACCGGCAAGACCCGGCCCGACCGCGGCGAGGTCTTCTTCGGCGGCACCATCGACCTGCTGCGCCACAGCGAGGCCGAGATCGCCTCCATGGGCTTGTGCCGCAAGTTCCAGAAGCCCACGGTGTTCGAGGCGCTGAGCGTGTTCGAGAACCTGGAGCTCGCCCTGCAAGGCCCGCGCGGCGTGGCGGCGGCGCTGTGGCACCGGCTCAGCGGCGCGCAGCGCGATCGCCTGGCCGAGGTGCTGGAGCTGATCCAGCTGCAGGCCGAGGCGCAGCGCCCGGCCGGCCTGCTCAGCCACGGCCAGAAGCAATGGCTGGAGATCGGCATGCTGCTGATCCAGGAGCCGAAGCTGCTGCTGCTCGACGAGCCCGTGGCCGGCATGACCGACCAGGAGACCGAGCGCACGGCCGAGCTTTTTCTGCAGCTGAAGGGCCGGCACAGCCTGATCGTGGTCGAGCACGACATGGGCTTCATCGCCCGCCTGGGCGGCACCGTCACCGTGCTCTGCGAAGGCCGCGTGCTGGCCCAGGGCCCACTGTCCCAGGTGCAGGCCGACGAGCGCGTGATCGAGGTCTACCTCGGACGTTGAGCGGCATGCAAATCAGTTCCATCAACCCCTTCTCACCCTGCCTGCCATGCTGATCGCCCAAAACCTCCAGCAGTACTACGGCGGCTCGCACATCCTGCGCGATGTCTCGCTGCGCGTGCAGCCCGGCCGCATCACCGTGCTGCTGGGCCGCAACGGCGTCGGCAAGACCACCTTGCTCAAGTCCTTGATGGGCCTGGTGCCGGTGAAAAGCGGCGAGGTCCGGCTCCAAGGCCAGGACATCACGCGCGCCAAGCCCTTCGAGCGCGCCCGCGCCGGCATCGGCTATGTGCCGCAAGGTCGCGAGATCTTCGGTCGCCTCACCGTGGCCGAGAACCTGGCCTTGGGCCTGGCCACACGGCCGGCCGGCACGCCCATCCCGCCCGAGCTGTTCGAGCTCTTCCCGGTGCTGCAGCAGATGCTGCAACGGCGCGGTGGCGATCTCTCGGGCGGCCAGCAGCAGCAGCTGGCCATCGCCCGCGCGCTGGCGGCCGGGCCGCGCCTGCTGATCCTGGATGAGCCGACCGAAGGCATCCAGCCCAACATCATCCAGGACATAGGCCGCGTCATCCGCCGCCTGGCCGAGCGCGGCCTGGCGGCCAATGGCGGCCAGCCCATGGCCGTGCTGCTGTGCGAGCAGTACTACGACTTCGCCGAGGAATTGGCCGACGACTATCTGGTGCTGGAGCGCGGCGCCGTCATCTCGGCCGGCAGCCGCTCAGAGATGGTCAGCCGCGGCGTGCGCCAGCTGGTTTCAATCTGAGCGCCGAAGCGCTCAGACTCAGGGCCGCGGCCCGGGCGCATTGGCGCGCGAAGGCGAGGGCAACCACTCGCGGTAAAAGCTCTCGATGCGTGGCCCCTGCTTGCGAATCACCGCATTGATGCCTTCGATGGCGCGTGCGCCCAAGGCCGAGCGCGAACAGCCGACATGCAAGGTGGTGGCCGCGTCAGCGCCGCGCAGCGGCAGCAGGCGCAGCTCGCTGGTTGGCAGATTCAGCTCCCGGGCGGCAAAGCTGAGCTCGGACGGGAAGGCGACGATGGCGTCGACCTTGTCATCCACCAGCATGCGCAGCAGGCCCGAGACGCTGGGGTTGCCGTGGCGCACGCTCAGGCGGGCACCAACCGGCAAGGCCTTGATCATCTGGTCGTAGCGCAAGCCCAGCGAACGCCCACCGGCCACACCGACCCGCCAGCCCTCCTGCGGCAGGTGGCCGGGCGGCACTGCCTGCAAGAGCTCGACCAGGTCCACCCGGCCCTGGGCATCGGGCACCAAGCGCAAGCGGCCCGGCCGCTCGCGCTGCAAGGTGACCAGCTGGTAGGGCAAGGCGGTCAAATAGGGCTCGCTGAAATGCACAAAGGCTTCGCGCTCGGGCAAACGCAAAAAGGCCGCCACGCAGACATTGGGCTTGCTGCGCAACTCCATCGCAGCGCGAGCGTAGTTGCCGTCCAGCACCTGGTGCTGCAGTTCGGGCAGTCCGGCCTGGAACAGCAGCAAAGCCTTGTCGACAAAGCCCTGGCCCTGGGCTGCGCCTTGCAGAATGGCCGTGGGCGGCGAGTGCACCATGACCCAGAGCAGGGTTTCCTTGTCCCCCGCCAGGCCGGAGTCCGTGGCGGACAGCGGCGCCTGCGCCCTGGCCACAGGCAAGCCCAGCAGCGCCAGCGCAAAGCCCCAGGCGGCCGCCCGGGCCACAGCCCCTGCTCGATGCCTACCGGCCTTGTTCTGCCTCTTCTTGCTCTGGTCCACGCGCTGCGCCCGCTCTCGCCAACTTCTGGGGCCAGCATACCCGAGGCCGGCGGGGCGGTTCTCACATTGCCCAGAGCCGCGGCGAAGCCTCGTCCAAATTCCACAACTCGCGCCGCCAGGCCGCGCGGCACTGGCGCAGCAATTCGAAGGCTGGCTCCACCAGGGGCGCCAGCACGCGCAACACCAGCAGCCGCTCCTGCGCCGCCGTCACACCCGCGGTGTCGCGCAGCGGGTG
Source organism: Roseateles sp. (assembly GCF_965262435.1). Lineage (NCBI taxonomy): Bacteria > Pseudomonadati > Pseudomonadota > Betaproteobacteria > Burkholderiales > Sphaerotilaceae > Roseateles > Roseateles sp. The sequence goes on from NZ_OZ253537.1 coordinate 403,665, forward strand.
GGCCTCGATGCAGGCACGCACGGCCTCAAGCGCGCGCTCACGCCGCTCGCGGGACAGCGCCTCGCCGCCAGCAAACACCAGGCTGGCCAGGCAGCGCCGCCCGGCCAGGCCCAGGGAGCCGTCCATCAGCAAGGCATCGCCGCCGTCGATCAGGCCGCGCTCCAGCCAGATGCCCGGAATCTCCAGATGCTGCTGGAACTGCCCCGTGTCAAAGGGCTGGCCGGCCTGAGGCAGGCCCAGGGCGGTCAGGTCCCAGGCCATCAGCTCGGCGCCCGGCGCCAGCTCGAAGCGGGCCTCGTTGAGCGCCCGGCAGCCCGGGTAGGCCAGGGCCTCCAGCGGCAACCATTCCAGGCGCGCGCCGGGGGCCAAGCGGGCGTGCAGGCTTTGCGTGGCCAGGGCGCCGGTGCTGCTGCGGTAGAAGCGGGTGGCGCCCGGCGTGCTCAGCAAGGCATGGGCGCCCTCGCCCACGCTCAGTTCAATCTCCAAGCGGTCACCCGCAACCAGACCGCTGGGCGGATGGACCAGCACGTTGTGGCAGATCGCCTCGCCCTCGGGGTAGAGGCTTTTCAGCACCCGCAGCGGCCCCTCGTGGCGGTGCCGCAGCAGACAGCGGCCGCCCTCCAGCCGATAGTCCAGCGCCAGCCGGGCGCGCCAACCGGGCGCGTCGGGCGGGCAGATCACGCCCTCGCCCCGCTCGGGCTGTGGCATGAAGAAGGCCGGATCAGATGGAAAAACGGGGATGCGCTGCATCCCCGTGTCGCTCGCAAGAAGCGGGCCAGTACCGACCCGCTCAGGCGGGAATCATCAATCAGCCGCGCTGGCGGCGACGCACCACGGCCAGCAGGCCCAGACCCAGGCCCATCAGAGCGTAGGTTTCGGGTTCCGGCACCGGGGCGGTGTTGATGACGAAGGACAGGTTGTCGGCATAGCCGTCGTTGTCGGTGGAGTTCAGGCGCTCCATGGACAGGCTCAGATTGATCTGCACCGTGCCCACGGGCACAAAACCCTGGGTCTCGCGGTACAGCAGGCCGGTCTTGTTGGCACGGTCAGCCGCAGTGACCGGGCCCAAGATGGCGGAGCCGATCTCGGTGGAGGCGCCGTCCAGGAAGGACACGTACACCAGCGCGTTATCGCCTTGGTTGGTCCAGCCGCCCAGGTAGCCGTCGAGCTTGAAGCTGGCGTTGCCGCTGCCGATCAGGCCGCTCAGATTGCTCACGTCATAGAGCTGGTAGCCGGCCGAGGCGGGCGAGCTTTGACCGGCGAACAGGAAGCGGCCGCGGTCCACCGGGCCCGGCTGGGTGGGCAGCACCCAGTTGTTGCCGTAGGCGACCGATTGGAACAGGTCGGTGCCGGCGAACGCGGTCCAGCCAGCAGCGCCGGCTTCGGCATTGCCGTTGACGATCAGGTTCTGGCCCAGGGTGGCGGCGTGAGCGCCGAAACCGGCGGCGAACAGGGAAAGCGCCAGGGCGCTGCGAGTGATGAGCTTGTTCATGGGTGGGAGGGTGAATTGGTGAATTGGTGAATTGGTGAACGGGTGAACGGGTGAACGGGTGAACGGGTGAACGGGTGAACGGGTGAACGGGTGAGCGGGTGAGCGGGTGAGCGGGTGAGTCGTGAGTGGGCCGTGCGGGCCCGTATTGCTCACGTGTTCACTTGTTCACCTGTTCATTGGCTTGCTCACCTGTTCACCGCAAGGCCATCGCGCCTCAAGCGCCCAAGCGGTACTGGTCCAGCAGGGCCGGGCCAGACATCGCCGGGTCGCTGATCGAGGCCTCGCCGGTTTCCATATGGCCGGCGAAGCGGCGGCTGTAGTCGCCCTGGCCGGCCACACGCACGCTGAAGTCGTACCAGAAGGCGCTTTCGCGCAGCGGCAGGCGCAGGGTGCTGCTGGTCTTGGCGGCCAGGTGGATCTGCTGGGCCGGCACGTTGTAGTACTTGTTGGCCGAGACGATGAAGGTGCAGGCGAAGCTGCCGCTGTTGCTCAGCTCGATCCGCAGTTCGCCGTTGGCGGCGTCCGGCGTGACCCGCACCTCGGGGTTGGGCTGGGCGGCGGCGGCCACGCGGCGGGCGTTGCCGGTGAAATGGCGGTGGTAGCCGTTCGGGCCGAGCACCCAGAGGTCATAAGCGCCGTTGGCGGCCGGCTGCCAGCTGCCGCTCAGCTGCTTGCCGGCTTCCACCGTGTAGCGGCGCGGCAAGGCGGCCAGGTTCAGGCGGTCGTAGACATGGAACACGGCGGCCGGGCCGCTGGTGTCGCCCAGGCCATTGCCGGTGTGCGCAAACTGCAGCTCGACGCGGGCGGCGCCGACACGACCGGCGCTGACCTTGACGGCGGCCGTGGTGTGCAACTCATAGGGCAGCGCGCGGGCCGGGCGTGGGCCGGCGGCCTGCACCGGCACGTTCAGCACGGTCGGCGTCGGCGGCGTGGTGGTGCCCGGCAGCGCGCGGGCGCGGTTGGCCAGCTCCAGGGTCTTGGGCAACTGGGCGAAGAAGGCGCTGTCTTCCGGGTCGCGGAAGTTAAAGGCCGAGCTCAGGTCGCCGGCCACGGCACGGCGCCAGGCGCTGATGTTCGGCTCCATCACGCCGAAACGCTTTTCGATGAAGCGGATCACCGAGGTGTGGTCCGCCACTTCGGAGTTGACCCAGCCGCCCTTGCTCCAGGGCGAGATCACATACATGGGCACGCGCGGGCCGAAGCCGTAGGGCTTGTGCTGGTGGGTGGCGGCGGTGCCGTTGAGGATGTGGTGGTACTCGCCCGTGGTGTCCACGGTGGAGTCGCCGGCCAGATCGGCCTTGGCCGGGTCGGCGTCCCAGGTGATGTAGCTGGGCGCGGCCGGCGGCGGCATGTGGTCGAAGAAGCCGTCGTTCTCGTCGAAGTTGATGAACAGCACGGTCTTGCTCCAGACCGCCGGGTTGGCGGTCAGCGCGTCCAGCACCTTGGCGGTGTAGTCGGCGCCCTGGGCCGGGCTGGACGGGCCGGGGTGCTCGGAGCCTTCGGCCGTGGCCACGATCCAGCTGACCTGCGGCAGCTTGTCGGCCAGCACGTCCTCGCGCAGCTTGTCCAGGTCACGGGTGCTGATGCCGCGGTCCTTCAGTTGCTGGGAGTAACCGGGGCGGCCGTACCAGGCGTCGCGGAAGGGGCGGAAGCCGGCCAGCGCGTTGTCGGTGAAGTTGTCCGCCATGTTCTGGTAGACCTGCCATGTGATGCCAGCGTCCTGCAGGCGCTCGGGGTAGGTGGTCCAGGTGTAGTCGTCCAGCGGGTTGGCGTTGAACCAGTCGTGGCTGTTGTCGGTGGACGGGCCATTGCCCTGACGCAGCGGGTCGTTCGTACCGGTCCAGAGGAACAGGCGGTTGGTGTTGGTGCCGGTCTGGCTGGAGCAGTGGTAGTGGTCGCAGATCGTGAAAGCCGTGGCCATCGCGAACTGGAAGGGCAGATCGGACTGCTTGAAATAGCCCATCGAGTGGTTCTGCTTGGCCTTGGGCCAGGCGTTCATGCGGCCCTGGTCCCAGCCGGCCTGGGCATCAGGCCAGGAGTGCGGCGTGCCCGAGACACGCATGTGCGCAAAGGTCTGCTGCGTGTTCAGGTGGAAGGGCGCCAGCGCCAGCGGGTTGACCGGCGGGCGGCCCGGCGTGGCCGTCACGGCATTGGGCTGCATCCAGACGCTCTTGCCGTTGATGCCGGTCTTGTCGGCCACGGGCACCGGGAAGGGGTCGGCAAAACCCCGCACGCCGTTCAGCGTGCCGAAGTAGTGGTCGAAGCTGCGGTTTTCCTGGGTCAGGATGACGATGTGCTCGACGTCATGAATGGTGCCGCTGCGCACATGGGCAGGAATCGCCAGAGCGCGTTGGATGGCGGGCGGGAAGGCGGTCAGCGCGGCTGCGGCGCTGGCGCTGCGCAAGAAACTGCGGCGGTCTTGGGTGGTCATGGATGGGGTCCTGAAAGACAGAAAACTGGGGCGGCCCGGCGCTGAAGCCGGGCCGGGGCGAGCCGGGCTTGGATCAGGCCTGGCGGCGGCGCACGACGGCGGCGATGCCGATCAAACCGCCCAGCAGCAGCGCATAGCTCTGCGGCTCGGGCACCGGTGCGGCGGTGAAGCTGAAGTCGTCCATGACGAACTCACCGTGGTTCTGACTCTTCACTTGCACGGCATCGACCAGGCCGGCGTAGCCGCTGGCCAGGAAGCTGGGCGTGGCCGAAGGGTCGAGGCTCTGCGAGCCGGCGACGCGCTGGCCTTGGTAGAAGAGCTCGAAGCTCAGCACGGCGCCGCTCTGGCCGGCGAACCAGGCGCCGTCGAAGCGCACCGCTTGGCCAAAACCGATCAGGCTGCTGGCATCGCTGGCCAGGAAGCCGCTGGCGACGCGGCCAGCGCCCGAGTGGGCGGTGTAAGGCTCGGCTTCGGTGGAGAAAGCCGTCCAGCCAAAGCGGGACCAATCCAGGCCACCATAGTTGAGCGGCACCAGGCCATCGGCCAGGTCGTCAAAGTGGAGCACGCCGGCGTGGGCGCCGCCGGCAAAAGACAGGCTGGACAACAGGGCGGCCGCGAACGCAAAGCGGCGCAGGGACAAGGAGCGGGGCATGGGTAATTCCTCACAAAGTGACAGCGGATGCCGCGCAATTTATGAAGAGGATTTGCCACCCTGATGACAAGGCATGGGCCGAATGGCAGGGGGCTTGCGAGCCCAGAGCCGAGCTCAGTCGCCGGCCAGCTTTTCCATGAACAGCGCAAAAGGATCGGCGCGGTGCGCGCCGAAAGGCCCGCAGCGGGCAAAACCCAGGCGCTCGAACAGGCGCTGGGCCGAACGCTGCTGCACGCCGACCTGCAGGCGCAGCAAGGGCTGGCCCGCGCGCAAGGCCTCGCGCTGCAGGGCTTGCAGCAGCATTTCGCCGACACCGCGGCCGCGCCAGCCCGGCAGCACCATCAGCGTCAGCACTTCGGCGTACTCGTCATGCAGCAGCAGGCCGCCGCAGGCGAGCACGCGCTCCTGGGCATCGCGCAGCACCAGCAGACGCGTCTGCGGGCCGCGCAAGACCTCCAGCTCCGGGGCGCAGGCCGCACGGCTGGCAGGGCAGAGCTGGTGGCGCTCGGCCTCGAACTGTTCGAGCAGCGCCCGCAGCTGCGGCTGATCGACGCGCTCGCGCTGCAGACTCAAGCCCTGCAAGCCGGCCACTGGGCTCCGGATGGCGGCGCGCGGCGGCGGGTCGCCGGCACGCGCCACCCAAATCTGGGACGAACCAAGACTGTGGAAGTTCATGGGGCGGGCCTCCGAGTTTGCGGCGACAAAAGCCATGCGCAAGGGCATGGCACCAAGAACTGGCAGGGCGGAACGGGCGTTGGCGAGACGGGGCATGGCAAGAGCCTTTTTGGGGTGACCTGCACCGCGAGCGAGCAGCGGACAGGCCAAAAGCGGAGATTTGGGCGGATTGCAGGGTTTGTACGCAAGCGCCATGCCAAGTGCGGCGGTCCCGCCTGCTCGCTAACCGACAATGCCCGCCATGCGCCGCGCCGACCGCCTCTTCCAGATCGTCCAGTTGATCCGTGGGCGCCGCCTGTCCACGGCCGAATTCCTGAGCCAGCGTCTCGAGGTCTCGGCACGCACCGTCTACCGCGACATCGCCGCCCTGCAGCAGCAAGGCGTGCCCATCGAGGGCGAGGCCGGCGTGGGCTACCGCATGCGTGCCGGCTTCGACCTGCCGCCGCTGATGTTCAGCAAGGACGAGGCCCAAGCCCTGGTGGCCGCCCTGCGCTTGGCCCAGGGCCAACTCGACAGCGTGCTGGGCCGGCAGGCGGAAGAAGCCATGTCCAAGATCTTGGCCGTGCTGCCGGCGCCGGCCCGTGCGGCGGCAGAGAGCCTGGCCCTGTTCGCACCGCTGACGGGTTTGGACGATGCCATGCGCGAACGCCTGGCGCGCCTGCGCGAAGCGACCGAAGACCGCCGCAAACTGCGCCTCGATTACCTGGACCTGGCCGGCAGCGCCAGCCAGCGCACCGTGCGCCCCCTGGCCTGCTACTTCTGGGGGCCCAGCTGGACCCTGGCCGGCTGGTGCGAGGTGCGCGAGGACTTCCGCAATTTCCGCGTCGACCGCATCCAGGCCCTGAGCGTGCTGGACGAACGCTTTCGCGACGAACCGGGCAAGACCCTGGCCGATATGCGGCGCGCTTTTGAGCAACGCGATGCCGAGGCGAACGGCCCCGCTTGAGCTGGATCAATGAGGGTGCCGGGTTTCAGGCACAGACTGAAAGCTCTGCAGGGCCGGAATCGTCTGCCTCTGCCCACCCAGGAGCACATCACCATGCAAGCCAATGTTGGAACTCTGGACCGCAGCCTGCGCATTGGCGGAGGCCTCATCCTCATCGCCCTGGCCGCCACCGGCACCGTCGGCCTCTGGGGTTGGATCGGGGTGGTGCCGGTGCTCACCGGCGTGTTCCGTTTTTGCCCGGCCTACCCCTTGATCGGCATGAACACCTGCGCACGCAAAGACCTCTGAAGCCCCGGGCCCATGGCCGAAGGGCTAGGCTGGCGCGTCTTTGCTGCCTGAGCTCCCGACCATGACCCTGCTTTCCAAGTTGACCATCGCCCTGCTGGCGGCCTGCGCCTCGGCCATCTCCCTGCCCGCTCGTGCGGCCGATTCGGCCACGCCTTTGGTGACCGTGGCCCAGGTCGACCTGGCCCGCTACGCCGGAGCCTGGTACGAAATCGCCCTGCTGCCCAACCGCTTTCAAAAGCAATGCGTCGCCGACACGCAAGCGCGCTACCGCCTCGATGGCGAGCGGGTGGAAGTGGTGAACCGTTGCCGCAAAGCCTCGGGCGAGGTGGAGCGCACCGCAGGACACGCCAAGACGGTCGAGGGCAGCGGCAATGCCAAGCTGCGCGTCACCTTCTTCTGGCCGTTTTACGGCAACTACTGGGTGCTGGACCTGGACCCGGACTACCAGCAGGTGCTGGTCGGCGAGCCCAGCCGCAAGTTCGGTTGGATCCTGTCACGCACGCCGCACATGGATGAAGCCAAGCTGCAGGCCTTGCTCGACAAGGCCGAAAGCCTGGGCTACGACCGCAAGGCCTTCCAGCGCACGCCGCAGACGCAGCCGCTGGACTGAAGAAGCTTTCAGGCGCGCAAAGTGCGCGGCCACAGGCGCATCAGCAGCGCCCCCAGGCGCAGGCGCCCGGCCGGCGCTTCGATCCAGCGATAAAAGGACACGGCGGCCAGATTGCTCAGGCCCCAGGCGGCCAGCATGGCCATCAGACCTGGCCAGCCGTCGCCGAGCTCATGGCGCTCGAACAGGGCGTTGATCAGCAGCAAGATCGGAAAGTGCACCAGAAACAGCGCATAAGAATGCGTGCCCAGATGGGCCAACAGCGGCTGCAAGCGCGCCGGCGTCAGCGCGGGCACGCCGGCTTCGTGGCGGCGCTGCAACCAGGCCAGCAGCAAGGCGGTGGCCAGGGCCAGAGCGATGCGCTCGCGGAAGTCCAGCAGCAAGGCGGCCAGGCCCAGCGCGGCCAGCAGCATCAAGCCGAGGCGGCGCTGCGGCAGCAGGCCCAGCCAGTGCACCAGGGCGCCGAGCCCATACGCACCGAAGAAGTAGACGCCCCAGTTGTCCAGCGCCGCATCGCGATTGAAAACCAGCAAGGAGGCCGCCGTCAGCAGCGCGACCAGGGCCGGCCCGATCCAGCGCCGCCAGCTGCGCGGCAGAGCCAGGCCGCGGCTGAAGGCGAGCAGGCCGGCCAACAGCGCAAACAGCTGCAGATCGATGGCCACATACCAGGCACCCACGGTCAGGGCTTCAAAACCCAGCACGCCCTGCAGCAGGCCGGCATGGGCCAGCAGCTGGCCCCACCCCACTTGCGCCGGCACCAACTCAGGCAGCCAGCGCGCCACCAGGGCCGAGCAGGCCAGGGTCAGCAGCACCGCGGCCATGAAGGGCAGGGCCAGACGCTGGTAGCGGCGGGCGATCAACCCGGCCAAGCTGCCTTCCAGCAACTGGCCGCGCGAAGACAGCGCGCGCGCCGAAAGGAAACCGCCCAGCACCAGGAACACCTGCACCGCCATGCGTCCGTACTGGTAGGCCCAGGCCATCAGCGTCGGCAAGAGCTCTTCCACGGCCTCGGCCACCGGCCCGTAGGCCGACAGGTGGTGCAGCACGATCAGCTGGGCCGCCACGGCCTTGAAGCCATCGAGGTGCAGGAGACGGGACGATGCGGCAGGCCGGAGGGCCGGCAGGCTCGCGGCCGACGGGTCGGCGGACGAATTCAATGCGCTCATGAACGAACAAACGCCCGTGTCGACAGACAGCGGGCGTGCGACTTCTCTCTTTACTCTTCTGGGCGATCTTCTCGTCAAGGCGATCGCGGCTGCGGGTGCGCTCCAGCAGGGCTGCGGGAGCTAGGAAAAACCCGCAATTCTAGGGCCTGCGGCCCCGCCGCCCCCGCCTGCGCTCAGAGCTTGAGTCCGGCCAGCTCGGCGCTCTTGCGCGGATGGATCAAATTGACGCGGCCCGGCTTGCCATCGGCCCCGTTCATGCGCTCAGCGCCTTGCAGGATCAGGGCCTTGACCTCCGCGGCCTTGAGTGCCGGCTTGAGCGCGATCAGCTTGGCCGCCAGATTGGCCACCTGGGGGCTGGCCATGCTGGTGCCGCTGAGCTTCATGCGCGCGCCACCAGGCACGTAGCTGTCGACCTCAAAGCCGTTGGCATGCACGACCACGGTCTTGCCGAAGGTCGAGAAGCTGGTCTCCTGGCCGGCCGTGTCCACCGCGCCGGCGGTGATCAGATTGGGCAGCTCAAAGCCAGCCGGAATGTATTCCTGGAAGTCGGCGCTGTTGTCTTCATTGCCCGAACCGGCGACGAACACGATGTCCGGCGCGCCGGCAATGGCCGCGCGCAGGGCGTCGCGCTCGATCTTGAACAGGCGGTTCGCCTCCGCCTTGCGCGCCTCGGGCGTGCCGCCGGCGTTGTGGAAGGCCAGCGCGCCCTCGTAGGCGCTGGGGCCATAACGCCAGCTCATATTGACCACGCGCACGCCGGCCTTCTTGAAGCTCTCGACCATCTGGCCATAAGCCTCGGCCGTGGCGCGGGCTTGCGCTTCGGTGGGCAGCTTGGGTTCCAGCTTGGCGCTCCAGAGCTGGGTGGCGGCGAACACGCGGGCAAAAGGGTTGCCTTCGACGGCGATGCCGGCGACATGGGTGCCGTGCACGTAGACGCTGGCCAGGCTCACGTCCTCGCTGAAGGCCTTGACCTGATCAGCCTTGAGGCTGGACATGGCGGCGCGGAACTGGCGCGAATCCGGCGTGTCCAGCGCTGCGCGCTGATCCATAGCGCCCTTGAGCATGCCGCGCAGCTGCGGCCAGCGCGCTTCGGCCTCACCCAGCGGGCGCAGCAGATGGGGGCTGGGCAGGCTCTCGACATCGAAAGCCAGGCCACGCGGCGTGGCCGGCTTGAAGAGGTTCAGGTCCACGCCCGAATCCCAGACCGCCACCACCACCGGCGTGGCTTTCGCCTCGGCCGGGATGGCAAAGGTGCGCGGCGTCCAGAGGTCGGCACGCGCTTGAGTCTTGGTGTTGGCATCGATCACCGCCTGCAGGCCCGCGACGATGGCGGCCTTGTTGGGCGCGAACAGCTCGGCCTGCAAGCGGCTGCTGATGATGGCCAGGGCGATGCTCTCCGGCACCACCATCTTGCCGTTGGTGGCCATGGCGTCGATCTGGCTGCGGAAGGCGCCCAGCACCAGCTCGGGGTTGTAGGTCTCGGCCCCGCCCTTGCCGGACTTGATGCTCTCCTGCACATCGGCCCAGGGCAAGGCGCCATAACGCTTTTCCACCTCGGCGCGCAGCCAGGCGGCGTCACGCTTTTCCAGGCGCTGCTGCGAGAGCAGGTCGGTCAGCAGGCCGGCGCTCAGCTGGCCGCCGATCTTTTCCTGCAAGGCGCGCGATTTGGCCGTCCAGGCCGGCACGGCCGCCCAATCGCCTCGCAGCTGGGCCAGCGTGGCCAGGGCCGAGTAGTAAGCGCGCAGGGTGGCGGCGTCCTGGATGTCATAGCGGGCCAGATCGGCCTTGACCTCGGTCTCCAGCTGCGCGCCCAGGGCGCTCAGCTCGCTCAGCGGTGCGCTCAGGTATTCGCTGGGCAGCTTGGCCAGGGTGACGGTGCGGCGCGGCAGCTGGTCGGCGCGGGTGATGGGCTGGCGGGCGGAAGTTGCGGCAGTGGCTGCCTCAGGCGCGGCAGCGGCGGCGGCATGGCTGTTCATGGTCAGCGGGCTCAGGGCGGCTGCGGCGGCCAGCGAAATCAAGGTCTTGGCGTTCATGTCTCAGGTGCTCCAGTTCGGCAAAAAGTGACGAGTGAGGGCACGATAGACAGGCAGCCCGGCCTCGGCCGAGGCCAAGCGACGAGCTGCGGAATGGCCGACATGACTGGCGGGCGGGCGGAGCCCACCCGGCAAAGCTCTAGATCAAGTGCTAACGCAGACGAACACGCGGCTGCGCACTCGCCTCGGCCATGCGGCCGACCACGGCCGCGCGGGCAAAACCATGGCGTGCGAACACCGCCTGCACCGCCGCCACCTCGGCCGGCGCGCAAGCCACGAGCAGGCCGCCGCTGGTCTGTGGGTCGCTCAGCAAGGCCTGGTCCTCGGGCGCGAAGCCGTTCGGCAGCTCCACCTCGGCGCCATAGGCGGCCCAGTTGCGGCCCGAGGCGCCGGTCACGTAACCCTGGCCGGCCAGGGCACGCACGCCATCCAGCAGGGGCACGGCCGCCCAGTCCAGCTCCAGGCTGCAGCCGGCGCCGCGCGCCATCTCCAGCGCATGGCCGGCCAGGCCGAAGCCGGTCACATCGGTCAGCGCATGGACGCCGTCCAGGGCCGCCAGATCGGGGCCGGGCGTGTTCAGGCGGGTGGTGCTGTCCAGCATCTGCGCATAGCCGGCGGCGTCGAGCGCGCCCTTTTTGAGCGCCGCGCTCATCACGCCCACGCCCAGGGGCTTGCCCAGCAGCAGCACGTCGCCGGGCTGGGCATCGGCATTGCGCTTGACCCGCTTGGGGTGGATCAGGCCCAGGGCCACCAGGCCGTAGATGGCCTCGACCGAATCGATGGTGTGGCCGCCGGCAATCGGGATGCCGGCCGCGCGGCAGATGGCCGCGCCGCCTTCCAGCACCCGGCCAATGGTGGCCACGGACAGGCGTGCGATCGGCATGGCCACCAGGGCCAGGGCCATGATGGGGCGGCCGCCCATGGCGTAGACATCGCTGATGGCATTGGTCGCGGCGATGCGGCCGAAGTCGAAGGGGTCGTCGACGATGGGCATGAAGAAATCGGTGGTGGCGATCAGCGCCTGCTCTTCGTTGAGCTGGTAGACGGCGGCATCGTCGGCGGTCTCAATGCCCACCAGCAGCTCCGGCGGCAGGGCCATGCCGGCCGTGCCACGCAGGATCTCCGACAGCACGCCCGGCGCGATCTTGCAGCCGCAGCCGCCGCCGTGCGACAGGGAGGTCAGGCGGGGTTCTTCAGTCGAGGTGTCGCTGGGCGAAACCGGGGCGGTGCTGGCGCTCATGGCGGGCTTTCTGGCGGGAGGGTCAAAGACGAAGACAAACGAAGCGGCGCGCAGCATAGCCGCTGCAAGAAAGCAAACAAGCGCCCAGGCCCGAGAATAGCGGCCTTGCCAACCCGCACACCCACCCCACCATGAAACCGATGACTGCCCTGCCCCGCCGCGCCCTGCTGGGCTCCGCCCTGAGCCTCTTGCTGCTGGCCGCCCTGCCCGGGGCCAGCCAGGCCCAGCAAGTGCTGCGCGTCACCGCCATCCCCGACGAGGCGCCGACCGAGCTGGCCCGCAAGGCCGCGCCCCTGGTCGCCTACCTGGAAAGCCGGCTGGGCATGAAGGTCGAGTTCACCCCGGTCACCGACTACGCGGCCGCGGTGGAAGCCCTGGCCAGCAAGAAGGTCGACCTGGCCTGGTTCGGCGGCTTCACCTTTGTGCAGGCGAATGTGCGCTCGGGCGGCAAGATCATCCCCCTGGTGCAGCGCGAGGAGGACGAGAAGTTCCGCTCCGTCTTCATCACCAGCGAGCCGGCCATCCAAAAGCTGGCCGACCTGAAAGGCCGCGACCTCAGCTTCGGCTCGCAGAGCAGCACCTCGGGCCATCTGATGCCGCGCAGCTTCCTGCTGCAAGCCGGCCTGGACCCCGACCGTGACTTGAAGCGCGTCGCCTACAGCGGCGCCCATGACGCCACCATCGCCGCCGTCGCCTCGGGCAAGGTCCAGGCTGGTGCGCTGAACATCTCGGTCTGGGACAAGTTCGTGGCCGAGAAGAAGGTGGACAGCGCCCGCGTGCGCGTGTTCTTCACCACCCCGCCCTATTACGACTACAACTGGAGCGTCCACGCCGACATGCCGGCCGCGCTGCGCGACAAGCTGAGCCAGGCCTTTCTGAGCCTGAGCCGCGACACCGCCCAGGGCAAGGACATCCTGGACCTGCAGCGCGCCACCCGCTTCATCCCGAGCAAGGTCGAGAACTACAAGGGCATCGAGGCCGCGGCCCGCAGCGCCGGCCTGCTTTGAAACTGGAGCTGCAAGGTCTGGCGGCCCGCCACCCGGCGGCCGCCGCCGGCCGGGCGCCCGCCCTGGCGCCGCTGAACCTGAGCGTCAGCGCCGGCGAGGCCCTGGCCGTGATCGGCCCCTCGGGTGCCGGCAAGACCACCTTGCTCCATGCCCTGGCCTGCGCCCTGCCGCCCAGCGCCGGCCGCCTGCAGCTGGACGACGCCGAGCCCTGGGCCTTGCCGCGGCGCGAGCTGCAGCGCCTGCGCGGCCGGCTGTTTCTGGCGCCGCAGACGCCGCCGCTGCCGCCGCGCCAGCGCGTGGTCACCGCCGTGCTGGCCGGCGCCCTGCCGCGCATGAGCCTGCTGCAAAGCCTGCGCTCGCTGATCTACCCGCAAGATCTGGCAGCGGCCCATGCCGCCCTGCAAAGTTTCGACCTGGCCGACAAGCTGTTCGAGCGCGTCGACCGCCTCTCGGGCGGCGAGCGCCAGCGCGTGGCCCTGGCCCGGGCCCTGCTGGCCCCAGCCCAGCTCTGGCTGCTGGACGAGCCGCTCTCGGCCCTGGACCCCAACCGCGCCAGCCAGGCCCTGGCCTTTCTGCGCGCCGAGGCCGGCCGGCGCGGCGTCACCCTGATCGCCTCGCTGCACCAGGTGGAGCTGGCCCTGGCGCAGTTCCCGCGCATCGTCGGCCTGCGCGAAGGCCGGCTGCAGTTCGACCTGCCGGCCGCGCAGGTGAGCCCGGGCCTGCTGGCCAAGCTCTATGCCCAGCATGAGGACGAGTTGCAAGCCTGGGCGCCGGCAGACCATGAAGAAGACCTGCCGGCCACCGCGCCGGCGGTGCTGATGCAATGCCGGTGAGCGCGCCTTCATCTTTGAAAGCGCCGCAGCTGCGCGACCCGGCTTGGCAGGGCCGCTTGTTCTGGAGCCTGGCCGGCCTGGCCCTGCTCTGGCCCTTGCTGCAGGCCACGGAGTTCCGCCCCTGGCTGCTCTGGCAGCCCGACAGCCTGCGCGCCAGCGGCCAGTTCCTGGCCGACTTTGTGCCCCCGGCCCACAGCGCCGACTTCCTGGCCCTGCTCCTGCGCGAGACCTGGCGCACCGTGGCCATGGCCACTGTGGGCATCAGCCTGGCCTTGCTGCTGGCCGTGCCGCTTGCCTTGGCTGCCACGCGCAGCCTGTCGATCTCGGCGCTGGCCGGGCGCATGGCGCGCGGCCCTTTTTGGCTGCGCCAGTTCCTGCGCGGGCTGATGGTGCTGCTGCGCAGCGTGCCCGAGCTGGTCTGGGCCCTGGCCTTGGTGCGGGTGTTGGGCCTGGGGCCGGCGGCAGGCGTGCTGGCGATTGCGCTGAGCTATGGCGGCATGCTCGGCAAGGTCTATGCCGAGATCCTGGAAAGCGGCGACGGCGCCGTGGCGCAGAACCTGCTGCGCAATGGCTGCTCGCGCCTGCAGGCCCTGGCCTATGGCCTGCTGCCGCAGAATGCCGCTGAGCTGGCCAGTTACACCGTCTACCGCTGGGAATGCGCGGTGCGCAGCTCGGTGGTGCTGGGCTTTGTCGGCGCCGGCGGCTTGGGCCAGCAAATGGACAACTCGATGAAGATGTTCCGCGGCGACGAGGTCTGCACCCTGCTGCTGGTCTTCGTCGCCCTGGTGGCCCTGGCCGACCGACTCAGTGCCGCGCTGCGCAAGGCCTTGGCATGAGGACAACAAATACAACGGAAAAAACGCCCGCGCCGCTGCTGGCTCTGCCGCCGGAGCTGCGCGCCGCGCGCCGCCGCGCCTGGGTATTGCTGCTGGCCCTGGCCGGCCTGGTGGTGGCCAGCTTCGCCTCGCTGGACCTGCCCTGGGGCCAGCTGCTCTCGCTGCAGGCCTGGCAAAGCATGGCGCGCTTTGGCGGCGAATTCTTCCCGCCCGAGACGCGGCCCGACTTCCTGCTCAAGGTCGCACGCGGCGCCTGGGAGACCCTGGCCATGTCCGCCCTGGGCACCCTGCTGGCGGTGGGCCTGGGCCTGCTGCTGGCCCTGCCGGCCGGCGCGCCAGGGGCGCTGCGCGTGCCCACCCGCTGGCTGCTCAATGCCTTGCGCGCGGCGCCCGAGCTGGTCTGGGCCAGCCTGCTGCTGATCTCGGTTGGCCTGGGCCCCATGGCCGGCACCCTGGCCCTGGCCCTGCACACCGGCGGCGTGCTCGGCCGCCTGTTCGCCGAGGCCCTGGAGAACCTGCCCACCGGCCCGGCGCAAGCCCTGCGCAACCAAGGCGTGGGCGCACTGAAAGTGTTCTTCTACGCCCAGCTGCCGCAGGCCCTGCCGCAATGGCTGAGCTACACCCTCTACCGCTGGGAGAACAACATCCGCGCAGCGGCGGTCTTAGGCGTGGTCGGCGCCGGCGGCCTGGGCCAGCAGCTGGCTTTCCACCTGGGCCTGTTCCAGATGGGCAAGACCGCCACGGTCTTGATCGCGATGCTGGGGCTGGTGGGGCTGGTGGATGGCTTGAGTGGGGTGTTGAGGTGGAGGTTGGGAAGGTGAGGCGGCGGGGGCCGAAAAACTTAGCAGCTGAGAATTGACCCAGATTCCAGGGCACGCGTATGTTGAGAGCTTTTGCAAAGCAGTCTAAAAATCGATCTATTGCTGAAGTCAACAGGGGATCAATAGTATTGAGGACGGAGACTTGAAATAGGAGTCTCCAGCTCAAATAGGCCACAGATGTGTTGGCCAATATTTGCAAAAGACGTTAAAGAACTGATGAAATGACACTGAAACTCAAGTGACGCAGCGATGAAGCCAATTGTTTCCATAAGTCTTCGACTTGCCGCCGCTGCAGCCCTGATAGGTTTCCTCTTTCTTGTGCGCCTTCGCACTCCGCCCGTCATTGAAATTCATGAAGTCCACAGGGATGTTGGTGTGGTGAGTTGCATCATCGCACACGGCGGTCGAAATACTACTGGAAAGTACATCATCAATGGAATCGAATACCTTGACAGCTATGGAAGAGTTTTCGGTTGGGCTGGCAGAGGTTGCAATAAATATGCGGTAGGCAGGCTCGCTGAGGTTTCCTGGGTCACTATCAACGGCGATGTCAATCAGCGCTTAGCTTTAGGCGTTAGAGATATTCATGCGCGTGTATGGCTGAGCGGCAATGAAATTGAGATGAAAAAGAAATGGGAGCGCGACATTAAGTCAAATGGATTTAGCGTTGAGTTTGACTATCCGTTTGGATTTCTCGCTATTTTTCTAGTACTCACCATTTTCATCAAGAGAAAGTAGATAGTCAACAATGGGCTTCAGAAGCCTGCTATGGAATATAGCCTTAATACTTAATACTTAATACTTAAGACTTGACCCCGAATTTCGGCCGCTGGACGAGTTTGGCCGGCTTCTGTCGAATTCGGGGTCAAGCCTTAAATATTAAGTCCTCATTTTTGACCTCTTCATCCATCTTCCGCGCCCGGTCAGCGTCACTCAAAAGTTTGCTCACCCGCGCCACTGTGGTTCCTCGTAGTTTCGTTTGGAACCTAGCACTGACAAAATTGCACATCCCTTAGGCCATTAGGGCCGGAAGTTGAGAGGTGGCTAATGGCGGCGCGATCAGGGAAACTTAATATTTAAGACTTGACCCCGAATCTCTCCCGCAAAAGGTGGAAAGTCATCTCCAGGGTGTGCGACCCTTCGTGGCTCTATACGCGTGGTACAAACCTCGGAAATCGACGGATCGATACGCTCGCTGCGATGACCAGTCGAGGTGCCAAGACAGAGTGTGGGCGTGGTCTCGGCAATATGCAGCACTTGAGTCGCCCGAAAACATAGTTAGACCTCCGAATTTCAATGGCCTGTACTCCGCACAAATCCAACGTACCAGGAGATTTCTACGTCGAAGACGGTTGTTGTACGTCTTGTGGAATGCCAACAACGGAGGCTCCCGATCTATTCGAATACGACCCAGACGGGCATTGCTATGTTCGCAAGCAACCCACGGCGACCGACGAAGTGGATCGCATGATTTTGGCGTTTGAAGTGCAAGACATCGGATGCATCCGCTACAAGGGTACAGATAGAGCAATTCAGATCCGCTTGGTGGAATCAGGCGAGGGCGAGCAATGCGATGTACTCAATCCCGACCTCAAAGAACGAAACGCAATTGTTCAAGCAGAGCGGGCTGCGCGATTTGCGACATGGAAGGCAAGTCAAGATTTGACGGGAAGCGCTTCATCTCACAAATCGTGTGGCGACCCAACAGTGTTCCGTCGCTTCCTCCATTGGCTCGGAATCGGAGCGTAGCGCGTGCGCACGTATTTCCTGCGCGGAAGGTCTAACCCTACGCTCGAGTGGACCTCCGCCAGCAGGCCGCGCTACGCTGCCTGTGTATTTTCAGCTCCGCGCGGCCAGCTGGCTCCGGCCCCTCAGCTTCAACGTTGAGCCTCTTGGCTGAAATCACCACGCGGCAAGAAATCAAAGAGGGAGCCATCGATGGTCGAAGATCGTGACGACGTTCCGCCAAACGCGCCTCAGTTCGTGAAGGAGCGTGAGGCTTGGTTCAAGGCCGGCGCAAACGCAATGGCTTCGATCGCCTTCTTGGCAACGTTTCTTGTTGGTGTGATTGTTAGCCTCGCGACATTAATCACTGGATTCGAGGCGCACATTGCGATTGCAGCCACCGTGCTGGGTACGTGGGTTTCACTAGCTATCGCGCATTTCTACATTGAAGTGACTGCACGTCGAACGGCGGCTCACGGAGGCGTGCAAGTTGAGAGATTCTGAGATGCCGAACCCCAAGGACGGAGTCAAGTCTTGATTCTTGATTCTCAAGGCAAGACCTGACCCTCGCTGCGAAGGCCGGACACGTCCCCTCCGCCTGATTCCAATTCCAACACGGGGCCGGGGTCAGGCCTCTAGTTTCAAGGCAAGACCTGACCCTTGGCGTATAGACGGGGACCCATGAGGCACCGAGTCTGCGCCAGCGCGGCAGCAAGGGACATACCTGCAAGGAACACGAGTTGAGTTCTGTTGTTTGCAAAAGAAAAGGAGTCTCAGCTTTGAAGCGATTCATGTTTGTTGCTTTCACCGAGCCAGATGACGGTGTAGTTCAGACGCCAGTAGATGCGTTGACGGGCTGCTCGCGGTGAACTTCGAACTGCTCGCCCCGCTGGCCGTACTGGCGCTGATCGATAGCACCAGCTTCGGCACTTTGCTCATCCCCCTGTGGTTGATGTTGGCTCCCGTACGCCCGAGACCGGGAAGGATTCTCTTGTTCCTTGGCACGGTGGCCGCGTTCTATCTGCTGCTGGGGATTGCCTTGCTACTCGGAGCTCCGTCGCTGCTCGCCGCCTTGCAGAAGGCGGAAAACTTGCAAGCGCTACGGGTCGCTCAATGGATTGCCGGTATCGGGCTGATGGTGCTCGGTGTACTCATGGAGCCTTGGACGAAAGCGGGCAAGGAGCGTCGCGAGGCCCGCCGCGCGGAAAAGATAGCCCGCCACGGGCCGAGCCTCCACATGCGGATGCGGGAGCGTGCGACCGATGCATCGGCCCCCGTCGGTGCGGTCATTGCGCTGGCCTTGACAGCAGCCGTCATCGAGGCGGCATCGATGATCCCGTATCTGGCTGCGATCGGTGTCTTGATCGCATCGGAGTTGTCGCTGGCGGGGCGCGCTGCGGTGCTGTTTGGCTATTGTCTGGTGATGATCGCTCCAGCATTGCTGCTACTGGCAGCGCGGCTTTTTCTACACGAGCATGTCGCGCCCATCTTGACCAAGGTGGAGGCATTTCTCTCCCGCAATGCAAACGAGGCGACGGCTTGGGTGGTGTTTTTGCTCGGCCTGTATATGGTGAGCGACGGCTGGAACGCGCTCGATGGGCCCTGAAGAGGCATTGTGTCGTCGCATGTAGCGAGGCGGGACAGGCCGAGGACAGGGCCATACCTTCAGTTTCAAGGCAAGACCTGACCCTCATTACGAATGCCGGGGCATCGCGATGCATTGCCTCGTGCTGCCTACCTGCGCCTTGATGCTTGGCGGCCGACCCGGGCTGGTTTGGATGGGCTTCGCCTAAACAGGACGGGTGCGCCCCATTGCAAATGAGAATTCATTTGCAATAATGCGGCAAGCGACCTTGCTTGCCACGCCTCCTCCAGCCCATGGAACGATCCACCCGCCAACGCACCGCCCTGCGCGCCGTCATCGACGCCGCGGGGCGACCGTTGTCGCCGCAGGAGGTGCTGGAAGCGGCTCAGCTGGAGGTGCCGGCCCTCTCGCTGGCCACGGTCTACCGCAATATCAAGGCGCTGCTCGATGCCGGTGAGATCAGCGCCGTGTCCTTGCCGGGCGACAGCCCGCGCTATGAATCCGCGCGCCATGAGCACCACCACCACTTCCAGTGCACCCAGTGCATGCGTGTGTTTGATGTGCACGCCTGCCCCGGCGATCTGTCCGGGCTCGCGCCGGCCGGCTTCCAGGTCGAACGGCATGAGCTGACCCTGTACGGCCGCTGCAGCGACTGCGCCACGCCAAAGAAGGCGTCGGGCAATAGCAAGACGCCGAATAGCAAGACGCCGGCAGGTCGGCATGCGCCGACTTGATGGGGGACGCTTGGCCACCCACGGCATGAACCTTGGCACGCGCCTGACTTCGATGATTCGCGGTCAGCGCTTGCCCCTGCGCCAGCTGCTGGTCCGCTTTCTCATGCTGGCCGTGTTGTTCAACGCGGCCGCCGGAAGGCCGGCCCACGAGGGCTCGCATCTGCGGCAGACGCTCGCTGCCGTCTCGACGCAGTCGACCACGGCCGCGGACCCCTCGGCCGACGGAGCCGCACACGGCAAAGCCCTCGAAGGCGCTTGCGCCTGGTGCTTTGCCTATGCCGATCTGGGCGTCGGGCTGACAGCGTTTGCCCCTCCGCACACACCGGCCTGGTTGGCCGAGCTGCCACGGCCGCAGCCGGCACGGGGCTTCGTCCCCAGCCCCGACTATTGGCCCTTCGCCGCGCGCGACCCTCCCGCCTGCTGAAGCCCGCCGTCCTGGCGGAGCGCTTGACCTCATCACACAGTTCCGTGCCCCGGCGTCCAGCTGGCGGCTCGGCATCGTCGTTCGTCTTTCCGAGTTTCTCCTCATGCTTTCCACACCCCGCTCCGCGCCCGGCGCGCGCCTTGCCGTTCTTCCCCTTCTTCCTCTGTCTCTCGCTGTGGCCGCCCTGTACACCGGACCCGTGAATGCCGAACCCGCCAAGACCGGCACCGAGGCCGCGCAGCTGCCTGCGGTCGAACTGGTCGGGCGCACGGAATCTGGCGCGTATCACGCAGCCGAAGCGGCCGGGGCCAAAACCGATCTCGCCTTGCGGGAGCTGCCGCAATCGGTGCGCATCGTCACACGCCAGGCGATCGATGACCTCGGTGCCACCAAGCTCGACGATGTGCTCGACTACGTCGGCGGCGTCTCGCGCCAGAACAGCTTCGGCGGCCTCTGGGACAACATCGCCATCCGGGGCCTGCCCGGCAACGAGAACACCGGCATGGCCACGCTGCTGAACGGCTTCTCCTCGAACCGCGGCTTCAATGCACCGCGCGATCTGGCCGGCGTCGAGCGGATCGAGTTTCTCAAGGGCACGGCGGCCGCGCTTTACGGCAGCAGCGAACCGGGGGGGACGCTGAACATCGTCTCCAAGCGCCCGCGCTGGAGTGCGGCCCATTCCGTCGAGGCCTATCTGGGCAGCTATGGCCTGCGGCGCGGCGCCCTGGACAGCACCGGGCCCATCGGCGAGAACCTCGCCTACAGGCTCAACTTGGCCGTGGAAGACCGCGACAGCTTCCGCGATCACATCAGCGCCAAGCGCGAAGTGCTCGCACCAGCCTTCAGCTGGCGACTTGGCCAGGCCACCCAGCTGGACTACGTGGGCGAACTCTTGCGGCATGCCAGCCCGCTGGACCGGGGCGTCGTTGCAGTCGACAACCGCTTGGGCGCCATCAGCCGCGACCGCTTCCTGGGCGAGCCGGCCGATGGCGAGGTGACGGTCAAGAATCAGACCCATCAGCTCATCCTCTCGCATGAGTGGAATGCCGATTGGCGCAGCCGCTTCGGCCTGTCCTACCGCGAAACTTCGATGGAAGGCTTCTCGACGGAGGCCACCGCGCTGCGCCCTGACAAGACCACGCTCACGCGCCAGCGGCGTTTCCGCGACTACGGCTCGGAAGACGTCGCGCTGCAAGCCGAGCTGCAAGGGAACCTCAAGACCGGCGCCATCGAGCATGAAGTGCTGCTCGGGCTGGAGAGCTTTCGCTTTCGCATGGACTCGGTGATGCGACGCGTGAACCCGACGGCCACGCAGGCCTACGCCATCGACATCCAGAATCCGGTCTACGGCCAGGCCCAACCGCTGCCCCTGCCCAACACCGACACGCTGGAGCGCCAGCGCAATACCGCGCTCTACCTGCAGGACGCGATCAAGCTCGCGCCCGAGTGGCGCCTGGTGGCCGGCCTTCGTTTCGATGACTACCGCCAGTCGCTGCACAACCGGCTCAAGGACAGCACCGCAAGCCAGCAGCCCTCGTCGAGCTCGCCCCGTGTCGGCCTCTCCTGGCTGCCAACGCCGCAATGGACCGTGTATGCCAACGCCGGCCGCTCCTTCCGACCGAATGTCGGCTCGGACTTCGCCTTGCAGGGCTTCGAGCCAGAGACCGGCCGCGCGCTCGAGCTGGGCAGCAAGTGGGAAAGCGCGGACCGGCGCATCGGTGCCACCGCAGCCTTCTTCGACATCCGCAAGCGCAATGTGTTGACCGCTGACCCGGTGAACGCGGGCTTCTCCGTGGCGGCGGGCGAGATCCGCAGCCGCGGCCTCGAGTTCGACCTGGCCGGGCAGCTGAGCGCGAACTGGCGCGTGAACGCCAGCCTGGTGCTCAACGACGTCGAGATCACCCAAGACAACAGCCTGGAAGTCGGCGGGCGCCTGCTCAACGTGCCCAAGGTCAATGGCAGCGTGCTGGCGGTCTACGAGAGCGCCTTGGCCAACGGCCAGCGCTTCAGCATCGGCGGCGGGTTCACGCACATGGGCGCGCGACTAGGCCAAGCGCGCACGCAGGCCGAGGCCAAGGCCGGCACGCCAGCCTTCGAGCTGCCGGCCTACACCACGGCCAAGCTGGTCGCCTACTGGCGCATCCAGCCCAAGCTGCGCCTGACGCTCGACATCGACAACCTGTTCGACACCCAGTACTACACCAGCTCCTACAGCCGCCTCTGGGTGGCACCGGGCACGGCGCGCAGCGCCACCGTGGGCCTGCAGGCCAAGTTCTGAGGCCCAGCACATGCACACCATGCCAGTGACCGCCACCACGGAGTTTCGTGAAGCTCCCTTGCCGCACGCCGCGGCCCTACGCCGGCCCGCCCTCGAAGCGCGCGGCGTGATCGCCGGCTATGGCGCCAGCACCATCTTGCACGGCCTGGACCTGCGGGTCGGGGCCGGTGAGATCTACGCCTTGCTGGGCGCCAACGGCGCCGGCAAGACCACCACGCTGAGCCTCTTCCTGGGCTTTGTTCAGGCCAGCAGCGGGCAGGTGCGCGTGAACGGCATCGACCCCATGGCGGACCCGAGCGCAGCCCGGCGCCAGCTCGCCTACATCCCCGAGAACGTCGCGCTCTACGAGCACCTCAGCGCGCGCGAGAACGTCGCCTATCTGCTGCACCTCGCGGGCCAGCCTGCGGGTGTGGCGGCCATCGACGCCGCGCTGGCAGCCGCCGGCCTGGACGCCGCCGCGCATGGGCGGCGCATCTCGGGCTTCTCCAAGGGCATGCGGCAGAAGGTCTCGATTGCTTTGGCGCTGGCGCGCCAGGTGCCGGCGCTCTTGTTGGACGAGCCCACCTCCGGCCTGGACCCGCAGGCCACCAGAGAGTTCAGCCGCCTGCTCGGGCTGCTGCGCGCGCAAGGTGTGGCCGTGTTGATGGTGACGCATGACCTGCTCAGCGCGGCCGATGTGGCCGATCGCATCGGCTTCATCGAAGGCGGGCGCCTGATCGAGGAGGTCGCGGCCGCCAGCCACACCGGCGAGGAGCGCTTCGATGTGCGCGCCCTGCACCGGCGCTACGCCAGCCAGGAGGCGCGGCGATGAGCGCGGTGCTGCGCATTGCACGCGAGGAATGGCGCCTGCTGCGGCGCGACCGCGTGGCCGTGCTGGGCCTGGCGCTGCTGCTCTTGCTGACGGCCGTGGCCGCCTTCACCGCCTGGGATCAGCGCCACAGCGCCGATGCCCAGCGCAGCCGCCACCAGGCGCAGGTGGATCACGAGTTCGAGGCCCAGCCCGAGCGGCACCCGCACCGGATGGTGCATTACGGGCACTTCGTGTTCCGGCCGCTGAACCCGCTGGCCGCCTTCGACTCGGGCGTGGACGCCTACACAGGCCACACGCTCTACCTTGAAGGGCACCGGCAGAACAGTGCCAACTTCGGAGATGTACGGCAATCTTCTCTGCTGCTGCGCTTCGGCCAGCTCACGCCGGCCTTTGTGCTGCAGGTGCTGGCGCCTCTGTTGCTGATCTTTATCGGCCATGGTTCTCTGGCGCGGGAGCGCGAGTCCGGCACCTTGCGCGTGCTGCTCGCGCAAGGCATTGCGCCGCGGCAGATCGTCGCGGGCAAGGTGCTGGCCCTGAGCGCCGTGGCCGCCCTGGCCATGCTGCCGGCCTTGCTGGCACTGCTGTGGATCGGGCTCACAACTCCGGCTCCTTTCAGCCTGGCGGCCCTGCTGGCCGCGGGCTACGGTCTGTGGCTGCTGATCTGGGCGCTGGGCATCGTCGCACTGTCGGCCTGGTTCGCCCGCGCCCGCGACGCTCTGGTGGCCCTGCTCGCGGTCTGGGTGATCAGCGTCGTGCTGCTGCCGCGACTGGCCCCCGAGTTGGCCACTGCCGCACTGCCGCTGCCGACGCGCTTCGAGACCGACATCGCCGTGACGCGCGATCTGGCGGCACTCGGCGACAGCCACAACGCCAACGACCCCTACTTCGCTGAGTTCAAGAAGAAGGTGCTCGCGCAGTACAGCGTCGGCCGCGTGGAAGACCTGCCGGTCAACTACAAAGGCCTGCTGGGCATGGAGGGCGAGCGGCTCACCAGCGCATTGTTCCTGCGCTACGCCACGGCCAGCTTCGAGCGCCAGGCCGCGCAGCTGCGATGGGTCGACCGCTTCGCCTGGCTGAGCCCGGTGATTGCGCTGCGCCGCCTGTCCATGACGGCAGCTGGCACCGATTTGGAGAACTACCGCCGCTTTGTCGAGCAGGCCGAGCGCCATCGCTACCGGCTGGTGCAGGAACTCAACCGGCTGCAGGCCGAGAAGCTCAGCTATGCCAGCGACCGCTCCAGTCGCGACAGCCGCATCAGTGCCGAGCACTGGCAGGGCATGGCCGATTTTCACTACGAAGCCGCAGCGCCCCGCGAGGCGCTGCGCCGCGCCGCGCCTGCTGCGGGCGTGCTGCTGCTCTGGCTGGCAGGCCTGGCAGGGGTGTTGGCGCTGGCCGCGCGCCGTCTGGGGAGGATCACGCGATGAACTGGCTTGCCCATGAATGGCGTCTGCTGCTGCGCTCGCGACTGGCGCTGATGGCGCTGGCGCTGCTGTTTTTGCTGTCGGCCCTGGCCGTGCTGTCGGGCCTGCGCGAAGTCAGGCACCAGCAGCAGACCATCGCACAGCTGGCTGAGCTGCAGCAGCAAGAGCTGACCGCACAGGCGCGCAAGTACACGCAGGGCGGCGATGCCGGCTCGGCCGCTTACTACACCTTTCACAAGACCTGGGACCCGCCCTCTCCGACCGCCTTTCTCGCGCTGGGCCTGCGCGACGCCGCGCCCTATGTGCTGCGCGTGCGGACCCTGGCGCTGCAAGCTCAGTTGCATGAGGGCGAAAGCGCCAACCCCGAACTGGCGCTGGCCGGGCGCTTCGACTTTGCCTTCGTGCTGGTGTATCTGGCGCCGCTCTTCGTGATCGCGCTCTTGTACGACCTGGTTTCAGGCGAGCGCCAGTCGGGCCGCCTCGATACCTTGCTGGCCATGGCCGGCTCCGGCCGGCGGCTGTGGCTGCGCCGCGCGGGTTTGCGCAGCGGGCTGGTCTGGGTCTGCCTCATGCTGCCGGTGCTCGCCGGCGCGCTGAGCAGCGGCACGCCAGTGGCCGCGCTGGCGGTCGTCCTGCTGAGTGCAGCGGCCTACCTCGCCTTCTGGACCGGGCTGGCGCTGATCGTCGCGACTCGCAAAGCCAGCTCCGCCGCCCATGCGATGACGCTGATGGGCTGCTGGGCGCTGTTGACGCTCATCCTTCCGACCCTCGCCAACGCGGTGCTGACTCGTGCCGTGCCGGTGAATCAAGGTGTGGAGCTGATGCTGGCGCAGCGCCAGGCCGTGCATGGCGCTTGGGATCTGCCGCCCGAAGCCACCATGCAGAAGTTCTTCCGCAGCCACCCCGAGTGGCGAGACACGGCGCCGCTGCCCAAGGGCTTTCACTGGAAGTGGTACTACGCCTTCCAGCAACTCGGCGATGAAAGCGTGGCGACGCAGGTGGCGGCCTATCGCGAGGGCCTGCTCGCGCGCCAGCACTGGACCTCGCGCCTGGGCTGGCTGCTGCCGGGTGTTGGCGTGCAAGCCGCGCTGCACCGCCAGGCCGAAACCGATCTTCAAGCGCAGCTGGCCTACCAGGACCGCATCGCCGACTTTCACAGTCGGTTGCGCGCCTTCTTCTACCCCTATGTGTTCAATGACCGGCGCTTCCGCAGCCAAGACTTCGACGCGCAACCGCGGTTCACTGCCGAAGCTCGATCAAGGCCTCAGCTGGGCGCTGAGTTGCTGGGCTTGCTGCTGATGGGGCTGGCGGCCGTGCTGCTGGGCGCCAAGGCAGCCGGGCGTGTGCGGCCGGCGCGAGGCTGAATAGCGAAGGCCGGATCTCAGGTCTGAGTCGTGAATGAACGGAGCAGGTGTCAGGCTTTACTTCCCGCAAATGGAGGAGAGTCACGCCCTGAAACTGCATCTTTTTGCAGCACCCATCGCGTGATGCAAACGCCGAAATTCAGCGGCTTGACTGAACGGCTCAGGGCTTACGCACAGTCTCTGCGCCCCGATGGCGGGAAGAGGCCGAAACCCTGGCCTTGGCTCTGCCGCTGCTTCCCGTCCCGCCGCTTGTCTTGCTTCTTCTCGGAGCCCCCGCCGCAATCGCAGCTGAACACATCGCAAAGGCTTGAGCCCAGCCCGCGCGGGCCGTGCAGATCGCAAGGCAGATCGCAAGGTAGATCGCAGCCCAGGTCGCAGTCCCCGCGCTGCGGCGCCAAAGGGCGCCGGGCCGCCACGGCGCCGTAGCGGCGGTGTACCTGACCGCAGCGTGCGGTGCGCTGCCGGATCAGGTCCAGGCCGCCGACAACGCCGTAGCGGCGCACGGCCCGCAAGCCCAGGGCCGAGCAACTGCGGCGGCCGGTATGCACACGGTAGGCGCAGACAAAGCCTTTGTGAGGCGAGACGTAGCGCTGATACAAGCGGATGGCGTAGAGGAGCAAGCGGCGCATCGGGATCCAAGAAAGGCAGAGGGCAGAGCACAGGCGACGCCTGCACGGGCGGCACGTGCAGTCATGGCAGCTCAACGCAGGTCAGCACGGTAGACGCGTTAGGAACTATACGGCCCGGCCAGTTCCGCTAGAAGCGGAATCCTCTTCCGGTTCCACGCGGCCACCCGGCAGTTCCAGCTGCAAAGCCTCGCGCATGAAGCGCACCAGCGCCCGCGCTGTCTCCGAGCCGGCGGGCATGGGCAGGCTCAGGGCCTGGATCCATTCGCCCTCCTGAACATCCAGGCGCCAGCCGGGCAGCAGCTCGACCAGGCCGCTGCCCGGTGCGACGCAGAAGTCGGGGCAGAGCACCACGCCGGCGCCGTGGCGGGCCATGGCCATCAAGGCGTCGAGATCATTGCCCCAGGCGCCGGCGCGCAGCTCCGTCAGCGTCAGCCGCTCGCCGCTGGGCTCGTGCAGCCAGCTCAGGCTCGTGTTGTCCTCATGCTGGCCGACCAGCAGGCAGTTCTGCCCCAGCAGCGCCTGCGGCCCGGCCAGCGGCACGCTGCCGGCCGCCGCATAGGCACGCACGGCGTAGCGCAGCAGGGGCTGGGCCACCCAGTCCTCGGGCGGGCGGGCGGTGGCGCGCAAGGCCAGGTCCACGCCCTCGGCCAGCAGGTCGACACGCCGATAAGTGAACAGCAGCTCGTAGCGCAAGGCCGGGTGCAGGGCCTGGAAGCGCGCCAGCAGCGGCGCCAGCACATGGATGCCGAAGACCGGCGGCGCGCTGATGCGCAAGGTGCCGCCGAGCTGATCGCGCTCGCTGCGCAGAGCCAGGCGGGCGCCCTCGGTGGCCTCCAGCACCACCCGGGCGCGCGCCTGCAGGCGCCGGCCGGCTTCGGTCAGGCCGAGGCTGCGCGTGCTGCGGGCGAACAGGGCCAGGCCCACCGCGGACTCGATGGCCGCCACCCGGCGGCTGACGGCCGCGCGCGTCAGCCCCAGCTCGCGCGCCGCGCGGGCAAAGCTGCCGGCCTGAGCAATGCGGGCGAACAGCTCCAGGGCATTGGCGTCCAGGGCCTGGTCGGCCGCCGTGCGGCGGCTCAGGGACAGCCTGGGGGCCTTGGGTTTCGGCGTCTTTGTCAATGAATCAGCACCAATGTGTCGAAGCAAAGCAGTCTATTCGCTTGATTGTTGCCAATCTAGACTGGGCCCCAGAGTTTTCCACCGGCCGGCACTTTTTTCCACGCTGATCCACGCGATTCCACACCGCGCCACGCCGCACCACCCCACGCCACCTTTCGCCACAAGAACCGAGCCCGCCCATGAACAGCCCCGCCCGCGCCACCCCCCTGCCCCCGGCCCAAGCCGTGCACCTGCGCTGCGCCGACGGCCGCCTGCTGCACGCCAGCTGGCAGGAGCCGGCCGGCCCGGTGCGCGCCCTGGCCCTGATCAGCCCGGCCATGGCCGTGGCCAGCCCCTTCTACCGTGGCTTTGCCGAATGGCTGGCCGGCCGCGGCTATGCGGTGCTGAGCTACGACTACCGCGGCATCGGCCGCAATCTGCAAGGCTCGGTGCGGGACGAACGCGCCGGCCTGCGTGAATGGGCGCAGCTGGACATGGCTGCCGCCCTGCGCGCCATCGAGCACCGGCGCCAACGCGAGCAGCGGGCGCAAGGCCAGGAGCTGGGTGTGCTGGCCATTGGCCATTCCTTTGGTGGCCAGGCCATCGGGCTGGCGCCCGGCTTCGAGCAGCTGGACGCAGTGCTGGGCGTGGCCGCCCAGGCCGCCGATTTCCGTTACTGGGCCGGCCTGCAAAAAGCCAAGGCTGCGCTGTTCTTCCATGCCCTGCTACCGACCCTGAGCCATCTGTTCGGCCATGCGCCGGGCTGGGTGCTGGGTGGCCGGGCGCAAGACCTGCCCAAGGGCGCGGCTCTGCAATGGGCACGCTGGGGCCGCCGCCGGGGCTACCTTTTCAGCGACCCGGCCGTGCAGGCCGACCTGGGCTACCACCGCTTCACCGGCCCGGTGCATTTGTGGAATGTGACGGACGACACCTTGTTCGGCCCCGGCCCGGCGGTGGACCAGCTGGGCCGGCAGTTCAGCAGCGCCGAGCTGCAGCGCCACACCCTGGACCCGCGCCAGCTCGGCCTGCGGGCCATCGGCCACTTCGGCATGTTCCGGCGCGAGCTCGGCGCCAAGCTCTGGCCCCTGCTGCTGGCGCCGGTGGAGCTGGCCACGCCGCGGCTGCGCGACCGCTTGCTCTGAGCAGGCATGGCGGAGGATGGCTGGCTACACTGGCCGCTCCCCAGCCATGGCCCCGCCGGGCCCAGGAGCCGCGCATGAAGAATGCCTTGATGAAGACACGCACCGTCGTCCCTCAGCTGCTGTGTGCAGCCTTCTTGCTGGCCGGCAGCGCGCTGGCCCAGGCCCAGAACATCAAGCCGGGCCTGTGGGAAATCAAGATGAACCCCCAGCTCAGCCCCGAGCGACAGGCGGCCATGGCCCAGGCCCAGCAGCAGCTGGCGCAGATGCCGGCTGAGCAGCGCAAGATGATGGAAGAGATGATGGCCAAGGCGGGGGTCAACGCCAACCTGGCCACCGGCGCCATGACGCTCAAGGTCTGCATCACGGCCGAACAGGCGGCGCTCAATCAACTGCCGGTCTCCAGCCAGGGCAATTGCAAGCACCAGTTGGAACGCAAGGGCGCACAGATCCTGAACCGCTTCAGCTGCAGCGAGCCCGAGCTCAGCGGCGAGGGCACGACCACCCTGAGCAGCCCCGAAGCCTACAGCTCCAACATGAGCACCGTCAGCCGCGCCGGCGGCAAGACCGAAACCCTGTCGGTCCAGAGCCAGGGCCGCTGGCTGAGCGGCGACTGCGGCGGCATCGCGCCGATGAAGACCAGCAAGTGAGCCAGCCAGTGAGTGCGCGGCGGCCGCGCCGTCTCACAGCTTGCCGGTGAAGATGCGGCCCAACCAGCCCAGATACCAGGCCAACAAAGCCTCGTACCAGCGCGGCTGAGGCTGGGCCGGGGCGGCTTTCTCTGAGGAGTTGGGTTCGGTCATGGCATGCGCCTGGTGCAAGAGCTGAAGCCATTGTGCGCTGCAGGCCCGCGCCGGGGCACTTACCATCGCCCCCATGGACAACGTCGATCTGCAAATCTTGCGCCAGGTGAGCGCCTGGCGCCACGAGGGCCGAGGCGTGGTGCTGGGCACCATCACGCGCACCTGGGGGTCGGCACCGCGACCGGTGGGCTCCTTGGTGGCGGTGCGCGATGACGGGCAGATCGCCGGCTCCGTCTCGGGCGGCTGCATCGAGGACGATCTGGTCGCCCGCCTGCGCGAGGGCGCCTTGCAGCTGGCCGCGCCTGAGCTTCTGCGCTACGGCGTTGGCGCCGAGGAGGCCACGCGCTTCGGCCTGCCCTGCGGCGGCACGCTCGAACTCCTGCTGGAGCCGCTCCATGCCGGCTCGCAGATCGACGAGCTGCTGGCCCGCCTGGACCGCGGCGAACGCGTGCAGCGCCGGCTCGACCGGGACAGCGGCCAGGTCGAGCTGCTGGCTCCCCACTCCAGTGCCGACGCCCTGCAGCTGAGCGAACAGGAACTGCGCAGCCACCATGGCCCGCAGTGGCGCCTGCTCATCATCGGCGCCGGCCAGATGAGCCAGTACCTGGCGCAGATGGCCCTGGGTCTGGACTACCAGGTGCTGATCTGCGACCCGCGTGCCGAGTACATGGAAGGCTTCGCCGTGCCGGGCACAACGCTGACGCGCGACATGCCCGACGATGTGGTGCAAGCCTTGCGGCCCGACGGCCACACCGCCATCGTCGCCCTGACCCATGACCCCAAGCTCGACGACCTGGCCCTGATGGAAGCCTTGCGCGGGCCGGCCTTCTACATCGGCGCCATCGGCTCGCGCGTCAACCAGAGCAAGCGCCGGGCCCGCCTGGCCGAGCATTTCGGCCTGCAGCCGGAACAACTGGCGCGCCTGCATGGCCCGGTCGGCCTGCACATCGGCGCACGCACGCCGCCCGAGATCGCCTTGTCTATCCTGGCCCACATGACGGCGGAGCGCTACGGCGTGCAGCTGCAGGGCAGCGCGGCGCTGCCAGCGTCAGCCGGGGGCAGCGCTTGCGAGACCTGAGACGCCTGCCCCTGCTGGGGCTGCTGCTGGCGGCATCCGGCCTGTGCTGGGCCGGGCCCGACCTGGCGCTGCGCGAACAGGAGATCCAGCAATGCCGGCCCGAGGACATCGTCACCTGGGGCGATGGCCAGGACCGGCCCGCCCTGGCCTCACCTCTGCTGCTGGCCTATTCGCATGCCGGTGCGCCGGCCTGGTTCACGCCGGCCCAGGTGCTGGCCACGCTGGAGCGGGCGGCTCAGAGCTGGTCGCGCTGCGGCGTGGCCAGCCGGGTCAGTCTGCTGCAGCCCGGCCAGGCCTTGCCTCCGGGCGGCGTCTTCGTGCAGTGGAGCGAGATCGGCAGCGCCGGCAATTTCGGCCTGGCCAATCTGAGCCGGCGCAGCCTGGTCATGAACCCGGCCATGTTCGCCCTGCTGCGCGAGCGCAAACCCAATTACCCGGCCGAGCAGACCCTGCAAATGGTGGTGTCGCACGAGATGGGCCACTTCTTCGGCCTGATGGCGCATTCGCGCCGCTGTATCGACGTGACCTCCTACTACAGCGACGGCAAGGGCGGCGAATGCCAGGTGGCCGACCGGGCCCTGCTCAAGGCCTTCGGCGAGTACCGCTCGGTGCTGCCCACGGCCTGCGATATCGAACGCTGCCGGCGCGCCAACATCCCGCCCCACCCCTGAGAAGCTTCAGTCGGGCGGGAACATCCAGCGCTCATAGATGCGCTTGGCCGTGCCGTCGTCGACCATGGTCTTGAAGACCGCGTTGACCTGGGCCTCGGCCCCGAGCTGGCTGGACTTCTTCGAAAAGGCCACGGTCAGATAGGTGGTGTTGAGCACCAGCACATCGCCGAATTCGGCCTCGAGCTTGAGCTTGTGGATGATGTGACCGATGGTGGACAGGGAACCGGCCACGGCCATGGCATCGCGGTCGGCCACGGCCTTGCGGATGGCCAGGGTGTAGTCGAGCACCAGGTCCTTGCGGATCTCGGGGTCGATGTCAAAGCGCGGGTCCACCTTGAGCCCACGTGGCGCACCGACGATGATCTTCTTCAGGTCCTCATAACTGCGAATCCGCACGCCCTTGCGCGCGCGCACGCCAAAGTCAAGAGGCACGAAGGCCGTGCCCCGATTGGCATAGGCGGCCCGCGCATCGCCCCAGGCCATGATGGAAAAATCGCAATCGCCCACTTCGAGGTCTCGCTCGACACGGGCATAGGGCGTCAGGGTCTGGATGGTGCTGTGGCCGCTGCGACGCTCGAACTCGCGCAGCAGGTCGACGATGATGCCGACATGGGGCTCGGCCGCGGTCGGGTCTGGATTCTTCTTGGCCCAGGGGTCGAACTGGATCAGGTCGACCTTGAACTCACGCGCCTGCGCGCCGGCTGCCAACAGGGCCAGACACAGGGCCCAGGCGGCCCACCGAGTTTGCCCACCACCCACAATGCCTGACCCTTTTCCTTTTTTGCTGCCTTGAACCTGGAAGCCCCTGCCAGCCAATCTAACAGAGCCACAGCGGCGGGGAATCAGGGCTCGGGCCGGTCGCGCGCCACGCGTGCCAAGTAGTCCTGGATTTCGCTGTCGCGCTCCTGCCCCGCCGCCAAGGGCTTGAGCAGCACACGCAGGCTGTTGATGCGGCGCCCGGCCGGCACGCCCTCGCGGCGGCGCAGCTCGACAAAGCCCTGGCGCTCCCAGAAGCGCTCGCCGCGCTGATTGCCGACCACCACCCCGAGGCGCATCCAGCGTGCACCGGCGCGGCGCGCCCAGTCCTCCAGGCCCTGGTAGGCGCGCGCCGCATCACCCTGGCCGTGGCGGGCGGTGGCGATGATGAAGAGGCCGAGGTGGCAGACACCTTCGGCCACCATGTCCTCCAGCAAGCTGCCATAGCCGACCATCGCGGCCTCGCCCTCGGCGTCAATGCCGAAGTGGCGCACGCGTCGATAGCTGAGCTCGGGCGGCGGCAGTTCGTCAAACTCCTGCTGCGCTTCGTCGGGACGCGGCGCCTCGTCACCCACGGTCCAAAAGTACTCGGGGTTGGCGTCGAGAAAGCGCTGCACGGCCGGAATGTCGGCTGCTATCAGTTCGCGGCAGGCGAGCGGGCCAGACTTGAATTGCAAAGGCGTGTCGCGCATGTCGTCAAAGGCGGCTGTAGATCTCGGGGTCCAGGCGCTCCATGAAGGCCTGCGGCTTGGCGGACGGCGTGAAGCCGTATTTGGCGTACAGGCCTGCGGCCGTGCTGGTCGCCAGCAGAAAGCGGCGCAGGTTCTGCAGGTCGGGGTGGGCCATCACGGCGTCCATCAAAGCCCGGCTGCACGCACGGCCCTGTTGCTCGGGCAGCACGAACACATCGCAAAGGTAGGCGAAGGTCGTGCGGTCGGTGACCACCCGGGCAAAGCCGACCTGGGCGCCGTCCAGAAACGCCCCGAAGCACAGGGAATGGGCCAGCGCCTGCGCCAGCGTCGCCTTGGGAATGCCCAGGCACCAGGGCGCCTGTTCGCTGAGGTAGCGGTGGATGACGTCCAGGTCCTGGTCCTGGAGTTCGCTGCTGATGCGGAAAGGGCTGCTGCTCATGGCGCTATTTCAGCAGAAGTGCGGCCCGGCGCTGTGCGCGCTGCGGACCTCGCGCCGGGGCGGCCCCAGCCTCAACGTTCGCGGCGCTGCTCGCGAATCTCACGCAAGCGCACGCATTCGGCATGGCCGGCAAAGGCCGGCTTCTCGCAGCGGCGGTCCACGCACCAGACGCGCAAGAGGATGTTCTCCTTGGCGCAGGCCTGGCGCGGGTCAAGCGGCGCGGTGGGGGCGCCCTCTGATGCGGCCGCGGCCGGCGGCTGGACCAGCTGAACCTGGGTGCTCGGAGCGGCGGCCGTCAGGCTGGCATCCTGCTGCGGCATGGCCGGCAGCTTGGTTGCGGCCTGTGCCTGGGCCGGCCCACCGTCCCGGGGTGGACGCCGGGCCTCGCTCTTGCCCGGCGGTGCCGAGGCCCGTGCGGCCGGCACTGCGGCCTTTTGAAGCGCAGGCGTCGTGGCCGATGCCAGCACCGCGGGCGAACTGGCTGGCGGCGCCTGTGCTGGTGCCTGCTCCGGATTCCAGGCCAAGGCCGGCACGGCGGCCGAGGCAGGCCCTGAGGCCGGATCCGCCAGCGCCAGCCCTGGCGACGCCGCGGGTACCACCGGCGCCGCGGGCCGCTGCAACAGCCACGCGCCCAGCGCCAGCAACACAGGCACGATCACCCAAGCCGCCCAGCGCCACGCGCCCGGCAGCCCCGTGCGCGCAGCCGGCACCGCAGCCGCTGCAGCCGCCGGCCGAGGCGTGCTGCGCCCGGCTGGCGCCGCCGCCCTGCGCGGCCGCGGCTCGGGCGCACTCAGCGGCAGGGGCAGGTCGGCCTCTTGCAAGCCCGGGGGCTCGATCACACCGGTCAAGGCGTCGCGGAAGGCCTCCATGCTCTGCGGGCGTTCGAGCGGGCGCACCGCCAAGGACCAATCGATCGCCGCCAGAAAGGCCCGCGAACAGCCCGCCAGCGCGCGGCCGGCCAGCGGCTCGTAGTCGTCGAACACCGCCCGCGCCGTGGCCGGCGGCGGTGGCTGGCCGGTCAGCAGGAAATGCAGCACCGCGCCCAGGGCGTAGACATCGGTCCAAGGGCCTTGACGCAGGGCCGTGCTCTCGGCGTACTGCTCGATCGGCGCATAGCTGGGCTTGAGGATGGCGGTGAAGGTCTGGGTGCGGTCACCGATGGCGCGGCGCGCGGCGCCGAAGTCCAGCAGGATCGGGTCCCCGCCATCGTCGGGCAGGAGGATGTTGTCGGGCGCGATGTCGCGGTGGAAGACCGCAGCCCCATGGAGCAGGCTCAGCGCTTCGAGCAAGGGCAGCAACAGGCGGCGCAGCGCGGCTTCGTCCAGGGCCGGGGCGCGGCCGGCGCTGATGTCATCGCGGCGTTGACGCAAGGTCTGCCCCTGCAAATAAGGCATGGCCATATAGGCCGTGCCATGGGCTTCCCAGAACTGGAAAACCTTGAGCAGGGAGCGGTGGTCGAAGCGGGCCAGCAGACGCGCCTCGTTGACGAAAGAGCGGCGGCCGATTTCGAAGGTCTCGCTCAGCGAAGCGGAACGCACCGACACCGCCGAGCCCTCGCCGCGCTGCGCCAGCTGGCCCGGCATGTACTCCTTGATCGCCAACTCACGCTCCAGCGCATGGTCGCGCGCCAGGTAGACGATGCCGAAGCCGCCCACACCCAGGGTGCGCAGAATCTCCAGGGAACCGAAGCGGGTGCCGGGCGGCAAGGCATTGACGTCCTCCACAGGCGCGCCCTGCGCGCGGAGGCCGGTGCGGTCAAAGGGGACGTCCGACATGTCAATTCAAGCTGGCTGGGCAAAAAAGAGGCCGGCTGCATCGCCAGGATGCCGCCGAGAAGTTCGCCAGCCTACCCGATTCAGCGAGGGCTGCAATTGAAGACGAAACCGAGTGTTAACCAGGATTCCGATCCCCACAGCGCCCCCGCCATCCGGCTCGCGCACCAGGAGCCGACGAAGCGCAGCGATGCTTCATCGTGCTGACTCTTCTTCTACACTGACCGCCACAGCCACAACCGCGAGATCCATGAACACCTCTTCGCGCCTTCACCCGCGTTTGCCACAGCTCAGCGCCCTCGCCTTGATGCTGCTGGCCAGCGGCCCGCTTTGGGCTCAAGCCGGTACAGAGCCATCCGTGACGGCGGCCAGCGCGCCGGCCTCAGCCCCGCTCAACATCCATCTGCGCATCAGCCGCCAAGTGAGCCCGGTCTACCCAGCGAAGGCACGCAAGGAAGGCATGCATGGCACGGTCAAGGTCGAAGTCGAGATCGATGCCGAAGGGCGCCAGGGCGAGATCAAGATCCTGGAAAGTCCCGGTGAGCTGCTCAGCGAGGCAGTGCGCCAGGCGATTCAGCAATCCCGTTACAAGCCGCTGGTCAAAGACGGGCAGGCGGTGGCGACCCGCATGCGGCAGGAGTTCCACTTCTACCCCTGAAGCGCTGAGCTTCCAGGCGCGCACACCCCAGCTCAGGGCGCCACGGGCAGCGCCTTCAGGTAATCGTGCAGCTCGCCGGCGATGCGTTGGCGCTCGGCCAGGCTCAAGCCGTCCGGCAGGGCCGGCATGGCGGTGCCGGGCTTGACGGACTGGGGCTGCAGCAGCCAGCTCTGCCAGGTGCGCGAGTCGATCAACTTGGCGCGCACGGCCAGATTGAGTGGCATCTTGGCGCCGCCGAAGCCGTTGATCTGGTGACAACTCAAACAGTATTTCTGCACCAGGGCGGCCTGCTCGACCCAGCGGCTGCTGTCCATGCCGGCCGGCAGCAAGGCCTCAGGCTTGACCGCGCGCAGGCTGATCTCGGCCACCTGGTAAGGCCAGTGCGTGCCGCCCTCGACCTGCAGGCTGGGCGCGGCGAGGTTGTCCCAGATCAGGTAGTAGGGACCGAGCGCCACGTTCTTCTCGTTCTGGGCCAGGTTGTCGACCGTGAAGGCCCGGCCATCGGCCAGGCTGAGGGCCAGAAAGGCGCGGTACTTCAGGAAGCGCGACACCGGCATGCGGGCGATGAAACCGTCCAGGGCCTTGAACTCGAGCTCACGGTCGGCCTGCGCACTCCAGTCCGGCCCGAGCACGCGCACCAGCACTTCCTCGATCGGGAAGGCCTGGTAACGGCGCTGCACGGCATGGTCCTTGCGGCTCAGATGCGGCTCGACCACGGTGATGGTTTGTAGCTTGAGCCCTTGAGCGGCCAGCTGCGCTTGCAAGACCGCCGGCGTCGGCAAGGCCTCGGCCTGCGCGGCGGCGGGTATCGAGAGTGCTGCCGCGGCCAGCCACAGAGCGCGCGCGGCGCTGCTCTGGAACCTTGAATGCTGCCTTGCCAATGTGCTCATGCCATGCTCCTGACCCGGGGCGGGTCTGGCCTGCATTGCAGCACAGACCGGCCCTGGGGACGGCTTCAGCCCGCCAAAGTGCCGGCCGACTTTCGCGCGTGGCGTCCTGTGCTTGCCGTGGCGCCCTTGAGCGTTGCCTCCGAATTCCAGCGCCAAAGTCGCGGAATACCCCCGAACTGGCGCGGAAAGCGTCGCACCTGAAAGTCAAGTTTCCCCAGAATCAGCCGATACGCACGTTGGGCAATCAGCCACCGGCCGGATCGCCCGACAAGACCTCACGCGTTGACACCTACCGAATGGGATCAAGATGAAAAAAATTGCACAACTGGGCGCCATCGTGGCGCTGACCCTGGCCGCTACGCTGGCCCAGGCCGACACCCCTGAGGCCGCTAAGTCCTTGATGGACGGCGCGATTGCCGAGGTCAAGGCCCGCGGCCTGGACAAAGCCGTCAAGGAAATCAATGGCGGCGGCAAGTGGAACAAGGGCCAGACCTATGTGGTGCTGGTCAACTTCGACGGCCTGATGCTGGCCCATTCGGCCAATGAAAAAATCGTCGGCAAGTCGATGATCGAGGCCAAGGACGCAGCCGGCAAGGCCTTTGTCAAAGAGGCGATCGCAGCGGCCAAGGGCGCAGGCGCCGGCCAGATCGAGATGCGCTGGGCCAACCCGGTGACC
Source organism: Roseateles sp. (assembly GCF_965262435.1). NCBI lineage: Bacteria > Pseudomonadati > Pseudomonadota > Betaproteobacteria > Burkholderiales > Sphaerotilaceae > Roseateles > Roseateles sp. The sequence continues at coordinate 440,335 of NZ_OZ253537.1, forward strand.
AAGCAAATCGCCGACGCCACCATGTTCGTCAAGCGGGTACCGGGCCAGGAGGCCTATGTCGGCTCGGTGGTCTTCAAGTAAGCGCTCCCTTGCGCAGGCACGCGTCAATTCTGGATAAGGCAGTCGACCATGAATCTTGATGACCTTTCGCTGAAGCTCAAGCTGGCGCTCGCACCAGCGCTGTGCCTGCTGGTGCTGATGCTGTCCGCCGGCGGTGCAGTGTGGGGCTTCTCGCAGCAGCGCTTGGCGCTGGACGCGCTCTACAACGAGCGTCTGCCCAGCTACGCCTTCGCCGCGAAGTTCGAGTCCGGCCTGCGCGACACCAACGCCTTGATCAACCGCTCGCTCGGCTACGAGGCGATGGGCTACAACGCCAAGGAAATCGAGGTCATCGACACCGAGTTGAGCCGCACGATTGCAACGCTCAAGAGGAGCTTGGCGGAACAGAAGGGCAGCGTGATGTCGGCGGAAGAGCAGCAGTCCTTGGACAAGCTCACCGCCCTCTTCGGCCGCTACGACAAGGCCATCAAAGACACCTTGGATATGCGCGTCAGCGGCGCAGTGATCGCGTCCACCTTTCTGAGCACGGCACAAAAGGAATATGACGGTCTGCTACAAGTGATCAACCACATCAGTCAGTCCAAGCTCGACCAGGCCGGCCGCGATGTGGCCCAGGCCAGCAGCTCGGCAGCCCGCGTGCAATCAGGCATCTACGCCGCCACAGCTTTGGCCCTGGTTCTGGGGGTGAGCTTGAGCCTGTTGCTGGCCAAGGGCATGCTGGGCCGCATGGCTCAACTGTCATCCAGTGTTTCCACCTTGGCCGGTGGCGATTTGTCCAAGCCCTTGCGGGCTTCGGGCCGCGACGAGGTCGGCCTCCTGATGCGCGACCTCGAAGCGCTGCGCGGGCAACTGGCCGCCTCCATCGGCGCCGTGCATCAGGGCGCCGAGAGCGTGCGCCTGGCCTCTAGCGAGATCGCCGCAGGCAATGCCGACCTCTCGCACCGCACCGAGCAGCAGGCCGGCAACCTGCAGAAGACGGCATCCTCGATGGAGGAACTCAACGCCACCGTGCGCAACAGCGCCGACACCGCTCGTCAGGCCAATGATCTGGCCAGTTCGGCCTCCACCGTGGCCGCAAAGGGCGGCACCGTGGTTGGAAACGTGGTGCAGACCATGGAGGCCATCACCGCCAGCAGCCGGCGCATCTCGGACATCATCGGCACCATCGATGCGATCGCCTTCCAAACCAACATCCTGGCGCTCAACGCTGCGGTGGAAGCCGCCCGTGCGGGTGAGCAAGGCCGAGGTTTCGCCGTGGTTGCCAGCGAGGTGCGCAGTCTGGCCCAGCGTTCGGCCGGGGCCGCGCGGGAGATCAAGACGCTGATCAACGACAGCGTCGAGAAGGTCGACACCGGCTCGCGCCTGGTGGCCGAGGCCGGCAGCACCATGGACGATATCGTCGTGCAGGTTCGCCGTGTGGGCCAGCTGATCAGCGAAATCAGCAGCGCCGCCAACGAGCAGACGGCAGGCATCGGCCAGGTCAGCGAATCAGTCACCCAGTTGGACCAAGTGACGCAACAGAACGCGGCCCTGGTGGAAGAATCCGCCGCCGCCGCCGAAGCCCTGCAACAGCAGGCTGCACGACTGGTGGACGCGGTCGGCGCCTTCCGGATTCACTCATGCGGCTGAACGCCTTGTCCTGAGCCCCGGCCTCAGGTCGGGTCATCAGGCCAGCCCATGCTGTCGCGGGCCTACCCGCGATGCCAAGCTGCACTGCGTGAGCCGGCTAACAAAAGCTGTCGCAGTGAGGATGCCCCTGCTCAAAACCTGAACTGCAAGCCCAAGGACAGCACGTTGATGTCGTTCTTCAGGAAGCGGTTGTACTCAAGCTGCAGACCCCAGCTGGGGTTGAAGTCATAGCCCAGGCCGGCGCCCAGGCTGGCTTCGCTGACCGAGTCGTGGCGCATGTTCACCAAGGTGGCTTTCATGGTCGTGCGGCCCACGCCCAGGCGGCCATACAACTGGAACGACTCGTTCAACGGTGCGCTCAGGCGCAGCGCGGCGCCAACATGGTCCTCGGGGTAGACATAGCCATTGGGGTCGAGAAAGCCGACCAAAAACTCGAAGTTGAGGGAGCGCGAGAACAGCTCAGCCGACAGGTTCGGATTGAAGCGGTAGCCGGCCGCGAAGCCAAAGGAAGGCTCCGACTTGCCGTCGTAGACCTTGGACTTGCCCTTGGCCGTGCCCAGATTTGCGCCCAGGTACCAGCCGCGGCTGTCGGCCTCCGGCCCGGCTTGCGCGGCGCCCACCGACAGCAAGACCGCCACCGCGACAGCAAACACTCGCACGCCCTGTTTCCCTTGATTCAGCACAGCCCTCTCCTCGTTCGTGATGAAGGCCGCAGGATAGCAGGGAGTCTGGGCGTTAGGCATCACCCCAAAGCAGGAGCTCGGCTCGGCACGGCACCCGGCGCCGGCTGGGTCAGCACGGACCAGTCACGGCGTGCCAGCTGCACCAGCACCAGACCGGCCAGCAGGGGTACCAGGTAGATCAGCGCATCGGCCAGCATCAGACCTGGCGAGGGCTGCAACCAGGGCGCCACGCCGGCTTGCAGGCCGTCCACCCATCTGCGGCCATACATGGCGAGCAGGGGCAAAACCAGGCCCAGCGCCAGTTTTTGCAGGCCGGGGCTCAAGGCCTGCCCCAGAGCCTCGCGCCCGGCCAGCAGGAACAGCGCGCCCATCACAAAGAAGACGGTGAAGAACATGCTGGCGATCGCCGCGGCAGCGCCCAACTCGGCACGCAAGGCCCAGAAGGGCAGCCAGGCCAGGCACAGCAGGCCCAGGCCCCAGGCGCTCTGGCGAGCACGGCGGTCGGCCAGGGCGTCGCTGATCTGCGCGGCCTCGGAGGCCGGCTTCTTCATCAGATGCATGAGCAACAGGCAGGACAGGCCGGCGACCGCATCGATCAGCAGCGTCACCGGGTAACCGAAGGACTCGATGGCCTGACCTTGCCAGGTCGACGTGTAGGCGATGGACAGGTTCATCAAAGCCATATAGGCGGTGAACTGGGTGGCCGCGACCTTGGGGTTGGTCACATCCATGAACAGGGCCGAGCGCACGCCGTACATCAGGCCCATGAAGACATTGAAAGCCAGCACCGAGATCCAGAGCGCGCTGACCAGGGCCGGCTCCACGGCCTGCTTGCTGTCGGCGGCACGCGGCATGACGTAGCCGTGCTGCTGCAAGACAAAGGCCAGATAGAGCACCGGCAGGCTCATCAGCACCACCGAGACGCTGAGCACCAGGCGGCGACCGATGCGATCGGACAACATGCCGCCGACCACCATGGCCACACCGCTGAGCACGCTGGTGGCCAGATTCATCCAGGCCACCTGGTCATCGTCCAGACCCAGCTCGACCGAGAGGTTCGATTGCAGGGCCAGGCTCAGCGACATGGCGCCGCAGGGCAGCAAAGCGAAGAAGACGCCGCCATAGGCACCGCGCGTGCCGATGAAGGAGCGGAAGGAATCCATGGCAAAACGGCGCATCTCGCCCAGGGCGTGACGCAAGCCCCGACCCGCCTGGCTGGCCGCATCGCCGGCCTGGGCCAGCGCCTCTTTCATGGGCATCACGACGAAGCCGGTGACGGCCAGGATGCTCAAGGCCACGAAGACGAAGCTGTTCTGGAAGCCAATGTAAGCCATCAGGAAGAGCACGCCGCTGCCGCCGACCGCCTGGCCCACGGCCGCGCCGGCAAACATCAGGCCATTGGCCAGGCCGCGCTCGTCCTCATGCAAGGTGTTGCAGGCCAGGGCGTCGATGGCCACGTCCTGCATGGCAGCAAAGCTGTTGTGCACCAGAAGGATGATGGTGAACAAGGCCAGTTGCTCAGGCAGCTTGACGAAGACCAGCACGCCCAGAGTGGCGGCCATGACCAGCTGCGTGCCCAAGATCCAGGCGCGACGATGGCCGAAGCGCTGGGAGCGGAACACATCGACCAGCGGACCGAAGGCCCACTTGAAGGCCCAAGGCAGGTAAAAGGCGGCAACGAAGGCGCCAATCTCGGCCGGACCCACGCCCATGCGGCGCAGCTGGGTGGCCACCGCGGTGGCGGCAAAACCGAGGGGGATGCCCTCGGTCATGTAGAGAAAGAAAAAGGCCGACAGCCGGCCGTTCCGGCTTCCCAGCAGATTGGGCAATCTCATGCGCTCTTCCGCGCGCCGGCGGGCGCGCCCCTCATGTTGTTGTGGGGCGGATTATCCCGGCGGGCCGCAGCCGCAGACATGCAGGCCTACCCGCAGGGCGGGCCCGGCAGAATCTCAGCGCGGGCGCAGGCTGGCCAGGGTTTCTACGCGCTTGAGCAGCTCGCGGTCGTTCCAGGGCTTCTTGAAGATGCCGTACAGACCTTGCACCTGGTGCACGCGCGCCTGCATTTCGTCATGGCCGGTGATGGCGATGATGGGCAGGTCTTCGGTCGCCAGGCTGCCCTGGACATCGGCAATCAGCTCGAACCCGTCTTTGTTGGGCATTTCCAGATCGGTGATCAAGACGGCAAAGCGCCGCTCGGCCAGGCATTGCAGGGCTTCCAGGCCATCCTTGGCCACGGTCACCTGGTAGCCGACACCCTCGAACAAGCGGGACAGCTTGGCACGCGCCACGGCCGAATCGTCGACCACCAGCAGCGGCACCGGGCCGGCCGGTGCCGGAGCAAGCGCTGGAGCGAGGGGCACAGCGGCCTGTGGCACAGCCGCCACGCGCTTCACTGGTGCATAGCCTTCGGGCAGCGGCGGCTGCACAGTGTTGTGGCCGGCCGGGGGAATCTGGTCGTCACCGCGGCGCACGCTGATGATGAAGACCACGATGGCCAGGGGCACGGCAATCAGCAGCGGCAACAAATAGGGACCCAGCAGATCCGGCACTTCAAAAGGCATGGTGAGTTCTCCGCCCTTCCCCGGCCTGGCCTTGTCAGACCGCGGGGAAAAGCTCGATGCGTCGGTGGAGCGCAGAATCTACCACCGCCGCTGCCGGGCCGGCGCGGGAAAAGCCCCGTCGCCGGCCGCTAGAACCGAGACTCAGGCCTTGGCCGGCGTACTGGCGATCGCCTTATAGGCCACGGCACCGAGCACCGCGCCGACGATGGGCGCGACCCAGAACAGCCACAGCTGCTCGATCGCCCAGCCACCAACATACAAGGCCACACCGGTGCTGCGCGCCGGGTTGACCGAGGTGTTGGTGACGGGGATGCTGATCAGATGGATCAAGGTCAGGGCCAGGCCGATGGCGATGGGCGCGAAGCCGGCCGGGGCGCGGCCGTCGGTGGCGCCGAGGATGATGATCAGGAAGAAGGCCGTCATCACCACCTCGGTCAGCAAGGCGGCCTGCAGCGAGTACTGGCCGGGCGAGTGCTCGCCGAAACCATTGGAGGCAAAGCCGCCAGCCAAGTCAAAGCCGGCCTTGCCGCTGGCGATCAGATAGAGCACACCGCCGGCAGCCAAGCCACCGAGCACCTGGGACACGATGTAGGGCAGCAGCTGGCTGGCCGGAAATCGGCCGCCGGCCCACAGGCCCACCGACACCGCCGGGTTGAAGTGGCCGCCCGAGATATGGCCAACGGCGTAGGCCATGGTCAGCACGGTCAGGCCGAAGGCCAAGGACACGCCATGCAGGCCGATGCCCACGCCGGGAAAGGCCGCGGCCAGCACGGCACTGCCGCAACCGCCGAGCACCAGCCAGAAGGTCCCCAGAAACTCCGCGCCATAGGCTTTTGTATTCATGCTTGCATCACTCCATCCGTTGATTTGAACCGTTCGCACCGGCACCTGGAGGCGCCGGCGGCGCGCCATGATGGACCAGGCCAGATGTCAAAGCAAGCACGGATACCCCTGGCTTTCGGCACAGGCCAGACCGCCGCCCAGCGGCGCCGCGGGCGCACCCCCACGCGGTCTCACAAGGTCGGCCAGGGGCGCTGCGGACCGCGCAGACGCTCGAACTCGGCGCAGACTTGCAGCACACCCAGGTCATCAAAACGTCGGCCAATGATCTGCAAGCCGATCGGCAAGCCGGCCGCGCTGTAGCCGCAGTTGATGCTGGCTGCCGGCTGCTCACTCATGTTGTAGGGCAAGGTGAAGGCGATGTGCTCGAAGGGCCGCGCCGGGTCATTGAGCGGACTGGCTTGCTCGGCAGCAAAAGCAGTCTCGGGGCTGACCGGGCTGAGCACATAGTCGAAGGGCTGGCAGGCCGCCACCGCCGCCTCGCGCAAGGCCTGCATCTGGCTGTAGCCCTGGAACAAATCATCCGCCGCCATGCCGGCCGCGCCCTCGACCCAGGCGCGGATATAGGGCAAGACCAAAGCCTGCCGTTCAGGCGGCAGAGCGCGGTAATCGAGCCAGGAGCGCATGCGCCAGAACTTGTCCAGGCCGTCGATCATGGCGCGGCGGCAGAACGGGGCCATGGGCTCCACCTGCGCACCGGCCTGCTCGAACAGGCTCGCCGCGGCCACGACGGCTGCGCGCATCTCGGCGCTGGCCGGTGTGCCCCAACCGGCGTCGAGCACAAGCCCCAAGCGCAAGCCCTTGAGCTCGCGGCGCAAGGCCAGCCAGTCCTGCGCCTGCGCGGGCAGGCTGCTGGCATCACGCCAGTCGGGCCGGCTCAGATGGGCCATCATGCGGGCCGCATCCGCGACCGTGCGCGTCATCGGCCCGGCCACCCGGCCGGCATAGGCGGGCTGGATCGGAATTCGGCCCAGGCTGGGCTTGAGCGTGAAGATGCCGCACCAGCCGGCCGGCAGGCGCAGGGAGCCGCCGATGTCGGTGCCAACATGGAGCGGCCCATAACCAGCCGCCGCAGCGGCCGCTGCGCCGGCGCTGGACCCGCCCGGGTTCTTGCTCAGGTCCCAGGGATTGCGGCACAGGGCATGGAAGCTGGACAGGCCCGAGCTCAGCATGCCGTAGTCCGGCATGGTGGTCTTGGCCAACAGCACGGTGCCGGCCTCGCGCAGGCGGGCGGCCGGCGGCGCGTCCGCCCGCGCCGGGCTCAGCAGGGTGGCGGCGCAGCCCAAGGGCATGGGCGTGCCGCGCGTGGCGATGTTTTCCTTGAGCGTGAGCGGCACGCCGTCCAGGGTGCAGGCCGGGTCCAGGCCCGGCGGGCACAAGGGTTCACCGCGCAGCCAACGTGCCTCGCTGGCCCGGGCTTGCGCCAGAGCAGCCTCGGCATCGAGGGCATAGAGCGCATGGAGCACGGGTTCGCGCCGCTCGATCTGCGCCAGCACGGCACGCGTCGCCTCGACCGGCGACAGCTGCTTGCTGGCATAGGCCGCAATCAATTCGGACGCAGACCAGAGCTGCAGGGGCTGGCTGGCAATGCTCATGGGCAGACGCCTTTCGCTTCATCGGGATGCAGGGGGGCCCGAGGATTGTGGACCAAGGTGAGGATCGGCAATCGCTCCGCTCGAGCGCAGCGCGCACGACTCCGACGGCGGCAGCCTGTCCAACCCGGAAGGGGGATGGCGCGGGCCCGGCAGCCATGCCACAGTGCGCCGGCATCCACGAGTGAGGGCGGCTCCGTCAGCGCGGCCGGCCCCATCCAAGCAAATCAAGGCAGCTCCAATAATGGCCCACCTGGACGGGCGCGAGGAACACCCATGAAGCCAAACAAGACAAGCACGAGCTGGCGGGCCCATGGCCTGCACGGCGCCGTCACCGCCCTGGCCCTGGCCAGTGCCCTGGTCCTGCAGGCCGGCTGCGGTGGCAGCCCGTTTGTGGACATTGTGGAAACGGTCGACTGCGCCGTTTTCAATTGCAAGGACTCCGAACTCATCCAGTCGGACGCCCTGAGCCCGCGCGCCACCATCCTGGGACAGGACGGTCTGCTGAATGTCAGCGTCAGCGTCGGCCAGAGCGCCAATCTGTTGACACGCATCCGTCTGACCGGCGCCGACCGCCTCTATGCCCAGACCGACAGCCAGCGCATCGAGCTGCGCGACAGCGACGGCCGCGGCAGCAGCTACACCGGCCAGCTGCCGACAAGCCTGGCGCAGCCGAGCATCAGCATCATTCTGGAGCGCCGGGGCGAGCAGCATGTCAACAGCGTCACCCTGCCCAAGAGCTTCAGCGTGCTCAGCCCCCTTGGGCCGGTGAACCTGGGCCGCAGCGCCGGCAAGCTGATGGTGCAGCTCGGCCAGGAGGCCGGCAGCTCGGTGGACAACCGCAGCAATCTGCGCTGCAAGCGCGCCGACGGCAGCAGTTTCTCGGGCGGCCTGAGCGAATCGGTCAGCCTGCCCTTTCTGATCGAGAACCAGGCCGGCGCACCTTGGGTTCGCATCAACACCCAAGATCTCGACCTGGCGCTCAACGAGCACAGCCGCAGCCTGGACAAGACCACGCCCAATCTGTCGGCGGTGCAGAGCTGCGAGATCGAGCTGAGCTGGCGGGTCTATCGCATGGGCAGCACCGCCAGCACCTTGTCGCGTTACACGACCGTGCGTGGCGAGCGCGCCGCCCAGCAAAGCATCAGCTACGACGCTCGCTTGTGAGCGCTCAGGCGCTCGGTTCTTCCAGGGGCAGGAGCAGCTGATCGGCCAACCAGGCCTGCAACAGGCCGACCACCGCCGGCGCGGCAGCGGTCTCACACCCAAGCTCCAGGGCAGCTTGCTCGCAGAGCTCGGCAAAGACGCGGCCAGCAGCCAGGGCGTGAAGCAAGCGCCCTTCCAGCGGCGGCAGCGAACGCCAACGGGTTTCCAATGCCGGGCGCCAGATCAGGCAGACATGGGCCAATGGCTCGGGCGCATTCAAGGTGGCCTCGCCCACGGGCCCCTCGGCGCGCAAGCGGCGCCAGGCCGGCGCCACCGCCCAGTCCAGGTTCAGCAACTGCACGCCGGGCCGCAGGCGCAGCCGCAGGCCGGGCCAGTCCTCGGGCGCCAGTCTCTGCAGGGCCTCGCGGCCCAGGGCCGGGCTGTCGGCGGCGTCGAAAGCCATGCGCAAGGCCCAGTCCATGCGGGCCAGGTCGACCAGGGCCGCATGGGGCAAGACCTGACCCCAGGACGAAGGCGATGCCGGCAGGCCCTCAGGCGGCCCGGCCAGCTGGCCAGCCATGAAGTCACCCAGGCGATCGCCCCACCAACGCAAGGACGGCGTGCGCGGCGGATGGGCATGCAGATAGGCCAGGCCCAGGGCCTGGAAATCCTCGTCGCCGAGGGCCCGGTGCAGGACCAGATAGTTGTCGCGCAGAGCGGCCAACAGACGCGCCTGATAGGCATCCTGGTACACCGCCAGGCCCTGGTCCGCGCCGGGCTCGCGCAGCAGGCCATCGCCCGCGCCGGCCTGCCCGCGCACGGCGGCTTGCAAGGCGCGTTGCTGAGCCGCAAGGGGGGTGTTGATCATCATGCCGCCTCCGTGGTGGGCACCAGGGCCTGATCGCTGCGCCGCCGGGCTTGGTCCAGTTCATCAAGCAAGACCTCCAGGGCCGGGATCTGGTCATCACGTTCGATCATGGTCGGCCGCGCACCCAGGCGCTGCACGGTGTAGGCATAGAGCTGCCAGACCGCTTCGCTGACCGGTTGGTCGTGGGTGTCGACCAGCAACCCATCGCGCATCTCATGACCGGCAAGATGGATCTGCCGCACCTGCGCGGCCGGCATGAGGTCGATGTAGGCGCGAGCGTCGAAGCCGTGGTTGCGACTGGAGACGTAGACATTGTTGACGTCCAGCAGCAGGCCGCAGCCACTGCGCCGCAGCAGCTCGGCCACGAACTCGGCCTCGCTCATCTCGTCGCCGGCAAAACAGACATAGCTGGACACGTTCTCCAGCAACAAGGGTCGCTGCAGGGCATCCTGAACCTCGGCCACGCGCGGCAGCAGATGCTGCAGTGCCGCTTCGGTGTAGGGCATGGGCAGCAGATCGTGCAGCTGCTGGTGGTCCACGCCGGTCCAGCACAAATGGTCGGACACCCAGGCGGGCTGCACGCGGTCAGCCAGGGCCTTGAGCTCGCGCAGATAGGCCCGGTTCAGCGGATCGCTGCTGCCGATGGACAGGGACACGCCGTGCATGACCATGGGGTAGTCGCGCCGCAGGCGGTCCAGGTGCTGCAGCGGCGGGCCGCCGGGCACCATGTAATTCTCGGAAATGATTTCCAGCCAATCGGGCCGCCGACCGGCGGGCAAAGGCTGGGACAGAGCCGCGTAATGTTCGCTGCGCAGGCCCAGGCCAAAGCCCTGGATGGAGGCTGAAGCCCCGGCCGGGCCCTGCGATCGAGTCAATGGAACAGGCATGGCAGGGCTCCGGTCGATCTTGCGTTGACTTGGGGCCGGCTTACTTCAGCACCTTGCCACCGGCGGTCTTGCATTCCTCGGCGGTCTTCTTCGAGACCCAGCCTTGGCCCTTGCAGCTGTTGTGGCCCTTGCATTCGCTCTTGGCGGTCTTGCACTCCGAGCTGCCTTTGCAGCTGTTGATGCCGGAACACTTGACCATGCCGTCGTCGGCCGCATGTGCGGCGCTGCTGAAGGCGGTGGTGGCGAACAGGGCTGCGGCGGCAGTGGCGATGCTCAGGCCGGTCTTGAGGGTGCTGTGGTTCATGGGAACTCCTGTTGAAGGTCAAGGGACAAAGTTGGAGGGAAACAAGCTCGACAGATCACGCTGTCCTGGTGTGAGTCGCCGCAGTGGCCTCGGCCTTACAGGCGTGCTCAAGTTTTTTTGCAGCTCTAGCGTCCGGCCCGGAAGATGAAGATTGGGCTAAGGCTATTGACCTCCATTGAGCCTCCCGCGGGAGGCCCTGCAGTCCGGGCCGCCGCCGGGCTCATGGTTCCGGGGTCGGCCCTGGCGGGCCGACTGCCTTGCGCTGCTCGCGCCTCGGGGCTGGCGCATAACTCTCTTCACTCACTGCGTTCGTTTCGTTCAGACAGACGCGCCAAGTCAGCGCTTGAAGCGCGCGGGTACGCGCGCGCCCCGAGCCGCTGCGCTGCTCAGCCCTTCACAAATCGCCCAGCGGCGGCCCGAACTGCAGGGCGCTTGCATCGCGAACGATCTGCCCCTCAACGGTGGAACACGCCACATTCGGAGGTGGCTCGGCCCGACGACGGGCGATTTGTGCGCGGCCGAGAGCGCAGCGGAGCGGCTCAGGCGGGCGCGTCAGCGAACGCTTCAAGCACTGACTCGGCGCCACTGTTTGACCACAGTGAGCGCAGCGAACGGAGGGAGTTTGGCGCCGCTGAGCCGCGCAATGAGCACCGAGGGCAGTCGGCTCGCAGAGCCGACCCGGGCACCACGAGCACGGCGGCGGGCCGAGCCACCGAAGCGCGGAAAGCCAGCAAGCGTAGTTCGCCAATGTGCCGAGAACCGACCCCGGGCTAGCTACCGCGAGGGTTTGTCTGCCCACCCGAGATGCATCTGACTGGCCGGCGACCAAGATAATGGGCGGCGCGAACTGAGTCGGCCGGTTGGGGCCGAACTCAGCGCGCCTGCCCCAGCCCTGCTGCCCCTGGATTGCCTGCCCTTGCCTGCCGCCCGCATGACCGCCCCACGTTCGCACGACCTGCCCCGCTCCCGCCAGCCCTGGCTCTGGATCCCTTCGCTCTACTTCGCACAGGGCCTGCCCTATGTGGTGGTGATGACGCTGTCGGTGGTCATGTACAAGAACCTGGGCTTCAACAACACGGACATCGCGCTCTACACCAGCTGGCTCTACCTGCCCTGGGTGATCAAACCGCTGTGGTCGCCCCTGGTGGAGCTGCTGGGCACCAAGCGGCGCTGGATCAGCGCCATGCAGTTTCTGATCGGCGCGGCCCTGGCCGGCGTGGCGCTGACGATCCCGGGCGAGCGGGCGCTGCAGATGACGCTGGCCCTGTTCTGGCTGATGGCATTCGCGTCCGCCTCGCACGACATCGCAGCCGACGGCTTTTACATGCTGGCCCTGCCGCAGCGCAGCCAGGCGGCTTTCGTCGGCGTCCGTTCCACCTTCTACCGCCTCGCCAATATCGGCGGCCAGGGCGGCTTGGTCTATCTGGCCGGCGAGCTGCAGGAGCGCACCGGCAGCATGGTCACGGCCTGGTCCTGGGTGTTCGGCGTGGTGGCGGCCTTGTTCGGCCTGCTGGCCCTGTGGCACAGCCTGTTCAGCCTGCCACGCCCGGCCAGCGACCGGCCGTCCGGCATCCAGCCAGGCCAGCTGCTGCCCGAATTCCTGCGCGTCTTTGCGCTGTTTTTCCAGAAGCCGGGCATCTGGGTGATCCTCGGCTTCCTGCTGCTCTACCGCTTTCCCGAGGCCCAGCTACTCAAGCTGGCCACGCCGTTTCTGCTCGACCCGCCGGCCCAGGGCGGCCTGGGCCTGAGCACCAAGCAGGTTGGCATCGCCTACGGCACCGTGGGCCTGACAGCCCTGACCCTGGGCGGCCTGGTCGGCGGCTGGGTGATCTCGCGCCTCGGCCTGAAGCGCGCGCTCTGGCCCCTGGTGCTGGCCATGCATGTGCCCAATGTGGTCTTCCTGGCCATGGCGCTGTGGCTGCCCGCCAATCTCTGGCTGATCAGCGGCGCGCTGGCCGTCGAACAATTTGGTTATGGCCTGGGCTTCACCGCCTACCTGATGTACATGATTCTGGTGGCCGAGGGTGAGCACAAGACTGCCCATTACGCCATCTGCACCGGCTTCATGGCCCTGGGCATGATGTTGCCGGGCATGTGGAGCGGCTGGCTGCAGGACCAGCTCGGCTACACCGCCTTCTTCGTCTGGGTGCTGGTGGCCACCCTGCCCTCTTTCGCCATGGCGGCCCTGCTCAAGATTCCCGCCGACTTCGGCAAGAAGATCGAAGCATGAGGCGGCGCCTGCTCCTCGCCAGCGGCCTGAGCCCGGCCCTCGGCTTGAGCTTGAGCGGCTGTGCCGACACACCGCTGCAAGGCGGCAGCTCGCAGGACCCGCCACGCCTGCGCAGTGCGCCCGAGCTGGCTGCCCTGGCGCCGGCCGCGCCGCGCGAGTTCCGCGCCGTCTGGGTGGCGACCGTGGCCAATATCGACTGGCCCAGCCGCAAAGGCCTGAGCACAGCCCAGCAGCAAGCGGAAGCCCTGGCCCTGCTCGACCTGGCGGCGCAGCTCAAGCTCAACGCCGTGATCCTGCAGGTGCGGCCCGCGGCCGACGCCCTCTATGACTCGCGCCGGGAACCCTGGAGCGAGTACCTGAGTGGCCGCCAGGGCCAGGCACCCGAGCCCTTCTACGACCCGCTGGCCTTCTGGATCAGCGAGGCGCACCAGCGCGGCCTGGAGTTGCACGCTTGGCTGAACCCCTTCCGCGCCCGCCAAAGCCAGGCCACCAGCGCGCCGGCGGCTGGCCACCTGAGCCGCAGCCAGCCGCAGTGGGTGCGAAGTTATGGCGACCAGCTCTGGATCGACCCCGGCGAGCCCGCCGCCGCCGAGCACACCCTGGCCGTGGTCGAGGACTTGCTGCGCCGCTACGACATCGATGGCCTGCATCTCGACGATTATTTCTACCCCTACCCGGTCAATGACAGCAGCGGCCGCGAGCTGGACTTCCCGGACGAGCCCAGCTGGAGCCGCTATCGCGAAGGCGGCGGCACGCTGGGCCGCAACGACTGGCGGCGCCAGAACGTCGACCAGCTCGTGCAGCGCCTGCAACAGACCGTGCGCGCGCTGCGCCCTGAGGTCCGCTTCGGCATCAGCCCCTTTGGCATCGGCAAGCCGGCGCTGCGCCCCGAAGGCATTGCCGGCTTCAGCCAGTACGACAAGCTCTACGCCGACGTCGAACGCTGGCTGACTGAGGGCTGGGTCGACTACCTCGTGCCCCAGCTCTACTGGCCGATCGCACAGAAGGCGCAAGCCTTCGGCACCCTGCTGGACTACTGGCATGGCCAGAATCCGCTCGACCGGCATGTCTGGCCCGGCCTGTTCAGCAGCAAGGTGACTGAAAAAGCCGACAGCTGGCCGGTAGAGGAACTCGTGCAGCAGATTGCGCTGCTGCGCGAACGCCGCCCGGGCAGCGGCCATGCCCACTTCAGCATGGTGGCCCTGGCGCAGAACCGCCGCGGCCTGGCCGATGCGCTGCGCCGTAGCAGCTACCCGCAAGCCGCCCTGGTACCGGCCACGCCCTGGCTGAAAACTGCGGCGGCCGAGCCGCCGACGCTGACTCTGGAACGCCGGACGGACGGGCTGCTGCGCCTGCGCCTGGCACCGCAGGCCGGGGCAGGCCTGCAGCGCTATGCCCTGTGGCTGCAGCGCGAGGGCGACTGGGAATTCCTGGCCACGGCCTACACCAGCGGCGACCGCGCCCTCGAACTGGAGCTGCCGGCCGCCGGGCTCAGTGGTCTGGTGCTGTCGGCGCTGGACCGCTGCGGCAACGAGAGCCTGCGCCTGGGCTACCGGCTGTTGTAGCGAACGACACCGTACTCAGAGTGCGCCGCGGGCCTCCAGCAGGTCGACCACACGCACGCCGCTGGCCTTCGGCCGCATGTCCTGCCGCTGCAGGGCAAGCAAGCGGGTCCGACCCAGCATGCGCTGGTCAGCCACCAAGGACTGCAGCAGCGCCGCGTGGTCCACGGCCGGCGCACCTGGCATCAAAGCGAGGCCAAGGCCGGCCCGCTGCAGCCGCTGCGCGCTCATCTGCTGCTCGGTGTGTATGGGCAGAGCCAGCTGCGGCTTGCCGGCCAAGGCAGCGGCGCTGACCATGCCCACGCTGCCGTAGTTGAGTGACAGATCGGCATCCCTGAGCGCCGCGTCGCTCTGCACTGGCCCCGCTGCAAAACGCAGATTGGGGCCGGCCAGGCGCTCGGCCGCCTGCGGTGCCAAGCCTTGCGCATACACCAGGCTGGGCCAGCCCAGACGCTTGAGCGCCGTCATGACCGGGACAAAGTCGGCCTGCTTGGCCTGCAGATAGGCGAACACCCGCGGCACATTACTGCCGGCGCCCCCCGGCCACTCCGGTGCCAGCCCGCGGTCACCGACATAGCTGGCGCCGAGCACCGGCATCTCCGCGTCATAGCCCTCGTAATGCATCAACTCAGGCAAGCTCAGTATGGCGCTGCGCG
Organism: Roseateles sp.; assembly: GCF_965262435.1. Classification (NCBI taxonomy): domain Bacteria; kingdom Pseudomonadati; phylum Pseudomonadota; class Betaproteobacteria; order Burkholderiales; family Sphaerotilaceae; genus Roseateles; species Roseateles sp. Next base: position 455,353 of record NZ_OZ253537.1, read on the forward strand.
AAGGCGTGAACAGATCCTGCAAGGTCGCCAGCGGCGGGTCTCCGAGCAAGGCCAGGGCGCGATTGGCATGGCGCAGCAAGAGCGCGTCATAGCCGGCGCACTGCGCCTGCTCGCGCTCCAGCCAGAACTCCATGGGCGGAAAGCTGCCCCGGGTGGGTGGCAGCTCGAAACTATTGCCCACGGCCCAGGCTGGCAAGACCTGACCCCGTGCAGCCAGCAAGGCGGTGGGCGCATGGTCGGCAATCAGCAAATCCGGCTTGAGCTGGGCCCAGAGATTGCGCCAGCCGAGCAGCAGACCGGCGAGGCCTTCGGGGTCCAGCCAGCCGGCGGTGGCCAGCACAGCGCTGTAGTTGCCCAGGCGCGGCGGGTTGACCATCTGGGCCAGCCAGAGCGGCGACTGCAGCACCACAAAGCCTTCGGCGGCGATGCGCCCATGGGCGCGGGCCAGATCGCGCAGCGTGAAGATCACCTCATGGCCGCGCCGACGCAGCTCGCGCGCCAGCATCAGCATGCGGTCGATATGGCCCAGGCCCTGGCCTAACTCCCAAGCCAGAAGGACCCGACTCATGCGCAGGCCTCCGCCGCAGACAGCGCGCACTCGGCCTCGGGCAAACCCGCATCAAAGTATCCCTGCGGCATGAATTTGCGTGTCGGAAAACTTGGCATTTGGACTCTCCGCCCCATGGGCAAACTCATCAAACGTTTGAAAGCACAGGAGTTTCAGATCGGGGCATGGAAATTGCGTTTGCCAAGACCTTTGATCAACGCCACCAAGGAAACCCGTGAACAGTGCACATCGTTTGAGCATTCTCGCTGCCGCTATCGCTGGCCTCGCCACCCTGGCACCTGCCGCCTGGGCCAACCCGACCTTGAGCGTATCGTCCGGCGCCACCGCCGGCGCTTTCGACGCCACACCCAACGAATCCAGTTCGAGCACCCTGGTTTCTTCGTACAGCTACATCGACAACATCGCCGGCACGGGATCTGCCTACGCCTTCTCCAGCGCCACCGGCGCCTATGCCGTGTCCAGCAATGCCAAGGGCATGGCCAGCGCCGCCACCAAGGCCGGCTTTGCCTACTCGCTGCTCAACACCAGCAACGTGACGCAGACCTACACGCTCAAGTTCAAGATCTACGGTGGCTCCCTGAGCACGCAACTGCAGGGCGGGAGCTGGGAGGCTGGCGAGTTTCTGGAGTCGCGCTATGGCGCCTCGGTCCAGATCGGCAACACCGAAGTGTTCAGCAGCAGTGCCAAGCTCAGCGCCAACCAGGACGGCATCGTTCTGGACCGCGAAGGTGCCAACCTGAATGCGCTCGACGATGGCTCGGACGGCTATTACAGCTGGGACGCCTTCTACGTCGAGGTCGATCGCACCCTGGCCGCCGGCGACAGCCTGGAGTTGGCCGCCTACCTGAATGACGAAGCGTATGCCCATGTCGGCACCTATGAAGGCAATTGCGGCGGCAGCAACTACAACACCGTGGGTAGCTTGGTGCCCTTGAGCGGCCTGGAAGAAGGCAGCTGCTACAAAGGCAGCAGCTCGTCCTTCTACGGCGACCCCTTCAGCACTGACGCCATCGGCTTTGAAGTGACGATCAAGACCCCCAACAGCGTGCCGGAACCGGGCAGCTTCGCCCTGGCGGGCCTGGGTCTGGGTCTGGCCGCACTGGCTCGCCGGCGCCGCAACTCGACGAACTGAGGTTCTGCAGCACCGGGGCGCCAGCTCGCAGTGGCGCCCCTGCCTCAGGCCAAGGGCGCAAAGTCACTGAGCGGCAGGGGCAAGGTTTCCGCATCGCCATGGCTGGGCGCCACGCGGGGCAGCAAGAGCTCGAAGCAGCAGCCGGCGCCGGCCTCGCTGTGCAGATGGATCTCGCCGCACAGCACATTGCTGACCAGGTTGTGGCTGATGTTCAAGCCCAAGCCGGTGCCGCCGCGACCCATGCGGGTGGTGAAGAAGGGGTCGAAGACGCGCGGCTGGATCTCGGCGGCGATGCCGCAGCCGTCGTCCCGGATGCGCAGCTTCACATGGTCGGCATCGGGGCATTCGGCCTGGATCTGCAGCTGGCCCTCGCTGCGCCCCTCAAAACCATGGACGACCGCGTTCTGGATCAGGTTGCTGAGCACCTGGCCCAGAGCACCCGGGTAACTGTCCATTTCCAGTGACTCTGGCACCGCCACCTCGACCCGCAAGGGCAGGCGCTTGAGGGTAGGCTGCAAGGTCATCAGGATGTCGTGCACCAAGGTGCCGAGCACGAAGACCCGGCGCTGGGCGCTGCTGCCGTCCACCGCCACCTGCTTGAAGTTCTGCAACAGGTCGCTGGCGCGCTCCAGATTGCCTTGCAAGATCTGGCTGCCCGAGCTGACCCGGTGCAGGAACTTCTGCAGCTGCGAGCGGCGCAGACCGTTCTGCACAGCCGCCTCCATCTGTTCGGCCTCGGCCGCCAGAGTGGTGGCAGCCAGGCGGGCATTGCCAATCGGCGTGCCCATCTCGTGAGCCACTCCGGCCACCATGCGACCCAGGCTGGCCAGGCGCTCGGCGCGCAGCAGGCTGGTCTGGGTCTTGCTGAGGTCGTCGAGCGCCAGCACCAGCTCGGCATTGCTGGCATGGAGCTCGGCCGTGCGCTCTTGAACCCGGTCTTCGAGCAGATCACGCGCCTCCTGCAGCGCCAGAGCGTCACTCTTGAGCCGGGCCTCACGGCGCGCCAGCTCGGCGCCCATCTGCTCGAAGCTGCGGCCGAGCTCACCGAGCTCATCCTCGCGCGCCTCCGGCAGGGCGATGACGAACTTGCCTTCGGCCACGCCTTGCACCGCCGTCTGCAACTCAGCGATGGGCCGGCTGATCTGGCGCCGCACGATCCAGCCCAACAAGCTCATCAACACCAGCAAGGCAAGCACGCCGATCTGCAAGAGGTTGGCACTGCTGCGGGCCACACCAGCGTCCAACACGGCACGCGGATAGACCGTCACGAACAGCCAGTCCGGGCCGGCGATGCGCGCCAGCCCGAGCATCTGGCTGCCATCATGGCTGAAACTGACCGTGGCTTTGCCTTCGGCCGGCAGCGCCAGCGCGGCGATCTCGTCCAACAAAGGGTCACGCAGCTGATCCAGCTTGAGATTGCCCTGCGCCGCCTCGATGCGGGCGGCAAAGCCCGGGTGGGCGATCAGATGGCCATCACGGCTGAGAATGAGGTTGTAGGTGCCGGGCTGGCTCTCGCTGACGGTCCGCTTCAGCAGACTGGCGACCGAGACATCCTGGGAGACACAGGCCACCCAGCGCCCGGCCAGATCGACGGGCAGCACGGTCGACACCATGGAGATGCGTGCCTTGTCGTCGTAGTAGACCGGCGTCCACTGATTGCGCCGACCGGGGTTCTTCTCGGGCGAGGCGCCGGCCACCGGCGGATAGTCGAAGTTATTGCTCTCGGGCGTGGCCTCGGCACCCCAGTTCACCGAAGGCGAGAACATGATCAAGCCCTTGCCGGGCAGGTCGAAGTAAGCCGAGTAGTAGCGCGCGGTCAAGGGCGGTCCCCATTCGCGCAGCAACTCAAAGGCCACCCAGGTCTGCCACATCACCTCCTCGTTGAGCTCGACCTGCGGCCGCAGGTAGACGCTGGGCAGGCGACGGTGGTCATCGAGCTCGGGACGCACACGCATGAGCTTGTCGGGTGCGCGCGCAAACCAGCGACGGAACTCAGCCTGCCAGCCCGTCGGGCGAGGCGCAGCGAGACGCCGCAGGTACTCGAGCCGCAGCAGCTCGACATGGCGCTCGGCCAACGCGAAATCCTCGCCGGCAGCGCGAGCCCGCTCGCTGACGGTGCTGCGCAACTCGTCGAGCGCTTGGGCCTCGACATCGCGGCGGCTGAAGTGATTCACCAGCAGGGTCAGGCCCATCATGCTGAACACCAGGGCCAGGCTCAAGCGCCACAAGAGCCCGCGCGCCAGGGTTGCATCCGCGTGCACCCAAGCCTTCGTCCTGCACCACCAGTCCGCCGCTCGCCCCATGCGCATGACCTTGCCTCTGCGTGGAAGAGCCTGGATCATGCCTCAAGACCGCCATGGCCGCGGCCTGCGGCCCGTGGCGCCGGCGCTGCTCTCAGCCCAAGCCTTCAGCCCATGCCATCGAGGCTGTGCAGCCAATGACCATGGGCATGGGACCAGGCCAGTGCGCGCTGCCGCAAGTGCCCCTGTTCGGCCCATTGCAAGGTCCAGAGCGTGGCGCTGTCGGCCGACTCGCCTTCCGGGGCCGGCGGCAGGGCCAAGCCAGCCGGGCGCAGATCGGCGGTTTCGGCGCTGAGCCAGAGCAGGCCGTGACGGTGCATCAAGCCCTCGACCTCGGCCCGATGGGCGGCCAGGGCCGGCGCGTCGAAGTACGCCAGCACCCAGCTGTTGAACAGCACCGGCTGCACGCCAGCCGGCAAGGCCTCCAGCCACTCGGCCAAACGCAACAGCCCCTGGTCGGCCTGCTGCACCGGGTGGCGGGCGGCCCGCGCCTGCGCCAGCGCCTGATCCAGCCGGCGGGCGCGGGCGCGGTCATGCGGCCAAAGGCAGGCACGCAGCCAGCGCACCGCCGCTTCGTCCTGCACATCGACCGGGGCCAAATCCACCCCGAGCCGGGCTTGCAGGCGCCAGGGCGTGCGCGGCGGCTCAGCGGCGCTGCGCCACTGACAGGCCACGGTGGGCCGCTCTGGCGCCGCCGGGGCGCCGAGCTGGAAGTGGCCGTAGGCATAACGGTAAGCATCGACGCCCAGATTGAGGCCGGCACTGCAACCGAAATCGAACAGGGCCAGGTCTTGCCTGGCCGTCTGGGCGGCGATGGCGCTGAGCGCCGGCCAGAGCACGGCGCAGCGACCGATCTCATTGGTCTGGGTGCTGCGCAGGCGCAGATGCTCCAGCAGGCGCGGCCGCTCGGCCCGCACAAAGCGGTGCAGGGCATCGGACAGTTCCGCGTCGGGCGCACGCTCGCCACCGACGCTGGGGTAGTAGGCCGCCAGCGCATGGGGCACGCCGGCCAGCACCCGCTCGTGCAAGGCCGCCAGCAGCAGATTGGGCCGGGCCTGCTGCTGGGCCCGCACATGGGCCATCAAGGCCAGCAGCTCGGGTGAATCGGCCACGATCAGGCACAGGGCCACATAAAGCGGGTCGTTCGGGCATTCCTGCGCGGCGAACTGGCGGTACTGCCGGGCCCAGTGCTGCAGGCCGGTGGAAGGGGTCAGGTCGTCATCCATGGCGCCCAGCTTACGAGGCTGGCGCCCGGCACAATGTCGGGAACCCGACATTCAAGCAAAGACGCGCCTGCTGCTTGCACCATGGACCGCCCGCCCCCAGTCACCAGCGCCAGCGCCGCCCTGCAAGCCCTGATGTGCGCCAACTTCCCCGAGCTGGACGGCGCGCTGATGCCGGCAGAGGCCGTGCTGCAAGGCAGCGTCAGCCTGCGCCGCCTGGCCCGCGGCCGCACCCTGTTCGCTCAGGGTCAGCCGGCCTTGGCTTTCTACGGCCTGGTGGCGGGCGAGATCGAGGCGCGCTTCACCGGCCTGGACGGCACGGTCTCGGTGCTGGAGCATGTGCAGGCACCGCGGCTGTTCGGCCTGGCAGCCTTTGCGGCCGGCCAGGCTGCCAGCTATGAAACCCTGGCCACGCAGAGCAGCCAGGTGCTGGTGATCGGCCCGGCGGCCTACGCCTTGCTGATGGACCGCTGGCCCGGCTTTGCGCGCGCCCTGATGGCCGAATTCGCGCGCCGCTACGACGGCACCTTGCGCTTGCTAGAGGCCTCGCGTCACCGCAGCGCGCCTGAGCGTTTTGCATTGGCCCTGGCCCAGCTGCGCCGTGACCGCGCCGCCGGCCCGCCCGACGCCCAAGGCTGGCAGACCCTGCGCGCCACCCAGGCCGAGCTGGCCGCCGTGGCCAACCTCTCGCGCCAGACCGTCAACCAGCTGCTGCAGCAAGCGCAAGCCGAAGGCCGGCTGCGCTGCAGCTATGGCCTGCTGCATCTGCGCGTCGTGAGCTAGCCGCGGCAGCAAACCGGCAGCCAGGTCTGTGGCGCCGTGCTGGCAAACAAACCCAGGCGCGCCGGCAACTGGCCCGGGCGGTACACATAGCTGCCGAAGAGCTGGTCCCACAAGGGAATGGCGGTGCCGTAGTTGTGAGCCTCGGCCTCGAGCACGCTGTGGTGCCAGCGATGCAGCTCGGCGCTGCCGATCAGCCAATTCAGCGGCCCCAGGCTGCCACGCAGATTGGCATGCACGGCCAGGCCTTGCACCTGCATGAACAGGGCCGCCCACAACATCACCTCGGCGCTGAAGCCCAGCAGCAGCCAGGGCAAAAGCCGCGCGGCCTGGTTCCAGGCGGCATTGAGCGGGTGGGCCAGCACCGCATTGGCGGCATTGAGCTTGGCGGGCTGGTGGTGCAAGGCGTGGAAGCGCCAGAGCCCCTCGCTGCGATGGGCCCAACGGTGCAGGGCAAAAGGCCCCAGCTCGCCGATGGCGATGGCCAGAGGAAGAGCAAGGACGGCCGGCAGCGTCGCCAAACCGCCGGGTGAATCGGCCTGGCCGGGGGCCCAACGCAAGACCAGGGCGGTCAGCAAGAAGGCGCTCAGGCTGTCGACCATGGCATTGAGGCCCAGAAAGGCGGCGTCTCGGGCCAGCTCGGGCTGGCGGGCTTGCCAGTCAGAGCGCAGCGGCCACAGGCGTTCGGCCAGCATCAACCAGGCCAGGGCGGCCAGGCCGACCACGGCCAGGGTCTGCTCATGGGGCCAGCCGCGCAGCGCCCAAGCTGCAGCTGGCAAGGCCGCCAGCAAAAGCAAATGAGGCCAGTTGCTGGCGCGGAGCAGGCGCAGGGCGCCTTGGGTCAAGGTTCGCAGATTCATGCCGCCATGCTCGGGCCGGCGGCGCGCTCATGCATTAACCTCGGTTCATGCCTAAGTCAGAAACTGCCCCGACCTGCCCGATTTGCGGCCCGGCTCTGCTGGCCTATCTGCAGCAGTCGCCCGCGCGTCTGGCGCGCTGGGCCGCCCTGCCCCGCTTGGCGCTGCAACGGGGTCAGGTCTTGCTGCGCGCGGGTGAAACGCCGGCGGCGCTCTGGTGGGTGGAGCAGGGTTTGCTGCGCGCCAGCTTCCTCGACGCCAGCGGCCGCGAGCGCAACCATGCCTTCTATCCCGAACAGCAATGGCTGGGCCTGCCCGGCCCGCCCCAGACCAGCCCGGTGAGCCTGGAAGCGCTGGAGCCCAGCCGCCTGTGCGTGCTGCCCTACGCCGCGCTGCAGCAGTGGCAGGCCGAAGAACCAGGGCTGGCCGAGCTGCTCTGGCAAGGCCTGAGTGCCCAGGTCCAACGCCTGACGGCGCGCGAGCAGCAGTGCTTGATGCTGGACGCCGGCCAGCGCTACCAGCGCTTTCTGGCGGAAGAGCCAGAACTGGCGCGGCGCCTCAAGCAGCGCCAGCTGGCCAGCTATCTGGGCATCACCGATGTGGCGCTGTCGCGCATCCGGCGGCGCCTGCGCGAGCAGGCCGGGCTCAGCCTTTGAGGGCCGCCTCGATATCGGCACTCATTTTTTCAGGCGCGTCGTTGGGCGCATAACGCTTGAGCACCTGGCCATCGCGGCCGACCAGAAATTTGGTGAAGTTCCACTTGATGCCCTCGGTGCCCAGCAGACCAGGCTTCTCGGACTTGAGCCATTGCCAGAGCGGATGGGCATCGGCACCGTTGACCTTGACCTTGGCCATCATCGGGAAGCTGACGCCGTAGTTCAGCTGGCAGAAGGAGGCAATCTCGCTGTTCTCGCCCGGGTCCTGGCCGCCGAACTCATTGCTGGGGAAGCCGACCACCACCAAGCCCTGCTCACCGTAGCGCTTCCAGAGTGCTTCCAGGCCCTCGAACTGCGGCGTGAAGCCGCAGGCGCTGGCCGTGTTGACGATCAACAGCACTTTGCCGCGCTGGCTGGCCAGATCGGCCGGCGCGCCGGCAATGGATACCGCCTGGAAGTCATAGATGCTTTGGGCCATGGCGCAGATCCTCTCGATGTCATCAAGTTTCTATAGTAGCCGGGCGCGGTCGCTCCAGCGCCGAGAGCAAGGCCGCCGCCAGGATGCAGGCGCCGCCGACCGCAGTCTTGAGGTCCAACTGCCCGCCACCAAGCCAAAGCGCCGACAAGGCGGCCACCGGCACCTCGATCAGCATGACGATGGCGGTGACATTGGCCGGCAGGCGCCCGGCGCCGTACTGCAGGGACAGATTGGAAAAGAAGAACAGCACTGCCATGGCCAGCAAGGGCCAGAGCCAGCCGGCGTGAGGCAAAGCCGGCCAGGTGATCAGGCCGCCACCGGCCATGAGGATGGCCGCGCCGCCCGCCACAAACACACCGCCGCTGAACATGGCCAAGGCGCGGGCATGGGCGCTGCGCCCAGCCTCGCGGCGCAACATCACATTGTTCAGTGCAAAACAGAAACCGCCGAACAAGCCCAGACCATCGGCCAGACTGGCCGGCCAGGGCAGGCCGCCACCCTCAGGCGCCAGCACAAAGCCGGCGCCACCCAAGGCCAGGGCCATGCGCAGCAGAGCCAAGCCGGTCAGGCGTTCGCCCAGGATGAAACGCGCCAGCAGCACCGCCCACAGCGGCATCAAATAGAAGAGCAGCACCACCCGCAGCACATCGCCCAGGGCGACGCCCCAGTTGAAGGCGGTGTTGGTCAGACCGGCCGCCAGCATCACCAGCCAGAGCGAGGGCGTGCGCAGGAACTCGGTCCAGGCGCGGCGGTCGCTCAGCGACACCACCACGAGCGACAGCAGGTAGAGCGCGACCGTGGTCCAGAGCGGGTGCAGGCCGGCGGCTTGGAACTGGCGGAAGGGCCACCAGGACAGGCCCCAGACCAGGGCATTGAACATCAGGGCGAGAACAGGCATGAGCGGAGCAAGCCGAGCGCCGCGCAGCGACAGCCGGACCAGGAAAGCCAAGGGATGGGGGACGCGCTTGCAGCCGCCGGCCGCAAGCGGTTGGTCGGCCGCAACAGGGCGGCAAAAAAAGGCCGGGAAAGCGCTTGAAAACACTGGCCTCGATCGGGTCGGCCGGCCAACAATGCCCAGGGTTTATAGCATGGCGAAATAGGGCCGCCTGGCTTTCAATCGCTGCAAACCCGAGGGTGCTGCCCGCCCGGTCAGCTGCCCGCCCATCTGCAACGCTGAGCTTTGTAAAAAAGGGAGAGTCTTCCTTGGATCATCTGGCCTGCTTCAAGCCGGGGGACCTGCTGTCCACCCCGGCGCCTGACCTGACAAGCTACCGCTGGCGCCTGCTGGCCCAAGGCGATTCCTGGTTCTCGAACTCGGCCGCCAAGCTCAACGCCCATGCCAATCTGCTGCAAGAGATGGTCTTCAAGGCCCCCGTCTGCGCCGTCAACTGCGCCGGCTCGGGCGAGGCGCTCAGCCATATGGTGGACCTGGAGTCGGCGGCCGATTTCGTCGGCCTGCTGAGCGGCGAGGCGGCCCTGGCCTGGGACGGCGTGCTGCTCTCGGTGGGCGGCAATGACCTGATCTCCGCAGCCCAGACCCCGGCACACGGCGCCGACGGCCAGGATGTACCCCTGCACCTGCGTCTGATCCGTCATCAAACCGAATGGGGCGCGCCTTCCGCTGGCGTGGCCCGTTACTTCTCGGAACCCGGCTGGCAGACCTACAGCGATTACCTGCGCACCAATGTCCGCCATCTGCTGACCCTGCGCGACCAGGGCCCCTCGGCCGGCAAGCCGGTCTTCATGCATTGCTACGCCGTGCCCATGCCGCGCCCGGCCGGCGCCGACGACGGCGGCCTGGGGGCATCCGGCCCCTGGCTCTACCCGGCCCTCAAGGCCTATGCCCTGCCGAGCGCCGACTGGGCCGCGGTCAGCCGCCTGATGGTCTTCCACCTGGCCCAGCTGCTCAAGAGCATGGCGGCCGACAAGGAACAGTTCCCGGGCCTGCATGTTTTCGACTCGACCACCGTGCCCCTGGCTCCGGCCACACCGGGCACCAGCGGCAGCAGCGGCGACTGGCACAACGAGATCCACCTCAACCACAGCGGCTGCTTCAAGATCGCGCGCGCTTGGTCCGAGCACATCGAGGCGGTGCTCGGCGGTGTCAAGACCGTGGAGCCGGCCGCGCGTCGCCGCAACTGAAGGCCAGGCTGTGGCCGAAGAAAAGCCCGCCGCAAGAGCGCTTGCAGGCGGGCTTTCTTTTGCCGGTCGGAACGCGCCGGCTGCTCAGTGGCACTCGTCGCAGCGCGCCAGCACCAGCAGGCGCTCCACCTCTTCACGGTGCTGCACACAGTTGCGCTCATGCCAGCGCTTCACGATCCACATGGTCACGGCCACGATCAGGCCGAGGATGGAGATGGCGATGTAAGCCGACAGGCCGAACCGCGTCATGCCGGTGTAGAGCGCACCCAGGCCCAGGATGCAGGCCTGCTCGTTGAAGTTCTGCACGGCGATCGACCGGCCCGCGCCCATCAGGTTATGGCCGCGGTGCTGGAGCAGCGCATTCATGGGCACGACCAAATAGCCACCAATCATGCCCAGCACGATCAGGAAAGGAACAGCCGCCCACAGATGGGTGATGCCGTTCAGCACGATGATGAGCACGCCCATCAAGATGCCCAGCGGAATCACCTTGGTGGCGCGGTCCAGGCGCATATACATCGACGCGACGACGGCCCCGACCGCCGTACCCACCGCGACCACGCCGCCCAGATTGGAGGCCTGCGTGGTGCTGTAGCCCAGGGCCAGCGCCGCCCAGGAGAAGACGATGATGCGCAGATTGGCCGAGACACCCCAGAAAAGGGTGGTGGTAGCCAAGGAAATCTGGCCCAGCTTGTCCTGCCAGAGGCGCGAGTTGCAGGACGCGAAATCACGCACCAGTTCCACCGGGCTGTGCGCCAGCGGCTGCAGCGGCGCCTGGGTGCGCGGGATGCTCAGGTTGAACACCGCAGCGATCACATAAAGAATCACCAGGCTGCTGATGGCGGCCTCGGGCGCGGTGTCGATGCCGGTGGTGATGAAGGGCATGTCCAAACCCAGCAGGATGGGCGACAGATGCGGCCCCACCAGTTGTCCGCCGAGCAAAATGCCCAGGATGATGGACGCGATGGTCAGGCCCTCGATCCAGCCATTGGCCTTGACCAGCTGCGAGGGAGGAAGCAGCTCCGTCAAGATGCCGTACTTGGCCGGCGAGTAAGCCGCCGCACCCAGCCCCACCACCGCATAGGCCAACAAGGGGTGCGCACCAAACAACATCATCAGGCAGCCGAAGATCTTGATCAGGTTCGAATAGAACATGACCTTGCCCTTGGGCACGGCATCCGCGAATGCACCAACAAAGGGCGCCAGCACCACATAGAAGAGCGCAAACATCGGGCCCAGCGCGGGAATCTGCCAGGCCGGCGCTGCCGTGCTCTTCAGCAATTCGATGGCGCCGACCAGCAAGGCCTGGTCCGCCAGCGAGCTGAAGAACTGCGCCGACATGATGGAAGAGAAGCCTTTTTTCATGAACCCAATCGGTACTGCGGGGAAATGTCGAGCAAGGCGCAAGGCGACGGGTGCACGCCGGCGCTCACACTGGGACGGTCTGTTCCGGGTTTTCCCCAGGCTGCAGCCACGCCCGTGGCCGCGCCCGGTTTATAGCACGCAGCACTTTCACGCCGCGTTCGCCATCCCAAGAACAGGGCGGGCGGGGTGCCACAATATCGGGCATGCCACGCCCGATCGAAGCCCTCATCCACCTCCCCCACCTGGCCCACAACTTGGCGCGCGCGCGCGCCTGCGTGCCGGACGCCCAGGTCTGGGCCGTCGTCAAAGCCAATGCCTATGGCCACGGCATCGAGAACGTCTTCGAGGCCTTCCGGGCTGCCGACGGCATCGCCTTGCTGGACCTGGACGAAGCCCAGCGCGTGCGCGCCCTCGGTTGGCGCGGGCCCATTCTGCTGCTCGAGGGCTGCTTCGAGTCGCGGGATCTGGAGCTCTGCTCGCGCCTCAAGCTCTGGCATGCGGTGCACTGCGAACAGCAGATCGACTGGCTGGCCATGCACAAGACGCACGAGCCGCACCGCGTCTTCCTGAAGATGAACAGCGGCATGAACCGCCTGGGTTTCAGCCCGCAAGCCTTCCGCGCCGCCTGGACCCGACTCAACGCCCTGCCCCAGGTGGACGAGATTTCGCTGATGACGCATTTCTCCGATGCCGATGCGCAGCGCTTTGGCAAAGACGGCATCGCCCACCAGGTCGCCGCCTTCCAGGCCGCCACCGCCGACCTTCCCGGTGAGCGCTCACTCTCTAACAGCGCGGCTACGCTGCGTTATAACCAGCTTGAAGGCGTGCGGGCCGATTGGGTCCGCGCGGGCATCATGAGCTATGGCGGCGTGCCCGACTACCCCGAGCATGACGCCGCCCATTGGGACCTATTGCCCGGCATGAGCTTGCGCGCCAAGGTCATCGGCATCCAACATCTGCAGCCCGGCGACACCGTTGGCTACGGCAGCAGCTTCACGGCCGACCGGCCGATGCGCATCGGCACCGTGGCCTGTGGCTACGCCGACGGCTACCCGCGCCATGCCGGCAGCGGCACCCCGGTGCTGGTCGATGGGCAGCGCAGCGCCACGGTTGGCCGGGTGTCCATGGACATGCTGGCGGTCGACCTGACCTTGCTGCCGCATGCCGGACTCGGCAGCGAGGTGACGCTCTGGGGCTTGAGCAGCCGCGGCGCCGTGCTCGGCATCGACGAGGTGGCCAAGGCGGCCGGCACCATTGGCTACGAGCTGATGTGCGCTCTCACCAAGCGCGTGCCGGTCAGCGTCGTGCATGGCGACTGAGCGGCTGCGGGCGGCGCGGTGATCCTGAACTGGACACCCGCCGACTGGGAGCTGGACTTCAGCTTCATACGCGCCAGCGGCCCGGGCGGGCAGAACGTCAACAAGGTGTCGAGCGCCGTGCACCTGCGCTTCGACATCGAACGCTCCAGCTTGCCGCCCCTGATCAAGCAGCGCCTGCTGGCCTTGTCCGACCAGCGCCTCAACAACGAGGGCGTGATCGTCATCAAGGCGCAGGATTCGCGCAGCCAGGAGGCCAATCGAGCCGATGCGGTGGCCCGCCTGATCGATCTGGTCCAGAGCGTGGCCCACACACCCAAGGCCCGCAAGGCCACCAAGCCGACCTGGGGCTCCAAGCAGCGCCGCCTGGAGGGCAAGGCGCAGCGCAGCGGCATCAAGGCTGGGCGCGGCCGGGTGCAGGAATAGCCGATCCGCGGGTATACCCGGATTCCGTGCAGCTGAGGCCCCGAGCCTTGCAGTTCGTCGCAGGCCGCTGGCCCGACCCTGGCGGCCTGCGCACACTGGCTTCCATGGCAACTCGCCATGCAAGACCAGGAGCCCCGCATCATGTCTCTCAGCAACGAACTCGAACGCCTGGCCGAACTGCATCAGCGCGGCCAACTGTCCGACGATGAGTTTCAGCGCGCCAAGGAGCGGCTGCTGCAAGGGCAGGCCAGCGAGCCTTCCAGCGCCTCCAGCCGTGCCCAGAACCAACCGGGCCGCAAGGAGCAAGGCTTGGGTTCGGCCATCAACCGCCTGCAGCGCAGCCGCGATGAGCGCTGGCTGGGTGGCGTCTGCGGCGGCCTGATGGAGATCAGTGGCACCGCGGCCTGGATCTGGCGCCTGGTCTTCCTGTCCCTGCTGTTCTGCCACGGCGCCGGTCTGCTCGCCTACCTGCTGCTCTGGCTGCTGGTGCCCGAAGCGCCCAAGCCCGTCCCGGGCCAGGGCTGGCAAAACGACGAGGGCTCACGCAAGGCGCCCTCGCTCTGAGTGCCGACTCAATCGACGCGGAACGCAAACTCCTGCTCGAAGCGATGGTTGCCGGGGCAGACATAGTGCTCGCGCAGCGTGCTCTCGATGGCGCCCATCAGCTGGCGGCGGGTCTTGCCATCGAGGGCGCCGCGCGCGGCCAGCAGCTCGGTGGCCACCACGCGACCCTCACGCACGGTGGCCAGGATCTTGAACACCGCCTCGCCACTCCAACTCAGCGCAGGCAGCTCGGGCCGGGCCATCTGCGTGCAGACCATGCCGGCCTGCCGAATCGCCGGCTCGACCACGGGCGGGCTCTGCACGGGCTCGGCCACGTTCGGCCGCGGGCTGAAGTCCACCACCGGCGGGCCGTCGTAGCGGGCCTGGATGTCGTTGGGGCTGGGATCGCGCTGCACGTCGAACATAGGCACGGGCACTTTGATTGGCAAAGGAATGTCACGCAACTGCTGCGGCAGCTCCACCGCGATCGGCTGCGGCACAGGCTCGGGCGGCTTGGGCGCATCCATCAGAACCTCCACCTCGGTCTTGGCCGGTGGTTTGGGCAGGCTGGGTCGGGCAAAGCCCTGAATCAAGCCGACCACCAGAGCCACATGCACCAAGACCGCAATGCCCAGGCCGGTGTAGCGGGCCGGGCCCGGCTGAGGCTTCAGTGCAGTGTCGAATACAGAAGAGAGAGAAGTTGAAGAGGAAGCGAGCTGCTGAGTCATGCGATCCATCCTTTCGATCAAGGCAAGAGGGTCTTCGATGAAGGGCCTGACGTCTTCACTGGCGCGGGCCTGAGCCCAGGCTAAGGAGGAGCGGGGCCGCGCGTCAACGGCGAAACAGGACGCCCATCGAGCCTGTGGCTGCACGCAGACAAGCCCAGCCATGACCTCCGGGACCCCTTCGCGCTTGTGCCAAGCTCGGGGGTGCACCGCCCCCGCTTCGGGAAGAACGGCGGCACGCTTCAGGAGGCCCGTCCATGCCCGATTCCTCCGCCGCCCCGCAGCGGCTTGAACACGACAGCTTCGGCGACATCGCCGTTCCTGCCGAGCACCTCTGGGGCGCACAAACGCAGCGCTCCTTGCAGTTCTTCGCCATCTCCACCGAACGCCAGGCGCCCGAGCTGATCCATGCCCTGGTGCTGGTGAAGAAGATCAGTGCCCGTGTCAACGGCGAGTTAGGCCTCTTAGCGCCGGCCAAAGCCGAGGCCATCGTCGCGGCCGCCGATGAAGTCCTGGCCGGGCGCTGGGCCGAAGAGTTCCCGCTGTCGGTCTGGCAGACCGGCTCGGGCACGCAGACGAATATGAACGTCAACGAGGTGCTGGCCAACCGCGCCAGCGAGCTGCTCGGCGGCCCGCGCGGCCCCGCGCGCCGGGTGCACCCGAACGACGAGGTCAACCTCGGCCAGTCCTCCAACGACGTCTTTCCTACCGCCATGCACATCGCCGCGGCGCTGGCGATCGAGCAGCAGCTGATGCCGGCCCTGGACGAGTTGCGCAGCCAGCTGGACCTCAAGTCCCAGGCCTTTGCCGACATCATCAAGATCGGTCGCACCCATCTACAGGACGCCACACCCCTGACCCTGGGCCAGGAGTTTTCGGGCTATGTCGCCCAGCTGGCGCAAGGCCGGCTGCACCTGCAAGCCGCCCTGCCCCATCTCTACCAACTGGCCCTGGGCGGCACGGCGGTCGGCACCGGCCTGAACGCCCATCCCGCCTTTGCCGCCCGCGCTGCGGCCGGCATCGCCGAGGCGACCGGCCTGCCCTTTGTCAGTGCGCCCAATAAGTTTGAGGTGATGGCGGCGGCCGATGCCCTGGTGCACGGCCATGGGGTGCTCAAGACCGTGGCCGCCAGCCTGATGAAGATCGCCAACGACATCCGCTGGCTGGCCAGCGGTCCGCGTTGCGGCCTCGGCGAGCTGCAGATCCCGGAGAACGAACCCGGCTCCTCCATCATGCCGGGCAAGGTCAACCCGACCCAGAGTGAAGCCCTGACCATGATCTGCTGCCAGGTCTTCGGCAATGACGTGGCACTCAATTTCGGCGGCGCCAGCGGCAACTTCGAGCTCAATGTGTTCCGGCCCATGATGGCCCACAACTTCTTGCAGAGCGCCCGCCTGCTCAGCGACGGCTCGCGCAGCTTCAGCCAACACTGCGTCGCGGGCATCGAGCCGCGGCGTGAGCGCATCCAGCAATTGCTCAATGAGTCCCTGATGCTGGTGACGGCCCTGGCTCCCCATATCGGCTACGACCAGGCCGCACAGATTGCCAAACTGGCACATGCCCAGGGCAGCAGCCTGCGCCAAGCGGCCCTGCAACTGGGCCTCTTGAGCGAACAAGACTTCGACCGCTGGGTGCGCGTCGAAGACATGGTCGGCCGCTGAGTCAGGAGCGGCCATGAAAAAAGGCGAGCGGCCCGAAGGGCGCTCGCCTCGCAGAAAGCTGCGAACGGAGGTTCAGGCGGCCGCGCCGGGCGCCAGCTTGCGGCGGCGCGCCAGGGCGCCGATACCGGCCAGGCCCAGCGCCATATAGACATAGGTCGCGGCTTCCGGCACGGCCGTGACCGAGAAGCTGATCGGGATCTCGATCGCCTGGCCATCGACCACCTGCAGGTCGAAATGCTGGCCCTCGAAGAAATAGACATTGAAGTGGCCGACATCGCCACCGCCCACGTCATAGAGCATGCCGGCATCGGTGAAGTAATTGCCGCTGTTGGTGAACTGGTTGTCGTAGGCAAAGTTGCCGTCCTCGCCCAGGGGCACCAAGCCCAGGATGGCCACGCCGTTGCGGCTGCCGCTGATGCTGAGGATGTCCTCCGGTACCAGGGCGGCACCGGCGGTCGTGAAGGTGCCGGACGCGCTCACCCCGGTGCCCGTGTAAGACCAGGCCCAGCTCGTATCGGCCTGCGCCAGCCCGGAGGCCAAGAGGGCGGCTCCGCTCAGAAGTGCAGCAGCGACTTGCTTGAAAAACTTCATGGGACATCCTTTGCGTGAGTGGTGTCGCCCGCGAACCGGGCGGCTGAAAACCAAGTCACGATAGGCCGGGCTTTCAGCAGCGTCAACGCGGGCAAAGCCCGAGAGGGCTTGCCCGGCCCCTAAGTTCGATCAGCCCTGCCGACGCCGGCGGGCGATCAAGCCCAGGACACCCAAGCCGGACAGCAGCAAGGCATAGGTCTGTGGCTCGGGTACGGCTGCCACCGTGGCCAGGATGAGGTTGTCTGCGGTCGGCCACAGGGCGCCCGAAACCGGCCGAACGGAGGCCAGCGTGGCCGAAAGCAAGGGGCCGTTGGACACGAAGCCAATGAAGCTGCTGGTGGTGGCGCCCGTGATGGTCTGAGTGACCGTGCCGCTGGCGTCGGTGGCGGTCAGCACCACATCGCCGGCCGCAAACAGGCCCGAGATGTTGGAGCCGAAGAAGTTGCCGCCGATGGCGCTCACACCGCCGGTGAAACCATTGAAGGTCACGGAGTCGGTGGCGATATTGGTGGACAACCAGGGATTGGCCACGGTCCCTGCGCCAAAGAAGCTGCTGGTGCTAGCGGTCGCTGTGTAGCCGTAGGAACCGGCCGTGCGATTGATGGGGCTGGGGGTCGCGCCGCTGATGGAGAAGCCGGTGAAGGTGTCGACACCGGGCGCTGTGACGGCGGCCAGAAAGGACGCTTGCGTGGTGTAGACCGTCACCGTGGCCTGGGCGCTGGCTGCTGCGCCGAGCAGGGCGGCCAGGACCAGAGGCTGAAGCGCGAACTTGTTCTTGATCGACATGACTGATCTCCTGAGGAAGTACCGTTGAGTCACCGAAACGAAGCACCGGTGCGGCGCATCGAAGTTTCAGTGTCAGCAGCGTGACAAGCACCCACAAGTCTGCGAGCTAGGGATAACTGTCACCATCAACGGCCTCGGAGCAACCCTGAGTGTCAGACTGGCACACCGCCCATCAAGACACAGGCCGTGTGGCCAGGAAGATGCTGGCCAGACACAGCGCCATGCCAGCGAACGACAGGAGACTCGGCGCCCAGCCCTCGAGCGCGGCCGAGATGGCCAGGGCGATCACCGGGATCACCACGCCGGTCAGCGCCGCGCGCGCCGGACCTTGCAGCTGCGCGAGCTTGAAATAAAGCACGAAGGCCGTCACCGAGCCGAACACCGCCAGGTAGAGCAGGCTCAGCACATAGGGTGCATGCCAGTCGAAATGCAGGCCCTGGCCACTGAGCACCGACATCAGCAGCAGGAACACCGCGCCATAGCCCATGCTCCAGGCCAGGATGGGCACCAAGGGCAGGCCGCGCCGGGTCAGCGTCAGGGTCAGCACATTGCCGACGCAGGCGGCCAGCACGGCCAGCAGCCCCAGGCCCAAGCCCAGTGCCGCGGTCGGGCGCGCGCCGGTTTCGGCGATCTCGGGCCAGAAAATCATGACCACGCCGACCACCCCGCCGCTGGCGCACAGCAGGAAGCGGCGTGTCACGGACTGGCCGAAAAAGACCCGGCCGCTCAGCGCATTGCCGAACACCATCAGGCAGAACAAGACGGCCACCAAGCCCGTCGGAATATGGCGTTCTGCCTCGTAGACCGAGTAGTAGTTGCCGCTGTACTGGACGATGCCGGTGGCCAGCATCAACAGATGCGCGCCAACCGGCATGCGCAGCGATTCACGGCGCCAGAGCGCCAGGCCGAACAGCAAGGCGGCCGCGATGGCAAAGCGCCAGGCCACCGAGTTGAGCACCGGAACCCCGCTGTCCAGCTGGTACAGGATGACATGCCAGGTGCTGGCCCAGATCAGCGTGGGGCCCCAAAACAGCCATCGGGTGGAAATCGCAGAGGTCGACATGGAGGGTAGCCAAAAAAGCAAAGGCCGCCCGGAGCAGGCGGCCTGAGGAACATGAATCTGAGGAGCTGCAAGGAAAGGCCGGCGAAACGCCTCAAACACTCCGCTTGAAGCTGGCCAGCAAGGCGCCCGCCACCACGAACAAACTGCCGAAGGTGCGGTTCATGGCCTTGATGTGGGCGGGCGAACGCAGGGCCGACAGCACGCGCGCAGCCAGCACGGTGTAACCGGCCATCACCACCAGATCGGTGAAGCCCAGGGTGGCGGCGATCACCAGGTACTGGTGCAGCAAGCTGGCCTTGAGGTCGAGGAACTGCGGCACCACGGCCAGCAGGAAGACCGTGCCCTTGGGGTTGACGGCGTTGATCGCCCAGCCGCGCAGCACCAGTTGGCGGCGCGTCACCTGGGCCGCCTCGCTGCCGGCTGACACCATGGGCGTGGCCGGAGCGCGCCATTGCTGGATACCCAGGTAGACAAGGTAGACCACGCCGAGCCATTTGACGATGGCAAAGCCCAGGCTGGAGGTGGCAATCAGGGCGCCCAAGCCGGCGCCGACCAGCAGGATCTGGGTCAGGATGCCCAGGATCAGGCCAAAGGTGGTGAAGTAGCCGCGCCGAAATCCGTGATTGAGCCCCGAGCTCATGGCCGCAATCGCGCCGGCACCGGGCGACAGGCTGATGGCCCAGGAGGCGGCGAAAAATGCCAGCCAGGTCGAAAACTCCATTGACAACTCCTTAGTGCCCGCACAACAGGTCGGCCAGCCCGCCATTCTGGCACCTCATGCCAGCGCATGCTCGGGGCGAACATCGCCCCGCGGCAGCGCGGCACCCGCGGCCGCCTCGAGCGAGGACAATCGCCCCATGGCCAAAGAGAAATCCATCTACACCTGCTCCGACTGCGGCGGCATCAGCCCCAAGTGGCTGGGCAAATGCCCGAGCTGCGGCGCCTGGAACACCTTGATCGAGGGCGTGGCCGAGGCGCCCGGCGCCGGCGGCAAGAACAACCGCTACCAGGCCCTGGCCAAGAGCCAGCCGGTGGCCACGCTGAGCGAGATCGAGGCCACCGATTTCGAGCGTACGCCGACCGGCCAGGATGAACTGGACCGCGTGCTCGGCGGCGGCATCGTCGCCGGCGGCGTGGTGCTGATCGGCGGCGACCCGGGCATCGGCAAATCGACCCTGCTGCTGCAGGCCATCGACGACCTGTCGCAGAAGCTGCCGGTGCTCTATGTGACCGGCGAGGAATCGGGCGCGCAGATCGCCATGCGCTCGCGCCGCCTCGGCCTGGCCGGGCACAAGGTGCGCGTGCTGGCCGAGATCAGCCTGGAAAAAATCCTGGCCACGCTGGAGGCCGAGCGCCCGGCCTTTTGTGTCATCGACTCGATTCAGACGCTCTACTCCGAGCATCTGAGCTCGGCCCCCGGCTCGGTGGCGCAGGTGCGCGAGTGCGCGGCCCAGCTGACCCGCACGGCCAAATCCAGCGGCTGCGCCATGGTGCTGGTCGGCCATGTCACCAAGGAAGGCTCGCTGGCCGGCCCGCGCGTGCTGGAGCACATCGTCGACACGGTGCTGTACTTCGAGGGCGACACCCATAGCAGCTTCCGCCTGGTGCGGGCGATCAAGAACCGGTTTGGTGCCGTCAACGAGATCGGCGTGTTCGCCATGACGGAGAAGGGCCTGAAAGGCGTGGCCAACCCCAGCGCCATCTTTCTGAGCACCCATGGCGAGCCGGTGCCCGGAAGCTGCGTGCTGGTGACCCTGGAAGGCACGCGGCCGCTGCTGGTCGAGCTGCAGGCCCTGGTCGATGGCGGCGGGCCCAGCCCGCGCCGGCTCTCGGTGGGCCTGGACCGCGACCGCCTGGCCATGCTGCTGGCCGTGCTGCACCGCCACGCCGGTGTGGCCACCCAGGACCAGGACGTGTTCGTCAACGCGGTCGGCGGCGTGCGCATCAGCGAGCCGGCGGCCGACCTGGCCGTGCTGCTGGCCATCCAGAGTTCGCTGCGCGGCCGGCCGCTGCCCAAGGGCTTCATCGCCTTCGGCGAGATCGGACTGGCCGGCGAAGTACGACCGGCACCGCGCGGCCAGGAGCGGCTCAAGGAAGCGGCCAAGCTGGGCTTCAGCGTCGCCGTCGTGCCCAAGGCCAATGCGCCCAAGAAGCCGATCGAAGGGCTGACCGTCCATGCGGTCGAGCGCATCGAAGAGGCCATGGACTGCGTCAGGGGCTTGTGAACCCTTCGCCCGCGGCACCGCTCGCCGGGTTGCCCGAAGGCGATGCGGGCGAGGCAGACGGCGGGCCGTAGCGGCCCTCGCCCAGCCAGGGCCGACCGGCGCGCTTGTTGCGATACATGGCGTCGTCGGCGCTCTTGGCCAGGCTCAGCTCATCCTGGCCGTCCTCAGGGAACAGGGCCAGGCCCAGCGAACAAGTAATTTCCAGGCGCAAGCTGCCGAGCTCCATGGGCTGGGCCACCTGGGTGTAGATCTTGTCGGCCACGCCTTGGGCCGACTCGCGGCTCAAGGGCCCGGTCAACAGCACCACGAACTCGTCGCCGCCGATGCGGCCCACCGTGTCGGTCTCGCGCACGGCCGCCTTGATGCGCCGCGCCACGGTCTGCAGCAGCTGGTCGCCGACGGCATGACCGAACTGGTCGTTGATGGGCTTGAAACGGTCCAGGTCGAGCAGGATCAGGCCGATGGGCTCCTGGTAACGCCGCGCATTGGCCAGTGCAAAACGCAGGCGCTCGTCGAAATGAGCCCGGTTGGCCAGCTCGGTCAGGGGGTCGTGCAAGGCCATGAAGCGCACCCGCTCCTCGGACTGGCGGCGCGCATTGATGTCGGACAGGGTGCCGATCATGCGCACCGGCTTTTGCTGCAGGCTGCGCTCGACCACGGTGCCACGGGCCAACACCCAGTTCCAACGTGCGGCCGGACCAGCCACCCGATACTCGACCGAAAACTGAGCGGCCGTGCCCTCCAGGCAGGCTTGCGCCTCGCTCTGCACCCGGGCCAGATCCTCGGGATGGATCAGACCCCAGACCTGATTGATTGGGCATGCGGCCGGTTCGGCTGGCAGACCCATCAGCTGCTTCCAGCGCGCCGAGCTGCCCAGCTGGCCGCTGGGCAGATGCCAATCCCAGACACCGTCGCCAGCGCCCTCGACCGCGAAGGCCCAGCGCTGCTCGCTCTCGCGCAAGGCCTGGGTCATGCGCTCGGCCAGAGCCTGGGCGCGTTCACGCGCGCTGCCCAGCAGCCAGGCCAGCAAGGCCAGAAGCAGGCTCAGCACCACCCCGGCGCGCAGCACATTGGGCGCATAGTCCGCGCCGTGGCGGGCCGCAAAGCCTGGCCCCGCGGCCAGCTGCAGCGTCCAGGTGCGACCGCCCAGCACCAGAAACTCGCTGGCCTGACGCGCAGCCGGCGGCGGCGCCTCGGCCAAACCCAGAGGGTCAGGCCGCCAGCCAGCATCGGCACGGCGGTAGAGCAGTCGGCTTTCGTCCAGCTCCTGGCCGTCGAACAAGGCCAGGGACAGCGATGCGGGCAGCTCACCGTACAGGCTGGCCATCAGCTCCGCGGCCGCCACCGGCGCCAGCACCCAGGCCTGCAAGGCCTGGCGCCGCTCTTCGATCGAGGCCGGCATGCGCCCGCCTCGGTAGATTGGCAAGGCCAGCGCGAAGCCGGACTGCGCCGGTAGTGCCAGCTCGCGCAGATTCAACAGCGGCGACAGGGCCAGATGGCCCGAGTCGCGCGCCTGCAGCAAGGTCTGAGACAGGGCCGGTAGGCTGCCTAGATCAAGCGCCATCAGGGCGCGGTTGCGCAGCAGGCCAGGTTCCATCTGCTGGATCTTGAATGCCGGACCGGCGCGCGAGGCTTGCGGCAGCACGACGGCGATGCCCTGCAGGCCCGCGAAATCGGCGCCCAGGGGCAAGGCATCAACATAACGCTGAAATGCCGCAGCATCGAGCGGACCGTGCACGGACAGAAAGCCCTGCACGCCCTGCAGCAGATGCTGCTGCGCGGCCATGCGCTGCTCGATACGCTCGCTGAGTTCGCGCAAGCTGGAGTCAAAGGCCTGGCGCTGCACGGCCTGCTCGCGCACCTGCTCGGAATGCCAGAAGCTCAGGGTCAGGCCCAGGCTGAGCAGCAGGACCGCCAAGGGCAGGCCGCGCCAGCGCAGCCAGCTCGCTTGCGGGCTCAAGCCAAGGGCGCCGCTGAAACCGCTGACGCCAAAGCGCTTCATGGCAAGGCCACCATGGCGCGCGCCATCTCGGGCCGAAAGTACTTCTCGAAGATGCGCAGCAGGCTGCCGTCGCGGCGCATGCCTTCGATCAGCTCGCGCCAACGCGCCTGCTCGGCATCGCTGAGGCTGGCGCGCGACATGATCAGGCCATGGGGCACGGGCGCGTCGCCGAAGTCGAGCACCTGGGCCAGTTCGCGGATGCGCGCCGATTGCAAAGTGGGCAGGTCGAAGGGTTCGATGATCATGGCCTGAATCTGCCCGGCGCTGAGAGCATCGAACAAGGCACTGAGGCCGCTGGACTGCACCAGTCGTTGCTGCTCGGCCAATTTGTCGACCAGGCGGTTGGCGCTCTCGCTGTAACGGAAGCTGCGGATCACGCCCAGCTTCAAGCCGCGCTGCCGCTCGAAATCCTCGATCTTCTGGACCTGGCTGTCGCGCCTCAGCAGCAGCTGGTAACGGTTGCTGAAACACCAGGCGAAGCTGGCGAATTTCTCGCGCTGCGCATTGCTGATGCCGGAGAGGCTGAAGTCGAGCGCACCGCTTTCGATCAGCTGCCAGATGCGGGCGCGCGGCAAGAGCGAGACGAAGAACTTGCAGCCGCTGCGCCGGGCCATCTCGTCGGCAATGTCCTTGTCGATGCCGCTGCCGGTCTCGGCCGAGTAGAGCAGGCCATGGTCATGCAGGGCCAGGCTGAAGGGGCGCGAGCAATCGGGGCCGCTGGTGGCATGGGCCGGGGCCAAGGCGCCAAGCAGCAGCCCGACCATCAAGGCGCCGACCTTGATGCACCGACCAACTCCCTTGCTTGCGCTGCACAACTGCACTGCTGCGTCCTCTTTTGCTGAACCTGGGCCATCGCTCGCCCTCTGGCCAGCGGCACCCAAAGCCTGCTGCGGCGCGCTCTGCTGTTGAAGCGCGGCCGCAGCCCTCCTGGAAAAGGCTTCGAGAATACGCCAAAGCCATGACCGGCCCAAGACGACATCGTCAGAGGTCGTAGGATGCAGCCATGAACACATGGATCGGTATTGGTTTGGCGCTGATCGCCCTGCTGGGCGGTGGCTTTCTCTATGGTTGGCAAGGCGTGATGCTCGCCCTGACGGTGGTGGTGTTCTGGCTGCTGCTGCAGTTCTCGCGCCTGATGCGGGTGATGAAGGCGGCGTCGGAAGGCCCGGTCGGGCATGTTGACAGTGCGGTGATGCTGAATGCCAAGCTGCGCAGCGGCATGAAACTGGTCGAAGTGCTGCCGCTGACGCGCAGCCTGGGCCAGAAGATCAGCGAACAGCCCGAAACCTATGGCTGGACCGACGCCGGTGGCGCCCGCGTCGAGTTGCAGATGGAAAAGGGCACGGTGAGCCGCTGGCAGCTGATCCGCCCGGACGATCAAGCCTCGTAAAATCGCCGTTTTACGTCCGACCTTGTTCACACGAAAGCACCCTCCCATGAGCGAAGCCAAATCCATCGTCGAAGTCACGGCCGCCGATGTTCAAGGTCCGGGCGTCGTTGCCTGCCCCAACCCCAAGATGAGCTTGTGGAGCAGCCACCCCAAGGTCTTCATCGACATCAGCCACGACGGCCAGGGCAAGTGCCCCTATTGCGGCACCGTCTACAAGCTCAAAGCCGGCGAAACCCTGCACAGCCACCACTGAGCATGCAGCAGCGCAGCAAAGCCCAAGCCGCCGCACTGCTGGCCTCGCCCGAGGACACCGAACAGCAGTTCTACGAGGCCCTGCAACAGGCCGACCTGGAGCGGCTGATGGAGGTCTGGGCTGACGAGGAGGAAGTCTCCTGCGTGCACCCCGGGGGCCCGCGTGTGGTCGGCCTGGGCGCGATCCGCGCCGCCTTCGAGGCGGTGTTCCAGCAAGGCGCCATCCCGGCCCATCCCGAGCGCGTGCGGCGCCTGCATACCGGCGACACCGCCATCCACCAGGTGCTGGAGCGGGTGCAGGTGCAAGGCCCGGACGGCCAGCAAAGCGCCTGGGTGATTGCCACCAATGTCTATCTCAAGACGGCCTTTGGCTGGCGCATGGTCTTGCACCATGCCAGCCCCGGCAATGCGCATGACATTCAGGAAGTGATCGAAGAGCCCTCGGTCCTGCACTGAGCGCGCCGCGAACGATGCAGTATTCCGCGCCGCGCTGGCTGCCCGGCGGCCACGCCCAGACCATCTGGTCCGCCCTCTATGCCCGCCACAAGGGTGGCCCCGAGCTGCGCTTCCAGCGCCAGCGCTGGGACACGCCGGACGGGGACTTCGTCGATGTCGACTGGCTGAACTACGCGCCGCCCGAAGCACCGGCCGGTAGCTTTTTGGCCCACCCCGGTGCGAGCGATGAGCGCGTGCCGCCACTGCTGGTGCTGTTTCACGGCCTGGAAGGCAGCTCACAAAGCCAGTACGCGCAAGCCTTCGCCACCGTGGCCCGCTCGCGCGGCTGGGCTTGCGCCCTGCCGCATTTCCGCGGCTGTTCGGGCGAGATGAACTTAGCACCGCGGGCCTACCACTCGGGCGACTTCGAAGAGATCGGCTGGATGCTGGCCCGTTGCAAGCAGCAGCATGGCGGCCCGGTGCTGGCCGCCGGCGTCTCCCTGGGCGGCAATGCCTTGCTGCGCTGGGCCGAAGAAGCCGGCCAAAGCGCCGCCACCACGGCACGCGCGGTCTGCGCCATCTGTTCGCCGATCGACCTGGCGGCCTCGGGCCGGGCCATCGGACGGGGCTTCAGCCGCCTGGTCTACACCCGCATGTTTCTGCGCAGCATGGTGCCCAAGGCCTTGCGCAAGCTGGAACAGCACCCGGGCCTGTTTGACGGCGAACGCCTGCGCGCCGCGCGCGACCTGTACGAGTTCGACAACCTCTTCACCGCGCCCTTGCACGGCTTTCGCAACACCGAGGACTACTGGGCCCGCGCCTCGGCCAAACCCCATCTGAAGCGCATCGGCATCCCAGCCCTGCTGATCAATGCCCGCAACGACCCCTTTGTACCGGCGCACTGCCTGCCGCGGCAGCAAGACGTCGGCTCCTTCGTGCGCCTCTGGCAGCCGGCTCATGGCGGCCATGTCGGCTTCACCCACGGCAAGCCGCCCGGTGAAGTTTTCACCATGCCCGAGCAGGTCTGCGACTGGCTGGCTCAGGCGCTCTGAGAGCCCCACCCCTACACTGGGGCCATGGATGCCATCGTCGAAGCGGCCCTGAAGAAGTGGCCCAACGTTCCGCACTGCTATGGCTGGCTGGCCCTGGATGCGCGCGGCAACTGGTTTATGCGCGACGAGCGCTGCCAGGCGGCCGGGCCCTGTCCGCAAGTCAAAGGCAGCCGAGTCACACATGAAAAACTGCGCGAATTCATCGAGCGCAACTACGCCGCCGACGAGCGCGGCGCCTGGTTCTTCCAGAACGGCCCTCAGCGCGTCTATCTGCAACTGGAGGCCGCCCCCTGGATCTGGCGTCTGGACGGCGATGCGCTGGCCACACCATCGACAGTGCGCAGCCACACCGGCTTGAGCAGCACGGTCAGCGGAGTCTGGCTCGACGAACAGGACCGCCTGTTTCTGAGCACGCCGCTTGGCCTGGGCCTGGTGCACAGCCTGGACATGGACTGGGCGGCGCAAGCGGTCGAGCAAGGCTTGTGGGTGCCCGAGGTCCGCAGCCACGCAACCTTGTTGCAACAGTTCGGCATCGTACTGGCGCCCGCTGCCGACTGAGCCCTCCTGCTGTGGCCCGGGCGAGTCAACCCGCCCTCAGGATGCGACGTTCAGGAGCATTGCTGCTCAAAGGCCTCGCATGAAAAAAACAAGCCAGATCGTGCCCAAGCTCTGTGCCCTGGCCATAGGCGCCCTGCTGCTGGCCCCCTCGGCCTGGGCCTTCCGCTGCAACTCCTATGTCATCGACGCCGGCATGCCCAAGTTCGAGGTGCAGCGCAAATGTGGGCAGCCGAGCAATAAGGAGCAGCGCATCGACCGCCGCATCGTGCGCATACGGGTACCAGCGCCCGCGGGACCGAATCTGCCACCCGGCAGCCAGGTCGAGATCGAGCGCGAAGTGCAGGTCCAGATCGAAGAATGGATCTACAACTTCGGCCCCAACCAGTTCATGCAATTGCTGGTCTTTGAAGACGGGCGCTTGATGTCCGTGAAGGACATCGGCTACGGCAGCTGAAGCTCGGCCCCTGCCATGCCTCGGTCTGGCATCGACACATCAGAGGAGCGGGCACAAAAAAACCGGCCTGAGGGCCGGTTTTCAGCGAGTGGAGCCTGGCTCAGTTTGCAGCCGAAGCAGCAGCGGCCGGAGCCTTGGGTTCGTCGAACTTGGCACCGCCCTGGTTGGACAAGTAAACCACCGCGCGGGCGATTTCGAAGTCGCTGAAATCACCGCCGCCTTGAGCGCCCATGGCACCCTTGCCCTTGAGTGCCGAATTCAGCAGCGCTTCGTAACCGGTCTTCAGGCGCGGGCCCCAGGCGGCTTCATCGCCGAGCTTGGGAGCGCCCGCTGCGCCGGTGGCGTGACAGGCCGCGCATTGGGCCTGGAACACTTGTTCGCCGGTCTTGAGCGCTGCGACATTGTTCAAGTCCTTCAACTCGATCGCGCCGACCGGCTGGATGCGGGCCGCCACGGCTTGGGCTTCCAGGGCCTCGGTGCCGGCCGATGGCTTGCTGTCGGCCGTCACGTAGTTGGCCAGCATGATGATCACGATGATGGGCACGACAAAGGCGAAGAACACGGCCCAGGCCAGCTGCGTGGGCGTCTTGATCGGGCCTTCATGGGCTTCGTCAGCATGATCGTGCTCGTGTGCGTGATTCTGGTTTCCGCTCATGAAATCCTCGTTGGCGTCGGCAAGGGAAGATGCGCTGCCCGGCAAATCACCGGACGCAAAACCGTCAGATTATATCGTCGCCGACCCCGGAGCCTGGGCAAGCATTGAGCGTGATCACGGAGCTGCCAGCCACTGAGGTTAGAATGCGCGCTCCCGGCGACCGTGGTGAAGTGGATATCATTGGGCCCTCCGAAGGCTTAGGCGCAAGTTCGATTCTTGCCGGTCGCACCACCGGGACTCTTCTTCCCGCACCCCGCCATCCGGCTGCCTGATGGTGCTGAGCCCGCTGATTCACGCAACAGCCCCGCTCCTCCATCACCATGTCTGCAGACCGCGCTCAGTGGCAACGCTTATCCGCTCTGCTCCATGAGGCGCTGGATCTCAGCGCCGCCGCCCGCATTGCATGGCTGGAACGCCTGCATCAGGAAGACGCCGCCTTGGCCCGCCAAGTGGCCGACCTGCTCGCCAATGACGCCACCCTGCCCAGCGCCAATGTGACGCGACGGGCCGCTACTGCTGTTGCGCCTGAGTCGCCCACCAAGACCCCGGTCACATCGGAGCCGACGCACACGGCCACCCCCACCACACCGCAGCCACCGCCACGACCCCGGCTGGGCGCTTGGTGCTTGCTCGAGCGGATTGGCCAGGGCGGCATGGGCGAAGTCTGGTTGGCGGAGCGCGGCGACGGCCTGTATCAGGCGAAGGCAGCCATCAAGCTGCTGCGCAGCGATCTCGACGCCCGTCAGTTGAGCGCCCGTTTTGCTCGTGAGCGGGCCTTGCTGGGCCGCCTCAACCACCCGGCCATCGCGCGCCTGCTCGACGCCGGCATCGGCGAAGAGGGCCAGGCCTATCTGGTGCTGGAGCATGTGTCCGGCCAAGCGCTGGACGCCCATGTTCGCGAACATTGCCCGGGCGTGCGCGAACGTGTGCAGCTGCTGATTCGCGTGGCCGAGGCCGTGGACCATGCCCACGCCCAACTGGTGGTGCACCGAGACCTCAAGCCCTCCAATGTGCTGGTGATGGCCGATGGTCAGCCCAAGCTGCTCGACTTCGGCATCGCCTCTCTGCTGGAAGACAAGGGCAACCACGACCTGACCCGCCAAGCCGGCCTCAGCCTGACGCTGAACTATGCCGCGCCGGAGCAGGTGCTGGGCGAAGCGATCGACACCCGCGCTGACGTCTTCGCCCTCGGGGTGATGCTGTTTGAGCTGCTGAGCGGCCGCCTGCCCTTCGCGCCGCGCGGCAGCAAAAGGGCGGCCAGCGAGCATGCCTTGCTGCACGACGAGCCTCGGCGACTGAACCAGAAAGACGAGCACGGCGGAGGCCTGCAGGACCCACTCAGCCCGGGGGCGCCGATGGATGCCAAGCTGGCCCAGGGCGACCTGGAGGCCGTGGTCAGCAAAGCCCTGCGCAAACGTCCGGCCGACCGCTACGGCAGTGTGCGCGAGCTGATCAACGATTTGCAGGCCTGGCTGGAGCACCGGCCAGTCAGTGTGCGGAGCGAGGACTGGCGCCATCGCAGCCGCCTGCTGCTGCGCCGCCATGCCGTCCTGGCTGGCGCCACGGCCCTGGTGGTGTTGAGTCTGAGCCTCGGTTTGGGTGCAGCCACCTGGCAATGGCAGCGAGCCGAGCGCTCGGCTCGCCAGTCCGACCATGTGACCCGTTATCTGACGGACCTGCTGGCATCGGCCACACCGGAAGCCCATGGCGGCCAATGGCCGACGGTGTTACAGCTGCTCAATGAAAGCCGTGCCGAGCTGCCGCAGAAATTTGCGGATGACCCGGACACCCGACTGCGCCTGCTCGAGGTCTTGAGCAACACCTATGCAGCACTCAACCATTTCGATGCCGCATTCCCGCTCGCCGAGCAATGGCTGAAGTTGGCGCTGGAGCGCCATGGGGAGGGCACGCCCGAGGCCCTGAAAGCCCAGCTGGGGCAGGCCTGGCTGTGGCAGATCAGCGGCCACCATGTCGAATCGATGAAGTTGCTGGAGCCCCAGCTCGGCGCCATCGTCAAGACATTCGGCGAGGTCTCCGAGCCGCACAGCCTGACCCTGCAGGTGCTGGCTGCGAACGCCATGCACCTGGGCCGCTTGGATGATGCCGAGCGCATCCTGACCCAGAGTGGCGCCCTGCAGCAGCGCCTGCACCCGGGTGGCGCCTTGGAGCGCGCCGACTATCTGAACAATCTGCGCGTGCTGCGCAACGAGCAAGGCCGGCCGCGCGAAGCACTGGCCGCGCTGGAAGGCACACGCGACCTCTGGGACACGCGCGACCCCAAGCTGGCCATGCAGATGCTGGTGATCCGCCAGAACCACCTGACCGATTTGCTGCGCCTGAACCAGTTCGACGGTGCGCTCAGCACCCACCGCACCCTGGTGGAAGACATGAACCGGGTGCTGGGCCCGGGCAATGGCCTGAGCTTTCTGGAGCATCGCAGCTTCATCAACGAGTACTTCCTCGCGCGCGGCCAGTACGGAGACGCACAGCGCGAGCTGCAGGCCTTGGTCGAAAGGTCCGCACGCGAGAAGGCCTGGCCCGAGAGTTCACAGCTGCGCCTGCTCAGCATGGCCTTGCTGGCACGGACCCGCCACCAGTTGCAGACTGCAGGCGGCCAACAGCCGCCCAGCCCGCGCAGAGAAAACGCCATGCCGGCTCCGCTGCGGCAGGAGCTGATGCAGTTGCTCGATCGCCTACGCCAGAACAGCAGCTTCACCGCGAGGCAGCGCAGCGGAGTCGCCCTCGACCTGGCCGAGGTGGCCCTGGCTTACGACGAGACCGCGCTGGCCGAACTCTCCATGCAGTCCATTGAGACCAAAGACCGACGCGAGGCCAAGGGCAAGTCGCGCCTGCTGATGGTGGAAGCACAGCTCGCGCGCGGCCAGGGCGATCTGGTTCGCAGCCGCAGCTTGCAGGAGAAGCGCGTAGCCGCCCTTGAGGCCAACACCGACCCGGCCAGCGCTTTCAGCTGGTCAGCTCATCTGGATCTGGCTTACACCCAGCTGCTGCTGGGCGAGGCTCAAGCCGCCCAGGCCAGCCTGGAGCGCGCTCTCACACGCCGCCCCGCCACCCTGGCCAGCGGCCACCCGCTGGACAGCCTGAGCAGCGGGCTGCAGGCCTGGATCAAGGCTGGCAAGCCCCTGCCCAAGCCGCGGGCCTCGTTGGGCGCGGCGTTTCTCGGCGTTTGAGTTCAGAGCGCCGGGCGATCCACCACCGGCTTCACGATGTACGGGCTCTCCGCCAGGAGCCAGTGGGTGTTGAGATCCAGGCGCAGAACTTGGCCATCCTTGTCATCGCTGACTTCGATACGGGCAGGTTCACCGCTCTTGACGATCAGGGCTGGCTTGGCGACCACGCGGAGATTGCCGTGCCAGCCCTCACCCTTGGCTTCGGGCGCATCGAGGTCACCACGCAGGACGACCAAATCGAGACGAAAGCTATCGCCAGGCAGGGTGGTGGGCTGAACGCGGATCAACCAAGAGTTCGGGCTGGCCTTCTCTTCCGCCTTGCTGCTATGCAGCCATTGCCAGTTCGACTGCTGAGTCGTCACGCGCAAAGCTCGCTGCAACTTGCCGTCCAAGCTCAGGTCAGCATCGATCTCGATCAAGTGATAGCCCGCCTGCACCGGCGGCACGCTCGGCTTTTTCGCCGCAGCCTCCACCCCAGGCTTCAGGGCATGAACCAGGCCGGCACTGCCGAGGCTGAGCGAGAGGGTCAGTGCCAGGGCCAGGCGGCGGCGCCACTGGGGCAGGCGGTGGTGGTCTTTCAGCATATGAACTCTCTCCAGCAAAGGGTGTTGGGCCTGCCAGCTGCAGGCCAAGGTACTGCCATGGGAACTCGGCGTCAGGGACTGCAGGTCCTGGGCCTTGAGCAAAGCGCTGGCGTAGAGCGCCAAGGCGCTGCGCGGTTGCTGCTGCAGCACGCGGGCATCGCAGGCCAGTTCCTGGTCGGCGCGCAGGCGGCGCAGGCCCCGCCAGGCCAGCGGGTTGAACCAGTGCAGGGCGCAAAGCAGGCTGGCCAGCAGCTGGCTGAGGTTGTCGCGCCGGCTCTGGTGCACGCCCTCGTGAGCCAGGATCAAGGCCTGCTCGGCCGGGCTGAAACAGGCCTCGAAATCCTCGGCCAGGCACAGGCGCGGACGCAGCAGGCCGACCAGGGCCGGGCCGGTGCCGGCCGGCGAGCGCCAGCAGCCCGCCACCGCATCAAAGCGTAGCCGCCGCAGCAACTGAGCGTGCCGAAGGGCCAGCAAGCCCAGGCACAGCAGGGTTCCGAGCAGCCAGAACAGGCACAGCCAGGCCTGCATTCCCAAGCTCGCACTAGCTGTGGCGCCCTCGGGCATGCCAGGCCACGCGGGCAAAGCCTCGCTCCAAGTGCCCAAGGCCTGGGCCTTCAGGCGGAGGACCACGGTCGGGCTCCAGGCCTCGGAACTGGGCAGGGCCTGCGCCAGCAAGACCAAGGGCAGGGCCAGCCAGGCCGCATAGCTGGCACCGGCGCCCAGCAGACGCAGCAGTGCCGGCCGAAGCAGCCACAGCAGCAAGATCATGCCGCTGAGCATCAACGTTTGCACGCCCAGCCTGGGCAACAGCCACGAGAACATCGGGGCCAGGTCTTGGGCCTCAGTCATTTTCATAGTCCTGGATCAGCTGCTTGAGCGCCTTCAACTCGGCGGCGTCGAGCTTGCGCTGGGCCGAGAAGTGCGCGACCAGCGGCGTCAAGCGGCCTTGAAACAAGCGGTCCAGCAGCCCCATGCTCTGCGCACTGAGCCAGCTCTCGCGCTGCAGCACGGGGCTGTAGAGATAGCGCCGGCCGTCCTTCTCGGCGCTGATGGCGCCTTTGTTGAACAGGCGGTTGACGAGGGTCTTGATGGTGGCCAACTGCCAGTCTTGGCGCTCGACCAGGGCTTGAGCGATTTCATCCGTGCTCTGTGGATGGCGCTGCCAGAGCACCTCCATCACCTGGGCTTCGGCCTCGGAAATGCTCGTCGTCGCGGCTTGATCTGGCGGGCTCATGAGGATTGATTACTTTTGTAAACGATGGCGAATGTTTACTCGCGTAATCGACGGCGTCAAGCAGTTTTTTTGCTTGGCCTGTTTTTCCCCAGGTGCGCCATAGCAACATCTGACACCCCTGGCAAGCCCTGATATGCGGGTGTCACAGAGCCCACATAGACTCGCGCCCCAAGCGTGAACAAAGTCACATCCACAAGATAAGGGTTGACAGGCACGCAGTTGTAGATACTTGACACCCCAGGGAAGGGAATGCTCGTGGAACTCCTGGAAACCTCGGCCCTGCTGCGCATGCTGGCGCTGTACACCCATGTGCTGGCCTGCTTTGCCGCAGCCGCCGGCGTGGTTCTCGGCGATGTCGCCATCTTCATGCCCAAGCGCGTCGATCGGCTGCTCTTGCAGAAATCCACGCGCCTGGTCAGCTGGGCCTTGCTGGCACTCTGGATTTCCGGTCTTGGGCTGATCGGCATCGACACCGGCTTCGATCCGGCCGTCATGCTGGACAAGCCCAAGCTGCTGGCCAAGCTCAGCGTGGTCTTGGTGCTGACCCTCAACGGCTGGGCCCTGCACCGCTGGGCCTTCCCTCTGCTGGCCTCGCCCCAGGACGAGCCACAGAAGGCCGCCGGCCTGCCGGCCCTGCTGGGTGGCATCAGCAGCGCCTCATGGCTGTTCGCTGCGTTCCTGGGCGTGGCCAAGCCCCTGGCCATCGTCTTGCTCTACCCCGGCTTCATGGCGCTCTATGGCGCCAGCCTGCTGCTGGCCATCGGCGCTGCGCTGAGTCTGGGCCGCCAGCGCCTGGCGCGCCAGCTGTTGGTCAGTGACGACGACACCATCTACAGCGTGCTGCAGGACGAGCCACGCGGCATTCAGGCCACCTAAGGCCTGGGCTCGGATTTAGCCGGCGCGCTGAACCAGGCGCTGCGCGGCACGAACTTGGGGCTGGCCGGGTCGCTGCGGTAGTGGGGCGACATGATCTGCACGCCGTACTCGTTGAACACATCCTGGATGTGGGCGTGCAGATTGCTGAGCACCTCGGCACGCGGGCGAGGCTGGCTGGGCACGGCCTGGCAGACCAGGCGGTACTCGGGGTAGAAGTCCGAAAGCGCGGTCTGGAACACCCGCGCCGGTGGCGCATCCAGCACCCCTGGCGTGCGCCGCGCCGCTTCCAGCAGCATGGCCTCAACCTGGCGCCAGGGCGTGTCGTAGCCAATCGTCACCGTGGTGTCGACCACATAACCGCTGCCATCAACGGCACGGGAATAGTTCTTGGTGACCGAACCCATGACCAGAGAATTGGGCAGGGTCAGTTCCTCGCCCAGGCCGGTGCGGATGCGGGTGGTGAACATGCCCAGCTCGGTGATGGTGCCCTCATGCTCCTGCACCCGCACATACTCCCCGACGCGTATGGTCCGCGAAAACATCAGAATCAGGCCGCTGGCACCCTGACCGACGATGCTGGAGGCGCCCAGCGAAATCATCAGACCCAGCAGCACCGACATGCCCTTGAAAGCCTCGCTGCCTGAACCGGGCAGGTAGGGATACGCCATCACCAGAGCAAACAACCAGATGCCGGTGTTGATGATGCGGCGCGAGGGCCGCACGGTGTCGCAGTCCATCCAGCCCAAGCTGGCCTCGCCGGCCTCGATGCGGTCGAACACCGGCTTGAGCATGCCGGTCGCCGCACGCGCCATGCCAAAAATAATCAGGGCGATGAAGAGGTCGGGCAAGGCGCGCAACATGCCGCCGCCGATCTTCACCAGCACCTGGAGCAGGTAGGCGCTGAGTTGCTCGCCCCAAGGGCGTGTATAGGGGAACTGGCTCAGCACCAGGCTCAGCCACTCGTAGCTGAGCAGGGCAATCAGGCTCCAGCTCAAGCCCAGCACCAGCCAGTGACTGAAACTCAAGAGCTTGTCCCGCTGCAGCAGCGGCGTGCCGGCCAGATGCAAGGCGCCACTGCGCTGCGCCATCTGGGCGGCCAGACGCGCATCGAGCGCCCTCTGGCCGCGCCGCACGGCCCAGACCAGTCCGGCAAACACCAGGCTGCCCGCCAAACTGACCAAGGCAGCATGCCAAAGGCGCGACTGGTCACGGCTTTCGCGCGTCTCGGCGATCACGAGCTCCAGCTGGCGCTTGGCATGGGCCACAGTGCTGTCGAGCGTGGCGCCACTCGCCACGTCGACATCCTCGGGCGTCAGGATCAAGGCCATTTCGCCGTCCAGCATCAAGACCTGACCCTGTCCCTCCTTGCGCACCAGCACCACGCCAGGCCCCGACCGGGCCAGCACCTCGTTCATGTACAGATGGGTGCGGCGCGCCCGCTCCGCGGGACTGACGCCCAAAAACGGCGCACGGTACTCGGCGATGCGGCGGTTCAGGATCTGCACCGGCGCGTGGGTCGGCGCCGCCGAGGCAGCCGCTTCAGCCGCCAGCGCCTGGGCACGCGAGGACCCCGCCGAAATCGCCAGCAGCAGGGCCAGGACCCCGGAGCCGAACACAGACATCAATGACATGCGCATGCGACGACGCTCCCTCAGCGGATGGACAACCAGCACGCGGCTGGCGCGGCAAGCATATCGCCAGGCGCGCACCAATCTGTCGCAAGGCGGACGCACCAAAACCGGTCTCGCTGGCGCCAGGCACCAAAGAGGTTCATGCTGAGCCGGAGCAGGCCGCGGCGGCGCCGCCAGCCGGATCAGGCACAGCCCTTGCATTCATCGCCAGCACTGGCCACGGAGACACCATGCACGCCCTCACCCTGCCCGCCCCGGGTCATTACGACGAGATGCTGCTGCCCAGCGGCGCCCTGCGGCCGCACTACCAGTCCTTTGCGCACTGGTTGCATGCCCAGACCCCCGAGGCCCTGTCCAAGAAGCGGGCCGAGGCCGACCTGCTCTTCCACAAGGTCGGCATCACCTTCGCCGTCTATGGCGACGAAGCCGGCGCCGAGCGCCTGATCCCCTTCGACACCGTGCCCCGCATCGTGCCGGCCGAGGAGTGGCGCATGCTGGAAGCCGGTCTGCGCCAGCGCGTCAATGCACTGAACCGCTTCCTCTGGGACATCTACCACGACCATGACATCGTCAAAGCCGGCCTGGTGCCGGCCGAGCAGGTCTTCGCCAACGCCCAGTACCAGCCGGCCATGCAGGGCCTGGACCTGCCGCATGGCATCTACGCCCACATCACCGGCGTCGACCTGATCCGCCACTCCGACGGCGGCTACTACGTGCTGGAAGACAATCTGCGCGTGCCCAGCGGCGTCAGCTACATGCTGGAAAACCGCAAGATGATGATGCGGCTCTTTCCCGAGCTCTTCGCCAAATACCCGGTGGCGCCGGTGGCCCACTACCCCACCTTGCTGCTCAACACCTTGCGCCATGCCTCGGTGGCCGAGAACCCGACCGTGGTGGTGCTGACACCGGGACCCTTCAACAGCGCCTACTTCGAGCACGCTTTCCTGGCGCAGCAGATGGGTGTGGAGCTCGTCGAGGGCCAGGACCTGTTCGTCAAGGACGAGTTTCTCTATATGCGCACCACGGTCGGCCCCAAGCGGGTGGACGTGATCTACCGCCGCATCGACGATGCCTTCCTCGACCCACTCGCCTTCCGTGCCGATTCGATGTTAGGCGTTCCGGGCCTCTTGTCGGTCTACAAGCAGGGTCACCTGATCCTGGCCAATGCCATCGGCACCGGCGTGGCGGACGACAAGTCCATCTACCCCTATGTGCCGGACATGATCCGCTTCTACCTCGGCGAAGAGCCCATCCTGCACAACGTGCCGACCTGGCAATGCCGCAAGCCGGCCGATCTGGACCATGTGCTGAACCACATGGCCGAGCTGGTGGTGAAGGAAGTGCATGGCGCCGGCGGCTACGGCATGCTGGTCGGCCCAGCCTCGACAGCGGCCGAAGTGGCCGAGTTCAAGGAGCGGGTCAAGTCCAACCCGGCCAACTACATCGCCCAGCCCACGCTCTGCCTGTCCAGCTGCCCGACTTTTGTCGAGGCCGGCATCGCGCCGCGCCACATCGACCTGCGGCCCTTCGTGCTGACCGGCCGCGAGGTCAATATGGTGGCCGGCGGCCTGACCCGCGTCGCCTTGAAGCAAGGCTCCCTGGTGGTCAATTCGTCCCAGGGTGGCGGAACCAAAGACACCTGGATCCTGGAGAACTGACATGCTGTCGAGAACCGCCGCCCAGCTCTACTGGATGAGCCGCTATGTCGAGCGCGCCGAGAACCTCGTGCGCATGCTGGACGTCACCCATTCCCTGTCCCTGCTGCCGCAGTCGCGTGGCGCCATGACCGAGTTGGCGGCACCGCTGGCCGTCACCGGCACGCTGGAAGCCTTCACCGCCAGCCAGCAGCCGCTGGAAGCCGAGCGCCTGTTCAACTTCATGGCCCTGGACCTGGACAACCCGGCCTCGGTGCTCAGCTGCCTGCGCTCGGCGCGCGAGAACGCCCATGCGGTACGCGGCCAGATCACCGCCGAGATGTGGGAGGCCATCAACAGCACCTGGCTGGAAGGACGCGAGTTCCCGAAGCGCGGCATCGCCAGTGTCTCCAGCTTCTTCGACTGGGTGAAGGAGCGCTCGCACCTGTTCCGCGGCGCCACCTACGGCACCCTGCAGCGCAACGATGCCTACTGCTTCATCCGCCTGGGCACCTTCATCGAACGGGCCGACAACACCGCCCGCCTGCTCGATGTGAAGTCGCAGCTGATCGAGCCTGCGGTCGACAGCCTGATGCCCGTGGATGTGCCCCAGGAAAGCGCGCCTGATTTCTACGCCTGGAGCGCGCTGCTGCGCTCGCTCTCGGCCTTCGAGGCCTACCACGCCGTCTACCGCGACGCGCTGGACAGCCGGCGCGTGACCGAGCTGCTGATCCTGCGCCCTGATGTGCCGCGCTCGCTGCGCGCCTGCTGCGACGAGATCCGCGCCATCCTGCCGCAGATCGAGGCCCGCAGCGGCTCGCTGGACGCCGGCCGCCAGGTCAAGCAGCTGGCCGGTCGCCTGGCCCTGAGCCTGGAGTATGGTGAGGTCGGCGAAATCCTCGCCACCGGCGTGCACCGCTGGCTGACCGGCTTTCTGCAGGAGTCGGCCGAGCTCAGCGATGCGATTCGTGCGGCCTATCTGGAAGCGAACTGAGTCATGGGGTGAACGAGTGAACAGGTGAATAAGTGAACTTGGGAATACCAAGCCAGCACCTGCGACAACGCCCTCTCACCCTTCACCCATTCACCCATTCACCTGTTCACCTGTTCACCTGCCCCCCCCATGCACCTCGCCATCCACCACGAAACGGTCTACCGCTACCAGCACCCCGTGCAGCGGAGCACCCAGTATCTGCGTCTGACGCCGAGCGAGGGTGCGCGGCAGAAGGTGCTCAGCTGGGACCTGAGCCTGCCGGGCGCGGCCAGCCGATGCCTGGACGCCTACGGCAATGTCATGCATGTGCTGGCCCTGGACCGGCCGCACAGCGAAATCCACCTCTATGCCCGCGGCGTGGTCGAGACCGACGACAGCCCGCCGACGCCCGACCCGCAGGACGGCCGCTTCCCGCCCGAGGTGTTCCTGCGCGACTCGCCCCTGACCCAGGCCGATGCCGCCCTGCGTGACTTTGCTGCGGCCCACGCCGCCGCCGTGGCTGCCGACGCGCGCGAAGGCTTGATGGCCATGCTGCAGGCCTTGGCGGTCCACATGCCCTACACCCCCGGCTCGACCGACGCTGCCACGCCGGCCGCCGAGGCCTTTGCCGCGCGCCTGGGCGTCTGCCAGGACCATGCCCAGGTCTTCGCAACCTGTGCCCGTCTGCTCGGCGTGCCAACGCGTTATGTCAGCGGCTATCTGGCGGCAGACACCGAGCATGTGGCCAGCCACGCCTGGGCCGAGGTGCGCCTGCCCGGCAGCGCCGCCGAGGGCGGTGGCTGGTTGGGCTTTGATGTCAGCAACCAATGTCTGGCCGGCGGCCGCTATGTCCAGCTGGCCATCGGTGCCGACTACCTGGACGCCTGCCCGGTACGCGGCATGCGCTTGGGTGGCGGCAGCGAGGCCTTGCGGGCCAATGTGCAGGTGTCGGTCGCGCCTGCGCCTCAGCAATGAGCGGCGGCGGGGCGCGAAAGCAGCGGAGATAATCGCAGCGCCCCCGTTCTCCTGAACCTTACATTCCCCCGGCTGCCCCATGACCTACTGCGTTGCCATGCGTCTCGACGCCGGCCTCTTGTTCGCCTCGGACTCGCGCACCAATGCGGGCGTCGACCACATCGCCACCTTCCGCAAGATGAATGTCTTCGAAGCGCCCGGCGAGCGCCTGATCGTGCTGCTGAGCGCCGGCAACCTGGCCACCACGCAGAGCGTGATCAGCCTGCTGCGGCAGCGCCTGGAGCATGAAGGTGAGCATCTGCTGAACCGCAAGTCCATGTACGACGTGGCCGAGCTGGTGGGGCGCACGGTCAAGGAAATCGTCGCTCGCGACGCCAATTCGCAAAGCCTGGGCCAGGGCGTGGATTTCGGCGGCAACTTCATCGTCGGCGGCCAGATCCGCGGCGAGGAGCCTCGGCTTTTCCATGTCTACGCCCAGGGCAACTTCATCGAAGCCTGCGAAGACACGCCCTACTTCCAGATTGGCGAATCCAAGTACGGCAAGCCCATCATCGACCGCGTCATCAACACCGGCACCTCGCTGAAGGAAGCGGCCAAGTGCACGCTGATCTCGTTTGACTCGACCATACGCAGCAACCTCTCGGTCGGCCTGCCCATCGACATGCTGCTCTACCGCGCCCACAGCTTTGCACCGGCCGCACCGCACCGCGTCACCGCCGACGACCCCTACTTCAACAAGCTGCGCCGCGGCTGGGGCGAAGGTTTGAAGCGGGTGTTTGCCAAACTGCCTGACGAAGACTGGTTCGCCTGAGAGCTCGCCAGCTCAGGCTTTGTCGGTGGCCAGCAAGATGCTGGTCTCGGTGTTGGCAATGCCCTCGATCTGCCGGATGCCGTTGAGCACCTTGTCGAAGGCCTCGAGCGAATCGGCGCGCAGCTCGGCGATCAGGTCCCAGCGGCCATTGGTCGTGTGCAAAGCCACCACATGGGCATGGCCCCAAAGCGTACGGCGCACGGCAGCGGCATGGTTGCCCTCGACCGCGATGCTCATCATGGCCCGCACCCGCCCAGCCTCCACCTCGGGCTTGAGCCGCACGGTGTAGCCCAGGATCTGGCCTTCACGCTGCAGCCGGGCCAGGCGGTTCTGCACCGTCGCGCGCGTCACGCGCAGCTTCTGCGCCAAGGCCACCACGGGTAGGCGGGCGTCTTCACGCAAGAGGGCGATCAGTTGGCGGTCGGTGTCATCCATGGCGGCTCCTGCAGAGCAAAACGCTCAGGGCTACTATACAAATTGCACGGCTTGCCGCGCAGACTGATCAGTTTGCTGGCTTCAGTTTGGCGGGGCGGCGGCCAAGAATTTGGGCACTTCGACACCTGCCTTGAATTCGACGCCCGCCATGTCTCTCGCTTCCAAACTGCCCCGTAGCCCGGCGCCAGCTGCCCTCGTCATGGTGCGTCCGCACTGTTTCAGGCCCAACCCTGAGACCGCCGCCGACAACGGCTTCCAGCAGCAAGCCACTGCGCCCGAGTCTCATGCCGAGAGCCTGGCGATGCAAGCCCATGCCGAGCA
Organism: Roseateles sp.; assembly: GCF_965262435.1. Taxonomy (NCBI): domain Bacteria; kingdom Pseudomonadati; phylum Pseudomonadota; class Betaproteobacteria; order Burkholderiales; family Sphaerotilaceae; genus Roseateles; species Roseateles sp. Next base: position 495,650 of record NZ_OZ253537.1, read on the forward strand.
CAGCCGCGCAGTAGCGGCACTGCGCTCGGCCGGCCTGCGCGTGCACCTGTTCGAGGACCGGGGCGAACGCGACACGCCTGACTCGGTCTTTCCCAACAACTGGTTCAGCAGCCATGCCGATGGCACGCTCTTGCTCTATCCCATGCACGCGCCCAACCGCCGGCGCGAACAGCGCGAGGACATCCTGGCCCTGCTGCAGCGCGAATACCTGGTGCGCCGGGTGATCGACCACAGCGGCCTGGCTGCACAAGGCATTGCGCTCGAAGGGACGGGCGCCATGGTGCTGGACGCCGAGCAGCGCCTCGCCTTGGTGGCGCGCTCCAAGCGCACTCACGAAGGCTTGCTGGCCACCGTCTGTGCCCAGCTGGGCTACCGCGCCCAGATCTTCGACGCCCACGATGCGCTGGGCCTGCCGGTCTATCACAGCAATGTGATGCTCTGCGTGGCCCGGCATTTCGCCCTGGTCGGCCTGAGCCTGGTGCCCGACGCCGGTCAGCGCGAGCGCCTGCGCACCAGCCTCGCTGGCCAGCCAGGCAGGCCGCGCACGGTGATCGAACTCAGCCCTGAGCAGATCGGCGAATTTGCCGGCAATGCCCTGGAGCTGCGCAGCGCTGATGGCGAACATCTGCTGGCCCTGTCCAGCCGTGCCGAGGCCAGCCTGAGCGCGGCGCAGAAGGCGCAGATCCGGGCCTCGGCCACGCTGTTGCCTTTGACCGTGCCAACCCTAGAGCGGGCCGGCGGCTCGGTGCGCTGCATGCTGGCCGGCGTCCACCTGGAACGCCGGGCCCATCTAGAAGACGCGGCCTGAAGTGCTGCGTTCTCAGCCAGCGAGGCCGACGTACACCTCTTGCACATCGTCGTGCGCGTCGATGGCGGCCAGGAAGGCCTCAACCTCTTCCAGCTCGGCACCGCTCAGGCTGACGGTGTTCTTGGGCCGATAACCCAGCTTGGCCGAGACGACATTGAAACCATGTTGCGGCAGGGCTCGGCAGACCAGGTCCAGATCGGCAGCGTCGCTGAGGAAGACCGTGGGGGGCACTTCGCCGTCCTCATCCGCCTCGCCGAGCTCGAAGTCCTGGGCGCCGGCCTCGATGGCGGCGAGTTCGGCATCGGCACCGGGCTGGGCCGGGTTCGCCTCGATCAGGCCCAGATAGCTGAAGTCCCAGGACACCGAACCGGCAGCGCCCAGCTGGCCCTTGCGGAAAAGCACGCGGATCTCGGACACCGTGCGGTTGACGTTGTCGGTCAGGCATTCCACGATGACCGGCACGCGGTGCGGGGCAAAGCCTTCGTAAGTGACGCGCTCGTAGTGCACTGCGTCGCCGAGCAAACCAGCGCCTTTCTTGATGGCGCGCTCCAGGGTCTCGCGCGGCATGGAGGCCTTGCGGGCCTGCTCGACGACCATGCGCAGGCGCGGGTTCAGGTCAACGTCGGCACCGCTCTTGGCGGCCAACTGGATTTCCTTGGACAGCTTGCCGAAGATCTGCCCTTTGGCATTGGACGCCAAGTCCTTGTGCTTTGCTTTCCACTGTGCGCCCATGTTGCTCGGTCCTTTTTGTTGTTTCGAAGGGATGGCTCAGGCCCGATTGTCGCGGACGCGTGAGCTGCGCCACCCGGTATCGAAATTTGCATGCTTGGCACTGCAGCGGTGCAGTTGGCGCCCCTTTGGGGGGCAGGTCTTGCCTCCGACCGGGCCGCGGCACATCAGCAAGGCGTGCAGTTTGACAAGTTTTGAAACAAATCAAACCCGCATGAGGAATGGCAGACCAGCCACCAGCGGCGATATTTGAGTCCACACCACCCCAGCGACGCTGAAGCCAGGAGCCAGCCATGAACACCAGCGGTCCCACCGCCCCCAGTTTTCTCTACCGCAGCGAGGCCTTTGCCGAAGACCTGCCCGACCTGCCCGTCTGGAGTGCGTCGGAGCGCCGGCCGCGCCGGGTGCTGAGATCGCTGTGGGTGGCCGCGGCCTTGTTCATCGGCGCAGGAAGCACCGCCCTGGCCTGGATCGGCTACCGAATCTGAGAGTTCGCGCTTTCTTACTGCGCGACTGCCATCCGTCGTTGGTCCGGTGTTGGCTCCGACATCACATTCGCTCTGCGAATATGAGTCTCGCCGCAACTTCGTTGTCGGAATCCTCACGTACAGAAAGTACGTTCCGGTTCCTGCGCTCCGTCCGCCTAGGCTGACAGCCGCTCGCTACAAAAATTCGCAAACTCTGGGACGGCGCATTCCGGGGCGCTGCTCCCGCAGCACCCCGTTCACTTCACATCAAGGCATCAAGCGTCGCGACGACGCTTGACCGCGCCCAGCAAGCCCACCAGGCCCAAGGCCATCAAAGCGTAGCTGCTCGGCTCTGGCACGGGCGCCATGGCTGACAGCACGATCAGTTGAGACTTGACGCCGGGCAGGGCCAAGCCGCTCTGGTCCTGCTCGGCGACCAGGTAGATGGTGCCCTTCTCGTCAATGGTCACACCCTCAATGCCGTTGTTCGGCAACACATTGCTGAGATCGAAGCTGCTCAAGACCTGACCCTGACGGTTGACCTCGACCAGCTTGCGTGAGCCCAGGCTCAGCAGCAGCAGGTTGTCGGCACCGGCCGTGCCGACCAAGCTGTCCACGCCCGAAAGGCTGGCCACATCCGACAGCGTGCTCAGGCCCAAGCTGCTCGGGTTGAACAGGCTGCTCATGGCGGCCACACCACCGCCCGGCGGAGTGGAGCCATGGCCCGAAGTGGACGGCGGGTTGCCTGTGGCGGCGGCGAAGCTCAGGCTGCCGGCCAGAACATTTTGCGGCTCCTGCTGTTTGACGGTGATGAAGCTGCCGCCATTGCGGGCGTCATAGGCCAGGCCTTCAATGCCGTTGTTGCCGACCGCGTTGTTGGCGATCGAGACAAAGGCGCTTTTCAGCTGGGCTCTGCCGCCATCGACAAAGCTGAAGCGGTAGACATCTTGCAGCCGCTCTTCGCTCAGAGCCAGCACGCCGCCGCCCAGATAGGCCAGGCCTTCGGTGTCGTGCTTGGTGCTGCCGGTGCCGCTCCAATTGAAAGCCATCTTGCCCAGGGTCTGGCCGGTCAGCGAGATCTCGACCACGCCGGTGCCTTCGTCACCGACATAGAACAAGGTGCCGCGGTCGCGGGCATAGCTGACGGCCGAAGCTTCCAAGCCGGAAATCTGGCCGGCTGTCGTGCCACCGAGCAGGTCCAGCGCATAGCTGGCTTTGAACTGGTAGTTAGCGAGATTGAGGCTGTTGCCAGCCTGGGCCAGGCCGCAAGCAGCGGCGAGCATGGCGAGGAGCAGTTGTTTGATCTTCATGAAAAGTCGGGATCCGAAAAGTGAAGGGGCGCGGCGTGCCGACGATCAACGCGAGCGCTTGCGTGCGCCGGCGGCCAGCAAGCCCAGACCGGCCAGCATCAAGGCATAGCTTTCGGGTTCCGGCACGGCAGCGGCGATCAGGCCGGGCGAGCCAATTTCCTGACCATCAGCGGAGAGGAAGGCGCCGTTGACGCCGACCGCGCTGAGTTGGCTGATGGTGCTGTTGTTCAGGCCGGCTGCGTTGTCGAAGGTCTGCAGCGGCGCCGTGGTGCCCGATGCACCGAACGCCACCCGGGCTTGCAGCACGCCGCTGGCATTGAAGATGTTGACCGCATCGCCACCGGTGCTCAGGCCCACGCCGGCACCTTTGTACAAGCCAATCTGCAGGCCGACGGGGGCATTGGCGCCAAACCAGGTGCTCAGGAAACTGGCGCTCACATCCTTCTCGGTGAAGATCACTGACTCGCCCGCGGCGATGCTGGTGATGCCAGTCAGCGCCACCTTGGCCGTGCCGTTGGAGTTGTCGTCCATGGTCCAGCCGACCAAGCTCAGCGCGCTATTGCCCAGGTTCGTCAGTTCGAACCAGTCGGCGCCATAGGCGGAGTTGCCGCTAGCCCAGGCCGAGACCTCGGTGATCTTGAGTTGGGCCATGGCCGGAGCGGCACTGAGGGCCAGCAAGGCGACTGCCGTGCCGAGCGCGGAGAAACGACGGATGGAATTCATGATCTGCCTTCTGAAGTGGAGTGAGGCCCAGATGCGGGGCCGGCGGCACCTGCAGGGCCGGTGTCCCTGGGCGCGGCGCCAGTGTGTTCAGGCCCTGTGACAGCTTGATGTGACAAGCCGGTGTAGGCCCCCCGGTGGCGCTTTGACCCACTCGAATGCGGGGGGCCGGGCGTTGCGGCCTCCATGAATCACCGGCGGACTGCCAGGCATTGCTGCAGTGCACAATATGCCCACTGCCAACAAGCAAGGGGTCGTGCATGCGCCGTGTTGTGTTCAATCAAAAGGGCGGAGTCGGAAAGTCGACCATCACCGCCAATCTGGCCGCCATGGCCGCGCACCAAGGCCGGCGCACCCTGCTGGTGGACCTGGACCGACAGGCCAATTCCAGCCGCTACCTGATCGGCGACGCCGCCGACGAGGAACACGCCGGCGCGGCCGAGTTCTTCGAGACCACGCTCAAATTCAGCGTTCGCGCGCCCAAGACCAGCGACTTCATCGTCGCCACGCCCTGGGAGAACCTGCACCTGATGCCGGCCAGCTCGCTGCTGGACGAGCTGCACAGCAAGCTCGAGAGCCGCTACAAGATCTACAAGCTGCGCGACGCCCTGGCCGAGCTGAGCGAGGACTATGACGAGATCTGGATCGACACCCCGCCTTCGCTGAACTTCTACACCCGCTCGGCCCTGATCGCGGCCCAGAGCTGCCTGATCCCCTTCGACTGCGACGAGTTCTCGCGCCGCGCGCTCTATGAGCTGCTCGACAACGTCAAGGAAATCCAGGCCGACCACAACCGCGAGTTGCAGGTCGAGGGCATCGTCGTCAACCAATTCCAAGCCCGCGCCGCCCTGCCCCAGCGCACGGTGCAATCCTTGATCGACGAAGGCCTGCCGGTGCTAACGCCTTACTTGAGCGCGAGTGTCAAGATCAAGGAGTCGCATGAACTCTCGCGCCCCATGGTGCACCTGGACCCGCGTCACAAGCTGACGCTGGAATTCGCCGAGCTGTACGCCGGCCTGTCCTGAAGCGACCGATAGCAAGGATCCGAGAGCGGGAACCGGGCTGAAAACACAGCCCCAGGCTTCAAAAGCAAGGAAATCGTGACCGCGCGCCAGCGGCTGTCACGGTTGTGTCACAGAGCGTCCAAAGAATGGACCGCAGGTCGTGGTCAGGGTGCCTTAGCGCATGCCTCGCCGCCCCGGCCTGCGCCCATAGTTTGCCCCACTCTGAGGACTTTGCATTCTGTCTGCACTCCAACTCAAGCTGGGCATGCGCCTGGCATCCGCCCTGCCTGTCGCGCTCTTCCTCTCGCTCTCGCCCGCAAGAGCACAGGTGCTGGAAGTCGCCGGCTCGTCCACCGTGGCCAAGTCCATCGTCGAGCCCAGCCAGGCCAAGCTGCGTGAGGCCACAGGCATCGAACTGAAGATGCTGTCGGTGGGCACCGGCAAAGGCATGCAGATGCTGTTCGACGGCAAGGTCAAGGTGGCGGCCGTGTCGGCCTCGCTGGACGAGGCCGTAGACGACGCCAAAAAGGCCGGCAGCGTGGCCGCGCCCGCGGGCCTGAAGCTGCACACCCTGCTGACCGATCAGCTCGTGCCCATTGTTCACAACGACAACCCGGTGAAGGAGCTGAGCCGCGAACAGCTGCGCGGCCTGCTCAGCGGCAAGCTGCAGAACTGGAAAGAGGTCGGCGGCCCCGACCTGGCCGTGCTGGTCGTGACCGGCGCGCCCGGCTCGGGCACGCGCGGCGTGCTGGAAAAGCAGCTGCTGGCTGGCCAGGCCTTCGCCAGCGGCGCCAAAGAGCTTCGCACCAGCGCCGCCGAACTGGCCGAGGTGGCGCGCGACAAGGCCGCCATCGGCTATGTCGGCTCGGGCACGGCCGAATCGGCCAAGGGCAAGATCAAGGAATTGAAGGCGCCAGCGGTGTCGCGCCCCCTGGGGCTGGTGACGGTCGGTGAGCCCACACCGGAGGTGCGCAAAGTACTCGACTACCTGCTCAGCACGGAGGCCAAAAAGCTGTTCCTGCAATAGCGCCCCGCAGCCCGTTCGGATCCAGGGAGTTCAAATGAAAAAAGAGATCACGATCCAACGCACGCTGCTCGCCGCCTTCGCCGCCGTCATCCTGAGCCTGTCGGCTCTGGCAGGCGTGGCCTTGTGGCAGGTGCACGCCCTCAGCGAACAGCTGCAAGCGGCCACCCAAGACCTGGTGGCGAAATTGGCCTCGGTGTCCAGTCTTGAGGCCAACAACCTGGGCCGCGCCATCACCGTGCGCGACCTGGCCATCAACGAGGACATCAAGGTCCAAGCCCAGCTGCAGGCCGAGCTGAAAGCCCAGGCCGACGCACTGGGAGCATTGGCCGCGCAGCTGGACCAAAGCCCGTGGACGCCCGAGCAGGCAGCCCAATGGGCCCAGCTCAAGGCTGGCACGGCCGCCATGGAGGCGCTGACGCGCCAGCTGCCCGGCATGATCGACGAAGGCCGCTTTGACGACGTCAAAGCACTGGTGGTCGAAAAGGTCCGGCCGGCGCAACTGGCCCTGAACCAGGTCACGGCGCAGCAGCGCCAGCTGGTCAACCAGGAAGCGCAGCAGATGCGGGCCCAGGCCGAAGCCGCCATCCGCGAGGCCCGGCAGTCGCGGGCCGGCATCGTCCTCGGCCTGCTGCTGCTGGCCAGCGCCTCGATCGCCATCAGCCTCTGGGTGGCACGCCGCATCAGCCGCCAGCTTGGCGCCGAACCGCAGGAGCTGATGCGGGTCTGCCAAGCCCTGGCCCAGGGTGACTTCAGCGTGCCGCTGCAGGGCCGGCCGGGCAGCGTGATGGACAAGCTGGAGCACACCCGCCTGTCGCTGGCGCAGCTGGCCAGCGGCATCGCCCAAGCGGTGCAAAGCATGAGCCTGGCGGCGCAGGAGATCAGCGCCGGCAACCAAAGCCTCAGTGGCCGCACCGAGCAACAGTCCTCCTCGCTGCAGCAGACTGCCGCGGCCATGGAGCAGATGACCGGCTCCATCCGCGAGGCGGCCGAGCACTCACGTTCCGCCACTCAAATGGCCGACTCGGCGCGCAGCGTGGCCGAGCAAGGTGGCCAGCATGTGCAGCAGGTTGTGCACACCATGAACGAGATCGCCGGCGCCAGCCACAAGATCGCCGAGATCATCGGCGTCATCGACGGCATTGCCTTTCAGACCAATATCCTGGCACTCAATGCCGCGGTCGAGGCGGCCCGCGCGGGGGAACAGGGGCGGGGCTTTGCCGTGGTGGCCAGCGAGGTGAGGCAGTTGGCCCAGCGCAGCACCCAGGCCGCGCGCGAGATCAAATCCATGATCAACAACTCGGTCGAACGGGTCGAGGTGGGCAACCGCCTGGTCAACGAAGCCGGTGCATCCATGGAACGCATCGTCGACGAGGTCCGCCAGGTCTCGGCCCGCATCGCCCAGGTCACCCAGGCGGCCGAAACCCAGAGCCGGGACATCTCCCAGATCAACGCCTCCGTGTCCAGCATCGACGCCGGCACGCAGCAGAACGCAGCCCTGGTCGAACAGACCGCGGCCGCGGCCGAAAGCCTCAAGTTCCATGCCGAGAAGCTGGCGCAATCGGTGGCGGTGTTCCGCTTCGCCTGAGCCGGCTCGGGAGAAGTTCGGACATGAAAAAAGCGGGCTCTGCCCGCTTTTCCTTTTCTTAGCACTGGCCCCGCCGGCAAGCGGCATGGCCCAGACCGGGCTCAGACCTTGCGACTGCGCCTCGCCATGAAACCGACCACGCCCAGGCCCGCCATCAGCAAGGCATAGCTGCTGGGTTCCGGCACCGGGCTGACGTCGACGTTGAAGGTGTAGAAGCTGTTGTTGCGGTTGGCGATGCCGCTGACGGTGATGGTGTAGTTGCCGGCGACGGCCTCACCGGCACCTTCTAGGATTTGGAACGAATTGCCAGCCGTCAGGTTCAGGGCCTCGGGGGCGGGGAAGTTGCCGCCGCTGATGGTGGCCTGGAAGTTGGTGAAGGCGAACTCGGGGCGGGAGAAGTTGGCGCTGATCAGCACGGCCGCATCGCTGTAGGTGCTGAGCGTGAAATTCCAGGTGTCGCTGAAACTGACGCCGTTGGAAATGGATGCTGAGTTTTGTAGCGCGCCGGTGGCTGTGATGTCGCCGAGGTTGTAGACAGCGGCTTGTGCAGCCCCACCGGCCACCACCAAAGCGGCCGCGACGGTCAAGGTCGAGAATTTCATGTCAATGTCCTTCAACGAAAGCGAGGCGTTCGTGTGAGCACCCACGATTGAGTTCAAGAATAGCGCAGACCTGTGACAAATTGCTTCGCGAAAACGGGGGGGCTGGGAAAACACGGGGCCGAAGCGCCCATCAGACGGGGCCGTCCACCCGCATCGAATAGTCGATCGCACGGACATCCTTGGTCAGGCGGCCGATCGAGATGCGGTCCACACCGGTGGCGGCGATCCAGCGCAGCTGATCCAGGGCCACGCCGCCTGAGACCTCGAGCAGGGCCCGGCCGGCATTGAGGCGCACCGCTTCGATCATCTCGGCCTCGCTGAAATTGTCCAGCAACACGCTGACGGCGCCGGCGGCCAAGGCCTCCTGCAATTCAGCCAGGGATTCGACCTCGATCTGGATGTCCACGCCTGCGTTCAGCGCCTGGGCGGCACGCAAGGCCTCCGACACACCGCCGGCCGCGGCGATGTGGTTTTCCTTGATCAGGATGCCGTGGTACAGCGCCAGGCGCTGGTTGGCACCGCCGCCCACGCGCACCGCGTACTTCTGTGCCAGGCGCAGGCCGGGGAGGGTCTTGCGCGTGTCCAGCACCACGCAGCCGCCCGGGTTGCTGCTGGCGCCGGTGATGGCGTCGACATGGGCGCGGGTCAGCGTGGCAGTGGCCGAGAGCAGTTGCAGAAAGTTCAGCGCCGGGCGCTCAGCCGTCAGCAGCAAGCGGCCGTCTGCCTCAATCTGGCACACCCGGGTGTCGGCGGCCATGCGCGCGCCTTCTTCGTACAGCCAGTCGATGCGGCTGCTCGGGTCGAGGGCGGCAAACACCGCCTCGAACCAATCGCGGCCGCACAGCACCGCGTCCTCACGCACCCGCACATGGGCTTTGACCCGGCGGCCGGCCGGCACCAGCTGGGCCGTCCAGTCGCACACGCCGACATCCTCGAACAGGGCGTCGCGCACATTGCGCTGGCGGGCTTGGTCCAGGGTTTCGTTGTGGTCAAACATGGCGGGCGGCTTCCGGCAAAAACAAAGACCGAGAGTCTAGTCGGGCTCACCGATGCGCAGGCTCAGGGCCGGCAGGCCGTCGATATGGCCGCTGATCTCATCGCCGGGCCGCACGGCACCGACGCCGTCCGGCGTGCCGGTGTATATCAGGTCGCCCGGCTGCAGGTGGTAGTACTGCGAGAGGTTGGCGACGATCTCGGGCACGCTCCAGATCATGTCGGCGATGTCGCCGCGCTGCTTCTGCACGCCGTTGACGGCCAGGGTGATGGCGCCCGCTTGCAGCACGCCGGTGTCGCTGACGCGCACCAGCTCGGTGATGACGGCCGATTGCTCAAAGCCCTTGGCCGTGTCCCAGGGCCGGCCGTTGGCCTTGGCCTCGGCCTGCAGGTCGCGGCGCGTCATGTCCAGGCCGGCGGCATAGGCCCACACGGCGGCGCGCGCCACTTCCGGCGTGACCTTGAACACCGGTGCACCAATGGCGATCACCAGCTCCATCTCATAGTGGTAGTTCTGCGTGCCGGGCGGATAGGGCACGGTGGAGCCCGAAGGTACCAGGGCGCTGGCCGGCTTGCTGAAGTAGAAGGGCGGCTCGCGGTCGGGGTCCGAGCCCATCTCGCGCGCATGGGCGGCGTAGTTGCGGCCGACGCAGAAGATGCGGCTGACGGCATAGCGCGCGCTGCTGCCGCGCACCGCCACGCTGGGCTGTTCGGCCGGGGGGAAGATGTAGCTGAAGCTCATGTCGGGAGGTCCTGCATTGCCTTGTGAGGTTGCCAAGCATACGACCGGGCGGAGCCCCGGCGCTGCTGCGCACTTGGCAATCCGGTCGCCGGTGTGTAGGGTGGCGGCCATGTCGATCCGCCCCTCCGCGCCAACGCGTCCTTCTGCATTCCTTCACCTCCTCTCCGCCTGCAGCCTGGCCAGCCTGTTCGGCTGCGCCAGCGGCCCGTCCGGCACCGGCGAGCCCAAGCCCCGCGCCACTCCGGCACCCAGCGGCATCGAACGAGATGGCCCAGAAGCCATCATCCCGCCCGGCTTGGCCCAGGTGCCCGATGCCACGCCCAAGCTGGAGGCCATCCGCAAGGGCGGGCCCAACAAGCCCTACGAGGTCTTCGGCCAGCGCTACGAGCCCATGACCGAAGACCTGCCCCTGGTCGAACGCGGCCTGGCCTCCTGGTATGGCAAGAAATTCCACGGCAAGCCCACCTCCAGCGGCGAGATCTACAACATGTACGCCATGACCGGCGCCCACGCGACCATGCCCATCCCCGGCTATGCCCGGGTGCGCAATCCGGCCAATGGCCGCGAAGTGCTGGTGCGCATCAACGACCGCGGCCCCTTTCACCGCGGCCGCATCATCGACCTCAGCTACACGGCCGCGCTCAAGCTCGACATCCTGCGCGGGGTGAGCCCGGTCGAAGTGGAGCGCATCACTTTCGAAGACATCCGCAGCGGCGCTTGGCTGCGCCAGCGCCAACCCGATGCGCCCGCGCTGCCCGACCAGGAACCGGTCTACGCCGCGGCCGGCGCGGCCGGTGCCGCAACCCAGGAAACCACCCAGCAAATTGCCCGGGCCAGCCCGCCTGCGGCGGAAGCGCCACTGCCGCCGGCCCCCAAAGCCGCCGCGCGCGGTTTCTGGGTGCAGCTCGGTGCCTTCTCGCGCCTGGACGGCGCCGAGGCCATGCGCCGCGATTTGTTGGCGGAGCTGGGCTGGCTGGCGCCCCTGCTGGCGGTCTTCAAGGACAGCGGCCTGCACCGCCTGCAGGCTGGCCCCTATGCCTCGCGCGAGGACGCCCGCCAAACCGCCGAGCAGCTCAGGGCTGCTCGCGACCTGAAGGCGGTCGTGGTCGAGCGACGCTGAAACAGGCGGGCGAATCGGCCACAGTTTCGACGGCCGGGCCATTGTGTCGGCCGCGGGGCTCAGCGATCATGAGGCAGGCCATGCCTGCTGCCCCTCACTTGCCGTTCTGAGCTGTCGATGTCGCTGTTCGATGCCAATACCCTGCTGCAAGTGAGTGCCGCCTTCCACGGCTTCATGGCACTGGTCTGGCTGATCATGTCGCGGGTGTTCCGCATCGCCCCGACCGCGGCCCTGCTGCTGGCGGCGGCCTATTTCGCCATCATTCCGGCCCTGCTCTGCCTCGATTGCCAGGCTTGGTGGCCGGCCTTGCTGCAGGGCTGGTTGCAGAAGCTGCTGAGCCTGCTCGGCTTCAGCCTGATGGCCCTGGGCATACGCCGCATGATGCGGCTGCGCATGCGCTGGCTGGACATTGGCAGCGTCGCTGGCCTGGCCGCCTTGGCCATGCTGGCCGGTAACGCCAGCGGCCGCAGCGCCGCGGCCCTGGCCGCCACTTCGGCCGGCATGGGTTTGCTGACCTTGCTGGCCGCGAAAGACGTGCACACCGGCGGCCGCGCCACCCTGACCGACGGGGTCCGGCGCTTTCTGCTGCTGCCCTATCTGCTGCTGGCGGCCATGCTGCTGGGTCGCAGCGCCTCGCTGCTGTGGATGAACGAGCAGCGACCCTTCTTTGTGCAAGGCGACCACGCCAGCGCCTGGCTGGCCTGGGCCTATCTGCTGATGACCCTGGCCATCGGCATCGGCTTGGTCGGCATCGTCGTGACGCGGCTGATCGACCGCATCCAATACATGACCTTGCGTGACCCGCTGACCGATGCCCTGAACCGGCGCGCCCTGGGCAGCGAATTGCAGACCCTGCAGGCCCAGGCCGAGCGGGGCCAGAGTCACTGCCTGGTGGTGCTCGATGTCGATCACTTCAAGCGCATCAACGACAGCCTGGGTCACGCCGCCGGCGATGCCGCCCTGCTGCATCTGGTGTGCGTGCTGCGCGCCAATATGCGCGATCTCGACCGCCTCGGCCGCCTCGGTGGCGAGGAGTTCTGCGTGCTGCTGCCGCACACCTCCCTGGCCGACGCCAGCCGGGTGGCGCAGCGCATGTGCGAGGCCTTGCGACGAAGCCCTCTGATCTGGCGCGAGCAGCCCCTGAAGTTGAGCGCCAGCTTCGGCGTGGCGCCCTGCCAAAGTGGCGACCCGCAGGGCGAACACAGCCTGGCGCTGGCGGACTGGCTGGTCTACCGGGCCAAGTCGGAAGGGCGGGACCGCATCTGCGTCGCCGAGCCCGGCGCTGCCCTGGGCCGGGTGCTCAAGCCATGATCAGCAACACGCCCACCGATGCCCTGACCCTCTTGGCCGCCACGGTGCTGGAGTTTGGCGTGGCCAGCGTGTTCTGGGCGGTGATGGCGCAAGGCGCCCGGCTGGCGCCGCGCGCCTCCTTCGGGCTGGCAGCGGTGAATGCCTTGCTGGCGGTCTCGCTGAGCTTGCACGCACTGCGCGGCACAGCGCCGAACCTGCTCACCTTCTGGGCCTCGGACGTGCTGTCGATTGCTTCGCTGGCGGTGCTGCGAACGGTGCTGCCGACCCTGGTGCGGCAGCCGCTGGCCTGGCGCAGCGCCTTGGCGGTCCTGCTGATCGGCTCGGCGGTGCTGGCCACGCTCCCCTATACCGGGGACATGCGCATGGAAACCCGCTGCGTGTTCGCCAGCCTGTTCGCCTTGGCCCTGATGGCCAGCCTGGACACCTGGTGGGCGCTGCGCACGCGGGTGTCGGTGCAGATGTCCTTGCTGCTCTCGGGCCCGCTGTTCCTGATCAGCATCTTGCTGCTGGGCCGGCTGCTGGAGTCCCTGCTCCTGCCCAGCAACAACACCGACATCCTGGGCTCGGGCGATTTCAATATCGCCTGGCTCTGGTCCTTGCTGGCCATGAATCTGGTGCTCAACGCCACCATGGCCTTTCTGATCCTGGCCAAGCTGATCCGCCGCATCCAGCGCCTGACCCGCCACGACCCGCTGACCGATGTGCTGAACCGGCGCGCCCTCAGCGAGGCCATCGACACCGAGCACGCCCGCCTGCAGCGCGGCAAGCCCTATGCCCTGGTGATGATCGATATGGACCGTTTCAAGCAGCTCAACGACAGCCTCGGCCATGCCGCCGGCGACGCCGCACTGCTGCGCCTGGTCGAGGTGCTCAAGCCCTGCGTGCGCGAGGTCGATGTGCTGGGCCGTCTCGGCGGTGAGGAGTTCTGTGTGCTGCTGCCCCTGACCGACATTGCCGGCGCCGCCCTGGTGGCCGAACGCATGCGCCTGAACCTCGAAGAAAGCCAGTTCAGCTGGCAAGGCAAGGCCTGGCCCTTGACGGCCAGCTTCGGCATCGCCGAGGCGGAGGCCTCCGACCCCAGCGCCGACCACGTGCTCAGCCGCGCCGACCGCGCCATGTACCGGGCCAAGGCACAGGGGCGCAATGTGGTGCAGGCGCTGGACGACTGAAGACCATGGGCCAAATGACTCACGAAAACCTGTGAGGGCTTCCACGGGCTTGTCGTGATGGCTGAACAGAATGCGCCGGGCTTTCAACCAACCGGTCGCCACACTGCCGCCACCCATCATGTCCGAACAAGAATTCGCCCCCTCCCGCCGCCATCTGCTGAAGAGCGCCTCGGCTGCCGCCGCCCTGCCCTTCATCGCCACCCTCGGCGCCCTGCACAGCCGCGAGGCCCAGGCCGCCGGCAACACCACGCTGATCGACAGTCCCTACGGCCCGATCGCCCCGGTCAATGACCTGAGCACCGGCCTGCCCCTGCTGCAACTGCCGGCCGGCTTCAGCTACAAGAGCTATGGCTGGACCGGTGACGCCATGAGCAATGGCAAGCCCACGCCACGCGCCCACGATGGCATGGCCGTGGTGCAAAGCCGCCGCGTCGGCCGCAGCACCGAGCTGGTTTTGATCCGCAACCACGAGGTCTCGACCGGCCCGGACGCCAGCTACTTTGGCGCTCCCGCGGTGTACGACACCGGCATGTCCGGCAGCAGCTACTTCAACGGCGGCACCACCAATCTGGTCTTCCGTGACGGCAACTGGGTGCGCACCGACGCCAATCTGGGCGGCACCCGCACCAACTGCGCGGGCGGCCCCACCCCCTGGGGCACCTGGCTGAGCTGCGAGGAAGTCAGTTCCGACAGCATGAGCACCCAAGGCAAGAAGCACGGCTATGTGTTCGAGTGCGCCGCCGACCCCAGCCAGACCACCGGCCAGCCCATCGTCGGCATGGGCCGCTTTGGCCACGAGGCGGTCGCCATCGACCCCATCTCGGGCATCGCCTACCTGACCGAAGACCTGTCGGGCAAGTCCGGCTTCTACCGCTACGTCCCCTTGGTCGTGCCGGGCAGCCTGGGCAGCCTGGCCCAAGGCGGCCGCCTGCAAATGGCCAAGGTCAAGGGTCAGAACAACGTCAACATCGCCCCGGCCCAGCTGGAACAAAGCTATGAGCTGGAGTGGGTGGACATCGCCAACCCCGACCAGAACCGCGGCACCGCCCGGGGCTTGAACGGCGTCAACATCAACGACTGCGCCGGCCCCTTCGTGCAAGGCTGGGCACAGGGCGCGCTGCGCATGAACCGCGGTGAAGGCATCTGGCACCACGCCGGCAAGATGTATGTGATGGACACCTCGGGCGGCAATGTCGGCCGTGGCGCGATCTGGGAACTCGATCTGGCCACGCAAACCCTGGTCTGCATCTACGCCAGCGCCTCTGAGCTGGTCGGCGATGCCGGTGACAACCTGACCGTCAGCCCGCGTGGCGGCATCGTCATCTGCGAGGACGGCGGTGGCGCCACCGACAGCTTCGGCTTCGGCAGCCGCCTGATGAGCCTGACCCCGGAGGGCGACACCTTCATCCTGGTCAAGAACAACGTCAACCTCAGCGCCGCCCAGCTGAGCGCCGCCGGCAAGCTCAGCAGCCTGGCCGGTGACCGCCGCAGCTCCGAGTTCTGCGGCGCCTGCTTCGACCCGACCGGTCGCTACCTCTTCGTCAACATCCAGACCCCCGGCATCACCCTGGCCATCACCGGCCCTTGGGGCAAGGGCCCGCTCTGAAGCCGCCCCGCCCATTCACCGAACCCAGGACCCTTCCATGAACAAGATTTCCTCCATCGCCGCAGCCGCCCTGCTCGCCCTGGCCGGCCACGCCCATGCCGCCGTCTACACCGGCAGCAGCGCCAACACCGGCACCGCCAGCGTGGACGCCAGCTTCGCCAGCGCCAGCCAGCTGTTCTTTGATCTGAGCTTCTCCAAGCAAGGCCAGATCACGCTGAACTTCCTGGTCGAAGCCCAAGACCTAGGCCAGACGCTGAGCTTCAACGCCCTGGTCAGCAATCTGTCGGGCCTGGGCTTTGAGGCCGCCAGCGTGCGACTGAACGGCGTGCGCTTTGCCGCGCCGGCCGGCACCGTGAGCACCGACGGCTTCCAGCCGGTGCTGGCCTCGGGCCACGCCGGCGACAGCATCTGGGCCCAGTTCGGCGGCCCCGGCGTGACCACGCAGTTCTACATCGGCAACCCCTTGCTCGAAGCCGGCGCCCAAGACTGGTCGCTGGACCTGAGCGGCCGCCAGGTCGGCGATGCCTTCAGCATCACCGTGGCGGTGCCGGAGCCGCAGACCTATGCCCTGCTGCTGTCCGGCCTGGCCGTGCTCGGCTGGGCCGCACGCCGCCGCCAGCGCTGAATGCGCTGAAGACGCTCGCTGGCTCAGCGGGCGCTGCTTACGTCCAGCAGGGCAGTGGCCGCGCCGATGTCCTGCCGGCCCCGGTGACCACCGTGACCGGTCGGGCGCTCAAGCCAGGGCCACGCGGTTGCGCCCCAGGTGCTTGGCCCGGTACATGGCGCTCTCGGCCCGCGCCACCAGCAGGTCGGTGGCATAAGGCGGCGCATTGGCCAGGCCGATGCTCAGGGTCACGTCCAGGCCTTCGGCCAGCTGACCCCAGGGGTATTGCTCGACGGCCATGCGCAAGCGCTCACAGACCTCGACCGCACGGTCGGCCACAGTGTCCGGCAGGGCGACCAGAATCTGGTCGTCGGCCAGGCGCAGCAGCAGGTCGCGCGCGCGGGTGTTGTCGCGCAACATCTGCGCCAGCACCTGTAGCACCTGGTTGCCCACATCCAGGCCGTGCTGACGGGTCAGGGCCGTAAAGCGGTCGACATCGATCAGGGCCAGGGTCAGCGGTGCCGCGGTCAACTCGGCGGCGCGCACCAGGGCCGGCATGCGTGCCGCCATGCACTGGCGGTTGCCCAAGCCGGTCAAGGGGTCGCGCCAGGAGGCGTCTTCAGGTTCGGCCGGCTCGGCCAAGCCCTGAGTCGCCGGGCGGCGCTCTTCCAGCGAGCGCTCGGCCTCGACCCGGGTGACAAAGAAGCGGGCCTGGGCGGCCAGCTGAGCGACGGCGCGGCCTCGCATCAAGGACAGGTGCTGCTCCAGGTGGCGCAGCGCCAGACTGGCGTCGCCCTGCGCCTGCGCCGCCCGGTAGGCGGCATGGTGCAAGCGGATGCGGAGCTCGCTGAGCGCGCGGCCTTCCGATTCCAGCAGGATGGCGGCCAAGGCTTGCTGGGCGGCCGCCGCGTCGCCGCGCGCCAGCTGCAGCTCGGCCAGGGAGCAACGGACGCGCCAGCCGAGCGCCGGGTAACCATGGGCATCGATATCGGCCAGGACCTCATGCAGCACGGCCTCGGCTTCCTCATGGCGGCCCAGGTGCAGCAGGATCTCGCCGCGGTTGCTGTCGCTGATGGCCAGCACAAAACGCTCACCGATCGCCAGGGCATGAGGGCGCGCCGCCTGCGTGTGCTGCAGGGCGCGAGAGAGCGCATCCATGCCCTCGCGGCGCTGCTCGGCAGTCTCGCTGTAGCGCAACAGCTTGAAATGACTCAGGCCCACCGTGGCGAGGTTGTTGTGGGCGATCAGCCGCTCCGCCGCGCCGGCCTGTTCGCCCACCAGGGCGGCCGCTTCATTCATCAAGCGCTCGGCCTGCCAGGGGTCGCCCATGCGTTCGAGCACGGCACCGACGGCGTTCAGGGCCAGCGCAACCAGCTTGGGGTCAGCCAGCTCTCGGGCCCGCGCCAGGGTTTCATTGACATGGGCCAGGGCCGATTCGAAGTCGCCCTGCTCGGCGGCCGAAAACGCCATCCAGCGCAGCAGCTCGCACAGACAGGCGCTGTTGCCCTGCTCGCGAAACTGCGGCATCAAACGCTGGGCGGCGCTCAGCATCTCGACCATCTCGCCGCGCCGGTACAGATAGAAGCAGCGCCAGCGGCCAGCTTCCAGGTACTCGCTGAACTGGCCCTGGCTGCTGGCAATTTCCCAGGCGCGGGTGGCGGCGGCAAAGCCCAGGCTGAGATCGGCCTGCGCCTGGGCGCGCGCCACCTCCAGACAGGCGGTCAAGGTTTCACCGCTGGCTTCCTCGTCGCTGTGCAGAACGGCTTGCATGGGCGTCTCGATTCAATGGAGGCGCAAGCGTAGCCGATCTGCGACCCGGCTTTGCCCCCTCAGCCGGGCGGCGGGCCGAGTTTTTTCACCACGAGCCCCGCCGGCCTCAGCGGCCTCAGCGGCTGGTCGGCATCACAAACTCGGCGCCCTTGGCGACGCTGGCCGGCCAACGCTGCATCACGCTTTTCTGCTTGGTGTAGAAGCGCACGCCCTCTTCGCCGTAGGCATGCATGTCGCCGAACAAGCTCTTCTTCCAACCGCCAAAGCCCTGCCAGGCCATGGGCACCGGGATGGGCACATTGATGCCCACCATGCCGACCTGGATGCGGCGCACGAATTCGCGGGCGATGTGGCCGTCGCTGGTGTAGCAGGCCACGCCGTTGCCGAACTCATGGGTGTTGACCAGGTCGACCGCGGCCGCGAAATCGGGCACGCGCACACAGGCCAGCACCGGGCCGAAGATCTCCTCACGGTAGATGCGCATCTCGGGCCGCACATGGTCGAACAAGGTGCCGCCGGTGAAGAAACCGCCCTCATGACCGGCCACCTGATGGCCGCGGCCATCCACCACCAGGCTGGCGCCCTCCTCCACGCCCTGGGCGATGTAGCCCTCGATGCGCGCCAGCGCCTCGCGGCTGACGATGGGGCCCATCTCGGCATCGAGTTCCATGCCGTTCTTGATCTTGAGGCGCCGGGCCCGCTCAGCCACGACCGGGATGATGCGATCGGCCACATCGCCGACCAGCACCGCCACCGAGATCGCCATGCAGCGCTCGCCGGCCGAACCGTAGGCCGCGCCGATCAGGGCATCGACCGTCTGTTCGATGTCGGCATCGGGCATCACCACCATGTGGTTCTTGGCCCCGCCCAGCGCCTGCACGCGCTTGCCCTGGGCCGCGCCGGTTTGATAGATGTACTGGGCGATAGGGGTGGAACCGACGAAGCTCAGCGCCTTCACATCGGGGTGGTGCAGCAAGCCGTCCACGGCCAGCTTGTCACCTTGCAGCACATTGAAGACGCCATCCGGCAGGCCGGCGCGTTGCAAGAGTTCGGCCACGAACAAGCTGGGTGAAGGGTCCCGTTCGCTGGGCTTCAGGATGAAGCAGTTGCCGGTGACCAGGGCCAGCGGCGCCATCCACATGGGCACCATGAAGGGAAAGTTGAAGGGCGTGATGCCAGCCACCACACCGAGCGGCTGGCGCAAGGTCCAGTTGTCCATGCCGGCCGAGACCTGGTCACTGAAGTCGCCCTTGAGCAGCTGCGGCGCACCGCAGGCGAATTCGACGATGTCGATGCCGCGCGCCACCTCGCCCTGGGCGTCGGTGAAGACCTTGCCATGTTCGGCCGTGATCATGGCGGCCAGCTCGTCCTTGTGCGCGTGCAGCAGCTCCAGGAACTTGAACATCACCCGGGCGCGGCGCAGCGGCGGCGCATCGGCCCAGGCCGGGAAGGCGGCTTGCGCCGCGGCCACGGCGGCTTGCACATCGGCGGCATCGGCCAATTGCACCTGGCGCGCCACTTGGCCGGTGGCCGGGTTGTAGACCGGCTGGCTGCGCCCCGAGCTGGCGGCTTGTGCACGGCCGTTGATGAAGTGGCCGACATCGTCGCGGCGCTCGAAGGAAGGAACGGGGTTGTGGCTCATGGCTGGAGGTCTCCGGGTCGGTGACCCAGTCTAGGCAGGCCGGGCTGGGCTGCCAATCCATATTCAGCAACCTGATTGTTCGGCAAAATGAACAATCATGAAGTCACTCGCCAGCACTGAAGCGCGCCCTGACCAGCTCTGGGGCCAGCTCCACGCCCTCAGCGTGATCGCCCAGCTGGGCAGTTTCACCAAGGCCGCGCAGCGTCTGGGCCTGTCCAAGGCCGCGGTCAGCCAGCGCATCGCCGATCTGGAGCGCCAACTGGGTCAGAACCTGGTGGCACGCACCACGCGCTCGGTTCGCCTGAGCGAAGCCGGCCAGCGCCTGGTGGCCGAAACAGCCGCGCCGCTGGCCCAGATCACGGCCGCCCTGGGCGCCAGCCGCGACGCCGTCGGCCAGCCGCGCGGCCGCCTGCGCCTGAGCGCACCGGTGGCCCTGGGGCGCCAGCATCTGGCGCCGCTGTTGAATCGCTTTTGCCAGGACTACCCGGAGATCCAGATCGAGCTGGACCTGTCCGACCGCCTGGTCTCTCTGGCCCAGGAAGGTTTCGACCTGGCCGTGCGCCACTGCAGCGCGCCGCCCGACAGCCATGTCGCTGTCAAGCTCTGCGACAGCCGCGCCCTGCTCCTGGCCAGCCCGGCCTATCTGCGCCAACGCCCGGCGCCGCACCGCCCCGAGGATCTGGCGAAACACGCCTGCCTGGCTTACTTGCGCCCCGGGCCGGCGCAGTGGCTGTTCGAGCGCCAGGACGGCGGGCAGGAAGTGGAGCGAGTGAAGGTGCAGGTGCAAGGCCCGCTGCGCGCCGGCAACAGCGAGATCCTGCGCGAAGCGGCGCTGGGCGGCCTGGGCCTGGCCCTGCTGCCCGATTTCAGCGCGGCCGAAGCCTTGGCGCGCGGCGAGCTGGTCGAGCTGCTGCCGGACTGGCGGCCGGTCGGCTTCTTTGGCGACGCCATTTACGCCCTGCGCCCTTGGAGCAGCGCTACGCCGCGGCCGGTGCAACTGCTGGTGACGGCTTTGCGCCAGGCCTTGGCGGACGGCTTTGGCGCAGCCGCAGCGTCGGGGCAAAAAAAACGCCCACCTGGCAGGCCAGATGAGCGTTGAAAGTCCTCGAAAGGACGTCGTTGGGACGTTTGCAAGGGTTCGTGGAACGCCTCGCTTGGTCCGTACTCTAGGTGGCGAAAGCTGGCCTGGATATCCCCATTCGGTGGGAGTTCTCCGGCACTTGACCCGACAGCCGTGGACAAGCACAGCTTCCGCCGGACAATAGCGTCATGAATTCAAACACCAAGCCGCCGCGCCCACGTCCGCCTGCCCACGCCCCCCGACAGGCCCCCGGCCGTCGCCCTGGCTCGGCCCCAGGCCATGGACCCGCTGCGCGGAACGCTGCTCGGCCTGGCGACCGACCGGCACCGCCCGCCGCCGTGAAAGCGCCGGCCGAGCCCCTGAACGAGGCCGAACTCGAGCATTTGCAGACGCTGCTGGATCAGGTGCCGGCGCCGCTGGAACCGCTCGATGTGAGCATGCTGGACGGCTATCTGGTCGGCGTGCTGTTGCAGCCCAAGGCCGTACCGGCCTTTCAGTGGACCCGCCATGTGCTGGACAGCGAGGAAGGCCGCAACCCGCCCGAGCGCTTCGACAGCCGGCCGCTGCTGGCCCTGGTCAAGCGCCGCTACCAGCAGCTCAACCAGGCCATCGTCGACCGCCAGTGGTTCGACCCCTGGGTGTTCGAGATGCAAGGCGAGGATGAAGAAGACGAGGCCGAGCCCTCCGAAGTGGTCTTCCCCTGGGTGGCCGGCTTTGCCCTGGCCACCGAACGCTTCCCCGAGCTGATGCGCGAGGACGCAGCGGACCTGCTGGAGCCCCTGGCTGCCATCTTCATGCACCTGGACCCTGATGATCTTGAGGACGCCGACGACTTGCTCGAAGAGATCGAGTCGCTGGAGCCGCCCAAGGACCTGGAAGAGGCGGTCGAGGGCCTGGTCAGCGCCTGCCTGATGCTGGCCGATGTCAGCCGGCCTCAAGCCAAACCGGCCGCGCCACAGCGCCCGCCGGCCCGGCGCGGCCCGCCACCGCGCGGCCGCTACTGAAGCCGACTTAAGGCTTGGGGGCCCGCGGATCGCGGGTCTGGCGCTTCATCCAGTCGCTCATCTCGCGCAGCACATGGCCTTGCGACTCGCGCGCCGCATAGCCGTGTGACTCCAGAGGCAGAGTCACATAACGGACCTTGCCGCCGGTACCCGCCAGAGCCTGGTACAGGCGCTGGGTCTGGATCGGATAAGTGCCCGGGTTGTCATCGTTCTCGCCGTGGATCAGCAGGATGGGTTCCTTGAGCTTGTTGGCGTAGTTGAACGGTGACAGGCGCAGGTAGACGTCTTGCGCCTCCCAATAGGTGCGGCGCTCGCTCTGGAAGCCGAAGGGCGTGAGCGTGCGGTTGTAAGCGCCGCTGCGCGCGATGCCGGACTTGAACAGATCGGTGTGGGCCAGCAGATTGGCCGTCATGAAGGCGCCGTAGCTGTGGCCGCCCACCACCATCTGCGAGCGCTCGCTGACCCCCAGCTCCACCGCCTTGTCGATGATGGCCTGGGCATTGGCGGTGATCTGCTCGACAAAGCTGTCGTTGACCGTCTTCGGGTCGCCGACCACGGGCATGGTGGCGTCCATCAACACCACATAGCCGTCGAGCAGCAACATCAGCGGGCTGGTACCGCCGAAGGTGTTGAAGCGCGTGGCCGAGCCGCTGACCTGGCCGGCGGTGGAGGCATCGGTGAACTCCAGCGGGTAGGCCCAAACGAAAGTCGGGCGCGGCTCGTCCTTCTTGAAATCGGGCGGCAGGTAGAGCCAGAAGCTCAGCTCCACGCCATCGGCGCGCTTGAACTTGACCAGCTCGCGCTTGATGTCGCGCAGCTGCGGCGTCGGGTCGCGGTGCTGGGTCAGGGCCTGCATCTGGCCGAAATCGGCGCCGCTGCGCAGCAGCAGATTGGGCGGCTCGTTGAAGGTCTCGCGGCTGCTCAGCAGGCGGCCATCGGCCAGCAAGCTGATGGGCCGCTCATAGTGCGTGCTGCCGGACTGGAACAGGCGCTCGGTCTGGCCGGTCTTGAGGCTCAGGCGGTCGATGAATGGTCGGTCGCCGGCCGGGCTGGCGCCTTGGCCGACCAGCAGCAGGCGATCTTCGGCATCCAAGCGCGCGACGCTGTGGCCGTTGGGCAGCACGCGGGTCAGCGGCTGGCCGGGGTCCTTGTAGCGGTCACGCTGGGAGCGGTCCTGCAGGCGCTGCGGCGGCGCGCTGCCGTCCAGCGCCAGCAGGTCGACGCTGAGCCAGCGGCGGTCCCGGTCGAACTCGGCCACCAAGGCGCGTGGCTTGGACTCGACAAAACTCAGGTTGACCAGGCGGCCGGCGGTGCGATGGACCTCGCGAGCCTCGCCCTGGTAGGGCGCGTCCAGGCGCATCAGGCGGTCGCGATGGCTGACCTTGGTGTTCGGGTCACCGCCGTCCAGAGCTTCCACCCAGTAGACGGCGCCATCGGCCAGGGGCGAAGCCCAGTAATTGCGCGGGCCGGTGATCACACCCTCGACCGGCACGCCCTGGCGGATCTTGACGGCACCCAGGCTGCGCAACAGCTTGCCCTGGGCGTCGCGCAGCTCGACCTCGCGGCCGAAGTCGTTGGCGCCGACCTGGTAGCTGAAGGGCGGCACCAGGCGCTCGACCAAGAGCGCGCCTTGCGTGCCCACGGTATGCACCTGGGCAATCAGGCCCGACGCGCCGATCTCGCGCGAGGCGCCATTGCGCAGGTCCACCCGTCGCAGCACGGCGCTAGCCTGGTGCTGGAACAAGGCCTCGTCCTGGCGGTTCTTGAGCAGGTCCTGGCGCGTGAACTCGGGCGAGGTCTGGCCCATGGACTCCTGGATGGACGGACCGCTGGGGACGCTGAACTGCGGCGCCGGGCCGCGCTGATCCGGCACCGCCACCACCACCAACTCCTCGGCATTGAGCCAGGCCACATTGCGCTCGAACATGGTGTTCAGACGCAGGCCGCGCAACGGCTTGAGCGCGCCGGTGGCGACCTCACCAACCCAGAGCTCGATGGCCTTGTCGGTGCGGCGGTTGAGCAGAAAGCGGCGGCCGTCCGGCGACCAGCGCAGTTGGTGGAAAGCGCCATCGGCCGGCAGGCGCACCTCACGGGCCGGCGCCTCGGGCCGTGCCAGGTCACGCAGCTGCAAGGACTCAATCACGCTCAGCATCTGCGGGCCGCCGGCCGCGGCGTCATACCGGCCACCGGCCAGGCGATGGATGGGGCGGGCCAGCTCGGCGATGGTGCGGTGGCGCTGCAACTGAACCACCGCCAGCGTCTTCTGATCGGGCGAGAGCTGGTGCACCGGCAGGCCCGGCGCGTCGAGCACGGCACGCATGGCCGCCGAAGGCTGCTGATAGCCCTCGGCATCAGCCGCGGCCGTCGCTGCTTGCGGCGCTTGCGCGAACGAGGGATTCAGGCTGCCCAGGGCCAAAGCGATGGCCAGGGGCAAAAGACGGGGGGCGGGGCTGAAACGCATGAGTCTGTGTCGCCGTTTGGAAACGAAGCGAGGACTCTAGCAGCGCCAGCCACGGCGCCCCACCTGCCGGCTTTACTGAGTGAAGAGCCGTGCGGCGTGCAAACCCAGGCCGGTGGCGACCGACGCAAAACGGTCGCCGCGCACATGCTGAGCTTGCGGGTAGTCAGCGGCGATTTTCTCGGCCAGGAAGCGCAGGCCGGTGGAGCCGCCGGTGAAGTAGAGGGCATTGATCTGATCGGGCCGCAGGCCGGCCTGGGCCACGGCCTCGCGGCCAGCTTGGACGATGCGGCCGATGTCAGCCTCCAGCGATTGCACCGCCACCGTTTCGCTCAGGGCGACCTCAAGGCCGCTTTCGACCAGGGCAAGGTCGATGACGGTGTCGCCACCGCCGGAGACGGCAATCTTGGCGCCTTCGGCACGGCCAGCCAGTTCATGGCCGAGGTGGTCTTCCACCACCGTCATCAGGCGCTGGTGGTGCTTGATATTGCCGTAGAAGCTGCGCATCTGGCGCAGCTCGGCCACGCGCTGCGGGCTGTAGACGGTGTTGATCAGATGCCAGGTGGCGAGGTCAAAGTAGACGCCGCTGGGCACTTCGCGCGGCGGCGAACCGGCACGCTCGGGGCCGAAGCTGCGGTAACCGAACTCGCGCAGGATGCTGGCCAACTCGATGTGGCGGTCGAAATCGGTTCCGGCGATGTGCACGCCGTGGTTGGCCAGGATGTCGTCGCGGCGATCGAGGCGGTTCATGCGCTCGGGGCCGACACGCACGACGGAGAAGTCAGAGGTACCGCCGCCGATGTCGGCGACCAGCACAATCTGCTCGCGGTCGATCTGGTGCTCGAAATCGAAGGCCGCGGCGATCGGCTCGAACTGGAAATGCACCTCGTCGAAGCCGACCTTGTGGGCGGCCGCTTCCAGCGAGGCTTGCGCGGCGGCGTCGCGTGCCGGCTCACCATCGACAAAGAACACCGGCCGGCCCAGCACCAGCTTGTTCAGGGCACCGACGGCACCCGAAGCCTGCGCCGTGTTGCGCAGGCGCTTGAGGTAGCCGGCCAGGATGTCCGAGTACTTGACGCCTCGGCCGCCACCGACATCGGTGGTCTGCTCGATCAGGCCCGAGCCCAAGATGCTCTTCATCGAGCGCATCAGCCGGCCGTCCGCCCCCTCGACATAGGCCGCCACGGCGGCGCGACCAAAGGCGCGCGGCGGGCCGTCGGCGTCATGCCGGCCCTCCACAAAGTAGAAAACCGCGGTGGGCATGGTGGTGTTCGCGCCTTCCAGCTCCACCAGGCGCATGCCTCCACCCTCCTTGGGCACGGCAATCGCCGAGTTGGAGGTGCCGAAGTCAATGGCGCAGAAGGACGGGGCGGAAGCGTGGCTCATGGGAAATCGGCAGGAATGGGCCGAACGGCAGGGGGGCGCGGATTGTACCGGCCCGCCTGCGGCGCGCGCGCCCGCGCCGCCTGGCTCAGAGGCCCGAACCGTAGAAGTTGAACTCCATGGGCGGGCGGCGTCCGGCCATCAACTCGGCCAGGGCATGGCCGGAGCCGGCGCCATGGGTCCAGCCCAGGGTGCCGTGGCCGGCATTGAGCCAAAGGTTGGCGGCCTTCTTGCTGCGGCCGATGTAGGGGATGTTGGTCGGCGTACTCGGGCGCAGGCCGGTCCAGTAATTGGTTTCGCTGAGGTCGGCCACACCAGGGAACAGCTCTTCGTAGCGCTTGACCAGGGCCTCGCAGCGGGTGCGCGAGGTCGGGCGGTTGAGGTCGCTGTCGAAGCCGCAGAGCTCGGCCGTGCCGGCGATGCGGATGCTGTCGCCCAGGCGTGAGATGGCGATCTTGCGGGTGTCGTCGAGCAGGCTGACAACGCTGGCTTGCTCCGGCTTCTTGAGCTTGAGCGTGGCCGAATAGCCCTTGGCCGGGTAGATGTTGAGGAACTCGCCCAAGGGCTTCACCAGTGCGGGCGTGAAGGAGCCCATGGCGGCGACAAAAGCGTCGGCGCGCAGCTCACGCTTCTTGCCACTGCGCACGTCGGCAATCTGCACCGCGTCGATCTGCTGGCCGCTGTGCGAGAGCTGCAGGATGTCGTGCTCGTACAGGAAGGTGGCGCCACGCTGCTGGCAGAGCTGGGCCAGCTTTTGCGTGAAGACCTTGGCGTCGCCCGATTCGTCGCTGGGCGTGAAGGTGCCGCCGTGGATATTGCGGCCGAAGGCGGCCAGGGCCGGCTCGATCTTCAGCACCTCATCGCGGCCCAGCACGCGGCGGTCCACACCGTGACGACGCATGATCTCGGCACCGGCGGCGCCGGCTTCGAAATCGGCCTGCGAGGAGAAGAAGTGCAGGATGCCGCGCTCCAGGCGCTCGTATTCGATGCCGGTCTGGCTGACCAGGGTCTTGAGCGATTCATGGCTGTAGCGGCCCAGCTGCACCAGCTGTTCGACATTGCGCTCGAAGGCGGCGTTGCTGCATTGGGTCAGAAAGCTCAGGCCCCAGATCCACTGCTTGGGGTCCAGGCTGGGTCGGAACAGCAAGGGCGAGTCGTCGCGGAGCAGCCACTTGGCCACCTTGAAGGGTGCGCCGGCGTTGGCCCAAGGTTCGCAGAAGCTGACCGAGATCTGCGCGCCATTGGCGAAGCTGGTTTCCAGCGCCGCATCGGGCTGGCGATCCACCACGGTCACCTCATGGCCTTGCTCCAGCAGGTACCAAGCGGTGCTGATGCCGATGATGCCGGCTCCCAGGACGACGACTTTCATTGCGTGTACTCCACAAGTTCAAATTCAAACGCCAAGGGGACCCAGCAGCAGTTGTAATCCCAAGGCAAACATCAGCAAAGCGATCAGTGCGTCGATGCCGCGCCAAACCAACGGCCGGCGCAAGGGGCCGGCCGCCGCCGCAGCACCAAAACCCAAAAGCGTGAACCACATCACGGATGCCACGGAGGCGCCCGTCGCAAACGCCCAGCGCAAATCGGCCGGCTGCTGGTTGCCGAGCAGACCCAAGAGCACCACCGTGTCCAGATAGACATGCGGGTTCAGATAGGTCATGGCCAGCGCACTGAGCAAGGTGGCGGCCAAGCCGGCCGAACCGGCGGCGGCTTCGAGCGCACCGTCGCCGCGCCAGGCACGACGGGCCGCTTGCACGCCATACCAGAGCAGGAACAGGGCACCGCCGTAGCGAAAGGCGTTCATCAACCATGCACTGGAGGCGATGGCGGCGCCGAGGCCGAAGACGCCGAGGCAGATCAACAAGAGATCCGACACCGCGCACAGGGCCACCACCGGCGCCACATGGCTTCTCAGCAAACCTTGACGCAGCACCAAAGCGTTTTGCGCACCAATGGCCATGATCAGGCTGGCTCCGCTGAGCCAGCCTTGGGTCATGGCGCCGAGGGCGCTGGGGCTGCTATCCATCATGGGTGGCGGATTGTCGGCAGAGTCCGTGCAAACCAGAAGCGTGATTCATATTTGTCGGCGTACATTAGCCGGACTTATGAAAGACCTGGATTCCGCCGGACTGGACTGCTTGGCCGCCCTGGCCGATGAGCGCAGCTTCGAACGCGCCGCTCAGCGCTTGTCCATCACCCAAAGCGCCATCTCGCAGCGCCTGCGCAGCCTGGAGGCGCAGGTCGGCCAGTTGCTGGTGGTGCGCTCACGGCCGCTGCGTCTGACCGAGCCAGGCAAGGTGCTGCTGCGGTTTGCACGCCAGCTGCAAGCACTGCGCACCGACGTGGCGCGCGAATTGGGCGCGCAAGTGGCGCCGAACGAACGCATTGCCATCGCCATCAATGCCGACAGTCTGGCCACCTGGGTGCTGCCGGCGCTGGACCCGGTGGTGCAGGTTGGCCTGCGCGAGGGCTATGGGCTGGAGCTGGTGGTGGACGACCAGGACTTCACCCATGACTGGCTGCGCCAGGGCGAAGTGCTGGGCTGCGTCAGCACGGTCAGCCAGGCGCTGCGCGGCTGCCTGGTGCAACCGCTGGGGGTGATGCGCTATGTGGCGGTGGCCAGCCCGGATTTCCTGCGGCGGCAGCTGCCCGAGGGCCTGAACGAGGCCAATTTCGCCAGCACGCCCTTCCTGGTCTTCAACCGCAAGGACGACAGTCAGGTGCAGTGGGTGTCCAAGGCCTTCCAGGTACAGGCACCGCGGCTGCAGGAGCGCTATGTGCCGTCCAGCGAAGCCTATGTGCAGGCCGTCCGCATGGGCTGGGGTGTTGGCGTGGCGCCGGAGCTGCAGGTGCGGCCACTGCTGCAGAGTGGGGCGCTGGTGGTCCTGCGGCCGGAGTTGAGCGTCGATGTGACTCTGTACTGGCATCAGTGGAAACTGATGTCGGATCTGGTGGCAGCACCGGCAAGGGTGGCCTTGCTGGACCAGATCGGCCGGGCGCTGGCCCTGGGCGCGCGCGCAGCCTTGTCGGTGTGATGTGCGCTTATTCGGCCCGGGCCGACGATGCAGCCGGCGCCACCACGGCAGCCACCACCACATCAGCGCTAGCGACGCCCTGAGCCAGACGGCGGGCCACGGGGCGGTTCTGGTCCTGGACCGAACTGGCCAGCACCACGGCGCTACACATGACCAAACCGACCATGCTCAGGGCGAGCCACTTCATCAAAGATGCATTCATCGGGATTTCTTAATTGGTGTTCGTGACGCAGTTGGCGTCTTGGGAGCACGGAGAATAGCCACAAGGGCCTGTGCTGACCATCCACCCAAGGGGGGTATGAAGGGTTTTTCCCCTCACATCCAACAAAGGATATGTGGAAAGGCAATTTTGCCACTTCCAAAAACCGTGTCTTTTTACCAACTGCACTGCGAAGAGCACCCAGTTTGGGGGTTCGCGAACTCGGGCCATCGCGCACACTGGTTTCACAGCACCTGATGCCCGCTTTACCTACCGATGTGCGAGGTTTGACATGCGATTCGCCCCAGCTTTGCGCTTCTTCCGCCGCAACTCGCCCAGCGTGCATGAGCAAGACCCGGCCGACCTCGGTACTGCCTTCGGCATGGAGGCCAGCCTGGAAGATGGCGACGACTACCGCGCCAGCATCAGCGAGGTGGAACTGGAGTCGCAGCGCTCCCGCGCTGCGCTTGAATCCCCGCTGGCTTGGCTGTCTGCCAAGCGCAGCTGAAACGACGAGCTCAGCGCACCAGCAGCACCGGCACGCTGCAATGCGCCATCACTTTGGTGGCCACTGAACCGAGCACCAAGTTGCCGATCGCACTGTGGCCATGCGAGCCCAGGATGAGCAGATCGAACTTGCCTTTTTCGGCTGCACTGGCGATCACGTCGGCCGCTGGCCCCACCTTGTTGACGAACTCGGCCGGCAATTTCTGCTTGGCAAAGAAGGTGCGCAGCGTTTTCAGGACCTTTTCGCCTTCGTCGGCGTAATAGCCTTTAATCACATCCTTGTCGAGCACGGCGGCCGCCCGAGGCGGAATGGCCGGCACCGCATGCAGCACGGTGTACTGGTGCGCACCACCCAGCCATTCATCGTGAGCGGCCAGATAGGCCAGCATGCGCTTGGTGTAACTGCTTCCATCAACGGCAACGAGAATCTTCATCGACAACACTCCTTGATGCGCCGAGAACAAGTGTCCGGCTTCAACTCCGAAGTCTGACACAGGAGCGCACCGTCCTGCTGATGTCGGTCAAGCTCGATCGGGAAACACCTCGATCAACAAGAGGGGCTCGAAGCGCGCCGGTTCGCCCTTGCGACCGTGGCCACGCGCATTGCAGACCACCCGGGTGTGGCCGCCGGCATGCTCGAAGCGGTAGTCATTCTGGCAGTGCAGATGCCCATGCAACCACAGGCGCGCGCGCGGCAGCAGCGCTTCGTCGTCATTGCAGAAACTGGCTGTGCCGGGCTGCTTGCCATAGCGCGGGTCCGCACTGCGCAAGCTGGGCGCGAAATGGGTGATGACCACGGTGGCGTCCCAGTCCGCGCCATGTTCAGCCTGGCTCAGCGCGCCTTCCAACCAATGCCGGCAGCGCAGGGCTTGCTCACGCACGGCGGCAGCGTCAAAGGAAGCGCCGCCGCGGGTGGCGCCCATGACCCGCTGAAAGTAGCTGCCGGCGCGCATGGCGCGCTCGCGCTGCGCCGGGCCGAACGCGTCGAAATCACTCCAGCGCGTGCTGCCCAGAAAGCGCACGCGCCGCCCGGCAGCATCGCTGCGGATGCAGGCGCTGTCGTCGAGCAGGGTGAAGCCCAATTCGTCCGACAGGGCTCGCAGGCCCGAACGGGCCTGATCAAAGTCGCGCCCGTCGTATTCGTGATTGCCGGGCACAAACAAAACCGGCACGGGCCAATCGCGAAAGCGGCGCAAGCCGTCCCAGCGGCTGTCCACATCGCCGGCCAGCACCAGCAGATCGGCGCCGGGCGCCGGCTCAGGATCGAAGGACTCCGTCTCCAGATGGAGGTCGGACAGCAGTTGCAGGCGCATCAGGGCTGGGCCGGCTCAGCAAAGCCGCGCCACGCTCAGTTGGCGCCGTGGCACTGCTTGTACTTGCGGCCCGAACCGCAGTGGCAAGGGTCGTTGCGGCCGAGCTTGGGGCCTTCCCGGCGCAGGGTCTCGACGTGGTAGCGCTGTTCTTCGGTCAGATCGCGAAGGTCGGCCACCGTGACGATCAACTCTTCGATCGCCTCGTCCAGATCCTTGAGCGGGTGCTCGCGGTCCAAGGTGGCGACCACTTCCTTCTCTTCGTCCGTTTCTGCGGGCAGATGGCGGTAGAGGCGCGCCAGGGCGGCCATCACGGCGTCGTCCGGCATATCGGCCAGATCGGGGAAGCACAAAGCGGCATGCTGAAAACCCGCCACCCAGGGCATCAGCGTGCGCGAAATCAAGCTCATGCCGGCATAGGTGGCTCGGGCCTGGGCGTCTTCCTCGTTGGCGTCGGCAGGCGCAGGCGCTGCAGCATCCGCATCGCCCTCGGCAGGCTCTTCCAGGTCGAGCACGACGGGGTCGAACCAACCGTCTTCCACCATGGCCTTGTTGAGGGCGGTGTAGCGGCGCTCGACCAGTTCACGGATGCGGGCCAGCCAGGTCGCGTCGACTTCCTCGGGAAGCACGCCACCGTCGTAGTCGAAGATATTGGGCAGCCACTCCTCGATGTCGATCATGCGCGGCTGCACCAGCACGCCGCAGAGGTAGCCGTCCAACATGGACGCGTCCAGTGCCTGCAGCGGGGCGGGCGTGGTGGCAAGAAGTTCGTCGAGTTCGGCGAACTCGGTGTCGGTCAGGTCGATGCTCATGGTGCGATTGTCGCCGCAGTGGCTTCGTTCGCAAGCACTCCCACCGCCTGGGCTCGCCGCGCGGCCTCGATCACACGCTCACGGAGCCAGCTCTCGGCACTGCGCCCTTCGCTGCGCAAATGCCAGAGCATGTCCACATGAACCCGAGACAAAGGCACCGGCAAGGGGCGTTCGATCAACTGACTGCGGTAGCCCGTGGCTTCGATGAAGCTGGCGGGCAGCACCGTCAGCAAGTCAGATTGAGCCACCACCCGCCCGGCCGTGAAGAACTGGTTGACCGTCAACACGATACGACGGCTGCGGTTCACAGCATTCAGGGCTTCATCGACAAAGCCATGGGGTCGCCCGGAAAAGCTGACCAGCAGGTGATGGGCCGAGCAGTAGGCATCGAGGTCCAAGGTCTGCTCCGCCAAAGGGTGGCCGCGGCGCATGACGCAGACGTACTCGCTGTCGTAGAGCCGATGCTGGAGAATCACCGACTGGCTGCCCTGGGCGCGCAAGGCGGCCACAGCGCCGGGAAAGTAGCCCACGGCAATGTCCACCTCGCCTTGGTCGAGCAGGGCGCGCGGGTCGCGGGTGGTCAGCGGCAGCACATGGACATTGGCCAAGGCGCGCGCCTGCTCCAGCTGCGCCACCAGGGGCGGCAAGAGCAAGGCCGCCGTGGCGTCGGCCATGGCAATGCGAAAGGTGTGTTCCTCCTGCTCGGGCTGGAACTCCCCCGGCGCCAGCAGCGATTGCAGACGCTGCAAGATCAGGCGCACCTCGGGCCACAAGCCCTCGGCCCGCGAAGTCGGTTTCATGCCAAAGGCCTGACGGACGAAGAGATCCTCGCCCGTAGCCTCGCGCAGACGCTTGAGCGCGTGGCTGACAGCGGGTTGGGTCATGGCCAGACGCTGGGCCGCCCGGGTCAGGCTCTGTTCGGCCATCACCGCATCGAAGACGCGCAGCAAGTTCAGATCGAGATTGCGGAAGTTCACGGCATTCACCCTGACTCAAGATATACGGATTATTTATATCTTCAATTCCAACAATTCATTGGCAATCGCACTAGGGTTTACCCGACAATCACGCATCGGTTCAAAAAACCACCCAACAGGAATTGCCATGAGCATCGCGACCCAAACTTTCGGCCTCCCCGCACGTCAGAACCTGCGTCAAAACGTGCGTCATGGCGGCACCTTCACCGCCATCGGCGCCCGCGTCTGGCTGCGCTTGATGGAATCCGTCAAGGCCCGCATGGCCGCTGCGGCCGAAGCCCGCGCCCAGCGCGAACTGCTGGCCCTGGCCGACTTCTACCAAGACAGCATGCCCACTTTCGCCGCTGAGCTGCGCGCCGCCAACTGCCGCCGCTGAAACCGCTTCGGCAGCCTCGCGCTGCCTACGGACGTAAAAAAGCCCGCTTCTGCGGGCTTTTTGCTTTCCGAGCTGGCCTTTGCTGCGATTGCGGCAAAAGCCAAGCTCAGAGACCCATCACTCGGCGGCTAGGCGCGCTTCGATCTTGGCCTTGGTGGCGGGCAACTCGGCCGGCAGGTGATACGCCAGCTGGGCAAACAGCTCTTCATGCAGGCCCATCTCGACCGCCCAAGCGGCCTTGTCGATATGGGTGGTGATGTTGAACTGCTCCTGGCTGAAGTCCAAACCTTGCCAGTTGATGTCCTGGTAGCGCGGGGTGACGCCAAAGGCATGCTCCTCGCCCTGGCCCGTGCCTTCGACACGGTCCAGCATCCACTTCAGCACGCGCATGTTTTCGCCGTAGCCCGGCCAGACGAACTTGCCATCGGCTCCCTTGCGGAACCAGTTCACGCAGTAGATGGCCGGCAGCTTGGCGCCGGACGTCGCGCAAAGAGCCTGCAACTTCTTGCCCATGTCCAGCCAATGCTGGAAGTAGTCGCTCATGTTGTAGCCCATGAAGGGCAGCATGGCGAAGGGGTCGCGGCGCACCACGCCTTGCTGGCCCGCAGCGGCGGCGGTGGTTTCCGAGCCCATGGTGGCGGCCATGTAGACGCCTTCCACCCAGTCACGGGCTTCGGTCACCAGGGGCACGGTGGTCGAGCGGCGGCCGCCGAAGATGAAGGCATCGATGGGCACACCGGCCGGGTTGTCCCAATCGGCGTCGAGCGCCGGGTTGTTGATGGCTGAGACGGTGAACCGTGCATTGGGGTGCGCGGCCTTGGCACCGGTTTCCTTGGCGATCGCCGGGGTCCAGTCCTTGCCTTGCCAGTCGATCAGGTGGGCCGGCGGGGTGTCGGTCATGCCTTCCCACCAGACATCGCCGTCGTCGGTCAGGCCGACGTTGGTGAAGATCACGTTCTTGTTCAGGCTGGCCATGCAGTTGAAGTTGGTCAGCGTGTTGGTGCCGGGGGCGACACCGAAGTAACCGGCTTCAGGATTGATGGCGTAGAGGCGACCATCAGCACCGGGCTTGATCCAAGCGATGTCGTCACCGATGGTGGTCACCTTCCAACCGTCAAACGCAGCCGGCGGAATCAGCATGGAGAAGTTGGTCTTGCCGCAGGCGCTGGGGAAGGCGGCCGCGAAGTGGTACTTCTTGCCCGCAGGCGAGGTCACGCCCAGGATCAACATGTGCTCGGCCAGCCAGCCTTGGTCGCGACCCATCGTCGAGGCGATTCGCAGGGCAAAGCACTTCTTACCCAGCAGAGCATTGCCGCCGTAGCCCGAACCGTAGGACCAGATTTCACGGGTTTCCGGGAAGTGGACGATGTACTTGGTCTGGTTGCACGGCCACTTCACATCGGCCTGGCCTGCCTGCAGCGGCGCGCCAACGGTGTGCACGCAGGGCACGAAGGTCCCGTCTTGGCCCAGCACGTCCAGCACGGCACGGCCCATGCGGGTCATGGTGCGCATGTTCACGGCCACATAAGGGCTGTCTGACAGTTCGATGCCGATGTGGGCAATGGGCGAGCCGATCGGGCCCATGCTGAAGGGCACGACGTAGAGCGTGCGGCCGGCCATGGCGCCCTTGAACAGAGCCTTGTCGCCGGTCTGCAGCAGGCTGCGCATCTCGGCCGGGTCCATCCAGTTGTTGGTCGGGCCGGCGTCTTCGTTCTTGGCCGAGCAGATGTAGGTGCGGTCTTCCACGCGAGCCACATCGCTGGGGTCGCTGCAGGCGAGGTAGCTGTTGGGGCGCAGGGCGGGATTGAGTTTCTTGAAGGTACCGGCGGCGACCAGTTGGGCGCAGAGGCGGTCGTACTCTTCTTCAGAGCCGTCACACCAGTACACATCCTTGGCCTGGGTCAGTGCCGCGACCTCGGCCACCCAGGCGATCAAGCGCTGGTGTTTGACATAGGCCGGCACATTCAGGCGCAGCCCTTCCATCACGGGTTGGTTCATAGCGTTCCCAATCAATATAAAAGCAGAATTGGGTCAAGCTCGTAAGCATGCACTCACTTGATAGGGAGTACACGCAGGTCGGGCCTGACCCAATGCCGCTGATGACCAAGCCCGCTGTGACGGTTCCGGCTCTCTCAGGCAAGGCTCACTCCGGTGGGAGCAGCGCGCTTCGATCGATGCAATTCCCCCGTCGGTTCACGGCGGGAGGTCAATTGTCACTCCAATGTAACGACGCCGTAACTCTGGGAGAACCCGCTGTTATGCATTTCCAGAATGAAGTCATGCCCGCGTCGGATTGCAGTGGCATCGCTCGACCGAGGCGCGAGATTTGTCACACTTCAGCCCATGAGCAAACTGATCAGCATCAATGTGGCGGCCGCCCAGACCTTGCGCTGTCTGGACGGGCAAGAGGTGCGCAGCGGCATCGCCAAGCGCCCGGTTCAGGGCCCGATCTCCCTCAAGCCAATGGGGCTGACCGGCGATGAGCAGGTCGACCTGAGCGTCCACGGCGGACTCAGCAAGGCCGTGTACGCCTACCCTCAGGAGCACTACGCTTTCTGGCAAACCGTGCGCGCCCAGGCCGGCGCGGCTGCCTGGGGCGAAACGCTGCCGCCGGGCAGCATGGGCGAAAACCTGACGCTGACGGGCCTGCTCGAAAGCCAGGTCTGGGTGGGTGATGTGCTGCGCTTCGCCGCGGCCGAAGTGATCGTCAGCGAGCCGCGCCAGCCCTGTTTCAAATTCAACGCCGTCATGGGCTTCAACAAGGCCGCCAAGCTGATGAGCGAGAGCGGTTGGTGCGGCTTCTACCTGGCGGTCAAGACGGGCGGCTCCCTGCAGGCCGGCGAGAGCTTCGAGCTCCTGCCGGGGCCGCGGGAAGTGTCGATATCGGAACTCTTCAGGGCCAGGATGCGACGCTGACCCTCAAGCTAGACGGTGTAGCCAGCTCACCTATTCCCCGGGCAAACACCCATCGCCAGTTCCAGGACTGCATCAAAGAATGCGGGCCATTCCAAACAACAAGGGCCGCGAGGCCCGGGAGGCAGACAGGGATGGCAAATTTCAAGCGACGCAAAGTTTTGCAAGGCCTGGTCGGGGCTTGCTCTGTCACGACCCTGCCCTCCTGGGCGCAGACCCCAGCGGCATCTACAGCGGCATCCAGCCAGCCGCATCCACTGGAGGCCTTTGCCCGCCGGCCACTGATGCAGCAAGTGGCCATTTCTCCCAATGGTGAGCGCATTGCCGCCATCGTCAACAACGGCAGCACCAGCACGCTCGTGACGTGGGCCTTTGCTGGGGGTCCAGTGCAGACAGTCACATCAACCGACAACCTGGAATTCTTCTTCCAATGGTTCCGTTGGGTGAACAACGATCGACTGGTTCTCAGCCTGCGCTTCCCGGCCAAGCGCATGATCAATTTCGTGCAAAGTCAACCCACCCTGGAGACACGCTTGGTCGCCGTCAATGCAGATGGCAGCCAGTTGGTCAACCTGGTCAAAGCCAAAGTCGGGAGCAATGAGCTGCGGTGGGTGAGCAACCAGGACCGGGTCATCGATTGGCTGCCCGAAGACGGCAAGCACATTCTGCTCAGCTTGCCCAATAGCGAACGCAGCTACACACAGGTCATCTACAAGGTCAATGTGGACACGGGCGAACGCAAGTTCTATGCAGGAGGCCGCCCCGAAGCGATTGACTGGGTGACCGACAGCCAGCACCGGGCACGCGTCGCCATGACCATGAGCGAAGAGGGCGACTACACCATCTGGGTGTGTGACACCGACGGCAGCAACTGGCGAGTCCTGCGCAGTTTTGGTCCGCTTTCGCAGCGCTCGCTCGCGGTGCTCGGCTTTGGTCTGGACCCCCATCAGCTCTACGTGCTGGCAGAACACAAGGGGATGACCGCGGTTCAAGTGGTGGACCTGCGGGACCCAAGTCTGGCCATGACCGTCAAGCTCAGTGATGAACGCTATGACCTCGATGGCAGCTTGATTCATGACCCCAAAGGTGAAGCCGTCGGCATCAACACCACGCGCCTGGGTGATTCCAGCGTCTATTTTTGGGACCCTCGGTACAAGGAATGGCAGAAGGCCATTGACGAGGCCTTGCCGCAACGGTTCAACCAAATCGGCAGCGTCAGTGCCAATGGCCTGCGCTACGTGCTCCGGTCAAGCAAAGTAGGCCTCCCCGGCACTCTCTATTTGGGCGAGGAGGGAGACAACCCGAGCATCAAGACCTTGGCCCCGCTCTACCCAGAGCTCAATCTCCAAGCCCTGGCCTCAAAGCAATCGATTCAATTCAAGGCGCGCGACGGCCTGACCCTGCACGGCTATCTGACCCTCCCCCACGGCAGCCAAAAAGGCAAGGCCTTGCCCCTGGTGCTGTTTCCGCACGGCGGCCCGCAAGCCGACGACGGCCCGGAGTTTGACGAATGGGTGTCCTTCATGGCCGACCGCGGCTATGCCGTGCTGCAAGTCAATTTCAGAGGCTCCACCGGCTACGGGCGCGCCTTCATGGAAGCCGGTCTCCGTCGCTGGGGCCTTGAGATGCAGGACGACCTCAGCGACGCCGTTGCGGAATTCATCAAGCGAGGCATTGCAGACCCTGCCCGCGTGGCCATCGTTGGCGCCAGTTACGGCGGCTATGCGGCCTTGATGGGAGCGATCAAGACACCCTCGCTGTTTAAAGGTGCGTTTGCTTTTGCTCCGGTGACCGATCTCGTCGACCTGACGGAAGACGAAGGCCAGGACTCCAGCAAGGAAGCCGTACGTCGGCAGATTGGTCATTACCGAGATGACCGAGAACGCCTGCTCGCCACTTCGCCACGGCACCACGCTGACAAGATTCAA
Organism: Roseateles sp.; assembly: GCF_965262435.1. NCBI lineage: Bacteria > Pseudomonadati > Pseudomonadota > Betaproteobacteria > Burkholderiales > Sphaerotilaceae > Roseateles > Roseateles sp. Next base: position 532,842 of record NZ_OZ253537.1, read on the forward strand.
ATTCCCGTCTACCTGATTCACGGCACCCATGATCGCCAGGCCGAATACCGCCACAGCGTTTGGATGGCGGAAGCACTGAAGGCGGCAGGCAAGTCCTACGAGTTCGTGACTCTGGAGAACGGCGACCACCAGTTGAGCCACTACCCCTACCGGCTGCGGCTGTTTGGCGACCTGGAAAAATTCCTGGCCAAGACAATCGGTCCCGGCCGTGTCTCCAGCTGAACGTCAGCCCCCCAGCGCCGGATAGTCCGTATACCCCTGCGCCCCGCCACCGTACATGGTGGCGCGGTCGGGGGTTTGCAGCTCGGCGTTGAGGCGCAGGCGGCGCACCAGGTCGGGGTTGGAGATGAAGGGGCGGCCGAAGGCGACCAGGTCGGCGCGGCGCTCCGTCACGGCTTGCAGCGCCATCTCGCGGGTGTAGCCGTTGTTGACCATCCAAGGGCCGGCGAAGCGTTCGCGCATGGCGGCGTAGTCGAACGGCGCGTAGTCGCGCGCGCCGCCGGTCTGGCCTTCCACCACATGCAAGAAAGCCAGCTTGAGCGGGGCCAGCTGCTCGGCCACATGGTTGAACAGCGTCTGGGCCTGGCTGTCGGGGCCGGCGTCATTGCTCGGTGTGACTGGGCTCAGACGCAGGCCGGCGCGGCCGCTGCCGATGGCCTGGCTGACCGCCGTCATCACCTCGACGGTGAAGCGTGCCCGGTTGGCGATGGAACCACCGTACTCATCGCTGCGGTCGTTGATGCTGTCGCGCATGAACTGGTCGAGCAGATAGCCGTTGGCGCCGTGCACCTCGACCGCATCGAAACCCGCCTCCATGGCGCAGCGGGCCGCGTGCGCAAACTGAGCCACCACGCCGGCGATCTCGTCGGTGCGCAGCGCATGCGGCGCGGAGTTAGGTACGAACCCGTCTTTCGTGAAGCTCTGGCCCGCAGCCTGGCGTGCGGTCGAGGACACCGGCGCCCGGCCTTCAGGCTGGAAGCTGGTGTGGGAGATGCGCCCCACATGCCAGAGCTGGGCGGCGATCTTGCCGCCGGCCGCATGCACCGCATCGGTCACGCGCTTCCAGCCCGCCACTTGCTCGGGCGTGTGGATGCCCGGCGTGTCGATATAACCCTGCCCTTCAGCGCACACCTGAGTGCCCTCGCTGATGATGAGCCCAGCCGTGGCGCGCTGGCGGTAGTACTCGACCACCAGCTCCCCGGGCACCAAGCCGGGTGAGCGGCTGCGCGTCAGCGGCGCCATGACGATGCGGTTGGCCAGCGAAACATCGCCGATCTGGATGGGGTCGAAAAGATTGGGCATGAGCAGCAACAAAGATGCGCCGGAACGCGACAGAAGAACGATGGAACACGTTGAACAGCTCGCAGATTAACCCGCCCGGAGCTCAGCCCCGCGGCTGCAAGTGTTTGCGTCCTGTGGCAGGGCCGGCTGGCGCCGGCCGAGATGGATAGACTCTGCCGCCATGCCTGCCGCCCCTGCTTTCATCAGCCCCCATCACCCGATCACACGGCGCCGCTGGCTGGCCGGCGCGCTCGCCTGCAGCGGGTTTGGCGCCTGGGCGCAGCCCCAGCAAGTGCTGCAGGTCGGCCCGCGCCGCGCCCTGCGCAGCCTGGCCGCCGCCGCGCAAGCAGCGGGCGATGGCTGCCTGATCGAAGTGGACGCGGGCGAATACAGGGCCGACGTGGCGCACTGGCCGCAGAACGGTCTGCATCTGCGCGCCGTGGGCGGCCGGGTGCAGCTCAAGGCCGAGGGCGCCCACATCATGGGCAAAGGCATCTTCGTCACGGCCGGCCAAGGGCAGCGCATCGAAGGCTTTGACTTCAGCGGCGCCAGCGTGCCCGATGGCAATGGCGCCGGCATCCGCATGGACCGCGGCTCTTTGCATCTGCGCGACTGCCGCTTCCACGGCAACCAAATGGGCCTGCTCACCAACAACGAAGCCGACGCACGCCTGCATCTCGAAGACTGCGAATTCGGCCCCATCCTGCCGGGCCAGCGCCACAACCACAACCTCTACGTCGGCCGCATCGCCGAGCTGCGCGTGATCGGCTGCCATCTGCACCACGGCCACTTCGGCCACCTGCTGAAAAGCCGCGCCGCCTTCACCCAGCTGCTCTACAGCTGCCTCAGCGACGAGCCCGATGGCCGCGCCAGCTACGAGCTGGAGTTTCCCAACGGCGGCCGCGCATGGGTGATGGGCAATCTGATCGTGCAAGGCGCGCAGACCGACAACCCGGCCCTGCTGGCCTACGGCGCCGAGGGCCAGGCCTGGCCCGAGAACGAGCTGATCCTGGTGCACAACACCTTGATCGACCGGCGGGCCTCGGGCGGCAGCTTTCTGCAGCTGAAGACAAATACCGGCCCAGCGCCGGTACGCGTGCGCCTGCTCAACAATCTGCTGGCCGGCCCCAGCCGCCTGGCGCTCGCCCGCGACTGGGAAGCCTCCGGCAACGGCCACGCCTCGTGGGACGATTTCGTCAACGCCGCCGCGGGCGACTACCGCCTGCGCCCAGGCTCGCGCTGGCAAGGCCGGGCCGTGGAAGCCGGCCTGGCCCAGGCCGCCGGCGGCCGGCGCCTGGCCCTGCGCCCCGAGCGCCAGTACCAGGCCCCGCACCACAGCGTGACTCTGACGGAAGCGCGCCAAAGCTTGAGCCCCGGCGCCTTTCCGCTCGATTGAGCACGCTTTCCCGCCCCCGCCCGGGCGAGCGAAACACCCTCGCGCGGGCCACGCACGCTACAGTTCGCCCATGCTCGCCTATCGCCACGCCTTCCATGCCGGCAACCACGCCGATGTTCTCAAGCACCTGGTCCTGACCCAGGTGCTCCGCTATATGGCGGAAAAAGAGAAGCCCTACACCCTCGTCGACACCCATGCGGGTGCCGGCGGTTACTCGATCGAAGGCAAGTACGCGCAGAAGAAAGGCGAATACGTCCACGGCGTCTCCAAGCTCTGGGATGCCAAGGACCTGCCCGAACCCCTGGCCCGCTATATGGAGCCGATCCGCCTGTTCAACCCGGACGGCCAGCTGCGCCAGTACCCGGGCTCGCCGGCGATCGCCAACCTGCTGATGCGCGAGACCGACCGCCTGCGCGTCTACGAGCTGCACCCGACCGACTACCGCATCCTCGAAACCTACCTCGCCACCCGGCCCAACACCCAGGTCAGCGACAAAGACGGTTTCAGCGCCATCCGTGCCGAGCTGCCACCACCCTCGCGCCGCTCGGTGGTGCTGATGGACCCGTCCTACGAGCTCAAGACCGACTACGCCAAGGTCGTCACCGCCTTGCGCGAAGGACTGGAGCGTTTTGCCGAAGGCGTATTCCTGATCTGGTACCCGCAGCTGCAGCTGCTGGAGGCCGCGCAGCTGGTCCAGCGCCTCAAGGCCGCCGCCGATGCCGGCGCCAAGAAGGGCTGGCTCCATGTGCGCCTGACCGTCGAGCAGCAAGGCGATGTGCGCGGCTTCGGCATGCTGGGTAGCGGCATGTTCGTGGTCAACCCGCCCTTCACCCTGCACGACGATCTGCAAGCCTGCATGCCCTATCTGGTCGACAAGCTGGGCCAGTACGACGGCGCCAACTTCGTGCTGGAGCAGCGCACGTCCTGAGCGCTCGAGCTCAATAGGCCACGGTGAAGCGTTCGCGGTGATGCCGCGGCGCCTCCAGCTCATCCACCAAGGCCACCGCCAGGTCGGCCACGCTGATGCGTGACTGGCCCTGCGCATCGCTGAGCAGCTCCTCGCCGCCCAGGCGGTACTGGCCGCTGCGCTCGCCCGGCTCCAAGTGCGCCGGCGGCGAGACGAACACCCAGTCCAGTTCCTGCTCGCCGCGCAAGCGGTTCAGCGCCTCGCGTGCCGCCAGGGCGCCTGCTTTCCACTCCGCCGGGAACTGGGGCGTATCCACCAGCTGCACCCCGGGCGCCACGTAGAGGCTGCCCGCGCCACCCACCACCAGCAAGCGCGCCACGCCGGCCTGCTTGACGCCGGCCGTGATGGCGGCCGAGCCGCGCAGGAACTCATCAAACAGCTCCGGGTGGCCCCAGCCGGGGTTGTAGGCGCTCAGCACCGCGTCCACGCCTTGCACCGCCGTAGCCACGGCCTCGGCCTGGGTGGCATCGGCCTGATGCAGCTCCAGACCCGGCTGCGCTGCCAGCTTGGCCGGGTCGCGCAACAGCGCGCGCACGCTGTGGCCACGCGTCAGCAATTCCTTCAGCAGCGCCGAGCCCACAAAACCGGTGGCGCCAATCAATGCGATCTTCATAGTCAGTCCTTCAGTCCATTTGCCAGCCACAGCGGCCGGCGTGTTGTGATGGGCTCAACTTTATGGACTTCACAATCAAGCCATAAGTCCTCAGAATCACCTTGGACTCTTTAGAAAAACTTCATGCTGGACCAACTCAAGCGCATGGCCGTACTGGCCACGGTGGTGGAGCAAGGCAGCTTTGTCGCCGCCGCGCGCCAGCTGCAGACCACCACCTCAGCTGTCAGCCAACAGGTGCGGGCGCTGGAACGCGATATGGGCGTCACGCTCTTGCACCGCAGCACCCGCAAGCTCAGCCTGACCCCTGCCGGCGAGCGCTTTCACGCCGGCTGCGCCGCCATGCTCAGCGCGGCACGCGGGGCGCAACAGCAGCTGATCCAGCTGCGCGATGCGCCCGAAGGCGAGCTGCGTGTCGCCGCGCCCGTGGGCTTTGCCCGCCAGCTGGGCCCGGCCCTGGCGCCCCTGCTGCAAGCCCACCCGGGCTTGAGCCTGCATCTGGAGGTGGAAGACAGCTTCACCGACCTGGTCGACCGGCGCATCGATCTGGCCATCCGCTTCGGGCGCCTGCCCGACAGCAGCTGGGTGGCGCAGCGCATCGGCGAAAAAAGCATCGGCCTCTACGCCGCACCGGCCTACCTGGCACAGCGGGGCGTGCCGGCCCTGGTATCGGATCTGGCCGACCCGGGCCACGACTGGCTGGCCCTGCGCAGCGGCACCGACCAGCCGCTCGCCCTGAGCCTGCGGCGCGGCGACGAAGCCCTGCAGCTGAACCTGCGGCCGCGCGCCAGCAGCAACAACCAGCTCAGCCTGCAGCAGCTCTGCGAAGCCGGCCTGGGCCTGGCCATGCTGGGCGGAGACGATGTCCACGCCTCAGTCCAGGCCGGCCAGCTGCTGCCTTTGCTGCCGGGCCTGCAACTGCCGCCCCTGCCCATCCATGCGCTGACGCCGCAGCGCGATGCCCAACCGGCCAAGGTGCGCTATGCGATTGCCGCGCTGCGCGCCCATCTGAGCCCCGCCCCACCGGGCTGACCCCGGGGGAAGCCGTCATGGTTTCGCGGTACGCTGCGCGTCTTGTCCGACCCACCAGCGACCATGAAGACAGCCCCTCCCCTCGGCCTCAGCGCCGCCGCCCTGGCGCGCAGCATTCCCTTTGCGCTCTTCATGGGCTTGCTGGCCTTGCGTGGCGCGCTGCCGGCCGGCGGCGCCCTGGACCCGCGCTGGGTCTACGGCCTGAGCGTGGCCATCGTCGGCGGCGCCTTGTTCTGGTTCTGGAAGGACTACGGCGAGCTGGCCCGCCAGAACCGCCCCAACGCCCGCCAGACGCTCTGGAGCGTGGGCATCGGCGTGGCCGTGTTCGGCCTCTGGATCCACCTCGACGCGCCCTGGATGCAGCTGGGCGAGGCCACGGCCAGCTTTGTGCCGGTGAACGACCAAGGCCAGCTCGACTGGCCGCTGATCGTGCTGCGCTGGATTGGCGCGGCCCTGCTGGTGCCGGTGATGGAAGAGCTGTTCTGGCGCGGTTTTCTGATGCGCTGGATCGAAAGCCCGCAGTTCGAAACCGTGGACCCGCAGCGCGTCGGCCTCAAGGCCATCGCCCTGTCGACCTTTGTCTTCATGCTGGCCCACACCTTGTGGCTGGCCGCCATCGTCGCCGGCCTGGCCTATGCCTGGCTCTATGTGCGCACCGGCCGGCTCTGGTGTGCCGTGATCGCCCATGCCGTGACGAATGGCTTGCTGGGCATTTGGGTGGTCCATTCGGGGCAATGGCAGTTCTGGTGAACCCCAGCGCTGCCCTCCTCGACTGTTTGTCTGCCCGCCGCAAGACCTGACCCCCCACGCCGGAACCGCCACCCATGTCCCATGCCGATTCGACGCACAGCAGCCAGTTCGCGCTGCTGCGCCAGCGCCGCTTCGCGCCCTATTTCTGGGTGCAGTTTCTCAATGCCGGCAATGACAACCTCTTCAAGTTCCCGCTGATCATCCTGATCACCTACCAGCTGCAGCTGGACTGGTTGCCGGCCACGCAGGCCGGGCTGTTGATCAACGCGCTCTTCATCCTGCCCTATGTGCTGTTCTCGGCCACCAGTGGGCAGCTGGCCGACAAGCTGGACAAGGCGCGGCTGATGCGCTGGGTCAAGTCGGTGGAGATCGCCATCATGGCCCTGGCCGCCTGGGGCTACTTCACGACGCACGTGCCGGTGCTGCTGGCCTGCGTGCTCTTGATGGGCTTGCACTCCACCCTGTTCGGCCCGGTCAAGTACGCCTACCTGCCGCAGCAGCTCAGCGAGCGCGAGCTGCTGGGCGGCAATGGCATGGTCGAGATGGGCACTTTTGTCGCCATCCTGCTGGGCCAGGTGCTGGGCGGCATCTTGATCGCCATGCCCGGCGTGGGCGCGCAGTACGTGGCCATCGCCTGCCTGCTGACCGCCGTGCTCGGCCGCTGGCTGGCGCACTACATCCCCGCCTCGCCGCCCACCGACCCCGGCCTCACCATCAACTGGAACCCCTTCACCGAGACCTGGCGCAACCTCAAGCTGGCACGTGAAGAGCCGGTGGTGTTCCGCTCCCTGCTGGGCATCTCCTGGATGTGGTTCTTCGGCGCCGTCTACCTGAGCAACTTCCCGGCCTTTGCCAAAGAGGTGCTGCATGGCGACGCGCAGGTGGCCACCGCCTTGCTGGTGATGTTCTCGGTCGGCATCGGCATCGGCTCCCTGCTGTGCGAGCTGCTCTCGCGCCGCGCGGTCGAGATCGGCCTGGTGCCGGTCGGCGCCATCGGCATGACACTGTTCTCGGTGGACCTGTACTTCGCCTCGCGCGGCCTGCCGGCCAAGGCGGCACTCGAGGGCCTGTCGGTCTTCTTCGCCCAGCCCGCGCATTGGCGGGTGATGGCCGACCTGGGCCTGCTGGCCCTGTTCACCGGCCTCTACAGCGTGCCCATGTACGCGCTGATCCAGCTGCGCTCGCAGCCTGCCTACCGCGCCCGCATCATCGCCGCCAACAACATCCTCAACGCCCTGTTCATGATCGCCAGCTCCCTGGGTGCCGGCCTGCTGCTCAGCGCCGCCGGCTTCAGCATTCCCGAGCTCTTCCTGACCGTGGGCCTGGCCAATCTGGCCGTCAGCCTCTACGTCTTCATCCGCGTGCCGGAGTATCTGCAGCGCTTTGCCGGCCTGCTGCGCGGGCACTGAGCGCGGGCCAGCATTCAATGGGATTGAAACCAGGCTTCAAGGCAGCGCACTGACGGCCCGCCTGGCCCGCTCTACAGTCAGGCCACCCCCACCGCACCGGAGCCCGCACCATGAGCCACGTCAGCAGCCAAGTCCTCGACCAAGCCTTCCGCCAAGCCCGCACCTTCAACACCTTCCGCCCCGAGCCGGTCAGCGATGCCCTGCTGCAGCAGGTGGTCGAGCTGGCCCAGTGGGGCCCCACGGCCATGAACGGCCAGCCGGTGCGCTGGACAGCCGGTGCGCTATGTGTTCGTGCGCAGCCCCGAGGCCAAGCAGCGCCTGGCGCCGGCCCTGGCCGCCGGCAATCTGGCCAAGACCCTGGCTGCGCCCGTGACGGTGATCGTGGCCGCCGACAGCCAGTTCTTCGAGCACCTGCCGACCCAGTTCACGGCCGTGCCCGGTGCGCGAGACATGTTCGCCGGCAATGCCGCCATGGCCGCCGGCACCGCCAGCCGCGACTCGCATCTGCAAGGCGCCTACTTCATCATCGCCGCCCGTCTGCTGGGCCTGGACTGCGGCCCCATGGGCGGCTTCGACAATGCCAAGGTCAATGCCGAGTTCTTCCCCGACGGCCGTTTTCAGTCGCAGTTCCTGATCAACCTGGGCTACGGCGACCCGGCCGGCAACTACCCGCGCGGCCCGCGCCTGGGCTTCGACCAGGTCGCGCAAATTCTCTGATCGGAACGCTCGCTCAGGCCTGGCGAAAGCGGCGCCACTGCAGGCGCAGCAGCCTGCGCATCGCCCGGGCCTGGCGCCAGACCCAGCTGGCGTGCAGCCAGCCCAGGAGCCTGGCCTTCCACAAGCCCCAGCGCTGGTAGCCGCGGGCGAACCAGGCCAGCTGCATCAGCGCGGGCCGGGTCAGGCTGAACAGGCGCGCGAGCACGGCCGTGCCCAGCAGCTTGGCGAGCACGATGAGGATCAGCCCCAGGCCGGCACGGCCGCTGCCGATCAGCCACAGCGCGCCGATCTTGACCGGCAGCAGCGCCAGTGCCGGCAATAGCAGCACGGCCAGCGCGCCATAGGCCGGCAGTCGGCCAATGGCCGCCTCCAGGCGCCGCAGCGGCGGCCACTGCGCCAGGCGCGCGAGTTGCCGGGCCAGCGGCTCCCAGCCCCATTCCTCGAACAGGATCAGCAGCGCCAGCAGCAGGCGGATCACGCCGCGCAGCGGCAGCCACAAGAGTCGCAGCGGCAAGAACTTCATGGTGAGCCCATCATGGGGCAGCGCTGCGGGCGCTCACCGTGCCAAAGGACACCCTGGGCGCCCGGATGGCCGTCAATGCCGGCGTCAGTTCGCGCCGTGGCACAGCGGATAGGGTCGGCCACTGCCGCAAGCACACAGCGCCGGCGCCACTGACGCGGCGGCCGCCTCCGCGGCATCGCGCTGGCCCTGCCAGTAGCGCTGGATCTGCTGCGCCTGCCGTACCAGCTCGGCCGCGGCTTGGTCGTGCGCCGCTTCGCTGGGCGGCTGCTGTTCCAGGCGTTCCCAGCCGGCCTCGCTGCCGTAGAGCTGCAGGGTCTCGAACCATTCCGGGTGCGCCAGCAGCAGCGGCTGCCAAGCCGGCGCGTCCAGCTGAATGCCGCACAAATAGCCCTGGCACCAGTCGTCGAGGATGACCAGCGGCTGGCCGTCTTCGCCCTCGGTGCAGCCGAACAAGGGCTGGTAGACCTGCCGCTCGGGCTCGCGCAAGGCCGCGGCCGTGGCCTGCCACTGCTTGAGCAGCAGGGCTTGCAGCTGCTGGGCTTGGGCCGGGTCGGCGAAGCTGGGCTGCTGCTGGCCGTGCTCGGCATCAAAGACCCAGGCCAGGGCCTGCTCGGGCGCCACATGCTTGGGGCCGCTGACCAGGGCGCAGATGAAGCCGTCGATCATGGGCGCCTGCATGGGCTGATCGAGACCGACGTCGTCGGCAAACAAGGCGTCTTCAAGCGCGGCGATGTCGTCCAGCGACCAGCCCAGCTCGACATTGAGCGCCTTGAGGGCGAACACCGAACTAGACCCCTCGGGCGCGGTCGGCCGCGAACTTGGCCTGGAATGCCGCGAAACCGCCCACATCCAGCGCATCGCGCGCTTCCTGCATCAGGTTCAGGTAGTAGTGCAGGTTGTGAATGCTGGTCAGCATGGGGCCCAGCATCTCGCCGCAGCGGTCCAGATGGTGCAGGTAGGCGCGGCTGAAGGTCTTGCAGGTGTAGCAGGTGCAGGTTTCGTCCACCGGCCGCTCGTCGGTCTTGTAGCGGGCATTGCGCAGGCGCAGATCACCGAAGCGGGTGAACAGATGGCCGTTGCGTGCATTGCGGGTGGGCATGACGCAATCGAACATGTCGATGCCGCGGCTGACGCCTTCGATCAGATCTTCCGGCGTGCCCACGCCCATCAAGTAACGCGGCTTTTGCGCGGGCAGCTGGTGGCCGATATGGGCCAGCACGCGCTGCATGTCTTCCTTGGGCTCGCCCACCGACAGGCCGCCGATGGCGTAGCCGGGCAGGTCCAGATCGGCCAGGCCGGCCAGGGAATGGTCGCGCAGGTTCTCGAACATGCCGCCCTGGACGATGCCGAACAGTGCGTTGGGGTTCTCCAGGCGGGCGAACTCGTCCTGGCAGCGCTTGGCCCAGCGCAAGCTCATCTCCATGCTCTTGCGGGCTTCCAGTTCGGTGGTGATGTGGCCCTTGCTTTCGTAGGGCGTGCACTCGTCGAACTGCATGACGATGTCGGAATTGAGCACCGTCTGGATCTGCATGGAGATCTCGGGCGTCAGGAAGAGCTTGTCGCCGTTGACCGGCGAGGCGAACTTGACGCCCTCTTCGCTGATCTTGCGCATCTCGCCCAGGCTCCAGACCTGGAAGCCGCCGCTGTCGGTCAGGATGGGCTTGCTCCAGCTCTCGAACTGATGCAAGCCGCCGAACTTGCTCATGATGTCCAAGCCCGGCCGCATCCACAGGTGGAAGGTGTTGCCGAGGATGATCTGGGCGCCCATCTCCTCGAGCGAGCGCGGCATCACGCCCTTGACGGTGCCATAAGTGCCCACCGGCATGAAGATCGGCGTTTGCACGACCCCATGGTTGAGCGTCATCTGGCCACGGCGGGCGTGGCCTTCGGTCTTGAGCAGTTCGAACTTCAGCATAGTGCCGCGATTGTCGCAGCTGTCTTCCGGCCGTAAACTGCCCGCACAGGGGCTATCGAAGATCCGCCCAGCGGACGAGCCAGCAGCCGCGGTTGCTCAGCTGCCATGCCAAGACCCATTCTCTGCCTCCTGACTCTGCTGGCCCTGTGCGGCCAGCCCAGGGCCGCCGATGTAGCCCGGCCCTGCGGCACCTACACCTTGGCCTACTACCAGCTGGGTGCGCTCTTCTACCGAGACGCCGATGGCAGCCATGCCGGCATCGACAAGGACGTGGTGGAAGAAATGTCGCGGCGCAGCGGTTGCCGCTTCCAGGTCGAGGTGGAGTCGCGGGTGCGAATTTGGGATCAGCTGTCCAAGAACTTGCTGGACCTGAGCGTCTCCGGCATCCCGACGCCCGAACGCGAGCAGTTCGCCAGCTTCATCCCCTACTTTCAGACCCGGAACTACGTCCTGCTGCGCCCTGAACTCAGCGGACGACTGAGCACGCCGGAAGCGTTTTTGGCGGAGGGGCGGAGCTTGGTGGGCGTGGTCAAGAGCTTCAAGCACGGCAGCTTCTACGACAGCTGGCTGAAAAGCCTGCGCGAGCAACACCGCGTGGTCGAGCTGGCTGATTTCGAAACCGCCGTGCGCATGTTCAAGCTCGGCCGTATCGATGCGCTGCTGGCCTTGCCCACCAGCCTGAGTCGCTTGCTGCGGCAGGAAGGCCTGCAAAATCAGGTGAAGGTGATGGACTGGGCCCCCAAGGAACGCATCATTCATGCGCTGATCGTGTCGCGCCAACGGGTCCCCGATGCCGACCGCGAACGCCTGCGGACCGCGCTGCGCGCGATGCAGGCCGACGGCAGCCTTCACGAAATTTTCAAGCGCCATGTCGGCGATGCCCTGGCCCGCGACATGCAACTCGAGACGCACCATGTCCCTTGAACTGCGTCCGGCTCGCATTGCGGGCTCGGCCCTGACGACCTCCCTGACCCTGCTCCTCGCAAGCCTGGGCCTGGCGCCGGCCAGCGCCGCGGCCTGCGGCCCTTACAAGGTGGCGCTCTACGAGTTCGGCAGCCTCGGCTACTTCGACACCCAGCGCCAGCCGCAAGGCGTGGACAAAGACGTGATCGACGCGCTGGCGCGGCGCAGCGCGTGCGTGCTGAACACCCATGTCGACTCGCGCGCGCGCATCTGGGAGCAGCTCAAGCAGGGCAGCCTGGAGATGACGGTGTCGGGGGTGGCAACGCCCGAGCGCGAGCAGCTGGCCGAGTTCTGGCCCTACCTGAGCACCCGCAACTACGCCCTGATGTCGCGCGACACCGCTCGCCACCTGGCCAGCTTCGACGATTTCCTCGCCGACCCCAAGCTGCAGCTGCTGGTGGTGCGCAGTTTCAAACACGGGCAGCAGATCGACGCCTGGATCGAACAGCTGCGCGCCCAGAAGCGCGTCAGCGAGGTGGGTGACTTTCCAACCGCCCTGAAGGTCTTGAAAGCCGGCCGCGGCGACCTGCTGTTTGCCCACCCCATGGTGCTCGAACATTGGCGCGGCGACGCCATGAAGGGCCTGACCATGCTCGACTGGGCGCCGGGCGACAGCGCCATCGGCAGCATCGTCGCCTCCAAAACCCTGGTCAGCGCGGCCGACCGCCAGCTGCTGCGCCGCCATCTGGCCGCCATGGTGGCCGAGGGCGAGGTCGAGCGCATCCTGAGCAAGCATGTGGGCGCGGACATGGCCAGCCGCCTGCGCCTGCCGCCCGGCAGCCAGCCCTGAGGCGCATTCAGCGGCCTTCGAAAACCCCCAGCGCCTGCTGCGTCGAGCCCCAGGCCAGCCAGACCGCCAGTGCCAGCGGCGGCAGCCAGCGTTCCAGGCCCTTCAGGCTCAGCGCCTCGGGCGAGCCCCAGGCGTGCAAGCCCTCGGGCAGCAGCCAGAGCAAGGCCGCCGCGGCCACACCCAGGGCCAGCGGCATCAACCAGGCCAGCAGCCGGGTGGCCGCCGAGGGGACCGAGGGTGCCGCGGGCAGCGCCAAGGTCACCGGCGCCCGCTGCTGCGCCGGCAAGGCCGCCAGCACCGCGGCGCTGAAAGCAGCTTCTTCGTCCAGCACCGCCGCCTCCTGAGCCAAGTCGGCCGCTGCCTCGCGCAGCAGGCCGTCCAGCCAGGCCTCGTCGGCAGCGTCCAGCCGGTCGCTGGTTTGCATCGATGGTGGGGTTGGGGTCATGGCAACACCTCTTCAGTCGCGTGCGGCGCCCAGGCCTGCAGAAATTCCTTGAGCTTGATCTTGCCACGCAGCAAATGGGTCTTGAGCGTGCCCAGCGGCCAGCCCAAGAGCGCCGCCGCCTCGCTGTGCGAGAGCTCGGCCAGATAGCAATGCACGATGGCCTCCTGCTCCGGCGCGCTCAGCCGCGCCAGCGCCCGGCCCAGGTCCAGGCGCAAGGCCACCTGCTGGGGCAGCTCGGCCTGCGCGCCGGCGGCAGGCTCCCACGCCCCATCGTCCTCCGCCAGGCTTTCGCTGCGCTGAGCCAGCTCGCTCGCGCCCAGGCGCTGCTGCTGCAAAAAGCAGTTGCAGGCGATGCGGTAGAGCCAGCTGCGAAAGCGCGCCTCGCCGCGAAAAGCGGGCAGCGCCCGGTAGGCCTGCAAAAACGCCTCTTGCGCCAGCTCGTCGGCGCGCGCCGCGTCGCCCCGGGTCAGGCGGCGCAGCAGGGCGCGCACCATGCCTTGGTGGCGGCGCAGCAGGCAGGCAAAGGCGGCACGGTCGTCGTGCTGCTGCACCTGGCGCACCCAGAGGCGGTCCTGGGCGTCTTGTGCGTCCTCGCGGCTGAAAGCCTCGTCGACCATGCGCGGAGCCTGATCTCAGGCGTTCGCCTGAGGGTCCTTCTGGCCGCGCGTCTCCACCCGCCACACGATCAACAAAGCGATGCCGATGAAGCCCGGCAGGCAACCGATGGCCCAGAGCCAGCTGCCCGGGTTCATCAGATAGAACATCACGGCCAAGCCCAGGCCTGCGGCCACATTGATCGCGCCTGCTTGCAGGCCGGCGTTCGTGCGCCGCCGCTGGGCATCGATGCGCGCCTGGCCGTCGCCGGTGAGCTGATTCAAGAGTTCCGGCGGCAGCGGCTGGCCCTTGTCGGCCAGTTGGCGCAGGGTTTCGTGCAGCAGCTGCTCACGCCGCATCTTGGCCTGGATGCCCATGATGATGGCCACGATGGGAATCATCAGCGCCACGATGGGCACCAGGAAGGGAAGGACGTGACGCAGATCGATGAAGTCCATGGGCGCGGCTCCTGAAACGTGGTGAATGGCGGGCCGATCAAGTCACAGAAAAAACTGATCGGGACGCAGGCTTGGATGCGTGGGCGGTGGCGTTTGGATTCAAGCCACGCAAAGTTTTTTTGGAGCGGGCTCTCTTGCCTTCAGCACCGGCCCGGCCCGGCGGCAAGCCCCGCCAGCCCTGCCGCGAGAATAGCGCCCATGTCTTCATCGCCTTCGAGCTTCTCCATCGCCCAGGCCGTCCACAGCGAGCTGATCATCAAGAAGAGCCGCTTCATCGGCTGCGTCGAGCCCTGCAGCGGGCGCGAGGCGGCGCTGGCGCGGGTGCAGGAGCTGCGGGAGCAGCACCCCACGGCTGTTCACGTGTGCTGGGCCCTGCTGGCCGGCGGCCAGTCGGCGGCGGTGGACGATGGCGAACCCAGCGGCACGGCCGGGCGGCCCATGCTGGAGGTGATGCGCCACCAGGAACTGGAGGGCGTGCTGGCCACCGTGGTGCGCTACTGGGGCGGCACCAAGCTCGGCGCCGGCGGCCTGGTGCGCGCCTACACCGACAGCGTGGCCCAGGCCCTGCTGCAGGCCGAGAAAGTGCCGCGCGTCGCCCTGCACACCCTGCGCTGCACGGTGCCCTATGCCTTCGAAGGCCTGCTGCGCCGCGAGATCGAAGGCGCCGGCGCCGAGCTGCTCGGCGTGCAGCATGGCAGCCAGGTCGAGTTCCGCTTTGCTTTGCCTCTGCCTGCCGTGGCGCCCCTGCTGGCGCGGCTGCAGGAGTCGGGCCAGGGGCGCATTGGCTGGCTCAAGGATGAGGGGTCGGACGAGGCTTGAGCCTCACCGCAGTCAGGCGCTCAACTCGTCAGAACAGGCTGCCCTGCGGCGGGCCTGCGCGCAGCCGGGAGAGCAAGGCATCGGTGTGCTCGGCCGGGCCCAAGTCAAACTCCTCTGGCGCCGGCAGGCGCTCGGCCGCAAGCAAGGCCTGCGCCTCGCTGACCGAGCCGCGCAACCAGGCCTGCCAGTCCTCGGGCCGGATGGTCATCACGGCGCGTTTGTCCTGCGCATCGGGCGGCTGGGCCGGGTCGGGCTTATGCAGTCGATTGAGCAGCGGGTGTGCGTCGCAATTAAGCGTCAGCATAGAGTAGTTGGGGATCAACTCGCCCGTCTCGGGGTGCTGCCACTCGGACCAGATGCCGGCCAGCGCCCAGGGCAGGCCATCGGCGCGGCGCAGCGGCCACCAGATGTTGCGGCCGGTCTCCCAGTTGGGCTCCTGGTAGCTCTGCGCCGGGATCAAACAGCGCCGGCCGCTGCGCCAGGCATCGCGGTAGGTGGGCCGCTCGGCCACCGATTCGATCCGCGCGTTGTTCGTCAGAATCGCCCGCCCCGCCGGCCGCGGCTGCTTGGAACGCGGCGGCACCATGCCCCATTGGCCGATCACGGTCTCGCGGCCCGGTTCATCGCCTTCAGCGGCGGTACTGTCAGCCCGGATGAACAGGCCGCGCCCGAAGGGACCCACCGGCGCCTGCGGGTAGGCCTCTTCGCCCGCCCCACCGACTTTCACCACCACCCGGAAATGCCGCTCGACCTCTTCCTTGGGGCTGACGTTGTAGAGATTGCACATGGCGGGGCGACTGTAGCGAGGAGGAAGCGCCAGCGCGGGAACTCCAGACCAAACGGCATGGGACTTCAAATTTAAGGCCTGACGCTCGCGGCCCGCTATTTAGCCTCCGGCAAAGCCTCCTGGGACTTCAAACTTAAGGTCTGACCCTCCCTGCCCTTGACCCTCCCAGCCGGAGATGCGTTTGGCGGTGTCATCCGATTCGACGCGCCAGCCGGTTACCTAACGGCACAGCGGGCAAAACAGCCAGGGACTTCAAATTTACGGTCTGAGCCTCGCGACTCCTCTTGAGGGGGGCGGCAAATGGGTGACCCTCGTGTGGCCCTTGCCCCTAATGTCATCCCATCACTTGACGCCGATCCAAGCGCTCAAAGAATGATCAATCAAACGCCCGGAACTCTTCGTCAAACGGGTGAATACTCTCCTGAGTCTTGGCAACTAGCCCAAGAATTTCTGGATTGCAACTGCAATAGTGCTACCAGCAGCGATTGCAGGCAGCGCTTGCTTTATGCCGTTCCAAACTATTCTCAGCATACCAACCTTCGGTTCTGGCTTGCTTGCCTCTTCAACGAATGCTTCGTAGAGATCAGTCAGTTCCGGCTTGCCTTCACCTGCAATCAGTTTCCCGAGATCCTCGAGTGCGACTGCCAAATCTTCGCTTTTCTCTTGACGAACAGTATTCAACGAACTTGTGACTATAGATCTATTTATTATAGTTCCGCCGGAAATATCCTTAAAGGTATCACCCATGATTGTGCTTCCTGAGATATAGGTATAAGTATTTGAACTTCTATTCTGCTTGATTAAAGCGGCGATCGCATCAAGGATTTCCTGTTGGGTTGATGGTGTACGCAACTCAGACAATTGCCCACTGCCTGCATACTTCGATTTAGCAAGGGTCTCGACCTTTGCCAAGAACTTTGACAGATCATTGGCCATGGCTATCTCGAGTCATCGGCCCACAAGTTTCGACAAAAGATCGATATTCAGCGCGGTCTTCTCCAATTCCTTCAAGAGAAGTGCCATCAATACAACTCGCTCATCTCCTTGCACAGCATCGAGTTCACGTAGTAGCAAGTCCGCCTGCTCTGTCTTCTGAGAAAACTTGAAGCTCAACAGGTAACGGATCTTCGCCTGTCGCTTGTACATTCCTTTTCTAGTTTTTCGAAACTGATCATCTGACATTCGAAATCGCTCATCAGGGATAGAAAAGTACGGAATTCTCTTATCTTCGAGTACGGTCTTTAGTGCAATTGCTCGCCCCCTCGAATCCCTAAACAGAGGATTGTTGATACATATCCAGAGCTCGTCATAAAATGCATCCTCTGGAAGGTTTTGCTGAACCAAAGATGTCAGAAGCTCTATCACTATACGCTCGTATCGAGCTTCTAGAGTTTTTTCCTCATTAGAAGAGATAATCGCCTCAATCTCAAGCTGCTCGCTCGATTCAGCGGGATCAAAATTTTCAGCCAGATATCTGAGTACGCGAGATTGATTTACCTCTTGGCCTTTGCAAATTATTTCCATGTAGGCCATGCAGAGATTACCTAGAGACCCTTTACCTTGACTTAGCACTACATCAATCTGTTGACACTGCTCTTTCACTTCGATCATGCGAAACCTCCGTTTGTGTGGGCACCCTGGGGCGGGAACTTTTAATTGAGATGGCTGACGAGGCTGCCCAACAACCCGAAACCCACAACGCACCCACCAGCACATGGTGCGGATGAATGATCGCGTTTTTTAGTTTCTGGATCTGCGGGTAAATTTGGATCAGTCGGCCGACATTTTCGAACATCCATTTCGGATTGTGCCGCTTGTTGGCCGCGTTACTGAACCCCGGTTTTCCCGACTCGCGCTTTCGATGTTTTTCGATTTTGTGCATCATGTAGCACAGGCTCCGTTGCATCCGGACCCTGGTCTGACCACGGTAGTTCAGCCGAGTCAGCAGCTTGCCTCGCCGCAGATTGGCAAACAATGCCAATGGCCCGAGGGTCAGGCCTTAAGTTTCAAGTCCTCGTATCGAGTAGCTCCTGCAATACAAAAGGCCCTGCACTTTCGCCTCCGGCAAAGCCTACTGGGACTTCAAATTTAAGGCCTGAAGAATCATCTAGCCCGAATTGCCGATCCCCATTCACGGGCCTACCGTTTGGTTTCCAGATCAAGCGGGCGAGCCCGCGAAGGAGACCGACATGACACTGTACGCAGCGATTGACCTTCACAGCAACAACAGTGTGCTGTGCGTGCTGGACGAGACGGATCGGATTGTCTTCAGCAAGCGGCTTCCCAATGACCTTGCCAAGATCGAGCAATCGCTTCGGAGTTGCCCCGGCTCGATCGAGGGCGTCGCCGTTGAGTCCACGTTCAACTGGTACTGGCTCGTCGATGGCCTTCAGGACGCCGGCTTCACCGTTCACCTGGTCAACACCTGTGCCGTCAAGCAGTACGACGGCCTCAAGCACAGCGGTGACTTCGACGATGCGCGCCATCTGGCGCACCTGCTGCGCCTGGGCATCTTGCCCACCGGCTACATCTACCCGCGCCATGAACGCGCCTTGCGGGACCTGCTGCGCAAATGCAGCCAACTCGTGCGTCAGCGCACCAGCCAGATCCTGAGCATGCAAAACCTGGTGGCTCGCAACCTGGGCACCAACGCCAGTGGCAACGAGATCAAGCGCTGGACGGACGAGGGCATTGCCACCATGCCGATGCTGCCCTCTCAACGCTTGGCGCTCATCACCAACCGTGCCGTCATGGAATGCCTGGACGATCAGGTCAAGCGTCTGGAGAGCGCGATTCTTAGCCAAGCGCGCGAGCGAGCCGAGTACCAAGCGCTGCATACCGTGCCAGGCATCGGTCGGACGCTGGCCTTGACCATCGCGCTGGAGAGCGGCGACATGGCCCGCTTCGCCGACGCGGGCCACTTTGCGTCCTACGCCCGCACGGTGGACAGCCGGCGCGAGTCCAATGGCAAGAAGAAGGGCAGCGGCAACGCCAAGTGCGGCAACAAGCACCTGGCCTGGGCCTTCATCGAGGCGGCGCACTTTGCCGTGCGCTACGACGAAACGATACGGCGCTGGTTCCAGAGGAAATGCGCCAAGAGCCTGCAAGTGGTGGCCATCAAAGCCGTGGCGCACAAGCTGGCCCGGGCTTGCTTTCATGTGATGAAGACCGGGGCCGCGTTCGACGTGACGCGTGCCTTCGGCTGACCGATGAGATGTGACGAGTGAAGGGACGACACGGGTCAAGCAGCCAAAGGGTTGGCAGAACCATCAGGCCTGAATGCAAGCCCGCGTCGATCCCGCCCAAGATCGAAGAGTTCGCAGCGCCCGTGCCGTGAGCCAAATGGGGTTGGAGCGCCAAGACCGTGAGGCACGGCGGCGCAGCCACAAGACCTGTGCAGGGCCCAATGCCCGCGATGATTGGACACGGCGCGGCACAGAGGGTTTTCTGGGGCAGCCAAAGCTGCCAGGGGCGCGCGTGTCTACCAACACGAACCGCCTTGATCCTGATGGGTGACTGGTGCGCTGCGGCGCAACCATGCATTGAGAACCAAGTGCGCGGTGAGTTCGACGAGCAGGGAACTCAGTCTTGAGTGAGGAGGAGAACAAGTGCGCTCTTGCGGTGCAGGGGCGTGTGTTTGCTACTTGACGGGGGCGGCTAATGGGTGACCCTCTCGGTCTCTCCTGGGACTTCAAATTTAAGGCCTGACCCTCTCGGTCTCTCTCGGTCTGTGTGACCCTCTCGGTCTGTGCCCCTCTCGGTGACAGACCCTCACGGTGACCTTGTCCCTCGCGGCCTCCTTTTGCCGGCCCGATCGGCGAAATTCAGAGCAGGACTAACCCTGGCTCACGTGGAGGGGGACAAGACATCAAAGTCGCACATCGCCAGCTGATAATGCGGCGCCTTTGTGCATGGGCCATCCATGCCGCGTTGGCCCTTGAAGCAATCTGCACGAACCCACCCTGATCGACTTGGCCGAATGTGCCGCGGCACCAAGGTCAACGATCGGCTTGTTGATCAACCTCTCACACCGCAGAAACATGTTCGCCACCCGCGCCAGAAGCGCCTGTCTGCTCCTCATTGCCCTGATCCTCACGGCTTGCGCAACGCCACCCGATGGTGCCCCTTTGCTGGGTGGCACCGAAGCCACCAAACTCGGAGAGGGCCGCTACCAAGTGTTCGCTTCGATCAATGGCTACACCCACCCCGCCACGCTGAAAGGCTTCATCAGCCGACAGGCACAGAAGACTGCTCGCGCTGAAGGTTTTCAAGCTTTCGAAATCGAGCGAGCGATTCAACCATCCACGGTCGACGGCTGGCACATGGTCGCGCTGGTGGCATTTTCAAAGGCATCTGCGGTCAACGGCGCTCATGCCTACACAGTCTCTGCCGAGGCCAACCCGATACCCACTCCCTTCGGAACAGCCCTCGACATGAAGCGCCCGGCGAAACTCTCCGGCTTCAGCCGTCGCGATGGCCTGACCCACTGGGAATCGTTCATGCCCTTGTTTCTGGATACCGTGGACGTGGACCACAACCCGCTGCGTGACATGAGTGGGGGGCTCACCGCGGCCATCTTGAGCGTCCCGGCCGGTGAGCAGGTGATCGTGGTTCAAGCACGCGTGAATCGCGGGTTTGGTGGTGGTGGCCCGTGGACCCATAACCTGCCCATCACAGCCACACTCAATCCAGATGGGGATTACATCGTCACAGGCGCTGTCGTGAACGAAGACCTGGAAGTCTGGGTGGAGGATCGCAGCACCGGGGCACCGGTCAGCCAGCGGTCCAGAACCAAGCTTCAACAAGCCCGCAGTGCTGAAATCCCCTTGCGTTAAGTACGCTGGCTAGACACCGCTCCTGAACACCCTCCCCCCCTCAAAAATCGACGACAAGTAAAACACCATGCGCAGAACTTTCACCACGAGCCTTCTGCTGGCCGGCCTCACGCTTTTCACGGGTTGCGCGGGCCTCGGTGCCGACTCGGTCCCGCCGTCAGGACTCAACATCACTCGCGGCACAGAGGGCTGGCTGGTTGGGTCGATTTCGCGCGCCAAGCCAAGCCCATTCACCCAGTACTCAGTCGGCTACATGCTCGTCGGTGCAGACAGCGCACAGAAAGGCGGCCAGCTTCGCTTCACAGCCACCGGGATTCCTGGTTTGGACACTCGCGAAGACTTCAACACGGACAAAGAGCAGGGGCAGGTCTTTGCCATCTCACTGCCCCCGGGTGAATACAAGCTGACCCATGCGATTGCCTTTGCGCCTTACGGCATTTCTGGCGGCAGCGTGATGTACCTCAGCCGCATTCCCGAAGCAAAGTTCCAGATCACATCGGGCAAGTCCACCTATATTGGCAATCTTCAGATTTCACCTTCGGGCCCACGAAGCGGCTTTGGTTTGCCACTGTCTGCCAACGTTCAGAAACTCAACACCTTGGAACGCGACTTCTCGGTGCTGAAGGCCAAAGGCGATACCTCCGTCGCCGCGCCCGTGGATCAATGGCTCTACACCTTGGATCTGACTCTGAAGCAGTCTGAAAAGTAAGTAGCCGGGCACCACCGCACGGCGCTCGGGCGCTGGCGGCAACTTGGTTTGGACAGGGCTTGAGAGCCCAAGGAGCGTGTTCAGGTCAGAAGATGCCGAAACTGGCTCTGCGCCAGGCTCGCAAACTGGGTCACGTCGCCGAATCGGCAACAATGCCCTCGCTCCGACCCTTCGACCGAACGCTCCCCTGCGCCATGCCCACCCGTCGCCTCTCCCGCCCGCTCTCCGCCCTATCCACCGCCGCCCTCGCCCTGCTCCTCAGCGCCTGCGCGACGACCACCCCCAGCACCCCATCGGAACCCGCCGGCCCCAAGATCGACCGGACGTATACCTCCGTGGCGCAAGACAGCCGGGCGCTGTTCATCGTCTTGCATTACACGGCGCTGGATTGGGAAAAATCGCTGAAGGTGCTGGCCACGGGCGGGCAGGTGAGCGCGCATTACCTGGTGCGGGACGAGCCGGCGGCGATTTACCAGCTGGTGGATGAGAACCGGAGGGCCTGGCATGCGGGGGCGAGCTTCTGGGCGGGGCACAGCAATCTGAATTCGGCGTCCATCGGCATCGAGATCGTCAACCCGGGCTACAAGGACACGGAGCTGGGCCGCGTCTACCCGCCCTACCCGCAGGCGCAGGTGGACGAGATCATTGCCCTGGTGCGCGACATCGCCAAGCGCCACAACGTGCGGCCCGAGCGCATCATCGGCCACTCGGACATCGCACCCGGCCGCAAGCAGGACCCAGGCCCGAGCTTCCCCTGGAAGCAGCTGGCCGATGCCGGCCTGATCCCCTGGCCCGATGCGGTGCAGGTGGCAGCCAAGATTCCGCTCTACGCCGCCCTGCCGCCGGACGCGGCCTGGTTCCAGGACAAGCTGACCCGCGTGGGCTACAGCACCTCGCGCAGCGGCATCGAGGACGATCTGACCAAGGCGACGATTGCCACCTTCCAGAGCAAGTACCGCCCGCGCGACTGGAGCGGCGCGATGGATGCCGAAACCGCCGCCCTGCTCGATGTGGCCACCAGCCCGGGCGGTATGCTGCTGGCCAAGTCCATGGCGGCGCCGGCGAACGAGCCGACCAAGCCGCTGAGCTCGCGCTTCTGAGTGCCTCTGGAGAAAGCCAAGCTGAATACGAACGCAGAGCCAACAGCCGAGCAAGGCAGAGGCCTTCGTCAAGGGGCCAAGCCTTGATGAACCTGCTCTACGCTGCGGCCTCTGCGCTACTCTGCGGCCTCCGCGACCTGCTTTTTTCTTGGCCGAGCCCATGGCCTCGGTCGCTTGCTTCATCCTCTTGATTCGCCCCGCCCCCTCGTGCTGACCTTTCTGCTCAAGCGACTTGCCACCCTGCTGCCCACGCTGCTGGGCATCACCCTGGTGGCCTTTGGCCTGATCCGGCTGGTGCCGGGCGACCCCATCGAGATCATGATGGGCGAGCGCCGCCTGGACGCCGCCACCCACGCGGAGCTGATGGCGCGCATGGGCCTGGACCAGCCCCTGCATGTGCAGTACGGCCAGTACCTGGCGCAGCTGGCGCGCGGTGACCTGGGCCAGAGCCTGGTCAGCCGCGAGCCGGTGGCCAAGGAGTTTGCGGCCCTGTTCCCGGCCACGGTGGAGCTGGCCCTGGCGGCCCTGCTGCTGGCCGTGAGCCTGGGCCTGCTGCTGGGTGTGACGGCCGGGCTCAAGCGCGGCTCGCTGCTGGACCAGGGCGTGATGGGCGTGGCCACGGTGGGCTACTCGATGCCGGTGTTCTGGTGGGGGCTGATCCTGATCATGTTCTTCTCGGTGCAGCTGGGTTGGACGCCGGTGTCGGGCCGCATCGGCATCGAGTACGACGTGCCCGTGCGCAGCGGCTTTTTGCTGATCGACAGCTGGCTCTCGGGCGAGGAGGGGGCCTTCCGCTCGGCCTGCCTGCACCTGCTGCTGCCGGCCACCGTGCTGGGCACCAGCACCATGGCGGCGGTGGCGCGCATGACGCGCTCCAGCATGCTGGAGGTGCTGCGCGAGGACTACATCCGCGCCGCCCGCGCCAAGGGCCTCAGCCCGGCGCGCGTGGTGCTGCGCCACGGCCTGCGCAACGCGCTGATCCCGGTGCTGACGGTGATCGGCATGCAGACCGGCAGCCTGCTGGCCGGCGCGGTGCTGACCGAAACCATCTTCTCCTGGCCCGGCATCGGCAAATGGCTGATCGACTCGATCGCCCGGCGCGACTACCCGGTGGTGCAGGCCGGCATCCTGATCTCGGCCCTGACCTTCATCGGCGTGAACCTGCTGGTGGATGTGTTGTACGGCGTGGTCAACCCGCGCATTCGCAATGAACGGTGAGGTAGCCCGGATGTTTCACGAGGTCGGCCCTGTCTGCCCTACAAGATCAATGCTTGTTGAGATTTGTGCGCTCAGCACGGCATCCAACGGGGACACAAGGGCCTACGCGGGCTTGCGGGGCCCATCCCTTGCCCCTGACGCCTCAACTCCTCGCCGATGCCACCGGGCATCGGCTGCGGCCGTCTCGGCGCCATTGGCGGCGGCCTGGGCGCCCGCAATTCCCGCGTCCCTCGTGAAACATCCGGGCTAGGCATGACGACCCCTTCGACACCGACGCCGCTGACCCCCAGCGCGCACGAAGAAGAGCAGCTGCTTTCACAACAGCCGCCCGGCCCGCTGCGCGAGTTCTGGCAAGGCTTTGCCGCCAACCGCGGCGCCCTGGCGGCGCTGGCCGTGTTCGCGCTGATCGCCCTGGCCGCGCTGTTCGCGCCCTGGGTGGCGCCGCACAGCCCGATCGAGCAGTACCGCGAGCACATGCTGCAGCCGCCGGTCTGGGCCGAGGGCGGCAGCGCGCGCTTCCTGCTCGGCACCGACGAGCTGGGCCGCGACATGCTCTCGCGCCTGCTGCATGGCGGGCGGGTATCCCTGGGCATCGGCCTGGCCTCGGTGCTGCTGTCCCTGCTGCCGGGTGTGCTGCTGGGCCTGCTGGCGGCGTTTCACCAGCAGTGGCTGTCGCCGGCCATCATGCGGGTGATGGACATCATGCTGGCCTTGCCGGGCCTGCTGCTGGCCATCTGCGTGATCACGGTGCTGGGCCCGGGCCTGGTGAACACGGTGATCGCCATCGCCATCGGCGCCCTGCCCGGCTACACGCGGCTGACGCGCGCCGCCGCCCTGGCCGAGATCCACAAAGACTACGTCACCGCCAGCCGCGTGGCCGGCGCCGGTCCCTTGCGCCTGATGTTCAGCGCCGTGCTGCCCAACTGCATGGCGCCGCTGATCGTCAACGCGACGCTGAGTTTTTCCTCCGCCATCCTGGAAACCGCGGGCCTGGGCTTTCTGGGCCTGGGCGTGCAGGCACCCACGCCCGAGTGGGGCACCATGCTCAGCGCCGCGCGCGACTATATGCAGCGCGCACCCTGGGTGGTGACGCTGCCGGGCCTGACGATTCTGTTCAGCGTGCTGAGCATCAACCTGATCGGCGACGGCCTGCGCGACGCGCTCGATCCCAAACTGAAACGGACGCGCTGAGCCATGGCCGAGGACGCATTGCTGTCGCCACCGTCATCACCCTTGCTGCGCATCGAGAACCTGCGGGTCGAGTTCGGCCGCTTCCCGGCCGTGGACGGCCTGGACCTGAGCCTGGCACCGGGCGAGCTGCTGGGCATCGTCGGTGAATCGGGCTCGGGCAAATCGGTGGCCATGCTGGCCTTGATGGGCCTGGTGGACGCGCCCGGCCGCGTCAGCGCCGACCGGCTGGAGTTCCAGGGTCAGGACTTGCTGCGCTTGAACGCGCGGGAACGCCGCCGCCTGATCGGCCGCGACATCGCCATGGTGTTCCAGGACGCGCTCTCCAGCCTGGACCCGAGCTACACCGTGGGCGCGCAGATCGCCGAGGTGCTGCAGACGCACCTGGGCCTGCGCGGCGCGGCCGCAAGGCAGCGGGTGGTGGAGCTGCTGGAGCTGGTGGAGATCCCCGATGCGGCGCGCCGCGCCGAGGCCTACCCGCACCAGCTCTCGGGCGGCATGAACCAGCGCGTGATGATCGCGATGGCGATTGCCTGCGGCCCCAAGCTGCTGATCGCCGACGAGCCCACCACCGCCCTGGACGTGACCATCCAGGCCCAGATCATGGAGCTGCTGCTGCGCCTGCAACGCGAGCAGGGCATGGGCTTGCTGATGATCACCCACGACCTGGCCGTGGTGGCCGAGATGGCCCAGCGCGTGGCCGTGATGTACGCGGGCCAGGTGGTCGAAACCGGCCCGCTGCCGGCCCTGTTCGACGCGCCGCGCCACCCCTACACCGCCGCCCTGCTGGCCGCCATCCCTGAGCACAACCGCGGCGCCCGCCGCCTGGCAGCCCTGCCCGGCATCGTGCCCGGCGCGCTGGACCGCCCGGCCGGCTGCCTGCTGAGCCCGCGCTGCGCGCAGGTGCAGGGGCGCTGCCGCAGTGAACGGCCCAAGCTTGAAAGCGCAGGCACAAGCCCGACGCTCACGAGCGAGGGTGTCCGTTGCTTCTTCCCGCTGCCGCCTGCGGCCCGATTGGAGGCGCAGCATGAGCAATGAACACGTGAGCCAGCCGGTGCTGCTGCAAGCCGAGAACCTGAGCCGCCACTACCGCGTCAGCCAGGGCCTGTTCCAGCCCAAGGCCACGGTGCGTGCGCTCGATGGCGTCAGCTTCAGCCTTCGCCCGCGCCAAACCTTGGCTGTGGTGGGCGAATCGGGCTGCGGCAAATCGACCCTGGCGCGCCAGCTGACCCTGATCGAGCCGCCCAGCGCCGGCCGCCTGCTGCTGGGCGGCGAGGCCACGGCCGGCGCCGACGGTGCGCGCCTCAAGGCGCTGCGCCAGCAGGTGCAGATGGTGTTCCAGAACCCCTTCAGCTCGCTCAACCCGCGCAAGAGCATTGCCGCCACGCTGGGCGAACCGCTCCTGATCAACACCGCGCTCAGCAAGGCCGAGCGGCGCGAGCGCATCGAAGCGCTGATCACCCAGGTGGGCCTGCGCCCCGAGCATCTGGCGCGTTACCCGCATATGTTCAGCGGCGGCCAGCGCCAGCGTATTGCCATCGCCCGGGCCATGATTCTGCAGCCGCGCATCGTGGTGGCGGACGAGCCGGTGTCGGCCCTGGATGTGTCCATCCAGGCGCAGATCCTCAATCTCTTCATGGACCTGCAGGAGCAGTCGGGTACCAGCTATGTCTTCATCTCCCACAACCTCAGCGTGGTCGAGCATGTGGCCGACGAGGTGATGGTGATGTACCTGGGCCGCGCCGTGGAGCTGGGCGAGAAGCGCCGCATCTTTGCCCAGCCCCTGCACCCCTACACCCGCGCGCTGATGAGCGCCACGCCGGCCCTGCACGCGGCCGAACGGCGCGAGCGCGTGCTGCTCAAGGGCGAGCTGCCCAGCCCGCTCAACCCGCCCAGCGGCTGCGCCTTCCACAAGCGCTGCCCGATGGCGGTGGCACGGTGCGCGCAAGAGGCGCCGGTGCTGCGTGAGGTGGACGGGCGGCAGGTGGCCTGCCACCAGGTCTGAAGCGCGGTAAGCCCGGCCGAGAACCCTAAGCTCGGCTTTCACCGACAATTTGCCTTTGTTGCGCAGCCAACTATTTGCGCATCCCACACCCAAGCCTCACTCAAGCCATGCTGACCGACCTGATCGCCGCCTCCGCCGAAGACGCGACCGTGATTCCCCACACCCCGGGCCACGCCAACATCTGGCCCACGCTGGAGGTCTCGGGCGTCGAGCCCACGCAATGGGCCAGCCTGCGCCTGATCCTCAAGCAACAAGCCCTGCCCGGCGCCATGGACGCCGCCCCGGTGGCCCTGAGCCATGCCATGCAAGATTTTGAGCGCGTGGGCCCGGCCGGCGAGCAAGGCGACCCCTGGCTGGTGGCCCTGCCCGAGGAGCTGGGCACCTTGCTGGCCCAGCTCTCGGAAGACCAGTTCCCCGCCCTAGCCCGCGCCTGGTTGACGGCCGAGGCCGAGCGCCGCCCGCATTGGGAAGCGGAAGCGCTGGAGTTTCTCGTCGCGGACTTGGCTGCGTTCTCCGCGACCGCGGTCGCGCAAGGCCACCGCCTGTTCTTGTGGATCTGCCCCTGATCGCTCCCTGATCGCGGCGGTGCCGGGCTTTGTTGAACGGAGCGATGACGATGAGCCACTTTGCTTTTCTCAGCCAGAACGCCTTCATGGGCCTGCAGCCTTCCAAGCAGGAAAACAGCGACACGCCCTTCGGCCTCGCCGGCATCGCCTGGGACGGCTGCGTCACCAACCGGCCCGGCGCGCGCTTCGGGCCTTCGGCCATACGCCAGGCCAGCCAGATGCTGTGCGACGGCATCCACCCGCTGTTCGACACCACGCCCGAGGGCCAGCTCCACGACCACGGCGATCTGGCCCTGCCCAACACCAGCCTGGAGGCCATGCGCGCGGCCATGATGCCGCTGATCGCCCCGCTGATCGCGCGCCAGCACATGGTCTGGCTGGGCGGCGACCACAGCATCACCCTGCCTTTGCTGCGCGCCTACCGGGCGCAGCACGGCCAACCGCTGGCGGTGATCCATTTCGATGCGCACTGCGACACCTGGGTGGACCATTTCGGCGAGCCCAGCGGCCATGGCACCTGGGTCTATGAGGCGATTCAGGAAGGCCTGGTGCGGCCCGAATGCTTTGTGCAGTTCGGCATCCGCTCGGCCGGCCAGCGCGAAGCGCGCGAGTACGTGGCCGACCAAGGCGGCCTGATCTTCAACGCCCGCGCCCTGCGCGGCCTGGACAGCCCCGCCCAGCTGGCGCCGCTGCTGCAACAGGTGCGCGAGCGCATGGCCGCCCACGGCAATCCGCCGGTCTACCTGAGCCTGGACATCGACTGCCTGGACCCCGCCTTCGCCCCCGGCACCGGCACACCCGAGCCCGGCGGCATGAGCAGCAACCAGGTCTTCAGCATCCTCGAAGAGCTGGTGCCCCAACTCAACTTCGTCGGCATGGATTGCGTGGAAGTTTCGCCGCCTTACGACCACGCCGAATTGACCAGTTATGCGGCCGCCCAATTTGTCTGGACCTATCTGTGCGCGCGGCTGGCACGCTCGATTCCTTGATGCACTGAGGCCATGCTTCTGAGCAACTTCACACCCGAAGAGCGCGTGGCGCTGGCGGGCTTCCGGCTTGAAAAGCTGGCGCCCCAGCACGCCGAAGCCGATTTCGCCGCCGTGCGCAGCAGCGCCGATCGCATCCGCCATGTCTTCGGCCCCGACAACGGCTGGCCTTCCGCCACGCTGAGCTTCGAGGAGAACCTGGCCGATCTGCAGCGCCATGCCGCCGAGTTCGAAGAACGGCGCGCTTTCAACTACGCCCTGTTCTCAGCCGAGGGCCAGGACTATCTGGGCTGCCTCTACCTGAAGCCCATCAAATCACGGCTGGAGCATGACGCAAGGCGTGAACGCTTCCGGGCCCAGCTGTTCTTCTGGCTCAGCGAGGCCGGGCTGAAGGTCTTGAGCGAAGACGATGTGCTGAGCACGCTGCAAGCCTGGCTGGCGCGCGACTGGCCCTGGCCGGCTGGCGCGGTCGCTTGCCCGGGCCGGGTGCAGAGCTGGCCGGAATGGGCCGCCCTGGCCGACGCGAAGCGCTGAAGCCGCCGCCGGCGCACAAGTGCGCAGCATTGCTGGTTTTCCAGGAACACCGGCCATCTGTGCCGAATCCCCCTGCCCCAGCTCATGCAAAATGGCTCTCCACTCGGGTGGCCGCGAACCATCGCGCCTCACCCCCACGCCACCAAGGACGCGCCGCATGAAGGTCTCTCAAATCACCCTGCGTGAGCACGACGATATGAGCGCCACCCTGGCGGACTGGCAGCCGGAAGCACCCGATCTGCTGCTGGCCTTCAGCGCCATCCCCTTGCTGCAAGGCCTGGCCGAACCGCTGGCGGCCCGCTTCCCCCACGCCCTGCTCCTGGGCTGCTCCACGGCCGGCGAGATTTCCAAAGACGGCGTCAGCGACCACAGCTGCGTGCTGACCGCCCTGCATTTCGAGGCCCGCGAGGGCAGCGCGCCGAGCCGCGCCATCGAGGCCAGCACCCAGCTGCTGGGCATGGCCGACTCGCAAGCCGCCGGCCGCCGCCTGGCCGAACAACTGCCGCGGGCCGGCCTGCGCGCGGTGCTGCTGCTGGGCCAAGGTGTGGCGGTCAATGGCAGCGCCCTGATCGCCGGCATGGTCGAGGTGCTGGGCCCCGACCTGCCCATCACCGGCGGCCTGGCCGGCGACGCTGCGGCCTTCAGCGAGACCTGGGTGCTCAACAGCGCCGGTGTGCGCAATGACCAGTTGGTCTGCGTGGGCCTGTATGGCGAGGCGCTGCTGTTTTCGCACGGCTCCTTCGGCGGCTGGTCGCCCTTTGGTCCGGCGCGGCGCGTCACGCGCTGCGAGGGCAATGTGCTGTTTGAGCTGGACGGCGAACCGGCCCTGGCCGTCTACAAGCGCTACCTGGGCGACTACGCCAAGGACTTGCCGGCCTCCGGCCTGCTGTTCCCCTTCGCCATGCTGGGCAGCGACCACAGCGAGGTCGGCCTGATCCGCACCATCCTGGGCATTGACGAGGCCGTGGGCAGCCTGACCCTGGCCGGTGACATCGACCCCGAGGGCTACCTCAAGCTCATGCACGCCAACACTGATGCCTTGGTGGACGGCGCCGAGGCGGCCGCTCAGGCCGCGGCCCAAGCCGCCGCCGTGGCCCAGGCCGGCGGCCAGGGCCTGGCCTTGCTGGTCAGCTGCGTCGGCCGCAAGCTGGTGATGGGAGAGCGGGTGGAAGAAGAGATCGAGGCCGTGGCCGATGTCTTCGGCCAATCGGCCGTGCTGACGGGTTTCTATTCCAACGGCGAGATCAGCCCCTTCACCGGTAACTTGGAGTGCAAGCTGCACAACCAGACCATGACCATCACCTACCTCGGCGAGCGGCCTTAAGGCCCGCGCCGCGCCCACGTTCGCTGGCTCGACCGACTTTCGTCATCCACATGCACAAGCTACTGGCTCGCCAGATCAAGCGCTTGCTGGGCAGCGAGGAGCAGCAACTGCCCGAGCTGCTGCAGGAGCTCTTGCAGCTGTCCTTGCAGCCGGGCCTGTCGCCGGCCGCAGCGCGGCTGCTGGGCGGCCTGGGCAGCTTCTTTGACCGGGTGGACGGGGCCTATGAGCAGAGCGACCGCGACCTCGACCTCAAGACCCGCAGCCTGGAGCTCAGCTCGGTCGAGCTGAGCGGCAGCAACGACCGCCTGCGCAGCGAACTGGCCAGCCGCACCCGGGCCATCGAATCGCTGCGCAGCACCGCGCAAGGCCTGCTGCAGTCGACCGGCACGGCGCTGCCACCCCTGCATGACGACAACAATCTGGAAGCGCTGTCGCAGCTGATGTCCGAGCTGGTGCACCAGCGCGAGATCAGCCAGCAAGAGCTGCAGGAAGCCCTGGGCGAGCTGGCACTGCAGCAGTTCGCGCTCGACCAGCATGGCATCGTCAGCATCACCGACCTGGCCGGCAACATCAGCTACGTCAACGACAAGTTCTGCCAGATCAGCGGCTACAGCCGCGCGGAGCTGCTCGGCTGCAACCACCGCATGATCAACTCGGGCCACCACCCGCGCAGCTTCTTCGAGAACCTCTGGGACACCATCTTGCGCGGCGAGGTCTGGCACGGCGATGTCTGCAACCGCGCCAAGGCCGGCCACCTCTACTGGGTGCAGGCCACCATCGTGCCGCTGAAGGGCGCGTCCGGCCTGCCGGAGCGCTTCATCGCCATCCGCACCGAGATCACCGAGCGCAAGTCCATGGAGGCCGCCATCAAGGCCGCCGAAGCGCGGCTGCGCCACATCACCAACACCGTGCCCGGCGTGGTCTACCGCTGCCGCGTCAATGTCCGCACCGGCCAGACCCATTTCACGTTTGTCAGCGACCGGCTCAAGGAAGTCCGCGGCCTGGAGCCGGCGGCGCTGCTGGCCGACGGCCGCATCTCGGCGGCCCAGATTGCGCCCGAGTACCGCGAGCGCTGCATCCAGGGCGTGCTGCAGGCGGCTGCTCAGCGCGCCCCATGGCGCGAGGACTACAAGATCATCCTGCCCGATGGTCAGCAGCGCTGGCTGCGCGCCGAGATCCGGCCCGAGCCGGAGCTGGCCGAGGACGGCTCCATCATCTACACCGGCATCTGGCAGGACGTCAGCCAGCTCAAGGAAGCCGGCGTGCGCCTGCGCGACATCACCAACAGCATCCCGGTGGCCGTGTTCCAGGCCCACCGCTCGCCGGCAGCACGCTACGCCATCCCCTTCTGCAGCCGTGCGCTCGAGCGCATCTGCGGCGTCTGCCCCGAGGAGGCCATGGCCGACACCCGCCAGCTGCTGGCCCTGCTGGACCCGGCGGAGGCCGCGCAGCTGCAAGGCGTGTTCGACGCCTCGGCCACGGACCTGCGCCCCTGGGCCCTGGACTTCCGCCTGCGCCACAAGCTCAGCGGCGAGACCGTCTGGGTCCATGGCGAGGCCCAGCCCAAGCGGGCGGCCGATGGCGGCGTGCTCTGGAACGGCTATCTGGCCGACATCAGCGAGGCCAAGCGGGTGTCCGAGGAGCTGCGCCGCGCCAAGGAAGGGGCGGAGAGCGCCAACCGCGCCAAGAGCGACTTCCTGGCCAATATGAGCCACGAGATCCGCACGCCCATGAACGGCATCATCGGCATGGCCGAGCTGGCCCTGGACGGCCCGCTGGAGGCCAACCAGCGCGAGTACCTGAACATCGTGCAGAGCTCGGCGGAATCGCTGCTGCGGGTGATCAACGACATCCTCGACTTCTCCAAGATCGAGGCCGGCAAGCTGCAGATCGAACAAATCCCCTTCGAACTGGGCCACAGCGTGGCCGACACGCTCAAGACCCTGGCCCTGCGCGCCAATGACAAGGGCCTGGAGCTGGTCTGCTCGCTGGCGCCCGAGCTGCCGCGCCAGGTGCTGGGCGACCCCGGGCGGCTGCGCCAGGTGCTGATCAACCTGATCGGCAACGCCATCAAGTTCACCGAGCATGGCGAGGTGGTGCTGCGGGTCAGCCTGGCGGCCGGGGCCGAGGCAGACGAGCCGCCGAGCGTGCTGTTCACCGTCAGCGACACCGGCATCGGCATCCCGCCCGAGAAGCTGCAATCCATCTTCGACGCCTTCTCTCAGGAAGACAGCAGCATCACGCGCCGCTACGGCGGCACCGGCCTGGGCCTGACCATCTCAGCGCGCCTGGTCGAGGCCATGGGCGGCAGCATCTGGGTGGACAGCGAACTGGGCCGCGGCAGCAGTTTCAATTTCGTCCTGCCCTTCGCCACCGCACCCGAGCCCGCCGCCACCGGCGAACTGCCGGAAGCCCAGCGCATCCAGGACAGCCTGGGCGCCCTGCTGGCCGGCACGGCCCTGCCGGGCGAGCAGCCGCAGATGGAGGTGCTGCTGGTCGAGGACCACCCGGTCAACCAGCAGCTGGCCTGCGCCTTGCTGCAGCGCTGGGGCCACCGCGTCAGCGTGGCGGACAACGGCCAGCTGGCCCTGGAGCAGCTGGCCCAGCGCCGCTTCGACCTGGTGCTGATGGACATGATGATGCCGGTGCTCGACGGCCTGGAAAGCACCCGCCGCTTCCGCACCCTGGAAGCGCAGCAGCGCCCCGGCGAACGCACGCCCGTGATTGCCATGACCGCGCGCGCCACGCCGGCCGACCGCGAGCTCTGCCTGGCCGCCGGCATGGACGACTACCTGTCCAAGCCCATCGACGTGAAAGAGTTCCAGCGCTTGGTGCAGCGCTATGTGATGAACAAGAGCCCCAAGCCGGCCGCACTTCCGCCCGCCAGCGTTCCCGAGCCGCAGCGCGAGCGCGCCGCCGCGGCCGCCGCATTCGATTACGCCCAGGCCCTGGCCGAGGTCGACCAGGACGTGGTGCACATCGTGCGCGCCATCTTCATCCGGCGCTGGCCTCTGGACCTGGAGAAGATGCGGACCGCCCTGGCCGAGCAGGACTGGGAGGCCTTGATGCACTGCGGCCATGCGCTCAAGGGCACACTCGGCATGTTCGGCGCCCGGCCGGCGGTCGAGCTGGCCCGGCAGATCGAGAACGGCGCCGAAACTCGCAGCACCGCAGGCCTGGCCGAGCGCGTGCAGGCCGTGGCCGTGGAAGTCGACAAGGTCGTGCAAGCCCTGGCCGCTTTGGCCCCACCCGAATCCCCACTATGACGCACAGCCAACGCCACATCCTGATCGTCGACGACAGCGAGATCAATATCGCCCTGTTCGAAGCCCTGGTGGCCAAGCTGGGCGCGGGCGAGGCCAAGTCCTTCAGCTCGGCCAGCGAAGGTCTGGCCTGGGCGCAGACCCATGAGCCGGACCTGATCATCGTCGACTACATGATGCCGGAGCTCGACGGTGTCCAGTTCATCGAACGCCTGCGGGCCACGCCCGGCAAAGAGGCGGTGCCCATCTTGATGATCACCGCCAACGACCAGAAGCAGGTGCGCTACCGGGCGCTCAATGTGGGCGCCTCTGACTTTCTGATCAAGCCCGTGGACCGGGTCGAGTTCCTGGCCCGCTGCGCCAATCTGCTGGCCATGAGCGAGATGCGCCACAAGCTGGACGACCGCGCCGCCTGGCTGGCCGAGGAGGTGCGCAAGGCCACGGCCGAAATCCTGGAGCGCGAGCGCGAGACCGTGATCCGCCTGGCCAAGGCGGCCGAATACCGCGATCCCGAGACCGGCGCCCACATCTTGCGCATGGCCCACTACTCGCGCCTGATCGCCCAAGGCCTGGGCCTGAGCGAGGCCGAGCAGGACCTGCTGCTGCAGGCCGCACCCCTGCATGACATCGGCAAAGTCGGCATCAGCGACAGCATCCTGCTCAAGCCTGGCCGCCTGAGCCCGGCCGAATTCGAGCTCATGAAGCAACACGCCGCCTATGGCTACGAGATCCTCCAGGACAGCAAGTCCGCCATCCTGCAGGCCGGCGCCTCAATCGCCCTGGGCCACCACGAGAAGTTCGACGGCAGCGGCTATCCGGCCGGCCTGGCCGGCACGGCGATTCCGATCTTCAGCCGCATCGTCGCCGTGGCCGATGTCTTCGACGCGCTGACCTCGGCCCGCCCCTACAAGCCGGCCTGGGAGCTCCGGGATGCAGCCGCCCACATCCAGGCCCAATCGGGCAGCCATTTCGACCCCGACTGTGTGCGCGTCTTCTTCGAGCACTGGGGCGCGGTGCTGGACATC
This sequence comes from Roseateles sp., assembly GCF_965262435.1. Lineage (NCBI taxonomy): Bacteria > Pseudomonadati > Pseudomonadota > Betaproteobacteria > Burkholderiales > Sphaerotilaceae > Roseateles > Roseateles sp. Next base: position 567,051 of record NZ_OZ253537.1, read on the forward strand.
CGCGCGCGCTTCCAGGACGAAGACACCTTGTTCACCTGAGCCCCACGTCGCCAGCCTCCTCACAGCCGCCCCATGTATCGCCTCACCATCGCCGAGAGTTTCCAGGTCCAAATCGAAGGCCGCCCCGCCCGCACCTGGTATGCGCTGGAGGGCGAGTTCGAGTCCGAGCAGCAGCTGCCGCCGCTGGGCAGCCTGCTGCTGCTGCAAAGCCCCGATGGCCGCACAGTGGCGGCCCAACTGGCCGGGCGCTCACTCTGGGAACGCGAGGCCTCGCTGCGTTTCAACGAGCTGGAGGCGCAGACATTCGAGCCCGGCTCCCTGGTCTTGTGGCGCAGATCGCCCAGCTGAGCTGGCGCCCGTAGAGAGTTTTCCCGAAGCTGACATGCGGAGGTCGTCCAGATCGGTCAGAATCGCGCCGCCCGGATCGAATCCCATGAGCCGCCGGGCAGGCCTCGCAATGACTCGTTAGCTGCGAGCACCTGGCTCAGGAGATTCTTGCCATGCATCCGATTCGCCACCTCGCTTGCCCTGCCCTGACCCTGGCCACCGTGCTGCTGATGAGCGCCTGCGGCAGCTATGAGCCGCCCAAGCCGGGCACCTACACCGAGATCGGCAGCAGCAAGGTCGAGTACGCCTGCGGCACCGAGACGCCCACGGCCACGCGCTTCAGCGTGACGCGTTGCCACAATATTGCCGACGCCAAGGCACGCGGCGAAGCCAGCCGCGAGGCCGCCGACTCCCTGCGCGCGCCGCCGCCGGACGTGCGCTCGCGCTGAGATCGGCGCTGAGCAGCGCCGAGCACGGGCAAGCATGGCGGGGGCTATAGTCCCTTCCGACCCTGCTTCCCTGCCCGCAATGAGCCCGACACGCCGCTTCCGACTGCGCCTTTCCAACGCCACTGCTCTGCCTGCCACTGCAGCGCTGAGTCTGGCCCTGGCCGCCGCCCTGCTGCCCAGCAGCGCCCTGGCGGCCAAGCCCCTGATCTTCTGCGCCGACGCCAGCCCCGAGGGCTTTGACCCCGGCCTCTGGGACAGCTCGACCACCAACAACGCCAACCGGCAAATGTTCCAGGGCCTGCTGGCCTTCAAGCGCGGCAGCACCGAGCTGGTGCCCAAGCTGGCCACGGCCTGGCAGATGTCGCCCGACGCCAAGACCCTGACGCTCACCCTGCGCCGCGGGGTGCAGTTCCACAAGGCCGCCGGCTTCACGCCCAGCCGAGCGATGAACGCCGACGACGTGCTGTTCACCTTCGGCCGTTTCCTGAACCCCGAGCACCCCTTCAACAAGGCCTTCCCGGCCACCTTCGTCTACCCGCAGAACATGGGTCTGGCGCAGATGGTCGAGGGCCTGGACCGGGTGGACGACTACACGGTGCGCTTCCGGCTGAAGCAGGCCAATGCCAGCTTCGCCAGCAATCTGGCCATGGTCTGGGCCTCGATTCATTCGGCCGAGTACGGCGCCCAGCTGCTCAAGCAAGGCCGCGCCAACCAGATCAACAACCAGCCGGTCGGCACCGGGCCCTATCGCTTCAAGTCCTACGCCAAGGACGACGTGCTGCGCATGGAGCCCCACCCCGAGTACTGGGGCAGCAAGCAGGGCGGCGCTCTGGTGTTCAGCATCAGCCGCGAGGCCAATGTGCGGGTGCAGAAGCTGGTGGCGGGCGAATGCCAGGTGGCTGCGGCCCTGCGCGACGTGGACCTGGCCGCACTCGACGGCAAGCCCGACATCACGGTCATGAAGACCCAGGCGCTGAACATCTCTTACCTGTCCTTCAATCTCAAGAAGGCGCCCACCGACCAACGCGAGGTGCGCGAGGCCCTGGACATTGCCATCGACCGCAACGCCATCTTCAAGGCCTTGTTCCCGCGCGGCGATGCGCTGCAGGCGGTCAGCGCTTTCCCGCCCTCCATCCCCGGCTACAACAGCAAGCTCAAGAACGAATACAACCCGGCCCGCGCCCGCGAGCTGCTGGCCAAGGCCGGCCTTGCCAAGGGCCTGGAGCTGGACCTCTGGGCCCTGCCCGTGGCCCGGCCCACCAACCCCAACGGCCAGCTGATGGCCCAGCTGATCCAGCAGGACTGGGCCAAGATCGGCGTCAAGGCCAACATCAAGACCTACGAGTGGGGCGAGTACCTCAAGCGCGCCAACCAAGGCGAGCACAGCGTCTATATGAGCGGCTGGAGCGGCGAAACCGGCGATGCCGACGAATTCCTGACGCCCAATCTCAGCTGCGCCGCCAACCAGAGCGGCATCAAGTTCTGCAACAAGGAATTCGATGCCCTGATCGATGCCGCCCGCGCCACCCCCGACGCCAAAAAGCGCCAGGCCGCGTACGAAAAAGCGCAAGAGATCTTCAAGCGCGAGCGCCCCTGGATCACCATGGCCCACTCGGCCATCTACATGCCGGTGCGTCGCGACGTCAGCGGCTTCATCATGGCGCCGAACGGCAGCGTCGATTTCGAGAACGTGCAGCGCAAGTAAGCGACACGCCGAGACGGTCCAACCAGGATCGTCTGGGTTCGGCACGAAGCAGCCTTTTTGTACTCCCTCGTGAGGCCCTGCAGTCCGGGCCGCCGCCGGGCTCATGGTTCCGGGGTCGGCCCTGCCGGGCCGACTGCCTTGCGCTGCTCGCGCCTCGGGGCTGGCGCATAACTCTCTTCACTCACTGCGTTCGTTTCGTTCAGACAGACGCGCCAAGTCAGAGCTTGAAGCGCGCGGGTACGCGCGCGCCCCGAGCCGCTGCGCTGCTCAGCCCTTCACAAATCGCCCAGCGGCGGCCCGAACTGCAGGGCGCTTGCATCGCGGTCGATGTGCCCCTCGGCGATGGAACACGCCACCTTCGGAGGTGGCTCGGCCCGACGACGAGCGATTTGTGCGCGGCCGAGAGCGCAGCGAAGCGGCTCAGGCGCGCGTACCCGCGCGCTTCAAGCGCTGACTCGGCGCCACTGTTTGACCACAGTGAGCGCAGCGAACGGAGGGAGTTTGGCGCCGCTGAGCCGCGCAGTGAGCACCGAGGGCAGTCGGCTCGCAGAGCCGACCCGGGCACCATGAGCACGGCGGCGGGCCGAGCCACCGCAGCGCGGCAAACCCGGCCATCGAACTTCCGCCAAGTGCCGACTGCTGAAGCTCGCAGCGCTTACTTCAAACACGGAGACGCCGGCAAGGCATAGGGGCGGATCAGCTCGGCGGTGCGGCCGCTGCGGCAGAGTTCGCCCAGGGCCGCGTTGAAGCGCTTGAAATCGGCGCCGCTGACACGCTGCCGGATCAGGCCGAAGCTGTAGCTGAACTGCTTGGCCACGCCGGCCGCCTGCAAGCCGGTCAGACCGTACTCACGCAACAGCCACAGGGCCACGTTCTCGTTCATGAAGGCCAGACCATCGGGGCCATAGCGACCGCTGATGAGCTTGCGCAGCACGGTCAGGTTGTCGGGCTCCAGCACCAGCTGCGCCGGCTCGGCTGCACTCTGGCCCTCGATCAGGGCCTGCAGGCTGATCGAGCTGCCCGAAGGCCCGTAGACGCCGATCTGACGGCCGGCCAGGGAGTTTGCGCCGGTGTAGGAAAAGGCTTCGCCGGCGCGCGCGAACACGCTGTAGCGGGCGTCCAGCACCGGCAGAGAGACATGCGCCAGGGCCTTGCGCTGCGGGGTGTCCAACACGGTGAACAAGCCGTCGGCCTGACCGCGCTCGGCCATGGCCAGGGCGCGCCGCCAGGGCAACAGCTCGATGCGACAGGACCAGCCCAAGCGGGCACAGGTCGCTTTGAGCACATCGACCATGGGGCCGGCCGGCTCGCCGTTCTGCGCGAAGGTGTAGGGCGGAAAGGATTCGGTGACGAACAGCCGCTCCGGCGCCGTTGTCAGGGCCACAGCCGAAGCCACGCCGACCGCGAGAAACAGTCCACAAAACGGGATCGCCAGCCTCAGCTTGCGTCGCACATTGCACTCCTTGTTCTGACTCGTCTCAGCACCGCATGCTTGATGCCGTCAGCCAGCATAGCGCCATGCCGGAGCGAAGCGGCACTGCAGCTGCCGAAGGACCCCGTCATTCGCCCGCCATCACACGGAGCGAAGGCAGGCAAAAGATGGCGCAAGGGAGGTGGCGGGCCTTGGCCTGAGCGGCCGGCACGGCCTGGCTACTGGCGCGCCACCCAATCGGCCAAGGCATCGAGCACCGGCCGGCCGCGCCGCCCGGCCTGCTCATCGTTCAGAAACGCCACCAGCACCCAGGTGCGGCCGCGTCGGTCCGGCACGTAACCAGCCAGGGCCACGGTGTCGCGCAGGCTGCCTGTCTTGAGCCTGGCGCGGCCCTCGGCCGGGCTGCCCTTGAGGCGGCGGCGTAGCGTGCCGTCTACGCCGGCCAGGGGCAGGCCGCTCTGCAGCTCGGGCGCCAGCGGCAGGCGGGCCGCGCGCGCCAGCACGGCGGCCAGCAGCTCGGGCCGCATGCGTTCGCGCCGCGACAGGCCGGAGCCGTTTTCCAGCACCAGGCCCTGAGCGTCCAAGCCTTGCCCGGCCAGCCAGTCCCGCACGGCACGCTCGGCCGCGGCCAAGGTCTCCTCGCCGGGGCGTGCGACCGACGCACCGAGGCGCAGGTAGACCAGGCGGGTCAGCGGGTTGTCCGAACTTTTCAGCGCGCCGCGCAGCAGCTCGCCCAGCGGCCGGTCCTGGTGCTGGGCCAGCAGCTGTGCGCCCACGGGTGTGGCGGCTTCCTGCACGGCCGGGCCCAGGCTGCCGCCCAGCTCTTCCCACAGCGAGCGCACGACCAGGGGCACGAGGGCCTGGCGGTCAAGCAAGTTCATGTCCTGACGCTGCTGACACTGGCGCGGAAAACTGCCCTGCAAGCGCAGCAACCAGCCCTGGCCCTCGGGCGCGGGCAGCAGCAGCGGGCGGCCGAAATCGAGCTCCCAATCGGCGCAGGGCCGCTCGCTCCAGGCCAGGGCGCTGAGGTCCAGCTGCAAGCCGCGCCAGGCGGGGCTCAAACGGCCGCGCACCGTTTGCGCATCGGAGCTCAGGCTCAGTCCGAGCAGATTGCCGTTGAGCATCAGAGCGTCGGGCACCATGTTGTAGGCCGACTCGGGGTATTCGTCGAAGGGCGGCAGGGCCGGGTCGGGCCGCGTGGGGCGGAACAGAGTTCGGTCCAGCACCAGGCCGGCCGGCACCTCGCGCACACCTTGCTCGCGCGCCTGGCGCAGCATCAGCCAGAGCGCACCCCAGTCCAGCTGGGCGTCGGCACCGCCGCGCAGGTAGAGCGGGCCGGCCAGGCGGCCCTCGGCATCGGGCGGGCCTTCGCTCAGCAGCTCGGTGCGGCCGCGCGAGGCGGCGCCCAAGCGATCGAGCGCGACCACGGCGCTCAGGATCTTGATGGCCGAGCTCGGGGCCATGGAGCGGTCGGCCTGCCAGCGCAGGGCCGGCGTCCGGTGCATACGCCCACCGGGCCGGGCCGCCTCGTCGAGCGGAAAGGCCACCACGCCCAGCGCCGTGGCCGGCAGACCGGCCTGCTCCAGCGCCGCCTGCACCGAGGCAGGCAGCTCAGCAGCCTGGGCCGACGCGGCCGCCAGCGCCAGCAGCACGCTCAGCAGCCAGCCGGGCGCGTGGCGGAGCTGGGCGCTGCCGCTCACTTCAGCGAGCGCACAAACTCCAGCACCTGGGCCACCATGGGCGCATTGGACTGGGGCGACTCGATGTCTCCGGCCAGCACATGCTGGTTGGGACTCTGGCTGTAGTCCACCTCGATCAGGCGCTTGTCCGGGTGGCTGAAGCGCGTGAAGGCCTCGCGCGCGGCCTGCACATTGATGACCTGGTCGCGCGGCGACAGCATCATCAACATCGGCGCCTTGACCTTCTCAAGTGCGCTATCACGCACCCTCGCCACCAGCGCCATCATGGGGAACAGGGCCGAGGTCGGGTACTCCGAGGTCCAGTAGCGGGCCTTGGCCGGGCTGCTGGGCGTCCAGCGGCTGGTTTCGCCGTGGAACCAGCGCGCCAGGATGCGGCCCCAGGGCCAGTTGATCACCGAAGCCCAGATGTTTTTGGGCCCGAAGTTCGGCGAGACCATGACCCAGCCGGCCACGTCCTGTGCCTCGGGGCGCAAGGCCAGCCAGGCCGACAGGGTGGCGCCGGTCGAGGTGCCCATGACCAGCACGCGATCGCCCAGCTGGTGGCCGATGGCCAGGGCTTCCAGCGCGTCGGCTTTCCATTCGCTGACCGTCATCTTGCCCATGGCGGCGCCGGGCCGGCCATGGCCGGCCAGACGGGCGTAGTAAACATGGCCGCCCAGTTCCTTGGCGATCAGCTCGGGCACGGGGGCCAGCTCTTGCCGCGTGGCGCTGAAGCCATGCAGATAGACCACCACCCAAGGCGCGCGCTGGCGGCCCGCCGGGCCCCAGACGATGTGCTTCTCGGCACCCGGCGTGACGTCACCCAGGCGCGCCTCGGCGGCGGCCAGGTGAGCGTCGAACTGGTCCAGCTGCGAAGGCAGCGGCGCCACCGTGTCCGGCGGCAACCAGGCTTGGTCGGCGTTGCGCGGCCCCATCAGCAGCACAGCGCCAAGCAGGGCAGCGACAAAGAGGACCGGGCCTTTGCGCTTCAAGCCAGCACAGCGGCCATGGCGCTGGCCGTGGCCTCAACGTTCTTGTTGTTCAGGCCGGCCACGCACATGCGGCCCGAGCGCACCAGGTAGACGGCGAACTCGTCCTTCAGGCGGTCCACCTGGGCGGCGGTCAGGCCGGTGTAGCTGAACATGCCGCGCTGGGTCAGGAAGTAGTCGAAGTTGCGGCCCGGCAGCTTGGCCGCCAGCACCTCGTACAGGGCGTTGCGCATGGCGTGGATGCGCTCACGCATCTCGGTCACTTCGCCTTCCCAGAGGCTGCGCAGCTGCGGATCGCTCAGAACGCGGGCGACGATCTGGCCGCCATGCAGCGGCGGGTTGGAGTAGTTGCGGCGAATCATGAACTTCAGCTGACCGAGCACCAGAGCAGCCTGGGCCGCATCAGGGCAGACCACGCTCAGTGCGCCGCAACGCTCGCCGTAGAGGCTCATGCTCTTGGAGAAGCTGTTGGCCACGAAGAAGGACAGGCCAGCATCCAGCATGGCGCGGATGGCAAAGGCGTCTTCGTCGATGCCGTCGCCATAGCCCTGGTAGGCTAGGTCCAGGAAGGGCAGCAGCTCGCGCTCCTTCAGCACCGGAATCAGCTCGTCCCACTGCATGGGGCTCAGATCCACGCCGGTCGGGTTGTGGCAGCAGGCGTGCAGCAGCACCACGCTCTTGGCCGGCAGGGCGCGAATGGCCTCCAGCATGTCCGCAAAGCGCACGCCGCCGGTGGCCGCGTCGTAGTACGGGTAGGTCTTGACCTCGATGCCGGAGCCTTCGAACACCGCGCGGTGGTTGTCCCAGGTCGGGTCCGACACATAGATGGCGCTGGCCGGGAAATAGCGCTTGATGAAATCAGCACCGACCTTGAGGCCACCGCTGGAGCCCACGCTCTGGATGGTGACGATGCGGCCTTCGGCGCGCGCCGGGTGGTTTTCACCGAAGAGCAGGCCTTGCACGGCGCTGCGGAAATTGGCCGCGCCTTCCATGGGCAGATAGGGGCGGGCGCCAGCGTCGGCCACCACGGCCAGCTCGGCACGGCGGACCGAATCCAGCATGGGGATGCGGCCTTCGTCGTCGAAGTAGATGCCGATGGACAGATTGATCTTGCCCGGGCGGCTGTCCTTTTGATAGGCCTCGTTGAGGCTCAGGATCGGGTCGCCGGCGTAGGCGTCAACGTGCTGGAACATGGTGCATCACTCCAAGGGCAGGAAATTAAGCGGCATTATCGGCGCTGCGCTGCAAAAGCATGGCGTCGCCGTAGCTGAAGAAGCGGTAGCGCTGCGCAATCGCGTGGCGGTACAAGGCCATCACCCGCGCATGGCCGGCCAGCGCGCTGACCAACATCATCAAGGTGCTCTTGGGCAGGTGGAAGTTGGTGACCAGGCTGTCGACCACGTGGAACTGAAAACCCGGGGTGATGAAGATCTCGGTCTCGCGCGCGCCGGCCACCAGCGTGCCGCCTTGCGCGGCGGACTCCAGCGCGCGCAGCGTGGTCGTGCCCACGGCCACCACCCGGCCGCCGCGCGCCCGACAGGCGGCCACGGCGGCCACCGTTTCAGGCGGCACTTCGAACCATTCGCTGTGCATCTTGTGTTCGCTCAAGTGCTCGACCCGCACCGGCTGGAAGGTGCCGGCACCGACGTGCAAGGTGACATGGGCCGTGGCGATGCCGCGCTCGCTCATGCGGGCCAGCAGGGCTTCATCGAAATGCAAGGCCGCGGTCGGCGCGGCCACGGCGCCGGGCTCGCGGGCGAACACGGTCTGGTAACGGCGCACATCATCGGCCTCGTCGGCATGCTCGATGTAAGGCGGCAGCGGCACATGGCCGTGCTGCTCCAGCAGGGCGAAGGGGTCGCTGGGGAAGCGCAGATGGAACATGCCACCATCGGGCCCGCAGCGGCCCAACACCTCGGCATCGAAAGCCTCGTTGAAGCGGATCCACGTGCCCGGCTTGGGGGACTTGCTGGCCCGCACATGAGCCCAGACTTCCAATGTGCCAGGAAGCACCCGCTCGATCAGCGCCTCGACCGAGCCGCCGGTCGCCTTGGCGCCGTACATGCGCGCCTTGATCACCTTGGTGTTGTTGAAGACCAGCAGGTCGCCGGGCTGGAGCAGATCGGGCAGCTCGCGGAACACGCGGTCCACGGGCGCCTCGCTGCGGCCATCGAGCAAGCGCGAGCCGCTGCGCTCGGCGGCCGGGTGCTGAGCGATCAGCTCGGGCGGCAGTTCGAAATCGAAATCGCTGACGGTGTAAGCGGGGGTGGAGGTGGGCGTGGAGGCGGGCGTAGAAGCGGGAGAGGTAGAAGACATGGGGGGTTGAGGGCCGGACGGACCCGTGCCAAACGGTGAAAGAGCGGGCGATTTTCCCATGCGGCCGGCAGCCAAGAAAAAGGGCCGGGGCGCTCTGCAGCGACCCGGCCCCCAAGCCCCTTGGCGTGAGGCGCCCGATTAATTGCCGCCCGTTCCCGTGGCCAGCAGCGTGCCTTCATCGCCCACGATCCAACCGGTGCGGATGTCCATCACTTGGACGCTGCGCAAGGTCTTGCGCGTGCCCGAAGCTTGCGGGGTCCAGGTCTTGCCACCGTCACGGGTGACCAGGATGGTGCCCTGCTCGCCCACGATCCAGCCGTTCTTGGCATCGAGGAACTGGATGTCCATCAAACCGGCCTGTGAGGGCACGGGCACCCGCTGCTGGGTCCAGCTGAGGCCGGCGTCATCGGAGCGCAGCACCGTGCCGGCAGCACCCACGACCCAGAACACCTTGCCGTCGAAGGAATACAAGCGATTCAGAGCTTCACGCAGGCCGGTGTAGCGCAGGGTCCAGGTTTTGCCGTCATCGCTGCTTTGAGCAATGCCACCACCCGAGCCGACAGCCGTCAGGGCAGTGCCCGCGTCGACACGAAGGTCTGCAGTCGAGAAGCTCGGCGGCGGCGTCAGCTCGGTCCAGTTGCTGCTGCCGTCGCGGGTCAGCCAGAACTTGCCCGCATCGGTGCGCGCCCAACCCTTGCTCTCGTCGGAGAAGCCCATGGCCGTCCACAAGGTACTGCCCAGGCCGGAAGCCCAGGTCTCGCCACCATCGCTGGTCTTGTAGAGGCGGCGGTCGAGGCTCAGCAGGTAGCCGGTCTTGGCGCTCAGGAACTGCAGGCGGCCGGCGCTATAGGGGTAGTAGTTGCCGCTGCTCAAGTCGGAGCGCTTGAGCGTCCAGGTTTTGCCGCCGTCGGCGCTCAGGAACAACTCGCCCCGGGTGTTGACCATGGCTCCGTTCTTGGCATCGCGGAAAGCCACCGAGTGTGGCGAGCCTTGTGCGCTGGCATTGCCTTCACGCACAAGCACCCAGCTGGCGCCCTGATTGAGGCTGACAAAGCTGCCCCGTTCGCTGTCGACCAGCATCAGGGCCGCGCCCGCTTCACGGAAGGCCAGGGAATAGAAATAGTTGTTGCCCTTGAAGGAAGCGGGCAGAGTCAGATCCTTCCAGTTGCGGCCCAGGTCATCGCTGTAACGCAGCGCATAGTCCCACTGGGCATAGACCCGAGCACCTTGGGCAAAGACGCTGCGCACACCGTAGGTCCCGACCGGCGAGGCTTGCGCCCAGCTGGCGCCGCCATCTTCGGAGCGGTAGAGCACGCCGCCCACCTGGCCCACCAGGGTCTTGGCGGCGCCGTCCAGAGCGCGCAGCTGGAGCAAGTCTGACTCATTGGCGAGCCCAGTGGCTGCAAGGCGTGACCAGCTCAGGCCTGCGTCATCGCTGCGCCAAACGGCTTGCCGGTACACATACTGAAAGGTGACCGGATCCCAGCTGCCGTAGTTGCGGGCGCGCACGATGACGGTCTTGTCGCCGACGGGGCTGATCGAGCTGCTGTAACCGTAGAACGAGCTCCCGTCAGTGTCCTTGAGTTGCAACACATCGACCGCCGTGCCAATGACGCTGCTGTAGCGCACCAGCTTGTCGCCAGACAGGCTCAGGTAGGCGCCGCCGGCCGTGCCCACCAAGGCATTGCCGTTGCCGCCCATGCTCCAGGTCTTGCCAGCATCGGCGCTGAGGTAGACCGTGCCGTAGGCGCTGTACTGCAGGCTGCCATCGGCCAAGATGGAGAGCTTGCCGCTGTCGTTGTCGAATTGCCAGGGGGCCGCCAGCGCCGTCCAGGTGCTGCCGCCGTCACGGGTGCTCAATAGCGTGCTGTTGCTGCCGCGGATCCAGCCGATCTTGTCATCGGCGAACACCACCTCCTGCAGGTCCGCGGTCACGCCGCTGCGCTGACGTGCCCAGGTCTGACCGGCATCGACCGTCTTGAAGATTTCACCAAAAGCGCCGACGCGCCAGCCCGTGGTGGAGGTGGCAAAAACAATCGAGCTCAAGGCGTGGCCGGTGGGCCGCGGCGCCTGCCAGCACCAGCCGGTTTCCTGCACGCCGCTGCACTCCAGGCCGCGCACCGCCGCCTGGTTGTTGACCGACACGGTGGTCTTGACTTCCTTGAACTGACCGGCCTCATTGCTGACGCGCAGCTTCACTTCGTAATCGCCGGGCTTGGCAAACACATGCTTGGGCGCTGCTTCGGTGCTGACCGTGCTGCCGTCGCCGAAGTCCCAGCTGTACTGCAGCTTGACCAGGCTCGCGGCGCTGTTGCCGAAGACGGTGGGCTCCGCGATATCGCCAATGGCCGGCGCCGTGATGCTGAGGTTCTCAGGCACCGGCGTGGGCGGCACGGGCACGGGGACGGGAACAGGAGGCGGCGCATCCGCCCCCCCGCCACCGCAGGCGGCCAGCAACAAGGCCAGGCTGGGGGCCAGGGTCAGGCGCGCCGCGCGCGCTGCGAATCGATAGCTCATAGGGATCCCTCTCTCCAGTGATGTGCGGCCCGTCGCCTCATGCGCCGGCCTGTTTTTTTCAGGCGCGATGATAGGTGCGCGCAGAGTCGTGTCGCCTCCCCCATAAGTGGGTGTTAGCTCGCCCGACCGTGCACCCACGCAGCTGTTGACCCAGGTCAACACCGGCCGGCCCGAGACTGCCAAGATGGCGTCAAGGAGATCGCCATGAGCACCCCCCTCAATCACGAACAAATGCAGCGGCTGCGTGCGGAACTGCTGCAGCGCCAACAGCGCCTGGAGCAAGAACTGGACGGCCTGCTGGGCCATCAAAGCCGGGCCGAGCATGCCCGGGAACAGCTGCTGCAGGACGGCGACGGCAATGGCCAGCGCGAAAGCGCACTGGATGCCGAGCGCGAAGTCGACCTGGCGCGCAGCGATCTGACCCTGCAATCGCTGCGCGAAGTGCGCACGGCGCTGGCCGCCTTGGACAGCGAAGGCTTCGGCCTCTGCCAGGACTGCGGCGACTCGATCGCCTTTGCTCGTCTACTCGCCAGCCCCGAGGCACGACGCTGTGTGAGCTGCCAAGGCCGACATGAAGGTCAGGCCCCGGCGCACGCACAGACAGCACGCCTCTGAACAGCTCTGATCTAGCCCATGCCGCGCCGCATGCCTGCGGCCCGGCAGTCCGGTTCCACCGTTTCTCAATCCCCACACCCGCAAGGACCCATCCATGAGCACATCGCAAGCCACTTTTCACGCCGTTGTCTGGCTGGACCATCAGCAGGCCAAGGTTCTGCAGTTCGACGCCGAGCATGTGCAGGCCGAGAAGATCAAGGCCCACAGCCACCACACCAAGCAGCATGGCAGCGCCGTGCGCAGCGAACATGAGTTCTTCGGCGAGGTCTGCGATGCCTTGAACGGCATCGAAGAGATCCTGGTCGTCGGCTCCAGCACCGCACAAAGCGATTTCAAGCACTACGCCGACAAGCACCGCCCGCTGATCGCCAAGCACATCGTCGCCTACGAAACCGTGGACCACCCGACCGAGCCACAGCTGGTGGCCAAGGCGCGCCAATTCTTCGTCAAATACGACCGCATGGCCGGCACGCCGTCGCCGATGTAAGCCAGCGCACGGTCCGGCGACCGTAGACTGCGTTCTTCGCAGCTCTTGAGCCATGAACGTGGGTCGTCGATATCTGCGCCTCACCGCAGGCGCCTCGCATCATGCTGCGCCGTGAATGCGTGTTGCAAGGCCTGGCCCTCGGCCTCGGCTCCGTCTGCGGAACCGGCCTGCTGAGCGCCTTGGGCATGAGCCATTCGGCTCATGCCTCAGGGCTGGCGGCCACGGGCATCTCATCCCTGCAAGCCTTCACCGAACATCTCCCGCCCCTGAATTTTCAGGATGAGGGTGGCCGGGCTGCGGGCTTCAGCACCGAATTGCTGCAGCTCATGGCAGCCAAAGCGCGCACCCAGGTGGACATCCAGGTACAGCCCTGGCCGCGCGCCGTGCAGGCAGCCGGCGCACTGCCCAACAGCATCCTCTATTCCCTGACCCGCCTGCCCGAACGGGAAAGCAAATACCGCTGGGTCGGCCCCATCAGCGAGCGCCGCATCATGCTTTACAGCCTGAGCAAGCGCCGCGACATCCAGCCGCTGAAAGACCTGCGTGATTTGCGCGATCTCAAGGTGGGCGTGGTGCGCGAGTCGGCGGCCGCGCGCCTGCTGCAAGCGGAAGGGCTGCGCCCCGGCGAGGAGCTGGAGCTGGCGCTTGATGACGGCAGCAATCTGCGCAAGCTGCTGGCCAGTCGCATGGACCTGATCGTGCTGCTGGACTGGGCGGCCGCCTGGCATCTCAAGCAGCTGCGCCTGGACTACAGCACCCTGCGACCGGTGCTGGAGCTCGACAGCCGCCACAGCTATTGGTACGGCCTGCACCTCGACAGCGACGAACGCGTGGTCCAAACGCTGCAGACCGCGCTCGATCAGCTGCGCAGCGAGGGCCGCTACGCCCGCCTGCGCCAGCGTTACTTCGGCTGAGCTGCGGCCCGGTAGATGCTGCGCCCGGCCTTGATGGTCTCGCGCACCTGGATGCTGCGGATCAGCGCCGCTGGCACGGTCAGCGGGTTCTTGGACAAGACCACCAGATCGGCCAGCTTGCCCACTTCCAGCGAGCCCTTGTTCGCCTCCTCGAAATGCTGCCAGGCGGCCCACAAGGTGATGGACTTGAGCGCCACCTCGACCGGCAGGCGCTGGTCCGGGCCCAGGATGTCGCCGCTGCGGGTGCGGCGGTTGACCACGGCGTCGAGGATGGCGATGGCGTCGGGGAAAGCCACCGGCGCATCGTGGTGCTGGGTGAAGATCATCTGGCGGCGCAGCGCCGATTGCGCCGGCGAGATGCGGTCGCCGCGCACCGGGCCCAGGGTCTCGTCGCGGTGCCAGTCGCCCCAGTAGTAGGCATGCATGCCGAAGAAACTGGGCGTCACGGCCAGGCGCTTCATGGCGTCCAGCTGGTCCTCGCGCACGGTCTGGGCGTGGATCATCACCGTGCGCCGGTCGGCCGCGCCGTAGGTGGCCGTGGCCGCCTCGACGGCGCGCAGCATCTGGTCGGATGCCGCATCGCCATTGGTGTGCACCAGCAGCTGCCAGCCCTTGGCATAGGCCTGGTTCACCGCCTGCTGGGTGGCCTCGTCGCTGAGCGCGGGGTAGCCGCGGTAGTCATCCGCCTTGCCGGCCGGCGGGTGGTGGTAGGGATGGGTCAGGAATGCGGTCTTGCCCTGGGGCGAGCCGTCCAGGCTCAGCTTGACGCCGCCGATGCGGAAACCGCCCTTGTAGTCTCGGCTCCAGTAGCCCCCTGGCTGGTTCATCAAGCCGGCGGTGAAGGGCAAGGTGATGTCGGGGTAAGAAACCAGGTCGATCAGCATCTTGCCGCTCTGCGACAGCGCCACCCAGGTCTTGTTGCTGTTTTCGTCCGAACGGCCGTCCTGGCCGGTGGTGAAGCCGAACTTGGCGTACAGCTTCTGGCCCTCCAGCAGCATGGTGGCGTAGTCCTGCGGCGAAGGTTGGACCAGGCCCATGCCGGCGCTGAACCAGGCGGTCTCTTCCAGCACGCCGTTGGGCGTCTTGCCATCGGCCTCGCGCTGGATGTGGCCGCCTTCGGGGTCCTTGCTGTCGGCATTGAGACCTGCCAGCTGCAAGGCCTTGCTATTGAGCACACCCAGATGGCCGCTCTGGTGAATGATGATGACGGGCAAGTCCTTGGACACGGCGTCAAGTTCCTGGCGCGTCGGCGCCCGTCCTTCCTTCAGCTGCGCCTCGTCATAGCCGAAGCCGAGGATGATCTTGTGGCTGCGCGCGACCGAGCCCTTGGCGTAATCGCGCAGCAGGCCCTGAATGGCGGCCACGCTGCTGCCCTTGCCATCGGGCGGCGGCAGCAGATTGGCCGACACCGCCTGCAAACCCGTCAACGAGACATGACCATGGGCATCGACAAAGCCCGGCAGCAAGGCCTGACCCTGGAGGTCCACCACCCGCGTCTTGGCGCCGTGGAAGGCGCGCACCTCGGCCTCGCTGCCCACCGCCTGGATTCGGCCGGCGCGCACGGCCAGAGCTTGGGCGCGCGGCTGAGCGTCGTTCATGGTGATCACATCACCGTGCAGATAAATGGTGTCCGCCGGCGACGGCGCAGCGGCCTGCAAATTCAGGCTGATGGCCAAAGCGCTCAGCACCAGAGCACGCGGAAGATCGACAGGACGCATGGGCAAGGCTCCCGGGGCGCCAGGCCCCATTCGTGGAAGCGCCAAGAATACTTGAGGGCCATGACCGCAGGCTCGGCCCGCGATCCGTCAAAGCACGGCGTAACGCCCCGGCTTGTGGTTGACCGCGATGAAGAGGTTCATCACCACCGCCGCCAGCACCGAATAGGCCACGCGGGTCGGATCCACCACGGTCAGCGCCAACAGCACGATCACGCAGTCGATGCCCATCTGCACCTTGCCGGCCCGCCAGCCCTTGGCATGCTGCAGGTAGAGCGACACGATGGTGGCGCCGCCCAGGCTGGCGCGGTGGCGAGCCAGGAACAGGCAGCCCGAGCCGAGCAGCAAGCCGCCGAGCACGGCGGCGTAGGCCGGGTGCAGGCGCTCGATGGCGAAGAGTTTGGGCGACCACTCGGTCAGCGCCGACAGCCAGGCGATGGCAATGAAGGTCTTGAGCGTGAACTCGCGCCCCATGCGCTGCCAGGCAAACCAGTAAAAAGGGATGTTGATGACGAAGAACAGCTTGCCCAGGCTGATGCCGGTGGCGTAGTGCAGCACAAAGGCCGCGCCGGCCGTGCCGCCGGTCATGAGGCCGACCTGGGCGAACAGGATCAGGGCCAGGGAGACGAAGAGCACGCCGGTGAAGATGGCCTGTGCATCCTCGAACAGGCTGTGGGCGTGAATGCTGGGGTCGAAGTAAGGCTCGGAGTGCACCGCGCCTGCGGTTTGCGGCTTCGGGGCAGGTGGGAATTCAGGGGCCGGTGCTTCGCTCATGACGCAGTTTTGCATGAAGCGGCAGGCTCGGGAAGACAGCTGCGGCTCTCACGCCCACCGACAAGCCCCGCGCCAGCCCCGCATCAAGCCGCGCCGCAGCTCCGGCTCGCCCGCACACCCTTGAGGAAGGCCCGGCGAACGCCGCCGGCGGTGATGGCTGCGGCCACCTGGCGCGAGTGGCGTTCGGCGCCGCTCAGCTTGCGTATCCAGCCGCGGAAGGGGATCACGCCCTCAGCCGTGCGCTGCAGGGCGCCGACAGCGGCACCCGAGCCGGCTTCGGCGCCGCGCTCCAGCAAGCCCGGTTGGCTGTCCGATACCGGGGCATCGAGATCCGGGCCCAGCACCTCGTCCAGGGCCCGGATGTCCAGCGCCAGGCCGGCGCAATCCTGTGCGGCCGGCAAACCGTAGGGTGCACGCTGCGCCGCCGCCAGCACGGCGGGTATGGTGGCACTGACCAGATTCAGGTCACTCAGCGGCGTGGCGACGGCCGTGCCGGCCTTGCCCTGATCGGTGCTGGAACAGGCAGCCAGCAGGCACAGAGCGGTCAAGGGAATCAAGGGTTTCAGGCTTCGCATGAGCGGCACGATAGCAGAGCACTGGCCGTTCAGAGGGCCACTCCCGACACCGACTCGGCTCGCCGGATCGCCCGCATCGCCCAGAGAAAGTCAGCACCGAAGCGCTCGGCATCGGCCGGCTGCGCATGCATCGGCCGCAGGCTGGCGATCTCGAAATGCCCGCCCCAGATGGCGCGCAGCTGCATTTCGCTGTAGCCCAGGCCTCCCGCGAGGGTGCCGCGTTCATAGACCTCGGCATCGCTGAGACCGCTGCCGCCTTCAGGCCTAAAGCAGCAAAGGGCCAGCACGCCGCCGGGGCGCAGCCAGGCATGAATGCGCGCGATGTAGAGGGCGCGCCGATGCGGCGGCAGGTGATGAAAGCAGCCGGAATCACAGACTAGGGCGTAGTGTCCCTGGGGCCGCTGCAGATCGAAGACCGAGCCCTGCTGCAATGGCAGGTCGACGCCGGCCTCCTGCGCGCGCTCGGCAGCCCAGCGGATCGCGGCCGCGGAGTAGTCCACCGCTTCGACGGCAAAGCCGGCGCGCGCCAGGTAGAGCGCATTGCGGCCATTGCCGCAACCCAGGTCCAGGGTCGGCCCCGCGGCAAGCTGGCCGGCTTCCACCCAGGCAGCCAGGTGCTCGTCGGGGGCACGGCCAAAGAAGGGCACGGGCCGCTCGCGCTGTGCATAGAACTGATCCCACCAGTCGCTGCGGCGCTCGGCCAGCAAGGCATCGAGGCGCGAGATTTCCTGGGCGTCGGGTGGCTGTAGATAGAGCGTCATGTCGCCAGCGTAGCAGGCGCTGGAACGCTGCATTCAGAGGCGCTTGATCAGCTCCACGCGTCGGTTCCTGGCCCGGCCTTCCTCGCTGCGCCGGTCGGCCACCGGCCGGTCCGCGCCATGGCCGAGCGCCGACAGCCGCGCGGGCGCGATGCCCTGTGCACAGACGGCGCGCAGCACCGCTTCGGCGCGCTGCAGCGAGAGCTTGCGGTTGTCGGCGGCCGAGCCGATGTGATCGGTATGGCCTTCGATGGACAGCTTGAGCGTGGGCTCGGCCCGCATCAACTGGGCCAGCGCCTGCACGGCCGCCAAGCCGTCGGCCTTGAGATCGGCCCGGCCGGTGTCGAACTGCAGGTGCAAGGTGGCCAGGCCACGGCTCTGGATCTCGGCCGCCAGCTGGCCGGCGGTGACGGCCTGGACCAGGGCCGCCGGCTCGACGATGGTGAGCACATAGCGGTAGGTGTCCGAGCCCAGGTCCAAGGCCACCCAGCGGCTGGCCGGGCCCTGCCCCAGCTGGAACAGAAAGCGGCCGCCTTGGGCGATTTGCGCATTCGACAGCCCGGTGTTCAGCGCCTGCGCACCCAGGCTGGCCAAGGCTTGGAGGTGGTTGCGGTAAATGGCCAGCACCGAGCCGCGTTCCTGCTCGTCGATGTAGGCGATCTCGGTCACCCGCCCCTCCACCTCGATCTGGCCGCCGGGCAGGCGCACGGTGCCGGGCAGCACCTGGCCTTCGCCGCCGAAACGGCGTGCGCCGAAGGCTTCTTCCTTCTTGTCCTCGATCACATAGCCGGGCATGCGCGTGAGCAGGGGGTGGTCGCTCTGCGCGGCGGCTGTCGCTGCTGTGGCGGCCGGTGCGGGTACGGCGGATGCGTCGGATGTGGCCGCGCCGAGCACCAAATTCAGTGCCAGCACCCAGCGAGCGCAAGGGCGCGAGGCCCAAAGAAGTGAAGTCACGGTCAGATGTCCTTGCTTGCCCACGGCGGGGCCTGTGGGCCGCGAGTCTAGGAGCGGCAGCGCTGCCGGCAGCCCATATTGCAAAGTTGTCGCAAATCGTCATCTGCGGTGCAAGTTGGTGGCCAGCGGGGCAAGTCCAATCGATCACACCCCCTCCGGCATTGCCGCCCCAGGGCGGCGTGCCCCAGCATCCCGAACGGAGTTCCTCATGCACAGCCAGACTTCATCGCCATCGCCATCGCGCTCCAAGCTCAGCTCCGTGCGGTGCCGCGGCCTTCAGGCCCTGACCGTCGCCACCCTGGCCCTGGCCTGCCTGGCCGCCAGCGCCGCCGGGCCCTGGCGCGAAAGCCGTCAGAACAGCCAAAGCAACCTGGGCGGCGAAGGCATGCTGACCCTGAACTACCAGGGCGAGCCGCGCAGCTTCCTGCTGCGCCTGCCCGGCTCGCTGCCGCGCGATGGCGCCCGCCTGCCCTTGGTGATCGCCCTGCATGGCGGCGGCGGCCATGCGGCCAATATGGAAGAGATGACGGGCTTCACGGCCAAGGCGCGGCAGGAGGGCTTCATCGTCGTCTACCCGGAAGGCAGCGGCCGCCTGCGCCACAGCTTCTTGACCTGGAACGCCGGCCA
Source organism: Roseateles sp. (assembly GCF_965262435.1). Lineage (NCBI taxonomy): Bacteria > Pseudomonadati > Pseudomonadota > Betaproteobacteria > Burkholderiales > Sphaerotilaceae > Roseateles > Roseateles sp. Next base: position 585,884 of record NZ_OZ253537.1, read on the forward strand.
CTGCTGCGGGCAAGCCATGGAAAAGCGCGAGGACGATGCCGGCTTCATCCGCGCCCTGATCGAGCATCTGGAGGCCAACTACCCGGTCGACCCCATGCGCATCTACGCCACCGGCATGTCCAACGGCGGCATGATGACCCACCGCCTGGGCAGCGAGCTCGGTGACCGCCTGGCCGCCATCGCGCCGGTCGTGGCCACGGTGTTCGGCGACGAGCGCCGGCCCCCACACGGCGTGCCGGCGCTGATGATCAATGGCGGGCTGGACCAATCCGTGCCTCCGGCCGGTGGCCCCCCGGGCGGCGCGTTTCCCGGCGCCTGGGACGGCACCCCGACCCTGCCCGCCCTCGCCCAGCTGAGCTTCTGGGCCGGTGCCAATGGCTGCGTCGGCGAGGCGCAGACATCGGTGCAAGGCGTGCTGAGCCGCTGGCGCCACAGCTGCCCGGCCGGCCACAGCGCCGAGCTGCTGCTGGTCGGCGACAACGGTCACGCCTGGCCCGGCGGGCGGTCCGGCAGCCGGCGCGGCGACACGCCCAGCAGCGCCGTCAATGCCACCGACGAAATCTGGGCCTTCTTCCGCCGCCACAGCAAGTAGGCGGCGGCCAAGCCCCGGCCTGGTTTCGGTTCAGCTGCGATTCAAAGGCAGGCGCACCGTCACCCGGTGCCGCCCCGCCTCATGCGCAAAGCTCAGGCGGCCCTGCATGCGCTCCACCACCCGGCTGACCACGGCCAGACCCAGGCCGGTGCCTGGGTGGCTGCGCGCCGGGTCGCCGCGCGCAAAGGCTGGCAGCAGTTCGCTGACGGGGCCGGGCAGGCCCGGGCCACCATCGCTGACTTCGATGCACACCTCGTCACGCTCGCAGCTCAGGCGCAGACGCACCGGCGGCAGGCCGTGCACACGGGCGTTGTCGAGCAAATTGGCCAAGAGGCGCTCCAGCAGCAAGGGGTGGCTGGCGGGCAATAGCAAGGTCGAAGCGGACGGCGGCAGATCCAAATCCAGCTGCACGGCCGGGCCCCGCTCCGGCTGCGGCGGCAAGGCGGCCAGCAGCTGGCGCGCCAAAGCCAGCAGATCGGTGCTTTGATTCAGCGGCAACTCACCGGCGCGCACATGGTCGAGAAAGCTGCCGATCAGGCGATCGGCCAGCTCGGTGTTGCGCACGATGGACTCCCGCCAGCTGGCGGTGTCGGCGCTGTCCGGCAACAAGCCGGCGGCGACACGAATGCGCGCCAGGGGGCCGCGCAGGTCATGCGAAACCCCGGCCAGCAGCAGGGCACGCTCCTGCTCATGCAGGGCCAGGCCTTGCAGCAGGCTTTGGTAGGCGGACTCGATGGCCTGCAGCTCGGGGGGCGAGCTGAGCAGCGGCGTGCTGGCAGCCGCCGTGCTTGCAGCCGATGCCCCAGCCGCCAGTGCCAGGCCCGGGCGATAGCCCTGCATGCGCAGGCGCAGGTCCTGCAGCGGCCGCATCAGACGGCGCGTGAAGACCCAGCTCAGGCCCACGCACAAGAGGCCGGTGATCAGCAGCGCCAGCAGCAGACGGCGCGACACATTGGGCAGCAAGGCACGGTCGTTCAGGCCCAGCCACTGGCGCTGCCCCGCCGGCCCGGCCACCTCCAGCCACAGCATGGGCGCACCGGCGCCGCGCGTGATGCGCGCCGCTTGCACCGGCACGCCCTGGCGCTCCAGCTCCTCCACCAAGGCGGCCATGCGCGGCCCCATCAGCAGTGAGCGCATGGCCGGCGGCGGCGCCTGGCGGCCGTACTGCAAGGGCCGCGCTTGGCTCAGGCCCGGCTCGGGCCAGCCGGCGGCCTGGCGCAGGCTGGGCGCCCAGCGCTCGCCCACCAGGCGCGCCACCGCCTTGTTGCGCTCCATATAGACCAGGGCACCGAACACCAGCATCAGCAGCAGGGCCAGCAGGATCTGCAGCAAGAGCAGGCGGGCGAACAGGCTGTCGAAGCGCCGCCAGCCCTGGACACGCTTGGGGTCGCTTGGGGAGCCGATGGAGGGGCGCGCACTCATGGTTCATGCGGGTAAAAAAACATAACCCTCCCCACGCACGGTATTGATCCAGACCCGATCAGGGCTGGCCTCTTCGAGCTTGCGGCGCAGCCGCGCCACCTGCACATCGACGCTGCGGTCCTGCGGCCGGTAGCGGCCGGGCTGCACCGCCTCGCTGAGCGCTTCGCGCGGCAGGATCTGCCCGGGCACCCGGGCCAGGGCGGCCAGCAGCTTGAACTCGATGCCGGTCAGCGCCACCACCCGCTCGCCGACGCGCAACTCGCGCTTGAGCAGATCAATGCTCAGGCCCTCGAAGCGCAGCAGACCGGCCTCGCTACGCCCGGGGGTCTGGCGGCGCAACAGGGCCCGCACCCGAGCCACCAGCTCGCGCGGCTCAAAGGGCTTACTCAGATAGTCGTCAGCACCGAGCTCCAGGCCCAGCACGCGGTCCATGGGCTCGCCGCGCGCGGTGAACATCAGGATGCCCAGCTCCGCATGGCTGGCACGCCAACGGCGGCAAAGCTCATAGCCGCTGCCATCGGGCAGCATCACATCCAGCAAGACCAGATCGGGGCGCAGCGCGCGCAAGGCGCGTTCGCCGTCGCCGCCGGTCAGCACCGTGTGCACCTCCCAGCTCTCGCGGCCCAGCAGCGTGGCCACCAGGGCGGACAGTTCGGCGTCGTCATCAACGATCAGGATCAGGGGTTTGCCTTGCTGCATGCGGGCGCAGTGTAGAGGCGGCGGCGGGCCTGAAGGCCGAGGTTTCAGAAACGTCACAAAACTCGCGGCGCGCAGGCAGGCAGGCAGGCCCATGGCGCCGACCTATCATCGCCAGCGCCAGCCGGGCGCTGCCCGGCCTTCCCTCACGATCAAGGCGCCGGACTCTGATGATGATGAACACATTCGCTGCGGCACACGCGCCCGGCCGGCCGCGCTGGCGGGCTCTGCTGAGCTTGGCCCTATGCCTGCCTCTGTGCCTCCCGGTCACCGGCGCCAACAGCGAGCCGGCGCCCGCCTTCCAGTGGCCCGGCGGCGCCAGGGCGGCCGTCAGCCTGTCCTACGACGACGCCCTGTCCAGCCAGCTCGACAACGCCATCCCTGCGCTGAACGCGCTGGGCCTCAAGGCCACCTTCTACCTGACCCTGGCCAGCCCGGTCGTCCGCCAGCGCCTGCCGGAATGGCGGCGTGCCGCGGCCGCCGGCCATGAGCTGGGCAACCACACCCTGTTCCACCCCTGTTCCCGCTCGGCGCCCGGCCGCGATTGGGTGGCACCGCACCGCGATCTCGACAAGATCAGCGTGGCCCAGATGCTGGAAGAGGTGCAGCTGGCCAATGCCTATCTGCATGCCATCGACGGCCAGACCCAGCGCACCTACACCGCCCCCTGCACGGACCCACTGGCCGGCGGCAAGCCTTACCTCCCGGCCGTGGCTGGAGAGTTCCTAGCCATGAAGACGCGCGTGGGCGGGGTCGTGCCCTCGCTTGCCACGCTGGACCTGGCCGATGTGCCCACGGCCGGCCCGGTGGGCTCCAGCGGCGCTGAGCTGATCGCCATCGTCCAGCAGGCCGCCGCCCAGGGCACGCTGGCCAGCATCACCTTTCACGGCATTGGCGGCGATCACCTGAGCGTTTCCAAGGAAGCGCACCAAGCCTTGCTCCAGCATCTGGCGGCCCACCCCGAGCTCTATTGGGTGGACAGCTTCGTCAAGATTGCGGCCTACCTGCGAGCCCAGCGGCAACCTTGAAGGCGCGGCAGACTCAGGCCGCGCCGCGCCACTGGGCCAGCAAGTCCAAGGCCTGGCGCGAGGTCTCCTGCCGTGTGTCTTGCAGCTGCACACGCAGGGCCAGGGCCTCGGTGATGCGCAGTTCCGCCTCGTCGAAGCGCCCTTGCTCCGCCAGGCTGCGGCCCCAATGCTGCAGCACCATGGCCTGCAAACGCCCCCAGCCCGCCGCCTGGCATTGCGCCACGGTGCGGGCAAAGATCGGCTCCGCCTCGGCCCGCTGACCCAGGTACTGCAAGGCGGTGGCGTAGGCGCACCAGAACCAGCCGAGGACCTCATGCGCCTCGGCGCCATCGACCTGATTCAGGGCCTCGGCCCGGGCCTCATGAGCGCGCAGCAGCTGCAAGGCCTCGCCCTCCTGCCGGGCGGTGGTCAGCAGGCCGGCCAGATCGGCCACCACATCCAGCATGGTCTCATCGGCTGCTGCCGACTGCCGAGCTTGCGTCAGCTGTTCGCGCAGGTCCAGGATCTTGTGGGCCAGGGCCTCGGGGTCGGGGGCGGTGAAGCGCAGAAATTCGGGCATGGTCTGAAACTTTCTCATTCCGCATCCACGATCTGCACCCGCGGCCACCGTTGCGCGTACTGCTTCTGCGCCACCCGCTGGCGAAAGGTCTCGACACTGACCCGGGCCGGGTTGCGGCGAATGCGCATGGCAAACAGGTCGTCCAGGCCGTAGGGGGCGATCACGGTCAGCGTGTCGTCGGTCTCCAGGCGAACAGCCACCGCGGTCGCGAACTCGGGCCAGGAGGCGACCGCGTCCTGAAGCGAGCGAAGCGGTGCCACGGCATGGCCGAAGCAGGACTCGAACCAGAGATGCACATGGGCCTGGTTCGTCAGCTCCCAGGGCAGGTCCGGACAGACACGCGCCAAGGCGACCTGGTGGGCAGTTTCCTTGCCAGGCGGCTCCTCGAGATCGAAATAGGCCAGATCCACATCGGCCAGCGCTGAGGGCGCGGTGTGGCCATGCAGATGGTCCCAGACCCGATTGCGCAGCGCCCCGGCGCCGATGCACCACTGGCGCAGGCCCAGATCACGGGCGGCCTGGAGCGCCTGCATGAGCCAAGGAGAACTGCGCACGATGGCCTGCAGCTCGTCCTGGCGATCGGGGTGCCTGGCGTTCATCCGAGCCACCCTATGCCCGAAGGCGCAGTCGCGCAGGCGTCCGGGCTTTGGCGCTTCTTGCTGATAAACTGGATATTCATACAGTATTCGTATCGCACGCCGAGCCAGCGGGGCCTGAGTCTGAATGTCAGCCTGTGGCACCGAACGAAAACACCATTATGTTGCCGGTCTTGAGCTCCAAAGAGGCTTGAACATGCAGATGCCAGCGCCCCGCACCAGCTCGACGCCTCGGCCGGGTTTCGAACTCCGCCCGCAGGGCAAAATCCCGCCCATGCCTTCTTCGGCCCCCCAGCCTCCTCAGTCGCCAGCCGCTTCGCCTGCTGCATCAGCCGCCGCCAGCAAGCCCAAGTCCGCGCCGCAGAAGGCCATGGAGAAGCTGGGCCTGCTGCGCGACATCGACCTGGCCCTGCACCTGCCGCTGCGCTACGAGGACGAGACCCAGATCACGCCCATCGGCCGCACGCGCGAGGGCGACACCGTGCAATGCGAGGGCGAGGTGATCGAGTGCCGCATCGAAACGCGCGGCCGGCGCGTGCTGCTGGTGCGGCTGGAAGACGAAACCGGCGATCTGCTGCTGCGCTTCATCCACTTTTACCCCTCGCACCAGAAAAGCATGGCCGTGGGACAGCGCATCCGCGTGCGCGGCGAGCTGCGCCACGGCTTCTTCGGCCGCGAGATGGTGCACCCCACTTTCAAGGCCGTGCAGCCCGACACGCCACTGGCCGAGGCGCTGACGCCCGTCTACCCGGCCAGCGCCGGCCTGCCGCAGACTTACCTGCGCCGCGCCATCGCCTCGGGCCTGCAGCGCGCCGATCTGCGCGAGCTGCTGCCCCAGGGCACGGTGCCCAGCAGCCTGCCGCCGCTGCGCGACGCGCTGAATTTTCTGCACCACCCGCCGCCACAGGCGCGCCTGGGCACGCTGGAAGACCACAGCCACCCGGCCTGGCAGCGGCTCAAGTTCGAGGAGCTGCTGGCCCAGCAGATCAGCCAGATGCAGGCCCAGCGCGAGCGCGCCCTGCTGAAAGCCCCGGCCCTGCGCGCCAAGCCCGGCGGCCTGGTCGAGCGCTTGCTGGCCGTGCTGCCCTTCGGCCTGACCGGGGCGCAGCAGCGGGTCAGCGAGGAGATCGCGCAAGACCTGGCCCTCGGTCAACCGATGCACCGGCTCTTGCAAGGCGATGTGGGCTCGGGCAAGACGGTGGTGGCGGCCCTGGCGGCGGCCGTAGCTATCGACGCCGGCTGGCAATGCGCGCTGATGGCGCCGACCGAAATCCTGGCCGAGCAGCATTTCAAGAAGCTGATCGGCTGGCTGGAGCCCCTGGGCCTGCAAGTGGCCTGGCTGACCGGCAGCGTCAAGGGCAAGGCGCGCCAGAAGATGCTGGACGCGGCGGCCAGCGGCGCGGCCCAGCTGGTGATCGGCACCCATGCGGTGATCGAAGACAAGGTCACGTTCGCCCGCCTGGGCCTGGCCATCATCGACGAGCAGCACCGCTTCGGCGTGGCGCAGCGCCTGGCTTTGCGGCGCAAGCTGGCGTCGATGGATTTGGAGCCGCACATGCTGATGATGAGCGCCACGCCCATCCCGCGGACCCTGGCCATGACCTACTTCGCCGACCTGGCGGTCAGCACGATTGACGAGTTACCCCCGGGCCGCACGCCCATCGTCACCAAGGTCTTCGCCGATGGCAAACGCCAGGACGTGATCGAGAAAATCGCCCAGGAGGTGGCCGGTGGTGCCCAGGTCTACTGGGTCTGCCCGCTGATTGAAGAGAGCGAGGCCCTGGACCTGAACAACGCGACCGAAACCCATGCAGAGCTGGTCGACGCGCTGCCGGGCTTCGAGGTGGGCCTGCTGCACGGCCGCATGCCGCCGGCCGAGAAGGCCGCCGTGATGGCGCGCTTTTCGGGTGGCGAGGCCAGCGTTCTAGTCGCCACCACGGTGATCGAGGTCGGCGTGGACGTGCCCAATGCCAGCCTGATGGTGATCGAGCATGCCGAGCGCTTCGGCCTCTCGCAGCTGCACCAGCTGCGCGGCCGGGTCGGCCGTGGCGCCGTGGCCAGCGTCTGCGTGCTGCTCTACACCGGCCCGCTGTCCGACAGCGGCAAATCGCGCCTGCGCGCCATGGCCGAAACCAACGACGGCTTCGAGATCGCCCGCCGCGACCTGGACATCCGCGGCCCCGGCGAATTCATGGGCGCCCGCCAGAGCGGCGCCGAACTGCTGCGCTTTGCCGATCTGCAGGAAGACTCCCTGCTGTTGCAAGCCGCCCGCCGCCTGGCGCCCCAGCTGCTGGACAAATACCCCGAGGCCGCGCAGCGCCAAGTGGCACGCTGGCTGGGCTCGAAGGCGGAATTTCTGAAGGCTTGAGGATCGCTCGGCGGCGGGCCCTTGAGCCTTCGCGAAGTGCCCACACCAGCGCGTTGCTCAGCTACCGTACCGGGCCTTGATGGCCTGGAATATCTGTTGTGCCTTGGCCTCGGTACTGGGGCTGACTGGATTCGTCAGGCTGGCCACCAAAGCTGAGCTGTTTTTCGGGTTCTTTGATTGCCGCACACTGGCCCAGCTGATGGCGACATCCATATAGGAATTGGCAAGAACAGCGACACGCTCGTCATGCCTGGCCTTTTGCAGAGCCTGCGTGATCGCCTGATGCAGATCCGGAGCAATGCCCAGTTCCTCCGGCGACCGCCAGATCAGCTGCGTGATCGATTCGATATCACCGAGCTGCGCATCTGCGCTCAGTCTTTCCGCCACGATGGAGGTCAAACGCGGATCCAGCGCCAGCTGTGCAGCAGCAGCGCCTGGCACCCCACCCTCCACGGCAAGAGCGAGCAAGGCAAGCTGTTTCTCCGCCATTTCACCGTCCACGGTCTGACATTGACTGGCTCTCGCCTGCATAGCCTGATATTTCTCGACATGTGCCTGGCGAACTTTCAGATCGGAAGATGACGAAACAGCTCGCTGCTCTGAGTCCATTTGCATGCCTGAAAACTCACACTCTCTCAGTGCCTTAGCCGCCTTGTAAGCTCCATAAGGATCTTTGGCAGCAAGAACCTCGTCTATAAAAGTACCCAAACCCCTAGGAAACTTCAAGCCATCAGAGCCAATCGCTGCGTTGCCTGCAGTTGATTCGGTTTGACGGGTTTCATTTTTCCGCTCTGGTTGTCTGATCAATTCCACATCTCTAGATGCAGATAATTTGGGCTCCAATTCGCCTACTCGAACCGCCGACGGAAGGTCTTGCTTGTCATCCGTATCGCGCTGATCTGTTTGAAACACAGCCAAAACTGCAATTGCGATTGCAATTACAGTTACCAGCGCACAAGCAACAACCGCTTTTACCCCCATATTCACACCTTCAGCATCATTTTATGCATCGATTGTATTCAACAGTATTTTCATCCATTTTCTGAACAATGCTTGAATACTCTTTATTTATACATTCTCGTATTTCTGACTTAATAGCACTACTAACTGCAACTCCTGCCAACACACTACGAACCGCATCGGCGATTTGCCCCGTAATAGGCCGCTCAACGCACATCGTAATTAGGCCTTGAGCCCATATTTTCGTCGCCTCTTTTCGAGTTTCGTCAGCTCGATCACAGTCCCGCTTTTTTTCCTCGGGAGTTTTCTGTGGAGGAGGCGGCACCTGCCCGGCCCCGCTGCCACTCCCGCCACCGATATCCGTTGAGCCCCCGGCGGATCCGCCGCCAGAGCCCCCGCCACCAAATCCGCCATCGGGATCGTTCTGCCAGGGGTCATAAGGCTTAAACCTGTTTCCCGAAACGCAAACCCTGCCATCTGGACAACCATCTTGCGCATGAGCTGCAGATGCCGCCATCAAGCAAGACACGAAGAACAACAGGCTACAACCGAGTTTAGAAGTACGCATTAACCCTCCCAGGTTCATTTTGAGGGGGGGGGGTGCTACCTAGAGAATTGAAGTTATGCGGCAAGTGTTTACCCTTGAATTTCCTCAAGGCGAACACCGCATAGCTTGAATCAAGGGACTAATTTTCTGTGGTCAGGGGTCTCGGAAAGAGGCTGACGCGCCGCATCCACCGGCTCCGCCACCACCCGCGCATAGCGCTGGAAACTCCAGTAGGCCCAAGCCCAGTCCATCAGCACGACCAGGCGGTTGCGGAAGCCGATCAAGAAGTAGATGTGGACGAACAGCCAGAACAGCCAGGCGAAGTAGCCCGAGAACTGGACGAAGCCCAGATCGGCCACGGCCGCCTTGCGGCCAATGGTGGCCAGGGCACCGTAGTCGCGGTAGCGAAAAGCGCCGGGCGCATCAGCCGGCAAGGGAGGCAAGACCTGACCCTGTGGCGCCCGCAGCGAGTGCAGGATCTGACTTGCTGCGTATGCGCCCATCTGCTTGGCCGCGGGGCTGACGCCAGGCACGGGCTTGAGCGTGCGGCCATCGGCCTGCCGGCTTTGGGCGGCGGCCAGGTCACCGATGACAAAGACTTCCGGGTGGCCGGGGATGTTGAGCCGGCCGTCGACATGGACACGACCGGCGCGGTCCAGCGGCACGTCCAGCATGCGGCCCAGGGGCGAGGCGGCCACGCCAGCCGCCCAGACCACGGTGCGGGCAGGGATGCGCTCCGTGCCCACGGTGCCATCCCCGGTCTCCACCTCCACCCCGCCCGCATCAATGCCAACCACGCGGCAGCCGGTGCGCACCTCGACACCCAATGCACGCAGCTGCGCTTCAGCCTTGGCCGAGAGCTCAGGCGGCAAAGCCTGCAGCACGCGCGGCGAACCCTCCAGCAGCAGCACACGGGCGCTTGCCGGATCGATGCGGCGGAACTCGTTCTTGAGCGTGTGTCGGGCGATCTCGGCCAGGGTGCCGGCCATCTCAACCCCGGTGGGGCCGGCGCCGATGACGACAAAGCTCAAGCAGGCGCGCTGCTGCGCCGGGTCGGGCGAACTCTCGGCCTGCTCAAAAGCCTTGAGCACGCGGGCCCGCAGGGCAAAAGCGTCTTGCAAGGTCTTGAGCCCCGGCGCATGGGCGGCCCATTCGTCGCGGCCGAAATAGCTGTGCGTGGCGCCGGCGGCGACGATCAGGTACTCATAGCCCAGGCTCTGGCCATCGGACAGGCGAACCTGTCGTTGCTGGCGATCGATGCAGCAGACCTCGGCCATCAGCACTGTGGCATTGCGCTGGCCGCGCAGCATGTGGCGGATGGGCGCAGCAATCGAAGGCGCCGACAGGCCGGCCGTGGCCACTTGGTAGAGCAAGGGCTGAAACAGATGGTGGTTGCTGCGGTCGATCACCGTGATGTCCACCGGCGACCCGGCCAGAGCGCGAGTGGCGGCGAGGCCGCCGAAGCCGCAACCGATGACCAAGACCCGAGGTCGCGCTGCGGGATTACCTTTGCTGCTGGTGCTTGTGCTCATGCGGCGATTCTGGCCGTCCAGCCTGCCCGCTGGCGCTGCCATACGCAATGGGAATGACTTGCAGCGGTGCCGGGCATGGCTGACCGGCACCACAGACGATCATTTGCAGCCGCTCAGTTGCAACCGGGAGGGGGCGGTGTGGCAGGGCCGGTGTAACCGTCGCTGAGGGTGCGCAGAAAGCAAAGGATGTCGGCGATGTCGGCATCACTCATCGTCCGCCGCGGGCCAAAGGGCGCGTTGCGTTCGACATTGGCTTGCAGGGCGAGCGGCAGATCGTCGTAGAGCTGCACTTGGCCAGCGACGGTCGGGTACCACTGCGCCGGGTCGGTGTCGCGGGTGGCGTAAAAGCGCAGCACTTGCTCCAGACTGTTGAATGTGCCGTTATGGAAAAACACCGGCCGGTGCTCGACATTGCGCAGGCTGGGGATGCGGAAGAAGCCACAGGACTCAACGCGGCCCTTGACGGCGACATGGGGCGACTGGCAGAGACCCAGATCAAACGCCGCCGCGTCGGCATTGCTCTGCAGCGCCGTGTTGCGCGGCACGGCCAGGGCCGAGTAGCCCAAGGTGGTGAACACGATGGGTTGCTTGTTGAGGCTGAAGGATGGATGGCAGCTGGCGCAGTGCCCGCGTTGGGTGTCGTTGAACACGCGCAGGCCGCGCGCTTCGGCATTGCTGAACTGCGCCCGCCCCTGCTGCACCCAATCGAACTTGGAGTCGTAGGGATGGAAGCGCGGGTCTTCGATCTGGAAGCTCTGCAGCGCCTGGCTGGCCTGGGTGACCAGGCTGTCGTCGTCCGGGGCCGAGGCACCAGCGGCGGGCGGGAAGGCGCGCCCGAAGTCGCTGGCATAGGCGGCGCCGCGCAGCTTGCGGGCCAGGATGGCGGCATTGCCGTTGTCCATCTCGCGCGGGTTGAACCAGGGAAGCTTGACCTGCTCGGCCAGGGTGTCGACCCGGCCATCGGCCATCAGGCCGCCGCGCAGATCGGCCACGGCGGTCTGGGCCGTGCCAGTGAAGGCGGGCAGCCGCTCCAGATAGCGCAGCGAGGGCGCGGCACGCGTGCCGAATTCGGTCTCGAAGGCCCCGCCCACTTGGACCGGAAGACTGTTCGGCGGCCCGTGGAAGAAGGCCGGGTCATGACAGGTGGCGCAGGACATGCGGCCGGAACCGCTGAGGTTGCGGTCATGAAAGATCCTCTCACCCAGCTGGGCCTGCAAGCTCAGCGGCTTGGGCGTAGGGGACGGCGCCGAAGCCGGTGGGCTCGGGCTGCTGGCTGCGCCCGCCGGCGCGGCTGTGGGCGAAGACCCACCACCACCGCCGCAAGCGCCGAGCAAGAAGAGCAAGCCCAAGCCCAGAAACGATGCGCGACGGGGCAAGACGAACAGGGTTTCAAGGGCCACGGGCATGCTGCTGATTGTCGAGCTTAGGCCTGGATCCGGCCGCCTAGGGAATTCACCCGGGCCCAAGTGCGGGTCCACCGCGTCCAATTCCTGTCACACCAGCTTTGGCTGTCATCTGCTTTCCAGGCAGCGCCCACCATGACCGAACACCACGACTGTTGCGCCCCTCCCGAGCCCCCGCCCTGCCCGCGGCCGCAGCGGCGCCAACTCCTGTTGGGCGCCGGCCTGGCCGGTCTGCTGCAGGCCTGCGGTGGTGGAGGCGGCTCCGAGCCCGCACCTGTGCCCACGCCGGCACCGGTTCCGCCAGCACCCACACCACCCACACCACCCGCGCCCACCCCGCCGGCACCCACACCCACACCCACACCCACGCCCACGCCCCCGGCCCCGAGCCCAGCCACAGCACCCTTCTGGGGCAGCTACGGTGGCAACGCCCAGCACCAGGCCCAGACCCTGGTCGCCACCCAGGCCTTGCAGCGCATTGTCTGGAGCACACCGGTGGACCTGGCGCCGCCCTACCGGGCCGGCGGTTTTCTCTTGATCCACTACGGCACACCAGTGATTTCGGGCGGCAACACGGTGCTGGTGCCGGTCAAGACCACGAGCATTGGCGATTTCGAGGTCCAGGCTCGCAAGGCGGCCGATGGCAGCTTGCTCTGGACCCTGAAAAGCGACTACCTGCTGCCGGCCAGCAGCTGGACGCCGTCCTGGAACATCGGCCTGGACTTCAAGGGCCGGCTGTTCGCCCCGGCGGCCGGCGGCCGGCTGCTGATTCGCGACGCGGTGGACAACGCCAGCGGCAGCGTCCAAACCCTGGCCTTCTACGGCAACGCTGTGTTTGACGCCGACAGCGCCAACTACCGCGACAAGGTCCGCATCAACACGCCGCTGAGCCTGGACAGCCAAGGCACGGTGTTCTTCGGCTTCACCGTCAAGGCCGGCGCACCGGGCGGCCTGAAAGGCGGCATCGTGCGCCTGGCGGCCGATGGCCAGGCAGTCTGGAAATCTGCCGCCGAGCTCAGTGGCGATGCCAGCATGTTCCAAACCGCCATGAACGCGGCACCAGCCCTGTCGCTGGACGAGAAGACGCTCTACATCGCCGTCAACAGCGACCCCGCCAGCGGCAGCATGCAAAACGGCTACCTGCTGGCCCTGGACGCGAGCACCCTGGCACTCAAGGCCAAGCAGCGCCTGATCAACCCGGCCACCGAACTGGTTGCGCGCATCAGCGACAGTTCCACCGCCTCGCCCACGGTGGGCCCCGATGGTGATGTCTTCTACGGCGTGTTGGAGAACACCCGCGCCGACCACAACGGCCGAGGCTGGCTCTTGCACTTCAACGCCGATCTGAGCCAGCTCAAGACCCCGGGCTCCTTCGGCTGGGATGACACGCCCTCCATCGTGCCGGCGAGCGCCGTGCCCAGCTACGCCGGTGCGTCCAGCTATCTGCTGCTGGTCAAGTACAACAACTACTACGGCATCGGCACGGGCGACGGCCAGAACAAGATGGCCGTGCTGGACCCGCAGGCCGGCCAGGCCGACCCGATCAATGCGGGCGTCACCGTGATGAAAGAGGTGCTGACCATCGTCGGCCCCACCGCCGATGCCGACACGCCCGGCGGCGTGCGCGAGTGGTGCGTCAACACCGCGGTGATCGATGTCAAAGGCCAATCAGCCCTGGTCAACAACGAGGACGGCGTGCTCTACCGCTGGGACTTCATCAGCAACCGTTTTACCGAAAGCGTCAAGCTCAACGCTGGCATCGGCCAGGCCTACACGCCCACCGTGGCCGGGCCCGATGGTCTGGTCTACAGCATCAACGGCGCACAGCTACACGCTGTGGGGCGCTAGGAATTAAGCAACTTCGCCCGGCTCCAGCAAACGCGCGATCAAGGCGCCTTGAAGCTCCGCCGGCAGCTGCAGGCTGACCTGCACGCCGTTGCCGGCAGCCGCCTGCACCGGCTCGCCCTCGCGGCCGCGCAGGGCCTGCAAGGTGATCTCGCGGTTGCCGCTGGGGTGGATGATCTCCAGCCGGTCGCCGACGGCAAAACGGTTCTTCACCTCGATCGCCGCCCAACCATCGGCGCCCACCGGCCCCACCTCGCCAACAAACTGGCTGCGCCGGGCCTTGGAATGCCCGTCGAGGTAGTTCTGCAAGTCCTGGCTGCGGTGGCGCTGGTAGAAGCCGCTGGTGTAGCCGCGGTTGGACAGGCCGTCCAGCTCGCCCAGCAGGGCGGGGTCGAAAGGCCGGCCGGCCACGGCGTCGTCGATGGCGCGGCGGTAGACCTGGGCGGCGCGCGAGACGTAGTAGCGGCTCTTGGTGCGGCCCTCGATCTTCAGCGAATCGACGCCGATCTCGACCAGGCGCTGCACATGCTCGACCGCGCGCAGGTCCTTGGAGTTCATGATGTAAGTGCCATGCTCATCCTCCTGGATGGGCATCAGCTCACCGGGGCGCTGCGACTCTTCGATCAGGTAGGTGCGATCGGCCAGCGGATGGCGAGCCGTGCCGCCGGCCGCGGCGAAGTCTTGATCGGCCTGCTGCACGGCCTGATGGAAGTCGAACTGAATCGGCTGCGCCTGGCCGGCTTCGTCCTCAAAGGCTTCGCCTAATTGGTAATCCCAGCGGCAGGCATTGGTGCAGGTGCCTTGGTTGGCATCACGGTGGTTGAAATAGCCCGACAAGAGGCAGCGGCCCGAGTAGGCGATGCACAGGGCGCCGTGGACGAAGACCTCCAACTCCATGTCCGGGCATTCCTGGCGAATCTGCGCCACCTCGTCCAGACTCAGCTCGCGCGAGAGGATCACTCGCTTCAATCCCTGCTTCTGCCAAAACTTCACACCGGCGTAGTTGACCGTGTTGGCCTGCACCGAGAGGTGGATGGGCAACTCGGGCCAGCGCTCGCGCACCATCATGATCAGGCCGGGGTCGGCCATGATGAGAGCGTCGGGCTTCATCGCCACCACCGGCTCCATATCGGCCAGGTAGTTCTTGAGCTTGCCGTTGTGCGGCAGGATGTTGCTGGCAACCAGGAACTTCTTGCCACGCGCATGCGCTTCGGCAATACCGGTCTTGAGGTTCTCGAGCTTGAAGTCGTTGTTGCGCGCGCGCAGGGAGTAGCGCGGCTGGCCCGCGTAGACCGCATCGGCGCCAAAATCAAAGGCCGCGCGCATGCGCTCCAGGTCGCCCGCGGGCAGCAGCAGTTCGGGGGCAGCAAGTGGTGGCGTCGTCATGGCGGAGCTCGGTCGGGACAAAGAGGCGCGGCAGTCTAGCCAGCGCCTGCCCCACATGCCTTGCCTCAGATCAAGCCGACAGCTCGACGCAGGCGCTGGGCGCCACACCCAGCTCTTCATGGCTGACCAACAGCAAGAGCCGGTCCGTGGCCTGAGCGGCGCGTGACAGCTCTTTGCGCAGGTGCGTGAGCGAGGCGGCATCGAGCGCATTGAGCGGCTCATCCAGCAGCAGCAGAGGCGTGCCCAGGGCCAAGGCCGTGGCCAGCGCCGCCTTGTGCTGCGTACCGGTGGAGAGGCTGCGCAGCGGCTGGCTCAAAAAGGGCTGCAGACCGAAGCCCTCGATATGGCCGTGCCAGGTCGCCGCATCGGCACGCGGGTAGAGCCCGCTCAGAAAGGCAAAGTACTCGGCCGGGCTCAGGTGCTCGAACGGCGGCGGCTCGGCGCCGACGAAAGCAACCTGGCGCCGGTAGTCCAAGGGCTGCCGCAGCAGATCGCAACCCTGCAACTCGGCGCTGCCGTACTGCGGCTCCAGCGCGCCGGCCAGCAGCTTGAGTCGGGTGGACTTGCCCGTGCCATTGGCGCCGCGCAACCAAACCAGACCGGGGCCGAAGTCCTGGCTCCAGAGGTCGACCACGCGCCGCGCCTGGCCGGGGTAGGCAAAGCTCAGGGCGCGGACCTGCAGTTGGAATTCAGGGGGGTGAGCGTCGGGCATGGCTTCAGAGGATGACTTCACTGGCGAGGGCAACCCAGACGCCCCAGGACAAAGGCCAGCGGCCGGCGCGTGCCTCGGGGCTCAGGGCTTCGGGTCGCCAGAGGGCCAAGGCGGGCGCCACGGCGGCGGCGACAAAGAAAGCAGGTGTGGCACGTGGGCCCAAGGACCAGGGGCCCAGCGCCAGCAGCGCGGCCCAGCCCAGCCAAGCCGCCAACGCCGGCATCAGAGCCAGGGCATAGAGGCGCAGCGACCAGGCGCTGGGATTCAAGGGCAACATGGCGCTGGCCGCCTGCAGCGGCGCATAGCATTGCCGGGCCTGGGCCTGCAGCCGGGCGCAAAAGCCCTGGGTCAGCAAGGTGGAGAAGGCCAGCGCCCAGGCTGCATGCACCGGGAAATGCCAGGCCGCGACGATGCAGAGCAGCAAAGCAAGCAGCGCAGCCAGCAAGCCATGCAGCACCGGCCGTGCCGGGCCGCGCCACAGCGGCAGCCAGAGCAAGGCGGTCCAGGTCGAGACGGTCTGGCGGCCAGTGGCCTTGCCCGCCGCCGCTGCACGCCGGGCCGTACGACCGGAGCGGCGGCGCCACTGCATCAGGGCCAGAGCGCCCACGGACGAGAACAGCAGCGAGATCGCGAAGCCGAGCACCGCTTGCAGCCACAGACCCTGCATCCATGCCGGGCTGGCCGCCCGCCAGGCGGCGAATGAAATGAGGTTGAGCAAGGCCCAGGGCAGCAGGGCCAAGGCCAGCACGCCGAGATCGGCACGCACGATGTCCACCCGCTGCAGCGGCAGCGCGCGCTCAAACGGAATCCAGCGCGCAGGCAGCAAGGCCTCGCGCAAGCCCCAGGCCAGCAGCAGGCCCGGCAGGGCATGGCACAGCAGCGCAGCGAATGAGAGAACGGGCGGCGTGTCGGCCTGCATGGCCCAAAACAGGGGCAAGGCCGGCCAGCCGATCAGGGTGCTGATGAAACTGCCCAGCACCGCAGCCACCACAGCGAGAAAAGCCGCCCAGCGTCGCAGAAGGGCGGCCAATTCAGCGCGGCTCCATTGCAGGCGCATGCGCGCCAGGCTCAGGGCCGCGGGCTGAGAAGGGACTACTGCAGTCTTTGCACCCAATAGATCAGCACTTCCTGGCGCGGCCGCGAGACATCGGCATCGGCGTAGTAGTAGGTGGGCACAGCATTGATGGCCTCGACCGTGGCCATGCCGGAGATGACCCGTCCGAACACGGCGTAACCAGGCTGGGTCGGGCTCTTGTAGTCATTGCCCGGATTGTCTTTCACATTGACGAAGAACTGGTTGGTGGCGCTGTTGGGCTCGCCGCGTCGCGCCATGGCCAGGGTGCCGGGCAGATTGGCCAGGGTGTTGTTGCTCTCCAGGGGCACGGGCCCGTAGGTCGCGCGGCGCTCGTACATGCCGCTGGTGTAGCCGCCGCCCTGGATCACAAAGTCGCGCTCGACGCGATGGAATAAGGTGTTGTTGAAGTGGCCGTCGGCCACATAGCGCAGGAAGTTGGCCACGGTGGCCGGCGCGTACTCGGTGTAGAGCTCGAAGACGATCTCGCCGCTGCTGGTCAGCATGCAGACGGTGGAGAAGCGGCTTTGCGCCGATTTGGCCAGGCCCTCGTTGCTGCAGCTGTTGGTGTTCGGGCGCGGGTTCGGGTTGGGCACCGGCACGGGCACCGGGTCCGGGCGGTAGTGATCGCCGTCACCACCGCCGCCACCGCAAGCGGTCAAGGTCACCAGGGCGGCCACAGCGGCCAGGCGCAAAACAAAAGAGCGCATGAGACAGACTCCTCAACAAGGTGTCTGCTCAACGCGCTCGACTGCAGCGCCGCTGACGGCGCTGACATCTGCTTACCCTTGCGGGTGAAAGTCAGCTTATTTGAGCTGTGTGGCCCAGTAAAGCAGCACTTCGGTGCCGGTCATGTCGGCGCCGGCGTAGAGCTGCGGCTCGGCATTGATGGCGTCCACCGTCGCCAGGCCCGAGATGATGCGGCCGAACACGGCATAGCCGTTCTTGCCCGAGATGGCGGCGCTGTAGTCCAGCGTCTTGTTGTCCACGGTGTTGAAGTAGAACTGGCCGGTGGCCGAATCGACGGCGTTGGTGCGCGCCATGGCGATGGTGCCGCGCACATTGGACAGACCGTTTTGGTTCTCGAGCACGATGGGCGCGAGCGTGCCGGTCTTGGCCACATTGCCGCTGGTGAAGCCGCCGCCCTGGGCGACAAAACCGGGCACCACGCGGTGGAAGATGGTGTCCTTGTAGTAGCCGCTCTTCACATAGGCCAGGAAGTTGGCCACGGTGATCGGCGCCTTGACGCTTTCCAGCTCGATGACGATCTCACCCTTGCTGGTCAGCATGCAAACCGTGGCCGCGGCCGGGCTGGCGTTCGACGCGGCGATGCCGGCCGAGCTGCAGGTGGTGGTGGGCGCCGTCGGGACCGGGTTGGGCTTGGGCGTGGGCAAAGGCTTGCCGGCATCGGCCGAGCTGCCGCCGCCGCAGGCGCTCAGCAGGGTCAGGGTGCTCAGGCCGGTGGCCAGCAATGCGGCCTTGGCAATGGAGAAGCGGGGTGTGGTGTTCATACGGGGCTCAAAAAAATGGCGGTAGATCAACAAACAAGCCTGGCTGCAAGCCAGCGACCGGAACGCAGTATCCACGCAGCAAAGCGCGCAGGACCGCCATTTTGAGCGCACAGCGCACACACGTGGGAAATTTTCCCACCACTCAATTCAAGCTGGCAAACACCCCCCCGGATCAGAGCTCCAGGTTGTCGATCAGCCGGGTCGCGCCCAGCTTGGCAGCGCCCAGGGCGACCAGGGCCTGGCCCTCGCGGGCGGGGCTCAGGTCGTGCTGGCAGCGCAGGGTCAGGTAGTCGGGCTGCCAGCCGGCGTCGCGCAGGGCCTCCATGGCCTCGGCCTCGAGCGCAGCCAGATCGCGCTCGCCGGCCTGCCAGCGGGCGATCAGCTCGCGCAGCGTGCGACTCAGGCGCAGGGCTTCGGTTTTCTCGGCCTCGCTGAGGTAGCCATTGCGCGAGGACAGGGCGAGGCCTTCCGGGCTGCGAGTGGTCTCGCCAGCGCGGATCTCGATCGGCAGCGCCATTTGCGCCACCATGCGGCGCAACACCATCAGCTGCTGGTAGTCCTTCTTGCCGAACAGAGCCAGGCTGGGCTGGACGATGTTGAAGAGCTTGGCCACCACGGTGCAGACACCGATGAAGAAGCCGGGCCGGAAATGACCTTCCAGGATGTCGGCCAGCTCGGCCGGCGGGTGGACCTTGTAGCCCTGCGGCTCGGGGTAGAGCTCGCGCTCGTCGGGCGCGAAGACGAGGTCGCAGCCGGCGCCTTGCAAGAGCTCGGCATCGCGCGCCAGAGTGCGGGGATAACGGTCAAAGTCCTCGTGCGGCGCGAACTGCAGGCGGTTGACGAAGATGCTGGCCACCACCAGGGCATCGGGGCCCACGGCCGCACGGCCCTGGCGCACCAGATCGAGGTGCCCTTCGTGCAGATTGCCCATGGTGGGCACGAAGGCGCGGCGCGGCTGCGCGGCCAGGGCCTGGCGCAACTCGGCGATGGTGTGGATCACTTGCATGGGGTTCGGAGAGAAAAGAAAGGGTCGGCTTCAGTAGCCGTGCAGATCGTCCTGCGGGAAGGTCTGGGCCTTGACCGCGGCGACATAACGCAGCACCGCGTCCTGCACCGAGGCCGCGCCCTGCATGAAGTTTTTGACGAAACGCGGGCGGCGGCCCGGGGTCACGTCCAGCATGTCGTGCAGCACCAGCACCTGACCCGAGCAGGCCACGCCGCCACCGATGCCGATGACCGGGATGCCCAGGCTTTGGGTCAGCTCGGCCGCCAGGCTTGATGGCACCATTTCCAGCACCAGCATCTGCGCACCGGCCTCGACCAGCTCACGCGCATGCTGCTTCATCAGCGCGGCGGCCGCTTCCTCGCGGCCCTGCACCTTGTAGCCGCCCAGCATGGTGGCGGTCTGCGGCGTCAGGCCCAGGTGAGCACAGACGGGAATGCCGCGCTCGACCAGAAAACGCACCACCGGCGCCGTCCAGCCGCCACCTTCGAGCTTGACCATGTGGGCGCCGGCCTTGACCAGGGCGGCCGCGCTCTTCCAGGCTTCCTGCGGTGAGCTCTGGTAGCTGTCAAAAGGCAGATCGCCAATCACCCAGGCGCTCTTGCGGCCACGGGCGACACAGCGGGTGTGATAGACCATCTCATCCAGCGAGACCGGCACGGTGCTGCTCTGGCCCTGCAGCACATTGCCCAGGGAATCGCCGACCAGCAGCACGTCGACGCCGGCTTCGTCCAGCAAGGTGGCAAAAGCGGCGTCGTAGCAGGTCAGCATGGCGATCTTGTCGCCGCTGGCATGCATGTCCAGCAGGCGCTGCAAGGTCATGGGTTTGCGCTCGGTCATGGGGCCACCTCGGTAATCGGAACTGGGGCGCAAGCGCCTGGATCACAGGCCGCTTGCAAAGGTCGGCCGCAGTGTAGCCGGGCACCTCAGGGTTTGCGCTAGGGGCGCAAAACTAAGCGCGCCATGCAGCAAGGTGGCCCAGGCCGGGCCGCTTGTGTCGCTTGGATCGCCTTGCGCCGCGCGATTGCACATGCCCATAATGCCGGCGCAAGCGGCGCTGCTTGCGTGCGTGACTGGGAGCAGCATGGCCGGGAACGATCGCGAATGGGCACTGGGCGCAGGACCTGAAGGCGCCGCGGCGCTGCAACTCGTTTTCGACAGCCGCCACCTGCTTTCCCCCCTGCATGCTGAAGCCAGCTGCCACCAGGTGTGCGAGGCGCTGTGCGCCGCCCTGCCCCAACCCCCTCGTGTGCTGTGCCAGCTGGACTCCGGCGACGGCTTGCTGCTGACCGCCACCGACACCCAAGCCCTGGTGCACGCCGCCCTGCAGTTGCAGGCAAAGCAAAGCCAAGGTTTTGCGCAACGCCAGCTCGCCTTTCGCTGCGGCATCCATGCCCTGGCCGACGCCGGCCAGCCCCAAGCCGAAGAACTGCGCCTGCTGCGCCAGGTGGCGGCCACGGCCGACTTCGGCAGCGTTTGCCTGAGTGCACAGGCGGTTGACCAGCTCGATCGATCCTGGCAGCTCACGGTGCACGAGCAGGTCAGCGGCGACAGCGAGGCGCAGGCGGGCGGCGACCCGCTCCTGCGCTGCTTCCGCGTCGAAGAGCAGGCCGGGCCGAACCCGCTGCCGCGAGAGCCGGACGCGGGCCTGGGTCTGGTCTTGGCGGTGCTGCCACCTGATCTGGGCGGCAGCACGCCCAAGCTGCTTGGCATGTCCGACCTGGTCGCCGACTTCCTGATCCTCACCCTGTCACGCGCCTCGCAGCTGCGCCTCGTGTCGGCACGCTCCAGCCGTGGCCTGCGTCACTCCCGGCACGCCCTCGACGATGGTTTCCAGCTGCTGCAGGCGCACCATGTCCTGCAATGCAAGGGCAGCGTGGGCCTCGGAGACCAGCTCTTTCTGGAGCTCAGCCTACATGCGCAGGCCGGCGGACGCCGGGTGTGGCACGAGCGCCTGGAATGCCGCCTGGAAGACCTGCTCTACGGCGACGCCACCGCCTTGCAACAAGCGTGTGCCGACATCCACCGCCTCTTGCTGCATGCCAATCTGGCGGTTAGCAAGACGGCGGCCTGGGAAACCCTGGAGCATTACCAGGTCTTCAGCGCCGCCACCCAGCTGATGCACAGGCTGTCCCCCGGTGCGCTGGAGCAATCCGGGGCCATGCTGTCCTGGCTGGTGGCGCAAGAAGCCCATGCCACCGAACCCCGGGCTTGGCTGGCCTTCTGGCACCTGCTGCGCGGCGTTCAAGGACAAGAGCCCATGAACGAGGCCATGGCGCATATGGCCTCGTTCGCCGAAAGCACCTTGGCCCGCGACGCCCAACACGCCCTGGCCCACACCCTGCTGGGTCATGCCCTGGCCATGCAGGACGGGCAACTCGACCGCGCCCTGCAAGCACACCAGAGCGCACTGCAAAGCAACCCGAGCTGTGCACTGGCCTGGTCCTTCCAGGCCCTGGCACTGAGCTATGCCGACCGGACCCGCGAGGCCTGCGAATCGGCCCATTTGGGTTTGGCCTTGTCGCCGCTCGATCCCTGGCAGTACTTCATGGAGGCCGCCCTGGCCCATGCCCTGCTCGCCCACCAGCATGACGAACCCGCCCTGCTGCACGCGCAGGCCTCGCTGCGCCTGTCTGCCAGCCATGCGCCGTCCTGGCTCTACCTGACAGTCGCATTGCAGCGCCTGGGCCGCCGCGACGAAGCCGCCGTCGCCCTGCTGCGCCTGCGCCAGCTTTGGCCGGCGTTCACAGTGAGCAGTTTCCAAAACCGCTACTGGGGCCGCCAGGCCCCTCACGCACAGGCCTTTGCACAGGCGCTGGCACAAGCCGGCCTGCCGCTGCAGTGAATCTTGTCCAACCCGGGAGTGCCCTGCATGAACCCTTTGAGTCTTCTTGAACTGCTGGGCGGCGTGGGGCCGAATGGCGGCGTGGGCCCGTCCGGGGGGGTAGGCCCTTCGGGCGGGGTCGGGCCGTCCGCTGCGGCCTTGTGGGCCAACGCCACGGCCGGTGCCAGCGAGCTTGGCAGCGTCTGCCTGGTGCGCACGCAAGGCTATTTGACGCAAGGGCTTGAAGACCCGGAAGCCCCGCCGCCGGGCCCGGGCTTCGCTGTCGCCCCGTGGCTGTACTACGGGGCCGGCCCGCGCACGCAATCGCTCCTGCTGGAAACCCTGGGCGGCCTGCGTGTCCGGGCCGACGCCGGCAGCGAAACCGCCCTGCTGGAGCAGCTGGGCGAGGGCCCAGCCGGACTGGCCTGGCGGCCCCTGCTGAGCCTGCGGCGGCCGCCGCAGGACTACTTCATCGCCCAGGCGCGCCTGGTCGACGACCTGCTGCCCTTGCGGCAAATCCGCCTGGCCGAAATCCACGCCCAGGCCAGCAATGCGCTGGGCTTTCTGCTATCGGTGGCCCAGATGCCCTGGCACCGGATGCCGCGCACCCTGGAATTCCTGGACACCGCCCTGGCGGTGCTGATGGCCGTGCAGATGCGCATCAAGCAGACCCTGGCTTGCCCGCGGCCGCACCAGATTCGCCCCAGCTTGATGCCCATGATCGACGCGCCCAGCCATGGCAGCCTGCCCAGCGGCCACGCTGGCGAGTCGCATCTGGTGGCGGCCTTGCTGGCCCATCTGATGGCGCGCGCGCAAAGGCCCCGGCTGCAAGCGCAGATGCTGCACCGGATGGCGCTGCGCATTGCCGAGAACCGCGTCGTCGCCGGCGTGCATTACCCGGTCGACAGCCTTGCCGGTCGCCTGCTCGGGGAAGGGATTGCGCGCTTTCTGCTCGCCAGCGTGGGCGAGTTGGCCAGTGCGCCGGACCTGCTGCGCTTCGGCTACCGGCCATTTGGTGCCGCGGCGCTGGCCCAGCCCACGGAAGACCTGGCGCCGGCCGCCAGCGCCGAGTGCGACAGCGTCGCCGCCGACGCGGCGGCTCCGCCCTTGCCTCCTTTGCACGACCTGCGCCGCTTGTGGGCCCTGGTCCTGGACGAGTGGCCGGTCGACACCGAGGCTGCTGCAGCATGAAGCGGGCGGCCCGGGTTCCCCTTTCCTCGCCGCCGGTGCCCCCGCCGCAAGCCAGCACCGGCGGGCTCAGGGCCGCCTGGGAAGCGGCCTGCCCAGGACCGAGCGCAGGCGGTGACCCTTATCTCGATTGGGCCCTGGCCACGCAATGGCAGGGCTTTGTCGGTGCGCCCCGCTGGATCCCCCTGATCGCCCCACGCGGGCCCGCATGGCAGCGCGTGCTGACACGCGAGGGCGAGCGGGTGCGGGCCTGCCCGCTCGGGCCCGGCGATGGCAAATGGGGCGTCCTCTGGGTGCAGGCCGAGCGCGTCGCCGAGGTCGGCGCGGCCCTGCCCCGCTGCGAGCTCTCTCAACCAGTGCCGGTCCGTTTCGAGAAAGCGCGCCCACCCAGCCGGCCCGGCCGCTCGGGCCAGGGGCGGCACATACCGGTGGTGCTGGGCTCCATCGATCGCGGTGGCGCCTTCCTCAACCAAGTCTTTTGTGCCCCGGGGCAATCTGGGCGCTGCCGCATCCTGTCCTTTTGGGACCAGGAAACCCTGCCTCCCAAGTCCGGCCGCAGCCCTTGGAAAGTGCCACCGGCTGGCTATGGGCGGGAGTTGGACCAGGCCACCCTCTCGCGCCTTCAGCGGCGCAGCGCGGGCGATCCGCGCCAGGAGGCGGCGCTGTACCGGGCCCTCGACCTGCCCGACTTGCTGGCAGCCGCAGCCCGTGAGCAAGCCGATCACGCCACCCATGTCCTGGACACCCTGGCCGGCCTGCCCGCCCTTCGCCGCAACCCGGCCAATGCCAAGCCCAGTGTGATCGATGCCGCGGCCGTCGCGCCCATGGTGCTGGTGTCGGTACCCAGCAGCCAGGCGGGGCAGACCACCGGGGCCGCCGGCGTGGCCCACATCCTGGCCGCCTTGCAGCACATCCTGGCCGAGGCCCAGGCCGTGGCACCACAGGCCGCGGTGCTTGTGAACATCAGCCTGGGCGCTTTGGCCGGCCCGCAAGACGGCAGCTCTGCCCTCGAGCAAGCCATCGACGCCCTGATGCGCCGGCAGCCACGCCTGCTGGTCGTGTTTGCCGCCGGCAACCACGGCGGCGATCTCTTGAACGACCCGAGCAGCGGCACCAATGCCGGCGGCGCCCTGGCCCCGGGGGCCAGGGCCCGGCTGAGCTGGCGCCTGCAGCCCCAGGACCCCACCGACAGCTTTCTGGAAATCTGGTGCGCCGGCCAGCCCAAAAAGGCCGGCGCAGCACTGGAGATGCGCGTGCTGGAGCCTTTCGCCTCGCCCTGGCTGAAAACCGGCGCGATGCAGGACCTGCGTGCAGACGGCCGCTTGCTGGGCCGCATGCAGCTCCAAAGCCGGCCGGGCGGAGGCTGCCGCGCCCAGCTGTCGCTGGCGCCGATCGCCGGCCCGCGCGGCGGCTTGCCGGCCGGGCGCTGGCTGCTGGAGTTGCGCAATGCCGGCACCCACGAGCTGGCCGTGGAGGTGCGGGTTCAAGGGGATGTGCCGCGCTGGACCGATCCCGCACCGGTCCAGTCGGTGCTGGCCGATGCCCAGGGCCTGCTGCTGGGCGGCGCTGGCAGCATGAACGGCCTGGCGACCGGGCGCCTGCCCCTGCGCGTCAGCGCCGCCCATGCCGATGACCAGCGCGATGCGATCTACACGGCGCGCAACAAGCCCGCCGGCCGGCGGCACACCCTGGTGCGTGCCGTGGCGGACGAGGCGCCATTGACGGACGGGCTGCTGGCGGCCGGCGTGTTCTCCGGCAGCCAGGTGTGCATGAGCGGCACCAGTGTGGCCGCACCGGTGGCCGCGCGCCTGTGGGCGGATCGGCTGGCAGCGGGGGGCCTGCCGGCCTCGCCGGCGTCCTGGCTGGTGTTTCTGACCGGGCAGGGCGCGCATACGGCGGCCGCCCGCGCATGGCCGCACGGCACGCCGCCGGCCGATGCCGTGGCCTCCAAGCGAAGTGCAGCGCCGCTGCGTCCCGCGCGCGGATGAGCGGTCCGCCACGGGTGCATCGCCAGGCTTGCGCGCCGACAGCGCTCAGGCCCTGCACAATGCGAGGCATGGAGACGCCCGCATGACCCTGACCGAGTTGCGTTACATCGTTGCCGTGGCCCGCGAGCGCCATTTCGGCCGTGCCGCCGAGGCCTGTTTCGTGTCCCAACCCACGCTCAGCGTGGCCATCAAGAAGCTCGAGGAAGAGCTGGACGTGCGCATCTTCGAGCGCGGCGCCAACGAGATCAAGGTGACGCCGCTGGGCGAAGACATCGTGCGCCAGGCCCAGTCGGTGATCGAGCAGGCCAGCGCCATCCACGAAATCGCCAAGCGCGGCAAGGACCCCCTGGCCGGCGCCCTGCGCCTGGGCCTGATCTACACCATCGCACCCTATCTGCTGCCCGAGCTGGTCAAGGGCGTGATCGAGCACTACCCGCAGATGCCACTGATGCTGCAGGAGAACTTCACCGTCAAGCTGCTGGAAATGCTGCGCACCGGCGAGCTGGACTGCGCCATCATGGCCGAGCCCTTCCCCGACACCGGCCTGGCCGTCGCCCCGCTCTATGACGAAGACTTCATGATCGCCGTGCCGGCCAACCACCCTTTCGCCGGGCGCGAGTCGGTGTCGGCCGAGGAGCTCAAGAGCGAAACCATGCTGCTGCTCGGCGCCGGCCATTGCTTCCGCGACCATGTGCTCGAGGTCTGCCCTGAGTTCGCCCGTTTCAGCAGCGATGCCGAGGGCATACGCAAGAGTTTTGAAGGCAGCTCACTGGAAACCATCAAGCACATGGTGGCCTCAGGCATGGGCGTGACCGTGGTGCCGGCACTCAGCGTGCCGGTGCTGCCGCCCGCGCATCTGCGCTTCGTGCCCTTTGCGCCGCCAGTACCCACGCGCCGCGTGGTGCTGGCCTGGCGCAAGACCTTCACCCGCTACGAAGCCATCGCCGCGCTGCGCAATGCCGTCTACGGCTGCAGCCTGGCCGGAGTGAAGCGTCTGTCATGAAACCCGCAGCCGCAGCCAGGTACCTGGAGCTGCGGCTCTACGAGCTCGATGGCGAGCTCGCCACCCTACGCACCGGCCGGGACGACACGCTGAGCGAGGCCGAGCGCTGTCGCCTGCTCGTCGCTCTGGCCTGGCATGAGCGCGAGCGCAACACCCCGCAAGCCCTGGCGCGGGCCGAGGCCGCTGAGCAGGCCCTGGCCGCCACGCCGGCGCTGCCCGCCGAGGAAGGCGCGGCCTTGCGGCGGCGCCTGCGCCTGACCCGGCTCGACGCGCTGCGCCTCCATGGACGCTTCGCCGAGGGCCTGCCGCTGGCGGCCGAGCTGCTGGTGGAAGCCTCCGCCGCGCAGGACTGGCTGGCCTGTGCCGACGCCGCTTGGCTGAAGTCCCTGCTGCACAGTGGCGCCGGGCAAATGGACGACAGCTGCGCGGCGCTGGAGCAGGCCATCGCCTGGGCCGAGCGCGCCTGCGACCGCACACGCCAATGGATCTTCGAATGCAGCCTGGCGCGCAGCGCCGGCCTGCAAAACCGTGAAGCCGCCGAATTGCGTTGGGGCCAGCATTTCCCGGCCGAGCTCAGCGGCCTGCATGCCAGCGCGGCCGTGCTGATCGAGCTTTACCAAGGCTACCGCGCCCTGCGCGCGCGCGATTTGAAGCTGGCTGTGCGCCGCTTTTCCGTCCTGATCCAGCCGCTGCAGGCCGCCGGCTATGTACGCGAAACCATCAATACCCTGGGCAATCTGGGCAGCGCCTTCAACGACCTGAATGACCCGGAGTCGGCCCTGGAATGGATGGAGCGCGGCTTGGACATGGCCCGTGCCTCGGGCTGGTCGATCAGCTTGGGCGGCTGCCTGATGCAGATGGGCGAAACCCTGCGTCGCCTGGGCCGCCTGGAGCTGGCGCGCAGCCTGCTCGACGAAGGCACACAGATCTTTGCGCCCCAGCCCGACTCGCGCAACTACGCGGTCTGTCTCAGCTACCAAGGCCTACTCAGCCTGGACCTGGGCGAGGGCCAGCGGGCCCTGGACTATTTCGAAGCGCTGGATCGCCACCCGGGCGGCTATCTGGACTTGCGGCGCAATGCCCGCCGCGGCCATGCCCGTGCCCTGCTGCTGCTGGGCCAGCTGGAGCCGGCCCGCCAGATGGCCCGCGAGGACCTGGCGCGCGCCGAGGCCGAAGGTGCAGCCGAGGCCGAGGTGGAGCTGCGCATGGTGCTGGCCCAGATCGCCCAGCAAGACCCCGGCCCGAACGGCCGGGCCCAGGCCTTGCAGCAACTGGAGCTGGCGCGCGAGCGCGCCCAGTCAATCGCAGGCAACAAGGACAGCGCCGAACTGCTGGCGGCCTTGGCGCAAGCCTATGCCGGCACCGGCCGCTACCGCGAGGCCTTTGAGGCCAGCCAGCTGGCAGCCAGCGCCCGCGCCAGCATGCTCGGCCGCAGCTCGGCCGACCGCGTCGAGGCCCTGCAGCTGCGCCATCTCAATGAGCGCGCGCGCAGCGAAGCGCAGCATCTGCAGGACATGGCCGAGGCCGAGCGCCAAAAGGCCGCGCTGATGCAGCGCAACAGCCTGACGCTGGAGAAGCTCGGTCTGATCGGCCTGGAGCTGACCCAGCACCTGGATCTGGACTCGATCTTCGACGCCCTGAGCCGCCACATACCGGCCCTGCTGGATGCGCGGGCCTTCGAAATCTATCTGCTGGACGCAGATGGCGAGAGCCTGAATTCGGTGTTCGGCCTGGAAGACGGCCAGCCCCTGCCGCACGACTGCATTGCGCTCAGCGACACCGACTCCAACGCGGCCCGCTGTGCGCGCGAACGGCGCGAGCTCTCGGTCCATCTGGCCGCCGACGGCAGCGACCCCAGCCAGGTGCCCGGCACCATGCGCACGCTGAGCGCCATGTTCGCGCCGCTGCTGATCCAGGAGCGCCTGCTGGGCGTGGTGACCGTGCAGTCGCCGCTGGCCGATGCCTACGGCGAGCATGAGCGCATGGTGTTCCGCTCGCTCAATGCCTTCACCGCCATCGCCCTGGACAATGCCCACGCCTACCGACGCCTGCAGCAGGCGCAGAGCCAGCTGGTCGCCAAAGAAAAGCTGGCCGCCCTGGGCTCCCTGGTCGCCGGCATTGCCCATGAGCTGAACACGCCGCTGGGCAACAGCCTGCTGATGGCCAGCACCCTGGAACAACGCAGCCGCGAGGTGGAGCAAGCGGCCGAGGCCAAATCACTGCGGCGCAGCGAGCTGGAACTGTTTCTGCGCGAGACCCAATCGGTGGCGCACCTGATCATGCAGGGCCTGCAGACGGCGGCCGAGCTGATCACCAGCTTCAAACAAGTGGCCGTGGACCGCACGGCCGAACAGCGCCGCCTGTTCGACCTGGCCCTGCTGTGCGAGCAGGTCACCGCCACCTTGCAAGCCGGCATCCGCAACAAGGGTCACCGCCTGGAGTTGCAGGTGCCCGAGGGCCTGCTGCTCAACAGCTTTCCCGGCCCCCTGGGCCAGGTGCTCAGCAACTTGGTCAACAACGCCATGCTGCACGGCTTCGGCGCCCGGCGCGGTGGCCTGATGCAATTGAGCGCCCGGCCGCTCAAAGACAGCCGGGTCGAGCTGCGCTTTCGCGATGACGGAGTCGGCATCAGCGGCGCCCATGCCAGCCGCGTGTTCGAGCCCTTCTTCACCACCAAGTTCGGCCAGGGCGGCAGCGGCTTAGGTCTGTCCATCAGCCACAACATCGTCAGCTCCCTGCTTGGCGGCAGCCTCACGCTGGACCCCGCACCGGGGCCGGGATGCTGCTTCGTCCTCTGCCTGCCGCTGCAGGCGCCCGAGGCCCGGGACCGAGAGGAACCGGGCAGCGCGGATGCAGGCGCAGCCCTCTGAGGCCCGGGCTGCGCAGTCGGGCGCAAGAACCGGGTGGTCGGCCAGTGGCGCGCCCGGCACACTGCCGCCATGAACAGCCCCCGATATGAACGCGTCCGCCAGGCCCTGGAGCAGCTGAGCCAGGGCCCGGTGCCCCTGCAAGCCCTGGCCGATGCTGCCGGCCAAAGCCTGTTTCATTTCCAGCGCAGCTTTGTCGAGCTGGCCGGGGTCACGCCCAAGGAGTTCGAGCAGGCCCTGGCGCTGGAGCGGGCCAAGCAAAGCCTGCGCGCGGCCGAGCCGGTGCTGGACGCGGCCCTGGCCGCCGGCCTCTCGGGACCCTCGCGCCTGCATGACCTCTTCCTCAGCGTCGACGGCATGACGCCGGGTGAATTCAAACAGGCAGGGCGCGGCCTGCTGATTCAATGGACTTGTGTGGACAGCCTGCTCGGCCTGGTCTGGCTGGCCGCCAGTGCGCGTGGCCTGCACCGGCTGGCCTTTCTTCAGGACGACAGCCCCGAGGCCCTGGTGCAGGCGGCGGCGGAGCAAGTACCCGAGGCCCGCTGGCAGCGCGATGACGCCGCGCTGCGGCCGCTGGCCGAGGAGTTGCAACAGCGCCTGGCCGGCCTGAAACCCAGCCGGCCCATCGGCCTGGCCCTCAGCGGCACGCCGCTGCGCCTCAAGGTTTGGCAGGCCCTGCTGCGCATTCCCGAGGGTCAGGTCTTGAGCTACACCCAGCTGGCCCGCCTGGCCGGCGCGCCGCAGGCGGTGCGGGCGGTGGCCAGCTGCGTGGCGGCCAACCCGATCGCCTGCCTGATCCCCTGCCACCGGGTGATCCGTGCCAATGCCGAGTTCGGTGAATACCGCTGGGGCCCGCAGCGCAAGCGGACCCTGCTCGGCCTGGAGCTGGCGCGGGCCGATGCCCGCAGCGCCTCAGCGCAAGTCTGAAGCCGCGTGCCGGCGGCCCCGGCGCCAGGCCCGGGCCAGCGCCAACCCGCTCAGGCCCAAGCCGCTGAACACCAGCAGGATGGCGGCGGCCGCTGCGGCACGCAACCAGCCGTTGTTGAAGTCCTCGCCACCCTGGTAGTCCATCACGTGCAGGCGCCAGAAAAAGTCGTAAAGCACCCAGGCCTCGTTGCGCACGGCCAGCAGCTCGCCGCTGCGGGGGTCAAAGTAGAAGCGGCTGCTGAAACGGTCATCGAAGCGGGCCCGCCAGACCGGCCCTGATCGCTCGCCCAGCTCCCGCACCAACCCCAGCCGCTGCGGCACGGTCTCGATCAGCTCAAGGCCCAGCCAACGCCCCTCGCCGATGTAGAGCGAGCGGGCAAAGGCTTCGATCTCGGCCGCGCCCGGCGGGCTCAGACGCTCGCCACCGGCGCGCATCCAGACCTCGCCGCCCTCGGCATAACGCAGCTTGAGCGCGGGGCCGGCCGGCGTCGCCACGCTCTGCAGGGCCAGCAGCGCGCCCCGGTCGCCGGGCAGATCCTGCTGTTTCAGTTGCCAGCCCACGGGCAGCGAGAGCTGCGGCTTGCGCAAGACCTCGCCGCCCTTGACCCAGGCCTGGAAGGGCAGCCAGGCAAAGATCAGCCCACCCAGGATCCAAGCCAGCACCTGCACGGCCACCAGGTAAGCCAACCAGCGGTGCCAGCGAAACAAAAAGGGACTCCAACGCATGGCCATGCTCATGTTTTCCTTGGAAGATGGGCGGCGATTGTCAGGCGCGCAAGCTTTTGGCTATCTGCAAGTTAAAACTATTCAATTGGCCATCTTGATAGAAGAAACCTAAAGTCCGTTCATCCCAGCCCCCACCCCTCACTTCAGGAGAGAAGCCGCCATGTCGACCGAATCCAAATGCCCCTTCCACCACGCCGCCGGCGGCGGCACCAGCAACCGCGACTGGTGGCCCAAGCAAGTGCGCGTGGATTTGCTGAATCAGCACTCCGCCAAGTCCAACCCGCTGGGTGAGAACTTCAGCTACGCCGAGGCCTTCCAGAAGCTCGACTACCACGCGCTCAAGGCCGATCTGGTCAAGCTGATGACGGACAGCCAGGATTGGTGGCCGGCCGACTTCGGCCACTACGGCCCGCAGATGGTGCGCATGGCCTGGCACGCCGCCGGCACCTACCGCACGCTGGACGGACGTGGCGGCGGCGGCCGCGGTCAGCAGCGCTTCGCCCCGCTGAACAGCTGGCCCGACAACGTCAACATCGACAAGACGCGCCGCCTGCTCTGGCCCATCAAGCAGAAGTACGGCCAAAGCATCTCCTGGGCCGACCTCTTCATCCTGGCCGGCAATGTGGCGCTGGAGAGCATGGGCTTCCGCACCTTCGGCTTTGCCGGTGGCCGCGAAGATGTGTGGGAACCGGATCAGGACGTCAACTTCGGCGCCGAGACGAAGTGGCTGGCCGACGACAAGCGCTTCCACGGCGAGCGCCAGCTCGACGCCAACCTGGCCGCCACCCATATGGGCCTGATCTATGTGAACCCGGAAGGCCCGAACGCCAGCGGCGACTACCTGGCCGCGGCCCATGACATCCGCATCACCTTCAACCGCATGGCCATGGACGACGAAGAAATCGTCGCCCTGATCGCTGGCGGCCACACCTTCGGCAAGGCCCACGGCGCCGCCCCCGAACACCACAAAGGCCCCGAGCCCGAAGGCGCCGGCATCGAAGCCCAAGGCCTGGGCTGGCAGAGCAATTTCGGCAGCGGCCACGGCAAGGACACCGTCTCCAGCGGCCTGGAAGTGACCTGGACCACCACGCCTGCGCAGTGGAGCAACAACTTCTTCGAAAACCTGTTCAAGTTCGAATGGGAGTTGACGCACTCGCCTGCCGGCGCCAAGCAATGGGTGGCCAAGGACGCGCCCGAGATCATTCCGGACGCACACATCCCGGGCAAGTTCCACAAGCCCACGATGCTGACCACCGATCTGACCCTGCGCTTCGACCCGGCCTTCGGTGCCATTTCCAAGCGCTTCCACGAAGACCCGCAGGCCTTCGCCGACGCTTTTGCTCGCGCCTGGTACAAGCTGACCCACCGCGATATGGGCCCCAAGGCCCGCTACCTCGGCCCGGAAGTGCCGAAGGAAGAACTGATCTGGCAAGACCCGCTGCCCGCGGCCACGCACCAGCCCACGGCCGCCGATATCGCGGCACTGAAGGGCCGGATCGCGGCCTCCGGCCTGTCGGTGAGCGAGCTGGTCTCGGTGGCCTGGGCCTCGGCTTCGACCTTCCGCGGCAGCGACAAACGCGGCGGCGCCAACGGTGCCCGCCTGGCCCTGGCACCGCAGAAAGACTGGGCCGTCAACCAGGCCGCCGTCCAGGTGCTGCCCAAGCTGGTCGAGATCCAGAAGGCCGCGGGCACCGCTTCGCTGGCTGATGTGATCGTGCTGGCCGGCGTGGTCGGCGTCGAGCAGGCAGCGCAAGCGGCCGGTGTCAGCATTGAGGTGCCCTTCGCCCCAGGCCGGGTCGACGCGCGCCAGGACCAGACCGATGTCGAATCCTTCGCGGTGCTGGAACCGCTGGCCGATGGCTTCCGCAACTACAAGCGCGGCCCAGTCGGCGCGCCGACCGAAGCGCTGCTGATCGACCGTGCCCAGCAGCTGACGCTGACGGCACCGGAGCTGACCGCGCTGATCGGTGGCCTGCGCGTGCTGGGCGCCAACTTCGACGGCAGCGCGCACGGCGTTTTCACCCAGCGGGTCGGCGTGCTCAGCAATGACTTCTTCGTCAACCTGCTCGATATGGGCACCGCCTGGAAGGCCAGCGACGCGAGTGACGAGCTGTTCGAGGGCCGCGACCGCCAGAGCGGCGCACTGAAGTTCAGCGCCAGCCGTGCCGACCTGGTGTTCGGCTCCAACGCGGTGCTGCGCGCCTATGCCGAGGTCTACGCCAGCGCCGATGGCCGCGAGAAGCTGGTCCGCGACTTCGTGGCAGCCTGGACCAAGGTGATGAACCTGGACCGCTTCGACCTCAGCAGCCGCTGAAGCAAGGAGTCAGCCCATGGACATGAAGATGCGCCGAAGCTGGCGCCTGCTGGCCGGCCTGGCCATCCATTGCGGCGGCGCTGCCGCTGGCCTGGGCATGCTGCTGCAGTTCACGCAAAACCAGCCGCATTGAACGCTGGGCCGCGAAAGCGGCATTGATGCACATCAAGAAGGGCCCGCTTCATCAGCGGGCCCTTCGTTTTGGCACTGGCGGGCTGACAGAATGCGTGCCATGCAGCTGATCCTGACCGACCTTGAGTTCGCCCGCCTGGAGGCGCGCGTCAGCACCGCCAGCCCGGCCGCAGCGCTCGGTGATCGGGTCGCCTGGGCCTGGCATCTGCGCGAGCGCGACACCCGCCGCGCCCTGCAGATGATCGAGCCCTTGCTGGAGGACTTGAACGGCGATCGCCCGCTCGCCTCCGCCCAGGCCGATGCGCTCTTGCGCCTGCGTCTGCAGCTGCTGAAGGCCGAATGCGCCTGGCTGTTCGCCGAGTTGGACTCGGCCCAAGCGCAAGCCAGCACCGTGGTCGAGCAGGCGCGCAAGCTCGGCGATATGGCGGTGCTGGCCGACGCCCATCTGCTGCTGGCCCAGATCGCCGGTGACCGCTACGACCTGCCTTTGCGCTGTCGCGAGCTCGATGCCGCTGCCAGCGTCGCCGTCGGCAGCGACGACGAGCTGCGCATGGAGTTCGCCCAGCTCAATGTCGCCCTGGCCGCCCTGCGCCAGGATGGGCCGGCCGCCTCGGCGCAGTGGATGGGCCATGTGCGCGAGCTGCGGGCCCGCCCGGCGCACCCGGCCCTGCATCTGCTGTGCAATGAATTCATGAGCTTCGAGGCCCTGCGCCATTCCGATTTCAGCACGGTGCTCCGACTCTGCAGCGACACCGTCACCGAGCTCACCCAGGCTGGCATGCGGCGCCAACTGGCCCTGACCCTGACCACCATGGGCGTGGCCTTCTCCAATCTGGGTGACGAGCGGCAGTCCATGGAATGGATGCAGCGCTGCCTGGACATCGCGCGGCCGACTGGCTGGCCCCTGGTGCTCGGCCTGGCCCTGCTGCAGGTGGGTACGGTGCAATGCCGGCTCGGCCAGCTGGAGGCTTCGCAGGCCTCGCTCAATGAAGGCCTGAGCTTGCTGGCGCCCGTGCAGGGCTCGCGGATCTACACCATGGGCCTGCTCTACCTGGCCGAGCTGCAACGCGACCAGCGCCAGTATGAGGCGGCCCTGGCCACGGCCCTGCGTCTGGAGGCGCCCGGCGCCATCCCGCGCAGTCTGGACCTGCGCCTGAGCGCGATGGTGGTGGCGACCGAATGCCTGTCCGAGCTGGGCCGCGCCGAGCAGGCCTGGGCAACCGCACAGCGGGCGATCGAACTGGTGGCCGCCACCGACATGGCCCTCGACCACGCGGAAGCCCTGCGCAGCATGGCCAAGCTGCACGGCCGTCATGTGCTGCCGGCGCCGCCGGACCTGCGCGAGGCCAGTGCCGGCCTGCACTACCTGCTGAAAGCCCTGGCCGTGTTCCCGGCCGACGCACCGCACAACGTGCCGCCCAGCTTCTATGACGCCATCGCTGTCGAGTACGCGCGCCTGGGCCAAGGCCAGCAAGCCTATGTCTACGCCTGCAAGGCAAGGGCGGCCACCGAGGAGGTGCATCGCCATGAGGTCAGCCGGCGCCTGCTCTCGGTCGAGGCCAAGTTCCAGAACGAGCGAGTCAAAGCCGAGAGCGAACATCTGCGCCAGCTGGCCTCGGCCTCGGCCGAGCGCGCCGAGCTGCTCAGCCAGACCGGCGCCACGCTGGAAAAGCTCAGCCTGATCGGCCAGGAGATCACCGCCCATCTGCAGGAGCAGGCGGTCTACGCCACCCTGGACCGCAATGTCCACGGCCTGCTGAGCACCCAGCATTTCGCCATCTACCTGCTCGACGCGGAGCCCGCCGAGCTGCGTCTGGCCTATGGCACCGAGAACGGCCGGCCGATCACCGCCTTTGCCATCGCCCTGGACGCCAGCGACTCGCAGGTCGCTCGCTGCGCCCGCGAGCGCTGCGAGATCTTTCTCGACATCGCCCCCGACAGCACGCCAAACCTTGCGCCCGGCACGCAGCTGACCCTGAGCGCCATGTTCATCCCCTTGCTGGCCAATGAGCGCGTGCTGGGTGTGATGTCCATCCAGTCCACCCAGGCTTTTGCCTATGCCGACCGCGAACGCCTGATCTTCCGCAGCCTGGCCGCCTACAGCTCGATCGCGCTGGAGAACACGCGCAACTACCGGCGCCTGGAGGCCACGCTGGCCAGCCTGCACGCGGCGCAGGCCGAGGTGGTCGAAAAGAATATGGAGCTGGAGCGGGCCTACCAGTCGCTGAAAGACATCAGCCTGACCGACCCGCTGACCGGCCTGCGCAACCGGCGCTTTCTGGAACAGCACCTGGCCACCGAAGTGGCGCAATGCCTGCGCCTGTACCAGGACTGGCGGCGCCAGCCAGAACGGCCACGTCCGACGGAGTCCGACCTGGTCTTTCTGCTGGTGGACATCGACCATTTCAAGCGGGTCAACGACGACTGGGGCCATCCGGCCGGCGACGCCGTGCTGGTGCAGATGCGCGAGCGCCTGCGCCGCGCCTGCCGCGAGTCGGACTATCTGGTGCGCTGGGGTGGCGAGGAGTTCCTGGTGGTGGCGCGCGCCGTGGACGCCGAGAGCGGGCCGCTGTTCGCCGAACGCATCCGCGCCGCTGTGGCCGAACAGCCCTTTGTCATCGATGGCGGCAGCCTGGCCCTGAGCTGTTCGGTCGGCTTTGCCGCCCTGCCCTTCATCGCCGAGCAGCCCGAGCGCCTGGACTGGCAGCAAATCGTCAGTCTGGCCGACCAGGCCCTCTACATGGCCAAGCGCGCCGGCCGCAACACCTGGTGCGGCCTGTCACAGAGCGCCGAGAGTGGCACGCTGGCCGATCTCAGCGAGCTGCTCAGCGCGCCGCAGTCCTGCGTCGAGCGGGGTTGGCTGCGACTGAGCCGACCGGCCCTCACTTCCAGGCACTGAGCAGGGTCAAGGCCGCGGCAGCGATCAACAGCAGGCCCACGCCCGCCAGCAAGCCGCGTTGGGCACCCGCGCCCGGAGCCGCCACGCGCCGCGCGCCGAGCGCGCTGAGCAGCACCGTGCCGTAGATGACGATCTGGTTGCCGGCAATGATGGCGCTGAGCAGGGCCGCCTGGGCCAGCACGCTGCGCTCCTGGGTCTGCAAGTAGGCCGGAAACACAGCCAGCATGAAGGCATAAGCCTTGGGGTTGAGCAGGCAGTTCAAGACGCCTTTGCTGAAGATCGCCAGGCTGGACCGCGGCAGGCGGGCAGGCTGGCTGACGTCCTCGGCTGCAGCAGCAACAGCCGGCTGCCAGGCCGCGCGCACCATGCCCCAGCCGATCCAGGCCATATAGGCCGCACCCGCGAGCAACAAAAGATTGAAGGCCGCCGGCCACCAGAGCAGCAAGGCCGCCAGCCCGCTGAGGTTGATCAGCACATGGATCACGCCGCCGACGACGATGCCAGCCAGGGCCACGCCCCCGGCGCGCGCGCCCGCCGCCACGGCCGTGCCGACGATGAAGGCCATGTCCAGGCCCGGCAGGACGATGATGCCGAAGGTGAGGACAAAGAAGATCCAGAGGCTGTGGGTCGGTTCCATGGGAGGCAGAGGAAAGCTGAAGGGCTGCATGCTCGGGGGCACAGGCCGCCAGTCTAGAAGGCATACCGGACATAATCCGCCCGGTATGCAACAGGAGAACCCGACCCGACGCGTCCTGGCCCTGCTGGAATTGCTGCAGGCCAAGGCCTTGAGCCCGGGGCCTGAGCTGGCGCAAGCCCTGGGTGTCGATGTGCGCACCCTGCGGCGCTACATCGGCCATCTGGTCGAGCTGGGCATTCCGGTGGCGGCGCAGCGCGGCCGCGACGGCGGCTACGGCCTGAGCGCCGGCCACAAACTGCCGCCGCTGATGTTCAACAGCGACGAGGCCCTGGCACTGGCCATGGGCTTGCGGGCAGCGCGCGAGCTGGGCCTGGACGGCATGCTGCCGGCCGTGCACAGCAGCCGCGCCAAGCTCGAACGGGTGCTGCCCGCGGCGGTGAAGCGCCGACTCAGCGATGTTCACGAGACCGTGGCCCTGGACTTGCGGCGCGGCGCAGCGCCGTCCGATGGGCGGCCAGCGGGTGTGCAAGCGGAACTGGCGCTCTTGAGCGCAGCCGCCCGGGCGCAGCAGCGCGTCAGCCTTCGTTATCAGGACCGCGACGGTAGTTGCAGCGAGCGCCAGCTCGATGTCTACGGCCTGGGGCTGCGCGGTGGCGCCTGGTATGCGGTGGGCTTCTGCCATCTGCGCCAGGCCCTGCGCTCCTTCCGCTTGGACCGGGTGTTGGCGGTGCAGCCTCTGGCCGCCAGCTTCGGCCGCCCGGCAGAGTTTGATGTGCTGGCGTTTCTGAATGAAGCCCTGGCCCGCCTGCCGCGTGCCCACCAAGTACGCCTGCTCCTGTACACCGAGCTGGACGCCGCCCGCCGCGCCCTCTACCCCGAGCTCGGCCTGCTGGAAGCGCGCGCCGAGGGCGGCGTGGTGCTGAAGGCCCAGATCGACGATCTGGCCAGCCTGGCGCGCGAGCTGGCGGCCCTGCCCTTTGATTTCGAGATCATGGAGCCGGCCGCGTTGCGCCATGCCCTGGCCGACCATGCCCGCGCCCTGCTGCGCCGCAGCCAGGACTGAAGGCGCGCGACACGCCAAGCCTGACGCCGCCGCTCTATAGTGTTTGCCAGCCCGTCCATATTCTTTACTCTCGAACAGGAGTCCTCATGGCCAAGAAGCCCGTCGCCGCCAAGTCCAACGCCAGCAGCATCAATATCGGCATCAGCGAAAAAGACCGCGCCGCCATCGCCGCCGGCCTGTCCAAACTGCTCGCAGACACCTACACGCTCTACCTGACCACGCACAATTTCCACTGGAATGTGACGGGGCCGATGTTCAACACCCTGCACACCATGTTCATGGCCCAGTACACGGAGCTGTGGAACGCGGTCGACCCGATCGCCGAGCGCATCCGCTCGCTGGGCCATGTGGCGCCGGGCTCCTACGCCCAGTTCGCCCAACTCAGCAGCCTGCCCGACGCA
Source organism: Roseateles sp. (assembly GCF_965262435.1). Taxonomy (NCBI): domain Bacteria; kingdom Pseudomonadati; phylum Pseudomonadota; class Betaproteobacteria; order Burkholderiales; family Sphaerotilaceae; genus Roseateles; species Roseateles sp. The sequence continues at coordinate 624,085 of NZ_OZ253537.1, forward strand.
CCGACCCAGCCGCCCAAGGCCCTGGAGATGGTGCGCATCCTTGTCGAAGGCCATGAGGGCGTGGCCCGCACGGCACGCAGCCTGTTCGCCGCCGTGGACAAAGCCAGCGACGAGCCCAGCGCCGACCTTCTCACCCAACGCCTGACGGTGCATGAACAGACGGCCTGGATGCTCAGGAGTCTGCTGGAAGACTGAGCAGACAAAGGGCGAAGCCCGATGGTGCGCCAGCACCGGGCGGCTATCGGCGCAGCCAAGAGACGGCCTGGATGCTCAGGAGTCTGTTGGAGGACTGAGCAGACAGAGGGCGCAGCCCGCCGGTGCGCCAGCACCGGGCGGCTGTCGGCGCAGCCAAGAGACGGCCTGGATGCTCAGGAGTCTGTTGGAGGACTGAGCAGACAGTGGGCGCAGCCCGACGGTGCGCCACCTGCACCGGGCAGCTGCCGGCACAGGCCCGAAAACCGCATGGATGCTCAGGGGCGTGTTCAAGGACTGAGCATCCACTGAGTCGATCGCCTTCGCCGTTCAGGCAGTGGCTTTGAGGAACTCCATGCGAAGGGCGTCGTCGTCAAAGGCGACCACCTGCCCTTGCAGCTCGGATCGCACCGAAAGGGCCTTTCGAATCAGCGCCTCATTGGAAACCTGACCCATCTGTGCCCGTGCGGCATCGCCGAAGAGATGGGTGATGACCATGCGCACCGTCAGTGGATCGCGCTGCGCCCGCTCCAGCAAACCCTTGAGTTCCCGGCTCCCCAGCTCATTGCCCAGCCATTCAGGCAGCCTGTCTTCATAGATCAGTTGCCTGCCATGCGCATCGAAACACAGCTGCTGATCCCTCATGGACAGCACCAACTCTTGGGTGGTGCTGAGGGCAGCGACCGCCCAGACATTGTTTCGAAAACGGTGCCATAACGCCGAAATGATCCGGTATAGGTCAGACTCATCGCGCCAGGACCCTCCTGCCGCCTGTGCGCAAGGCAGATGCCCTGACAGCATGACTTGCTCTCCTGGCATGTTCTGTCAGTGGAAAGTCACTAACATCCCGCTCCCTCGCAGCCCCAAGTGGCGGCGCGATCTGAACCACCCATCTCAGCGGATTCCGCCTGTTCCATCTTCATGCACATCCTCACTATCCGAGAACTACTCGCGCTGCGCGGCCTGGACCTGAATCAGAAAATCAAGCTCGTGCGCCACAAGCACAAGGCGCAGAGCATTGCAGAGCTGCGCTGCGCCGGGCTCTTCGATGCCTACCAGGCCATCCAGTCCGCCGCGGTGTTCGAATGCGATGTGATCGTGGCTTTCGAGGCCCTGGAAGCTGGCACGCAGGCCAAGTTGATCGGCGTGTATCAGGTGGAGTCAAAGCGTCCGGCTGTGGCGAGCGATGTTCCGACAGGGCTCCGCGGCCTGCAGTTCAAGGAAGGTGACATTCATTACCAGCTGCGCCGCCTTGACGCTTTCGACGCCTTGAGCGACCGCGTTGTCATCGACTGGGGCAACAGCGCCCTGGCTTGGCACCAATGGTTGAACGATGGCAAAGGCACAGCCCACGGAATCGACAAGCCCGTGGTCGGCCTGCAAGAAGCGGGGTCCATGGGCAGCTTCCCGGGCTACTCGGAACTGCTGCTCAGCTTCACTGAACTCCGGCGACTGATGGCACACCCCACGGCCAACCCAGATTGGCTGGCCAAACTGCAAGCGGTGAAGGCCGTTTACCTGATCCAGCATCGGCAGACGGGCCAGTTGTATGTGGGCTCTGCCGCGGGCGCCCTAGGGCTGTGGGGACGCTGGAGCGACTACGTTCAGTCGGGTCACGGCGGCAATATCGGCCTTCAAGAACTGCTGAGTCACAACCCGCAGGCACACCATGACTTTCTGTTCTCGGTGCTCCGTGTACTGCCATGGAACGCGACCAGCGAGGAAATTCTGCGCAGCGAAAGCCTGGAGAAATCCAAGCTGGGCACGCGCGTTCATGGCCTGACTCGCAACTGAAGATGCACGACCGATCACCACCCTTCGAGGCCCCCGAGTATCTGGCCCTCTTCGACGCCGAAGGCCGTGTACACGTCCGGGTTCAATTCGACCCCAAGGGACCCAGCATCGCCGCACGCCGCTGCGAGCCAGAAACCTTGCTCCGACTGATCGATCCCACAACGCAGCTGCCTTGGACGCACATGCGTTTTGACGGGCATTTGTGCCGACTTGAGCAAGTGACGTGGAAGCCCGCCACCCAACGATTGACGCTGCATGCCCGCCCAAGCGAGCAGGACAGCAACGACAAAGCCCGTGAAGGAGCGCTAGCGTGAACGCAACAGGCTCACGCTACGCCAAGACCTTGGCCCGCATCCAATCAGGACTGATGAGCCGGGACGAGCTGCAGCAATTGGGGCGCAACGCAAAGACCAAAGCGGAGGCCGGAGACCATGAAGCCGAGGAGGTGCTCCAGGCATTGGTCACCGCGACTTGCGTGGACACCGAGTACGTGTTCCTGGGCTTTTGTCCTGATGCCCAGTTCGAGAAGCGCCAAGACTTGGAGTGGCGAACGTCAGGGCACTGCAGCTTTGACTTCTTGGAAGACAAGGCGCAAACCTCACGCTTCCAGCGAATCGTCGCCGGCGACCTCATCGTCCTCAAGAAACGCCACGAGTTCGGCAAGACGATGAAACTCTACGGCCATGGGCGCGCACGGTCGCCTGCACGGATGCAGGGCGGCGTGCTGCTGATCGATGTGCAATGGTCGAATCAAGCCGAAGTGATTGAAGTCCCGCTCTTGGGCTGCAACACCACCGTGGATGTGCGTTCACTCGAAGTGCTACGGACGCAAGCCATGCCGCCCAGCTTCTTCGAATGGCTGAAGGTTTGAACGTTCTCCTGAGGACACAGGGCCGGCGTCTGGCGGCGACCGTCGTAGCTCGGCTGCTGTGATCATCAGTTCTTGTGCGGCGGGCTTTTCAGCGTACACATACCTTCACGTGCGTCGAGCCAGCTCCAGATACTTCGGATCCTCATAACGGAAAGCCTGCTCGCCTGCGCTTTTCAGCACCGCTTGCAGGAGCGGCAAGGCCTCGGCCTCCCGGCCCTGCTCCACCAGGCATTGGCCCAGGCGCAGCTGCGGCAAGGGCTCGGCCCGGGCCGACTCGAAGCTGGCCAGCAGGGCGCTGAAGGTGTCGCCACTGGCTTCAAAGTCCTCCAGCAGGAACTGCATGTCGGCGATCGAGAACAAGAGGGTCTGCGCCTGAGCATGGGCAGACCAAGGCTCGGGCAGCAGTTCCAGCGCCTGCTCGAACAGGTCCAGCGCGGCCTCAAACTCGCCCTCGTCCGCGCGCTCATCGGCGCGCTCGACCAGGGCGCGAACGCGCGCCACTTCGGCGGGTGACAGATCAGCCATGGCCGATCAACCCAGCACCGCCGCCATGCCCGCCAGGCCCAGGCCCAGCGCGGCCAGGGCGTCGCCGGCGATCAAACCACCACCGACCAGGGAGGTGCTGCTCATGTCCGAAGGCAGCTCGTTCTCGCCCGGCTTGGGTTTGGGAGCGAAGGTGTTGATGGCACTGGAGATCACACCACCGGCAGCAAACCACATCGAGGTGTGCAGATTGACGAAGCCTCCGAAGGACGAAGCGTAGGGGCTGGGCAGCACCACCGCGTCGAGCATGAAGTCGGTGGCGAAGCCGGCCTTGCTGCCCGCAGCGAAACGCTGGTAGCTCTTGTTGGCTTTGATGATCTTGCGCAGCAGCTCGGTCACAAAGCCGATCAGCACGCCGATCAGGATGGCCTGCGTCTGGTAGGGCTTGGGTTCGGTCAGGCTGCGCAGGGCACCGACGAATTTGTAGGTCATGGCCGAGGTCCATTGCGCGGGAGCCTGGTCGGCGCTCATCACGGTCTGGTCCAGCTGCAGCACCGGGTAGGCGGTCATGAAGAACTTGGCCACGGCCACCGCCAGCACCGAGCCCAGCAGCAGGCCGGCCACCTGGAAGCGGAATTGCAGGGTCCGGTTCGAACCCAGGCGCCAGCCGGTCGAGCGGTCCTGCTGCATATCGCCGGCCACACTGGCCGAGACGAACACCACCATCGCGGCCATCAGGCCCAGCATCGGGTCCTTGAGGCCGATGCTGGCCAAGATCAGCACGGTGACGACAAAGGCACTGGAGATCGGGTTGGAATCGGTCAGGCCCAGGGAGATGCCGTTGACGATGACGAACAGGTAGACCAGGGCCACGGCCAGGATCATGTAGCCCAGGGGCTCGTTGAAGAACTGCACGCCGCAGACGATGGTGGCCACAGTCCAGACACCCACCCAGGCGAGCAGGCGCGGCAGGCTGGCCTTGGGACCCGTGCGTTGCTCCTCGGGCACGACGACGCGCTCGCCCGGCTGGGTCAGGCGGCGGGCGACGCGCCAGAAAATCAGGCTCAGGTCGACCACGGCCGCGCCCAGGATCAGACCCAGGGCGATCAGGAAGGCGATCTTGCGGAAGGGCTCACCGTCTTTCAGCCAGCCGATGCTGACGAAATACGGCGCCAGCGCCCAGAAGATGCAGCCGCCGACGATGGCCGGAATACCGACCCGGGCGCCGACGATCAGGCCGGCACCGAAAGTGGAAGCCGACAACTCGATGGCACCCAGAAAAGCCAGCTTGGCCGCACCCACGCCGCCCAGTAAACCGGCCCCCATGCCGCCGAACAAGCGCGACACCGATTGCTTGAGCAGCACCGGGTCGGTCAGCGCGCGCAGGATGTTGGCCACGGCCAGGCCCGAGGGGAAGGTCAGCTGCATGCGCTCGACCAGGATGGGCGTGTAGAGCATGCCGATGCCGGCGGCCATCATGCCGATGCAGAGCATGTAGGTGACCAGCTGCCAGGCCGGCACCTCGGGCATGCCCATCCAGGCCATGGCCTGGATCAGGGTGCTCATGGCCATCATGCCGGCCACGGACGCGGCCGTGGTCTGGATGTAGTTGGCGCCATGCTTGCCCTCGGCGCCGTAGCCATAGGTGACCACCGAGCCGAGGATGCCGGCCAGCACCTGGCCACCGACATAAAAGCCAATCGAGAAATTCATGAAGGCCGCCGCGATCCCGCCCAGCGGGCCCAGGATCAGCATGCCGATGGCGGCCAGCAAGGTGTAGTAGCCCCAGGTTCCCACCGGCGGCAACCAGGCCCAGCGTCGGGTGTCGATCGAAGCGCCCGGGGGCGGAAATACGGGTATGGCGGACATGTCAGCTCAAGAAAATAGGGAAAGCCATGGCGCGCGAATGCGCCGGGGAGTGGCGCGCAATGTAACCCCGGCCTCACAATCAGGCCATGCGTGAAGTCACCCCCACCGGTCTGAACGCACCCGCCTCCACACGGGTGGCCATCGTCTGCTTCGATGGTTTCGACGAGTTGGACTGCTTCATCACCCTGGGCTTGCTGAACCGCCTGCGCCCCCTGGGCTGCTCGGCCGAGCTGTGCGGGCCCGGTAGCGCCATCAGTTCGATGAATGGCGTGCAGCTGCAACTGCAACGGCCCCTGGAATGGGCCAACGAAGCCGAGGCCGTGCTGTTCGGCTCCAACCTTTACAACCGCGCACTGGCCGAAAACTCGGCCCTGCTCGACCGCCTGCAGCTCGACCCCTTGCGCCAGCGCGTCGGCGCCCTCGGCTCCGGCAGCTTGCTGCTGGCCCGCCTGGGCCTGCTGGGCGATATGCCGGCCTGCTGCGATGCCGCCACCCGCCCGTGGCTGCTGGAGGCCGGTGTGCGGGTTCTGGAGAACGAGCCCTTTCATGCCCACGGCCCTGTGGCCACGGCCAGCGGCGGCCTCGCCGCGCCCTTGCTGGCGGCCTGGTTGATGCTGCATCTGCAGGGCGAGGCGGCCACGCGCGAGGCCTTGCGGCCGGTCGTCGCGGCAGGTGCGCGCGAGCCTGCGGTGGACCGCCTGCTCGCCCAGGTGCGCAGTGCCTGCGCGGGCGGCTGGGAGCATCCGGCGTGAACGCCCGCACCGCCCGACCTGCGGCTTTGGCTCTGGCTGCGGCTTTCCATACCTTACCGCTGCACGCGAGCGAGCCAGCAGCGCGCCCACCTGCGCTGCGCATGGCCCATACCGAGGCCATGGCCTACCCCTTGCTCACCGTCAGCGGCCCGAACAAACTCAGCGGTGGTTTTCTCAAGGAGCTGGGCGATCTGATCGCTGCCGAGCTGGGCACACAGGCCCAGCATCAGCTGGTTTCACGCCGCCGCATGCAGGCCACGGTGATGGGTGGCGACACCGACATCGCCTGCTACTTCAGCCCGCTCTGGATGCCGGGCACGGGCGAGAACTGGACCGTGGCCGTGGTACCCCAGGTCGAGCGGGTGGTGTCCCTGGCCACAGCACCGCTGGCCTTCGAGAGCCACCAGGACCTGCACGGTCGGCGCGTGGCCGTGCTGCTGGGCTACCAGTACCCGCAATTGCAGCCTGCGTTTGAGGCCGGCCTGGTCACCCGGCTTGATGAGAGCCAGGTGGACCTGCTGTTCCGGCGCCTGCGCCTTGACATGGCCGATGCCCTGATCACCTCGGAGGTGGAAATCGCCGGCTATTTCAAACGCTACCCGCAGGAGCGCGAGCGCTTCCACATCAGCAGCCGCAGTTTCTCCGTCACCGACACCCAATGCCTGGTCTCGCCCGCCTCGCCCTGGCGCCTGGCCGCGATCAACGAAGCCCTGCATAGGCTGATCAAGAGCGGCGCGGTGGCAAAGCTGGCGCAGCGCTACGGCATGAGCAGCGGGCGCTAGGGCAGCAAGCGCCGGGCTGCCCAGGTGCTCAGCGCGCCGCGGGCTCCAGCGCGGCCAGGGCTGCCTTGGCCGAGGGCAGCTCAGGCTTCAATGCCAGTGCGCGGCGATAGGCCGCGGCGGCTTGTTGCTTGTCACCCAGGCTGAGCAGAACCTCGCCCAGGCTGTCCCAGGCATTGGCCGACTCCGGGTTGAGCTGGGTGTTCAGGTCCAGCAGGGCGCGCGCCGCCGCCTTGTTGCCGCCGCGCAGTTCGCGATAGCCTTGGTTGGTCAGATAGGACTCGCTGCCGGCTTCGTCACCGGCATCACGCAGGGCCCGGTAGGCCGCCAAGGCAGCCTTGGCCTCGCCCGCCAGCAGCAGCTCGCGCGGCGTCCGCTCGGCCTCGGCCAGGCGTGCCAGCACCTGGGCTGTGCCGTCTCGGCGCTCCAGCTTCAACTGCCAGCGGCCTTGGGCATCCGGGGTGAAGCTGCGCGCCTCGTCCTGCTCGCGTTGCAGATAGCGCCCGCCAGCCACCGGCACCAGCTCGTGCGCCGTGTCGCCGCCACGAGCCATGAAGAGCTGCTCGCCCTGGCGCGTGATCTGGATGAACTGCTCGCCGTTGACGCGGTAGCGGCCGGGCGCCTTGTCCAGGGCTTCCGCGCTGGCCGGCAGCGGCTGGTGGGCCTTGAAGCCGGGCCAACGGTATTCAAAGGCGACAGCGCGGCGCAGTTCGTCCATCAAGGCCGGCTGGTTGGCGTTGATCATGATGGCCATACCGACGCCGGCGCTCGGGTGGGCCATCAGGCTGGCGCAAAAGCCCTCGTTCCAGCCGCCGTGGGCGAAGTAGACCTCGCCCTCTTCCTCGGGCAGACCGAAACCCAGGCCGTAGCCGCTGCCGGCACGCTGGCTGAGCATGTCCTTGACCATGGGCGTGGACAGCAGCGCTGTCTTGTCGCCGCGCCAGGCGGCCTGCACGCCCAGGGCGAATCGGGCCAGGTCCTGCGAGGTGGTCCACAAGCCCGCGGCGGCCAGCTCCGGGTAGCTGTGGCGCTTGCCGAGCACCGCGCGACCATCCGGCAACACACCGGCCGCGGCGCGCGCCAGCAGCGGCGCCGGCAAGGGCTGGGCGAAAGTGCTCTCGGCCATGCCCAGCGGGCCCAGCACGCGGCGCTGCATCAGCTCGGCAAAAGGCCGGCCGTCGGCTTCGCTCATCAAGAGCTGGGCCACGGTGTAGCCGCCGCCCGAGTAACGAAAGGCCTGGCCCGGCAGCTGATTCACGCGCACGGCATCCGAGTTGGCCGGCGGCTTGCCGTCCAGCACGGCAGTCACATCGGGCAGGGTCTGGCCCGGCGCATAACCACCAAAGCCGTGGACCGTGAGGCCCCCGGTGTGGCTGAGCAGATGGGCCAGGGTGACCGGCACCTGGGCGGTCCAGGCATTGTCGGGGATGCGCCAGGCCTTCAGGCGCGCATTGACCGGCTCCTGCAAGGCCAGCTTGCCTTCCTGCACCAGGGTCAGGGCAGCAAAGGCGGCAACAGGCTTGCTGATGGAGGCCGCCTGGAACAAGGTGTCCGGCCGCACCGGCAGGCCGGCATCGCGATCGGCTAGGCCGTAGACGCGGGTCCAGGCCAGGCCGTTCTTGTCGATCACCGTGATGCTGAGACCGGGCACACCGTAATGCTTCATGCGCTCCTGCAGCGTCCAGGTCGAATCGCCGACAAAGCTGACCGGCGGCCGCAAGCCGGCCAACACGCGCGCGATGCGGGCTTCCTGCGGCTGCACCTCGGCCGAGCCTGGCGCCGGGCTGGTGGCCGGGGCCGCCTGAGCTGCGTACGCCCCGGACAAGGCAAGCGCCAGCAGTGGCCGGCGGAAGGAGCGCAGCGTGGGTGTTGAGGCAGCGGCGAGGCGTCGGCGGGTCGGTGGGTGCATGTCAGGGATCCGGGCGTTGGCGGAGGAAGACGCAGCGTAGTCAGGCGATGCCTGACCGTCCAGGCCGGCAGGACAGAATGCCGCCAAGCCGGGATCAGCTGCGCTTGCGGCCGACCGGGGGCTGCGCTGCGATAATCCGCCCCTTTCCCAGATCCGCGCGGCCCCGCTGCGCCCCGCCGCCATGTCCGCCGATCAGCAGCCCGACCACATCCCGTCCCACATCGAGAGCGAAGTCAAGCGTCGCCGCACCTTCGCCATCATTTCCCACCCGGACGCGGGCAAGACTACGCTGACGGAAAAGCTGCTGCTGTTCTCGGGCGCGATCCAGATCGCCGGCTCGGTGAAGGCGCGCAAGGCCTCGCGCCACGCGACCTCTGACTGGATGGAGATCGAAAAGCAGCGCGGCATCTCGGTCGCCTCCTCGGTGATGCAGATGGAGTACCGCGACTGCGTGATCAATCTGCTCGACACCCCAGGCCACCAGGACTTCTCGGAAGACACCTACCGCGTGCTGACCGCGGTCGACGCGGCCCTGATGGTGATCGACGCGGCCAATGGCGTGGAGCCGCAGACCCGCCGCCTGCTGCAGGTCTGCCGCGCCCGCAACACGCCCATCCTGACCTTCGTCAACAAGATGGACCGCGAGGTGCAAGACCCGCTGGCCCTGATGGACGAGATCGAGCGCGAGCTGGGCATGACCGTCGTGCCCTTCACCTGGCCGGTCGGCATGGGCAAGCATTTCCACGGCGTGATGGACCTGCGCGAAGAGCGCATGCGCGTGTTCTCGCCCGGCGAGGACCGCGTGGCCGGTGACGAAGAGGTGCTGGAAGGCATCAACAACCCGGCCTATGCCGAGCGCTTCGGCATGCAGTACGAGCAGGCGCAGGGCGAGATCGAGCTGGTGCAGGACGCGGCCGCGACCTTCGACCTGGACGAGTTCCTGGCCGGCCGCCAGACGCCGATGTTCTTCGGCTCGGCCGTCAACAACTTCGGCGTGCAGGAAATCCTCGACGCCCTGGTGCAGCTGGCGCCGCCGCCGGGTGAGCGCGCCGCCATGCAGCGCGTGGTCAAGCCCGAGGAAACGAAGTTCACCGGCGTGGTGTTCAAGATCCAGGCCAATATGGACCCGGCCCACCGCGACCGCATCGCCTTCCTGCGCGTGGCTTCGGGCCACTTCGAGCGCGGCATGCGGCTCAAGGTGGTGCGCTCGGGCAAGGAGTTACGCCCGAACACCGTGGTGAGTTTCCTGTCGCAGCGGCGCGAGCTGCTGGACGAGGCTTTTGCCGGCGACATCATCGGTATTCCCAACCATGGCGTGCTGCAGCTCGGCGACACCATCACCGAAGGCGAGGCCCTGCAGTTCACCGGCCTGCCCTTCTTCGCGCCGGAAATGTTCCGCTCGGTCGAAGTGGCCGACCCGCTCAAGACCAAGCAGTTGAAAGCCGGCCTGCAACAGCTCGGCGAAGAAGGCGCGATCCAGGTCTTCCGCCCCATGGCCGGCAGCGTGCTGCTGCTGGGCGCCGTGGGCCAGCTGCAGTTCGAAGTGGTGGCCCACCGCCTCGAGCACGAGTACGGCTGCAAGGCCCGCATCAGCGGCAGCCGCTTCCAGGTGGCGCGTTGGGTGACCTGTGACGACGAGAAAGAGCTCAAGCGCTTCATCGACGCCAACGATCACCGCATGGCCCTGGACGCTGTTGACGCGCCCACCGTGCTGGTCGAGTACGCCCCCGAGCTGCGCGCCATCGAAGCCAACTGGCCCAAGATCAAGTTCCACGCGCTGCGGGAGCACGCAGGCCTGGTCTTCCAGAAGCGGCTGGAGGGGTGAACCGGGACCGAGCTTGATGCCTGCGCATCAAGCGACGCCCGGTGAACGCCGTGCACGTCTTGCGTGCAAAGGCCGGGCAGAGTTGGGACAGAGCCAAGGCACTGCGGCCTTGGCGTCGCAAAAACACGCATCCCTCTGTGCTAGCCTGAAGCCACAGGCCCGGTGGCCCATGGAGCTGCAATGCAAACCCTGAACGAGATGCTGGCGCTCAAGCTGCTGACCCCGGAGCAGCACTTCGAGATCCTCAGCTGGACCACCCGCGCCAAGACACCCGAGAAGATCATGGAGATGCCGCCGCATCTCTGGCGCTCCTTGGAGCTGGCGGCCGTCTTGATGGGCTTTGAGGGCGAGCCAGCGCAGGCGCTCTGAGCTGTTCACAGCTTCTTACACCGAGCCGCTCCCGGCCTCTGCTATCGTCAGGTCAGCCGCGCAGCTGCCAATCGGGCAGCACTGCGCTTTGTGCCGGCAAGCCGGCGGCCCTTGGGCGAGCCGTGCCCCGAACTATCGCAATGACCACACAACGCCCCCACCCGGCACGGCCGCAGCCGCGCAAGACCTGGCCCCTTCTGATCAGCGCGGCCACGGCCGCAATTGCGAGTGGCCTGACGGCCCCGGCGCAAGCTGGCAATGGCACGCTGGACAGCATTCGCAGCAGCGGCGAACTGGTGATCGGCTACCGCGCCGACGCCATTCCCTTCTCCTACGATCTGCCCGGAGCCAAGCAGCCGGTGGGCTATGCCATCGAGATCTGCAAGCAGCTGGCCGAGGGCATGAAAAAAGAGCTCAAGCTGAAAGAGCTGAGCCTGCGCTACAAGGCGGTGGACAGCAAGCAGCGCTTCCCGGCCGTGGCCGAGGGTCAGGTCGACTTGGAATGCGCCAACACCACCAACAACCGCGAACGCCGCGACAAGCTGGGCATGGCCTTCACCATCCCGCACTACATCGCCGGCACCCGCATGCTGGTGCGCAAAGATTCCAATATCGAGCGGGTGGAAGACCTGGGCGGCAAGCGCGTCATCACCACCAAGGGCACGACCTCGGCGCCCCTGATCAAGGCCAAGGCGCAAGACCTGAGCCTGAGCATCAAGCTGCTGGAATGCGACGACGACCAGCAATGCTTCAACGCCGTCGACAAGCGCCAGGCCGATGCCTATCTGATGGACGACATCCTGCTCTACAGCTTCCGCGCCAGCGCGCCCAAGCCCGATGAGTTTGCCGTGGTCGGCAAGTTGCTGTCGATCGAGCCTCTGTCCATCATGATGAGCAAGAAGGACGCGGCGCTGAAGAAGTTCGTCGACGTAGAGATGGCCCGCCTGGTCCGCAGCGGCGAGGTGGCCAAGCTCTACAAGCAATGGTTCGAGGCTCCGATCCCGCCCAAGAACATGAATCTCAATGTACCCATGAACTACCTGACGCGGGATTCATTCAAGTTCCCGACCGACCAGGTCGGGGACTGAAGCTCAAGCGCTCGGCTGCGGCTCCAGCACCCGGCCCAGCAGCAGCTTGACCAGCACGAGGATCACGCCCGCGGCCGCCACCAGCACGGCATGCAAGGCCCAGAACTGCGTGCCCGGCAGGACGTCCAGCAGGCCGGCCAGCCAGCCGACAAAGGTGTTGCCAATGAAGAGGTGCAGGTAGTAGATGCCGATCATCAAACCCTCCATCCGGCGCGGCGCTGCGCGCGAATAGAGCGCTAGACCGACCGGCAGGATGTTGGCAAAACCGAGGTCATTGAGCAGGGCATAGCCGACCGTCCAAGCGAAGCTGATCTTCTCGCCGGTGGCCTCAATCTGGGCCGCGGCGATCACCAGCAAGGCCGGCGCACAAGCTGCCATCAGGGCGCCCAGCGCCATCTTGGTGATTTCGTCCGGCTCGCGTCGGCGCGTCGCCCACCAGCGCCAGAAAGCCAGCGAGGCGATCATGGTGGCCGTGCTGAGGAAGGCGTCCACCGCCTGCAACCAGGTCACCGGCACCTGCCAGCCGAACATGACCAGGTCCATATGCTTTTGCGACCACAGCGGGAAGGCATTGTTGAACTGCTGGTTGCCGACGATGGACAGCATCAGCACCGGGATCAGCGCGATCAGCAAGATCAAGCGGGCCAGCTCATTGGCCGTCATGCGCGGCTTGGCCTCAAGCGTGTTCTGGGCGGCGCTGACCCGCGGCGCCTCGGCCGGCAGCCAGCGGCGGCCGGCCAGATAGACCACCAGGCCGATCAGCATGCCCACGCCGGCGGCGCCAAAGCCCCAGTGCCAGGCCACCTTTTCACCGAGCGTGCCGCAGACGATGGGCGCGAGGATCACCGCCACCTGCACGGCCAGCATGAAGATCTGGAAGGCACTGGCACGGCGCTGATCGCCGGGCACATAGAGCGCACCGACCTGGGCAGCGATATTGCCCTTGAAGCAGCCGACGCCGATCAGCAAGCAGGCCAAGGCAGCCAGGAAGCTGGCCTCAAACGCCATCAGGAAATGGCCCAGGGCCATCATGCTGGCGCCGATGACGACGGTCCTGGTGCGGCCCAGCCAACGGTCGGCCAGCAGGCCGCCGAACAAGGGCGTCAGGTAGACCAGGCCGGCGTAGAGGCCGAACACCACCGAGGCCAGCTGCTGCGGCGAGCGCGGGCCGGTGACGCCCTCGATCCAGGCGCGCAAGGTTTCAATGCCGGCGACATGGCCGATGTTCTCGGGCAGGAACAGGTAGTTGCTCAGATAGAGCACCAGCAAGGCCTGCATGCCGTAGTAGGAGAAGCGTTCCCACAGCTCGCAGAAAGCCAACCAGCCCAGGCCGATGGGGTGGCCAAAAAAGGCGCGGTCGCTGGCCGGCAGGCCGGATGCGGGGGAAAGCGTCGAGGAAGTGCTCACGGGCGGCGGCCGCGCGCGCCGCAGCCGCTGCAGGCGGCCTCAGCCCGCATGGCAGAGAGTGGACATCAGGCCGGCACTCTCGCCCAAAGCCCACAGCTCGGCAATCGGCACAGACCAGCAGTCCGGCCCGCCGGGGCGCTCAGCGCCCGCTGAAGCCCCAATTCTGGATTGAATGCAGGACCTCGGGGCCCTCAGCGTCAGGGCTTGCTGGAGTAATTCGCCGGGACCCAGACATAGCCCTTGCCGTCGGCACGCAGGCGGCCGATGCCGGGGAAGGCCACATGAGCCACGCCGACGTAATAGCCGTTCTTGGCGGCATCGGCATAGGCCTTCTCGCGCTGCGGACGGGCGGCTTTGGAGTCACTGTCGAACTGGATGGTCACCGAAGGGTCGGGGAACTGCACGGCGGCCACATGCATCAGGTCACCCCAGATGGCCAGCTTCTGGCCCTTGCTTTCGGCCACGTAGACATTGTGGCCGGGTGTGTGGCCGTAGGTGGACACGGCGCGCACGCCAGGCACCAGCTCCACGCCTTGCGGCGAACCCTCGAAGGGCTTGAAGCGGCCGGCCTCCTGGTAGGGCTTGATCGACATCATGGCGCCCTTGAAACCGCCTTGTGCGGCCTCGGGAGCCTTGGCCATACTGGCCTCGCTGAGCCAGTAGTCGGCCTCGCGCTGATCGATGCGCACCACGGCATTGGGGAAGGCCGGCTTGCCCTCGCTGAGCAGGCCGCCGACATGATCGCCGTGCAGATGGGTGATGTAGATCTCATCGACCTGCTCGGGCTGGTAACCGGCCGCCTTGAGGTGGCCCAGCAGCTTGCCCAGGGTGGGGCCGAACAAGGTGGCGGCACCCGTGTCGACCAGCACCAGCTTAGCTCCGGTGTTGATCAGATAGCCGTTGACCGAGGTCTCCAGCGGCGTGCCCAGGTAAGCGTGCTGCAGGGCGCGCAAGACCTGACCCGGCTTGGCGCCGGTCAAGAGTTTGTCCATGGGCAGATCGACCGTGCCGTCGTTCAAGGCCGTGACTTCGAAATCCCCCAGCATCATGCGGTAGTAACCCGGCGCCTGGGTCTTGACCTGGGGCGCGGCGGCCTCGGCGCTGTGAGGAAGGCCGGCAAGCAGCAATGCGGCGGCCAGAGCAAGACTCGAAGTGGCAAGGCGGGACATGGCGATGTTCCTTGGGCAGGTGAACAAATGGCTGGTTCAAGCCGGGTGCTGCTGAGCATAGCAAGCCGGCTTGCTGCGGGTAGGTGCCGGTGACAATGCCCCCACGAGGACGGAATCCATGAAAAAAATCGGCATCGTCGGCGGCGTGGCCTGGGCACACCGGCGCAGGCCCGCGACTGTGCCGTCTGTCTGGCTTGCACTGAACTGCCGCTGGCTTACCCGGACCAGATCGAGGCCACCAGCTTTGAAGCCGACGGTCTTCGCTACCGCAACACCTCGAACATCTTGGCAAGGGCGGCGTTTACCAGAGCTATGGATGAAAACTGACCCCGTGACCCGCTGAACACCCCTTGCGCCACCACCCGACTCACGACTCACGACTCACGACTCACGACTCACGACTCACGATTCACGATTCACCCATTCACCCATTCACCTGCTCACCTGTTCACCCCCCTCCTTGACATCCCCCGCCCCCATCACCAAGCTTCACGCCATGTATTCATTCGACGTGCAGATGAGCGAGATCCATGTGCTGCTGGCCTGGTGCAGCGTGGCGCTGTTCCTGGTGCGCGGCCTGGCCTTCCAGTTCGGCGGCCAGTGGGCGCTAGACAGCCGCCTCAGCGTGCTGGTCTTTGGCATCGATCTGCTGATGACCATCACCGGCCTGAGCCTCTGGGCCCTGCTCTACATGAACCCCTTTCTGCGCGACAGCTGGCTGCTGGCCAAGCTGATCGCCCTGGCGGGCTACACGGTGTGCGCGCATTGGGCCATGGGCCAGGGTGAGTTCCGCAGCCTGGGCTATCTGCTGGCCTTGCTGGCCCTGGCCTACATGTTGGCCTGCTCGATCACGCGCAGCCCCTGGCTGGGGCTGTGAGCTGCGGGGCCCTCACCCTGACCGCGCAGCTGACATTCGGTGGCCGGCACACACCGCCGGTTTCATACGTTACAGAAGACCAATATAAAACCAGATAAACCCCAATCAAAAACCACTTGTGCGCCCTGCGTGCACTGCGCAGAATCGTCCGACCCCAACAAGGAGGACCTTATGCGCTTCCGTTCCCTCGCTCTGGGCCTGCTGGCAGCCGCGCTGCCCGTCTTGGCCACCGCCCACGGTTACATCAGCGCGCCCGAATCGCGCAGCCTGCTCTGCAGCAAAGGTGGCAACAGCAATTGCGGCCCCGTGCAGTACGAACCGCAAAGCCTGGAGGGCAGCTCGGGCTACCCGGCCGGCGGCCCGGCCGATGGCCGCATCGGCAGCGCCGGCTTGACGCAGTTCGGCGCCCTGGACGAACAGACCAGCACACGCTGGACCAAGCGCGCCATCAAAGCCGGCGCCCAGACCTTCGCCTGGACCTTCACCGCCAACCATGCCACGCGGAATTGGCGTTACTACATCACCCGCGCCGACTGGAACCCCAACCTGAAGTTGAGCCGGGCGTCCTTCGAAGCCCAGCCCTTCTGCACCGTGGACGGCGGCGGCAAGCAGCCCCCCAAGAACGTCAGCCACAGCTGCACCGTGCCGGCACGCAGCGGCTACCAGGTCATCCTGGGCGTCTGGGAAGTGGCCGACACGACCAACAGCTTCTACAACATGGTGGACGTCACGTTCGACGGCACACCGCCCCTCACGACCTGGAACCCCAAGGGCACCATCTACCCCTCGGTGGACCTGGCCGCCGGTGACAAAGTCGCCACCCGGGTGTTCGACGCCCAGGGCGAGCGCGCCGAGTTCCAAACCCGCATCACCATCGCCAACAGCACGGACGGCCAACGCAACACCTGGCCCTACCTGCTGGCCGGCCGCATCAATGCCGAGCAGAGCCAACTCAAGGCCGGCCAGAAAGCCGCCGACGGCAGCATCAGCCCGGCCTATGGCCAGAACGAGGTCTTTGTGCGCAGCGACAGCAGCCTGGCGCGGGTCGAGATCCAGATCGACAAGGCGCCGCCGCCCAATGTCGACCTGCTGGTCAACGGCGTGGCCGCCGAGTACACCGCGCCGGCCAGCGGGCCTCTGAACCTCAGCTTCAGCGTCACCGCGGTGGGCGAGCTGGACGTGAGCGCGACCTTGTTCGACGCCGCCGGCAACAGCAAGGCCCAGGCCAGCGTGTCGCTGAACAACAGCGGCCAGACCCTGAACCTGGCGCTCAACCCCGCCACCGCCGGCGCCTACAGCCTGGTCGTCAAAGGCAGCCCCAAAGCCGGGGGCAATGTGCTGCAAAAGACCTATGCCATCACCGTCAAACCAGCCGGCGGCAGCACGTATGACCATGTGTTCCCGAACAACCTGGCCAGCTACAAGGGCGGCACCAAGGTGTTGCAGCCCAAGAACGGCAAGGTCTACGAGTGCAAGCCCTTCCCCTACGAAGGCTGGTGCCGGCAGTGGAGCAGCAACTCCACCGCCTATGAGCCCGGCGTGGGCGCGTACTGGAGCGATGCCTGGATCGCGCGCTGACGGCAAATGAGCTGAGCCGCAGGACGCCGCCAGGCGCTGCGGCCCTCTGCCCCCGACACGCCCAGCCGCCTGCGCTGCGGGGCGGGCCGGGGGCAAGCCCTTAAGGCTGCCTTCATCGGCATCGGTTCCAATGCGGGGATGACCGCCTTTGCCCACTCCCGGACCTCTGGATCCCCCTCTTCCCGCCGCCGTTTCACGCTGGCCCTCAGCGTTGAGCAGCTGCTGCTGATCTCCAGCCTGTTCTGGCTGTTCAGCGCCAACCGATTGTTCTTCGCCGCCGCGCTCAAAGACCGCGTCGCCGGCGATGCCAGCAGCTGGAGCTTCGGCCTGGCCATCGGCGTGATGGTGCTGGCCCTGCATGTCTTGCTGGTCGGCCTGGTGGCCCACCGCTGGACCATCAAGCCGGTGCTCGCCGTGCTGCTGATCGGCACCGCCTGCTCCACCTTCTACATGCAGACCTACGGCGTCTACCTCGACCCGACCATGCTGCGCAACACCTTGCGCACCGACCCGGCCGAGGCCTCCGAGCTGCTGAGCCTGCGCATGGCCGGCCATGTGCTGCTCTGGGCCGGCCTGCCCTTGCTGGCGCTGTGGCGGGTAGAGATCGTGCGCCGGCGCAGCTGGCAGCGCGCCTTGCTGGTGCGCCTGGGCGTGCTGTTGCTGGCCCTGGCCACGGCGGTGGCGGCCATCATGTCGGTGTTCCAGCCTTTCTCCTCGCTGATGCGCAACAACAAGGAGATCCGCTACCTGATCACCCCGGCCAACTACATCTGGTCCCTGGGCGCGGTGATCGCGCAAGACCTGAAAGGCGCGGCCAAGCCGCGCCAGCCCCTGGGCCTGGACGCGAAGCCGGGTGCGCAGATGAGCGCCCGCGCCAAGCCCCTGGTGCTGGTGCTGGTGGTGGGCGAGACCGCGCGCGCCGCCAACTGGGGCCTGAACGGCTATGCCCGCCAGACCACGCCGCAGCTGGCCCAGCTGCCCGAGCTGATCAGCCTGCCGCCGGTCGAGGCCTGCGGCACCAACACCGAAACCTCCCTGCCCTGCATGTTCGCGCCCATCGGCCGGCGCGATTACGACGAGGCCCGCATCCGCGGCAGCGAATCCCTGCTGCATCTGCTGGCCCGCGCCGGCGTGCAAGTGCAGTGGCGCGACAACCAGAGCGGCTGCAAAGGCGTCTGCGACGGCCTGCCCAATGACTTTGTGAGCGAGCAGAACGCGCCCGGCCTGTGCGACGGCAAGCGCTGCATGGACGAAGGCCTGATCGCCGACTTGGACGCCCGCCTGAGCGCCGCCAAGAGCCAGTCCGCATCCACCCACCTCTGGGTCATGCACCAGCTGGGCAACCATGGCCCGTCCTACTTCCGCCGCTACCCTGAGGCGTTCGAGCGCTTCAAGCCGGCCTGCCAGAAAGACGATCTGCGCCTGTGCAGCAAGGAAGAGATCGTCAACGCCTACGACAACGCCCTGCTTTACACCGACCATGTGCTGGCCGAGCTGATCAAGAAGCTCAAGGCCCGCTCGGACGAGGTGGACACGGCCCTGATCTACGTCTCCGACCACGGCGAATCGCTGGGCGAGAACGGCCTCTTCCTGCACGGCATCCCCTATGCCATCGCCCCCAAGCAGCAGACGCAAGTGCCCATGCTGATGTGGGCCAGCCCCGGCTTCGGCGCCAATGCCGGCCTGGACATGGCGTGCCTGCGCCAGCGCGCCCTCCAGCCGCAGCCGCCGACCCGCCATGACCATCTTTTCCACACCATGATGGGCCTGCTCGACGTGCACAGCAGCGTGTTCGCCCCGGATTGGAACTTGGCTCAGAACTGCAAGACAGGAGCCGCCAAGTGAGTGCCAACCCGCCGGCCTGGCGCCGTGATGTGCTTGTCACCCTGATCGCCCTGGCCTTGCTAGCCGCCTGGGAATGGAGTGGCCTGGACCTGAGCATCTCGCGCCTCTACGGTGATGCCAGCGGCTTTGCCTGGCGCGAGGCCTGGCTGACCGCGGGCCTCGGCCACCAGGGCGGCCGCAGCCTGGCCTGGCTGATCTTCATCGCCCTGATCATCGACGCGATCCGGCCCTGGATCGCCCGCCCCGACCGCTCGCCCCTGCCCAGCCCGGCGCGCAGCGAGCGGCGTTTCTGGCTGCTGGTGACCCTGGCCTGCCTGATCGCCATTCCTTCGCTCAAGCAGGTCAGCCAGACCAGCTGCCCCTGGGATCTGCAAGAGTTCGGCGGCAGCTCACCCTATGTGCCGCACTGGCTGCTGGGCGTCAAGGATGGCGGCGGTGGCCATTGCTTCCCCTCGGGCCACGCGATTGCGGCCTTTGCCTTCTTCAGCCAGTTCTTCCTCTGGCGCCAGGATCGCCCGGCCATCGCCCGGCTCTGGCTGGCCGGTGTGCTGGTCTTCGGCACCCTGTTCGGCTGGGCCCAGCTGGCGCGCGGCGCGCACTATGTGAGCCACACGATGTGGTCGGCCTGGATCTGCTGGGCGATCTGCGTGGCGGCCGCGGCCTGGCAGGCACGGCGCCAACAGGCGAGCTAGGGCCGCGTCAATCGGCGAGGCGGCGGCGGATGTCGGCGCGCGCCGCCTCGGCGGCGACCAGGGCCGCGACGCAGTCAGCGTCCAGCCGGCCCGCCGCCACTTCGCGCTGCAGCTCGGCCAGGCAGTCGGCCTCGCTCCAGCGCGGCTTGTAAGGCCGCTCGGTGGACAGTGCGTCATAGACATCGGCCACAGCGACGATGCGCGCCACCAGCGGAATCTCCGCCATGCGCAGGCCCAGGGGATAGCCCGAACCGTCGCCACGCTCATGGTGACCGCCCACCACCTCGCGCATGGTTCGCGCCATCGGGTCGTCCTGCAGGCCGAGGTCGGCCAAGATGTGCTCGACCAGCTCAAGCCCGATCTGCACATGGCGCTTCATGTGCGCGTACTCCTCGGCGTCCAGGCGGCCGGGCTTGAGCAAGATGCGATCCGGAATGCCGACCTTGCCGATGTCATGCAGGGGCGCGAACAGGTGGACATACTCGACCTGCTCGTCGCTGAGCCCATGGCTGGGTGCCAGGGATTTGGCGACCAGGCGGGCATAAGACGCCATGCGTTCCAGATGCAGGCCGGTCTCGACATCGCGGATCCGGGCCAGGCCGGTGGCGATGTCCACCGCGCCCACCAGGGTGTTCACCGCGGCCAGGCGCAGCAGGTAGAGCTGGCTGACGATGTCGGCAAAGATGTCCAGAAAACCCGTGACCTCGGGCCCGAAGGCATTCACCTCCTTGGCATCGAAGAACAGAAAAGCCGCCAGCTCATGGCCGCTGAAGATGGGCAGGGTGTAGCTGCTGCGGTACTGCTGGCCGCGCAGCCAGGCCGTGTGCGCGGTGGGGTGGGAAAAGCTGGCCTCGATGTCCTGCACCACCCGGGTACGGCGCTCGTTCTTCAGCTGCAGCAGCGAAGGCACCTCAGAGAGCCGCGCCTCATAACGCTGCAGCGCCTCGCCATCTTCATTGCTGCTGGCAAAGGTCTTGAGCGCATCGCTGACCGGGTCGTACAGCGCCAGCGCCATGCGGCTGATGGCAGGAAAGCGCGCCTGGATGATGCCGTGCAGGCTGCGCAAGCGCCCGGCCAAGCCAGACTTCTCGACTTCCAACTGGTGCAGAGCCCAGGTGGACGATGCTTGAATCATGAAGGGCCCTCCCAGGCCGCCTGCCCCCCAGGTCAGCGGCCGCCTGGGCCCATCCTAGCCCTGGATGCCCTTGAATCCAGCAGAAGATGGCCCGGCTTTCGAGGGCATATTGGGCAAGACAGGCTTCTTGCGAAAGACCAGCACATTGCCCGCCATCACGCAGGCCAGGCCCAGCAGCGCCGGCAGCGTCCAGCGGTAGCCCTCGAACAGGGCCGAGACATTGAGCGCCACCACCGGGAACAGCACCGTGCTGTAGGCCGCGCGCTCAGGGCCGAGGCGGCCGACCAGGGTCAGGTAGGCGGTGAAGCCGATCACCGAGCCCGGGATCGCCAGATAGAGCAGCGCGCTGCTGTAGCGCCAACCCGGCTCGTAGGCAAAGGGCACGCCCTGCAGCAGGCAGTAGCTGAGCAGCAGCAGGGTGCCGACCAACATGCCCCAGGCATTGGTCTGCGCCGGCTTCAGGCCCTGGCCCTGCAAGGCGGCCGAAAGCAGATTGCCGGTCGAAAAACACAGCGTGCCGCCGAGCGCCCAGGCCAGGCCTTGCAAGGTGCTGGCACTGGCGCCGTGGGCGCTGATCTCGGGCCAGAACAGCAGCAGCAAGCCCCCCAGGCCGAGCGCGCCGCCGGCCAGCACCTGGGGCGCCAGGCGCCGGCCATGGATCAGGCGAACCAGCAGCGCGTTCCAGAGCGTGGAGCTGGAGAACACCACGGCCACCAGGCCGCTGTGGATCAAGGCGCTGGCATTGAGAAAGCAGACGAAGTTGAAGCAAAACAGGCACAGGCCCTGGCCCAGCACCCACAAGCCCGCACGACCGCGTGGCCGCTGCAGCTGGCCTCGCCAGGCCAACCAGGCGAACAGAATCAGGGCGGCCAGGCCGAAGCGGTAGGCAATCGACAAGGGGATGGGCACCACGCCCAGCTGCCACTTCAGGGCAATCCAGGTCGTGCCCCAGATCAGCACCACCAGGGCGTACAGCATTGCATTCACGAAATCGGCTCCTCGGAATCAGGGCCAGAGCATGCCGGCCACGCCCTGCCGGGGATTGCACATTCCTGCGCTTTTTGCGCGCGGCGGCGGGCACTGCAAGCCCGCGCCGCCGAAAATCGCGCCATGTCCAGAGACCTCGCCCCGCCAAGCCCTGCTGCCGGCACCGCCCCACCGCCCCAGGTGTTCGCGGTGCTGAGTCAGTCGCGCGCGCAGCTGGAGCGCCAGGCGGAACTGGGCGGCACCTTGCGCCTGGCCCAGTGGCGCAACTGCGAGGACCACACTGGCTACAACCGCCCCGGTCACCACACCTTGTCGGTCTATTTGCAAGGCGGCCAGGATGTGCGCGTGGTCGGCGAACGCAGCCCACTCGATGCCGCGCACGGCCAGCCGGGCACCTTTTGCATCCTGCCGGCCGACCATGAGTCGCAGTGGCAAATTGCCGGCCCGCTGCGCTTTGTGCACCTGTATCTGTCCGACAGCGCCTGGGCGCAGCGCATCGTCCGCCTGCTCGACGCCGAGCCGCGCGCCTACACCCTGGCGCCGCGCTTCTTCGGCCAGGACCCAGCCCTGGCCGACTGGGCCCGCCAGGTCAGCGCGCTCGACTGGGGTGACACCTCACAACGCCTGCAGGCCCATCAGCTCAGCGAAGCCGCTTTGGACCGCTTGGTGCTGATGGCCGCCCAGCCCCATGCGCGAGAACGCGCCCTGCATCTGGCCAAGGGCGGCCTGGCCCCGGCCGCGCGCCGGCGCGTGCTGGAGCAGATCGAGACCCAGTTGGCGGCGGGCCAGACCGAGGGCCTGAGCCTGGCCGAACTGGCGGCCGAAGCCAACCTCTCCGAGTTCCACTTTGCCCGCATGTTCCGCCACAGCCTGGGCTGCAGCGTGCACGGCTGGATCAGCCAGCGCCGCAGCGCCCGCGCGCAAGCCCTGCTGCGCGAGCGCCCCAAGCTGAGCTTGGCCGAGGTCGCCGCCCGATGTGGCTACGCCAGCGCCAGCCACTTGAGCCGCAGCCTGCGGGCGGATCTGGGGGCGACGGCGGGGGAGTGGCGAAGAGCAGGGGTGTGACCGATTCGCACCGGCATGACCCGTGTGACTGTGGGCGGCACTCAGTCGGCCGCGCCACTCTGGCCATGCAGGCCCTGCTGTGCCAGCCACACCATGCCCGCATCAAAGGACGGGCTCAGTTGGTAACGCGCCAATTGACCGGCACGTTCAGCCAGCGACCTGACCATGGCTTCGTGGAATTGCGTGGGCAGCACATCGGTGACTGCCACCATGCCATGACGGACGCAGTCCTCGAAAAAACTCCACCACAGTTGCAAGGCCTCGGGCGTGCCACCCTCCCATTCCAAGGCGTCGCTCAAAAGCCCCCAAGGCTTGGCTTGGCCATCGGCTTGCAGACCGCGCTCCGCCCACAATTTTCGGGCTTCTTGATGCAGATTGCGCGAGGCGATGTCATTCCATGTCCCGCCATATCGGGCCACAAGAACGTCACCTTGCCAGCACAAAGAGAAACTGCCGTGTTGCGCCCATACAGTCATGATGGATGTTGCAGTGAAGGTGTACTTAGAAGCCCGCCCTCAGTGTAGTGGGCCCGCATGCCGTCACGCCACATGCCAAGATTCAACTTGCGGCAGCGCCTGCACGAGCGGCTTGCACGCAGCGATCCGCCCTGCCGCCGATGCAGGCCGGGCGCCTAGAATTCGTGGCGCTTCGCCACTCTTGCCCTCCTATGTCTACCCATTCCACCCTCGATTTCGCCGGCCGGGCATGGCGCGTGCGCCGGCCCAAGCCTTTTGTGCTGGTGATCGAGGGACTGGCGCCGCCTGAAGCAGGCGCGGCGATCGCGCCCAGTGACTATCTGCACGAGATCCTGCTGCAGCCCGAGTGGCGCGAACCGTTCTTCCAGCTGGCCGATGCCACCGGCCTGGTGGTCTGCTTGAATCTGGACAGCCGGCACCCAAGCTACCGCGATGTGCGCGGCCGCTCCAGCAAGGGCCGGCTGAGCCAGGGCGAGTACTACCACCACGACGGATGCTCGGGCCCGACCAAGCCGCGCTTTGTCGAGATCCGCTGCCCCTACCAGCCGCAGACCCGCTCCATCGCCACGGCCGTGGCGCCCCACCATGCGGTGGTGGCGGCCATGGTGCAGGCCTTGTCCGAAGAGCTGAAAGCGGCGCCCGCGCTGCAGGCGCTGATGCAAGACCGCGATCTCTCTCCAGCCGCCGTGCAAACCATGAGTTATGAGACGCTGGACCAGCTGCAAGGCCAGATCACCCGTACCGTGCGCCGCAAGCTGGACGCCGAAGGCGCACGCGCCTACTTCCGCGAAGTGGACCGCCTGGCGGACGCTTACTTCGAGCCCTGGCAGCCGGGCGAGAGCCGCATCATCGCCAATGCCAATGGCGGCCTGACCATGCAGCACCGCCGCGCCTACCAGGAGCTCCATGCCGGAGGCGTGGCCAACGGCCATCTGGTCAAGCGCTGGCCCAACGAAGAGCTGCCCTTGCCGGGGCAGGCCCTGGACACGGCCCTGTTGGCCTCTTTTTGCAGCGAGGAAGACGGTACGTGCTGGCGTGCCGAAACCGGGGGCCAGGCAGGCGCCGCTCAGGCCCAGATGCGGTAAGGCCAGAAAGCCTCGTCCTCTTCAATGCGCCGGCGCAGCTCTTCGGGGCTGAAGCCGGTGACGCGGCGGGTTTCGCGGCAAAGATGGGCCTGGTCGGTGTAGCCCGCGTCCTGGGCCAGGGCGCTCCAGACCACCTCACCGGCCTCCATCTCGCGGCGCACCTGGAAGAAGGTGGCCTCGGCCCGGCTGATGCCGCGCAGAGCGCGAAGGCTCTGACCGCTCCATTGCTTGATGCGCCGCTCGATCTGCCGTAGGCTGGCGCCATGGCCGCCGGCTATCGCGCGCAGGGCCAGGTGTTGCATCCAGTCGCGGTAGCGGCCGCGCTCGGGCGCGGTGGCACGCTCCTGCTGCAAGGCCCGCCAGCGCGGCAGGAAAAAGGCCTCCAGCAGCGCCATGCACTGCTGCTCGTCCTGCGCGGCCAGCATCTGGGTATTGAGCTGGCGCCAGTCATCGCCAGGCAGAACGTTTTCGATGGGCACATAACGGTCC
This sequence comes from Roseateles sp., assembly GCF_965262435.1. NCBI lineage: Bacteria > Pseudomonadati > Pseudomonadota > Betaproteobacteria > Burkholderiales > Sphaerotilaceae > Roseateles > Roseateles sp. The sequence goes on from NZ_OZ253537.1 coordinate 648,821, forward strand.
AGCAGGGCGGCAAGGTCCAGCCCGGTCAAGACATGCAAGGCCTCGGGCTGCAGGGCCACCATGAAGCTGCGGATGCCAGCCTCGGAGCGGAAATGCGCCGGCCGGCTGCGCGGACCGCCGAGCAAGGCGCGGTGTTGGATGGGCCGCAACTGGCCTTGTGCCTCCACCTCCCAGCCGCCGCCCTGCAGCGTCCAGGTCAGGCCGCACAAGGGGCTGGCCGCGAAATGGCTGTCGCGCTGGGCCGCGCTGAGCGGGGCAGCCACTCCGGTGGTGTCACGCCACAGGCAGGCCCGCACGCAGCCGGCCAGGGCCAGGCTGGGCACCAGCAAGCGGGCAACGGCGTCGGGGTGGCGGTCGGAGGGCATGGCGGAAGTGTAGGCAGCGCGCCAGCAGGTACCTGCACGCCCTCCGCACAAGAACCGCCTCATGTCGATTTCGTTCAAGACGCGCTCACTGGGCCTGGCCATGATGCGCCGCATGGACGAGCACAGCACCACCCAACTTCCTGCCGACGCCGGCAAGGCAAATCACCCTCAAGCCGCCTCAAGCAAGCCCGGCGCTTCCGGCCCGCGCGGCATCGGTTTTCTGCAGCTGCGCGCCCTGCGCCAGGATTACCTCGGCACGGTGCAAGGCTGGCACCGGCGCTGGGGCGATGTGGTGCAGCAGCGCTTGCTGCTCTACCGGGACTTCAGCTTTGTGAACCCCGAGCATGTGCGCGAGTTGCTGGTGCAATCGCACGAGGGCCTGCTGCGCTGGCCGCGCGCGACCGAGATCTTTGCCTCGGCCCACGGCCAGAGCGTGCTGGTGGCTGAAGGCCCCGCCTGGAAGCGCCAGCGCCAGATGCTGCAGCCGGGCTTTGCGCCCAAGCGGGTAGACGCGCTGCTGCCGCTGATGGTGAGCGCCGGACAGCAAGCTCTGCAACGCTGGGATGGCTCCGGCCGCGAGGCCTTCGGCTTCGAGGCTGCCATGACCCAGCTGACCATGGAGCTCATTCTGCGCAGCCTGTTCTCGCGCAGCGACGAAGCCCAGGGTCGCGCTGCCGCCGAGGCTGTGCATGTGCTCAGCGTGGTGGCCATGGGCGAGTTTTACTGGCCGGTCAGCAGCCCGCTGTGGGCGCCCTGGAAAGCGCCCAAGCGGCGCGCCCTGGCGACGCTGGATGGTTTCATCCGCCGAGAGCTGGCGCGCCGGCGCGAGGACGACGCGCCGCACGACGACCTGCTCGCCATGATGATGCAAGCGCGCGATGCCGAGGGCCGCGGCTTTGACGAACACGGCCTGCGCGACGAGTGCATGACCACCTTTCTGGCCGGCCACGAGACCACGGCAGCCGCACTCACCTGGTGGGGCTGGTGCATGGCCAGCCATCCGCAGGAGCAGCAAGCGATTGCCGAGGAACTGGACCAGGTGCTGGCCGGGCGCGCACCGACAGCGGCCGATCTGCCCCGGCTGCCACGCCTGAACCGCAGCATCAAGGAGACCTTGCGGCTCTACCCGCCCGGCGCGGCCCTGATCACCCGCGTCGCGGCCACGCCCTTGCGCGTGGCCGGCTGCGAGATCCCGCCCGGCGCCATGGTCCGCCTGACCCCGGCCCTGACGCAGCGGGACCCGCGCTGGTTCCAGGAGCCCGAGGCCTTCCGCCCCGAGCGCTTTGACCCGGACAGCGGCCATGGCGAGATCCCGCGCGGTGCCTACCTGCCCTTCGGCGCCGGCCCGCGCGTCTGCCTGGGCAGCCATTTCGCCAGCACCGAGATGATGGTGATCGGCGCCTTGATCCTGCAGCACTACCGCCTGCACCCGGTGCCAGGGCTGCCAGCACCCAGCCCTCGCTTGGACATCACCTTGCGGCCCAGCCAGCCCCTGAAGCTGCGCTTGCAGAGGCGCTAGCGGCGCGGCATGGTGCAGAAGGAAATGAAAATCGCCGCTCAGCACCCGAGGGCTGGCGGCGATCGAATGCGGGCCGGGCCCGCGCGGATCTGAGTTCGGCGGCCGAAACCGCTGGCACGCTCAGCGAGCTGCGTGGCCCTTGCGGCGGCGTGCGGCCAGCATGCCAAGCAGGGCGATGCCAGTCAGGGCGAAGCTGGCTGGCTCGGGCACCTGGGCGCCGCTCGACTGATTGAAAGCCAGGCGGAAGGCGACATCGGGGCAATCGCTGTGGCAGCCGGCCCAATTGGCACCGGCCGCGGCGCTGCCGCTGTTGTCGTAGACGAAGCTGCCGTTGGCATAGTTGTTCTGGAAATTGCTCGTGCCCATGAAGACACCGTCGCCCTGGCCATCGAAGAGACCGGCGGCGCTGAAGTAGGCCACGTACTGCTTGCTGGCGTCCAGGTTCAGGCCACCAGTGTTGACGGCGATCTCGGTGAAGTTGTTGTAAACGCCCGAGAACTCCGTGCCCGCGAACAGGTTCGGGCCGACGATGCCGCTGCCACCCCACTCGGCCACATAGGCGCGCAGTCGCGAGGTACCCAAACTGCTCTTCAGCCAGAAACTGAAGGAATCGAGCCGCGTGTTGCTCGCGTCCGCCACTTTGAAGGTCTGGCCATAGCTGGTGGTGGAGCCTTCACCCAGCGAGTTCCAGTGGATGCTGCCAGCCAGAGGGTTGACGATCACGGCGTCGGCCGAGGCGCTCAGGGGCAGCAACGCGCTCAGCGATGCGATGCCGAGGGCCAGGGCGGAGAGAGCGTTCTTGCTGTTCATGATGATGAGGTCCGCGATGCTGCGTTGGGAGGGGCCGGGTGAGGCGATTGCCTGTACTCGGGCTGGACTTCATTGTTGGCTGCGACCTGGCCCCCTGTGCCCCCCGCGCCTGCGGGTGAAAACAGGGGAGCCAGGAGCAAGTCGTGATGAAAGTCGCGATTCCCAGCCGCGACTCAGCGCCGCCATAGCGGCTTCAAGGGCCGGGCTCGGCCAGCAAGCGCTGAACCAGGCGGCGCGTCAGCGGCGCCAGCAGCAACACAGCTGGGAAGGCGATCAGCCAGGCCGGCCACCAAGCGCCCAGCCAATGGGTGAAGAAGCCAGGGCCAGGGCCGAGCGCGCGCAAGGTCGCCACGGCCGAGACCAGCAAGGACATCAGGCCCGAGAGGATGAGGCCGAACAGCAAGGGCGCGAGTTTCTGGGCTGCGCTGCGGGCGGCGCTCATGAGGCGCGGGCGGTCAGGGCCGCTGCCGCTGCCGCTGCGGCGGTGTCGGCTTGCGGGCTGCCCACGCGCAGCAGGCTTTGGGCGAAGTGAGCGCCGAACATGCGAGCGGTCTTGATGTCGCCGGGCGCCATCGCTTCGGCCGGGGCGCCGTGCTCGGCTTGCGCCATCAGGCCGGACCAGGAGCCGAGGCGGTTGGCCGCTTGCTCATAGGGCACGCCGGCATGCTGCTCGGGCAAGATGGGGTTGCCGACCCAGAGCATGCCGTGCTGCATGCTGAACACGAACATCGACAGCAGGGTCGATTGCTTGTCTCCCGCCGGCAGGGAGGACACGGTGAAGCCGGCTGCCAGGCGGCCCTTGAGCGCCTGCTGGCTCCACATGCGGCCGGTGGCGTCCATGAAGGTCTTGAAGACCCCGGACACGCCGCCGAGGTAGGTGGGCGAGCCAAAGATCAGGCCATCAAAGGCGAGCAGCTCGGCCGGTTTCAGGGTCAGGTCTTCGGCCTTCAGCAGCTGCGCCTGGACCCCGGGCACGCTCTCGGCGCCCAGCAGGATGTGGCGCGCGATGTGCTCGGTGTGGCCGTGGGCGCTGTGATAGACGATGGCGAGGGTTCTGGGTTTCATGAGGGGGGTGCTCCAGTTGAGACAACAAGGACTTCAGGCGAACAGGCAGGCAAGGCTCCGCCGGCGCGAAGTCCGGGCGCCAACGGAAGGGAACAAAAGGTGGATTGCTGGCGGCCGCGCGGGTGCGCTGCGCCAGCTGCGCCGGCTCAGCGCATCAGAGGCGCCAAGGCCAGGGTCGCGAGGTAGAGCCCAAGGCCGAACACCAGATGGTTGGCCAGGCTGCGCAGGCAGTTCTTCAGCGGCGTGGCGGTTTTGCGGGCAAAGAAGCCGGCGCCCAGGGCCGGCTGCATCAGGCACAGCGGCATCAGCACCGTGGCCATGCCGAAAGCCAGGGCCGGCCCCAGGCTGGGCCGCTGCAGCCAGGCCGGGCCCTGCCAGGCCAGCAGGCCGGCGGCGAAGCCAAGACCCACGGCGTAGTGCAGCAGCCAACCCAGGGCCAGCTCATGGCGCACGGGCTCGGCACGGGCGATGGCCGTATGAGCAAAGCGGCCGCGCGCCATATGGCCCAGCCAGCGGCCGATCAGGCCGAAGCTGGCCGTCGGCACACGCAGCAGCTTGTTGAGCAGCAACAGCCAGGCGTCGAAGAAGGCGGTGGCGGCAACGCCGATCAGGGCCGCGGCCAGGGTGGGGTGGGCTGAGGCGGCGATTGCGGGGGCACTATCGGGCATCCAAGACATGGTGATCTCCTGCTGAGGCTTGACGTTCGGGGACTGTTGCAGTCACTATAGAAGTTGAAGTCAACTTCAAGTCAAGCGGGAGATTGAGCAGATGGAGACAATCCTGGACATCGCCGAAGTGGCGAGGCGCAGCGGTGTGGCCGCCTCGGCCCTGCGCTACTACGAACGCCGGGGCCTGATTCGCTCGCTGGCAGGCAGCGAAGAAGGCGCCCGCCGCAGGTTCGCGGCCACGGTGCTGGACCAGTTGGCCCTGATCGCCCTGGGCCAGGCTGCCGGTTTTTCATTGGACGAGATCGGCGCCATGCTGACCCATGGCGCATCGGGGCCCGGCCCGAAGATCGACCGAGGCCTGCTGACGGCCAAGGCCGACGAGCTGGACCGCACGATACGGCAACTGCGCGCGATGAGCGCGGGCCTGCGCCATGCCGCCGCCTGCCCGGCACCCAGCCATGCGCAGTGCCCGTCATTCCAGAAGCTGTTGAAGGCGGCGGCCGGGCGGGCGCTGGAGCGACAACAGACATCGCGTGCCCGGAGCCGCCCGGCACGAGCTCCGATCAAGAATGCTGCGGACTTGGCTCCATGGGATGCCCGCCCCCACCCGAAACGGCATTGAAGGGCCCAGGTGGGGCGTCGTGACCCCCATGTTCACCGCTGAGCAGATCGCCATATGGCTCTGCGCCAAGGGGGCCGCCCACGGCCCGCGCAGTCAGCGCGCGAAGTCCACCTCGCCGATCGGCAGCTGCGGTGCCTCCCAGCGATAGCGCGGGTCGAACACATTGCGTGCCGGCTCCATGCCCGGCCATTCGATGCGCAGGAGCTCGGCCAGGGTCCAGCCCGTCCAATCGGCCCGAAAAGGCTGCTGACCGCTGCCCGGGGCAAAGGCTAAGGGCGTGCGCCACAGCATGGCCGGGATCCGATAGCCCGCTTCTGTGCCTGGGCTGTGGCCGGCGTGATCGATGCGGTGGCCGACCTCCTGCCCATGGTCCGACAGATACATCCAGGCGGCCTCGCCGCCTGCCGGCACATGGCGTTTGAGCATTCGCAAGGTCTCGGCAACCACCCCGTCGTGGTAGTGAATGACTGCGTCATAGTCCTGCCGCTGTTCGCGCAACCAGACGGGACGCTGCTGACGCTGCATCTCGCGCTCCACCGCATCGCCGCCCTGCTCGAAAGGCCGCAGCGCCTCGGGCGCTCGCAAGCGGTAATGCGGGTGCGCGCCGAGCAGATGGAGCACGATCAGCTTGCGCGGCGCGGAACGATCGGCCAAAGCCTCCTCCAGGGAGTCCAGCAGCTCGCCATCCAGCATGGATGAAGAGCGCCCTGGCTCGCGATTGATCATCTCGACGGTGTCGGCCAGTTGGGCATGCTGCTGCTCGATGGCGAGGTCGTCATGGTTGCTCATCCACCAGACGCGGTAGCCGGCCGCGCGGGCCAAAGCCAGGATGTGACCCGGCGCAGGCGCCGCCGAGCCAGGCTGTGCCGCCATGCTGCCGCCGAAGCTGAACAAGCCGTCGAGCGCCGCCACCGTCGTGGCCTGCACCGACCAAGCGTGGGGCAGCACCAGCAATCGCGCGCCCTCTTCACGGCTCAAGGCCTGCAACTGCGGAGTGGTCTCGCGCTGATAGCCATACAAGCTCATATTGTCTCGGTTGACACTGTCGGTCAGCACCAGCACCACCGTCGAAGACTCAGCGCCCAGGGCGCGCACGCCCGAGGCCCGGGCCTGTTCCAGCAGGAACTCACGCTGGCGGCTCTGGTCAGACCAGTTCATGCGCAAGGTCTCGACCGACACCGCCCAATGTGGCCAGAAGGCCGCCGGGTGATGGCGCCGCCAGGGCTTGCTGGCATGGGCCACGAAGCACAGCAGCAGCAGGCCCAGCCACAGCCAACGCGAGCCGGTCCCCAGCGGGCGGGGCGGCTGCTGGCTGGCCAGGCGCACCAGGCCGAGCAGCAAGCCCAGCGCCAGCAAAAGCGCCACCAGAGCCGGCCACCATTGAGCCCCCTGCGCCATCAGGTACTCCAGGGCCTCGCGCGGGCTGGTATTGGCTGCAGCAGTGAGCACCAGGGTGCTGTCCGGCACGGCCGCATAACGCTGGCGCAGATAAGCACGCAAGAAGCCATCGAGCAGAAAAACCCCGAGCAGCAGCGCCACACCGAACAAGCGCAGCCGCCGCCAGGACGGGCTGCGCACCGGCCAGCGCAGCCAGATCAGGCCGGGCAGCGCAAGCAGCAACATCTGCGGCACGCGCAGGCCTTCATGCCCGAGGCTGGCCGACAGCAAGAGCAAGACGGCCAAGGCGGCAATGCCGACAGACGGGCGGCGCCGAAGCAGTTCGGCGAACCAAACTCGCATCGGGGAAATGATGTTCATAGCAAGGGACGAAGGCCTCGGGGTCCTGGATGGTAAAGCGGCTGATCGTCTACTTGAGCAGGGCCACGGGAGCCCGGGACCTAGCCCGGGACATTGCCGTGACCGAACAATGACCTGTCGATCTGGTGCCGTGCTGCTGCAACGCTGCATGCGGGCAAGCCACTAGCCCGCAGCGCGCGGCCCTCGTTAGCATCGATTCCTTCCCAGGGACCCAGGAGCAACCGACGATGAGCCGCCAATTCTTCAAGGCCAGCTTGCTCGCCGTAGCGCTGGGCCTCTCGGCCGCCACCAGCGTGCCCGCCCAAGCCGCCGCCCTGCGCTGGGCGGCCCAGAACGACATCCTGACGCTGGATCCCCACTCACAGGACCACAACACCTCCAACACCATCGGCGCCCACATCTACGAAGGCCTGACCCGCCTGGATGCCAAGTACCAGGTCGAACCGTCGCTGGCCACCAAATGGACCTACATCACGCCCTCCCAGGTGCGCTTCGAGCTGCGCCAGGGCGTCAAGTTCCATGACGGCAGCGCCTTCACGGCCGACGACCTGCTGTTCAGCTTCGAGCGCATCCGCCAGCCCCTGGGCACCAAGCAGACCTACGTCTCGGGCATCAAGGAGATCAAGAAGATCAACAGCCACACCGTGGACCTGATCCTCGAAGCGCCCACGCCCATGCTGCTGACCAACCTCAGCAACTTCTCCATCATGAGCAAGGCCTGGGCGAGCAAGAACAAGGCCGAGAGCATCTCCGACTACAAGTCCAAGGACGAGAACTTCGCCTCGCGCAATGCCATGGGCACCGGGCCCTACAAGCTGGTGGGCTGGCAGCCCGACCAGAAGGTCAGCCTGGTGGCCAACAAGGACTGGTGGGACAGCAACAAGGGCAATGTGACCGAGCTGAGCTACCTGCCCATCAAATCGGCGCCGACGCGCGTGGCGGCCCTGCTCTCCGGCGATGTGGACATCGTCACCGACCTGCCGCCGGCCGACTTTCTCAAGCTCAAGGAAGAGGGCAAGGTCAAACTGATCGAAGGCCCCGAGGTGCGGACCATCTTCTTCGTCATGGACCAGGGCAGCGACGAGCTGCGGGACTCCTCGGTCAAGGGCAAGAACCCCTTCAAGGACCGGCGCGTGCGCGAGGCGCTCAACCTGGCCCTGGACCGGGAAGCCATCAAGCGCAGCATCATGCGCGGCCTGTCGGTGCCGGCGGCCCTGATGATTCCGCCGGGTGTGAACGGCCACGACGCCGCGCTCGATGCGCCCCTCAAGCCCGATGTCGAGCGCGCGCGCAAGCTGCTGGCCGAGGCCGGCTATCCGCAGGGTTTCGAGGTGCCGCTGAACTGCCCGAACAACCGCTATGTCAACGACGAACAGATCTGCCAGGCGGCGGTGGCCATGTGGGCCAGGATCGGCGTCAAGGTGCGCCTGATCACCCTGCCCTTTGTCACCCACAGCCAGACCTTCCAGCGCTTCGAGTCGCCCTTCTTCATGCTGGGCTGGGGCATCTCCACCTACGACGCGCTCTACGGCATGCAGGCCTGGGGCCACACCCGCAGCAGCGGCGCCGACGGCAACTTCAATTTCGGCAAGGTCAGCGATGCCAAGCTCGATGCCCTGATCCAGCAGATCAAGTTCGAGCCCGATGTGGCCAAGCGCAATGCCCAGATCCGCGCGGCCTTGCTGCGCCTGCGCGACGAGCACCTGTTCATCCCCCTGCACCACCAGGTGCGTCCCTGGGCCATGAAGCCCGGCGTCGAGACGCTGCACCGCTCGAACGATCAGTTTGAGGGGCGGTTCACGTCCATCAAGTAAACAGGGCCCGCGCGGGTCTGCGAGCGAGGCCAGGCCGGTGTCGGCCGGACCTGGCTGTGGCGATGATCAGCGCAACACCGACTTGCGCCGTACGGCGGCAGCCAAGGCCAGCAGTCCGCCGAGCATCAGCAGCGCACTGGTCGGCTCAGGCACCGGCTGCGAAAGCACATCGCCGTCGCGCACGGCCAGGGCCGAGTACTGCTGGTCCTTGGTCTGGTAGTACTGATTGCCGTAGTAGGCATAGAAGTACCAGGCCTGGTTCGGGCGGTTCGGCAGCTCGGTGCCAGACCAGAACACAAAGGTCGACAGGCCGGTGAAGGGGCCGAAGTCTTTCTGCTCCCAGCCCGGCTGGATAGCGCAAGCGTCATTGCCGGCCGGGGTCGGCGTGCAATAGCCCTTGTTGCCCAGGGTCACATAGTAGAGGTGGCCCATTTCTGAGGCCTTGCCCCAGCCTTGGCCGGTGGCGGCCACACCGTAGTCGGTGCTGCCGTTGTTGCTGTTGCCGTAGCGGAAAGCCTGGCCGTTGACCGGCGTGACCTTGGGCAAACGCCAGTTGTCGAAGCCGTAAAGCGATTGGGTGTTGAGCTGGGCGATCCAGCTTTGGGCACCGTCCCAGCTCAGGCGACCATCGGCCTCGAAGCTGCGGACCGCACCGAAATCAGCCAGCCAGCTGATGTTCAGTTCGGTGTCGTAGTAAGCCTCGAAGCCAGCTTTGGCTGGGTCGAGATCACGCCCTTGCAGGGCCGCTTGTGCGCTCTGCAGCGCGGCCAAGGCCATACCCATGCCCAGGCCGATTGCGGCCAGGAACTTCTTGTTGGTCTTCATCTCTCTTCAACTCCCTCTGCATGGCTCTAGCACCCCACGGTGCGAGCCCCTCATAGATCTGCACTCGCTTTAACAAAGTGCCCGGCGACAAGCTGGACATGATCAACGTCATGTCTTCTTGCTTGTTCTGCAAACTCAAGCGAGCTGCTGCTGCTTTTTGTCTCGCGCAAGATTGTATGAGGCTGACCGTGTACTCCAGGGCCGCTTCTGCGCGGTGAATGCGAGGACCCCGCCGCTGAAACCGTGGCCATGCAAGGTGAGCTCGGAGACAAAGCCGGCGCGAATCTCCAGCCAAAGCAGAAGCTTGTGGGTCTGGGCCTGATCTGAGCAAGGTCAGCCGCGCTGGGCTTGCTTGCTCAAACCCCACTGGAACTACGAGATCTGTACCCGCACCGTTCACTCACCTGGGCTCCGCCATTGAACAAGGGCTTGGCTTGCGACGTCGAAGACTCTCAACCGGTACTTGGCCACTCGCGAGCAAGGTGCAATGCAATCTTTCACTTGCCAAGAGTGAAAACGCTTGCAGTCAACCCCCCGGAAGTTGGAGATGAAAAATAGAGACATTTGACTTTCGTTTTTGCGATTTACCGAAAGAACACCGGCCGAGAACTTCTTTCGAAGGGATAGGACACGATGGCGCTTTTTATACTTGGCCTGCCGACGAAGAGCGGTTTGTGTTTCGAGGGAGTAAATAATGAAAGCAGTTGCAACAGAGCTGGCCGTGCTGGTTCTATGTCTCTTGTTATCGGGTTGCGCAATGTCTACGGCCGGAAGAGAGCATTCACAGGGCGGGGAGAGTCAAACTCAGTTCGACATGGACCTGAGTGAATGCCGGCGCTACGCCATGATCGACGCCTTGCTCGCACCCACTGGGCACCAAGCTCCAAGCAAGGGACAGCATCCAGAACCAGGCAATGCAACTGGCAAGGACAGCTCAGAGTCGGTCACCCATCGCTGCATGGCGGCCCGCGGTCATTCGCTGCCCCAGTGACTGATAGCAAAGGGTTCGGCCAACGCGGAGTTCACCTAGGTCCAGCAGGCCTATGAAGCGATCAGGAATCCGCACTGGCAAGGGGGAAGCAGCAGGCCGGCACTCCGTCCAAACATCATCCATCGCCTGTTTTTTGGACACTTCTGTCACTCACGCTGTCTGAAAAAAAGCCATCGCCCGCTCGGCCGGCCTTGTTTTGCGCAAAACCTCACGCCCTCTCGCGTCATTTGCGCCCCAAAACCGAGCCTGTAACACCTCAGCCGGGCGGCTGAAGGGCCTCTTGGACTAGTGGTTTGCACCAGTCTGGGTCGCATGCCCGCTTCGTGGGCACAGCTATTGCAGAAGCAGTGCGTCGCTGCAGCCGTTTGGTCCGTGGACCCCTGGATCGAGCCACCGTTCGATTCATTCCACGGCAACCAGCAACAACAAACCGACGAGCCGAGCCAAGAAGAGCACGGCCGCTCCTTTTTCCTTTTGCAGCTGCAGCAGCCAGACCTAGATCACAAGCAAGCCACCCCACGGAGACAAACCGATGCGCTTCACCACCACACCTAAGACCGCCCCAAACTCCTCCGCCCGCAGCGAGCCAGCCCATGGCCAGATCCGCCTCTCGCCGCTGAGCCTGGCCATGGCCGCGCTGTTCGCCTTGCCGCTGAGCGCCCAGGCGCAGACCAGCGCGGAGGCTGCGAAGGCAGACACAGCAGCAGCAACAGAAGCCAGCACCAACAAGCTCGAAGCCGTGAAGGTGACCGCCCGCCGCCGCGAGGAAACCCTGCGCGATGTGCCGGTGGCGGTGACCGCCCTCAGCGCCACCGCGCTGGAAGCGCTCAATGTGAAGAACCTCGGCGACCTGCAAGGCCAGGTGCCCAACCTGACCGTGTACGCCGCGCGCGGCAGCAACTCCACCATCACCACCTTCATCCGCGGCGTCGGCCAGGCCGACCCGCTCTGGGGCGTGGACCCGGGCGTGGGCATCTATCTGGACGATGTCTATATGGCCCGGCCGCAGGGCGCGCTGCTGGAAGTGTTCGATGTGCAGCGCATCGAAGTGCTGCGCGGCCCGCAGGGCACGCTCTACGGCAAGAACACCATCGGCGGCGCGATCAAGTATGTATCGCGCCCGCTGGGCACAGCGACCGAGGGTTCGCTGAGCTTCTCGACCGGCAACTACGGCCAGGCCAATTTCAAGGGCTCGGTCGGCGGCTCGACGGCCGACGGCCAGATCCGCGCCCGCTTCGCCGTGGCCAGCCTGAACCGCGAAGGCTATGGCAAGAACCTGACCGATGGCAGCGATGTCAGCAACCAGGACACCACGGCCGCCCGCGCCACCGTGGGCTACTACGCCAAGGACATGCCGCTGACCGTGGTCTTCAGCGCCGACCGGGCGCTTGATGAATCCGGCATGCGCGGCTTCAAACGCTTGAACGCCAACCCGCCGGTGGAGAGCAACTACGACATCGCCACCGGCATGGCCAACCAGAACAGCACCGACACGCGCGGCCACTCGCTGACGGCGACGCTGAACCTGTCCAACGAATGGACGGCCAAGTTCGTCCACGCCAACCGCCGCGGCCTGACCAACACCGGCATCGATTTCGACGGCCTGCCCGCCAAGACCGCCGATGTGCTGGCCCGCTATGCCGACAAGCAGACCAGCAACGAGCTGCAGTTCAGCTACGACAGCGGCAGCGGTCACGCCGGCGTGCTGGGCCTCTACCAGTTCGACGGCGAAGCCGGCGGCACGGTGCTGAACAACTTCTTCAACCTGCTCTTCGGCAGCACCAATGGCACCGTCTACACCAAGGGCAAGGCGGCCTACGCCGACTGGAGCTGGCGCCTGAGTCCGGCCTTCAGCCTCAGCACCGGCCTGCGCTACACCAAGGAAAGCAAGCGTGCGCGTGTGCTGAACCAAGGCTTCAAGGACGCCACCTTCAGCCAGGTGACCGCCGCCACGGCCGACTTCGACAAGACCCGCGAGGTCAGCAACACTGCGCCCAAGCTGTCCCTGGACTACAAGCTCAGCGGCACGACCAACCTCTACGCCAGTGCCTCGCGCGGCTTCAAATCGGGTGGCTACAACGTGCGCGCCCAAGCCACGGCCGTGCCGCGTTCGGCCGAGCCCTTCAACGACGAAACCCTGGACTCGCTGGAGCTGGGCGCCAAGACCGTGCTCGACAGCGGCCGTCTGGAGATCAACAGCGCCGTCTTCCACAACAAATACAAGAACGTGCAGCTGTCCATCTTCACGTCCTACACCGCCGCCAACGGCGTGCCCAGCTTCTTCGGTGACTTCACCAACGCCGGCCAGGCCACGGTGCAGGGCGCGGAAGTGGAGTTCGCCTGGCGCCCCGACTCGGCCTGGTCCATCAGCGGCAATGTGGCCTACGTGAACGCCAAGTACGACGAGTACATCGACCGCGGCGTCAACGTGGCCAAGGACAAGAAGTTCAGCAACACACCCAAGCTCCAGGGCGCGCTGAACATCGAATACCGCACCGGCCTGGCCCTGGGCGGCGTGCTCAAGACCCGCCTGGGCCTGAACTACCGCACCAAGGTCTACCCGACCACCGACCTCAGCGAAGTGATCGCCCAGAATGCCTACGGCCTGGTCTCGGCCGGCATGATCTGGGAGAAAACCGAGCGCCTGAGCTTCTCCCTGCAAGGCAGCAATCTGGCCAACAAGGCCTACCGCACGGACGGCTACAACATCGCCTCGCTGGGCGTGCTGAGCGGTTTTTACGGTGCGCCGCGGACCATCACGGCGGGCGTCGGCTACAAGTTCTGACAAGCACGTGATTTTTCTACTGCGCCACTGCCAGGCGTCGTTGGCCGGGTGCTCGGGATCCTCACGTACAGGAAGTACGTTCCGGTCCCTGCGCCCCGTCCGCCTCGGGCAGAGCCCTCGGCCTTCGCCAGGCAGGCCGAGTCCTCAGGACTTGGCCTGTCCGGGCTCAGCCTCGCCTGACAGCGGCTCGCTACGAAAACTCACGCGCTTGTACGCCGGCTCCACACCATGATTTGTCCACCGGGCGAGGCTGCTACATTGCAGCAGCCTCGCCCTCCGACCATGCCCATCGCTGTCTCGAAGAACAACGCCCCGATCCCTGAACTGCCCGCCGATGCCGACGGCGTGCTGCGCATGGCTGCGCAGTCCTTGTTCGATGTGCTGGCCCAGGCCACCGAGGGCATGATGGTGGTGGACCGCTCGCACCGCATCGTCTGGATCAGCGAGGGCTACAAGCGCTTTCTACCGGCCCTGGGTTTTGGTGACGAGACGGAATTCGTCGGCCGCTCGGTCGAGGAGGTGGTGCCCAACACCTTGATTCCGCAAGTGATCGCCTCGGGCAAGCCGATGCTGATCGACCTGCTGACCAACCGGGCCGGCACTTTTCTGGTGACCCGCCTGCCGCTGCGCAACGAGGCCGGTGAGGTGATCGGCGCGCTCGGCCTGGTGCTGCTGGACCACCCCGAAACCACCATGCAGCCGCTGATCTCCAAGTTCGGCCGGCTGCAGCAGGAGCTGGACGACACCCGCCGCCAGCTTGCTGCCGAGCAAAGCAAGAACCGCCGCTCCAAGCACACCATCGCCAGTTTCATCGGCAGCAGCGCCCCGGCGCTGGAAGTCAAACGCCAGGCCCGCCGCGCCGCCCTGAGCAGCTCCACCGTGCTGCTGCTGGGTGAGACCGGCACCGGCAAGGAGTTGCTGGCCCATGCCATCCATGCCGCCTCGCGGCGCGCGCACAAGCCCCTGGTCAGCATCAATATTGCCGCCGTGCCCGACACCTTGCTGGAGGCCGAATTTTTTGGCGTCGCCCCCGGCGCCTACACCGGCGCCGACCGCAAGGGCCGCGAGGGCAAGTTCAAACTGGCCGACGGCGGCACCCTGTTCCTGGACGAAATCGGCGACATGCCGACCACCCTGCAAAGCAAGCTGCTGCGCGTGCTGCAGGAGCAAGAGGTGGAGCCGCTGGGCAGCAACACCGTGATCCCGGTCGATGTGCGCGTGATCGCCGCCACCAGCCGCGACCTCGGCGCCATGGTCGCGGCCGGCGAGTTCCGTGCCGACCTGTACTACCGCCTCAATGTGCTGCCCCTGCGCGTGCCGGCCTTGCGCGAGCGCCTGGACGACATCGAGGCCTTGGCCGAGGCGCTGCTGGAGGACATCGTGCGACGCGCCGGCATGGCCTCGCGCAGCCTGGCGCCCGATGCGCTGGAGCTGCTGATGCAGCAGGACTGGCCCGGCAATATCCGCGAGCTGCGCAATGTCCTGGAACTGGCCTGCCTGATGGGCGACGAAATGCTGCTGCAGGCCGCTCAGCTGGCGCCCTATCTGAAGCCCGCCACGGGTGCCACAGGTACGTCGGGCCGCAACGTGACGCTCGCGGGCAGTGAACTGCGCCCGGTGCCGGCGCTGCCGGCCCCACCGGTCCATGGCCCCGATGACGCCAGCCTGCTGCGCCCCCTGGCCGAGCAGATCGCCGAGCTGGAACGCAGCGCCCTGCGCGCCGCCTTGCGCGCCACCGGCGGCAACAAGTTCGCCGCGGCCAAGCTGCTGTGCATGTCGCGTGCCTCGCTCTACGACAAGCTGCCTCTGCTCACGCAGGAATGAGGAACCAGGCGCGGCGGGTTCAACGGTAGCTGGGGTTCCAGGCCAGATCCTGCACCGCACGACTCAACCCGGCGGGCTGGAAGTCACCCAGATTACCCAGGGCCACAACGGCGCGGCCTTGGCCAGGGAAGCGCTCGAAGCGCGCCGAGAAGCCCTCACTCTGGCCCTCGTGCCAGCAGTGCAGCGGGCCGCCCGGGCCGCGCTTGAAGCTCCAGCCCAGGCCATAACTGTCGCCCGAGTCGGTGCGCACGCCCTGGGCCCAGAGCTTCTCGAACACGCGTCGATAGGGCTTGAACGGCCCCCAACCTTGCAGGGCGCGCTCCCACTGAATCATGTCCCGCAAGTTCATTTCAAAGCCGCCGCAGCCGGCCGCCATCCAGCTGCGCACGCCAGGCGGCTGCTGGGCCCCGATGTCAACGACCCCACCGCCGGGGCCACGCTGATGCGGGGCCGCCATGTCGGCAAAGCCGGGCGCGGGCTGCATCAGGCGAGCACTCTTCATGCCCAGGGGTCCGAACAGCCTCTGCGCCAGCACCTGCTCATAGGGCCGGCCAGCCAGCCGGCCGATGGCGCTGGCCAGAACGTTGTAGCCCACATTGCTGTACAGGAAACGTTGGCCAGGCGGGCTTAGCAAGGGCTGGCGCATGACGATCGGCAACCATTCGGCCTCACCATAGTTGCGCGGAAACAGGGCCTGCACATCCGGGTCGCCGAAATCGACGTTCTTGGGCAGGCCCGAGGTGTGCTGCATCAGCTGGCGCAAGGTGATGGCTTGCCAGGCCACGGGCAGGCCGTCGAAGAGACCGGCCAGGCGCTGGTCCAGGCGCAGCTGCCCGTCTTCCACCATCAGTTGCGCGGCGCAGCACAACAAGGGCTTGGAAATGGAACAAGTGGCAAAACGCATGTCTTCGGTGACCCGGCGCTGCTGTCCCACATCGGCCCAGCCCAGGCCGCGCGCGTAGATGGGCTCTCCGTCCTGGATCAGGGCCAGGGCCAGGCCGGGCATCTGCTGGTCGCGCAGCTATTGCTGGGCGTAGACATCCACGCGGTCCAGGGCGGCGGCCGAGGGCGAGATGCGGGCCAGCGCGGCGCCTGCGCGGCCGGCCAAGCCCAGGCCTCCGGCGGCCAGCAAGGTCTGCAAGAGCTGGCGTCGCTGCGGTGACTGACTCATAGAGCTGGGCTCCTCGTTCCTCGGCGAATCGTCGGCAGGGCAGGCCAGTGCCTGACTGAGAGACAAGCGGGCCAGGCAAGACCTGAGGCCCAAGCGCGCCAGAACCAAGCGCGCCATGGTAGGACGCAACAGCGCAGGCTGCGGACCTGCTGCGCACCGGATTTACGCCCGTTTGGGCGCCCTGCGGACCGGGCTGGCATGCCGCAGGCAAGGGCCATGCGCCTGGATGCCAGGTGCGGCTGAGCGCGAATTGCGCGAGATTAGGCTGCCTGATCGCGGCTTAGCCCCATTGCCAAACCATGAGACATGGTCCGATAGTCCAGACAGCGCAGCTCCCATCACCTGCAATGTGGGCGGCCGGCTGCAGAAAAGGCCCCTGACTCACGGAGACGATATGGGACACCTGATGTTGGCGACACGGCTTCGACTGGCCATCGTGGTGGCGGTCTTGGGATTTCTTCTGCTGATCTTCTGGCTATCCCAGAGAGAAGCTCGCAGCCTGATGAGCGTGAAGATGCTCACCACGGTCGAACAGGTCAAGCAGGCCGAAAAAATCGCCTCGGCATATGCCGACAAAGCCAAGTCTGGCGCCATGAGCGAAGCCGAGGCCAAAACTGCCGCCGCTGCCGAGATCGGCAAGATCCGCTACTCCGGCAGCGAGTACATCTGGATCAACGACATGGGGCCGCGCATGGTCATGCACCCCATCAAGCCCGAGCTCAACGGCAAAGAGTTGAGTGACACCAAGGATCCCAAAGGGAAGTACCTGTTCGTCGAGATGGTGCAAGTGGTCAAGGCCAGCGGCAATGGCTATGTCGACTACATGTGGCCCAAGCCCGGCGCGGCAGATCCGGTGGCCAAGCGCTCCTATGTGCAAGCTTTTGGCCCTTGGTCTTGGGTGCTGGGCTCCGGCATCTACATCGACGACGTCGAGGCGATCGCCCAGCAAGATGCTTCGGTCGGGCTGCTGCTGGCCTTGCTGGCGGGTGGCGTTTCGCTGGTCGCCGTCGAAGTGTTCGTACGACGGTTGCGCCAACGCCTCGGTGCCATGCAGCAGATGATGCAGGAAGTGGCCGATGGCAATCTGAGCGGCCACATCGAGACGGGCCAACGCGACGAGATCGGGCTGGTGGCCCTGCAAGTGCTGGCCATGCAGGCCAGGCTGCGTGAACTGGTCACGGCCATTCGTGGCGCCACCGACTCCATTGGCCACGCATCCAGCGAAGTCGCCCTGGGCAGCCAGGACCTGTCCATGCGCACCGAACAGGCCGCGGCCAACCTGGAAGAGACGGCGGCTTCCATGCAAGGCCTGACAGATCAGGTGCGCCATACGGCTCAGGCGGCGCGCCAGACCAATCAGCTTGCCGATACCGCCGCTGCCCGCGCCCGTGACGGTGAGGCTGTCATGCAGCAAGTGGTGGGCACCATGGAAGGCATCTCGGCTGCCAGCCGCAAGATCTCGGACATCATCTCGGTGATCGACGGCGTGGCCTTTCAAACCAATATCCTGGCACTGAACGCCGCCGTCGAGGCGGCGCGGGCCGGCGAACAAGGGCGCGGCTTTGCCGTGGTGGCCTCCGAGGTGCGCGCACTGGCCCAGCGCTCGGCGCAAGCCGCCAAGGAGATCAAAACCTTGATCAATGACTCGGTCGAGCGCGTCAATGCCGGCACCCTGCAGGTCAGCCGAGCTGGCAGCTCCATGGGCGAAATCCTGGAAGCAGTGCAGCGGGTCACCACCACGGTGAACGAGATCACCACGGCCAGCGCTGGGCAATCGGACGGCATTGACCAGATCAACCAAGCAGTCAGCCAGCTGGACAGCATGACCCAACAAAACGCCGCCTTGGTGGAAGAGACTGCCGCCGCCGCCGAATCCCTGAAGCAACAAGCCCAAGGGCTCAATGAAACGGTGGCCGTGTTCAGAACCTGAGCCCCCCCAGCCCAGCCCCAAGACCCGCCGTCTGAAATTCGGACGGCGACTGAAATTCAGACACTCGCCAAACGCGTCTGTTTGTTTTTCAAACATTGTCCGGCGCAAGAGTGCGCATCTCCACCGGCCGGCGCAGCCTGTGGCCTCGCGCATGGCCGTGAAAGCCCCGGCTTCAATGCGGCAAGCACCCTCAGCCTCAGTGTTTGCACCAAGCCGGGCCCGCTGAAGCCAGCTCCGGCATGGTCATTGCGTAAGCTCCTGGACCACCCGCTCGCTGCAAGCGAGGCGGGCGACCGCAGCCCATAGGAGATCGCCCCATGCCCCCGAAATTGACCACCCGCCTGACCCTGACGCGCTGCCTGAGCGTGCTGGCCGTCATGGCTGCCCTGCTGGGCACGACCGAGGCAGGCGCCCAAAGCTCCGGCAAAGAGCTGCGCGTCGCCCTGATCTACAGCAAGACCGGCCCGCTGGAGGCCTACGGCAAGCAGACCCAGACCGGCTTCATGATGGGCCTGAACTACGCCACCGGCGGCACCATGACAGTGGGCGGCAAGAAGATCGTGGTGATCGAAAAAGACGACCAGGGCAAGCCCGATGTGGGCAAGAACTTGCTGGCCACGGCCTATGGCGACGACAAGGCCGATCTGGCCGTGGGCCCCACCGCCTCGGGCGTGGCCCTGGCCATGCTGCCGGTGGCCGAGGAGTACAAAAAGATCCTGCTGGTCGAGCCGGCCGTGGCCGACTCCATCACCGGCGACAAGTGGAACAAATACATCTTCCGCACCGGCCGCAATTCCTCGCAAGATGCGATCTCCAATGCCGTGGCCCTGGACAAGGCCGGCGTCACGATTGCCACGCTGGCGCAGGACTACGCCTTCGGCCGCGACGGCGTGAAGGCGTTTCGTGATGCGATCAAAAAGGCCCGCATCGTCCACGAGGAATACCTGCCCACGACGACCACCGATTTCACCGCCGGCGCCCAGCGCCTGATCGACAAGCTCAAGAACGAGCCTGGCCGCAAAGTCGTCTTCATCCTCTGGGCCGGCGTGGGCAACCCCTTCAAGATCGCTGACCTGGACTTGAAGCGTTATGGCATCGAGATCGCCACCGGCGGCAACATCCTGCCGGCCATGACGGCCTACAAGCAGTTTCCCGGCATGGAAGGCGCTGCGTACTATTACTTCGGCATCCCCAAGAACCCGGTCAACGAATGGCTGGTCGCCAACCACTACAAGCAGTTCAAGGCGCCGCCCGACTTCTTCACCGCCGGCGGCATGACGGCCGCTATCGCCGTGGTGGAGGCGCTCAAGAAGACCGGCGGTGACACCAACACCAACAAGCTGATCAAGACCATGGAAGGCATGAGTTTTGAAACGCCCAAGGGGAAGATGACCTTCCGCCCCGAGGATCATCAGGCGATGCAGGCGATGTATCACTTCAAGATCAAGGTGGATCCCGCATTCGCTTGGGGTGTGCCGGAACTCGTACGAGAGATCAAAGCCGAAGAGATGAATGTGCCGATTCGGAATCAGCGGTGATGGGTTGTTAGGCTGATTCGATTGGAGCGCCGGATGCTCGGCTACTGCGCGACTCCAGGCCGTCGTTGCGGGTCCCCCCGCGAATCCTCACGTAGCGCCGCTACGTTCCGGTTCTCGGGTCCTCCCGCGCCTAGTCCTGAAGCCGCTCGCTACGCCTCGGGCGCTGGCACAGGGGGCGAACCCGTGAAGCTCAAACGATAAAACACGGAAGGGCCGAAAGCAACGATAGCGCCGACGTTCGGCACGCGCATCGCTAGCGCGCGAGGCGTAGCGAGCGGTCGTTGGGCTAGGCGCGGGGGGACCCACAGACCGGAGCGTAGCGGCGCTACGTGAGGATCTGTGGGAGGACCCGCAACGACGTCCAACGGCCGCGCAGTAGCCGAGCTTCCAGCGCTCTAACTCAAAAGAATTCCCGGAGCACCACCGTGCTTGAAACAAAGAACCTCTCCATCCACTTCGGCGGCCACAAAGCGGTGGACGCCGTGTCTTGCAGCTTCCAGCCCGGCACCCTGACCGCCATCGTCGGCCCCAACGGCGCCGGCAAAACCACCTACTTCAACCTCATCTCAGGGCAACTGAAAGCCAGCAGCGGCAGCGTCTGGCTGGACGGCCTCGACCTGACCACCCTACCCGCGCCGGCCCGCACCCGCCTGGGCCTGGGCCGGGCTTTTCAGCTGACCCAGCTGTTCCCGCATTTGAGCGTGCTCGAGAACGTGCGCCTGGCCGTGCAGGCGCGGCGGGGCCTGGGCCTGCGCATGCTCTCGGTCTGGCTGCAGCACCAGGACCTGATCGACGAAGCCATGGCCATCGTCGAGCGCGTGCGGCTGCAAACGCGCGCCCAGGCCACGGCCGCCAGCCTGCCGCACGGCGACCAGCGCAAGCTCGAAGTGGCCCTGCTGATCGCCCTGCAACCCAAGGTCTATATGTTTGACGAACCGACCGCCGGCATGAGCGTGGACGAAGTGCCCGTGGTGCTGGACCTGATCCGCGAGCTGAAAGCCCAGGGCCAGCACACCATCCTGCTGGTCGAGCACAAGATGGATGTGGTGCGCGAGCTGGCCGACCGCATCATCGTGCTGCACAACGGCCAGCTGGTGGCCGACGGCGAACCGGCCGCCGTGATCGCCTCGCCCGTCGTGCAGAACGCCTACCTGGGCGCAGCACTGCCCGCGGCAGAGATGGAAGGCGCCAGCGCATGAGCACGAATACGGCCACAACTACTAGCGCCACTTCGCTGCTGACCCTGCAGGGCGTGCACACCCACATCGGCGCGTATCACATCCTCCACGGCGTGGACCTGGAGGTGCCGGCCGGCCAGGTCACCATGCTGCTGGGCCGCAATGGCGCGGGCAAGAGCACCACCCTGCGCACCATCATGGGCTTGTGGCAAGCCAGCCAGGGCCGCATCGACTTCGACGGCCAGCGCATCAGCGCCAGCAGCCCGCGCGAGCCGGCGCAAACACCCGAGATCGCCCAACGCGGCATCGCCTATGTGCCCGAGAACATGGGCATCTTTGCCGACCTCAGCGTGGCCGAGAACCTGCTGCTGGCCGCGCGCGGCGCGCGCCGCCTGAGCGAACTGGATGGGCAGCGCCTGGACTGGCTGTTCGGCCATTTCCCCGCGCTCAAGAAGTTCTGGCTCTACCCGGCCGGCAAGCTCAGCGGCGGGCAAAAGCAGATGCTGGCCATCGCCCGCGCTCTGATCGAACCGCGCCGCCTGCTGCTGATCGACGAGCCCAGCAAGGGCCTGGCGCCCGCCATCATCCTGAATCTGATCGAGGCGCTGCGCGAACTCAAACGCGGTGGTGAAAACGGTCAGGCCCCCACGACCGTGCTGCTGGTCGAGCAGAACTTCATGGTGGCCCGCGCCCTGGGCGACCGGGTCGCGGTGATGGACAACGGCCGCGTCGTCCACGCCGGCGCCATGCAGGCCTTGGCCGAGGACGAGTCCCTGCAGCAGCGCCTGCTGGGCCTGAGCCTGGCGGCTCACCAATGATGAATGAGCAAGAAGCGCCCCTATGAGCACGCACGCTGAACCCATGAGCACCCTCCCTTCCGCGGCGGATGCCGCCGCCATCCCCAAGGCCCGCTTCGACCTACGGCCGCTCTGGCTGCTGGCCGCCCTGCCCCTGCTGGCCCTGCCCCTGGTCGGCAGCGGCAGCACCTGGCTGACGCTGACCATCGCCGGCCTGGCCATGGGCCTGATCATCTTCATCATCGCTTCGGGCCTGACCCTGGTGTTCGGGCTGATGGATGTGCTGAACTTCGGCCACGGCGTCTTCATCGCCCTCGGGGCCTTCATGGCCACCACGGTGTTGGGCGCCATGAGCAGCTTCACCGAAACACCCCACCTGGGCGCCAATCTCTTCGCTGTGGCCGTGGCCTGCAGCGCCGGCATGGCGGTGGCGGGCGCGGTGGGCCTGCTGTTCGAGCGCGTGCTGGTGCGGCCGGCCTACGGCCTGCACCTCAAGCAGATCCTCATCACCATGGGCGGCATGATCATCGGCGAGGAGCTGCTCAAAGTGGTCTGGGGCGCGCAGATGATTCCTCTGCCCCTGCCGGAGGGTTTGCGCGGCTCCCTGCTGCTGGGTGAGGCGGCGGTGGAGAAGTTCCGCATCGTCGCCGTGCTGGCCGGCCTGGCCGTGCTGCTGGCCCTGCTCTGGCTGCTCAACCGCACCAAGCTGGGCCTCTTGATCCGCGCCGGCGTGCAGGACCGCGAGATGGTCGAGAGCCTGGGCTACCGCGTGCGGCGCCTCTTTGTGGCGGTCTTCGTCGGCGGCTCGGCCCTGGCCGGCCTGGGCGGCGTGATGTGGGGCCTGTACCAGCAAGGCGTAACGCCGCAGATCGGCGCACAGGTCAACGTGCTGATCTTCATCGTCATCATCATCGGCGGCCTGGGCTCCACCGTGGGCTGCCTGGTCGGCGCCCTGCTGGTGGGCCTGCTGGCCAACTACACCGGTTTCCTCGCGCCCAAGCTGGCCCTGTTCTCCAACATCGGCCTGATGGTGGCGGTGTTGATGTGGCGGCCACAAGGCCTGTACCCGCTGGGTCAGCGTTGAACAGCCAGGGACCTCAAGCCATGCATTCCACCTTCTCCCTCAAGAACCTCCTGTCCCACGACCTGCCGCGCAGCCGCTGGCTGGCCCTGCTGCTGAGCCTGAGCGTGCTGGGCCTGGCCCTGCTGCCCTTCATCTTCCCCTCGACCAAGGCGCTCAATGTCGCGGCGAAAGTGCTGGTCTTCATCGTGCTGGTGGCCAGCTACGACCTGCTGCTGGGCTACACCGGCATCGTCAGCTTTGCCCACACCATGTTCTTCGGCATCGGCGCCTACGGCATTGCCATCGCCAGCAGCCGCATGGGCGCGGGCTGGCCGGCGCTGGCCACGGGCTGGGCGGCCGGCCTGGCCTTGTCCCTGCTGCTGAGCCTGGTGATCGGGCTGTTCAGCCTGCGCGTGAAGGCGATCTTCTTTGCCATGATCACCTTGGCCGTGGCCTCGGCCTTTCTGACCCTGGCCTCGCAGCTGTCTGACTTCACCGGCGGCGAGGACGGCCTGAACTTCAAGCTGCCCGCCGCCCTGCAAGCTTCGACCGAGTACCTGGAAGAGCCGCTGCTGGGCGTGACGATTGACGGCCGCCTGCTCAGCTACTACCTGCTGTTCTTCGCCGTGCTGGGCCTGGTGCTGCTGCTGCTGCGCATCGTCAACTCGCCATTTGGCCGCGTGCTGCAAGCCATCCGCGAGAACGAGTTCCGGGCCGAGGCCATCGGCTACCGCACCGTCGTCTACCGCACCTTGTCGAATGTGCTGGCGGCCCTGTTCGCCAGCAGCGCTGGCGCCTTGCTGGCCATCTGGCTGCGCTACGCCGGGCCGGACACGGCCATGTCTTTTGAAATCATGCTGGACATCCTGCTCATCGTCGTCATCGGCGGCATGGGCACCATCTACGGCGCGGTGCTGGGCAGCCTGGTGTTCGTGCTGGCGCAGAACTATCTGCAAGACCTGCTGCGCCTGGGCGAAGGCGCGCTGCAGGGCGTGCCCCTGCTCTCGCAACTGGTGTCGCCGGACCGCTGGCTGCTCTGGCTGGGCATTCTTTTCGTGCTGGCCGTGTACCACTTCCCCAGCGGCATCGTCGGGCGCCTTCGCCTGGCGGCGGCACTGCGGGCTCACAAGCAGACAGCCACATCGGCGGAGGTGTCCTCATCATGAACCCCAGCTCCCACTACCTGCGCTGCGAAGGCCGCGAGCTGCACTACACCGAATGGGGCAGCGAGCACCGTGAATGCGTGATCGCCTGGCACGGCCTGGCCCGCACCGGCCGCGACATGGACGAGCTGGCCCGCCACCTGTCCACGCATTACCGCGTCATTTGCCCGGACACCCTCGGCCGCGGCCTCTCCGAGTGGAGCCCGGCGCCGGCCACCGAGTACTGCCTGGCTTTCTATGTGCAACAGGCCACGGCCCTGGTGGACCAGCTGGGCCTGAAAGACTTCCACTGGGTTGGCACCTCCATGGGCGGCGCCATCGGCACGCTGGCGGCGGCCACCCGTCTGCGCGGCCGCATCCGCCGCCTGGTACTCAACGACAACGGCCCGCAGCTGGCCGAGGAAGCGCTGCAGCGCATCCGCAGCTATGCCGGCCAGCCGGCGGCCTTTGCCACCGTCAGCGAGCTGGAGCAGTACTTCCGCAGCGTCTACAAACCCTATGGCTGGCTCAGCGACGAGCAGTGGCGGCAGCTGACCGAGACCTCGGTGCGCCGCCTGCCCGATGGCCGGGTCACCCCGCACTACGACCCGGCCATGGCCCTGCAGTTCACCCACCACCCGGACGACTACCTGCTCTGGGACGCCTGGGACAGCCTGGCCTTGCCGGTGCTGTGCCTGCGCGGCGAGCATTCCGACCTGCTGCTGGAAAGCACGGTGCAGGCCATGCGCGAGCGCGGCCCGGCCGCGGCCGTGGTCACCATCCCCGGCTGCGGCCATGCGCCCGCCCTCAATGTGCCGGAGCAGCTGGACCTGGTGGAGCGCTTTCTGCGCGCCGACGGGGTGGCCGCATGAGCCGGCATGCGGGTATGTCCGCAGCGTGCAGCCCCCCGGCTTCATCGGCAGCTGGGCACTCTGCTGCTACGCTTGATTCGTCCCATGAACCGGCGAACGTCTGACGATGAGCGAACTGATTCTTGAAACGCGAGGTCTGAGCAAGGACTTCAAAGGCTTCACCGCCGTGGACGGGGTGAACCTGCAAGTCGCGCGCGGCGCCATCCATGCCTTGATCGGCCCCAACGGGGCGGGCAAGACCACCTGCTTCAATCTGCTGACCAAGTTCCTGGAACCGACGCGCGGCCAGATCCTGTTCAACGGGGTGGACATCACCGGCGAGCGGCCGGCCGAAATTGCGCGGCGCGGCGTCATCCGCAGCTTCCAGATCTCGGCCGTGTTTCCGCACCTGACGGTGCTGGAGAACGTGCGCATCGGCCTGCAGCGCTTCACCGGCACCAGCTTCCATTTCTGGAAGGGCCTGACCGGCCTGAAGCAACTGGACGCGCGCGTGCTCGCCCTGCTGGAACTGGTGGACCTGCGCGAGATGGCCAGCCTCAAGGCCGGCGACCTGCCCTACGGCCGCAAGCGCGCGCTCGAGATCGCCACCACCATGGCCATGGAGCCGGCGCTGATGCTGCTGGACGAGCCGACCCAGGGCATGGGCCACGAGGATGTGGACCGTGTCACCGCCCTGATCAAACGCGTGGCCGAGGGCCGCACCGTGCTGATGGTTGAACACAATATGAAGGTCGTCAGCACCATTGCCGACCGCATCACCGTGCTGGCGCGCGGCTCGGTGCTGGCCGAGGGCGACTACACCGAAGTCTCGCGCCACCCCGCCGTGCTGGAGGCGTATATGGGCACCGAGGCGACCGAGTTGCAGGGAGCACACGCATGAGCTCGGCCGACACTGCATTGGAGATCCGGGACCTGCACGCCTGGTATGGCGAGAGCCACATCCTGCATGGCATCCATCTGTCCGTGCAGCGGGGTCAGGTCTTGACCCTGCTGGGCCGCAACGGCGCCGGCCGCACCACCACCTTGCGCGCCATCATGGGCCTGACCGGGCGGCGCCAGGGTTCGATCCGCGTGCACGGCGAGGAGACCATCGCCCTGCCCACCCACCGCATCGCCCACCTGGGCTTGGGCTACTGCCCGGAGGAGCGCGGCATCTTTGCCTCGCTGACGACCGAGGAAAACCTGCGCCTGCCGCCGCGCCTCAGCGGTGGCCGCGCCACGCCCATGACGGAAGCGCAGATCTACGAGATGTTCCCCAATCTGGCCGAGCGCCGGAACAGCCCGGGCACGCGGCTCTCGGGCGGCGAGCAGCAGATGCTGGCCGTGGCCCGCATCCTGCGCACCGGCGCCGACATCCTGCTGCTGGACGAGATCTCCGAAGGCCTGGCCCCGGTGATCGTGCAGGCCCTGGCGCGCATGATCACCACGCTCAAGGCCCAGGGCTTCACCATCGTCATGGTGGAGCAGAACTTCCGCTTTGCCGCGCCGCTGGCCGACCACTTCATCGTCGTCGAGCACGGCGAGGTGGTGGCGTCTTTCCCCGCTTCCGAGCTGGCCGCGCAGCAGGCCAAGCTGGACGAATTGTTGAGTGTGTGAACCCTTGATCCATCGACCCCATAAAAGGAGACCGTCCATGAAGTCCATCAAATTCAAGCATGTCGCACTGGCCAGCCTGCTGGCCTGCGGCAGCGCCGCCCAGGCGCAAATTTCCGGTGATGTGGTCAAGATCGGCATCATCACCGACATGTCCAGCGTGTATGCGGACATCGACGGCGCTGGCGGCGTCGAAGCGATCAAGATGGCCATCGCCGATATGAAGGGCATGGTCGCCGGCAAGAAGATCGAGCTGATCTTCGCCGACCACCAGAACAAGGCCGACGTGGCCGCCAGCAAGGCGCGCGAGTGGATCGACACCCAGGGCCTGGACCTCTTGATCGGCGGCACCAACTCGGGCGCCAGCTTGGCCATGGCCAAGATCGCGGCCGAGAAGAAAAAGCCCTTCATCGTCATCGGCGCCGGCTCGGCCCGCCTGACCAATGAGGACTGCTCGCCCTACACCATCCACTACGCCTACGACACCGTGGCCCTGGCCAACGGCACCGGCGCGGCCGTGACCAAGGGCGGCGGCAAGAGCTGGTACTTCCTGACCGCCGACTATGCCTTCGGCGCCTCGCTGCAGGCCGACACAGCCGCGGTGGTGGCCAAGAGCGGCGGCAAGGTGGTGGGCAGCGTCAAGCACCCGCTCAATGCCAGCGATTTTTCCTCCTTCCTGCTGCAAGCCCAGGGCTCGGGCGCACAGATCCTGGGCCTGGCCAATGCCGGCGGCGACACCATCAATGCGGTCAAGGCCGCCAACGAGTTCGGCGTCACCAAGACCATGAAGCTGGCCGGTCTGCTGATGTTCATCAACGACATCCACTCCCTGGGCCTGAAGACCACCGAAGGCATGTACCTGACCGACAGCTGGTACTGGAACCAGACGCCCGAGGCACGTGCCTGGAGCCGCCGCTTCTTCGAGAAGATGAAGCGCATGCCCTCCTCGCTGCAAGCGGCCGACTACTCCGCCGCCTGGAACTACCTCAAGGCCGTGGAAGCCACCAAGACCGACGACGCCGACAAGGTGATCGCGCAGATGAAGGCCACGCCCATCAACGACTTCTTCTCCAAGGGCCAGATCCGCAAGGAAGACGGCCGCTTCGTCCACGACATGTTCCTGCTGCAGGTCAAGTCGCAGAAGGACTCCGTGGAACCCTGGGATTACTTCAAGGTCGTGACCCGCATCCCCGGTGAAGAAGCCTTCACCAAGCTGGCCGACTCAAAGTGCCCGGCGGTGAAGAAGTAAGGCACGCGAGTTGTTGAGCATGAGCGCAGACAGGCCCAGAACATGACGGACTTTTTCGGTATCCCCCTGCCCGCCCTTCTGGGCCAGCTGCTGCTGGGCCTGGTGAACGGCTCGTTTTACG
Source organism: Roseateles sp. (assembly GCF_965262435.1). NCBI lineage: Bacteria > Pseudomonadati > Pseudomonadota > Betaproteobacteria > Burkholderiales > Sphaerotilaceae > Roseateles > Roseateles sp. The sequence goes on from NZ_OZ253537.1 coordinate 676,521, forward strand.
CGATGCTGTCCCTGGGCCTGGCCGTGATCTTCGGCATGCTCAACATCATCAACTTCGCCCATGGCGCGCTCTACATGATGGGCGCCTTCCTGGCCTGGATGGGGCTGGAGTACCTGGGCCTCAATTACTGGGTGATGCTGCTGCTGGCGCCGCTGCTCGTCGGTGTGCTGGGCATCTTGATCGAGCGCCTGCTGCTGCAATGGCTGTACAAGCTCGACCACATCTACGGCCTGCTGCTGACCTTTGGCATCACCCTGGTGATGGAGGGCGTCTTCCGCAGCTTCTACGGCGTCTCGGGCCAGCAGTACGCGGTGCCTGAGGCCTTGCAGGGCGCCACCAACCTGGGCTTCATGGTGCTGCCCAATTACCGCGCCTGGGTGGTGGTGGCCTCCATCACCGTCTGCCTGGCGGTCTGGGCCCTGATCGAGAAAACCAGCCTGGGCGCCACCCTGCGCGCCGGCACCGAGAACCCCAAGCTGGTGCAGGCCTTTGGCATCAATGTGCCGCGCATGATCACCCTGACCTACGCCGGCGGCGTGGCCCTGGCCGCCTTTGCCGGCGTGCTGGCCGCGCCCATCCTGCAGGTGACGGCGCTGATGGGCAGCAACCTCATCATCGTCGTCTTCGCAGTGGTCGTGATCGGCGGCATGGGCTCCATCCTCGGCTCCATCCTCACGGGTCTGGGCTTGGGCCTGGTCGAGGGTCTGACCAAGGTCTTCTACCCCGAGGCGTCCAGCACGGTGGTCTTTGTCGTCATGGCCCTGGTCCTGCTGGTCCGCCCCGCCGGTCTTTTTGGTAAAGAAAAATGAGCGCCACCCCGACCCGCAACCCCTTGCTCGGCTACGGCCTGCTGTTCGGCGCCATCGCCCTGCTGCCGGCCCTGGGCGTCTACCCCATCTTCGTGATGAAGGTGCTGTGCTTCGCCCTGTTCGCCTGCGCCTTCAATCTACTGGTGGGCTTCACCGGCCTGCTGAGCTTTGGCCATGCGGCTTTTCTCGGCACCGCCGCTTACGGCGCCGGCCATGCACTCAAGGTCTGGGGCCTGCCCACGCCTATGGGCTTGCTCTTCGGCATGCTGGCGGCCGGCGGTGTCGGCCTGATCTTTGGTCTGCTGGCGATTCGCCGCACCGGCATCTACTTTTCGATGATCACCCTGGCCCTGAGTCAGATGCTGTTCTTCGTCTTCCTGCAAGCGCCTTTCACCGGCGGCGAGGACGGCCTGCAGTCGGTGCCGCGCGGCCATTTTCTGGGCCTCGATCTGGCGAGTGACCTGACGCTGTACTACGTGGTGCTGGGGCTCTTCATCGCCGGCTTCTGGTTGATCTACCGCACCGTGCACTCGCCCTTCGGCCAGGTGCTGACCTCGATCCGCGAGAACGAGCCGCGCGCGATTTCGCTGGGCTACGACGTCGACCGCTTCAAGCTGCTGGCCTTTGTGCTCTCGGCCATGCTGGCCGGCCTGGCCGGCGCCACCAAGACCCTGGTGCTGGGCTTCGCCACCCTGACCGACGCGGTCTGGACCACCTCGGGCCTGGTCATCCTGATGACCCTGGTTGGCGGCATGGGCACCCTGGTCGGGCCCATGCTGGGCGCGCTCATCATCATCGCGCTGGAGAACAAGATCGGCGACCTGGGCAAGGCCCTGGCCGATGTCTCGGGCATCGCCTGGTTCAACGGCCTGGGCGAATCGGTCAGCCTGGTGACCGGCCTGATCTTCATCGTCTGCGTGCTGGCCTTCCGCCGCGGCCTGGTCGGCGAGGCCCTGGCCTGGTGGGAGCGGCGGCAGGCGCCGGCCGGGCGCTGATGCCCCAACGCCCGCGAGCAGGCGGCTCGCTTTCAAGTTGGCACTGGGTCTGAGTCTCGGGCTGGCCGGCCTGCTGCTGGCCATGCTCGATGCCTGGGCCGCGAGCCGAGCTCCGCGGCACGGCTGAGACGGCGCTGCGGGCCCGGGCCACGCCGGTGAACACCGCCGGTCTGGACGAAGTGCCCCCCGGGCCCATGCGACACTGAGCGCCATCTGATTCCAAGAGCCCACGCATGAACTCGCAGCCCCCCTTGACGCCGCAAGCCCGGCGTCAGGCAACCGCATGAGCAGCAGCAGCAGCCACCGCGGCCCGGTCGGCATCGAGGAGCTGCCTCGCTTCGACTGCCTGATCGACGCCCGCTCGCCGGCCGAATTCGCGCTCGACCACATCCCCGGCGCCATCAACTGCCCGGTGCTCGACGACGAAGAGCGCCGCATCGTCGGCACGCTCTACAAGCAGCAAGGCGCCTTCGAAGCGCGCCGTGTCGGCGGCGCCATGGTGGCGGCCAATCTGGCGCGGCATCTGCAATCCGAGGTCTTCAAGAATCAGCCGATCGGCTGGAAACCGCTGGTCTATTGCTGGCGCGGCGGCTTGCGCAGCGGCTCCATGGTGCAGTGGCTGCGCCTGGTTGGCTGGGACGCGCAGCAACTGGCCGGCGGCTACAAACGCTTCCGCCAGCATGTGATGGAGACGCTGGACCAGCGCTGCCCGGCGCTGCCGCTGCGCGTGGTCTGCGGCGCCACCGGCAGCGCCAAAACCCAGCTGCTGCTGGCCCTGGCCCGGCAAGGCGCCCAGGTGCTGGATCTGGAAGGCCTGGCCTGCCACAAGGGCTCCATGCTGGGCGACCTGCCCGATCAGGCCCAGCCCTCGCAAAAAGCCTTCGACACCGCGCTGTATGCCGCCTTGGCCGGCCTGGACCTGAGCCAGCCCGTCTACATCGAAGCCGAGAGCCGCAAAATCGGCCGCATCACGGTGCCCTCAGCCCTGCTGGAGCGCATGCGCGCCAGCCCTTGCATCGAGCTGCGCGCCAGCGAAGAGGCGCGCCTGGAATTCCTGCTGCGCGACTACGCCTATCTGGGCGCAGACGGTGCCGGCCTGGCCCGTATCCTCGACCGACTGCGCCCCAGCCACGGCCATGAAACCGTCAATCGCTGGCAGGACTGGGCGCGCAGCGCCACCCTGGCGCCGCTGTTCGCCGAGCTGATGCGCAGCCACTACGACCCGCACTACGCACGCTCCCAGGCCGCCAACTTTCAGCAATGGCCACAGCGCCAGGTGCTGGAGGCACAGGCCCTGCTGCCGCAAGACATCGAGGCCTTAGCCCAACAGCTGCGTCAGTCCTGAGCGGCGGGCGGCTGTCCGCCTCCGCCCTCGCCTCCACTTGCACTCTCACCCGCACCGAGCCGGCGCATGGCCTGGTGCAAAAAGGCCATCTGCTCCTCCACCGTACGGCAGTTGCGGCACATCACCAGATGCAGTCGGAAGCGGGCGCGCGCGCTCGGTTCCAGCGTTTGCTCATGGCGATCGCTGATCAGGCGAGCCACCTCGCGGCAATCGAACATCAGCTTCATGCCTGCACCTGGAACCAGTTCTTGTCCAGGCATTCGCGCAGCGACATGCGCGCCCGGTACAGCATCACGCCGCAGTGGTTGCTGGTGATGCCCAGCTCGCCGCAGATGTCCTCGACCTCCTGGTCCAGGCTTTCCCGCATCATGAAGACCCGCCCGACCTTGGCCGGCAAGCGGTCAATGCAGGCTTGCAAGGTGGCGAAAAACTGCTGCTGCTCCAGCGCCCGCTCGGGCTCGCGCCAGGCGGCCTGCGGCTCCTGCCAATGGCCGTGGCTGGTGAACAGCGCGTCGAGTGCATCGTCCATGCTCTGCTCATCGAGCGGCTCGATATGGACCTCGCGCCCGCGCTTGCGCAGCAGGTCGATGATCTTGAACTTGAGGATGCCGGTGGCGTAAGTCCGCAGCGAGCTGCGCCCCTCGAAGGCCTCGGGCTTCTCCAGGATGGCCAGAAAGGTCTCGGACACCGCGTCCTCGGCCAGGCTGTCATGGCGCAGCTGCAGCTGCGCAAAGCGCAGCAAGGGCTGGTGCAGAGCCGCAAGTTGGGATTCCAGGGTCATGGGCAGGCCGGTGGCGAGGAATGAAGCTTCCGCTTGGTCGGCGGAAGGATGACCCACATTACAGCGCAGAAGTCAGCGCATAAGACGGGCAGCGCCGCGGCGACAATCGCGGCCATGAGTTCCAACGTTTCGCCTACCCGTTTTCGGCTCTACCTGAACCTGATCCGCTGGGACCGGCCCGCCGGCTGGCTGCTGCTGCTCTGGCCGACGCTCAGCAGCCTCTGGATCGCGGCCGACGGCTGGCCGGGCTGGCACCTGCTGGCGGTCTTCATCGGCGGCACCGTGCTGATGCGCTCGGCCGGCTGCTGCGTCAACGACGTCGCCGACCGCGATTTCGACAAACACGTCAAACGCACCGCCCAGCGCCCCGTCACCAGCGGCGCGGTGTCGGTGAAGGAAGCCCTGGCCCTGGGGGCAGGTCTTGCCCTGCTGGCTTTCGGCCTGGTGCTGACCACCAATGCGCCGACCATTCTGCTGTCCTTCGCCGCCCTGGCCGTGACCCTGCTCTACCCCTATGCCAAGCGGGTGCTGAACATGCCGCAGGCGGTGCTGGGCGTGGCCTTCAGCTTCGGCATCCCCATGGCCTTCTCGGCCGCCCTGGGAGGCACCGAATGGAGCCTGGCCGCCATCAACGCCGCCGTGCCGCTCTCGGCCTGGGCCCTGCTGGTGGCCAATCTGTTCTGGGTGCTGGCCTACGACACCGAGTACGCCATGGTCGACCGCGACGACGACATCCGCATCGGCATCAAGACCTCGGCCCTGACGCTGGGCCGCTTCGATGTGGCCGGCGTGATGGCCTTCTACGCCATCTACCTGGCTGCCTGGACGGCCCTGGGCCTGCGCCTGGGCCTGGGCCGCGTCTTTCTGCTCGGCATGGCCGTGGCGGCGGCGCAAGTGGTCTGGCACTACAGCCTGATCAAGGACCGCAGCCGCGAGGGCTGCTTCAAGGCCTTCCGCGAGAACCACTGGGTCGGCCTGGCGGTGTTCGCGGGCACGGTGGCGGATCTGGCGCTGCGCTGAGGGGCCCGGGGCTGACCCGGTCCCTTCAGCGCGCCGATAGGGCCGGCGTGCCGTGCCTCAGTGCCGGTGGCCCAGGCTCTGAGCCGGTGAATCCGGCCAGAAGCCCACGGCTGTCAAATCCTGCCAGCAGGCCGCAGCGGCGTCTTCGGTCCAGGCGCGGCCCGAGGCATTGCCCTTGGCCTGAGCCGCTTGAAGCGGGTCCAGTGCCTTGGCGCTGACATCGGCCAGCTCGGCCCAGTGGCCACGGGCCGTGCTTTCGCGGGCGCTGCCGGCGGCGCTGGCGAAGCGCTGGCTCAGACGTTTGAGCTCAGCCCGAATCTGGGCGCGGCCATCGTCCATGCCGGCGCCTTCACCGAGGCGTGAGGCCAGCAACTCGACATAAGAGCGCTGCAGATTGCGGCGCGCCGCCAGCGGGCTGCTGCCCTGGGCCAGCTCACCAAAGACACCGCCGCGCAGATCGGCCAGCAGCTGCTCGACGCGGTAGGCGCGCTCGCCGAGCGCGCTCTCCTGACCTTGCAAGCGCACCAGGCGCGAGCGATCCAGCAGATGGCTGAGCATGCCGCGCTGCAGGTTCAAGAGCGCACCGCTGGGCAGGGTGGGCGTCAGGCGCTCCACCACGGCAGGCTCGAACAACCAGCTCGGCGTCTTGAACAACAGCTCGTTGATCAGAGCCACGGCACGCGCCTGCTGGGCCTTGTTGGCCGGCTGGCTGATGGCCCCGACCTGCGAGCCATGCTTGTTCTGGTAGTCATAACCGCCCACCAGCGCGGCCACATGGCCCAGCTCATTGCGCCACTGACCCCAAACGGCCTTGTACAGCTCTTCCAGATCGCGGTCGCTCTCGCCGGCGCGCAGGGTCATCTTGGGCAGGTTCTTGACGATGCGCTGCAGGTTCTTGGTGCCCAGCTCGGTCGCGCGCACCGCGTCGGCATCGCCCACGGCCTCCATCACCACGCCGTAGTCGCCTTCACCCTTGGGCGATTGGAAGCGCAGCCAGGGCTTGCCATCTTGCTCGCGCGCCCAGGCGTCCAACACCGGCTTCTCGGCAGCCGGCGTGCTCGCGTTGGGGATGGGGGTGTAGCCCCACTTGGTGGCGTAGATGTCGTAGGGGCCAACCTTGGGGATCAGCAGGGCCGGGTCAATCCTGTCCTCGGGTTGGACCACATAGTTCATGCGGCTGTAGTCCATGATGGAGGAAACATGGCCCATGGTGGCCAGCCACTTCGCATCGCGCAGCTTCTCGAAGGGGTACTGCGAGCTGGCCTTCATATTGTGCTGAAAGCCCAGCGAGTGGCCGACTTCATGCGTCACCACATAGGCCACCAGATCGCCCATCAAGTCGTCGGGCAGAGGCAGCTGCTGGGCGCGCGGATCGACGGCACCGGCCTGGCTGATGTACCAGTCACGCAGGATCTTCTGGATGTTGTGATACATCACGATGTTGGCATTCAGTATCTCGCCGCTGCGCGGGTCGCTGAGGTGCGGGCCATAGGCATTGGGGATGGACGAGGGCACCCAGCGGATGATGCTGTAGCGCACGTCTTCGGGGTCGAACTCGGGGTCGTCTTGCTTGCTCGGGAAGAGCCGGGCCTGCACCGCGTTCTTGAAGCCGGCGGCCTCGAAGGCCACATTCCAGGCCTCGATGCCCTTCTTGACGTAGGGCACCAGGGCGGTGGGCGTGCTCTTGTCGATGTACCAGACGATGGGCTTGACCGGCTCGCTCAGGGCCGCCGCCGGGTCCTTCTTTTCCAGGCGCCAGCGAGTGATCAGTCGCTCGCGCTCGACGCCATGGCGGTCGCTGCCAAAGTCGGTGCGGCTGACAAAAAAGTAGCCGATGCGATCGTCCATCAGGCGCGGCATCATGGCTTGTTCCGGCAGCTCCACGAGGCTGTAGGCCAGGTTCATGCTGGCCGAGCGAGCCGGGAAATGCGGCGGCGCCTTCATCGGGCCCACGGGCGTTTGCACCATCGCCGGCGCGGTGTAGGTGTGAACCGCGTCGATGCGCAGGCTGCCCGGGAAGGCACGGCTGCTTTCCACAAAGCTGCGCGAGGCATCGAGCGAAGTGCCCTGGATCAGGCGGCGGGCCGTGAAATCCCCGACCTCGGACGTGAACAGGCGGCCGACCTCGATCACCGGCGCGCCATCGGCCGCAAAGCTCTCGACATTGAAGGCCAGCAGGATGGCATCGCGCTGCGAATCGCGCACCGCCTGGGCATTGGGCCGCGAGGCCTCGGACACATAGGCATGGTCCACCGCATGGAAGTAGACCTTGTTGCCCTTGAGGCTGAAACGCACCACCTCCTGGTTGAGCGATTTGCCGACATGGTCCACATCGGAGGGTACGGCCGTGGCGTTGGCCACCATCAGCAGCTGCTTGTCGAGCAGCTTCTTGGGGATCTCAAAGTACAGCTTCTGCTTGACGCTGTGCAGGGTGATCAGGCCCTTCTGGGTCTTGGCTTCCTTGGTGATCACCTTGTCGTAGGGCTTGGGTTCCAGGGCGGCCTCGGGGCCGGCCGGAGCGCCCGGCTTGGCCGCGGCAGTGCCGGCGGCGGCATCGGCCGCCGGGGTGGGCGCGGGTGCGTCCTGGGCCAGGGCACTGCTGCTCAAGGCCAGACCGGCAGCCAGCGCCAGCAGGCTGCGCGCGAAGGGAGAGTGGGCGGGGTGTGAGTGCTTCATGGTGGGGGCAGGCAGGGGTGGGGAAAGGAAAGACCGGGTGCGGCAAGGCTTGCCCGCAAGGAGCCGCGCCCTTGTGGGCGGCAGCCTCGGAGCTTGGGTCTGGAGGTGGGCGGCCTGCGGGCCGGACCGGCGTGCGGCCCGAACCCGCAAGCTCAGCGTCAGAAGCGTTTGCGCAGGGTGAAGGTGTAGCGCAGCATGCGCGGGTCGACGCTGCCATTGACATTGCCCGTGGGGCTCAGCGGCGGGGCGGTGTCCAGCGCATTGATCAGGCCGAAAGAAACCCGCGTGTTGTGCAGCCAATGACCAAGCCAGCCATCGCGCTCATGCAGACCGCCGGTGCCGAAGTCGTACCAGACATTGGTGTTGAACTGCTGGGTCTTGGGGTAGTCGACCACGGGCGGGAACAGGCTGACCGGAAAGCCGGCCTGGCGGATCATGGTCATGCTGGCACCCAAGCCACGGTAGCTCCAGCTCAGGCTGCTGACCGAGCGGGTCGGGCGCAGCCGGGCCGAAACGTAGGGGCTGGGCGTGGCGGCCGGCGTGGCCATGCTCTCCAGGCGATCGGTCTTGGTGATCTTGCTGCTGAAGATGAACTCGCCCCAGGTCGTCTGGCGCTGGAAACGCAGCGCGTAGTCATAGCCCGAGCTGCGGAACTTGGCGATGTTCATGGAGCTGTTGTCCACGCCATTGATGCGGCCCACGGTGTAGCCCGCGGCCGCGTCAGCGGCGCTCAGCGGCGCGCGCGTGTAGGTCTCGGGGAAGTAAAGCAGGCGCTCCTGGCGAGTCAGGCTGCCGACCCGATCGAGGATTTCCGACTGCCAGCGGTCCACCGAGAACGAGAAGCCCTTGGCCGCCTCCCAGGGCGCCTCGAACACCAGGCCGATATTGCGGTGGGTGGAGCTTTCCGGCTTGAGCAGAGGGTTGCCGCCCACCGTGGTGGGCAACACGCCGACAAAGGCCTCATTCTTGCGGTAGGTGTCGATCAGGGCGCTGCTGCCCGTGGCCGGCACCGTCTGGTTGCTGACAAAACGCGGCCGCGTGATGTCGATCAGGTAGGGCACTCGAAAGGCCTCGTTGTGCGAGGCACGCAAAGCCAGCCAGGCGGTGGGTTTGAACAGCAGGCCGTACTGCGGTTTGGTGGCAGCGCCGAAATCGTTGTAGTGATCACGCCGCACGGCGCCGGTGACGCTCAGGCTGTGGGCCAAGGGCAGGCGCAGATCGGACTTGGTGGACAGCAGCGGGATCGCCACTTCCAGGTACTGCGCATCGACCTTGCGGTCCTGCTTGGGCTCGGCCGCTTCGGTGCCGTTGGACTGGGTCGAGCTGTTGAAGAATTGGACCGACTCGACCCGTTGTTCGGCACCCACGGCCAGATTGACCGGGCCAGCCGGCAGCTGCCAGATCGGGCCGTCCAGATTGAGCGCCGTGCTGCGCGTGCGCGGCTGGTCCTGGCGCGAATCCTCAAAGTACAAGGCCTCCAGCACACCGGCGGCGTTGGGGCCCTTGCCCGAGCCGAGCAAGGCCAAGCTGTCGTGCAGCAGCACGGGCTTGCTGGCGCCGTTGATGGCGGCCATCAGCTTGCCGCCGTCAAACTGGTACACGCCCTCCGGCAACTCGGGGTTGCTGCGCGCATCGGCCAGGCTGAAGTGATAGCGCCAATCGCCAGGCAGATCGCCGCGCAAACCCAGGGTGGTCGATTGCTGCGAGTAGCGGTAATGGCGGGCGGGCGTGCCCAGCTCCCACAGGTATTTGTCCACCATGATGGGCACACCGAAGGGGTTGCCCGGATAGCCAGCGGGGATGCGGGTGTTCAAGCGCACCGGATCGCCAGGCGCCTCCGATTCATTGCGCGACCAGTTGTAGCTGGCATACAGCGTGGCCCAGGGGGCGAACTGGTAGTCGGCATACAGATTGGCCACCTTGCGGGTGTAGGGGTTGATCGCGTTCAGGTGCTTGGCCGCGTCATAACGCTGGGTTGCGGCGGCACCGGCGAAATCCTTGACCGTAGCAGTGCGGCCATTGGCGCCAGCAGGGACGAAGGCGGTGGACGCCCCGATGCCCGGCAGCTGGCCACTGACGGCGCTGACCACGCCACCAATGGCCGGGTTGTTGCGGGTGTTGTCCGCACCGCCCCAAGGGCGGCGGTCGTCCGAAGCCAGCCATTCGCGGTCGCGCAAAGCCAGGGCGTTTTGAGTCTCGACAGAGAGCATGCCGCGCGCCGAGAAGCCACTCTTGCGGAAGGCATGGCTCAGAGCCAGGCGGTCGTTGGCCGCGTCCCGATCAACCGTGTTGTCGCGGGCGTACTCGATCTCGGTGCCCGAGTAGCGCTTGCGGGTGATGATGTTGACCACGCCGCCCACGGCATCGGCGCCATAGATGGCGCTGCCGCCACCGAGCAGCACTTCCACCCGCTCGATGGCCGACATCGGGATGCCTGTCGCCTCGTAGGCCTCGGCCACGCCGCGCGAGCCGGTCTTGGGCAGGCGCATGCCGTCCACCAGGATCAAGGTGTTGCCCGCGCCCAAGCCACGCAGATCAAAGAGCAGGCGCCCGTCCGGCGAACCGCGCGAGCTGTTGCCGTCAAAGCTGGTCGAGGCTCCGACCGAGAGTTGCGGGATCAGATTGCGCAGCTCGGCCAAGGTCGTGACACCAGAGCGCTCGATGTCCTGACGCGTCAGCACCGTGACCGGGTTGACACCCTGCTCACCGAGGATGGAGCGCAGGTGCGAGCCCGTCACCTCGACGCGAGCGATGGTCTCCAGGCGCCGCACCACATACTCGCCGGTAGCGACTTGCACGCCCACGGCCAGGCGGGTGTCGGCCAGCAGGCGCTGAAAAGCCTGCAAGGTGGTGAACTCGCCGCTGATGCGGTTGGTGCGCACGCCGCTGAGTTCGTTTTCCTTGAAGCTGACCGAAACACCGGCCAGGCGGGCTGCCTGCTGCACCGTCTCCAGCGCATCGCCGGCAGCCAGATCAAAGCTGTGAACGCGGCCGGCCGATTCGGCCAGCACTGAGGCCGGACGGCGCGATTCAGGCACCTCACCACCGTCACCGCCTCGGCCCTGCTCCAGGGCGGCCGACGCGCCCGAAGCCCGGAGGCCCGGCGTCGACCCTCCGGGAGCACGCAAAGTTGCCGCGTTAGGGCCGGTGTCGATGATCTGCAGACCGCTGCCTTCCAGCAAGCGGGCCAGAGCCTCACGCGGGCTCATCACGCCGCTGACGGCCTTGCTGTTGAGGCCGCGCAGCAGCTCGGGCGCGTAGAGCAGCTGGAAGTTCAGCTGCTTGACAAAGGTCTGCAAGGCCTGGGCCGTGGGCTGGGCGGGAATCTCGATGGCCTGGGGCTTGGCAGTGGCCTCGGCCCCAGGCGTAGTCTGGGCCTGAGCCGGCAGCTGCAATGCCAGCGCGGCGGCCAGAGCCAGGGGTCGAAGATCAAAAGAACGGAATCGGGGCTGCAAGATGGTGGCTCCAATGACAGAGGTGGTTCGGGCGTCGCGCACAACTGCTATGTCGACGCGCCAGCCACCACCTCCCCCCAAAGGACAAACCCTGATATCGGTTTTCCGTACAAGCAAAGATCAACCGCGACTGACGCGCCAGCGCTGATCCTGCAAGCGCACCTTGAGGCCGAAACCCTGCTCCAGGCTGCGCAGGAACACGGCCACATCACGCGTGGCGAAGGCTCCCGAGATGCGCAGATCCTGCAGCGTCGGGTCGGCCAGCTCGATGGGCTCGGGGCTATAGCGGTTGACCTCTTCCAGCGCCAGGCCCAGGCTACTGTTGTCAAACACGATGCGGCCTTGCTGCCAGGCCAGCTTGCGCTCCAGCTCGGCCGGCGAGGCTATGGACAGCTGGGTCTGGCGCAGCTGATCCAGCGCCACCTGGCCGGCGCCCAGGCGCAGGGGCTGTGCATCGGGCTCGCCCTCTGCCTTGGCCGCCTTGCGCAGCTCGACCACGCCCTCGTACACCGTCACCTCGACACTGCCGTCGCGGTGACGCTGCACCAGAAAGCGCGTGCCCACGGCTCGCACCACGGTATGGCCGGCCACCACCTCGAAGGGCCGGCTCTTGTCCTTGGCCACCTCGAACAGGCCGACGCCGCGCTCCAGCACCACACGGCGGCGCGCCTCGCCGTAGACCACGCCCAGGGACGAGGCGGCATTGAGCTCGGTGCGCGAGCCATCGGGCAGCAACAAGACCTGCTGCTGACCCACCGGCGTGGCGTGCTGGGCGGCGAACTGGTTCTCGGGCGGCGCGGGCGTCCAGGGCTGGCGCAGGATCAGCACCAGCAGCAGGCAGGCGGCCGCCAGACCACCGGCGGCCGAAGCCCAAAGCCAGGGGCGCCGGCTCCGCGCCGGGCGTGCCGGTGCAGGACTGGCCGCTTCATCAGGAAAACGCGCCTGGCCAGCGGCTGCCCAGATCAGGGCATGCTCGTCCAGCAATCGGGCGTGGGCCGGATCGCTCGCCAACCAGTCCTTGAGCTGTTGGCGCTCCGCAGCGCTGAGTTCGCCGGCATCGATGCGCACCACCCAGCGGCGCGCCGCCTCAGCCGAATCGCCGACGCGACCGAAAGGCAAGACCTGCCCCTCGGCTTGATGAGACGGCCTGTCTGGCGTGCGGCTCATCGGCGCTGGCCCTCCCGGCGCTGCAGCTCGCCATCGTGTTCGGCCATGGCCTCGTGACAGAGCTGCAGGGCACGCGTGATGTGGCGCTCCACCGTCTTGGGCGAGATGTCCAAGCGGCGAGCAATCTCGGCGTGTGAGAGATTGTCGACCTTGCGCATGCGAAACACTTCCAGGCACTTGGGGGCCATGCGTTCCATGGCGGCCTCGACGGCGGCCACACGTTGGCGTTGTTGGATCAGGGCCTCCACACTGGGCCCTGTGTCCTCAACGCGCAAGTCGTCCCATTCCCCCACAGCGTCGGTGGCACGAGCAATGCGCTTGCGCAACTCGCTCAGCGCCAGATTGCGCGCCACCGTGTAGAGCAAGGCCTCGCTGACCGGCGTCTGCTCGCCGAGCTCGGCGGCATAGACGCGCAGGAACGCCTCCTGCGACACCTCGGCCGCCTCATCGGCATTGCCCAGCAAACGCTGAACATAACGTTCCAGCAGCTTGCGGCGCGCGCGATAAATGTCGAGAAGGCTCATGGGGCGGCGACTATATGCCATCCCCCCACAGGGCAGCACCATGCGGCATGCCCAGCTCGCCCATTCGCCTGGACGAGGCCTTGATTTTGGCCCTCGATGTCGACACCGAAGCCCAGGCCTTGACCGTGATCACCAGCCTGCTCGACGCCGATCTGCCCGAGATCGACCTGCACTAAAGGCCAGTTCCAGTGCGAGTCACGGGTGAGGCTCGGCGGCAAAGAAGCCTGGCCCCGTCATGCGCCTCAAGCCATCCAACAACTCCTGCCGAGCCTGGTCGCGGCCCTCGCTCGCGTAGTCCTGAGCGTCTGCGGCCAGCCTCTCCATCTGGGCATTGCAGGAAGCCCGGCACGCCTGCATTTGCTCGCTGCGCGACTCGGGCAGCTCGCCACGCCGTGGCTCCAGCAGATAAGTGCCCGGTGGGTCAAGCGCCACGCGCTCGATCCGCTCATGGCAGAGCGCCGCGCACGAGAGTGTGGCCAGATGCGCGCTGCACTGGGCGCCATCGTCCTGTGCCGCTTGAATCGCCAGCCAGGAGCGACTCCCGGCACCAGCCCTGGGCAGCTTTTGCAGGCTGAGCTGTTCGGGTGCATCAGCAGCGCGCAGACGCAGATGCAGGCGGTGGAGCTGGGCAGTCTTCAAAGAGGCCAGCAGCTCCGGCGCTCCCAGTGCCAGCAGTTCATGCGTTTGCAAATCCAGATAGCGGCTCCGGCGTAAGGCATGAAGACCGTTCACCCATTCGCTGCTGAACAGCAGGGACGCCTCGCCCCTCTTCTGCTGACGCGCCTGTTCAGCCCAGACCGCCCGGAACAGCTGCGGAAACTGCGCGGCCAGTTCCAGCGGCAAGCGCACCGGCGCCTGACTCCAGGACCAGGGCGCATCCCTGCCTTTCCAGCTCAGCGACGGCAGGGTGGGCAATCCCGCCAAGCGGTACTCCCCCGCCGAACCCGACCCGGCTTGCAGATCCAGCACGTAAAGGACGAGCTCCGCCTCCGACCTGGCATCGGCCAGCAGCCAGGCCCGCAGGGCCAAGGTTTGCGCATCCGCGGGCAAGTCCGTCTGCCAGGCCGGCTGTTCGCAGTCGGCGTCGGGGCAAAGGGCGTGGAGCAAGTGCTCGCGCTCAGTCGATCCATGCAAAGCTGGCGGGGGCGGCGGCAAAGCGCCCCAGCGCAGCGAAAACTGACACGGCTCAGGCTCACGCCGCAGCTGCAGGCGGGGCGCGGCAAAGCGGTCGATCTTGCGCAAGCCGGCGGCATCGACCTCGCGCCAGGGCGAGCCCGCCGCGCCGGGCCGGGCGCCGTCCCGCAATCGAAGCGTCAGCACTCGCCGGGGCCTGTCCAACAGCAAGAGGCCCAGGCTCACACCCGGCAGACTGTCGGCATCGGCACGGCCGACGATCACGGTTCCAGTCTCGGCGGCCTGAGTCGGTACAGCCGCCAGGACCACAGCAGCCCAGCTGGCCCAGCACAAAAGCACACGCCGCAGCCAGGGCCTGCCAAAAACCTGGCAAGTGCCGATGTTCCGCTCCGCTCCTTCCTTCTCGCTTTTCATCTCCAACATGCCTCCCTGCATGGGGCGCCAGCCGCCCTGCGCCGGCACTGTAGCGCCGCCACGCTCACTCAGCATCAGCAGGCAAGCCCTGACCCTCGGGCTTGTCAGCATGACGGCGGCGCCGAACTTGCGCACACTGGGCAGCCATGAGCATTCCACCCGCTTGGCCGGACGTCCGGCAGCTGTTTGACGCCGCCGCGGGCCTGCCGGCGGCCGAGCGCGAAGCCTTTGTGCGCGCCAGCGCGGCCAGCGCCGAGCTGCAGGCCGAGGTCCTGTCTCTGCTCGCACACAGCACCGGCGGCGGCGCCGAAGACCCGGGCTTTCTGGCCCAGGCGGCGCTGGCCGAGGCTGGCGCACACACGAAGGAAGAAGCGGATGCCGTGGCCTGGCCGGGCCTGCGCTTGGGAGCCTGGGAGCTGATCGACGTCCTGGGCTGCGGCGGCATGGGCGAGGTCTGGCGCGCGCGCCGGGCCGACGGCGCCTACCAGGGCGAGGCGGCGGTCAAGCTGCTCAAGCGCGGCATGGATTCCAGTGCCGTGCTGCAGCGCTTTGCGCAGGAGCGCCAGGCCCTGGCCCGGCTCGACCACCCGCATATCGCGCGCCTTTTTGATGCGGGGCTCAGCCCCAGCGGCCTGCCCTATTTCGTCATGGAGCTGGTGCAGGGCCGGGCCATCGACCAGGCCTGCGAAGGCCTGAGCCTGGAGGCGCGGCTGGCGCTGTTCCTGCAACTGGCCGACGCCGTGTCCTATGCGCACCGCCATCTGCTGGTGCACCGCGACCTCAAGCCCGGCAATGTGCTGGTCAACGGCGAAGGCCAGGTCAAGCTGCTGGACTTTGGTATCGCCAAGGCCCTGGACCCGCAAGAGGCCTTGCCGGGCCAGCAAAGCCCGACCGACCAAACGCAGGCCGGCCAGCGCCCCTTCACACCCAACTACGCCAGCCCCGAGCAGGTGCGCGGCGACCCGGTCAGCACCGCCACCGATCTTTATTCCCTGGGTGTGCTGCTC
Source organism: Roseateles sp. (assembly GCF_965262435.1). Lineage (NCBI taxonomy): Bacteria > Pseudomonadati > Pseudomonadota > Betaproteobacteria > Burkholderiales > Sphaerotilaceae > Roseateles > Roseateles sp. The sequence goes on from NZ_OZ253537.1 coordinate 691,848, forward strand.
TATGTGATGTTGACCGGCGTGCGCCCCTATGGCCGCCAGGCCAGCACGCCGCTGCAGGCCGCGCATTGCGTGCTGGAAGAGCTGCCGACCCGGCCCAGCAGCCTGTCGCCCGAGCTGATCAAGGACCCGCAGTGGCTGAATCGGCGCAAGCGCCTGCGCGGCGATCTCGACAACATCCTGCTCAAGACCTTGGAGAAGCAGAGCAGTGCGCGCTATGCAAGCGTTGACGCCTTGGCCGCCGACCTCCGTGCCCATCTGCAGGGCTACCCCGTCAGCGCGCGCAAGCCGCGCCTGGGCTATCTGCTGGGTCGTTTTGTCAGCCGCAACAAATGGCCGGTGGCAGCCGGCAGCCTGGCCTTGGCGGCCGTAGTCGGCGGTGCCGGCCTGGCGCTCTGGCAGGCGCGCGTGGCGCAGGCGCAGAGCCAGCTGGCCGAGCGGCGCTTCAACGACGTGCGCCAGTTCGCGCGCCTGATGCTGTTCGAGGTGGACACCGCCTTGCGCGACGGCCCGACCGCCGGCCGCGAAAAGCTGGTCGCCGGCGCGCTCAGCTATCTCGACCGCCTGGCCAGCGAGCGCCTCGAGGACCGCGAGCTGCTGCGCGATGTGGCCGAGGGCTATGAGCGCATCGGCGACATCTTCGGCAACAGCATGCAGGCCAACCTGGGCCGGCCCCAGGAGGCCCGCGCCGCCTACGAGAAGGCCTTGCGCATGCGCGAGGCCCTGGCGGCGCTGGACCCGCTGGACCTGAAGAATGTGCAGGGGCTGAAGTCCATCAACGAGCGCTTTGGCGACAGCGCCCGCGCCGCCGGCAAGCTGCCCGAAGCCAAGGGCTTTTACCGCACGGCAGCCGCCCATGCGGCCAGCCTGGCGCAAGCCCAGCCGCAAGACCTGGCGGTGCAACTCAAGCGCATCGAGGCCGACCGTTACCTCGCTTCGGTCGACTACTGGCCCTTCAAGGAAAGCCTGGGCCTGTACCAGCCGGCACGCCAGCGCATCGAAGCGCTGGACCGCGAGATGGACGGCCTGCTGCAGCGCCACCCCGAGCGCAGCGAAGTGCTGGAGGCTTACGGCGGCCTGCTCAACCAGCTCTCCGACTTCCAGCGCGTGGCGGGCGAGTTCCCGGCCAGCCTACAGACTCAGCTCAAGAGCCACCAGCTGGCGACCCGCCTGCTCGCCAGCGCGCCCGACAACCCGCGCTGGCAGCGCTGGCTCTACCTGGCCGAAGGTCGCCTGGCCGATGCCTTGCTGGAAACGGGCGACACCGAGCGCGGCCTGGCCATGTGGATCAGCTCGATCGAGCGGCGCGAACGCGGCGCCCGCGCGGACCCGAGCAATGAGCGGGCGCAGCGCAACCTGGCCAATGGCTATGGCCCCCTGGCCGAGGCCCTGGACAGCCTGGGCCGCCCGGCCCGCGCGCTGGTCTGGTACCAGCGCGAGTTCAAGCTGCTGAGCGAGCTGCGGCAGAAGTTTCCGCAAGTGAAGGCCTTGGCGCCGCGCCTGGACGAGTCGGAGCGCGACCTGACCCTGCAGCTGTCCCTGGCCGGCCGGCATGGTGAGGCGGTCCAGCGCTGGCGCGCCCTGACCGAGCGGCGCGCGGCCGCCGGCGCCAATGACGACCCCGAGGGCGAAGCCAAGTACGGCCTGGTCGAGGCCCGCATCCTGCTGGCGGCCCCGGCCGCCATGCTCAGCCCGGCCGCGCGCGCCGCGGCGCGCCAAGCCGGCGAAGCGGCGCTGAAGACCTTGCGCGCCTCAGCCCAACGCGAGCCCTTCAACGCCTTGTTCGCCCGCGAGGCTCATCTGGCCGAGTTCTGGCTGGGCCGCGCGCTACAAGGCCCGGCCGCTCATGACCCGGCCGCCGCCTGCGCCCTGCTCAAGGCGGCCGCGGCCGGCCTGGCGCGGCTGCGCACAGAGCAGCGCCTGCCGGCCAATCTGCAGGCCTTGGACAGCCAAGCCCAAAGCCTGGCTCAGTGCAAGGCGGATTCGAAGGGGTAGCGCACGCCCAGCTGGGCGCGGATCTGGTCCATCCAGGCCAGGGTGGCCAGGGTCTCGCTGAGCGGCATGTGCGCGCTTTCGCTGCGGCCGGCGCGAATGCAGGCTGCCGCTTCGAGGATCTCGCCCTCGAAGCCATTGATCTGGAACGGCGCCTGCACGGTCTGCTCCGGCTGACCGGCGACCTGCAGCCGAGCTTCGGTCGCCTCCCAGAAGTTGCGCGGCAGCTCGATCACGCCACGCTCGCCGAAGATGCGCAGGCCGTTGTCGGCCATGCCGTCGAAGGCGCAGACGAACTGAGAGCTGATGCCGCCGGGAAAGTGCAGGCTGGCGGCCAGACGCTGGTCGACCCCGGTGGGCGCCAGCACGCCCTGGGCTTGGATCTGCAGCGGCTCGGGGCATGCACCGAGCGCCTGTTGCAGCACCCAGCGCGTCATGCTGAGGTTGTAGATGCCGATGTCCAGCAAGGCGCCACCGGCCAGGGCCGGGTCAAAGCAGCGGCTGCGGGCGTCGAAAGGGATGGAGAAACAAAAGCTCGACTGAATGGCCCGCAGCGGGCCGATCGCATCGGCTTGCAGCCAGGCTCGCACTTGCGCGTAGACCGGCAGAAAGCGCGTCCACAGCGCTTCCATCAAGAACAGCTGGCGCTGCTGCGCCAAGGCCACCAGGGGCAGGGCCTGGGCAAGACCTGGCACCAAGGGCTTCTCGCACAGCACCGACTTGCCGGCTTCAAGGGCGGCGGCCACGGCCAAGCCATGCTGGGCATGGGGCGTGGCGATATAAACCGCATCGACCTCGCTGCTGGCCAGGGCGGCCTGCAGCTCGGCCGCATCGGCGGCCAGAGCCAGACGCGGCGCCGGCCGGTCGCTCGCGCAATGCTCGGCCACAAAGGCCTGCGAACGGGCCAGGTCGCGCCCCAGCACCAGGCTCAGCTCATGACCGGGCAGGCCTTGCAAGGCCTGGACAAAGCGCCCGGCGATATTGCCGGGGCCGACCAGGGCCCAGCGCAAGGCCCGCGCTTCAGGCACGCGCGCTCTTGGCGGCTGTCTTGCGAACAGCGGGCTTGGCGGCGGCTTTCACAGCCGCCTTCGCAGCAGTCTTCGCGGCCGGCTTGACTGCAGCTTTCGCCGCAGCTTTCACGGCAACTTTGGGCGCCGCCTTGCTGGCCGGCTTGGCGGCTGCCTTGGGTGCAGCCTTAGCAGCCGGCTTGGCGGCGGCTTTGACTGTCGCTTTGGGCGCGGCCTTGGCTGCCTTGGGCGCCTTCGCTGCCGGCGCTGCGGCGATGATGGACTTCAGCTGCTCCTTCAAGGCCTTGCCCTCGGCGCGCTTGGCGCGGGTGGCGGCGCGTTGGTAGGCTTCTTCGGCCGACTCACGCAGGGCCACGGCCTTGGCCAGGGCGGCTTGGTACTTCTCCACCGTGTAGGTGTTCTCGGTACCGATGTAGACGCTGCGGCCACGCGGCGAACCGCCGAAGCGAGGCAAGGACACGGCAAAGCTGCAGTCGCGCACGCGGCTGCTGGCGCGCTGGCGCACGATGGGGCCAGAGATGCCGACCGGCAAACCACTGCCCTTGTTGCCGCTGGGGCGGCGTTGCAAGCGCGAAGGCGCAGGCAAGGTGGCGATGCGACTCAGCAAGGCCTTGGTGGCTTCGGCCAAGGCCGCCGCAGCACCGCTACCGTCTTGCGAGTGGTCGGAGAAAAGCTTGGTGCCGCCATAACGCAGCTGCCAACCGTGCGTCGACTGATGGTCGATACGCTGAATGCATTGCGGCACAGCGAATTGCTGGCCACTGAAAATAACGACGTCACGAGTTTTCATGAGATTCCTCAAAACAGCTGATGAACCTCCCTACCTTATTGTTCTAGGCCCTATTGTTACGCCTCTTTACACACCTAACGCGACCAACTGTCGGCATATTTCCTGCCAGTTCCGGCACAAATAGCTCCATCACCCGTAACTGAGCCCCGCAGCGGCTGAAAACAGAGTTGCGTGACCACAACATTTGGGCCGATGCGGGGCTGCCGGTGGCGGCCAACCACTGCTTTTCCATCTGCCGGCGGGTGTGGCCGAAGCGGGACAGACGGCGCGGCCGCAGCTCGCTGCGCCGCACGCGCGGGTCGGCATAGAGCAAATTGGCCAGCGGCCGGGGGCCCAGGCCCTTGAGGGCGCGCCAGGGGCCGGCCAGGGCGCTCTGATGCAGGCTGGAGCGCGCCCAGACCAGGGGACGGCCGTCGACGCTGAGGATGACCTCGCGCACCACGGTGCAGCCGTGCCGCGGCAGGCCCAGGGCCTTGAGTTCGGCCGTGCGCAGGGGCGCGGTGCGCTGGCTGAGCACCGTCACTTCAAAGCGTTCGCCCAGGCAGGCCAGGCGCCGGCTCAGCGAACCGGGGGCGTGCAGCCATTTGCGCAAACTGTCGCGGCTGGCTATGCCCAAAGCAGCACCCTCAGGGTCAGCGGCAAGGTCGAGTTCAAGGTTCCGTGGGACATCGCTGTCAGCTTGGGGTCAGGTCGTGCTCGCGTCTGTCGGGTTTGGCGGGTCGGTTCAAGCCGCAAACTCATCACCGAGCTCGCGAGCGCGCGCTTGCGCGGCCAGCACGGCGCGCTGCACGGCCGCGCCGACCTGGTCGGCCTGCAAGCTGCTGATGGCGGCATGGGTGGTGCCGCCCTTGGACGTGACACGCTCGCGCAGCACGGTCGGCGACTCGCTGGAGGCCAGGCCCAGGGCGGCCGCGCCGCGGCAGGTGGCCAATGCCAGCTCGCGGCCCTGCGCTTCGCTGAGCCCCATGTCCACCGCCGCAGCCGTCATGGCCTCGACGACGTAGAAGAAATAGGCCGGCCCCGAGCCCGACAAGGCAGTGACCGCATCCAGATCGGCCTCCGCATCGACCCAGATGCAGCGGCCAGTGGGTGCCAGCACCTGCTCCACCCGGGCCCGGTCGCCGGCGGACACCGCAGCGCGGGCAAACAGGCCGGCGATGCCTTTGCCGATCAGGGCCGGCGTGTTGGGCATGGCGCGCACGATGCGCTCGCTGCCGGTCTTGGCCACCAGGGTGTCGCTGCGGATGCCCGCCATCACGGACAGGTGCAGGGCCCCGTGCAGCAATCCGGCCAGAGGCGCGGCCGCTTCGCCAAAGAGCTGGGGCTTGACCGCCCAGACCACCAGTCCCGCCTCGGCCAGACTGGCATCGGCGGCGGCGAGCACATGGAGGCCCGGGAAATCGGCCTGCAGGCGGGCGCGCTGCGGCTCGTAGGGCTCGACCACCCAGACCCGCGCCGGGTTCAGGCCGGCGCGCAGCAAGCCGCCGATGATGGCGCTGGCCATATTGCCGCCGCCAATGAAAGCTATGGGTGAACTCATGGCTGACGCCGCTTCCTGCTCATGGGATGGAGGTCGAAGTGTAGGCGCGCCGCGCAGGACTCGGGCCCGGCACCGATGGTCAAGCCGGCCGACACCGGCTACGCTGCCCGCGTCGCGAAAGTTCCCAAACCACAAGACGCGACGGAGGAGAAACCACCATGACCGAGACCCACGAACTGCCCGCTCCTGCCATGGAGCCCCTGCGCGACTACCGCGAACTGCCGCCCGAGCAGATGCTGGCCCAGGCGCGCGCCCACTACCAGCAGCAGCTGCGCCGCCGCACCGTGCGCGATTACGACAGCCGGCCCGTGCCGCGCGAGGTGATCGAGCAATGCCTGCTGGCCGCCGGCACCGCGCCTTCGGGCGCCAACCAGCAGCCCTGGCATTTCGCCGTCATCAGCGACCCGGCGATCAAGCACCAGATCCGCATCGAAGCCGAGGAAGAGGAGCGCACCTTTTACAACGGCCGCGCGCCCGAAGAATGGCTGCGCGCGCTGGCGCCCCTGGGCACCGACGCCAACAAGCCTTTTCTGGAAGAGGCGCCGCTTTTGATCGCCATCTTTGCGCAGAAGTACGGCATCGATGCCCAGGGCGAGCGCTACAGCCACTACTACGTGCCCGAGTCGGTGGGCATTGCCACCGGTTTCCTGATCAGCGCCCTGCACGACGCCGGCCTGGCCACCCTGACCCACACGCCCAGCCCCATGGGCTTTCTGAGCAAGATCTGCGGCCGGCCGGAATCAGAAAAGCCGGTCATCCTGCTGGTCGTGGGCTACCCCAAGCCGGGCTGCCTGGTGCCGGTGCATGGTGGCATCAAGAAACCGCTGGAGGCGATCAGCAGCTGGTTCTGATCACTCGCTCGCCAGCTGCTCCAGCAGCCGCCGTTCCCAGGCCGGCTGCTCGTTGACCGAGATCCAGCCCGAGGCCTCGGCGCGGTAGACGTAACGCGGCGCACTGGCGGCATCGGCATGGCGCTGGCGCAGCGGTGCCCAGCTGGCCGTGGCCTGCTCGGGGCGGCCCAGGCGGGTCTGGGCGGCGCCCTGGATGATGAGGGCCAGGTCGGTCCAGGGGTTCAGGGCCAGGGCGGCCTCGGCCTGGCGCAGAGCACCGGCAGCATCCTGGCCCAGCAGCGAAGCCCAGGCCTGCAGCGCCAACACGCCGGCGTCCTTGGGGTCCAGCAGCGCCGCTTCCTTGAGCTGGGCGCGGGCGGGCTCCAGGCGGCCGGCGCGCAGCAGGTCGCGGGCCAGATCGCGGCGCAGCTCGACAAGGCCGGTGCGCAGGCGCAGGGCCTGCTCGTAGACGGCAAAAGCCTCGTCCCAGCGCTCGGCCTGGGCCAGGGCGGCGGCCTTGCCCCAGAGGGCCTCGGGGCTGTCGCTCTGGTAGGCCAGGGCCGACTCAAACGCGGCCAGGGCCGGCCCGGCCGCACCCAGGCGCAGCTGATGCCCACCCAGGGCCAGGTCGACGCGCTGCCGGTCTTCGCCCTCCAGGCCCTGGGCTTGTGCGCTCAGCTGAGCCGTCAGCTCGGCCAGGGGCTGGCCGCTGTGCCACAAGGCTTCCAGCGCTGAGCTCAGCACCGCGCCGCCGCGCGGATAACGCGTTTGCACCTCGGCAGCCAGGCGGCGCACGGCGTCCACATCCGCGGCCAAGGACGCGCCGTAGAGCGCGGCCGTCAGCACCAGCTCGTCCTGCGGCGCCACGCTGCGGGCGCGCTCGAAAAAGCCGCGGGCCGCGACCAGCTCGCCGGACTCCAGACGATGGTGGCCGGCATTGACCAGGGCGATGGGCAGGCTGGCGCGGGTGTCGGTCTGATGGAAGAGGCGCTGCACCAGGGCCAGCAGTTCCGGGTCCTGCGCCTGCAGACGCTCGCGCACGATCTCGCGCGTGTCGAAGGCATCGCGGCGCGGCGAGTCGAGCGCGTTGGCGCCCTCGGCGAAATACTCCCAGACCGAGCCGCCGGCATAGCGCGACAGAAAGCCGTTCTTGCTGCGCTCGTCGCGCAGCTTGGCGCGGCGGTACAGCTCCTGGATCTCGCGCGCGGCGTCGGCCGTCAACACGCCGTGGACCTGGTGGCTCAGCTCATGCAGCACGGTGTTGTAGCGGCCGAAGATGGAGCGCTCGACGTCCTCGATGCCGGTCACGGTGTTGAAGCCGCCCATACCGCGCACATCGTCCCAGAGGCGCGAGTCGTAGCCGATGCGCTGGTCCTTGAGCGCCAGCGCGCCGGGGGTTTCGGACAGGCGCATGTCCAGGGGCTTGATGAAATGCGTGGCGCCGCCCTCGACCAGCACCGGAATGAAGGCCTTCCAAGGCGCCAGCGACAGGGCCACGCGCTTCTGGTGGCGCGGCGAGAGCTGGGCCCAGTTCAGCACATAGCGCTCGATGGCGGGCACCTGCGGCATGGGCGTGGCGGCGAAGCGGGCTTCGTCGGCCGCGCGGTGTGGATCCTGGCGCAGGCGCAGGCCTTCGATGGCCTTGGCCAGCACCGCATGGGCGCGGCCATGGCCGGGGCAGCGCGCCAGGGCACTGGCAGCCAGACGGCGCGCGGCCAGCAGATCGCCCCGGTCAAAGGCGCGCGCGGCGCGACGGATCAAGGTGTTGGCGGCAGCAAAAGCGCCCGGCGCCTCGGCCGCCAGCTCGCTGTAGTTCTTGCGGGCATAGCCATTGCCGAGGTGGTAATGCGCTTGCTCGTGGAAGGGATCCAGGGCCACGGCGCGCTCGGCGGCAGCCACAGCCTCGGCCGTTCGGCCCAGGCGGATCAGGGTCTCGGCCAGAGCTTGCTCGCCATCGGCACTGGGCTGCAGGGCCAGGGCTTGCTGGTGCAAGGTCAGGGCCGCGTCGTAGCCACGCCGCTGGTAGGCCAGCTGGCCCTGGCCGCGCAAGACGCTGGCGCGCTCGGCCGGGCTGCGCGCGCTGTGCTGCGCCCGCTGCAGGCAGGCCTCGGCCCGTTCGAAATCGCGCAGCTCCAGGGCCAGGCGCGCGGCGGCCAGCAGGTCGGCGGCCGTGGCCGCAGCGCCATCCTCCAACACCGCGGCCGTGCGGCGGCCGACCTCGGCGAGGTTCTCGCTGACGAACAGCCAACGGTAGAGCAGCTCGCCGGCCTCGCTGTCCAGCGCCTGGCCGGCCGCATGGCGGCGCAGCAGCAGCTGCAAGGCCGGCCGCGCGGCGCGGTAGTCCTGCGCTTGCAGTTGCTGGCCCAGGCGCTGCCAGGCCGGCAAGACGCTCGCTGCGGCTGGCAGCGACAGCGCTTCGGCCGGCGCCGCAGCCACGGGCTGGCCTGCGGTCAGCAGGGTCCAACCCAGCAGGCCAGCGCCGCCGAGCCGCAGCAGCCGCGAGCGGCCGCGCATCAGTGCAAACCGGCCAGCAGGGCCGCGTTGCCGCCGGCGGCCGCGGTGTTGATGGTCAAGGTCTGCTCGGCGCTGAAGCGGTATTGCTGAAGCGGGTCATGCACTTCCTGCGCCGTGATCAGGGGGCGGATGGCGCCATCACCGGCGGCCAGCTGACGCAGCAAGGCGCGCTCGGCCGGGCGGTCGGGTGCGGCCAGCACCACGCCGGCGACGCGCTCGTCGTCGAGCAAAGCCGCCACCGTGGCGCTGCCTGCCTGGGGCAGGATCAGCAAGGCCTCGGCCGGCAGGCCGGCGGCACGCAGACGGGCTTGCACCAGCTCAGCCTCGGCCGGCGCATCGCAGAGCAGGGCCACGCTGTTGCCGGCCACCAGAGCGGCAGCCAGGCTCAGGGCCAGCTCGGGCAGGGGCGCCGACTGGGCCAGCAGCAGCAAGACGCCGCGGGCATGCAGACGCAGCTCATTGCTCTCGCCCGTCGGGCCGGGCAGGCGCAGGTCGGCCAGCACGCGCTCGGCCAGGCTCAAGCGAGCATTGACAGACAGGCCACCGGCCTGGCCTTCGAAGGCACGGCGCAGCACGGTCGCACGCTCGGTCAGCGGGCGTGAGGCCCAGGCCTCGTGGCCCGCGGCCAGGGCGGCCACGGTGGCGGCCAAGCCGGCAGTAGCGGCGGCCTCCGGCTTCAGACCGGCACCTGCGGCAGGTGCCACCACATGCGGCAGCGCGCAGAAGCGGTAAAGGTAGTTCGGGCCGCCGGCCTTGGGGCCTGTACCGGACATGCCTTCGCCGCCAAAGGGCTGGACGCCGACCACGGCGCCGATGACATTGCGGTTGACGTAGACGTTACCAATGCGGGCCAGCTCGGCCAGGCGCAGGGCGCGGCTGTCGATGCGGGTCTGGATGCCCAGGGTCAGGCCGTAGCCGAGCGCGTTGATCTGCTCGACCACCGCGTCGACATCGCCACCCCAGCGCACCACATGCAGCACCGGGCCGAAGATTTCCTGGCGCAGGCTGCCGATCGATGCAATCTCGAAAGCCACCGGCTGGATCAGGCGCGGCAGGGCATCGTGCACCGGCGCTTCGGCGATCAGCTTGGCCTCGCGCTTGAGGCGGGCGACGTTCTTGGCGATGTTGTCGAAGGCCTCGTCGTCGATGACCGGGCCGACATCGGTGGCCAACTCGGCCGGGCGACCGACCCACAGCTCTTGCAGCGCGCCCTTGAGCATCTCGATCACGCCGTCGGCGATGCTCTCGTGCACGCACAGCAGGCGCAGGGCCGAGCAACGCTGGCCGGCCGAGCGGAAGGCCGACTGCACCACGGCATCGACCACCTGCTCGGGCAGGGCGGTCGAGTCGACCACCATGGCGTTGAGGCCACCGGTCTCGGCGATCAGGGGCACGACCGCGCCGTCCTTGGCGGCCAGGCTGCGGTTGATGATCTGCGCCACTTGTGTGGAGCCGGTGAAACAGACGCCGGCGGTCTGCGGCGCCGCCACCAGGCCGGCACCGACAGTCTCGCCCGGGCCGTGCAGCAGCTGCAGCGCCGTCTGCGGCAGGCCGGCGGCGTAAAGCAGCTCGACGAACTGCTGGGCCACATAAGGCGTTTGTTCAGCGGGCTTGGCGGCCACGGTATTGCCCGTCACCAGGGCGGCGACGACCTGGCCGGCGAAGATGGCCAGGGGGAAGTTCCAGGGGCTGATGCAGACGAAGACGCCACGGCCTTGCATACGCGGGCCATCCAACTCGGCCTGGTCGGCGTAGTAGCGCAGAAAGTCGACGGCTTCGCGGACTTCGGCCACGCAGTCGCCTTGGGTCTTGTAGGCTTCCTTGACCAGCAGGGCACAGAACTCGTGGATGCGACCGTCCAACAAATCGGCGGCGCGACGCAGGATGTCGGCGCGCTCATGAGCGGGCGTGGTGTTCCAGGGCGTGAAGCCGGCTTGCAAGCGGACCATGGCCTCGCTGACCTGCTCGGCCGTGGCTTCGGGCACGGGCTTGATCTCGCTGCGGGCCAAAGCGTCCAGGTAAGCCTGGCGCTGAGCCAGGTCGGTCAGGTCAGCGCCGGTGGAGTTGGCGCGGCCTTCGCCCTTGGGGTCTTGATAGAGCGAGCGCGGCAGCGGCAGGGCACTGTAGGGCTGAACTTGCTCGACCGGCGAGCCGAGCAGCTCGGGCACCTGCACGTTGACATCGGCCAGCTGGTGGACGAAGGACGAATTGGCGCCGTTTTCGAGCAGGCGGCGGACCAGATAGGCGAGCAGGTCGCGGTGTTCGCCGACCGGAGCGTAGACGCGGCAGGGAATCGTGCCGGCCTTGAGCACCTCGCGGTACACGCCTTCGCCCATGCCGTGCAGACGCTGCATTTCGAACTTGGCGTTGGCCGACTTGGCCATCTGCACGATGGCGGCGATGGTGCCGGCGTTGTGGCTGGCGAACTGCGGATAGATCACATCGGCGTGTTCGATCAAAGCCTGGGCGCAGGCCAGATAGGACACATCGGTGTGCTGCTTGTGGGTGAATACGGGGTAGGCGGCCAGGCCCAGCTCTTGGGCGCGCTTGATTTCGCCGTCCCAATACGCGCCCTTGACCAGGCGCACCATGAAGCGCAAGTGGTGCTTCTTGGCGATGGCGGCCACCTCGTGGATGACGGCCAGAGCGCGGGTCTGGTAGGCCTGCACGGCCAGACCGAAGCCGCGCCATTGCGGGTAATGGCTGGCGATGCGGGCGGCCAGGGCGTCCAGCACATCGAGCGAGAGCTCGAGGCGGTCGACTTCTTCGGCGTCGATGGTCAGGTTGATATTGGCCTGCGCGGCCAAGGTGATCAGCTCCCAGACGCGCGGCAGCAGCTCGGCGAACACACGCTCGCGTTGCAGCACTTCATAGCGCGAGAACAGGGCGCTGAGCTTGATCGAGATGCCGTCCGCCGCTTCCGGTGAATCGGCTTTGGCGCCGGCGGCGATGGCCTTGATGGCGCCAACGTAGGCGGCCTGGTAGCGGCGCGCATCGGCCTCGGTGCGGGCGCCCTCACCCAGCATGTCGTAGCTGAAGCGCAGCATAGGCTGGACCTTGCGCGCAGAAGCGGCCTCGTCCATGGCTTCGCCGATATTGCGGCCCAGCACGAACTGTCGGCCCAGCAGCTGGATGGCACGCACCGTGGCGCCCACCACGGTCTGCGCGCCCAAGCGGGTCAGCAGGCCGCCCTGGCCTTCGGCATCGGGCAGGAATTTCTTGGACAGCGAGATGGCCGAGGCCGAGAGGCTGGACCAGAGCTTGTGCGGGCCGTCCGAGCCGCCGTCGAACTGGCCGCGGCCGAGCTGGTCGGCCGTCAGGGCGATCGCGGTGGGGGCGTCCGGCACGCGCAGCAGGGCTTCGGCCAGGCGCATCAGGGCCAGGCCTTCGGAGCTGGTGATCGGGTATTCGCGCAGCAGCGATTCCATGGCCCAGAAGGGCGCGGGGTTGGCGCGCACCTGCTCCACCCAGGGGGCGGCTTGCTCGATGACGGCGGGCCAATTCAGGCCGGCGCCCAGGCTCTGGGCCAGCGCGTTGACCACGCCGATCTCGTCGCGGTAGGGGTCAGGCAGGCGGGCGGCTTCGGGCGGCAGGGCGAAAGCGGTCATGGAAAACCTCGTAATGGGCGAAACTAGCGAAGCGTCGAACTTTATGTGGGCTGGCCCTGAATTAAATTCAGAACATCAGCACACCCCTAGTCGAAAATTCAGCATGAGCAGCGACACCCCCACCCTGGACAAGACCGATGCCCGCATCCTGCGTGTGCTGCAGACCGACGGCCGCATCTCCAATCTGAAATTGGCCGAGGCCGTGCACCTCTCCCCCACCGCCGTGCTCGAGCGCGTCAAGCGCCTGACCCGCGAGGGCTACATCCTGGGCTACGAAGCGCGGCTGAACCCGGAAAAGCTGGGCGCGGCCATGCTGGTCTTCATCGAAATCCTGCTCGACCGCACGGTACAGGACGTGATGGACAACTTCAAGGCCGCCGTCCAGGCCCGCCCCGAGATCCTGGAATGCCATCTGGTGGCCGGCGGTTTCGACTACCTGCTCAAGACCCGCGTGTCCGATATGGGCGCCTACCGCGAGTTCATCGGCAGCGTCATCTGGACCCTTCCCGGCGTGCGCGAGACGCGGACTTACGCGGTGATGGAAGAGGTGAAGAACACGACGGCGTTGCCGTTCTGAGGGGCAGGATCAGCGCCCGATTGGCCGCGCCGGCAAAGCCGCCAGGCCCAAACGGCGCATGCCCAGCGAGCCGACCAGGGCACCCGAGGTCTTGCTGAACACGACAGCACTGAAACGGCAGCCCAGGTTCTTGAACACGGCCATGGAGGGCACATTGGTCGCGCGCACATGAGTGACCAGGCGTCTCAGGCCCTGCTCACGCATGCCTTGCTCGGTGGCCGCGATCAGCAGCTGCGCCGCGCCCCGACGGCGGAACTCGGGCCAGGTGTAGAGGAAGCCGAGAAAGCCGTCACCCTCGGCCAGTTGCAAGGCCAGCTTGGGGTCGTCCACATCGCAAACCGGGCCGGTCTCGATATTGAGCTGCGCGACCACCGCCTCGCCGCACAGCAAGGCGTGGATGCTGCAGCCGCGCAGCAGAAGCCGTTCCGGTTCGGCACCCGACTGGGCGGCGATCTGGGTCGCGGTGGCGGCAGACAGGCGCGCATAGTCGGCAGGGCTGGACAAACGCAGATAGGCCCAGTCGGCCGGCAGGGCGAGCGCCGCCCTGGCTTGCAAGGGCTTGCTCGCAAAGCGGAAGACCTCGACGCCGCTGAGCAGCTTGAAGCCGAAAAACACCGAGGCTGCAAAGCCGCCGGGGCCCAGCAGAAAAGACAATCGTTGATTCATGCGGTGGCGCCCGCTCAGGCCAGCGAATCGAGGCGGACCGTCCAGGACGGCAAGGCCTTCTTGGCCGCCCAGGCCAGCAGACCCCCGATCAGACCCGGCTTGAACACCATCACGTCATGCAGCAAGGACGCGTCTTGCGCGCCCCAGCGCTGCTTGTAGCCGGAGTCGCCCTGGCCCCAGTCCAAGGTCTGCTTGCCGCGCGCGACCGCATCCTGCAAGACATCCATGGTCAGGATCGAGCCTGGGCTGTGGCTCTTCCACTGTTCGTCGTAGGAGTTCGCGAGGATGTAAACCGCGGTCTCCGTTTCGAGATGGGCCGAGAACGCGACCGGCTGGCCGCCGCAGCGCAGCACCCAGAACACCGCCTCCGAGTGGCCATCAGGGTTCTGACCCATCAGTTCCCAAAAACGCTGGTTGGCCGGCCCGATGAACTTCAGCTCACCACCTTTCTTGGCCAGCCAGGACTGCGACTCAATGGCCGCCAAGGTGTCGAGGATGTCGAGCGAGCGGCCCATCACATGGCGCTCCACGCTCACCTCGCCCACCGTCTTGCCCAGGCGCCGCCGCGAATACTCGATGTGCTTGAGCAGGGAGCTGCTGAACTTCTGCTTGAGCGCGTCCATGCCTAGCGAGAGATCCAGCTCGAAAACGGCGCCGGTTTCCCGGCACAGATAGCGCCAGCCCTGGCGAGTCAGCTCGCGCAGGACGGCATGCAGAGCGGCATCGCGACTGGACACTGGCCCGAAGCGCAACACGGCGCCCGGCGGGCGGCGTGCCAGCTCACGCCCCAGCGCCTCGGCGGCTGCCAGGCCCGGCGCTTTCTGCGCCGCCACAAACAAGGTTCGGAACGGCCAGTAATAGCCCGCCAGCGAGTGGATAGAAAACAGCGCGATCTTCTGCTTGGCGAAGGGCACAAAGGCCTGGATGGCGCCGTGCTCACGGCTCACCACATGGCACAGCGGGCCACTCCAGCCGCGCCCGGGCAAAAAGGCCTGCGCCCAGGCGCGCAAGCTCGTGGGGCTGCAAAAAGCCTGATCCTTGAACTGATGTGTCGGCCAGGTGCCGGCCCCGGCTTGAGACAGCTCCTCGTCGCTGATGAACGCACGACCCCCCGATGTATTCATGTCACTTCCGACTCAAGAATCAAGACCAAGCGCGCCGGCTGCGAAACCAACTCAGGCACCGAAACGCATCCATTGGCGAATGCGTGTCTTCAAATTGTGGCGCTCGAGAAACTCACCGAATTTCTCGACGGCCACATTGAAATTCCGGTGACTCTGCACCAGTAACCAATGGGTGAAGCTGCGGCGAATGAAAAACACATCGGCGCATTGCCGGTGGCCGGTGGCAAACAGCTTTTTGTGCTCGGATTCGCCTTCGGTGAAATCAAAAAACTTGTGCTTGTTCTCGGCGAATATTGTTTCCAAGGCCTGCCATTGCAGCACGGTGCCCACCGACAACTTCATATAACCGGGGTCATAGCCGAGATATGAATAGACCAGCACGCCCTCTTCGATCGGGCAATACAGGTAAGAAACCGGCTTGCCCTCATGGAAAATGATGTAGGCGCGCACCAGGTCCTGGGCTGCTAATTTCATCACCTCAGCCGTGAACTCCTCTGAATTGGGAATACCGGCATCGAGCAATTTCTCCTGATAGGTCAGGGCCGAAACCTGGCGCGCCAGTTTCAGGAATTCGATCATCTCCTCGGGGCGCGTGTACTGGCGCCAATCCAAAGTGCCGCCGCAATGTTCGGCGAACTTCTTGATCTTGCGGTTGATGGTCGAACGCGTCTTGGCTGAAAACTTCGCCTTGTAATCGTCAAACGACTGGTTCAGGTCGATGAAATAGCGCGGGTAATGCTGGCGCACATACACCAGATAATGGCCCTGCTTTCCCAGAACCGGCAAGGCGGCCTGCACAGGCAGCGAGCGAATCAAATAGCCGGCACAGTCGGCCGGCAACTCCCGATCCGGCGCGACCGGCTGCAGCACCGGCTCGCCCGGGTCCGACAGACGCACCTGGCTGCACTGCAAATTCAAATTGAATCGAAACCAAGTCCAGTCGCTGAGCTGAAACTTGAAAGGCACCTGCGCGACAAACCAGGAATTCACAGATATCTCCGGCGATACGCTTGTTCCAGCGTTCGCATCCCGGTTTTCCAACGCGTGGAAACCAAGGGCAAGGGTTGGGCTTGAACCGTCCGGGCATTCAAGCCATGAAAGCCCGACATATTGAAATTCGCGCGATTGTCGCTGATGAAGCGGCACAGCTTTTCGAAGCGCTTCACCACCACCGCATCGGCCCGGTTCTTGGCCGGATTCAGCAATTCGAAGTTGTGCGAGAGGATGACGAACTCGGACTGACCGCGCTCCAGGGCCTGCCACAACAGCGCTTCCATTTCAGCGCTGGAGGTGGCGGTCAACTGGGCATGGCGGAGACGGCCGAAGCCATCGTCATAAACCGTCATGGGATGCTCCAACACCCCCTCAAAAGCACAGCAATCGGTCAGCAGGGTGCCGGGCGCCAGGCCGCTGTCGGGGCCGAACATGGTGGCGTTGTAGCTGGAGTCGTGGCGCAAACCATGGGCCTCCAAGGCTTGCAGGGTCAGGTGGTTGAAGCCGAAGCTGCCGGCACGGAAGGCATTCGGGCGCCGCGCACCCGCCTGGGCCAGATAGTCCATGCCGATGCCGATCAGCTGCGTCTGCTCGGCCAGGTCGAACATGCGCAGGTACTGGCGTTTGTGCGTGCTGTTGGGAAGGATGGTCGGCCGCCCTTCATCCACCCATTCGGTGTGAAGGTGCAGCTGCACTTCATGGCCGGCCGACTCAATCAGGCCGACGACTTCCCGCAATGGCTCGATCCCGAACCGCGCGGCAAACAAGGGTTCGACAAAAAACACGCCGGTCAGGCCATGCTCACTCAGCAGTTTCAACTGGAAAGGCAGCCCAAAGTTACCAGCAGCCGTCGGCCCGTACATATAGCTCTGGAATGCGGCGGGAAACTTGGAATCAATATCGTTCCAACCGTCACACCACACTTCCACGTCGACTGTGTAAAAAACATTGAGCATCAGCAGGTCCGTCCATTTCGCGCTGCGGCAGCATACGCGACTTGCCCTGACTTTCTATGAGGCCAAGGCACCTGCTTGCGGGTCAGAAAGCGACGTCCCTGCACCACCCCACCTTGGGGGAGATGCTGCTGACAATCCTCGCCAGCCCCCCCCTCACTCCCCCATCCCCCGGCCCGAAGTGTGATGGGAAGCACGCTTCGCGTCGCCGAATATGAGTTCCAGACGCCGGGCACTGGCTCCAAACCAGGCCGCCGGCACCGGCAACAAGTCCTCTGGAGAAACTCGCCATGCGAATTCAAGCCACGCCGAGCACCGCCGCTCCCCGCGCTCACACGCAGCCCCAAACCGCGCTGGATGCCGAGGAGGCCAGCAGCGGCTGCGGATGGTTCGACTCCAGCTACGAGCTCAGCCAAGGCCTGGTGGTGACCGAGGACACCGACACCTGCCTCCTGCAACTCTGGGCCCAGGCCCTGCAAATAAGCCGGGTCTGTCACTGAAACCAGCGCCGAACTGCGGGCACGTCAATCAGGAGGGCTCGCGCTGCAGTTCCAGGCGTTCGAAAGGCTGGCTGCGGCCGGACAGCTGCAGCGCCCAGTGAATGACCCAATCGTGACTGCGCGACAAGGGTGCCGCCACGGGCAGCAAGAGCAGCACGGCAAGAGCAGCCAGCGGCAGGCTGCGCGGCAGGGGGCGGCGCAATGGCGGCGCCAGCCACAAGCTCAGGCCGCTGGCCGCTGCGCCGAGTAGAAAGCCCGTCACAAGCTCAGAGGCAGAGTGGGCACCAACTTTGAGACGTGAATACGCGATCAAGGCGGCCAGCAGATAGGCCAGGGCGATGCCGGCACGGGCGCGCCCGGCCCAGGGCCGACCCGGCTCGCGCGCCGGGCCGTGAGCCGCCAGTGCCAGCCCGGCCAACAGGGGCAGAACGGCGGCCGCGAACATGGCGTGGCCGGAAAAACCGGTGAAGTCAAACCGGGCCCAGCCCAAACCCCAGCCCATGAACGCAAGCTTGCTGGCGGTGGTCACGGCGATGACGGCGGCCAGCAACAGCAGGCTGCGCGCCACCCAGGCCCGCTGCACGGCGCGGGCACCCGCGCTGCGCCAGACCCAGACCAGGGCCAGCAGCAAGAGCGGGAGCAAAAACTGAGCCTCGCCCAGGCGAGTCAACCAGGGCCAGAAAGGCGGAAACGACAACATGCCGCCATGCTAGCCGGTGAATCAGTACAACTCGGGCACCACCATCTGCGGCGGCACCGGTTGCCGTTCATAGTCCTCATGTCGCTCGCGCGAGGGCAGGATGACCGGGTCATGCGGCACCTCGTGGTAGGGCATCTGCGCCAGCAAATGGGCCATGCAGTTGAGGCGGGCCTTCTTCTTGTCGTCGGCCTGCACCACCCACCAGGGCGCCTCATTGATGTGGGTGCGCTCCATCATCACTTCCTTGGCCTTGGTGTAGTCCTCCCAGCGGCGGCGCGACTCCAGGTCCATGGGGCTGAGCTTCCACTGCTTGAGCGGGTCGTGGATGCGACCCAGGAAGCGGGTGTGCTGCTCCTCGTCGGAGATCGAGAACCAGTACTTGATGACCTGAATGCCGGCGCGCACCAGCATCTTTTCGAACTCGGGCACCGAGCGGAAGAACTCCTCGTACTCGTCGTCGCTGCAAAAGCCCATCACCCGCTCGACGCCGGCGCGGTTGTACCAGCTGCGGTCAAACAGCACCAGTTCACCGCCGGCCGGCAGGTGCGAGATGTAGCGCTGGAAGTACCACTGCGTGCGCTCGCGGTCGTTCGGTGCCGGCAGGGCCGCCACGCGGCAGACGCGCGGATTCAGGCGCTGGGTGATGCGCTTGATGACGCCGCCCTTGCCCGCCGCATCGCGGCCCTCAAAGATGATCACGGCCTTGTGCTTGGTCGCCACCACCCAGTCCTGCAGCTTGACCAGCTCGCCCTGCAAGCGGAACAGCTCCTGGAAATAGGCGCGGCGCTGCAAGCGCTGCTCGGCCGTGAAGCTGCTGCGGACCGCGTCTTCGTCGAAGCCACGGTCGTCGATTTCCATCTCCAGCTCTTCGTCATAGCTGTCGATCAGATCGGCCTGCATGCGCTGCATCATGTCGGCAGGGTCGGCGGGCGGCTGGGTGGGCGTGCTCATGGCGTCGATTTCAAAAATGAGGGAAGAGATATGCGCTGCAGACTGCCAGCGCGGCGTGACAGGCGCGTGACCTCACCAGCTCCAGCGCTGATTGCTGCCACCGTTGCAGCGCCACAGCAGCACCGGCTGCTTGGGCTGGGCGCGGCCTTCCTTGATGTCCAGGCATTTGTTGTTCATGCGGCTGCGGATCTCGCTGCCCTGGCGGCTCCAGCGCTGGTTGGCGCCGCCATTGCAGGGCCAGGCGATCACCCGCGCCCCATCATTGCGATCCCCCTCGGCAACATCAAGGCACATGCCATCCACGCGCAATTCGCCTCGGCCGCTCCAGCTGAAACGCTGGTTGTTGCCGCCATGGCAGTTGTAGACGATGGCCTCGGTGCCTTGCTGCACCCGCCCGGCCATGTCCAGGCACAGGCCATTCTTGCCGCGGATCTGCTGGCCGCCCCACTGAGGGCGGTCTGGGCCTTGCCAGTCGTTGTTGTTGTCCTTGTCCTTGCCGGACTTAGACGCCAACAAGGCGATCGCGGCCACCGCCGCCACACCGGCCACCACGGCGCCGGTGCTGATGCCCGAGGACTCCTTGTTGCCTTCCTCGCCGTTCACGGCCTGGCCAAACAGTTTGAAGCGGGCGGCGCAGCCATCGTTGACCCAGAGCTCTCGGTTGCCCAGATCGAAACCCCAGCTGCGGTTGAAGCGGCAGGCGCCGCTCAGCTGCTGGTCCAGCTCGACATCCAGGACCTGCTCATCCAAGCGCAGCGATTCATAGCGACCTTGGGAACGCAGCTCCACCGTCTTGAGCTCGACGCCGCGATTGGCAGGCTCGGCGGCCAGGGCCGGTGTGGCCGGCGCGAGCGAGAGCGCCAGCGCGCTCAGACTGCAGACAAGACGGTTAAAGGGGCGGGGCATGGCTTCTCCTTGGCTGGGCCGCGGCCGCTGGCGGCCGCCTGGCCCTCAAGCGTAACGCAGCAAGGGTGCGTCATACCCAGGGCCTAACACCAGCCCAGCCCTGCTCCCAGCCTCAAGCCAGCTGCAAATGCCGCAGCGTGCGCCGCGGGCCGTCGGGCACGGCGTGCGGGACCAGCACGAAGTCCTCGGCCGGCATGGGGCGGCCGAAATGCCAGCCCTGGGCCCAGTCGCAGCCCTCACGCTGCAGCCAGGCGGCCTGCTCGGCGGTTTCCACGCCCTCGGCCAGCACATCGAGGTTGAGGCTGCGCGCCAGCACGATGACGGTGCGGGCGATCGCCGCCACATGCGCGTCCTGGCCCAGCTCGGAGACGAAACTGCGGTCGATCTTGAGCGTGCGCACCGGCATGCGGCGCAGATAGGACAGCGAAGAATAGCCGGTGCCGAAGTCGTCGATGGCGACACGCACCCCGCGCGCGGTCAGCGCGCCCAGCAGCTCGATGGCGGCCTCGGCGTCTTCCAGCAGCAGGCTTTCGGTCACCTCCAGCTCCAGGGCATGGGCCGGGCAGCCGGTCTCGGCCAGGATGAAGTCCACGGTCTCGATGAAATCGGGCTGGCGCAGCTGGCGCGCCGACACATTAACGGCCACCTGCTGCGGCTTGCCCGGCTGGCCCTGCCAGCGTGCGGCTTGGGCGCAGGCGGTTTCCAGCACCCAGCGGCCGATGGGGATGATCAGACCGGTGTCCTCCGCCAGGGGGATGAACTCGGCCGGCGAGATCGGCCCGCGGGTCGGGTGGCGCCAGCGCAGCAAGGCCTCGGCGCCGATCAGGGCACCGTCGGACAGGCGCACCTGGGGTTGGTACTCCAGGCGGAACTGCGCCGCCTCGTTGGCGTGGCGCAGCGCATGGGTCAGCTCGAAGCGCTGCTGCACCGCCTGCGTCAGCTCGGGCCGGTAGGCCTGCACGGTGTTGCGGGCATGGGCTTTGGCCCGGCACATGGCCGCCTCGGCATTGCGCAGCAACTCATCCACGCTGACGCCATCGGCCGGGAACAGGGCCAGGCCGATGCTGGCGCCAAGCGTGAAGCTCTTGTCGCCCATCAGAATGGGTTCGCGCATGGCGTCGATCAGGCGCTCGCCCAGGCGCATGGAGGTTTCTTCGTCCACCAAGCCGGACAGCACGACCACGAACTCGTCCGCGCCCACCCGGGCCACCGAGTCGCTGGCGCGCACCACATTGATGAAGCGGGCGGCGGTCTCCTTGAGCACCGCGTCACCGGCGGCATGGCCGGCGATGTCGTTGACGTCACGGAAGCCGTCGAGGTCGATGTAGAGCACGGCCACGCAGGTGTGGTCGCGCTGGGCCAGGCCGACCTGGCGCTCGATGCGGTCGCGCAGCAGGGCCAGATTGGGCAGGCCGGTCAGGCGGTCATGCAGCTTCTGGTGCAGCAGCTCGGCCTCGGTCTGCTTGATGCGCGAAATGTCGGTCAGCACCGACAGGTAGTGCGGCTCGCCATGGGCTTCGGCCGGCGGCACTTTGACGATGGTGGCCCAAAGCGGCACGGTCTCGCCATTCTTGTGGCGGTCGGTCAGCTCGCCACTCCATTTGCCATGGGCGGCCACCTCGGCCCAGAGGCGATCGAGGAAATCGGGGTCCTGCTCGCTCAGGCGCAGGTAGTGAGGCATGCTGCCTTCCAGCTCCTCGCAGCTGTAGCCGGTGATGGCGCACAGGGCCGGGTTGACGTCTCGGATGCGCAGGTCGGCGTCCATCACCATGATGCCCTCGCCGCAATGCTCAAACACAGTCACCGCGCGGTGCAGCTGGCTCATGGCCTCGCGCAGGGCGGTGACGTCGCGCGCCACCCCGACCTGACCCAGGCACTGGCCCTCGTCAAAGACCGGCGCCTGCACCACGTCCAGGCAGGCGCGGCTGCCGTCCGCCTGGGTCAGCCAGCTCAGTGTGCGCTGCGGCCCGCGCTGCTCGGCAGCGGCAAGATCCAAAGCCTGGCTCCAGGCCGGGCGATCGGCCAGTTGATCATCGCGGCGGCCGACCAGATCGGCCTCGCGCAAGCCCGTGCATTGCTCGAAGGCCGGGTTGCAGCCCTCGTAGGCGCCGCTGGCGTCCTTGAAATAGACCGGGTCGGGAATGGCATTGAGCAAGGCGCTCAGCTTGGTGCGCTCGCGCCGCACCAGCAGCAGCTCGGCGCGCCGCTGGCGCAGGCGCAAACGCTGGTACTGCACCAAGCCCAGCACCAGGCCCAGGCCGAGGGCGCCGAGCAGGCCGAAGACGCTGAGCCAGAACATCGGGCTGCGCAGGTCGAGCGAGATCACATCGCCGCCGCCCGCGGGTGCCTGCGCCCAGGCCGCCGGCGCGCAACCCAGCAGCAGGGACATCCCAGCCGGCAGCCTGAGCCGCCAGCGATTGAAAAATTCGCTCATTCCTGAAACCCGTCTCGTCGGTCAGGACTCGCTGTGCGCCACCGGGTTCATGGCCCGTGCGCTGCGTTTCGCCTGTTGTGTTTTGTCGATCCGACGCCACCCCGCAACACAGGTGACCCCTCGTTCTCGCCGTTTCGGTAGTGTCCGTGGCGGGCTTGAGGGTGGCTAGGGTTTACAGGGTCGCTGCGAGCCGGGTTCCCTGCAAGATTGCACGCTTTGCATCCAATTCGCCGGCCTCGAGGGCGCCGCCGATCACATGGACGCGGGCGCCTGCCGCACGCAGCGGTGCTTCCAGCTCGCGCAGCGGCTCCTGGCCGGCGCACAAGATGATGCTGTCGCAGGCGATCAGCTCGCTGTCGACATGCTTCTCGCCGTAGCTGACCCACAAGCCTTCGGGCGTGATGGCCTCGTAGTTGACGCCGGACAGCATCTCCACCTGCTTCATCTTCAGCGCGGCGCGGTGGATCCAGCCCGTGGTCTTGCCCAGGCCGGCGCCCGGCTTGCCGGCGCGGCGCTGCAGCAAGGTGATGGCGCGGGCCGGCGCGGCCGGCTCGGGCCGCACATAGCCGGCGCGCAGCAGCTGCGGGTCGCCCACGCCCCATTCGCGCTGCCAGGCCGGCAGGTCCAGGGTCAGCGAGTGGCCGTCCTCGGCGCCCGCTTCGGCCAGGTACTCGGCCACATCGAAGCCGATGCCGCCGGCGCCGACGATGGCGACGCGCGCGCCCACGGGCTTCTTGTGACGCAACACATCGATGTAAGTCAAGACCTGACCCCGTGCCTGGCCTTCCGCCTGGCCTTTGATGCGCGGGTCGCGCGGCGTCACGCCGGTGGCCAGCAGCACCTCGTCGAAGCCCAGCAGCGCGTCGGCGTCGACGCGGCGGTTCAGATGCAGGTGCACACCGGTCAGCTCGATGCGGCGCGCGAAATAGCGCAGGGTCTCGCGGAACTCTTCCTTGCCCGGGATGCGGCTGGCCATGGTGAACTGGCCGCCGATCTGCGCCGCGGCGTCGAAGAGATGGACCTCATGGCCGCGCTCGGCCAGGGTGGTGGCCGCCGCCATGCCCGAAGGCCCGGCGCCGACCACGGCCAGCTTCTTGCGCGGCGCTTTCAGCGCGGCAATCGGGATGATGGGCAGCTCCTGCTCGTGGCAGGCGCGCGGGTTGACCAGGCAGGAGGCGATCTTCTGCTGGAAAGCATGGTCCAGGCAGGCCTGGTTGCAGGCGATGCAGGTGTTGATCTCGTCGGCACGGCCCTCGCGCGCCTTCTTCACAAAAGCCGGGTCGGCCAGGAAAGGCCGGGCCATGCTGACCATATCGGCCGCGCCCTCGGCCAGCAGGTTCTCGGCCACCTCGGGCATATTGATGCGGTTGCTGGTGATCACCGGCGTGGTGATGCCCTCGGCACGCAAGGCCGCGCGCAGCTTGGCGGTCACGCCGGCAAAGGCCGCGCGCGGCACCGAGGTGGCGATGGTGGGCACGCGAGCCTCATGCCAGCCGATGCCGGTGTTGATCAAGGTAGCACCGGCCTTGACCACACCGCGCGCCAGCTGCAGCACTTCGTCCCAGCTGCTGCCGTCGGGGATCAGGTCCAGCATGGACAGGCGGTAGATGATGATGAAGTCCGGGCCCACGGCCTCGCGCATGCGGGTGAGGATCTCGAGCGCAAAGCGCATGCGATTGGCATAGCTGCCGCCCCACTCGTCCTGGCGGTGGTTGGTGTGGGTGACCAGGAACTGGTTGATCAAGTAACCCTCGGAGCCCATGACCTCGACACCGTCGTAGCCGGCCTCGCGGGCCAGCTTGGCGCAGCGAATGAAGGCGCGGATCTGCCGCTCGATGCCGCGGGCCGAGAGCTCGCGCGGCGTGAAAGGCGTGATCGGCGACTGGATGCGCGAGGGCGCCACGCACAGCGGCGAGTAGCCGTAGCGGCCGGTGTGCAGGATCTGCAGCGCGATCTTGCCGCCCTCAGCATGCACGGCCTCGGTGACCACCCGGTGGCGGCGCGCCGCGCCGCTGGTGGCCAGGGTGCCGGCGAAAGGCTTGGTCCAGCCCTCGATATTCGGCGCATAGCCGCCGGTCACCATCAGGCCCACCTCGCCGCGCGCGCGCTCGGCGAAGTAGGCGGCCATGCGGTCGAAATGCTTGCGGCCATCTTCCAGGCCGGTGTGCATGCTGCCCATCAGCACGCGGTTCTTCAGCGTGGTGAAGCCCAGGTCCAGCGGTTCAAGCAGGTGCGGGTAGTTCATGGCGGCGGCTCGCTGAAGTTGGCATTCGGTGGCAGGACAAAAAGGCTGCGGGCGATGCTAGCAGCGCCCCTCCGCGGTGCGCGCCAGCGGGCGGGGCTTTGGAGAGCTGCCCCCAAATGTAAAGAACCACCCCAGCAACACAAGTTCACCGGCCCGACACCTCGCCACACGGCGGAGCAACACGCGGCCCGCCCAATCGCGCCGGTACGCCCTGCCCCGCCCCCTGTTCCAACTTTTTCGGAGTTTTCCTCGATGCGATTCAAGCAAATTTGGGGCTCAGCAAGCCTGAGCTGCCTGGCCCTGTGCGCCGCCACCCTCCTGAGCGCCTGCGGCGGCAGTGGAGGCAGCAGCGGCAGCAGCACCCAAGTCCGTCTGCTCAATGCCAGCGTCGGCTACAGCTCCCTGGACCTGAGCGTCAACAGCGCCGCCACCAACACCGGCGTGGCCTACGGCAGCGTGGGCAGCTATGCCAGCGTCGACACCAGCGCCACCAGCACGCAGATCTTGACCAGCGGCGTCGGCGCCACCGTGGCCAACCTCACGCCCACGCTCGCGGCCGACAGCCACTACACCATCATTGCCTACGGTTGGGGCGGCGCCGTGCGCAACAGCCTGCTGCAGGAGGTTGAGGCCGCAGCCGACGCCAACAAGACCAAGCTCCTGGTGCTGAACCTGGCGCCCGACGCCGGCGCGCTCGATGTCTACATCACCACCGCCAACAACAGCGACAGCCTGGAGACCGCCACCCCCGTGGCCAGCGCCATCGCCGGCGGTACCGGCAGCGGCTACAACAGCCTGAACGCCGGCACCTTCCGCATCACCCTGACCGGCACCGGCAAGCCCAGCGACATCCGCCTCGACCTGCCCAGCGTCACGCTCGACTCCACCGGCGTTGCCACCCTGATCGCCACCGCCACCTCGGGCGGCCGCCTGGTCAACGGCATGGTGCTCAAGCAGCAGAGCACCGTCAGCAATCTGCCCACCGCCAAAGCCCGGGTGCGCGTGGCCGCCACGCTGTCCTCGGCCAATGCAGCATCCGTCAACGCCAGCATCGGCGGCCTGAGCGTGCTGCCCTCCACCCTGGCGCCGCAGATCGGCGCTTACACCACGGTGGACGCCGGCGCCCCGGTGCTGGACCTGCGCGTCAACGGCATCGCGCTGAACACCAGCAACCCCACGCTCAAGGCCGGTGGCGACTACACCTTGTTGGTCTGGGGCACGGCCGCCGCGCCACAGCTCAGCGTGCTCAGCGATGACAACCGCCTGCCCACCGCCAGCGGCACCGCCAAGATCCGCCTGATCAACGGCCTCTCGGGTGCCGCCACCGGCCTGGGCATGGCCATGGACTACAGCAGCATCGCCAGCAACGTCACGCCCGGCAGCAGCTCCAGCGCCGCCGTGGTCAACGCCAGCGCCACCGCCTCCCTGCTGACCGTCAACTCACCCGCCTCCAGCACCGCCATCTACAGCAATGCCAGCCTGATCGTGCCGACCAGCGCGGTGTTCAGCCTGTTCATGCTGGGCGACCCGACGGCGCCGATCGGCCAATTGGTGCGCGACGACCGTTAAAACGCAAAGCAAGGCGCAGGGCTGGCAAGATGCCGGCCATGCCCTCGCATTCGCCCACTTCTTCTTCGCCCTCCGCCCCTCACCGCCTCAGCCTCTGGGCCGGCCTGGCCGTCATCCTGGCCTGGGGCCTGAACTTCCCGCTGCAGAAGACCCTGCTCACGGCCATGGGCCCGGAGGGCTTTCTGTTCCTGCGCTTTGCCCTGATGCCGGTCTTGGTGACCGGCCTGCTGCTGCAACAGCATGGCCTGCGCTGGCCGCGGGTCTCGCGCGCCGACGCCTGGGCGCTGCTGCGCCTGGGCTTTCTGGGCCAGGGCCTGCACCTGGCCTTGTCCAGCTACGGCATCCATTTCTCCACGCCGTTTTCCAGCTCGGTGCTGCTGGCCTGCGGGCCGGTGTTCACGCTCTTGATCCTGCGTGCCTGGGGCCTGGAGCGCCTGCGCCGGCCGCAGCTGCTGGGCATGGCCGTGGCCGCCGCGGGCGCCTTGCTTTTCATGTCCGACAAGCTGCTGGCCGCCAACTGGCGCGCCGGTGGCGGCGACCTGGTGCTGCTGACGGCCGCAGCCTTGTTCAGCTACTACACCGTGGCCGCCAAGCCGCTGATCGAGCGCCACGGTGCCGTGCTGGTGATGTGTTATGCCTCGCTGGCCGCCACCGTGCCCGTGCTGGCCTATGCCACGCCGGCGGCCTTGCGTGTGGACTGGGCCGCGCTCAGCCCCTGGATCTGGCTGGGCGCGCTCTGGGCCATCGTCGTGATCGGTTTCCTGACCTGGCTGGCCTGGGGTTGGGTCAACGCCCAGCGCGGCGTGGCCCGGACCGCCCCCTTGATCTACCTGATGCCGCCGATTGCGGGCCTGGCCGCCTGGGTGAGCACCGGCGAAACCTTTGGCGCCGTCAAGCTCGGCGGTGCCGCCTTGGCCCTGGGCGGCGTGGCCCTGGCCCAGTTCGCCGGCCAAGCGCGGCCCGCCGCGGTCGAAACCGGCACCGCCCCATGAGCCCTGCCTCACCATGAACATCGCCTACACCGTGGAGGCGCTGAGCGCGGATCAGTTCCCCGAGTTCATTGCCTACCTGAACGCGCATCTGGCCGAGAACGGCAGCCCCGAGACCGGCTACTTCCAGCCCCAGCCGCGCGGCCTGGCCGAGTTTCCGCCCGAGCGGGCCGCCGCTTTCGAGCGCGGCCTGGGGCTGAGCGTCGGCGAGCCGGGCTGGCGTCGCGCCTGGTTGGCACGCAGCCAGGTGGACCGCGCCATCCTCGGCCATGTCGATCTGCGCGCCCAGCCCATGCCCTTTGCCGAGCACCGTGCCCTGCTGGGCATGGGTGTGCACGCGAGCGCACGCCGCCAAGGCCTGGGCCAGTCCCTGATCGCCCATGCCCGCGACTGGGCCGAGGCCCAGGGCTGTCTGGATTGGATCGAACTGCAAGTGCTGAGCAGCAACCCCAACGCCCAGCGGCTCTACCTGCGCATGGGCTTCGTCATCTGCGGCGAACGGGCCGACCGCTTCCGCATCGATGGACAAAGCCTGGGCGACATCAGCATGAGCCTGAACTTGCGTCAAGCCTGAGCCCACCTCACGCAACGTCCACTCGCCGCGGCACTGGACCGGGCCCTGTCAATTTGCAGGCGATTAGCGCTGACCCTGGGGGAAGCGTCTACGGTGGACCAAGGCAGGCCGGCAGTTCAGGCCCGCATGAGCCGGGACCACCAGGAGCGGGGAGCTGGCTCCTCCGCGAGCGCCGGCGCGCCGTGCGCCTGAAGCGCTGCGGTCACAGCAGCCAGGCCGACCCGCTGCGCCGCCATCATCGGCGTGGCCTGGTCAAACTCGGACGGCAGATTGGGATCGGCGCCGGCCCGCAGCAGGTAGAGCGCCACCGCTTCCTGCCCGGCCAGGATCGCCGCGACCAGGGGCGTGCTGAGGAATTCGGGATGGGCGTAGTTGATGTCCACACCACACTTGACGTGATAGTCGACCAAGGCCAGATCGCCCGCCTCAGCGGCCTCGAACATTTCTTTCCAATTGCCTCCGGACATGGCCCGCGCTCCCCTCGAAAAGATGCCAGTACGGCACAGAGCCTAACTCAGCCACTCAACGCTGCGCAGGCGGGCAAACACGGCCATGACAGAGGAATCCAGGCCGCTCGGTGCCTCGGCTACTTCAAATCTCCTGAATCGCGGGCGGGAAGCGCGGCGCTCGCTTGGGCCGGCGGCTGTGGCGCGGCCAGCACCTGCAAGCGAAAGCGCTGCGTGGCCGCACGGCCGCCTTCCGCGTCGGAAAGCACGGCCACGCGGAAGTTCAATGGGCCGGGCAGCACAGGAACGCCGGCGAGCATGCCGTCCGGGCTCAGCGTCAGGCCGGCGGTTTCCAGGTCCCCGTTCAAGAGCAGATAGCGGTACGGAGGGCTGCCGCCCTGGGCATCCAGTCGCTTCGAATACGGACGCCCGAGCACAGCGGCTGGCAGCCCGATGCCCTTGTCCTGTGGCGTGAGCGCTCTCTTTGCGCCGGGCTTTGCACTGGCTGCGGCCAAGGACTGCCTCGCTTTCGCCGCGTGTGCATCCTGTGCTTGCGCCCATCCATCCAAGGGCATCAATGACAGACAGGCGAGAAAAAGCGCGGGCAGGAGCCCAGGCAAGAGGCAGTGGGCAGTGCTGCGGCGTGGCAGCGACAGGGCACGAAACATGGGTGATAACGTGGTGGGTGGGCTTTGCGGATGCTCAGGGGCTGGCCGCAGAAACGCCAGCTTGCGGGATGCGCGCCAAGGTAGCGGCCGAGAGTTCGGCAGCGGCACCGGCGGCCGCAGTCTTGCAGGATTAGCCCTGGGGCAGGTCGCGCGAAAGCGGTGCATTCAGATCCAGCCGGCCCTCGCGCACCAGTTGCAGAGCCAAGCAGGCCACGGCCGGCTGGGTCAAGGGTGCGGCTTGAAACAGGGGCGGCGCGTGATCGACACGGCGGGCGCTTTCAGCGAACGGGCAGCGCCATCACCTCCGCACAGGCCGGGCTCGGCACGGCCACATACTGCCCGGCGAAGCGCGGCAAGCCTGTGGCGGCATCGACGGCAAACACCGCGACATGGTCGCTGCGCTGGTTGCAGACATAGAACCAACGGCCGCAGGGCGAGAAGCGAGCGCTGCGCGGGTAGGAGCCGCGCGTCCATTCATGCGCGATCAGACGCGGCGCACCGTCCGCAGCCAGGGCGAAGACCGCGATGCTGTCGTGCAGGCGGTTCAGGGCGTAGAGAAAGCGGCCGTCGGCCGAGGCGATCAAGTCGGCGGCGAAGTTGGTGCCGGCAAAGCCCTGGGGCAGGCTGCTGATCTCGGCGCGCTGGCTCAGGCGGCCGCTCTGCGGCTCCATCTGCAGCCAAGCCAGGGTGGAGGCCTGTTCGTTGAGCAGGTAGAGCTGGGTCGCGTCCTTGGGGTGGAACACGAAATGCCGCGGGCCGGCGCCGGGGCTGAGGGCCAGGTCTTGCCTGCGGCCCAGGGCACCGCTGTCCGGGTCGAAGGGCCAGACAGCGAGCCGATCGCGGCCCAGGTCGCTGGCCAGCACGAAGCGGCCATCGGGCGTGCTCAGCGCCATGTGCATATGCGGCGCCTCATGGCCGCTGAGGGCAAAGCTGCCCGGCGGCCCGGTGAGCGCGCGAGCCGGGCCGAGCCGGCAATCCTCGGGCTGGCTGCGGTCACAACTCGGGTGCAGGCCGACGGGGCTGAGTTGGCCGTCGGCCGCGCGCCGCAGCACGGCCAGCTCGGCGCTGCCGTAATGGGGCACGAAGGCAAAGGGCGCCGTCGGATGCAGGCTCAGATGCACGGGGCCCTCGCCACCGCTGGGCAGGGCTTGCAGCAGCTGCAGCGACACGCCATCGGCCTGCTGACGGTAGACATGAACGCTGCCGCCGCCTTCATTGGCCGCATACAGCAGCCCGGCCCGGGCCGGGTCGGCCTGCAGCCAACTGGGGCTGTGCGGATTGGGCGTGAGGCCGGCCGGGCGCAGATGGCCGGTGGCGGCATCGGCGGCAAAGCGGTAAATGCCCTCGCAAGTCGGGGCGTAGCCACCAACATAGACGCTGAAAGGCGCCGTCGAAGCGCCGGCCAGCGACACCATGGGCGTCAGCGCCGCCATCAGCAGCAGGGCCCGGCGTTGCCGGGCATGGGGAGCATGGAGTTCATGGGGCACAAGCAGGCGATCACAAAACCGCTGAAGCGAAGGGGACGGGGCGCAGTATCACCCGGCCGGCCCGGCCGCTGGCAGACACAAAAAAATGCGGGCCTTGCCGGGCCGGGTGCCCGGGCAAAGCCCGCTCAAATCCGCCGCTTGCAAGTGCGCGGCGGAGAGGAGACAGGGTTTTCCAGCGCGCTCAGTAGTTGACGGTGGCGCGCACGCCGAACATGCGCGGCGGGTTGTAGCTGTTGAAGGTGTAGCCGCCGGCCATGCCCTGGCCCATCCAGTTCTTGATGATGTTGTTGCTCAGGTTGGTGCCCCAGAGCTCGACATTCCACTTGTCGCCGGCCGGCGACAGGCGGATCGAGGCATTCCAGTCGGTGTAGGCCTTCTGGAAGTCGCCGATCTTGTCGTTGTCGAGGTTGCGCACGGTGAAGTACATGCGGCTCTGGTGGCGCATGCCGACCGTGGGCGAGAGGCTGAAGTCGCCCAGCTGGATGTCATGCGAGTAGTTCAGCGCGAACGAGGTCTTGGGTGCGTAAGGCAGTTGGTTTCCGGTCACGTCCAGGATGCGACGGCCGCGCTTGCTGGGGTCGCTGCCCAGGTAGACCGGCGCGCATTCGGCGGCTCCGAACTCCTGGCGGTAGCCGCACATCCAGCTGTCGTCATAGGTCGGGTAGGACTTGACCTTGGCGTCAAGCCAGGCGAAGTAGCCCGAGAAGTTGCCGCCGGCCCAGGGCAGCAGCTTGAACTCCAGCTCCAGGCCCTGGATCTTGGCGTCGCCGATGTTCTCGGTCTTCCATGCGTTCACCACATCGCAGGCCGGCTCCCAGTCGGCGCAGACGCGGGTCAGCTTCTTCTGGCCGACGGCGGTGGAGCCGGTCACGTGCATGCCCTTGTACTGGGTATTGAAGTAGGTGGCGCTCAGCTCCAGCTTGTTGTTGAAGTGGCGGCCCTTGTAGCCCAGCTCGAAGTTCTTGGTGGTCTCGGGGCCGTAGTCCAGGAAGCTGTACTTCTTGCTGCCGCCGTCCACGCATTCGCCACCGCCGCAGGTGTCGAACTTGTCACCGAAGCCGCCCGGCCGGTAGCCGGTGGCCAGCGAGGCGAAGACCATATCGGTCTTGTTCAGGTCGTACTGCAGACCCAGGCGGTAGGTGCTCTTCTTCCAGCTCTTGCTGTAGCTGTTGACGACCGGCTCGGGGTAGACGCCCAGCCCAGCAAACGGGCCCATGCCCAGGGTCAGGTCTGAACCATTGTGCGGCGTGCACAAGCCGGGCTCGCAAGGCGGCTTGAACTTGCCGTTGTAGTACCAAGGCGTGCTGGCGTCCCAGAGGCCAGCCGAGATGCCGCCGTTGTCGCTGCGTTTGTCGCGGCTGCTGCGCACGCCGAGGGTGGCGGTCAGGCGCTCCGTCAGGGCCAGATCGCCTTGGGCGAACAGGCCTTGCGATTCGATGCGGCGGTCCGGCTGGGCGTAGAACTGCCCCTGCGGCATGGCGTATGGCGCGGCGACCAGATTGTCCTGGGCGAAGTTGATGGCGTTCTTCTCGTTCAGGAAGAAGGCGCCGGCGACATAACGCCAATCCTTGGTCTGCTGCTTGAGCTGGAACTCATGGACCCAGGACTTGTAGTTGGAGTCCAGGGTGTAGCTGGCCTGGTCGATAGCGTGCTGGCGGCCCCAGTTGCCCCAAGGCTGCATGATGTCGACCTCGCTGTCCAGCCAGGTCTGGCCGCCGTCGTCGTCATGGTGCTGGGCGCGCTTTTGCACCGCGTAGGCCACCTTGTAGCCCAGTTCCGTCTGGGCATCGAGCTTCCAGACCAGGTTGCTGCGCACGGTGTCGATCGTCATGTCGATCTTGCCGGGCACATTGATGATGGTGCTCCAGTGGCCCTTGGGGCCGCAGGCCCATTTGGTGCCTTCGGCCTGGGCGCAGTCCTTGAGGCCGATGTCGCCGGCGCCGCTGTTCTGGAAATGCTCGAAGCCGCCGGTCCATTCCAGCGCCTTGCTGATGGCCCAGCGCGCGGTCAGGCGGGCGGCCCATTGGTCGGAGTTGCCGTAGGCGTCGGCGGCACTGACCTTGCGGTTCAGGCGCTGGTCGGTGTCGGGCTTGCCATCGGGCGTGAACTGTCCCTTGCCATCGGCCGAGGGCAGCTTGACGCCGCGGTCGCGCAGGTCCTGCTCCTGCTTGATATAGCTGTCGCGCTTGTCCACCATGAAGGCGGCGCGCAGCGCGAAGTTGTCGCCCAGGCTTTGGTTGTGGACCACGCGCAGCTGCTTGGCGTTGTAGTTGCCGAGCTGGGCCGAGGCCCAGCCGTAGTTGCTCTTGAAGTCGGGCTTGGCCGGGATGATGTTGATGACACCGGCCGTGGAGTTGCGGCCGAACAGCGTGCCCTGGGCACCGCGCAGCACCTCGACCTGGTCCAGGTCGAACATCAGTGCCAGCGATCCCTGAGGGCGCGGCGAGTAGAAGCCGTCGATGTGGATGCCCACGGCCGGGTCACCGATTTCGGTGAAGTTGGTCGAGGTGACGCCGCGGATGGAAGCCAGCACGCCCGAGTCGCCGTTGGACAGGCCCAGCTGCAGATTGGGCACGGCGCCGCTCAGATTGAGCAGCTCCTTGACGTTCTGGCGCACCAGCTCGTCGCCCTGCAAGGCCGTCACCGAGACCGGGGTCTTGAGGGCGTCGGTGGCCACGCGGGTGGCGGTCACGGTGACCTGGGGCAGCTCGGTCTTTTCGAGCTTCTTGGCGTCTTTCTTCTCGTCCTTGCCGGCCTCGCCTGCGGTCTGCGCCAGGGCGGGCAGGCTCAGCAGGCTCACCAGGGCGGCGGCGGCCAGGGCGGTCGGGGTCATCAGGCGTCGGGCGCGGGGTTCAGCGGGGCTCATGTTTTTGTCTCCATGCGTTTTTGCTAACGAAAACTCGTCGGTCTCGGTTCCATCACGTCAGGGTCGGCCAACTGCTCCAACACTCACTCGTTCACTCGTTCATTCCTTCATGCACTCGGTCTTGGCTGGAGCCTTCAGCAACCCAAAGGCTCGCTCAGCGGCACCTCCAGCAGGCTGCTTGCGCGGCGGTAGAAATCGATGCGGCGGTTCAGCTTGCGCAGGGTGTTGGGGTCGGCCCCCTGGTCGCACTCGATCACGCCATTGATGGCCCGGGTGGTGGCGCCGAAGCCCTTGCCGGCCAGCATCG
The DNA here is from genome assembly GCF_965262435.1 of Roseateles sp. Lineage (NCBI taxonomy): Bacteria > Pseudomonadati > Pseudomonadota > Betaproteobacteria > Burkholderiales > Sphaerotilaceae > Roseateles > Roseateles sp. The sequence goes on from NZ_OZ253537.1 coordinate 725,102, forward strand.
CCTCGTGGGCCGACTGCGGCGCCACGCCAGGCTGGGTGGTCCAGTACCAGAGCGCGGTCTGCCAGGCCACGGTGGCATCACGCGCCACGCGGTCGGGGTCGGCCCAAAGGTCCAGGCCCAGGGCCTCGCCGGCGGCCTTGTACTGGTAGTTCCAGCTCAGCTGGATGGGGCCGCGGCCGTAGTACTGCTGGCCGGGTGCGCAGCTTTCGCCGGGGCCCTGGCGGCAGTACAGGCCCCAGTTTTCACGGCGGTACTCGCGCTGCGCCTTGAGCTGGTCGGATTCATGCGCAATCTGGCCCAGAAAGGCGGCCATCTCTTGGCGCTTTTGCTGCTCGCTGCCGCGCGCGGCGAAGGCCGGCGTCTGGCGCACGGCCTGGGCAAAACCTTCATAGCTGTAGAAGGCGATGCGCTCGGGGAAGAGCTGGTCGAACTGCGCTGGGCTGGGCAGGAACTGCGCCGAGGACTGCGCGGCCGCCCAGGGCGCCAGCAGGGCCAGGGCCGGCGCGACTCCGGCTGCTGCCATGCGGGCAAGTCGGGCACCTCGGCTGAGGGGCCGCGCTTGCTGCGTCGCTGTCGTACCGGGCTTCATATGCATTCGGGGAGGCGAAAGGAGTGAAGATGCTGGCAGCGCTCGGCGGGCCCAAGCGGGAGCTGGTGAGGCTGCGGGAGCGACTATCCAACGCCTTGCCTACACGGATCGATAAGACATCATTAAGGTCACCTTAAGACCCTGCCCTGTCGGCCGGCCCCCGGCATTGCTAGAGTCGCCGCCATGAAAATCTGTTTGGTGGAAGACGATCTGGAGCTGGGCCGGGCCGTGCAGGCCCTGCTGCAGGACGCCCAGCACGAGGTGATCTGGCTGCGCCGGGTCGCCGACGCCCGCTTCTGGACGGCCGAGCAAGACTTCGACGCCGTGGTGCTGGACCTGGGCCTGCCCGACGGCAACGGCATGGACCTGCTGCGCAGCCTGCGCCAGGCAGACCGCAAGCTGCCCCTGATCGTCATCACCGCGCGCGACAGCATCGAAGACCGGCTCAGCGGCCTGGACAGCGGCGCCGACGACTACCTCGTCAAACCCTTCGCCGGCCCCGAGCTGCTGGCCCGACTGCGCGCGGTGGCGCGCCGCGCGGGTGTCGAAGAAGGCGAGGACTCGCCCCACCAATGGCAGTTCAAGGATCTGCTGCTGGACGAACACCGCATGGTGCTGAGCCGGGGCGGCGAGCGCATCAACCTCTCGCGCAGCGAGTTCGCCCTGCTGCTGACCCTGCTCAAGCTGCCCGACCGCGTGGTCACGCGCCGCCAGCTGGAAAGCAAGGCCCTGAACCAGACCGACAGCCGCAGCCTCGATGTGCACATGTCCAATCTGCGCCGCAAGATCGGCGAGGGCTATATCCGCACCGTGCGCGGCATCGGCTACCTGATCGAGACCGGCCCATGAACCCCGGCCCTGCACCCGACGCCGCCGCCCCGCGGCCGCCGGCCCACCGCTCGCTGTTCAAGCGCAGCCTGGGCGCGGTGTTCGCGGTGATCTTCCTGACCTGGGCGGCCCTGATCGCCCGCGAGCTGATCGACATCGGCCTGCTGCAAAGCCGCAACGGCCAGGCCGAGAACCAGCTCTGGGCCGAGCTGGCCAAGCTGCAGGCCCTGCCCCATCTGCAGCAGCCAGCCGCCCTGGCCGAGCGCATGAACGGGCTGGACGGGCTGCTGCGCGACGAGTGGCGCCACAAAGGCCACCGCTCACCCTTCTACCTGCTGCAGGTCTGGCATGAGGGCCGGCTGCTGTTGCGCCTCGACCCCGACCTCAGCGGCCGCGACCGAGCCCAGCCGCAAGAGACGCTCTACGCCAGCGACGCGCGCTGGCTCTATGCCGAGGCCAGCGAGCCCGAGCAAGGCCTGATCGTGCGGCGCTGGCAGGAGCGCCCGGGCGACTGGCATTTCTCCCTGGCCGGCTTCAGCTACTACGCCCGCCCCCTGCTCTACGGCCTGCCCCTGCTGATCTTGCCGGTCTGGCTGCTGTTCCGGCTCGGCTTCGCGCCGCTGCAGCGCATCGGCCAGCAGATCTCGCAGCGCTCGGCCAAGGACTTGTCGCCCCTGCCCGACTCGCCCTATGTGGAACTGGCGCCGGTGGTCAACGCCGTCAACTCACTGATGGCGCGCCTGCAGCTGCGCCTGGACCGCGAGCGCGAGTTCCTGCTCGACGCGGCCCATGAGCTGAAGACGCCGCTGGCCGTCGTCAAGCTCAGCGCCGAAGCCCTGGACCAGGGCAGTGATCCGGCGCGGCGCGCGGCCTCGGCCCAGCGCCTGCACCAGGGCGTGGACCGCGCCACCCACACCGTGCACCAGCTGCTGGCCCTGGCCCGCTCGGGCGCCGATGCGCAGGACATGGCGCAGCGCGAGCATGAGCTGGTGGCCCTGGTCAGCGACCGCGTGGTGCTGGCCACGCCCATGGCGCTGAGCCGCGACATCGAGCTGGAGCTGCAGGCGCCCGAAGAATGCTGGCTGCGCATCAACCGCGAGTCGGTCGGCGCCCTGATCGACAACCTGGTGAGCAATGCCATCAAGTATTCGCCCGCCGGTGGCCAGGTGCTGGTGCGCATCAGCGACACGCCCGAGGCCGTGATGCTGGAGGTGCTGGACCAGGGGCCAGGCATTCCGGCCGAGCTGCAGGCCAAGGTTTTCGAGCGCTTTTACCGCATCCCCGGCCAGGAAGAGCACGGCAGCGGCCTGGGCCTGGCCATCGTCGAGCGGGCGGCCGCCCAGCATGGTGCGCGCGTGCAGCTGGGCGTCGGCTTGGGCGGCCGGGGCCTGGCGGTGTCCGTGCGTTTTGTGCGTCAGGCCGCGTCGGCGGCCGCACCCAAGCCCACGGCTGAGGCCTGAGCGGCGAGCCGGGGGCGACGGGCAGCCACGGCCGCCGCTATAGTCCCGCCCTCCCTCGCTGACCCTACGTTCTCAACAAGCCCCACTTCATGAGCCTGGCCGACCTCCGCGCGGCGCTGCATGCCGAACTCGCGGCCACGCCCGAGTACTACGACTTCAAGGTCCTGCGCAGCGAGCGCGAGGGCCCGCTCTGGCGCGTCAGCCTGGAGCCGGGTTACGTGTTCGCCGAGGGCCAGCGCCCCGGCACCGCCTCGGCCCAGAGCCTGCTGGACGACAGCCTCGACGGCGCCGCCGCCTGGTGGGGCGCGCCGGTCAAAGGCGGCGCCAGCGTGCTGGCCGTGCTGCCCGAGGACGACCAGCTGCTGCTGCAAAACGCCAGCAGCCCGCCGCCCGGGCCGGACGCGCTGATCCGCCTCTACCCCAGCCGCTTTCTCAAAGCCGTGAGCGATGCTTGGTGGGACACGCCCTGGGCCGAACGCGCCCTGGACACCCTGCCCGCCCTCGGCGCACCGCCCGCCTGGCCCGAGGGCCCGCTGCTGACGGGCGCACCGTTTCGCTGGCTGCGCCCGGGCCAGCGCCAGGCCCTGGGCTTGCTGCAGCAGCAAGCCGCCTTCCTCTGGGGCCCACCCGGCACCGGCAAGACCACCACCTTGGGCGTGATGCTGGCCGAATACCTGGAGCAGCGGCCACTGGCCCGCGTGCTGCTGCTCTCCAGCACCAACCAGGCCGTGGACCTGGCCACCCTGGCGGTGGACAAGGCGCTGGAAAAAGGCCGGCGCGAGCCGCTGCGCGCCAGCGTGCAGCGCCTGGGCACCCGCTTCGACGCGGCGGCGTTTGAGGGCCGCGAGCACCTGATCCCGGCCCAGGACCGCGAACTGATCCAGCGCCTGGCACGCGCCGAGGCCGCCCGGCCCAGCGGCCGCGCCAGCGCCGGCGAGGCCAGCGCGCTGAAGGCCTGGCACGACCGCGTGCAAGACCTGCGCGAGCAGCTGCGCGCCTCCTCGCTGCAAGTGCTGCAGCGCTGCCGCCTGGCGGCCATGACCACCACCCGCGCCGCCTTCACGCTCAAGACCCTGCGCGCCCTGGCGCCCGAGGGCCAGGAGGACACGGCACCGCCCTTCGATTTATTGGTCTTCGACGAAGCCAGCCAGGTCAGCCTGGCCCATGCCCTGGTACTGATGCCGCTGGGCCGGCAATGGCTGTTCGCCGGCGACCCGCAGCAGCTCTCGCCCGTGCTGCGCAGCCGCGAGCGCGAGGCGCGCCGCTGGCTGGGCCGCTCGGCCTTTGCCGAGATGCCGCGCCAGGGCCCGGCCCTGGCCTTGCTGGACGAGCAATCGCGCATGGCCGCGCCCATCAGCGACCTCGTCAGCCAGCTCTTTTACGAAGGCGCTTTGCGCGTGGCCGCCGACGCCAGCGCCTCGCCCGCCTGGCTGCAGACGCGCCAGCGCCGCTTCGCCGAGGTGCCGGCCGAGACCCACATCCATGTGCAGACCATGCGCGCCTCGGGCGCCTGGTCGGCCGCCGACCGCGGGCCGCTGCGGCGCGAGTCGGCCGAGGCGATTGCCGACATGATCGAAACCGCCCTGGCCGAAGGCCCCGGCGGCGGCTGGCAGCCGCATGAGCTGGTGGTGCTGACGCCCTTCCGCGCCCAGCGCGCCCTGATCCGCCAGCGCCTGCGCGCCCGTGGCCTGCCCGAAGCGCAGATCAAGGTCAGCACCGTGCACCGCGCCCAGGGCAGCGAGGCCCCGGTGCTGCTCTTCGACCCTGTGGACGGCAGCCAGCCCTTTTTGCAGACCGAGGAAGCCCAGCGCCTGTTCAATGTGGCCTGGAGCCGCGCGCAGGCAAAGCTGATCGTCTTTCTGGCGCCGGGCGACAGCGCCCACAACCCGTTTTTGGCCCCCATCGTCCAGCGCCTGCGCCTGGCCGGCGACACCCGGCCCGTGCACGCCCTGCTGGAGCTGGCGGCCCAGCCCGGTTTCCCGGCCAATGCGCTCGGTTTGCGCGTCAGCGCCGGCCGCTTGCACGGCGAAATCAGCCAGCTCAGCCCCGACGGCCGCCAGCTCGTCTTGATCAATGAGCGCAGCGGCGCGGCCGTGCCCATCGATGTGGCCTTCTGGCGCGGCAAAGCGCTCAATCAAGCACAGGCCTCAACCGGGTGACAATGCCCGCCATGGCACAAGGCAAACGCATCTCCGTGGACATCGACGAACAAGCGCTGTCCTCCATCCGCGCCCTCGGCGCGGCCGCGAAGCAGGCCCGGCTCGCCGCCGGCGAAGGCCAGGCCACCGCGGCCACCCGCCTCGGCGTGCATGTGCAGACCATCGCCCGGATTGAGTCGGGGGAGCCCGGGGTGTCGGTGGGGCATATGCTGGGCTTGTTGGCGCTGTATGGCTTGACGGTGACGCTTCAGCCGCCGAGCGACCACTGAGCCGCAAAGCAAGGGCCGCACGGTGCCTACCCGCTTAACTCCCGCACTTCACACGAGGACAAGCCCGCATGCAGCACACCGGTTCCTGTCACTGCGGCGCCATTCGGCTCACCTTGCCATCCACCCCCGAAAACGCGACATCTTGCAACTGCTCGCTGTGCCGACGCGTCGGCGGCCCCTGGGTGTATTTCGAATGGGGCACGGTGACGATTGATGCGGCGCCTGATGCCATGCAGGCTTACGTACAGGGTGACAAGAGCCTGCGCACCATGCGCTGCCGGCACTGTGGCTGCGTGACGCACTGGGAGCCAATCTCCGCAGAGCCGGGTGGCAAGCACGGCGTTCATCTGGGCAACTTCGACCCGGCCTTGATCGCCTCCGTGCGAATTCGCAAGTTCGACGGGGCGGAGACGTGGAAATTCTTGGATGATTGAGGGGCACGCTGGCCCGTGCGCGACTTGCTGGACCCAAGATTGGGCAAAATTCGTTAATGATCGGCAGATAGCAAGTTAGACCTCATGTATCCCATCAGTGAAGCCGATCGTCCGCGAGAAGTCTCTGAGTTCCCGCAATCATCGGTAGGCGCCCCTTGCCCGATGCTGATAGCGGATGAGCACACTCTGCGTATTTGCTACTACCTCGAAGAAAGTCGACTGTCATCGGCTTGGCTGCAATCTGAGATTCGACCAGCTTCTTCAGGTGATTCCGATGATCTGTGTGCCATGGTGACGTTCTCTTTGGTGCACGCACATATGTTCGGACCACCGAACGACGAAGCATTCTCAGGTCATCCGCTCGCAAGCCGTGGCTTAGAGCCGTATGGCGCTTTTGAAGTTGAGCACTCTTCTTGGCTACGCTCACTTGAGCGGATGAACTCTGTGCACCCGTACCATCGTCCGGAGCGATTCGATCTTTACAGGCATTTCATCCTCTCATTCCATGACACGACCTTGGAGTGCATTGCCGAGTCCTTCAACGTCACCCTACGCCGAGGGAGTGTCTGGCGAGTCCTGGCTGGTGCGCTGAATGAGGTCTAACAGGGCGCTCGAGTGGACCTCCGCCAGCTGGCCGTTACGCGAGAGCGATTGCGGCGCCTGAGGGCGGTGAGGCTGGCATGGCGTCGTTTCACGGAGCCTTCGCGGGAGTGCTGCAGCAACTGGGGCGCCATGGTGACGCCTTGGAGCAATTCCGGAAGGCCTTGGTCGCGGAATTGGCTCTAGTCGAGGCCTTCAGGCTCAAGCCTTCCGCCCCGCGCTCGCTCATAAACTAGCGCCCAAAGCAAAGCCCGTTGAGGCGAGGGAGAACCCATGATTCGTTCGCTACTTGCAGGTACCGGCATGGCCGTGGTGTCTTGGGCTTCGCATGCGGCCGACTCCTGCGCGCTGGAGGCCGCGCGTCGGGTGTCGCAAGGCCATTTCAGCGGGCTGGCGGCGATGTTCGCCGAGCCGAAAGATAGCGTGGGCCTGGCTCGTTCTCTGGAGCAGTTGGCGCGCCCGCTGGGGTCGATCGACGAGGTGCTTCCGCTGTCGCGCCAGACGGCTGGCGTGTCCGCTCGGCGGTCTGTGGCGCTGGCCTCGCTGCCTGCGAGCTACCCCTTCGAGGGAAGTTGGGCGCTCGCCATCACGCGCGGCGGAGCGCGCTATGAGTTCCAGGCCTCATCGGAGCCAGGCTCCTCATGCAAGCTGCTGGCACTGCATGTGGGCCGCCTGGCGAGTGAATAAATGCGGTGACTCTTCGCACAGCGCCGGGCATGACTTGTCGCATCATGTGCAAACGCTGGCATAACTGGTTAATTAAACATCTATCCTGACTCGAACCATCCAGCCGTCCCGATATCTGTCGATCCAATGCAACGCGAAACCAAACTCTTCGCCTGGTTTGCCATCACGCTCGGTGCTGCAGGCATCCTGATGGGGCTGGCTTCACTTCTGGGCCGGCCCGTCCAGGCATCCGGCACCAGCTGCAAAGCCATCTGTGGCCTGAGCTTGCTGTTCACAGAACTGCTCGGCGACCGCGCGGGGATGTGGGTGGGAGGTCTGCTGTGGCTGGCCGCGGGCTTGGCCTTTTCCGGTTTCGGCTGGCGAATCCTCAAAGAGCGGGCTGCTTGATGAAGGGTCTTGCCTGGGTCCGCCGCCCGCGCTCGACGGTGAGCAACACCAAGTATTTGAAGGCTCGAACTTGAGCTCCTTTGCCATCGGCATCTTGTTCCTGGTGAGCATCGCTGTGCTGTCTGCAGGCCTGGCAGGCGTCCTCCGGCAGCTGGTGTTTGTGCGGCGCGCACGCAGGGTGGAGGGGCGCGTGGTCAGCGAGTGGTGCTATCGCATGTTTGGCCGCACCCGGCGGTATTACCGCGTGGAAGTCGAGCTTTCAACGGGACAGCGCGCCCAATTTCGAAGCACCGTCACCAGTTCGCCCGAGACCAGCCCCGCACTGGGCCAGGCCGTGCCGGTTCTGCTCATCGAGCGAGCGGGTCATGCACCCAAAGCAAAGATTGGAACCTGGCTGGAGCTGTGGTTCTCTTCGGCCCTTTTGCTCTTCATCGGCTCCATCGGCTTCCTCGCGGTCGCCCTGCCAAGCGGTTCCAGCATCTGAGTCACCGCAACTCATAATCCCGCATGAAACTCATCGTGGCTGTTCATTTCGAAGACGCACAAGCGACGGCTGCTGCCGTGGCTTTCGACGCCTGGGATGCGGCGGAAGCGACCCGCACTTACCTCTCGCACATCGCCCATGTCGAGCCGGCGGTCCGGGGAGCGCTGGACCTGCGCGAGCTGCCCTGCGTGATGCAACTGCTGCGCGAGCACAAGCTGGCGCCGGAGCTCATCTTGATCGACGGCTTCGTTCATCTGGATGCCGATGAGACGCCGGGCCTGGGCCAGCACATCTTTCACGCCCTGGGCGGCAGCGTGCCCATCGTCGGCGTTTCGAAAAAGCGCCTGCCGGGCCTGACGGCGCAGTTCGAGGTGATACGGGAAGAGGAGACGCAGCCGCTGCTGGTCACTTGTGCGGGCATCGACATCGGCGCGGCCAAGGCTCGCCTGCGCGCGATGCACGGCAGGAAGCGCGTGCCCACGCTGATGAAGCTCGTGGCGCGCCTGGCGAAGAACAAGGGCTGACTGCTGCCGGCGTCAAGACCATGCAGCGCGTTCTCTTCATCTGCAGCATGAACCGCTGGCGCAGCCCCACGGCCGAGCAGATCTTCTCCGAGCTTCCCGGCGTCGAGACCAGCTCTGCCGGGCTGAACCATGGCGCGGACAATCCGCTCACGCCTGAGTTGCTGGAGTGGGCGGACCTGATCTTTGTGATGGAACGCAGCCACAAAGACAAACTGGCCCGTGACTTCAAGCCCTATCTGCTCGGCAAGCGTGTGATCTGCCTGAACGTCCCGGACCACTACAAGTTCATGGATCCGGCACTGATCAAGCTGCTCCATGCAAAAGTCGACCGGTTTCTTGGCCGGGCGACAGGGCCATCTGCCCGAGCGCAGCGAGAACCGTGCGGCCCTGGCGCGTGACCAGCACATGCTTCCCGTGGTGACTTGAATTGCATGGGAAAGACATGCTCTTTCCCTGATGGCGGCCAGCCGCCGAGTGCACAATCGCGCTCAAACTGCGTGCAGCCAGCCGGGCAACTGAGCCTTGAACTGCGGCGCGGCGCGAGGAACTGCGGGTCGTGCCCCTTGTCCATCACTTTTGACTCGGAAGTGTTTCATGAACATCTTGAAGCGAAACAATGTCAAGGTCATCGGTGAGACCGGGCCCGTGCTGCTCTATGCCCACGGCTTCGGCTGCAACCAGGACATGTGGAGCCGCGTCACGCCCGCCTTTGCCGCCACCCACCGTCAAGTGATGTTCGATTACGTCGGCAGCGGCCAATCGGAACGTGCGGCCTTTGACACCCAGCGATATGCCGACCTACGTGGCTATGCCCAAGACGTCATCGAGGTCTGCGAGGCACTGGGGCTGCACGAAGGCGTGACCTTTGTGGGGCATTCAGTCAGTTGCAGCATTGGCATGCTGGCATCGATCGCGCGGCCGGAGCTGTTCGACAAACTCATTCTGCTGGGCCCCTCGCCTTGCTTCCTGAACGATCCGCCCGGCTATTTCGGTGGCTTCGAGCGCGAAGATCTGGAAGGCTTGCTGACCCTGATGGACCAGAACTACATGGGCTGGGCCCAGTACCTGGCGCCGGTCGTCGCCGGCGCCTCCGGAGCGGGCGAAGTGGCGAGCACCCTGAGCGACAGCTTTTGCTCCACAGACCCTGCGGTGGCCCGCGTATTCGCGCGCGCCACCTTCTTCGCGGACAACCGCGCAGACTTGCCCAAGGTGCCGCGGCCCTCGCTGCTCTTGCAGCACCGACGCGACAACCTGGCCCCCGTGAGCGTCGGGGAGTATCTGCACGCCCACATGCCGGCCAGCACCTTGCGCATCCTCGACGTGGAGGGCCATTGCTGCCACATGAGCAACCCCGCACTCGTGATCGAGGCGATGCGGGACTACATGGCTTCTTCTCCCATCGCCGGCTCAGCGGCCTGACATGAAGCCTTCACCATGACGCCTTGGGACGAGCTGCCGTGCGCCGTGGTGATCACGGCTGCGACGGGCCACGTGCTGGACGTCAACTCTGAGCTTCTGATCCTGGCGGGCGGCTCGCGTGAGAGCCGCATCGGCGCGTCGATCGAAGACCTGCTGCCACCCGCCGGCCGCATCTTCTTGCAGACCCATATCTGGCCGACCCTGCTGCGCGATGGGCGCATTCAGGAGATTCACCTGCAGCTGGTCGGCACTGAGCGCACGCGCGTGCCGGTGCTGTTGAACTGCCGGCTGGGTTCACATTTGGGCCAGCCGGCCTACTACTGGACCCTGTTTGCCGCGCGCGATCGCCACCGCTTCGAGGCCGAGCTGGTCGAGCAGCGCAATCTGGCGGAAGCGTCGAATCGGGCGCTCGTCGACAGCCAGCGCTTCATCAAGGCCATCACCGACGCCATTCCAGGGCTGGTCGCTTACTGGGACAAGGACCTGCGCTGCCGCTTCGCCAACAAGGCGTATGAGGATTGGTTTGGGCGGCGCCCCGAAGAATTGCTGGGCGTGTCGATGAGAGAGCTGCTCGGTGAGCATGTGTTCGCCTTGAATTCGGTCTACATCAACGGCGCGCTGGCCGGCCAGGAACAGCAGTTTGAGCGCCAGCTGACCAAGGCGGACGGCAGCATTGGGCACACCTGGGCTCACTACATTCCGGATCTCGTCAACGGTGAGGTTCGAGGCTTTTTCGTGACGGTCGGTGATGTCACCGCGCTCAAGTCGACCCAGCTCGCACTCGAAGAGGCTCAGCGACTGGGGCAGGCCGGAAGTTGGAGTTGGCGTGTGGACGGCGACCAGGTCGTCTGGTCCCCGCAGATGTATGCCATCCTGGGCTGTGACCCCCAGGCAGCGGCGCCGAGCTTTGCGGAGCAGGCCAGCCTCTACGCCGAGCCGGACTACGCCAGGCTCCGCGCCCAGGTGGAGCGCACGCTGCAGACCGGCGAGCCCTACACCTTGGAGCTTCGCTACCGTCAGCCGAACGGCCAAGGCGGCTGGGTGGAGGCCCGCGGCGAGACCGTTCGCAGCGTGTCGGGGCAGGTCACCGGCCTGCGCGGGACCGTCCAGGAAATCACGCAGCGCCGCGAACAGCAACTGGCGCTGGAGCTGGCGCAAGACCGCTTGCAAGCGATGTACGAGACCACGCCTGCCATGCTGCATTCGATCGATGCCAAGGGCCGATTGCTGCACGTCAGTGATGCATGGCTGGCTTGCCTGGGCTACCGCCGCGACGAAGTGATCGGGCGGCTGTCTTCCGACTTCCTGGCCGAAGAGTCGCGCGTGCGCGCCAGCCAAGAGGTGCTGCCCAGATTCTTTGAGACGGGCCGCTGTGACGACGTGCCCTACCAAATGCTGACGCGCGCGGGCGAAGCGGTCGATGTGCTGCTGTCAGCCATCCTCGAGCGTGATTCAAGGGGTCAACCGGTTCGCAGTCTGGCCGTCGTCCAGGACGTGACGCTGCGTCGACGCGCCGAGCGCGAGCTCGCCAAAGAACACGCGCGCCTGCGCAATCTGATCGAAGGCACGAACGCCGGCACCTGGGAATGGAACGTGCAGACCGGCGAGCTGATCGTCAACTCGCGCTGGGCCGCCATCCTGGGCTGGTCCCTCGAAGAGATCGGCGCGGTGACCAATCGCTTCCGCGCCGACATTGCGCACCCCGATGAACTGCCTGAGACGCGCAAGCTCCTGAGCGAGCACTTCCATGGCAACAGTGACGCTTACGTGGCTGAGGTGCGACTTCGCCACCGCGAGGGCCATTGGATCTGGGTCGAGGATCGCGGGCGGTTGATCACGCGCTCGGCCGACGGTAGCCCTGAGTGGGTGTTCGGCATCCAGATTGACATCACGGAGCGCAAGCGCCGCGACGAGGTCGTGCTGCGCCTCAGCGCAGAGCTGGCGGAACAGCATGAATTGATGCGGGTCACCTTGGAGTCCATTGGCGACGCGGTCATCACGACCGACGCCGCTGGCCTGATCAACTGGCTCAATCCCGTGGCCGAGCGGATGACGGGCTGGCTGTCCTCGGAGGCGCTGGGCCGGCCGGTCCTCCAGGTCTTTCAGATCGTCAATGAAGAGACCCGCGAACCCGCGCCTGACCCGGTGGCCGCGTGCATGGCCGAAGGCCGCATCGTCGGCTTGGCCCACCAGACGATCCTGATCTCGCGGGACAACACCGAGTACGGCATCCAAGACTCTGCCGCCCCCATCCTGAACGCACGGGGAGACATGCTGGGCGTCGTGCTGGTGTTCCATGACGTCAGCGAGCAGCGCCGCCTGAGCGGCGAGATGACCTACCGCGCCACCCACGACGCTCTGACCGGCTTGGTCAATCGGGCCGAGTTTGAGACGCGCATGCTGCGCACGCTGCGTAATGCACAAGAGAACGACAGCCATCACGCGCTGATGTACATCGATCTGGATCAGTTCAAACTGGTCAACGATGCCTGTGGCCATGCCATCGGCGATCAGCTGCTGCAACAGGTCAGCAAGCTGCTGGCCGACGCCGTGCGCACTCGCGACACCCTGGCTCGCCTCGGCGGTGATGAGTTCGCGATCATCCTGGAACACTGCACGATGGAGCAGGCGAGTCGCGTCGCTCAGAAGATCTGCGACCGCATGAATGATTTCCGCTTCATCCACGAGGACCGGCGCTTCCGCATTGGCACCAGCATCGGCCTCGTGCCCGTGGACAAGCGCTGGGCCAGCACCGCGGCCATCCAGCAGGCCGCGGACACCTCGTGCTACGCCGCCAAGGAAGCCGGCCGAAATCGTGTCCACGCCTGGTTCGACAGCGACGCCGCCATGCGCGCCCGGAGCCACGAGATCCAGTGGACCTCCAGAATCGAGAGCGCGCTGGATGGCGATGGTTTCGAGCTGTTCGCGCAACGCATCGAATGCCTGAAGGGGCAGGCGCAAGGCATTCATGCCGAGGTCCTGCTGCGCATGCGCAACGCGGATGGAACCCTGGTTCAGCCTGGCTCCTTCCTGCCAGCGGCCGAACGTTTTCATTTGGTCTCGCGGGTGGATCGTTGGGTGCTGAGCCGATCGGCGCAGTGGCTGCGAAACCTGGCTTCGCCCGAGCGCATCGAGAGTCTGAGCGTCAACCTTTCAGGGCAATCGGTCGGGGACCGGGCCTTCCACGCCTGGGCCTACGAACTGCTCGCCCAGCTGGGGCCGGCGGTCTGTTCCAAGCTGTGCCTTGAAATCACCGAAACCGTTGCGGTGACCAACCTCGCCGACGCGGCGGTCTTCATCGAGCAGGTCCGAGCAGCCGGGGTGAAGGTTTCGCTGGACGACTTTGGCGCGGGTGCCTCTTCGTTCGGCTATCTGAAGGCCTTGCCGGTGGACTACCTCAAGATCGACGGACAGTACATCCGCACCTTGGTCAGTGACCCGTTGAACGACGCTGCAGTGCGCTGTTTCAACGATGTCGCCCGGCTGATGGGCCTGAAGACCGTGGCCGAATTCGTGGACAGCACCGACGTGCTGAATCGCCTGCAGGCCATCGGCGTGGACTATGCGCAAGGCTATCTTCTGCACCGCCCTGAGCCCATCGGCAGCCTGCTCGAAGCCAGGGTGCAAGCCCTGACCTGAAGACCATTGAATGCCTCGCCCGCGGTCACGGACTGGCGGCGCGGCCATCCGCAAGGGCCGGAATCACCGCTGTGATCTTTGCGGGATCGATCGCCAGCTGCTCGGCCAGCCGATCGACACAGCGATCGAGATCCGCAGAGCAGCTCAGGATGCGATGCGCCAAAGCAGACACAGCGCAGACGGCCCGATGGCTGTCTTGGCCGGGCAGTTCCAGCGTCCGGTGGAACTCCACATGGTGGCGCACGCTGTGAACCGCGGAAGGCCGCAAACCCCAGGTCTCGCACAGTGCGGCGCCGAGAATGTCGTGCGAAGCGCCGAACGCGTGCTGCTCCAAGGCGATCAACACGCCGTCGTCACTCGATGCTTGGGCCCACAGGCTGCGATAGCGTGCTGGCGCGTGGCGAAACAGCAGGGCCTTGCCGCACTCTTCGAACAGTCCGGCGGAATGCGCTGCCCAGGCATCAAAACCAAGGGACTGGCCCAAGGTTCCCATCAACTCGGCGCGCGCCGCAGCGCGTTGCCAAAGAAGGTCCAACTCAGGAACCTGCGGGAACGCGGCACGCAGGCCATGCTGCAAGGTGATGCCGCCCACCTGCCGAAAGCCAAGGTAGTTGATCGCTTCGCGCACCGTCTGGATTCGGCCTGACAGCTTGAACAACGCCGAGTTGACCGTTCTGAGCAGGGCCGAGGCCAGCGCCATGTCGGACTCGATCAACTCACTCAAGGTGGCGAGGTCGCAGGTCGGCCGCGCCAACAGCGCCGCCATCTGCGCGAGCGCCGCCGGTGGTGCCGGCAGATCCAAGTCCAGTGCACTGCGCCCGGCATCCATCGATTGATATCTCAAACACAAGCTCCTGATGCCGGCGGCCTTGGCCGAAATTACCCACCGCCCGATGCGAACGCTGTGCGGCAGATCCTAGCGGAACCCGACACCTGACAGTCCATGCCCGGAGGCCAGCAAACCCCTCTTTCTCAAGCGAGGGCCCTCGATTGCACCTACCTCTCCAAGGCAGGACACCATGGCCGTTTGGCTCGGGCTACCCACCCTGCCGATACTGCGCCCGATAGCCCTGCGGCGTCAGCCCCGTGGTCTGCTTGAACATGCGGTGCAAGGCGGCCTCGGTGCTGAAGCCCAGGTCTTCGGCCAGGCGCTTCAGGGGCTCGGGGCCACGCGAGAGGCGCTCGGCCACCTGGCGCAGTTTGACGCGGCGCAGCCAGCTGGCGGCGGGCAGGCCGGTGGCGGCTTGCACATGGCGGCTCAGGGTGCGCGGTGACAACTTCAGCGCTGCTGCTGCGGCCGGCACGGTCAGCGCCACGGCCGGGGTGCGCTGGGCCCAGAGCAGCAGCTCGCGCAGCCAGGGTTCGCGCAGCGCCATCAAGCTGACCGCGGCAAAGGCCGGGTGGCGCTGGCGCGGCTGGGGCAGCATCAAGACCTCTTGCACCTCGCGCAGACTCTCAATCTCCATGCGGCGCGCCAGCTGGTCCAGCATCAGGGCCAGGTAGCCGTTGGCACCGGCCGCGGTGACCGTGCTGTCGCTGTCCACCAGGGCCTCGTCGAACTGCCAGGCCACCTGAGGGAACAAGGCCTGAAGCTGCGGCGCCAGCCACCAGGTGGCCGTGGCCGCTCGGCCCTGCAGCCGGCCGCTGGCGGCGAGCAAGGGCACGCCGGCGCAATAGCTCCAGAGCGCGCAATGGGCGGGCAAAGCGCGCAGGGCGGCGATCTCGGCACGGCGGGCCTGCAGGGTCTGTTGCAAGCCTTCCAGGGAACTGACCCACAGGCCGGGCAGCAGCAGGGCATCAAGCTCATCCGCGCTGTCGACCAAGGCGCCCGCCGGTGTCAGCGCTGGCCCGCCCTCGCCTCCATTCACCGGCCGGCCATCCACCGTCAACCAGCGCCAGCGCATCAACTCCCGGCCGGCGCGCAGATTGGCCGCGCGCAGCAAGTCGGCCACGGCGAACAAGCCGGCCGGCATGCAGCCCTCGAACAGCAGCAGGCCCAGGGTGAAGGGCGGGCCTGCGGCCGTGCGGCGAATTGAAGATGGCATGAATGGCTAATTTAATTTCCGATTCAGCCATTTTGCGGGCGGGTTGAACTTTCAACAATGGCGCCATCCCCTCTCACACCGGTCCGCCATGAAGATCACCCAGCTCCGCAATGCCACCGTCGTGCTCGAGTTCCACAGCCAGGGTCAGGACATCACGTTCCTGGTCGACCCCATGCTGGCCGAAGCCGGCGCCCTGCCCGCCCTGCGCTACTTCGGCGGCCAGCGACGCCGCAATCCGCTGGTGCCCCTGCCGCCCGGCAGCGAAGCCCTGCTGGGCCGCGTCAGCCACGGCCTGATCACGCATTGCCAGCGAGGCCATTTCGACCATCTGGACCGCGCCGGCAAGCGCTGGCTGCGCGAAGCCGCCGTGCCCGTGCTGGCCATGCCGCGCGATGCCGACTACTTGCGCCAGCGCGGCCTGCAGGTGCAGGCCCTGCAAGGCCCGGGCCGCCAGCCTCTGCTGCCCGCGCAACTCAGCGGCGCCTTCATCACGCCGATTCCCTGCGTGCATGGCCGCGGCATCGCCGGCCTGCTGATGGAGCATGGCCACGGCTATCTGATCGAGGTGGACGGCGAACCCAGCGTCTACCTGGCTGGCGACACGGTGATGTGCGAGCCGCTGCGTTACTGCCTGAGCGAGCTGCGCCCCGATGTGGCGGTGCTGCCGGCCGGCGGCGCCCGCTTCGACCTGGGCGCCGAGATCCTGCTGACGCCCGAGGAGCTGATCGAGGCCGCCGCGCTGTGCCCGGGCACGCAAATCGTCGCCAACCATCTGGAGGCACTGGACCATTGCCCCGGCACGCGGGCAATGGTGCGCGAATTGGCGCGGGCGCGCGGGCTGGAGGATCGGGTCTGGGTGCCGGAGGATGGCGACACGCTGAACTTCCCAGCCGGCGCAATCGCTCAGGCACTCAGTCTTTCAGGTACTTGTCGTAAATCGCCTGAAAACGCCCCGAGTCTTTGAGCTGCTTGAGGCCCAGGTTGAAGTCATCGCGGATGCGCGGGTCGCGGAAGACTGGGCGGTAATCCTGCGGGTTCAGCTTGACGAAGGCGGTTTCGTCCACGGGCTGCAAGTCTGCAAAGCCTTCTTGCTTGAGCTGCAGGCTGAAGTACTTGAAGATATTGCGGTCGCTGAGCACCACGTCGTAGCGGCCCAGCATCAGGGTCTTGACCTGCACCGACTGGTCGTTGATCTCGGTGTAAAGCCCGGCGCGACGCACCGGCCCCAACCACTCGGAATAACGCTTGATCGCACCGGCAAAGGACACCACGCTCAGCCCCTTCAGGTCGGCGGGAGTGCTGATTTTGAGCTGGCGCCGACTCAGGGTGATGAAGACGTTGTCGTAAGTCACGGCTGGGTCGGCGTAGTGGCCGCCGGCGGGGCTCAGGTCCTGACCGAGGTCGGTCATGACCGCATCGACCGTGCCGTCGCGGAAGGACACCGGGATGCGGGCAAAGGGAAAGTACTGCGGCTTGAGCTGGTGCCCTTTGTAGGCCAGAGCACCGCGGATCACCTCCAGCTCGATGCCGCTGTCGGTCTTTGGGAAGCAAAAGGGCGGGATCTTCTCGCCGAAGGCCATGCGAACTTCGGCCGCCGAAGCCGCGCCGGGCAGCAGAGCCAGCAAGACGGGCACAGCCACCGCGAACAGCGCCCGCGGGTGGAAATATCTGCGCTCCATCGTCATGGTCTACCCCTCCCACGGAGAACTCATCCGACAGGGGAAAGGCTATCACAGGGTCAGGCCGGCGGCTCAGGCGCGTGCACCACTCCAGCGCCGCAAGCTCAGCAGCAGCACCAGCATCACCACGCCCGTGCCCAGGCCCAGGCCCAGCAACTGCGGGCTCAGCGCTCCGAAGCGGAAGACCTCGCGCAGCGGTGCCAGCCAGAACACGGCGGCCAGCAGCGCACCGGTGGCAGCCAGCACCTGCCACAGCACGCGGTTGGGGCGCAACAGGGCCTCGCGCCAGCGCCCGCCCAGGCTGCGGCTGGCCAGGATCAGGGCGATATTGCAGCTGACCAGGGCAACGAAAGCGGTGGCGCGCAAGGCCGCCTCGTCCAGGCCGCGCTGCAAGAGAAATGCGTACAAGCCGCCCACCACCGCCAGGATCAGCCCGCCTTGGGCCACGCTCCAGGCGATCAGCCGGCCCGAGAACAGCGGCGCGGCCGGGTCGCGCGGCGGCCGCGTCATGACATCGGCCTCCTCTTCCTCGGCCTCGAAGACGATGGAGCAGACCGGGTCGATCAGCAGCTCCAGAAAGGCGATGTGCACCGGGGACAGCAGCAGTGGCCAGCCGAACAGCAAAGGCAGCACGGACAGGCCGGCAATCGGCACATGGACGGCCAGCACGAAGGCCATGGCCTTGTGCAGGTTGTCGTAGATGCGCCGGCCCAGGCGCACCGCGCCGACGATGGCCGAGAACTGGTCGTCCAGCAGCACCAGGCTCGACGCTTCGCGGGCCACATCGGTGCCGCGGCCGCCCATGGCGATGCCGATATGGGCGGCCTTCAGCGAGGGCGCGTCATTGACGCCGTCGCCCGTCATGGCCACCACCTCGCCCTGGGCTTGCAAGGCCTCGACGATGCGCAGCTTCTGCTCCGGCTTGATGCGGGCGAACACGCTGGCTTGGGCCAGGCGCTGGCTCAGCTCGGTGTCGGACATTTCCGCCAGCTCGGCGCCGGTGATGGGCGCCTGCTCGGTGTTCAGGCCGGCCTGGGCTGCGATGGCGCGCGCCGTGGCCGGGTGGTCGCCGGTGATCATGATGACGCGCAGGCCGGCGGCGCGGCACTGGGCAATCGCCTCGGGCACCTCAGGGCGCAGCGGGTCGGCAAAAGCCAGCAGGCCCAGGAACTGCAGCTCGAAGTCCTGCAGGCCGGCGGGCCACGGGGCGGCCTGCAAAGAGGTGTCAGCCTGCGCCACGCCCAGCACGCGCAGGCCGCGCTCGGCCATGGCCTGCGTCTCGGCCGCCACCTGCGCGCGCTGCGCCTCGCTGAGGCCGCACAGCGCCGCCACCGCCTCGGCCGCGCCCTTCACGGCCAGGCGCGAACCGGCGATGCCCGCGCCCTGCCAGACATGGCCCATGGCCGGCAGCTCGGGGCTGAGCCCGTACTCGTGGGCCAGGGTCCAGCCGGCATGGCGGCGTGCGGCCGGCAGCTGGCCTTCGGCCAGGCCATGCAGGGCCCGTTCCATGGCATCGACGGGCGCGATTTCGCTGGCCAGCAGGGCCACTTCGAGCAGGTCCAACAAAGCCTCGGGCACCGGCTGGCCCTGGGCGCTGACCCAGCGGACCGGGCTCTCGCCGAGGCGGGCCAGTTCGGCCACGGCCATCTCGTTGACGGTCAGAGTGCCGGTCTTGTCGCTGCACAGCACGGTGGCCGCGCCCAGGGTCTCGATGGTGGCGGCGCGCCGCGCCAGCACGCGCTGCTTGGACAGGCGCCAGGCGCCCATGGCCATGAAGACGGTCAGGATCAGCAGGAACTCCTGCGGCAGCATGGACATGGCCAGGGTGATGCCGGCCAGCACACCGCCCAGCCAGTCGCCGCGCAAGAGGCCGAAGAGCAAGAGCACCAGCACGCTCAAACTGAGGCCCAGGATGGAGAACAGGCGCACCAGGCGGCGTGTCTGCTGGTTCAGCGGCGTGGGCAGGATCTCGATCTCGGCCAGCGAGCTGCCGATGCGGCCGATCTCGCTGCGCGGGCCGGTGGCCGTCACGCGCGCCCAGCCCTGGCCGCTGACGACCAGGGAGCCACCGACCACGCGCGCCTGCTCGGCCGTGCCGCCCAGCCGCTTCTCCACCGCCACCGATTCGCCGCTGAGCAGAGACTCGTCGGTCTGCAGGTCATGGCTGCTGAGCAGCTCTGCATCGGCCGCCACCCGGTCGCCTTCTTCCAGCAGCAGCAGGTCACCGCAGACCACCTCGCGGCCGGCGATGCGCAAGGTCTGCCCGCCTCGCCGCACCAGGGCGCGCGGGCTGGTCAGGTCGCGCAGGGCTTCCAGCACCTTGGCCGTGCGTTGCTCCTGGCTGACGCTGATGATCACCGTCAGCAACACAAAAGCCAGCAGCATCAGCGCCTCGCCGCGGTTGCCCAGCAGCAGGTAGATGGCGCCGGCCGCCAGCAAGAGCTGCAGCATGGGCTCGCGGATCAGCTCGGCCAGGATGTGCCAGACCGTGCGGTGCTTGGGCGGGCTCAGCTCATTGGGCCCGTCTTGGGCCAGCAAGCGGGCAGCCTCGGCCGGGCTCAGGCCGGCGTCCTGGCTGTCGGTTTTTTCCACGTCGTCCGTTGCGGCTGCTTGGGGTGCATTCATGGTGACAGAGTATGGCCAGAGCCGTGACACAGGCATGTAGGAGAGCGCCGCGCTCGGCTTTACCGCGCCGCTTAAGAAAGCGCTAAGCCTGGGCGAGCAGCATGGATGCATTGAACGAGGAATGCACCATGTCCCACGCTCCGAATCCCCAAGCAAGCCGCCTCTGGCCCGCCGCCGTTTTCAGCCTGCCGGCACTGGCTTTGGCGCTGAGCCTGCCTGTGCCCGCCCGGGCCGCCACGCCGGCCGAATTGCTGGACGGCTATGTGGCCGCCGCCCGCGCGCCGGCCGATGCCCGCCGCGGCCAGGCTTTTTTCACCCAGCGCCATGGCGGCGAGTGGAGCTGCGCTTCCTGCCACCAGGCTCTGCCCACCCAGGCGGGCAAGCATGCCGGCACCGGCAAGGAGATCGGCGCCCTGGCCCCGGCCTTCAACCCACGCCGCTTCAGCGAGCCGGCCAAGGTGGAGAAGTGGTTCCGCCGCAATTGCAAGGACGTGTTGGAACGCGAGTGCAGCGCCGGCGAGAAGGCCGATGTGCTGGCCTGGCTGATGACGCTGAAGCCCTGAGCCCGGAGGCCCACCCATGAAGACCCGCTTTCTTTTTCTTTGCCTGGCCCTGGCGCCAGCGCTGAGCCCGGCCGACGAAGGCCGGCACCTGAGCGTGCCGCTGCTGCCGGCCTACCAGCAGGAATGCGCGGCCTGCCACATCGCCTACCCGCCGGGCCTGCTGCCGGCGGCCTCCTGGCAGCGCATCAGCCAGAACCTGGCCAAACACTACGGCAGCGACGCCTCGCTGGACCCGGCCACGGTGGCCCAGCTGAGCCAGTGGCTGACGGCCCATGCCGGTAACGGCAAGCGCGCTCGGGAGGCACCGCCGGAAGACCGCATCACCCGCAGCGCCTGGTTCATCCGCGAGCACGACGAGGTGCCCGCCGCCACCTGGAAGCGCGCCTCCATCAAGAGCGCCGCCAACTGTGCCGCCTGCCATGGCGGCGCCGAGCAAGGAGATTTCAATGAACACCGCATCCGCATTCCCAAGTGAGAGCACACCGGCTGGCACGCCGGCTCCGCAGCGCCGTGTCATCGACGCGCCGACCCGCGTGCTGCACTGGCTGCTGGCCCTGAGCTTCAGCGGCGCCTACCTGACGGCCGAGAGCGAGCGCTGGCATCTGGTTCACATCACCCTCGGCTATACCGCCCTGGGCCTGGTGCTGGCCCGCCTGCTCTGGGCCCTCGTCGGGCCGCGGCGCGTGCGCGCCTCGGTCTGGACGGGCAAGCTGCGCGCCCTGCCCCAGCAGGCTCGCGCCTGGCTGGAGGGCAAGGGGCAGGTGCAGGCCAGCTTCCAGGCCCTCAATGCCTTGCTGATCGTCGCCATGCTGGCCACCGTGCTGCTGAGTGCTTTCAGCGGCGTGGTGCTGGAGCAGGAATGGTGGGGCACGCTGCTGGAAGATGTGATGGAAGAAGCCCATGAGCTGACGGGCAATCTCGTGCTGCTGCTGGTGCTGGCCCACCTGGGCCTGGTGCTGGGGGTCAGCCTGCTGCGGCGCCAGAACATGGCCCTGCCCATGATCAGCGGCAAGACCCCCGGGCGCGGCCCGGACCTGGTGCAGCGCAATCTGCTGCCCCTGGGCTTGGCCATCGTCGCCCTGGTGCTGGCTTTCTGGGCCTGGCAGTGGCAGCAAGCGCCCAGCGCCAGCCCGGACGGCAACACCCACGGCAGCAGCCTGCGCAAAGAACGCGCGGGCCACGATTCGGACGATGACTGAGGACGCCCGCAGCACGGCCGCAAAATAGCCCCATGCGCATCCTTCTTGCCGAAGACGACCCCCTGCTTGGCGACGGCCTGCGCGCCGGCCTGGGCCAGCAGGGTTTCCAGGTCGACTGGGTGCGCGACGGCCTGGCCGCCAGCCGCGAACTGCGCAGCGAGGCCTACGCCGCCGCCGTGCTCGACCTGGGCCTGCCGCTGCGCGATGGCTTCGAGGTGCTGAGCGAGCTGCGCGCGGCCGGCGTCAAAGTGCCGGTGCTGGTGCTGACGGCCCGCGATGCCGTGCCCGATCGCATCCGCGGCCTGGACCTGGGCGCTGACGACTATGTGCTCAAGCCGGTTGACCTGTTCGAGCTCGGTGCCCGCCTGCGCGCCCTGGTGCGGCGCGCCCATGGCCAGGCCCAGGAGCTGCTGCAGGCGCAGGACGTCTGCCTGGACCCGGGCGCGCGCACGGTCAGCCGCGCCGGCGAACCGGTGCCGTTGTCGACGCGCGAATTCGACCTGCTGCATGCCCTGATGCTGAGCGCCGGCCGCGTGCTCTCGCGCGAGCAGCTGGAGCAGCAGCTCTACGGCTGGGGCCAGGAGGTGGAGAGCAATGCCGTCGAAGTGCATGTCCACCACCTGCGCAAGAAGCTCGGCGCTGGCCTGATTCAAACCGTGCGCGGTGTCGGTTATGTATTGATGCGAAGCGGGCCCAGCGCATGAAGACGCTGCACAGGCTGCCGCCGCGCTCGCTGCAAGCCCGCCTGCTGGCCTTGGTGCTGAGCCTGGTGCTGCTGATCTGGGCGGCCGCCAGCGTCACGGTCTGGTTCGACGCACGCCATGAACTCGACGAGCTGCTGGATGCCCACCTGGCCCAGGCGGCGGCCCTGCTGGTGGCGCAGCAGCCGCGGCTGCTGGGGCATGAGAGCGACGATGACGAGAGCGATGGCGAGGGCGAGGCCGCGCAGGAAGAGGCCGCGCCCGAGCTGCACCGCTACGCGCCGCGCGTGGCCTTCCAGGTCTTCCACGAAGGCCGGCTGAGCCTGCGCTCGCGCAATGCGCCACTGCAGCCCATGGTGGGCGAGGAGCAGGGCTTTCGCACCGGCCTGCGCTCGGTGCAGATCGCCGGTGAGACCTGGCGGGTGTTTGCCAGCCATGGTGCCGAACGCGATGTGCAGGTCTATGTGGCCGAGCAGCAGCGCTCGCGTGGCGAAATCCTGATGGCCTTGCTGCGCGGGGCTTTCGGCGCCCTGCTGCTGGCCCTGCCCTTGCTGGCGGCCACGGTCTGGTGGGCGGTGCGCCGCGGCACCCGGCCGCTGCGCGAACTGAGCCGCACGCTGGCGCAGCGCGCGCCGGACGCGCTGGAGCCCGTGCAGCTGCGCGACACGCCCAGCGAGATGGAAGGCTTGCTGCTGGCCCTGAATCAGCTGCTGCAGCGCAGCCAGGCCATGATGGCGGCCGAGCGCCGCTTCACCGCCGACGCCGCCCATGAGCTGCGCACCCCGATTGCCGCCATCCGCGCCCAGGCGCAAGTGGCCCAGGGCGCCCTGCGCCAGCAGGACAGTGCGGGCCAAACAGCCGCCCTGCAGGCCACGCTGCAAGGCTGCGAGCGCGCCAGCCGCCTGGTCGAGCAGCTGCTCACCCTGGCGCGGCTGGAGCATGAAGGGCAGTGCCTGCTGCCGGGCCAGCCGGTCGACTTGGCCCTGCTGGCCCGCGAGGTGGCGGCCGAGCTGGCGCCGACGGCGCTGCAGCGCGGCCAGGACCTGAGCCTGGACTGCAGCGGCCCTTGCACGGTGCCGGGCAACCCGGCCCTGCTGGCCGTGCTGATCCGCAATCTGCTGGACAACGCCCTGCGTTACAGCCCCGACGGCGCCCGCATCGAGCTGCAGCTGCGCGGCGCGGCGGGCCAGGTCGAGCTGCAACTGGCCGACAGCGGCGCCGGCCTGGACGAGGCCCAGCTCGCGCGTTTGGGAGAACGTTTTTTCCGCGCCCTGGGCAGCGCGCAGCCAGGCAGCGGCCTGGGCTGGTCCATCGTGCGCCGCATTGCCGAAGCGCACCGGGCCCGCATCAGCGTTGGCAGCAGCGCCGCGTTGGGCGGGCTGGAAGTGCGTGTCAGCTGGGCGGCGCCGGGCTGATCAAGCGTGGCGCCGGCGCGGGCCGGCGTTCTTGCGCTTAGACGCTCGGGCGGCTGCGGCGGCGTGTGGCGGCCAGGGCCAGCAAGGCCATGCCGCTGAGTGCCCAGCTGGCCGGCTCGGGCACTCGGTTGCCGAAGACCTGGACGTTGACATCGCTGCGGAAAGCACCGCCGACGCAGCCGGCGTCCTGGCCGGTGCAGGCAAAGCCGGTGAAGTCGGCCGTGCCGGGAATGCTGTCGCTGAGCTTGAACTGGCGGTACTGACCGTCGGCGCCCGCCTGCGGCAAGCCGCTCAGGGCCGCGTTACTGGCATGGGCCACCGTGCCCAGGCCGCCTTCCAGGTCGATGCCGAACTGCACCAGGGTGTTGGACGCGTAGTGCAAGCCCAAGTTGTCGAAGTCCACGCGGTAAAGCGCACGCGGGCCCTCGGGGCTGTCAAAGGTGCTGCCATCGACATAGGCCACGCGGGTGGCGCTGATGCTGGGGCCGCTGCCCGGGGTGGCGTCGCTGCCGGCGCTCAGATTGGAGAAGGCCAGGCGCTGCATGCCATCGCCATCGGCATCGCCGATGTAGAAAGCCAAAGAACTGTAGAGGTCACCGAGAAAGCTGTCGGTGGCGCCGCCCACCACCCAGGTGCTGAGCTTGTTGATGTTCCAACCGAGCAGGTTGTCGCCCAGCTGGAAGTCGTCGCCCGCGAACTCGCGCGGCGCACCGACATTGACGGCCGTGTTGCTGCGCGGGCTGCCGGCCGGGCTGTTCAGGTTGGCCGTGGGCAGGCCGCGGTCCACCAGCAGCGTGGGCATGGCCAAGGCGCTGCCGACGCTGCCCAAGAACACACCAGCGGCGGCCAGGGCGGTGATGGCGAGGCGGCTGGGCATGGCGGCAGCAGCGGCAAACGTGTTCTTCATGGGGGCACTCCACTTTTTTCGTCAAAAAACAGCACCGAGGGCCACGCCTCAAGGGCAAGGCGCTGCGGCGACGGGTCTGCTGCGAGGGTATCGCCTGGGGCCGAGCTTGTCCCCCCTAGGACATGGGAAAACCCCGGCCAATTCGCTGCGGATCGCACCTCTGCCCCGTGGCGCGCCGCGGGGTCAGGTCTTGCCACCCAGGTTTGGGCGAAGCTCGACCGTGGCCTTGAGCGTCAGCGGCACCCCCTTGCGCAAGGAACACACGCCCACCACCGAGCGCACATGGCGGCCACAAGCCGGGCCGAACAGCTCCAGCAAAAGATCGGACGCCCCGTCCAGCACTTCGGCATGGGCCTCGAACTCGGGCACGGTGTTGAGCGAACCCTGCAGCTCGACGCACTGGGCCACCTCGTCGAGCGAGCCCAGCTCGGCCCGCAGCGCCGCGATCAGCTCCAACGCGGCCGAGCGCGCGAAGGCATAGCCCTGCTCGGCGCTGAACTCGCGCCCGAGCTTCCCCCGGGGCAAAACCCCGTCGACCGGCGACGGTGCCTTGCCCGACAGAAACAGCAAGGAGCCGCTGCGCAGCGCGGCGGCATAGCTGCCGGCGGGCGCGCTGCAGGGGGGCAGTTCCAGGCCCAACTCGGCCAGGCGTTGTTCGACGGTCATGGGGGTGATCTCGGGTGTAGGGGGAGTGAACGGGTGAACGGGTGAAGGGGCGAGTTCAGGCGGTGGGAGTAGTGTTGCGGACGGCATTCAGCTCGCGCCAGGCGTCGGAGCCGATCCAGCGCGCGCTGGGCTCGGGGCGCTCGCGCAGTCGATTGGCCACCGTCAGGGCCTGTGCTCGCAGCACCGGGTCGCGCTTGCCGATCTGGCGCAGCGCCCAGCTGACCGACTTCTTGACGAAATTGCGCGGGTCGGCCGCAGCGGCTTCGATCAAGGGGAACTGGGCGGCGAAGGCTGCATCCGCGTAGACCTTGCCATGCACGGCCAGCACCGCCAGCAGCGAAAACGCCGCCCGCTTGACGAACTCCGGCTCGGCCCCCGCCCAGGCTTCGATGCGCCCCCAGGCCAGCGGCGTGCGCCGAAAGGCATTGAGGCAGGCCTGGTCGCAGACATCCCAGGCTTGCATGCCCTGGGCCCAGTGGTCCATCTCGGCCGCGCTCAGACGCCCCGGATCGGCCAGCAAGGAGGCGAGGATTTGCGCATCCGGAATGCCGCTGTCCCAGAGCGCCAGCGCCAGCTCATGGTCGCGACCCAACTCCTTGCCAAGCGCGCGCAAGGTGGGCACGGCCAGACCCAGGCGGCTAGCCCCGGTCAGCCCGAAGCGCGCCATGCCGGCCAGCTGCTCGGGGCGCGCCTCGGCTTGCAAGCGAGCCAAGGCGGATTGGAGGCGCTGAGCGAGCGGGGGGCGGGATGGAGAGGAAGGAACGAGGCGGAGCTGGGGCATGGCGGGCTTGGCTTTGCTGGCTGGAGCTTGATCATGCATGGGAACTAGGAACTTGCGCATCCGCGAAAGAGCTTGCGCACAGGTGATGCGCTTGCAAGGCACAAAGGCGGAGATTGGGCAGCGTTGCCCGCGTCAATCCCATTTCAAATCCATCGCTTAGACTTCCGAGGCCGTTTGACGTTATGCCGCAGTCGCGGTGGGATGCGGCAACTAGCGCGCCGCACAAGCGAGCTGTTTCACCGGAGACATCAATTGCTCAAGTTTCTCGGCCGCTGCATTTTTTCCTTTTGGGCTCAGCCCTGGTCGCCGACGTCGCACTCCCGACACGCATTGAGAACCTGTTGGTGGAACAGCACACGAGCCAAACGCAGACGGCTCACCGCTCCACGCCAACTACAGACAGCATGTGGGCGGATACCAGCTACAAGCTCCACCTCAGCGGGGGCGTCCTTTCGTCTTGCTCGGTTGCTTACTCTACGTACTCAAAGCTCAAGGACGGTGACTCGATCGAGGTGCGATCAAGCAAGGTGTTCAGGACTTGCGTCCATATTGCTCGCAGGGAAGCAATCTTCGAATCCGATGGGCTCTGGAAGTGGATCACCCTGTTTTCTTGATTGCTGCTTCCTTTGGTTGGATCAAGAGCGACAGCGATGAGGGCGAGGGTTTCAGCATTCGGCTTTGAATGCTTGGGTTGGCATCGCTGCTACTTGCGGCTGACGTGTTTTGGTGAAGGTCTATTCAAACGAAAGGATTCATTTCTTATGCGCATCCCTATTTTGTTGACGCTGGTGACGTCGATCAGCGCTTGCGCTGTGCAACAGCCACCCCCGCTGAAGCCGAGCCCGCAACAGGCTGCTTTCTCCTTCTGCTCGGAATCACGCCGGGGCGAGTCTTTCTCTGGTCCATTGGCACCAGAAGCCGTTCCGCCTGAGGTATCCATCTTGGCCGAAGCTCGCTACCGAGACGAGCTGCGACAGGACCCACCGGGCGGTGCTTGGTATGGAGGGTCAGAGCGCTCGTATCTGTTCTGCAGCTATCGCCTGAATAGCCCGAAGGCTTGCGGCTCCGAGAAGCATTTCTATCGCCGAGCGGGCGACACGTGGGCGCCCGCCGAACATGACATGCTGACCTGTGGCTAGGGGAGTCTTACAGCATTCGCCGATGCACTAGAGGAAGCTGAGGGAGTCTCTGGCCCCCATGGCTTGCTGAGCGCCTGCCACGAACTCTGGACAGATCCATCGCTTAGATTTCCGGAGCCATACGACGTTATTCCGCTGTCGCTGCAGCGCACTGCCGAGGGTGTTTCAGAAACTCAGCTTGGCCTTCAGAAGACATCTGGCTATGAAGCTCCGCAACGACCTTCCTGACACGACGGCGTTTCCCAGGACCAAGCTGCTTTGGCCCTTGGTGGCGCCTGTTTCTGTCCTTGCTTTCGCCTTGGCTGCGGAGGGTGCCGGACATGCTTGGAATGTGCACGGCGACCTCATTGCGCTCATTCTTGTTTTCTCCGCAGCCCTGCTCATTGGGCTGATTTCCCTGCTCTTTGCACTGCCGCAGGCCATTCGCATGCTGTCGCACTATCCATCGCTTCGCACAGCCTCAAACCTGGTCTCCACGGGCCTGGCCCTTGCTTTCGTGGGGGTGGCGATGCTGCTGATCCTCTATGCCTTTTTCAAGGTCACTGCTTCATGAACCGCAAGGCCTATCTGAGGGCTGCAGCGAGCGCCTTCCGTTTCAAACGCCAATGGCAAGTCCTGACCCTTCGGGGTCTCACGCCATACCCCCACATCACCCATGAGCCCGATCAAACTTTCTCAAGAAGCCCATGACCTCCCACTTTCTTGGAGGTCCAAGGTGGTCGGCCATGCGGCTGGAGCCAACATCAAGGTCTTGCGCATGGACGCCTCCGCGTATCCGAATGAAGTGCATGACTTTGTCGAAGCCCTGCTCGTGATCGAAGGCCAGATGAACCTGGAGATCGAGGGCGAGACTATTTGCGTTCAGACGGGCGAGGTTTTCATGGTTCCCGCTGGTACACCACATGCCGTGGCCGCAGGAAGCCGAGGAACCCTGGTCATCATCGACCAGTGACGACCCAAACTGCTTGCTTTCCTTTGATCAGCCCCCCCCGACCTCAGGCTTAACCCTCACATCCATCGGAGCCCCCCATGAAAATCACCGTCTCCACCCTCGTCGCTGCCCCCTTGCCCGAGGTCTGGCTCGCCTACACCACGCCGGAGGACATCAAGGTCTGGAACACGGCCTCGCCGGATTGGCACACGACGGCGGCCACAGTGGACCTGCGGCCGGGCGGCAAGTTCGCCTCGCGCATGGAGGCTAAGGACGGCTCCTTCGGTTTCGACTTCGCGGGCGAGTACACGCAAGTCATTCCGCAGCAGCGGATCGAGTACCTGTTCGGCGACCGCAGCGGCATCGTTGAGTTCAGCGAGAGCGCCGCGGGCGTCCACGTCACTGTTATTTTTGACGGCGAAGACAGCCACTCGGAAGAACAACAGCGAACGGGCTGGCAGGCGATCCTGGACAACTTTGCGTGCCATGTGAAGGGCAAAGTCGCCAGCGAATAGGCATCGGCAGTGGGTGGGGTCAAGCGCTCAGAGGGCCTGGCCGCATACGCCCTACTTTGGGCACTCACCGGCCCCGATCTTTGCCGCCAGCCAGCCATGGAGAGAATGCATGCTTTGCCTGACACCGAACATGAGAGCTTTCGCGCTGATCACATGGACCCTGTGCGCCCTCACGTCCGTGCACGCACTCGAGCCTGAACGGCGGCCGCCAGCGGGCATGGTGGGCGTGGTGCGCTTGCCCGAGCTCTTTGGAGACCCTTGCGAGCGCATTCAGCACAAAGCGGTCAAGCTGTACTCGGCACCACGCACGACGACGCCCATCGGCACGATTGAAGTGACGCAGCCGGGGGTGCTTGACGAGTACGGCAGCTGCGGTGGGCTGGAAGTGGGTCTGCTCATGCGCGGTGGCCGCCCCGCTGAGGCCCTGGTGACGGTAGAGGCCAGCTATGAAGAGTACGCTGCCATCGTCATCGCCAAGTCGGGCCCTTGGTGCCAGCTGTATCGGCACTCGGGCTCCGCATGGATCCACGAGGAATGCGAATCTGGCTTCATCTCGATTGAGAAGCTCTTGGACAAGCAAATGCTCTATCTGCTGGAGGGCGCGATGGACCAGGCCCGCAGCCAGCCCGGCGGATCAGGCCCAAGGCCAGCGGCCCTGCTTGTTGCCGCTCACCACGACGAGCAGTCCCTGTCTGCACGCTTGCTGGGCCACAAAACTGTCGGCGGGCACACCTGGCTGCACTTGGAAGCGAGCTGGGTCAATGACTGCGAACGACGCCCGACACCAAAAGAGATGTTCAAGTTCTGGCTGCCTTTGCGTGATGCCAGCGGGCGACCGAACGTCTGGTTCCATGCGCGGGGCTGTTAGTGAGCGGACCCTACAGCGCCTGCCGGTAACGCTGCCCCTTGAAGCGAAGCACCAACTCGCGTTGGCCGATCTGCTCAAGCACATGGTCGGGGCCGAGCTTGGCGCCTTCGCGCATGACCTCGCCATTGGCGATCAGGAAGCGGCTGGCCGGGTCTTCGGAGTAGACGGAGCCGCTGATCGCCAGCTTGGGCAAGTCGCGGCGGATGCTCTCGGGCAGCTCGGCCAGGCGTGGGATGGGCGGCGCTTCCGCTGCAGCCGTGCCCGCGGGAGCGACGACCTGTGGCTTGGCCGGCGCGATCGGCAACGCAGCGATGGGCGACGGGGCGGTGAGCGGCGCTGTCGGCGCGGCCGCCGGGACGGATGAAGGCGGCGACACGGCGGGTGCGCCCGAGATCAGGGGCTGCGCTTGCGGTATCGGCACCGCTTCCGCGCGGCGCTCCGGCTGAAGCGCAGGCGCAGCATGCGACTGCGGCCTAACGGGAAAGTCCGCCGGTCTGCTGCTGGCCCACCAGCTGCCCGCGCCCACGCCAGCCAACACTAACAAGACGCCGCCACCGACCCAGGGCCACCAGCGGCGCGGGCTGACAGCAGCACCAGCCGCTGCAGCACCGCCCGCGGATGACTGGGCGTGCAAGCCCGGCACGTGGCCGCGCTCACGTTCGCGGTCGGCTTCGGCACGGCGCAGGGCGTCGAGGATGTAGGACATGGCGGCTCGGTTGATCGGTCTGGTTGTCGGTCGGTAGGTCGGTCTGTCTGTCGGGCTGTCGCCAGCTTCGTTCAGCGCGCCGGGTCCAGGCGCGGTTCGCTCACGCCGGCGGCCCGGTTGAGCTGCATCAGCGTGATCGGGCCGACGCGGCCGTCCGGCTGCAGGCCTTGGCTGGCCTGGAAGGCCTGGATGCGTGGGCTCAGCTCGGCCCAGTTGGGCGACGCTGCGGAGCTGGCCGGCACGGCGCTACCGGTCAGCGGGTCTAGATGGCTGGCCAGCCACTCGCGCAGCGGCCCGGGATTGACGGCGCGTTCGGCATAGCCCGGTGGTGCGCGCCAGAAGGTGCTGAACTCACCGCGCCAGGCAGTGGCCAGCTCCGCCAGCGCCAGCCGGCGCGGCCGGCCCTCCACCCACAGCGTCACATCCTGCCCATCCAGCCCCACCAGCGCGGCCAGGGCCGGTGGCTGGCCGCGGCGTTGCAGGGTCAGGAGTACGGGCCGGTCCATCAAGCGGATCAGGGACAGGCTGCCGCTCACGCTGCGGTAGCACTGCAGGCCTTGCAGCGCAGCCGCGTCGCAAGGTTTCGCCTCGTTCGGCGGCAACTGCAAACCCCAGCGCTGGGCCAGCGCGGCCCAAGCGGCGGCGTCCGAGGCGGTCCAGTCGGCCAGCTGCAGCGGCTCGGCAGCGGGTATCGCGGGCGGCTGCACGCTGCTGGCGGCTGAGGCTGGCGGCACAGTGGGCACAGCCGCTGAACTCGCTGCCGTCGCTGCGCTGGAGGCAGCAGGGGTCACCGTGGCCACGGCAGTTGCGGCGCCAGGCTTCCCGCGGCTTGCCTGCGATTGCATCTGCAGCGCCCAGCTCAGCCCTGCGCCGACCACAGCCACCGCCGTCAGCACGGCCAAGCCGCCACCCACCCGCCGCAGCCCGCGCCCCGGGGCCGCCGGTGGCGCGTCGAACACCTCGGCCGCGGCCTGGCGCACGATGGCCGGCGTGACCATGGCCTGGCTGCCCGCGTAAGCGCCCAGCAGCGCGCGATCGCATAGCAGGTTGATGCGACGCGGCACACCGCGGGTCAGGCGATGGACCCAGCGCAGAGCGGCGCGGTCCAGGGGCAGCGGGCCGCTGAGGCCGGCCACCTTCATGCGGTGCTGGATGTACTGGGCCGTTTCGGCCTCAGACAGGGCGCCCAGATGGAAGCGCGCAATCACGCGCTGCGCCAGTTGCTCCAGCTCCGGCCGGGCCAGCATGCCGCGCAGCTCGGGCTGGCCGATCAGCACCACCTGCAGCAGCTTGCGCGTGGCGGTTTCGAGATTGGTCAGCAGGCGCAGCTGCTCCAGTACATCGGCCGAGAGGTTCTGCGCCTCGTCGATGATCAAGACGTTGTTGCGGCCGGCCGCATGCTGGGCCAGCAAAAAGGCATTGAGCGGGTCGAGGTAGTCCTTGACCGTCTGCGCGCCCGCGGGCACCGGGACATGGAACTCGTCGCAAATGGCCTGCAGCAGCTCGCTGACGGTGAGCTTGGGGTTGAAGATGTAGGCGACGTTGCAGTTCGCGGGAATCTGCTCCAGGAAGCAGCGGCAGACCGTGGTCTTGCCGGCGCCGATTTCGCCGGTGAGCAGCACGAAGCCGCCGCCGCCGTCCAAGCCATAGAGCAGATGGGCCAGGGCCTCGCGGTGGCGCTCGCTCATGAACAGGTAATGGGGATCCGGCGCGATCGAAAACGGTGCTTGCTTCAGGCCGAAATAGGACGCGTACATGGGGCGGCAGGATAACCGCTGGCCCGGCTGGCGCTGCGGGTCGCCAGCAAACCCGGCTTGGCGGCTTGCGGTGCGATAGGCGCATGGCATCCACCACAAAGCGCCTAAGCTCAGGAGCGCCCCGCATAGGCAAGACTTGGCCAGTCGCCCCACAATCCTCCATCTTCATTTCCGCTGCCTCGGTCCACGCCGGCCAGAGGCGGCGCACCGAGCGAGACCATGAACCAGCCTTTTTCCACCCGCCCCGCCGCGCTGCTGCGCCCGACCACCCTGGCCCGCGCCGCGGCGCTGAGCCTGGCCCTGATGAGCGCCGGTGGCGCCAGCACCTGGCTGCCCACGGCCCAGGCGGCCGCCAGCGCCACGGCCAGCGTGGCCTGGCTGCCGGCCGCCGGCGATGCCGACATCGAACGCGCCTTTGCCCAGGCGCGCGCCGAGAAGAAGCCGGTGCTGCTGTACTGGGGCGCCAAATGGTGCCCGCCCTGCAACCAGCTGAAAGCCACCCTGTTCAACCGCGTGGATTTCATCGAACAGACGCGCGCCATCGTGCCGGTGCACATCGACGGTGACCTGCCCGGCGCGCAAAAGCTGGGCACGCGCTTCAAGGTGCGCGGCTACCCGACCATGATTCTGTTCAACCCCGAAGGCCAGGAGCTGACCCGCCTGCCGGGCGAAATCGATGCGCCGCAGGTCATCAAGGTGCTGCAGCTGGGCCTGGCTGGTGGCCGCCCGGTCAAGAGCGTGCTGGCCGATGCGAAGGCCGGCAAGAAATTGAACGCCAACGAATGGCGCCTGCTGAGCTTCTACTCCTGGGAAACCGATGAGCAACAGCTGGTGCCGCCCGCCGAGCTGCCGGGCCTGCTGGCCCAGCTGGCCGCTGCCGCCCAAGGCGTGGACGGCGAGGCCGGCACGCGCCTGTGGCTCAAGGCCGTCTCGGCCAATGACAGCGGCAAGGCGCTCAAGGTGGACGCCGCCCTGCGCGAGCGTGTGAGCAAGGTGCTGGAGAGCCCCGAGCAAAGCCGCGCCTTGATGGACGTGATCACCAACGGCGCGCCCGACATCGTCAAGACCCTGGCGCCGGCCGCCGGCCCGGAGCGCACGGCCTTGCTGGCCCAGTTCGACACCGTGCTCAAGCGCCTGGAAGGCGATGCCAGCCTGTCGCGCGGCGACCGCCTGCAGTCGCTGCTGGCGCGCGTGCAACTGGCCCGCCTCGATGTGGCGCCGACCGAGCTGCACCCCAAGCTGAGCCCGGCCTTGCTCAAGGAAGTGAAAGACCACGCCGCCCGTGCCGACCGCGAGATCACCGATGGCTACGAGCGCCAGGCCGTGATCACCTCGGCCGCCTACCTGCTGGGCCAGGCCGGCCAGTGGAAGGACAGCGACGATCTGCTCAAGGCCAGCCTGAGCAAGAGCCACTCGCCCTACTACCTGATGAGCTCGCTGGGCGGCAACGCCAAGAAGCAGGGCCGCAAGGACGAGGCCCTGAAGTGGTTTGAGGAGGCCTTCAACAAGAGTGAAGGCCCGGCCACCCGCCTGCAGTGGGGCTCGGGCTATTTCGCCGCCCTGACCGAGCTGGCGCCGCAGGACGCCGCCCGCATCGAGAAGACCGCCGCCCAGCTCTTCAACGAAGCGGCCCAGGACAAGGGCAGCTTCTACGAGCGCAGCGCGCGCTCGCTGCAGAAGGTGGGCAGCTCGCTGGCCAAATGGAACGACAAGGGCCAGCATGACGCCGTGCTGGGCCGCCTGAAGACCCAGCTCGACGGCATCTGCGCCAAGGTCGACACGGCCGACAAGCAGCGCGAGACCTGCGAAGCGCTGGTGAAGGCGCCGGGCAAGAAGGCCTGAGAGAAACCGAGCCCGAGCCCGGCTGTGACTGGGCTCGGGCAGTGCGGAGCCAGTGCCCGGGCCGGGGCCTGGCGGTCAGCGCGGCTGCTCGACGATGACTTCCGGGTCGAGCGTGAAGGTGACCTGGCGTGTGCCGATCTTGACCGTCAGCACCGCGCTGACTTCGTAGGCACACTCGCTGCTCGACACCGAAGTGAGCAGCGGCTGGCTGCTCAAGAACTGGATCGCTCCGTCTTCATTCGAGGTCAGGAACTGCGTGCCGTCGAAGACGATCGGCGTGACGCTGTTCTCGCCGTCTTTCACTGTGGACGTGGTGAAGGGAAAGGCGGCAGGCGGCGTGCCGCGCAGCAACACGGCCTGCAGCTCGGCCGAGATCAGCTCGACCTGGTATTCGGCGGTGCTGCCATTGCTATTGGCCAGGACCTGCACGTTCAAGTTCTGGGCGGACTGCATGACATAGGCACCCGCACGCGCGCCGGAGTTGCAGAACAGGCTTTGCAGGCTGCTCTCGTTGCTCAAGTCAAACCACAGGGCGCGCCCCTGCTGTTCGACATGGAAGTTCAGCTTCAGGCGTGCAGCGGCGTTGGCTGCGGGGCGGCTCTCGATCGGGCTCATGATGATTGCTTCTCCTTGGGGCTCCACTGGTGGTAGCGCGAATCACGTCGCAGCGCAGCCAGATCGGCCTCCTGCTCGATGAAATGCGCCGGGTAACCCTGGGTTCGCGCTTGCAGCAGGCGGATCAAGGCCTGCTCACGGTCGCCGCTCAGTTCGGCCGCGACAGCCGTGCGGAACAAGACATCCGGCGCTTGCGGCGCCAGAGCCAGGGCTTTCTGCGACCAGAGGCGCGCGCGCCCCGGGTCATGGATGCGGGCGGCATACAAGGCGGCCCGGCTGAATTGCGCGCTGTCCTGGGCATGGCGTTCCAGCAAGGGCAACAGCTGCTCCAGCGCATGGCGATAGGCGCGCCGGGCGTCCTCGCCGCGCCCGGGCAGCACGCGCAAGGTGTCGGCTAGGTTCGCCCACATGCGGTAGTCATTGGGCCGGCCCTTCTCGGCCGACAGAGCCCGCTCAAAGGCCACGGCCGCTTCCGCATAGCGCGCGCGGCCATAGAGCACATTGCCCAGATTGGTGTAGAGCTGGCTGCTGGGCCGCAAACCCAGCCCTTGCTGCAAAACCGTCTGGGCTTCTTCCAACCGATTGCTGCGCACCAGAACAGCACTCAGATTGGCATAGCCGGACACGGCATGGGGTATGGCCACGATCACGCGCCGGAACGCGGCCTCGGCTTCGGCCAGCGCGTTCTGCTCGTAGAACAGCTGACCCATGCCGTTCAAGAGCAGGGCCTGGTTGGGATGGAAAGACAAGCCGCGCTCGAGCAAGGCCCGGGCAGGCGCCACCCGCCCGCGCGCCAACTCCAGCATGGCGTAGCCGTGCAAGGCCAGGTCGGACTGCCCGTCTAGCAACAAGGCCTGCTCGAAAGCCTGCGCGGAAGCCTCGGGCTTGCCTTGCAGGCGCAAGACCTGGGCTTGTGCGATGTGCGACAGCGCCAGCTGGTCTTCAAAAGCCAGCGCTTGCTGGGCGCTGGCATCGGCCCGCTGCAGCCAGGCTTCGTCACGCGATTCCTGGCTGTACTTGCTGGCGTAGACCAAGGCCAGCAGGGCCTGAGTGCGGGCGTTCTTCGGCTGTTCGCTCGCCACCGATTCAAGCTGGGCGGCGATGCGGTCGAGCGCCACGCCCTCTTCCTCGAGGTTGCGGTAGAGCTGCTCGGCCTGCGCCAGGCGGACGGGCCAGGGCGCTTGGTTCGCCGCTTCGCCCTGCCAGCGCCAGGCTGCCACGCCGAGCAGTGTCAGCAGCAGGCCGGTGGCAAG
Source organism: Roseateles sp. (assembly GCF_965262435.1). Classification (NCBI taxonomy): domain Bacteria; kingdom Pseudomonadati; phylum Pseudomonadota; class Betaproteobacteria; order Burkholderiales; family Sphaerotilaceae; genus Roseateles; species Roseateles sp. The sequence continues at coordinate 760,788 of NZ_OZ253537.1, forward strand.
CAGCATGCGCAGGCGGGTGGCTCGCGCAGGCTGCAAGGAGCCCGGCAAGCTCAGCCAGCGCCTGGCCGCCGCGCGCGGTACCGGCAGCAAGGCCCTGCCCTGACTTTGGGCCACAAGCGCTCTCAGAGCCTGGCTGACTTCGACCATGCTAGCCGGCCGCAGCGCGGGCTGACGGCTGACCATGCGCTGCACCAAGGCGGCCAGTGGCGCCAAGCCGGCCGGCAGCTCGGGCAAGGCCAGGATCAGCTCGCTGCCATGCAGCTTGTGATGGGCCAGGGCCAGGGGGTCGGGCTGCTGGAAGGCGCGCTGGCCGCTGAGCATCTCGCCCAGCACCAGGCCCAGGGCATAGATGTCGCTCGCCACGCTGGCCGGCCGGCCCAGCATTTGCTCGGGCGCCATATAAGCCAGGGTGCCGGACACCTGGGGCTGGCCTGTAGGGTTGTTGACGGTGCTGCCCGGGCCCAGGGTGGCCATGCGGTCGATCAGGCGGGCGACGCCGAAGTCGAGGATGCGCAGCTGGCCGCCTTCATCCACCATCAGATTGCCGGGCTTGATGTCACCGTGGGCGATGTTCAACTGGTGGGCCTCGGCCAGGGCCTCGCTGGCCTGCAGCGCCCATTGCACAGCCTGCTCGACCGGCAGCGGGCCGGCGGCCAGCACCCGGCTCAGGCTGCGGCCCTGGACCCGCTCCATGACGATATGGCCAGCGCCCTGGTCGACGAAGACGTCGTAGACGGTGACAAAGGCGCGGTGGCTGACGCGGGCGGCCAAGCGCGCTTCCTGCACCCAGGCTTCGGCATCACCGCCCGCGCCGACCTGCAGGTTCAGGCGTTTGAGGGCCACGCTGCGTTGCAGGCGGCTGTCCCAGGCCTCAAAGACGGAGCCGTAGCCGCCCTCGCCGAGCAGCTCGCCCAGTTCATAACGGGCAAAGTCCACGCGCCCGCTGCTGGGCACGCGAACCACCGGCCGCAGCGCATGGGGCGTCATAGGCGCCGTGGCCGCATCCGCCAAATTGTCAGCCCCGTCCACCATGCGCTGCGCGTCCCCAAGCTTCGAGTGATGTTTCAGATTGAAACAGGTCGCCCCGAACTAACGCGACAGTTGCGGGGTGTCCGCGTCATTCTCAGCGGCGGCAGGCCGCCAAGCCCTCAGGGTTTGCACCGGACGCCCCCAGTTTGAAACAAGGCGCCGGCCGGGCCGGCCTCAGCAGGGCGCGAGGGGCAGATCGCCCGAGCCGACTTTTTGCAGCGTCAGTGGGCCCAGCAAGACGCGTTTGTCTACATCGAGCAGCAGCAAACGAAGCTGCGGCTGGCCGTCACTGCCCTGGCTCGTCACCTCGGCCAGCGCCGTGCCGGCCTGGGTTTGCGTGCCCTGCAAAAAGCCGCCGACAAAAGCGCTGCCTCCGGACTTGAGCTGACTCCACTCGCCCTCGAAGCTGCGTCGCGGGCAACCGCCGCTGACACGCACCTGGTTGCCCTCGAAGACCACCAGGTAGTCCGGTGCTGCCGCCGCGCTCGCGTACTGCACACGCAAGGTGCCGGGGTGGTTCTCGCCGATGGCCACGCTGTTGCCACAGTCGAGCCGGCCCTTGGTCCAGCTGGCGGCGCAGACCGGCTGGGTCTGTGCCTGGGCGAGCTTGAGATAGTCTTCCTGGGCGCCGGTGCCGACCGTGCCGGGACCGCAGGCGGTCAGGCTCGCCAACGCCATGGCCGCCAGAGCACGCTTGAAAAAGCATGAAGGATCGATGGGCTGGTTCACGAGGATTCTTCCTTTTCCGAATAGAAGTACACGCCGAAGCGCACCCGGTGCTGGCGCGCCGCAGGCGCGGCTTCGACGGCATCAAGGTCAAAACGTGTTTGGGTTTCGCGCATCACTTGGTCGAAGGCCAGTTTCCAGGCCTGGCCCGCCACCGCTTGAAGGTGCTGCACCGAGGCTTCGCTGAGTTCGTCGGAGTAGACCGAACGCTCGAGGAAGCTCTGCTCGCCGAGCAGGTTGGCGCTGCCGGCCGCCAGGTGATCGCGCAGATTGAGCGCAAAGGCCTCGGCCATCTCCTCGAAGCCGAGGCGGGGCGCGAAGCCGTCGACCACCAGATGCACGCCCTCGGCGTCTTCGCGGGCCACGCCCAGGCGCTGCATCTCGTCGAGCACGGCGCGGGGGCGCACATCCCGGCTGACCTCGGCCACCAACTGGTCAAAACCGCCACCCTCGGCTTGACGAGGCAGGGCGCGAGCCCGGCCGTCCGTGCCGCGAAACGGGGCGGCGCTCATCCAGCGCGCCACGATCTGGCCGACCAGATTGAGCGGCTCCGACATGCCGACCCCCTCCTCGGCCGCCCGCCCCAAGGTGCGCACATCGCGCCGGTGCACGCCCGAAAGCAGGCTGACGGCACTGTCGGTCTGCGGCATGGCCTGCGCCGCCAGCTCGGTCTTGGCGACCGACAGGAACACCGGCTTCAGCGCCTGAGCGAACTCCGGATAGCCCACGCCCTGCTTGACCAGCAGGCGCGCCAACGGCTGCATGACTCGCAGCACGCAGCGCAGGGCAAGAGAGGCTTTGGTGTTTGGGCTCATGGCTCAGGAATTCGCGTGGGACATTGTTCCACACGCCCGCAGCCCCAAAAGCGAATTACCAGCGACTGCTGAGGTTCACGGCCAGCAATCGCCCTTGTCGTTCGGCATAGCTGCCGCTGCCGCGCAGCTCCAGGCTGCGGTGGTTCAGGGCATTGCTGAGCAAGAGGCGCAAGGTGCTGGGCTGACCGCCCAGCTGCAGGGGCCAGCGCAGGCCCAGGTCCAGCTCGCTGAGGGCGGGCAGCTCGACCCGGTTGTCACGCGTGGCCGGCATGCGGCCGGTGTGCGAGAAACCAGCGTCCAGGCTCAAACCGCCCAGCTCGGCCGGGCGATAGACCGCGTTGAGCTTGAGGATGCGCTCGGCCTGGCCAACCGGGCGCGGGCCGACCCGGCCCAGGGCCACACCCTCGCCGCGCACGCGCGGCTGCATCAGCACCGCGCCGGCCACCAGCTGCCACTCGGGCGCCGGCCGGCCATTCAGCGAGAGCTCAATGCCACGGTGGCGCACATCGCCGAGCTCGGTGAAAAGCTGCTGGGCATCGAGGTTGTAGTAAGGCTTGCGCACATCGAACACGCCCGCCACCAGCTTCAGCCGCGGGCTCATCTGCCAACGCAGGCCGGCGTCCATCTGCGTGGTCAGGATGGCCGGCAGCGCCTGGTTGCGGTTGCTGGCGTTGCCGGGCGCGACGCCGCTTTCCTCCAGGCCGCGGGTCAGGCCGGCATAGGCCGCCAGCTCGGGGCTGAAATGCCAGGCGGCGCTGAGGTTGTAGAGCCAGGGCGTGGCTTCGGTCTCGGTCAGCGGCAGGCCGGGGCGGTCGACACGCTTGCGGTAGTCGCTGTGCTGCAGGCCGGCATTGAACTCCAGCTGCTGGTTCCAGCGCAGCTCGTAGGACAGGCCCAGCCAACGCTGCTTGACCTCGTCCAGGCTTTGCACGCCGAAGGCAAACACGGGCTGCGGCGGCTGGAAGGGCTGGAGCTGGCTCATCGTGCCGTAGTCCAGGCTTTGCGAACCGCCGGTGCGGCGGTCGCGGGCACGGCCGGCCAGCTGCAGATGCAGGCGCTGCGCCCAGGGCGCCGGGGCAAAGGCCCAGCTCAGGCGCAGCTCACCGCTGTTGGAGGCCACGCGGCTGGCCGGGTCGGCAATCACCAGGCGCTGGGCCTGGCCCTGGGCGTCCATGCCCAGCAGCAGATTGCTGAAGCTGGCGCGGTCGTCGTTTTCGGAGTGGAAGATGCCCGCGCGCAGCTGCCAGGCCGGATTGAAGGCATGGCGCAAGGTGGCGCCGTAGTTGCGGCCGACGCCGCTGTAGGCCGCCCAGTCGGGGCCCTTGAAGACCCGCGCCTCGCCCAGCGGTGGCAGGCTGGGGGTGGCGCTGGAGACCTGCGGGCCCATTCGGTCATAGGGCGTGTCGATGGCCGAGGCGAACACCATGGCCTCGGTGTGCACATCGGGCCGCCACCAGACCGCCAGGCTGCCGGTGGAGAATTCACCGTCGGTGCCGTTGCCGTATTCCACATGGGCTTTGGAGAAGCCACCGGTCACGGCCCAGCGGCCATCGGCGCTCAGCGGGTGGCTGAAATCCAGATCGACATAACGGCCCCGCCACTGGTCCAGGCCCAGCACCAGCTGCGCGCTGGGCTCGGCGTCGGGCCGGCGCAGGCTGAGGTCGACGATGCCGGTGGGCGCGGGGAAGACAAAGCCCTGGGCCGACAGGCCGACGCGCACATTGCTGGACTGGCGCAGGCGCGCGCTCAAACCCCAGACCTGGTCGAAGTAGAGGCCGTCGATGCGCACATTGCCGGCCGCCGTGGGCGAGAAACCGCGCACGCTGCCGCTGGTGTAGAGGCCGATGGTCTCGCGGCCGATGCTGGTGCCGAAGGCATCGCTGGCGGCCTGCACCGCGGCGTCGTTGGCACGCGCGGCCCCCGGGGCCAGGGACAGGGCCGCCATCACCATCACAAGGCTGGCGGCCAGCGGGGTCAGAGGCAGGGCGGGAGCGGCAAAAGAGCGATCGGGCATAGGGCGCAGCGGAGTAGCAGGCAAAGCTGCGCAGTGTAGGTGGCAGGTCCGCCGCAGGCGAAAGCCACGGGGGAATGTGAACGAGTGAACAGGTGAACCAGTGAAGGGGCTGCGCCCCACCATTCACCATTCACCATTCACCATTCACCATTCACCATTCACCATTCACCATTCACCATTCACCATTCACCTGTTCACCCATCCACCCAGCCATCCCCTCACTTCAGCAAGCCTTCGGCCTTCATCGCTTCCTGCACGGCGGGGCGGGCCGCCACGCGGGCGCGGAAAGCCACCAGGTGCTCGAAGCCGCTGACGTCCACACCGACGTACTGGCCCCAGTTGCTGACCACGAACAGGTAGGCGTCGGCCACCGTGAACTGATCGCCCATCAGGTATTGCTTGCCTTCCAGCTGGGCGTTGACCCAGGTGAAGCGCGCCATCAGCGCGGCGCGGGCGACCGGCTTGTAGTCTTCCGGGGTGGCCGGGTTGAACAAGGGCGAGAAGCCCTTGTGCAGCTCGGAGGTGATGTAGTTCAGCCATTCCTGCAAGCGGTAGCGCGCCATGCTGCCGGCGGCCGGGGCCAGGTTCGACGCGGGCGCCAGGTCGGCGATGTACTGGACGATGGCCGGGCCTTCGGTCAGGCGCTCGCCGTTGTCCAGCTCCAGCACGGGCACCGAGCCCTTGGAGTTGATGGCGTAGAAATCGCTGCCGTCCTGCAACTTCTTGGTCTTGGTGCTGGCCAGCACCAGATCAAAACTCAGGCCCGCCTCGCGCAGGGCGATGTGGGGGGACAAAGAGCAGGCGCCGGGGCTGTAATAGAGCTTCATGGTTCAGGGTTCCTTGCAAGAACTTGCCGGCGGACCTGCCGGCAAAGCCCGAACCATACGCCGCTTTGCCGAGTCTTGCAGGAGGGCCCTGAACTGGGCCGGGCTCAATCCTGTGGCACGAAGATCCAGAGCAGCAGGTAGACGAACAAGCCTGTGCCCACGCACAGCACCAGCAGGGTGAAGAGCAGACGCCAGACCCAGGAATCCATGCCGGTGATGCGGGCCAAGCCGCCGCAGACACCGCCCAGCCAGCGGTCTTCACGGCTGCGGCGCAGTTCGTTGAGGCCGTTGGCGGCCGGCGCAAAGCCCGCGCTGGCGAAGGCGCCTGGCGCTGCCTCGCCGCTCAGCAGCCGGGCCTTGGCCTGCGCGAATTCAGCGTCACTGAGCACACCGCGCTGGTGCAGCTCGGCCAGTTTGTGGAGTTCTTCGGCGACGGACATCTGGGTTCCTCCTTCTGAGTGGCGGGGCTGTTGTTGCCCCAGGCCTCAATCTAACGCGGTTGGCGGGCTGAGTCCGTGCGCTGCGACAAACTGCAGGCGCGGGTGCCTGAACGGCCGCCCCGCATTCCCCGCAGCTTGTCGCCGCGTTCTGCCATTCGCCGCAGGCGGGGGCTTGAGCGCTGCAGGCGCTGCCCATAATCCGCCCCCATACAAGCACCCATGTCTGGAGACGACGCTTATGTGGAAACGATCTGGAGGCGCCCCGCTGCTGAGCGGCCTGGCCCTGCTGCTGGGCACAGGCCTGGCCACCGCCGCGAGCGAAGGCGGCACGAGCAAGCCGGGCAGCAGCCCCACCCATGCCTGCCGCATCGAAGGCATGCCCAATGAGATGCAATGCGGCAGCGTGATGCGGCCGCTGGACCCGGCCAAGCCGCAGGGCACACAAATCGAAATCCACTACCTCGTGGTACCCGCCATGGCGCGCAACAAGCAGCCTGACCCGGTGCTGATGCTGGCCGGCGGCCCCGGCCAGAGCGCCATCGCGGTGGCGCCGCGGGTGTTGGGCGTGCTCAAGCGCCTGAACAACCGGCGCGATCTGGTCTTCATCGACCAGCGCGGCACCGGCAAATCGGCACCGCTGCAATGCGCCGACGACAGCAAGCTGCCGGTCGCGGAAGGCCTGGACCCGCAAGCCCAGGAGCGCCGCCTGCGCGACTGCCAGGAAAGCCTGAGCCGGCTGCCCCATGGCGACCTGCGCATGTACACCACCACGATTGCTATGCAGGACTTGGAGGCCGTGCGCGTGCAGCTCGGTGCGCCGCAGTGGAACCTCTACGGCGCCTCTTACGGCACGCGTGCTGCGCTGGAATACATGCGCCAGTTCCCGAAGCAGGTACGCCGCGCCCTGATCGACGGCGTCGCGCCGCCGGACATGGTGCTACCCGCCAGCTTCTCGACCGACAACCAGGCCGCACTGGACGCCGCCTTCAGCGCTTGCGAGAAAGAGCCGGCCTGCCAGGCCCGCCACCCGCAGCTGCGCGCCCAGTGGCAGGCGCTGCTGGCCAGCGTGCCGCGCCAGATCACGGTGCGCCAGCCCATGACCGGCAAGCTGGAGCAGTTCACGCTGACCCGCAGCCAGCTGCTGCGCGCCGTGCGTGGCCCGCTCTATATGCCGGCCCTGGCCGCCGCCCTGCCCGCCGCCATCGGTGAGGCGGCCGAAGGCCGCTTCGACGGCCTGATGGGACTGACCAGCACCATGAGCTCCAACAAGAGCTCGCGCCTGGCCATGGGCATGCACTTCTCGGTGGTCTGTGCCGAAGACCTGCCCCGCCTGCCGCAAGCGAGCGACAAGCCGGGCGCCGACTACGGCAACAGCGACGCCCTGCTCTACAGCGCCGCCTGCAAGACCTGGCCCCGCGGCGAGGTGCCCGAGGCCTTCTACCAAGTGCCCAAGGCAGCCATGCCCGTGCTGGTGCTCAGCGGCGGAGCCGACCCCGTAACCCCGCCCCGCCACGGCGAGCGGGTGACAAAAGCCCTGGGCGACAAGGCCCAGCACATCGTCGTGCCCGAGGCCGGCCACGGCGTGGCCACCATCGGCTGCATGCGCGATGTGATGTTCCGCTTCTTCGACGCCAAGACCGACGCCGCCGCCCTGCCCCAGGACGCCGCCTGCGCCACCCGCATCCCGCGCCCGCTGGCCTTTGTGCCGGTGCAAGACAGCAGCGCCACCACCACCCAGGTGAAGCCATGATCGAAATCAAGAACGTCAGCAAGAGCTTCGTCAGCGCCAGCGGCGGCTCCATCTTCAAAAAGGGCAAGAAGCAGATCGTGCAAGCGGTGCGCGATGTCAGCTTGAGCGCGCCGAACGGCCGCATCACCGGCCTGCTGGGCGCCAACGGCGCCGGCAAGACCACCACCTTGCGCATGCTGGGCGGCTTGTTCGAACCCGACCACGGCCAGATCAGTGTCGACGGCATCCAGGTCAGCCAGGCGCCGCGCCAGGCCCTGGCCCGCATGGGCATCCTGGGCGATGCGCATGGCCTCTACCCGCGCCTGAGCGCCCGCGAGAACATCATCTACTTCGGCCGCCTGCAAGGCATGGAACCCGATGCCGCCAACGCCCGCGCCGAGGAGCTGGCGCGCCTGCTGGACATGCGCCACATCCTGGACCGCCGCAGCGATGGCTTCAGCCAGGGCGAGCGCATGAAGACCGCCCTGGCCCGCGCCCTGGTGCATGACCCGGCCAATATCGTGCTGGACGAACCGACCAACGGCCTCGACGTGCTGGCCACCCGGGCGCTGCGCGAGGCCCTGCGCCATCTGCGCTCGCCCGAAGGCGGCGGCAAGTGCATCGTCTTTTCCACCCACATCATGCCGGAGGTGGAACAGCTCTGTGAGCATGTGGTGGTGGTGGCGCAAGGCCGCAGCGTGGCCGAAGGCTCGGTGCCCGAACTGCTGGCCCTGGCCGGCGAGAAGCATTTCGAAGATGCCTTTGTGAAGCTGGCCTTCACTCAGCAGCAACAGCAACAACAACAAGAGGTGGCGGCATGAGCGCGAGCATCACCAACAACAACAGCAGCAACAACAGCGGTAGCTCCAGTCTGCTGAGAAGCTTCTGGATCGTCTTGCGCAAAGAGGTGGTCGATGCCTTGCGCGACCGCCGCACCCTGCTGCGCCTGGCCATCCCGGCCGTGCTGATGGGCCCCCTGCTGCTGCTGGCGCTCTCGGGCCTGATCTCTTCGCTGGAAGGCCAAGCCGACAAGCGCGAGGTGCAGGTGGTGGGCATCGAGCATGCGCCCAGCCTGCGCAACTTCCTGGAGCGCCAGACCTACACCCTCAAGACCGCCCCGGCCGACTACGAAGCGCGGCTGCGCGCCAGCACCTTGCTGGAGCCGGTGCTGGTGATCGGCAAGAACTTCGAGGCCGAACTGTTGGCCGGCGACAAGCCGACGGTGGAGCTGGTCAGCGACAGCGCCAACCAGCGCGCCAGCGCCGGCGTCGGCCGGCTGGAACGCCTGGTCAACGCTTTCAGCCAGGAGCGTGCCGCCATCAGCCTGGCCCTGCGCGGCGTCTCGGGCGAGTTGCTGCAGCCGGTGGCCATCGAGGAACGCGACCTGGCCAGCGTGCAGGCCCGCGCCGCCCGCATCACCGGCATCATCCCCATGTTCATCATCATGGCCGTGCTTTACGGCGCGCTAACTGCCGCTCTCGACAGCACGGCCGGCGAGCGCGAACGTGGTTCGCTGGAGCCCCTGCTGATGAACCCGGTGCAGCACATCGCCCTGGTGCTGGGCAAATGGGGTGCGGTGGCCTTGCTGGGCATGGCGGTGGCGCTGATTGCCTGCGTCAGCTTCGTGCCGGCGCAGTGGCTGCTGCAGAGCGACAGCCTGCAAGCCATGTTCCAGTTCGGCAGCTACGAGGTGATGGCCTTCCTGCTGCTGCAGCTGCCGCTGGCCGTGGGCATCAGCGCCGTGCTGATGGCCCTGGCCATCCGCTCCAAGACCTTCAAGGAAGCGCAGGCGGGCAGCACCATGGTGATGACGGCGGTGAGTCTGATGCCCATGGTCACCTTGCTCAACCCGGGCGGTGAAGCGCCTTGGTACCTGTGGGTGCCCGGTCTGGCACAGAACACCTTGATGATGTTGGTGCTCAAGGGTGAAGCCTTGAGCCTGGCGAAGGTCTTGCCCAGCGTGCTGGTGGGCCTGCTCCTGATGGCCGGCGGCCTGATCTTCGTCGCCCGCTCGATGCGCGGCGCCGTCTCCAAGTAAGCCAGCGCGGCCTACTCTCCCGCCCGCCCTTCAAGCCCAGGCCCGCCTGGGCTTTTTCTTGGGCGCTGCAGGTTTGGGTCCGCAATCGGCACAAAGCGGAACCTCGACGGCCGGGTTTTCGCGCTGCGGTGGCTCGGCCCGCCGCCGTGCTCATGGTGCCCGGGTCGGCTCTGCGAGCCGACTTCCCTCGGTGCTCTCTCCGCGGCTCAGCGGCGCCAAACTCCCTCCGTTCGCTGCGCTCACTGTGGTCAAACAGTGGCGCCGAGTCAGCGCTTGAAGCGCGCGAGTACACGCGCCTGAGCCGCTCCGCTGCGCTCTCGGCCGCGCACAAATCGCCCGTCGTCGGGCCGAGCCACCTCCGAAGGTGGCGTGTTCCATCGCCGAAGGGCACATCGGCCGCGATGCAAGCGCCCTGCAGTTCGGGCCGCCGCTGGGCGATTTGTGGAGGGCTGAGCAGCGCAGCGCCTTGGGGCGCGCGCGTACCCGCGCGCTTCAAGCTCTGACTTGGCGCGTCTGTTTGAACGGAACGAACGCAGTGAGTGCAGTGAGTTATGCGCCAGCCCCGAGGCGCGAGCAGCGCAAGGCAGTCGGCCCGGTAGGGCCGACCCCGGAACCATGAGCCCGGCGGCGGCCCGGACTGCAGGGCCTCACGAGGGAGAGCAAGAAGGCTGCTTTGTGCCGAACTCCGTCTTTCCTAGGTTCAGTTGCTCAGTGGTAGCCAAGGGCCCGCTGAACCTCATACTGCCAGGGCAAGGTGTGCACGATCTCGTTGAGGCGGCGTGCGGACTCCAAAGGCGCCAGCACCTCGCCACGGGCATTGAGGAATTGCAAATTGGTGACCAGGGCCATGGGGTCCACCATAGCGACCACCCCGGCCGACATGCTGACCCAGTCCCAGGCCACGCCAGCCAAGGCCTCACCGTCGTCCCCTTGCCACAGAGTTTGCCCCATGGCGGGCTGCCCGCCTTCGCCATTGATCAAGACCTGGGTGCTCAGATGCGCAAACTGCAGTCGTGGCACCTCCTGGGCATCACAGAGTACTCGGGGCCATGCATACACAATCCAGGCTGGAGTCATAGAGGGGTAGGTTTTGAAACCATCGAAAGCGGGATTCCGTAACTGTTTGTGCAGTGTGCAGATGAGGCCCGCAAACGAACAGCTGTAAACCTTGTCAGGGGTATAACCGAGTTGACCGCAAGCCCGCGGTTTATTGCAATGCGCGCCATGGATGTGAGCAATTCAATGCTGCAAGGGGGGTACCAGGCCGTGCTGGAGGCACGCAGCCGCGAGGAATTTCGCCATGAGGTGATCCGCTTCGCGCAGGGCCTGGGTTTCTCCACGGTGTCGGCCACTGTGGTGCTGGACCACACCGTCGGGGAGTCGGAGTTCGAGACGGTGGACAACACGCCGGAATCTTTTGCCTCGACCTATTCGGACCGCAGCAGCTGGCGCCATGACCCTGTGGTTCAACATTGCAAGCGCCAGAGCGTGCCCATCGTCTGGAACCAGAACACCTATTTGGCCAGCGGCCAGGCCAGCATGTGGGAAGAGCAAGCCCGCTTTGGCTATCGCACCGGCATCGCCCTGGCCCTGCATCTGCCCGAGGGCCGGCATTTCATGCTGGGCATGGACCGCGCCGAGCCGCTGCCCAGCCATCCGGGCGAACTGACCCGGCTGGTGGCGGATTTGCAGCTGTTTGCCGTCTATGCCCAGGATGCGGCCTGGCGCGTGGTGATGCCGCGCGAGCCTGAGCAGAACAGCAACCCGACCCGGCTGACCCCACGCGAACTTGAATGCCTGCGCTGGACCATGGACGGCAAGACCGCTTGGGAGGTCGGGGGCATTCTGAGCATCACCGAACGCACGGCGGTGCTGCATCTGAACAACGCCATGCACAAGCTGGGCTGCACCACCAAGCACCAGGCGGTGTTGAAGGCGCTGCGCATGGGCTTGATTCGCTAACGGAAAACCCGCAGGCCAGGCGCTACGAGCCTGACATACGCTCTGGGCTTGGCGCAACTGTAAGAGTTGACACTGCCCGAGCCATCTTCAACTTGCTCAAATCCGGACCAAGCACTCGTTGGAGTGTGTTCAACGAACGGATTCCATCATGAAACTGCAAAACACCACCCCTTCTTCTGAACTGAACACAACCGTCCCGGCACCGGTCGAACTGAGCCTGGAGCAGCTGCAAGATGTGGCCGGCGGCGGCACACCTAAGGGCGGCTGGGGCCCGGTCCCCGACGCCGCCCAGGCGCCGTCGTCTGAGCCCCCAGTCCCAGGCACGCCCAAGGGCGGCTGGTAATCCTCTGCCCACTGTCATCACCCGCTCCCTGAGCGGGCTCTGACGGAGAAGGCAAGCACCGGTCTTCACCCAACACATGCTGTTTCGCCGCGAGGCCTTGCAAGGCCAGCAACACAGCGGTTTGGGCAGGGTGCAAGTCCTGCCACCGCTGTCTCTCACACTGCTCACGGCTGTTGCCGTGGGCAGTGTTGCTTTGGTCGTTTCCTTTCTGTGCACGGCGGAATACACGCGCAAAGCGCGGGTCAGCGGCTATCTCGTGCCGGACCGTGGCGTGCTGCGCATCCAAGCGCCCCAATCGGCCACGGTGCTGAGCCGCGAGGTCGGCGAAGGCCAGACGGTCAAAGCTGGCGATGTGCTGTTCGTGCTGGCCCTGGACAGCGCCAGCCAGACCATCGAAGGCATCGCTCAGACCCTGCAAAGCCGTCAGCTGAGCTTGCAAGGCACGGCCAACCAGCAGCTGGCCTTGGTGCGCACCCAGCTGCAAACCCTGACGCAAAAGCGCGCCGGCCTGCTGCGCGAACAAGCCCAGCTGCAGGTCGAGCGGCAGCTGCACGGCGAGCGCCTGGCCCTGGCGCGCGAATCGTTGGAGCGGCAGGAAAACCTGGCCCGCAACAATTTCATCTCGCCCGCCCAGCTGCAAAGCAAGCGCGAGGAACTGCTCGGCCTGCAATCGCAAACCCAAGCCCTGGCCCGCCAAGGCGAGGCCCTGCAGCGAGACTTGCAGGCGGCCGAGGCGCAGATGCGCGAGCTGCCGCTGCGCAGCGAGGTGCTACAGGCCGAAATCGCGCGTGACCTGGCCGAGCTGAAGGAAAAAGGCCTGGAGACCGAAGGCCGACGCCGCCTGGTGCTGCGTGCGCCCAGCGACGGCGTCGTCTCCACCTTGCTGGCCGAAGCCGGCCAAAGCATTCAGGGCGGCGCGGCCTTGGCCCAGCTGCTGCCGGCACGAACCCAGATGCAGGCCCAGCTGTTCGCGCCGTCCAGCGCAGTCGGCTTTTTGCAGGCACAACAAGCGGTGCAGCTGCGTTACCAGGCCTTTCCGTACCAGAAGTTCGGCCAGCAAAGTGGGCGCGTGCTTCAGGTCTCGCGCACGCCCCTGGCCCCGGCCGAGTTGGCCACCCTCAACCTGCCGGCCGCGCTCAGCCAGGGCGCAGGCAGCGAGCCGCTCTACCGCATCACCGTCAGCCTGGACCACCAAACCGTCAGCGCCTACGGACAGCCCCAAGCCCTGGCCGCCGGCATGCAGCTCGATGCCGATGTCATGCTGGAGCGGCGGCGCCTGATCGAGTGGATTTTCGAACCCCTGCTGAGCCTGGCCCAACGTGTCTGATCCCGCGCCTGCCCCCGACGCCGCACCTGGCCTGCTGTCTCGCCTGCACCTGGGCTGGCAGCGCCGTGGCCGGGTGCCTGTGATTCTGCAGACGGAGGCGGCCGAATGCGGCCTGGCCTGCCTGGCCATGGTGGCCAGCGCGCGTGGCCTGCATCTGGACCTGCCGGAGCTGCGCCGGCGCTTCTCGCTCTCGCTCAAGGGCGCGACCATGGCCGACCTGCTGCGCATGGCCGCGCCCCTGGGCCTGGCCGGGCGTGGCCTGCGCGCTGAGCCCGAACATCTGGCGCGGCTCGAGCTGCCGGCCATCCTGCACTGGGATTTCAACCATTTCGTGGTCCTGGTTGAGGTGCGCGGCCAGCAGGCCCTGATCCACGACCCGGCCCATGGCCGGCGACAGATCCCCCTGGCCGAGCTGTCGCGCCACTTCACCGGCGTGGCCCTGGAGCTGCGCCCCGGGCCGGACTTCACACCCCAGGCTCCAGCGCCGCGCCTGCGCTGGCGCCAGCTGTTCGGCCGCATCAGCGGCCTCAAGCGCTCGCTGGGCCAGATCCTGCTGCTGGCCCTGGCGCTGGAGCTGCTGGCCCTGCTCTCGCCCTTTTTGCTGCAATGGGTGGTGGACGGGGTGCTGGTCAGCGCCGACCGCGACCTGCTCGTCACCTTGGGCCTGGGATTTGGCCTGCTGGTGCTGCTGCAGACCGCCATCAGTGCCCTGCGCTCCTGGGCGGTGCTGGTGCTGTCGGCCTCGCTCAATCTGCAGTGGCTGACCCAGGTCTTCGGCCACCTGCTGCGCCTGCCGCTGGCCTGGTTCGAAAAGCGTCATCTGGGCGACATCTGGTCGCGCTTTTCCAGCGTGCAGCAGATCCAGCGCACCCTCTCCACCCGCTTTGCCGAAGCGCTGCTGGACGGCGCCATGGTGCTGCTGACCCTGGCCATGATGGCCGTCTACTCGCCGCGGCTGAGCGCCGTGGCGCTGACCGCGGTGCTGGGCTATGGCCTGCTGCGCTGGGCTTACTTCGGCCCGCTGCGCGAGGCCAGCGAAGAGGCCCTGGTGTTCGAGGCCAAGCAGAACAGCCATTTCCTCGAATCGCTGCGTGGCGCCCAGGCCATCAAGCTCTACAACGCCGAGGCCGAGCGCAGCGCTGCCTTTGCCAATCTGGTGGTCGAGCAGATGAACGCCAGCATCGCCACCCGCCGGCTGGACCTGGGCATGGCGGTAGGCCAGCGCCTGCTGTTCGGCCTGGAGCGGGTGGCCATCGTCTGGTTGGGCGCCCTGTTGGTGCTGGACCGTGAGCTCTCGGTCGGCATGTTGTTCGCCTTCCTGGCCTACAAAGAGCAGTTCAGCACCCGCGTGGCCGGCCTGATCGACAAGGGCGTGGAGCTGAGCATGCTGCGCCTGCAGGGCGAGCGCCTGGCCGACATCGTGCTGAGCGCGGCCGAGCCGGCCGACCTGAGCGCGGGCGCCAAAGTGAGCGCCGGCTCTCCGGAAGCGCTCGAACTGGTGGACCTGAGCTTTGCGTACGCGGAAGGCGAGGCGCCGGTGATCCAGGGCTGCAGCCTGCGCATTGAGCCTGGCGAGGCGGTGGCCATTGTCGGCCCCTCGGGCTGCGGCAAGACCACCTTGCTGAAGCTGATGCTGGGCATCCACAGCCCGCAGCGCGGCGAGATCCGCATTGGTGGCCGGCCACTGGCCCAGCTGGGCCTGGCCGCCTGGCGCGCCCGCATCGGCACCGTCATGCAGGACGACCAACTGTTCGCCGGCAGCATTGCCGACAACATCAGCTTCTTCGACCCCGAGGCTGACGCAGCCTGGGTGCAGGAATGCGCGCGCATCGCCTGCGTGCACGAGGACATCAGCGCCCTGCCCATGGGCTACCAGAGCCTGGTCGGCGACATGGGCAGCAGCCTCTCGGGCGGGCAGCGGCAGCGCGTGCTGCTGGCGCGCGCACTCTACAAACGGCCGCAATACCTGTTCCTGGACGAGGCCACGAGCGCGCTCGATGTCGAGAAAGAGCGCCAGCTCAACGCCTCGCTGCGTGCGCTCAACCTGAGCCGCATCGTCATCGCCCACCGGCCCGAAACCATCGCCTCGGCCCAGCGCATCATCGCCTTGCAAGGCGGGCGCGTGGCGCAGGATCTGCGCAGCGTGCCGCCAGCCAGCAACCAGGCCGGTTGAGCACGGGCTATTGCCGCCATCGAGATTGCCAAATGGACGGCGAGCGGCCGCACTTTTAGCATTCACCTATTGAAATCAAAGCATCAATAGGTAAACCCACCATGGCCAAAACCGCAAGCTTCGGCGTCCTCCATCTGGGCACCTCTTTCGGCGTCACCTACGCCCTGACCGGCAATGTGGCCGTGGCCGGCGCGGTGACCTTTGTGGAGCCGGCCGTCAACACGGTGATGCACCACTTCTTCGACAAGTACTGGGGCCACCCGCGCTTGAAAGCCTGGTTCGCCGGGCGCCGCCTGCGCCGCAACGCGGGAGCAGCCCAGATCAATCCGGCTTGACCTTGGCCCGGTTCAGCACCGGCTTCCAGCGCTGCTGTTCCTGGGCGATGAAGGCGGCAAACTGAGCCGGGGTATTGCCCACGGCCTCGGCCGAATCGGCGCTCAGGCGTTCGGTCGACGCGCTGCTGCGGATGGCCTTGGCCGATTCCGTGGCCAGGCGATCGAGATGGGCCGGGGCCAGATTGGCCGGCGCCAACAGGCCATACCACTGCGTCATCTCAAAGCCCGGAAAGCCCTGCTCCGCCACGGTCGGCACATCGGGCAGCTGCGGCAGGCGGGCTTTGGAACCGGTGGCCAGGCAGCGCAACTTGCCGGCCTTGATGAACTGCAGCACGGCCGGTGCGCCGACCGAGGCGGCATCGAGGCGGCCGGCAAGCAAATCCGTCAGCTGCGGGCCGGTGCCGCGGTAGGGCACATGGACGATGAAGAGCTCGGCCGCCATCTTCAAATACTCCATGGCCAGATGGCCGGCGCTGCCATTGCCGGCCGAACCGTAATTCAGGCGGCCCGGCTTGCTGCGCGCCAGGGCCACAAATTCCTTGAGGTTGCGAGCCGGCACATCGGGGTGGACCACGTAGAGGCTGGGCACCTTGGCCAGCAGCGTCACGGGCTTGAAGTCCTTGACCGGGTCGTAGGGCAGCTTGTCGTAGATGAAGGGGTTGACGGCCAAGGTGCCGATATGGCCCAGCACCAGGGTGTGCTGGTCATCGGCGCGGGCCACCTCGGCCATGGCGATATTGCCGCTGCCGCCAGGTTTGTTTTCCACGTAGACGGTCTGGCCCAGGGTCTTGCCCAGCTCGAAGGCGGTGGCGCGGGCGACGATCTCCGAGCTGCCGCCCGGCGCAAAAGGCACGACCAGGCGCACGGAACGGCTGGGCCAGGCCGCCTCGGCCCAGGCCGGCAAGCCCAAGCCGGCGGCCGCACCGACGAGGCCGGTCTGTAACAGAAACTGGCGGCGGGCCCGCGAGTCGGGGGGAGCGTGAGGGTCGTTCAGGTCCTGGGTCATGGCTCTTGTCTCCGGTGGATGTTTTTTTGGGGAACCGTGTCGTCGAGCCAGTCTAGGACGCGGGCCTGTCAAGGCGCTGTCGCCTGCTCCATCCAGCCCAGCCAACGCATGGCCTGCTCGCGCGACTCGCCGCACATCTGCTCGCTGGGCTGCAGCGAGCCGCAGACGGCGGGACGATCCGGGTGACCAAAGATCTGGCAGCGGTCTTGCGCATCGAGCTGGATGCAGCGCACGCCCGCCGGCTTGCTGACCCCGTTGATGACGGGCATGCCCGGGATGGGCGAGCTGATCGAAGGCGCAATGCAGCAGGCGGCGCAATGGGGACGGCATTTCATCGCGATATTGTCGGCGCAGGGATGGCCGGCGGCCGTGACTTATCCACAGCCGATCCGTAAAATCACGGGTTTGCCCGCGCCAGCTTTGGCGACGTGGAAACTGGCCCAAAGCGAGCGCTTGCGGGGGCCGCCTAGACAGCAGCGAGAGAGCAGCAAACCCCATGCAATACCCCAAGGAATTCGATGTCATCGTGGTCGGTGGCGGACATGCCGGCACCGAAGCGGCGCTGGCCGCCGCCCGCATGGGCTGCGCCACCCTGCTGCTCACCCACAATATCGAGACCCTGGGGCAGATGAGCTGCAACCCCTCGATCGGCGGTATCGGCAAAGGCCATCTGGTCAAAGAGGTGGACGCGCTAGGCGGCGCCATGGCCGCGGCCACCGACGAGTCCGGCATCCAGTTCCGCATTCTCAATGGCTCCAAGGGCCCTGCCGTGCGCGCCACCCGCGCCCAGGCCGACCGGGTGCTCTACAAAGCTGCCATCCGCCACCGCCTGGAAAACCAGCCGAACCTCTGGCTGTTCCAGCAAGCCGTGGATGACCTGCTGGTCGAGTCCGACGGCCAGGGCGAGCGCGTGGTGGGCGCCGTCACGCAGATGGGTTTGCAGTTTCGCGCTCGCGCCGTGGTGCTGACCGCCGGCACCTTCCTCGATGGCCGCATCCATGTCGGCCTGCAAAACTACAGCGCCGGCCGCGCCGGTGACCCGCCGGCCATCAGCCTCTCGGCCCGGCTGAAAGAACTGAGGCTGCCGCAAGGCCGGCTGAAGACCGGCACGCCGCCGCGCATCGACGGCCGCAGCATCGATTTTTCCAAGTGCGAGGAGCAAGGCGGCGACCTCGATCCCGTGCCCGTGTTCAGCTTTCTCGGCGACGCCGCGCAGCACCCGCGCCAACTGCCCTGCTGGATCACCCACACTTCGGAGGCAACGCACGCCATCATCCGCTCCGGCTTCGACCGCAGCCCCATGTTCACCGGCGTGATCGAAGGCGTGGGCCCGCGCTACTGCCCCAGCATCGAGGACAAGGTCAACCGCTTCGCCGACAAGGACAGCCACCAGATCTTTCTGGAACCCGAGGGCCTGACGACCCACGAGTACTACCCCAACGGCATCTCCACCTCCCTGCCCTTCGACATCCAGCTGGCCGCCGTGCGCTCAATCCCGGGCATGGAAAACGCCCACATCATGCGGCCGGGCTATGCCATCGAGTACGACTACTTCGACCCGCGCGGCCTGAAGTCCAGCTTCGAAACCCGTGACATCGGCGGCCTGTTCTTTGCCGGCCAGATCAATGGCACGACCGGCTACGAGGAAGCCGCCGCTCAAGGCCTGTTCGCCGGCTTGAATGCCGCCCTGCAAGTGCGCGGCCAAGGCCCCTGGTTGCCCGGCCGTGACCAAGCCTATCTGGGCGTCTTGGTGGATGACCTGATCACCAAGGGCGTGACCGAGCCCTACCGCATGTTCACCAGCCGCGCCGAGTTCCGCCTGCAGCTGCGTGAAGACAACGCCGATATGCGCTTGACCGAAGCCGGCCGCGAGCTGGGCTTGGTGGATGACGCCCGCTGGGAAGCCTTCAACCGCAAGCGCGATGCTGTTTCACGTGAAACAGAGAAGCTGAAGTCGACCTGGGTACACCCCAGCATCCTGCCGGCGGCCGATGCGGAGCGCCTGGTCGGCAAAGCGCTGGAACGCGAATACAACTTCATCGACCTGCTGCGCCGCCCTGGCGTGGTCTACGACACACTGGCCGAAGTGGCGGCCATCGCCCGCCCGGAAGCCGCTGTTTCACGTGAAACACTGACTGCCGATTTGGGCAAGACCATGGCCGATGCCGTCATCGAGCAAATCGAAACCAGCGTCAAGTACGCCGGCTACATCAACAAACAGGTCGAGGACGTGGCTCGTGCGGCCAATCTGGAGAACCTGCGCCTGCCCGCCGAACTGGACTACAACGAAATCCAGGCCCTGTCCTTCGAGGTCCGCCAGAAGCTCAACACCCACCGGCCTGAGACCCTGGGCCAGGCTTCTCGCGTCTCTGGTGTCACGCCCGCCGCCATCTCCCTGCTGCTGGTGCACCTCAAAAAGAAGCGCTTCAAGGGCTTCAGCGAGGCCCACGACAAGGTCGGCGCATGAGCAAGAGCGAACCGGCGCTCGATCTGGAGCTAGCCGCCCTGCTGGTGATTGATGTGCAGTGCGGCGCCTTCGATGGACGACTGTGCCCACCCATGCCAGACGGCGACGGCCTGCTGAGCGCCTGCCGCAGCGCCCTGGACTGGGCCCGGCAGCAGCGCGTGCCGGTGTTCTGGATCCAGCATTCCGAGCCCGGCGGGCCGATGGACGGCCCCGGCTTCGAGATCGATCCGCGCCTGAACCCAAGCCCCAACGAGCCCCGCTTCACCAAGACCGTGCCCAATGCTTTCGAGGAAACGAGCCTGGCCCAAAGCCTGCAGCAGGCCGGACGCAACCAGCCCATCCTGATCGGCTTGCAATCCGATTGCTGCATTGAGGCGAGCGCCCGCGGCGCGCTGGCCCTGGGTTTGCAAGCTTGGCTGGTTCCCGACGCCCACCACACCTGGCCGGACCGCGGCTTGAGCGCCGCGGCCTTGCGCGACCAGGTCTCGCAAGCGCTGGCGCAAGCTGGCGTCCCCTTGATTCCCATCACCCAGCTGACCCACCTCGCATGAGTTCCGACGCACCCGACACCTTGTTCGCCCCTTTGCGCGATGCCGCCCAGACCCTGGGCCTGAACCTCAGCGAGGCCCAGTTGCACCAGCTGCTGGCCTACCTAGCGATGATCAGTAAGTGGAACAAGGTCTACAACCTGACCGCCGTACGCGAACCCCAGGCCATGCTGACCCAGCATCTGGTCGACAGCCTGAGCCTTCTGCCCGCCCTGAGGCGCCATAGTCAGAGCAGCGGGCAGAGCAGCCTGCGCCTGATGGACGTGGGAAGCGGCGGCGGCCTGCCAGGCGTGGTGGTCGCCATCTGCGAACCGAACATCGATGTCACTTGCGTGGATGCCGTGGCCAAGAAGGCCAGCTTCATCAAGCAGGTGGCGGCCGAACTGCGCTTGCCCAATCTGCATGGCGAGCATTCGCGCGTCGAAGCGCTGAACACCCCGCCTTTCGACCTGATCACCTCGCGAGCCTTTGCCTCATTGCTGGACTTCACGACCTTGACCCGCCAACACCTCAAGCCTGGCGCCATCTGGTTGGCCATGAAGGGTCAGCATCCGAGCGATGAGCTGGCCGCCTTGCCCGCCGACTTGGATGTGTTTCACGTGGAACAACTGCAGGTGCCCGGCCTCGATGCGCAGCGCTGCCTGATCTGGATTCGCCCCAAGGCCTGAAAATGTGCGCCGAGCGCGGCCACTTAGACGCCTCGCTACAAATGCACGCCCCATCTGCCGCTACCATCACGCCTGCTTAGAAAAACGAGACCATGGCCAAGATCTTCTGCGTTGCCAACCAAAAGGGCGGAGTCGGCAAGACCACCACCACCGTCAACCTCGCCGCCGGCCTGGCCAAGGTCGGCCAGCGCGTGCTGGTGGTGGACCTGGACCCGCAGGGCAATGCCACCATGGGCTCGGGCATCGACAAACGCGCCTTGGAGCTCAGCGTCTACGACGTGCTGCTGGAATCGGCCTCAGTCAAGGAAGCCAAGCAGACTAGCGAAAAGGTCGGCTACGACGTGCTGGGCGCCAACCGTGAGTTGGCCGGTGCCGAAGTCGAGCTGGTTGATCTAGAGCGCCGCGAACGCCGCCTCAAGGGCGCCCTCGCCGCCGCCAACGACGACTACGACTTCGTCTTGATCGACTGCCCGCCCTCGCTGTCCATGCTGACGCTGAACGGCCTGTGCTGCGCCCACGGCGTGGTCGTGCCCATGCAGTGCGAGTACTTCGCGCTGGAAGGCCTCTCGGACCTGGTCAACACCATCAAGCAGGTGCATGCCAATCTCAATGCCGACCTGCAGATCATTGGCCTGCTGCGCGTGATGTTCGACCCGCGCATCACCCTGCAGAACCAAGTCAGCGACCAGCTCAAGACACACTTCGGAGACAAGGTCTTCGACACCGTAATCCCGCGCAATGTGCGCCTGGCCGAAGCACCCAGCTACGGCCTGCCCGGCGTGGTGTTTGACCCCGCCTCCAAGGGTGCCCAGGCTTTCGTCGAGTTTGCACGTGAAATGGTGCGCCGCGTCGGCAGCATGTGAATGGGTCGGCGATGAGCGAAGAGGCTGCGCTGCTGACCGGCGACTGGGACCTGGCTTGGCGGGCCGAGCAGGCCGGGCTCAATGCCAGCGCCCCACCCCAGCAGCAACGTGTCGAAGGATGGCTGATCCGCCTCTCACCCGGCAAGGCCAAGCGTTCGCGCTGCATCAATGCGCTGGAAGCCGGCAGCCTGCCGCTCGATGACTTGCTGTCGCGCTGCCAGCACGCTTTCCAGGCCGCTGGCCTGCCCTTGATCGTCCGCCTCACGCCCTTCACCCAGCCGGCTGATCTGGATGCCACGCTGAGCGCCAAAGGCTGGGCCCGTTTCGATGCGGCCGATGTGATGGTCCGCGCTCATCTGGACGAACTGCCCGCCGCCCTGCCCCCAGGCCAAAGTCTGGAGCTCTTGGACGCGCCCTCGTACGCAAACTTGGTCGGAGCCTTGCGCGAATCCAGCGCCGTCGAGATCGAGGCCCATGCCCAACGCCTGCTCGCCTCGCCGGTGGTCTACCAAGGCCATACCTTGCGCGATGAGCACGGTGAACTGCTGGCCTGCGGACAGCTGGCCTGCGAAGGGGCCATGGCGGGCCTGTATGACGTCTTCACGCCGCCCGCCAGGCGCGGACAGGGGCATGCCAGGGTCTTGTGCGCGGCCCTGCTGGAGCGCGCCAAATCCAAGGGCTCGACCCAAGCCTATCTGCAAGTCGGAAGTGACAACGAAAGCGCTCAGCGCGCCTATCGTCATCTGGGCTTTGCCGTCGCCTACCGCTACCACTACCGCTCGCCCGAACCGTCTGTTTGAGCGGTGCCGGGGCGTTTCAGTCGCGCGATTTCCAGACCTTCAAAAGGGTGTGGCGGGTGAAGCCCGGTACAAGATCGTGCACATGGCTGATGCAGACATAGCCGAGGTGTTCGTAGAGCGCGGCCGTGTCGTCGGAGAGGGTTTCGATCAAGGCGTCGACACAGCCACGACGCAAGGCCTGGGCCTCGATCTGGCGTAGGCAGGCGCTACCCCAACCCAGACCCCGCAAGTCCTCCCGGACCCACAGATAGTCGACGTAAAGCCTTTGGAACTCGGTGCGGCCGCTGGCGCCTACCAGCAGCTCGCCTTGTTCATCGAAGCGAGCGCAGGCGATGTCTAGCGCATCACTGCCCTGGGTCTGCTGGCGGCCGAACAGGCGCACGTGGTCGCGCAAGGCCTGCACTGCCGCCGACGAGACCTCCTCATCCCGCCACCAGCGCTCGGCCTCACCGCGCAGCGCCGGGCTCACACCAGACCCAGGCTTTCTTCCAGACCCAGGTGCACATTCATGGCTTGCACGGCGGCGCCGCTGGCGCCCTTGCCGAGGTTGTCCAGGCGGGCCATGACAAGGATCTGCGTCTCGGAGCCGAAGACGAACAGGTCCACCCGGTTCGTGTCATTGCAGCCCTGCACATCGAAGAAGCCCTCGGCCAGCGTGTCGGCATCGCGCAACGGCATCACGCGGATGAAGCGCTCGCCTTCGTAATGCGCGGCCAGGGCCTGCTGCACATGCTCGGCCTGGGTGCCGGCACGCAGCTGGCTCAGGTGCAGAGGCACGGTCACCGCCAGGCCCTTGTAGAAATTGCCGACGATGGGCATGAAGACCGGCGCGCTCTTAAGGCCGGTGTGGGCCATCATCTCGGGCAGATGCTTGTGCGCCAGACCCAGGGCATAGGGGCGGGGCGAGAGCAGCTTGGTGTTACCGCCCGCTTCGTACTCGCCAATCATGCCCTTGCCGCCACCGGAATAACCGGTGATCGAGGTGGCCGACACCAGGGCCTCGGGCGCCAGCAAGCCGGCATCGACCAGAGGGCGCAGGGCCAGGATGAAAGCGCTGGCATGGCAACCCGGGTTGGCGATGCGCTTGGCTGCGCGGATGGCGTCGCGCTGGCTCTTGCACAGCTCGGGCAGGCCGAAGGCCCAGCCGGGCACGGTGCGGTGCGCGGTGCTGGCGTCGATCAGGCAGGTCTTGGGGTTGCTGATCATGGCCGCGGCTTCACGTGAAGCGGCATCAGGCAGGCACAAGAAAGCCACATCGGCGGCGTTCAGCAGGCGCGCACGCTCGGCCGGGTCCTTGCGCTTGTCGGCGTCAATGCGCAGCACTTCCACATCCTGACGCGCGGCCAGGTACTCATGGATGCGCAGACCCGTCGTGCCCTCTTGTCCATCCACAAAAACCGCGTACGTCATGACTTCTCCAGCACAATCAAATTCAAAGAAGTGAAAGCATAAGGCAAGCGAATGAAAGCAAGCACCGTCCTCCTGCTGCCCGGCTGGTTGAACTCCGGCCCTGGGCATTGGCAAAGCCTCTGGGAAGCGCAATTCGACCACCTGCGGGTCGAGCAATCCGACTGGGAGCGGCCGCTGCGCGGCGACTGGATGGCGCGCCTGGATGAGGTGCTGCAAGCCCAGGATGAACCCGTGGTCTTGGTGGCCCATTCCCTGGGCTGCCAGCTGGTGGCCAGCTGGGCCTCGCATTCCCGGCATACGGCGCGCGTGCGCGGCGCCTTGCTGGTCGCACCACCGGACACCGAGGCGCCAGGAACTCCGCCGCAGCTGCACAACTGGCGCCAGATCCAGCGTGCCCGCCTGCCCTTCCCGGCCATCGCCGTGATCAGCAGCGACGACCCTTTCTGTGCATCCGAGCGCGGCGCGCAGATGGCGGCGGACTGGGGCGCCAGCCTGGTGCTGGCCGGCCCGCGCGGTCATCTCAATGCCGACTCCGGCTTGGGCGATTGGCCCGAGGGTCAGGTCTTGCTGGCCCAGCTGATGCGCGCCGAGTCATAAGGGACAATCGCACCCATGGTCACCAAGAAACCCAAAGGCCTCGGCCTCGGCCTCGAAGCGCTGCTCGGCCCCAAAGTCAACGAAGCGGAAGCCGCCGCCGCACGCGAAGGCAGCCCCAGCCAGCTGCGCCTGGAGCAGATGCAGGCCGGCAAATACCAGCCACGCACGCGCATGGACGAAGGCTCTCTCTACGAGCTGGCCGAGAGCATCAAGGGCCAGGGCATCATGCAGCCCATCCTGGTGCGCCCGATCGCCCCGCCCTCGCCGCTCAGCGATGTGCGCTATGAAATCATCGCCGGCGAACGCCGCTTCCGTGCCGCCAAGCTGGCCGGTCTGCGCGAGGTGCCGGTGCTGGTCAAGGCCGTACCGGACGAAGCCGCGGCCGCCATGGCCCTGATCGAAAACATCCAGCGAGAGGACCTGAACCCGCTGGAAGAAGCCCAGGGCCTGCAGCGCCTGGTCAACGAGTTCCACCTGACCCATGAGCAGGCCGCGCAAGCCGTGGGCCGCTCGCGCAGCGCCGCCAGCAATCTGCTGCGCCTGCTGCAGCTGGTCGAGCCGGTGCAGAACATGCTGATGGCCGGCGACATCGACATGGGCCATGCCCGCGCCCTGCTGCCGCTGGACGGCGCGCACCAGATCACCTGCGCCACCGAGATCGCCGCCAAGAAGCTCAGCGTGCGTGAAGCCGAGAAGCTGGTCTCACGCCAAGGCGCCGGCCGCCAGACGCCGCTGCTGCGCGTCAAGGGCGACAAAAGCCGCGACCTGCTGCGCTTGGAAGAGGAGTTATCTGACCTGCTGACTGCGGTGGTCGAAGTGCGGGTCAAGAAGCGCACCAAGCGCGGTGAACAGGGCGAGCTGTCCATCCAGTTTGCCTCTCTGGACGAGCTCAACGGCCTGATTGAACGCCTGCGCAAAAACGACTGAAGCAGAGGGCAAAGGCGGCGTCACACCAAAGTTTGCAGATCGGCGTAGCATCGCTCCATGCTTGGTTTCAGCGGGCGATTTGAACTGCGGCGATTGCCGCGCTTTTTGACCCTTTGAACGGCACCAGCCGCGCCAAGCTGGAACCACTGCCCCTGTTCCCGGAAAGCTCTGATGACGCCCCCAGCCACCGCCATGGCTTGTGAGCGCAAGGACTTCATCAGAACTTCCCAGGTGATGCGCTGACGAGCCGTGTCTGCGTGCTGCCCGGGACCTTACCGGAGGTCAGCATGGACGTGATCAGCAGCTTCACCAAGCGCTACGAGCGCACCCGCGTCGAAGAGCTTTCGCTCGAGGATTACCTCAACGAGTGCAAGCGCAACCCCCTCGCCTACGCCACCGCGGCCGAGCGCATGCTCAAGGCCATCGGCGAGCCGGAAATGATCGACACGCGCCACGACGCGCGCCTGTCCCGCCTGTTCGCCAACAAGACCATCAAGATCTACCCCGCCTTCGCCGAGTTCTACGGCCTCGAGGAGGCGATCGAGCAGGTGGTCAGCTACTTCCGCCACGCCGCGCAAGGCCTGGAAGAGAAGAAGCAAATCCTCTACCTGCTGGGCCCGGTCGGCGGCGGGAAAAGCTCGATTGCCGAACGGCTCAAGAGCCTGATGGAGGAGGTGCCTTTTTACGCCCTGGCCGGCTCGCCGGTGAACGAGTCGCCGCTGGGTTTGTTCGATGTGGTCGAAGACGGCCCCCTGCTGGAGCAGGAGTACGGCATCCCTCGGCGTTATCTGAACCGCATCCTCAGCCCCTGGGCGGTCAAGCGCCTCGACGAATTCGGCGGCGACATCCGCCGCTTCAAGGTGGTCAAGCGCTACCCCAGCGTGCTCAAGCAAGTAGGTGTGGCCAAGACCGAGCCGGGCGACGAGAACAACCAGGATATCTCCTCCCTGGTCGGCAAGGTCGACATCCGCAAGCTGGAAACCTATGCCCAGGACGACCCCGATGCCTACAGCTACTCGGGCGGCCTCTGCTTGGCCAACCAAGGCCTGCTGGAGTTTGTGGAAATGTTCAAGGCACCGATCAAGGTGCTGCACCCCTTGCTGACCGCCACACAGGAAGGCAATTACAAGGGCACGGAAGGTTTCGGCGCCATACCCTTCGATGGCGTGGTGCTGGCCCACAGCAATGAGAGCGAGTGGAAAACCTTCCGCAACAACAAGAACAACGAAGCCTTCCTGGACCGCATTTACATCGTCAAGGTGCCTTACTGCCTGCGTGTCAGCGAAGAGGTCAAGATCTACGAAAAGCTGATCCGGGGCTCCTCCCTGGCCGAGGCCAAATGCGCGCCCGGCACGCTCAAGATCATGAGCCAGTTCGCGGTGCTGACGCGGCTGAAAGAGCCCGAGAACTCCTCGCTCTATTCCAAGATGCAGGTCTACGACGGCGAAAGCCTCAAGGACACCGACCCGCGCGCCAAGAGCTTCCAGGAATACCGCGACTACGCCGGCGTCGACGAAGGCATGAGCGGCATCTCCACCCGCTTCGCCTACAAGATCCTGTCCAAGGTCTTCAACTTCGACAGTGCCGAGGTGGCGGCCAACCCGGTGCACCTGATGTATGTGCTGGAGCAGCAGATCGAGCGCGAGCAGTTCCCGGCCGAGGTCGAGCAGAAGTATGTCGGCTTTATCAAGGAAGCGTTGGCGCCGCGCTATGCCGAGTTCATCGGCAAGGAGATCCAGACCGCTTATCTGGAAAGTTATTCCGAATACGGCCAGAACATCTTCGACCGCTACGTCACCTACGCCGACTACTGGATCCAGGACCAGGAGTACCGCGACACCGACACCGGCGAGGTCTTCGACCGCGTGGCCCTGAACGCCGAGTTGGAGAAGATCGAGAAGCCCGCGGGCATCAGCAACCCGAAAGACTTCCGCAACGAGATCGTCAACTTTGTGCTGCGCGCGCGCGCCAACAACGCCGGCAAAAACCCGGCCTGGACCAGCTACGAGAAGCTGCGCACGGTGATCGAGAAGAAGATGTTCTCCAACACCGAGGAGTTGCTGCCGGTGATCAGCTTCAACGCCAAGGCCAGCGCCGACGAGGCCAAGAAGCACGAGAACTTCGTGCAGCGCATGGTGGACAAGGGCTACACGGCCAAGCAGGTGCGGCTGCTGTGCGAGTGGTATTTGAGGGTTCGCAAGAGTTCTTGAAGAAGGAAACGAAGGCGACGAAGGCGACACGCAGGAGCAAGCACCCATGCTGCAGCAGATCATCGACCGACGGCTCTCTGGAAAGAACAAGTCCATCGGCAACCGTGAGCGCTTCCTGCAGCGCCACAAGACACAGATCCGCGAGGCGGTGCGCCGCGCAGTGGATGGCCGGGGCATCCGTGACATGGAGCGCGGCGAGGATGTGCACATCCCCAAAAAGGACTTGAGCGAGCCGGTATTTGGACACGGCGAGGGCGGCGTGCGCGAGGTGGTGCGGCCGGGCAATACCGAGCATGTCAAAGGTGACCGTGTCGCCAAACCCAAGGGTGGCGGTCAGGGCCAGGGGGGCGGCCAGGCCAGCGATTCCGGTGAGGGCGAGGACGACTTCGTCTTCCACCTGAGCCGCGAAGAGTTCATGCAGGTGTTCTTCGAAGACCTGGCCCTGCCCAATCTCGAACGCACCCAGCTGGCCGAAACACCGGAGTGGAAGAGCCACCGCGCCGGCTTCACCAACGACGGCACACCGACCAACCTCCATGTGGTGCGCTCCATGCGCGGCGCTTTGAGCCGCCGCATCGCCCTCGGCACGGGCAAGCGCCGCGAGCTGCACGAGCTGGAGGAACGTCTGGCCCTGCTCAAGCGCGAGAACCCGGCCGAGCTGGAAGTGCAGCGCATGCTCAAGGAAACCGAGGACCGCATCGCCTTCCTCAAGCAGCGCATTGCGGCGATCCCTTTCCTCGATCCCATCGACCTGCGCTTTCGCAACCGGGTGCGCACGCCGGTGCCGACCAGCCGGGCGGTCATGTTCTGCCTGATGGATGTGTCCGGCTCCATGGATGAAGGCCGCAAGGATCTGTCCAAACGCTTCTTCATCCTGCTCTACCTCTTCCTGACGCGGCATTACGAGAAGATCGATGTGGTCTTCATCCGCCACCACACCCAGGCCCAGGAGGTGGACGAGCAGAACTTTTTCCACGCCACCGAGACCGGCGGCACCGTGGTCTCCAGCGCCCTGGTGCTGATGGAAGAAATCATCCGCGCGCGCTATTCCCCAAGCGAATGGAACATCTACGGCGCCCAGGCCAGCGATGGCGACAACTGGCACCACGACAGCGGCCGCTGCCGCGAGCTGCTGGCGCAGCAAATCCTGCCGCTGTGCCGCTACTTCGCCTATGTGCAGGTGGCCGAGCAGGAACAGAACCTCTGGGACGAGTACAGCAAGCTCAGCGAAGAGGTGCGCCACTTCGCCATGCGCAAGGCCACCGAGGCCGCGCAGATCTACCCGGTCTTCCGTGAGCTCTTCAAGAAGGAAGGGGCACAGGCATGAGCCAGATCGAAAACCGCCGCCAGATCGGCATCGCACCCTTGACCGACGAATTTGGCGGCCGCCGCGCCCGCACGCCGCTGCGCGAGATGAAGCCCGCCGGCCCGCGCCCGGCTCAGCCCCTGCCCTCGCCCAGCGACTGGACTTTTGAGCTGATCGACGAGTACCACGACGTCATCCGCGCCACCGCCGAACGCTACGGCCTGGACACCTACCCCAACCAGCTCGAGATCATCACCGCCGAGCAGATGATGGACGCGTATGCCTCGGTGGGCATGCCGGTCAATTACCGGCACTGGAGCTATGGCAAGGAGTTCATCGCCACCGAGCGCAATTACAAGCGCGGCCAGATGGGCCTGGCCTACGAAATCGTCATCAACTCCGACCCTTGCATCGCCTACCTGATGGAAGAGAACTCCATGGCCATGCAGGCCCTGGTGATCGCCCACGCCAGCTACGGCCACAACAGCTTCTTCAAAGGCAACTACCTGTTCCGCATGTGGACCGACGCGTCCAGCATCATCGACTACCTGGTCTATGCCAAGAACTTCGTGGCCGACTGCGAGCAACGCCACGGCCTGGCTCAGGTCGAGCAGGTGCTGGACTCCTGCCATGCGCTGATGTCCTACGGCGTCGACCGTTACCGCCGCCCGGCCAAGCTGTCCCTGGCCCAGGAACGCAGCCGCCTGGCCGACCGCGAGGCCCATGCCCAGCTGCAGATCAACGAGCTCTGGCGCACCCTGCCCAAGCGGGCAGACAAGGCCGATGAGGCCGCCGAAGCCCGGCGCTTTCCAGACGAGCCGCAGGAGAACCTCCTCTACTTCATCGAAAAGAACGCCCCCCTTCTGGAACCCTGGCAACGCGAGATCGTGCGCATCGTGCGCAAGATCGCCCAGTACTTCTACCCGCAGCGCCAGACCCAGGTGATGAACGAAGGCTGGGCCACTTTCTGGCACCACCGCCTGCTGAACCAGATGTACGACGACGGCTACCTCAGCGACGGCATGATGATCGAATGGCTGAAGTCGCACACCAATGTGGTGGCGCAGCAGCCCATGGCGAATCTGAATCCCTATGCCCTGGGCTTTGCCATGTACACCGACATCAAGCGCATCTGCGAAAAGCCCACCGAGGAAGACCGACGCTGGTTCCCAGATATCGCCGGCGGCGACTGGCTGCCCACGCTGGACCACGCCATGCGCAACTTCAAGGACGAGAGCTTCATCGGCCAGTACCTGAGCCCGCATCTGATGCGCGAGTTCCGGCTCTTCTCCATCCTCGACGATGAAAAGCAGTCTGAGTACGAGATTTCGGCCATCCACGACGAGAGCGGCTATCAGCATGTGCGCGAGGCTTTGTCGCGCCAGTACGACCTCAGCACCCGCGAGCCCAATATCCAGGTCTGGAACGTCAATCTGCGCGGCGACCGCTCCCTGACCCTGCGCCATACCCAGCATATGGACCGGCCCCTGCACGACAGCGCACAAGAGGTGCTCAAGCATGTGGCCCGGCTCTGGGGCTTTGGCGTGCAGCTGGAGAGCGCCAATGACAAGGGCGACATCACGCGGCGTTGGAGCGTGCCGCCGCCCGCGCACTGATGCATCCGGCTCAGGCCGGTCGGCGTCAGCCGCACAAGTTGATCGCCCCTCCGACCAAGGCCGCTGCCGCCGACCTGGTCCGCCGGAGCAATGAGCCCAGCAGCGCCGAAAGCGATTGGCGCAAGGTCCAAGCTGAGACCATCAGCTGCAGTAGCCTGGGCACCACCACGATACGCAACTGCACGGGGTCCATCGTCATGGACACCATTGTCAGCAACGGCGACAGCAGCAATTTCAGCCTGGGCAGTAGCGAAGTACGCGCCGCCCATTGGAACGACAGCAAAGGCTATGTCGACACCCAGTTCAGCAACTGGCAAAGCAGCAACGGCCGTCCTGTGCAAGGCTCGAGCGCCACGTTGATGGCCGGCCAGGACAAGGCGCTGATCACGGTCGAATCGAGCAGCAGCAGCCAAGTCAGCTACCGCGTGCAGCTGAGCAGCGGCGTCGTTGCCAAGAGCTACCAGGTGCTGGCCAGCTACAGCGGCAGCACGGTCAGCTACAGCGTCAAGGCCTTGTGATGGCGCGCGGCCTGCGAGGTGCCCCGCCCCCTCAGGCCGCGAAAATCTTGCCCGGATTCATGATCTGAGCCGGGTCCAGCGCAGCCTTGATGCTGCGCATCAGGCCCACCGCGCCCGGCCCGGCCTCGTCGACCAGAAAGCCCTGCTTGTGCAGGCCGATGCCATGCTCGCCCGTGCAGGTGCCGCCCAGGCGCAGGGCGCGGGCCACCATCTGCGCACTCAGGCGCTCGGCCAGCTCGCGCTCCGCCGGCTGCTGCGGGTCGATCAGATAGCCCATATGGAAATTGCCGTCACCGACATGGCCGACGATGAAATAGGGCAGATCGGTGGCCTCCACCTCGCGCACCGATTCATTGATGCTCTCGGCCAGGCGTGAGATCGGCACGCAGGTGTCCGTGGTCACGCAACGGCAGCCCGGACGGGTCTGCAGGGCTGACAGGTAAGCATGGTGGCGCGCGGTCCACAGCCGCGTACGCGCCTCGGGCGTGCTGGCCCATTCAAAGGCCTCGCCACCCTGATCCGCAGCCAGCGCCTGCACGCTCTGCGCCTGCTCGGCCACGCTGGCCGCCGAGCCATGGAACTCCATCAGCAACATCGGCGATTCACGCAGGCCCAGATGGTCATGGGCATTGACGGCACGCACGGCATGGGCGTCGAGCAACTCACAGCGGGCGATCGGGATACCCATCTGGATGATGGCAATCGTGGTCTGCACCGCCGCGTCGATGCTGGGGAAAAAGCAGATGGCGGCCGACACCGCCTCGGGCAGCGGGTAGAGACGCAGGGTCAGCTCGGTGATCACGCCCAGGGTGCCCTCGCTGCCCACAAACAAGCGGGTCAGGTCATAGCCGGCGCTGCTCTTGCGCGCGCGGCTGCCGGTGCGGATCTGCTCGCCGCTGGCCGTCAGCACGGTCAGGCCCAGCACGTTCTCGCGCATGGTGCCGTAGCGCACCGCGTTCGTGCCGCTGGCGCGCGTGGCTGCCATGCCGCCCAGCGAGGCATCTGCCCCTGGGTCGATGGGGAAAAACAGGCCGCTGTGGCGGATCTCCTGGTTCAGCTGCTGGCGGGTCACGCCGGCCTGCACCGTGACCGTCAGGTCTTCCGGATGCAGTTGCAGGATGGCTTTCATGCCGCTCAGGTCCAGGCTGATGCCGCCCTGCACCGCCAGCAGATGCCCTTCCAATGAAGTGCCGGTGCCGTAGGGGATGACGGGTACGCCGTATTGCTGCGCCAGCTGCAGGACGAAGGCCACGTCCTCATTGGTCTGGGCAAACACCACCGCGTCGGGCGGCGCCACGTCAAAGGGGGACTCGTCCCGGCCGTGGAGCTCACGCTGTGCCAGCGCGGTGCTGCAGCGGGCACCGAAGCGCCCCTGCAGGGCCGCCAGCATCTCGGCTGGCAGCACACGGGCCTGCATGATTGGCTCGGTCATCACGCGCTCAAGGGCAAGCTGCTTGATCCAAGCGTTAGCGGATTGCTGCCGCCACTGCCACCGCAGTCCGTCACAGACAGAAAGGCTGGCGCATCGATAAAACCAGGGTTGCTACGGAAGGGCTTACCCGACCTTGTCCGTTTTTGCATGAAGATGTCTCCAAGGTGACTACCGCCGCTGGGTAGATCGCTCTAATTCAGCATCCGCAAGGGCGAAGAATGACGCCCCACGCTATCATCAAAACGGTAAAAAGCCCGAAAAATGGCTCACCACAACAACACTGGAGACATCATGAAATTCAAGCTTTCCGCCTTGGGTCTGGCCGTCGTCGGCAGCCTGTGCGCACAAGCCGCCATGGCCTCGGGCTACCACTTCGGTTCCCAATCGGCCGCTGCCCAAGGCACGGCCAACGCCAACACCGCCGAGGCCTCCGACGCTTCCGTGCTCTTCTACAACCCCGCAGGCATGACCCGCCTGGACGGCACCCATGCCTCCGGCGTCCTGAATGTGGTCGTGCCGCGCGGCAGCTACACCGACCAGGGCAGCATCACCAGCTTCGGCCTGCCCATCAAGAATGGCAATGACGGCGGCACTTTCGTCAAAGCGACAGCCGTCCCGCATGCCTACCTGACTCACAAGCTGAACGCCAACACCTCGGTGGGCTTCGCCTTCTTCGTGCCCTTTGGTTCCAAGAGCGAGTACGACGAAAGCTGGTCCGGCCGCTACAACGCCATCGGCACCGAGCTGAAGACCATCGCCTTGAATCCTTCGATCGCCTACAAGGTCAACGAAAAGCTGAGCTTTGGCGCTGGCGTGACCGCACAGCACATTGAAGGCGTGCTGGCCAAGGCCGCCGACTTCGGCTCGGGCGCCATGGGCTTGATCGTCGAGCAGCAAGTGGCAGCTGCCATGGCAGCGCAGCCGGGTGTGCCCGCGGCCATGGTCCGCGCGGCCGTGCTGAACCGCCTCGGTGGCCTGATCCAGAACGTCTCCGGCAACCCGACCTACTCCGGCCGCGTCGACGTGGAAGGCAAGGACTGGGGCGTGGGCTACAACCTGGGCCTGATGTACAGCCCCAACGAAGACACACGCTTCGGCATCGCCTACCGCTCCAAGATCAGCCACACCCTGAAGGGCGATGCCAAGTGGACAGTCGCCACACCGGCCGGCAATCTGGCCACCCTGCTCAACGCTGCGCTGCCCGGCACGAATGCCGGCACCACGGTGCAGCAGCGTCTGGTGGGCCTGTACACCGACAGCGACGCCAGCCTGAAGGTGGACACCCCCGAATCGCTGTCGCTGTCCTTCTTCAAGCAGCAGGACAAGCTGGCTGTGATGGCCGATGTCACCCTGACCCGCCACTCGCGTTTCCAGGAACTGCGTATCGACTTCGCCAACAACCTGCCCGACTCGCTGACGCCTGAGCGTTGGGTCAAGACCGTGCGCGGCTCCTTTGGCGTGAACTACCAGTGGAGCGACACCATCAAGCTGCGCGGTGGCATTGCCTTCGATCAAAGCCCGGTCAGCGAAAGCAACCGCACGCCGTCGATTCCGGACAATGACCGCACCTGGGTCTCGGCCGGTATGAACTGGAAGCTGGACGCCAAGAACTCGATCGATTTCGCTGCCAGCCTGATCCACGTGGCCAGCAGCCAAATCAATATGTATGACAACGGCGCGCAAGTGAACGCCGCCGGCGCACCAACCTGCAACGCGGCCGGCAACACCTCCAGCTGCGCCACCATCAAGGGCCGTTTCAAGCTGAGCTCGGGTCTCCTGGGCGTGCAGTACAACCGCCAGTTCTGAATCGCCTGACTGAGTTCAGTGCAACAAGCCACCGGCCAAAAGCCGGTGGCTTTTTTCTTGACCAAAACTGAGCCAAGTCATGGACGGCAAGCCCCTCGAGTGCCACCATTGCTGCATCGGCGAATTGCCGAAACGCGATGGAGGCTTTGAACATCATGGCTGATCTTTCGACCTTGCTGATCCTGCTGGCCTTGTTGCTGGCCCTGCTTGGCGCCTTGCGGCTGGATTTGTTGCGACTGGCCTTCAAGAACCTGCTGGACAAGTTAGCTCCCAAACCGGACTCCGTATTGGGTGACCCTGGCTTGAAAGTCAGCACACGCTCCGAAACCCCTCGCCAGGCCCAGACCCCAGGTCAAAAGCCTGCCTTCCACCGCAGCGGTCGTCGCCACTGAAAGCCCCAGGCCATTGAATCTGGGGCAAGATGCCGGCCTCTTCACTGCAAGCGCCGGATCCGGCAAGCCCCATGGCCAATCGACTTTCAAACATTGCCACCCGCACCGGTGACGACGGCAGCACCGGCCTGGGTGACGGCAGCCGCGTACCCAAGAACCATCTGCGCGTGCAGGCCATGGGCGATGTGGACGAGCTGAACTCCAACCTTGGCGTGCTGCTGGCCGAGCCCCTGCCCGAAGATGTGCGCGAGCTGCTGGTGACCATCCAGCATGAGCTGTTCAACCTCGGTGGCGAGTTGTGCATGCCGGGCTACGAGCTGCTCAAAGAAGCTGCCGTGCTGCGCCTGGACGAGGCCCTGGCCCACTACAACGCCGCCCTGCCCCGGCTGAAGGAATTCATCCTGCCTGCCGGCACCCGCAGCGCCGCCATCGCCCATGTCTGCCGCACCGTGGCCCGCCGTGCCGAACGCGCCGTGGTCACTCTGGCCGCCTCGGAAACCCTCAATGCCGCGCCACGCCAGTACCTGAACCGCCTGTCAGACCTGCTGTTTGTGCTGGCCCGGGTGCTCAACCGCGCCAATCTGGACGGCCTGGGCGGCGACGACGTCTACTGGCACAGCGAACGTCTGGCCCGCCTCGACACCCAGGACTGAAGGCAAAAGCGCCTCAGTCAGGCAGCGCCGCTGCCGCCGCTCGCAGGCGCTTGGCATAGGCTGTACGCAGGGCCGCCGGGCCCTGCACCTCGACTTGCCCAGCATGACGCAGCAGGTCCATCAGCAGCTCGGTCGCGTCCGCATAGGGCAACTCCAGGCGCCAGCGGCCATCGGCCAGCCATTCGCTGCGCTGAGCCGGATGCCACTCCTCCTTGCTCACCCAAGCCGCGGCCTCAGCACTGAACACCAGCTGGGCTTGCTGCACCTGGGCTGCGGCGAAGATCCCGTAGCCCTGATCGAGCTCCGCTTCCAAATGCTTCAGTGGCACCGCCTTGGCGCGCTCCACCAGCAGTTCAACCCCGTCCATGGCATCGAGTGCAAAGCGGCGAAGGCCCTCGCTTTCATGACACCAGGCATCGAGATACCAGGTGTTGCGGTAATGAACCAGGCGCTGCGGTGACACCTGGCGGCGACGCAGCTGACCGCCCTGCCCACGGCTGCGGTAGCCGATGCTCAAGCGCTGGCGTTTGACGACCGCGCTGCCCACCGTCTCGAAGCAGGCCGACACCACACGCCGCCTGGCCGTGCTGATCAGCTTGATGCGCTGGGTCAGGGCAGCGGCTTCGGCTGCATCGACACCGAGCATGCCAGTCAACTTGTCAAACATGGGTTGAAGGTGACGGCTGAGAATGCCCTCTTCATCGAGACTGGACAACATCTGGTGCATGGTCAGCAAGGCATGCAGCTCCTTCTCGCTGAACCAGACCCCGGGAAGCTCATGCTGGCGACCGCGCCACTGCTGGCCGAAACGGTAGCCATTGGCCGCTGGGTCATATTCAATCGGTGCGTCCATGCGCTCGCGCAAGTATTGGATGTCCCGCTTCAAGGTTGCCGGCGACACCTCCAGGGCCTCGAGCAGACTGGCAAAGCTGACGCACTCGCGGCTGCGAATCAGCAGCTCGATCTTGTAAAAACGCTCGGTTCTGTCCACCGCATCCTCCGCTTTGAAGTACTGGCTCACGCTATGAGCCAGCTGACCCAGACACTGTGCCACAAGGTCGCTCCAACATCGTGGTGACCGGCAACCGGAGCATCCTCATGGCACAGATCGCAAACACTTCAGCATCAGCAGTCACGACACAAGCGGCCGCAGCATCCAAGCAGCAAGACCTGGCCTTCGAGGCCCAGGCCGCCACAGCGCTGCCACTGCCGGCCCATCTGGTGCACGGCCAGACCCTGGGCTGGGACTATGCCCACCATGGCCTGACCCCGCCGGTCGCCCTGCTCTATGCCAACTCACCGGTACGCCAAGGCTGGCTGGCCGGTGCCGCCACGTTTGGACAGCGAACCTTGCCTGCCAACGCCCACACACGGCGCTACCTGGCCTTGCGCAGCCACGCCTGGACACGCGGCCGCAGCTTTGAACTGGTGCAGCTGACGCCCAACTTCCTGCAACAGATCGACGCCGACTTCTGCCCGATCCTCCGTCTGCGCCTGAACGATCAGCCCGGCAGTGAGCAACAACGATCGATTGACCGGGTGCGTGACGATGCCGGCTATGCCGCAGGCAACTTGGTCACTCTGAGCCGTTCCGCCAACCAGGCCAAGGCTGCCCACAACTGGGCCAGCGCCACCGCCCTGGCGCACAGCCTGCAACAAGGCCCGATCCACAGCACAGCAGGCCTGAACGCCGAGCAATGGACACGAGTCGCCACCCTGTGCAGCTTCGTCACCGCCCTGCCCCACGAGGAGGCCGCCCGCATCCCCCTGCATGTGCTGCCGCCCAACCGCCTGCGCCTGTTCAACCCCATCCAGGCCCTACAGGCGCTGGTGACCCGACAGCTGGCGACGCCGGGCTGGAGCCAACGCCTGGCACGCATCGAAGCCCTGCTGCCAGGCGACAAGCTGCGCGGCGATTTCAATCGCTTTGTCCTGGCCCTGGCACCCCGCGTGCTGGCCGCCCAGCATCTGAACCGCGAAGAAGAGATCCGTTGGGCACTCGAAGATGCCTGGACCGACCCGCTTTTGCAGCGCCGCTGGACCTTGTTTGCCCTGCAACTGAGCCCAAGCCAGGCCGAAGCCCTGGTGCAACGCGCCGCTGCCAAAAAGCTGAGCGCCCAGCAGGTACACAGCCACTGCAAGGACAGCGCCACCGAGGGCTGGGGGCTGGAACAACAAGGCTTCTGCACGGCCGCCATCCGGCCGCAGCTGCACTGAGCCTAGCGCTCAGCCCGGCAAGCCGACGGTCAAGCGCTCGAGCTCACCGCTTTGGTCCTGCAAGGCGACGTGATATCCGCGCTCGCCGAACCAGCTGGCCCATTGCCGGGCCAGACTTTTGCTGGTCAACCAGGGCCCGGACCGATCCAGGCGCACGCGGTTGGCACGGCGCTCGTAAAAGACGACGCGCCACATGCCGGTGGTGCTGGAAGCTTGATCGAATCGATTCATGGGGAATCGAAGAGCCTAGCAGACTAACTCGTTACATCCTGTCCAAAGCATGACAAGCTGGCGAGAAACTCATCGCTGCTGAGGCTGCGAACAGCACCCGGCTGACGCCTGAGCCAGGCGCGCTGGCAACGGCCACGCTCCTTCGGGCAATCACTGACCCAGGTGCTGGCGCGCGCCTGCTCGGACAAGGCCAGCTGCAAGCTCGGCGAGGCCTCGCGCGGCCGCCGCCCCGTAGCCAGAGGCTGCACCACCTCGGCATAGGGCAAAAAATCAGCCAGCAACTCCTGCTGCTGCGCAGCACTGAGCTGCAAACCCGGAAAACTCAGGGCCGAAATCAAGGACTGCGCCACCTCGGCGCTGACCAAGGGCAGACAGTCGGGACCTTGCCAGGCCTGACGCAAAGCCTGCGACTTGGCATCGCTGCACAGCAGGGCCTGAAGCAACACGGGCAAGTCCAGGGCCACCCGGCGGGCAGACACCGCCCTCGCCTTCATCGCCCAGCCGCCTTGCCACTGCTGCGGCCGAAGACCTGGCGGGCATTCAGGGCTGCGCTGCCGCTGGCCTTGCTGGCTGGTGCTTTGCGGCCACTCGATGGTTTTGCCAGCGCCTTGCTGACGGTCTTCTTCGCCGCGGCGGGCTTGGCCTTGGCTTCACTCAATGGTTTTGCGGCCGTTTTCGTGGGCGCTTTTTCGGGAACTTTTGCGGGTGCTTTTACAAGCGCGCCTTTTCGCGACGGCGCTTTCTCTCTCGCCGCAGGTTTAGCGGCCGCGGTTTTTTTGGCCGCGGGAGCGAGCTTTTTCCCGGCCCAGCTCAAAGCGGTCTCAATGGTTTTGGCGTCGATTTCCAGCTCGGCCAGCTTGGCCCGGAGGGCGTCGCCACGCTGGATCCGCACGGGCGTGAGGATGATTTGTCCGGCCTGGGTGTGCACTTCGAAGTACTGCACCGGCCCCAAGGGCTCGGTCACGCTTTTTGGCAAGGTCAATTGGTTCTTGGAAGTCAGCTTGGCCAGCACTTGTCGTCAATTCAGAAAGTAAGGGGCCATTACTTTACCCCGTCCTTGCATGCAATCTGATCCATGTTCAAAGAAGAAACCTGAATCTAAATCACCAACGGATAGTCAGCCTTTATAACAAGTTACTTACATTCTATTCATGCGAAAAAAAACCAGCGACCCGAAGGTGGCTGGTTGTTCCGGAGCCTGCTGTCGCGCGCCGCAGCGGCGCGCTCACCATCAGACCAGGGAGCGATGCAGGCGAATCTCTTCCAGACGCACGCCGCTGACCTCGGTGGTCTTGGCGCTGCCGAGCTCGCGCTTGAAACCGGCCAGGTCAAAGAAACGCAGGGCGCGCTCGTTGCGCAGATAGCTCCACAGCGTGACCTTGGTGCAGCCCTCTTCCTGCAAGCCGTCGCGTGCAGCGTCCCAGAGTGCCAGGCCGACACCCTTGTCCCAATGGATGGGGTTGGCATACATGGCCCAGATCTCGCCGGTGCTGGACGGTGTGCCCTTGTCGCGCGAACGATCGAAGCCGACAAAGCCCATCAACTCGTTGTCGATATGGGCCACCACCACCTGGGGCTCGCAGAGATCAATGGCTTCGCGCCAGAAGGCTTGGCGCTTCTGCACGGACAAGGCATCCAACACGGAATCGGGCAGCAAGCCCTTGTAGGCGTCTTGCCAAGCCGCGACATGGATTTCTGCAATGCCCTTGGCATCACGCAGCGTGGCGGGGCGAACCTGAATACTCGACATACAAGGAAGAACTCAAAAGGAAACCAAGAACGAACCACTCCCGAAGTTCCGAACCTATGGCCAAGAGCCTGAGACAGGCCGTGGCGACAAGTGCTCAGGCGCGGGAACACGAAACGGAAGGGCGGTATTTTGCTTGCCAATGCGGCCGGGGCTGGCGCTTGACAGCGCGATTTTTTCTAGGCTGAAAGCGAGGCACTCGCTGCTTGATGCTCGCGGGCATGGCTTTGCACCGCTCGCTGCAAGGCCGTCTTGCTGCAACGCTGCAGGCGGCTCAAGAGGCCATGGTCGGGTCTGCAAACGCCCAGGTCAACCGCAAAGCGATCGGCAAGGTCGGCCTGTATGCGCAGCAGCAGATGGGCGGTACTCATCGCATCGGCCAAGGCCCGGTGCGCACGCCCGGTGTCCGGCAGTTGAAAATGGCGCACCAAGCTGCCGAGCTTGCAGTTGGGCGCCTCGGGATAAAGGCGGCGGGCCAGAAGCACGGTACAGGCGAACTCATGAGCCGGATCAGGTGCACATCCGGCCAAGGCCATTTCCGCTTGCCAGAAGCCGCGATCAAAGGCCGCGTTATGCGCCACCAAGGGGCAGCCCTGGGTGAACCGCGCCAGTTCCCGCATGACCTCGGCAGCCGGCGGCGCATCAGCCAGCATCGCATTGCTGATGCCTGTCAGCTGCTCGATGAAGGGTGGCACCCAGACGCCGCTGTGCATCAAGCTTTGAAAGCTATCGACGATGCGGCCTTCACGAACCAGCACCGCTGCAATCTCGGTCGCCCGCCCGCCGCTGCTCGGCCCCAGGCCGGAAGTTTCAAAGTCAATGACGGCAATCGTCTGCATGGCATGGCGGCTGCCGTCGCAGCACAAACAAAAAATGAGAAGAAGAAAAGTTCAGGAATTCAGGCTACGGGGTGCTTGATCGCATTCAAGGCCAGCTTGCGCTCCACGGCTGCCGCCATATCAACGCCGGTGTGATCGGCAATCTGAAGCAGGTAGAGCATGACGTCCGCAATCTCTTCGCCCAGGTGTTGATGCTTGAGCGGGTCTTGCGCAATGCCTTGCGATTCCTCCGGCGTCATCCACTGAAAGATCTCGACCAGTTCAGCCGCCTCCACCACCATGGCCATGGCGAGGTTCTTGGGGGTCTGGTAAGGCTGCCAAGCACGTTCGGCAGCAAAACTGCGCAAGCGCTTTTGCAGGTCTGGGATGTCCATGGGGAGCAAGTGTGGCATGGCCAAGCTAGGTCCAGACCCGGCTGTGCACATTCCAAGAAATCTCGGCCGCTCTCTTATTCATAGCAATTTCAATATTTCAAATTGGTAGTCTTAGTAGAGGGGCCACTTTTCTGTGGACAAGTCAGTTTTTCTTTTTTCTATCAATGAGTTAACGATCCACAAACCATGTGGGCACGACCCTGCAATTTAGAGACGCGAAACGATAACAAGTCGGGCCAAACGATCCAGCCTGTGGATAAGCCATGGTTTGTCCTTTTTTTATCCACAAGTTGTACCTTGACAGTCCAGAGCAAGACTGCATTCCAGTTCCGGCCCCGCCCTCCCGTGTCCCGCGTGTGACAAGTTCTTGGAGGAATCACTCTAAATTCCGTGTTTCTGGCCCAATTCAGGCCTTGTTCTGGGGCAAACACGCAGGCTCAGGGGCCAACTTGGTGCCTAGAGTTCGCCTCAGCCCCAAGATGGGCCGCCCAGCTCGGGCCCCTGTCGCCACTCTTCAAACAAAGGTTGTTCCATGCAGCAGTTTCAAAAACTTCTCGTTCCACTGGCCGTTGGCTTGGCCCTGACAGCCTGCGGCGGCAGCGGCGACTCCATCCCCGACGCACCGGCTCCGGCCAAGATCACGGCCGTCAAGGTTTTCGGTGACAGCCTGGCCGATTCAGGCACCTTCGGTTTCCGTTTCACCGTGCAAGGCGCTGAAACCCAGATCTACCCGGAGCGCATTGCTGCCAGCTTCGGCACCACGCTTTGCAATTTCTACGCCTTCACCGGCACGACCTTCACCACCAACAGCAAGCCCGGCTGCGGCAACTACGCCATCGGCGGCGGTGTCATCAACCAGGCCAATGGTTCGGACCCGCGCGGCATCGTTTTGCAGATGATCACAGCCTCCCTGTCCGGCCCTTACAAGGCTTCGGACCTGGCCTTGATCGACGGCGGCGGCAATGACGCGGCCGACCTGGTCGGCGCCTATCTGAAAGCCCCCACCGACAAGGCCGCGGCCTATGCCGCCCTGCTCGGCACGGTGCTGAGCGCCAGCCAGGTCAGCACCATCATGAGTGGTGGCGCCGCGGGCATGGCCACCGGTGGTGCGACCTATATGGAAGCCCTGGCCGACAAGTTCGCCGATGGCATTCAGAGCTATGTGCTCGACAAGGGTGCGCAGCAGGTGGTGATCCTGAATGTGCCCAGCATCACGGTCACTCCGCGCTTCCAACGCGTGCTGGACGGCATCGCGCTGGCCAGCGGCGGCGGCACGGCCGGCGCTACGGCGCGCGCCCAGTCCGAGGGTCTGTTCAAGAGCTGGATCACGGCCTTCAACAAGCGTCTGGACACCCGCTTTGCCGGTCAAGCGCGCGTGGCCGTGGCCGACTTCTACAGCGCCCTCAACGACCAAGCCGCCAACCCGGCCCAGTACGGCCTGAGCAATGTCAAGAACACGGCCTGCCCGCAGACCGGCACCGGTGCCGATGGCCTGCCGACCTATACCTTTCCGACTTGCTCATCGACCGCCCTCTCGGCTTCGATCCCGGTCGGTGCGACCGGTGGCGCCAACTGGTGGAAGACCTATGCCTTCTCGGACGGTTTCCACCCCACGCCTTACGGCCACCAGCTGATCGCTGAACTGATCGGCCGCAGCCTGGCCGCCAAGGGCTGGAAGTAAGAAAAAGACCGGCGGCGGGGCGTTTCAGCCCCGCAGGCGCTGGACAGCAAATAGGGAGCCTTGGGCTCCCTTTTTTTCATGCCTTCCAGGCCATCCCTGAATCACTCGATGCCGATGACCTTGTGCATCTGCACCGACATGCGCCACTGCGGGTGTTGCATGCAGTAGTCCACCACCTCGCGGGTGTGCTGGGTCTTGAGCACGCTGTCCAGCGGCTGCAGGAAGAAATGCTGGAAGTCCAGCCCGGCAAAGCGCTCAGGTCGCGCCAGCGGCTGGGGATAGACCAGCTTGAGCTCATGGCCACGGGTCAGCACCAGCTCCGCATCGGCCTTGGGGCTGACGCAGATCCAGTCCAGGCCCTCGGGCGCCGGTTGGGTGCCGTTGGTCTCGACTGCGATCTCGAAGCCGCGCGCGTGCAGGGCCTCGATCAAGGGCGTGTCGAGCTGCAGCAGAGGCTCACCCCCGGTGCAGACGACATAAGGCCTTCCAGGCCGGTCTGCGGGCCAGCGTGAGGCAATCGCGTCGGCCAAGGCCTCGGCCGTGGCGAACTTGCCGCCACCTTGGCCATCGGTGCCGACGAAATCGGTGTCGCAGAAGTTGCAGACAGCGCGGGCGCGGTCTTCCTCACGCCCGCTCCAGAGGTTGCAGCCGGCAAAGCGGCAGAACACCGAGGCCCGGCCCGCTTGTGCGCCCTCGCCTTGCAAGGTGTAGAAAATTTCTTTGACGGCGTAAGTCATGCGTGTGTGATGGTTGGTTCTCGTCGACAGGCGTTCAAACCGGGATCAGGTCCACCGCGGTGGCCACGCTGACGATGGAGCCGCAGCCGCGTGTCTCGTACATGTCCACACGGTCCAGCTGAGGCAGGCCGACGCGGGCCTTGCCCAGCACCCAAGCCGCCAGGCTGGCGGTGTCGCCATCGGGCAGATCGGCAATCTCGTAAAGCGGCCGGTGGTCGATGGCCTTGAAGATGGGGTCGAACAAGGTCTTCACATCGCCAAAGTCCACGGTCCAGCCCATCACTGCATCGAGCTCGGCGCTCAGGTGCAGGCGCAAGGTGTAGGTGTGGCCGTGGATGGCACGCAGCGGGCTGTCGGCCGGCGCGGCCTTGAGCTGGATGGCGCTGTCCAGGGTCAGCTCCTTCCAGATGCGGTAGTTCTGGCCGTCGAAATTGGCACCGCAAGAGCCAGTTTCGTAGACGGTCAGCCAGCTCAGCTCGGGCAGCAGCGGCTTCATGCGCGCCCACAACCAGGCCGAGATCACCTCGCTGGTCGGGTTGCTCAGGCCCTCGATCTCGTTCAGGCAGTGGTAGTTCAGCTCGGCATGGAAGGGCGCCCAGACCTCGTCCAGATGGTCGTAGTCGATGCTGATGTCGCGCTCGCCGAGGTCCTGGTTGGCATGGACGATCACCTCGAAGCCATGGCCATGCATGCGGCCGCATTTGTGGCCCATCGGCACATTGGGCAGCTTGTGGGCCGCTTGAAAACGATAACGGCGCCAGACATGGGCCATGCCGTTCACGTCCAGGTCGACCCCGCTGTGCTGCGTGCTCTGGATGCCCACTTGCTGAATGCCGGGCACACCGAACTCATGCTCGAGGCGCTGGCGGATCCAGCGGGCGATGTTCTCGTCGGTCGGCTGTTCGATGGTCTGGTTCAGCAGCGCATGGTCCAGCGGCGCCACGCAGGCTTCCAGCCGGCGTCGGAGTTCTTCAACTTCTGCGCCAGGAAAGGGCGCCCAGCCCGCGGGCAGCTGGGCCCGGATGGTGGCGAAATAGCTGTGCCCGTGCAGGCCGCGGCTGCGGTGGCCCGAGGGCAATGCCGGGATCTGGCAAGCCGACTCAAAGCCACAGGAGGCGGAGTACAGGATGTCGGTGTTCATCAAAAACTTCGCCTTGCAATATCAATAAGGATTTAGAACTTTAAGAATGGTAGTCGTAGTAAGGGTGAACCCTGGCTGTGGACAAGCGCAATTTTCTCAGTCCTGACAAGTGTTTGGCAGCTTCCAA
Source organism: Roseateles sp. (assembly GCF_965262435.1). Taxonomy (NCBI): domain Bacteria; kingdom Pseudomonadati; phylum Pseudomonadota; class Betaproteobacteria; order Burkholderiales; family Sphaerotilaceae; genus Roseateles; species Roseateles sp. The sequence goes on from NZ_OZ253537.1 coordinate 804,859, forward strand.
AACTTGTGGAGGCCTGCCCTTGAACTTTCGGCTCGACCGATAACAACTTGGCGGATCGCCGCCGGCCTGTGGATAAACATCAACTTGTTCAAGTTTCGTCCACAGCCTTGTCCACAGGCTGGTGCTCAAGCCTGTATTTCACCGGCCACCATGCCCTGGTGGTGGCTGAGAAAGACCTGACCCTCGAACCATTGCTGCCAATTGGCCGCACGCAGACGGTCCAGAACCGGCCCCTTGACCTCACTCAAATCCAGGCGCAAACCCTGCCGTTTCAAGTGGGCGTGCAGTTCGCGCAAGGCTTCCAGGCCGCTGAAGTCGATGCTGTTGACCGGCGACATCAGCAGCACGACCCGGTGCACTTTTTCTTGCCCCACCTGCCGCTCCTGGTTCAGCAAACCCTGCACCACATCGCTGAGACTGCGGGCATTGGTGAACAAAAGACTCTCGTCGATGCGCAGGCCCAGCACCCCGGGTTGGCACTCGACCGCATGGCGGCCGACATTGCGGTAATGCTCGGTGCCCGGAACTCGGCCGATCAAGGCCACATGGGGTTGGGCTGTGCGTTGCAGCAGCAAGGCGATGGAACCCAGCACCCCGAGCGCCAGCGCGGCGGTCACGCTCCAGCACAACACGATGACGCTCACGCCGGCCATCAGCAGGGCTTCCGGCCGTGCATAGCGCCAGGCTTCGACAAAGGGCTGGAACTTCAGGCCCGAGAGCACGGCCACCAGAATCGTTGCCGCCAGCACCGACTTGGGCAGCCAGGCCAAGGGGCCTGCCAGCAGCAGCATGGCCAGGCCCATGAACAGCGCGATGAACACGCCGCTGGCACGGCTGCGGCTGCCCGCCTCGTGCAGCAACACGCTGCGCGAGAAGCTGCCCGCCACCGGCATGCCGCCGCTCAAGGCCGCACACAAATTGGCCGCGGCCAGGCCGCGCAGCTCAGCGCCGGCCCGCACCTTCTCGCCGCGCCGGCGCGCCAGCGCCTCAGCCACAACCAAGCTGGAGACATAGGCGATCAAGGCGATCAGCAAGGCACTGGGCGCCAGCTGCCACCAGAGCTCGCCGTTCAGACGTGGCAGGCTGAGGTGCAGGTCCAACGGTGGCAAGGTGCCCACCAGGGCGACACCGCGCGAGACACCGTCCAAGGTCCAGGCCAGGCCCATGGCGGCCAGCAGCAGGGCCATGGGCACCAGGCGAGCGCTACCCGGCGGCAGCCAGCGGCGGCCGGCCAGCAAGACGGCACAGGCCAGCAGGCCAAAGCCCGCGCTCAAGCCATGCCAGGCAAAGCCGCTGGCCTGCATGGACGCCCACATACCGGGCAACTCAAAGCCCTGAGCAGGACTGCCCAGCAGCACCGGCAGCTGGCTCATGGCGATGGTCAGCGTGGCGCCGGTCTCGAAACCATGGAGCACTGGCACCGACAGCAAGGAGGCGAGGGCGTCGAGACGCAGGGCCGAGGCCAGCAAGAGGATCAGGCCGACCTCGGCCGCCAGCACCAGGGCCGCTTCCGAGGGGCTGACCCCGGCCGGCAGGCCGCCCAGGGCTTGGGCAATCATCAGGGCCAGCACCGCCACCGGCCCGACGCCGAGCACTGGGCTGGAGCCCCAGACCGCGTAGGCCAACAAAGGCAGCAAGCTGGCATACAGGCCGATCTGTGGCGGCAGGCCGGCCAGCATGGCATAGGCCAAGCTTTGGGGAATCAGCAGCACGCTGACCAGCAGGCCGGCCAGCAGATCGCTGCGCAAGTCATCGCGGCGGTAGGTCTTCAGCGTCAGCAGCCGCTGCGCGATCCATGGCTTCGAGGCAAGCTTCATCGTCCGCATTGTCTCAGCCGCTCCAGCGCTGCCGGCTCAGGTACCGCTCGGCCCCAAGATCTGCTTGAGGCTGACCCGCTCGGAAGAGCAGGCCGCATCAAAGTCGGCCGCGATGGCGGCCAAGGCTTCGGCATCGGGCGCATGAACCGTCTCGATGCCCATGGCTCGATTGCGGCCGCGCGACTTGGCGCTGTAGAGCGCCATATCGGCCCAGTTGACGGCCTGCTCCCAGTGCAGCAGCAGCTCGCTCGGAGGCAGGGGAAAGCGGGCAAAACCCAGGGATACGGTGATGCGCAGCGGCCCGTCGGTCGTCGTCACCGGTGTGCCGGCCACGCTGTGCAGGATGCGCTCGGCCAGCGCGCACAGCTGCTCGGCACTGACGTCGGCGGCAAACACCAAGAATTCCTCGCCCCCCCAGCGCACCACCAGGTCGTTCTGGCGCACCGCATGCGAAAGCCGGCGCGCCACTTCACAGATCACAACATCGCCGATGCCATGGCCGTGTTCGTCGTTGACATGCTTGAAATGGTCGATGTCCACCATCAGCAGGGCGCCGTTGAAGGCGGGCTGGGCCTGCTGGTTCATGACCGCCAGAAAGTGCCGGCGGTTGGCCAGGTCGGTCAGCGGGTCGCGTTCGCTCTGGGCGCGCAGCAAGAGTTCATTGGCCTTGAGCCGCTTGTTGGCCAGGTGCACGCGGCGCACCATCACCGCACCGAGCAAGAGTGACAAGCCCAGCAGGGCTGCCACCGCATAGCCGACCTGGCTGGCCAGTTGGCGGTTGCTGAGCTGGCGGTCGACCAAGGCCTGCTTGCTGACCAGCAGGGCCAGGTCTCGCTGCTTGCGCTCGCTGTCGTACTTGAGCTTGAGCTGCTGCAGCGAGCTTTCGCGATGGCGCGCGGTCAGCTGGGCATTGAGCTTGCGCTCGGCGTGATAGGTCAGGATGGCCTCGCGCGTCTGGCCGGCCTCGGCCCAGGCTTCGCCCTGTTCGCGCAATTCCACGGACTGCTCGACCAGCTCGGTGTGCCCCTGATTCAACTCACGCAGGCGCGCCAATTCCTGGCGAGCGCGCTCGAACTGGCGCAGCTGGATGCGCGCCACGGCCAGGTTGTTGCGCAGGGCGCGTTCGATCCGCGCATCGGGCTGGCGCGCCAACCAGTCCAGCGCCGGCCCGGCTGCCTGCAGGGCGCGCAGAGGCTGCTTCTGCTGCATATAGAAATCGATCAGGCCGACATGCAGCTGCGCCAACAGCCGGCGATTGCCGGTGCTGCGGGCGATCTGCAGGCCTTCGTCGAGGGCCTGGCGCTGCGCCCCCAGATCGCTGTTGCGGGCGGCCATCGTGGCCTCGATGACCTTGATCTGGCCCAGGGTCTGTGCGTCGCCCTGCGCCGTCTGCAGGGCCAGGGTCAGCCAGCGCCGGCTTTGCTCGGTCTGGCTCAGCGACTGGTGCACCTGGGCCAGGCTCGCCATGCTCAAGGCACTGCGCTCCGGGTCAGCGCCGGCCTGCGCCAATTCCAGGGCGCTGCGCAGCTGCACCTCGGCCAGCGAATACGCGCCTTCGGCCGTGCGCTGGCGTGCCAGCAGGCGCAGCGCCGACCAGGCGCTGCGGTAGTCGCAGCGGTCTTGCTCTATGGCTGTTTTCAAGCTGCCCTCGGGGCAGCCCGCTTCCAGGATCAGCCAGGCTTGCCCTGCCCAGTCGGCAGCGGCCTGCAGCCTGCCTTGCCGTGCCGCCTGCTCGGCGCGCAGCAAGGGACTCAGGGCCTGAAACCCCGGCTGGGCCGCCAAACGGTCGGCCAGGCGCAGCGCGGCCTCGCTGTTGCCCTGGGCCAGCAGCAGACGCGCCTCGGCCAGATCAAAGTCGGCGCGAGCCCGGTCGTCGAGCACGCCGTCGGTGGCCGCCGTCTGGCGCCAGGCTTGCAAGGTTTTGAGGGATCCAGGCTGTTGGTCCGTCTGGCCCTGTTCCTGCCGGACCAACAGGTCGAGTCGGGCGGCCAGGGCCTCAGCTTGAGCCGGTCCGGGGCTCGCTGTTGCTGCTTGCACCTGGGCCAGGCCCAGGCTCCAGCCCAGCAAGACCCAGAGACAACTCAGGCGCAGACGGCGGACCCTGCTCATTGCCGGCTGTCCTCGAAGCGCACCGGGCCATGCAAGGTGATCAGCTCCAGCTGCCCGGCCTGCCAGGAGGCTTGCATATCGGCCGCCAGCGCTTGCAACTGCGCCTCATCGACGGCGGCCACAGACGCGATGCCGTAGGCTTGGTTGCGGCCATGGGCTTTGGCCAGATACATGGCTGTGTCCACCAGATCGATGGCACGCTCCCAGCCCAGTACCAGTTCATTTGGAGCCATAGGGAAACTGGCGAAGCCGATCGAGGCCGTCACCGGAATCATCTGCGCGCCGTGCTTGACCATCGGCCAGGCCATCTGGTCCAACAGCCTTTGCGCCAGGGCGCTGGCATAGCTCGCCTCGCGGGTGCTGACGAGGATCAGGAACTCCTCGCCGCCCCAGCGCACCAGCAGGTCCTCGTCGCGCAAGCAGGATCGCAGGCGCTGCGCGATCTCGACCAGCACGCTGTCGCCGGCGGCATGGCCGTGGCGGTCGTTGATGCGCTTGAAGTGGTCGATGTCGATCAGGAACAAGCTGCCACTGATTCGGCCATGCTCGGCCAGGCGCTTGATGGCGGCCAGGAAATGGCGGCGGTTGGCCAGGCCGGTCAGGGGGTCGCGCTCGCTGGCCGTCTTGAGTGCGGCATTGCTGTGCGCCAGGGCCTGGTTGGTGCGACGAATGCGCTGGTAGGCCAGACCCAGCAGCACGGCCGAGAGCACGATGCAGCCGCCCAGGGCTGCCCACAGCCAGAGCTGCAGATCGCGTGCGCGCAGCTGCTCCTGCTTCAGGCTGTTGCCTCGGTTGAGCAGCTCGATCTCTTTCGCGCGGCGTTCGTCCTCATAGCTTTCCTGGCTTTCCAGCAAGGCCTTGCGGGTTTCATTGCGCAGGACCTGGTCGATGCGGCGGCGGTGCTGGTGGAAGGCGTCCACGGCGGCTGGCAGGTCACCGGCGCGCTCGAGATGCATGCCCAGCTCCAACCAGGCGCTGGCAACGGTGGTGTCGGCACCGCGCTGCTCGTCGCGCGCCAGCGCATCCAGCACCTCGCGTTTGCCTTCCTCGATCCGCTTCAGGCCGATCTTGGCAATGCCGCGGTTGTGGCGTGACAGCAGCTCGTAGTCGATGTTCTGACTGGCAATGGCCAGGGCCAGCGCCTGCTCGGAGAACTTCAGCGCTTGCGGGTAGTTGCCCTGGTTGAGGTGGAAATCAGCGAAATTACCCAGGGCCAGGGCGCTGAGGGCGTCCGAGCCACTTTGCCGGGCGGCGTCCAGGGCGGCTTGCTTGGCCTGCTGAGCTTGCTCCACCAGACCCTGGGTCAGCAGGATGATGCCGCGGGTGGTGTGGACGTCGTAGAGCAGGGCCGGGCTCGGGTCCAAATTGGCTTCGGCCTGGGACTGTTCGCTGAACCGCTGCGCCAATTCCAGCTGCTGCGCCTGGTGGTAGGTGAAAGCGAGATTGCTCATCACTTGGGCGCGCCGCCAAGGCTGGCCCATGCCATCGGCCAGGCGCAGCGCTTCGTTGGCACTGGCGATGGCGTTATCGACCTGACCGGTTTCGGCCTGCAGATAGGCCACGAAGTCATGGCAGCGCAGCAGCAGGCGCGGCCCGGTCTCGCGCACGCTGTAACCGGCCAGAGGCGCCATGGTCCGGTCGGCCTGGCGCAGGTCGCCGCTGAAGCGCTGCTGCCGGGCGCGCACATAGAGCAGGGCCAGGTGGGCAGCGCGGCGGCTGGCCTCGGCCGGCCATTCCTCGAGGTCCTTGAGGATGCTGGCGGTCAGCCCCGCATTGCGCATCTCCGTGGCCAGATAGCCCCGCTGCGCCAGCAGTTGCACGCGGGCCAGGCTGCCCGGCGCTGTGCGCGGCTGCAACTCGTGCAGCGCGTGTTCGCTGGCCGTCGGATGGCTGCGGCCCTCGCGTTCGATGCGTTCCAACTCTTGCCAGATCGGTTGCTTGAGTTCCTCCTCCAGCGCACTCGCACCGGGCACAGCAGCGACCTGCACGGGACCGCCTGAATCGGCATCGGGCCCGGCCGGCTGGCAGGCACTGAGGCTGAGCAGGCTCAGCAACAGGCCGGCGCGCACGCTCTCGAGCAGACAGACGCGCGCACGGCGCCGCCCGGGCGCAGTGGCAGCGCGCGTGACAGCGGTTGCTCGGCTCATGGACGGCGGTATCGGCACGGGAGGGGTGGAGTTGAGGGCAGGCTCGGGGCTGTGAGCGGACCGGTGCGCGCAAGCGCGATTTCCTTGGCAGCCCGGGGCGTCGTGGCGAGCGCGCAGGCGGCAGTGTAGTGAGGCGGCCCCGCCCCGCAAGTGCTGATTTCCCCGGGGCCAGCGCTTGGCCGGCCCGGCCGCCTCAGGCGCGCACCAGCACCATGGTCGCCTGCATCAAGGCCACCACCTTGTACTCGCTGGCGCCCTCGTTCAGGAAGGCACGCACCTCGCCGCTGCACACCGTCAGCAGGCGGCCGGCGTTCTGCACCTTGCCCACGGCCAGGAAATGCGTGCCGATGGCCGGCCGCATCAGATTGATCTTGAACTCTGCCGACACCACCTCGAACTCTGGCGCCGCCCGGCTCAGCGCGGCGTAGCCGCAGGCGCTGTCGACGATGCTGGTGACCGCGCCAGCATGGACATAGCCATGCTGTTGCGAGACCTGGGGCGAGTTGGGCATGGCGATGTGCACCTCACCATCTCCGACCCATGCCAGGCGCGCGCCCAGCGTGGCCATCAGGCCCTGGGCTTCGAAGCTGCGGGCGATGCGTTGTTCGATCTCTGGACTCATGGGATTGGCGATGGGAAGCGCTGGCGATGCGCTTCACTGTAGCGGCACGATTCAGCGCCGCCGCCGCAAGGCCATCACGGCACTGGCCGCCAGAAGGCGCCCGGCGACGGGGCCGCTCAGTGCTTCTTGCCGCCGAACAGCAGCAAGGCCGCGCCCAGGGCGATTGCGCCGATGCCGGCCCAACTCGGAATATTGACCGACTCCTTCTCCTTGACCGCCAGTTCGATCGGCCCGAGCTTGAGGTCATGGGTCTCCTTGGTGAAACTGAAACCACCGTAGACCAGGCCCAGCACCCCGGCTGCGATCAGCAGGGCGCCCAACAGTTTGACGATGTTCATGAGGGAGGGGTGCTTTCAAGAAGTTGGGCTGGCCGGATCCCTTGACCTGGACCCGTGCGGGCTGGCGCATTGAACCATGTCTGTGCCGCTTCAAGGTTCAGTCCGCCGGCACTGAGTTCCGGCGGGCAAGGATCACCACGTCCACGGTTTTTTGCGAGGCATTGGCAGGACTGGCGATTCGGTCGAGGCGGAGGACCGAGAAGCCGGCCTCGTTCAGCCAAGCCGCGATGGTCTCCGGCTGGCGGTAGAACATGTGGACCCGGTCGCCGCTGCTGCTCAGCTGAGGGCCACTGTCGACCGGGTCGCCAGAGATGGTGCTCAGCAGCAGGCTACCGTCGACGCGCAGCAGGCGGGCCAACTCGGCCAGCACCTGGCGGGCGTCTTCATCGTTGAAATAGCTGAGGCCGAAGCAGAACGCAGCGGCGTCGAACCCTGCGCTTATGGCCGAGAGATCGCGGCAATCGGCTTGCTCGGTGGCGATGCCGGGCAGGCGTTGCTGAGCAGCAGCCAGCATGGCGGCCGACTGGTCGACGCAAAGGATCTGGGCATCCGTGCGGGCCTGGCGCACAAAGGCTGCGACATTGCCGGCGCCGCAAGCCAGATCGAGCAGGCGCACAGGGCCGCTGGGAAGCCGCTCGAGCAGAGCCTGGTAGAAACGGTCGTAGTTGCGCAGGTCGAAGTAGTTCTCGGCATAACGCTGCGCATGCTTGTCAAAGCAGGCCACCGACTCGGCGTTGTGGTCCTCGGACATGGCACCCTCCATACGGGCCACATGCTAGCCGCCTGCCTGCCGCGTTCAGCGGGCTTTAGCGCTGGTAGCGCAGCAAATGCCCGCTGTACTTCTCAGCGGCAAGTGCCAGCGAGCGCAGCGGCTGGTCGTCGAGCTCGAAGCCCAGGCCGGCCATGCGCTTGCTGAAGGCCGGGCGGTTGCCGCGGTTGGGGTCGATGATCAGCACCTCGCAATGCGTCTGGGCGTGGCGTTCGATGAAGCCGGCCAGGGCGCCGCCCTCGTCGCGCTCATAGAGGATGTCGCTGCCCATGATGAGGTCGAAGCGCCCTTGCACGCGCGGCCGCCGGCGCGCCGGACCGGTCTGGCTCAGGGCCTGGGCGAGGGCTTCCTCGTCCCAGCTCTGGCCCGACCAGTCGCCGTGGCAGTAGCGCATGGGCGGCAGCTCGTTGAGGCGCAGGTTCTCGAGCAAAAAACTGGCCGCCAGCGGGTGGCAGTCGCTGGCCGTGACCAGGGCGCCGCGCCGGTGGCTGACCAGGCTGGCCAGGCCCAGACCGCAGCCGATCTCCAGGATGCTTTCACCTTCCAGCAAGGGCCGCAGTGCCATGGCCTCGGCCAGGCGCAGACCCGAGGGCCAGAGCAGGCCGAACAGCGGCCAGGCGGCCGAGGAAATGCCCAGGGCTTCGGCCTCGCCGCCGGGGTCATTGAACTGCTGGCGGTCCAGCAAGGAGCGGATCAGCAGGTCCGCAGCACCGGCGATGGCGATCGACTCCTGCTTGTAGGCCAGGGGCGGTTCGTCGTGGGTGACTCTGGAGTTGGGCATGGGTACAGCTTTCGTGTTTCCCACATCCAACCGGGATGTTCGGTACCTACTTTGGGTGAACGGGTGAACAAGTGAGCGGCGCTGCGCGCCTGGTGAACCAATCACCCTCACCCCTTCACCTGTTCACCCCTTCACCTGTTCACTCGTTCACGACTCACGACTCACGACTCACCGCCGCCCGCCCCGCGTCTGCCACAACGGCTTCTTGCCCTTCAAGTGGCGCTCGATGCCGTCGTTCAGGCGGCTGCGCAGGTCCACCACCTCGGCAACTTGGCCATAGACGCCAGGGAAGCGCAGGTCCAGCCAGAGCCACAAGGTGCAGCTGCGCAAGGCCTGCTCCATGCGATCGAGCCGGCTGTGTTCGTCCACATCCTGCAGGAACCAGGGCGAGCCAGCCTTGCCATTGAGGGCGTGGCGGTGGGCCCAGTCCAGGTATTCCTGCACCTGGGCATCGGTGCGGCTGTCCACTGGCGCTTGCGCGTAGATGAAGCGCTGCTTCATGGTCAGGGCGCCGGCCGCCTGGTCGAGCTGACCGGCCAGATCCAGCATCTGCTCCAGCTCGGCCACCGCGAAATGGGCGTCGTCCAGGCGCAGCTGTTCCATGAAGACATTGAGCACCTCGCGCAGGCGCTTCAGGCCCAGGCGGCTGGCGATGGTGTTGACATGCCACCAGTTCGGCGCCACCGCGGCCTTGAAGTCGCGCGGCGCACGCGGGCTCTTGGGCAGCAGCTCCTTCAGCACCTTGGCCGCCTGCGGCTCGGCTTCGCGCAGCACGCCGCAGAAGCCTTCGTCGTGCATGCCATAACGCCCAGCCCGGCCGGCAATCTGGTGCACCTCGGAGACGGTCAAGGCGCGGTCACCCTGGCCGTCGAACTTGCTCATGGTGCTGAACAGCACGCGCCGAATCGGCAGGTTCAGGCCCATGCCGATGGCGTCGGTGGCGACCAGGATGTGGGCGGCGCCGACGGCAAAGCGCTCGGCCTCGCGCCGCCGCACCTCGGGCGGCAAGGCGCCGTAGATGACCGAGACCGGGTGGCCGGCCTGGGCGATCTGGTCGCGCAGCATCAGCACCTCGCGGCGGCTGAAGGCCACGACCGCATCGCCCTTTTTGAGCGAGGCGATCGGCAGCGGCGCGGGCAGCAGCTGCACCTCCTGCTTGCGCTCGAAATGCTTGACCGTGCAGCGCTCGCCGCATAGACCCAGCAGGTTTTCGATCGCCGGCACGGCATAGGCCGAGCAGATGATGATCACCTCATTGGCTGGCACCGCGACGATGGCCTGGGTCCAGGCCCAGCCGCGGTAGAGGTCGAAGAGCATCTGCGCCTCGTCGATCACCGCCACGTCAATGGGCTTGTTGGTGTTGACCATCTCGATGGTGCTGGAGACCACGCGGGCGTTGTCGGCCGGCACGTTCTCCTCGCCCGTCAGCAGCGAGCAGGGAACGCCGCGGCCGACCAGGCGGTCGCGCCCTTCCAGGGCCAGCAGGCGCAAGGGGGCGAGGTAGCAACCTTCATGTGCTTGCGCCAGGCGCTCGAAGGCGGCGTAGGTCTTGCCGCTGTTGGGCGGGCCCACGTAAAGCGTGACTGTGCGCTGCAGGCGGCGCGCGGCATCGAAGGTGTCGGGGTAGCCTTGAAAGGCCAGCTCGCTGTTCAGGCCGGCCAAGGTGTTCAATTCGGCGACCCGGTTTTCCCAGCGGTCCTGGGCGCGCGTGCAGCCGGCTTTGAGCAGCTCGAAGGTCTGGGGCGTTGCGCATTCGGCCTGCAGGCGCGGCAGCAGGGACTCTAGATGCTCGGGGTGGCCGGCCTCGCTGCGCGCCAGCAGCTGGGCCAGATGGGCTTGCAGCTCGGCCGCATGCACATACGGTGGCTGCTGACCCAGGGCGGCCTTGAGGGCGTGCAGGTCGCCGTCACGGTAGAAAGCCCAGACCGGCGCATCGTCATCGAGCGGCACACGGAAGGCGAGCGGAATCAGCCAGCCCGGCTGGGCCAGCTTGAGGTTGAGGCGGCAGAGCCGGCTCCAGCCCAGGCCTTCGCGGCTCAGGCCCAGGCCGTCGAGCAGCACTTGGCGCTGTTGCATCAACGCGCGCACGGCCGGCGCCGTGCCCACCACATCGAGGTGGGCCAGGGCCGTGGCCATCAGCTGCGGCGCGATCCAGCGGCTCGGCCGGGCACCGGCCACGGCTTTTTGCAAAAGCACCAGGCCGGCGCGGTCCAGCGCGTCTTCGCTGGCGCCGCCCTCGGCACCGGCCACGCCGAAATCTGCCGGCGTCAACACCTGGGGCAGCTGGTAAGCGGCCTGGCGTATGCGTAGCAGTTGCTCGGGGCCTATGCCGGCCGGCAGGCGGCTGGCATGGCGCGGGTTGGGCAGGTTCAGCGGCGTGGGCTTGCCGGCGCCCGGGGGCACAGCAGCCGCGGGGGAACTTGACGTGGACGTAGAAGAGGAGGGGGTGGCGGTCGTGGCCGCGTCTTTAGAAATATCACTCACCCCGGGAGTTGACCACATGTTCAAGCCGGGCACGAAGCCAGACAATGCGCGCGAACTCAGCCCCAAGCCGGAACCCGCGATGGCCACAACCGCTTCGTCCTACATGCTTTTGATCGTCGAACCCACCGGCCAGCGCCAAGAGCGCGGCCGCGAGGGAGGCGAGCAAGCCTATGCCCGCATGCTGGCCTTCACTGCGGACTTGCAAGCCCGCGGTCTGCTGGAAGCGAGCAATTCCCTGGCCTCGACGCGCCAGGCCGTGCGCCTCCAGGTGCGCGAGGGTCAGACCCAGCTGGTCGATGGCCCCTTTGCCGAGGCCAAGGAAATGATCGGCGGTTTCTTCCTGCTCAAGAACTGCAGCCGCGAACAGGCGCTGGAGATGGCCGCCCTCTGCCCGGCCGCCGAGTGGGCGACGGTGGAGCTGCGCCAGGTCGGGCCTTGCTTTGAGGATGCCGAGCCGCTTTGATGACCGGGTATTTACCCTGATTCTCTACATCAGCGGTCGAGAAGCGCTGCCTAGCTTCGTCGTGTGTGGGTGGGCCGCAAGCGGCGGCTCTGCTTCCATTGGCTCAGGAGACTCTCATGCGATTCATGATCATCGTGCGCGCCACCGCCAGCAGCGAGGCCGGCATCATGCCGTCGGCCGTCGACCCGCTGATGGCGGACATGGCCCGCTATCACGAAGAACTGGCCAAGGCCGGCGTGCTGCTGGACGGCAACGGCCTCAAGCCCAGCCGCGAGGGCTGGCGCCAGCGCTACCGGGATGGCCAGGCGCAGCTCATTGACGGCCCCTTTGCCGAAACCAAGGAGTTGATCGCCGGCTATACCTTGATCCAGGTGCGCTCCCGCGCCGAGGCCATGGAATGGGCGCGTCGTTTCCCTGCGCCCTTTGGCAGGCAAGGCGACGGTGGCGAGATCGAAGTGCGCCAGCTCTACGAGCTCGACGACTTCACGCCCGGCCCGGCCCTCGATCAGATGAAGGCGCTCGAGGCCGAGCAGGCCAGCCAGAACGCTGGAGCCGCATGATGTGGGCGAGCCTGTTCAAAGCCGTTGGCGGCCTCTTGCTGCTGGTGCTGCTGGTCTTGCTGATCCAGGCGGCGCGTCAACCCGATCAGTTCCGTGTCGAGCGCAAGCTCCAGATTCAGGCCTCGCCCGAGGCCTTGTTCGCCTTGATTCAGGATCTGCGCCAGTTCAACCGCTGGAACCCCTACGAGAAGAAAGACCCGCAGATCCAGGGCCAGTACAGCGCCCAGACGGCCGGCCCCGGTGCTCGCTACGCTTGGCAGAGCAAGGAGGTGGGCGAGGGCAGCATGGAGATCACCGCGCAAGAGGCGCCGCAGCGTGTGCAGATGCGTCTGGATTTCCTCAAGCCTTTCGAGGCCCACAACCTGGCCGAATTCCAGATCGTGGCGCAGCCGGGTGGTGCTTCTGAAGTCAGCTGGTCCTTGAGCGGCCCCTCGCCCTTCATCAGCAAGCTGATGGGCGTGATCTTCAATATGGACCGCATGATCGGGCGCGACTTCGAAGCCGGCCTGCTGAACCTCAAGGCCCTGGCCGAGGCGTCGCCGCCTGCAGCCGCAGCCGCCGCGCAAAAATGACTCTGACCCCAATTCAGGAGGCTTTCACCATGCATCAACAAATCTTCGTCAATTTGCCGGTTCGGGACTTGGCCGCTTCGCGTGCGTTTTTCGAGGCCATGGGCTACCGCTTCAACCCGCAGTTCAGCAATGAGCAGGGCGCCTGTTTGGTCTTGGGCGAGCAGCTGTTCGCCATGCTGCTGACCCATGAGTTCTTCCAGGGCTTCACGGCCAAGCCCATCGTCGACGCGCGCCAGGGCACCGAGCTTTTGCTTTGCCTGTCTTGCAGCAGCCGGGCCGAGGTCGACGCTCTCGTGGCCAAGGCCGTGGCCGCCGGCGGCGCGGCGCCGCGAGCGCCGCAGGACCATGGTTTCATGTATGCCCACGGCTTCGAGGATCTGGACGGCCACATCTGGGAGCTGTGCTTCATGGACGTCAGCGCTTGTGCCGACCCAGGCAGTGATGCCTGAAGGCTGCGCTATGCGCGACACCGTGGCGGCCATCTGGCGCCAGGAGTCGGCGCGCATCGTCGCCCATGTGGCCCGTCTGGTGCGTGATCTGGACCGCGCCGAGGAGCTGGCGCAAGACGCCTTGCTGGCCGCCCTGGAAACATGGCCACGTGATGGCCTGCCGGACAAGCCGGCCGCCTGGCTGATGACCACGGCCAAGCATCGCGCGCTGGATCACCTGCGCCGCGTCGCCATGCAGGCGCGCCAGGAGGAAGCCCTGGCCCAGGATCTGCAAACCTTGCAAGCCGATGTGGAGCCCGATTTTGCGCCCGAGCTGATCCGCAGCCTCGATCAGGCCGCCGATGCCGTCCACATCGATGACGACCTGCTGCGCCTGCTCTTCATCGCCTGCCATCCGGTACTGCCACCGGCAAGCCGGGTGGCCCTGACCCTGCGTCTGCTGGGTGGCCTGAGCACGGCCGAGATCGCCCGCGCCTGCCTGCAGCCCGAGGCCACCGTGTCCCAGCGCATCGTCCGCGCCAAGCGCACGCTGGCGGACAGCGGCCTGCCTTTTGAGCTGCCGCAGGGCGCGGCGCGCCGTGAAGCCCTGGGCTCGGTGCTGGCCGTGGTCTACCTGATGTTCAACGAAGGCCATGCCGCCAGCAGTGGCGAGGACTGGCTGCGCCCGGCCTTGTGCGAAGAGGCGCTGCGCCTGGCTCGGGTGCTGGCCGGCCTGAGCCCGCTTGAGCCCGAGGTGCAGGGTCTGCTGGCCTTGCTCGAGATCCAGTCCTCGCGCCTGGCCGCCCGGGTCGATGCCCAGGGCCGGCCAGTGCTGCTGATGGCCCAGGACCGACGCCGCTGGGATGCCTTGCTGATCCGCCGTGGTCTGGCCGCCTTGTCACGAGCCCAGACTCTGGTGCAGGCCGACCCGGCCGGCCCCGGGCCCTATCAGCTGCAAGCCGCCATTGCCGCCTGCCATGCCCGGGCCGCTACGGCCGAGGCCACCGACTGGCCCGCCATCGTGGCCGCCTACGACGCCTTGGCGGCGCGCTTTCCTTCGCCCGTGGTCAGCCTGAACCGCGCGGTGGCGGTGAGCATGATGAGCGCGGAACAAGGCGGCGGGCCGGCAGTGGCCCTGGCTTTGCTGCAGCCCCTGCGCGAGCAGCCGGCGCTGCGCGACTACCCCTGGCTGGCCAGCGCCGAAGCTGATGTGCTGGCCCGCTTGGGCCGCTGCGGCGAAGCGCGCGAGGCCTTCGAGCGTGCCGCCCGTCTCAGCGGCAATGCCCAGGACCAGGCCTTGCTGAGGGCTCGGGCGGCCGAGCTGCCCGCCGGCTGAGCCGCGCCGCTCAGCGGTCCGCCGTGCGCTCGCCCAACATGCGCTGCATCAGGCTGAAGAAGCGGTCGTAGAAGGCCCCGGCCGGGATGGTTTCGCTGGCCACCTTGACCAAGGATTCGTCGGTCGATGACATGGGCACCGAGATGGACCCCAGGGCGCTGACGCCAATGCTGGTCGAGTTGCTGCTCTTCTTGAGCGAGTAACGGTCTTGCTGGGCGGAGACGAACGCTGTGGTCACCAGGTCCTGGCGGCCGTCGGGCGCACACACGACATTGAAGCTGATCTCCACATGGACCTCGCCGTCCGGCTGGAAATGCTTGCGGCCGGTGACGGAGCTGTTGTTGCTGCTGGCCGGCACGGCATTGGACGGTGTCGGGCTGATCACATAGCCCTGGCTCAGCAGGGCACGGCGGGCTGCCTCGCAGGTGTCTTCGACCGTGCCATCAAACAGGCGCGAGAAGGTTTCGTCGGCCTGGAAACGTTCGTTCTGGTAGACGGTGGTCTTGCTCACCTTCTCGGCCGGCGGCTGGAAGGGCAGTTGCACCGCACAGCCGCCGAGGCAAGCAGCGGCGACGCCCAGGCCGAGCAGGCGGGTCCGGACGCCGAAGCTCCGGGCTTGCCGTGTCATCGGGCTGGGTGGCAACCGGGCTGGCTGCATCATGGCAAAGCGCTCCTTGTTCGTTCCGCGGGTCTCAGACGCCATCGTCTGCGGCCCGCGCATCGGCGGGCTGGGGGCATTATCTCGCCTGTGCGCGTCGAGCCCGGCCTCGGACCGTGCGCTGGCCGCGCGCAAGCGGCGCCTTGGGACCGGCGTTCGAAACGGCCCCTGGCTACACTGCCGACCGGATTGCTCATCACCGAGCGCTTGATTGATGGACAGACGGATGGATTGCCATGACCTCGAACTTCCCTGTACGCCCGCCGCTGCGCACCCTCGTGGCTTGTCTGGTTCTGGCATTCTCGGCTGCGGCCCCGGCCGGTGCGGCTGAGGCGGCTGAGGCGGCCGCGAAGGCGCCGTCTGCGGCCCACCCTCCGGCTGCCGTTGCTCATCAAGCCTTCGAGCGGGAAGTCGATGCCTTTCTGAAGGACTACTGGCGCCTGGTGCCCGAGATGGCCGTGGCCGCCGGCCAGTACGCGGCCGCAGCCCAACTGCCTGCGCCGACCGAGGCCTTGCGCCAGGCGCAGCTGGCCTTTGCCGAACGTTGGTTGAAGCGCCTGCAAGCATTGCCCGCCAAGCTGGCGCTTGACGCCGGCCAGCGCAGCGATCTGGCCCTGCTGGACAACCACCTGCGTGGCCTGCAGTGGAGCTTGAGCGAGCTGCGCAGCGACCAGTGGAACCCCTCCGAGTACAACGTCGCCAATGGCTTCTCCGAGCTGCTCAGCAAGGAGGACTTCGCGCCCCTGCCGAAGCGCCTGGCCCTGGTGGAGCGCCGCCTGCAGCAGGTGCCGGCCTACTACCGCGCCGCCCTGGCCAAGCTCAAGGAACCCAGCCCCATGCATCTGCGTCTGGCCATCCGCCAGAGCGAAGGTGCGCTCGACACCTTCCGCAGCAGCATCCCCGAGGCAGCCGCCAAGGCCAAGCTGGCGCCGGCACGCCAGGCCGCCCTGCTGCGCCATAACGCCGCCGCGCAGCGCAGCCTGGAGCAGTTCATCGCCGAGCTCAAGGCCCTGGATGCACGCCAGACGGCGGCCGGCAGCGGCCGTGATTTCCGCCTCGGCCGCGCGCTGTTCGAGAAGTCGTTTGGCTATGAGATTCAGGCCAGCGTCGATGCCGATGGCCTCTACCAGCGCGCTCTGGCCGAAAAGGCCGCCCTGCACCAGAAGATGGGTGCGCTGGCCCTGGGCCTGTGGCCCCAGCTCTTCCCCGGCGTGGCCGTGCCAACGGAGCGCCTGGACCTGATCGCCCGCGTCATCGACAAGCTCAGCGAGCGCCACGCCACGCCCGAGGGCTTTGTGGACGAGATCAAGGCGCAGATCCCCGCGCTTTCGGCCTGGGTCACCGCACATGACCTGCTGACCCTGGACCCGAGCCGCCCTCTGCTGGTGCGCGAGACCCCGGCGTATATGCGTGGCGTGGCCGGCGCTTCGATCAGCGCGCCCGGCCCGCTGGATCCCAAGGGCATGACGTATTACAACGTCGACCCGCTGGACAAGTACAGCCCGGCCGAGGCCGAGTCCTTTCTGCGCGAGTACAACCACTGGACCCTGCAGGTGCTGAGCATTCACGAAGCCGTGCCGGGCCACTATGTGCAGCTGCTGTACTCGAACAAGTCCAGCTCCAAGGTCAAGAGCCTGTTCGGCAACGGCGCCATGATCGAAGGCTGGGCGGTCTACGCCGAGCGCATGATGATGGAAAGCGGCTGGGGCTCCGTCAACGGCCAGCCCAGCCCCGAGATGGGCCTGATGTACGCAAAGTGGAACCTCCGCGTGGTCTGCAATGCCATCCTGGACTACCAGACCCATGTGCTGGGCCAGGGCGAGGCCGAGGCCATCCAGCTGCTCGAGCGTGAAGCCTTCCAGGCCAAGACCGAGGCCAAGGAAAAGTGGCACCGCTCCCAAGTCAGCGCCGTGCAGCTGAGCAGTTACTTCGCGGGCTTCTCGGAAATACTTGCTTTGCGCGAGCAGCTCAAGGCCGCCCAGGGCCCGGCTTTCAAGCTCAAGGCCTTCCATGAGAACTTCCTCAGCTACGGCAGCGCGCCGGTCAAGGTGGTCAGTGAGGCGATGTTGAAGGCGGCCAAGGCGGCGAAGCCGTGAGTCGTGGCGGGCTGGGCTTTGTCAGCCTGGCTCGCCAATGGCTTGTGAAGGCTTCTTTCCGGGCTCGCACACGAGTGATGGATGGACTCGTCTGAACTGCTGGCGTCAGGCGATGCCTGTATGGGGTCAGGCTTGCAAACCTGAATCCCCTTGAAATTTAAGGTCTGACCCCGTTGGGCTGGGCGTCGGAGCACTGAGTGCGGAGGGTACCAACATGGGCCATCAAAATCGCGAAGTGATGGCCCATGTTGGCGTCCGCGTTGAACCGACAGTTAGACCTCATTCGCGCTCCTGCTCTTTGTCTGCAACGGCCTTGGGGATGACCCACCAAGACCCGCGCTTTGGTGGGACAAGCCTCTCGATTGCCACACTTTCAAGCTCATCGACTGGGATAGATGCCACTTCCGGTGCGTCAGGCGCTTTTGCGAAAGACTTGAGGTGTTCGACCAGCTTACGCTCAGCTTCTGGGGTAAGTGCGGGGCTTGGCGGTTGGTCGCTAGGCATGCGGTGATGCTTTTCCCACATTGCAACCACGAGATTGCTTGCGTCGCCTGGAGGCCTTGGCGCGAGCTTATGGAGACCTTGTTGCCGTTCAGCTTCCGTGGTTGACGATAACTGTTGATTGATAGCGGTCAGTGCGGCTTTGAGGTCTGGCCCCCAAAGAAAGTCTTGCTTCGTTGTAAGGAATGTGGGGGCGCAGCGTTGATGGAGCTTGTCTCCGGAGACAAACAGGTGGCAAAAAGGCAGATAAAAGAGATACGCAATGTCTGCTCTGTTTGATGCGCGCTCTGTGGAGATAAGGTTGGCGGCAAGGGCAATTTGGAAGAAAAGCTCCACTGTCAGCACATGCGCAGCAAATGGGGCATGGGAGGCAAGCGGCGGGAATCCAGCGGAGGACCACGTGTGAAGAATTCGCCCTCTCAGGTGAGCCGGTACGTTTAGAAATGAGAACAACAATCCAACTTGCACTTCCGGTTCTGCGCGCGAATGCACAAGGCCTGCTGCAATGCCATAGGCCTCTTTAATTGATTTGCAAGTCTTTGGCGTGATGCCGAGCTGGCGCATGCCTTGAGCGACCTCAGGCAGATTCAGGCTTGCCAACATGGCGCGCCACGACGATGCTGTATCTCGCTCGACCTCAAAGAACTCGCTTCGTTGCCAACGAGAAAATGATTCGGCCTCGGGAGAGTTTTCGAAGACAACCCCCGGTTTGCCATCTTTGTTTCTGACCGGACGACCTCCAGCAAGAGGGACTTGGCCGAGCTGCGGTGCCGGGTGACCAAGTAGATTCGATATTGCCAAGTGCATGTGATGTACGCATGGTGATGCAGACATGACAGGCGACTTATCGGCAAGTATGCGTACTTCGTCTTGAGGGGTCCTCGTAGATCCTGCCCTTGGCTGCTTTGTCAGATCGGCGAGCGTTTCAACAAAGAAGATTGGGCAAACCACTGGCATGAAAAAGTGATCAAACCACACAGCCTCATCGACAGTGAGCGACTGGAGGAATGATTTGTCAAAAAGCGCAATGGGTCCCATTTCTTTTCTCGATGAGGTGTAACGTCAAGGCTCAGCGGTCGGCGCAGCCGTCCGCGGGAGCGAAAGGTTGGACAGCACGCGGTCAGCAACTTGTTCGACTAGTGCCGCTGGCGTTCCGCGCTATGACAGCCTGACATAAGTTTCGGCAACAGCCTCCAAGTTTCCGTCTGGGCGCGATATTTGAAATACCGTCATCTCTTGGCTTCCGCCCTGTCGCCATTCCTTCTTATTGGCCTTCAACGCTCGTGCCTCCAAGTGGTGCGATATGCATCACTGGCGACCCAACCAGCGAACCCACTGCAAACAAGCGATGTGAAGTCCTCTAACACCGCCATTGGTTCAACGGGAACTTCTTGCCTACCGTCGTAGGCAGCGGCAAGAAACGATCTGAAGGGTTGAAAGTCAAGAT
Source organism: Roseateles sp. (assembly GCF_965262435.1). Lineage (NCBI taxonomy): Bacteria > Pseudomonadati > Pseudomonadota > Betaproteobacteria > Burkholderiales > Sphaerotilaceae > Roseateles > Roseateles sp. Next base: position 823,987 of record NZ_OZ253537.1, read on the forward strand.
CAGTCGCTCTCGCTTTGATGTTGTGTGCCACCTTGTTTCTCAAGCTGTTTAGGTGCTTGATAGCTGCAATGGTTTCTGCTCCGCGGGGGAATACCGACGGCGGGAACAGCGAGCATTTTTGGGAAAACGTTAGCCTTGCAGCCTCCCACTTCAAACGAGTACCGAGCGTCATGAGGAACTCATCGAGGTAATGCTCGATCACCAGATGACAGCTCAGCAAGTAGCCAAGGAACTCAAAATCAACACCCTCGAGCTTTTGAAGCTTCAGGTGATTGCCTTCAATGCCGCCGACGACTGGTGGGAGAGAGCGCATGGGTCTAACTTGGTTGTATGCGGATCGTTGACGAATTCTGCCCAACATTTGAGCAATCGATCCGCGTGCTGGCCACAGATTCTTAGCGCAGCAGAGCTGCCATCCGCCATCGCCTGCATTTCTGGGTCAGCGGCAGGCTCAATCCAATAACAGACAACTCGCTTCACCTCCGCTCCACAGCATCAGATCGATCGCACTAGCGACTGCAGCGCCAACTCAGTGGGCACGTAGAAGAATTTGGGCGCAAGACCAGGGTCAGCCGGTCTGCGGCCTGGATCGAACCCGCCTGTGCCTTGTTCAGCATGGCAAGGCAGAACCCAAGGCGTTGAGGTTCGGCGTTAGAGCCGCCGCATCTCAAAGCTCGCCTCACCATCGGCGTCGATGCCCAGGTAGGTCCAACCCGTAGCCCGATAGAAGGCCTCGGCGCGGGTGCCCGGTGCGGTGCCCAGGTTCAGGCGCTCCAGGCCCTCGCTGAACAGCCAGTCCACCATGACGGCCTGCAACTGGCGGCCGAAGCCGCGGCCTTCGTGTTTGGGGTCCACGAACAAGGCCCAGATATTGCCGGTTTGGCCATTGCCCACGGCAAAGGCGCGCACTTCCCCGGCTTCCTCGACCACCCAGCCGCGGCCGGTGCTCTCGATCGCGGGGATGTAGTGCTCTTCGCGGATCACATCGCTGGTCAATGGGTTCTCGCGCACGGCTCGGCGCACCCGGTGCATGCCAGGGATGTCGCTGCGCAAGGCCTGGCGCAGCAGGCAGGGGGGTGTGCTGTTGTTTTCAGTCATGGGGATCACTTGGTTTCGAAATAGCTGTAGCCGGCGCGGTGGCTGATGCGCGCTACATGGCAAGGTGCCGGCGCATGAGCCCATCCTAGGCGGCGGATTGTGGCGGCACAGGAAGTCATGCGGCACGCCTACACTGGACCGATGAACAGCTGGCTCTTGATCAAGTATCTCGCCACGGCCGCGGTGGTGGTGGCGGTGTCGGAGTTCGCCCGGCGTAATGACAGGCTCGGCGGCCTGATCGCCGCCCTGCCCTTGGTCACCTTGCTGACCCTGATCTGGTTGCAGCTGGAGCAGCAGCCCATGGACAAGATCGCCAACCACGCGCGCTACACCTTCTGGTACGTGCTGCCGACCCTGCCCATGTTTCTGCTCTTCCCGGCCCTGCTGGCGCGCCTGGGTTTTTGGCCGGCCTTGCTGCTCAGCGCCTTGTTTGCCCTGCTGTGCTTTGTGGCGTTCGCCGTGCTGATGCGGCGTTTTGGGGTGGAGCTGCTGTGAGGCGAGCCGCCGCTGCATTAAGCTGGCGCTTCATTTGCACTGACCTGTCGGCTCGCTCATGTTCGGCACTCAAGACCTGACCCTCTTCATCATCTCCGGCCTGCTGCTCAATGTCGCGCCGGGCCCGGATTCCCTGCTCATCATGGCGCGCAGTGCCAGCCAGGGTTGGCGTGCGGGCTCGGCGGCCGCGCTCGGTATCGGCACGGGGACCTTTGTTCATGTGCTGGCGGCGGCCCTGGGCCTGTCGGCCTTGATGGCGGCTTCGAGCTGGGCCTTTGGTCTGGTCAAGCTCCTGGGCGCCGCTTACCTGGTCTATATGGGCCTGGGCTTGCTGCTCAAGCGTGCCGCGCCCGAATCGAGCGATCAAGCGCCGGCGCTACCCACGCCACGGCCTTTGCGCAGCATCTATCTCCAGGGCTTGCTGACCAATGTGCTGAACCCCAAGGTGGCGCTGTTCTTCCTGGCTTTTGTGCCTCAGTTCATCGCGCCCGATGCCGCCAGCAAACCGCTGGCCTTTGTCTTTCTGGGCCTGGTCTTCAATGTCAACGGCATGCTCTGGTGCCATTTTCTGGCCTGGTCCACGGCGCAGGCCAGCCGGCGCATCAGCGCCAGTCGGCGTGTGGTGAGCTGGTTGAACCGGGCCATCGGCGCCTTGTTCCTGGGTTTTGGCCTCAAGCTGGCCCTGACCGAGCGCTGAAACCATGGCCATGGCCCGCTTCAACACTCAACGCCTCTTGTGGGGCGCGGCTCTTGTATTCGGCCTGCTGCTCTATGCCAGCCCCTATCTGGCTCTGCTGCAGATGCGCCAGGCGGCTGGCGTCCGCGATGGTGCGGCCCTGGCCGCCTGGGTTGACTTTCCCAGCCTGCGCGCCAGCGTCAAGCTTGGGGTGCAACAGCGTCTGGTCGGCCCGCGCAGCCCTGGTTCGGCGGAGCCGCCCAGCCCGGCGCGCGCCATGGGCGCGGCCGTGGCCAGTGCCTTGTTGGGCCCCATGGTCGATGCCCTGATCACCCCGGCCAGCCTGGCTCGCTTGCTGCAGGGCGTGCCGCCCGCCAGTGCGGCCCTGCCGCGCCCGCAAGGCAGCGAAGCGGCCGTGCCGCCGCCCCGGGTCGAGACGGCGATGGGTTATGAACACCCGCAGCGTTTTGTCTTCAGCATCCGCCAGGCGGGCGAAGACGAAGAGCCGGTCGAGCTGGTCCTGCATCGCCAGGGCTTGTTCGGCTGGCAGATTGCCGAGTTGCGCCTGCCCTGAGCCCGAGGGCCGAGCTCAAACTTCCATGCGCTCCGGCGCCAGGTATTGCTGGCGGTAGGCCTCAAACGGCAAGGTGTCCGCTTGTTCGATGCGCGCCTGCTCCGCCAGTGAGGCGGCGGCTTGCTCGGCGAAGCGCTGCGCCAGCTCGGCGCTGTAGGGCAGGTCCAGCATCAGGGCGCGGGTGGCCTCGGACTGCTGGCGGACAAAGCCGACGTAGGAGTTGTCAAAGCGCTCGGCCATGGCCGCCAGCACGCGGGCCGACGGGGTGCTGTCGGGCTCGGCCAGGGTCTGGCGGGCGGCGTCCAAGGCGGCGCGGTAGTCCTCGCCTCCATGGGCGGCATCGAGCGCGGCCGCCATGGGCGCGCAGGCTTCCAGCAGCTCCGTGCCCCAGTCCTGCAGCGTGCGGCTGCCACCGTCCGGGGTTTGCAGGCGCAGGCCCGGCTCGCGGCCGCGTGCGGCCACCAGGTGCTGGTTCTGGCCCAGGGCGCGGATCTCTTCGGGGGTGTCCGGCGGGCTGTCGCTGAGCAGGCAGTGCAAGAGGAAGACGTCCAGGAAGCGCACGGTCTGGGCGGCGATGCCCACCGGCACAAAGGGGTCGAGGTCCATGCAGCGCACTTCTACATACTCGACGCCGCGCTCGCGCAGCGCATGCAGGGGGCGCTCGCCCGAGCGGATCACGCGCTTGGGCCGGATGGTGCCGTAGAACTCGTTCTCGATCTGCAGCAGGCTGGTGCTGAGCTGGTTGTAGTCGCCGCCGGGGTTCTGCACGCCGATGGCCTCATAGGCCGGATACGGCCGCGTCAGCGCTTCTTGCAATGAATCGGCATAGCTTTCCAGGCAGTTGTAGCTGACCGCCAGCGAGGCCTGGGCATCGCTCTGGTAGCCCAGGCGGCCCATGCGCAGCGAGGTGCCATGCGGCATGTAGAGCGTGCCGCCATTGAGCGACTGCAGCTCATGCTGGCGCCCCTGCACAAAGCTGGAGCACAGGGCCGGCGAGGCGCCGAAGAGGTACAGCAGCAAAAAGGAGTGGCGACGGAAATTGCGGATCAGGGCGAAGTACTGCTCGCTGCTGACGCCGGGCAGGGACCAGTTGTAGTGGATGCCCGAGATCGTCTGCATGCGCCGGCCGTAGCGCTGGCCCAGTCCCATGCGGTAGACGCTCTTGCTGCGGCCGACATTGGAGTGGCCGTAGCGGCCCAGGGGGATGGTCTCGTCGGTGGGCAGGCCGCAGGGCATGGAGCCGACCCAGAGCCGTTCTTCCTCGCTGCTTTGGCCGCAACAGCTCATTTCGTGCAGGGTCTGGTAGACAGCCTGGTGCACCTCGGTCAATTCCAGCAGGCAGCTGTCCACGCCGGCGTGCACGCCGGTGATCAGCTCGACCTGGGATTCGCTGAAGTCGGTGGTGATGTGGGGGTGGGTCAGGGCTGAGCCCAGGGCCGCCGGGTGGGGCGTGAGTGCCAACTGACCGCCCGGGCGCGCGCGCAGGCTTTCTTTCTCGATGCCCCGGCGTATGCCCAGCAAGTCCGCCCGAGTCAAATGCTCCAGGCGCTTGTTTGCTTCGCTCATTTTGTATGTCCCCAATCACCCTCTGTGCAGTCGCGCACAGTAACAGAGCGCCGTGAATTCTGCCCGCGCCGGGCTCAAGCCGAACTTGTGTTAAGGCCGTAAGTTGGCCCGCCCACATCGGGTTTTCCCGCTCCCCCACAGGCAGGGCTGCCGCTGCGCTGGGCTCTGCGCTACGCTGCGCCCTCGCATGAAAGCACGCAACGCCGACGCCGCCATCCGCTGGCTGCCCCTGACCGTCATCCTCGCCCTGGCTTTGCAGGTCGCGGTGCTCTGGTTCGACCGGCTCAGCGATGCCGAAACGTCCTGGCTGCCCGGCTTGGCCGAGGCCAGCCTGGTGGTCAATCTCTTGCTGGCGGCCCTGGCCACCTTGGCCCTGCGGCGCGCGCGTGAGCGAATTCGGGCCGCCAATCGCAGCCTGGAGGAGGCCATCGATGCCTTGCCGGCCAGCGTCGAAATCTTTGATCAGGACGACCGCCTGGTCGCCTACAACAAGCAGCTGGCCGCCAACTACCCGCATATGGTTCAGGCCTTCCAGCGCGGGGACAGCTTCGAAGCGCTGGTGCGCCGCTCGGTGCGCGAAGGCGCGATCCCGGCCGCCGTGGGCCGCGAGGAAGCCTGGCTGGCCGAGCGCTTCGCCGACCGTGCGCGTGGCCAGGAAGCGCTGCTGCAACGCCTCAGCGACGGCCGCTGGCTGCGCATCTTCGAGCGCCGCACGCCCTCGGGCGGTACGGTCGGTGTGCGTCTTGATGTCAGCGACCTGATCCTGGAGCAACAGCGCCTGGCCGCCAGCCAAGCCCACCTCAAGGCTTTTGTGCAGGCGGCGCCGAACGGCGTGCTGACCCTGGACACCGAAGGCCATGTGCTGGAGCTCAACCCGGCCGCCGAACGCTTGTTCGGCTTCCGCGCCGCCGAGCTGCGTGGCAGCCACATCGACCTGCTCTTCGGCATCTGCATGGGCGAGAGCCCGGCCGAGCTGCTGGGCGAATCACGTGAGCTGAGCACGCGCCGCCGCGACGGGCAAGAACTGACCCTGCAGCTCAATATGGCCGAGGTGCGCACCGACACCACCCACCGTTTTGTCTGCATCATCACCGACCTGACCGAGCGCAAACGCCAGGAAGTCGCGCTGCAGCTGGCCAATGCCCAGCTGGCGCGCCAGTCCACCACCGACGGCCTGACCGGTGTCGGCAACCGCCGCCATTTCGACCACCTGCTGCAGCAGGAATGGCTGAACAGCGCCAGTGAAGGCCGCAGCCTGGCCTGCTTGATGGTCGACATCGACCACTTCAAGCAATACAACGACCACTACGGCCATATCGCCGGCGACGAGACCTTGCGCCGCGTGGCCGAGCTCTTGCACACCTGCGTGGGCCGCGGCGGCGGCACGGTCTGCCGCTTTGGCGGCGAAGAGTTTGTGCTGCTGCTGCCCGACACCGATGTGGCCGAAGCCCAGACCCTGGCCCAGCGCTGCTTGGACAGCCTGCGCTTGGCTGCCATCGAGCACGCCGCCTCGCCCCTGCGGCGCAGCCTGAGCCTGAGCATTGGCGTGGCGGCCTGCGTGGCTGAGGCCCATGCCAGCCCCTTGCGCCTGGTCGAGCAGGCCGATGCCGCGCTCTACGCCGCCAAGCAGAACGGCCGTGCCCGTCTGGTCAGCGCGCCTTTGAATCGGGCCGCTTGAACGGGGCGGCCTGAGCCCCAAGCCTGCTGCTCACCCGCCCGTTCGCTACCATTGGGCTCTCCCGCCCTCTGGATCATCTGGCCATGCCCACCTCTGTCGACGCTTCGGTCTGCGCCTATCTGCGCAGCCACATCCGCACCGTGCCCGATTGGCCCAGCGCCGGCGTGCAGTTCCGCGACATCACGCCTCTGCTGTCTAACCCGCGTGTGTTCCGGGTACTGATCGACCAATTCGTGCACCGTTATTTCGATCGTAAGCCTGATGCCATCGCCGGGCTTGATGCGCGCGGCTTCATCATCGGTTCGGTGCTGGCCTATGAGCTGAACATCGGCTTCATCCCCATCCGCAAGAAAGGCAAGCTGCCCTTCACCACGGTGGAAGAAACCTATGAGCTGGAATACGGCAGCGCCACGGTCGAGATGCACACCGACGCGGTGCGCCGGGGCGAGCGCGTGGTGCTGATCGACGACCTGATCGCCACCGGCGGCACCATGGGCGCCGGCGCCAAGCTGCTGCAGCGCCTGGGCGCCGAAGTGGTGGAGTGCGGCGCCATCGTCGACCTGCCGGAGCTGGGCGGTTCGGCCCAGTTGCGGGCGGCGGGGCTGCCTTTGTTTACTTTGGTCGACTTCGCCGGCCACTGAACCGGGCTCAAGCAAGGGACAATCGCGCCATGGCAAAACCCATCCCCCGTCTCAGCGCTGAAGAAATCAAGCGCGTCATCGCCACCGCCTGGACCGACCAACCGCCCTACAGCAAGGTGCTGATGGAGCATGGACTCGGCCAGGGCGAGCTGGTGCAGCTGATGAAGCGCGAGCTGACCTCGACCGCCTACAAGATGTGGGCCGCCCAAGGCAAGAGCGCCAAGGCGCCGACGCGTAAGGCCCAGTGGCCTTACGGCAAGTAAATCAGCAGTCTCAGCCTCGCCCGGCCGGTGCCGGCGGGTCCAGCGGGAACTTGGTGCAGCCCAGCCGGGTCGAGATGTCGCGGCTGGCGGTGGTCAGCATGGCGATGATCTCCGGCGCCTTCTCCTCGTCGTAGCGGAAGGTCGGGAAAGAGATGCTCATGCCCGCGATCGGCTGGTTCAGCCGGTCGAAGATGGGGATGCCCAGGCAGCGGATGTGGTCGTCGAACTCTTCGCGGTCTTCACCGAAGCCCTGGGCACGCACGCGCTCCAGCTCGGCCAGATAGGGGCCGCGTTCGACGATGGTCTTGTCGCGGAAGCGCTTGAACTCGGCGCCGTCGAGGATGCGCTCGCGTCGCTCCGGGTGTTCCCAGGCCAGCAGCACCTTGCCGATGGCAGTGCAGTGCAGGGGCGCGCGGCGGCCGACCTTGGAATACATGCCCAGGGTGTGGCGCGAGTCGATCTTGTGCACATAGATGATCTCGCTGTCGATCAAGGTGCCCAGGTGCACAGTCTCGCCGGTCTTGTCGGCCAGCATTTGCATGTGGTGCTTGGCCAGGTCCACCAGGTCGGGGTATTGCAGCGCCTTGGCGCCCAGCTCGAAGGCTTTCATGCTCAGGCCGTAGCGCTCGCTGTCGGCCTGCTGGCGCACATAGCCCAGGGTCATCATGGTCTGCAGGAAACGGTAGACCGTGGCCTTGGGCATGGCCAGGCGCACCGACAGCTCGGAGATGCCGGTTTCGCTGCGCTCTGACAAGGCTTGCAGGATGGCAAACACCTTGAGCACCGCGGCCACCGATTCGGGCTGCTTGCCGCCGCTGTCGACTGAATCGTCATCCATTGTTTTGTTTTCCCCGGGCTGGTGTTTCATTTGAAGTGGATTGTCCACGGCTTGGCGTTTGCGCTCTACCGGGCTAGCCCGGCCCCCGCTCCGGCGCGCACCCGGCCTTCGACCTGATCGGCCGGCTCGACCGGCGCGGCCACGAGGGGCTGCCAGCCCAGGTCACTGGAAATCACCGCGCCCGGGTTGGCCGCGCGCAGTTCGGCCAGCAGGTCCAGCGGCTGGCCGTTGTGCAAGGAGCCGCGGTCGGCGAAATGCTGGCCCTTCCACCACTTCACCAGCTGCCGGCTCGACAGGCCCGGCGCGCTGCGCCAGACATTGGCCTCGCTGAGGACGCGCGAATGCACGCCCACGCCGATGCTGTAGTCATAGGCCTTCAGGTCCGGCACGCTGAACAGATTGTTGTAGAGGTGCACCTGGCCGTAGCGCACGCGCGGTGTGCGCGCCTGGGTGCGCTCCCAGTGGTTGTGGTGGAAGCTGACGCGCAGATGGCCGGCGTCTTCGCTGCGGCTGTCGCTGCTGCCGATCAGATGGGTCTTGTCGTGGTCGCGGAAATGGCTCCAGCTGACCGTCACCAGATCGGATTGCTGGGTGATGTCCAGCAGGCCGTCGTGGTGCTGCATGGGCCGGCCCAGGGCCCAGCGCTCGGTGCGGTCGGGGCGTTCGCCGTCGTCAAAGGTGCAGTGGTCCACCCAGACCCGGCGCGCCCCGCGCAGCGAGAGGTTGTCGTATTCGGAGTTCCACTCGCCGCTGGCATTGTCCTTGGGGTCCCAGGCGGGGAAAAAGTCGTAGGCATCGGAGAGATGCAGGCCGCGCACGATGATGTTCTGCACCCCGTCCAGCAGCAGCATGCCGTTCTTGAAGCCGGCGTCCGGGCCCAGGCCGACCAGGGTGGTGTCGGACGGAATGCGCACCGTGGTGTGGGCCGATTGCCGGCGTGCCGAGCGCAGCCGCGCCTCTTCCTGCGGCCCGCTCGGTGGCACCTTGCCCCAGGTGGACGGGGCGTAGGCAGCCTCGTAGGCGGGCCAGCTGAAGGCGGGGTCGCGGAAGTCTTCGGCCTGCAGCGGCCGGCCCTGGGCATCGGCGCTGAGGTCGATGCGCCCGCGCACCTGGATGATGCGCGGCCGGGCCGGGCCGGCCAATGCGGCCAGCAACTCGCTGCGGCTGCTGACGGTGACCACATCGGCTGCGGCGGCATCGGCGCCACCGCGCGTGCCGCCGTTCAAGGAGGCCCAGCCGTCGCCAGGCGCCAGCACGCTGCGGGCCCAGGGGCTGAGTTCGGTGTTGGCTCGCTCGACCGGCAGGACGCTGCAAGCGATCAAGGTGCAGGCCGGCAGGATGAGAAGAAGGCTGCGGCGGAGGGGCTTCATGGCAGATCCTGGTTGCGGTGTTCGAACAGGCGGTTCGCTGCGGCGCCCTCGGTCCGGTGCGGCCGGCGCGCGGTGGAGGGGCCCCAGACGCCCTCGCGCCGGGCGTGGATGTGGGCGCCGATGCGGCTTTCGCGCACCACGGCCAGGCCATTCGGTACCGCCGGGCCGGCGCGCCACTCGCCCTTGGCCACGCCCTGGTCCCAGGCGCGGCCGAGCCAGACGCTGCCCGGCGCCAGACCGGCTTCGGCCAGGAAGCGGCTGTCCTGCACGAGGAAGCCGATGGGCTCCTTCGCCGCCGTGCTCGGCGCCAGCACGATGCCGCCCTCGCCCGGCGTGCGCCGCCCGGCGCGGCTGAGCACGGTGCAGCGCTCCAGCAGCAGGCGGGCATCGCCGAAGATGAAATCGACGTCGCCGGCGATCAGGCTGTCATGCACCCAGACGCGGCTTAAGCCCTCACCCTCACGGCGGCGGCTGGCATAGAAGGTGTCCTGATGGCCCCAGAGCTGAACCCGGTCCAGCTCAATGCGGTCACCGCGCGTCATCAAGGCCACGGCCTGGGCGCCGCCGCCCTCGCCCACCTCGGGCGGGTAGCCCTGGCCAGCGCGCACGCCGTCCAGGGCGCTGTTGACGATGCTGAGTTGGCGCAGCGTGACCTCGTCGCTGAACACGGCCACGCTGGCGCTGCCGGCCGTGCCGTGGCGGGGTGCGCTGCTGGCTGGAAAGCAGGGCGAGGCGCCGCCGGCTTCGCGCGGCTGGGCGGCAAAGCGGCCTGCCACCAGGCGCACCTCGCCGGGCTCGCGGCCGGCGCCGTAGATCGTCAGCGGCGGCTTGTCGTGGATGCAGACGTTCTCGACGTAGCGGCCCGGCGCCAGGCGGATGAAGTAGCGTGCCGGCGCACCGGCCACCGGCGCAGCGCTGCGCGAGGGGATGGCGTCGAGGGCCGCTTGCAGGCTGCGGTGGCTGCCGCTGCCGTCGGCCGCCACGCTGAAATGGGCGGGCAGCTCGGCGAGTGGCGCGGCCGCTGCGGGCAGCCAATCTGCGAGGAGGGCGGCGCGGGTGTGCAGCCGGGCTTGTGCATCGGGGAGCTGCGGGCGCAGAGCCGGGCTGGCTTGCGCCTTGCCGGCCAAGACGAGCAGAGCCAGCGCTGCAGCACCGCGCGCTGAGAACAAGACGCTCACTCCAGATCAACCAAATACAGCGCCGGCTCGCCCTCGGCGTCCGAGCTGAACAGCACCTGGCGCTGGTCGGGCGTGAACGAGGGGTGCGGGTGGGTGACCTGGCGGTTGCCCTTGTGCACGCGCCAGGAGCTGTTGTGCCGGGCGATGGGCCGGCTGCTTCCGGCGCGCAGGTCGAAGAGGTGGAGAAAGGGGTCGTTCTGGATCTCGTGGCCGCGCGTGTTGGCCACATCGGTGGGCGTGCCGCTGCCGTCGCCCACCAGCAGGCTGCCGTCGCTATTGCTCATCAGGTGCGAGCAGGGCGGCATGGCGCTGAGGCGGCGGCTTTCCAGCGTCACCGGGTCGAGCGAGCAGATCCAGCGGTCCGTCTGACCTTCCAGGTAGGAAACAAACATCATGGACGAGCCATCGGGCACCCAGAACTCATGCGTGATGCTCTCGCCCGGTTCGTGCTCGCGGCCGCAGCGCAGGCCGCTCCCGTCCTCGTTGATGAACCAGATGCGGGCGTCGATCAGGTCGTGCGGGCCCTCGTGGCAAAAGGCCACCGTGTGGTCGTCGAAGGGGCGGTACTGCGGGTGGCCGAGCCAGCCCTTCTTCTCGAGGATCACCTGGCGCTCGCCGGTGGCCAGGTCGATGCGGAACAGGCGGCAGCGCGGCTGCGCGTGGTACATCTGGTGGAACTTCTGCCAGTCCGACAGGGGGAACCAATCGTCGGCATGGATCTCGATGCCCACCATCTGCGTGCAGGCGCTGTTGGACACCCAGGTGCCGTAACCGACCCAGCCCTGGGGCACGGTGTAGACCACCTCTTCGCTGAGGTCGCCCAGGTCCAGGCGGATCAGCTGGCGCTCGGCGCGCACGAAGTAGAGGTGGTGGTCGTCGGGGCTGAGGAAGCCGCCGAAGGTGTTTTCACCCGCGCCATCGCTGAGCTGGGTGGCGACCTGGCTTTGCAGGTCCAGCAGGTGGTAGTTCCAGTCCGTGCCCGGGCCGAACTCGGCGCCGAAGATCAGGCGCTGGCCATCGTTGGTGAAGCACTTTTGATAGAAGTAGTTGCGATGGCAGGTGATGTCGGTCGGCGTCAGGCGGGTGACGCGGCCGCCCTCGCTGGCGCTCAGGCGCAGCTGGGGGCAGTCGGTGAAGTGGAGCTGGCGTTCGGTGCGTTTCATCGGGTCGTTCCAGGCAGGGGCGGGGTCACTTGATGCGCTGCAGCAGGGCATTGCCCTCGGTGATCAGGCGGCGCGCGGCGTCTTCGTCGCCGGTCTTGCCGTAGGCGATGGTCTCGAACACCTCGCGCATGAATTTGTGCAGGCGGGCATGCTCGAACAAGGGCGCCGGCAGGGCGATCTGGCCGGCCGCGCGCTGCTGGCGGATCTGCTCATGCGCTTGCAGCTCCAGCGGCGGCAGCTTCTTGGCGGCCAGCAGCACCTCGACCTGGGCCTTGGCGACGGGCACGCCGCGGGTGCGGCCGAGGATCAGCGCCGCCTCGCGGCTGGTCAGCAGATAACTGAGCAGCTCGGCGGCCAGCGCGGCATTCTTGCTGTTGCGGCCCACGGCCAGCATCACGGTGGGGCGGCCGAACATGCCGCTGTTCTTGGCACCAGGCAGGGTCGGGTAGTCGCCCAGCACCAGGCGCTGCTTCTTGTCCAGCGTGGCAGCGCGCAGGCCGATCACCGAATCCCAGGTGTAGTTGCCGGCCCAGTTGCCGACCACCCAGTCCTGCTGCTGCTCGGTGGCCTTGTCGGCGCCGCCCAGGCTGGCGCGGAGCTTCAGCGGCGTGGCGACATGGCCGTCCACCAGGCGGCGGTAGGTGCGCACCCAGTCCAGCGCGGCGGCGAAATCCATGGCCACGCGCGGCGAGGCCGGGTCGACGTAGGGCGTGCCGTGCTTTTGCTGCACATAACTCTGCGACAGCAGCATCATGTCGTAGAGCTCGCCGTCCAGCGGGTAGGCCTGCGGGCCCAGGCGGGCGCGCATGGTCTCGCCGGCCGCGAACAGCTCGTCCCAGGTCTTGGGCAAAGGCATGTTGGCGCGATCAAACGCCGCCTGGTTCCAGAGCAGCACGCGGGCGCTGTAGCTGACCGGCAAGGCGTTCAGGTGGCCGGCCACCATGCCGGTCTGCACGTCTTCGGCTTCGAACTGGTCCAGGGCCAGGTGCTGGCGCTGCTGCAGCAGGTCGGCAAAGCCATTGCCGCGCTTGGAGAACATGGCCAGCCAGGCCCAGTTGATCTGCATGAGGTCGGGCTCGGAGCCACCGGCGATCTGGGTCGTCAGGCGCTCCAGATACCCATTGAAACCCATGTACTCGCACTTGATCTTGACGCCCGGGTGCGCGGCTTCGAAAGCGGCGACGGCCTTGAGCGTGGCCTCATGCCGGCTGGCGCCGCCCCACCAGGCAAAGCGCAGCACGGTCGGAGCGCCTGTGCTGGCGCTGCCGTCCGGCCCGCTCGGCGAGCAGCCGGGCAGCAAGCTGCTCGCGGCACCGGCCATGCCGGCGGCCAGCACCGTTCGCCGTTGCAGCAGGGCGGGCTTCACAGCAGCAGGTTCGCGCCGGTGTCGGCGTCGAACAGGTGGGCGCAGGCCATCTGCAGGTGAAAGAGGTGGCTGTCGCCGCGTTGCTTGTCGGCCAGGCCGTTGAGCTGGTCGGCCGGCACGCGCGCCGTCAGCGGCTGATCACCGATGGACAGGTGAACAAAGACTTCGCTGCCCATATGCTCCATGAAGCGCAGCGTGGCCGGCACGGCCAGGCTGTCGCCCTGCGGCCGGGCCTGGGCGCTGATGTGCTCGGGCCGCAGGCCGAACTTGATGGCGGCGCCACGGCCGTGCAGCTTGGCGGCCTTGGCGGGAGGCAGCGGCAGGCGCTGGCCGCCGAGCAGCACGGTCAGGCCCTCTGCGCCGGGCACTTGCTGCAGCTGGGCCTCGAGGATGTTCATCTCGGGTGAGCCGATGAAGCTGGCCACAAAGGCATTGGCCGGGCGGTCGTAGAGCGCGGTGGGTGTGTCCACCTGCTGGATCACGCCGTCCTTGAGCACGCAGATGCGCTGGCCCATGGTCATGGCCTCGACCTGGTCATGGGTCACGTAGATGACGGTGGCCGGCTGGCCCGATTCGCGCAGGGTGCGGTGCAGCTCGGTCAGGCGCACGCGCATGGAGGCGCGCAGCTTGGCATCGAGGTTGGAGAGCGGCTCGTCGAAGAGAAAGACCTCGGGCTTCTTGACGATGGCGCGGCCCACGGCCACGCGCTGGGCCTGGCCGCCGGAGAGCTGCTTGGGGTAGCGGTCCAGCAGATGCTCCATCTCCAGCAGCTGGGCGGCCTGGCGCACGCGCTGGTCGACCTCGGCCTTGGGCGTGCCGGCCAGCTTGAGGCCGAAGGCCAGGTTGTCGTACACCTTCATATGCGGGTAGAGCGCATAGTTCTGGAACACCATGGCGATGCCGCGCTGCTTGGGCGCCAGATCGTTGACGCGCCGGCCGCCGATTTGCAGCTCGCCGCCCGAGATGGTTTCCAGGCCGGCGATCATGCGCAGCAGCGTGGACTTGGCGCAGCCCGAGGGCCCGACAAAGACCATGAACTCGCCGTCCTGCACTTCCAGGTCCACGCCATGCACGGCCTTGAAGCCATTGGGGTAGACCTTCTCGATTTTCTTCAGGCTCAGGTGGGCCACTGTTGTCTCCGTCAGATTTCTATTCGGTCGATTTGTGAAAGGTCTGGACGGCAGGGCGCCCTATTCCGCTCATGTCCCCCGGCCTTCGGCCTCCTCCTTTACTTCGCTTCATAGGACCCCCTGCCGTCCAGCCCCGCCCCATGCTCCCGAAGCGCGCCACTCATCCCTTCACCCCACTCGAAGTCGCCCCTTCGATGAAGTGCTTCTGTGCCAGGAAGAACACCGTCACCGAGGGCACCAGGGCCAGCACGGAGATGGCGATGACGCTGGCCCATTCGACCTCTTCGGTGGCGCCGATGCTCATCTTCAGTGCCAGTGAGACCGGGTATTTTTCGACCGTGGAGAGGTAGATCAGCGGGCCCATGAAATCGTTCATGGTCCAGATGAACTGGAAGACGATGACCGAGATGATGGCCGGCTTGAGCAGGGGCACGATGATGTGCCAGAGCAGCTGCAGGGCGTTGCAGCCGTCGATCTGCGCGGCCTCTTCCATGTCGCGCGGGATGCCGCGCAGGAACTGCACCAGCATGAAGACGAAGAAGGTGTCGGTGGCGAAGGCCGAGGGCACGATCAGGGGCAGGTAGGAATCCAGCCAGCCCACCTCCTTGAACACCAGGTACTGCGGCAGGCGCAGGATGATGAGCGGCAGCATCATGGTGCCCACCATCACCGAGAACAGCAGCTTCTTGCCCCAGAACTCGAAGCGGGCGAAGGCGTAGGCGACCAGCACGCAGGAAATCACCGTCACGACGATGCGCGGGATGGTGATCAGAAAGCTGTTCAGGAAGTAGGTGGCGAAGGTGTACTCGGTGCTGGTCTTCCAGCCCTTGGCGTAGGCGCCGAAATCAAAGCGGGCCGGCCAGAAGCCGATCTCGGTGTAGATCTCGGTGTTGCTCTTGAACGAAGCGCCCACCAGCCAGATCAGCGGGTAGAGCATGACGATGGCCACGGCGCCCAGGGCCAGGTAGCGCAGCCAGGGCCGGCCGCGCTCGCGCACCAGGATCAGTTCGGAGGCGCCGCTCATCGCTTGCTCTCCTTCTCGCCGGCGTAGAACACCCAGTAGCGCGAGCTCCAGAAGGACAAGCCGCTCAAGGCCGCCACCAGGGCGAACAGCACCCAGCTCAGCGCCGCGCCGTAGCCCAGGTTGAAGAAGCGGAAGCTCTGGTCGTAGATGTAGAGCGCCAGCACATAGGTGGAGCTCAGCGGCCCGCCCTCGGTGATCATGTAGGGGCCGTTGAACTCCTGGAAGGCGTGCACCATCTGCATGATCATGTTGAAGAAGATCACCGGCGTGATCAGCGGCACGGTGATGCGGAAGAACTGCTGGCGCTTGCTGGCGCCGTCGCATTCAGCGGCCTCGTAGAGCGCGATTGGCACGTTCTGCAGCGCCGCCAGAAAGATCACCATGGCCGAGCCGAACTGCCAGGTGAAGAGCAGCACGATGGTCCACATCGAGAAGTGCTCGTCGGCCAGCCAGGAGATCGGCTCGATGCCGAACTTGCCCAGGGCGATGTTGACCAGGCCATGCTGGGAAAAGATGAAGCGCCATAGCACGGCCACCGCGATCGAGCCGCCCAGGATGGAGGGCAGGTAGAAGGCCGAGCGGAAGAAGTTGATGCCGCGCATGCGGAAGTTCAGCACATGGGCGATGAAGAGCGCGAAGCCCACGCGCAGCGGCACCGCCAGCATGGCGAACAGCAGGGTCACACCCAGCGATTTGCGGAACAGCGGGTCCTGCGTGGCCAGCTCGCGGTAGTTGTCCAGGCCCACGAACTCGGGCGGGTTGATGATGTCGTACTGCGTGAAGCTGAGCGCCAGGCTCATCACGAAGGGAAACAGCTTGAACAGCAGCACGCCCAGCACAAATGGCAGGACGAACAGAAAGCCCAGCTTCTTGTTCTCATACATACACCGTGTCTCCGGCGGTCTCGTCGTCTGTCGCGACGGTTGGGGGGCAGGGCGCAGTCGCGCCCTGCGAGTGGGTCCAGATCAGCGGGCGAGCCAGCCGCCGTCGACGGCGACGGTATAACCATTCACATAATCGGACGCTTTCGAGGCCAGAAACACCACCGGCCCGGCCAGATCCTCGGGCAGGCCCCAGCGGCCGGCGGGGATGCGCTCCAGGATGGCGGCGCTGCGTCCTTCGTCGGCGCGCAGCGGCGCGGTGTTGTTGGTGGCCATATAGCCGGGCGCGATGGCATTGACGTTGATGCCATGGTTGGCCCATTCATTGGCCATGGCCCGGGTGATGCCCATGACCGCGCTCTTGGAGGCGGTGTAGGAGGGCACGCGCACGCCGCCCTGGTAGGACAGCATGGAGGCGACATTGATGATCTTTCCGCCGCTGCCCTGGGCGATGAAACAGCGCGCCACGGCTTGCGAGAAGAAGAACACCGACTTGAGGTTGAGGTCGATGACATCGTCCCAGTCGGCTTCGCTGAACTTGATCGCGTCCTCGCGGCGGATGATGCCGGCGTTGTTGACCAGGATGTCGACGCGGCCGGTCAGGCTCTTGGCCTGGCTGAGCAGGCCATCGATGCAGCCGATGTCGCTGAGGTTGGCGCGCAGGTCGAGGAAGCGTCGGCCGGTGGCTTCGACCTGGGCGCGCGTGTCCACCGGGTCGGTGACGTTGACGCCGACGATGTCAGCCCCGGCCTCGGCCAGCGCCACGGCCATGCCCTGGCCCAGGCCGGTGTTGCAGCCGGAGACGATGGCCACGCGGCCCTGCAGTTGAAATTGATCGAGGATCATGAAGTGCTTTCGTATGAGGTGGCGTGGCGTTCAGCGCAGCGCAGTCATGGGCACATGGTCCATGTCCTTGAAGACCTGGTTCTCGCCCACCATGCCCCAGATGAAGGTGTAGGCCTGAGTGCCGACGCCGGAGTGGATGCTCCAGCTCGGGCTGATCACTGCCTGCTCGTTGCGCACCACCAGGTGCCGGGTCTGGCTGGGCTCGCCCATCATGTGGAAGACGGCGGCGTTCTCGTTCATGTCGAAGTAGAAGTACACCTCCATGCGCCGGTCGTGCGTGTGGCAGGGCATGGTGTTCCACAGGCTGCCGGGCTCCAGCTGGGTCATGCCCATCAGCAGCTGGCAGGTGGGCAGCACATCGGGCACCAGGAATTTGTAGATGGTGCGGCGGTTGCTGGTCTCGGGCGCGCCCAGGGTCTCGGGCGAGGCCTCGGCCAGCGTCACCTTGCGGTGTGGGTAGGCGGTGTGGGCCGGCGCGCAGTTGAAGTAGAGCTTGGCCGGTTGCGCCGGGTCCACGCTGCTGAAAGCCAGCTCGCGGGCGCCCTGGCCCACGTACAAGGCCTCGCGCGGGCCGATCTCGAAGACCTGCTCGTCGACGCTGACACGGGCGGCGCCGCCGATATTGATGAGGCCCAGCTCGCGGCGCTGCAGGAAGAAATCGGTGCCGGTGTGCTTGCCCAGCTCGGGTGCAAAGCGCACGGCCTGGCCGACCGGCATGATGCCGCCGACGATGATGCGGTCGATCTGGCTGTAGGTCAGCGTCGCTTGGTCGGGCTGGAACAGGTCCTCGACCAGGAAATGGCGGCGCAGGCCCTCGGTGTCCAGGGTTCGTGCGTGTTCGCTGTGGATGGGTTGGCGGATGTCCATGGCTGGGGTCCTAGCGGTCGGGCGGGAGGCCGGCGAAGCCGCGCGCGTCAGGCGGCGGTCGGGGTGCGGGGTGGTGGGCAAGCCCAGGCAGAAGGCCTGTGGCGCTGCGAATGGGTGCAAGCCTAACGCAGCTCAGGACTTTCCTGGAATTATGGTTTCTATTTAGTGAACCGCTGTTTCATTTATTTGGCGGGGCGCTATAGTCTGAGCCATCGATGCGTGAAACGGCCGTTCGCGCCGCAGCAGGAGACGTCCCCGATGAGCACACCGTACTTCGACAACGCCAGCAGCGCCTGGACCGAGCTGGGCGATGGCATCCGCCGCAAGATCGTGGGCCACACGCCGGAGTTGATGTCCGTGCTGGTGCATTTCGACCAGGGCGCCATCGGCAGCGTCCATGCCCATGATGCGCATGACCAGATCGCCTTTGTGGTCAGCGGCTCTTTCGAAGCCGATGTGGCCGGTATCAAGAAGATTCTGCGCGTCGGTGATGCCTTCACCGCGCCGCGCCTGACCCCGCACGGTGTGGTGGCCCTCGAGGCCGGCAGCACCTTGCTCGACCAGTTTTCCCCTCCTCGGCAGGACTACCTCTAAGCCTCTGCCACCGGAGGCGGCCGCACTGCAGCGGCTCGCCCCGGCTCTCCCGATGTAGCGGTGCCCTGCGTGCGCCCTCCAAGCCAGACCCGAACCGGCCAAGCCGCACAGACGGCGCCGGGTCGTGCGAAACCCGCATCAGAGCGTCAGCCGGCCCCGACCGAGCGACGCCGCCCCAAACCATTGGAGACAAGCCATGACCTCGCGCCCCGCTTCGCCGCAGACGCCCCAATTCACTTGCCGCCGCAGCCTGCTCTCGCTCGCCTCGCTGGCTGCCCTCAGCACTTTGGCCGCCGGCGCCCAGGCGCAGAGCGCGCCGCCACCGGCCGCCCCGGCTGCCGAACAGCCCGCCAAGGCCAACCTGGACACCGTCACCGTCACCGGCCTGCGGGCCTCGCTGGAAAGTGCGCTGCGCGCCAAGCGCGATGACAACAGCATCGTCGATGTCATCAAGGCCGAGGACATGGGCAAGTTCCCCGACACCAACCTGGCCGAATCGCTGCAGCGCGTGCCCGGCGTGGTGATCGACCGCGACGCCGGCGAGGGCCGCAACATCACTGTGCGCGGCCTGGGCCAGGATTTCACCCGCGTGCGCATCAACGGCATCGAGGGTCTGGCCACCACAGGCGGCACCGACAGCTCCGGCGGAGCCAACCGCTCGCGCGGCTTCGACTTCAATGTCTTCGCTTCCGAGTTGTTCAACTCGCTGACCGTGCGCAAGAGCAGTTCCGCCGATGTGGACGAAGGCTCGCTGGGCGCCACGGTGGACCTGCAAACCACCCGGCCTTTCGACCTGAAGGGCTTCAAGGGCATGGTCTCGCTCAAGGGCGGCTACAACGACCTTTCGGCCAAGACCACGCCGCGCGCTGCCTTCCTGCTGTCCAACACCTTTGCCGACAACAAGCTGGGCGTGCTGATCTCGGGCGCCTACTCGCAGCGCAAGGTGCTGGAAGAAGGCTTCAGCACCGTGCGCTGGGACAACGGCCCCTCCTCGGGCGGCTGGTGCGCCCCACAGGGCGTGACGCCCGCCAACCCGACGAACTCGAGCGCCACCACCTGCGGCCCGGCGGCTCAGGGTGTGCTGCGCCTGCCCAACACCGCCGCCAATATCGCGACCTACAACGAGGCCAGCAAGGCCGAGAACTTCCACCCCCGCCTGCCCCGTTACGGCCGCCTGACCCATGACCAAGATCGTCTGGGGGTGACCGCCGCCGTGCAGTTCAAGCCGGCCGATGGCACCTTGCTGACCCTGGACCTGCTCTACTCCAAGCTCGACGCCACCCGCCAGGAAGACTTCCTGGAAGTGATCTCCTTCAGCCGCAACGCCGGCCAGGGCGGCAAGCCGCAGACCAGCGTGGTCTCGGCCAGCTATGCGCCCAACGGCGCCCTGCTCAAGGGCGTGTTCAACGGCGTGGATGTGCGCGCCGAGTCGCGTTTCGACGAGCTCTCCACCACCTTCACCCAGCCCACCCTGACCCTGGAGCAGGACTTCGGCGATCATGTGCGCCTGACCGCCCGGGCCGGCCGCGCCACCAGCAAGTTCCGCAACCCGGTGCAGACCACCACGACGCTGGACGCGCTCAATGTCAACGGCTACAGCATTGACTTCAGCGCCGACGACCGCGCCCCGGCCATCAGCTACCCCTTCGACCCCACCCAGGCCGGCGGCGCCCTGACCCTGGTCGGTGTGCCGGTGGCCAGCAGCGGCACACAGGCCGGCACCATCGCCAACACCACCAGCAGCGAAATCCGCATCCGCCCGCAAGGCGCCAGCAACACCAACGATGTGTTCCATCTGGACCTGGCCTGGGACGTGGTGCCGAACAAGCTCACGTTCAAGGGCGGGGTGGACTACAAGAAGTACAGCTTCGACTCCTACGAGTTCCGCCGCGTCAACCAGAACGACACCATATTCCCGGTGCCGGCCGGCAGTACGGTGGCCAGCCTGACGACCAGCCTCAGCGGCTTCGGCAAGGGCCAGAACCTGCCTGCTGGCACGGCCACCAGCTGGGTCATCCCCAACCTGGCCGCCATCGCCCAGGCCTACGACATCTACTGCAATTGCATCAAGAGTGGCCCGGCCGGCGGCCCTGGTGACTTCACGCTTTCGTCCATCACCAACGGCAATGCGCGCGGCAACAACCGCAGCGTCACCGAGCAGGACGAGGCGGCCTTCTTCCAACTGGATTTCAACACCCGCCTCGGTGACATCCCGGTGCGCGGCAATATCGGCACCCGCTACGTCAAGACCCGGCTCGCAGCCACCGGCTACCAGGCCACCAGCGGCGGCACCGCCGTGACCGTGGACCATCTCTACGACGACCTGCTGCCCGCCGCCAACCTGGCCGCGACGCTGAGCAAGGACGTGATCGTGCGCTTCGCCGCGGCCAAGGTCATGGCCCGGCCGCAGCTGGGCAATCTGAGCCCGGGCGGCACGGTGTCCACCACTGGTACCTTGTCGGTCACCAGCGGCAACCCCCTGCTCAAGCCTTTCCGCGCCACCACCTTCGATTCCAGCATCGAGTGGTATTTCGCCAAGAACGCCTTCCTGGGCCTGGGCCTGTTCCAGAAGAACATCAGCACCTACATCCAGAGCATCCGCAACAACATCCCCTTCAAGCAGACCGGCCTGCCCATGAGCCTGCTGCCGAGCAACTTCACCGGCGACGAGGTCTTCCAGGTCACCGCCCCCATCAACACCGACGGTGGCAAGCTGCAGGGCTTCGAGCTCAACTACCAGCAGCCCTTCACCTTCCTGCCCGGCTGGGGCAAGAACTTCGGTGCCCTGCTGAACTACACCTATGTGAAGAGCAAGATCGAGTACGTGGTCTCGCCCACCAGCACGGCCACCATCACCGACGACTTGATCAACCTCTCGCCCAAGTCCTGGAACGCCACGCTGTACTACGACGACGGCGCCTTCAGCGCCCGCATCTCCGGCTCGCAGCGCTCCGGCTTCGTCACCCGTGTGCCGGGTCAGAATAACAACGATGTCGAGGGCAAGAACAAGACCTTCAACGTCGATGTGTCCCTGAGCTACAAGTTCAATGACAAACTGGAAGTGACCCTGGAAGGTGTCAACCTGACCAACCAGGCCAACGACCAGTTCATCAGCCGGGCGCGTGACAGCGTGGTGGTCAACAACGTCACCGGCCGTGAGTTCCTGGTCGGCTTGCGTTACCGCTTCTGAGGCGGCGATGCGGCGGGTCTGGGGACTTGGGCTGCTGGCGCTGGCCAGCACCCACGCTTGGGGCGAGCCCGGGGCGGCTCAGGTGCTCCAGGCCCGCGTGGTCCTGGTGGGTGACTCCACCCTGGCCACGCGCAGCGGCTATGGCGACGCTTTGTGCGCCCGCTTCAGGCCGGAGCTGCAATGCCTGAACCTGGCGCGCGGCGGCCGCAGCAGCGCCAGCTTCCGGGCCGAGGGTTTGTGGGATGCCTTGCGCGAGCGCTTGCGCCAGGAACTGCTGCGGCCGACCTGGGTGCTGATCCAGTTCGGCCACAACGACCAGCCGGGCAAGCCCGGCCGCTCCACCGATCTGGCGACCGAGTTTCCCGTCAACCTGGCCCGTTACTTGAGCGAGCTGCGCGAGCTGGGCGCGACGCCGGTTCTGCTGACTCCTCTGACCCGGCGCAGTTTTCGCGAGGGCCAGCTGCTCAATGACCTGCGCCCCTGGTCCGAGGCCGCGCTGCGGGTGGCGGCTGAGGCCGCGCCGCCCGTCGCCGCCATCGACCTCAATGCCCTGAGTCATGCCCTGGTGCAAGCCATGGGCGAGGACGAGGCCGACCGCCTGGCCATGGCACCCAAGCCCAGCGCGGCCGAGCCGGTGGCTGCAGCCGCGTCGGCGGAACGTGCGGGCGCTGCCAAGAGCGCGTTTGATCGCACCCATGTGGGCGAGCGGGGCGCGCAGCTGTTCTCGGCCCTGGTGCTGCGCGAGTTGCTGCGAGTGCAGCCCGCGCTGGCGCCCTATGCCTTGAGCCCTGCCTCGGGCAATTGAGGCTTCGCAGGCAGACAGCCTCGCCGCCGATGCCGCCGCTGGCGCCGAGCACCAAGCCCGAGAACAGCCGCGCGCGGAACTGCCGACGATGTGCCAGCGGCTATACAGTTCTGCATGGACTCCAAGAACAAAGATCCCGAAAGCAGCGCCAGCAGCAACAAACTCGGCAAGGACATCGGCTGGGAGCTGTACCGAACCTTCCTCGGCGTGCTGCAGGAGGGCTCGCAATCGGGCGCCGCCCGCGCCCTGGGCCTGGCCCAGCCGACCGTGGGCCGGCATATCGAAGCGCTGGAGCAGGCTCTCGGCCTGCCGCTCTTCACCCGCTCGCAGCAAGGCCTCTTGCCCACCGAGGCGGCGCTGACCTTGCGAGAAGGCGCCGAGGCCATGGCCCGCCAGGCCGCCGCCCTGCAGCGTTTGGCACAAGAGCGCCAGCTCGGCGCCCAGGGCCAGCTGCGCGGCGTGGTGCGGGTGACGGCCAGCGAGGTCATGGGCGTGGAAGTGCTGCCGCCCATCCTGGCCCGGCTGGCGCAGGAGGAGCCCGGCCTTGTGATCGAGCTGGTGCTCAGCAGCCGCATGCAGGACCTGCTGCAGCGCGAGGCCGACATCGCCGTGCGCATGACCGCGCCCACGCAGGAGCAGCTGATCGCGCGCCGCCTGGGCACGCTGGAGCTGGGCCTGTTCGCCCGCAGCGACTACCTGGACCGCGCCGGCCGCCCGGCCATGCTGGAGGATCTGGCTGCGCACCGCCTGGTGGGCTATGACCAGGAAACGCCCTTCATCCGTGCCGCCCGCCAGGGCTTCCCGAGCTGGCGCCGTGAGGCCTTTGCCCTGCGCAGCGACAGCGATCTGGCCCAGCTGGCCTTGCTGCGCGCCGGCGCCGGAATCGGCGTCTGTCAAGTTGCCCTGGCGCGGCGCAGCCCGGGTCTGGAGCGCGTGCTGCCCGAGCAGCTCAGCCTGCCGCTGGAAACCTGGCTGGCCATGCACGAAGACCTGCGCCAAAGCCTGGCCTGCAAGCGCGTGTTCGAGGCGCTGGCCGAGGGCTTGAGTGAAATGATGGCGGCACCGGCCTGACGGGGCCGCTGCAAATCGCGGAAAATGCCGGCATCCAGCCCCGCCCGGGGCCTTTTGTTTTTTGACGATTGCTGCCGCCATGACCGACACCGCCGCTCCCACCGACCGCCCTGCCATTCCCGACCACCTGTCCATCGACCCGCGCAGCCCGCACCACGATGCCGCCGTGTTCCAGCACGACATCGGCATCCGCCTGAACGGCAAGGAGCGCTTCGATGTGGCCGAGTACTGCATCAGCGAAGGCTGGGTCAAGGTGCCGGCCGGCCGCACCGTGGACCGCAAGGGCAACCCGGTGATGATCAAGCTCAAGGGCACGGTGGAAGCTTTCTACAGCTGAAGCTCCGCCCGAGCCTGCCCCCGCCAGGCCGCGCGCTGCCCGCATGCTGGACCCCGCGTATTTTTCTGCCGCGCAGATTTTTGGTTATGTCGCCTTCGCCTGCGGCGTGGCCTGTTTTGCGCAGACCGACGATCGCCGCTTCAAGGTCTTCATGGCCCTGGAGTGTTTCGCCTATGTGCTGCACTTCTGGCTGCTCGGCCAGCCTACCGCTGTTGCCAGCAGCCTGGTTTCGCTGGGCCGATCGCTGGCCTCGCTGCGCAGCCGCTCGCCCTGGGTGGGCCTGGGCTTCATCGGCCTGAGCGCCGGCCTGGGCCTGTGGCTCCAGCAGGGCTGGCTCTCGCTGCTGCCGATCGCCGCCTCCAGCATCGGCACGACGGCGCTGTTTTTCCTGAGCGGGCTGCGCATGCGCCTGCTGATGCTGCTGGGCACCTTGCTGTGGCTGGTCAACAACTTGGTGGTGGGCTCGGTGGGCGGCAGCCTGCTCGAAGCCACCATCGCCCTGACCAACAGCTGGACGCTGTGGCGGCTTTGGCGCCGCCCGCCGGAGGCCGCTCAGGCCGTGTGAGCTGCGATGCGCGTCAGCGCCCGCGGCGGAACAGCGAGGCCCAGCCGGCGCGGGGGCTCATGTCATCCAGATTCCAGGCCTCGGGCTGAAACGCCTGCTTGCTGGGCGCGTAGCGCGGGTAGCCGCTGGCGTTCTGCAGCTCGCTGTCGATGATCTGGCCACGGCCTTCGGCCACATCGGACAGCAGCTTGAAATCAATCGGGTCGCGGTCCCAGGGCCGGGCGCCCACGGCCAGAGGCAGCTCCGCCTCCAGGCGCCGTGCCGGCAGGATGCGGCTCAGCGGCAGGCCGGCGGGCAGCTCGGGCGCCTGCAGTTGCAGGATGCGCGCTTGGCCGGCGCTGTAGATGCCGGTCTGGGCCACGGCGGCGCCGTACTCGTCCACCGCCAGGTTGTCGTGCAGGAACAGCGCCACGTCGCCGTGGCCGCCGAGTGCGAACAAGGGCGTGTTGGGCCGCGTGTCCGGCCCCTGGCGGTAGGCATTGCCGATCAGGCTGATGCGGCCGGTCTGCCAGGGGTGGGTGGCCCACTCGTGCGCGACCAGGTTGTAGTGCACCGCCTTGTTGCCGGGGTTGTAGATCAGGTTGTTGACCATGGCCGCCTGCACGCCGCCTTTGAACAAGGCATTGCGCTCGCGGTTGGAGGCGTAGAGATTGGCGTAGAGCAGGATGCCGCTGGCGTTGTCGTGCACCAGTGTGCCCTTGGAGTGCTCGCCCTTCTCGTGCACCGAAGTGCCCAGGCCCTCGTAGATCAGGTTGTGGCTGTAGGTGATGGCGTGCGAGGTGTTGCGGCGCCAGTCCTCAGGCGTGGCGCCCTCGAAACGCGGGCCGCCGACCGACAGGTTTTCGTCGCTGGCCCAGGACAGGCTGCAGTGGTCGACGATGATGTGGTGGGCCGCGCCCTGGGTGGAGATGCCGTCTTGGTCGGCGCCGCTTTTCTTGGCGCGGCCGAACTCTCCGGGCCGGAACATCAGGTGCTGGACGATCACCTGATGGGTGGCGATATTGGTCTCGCCCTTGATCACGGTGATGCCAGGCTTGGGGGCGGTCTGGCCGGCAATGGTCAGGTAGGGGTGGCGGATGTTGAGGGTCTGGCCGGCCAGGTCGATGACGCCGCCGACTTCAAACACCACGATGCGCGGCCCCTCGGCCTCCAGCGCCTCGCGCAGCGAGCCGGGGCCGGATTCCTTGAGATTGCTGACCCGCAAGATGCGCCCGCCACGGCCGCCCACGGTGCCGGTGGCCCAGCCTTGCACGCTGATGCCGGCGGGGTCCAGCTGGGGTCTTGGCGGGCTCTCGGCGCTGGCAGGGAAAGGCAACAGGGCCAGCAGGCAGACGCTGGCGAGCAGATGTCGACGACGCATGGTGCTGCTCATGACTGGGGCTGCAGCAGATCGGCCATCAGGGCCGGCTCGATCAAGGCGCCGCGATGCTGGATCACGCGCGCGGCCAGGCGGTTGCCGAAGCGTGCCGATTCCACCGCCGGGCGGCCGCGCAGGCGCTGGCTCAGATAGCCGCCGGCAAAGGAGTCGCCGGCCGCCGTGGTGTCGACCACGCGCTCGACGCGTTCGGTGGCGGCTTCCCGCCAGTCCGGGGCGCCGGCTTCGGGCGCGCGCACCAGGGTGGCTTCGGCGCCGCGCTTGATCAGCAGCTCGGGCGGGGCCAGGTCTTGCGCGGCGGCCACCGCCTCGGCCAGGCTGGGCAGCTCGAACAAGGCCTGGTGGTCGTCGGCCGTGATCAGGCCCACATTGGCCAGCTCCAGCGCGCGGCGGAAGACCGCCTGCGCCTCGGCGCGGCTGGCCCAGAGCCGCGGCCGGTAGTTGTTGTCGAACACCACCATGGTGCCCCGCGCGCGCAGCGCCTCCATCAAGGCAAACACGCGCTCGCGCCCGGCCGGCGGCAGGATGGCCAGGCTGATGCCGCTCAGGTAGAACAGGTCCCAGTCGGCGGCCTGGTCCTCCAAAGGCGTGCGCTCGCTCTCAAAGTAGGCCTTGGCGGCGCTGGTGTCGCGCCAGTAGTTGAAGCTCCGCTCGCCGCGCGCATCGACCTCAATCATGTAAAGCCCGGGCATGCGGCCGGGGATCTGGCGCACCAGATCCAGGGCCAGGCCTTCGGCCGCCCAGCGCTCCATCAGGCCACGGCTGAGGCCGTCCTCGCCCAGGCCGGTGGCGTAGTGCACGGTGTAGGGCGCGGCGGCCTCGGCCTCGTTCTTGCCTTGATCCGCAGCACAGCGCGCCAGATAAACGGCGGTGTTCAGGGTGTCGCCGCCAAAGCCTTGTTGCAGCGTGCCAAAGGCCGGGCCGACCAGCTCCAGCATGCATTCGCCGAGCACCGCCACCTGCTTTGTTGAAGCTACCCTCATGGAATCCCTTAGTTATTTGGAACGCTGTTTCGTTATTCTATTTGCGAGCGAACGAATTTCGAAACAAGGGCTGACCCTGATGCGCCGAGGCTGAGGCCGCGCGCGTGCCCGGGCAGACCCCCCCTGACTCGCCCGGAGACGCCCCCCATGTTTTGCCCCCGCTTCAAGATCCTGCCCGCTGCTGCCTTGCTGGCCCTGGCGCTGACCCAGCCGGCCGCCCAGGCCCTGACTCTGCGCGCCGCCGATGTGCACAACAGCAATGAGTACCCGACCGTGCTGGCGCTCAAACGCATGGGCGAGCTGCTGGAGCAGCGCAGCGCCGGGCGCATCAAGCTCAAGGTCTTCAACAAGGGCGCGCTCGGCACCGAGAAGGAAACCATCGACCAGCTCAAGATC
The DNA here is from genome assembly GCF_965262435.1 of Roseateles sp. NCBI lineage: Bacteria > Pseudomonadati > Pseudomonadota > Betaproteobacteria > Burkholderiales > Sphaerotilaceae > Roseateles > Roseateles sp. The sequence goes on from NZ_OZ253537.1 coordinate 850,957, forward strand.
GGCGCGCTCGAGCTGACCCGCGTGCACATCAGCCCCATGAACGCCATCTGCCCGCAGACCCAGGTGCCGACCATGCCCTTTTTGTTCCGCTCGGTCGCACAGATGCGCCGCGCGCTGGACGGCCCGGCCGGCGAGGAGATCCTGCGCGCCTGCGAGCCACAGGGCTTCATCGGCCTGGCCTTCTACGACAGCGGCGCCCGCTCCATCTATGCCCGCAAGCCGATCAAGATCCCGGCCGATGCCAAGGGCTTGAAGATCCGCGTGCCGCAGTCGGACCTCTGGGTGGCGGTGGCCGCGGCCCTGGGCGCCAATGCCACGCCCATGCCGGTGGGCGAGGTCTACACCGGCCTCAAGACCGGCCTGGTCGACGCGGCCGAAAACAACCTGCCCTCGTTTGAAGGCTTCAAGCATTTCGAGGCGGTCAAGTTCTACTCCCGCACCGAGCACTCCATGGCGCCCGAGCTGCTGCTGATGAGCAAAAGGGTCTACGACGGCCTGCCGCCCGCGGACCAGCAGCTGATCCGCGCCGCGGCCAAGGAATCGGTCGCCTTCCAGCGCTTGCGCTGGGACGAGCAGGAGGCCAAATCGCTGGCCCTGGTGAGAGCCGGCGGCGCGCAGATCGTCGACGTGGACAAGAGCGCCTTCCAGGCTGTGATGCCGCCGGTCTACGCCCGCTTCATGAACACGCCCGAGCTGCAGCGCCTGGTCAAGACCTTGCAGGAGACACCGTGAACTTCACAGCACTCACGCGCTTGTGTGCCGCCCTGTCCAAGCTGGCGCTGGTGGCCGCCGTGGTCTGCCTGATCGCAGTGCTGCTGTGCGTGCAGTTGCAAGTGGTAGGCCGTTATGTCTTCAACGACACGCCCACCTGGACCGAGGGCCTGGCCATGCTGTTGGTGCTCTACGTCACCGCCTTCGGCGTGGCCGTGGGCGTGCGCGATGCCGGCCACATCGGCCTGGAGTCTTTGCTGGTGCTGCTGCCCGAGCGCTGGCGCCTGCGTCTGGAGCTGTTGGTCCATGCCCTGGTGGCGGGCTTTGGCGCGCTGATGGCGCAGTCGGGCTGGGTCTGGACGCAGCTGAAATGGAGCGAGCCCAAGCCCATGCTGGGCGTGCCCGAGGGGCTGGACTACCTGCCGCTGCTGATTGCCGGCGTGCTGATCGTGCTGTTCTCGCTGGAGCATATGCGTGCGCTCTGGCGCGGTGAGGCGGTGCTCCCGTCCTGGTACTGAACCAAGCGCAGCACACCGCCTGGCGAAGCCTGCCCCCCTTTTGATTCACAAGGATTTGATGCGATGGAACTCTGGGTTCTGGGTCTGAGCTTTGCCCTCTTGCTGCTGCTGGGCGTGCCGGTGGCTTTTGCCATCGGCCTGTCCTCGGTGGCCACCATGTTGGCGGCCGATCTGCCGCTGGCCCTGGTCTTTCAGAAGATGGTCGGCGGCATGCAGGTCTTCTCCTTCCTGGCCATTCCCTTCTTCGTGTTCGCCGGCGAGCTGATGCTCTACGGCGGCATTGCCGACCGCATCGTGCGCTTCGCCAACAGCCTGATCGGCCATGTGCGCGGCGGTTTGGGCATGAGCAATGTGCTGGGCTGCACCTTGTTCGGCGGCGTGGCGGGATCGCCGCTGGCCGATGTCTCGGCCATGGGCTCGGTGATGATTCCGCTGATGAAGAAGGAGGGCTACCACGCCGACTACGCGGTCAACGTCACCACGCATGCGGCCTTGGTCGGCGCCCTGATGCCAACCTCGCACAACCTCATCATCTTCGTGCTGGCCGCCTCTGGCATTGCCTCGGTCAGTGTCTTCGGCCTGATCCTGGCGGCGCTGATTCCGGCCTTGCTGCTGACCCTGGCCAATCTGGCCGCGGCCTACGGTGTGGCCGTGCGGCGCGGCTACCCCACGCACGGCGCCTTCCCGGGCTGGGCGGCGGTGGGCCGCGCTTTTGTCGGCGCCCTGCCGGGCCTGCTGGTGGTGGTGATCATCTTGGCCGGCATCCTCAGCGGCGTCTTCACCGCCACCGAGTCGGCCGCCACGGCGGTGTTTTGGGCCCTGGGGGTGACGGTCTTCGTCTACCGCTCGCTGAGCTGGCAGAACTTCCTCAAGGCCTGCGCCAAGGCCTGCAAGACCACGGGCGTGGTGCTGCTGCTGATCGGCATCTCCTCGGCTTTCGGCTACTTCATGGCCTTGTACGAGGTGCCGCAGCGCACCGGTGAGCTGATGCAAAGCGTGAGCCAGAGCCCCTGGGTGATCTTTCTGATGGTCAACCTGCTGCTCTTCGTGCTCGGCACCTTCCTGGACATGGCGGCCACCATCCTGATCTGCACGCCAATCTTTCTGCCCATTTGCCAGCAGTACGGCATGGACCCGCTGCAGTTCGGCATCCTGATGCTGATCAACTGCGCCCTGGGCCTGAACACGCCCCCGGTCGGCAGCACCCAGTTCGTCGGCTGCGCCATCGGCGGCATCTCGGTCGGCCAGGTCATGCGCTCGATCTGGCCCTTCTACGGTGCCTTGCTGGCCACGCTGGCGCTGGTGACCTTTGTGCCGGCGATCTCGCTCTGGCTGCCGACGCTCATGAAGTGAGCGGCTCCCTCACTTGCCAATACAAAACTTGCTGAAAATTTCTCCGAGCAAGTCGTCGGCCGAGAAGGCCCCGGTGATCTCGCCCAGGGCGTCGTGGGCGAGGCGCAGTTCTTCGGCCAGCAGGTCCAGCGCCGGCGGCTGCTGGTGGGCCACGGCTTGGGCCATATCGAGATGCTCTCGAGTTCGGCGCAGGGCCTGCACATGGCGCTCGCGGGCGATGTAGAGGCCTTCGGGCGTGGCTTGCCAGCCCACTTGCTGCAGCAGGCGCTGGCGCAGGGCTTGCAGGCCGGCGCCGGACTTGGCGGACAGGCTCAGCGCGCCCTCGGGCACCGGCGCGGCATTGGGCGCATCGCTCTTGTTGAAGACTTGCAGGATGCGCTCGGCTGACACGTTAGCCAGTCGGGCTGAAATCAGACGGTCTTCGGCCTCGTAGTCGGCCTGGCCAACGCGGGTCAGGTCGTGCAGGAAGAGCAGCACATCGGCATCGGCAATCGCCTCCCAGCTGCGCGCCACGCCGATGCGTTCGACCTCGTCTTCGGTGTCGCGCAGGCCGGCGGTGTCGCTGATGTGCAGGGGCACACCTTCGATCTGTATGGTCTGGCTGACCTTGTCGCGCGTGGTGCCCGGGATGGGCGTGACGATGGCCAGCTCGGCGCCGGCCAGGGCGTTCAGCAGCGAGCTCTTGCCCACATTGGGCTGGCCGGCCAGCACGACCTTGATGCCCTCGCGTAGCAAGGCGCCCTGGCGTGTGCGGTCCAGCACGGCGTCCAGGCGCTGCTGCAGCCGGCTCAGGCGGCCGAGTGCATCGGCTTGCTGCAGGAAATCAATCTCTTCTTCCGGGAAGTCCAGGGTCGCCTCGACCAGCATGCGCAGCTTGATCAGGGCGTCGCGCAGCTCGCCCACCTCGCCCGAGAGCGCGCCGCCCAGCGCCCGGCTGGCGCTGCGGGCCGCGGCCTCGGTGCTGGCGTCGATCAGGTCGCTGACGGCCTCGGCCTGGGCCAGGTCCAGCTTGCCATTGAGAAACGCGCGCTGGGTGAACTCACCCGGCTCGGCCAGGCGCAGGGCCAGGCCCTGCTCACGCCCCGCCTCCAGGCAGCGCGCCAGCAGCAGCTGCAACACCACCGGGCCGCCATGGGCCTGCAGCTCCAGCACATGCTCGCCGGTGTAGGAATGCGGCGCCGGAAACAGCAGGGCCAGGCCCTGGTCGATGGCCGCGCCGGCTGCGTCGCGAAAAGGCAGATACGTCGCCTCGCGCGCCTTCAGGGCTTTGCCGCAGACGGCGGCCACCAAGGGGGTCAGGTCTTGCGGGGAGGACACCCGGACGATGCCGACGGCCCCTCGACCCGGGGCGGTGGCGATAGCGGCGATGGGGTCGTGGTGGCGGGAGAGCATGCCGAATTATCGGTGGCCTGTACCAAGCGAAGACGCCGGCGTTGCTTTGGGCAACGTCGGCGTCAAGTCTTCAGTATGTGGCGCGGGGGAGGCCGGGGCCCAGCGCTCGCGTGAGCCTGGATCTCGGGCCTGGGTCCATCGTCCGGAGTCGGCGATGAAACTCTGCCCCGCATGATCGGATTGGAGGCTTATCTCGCTCAAGAAAAAAGCCCCCAGCTATGGGGTAGCTGGGGGCTTCGTGAACTATTGCAAGTGCCGGGCACTTGCGAGGGGCTGGAGCAGACCTAGTTCTGCACGCCCAGTTTCTTGTTGATGTACCACTGCTGGGCGATCGACAGGATGTTGTTCACCAGCCAGTACAGCACCAGGCCCGAGGGGAAGATGAAGAACATGAAGCTGAAGGCCAGCGGCATGATCCACATCATCTTGGCCTGCATCGGGTCCGGCGGCGTCGGGTTCAGCCAGACCTGGAACAGGCTGGAGGCCGTCATCAGCAGGGGCAGGATGAAGTAGGGGTCCTTGACCGACAGGTCGGTGATCCAGCCCAGCCAGGGCGCGCCACGCATTTCCACGGTGGACAGCAGCACCCAGTACAGGCCCATGAAGAAAGGCATCTGCAAGAAGATGGGCAGGCAACCGCCGATGGGGTTGACCTTCTCCTCGCGGTAGATCTTCATCATCTCCTGCTGCATCTGCTGCGGCTTGTCCTTCAGGCGCTCGCGCATTTCCTGAATCTTGGGGCCGACGGCCTTCATCTTCGCCATGCTCTTGTAGGCGCTGGCGTTCAGCCAGTAGAAGGCGATCTTCAGCAGCACGACCAGGGCGATGATGGCCCAGCCCCAGTTGCCCAGGATGGAGTGCAGCTTTTCCAGCAGCCAGAACAGAGGCTTGGCCAGGATGGCGAAGATGCCGTAGTCCTTCACCAGCTCCAGGCCCGGGGCCAGAGCGGCGAGCTTGTTTTCTTCCTGCGGGCCAACGAAGAGCTGGTCCACCTTGGTGGCGGTGGCGCCCGGAGCCAGCTGGGGCAGGGTGAAGACCATGCCGACGGCGAACTGCTCGGGCGCGGCACCCTTGATCTTGTTGACGAAGAACTCGCGCGGCGCGGCATCGGTGTGCAGCCAGGCGCTGGCGAAGTAATGCTGGACCATGGCCACCCAACCGTCGTTGGCGGTCTTGTCGTGCTCGGCCTTGCCCTTGGCCAGGTCGCTGAACTCGAACTTCTGGAACTTGTTCTTGTCGGTGTAGATGGCCGGGCCGGTGAAGGTGCCGGTGAAGGCCGTACCGCCGGGGCCTGCCACGCCGTCACGCACCAGCTGCACATAGACCTGCGGGGTCAGGGCGGCTGCGCCCTTGTTGATGACCTCGTGCTTGACGCCGATGACATAGTCGCCGCGCTTGAAGCTGTAGGTCTTCACATAAACCACGCCGCCGACTTCGGCCGACTCCAGGCGCACCAGCAGCTCATTGGCGCCATCGGCCAGCTTGCGCTCGGGCGTGGTCACCGTCATCAGCGTGTTGTGCGTGGGCAGCTGTTCGCCGCGCGTGCCGACCAGGCCTGTCTGGGCCTTGTAGCTTTGCGCGGCCGCGTCCATCAGCACGATGGGCTTGGGCTCGACCTTGGGCTTTTCCTTCAGGCCCACGGCTTGCAGCAGCGGGTCGAACAGGCCGGGCTCGGGCGAAGCCAGGTACTTGGGCAGCTCGACATGGGTGACATCACCGCCCTGGGTGTCCAGGGTGATGGTCATGACATCGGTGCTGATGTTCAGCTTCTCGCTGCGGGCGGCGACGGGCGCACCCGGCACGGCCGTGGCGCCAGCGGCCAGGCCCGCGGCAGCGGGCACACCCGGCTGCGCGGCCGAACCGGCGGCGGCCACCGGCTTGGCGGCCGGCGGGCTGAACATCGACGGATGTCCGTTGTGCTTTTGCCAGCCGTCCCAGAGCAGGACGAGGGACATGGTGAACACCACCCACAGGACGGTGCGGCGAATATCAGTCATGAGGAGGCTTCTGATTGGGTGGAATTGCGGGAGGGAGAAGAGGCATTCGGCGCGCACAGCCCGAGTCGGCTGAACAGCGCAGGCGGATTGTCAGGCACAGCGTCATGGCCGCCGGCACACAAAGGGTGGCAGCGCAACAGACGGTGCACGGTCAGATAGCTGCCGGCGGCGGCGCCATGGCGCTGCAAGGCCTCGATCGAGTAGACCGAACAAGTCGGCTCGAAACGGCAGGCGCTGCCCAGCCAGGGGCTCAGCAGCAGGCGGTAGCCACGCACCAGGCCGACCAAAGCGCGCTGCGCAATCGAAGGGGCGGCGGGGTCGTGGGCCATGGCGGCTGGCAGGAATGCGGCAGCCGCTCAGGGCTGAGCCGGCGTGTTGCGTGGCAACAGGCGGTTCAGCAACTGGGCGAGTTCGGCGTGCGCAGCAGCACGCAGCGCATCGGAGGCGGCGCTGGGGAACTGCTTGCGATCAAAAGGCGTGCGCAAACGCACCACCCACAGACCCGGCGGCAAAAGCGGCTGGTCGGCAAAGGCGGCGCGGATTTGGCGCTTCAGCAGGGAGCGCGTGACGGAGCGGCGGGCATGGCGTTTGGGCACGATGACCCCCAACCACTGGCCGTCCGGCAGTGCTTCATCCACAGGGCTGTGGGCTTCTTGTGCATCGCCTGTTGATAACTTACCTGCAGCGGTGGATAAGACCTTGGCAGGCAGGCTCGGCGAGGCCGACAGATGGTGCACGGCGAAGTGACTGCTGCGCACGCGGCTGGGGCGACCCAGCACGCGTTCAAAGTCGGCCGATCGCACGATGCGGCCGATCATGATTCAGGAAGAAAGAACCTGAATTAGACAGCCAGACGCTTGCGGCCCTTGGCGCGGCGCGCGGCGATGACGGCACGGCCACCGCGGGTCTTCATGCGGACCAGGAAGCCATGGGTGCGGGCGCGACGGGTCTTGGATGCTTGGTAAGTACGTTTCATGATGGAGGCCTCTTGAGAAGGTCTAAGGTCGTCGGATGACGCTTTAGCTGTGGTTGGCGATCAATCGCCGGGTGCAAAACGAGTTGCGGATTGCACCTCAAGCGTCGGCTGGTTCAGGGCTGGTGCTCTGCAGGGCGATGGATCGCCCGGCGGTTTACAGCTCTTTCACCAACAGCCACTGATGTGTGCCGCGCCGGGGCGCCGCTCATGCGTTGGCAACATCGAAACCCTGAGCCGTCAGCGGACCTGTGTACAAGTCGCGCCGCCGGTGGCAGAAATTCGATGCTGCGTTCATTGCCAAGTTCGGCCAAAGCCGAAGTCAGCCATTGTCGCAAGGATGATTGCCTGGCGCCGGGTATGGGCTCACGGTTTTCGGATCCGCTGCTTTGGCTGGCATTTATGCAATGCAGCTCGCCAAGGCAGCAGGCCCAAGGAATGTGCCCACCTGTGCACCAAACACCCGACCCAAGGTCCGCAGCGTCCGGAAAACCCGCGATTACACCAAAGAATGCGGCCGCGGTCAATGCCCGGGCATTTGCTAGCGGGGTTTACCGGGGATTGACCGCGCCGAAAAATCTGTGGATAACCTTGGATCCGGCGGCCTTGAACCCGTACAATCTGGCCGCTCTAGAACAAGTTTTCCACAATGAGCGCAGACATGTTTGGCGCTGAGGGCATGAGCCCGCAGCCGGTGCCGGAGCAGGGCTTTGACCAGGGGTTCGACCTCTGGCAACGCGGCTGCGAGAGGCTGGCCGCCGAGTTGCCCGAGCAGCAATTCAACACCTGGATCCGCCCCTTGCCGCCCGCCGTGGTGGCCGATGGCGCGGGTGCCGAAGGCCTGGTCGTTTCCCTGCGGGTGCCCAACCGCTTCAAGCTGGACTGGATCCGCAACCAGTACGCCGGCCGCATCGAATCCATCCTCAGCGAACTCGCCGGCAAGCCAGCCCGCCTGGAGCTGGCCCTGGCCGCCCGCGAACCGATGGCGCCCATGGGCCGCCCGGCCACCTTGAGCTCGCCGTCCAGCCCGGCCATCTCGGTCGGCCAGGTGCTGCACAACGGCCTGCGCCCGGTTTCTCACCCAGCCGACCCGCGCCCTGACTCCCGCAGCGCCGCGGCCGGCGCGTCGCCCGCCCAGGCTCAGCAGGTGGCCATGCCGGCTGCCAACCTGCCGCCGAGCGCCAGCCGCCACCGCATCAACAGCGCGCTGACCTTTGACAACCTCGTGCCCGGCCGCGCCAACCAGATGGCGCGCACCGCCGCCCTGCACGTGGCCGGTGCGCCCGGTGCCATGTACAACCCGCTGTTCATCTACGGCGGCGTCGGCCTGGGCAAGACCCACTTGATCCACGCCGTGGGCAATGCCTTGCTCAAGGACAAGCCCGATGCGCGCGTGCTGTATTTGCACGCCGAGCAGTTCATCTCCGACGTGGTGAAGAATTACCAGCGCAAGACTTTTGACGAGCTCAAGGCCAAGTACCACTCGCTCGACCTGCTGCTCATCGACGATGTGCAGTTCTTCGCCGGCAAGGAGCGCACGCAGGAGGAGTTCTTCAACGCCTTCGAGGCCCTGCTGGCCAAGCGCGCCCACATCATCATGACCAGCGACACCTACCCCAAGGGTCTGGCCGATATCGATGAGCGCCTGACCAGCCGCTTCGACGCCGGCCTGACGGTGGCTATCGAGCCGCCCGAGCTGGAGATGCGCGTCGCCATCCTGATCAAGAAGGCGGAGGCTGAAGCCACGCCCATGCCCGAGGACGTGGCCTTCTTCATCGCCAAGAACGTGCGCGCCAATGTGCGCGAGCTGGAAGGTGCCCTGCGCAAGGTCTTGGCCTACAGCCGCTTCAGCCACAAGGAAATCAACATCCAGCTGGCGCGCGAGGCGCTGAAAGACCTGCTCTCGATCCAGAACCGGCAGATCTCGGTGGAGAACATCCAGAAGACCGTGGCCGATTTCTACAAGATCAAGATCGCCGACATGTACAGCAAGAAGCGCCCTGCCAGCATCGCCCGGCCGCGCCAGATTGCCATGTACCTGGCCAAGGAGCTCACGCAAAAGAGCCTTCCCGAGATCGGCGAGCTGTTCGGCGGCCGCGACCACACCACGGTGCTGCACGCCGTGCGCAAGATCGGCGGCGAGCGTCAGAAGAACACCGAGCTGAACCAGCAGCTCCACGTGCTCGAGCAGACCTTGAAGGGTTGAAAAACCGCCGGGAGCAGCCAGCTCTTCAGGGCCCAGCCCCTCCCGGTGCGCTCACTGTGCAAAGACAGGGTTCCCACCCCCGGGAAACACCCCATTCCTGGGTCAAAATGCGGGTTGTTTCCGCGCGCGCGGTCTGAATGAAGCGTGCCCGTGGACTTGGGTTTGATCTCAGCGCCGCTGAACAGACCGACGTACGAACAAATAAGCAAGCAAACAAGCGACAGAGCGAGGTTGACATGATTGTGTTGAAAGCCACCCAGGACAAGGTGCTGAGCGCCCTGCAGGCGGTCGCCGGCATTGTGGAGCGGCGCCACACCCTGCCCATCCTCGCCAATGTGCTGATCCGCAAGACCGGCGGCCAGCTGGAGCTGACCACCTCCGACCTGGAAATCCAGGTCCGCACCTCGGCCGAACTCGGCGGCGACGCCGGCGACTTCAGCACCACGGTCGGCGCCCGCAAGCTGATCGACATCCTGCGCTCCATGCCAGCGGACCAGACTGTCTCGCTGACGGCCAACGGCTCCAAGCTGACCCTGCAAGGCGGCAAAAGCCGCTTCACCCTGCAGACCCTGCCGTCCGACGACTTCCCCCTGGTCCAGGAAGCGGCTGACTTCGGCCCCGCCTTTGCCGTGCCGCAGAAGACCCTCAAGCACCTGATCAACCAGGTGCACTTCTCCATGGCCGTGCATGACATCCGTTACTACCTGAACGGCATCCTGTTCGTCGCCGAAGGCAAGAACCTGACCCTGGTCGCAACCGACGGCCACCGCCTCGCCCTGGCCCAGGCCGAGCTGGAAACGGAAATCCCCAAGCAAGAAGTCATCCTGCCGCGCAAGACCGTGCTGGAGCTGATGCGCTTGCTGAAAGACGGCGCCAAGGCCGACAAGGGTGGCGAGGGCGAAGAGGCTCCCATCGAAATGCGCTTCGCCGGCAACCAGGCCAAGTTCAGCTTCTCGGGCATGGAGTTCGTGACCAAGCTGGTCGAGGGCAAGTTCCCCGACTACAACCGCGTCATCCCCAAGAACCACAAGTTCAACGTCACCCTGGGTCGCCTGCAATTGCTGTCCAGCCTGCAGCGCGCCGCCATCCTGACCAGCGAGAAGTTCAAGGCTGTGCGCCTGTCCTTCGAGCCGGGCCTGCTGAGCATCGCCTCCAGCAACGCCGAGCAAGAGGAAGCCAAGGAAGAAATCGAAATCGATTACGGCGGCGACCTGATCGAAACCGGCTTCAACGTGACCTACCTGATGGACGCGCTGCAGAACATGAGCCAAGACATGGTCAGCATCGACCTGAACGACAGCTCCGCCAGCGCCCTGATCACCATCCCCGAGCAGAGCGGCTTCAAGTACGTCGTGATGCCCATGCGGATCTAGGCCACAGCAAGAAAACCAACAGCGGGCGTGGGCTTCAGAAGCCCAGCCCGCTTCAGTGCTTTTAAGGGGCGGTATTTTTGCCCCGTGAGTGAGAGAGAGAGTTCCCGATGAGTGATGTGCCGAGCAACGAAACAAACCCCGAAGGCCTGACCGACAAGCAGCAGGCTGCCGCCGATGCGGACGTGAGCTCTGGCGCGGTCTACGGCGCCGATTCCATCCAGATCCTCGAAGGCCTGGAGGCCGTGCGCAAGCGCCCCGGCATGTACATCGGTGACACCTCCGACGGCACCGGCCTGCACCACCTGGTCTTCGAAGTGGTGGACAACTCCATCGACGAATCCCTGGCCGGCCATTGCGACGACATCGTCGTCACCATCCACACCGACAACTCCATCAGCGTCAGCGACAACGGCCGGGGCATCCCCACCGACGTCAAGATGGACGACAAGCACGAGCCCAAGCGCAGTGCCGCTGAAATTGCACTGACCGAGCTGCACGCCGGCGGCAAGTTCAACCAGAACAGCTACAAGGTCTCGGGCGGCCTGCACGGCGTGGGCGTGTCCTGCGTCAACGGCCTGTCCAAGAGCCTGCGCCTGACCGTGCGCCGCGACGGCAAGATCCACCAGCTGGAGTTCAAGCAAGGCGTGCCGCAAGACCGCGTGCTGGAAATGCGCGAGGGCTTCGAAGTCAGCCCCATGAAGATCGTCGGCGACACCGACAAGCGCGGCACCGAAGTCCACTTCGTGCCCGACACCGAAATCTTCCAGACCAACAACGAGTTCCACTACGACATCCTGGCCAAGCGCCTGCGCGAACTCAGCTTCCTGAACAACGGCGTCAAGATCCGCCTGGTCGACGAGCGCAACAACAAGGAAGACAACTTCGCCTATGCCGGCGGCGTCAAGGGTTTTGTTGAGTTCATCAACAAGGGCAAGAACACCCTGCACCCGACCATCTTCCACGCCCAGGGCGACAAGATCAGCGAGAACGGCACCAATGTCGGCGTTGAAGTCTCCATGCAGTGGAACGAGAGCTACAACGAGAACGTGCTCTGCTTCACCAACAACATCCCGCAGCGCGACGGCGGCACCCACCTGACCGGCCTGCGCGCCGCCATGACCCGGGTGCTCAACAAGTACATCGCCGACAACGACCTGGCCAAGAAAGCCAAGGTCGAAGTGGCCGGCGACGACATGCGCGAAGGCCTGGCCTGCGTGGTGAGCGTCAAGGTGCCCGAGCCCAAGTTCAGCTCGCAGACCAAAGACAAGCTGGTGTCCAGCGAAGTGCGCGCCCCGGTGGAAGACATCGTCAGCCGCCTGCTGACCGACTTCCTGCTCGAGAACCCGATCGACGCCAAGATGATCTGCGGCAAGATCCTCGACGCCGCCCGCGCCCGCGAAGCCGCCCGCAAGGCCCGCGAAATGACCCGCCGCAAGGGCGTGCTGGACGGCCTGGGCCTGCCCGGCAAGCTGGCCGACTGCCAGGAAAAAGACCCCGCCCTGTGCGAGATCTACATCGTCGAGGGTGACTCCGCCGGTGGCTCCGCCAAGCAAGGGCGCGATCGCAAGTTCCAGGCCATCCTGCCGCTGCGCGGCAAGATCCTGAACGTCGAGAAAGCGCGTTATGAAAAGCTGCTCACCAGCAATGAAATCCTGACGCTGATCACCGCCCTGGGCACCGGCATCGGCCGCGGCGCCGGCAGTGACGACTTCAACCCCGACAAGCTCCGCTACCACCGCATCATCATCATGACCGACGCGGACGTGGACGGCGCCCACATCCGCACCCTGCTGCTGACCTTCTTCTACCGCCAGATGCCCGAGCTCTGCGAGCGTGGCCACATCTACATCGCCCAGCCGCCGCTCTACAAGGTCAAGGTCGGCAAGCATGAGCAGTACCTGAAGGATGGCCACGAGCTTGACGGCTTCCTGCTCAAGATCGCCATGCAAGACGCCCACCTGCACACCGGCATCGGTGACCAGGTGCTCAGCGGCGAGGCCCTGGAAACCCTGGCCCGCCAGTACGTGGCTGCCGAAAGCGTGATCACCCGCCTGTCCAACTGGATGGACTTTGAAGCGCTGCGCGTGCTGTCCGGTGGCCTGGCCATCAACCTCGACAGCAAGGAAGCCTCAGAAGCCGCCGCCGCCGCCATGCAGGCCGCTCTGCACCAGGCCGAAGTCAGCAGCGAGTACGACGAACGCAGCGACAAGCACCTGCTGCGCATCAGCCGCAAGCAACACGGCAACACCCGCTCCAGCATCATCAATGCCGACTTCGTGCACAGCGCCGACTACGAAGTGCTCAGCACCGCCGGTACCTCCTTCAAGGCCTTGATGGCCGAAGGCGCCACCGTGCGCAAGGGCGAGGGCGAGAAGGCCAAGGAAAGCAAGGTCAGCGACTTCCGCGCCGCCATGGCCTGGCTGATGCAGCAAGCCGAAAACTCCGTCGGCCGCCAGCGTTACAAGGGTCTGGGCGAAATGAACCCCGAGCAGCTCTGGGAAACGACGATGGACCCCAACGTCCGCCGCCTGCTGCGCGTGCAGATCGACGACGCCATCGAAGCCGACCGCGTGTTCACCATGCTGATGGGCGACGACGTGGAGCCGCGCCGCGACTTCATTGAGACGAATGCGTTGAGGGCGGGGAATATTGACGTTTGAGCTGCCTGTCCAAGCGAGATGGGTTGCGGTGCGGCCATGCACCGCAAGCTGACTGGTCACCTCATTTCGTCAGGGCAGTTCAAAAACCACGCTCATAGGCCCACTGCTCTCGTGTGACTGGTACCGTACTCGACCGTGGTAGACAAACGGCGCCGCTTTGCCACCTGCCAATTTGCCATCTCTGACGAACAAGTGAATGGCAATGCTTTTGGCTTCGTGATGAATGATTTCCTGCCCGCGCTTGCTTTCAGGCGTTGTTGAGTTCTGACTTTGCCAATGGAATCGCTCATCACTGATCCAGTGGTCCAGGTACTTGTGTTCCTCAGCCTTGCCCTGCTTGTTCAAGGTCACCAGCAGGACATGTGCCTTGAGGTCATTCAACACGACATGTCCAACGTTCCATATGCCAGGATTGAACGCAACTCCAAATAGGGGTGGAATCTGCTCGCGCTGGAACGATTGACCTACTGCAAGGTCGAGTGGATCTAACACGTTGCGCAATCTCGCCAGCGTGCGCATGTCATCGGTTGCGACCATGTCTCCATACTCGGGATTGTTGGCCCTGAGCACGTATTGACCGTTGCCATCCTTCAGGACAACACGCAGCAGATACTGACTATCCCCGCTATCGTCCTGGCGTTCGATGGCGACGATATGTCCAGTTATGGATCCAGCTCGTTGAGGGCTGATGAGTTCTAGAAGCAGGAAATCGCCATCGTGAACGGGCTGCTTGCCGCCGTCCATAGAGTTGCCGTTAGCCCTTGCAATGAAGTGGCGGGCTGGGTCCAACGCACCGTAGGCTGCTGGAAGTACGCGATGCTCTTCAACGTCAGTGCGCCCCGTCTTGAAGTGCCCGCAGGCAATCCTGAGATTGGGAAAGTAAGGCAACTCCACCACATTGCCTTTACGGCCATGGAAAGGCAGCACGTTGTCCGGCCTAACTTCTGCTGCACGGCGAACTTCATATGCTGCAAGGCGGAAGTTCACAAGCTCCTGCAACATGCTGGATACAGCAGAAACCAACAAGGTCGGCACTGGCTTCCTGAGAGCGAACTGATCATTGATCAGATGGAAGTGTGTCGGCACATCTGAAGGCCGATTGCCTCCAACCCAGGCGTTGACTGGGTTGTCACGCCAGTAGCGGGCCCACCCAGCAGAAGCCGCAGACAAGGCGCGCGTTTCGGCGCTCAGATCAAGCAACAGAGGACGGCGCCGGTCCATAACGTCCCGCGACCGCGCCGATAGCATCTGGAGTGAGACCGGCTCCTCTAGTCCGTTGAGCTCTAGCAGCGCCTCTAGCAAAACCATTTTGAAGCACTTTGTCATCTGCGTAATCTCAACGTCACGCAGCAAGGCGCTGAATTGCTGCGCAGCAGCTTCTTCCTCTGGGCCCAGGTCTTCCATGGACCGCACTAGCTCAAACCAGTGACCTTCCTGATTGCGCATTGCTTGGATACTGATGCCAGACCGGTAGAACTCACTGAGTGTTGGTCGGCGGCCTAACGCGCTGCGTAGTGCTTCGTAGTCTTTTCTCGGGCCGGTGCTGTCGAGGGCCTTCAGGAAGTCAATGATGATCAGGTCGTAATTGACATAGCAGCCCTCTGGCAAAGTCAATGTTCCTTGTTCAACACTACGAGCGAACCTCGCCAGCGCTTGGTAGCTGCTACCCACCTCGAACAGCGCCTGTGGTTTTCGCAAGAAGCTGTGGTGATTGCCGATGAAGTCGAGCACTACTAGATGTGTCTTCGCATCATGACGGCGCAACCCACGCCCAAGCTGTTGCAGAAACATAATCTTGGATTCAGTGGGCCGAAGCATCATGACAGTGTCAATGCTCGGTAGGTCTACGCCTTCATTGAAGAGGTCCACTGAAAATAGCACCTGTACCGTTCCTGCATCTAGCATTTCAAGCGCTTGGGTTCGGCCTACTGCAGAGCCGGAATACACCGCAGCAGCGGCCACTCCCGCCAAACTGAACTGTTCAGCCATGAAATCGGCGTGCCGCGTGGAAACGCAGAACGCCAAGGTGCGACGCTGCGCCCGAGCGCGCCACTCCCGTAGCACATGGCGAGCGCGCGCCAACGTCGCAAGCCTGTGAGACAACTGCTCTGGGTCGAACCGGCCATTTCGCCAAGGTACCTCAGAGTAGTTCACGGATTCGTCAGCGATGCCAAAGTAGTGAAACGGCGCGAGCAGCCGTGCCTCGATGCCTTCGAAGAGGTGGCAGGAGTAGACAAGGTTGTCATCACACAGCGACAAGATATCCGACTGGTCGGTTCGATCTGGCGTGGCGGTAAGACCCAGCATGAACCCAGGCGCGAAGTGACTCAGCAAGCGCCGATATGTGTCGGCAGCTGCGTGGTGAAACTCGTCAATTACCACATAGTCGAAGTGCTGCGGTGAAAAGCGCTGCAGATGCTCGGCTTTGGCTAAGGTCTGCACAGACGCGCAAAGTACGTCTACTTCAGCATCCCGGTTGCGGCCCGTGTAGTAACCCACTCGCTTGGACGGCAAAATCCGAATGAAGGTCGCTGCAGCCTGCCCTAGGATTTCTTCCCGGTGCGCCACGAAAAGAATGCGCCTGGCCCCGACGCGCACCGCGTCAAAGGCCGCGAGCCATGTCTTGCCTAGGCCCGTGGCCAGAACGACCAGCCCTCGCCTGAAACCTTCATTTCGGCTCAAGTCCAATTCAGCAAGTGCTGCATTCTGGATGGCAGTGGGTTCAGGCGGGTCTTCCTGTTCGTGGCTTCCGGGTGCGACAGCACGAGAAGGCGGTAGGCGCCTTCTCTCATAGGCCTCGATCCACGCGTCCGTAAGTGCCACGCAGTTTGGCAGCGCGAACAAATTTTCGAACCCCTGGCTAGCCTCCAGGAATCCTTGGTCGCTAGGGAAGACGACTCGGTAGTTCCACTCCAGACCATTTTGAAGTGCCTGCCTGCTGATATTGCTCGATCCAATAAATGCAGTGCCGGCAACAAGTCGGCCGGCTTCGTGCCGGCCGAAGATGTAAGCCTTCAGATGAAAGCTCCCAACTTCAGTCGTAAAGACCCGGACGTCGGCCCCACGCTCGACCAACAACAAGAGCAAGCGCAGCGCTTCTGGGTCGGTGATGTCCAGGTAGTCACTCGTCAAAACACGCAGTCGATAACCCTCACCTGCGTCTGCGACTGCCTGCAACTCAGGCAACAGCAGGCGCAGGCCGGTTGCTTTAATGAAAGCTACCGCTAAGTCCACATGGGTGGATCGAGAGAAGGCTTCAGACAAATGCGGCAAGAAGTGGTCTGTTCCCCCTGTCACCAAACGCTGAGCTGTCACTGGCTCACGTCTTGCAATGACGTTTATCCAACTGTCGTCTCGATCAGGCCGCTGATCCTTGGTCAGCCAAACATCAATGCCCAGCACACCTGGCAAGGTGGCAAACCACTGGCGAATTAACTCTTCATTGGCGTCAGTGAATCGCCGGCCGTTGTGGATTCGCTCACCCGAACCGCTTTTGAAGCTAAGGTACACGCGGCCACCAGCGCGCAGCGATTGCCAAAGGCGCGCGAGAGTTCCGGGCAATGCTGTCGGCGGTACATGCAGCAGGCTTGCGCAGCACCAAATGGCATCGTACTGAGCGACCTCACACAGGTCCTCGAACCGGCGAAGTTGCACATCAAAGCCACAGTGATCGCTTGCCAAACGTACCAACTCAGCTGATGCGTCAAAAGCCGTGACGCGATAGCCTAAGTCGGCAAAGGCCCGGGCATCTCGTCCCGATCCGCAACCTGCATCAAGAATATGGGCCTGGGGCGCCAATCCCTGTAGGAAGCGGTGGTGCAGCGGCTTCATATCTACACCGACAGTCTCAGCAAAAAAATTAGCGGCGTACCGCTCGTAGTAGCTGGCAGTGATGTCCATCCGCGATCAGTCCGATTCCGTAGGAAGCCTGTGGAGGCTAAAAGCTGCTTTGATGCTGGCGGCAGTATTGCAGCCCGCCGTACCGTGCGGCTTGGTTCCAGCAGAACCGCCCTTCGGCATAGCTGAGCTTTGCTTGGCAGTTTGCGCAAACCAGCTTGCGGTAGAGCGGATGCCCTGTTGCATCCGTGATCTCAATTGCAGCCGCCCGTGTGACCGGAGGGGCGGATACAGACGGACTTGCATTGCCTGCAGCCTTTGGCTGATTGAATGTTGGCGCGGTCACTTTGGGTTTCATGAACTCGGGCAGTTCCAGCGGGTTCTCTGGCAGATGTTCGCGCGCCAACTTTTCCGCCCAGGCTTTGAGGCTACCCTCGCTGTGTAGTTTCAACAGGTTGCCAAATACCTGGACGGCGTTTAGGCCTTCTACGTACTCATCATGCCAGCGGGCAATCATGTCCGCCTTGATCACGTTCCGCGTATCAAAGCGCTTGGCATCCGGCCGATGTATGACGGCTTTTGGATGCACGAGGACGATATGGTGAAAGCTGAAGGCGCCACCCGCGCGAGCGTTGATGCCCAAACGATCTAGCACCTTACTCAAGATTCGCTCGTGCCGGCGGCTTTGCTCCAAGGGAGATGGCACGCCAAAAACGCGTTCGCCGGGATACTCGACGGAAAACTCTCCCTGTTCGTTGATGTGCATCTGGCCGTTGAAGCACTTCGTCTCAAACAGGTAAAAGCGTTGAGTGCGGCTGATCACCAGATGATCGATCTGGGCGGTTTCTCCATCGGCCAGCAAGCGCAAATCATGCAAAACGGCGTGGGTGTCGCTGTCCCTTTTCCAAGAGTCGATGTAGAAGGCGGCGTCTCTTTCACCCTGCCAGCCACGCTGTTGCCGCTGCAGCTCGGATTTGAGCCAGTTCTCCTGGAAGGTATCGAGCAAGGCTGACTGTCGAAGCTCGGTCAACAGCTTGAGTCGGGGACTCTTGTCGTCAATGGATTTGATCAGCATGACATGGAATGACGTTTTACCTGTACGGCATTCTGCCTGCTGCGTCCTGTAGTGCCATGCTGGCTCATCTGGTGAGCCAGCTGTCGCCGAAACTTCGCCACACCCCAGCCAAACCAGAGCCATGAAGGGATATCCAATGAGCCACCAGAACGACCCCAGCGAAACCTCCACCCCCCGCGGCAAGTACGACGACCTCGCCATCGAACTGGCCGATCGCCTGGAGGCCCAGTTCAGCCTGCTCTATGTGCTGGGCGGAAACAAGGGCAATGGCATGTCCGTCCAGCACCTGTACGCCGAGGAAGAAAAGCCCGAGAAGATGCGGCTCATTGCCAAGACCTTCGACTTCCTGGCAGATTGGGCGCGCAAGGAAGCGGGTGATCGGGCCTCGCATTGAACATGAGCGGTGGAGCAAGCGCCTTGAAATCAATGAATACGAATACGCCAACCCTGAAGTTGCGCTGCCCGGCCTGCGGGCAGATCGAGGGCGTGGAGCTCCTGTTCGGCATGCCGTCTAAGGAGGCGATGGCCGCGGCAGAGCGCGGCGAGATCGCGCTCGGTGGCTGCTGCATGCCTTGGGAGCCGTTGAACTATCGCTGTCTGAATTGCGAGTTTGAATGGGGCAAGCCGGAGGAGCCCGGTGAGCCGGGTCGGTGATGCCTGCCAGTGAGCCCCGCGACGAGCCCCAAGCGCCATCTCAGGATAATCACGAGATCCGTCCATCCACCGTCCCACCCCAGCCGCCCAAGCCACCCATGAGCGAATCCCCACTCCCCGAACGCCTGCACGCGCTGCTGGATGAGCGCGTGTTCAATTTTGCGCAGGCGGCGCAGCGGCACTTCAAGACCAATGACTTGGTGGTCTTGCTGGATTTCCGAGCCGAGACGCCGGAACTGGAGGCCGTGCCGCGCCAGGCGCTGGCCGAGGCCGAGGAGCTGTCGCTGGAGGTCAAGCTGAAGCTCGCGCGGCCGGCGTCAGCCTTGAGCCCGGTGTTCGGTGCGCCCGAGCAGCAGTTCTGGTTCTTGGTGATTTATGAAGATGAGGACTCCGACTGCAGCGCCATCAGCGCCGCAGAACAGGGCGCTGCGTTTGCGGACAAGCTCTCGCCCGGCGCTTGATGCTCGCTCAGGGCGCTTTTCTTTTTTGCCTTCATGGTTGACGGCCCGTCTTCACTGCGGGTTGAATGGCGGACATGGACGACAGCACTCAGGCCTCTCACTTTTCATTCTTCATCACCAGCCGCCGGCCGCAGCTTGCTGAACTGTGCCAGCGCCACCACGCCCGCACGCTCCATCTCTTTGGCTCCGCCACGCGGGCCGATTTCAGGCCTGCTGACAGCGACCTGGATTTTTTGGTGGACTTTGACGGGGCTTTGCCGCCAGCCGCTTATTCCCAGGCCTTTTTCGCACTCAAGCAAGGGCTGGAAGATTTGTTCAATCGCCCGGTCGACTTGCTGACGCCGGATGCTCTGCGCAACCCCTATCTGCGGCGCCGCATCGAGTCGGAACAGCTTGCTTTGTATGGCGCCTGATTCAGCCAAATACCTTGGGGATGCCCCGCTGAGAATGGCAGGCTAGTCCGCACTGCGCGCATCACACGCCAATCCGGAAACCCCGAAGAAGTCCTTGCCCGACAAGGACTTGTTATCACATTGCCAGCGTCATACGGCTCCAAATGAAACCCTCAGCCCTGCGTCGCCTGCTCGCCTAGCGCTTCCTCTTCTTCCTCGCCACCTGATGTACACCCTTCGCTGCACTCGAAAACTGCTCGACCGCGGCCTTGCTCCGAGCTCTGGTCCTGAGCAGGCGCCGACCACGGTGTTGGGCGATTGGTACGCGACTTTGCTGCCCCTCCGGCCCCAGCAGCTGGTGCTGTGTGTCAGTGAGCGCAGTCTGCTGCCTCTGGTGCTGCCGGCGCGCGAAGCTCGCTCGTTGCCGCAGCGGCTGGCCCAGGCTCTGCCCGAGCTGCTGGCCGCCATCGAGGTGCCCAAGGCATCCATCGAAGCAGAGTTGCTCGCCATGCAAGACGCTTCGCGCATCGGCACGACCGCCAGCCGCAGTGTGCTGGGCTCCTTGAACCAACTGAGCTATTTGCTGGAAGGCTATGCAAGGCAGTACCCGGGCCGGACATTGCTGGAACACAGCTTGCATTTGGCCGGGACGCCGATGACGGCATTGGGTCGCGACGCGCCATTTCCGGATATCGCCACACGTGCAGCCTTCAGCGCTGCCGGCTTGTTTGCTCGCATCGCGGCCCGCACATGAAACCCTCCCCCCTGCGCCGCCTGCTCGCCCAACGGGCAGCCTCCGCCGCCACACCCGGGGCTGCCGCCGCGGCGCCGGACCTGCCTCCCGAGCTGGCGCAGGCTCGCGCCTTGATCGCCGCCATCGACGCCGGCGGCATTCCGCTCTACCCGGGCAAGGTGAACCAGATCGCGCGGGCGCTGGGGTTGGAGGTGTCGCGCGAAGCGCCGGTGGAGGCGACGGTGGCGCGGATACGGGCGCTCTTGCAGGCTGAGGGCGGCTGAGGAGACGGCCCTGCCTTAGCCCCAACCGCATCCCCGCCGCCAGCCCGTCACGGCTGCAGGGCGCCGCTGGGTTCGGGCACGGCCCGGCTCCAAATGTCTTGCCAGCTGCGCAGGGCGGCGTGGTCGCCGCGGCGTTCGGCGGCGGCCATGCCTTCGCTGATCAGGGGCTGGACCATCTCGCGGGCGAGGGCGCGGCCGTGCACGGCTTGCAGGGCGCCGCAGTAGGCGCGCACAAAGCGCTGCTGGGTTTCGGCGTCATCTGCGCCTTGCACCTTGTCGAGCGCCAGCAGGCGCTCGGCCAGGGCCGGGGTGACGCGGCCGGCTTGCACCTCCATGTAGATGACGGTGGCGGCGAGCTCGGTCATCAGATTGCGGTCGTTGTTGCGCGGGTTGTGCGGGCTTTGCCAGCGCGCGTCGAGGAAATGATCGAGGTAGAAGCGGTAGAGCGGCAGGTGGCCGCTGCGCGTGCCGCCGGCGCTGAGGCGCATGGCCATGGCCTGCGGGTCGGCGCGCTCGCGCAGCATCAGCGCGTGGTCCAGCTTGTAGTGGCCCTGGGCCTGGCCGGGCCTGCCGCCCGCGTCCAGGCGCTGGCGGTGGCGGGCGATGGCGTCCGGGTCGGCGCTCAGCGGGTCCATGCCCTGCCAGGACAGCTGCGACCACCACCAGGGCCGGGGCGCGGCGGCTTCCAGCTCGGGCCAGGCGGGCCAGCTTGCTTCGATGCGCTGGTCTTCGGCACGAGCGGCCTGGGCGCGCCAGACGGGCAGCTGGCCGATCAAGGGCGGCAGCAGCAGGGCGGCCAGCAGCAGCACATACAGGCGGCGCGGCCTTTCGCTGTGTTGGTAGGCGGCCCGGCTCATGGCCCACAGCCCCAGCAGCCAGCCGCCCGCCAATACAAAAGGCAGGGCCAGCTGCGCGGGCGCGGCCACCAGCAGGGGCTCGTCGGCGCGGCGCAGCGGCGCCAGCAGCACGGGCAGGCGCTGGCCGGTTTCGACCCAGAGGTGCAAGACGGGCGTCAGCTCGCGAAAGCGCAGGGTCTGGCCAGGGTGATCGGGGTCGGGCACTTGCACGATCACATCGAGGCGGGTGGCTTGCCGGGTGCTGCCGGGGTGGCTGCCGGCGATGCGCTCGTCGCTCACCGGCATGGCGATCACCGTGCCCTCCAGGCGCAAGCCGCTTTGGAACAGGCGCAGCCGGTCATGGATCAGCCAGCCCAGCAGCAGGGCGCTGATCAGCAGCGCGAGGGTGAAGCCCTGTTGCAGGGCGCGCGAGTCGCCGCCCGGCTGGGGCGCTGGCACGGATGCTGATTCAGGGGCGAGCTTGGCGCGGTGCAGGGGGTGCTTCCGGTTCATGGCGGCGGGCCACACAGAGGTGGCACAAATGAGGGCGCCACGCTGGGCGCCCTCCGGGGGGGGGGCAGACTGGGTGGCGCATGATAGCTAACCATCCAGCGCGACGGATGAGCGCCGCGCCGCCCTCGCCCGCCGTGGTGCCCGATGCCGCCGCACCGGGCACCACGGCCGGGCTGGCTTACCAGCTCAGGCTCAGCGAGTAGGGCACGGCTGTGCTGCCGCTGTAGTAGACGACCCGGACGAAGAAGTTCTGCGTCGTCGCGCTCGCGTTGCGGTAGCTGGTGCTGTCGGTCGCGCCAACATCGAGTTCGCTGCGTGCCACCACGGTGCCGGCGTTGTTGTAGATCTGCAGGTCGTAGTCGGTGCTGCCGTTGGGCATGGGCAGGCTGGCCCTCAGCGTGCGGCCGGCCGGCAGGCTGACGCGGAAGTAGTCGGTGTCGCTGCTGGTGCCCAGGGCGGCGCGCAGGGTGCGCGGTGCCGCCACGGCGTTGGCTTGCGCCCGCGTGTTGTTGGGCTCGGCTTCATCGAATGGCGGTGGCGGGGTGTCGGTCATGGCCAGCACGGCGGCGTTGGCGTCGAGCAGGCCGGTGCCGCATTGGCTGCAGCTGCCCGGGAAGGGGCGGGCGCTGCTCTTGAGCTTGCTGGCGATTTCATCGGGCGTGGCCGTGGGCTTCTTGCTGAACATCAGCGCGGCGACGCCGGCCACGTGGGGCGCGGCCATCGAGGTGCCTTGGTAGAAGGCGTAGCTGTCGGCGCCCGGCGAGCTGGTGCCGGCGTTGAGCGTGGACAAGATGCCGTTGCTGGTGCCGGCGCCGGTGTTGCCGCCGGGCGCGGCCAGGGCCACCACCGCGCCGTAGTTGGAGTACGGGGCGCGGGCGCCGTAGCGGTCGGTCGCGGCCACGGTGATGGCGCCGGGGCAGTTGGCCGGGGTGAAGTTGGCGGCGTTGGCATTGGAGTTGCCGGCCGCCACCACCACCACCGCGCCGCGCGAGCGGGCGCCGTTGATGGCGTTCTGGCTGGTGTTGTCGCAGGCGCCGCTGCCGCCCAGCGACAGGTTCAAGACCTTGGCCGGCGTGGCATTGGCCGGCACGCCCGGCACGCTGCCGCCCGAGGCCCAGATCATGCCGTCGGCAATGTCAGAGTTGTAGCCACCGCAGCGGCCCAGCACGCGCACGGCCTGCACTTTGGCGTTGAAGGCAATGCCGGCGATGCCGGTCGCGTTGTTGGTGCGCGCCGCGATGGTGCCGGCCACATGGGTGCCGTGCCAGGAGCTGTTGCGCGCACCGCCGCCGCCGCATTGGCCAGAGGTGTTCCAGTCGCCGGGGTCGCTGGGGTCGCTGTCGCGGCCATTGCCGTCGTTGGCGGTGGCCACGTCGGCAATCATGTCGTAGCCGGCCACGGTTTGGCCGGCCAGGTCGGCGTGCGGGCGGATGCCGGTGTCGATCACCGCCACCACCACGCCGGTGCCGGTGGCTTGGTCCCAGGCGGCCGGGGCGCGGATGCCGCCGGTGGCTTCAGACAGATCCCATTGCTGGTTGTACTGGCTGTCGTTGGGGGTCAGCAGGGCGTACATCTTGCGGTCGGGCTCGGCGTATTCGACCGTGGCGTCTTCGGCCTTGATGCGGGCGGCCAGGGCTTCCACCTCGGCCACGGGCAGGGCGCGGTCCAGGCTCAGCACATGCGAGCCCAGGCCGCTCTGGCGCACCAGGCTCAGTTGCAGGCCGCGTTGCGCAGCCAGCTGCTTGGCCCGGTCGACACGCTGGTTCAGCGCGTTCGCGTCCAGGGCGCGGGCCCGAATCACCTTGCGGCCGTCTTCCATCGCAGCTTCGCTGGCGTCGAAGTACTTGACGATCAGTCGGTCGGTGTCGCTGCTCTGGACGACTCGGGAGCCGGGCGCATCAGCCTCGGCGACCGATTGGCCGGCCTGGGCGGCGCCGGCCGCTGCCAGCAGGGCCAGGGCGAGGGTCACCGGCTTGGGGCTGAAGCGTTGGGGGCGGCGTGAGGAGGAAGAGGAATGGGAAGTCATGGGGCAACTCTCTCAATCAAGCAAGACCGGCGCGCAAGGGCAGTTCAAGTCGATGGTTGTGCCGAACGCGTCGTGGCGCTCCCGGTTGGGAGCCTGAACCCGCCAGCACGAGCGGGGGCTCGGCGGCGGCACCACTTGCGGCGTGCAAGTTCTCGAGCACCTGCAGCCGGAAGCGGGCGCAGTTTAGGCAGGGCTGCCGCCGAAAAACCGCCGACCTGTCAGAGCTCTCAGCTAGGGCAATCCCATGTCAAAAACTGGCACATAGGCCTTGACATCGGCGTTCTGAGTCATTGCTCTGCGGAGCAGCGCGTGCATCAAAGCGGCTTGAAGAAAGGCCCCAAGCCCTGTTCTGCCTCGCTCATGAGCTGGACTTCAGGACGGCGCAGAAAGCGCCGGTCGAGGGGGCGGGCCTGACGGATGCGGTCCAGGCGGAAGCATCGGGTGGCTTGTTTGTTCACATCCCAGGCCAGCAGGTACCAGGCTGGTGCGTTGATCAGCAGGTAATGGGGCTCGATCTCGCGCTCGCTGCTCTGGCTGGTGCCGTCCTGGTAGCGAATGTGCAGGCATTGCTGGGCGAAAAAGGCTTGCTGCACCTCGGCCAGCGCGGCCGGGCGCGGCGGGCGCCAGTCGGCGCGCACGGCTTCGGAGGCGGCGGCGCCTACACGCACACGCTGGCGCAGCGCTTGTTGGGCGCCGCGTTCAGCGCCGCTGAAGACCAGGCCCATCATCACGGTGATCAGCTCGCGCTGGCTCAGGGCCGTGCGAGGCAGGCTGCTGCGCCGCGCCAGGCGCACGCCACCGCCACGTCCGGGTTCGCTGTCCAGAACACAACCTTCCTGCTGCAGCTGGGCCAGCCCACGCCGTACGCTGCGCACGCTCAGGCCCAGCTCCTGCGCGAGCAGGGCGGCCGTCCAGCGTTCGCCATTGGCCAGGAGGCCCAGCAGGCGTTCGCTGCTACGACTGCTCACCGGGCACTCGCCGCGGGCAAAGGTGACAGTTTTTGGCAGCTTAGCTTTTCAGAATGGAAACCCAGGCGCTCGGTACAGGACCGGTCGCCGCTTGAGGGCAAGCCCGGCTCTGCCGTTGAACCGCTTCGCGGGGCGGCAGCGTTCAGCCCGCTGGGCAGTTTTGAAAGACAAGAGGAACTGATGATGAGTGCAGCCATTGAAGTGGTTATGTTTGCCGGTGTGAACGGCGTGTCCAGGCAGCAGATGCAAGCCGCGGCCGCCGCGGTGACGCCCAGCTTGCAAAAGCTGGCCGGTTTTGTTTCGCGCAGCTTTGGTGTGAGCGCCGACGGGCGCTATGTTGACATCGTCTATTGGCATGATCAGGCGGCGGCGCTGAGTGCTGCCGAGCAGGTCATGAGCCTGCATGATTTCCGCAGCTTCTTCGCCTTGATCGAGCCGGGCTCGGTGCAGATGATGCATTTCGAGCAGGGTTGAGTCGCTGCCCAGAGGCGACGCCTCAGTTTGCGGCCTGTGTGACCGGCAGGCTGGTGCGCGCAATCACCTGCTGCAGCACAAAGCTCGAGTGCACGCCGGTGACGCCCTGGATGCGAGTCAGCTTGCCCAGCAGCAGGCTTTGGAAATGGTCCATGTCGCGGACGATGATCTTGAGCTGGTAGTCGGCCGCCTGGCCGGTGATGAGCAGGCATTCCAGCACCTCGGGCAGCACCCGCACCGAGGCCTCGAAATTGGCAAAGCGCTCGGGCGTGTGCTGGTCCATGGAGATGTGCACCAGGGCCATCAGCGCCAGGCCCAGCTTTTTGGCGTCCAGCAGGGCGCGGTAGCCGGTGATCAGGCCGCTTTCTTCCAGCGCCCGCACCCGCCGCAAGCAGGGCGAGGGCGAGAGGCCCACGCGCTCGGCCAGGTCCTGGTTGGCGATGCGGCCGTCTTCCTGTAGTACATCGAGAATCTGGCGGTCAATGCGGTCCAATTCCATGGTGATGCTCTTGTTGATTTGAATGGCGCAATTTTCTGCCAAACAAAGACAGAAGTCTGCCATCTTCGCAATTTTCTGCCCGAGCCCGCGGCCTACACTGAAAGCACTGCGAGAGATCGCGACACACCACCGCCGAGCCGGACCCCGGCCCGGCGGACATGCAGCCCCGCGGCATCCCCGCGCGGTGCAGGGCCGGCGCCAAGAGCGCCGCAACTTCAGCCCCTGCAGCCCCGAGAACCCCGAGCACCACAAGCGCTTGGGGTTTTTTCTTTGCGGCTGACTCTTTCATTCACTTCCCTAGGGCGTGCGCTTTGCGCAGAAGCCCAGCCCAGCCGTGCCCGGGCCGGCCCCGAAGCTGGGCACAATGGCGAGCGCGCAACCGTTTGCGCGTGGATGGCGAGCCGCTTCGGGCCGTGCATCCTGGCCCTCCCTTTCTCTCTGTTTCTCTCCGTTTCTTTGAGCTGGATTCCTCTTGCAGATCGCTTTCCGCCCCCTCGCCTCCCTCGCCTCCCTCGTTTCTTCAGCTCCTTCCGCCTCCTCCCTCCCACGCTTTCGCCCGCTGGCGCTGCTGGCCGGCTTGGCCCTGGCCGCGCCGCTGCTGCTGAGCAGCGCGCCGGCCCAAGCCTGGGGCGCCGAGGGCCACCGCCTGGTGGCCAGCGTGGCCGAGCAGGGCCTGAGCCCCGCCGCCCGCGCCGAGGTGCAGCGCCTGCTGGCGCTGGAGCCCGGCAGCACCCTGGCCTCCATCTCCACCTGGGCCGACGAGCACCGCTCGCCGCAGACCGGGCCCTGGCATTACGTGAACTTCCCGCGGGGCGGCGACTGCAGTTTTGAGCCAGCGCGAGACTGCGAGGACGGCGCTTGTGTGGTCGGCGCGATCGAGCGCCAGGTCGAGGTGCTGAAGAACGCCCGCGCCACGGACGAGGCGCGCCTCAAGGCGCTCAAGTACGTGGTCCATCTGGTGGCCGATGTGCACCAGCCCCTGCACGCCGGCTTTGCCGACGACCGCGGCGGCAACAGCTACCAGGTGCAGGGCTTCGGCCGCGGCTCGAACCTGCATTCGCTCTGGGACTCGGGCTTGATGCGCAACCGCGCCGGTGGCGCCGAGGCCTTGCAGCAAGAGCTGAGCGCCGGCCAGGGCAGCCAGCGCATGCCCGCCGCCGAGAGCCGCGCGGCGGCGCTGTGGGCGGGCGAGTCCTGCCGCCTGGTGGCCGCGCCGGGCTTTTACCCGGACGGCCACAAGGTCGACCAGAGCTATGCCGATGCCCATGAGCCGGCCCTGCGCCAACGCCTGAGCGAGGCCGCGCGCCGCTTGGCCGGGGTCTTGAACAGCAGCCTGCAGTAAGGCGGCCTATTTGCCGACGCGCAGCTCCACCAGGTCAGAACCCTGGTGCCGCTGGGCGCTGAAGTGCAGGCGCAAGCCGCCGAGATCGAGCGCGCCCAGGGACTCCAGCGCCGGCGCGACGCTCTCGCGTGTCAAGGGTGGCTTGGCCCGGCGCAGGCCCTCAGCCAGGACGCGGGCTGCCACATAACCTTCAAGGCTGATGGAGTCAAAGTCATGCTCGCCGGCCGCCAGCATGGCTTGCTGGTACTCGGCCACGAGGGGTAGCTTGCGGTTCTCGGCATCGGGCATGACCTGGGCCAGGGTCAGGCCCTTCATGCCGGCGCCCAGCGCCTCGCGCAGTGGCTCCAGGCCGGCAAAAGAAAGGGTGTAGAAGCGGCCGCGAAAGCCTTGTTGCCGCGCTTCCCGAACGATGGCCGCGCAGCTGGCATAGCTGCTGACCATGAAGATGGCCTGGCTGCTGCCGGCGCTGGCGCTGCTTCGCTCCAGCAGCTCGCGCACCGGGCTGGCGACATCGGCGCTGTTGCGCTTGACGGTGATCACCTGGCCCAGCTGCAGCTTGGCCTTCTGGGCGGCATCGCGGATAGCTTCCAGGCCGGAGCGGCCGAACAGATCGGCCTGGTAGATCACGTCGACCCGACGCACGCCGTCGCGGCGCATGGCCTGCGCCAGCGCCACGCCTTCCTGGGCATAGCTGGCCCGGACATTGAACACCTGGGCGTTGATGGGCTCGCGCAGCGCATCGGCGCCGCTGTAGGCGCCGACAAACGCCAGCTTGCTGCGCTTGACGAAGGGCAGGGCCGCCAGAGACGTCGGTGTGCCGACATAACCGAACAGCGCCAGGGTGCGGGCCTGTTCGATCAGCTGTCGGGTGTTGGCCTCGGTGCGCTCGGGTTCGTAGGCGTCATCGAGCAGGTCCAGCACCAGGCGTGAGCCATGGATGCCGCCATGCTGGTTGAGCTGCTTGAAATAGGCTCGCGCGCCGGCGTGGTAGCGCAGGCCCAAGGCGGCCGCAGGGCCGCTGAGTGCGGCCGAGGCGCCAATGTGGATCTCGGCCTGGCTGGGATCGCTGGCCCCGGCCGGCAGCGCGGCCAGCGCCAGTGTGCCGATCAGCGCGCCCAGCCCGGCCAGCCAAGCGCGGCGTGGAGACGCAAGAGGCCCGGAGGTCGAAGCAAGGTTGCGAGGCGAGTGGGCAAAGAGCATGGCTGAGGCGGGCGGCTCGGTCGGGTTCAGCTGGCCTGGAACCGCTGGATCCAGTCTAAGCGCTCGCTCGCCCGCTTTCGGGGCAGCCCGGCAGGGAAATTGCTGCTTGGCCCCTGCTGCCCGCGTCAATCGAAACCCGTCACTCGCTCCGTCTTTCGTTTCCCCGCCCGCCCGTGCTCCCTCATTACCGGGCCCGGTGAAAGACGCTGGTGGAACGCCGCCATGCCCAATTCAGTCTTTGACGCCCGAAGCCGCTGCTGAGCAAATCTGCTTGGCCTTGGCGTTTGCCCGGCTGCCGTGCGGCCCGGCTTCACGCCATCACGGTGCCGCAAACTCCTGCTCGTGCAGCCATGCAGCGTGCTTGACGGTGCGGCGGGTGCGGCTCCACTCCTCGATCATGGCCGGTGCCAGCTCGCGCAAGCGCTCCAGCTGACCCGGCTTGACCGTGTTGGCCGCCAGCTCGATGCGGTGGCCGTTGGGGTCGTGCAGGTAGATGGACTGGAAGATCTCGTGGTTGGTCGGGCCCACCACGTCGATGCCCAGGGCCACGAGCTTGGCCTTGGTGCGCTCCAGCGTGGCCACATCCTCGACCTGGAAAGCCAGGTGCTGCACCCAGGCCGGGGTGTTCTCGTCGCGGCCTTGCGGCGGCGACTCGGGCAGCTCGAAGAAGGCCAGCACATTGCCGCGGCCGGCGTCGAGGAAGATGTGCATGTAGGGGTTGGCCTCCTTGGTCGAGGGCACGCGGTCCTCGGAGATGGCCAGCAGCAGGTCCATGTCCAGCGCCTCTTTGTAGAAGCGGATGGTTTCCTGAACGTCGCGGCAGCGGTAGGCGACGTGGTGAATGCCTTGGGTCAACATGATGGTTGTGGCTCCGTCAAGTTTGTGAGTTAGATAACGCCGCGGCGTTCCTGGTCTTTTTCGAGGGAGCGAAAAAGGGCACCGAAGTTGCCTTCGCCGAAACCGAGGTTGTTGCTGCGCTGGATGATCTCGATAAAGATCGGGCCGATGATGTTTTTGGTGAAGATCTGCAGCAGATAGCCCTGCTCGTCGCCATCGACCAGCACCTGGTGCTGCTGAATGCGGGCATGGTCTTCTCGCACACCTTGCACGCGGTCGAAGACCTCCGCGTAGTAATCGGCGTCGATTTCCAGGGTCTCGATGCCACTGCCTTGCAGCTGGTCCAGCGAGCCGAGGATGTCGTTCGTCAGGAAGGCCAGATGCTGAACGCCCGGGCCCTTGTACTCGCGCAGGTATTCGGCGATCTGGTCTTTGTCGTCCTTGGGCTGGTTGATGGGGATGCAGAAGCTGCCATCGGGCGAGCGCAGGGCGAAGCTGGTCAGGCCGGTCTTGGCCCCCTGGATGTCGAAGTAGCGCACTTCCGTGAAGCCGAAGATGCCTTTGTAGAAGGCGGCCCACTTGTCCTGCTCGCCCGGGGGCACGTTGTTGGTCAGGTGGTCCACGGTCAGGAAGCCCTTGTCCGGCTGGATCACCGGAGCATCGAGTGCCACGAAATCGCGCTCGTAGATGCTGGCGCCGGCCGGGTGGGCCTCGATGAAATAGATGATGGATTCGCCGATGCCCCAGACGGCTGGGTAGGCATGGTCTTTCATGGCAGCGGGCACGGCCACGGCGCCGCGGGACACGGCGGCGGCCAGGGCAGTAGCGGCGTTCTCGACACGCCAGCCCATGGCGCTGATCGAGGGGCCGTGGCGGCGCGAGAACTGGGCCGAGTGGCCCGCGCGTTCGCCGTTGAGCAGGAAGTGGATGTCGTTCTGGCGGTAGTAGCTGATGGCCTTGCTCGGGTGGCGGCGCAGCTTGGAGAAACCAAAAGAAAGGAAGAGCGCGTCCAGCTGCTCCAGAGTCGGGCCGCAGAATTCGGTGAATTCGATGCCGGTCAGGCCGACGGGGTTGCTGGGGCTGATGATGCTCATGACGCGGGTCTCCAGGTGTTGGTGTTGGCTTGTGGCTTCGCCCCTCGTGGCGATGGAGCGCATTCTTCGCTCGCCGATGCTTCAAAGAAAGCGAATTTCTTCGTCGTTCTTGATCAATAATTTCGAACATGAAGTTGGATCTCGAAGCCTTGTCTGCACTGGACGCGGTGGTGCGCCATGGCAGTTTTGCGCGCGCCGCCGAGGCCTTGCACAAGGTCACGTCGGCCGTCAGCTACCAGGTCAAGAAATTGGAAGAGCAGCTGAACCTGACCTTGGTCGACCGCAGCGCCTACCGTGTTCGCCTGACGGCCGAGGGCGATGCCGTGCTGGCTGAGGGCCGGCGCCTGCTGCGCCAGGCCTACCAAGTCGAGGCCCTGGCCCAGCAACTGGCCTCGGGCTGGGAGGCTCGCCTGCTGGTGGTGGTGGACGGCATCCTGCCTCTGGCCGACACCTTGCGGGCGCTCAAGCAACTGGTCGACGAAGGCGTGCCGACCCGGGTGCAGCTGAAGATCGAATTTCTGGGTGGCGTGCAGCACCGCTTCGAAAAGGAGCAGGCCGATCTGATGTTGGTCAAGGAGTACCAGCCCTCGGCGCTGCTGCAAGCCCAAGCGAAGGACGACGTGGAGTGCGTGCTTTGCGTGGCGCCCGAGCATGCGCTGGCCCGGCTGGCCGCGGACGCCGGGCGGCCCTTGCGGCTGGAGGAGTTGCAAGACCATGTCGAGCTCAGCGTGCAGGACAGCAGCGACCAGGGCAGCGACCGCCAGATGTTCGGCGGCGAGCGGGTGTTCTACCTGTCTGGCTTTGTTGCCAAGCGCCAGGCCTTGCTGATGGGCATGGGCTTTGGCTGGATGCCTCGCTACCTGGTCGACGAGCCCTTGGCCGCTGGCCAGCTGGTCGAGCTGCCCTACCAGGGCGGCTCTCGATTTCGCTTCACCCCCTGGCTGGTCCAGCGCCTCGACCGCCCACCCGGCCGCGCTGGTCAGCGTCTGATCGAGCTGCTCAGCCGGGCTGCTTGATTGGATCGTTAGTTCCTGGCGACTGGAAGCAGCACACAGCAGCCTCCTAGTTTTCCCTCGTGAGGCCCTGCAGTCCGGGCCGCCGCCGAGCTCATGGTTCCGGGGTTGGCCCTCACGGGCCGACTGCCTTGCGCTGCTCGCGCCTCGGGGCCGGCGCATAACTCACTGCACTCACTGCGCTCGTTCCGTTCAAACAGACGCGCCAAGTCAGAGCTTGAAGCGCGCGGGTACGCGCGCGCCCCGAGCCGCTGCGCTGCTCAGCCCTTCACAAATCGCCCGGCGGCGGGCCGAGCCACCGCAGCGCGCAAACCCGGATACCGAACTTCCGCTATGTGCTGCGACCTGCCACTCGCGCTGCCCAAAAAAAGAGGCGCAAGCCGCCTGAAGCTGCTTGCGCCTTGTAAAACCGGGCAGGTGAGGAGTCGGGCCGGAGCCCGGCCCGCCCGGGCCAGGGAAAGTCGAAATCGAGTTCTGTGAAGCGGATCAGGACTTGGCCGGCGTGGCTTCAGTCTTGGCCGCAGCTGGGGTGGCGCTGGGCGTGGTCACCGCAGCAGCAGCCTCCGTGGCAGGCTTCTTGGGCGTGGCCGGGCCGGCACCGTCGGTCTTGTTCACCGGGCTGGGCATGGCTGTTGCTGCCACCGGGGCGGCGGTAGCGGCCGGCGTGGCTGCAGCGGTGGTGGCCGGCTTGGCCGTGGGGGCTGCTGTCACAGTCGGGGTGGCAGTCGCGGCAGCCGTGGTCACAGAGGCTGCTGCTGGCGTGGCTTGGCTGGTCTTGGCAGCGGCCGGGGCAGCTTTGTGGGCGTGGGCCTTCTTGTGCTCGGCCTTGTGCTCCATCTTCGCTGCACCGGTATGCTGCTCGGTTTTTGCGTTAGCCTCCTTGGTGGCAGGTGCCGCGGTCGTTGCGGTGGCAGCCGGTGCCGTGGTGGTGGCTGCGGTGGCCGTGGGGTTGGCGCTGACCGGCTTGGTAGCTTCGGCGGCCATGGCGCTACCCAAGGACAGAGCCAGCAGCGCGGGGATCAGAGCGGTCTTCAGAGCGTTGGACTTGGTGTTCATCAGGATTTCTCCAAGGGTTGCGAAAGGTACCTGCACAACGACGCCCGATGAGCCGTCGTTGACCCTGTTTCCTCTTCCTTGCAAAGCGTTACACGTGTCACATATCGGCACTTCGATGGGTCGGGGTAAATAAAAAGGGGCGCAAAACGCGCCCCTGTGGGTGTTGGCCGCCGCTGCGCTGATCACCAGATCTTGCAGCGCTTGCTCTCTTCCTTGACCATTTTTTGACCCGGCTTGCATGCGAAAGCCTGGGCAAACTCCGGCATGTTCACGGCCACACCGTTGATGCGGTAGCGGCCCGGCGAATGCGGGTTGGTCAGGGCTTGCACGCGCAGCGCCTCGGGGCGGGCGGTGTTGCAGTCCCACTGACCGAAGCCGATGAAGAAACGCTGCTCGGGCGTCAGGCCGTCGATGGGCGCCAGCTTCTGCGTGGCGGTCTGCTCGCGCCAGGCGGCCAGGGCCAGCACCATGCCGCCCAGGTCGGCCAGGTCCTCGCCCAGGGTCAGGCGGCTGTTGATCTTGATGTCATCGACGATGGTGTACTGCGCATATTGCTCGACCACGCAGGCGGCGCGCTTTTCAAACGCGCGGCCGTCCTTCTTGGCCCACCAGTCCTTGAGATTGCCCTTGGCATCGAACTGGCGACCCTCATCGTCGAAGCCGTGGATCAGCTCATGGCCGATGGTGCCGCCGGTGTTGCCATAGCTGGGCGCGTCGTCGAGCTTGGTGTCGAACAGCGGCGGCTGCAGCACGCCGGCGGGGAAGTTGATGTCGTTCATCTGCGGGTTGTAGTACGCGTTCACCGTCTGCGGCGTCATGCCCCACTCGCCGCGGTCCAGCGGCTTGCCGATCTTGTTCAGCTGGCGCCGCGCTTCGAAGGCATTGCCGCGCTGCACATTGCCCAGGAAGTCATCGCGCTTGATCTCCAGCGCGCTGTAGTCGCGCCAGACATCGGGGTAGCCGATCTTGTTGACGATGCTGTGCAGCTTCTCCAGCGCACGCGTTTGCGTGGCCGGGCTCATCCATTCCAGCGCCTTAACGCGCTGGGCCATGGCGCGCTCGATCTGTTCGGTCATCTGCTGGGTCTTGGCCTTCAGCTCGGGGCTGAAATTGCGTGCCACGAACTCCTGGCCCAGGGCTTCGCCGATCTGGTTGTCCACCAGCTCGACACAGCGCTTCCAGCGTGCCTTGAGCTGGGGCACGCCGTTGAGCGTCTGGCCAAAGAAGTCGAAGTTGGCCTGCACCACGGCCTGGTTCAGATGCGGCGCCTGGCTGCTCAGGGTCTGCCAGCGCAGGTAGGTCTTGATGTCGTCCAGGCTGCTCTTCTTGAGCAGGCCGGCCAGGGCCTTGAAGAAGGCCGGCTCGGTGACGTTGAAGACCCGGGTGGAAGCCGGCACGCCCAGGGCCTGCTGGTAGGCCGCCCAGTCGAAGCCGGGGGTCAGGGCTTGCAGGCCGCGGGCGTCGAACTTGTGGAAAGTCTTGTAGGGGTCACGCTTGTCCACACGGCTCAGGGTGGCGCGGGCCAGGGTGGTTTCCATGGCCAGCACGCGGGCGGCGGCCGCCTGAGCCTGGCTTGCGCTGCTGCCGCCAAGCTCGAACATGCGGGCGATGTGGGCGCTGAACGCTTTCCGCATCTTGAGCGATTTCGCATCGCTCTTCAGATAGTAGTCGCGGTCCGGCAAGCTGATGCCACCGGCCATGGCAAAGGCAATCAGCTGGCTGGAGTCGGCCAGGTCCTGGCTCGATGTGAAGGCAAAGAACAGGCGCTCGTTGTTGCTGGCCAGCTGCAGGGCGGCCAGCAGGGCCGGCAGCTCCTGCTTGCTGCTCAGGCCGTCGATGCGGCTCAGCAGCGGTTGCAGGGCTTGCAGGCCACGGCGCTCGGCCGCGCCTTCGTCCATGCAGGCGGCGTAGTAGTCGGCCATCTGAGCCTGGCTGGCGTTCAGCTGCGCGGCCGGGCTGCTTGCCAGACGCTCCAGGATGCCCCAGAGATAACGCTGGTTCTCATCGGCCATCTTGGCATAGACCGACCAGCGCGACTGGTCGGCCGGCACCGGGTTCTTTTCCATCCAGCCGCCGCAGACGTACTGGTAAAAGTCTTCGCAGGGGTCGACGCTGCGGTCCATGGCCTGCAGGTCCAGGCTGGGCGTGTAGGGCAGGCTGGTCAGGGGCTGTTCCTTGGCGGCGCTGTTGTTGCCATCACTGGTCTGGGCCTGGGCCAGCAGACTCAGCGTCCCCAGGCTCAGGGCGCTCAACAGGGCTTTGAAGGGCGCACTGCGGCGCATGGGCTGGGAGATCTTGGGCATGGGGGGCGGCATCGTTGGCGACCGTCATGGGTCGAAGCCTCGGATTCTCCGCCAAGCGCGACGCGCGCTGGCGCAGTTCAGCGCGCGGTCTGCTTGAGCACTTCGTCCTGCCAGGTCTCGCGCAGCTTCTTCATCTCCCAGGCCCAGACAAAGGGGCGCAGGGCGCGGGCGCGGCTGTACTGGGCCGGGTCCAGCAGGCGCTGGCGCAGCTCGGGCGGCAGGTCCAGGTGAGCGATGCGAATCGGCCGGGCATAGCCGCGCGCCAGCTGCAGCTGGCCGGCGTCGCTGAAGATGTACTCGCGTGCCAGCTGCGCGGCATTGGGGTGCGGTGCGTGGCGGTTGATGAGGGTGGTGTAGCCGCTGGTGACCGAGCCGTCGGTGGGAATCAGTACTTCGTAGTCGGCAGGCTGCGTCAGGCGGCTGCGATGGCCCAGGGCGACGAAATCCCAGAGCAGGAAGACATCGGCCTTGCCGCGCTGCAAGTCGTCCACCGTGGCATTGCTGTGAATCAGCCGGCCCTGCCGGGCCAGCTTGGCAAAGGCCTCCAGCGCCGGCTGCAGGCGCACTTCATCGCCGCCCAGTGCGATGGCGGCCGCCAACACATTGGCGCTGGCCTGGGCCGAGCTGCCGACGCCGCCGACCTGCACCGTGTAGGGGCCATCAAACAGCTCCTGCCAGCTGCGCGGCACCCGCCCGCCGTGCCGCTTCTTGTTGACGGCAAAGGCAATCGTGCCGGTGTAGGCCAGGGCCCAGTAGCCATCTTCGTCGCGCGCCCAGGCGGGGATCTGCTCCCAATACTTGGGCTTGTGCGGCCGGCTGATGCCACGCCCGCGCGCCACCGCGCCATATTCGAAGCCGACATCGCCCAGGTCCACGGTGCCGCGGCTGCCGTCGCGCGCCATGCGCTCGATCTCGTCGGCGCTGTTCATGTTCTCGTCGCTGTGCTCGATGCCGTAGAGCCGCTTCAGGTCGGCCCAGATGCCCGCCCAGTTGGCCCAGCTGTCGGGCATGCCCAGGGTGTGGAGTCGGCCCTCGGCACGGGCCGCGGCTTCCAGCTGGCGCTCTGCGCTCAGCGCCGGCAGGCCGGGTGCGAGCGGTGCGGACGCCGCCAGCTGCGCCAGCGCCTGCCCGGTGGGCAGGCTCAGGGCGGTGAGCAGTAGGCGGCGTTGCATACGTAGATTGTTACAGTTTGTGCCCGCGCGACCCAGGGCACAGCGCACGGATCAACCGAGAACGCGCAAGATCTCCTCGCCGTACGCTTCCAGCTTCTTCGCCCCCACGCCGCTGATGCCGGCCAGCTCGTCCAGGCTTTGCGGGTTCTGCCGGGCCATCTCGGCCAGGGTGACGTTCTGGAAGATCACATAGGCGGGCAGGCCGTGCTCCTTGGCCACTTCGGCGCGCCAGGCCTTGAGCAGTTCGAAGCGCGCCAGGGCATCGTCGTCGAGCTCGATCGGCGCGCTGCTCTTGCCACTGCTGCCAGTGCCAGGTTTGCCATTGCGCGTCAGCCGGCCGCGTTTGGGGGCCACGGTGGGCACGCGCAGCAGCAGCTGCACCTCGCCCTTGAGCACGGCGCGGGCGCTGTCGGCCAAGGCCAGGGTCATGTACTCGCCCTCGGTGAACACATGGCCCAGAGCGATCAGCTGGCGCAGCACGGCGCGCCACTGGGTCTCGGGCAGGTCAGCGCCGATGCCCCAGGTGGACAGGCTTTGGTGCCCGTACTGCGTGACCTTGTCGGTGACCTTGCCGCGCAGCACATCGATCAGATGGCCGGCACCAAAGCGCTGGCCGCCGTTCTGGTGAAAGCGGTAGATGCAGCTGAGCAGCTTGCGGGCGGAATCGGTGCCGTCCCAGGTGGCGGGCGGCACGAGGCAGTTGTCGCAGTTGCCACAAGCGGTACTTAACTCACCGAAATAACCGAGCAGCCGCACGCGCCGGCAGTCGGTCGCCTCAGCCAGAGCCAGCAAGGCGTCGAGCTTGCCGCGCTGCCCTTTCTTGAATTCCTCGCCGGCCGGGCTTTCGTCGATCATGCGGCGCTGGTTCACCACATCGGCCAGGCCGTAGGTCATCCAGGCATCGGCCGCCGCCCCGTCGCGGCCGGCGCGGCCGGTCTCCTGGTAGTAGCTCTCGATGTTCTTGGGCAGGTCCAGGTGGGCGACGAAGCGCACATCGGGTTTGTCGATGCCCATGCCGAAGGCGATGGTGGCCACCATGACGATGCTGTCTTCGCGCAAGAAACGGTCCTGGTGGCGCTGGCGCACGGCGGCGTCCAGACCGGCGTGATACGGCAGGGCCTTGATGCCGGCGCTTACCAACCAGTCGGCCGTCTCATCCACTTTTTTGCGGCTCTGGCAGTAGACAACGCCGGCGTCCTCGCCATGTTCGTCCTGGATGAAGCGCAGCAGCTGATCGCGCGGCTTGCTGTCCTTTTCGACGATGGTGTAGCGGATGTTGGGCCGGTCGAAGCTGCTGATGAAGATGCGCGCCTCTTCCAGGCGCAGGCGCTCGATGATGTCGGCGCGGGTCAGGTCGTCGGCGGTGGCGGTCAGCGCGATGCGCGGCACCTCGGGGTAGCGCTCGTGCAGCAGACTGAGAGCCAGGTACTCGCTGCGGAAATCATGGCCCCATTGGCTGACGCAGTGCGCCTCGTCGATGGCGAACAGGCTCAGCAGGCCGCGCTCCTGCAGCGAATCGAGCTGGGCCAGGAAGCGCGGGTTGGTGATGCGCTCGGGCGCGGCGTAGAGCATGACCAGGCGGCCGCTCATCATCTCGCGCTCGACATGGGCGGCCTGCTCGCCGCTCAGGCTGCTGTTCAGGAAGGCGGCGTGCACACCGGCTTCTTCCAGCGCGCCGACCTGGTCGTGCATCAGGGCGATCAGGGGGCTGACCACCACGGTCACGCCTTGCTGGCTGCGGTGGCGCGCGATGGCGGGGATCTGGTAGCAGAGGCTTTTGCCACCGCCGGTGGGCATCAGCACCAGGGCGTCGCCGCCGGCCACCACATGGCCCACG
The DNA here is from genome assembly GCF_965262435.1 of Roseateles sp. Classification (NCBI taxonomy): domain Bacteria; kingdom Pseudomonadati; phylum Pseudomonadota; class Betaproteobacteria; order Burkholderiales; family Sphaerotilaceae; genus Roseateles; species Roseateles sp. The sequence goes on from NZ_OZ253537.1 coordinate 888,746, forward strand.
ATGTCGGCCTGCGCGCCACGGAAGGCGCTGTAGCCGAAGACTTCATGCAGGATTTTCTGCGGGCTGGCGTCGGGGGAAATGGAGGGTGCTTTCATCGAGTCCGCAATGGTACGCCCCCGGCTCGCCATGATCCGTTAGGCCTTTTGCCGTCATCGCGCTGTCGCTTGAGTTCTGCACATTTCGCGCTGCGCTGGCGGAAGCCGGCCATCACCGCCGTGAATTTCCGTAAGTTACCCCCAACGACAGCAGCAGGAGCCATCCATGAAGGGCATCAAGCACCCCCGCAATGACGAGACGATCAATCCGTCCGGCAATGCATCGATTTACGACATCATCGACGGCATCGACAGCAGCCGCCGTACCTTCATCAAGGGCTCGGTCGGTACCACCGCCCTGGCCGCCGCCGGTGGCCTGACCCTGTCGGGCCTGGTTGGTACCGTGCAAGCCGCGCCCGTGCCCGCAGGCCTGGGTTTCCCTGGCATTGGTTTTGAAAGCGTGCCCGCCAGCGTGTCCGTCACCACGGCGCCTGCAGCGTCGGCCGTGGCCGACAAGATCACCGTGCCGGCCGGCTACACCGCCGAGTTGTTCGTGGCTTGGGGCGACGCGATCATGCCCGGTGGCGTGCCTTTCGCTTCTGACGCCAGCAACACCGCCGCTGAGCAGGCCAAGCAATTTGGCGCGCACAACGACGGCATGGCCTTCTTCCCCTTCACCGGCGCGGACGGCAAGCCCACCTCGGACCGTGGCATTCTGGCCATCAACAACGAGTACACGCCTGAAGAAATCTTGACCCCTGCCGGCATTGCAGGCGCCAACCTGGCAGCGGTGCGCAAGTCGCAAGCCGCCCATGGCGTGTCCATCCTCGAAGCCCGCCGCCGCAATGGCAAGTGGGCCGTGGTCAAGAACTCGCCCTATGGCCGCCGCCTGACCGCCAACACCAAGACCCGCATCTCCGGCCCGGCCGCCGGCCATGCCTTGATGAAGGCCAATGAGTACAGCATCAACGAGAACGGCAGCTTCCCCACCGGCAAGCAAACCGATGGTTTCACCGCTTACGGCACCATCAACAACTGCGCCAACGGTGTGACGCCCTGGGGCACCTACCTGACTTGCGAAGAGAACTTCAACGGCAATTTCGGTGCCAACACGGCTGTGCCTGCGCCCACTTCCGGCGAAGTCGGCAAGATGTTCAACCGTTACGGCCTGACCAAGGACGGCTTCAACTACAAGTGGCACACCCAGGACCCGCGCTTTGACCTGAACGGCAACCCCAACGAAGCCAATCTGTTTGGCTGGGTGGTGGAAGTGGACCCCTACGATCCGAAGAACGTGCCGGTCAAGCGCACCGCCCTGGGCCGCATCAAGCACGAAAGCGCCCAGTATGTGGTGGACAAGGACGGTCATCTGGCCGTCTATATGGGCGACGACGAGCGCAACGAGTACATCTACAAGTTCGTCAGCGCCGGCAAGTACAACCCGGCCAGCCGCGCTGCCAACCGTGACCTGCTCGACGCCGGCACCCTGTACGTCGCCAAGTTCGCCTCCGACCTGAGCGGTCAATGGCTCGCACTGTTGCCCGGCACCATCGGCACGGACGGCCTGGCCTTGCGTGACAACGCCAACTTCGCCGGCGCCGACGACGCCGAAGTGCTGGCCAAGATCCTGATCAAGACCCGCATGGCCGCCGACGCTGTTGGCGCCACCATGATGGACCGCCCCGAGTGGACCGGTGCCCGCCCACGCATCGGCGGCTTCAACAAGATCGAGATCTACTGCACGCTGACCAACAACAACCGCCGCGGCAGCAGCGCCACACCGTCGTCAAACAAGGCCGATGGTTCGACCGCCGCTGGTTCGGCCCGCCCCGCCGTCGACGCAGCCAACCCACGCGAAGACAATATCTACGGCCACATCATCCGTTGGCAAGAAGATGCCGACACCGTCAAGGCCACCAGCTTCACTTGGAACCTGTTCCTGCAAGCCGGTGACACCAAGACCACCAAGCCGGCCAAGCCCACCAACAACTACAAGGGCAATATCGTCGCCGACCCCTTCGGCAGCGCCGACTTCGGCGCGCCGGACGGCCTGTGGTTCGACCACTTCGGCCGCCTTTGGGTGCAGACCGACCAGATCGGTGACGCTTCCGGTGACTGGAAGAACATCGGCGCCAACTGCATGGTCTGCGCCGACCCGAACACGGGCATGGCCCGCCGCTTCCTGACCGGCCCGAACGGCTGCGAAGTGACCGGCATCGCCATGAGCCCGGATGGCAAGACCATGTGGGTCGGTGTGCAGCACCCCGGCGAGGACGCATTGCCAAGCAACCCCGAGTTGAAGTCGCGCTGGCCTGCAAACCAGTGGGGCGTGGAGTCCGACGGTGTCACCTCGGTGCCGTTTGGCCGCCCCCGTTCGAGCGTGGTCGTGATCACCAAGGACGACGGCGGCATCATCGGCAGCTGAGTGCTGAGGGCCTGAACAGGCCCATGCGGCGGGCGCGAGCGCGGTGCCTTCGAGGCCCGACCACTCGCCCGCCGCACCCCTGCAACTCACCTTCACTCACTCCTCTGGAGCAAGACCCATCATGAAAACCCAAATCAAGACCCTGGCCCTGGCGGCCTGCCTTTTGCTGGCCGGCGGCGCCCATGCCGACGCCGTTGATTCCGATGCCGGCTTCGGCACCGCCCTGCGTGTGAGCTTCAACAGCTTCGACGGCCTGCTCACCGGCAACACCGTGGAACTGGGCCTGGCCGAGACCGGCTACAACGTCTTCCTGCAGCCCGGCCAAGGCACAGAAATCGGCGCCAACCTGCGTGACTTGGGCGAGAACGGCCTCTGGGGTGCCCGCGGCAACCCCGTGGACGGCTTGACCCCGACGCCCACCGGCAGCGGCAACTTCCTCGCCAGCAGCGGCGGCCCCCTGCACTTCAGCTTCGGCGCGGCCGTGAGCAGCGTCGGCGCCTACCTGAACCAGTACCGCACCGACGGCCAGGCCAACAGCTTGGTGCTGACCGCCTACGGCCAGAACGGCGCCGTGCTGGAGTCCTTCAGCTACAGCATCCAGACCACGTTTGACAGCTACAACGAAGGCAAGTTCCTCGGCTTCGTGCGTGGCCAAGCCGACATCTACAGCTTCAGCGTGGCCGGCAGCGATGTCAGCCTGGACGAACTCAGCTTTGCCGCTCCCGTGCCTGAGCCGCAAAGCGCGGCGCTGCTGTTCGGCGGTCTGGGTCTGCTGTTCGCCCTGGCTCAGCGCCGCCGTTCCAAGGTCTGATCAAGGCCTGCGCTTCTCCAAGGCCCGCTCGCGGAGTACCGAACGCCGCGGCGGGCATTGGTGTGCAGCGAGTTTTCGGTCAAGATGGCAGCCACCATCCGGTGTAGCAACAGCAGAGTGGGCGCCACCATGACCGAAGACTCAGAAGACAAGGCCGCGGAGCTGCGGCTGAAGCTGATCCGCAATTTCCTGGAAGTGCCGCGCGAGCGCTACCTGCGCCCGCCGCGCTACGACAGCCTGGTCGGAGCCGTGTCCGAGGGCACCGTGGCGCGCAAACTCGGCTGTGGCGTGGACACCGTGGCGCCCGGGCAGCAGAGCTGCCCCTACCACTTTCACCACACGCAAGAGGAGATGTTCATCGTCCTCGAGGGTCAGGGAACCTTGCGGGTGGCCGATGAACTGCTGGCCATCAAGGCCGGCGACGTCATCTTCATTCCCTGCGGGCCCGAATACCCGCACCACATCCTCAACACCTCGGACGCCGAGCTCAAGTACCTGAGCATCAGCACCCAGGACCGGCCCGAGGTCTGCGAATACCCCGACTCGGGCAAGATCGCTGTGTTCTCCAAGGGCCCGGCCTTCGTCCATCGGCGCGAGCACGGTCTCGATTACTGGGACGGCGAGCCCTGAGCGCAGGCCCGGCCTGAGCGGGACAGGTGCAGCAACTCAGCCGACACCGTTCACCAGCTTGTCGTGCAGACGGGTGGCATGGGCGTCGGACAGCCCGGCCAGTTGGTCGGCAATGACTCTCATTTTCTCGGTCTCGCTCCCAGCCCCCGCGTAGGCCGCAAGGGCTTCGTCGCGCAATAAGCGCTTGGGTGTGGTGACGCAGGCCTCGAACAGCTCGCGCAAGACGAGTTGGCCGCGATGCTCTTGCATCTGGACCTGGGCACGGTCGTAGAGGCGGCGCTGCACCAAGGCTTGCAAGCCACCCAGAAAGACTTGAGCCTGAGGCAGCAACTGCACCTGCCAGGCCAGCAGGGCTTCCTCGTGGCCGGGCAGGGGTTCCACTTCGGCGGACACCACCAAGGCGTTCACCAGGGTGCCTATGGCGCGCTTGCGTGCCGGTGTCGAGCTGCCGAACAAGGCCTGGCCGATGCCGTCGATATCGCCCAGGTCCACCGCCTCGGCCCAGCTGCGATCGAACTCGATCGCCTCCCAATCCTCGCGGGCGATCTCGCCCAGGGTCAGGCCATCTTCGAACTCATGAACGCCCTGTGCAATCCCGGCCGCCAGCTGAACCAGGCTGGCATCCAGGCTGCCAGGTCCGGCGTGGCCATGCTGATGCTCCGTCGCCGCACGCCGGGGCATCAGCAGGCGATCGGCTTCCGGGCCTTCCAGGGGCATGAGAACCCAATCCACCAGGTCCTGGTCTTCGTCGTAAAAGCCCTGGGGCGGTGACCAGTGTTCGCGCAGCGGCACCATGCCGGGCCCGGGCTGCTGTCGCGAGCGGGGCGACAGCAGCCGCGACCAGGGGCAGGGGCGGTCCAGCATGCCGAGCAAGAGGCGGCGCGAGGGGTCGAGGCCGAAGCCTTCGGCATAGGGCTCCTGGCGTGCCAACAGACGGATGCTTTGCGCGCGCGTCTCGAAGCCGCCATGCTCGTGCATCAGGCAGTTGAGCATGATCTCCCCGCCGCGGCCAAAGGGGGCCGCGCCCAGTTCGCGTGCAAAGGCAATGGACTCCAGCAAGTTCGGGTCCGGCAGCAAGGCCACCCAGGGCTCCGAGCGGGAGTGCAAGCCCTCCAGGGCCCTCAACAAACCACGCGCCAGCTGCGCGGTCTCCAGCGCATGGGTCAGTCGCGAGCGCATGACTTCGCCCTCGTCGAGACTGGGCCAGCTGAGCTTGCCCTGCAAGCGGCGGAAGGAGCTGCAGTGCAGCACGCGGGCACGGTCGCGGGCGAAAGGGTTGCGGTAGCTGCCTCGGGCCCGTTGAAGCTCCGAGCCGGAGCGCCGAACCAGCCATTGCATGCTGCCGCGCAGTTGCCTGAGCTGTTCGCTCAGCGTGGACGTTTCGGGCGTGGAGCTCATGGCATCTCCTTTCGCCCGGCCATCGGTCCGCCAGCGATTGCGGCGGCATGCGGTGCCGGGTGCTCGTCGGCACACGATAGGCTTGCACGCTCAGCTTTGCACAGTGCCCACCATGGCGCCGCCGTGGACTTTGACCGGTTTTCCGGCAGGGCCGCGGCTGTCAGCGCCTTGCAAGCTCCTCCAGCGGCGCGCGGGCCTCACTGCTACCGCCGCCGCTGTTGCTGTTGCTCGGCACTGCGCGGGCGTTGCTGGCCTTGTCACCGCGGGCGTTGATGCGCGAGATGCCAGAGGACTGGCGTTGCACCTCGGGCCGGCCCCAGTAGTCGACCTGGCCGAAGCCCGAGACCGAGATGGCCAGCTGTTCGGTGGCCCAGACCTCGGCCTCGCCGATGCCACTGATGCTGAGGGCCGCGCGATGGGCCTGCAGGTTTTCGGCCTGCAGCCGCCCCTTGCCGGAGATGCGCAGCGACAGCATGTTCACCTGGCCGCTGATGCTGCCGGTGCCGGCACCGGAGATGCCGAAGTTCAAGCGCTCGGCATTGAGATCGTCGAAACGTGCCGTGCCGGCGCCCGAGATGCTGACCGTCAGCTGGACGCAGCGGAATGCGCCGGGCGCGTGCAGATCGCCCGCGCCTGACAGGATCACTTGATGGAGCCGGCGCAGGGTGACGTCGATCTGCGGCCTTTGGTTGCGCCACATCTTCCAGCCGTCGACTGAGCGGATCTGCAGCTTGTCGCCGCTGTAGTCGAGCTCGATCTGCTTCTGTGCCTCGGCGTCACCGACCACGAAGACCTGGTCGCGTTCGCCCTGGATCAGTCGCACATTGGCGGTGCCGGAGAGCTCCAGGCGCTCGAAGGGGCGGCCGACGTAGAGCTTGCCCTCGGCCGCCGGCGGGGCCGGTGGCGCCACGGCCGCAGGAGCCGCGGGCGCTGCAGGCTTGGCCGGAGCCGCTGCGGCGGGCGCCCCGCCGGGCTGAGCGGCCACCCACTCGCTCATCAGACAGGCCAGCAGGCCGGTGGACAGCAGCTTCCAGCTCATATCGATTGCTCCCTCAGTTTCTTGGACACATCGCGGTTGGCCGTGAAGCGGCTGCCATCCTGCATTTGCACGATCAGTTGCGAGTTTTCGTCCGGCGTCATCGAGACCACGAAGTCGAGATTGACGATGCAGCTGCGCTGCAGCTTGATGAAGCGGCTCGGGTCCAGGCGCTGTTCGAAGGCCGTGATGGGCAGATTGACCAGGTACTGGCGGCCACCGCTGGCCACGGCCGTGTACTTGATGTCCGAACGCAGATATTCGACGGTGTCCACCTGGATCGGGAAGATCTTGCCCTGGTCGCGCACCAGCAGCCGGGTCATGGGTGAGTTGTCGGGCTTGGCCGCGGCCTCCAGGGCCTGGGTGCTGCCGACCGTTTCGGCGGCGGTGCTGCGCTGCAGCGCATGGCCGACGGCCTCGTTGAAGCGCTCCTGCGAGAAGGGTTTGAGCAGGTAGTCGGCCGCGTGCAGCTCAAAGGCGGTGATGGCGTGCTCGTTGTAGGCGGTGGTGAAGATGACACGCGGTGCCGGGCCGCCGGCGCCGTCCTCGGCCAGGGCGCGCAAGACCTGCAGGCCGCTCAGCCCCGGCATATTGATGTCCATGAAGACCAGCTCCGGCCGCAGGCTGCGGATCTGTTCCAGCGCGCTCAGACCGTCGGCACAGCAGGCAAGCAGCTCCAGCTGCGGCAGCTGCGCGACCCAGTCGGCCAGGGCTTCGCTGGCCAGGGGTTCGTCCTCGGCGATCAGGGTGCGTATGCGGGGTGTGGCGGTGGTGTTCATGGGGGTCATGCGGTGAGGGCTTGCGGAATCCACAGGTCGACGCGGAAACCTGCGCCGGGTGCGGTGTGGATGTGCATGCGGGCGCGGCCGTCGAAGTCCAGTGCGAAGCGGCGGCGCAGGGCGCCCAGGCCGATGCCGCCTCCGCGGTGGCCGCCGCCGACATGGGCGGCGTCGCTGGGCGAGGCCACTGCGTCCTGCGCGTTCAGCCGGGCCGGGTCGCAGCCGGCGCCGTCGTCTTTGACGGTCAGGGCCAGGCCCTGCGTCAAGGCATCGCGGCGCGCGCTGATGCTGATGCAGCCGCCCTTCACGCTGGGCGAGATGCCGTGGATGATGGAGTTCTCCACCAGGGGCTGCAGGGTCAGCGGCGGGATCTCGTCCTGCAGAGTCTGCGGGTCCAGCGCCCATTCCACGCTGAGGCGCTGCCCCAGGCGCAGGGACTCCAGGGCCAGGTAGTCGCGCACAAAACCCAGCTCTTCCTCCAGGGTCACGCGGTCGGCCACACCGCGCTTGCTGTCCAGCACATAGCGCAGCATGTCGGAGAAACGCAGCAGGGCGGTTTCGGCCGCCTTGGCGTCTTTGCGGGTCAGGGCGATCAGGGAATTCAAGGTGTTGAAGAGGAAATGCGGGTTCAGCTTGCCGCTGATGGCGGCCAGCTCGGCGCGGGCCAGCGCGCTCTCGGCCTGGGCCGCGGCCACCGCGTTGCGGCGGGCGCGCCGGGCATTCAGCACGGCCGCAAAACCGGTGGACACCGGCACATAGACGAACACCCCGGTGATGGCGCGCCAGAGCGCCGTCTGCATCAGCGTGGCCTCGGCGTGCTCGGGGCCGAAGAGCAGGCTGGCGAGCACGAAATCACTGGCCAGCCAGACCGTGCTGAACAGCAGGGCGGCGGCAGCGTGCAGGGCGGCCAGGCTGAGCAGACCGAAGTCGCGCTCATGCAGCCAGCGCACCCAGGGGTAGACCAGCACGCCCATCAGCATCGGCGCCCAGAGCGTCAGCGTGGCCTCGTAGACGGCGGACCAGAGCTGCCACACGCCTTGCTGGCCGCGTTGGTAATCGAGCCCGGCCACCACATACAGCAGCCAGGTCAGCAGGCAGGCACCGCCATAGGCCAGCCAGAAACGCCGGCGGCTGCCGGTGTTCCAGCTCTGGCTCGGGTTCAGGGGCGTGCGGCTGTCCATGTCGGCATCTTAGGCAAAGCCTGCGCCGCGCCGGGCGCCGGCCTGACTAAGTGCGGGATGCAGGGCGCGAACTGCGGCGCCCTGGGGTTTGGGCTCATGCGGCCCCGTGCAGGCGGGCCAGCCGCGCTCGCTCGCAGGTGTAAGCCTGAAGCCACTACGGGCTCAAGTTTGGGCAGGGCAGCGGGGGCAGCGGCATAATCTCGCGTTTATCGCCAGCGGAGCGCAATATGGCCTCGGTCAACAAAGTCATTCTCATCGGCAACCTGGGGCGCGACCCTGAGCTGCGCTACAACCCCAGCGGCGTTGCGTTCTGCACCATCAGCCTGGCGACCACGCGCAACTGGAAAAACCGCGAATCCGGCGAGAAGCAGGAAGAGACCGAATGGCACCGTGTGGTGTTCAACGACAAGCTCGCTGAGATCGTTGGTCAGTACTGCAAGAAGGGCCGCCCGCTCTACGTCGAAGGCCGTCTGCGCACTCGCAAATGGACCGACAAGGAAGGCAAGGAGGTCTACACCACCGAGATCATCGCCAATGAGATGCAGCTGCTCGGCGGCCGTGACTCTGGCGATGAAGGCGGCGGCGGTGGTGGCGGCTACGGTGCCCGCGAAGGGCGTGGCGCAGGTGCTGCGGCCGGCGGCGGCGCTGCGTCCTACGGCGGTGGTGGCGACGACTACGGCGACGCACCTGCCCCTCGCGCCCCGGCTCGCCCGGCCGCTCGCCCCCCGGCAGCCCGCCCCGCGCCCGCCCCGGCGCCGCGCCCGGCGACCGGTTTTGACGATATGGATGACGACATCCCTTTCTGATCGTCCCTTCGGACGACGATATGGATGACGACATTCCGTTCTAACCAACACCTTGTTGGTGTTCTGTGGATTCAAGGCCCGCGCTCCGAGAGGAGGTGGGCCTTTTGGTTTGGACGTCACCGAACCGAAAGTCGCTTGGCGTCTTCCAATCGTGAACACTGGCGCTGGAATCGCTGTTTTTCGGCCCCTGTGCTTGACCCCTGGGCTGCGCCCCGACAAGATGGAGCGCTATGAGTATCAGCAGGCCCGACGTAGAGCATTGGCGACAGGCGATCGAACAAGGTTGGTTCGGCGTTTGGGATCTGGACACGCGTCAAGAAACGGTTCACTACTCGCCGCGGTGGAAGGAACACCTCGGCTTCCCCTACGCCCGTTCGGCCGACCACACGGCTTTTTGGCGCTGCCGCGTCCACCCCGACGATCAGGCGCAGATGTTGAGCGCCATGCAGGCTTACCTGGATGGCAGGCTCCCCAGCTACGAGGCGAAGTTCCGTCTGCGGAGCAATGGTTCGGGCTACCGCTTGATGCATTCCCGTGGTGTGGTGCTGGAACGCGATGTCCACGGCAATGCCACGCGCATGGTCGGAACCATGGTGGATTTGAGCGAGCGGCCGGCCTCGCCGGCGGGGCGGCTCTTGGTGGAGGACGCTGCGGCCATGCCCAGGCTTCAAATCAGCGCTGACCGGCCCTTCCATCAGTTGCTGGACGATCTGCAGGCGTCGAATCCCGCCCCACTCGGCATCGCAGGCCGGGAGCCGCTGCTGGGTGTGGTGGCAGGCCTTCTGGATCGGTCTTTGCGTCAGGTGAGCGTCAAGGTCTGAAGTCCGTTCTGGCGAGGCTCGGGGTCGTCCGGTTCAGCGATAGTGTGGGATGTTGGCACCTGCTGCCAACTTGACCCTCCCGATCGCCCGAACCTCCTCAACGCCATGCCCGCTTCCGCTCACCCATCCACCAGCAAGCCTACGCAGCCTCTGACAGAACGCTGGCAAGTCTGGATCGACCGCGGCGGCACCTTCACCGATCTGGTCGGCCGTGCGCCCGATGGCCAGCTGCACACGCTCAAGCTGCTGTCCGAGAACCCCGAGCAGTACCCTGATGCGGCGGTCGAGGGCATACGCCGCCTGTTGGGATTGCGGCCCGGCGAGGCGATCACGCCGGCCCAGGTCGAGTGCGTGAAGATGGGCACGACGGTGGCCACCAATGCCTTGCTGGAGCGCAAGGGCGACCCGACCCTGCTGGTCACCACCCGCGGCTTTCGCGATGCGCTGCGTATCGCCACCCAGGCGCGGCCGCAGCTGTTCGCGCGCCAGATCGTGCTGCCCGAGCTGCTCTACAGCCGCGTGATCGAGGCGCAAGAGCGCATGGGCGCCGACGGCGAGCACGTGCAGTCCCTGGACGAAGCCGAACTGCGCGTGCAGCTCTTGGCCGCCTACGAGGCCGGCCTGCGCGCGTGCGCCATTGTCTTCATGCACGGCTACCGCTTCCCGGCGCACGAGCAGCGGGCTGCTGCTTTGGCGCGCGAGATCGGCTTCAGCCAGGTCTCGGTCTCGCACGAGGTCAGCCCGCTGATGAAGCTGGTGCCGCGTGGTGACACCACCGTGGTCGATGCTTACCTGTCTCCCATTTTGAAGCGTTATGTCGAGCAAGTGGCCTCGCAAATGCCGGGTGTCCCGCTGTTCTTCATGCAGAGCTCGGGCGGCCTGACCGAGGCGCGGCGCTTCCAGGGCAAGGACGCGATCTTGTCTGGCCCTGCAGGCGGCATCGTCGGCATGGTGCGCACGGCTCTTGCCGCCGGCCATCGCCAGCTGATCGGCTTTGACATGGGCGGCACTTCCACCGATGTCAGCCATTACGCGGCCAGCGCGGCATACGACACCGCGCCGGCCTACGAGCGCGCCTTTGAAACCGAGGTGGCCGGCGTACGCATGCGCGCGCCGATGATGAGCATCCACACGGTGGCCGCCGGTGGCGGCAGCATCGTGCGTTTCGATGGCGCACGCCTGCGCGTCGGGCCCGAGTCGGCCGGCGCGAACCCTGGCCCGGCCTGTTACCGGCGCGGCGGCCCCTTGAGCACCACCGACGCCCAGCTTCTGCTGGGCCGCATCCAGCCCGAGTACTTCCCGCGCTTGTTCGGTCCGCAGGCCGATCAGGCGCTGGATCTGGCGGCGTCACGCGCGGGCTTCGAGGCCCTGGCGGCGCAGATGAGCGCGGCCAGTGGCCGCAGCCTCAGCGCTGAAGAGGTGGCCAGCGGCGCGCTGGAGATCGCGGTCGGCGCCATGGCCAATGCGGTTAAGAAGATCTCGGTGGCGCGCGGTTATGACGTCAGCGACTACAGTTTGCAGTGCTTTGGCGGCGCCGGCGGCCAGGCCGCTTGTCGGGTGGCCGATGCCCTGGGCATGAGCGTGGTGCTGGCCCACCCACTGGCCGGCGTGCTGAGCGCCTACGGCATGGGCCTGGCCGACCAGATCGCACTGCGCGAGGCCTCGCTGGAGCTGCCTCTGGACGAGGCCGGCCTGTTTGCCGCGCGCGCCTTGGCCGAGCGCTTGCACGAGGCCGCCCGCGCCGAACTGCTGGCCCAGGGCCTGGCCTGTGATCAGCTGCTGCAGCAAACCAAGCTGCAGCTGCGTTACCAGGGCACGGACACGGCGCTCAGCTGCCCGCTCGATGCCGGCGCCACGCTGGCTCACTTGCAGGCCGCTTTCGAGGCGGCTTACCGCCAGCGCTTTGCCTTCCTGATGCCGGGTCGGGCTCTGGTGATCGAGGCTGTGGCGGTGGAGTGCAATGCGCCCGGTGCCGCCTTGGCGGCCACAGCCCCGGCGCAAGACCTGACCCCACATGAGCCACGGGCGACCGCCGAACTGGCCATGTACTGCCCGGCCGATGAGCAGCCGGCCGGCTGGCGCCCAGCACGCCTCTACCAACGCGAGCAGCTGCAGCCCGGCGACCGCATCGGCGGCCCGGCCATCCTGGCCGAACGCAATGCCACCACCGTGGTCGACCCTGGCTGGCAGGCCGATCTGCAGGCCGATGGCCTGCTCGTGCTGCGCCGTGTGCGGCCGCGCGTGAGCGCCCACGCCATTGGCACCGAGGCCGACCCGGTGATGCTGGAGGTCTTCAACAACCTGTTCATGAACATCGCCGAGCAGATGGGGTTGCGCCTGCAGAACACGGCCTACTCGGTGAACATCAAGGAGCGGCTCGATTTCTCCTGCGCGCTGTTCAGCGCCGCTGGCGAGCTGATCGCCAACGCGCCGCACATGCCGGTGCATCTGGGCTCGATGAGCGAGTCGATCAAGACCGTGATCGAGCGCAACCCGGACATGAAGCCCGGGGATGTCTATGTGCTCAACGACCCGTATCACGGCGGCACCCACCTGCCGGATATCACCGTGGTGACGCCGGTCTATCTCGAGACTGCTGTTTCGGATGCCAGCCCCGACTTCTACGTCGCCTCGCGCGGCCACCATGCCGACATCGGCGGCATCAGCCCCGGCTCCATGCCGCCGTTTTCCACATCGATCGACCAGGAAGGCGTGTTGATCGACAACTTCAAGCTGGTGGAGGCAGGCCGCCTGCGTGAGGCCGAGCTGCTGGCGCTGCTGGCCAGCGGCCCGCATCCTTCGCGCAACCCGCAGCAAAACCTGGCGGATTTGCGCGCCCAGATTGCCGCCAACGAGAAGGGCGTGCAGGAGTTGCAGGCCATGGTGGCCCAGTACGGCCGCGCCACGGTGGCGGCGTACATGCAGCATGTGCAGGACAACGCCGAGGAATCGGTGCGCCGGGTCATCACCGCCTTGCGTGACGGCCAATTCACACTGAGCCTGGACAATGGCGCGCAGATCCAGGTGGCGGTGCGCGTCAACGCTGCCGAGCGCAGCGCCTGCATCGACTTCAGCGGCAGCAGCGCCCAGCAGCTGACGAACAACTTCAACGCACCCAAGGCCATCACCATGGCGGCGGTGCTCTATGTCTTCCGCACCCTGGTGGACGACCAGATCCCGCTCAATGCGGGCTGCCTGAAGCCGCTGCGGGTGATCGTGCCCGAGGGCTGCATGCTGAACCCGCGCGCGCCAGCGGCCGTGGTGGCCGGCAATGTCGAGACCTCCAGCTGCGTCACCAACGCGCTCTACGGCGCTCTGGGCGTGCTGGCGGCCAGCCAGTGCACCATGAACAACTTCACTTTTGGCAACGCGCGCCACCAGTACTACGAGACGATTTCCGGCGGCTCTGGTGCCGGCCCGGGCTTTGATGGGACCAGCGTGGTGCAGACCCATATGACCAACTCGCGCCTGACCGACCCCGAGGTGCTGGAGTTCCGGTTCCCGGTGCGCCTGGACGCTTACGAAATCGTGCCCGGCAGCGGCGGCGCCGGGCGTTGGCGCGGCGGCCATGGCGGCGAGCGCCGGATCCGTTTCCTGGAGCCCATGACGGCGGGCATTCTGAGCAATGGCCGTCTGCGCGGCGCTTTCGGTCTGGCCGGTGGCGCCGCCGGGGCGCCCGGGGCCAACTGGGTGGAACGCGCCGATGGCCGCCGCGAGAACCTGCCCCATATCGGCCAGGCCGAGATGCAGGCCGGCGATGTGTTCGTGATTCGCACCCCCGGAGCCGGGGGGTTTGGCGCCATAGATGGTGAAAACGGCACTGAAGCGAGCGTAAGCACACCAGAAAAGCCTCGTGAGCCGGGCAAAATGTAAATAAGACCGCGCCCGCATCGGGCTCGGGTGCGGAAGAGAAAACGAGTGACGGCCATGAAATCGGTTCAGCAAGCAGGCGCAAACAGGCGGTTCACCGCTTGGGCCGCTGCCATGGCTGAGGCCGTTCTTCGGCCTGTTGGCTGCGCCTTGCTGCTCTGCGGCGCGGCCACGGTCAGCGCCGAGCCGGTCATCCAGTCGCCCATGGCGCCGGTGGACATCAGCAAGCTCTTGCAGAACCCCTACGCGGCCTCAGCTCCGGTGGAGAGCCAAGGCTTTGGCCGGCGCGTCGAGATGTCGCAGCCCTTCAAGCCGAGTTTCGGCGTGGGGCAGGCGGCGCCCGGCGAGGCCGACTGGCAGGCGGCGGCGGCTCAGGTGCTGGCCGCCCCGGCTGCGGACGGCAAGCCTGCGCGGCCTCAGACCGAGCCTGGCAATGGCCAGGGTGCTGCCCGCACGCGCCCCGATGCTTCAGCGGCGGGGCGCCCGACACGCGATGCGGCGCAGCTCGGTGATCAGCTTTTGATCAATGACGCCTTGCGCGAACTGCGCGACAGCAGCGAGCTGCGCGACTTCAAGGACTTCTGGCGTGACGCCCGTGCCGAGCTGAGCCAGTTCCGCGGCGGTCTGCTGTTTGAAGAACCCAGCGAGGAAGAGATGGAGCGGCGCCGCAGCAGCCGGCAGCGCTCCGAGTTGTCAAACTCGTCGGGGGGCTTCGGCCACGGTGGTGGTGCCGACCCCGGCGCCCGCCCCCGCAGTGAAGCCGAGATCCGGCGCGATTCGATTCTGGTCTCGGTGATGCTGAAACAGCTCGTCGACGAGCTCACGCCCTGGGTCATCGGCCTGGTCTTGAGCTTGGCACTGGGTCGTGGCGCTTGGGGCTACTGGCGTATGCAAAAGCAGGCGCAGCGTCGCAGCAAGAGCAGCGTCCAGCCTGCCGGCCGCCGCAGCGCCTCCCAGCTCTGACCCGCGGGCCCCGAACGCTTCAATCCTGCCGCAAGCACTCGATCGGCAGCAGGCGTGAAGCCCGCCGCGCCGGGTAGAAGCCGAAGAACAGGCCCACGCCGCTGGCAAAGCCGATCGCCACCATGATGTGCTTGGGCGCCAGGCTCATGGCAAACGAAGTGTTGGCATTGACACCCCAGGCGCCCAAGGCGGCGATGCTCAGGCCGATCAGGCCGCCCAGCAGGCACAGCACCACCGCTTCGCCGAGGAACTGCCAGAGTACATCGCGCGGCTTGGCGCCGATGGCCATGCGGATGCCGATCTCGCGCACCCGCTCGGACACGCTGACCAGCATGATGTTCATGATGCCGATGCCGCCCACCAGCAGCGAGACCGCGCCGATCAGGCCCAGGCCGATGGACAGACCGCCGGCGATGGCTTCGCCCGACTTGGCGATGCTGGCCAGATTGGTGACCACGAAGTCATCGACCTTGTCGCCGGTGATGCGGTGGCGGTCGCGCAGCAGCTCCTCCACATCGAGCTGTGCCTCGGCCAGGCCGGAGGCGCTGTGGGACTGCACGCTGATGTAGTGCACGCTGCCCGGGCGCTGCAAGCGCATGGGCATGGCGCTGATGGGCACCAGGATCAGCTCGCCCAACTCGGTGCCGTCCAGGGTGCGGCCGCTGCCGCCCAGCACGCCGATGATGGTGAAGGGCTGTCCGTCCAGGCGCACGGTTTGGCCCAGGGGGTTGCGGTTGCTGAAATGGTCGGCCGCCAGCTTGGAGCCGATCACCGCCACCCGGGCGGCGGCCTGCACATCGCGTTCATCCAGCGGCACGCCCTGCTCCACCTGCCAGCTGCGCAGGGCCAGCATGGCCGGTGTGGTGCCTAGCACCGTCTGGTTGCTGTTGCTCTCGCCGTACTGCACCTGGAAAAATCCCTGCAGTGCCGGCGCCGCACCCTTGAGGCTGGGCAGTTCGGCCAGGGCGCGGGCATCGGCCACCGTCAGGGCCGGCACCTCGCCGGTGCGGCGCTTGACCCCGCCGCCATCCACCGGTGTGCCGTTCTGCACGATCAGCTGGTTGCTGCCCAGCACGGCCAGCTCCTTGTCGATGAAGGCGCGCACGGCATCGCCGACGCTGAGCATCAACAGCACCGAGGCGATGCCGATCACCACGCCCAGCATGGTCAGGGCGCTGCGCAGGCGGTTGGCGTTCAGGGAACGCAAGGCCTCGAGAAAAATCTGCATCGGGTTCATGCGTGCGCCTGTTCGGAAGGCAGGCCATCGAAGGCGACGCGGCCGTCTTTCAGACGCACCAGGCGTTTGGCATGCAGGGCCACATCGGGTTCATGAGTCACCAGCACGATGGTCAGGCCTTGTTCGCGGTTGAGTTTTTCCAGCACGGCCAGCACCTCGACCGTGGTCTGGGTGTCGAGGTTGCCAGTCGGTTCGTCGGCCAACAGCAGGGGCGCTTCATTGGCCAGGCTGCGGGCGATGGCCACCCGCTGCTGTTGGCCGCCGCTGAGCTGGTTGGGCATGCGCTGGGCCAGGGCGCCCAGGCCCACGGCTTCCAGCAAGGTTTGCGCCCGCGCCTTGGCCTCGCTGCGGCTGCGCCCGCCGTAGATCAGGGGCAGGGCCACGTTTTCGAGCACGCTCATGCGCTTGAGCAGGTTGAAGCTCTGGAACACAAAGCCGATCTCGCGGTTGCGCAGCGTGGCGTGCTCGGTGGCGCTCAGCTGGCTGACGTCGCGGCCTTGCAGCAGCAGCTGGCCGCTGTCGCAGCGGTCGAGCAGACCCATCAGGTTCATCAGCGTGCTCTTGCCCGAGCCGCTAGAGCCCATCAAGGCCAGGTAGTCGCCGCGCTGCACGGTCAGATCGATGCCGTGCAAGACCGGCGTTCGCACATCGCCGCTGAGGTAGCTCTTGGTGATGCCGCGCAGCTCCAGCACTGGGGCGGCGCCGAGGCTCACAGCTCCTCCTTCTTGTCCTTGGACGCGCGCCGGGTCACCACGGCATCGCCGCGCTTCAGGTCGCCGCTGAGCAGCTCGGTGAAGCGGGTGTTGGAGATGCCGACCGTGATCTCGTGCGCCTTGAGGTTTTGCTCGGCGTCCACGGTGTAGACCTTGTAGACACGGGCGTTGCCGCGCAGATTGCTGAGTACGCCGTCGTCGTCAGGGCGGGCGACTTCAGTCTTGTGGGCCGAGGCGGCGGAAGCAGCGGATGAGGCCGAGGCTGCAGCTTTGGCGGCCTTGCCCTGCGGCTTGAGCTCGTCTTCATCGGGCTTGAAGCGCAGGGCAGCGGTGGGCAGGCGCAGGGTCTTGCTCTTGCTGGCCACCACGATGCGGGTCTGCGCCGTCATGCCGGGCTTGAGGATGCCATCGGGGTTGGGCACGTTGACGATCACGGTGTAGGTGACCACGCCCTGGGTGTTGGTGGCGTTCAGGCGGAACTGCTCGACCTTGCCCTCGAACTCGCGGTTGGGGTGCGCATCGACCACGAAGCGCACCACCTGGCCGTTCTGGATCAGGCCGGCATCGGCCTCGCTGACATTGGTCTGGATGACCATCTCGCGCAAATCCTTGGCGATCAGGAACAGCTCGGGCGTCTGGAAGCTGGCGGCCACGGTCTGGCCGACATCAACGCTGCGCTTGATCACCACCCCGTCCACCGGGGCGCGGATCACGGTGTTGCCGAGGTCGGTCTCGGCCGCATCAAGCTGGGCGCGGGCGATGCCCAGGTTGCCGCGGGCCACCTCCAGCTCTCGCAGGCTCTGGTCGCGCTGCGGCGCGGCGATATAGCCCTGGGCCTTGAGCGCCTCGTTGCGCTCCAGGTTGCCGCGTGCAAACGCCACCTGGGCCTCGGCCGAGGCCAGCTGGGCCTTGGCCTGGCGCACCCGGGCCTGGAAATTGGCCGGGTCGATGCGCAGCAAGACCTGACCCTTCTTGACCGTGTCGTTGAAATCGACCAGGCGCTCGGCCACCGTGCCGCTGACCGCTGCGCCGACCACCACTGTGGTCACCGGCTGCAGATTGCCGTTGGCCATCACCACCTGGGTGATGGCGCCCTCGTCGATGGCGGTGCTGCGGAAGCGCTCCGGCGGCGGCTTGTGTTCTCCGCGGTTGAAGGCCACCCAGCCGGCGCCGGCCAGACCGAGGACCACGAGGGCGACGACGCTGCGCCGGGCGAAGAATTTTTTGAGCGAGGTGGAAAGTGCCATGCCGGCTTTCTAACCGCGAAGTGCGTGGTGGAGAAGCGATGGGGCGGGAATTTGCGACCAATCGACGTTGGCGATGTCTGAATGGCGGTGGGAGCGCACGCCCGCCAGGGTTTCCCCGGGGGGCTGACTTTCAGCGCGCGCGCGCTCGCACGACACAATTCCGAAATCAGGAATCACCCCCGGGCCGAGCCGGTCGACAGCCGCCGGCCGGTGCGCGGGGCCCTGAGCAGACCCGGGGCCACCGCCCCCGCAAAGGAAAACCACCCATGTCCTTGAAACTCACCGGCCCCGTGGCCACCGCCATGGCCTTGGCCATCTCCAGCTTGGCCGCCCTGTCCGCGCAAGCCGCCGACCCCAAGCAGGCGCCCGAGGCGCCGGCCGGCGCCGCTTCTGCAGCGGCCGCCAAGCCGGCCACGCCGCCGGCCGCACCCGATGCCAGCGAGCCCAAGCCTTTCGACAAGGTCATCACCGCCGAGGCCAAGACCCAGACCGGCCTGTTCAACATCCACAGCCTCAAGGGCAAGACTTATTTCGAGATCCCCAAGGCTCTGCTTTCCAAGCCCCTGCTGATGGTGGCCACGGCCACCGCCGTGCCGGCCAATGTCGACCATGTCGGCAAGGAGTTGAACACCGAGGTGGTGCGTTTCACCCAGCAAGGCAACCGGGTCTATCTGCAGGTGATGTCGCACGCCTTCGTGGCCGACCCGAGCCGTCCGATCGCGCCTTCGGTCGACGCCTCGCAGCGCGACACCATCGTGCTGAGCTTCCCGGTCGAGGCATTTGCCAAGAGCGGCGCGCCGGTGATCGAAGTGACGCGTTTGTTCAACAGCGAGGTCGGTGACTTCTCGGCCCGCGGCATTCTGCGCGGCAACTCGGTGGACCCGAGCCGCAGCTATATCGACACCACCAAGGCTTTCGCCGGCAGCCTGCGTATCGACGCGGTGCACACCTACGGCGTCACACCCGCCCCCGTCATCCTGCCGCCGGGTCTGCCGCCGGGCTTCCAGCTGCCGCCGCAGCCGCCCAAGTTCGCCAGCGTCAATGTGGCCTACAACCTGGTGCAACTGCCCGAAACGCCGATGCAGCCGCGCATCATGGACGACCGCGTTGGCTTCTTCAGCATCGGCCGCGTCGACTTCGGCAGCGATGCCCAGGAGAGCAAGCGCGAGCGCCTGATCACGCGCTGGCGCCTCGAGAAGAAGGACCCGGCCGCCGCGCTGAGCGAGCCGGTCAAGCCCATCGTCTGGTACATCGACAGCTCCACCCCGAGCAATCTGGTGCCCTATGTGAAGAAGGGCATCGAGGCCTGGAATGTGGCGTTTGAGGCCGCCGGCTTCAAGAACGCGGTGCAGGCGCGGACCTTCCCGACCAAGGAAGAAGACCCCGAATTCGACCCCGCCGATGTGCGCTACAGCATCATCCGCTGGGTGCCGAGCCCGATTGCCAATGCCTACGGCCCCCACCTCAGCGACCCGCGCAGCGGCGAGATCCTGAACGCCAACATCGTGATGTATCACAACATCATGCAGCTGCAGCGCGACTGGTATGTCACCCAAGCCGGTGCCGTCGATCCGCGCGCCCAGCAGCTGCCGCTGCCGGACGATTTGATGGGCGAGCTGGTCGGCTATGTGGTGACGCACGAAGTCGGCCACTCGCTGGGCTTTCCGCACAATATGAAGGCCAGCTCGACCTACCCGGTCGACAAGCTGCGCGATGCCAAATGGCTCAAGGAAATGGGCCATGTTCCCACCTTGATGGACTACAGCCGCATCAACTACGTGGTGCAGCCCGAGGACAAGATCGACCCGGCTCTGCTGATCCCCAAGATCGGCCCCTACGATATCTTTGCCACCCAATGGGGCTACACACCCATCCCCGAGGCCAAGACCGCGGCGGCCGAAAAGCCGGTGCTGGACCGCTGGATCCGAGAGCAGGACAGCAAGCCCTGGTTGCGCTTCACCTCGCCCAAGGGTGAGGGTGAGTACGGCGACACCACCGAAGCCGTGGGCGACGCCGATGCGGTGTACTCAACCGGCCTGGGCATCAAGAACCTGCAGCGCATCGTCAAGCAGCTGCCCAAGATGGCTTTGAAGGACGGCGAGAGCGACAAGCCGCTGGAAGACCTCTACCGCGCCACCTGGGGCCAGTGGGGCCGTGAGCTGGGTCATGTGACCGCCATCGTCGGCGGCTACAACTTCCACAACAAGCATGGCGGCCAGGCCGGCGCCGTCCACACTCCGGCCACCAAGGCCAAGCAGGCCCAGGCCGTGGCTTTCCTGAACGAGCAGTTGTTCAAGACCCCGAGCTGGTTGTTCGAGCCCGCCATCCTGGAGCGGGTCAAGCCGGCCGAGCCGGGCGCCATGCTGCTGACTGCACAGCGCAACACCTTGCGTGCGCTGTTGGACCGGGCCCGCACCACCCGTTTGCTGGCGCAAGAAGCGGCCGCGGCCGATGCCGCCAAAGCCTACCGGGTCGACGAGCTGCTCGGCGATCTGCGCGGTGGCGTGTTCACCGAGCTGAACCAGCCCGGCGCCAAGCTGAGCGTGCCACGTCGCAATCTACAGCGTGCGTATGTCGAGCTGCTGAGTGAGCGCCTGCTTGCTGCCGGCGCCAGTGGTCCGGATGAAGCGAAACCGGCCATCCGTGCCGAGCTCAAAGGCCTGAAGTCCTTGTTCAGCGCCAAGGCCTCGGGCAGTGGCGACAAGGTCTTGCGTGCTCATCTGGACGAACTGGCTGACACCGCCACCAAGGCCCTGGATCCGCGCAATGCCCCGAGCACCAGCGCCGCAGCCACTCCGCCGACCCGGCCTGGTTTCGAGGCCGAGAGCGCGGCAAACGGCGTGCATCAGCACACGGAAGCCTGCTGGCCGCAGCTGCGCTGACCGAGCCGGTCGTCTGACAAGAGCGGCTGCGGCCGCTCTTCAAAATGGGGTCAGAGTCAATTGAAAATGACTCTGGCCCCATTTGTTTTCGTCTCTCAATTCCAGCCTTGCAGCACCAGCTTTCCCTGAGTGTGCTGACCTTCTAGCAGTGCATGGGCGCGTTTCAGCGTGTCGGCATTGATGGGGCCCAGCACATCGGTCAATGTGCTCTTGAGGCTGCCTGCATCGACACGCCGCGCCACTTCGGCCAGCAGGGCGCCGACCTCGGCCACGTCGTGGCTGGCGTGCAGGGCGCGGGCGAACATCAGCTCCCAGTGCAGGGACAGGGCCTTGCCCTTGAGCGCCATCACATTGACGGCCTCGGGTGGGAAATCGTCGATCAGGCCCAGCCGGCCTTGCACCTCCAGCGCCTCGACCAGATCCGCAAAATGCTGGCCGGTGTGGCTCAGGCTGGCGGCGTAGCGGATCGGTGGAAGTTGGTGCTTGCTCACAAGATCCTTCAGCTGTGGCGCCAGGGGCTGGCGGTGGTCCACCACATGGTGGGCGCCCAAGGCTTGCAGGCGGGCGGCGGTTTCGGGCCGGCTGGTGCTGGCGATCAAAGTCAGATGGGGCAGCTGGCGAGCCAGTTGCAAGAGGATGGAGCCCACCCCGCCATTGGCCGCCGTGACCAGCAGGCTGACCGGGCGCTCGGGCTGGTGTTGCACCTGCAGGCGGTCGAACAGCAGCTCCCAGGCGGTGATGGCGGTCAGCGGCAGGGCGGCCGCCTCGGCGTCGCTGAGCGAGGCCGGCGCCCGCGCGGCCAGGCGGTGGTCCACGGCCTGGAACTGGGCGTAGCTGCCCGGGCGGTTGATCTCGCCGGCGTACCAGACCCGGTCGCCCGGCTGGAAGCCCTGCACCTCGGGCCCGACCTCGCGGACGATGCCCACCGCATCCCAACCCAGCAGCACGGGCGTCTTCGCATCGGCGGCCGGGCGGCTCAGGCGCACTTTCACATCGACCGGGTTGACGGCGATGGCGCTCACTTCGACCAGCAGGTCGCGCGGGCCGGGGGTGGGGCGGGGCAGCTCCAGGTCCAGCAAGGACTCGGGTGCTGTGAGGGGCAGGTTCTGGAAATAGGCAACAGCTTTCATGGGTGGACTCCTGTGGGGCCGGGACGATCCCGGCGTTGGACGCTATCCTCGGTCTGTTTGGCTTTCGGAAAAAGCCATGGTTCGAAGCGACTGTTTCAAATGAAAATTGAAAATACCGACGAGCTGCGCCTGCTGCTGGAGTGCGCCCGGGGCGGCAGCCTGACGGCGGCCTCCAAGGTCATGGACATCACGCCGGCGGCGGCCAGCGCCATGCTCAAGAAGCTGGAAGCGCGGCTGGGTCTGCGCCTGGTGGAGCGCAGCACGCGGGCCCTGCGCCTGACCCAGGCCGGTGAGCAGCTGCGCGAGCATGGCCAGCGTGCGCTGGAATTGCTGGACGAAGGCCTGGCGCTGGCGCTGGAGGCCGACCCGGTGGCGGCAGCCGCGGCCGGTGGTGGCCGTGGCGCGGCCGGCGAGGTACGGCTGCGTGGGCGCATTCGTGTGTCGGCCTCCAGCGATCTGACGCGCCAGCAGCTCCTGCCCCTGTTCGACAGTTTTCTGGCCCAGCACCCGGCGGTGGAACTGCATCTGAGCGTCAGCGATTCCTTGCTGGACATCTACAAGGACGAGGTTGATCTGGCCTTGCGCTACGGCCAGCTGGCCGATTCCGGCCTGGTGGCACGGCGCCTGGTCGAGCTGCGCCGCATGGCGGTGGCCAGCCCCGCCTATCTGGAGCGCCACGGCCGGCCTGCGCATCCGAGTGAGCTGGCCGGCCATGAGTGCCTGACCTTTCGCATGCGCAACCGCCATGAACGCGAATGGCGCTTTCACGCCCGCGGGCCTCTTGGCGAAGCGGCCGCTGGCCCGGCGCTGCGCGTGGCCGTGCGCGGCACCCGCAGCACCGACGACGGCGCCATCGCTCACCAATGGGCCCTGCAGGGCCTGGGGGTGAGCTACAAGAGCGAGCTCGATGTGCGCCTGAGCCTGGCCAGGGGCGCCCTGGTCGACCTTTTCCCCGACTGGCTCGGCGACCCTCTGCCCCTGCAGGCCGTCATGCCCAGCCAGCGCTTTCTGCCGCAGCGGGTGCGGGCCCTGGTGGACCATCTGGCTCAGGGCTTGGCCGCTGGCTGAGCAGCGGCCGCCGCTCGCTTCATCGCGCTGGCCGTCGATTCGCGCCCGCCGCTGACAAGCCGTCGCATGGCCTTGGCTTGCGCTGCGCTGCGCCGCCAAGATGCAGCCATCACACAGCCCAGGAGCACCGAAGCATGAGCCACTGCCTGCACCCCAGCGACCCCGCCATCAAGGGCACAGATCCCGAAGCCGCCTTGCTGCAAGAAGCCCAGCAACGCGTCGACGCCTTGATGGGTTTCCTCGGCCACCTGATGGTCTTTGTGGCCGTCAACCTGGGCCTCTACCTGCTCAGCGGGCTGCACCAGAGCTATTGGACCGCCTTCCCGCTCTGGGGTTGGGGTCTGGGCCTGGCCATCCATGGCTTGGCCACCCTGGCCAAGCTGCGTGGCCCGCGCCTGCGCCAGCACCTGATGGCGCGCGAGCTGGCGCGTCTGCGCGACGCCGCTGCGCGCTGAGGCGGCCACGCGACGCGGGCCTGTCATGAAAGCGAGGCCTGCGCGTCACGGGTGGGTCATCAGCGCTCGTTAGCTTCAGGGCATCTCTCCGAACGGAAGCGGCCCTCGGGTCGCCCAGGATGCCCGACCATGGCTGCGACCGATCTGCTGCTGACCCTGAACGCCGGCTCTTCTTCGCTGAAGTTCTCGCTTTACAAAGCCCAGCCCGAACTCAAGTTGCTGGCCCACGGCCAGGTCGAGGGCCTGGGGGACAGCCCGCAGCTGCAGGCCGAGCTCGGGGCGGGCACCCGCCTGCAGCAGTCCCTGTGCCATGACGCCACCGTGGGCGACCATGAGCTGGCTTTGCAAGCCATCCTCGACCTGCTGACCCACCATTTCCACGGTGAGGTGGTCAGCGCCGTCAGCCACCGGGTCGTGCATGGCGGCCCGGAGTTCGCTGCACCGCAGTTGATCGACGCCGCCCTGCTGGCCCAGCTGGAGCGCTTCTGCCCGCTTGCGCCGCTGCACCAGCCCCACAACCTGGCCGGCATCCGCGCCGCGCGCGCCGCCTTCCCCGATGCGCACCAGGTCGCCTGCTTCGACACTGCCTTCCACCGCAGCCACCCCTTCGTCGCCGACACCTTTGCCCTGCCGCGCCGCTATTACGAGCAGGGCATACGGCGCTATGGCTTTCACGGCCTGTCTTACGAGTTCATCGCCCGCCGCCTGCGCGAGCTCGAACCCGAGCGCGCACTCGGCCGTGTGGTGATCGCGCATCTGGGCAATGGCGCTTCCATGTGCGCCCTGCGCAGCGGCCGCTCGGTCGCGTCCACCATGGGTTTCACGGCGCTCGACGGCCTGCCCATGGGCACCCGCTGTGGCCAGCTCGACCCCGGCGTGCTGCTCTACCTGATGAGCGAACAAGGCATGGACCCGGCCGCCCTCAGCGACTTGCTCTACAAGAATTCGGGCCTGAAGGGCTTGTCCGGTGAGTCGCACGATGTGCGCGTGCTGCAGGCCTCCGGCAGCGCCGCGGCACGCGATGCGCTGGCCTACTTCGTTGACCGTGGCCGGCGCGAGCTGGCCGGCCTGGCCGCCTGTCTGGGCGGCCTGGACGCCTTGGTGCTGACCGGCGGCATCGGCGAGAACGCCGCCGAACTGCGCGCCGATCTGCTCGCCGACATGGAATGGATGGGCCTGCGGCTGGACCCCGAGGCCAACCAGCGCGGCCAGGCCCTGATCAGCCACCCCGATTCCAAGGTCCACATCCGCGTCATCAAGACCGACGAGGAACGCATGCTGGCCGAGCATGCGGTCGAGCTGCTGTGGGCCTGAGCTCGCAGTCCCCAATCACTTCAAGGCGAAACCCCATGACCCCCAATTTCAGCGTCAACAATCTGGGCCAACGCCAGCGCGAGGACACCGACATCTGGTCGCGCCAGGCTGAGCGCCTGAACACGGCCCAGGCGCAGCATGCCGAGCGCATCCAGCACAGCCACGGCGAACGTGGCCAGCAGCTCTGGGCCGATTGGCTGCGCCTGGGGCAAGACCTGGCCCTCGCGGCCTGCCGCGGCCATGGGGCGCGTGACGCGGCGGCCTATGGTGTCGACGCGGCCCAGCGCCTGCTCTTGACCCTGGACACCTTGCGCGAACGCGGCCAGCAGGACCTGGACCACGAGGCCGCCGGCACGCCGCCGGTGCTGGACTACGACTATGAGGAAGTCGTCGACGGCCGCCAACTGCCGCGCCCGGTCAACTACCGCCTCTTGCGCATCACGCCGCCGGCCGGCGTCGAGGTGATGGACTGGAAGCGGCCCTACATGATCATCGACCCGCGCGCCGGCCACGGCGCCGGCATCGGCGGCTTCAAGCATGACAGCCAGGTGGGAGTCGCCCTGCGCGCCGGCCACCCGGTCTACTTCGTCGTCTTCCGCCAGCACCCCGAGCCGGGCCAGACCCTGGCCGATGTCATGCGCGCCGAGGCCGGCTTCATCCAGGAGATCCGCCGCCTGCACCCCGAGGCGCCTAAGCCCGTGGTGGTGGGCAACTGCCAGGGCGGCTGGGCCACCCTGGTGCTGGCGGCGGCCAACCCCGAGATCTCGGGCCCTCTGGTCATCAACGGCGCGCCGGTGGCCACCTGGTCGGGCAAGCTCGGCGAGAACCCGATGCGCTACAACGGCGGCCTGCTCGGCGGCGCGCTGCCGGCGCTGCTGATGTCGGACCTGGGCCACGGCGAGTTCGACGGCGCCCACCTGGTCTCCAACTTCGAGCAGCTCAACCCCAGCCGCAATTTCTTCGGCAAGTACTTTGACCTCTACCGTGAGGTCGACACGCGGCGCCAGAGCTTTCTCGACTTCGAGCGTTGGTGGGGTGGCTTTCATTTCTCCAACGAGGCCGAGATCCGCTGGATCGTCGAGCAGCTCTTTGTTGGCAACCGCCTGTCGCGCGGCGAGGCCCAGCTGGAACCGGGCCGCCACCTGGACCTGAAGGCGATTCGCTCGCCCATCATCGTGTTCGCCAGCCGCGGCGACAACATCACACCGCCGCAACAGGCGCTGAACTGGATCGTCGACACCTATGCCGATGAGCATGAGATCCGCATCCGCGGCCAGCGCATCCTCTATATGGTCCACGACAAGGTCGGGCATCTGGGCATCTTTGTCTCCTCCTCGATCGCGAACAAAGAGCACGCCGAGATGGCCTCGACGCTGAAGACCATCGAGACCTTGCCGCCGGGCCTGTACGAGATGACCATCGACGCGGTCCATGGCGAAGGCCATGCCGAGCATTTCGTCGTCAGCTTCCACGAGCGCAAGCTCAGCGACATCAGCGGCGCGGAGTTTCAAGACCGCGAGCAGGAGCATGACTTCGCCGCCGTGGCCCGTTTGTCCGCTTTGGGTACCGATGCCTACGAGCTGGCCCTGCGCCCCATGGTGCAAGCCCTGGTCACGCCGCAGCTGGCCCAGCTGATCCGTGACGCCCATCCTGCACGCACCAGCCGGCGCGCCTTTGCCGATGACCACAACCCTGCGATGAAGTGGCTGGGCGGTCTGGTTCCGCAGCTGCAGGCCCACCGTCAGCCGGCCGCGCCGGACAACCCCTTGCTGGCGCTGGAGCAGCTCTCGGCCCAGGGCCTGATGCAAGGCATGGACCTGCTGCGCGACCTGCGCGATGCAGCCTATGAAAGCAGCTTCTTGGCGCTCTACGGCACGCCCTTCATGCAGTGGTTGGGCAAGCCCTTCGCGCGCGAGCGCATCCACAAAGACCCGGCCGAGTTGCGCTACCTGCCCGAGGTGCAAGCCATGCTGCTGGGCTTGGACAACGGCGGCTACCGCAGCACGGTGATCCGCATGCTGATTCTGCTGGCCGAGTCGCGCGGCTCGGTGCGGCGCGACCGGCTGGAGCGCTCCGCCGAGGTGCTGACCCAGCGCGAGCCCTTTGCCTCGCTAACGCCCGAGCGGCGCGCGGCCATGATCCGCGAGCAGTCGGTCATCATCGAGTTCGAGCCCGAGGCTGCCCTGGCCGCCCTGCCGCGCCTGCTGCCGCAGCGCGAGGAGCGGGTGGCGGCCCTGCAAGTGGTTGAGTACATCCTCGGCGATGTCCGTGAGATGGAGCCCCGCACCGTCGCCCTGCTCCAGCGCATGCGCGAGCTGTTTGAGCTCGCCACACCAATTACTCCCGCGCCCGAGGCGCTCACCAGCCTAGAGGAGGCCTGAAGCCATGAAACACGACAACACCTCTCGCGACCCCCTGCCCAAGATCTGGGACGAGGACACCCGCATCGGCGACATGCTCAAGGGCAAGCGCGGTCTGGTGGTCGGTGTGGCCAATGGCGACAGCATTGCTTTCGGCTGCGCCGCCAAGCTGCGTGCGTTTGGCGCCGAGATTGCGCTCACCTACCTCAACGACAAGGCTCGCCCCCATGTCGCGCCCCTGGCGGAGGCGCTCGATGCGCGCCTGCTGATGCCGCTGGACGTCAGCCAGCCGGGCCAGATGCAAGTCGTGTTCGAACAGCTGCGCGAGACCTGGGGAACGCTGGACTTCGTCATCCACTCAATCGCCTTTGCGCCGCGCGATGACCTGCACGGCCGAGTGATCGACTGCTCGCAGGCCGGCTTTCTGCAAGCCATGCAGGTGTCCTGCCATTCCTTCATCGAAATGGCGCGTTATGCCGAGCCCTTGATGAACCCCGGCGGCGCGCTGATCACCATGAGCTATCACGGCGCTGACAAGGTCGTGGATCACTACAACCTGATGGGCCCGGTCAAGGCCGCGTTGCAGTCCAGCGTGCGCTACCTGGCCAGCGAGCTGGCCGAACGCCAGGTTCGCGTCTTTGCCGTCTCCCCCGGCCCGCTGCGCACCCGCGCGGCCTCCGGCATTGACCACTTCGACGAACTGATCGACATGGCCGTCAGCCGCGCGCCTGCCCACCGCCTGATCGATATCGCCGAAGTCGGCCGCCTGGTCGCCTTTCTCGTCGGCGGCGGGGCCTCGGGGATGACGGGGGACACGTTGTATGTGGATGGGGGGCTGCACCATATGGCGTGAGGGGGGCTGGCCGGTGTGAGCTTGCGCCTTCGGCTTGCGCAGGCCAGCGAGTGCACGCCTGCCAGCAATGATAGGTCGGCTGTGAACTCGCTCCTTGTCAACCCTGCTCAGGGGCAGAGCCCTCACCTCTTGGTCGACGGGCTTATGACCGATCGTTCTGCTCGGGCCATTTGGCTTGAAGGCAAGCTCTGAGGCTGTCTTCGGCTGCGCTCAGGCAATGCATCACAAGGCTGATCGGAGTCAGCGGCTCGCGTGTGGGGGGCATGTCGAAGAAGCCGAAAACCCGCTGATGAGGACGATTCGCCGGCTCGACAAGCTCTTCGACCAGCAGGCCCGAGGCAAGGCCAAGCTGCTGCGCAGCTGAAGGTGCCCCCCGAAATGGGCACTAGCTTGTCCCATTGCACAATGCATGCCTAACGCCACTTCAATTCGGAACAAATGCCTGTGCGCGCCACGGCCAGTCGTTTGAAGTGGGAGCTAGCTCTGTACAAACCCAACACCACTCCTCATGCGCTTTGAAGGCATCTTGACTTCCTGGAACGACGAACGTGGTTTCGGCCGTATTGAATCAAGCCAAGGCGGCGAGCCCATTTTCGTGCACGTCTCGGCCTGGCCTCGCAACAGCGGCCGTCCGCTGCTGAATCAGGCGGTTTCGTTCGAGATCGAGCTTGGGCCCAAGGGGAAGCGTGCGTTGAAGGTCCAGCTGCTCCAGGCTCGACGACCGCCAAGACAGTCCGCGCGCGCCAGCCAGGCCCAGTGGGGAACGGCAACCTTGTTTGCGATTCCAGCTTTCTTGGTGATTTATCTGCTCCTTGCCATGGCTTGGAAACTGCCGATCTGGGTGGCCGGCTTGTATCTGGCTATGAGTGTTGCGAGCTTTCTGGCATATGCGGCAGACAAGTCGGCAGCAAGCAGGGGTTCTAGGCGCACGCCAGAAAGCACGCTGCACATGCTGGCACTCATTGGCGGTTGGCCGGGTGCGCTGTTGGCGCAGCAGCTGTTGCGCCACAAGTCCAGCAAGCAGGAGTTCAGGCAGGTGTTCTGGGCAACCGTGGTCGCCAATGTCATCGGTCTCGCGGTTCTGGCCTCACCCTTTCGACAGGTCTTGCTCAAATCTCTGGGCTGAAGGCGTCGATTGCGAGTTTTCGTGCCTGCCGGCCCGTAGACCCGCAGCGGTAGGAAGGGGACCTTGGCTTGAATTTCAAGGCAAGACCTGACTCCTCGACACCCCTGAGGCGAAACTGCCGCCCCACCTCGCTAACTTGGAGCCCGTGTTTGTTGCTGGACATCTGCCACAACAAGCGGCTGGAGGTCTTGAGCTACCGAGGCCACGCCAAGGTCGGACGCTGAGACCTGTGAACTGCATCGTGCATGGCATAGATAAGTTCGCGCTTGGGCTTGGGGCAAACCGGGGTTCCGTAACGCGTCCTGCGGACGGCACAATCGGGCTCAGACCCCGAGAACGGGGTTCACAGATTCCATCTCTCCGATGAGCTCAACGACTCGCCCGCGCAGACATTCTCACGCCACAGGCGGCGTGGTGGCTGTGGATCTCGGCTTGTTCGATAGCCTCGTTGGCCATCACTCTCCCGCGACCCAGGTGATACATGTCGGACCCGAACCCACCTAGCAAGACCATCGACCCACACATCGAGCTTGGGCAGTTGTTGCCCGCTTTGTCGGCGGTGGTGTGGCTGCTCCTTGCTTACGGCTCGGTCACAAAACTAGCCAGCAGCACGGCGTCTTTGATGACCTGCCTTGCAATGGCCGGTGCATTCGCCTCGGTGCTGCTGCGTTCGATGTTTCGAGGCCAGACATTCGCTGCGAAGACATTGGGTTTTGGCCTTGTGGCTTGTTGCCTCCTGATCCTTGCTCCCGTCTTTGGATTGGATGGCAGCTTCTCCGGTCCAGTCGATTCCTATCAATGCGTCGGCGCCGGCACAGCCTGTTGGGTAGAGCTCAGGAATGCCTTGCACATTCAGGGCGCCATCTGCGCTATCGCCGCTGCGATCGTGGTCGCTGGGCGGACCAAAGCTCAGTGAGACCCAGCCAAGGAGTGACGAGTTCCCGCCGCAGGTTTCAAGTCAAGACCTGACTCCTCGACTCCACCGCGGTGGCATACCTCACCGTATTGGGGGTGTACATCCAGCCCATAGAGCGTGAATACTCTCTTGAAGTCGGTCGAGCTTCGCCAACTTCACTGCAGCGAGCTGGAGGTACGGTATGAGCACCGAACACGGGTTGGACAAGTGGGCGAAAGCGAGCGTGGCTCGCGAGCAAGGGCGTCCAAGGTGGCAGAGGATCCTTGGCAACTTTGGCTTTGGTTTCGTCTTTCTCGGGGCGCTTCTGAATCTCGCGCTCTTCCTGTTCGTCACTGCAACAGGGCCGGGTTTCCCGTATTTGTATGAGCCGTGGTGGCTGACGTATTACTTGGTCAGCTGCATCGCCGGTTGGTATTGGCAGCGGCGCGCACGTTCAATCGCTGGCGAATAACGCAATTTTCAAGCGGACAGACGCTGGAAGGTGACCGGCCGCGCCCTGCGTTTGGCTGCCCCTGAATCCAGGCGGCGGGTTCAGGCTCTGAAACGCAAGACGGTACCCGACCCTGGTACCCAAGCGCGGGTATGACACGCAGCCCGCGAATCGGCACGGCCGAGCCGGCGCTGTTGTTTGAGAGCCTGCAGATCAGCATGAGTCGACTCGAATGGGGCGGAGGCCCCTTCTTTCTCACGTCAAACGAATCCGGCCAGAACAGCGGGTTGGTGGCGGAGTCCAAGTGGCGGAGCCTGGTCTCAAGCGCTTGTTTGAGCTGCCCCCGGCATCGACGCCGGGTCCATCCAGAACGCGCCCCACAGATGCCCGTCCGGGTCGGACAGATCACGGGCGTACATGAAACCCAAGTCCTGCACCGGGTTCACATCGGCCTTGCCGCCGTGTGCGGCGGCGGCGGTGTTCATGGAGTCGACGGCTTCGCGGCTGCCCAGCGACAGGTTCAGCATCGAGTCGGCTGTGCCGGCGGGCGGGAAGGGGCGGTCGGTGAAGCTGCGCCATTTGGCGTGCGTGAGCAGCATCACATGGATGGCCTCGCTCCAGACCATGGCCGTGCCGGCCTCGTCGCTGAGCTGCGGGTTGGGCTCAAAGCCCAGGGCTTGGTAGAAGGCATTCGAAGCCGGTAGGTCCTGCACGGGCAGGCTGATGAAGATCATCTTCTGGGTGGTGGCCATGGATGGGGCGCTCCTGTGGGTGAGGTCGGTGGGCTTGCTGACTGAATGAACGATACGGCGCTCATCAGCCCTACGACGCTCCAGCATGGGCCGAATCGACAAGCACCGAGAGGGCTTGTGATTCAAACCGCCAGAAGAGCGGTTCTTCAGCGGGCCGCTGCCTGCGCCACCAACTGCACCAGCAGCGCCGAGGACGCCCGCGCCATCGGCCCGTCGGCTCGGCTGGTCAAGGCGATGGGCACGCGGGCGCCGAGCACGATGCCAGCACCGGTGGCGCCGGCCAGGTATTCGAGCTGCTTGGCCAGCATATTGCCGCTTTCCAGGTCGGGCACGGCCAAGATATCAGCCTGGCCGGCCACCGGCGAGGCAATGCCCTTGATGCGGGCCGCCTCCGCCGAGATGGCGTTGTCAAAGGCCAGGGGGCCGTCGAGCACGCCGCCACTGATCTGGCCTCGGTCGGCCATCTTGCACAGCGCGGCTGCGTCCAGGGTCGAGGGGATGTTGGCGTTGACGGTCTCGACCGCCGAGAGCAGGGCCACATGGGGCCGATCGACGCCGAGGATGCGCGCGAAGTCGATGGCGTTCTGCACGATGTCGCGCTTCTCGTCCAGGGTCGGCCGGATGTTGAGCGCGGCGTCGGTGATCAGCAAAGGCTTGCTGTAGAGCGGCACATCGAAGCGGAACACATGGGACACGCGCCGGCCGGTGCGCAGCTCCTTGCGCGCCAGCACGGCGCGCACCAGCTCGTCGGTGTGCAAGCTGCCCTTCATCAGGCTGGCTACGGCGCCGCTGGCGGCCAGCTCGGCCGCATGTTCGGCCGCCGCGTGGCTGTGCGGCATGGCGATGAGGTCCAGGCCACCCAGGTCCAGGCCGCAGGCCTCGGCGACCGCGCGCAGGCGTGCCTCCGGGCCGATCAAGACCGGCTCCAGCAGCCCCAAACGCGCAGCATCGACGGCGCCGGTCAGCGAGGCTTCGTCGCAGGGGTGGACCACGGCGCAACGCACGGCCGGCAGCGCGCGGCCCAGGGCCAGCAAGGCATTGAAGCGCGCTTGCGGGTCGAAGAGGTGGATCTCGGGCCGGCTGCTGCGCGGCAGGCGGATCTTCTGCGTCGGCGCCAGCACGCGGGCGATGCCGCTGGCGACGCGCTCGCCCTTCTGGTTGATCAGCTCGCAGGCGAGCTCGACGGCGCCGCGCGCGGCGTCTTTGGCCGTGACCGTGACGCTGACGGTCAGCGTGTCGCCGACGCGCACCGGGACTATGAAATGCAGGCTCTGGTCCAGATAGCGGGTGCCGGCGCCGGGGAACTGGGTGCCCAGCAAGGCCGAGACCAGGGCGCCGCTCCACATGCCGTGGCCGACCACCTCGTGCATCAGCGGCGCTGTGCCGTCGCCGCTGTCCAGGTGGGCGGGGTTGCTGTCGCCCGAGACGGCGGCAAAGGCGGCGATGTCCTGGGCACTCAAAGTGCGCACCAGGCGGGCACCCTGGCCGATCTGCAGTTCGTCAAAGGTCAGGTTTTCGACCAGGTCGGAGGCGACGTTGTTCATGGCGGGCCCTGGCAGCAAGAGAGAAGTAGATGCCCATGGTCTGCGATGCGGATGGCAGGGCCATGACAGGGGCTGCAGTCGGCTCAAAGCAGCTCCTTCGGTCTCCCTCGTGAGGCCCTGCAGTTCGGGCCGCCGCCGGGCTCATAGTTCCGGGGTCGGCCCTGGCGGGCCGACTGCCTTGCGCTGCTCGCGTCTCGGGGCTGGCGCATAACTCACTGCACTCACTGCGCTCGTTCCGTTCAGACAGACGCGCCAAGTTAGAGCTTGAAGCGCGCGGGTACGCGCGCGCCCCGAGCCGCTGCGCTGCTCAGCCCTTCACAAATCGCCCAGCAGCGGCCCGAACTGCAGGGCGCTTGCATCGCGGTCAATGTGCCCCTCGGAGATGAGCCACGCCAGCGCAGCGAGGTCGCCGGGCAATCAAACTTCCGCTTTCAGCTGGAACCGCGGCTCGCGGAGCTTGAGAATTTTTGTAGCGAGCGGCTGTCAGGCTAGGCTAAGCCCGGACAGCACCAGTCCTGAGGACTGGCGCTGCCTGGTGAAGGCCGAGGCCTCCGGCCGAGGCGGACGGAGCACAGGAACCGGAACGTACTTCCTGTACGTGAGGATTCCGAGCACCGGACCAACGACGCATGGCAGTCGCGCAGTAGAAAATTCACAAGCGTTCAGGCGCCGCGCACGGGCAGGCGCAGATCGTCTAGGTAGTCGCGTTTGATGTTCACGCTGCTGCGCTGGCCCAGGTCCTTGAAGTGGTGTTGCAGCCAGTTCTGGGCATGGCTGCGGCCCAGGTCGCGCAGCTGGTGGATCAGGGCGGCGCTGGTCGAGCTCTTGCTGGCGGCGCTGAAGGCCTCCAGCGCTTCGCCGCCGTCGATGCGGTGCATCAATACGTCTTTGTAATGCGCCGGGTCCAGCTTGCCTTCGGCCAGCAGGCGCTTGACGAAGTCGATGGCGCGCATCTCGGCGATCAGGGCGGCGTTGAAGCTGATCTCGTTGAGCCGGTCCAGGATTTGGGCGCTGCTGGTGGGCAGGGCTTCGCGTTCGATCGGGTTGATCTGCACCAGCACGATGTCGCGGCCCGTGCATTGATAGATCAGCGGATGGATGGCCGGGTTGCCGGAGTAGCCGCCGTCCCAGTAGTGCTGACCGTCAATCTCCACGGCCTTGAACAGGGTCGGCAGGCAGGCCGAGGCCATGACGGCGTCGACGCTGAGGCGTTCGCCCGAGAAGATCTCGGCCTTGCCGGTGCTGACCCGGGTGGCGACCACAAAGACCTTGGGGATCTTGCCGGCCTGGCGGGCCATGGCCTCGAAATCGATCTGGCCAGCGACAAAGCTGCGCAGCGGGTTGATGTCGAAGGGGTTGGACTGGTAGGGCGAGACCGTGCTGGTCCAGAGCGCGCTCATGGCGCTGAGCCAGGGTGCGGCGGCCGAACTCTCGTCCGCCGCCTGGCCAAACAGAAAGCCGAAGGGCGCGCGCTGCGCCTCGCCCAGCGCGCCCATGGCGATCACACCATTCCAAAACGCAGCCAGCGACTCGCGCGCCGCCTCCCGGGGGTCAGGTCGTGCCTTGTCCAGGGCCTGAGCAAAGCCATGGGCCAGGGCCACGGCATTCATGGCGCCAGCGCTGGTGCCGCTGAGGCCCTCGATTTCGAGCCGGCCGTCTTCCAGCAGCGCGTCCAGCACGCCCCAGGTGAAGGCGCCATGTGAACCGCCGCCCTGCAGGGCCAGGTTGATGGGCGGCGGTGGCGCGCTGCTGGGGCGGGTCATCGCTCAATCGCCAAACACGACCTTCTTCTTCTTGCCGACCCAGTTCTCCAGCTGCGGGCCATACACCTCATCCACGCGGTTGCGCTTGACCTTGAAGGTCGGGGTGATGAAGCCGTTGTCCACCGTCCAGGGTGTCTTGACGGCGACCAGGCAGTCCAGCTGCTCATGTGGGTCGAGGTGGCTGTTGACCTCGGCCAGGTGGGCGCTCAAGGTCTGCACCAGGGCGGCGCGGTCGGCTTCGTTGGCGCTGTGCTCGATGGCGTTTTGTGACAGCATGACCACGCCGACCGGCTGGCCCATATTGGCGCCGGTCACCACGCAGGCTTCCACGGCCGGGTGGGCGCCCAGGCGGTCTTCGATGGGCGCCGGGGCCACGTACTTGCCCTTGCTGGTCTTGAACAGGTCCTTGACGCGGCCGGTGATGCGCAAGCAGTTGCGGCCGTCGAACTGGCCTTTGTCGCCGGTGCGCAGCCAGCCGTCTTCGGTGAAGGCAGCGCGGCTCATCTCGGGCTCTTTGTAGTAGCCGCTCATGGTGGCGGGGGTGCGCACCAGCAGCTCGCCCGTCTGCGGGTCCAGGCGTGCTTCCACACCTTCATAGCCAGGGCCGACGGTGCCGATCTGGTTCTGGCCCGGCACGGTGATGTGCGAGATGGCCAGGTTCTCGGTCATGCCATAGCCCTCATTGATGTGCAGACCGAGCTTGCGGTACCACTCGAGCAAGGGCACGGGCATGGGCGCTGCACCGCCGGCGCAAACACGCGCCTGGTCCAGGCCCAGGGCCTTGAGGATCTTGCGCCGCACCAGGCCGCCGATCAGGGGCAGGCTGAGCAGCAGGTCGAGTTTCTTCTGCGGCATCTTGGCCTGGATGCCTTGCTGGAACTTCACCCACAGGCGCGGCACCGAGAAGAAGATGGTGGGCCGGGCACGCTGCAGGTCGAGCGTGAAGGTGTCCAGGCTCTCGGCAAAGTAGACCTGGAAACCGGTGCGCAGCCAGCCGTGTTCGATCAGCACGCGCTCGACCACATGGGCCAGGGGCAGGTAGGACAGCAGGCGGTCTTCTGCGCCCATGGGGATGCGCTTGAGCGCAGCGCTCAAAGCCCAGGCGAAGTTGCCGAAGCTGTGCATCACGCCCTTGGGCGCGCCGGTCGTGCCCGAGGTGTAGATCAGGGTGGCCAGGTCTTCGGCCGCGCGCACGGGTTCGCCTTGCAGCGGCGCGGTGCGGGCGCAAATGGCGTCCCAGCCCTCGTAGGACTTTTTGGCGTCGTCGGGCGAGAGCGGGTAGCTGATGCAGGGCAGGCCGGCGGGCACACCGGGCTTCATGCCTTCCCAGCCGTCGAGCTTGCCGATGAAGCAGGCGCGTGCCTCGCTGTGCTCAAGGATCTGGCGGATGGTCTCCGAGGCCAGGGTCGGGTAGAGCGGCACCGAGACGTAACCCGCCATCCAGATGGCCAGATCGCTGAACAGCCACCAGGCGCAGTTCTTGGACAGGATGGCGACCTTGGCGCCCGGCTCCCAGCCCTGCTCCTGGCCCATGGCCTGCAGGTGAGCGGCCATGCGCCGTACCTGGTCGCCGACTTGGGTCCAGGTGAACTCCTGGGTCTGGCCCTGGCCCATGGGCTGGGTCAGGGAGATCCGCTCGGCCTGGGTGCGTTCCAGCAGGTAGAAGCGTTGCAGGGCCAGGTTGTCGGTCGGGATTGCGGGCATGGGCTGTCTCCTTGTGTGGACTGCATGAAAGCAGGCGCGTTTGTACGCCTAGGCTAACCAGGGCGTCAGGAGCAGCCTAGCGGGTTTTTGCTGGCCTTGTGTTGATCAGGGGCAGCTCTCTAGACCGGCGGCGCGAAAAAAGTAGCCGCCGCTCGGGCCCGAGCGCCTCAGCTGGCCTCGGCTTCTGCCAGGGCCTGCAGCGCGGCGGCCAGGGCGGCCTCGTCGACCCCCTCGCCCCGCTGCACCGGCGCCTCAGCCAGCGCGGCTGTGCCTTCGCGCTTGAGGCGGCTCACCCACTGGCCGGCGTCGCGGCCGCCGGCGAAGGCAGCGCTTTGCAGCAAGACCTGACCCTCGGCGCTGACCAGCTTGAAGTAGAACTGGCCATCGGCCTCGCGGTACTGCTTGAACATCGGCAGGGCGGCCTTGGCGGCCTTGGCCGTGTCGACCGCAGGCGCAGCCACGGCGGTGAAGCGGCGCAGGCCCACGGCCTCGCGGGCTCGGGCCAGCAGTGGGCCGGCGATGGCGCGGGCCTTTTCGGCACCTTGCTGCAGGATCTCTTCGATGCGCTCGGGGTGGGCCATCAGGGCGTCGTAGCGCGCGCGCATGGGGGCGATCTCGGCCTCGATCAGCTCGAACAGTTGCTGCTTGGCCTCGCCCCAGGCCAGGCCAGCGCGCAGGGCGGCGCGGAAATCGGCGCGCTGCTGCGGCGTGGCGAAGGCGTCGTAAATCGTCACCAGGGCCTGGCCTTCCGGCTCCTTGGGCTCGCCGGGCAGGCGGCTGTCGGTGACGATGCGGGCGATCGCCTCCTTCAGGCCTTTGCTGCCGCCTTCGAACAGCGGGATGCTGTTGTCATAGCTCTTGCTCATCTTGCGGCCGTCCAGGCCGGGCAAGAGGGCCACGTCTTCCTCGACATTGGCCTCGGGCAGGACGAAGAACTCGGTGTTCCGGCCGAACTGGTGGTTGAAGCGCTGCGCCACGTCGCGCGCCATCTCGATGTGCTGCACCTGGTCCTTGCCGACCGGCACGCGGTGGGCGTTGAAGATCAGGATGTCGGCCGCCATCAGGATGGGGTAGCTGTAGAGGCCCATGGTGATGCCGGCATCCGGGTCCTCGCCGGCGGCCAGGTTGGCGTCCACCGCGCCCTTGTAGGCATGGGCGCGGTTCATCTGGCCCTTGGAGGTGATGCAGGTCAGCAGCCAGGTCAGCTCGGGGATCTCGGGGATGTCGCTCTGGCGGTAGAAGGTGACGCGAGAGGTGTCCAGGCCGGCGGCCAGCCAGACGGCGGCAATCTCCAGGCGCGAGCGGTTGATGCGCTCGGGCTCGTCGCACTTGATCAGCGCGTGATAGTCCGCCATGAAGAAGAAGCTCTCCACGCCCGCCTCGCGGCTGGCGGCGATGGCCGGGCGGATGGCGCCGACATAGTTGCCGAGGTGCAGGGTGCCGGTGGTGGTGATGCCGGTCAGGACGCGCTGATTCATGGTGTGTGCGGGAATATCGGTGAGCGAAGGAAGAAAAAGGGCTCCGCGCCATTCTTTGTGAGCGCTTATTGTCACTGCAAGCGGCGCCGCAGCCGCTAGCATGGGGGTTCGTGTCGCCACCGCTGCCTCTGCCGGGTCCAGAGGCCATGTCTGCCTGCCATGACTGCGCTGATGTTGATGGGTGCCGGGTTGAACGCGATGCTGGGCATCGCCCTGCTGCTGCTCTGGCGCCAGGACCCGCGCTTCCCCCAGGTTCGGCAATGGGGCTACAGCTGGATTCTGCTGTCCCTGGGCCTGACCCTGGGCATTGCGCTGGCGCCCGAACAGGAGCCCAGCTGGCAGCACGACTTGCAGGCGCTGGCGGCCTCGGCCAGCCTCATGGGTTCGCTGATGCTCTTGATCGCCGGCGCGCGCAGCTACCGCCAGTTGCCTTTTCATCGGGCCCTGTGGTTGCCGGCCTTTTTGCTGATGATGGCCAGCATCGTCGTGCTCGCCCGCCTGGACCACAGCCTGGCCGTGATCGCGGCCACGGTTTATCTGGTGGCCGGCTCCTGGGCTTGCGCTTGGTGGATGGGGCAAGGCGGCCATGCCGGCGAACGCTTTGTGGCGGCTTGCTTCGTGGCCGTCGGCTTCGTCCATGCCAGCAGCCCCTTGCTCGACCCCCTGGGCCGCTCGCCCATCACCCACACCCTGGGCCTGTTTGTGCAGACGACCTTGTCCCTGGGCCTGATCCTGCTGTCGGTGGCGCGCGCCCATGCCGACACCCGGCGCCAGAGCAACCGCTTTGAACAGCTGACCCAGCATTCCCTGCAAGGCCTGGTGGTGCTGCAGCAGCACCGTGCCGCTTATGCCAACCCGGCGGCGCGCGAGATGTTCGGCTTCCCGCCCGGCGAACAGACCGTGTCCCGGGACCAATCTTCCGATCTGCTCTCGACCCTGGTGCCCATGGACCAGCAGCGTTCGGCGAGCGAGCGCCATGCCCTGGTGCTGGCCGACCCCGATGCGCGCATCGAATGGGAGGCCACACGGCTCACCCGCGAGGGCCGTGCCCTCTATGTGCGCGGCCTGTCCAGCCATCTGGAATGGGACGGCGCGCCGGCCGAGCTGCTGGTGATGATCGACGACAGCTCACGCCAGCGGGCCGTCGACGCGCTGCGCCGCCAGGCCCTGCACGACGAGTTGACCGATCTGCCCAACCGCAATTTCGCGGTCGCTCGCCTGCGCGAGCTGACGCGCACCGGCGGCGCGCCCTTTGCGTTGATCTCGGCCGATGTCGACCGCTTTCAGCTGGTCAATGAAAGCCTGGGTCATGCCGTCGGTGACGCCTTGCTGCACGCCGTGGCGCGCCGCCTGTGCCGCCACTTGCCGGTGCAAGCCATGCTGACGCGTTTGGGTGAAGACCAGTTCCTGGTGCTGCTGGAGGGTGTGGCCGAGCGCCGCGAGGTAGAGCCGGTGGTGGCGCAGATCCTGCAGCTGCTGGAGCAGCCTTTTGAGGTCGATGGCGAGGCCTTGTTCGTCCATCTGTCCCTGGGGGTGGCTCGCTTCCCGCAGGACGGGGCGGACGTCGACAGCCTCTTGCGCGCGGCCGACTCGGCCATGCACCGGGCCAAGCAGCGCGCCGGCAGTGCCTGCGAGTACTTCGAGCCGCGCATGAATGTGCGCTCGCGCGCCCGCCTGGAAGCCGAGCAGTCCCTGGGCCGGGCCATCGTCGAGCGCGAGTTCATCCTCGAATACCAACCCAAGTTCCGCGCCGACAGCCGCAAGCTCTGCGGCTTCGAGGCCTTGGTGCGCTGGGAGCGGCCGGGCCTGGGCCGGGTCAGCCCGGCCGATTTCGTGCCGGCGGCCGAGCGCACCGGCCAGATCAGCGCGCTCGGCCAACTGATCGTCGAGATTGCCAGCCAGCAGCTGCGCGAGTGGCTGGACCGCTGGGGCCTGTTGATGCCAGTGGCCGTCAATGTCTCACCGCTGCAGTTCGACGACGCGAGCTTTGCCCAACGCCTGCTGGACCGGCTCGATGCGCTGCAGCTGCCGCACCAGAGCCTGGAAATCGAGATCACCGAGTCCGCCGCCATCGGCCACTTGGGTCGGGTTTTGCCCCAGCTGCAACAGCTGCGCCAGGCTGGCGTGCTCTGCAGCATGGACGACTTCGGCACCGGCCAGAGTTCGCTCACCATGTTGCGCCAGCTGCCCATCAGCTGCATGAAGCTGGACCGCAGCATGATCGAGCCGCTGCCCGAGCCTCAGGCCAGCGCCATCGTCAAGGCCACCTGCGCGCTGGGTCGCTCCTTGAGCCTGGAGGTGGTGGCCGAGGGGGTCGAGAACGAGGCCCAGGCCCTGGCGGCACGCGATCTTGGGTGCACGCAGTTGCAGGGTTATCACCTGAGCCGTCCGCTGGCCGCAGCGGCGGCCGGCGAGCTTCTGGGGCGCAGCCTGGGCTGAAAGAAAGACAGAAGGAAGGCTCGCCGTTCAGCCGCGCGCCGACTCGATGCCGACCCAGCCTTTCTCGGTGTAGCGCTCGCCGGCCACGCTGCCGGCCGCGAACAGGCTGTCGAGGGCGCTCAGCTGGGCGCTGTCGAGGCGGATCTCGCCGGCTTGCCAGTTGCTGCGCAGATGGGTCTGGCGCCGGGTGCCGGGATTCACCAGGGTGTGCGGCTGCTTGTGGATCACCCAGGCCAGGGCCAGCTGAGCGGCGCTGTGTCCCCAGTCTGCCGCCAGGCCGGCCAGGCGCTCGGCCAGGGCGCGGTTGTGCTCCCCGGCCTCGCCATTGAAACGCGGCAGGGCACGGCGGAAGTCATCGGGGGCCAGGTCTTGCGTGGCCGGCAGCTGGGCGCTCAGCAGGGCGCGGCCCAAGGGGCTGTAGGCGACAAAGGCCACGCCCAACTTGGCAGTCGCGGCGAGCATGGCCTGCTCGGCGCTGCGCTCCCAGAGCGAGTATTCGTTCTGCAGCGCCGCCACTGGCAGCACCGCATGAGCGCGGCGCAGCGTGTCTTCGCTGACTTCGGACAGACCCACGGCGCCAATCTTGCCCTCGGCCTTCAGGTCTGCCAGGGTCAGCATCAGCTCCTCGATCGGCACGGCCGGGTCGCGGCGGTGCACATAGAACAGCTCGATGCGCTCCAGCCCCAGGCGCTGCAGCGAGGCTTCGCAGGCAGTGCGGGCGTATGCGGCGGAGTTGTCGATATGGCGCTCGTAGGTGCCCGGAGGGCGCTTGATGCCGAATTTGCTGGCCACCAGCATGTCCGCCCGCTGCGCCGGGCTCAGCTCGGCCAGGAAGCGGCCGAGCAGGCGCTCGTTGTGACCGGAGCCGTAGGTGTCGGCGGTGTCGAGATGGCGCACCCCGAGCTCGCGGGCGGCATGCAGGGTGGCCAGCGACTCGGCGTCGTCGAAGGCGCCATAGAACTCGCTCATGCCCATCAGGCCGAGGCCGACGGCGGGGATGTCGCGGCCGGCCAGGCGGCGGTGCAGGGGAGCTGTGGACGAGGTGTTCATGCGGTGGTGCTCACGGTAGGCGGTGGATCGAGGTCTGCATGGTGACGGCCGGCCCTGGCCTTCACAAGCCGCCGCAAGCCGCACGGGCTGTGCAGCCCTGCTTCACAATCGCCGGGTGTCTGGGGAAGCTCTTCATCCATCGGCCCGGCCCCTGAGAGCGCGGTCTCGGGCGGCCTGCGGTGTTGCACTTCTCGCCAATAGCGACGGCTATTGGCTTCAAACTGCGCCTTGCAGCCCATCCCGATCCGCGCCACATGGCCTCGCCCCGATTGATGAAGAGCTTCCCTCGCGAAACCGAACTCCAAACCCTGCGTGTCTTTACCGCCGTGGCTGAAGCGCGCAGCTACCGCCGCGCGGCCCAGCAGCTGGGCCTCTCGCCATCGGCCGTCAGCCAGGCCATGCGCCGGCTGGAAGCGCAGCTGGGCGTGGCCTTGTTGAACCGCAGCACCCGCAGCGTGGCGCTGACAGCCGCGGGTGAGCGACTCCT
The DNA here is from genome assembly GCF_965262435.1 of Roseateles sp. Classification (NCBI taxonomy): domain Bacteria; kingdom Pseudomonadati; phylum Pseudomonadota; class Betaproteobacteria; order Burkholderiales; family Sphaerotilaceae; genus Roseateles; species Roseateles sp. The sequence continues at coordinate 930,449 of NZ_OZ253537.1, forward strand.
GGCCGGTGCCGTGCCCGCCATGCTGAGTCTGGAGCGGGCTTTGGCCGGCGTGGTCGAGCTCGGCGGGCGGGTCTCGGGCAGCCTGCGCCTGAGCGTGCCGCGCAGTGCAGCCCGACTCTTGATGACCCCATTGTTGGCGCGTTATGTCGCCGCCCACCCTCAGGTGCAGGTGGAGCTGTGCACGCAGGACGGCCTGGTCGACATCGTCGAGCAGGGCTTCGATGCCGGCGTTCGGTTTGCCGAGCGCTTGCCGGCCGATATGGTGGCGGTGCCGCTCGGTGGCGCGCAGCGTTTTGTCGCGGTGGCGTCAGCTGAGTTCTTGCTGCGCCACCCGGCGCCGCAGCAGCCGCAGGACCTGCTCGGCCTGCCCTGCGTGCGCCAGCGCTTCGCCAGCGGCGGCTTGTTCCGCTGGAGCTTTCTTGAACACGCGGGCGGCTGCCGTTGCGCTGGCCTGGCTTGCGCGCGAGCGGGCCTGACGATCGATCTCGACGTGCCGGGCCCCTTGACGGTGGATGATCAGGCGGTGGCCCTGCAAGCGGCGCTGGACGGCGCGGGTGTTGCGTATGTGTACCAGCTGGCGGCCGCACCCTTGTTGCAGAGCGGCCAGCTCGTCGAGCTGCTGGCTGACTGGTGCCCGCCGGGCACCGGTTTCGCGCTCTACTACCCCGGCCGGCGCCAGACCAGCCCGGCCTTGCGGGCCTTGATCGAGCTCTTGCAGTCGCCGTCTACGTCGCTCAAGCCTGAGCCGAGGTGAGCCGCGCGGTCGGGCTGCGGCGCTGGCGCGCCAACAAACCCAACGTCAGCAAGCCGGCCAGCAGCATGACCGAGCTGGCAGCTTCGGGCACGGGGGTGAGCAGGTAGCCGAAGCCGTTCTGGTCGCTGACCAGCACCTGGCCGGCGTCATTGAGACCCCAGACGTCGTTCAGATACAGGCCATCGCCGAGGCTGACCAGGCTGTTCATGTCCACCATGCCCTGGCCATTGGCGCCGGTGATGAAGGCGTGACCGGCGGCGTAGGAGGCGCCGTCAGTGCCGTTGAACAGATTGCCCACCACGACACCGGCGTTGTTGATGAAGCTGGCCTGGCTGTGCAGCCAGCCCAGGGTGCCGAGATCGCTCATGCCCTGAGCGCCAGCGCCGGTGATGAAGGCGTGCAGGTTGCCGTCTGCCATGCGCGAGCTGCCCGACACCTGCCCCAGGCTGTTGATGGCCAGGGCCGTGCTGCTGCGGCCACCCAGCGTACCGAGGTCGGTGATGGCGAGGCCGTTCAGGCCCCAGACCACAGCGTGCACGCTGCCATCGCTCAAACCGGAGTTGCCGACGATCAGTCCGGCATTGTTGATGCCCAGGGCGGCACTGGTGCTGCCCCCCAAGGTGGCCAGGCGCAGCGCTTCGGTGCTGTTGGCCAGCCATTGAACCGCTTGAAACTTGTTGCTGCTGTCACGGGCCATGCCGACTGCAGTGCCGCTGTCGTTGATGCCACGTGCGGTGCTGACATTGCCACCCAGGCCGCCAAGCAGCACGGGGTTCTGGCCCTGGGCACCGGTGACAAAGGCTTGGACACTGAGCGGGCCGCTGCCTGCGGCCAGTTCGCCGGCGATCTGACCTGAGAAGTTGATCGCGTTGCCGGTCGCATCGCCTGGCAGTTGGGTGCGGGCCACCAGGCCCAGGCCGTTGGCACCACTGAGGAAGGCTTGAACGTTGCCCTGCGCGTCGGCGCTGGTGCCGCTGACCTGGCCCTTGGCATTGAGCGCGTAGGCGAACACATTGCCGGTGCCGCTCAGGCTCTGGACCTGGTAGCTCTGGGCTTGGGCCTGGCCGCTGCACAGCAGGCCGAGGCCGAGCGCCAGCAAGGTCATCAGCGGCAGGGCGGCGCGCAGGCGGGGCAGGGCTTGGAGCTTGCTGGAGGCGGGCTGTGTCATGAATGTGGAGTGCAGAGCAGAGGCCGTGAGCACGGTGAGCAGCGGCCCTCACTGGAGAACGCATGCAGCCCGCGCCACCGGCGAGGTGGTCGAAGCGCGCGATTCTCGACAGGCCCGGGCCCGCTCGCTCTCCGTGCAATCCCTGTGTTGCAGCGGCATCCCCCTGAACCCAGGGGGGCGGTGTCAGCTGGCCATTGCCTCGCCCAGGCGCACCGCGCTGCCGCGCTGCCCCAGGCTTTCGCCCTGCCAGGCCGGGTTGAACTGCAGGCCCTGGCTGGCCGGGAAGAGCATCACCACGGTGGAGCCGAGCAGGAAGCGGCCGAGCTCGTCGCCCTTCTTGAGGCTGACCTGGCCGGGTGCGTAACTCCATTCGCGCACGGAGCCCGGGCGCGGCGGGTTGACCACGCCGTGCCAGCTGGTGGCCATGCTGCCGACGATGGTCGCGCCGACCAGCACCATGACCCAAGGGCCTTGCTCGCCTTCAAAGACGCAGACCACGCGCTCGTTGCGGGCGAACAGGCCCGGCACGCCGCGCGCTGTCACCGGGTTGACCGAGAACAGATCGCCGGGCACATGGATCATGCGCGTCAGGCGGCCATCGCAAGGCATGTGGATGCGGTGGTAGTCCTTGGGGCTGAGGTAGATGTTGGCGAAATGGCCGTCGCGGAACTGGGCGGCCAGGCTGGCGTCGCCGCCGACCAGGGCGGTGCAGCTGAAGTCGTGGCCCTTGGCCTGGAAGATCTGCTCACCCTGGATGCGGCCGAACTGGCTGATCGCGCCGTCCACCGGGCAGATCAGGGGTGCATCGGCCAAGGGGCGGGCGCCGGGCTTGAGCGCCCGGGTGAAGAACTCGTTGAAGCTCGGGTAGGCGGCGATGTCGGGGTTGGCCGCCTCGGCCATATTGACCTGGTAGCGGGCCACGAAGCGCCGGATGATGGCTGTGGTCAGCCCGCCCATGCGTGCGCCGGCGACCCAGCCGGCAAAGCGGGTCAGTGCCTGCTTGGGCAGCAGGTGTTGCAGCAGCACGGCGTGGCGTTCGGACAGGGCCATCGTGGTTTCCGGTGAGAAGGGCGCGCGATTGTAGCGAGCCGTCGTTTTGGGCTTTGGGCGGATGCCTCTATACGAAACGTATATGTTTTGAATACAATGGTGCCATGGGAATCGTCAAAATTTCAGACCAAATGCACGAGAGCCTGCGCGTCGCCAGCCAGGCCTTGTCGCGCTCCATCAATGCCCAGGCCGAGCACTGGATGCGCATCGGCCTCTTGGCCGAGCTCTACCCAGACCTCGACCACCGCGAGCTCTGCCGCCTGCTGATCCGCGCCGAACAGGCCGGGGGGCTGGACCTGGCCAGCGCTGCGGCCGGCCAGCTTGATGCTGCCTCAGGCCGTCCGGCCGGCCATGCCAAGGGCATGCAATGAACGGCCGCGTCAAGATCCGCACGGCGGAAGAGATCGCCAAGGCGCGCGAGTCGGGCCGCCTGGCCGCCCAGGTGCTGCAGATGATCACGCCCCATGTGCAGCCCGGCGTCAGCACCGACGAACTGGACCGCATCTGCCGCGAGTACATCGTCGATGAGCTCGGTGTCACGCCGGCCAATATCGGCTACCACGGCTACCCCAAGACCCTGTGCAGCTCGGTCAACGAGGTGGTTTGCCACGGCATCCCTTCGCCGACCAAGATCCTCAAAGAGGGCGACATCGTCAATCTCGACGTGGCCCTGATCAAGGACGGCTGGTTCGGTGACACCAGCCGCATGTATTTCGTCGGCCACCCCAAGCCGGCCGCGCGCCGCCTGGTGCAGGTGACCTACGAGGCCCTGCGTGCCGGCATCCGCAAGGTGCGGCCCGGCGCCACCCTGGGCGATATCGGCCACGCCATCCAGAGCGTGGCCCACCAGGCCGGCTACAGCGTGGTGCGCGAGTATGGCGGCCATGGCATCGGCGATATCTATCACGACCAGCCTCACGTCAACCACTTCGGCAAGCCCGGCGAGGGCTTGAAGCTGCAGGCCGGCATGATCTTCACCATCGAGCCCATGATCAACGCCGGCAAGCGCGGCGTGAAGGAGCTCTCGGACGGCTGGACCGTGGTCACGCAAGACCGCTCGTTGTCGGCGCAGTGGGAGCATATGGTGCTGGTCACCGACAGCGGCTTCGATCTGCTGACCGCCTGGCCCGAGGGCACGGGCGACTACCCGGCGATTGCCTGAGCGTCTGCCGCCTCCGCGGGCGGGCTGCGCCGGCCCGCATGGAGCCGGTGGCGGCGGCGCAGTTCCTGCAGCAAGGGCAGCAGCTCTTCGCTGGGCTGCGGATTCTGGCGCTGGTAGCGGCGCCCGCCGTCTTCGCGGCTCAGCAACTTCATCTCCACCAGCTCGCGGCGCAGGGTGCAGTGGTCACCGAAGCAGTGCTGGGCCTGGAGCAAGGCGTTGACCTCGCCCTCGGTGTAGATGCGGCGGCTGTCGAAATGCAGCCACAAACCCCAGATGGCCAGGCGCTGAACCTGATGCCGGCTGGGCCAGCGGGCAAGGCGCCCTTGCTCGTCAAACTGGCGCAGCGCGCGGTCGGCCAGCTCGCTCAGGCCCGGATGGCGTGGGCCGCGGGCCGGCGCGATCGGCTCGGAAGGAGGCACTGCTGCGGCGAGCAGCACGGGCTGCAGGGCGGCCTGCGCACGCAAGGCCTGCAAATTGCGGTGGCCGGCGGCGCGCGCCAGCATATTGAGCAGGCTCAGGTGCGAGGGCGCCTGCGGCGTGCTGGCCAGATGGCTGTCCAGCTGTTGGCGCAGGGATTTGGCCAGGGCCGAGAGGTCCTCGGCATGGAAGGGAATGGCAAGACGGGTCATGGCGTGAAAGTCTCCACAGCGCGCGCGCAGGGTCTGCTCGGCTCCAAGCTGAACAGTGCTGGTGCTTGCCGACTTCCAGACGAGCGCACGCAGGGGTGAGGATGATCACGGGCCTGAGTCTGTGCTTCTGGTGCCAATGGCAGGTTTAGCTCGCGGCAGCGCCGCGCGGCAAGGCCTGGGTGTGCTGCCGACCCGGGGCCGCAGTATAGGTGTGGCGCGGGCGGCCGGGTACCATGGCGACTCTGCCTTTTTCCCCCACCTTGCCCTGATTTGTGCCTGCTCATGCAGGTCTGCCTGGGCTGCTTTGTCTCCCGTACCCACTGATCGCCATGGAAATCTATCTCGACGCCAATGCCACCACGCCCGTGCTGCCGCAGGCCAAGGCGGCGGCCATCCAGGCCATGGTGGAGGACTACGGCAACCCCAGCAGCGTGCACAGCACCGGGCTCAAGGCGCGCGCCCTGATCGACGGCGTGCGCGCCCGCGCTCAGCGTCTGCTGGACACGGGCCGCGGCCAGCTGCTCTTCGTCAGCGGCGCCACCGAAGGCATACAGACGGCCGTGCTCTCGGCCCTGCACGCGCTGCGCGAGCGCCGTGAGGCCGGCGAGGCCATCGGCAGCCAGCTGCTCTACGGCGCCACCGAGCACAAGGCTGTGCCCGAGGCGCTCAAGCATTGGAATGCGGTGCTGGGCCTGAACCTGGCGATTCGGGCGATCCCGGTCAAGCTCCAGGGCCAGCACGACCTGGATTTCCTGCGCCGTGAAGCGCCCCAGGCCGGCCTGGTCTGCACCATGGCCGCCAACAACGAAACTGGCGTGGTCAGCGACCTGGCCGGCATCGAGGCGGCGCTCGAGGCCAGCGGCAGCGCCGCTTTCTGGATGGTGGACGGCGTGCAGGCCCTGGGCAAGATCCCGCTGCGCCTGAGCCAGAGCCGCATCGATTACGCGCCCTTCTCCGGCCACAAGCTCTACGCGCCCAAGGGCATCGGTCTGCTCTATGTGCGCAATGGCGCGCCCTTCACCCCGCTGATGGCCGGCGGGGGCCAGGAGGGCGCGCTGCGCTCGGGCACCGAGAACATGTCCGGCATCGCTGCCCTGGGCGCGGTGTTGGAGGCCCTGGAAGACCCGGAAGGCAAGACCTTCCGAAGCCATGCCGAGATGAGCGGCTTCCGCGCCCGCCTGGCGGCCGCGCTGGAGCAGGCCTTTCCTGGCTTGGTCTATAACGCGCCGCTGGCGCAGAGCCTGCCCACCACCCTCAATTTCTCGGTGCCGGGCCTGAGCTCGCGCCTGCTGCAAGACCTGTTCGACGCCGCCGATGTGCGCGTCAGCGGTGGCTCGGCCTGCAGCGCGGCCAAGGCTGCGCCGAGCTTTGTGCTGCAGGCCATGGGCTTGCCCGACTGGCAAGCCGCCGGCGCCGTGCGCCTGTCCATCGGCCCGGCCGTGGACGAGGCTTTCATCGCCGAAGCCTGTGCCCGCATCCAGGCCTGCGGAGAATCGCTGCGCCGCAATTGCATGAGCCCGACTGACAACCTGCCCACCGTCGGCGAGGGCCTGAGCCGCTTCATGCTGGAAGGCGCCTGCTGCTATGTGCTGGCCGATGCGGCCGCGCAGCGCTGTGTGCTGATCGACCCCCTCCCCGAGCAACTCAGCCGCCTGGCCCAGGTCTTGCGCTGTCAAAACTATCCCATTGCCGCCGTGCTCAGCAGCAGCGGCGCGGCTGCCCACGGCGAGGCACGCGCCTTGCTGGCGGCCGAGCTGCCCGACCTGCTCGACGCCGCGGCCGAGATCGATGCGCTCGGCTGGCCGCTGACGCAGACCGAACTGGACTTGGGCGCCAGGCGCTTGCGCCGCGTGCTTTTGGACGGTGGCGGCCAGGCCTTGCTGCTCAGCGAAGGCGGGCCGGCGCAAGCCTGCTGCCTGGCTTTCGTCGACCCGCAGCAGGCGCTGGCGCTGGCCGAGCAGATCGGTCCGCAGGCCTTGATCGCACCGCCGAGCGACCTGGCCCAGCTGCTGGCCAGCACCGTGGCGCTGGAGCGTGGCGAGGCCGTGGCCGCGCCCCTTTTGCAGCTTTCGGGCGAGCAGCTGCAGCGCTTTGTCGACGCCCACCCCGACGCCTTGCTGATCGATGTGCGCGAGCCCTACGAGCAGTTCCTGAGCCAGACGCCCGAGCTGGCCGGCGTTGCCTTGCAAGCCATGCCGCTGTCGCGCTTTCTCAATGCCATTCCGGGCTGGCTGGCCGAGCAACAGCCGCTGCTGTTCTTCTGCCGCAGCGGCAACCGCAGCCGCCAGGCCGCGCAAGCCCTGGCCCGCCTGGGCCATGGCCAGGCCTGGACCCTGGCCGGAGGCCTGGCCCTGCTGCCCGATGCGCCCATCGTGGCGCCTGCGGCCGACCCGGCCTTGCTGGTCTGAGGGCAGGCGATGAGCGAACCTCATGTCCATTCCTCCTTCTACCGTTTTGTCGCCCTGGCCGAGCCCGAGGCGGTGGCGGCCCGGCTGCGCGAGCTGAGCACACCTGAGACCGGCATCGGCGGCAACATCCTGGTGGCCGGCGAAGGCATCAGCGGCGCCATCGCCGCGCCGGCCGGCGCGCTGTCCGCCTTCGAGCGCGCGCTGCACGAAGACCCCGCCTTTGGCGGCGCGTTCCAAGGCCTGGTGTTCAAGCACAGCGCTTGCGCGACCCGGCCCTTCACCCTGATCAAGGTCCATTGCAAGCCCGAGATCGTCGCCTTCGGCGTGCCCGGTGTCAGCGGCCTGCCGGCCCCCGATCTGCCTGACACCCATGTCTCGCCGCAGCGCTGGCGCGAGCTGATCAGCGAGCCCGATGTGCTGGTGCTGGACAACCGCAACAGCTTTGAGTACCGGCTGGGCCGCTTCAAGAATGCGATCGACCCTGAGGTTGCGCATTTCCGCGACTTTCCGGCCTATGTGGAGGCCCATGCCGAGGCCTGGAAGGCCGAAGGCAAGCGCATCGCCATGTACTGCACCGGCGGCATCCGCTGCGAGAAGACCAGTGCCTGGATGCAGAGCCAGGGTCTCGATGTCTACCAGCTCGACGGCGGCATCGTCAGCTATTTCGAGCAGATGCCCGATGCGGCGGCCGACTGGCAGGGCGAATGCTTTGTCTTCGACAAACGCATGGCCCTGGACACCCGGCTGCAGGAAACCGCCACCACGGCCGAGCAGGTCTATGGCGACGATCCCAAGGAAGCCTGGCGCTTGGCGCGGGCCAAGCGCCTCGATCCGGCCGGCTGAAGCGGAGCCCTCACTGCCATGCGCCAATTTCTTGCCGTCCTGCTGCTGAGTCTGCTGCTCTACCTGGCCTGGCAGCTGCTGGGCGGCCGACGCCGCGCCGAGCTGGGCCGCCTGCTGCGGCGCCATGCCTGGCGCCTGGCCTTGCTGTTTGCGCTCTTGCTTGGGCTCTTGCTGCTGGCCTATTTCTTCCCGCCCATCCACCTGCTCTGAAGGCCCCGATATGAAACGAAGCCCCACCACCCTGGCCCTGCTGGGCCTGTGCGCCCTGCTGAGCGCTTGCAGCCAGATCGACACCGGCAATGTCGGCGTCGAGCGCACCCTGGGCAAGGTCGGTGCCGAGTCACTGCCGCCCGGCGTCTACTTCACGCTGTTCAAGTCGGTGGACGAGTTCACGACCAAGGAGGTCAGCTTCTCGCTCAATGACATGACGCCCAAGAGCCGCGACAACCTGACCATGAAGGACGTGGACCTGGACATTTACTTCAAGACCACGCCTGGTGCGGTGCCGGGTCTGTATGTGAAGTACCAGGGCGATGTGGTCCAGCATGGCGACATCGTCAAGGGCGGCACCAAGGACCTGGTGATCGCCTTCAGCCGTGTTTCGCGCGAGGCGCGGGAGGCGGTCTACAAGGCCATCGCCCAGCTCGATGCCACCACCATGCACACCAAGCGCACCGAGCTGGCTGAGCTGGTGCGGGCCGGCCTGCAGCAGGAGCTGGACGCCAATGACAAGGGCGCCTTTGTCGTCACCGCCGTCAATGTGCGCAATCTGCTGACCGACCCGGCCATCGAGTCGGCGATCCGCCAGCGCGCCGAGACCGACCAGGCGATCGAGAAGAAGCGCAAGGAGATCGAGCTGGCCAAGGCCGAAGCTGAACGCCTGATCGTGCAGGCCGAGGGCGAGGCGCGCGCCAACCGCATCGTCAGCGAATCGCTGACCCCGGCCCTGAAAGAGATCAAGCTGGCCGAGATCCACCGCGAGACTGCCATTGCCATCGCCGGCAAGGCCGGCAACACGGTGCTGATGAGCCCGGGCGCCCAGCCCTTGATCCCGGTGCGCTGAGCCCGACCGGGGTCTTTTGCAAGGCCAACGATAATCGGGCACGCCGCTTCGGTGCCCCTGCGATCCTTTCTTCGTCCATGTCCAATCTCATCGTCCACGGCGGCACGCCTCTTGCCGGCCGCATCGTCCCCTCGGCCAACAAAAACGCCGTCCTGCCCATCCTCTGCGCGACCCTGCTGACGCGCGAGCCGGTGCGCCTGCACGGGGTGCCCGACATCACGGACGTGAAAAAGATCCTCGATGTCTTCCGCAGCCTGGGCAGCTCGGTCGAGATGGACGCCAAGAGCCGGGTGCTGAACCTGCACCACCGCGACACCCACTTCGACGCCGCCCGCGACCGCCTGCCCGAAGAGATGCGCAGTTCCATCATGCTGGTGCCCGGCCTGCTGGCGCGCTTTTGCTCGGCCCGTATCGAGGACGATGTGACCGGCTGCACCCTGGGCGTGCGCGAAATCGACCCCCATGTCGAGGTGTTCCAGCGCTTCGGCGCCAGCGTCGAGCGTCAGCCCGACGGCCTGGTCCTGGGCGTGCCCGCACGCCTGCAGGCCAACGACCACTGGACCGACTACGCCTCGGTCACCACGACCGAGAATTTCGTGCTCTGCGCCGCCCTGGCCAGCGGCCGTTCGACGCTGATGAACGCCGCCTCCGAGCCCCATGTGCAGGAGTTCTGCGCCTTTCTGAAGCTCTTGGGCGCGCAGATCGAAGGCCTGGGCACCTCGCGCCTGACCATCCACGGCGTCGAGCGCCTGGGCGGAGGTGAATTCACCTTCGCCGAAGACTTCCACGAGATCGTCACCTTCCTGGCCCTGGGTGCCATCACCGGCGGGCGGGTCGAGGTGAAGAACTCCACGCCCGAGCAGTTCCCGCTGATCGACCGCACCTTTGCCAAATTTGGCGTGCAGATCATTCATGAGAGCGGCTGGTCGCGCTCGGTCACGAATGGCCCGCTCAAGGTCAAGGAACCGTTCACCCGCAACATCCTGCAGAAGGTCGAGGCAGCGCCCTGGCCTTACCTGCCGGTCGATCTGCTGCCCATCTTTGTCGCCCTGGGCGTCAAGGCCGAAGGCAGCGTGATGTTCTGGAACAAGATTTATGACGGCGCCATGGGCTGGACTTCGGAGCTGAGCAAGTTCGGCGCCCACGCCTTCCTGTCCGACCCGCACCGCATGGTCACCTTCGGCGGCAAGCCCTTGCACGCGGCCGAAGTCGAGAGCCCTTACATCATCCGTGTGGCCATCGCCCTGCTGATGGTGGCGGCCAGCATCCCGGGCAAGTCGGTGATCCGAAACGCCACGCCGATCCGCCGCGCCCACCCGCAATTCGTCGAGAACATCTGCTCCCTGGGCGCACGCATCGAGTGGGTCGACAGCGAGTGAATCCAGGCGCGAGGGTCAGGGCCGGCCGGCGTGGCTGGCGCCGTTTGAGTGCGCTGGCGTTGCTGGGCATGCTGCCCATGGCCGTGCTTGCCCAGGCCTCCTCGCCCGCGGCCGACCTCGGCCCCGAACCAGGCGTGATCCGCTGGATGGTGCGCGATGTGCCGCCGCACTTCGCCTATGTCGCCGGCCGGCCGCCGCAGCGCGCGTCCGATCTGGGCAATGGCGAAGTCGATGGCTACCTGCGCCTGCTGATCCAGCACATGCCCCAGTACCGCCATGAGTTTCTCGATGCCGGCTTTCCGCGCTTCGAGGCCCTGGTGCGCCAGGGGCAGACCCTGTGCTCGCCCTTGCATGTCAACACGCCGGAGCGGCAGAGCTGGCTCTACTTCACCCATGTTCACCCGGCGCTGATTTCGCGCCAGCTGGTGGTGGTGACGCGGCGCGAGCTGGCCCCGCGCTTCGAGAAATTCGGCCGCCAGGTGCCGCTGGGCGAACTGCTGCAGAGCGAGTTGGTCGGCCTGTTGCCACGTGACCGATCCTATGGGCCCAAGGTCGACGCCGCCTTGCAGGGCGCCGGGCCGCGCGCGCCCAAGACGGTGGTGACCGGGCGTCAGACCCATCTGCTGGCCATGCTGCTGGCCCAGCGCATGGACTACACCCTGGACTACGCCAGTGCCGTGGACGAGTACTTGAAGAGCGTTCCCCAGGTGCCGGGCGAGCTGCTCAAGCTGCCCTTGCTGGAAGGCGCCAGCACCGCCCTGGCCACCTATGCCTGCAGCCGCACGCCGGAAGGGCGCAAGCAGATCGAGGCCATCGACCAGGCCGCGCGCAAGCTGGCGGCCGACCCACAGCGCGAGGCCTGGATCCAGGCCTGGCGCGGCGCCGCGCTGGATGACTCGGAGCGACAGCGCCTCAAGCGCTATCTGGACGAGCGCGCGCGCGGCGGCCCGCAGATCGACTGAGCCCGCCGCCGCACGCCTGCCACCATGAGTCGGCCGCCCAAACTGGCTCTGCCCTTGCGCGATGGCGTGGCCGCCAGCGTGCTGGCCTGCCCGCCCGGCGACTGGCCCGGCCTGCTCGACTTCCTGGTCGAGCGCATGCCCGGCGTGGCGCCCGCGGTCTGGCAGCAGCGCCTGCAGCAGGGCGAGGTGCTCGATGAGCGGGGTCAGGTCTTGCCCCTGCATGCGCCCTACCGCCCGGGCAGCCGGGTCTATTACTGGCGCAGCTTGGCGCAGGAGCCGCGCGTGCCTTTCGAGGCCCGCATCTTGTTTCAAGACGAGCTGCTGCTGGTGGCCGACAAGCCGCATTTCCTGCCCGTGCTGCCCAGCGGCCGCTATGTCCAGGAAACCTTGCTGACCCGCCTGCGCCTGGCCACCGGCCTGGCCGAGCTGAGCCCCATCCACCGCATCGACCGCGAAACCGCCGGTCTGGTGGTCTTCAGCCTGCAGCCGGCCACGCGCGGTGCTTACCAGGCCTTGTTCCGCGAGCGTGCTGTGGGCAAGGTCTACGAGGCCGTGGCCGGCCTGCCCGAGCCCCTGGGCCTGAGCCTGAGCCTGAGCCTGAGCCTGAGCCTGCCGCTGACCCGGCGCAGCCGCTTGATGGAGCGCAGCGAGGCCTTCATGCAGATGGAAGAAGTGCCGGGCGAGCCCAATGCCGAGACACAGATCGAGCTGTTGCAGCGCCACGCTAGCCTGCCCCTGGCGCGCTACCGCTTGAGCCCGAGCACCGGCCAGAAACACCAGCTGCGCGCGCACATGAACGCGCTTGGCCTGCCCTTGCTGGGCGACCGCATCTACCCGCAGCTGCTGCCGCCCGAGCCGGCCGATGCGCCCGACTACCGCCAACCCTTGCAGCTGCTGGCCCAGAGCCTGAGCTTTCAAGACCCCATCAGCGGCCAGCAGCGCCGCTTCGAGAGCGAGCTGCGCCTGATGGCTTTTTGAGCCGGCGCTTTAGAAATCCAGCAGCAGCTGGGCGCTGAACATATCGCCACGCCGGCCATAGGTGCGGCCCCAGAGGTAGGCCAAGTTGAGGCTCACGCCGCGCTGGCCCTCGGGCACCCAGTGCAGCACCGGCCCCGCGCGGTGCGATTGCTGGTCGGCGGGCAGCCAATGGTTCCAGCGCCCCAGCTCGCCAAAGCCCTGCAGGCCCAGACGCAGACCTGGCTGCATGGGCCGGGACCACTGCCATTGCAGCTTGAGCTGGCTGCCCTCGTGGCGCGCCCAGTCATGTTCGAGCAGCAGATTGAAGTTGAGCCTGTGCAAGCCCCAGTCGCCTTGCCAGCTCGGGCCGATCTCCAGCGCCGTGCCGCCGCGGCGGCCGCGGTTGTGGATCAGCTGGCTGTGCAGTGCCAGGTCGAAGTCGCTGTCGGCACCGGTGAGCAGCCACTGGTTCATCCAGTTGAGTGAGCTGAGCTTCTGCGCTCGCCAGCCAGGGCCGATCCAGCTGAGCAAGAACTCGCTGGTCCAGCGCTCGCTGAAGCCGTGGCGCAGGCCCAGCTCGGGCCAGAGCAGGGCAGGCTCACCGGGTGCCTGCACGGTCCAATAGCGCAGGTCCAGCGAGGTCTTGCCGGCCGCGGCGTAGGGCCGCACGAGGTAATAGCCCGGGTCAGCCTGGGCCGGCGCGCACAGGCTCAGCGCGGCGAGCAGGTGCAAGCTCAGGACTGCGAAGTGAATTCGGGCTGCGGCTGCCATGGTGAGCGGTGAGCATAGCGGCTTGTTTCCACAGATCGGGCTTCGTCCTGCCCGCTAACATCGGGCCATGATCACCTCGCTCGACTTGGCCCTGATTTACCTGTTTGCCGCGGTGGCCGGTGTGGTGGCCTGCCGCTTCCTGCGCTTGCCGCCCATGCTGGGCTATCTGGCCGTGGGTGTGCTGATCGGCCCCAATGCGCTGGCGCTGGCCGGTGACACGGTGGGCATTCGCTACCTGGCCGAGTTCGGTGTCGTGTTCCTGATGTTCGTGATCGGCCTGGAGTTCAATCTGCCCAAGCTGCGCAGCATGCGCAATCTGGTCTTCGGCCTGGGGCTCCTGCAGGTGCTGATCACCATCGTGGCCACCATCCTCGGTCACCATTTGCTACAGGCCGGGCTGCAGTTCTTCGGCCTGCCCTGGGAGCTGAATTGGCAGGGGGCCCTGGTGCTCGGTGCGGCCATGGCCATGAGCAGCACCGCCATCGTCGTCAAGATGATGAGCGAGCGCCTGGAGCTGGAGAGCGAGCATGGCCGCCGTGTCGTGGGTGTGCTGCTGTTCCAGGATTTGGCCGTGGTGCCGCTGTTGGTGTTGATTCCAGCCCTGAACAGCGACGGCCCGGCCATGGCCCAGTCCCTGGCCTGGGCCACGCTGAAGGCAGGCGTGCTGTTGACCCTCCTGTTGGTCGGCGGCCAGAAGGTGATGCGCTGGTGGCTGACCCTGGTGGCGCGGCGCAAGAGCGACGAGCTCTTCATGCTCAATCTGCTGCTGGTCACCCTGGGTCTGGCCTGGTTGACCGAGCATGCCGGCCTGTCCCTGGCGCTGGGTGCCTTTGTCGCCGGCATGCTGATCGCCGAGACCGAATACAAGCACCAGGTGGAGACCGACATCCGGCCCTTCCACGATGTGCTGTTGGGTCTGTTTTTCATCACCATCGGCATGAAGCTGGACTGGAGCACCTTGTCCGAGCAGTGGCTGCTGGTGATTGCGCTGAGCGTTCTGCCTGTGCTGGCCAAGTTCGTGCTGATTGCCGGTCTGGCACGCTTGTTCAAAGCGCCCGCCGGCGTGGCCTTGCGCACCGGCATCTATCTTGCGCAGGCGGGCGAGTTCGGTTTCGTGCTGCTGACCCTGGGCGCCCAGCACCAGTTGATCGCGCCGCAATGGGTCAGCGCGGTGCTGGCCAGCATGGTGCTGTCGATGCTGGCCACGCCGTTCTTGATCATGTACAGCAACCGCATCGTCATGAAGCTGTCCAGCAGCGACTGGATGATGCAGTCCCTGCAGCTGACCACCATCGCCAAGAAGTCCATCAAGGCGCAAGCCCATGTGATCATCTGCGGCTACGGACGCAGCGGCCAGAACCTGGCTCGCCTGTTGGACGGCGAGCACATCCCCTATATGGCCCTGGATCTGGACCCCGACCGCGTGCGCCAAGCGGCCGCGGCCGGCCAGAGCGTGGTGTTTGGTGACGCCGCCCGCCTGCAAAGCCTGATGGCGGCCGGCCTGGCGCGCGCCAGCGCCGTGGTCGTCAGCTACCCGGACACAGCCTCGGCGCTCAAGATCCTGCATCTGGTGCATTCGCATGCGCCGCAGGTGCCGGTGGTGGTGCGCACCATCGACGACAGCGACCTGGAGCGCCTGCGTGCCGCCGGTGCCACCGAGGTGGTGCCCGAGGCCATCGAGGGCTCGCTGATGCTGGCCAGCCATGCCCTGGCTCTGGTCGGCGTGCCCATGCGCCGCGTGATTCGCTTGACCCGTGACGCGCGCGATGCGCGTTATGGCTTGTTGCGCGGCTACTTCCACGGCGCCGATGATGACACCGGCGAGGAACGTCAGCATGCCCGCCTGCGCTCCGTCACCCTGCCCGTGGCCAGCCCCTATATGCACACCGCCCTGGGTCTGCTCGCCCTGCATGCCACGGGCGTGTCGGTGGTGTCGGTGCGACGCGTCAACGGCGCGGTGGTGCCGGCCGATGAGCAGATGCTGCTACAGGGCGGCGACACCCTGGTGCTTTCGGGCTTGCCCGAGGCCCTGGCTCTGGCCGAGGAAAAGCTGCTGCGCAGCGATTGAAGCGGGCCGGCGAGGCGTTCTTCAGCCGCGCAGCAGCGCCGCCAGCGCCTGCGCGTCGAGCACCGTCGCTTCTTCCTGTCCTTCCAGAATCCCATCGGCCAGGCCGCGCTTGTCGCGGTGCAGGTCGATGATGCGCTCCTCGACCGAGCCAGCGGTCACCAGGCGGTAGACGGTCACCGGGCGCTGCTGGCCCATGCGGTGGGCGCGGCCGGTGGCCTGGTCCTCGGCGGCCGGGTTCCACCAGGGGTCGACGATCAGCACATAGTCGGCCATGGTCAGGTTGAGGCCGAAGCCGCCGGCCTTGAGGCTGATCAGGAAGACCTCACCCTCGCCGCGCTGGAAGGCGGCCACGCGCTTGGTCCGCTCGGCCGCCGGCGTGCTGCCGTCCAGGTACTGGAAGGGCACGCCCATGGCCTGCAGACGCTCGGCCAGCAGGGCCAGGTAGTCGGTGAACTGGCTGAACACCAGGGCCTTGTGCGAGCCCTCGACCAGCTCGCGCACGATGCGTTCGAACTCGCCCAGCTTGGAGCCCAGCAGGCCCAGCTCGGGCGCGACCAGGCGTGGGTCGCAGGCAGCGCGGCGCAAGCGCATCAGCTCGGCCAGCACCTGCATCGGTGCCGGCTGGCCGGCCTTGGCGGCGGCGGACACGGCGTCTTGGGCATTGCGGCGCAGTGCCTCCAGGAAGGCCTTTTCCTCGCTGCTGGGCTGCACCAGATGGACGATCTCGGTGCGCGGCGGCAGGTCTTGCAAGACCTGCTGCTTGGTCCGCCGCAAGAGGAAGGGCGAGACCAGGCGGCGCAGGCGCTGGCGGGCGGCGTTGTCCTGCTGCTTCTCGATCGGCCCGGCGAAGCGCTCGTTGAACTGGCTGGCGCTGCCCAGCAGGCCGGGGTTGATCAGGTTCATGATGGACCAGAGGTCGGCCAGGCGGTTCTCCACCGGTGTGCCCGAGAGCGCCAGGCGGAAGCCGGCCTGGAACTCGGCCACCGATTTCGCGCGCTTGGTGGCCGCGTTCTTGAGCGCCTGCGCCTCGTCCATCACCAGGGTGGCCCAGGCTTTCTCGGCCAGGCTTTCGGCGTCGATCTGGGCCAGGGCATAACTGATCACCACCACGTCACCGGGGCCGGCGGCGGCGATCAGGCCGGCGCGGTCGGCGTCTTCACCGTAGATGCTGCAGCGCAGGCCCGGCGCGAACTGCGCCGTCTCAGCCAGCCAGTTGCCGCAGACCGAGGTCGGCGCCAGCACCAGGGCCGGGCCCAGTTCGGCGCGCTGCAAGAGCAGGGCCAGGGTCTGCACCGTCTTGCCCAGGCCCATGTCGTCGGCCAGGCAAGCGCCCAGGCCGGCCGCAGCCAGGCGGCTCATCCACTGAAAGCCCTGCAGCTGGTAGCCGCGCAGCTCGGCGCGCAAGCCCTTGGGCAGGGCCGGTTCGCTGCGTGCGGCGTGGCCGAGGGCGTCCATGCGCGCCTGCCAGGGTGAATCGCCGGCGACGCTCATGCCCTCCAACGTTTCCTCCAGCCAGGAGGCGGCCGCCTGCGGCAGCTGCAGCTGGTCTTTCTTGGCCTGGGCCAGGGCATCGAGGTCGCGCAGCTGCTGGCGCAGCTGTTCGCTCAGGGCCAGGTACTCGCCCTCGCCCAGGCGCACAAAGCGGCTGCGCGATTCGCGCGCCAGCTTCATCAGCTCTTGCAGGCCAAGCACGCGCGATTCATCCAGCTGCGCCTCGCCGCTCAGGCCCAGCCAGTCGCGGCCGCTGCTGACGCCCACCGTCATGGCCGCGCTGGCCAGCGGCGTCACGCGCAGCGGCTTGCCCTTGGGCCAGTCGAGTGCGGCGATGCCGGGCAGGCCGGGCAGCACCTCGACCGCGCGCAGCGCCTCCTCGGCGTCGAGCAGCTGCCAGGGTGATTCAGGCGCCAGTTCGGGGTCCAGGAAGGGCAGGGCCTCGAGCACGGCGGCCCGGGCCGCGCGCTCGGCTAGCAGATCGCGTTCGGTGGCCAGGCTCACGCCTTCATGCATGCACATCAAACGCGCCCGGCCCTGGCCCGGCGTGACGGCCGGCCCGAAGTTGCCAAAGGGCTGGGCCACCAGCTGCAGCTGCAGGCCTTCGCCCAAGGGAAGCAGGCGGGCGTGCAGGCGGCTGTCGCCGGCCACCAGCTGGCCGGCCGCGGCATCGCTGTGCAGCTGGAAATGGGCGCTCAGCACCTGCAGTGCGGCGCCTAACTCGGCATTCGCCGTGACCGGCACCGACCAGCCCTGGGACACCAGCTCCGCGACGCGGCGCTGGGCATTGCTGATGCGGATCAGGCGGGCGTTCTGAGGGCCGTCGCGCAGCACGCGCAAGGCGTCGCGCTTGGCGCTCTCGGTGTCGTGGCTGTTGCCCAGCCAGCCGAACAGGCGTGGCGGCTCGCTGGCGATCAGGGGCGGGTGGATGTGGAACTCGAACTGTTCGCCGCCGCCGCCGTCCGCGCTCGGCCGCCGGCGCACCTCCAGCTCGGGCTGGGCCTCGACCAGCTCGACCCACTGGCCCGGTGCATCGGCGAACATCAGGGCCGGGTGACCGATCAAGGCGATGGCGGCTTGCGCGACATCGAGCTGCCAGCTGTTGGCCCCGCCGTAAAGGCTGCGCTCGATATGGCGCAGCACCGCGTTGTCGCGCGCATGGGCGGCGCCGTTTTTTTTCAGCTTGCCCAGGCTGACTTCTTTCAGCTTGAGCACGCCGCGCGCGCTGAGGCTGCGCTCGAAAGGCTCGACATCCTGCACCCGGCCCTCCTTGTCCAAGCTCAGGGCCCAGGCCAGCTCGGGCCCCTCACTGCTGGCGCTGCTCTTCTTCTCGTCGCCCAAGGTGGCGATGGCGGCCAGGGCATCGCGCCAGGGCTCGCGCGGTGCGCTCAGGAAGCTGGCCGGCGCGCTCATGCCGCCCAGATCGACCTTGAACGAGCCCAGCTCCAGGCGCTCGGCGGACTGGGCCACGGCCGCGGCCAACCAGGTCTGGCCGCTGGCCTGCAGGCGTTCCAGCAGGCCTTGCACGGCGGCGCCGTCCCAGCCGGGCGCGGGCTTGTTCAGCCAGGCGGCCAGCAGCAGGCGGTCGGCCGCATGGCCCAGGCTGTGCTCGCGCGACTCCAGGCCGGGCAGATGGGCCAGAGCATCGGGGTCCAGGCTGTCCTCGCCGAGGCGGCTGCCGATGACATGGGCCCAGCGGCCCCAGAGCTCTTGCGGCGAGGGCTTGCGCGAGCCCGACTCGCTGATGCAGAACTTGCGCGCGGCGGCCCAGGCCAGCGCATCGTCCTGGGCCAGGTGGCAGAGCACATAGATGCGGGTCAGGTCAGCGCTCAGCGGCGCACGGCGCGCGCCGGAGATTTTGCGGATGTCCTTGATGGCCATGTCGAACTGGGCGATGGCGGCCGCCCACTGGCCTTGCGCGGCCAGCGCCGCCGCCTCGTACTGCGGCAGGCTGGGGCCAGCGAGGCCGCTCAGCAGCTGGCGCATGCCGCTGAAATCAAGCGCCAGCAGGCGCGCTTCGGCCAGGCGTGCACGCAGCGCCGGCGTGATTTGCGCCGGCGCCGCCGCGAAGCCTTGCTGCAACCATTGCTTGATGCGCTGGGCGCGGCTGTCGCCGACATGGAGCAGGTCGATGCACAGGCTCAGCAGCTCGCTGCGCAGGTCGGGGGCCATGGCTTCCAGCAAGGCGGGCGACCAGGGCTCGGTGATGGCACTGAGCAAAAGAACGGGGTCGCGCAGCTCGGCCAGCTCCGCGTCCATATGGGTGTGGAAGTCAGTCTGGGTGAGGCCCGAATGGATGAAGAGGCGCAGCATCTGCAGCTTCTCGGCCTCGTTGCGAAAGCTGATCCAGTTGATCTTGCGGGTCACCTCGCCATAGCCACCGCCGTAGACCCAGGCCAGGCGCTTCCAGTAGCTCTTGCGGGCTTCCTTGTCCAGCAGCAGGGCTTCCAGGCGTTCCCGGTGGGTGTTCAGGTCGGCGGCATGGCCCAGGCCGGGCACCAGCTCCACCAGGCCCTGGCGGCGCAGGGACTGCAGGGCCTCGTTGACGTGGCTGGCGCCGAAGGGCCGGCCAGACGGTTGGCGGCTGGCGTCCACCGCCTGCAGCCATTGCAGCAAGCCGGCCGCGCCGCGCCCGCCGCCGCTCAGCAGCAGGGCGTCCAGCACCGCCTGCTCGTCGGTCCGGCTGATGTCCAGTTCGCCACCCGCGGCCGGCTCCGGTGCACCGGCTTGCCTGGCTTTGGCCTGCGCCACGATGTCCTGCAGCTGCTCACGGCTGAGGCCTGCCTTGCCGGGCAGCGGACTGTGCGGCAGGGTTTCAGGTGGGGCGGGTTTCTTGGCCATGGGCGCGCACTCTTGTTTCTCTCTCTCTTGGAGGCGCGAGTATGCCAAGCGCGCTGGCGGCCGAGCCGGTGTGCTGCAAATCACGCCGCTCCGATGCGCGGCCTGGGTCTGCGCCTTTGTGCCGGCAAAGCCGGTAATGCTCCCTTGTTTCAACGCTGGGGCTCAGTACATTGGAGGGCCCTGTCACACGGCGCCGGTATGGAGCGGCGCCGCGACAGCCACACCGTCCCTTTTGATGCCCCTCATGAAAATTCGCGTCCTCGGCTGTTCCGGCGCCATTGCGGCCGGTTACAAGACCACCGCCTTCCTGCTCGACGACGATGTGCTGATCGACGCCGGCACGGGTGTGGCCGATCTGGCGCTGGAGGACCTGGCCCGCATCGACCACATCCTGGTCAGCCATTCCCATCTCGACCATGTGCTGTCGATCCCGCTGCTGGCCGATTCGGTGCTGCGCATCCGCGCCGAGGCCGGCCGGCCGCCGATTCAGGTTCATGGCTTGCCGGCCACCCTGGAGGCGCTGCGCCGGCACATCTTCAACGGCGTGATCTGGCCCGATTTCACCCGCCTGCCCAGCGCGGCGCGGCCGGTGCTGAGCCTGCATGCCTTCGAGGTGGGCGATGTGCTGGACCTGGGCGGTCGGCGCATCGAGGTGCTCAGCGCCGCCCACACCGTGCCGGCCTGCGGCTTTGCCGTGGCCGGCGCCGAGGGCCACTGGGTCTTCACCGGCGACACCGGCCCCAACCCGGCGCTCTGGGCCCGGCTGGCCAAGCTGCGGGTCAGCCACCTGGTGATCGAGACCGCCTTCAGCAACGAGGAGCAGGAGTTGGCCGACCTCAGCCGGCATTTGAGCCCCGCCCGCCTCGGCGCCGAGCTGGCCCAGCTGCGCGGCTCGGTGCAGGTGCAGATCACCCATATCAAACCAGGCGAGGGCCAGGCCGTGATGGCCGAAGTCGCCGCCCTCGCTAGCGGCCACCGGATCAGCGCCTTGGCGGCGGGCATGGTGATGGAGCTGGGCGGCGCGCCGGCGGTTTGAGATCAGCCCAAGGAAAATGCAGGCCCGAGGCTGCTAGCCTTGGTTAGAACAACGGCAGCCCCTCCGGCTGCCGTTTTGCATTCCGCCGCCCCTTTGATCGGGCGGCCTCGGGATGAACTGACAAGAACTGTCACTTGGCACTTTATGTCGGCCGGATTGAGGGGGTGACTGACAAAAATTGTCAGTCGAAACCCGACAGGCGCCGCCATTCGTGCGCTTTCTCACGCAATCGGGCGGGTTCAGCCCTGGCACGACCCCTGCATTCAGGGGGTGTGTCCCTACCCCCCCGTTCACTTTTTGCAGGAGTACTCACCATGAAGCGCGTCCAACAAGGTTTCACACTGATCGAACTGATGATCGTCGTGGCGATCATCGGTATCTTGGCAGCCGTGGCGTTGCCGGCTTATCAGGATTACACAACCAAGGGCAAGATGTCTGAGGCTTCTGCTTTGGCCGCTACAGCAATCAAGAACATCAACGTTGCGTTCAATGATGGAAGTTTGAGCGCGACTACGGCCAATGCTGATTTGGGTATGGCAGCGGCAGGTTCCATCACTGGTAAGTATGTAGCTTCGGTGACTGCTGCAGGTACCAGTGCAACTGTTGGTACCGTGACCATCGTTATGCGAGGCTTCAACGACACGGCAATTGATGGCAAAAATGTCGTTTACACCGTGACATGCACCGCCGGCGCGTCATGCATCACCACGGTAGGAGGCTCCGTTCCGACCAAGTTCTATCCGAAGACTTGATAGCTTGTAAGTAAGATTTATCTGAATGAAGGGCGGTCCAAAGAGACCGCCCTTTTTCACTATTGAAGGCTTTAAATTTAATGTGAAGTTGCTTGGATTTGGTTTCAAAGAATGCTTCGTTTGCAATCAAAGTGCATTCGATTTATTTGGAACTCTCAGGGTGCATAAGGATAAAGGAGTCGTTCAATGAAATCTCGTGGTTTTGGGTTTACTTTGATCGAGATTCTTGTGGCGTTGCTGGTGCTTGGGGGGCTTGTTGCAATCTCGACACCTGTCTACCGCAGCTATGTGGATAGAGCGCGCATGAGCGAAGCAGTCTCTGTGGTGCAAACTGTTTTGCTCTCGGCTTCGGAACTATGCGGAATGAATGCCTTACGGAGCGCTACAGATGCTCAATTGGGCGTGAGTACACCTTCAGCCTTTGCAACCGCAAAGGTTGTTGCTTCTATCTCTGCCTCAGACGTGAGTGCAGATGGTCTATACGTAACGGTCACGTTGAAGAAATTTGGCGATGTTAGTGCAGGGGATACTTTGGTCATCAAAGGTTCTTGCCAGAACCGGTCAATGAATTGGACCGTCGATACCAGTAGCACTGCACCTGCCCAATTGCTACCCAAGCAAATTTAGTCAGAATTTTCTGATCGACGCTCTTTAAGCCTTGCAAATCGTTCGACTTCGAACACCGGGCCGTACAACAGCAGCTGCCATAAGTTGATCGTTGAGATCCACAAACCGCCACGCATCCCTCGTGAACGGCTGGCGGATGAAGCCCTCGACCCCCGCCTGGCAAAGATCGACTCGCATCAGGTGGTGGTGCGGCTGGTAAGGCATATAGCTCAGCAGCAGGCGGTTCAGTTGCTGGATCATGGCGTAGCGTTCCGGCCCATCGGCCAGCAGGCGCTGCTGGGCATAGAGCTTGTCATAGGCGGGCAGCTGGAAGCGGGCGTCATTGCTCTGGCCGGCGTTGGGGCCGTAGCCCATGCTCAGCAGGAAGTCCGCATCGGGCGCGCCGAGGTCCCAGACATAGCCCCAGATCATCAGCTGGCTGGCCAGGGCCTTCTTGATCAGCTCGCCAAAAGTGGCCGACTCGAACTCGATGCGCAGGCCCAGCGCGTCCATCTGCTTTTTCCACAGCTCGTCGATCAGGCGCTGGCGTGAGCTGCCGGCCGTGCCGGCGCGGCGCAGGGTCAGGCGGCTGCCGTCGGGTTGCAGGCGGTAGCCCTCGGCATCGCGCTTGTCGTAGCCGTAGAGGTCCAGCAAGGCGCGGGCGCGCGCCATGTCGTGGCGGCCCACTTCGCTGTGCAAGGCGGGGTCGTGGCCATAGACCATGGGCGGCAGCATGGACTGGGCCGGCACGGCCTGGCCTTTGTAGACGATGCGGATTTCCGCTTCGTTGTCATAGGCCAGCGTGATGGCCCGGCGCAGGGCGACGCGCTCGGCGGACAGGCCGCCGACCACCGGGTCCTCCATATTGAAAAAGCTGAAGCCGATGTCGGCACCATGGCTCCGGAAGACCTGCACGCCACGCTTGCGCAGATTGGGTGCCAGCTGCCCGCCCGGCAGGGCCAACGGAGCCACCTCGGTGGGCATCTCCAGCAGGTCGAGCTCGCCGCCATTGAAGGCCAGCCAGCGCGGTTGCGTCTCGACGATGATGCTGATCTGTATCTCGTCCAGCATGGGCAGGCGCCGCCCCTTCAGCAGCCGGGCAATGGCCTGGCTCTGGGCATCGGGCGGCACCTCGCCGGCTTCATAGATCTGCTCGCGGAAGCTGGGGTTGCGCTCCAGCACGATCTGCGAGCTGCGCCGCCAGCTCTTCAGCCGGAAGGGCCCGGTGCCGACCGGGTGGGCCAGCAGATCGGCCGCATAAGCCTCCACCACCTCGCGCGCCATGGCGCCGGTGTAGCCGGCATTGGCGAACAGGTGGACGAAGCGCGGGTCGGGCTCGGCCAGGCGCACCTCGAAGCGGTAGCGGTCCAAGGCCCGCAAGCCCGGCACCTCGCGCTCGTAGTCGAAGGGCGTTTTGCGCTGGATGGCCTGTTCGCGCAGCTCGCTCAGGCCCAGGATCTTGGCGTTCTCGAACTGGTAGAGATGCTCGGTCTTGAGCAGCGGGTCGTAGAAGCGTTTGACCGTGTAGACGTAGTCCTGCGCCACCAGCTCGCGCGGCCGGCCCTTGAAGACGGGGTCATCGGCAAAGAAGGTGCCGGGCTGGATGGTGAAGACGAAACGCTTGAAATCAGCGGACACCTCAGGCAGTCCGGCGGCGGTCTGCGGCCGCAACTGCACCGGCCGCGCCAGCAGGTCATAGGTCAGTGGGGATTCAAAGATATGGGCGTTGACTGCCACCGAGGTGCGGTCGGACACCTGGGCGGGGTCGAAGCCGACTTCGGCGGAGTTGAAGGCGGTGCGCAGCACTTTGCGCTTCGGCGTGGCGGTGCTTGCGGGCAAGGCTTGGGCCCAAGGGCTGGCCACCAGCAGGCCTGCGGCGGCCATCAGCTCACGTCTTTGCATCGTCGTTCAGTCTCTTCTGAGGGCTCAGCGCTTCGTGGGTAGGCGCTCGGTGTCGATGTCCAGGTACTGCCAGAAGTCGTAGCGGAACAAGGGCCGGCGGTAGCCGATCAACCAGGGCTGGGAGATGTCGGAGACCAGGCGATGGACATGGGTCTTCATGGGCATATAGGCCGCCTGAATGCGCTTGGCCTGCAGGAACAGGGCTTCGCGCTCGGGGCCATCAGGCATCAGTTGCAGTCGGTCATAGAGGGCGTCGAACTCGCTGTTCTTGAAGCGCGACAGATTCTGGTTGCCGGCTTGCGGCCCGTAGAGGCGCTGCAGCGCCGGCAGGCCGTCGGGCGCGGCGGCCACCGTGCCCAGGTACCAGAGCATGAGCTTGCCAGCCCGGGCCATCTTCAGCTGTTCCGGCCATTTGCCGTGCAGGAAGCGGACCTTGATGCGCACCGCCTTGAGGTTGCGCTGCCATTGCTCGTCATACTGGCGCGACAAGGCATCGGGCTGGTTGGCCACCTCGATTTCCAGCGGGCTGCCGTCCGGCATGTCGCGCCAGCCATCGCCGTCGCGGTCGACATAGCCATACAGGTCCAGCAGGGCATTGGCGCGCGCCGCGCTGTAGTCGCCGTTGCTGCTCTTGAAGGTCTCGGCGTAGCCGCTGGTGTGGGGCAGCACCATGGACTGCGCGACGATGGCCTGGCCGCGCCGCACGCGCCGGATCTCGCTCTCGACATCGATGGACAGGGCAATCGCGCGCCGCAGCGCGACCTTCTCGGGGCCGTAGCCGCCGACGGTGGGGTCCTCCATATTGAAGTAGGTGAAGGCGCTGTCGGCCGCCAGCACCCGGCTCAGCTTCATACCCTGCTTGGCCAGATTGGGGGCCAGCTTGCCATGCGGAATGGCCACGTTGACGAAGTCGGTGGGCAGGCGTTCGAGAAAGTCATGCTCCCGGTTCAGGAAGGAGAGCCAGCGCGGCTGGCTCTCCTCGATGATGGCGATTTCCACCCGGTCGATCATGGGGATGCGCCGGCCCTTGAAGCGGGCGGCCAAGGCCTGGCCCTCGGCATCGTCGGCATTGGGTTCGGCATCGTAGAAGCGCTCGCGGTAGACGGGGTTCTTCTCCAGCACCATGCGCGAGCTGCGGCGCCATTCCGTGAGCTGGAAGGGCCCGGTGCCGACCGGGTGCTCCATGGTGTCGCGGCCGTACTGCTCGGCCACTTCCCAGGCGACCGCGCCAAACAAGTCGCTGCGCGCCAATTGCTCCAGCAGGCGCGGGCGCCCCTGGTCCAGCTTGATCTGCAAGGTGTAGCGGTCGAGCGCCTGCAGGCCTTCGATGGGCTTTTTGCTCTCAAAGGGCTGCTTGCTGCTCAGCGCCCTTTGGCGCAAGGCGGCCAGGCCGCTGACGCCCCATTCGTCCACCGTGTTCCACATGGGGCTCTTCAGCGCCGGGTCGGCAAAGCGCTTGAAGCTGTAGACGTAATCGGCGGCCACCAACTCGCGCTTCTGGCCCTTGAAAGCGGGGTGATCGGTGAAGTAAATCCCGGGCTGGATCTTGATCGTCCAGGTGCGGAAATCAGCCGAAACCTCGGGCATGGCGGCCGCTGTCAGCGGCTTGACCTTGACCGGGCGGGCCAGGAAGTCGTAGGTGTAGAGCGCCTCAAAGATGTGCGGCGTCACCGTCATCGAGTAGGTGTCGCTGATCTGGGCCGGGTCAAAGCCGGTCTCGGCCACCAGGAAGGCATAACGCAAGACCTTGGCGGCTTCGGCTTTCTGCGCTACTTGGGCCACTTGGCTTGATGGCGCCAAGGGGCTTGCGACGGCTGCGAGGCTCAAGGCCAGGCACGCGGCGCTGGCCAGTTTCAGGGGCCATCTCGTGACCAGGTTGTGCAGCCTCATCAGCGTGGTGCTTTCTCGGTGTCAATGTCCACATACTCCCACCAGTTCAGCCAGAACGGTGGGCGGCGGTAGCCGATCAGCCGGGGCTGGGCCAGATCGGTCAGCAGGCGGTGGCCGCGCGCGCGGTAGGGCGCGTAAGCTGCGGCCACACGCTTGGCCTCGGCAAACACGGCCGCCCGTTCGGGGCCATCGGGCAGGGCATTGGCTTGTTCGTAAAGCTTGTCCATCAGCGGCAGCTTGAAGCGTGCGTAATTGCTGCCGCCGGTGCGCGGGCTGTAGAACAGGCCCAGGGCGTCCTGTCCATCGGGCGCGGCGGCCGAGCTGGCCAAGGACCAGATCTGGAACTTGCCGGCCCGCATGGCCTTGAGGTTCTCCGGCCACTTGGCGGTCTTGAACTCGATGCGCAGGCCGATCTGGGCCATGGCCTTTTGCCAGATCTGGTCGATCTGGCGCTGGAAGCTCTCCGGCGTGCTCAGGCTCTCCAGGCGCAGGGGGCTGCCATCGGGCTGCTCGCGGAAGCCGTCGCCGTCGCGGTCGATGTAGCCGTAGAGGTCCAGCAGGGCGCGGGCACGCGCCGGGTCGTAGTCGCCGCCCTCGCTCTTGAACTGCGGGTCATAGCCGGTGGTGTGCGGCATCAGGATGGACTGCGCACCGATCGCCTGGCCGCGCCGCACGATGCGGATCTCGCGTTCGGTGTCCGTGCCCAAGGCCATGGCGCGGCGCAGGGCCACGCGCTCCGGCTGGTTGCCGCCGATCACCGGGTCCTCGGTGTTGAAGACGGTGAACAGCACGTCCGAGGTCAACACGCGGTAGCCCTGGATGCCGCGTCTGGCCAGGCCCGGTGCCAGCGTGCCGCCGGGCATGGCCTGGTTGATGAAGTCCTCCGGCACCCGGTCGATCAGGTCGAACTGGCCGTTCAGGAAGGACAGCCAGCGCGGCTGGTTCTCTTCGATGATGGACACCTCCACCCGGTCGATCATGGGCAGGCGTCGCCCCTTGAGACGGGCCAGCAAGGCCTGACCCTCGGCGTCGTCGACGCGCGGCTGTGCGTCGTAGTAACGTTCCCGGTAGCCGGGGTTGCGTTCCAACACAATCAGCGAACTGCGCCGCCAGCTGGCCAGGCGGAAGGGCCCCGTGCCCACCGGGTGTTCCATGGAACGCTGCGGGTAGGCCTCGACCACTTCGCGCGCCACGGCGCCGAACAAGCTGCCGTCGGCCAGCAGCTGGTCGAAACGGGGGCGGCTCAGGCCCAGCTTGATCTGCAAGGTGTAGCGGTCCAGGGCCTGCAGGCCTTCGATCGGGCGTTCGTAGTCGAAGGCCTGCTTGCTGCGTGCCAGCTCGGCGCGGTATTCGTTGAGCCCGAGCAAGTGGTTTTCTTCTAGTGCGTCCCAGGCCGGGCTATTGGTCGCGGGGTCGGCGAAGCGCTTGAAGCTGTAGACATAGTCGGCAGCGGTCAGCTCGCGCCGTTGGCCCTTGAAGGCAGGGTCGTCAGCGAAATAGATGCCCGGCTGGATGCGCACAGTCCAGGTCTTGAAATCAGCGCTGACCTCGGGCAGGGCCACCGCGGTCAGCGGTTTGATCCGGGCCGGCCGCGCCAGATGGTCGTAGGTCAGCAGGGACTCGAAGATGTGCTGGGTGATGGTGCGTGAATAGATGTCCTGCACTTTGGCGGGGTCGAAGCCGGTCTCGGCGATGCGAAAGGCGTAGCGCAGCACGCGCGGCGCACCCTCGTTGCTGGCCTCTGGTGTGGCCTGTGCGGGCCCGGCCGCGATGGCCAGCAGCAGGCCTGCGCCGAGCAGTCGCTTGGTCCAGCAGGCCAGGGCCCGCCGCGGCGTCGTGAACAGTGTCATGGCGCCCACCTCAGGACTTCTTGCCGGCCGGCGGCTGGCTGTCCAGGAAGCGCCAAAAGCCTTGCAGGAAGGGGTGGGGCAGATAGCCCTTCAGCCAGGGCTGGGCCAGGCGCAGGCGGATGCGGTGCACATGGGCTTTCATGGGCATGTAGGCGGTCAGCAGGCGCTCGGCCTCTTGAATCAGGGCCAGGCGCTCCGGGCCATCGGCCATGCTTTGGCTGCGCTGCACCAGGCGGTCGTACTCGGGCAGGTTGAAGCGGCTGAGGTTGTCTTCACCCTTGGCCGGGCCGTAGGCGGTGGCCAGCAGGGAGTCGGCGTCCGGCATGTCGGCCGTCCAGCTCAGCATCCAGACCATCAGGCGGCCGGCGCGCGCGGCTTTCATATTGTCCGGCCAGTTGGCGCTCTTGAAATCGACCTGTACATGCAGCGCGGCCATGTGCTTGCGCCAGAGCTCGTTGAAGGCGCGCGAGTTGCTGTCGGGCTGGGTGTGGTACTCCAGGCGCAGGGGGCTGCCATCGGGCAGCTCGCGCCAGCCGTCGCCGTCGCGGTCGATGTAGCCGTACATGTCCAGCAGGGCGCGTGCCTTGGCCAGGTTGTACTCGCTCATCTCGGTCTTGATCTGAGGCTGGTAGCCGAAGGTGTTGGGCGTGATGATGCTTTGTGCCGGAATCGCCTGGCGGCGGCGCACCGAGCGCACTTCCTCTTCGTTGTCATAGCCCAGGCTGATGGCGCGGCGCAGCGCCACCTTCTCGGGCGCATAACCGCCCACCACCGGATCTTCCATATTGAAATAACTGAAGATCACATCGGACAGCAGATTGCGGTACAAACTCATGCCGCGCTTGGCCAGATGGGGCGCCAGCTGGCCGCCCGGTGCGGCCAGGGCCGCGTATTCATTGGGCACGGCCAGGAAGTCGAAGTCACCGCCCAGATAGGCCAGCCAGCGCGGCTGGTTCTCGGTGACGATGGACACCTCGACCCGGTCCACCAGGGGCAGGCGCCGGCCCTTGAGTTCGCGCGCCACGGCCTGGGCGGCCGCGTCATCGGGCGCCGGGCTTTCGTCGAAATAGGCTTCGCGAAAGCCCGGGTTGCGCTCCAGCACCAGTCGCGAGGCGCGCCGCCAGTCCTTGAGCACAAAAGGCCCGGTGCCCACCGGGTGCTCGCCGATGCTGTCGCCGTAGGCCTCCACCACCTCGCGCGCCACGGCCAGGCTCATGACTTGAGCCAAGCGGTGGGCGAAGCGCGGGCTGGGCCGGCCCAGCTTGATGATCAGGGTGTAGCGGTCCGGCGTTTGCAGGCCCTCGACCGGGGCGTCGTAATCGAAGGGTTTGCCGCTCTTGACGCTGCGCTCGCGCAGGCCTGCCAGGCCCAGGATTTGTTCGCTCTCCAGATTGGCGAAATGCGGGCTGCGCAGGCGCGGGTCAAAGTGGCGCTTGAGCGCAAAGGCATAGTCGGCCGCCACCAGTTCGCGCTTTTCTCCCGGTTTCAGACCCTTGAAGGCCGGGTCGGCCGCGAAATGGATACCGGGCTTGATGTGCAGGGTGAACTGTTTGAAGTCGGCGCTGACCTCGGGCAGGGCGGTGGCCGTCAGCGGCTTGAGCTTGACCGGCCGGGCCAGGTAGTCGTAGACCAGGGGCGACTCGAAGATGTTGGAGACGATCTCGCCCGAGTACTCGTCACTGACCTGGGCGGGGTCCAGGCTGGTCTCGGCAATCTGGAAGGCCATGCGCAGCACATGGGCCGATGCCGAGGCCGGCTTGGGCTCCGGGGCGGCCAGCGCAGCGCTGCACCAGAGCAGGCAGGCGGCCAGGGCCAGGGCAGGCCTCAGCGGGCTGGGGTGCCGGCGTCTCCACATCATTCGCGTCTCCTCATTCCTCGCTTGCGTCGTTTTTTGGACATCGCTTGCGTGGCTCTCGGGCGGCGTCAGAGGGGTGGAGGTTTTTGCCGCCGCACCCTTCAGACCACAGCCCCGGCCACACCGCCCGATGCGAACGCATCCTCGGCAAACAAACGCGCCGGCCAGCCTGGGGCTGCGGCGCGTTCGGTGCTGCGGGACGCTGGCGCGGCGCTAGTCGCTGCTACAGCGTTCTGATCTGGGCCGGAGTCTAGTGCCAATGGCGGGGCCCGGCCATGCAGTCGAACCCCAAGGCTGGCTGCTTGAGCAGCCACGCTCGGCTTATTTGTTTTCGCGCAGGAAGCGCTCCTGGTCGATGTCCACATAGTTCCAGAAGGTGCGGACGAAGACGTTGCGCTCGTAGCCGATCACCCAGGGCTGGGCCAGGTCGGTGAAGATGCGGTGGATGTCCATCTTGTAGGGCATGTAGGCAATCATCAGGCGCTGGGCCTCGCGCATCACAGCCTGGCGCTCGGGGCCGTCGGGCAGGGCTTTTTGCTTTTGGTACAGCTCGTTGAAGGCCGGCAGGTCGAAGCGAGCCTTGTTGGCCTTGCCCTTGGCGCGGCCGTCGCCCAGGGCCAGGAAGGTGTCGTTGTCCGGGGTCGAGGCGACCCAGCTGACGCCCCACATCTGCAGCTTGCCGGCATTGGCCGACTTCAGGTTCTCGGGCCATTTGGCCGTCTTGAAGACCATCTTGACCTGCAGTGCGTCCATGCCCTTGTTCCAGAGCTCGACCAGCTGGCGGCTGTCGGTGGTGGGCTGGGTGGCGTATTCGATGCGCAGGGGCGAACCGTCGGGCATGTCGCGCCATCCGTCGCCGTTCTTGTCGACATAGCCGTACAGGTCGAGCAAGCCCTTGGCCTTGGCCAAGTTGAATTCGCTCATCTCCGACTTGAAGGCCGGGTCATAGCCGAACACGCCCGGGATGGACGGGCCTTGCGCGGGAATGCCCTGGCCGCGGCGGGCCAGGCGGATCTGCTTGTTCACGTCCATGGCCAGGGAGATGGCGCGGCGCAGCGCGATCTTCTCCGGCGTGTAGCCGCCCACGGTCGCGTCTTCCATATTGAAGTAGGAGAAGGCGATCTCGGGGTAGACGAAGCGCGTCATTTGCACGCCCTTCTTGGCCAGATTGGGCGCCAGCTTGTTGCCGGGAATGGCCACACCGGCGAATTCGAAGGGCAGCTCGGGCAGCAGTTCGGCCTCGCCGCCGAGGAAGGACAGCCAGCGCGGCTGGGTCTCTTCGATGATGGCGATCTCCACCCGGTCGATCATGGGCAGGCGGCGGCCCTGCAAGGCCTTGACCTGGGCGGCCAGCTCGGGCTTGCCGGCCGGGGGCTGCTCTTTGTAGAACTCCTCGCGGTAGTTCGGGTTCTTCTCGAGCACGATGCGCGAGCTGCGGCGCCATTCGGCCAAGCGCCATGCGCCGGTGCCGACCGGGTGTTCCATGATCTTGTCCGAATAGGCCTCGACCACTTCGCGCGCCACGGCGCCCAGGAAGCCGGAATCGGCGAACTGGTTGATGAAGCGCGGGTCGTTCACGCCCAGCTTGATCTGGAATTTGTAGCGGCTGAGCTGCTGCAGGCCTTCGACCGGGCGGTCGTAGTCAAAGGGCTTCTTGGTTGCCATCAGCTCCTTGCGCAGCTCCGACAGGCCCAGGATCTTGACGTTCTCAAGCAGGTAGAGGTTGGGGCTCTTCCACTGCGGGTCGTAGTGGCGCTTGATGGAATAGATGTAGTCGGCGGCGGTCAGCTCGCGCTTGTTTCCCTTGAAGGCCGGGTCGTCGTTGAAGTAGATGCCGGGCTTCACTTCGAAGGTCAGGGTCTTGAAGTCGGCCGCGATCTCGGGCATGGCCACCAAGGTGTTGGGCACCAGCTTGGCCGGTGAGGCCAGGTACTCGAACTTCAGCGGCGCGTCGAAGATGCCGGCGGCCACGGTCTTGGAATAGGTGTCGGAGATCTGCGCCGGGTCGAAGCCGGTTTCGGCCACGCGGAAGGCATAGCGCAGGACCTTGGGCGCGGCCTTGGCGGCTTCGGCCGCAGCGCTGTCGCCGGCCGACCAGGCCGGAGCGCAGGCGGCCGCCAGGGTCAGCCAGGCCAGGGCGCGCCGGACGGCGCCGCTGCGGGCATGGTGCTGCGTGGGGGTCGGTCCTTGCGGATTGCTCATGGTCATGCTCGGTGATGAATGAAGTTCGCGGGGGGCAGGGCCCAAGAATGCGGCCTGGCGCTGGTGTCTGCCACGTGGCGGGCCCGGCGCGCAAAATCGCGCAGTCTAGGGCCTGACCGGCAGTTCGGCGCTGTCTGGGGTCATGCATATCGTGCATCAGCTCCTGCGATTTTCATTCATGCGCAGGCAAGTCCGTCCAGGTATAGCCCCCTGGCCATGGGGCGCTCAGGGCAAACGCCGTGAAAACCCGTGCCCGCTTCGCTTAGACTCGCGCAACTTTTCCCGCAAACCCCGTCCGCCACCCGCGTGCGGGGTTTCTATTTGTCGAACCGACGACGCGTTAACTGGAGCCCGACAGCAATGGCGGCATATCTGCTCAGACGCCTGTGGCAAATGATTCCGACTCTGCTCGGCGTCGTGCTGCTGGTGTTTTTCCTCTTCAAGTACTTCGGTGGCGACCCCGCCGAAATCATGGGCGGCCTGAACGCCAGCCCCGAGCAGATCAATGCGATCCGCGAACAGCTGGGCCTGAACAAACCGGTCTGGGAACAGCTCTGGATCTTCATCAAGCAGATCGTCACCTTCGACTGGGGCAAGAGCTGGGCGACCAATGAATCGGTCGCCAATCTGTTTGCCAGCCGTTTGCCGGCGACGCTGACGGTGATGCTGCCCATCCTGATTCTGGAAGTCTCGCTGGCGATTCCCTTCGCCCTGGCCGTGGCCGCCGTGCGCGGCAGCCTGACCGACCGCACGGTCATGATCCTGAGCACCGTGGCGGTGTCGATCTCGCTGCTGGTCTATGTGATCGTGGGCCAGTATGTGTTCGCCTTCCGCCTGGGCTGGTTCCCGGTGCAGGGCTGGACCGACAGTGTCTGGACCAATCTGACCACCTACGCGCCCCTGCCCATCATGGTGGCCGTGGCGGTGGCGATTGCGCCCTACACGCGCCTCTACCGCACCTTCTTCCTCGACGAGATCGGCCATGACTATGTGCGCACCGCGCGCGCCAAGGGCATGACCGAGCGCACCATCCTGCTCAAGCATGTGCTGCGCAACGCCATGATCCCCATCATGACCAACATCTCGGTGGCCCTGCCCGGCGTCTTCGTCGGCAGCTTCCTGCTTGAGGTGTTCTTCTCCATCCCCGGTCTGGGCCGCGAGATCCTGCTGGCGGTGAACCGCAGCGACTATCCCGTCATCCAGGCTTTCGCCATCTACATCGCCTTCCTGACCATGGTGGTGAACCTGATCACCGACGTGCTCTACAAGCTGGTCGACCCGCGCGTGGTGCTGAAATGAAAATCAAGAATTCTCCAGTTTCATTCCGCTTCGGAGATGCGAAATGAGTGCAGTCATGTCTTCTCCGACCCCCTCCGCCGGCAACCCCAAGGCGCAGAAATCTGAAGGCGTGTGGGCCGCTTCCTGGCGCCGCATGAAGGCCGACAAGGTGGGCATGGTGTCCATGGCCATCGTCGCGTTCTTCCTGCTGATGGTGATCGCCTCGGCCAGTGGCCTGCTGGCCAAGGACTGGCAGAAGGAAGTGGGCGTGCCCAATGCGCCGCCGACCTTCATGGGCCCGGCTCCGGCCGAGGCCAGCGGCGTGATCGCCCAGCCCAAGGGCCCCAATGTCGACCTCAGCGACATCGACCCGCTGGCGCCCAAGTACAAGGAATGGGAAGAGCGCGCCAGTAAGTTCAAGACCGAGGATGTGGTCAAGGCCGAGACCCTGCCCCTGGGCGGCGACCGCCTGGGCCGCGATGTGTTGGCCAAGGTGATCAAGGGCGCGGAAGTGTCCATCCTGGTGGGCGTATTGGCGGCCGTGGTGGCCACCATCATCGGCACCGTGCTGGGCGCGATCTCGGGCTTCTTCGGCGGCAAGATCGGCGACTTCCTCGAGTGGCTCTACAACGTCTTCACCGCCATCCCCAGCATCCTCTTGATCTTTGCCTTCGCGGTGATCTTCGGCAAGGGCGTGCTCTCGGTGGTGATGATTCTGGGTCTGGCCGGCTGGCCCGGCATCTACCGCCTGATCCGTGCCGAGTTCATGAAGCACTCGGTGCGCGAATATGTGCGCTCGGCCGAGGCCATCGGCGCCTCACGCTACTCGCGCATGTTCAAGCACATCCTGCCCAATGTCTC
The DNA here is from genome assembly GCF_965262435.1 of Roseateles sp. Lineage (NCBI taxonomy): Bacteria > Pseudomonadati > Pseudomonadota > Betaproteobacteria > Burkholderiales > Sphaerotilaceae > Roseateles > Roseateles sp. Next base: position 964,227 of record NZ_OZ253537.1, read on the forward strand.
GCATGTGGCCCTGGTGCAGCTGAGCCTGCATGTGGTGAGCTTCATCAAGAGCGAGGTCATCCTGTCCTATCTGGGCCTGGGTGTGGGCGTGGACCAGGTCTCCTGGGGCACCATGCTGAGCGAATCGCAGAGCGAGCTGATCCTCGGCTACTGGTGGCAGCTGGTCTCCGTGACCGCCCTGATGGCGGTGTTCGTGACGGCGTTTGCGCTGTTCACCGACGCCCTGCGCGATGCGCTGGACCCGAAATTGCGCGGCCTGGAGTGATCTAAAAAATGCTGCTTTCAATTCAAGACCTCAAGGTCGCCTTCCGCATGGGCAAGGTGAACGGCCAGATGCAACGCGCGCTGGCCGTCAAGGGCATCAGCTTCGACATCCCCGAGAACTCGACCGTGGCCCTGGTGGGTGAGTCGGGCTCGGGCAAGTCGGTGACGGCCATGTCCATCCTTAACCTGCTGCCCAGCAATGCCGAGCGTCAGGGCAAGATCCTGTTCCAGGGCCGAGACCTGCTGCAGACTTCGCTGCCCGAGCTGCAAGCCATCCGCGGCCGCGACATCGCCTGCGTGTTCCAGGACCCCATGACCTCCTTGAACCCGGTCTTCACCGTGGCCGACCAGATCATGGAGCCCTTGATCAAGCACATGGGCATGAGCAAGAAGCAGGCCCTGGTGCGTGCCGAGGAGTTGCTCAACGAAGTGGGCATCCCCGAGCCCAAGCGCCGCCTCAAGGCCTACCCGCACGAGATGTCCGGCGGCCAGCAGCAGCGCGTGATGATTGCCGTGGCCCTCGCTTGCAGTCCCAAGCTGCTGATTGCCGACGAGCCGACCACGGCGCTCGATGTGACCATTCAGCGCCAGGTCATGGAGCTGATGGCCAAGCTCAAAGAGACGCACAAGATGAGCCTCTTGTTCATCTCGCACGATCTGGGCGTGGTCGGTGAGATCTCCGACCAGGTGGTGGTGATGCGCCATGGCGAGATCCGCGAGAAGGCCCCCGTGGCCGAGATCTTCAGCGCCCCCAAGGACAGCTACACCAAGGCCTTGCTGGCCTGCCGCCCCTCCTTGACCGAGAACCCTGCGCGCCTGATGGTCATCGACGACCACATTGCTGCGCAGAAGGGCGAGGCCCGCGTGCAAGCTCTGGGCAAGGCCAAGGACCCGAACGCACCGGTCATTCTGGAAGCGCGCGGCCTGCAGAAGAGCTTCTTCTTCAAGGCCGGCCTGTTCAGCAAGAAGGAGTTCAAGGCGGTCAAGAACGTCAGCTTCAAGCTGCGCAAGGGCTACACCCTGGGCGTGGTCGGCGAGTCCGGTTCGGGCAAGACCACCATGGGCCTGACCCTGCTGCGCCTGCATGAGCCCAGCGGCGGCGAAGTGCTGTTCGAGGGCAAGGACCTGCTCAAGATGAGCGGCAATGACTGGCAGAAGATGCGCCGTCGCATCCAGGTCGTGTTCCAGAACCCGTATGCTTCACTGAACCCGCGCTTCACCATCGGCCAGACCTTGGTCGAGCCGATGGAGATTCACAAGATCGGTAAGGACCATGAGGACCGCCTGGCCCGCGCCAGCGCCCTGCTCAAGAAGGTGGGCCTGGATGACACCGTGCTGAACAAATACCCGCACGAGTTCTCGGGCGGCCAGCGTCAGCGCATCGCCATCGCCCGCTGCCTGACCCTCAACCCCGAGGTCTTGGTGCTGGACGAAGCCGTGTCGGCGCTGGACGTGTCGGTGCAAGCCCAGGTGCTCAATCTGCTCAAGGATCTGCAGGACGAGTTTGGCCTCAGCTATGTCTTCATCAGCCATGACCTGGCGGTGGTGAAGTTCATCTCCGACGAGGTGCTGGTGATGCAGAACGGCGATGTGGTCGAGCAGAGCGAGACCCAGGCTTTGTTGGCCTCTCCCAAGCAGGAGTACACCCGCAAGCTGCTCGGCGCGGTGCCGCGCGGCTACCAGGGCGAGGTGCCCGCAGCAGCGGCTGCCTGAGGGTTGAGCCCGCGTTACGCGGGCTTGGGCGGCGAATGAACGCTTGGTACTCGCGTGATGGCACACGCCAAGGGGTCAGCTTCAATTTCAGTTGAGCCTGACCCCAGCTTGGGGGTTCAGCCGGCGCGGCCGCGGCGAATCAGGGTCCAGGCGGCGGGCAGGGCCAGCCAGAATCCCGAGGCCGGCATCAGCAGCACGCCCAGCACGCTGAGCAGCAGCACGCCCCAGCCCAGGCGAGTCATAGCCACCGCGTCGCCCAGGCGTTCCAAGGGTGTGATGGCCAGGGCCAGCACCGCCAGCAGCAGGCCGAACAGCAGGAACCAGGCCGTGGCTGCGGCCACCGGGTCCTGGCCCACGCTGTTGAAGACACCGCGCTCCACCAGGGTCAGCAGGGGCTGGCGCAGCAGCAGGAAAGCGACGCCGGTGTGCAGCGCGGCCACGGCCATCAGCCAATGGCCGACCCAGGCGCGCGAGGTGGGTGCGGTGAGAGCAGACGCAGAAGACATGGGGTTCATGGGGGTTTCCTTTCAAGAAGCAGGGGGACCGCTCAGGCGTGAATCCAGGCGTTCTGCGTGCGCACGCGAGCGCCCAGGTCGCGCAGCATTTGCAGCAGGCCCAGATAGGCGCGGTCGAAATAGGGCAGCTCGGCGGCCATGGTGTGCAGATGGCCGACGGCGGTGCGTTGGTATTCGGCACTCGTTCGTGGCGGCGGCGGGTGAAGGCCGAAGTCGAACAGCTCTTGTGTGAAGGGCCGCAGCTGCCAGTCGAGAATCCCTTGCAGCGCCGGCAGCAGCTCCTGGCAAAAGGCCGCGTGGCCGAGCTCGGGCTGGAGCAGGCCCAGGCCCAGATAGGCTTGATGCAGAGCCGCCGTGTCGCAGGGCCGGCGCAGCAGGGCGCACCAAGCCGCGCGCAAGTGTTGGCAGAAGGCAGGGCTCAGGCGGCGGGTGCAGCCAAAGTCCAGCAGGCCCAGCTGCCCGTTTGGCATGAAGAGGCTGTTGCCGGGATGCGGGTCGGCCTGCAGGCGCTGCAGCTCGAAGACGCTGCGCAGGAAGAGGTCGAACAGCAGCTGCCCGTAGCGGTCGCGCTCGGCCTGGCTGGGCCCGGTGGCCAGCCATTCCTTCAGATGCAAGCCCGGCAAGCGCTCCATGGTCAGCACGCGCCGGCTGCTCAGCGCCGCCACCGGCTGAGGCAGGCGAAGCGCCGGCTGCGCCGCCAACTGCTCGCCAAACCAGCGCAGCTGCTCGGCCTCGTGCAGATAGTCCAGCTCCTCGGCGAGCGTGGCTTCGATGTCCTTCAGCAAGCTGTCCAGCACCGCCGCTCGCGGCAAGGCCTGGCTCGGCCCCAGCGTGCTCAGCAGCAGGCGCAAGAGCTGCATATCGCTGTGGATGGATGCGGCCATGCCCGGGTACTGGAGTTTGACGGCCAGCTCGCGGCCGTCGGCCAGCGTTGCCCCATGCACCTGGCCCAGGCTGGCGGCCGCGAAAGCCTGCGTTTCAAAGCTCGCGAACAAGGTCTCGGGCCCGGCGCCGAACTCCTGGCGCACGAGCTTGATCACCAGGGCCCGGTTCAGCGGCGTGACCTGGTACTGCGCCTTGGTCAGCTCCAGTCGCAAGCCCTCGGGCAGCAGGTCCAGCTCCATGCTCAGCAGCTGGGCGGCTTTCAGCGCCGTGCCTTTGAGCTGATTCAGGGCGCCGAACAGGATGCGACCCAGCTGGGCCTCATGTGCGTGCTGAGCCAGTTGGGCAGATTCACTGCCGGGGGTCAGGTCTTGCCCCCGGGCCTGCAGTCGGCGGCTCAGCTGCGCCATGCCGGCGCGCGCCACCGCCTTGCCGGCAATCGCCGTCCGCGCCAACCGGCCGGTGCGCGGTGGCTTGCTGTTCATGGGCAGCGTGGCGCCTGAGCCAGCAGGCGCGGCACGATCAGCCGGTGTACCGGCCCCACCACGCTCATGTACAGCCGCCCCAGCGCCTGCTTCTCATGGACGACGGTGCTGAGCCAGAGCTGGCCCTCGGCCTTGTAGAGCGAGACCTGCACACGCAGGTGGCGGTCGTCGTCGCCAAGGATCAGCTCCTTGGGGTGCAATTCGTTCAGACGGAAGATGCCGACTCGGTCGCCCACCCGGTAGGCCTCGGCTGGCTTGCTCGGCTCGTGCGGGCTCAGGCTGCCCAGGTCCTTCAGGCCCACCAGGCGGACCGCGCGGTTGCGCAGTGCCATCAAGCCGTGCATCCAGTCCGGCGTGTTCGCCACCAGGGCCAAGTAGCTTTGCATGGGGCTGAGCTCTGGGTGGGGGTCGGCCAGGCAGTAGCTGTCGGCGAAGTCGGCGCCTGCCAATGTTCGGGCGATCCGGCTTGCGGCCGGCAGCGCCGTGGCCTGCACGCGCGGCCTCATCGCAGCTGCTCCCAGACTTGCTTCAGGCCGATCAGATGGACGATGCCGTAGCCGAGGCAGACCAGAGAACTCCAGAGCAGAAACGGCGTCACGCGCTCCGGCGCGAGGGCCTGCAGAGGAAGGATGGCCAGGCCGCGCAGGCAGTAGATGGCCGTGATCAGGCACAGTGCCAGTTTGGGCCAGGGCAGTTGCAGGCTCAGCGCGCCACTGGCCGCGAGCGCGTAGAGCGCCCACAGGCCCAGCACCATGGCGATGCCGCTGGTCAAGAGCGGCGGCCACCAATGCCCCGCTTCGCTCAGGCGCGCCATGTGTTCGCCGGCACCGAAGAAGCGGTACCAAGGCGCGCCGCCGAACACGATCAGCACATGGAGCAGGGCCGCGACACCGCTGAGGCTGGCGGCCAGCAGCAGCCAGACATTGAGATCGCCGAGCATGCTTCTCATCGCCCGGCTCCTGCGCTCAGGCCGCGTTTGGCCAGGGCCAGCAGTTCCAGCAGGCCGCCACCCTGCGGTTGCAGCAGGCGCGCCAGCTGGCTGCGCAGCATGAAGCCGCCCAGATCGAGCAGCTTGTTGATCACGCCGCTCTGCAGGGCCAGGACCAGCACGCCCAGGCTCAGGTCGATCAGCTGGCTGGTGTTGCCGAACTCTTCCGAATCGTCGCGCAGCCAGTAGGCGACGAGGCCGTAGACGGCATCGGCCAGCAGGCCGCCCAGGCTGGGTTTGAAGGCACAGGGCGCGATCTCGCCGGCCGCCTCGGCCTGCTCCAGCATGGCGATGAAAGCCTGGCGCAACAGCTCCTTGCCCGGCAAGGTCTGGCTGAGCAGCAGCATGGGCGCGCCTTGGATCAGGCGGTGGGCGATGGCCACGAACTCGCGGTCGGCCAGCAGCAGCTCCAGCAGGCTGTCCAGCAGCAGCTGCAGGCGTTCCTGCAGGCCGAAATCCTGCTGGCCGCGGGTCTTCTGCATCAGGGCGATCGCGTCGCCCGCCTGCTGCTCGAAATAGGCCAGCACCAGCTTTTCTTTGCTGGGGAAGTACTTGTAGATGGTCGCGTCGCCCAGCTCAGCGGCCCGGGCGATCTCTTTCATGGTCGTGCCTTCAAAGCCCTGGCGACTCATCAGGTCCACGGCCACGCGCAAGAGCAGGCGCCGGGTTTTGTCTTGCTGGGTTTTGCTGATGCGCATGTTTAATGAATACCAACTATCGTTTGTTGGCAATTTATCGCGATTTATTGTGTAGTGCAACAGATTTCGGCTGAACGGCTCCTTGGGTGACTTTGTCGCTGCGGCGCCCGCCTCAGGCCTGTGCCGCTGGTCATGGGTGTTTTGGCGCGCCAGCCTGAGGCCCGCGCCGTCGCGGTGCGTGCGGCGGCGCTTCGTGGAGTTCCCTGGCGCCCTTCGCTGCGAATGCGCACAGTGCGGCCAGCCACACGGCCCGCCCTAACCCGCCAGGCCGACAGGCACATGTTCAACCTCACCCAAGCTCTCGCTCGCCATGAATCCTGCACGCACCCACCTTCTCCAAGCCAAGGCCGCCTGGGCCTTCGCCATGCTGGCCGCAGCCGGCTTCGGCGCTCAGGCCGCGGAGCCCTCACCCAGCGAGGGCTTGCATGGCTTGATCGGCGTCGGCGCCGTCTACAGCCCGACCTATGTCGGTGCCAAAGAGAGCCGCAGCCATGCCGTCTTGCTGCCCGATCTGCGCTACCGCAAGGGCGCCTTCGAGGCCTCGACGATGGGTGGCCTGCGCTACTGGGCGGTCGAGCGGCCTGACTTTCAATTCGCACTGACCCTTGGCGCAGATGCCGGCCGCGAGGACCACAAGGTCAAGGGCTTTCTGGGCCAGAGCGGCAGCGACCGCCTGCGCGGCATGGGCAAGATCAAGGCCAGCGGCGAGCTGGGTGTGGCCGGCAGCTGGAGCGGCCTGGGCCTGCCTCTGAACTTCGAGCTCAAGACGGCGCTGGGCAAGAAGGGCCATGGCGGCACGCTCGGCAGCATCGGTAGCAGCCTGCCCCTGCTGGCCAGCGGCCCGCTGGAAGTGGGCGTCGAGGCCTCGCTGGGCTTTGCTGACAAGCGCTACCTGCAGTCTTACTACGGCGTCACTGCGGCTCAGGCCGCGGCCACCTCGTTCAAGGAGTTCCACCCCAAAGCTGGCCTCTATGGTGCCGACCTGGGCTTGTCGGCCCGCTACAAGCTCAGTGAATCCATGAGCCTGATGGCCAACGCCAGCTACCACCGCGTGCTCGGCGATGCGGCCAAGAGCCCCGTGGTTGAGCGCAAGGGCGCGCCCACCGTGCTGCTGGGCCTGGGCTACACCTTCTAAGCCTGAGGATCAGCGGCTGCCACGCAGCAGGGCGCGGGTGGTTTGCTCCTGCTCGTTGTAGCGCTGCTGCGCGCTCAGCGGCTTGATCTTGCCCGCTTGCAGGGCGGCCTGGTCAAGGTTGGCGCCCCAGGTAGCGCCGGCTCGCAGCGCCTGCGGTGCGGCCAGGCCGGCGCTGAAGTTGGCGGGCAGCCAGGGCATGAGCTCTTTCAGCACCAGATCGAGTCGCGGCCGGATGGCCGCCTCGCCGATGCGGCCGCGCTGGCCCCAGCTGACCAGCAGATCGGCGCTGTTGCCGCCGGAGCTCAGCTTGTTGGTGACGGCGTAATCGCGCCACACGCCCAGGCGCAGCTGCATCAGGGCCTCTTCGATCAGCATGGCCGTGTCTTCGCGCGAGAAGTTGGCGCCGCTGGCGATGGAGTAGCTGTAGTCGTCGTTGACGCGGTCCTGGCTGAAGAAGCGCACCACATCCTCGGGCTGGTAGGCGATCTGGGTGGCCGTGGGCGTGTCGCCATAGGACAGCACCCGCGCCAGGCCGCGCATCTCCAGCGAGAAGAAGGGGTAGCGCTGGTTCAGCTGCTCCGAGGCGGTCTGGGCCGGCACGGCCTCATAGACCCGGCTGCTGCTGCCCAGCAAGCCGGCGTGCACGCGCGGAGGCAGGAAGTCGGCTGCGTGGCTGAGCTCGTGGTACAGCAGGGAGCCCAGCGCGTTCTGCACATCCTCGAGGCTGCGCGAGGCGCGCTTGGCCACGGCCAGGCTGGTGATGGCGTGGCGGTTGTCCTTCACATAACGCCAGGGGCTGGCGTAGTTGAGTGCGCTGCCGTTGTCGCTGCGCGGGTCGGGGGTTTCGCTGACCGTGTCGCGCTGCTCGGGCGTCAGCCAGAGGTTGGCGGCGTCCAGGTAGATGGCGCCGGTGGCGCTCCAGTAGAAAGCCGGCCGCACCCGGCCGCCGATCACCACCGCCGTCACCGAGGCCAGCATGCGGCGGAAGTCGCCGTGCGTGTCCTGTTCGCGCAGAAAGCGCTCGAAGTTCGCGCCCATCCAGTCGTTGGACACCAGCACGCGGTCCATGATCTCGTCCACCGTCGGCGTGCCGTTGCTGCTGCTGGCGCTGCCCAGCAAGGGCAGCTTGCTCAGGGTGCAAAGGTTGTTGGGGTTGCTGGAGCTCAGGCCCGGGTGGTAGATGCATTCGCTCAAGGCGGCGGCCCGGGTGCTGCTGGCCTTGTAGGGGTAGACACGGCTGGGCGTCTCGTTGCTGGCGAACAGCGGGTTGGCGGGCAGGGGCGGCAGGGCTTGCACCAGCAGGCTGAACTCGCCGCTGGCGCTGCGGCCGTCGCCAAGGTCAGCACTGGCGCGCAGGCGCAGCAGGCTGTCGCTGCTGCTGGCCGGCGCCGTGGCCAGCAGGCGAGCACCGCTGGCGCCGCCCAGATCCAGGCTTGGCCCTTCCAGCTGTTCCCAACGCCATGTGGCCTTGGCCAGGTCCGCCTCGCTCAGGCCTGGCAGCCAGGCGCGCAGCGAGAACTTGCCGCCCGCATGCACGCTGGGCTCGCCGCGCAGGACCGCACGCAGGGCTGCAGGGTTGGTGTCGGCCGCGACCGTCAGCGGCAGGCTGGCGCTGAAGCTGCGGCCCAGCTCATCTTGGTAGCTGAGCTCGAAGCGATGGCTGCCGGCCGCGGCCGGCTCCAGAGTGATGGACTGGGAGCGCGCCGACAGGGCGCTCAAGGTCGTGCCTTCCTTTTGTTCCCAGCGCAGCTGGCTCAGGCGGTGGCCGGCGCAGGCGAGCAGGCTGAGTTCCTGGTTGCGGCCCGCCTGCAGCGCGGCCGGTTGTACCAGGCGCGCCACTGAATTGCTCTGGCACTGGCTGCTCAGCGCCGGCACCTCGGCCGCGGGCGGAGGCGGCGTCACCGGGCTGTCGCTGCCACCGCCCCCGCCACCGCAGGCGCTCAGCAAGACAAGGCTGGACCAGGCGGCGCTGCAAACGAGGCGGCGGCGGATCTTGAAGGTGTTCATGGCCTAGCGGCTCCCTGTTGGAAATGCCGGGGGGTCACGGCCGTGCGCTGCTCGCGCCGCGCGCCCGGCCCCCCATGTCAAACTGGCGCGATGTTACAAGCGACCGCCCGCCGCCTGGGCGCCTTCAGCGGGCCCTTCCGCCTCTTGCTGATCAGTGATTCCCTGATGCTGCTGTCGCTGATGGTCGGCCATGTCGCCGTGCCCTGGTGGGTGGCCAGCGAGGGCGGCGCCGCTCATCTGGCCATCTTCGCCGCCAGCATGGCCGGGGCCTCCTTCATCGCCTTGCCCCTGCTCTCGCCCATGGGCGACCGGGTGGACAAGAAACTCCTGATCTCGGGCGGTCTGGCCTTGATGGCGATTGAAGGCTTGGTGCTGGCTGGGCTGGCCCAGGCCGGCATCTATCACCTGGGCTGGATCATGGCGCTGGAGCTGTGCGCCGTGGTGGCCATGGCGGCCATCATGCCGGCCTCCTTCAGCATCGTCGCCGAGCTCTTGCCTGCCAGCCAGTTGACCGAAGGCCTGGGCTTGCAGAAAAGCGCGCAGGCCATCGGTCGCTTGATGGGGCCGGCTCTGGGCGGCGCGGTGCTGGCCCTGGCCGGCACGGCAGCGGCGCTCTGGCTGCATGCGGTCTTGCTGGCGCTGGCGGCGGCCCTGGCTTTGCGCATCAAGGCAGCCACGCCTGCGCCAGGTGCCAGCGAGCGCCATTGGCTGCAGGACCTGCGCGCCGGCCTGGCGGCCAAATGGAAAATGCCGCTGGAGCGCGGCTGGACCTTCGTCTCTTTCCTGGTGATGATTTTCTTCAGCCCGGGCATCGGCATGCTGGTGCCTTTGAAAGTCCAGTCCCTTGGCCTGTCCGGCGCCTGGTTGGGCGTGTGTGAAGCGGGGCTGTCGGCCGGCATGCTGCTGGGCTCGCTGGGCGGCTCGGTCTGGGTGGCGCAGCGCATCGGGCGCTTCAATGCCAGCGTCTGGGCCATCTTGATCGAAGGCATCAGCATGCTCGGTATCGGCCTGACCCATCAGCCGCTGCTGATCGTGCTTGGTTTTGCCGTGTTCGGCGCCTGCATTGCCACCGTGCAGATGGTCGGTCATACCCACCGCATGCTGGCCATCCCGCAGGCCTACCGCTCACGCATGACGGCGGTGAACATGATGGTGATGCAGGTTTCCGGCGTTCTGGGGCCAGGTCTTGCCGGTGTGGCCCTGCTGCAGATCGGCGTCGACTGGATCTACGCTGTCTTCGGTCTGGGCCTGTTCCTGGTCGGTCTGGGCTATCGCTGGGTGCCGGGCTACCGCGATTTCCTCAACCTGCCGCATGAGCAGGCCGAGGGCCTGTATGCCCGGCAGCACCCAAGTTTGTTTCGCTGAGTTCAGCTCTTGGACGCCGGCAGTGTGCTCATGATGAGTTCGCTGCTGCTGTTGTCGCTGACACGCAGCGACTGCTGATCCTGTTGTTGATGATGCTGCTGCAGCGCGGCCGGTTCGGCCTGGCTCAAGGCCAGCACGGCGGAAGCGGCGACGGCGCCCAGGGCGGTCAACAAGGTGGTCAGAAGGCTGGTGTTGCGGGTGTCCATGATGCATAACTCCTTGGGTGTGAGGGGGCTCCTCTGTTTCGATGTTTGAAGTGTCGGCATTGCGGCCGCGGCTCGCCAGCCTTAGGCGATGAGTTGCGGCTTTGGCCGCGCGAATCGCCGGCGGCCGCGACGAAAGGTGGCCTCCTCCTTAGAAGTCCCGAGGACAGAAGCGCGGCCAGACCCTATGGTCTGCGGTGCGCCCGGGGCTTGTCATCGGCCTGTCGTGCGCAGCCACCAACCTCGCTTTTTTTCAGGGAGCGCGCATGCCAGCCAGCCGCCAGGACACCCAGTTGCAGGGCATCACCGATCTGTGCCTGCTCACACCGATCAAGCCCGGCTTCGTTAACGCCTTCGAGACCATTACCCACCTCGACCGTTTGCGCCGCGTGCTCAAGACGCTGAACGCCTTGCGCCAGTCGGCGCGCGAGTCGAGCGAGACGCCCGAGCTGTTCACCGATGTGGTCAGCCGCTTCCGCATCGTCCATTCCTTCCGCTGGGCCATCGTCGAGCCGCGCCCGGGCATCGATGCCGAAGGCACGCCGCACAAATTCCTGCTCAATGTCTGTTTCGACGGCGGCTGGGAACCCTATATGCGCGTCATCTGGGATGACCTGGGCAGCATGCTGGATCTGATGCTCTGCCACTGCGAGGGCTACCGCCTCTCGCGCGAGACCTCGTTCGAGCGCTACATCGAATGGGTGCGGGCCAACGAGTTCTCGGCCGACTTCCTCTACCTGGAATCGGGCCGTAGCTGTGGCGACCACGACTACCTGGCCGAGCTGGAGCGCCAGGGCCGCCTGCATCCCGAGGGCGGTGATCTGGCCGTGACCCGGCTGCGCCGGCCGCTGCCGGGCGAGAGCAAGCCCCTGCCCAGCGACCCGCGTGCGGCTTTCGACATGGCGGTGCGCGGCCTGCCGGCGCTGGCGGCGCTGTACTCGCTGGAGCGCTACTTCCTGCCGAGCGCGCCGGATGGGTATTGCCTGCTGCGCGCCAGCCGCGATGTGCTGTTCGAGCTGCGCGGCCTGGACACCCTGCAGCGCTTCCCCCTGCTGCCGCCCACGCCCGAGCAGGCCCAGGCCAACCCGCTCTTGGCCGCCGGCTATGCCTTGCGCGCCACGCATTACAAGATGCTCGCCTGGTTCGAGACCGTGCCGCCGCAGCCCGAGGTCAAGCCGCGCGCCCTGGCCTACCGTGATGCCGACATCCAGGGCGGCATGCTCAGCGCCTACCCCGATCTGGTCGGTGGCGCCCTGGTGCTGCTGCGCGTGACCCATCGCAGCCAGGCGGTGGCCTGGCTCAGCCAGCAGTTCAAACCCAGCAGCGAGGCCCAGACCCTGCTCGGTGAAGCCCCGGTCGGCGGCTTCTACCGCAATGTCGCCCTGAGCCTGGCCGGGCTGCGCGCCCTGGGCGTGCCGGCCTCGCGCCTGGCGCGCTTCCCGCAGGCCTTCCAGGAGGGCATGGAGTCGCGTGCCGGCGTGCTCGGCGATCTGCGCCACAACCACCCGCGCTACTGGAAGCTGCCCGAGCGCAACTGGCCGCGCGGCGCGGCCGAGCGCGCCAGCCCGGCGGCGCGTGTGGACCTCAATACCGTGCACCTGGTGGTGCAGCTGCGTTTCGGTGCCGGTATGAACGCAGCCACGGTGGATGCCGAGATCGCCAGCCTGGAGCGCGACAGCGGCCTGCAGGTGCTGGCCGTGCAGGACATGCGCCGCAATTCCGACCCGAGCAGCGGCGCCACGCGCGAGAGCTTCGGTTTCGTCGACGGCATCAGCCAACCCCAGGTGGACCCGCAGCGCGCCGGCGGCCCGCTGGCCAACCCGCCCACGGCCCCGGGCAAGCTCTGGTCGGACGCGGTGCCGCGCGGCGAGGTGGTGCTGGGCTTCCCCACGTCGCGCGACCGCCATGCCGTGCCCGAGAAGGCCGATGCCCTGCTCGACCTGGGCAGCTTCCTGGTCGTGCGTAAGCTGCGCCAGCATGTCGGCCGCCTGCAGCGCCGCGTGCAGGAGCAGGCCCAGATCCACGGCCTGGACCCGCAGCGCGTGCTGGCCAAGATGATGGGCCGCAGCCTGGATGGCGAGCCCCTGGCCGCGCCCGGCAGCGGCGCCAGCAATGGCTTCACCTACCAGCAGGATTCAGCGGGCAGCGCCTGCCCCTTCCACGCCCACATCCGCCGCGTCAACCCGCGCGAGGGTGCGGTGCCGCGCGTGCTGCGCCGGGGCATGTCTTACGGCCCGGTCTATACCGGCAGCCCGGCGCAGCCGGCCAGGGAGGACGATGAGAAGGATCAGGACCGCGGTCTGATCTTCATGGCCTACAACGCCCATCTGGCCGAGCAGTTCGAAACCCTGCAGCGCTGGATCGCCGGTGGCAATGCCAGCGGTGGCCTGGCCGAGCAGGCCGACCCCTTTCTGGCCGTGGCCACCCAGGGCAAGCCGCGCATCTATCGCTTTGAGGAGCAGACCGAAGCCGGTCCCCGCAGCGTGCACCTGGACCTGGGCGAACAGCCTTTTGTCGAGCTGCAATGGGGCGCTTACTTCTTCGCGCCCTCCCTGCCCGCCCTGCGCCATCTTCCGGCCTTGGTGGAGCAGCCCCTGCCGGCCGCCGCCCTGGCGCCGCAGCGCGCGCCGGCTTTGGACAACGCTTCCGCCTGGCAGCAATGGATGGAAGACCCCAGCAGCCGCGACGCCGCCTGGGCGTACGTGCGGGCCCAGCCCGGTGGCGTGCTGCGCACTGCCTACGGCGTGCTGGTCGGCGAGGCCTCGGCCGTGCTCGAAGTCTTCCGCGACACCCAGCAGCGCTACTCGGTGCGCGGCTATGGCGAGCGCATGCAGCGCTCCATCGGCCTGGGCTACCTCGGCATGGACGAGGACAGCGGCCACCGCGAACAGGCGCCAGCCATCAATACGGCGATTGAGAGCATCAGCGAGCCCGAAGCCTTTGCCGCCAGCTACCGCGTGGCGCGCGCCTACCTGGCCGCGCTGAAAGAGGGCAACCAGAAGCTGGGCCAGCGCGAGGCCTTGCTGGACACTGAGAAGCTCTCCGAGGTGGTGCTGGACAAGCTCTGCACCGTCTGGTTCGGCCTGCCCAATGATCAACAGATGCTGGGCACCGGCTATGTGCCCGGTGCGGCCAACAGCGCGCCGCGCTGCCCGCGCGACTTCTTCGCCGTGTCGCGCTATGTCTTCGGCCCGCAGCCCGGCCCGGTGGTCGAGCAGGTGGCCAGCGCCAAGGGCCAGGGCCTGCAACGCGCCGTGCGCGAGTGGCTGGAGACCAACCCCGCCTTGCCGGCCATCAGCCAGGCCATCAAGGACTCGCTGAGCGAAGCTTCCAAGCTGGACCCCGACATCATTCCGCGCACCCTGGCCGGCATCATGCTCGGCTTCCCGCCCACCGTGCATGGCAACCAGGTCTCCAGCCTGGCTGCCTGGGTGGTGAGCAAGAAACTCTGGGATCTGCAGCAGGATTGGCTGGGCGGCGCGCCCGCGGCTGCCGATCAGGTCTACGCGCGCGCCGTGGCCACCCTGCGGCCCACCCTGCTTGCCACCATGATGCGTCAGCCGGTACCCGCCGCCGTCTGGCGCCGCGCCCGCGTGACGCACCGTCTGCGCGGTGTCGAGGTGCAAGAGGGCGACAAGATCATCGTCGGCATCGTCTCCTGCGCCGCCCAGAACCCGGGTGACCACACCATCATGTTCGGCGGCGACCGCTACGACGCCGTCGACCCCGCGCCCCTGCACGCCTGCCCTGGCTACGCCATGGCCGTGGGCGTGATGCTCGGTGTCGCTGTCGGCCTGCTGGAAGCCGGCGTGCTGCGGGCGACGCCGTCGCCGACGGTGTTGGCGGTGCAGCTGGGTTGAGATCGCGCGGATTGGGGTCCCTCAGCGTCCAGCCCTTCAAAGCTGCTGCCGCAAGCCCCGCGCCTTCGCCAAATGCCAATCCATGTCCATGGTAAAAAGCGCCGATTCGGCTTCATCGAGCAGGCCGCGGGCGGCCGCTGATTCGCCGCGCTGCAGGGCCAGCTCGGCGGCGCAGAGTTCGGTCACGGCGCGTTCGTGCATGGAGCCGCGGCGTTGCGCCACGGCTTGGGCGGCAGCCAGGTAATGCGTCACTCGCTCGGTCTGGCCCTGGCTTTGCGCCAGGCGTGCGGCGGCGCGGTAGGCCATGGCCACGCCGATCCAGTCGCTTTGCCGGCCACGGCGCAGGGCCAGGGCCATGTGCCGGCGGGCCAGATCCGCCTCGCCTTGCTGCACCAGGATTTCGGCCAGCCAGCCGTGGTTGAGTGAGCTGAACAGGCCGCCGCCGCGCGGGGCCAGCCAGGCCACGGCTTCTTCCAGGGCCTGGCGCGCGAGCGGGCAGCGGCCGCCCATCCAGGCGCCGTAAGCCCCGGCGGCGTGGCCCATGGCAAAGGTGAAGAGGCTGCGCACCTGGGCGCCGATGCGGTGGGTCTCGGCGGCGCAGACTTGGGCCTCGGCCCAGCGACCCTGCCAGAGCAGCACGGCGGCGCGCCAGCCCTGGATGGAAGCCTCGACGGCATGATTGCTGCCTTGCATCAGACTCAGCGCTTCGTCGAAGGCCGCTTCGGCGGTGCGGAAATGGCCTTGGTCGCCCAACACATAGGCGCGGCAGGCCAGGGAGTAGGCCAGGCCGATGGGCGGGCGGCGCGAGACATGGCCGTTCTGGCGCGGGCGAAGCTGAGCGATGGCCTGATCGAGCAAATGAAGCGCCGGCCCGTACTCGGCCGTGGCGGCGCGGATCTGGCCCAGGGTGCCGGTCATCTGTGCCAGCAGGGTCTGGTCTTGCAGGCGTTGGGCCTGGTCCAGGCTGCGCAAGCAAATCTGCAAGCCGGCGCGGGCCTCGCCCAGGGCATAGCGCACATAACCGAGCCAGTACTGGGCACGCGCCATGGCCGCGGGGTCGCCGCTGAGGGCGGCCAGGCCGGTGGCGTGCTGCAGCACGCGCAGGTCGGCTCTTGAAGCGTCGAACACGCAGGCCATGCCGAAGCGCTGGGCGATGGCGATCCAGCGTTGGTGCACCTCTTCGCTGGGTGGCAGGTGCTCCAGGGCGGCCAGGGCGGCGCGGTATTGCTTTTTGGCCCGGTCCAGGGCCGAGCTGGCCAGGGCCTGGTCTCCCGCTTGCTCGGCATGGTGGGCAGCGTCTTGCCACTGTCCGGCAGCGCCCCCGTGGTAGGCCAGCAGCTCGTGCGCGGGCTCCTGGCCGCCCAGGACCAGCTGGGCGCGCAGCTCGGCCGTGATGTGTCGGTGCAGGGCCTGGCGCTCATGCAGGCCGGTGCTGTCGTAGATGACGTCGCGGGTGATGCCGTGCTTGAAGCGCAGCAGGCCCGGTTGTTCGGCCGGGAAGATGAAATCCAGCTCGGCCAGCTCCAGCACCACCGGGTCTTTCTCGCAGCAGCCGCTGATGCGCTCAAACAGCCAAGTCGGGATGACCGCACCGATCACCGCCGCCACACGCAGCAGCTGGGCTTGCGCCGGCGGTAAACGGGCCACCCGCGATTCGATCAGCGCGGCCAGCCAGGCATGGCCGCCACTGGCCGGATTCAGGGTCGACGGCGCTTGTTCCTCGGCGGCACGCAGGCCGGCATGGCCGCGCTGGTGTGCCAGGGCGTGGCACAGCTCTTCGATGAAGAGCGGGTTGCCGCCGGCATGGCGCTGCACCTCGGCGCTGATGAAGGGGTCGGTGCCGGGCAGCAGCTGGGCGATGGCCTGGCCTGCCTCCTCCTCGCTGAGGGGCAGCAGCTCGTGGTGGTGCAGGGCCTCGGCGGCCTCGTGGCCGTGGTGGATGGGCAGCAGCAGGGCCGGGGTTTCGGTCACCACCGCAGGCCGGGTGGCGCTCAGCAGCATCAGCGGCAGGCTGCGACGCTCGGCCTCGGCACGCAGGCGGTGCAGCAGGGCCAGGCTGGCGTCATCGGCCCATTGCAGATCGTCGATCAGCAAGAGCAGCGGCCCCTGGCTGGCCAGCTGGAGCAGCAGCTGCAGCACGGCCTCCTGCCGTTCTTTGGCCGGGCCTCGCAGCACAGCGTCGGCCTCGGCGGAGCCTTGGCGCTGCAGGGTGCGCAGCATTTGCAGATAGGGCTGCAAGGGCTCGGCGCTGAGGTAGCTCTCGCAGTAACCGCGCAGCACGCGGCAGTCGCGATCGGCGGCGCGGCGCAGGAATTCTTCGGTCAGCCGGGTCTTGCCGACGCCGGCGCTGGCGCGCAGGCTCAGCCATTGCGGCTGGCCGGCGCAGGCTTGATCGAGGCGCTGCTCCATCAAGGCGAGCTCGGTGGCGCGTCCGACAAAAGGCGCCAGGCCGCGGCGCTTGCTGGCCTCGAAGCGCCGGCCGATGCTGACCTGGCCCAGGATGCTGTAGACCGCCAGCGGCGTGGCGCGGCCTTTGAGCGGCACCAAGCGGCGCTCGCTGGTCTGGAAAAAGGGGTGCAGCGGGCCCAGGGTTTCGGCGCTGACCAGGATCTCGTCCGCGCAGGCCTCGTCGGCCAGTCGAGCGGCGACATTGGGCGTGTTACCGAGCAGTTCGAAGCGGCCGCGCATGGCGTCGCCCTCCTCGATCAACACCATGCCGGCATGGATGCCGGTGTGCAGGCTCAGGCCCTGCGCGTCAGGCCAGGCGGCAGCGGCCGACTGGGGTTGCATCAGGCGAACCGCCTTGTGCAGTTCCAGGGCAGCTTCGGTCGCGCGCCGGCCGTCGTCTTCGCGTGCCTGCGGGTGGCCGAAGATGGCCAGCACACCATCACCCTGGATGCGTACCACCGTGCCGCCATGTTTGGCGATCAAGTTCTGGTAGAGGCCGCGCACCTCGGCCAGCATGGCGGCGTAATGCTCTGCCTCCATGGCATCGGACAGCCGGGTGGATTCCGACAGGTCCGAAAACAGGACGGTGAGATGGCGTCGCAGGCCCAGCGCGGGTGGCGTGGGCGTGCGAACGGAGGTGTCGGTCATGGCCTGGGCGCTCTTCGACGTCGCGGGTTCAGGCCATCCTACCGCTTGAGGATGATCCGCAGTTAACAAACCGTAACAGGTGCAGGGAATGCGGGCAGGTCTTCCTCGCGCAGGCCCAGGTAAATCGGCTCGCCGGCGCGCCGGTGGATGTTGATCTTGGCGTTGTAGACGCGGTGGGCCCGGCCATGCTTGTCGAGGATCTCGAACTCGCTGATGCCGAACTCGCCCTGGGCGTTGCGGCGGCCGGTCAGGTAGCAGGCGATTTCGTCGATCTCGGCGCCGGCCAGGCTCAGGCCATTCAAGGCCTTGAGCGGGCGGCGGGTGCGCTCGACGAAGTCGATGCTGGCGATGCGCTGTTCTTCGCCGCTGTGCTCGTCGCGCATCAAGGTGTTGAACTTGCCCAGCAGGATCTGGCCCGGCAGGGCGCGGTCGATCATGCGCGCCAGCTCGATCGTGACCTGGCCGACCAAGTAGCTGAAAGAGGTCGGATTCAGGCCCTCGGATTGGTAGAACTCATAGTGCGAGCCGACATGGAAGGCCGCACGCAGCAGGGGCACCGAGTCGGGCCGGCTGGCGCGCTCACGGGCCAGGGCGTTGTCGGCCAAGATGAACTGCAGCAGCTGGTAGAGCTCGACATTGGCCTCGATGCCGCGCATGCGGTTCCAGATGTAGAAGCCGTCGCCGGTGGTGGTGCGGGCGAAGTTGATGTTGATCTCGCGGTCCAGCAGCTTGGCATAGGCCGCATTGACCGAGCAGGACAGGCTGTTCAGCTGCACCACCTGTTGCAGCGGGCTGAGCAGGGAGAAGCCGACCGCGTCGAACAGGATCACCGCCCGGTCTTCCACCAGACGGATGCCGTAGCGGGCAATGATGGCCGCCACCAGATCCAGGCCCAGACCCGCGTCGGGGGCGAAAGGCAGGCTGATGTGCTGGGGCGTGATGCCCAGCTCGGTCGCGGTCTGTGCGAACTGTTCGGCACTCAGGTGGTTCTGGTGGGCCAGCAACTCGTCCAGCAGCTGGGCCCGGCGCTGTACTTCGGCCGCGGCTGTGCCGGCGGCTTGGGTGAATTCGGTCAGCAGGGGGTGAGGTGCGACCAGCAGGCTCAGGCCTTGTGGCTGTGGGGTCCAGGCGAATACCAGGTTTTCGCCCAGATTCCACAGGGCGTAGAGCAGCTGGTCGAGCACGACGATGTTGTCGCGCACCTGGGCTTCGGCCAGCCCAGTGGGCAGGGCATAGGCCATGAAGCCGTCAAGCCATGATCTGCGCTTGCGGGATTCTTCGCTCACTCCATCACCTCCAACGATTGTTGGCGGCATTGTCGGAGATGTGGCTCGGCAAAACGCCAAGCCGAGGCAGAGAAACACGGTTCGCGGACGTCCATTCAGGGGGGACGGCGGCGTTCCATGCGTCTATGGCTCGGCTCGGCAGGTTTCAGAACGGGGGGTGGGGCAGCTGCCTCTGGCGGGGCATCGCTTCTGCATCACAAGCGCCCGTCTCAGCTGTTGCGGCCTGCGGTCTTGCCATCGCTCTTGGCGGCGGCCAGCATCAGCTGTTGCATCTGGGTGTTGATGCTCAGGCCCGAGACGACGACGCGCGGCAGTTGCTGCACGACCGGGGCGGGGCCGGCGGACTTACCGGTTACGACGACGCGCGGCAGTTCGGTCTTGACGGCGCTGTCGGCAGCGGAGGCGGCCGTGGCGGCGAACAGCAGGCTGGTGGCCAGGGCGGCGCCGGCGATACGAATCAGGTTGGTGGTGGTCTTCATGATGTGGCTTCCTTGCGGTTTGCGAAGCGGCCCATTGCTGCTTCGATGGACTCAGTATCGAAAACCCGGGGGCCATCGGCCATGGCAGTGCGACGAACTGCGGGCGCGAGCGATTGAATCGCCGCCGGCGCCGACAAGGGGTTAACCCTAGGCGTGAAAGACGGACGCAATCGGGCTATTTCCGGCCTGGAGTCGCCCGCCCAGAACGCAAAGGGGCTGTTTTGACCCGCCCGACCTATGATGGTGGGTTTTCCCGTACAGCAGCCGCCTACCATGACCCACGCACACGACCCCGCCGAGACGCAACGCCTGGCTGCCGAAGCCCCGGCCGAGGCCGGCGGCGTGCTGGACGGGCCGCTGATCCGCGTGCGCGGCGCCCGCACCCACAACCTCAAGAACATCGATGTCGACCTCCCGCGCAACAAGCTGGTGGTCATCACCGGCTTGAGCGGCTCGGGCAAATCCAGCCTGGCTTTTGACACCCTCTACGCGGAAGGCCAGCGCCGCTATGTGGAAAGCCTGTCGGCCTATGCCCGGCAGTTCCTGCAGCTGATGGACAAGCCCGATGTCGATGTCATCGAAGGACTGTCGCCGGCGATTTCCATCGAACAGAAGGCGACCAGCCACAACCCGCGCTCGACCGTCGGCACGGTGACCGAGATCCACGATTACCTGCGCCTGCTCTACGCCCGCGCCGGCACGCCGTTTTGCCCCGACCATGACTTGCCGCTGGAAGCGCAAAGCATCGGCCAGATGGTGGACGCGGTGCTGGCCATGCCGGAAGACAGCAAGCTGATGCTGCTGGCGCCGGTGGTGCGCGACCGCAAGGGTGAGTTCCTGGACCTCTTCGAGGCCATGCAGGCCCAGGGCTATATCCGCTTCCGCGTCGATGGCGCGACCATCGACGCGCCCGACTTCCCGGCGCTCAAGAAGGCCGAGAAGCACGACATCGATGTGGTGATCGACCGCATCAAGATCCGCGCCGACAACGCTGACCAGCTGCGCCAGCGCCTGGCCGAGAGCTTCGAGGCGGCCCTGCGCCTGGCCGAGGGCCGCGCCCTGGTCGTCAATATGGACAGCGGCGTTGAGCAGATCTTCTCCAGCAAGTTCGCCTGCCCGATCTGCAGCTACTCGCTGCCCGAGCTGGAGCCGCGCCTGTTCTCCTTCAACTCGCCGGTGGGTGCCTGCCCGTCTTGCGAAGGCCTGGGACAGATGACGGTGTTCGACCCCGAGCGCGTGGTCGCCTTCCCGACGCTGAGCCTGGCCAGCGGCGCCGTCAAGGGCTGGGACCGGCGCAATGCCTACACCTTCTCCATGCTGGAGGCGGTGGCCGCGCACTACAAGTTTGATATCGACCTGCCTTTTGAGGAGCTGCCCGAGACGGCCCGCCAGGTGCTCCTCCATGGCTCGGGCGCGGACGAGATCCAGTTTGTCTACCAGGCCGAAAGCGCTGCGGCGGCCGGCGGCACCAAGAAGCGCTCGGTCAAACGCTCGCATCCGTTCGAAGGCATCCTGCCCAATCTGCAGCGACGCTTCAAGGAAACCGATTCCAGCGCGGTTCGCGAGGACCTGGCCCGCTATATGGCGCCGCGCTCCTGCCCGCATTGCGAGGGCTCGCGCCTGCGCCGTGAGGCCCGCCATGTGGTGCTGCAGCCGCATGACGCCGCGCCCGGCGCCAAGGGTCGCCCCATTTACGAGGTGGAGCATTCCACCCTGCGCGACTGCCTGGACTATTTTGAAGGCCTGAAACTCAAGGGTGCGAAGGCCGAGATCGGCGACAAGGTGATCCGCGAGATCAGCTCGCGCCTGCGCTTCCTCAACGATGTGGGCCTCAACTACCTGAGCCTGGACCGCAGTGCCGACACGCTCTCGGGCGGCGAGGCCCAGCGCATCCGCCTGGCCAGCCAGATCGGCTCCGGCCTGACCGGTGTGATGTATGTGCTGGACGAGCCCAGCATCGGCCTGCACCAGCGCGACAACGACCGCCTGATCGCCACCTTGCGCCGCCTGCGCGACCTGGGCAACACGGTGATCGTGGTCGAGCATGACGAAGACGCCATCCGCGCTGCCGACTATGTGCTGGACCTCGGCCCCGGCGCCGGCGTGCATGGCGGCCGCATCATGTCCCAGGGCACGCCCGACCAGGTGGCAGCCGATCCAGCCTCGTTGACCGGGCGCTATCTCTCGGGCGCCGCCTGCATCGAGGTACCGCGCGAACGCCATCGCGTGCCGGCGACGGCAGTTCACAAGAGTCTCAAGATCGTCAACGCCCGCGGCAACAACCTCAAGGGCGTGACGGTGGAGATTCCGGTCGGCCTGCTGACCTGCGTCACCGGTGTCTCCGGCTCCGGCAAGAGCACCTTGGTCAATGACACGCTCTACACGGCCGTGGCCAAGAAGCTGTATCAAAGCCATGCCGACCCGGCGCCGCATGACGAGATCGAAGGGCTGGACGCCTTCGACAAGGTCATCAACGTCGACCAGTCGCCCATCGGCCGCACGCCGCGCTCCAACCCGGCCACCTACACCGGTTTGTTCACGCCCATCCGTGAGCTCTTTGCCGAGATGAACACCGCCAAGGAACGCGGTTACGGCCCGGGCCGCTTCAGCTTCAATGTGGCCGGTGGCCGTTGCGAGGCCTGCCAGGGCGACGGTGTACTCAAGGTCGAGATGCACTTCCTGCCCGACGTCTACGTGCCTTGCGACACCTGCCATGGCAAGCGCTACAACCGCGAAACCCTGGATGTGCTCTACAAGGGCAAGAACATCACCGAAGTGCTGGCCATGACGGTGGAGGACGCCCACCCCTTCTTCAGCGCCGTGCCTTCGCTGGCGCGCAAGCTGCAGACCCTGCTCGATGTGGGCCTGGGCTATGTCAAGCTGGGCCAGAGTGCGACCACACTCTCAGGCGGCGAGGCGCAGCGGGTCAAGCTGGCGCTGGAATTGAGCAAGCGCGACACCGGCCGCACGCTCTACATCCTCGACGAGCCGACCACCGGCCTGCATTTCGCTGACATCGCGCTCTTGCTCAAGGTGCTGCACCAGCTTCGCGATGCGGGCAACACCATCGTCGTCATCGAGCACAACCTCGACGTCATCAAGACGGCTGACTGGCTGGTGGACATGGGCCCCGAGGGCGGCTCAGGCGGCGGACAGCTGCTGCTGGCGGGCACGCCGGAGGAACTGGCGGCGCACGAGGGCAGCCACACCGGGCGTTATCTGAAGCACTTGCTGCCCAAGCACTGAGCTGAAAAAAGAAAAAGCCGGCCCATCACGGGGCCGGCTTCCGAGGCGTCAGCGCTGGATTCAGCGCTTGCGGCGCTTGGCCAGGAAAGCCAGGGCCAGCAGACCACCGGCGAACAAGGCCCAGGTGCTGGGTTCCGGAATCGCCGGCGGGTTGTTGACCACCACGCTCGGTGGCAGCGAGGGCACGCTGAAGCCTCCCGCTGTGGGGCCGGCAGTGTTGCCGCTGAAGCTGGGCGGGTTGCTCGGCATCACGCTGCCGGGGGTGGCGCCGCTGCCGCCGTCGAGGCCGCTGTTGGCGCCGCTGGCCAGCTGGGAGAAGCTGTTGCGGCCGCTGTCGGGCCCACCGCCGCCAAGCGCACCGGCCGAAGGCGGGTCCATCTCGAGCTGGCTTTGCGGGTCGTCAAGTTCCTGGGCTGCCGAAGCGACGTTGACCGCTGCTGCCGGTGCCGAGGCACGCGGGGTCAGGCGCTGGATGCGGCTGACGTTGCGGCAGACCGTGGGCACCAGAATGCACTGGCCTTCTTCGCAATAGACCAGACCGCGTTCTTCGTATTTCTGCGTCCATTTGGCGCGGCTGACCGTCTTGCAAACATTGTTGGCGCCGAAGTGCATCTCGCTGATGGCACTTCCATACATGGCCTTGCTGCCCTTGATCTCGTCGCGCTGG
Organism: Roseateles sp.; assembly: GCF_965262435.1. Lineage (NCBI taxonomy): Bacteria > Pseudomonadati > Pseudomonadota > Betaproteobacteria > Burkholderiales > Sphaerotilaceae > Roseateles > Roseateles sp. Next base: position 987,116 of record NZ_OZ253537.1, read on the forward strand.
ATGCTGACGATTTCGTCGTAGTCGCGCTTTTGCATGCGCGCCTTGAGCGTGGCACGCACCGCAGCTGGGATGTCCTGATAGCGATCCACCGCCGCGACCACATCGCCCATGAAGGGGTTCACGCCCGGCCTGTCCCATGAGCAATGGGGCAGCGTCGCGCCGGAGGCAGCAAGAGCGAGAGCGGCAATAAGGGGCATGAAACGTGGTCCGTCTGTAGGGCTGCGGGCGTTCGGTCACCGCCCGGGACTCTGCCCCGGATGCTGGGGCGGATCTCCATGTCAAGAGTGTAGTTTCCCTAGGGGCTTGTTCGGGCCATGCGGCCCCCTCAATTGCTGGGGACAGCTGATGTGGATTTCACGAACCGAGCCCGCTTGTGGGTTCTCTTCCACGGCGGGCCTGCTCGCGCCTGGATTTTTTACCGTAGCGCAGGCCCGCTGCGGGTCGCGGCCGGTTTCGCTGCTATCGTTCGCGACAGCAACGTAGTTTCTTGCCCTCCCAGCCTTCCCCATGTCGCCAGCCCCCGCCCTTCAGGTGCTCTACGTCGAAGACGATCGCATCAACATCGTCTTGATGGAAGAGGTGTTCCGGCGCCTGCCCGACTGGCGGTTGCGCTGTGCCGAGGACGGCGAGCAAGCCCTGACCCTGCTGGCCGAGTCGGCCGCGGGCGGTTTGCCCGATCTGCTGTTGATCGACATGAATCTGCCTGATATGAGCGGCCTGTGCCTGATCGAGGCCTTGCGCGCCGACCCGCGACTGGCGCTTCTGCCCTGTGTGGCCCTGTCGGCCGATGACCATGCCAGCCAGGTCGAGGCCGCACGTGCCGCTGGTTTCAGCGATTACTGGGTCAAGCCCATCGATGTGTTGCGTCTGAGCGAGGCCTTGCAGGCCACGGCTGCGCGCATGGCGAGCTGAAGCGCGGCCTCCGTCGGAGGGACGAAAAAAAGCCCGGCATGCCGGGCTTTGTCATTTTCTGCAGTGCCGCGGCGGTGGCCGGGCTTGCCGGCCGCCACCGAAGCTGCATCACTTCAGGTGGCTGTTGATCAGCTTGGTCATCTCGAACATATCGGCCTTGGCCTTGCCGAAGATTTCCTTCAGCTTGGCATCGGCGACGATGATGCGCTTTTGCACTTCGTCCTGCAGCTTGTTGGCCTTGATGTATTCCCAGACCTTCTTGGTCACATCGGTGCGCGGCAGCGGTGCTGCGCCGACGATGGCGGCCAGGGCGGCGCTGGGGGTCAGTGCCTTCATGAAGGCCGCGTTGGGCGTGCGCTTCTTGGCAGGCGCTGCAGCCTTCTTGGCCGCAGGTGCCTTCTTGGCCGCCGGTGCAGTCTTCTTCGCAGGAGCTGCCTTCTTGGCCGGCGCAGCAGCCTTCTTGGCGGCAGGCGCCGCGGCTACTTTCTTTGCCGGAGCGGCCTTGGTTGCCGGAGCCGCCTTCTTTGCGGGTGCGGCCTTCTTCGCAGTTGCCATTTCAATTCTCTCCATCAAAAGTTGTTGATGTGCCGGGTCCGGGTGAAGGCCGCATAAGCCTTCAATTCTCTCTAGCACCGAGCAGGGATGATGGTACTGCGCACCTATGGCATTGAGAAGGCTTTGCCAGGGGCTGGCACTCGGTTCTCACGCGGAAATGCCGCTTGTTTACCCTTGGTGTCGCGGCCTTGCGTCACTCATGACCCGCCAGTGCGCGTAAACCCGGCGTCGAGCTCGGCGCGCCAGAGCTGCGCAGGGCCGATGTCAGCGAGGGTCTTGCAGCCGCACAAGGCCATGGCGATCTCGAATTCATCGCGCAGCAGACGCAGCGCGCGCGCCACGCCGAGCGCGCCGGCGGTGGCCAAGGCATGGATATAAGGTCGGCCCAGCAGCACCGCATCCGCCCCCAAGGCCAGGGCTTTCAGCACATCGCTGCCGCGGCGGATGCCGCCGTCGACCAGCAGGGGCAGCTCGGGCCCGACCGCAGCGCGCACACGCGGCAGCAGCGCGGCCGTCGGCGGCAGCGTGTCCAGCGTGCGGCCGCCGTGGTTGGAAACGATCAGGCCGGCCACGCCGCGCGCCACCGCTTCGCACGCGTCCTCCGGGTGGTTGGCGCCCTTGAGCAGCAGCGGCAGATGGCTGTGCGCGCGCAGCCAGTCGATCTCAGCCCAGGTGGCGGCGCGCGGCATCAGGCCGTCGAACAGCTCGCTCTGGCCCGGCTGCAGGTTCAGCGGCTTCTTGATGCCGCCGAGGTTGACCGCTCGGATCTCGGCCGGCAGCTGAAAGCCGGCGCGCCGTTCGCGGTCGCGTGCGCCATGCACGGGCGCGTCGACGGTCAGCACCAGAGCCTGAAAGCCGGCCGCCTCAACCCGGCGCAGCAGCTGCAGCATGAAGTCACGGTCATCGCGCCAGTAGAGCTGGAACCACAGCGGGCCGCTGCTCGGCTCGTCGTGAAAGGCTTTGGCGATGGCCTCCATCGGCATGCTGGACTGGGCGCTCAGCACCATGCCCGCTTGCTGCGCGGCCGCGGCGTAGGCGCTGGCCAGCTCGCCATCGGCATGGGCCAGGCGCTGGTAGGCGATGGGCGCCAGCAGGATGGGGTGGGCCAGCGTGCGACCGAGCAGCTGGCTGCGTGTGTGTCCGCCTGCCAGATCGCGCAGCACGCGCGGCTGCAGCTGGATGGCATCCCAGGCGCTGCGGTTGCCGCGCAGCGTGATTTCATCGCCAGCGCCGCCGTTCAGATAGGCCCAGTGCTCGGGCGCAACGGCGGCCTGGCCATGGGCTTCGAAATCGGCCAGGTTGGCGATGCCGGCGGGAATGTCTTGCAGCGGCGAGAGGCTGGGTTTTGTGTCGCTCATGTGTCGGCCCACATGCGCAAGAGGTTGTGGTAGGTGCCGGTCAGCTGGACGGCGGCGTCACCATCGCCGTGCTCGCTGCGCAGCTGCATCAAGGCCTGGTCCATGTCGAAGAGCAGGCGGCGCTGTTCGTCGCTGCGCACCATGCTCTCGATCCAGAAGAAGCTGGCCAGGCGGGCGCCGCGCGTGACCGGCTCGACCCGGTGCACGCTGGTGCCGGGGTAGAGCACGGCGTCGCCGGCGGCCAGCTTGACGCGCTGTTCGCCGTAAGTGTCGGCAATCACCAGCTCGCCGCCTTCGTACTCCTCGGGGCCGCTGAGGAAGACGGTGCAGGAGATGTCGGTGCGCACCCGCTGGCCCGTACCGGGCACATAGCGAATCGCCTGGTCGATGTGGTCCCCGTAGGTGTTGGCCGCGCCGGCGTAGCGGTTGAACATGGGCGGCAGCAGGCGCTTGGGCAAGGCGGCGGAGAAGAAGGTCGCGTGGCCCTCGAGGGCCTTCAGCAGCAAGGCTTGCAGCGCACGCGCCGATTCGCTGCCAACCGGCAGCTGCTGGTTGTTCTTGACCTGTGCGGCCTGCGCGCCGGCCGTGAGGCGGCCGTCCTGCCAGTCGGCCTGGTCCAGCAGATCGCGGGCCTGCTTCAAGTCAGCGGGGCTGAGGAGCTCGGCGATTTTCAACAGCATGGTGGTCAGGGTAAAAATGAAAAAAGGCCCGAGCGAACCCGGGCCTGTCAGATCACAAGCGGACCATCGGTCAGAACTTGTAGCTGCCGGTCAGGGCAAAGGTGCGGCCCTCGCCTGGCACATAGTGTCCGGTGTAAACCGTTTCGGCGTAGAGCTTGTCGGTGACATTGTTGACGTTGGCGCGCAGCGTCAGTTTGTCCTTGAGCAATTCGTACTCAGCCAGCAGGCTCAGGGTGGCGAACTTCGGCACGTAGAAGCCCGGGTTGCGGTTGGGTTGGTAGCCGCTGCGTGCGGTCACGCCACCGCCGACACGGATCTGCGGCGTGATCTTGTAGGTCGTGAACACGGTGCCCGAGTGGCGCGGCGTCATCGAAGGGCGGGTGCCCTGGCCTTCGGCGCCGGGCGCGCCGATGTCGATGTTGGCGTTCGGGATGAAGGTGTAAGACGCGAAGATTTCCCAGTCGTTGTTGATGCGTCCCATCACGTCGTACTCAAAGCCCGAGGCATGGCGCTTGCCCGACAGCGTGACCAGATTGGTCAGCGGGTCGGTGTTGCGCTCATGGGTTTTGGTGCTGCGGAACAGGGCGAAACGATGGCTGAGCTTGCCGTCGTTGGTCTCGATCTTGGCGCCCAATTCGATATTGACGGCCTTCTCGGGCGGGATGCTGGCGTTCTGCGCGCTCAGCGAATAGGTGTCACCCGAGGTGTTGAATGAGGTCGCACCGCCGAAGTGGAAGGACATGGTTTCGGTCGGCTGGAACAGCACGGCCGCACGCTGGCTCCACTGGCTGATGTTCATGCGGTAGCTGGCCGTCGTTTCCGGGCCGGCGGCCTGGCCGGGGATGCTGAAGGTGTCGTAGTCGCCACGTACCTTGTCGTAGCGCAGGCCGGCCAAGAGCTTCCATTGCGGGGTCAGCGCCAACAGATCCTGGGCGTACACACCGTAGGCACGCGAGGTGTACTCGTTGGCCTTGCGCATCACGCGTTGCGATTCGTCGATCCAGGCGCCGTCATTGGGCTTGCCGATGGTGGTGTTGGGCTTGCTCAGATTGACGCCACCTTGTGCGGCGCTGCGGGCGGCGAAGACTTGCTTCTTCTCTTCCGCGGCGTCCGCACCGGCTTGCACCTTGTGCTCCAGGCCCAGCCATTTGAACTTGCTGTCCAGATCGCTTTGCACGCTCAGGGTCTGCATGTCCTGGGTTTTCAGGAAGGTGCCACGACCGACCACGGTGTTCGGACCGAAGGTTTCGAGCGTGGCAGGCTTGCCACCGGGCTGCAGGCTCGCGCCGGCAAAGCGCACCGTGCCCGAGCGCTGGTCGCGGGTGTAGTCGGCCTTGCGCACGGTGGTCACCAGCTCGGTGTTCTGGTCGAAGCGGTGGATGTGCTTGAGCACGGCCCAGCCGGCGCTGCCCTTGTTCACATCGCTGGCCATGCCGTAGTAGGAGGCGGGGTCGATGGGCAGCAAGGTGGTGTCTGCCGTCGGCGAGGTGGCGGTCGGGCGGATCCAGGGCATGCCGTAGTTCATGCCGTTCTCGTTGTTCAGGTAGTAGGCGCTGAACGAGAACTCGTCGCGCTCGCCAATGCCCATGCGGTAGTTGCCGGCGATGCCCTGCTTGTCGATCTTGGCGCCGGCGCCGTCGTTCTCGGCGGCGTTGAACATCACGCCGACCCGAGCCGCGGAAGAATCGCCCAGGCGGACGTTGAAGTCGCCGACCGTGCGGACCAGGCTGTTGCTGCCAAGGCTGGCGCTGATTTCGTTGGCGTCGATCAGGCGGGCTTCCTTGCTGACCTGGTTCACTGCACCGCCGGTGGAGCCGCGGCCGAACAAGAGCGAAGCCGAGCCGCGCAGCAACTCAACGCGGTCCTGGAAGAAGGTGTCGCGCTCGTAGAAGGCCGGGTCGCGCATGCCGTCGATGAACACATCGCCGCTGGCCTGCAGCGAGAAGCCGCGCAGCTTGATGTCCTCTTCGCCACCCTCGGCGGCCATGAAGGTGATGCCAGCCGTGTTCTTCAGCACGTCCTTCAGATTGTCCAGATTGCGGTCATTCATCAGCTTCTCGGTCACCACGGTGACGGATTGCGGAATGTCGCGCAGCTCTTGCTTGCCCTTGCCGATGCGGGTGTCGGTGGCTTGGTAGGCGTCCTTGCCGGTCGGTTCGGCGCTGGCCTTGGTGCGCACGATGGGCAGGGCGTTCTCGGCCTTGGCGGGCTCGGCCGGGGCGGCGGTCTGGGCCAGGCTGGCGCTGGCCAGGCCGAAGCCGGCGGCCAGGGCACCCAGGGGCAGCAGCGCTTGACGGGACTTGAGGCGGGTCATGGGAGGTACTCCTGAATCAATCGATCAATCAATGTGGAACATGGCGCAGCCCAGACCCGAGGCTTGTTGGCCTCGGGCGAGCGGCGAATCCGTGAGGTGTGGCGGGCTGGCTCGCAGGCGCGAGTTGGCTGGCTGCAGAAAAGAAAGCAAAGGGGTGGCGCCGCAGGCTGCGGGCCGGTCGAGCGGCGCTGCTGCGGGCTAACGCTCCAGCTCGTAGGACAGCTGGGCGGTGGTCTCCCACTCGACCGGCTGGCCTTGCAGCAGGTAGGGCGAGAAGCGCGCGCTCTTGATGTCTTCCAGCGCCGCCTTGTCCAGGCGCTCGAAGCCGGAACTCTTCTTGACGGAGGCTTCCTTGAGCCGGCCTTGGGCGTCGACCAGGATGCGCAGCTGCACAAGGCCTTGCTCACCCGCGCGGCGCGACAGCAGGGGCATGTTCAGCCGCGGCTCGGCCAGGTAGCGCACGGCGTTGGGGGGAATCTGGTGCACGGCGGGTGGCGCTGGCGGGGTGACCACAGCCAGCACCGGTGCCGGGTTCGGCGCGGCGGCGGGCGCTTGCGTCGGCGTGCGTGCGGCCGGCGGCTCGCTGCTGATGACTTGTGCGGCCATGGGCGCCGGCGCGGTGATGGGCGGCGTCACCAGGGGTGGGATCACAGGCGCCGGCATGGGCGCCAGCTTGGGCAGATGGGGGGCCGGCGGCGTGGGCAGCGGTGCCGGGGCCGTGGGCTTGGCGGGGGTGGCGATCAGGCTGACCTGAATCGGCGCGGGCTTTTCCGGCGCGGGCAGGGCCCGGCGCACCATCAGCCCGGCGCCGAACAGCAGATGCAGGCCCAGCACGGCGAGCAGAAAGCCACGCTTGCGGCGTGCGGCTTGCGGGTCGACGGGCAAGCCCATGGACTGCAGCATGGGTGGGCCGGCCGGCTTTGTGGGCTTGCTGGCTGAGGTGCTCGACTTGTGACCCGCCACAAAGCCGGCCTGACCGGCCGACGCGGAGGCGCCGAGGGAGATGGGGCTGAGGAGGGCGGAGGTCACAAGGTGGAGGCCGCGCGAGGCTGCGGCAGATCAATCAAACTGATGAAGATCTTAACACTAATGAGAACAATTCTTATTTGATTTTGTTGATTGAATGGATTGGGCGGGCATGAAAAAACCCCGGGCGCGGGCGGCGGCCGGGGTTTTTTTGAGGCCGGCCACCGCAGGGGTGGCGCGGGCGCTCGGGCCGGGGATTACTCGGCCTTGGGGCTGATGCGTGGTGCGGTGCGCAGGCTCCAGACCATGGTCACGGCCAGGATGGCCACCACCACGCCGAGGGACAGCAGCACCGGGATCTTGATCACGTCGATCAACATCATCTTGGTGCCGATGAAGGCCAGCACCACAGCCAGGCCGTAGCTCAGCAGGTGGAACTTCGTGGCCATGGCCGCCAGCAGGAAGTACATGGCGCGCAGGCCCAGGATGGCGAAGATGTTGGAGGTCAGGACGATGAAGGGGTCGTTGGTGATGGCGAAGATGGCCGGGATCGAGTCGACCGCGAAGATCACATCCGTCATACCGACCAGGGCGATCACCAGCAGCAGCGGCGTGGCCATGCGCTTGCCGTTCTGCACGGTGAAGAAGCGCTCGCCGTCAAAGCGGTCGCTGACCGGCATGGTGCGGCGCAGCAGCTTCAGTGCCGGGTTGGCTTCCAGGTCCGGCTCTTGGCCGGCGGCCCACCACATCTTGATGCCGGTGATCAGCAAGAAGGCGCCGAACAGATAGAGCACCCAGTGGAACTCGGCAATCAGCCAGCCGCCCACCAGAATCATGACCGTGCGCAGCACGATGGCGCCGATGATGCCGTACATCAGCACCCGCTTCTGATACGCCGGGGGCACCGAGAAGTAGGTGAAGATCATCAGGAAGACAAAGATGTTGTCCACCGCCAGCGACTTCTCGATCAGATAGCCGGTCAGGAACTCCAGCGCCTTGGTGTTGGCCATGGCCACATCGCCGGTGGTGTCCTTGACGGCCCACCAGAACAGGCCGTTGAAGGCCATGCTCAAGGCCACCCAGACCAGAGACCAGTTGATGGCCTCCTTGACCGAAACTTCATGCGCGCCCTGCTTGCGCAGCACCACGAAGTCGACAAAGAGGGCGACCAGGACGGAGCCGCCAAAGAAAAACCATAGCCACAGGGGCGCAATCGTGCTCATGAAGAAGAGACTCCCGCAAGAAATGTTGAACTCAACTGCTCACCGCTTCGGTGGGGCCCAAGAATAGAGCCAAACCAAGGCTGGAACAGCGCGTGTTGCACCGGAAGGTCTTGCGGGACGGGAGGTGTTTGTTGGACCAGGGCGGTCTCACCTTCCAGCTGCGGGGCCCGGGTGTTCTTGGCAGAAGCACCGTACTGACGGACCGTCGCCACGGCATGGCGCCGTGTAGCTACTCCCCTTGCGGATGGCCACATTGTGCCAGGGTTGGGCAAGATCTGACCCCACCATGTGGACATTGCCTGTACAAAGTCATGATTCTTGCGTGGCAATGGGTTTAATCTCGCGGCCATCGCAGCTTGCCTGCCTCGGCCTCACCCTCGTACCCAGACCATGTTCAAAACCCTGATTCGCTGGCTCCTGCTCGCTGCTGCCCTCTTGCTGGTGGCGCATCTCTACCCAGGTGTTGTGGTCAAGAGCTTCAGCTCCGCCCTGATCGCGGCTTTGGTGTTGGGCTTGCTCAACACCTTGTTGCGGCCGATTCTGGTGCTGTTGACCTTGCCGGTGACGGTCATCAGCCTGGGGCTGTTCCTCTTCGTCATCAATGCGCTGATGTTCTGGTCGGCCGCACATCTGCTGGAAGGGCTGGCGGTCGAGAGCTTCTTCGCCGCCCTGGTCGGCTCCTTGATCTACAGCCTCTGCGGCATGGGCATTGATGTTTTGATGGAGCGCATCTTCCCGCCCCAGGATTGAGAGGGTCAGAACTTTTTGCTGCGCGGCCGCCATACGTCGTTGGCCGAATGCTCGGAATCCTCACGTACACAGAGTACGTTCCGGTTCCTGCGCTCCGCCCGACTCGGCCAGAGGCTGAGTCCTTCGCCAGGCAGATCCAGTCCTCAGGACTGGATCAGTCCGGGCTCAGCCTAGTCTGACTGCCGCTCGCTACAAAAGTCCTCACCCTCTGTCAGGGCAACTCGGCGCCGGGCGGAATGCCGCGCGGGTACATATCGATGAGTATCTGCCGCCGTTCGTACAACATGGTGCGCAGGCGTGCATCGATGACGGAGGCCTCCACCGGGTCGGCGTCGCGGCCGCGCGACTGGCGCAAACCCGAGCGCATGCGGTCGATGGCGCCGCCCAGGTCGCCCATGGCATAGCGTGCTTCTCCCAGGGCACGCACGGCGCGCAGGGGCTGCTCCAGCTTTTCCCACAAGAGGCCCAGCTGGCTCCAGGCCAGCACATCCTTGGGGTTGAGGCTGACCCAGGTTTGCAGCGCATCGGCCACTTCGCGGGCTGATTCGGGCCCGCGCGGGTCCACCAGGGCCAGGCGGCTGCGCTCCATCAGCAGCGGCCGGCTCTTTTCCCGGGGCAGCGTGTCCAGCGCCGCGAAGCCTTCGCCCGTGCGCGCCTGGGCTTGGGCCAGTTCGGCCCGCAGATAGCGCAGCAGGCGCAGCGCTTTCGGGTCGTTGCCCAGCAGCTGCAGCTGCTGTTCGGCGCTCTCCAGGGCGCGCGCGGCGCGCGGGAAATCACGCATCTTGATGGAGGCCAGGCAGCTGGTGTAGCGCGCACTGAGCTGCTCGAAGCCCCGGCCCACGGTCGGGCCGCGCTGCTCGCGCGCACCGGCGTCGAGGTTCTGCAGCTGCGCCCAAACCTCGGCGCGCGGATCCATCAGCACGCGCGAACGCGCGGCCATCAGCGCATGCTCGGCCAGGTTGATCGGGCGTTGAAAATCGCCCGCCCCCAGGCGGGTGCGCGCATCGCCGATGCGTTCGCTGGTCAGGGGGTGGGTGCGCAGATAGGGGTAGCTGCCCGAATCCATCAGGTGGTGGGCCTGCTCCATCTTCTCGAACATGCTGAACATGCCCGAAGGTGTGTATCCGGCCGAGCTGAGCACCTGGAAGCCGACGCGGTCTGCCTCGCGTTCCATATCGCGCGAAAAGTTGAGCGAGGCCTGTGCGGCCAGGGCTTGCGGGCCGACGATGGCGGCATTGGCCGCATCGATGCTGCCGCTGCGCGAGGCCGCGATCAGGCCGGCCAGCATGGCCGCCATGGCCAGCATGCTGTTGCGCGAGTCGCCGGCAATGCGGCGGGCGATGTGGCGCTGCGTCACATGCGAGAGCTCATGGGCCAGCACCGAGGCCAGCTCATCGCGCGAGCTGGTCATGGCGATCAGCCCCAGGTGCACGCCGACAAAGCCACCCGGCAGAGCGAAGGCATTGACCGAACGGTCGCGCACCAGAAAGATTTCCCAGGCGAAACGGTCGATGGTCTCGTCGCTGATATTGCCGAGCAGCTTGGCCGAGACGACCAAGGGGTCCCAGATGCCGAGCAGGTATTCCTGCAACAGCGGGTCGTCGAGGAAATCGGGGTCCGGCCGGATCTGCCGCATCACCTGGTCGCCCAGATTGCGCTCGCTGCCGACATCGAGGTCTTGCGACACCGAGTCGCCCAGCGAAGGCAGCGCCACCTGGGCCTGGCCGGCAGGGCTGCTGCACAGCAGGCAGCTGGCGGCGATGGCGAGCAGGCTGCGCCGCAGGGCGGAGCCGCGGGGCGAGCGAGAGTCGGTGCGGATGCGCATGTTCAACAACAGAAGTCTCCGGGGGCCGCGATACGGGAAGCGGCTCACTATGATGCCGCTTTATCGCCGCGCCACATTGCCGCATTGTTGCCGGTGCTGCGGCCTGCGCCCATCTGGTCTTTCCCTCGCCTCTACCGAATCCGCTGCCATGAGCTCTCCACTGACCCATTTCGACGCCCAAGGCCAAGCCCATATGGTCGATGTCGCGGCCAAGGACGTGACCCACCGCATCGCCCGCGCCAGCGGCCGCATCGTCATGCAGGCCGCCACCCTGGCCCTGATCACCGGCGGCACGGCCAAGAAAGGTGATGTGCTCGGCATCGCCCGCATCGCCGCCATCCAGGCCGCCAAGCGCACCGCCGACCTGATCCCCTTGTGCCACCCCCTGCCCCTGACCCGCGTGGCTGTCGAGTTTGAAATCGACGCCGCCGAGAACGCCGTGCACTGCAGCGCCCAGGTCGAAACCCTGGGCCGCACCGGCGTCGAAATGGAGGCCCTGACCGCCGTCCAGATTGGCCTTCTGACCATTTACGACATGTGCAAAGCCGCCGACCGCGGCATGGTCATGGGGCAGATCCGGGTGCTGGAGAAGCACGGGGGGAAGAGTGGGGATTGGGTGGCGGGGTGAGTTCCCCCCTGTCGACACAGCACTTACAGCCTGTGTTGAAGTAGCAGCCGACTCCATAGCCAGTCTCGGCAAAGCTGCTGGATAAATTGGACGTGCAGATATCAAACAACAGGCCGCATATGCCCGCTGACCTCGACGTGGTGTGGATCGTTGACCCGAACTTTGGTGAGCGCGGTTTGACTTGCGCTCATTCAACACCCGTCTGGATTGTCGAATCAGAGGCCAATGCCGCTTTCATTCAGCGATGTCAGCGCTCTGGCCGCAGCGTCATTTCCTTGACCACAAATGGGCCAACAGCCGAAGCCTGGCTCTTGAACCACATTGACACGATTGACCAGCACCACAACGAATTCTCTCCGGCGCCACCCTACCGACATCTCCAGGTCATTGGTGGCCCGCTAACCTCAAGGGTCGAGGCCTGGTTCCGAGAGTTTGGATTCGATGTCTTCACGGAAGGGATCGACGGCTTTCGATGTAGCAAGGCTGCGCCTGCTGAGATCTCGCCCCTTGGACAGGGTCAGGCCTAGCTCCGGTGCCAACTCCGCATGCGATTTCGTGCTGACTACTGCGAGTGCTCTGTATGAGCCGCCGCCGCTTCCTTCTGTCCACCTTTCTTCTTGCCGCCGCAGGACTCAGTTATGCCGTTCTCGGCCCCGGCTTGCGCCCCGAGCTGCGCTTGCAGGTGGATGAAGGCCGGCTGGGCCAGCTCAAGGCTTTGCGGGCCGAGCCGAAGTTCCTCGATCTGCCTGGAGCGCCCGTGGCCGAGGAGCGGCGCCGGCTGGAACCCTTGATCAATGAGCTCCTGGACCGCCTGATCTCGGGCCTGCAAGCGAACCCCAGCGATGCCTGGGTGATCGCGCAGATGGAGCCGACGGTTGAAGCCTTTCACCTCGAGGACACCGAGGCCCGTGAACGCTGCCTGGGCTATATCGAGGCAGTGTTCAAGATCTTCGCCATTCCCGATGATCGCGGCGCGTTTCGCAAATTCCTGATCTTCTGGTGAAGGCGGCAGGGCTCTTCAGCGCATCTCCCGCCAATCCACCACCCGGCTCGGCGCCTGGCACTGGAAAGGCTGTTCGGCTTCGCTGAGCCCGGCTTGCTGGCATTCGGCCAGCCACTCGTCGGAAACCGCGTAGTGGAACTCGCGCAGGCGCTGCACCACATGGCGTGCGCGCTCGTCGTCACCGACGGCGTGCAGGGACTTGGCCCAGGCCATCATCAGGCGCACATCGATCAGGTTGTGCGCGGTGCTGCGCGTGGCGGCCAGGGCCGCTGCGCCCGGCGGGCCGCTGGTGGCGGCAGCGTAGTCGGCCTGGGTGGCAAAGAAGATCGAGCGCCGGCCCTCTTCGATGCGCGTACTCAGCGGCCGCGCATCGGCGCCCGGCAGGTAGATGGCGACCACGCGCAGATAGTCCCAGCCCGCCAGCAGGCTGCCGCCCAGCAGCAAGGCACCTGCCAAGCCGACCGCCGGCAAGGCCTTGCCTGGGCCGGCACCGTCTGGTGCTGTTGCTTGCGTTGTTGCCGGTGCCGGCGCGCGGCCCAAGGCCAGGCCGAGCATGAAGGCGGTAGGCAGGAGGAAGTAGGCGTACCAGAGCGGGTACTCGAGCAGGCTATGCAGGCCGATCATCAGCACCAGCATGAAGGCGCAGCGGCGCGCCACGCCGTCCTCGCCAATGGCCGCGCGGCTCAGGCGCAAGGCTTGCCACAGCGACCAGACCAGCAGCGCCAGGATCAGGCCGGCCAGCGGCAGGCCCAGCTCAACGGCCAGTTGCATGGCGATGTTGTGGGTGTGGTCAAAGAAAGCCACCGGGCGCTTGGGGAACTCGCTCATGCTCCAAGCCAGGTTGAATTCCCCCCAGCCCACGCCGCTCAAGGGGTTGAGCTTGAGCAGCTCCCAGGCATTGAGCAGGATGGCGATGCGCGAGGGCGAGCCCGCGCCCTCGCTGAGGCGAGACTCAGCGCCGAAGGCATGGGCGCCGTGGCTGGCCCAGATCGACATCAGCCACCAGCTCAGCACCAGCATCAGCGGCGTGGCCAGCAGGCTCAGGCGGGCATCGCGCTCCAGCTTGCGGTCCAGGATGCCCCAGAGCGCCAGGATCAGTACGCCGACCATGCCGGTGCGAGACGCCGTCAGCACCACCGCAAAGACGAAACCGAAGAGCAGCAGAGGCAAGGCCAGGCGGCCGCCGGCAAAGGCGAAGCGCCGCTGGTTGCCGAGGAACACGGCAGCCACGCTGGCCCACATCAAGAGGCTGGCGAGGTGGTTGGGCTGGCGCATATTGCCGACGGCGCGGCCAGGCACACCCGAGCGGGCAATCAGCGTGCCATCGGCCAGGCTGGGCGCGAACACCTGCACCACGCTGACCAGCAGGCTCAGCAGGCCGGCCATCAGCAGGCCCCAGCACAAGGCCTCGAACCAGGCCGCGCGCTGCCCCTCCCGCAAGCCCTGGCCGACCCAGAGCAGGGCCAGGGCCGCGGCGATCATGCCGCTGTTGGCCAGGGCCAGGGAGAGCGGCAGGCCGGCCCAGGCCCAAGCCTGCCAGGGCGCCGCCAGCAGCAGCAGCAGGGCCCAGACGGCCGGCCCATGCTGGCGCTGCAGCGCGCCGGCCCCGAGTTCGCTGCGCAGGGCCAGCAACACCAGGCCCCAGGCGCCGAGTGCGGCCAGCTGGTTGAACAAGGTCGCGGACGGCGTCAGGCTGAAGGCCACCAAGGGCGGCACGGCATTGGCCAGCAGCAGGGCGATCACGCAGAGCGGGCCGATCGGCGCCGCCAGCGTGGCGGCTTGGGGAGTGGAGTGGGCGGACGACATGGGGCCGAATCATCACATGAGTCGCTGCAGTGCCCCTGGCTAAGATGGCGCGCTCGGCGGGCGCTTCGTTTCGGCGCCTGCTCCTCGTCTTGCAAGCCCTCATGCACATAGCCTGGTCTTCCTTCACTCCGTTTCATGCCCTGCTCGGCGGCCTGCTGATCGGCCTGGCCGCGGCCTTGTTCCTGCTGGGCAATGGGCGCATCGCCGGCATTGCCGGCATCGTCGCCAGCCCTTGGCGGGCGCTGCGGCAGCGCGGCTGGGCGGGCCTCAGCAGCGCGGCCGAGCGTTCTCGCCTGATGTTTCTGGCCGGCTTGCTGCTGGCGCCCTGGGCCTGGCGCTTGTTCGCGCCCTGGCCGGGCCTGACGGTCGATGTGGGCCCGCTGGGCCTGGTGCTGGCCGGCCTGCTGGTGGGTGTGGGCGTGCGCATGGGCAATGGCTGCACCAGCGGGCATGGGGTCTGCGGGCTGAGCCGGCTGTCGCTGCGCTCCCTGGCCAATGTCCTGGTCTTCATGGCCGCGGGTTTCGCCACGGTGTGGCTGATGCGCCATGGCCTGGCTTGATTGATCGGTCGTTACTGGAGCTACGCCCATGTCTTCTGTATTGATCCGTCACGCCCTGGCTTTGGCCAGCGGCCTGCTCTTCGGCCTCGGCCTGATCGTCGGCGGCATGAGCGACCCGGCCAAGGTCAAAGGCTTTCTCGACCTCTTCGGCGCCTGGGACCCCAGCCTGGCCCTGGTCATGGGCGCGGCGGTGGCCGTGGGTCTCGTTGCCTTTGCCCGCGCCGCGCGGCGCGAGCGCGCCTGGACGGGCGAGGCCATGGAGCTGCCGCCGCCCGGCCGCATCGATGGCCGGCTGCTGCTGGGCGGCCTGCTGTTCGGTGTCGGTTGGGGCGTGGCGGGCTTTTGCCCGGGGCCGGCCTTGGTGGCCCTGGGGGCCGGCAGTGAATCCGCTTTGATCTTTGTCGCCTCCATGCTTGCCGGCATGTGGTTTCATGACCGCTTCCTCACGCCAGAGAGCTTGTGAGTTTTCTACTGCGCGACTGCCAGGAGTCCTTGGTCCGGTGCTCCGTCCGCCTCGGCCAGAGGCCGAGTCCTTCGTCAGGCAGATCCAGTCCTCAGGACTGGATCAGTCCGGACTCAGCCTAGCCTGGCAGCCGCTCGCTACGAAAACTCACAAGCGCAGGGTCGTCGCTTGATCCGATCCATCCAGTTTCAAATCGCGTTTTCCACCAACCCACACCGGGGGTGTTCCCATGCTTGTCTTCCGTCAACTCTTTGACCCCGTCTCCTCCACCTACACCTACCTGCTCGGCGATGCCGAGTCCGGCGAGGCGGTGCTGATCGACCCGGTGTTCGAACACTACCGCCGCGACAGCGCCCTCTTGCGCGAGCTGGGCCTGCGCCTGCTGGCCACTCTGGACACGCATGTCCATGCCGACCATGTCACCGGCGCCTGGTTGATGAAGCAGAGCTGCGGCAGTCAGATCCTGCTGTCCGAGCATGCCGGCGCCAGCCCGGTGGACCGGCCGCTGCGCCATGGTGACCGCATTGCTTTCGGCCGCCGGTATCTGGAAGTGCGCGCCACGCCCGGCCACACCAACGGCTGCCTGAGCTATGTGCTGGACGACTTGAGCATGGCCTTCACCGGTGACAGCCTTTTGATCCGCGGCTGCGGCCGCACGGATTTCCAGCAAGGCAGCCCCGGCCAGCTGTTCCGCTCGGTGCGCGAGCAGATCCTGAGCCTGCCTCAGACCTGCCTGCTCTACCCCGGCCACGACTACCGCGGCCTCACCGTCACCAGCGTGGCCGAAGAGCTGCGCTACAACCCGCGCCTGGGCGGCGATGCCAACGAGGGCGATTTCGCCGGATACATGAACCATCTGGGCCTGCCCCACCCCAAGCAGATGGACATCGCCGTGCCGGCGAACTTACGCTGCGGTCAGCCCGGCGCGCATGGCGCCGAAGGCCAGGACAGCAGCTGGGCCTCGCTGACCTTCAGTTTCAGCGGCATCTGGGAAATCCAGGCCGCCAGCCTGGCCGAGCGCCTGGCCGAAGCCCGCAGCGGCGAGCTGCAGCTGATCGATGTGCGCGAAGCCCCCGAGTTCACCGACGCCCTGGGCCACATCCCCGGCGCCCGCCTGCTGCCCCTGTCCGAGCTCAGCGCCCGCATGGCTGCTGAGATCGACCCCACCCGCCCCGTCGTCGCCGTCTGCCGCTCCGGCACCCGCTCGGCCCAGGCGACGGTGCTGCTGCAGAAATCGGGCTGCAAGCGTGTGGCCAATCTGGCGGGGGGTATGTTGCGGTGGCGGGCGGAGCAGTTGCCGGTGGAGGGTGGGGTGGATTGAGTTGATCGGGTGCCGCGCCCAGGAATTGCGCTCACAGTCGATTTCTCAATACAGGAACCGACCCTGCCCCAATTTCTTTGCTAGAAGGCTTCCTTGACAACTGGGTAGCGACTTGAGATTTGTGGTTCGAGTCTAGAGCGCCTAGTTCACTCGCATTTACCCCTGACCCTGAAGCCTCATAAGAAATGACCGCCCTGCGTCTTGTATCCAGATGATCTGCTTGTCTGGACCAGTTTCGATGTAACCCAGGGAAATCGCTTGGTCGCGCGCATGGTCGTAGAAGAGCTTTGACGAATTCATTGCTGAGCGAATCCACTCAGAGCGCAACGCTCCGGCATCGCTGGACTTGTCGTAGACGGTCGCTACTGCTTGCATGAATTGCGTGACTGGCGATGGATTGCTCGGTTCCGGCGCTTGAGCGGACAGAAGTGGATCGGAGCCAAGCGGCGGTTTAGCAAATAGTGGCGCATTCAACAACTCCCGGAGGAGTTGATCCATTCCCGTTTCAAAGCGATCGTCGGTAGAGAGATCGATATACAGCTTAGAGCTTAGAAAAGTAGGCAAGTGAATCGATCCACCTTGGCGAACGATGGGAATGATTCGATTGGAGCCAATCTGCTTGAGCAAATCCGCAGTGACGATCATTTTTTCGTAGCCAACACCGCCCAGCCCTGCATTCGCTTTTTCCACATACCGCTCTGTACAGATCATCAAGACTCGAACTGAGCGAGCGATGCTTTGCTCCATGAAATGTGGCAGATCGCCTCCGGGTCCTATGTCCCACTGGTCAAGAATCGCGTCGATCCCACTCTGGCGAAGTCGAATGGCTAGCTCTAACACCCATCTCTTGTGTTCCTGAGAGTCGTGCGAGTACGAGACAAAAACAATGGGCGACGACAAGATCTACTCCAAGTTAGTTCTGGTTGTGGCGTTTGAGCCGCGGGCGGAGGTTAGAAATGGTGGCCCAGAATGAAATGAGGGCCTACAGAGGCGACCTGGTGCGAGTTGGCTGGAATGCAGGGCTAGCCCACATCGCCGGGGAAGATGATCGGAACTGAAAACTTGATCCGGGAATTCGACAATGACTCACTAGGCGAAGCTCCCTGGGCCCCGAGCCCCACTGCACCGAGAAAGACGCCGATTCCGTTTTTTGGATCTGTTGCCTTGGCCTCCGCAAGTGCAATATCAAACTCGACGCGAGACACCGGCTTGCCATCGTTGTCCGTGACGATCTGAGCTTCCTTAAGGTGCCCGTAGACCGCGTTTGAACCGACACTTGCACCGTGCTTCTTGCACTCTTCCTTTGCCTCAGCGACCCCAGCGACGATCTCGGTTAGTGCGGTTCTGATGAATTCTTGAAGATTCAAAGCTTCTCCTGCTGTTGATAGGCGTGAAATGGCAAGCCCGGTCCGGGTAGGCGTATGGGCTGGCGAGGCAATCTAGAAGCCCACAATCAGAAATTACTCCCAAAGCTCGGTGCGGGCGAATGATCGCGATTCTTGGCTTTTGGATTTATGAGTGAATATGGAGCCGTTGGCAGCCATTTTGCGCCGACTGAGCTCCATTGTGCCGCTTGTTGGTCGCGTTATCTCCCTTGCTCTGGCAAGCTTCCGGTTGTCGAGAGAGTTTCAATGTTGCGCGCCTCGCAGACCAAGCCTCACGCTCTGCCTACCAAGGCCGATGCCCTCAAAACGCCCCACGCTCCGGCGCCTCTCCCCATAGCTCTGGCCTCGGCAACCACGATGCGTCCCGCTCCCGCTCCAGAATCGCGCAGACTGCCGCCCCCAGATCGATGCCGAGGTGAAGTTGAGCGGCTGCCGCGCCACCATCCGCCACGTCAGCGGCCAGCGCAAACTGGCGGAACGTTTGCCAATCGGCGGCGAACTGCGACACCAGCACTTTGGCCAGGTCGTAGGACAGCTCGTTCCCCTCGTCGTTCCGGAGGAAGGATTTGCCGGACCAGAACTCTTGAATCTCCGCAGCTCCCCAGAACTTCAGATGGCGGGCATGCAAGTCCCAAGGGTTGCTCGGGGCTTGGGGCGGAGGGCAAAGCCGCAGTTCGGTGTTGACGGCCAGGCCTTCGTTCAGCCACGCGGGGATGGGCAAGTGGCTCAAGCAGGCATGGGTCAGTTCATGCGCGATGACCGGCTCCACCGAGCGAAGGTCGGCTTTGACGGTCACAAAGTGGCCGCAGCCTCCGTCGATGTACATGCCGCTGCTGGCCGCAAACTCTCCGGCCTCGGGGTAGTAGTGCGCGACATAACGGTAGTAGCTGTCGTCATCATCGAAGACGATCAGGATGTCATGGCCCCACTCTGGCGCTGCAGCCAGCCCCTGCAACAGATGGACGATGCGCTGCACGGTCTTGTTCACGAAGCTCAGCGTGGCCGCCGCCACATGCTCGGGCAGGGCGGAGATCAGCAGGGCGGAGCCTTGTGAACGCAAGCGGTAGGCCGGCCCCAGGGCGCGGCAGAGGTTCTGCAGCCAAGCCTGTTCGCAAGCGGCCCATGCCTGCGCCTTGGCGGCCTCGGTTGGCACGGTGGCAATCCAGCGATTCACCGCGTCCCAATCCGTGAGCGGGAAGCCGCCAGCATCGATCAGCGCTGCCGACAGATCGAAAGGTTCTGCGCCCGGCGCGTGGATCACAGCAAGCGGCGGCGCCTGCGCATCTGTCTCCGCATCGGATACAGCTCGCACTGCAGCTTTGTTTTTCGTGGTGCCGATCAGGGATTTCAGAAGTTTGAGCATGGGTGCGAAAGCGCTGAGTTCCTCGGGCGCGGATCATGCCTGCTTTGGGGGCCTGCTCATCGCCGCTCTTTCTTTCCTTCTTCACACCCTCGCCGCCGGCATCGTCCGATAGAAGGTCACCGGCTCAGCCTTCAGCTGTTTGAGCACGTTCTTGTGCATCGCGCCGACCACATGCATCTCGCAGGGCTTGCAGTCGAAGCGCAGAGTGAGGCGGTCGTCGCCATGCTGCAGCACCAGGGGCTCGGCGCGCACCGTGCCTTGCACGCCGGTCACGCCCTTGGCCTGCTTGGGGCAGAGGCTCAGGCTCCAGCGCACGCAGTGCTTGGTGATCATGAGGCTGACTTCGCCCAGCTCCTCGTGGCTCTCGTAGGCCGCGCCAACGACCTTGACGCCATGTTTGGCGTAGAAGGCGGCGGCCTGGCCGTTGTAGACATTGGCCAGGTAGCTGAGCGTGTCTTCGGGGTAGGGCACGGGCGGCTCCACCGGCGTGGCGCGGGGCAGGCGCTCGAAGGCTTGGGCGCGGGCTTCTTCCAGTGCGCTGACGGCTTCTCGGCGCAGCTGATTGACCAAAGAGGCGGGGAGAAAACAGCTGTCGCGCCAGGCCAGGCGCACGCGCCGGGCTTCGAAGATGGTGGTGCCCAGCTTGCTCAGCTGGTCCTTGAGCGTGGCATCAGCCTGCTTGGCATCGCGCGCGGGCTCGTGGGCATGCTGGACGCGGGCCACGCCGCGGTGGCCGTCTTCGTCCTTGAGGCTGAGCTCGAAGCCGGGCTGGCCGTTCACCCAGGTCTGGGCCAGACTCAGGTCCACGGCGATGCGGCGTTCGGCCGAGGGCTTGGCGAGCAGGCGCTCCCAGGCCATGTCGCGGTTGCGGCTCAGGGCCAGATCGCGGCGCAGGTCCTTGAGGTCCGCCACGCATTGGGCCTCCTGGTTGCCGTGCAGATTGGGCGTTACTCTCCAACGGGTACCGCCCAGGGGCTCCACCGTGTTGATGGGCACGCCTTGCAGCTCGCCCTGGCGGTCCCACCAAGTGAGGGCGTCGCCGTTGTTGAGGGCGATGGTGGCGTCGCCGGTGTCCACATCGAAATGCTGCTCGGCCACGGCCACCACATGGCCCACCGGCAGGCCGGCGTGTTTGGGGCTGTCGAAGGCGCCGATGTCGATCTTGCGGCCATTGACGAAGTAATCGGTGCCGCCGCGGTTGAAGCCCTGCTCGGGCTGCGGCGTGAAGGTGAAGCGGCAGCGCCCGCTGCTGCTGCGGCGGTAGTCGCTGCGGCGCTCCATCAGCCCATCCAGCAGCAGGCGGTAATGCGCGGTGACGTTCTTGACCGTGGCCATGTCCTTGTAGCGGCCTTCGATCTTGAAGCTGCGGATGCCGGCATCGGCCAGCAGCTCCAAGTTGGCGCTCTGGTCGTTGTCTTTGAGGCTGAGCACATGCTTGTCGTGCGCGATCACGCGGCCTTGCGCATCGGTCACGGTGTAGGGCAGGCGGCACTCTTGCGAGCAGTTGCCGCGGTTGGCGCTGCGGCCGCTGTGGGCATGGCTGATGAAGCACTGGCCGCTGTAGGCCACGCAGAGCGCGCCGTGGATGAAGAACTCCAGCGTGGCCGCTTGCACCTGGGCGCGGATGGCGCGGATTTGGCCCAGGTCCAGCTCGCGTGCCAGCACCATTTGCGAGAAGCCCACGTCTTGCAGAAAGCGCGCTTTCTCGGGCGTGCGGATGTCGGTCTGGGTGCTGGCGTGCAGCTGCAGCGGCGGCAGGTCCAGCTGCAGCAGGCCCATGTCCTGCACGATCAGCGCATCCACACCGGCCGTATACAGCTGCCAGGCTTGCTGGCGCGCACCCTCCAGTTCGTCATCGCGCAGGATGGTGTTCATGGTCACGAAGATGCGCGCGCCGAAGCGGTGGGCATGGCGGCACAGGCGCTCGATGTCGGCCACGCTGTTGGGCGCCTTGTCGCGCGCGCCGAAACCGGGGCCGCCGATGTAAACGGCGTCGGCGCCATGGTTGATCGCTTCGATGCCGATGTCGGCATCACGGGCCGGAGCCAGGAGTTCGAGTGGGTGGCATTGCATGATGGGCGCTGATTCTAGAGACGACAAGCCGGCTAAGCTGCGGGCTCAAACCCGCATGAAAGAAGCACCCCCATGAGCCTCACCGCCTTGCAAAGAGCCGAACTGCGCCGCCGCTGCACGACCGTGGTGCCTGGCTATCCAAGCCTGAATGCCGCCGAGGAATTTGCCGCCCTGGCCGACTGGTGCCGCGCCCGCGAGGTGCAGGGCGACAGCTATGGCCAGGGCGGCTTGCTGGCCGAGTTTGAGCAGCAGATCGCCACCCTGCTGGGCAAGCCTGCCGCCTGCTTCATGCCCAGCGGCGTGATGGCGCAGCTGATCGCCGTGCGCTTGCACACCGAAGCGGCGCGCCTGAATCGTTTCGGCCTGTCGCCCAACTCGCACTTGGTCCTGCATGAGGAGCAAGCTTTTGAGAGCCTCTGGGGCCTGCATGGCGTGCCTGTGGGCTCGCGCCTGCGGCCCATCGTCGCGGCGGACTTGCAGGCCGTGGCCCAGCCCCTGGCCTGCCTGCTGGTGGAGCTGCCCATGCGCGAGATCGGCGGCCAGCTGCCCAGCTGGGACGAGCTGACCCAGTTGCAGGCCCTGGCGGCCGAGCGTGGCCTGCCTTTGCATCTGGACGGTGCCCGGCTCTGGCAATGCCGCAGCTTTTACGAGCAGCGCAGCTACGCGGAGATCGTGGCTGGCTTTGCGTCGGTCTACGTGTCTTTCTACAAGGACATTGGCGGGCTGTCGGGCGCCATGTTGGCCGGCGATGCCGATTTCATCGCCCAGGCTCGGCTTTGGCTGCGCCGCATGGGCGGCAATCTGGTGCAGCAGACGGCGCCCGCAGCCTCGGCCTGGATGCGCTTTGAGCAGCGCCTGGCCGTGCAGGATGCCTGCTATCAGCGCACCCTGCTGTTGGCGGAAGGGCCGGCCGGTTTGGCTGGCGTCCGTGGCCTGCGCCTGAATCCGACACGCCCGCACACGAATATGCTGCGCCTTCATTTCGACGCACCGGCCGAGGCCATCAACGACGCGCGTGACGCGCTGGCCCAGGCCGAGGGAGTTTGGCTGTTCGGCAACGCACGGCCCAGCGAGGTGCCCGGCTGGAGCTGTGCCGAGCTGACCGTGGGCGAGCATCTGCTGGCCTTGGACAACGCGCGGGTGCGCGCCGGGTTTGAGGCGGTGCTGGCGGATGCCCAAGGGCGCCAGCCTTGAGTCGCCCGGCACACGCGGCGGCGGGTGGCTCATCGCGGGCGGCGTCAGGCCGACCCTGGGGACTGTGGGCCTGGGAGTTCTGGGGCTTCGTCAGCAAGGAGGCGCAGGCCTGCCTGTTCGCGGGCCTGTTTTTCGCGGCGGTGTTCTGCGTACCGCGCGCCGGCTTGTGGGGCCTGCCGCGCTATGACCTGCTTTTGCTGATTGCCTTGCTGATCCAGGCCGGCATGGTGCTCAGCGGGCGCGAATCCCGCGACGAGCTCAAAGCCATCGGCCTGTTCCACCTGCTCGGCTTTGCCCTCGAGGTGTTCAAGACCTCGGCCGCAGTGCAGTCCTGGTCCTACCCCGACTTCGCGTACACCAAGCTGTTCGGCGTGCCGCTGTTTGCCGGCTTTATGTACGCGGCGGTGGGCAGCTACATCATCCAGGCCTGGCGCTTGCTGCAGTTGCGTGTCATCCACCACCCGCCATACTGGATGGCTGGCTTGATGGCCCTGGCGATCTACCTGAACTTCTTCACCCAGCATGTCTGGGTCGATGTGCGCTGGTACCTGGCCGCTGGGGCTATGGGGCTGTATGCCCGCAGCCAGATCCTGTTTCGACCGCAGCAGCGTGAGTTGAGCATGCCGCTGTGGCTGGGCCTGGTGCTGGTGGCCTTCTTCATCTGGCTGGCCGAGAACCTGGGTACTTTCTTCGGGCTGTGGTCCTACCCGCACCAGCTGGGCGCCTGGGCACGCGTGCACATGAGCAAGTGGAGCTCCTGGAGCCTGCTGGTGCTGATCAGCTTCACCCTGGTGGTGCAGCTCAAGCACATTCGTGAGCGGGTGCAGGTGCCGGATTGATGGATTGATTGAATGATCGATGGGCGGGTGGCGCAGCCGCTGGCCAGCTTCGCGGTCTTCGCCGTCATCGACAATGCGGGCCCTTGCCCGGCGCCGGCTCATTCCCGGCGGCGCTTTCGATGCCTTGCCCTGTTCGATGTTGTCTTCCCCCAAGTACCTGATCCGCCCCATGCAGCCCACCGACCTGGCCGAGGTGCTGCGCATCCAGGCGGCCTGTTTCACCGAGCTGCTGCCGGAGTCCGAGGCCTCGCTGGCGGCCAAGCTGCAGGCAGCGCCCTCGCACTGCTGGGTGGTGGCAGCAACGGCTGAGCCCGCACTCGCTGCCTACCTCTTTGCCCTGCCTTGGCGCGCCGAGTCACCGCCGGCGCTGGATGCGGCCGAGTGCCGCTTGCCCGAGCAGCCGGATTGCCTTTATCTGCACGACCTGTCGGTCGACCCGCAGGCGCGCGGACGTGGCCTGGCGCAAGCCCTGGTGCAGCGCTTTCTGGATGGGCTGGCCGCCAGCGGCCTGGACCGGGCCTGCTTGATTGCCGTGCAGAACTCGGCCGAGTTCTGGGGCCGCTGGGGCTTTCAGCCCGCGCCGCAGACCCCGGCGCTGCGCGTCAAGCTGGCCAGTTATGGGCCGCAAGCGGCGTATCTGGAACATTGGCGCTGAAGGGCGGGTCACTGCCCAGTCGATGCGGGGCCTTGCGCGGGGAGAGTTGGGAGCAGAAAAGTGGGGTCAGAGTGCCATTGAAAATGCACTCTGACCCCACTTTTCCTCTGACCCCCTGACCCCGCGGCGTTGAGCGCGCCGTGCCGCCCGCAACAAATCCGCTTGCGCCCCTCCGTCCGTGTGTACTACGATACTAGTACACGTTGACAGGCAGGGCCTGCCGGCGTGCTTGCAGCAGCAGCAGCGGAGGTCACTTGTCGCAGTCCCAGAATCACGGCCCGTTCGCGTTCCGCATCAACACCGGATCGACCGAGCCCATCTATCGCCAGATGGTCGAGCAGCTGCGTCGCTGCGTGGCCAGCGGGCAACTCGTGGCCGGCCAGGAGATTCCCTCGGTGCGCGAGGTGGCCTTGCAGCTGGCCGTCCATCCGATGACGGTCTCCAAGGCCTACAGCCTGCTTGAGGCCGAGGGCTTGCTGGAGCGCCGCCGCGGCCTGGCCATGCGGGTGGCGGCCCAGCACCAGCGGGCCCAGCCGCGGGCCGAGCGCATCGAGCTCCTGCGCCCCGTGCTGGGCCAGGCGGCCGATCAGGCGCGTCAGCTGGAGCTGCCCGCCAGCGCCGCCTTGCATTTGTTCGAAACCATTCTCAAAGAGGGAGAGTCCCAATGAGCGCAGTCCTTTCTTCGCAGGCCCTGCCTGGCGCCACCAGCCTGGCCGCGGACCTGCCCGGCGCCACGGCCCGACTCGACGATGTGTCTCTGAGCTACGGCAGCAAGTCGGTGCTGCAAGCGCTGAGCTGGCAGCTGCTGCCGGGCCAGGTGGTCGGCCTGCTGGGCCGCAACGGCGCGGGCAAGACCACGCTACTGGAAGCTTTGCTGGGCCTGCGCGAGCCGCAGGCCGGCCAGGTGCAGCTGTTTGGCCAGTCGGCCACGGCGCTGGACGACGCCGCCCGCGCCCGCATCGGCTATGTGCCGCAGCACAGCGATCTGTTCGAGGGCTTCACGGCGCGCCAGCTGTTGGCTTACTTCAAGAGCTTCTACCCACGCTGGAACGAGGCCAAGGTCGAGGGTCTGCTGTCACGCTGGGACATCCCACGCGATCAGATGATCTCGCGCCTCTCGGGCGGCCAGCAGCAGCGCCTGTCCATCATCCGCGCTCTGGCCCATGAGCCCGATCTGCTGGTGCTGGACGAGCCGGTCGCCAGCCTGGACCCGGTCGGCCGGCGCGACTTTCTGCGCGAGCTGGTGGACCAGGTGCTGGACCGCGGCACGACCGTGGTGTTCTCCACCCACATCCTGTCCGATCTGGAGCGGGTCGCCTTCAACCTGGCCTTTCTGCAGAACGGCCGCATCGCCGTGCAGGCGCCGCTGGACAGCTTGATCGAAGAGGTGCGCCTGGTCAGCGGCCCCAGCGCGGCGATTCAGTCGCTGCTGGCCGGCAGCGGCGCTGAGCTGCTGCGCCGCCAGCCCGAGGCCGCCGGTCGAGAGCGCTGCGTGCTGCGCTTTGCTCCGGGCCAGGCGCCGCTGGGCCATGGCGAGCTCAGCGTGGCCGAGCTCAATCTCGAAGACCTGTTCGTGGAGCTGACCTGATCATGGCCGCGCTCTGGTCTCTCTATCGGCCCTTGCTGGCCGCACCCTGGCAGATGCAGCGCAATGCCTCGCCCTGGGGCTTCTATCTCGGCTGGGGTTTTTGCCTGCTGGGCTACGGCGTCGCCCTGGTCCTGACGGCCTGGTTTGCCGATGCCGCCAGTGCCGCCAAGCTGGCCGCCGTTTTGCTGGCCTCAGCCTTCTTGCTGCCCTGGATCACCGGCTTTGCCGGCCTGCTGGCCCAAAACCACCCCCATGCCGCCCGCCTCGTGCCCGGCCATGTGGCGCGCTTGCGGCACGTGGCGCTGTTCAGTTATGGCCTGACCACGGTGCTGGCGGCTGCGGTGCTGGCGAGCCAGTTCGGTGGCGGCCTGGCCTGGCTGCATGGCGTGGCCCTGCTGCTGTTCGGTATGGCTTTGCTGGCGCGCTGGTACCGACTCTGGGTCGTGGCCAGCCTGGTCCTTTTCTCGATCCCCTGGTGGAGTCAGTTCATGCCCGTGCTGTTCGTTTGGAGCGCCTTGCTCAGCTGGCAGAACAGCCAGCCGTGGAGCTTGAGCCTGGTGTTGTTCCTGCTGCTGCCCTGGGGGCTGACGCGTTTGATCCAGACCGGCGGCAGCGAGCACCTGGCCTACTACCAGGCGCGCCAGAAACTGCGCCGCCTGTTCGAGGCGCAGTCACAAGGCCACTCTTCCTTCGTCGAGCTGAGCGGCCCGGCCGAGCGCCTGGCCCATCTGTTCCGCTGGATGCAGCCGCGCTGGATGCGCCATGTGCTGCGCCAGGCCCAGCCGACGCCGGCCAGCGTGATGGCCCGTCTGGATCTGGTGACCCTGGGCCAGGCGCATTGGAGCTGCCAGCTCAGCTCGGTCTCGGTGGTGCTGCCCTTGCTGTTTCTGGTGTTCCTGGCGCTGGGCTGGAACCGCGGCGAATTCTGGGGGGAGTTCATCAGGCATGGCTCCATGGGCTTGTCCTTCGGGCTGGCCAGCATCTGCCTGGGTGTCTTGCTGACGGTGCCGGCCAATCTCTACCGCAGCCGGCGTGAGCAGGCGCTGCTGATGCTGCTGCCCGGTGCGCCGCGCGGCCGGCAGCTGAACCAGCTGCTGGGGCGCCGTCTGCTGAGCCAGCTGCTCTGGGGCGTTGGCGTGGCCACGCTGCTGTGCCTGGGCCTGCAGCTCCTGCCCGGGCCGCGCGCCTTGAACTGGCTGGGCGTGCATCTGTGTCTGGCCTACCTGATCATCGGCGCCTTGGTGCTGCTGCGCGACTGGTCGCGCCAGAGCAAGCCCAATAGCAATGGCAGTGTGCTGCCCCTCTTGCTGGCGCTGGTCTTGGTGGGAAGCCTGCAGGGCCTGCAGTGGCTGGGCCTGCCCATCCTGGGCCAGCTGATGCTCGTGGGCTTGCTCTTTGTCGGCCTGGTGGCCTGGCGCTGGCAGCGCCTGGTCTTGCAGGCGCCAACGGCCATGCCGGTGGGACGCTGGGCTTGAAGAGGCGAGGCCTCAGTCGCTTCAGCCGCGCTGGATCCAGCCCAGGATCTGCGCGGCCGAGAGCGCCCCGCTGACGCGCTGCAGCTCGCGCCCGCCTTGCAGCTGGATCAGGGTCGGAATGCTCCGGATCGCGTAACGCTGCGACAACTGCGGCGCCTCGTCGCTGTTGACTTTGACAAACAAGGCGCGGCCTTTGAGCTGGCGGGCTGCTTCGGCGAACTGCGGCGCCATCTGCCGGCAAGGCCCGCACCAAGGCGCCCAGAAATCCACCAGCACGGGCAGCTCGCTGCCGCTGACGACGCGGTCGAAGTTGGCTTCGGTCAGCGCCAGCACCTCGCCGCTGAGCAGGGCTTGGCCGCAGCGTCCGCAGACCGGGTCTTGGGCCGCGCGCTCGTCGGGCACACGGTTCTTGCTCAGGCAGTGGGGGCAGGTGATCAGCATGATGCTTGCAAGCTGAGGACGAGGGTGAGGCTTTCAAGCCCTGGGGCAGCTGTACCTTTGCCGGCACTGATACAGCGCATGCCGCGGTGGGCGCAGCTGTGTCTTGGCCGCGCACGGCGCGCCCCCTACGCTGGCGCCAGGCCTTTGAGCCTGGCCCGAAACGTAAGAAAGCGAAGCCCCCGCCATGCTGTTGTCCCCCACCGAGCTGCTGCCCCTGGCCAGCTACTGCTTCCTCATGTCCAGCACGCCCGGGCCCAACAATCTGATGTTGGCCACCGCCGCGGCCAATGCCGGCTACCGCCGCACGGTGCCGCAGATGCTGGGCAGCAATCTGGGCGTAGCGGTGCAGACCTGGCTGACTTGCCTCGGCCTGGGCAGCCTCTTCCTGGCCTACCCGGTGCTGCACCAGCTGCTGCGCGTGCTGGGCACGCTCTACCTGGTCTATCTGGCCTGGCAGCTCAGCGGCCTGCGCATCGGCGCGGCGCAGCAGGATGCGCGGCCCTTGAGCTTTGCCCAGGCGGCGCTGTTCCAGGCGGTCAATCCGAAGAGCTGGGTCAAGGCCATCACCCTGGCCACGGTCTTCATGCCCAGTGGCGTGGACACCTGGGTCGGCGCCAGCCTGGTGGCGGTGGTGGGCGTGCTGGTCGGCCTGCCCAGCTCGACGATGTGGGCCTTGTTCGGCCTGGCGATCCGTCAGCTCCTGCAAGACCCGGCCAAACGCCGCGTGTTCAACCTCTTCATGGCTGGCTCTTTGGTCGTGCTGGCCTTGAGCCTGCTGCGCTAAGCTCAGGCGATGTTGATTCCTCTGGATCGGAACTCCCCCATTGCCCTGGGTGACCAGATCGAGCTGCGCCTGCGCGAGCTGATTGCTGCGCGCCAACTGCCGCCCGGTGCCCGGCTCTTGTCGATCCGCCAGCTGGCCAGCAGCCTGGCGGTCAGCCCCAACACCGTGGTCGGCGCCTACGACCGCTTGGTGGCCTCGGGCCTGATCGATGCGCGCGGCACGTCCGGCTATTTCGTCAGCGAGCCGCGCGCTGGCATGAGCCAGCTGCCCGATGCGGCGGCGCTGGAAGCCGGTGATGAGCAGGAAGGCGTCTGGCTGGCCCAGCAGGCCAATGACCAACGCAGCGGCGTGCTGCTGGCCAGCAGCGGCGCCCTGCCACCGAGCTGGCTGGCCGATGCCATGCCGGCCAGCGTGGTGCAGCGCGCCTTGGCCCGCAGCACGGCCGGCCTGGCCTCGCGCTGCCCGCCGCAAGGCCTACCGGAGCTGCGGGAGCAGATCGCCCTCCTGATGCGCGGCCAGGGCCTGGCTGTGGACGCCGGCCGCATCCTCACCACCTACGGCGGCACCCACGCCATCGACCTGATCTGCCGCGCTTTTTTGCGCCCGGGCGACACGGTGCTGGTCGAGGACCCCGGCTATTTCCTGATGTTTGAGCGCCTGCGCCAGGAAGGCTTGCGGGTCGTGCCCATCGCCCGCCGGCCCGACGGGCTGGACCTGGCCGAGCTGGAAGCCGCTTGCCGCCTGCACCGGCCTCGCCTGCTCTTCATCCAGACTGTGCTGCACAACCCGACCGGTTGGAGCAGCAGCGCCGCCAATCTGCACCAGGTGCTGGTGCTGGCGCGCCAGCATGGCGTGCTGATCGCCGAGGATGATGTGCAGGGCCATTTCCACCCCGGCCATGCCACCCGTCTCGCCGCCCTCTCGGGCCTGGACGGCGTCATCTACTACTCCAGCTTCTGTAAGGCCTTGAGCCCCGCTTTGCGAACCGGTTATGTGGCGGCCGACCCGGTCCTGCTGAAGGCCTTGCTGCGCGAGAAGATTTATGCGGTGCTGACCGGCGCCGCGCTCAACGAGTGGGTGATGCTGGAGATCCTGCTGGCCGGCCGCCTGCGCAAGCATCTGGAGCGCTTGCAGGGCCGCCTGCTCCAGGCCCGCACGCTGAGCGCGCGCCAGCTGGGCGAAGCGGGCATCGCCATGGACCATCCTGGCGAGGGCGGCCTTTTCCTTTGGGGCCAGGTGCCCGAGGGCGTGGACATGACCCTGCTGCTGCAGGACGCCTACCGCAACAAGATTCTGCTGGTCGGCGGCCCCACCTTCTCCAGCACCGGCCAGGCGCCGCGCCATCTGCGTTTCAATGTGGTGTTCAGCCAGCAGCCGAGGCTGGCGGACTATCTGCGCGAACGCCTGCAGGCCGTGGCCGACAGCAGCGCGCTCTTGCGGCGCCTGCCAGGCGGTTCAGCGAAGCCACTTCAGAGCGGCAGTTCGGTGTAGTAGCGGCCGCCGTGGAAGATCAGGGGCAGGGCGCCTTCGCGCCAGCTGCAGCTTTCCACTTCGCCGACGAAGATGACATGGTCGCCTTCCTCGTACTGGCTGCGGTTGGCGCACTCAAACACCGCGGCCACACCGTCCAGCACCGGCGCGCCACCGGCACCTTCGCGCCAGGCCACGCCGGCGAAGCGGTCGATGTCTCGGGTGGCAAAACGTTGGGCCAGGTCTTTTTGTTCGGCCGCCAGGATGTTGATGGCGTAGTGCGAGCCGCGGCTGAACACCGGCATGGAGCCGGCCTTCTGGCCCAGACTCCACAGCACCAGGGGCGGGCTGAGCGAGACGGAATTGAAGGAATTGGCGGTCAGGCCGACCAGGCTGCCGTCGGGCGCGCGGGCGGTGACGATGGTCACGCCGGTGGCGAACATGCCCAGGGCGGAGCGGAACTGCGGGCTGTCAAAGCCGGGGCCGCTGGGGGCCTGGGGAGGGATGGGCGTCACGGGCATGGCGCATTGTCTGCCAAGCGGCCGCTTGGCAGCGCTTGCGGGGTCATTCGTCTTCGCTCGGCCTCAGAATAGGCGTCTGCACCGCTTGCAAATCCGACTGCTGCACCTACTTGAACACCATGTCCCACGCCCACGCCCACGACCTCGGTTTCGACCCCGCCGCTGACCCCCATCTGCCCAGTGCGCCCGGCTATGGCTTCGGCCGTTGCTCCGACTGCGCGGCCGGCCGCTGCCGGCCCAGCCAGGGTTCGCGCCGGCTTTTCACCGGCCTGCTCGGTGCGGCGGCGCTGTCGCCCGCGCTGACGCCGGCCTGGGCACGCGAGGGCGTGGAGGTCGGTGGCCCGAGCAAGATCAGCAAGCTGGTGCCGGCCGAGCAGGTCGAGCAGGCCGGCGCTCAGCAATACCAGCAGATGATGCGCGAGGCCGCCAACCAGCGCGCCATGCTGCCCAACAACCACCCGCAGCTGATCCGTCTGCGCGAGATCGCCAAGCGCATCATTCCGCAGTCCGAGCCCTGGAACCCGCGCGCCAAGCAGTGGCGTTGGGAGGTCAATGTGCTTGTCAGCCCGCAGCTCAATGCCTTCTGCATGCCGGGCGGCAAGATCGCCTTCTATTACGGCATTCTGGAGAAGCTCAAGCTCGACGATGACGAGGTCGCCTCCATCATGGGCCATGAGGTGGCGCACGCCCTGCGTGAACATGCGCGCGAGCGCATGGCCAAGACGGCCGCCACCCGGCTGGGCGCCAATGTGCTGTCCAGCCTGCTGGGCCTGGGCAATGTCGGCGACACCTTGCTCAATATGGGCAGCCAGCTGCTGACCCTGACCTTCAGCCGCGAAGACGAAAGCGAGGCCGATCTGGTCGGCATGGAGCTGGCCGCGCGGGCCGGCTACAAGCCCAGCGCCGGCGTCAGCCTGTGGGAAAAAATGGGCCAGGTGTCCAAGGGCGCGCCGCCGCAATGGCTGTCCACCCACCCGGCCGGGCCGACACGCATCCGCGACATCCAGTCCAATCTTCCCAAGGTCGATGGGCTTTACGCCCGGGCCGACAAACCTGCGCAGCGCTTCGAGGTGGCGCCGCCGCTGCAGACGCGCCCGGCGTCCTGAAGCGGCACCGCAGTCCGGTTCACCAGCGTGCCGGCAGTGACTTGAGCTGCCGGTAGCGGCCGTTGGCGATGCGCTCGAGATAACCGCCCAGCTCCAGGTCCTTGACCAGCTTGGACACCATCTCGCGCGAGCAGCCCAAGCGCTGCGCCATCGCTTGGTGGGTCAGCAGGATCTCGTCCGAGCTGGCGGTGGTCTGCTCCAGCAAGGCCTTGAGCCGGCCATAGACATCGTTGAGCGCCAGCTGTTTGGTCGACAGCGTGGCCGCGCGGGCGCGGCGAATCACCTTGGTCAAGAGCTCGAAGGCGAACTCGGGGTGCTCGGCAATATGGGCATGCAGGCTGGCGCGGCTCAGCAGCACGCAGCGCGAGGCCTGCTCGGTGATGACGCTGGCCGAGCGCTGGCCGCCGTCCAGGCTCATCTCGCCGACATACTCGCCGGGGCCGTAGACGCCGTAAGTCACTTCACGGCCGCGTGCATCGCAGCCATAGGCGCGCAGGCTGCCACTGAGGATGAGGTAGAGGCTGTCGCCTTGCGAGCCTTCCTCGATCAGCACGGTGCCGCGCCGATAGCTGCGCGCCGTGCCACGCGCGGCCAGCAGGCGCAGGCTCGGTGGAAGGTCGGCGGTCGAGGATTCGGTGGTGGGCGCTTCGATGCTGTCCATGCGGGCTCGTCGAGCGGCAAAGGTGCCGCCAGCAGGGCCGGATATTACGAGAGCCGCTGGTCTTTGCGCATGACCCCCCGCTAGGGGATTGCGCCTGTGAGATTTTTCCGGGCACTGCCCGGTGCCAGCGTCAATTGATGTCCATGCGCAGCGCCGAGATCAGCGGCGGAAGCACGGCCAGCTGGCGCAGCAGTTCGCTGATGCTGTCGGCGCCCGACTTGGCGCGGATGCTCTGGATCTGCGTGCGCACGGTCGAGATGGCCACGCCTTGCTGCTCGGCCACCGAGCCCGGGCGCGCGCCGGCGCTCAGGGCCTTGAGCACCTCGGTTTCGGTCGGCGTGAGGCCGTAGCGCAGGGCGAACCACTGGGTGGCCAGCTCACCGCAGAGCTGGCGCCGCTCCAGCACCAGCAGAACGGCGGCTTGGTTGACGTTGCGGTTCAGCGGCACCACCACGACATTGCTGCTGTGCTCCTCTGAGCCCAGGCGCAGCAGGCAGCGCCGGCCTTCCTGTTCAGCGGCAGCGAGGGCGTCGCTGAGCGGGCCGCTGTCTTTGAGCTCGCGGCAGCGCAGCTGGTTGCCGCTGATCTGCAAGGGGTGGGATTCGTCCAGGCTGCGCTTGGCGGCGAGGTTGCAATGGAGCACCCGGCCGGCGGCGTTCAGCAGCACCACGCCGTAATCCAGTTCTTCGAGCACGAGGCTCAGCCAATGGCTGCTCAAGGATTCGGCCTGGCGGCGTTCGGTGGCTTGGCTGCGTGGCGCGGCGTCGAGCGGCGCGGTCGAGGCCAAGGCGGGGGGCGTGTTGCTGGTCCACATGCCGTTCTCCTGGTGGGCTGCGTGCCCATGGCTGGGGCGCCGACACGCTGAGGACAGAGGGTAGGCAGATTGCAGGAGGGCGGGCTGTGAATCGTGGTCGGTGCATTTGTGAAAGATTCACGGCCTGCCGTCACCGGCCATGAAAAAAGGCCCTGCTGAGCAGGGCCTTGGGCAGGGGCAATACAGCCGCAGGGCTCAGAGGGTGAGAACTTTTATAGCGAGCGGCAGTCAGACTAGGCGGGCGGAGCGCAGGAACCGGAACGTACTCTAGGTACGTGAGGATTCCGAGCATCCGGCCAACGACGTATGGCGGCCGCGCAGCAAAAAGTTCTCTCCCTCTCAGTGCACGCCGTGCATCTTCTTCTTCATCCAGGGCGACAGAGCCATCAGCACCAGGCCGGCGGCGGCCGGGATCACGGTGAAGATCAGGAAGAAGCTGGACATCGAGTAGGTCGAGGAGATGTGGTCGATGTAGGCACCGGTCTTGCCGCCGATGAAGTTGGCGATGGCCGAGTTCAGGAACCAGACGCCGAACATCAGGCCCAGCAGGCGCGCGGGGGCCAGCTTGGAGATGTAGGACAGGCCCACCGGCGACACGCACAACTCACCCATGGTGTGCAGCAGATAGGCCAGGCACAGGAAGAGCATGCTGACCTGGGCAGTCTTGGCGCCGGAGGGGATGCCGGCGGCGCCAAAAGCCAGGGCGGCAAAGCCCAGGCCCAGCAGTACCAGGCCGACGCCGAACTTGACCGGGCCGCTCGGGTTCCAGTGCTTCTCCCACAGCTTGGAGAAGGCGGGCGCCAGGATCACGATGAAGAAGGAGTTCAGCACGCCGAACCAGGTGGCCGGCACTTCGCTTTGGTCCATGGCGAACTCGCGGCCCAGCATCCAGATCACCAGGCCCCAGATCAGGGCGAAGGCCAGGACCAGCAGCAGATTGCCCAACCATTGGCTCTTGCCCGTGGCGCGATGGAGCTGGAACAGCAGCCAAGTCAGCACAGCCGCCGGGATCACCGTCATCAGCGTGTTGACGATCTTGAAGATCAGCCCGCTGGTGCCGACCAGGGTGCGGTCGGTGTAGTCGGCCGCAAAGATGGTCATGGAGCCGCCGGCCTGCTCGAAAGCAAACCAGAAGAAGATGGTGAAGAAGGCGAACACAAAGACAGCCTTCAGGCGATCGGCCACCACATGGGCGGGCGTGTCGTCGACGGCGTGGGCGGCGGCGGTCTTTTCCTTGCTCGGCGCGGTGCCGATGTCGCCGAACACTTTCTGGCTGAAGAAGAACTGCAGGGCGCCCAGGATCATGAACACGCCAGCCAGACCGAAGCCGAGGTTCCAGGACACTTTTTCACCGATGTAGCCGCACAGCGAGATGCCGAAGAAGGCACCGGCGTTCACGCCCATATAGAACAAGGTGTAGCCGCCGTCGCGGCTGCCTTCGTTGTCCTTGTTGTAGAGCTGACCGACGATGGCCGAGATGTTCGGTTTGAACAGACCCGTGCCCGCAATCACCAGGCCCAGGCCGAGGTAGAAGGAGGGGATGGTTTCAAAGAACAGCGAGACGTGACCGGCGGCGATGATGAAGCCACCCAGCACCACGGCGCGGCGCGTGCCCAGGTAACGGTCGGCCAAATAGCCGCCCAAGATGGGGGTGAAGTACACCAGCATGGTGTACCAGGCGTACAGCGAGGTGGCGTCGGCACGGCTCCAGCCCCAGCCGCCCTTGGTGGTTTCCGAGATCAGGAACAGCACCAGCAGGGCCCGCATGCCGTAGTAGGAGAAGCGTTCCCACATTTCTGTGAAGAACAAGACAAACAGGCTGTTGGGGTGGCCGAGGATGGTGTTGGGCCCCGCGGTTTGAATTTTGGTGTTCAAACGACTCTCCGTTCTTGGTCTGATGGATGAGAAGTCCTTGGCCGGCCCCGATCCCTCTTGAGCGGCGCTAGAAAGGACAAGCCGCCGGGAGGGTGCTCACGGCGGCTGCAGCGCGTATTGTCGCCGCGGCTGCCTTGGCCTCTGGTGCGGGTTCCCACCAGGGGGCAGCGAACCGGGGGGTGCCATTTGGCATGGAGATGGCATGGACAAGGCAGGATTTGTCTGTAGTGACTCCAGGCATTTGCCTCTATGCTGGCGGCTTTCATCCCGGCTTCTCAGCACCTATGCGCATCGGCGAACTCAGCAAAGCCACCGGCGTGGACATCGAAACCATCCGTTTCTACGAGAAAAGCGGCCTGTTGCCCGGCCCGGCACGTAGCGACAACGGCTATCGCGACTACGCACACGCGCATCTGGAGCGCCTGGCCTTCATCCGCCATTGCCGGGCGCTGGACATGTCCTTGGCCGATGTGTCCCAGCTCTTGGCCAGCCTGGATACCGAGGACACGGCTCAGTTGGCCCAGGTGGATGGCCTGGTCGAGGCGCAGCTGGCGCGGGTGCGCGCCCGGCTCGCGTCCATGCTGGCGCTGGAGCAGCAGTTGGTGGCACTCAAGGCGCGCTGCGACGGGCGTCACCACCTGCACCCTCACACCGCCGGCAGTCAGGCCTGCGGCGTGCTGCAGGAGCTGGTCGCGGCGGCCCATGGTGAGGCTTGTGCTTGCCATGAGGCCTTGAAACCATGAAGCGCTGTGCACTATCAATGCCACGCCGCCTGGTCTGGCTGTGCTTGAGTTTGGCGTTGGCCCCGGTGCAGGCCGGCGAGATCTGGAAATGCCAGCAGGGCAATCAGGTCCGCTATTCCGACCAGCCTTGCCCGGCCCAGGGCGACACCTTGCCGGCCCGGGCCCTCCAACCCAATGTGGTGGCCGCCGAGCTCCGCGCGTCGGGCGCGGCGAGCTCCGGCACTCGCCTGGCCGGCAATGTCTGTCCGGAGCAGGTGGAGATCGCCGCGATGGAAAGCCGGGCCACGGCCAGCAGCCTGGGGCCCGCCGAGCAGCAATTCTTCAAAGGCGAGATCGCCCGCGCCCGTCAATGCCGCCAGGGCCGGGTCCGCTACTCGGCGTCCGATTGGGCGCTCAGTCGCCAAGCCCAGGCCGATCAGTTCCGCCCGGGTGCCGAGGCCGAAGCCCGGCAGCGCGCCGAGGCCATGCACCAGGCGGCGGCGCGGGCCTCAGGTTTGCGCTCGGCGCCGGCCGCTGCGGGGGCGTCTTCCCCGGCGGGTGCAAGCCGCTGATCCTGATCCTCAGGCCGCAAACAAAAAAGGCATGACCTTGCGGCCATGCCCTCGCGGCAGAGCGCCTGAAGCGCCACACTCCGTCTTACTTGCTGCTGCGGAACTCGCCGAACTCTTTCAGCTGCTCGGTCACCGCGCTCGGGTCGCCGACCACGATCAGGCTTTGCGTCTCGGGCGAGAAGTACTTCTTGCCGATCTCGCGCACCTGCTCGGCCGTGACCTTCTGGATCAGCGGCACATACTGGCCCAGGTACTCGGCCGGCAGGCCGACCAGCCAGTTGTTGGCCAGGGTCTGGGCCACGGCGCCTTGCAGCTGGGTGGTCAGCAGATAGCTGCCGGCCACATAGCGCTTGCTCATGTCCAGCTCGTCCGCCGGCACCAGCTCGCTGCCGATGCGGCGGTACTCCTTGATGAACTCCTGCAGCGATGCACCGGTCACCTCGTTGCGCACATCGGCGCCGCCGGTGATGGCCCCGCCCACGCGGTAAGAGCGGCCGCCGGCGCTGGCGCCATAGGTGTAGCCCTTTTCTTCACGCAGGTTCTGGTTCACGCGGCTGGAGAAACCACTGCCCAGGATGGTGCTGGTCAGGCGCAGAGGCACCTGCTCGGCGCCGCTGGCGGCCATGCCGGGGCGGCCCAGGCGCAGCGTCGACTGCACGCTGCCCGGGCGCTCCAGCAGCAGGCGTTGCGGCGTGGCGCTGACCGGCGAGGCGGCGATCTCGAGCGGGGCCGGGCCCTGGGCTTGCCAGTCGCCGAACACCGCCTGCGCCTGCTTCAGCGCCTCGGCCGCCGTGATCTGGCCGGTGATGACCAGCAGGGCACGGTCCGGGCGGAAGCGCTGCGCATGCTCGGCACGCAGGGCCGCGGCCGTCGTCGATTCGATGCTCTCGGCGCTTTCCTGGCTGCGGCCGTAGGGGTGATCGCCGTAGATGGCCTGGCTCAGCGCCTTCTCGGCGCGGAAGCCGGGTTGGGCGCTGGCCACCTTCAGGGCCTGCAGGGCATTGGCCTTGGCCAGGGCCACTTCACCGTCGGGGAAGGAGGGCTGGCGGGCCACCTCACCCAGCAAGCGCAGCATCTCGCTGGCATGCGATTTCAAGGCATAGGCGTTGAGGGTGATGCCGTCGTTGGAGGCTGCGGCGCCGACGCCGCCGCCCATGCCTTGGGCCGCCTCGGCGATGGCGCGCGAGTCGCGTTTTGCCGTGCCTTCATTGAGCAGGCCGGCCAGCAGCTTGGCGCGGCCCGGCGTGGCCGCGGCGTCGGCGCCGTAGCCGGCGCCGCGCAGGGCCAGCACGAAGTCCACGCGCGGAAGGCCCTGGCGCGGCAGCACCCAGACTTCCAGGCCGTTGGCCAGGGTCTTTTTGCTGATCTGGGGCACGGGGATGGGCTTGTCCTGGCCGTACTTGGGCAGCTCGGCCGGCAGCTTGATGGCCTCGGCGGCGCCGGCGGCCAGAGGCAAGGCCAGCAGAGCGGCGAGCATCAGGGGAGTGAGCTTGAGTTGTTTCATGATGATGAAGGGCTCCGTCTCGCGTTCAGGGCTTGGCGGCGCTGGCAGCGCCTTGGGCGGCGGCCGGGGCGGCCAACATGGCGGCTGGCTTGCGGTCAATGACCGAGCGGTTGGCCACGGTCAGATAGGTCTTGGCGGCGCGCTGCACGTCGGCGGACTTGACGCCTTCGATCCAGCCCGGGATCTTGTTGACCACCTGAGCATCGCCCCACAGGGTCTGCAGCTTGGCCAGGGTGTCGGCGCGGCTGAGGAAGCTTTCCAGGCCGTTGTACCAGTCGGCCAGCAAGCGCGTCTTGACGCGCTTGAGCGTCGCTTCATCGACACCGTCCTTGACCACCTTGGCGATTTCCTCGTCCATGGCGCTCAGCAAGGCGTCGGCGCTGCTGTCCGGCTTGTAGAGGGCGAACACGGTGAAGATGGTCGGGCCGTCGTATTCCCAGATGCTGGTCAGGCCGTAGAGCGAGTCGAGGTTGAGCGCCAGTTCGCGGCCCTTGACCAGGCCCTGGTAGAAGCGTGAAGCGTCGCCGCCCGCCAGCAGCTCGCCCAGCACGGCCATGGCCGGCTGGTCCTTGCTGCCGCGATCGGGCATCTTCCAGGCGGCGGCAATCGCCGGCACCTGGGCCAGCTTGTCGCTCTGCACCAGGCGGCGCTCGGCGGTGTTCAGGCCTTCGCTGAAATCGCTGGGCGCGGGCGTCGGGCGCTTGGGGATGGCGGCGAAATACTTCTCGGCCAGGGCGAAGGCCTTGGCCGGCGTGATGTCGCCGGCGATGGACAGCACGGCATTGTTGGGGCCGTAGTAATCGCGGTGGAAGGCGCGCACATCGTCGAGGCTGGCGTTTTCCAGGTCCTTGAAGCTGCCGTAGCCGTCGTGGTTGTTCTCCCATTTCTGGAAGGCCAGGCCGCCGATGTCGATCCACATGAAACCGCCGTAAGGCTGGTTTTGCACATTGACGCGGATCTCTTCTTTGACCACGTCCTGCTGGTTCTTCAGCGTGGCCGGGTTGAAGTCCAGGGTCTTCATGCGGTCGGCTTCCAGCCAGAGGATGGATTCCAGGGCCGAGACCGGGGCGGTTTCGATGTAGTTGGTGAAATCGGGGCGGGTGGAGCCGTTGTTGTTGCCGCCGCCGCCGGTGATCACCTTGTCGAACACGCCCTTGGGCGCGGTCGGCGTGCCCTGGAACATCAGGTGCTCGAACAGGTGAGCGAAGCCGGTGCGGTTCTTGGGCTCCAGCCGCATGCCCACGTGGTAGACGACGCTGACGCCGACCGTGGGTGAGCTGTGGTCGGGCGAGACCAGCACGGTCAGGCCATTGGCCAGCTTCTTGCTGGCGACGGGCACCTGCCAGCGGTCGGCGGCTTGCGCCGCCACCGACAGGGCCAACCCTGCGAACAGGGCAATCAGGGAATGCTTGCGCATATGCACCTCGTTGAAATCAGGGGTTAGGTCAAAGTTCGCAGGGATCGCTCAGGGTGCGCTCATCTGGAAGGTGTTGGCGAAGAAGGCCAGCATGTCGGCACGCTCCTCGATGATCTTGGAGGTGGGCTTGCCGGCGCCATGGCCGGCTTGCGTCTCGATGCGGATCAGCTTGGGCGCCGGGCCGGTGTCGGCGGCCTGCAGGGCTGCCGTGTACTTGAAGCTGTGCGCCGGCACGACGCGGTCGTCGTGGTCGCCGGTGGTGACCATGATGGCCGGGTATTTCACGCCCGACTTGATGGTGTGCAGCGGCGAGTAGGCAGCCAGGGCCTTGAACTCCTCGGCGTTCTCTGACGAACCGTAGTCCGGCACCCAGGCCCAGCCAATGGTGAACTTGTGGAAGCGCAGCATGTCCATCACGCCGACCTGGGGCACGGCCGCGCCGAACAGCTCGGGCCGCTGGTTGAGCACCGCGCCGACCAGCAGGCCGCCGTTGGAGCCGCCGTTGATGGCCAGCTTGGCCGGCTGCGTGTACTTCTGCGCCACCAGCCATTCGCCGGCGGCGATGAAGTCGTCGAACACGTTCTGCTTCTTCAGCTTGGTGCCGGCTTCGTGCCAGGCCGAGCCGTACTCGCCACCGCCGCGGATCGAGGCCAGCACATAAACGCCGCCCATCTTCATCCAGGCCGCCGAGGTGATGCCATAGCTGGGTGTCATCGAGGCGTTGAAGCCGCCGTAGCCGTAGAGCAGGGTCGGGTTCGTGCCGTCCAGCTTCAAGCCCTTTTTGTGGGCCAGGAAGATGGGGAAGCGGGTGCCGTCCTTGCTGGTGACGAATTCGCGGTGGGTCTCGAACTGCTCGGCATCGAAGGCAGTCTGGGGGCGCTTGAACAGGCTGACCTTGTTGGCAGCCACGTCGTAGCGGTAGACGGCGCTGGGCGTCGTCAGGCTGGTGTAGTTGAAGAAGGTCTCGCGGTCCTGCACGCGGCCGCCGAAGCCGCTGGCGGTGCCAACGCCGGGCAGCTGCACCTCGCCCTGCAGCTTGCCGTCCAGGCCGTGGCGGCGCACCAGGGTGGAGGCGTCGCGCAGATAGCTCAGCAGCAGGCGGCCGCCCACGGCGGAGGCGCCGGTCATGGCGTCGGGGCCTTCAGCCACCAGGGTCTTCCAGGCTTCCTTGCCCGAAGCCTTGAGGTCGACGGCGACCAGGCGGCCGCGCGGCGCGTCCTTGTCGGTCTTGACGATCAGGCTGTTGCCGTTCAGGCCCACGGCCTGGTACTGCGCATCGAAAGCCAGGCTGATGGCCTTGGGCTCGCCGCCGGCAAAGCCACCCTTGACCAAGGGCAGCACCATCAGGCCGTTCTTGGAGCCGCCCTTCCAGACATTGATGATCAGCAGCTTGCCGTCATCGGAAACGCTGCTGCCGAAGCCCCATTCCTTTTCCTGCGGGTTGGCGGCCACCAGCACATCGGCCGACTGCGGCGTGCCCAGGCGGTGGTAGAAGTGCTTCTGGAAATAGTTGGCGCCGGTCAGGGCCGCGCCCTCGGCCGGGGCGTCGTAGCGCGAGTAGAAGAAGCCCTTGCCGTCCGGCGTCCAGGTGGCGCTGGAGAACTTCACCCATTCGATGGCATCGGGCAGGTCGCGGCCGGTGGCGAGATCGCGCACCTTCCAGGTCTGCCAGTCAGAGCCGGCTTTGGAGCTGCCGTAGGCCAGCAGCTTGCCATTGGGCGAAGGTGCATAACCGCTGATCGACACGGTGCCATCCTGGCTCAGGGTGTTCGGGTCCAGCGCGATGCTGGGCTGGTCCTTGAGCGACTTGGCGGTGTAGAGCACCGATTGCTGTTGCAGGCCGTTGTTGCGCGTCCAGAAGTAGCGGCCGCCTTCCTTGAAGGGCACGCCGAACTTTTCGAAGTTGTAGAGCTCGGTGTAGAGCTTGCGCACCGCCAGGCGCTGCGGCATGGCCGCGAGGAAGGCGTCGGTGACCTGGTTCTGGGCTTTGACCCAGTCCTTGGTCTGCGGGCTGTTGTCGTCCTCCAACCAGCGGTAGGGGTCGGCCACGGCCGTGCCGTGGTAGTTGTCGGTCTGCTCGACCTTGGCGGTCGCGGGGTAGCTCGGCGTGCTCGTTTGCGCGAAGCTGGCGCTGCTGCTCAGCAGGGCCAGGCAGGCCATCACCAATGCCTTGTGGGCTGGCCGGATCTTGTTCGTCATGGCGTTCGTCTCTTTCCAGAACTCAGGGCTCGGCGCGGGTGGCGCGAGGCTGCGGCATTCTGGCAAGGAATCAAAACCATGACGAAAGGCATTCCTCGATTTGGCCTGCGGGGAAACCCGGGGAGGCTTTAGCGGGCCCTCTGGCTCCAGAGCACGCCGGCGGCGATCAGGCCCATGCCGATCAAGGTGGCGCCATCGGGCTGCTCGCCGAACAGCGGGATGGCCAGCAGCGTGGCCAGCACCGGGGTCAGGGCGCCGGCGGTGGCGCTGCGCTGCGCACCCAGGCGGGCGACGGCATAGCTGTAGCTCAAGGTCGAGATCAAGCCCACGCCCACGCTTTGGATGGCCAGTTGCAACAAGAGTTGCGAGCCACTCAAGCTGGGCAATGCCAGGCCTTGCGTGCCGGCCTGCCAGACCAGCAGGGGCAGGAGCAGGCCCAGGGAGACGGTGGAGATCAGGGCCGCGGCCTCCAGCGGCGCCAGCTTCGCCTCGCGCAGGGCCAGGGTGTAGGCCGACCACATCAGGCTGCCCAGCAGGAAGAAGGCATAGCCCTGGGCCAGATCGGCCTGGCCGGCCTTGAGGGCCAGCATCGTCGCCACGCCGCTGGCGATGCACAGCAGGGCCGGCCAGCGCGCCAGTGCCGCGCGGCCGTGCAGGGCGGCGGCCAGCAAGGCGGTGAACAGGGGCAGGGTGCCGGGGATCAGGGTGGCGCCGTCGGCCACCGGCGCATGGCGCATGCCCCAGCCTGCGATCAGGAAGTAGGGCAGGCCGGCGCCGGCGACGATCAGCAGCCACAAGCGCGCCGGCACGGCGGCAAAGCGGGCGCGGCGCTTCCACAGCAAGGGCGCGAAGAGCAGGCCGGCCGGGCCGAAGCGCAGCAGGGCCAGCTCCACCGGCGGCAGGGCCACGCGCGCGCCGGCACGCAGGGAGATGAAGAAAGCGGCCCAGATCGCCAGGGTCAATGCCAGCGCGGCCCAGCCCAGGGCCTCGCCTTGCTGCCAGGCCTGCTGCGGGCGGCGCCCG
This sequence comes from Roseateles sp., assembly GCF_965262435.1. Taxonomy (NCBI): domain Bacteria; kingdom Pseudomonadati; phylum Pseudomonadota; class Betaproteobacteria; order Burkholderiales; family Sphaerotilaceae; genus Roseateles; species Roseateles sp. The sequence continues at coordinate 1,029,161 of NZ_OZ253537.1, forward strand.
CCAAAAGATTGCGAGGGCAGGCCGGCGGCGGCCAGGGAAGGGCGGGAATTGGGGTGCATGGGGCGGGCAAGGCAAGGGCTACAACGAGAGGAATTTTCAAGCGCTTCCCTGGGTGAAACCCCGCAATCTGGCGTGAGAACTGGTCTGCTTGAGCGGGCTTTCGCCAATAATCATTGAAACTTTGATGGAAACAAGCCATGGACAGAATCGACCTCCAGTTGCTCGAGCTGCTGCAGCGCGACGGCCGCCTCAGCATTGCCGAGCTGGCCGAGCGGGTGGCCTTGTCGGCCAGCCCCTGTGCGCGCCGACTCAAGCGCTTGGAGGACGAGGGATTTATCTCGGGCTATCGCGCGGTGCTGGACCGCAAGGCGGTGCAGCTGGCCACCACGGTCTTCGTCAATGTGCGCTTGATGCACCACCGCGAGGACGCGGTGCAGCAGTTCGAGGCCGCCATGGAGGCAATGGCCGAGGTGGTGGCCTGCCATGTGGTCAGCGGTGCGCATGACTACCTGCTGGAGGTGGTGGTCGGCGAGCTGAGTGCTTACGAGCAGATCGTGCGGCGCCTGCAGGCCCTGGCCATGGTGCAGGACATCACCAGCAATTTCGCCATCCGCTGCGTCAAAAGCGGCGCGCCGCTGCCTCTGAAGAGCGCCTGAGCGCGGCAGCGGGCCCGGCGCGTCGCGCGCCTGGGGCGCAGCTTTTCGCCGTTGAGGGCGCGCTTTGTGCAACAGGTCGCAGCAATCCGCTGAATCTGCGGGCAAACCGATACATTGCGCGGGCTCGATTCATCTGATGCAAGCAAGCCCGGGAGACCCAGACAGTGCAGACCCAGAACAAGAACAAGCGCGCCGGTGGGCGCTGGCGGCCCTCTTTGCGCTCGTGGCGCTGGCGCTTCGCCATCCTGGTCCTGCTGGCGTTCGGCTATGGCGCATATCGCTATCTGAGCCCGACGCCGCCACCGCCCCCGCCGCCGACCGGCGAGGTGAATTTGGCCGACATCACACAGACGGTGCAGGCAGCGGGTGTGCTGCAACCGCGGCTCAAGGTCGATGTCGGTGCCCAGGTCAGCGGTCAGGTGCGCCAGCTCCATGTGCAGCTGGGCCAGCAGGTCAAGAAGGGCGAGCTGCTGGTCAGTCTGGATCCCGAGTTGGCACGCAGCGAAGTGGCCCAGGCCGAGGCGGCCGCAGCCCAGCAAGTGGCCTTGATCGAGGTGCGCCAGGCCGACCTGAAGACGGCCCGCCGCGAGGTCGATCGCCAGCGCCGCCTGCTCGCCGGCGATGCCACCGCGGCCACCGAGGCCGAGCGTGCGGACACGGAGCTGGCCAAGCTGGAAGCCGATCTGCGCGGCCAGAGCGCCAATCTGAAACGTCTGCAGGCCGAGCTGGACAAGCGCAAGCTGTCCCTGGGCTATGCCTCGATCACCGCGCCCATGGACGGCACCGTGGTCAACTTGCCCGTGCAGGAAGGCCAGACCGTGATCGCCGCGCAGATCACCCCGGTCATGGTCACTCTGGCCAATCTCGACGAGATCACGGTGCGGGCCCGGGTTCCCGAGGCCGACATCGCCCAGATCAAAATGGGCCAGAACGCCCGCTTCGTGACCCTGGCCGGCGAGGCTCAGCGTTATGAAGGCAAGGTCCGTGTGATCCAGCCGGTGCCCGAGCGGGCCGGCAATGCGGTTTTCTACAACGTGCTGTTCGAAGTGGACAACAAGGCGCGCAAGCTGCTGCCCGAGATGACGGTGCAGGTCAATGTCGAGACCGGTTCGGCCAAGAAGACCCTGACTCTGCCCATGGTCGCGCTCGGCGAGCGGGGCGAGGACGGCCGCTTTGCCGTTCAGGTGCTGGACGCCCAGAACAAGCAGCACCCGCGCAAGGTGCGCACTGGCTTGCAGGACGGCGCCCGCGTGCAGGTGCTCGATGGCCTGAAGGCCGGCGAGAAGGTCTTGCTGGCGCCGCCCTCGGCCGCCGAGCAGGCTGCATCGGCTGCATCGAAGTAAGCCGGCACCGCCATGCATCCCCTGATCGAACTGCGCGGCGTCGGCCGCCACTACCGCCTGGGCGCCATCGATGTGCCGGCGCTCGATGATGTGAGCCTGAACATCCAGGCCGGCGAGTTTGTCGCCGTGATTGGCCAGTCGGGTTCGGGCAAGAGCACTTTGATGAATGTGCTGGGTTGCCTGGACAACCCGACCGTTGGCCAGTTCCTGATCGACGGCCAGGACGCCAGCCAGCTCGGCCCCGACGAGCTGGCCGGCCTGCGCCGCGAGCGCTTTGGCTTCATCTTCCAGCGCTACCACCTGTTGCCGCATATGGATGCGCGTGGCAACGCCGCCCTGCCGGCTGTGTATGCCGGCGCCAGCGGCAGCGCCCGCCGCGAGCGCGCCGAGGCCTTGCTGACCCGCCTGGGCCTGGGCGAGCGCATGCACCACAAGCCCAATGAGTTGTCGGGCGGCCAGCAGCAGCGTGTGTCCATCGCTCGCTCGCTGATGAACGGCGGCCAGATCATCCTGGCCGACGAGCCGACCGGGGCGCTCGATTCGCAAAGCGGCACCGAAATGCTGGCCTTGCTGCGCGAACTCAACGAGCGCGGCCACACCATCATCCTGGTCACCCACGACGCCCATGTGGCCGGCCACGCGCGCCGCATCATCGAGCTCAAAGACGGCAAGGTCCTGAAGGACAGCGGCACGCCGGCCGACCACCGCCTGCCCGGCCCCCTGGCCGGCGAGACCGCCGCGCTGGCGCGCGGCAGTTGGTGGGGCCGGCAGCAGATGCAGTGGCGTGAGGCCTTGCAGTCGGCTGTGCAGTCGCTCAAGGGCAATCGCCTGCGCACGGCGCTGTCCATGCTGGGCATCAGCATCGGCATTGCCGCGGTCGTGTCCATCCTGGCTCTGACCAGCGCGGCGCGCGGCAGCATCGAGAAAGACGTGGGCAGCTTCTTGTCCGGACGCATCCCGGTGTTCCGTGGCAACCCCAATCTGCCCCCCGGCACACACGCCCAGGCCTTCCGGCCCAGCGAGATCGAAGCGATTCGTGCCCTGCCCGGCGTCAAGGCCGTGACGGTGGACCGCGAGACTCAGCTGACCGCGCGCCATGGTTCGCGCGATGCCATGGTCAGCGTGCTCGGCGCCGAGAAGCAGACCCTGGCCGCGCGCAAGCTCAAGCTGGTCGAGGGCCGCTACCTCAATGCCATGGACTACGCCGGTTCCACGCAGGTGGCGGTGATCGATGAGAAGGCGCGCAAGTCGCTGTTCAAGCCCGGTGAATCGCCGCTCGGTCGTACGCTGCTGGTGGCGCCGCAAGGCATGCCGGCCGATGGCGCGGGCGCTGGCGCCGGAGCCGCCGCCGTGCCGATCGGCGTGGCCCTGCCCTTGACCATCGTCGGCGTGGTCGCACCCGACACCGGGGGCGCGGTCAACTTCGGGTCTTGGCTGGGCCAGGTCCTGATGCCGCACACCACCTTCGGGCGCAAGCTCGATGTGCGCGCGGACTCTGACCAGTTCAATGTGCTGCTCGATTTCACGGTGCCACCCGAAGAGGTGCGCAAACAGCTGACTTACCGACTCAAGGCCTTGCATGGCGTCGAGGACTTCGACTCCTGGAACGCCGACGAGGAGTTCCGCAAGTTCCAGCAGATCACCGGCGCCATGGCCTTGCTGTTCGCCGGCGTGGGGGCGATCTCGCTGCTGGTCGGCGGCGTGGGCGTGATGAACATCATGCTGGTCTCGGTCAGCGAGCGGACGCGCGAGATCGGCATCCGCATGGCGGTCGGTGCTCGCCAAGGCGATGTGCGCCTGCAGTTTTTGGTCGAGGCGGTGGTGCTGTGCTGCCTGGGCGGTCTGGTCGGGGTGTTCCTGAGTTGGCTCGGTGCGCAGGGCATCAATGCCGCGCAGCAGTCGCTGAAGGTGGAGGTCAGCTGGGCGGCCCTGGGTGTGGCGTTTGCCGTGTCCAGCTTTGTCGGCCTGGTCTTCGGCACCCTGCCGGCGCGGCGTGCTGCGGCCCTGAGCCCGGTCGATGCTCTGGCCCGCGAATGAAGGTGAGAGCCATGAACAAGAAAACAAACTCCAAGAATGAGCGGATCCAGAGCGTCTCGGCGCTCGCTGCTGGCGTGGCCGCCCTGAGCCTGCTGCTGGCCGGTTGTGCCAGCGGCCCAGCCGGTGGCGTGCCTGCAAACATGGCCGTGACTCCGAGTCTGCCGGCACAGTGGCAGCAGCTGAGCGTTGCTGCGCTTGCCGAAGGCGCCATGCAAACCGATGCCCAGCTGGCCGCCCTGCAAGAGCAGGCGCTGCGTGCCAACCGCGACATCGCGCTGGCGCTCAAGCGCTGGGAGCGGGCCCAGTTGCAGCTTGGCCAAAGCGAGCTGGAGCGTGGCCTCAAGCCCAGCTTGAGCGGCGGCGCTTCCGGCAGCCGCGCACTGGAGCAGGGGCCGCTGTCGCGCAGCTACTCGCTCAATGCCAGTGTCAGCTACGAGGTCGACCTCTGGCAGCGCCTGGCCCATGGCGAGGCCGCCCAGGCCGCCCAGGTCGCCGGCCAGCGCGCCGATTGGGCCGCGGCCCGGCTGCTGATCCGCAGCCGTGTGGCCGAGAGCTATTGGAGCCTGGCCGCGCTGGCGCTGGAAGAGCCCTTGATCGCCGAGCAGCTGCAAGGCGCCGAGGCGGTGCTGGCCCTGACCCGGCTGCGCGTGCGCGAAGGCAAGCTGCTGCCCATCGAGGTGGACAAGGCGGCCAGCAGCCTGCAGGGCTTGCGCTCGCGTCTGGCGCAGCTGCAGCGCGAGCGCGTGCAACAAGGCCTGAGCCTGGGCTTGCTCTTGGACGACAGCGCCCCCGCCTTGCCCGCGAGCCCGAATTTGCCGCAGGGCCAGCCCGGTGACTGGCAAGCCGGCGCGCCGGCCGAGGCCTTGGAGCGCCGGCCCGATGTGCAGCGCGCCCGCGCCCAGGTGGACAGCGCCCTGGCGCAGTGGCGTGCCACTGAGGCGGCGCGTTATCCCAGCCTGAGCCTGAGCCTGGGTGTCGGCACAGGCGGCGCTCAGTGGCGCGACTGGCTGGAGCGGCCCTTGGCCACCTTGTCCTCCAGCCTGATCGTGCCCCTGGTCGACTGGCGCCGCCTGGACCTGCAGCGCGGTCAGTCGGTCAACGATGTGGAAAGCGCGGCCCTGAGCTTGCGCGACACGGTGCACAAGGCCTTGGTCGAGGTGGAACAGCTGGCGGCCGAACGCCGCGAGCTGCGCCAGCAGGCCCTGGCCAATGCCGCTCGCTTGGGCGAGGCCCAGCAGACCGAAAAACTGGCGGCGCTGCGTTACGAGGTCGGCGTGATCGCTCGCGCCGACTGGCTGCAGGCCCGCAATGCCCGCCTAGCCGCGGAGCAGGAGGCCATACAGCTGCGCCTGCGCCAGTGGTTGAATCAGGCAGCCTTGCAGAAGGCCTTGGCGAGCGCCTGAGCAGTGTTCTGCGGCGCCGTCTTCAGGGTGGCGCTGGCGTTGGGTCGGCCGCGTCATCGCTGATGCGGTCGCGCCCCTGCGCCTTGGCAGCATAGAGCGCCAGGTCGGCGCGGGCGTACAGCGAATCCAGGGATTCGCCCGGCCGCAGCTGGGCCAGGCCCAGGCTGGCGCTGACATGCAGCCGGTGCTGCTCGTAGACGAACTCGCGCTCGCGGATCGCCTGCAACAGGCGCTCGCCCAGCAGGCGGGCGCCGGTGCGGTCGGTGTCGGGCAGCAGCAGCGCGAACTCCTCGCCGCCCAGGCGGCCCAGCAGGTCGGCGCTGCGCACCTGGGCGCGCGCCAGTTCGGCGGTCTGTCGCAGCACCTCGTCGCCGGCCGGGTGGCCATGCTGGTCGTTGACGCGCTTGAAGTGGTCGAGGTCCAGCATCAGCAGGCACAGGGCCTGGCCACTGCGTCGGGCGGCGGCCAGCTGGCGTTGGGCTTGCTCCATGAAATAGCGGCGGTTGCTGCAGCCGGTCAGGGCGTCGCTGGTGGCGAGCAGGAACAGGCGCTCATTGGCCAGGCGCAGCTCTTCCGTGCTTTGCTCCAGCTGGGCGGTGCGTTCGGCCACCTGGCCCTCCAACCGGCGCTGGCGCCGCTTCAACCAGGCCGTGCGCATCTGCACCAGGGCCAGCACACCGCCCAGCAGCAGCAGGCCAAGCAGGAGCTGGAAGCCGCGGGTCTGGTACCAGGCGGCCTGGATCTCGATCGGTACGCTCAGGCTGCTTTCGGTCCAGTCGCCTTGGCCGTCGCTGCTGGCCAGGCGCAGGCGGTAGCTGCCGGGCGGCAAATGGGTGTAGGCGGCCAGGCGGCGGCTGGCGTCGGTCTCGTTCCAATCTTTATCAAAGCCGTCCAGTCGGTAGCGGTAGCGGCGGCGCTCGGGCGCGACAAAGTCCAGGGCCGAGAACTCGATGCTGAGGCCGCGCGTGTTGGGCGCCAGGCGCAGGGGCTCGTTGTTGGCCGAGGCCGCACCGTTGAAGCGGCCCAGCGGCACCGCCCGGTCGCCGACCCAGCCCTCGGTCAGGACCAGCTCCTGCTTGTTGACCGAACTTTGGATGCGCCCGGGCTGCAGCACGGTCAGACCACCCTCGCCGCCGAACAGCAGGCTGCCGTCGGCCGCCACGGCAGCGGCGTCGATCCAGTAGCCACGGATGAACACGCCCTCGGCTGCGCGCAGGGTCTGCACGCTCAAGCGCTCGGGGTCGATCTTGGCGATGCCATCGGCGGTGCTGGCCCAGATCTGACCGCCTGCGTCTTCCAGCAAGCCGTCGACGTTGGCGCTGGGCAGCCCTTGCGCCGTGCCGAGGCGGCGAGAGCGCGGGCGCTCGCCGTCCCAATGGGTCAGCAGATGCAAGCCGCCGCCCAGGGTGGCTACCCAGAGGCGCTGCTGTCGGTCGAGCAGCAGGCTGGCGATCAGACCGGCGCCCAGAGCCTGCGGGTCGGCCGGGTCGGCGCTGATGCGGGTGATCTTGCGGTCGGCGCTGATGCGGTTGAGCCCATTGCGCGTGCCGACCCAGACCTCACCGTCGCGGCCCTGGCGCAGCACGGTGATGCGGCCGTCGCTCAGCGCCGCCGGTGGAATCTGCTCGGCGGCCTGGCCCGGCTTGACCGGCAGGGGCAGCAACCAGAGGCCATCATCGCGCCCGCCCAGCCAGAGCCGGCCGGGCTGGGCCAGCAGTCGGTAGCTGCTGAGGCTGGGCGCGCGGCCGGCCACTTGCAGGCGGCGCAGCTGCCGGCCGTCTTCGCTGGCCTGGTAAAGGCCGCGCCCGGTGGCCAGGTAGACGCTGCCATCCTCGCCCTGCGCCAGGCCGAAGATGTGGTCGCTGGGCAGGGCCTGCTCGGGCCGGTCCGGGTCGGCGCGCAGGGCCTGCGTCCGGGCACGCAACGGATCGATGATGTCGACCCCTTCACCTTGCAGGCCCAGCCAGATGCGGCCATCGCGCGTGGCCAGCAGGGCGAACACATCGCCGCCGCGCAGGACCGGCCGATGACTGCCGCCGAACAGGGTCTGCACGCCGGGCCGGGTCGTGCTGCGACTCAGACCGCGCTGGCTGCCCACCCAGCTGTTGCCGCGGCCGTCGCGGTAGATGGCGAAGATGATGTCGCCGGCCAGGCTGTTGCTGAGGCCGCGGTCGTGGCGGATGCGGCTGAGCCGGCCGCTGGCGCTGTCCACGGCCACTAGGCCCTGGCCGTAGCAGCCGAGCCAGACCTCGCCCGGCGCGCCGCCACCGATGGCATGGACCCAGCTTTGCCGCAGCGCTGCGAGCCCGCGGGCCTCGCCGGCGATGCGCTCGGCGCCCTGGCCACTGGCCGGCACGCGGAAGGCGCCGTGGGCGCGGCTGCCCACCCAGACCCGGGCTTGCTCGTCCTGGTACAAGCTCCAGACCTGCACAGCCTCTGCCTTGCCGGCCGGCAGGTCTACGCTTTGGAAGGCCGTGGCGCCGGCCGGACGCAGGCGCAGGCCGAGCGTGCCGCCGACCCACAGGCCGCCGCTGCGGTCCAGCAACAGGGCTTGGATTTGCTCGGCAGGCGCTTGGCCTTCGCCCGGGCGGGCAAACACCGCGGCTTGAGCCTGGATGGTGTCGTTCGCCAGATCCAGCCGGTCCAGGCCGGCCGCGCCGCCGATCAGCAGGCCGCCCCGGCCGTCTTCGGTCAGGGCGTAGATGGCCGTGCTGCGCAGGCCGCCGGGCCCGGGCGCAAAGCGCTGGAAGTCGTCGCTCTGGCGCTCATAACGCGCCAGTCCACCGGCGCTGGTGCCAATCCAGAGTCGCCCTTGGCGGTCTCGGTGCAGGCTGGTGACCCAGTTGTCGGGCAGGCTGCGCGGGTCGCCTTGTTGCGGCTTGTAGTGGCGAAAGCGATGGCCGTCCCAGCGCGCCAGACCGCTTTGGGTGCCGACCCAGAGAAAGCCATCGCCATCTTCGGCGATGGCCGTGGTCAGCGAGTTCGGCAGGCCGGCGTCTTGCGCACGGTTGTGAAAGGTCGTGTCGGCCATCGCGGCCCAGCGTGCCGGCGGGGCGGCCGCCTGTGCGGAGCCAATCCAGCTCGGCCGCAGCAGCAGAACAGCCCAAGAAAGCAAGAACAGGCCGGCCGCCCGCCAAGCGTGCGACATGAGGCGTGGGGATGCAGGGTGGGCGGGCATCTTGAGGCCCAGTCTACGGCAAGGCGACTTGGCGCCTCTGCACGCTGCCTCGGTGCACCGTGACATGGCGCACTGCCCGCGCTGCCGTGCTCAGCGCCAAATGGCAGGACCAGGCCAGCCGAAGCGCTCCCGTGCGTCAGAAGTCCTGGCACTCTGCCGGCGCCCCAAGATCGCTCACGGTGCCAAATCCAGTTCGGCCTCCGGCCACAGGTGGTTCGCCCATGTTTGGGCGGATGCATCGAATCCCTCGGCATTGGCCAGCACGACCAGCGCGCAGGCATCTTCGAGGCAACGCAGCGCCAGCGAAGAGAAGGCGGCAAAGCCACCGCCGTGAAACAAGATCTGCCGCTGATCTTTGCGCATGATCTCGGTGCCGAAGCGATAGGGCTGGCCGGTTGAAGCGAAACGCAGGTCGTCAGCGGCGCACCGAGCGAGCAGCGAATGGCTGCCTTGGCGACGCCAATCGTCCAGCAAACAGGCTTCGGCGCGCAGCAGCTCGTCCAGCGTCGACCACATGCCGCCATCGCCCCAACTGCCCAGGTTCACCGGCAATTCGCGCCAGCCACCGGCCGCAAGGGCTTGGTAGCTGCGAGCACGGCGCGGCAATACGCGATGCGGTTCGTTCTCGAAACCGGTGTTGTGCAGTTGCCAAGGCGCGAAGAGGCGCTGGCGTGCGATCTCGTCCAGCGGCAAGCCGGCATCGCGCTCCAACCAGTCGGCCAAGAGCACGTAGTTGCTGTTGCTGTAATCAAAGCGGCTGCCGGGCTCGAAGTCTCCGTCTTCGGTCTTGCGGATCAACTCCAGGGCTTGCGCCTGAGTGACGAGATCACTTTCGTCCCGCCCGAGTTGCATCTGCCAGAGGTACAGATAGTCATCGACACCGCTGGTGTGGCGCAGCAAGTGGCCCAGGCGCACCGGATGCTCGTAGCTTGCGAGCGCAGGCAAGAGCGCACGCATATCGGCGTCCAATGCGATCCGGCCGGCCGCAACGGCCTGCATCACCAGTGCCCCGACCCAAAACTTGGACTCCGATGCAAGGTAGAAGCGGGTGTCACCCGCGAGCGGCTGCGGCCACTCCAGATGCGCCATGCCGTGATGCGCGGTGCGGACGGTCTGGCCTTCGATTGCAAGGCCGATACAAAAGCCGGGGTCAGAGGGATCGTAGGTTTCGCGCAGCGTGGCGATGGCGGCGTCGAAGCGATCCAGGAGATGGGGCGTGTCGCGATTCATGGAAGCATCAGCATGCTGGCGGCGGCCCTGGCGGCCGCCTTGAGGTTTGACAAGCTCAGGGGTGAATCAAAGCGCGAAGTCGTAATCCACCGTCAGCGGCGCATGGTCGCTGAACTTCTGGTCTTTGTAGATGGAGGCGCGCTTGGCCAAGGCCGCCAGCTTGGGTGTCGCGAAGTGGTAGTCCAGGCGCCAGCCCACGTTCTTGGCGTAGGCCTGGCCGCGGTTGCTCCACCACGTGTAGCACTCGTCGGTGGTGTCGGGGTGCAGCTGGCGGTAGACGTCGACCAGGCCGCCCTGGCCCTTGCCGCTGCCGAAGAGCTGGTCCAGCCAGGCGCGTTCCTCGGGCAGGAAGCCGGAATTCTTGAGGTTGCCCTTCCAGTTCTTCAGGTCGGCCTCCTTGTGCGCGATGTTGACATCGGCGACCAGGATGAATTCGCGCTCGGCTTTCAGCGCGGCCAGATGCGGGCGCATGGCATCGAGGAAGCGGTATTTGGCTTCTTGCCGCTCGGGGCCACTGCTGCCGCTGGGGAAGTAGCAGCTGATCAGGCTGAGCTTGCGGCCGGGCTTGTCGAAACGTTTTTCGATGTAGCGGCCTTCGGCGTCGAACTCGGGGTTGTCGAAGCCGATCAGGACTTCGCTGGGTTCTTCGCGGGTGTAGAGGCCCACGCCGGAGTAACCTTTTTTCTCGGCGTAATGGAAATGGCCTTTGAGCTCACCGGAGCTGCAGAAGGTGCCGGCCACATGCTCGTCTTGCGCCTTCACTTCCTGCACACCGAGTGCATCGGCGTTTTGCGCCGGCAGCCAGTCGAAAAAGCCCTTGGTGGCGGCGGAGCGGATGCCGTTCAGGTTGGCGGAGATGAAACGCATGGGCGGGGTCTTTCAAGATACGAGCAGGACGTCAGGGGTGCGCAAAGCGCGGCGCAGTATCGCAAATGACCTGCCGGTCTTTGTCAGCAGCGCGGGCCCGCCAAAACGGCTGTTGGCGAAAGTGGTATCTCGATTGGTCTGCATGATTTTGGCAACACGCCGTGCAAGTTCGATCCGGTTCGCCGATTTCCGGCACGGCACTTGCTAGATTCCATCGTTTCGAGAACAGGCCCCAACGCATGCGCTGGGGCCACAGCCGCAGATTTATCTCAGTCGCCCCTTGGGCTTTTTGGAGTTCCCCGCATGAAAGCGCAGTCCCCGGTTCAGTCTCCCTCTCGTTTGACCTTGGCGCTCAGCCTGGTGCTGGCCGCCTGGCCCTTGAGCTCTGCCTTGGCGCAGACCCAAGATGGTGCAACGGCCGCCAAGGCCGACAAGAGCAAGCTGGAGACGGTGGTCATCACCGCCGAGCGCCGCACCGAGAACATCAAAGACGTGCCCAATGCCGTCTCCGCCATCAGCGGCGAGAAACTCGATGTGCTGAACTCCAGCGGTCAGGACGTGCGCTTCCTGTCCGGCCGCGTGCCCAGCCTGAACATCGAGTCCTCTTTCGGCCGCGCCTTCCCGCGTTTCTACATCCGCGGCTACGGCAACACCGATTTCCGCCTCAATGCCTCGCAACCCGTCTCGCTGATCTATGACGACGTGGTGCAGGAGAACCCCATCCTCAAGGGCTTCCCGGTCTTCGACGTCAAGAACGTGGAAGTGATCGCCGGCCCGCAAGGCACGCTGTTCGGCCGCAACACGCCGGCCGGCGTGGTCAAGTTTGATTCGGTCAAGCCGGGCAAGAAGCAAGAGGGCTATGCCAGCTTCTCCTACGGCACGTATGGCACCAGCAACCTCGAAGGCGCCTTCAACCTGCCTCTGGGCGGCGATTGGGCGGCGCGCATCTCGGCTCAGGTCCAGCACCGCGACGACTGGGTCAAGAACCAGGTGCCCAATGCCCAGACCCCGGCCACCGAAGGCTATGACGACCGCGCCGTGCGCATCCAGGCGCTCTACGAGCCGAGCAAGGCCTTCAGCGCCCTGTTCAATGTGCACAACCGCGAACTGGACGGCTCGCCGCGCATGTTCCGCTCCAGCATCATCAAGCCGGGCACGAACGAGCTGGTGGCGGGCTTCGACCCGGCCAAGATGTACATCGACGGCAAGAACGAGCAGCGCCTGCACGCCACCGGCGGCAGCGCCAAGCTCAAGTGGGTGATGGGCGACCTGACCCTGCACTCGATCACCGCCATCGAAACTGTGCAGCCCTTCAGCCGCGCCGACGTGGACGGCGGCTACATCCTGCGGGTCATCCCCAGCAACTTCAAGCTGCCGCCTTATGACAAGGAAGGCGAGGTGTTCTTCCCGGTCGAAACCTCGGACGGCCTGCGCGACCACCGCCAGCTGAGCCAGGAGCTGCGTCTGGAGTCGAATGCCGCCGGCCCGTTGCGCTGGCAGGGTGGTGCCTACTTCTTCGACGAGCGGTACACCATGGAGTCGTATGACTACACGGCTGCCGTGCCGCCCCTGGTCAGCACGCGTCAGACCAACAAGGCCTGGGCTCTGTTCGGCTCGGTCAACTATGAAGTCTTCCCCGCGCTGAAGTTGCGCGCCGGCCTGCGCTACACCAACGACAAGAAGACCCTGGCCACCACCGGCAAGGTCATCGACACCGCGGGCACCAGCGCCGAGACCGACAACAACAAGGTCAACTGGGACCTGTCCGGCACCTACAGCCTGAGCCGCGAGACCAACCTCTACGCGCGGGTCGCGACCGGCTTCCGCGCCGCCTCGATCTACCCGGCCGATGGTTTCGGTGCGCAGAGCAAGGCCCGCCCGGAGAACGTCACCTCCTACGAGTTGGGCATCAAGAGTGACTTCTGGGAGCGTCGCGCCCGCTTGTCGGCCAATGTCTTCTCCTACAAGGTCAAGGACCAGCAGCTGACCGCCGTGGGCTCGACCAGCAACACCAACACCCTGCTCAATGCCAGCAAAGCCACCGGCCAGGGCTTCGAGATCAACCTTGATCTGCTGCCCACCGAGAACCTGATGCTGACCCTGGGTGCCAGCTACAACGACACCAAGATCAAGGACTCCAGCCTGTTCGACGTGCGCCCCGGCAGCGGTGCCATCCCCATCGGCACGCCCGATGGCCAGGGCCGCTACAGCCTGTACAACAACCCCCTGCCCAACGCGCCGAAGTGGATTGCCAACGTGACCGCACGCTATGGCATCCCGCTGGCCGATGGCAGCGAAGTGTTTGTCTACACCGACTGGGCCTATCGCTCGAAGATCAACTTCTTCTTGCTGCCCTCGGTGGAGTTCACCGGCAAGTCGCTGCTGGAAGGCGGCATTCGCGTCGGTTACACCTGGGACAACGGCAAGTACGAAGTCGCCGGTTTTGGCCGCAACATCACCAACAAGGTGGTGGTCAATGGCGCGATCGCCTTCAACAACCTGACCGGCTTCATCAACGACCCGCGCACCTACGGTCTGCAGTTCAAGGCTTTGTTCTAAGCCCTGTTTCCGGCGGCCCGCGCCGGTATTTCGCACGGTCTGAAGCCCGTCCCTCTTTGGGGGGACGGGCTTTTTTGCACCCCTACAATGTGTTGCAACCTCTTGCATGAACCCGCCATGAACGCCTCGTCCACGACTTCCTCGCCCGCCGCACCCGACCTGCTTGCCCAGGAATTCGTCGCCTTCGCCGTGCAGGCCGGCGTCTTGCGTTTCGGGGAATTCAAAACGAAAGCAGGGCGGCTGAGCCCTTACTTTTTCAATGCCGGTCTGTTCGATGACGGCGCCAAGCTCGGCCGCCTGGTGCAGTTCTATGCCCAGCGCCTGATCGCTTCGGGCCTGCAGTTCGACATGATTTTTGGCCCCGCCTACAAAGGCATCACTCTGGCCGCTGCCTTGTCGGTGGAACTGGCGCGTCTGGGCCACAACAAGCCCTACGCCTACAACCGCAAGGAAGCCAAGGACCACGGCGAAGGCGGCACCTTGGTCGGCGCGCCGGTGCGGGGTCGGGTCTTGATCATTGACGATGTGATCTCCGCCGGCACCTCGGTGCGCGAATCCATTGCCATGATCGCCGCCGCTGGCGCCACGCCTTGCGGCGTCACCATCGCGCTGGACCGCCAGGAGAAGGCGGTCGAGAACGGTGTCGAGAGCCCCAAGTCCGCGGTGCAGTACGTCAGCGAAGAATTGAAACTGCCGGTGATAGCGATTGCCGGTCTGGCCGACTTGCTGGAATACTTGCGCACCACCAGCGACAGCGATGTCACGGCCCACGCCGCCGCTGTCCAGGCCTATCGGGATCGTTACGGAGTCTGATGATTGCTGCTCCCGCCACTGCTATGGCCCATTGCTTCATTCGCATGAACTGGACCGTGGGCACGGCCACCGTGCTGGCGCTGGCTTGCGCCGCCACGGCACAGGCCGTGGCGCAATCACCCAGCACGGGAACGAGTGGCATCTACAGCTGTGCCTTGCCGGACGGCCGCCGCCTGACCTCGGACCGGCCGATTGCCGAATGCACCGCGCGTGAGCAGCGCATCCTGAATGCCGACGGTTCGCAGCGCGCCGTTTTGCCGCCCTACCTTTCGCCCGAGGAGCGCGCCGCGCAGGAGGCCAAGGAGCGCCGTCTGGCCGCGGAGCAAGCTGCCCGCAACGACGCCGTGCGTCGCGACCGCAATCTGATGCTGCGATTCCCGAACGCCCATGTTCATCAGCAAGCGCGCACGCTGGCGCTGGATGACGTCAAGAAGGGCATCGAGATTTCGGAGCGACGCATCAAGGAGCTGGCCGTAGAGCGCAAACCCCTGCTCGACGAGACCGAGTTCTACAAGGGCAAGTCTTTGCCCGCCAAGCTCAAGCAGCAGCTCGACCGCAATGACGCGGCGGCCTTGGCCCAGCAGCAACTGATCGGCAACTCGCGCGCGGAAATGGTGCGGATCAATGCCCGCTACGACGAAGAGCTGGCTCGCCTGAAGCGCCTCTGGACGGGCTCCGCGCCGGGCAGCCTGGGCGCCATGAGCAGCAGCGCGGGGGCGGCGGCCTCCAGCCCACGTTGAGCGCAGCCGTCCGGCCTATGTTCTGGGCACACGCAAGTCTGTTGAGGCCATAAAAAAGCGGCGCCGAGGCGCCGCTTGATTTGGTGAGTGAGCCGGAGTCCAGGCGCTCAGCCTGCCAGCTTCTTCTTCAGCAGCTCATTCACCAGGGCCGGGTTGGCCTTGCCCTTGGTGGCCTTCATGGCCTGGCCGACCAGGGCGTTGAAGGCCTTGTCCTTGCCGGCGCGGAACTCTTCCACCGATTTCGGGTTGGCGGCCAGCACCTCGTCGAGGATGGCTTCGATGGCGCCGGTGTCGCTGACCTGCTTCAGGCCCTTGGCTTCGATGACAGCGTCCACATCAGCGCTTTCGCCGCTCCACAGCGCCTCAAACACCTGCTTGGCCGCATTGTTCGAGATCGTGCCGTCCTGGATGCGCTGGATCAGACGGCCCAGCAGCTCGGGGCTGACCGGGCTGGCTTCGATGCTGCGTTCCTCGCTGTTCAAGCGGCGGGAGACTTCACCTTGCAGCCAGTTGGCCACCAGCTTGGGCGCGCCGCAGACGGCCTTGGCCGCCTCGTAGAAGCGCGCCGTGGCCAGGCTCTGGGTCATGATGGCAGCGTCGTAGGCGGTCAGGCCATCGGCCTGCTCGAAGCGGGCGGCCATCACCGAGGGCAGCTCGGGCATCTCGCCCTTGACACGTTCGATCCAGTCGGCGCCGATCACCAGCGGTGGCAGGTCGGGGTCGGGGAAGTAGCGGTAGTCGGCCGAGTCTTCCTTGCTGCGCATGGCGCGTGTCTCGCCGGTGTCCGGGTTGAACAGCACGGTGGCCTGTTGGATCTTGCGGCCGTCTTCGATCTCGTCGATCTGCCAGTTGACCTCGTAGTCCACCGCCTGGATCAGATTGCGGAAGCTATTGAGGTTTTTGATCTCGCGGCGCGTGCCGAAGGGCTCGCCGGGCTTGCGCACCGAGACGTTGACGTCGCAGCGGAAGGAGCCTTCCTGCATATTGCCGTCGCAGATGCCCAGCCACATCACCAGCGCATGCAGGGTCTTGGCGTACTCGCAGGCCTCGGCGCCGGAGCGCATCTCGGGCTCGGAGACGATCTCCAGCAGCGGCGTGCCGGCGCGGTTCAGGTCGATGCCGCTCTGGCCGTGATAGTCCTCGTGCAGGCTTTTTCCCGCGTCTTCCTCGAGGTGGGCGCGGGTCAGGTTGACGACCTTTTTCTCGTCACCGACGAAGAACTCGACCCGGCCGCCTTGCACCACCGGGATCTCGAACTGGCTGATCTGGTAGCCCTTGGGCAAGTCGGGGTAGAAGTAGTTCTTGCGCGCGAAGATGGACAGCGGCGCCACCTTGGCGCCCACGGCCAGGCCGAAGCGGATGGCCCGCTCGACGGCGCCGCGGTTCAGCACCGGCAGGGTGCCCGGCAGGGCCAGGTCCACGGCCGAAGCCTGCGTGTTGGGCTCGGCGCCGAAGGCGGTGGAGGAGCCGCTGAAGATCTTGGAAACGGTGGACAGTTGGACGTGGTTTTCCAGGCCGATCACGACCTCGTAGCCACGGATCAATTTGCTAGATGCCATGTGCTTAGATTCCTGCGGGAGCGGCGCGGTGCCAGTCGGTGGCTTGCTGCAGCGCGTGTGCGGTGTGCAGCAGCTGGCCTTCCTTGAAGTAGTTGCCCAGCAGCTGCAAGCCGACGGGCATGCCGCCTTCGCCCAGCCCCACGGGCACGCTCATGCCGGGCAGGCCGGCCAAGGAGCCGGGCAAGGTGAAGATGTCGGCCAGATAAGCCTTGACCGGGTCGTCCTTGCCCTCGCCATGCTTCCAGGCCACGGTGGGCGCCACCGGGCCGGCGATCAGGTCGCACTGCTTGAAGGCCTGCTGGAAATCGTCGGCAATCATGCGGCGCAGCTTTTGCGCTTGCAGGTAGTAGGCGTCGTAGTAACCGTGAGACAGCACGTAGCTGCCGATCATGATGCGGCGCTTGACCTCGGCCCCGAAGCCTTCGGCACGGGTTTTCTTGTACATATCGAGCAGATCGTCGTACTTGGCTGCGCGATGGCCGAACTTGACGCCGTCAAAGCGGCTCAGGTTGGAGCTGGCCTCGGCCGGGGCAATGATGTAGTACACCGGAATCGCCAGCTCGGTGCGCGGCAGGCTCACGTCCACCAGGGTGGCGCCAAGCTTTTCCAGCTCGGCCAGGCCGGCGCGCACGGCGCTGTTGACATCGGCCGACAGGGCGGCGGGGAAGAACTCGCGCGGCAGACCGATGCGCAGGCCCTTGAGCGGCTGGGCCGCCGTGGCGCCCTCGCGAGCGATCAGCATCTGGGCGTGGAAATCCTGCGGTGCTTGCTGCACGCTGGTGGCGTCGCGCTCGTCAAAGCCACTCATGGCCGAGAGCAGCAGCGCGCAGTCTTCGGCCGAGCGGGCCATGGGGCCGGCCTGGTCCAGGCTGGAGGCAAAGGCGATCATGCCGTAGCGGCTGCAGATGCCGTAAGTCGGCTTGATGCCGGTGATGCCGGTGAAGCTCGCCGGCTGGCGGATCGAGCCGCCGGTATCGGTGCCGGTGGAGGCCGGCAGCAGGCGCGCGGCCACCGCAGCGGCCGAGCCGCCCGAGGAGCCGCCCGGCACGCGGCTGGAATCCCAGGGGTTGGCCACCGGCTGGTAGGCCGAGTTTTCGTTGGCCGAGCCCATGGCGAACTCGTCGCAGTTGAGCTTGCCCAGCGAGACCGTGCCGGCCGCATTCAGGCGCGCCACCACGGTGGCGTCGAAGGGGCTGCGGTAGCCGGCCAGGATCTTGGAGCCGGCCGTGGTCGGCATGTCGGCGGTGACAAAGATGTCCTTGTGCGCCAGCGGCACGCCGATCAGGGCGCCGCCGGTTTGCGCGCCTTCGCCTGTCGCCAGGCGGGCGTCAGCCGCACGGGCGCGCGCCAGGGCGTGGTCGGCGTCCACATGGAGGAAGGCGCCCAGTTTCGCGTCACTGGACTGGACGCGTTGCAGCAGGTGCTGGGTCAGCTCGACGCTGGAGAACTGCTTGTCGCGCAGGCCTTGGCCCAGCTCGGCCACGCCCAGGTCGTGCAGGGGGGTGTTGTTCGAGATGCTCATTCGATGACCTTGGGAACCAGGAACAGGCCGTCTTCCACGGCCGGGGCGCTGCGCTGGTTGAGTTCGCGCTGGTTGCTTTCGGTGACGGCGTCTTCGCGCAGGCGCAGATGCACCTCCTGGATGGCCGACAGCGGCGTGTACAGCGGCTCGACGCCGGCGGTGTCCACCGCACTCATCTGCTCGACGATGGAGAAGAAGTCATTCAGCTGGGGCAGCAGGGCGGCGCTTTCGGCCTCCTGCAGCTCCAGGCGCGCCAGATGGGCGATGCGGCTTACGTCTTGTGGTGTCAAGGCCATGGGGAAACCGGGTCCGGAGATGGCGGAAACAAAGGCCGTGGCGAGCTGTAAAGAGCGCAACAAACGGCCCGTCCCAGCCGGTAACTAGGGGGTGATCGGGTATTATCTCCGCTTATCTCCAATGTCACGGGGCTGCGCGGCCGCAAGGGCTCACGCAGCCTCGTTGCATATGGCGAACACCGAACAGCCCGACCCCATTCAGACCTCCCGACCAACCCGCGAGCCGCCCACGATCTCCAGCCCATAGGCTCAGATGTAGGTGGTTTGCGCTCCAGACACATCATGTTCGCTTCCCTGCGCCGCTATTTCTCCTCCGACCTCGCCATCGACCTGGGCACCGCCAATACGCTGATTTATGTGCGCGGCAAGGGCATCGTTTTGGACGAACCCTCGGTCGTTTCGATCCGCCACGAAGGCGGCCCCCACGGCAAGAAGACGATCCAGGCTGTGGGCCGCGAGGCCAAGGCCATGTTGGGCAAGGTGCCGGGCAATATCGAGGCGATCCGCCCGATGAAGGACGGCGTGATCGCCGACTTCACTGTCACCGAGCAGATGCTCAAGCAGTTCATCAAGATGGTGCACGACTCCAAGATGCTGCGCCCCAGCCCGCGCATCATCATCTGCGTGCCCTGCGGTTCCACCCAGGTCGAGCGCCGCGCCATTCGTGAATCGGCCCTGGGCGCCGGTGCTTCCGAGGTCTACCTGATTGAGGAACCGATGGCGGCTGCGATTGGCGCCGGTCTGCCGGTGTCGGAAGCGTCCGGCTCCATGGTCGTGGACATCGGCGGCGGCACCACCGAAGTGGGCGTGATCTCGCTGGGCGGCATGGTCTACAAGGGCAGCGTGCGCGTCGGCGGCGACAAGTTCGACGAAGCGATCATCAACTACATCCGCCGCAACTACGGCATGTTGATCGGTGAGCCCACCGCCGAAGCGATCAAGAAGAACATCGGCAGCGCCTTCCCGGGCTCCGAGGTCAAGGAAATGGAAGTCAAGGGCCGCAATCTGGCCGAAGGCGTGCCGCGCAGCTTCACCATCTCGTCCAACGAGATCCTGGAAGCCCTGACCGACCCGCTGAACCAGATCGTCTCCGCCGTGAAGAACGCGCTGGAACAGACCCCGCCCGAGTTGGGCGCCGACATCGCCGAGCGCGGCATGATGCTGACCGGCGGCGGCGCCTTGCTGCGCGATCTGGACCGTCTGCTGGCTGAGGAAACTGGGTTGCCGGTGCTGGTGGCGGAGGATCCGCTGACTTGCGTGGTGCGGGGTTGCGGGATGGCTTTGGAGCGCATGGAGCGCCTCGGCTCCATCTTCACCTCCGAGTGATTGTTTTTGCCTACTGCGCGAGCATCATGCGTCGTTGGGCGGTGCTCGCAATCCTCACGTACCAGCAGTACGTTCCGGTTGCTCCGCTCCGTCCGCCTCGCCTGATGCCCGCTCGCTACGGCTGCTGAGAGCGGGCGTTAGCGGTCAGTTTGATCCTCAAGAGCGCCATGCCCCTCGGCCCCCCA
Source organism: Roseateles sp. (assembly GCF_965262435.1). Classification (NCBI taxonomy): domain Bacteria; kingdom Pseudomonadati; phylum Pseudomonadota; class Betaproteobacteria; order Burkholderiales; family Sphaerotilaceae; genus Roseateles; species Roseateles sp. The sequence continues at coordinate 1,048,875 of NZ_OZ253537.1, forward strand.
GATCGCAACCCGCCACCTTTCTTTCGCCAGGGCGCGTCCGCCCAGGCGCGGCTGGTGCTGTGCGCGGCGCTGGCGCTGTTCCTGATGGTGGCTGACGCGCGCTTCCATGTGGTCGAGCCGGCCCGAGCGGCTCTGGCTTTGGTCTTGCATCCTTTCCAGCGCCTGCTGCTGAGCCCGGTCGATGCCTGGGAGAGCTTCGGCGACTACCGGCGTGGCACCGAGCGGGCCATGGCGGCGGAAGCGCTGGCGCGCCAGCAACTGGTGGAGCAGGCCGAACGTCTGGCACGTGCCGCCCAGTTGCAGGCCGAGAACCAGCGCCTGCGTGCGCTGCTCGAATTGCGCCCGGCACTGGATGTGGCCTCGCTGTCGGCCGAAGTGCTGTACGAAGCGGCCGACCCCTATTCGCGCCGCGTGGTCATTGACCGCGGCAGCCGCCACGGCGTTCAAGCCGGTTCGCCGGTCATCAACGACGCTGGCGTGCTGGGCCAAGTCACCCGGGTCTACACCTTGTCGGCCGAGGTCACCCTGCTGAGTGACAAAGACGCCGCCATCCCAGTGCTCAACTCGCGCACCCAGGCGCGCAATGCCGCCTTCGGCAGCAGCGACGGCAATGGCATGGAGCTGCGCTTTCTGGCCGCCAATGCCGACATCAAGCCGGGCGACCTGATGTCCACCTCGGGCCTGGACGGGGTCTACCCCTCGGGCTTGCCGGTGGCCAAGGTGACGTCGGTGGAACGTCGCGGAGATACCAGCTTTGCCAGCGTGCGCCTGCAGCCGGTCGCGCAGCTCGACAGCGTGCGCCATGTGTTGGTCTTGCAGCCTCAGGAGCAGCATGCCAAGGCCAAGGCCGAAGCGGCGGCCATGTTGGCCGCGGAGGCCGCTTCGGCCGCCAGTCTCAAGGCCCAGCGCAAGGCCGCGGCGGCCGAAGCCAAGGCAGACGCCAAGAACAGCGGAGGCCAACCATGATCATGCCGCGCGGCGCCGGCCAGCTGCTGCTGCCGGTCAATCCAGCCTTCATCGCCTTCAGCCTGTTTCTGGCTCTGCTGGCCGATATGGTGCCGATCGGCCGTTTCCCCGCCATGCCCGATTTCTTGTCGGTGGTGCTGGTGTTCTGGGGCGTGCACCAGCCGCGCCGGGTCGGTGTGGTCTGGGCCTTTGTGCTGGGCTTGCTGATCGACATTCACCATGGGGCCTTGCTGGGTCAGCATGCCCTGGCTTACAGCCTGCTGAGCTTCGGTGCCATCACCCTGCACCGCCGCCTGACCGGCTTCAGCCTTGGCGCTCAGGCTTTGCAGGTGCTGCCGCTGTTCGTGCTCGCCCACGCCGTGTCTCTGCTGGTGCGTCTGGCGGTCGGCGGCATGTGGCCGGGCTGGACGCTTTTGCTGGCGCCGCTGTTTGAAACCCTGCTGTGGCCGCTGGCCAGCGTGCTGCTGCTGGCGCCGCAGCGCCGTGCGCCGGACCGCGATGCGCACCGGCCGCTGTGAAGCACAGCCTGCGGTCTGACCGGGTGGGCTCGTCATGACGGTGCTCAAGAATCTCAAGCAGGAGCTGGGCCGCTTTCGCCTGCGCCTGCTGGCGGCGGCCGCCTTCGTGCTGTTCTGCTTCGGCCTGCTGCTGGCGCGTTTGATCTTTTTGCAGGTGGTCCAGCATGAAAGCCTTTCGGACCGCGCCGAATCCAACCGCATCACGGTCGTGCCCATCGTGCCCAACCGCGGCCTGATCAAGGACCGCAACGGCATTGTCCTGGCCAGCAATTACTCGGCCTACACGCTGGAGATAACGCCCTCCAAGGTGCCCGATCTGGAGACCACCATCGACGCCCTGGCCCAGGTGATCGAGGTGCAGCCGCGCGATCGCCGCCGCTTCAAGCGGCTGATGAGCGAGAACAAGAACTTCGAGTCCCTGCCGATTCGCACCAAGCTGAGCGAGGCCGAGGTGGCCCGCTTCACAGCCCAGCGCTTCCGCTTCCCCGGCGTCGAGATCAAGGCCCGGCTGTTCCGAAGCTACCCCTTGGGCGAGGTGGGCGCCCACCTGATCGGCTACATCGGCCGCATCAACCAGGCCGAGAAAAAAGCCATGGACGAGTGGGAGGACGAGGACATCGCCAACTACCGTGGCACCGAGTACATCGGCAAGCTGGGCCTGGAGCAGAGCTATGAGCGCGAGCTGCACGGCATCACCGGTTTCGAGCAGGTCGAAACCAGCGCTGGCGGCCGCGCTGTGCGCCGCCTGGCCCACCGGCCGCCGACGCCGGGCAACACGCTGATGCTGTCCATCGACATCCGCCTGCAGGCCCTGGTGGAAGAACTCTACAAGGACCGGCGCGGTGCCCTGGTGGCCATCGACCCGCGCAATGGTGAGGTGCTGGCTTTCGTCTCCAAGCCGACCTTCGACCCCAATCTTTTCGTTGACGGCATCGATGCCGACAGCTGGCGCGAGCTCAACGAAGACCTGGACAAGCCCCTGCTGAACCGCGCGCTGCGCGGCACCTACCCGCCGGGCTCGACCTTCAAGCCCTTCATGGCCATGGCCGCGCTCGACAGCGGCAAGCGTGCGCCCGGCACCATCGTCATGGACAACCTGACCTACAGCTTCGGCGGGCGCACCTTCGGCAGCCCGGAGACCGACCGGCCCGGGCCCAAGGACATGCGCCTGGCCATCGTCAGCTCGTCCAATGTCTACTTCTACAGCCTGGCCAATGAGATGGGCGTGGACCTGATTCACGACGAGCTGGAGCCCTTCGGTTTCGGCCGCAAGACCGAGATCGATGTGCAGGGCGAGGTCACCGGCGTGCTGCCCTCGCAGGCCTGGAAGCGCCGCTACTTTGCCCGCAACCCGGCGAACCAGAAGTGGTTTGCCGGCGAGACCATCTCGCTGGGCATCGGCCAGGGCTACAACAACTTCACCATGTTGCAGATCGCCACTGCCGTGTCCACCCTGTCGACTGGTGGCCAGCGCTTCAAGCCGCGCCTGGTGCGCGAAATCGAGGACGTGGTGCGCCATGAGCAGCGCCGCGTCGCCAGCGACGCTCTGCCGCCCCTGGCCCTCAAGCCCGAGCAGGTCGAGGTGATCCGCAATGCCATGTACGGGGTGACCATCGAAGGCACTTCGCGCGCTGCCTTCAACGGGGCCGGCTATCGAAGTGGCGGCAAGACCGGTACGGCGCAGGCCATCGGCTTGCGCGCCGGCGAGCGTTACAAGGACATCAAGGCCGATGAGCGCAAGCGCGACCACTCGCTCTACATCGCCTTCGCGCCGCTGGAGGCGCCCACCATCGCCTTGGCCGTGATCGTCGAGAACGCCGGTTTCGGCTCTACCTCGGCCGCGCCGATCGCGCGCCGGGTCTTCGACTTCATGCTGATGGGCCAGTACCCGAGCGAGGAAGACATCGCCTTGACCCAGCTGGGCAAGACCACCGCTCCAGTGGGCCAGCCACGTCGCATCGAGCAGGTGCCCTTGCCGGGGCAGGCGCCGGTGGCGGGGGCAGTTGCCGCTTCGGGCAGCTTGCCAGCGGCCGCGTCGGCTTCGGCTGCCGTTTCTGCACCAGCTGCGCCCCTGCCAGCCAGCGCTGCCAAGCCCGCTGCGCCCAAGCCAGCCGCTTCAGGAGCCCGCCCATGAGCGCCAATGCCTTCAATGGCCCGAACTGGTGGCAGCGTCTGCGGCCCTGGTTCAGCGGCTTCGACCTGCCCCTGCTGCTGGCCATTGCTTGGCTGATGGGTCTGGGCATGGTGTGCATGTATTCGGCCGGTTACGACCACGGCACACGCTTTGTCGACCATGGCCGCAACACCCTGCTGGCCATCATCCTCATCTTCCTGGTCGCCCAAGTGCCGCCGCAGCGCATGATGGCCCTGGCCATGCCGCTCTATGTGGTGGGGGTGACTTTGCTGCTGGCCACGGCCATGTTCGGCATTACCAAAAAAGGGGCGACGCGCTGGCTCAACGTCGGTATCACTCAGATCCAGCCTTCTGAGATCCTCAAGATTGCCGTGCCCTTGATGCTGGCCTGGTGGTTCCAGAAGCGTGAGGGGCAACTGCGACTGCCGGACTTTGTGGCGGCATTCGTGCTGCTGGCAATCCCGGTGGGATTGGTGGCCAAGCAGCCGGACCTGGGCACGTCCATCCTGGTGCTGAGTACCGGCTTGTATGTGATCTTTTTCGCGGGCCTGTCCTGGCGGCTGATCATCCCGGCCTTTGTGCTGGCGGGTGCAGGCATCACGGCCCTGGTGGTGAGCGAAGAGGCGATCTGCCAGCCCGATGTGACCTGGCCGGTGCTGCGTGAATATCAAAAGAACCGTGTCTGCACCTTGCTGGACCCGACCAAGGATCCGCTCGGCAAGGGCTTCCACATCATCCAGGGCGAGATCGCCATCGGCTCAGGCGGCCTGACCGGCAAAGGCTTCATGAAGGGCACGCAGACCCATCTGGAGTTCATTCCAGAGCGCACCACCGACTTCATCTTTGCCGCCTATGGTGAGGAGTTCGGTCTGTTCGGCGCACTCGGCTTGCTGGCCGGTTTCACCGCGCTGATCATGCGCGGCTTGATGATTGCATCGGACGCGCCGACCCTGTTCTCGCGCCTGATGGCGGGCGCCATCACGCTGAGCTTCTTCACCTATGTCTTCGTCAATATGGGCATGGTCAGCGGCATCTTGCCCGTGGTGGGCGTGCCCCTGCCCTTTATCAGCTACGGCGGCACTGCCATGGTGACCCTGGGCTTCGGCCTGGGCTTGCTGATGTCGATCGCGAAGTCGCGGCGCTTCAATCAGTCCTGAACTGGGCTCATGGGCCGGGAGTGGAAGCGCACCGTGAAGCGGGCGCCTGGTCCCTGGCCATCGGCCTCGGGCTGTTGCCCGGGGCGGCGCGGCCGGGTGTCGTCCAGCGTCAGTTCCGCCTCATGCTGTTGCGCGATCTCACGCACGATGGCCAGGCCCAGGCCGGAGCCATCCACATTGGTTCCCAGCGCCCGGTAGAAGGGCTGGAAGACCTTGTCCCGTTCGCTTTCCGGAATGCCCGGTCCTGAGTCCTCGACCTGCAGCACACAAACCTGACCGAAGGGATCCTCGACGATGCGCACAGTGACCGTGCCACCGGCCGGCGTGTAGAGCAGGGCGTTGTCGACCAGGTTGCGGATCAGTTCCCGGATCAGCAGCCCATGGCCGAGCAGACTCAGGCTGAAGGCGTCGGGCTCCGGGCCTTCGTAGCCCAGGTCGATGCGCTTGTCCAAGGCGCGCGGCACGAAGTCGCGCACGGTTTCGGTGGCCAGTTCGGCCAGGTTGACCTCGCTGCGCTGCGCCGCATGTTCCTGGTCTTCAGCGCGGGCCATGGCCAGCAGCTGGTTGACCATGTGCGCGGCGCGCTGGCTGGACAGGGCAATCTGCTGCAAGGAGCGTTTGAGTTCGGCTGGCTCGCTGCGCCCTTCGTCAATCTCACGCTGGGCAAATTCAGCCTGCGTGCGCAGGCCGGCCAGTGGGGTCTTGAGCTGGTGGGCCGCGTCGGCCAGGAAATGCTTCTGGCTGCTGATGGACTGATCCAGCCGCGCCAGCAGGTCGTTGATGGCGCGCACCAGGGGCGCGACTTCATCGGGGATGCGCCGCTCGTCGATGGGGCTGAGGTCCGAGCTCTCGCGCGAGCGGATGCGCCGCTGCAGTTCGTTGAGCGGCGCGATGCCGCGCGCCAGGGCCAGCCAGACCAGCAGCACCGCCAGAGGCAGGATCACGAACTGCGGCAGGATCACGCCCTTGATGATTTCGTTGGTCAGGCGCGAGCGCTTGCCCAGGGTCTCGGCCACCTGCACCAGCATGGTCTGAGTGCTGCCCGCCATGCCTTCGGGCGCGACCCAGAGGTAGGCCACGCGCACGCGTTCGCTGCCCATGTCTTCGTCGCGGAAATGCAGCTCCCAGGGCACGATGACATCGTCCTCGGGCGGCACGGGCAGCTTGGCGTCGCCGTTGAGCAGCTCGCCACGCAGGCCCAGCACCTGGTAGTAGACCGTGTCGGTTTCGTCAGCGCGCAGCAGGGCGGCCGCTTCGGGCGCTAGGGCATAGCGCGAACGCGCACTGCGCCCCTCGGCCAGCGGTGCGGCCGAGGCCACTTGCAGGCCCAGGGTGCGGGCCATCTCGCCGAGCTCGCGGTCGTAAGGGCGGCTGGCAATGCCTTGCGCCACGAGCCAGGTCAGGGCCACGCTGATCGGCCAGATCAGCAGCAGCGGCGCGAGCATCCAATCCAGGATCTCGCCGAACAGCGAGCGTTGGCCGGTTTCAGCCGCCATGGCCGGGGCTCCAGTCGTGAGCGAGGGGCATCAAGCGCCGGGCTGGATCTTCTCCAGGCAGTAGCCCAGGCCGCGCACCGTGGCGATGCGGATTGGGCCTTGCTCGATCTTCTTGCGCAGGCGGTGGATGTAGACCTCGATGGCGTTGTTGCTAACCTCTTCGCCCCACTCACAGAGGCGTTCGACCAATTGGTCCTTGCTGACGAGTCGGCCGGCGCGTTGCAGCAGGACTTCCAGCAAGCTCAACTCGCGTGCCGACAATTCAATCATCTGCTCGTTGATATAGGCCACCCGCCCGGTCGCATCGAAGCTCAAAGGCCCATGCTTGATGACGCTGGACGCGGTGCCCAGGCCGCGCCGGGTCAGGGCGCGCACGCGGGCTTCCAGCTCTTGCAGAGAAAAAGGCTTGGCCATGTAGTCGTCGGCGCCTAGGTCCAGACCTTTGACGCGCTGCTCGACGCTGTCGGCCGCCGTCAGGATCAGCACTGGCATGGAGGAGCCGCGTGCGCGCAGCTTGCGGAGCACCTCCAGGCCATGCAGCCGCGGCAGGCCCAGGTCCAGGATCACCAGGTCGAATTCGTGCGAAGCGAGGGCCGCATCGGCCTCGGTGCCGCTGCCGACCTGATCCACCGCATAGCCGGAAGCGCGCAGGGAGCGCAACAAGGCATCGGCCAGGACTTGGTCATCTTCGGCAATCAGGATGCGCATGCGTCAGTCTCCATTACTCATGGCCAGGGAGGGCTCGGTCCCGCATTCTAGGGATGCGGGCCAAGGCTTCGGCGGATGGCAGTTCGCTGTGCGCGGTGAAATCAAGGACCATCCAAATTCTGACTTCAACATTTGCTGGCTCATCCAGTGAGCCAGCAGCAACCTAGGATTCAGCCATGACATTGCAAGAGCTGATACGGCTTGCCAAAGTTCAATCGTCAAACTACTGTACAAACATACAGATTGCGACATAATCCGCCCAGCCCTTTTCAGGAGAACGAATCATGGATGCCCCCGTCAAAGCCCTCAACACCGAAAAAGCCAAGGCTCTGCAAGCCGCTCTCAGCCAGATCGAGAAGCAGTTTGGCAAGGGCTCCATCATGCGCCTCGGCGAAGGCGAGGTGATTGAGGACATCCAGGTGGTTTCCACCGGTTCGCTGGGTTTGGACATTGCCCTGGGCGTTGGCGGCCTGCCGCGCGGCCGCGTGGTCGAGATCTATGGCCCGGAGTCTTCGGGCAAGACCACGCTGACCCTGCAGGTCATCGCCGAAATGCAGAAGCTGGCCGGCACCTGCGCCTTCATCGACGCCGAACATGCCCTGGACATCCAGTACGCACAGAAGCTGGGCGTGAATCTGCAGGAGCTGCTGATCAGCCAGCCCGACACCGGTGAGCAGGCCTTGGAGATCGTTGACGCGCTGGTGCGCTCCGGTTCCGTGGACCTGATCGTGATCGACTCGGTCGCTGCACTGACCCCCAAGGCTGAGTTGGAAGGCGAAATGGGCGACTCCCTGCCCGGCCTGCAAGCCCGCCTGATGAGCCAGGCCCTGCGCAAGCTGACCGCCACCATCAAGAAGACCAACTGCATGGTCATCTTCATCAACCAGATCCGTATGAAGATCGGCGTGATGTTCGGCAGCCCCGAAACCACCACCGGCGGCAATGCGCTCAAGTTCTACGCCTCGGTGCGCCTGGACATCCGCCGCATCGGCTCGATCAAGAAGGGCGATGACGTCATCGGCAGCGAAACCAAGGTCAAGGTCGTCAAGAACAAGGTCTCGCCGCCGTTCAAGACGGCCGAGTTCGACATCCTCTACGGTGAAGGCATCAGCCGCGAGGGCGAGATCATCGACATGGGTGTGGTCGCCAAGGTGGTCGAGAAGTCCGGCTCCTGGTATGCCTACCAGGGCGAAAAGATCGGCCAGGGCAAAGACAACGCGCGCGAATTTCTGCGCGAGAACCCCGATGTCAGCCGTGAGATCGAAAACCGCATCCGCGAGTCGCTCGGCGTCGCGCCGATGAACAAGGCCGGCGGCGCGGCTGAGTAAGAGGGCGCGGCAAGAGCCCGGTGCCATGCGCCGCTCGGGCTCTTGCACCACGGGCTCTCTATAGCCTGCTATTCCTTCTTGGTCGCCTGTACTTTCACGGCACTCCCTTCCTTTGCATGAAAGCCGGCAAGCCCCTTTCCCTCAAGGCTCGCGCGATTGCGCTACTGGCCCAGCGGGAGCACAGCAGGGCGGAGCTGCGGCGCAAGCTGCTGCGCATTGCGCGCGAGCAGCGCGCGGCCCAGCAGCGCCAGGCAGCCGCCGCAGCTGAGCCTGCTGCAGGCCTGGCTGCTTGGTTCGTGCCGGAGCCCTGCTCAGAAGCAGGTGTCGATGCGCTGGGTCAAGCCGAAAACCCCGACGAAGACCCCGACGATGGCGGCGATGCCGACGTCGGAGCCGAAGTCGATGCCCTGCTGCTGTTCCTGCAGGAGCGCGGCTATCTGAGCGAACAGCGCTTTGTTGACGCCCGCATTCACGCCCGTTCTGCCCGTTTCGGCAGCCAACGTATCAAGCTGGAGCTTGCCCAGCATGGCTTGCAGCTCAGCGGCGACCAGTTGGCCTTGCTCAAGGACAGCGAGATCGAGCGCGCTCGAGCCGTCTGGCAGCGCAAGTTCGGCGGGCAATGGCCCGAGGATGCCGCCACGCGGGCCAAGCACGCCCGATTTCTGATCGGCCGCGGCTTTGGCGGCGAGTCGGTGCGGCGTGTTTTGCGCGGCCCGGTCGAAGCGGATGACTGAATCACTCGTATCGAGATGGTGGGTGCCAAGTCTCTTGACCCAGCTCAAACTTGTGGGCTTTGCTGACCTGTCGCCACGCCTCGGGCTGTGGCGCCGACAGCTTCGTGAAAGCCTTTGTGCAGTGCGACATGCTACATTCTCGCCCTGCGCAAATGCCCGGCGGGGTGTGGTTTGATGCCGTCCGCTGCGGGTTTGCAAAGCCGTTTTGCCACCCATGCCCCTCCCATTTCCCACCTCCGAGCGCCGTTTGCTGCACCGTCGCGCCATCGATGTGCAGATCTATGCACGCGATGACGGCCTTTATGAGGTCGAGGCGGGTTTGACGGACGTCAAGACGCGCGATTTGCCCCTGGCCAGCGGCTTGCGCTTGGCGGGCGATCCCATTCACGCCATGCAACTGGTCTTGACGGTAGATGCCGAGTTGCAGATTCATTCGGCCCGCTCAATCACAAGCGGGTCGCCATATCCTGGCGTTTGTGACCAGCATGGTGACGCCTATGCCCGGCTGGTCGGCCTGAACCTGATGAAGGGCTTCCGGCTCGGCGTCAAGGAACGCCTGGCCGGCGTCAAGGGCTGCACTCACCTGACCGAGCTGTGTCAGATCCTCCCCACGGCTGTGATCCAGGCCTTTGCCGGCCTGGTGCTGGACGTGCGCGAAGGCAGTGCCGACGGACAGCCGCCGTTTCAGCTGGATCGTTGCCATGCGCTGCGTTGCGATGGCGATGTGGTCCGAAACCATTACCCTCGCTGGTATCGCAGCGCCGACGCAGCCGCAAGGCCAGTCGCCGTCGCCGCGATGCCCGCCTCCTCTTCCTGACTTTCCTCACAAGCGAGACCCCTATGAAGATTCACGAGTACCAGGGCAAGGAAATCCTGCGCCAGTTCGGCGTGCCGGTGCCGCGCGGCATTCCCGCATTCACGGTGCAAGAAGCCGTCGAAGCTGCACAAAAGCTGGGCGGCCCGGTTTGGGTGGTCAAGGCCCAGATTCACGCCGGTGGCCGTGGCAAGGGCGGCGGCGTCAAGCTCGGCCGTTCGCTGGAAGATGTGAAGGCGCTCGCCGAGCAGATCCTGGGCATGCAACTGGTCACGCACCAGACCGGCCCGGTCGGACAGAAGGTCCGTCGCCTCTACATTGAAGACGGCGCTGACATCAAGAACGAACTCTATGTGTCCCTGGTCACCGACCGCGGCACCCAGAAGGTCGCTTTCATCGCCTCCAGCGAAGGCGGCATGGACATCGAAGAGGTCGCCCACTCGACACCCGAGAAGATCATCACCGAGATGATCGACCCGCTGGTGGGCCTGACTGCCGAGCAAAGCAAGAAGATCGCCGCTGCCATCGGTCTCACCGGAGCGTCGGTCGACCAAGCCGTCGACATCTTCGCCAAGCTCTACAAGTGCTACATGGACACCGACGCGTCGCTGGTGGAAATCAACCCGCTGAACTGCGACTCCAAGGGCAATCTGATCGCCCTGGACGCCAAGTTCAACTTCGACTCCAACGCCCTGTTCCGTCACCCGGAAATCGTCGCCTACCGCGACCTGGACGAAGAAGATCCGGCTGAAGTGGAAGCCTCCAAGTTCGACCTGGCCTACATCAGCCTGGACGGCAATATCGGCTGCCTGGTGAATGGCGCGGGTCTGGCCATGTCGACCATGGACACCATCAAGCTGTTTGGCGGCGAGCCGGCCAACTTCCTGGACGTGGGCGGTGGCGCCACCGCCGAGAAGGTCACCGAAGCCTTCAAGATCATGCTGAAGAACCCTGAAGTGAAGGGCATCCTGGTCAACATCTTCGGCGGCATCATGAAGTGCGACACCATCGCCGAAGGCGTGATCACCGCCTGCAAGGCCGTGAACCTGTCCGTGCCGCTGGTCGTGCGCATGAAGGGCACCAACGAAGAGCTGGGCAAGAAGATGCTGGCCGAATCCGGCCTGCCCATCATCGCCGCCGACACCATGGCCGAAGCCGCGACCAAGATCGTCGCCGCTGTCGCCTGAGTCAGCCTAAGCCCACGCAAGGAAAAAAATCATGTCGATTTACATCAACAAAGACACCAAGGTCATCACTCAGGGCATCACCGGCAAGACCGGCCAGTTCCACACCCTGGGCTGCCAGGCCTATGCCAATGGCAAGAACGCCTTCGTGGCGGGCGTGAACCCCAAGAAGGCCGGCGAGAAGTTCTCGGACATTCCAATCTACGCCACCGTCAAGGAAGCCGCTGCGCAAACCGGCGCCACCGTGTCGGTGATCTATGTGCCGCCGGCTGGTGCCGCTGCAGCCATCTGGGAAGCCGTCGAAGCCGATCTGGATCTGGCGATTTGCATCACGGAAGGCATCCCCGTCCGTGACATGCTGGAAATCCGCAACAAGATGAAGGCCAAGGAAGCGGCCGGCGGCAAGAAGACCTTGCTGCTGGGCCCCAACTGCCCCGGCCTGATCACGCCCGAAGAAATCAAGATCGGCATCATGCCCGGCCACATCCACCGCAAGGGTCGCATCGGCGTGGTTTCGCGCTCGGGCACGCTGACCTATGAAGCCGTGGCTCAGCTGACCGAAATCGGCCTGGGTCAGTCCAGCGCCGTGGGCATCGGTGGTGACCCGATCAACGGCCTGAAGCACATCGATGTGATGCAAGCCTTCAATGACGATCCGGACACCGACGCCGTGATCATGATTGGCGAAATCGGCGGTCCGGACGAAGCTGAAGCGGCTCGCTGGTGCAAGCTGAACATGAAGAAGCCGGTGGTTGGTTTCATCGCTGGCGTGACCGCTCCTCCGGGCAAGCGCATGGGCCATGCCGGTGCGCTGATCGCGGGCGGCGCCGATACGGCCGACGCCAAGCTGGCCATCATGGAAGAGTGCGGCTTCACCATCACGCGCAATCCGTCCGAGATGGCCAAGCTGCTGAAGGCCTTGCTCTGAGCTGAGCTGAGCTGAGCGCCGTGCCGGCCGCCGGGCGAATGCGTAATTTCACGCATCGAAGTCCGGATCGGCTGGCGGCAGACTGCACGCACGCCGTGCATCGACATGTGAAAAGGGGCTTCAGCCCCTTTTTTCATGGGTGCATGCTTTGAACCATGCCTTCGCTATAGTGGGGCGGCAAGTGCCTGACCCGGCATTTCCATCCTGCGGGCAGAAACTGTAGATATCTCAATGGACACTTTGACGAGTCCCGAATTCTGGTTGGCTGTCGGCCAGATCATCATGATCGACATCCTGCTGGGTGGCGACAACGCGGTGGTGATCGCCCTGGCTTGCCGCAAGCTGCCGGACGCTCAGCGCACCAAGGGCATCATCTGGGGCACAGCCGGCGCCATCGTGCTGCGGGTCGTGTTGATCTTCTTCGCACTGACGCTGTTGCAGGTCCCCTTCCTGAAAATTGTCGGTGCGGCTCTGCTGCTCTGGATTGGCATCAAGCTGCTGGTGCCCGAAGATGAAGACGAGCACGGCAGTATCCAGGCCAGCGACAAGCTGTGGGCGGCGGTCAAGACCGTGATCGTGGCCGACTTCGTGATGAGCCTGGACAATGTCATCGCCATCGCCGGCGCGGCCCAGAGCAGCGGCGGCGACCATCAAATGCCGCTGGTCATCTTTGGCCTGCTGGTCTCGATTCCCATCATCGTTTGGGGCAGCCAGCTGGTGATCAAGCTGATGGACCGCTTCCCGCTCGTGATCACGGTGGGCGCCATGTTGCTGGGCTGGATTGCGGGCACCATGATGGTCGGTGACCCGGCGCTGGCCAGCTGGGTGCCGACGGTGGAAGGCGGCAAGCCGGGCAGTGTGGTCGTACTGCCGGCGCTGCATTACGGTGCAGGTGTGGCTGGAGCCTTGCTGGTTCTGTTGAGCGGCAAGTGGATCGCGGGCCGCCGCGTGCGCAGCGACTGAAGGAATCAGCGCGCTGCGGCGCATTCTTGGAGAGGCGGGCGGGGCATGGCGGGTTTCTGGAAGCGATGGCTGGGCAAGCCCGAGTCGGTGGAGGGAGAGCCCTCGACCGTGCCAGAGGCATATCAGTCTTCGATGCCAGCTGGCCCGGGTTTGCAGGCTTATGAATTGCAGGGCGAGCTAGGGCGCGGCGCGATGGCGGTGGTGCATCTGGCGCGTGAGCGGGCGACCGGCCGCATGGTTGCCATCAAGCGCCTGGCTCTGCAGCGTGAGTTTGCGGCAGAAGACCTGGTCGACGTCCAGCAGCGCTTCATGCGTGAAGCGCGTGCGGCCGGGCGCCTGCAGCACCCCGACATCTTGCAGGTGCTCGAAGCCGGCGAGGCCGGGCCCGATGCCTGGATTGCCATGGAGTACGTCCAGGGCCGTGACCTGAGCCACCACACCCGCAAGGCTCAGCTGCTGCCGATCCCTGAGGTGTTGCAGATTGCGCGGCGTCTCGCCCGCGCGCTGGACTACGCCCATGGTCAAGGCGTGGTCCATCGCGATATCAAGCCGGCCAATGTCATGCTGGATCGCGAGCGCGGAATTCTGAAGCTCATGGATTTCGGCATCGCCCGCATTGCTGATGGCAGCCGCACCCGGACCGGTCTGGTCCTGGGTACGCCGTCCTTCATGTCGCCTGAACAATTGGCAGGCCTCAAGGTCGACGGTCGCAGCGATCTCTACTCGCTGGGCGCCATGGTCTATCAGCTGCTGACCGGCCATCTGCCGCATCAGTCCGACTCCATGGCCAAGCTGATGTACCAGATTGCCAATGAGCCGCCGGCCGATGTGCGCCACCATCGCCCTGAACTGCCCGAGTCCCTGGCCCTGGTGCTTGCTCTGGCGCTCGAGAAGCGGCCCGAGCTGCGCTATGCCAGCGGCGCGCAGATGGCCCAGGACCTGGAAGCGGTGATTGCGCAATGGCCGGCCGGGCCAGCGCGCGGCCCGGCCCAGGCCCCGGCCGACAAGAGCGCGGACGCTGCGCACCTGACGTCTCCAGAGCACGCGGACCCTTTTGCACAAACAGTCCGCTTGAATAAGGCGGAAGCAGTGCAAAATCCCTCCGCATCGCAACCAGACACACAGCCATGACCCTGGAGTTCTTCAGCGCCACCGATGTCGGCCGCGCCCGCGACAACAACGAGGACTCGGTCGCCCTGGATGAGTCCGTGGGCTTGGCCGTGCTGGCCGATGGCATGGGCGGCTATAACGCCGGTGAAGTGGCGAGTCAGATGCTGACCGGCTTCATTCGCGCCGAGCTGGGCCGTTGGTTGAAGGAGTCCGGCGCCAGCGCCAGCGTCAGCGACGTCCGGCGGGCCATGGACATCTGCGTGGACAACGCCAACCGAGCCATCTTCAACGCCGCCAATACCAACCCGCGCTATGCCGGCATGGGCACGACCTTGGTGCTTGGGGTGTTCCGGCCTGAAGGTTTGTTGTTGGGCCATGTCGGCGACTCGCGCGCCTACCGCATGCGCGGCGGCCAACTGACGCAGATCAGTCGGGACCATTCTTTGCTCCAGGAGCAACTGGATGCCGGCCTGCTGACACCCGAAGAGGCCGTGTTTTCCAGCAACAAGAATCTGGTCACCCGGGCGGTTGGCGTGGAGGACGCGGTCATGCTGGAGCTGCATCAGCACGAGCTTCAGCCCGGCGATCTCTACCTGTTCTGCTCGGACGGGCTGTCCGACATGCTGGACGATGACGCCTTGCGCCAGTTGTTGATAAACCACCCTTCGCTGTCGGAAGCGGCACAAGCCCTGATAGATGGGGCCAATGACATGGGCGGCCGGGATAATATCGCGCTGGTGCTGGTTCGCGCCGAAGGCCGTGTGCGGTCGGAAGGTCGGGCCTGGTGGCCGTTTGGCAAGCGCTGATGGGCTGGTTTTCGGCCGTGAGGCCTGTCGTGACCGGCTGCTGGCTCAGGCATCGTTGAGAGCAGTCAAAACTCTTGCGGCGCACTGAGAGTTGCCGCCAACACAAGCAATAAGACAACAGGATCGAGGTCAAAGCATGGGCAAGCTGGTGGTGTCGCTCGACGGCGTGGTGATCAAGGACGTGCAGATCACGAAGGACAAGACCACGCTCGGGCGCCGGCCCTACAACGATATCGTGATCGACAATCTGGCGGTCAGCGGCGAGCACGCCGTGCTGCAGATGGTCGGCGCGGATGTCTTCATCGAAGACCTCAACTCCACCAACGGTACGTATATCAACGGCAAGGCGATCAAGAAGCAGCTGCTGGCCAATAACGACATCGTCGAGATCGGCAAGTACAAGATCAAGTTCCTGCTGGAGGACAACGGCGACTACGAGAAGACCATGATTCTCAAGCCGGGGTCTGGCGCGCCTAGCGGTTTCGGCCTGCCGTCCTCCTTCGGTTCTCTGCCCTCGGCGGCCGCGGCGGCCCCGGCCACCATCCGAGTCCTGACCGGTGCAGCTGCCGGGCGGGAAGTCAGCCTGACCAAGGTCGTCACCACGGTCGGCAAGCCAGGCGTTCAGGTGGCCTCCATCACAAAGCGCCCCAGCGGTTACGTGTTCGCCCATGTTGAAGGTGCTGCACGTCCGACCGTCAACGGCGTGCCCCTGACCGGCGAGTCTGTGGCTTTGAAGAGCGGCGATGTGATCGAGTTGGCCGGCACCCAGATGCAGTTCGTGCAGGGCTGAGCTTCGCTCGGAACCAGGCCGCGTTTGCGGTCTCAGTGAATACACCAGAACTGGGTTAACCCTGCTTTCGCAGGCGCCCTTGCTTGCTTGCTGCCGTGCACAATTGCTGCAGCAAGCAGCAGGGCGAGCATGGCCGTGCCTGTGTGAGCCTTGCCTGCAGCCGGCCGCACCATTGAACATAAAGATGGCGAGACACGGGGGTCTTTGAAAAGGCGGTTGCGCAGGCGTACTTTGGTGTCCAACCCTCATCGAAAGGCCGCTGTGAGTTTTTCAAGCCCCTCCGCTGCCGAATCCTTGCTGGAGCCGTCGACTTCGTCGCTGCGGCATCGCACCGCGTGGATGATTGTGCTGATCTCCGCCTTGCTGGTCATCGGCACCGATGCCGTCCTTCTGCAGCATCAGTCGCAGCTGCGAAGCGAGGCCTTCGAGGCCGAGCTGCAGGCCTTGCCGCAGACCTATGGCGAGGCGCTGGCCGGCAGCCTCAGTGTGGACCCGTCGGGCAGCGACAGTACCCGGCAGTTGCTCAAAAAGTTGCAGTCCCGGCCCGGCATCCTGGCGATCGAGCTGAAGACCGGATCAGGCGTGGCCCTTGCCAGTGGCGACCCGGCCGCGCGCGCGCAGGCCGATGTTCGCCAAATCGATTTCGAACTGGGTCCGCCGGCGTCGGGCGGCGCCCTCCTGCAAGTGTTGGCCCAAGAGCAGGCCATGCAACACGCATTCTGGCGCGATGCCTGGCCCGCCATCGTGCTGCGCGATCTGGTTCTGGTGCTTTTGCTCAGCCTGAGTGTGATCGTTGTGCTGGACCGCACGATGCTGCGCCCGCTGCGCCGTCTTGCGGAACGGGCGGATGAGCTGGACAGCGGCCAGAGCCCGCTGGACCTGCTGGCTACGGTCCCGGCAGGGCAGAGTTCGGAGGTGTCCCGGGTCGCCCGCTCCCTGATGCGCGCGCACCATGGGGTGTGGCTGCGCTGGCAAGATGAATTGCAGCAAGTGCAGCAGTTGCAGCAACAGGTGCAGAGCCAGGCCGCGCAGTTGCAGGCTGCGGCACTCAGCCTGGAGCAGAAAAACCGCGAGCTTGGCAGCCTCAGCCGCAGCGATGCGCTGACCGGCCTGGCCAATCGCAGAGAATTTGATGAGGCTTTGCGGCGTGAGTTCAAGCGTGCGCAGCGGCAGCGCGGTCAGCTTGCTTTGGCCGTGCTCGATCTCGATCACTTCAAGCGCTACAACGAGCAGCACGGCGCTGCGGTCGGCGACCAGGCGTTGCAGCGTTTCGCTCAGTTGCTCAGCGAGCGATTCAAGCGCGACACCGACTTTGTGGCCCGGCTGGGCGGTGAGGAGTTCGTGGCTTTGCTGCCCGGTTTCGGCCTGGATGTCACCCAGGAGCTGATGGAGCAGTTGCGCGAGGAATTGCGTGCCTTGCGTCTGCCTCATGGTGGCAGCGAGGATGAGGGCACAGGACTGACGGTCAGCATCGGCCTCGCTGCCTACTCGCCGGCCCATCCTTACTTGAGCCCGCAGTCCCTGATGCAGGCGGCTGATGAGGCGCTCTACATCGCCAAGCATGCCGGCCGCGACCGCCTCAGCCTGGCCTCATCCAAGAGCCTGACCGAGCGCGCCTGAGCGGAAAACTTGCGCCTCAGCGCTCGTGTTCGCTGGCCTGCTGCAGTTGTTCGACCACCCGACGGGCGGCTCGCAGCACCAGGGCCTCATCGAGCGAGGCTTGAGGTGCGATCTCATGCGCCACTTCTTCCAGGCGCTCAGGCTCGCTCAGCAGGATCGAGGCGATGGTGGAAATGGCACTGACGCCGCGGCGCTGCAGAGCTTCAGGCATTTTCAAGGTGCTCTGCACTTCCACATGGTGACGCACACTGGCCACGGCGGCCGGCGCCAGGCCCCAGCTTTCGCACAAGGCCGCGCCCAGCGCGTCGTGGCTGACGCCAAATGCCGTGTGTTCCAGTTGCACCAGTTCGGCGTCGGAGCCGGCGGCACGCAGCATGGCCGGGTAGTGCGCGGACGCGTGCCGGTAGAGCACAGCCTTGCCGCACTCCTCGAACAGGCCCGCCGAATGCGCCGCCCAGGGGTCCACGCCCAGCATCTGGCCAATACGGCCCATCATCACGCCGCGTTCGGAGGCTCGCTTCCAGACCGGTTCGAGCTCGGTGGCGGGCGGAAAGGCGGCGCGCAGACCCATCTCAAAAGTGATGGCCGAAACTTCGCGCATGCCCAGATAGGTCAGCGCCTGATGGACCGTCTGCACCCGACCACGCAGGCCGTACAGCGATGAATTGACGGCCTTCAAGACGGCCGCGGCGAGCGCCATATCGGTCTCGACCAGGGCGGACATGGCCGGCAGGTCAATGTCTTCGGCCGCCATCAGCAGTGACAGCTTGACCAGCACCTCCGGCTGGGTCGGAATCTCGATGTCTAGCGTGCGCAAATTTGGATCAACTGGCATGGTGTGCTTTCCTTCCCCTGGTTGCCGCAATGGTAGCGGGACTGGCGCAGAGCCTGGTTACAAAAAGCTCAGCGAAAGAAGGCGTCCCAAGCGGTTTTGAGGATCAGCGCCGAGACCACGGCGATGAACATGCGGCGCACAAAACCGGCCCCGCGCGCCAGGGCCATGCGGGTGCCGAACAAGCTGCCGACGACATTGGCCACGGCCATCACCGCGGCGACCTGCCACCAGATGTGGCCGGTGCTGCCGAACAGGAGCAGGGCCGCGGCATTGGTGGCGGTGTTCATCAGCTTGGCCGTGGCCGAGGCGTGGAGGAAATCGTAGCCCAGCAGGCGCACAAACAAGAAGACGAAGAAGCTGCCTGTGCCCGGGCCGAAGAAGCCGTCGTAGAGGCCGATCAGCAAGGCGATGGCACCCGCCACCAGGGTTTCACGCCGGCCCTGGTAGCGCGGCGCATGGTGGCGGCCCAGGTCCTTGCGCATCAAGGTGTAGGCCAGCACGGCCAGCAGAACCAGGGGCAGGGCGCGGCGCAGAAAGCCGGGGTCGACCTGGGTGACGGCCCAGGCGCCGCCGAAGCCGCCCAGCATGGCCAGGCCGGCGGCCGGCAACAAGGCATTCCAGTTCAACTGCACTTTCTTGGCGTACTGGAAGGTGGCCCAGGCCGTGCCCCAGATCGAGGCACCCTTGTTGGTGCCGAACAAGGTCGCGGGCGCTGTCTGAGGGTAGACGCTGAACAGCGCTGGTACCAGCACCAGACCGCCTCCGCCCACCACGGCATCGATGAATCCGGCCAGCAGGGAGGCGAGGGCGACAGTCAGCAAATCCATGAGTGGGTGGGGCGAGGAGGTGGGGTGCGGGGTCTGCGAGGCCAGCAAAGCGGATGCGCAAGTAAAACGGGCACCTGAAGCCAGTTCAGGTGCCCGTCCATTGTGACTGTGTCACTTTATGCGTCGTTCTTGCACTACAACTTGAGTTTGTCTCCTCAGCCCCGCCTAGCACCTGCTGTTCGCACAGCTTGTGCATCGAGTGGGGCAAATGTAGGCAGTGCGGGCTGTGCACGCACTTGGGGTTTTTACGGGCGCTCCGCACCAATTCAGGGAAGTTTGCGTGCACACACTTAATCCTTTATCAACGTAATTCCATAAATCAAGGAGAAATCGACGCCCCGACCTGGGGCTTCATCCTCTGCAAATAGGGGGTGGCGCCAGATCTAAGTTACAGCCATATGTCTCATTTGCGCACAGTTGGGCCGTGGGCTCTGAGACATTCGCGCTGGGTAAATCGCTTGCAATTCTTGACCTTGTTCAAGCTTGGCTTGTGGAACCATTCCGAGCATGAAAGTTTCTGCGTTCGCCATGAAGTTGCCCCGTATGTCCGTACCGCCATCGTTTTTTTGGGGGGGGCGTCTGGCCTTCTGGGTCGCCTTCAGCCTTGCCTTGACATCGGGTCTCTCCGGCTGCGGCGGAGGTGGGGGCGGTAGCACGGACAGCGCACCGCCTGCGCCGGTCCCGAATGCCAACAGCACCTACGGGCTGACCTTGCCTCGTGCTGGTCTGGCCGCGTCCGATCTGGCCGTGCTGGTGGCCGAGGGCGATGTGCTCGGCGAGGCCATTGCTGCTTACTACCTGAGCGCGCGCAATGTGCCGGCGACGAATCTGATCCGGGTCAAGTTGCCGACCAAGGGCGATGCCATCTCGGCGACCGACTTCGCCACACTGAAAGCCGAGATCGATGCCAAGTTGCCGGCCGGCATCCAGGCCCAGTTGCTGACCTGGACCGCTCCCTCTCGCGTGGTCGGCAGTTGTGCCATGGGCATCACCAGCGCCCTGGCTTTCGGCTATGACCCCAAGTACTGCGTGCCCAACGCGGCTTGCCTCAACACCCAGGCGTCGCCGCTGTACGACTCTGAGTCCCGAAGCCCCTGGGCGGACCACCAGATCCGGCCGGCCATGATGCTGGGGGCACGCAGTCTCGACGCAGCCAAGGCTCTGATCGACCGAGGGCTCAAGGCCGATGGCAGTCAGCCGCTGGGTGACGGCTATTTGTTGAACACGAGCGATGGTTTCCGCAACACCCGTGCGGTCGACTTTCGAGTTCTGCCGGATTCCTGGGCTGGGCGTCTCAAGCTGATCTACCAGGACAACTCGGCCGGTGGATCTAAGGACATTGTGGAGAATCAGGCCGGGCTGCTCTTCTATTTCACGGGTCTGCCGATCACGCCGGGCTTGACCAGCAACAGCTACCTGCCGGGGGCGGTGGGCGATTCGCTGACTTCGTATGCGGCCCAACTGCCCGATGCGCGTGGTCAGACGACGGTGCTCAAATGGCTGGATGCCGGCCTGACCGGCAGCTACGGCACCGTTGAAGAGCCCTGCAATTTCAACCAGAAGTTCCCCAAGGCCTCGGTGCTCATCGATCAGTACTACCGAGGTGCCAGTTTGATCGAAGCCTATTGGAAGTCGCTGCAGTCGCCGGGGCAGGGTCTCTTTGTGGGCGAGCCTCTGGCCCGGCCGTTTGCCGATGCGCCCAGCTTCAAGCTCGAAGGCGGCCAGTATCTGATCAGCAGCCGGGCCTTGCGCCCGGCCGCGACCTACACCCTCGACTATCAAATTGGCGCGGCGGGCAGCTGGATCACCCTGGCCAGTTTCAAGCCGACCAAGGCCGAAATCCAGAACCTGAGCTCGCCCCTGCCGCCGGCCACCGCCACCGCCCTGCGTTGGCGCGGCCCTTGCCCGACGCAAAGCAGCCAGCAGTGCACGCTGGCCAGCAGCCCCTGACCGCTTGGGGTCTGTGACAAACGAGAAATGAGGGCGGCTGGCAAAATGGCACACCCTGCCGGCTCCGCCCCCATGTCCCTGACGCCTTCGACGCCCTCTCTGCCCAGCGCTTTTCGCGTGTTGTCGGTCATCCCGCCGATGACCCAGCTCAACACGCCGTATCCGTCCACCGCCTATTTGACCGGTTTCCTGCGCTCGCGCCAAGTCGACGCGGTGCAGGAGGACCTCGCTCTGGCCCTGATGCTCAAGCTCTTCTCGCGCGCAGGCCTGTTGGCCTTGCGCGAGCGCATCCAGGCCCTGACACCCGAGCAGCGCACGCCCATGGTTCAGGGTTTTGACGTCTACTTTGACCGTTATCTCTCGACCATCACGCCGACCATCGCCTTTCTGCAAGGGCGCGACCCGACGCTGGCCCACCGCATCAACAGCCGCGCCTTCTTGCCGGAAGGCCCGCGCTTCGATTCGCTCGATGCCTATGTGGACGAAGACGGCGGCGACCCACTGGCCTGGGCCTTCGGCGCCCTGGGCTTGCAGGACCGGGCCCGCCACTTGGCCACGCTTTATCTGAACGACCTGGCCGATGTCTTGCGCGATGCCGTGGACCCGCGCTTCGAGTTCGTCCGCTATGCCGAGTCCCTGGCCACCAGCCAGCCGACCTTCGAGCCGCTGGCCGAGGCCTTGGCGGCGCCGCTGAACCTGGTTGACGAGACCTTGCGCGAGCTGGCGCTGGCGGCGGTCGCCAAGCACCAGCCGCAGCTGGTGCTGATCTCGGTGCCTTTTCCCGGTGCGGTTTATGCCGCCTTCCGCATCGCCCAGGCGATCAAGGCTGAGCATCCCGGCGTCGTGCTGGCCTTGGGCGGCGGCTTCGTCAACACCGAGCTGCGCGAGCTCAGCGAGCCGCGCGTGTTCGATTACTTCGACTACCTGACCCTGGACGCCGGCGAGCGCCCCTTGCTGGCGCTGCTGGAGCATCTGCAAGGCCAGCGCTCACGCCAGCGCCTGGTGCGCACCTTTGTGCGCGAAGACGCTAGGGTGCGCTACATCAATTTCGTCGAGCCCGATATCGCATTTGCCGAGGTGGGTACGCCGACCTGGGACGGCCTGCCGCTAGACCGCTACCTGTCCCTGCTTGACATGCTCAACCCCATGAACCGGCTCTGGTCGGATGGGCGATGGAACAAGCTGACCGTGGCCCATGGCTGCTACTGGAAGAAGTGCAGCTTCTGCGATGTCAGCCTCGACTACATCTCGCGCTACGAAGGCGCCTCGGCCGCGACCCTGGTCGACCGCATCGAGACCATCGTCGCCGAGACCGGCCAGACCGGTTTCCACTTCGTCGACGAGGCCGCGCCGCCCAAGGCCTTGAAAGCGCTCGCCGCTGAGTTGCAGGCGCGCCAACTGGGCATTTCCTGGTGGGGCAATATCCGCTTCGAGAAGTCCTTCAGCCCCGAGCTTTGCCAGCAACTGGCCGACAGCGGCTGCATCGCCATCTCGGGTGGGCTCGAGGTCGCCTCCGACCGCTTGCTGAACCTGATGAAAAAAGGCGTCTCGGTCGACCAGGTCGCGCGCGTGACCAAGGCCTTCACCGACGCCGGCATCCTGGTCCATGCCTACCTGATGTACGGCTTCCCGACCCAGACCGTGCAGGACACGGTCGACGCACTCGAATACGTGCGCCAGCTGTTCGAAAACGGCTGCATTCAGAGCGGCTTCTTCCACCGCTTTGCTTGCACCGTGCATTCGCCCGTCGGCCAGAAGCCCGAGGACTTCGGCGTCAGCCTGCTGCCTTTGCCGCCCAGCCCTTTTGCCAAAAACGATGTCGGCTTTGTCGACCCCACGGGCGTGGACCACGATGTCTTGGGTCAGGCGCTCAAGAAGGCCATCTACAACTACATGCACGGCATCGGCTTGGAGCAGGACGTGCGCAGCTGGTTCAGCATCAAGGTGCCCAAGACCACGGTGGCGCGGCACCGCATCGCTCGCGCCTTAGCTCAAGCGCATTGACGGTCGGGACGGGTCGGCACGCGCTCCTGCCGCTCACCCAGCCAGTCGCTGAAGGCCTGCAGCAGCGGCTCGTAGCGCTGTGGCTGCGACTCCAGGCTTTGCAAGGCCAGCACGGCCGCCTCCAGCGTCGAGCGCTGTTCGGCCCGCTCGGCTTTGCGGTGTGCGGCATAGCGCGATGGGGGTGGCTGCTGCAGGGCCAGCCTGGGCAGGGCTTGCAGCACCGGGTTGAGCAGCAGCATCTTGCGGCTTTTGCGCCAGGTGGCGTCGATCACGACCAAGCGCAGCGGCCTCGCATCGTTTGCGGTGGCGTCAAATGCCGAGCCTGTTTGGCCCGGTGTTGGCGGATACAGCAGCAGGGCGCGCCGTCCGCCGGCCCCGAGCGCTGCTTGCAAAGCGTCCGCCTCGAACTGCTCGCCCACCCAGAGTCGACAGTGCGCCAGGCTCAGGCGCAGCAGGCGCGCCGAACCCTTGGCTTGGTGTTGCTCGTGCGGATGTTGCAGCAGCAGCAGCTCCACCGGGTTGTCGATGGCCTGGGTCCAGCAGCACAGGCAGGCGCTGGCCGGCAGGTCGCAGCGCCGGCACAGCGTTCGCCCTGCGAGGGGAGAAGTTGAAGAATCGAAGAATTCGGACTGCATGTCAGCCCAGATCAGAACACAGGCAGAGGCTTTCCTGGCCTCCGGCGCTGTGCGGCCCTCAGGCCGCCTGGCCTTGGCGTGCCGTTGCCAGCCCGCGCTCCAGGCGCGAATCCAAAGTGGACTCCAGATCCGAATCCATCTGCGAGTTCAGTTGCGAGTTCAGCTGGGACTGCCGCGCCTTGCGCTGCCGGCGCTGCCGGGCCGACCAACGGCCGGCCGAGACGATGGCCAGCATCACTGCCACACCGTTGAGCGCACCCCAGAGTGGCGGCACGGTGGACGAGAGAAGCAGGCTGATCAGCGAGGGCTGGTAGCCACCGGCTTTGCCGCTGACCTCCAGCACGCCGACCAGCAAGGCCAGCAGCCAGGCCAGGCCCATGCCTCCCAGGCACCAGCCGGTGGTCGGATGTCGGCTGTGGCCGCGCTGCGGGCGGACGGTGAACAAGGCCCAGACCCAGGCGAAGCCGTAGAGCAGCAGGGCAATCAGCAGCGCTTGCCCCAGCTGCGCGGTCCAACTGCTGCTGCCGCCCAGCAAGTTTTGCCAGCTCATGGGCCAGTATTGGCTGGCCAGGGTATGAGCCAGGCCCAGGGCGCTGAGATAGAGCAAGCCGCCGGACACAAAGGACCAGATGCGTCTTGCGGTTCTGATGTCGCTGCCCATGGCAATCTGTCGACTCCGTACTGCTGCTGAGGAAACGATTCTGTTCGTCCCGCTCTCGCAGGCCCAGGGGCGCCGCACCCGCAGTCCGGGGGAGCTTGGCCTGCGCAGCGGGCGCAAGCGTTGAATCCGTCACGCTTTCTGGCCGCGGCGCCACGAGTTCGCCGACATGCCCGTCACAGCCTGGGTATGGCCGCTTGTTGCAGCAGGGGCAGGGCGTCGATGCGAGCTTCGATCTCGGCCATCATGCGGCGGTAGGCCGGTGCATCGATGCCGCCGTAGCGCTGCTGGAAGGCTTCGGCGCTGAGGAACTCGGGCAGGTCGGCCACGCCGGGCATGAAGTCCAACTCATGAAGGCCGGCGCGGATCAGGATCTGCAAGCTGCGCGGCGCGTCCTTGGCGAGCAGGCCGAAGCGCGTGCCGGCTCGGTCAGCAGCGATGTCGTTGAAGCTGAAGCCGCTGCCACCCCGTGTGTCGGCCACTTCCTTGTAGACGCCAATCGCGTCCGCCAAGGGCCCGCTGCCCTCCAGGGCCAAAACGGCTGAAACCAGAAAATGCTGTGGAAAGTCTTCGCGGCCGGCCAAGGTGACCCTGCGCGGCAATGGCTGTGGCCAGCTGCGTGCGCTGGGCAGCAGCTTGCTCCAGTGCTGGCCGGTGGCAAACAGCGCCAGGGTCAGCAAAGCGCTGCGGTTCTCGGCCACCGGGTCGGCTTCGGCGCCTTCGCTGCGCGCGCGAACCAGCTCGAAGATCGGTGGCATCAGCAGGGCCAGCGAAACCGAGCTGCCCGGGGCCAGGCTCGCGCTGAGTTCGGCCAGGCGCCGGCTGTAGGCCTGGGCTCGCTCTCGCTCGGCCGGTGTCCACAGTGCGCCCAGCACATGGTCCAGGCTGTCGGCCTGCCAGTGATAACCGAGCTGCAATTCCTGAGGCAGAAAGGTCAGGGTCTCGACCAGCTCACCGGCCACCTGGGCCTGGGGCGGCAAGGCCAGCTTGGTGATCAGCTGACGCAGTGCTGGGTTGGCCAGCCATGCCGGCAGCGGCAGATGGCCCAGGCGCAGCCGTTCGACCCGCGGCAGGGCAGTGGTCTGGCCCAGCTGAGCTTCGAGATTGAGCCAGGCGCCGAGCAGGGGCAGGGGGAAGCTGGCCTGCAAGCGGGCGCTGCCGGCGTGCAGCTGGATCTGTGCCGCCCCGCGGCCCCGCCCGTAGCGCTGGGCCAGCTGCATCAGCATCAGATTGAGCTGGCCCTCGTCGATGCGCAGCAGGCGTTGCGGGCCAGCTTCCTGGCGACGCGGGTCATTGCGGCGCAGAAAGTCTTTGGTGCTCTGAATCTGCGCGGGGCTCAATCCGCCGCCATCAGGTGTGATCAGAGCCTGGCTCTGCAGCGCCAGGGCGGCGGCGATCAGCAAGAGCAGCACAGGGCTGAGCAGGAGAAGCGGCCAAAGGAGGCGCGGGCGGCGCTTGCCTTGGTGGCCAGGGAGCGGAGACATCATGGCGCGCAGTCTGCCAGCAAAGCCAGGGCTTGAACGTTCGTCAGGCGGCTCGGCCGCGCCTCAGCCTGACAATGCGCGCCATGTTGGAGACTTCCGCCACGCGCATTTGGCCCCCTACGGCCGACACCCTGACCCGTTTGTTCGAGCGTGGTCGCCTGCAGCGTGCGCGCCAGCTGCAGGGCCAGATCCTGGAGCTGCGCGCTGATGAGCAGGGCGCGAGCGCCCGGGTGAGGGGCGCGCGCGAGCAGGTTTTCGAACTCGACCTGCAAGGTGTGGCCGACGCGTCCGGCCAGCCGCGCTACAGCGCCCTGTGCAGCTGCCGCACGCAGCGCTTTTGCGAGCATGCCGCGGCCGTGTTGCTCAAGCTGCAGATCGAGGCCGACGCGCCCCAGCGCGAAGCGCTGCTGCAGCAATGGGTGCAGGCGCTGCGCCGCAAAGCCAGCCGCGAGGAGCTCAAGCGCCTGCCGCCGCTGCCCGAGGCCGATGCGGCCCGGCTGATGGACTTGCTGCTGCGTGAGGAGGAGCCGAGTCCAGCATCCGTAGCCGAGCCGCCCCCGGCGCCTATCGAACCGGACACGCGTAGCGAAGCGGCCCATTTCCAGCCCGAGCTGCGCTTGATGACTCTGGGCCGTGGTGATGGCCTGCTGGGCCTGGCTCCCGGCGGCCGGCTGGGGCCGCGTGGTGACCATGTCAGCGTCGCCCAGCTGCATTGGGTCTACCGCTTCGACGATGGCTGCCGCTGGCAGACCGAGGCGCCACGCTCGCTGCTCAACAGCCGCCCGCCGGCCCAGCAGCGGGTGGACACCCCCAGCGGCCCGCGCCGCCTGGCCCGCGATCTGCTGGCCGAGGCCGAGGCGCGCGACCAGCTCTGGGCCTGCGGCCTGATTCCGCTCGCGCCCGAGCAGCTGCAGTGGCGCCACCCCAGCGCCGCCCAGGGCCTGGAGGCTTTGTGGACGCTGAGCCAGGAAGAGTTCTTCGCCGCCTTCTGGCTGGAGCGGGTGCCGGAGCTGCAAGCCGCGGGCTGGAAGGTCGAGGTGCGCCCCGGCTTTGCCCACCGGCCCGCCCCGGCCGAGGCCTGGCAGCTCAAGCTCGAGAAGCTGGGCTTGCCGGGCCGAAAGGGCTCCTGGCTGCTCAGCCTCGGGGTCGAGGTGGACGGCGAAACCCTGGACCTGGCGCCCATGATTGCCGACCTGCTGCGTCGTGATGCGCGATGGTTCGATGCCGAGGCCATTGCTTGTATCGATGACGCGGCCCTGATCCTGCTGCATGCGCCGGGCGGCCGCCGTATCGAAGCTCCGGGCTCCATCCTCAAGCCCATCATCGGCGCCATGGTGGACCTGCTCAGCGACCCCAAGCGGGCCGAAGGGCCGATCCCGCTCAGCGACTGGGACGCCGGCCGCCTGCTGGCGCTGGACGCGCGCAGCGGCTGGCAGTTCCAGGGTGACGCCGATCTGCGCCGCCTCGCCCAGCGTCTGCAGCAGGCCGGCAGCCCGCAACCGGTGGCGCCGCCGCAGGGCCTGGCGCTGACGCTGCGACCGTACCAGCGCAGCGGCTTGGCTTGGCTGCAATACCTGCGCGAGCAAGGCCTGGCCGGCATCTTGGCCGATGACATGGGCCTGGGCAAGACGGCCCAGGCGCTGGCCCATTTGCTGCTCGAAAAAGAAGCAGGCCGCCTGGACAGGCCGGCCTTGGCTGTGCTGCCCAGCTCCCTGTTGTTCAACTGGCAGGCCGAGGCGCGCCGCGTGGCGCCGGGCCTGCGCGTGCTGCTCTTGCAAGGGCCGGAGCGGGCGCGCGACTTTGCCCGCCTGGGCGAGTTCGATCTGGTGCTGTCCACCTACCCCCTGCTCTGGCGCGATATCGCGGCCTTGGCCGCCCAGCCCTGGCATCTCTTGATCCTGGATGAGGCGCAGACGGTCAAGAACGCGGCCAGCCGGGCGGCGCAAGCGGTGCGCCGCCTGAACGCGCGCCACCGGCTCTGCCTGACCGGCACGCCGCTGGAGAACCATCTGGGCGAGCTCTGGGCGCAGTTCGATTTCCTGATGCCCGGATTCCTGGGCGATGCACGGAGCTTTGCCCGCTTGTGGCGCAAGCCCATCGAGGAAAACGGCGAAACCCTGCGCGCCCAGCTGTTGGCCCAACGCGTGCGGCCTTTCATCCTGCGCCGGCGCAAGGACCAGGTGGCGGCCGAGCTGCCGCCGCTGACCGAGGTGACGCGGCGGGTGCAGCTCTACGGCGCCCAGCGCGATCTCTACGAGAGCGTGCGCGTGGCGGCCGACACCCAGGTGCGGCGCGTGCTGGCCCGGCGCGGCTTTGCCGGTGCACAGATTTCAGTGCTGGATGCCCTGCTCAAGCTGCGCCAGGTCTGTTGCGACCCGGCCTTGGTCAAGGGCGTGGATCTGGCGCCGAACATGGGCCGGGCCAAGCTGGAGCTGCTGGAGCAGATGCTGCCCGAGCTGCTGGCCGAGGGGCGGCGGGTGCTGGTGTTCTCCCAGTTCACCGAGATGCTGAGTTTGATCGAAGCGCTGCTGCAGCAGCTGGGTCTGTCCAGCTTGACGCTCAGCGGCGACACGCCGATCGGCCAGCGCGGCGAGATCGTCCGGCGCTTCCAGGCCGAGGAGATACCGCTGCTGCTGGTCAGCCTCAAGGCGGGCGGGGTGGGTTTGAACCTGACGGCGGCCGACACGGTGATCCATGTCGACCCCTGGTGGAACCCGGCGGTGGAAGCCCAGGCCAGCGCGCGGGCGCACCGCATCGGCCAGGACAAGCCGGTATTTGTCTACAAACTGGTGGTGGGCGGCAGCATCGAGGAGCGGATGCTGGAGCTGCAGGCCCGCAAACTGGCCCTGGCGCAGGGCGTGCTGGGCGAAGACGGGGCCGATGCAGCCAAGTTCAGTGCCGAGGATTTGGCACTGTTGCTGGCGCCACTGGGCTGACTGAACAGATGAAGGCAGGTTTTGCAAGGGTTTGCAAAACCTGCGTCAGTTCATCAGCGTTTACGGTCAAAACGGAGTGCGCGGGCCAGGCTGCGGCGATCGCAGGCGAAGTTGCCGGATTCAAAAGCCTCGTGCTTGCGGCCCTTGTTGTCCAGCGATGCCCAGTCGGGGCAAGGCATGCGGCGCGGTTGTTGTTCGGGATGCTGCTGAGTTTTCATGGCGATTCAGAGGCCTTGCGGCTGCTGCTACGACGGTAGCGACGGCTTGCAGGAGATCTGCCTTGGCTGTCGCTTGCAGGCACAACGCCGTCGGAAAACCCTCGGTTGACAGCCGCAGGCAGATATTTTTGCGGTGCGTCTCGTCGCCAGTTAGCAACGTCTCGCGCCTGGCTTCAGGGCGGCGGCGGCTTTGTCGCTAAGCTTCGATCCCATGTCGCCCGCCTCCTCCATTTCGCCCCTTGCTCCATCGCCCGAGTCTTTGCTGGTGGCGTGCCTGTGTGCGGCCTGGTGCCGCACCTGCGACGGCTATCACGAGGTGGTGGCCAGCTTGCGCGAACAGTTTCCGCAGCACCGTTTCATCTGGGTGGACATCGAGGACGACGAGGAACTGGTCGGTGACCTGGATGTGGAAACCTTCCCGACCCTGCTGATCGGCCAGGGCGCTCAGCTGCGCTTTGTCGGCCCGGTCACGCCCCATCTCAGCACGGCCCAGCGCCTGCTCGCCACCGCGACTGAGCTGCCGACTGCGGCGGCCCAGCCCGCCGCCCAGGCCTTGCTGATGCGCTTGCAAAGCAGCTGCTGAAGCCTGCGGCAGCCTGGGTTGCGCCAAAAGCGCACAATCGCCGCTTTTGATCAGCCGCCCACAAGGCGCACTTCGCATCATGACTGTTCATCTGAAAGCCAAGGCGCCCAGCGGCGCTGTTGCCATTACCGTGGTCGATCGCGCCGCCTTCCAGGCCCTGGTGACCGAGCTGCCGGCGCCGACGCGCCACTGGCTGGCCACCCTGGGCTTCAAGGGCGCCGCTGACAGCTACGCCCTGGTGCCGGGCGCCGATGGCACGCTGGGTCAGGTGTTCGCCGGTGTCGAGCATGCCGCCCATCCCTTTGCGCTGTCGGCTCTGCCACAAGCCCTGCCCGAGGGCGACTATGTGCTGTCCGAGCAGGGCCTGCAGCTGCTGCCCGAACAGGCCGCCCTGTCCTGGGAGCTGGGGGCCTACCAGTTTGACCTCTACAAGCCGCGCCGCCGCGCCCCGGCTGCGCTCTATCTGGCCGGCGACGCCAGCGCCCAGCGCGGTATCGCCCTGGCCACCGCCATCGCGGCCACCCGTGATCTGGTCAACACCCCGGCCGAGCACATGGGCCCGGAGGAGCTGGCGCAAGCGGCCCAGCTGATCGCCAAGCAGCATGGCGCCAAGTTCAAGCAGATCGTCGGTGACGCGCTGCTGAAGCAGAACTTCCCGGCCATCCACGCCGTGGGCCGGGCCAGCACGCGCGCGCCGCGCCTGATCGAGTTGAACTGGGGCAACCCCAAGGCGCCGTTGCTGAGCATCGTCGGCAAGGGTGTGTGCTTCGATACCGGCGGCCTGGATATCAAGGGCGCCGACGGCATGCGCCAGATGAAGAAGGACATGGGCGGTGCTGCCAATGCCCTGGGCCTGGCCGCCCTGGTCATGGCCTTCAAGCTGCCGGTGCGCCTGCAGCTGCTGATTCCGGCGGTCGAGAACTCGATCGCAGGCAATGCCTACCGCCCCGGCGATGTGATCAAGACCCGCCAGGGCCTGCACATCGAGATCGGCAACACCGATGCCGAAGGCCGCGTGGTGCTCAGCGACGCGCTGGCCTACGCCTCCGAGCACAAGCCCGACCTGATCATCGACCTGGCCACCCTGACCGGCGCCGCTCGCGTGGCTCTGGGCGCCCAACTGCCTGCCCTGTTCAGCAAGCATTTCGACACCGCACGCGACCTGGTCGACCTGGGCCTGAAGCTGGAAGACCCGATGTGGCATATGCCGCTGTGGGCGCCCTACAAAGAGGGCATCGCAAGCAGCATCGGCGACATCGTCAACACCGGCCGCAATGCTCTGGGCGGCGCCATCAACGCGGCGCTCTTCCTCGAGTACTTTGTGCCCGAGCACCAGGACTGGCTGCACATCGATCTGTTCGCCTGGAACGATGTGGCCCGCGCCGGCCGACCGGTCGGCGGCGAGGCGCAGACCATCCGCACCTTGCTGGCCTATCTGGAGCAGCGTTTCAGCGCCAAGAACTGAAGCCGCGGCTTCAGGCCCCGGCCAGGATCCAGGCCGCGGCCTTCTCGGCCAGCATCAGCGTCGGTGAGGCGGTGTTGCCGTGGGTGATGCTGGGCATGACGCTGGCATCGACCACGCGCAGCCCGGCCACGCCACGCACGCGCAGATGGCTGTCGACCACCGCCATCGCGTCCTCGGCGCGGCCCATCTTGCAGGTGCCCACCGGGTGGAAGATGGTGGTGCCGATCTCGCCCGCGGCGCGCGCCAGCTCGTCGTCACTCTGCAGCTGCGGGCCGGGCTTGATCTCTTTGGGCCGGTAGGCGGCCAGCGCTGGCTGGGCCACGATCTGCCGCGTCAGGCGCAAGGCGGCGGCGGCCACTTGGCGGTCGTGTTCGGTGGACAGGTAGTTGGGCTGGATGCGCGGTGCCTCACTCGCATCGGGCGAGCGAATCTCCACCGTGCCGCGGCTCGTCGGGTTCAGCTGGCAGACGCTGGCGGTGAAGGCATTGAAGGCATGCAAGGGCTGGCCGAAGGCGTCCAGCGACAGCGGCTGCACGTGGTATTCCAGGTCCGGTCCGTCCGGGTCCAGGCCGCTGCGCGCAAATGCCCCCAGCTGCGAGGGCGCCATGCTCATCGGCCCGCTGCGCTTGAGCGCGTATTCCAGGCCGATCTTGGCCTTGCCCCACCAGCTTTGCGTCAAGGTGTTGAGGGTGCGCGTGCCCTCGACCTTGTAAATGCTGCGGATCTGCAAATGGTCTTGCAGATTGGCGCCGACCCCAGGCAGGTCGTGCTGCACAACAATGCCATGGGCTTGCAGCAGGGCCGCCGGCCCCAGGCCGGAGAGCTGCAGCAGTTGCGGTGAGCCAATGGCGCCGGCCGCCAAGATCAGCTCGCCGCCCGGGTTCAGCGTCACGCTTTCCAGGCCGCGCGGCGTGCGCACTTCGGCGCCGCTGCAGCGCAGGGCACCGTCGTCGCGATTCAGGCTCAGGCGTTGCACGCTGGCCAGGGTCCAAAGCTCGAAGTTCGGCCTGGCGTAGCAGGTCGGCCGCAAGAACGCCTTGGCCGTGTTCCAGCGCAGGCCGCTGCGCTGGTTGACTTCGAAATAGCCGACGCCCTCGTTGCTGCCCGCGTTGAAGTCCTCGCTGGCAGGGATGCCCGTCTGTACCGCGGCCGCCGCAAAGGCATCGAGGATGTCCCAGCGCAAGCGCTGGCGTTCGACCCGCCACTCGCCGCCGTGGCCGTGCGCAGCCTTGAAAGCGAGGCTGGCGCTGGTGGCCTTGCCGTCCAGGCGCCAGTGGTCTTCGTGCTTGATGAAATCGGGCAGGCAAGCCTGCCAGCGCCAGGCCGGGTCGCCGGTGGCGGTCGCCCAGGCCTCGTAGTCGCGTGCCTGACCGCGCATGTAAATCATGCCGTTGATGCTGGAGCTGCCGCCCAGCACCTTGCCGCGCGGGTAGCGCAGGGCTCGGCCCTTGAGGCCGGCCTCGGCCTCGGTCTGATAGAGCCAGTCGGTGCGTGGGTTGCCGATGCAGTGCAGATAGCCGACCGGGATGTGGATCCAGTGGTAGTCGTCCTTGCCGCCGGCTTCCAGCAGCAGCACGCGCTTGCTCGGATCGGCCGAGAGCCGCTTGGCCAGCAGGCAGCCGGCCGTGCCGGCGCCGACGATGATGTAGTCGAACATGGTGAGCGCGCTGCGGAGTTCAGTGCGCCAAATGCGAGGCCAGCACCGGGAAGAGCTTGATCAGGCCGTCGGCCAGCAGCTCCACCGCCAGCGCGGCCAGGATCAGACCCATGAGTCGGGTCATGATGTTGATGCCGGTCTGGCCCAGCACGCGGGCGATGCGGCCGGCGGTGGAGAACACGGCAAAGGTCACCAGGCCCACCACCACGCCGTAGCCGACCAGCACGGCCAGCTCCCACCAGTGGCGGGTCTTTTCGGCATAGATCACCATGGTGGAGATGGTGGCCGGGCCGGTCAACAGCGGGATGGTCAGTGGCACGACAGCGATGCTGGCGCCCGCGCTGAGCTTGCTGGAGCCTTCGCTGAGGTCTTCCTTGCGCGACTCGGCCGGCTGCGCGTTCAGCATCTGGAGGGAGCTGATCAAGAGCAGGGTGCCGCCGCCGACCTGGAAGGAGGCCAGCGAGATGCCGAAGAACTCGATCACCTTGAGACCGAGCAGCGCGCTGATGCTGATGACCAAAAAGGCACTGAAGCTGCTGACGCGGATGGTGTGCTGGCGCTGCTCGCGGTTGAAGCCGCTGGTGAAATGGATGAAGAAGGGGATGACGCCGATCGGGTTGACGATGGCGAGCAAGGCAACAAGAGGCTTGTAGATGTCCATGGCGGCGATTGTGGGCCGGCTTGCGCCAGCCAATGGTGCGTTGAGCTCCCGAATTACCCGGCCTTTGCCGGCCTGCAGGCCTGGATAGCGGGCGCGCGCTCGGCGGCCAGGCGGCACAGCAGGTCCAGACCCTGGCTGGCGCGTGGGCCGTACCAGCTCAGCAGTTCGCCATCGACCAGCTGCACCCGCGCCTGTGGGCACAGGGCTTGCGCGAGCGGCAGGTGGCTGCTGTCAAAGCTGTAGGGCTCCGAGCTCAGCAGCACCCGGTCGATCTGCTGCAGCCAGGGCTCATCGCCGCGCAGCTGTGGGTAGCGGGCGGCGCCGGTGTCGCCGCCCAGTTGCTCGGGCCAGGTCTGCCAGCCGACTTCGGCCAGCATGCGGGCGATGTAGGTGTCGCGCGCCACCGTCATCCAGGGGCCGCGCCAGATCAGGTAGAGCACGCGTTCGCCGGGCCAGGTCTGTTGGCGGCAGCGCTCAAGGCTGGCCTGCAAGCCGCTGCGCAGGGGCTCGGCCCTTGCTTGCACGCCGGGCAGATGGCCGAAGTGCTGCAGCATCTGGTCCAGCAGGACCAGGTTGTCCTCGGGCCCTTGCGGGTGGGCCACGATCAGTTCGGGCACAAAGGTTTGCAGGGCCTCGGCGGTCTCGCGTCGGTTTTCGTCGGGGTTGACGATCACATGGCTGGGCGCCAGGCGGCGCAATTTGTCCAGACTGACGTCCTTGGTGCCGCCGACCTTGGGAATACTGGCCACCTCGGAAGCGGGATGAATGCAGAAGCCGGTGCGGGCCACCACCCAGGGGCCCAGACCCAGGGCCAGCAGCAGCTCGGTGATGCTGGGGACCAGACTGGCGATGCGAGGCTCGGCGCTGGGCATCACAAGGCCGCGTCGTCGCCCGGTGTGTCCTGCAGGGCCAGATAGACGGCGCAGCAGCCGCGCAGGTAGACCAGGGTCGGCAGCACCAGGGCGACCGCGAAGACCACGCCGCCGCCGGTTTGCGCCGCGATCGCCAGCGGCGTGGTGGCCACCGGCGCTCCGCTGGCGCCCAGGGATCGCAAGCCGTAGCCGAACAGGCCGGCAATCAGCTGCTGGGCCGGCACATCGATGCCGATCAGCCAGACCATCAAGAGCGCCAGCGCCCGCCCGCCGCTGACCACCACGAAGCTGACGGCTGCGCTGACCAGGGCGGTCATCAGGAACACTGCCATCATCAAGGCACCGGCTTCCAAGGGGCCGTGGCGCAGCTGACGGGCCAGCATGCGCGCGGTCTGCAGGGGCGTCTTGCCGGACCAGATGGAGGGGCCGGTCAAGGGGCCGATCAGGACCAGTCCGCTGAAGGCCATCACGCCCAGTGCCGTCACGCTCAGCGGCACCAGCAACGCAAACAAGGCCGGGCCGACGGCCGGCAGGCGCGCGCTGTAGAGCAAAGCGATCAGGGCGGCCGCGGCGAGGCCCAGGGTGCTCAGCACCAGCAGCAGGGTCAGCAGCACCCGAGGCGCGCTGCGCAAGGCGTCGTGAAAGGCATCGGCCACCTCGCGCACTTTGCGGCCGCGTGCCTGGTCCATGAGCAGCAAGCCGGTGGTGTTGACGCCGACAAATGCCGTCAACAATCCACCCACCGCCCAAATCACGCCGATCACCGTGTTCGCCTTGGCCAGCGCCGACTCGGCCGAGGCCAGCATCAGGCCTGCCAAGCAGAAGGCCGAGAGCAGGGCGTAGAGGGCGCGGCCGTTGCGCGGCGCGTCGATGCTGGCCAGCACACGGTTGAGTGCGTGCAAGGAAAGTGTTTGGGACATGGCGGTCATCATAGCCAGCGCACTCCGCGCGGCCCCGGGTCAGATTCAGCGGCAGGAATCCGCAAATCGCACGGTAAAACCCGAGGGTTTTTTCTATCGGCCGAAAAACAACACTTCCCCCCGCTCAAGTGCTTGCGGCTGGACCCATCGCCCATAATCGTTTACCTGTGTATGGACGCCGCACCTTCGCTTGAATGGTTCACGATGGGTTGAAAGTCCACATGGTTTCTTGGTATTGAAAGGGCTTCCCCATGGGAAACAAGCTTTACGTCGGCAATCTTGCCTATAGCGTGCGTGATGAGTCTTTGCACGAAGCGTTCTCGCAATTTGGTTCGGTGACCTCCGCAAAGGTCATGATGGATCGTGACACAGGTCGTTCCAAGGGCTTCGGCTTTGTGGAAATGGGTTCGGATGCCGAAGCGCAAACGGCCATCAACGGCATGAACGGTCAAGACCTCGATGGCCGCGCCATCGTGGTGAACGAGGCTCGTCCTCGTGAAGAGCGTCCGGGCGGCTTCGGCGGCGGTGGCCGTTCGGGTGGCGGCGGCTTCGGCGGCGGCGGTGGCCGTTCCGGTGGCGGCGGCTTCGGCGGCGGCGGCGGTTACGGCGGCGGCGGTGGTGGCGGCTACGGTGGTGGCGGCGGTGGCCGTTCCGGTGGCGGCGGCTTCGGCGGCGGCGGCGGTGGCCGTTCCGGCGGTGGCGGCGGCTACGGCGGCGGTGGCCGTTCCGGCGGTTACTGAAATCCCTGATCAGGCGGCTCTTGCGAGCGGCCTGAACTGGATGCAACAAAAAAAGCAGCTTCGGCTGCTTTTTTTGTTTCCGAGGCAAGCGCCGCGGGGCGCCTGCTTCGGTGGCCTGTGATCAGGGCTGCCAGGCCACCTGAGCCTTGGCGAAGATCTCGGTGCTGCGCTTGCGGCTGGGGCTGTCGTCAAAGCGGGTCATGCCGAGGCTGAAGACGCGCGCCAGGCCGACCCGGTGCTGGTACATCAGCGAGGTGTGGCGGCCGCTGAAGGCGCTGGCCTCCAGGCCGACTTCGCCCTGACGCTGGAAATGCGTCGATTGCGCGATCAGGCGCAGCGAGTCGCGTGCGCTCCAGTGCAGGACGGCCAGGGTCTGGCGGTATTTGTCCGTGAAGCTGCGGCCGCTGTTGGCCCCGTTCACAAATCCCTCGCTCCATTGCTGCTCGACTTCCAGCCCCAAGCCGGCCGGCATGGGCACTCGCAGCTTGGCCAGCATCCAGAAATTGGCACCCCGGCCCAGGCGATCGGCCTCCACGTCGAGGCGGCGTCCCCATTCCAGTTCAGCGCTGACGAAGGCCAGGATCGGGTGAGGGTTGGATTCAAAACCCAGAGTCAGGGTGCGTGGCTCATGCAGGCGGCCGCCGGTCTTGGCGCGCAGCTGGTCCAGGCCCAGATGACCCCAGATGCCGGTGTTGCGCGCGGTGGCGATCCAGAAGCCCGGCTGCACGCGCCGCTCGATCAACTCGCCGCCTGGCACGCCGTGGAGTTCGTCCTTGACCGTGCTGGCTTGCGCCAGTTTGAAGTCCAGTTCCAGCTCATAGGTCGGGAAGCGTGACCATTCACCGAGCGGAGCCAGGCTGTCCTGGCTGAGTCGGCGGATCAGATGCAGGCTGCCACGCCGGTAGCCAGCCTGGCTGACAAAGCCGTTGTCATTGGCAAAGCGTGGCCCCACGTCTTCCACATTGAATTCGGTGTTCCATTGCTCGGTGCGGCGGCGCCAGCCCAGCCAGAGATGGTGACCCTGCTCTGCCGCGGGGTTCGCGCCCGCTGCGTCGGGGTCCAGGTGGGTCCGGGTGTTGGACAGCAGAAGATGGCCGCGCACCCGATCAACATCACTGGCCGACCAGGAAAAGTCAGAGCCGGCGACGCGGTTGTATTGGCCCTGGCCGTAGTTGCGATCCGAAGCCAGCAGGCCCAGATTGAGGCCGGACACCTGCATGCGGCCACGCGCAAAGCTGGCTTGCGAATCGCGCGGCTGGGCAAAACTGTCGGTGCCGTAGGCATGGGGGCGCAAGACCTGACCCCCTCCGGCGTCATGCAGGCTCAGGGCCGTGGCATCGGCCGAGGCGCCGCGCCAGGTGCTGCGCACGCCCCAGTCCGGGTCGGTGATGGCGCGTGAATAAAAGGCCGCCAGGCTGCGGTTCTGACCCTGGTCGTCGGCCTTGGTCTGCCCCACGACATCGGTGCTCTCCAGAAAGAAGGGGCGCTTCTCCGGCAGGCTCAAGGCAAAGCGGGTGTTGCCCGAGAGTTGCGGCGCGTCCAGTTCCACCTGTGAGAAGTCCGGGTTGAGCACGGCGTCGATCACCCAGTCGGCGCGCGGCCGCCACTTCAGCTCGGCGCCAAAGTTGGACTCGCGTTTGCTTGTGCTCGGGCGGCCGGGTTCCGAGTCTTCACGCCGGCGCAGCGTGAGCTCGGGCCGCACGCTGAGGAAGCTGCGCTCGCGCACCTGTTCGACCATATCGCCCAAGCCCTCGATCGGCTGCAACTCGGCAATGAAGCTCAGCGCTTCCTTGGTCAGGGGCGCGCTGACATTGAGGGTGTTGGCTTCCTGGCGCGGGATGTTTCGCACCACCATCAGGCGCCAAGGCAGGCCCTCGCTGTAGGGGTAGCGCAGGGCGGCCAGGGGCCAGCGCAGTTCGACGCTGTAGCCATCACTGAGGCGCTGGGCGGCAGCCTCGACCTCGAAGTCGGGCGCGAAGTCTTCGCCATCATCTTCGGCCGTGAACATGCCGTCGCCGACCACGCCGGCGGCGCTGACACGGGCAAACTGGGCCGAGCGTCGATGGCCGACCGGATCCAGCACGACTGAAACAAAGTCCTGGTCCCGGGCGACCGTGTCACGCCGCTTCAGGGGCGCCCGGATCAGCTCGGGTGCCGGGTCATAGGCCCTGATACCGAAAATCAGAGCATCGTGGGTGACCAGAATCTGCACCGTGGTGCGCCAGGCAGCCGGCTTTTTGTCTTCGGGCTGGTACTGGACAAACTGGTCAAACAGCGGCGCGCGCAACCAGGCGGCTTCGTCGAGCTTGCCATCGACCCGCAAGGCTTCGGCATCGTGGCTCAGGCGCAGGGCTTGGGGGTTGGCGGCCCAGGTCGAGCAACAGCCCGCCCACAAGGCCAGGCTCAAGAAAATTGATCTCATCGGTGGCCAGTTTTCAAGGTCACAGCGGCTTGGTGGGCCGGCATCACCGTCGATCCGTGCTCCAGCATGGGGCGCGCCAAGACCCCGGCGCAGTTTATGAGCCTCGCGCGGCCACCTGACCTGTCAGTTCTACCACCCTGTCCCGGGCGCGCAACTACCCCCTCGCCGCGGGGAGTTGACTTTCAGCTGCCTTGGCGGTGCTTTCGGGGCCGGCCGGCCAGCAGCCGGTCGAACAGGCTGTTAGGCAGCAGGCGCAACAAGCGCGCCACCCAGCCCATCTGCCAGGGAATGACGCGGAAGGCCGCGCCGGCCTCGACGGCGGCGAAGGCGCGCGCAGCGAAGGCCTCGGGCTGCATCAGAAAAGGCATGCTGTAGCGGTTCTCGCGCGTCAGCGGGGTGTCGATATAGCCTGGGGCGATGGTCACCACCTTGACGCCGAAGGGCCGGCATTCACCGCGCAGGCTTTCGCAGTAGCTGATGACCGCGGCCTTGCTGGAGCAGTAGGCGGCATGTCCGGGCAGGCCACGGATGCCGGCCACACTGGCAATGCCCACCAGCGCACCGCTGCCGCGCTGGCGCATCGCCTCAATGAAGGGCTGGAAGGTCGCCGCCAGGCCGAGGTTGTTGGTGGCGTAAACGCTTTGCATCACGGCCAGGTCCTCGTATATGGCGCTGTCGATGCCGATGCTGATGCCGGCATTGGCGATCACCACATCGGGCAGGCCTTGAGCGGCGATGCAGGCCCGACCGGCGCCGGTGATGGCTTCGATGTCACAGACATCGGCGCCGTAGATGGCGCAATTCTCCGGTCTCAGGCCTTGCGCCTGCGCCCAGTTCTGCAACTCGGTGGTGCGGCGTGCCACCAGGGCGAGGCGCCAGCCGGCGCGCGCGTACTGCAGGGCCAGGGCCTGGCCGATGCCGCTGGAGGCGCCGGTGATGTAGACGAGACGGCTCATGGCGTGGCCTTGGATTTGCTGCCGCCCTTGGCTGCCAGGCTGGCCGTGGTGCGGCCCTGGAAGCTCAGACGGCCGTTCAGGTGGTCGTACTCGAAGCTCGCGGCCTGCACCGTGGTGCCGCCGTGGCGCAGCTGCACCGGCAGGTGGCTGCGCAGTTGCTCTCGGTTGACGAAGGCCTGCAGGAACTCGCCACGAATGTCCAGCTTGGCCGCTGCCAGCGGCGTGTCGGCTTGCTGCGCCTCATAACGCTTCACTTCCACATCGCCATAGAGCTGAATCTCGCTGGCATCAGCGTTGGCCACGGCGCGGCGCGCGCTGGCCAGCACCCAGCTGCCATCGGCCGAGTAGCTGCGCAGGCGGATGTTGTCGATTTCCAGGGTGTCGGTGTCGGGGTAGTGGCGCAGCGCCGCGCCCTCGATGCGGGCGCGCAGGCGGCCGTCGCCGTCCATGCGTTGCAGCTCGAAATTGCGCATCTGGTAATCGGGCTCGTGGCGCGGCGGTGGGGCCTGGGTGGCCTCCTCGGGCACGGGCGTGTGCTTGACCAGCCACCAGGTGCCGCTGGCCAGCATGGCCATCAGCAGCAGCGGCAGGTAGTTGGAGACCAACTGTTGCAGCCGCCACAGCCAGCTCTGTGTCGGGCGGGCCCGGCCAGTCGGCGCCGGCGCCAGCGTGGCCATCAGGGATGGCCCCCGTCCAGGGTGTCGAGGTGGCCGTTCAGCAGTTGCTGGTAGCGGCCATTGGCTTGCAGCATCAGGTCGCAGCATTCGCGCGCGGCACCATGGCCGCCAGCGGCCGTGGTGATGTAGTGAGCCACGGCCTTGACCTCCGCGTGCGCCTGCGCCGGGGCACAGGCAAAGCCGGCGCGGGTCAGCAGGGGCAGGTCCGGCCAGTCGTCGCCCATGGCGGCCACTTCGCTCCACTGCAGGCCCAGTTGGTTCAGCAGGGGTTGGGCCACGGCGTACTTGTCCTTGGCGCCGTACACGGCATGCTGAAGGCCCAGGTCGGCGACGCGGCGGCGCACGGCCGGGGAATCGCGCCCTGTGATGATGATGGGCGTGATGCCGCCCTGGCTGAGCAGCTTGAGGCCATGGCCGTCCAGGGTCGAGAAGGCCTTGAAGCTCTCGCCTTGTTCACCGATGTAGATGCGCCCATCGGTCAGCACGCCGTCGACGTCAAAGATGGCGGCCTTGAGCCCGAGTGCACCGCCCTGGGCCTTGAGCAGCAGCTCGGGCGGAAAACGCAGCGCGGCTTGCAGAAGCTCCCCCATCAGATCACCTTGGCCCGCATCAGGTCGTTGATGGTGATGGCGCCCAGCAAGCCGCCGTCGGCCGCCACCACCAGCACCACGGTGATGCGCGCTTCTTCCATCAGGTCGGCCGCGTCCACGGCCAAGGCTTCGGCGCTGACGGTGCGCGGTTTCTTGGAGGCCACGGTGGCAGCTGTGAGGCTGCGCAAGTCCTGACCCTTTTCCACCAGGCGGCGCAGATCGCCGTCGGTGAAGATGCCTTGCACCCGGTCGTCTGCATCGACGACGATGGCCACGCCCAGGGCCTTGGCCGACATCTCGCGCATCATGTCGGTGAAGGGTGTGTCCGGCGCCACGCGCGGCAGGTCCGCGCCGCTGCGCATCAGGTCGCGCACATGGGTCAGCAGCTTGCGACCCAGCGCGCCGCCCGGGTGGGAGCGGGCGAAGTCTTCCGGCTTGAAACCGCGCGCATCGAGCAGGGCCACGGCCAGGGCATCGCCGAGGGCAATTTGGGCCGTGGTGCTGGCCGTAGGTGCCAGGTTCAGCGGGCAGGCCTCTTCGGCAACAAAGCTGTCGAGCACGATGGTGGCATGGCGGGCCAGGCTGGATTCGGCGCGGCCCGTCATGGCGATGATGGTGACGCCCAGGCGCTTGAGCACCGGCAGCACGGCATTGAGCTCGTCGCTCTCGCCCGAGTTGGACAGGGCCAGCACCACGTCCTTGGCGGTGACCATGCCGAGGTCGCCATGGCTGGCCTCGGCCGGATGCACGAACAGGGCCGGCGTGCCGGTGGAGGCCAGGGTGGCGGCGATCTTGCGGCCGACATGGCCGCTCTTGCCCATGCCCATGACGGCCACCCGGCCGCTGCCCGCCAGCATGGCCTGCACCGCCTGGGCAAAGCTTTCGCCCAGGCGCGGCGCCATTTCGGTCAAGGCGCGGGCCTCGATGTGCAGGGCTTGCTGCCCCAGGCGCACCGCGCGGGCGCTGTCAAACTGCTGTGGATCGCTCATCCGCGGCAGTTTAATGCCCGTTGCTTGGTCGGTCAGCCTGGCGGCTGGCGGCCGCCAGGCCTTCGGTCCGGCTTCAGCCCAGCGCTGGTAGGCGGCCGGTCCCATCTCAGCCTGACGGCTTGCAAGCCGCCAGGCCTTCGATGGGCGTCAGGCAGCCCGCAGGGGCTGCCTTCGGTCCCATCTCAGGGATACAGACCGCGCTCTTCGCGGGCTTCCAGGACCCGGGTGCAGGCCACCACGAAAGCGGCGGTGCGCAGCGAGACGCGGTGCTGCTCGGAGACATCCCAGATGTGCTTGAAGGCGCCGGTGATGATCTTGTCCAGGCGGACATTGATTTCGTCCTCGGTCCAGAAGAAGCTGGAGAAGTCCTGCACCCACTCGAAGTAGGACACGGTCACACCGCCCGAGTTGGCGATCACGTCCGGCACCACGACGATGCCGCGGTCGGCCAGCACGGCGTCGCCGTCCGGGGTGGTCGGGCCGTTGGCGCCTTCCAGCACCAAGCGGGTCTGCAGGCCTTCGGCGCGCTCCTTGTTGATCTGGCCTTCCAGCGCGGCCGGGATCAGCACATCGCTCTTGACCTTCCAGAAGTCCTCGTTGGCTATTGCGTCGCCGCCCGAGAAGCCGGCCACGCCGCCGGTCTGGGCCACATGGTCGAGCAGGTTCTGCATGTCGAAGCCACGCTCGTTCAGGATGGTGCCGGTGTGGTCTTGCACGGCGACGATGCGGGCACCGCTGGCGGCGAACAGCTTGGCGGCGATGGAGCCGACATTGCCGAAGCCTTGCACTGCAACGCGGGCGCCTTCCATATCGATATTGAGGCGGCGCATGGCTTCGCGGCCGATCACGAAGACACCGCGGCCCGTGGCCTGCACACGGCCCAGCGAACCGCCCAGGGCGATGGGCTTGCCGGTGACCACGCCGGTGGCGGTGGCGCCGACATTCATCGAGTAGGTGTCCATCATCCAGGCCATGATCTGGCCGTTGGTGTTCACGTCCGGCGCCGGGATGTCCTGCTGCGGGCCGATGATGATGCCGATCTCGCTGGTGTAACGGCGCGTAACTCGCTCCAGCTCTTTCTTGGACAGAACCTTGGGGTCGAGGCGGATGCCGCCCTTGGCGCCGCCGTAGGGCAGGTTGACGGCCGCGTTCTTGATCGTCATCCAGGCCGAGAGGGCCATAACTTCTTCCAGCGTCACATCGGGGTGGTAGCGCACACCGCCCTTGCCCGGACCGCGGGTCAGGCTGTGCTGGACGCGGTAGCCCTCGTAATGGGCGATGGTGCCGTTGTCGAGCTCGATCGGCACGTCCACGATCAAGGCGCGCTTGGGCCGGCGCAGCGTCTCCACCCAGCGGGCCAGATGGCCCAGATAGGGCTCCACGGCGTCGATCTGCGAGAGGTAGGTGCCCCAGGGGCTGTTGCGCGTCGGCGCCACGAAAGACAGGTTGGACATTCGGTAATGCTCCGTAACTTTTTGGACGGGGCGAACGGTAACGCGAAGTCGGTACGGCGCCGGCCTGGTCTCAAAGCCGAGTGCACATGCAACTATGCGGCTTGTGCATAAGTATGGCGCTGCGCATGTTTTCGCCAAAATGAAGGCAATCTGCGCGATAAATCGGCGAGACGCCGCGAGGCTCTGCCTCGCATCCGGGCCGACCTTTATCCTTCACATTGAGCCGTTACAGTGCGTGGCGTTGTCGCGCTTCCAGGCTGGTCCCAATGGCGCATGGGGGGTCAAGTCCCAATGGCTGGGCCGGTCCGCGGCTGTCACAGTTCAAGCCTCAGCGCCGCGGTGCGCTGAGTGAGTGGGTACCAACCGGTCCGCCGGGCGGGGCCGCAGGGTCAAGGTTTTTGAGGGTTTTTGACAAGATGTTGTGCATCCAATCCAAGCGCCAAGCCAGCCGTTCCGGCCGTGGCTTCACTCTGCTGGAGCTGCTGGTGGTGATGGTCATCATCGGTTTGCTGGCCGGCTATGTGGGCCCCAAATTCTTTGGCCAGATCGGCAAATCCGAGGTCAAGGCGGCGCGCGCCCAGATTGACGGCCTGCAAAAAGCCCTGGATCAA
This sequence comes from Roseateles sp., assembly GCF_965262435.1. NCBI lineage: Bacteria > Pseudomonadati > Pseudomonadota > Betaproteobacteria > Burkholderiales > Sphaerotilaceae > Roseateles > Roseateles sp. The sequence goes on from NZ_OZ253537.1 coordinate 1,092,275, forward strand.
TACCGGCTCGATGTCGGCCGCTACCCGAGCACCGAGCAAGGCCTGGCTGTGCTGGTGACCAAGCCTGCCGACGAACCGCGCTGGGCCGGCCCCTATCTGAGCAAAGCCCTGCCCCAGGACCCCTGGCGCAGCGATTACCAATACCGCTCGCCCGGTGAGCATGGCGAGTACGACTTGTTTTCCTTCGGCCGAGACGGCCGCCCGGGCGGCGAAGGCGAAGACGCCGACCTCACCAGCTGGTGAACGCCAGCGGCGCCGCGGCCTGTGCCCGTCGCCCTTGGACTGCCAGCCACTGATTCCTCCTCTCCATGCCCAGCTACCAGGTCCGCGTCTTTCACCCCGAGGGGGTGAGGACGGTGCGTGTCGACGCGCTGGACGCCCATGCGGTGGCCGGCGCCTTGGGCGTGGCGCCGCAGCATGTGCTTGATGTACAGGAGTTGGGCGAAACCGGCGCCGGCATCCGTGCCGGGCGGCGCTCGACGCGCGCCTTCCCGCTGCAACTGTTCAGCCAGGAGCTGGCCGTGCTGCTCGATGCCGGCATCGCCTTGCTGGAAGCGCTGAACACCTTGCGCGAGAAGGAAGCTCAGGCCTCGGTGCGCCAGGCACTCGACGCCGTGGTCAGCCAGGTCGAGCAGGGCCAGCCCCTGTCGGTGGCCTTGCGCCAGCAGCCGCAGGCATTTGATGAATTGATCTGCGCCATCGTCGCCGCCAACGAGCGCACCGGTCAGCTCAGCACCGCTCTGGCCCAGCATGCCAAATACCTGGCCTGGGTGGACAACCTGCGCTCGCGCCTGATCGCCGCCTGCGTCTACCCGGTCATGCTGCTGGCTGTCGGCAGCGCGGTGATCCTGTTTCTGCTGCTCTTCGTGCTGCCGCGCTTTGCCGGCATCCTCGACGGCCTGGGCAATGACCTGCCCTGGGCTTCCATGGTGCTGATGCGATTCGGTCAAACCGCCGGTGCGCATCCGATGTGGGTGCTCGGGGGTCTCGGCGCGCTGGCTTTGGGCGCGGTTAGCCTGTGGCGCCACCCGGGCTTGCGCCAGCGGGTGCAGGCCTCGCTCTGGACCCTGCCCGGCCTGGGCCCGCGCTTGCGCGTGCTGGCTCTGGCGCGGCTCTACCGCAGCCTGTCCATGCTGCTGGCCTCGGGCGTGCCGGTGCTGGCCAGCTTGCGCATCGTTGAGGATGTGGTGGCCTTGCCCTGGCGGCCGGCCGTGGCTGCCGCGGCACAGCAGATCGAGCGTGGCGAGCGCCTGTCCGAAGCCTTGGAATCGCAAGACCTGGCCACGCCCGTGGCGCGCCGCATGGTGCGCGTGGGTGAGCGCAGCGGCGAAGTCGCCGCCATGCTGGAGCGTGCCGCTGCCTTTCATGACGAGGAAGCCGTACGCCTGACCGAGCTGCTGACCCGGGCCATCAACCCGGCCCTGATGCTGGTGATGGGTGTGCTCATCGGCGGCATCATCGTGCTGATGTACATGCCCATCTTCCAACTGGTGGAACAAGTTCAATGACCGTTGAGGCCTCTTCTTATTCCCTGGCCGCGGTACTGCCTGCCGAGCATGGCCCCTGGTCGCTCGATTTCGAGCACTGGCCGCAGGCCCAGGCGCAGCGCTGGCGTGCCGTGCTGGCCGTGGGCGCCGGCGGCCGCAAGATGCTGCTGGGCGAGCGGGCGGCCGATGAGCTGTTGCTGCAAAGCGTCGAGGCGCGTTTGCAAGCGCCGGTGCGCTGGCTGCAGTGCGAGCCGGCAGCCATCAGCCATTGGCTCGGTGCCGGCGAAGCCGATTTCCGGGCCCTCAGCGATGTCGAGGAATCGGTCATCGACGGCGATGCCAGTGGCGGCACCGAGGAGCTCAGCGCCCTGCTGATGTCCGAGCAGGCCAGCCCCGTGGTGCGCCTGCTCAACGCCACGCTGTATGACGCGCTGCAGGACGGCGCCAGCGATGTCCACATCGAATGCACGGCGCGCGGCGCGGTGATCCGCTTCCGCGTCGACGGCGTCATGTCCATGGTGCGCACGGTGGACGGCGCGGCCACGGCCGAACAGCTGGTGTCGCGTCTCAAGGTCATGTCCGAGCTGGACATCGGCGAGCGCCGCCTGCCGCAGGACGGCCGTTTCAAGCTCAAGGTGCAGGGTCGCGAGGTGGATTTCCGCCTGTCCATCATGCCCAGCGTGTTCGGCGAGGACGCCGTGGTGCGCGTGCTCGACCGCGCCCGCATCGAGCAGACCGGCGGCAACCTGACGCTCAATTCGCTCGGTTTCGACGCCGAGGAGCGCGCCGCCATCCGCCACCAGGCACGCCAGCCGCACGGCATGCTGCTGGTCACCGGCCCGACCGGCAGCGGCAAGACCACCACGCTTTACGCCACCTTGGCCGAAATCCACACCGGCGATGACAAGATCATCACCATCGAAGACCCGGTCGAGTACCAGCTGCCCGGTGTGGTGCAGATCCCGGTCAATGAGAAAAAGGGACTGACCTTCTCGCGCGGCCTGCGCTCCATCCTGCGCCACGACCCGGACCGGGTCATGGTCGGTGAAATCCGTGACGCCGAAACCGCGCAGATCGCGGTCCAGGCGGCGCTGACCGGCCACTTGGTCTTCTCGACCGTGCACGCCAACAACGCCTTCGATGTGATCGGGCGCTTCATGCACATGGGCCTGGACCTCTACAACGTGGTCTCGGCTCTGAATGCCGTGCTGGCCCAGCGCCTGGTGCGCCTGACCTGCAAGCACTGCGCGCGCCCCTTCGAGCCCGATGCCGCCACGCTGGCGCGTTATGGACTGCAGGCGGGCGAGCACAGCTTCATGAAGGGCGAGGGCTGCGGCCATTGCCGCGGCACCGGCTACCGTGGCCGACGTGCCGTGGCTGAGCTGCTCAAGCTCGACGACAGCCTGCGTGACCTGATCGCCGCGCGCGCGCCCATGTCGCAGATCAAGGAAGCCGCGCGCGCCCGCGGCATGAAGCCGCTGCGGGCCGTCGCCTTGCAAGCGGTCTGCCGCGGCGAGACCACCTTTGACGAGCTGGAACGAGTGACCCTGGATGAATAGCGCGCCGCCCCCCTTCCTGAGCCGCATGCGGCGGCGTTTGCGCGCCCGCCTGGCGCGACCCCAGACCCTGTTCCTGGCCCCCGAAGGCTTGCTCGCACGCCCCGGTGGCAAGGCCGAAGCCTGGGCCGACTGGTGCCGCAAGCAGAGCGGCAGCGCCGCGCGCCTGCTGCTGTCCAGCCGCTTGTTGCACGAGCTGGTCTGCCAGCCGGGCTTGCCCCTGGCCGACGAGGCCCAGCTCTTGGCTTACGCACGCCAGCAGTTCGGTCAGTACTTCGGGGCGGCGGCCAAAGCCTGGTCGCTGGCCGGCTGGCGTCTCGCGGCTGAACCCGGTCGGGTCGAGCAATGCGGCGCCCTGGCCTTGCACGGCCCGGCCGCCCAGGGCTGGCGCGAAGTGGCCGCCGAGCATGAGGTGCGCCTGTTGCAGGTGCAGCCGGCTTGGGCCGCCGCCTTGCAGCGCCTGGCTGGCGAGGAGCCCGAGTGGGCGGCTGCCGAACAGGCTGCCCTGGTCTGGCTGGAGGGCGCGGTCGTGACCTGGCTCAGCCTCACGGCGGGGCGCCTCAGCGGGCTGCGCCAGCTGCGCTTGCAGGAGGCCAGTGCCGAGGCCCTGGCCGAGCTGCTGCAGGAGCAACTGGCGTTGCAGCCGGGTCTGGTCGCGGAACGGCTGCGCGTGGCTGGCTATGGTTTGCAGGCTGCTTCTTCGCCTGTGAAGCTGGGCCCGGCCATCCATGTGCATGGCCGACTCGATGCGCCCGAGCCTGATCTCGCCGCGCTCGAAGCTGCATCGACCAAGCCTTCGCCCGGCCTGCCCCGGCCCGATTTTCTGGGCGCGCCTCGGCAACGTTCGCCCCTGGCCTGGCCTTTGGCGGCCACCAGCCTGCTGGTGCTGGCCACGGCTGGTTGGACCGCCTGGGAAGCTCGCCAGGAGCGTGCTTTGGGTCAGCAGCAGCTGGCGGATTTGCAGGCGCGCTTGCGCGGCAAGCCGGCGCCCGCGCGTGCACCGGCCACCTTGCCCGCGCTGGTGGTTCAGGCCGGAAGCAAGGACAGCGCCCGTAAGCTCGAGGCTGAGCGTTTGCGGGCGGCCGCCGAAGTGCAGGCCTTGCTGCGCCAGCCCTGGGAGTCGCTGCTGGTGCAGGTCGAGCAGGCCGGTGCGGCCAAGCAGCCGGCGCCGCTGGCCTGGTTGGCCCTGGACTTGAACAGCGCCAGGCAGGAGCTGCGCCTGGAGGGCCTGGCCGCCGACAAGCTGGCGCCGCTGCAGCTGGTTGACCGGCTGGCCGCACAAGGCGGCTTCCGAAGCGTCATCTTGAGCCGGCTGCAGAACGCCGAACAGGGCTTGAGTGGCCAGCGCTTCGAGCTGAACGCCAAACTTCAGCCCGAACTTTTGCGCCCGACCGGCGGACCCATTGAGGAGGCCCGACCATGAAGGCGCTTGCTGTTCAACGATTCCTGCGCAGCCTGGGCCTGCCTGGCGTGCTCGCCTTGCTGGGCCTGCTGCTGGCTGCCGCATTGGCCTGGCTGGGGCAGGGCTGGGAGCGCGACGCTGCGGCGAGCGCCGCTCAGGCGGACCGCCTGCGCGCCCAGCTGCGCCTGCAGCGCGCCGCCGGCCCGCTCAGCATCGAGGCTGCGCCCGCCACGGCGGCCCAGTGGTGGCAGGCGCTGCCGCCCGCCAGTGCCCGCCAGCAACGCCTGGCCGACCTGCTGGAAATGAGCTTGCGTCTGGGTCTGCAAAGCAGCCGCAGCGAGCACCGCCTGAGCGTCGACGCCGCCACCGGCCTGGAGCGCTTGCGCGTGACCATGCCGCTGAGCGGTGGCTATGAGCAGTTGCGCCAGTACATCGAAGCCGCCTTGCGCCACGACCCGGGCTTGAGCCTGGACGGCCTCAAGCTGCGCCGCACTTCGCCGCAGGCCGCCGAGCTGGAAGCGGAGCTGCAATGGTCCTTGCATGGTCGTGCCGAGTCGGCCGCCGGGAGCGAAACGCGATGAGCGAGCCCAAAGCAAACACCGTGGGTCCGCGTCAGATCGTTTTGGCCGCGGGCCTGGCCGTGAGCGTGGCCGCGAGCCTTTGGGTGGCCCAGAGCGAGGGCGAGGATGCCGATTTGGCTCAGCCGGTGGCCGCTACGCGGCGCAGCCCGGCGCCAGGCGCGCCGACCGGCAGTGCCGCTCGCCTTGCACCTATTGCCGCCGCCGCTAGCGCCGCGCCGACCGACTGGGCACCCGCTGAACGTGGCGCTTGGGCGCCGGCCAGCGCCGGGCAGTTCGCCGCCTGGGCGCCGCCCGCGCCACCGCCGCCTCCGCCTGCCCAGCCACCTTCGCCTCCGGCTCCACCCGCCGCGCCGGTGGCACCGCCATTTCCCTACCAACTGATCGGCCGTTTGGTCGAGAGCAGCGGCAGCGTCGCGCTCTTGTCCAGTGCCAGCAAGACCTTGGCCGTCAAGCCCGGCGAGGTGATCGACGGCCAGTGGCGAGTCGACCAGATCCATGAACGCGGGCTCGACCTGACCTGGCTGCCCGCCAAGCTCACCCAGAGCGTCAACTTCCGAGCCGCAACCCCATGAAGCTGCAAGCCCCTTCCCTGTTCATGCGCCGCGCCGCGCCCCAGCCCGCGGCCATGAGCCTGGCCGTGCTGCTCGTGCTGGCGGGCTGCTCGCATCCGGCGCTGCGTCAGGCCGATGATTTGAGCCGTGCCAACCAGCTGACGCAGGCCTATGCCGTGCTCGATGCCGCGGCGCAGAAGGAGCCGCAGGACCATGCCTTGCGTGCCGCCCAGATCCGGCTGCGCACCCAACTCAGCAACCGCCTGCTGATGCAGATCGAAGGCGCGCGCGCCAGCAGCCGCTGGGCCGAGGCCCAGGCCGCCATGCAAAGCCTGCGCGAGATCGACCCCAAGCATCCGCGCCTGGCTCATTTCGAGACCGAGCTGCAGCGCGGCCAGAAGCAGGAAGCCACGCTCTTGACCGCGCGCAGCCTCTTGCGCGAAGGCCGCCTGGAACGGGTGGAAGCCTTGGCGCGTGAAATCCTGGCCGAGTCGCCCCCGCATCCGGGTGCTCGCCAGTTGCTGAGCCAGGTGGCGCAGGCGCGGCCGCTGGAGCAGCAGGGCAGCAATGAGCTGGGCCCGGCCTTCCAGAAGCCGGTGACGCTGGAGTTCCGTGACGCCCCGCTGCGCCAGGTCTTCGAGGCCTTGGCGCGCAGCTCGAACATCAATTTCGTGTTCGACAAGGATGTGCGCTCCGACACCCGCATCACCATCTTCCTGCGCAATGTCACGCTGGATGAGGCCATGCGTGTGGTGCTGAGCACCCAGCAGCTGGACCGCAAGCTGCTCAACGACAGCTCGGTGCTGATCTTCCCCAACACCAGCGCCAAGCAGCGGGAGCACCAGGAGTTGATCACCCGCACGCTTTACCTGGCTAACGCCGACGTCAAGCAGGTGCAAGCCATGGTGCGCACCATCGCCAAGGTGCGCGACATCCATGTCGACGAGCGCCTGAACCTGATGGTGGTGCGCGACACCCCCGAGGTGCTGCGTCTGGTCGAACGCCTGATCGCTTCGGTCGACCTGCCCGAGCCCGAGGTCATGCTCGATGTCGAGGTGATGGAGCTGGCCACCGACCGGGTCGACGATCTGGGCCTCAAATGGCCCGACCAGCTCAGCTTCGGCCTGCCCGCGGTAGGCGGCGGCCTGGCCAGCGGCCAGGTGCCCCTGGGCCAGCGCGATGAGTTCCGCGGCTTTGTCGCCAACCCCGGTGTCGTCGCCACCCTGCGCGGCAGCAGCGGCAATGTCAATCTGCTGGCCAACCCCAAGATCCGGGTGCGCAACCGCGAGAAGGCCAAGGTCCACATCGGCCAGAAGCTGCCGGTCTTCACCACCACCACCAACTTCTCCGGCCAGACCTCGGTGGCGGCGTCGGTGTCCTATCTGGACATCGGCCTCAAGCTCGATGTCGAGCCGACCATCCAGCTGGATAACGATGTGGTGATCAAGGTCGGTCTGGAGGTCAGCAACCTGATCCGTCAGGTCACCGGCCCGGGTGGCACGACGGCCTACGAAATCGGCCAGCGCACCACCTCGACCACCTTGCGCCTGAACGATGGCGAGACCCAGGTGCTGGCCGGTTTGATCAATGACGAGGACCGGCGCACGGCCAGCGGCATTCCAGGTCTGTCTGGCATCCCGGTGCTCGGCAGCCTGTTCGGCGTGCGCAGCGACACCCGGGCCAAGACCGAGGTGGTCTTGCTGATCACGCCGCGCATCGTCCGCAATCTGGCCTTGCCCGAGGCCAGCCTGACGCGCACCGCCAGCGGCACCGATGCCTCGCCGGGCGCTTTCAGTGGCCTGCTGCGCCCGAATGCCAAGGTTGGGGTCGGCCCCAGCGGTGGTGGCGGCGCCATGCCCGCGCTGGCCGCCCCGCGCGATGTTCAGGCGGCACCGGCCCCTGCGCCGGCGGCGGCCCCGGCTGAGGCCACGGTGCGGCTGGAGGTCACGCCCCAGGTCACGCCGGGCGGCACCGTGTCGGTGACGCTGCGCAATGAGTCGGGCGTCAGCATCCGCGGCGAGATCGAGTACGACGCCAGTTTGCTGCAGTCTCTGCAAGGCGGCATGACCCCGGGCCGCTTGCCGGTCGAGTTGTCACCCCGCGGCGAGAAGGTCTTGGTGCTGCGGGCCTTGCCGGCGGCCACCGGCAAATCCACCAGCGTCGAGCTGGGCAGCATCCAGGCCACCGGCGCCAATGGCGAGAGCGCTGGTGTGCGCCTTGAAGGCTCGGGCCTGGTCAGCGTGGAGGCGGCGCGCTGAGCGCGCGGCAGCCGCAAGCTCGAGCGCATGGCGATGGACAAACGGGGCGGCTTCACGCTGATCGAAATGCTGGTGGTGCTGGCCATGCTGGCCATGCTGGCCACTTCGGCACGGCCGCTGCTCGAGATGTCGGTGCAGCGCGCCCGCGAGCATGAGCTGCGCTCGGGCCTGCGCCAGCTGCGTGGCGCGCTCGATGCCTACAAGAAGGCGGTCGAGGCCGGGCAGATCCAGACCAGCCCCGAGGACAGCGGCTATCCGCCCAATTTGCAGTTGCTGGCTGCTGGCGTGGTGGACATCAAGACGCCCGACAGCCGCAAGCTCTACTTTCTGCGCCGCCTGCCGCGCGACCCCTTTGCCGATCCGGCGCTGCCGGCCGCCGACACCTGGGGCCTGCGCGCGGCCGACAGCCCGCCGGACGAGCCGCGCTCGGGCAAGGATGTGTTCGATGTCTATTCCCGCTCCGAGCGCCGCGCGCTCGACGGCACGCGCTTGCGCGATTGGTGAGGCGCCGATATGAAAACCCCGTCTTCCTCACGCCAGCGCGCCTGCCGCGGCTTCACCTTGATCGAGCTGATCGTGGTCATGGCCATCGTCGCCCTGCTGGCCTCGATCGCGGCGCCGCGCTACTTCAACAGCTTGCAGAAATCGCGCGAAACCGCGCTGCGCAGCTCGCTGAATGTCATGCGCGACGCCATCGACCAGTTTGCCGCTGACAAAGGCCGTTATCCCGACTCCCTGGAAGAGCTGGCCACGGCGCGCTACATCCGCGAGATCCCGGAAGACCCGCTCAATGGCAGCCGCGATGCCTGGGTCAGCCTGCCGCCGCCCGGCGATATGCAGGCCACTGGCCAGGTTTACGATGTGCGCAGCGGCGCGGCCGGCCGCGCCAGTGATGGGCGGCTGTTCGCGGATTGGTGAAGGGGGCTGGTGATTGGTGATTCGTGAATGGCGAATCGTGAATCCCCCTCTCCACCACCACTCACGATTCACGATTCACGATTCCCCCCCATGCCCCGCGCCCCTTCTGCCGCCAGCGGCTTCACCTACCTCGGCTTGCTGTTCTTCGTCGCGCTGACGGCAGCGGCCTTGGCGGCGCTGGGGCAGAGTTGGAGCACGGCGGCGCAGCGCGAGCGCGAGCGCGAGCTGGAATTCCGCGGCGAAGAGTTGGCCCGGGCCATCCAAAGCTATGCCAAGGTGGGGGGCGGTGCCCAGCCGCAGTACCCGCGCAGCTTGAAGGATCTGCTGGTCGATGAGCGCGCCGGCAAGACTCGGCACCATCTGCGCCGCGCCTACGTCGACCCCTTCACCGGTCAGGCCGATTGGGTGCTGGTGCCCGAGCCCAGCCAGCCCAAGGCTTTCAGCGCCGTGCACAGCCGCTCCGAGCGCCCTTTGTTGCGCCAAAGCCGGCCCGACGGTCAGCCCCTGGCCAAGGCCAGCGACTGGTTGTTCCAGGGGCGACCGGAAGGTGCCACTGCACCGTCTCCCGCGGCCAGTGCCAGCTTGTCTGAGAGCCAGACGTCCGATTCGAATTGAGTGCGCCGCTGTGTCAGACCGCGGACTTGACAGCGCCGCCCGTGCGCGGCCGCAGGCCGCAACGCCCGGCCTGGCAGCTGGCGCCGGGGTCGGGCTCGACGGCGCAGTTGGACATCAGTCCGCTGGCCTCGTTCTCAGCCCGGCGCGCGGCGGCCTGGCGCTCGGCCAGCGCCTTGAGCTTCTGGCCGTCACGGCCCTGGCTGGACCAGGCTCGGTAGCCCTCGGGGCCGCCGCAGGGTTTGGCGCCGACCGCGAGGCTGTGGCACTGGGCATCGCTGCTGCAGCGGGCCTCACCGATCTCCACTTCCAGATCCTTCAACAAACGCTGGCTGAGCGGCGCTCCAGCAGGCGCGGGCGCATTGTTGGGTGCGCTGCTGCAGGCCCCAGCCAGCAGGACCAGGGGCAGGCCCAGGCCGAGCAGGGCGGCAGGCCAAGAAGTAGATGCGGGCATAGACGCTCCAGTGGCTTTTGCGTAGCTTAGTCGCCCGGCGGCCGTCCGCCATTGGGTAGGATGCGTTCGCCCATGAATTCGACTTTGCCCTCCGATCGCCGACCCTCTTTCTCGCTTGCAGGTCGGCTCTGCCGTGCCGTCCTGCTGCTGCAACTCGGTGGCCTCGGTGTGCTGGGGCTGGCCGGCGCCCAGGTGGCTGAGGCCGGCGCGGCCAAATCCTGCCCGAGCCCGGCGGAGATCCACGCCGAACTGCTCCGCCTCAACGCCTTCCGGACGCAGGCCCAGGCTTGCGGTCGCAAGCTTTTGCCCTCCGCGCCCCCCTTGCGCTGGGAAGCTCGCCTGGAGGCCTCAGCCCAGGCTTTTGCTGCTGAATTGGCGCAAGGCGACCAGCTCAGTCATGTCGGCCTCAAGGGCAGCAGCTTGCGTGAGCGTTTTCGCCAGAGCGGCTATGTCATGCGCCGCGCCGGCGAGAACCTGGCGGCGGGCCAGGAAAGCCTGGACGAGGTGCTCGCGACCTGGACTCTGAGCGCCCAGCATTGCGAGAACCTGATGCAGGCTGAGTTTGTCGACGTGGGCCTTGCCTGTGTCGTCGGTCCGGGGCGTTATGACCGATATTGGGTGCTGCACCTGGGTCGCCCTGTCGAGCCCTAACAGTTCGACGCGGGACGGGTCAGGCCTCGCGTTTCAGATCCAACCCAAGTCAATCGCGCGCAACACCGCCTGGGTGCGGTCGCGCACGCCCATCTTGGAGAAGATGGCCGAGCAGTGGTTCTTGATCACGCCCTCGCTGTTGCCCAGCAGGGCGGCGATCTCGGTGTTGCTGCGGCCGCTGGCCACCAGGCGCAGCACCTGCAGCTCCTTGGGTGACAGCGGGTCGGGCTGTTCGGTGGCCAGGAAGGCGCGTTCGGCCGTGCTGGCCGGGCGCTCCATGCGCGTGGTCAGCGAGGGGCGCAGAGCGGTGCCGCCTTCAGCCACATCGCGCAAGGCCTGCACCAGGGTGTCGGTGCTGATGGCCTTGAGCAGGAAGCCGCGGGCGCCAGCGCGCACGGCCTCGTCGAACACGGCGGCATCGTCAAACGTGGTCAGCAGCACCACCGGGATACTCAGCGCGCGCGCCGCCAGGGCGCGGATCAGGCCCAGGCCGTCCAGGCGCGGCATGCGCATGTCGGAGAGGATCAGGTCTGGCGGCTCGCCGCCCAGGCGGGTGATCTGCTCGAGTGCGTCCGCGCCGTCGCTGGCCTCGCCGACGATCTGGATGTCCTCGTGCAGGGCCAGCAGGCCCTTGAGGCCGTCGCGCACCAATTGCTGGTCTTCCACCAGCAGCAGGCGGATGCTGCCTTTGGCCGAGGCGTCTGCGGCGCTGGCGGGCTTGAGGTGAGGGAGGTTGTTGCTGTGGGTGTTCATGCTGTCCTTGGGCACCGCAGTTCAATTCGGAAACCGGGCTGGCTACGCCGCACATCCATGCGCCCGCCGAGCTCGCTCATGCGTTCGGCCATGCCTAGCAGGCCATTGCCTGGCTTGAGGTGGCTGGCACCCAGGCCGTTGTCGTCAATGCTGACGCGGACTTCGCCTTGTGGCAAGTTGTCCGTGCTCAGGCTCATTTCGCGATCCTCGATGGCCACTTCGATGCTCACCCGCGAGGCGCGGGCGTGGCGAACGCTGTTGGTCACCGCCTCCTGCACACAGCGCAGCAAGGCGTGGGCCACGCGCGGGCTCAGGTCGCGGGCGCTGGGGGCGATGCTCAGCTCGATCTGAGTGCTGGCAATGCCGTCGACCAGGGCTTGCAAGGCGGTGCTGAGGTCGATGCGCTGCGAGCTGCGTTGCTGGCTGACGGCCTGGCGCACATCGGCCAGCAGGTTCGCCGCGCTCTGCCGCGCCTTGTCGACGGCCAAGGCGGCGCCTTCGCCATCGGCGCGCTGCAGCAGGGCACTGCTGAGCTGCAGCTGCAGGTTCAGGGCGGTCAGGTGGTGGCCGACCACATCGTGCAGTTCCCGCGCCATCAAGGTGCGCTCGTTGTAGCGCAGCTGCTCTGCCTGCAGCTGCTCGGCGCTCAGGCGTTCGGCCAGCATGGCTTGCAGCCAGCGGCGCTTTTCGGATTCGGCCGCCGCCATGCGGCCCAGGCCGAAGGCCATGCCATGCAAGGCCACCATGGCCATCAGCAGGCCCATATTGTCCAGCCAGTTGGGCACACCGCTGCTGCCCGGCGTTACCAGTTCGGCCAGGGGCAGCAGCCAGTTCATGGCCAGGTTGATGGCGATCTGGGCCAGGGCGAACAGGAAGGCCGTGCGCGCGCGCAACAGCACGGCAGCCAGGGCCGTGACAAGAAAAGGCAGGCCCGGCGTGACGGCGATGGCCAGCAGGTCGATCATCACCAGGCGCAGCAGGGCATTCGGCGGCGGCTGGTCGGCCCGGCCTTCGCGGGCCAGGCGCCAATAGCCCCAGGCGAACAGCAGCACGAGGCTGAAGCACGTGATCAGCAGGATAGGGTCGTTGCTGTTGCCGCCCCAGCGCAGGTATAGGGCGGGCACCGCGCCGTCATAGGCGTCGGTGCGGTAGCCCAGCAGGCCGGCCACGGCCGCGGCCAGCTCCAGCAGGCAGATCGACAGGGCGGCCACGCGCAGCACCACATTGGGCTGCGCCACGCGTGCCAGCACACGGTCCAGCGTTTGGTCGAGCAGGCGCAGCGGTGGGGAATTCAGCAAATTGAGCAAGGGAGACTTTGTTCAGCGAAGCGCCTGGCCGGCAGGGTGCCACATCGGGGTCGCTTCTGGCATGTGTGTTTGGTCATGCAGGCAGCCCCGATCTCGGGGGGGGGATCAGCTTTGCGCGATGGCTTCGGCGATCACGCCACCACCCAGGCAGACTTCGCCGTCGTAGAGCACCAGGCTCTGGCCCGGCGTGACGGCCCATTGCGGCTGGGCAAAGTCCACGCGGCAGCGGCCGACCGCCGGCGTGTCGGGGTGGAAGGCGCAGGCGGCATCGGCCTGGCGGTAGCGCGTCTTGGCACCCAAGCCGCCAAAGGCGGGCTGGGTGTCGGTCCAGGACAGGTCGTCGGCGATCAGGGCTTGGCTCAGCAGCCAGGGGTGCTCGTGGCCCTGCACCACATACAAGGTGTTCTTTTCCATGTCCTTGCGCGCCACGAACCAGGGCTCGTGCTCGCCGCCGCCGCGCGGTGCGCCTTTTTCCTTGACGCCGCCGATGCCCAGGCCCTGGCGCTGGCCCAGGGTGTAGAAGGACAGGCCGACATGTTCGCCCAGTTTGCGGCCGCGCTCGTCCTTGATCGGGCCAGGCTGGTGGGCCAGGTAGCGGTTCAGGAACTCACGGAAGGGCCGCTCGCCGATGAAGCAGATGCCGGTCGAGTCCTTTTTCTTGGCGTTGGGCAGGCCAATCTCCTCGGCGATTCGGCGCACCTCGGTCTTGTGCAGCTCGCCGACCGGGAACAGGGTCTTGGCCAGCTGGGCTTGGTTCAGGCGGTGCAGGAAGTAGCTCTGGTCCTTGCTGTTGTCCACGCCCTTCAAAAGCTGGGTTCGTCCATCGACTTCACGCACTCGGGCGTAATGGCCGGTGGCGATCTTCTCGGCGCCCAGGCGCAGGGCGTGGTCGAGGAAGGCCTTGAACTTGATCTCGGCATTGCACAGCACATCGGGGTTGGGCGTGCGGCCGGCCTGGTACTCGCGCAGAAAGGCGGCGAAGACCCGGTCTTTGTAATCGGCGGCGAAGTTGACATGCTCGATCTCGATGCCGATCACGTCGGCCACGGCGGCCGCGTCGACGAAGTCGATATTGGACGAGCAGTACTCGCTGTCGTCATCGTCCTCCCAGTTCTTCATGAAGATGCCCACGACTTCGTGGCCGGCCTTCTTCAACAGGTAGGCGGTGACGGCGGAATCGACGCCGCCGGACAGGCCGACGACGATGCGTTGCTTGGAGTTCATGGCCGCGATTGTCCCGCAAGGGGGGACATCGGCGTCGCAGTGCTGGCTGGTGCCCCGCGCTGGTGCAGTGTCCGGCACTCGTCCAGCGATGGTGGAACTGTCATTCACATAACTTTACAGTCCCGGCTCTCCCAATGATTCGGCGGCGTTTTGCGCCCCGCGAGCGCCGGCCATGAAGCTGAATCCTTTTCGAATCACCCCTTACTGCGGCCGCATCAGCGCCAAGGATCGTTTCAAGATTTACCTCGGCGCCCTCTTGCACCCGACCCAGACCCGGCGTTGGATGAGCTTTGTCAGCGCTCACCCCGTTTTGATGTCAGCCGTGCGCCAGCACCCCAAGCTGCTGAGCAAGATCTACCGCCCCTATTTTTCGCGCCGCCTGGGTTGCGCGCGGCGGGTGGAGTTGCTGATGGACCACTACGGCTTTCTGCTCGAACAAGGGCTGGAGTCGGTGCTGGCTCGGGCGGCGCGCGAGAACCTGGTGCTCTGTGAGCTGAGTGGCAAATCGGCTGCGACTTTCCAGGTCGAGCTGTCGGCCGTTCACGAGGGCCACCGCGAGGGGGACCTCTGCCTGCGCCTCATGCTCGATGGCGAGATGGTGTTCAGCGCCTCCTTCGTCTTCATGCGCCGCCAGGGCCAGCCCTGCGTGGCCATTGGCCGTCTGCAGGGTGGGCGCAGCGAGGGTTCGCGCGAGCTGGTGCGCCGAGCCACCAAGGATTTCTATGGCTGCCGGCCCGGCGTGGTGCTGGTGCAGGCGGTGCGCCAGATCGGCGCCTCGCTGGGCTGCGAGCGCCTGATCCTGATCAGCAACCGCGACCGTGTGGCGCTCAACCCCTGGCGCCGCCGCAAGATCAGCTCCAACTATGACGCGCTCTGGTCCGAGATCGGCGCGCGGCCCAGCGACTGCGGCAATTTCGAGCTGCGCTGCGACGAAGCGCCGCAGCCGGTGCTGGAGGAGGTGCCTTCGCGCAAGCGCACCGAGGTCAAGCGCAAATTCGCCATGCTGGATGCCATGTATGTCGGCCTGCAGCTGCAAATGGCGGTCTGGGCCGGCGACCTGGCCGTGGTGCAGACCTTCAGCCCGCTCTGAGCGCGGCGAAGGCCTGGTAAGTCGACCTCAAGGCGGGGTCGGTTTGAACATCTGGCGCAAAGCCAGCAGAGCCGCGGGGTGGTAGATCGAGGCGTGGGTCTCCTGCGGCATGTCCAGATGCTGCCAGGGGCCCGTGCGCTCGGCCGGCAGACTGCGCAGGAGCTCGGCAAAGCGGGTCACCGTGGGTTGGATCGAGGGCTCGCGGCTGGCCGCCATGAACAGAAAGGCCGGCGGCGTCTGGCCTGGCGTGCCGTTCTTGCCCGCCTTCAAGGTTTCGGCGGCCTGGGTCTTCAGACCTTCATGGTTCCACCACAGGCTGGGGTCGATGGCGATGTAGCGCTCGAACAGCGTCGGTTCCAGCACCCAGGTTTCGACCACGAACAGCCCGGCCAGCGATTCGCCGATCACCGCGCTCTCGGTCGTGGTCCGGTAGCGAGCCTGGATGGCAGGCTTCAGCTCTTCGCGGATGAACTGCCGGAAGGCCGCCGAGCCGCCCACGCGCGGCGCAATCTTGAGGTCACGCGGGTCCGCGCTGGGGCCGGTCAGGTCGCGGCGGCGCTCGGTGTTCTCGATGCCGACCAGGATGAACGGCCGCATCGTGCCATTGGCCACTGACACTTGCAGCAGGCCGGCGATGTGTAGGAAGTCCTCGGCCAAACCACCGTCCGGCATGTAGAGCACCGGCCAGCGCTGGGCGGCTTGCGGTGCCTGGGCGTAAGCCTCGGGCAGGTAGACATTGATGCGGCGCGTTTCCTTGAGCACGCTGGAGCGCAGCAGCAAGCTGTCACCAATGATCAGGGGCTGGGGCGCGGCTTCAAAGCCAGGACTCTGCGCAAGAGCCATGGCGGCGCCCAGGCTGAGGCACAAGCTCAGCAGGCCGCGGGCCAGCAGCTGGCCTGTCCTGTGCTTTGGAATTCGTTTCGTCATAACCGCTTGGATCCCTGGAGTTCGGCGCACAGTGTAGGGTCCTCAGTCCTTGACTTGAGGCGCGAACAGCGTGGCATCGGCTTGAATCGTGTCCAGCGGCAGGCGCCGGCCTGCTGCATGGTCCTCGCAGCAGCGCAGCACCAGCGGGCTTCGGTGGCGCGCTGCAGTGGCGCGCAACTCGTCCAGGCTGAGCCAGAGCGTGCGCACGATGCCCTGGTCCAGCACTCGGCCCGCGATTTCTTTTCCGACCGTACCGCCAAAAGCCAGACGCAGGTAGGTGACATCCTCCTGCCGCGCCGGCCGCTGGAAGCGCGCCAGATAGCAACCGAGGAAGAACTCGGGAGTGAACGCACGCGCGGTTTCCTCCAGCGCCTCGCGCACCACCGCCTGCAGCGGCGTCTCGCCCGGGTCAAGGTGGCCGGCCGGGTTGTTCAGCATCAGGCCTTCGGGCGTTTCCTCCTCGACCAGCAGGTAGCGGCCGTCTCGTTCGACCACGGCCGCTACCGTGACCGAAGGCTTCCAGCGTTCGTGATTTGTCATCTGTCGTTTGCTCCGCGCTTACAGGGGTGTCTACGGGGGTGGAGTGTCTCCTTGATTGTGTAAGCTTCCCGCAAGCCGAACGAACAGATCCATTGATTGACCCGAGGAGGGACTCATGCAGATAGGTGTTCCGCGCGAGCGCGCGGCCGGAGAGACGCGGGTGGCAGCCACCCCGGAGACGGTCAAGAAGTTGAAGGCGCAAGGCCATAGCGTGCAGGTCGAGCGCGAGGCTGGCCTGGCGGCCAGCATCACCGACGAGGCCTACCTTGCGGCCGGGGCCGACATCGTCGAGCAGGCCGCTGCCCTGGGTGCCGATCTGGTGCTCAAGGTGCGCCGGCCTGAGGCCGAGGAGCTGGGCCTGATGAAGTCGGGGGCCACGCTCGTGGGCATGCTCGACCCCTTCGACCGCCCCGGTCTGCAGGCCCTGGCCGCCGCCGGCCTGACCAGTTTTGCCCTGGAAGCCGCGCCGCGCACCTCGCGCGCCCAGAGCATGGATGTGCTGTCCAGCCAGGCCAATATCGCCGGCTACAAGGCGGTGATGATGGCGGCCGAGCGTTATCAGCGCTTCTTCCCCATGCTGATGACGGCGGCTGGCACGGTCAAGGCGGCGCGCGTCGTCATCCTGGGTGTCGGCGTGGCCGGCCTGCAGGCGATTGCCACGGCGAAGCGACTCGGCGCGGTGATCGAGGCCTCGGATGTGCGGCCGGCGGTCAGGGAGCAGGTCGAGTCGCTCGGCGCCAAGTTCATCGATGTGCCTTACGAAACCCAAGAAGAGCGTGAAGCTGCCGAGGGCGTGGGCGGTTATGCCCGGCCCATGCCGCCAAGCTGGCTGGACCGCCAGCGCGCCGAGGTGGCCAAACGCGTGGCGCAGGCCGATGTGGTGATCAGCACCGCCCTGATCCCGGGCCGTGCCGCGCCGCAGCTGATCAGCGAGGACATGGTGCGCAGCATGAAGCCGGGCTCGGTCATCGTCGACCTGGCCGCTGGCCGTGGCGCCGATGGCATCGGCGGGAACTGCCCGCTGACCGAGGCCGGCCGCTCGGTCGTCAAGCATGGCGTCACCCTGGTCGGGGAGACCAATCTGCCGGCCTTGGTGGCGGCCGATGCCTCGGCCCTCTATGCCCGCAATGTGCTGGACTTTCTCAAGCTCGTCCTCGCCAAGGACGGCACGCTCAGCGTGCCCCTCGATGACGACATCGTCGCCGCCTGCCTGGTCAGCCAGGGCGGTGAGGTCAAGCGCAGCTAGGGCCTATTCACACTACGGATACCTGATGCGTTGCCTCACAAATCACCGTGCGCTAGGCGTAAAACGAAGCCGGGGTCACCCCCCGGCGAGGCTTTGCAACAACGTGCACGGTGATTTGTGCGGCAACCCTTCGGGAGAGGGGCAGAAAGGGCCCCATTCGTCGTTGAACTCCTCGCCCAGGCGGCTAGCCTGGGCTTCGTCGTCCGCCTAGCTTGGGGCCCTTTCTGCCCCTCTCGCACAAGTATCCGTAGTGTGAATAGGCCCTAACCCGAGATTGCCATGGAACTCGTCAGTCCCACCCTCACCAATTTGATCATCTTCGTGCTGGCTATCTACGTGGGCTACCACGTGGTCTGGACGGTCACGCCGGCCCTGCACACGCCGCTGATGGCGGTCACCAATGCCATCTCGGCCATCGTCATCGTCGGCGCCATGCTGGCGGCAGCCTTGACCGAAACCGATCTCGGCAAGCTCATGGGCACCCTGGCCGTGGCCCTGGCGGCGGTCAATGTCTTCGGCGGCTTCCTGGTCACGCGCCGGATGCTGGAGATGTTCAAGAAGAAGGCGCCCAAGCCTACCGACAAGAACACCAAGGCCGCGGAGGGCCGGTCATGAGTCTGAACCTCGTCACACTGCTTTATCTGATCGCCAGCGTCTGCTTCATCCAGGCGCTCAAGGGCTTGTCGCACCCGACCAGCTCGATCCGCGGCAACCTATTCGGCATGGTCGGCATGGCCATTGCTGCGCTGACCACGGTGGCCCTGATCCTCAAGCTGGCCGGCGGCCAGAGCCTGGGGCTGGCCTATGTGCTGGCCGGCCTGGTGGTCGGCGGCGGCATCGGCGCTTACATGGCGCAGAAGGTCGAGATGACCAAGATGCCCGAGTTGGTCGCCTTCATGCACAGCATGATCGGCCTGGCCGCGGTCTTCATCGCCGCGACCGCCGTGCTGGAGCCCTGGGCCTTTGCCATCACGGCCAAGGGCGATCCGATTCCGGGCGGCAACCGCATCGAGCTGGCGCTGGGCGCCTTCATCGGCGCGATCACCTTCAGCGGTTCGGTGATCGCCTTCGGCAAGCTCTCGGGCAAGTACAAGTTCCGCCTGTTTCAGGGCGCTCCGGTGTCCTTCCCCGGTCAGCACAAGCTCAACCTGGCCCTGGGCCTGGCGGCGCTGTTCTTCTGCTTCGGCTTCTGGCATTCGCAGAGCTGGCTGGACTTCGGCCTGATCCTGGCTCTGGGCTTTGCGCTGGGCGTGCTGCTGATCATCCCGATCGGCGGCGCCGACATGCCGGTGGTGGTGTCCATGCTGAACAGCTACTCGGGTTGGGCGGCAGCCGGCATCGGCTTCAGCCTGAACAACAGCATGCTGATCATTGCCGGCTCTCTGGTGGGCAGCTCGGGGGCGATCCTGAGCTACATCATGTGCAAGGCCATGAACCGCAGCTTCTTCAATGTGATCCTGGGTGGTTTTGGTGGTGACACCTCCAGTGCAGCGGCCGGGGCCGCCGTGCAGCGCTCGGTCAAGAGCGGCAGCGCCGATGATGCCGCCTTCATTCTTGGCAATGCCGAGACGGTGGTGATCGTGCCCGGCTATGGTCTGGCGGTGGCGCGCGCCCAGCATGCGGTCAAGGAGCTGGCCGAGAAGCTCACGCACAAGGGCATCACGGTCAAGTACGCCATCCACCCGGTGGCCGGCCGCATGCCCGGCCATATGAATGTGCTGCTGGCCGAGGCCGAAGTGCCTTACGACCAAGTCTTCGAGATGGAGGACATCAACGGCGAGTTCGGCCAGGTCGATGTCGCCATCGTGCTGGGCGCCAACGATGTGGTGAATCCGGCCGCGCTGACCAAGGGCAGCCCCATCTACGGCATGCCCATCCTCGAGGCCTACAAGGCCAAGACCATCATCGTCAACAAGCGCTCCATGGCGGCCGGCTATGCCGGCCTGGACAACGAGCTCTTCTATATGGACAAGACCATGATGGTCTTCGGCGACGCCAAGAAGGTGGTGGAGGACATGGTCAAGGCGATCGAGTGAACGCCGAGGCCGGCAGTTCCTTGCCGCTCTAGAGTCCTGTATCGAATCCCCTGATAAGTTGGGGGGGCTCCATCGGTCAGAATCCGGGCATCGAATGGAGACAAAGACAATGGAGAAGACCTGGCTCAAGAGCTACCCCGAGGGAGTTCCTGCCGAGATCCATGCCGAGCAGTACCCGTCCCTGGTGGACCTGATGGATTCGGCCTTCCGCAAGTACCCGGAGCTGCCGGCCTACACCATGATGGGGCGCACGCTCAAGTTCGCTCAGATCGACGAGGTTTCGCGCGCTCTGGCCGCTTATCTGCAGAGCCTGGGCCTGGAAAAGGGCGACCGCGTCGCCGTCATGATGCCCAATGTGCTGCAGTACCCGGTGGCGGTGGCTGCCATTCTGCGGGCCGGCTATGTGGTGGTGAACGTCAACCCGCTTTACACGCCGCGCGAGCTCGAGCATCAGCTCAAGGACGCCGGCGCCAAGGCCATCGTCATCCTGGAGAATTTCGCCGCCACGCTGCAGCATGTGATCAAGCAGGTGCCGACCCAGCATGTGATCCTCGCCTCCATGGGCGAGATGCTGGGCTTCCCCAAGAGCCTGATCGTCAATTACGTGGTGCGCCGCGTGAAGAAGATGGTGCCGGCCTTCGAGCTGCCCGGCGCCGTGGCCTTCAGCGACGCGGTCGCGCGCGGGCGCAGCCTGAGCTACAAGGTGCCCAAAGTCGGCCCCAACGACATCGCGGTCCTGCAGTACACGGGTGGCACCACGGGCGTGTCCAAGGGCGCCGTGCTCTTGCATCGCAATCTGGTCGCCAATGTGATGCAGGCCGAGGCCTGGTACATGCCGGCGCTCAGCAAGGTGCCGGCCGGCGAGCAGGTGGTCGGCATTGCCGCCCTGCCGCTGTATCACATCTTCGGTTTCACCACGAACATGATGCTGGCCATGCATATGGGCGGCTGCAATGTGCTGATCCCCAATCCGCGTGACCTGCCCGGCATGTTCAAGGAGCTGGCCAAGCACCGCTTCCACTGCTTCCCAGCCGTCAACACCTTGTTCATGGCCATGGCCAACCACAAGGACTTCAACACCGTGGACTGGAGCCATCTGGTCATCTCGGTGGGCGGCGGCATGGCGGTGCAGCAGGCCACGGCCAAGCTCTGGCTGGAAAAGACTGGCTGCTCCATCTGTGAAGGTTATGGCTTGAGCGAAACCTCGCCGGTGGCCAGCTGCAACCCGACCAACCTTACGCGCTACACCGGCTCCATCGGCCTGCCTCTGCCCAGCACCGAGTTGTGCCTGCTGGACGACGCCGGCCAGCTGGCCGCGCCCGGGGCCACCGGCGAGATCGCCATCCGTGGCCCGCAAGTCATGGCCGGCTACTGGCAGCGCCCCGATGAAACCGCCCAGGTCATGACCGCCGATGGCTTCTTCCGAACCGGTGATATCGGCACCGTGGACGAACAAGGTTATTTCCGCGTCGTCGACCGCAAGAAGGACATGATTCTGGTCAGCGGCTTCAACGTCTACCCCAACGAGGTGGAAGACGTGATCACCATGATGGACGGCGTGCTGGAATGCGCGGCGGTCGGCATCGCCGATGCGAAAGCAGGCGAGGCGGTCAAGGTGGCCATCGTGCGCAAGCCCGGCGCCAGCAAGGAAGTCAGCGAAGCCGATGTCCGGGCTTACTGCGAAGCCAATCTGACCGGCTACAAGCGCCCCAAGATCATCGAATTCCGCAACGAGCTGCCCAAGACCCCGGTCGGTAAGATCCTTCGGCGTGAACTACGCGACAAGAACTGAGCTTGTTGTCGCTGTGGTTTCTGCCCGAGTGGCGTGCAAGTCCCCTAGAGTCAGGTTTGTCTGGGGGGACTCGTGATGCTTGAACAGGCCTATGTCAAAACCGAGCAAGGCCGCGCAGAGATCAAAGCTCGCGCCCAGCCTTTGTCGCGCAGCGTGCGCAATCTGCTCTTGCTCATCGACGGCAGCAAGAACGCAGGGCAGTGGTTGGAGTTGGTTCAGGGCGCCACGGCCGAAGATCTGGCCTTGCTGATTCAGCAAGGATTGATCGCTCCTGCGGGCCTGTCGGTCGCTGCGCCCGTGCGAACAGTGGCGCCACCCGCCTTGCCCAGTTTGGACCAGCAGGCGCTTTATGCCTTCCTCACCAGCGCGGCTCGCCAGCGTCTGGGCTTGATCAAGGGCTACCGCTGGGTGCTGGATGTCGAGCGCTGTGGCGATCTCGCGGCCATGCAGCAGCTTGCTCTGCGCTTTGTCGACGAGGTTCGCCAGGCTCAGGGGGATGGCGCTGCGACCGAGGTGCGCCGCGATCTCGGCCTGCCGCTCTGAGTTGGGCTTCTTGCCGGCACGGCAGCCGACTTGGCTGGCTCGTGATCGCTGGCACACTGACGACTTCTTGATTTGAAAGGCACGGCGCGCTGCTTGCGCCGTGGACCGCCATGCCGCCGCGTTTTTATGTCGATCAGCCGCTCGCCGCTGAAGTGTCCGAGCTGAGCCTGCCGCCCAGTGCCGCCCGCCATGTCCAGGTGCTGCGCTTGCAGCCGGGGAATCCGCTGACTTTGTTCGATGGCAGTGGGTTTGAGTGGCAGGCGGAAGTGCTGGCCATGGGCCGCAGCGAGGTGCGTGTGCATCTGCAGGCCCGTCAGCTGGTGCAGCGCGAATTGCGCCAGCACATCACCCTGGCCCTGGCCATGCCGGCCAACGACCGCATGGACGGCGTGGTCGAGAAAGCCACCGAGCTGGGTGCCAGTGGTGTCCAGCCCTTGATGAGCGAGCGCTCGGTGCTGCGCCTGAGCGGCGAGCGGGCCGAGAAAAAGCAAGCGCATTGGCGCGGTGTGGCCATCGCCGCCGCCGAGCAATGCGGCCGCAGCCGCATCCCCGAGATCGGCGCAGTGCAGTCCCTGGCCTCATGGCTGTCCGGCCTGGGCCCGCAGCCGGCCGGGCAGCGCCGTTGGCTGCTCAGCCCGATGGCCGCCCAGCCCTTGCAGGCCCTGGCCGCCGCCCAGGCCCAGGCCACTCACACCCTGGTGCTCAGCGGCCCGGAGGGTGGCCTCAGCCCCGCTGAAGAAGACGCGGCCCGTGCCCAGGGTTTCGTGGCCGTGCAACTGGGCCCGCGCATCCTGCGCGCCGATACAGCGCCGCTGGCGGTGCTCGGCTGGCTGGCACTGTCGGAAGCCTGAGCCGGCGGGCGTTCAGGCCTCGGCGCTGGCCTCGTCCCCGCTGCCCTTGTCCTTGCGCGCCGAGCCCTTGATCAGGTCGAAGCGGAACAGCCGGCATTCGATCGGGCCATTCCACATCGGGAACTTGCGCGATTCCTTCAGGCGCATCTTGCTGGGCAGCTTCATGTCCGGGCAGAGCAGCCAGGCGGTCCAGCCGGCTGCGTTCTGGGTGTAGGCGCGCTTCCAGTGGGCGGCCAGGCGGGGGAAGAAGTCGTCGCCGGCATCGCGCGCTTCGGAGCCGCCAGCATCGCGGCTCATCTGCACATTGCCGGCCTTGCCGCGCACTTCGATGCGCTCGCCGTAGGGCGGGTTCATCAAGATGGTGCCGGGCATGCCCTCGGGCAGCTCGGGCGCGGGGCGTTCGAGCGCGTCACCGCCGTTGAACTGGATGTACTGGGCCACGCCTGCGCGCTCGGCATTGCGGCGCGCGAAATCGACCATGCGGAAGGCCACATCGCTGCAGAAGATCGGCACGGCGGGCGCATGCTCGCGGTCCTTGGCGGCCTGCTTGATGGCCTGCCAGCGGCCACGCAGGGGCACGAAGGGCAGCTGGCGCTCGAAGGCAAAGCGGCGCTGCATGCCGGCGGCCATGCCACATGCGATTTGCGCGGCTTCGACGGCGATGGTGCCCGAGCCGCAGCAGGGGTCGTGCAGGGCGCCGCCGGTTTCGGGCGTGCCCTTCCAGCCGGCCGCGGCCAGCATGGCGGCGGCCAGGGTTTCCTTCAGCGGGGCGTCGCCTTTGTCCTCGCGCCAGCCGCGCTTGAACAGGGGCTCGCCCGAGGTGTCGATGTAGAGCGTGGCGTCGGTTTCGCTGAGGTGCAGCATCACCGGCAGGTCGGGGAAGCGGGTGTCGACGCTGGGCCGCTCGCCGGTGGCATCGCGCAGCACATCGCAGATGGCGTCTTTCACGCGCAAGGTGGCGAAGTTGAGGCTGCGCAGCGGCGAGCGCTGGGCCACGGTGTCGACGCGGATGGTCTCGGCCGGTGTGATCCAGTCGCACCAGTCGATGCGGCGAGCCAGGGCGTAGATGTCGTCCTCGTGGCGGTAGCCGCCCGAGATCAGTTCGATCAGCACGCGCTGCGCCAGCCGGCATTCGAGGTTGAGCTTCATCACGCCTTCGAGATCGCTCTTCAGCGCGATGCCGCCGCGCAGCACCTCGATATGGGTCTTGGGCAGGATGGCCCGCACCTCTTCGTCAAGCAGGCGCTCCACGCCCGAGGGGCAGGAGACGAAGAGGTGGTGCAGGTCTTTGGGGGATTCTTTGGCGGCCATGGGCCCGATTGTCCCAGGATTGGCCGCCTCGGCCGTACTCAGGCGCGGCGACGGCGGTTCAGGCCCAGCACAGCCATCAGGCCCAAGCTCATCAGCAGCAGGGTTTGCGGCTCCGGCACGGCGGCCAGCATGCCCTGGCCGAGCACGCTGTGGGTGACCGCGGTCGGATGGATGCGGTCCCAGAACATATACCCGTCGGGGTTGCTGCAGGTGCTGCCATTGGGCTGGCCGACATAGCCGGTGAAGCAGGCCTCGGTGACGTTGCTCAGGCCGTATTGGGCGGCGTTGTCGACCAGGACCTGCTGCGCGCCCAGGACGTCGAAATAGCGGATGTCGATGCCGGGCAAGGCCCGCAGCTGGCCGATGGCTTGATTCAGGCCGAGGTTGAAGCCCAGGGACAGCAGATGCAGCTGACCCGACAGGCCGGAGGAGAGGCCGCCTGGCGTCTGCCCCAGGTCGGGCAGGCCCGGCATCAGGAAGTTGCGCGCACCCAGGCCGTAGAGGGTCTGGACCGCGCTGCTGAGGTTCTGGATGGCCGCTTGTCCGGTGGCCTGCGAGAAGCCCTGGTACTGGAAGTCATTGGCGCCGCCCCAGAGCAGGTACAACGCCTGGCTGTCGGCGGCCATGCCGGCCAGCCCGGCCTGGAAGGTGCCGACCTGCGAGAGCATGCCGGTGTTTTGCAAGGCGGCCGGGGCGCCTGCAGCCACCGCCGCGCCGTTGAGCCAGCCGGTCTGGGCGCCGCCCCAGGCGTAGTCTTGCAGGCTCACGCCCAGGCCTTGGGCGAGGTGCTCGACGGCCACCGGGCCGTTGGAAAAGCGGCCCTGGAAATAGTTGCCGGGCTGGGGCACGGCGCCACCCGTGGCGCGGTAGAAGTTGCCGTTGTCTGACAGGCTGTCGCCGAAGGCGATCACGCGGCTGTAACTGGAGGCGGTGCTGCTCGTGGCTTGAGCCTCAGTCTGCGCCTGCGAGGGTGCGGCCCAGGCCAGGCCGGCAGCGAGCATCAGCAGGGCGGGCAGGCGAGCGTCAGCTGAGGTGCGGTGGATGGTGTTCACGGCAGACCTTTCAAGTAACGATCCAAGTCGGCGGCATGATGGCATGCCTCGAAATGGGAATCACCTGAAATCGGTGTGCGTGTTCACGTTTGGTGAGCTGCGGTGAACGGGTGAACGAGTGAACAGGTGAATGGTGAGTCGTGGTGTGTTGTTCACCCATTCACCTGTTCACTCGTTCACCACTCACCCTTCAAACCACGCGCCGCATCGTCGTCGTCCCAATATGCATGCCTTCGCGGTACTTGGCGACGGTACGGCGCGCGACCTGGATGCCTTGTTCTTCCAACATATTGGCCAGGGCGCTGTCGGACAGGGGCTTGGCCGGGTTCTCGGCGGCGATGAACTGCTTGATCAGCTCGCGCACGGCGGTGCTGGAGGCCTCGCCGCCGGCCTCGGTGGACAGGCCCGAGCCGAAGAAGTACTTGAGCTCGAAGGTGCCGAAAGGCGTGGCCATGTACTTGGCCGTGGTCACCCGCGAGATGGTCGACTCATGCAGGCCCAGCTCGTCGGCGATCTCGCGCAGCACCAGCGGCTTCATGGCGACGGCGCCGTGGCTGAAGAAACCTTTCTGGCGCTCGACGATGGCAGTGGAGACACGCAGGATGGTGTCGAAGCGTTGCTGGATGTTCTTGATGAACCAGCGCGCCTCCTGCAGCGCGCCGCCCAGGGCGCTGTTGCTGATGCCGCCGCGCGTCTGGCGCAGGGCATTGGCGTAGAGCTCGTTGATGCGCAGCTTGGGCGCGACCTCGGGGTTGATGATGACGCGCAGCTCGCGCCCGACCTTGCGCACGATCACATCGGGAATCACCGCCGGCGCCTGGCCGTGGGCAAAGCGCCGGCCCGGCTTGGGCTCGAGCGCCACGATCAGGGCCTGCGCCTCGCGCAGCAAGGGCTCGTCGGCGCCGGTCAGCAGCATCAGGCGGCGGCTGTCGCGCTTGGCCAGCAGGTCCAAGTGCTTTTTGCAGATCATGATGGCGATCACCTGCGGCGCGCTGCGCGGCAGCTGGCGCAGCTGCAGCACCAGGCACTCGGGCAGATCGCGGGCGCCGACGCCGGCCGGGTCCATATGGTGCAGCCACTTCAGGGCGATGCGCAGGTGGTCGAGCAGGTCCTCGCGTTCGGCCGCGCTGTCCTCGCCCGCGTCGGGGATCAAGGCCTCGGCAATCGACTCCAGGCTGTCTTCCAGCAGGCCGTCCTCGTTCAGGGAATCGATCAGCAGGCGCAGGGCCAGCTGGTCGGATTCGCTCAAGCTCATGCCGGCCATCTGCTGCTGCAGATGTTCTTGCAGGGAAATCTCGGCCGATTCCTGCTCGCTGCGCTCGCCGTCTTCGTCGTTGCTGCCGGAGCCGCTGCCGCTGTTGCTGGGCAGCTCGCGGATGCCGTCGAAATCGTCACCCTCGGTGCCGTTCTCCCAGTCCTCGCGCTCGCTGTTGCCGAAGTCCTCGGCCTTGAGCTCGGGCGTGGCCTCGGCCTCGGCGCCGCCGCCCAGTTCGCGCTCGGCGCCGCTGTCTTCGGCGGCACTGGCCTGGCGCAACTCGGGCAGTTCGGGCGCTGCGACGGCGAAGTCGTCTTCGGTTTCGAGCAGCGGGTTCTGCGCCAGCATCTGCTCGACTTCCTGGTTCAGTTCCAGGGTGGACAGTTGCAGCAGACGGATCGACTGCTGCAGCTGCGGCGTCAGCGCCAGATGCTGACTCAGGCGAACCTGGAGCGATTGCTTCATGGCCGCAGGCCCGGCGCTGTCAGGAGGCTCGCCATCACATCACATGCGGAAATGTTCGCCGAGATAAACCTTGCGCACATCGGCGTTGGCGACGATCTCGTCCGGCGTGCCCTCGGCCAGCACCGAACCCTCGCTGATGATGTAGGCGCGGTCGCAGATGCCCAGGGTCTCGCGCACATTGTGGTCGGTGATCAGCACGCCGATCTGGCGCGCCTTCAGGAAACCGATGATGCGCTGGATCTCCAGCACCGCGATCGGGTCCACGCCGGCAAAGGGTTCGTCCAGCAGGATGAAGCGCGGCTGGGTGGCCAGGGCGCGGGCAATCTCGACGCGGCGGCGTTCGCCGCCCGAGAGCGCCGGCGCCGGGCTGTCGCGCAGCTTTTCGATGCTGAGGTCGTGCAGCAGGGCTTCCAGCAGTTCCTTGATGCGCGGCTCTTTCAGCGCGCGGCCCTGCTCGTCGCGCTGCAGTTCCAGCACGGCACGGATGTTCTGTTCCACCGTCAGTTTGCGGAAGATCGAGGCTTCCTGCGGCAGATAGCTCAGGCCCAAGCGGGCGCGCTGGTGGATGGGCAGGTGCTCGACCGACTGGCCGTCGATGCGAATCTCGCCGGCATCGGCGCGCACCAGGCCGACGATCATGTAGAAGCTGGTGGTCTTGCCCGCGCCATTGGGCCCGAGCAGGCCGACCACCTCGCCGCTGTTGACGCCCAGGTGCACGTTCTTGACCACGCGACGCACGCCATAGCTCTTGGCCAAGCCCTCCGCCTCGAGGCGGCTGCGCACGCCGGATTCCAGCGCCGACACCGGCGCGTTGTGGTGGCCGGCGCTCATGGCGTCTTGCGCGGGCTGAGGCTGGTGCTCGGCTTGAGCTGGATGCCCGAAGCCGGCGTGGCGGCGGGCTCCGAGGCGGCGCCGCGCGGCATCATCACCACGCGCACACGGCCGCTCGGGTGGGGCGAGCTTTGGCCGCCTTCCAAGGTGAACACCTCGCTGCGGTTGTCGAACAGGATGACCGCGCCGGTCACCTCGTCGGCCACGGTCGTGCCTTGCAGGCGCCGCACCACGGCGTTGCCGATGAAGCGCACGGTGTCGCTGCGGGTGTCGTACTCGAGCTGGTCGGCCAGGCCTTCGATGGCCTCGCCCGGAATGTCGCGTGCCTGGCGGAAGCTGACCTGCTTGCCGGTCTGGCCATTGGCATAGACCTGGTGGTAGCCGTCGCCGGTCTCGCGCACATCGAGCTTCTCGGCGCGCAGCACCAGGCTGCCCTTGCTCAGCACCACATCACCGTTGAACTCGGTGCGCTGCTTGGCGATCTCGACGCTGCCGCCGTTCTTGGAGGAAATATTGAGTGGCTTGCCGCGGTCGGCCTTCTCGGCCTGGGCTGCGCCAGCGGCCAGGCCCAGGACCAGGGTCGCCAGCAGGCCGGGCAGGGCGGTGGAACGCGAGGACAGCTTCATGGGCACAGGGGTTCGGTCAGGCAAGGGCGTGGACGCCGACGGGTGGCGGCACAAATCTTGCAGGCCATTCTAGTACGCGGCCCGCCCTGCCGGGCTCGCGGCGTCGCTGCGCGTGAGGGGTGGCCCTCAGGCCTTGCCGCTGCGCAGTTGCTGGATCAACTGGTTCGTCAAAGCTAGGGCCGCTTGCCCGCCCACTTGCGGGTTCTGCCCTGGGGCGGCCATGCTGGGGCTGGTCAGGAAGCGGCCGCCAATACCGATCGCCGGCACGGTGTCGGCACGGTAGGCCGCGGCCAGCTGGGCCGACTGGGCCGGGCGGCCCTGGGCGCTGAAGGAATTGAAGGCGGCCTTGAACTTGGCCTCGTCCAGGCCCAGGCTGACAGCGAACTTGGTGATGGCCTTTTCGTCGCTGAGGTCCAGGTGCTGGACATGGATGGCCTTGAACACGGACTCGTGAAAGTCCCCGAGTCGTCCCAGGGTCTCCAGGGCAAACATCAGGCGCTGGTGCAGCTTGTGCATGGCGCCCACACCGACATGGACGCGACGGAAGCTGACATCGGCCGGCAACTGCTTGGCCCAGGCCGACACCAGCGGGTCGAAGGCGAAGCAGTGCGGGCAGGTGTAGAGGAAGAATTCATACACCTCGATCTTGCCCGGCGTGGCTGGCAAGGGCTGGGCCAGGCGCAGGTAATGCTTGCCTTCGACCGGCGCAGCGCCTTGAGCCAGGCTCAGGGCCGGCAGGCCGGTGGCGGCCAGGCAGACGGAGAAATCACGGCGGGAGATCGGTTTCATCGCTTCGCAGGGGGCAGGTGGTGAGATCGGGCTTCCGTGCCTCAGGCCTTGGCGGCGCGGGCCAACTGGATCAGATGGTCGGCAGCGGCCAGGGCACGGCGGCCATTGGCAACTTCACTGTCACCGCGCAGGCCTGCGATCGAGGGCGAGGTCAGATAGCGGCCGCCAATGCCCAGCGCCGGCACGCCATCGATGCGGTAGGCCTCGGAGAGCTTGGCGCCCTGGCCGGCCTTGGTGACCACGCCGAAAGCGTTGAAGGCATCCTTGAACTTGGCACCGTCCACGCCCAGGCGCACGACCAGCTCGGTGAGGCTTTTCTCGTCGTTGAGCTCGAGGCGCTCAACGTGGAAGGCATGGAAGATCTTGTCTTGCAGCTCGGCGGCCTTGCCCAAGGCTTCCAAGGCGTAGAACAGGCGCTGGTGCAGCTTGATCATGGCGTTGAAGCCGACATGGACGCGGCGGAAGGCGACATCGGCCGGCAGTTGCTTGATCCAGGGCGCCAGCACCGGCTCGAAGGCGTAGCAATGCGGGCAGCCGTACCAGAAGAACTCCACCACCTCGATCTTGCCCGGCACGGCCACGGGCAGGGCCTGGGCCAGAGTCTGGTACTTGCCGGCAAAGGGGTCGGTTTGCGCCAGGGCCAGCTGCGGGGCCAGGCTCAGGCCGCCCAGCGCCAGAGGAGTCGACAACAGGGCAGAAAACTCGCGACGTTTCATGATCTTCTTCTCGTTCATCTCGGTGGACAAAAAGGGGCCGCAGCCCCGAGTATTGGGGCGAAAGCTCAGCGTTTGACGCCGACCAGATTGGCTTCGATGCCGGCCGCTTCGATCTTGCGCTGCAGGCCTTCGGCTTCATCGCGGCTGTCGATGGGGCCGATGCGCACACGGAAGACCGTGCGGCCCGACTGTTCCTTTTCCATGACCTTGGCGCTGAAACCCAGCAAGGCCAGACGCGCGCGCTGCTGCTCGGCGTCCTCGTTCTTCACATAGGCGCCGGCCTGTACGAAGTAAAGGTTGGGGTCGGCAGCGGCCGCGGCGGCGCTGGCGGCGGCAGCCTTGGCTTCGGCCTTCTTGTCGGCCGCTTTTTCAGCGGCTTTCTCGGGGGCTTTCTCTGTGGCCTTGGCGGGCGCAGCCGAGGCGCTGGCCGCCGGAGGGGCCACCGTCGGCGCCGTGGCGACCGGGGCGGTAACAGCTGCGGGCGCGGTGACCTGCGCAGGTGAGGCAGGAGCCGGTGCGCCGCTGACCACACCGCTGGCCTTGGCGCCGGCCTTGCCGGCCAGGGGGGCGTTGGGGTCCCAGTTCTTGTTGCGCTGGGCTTCGGCCGCGTCCTGCTCGGCCGTGCGCTGCGGCACCTTGTCAATGAAGGGGATGGGCACCTTGGCGATGTAGAGCGCCACGCCCAGCGCCACGGCCAGACCCAGCAGCAAGCCGACGATCAAGCCGAGGACAAAGCCACCACGTTGTTGTTTGCTTTTGTTGTTGTTGCTGCTGCCAGATTGAGCCGTGCTCATGCCTTCTCCGTCGCTTCAGGAATTGCTTCGCGGGACATCACCTCGGGTGCGCTGACGCCCAGAACGGCCAGGGCATTGCGCAACACCTGGCGCGTGGCGGCCAGCAAGGCCACCCGCGCCGCACTCAGCTCGGGCGCCTGGTCCAGCACGCGCTCAGCCGCATAGTAGCTGTGATAGCTGGCGGCAAGGTCGCGCAGGTAGAAGGCCACGTCATGCGGGGCCAGGCCGGCCGCGGCGCCAGACAGCATGGCCGGGTACTCGGCCAGCTTGAGCATCAGGGCCGCTTCGGTCGGGGCGCTCAGCAGGCTCAGGTCGGCGCTGGCCAGGGCCGTCTCGTCACCGCCGCGGGCCACCCAGTTGCGGATCACCGAGCAAATGCGGGCGTGCGCATACTGGACGTAGAACACCGGGTTCTCGTCGTTTTGCTTCAGGGCCAGGTCGACGTCGAAGATGAATTCGGTGTCGGCCTTGCGGCCGATCAGGAAGAAGCGCACGGCGTCGCGGCTGGTCCAGTCGATCAGGTCACGCAGGGTCACGTAGGAGCCGGCGCGCTTGGAGATCTTGACCTCCTCGCCGCCCTTCATCACGGTGACCATCTTGTGCAGGATGTAATCGGGGAAGCCCTGCGGGATGCCGACATCGGCCGCCTGCAGGCCACCGCGCACCCGGGCAATGGTGCCGTGGTGGTCGCTGCCCTGGACATTGATGCACTTGCTGTAGCCGCGCTGGAACTTGTCGATGTGATAGGCCACATCGGGCACGAAGTAGGTGTAGCCGCCCTCAGACTTGCGCATCACGCGGTCTTTGTCGTCGCCGTAGTCGGTCGTGCGCAGCCAGAGCGCGCCGCCCTCTTCGAAGGTCTTGCCCTTGGCGATCAGCTTGGCCACGGTGTCCTCGACCCGGCCGCTGCTGTAGAGGCTGGATTCCAGGAAATAGCTGTCGAACTTGAGGCCGAAGGCCTGCAGGTCCAGGTCTTGTTCGTGACGCAGGTAGGCGACGGCGAACTGGCGGATGCTGTCCAGGTCTTCGATATCGCCCGAGGCCGTGAACTGGCGGTCATCGGCCACCACGGTCTGCTTGGCCAGGAAGGCGTCGGCGATGTCCTGGATGTAGTCGCCGTTGTAGGCGCTCTCGGGCCAGCCGGCGTCGCCGGGCTTGATGCCCTTCAGGCGGCACTGGGTGGAGTTGGCCAGGGTGGCGATCTGCACGCCGGCGTCGTTGTAATAGAACTCGCGGGTGACTTGCGCGCCCTGGGTCTTGAACAGGCTGCACAAGGCGTCGCCGAGCGCGGCCTGCCGGGCATGACCGACATGGAGCGGGCCGGTCGGGTTGGCCGAGACGAACTCGACCATCACATGCTGTGCCGTGGCCGGCTGCTGACCGAAGGCTGCGGTGGCGGCCAGCACTTCGCTGACCACGGCCTGCTTGGCGGCGGCACTCAGGCGGATGTTGATGAAGCCGGGGCCGGCAATCTCCAGGCCCGTTACCCAGCGAGCGAAGGCCGGGCGGCGCTGCAAGGCCTCGATCAAGGCCTGTGCGAGCTCGCGCGGGTTCTTTTTCAGCGGTCGCGCCAGCTGCATGGCGGCCGTGCAAGCGAAGTCGCCATGGGCGGCTTGCTTGGGGGATTCGAAGGCGGCAACCAGGTCGGTGCCGGGGCTGAGTTCTTGAATGGCTTCGGCCAGGGCGGCGAGCAATTCTTGCTTGGCTTGGATCATGGGGGGAATTCTACGGGCGGGGGCGGGGCGGGGCTGGTGAAGAGGTGAATCGTGGGGGAGGGGTGGTGGGGGTGTGCATTTGCTTGCAATTGAGGCGGGCTGGCTCAACTTATGATGCCCAGCATGTCTTTGGATTCAGACCTCGCCTTCGAGAGCGCTGCCGATCTGCCTGCCCATATCGGCAAGTACAAGGTGCTGCGTCGGCTCGGCGAGGGTGCGACCAGCGATGTCTTTCTTGCCGTGGACGAGTTCCATCGCAACGAGGTGGCCATCAAACGCATGCGTGCCTGGGCCGCGGTCAGCCGGGCCGGCCAGGGCAGTGACTTCAGCCTGCGCTTCTATGCTGCCGAGGCGGCGCTGGCCGGGCGGCTGCAGCATCCGAATGTGGTGCAGATTCTCGACGCCGTGCCGGAGGAGGATTCACCCTATCTGGTGATGGAGTACGTGCCCGGCGTCACGCTCAAGCATTTTTGCCGCAGCGACCGCCTGCTGCCCCTGGACCAGATCGTCGAGTTGGGCTTCAAGTGCGCCATGGCGCTGTCCTATGTGTTCCGCCAGGGCTTGATCCACCGCGATGTCAAGCCGGCCAATCTGCTGGCGGTGCTCGATGCCCAGGGCCAGGTCACCGATGTGAAGGTCAGCGACTTCGGCAGCGCCCTGAACCTGCGCTCCGACTCGACCCAGGTGCACCGGGTCGGCTCCCTGGCTTATATGCCGCCCGAGCAGATTGAGGGTGGCGATGTTGACTGCCGCGCCGACATCTACGCCCTCGGTGCCGTGCTCTACCACCTGGTGGCCGGCCGCGCGCCCTTTGATGCGCCCAGCCAGATGGCGCTGATGCACCAGATTTACCACCAGGCGCCGCCGCCCTTGCAGGGCTTGCGCGGCGGCGTGACGCCGGAGCTGGAGGCCGTCATCCTGAAAGCCCTGGCCAAGCACCCCCAGGAGCGCTATGCCGACTGGGAAGCCTTCGGCAAGGCCTTGTCCGAGCTGGTGTCCAAGCAGCTGGTGCCGCTGGCGCGGCTCTACGAGGTCAAGGATTCCGAGCGTTTCAATATGCTGCGCGAGCTTGAGTTCTTCGCCGATTTTGGCGATGTGGAACTCTGGGAGGTGGTGCACCGCGCGCGTTGGCGGCGCTTTCCGCTCGACCATGCGCTTTACAAGCGCGGCCAGGAGGGCAACACCTTCCACATCCTGGCGCAGGGCGCGGTCGATGTGTACCGCGACGGCAACAAGGTCGCCAGCCTCGGCCAGGGCACTTCGGTCGGTGAGATGGCCTATCTGGCGCCTAACCCCGATCTTCGGCGCCACAGCGCCGATGTGCGGGTCAGCGAGGTCTGCATCACCATCTCCTTCACGCCCGAATCCCTGGGCCTCTTGAGCCCGGAATGCCAGCACCGCTTCGACCGCGCCTTCATCCAGGTGCTGGTGCGGCGCCTGCATGCCGCGCATGAATCGCTGGCGCACCCACGCCGCATCATGTAAACCCGTCTTGAGCCTGTCTCACGGCCGTGCTGCAATCAGCACGGCAGAGGTTCTCGCCATTTCCCCCTAGCCCTTGAAGGACTCCCTCATATGAAGACAAAGCTGATTCACCTCTTGGCCTTGGGCCTGATGACCTTCGCTGGCCTGGCCCAGGCAGCGACGCCGATGGCCTCCTGCGATGCCCAGGCGAGCGAGAAAAAGCTGGCCGGCGCGGCCAAGACCAGCTTTCTGAAGAAGTGCAATGCCGATATGCCCGCCGCTGCGGCTTCTGCCGCGGGCAACGCGGCCTGTGACGCCGCTGCGGCCGAGAAGAAGCTGGCCGGCGCCGCCAAGAAGAGTTTCCTCAAGAAGTGCAATGCCGACGGTGGTGCGGCTGAAGCGGCAGCGCCCGGCGATGCGCAAGCCGCCTGTGCTGCCAAGGCGGCCGAGAAGAAGCTGGCCGGCGCCGCCAAGAACAGCTTCACCAAGAAATGCGTGGCTGACGCGGCTGGCAAGTAAGTCGAGCCCGTGGCGGCCGAGCCGTGGGCTTGGCCGCAAGCCTTCGGCCGTCTGAGGCGCCAGTTTTTAACCGCGTCTGCTCGGAAGGCTGCCTTAGGCTCTATGCTGCGACATCTCAGTGATCTCCCTGCAGGGTCTG
Organism: Roseateles sp.; assembly: GCF_965262435.1. Lineage (NCBI taxonomy): Bacteria > Pseudomonadati > Pseudomonadota > Betaproteobacteria > Burkholderiales > Sphaerotilaceae > Roseateles > Roseateles sp. The sequence continues at coordinate 1,126,730 of NZ_OZ253537.1, forward strand.
CTTCATGAACGGACAAGCGGCAAGGCCTGAGCCCTCGTCGGACACGGAAGCTGGTTCAACGGCCTTGCGGCAACGTGCCGAGGCCGCTGTGCATGCTGCCGCCGGGGCGCTTCCGTCGCTCGACCTGCCGGCCCGAGCCCTGCATGCGCAAGGCGCTGAAGCCGCCCTGCATGAGTTGCAGGTGCACCAGATCGAACTGGAGTTGCAGAACGAGGAGTTGCGCCGTACCCAGCAAGATCTGAGCGAGGCGCGCGCCCGCTATTTCGATCTCTATGACTTGGCCCCCATGGGCTTGTGCAGCACGGACGAGCATGGCTTGATCCGTGAGGCCAATATGAGCCTGGGCCGATTGCTCGGGCGCAGCAGTGCCAGCCTGTGCGGTCAGAAGCTGGAGCAGTTCATCTGCTGCGGCGACCAGGATGCCTACCACCGCTACCGACTCCAACTCGGCTTGCCCTCGGCCGCGCCGACCTGTGAGCTGCGCCTGTGCCTGGAGGATGGTTCCATGCGCTGGGTTCAGCTGCAGGCCGTGGCTTTGCTCGATGCGCGTGGTCAGTCGCAGCTGCGCCTGGCCTTGATGGACATCGATCAGCGCAAGCGGGCCGAAGCCGACTCTGTGCTGGCGGCCAGCATGTTCGACCATGCCGGCGAGGGCATCATGGTCACCTGCGCCCAGGGCGAGATCGTGGCCGTCAACCAGGCCTTCACCCGCATCACCGGTTACCAAGCGGCCGAGGTGCTGGGTCGCAACCCGCGTCTGCTGAACAGCGGGCGTCATGGCCCGGAGTTCTTTGCCCATATGTGGTCGCAACTGCAGCGCGAGGGCTCGGTGCAGTTGGACATGTGGAACCGCCACAAGTCGGGCAATTTGTATGCGGTGACGCAGACCATCAGCGCGGTGCGCGGCACCGGTGGCGCCATCCAGAACTATGTCGGTCTGTTCTCCGACATCACCCAACTGCAGGAGCAGGAAGCCAGGCTGCTGCGCCTGAACCACTATGACCCCCTGACCCAATTGCCCAACCGCCTCTTGCTGGCCGAGCGTCTGCAGCAGGCCATGGCGCAGGCCCAGCTTCAGGGGCGTTTGCTGGCGGTGGTGTTTCTTGATCTGGATGGTTTCAAGGCGGTGAACGATGGCCATGGACACGAGGTCGGCGACCAGATGCTGATCGCCTTGGCCGAAGCCATGAGCTTCACCCTGCGCGAAGGCGACACGCTGGCGCGCCTCGGGGGCGATGAGTTCGTGGCCGTGCTGGGTGATCTGACCTCGGTGGCCGAGGCCCAGCCCCTGCTGCAGCACTTGCTGTCGGCCAGTGCACAGCCGCTGAGCGTTGCCGGGCAGAGCTTGCAGGTGTCAGCCAGCCTGGGCGTGACCTTCTTCCCGCAGGATGAAGAGATGGACGCCGACCAGTTGCTGCGCCAGGCCGACCAGGCCATGTACCAGGCCAAGCTGGCCGGCAAAAACCGCATGCATCTCTTCGACGCCCAACATGACCGCAGCGTGCGCGGTCATCACGAAAGCCTGCAGGGCATCGCGCAGGCGCTCGCGGCCGGCGAATTCGTTCTGCATTTCCAGCCCAAGGTGGACATGGTGGCGGGCCATGTGGTAGGCGCCGAAGCTCTGATCCGCTGGCAGCATCCGCAGCGCGGCCTGCTGCCGCCGGCCGTGTTCCTGCCGGTGATCGAGGACCATGCGCTGGCGATCGAGCTCGGTGAATGGGTGATTGACCAGGCTTTGCGCCAAATCGCCGCCTGGCAAAGTGAAGGCCTGGTCTTGCCGGTCAGCGTCAACATCGGTGCCCGGCAGCTGCAGCAGGTCGATTTTGTCGAGCGGCTGCAGCGCCTGCTGGCCCGCCACGCCGAGCTGGCACCGGGTCTGCTGGAGCTGGAGGTGCTGGAAACCAGCGCCATCGAAGATATCGCCCACGTCACCCGTCTGATCGCCGAATGCAAGGCCCTGGGCGTGCGTTTCGCGCTCGACGACTTCGGCACCGGCTATTCCTCGCTGACCTACCTCAAGCGCTTGCCGGTGGCCCAGCTCAAGATCGACCAGAGCTTCGTGCGCGATATGTTGGACAACCCGGTCGACATCTCGATCCTGCAGGGCGTGATCGGCATGGCCCGCGCTTTCGGTTGCGAGGTGATCGCCGAGGGCGTGGAGACCGTAGAGCATGGCGCCGTGCTGATTCAGCTCGGCTGTCATCTGGCCCAAGGCTATGGCATTGCCCGGCCGATGCCGGCCGGCGACTTGCCCGCCTGGATGGCCGCGTGGCGCCCCGATACCAGCTGGCTGGCGGCCGCCCAAGTGGTGGCGCCGCCGGCCGGATAAGGTTTCAGCCCGCCGCGCCGTGGCCGGCCTCGCGCCAGAAACCCGGGTCGGCATAGCGGAGCTTGAGAAAGTCCACCCACAGGCGCACGCGCAAGGGCAGGTGCTTGGCCTGTGGGAACAGGGCGTAGATGCCGTTGGGCGGCGCGGCAAAGGCGTCGAGCACGCTGAGCAGGCGCCCCGCCGCGATATCCCCCTCGACCTCCCAGGTGCTGCGCCAGGCCAGGCCCAGGCCGGCCAGGCACCAGTCGTGCAAGACCTGGCCGTCGCTGCAGTCGAGCCGGCCATTGGGGCGCAGATGCTGGACCGAGCCGTCGATGACAAAAGCCCAGCCGCGCGTCTGGCTGGCGTCCGAGCTCAGAGTCAGGCAGGCATGCCGGGCGAGCTCGGAGGGATGCTGGGGAATGCCGGCGCGCTTGAGGTAGGCCGGCGTGGCCACGCACAGGCGGCGGTTGTCGGCCAGGCGCACGCTGATCAAGCTGGAATCAGGCAGGTCGCCGACCCGCACCGCACAGTCGAAGCCCTCGGCGCCGATGTCCACCACCCGGTCGCTGAGATTGAGTGAGACGCTGACATCGGGGTGGCCGGCCAGGAACTCGGGCAGCAAGGGCGCCACATGGCGGCGGCCGAAGCCGGCCGGGGCGGTGATGCGCAAATGGCCGCTGGCCTTGACGCCGCCGGCGCTGACGCTGGCTTCCGCGCTGTTGAATTCGGTCAGCAGGCGCTGGCAGTCTTCCAGAAAGGCGCTGCCCTCATGTGTCAGGCTGATACGCCGGGTGGTGCGCAGCAGCAGTTTCACGCCCAATCTGGCCTCAAGTGCGTCGATTCGCCGCCCCATCACCGCCGGCGCCACGCCTTCCAACTGTGCCGCCGCGGTCAAACTGCCTTTGCTGGCCACGGAAACGAAGGATTCGATTTGCTTGAGCCGGTCCATGTACGCAGGGCCTAACCTTTAAGAGCATGAATGGCTAAAGTTTGGCAGCTATTTCCTCCAAAAAAACACTATGTGCCAAAAGTCATATATGAATAAATGGTGAAACAAGTGGGCGATATGTCGATCAAGTCGTTGTAAGGGTTACACATATTGCGGGGAACCCTTACTTTTGGCCGAGACGGCCTTTCTAGACTACGTGTACTTTTGTTGCGCCCGAGGGCAATGCTTACCAGCACGCGTCGGGCGTTTTGTTTCAAAAGCCATAAAGCATAGGAAACGACATGTTGAGGAATAGCAAGTTCAGCGCGGTCAGCGCGGCCGTCTTGGCCATGATGGCCCTGTCCGCCCAGGCGCAAACCGCAGCTCCCGCAGAGCGCTTGGAGCGCGTCGAAGTGACGGGCTCCAACATCAAGCGCGTGTCGGCTGAGACTGCATCGCCGGTTCAGGTGTACAGCCGCACTGATATCAAGCAGACCGGCGCCAACACCGTGCGCCAGGTGCTGGACACCATCACCGCGACTTCGACCTCCGAACTGGTGGACAACGGCAATTCGAGCAGCTTCGCCGCTGGCGCATCGGGCGTGTCCCTGCGCGGCCTGGGCAAGGGCGCAACCCTGGTGTTGTTGAATGGTCGCCGCGTGGCGTACTTTGCTCTGGCCGATGGCGCCAAGGAAAACTTCGTCAACGTGGATTCCATCCCCGCTGACGTGATCGAGCGCATCGAAATCCTGAAGGACGGCGCATCCGCCGTTTACGGCTCCGACGCCATGGCCGGTGTGATCAACATCATCACCCGCAATGAGTACAACGGTGTCGGCATCAGCGCTTCCTACCAAAGCGGCGTGGAGCCCAAGCTGCAAAAGCAAGCTACTGCGTCGGTGGTGGCTGGTTTTGGTGACCTGAACAAGGACAAGTTCAATGTCCTGGGCAATATCGAGGTGTACAAGCGCGAGGGTTACACCATCGCTGACGTGCGGCCTTCCTTCGCCCCTTGGCACAAGGAAATCGTCAACCCCATCTTTGGCGATCCGAGCCTGAACTCCTACCCCGGCAACCTGATCAAGGGCAAGCTGGTCGGTGGATCCTTCGCTCAAGCATCGGGCAATGCCCGCGTGCCGATGGCCGGTTGCACGAACAAGAATGCCGCCGGCGCTTGCGTGACCGATATCAACGGCCTGAACCAGACCTATGACCCGGCGTCGCGCGTGAACGCCTTTGTCAGCGGCCGTGTGGTTCTGAGCAACGACCTGGAAGCCTTCGCGGAAGCCAGCTACTCCAAGACCAAGACCGAATACCTGGCCCTGCCGTTCGCCATGAACGCACCGGCCACGCCCTATCGCTGGTTCGATGGCAATGCCAAGAAGATCCAGATCGTGCCCAAGCCCGTGCTGGCGGCCAACAACCCGGCCAACACCACCGGTGATGTGGCCGGTCTGGAATACCGCTTCATGGACCCCGGCATGAACTGGGAAACCCCCGGCGACGCCAGCCAGTACCGTGTGCTGGTCGGCGTGAAGGGTACGACCGCAGGTTGGGACTGGGAGACCTCGATCGGCCGCGTCGGTGCTGACGGCACCAAGACCGGCATTGGCCCGCACCGTACCGATTTCATCAACGCCATCAGCAGCGGTGAGTACAAGGTCGGCGGCAGCAACAGCGCCGAGCTGCTGAACAAGATGTTCCGCAGCACCGAGCTGAACGGCAACAACCACCAGAACTTCATCGACGCCAAGGTCAGCGGTGAGCTGTACAAGCTGCCCGCCGGTATGGCCATGGGTGCGTTCGGTGTCGAGTACCGCTCGGAAAGCGTGCTGGTCAAGTCGGGCCAGAACCTGCTGAACGCCGAGATCATCGGCAACGGCTCGGTCTGGGTGGAAGGCAGCCGCAAGCTGGGTTCCGCGTTTGCCGAAGTGGAAGCCCCGCTGGCCAAGGGCCTGCAAGCCAATATCGCTGCTCGCTTCGACAAAGCCTCGGGTTCGGGCAGCCGCCTTTCCCCCAAGGTGGGTCTGACCTATCTGGTGGCTGACAATTTCAAGGTGCGTGGCACGGTGGCCGGCGGTTTCCGCGCGCCCAACATTCCGGAAGCCATGGGCAAGGTCGGTCTGACCGGTTTCTACAACAACATGGTGGACCCCAAGCGCTGCGAAACCGCGACCCAGATCCGCGACATCCTGAAGAAGGGTAATGACAACGACAAGGCCGACGCGACTGCCGCCTTCAACTCGGGCTGCCTGGTGTCCATCCCGGCCATGATCTCGGCCAACCCCGGCATCAAGCCTGAGCTGTCCAAGAGCCTGACCTTCGGCTTCGTGTTCGACCCGGTCAAGGACCTGTCGATCGCTGTGGACTACTACAAGATCGAGCGTCGCAACGAAATCAGCGCACGTGATCCTGACTACGTCCTGGCTCGTGAAGGCCAAGCCGGCTACGAAAGCCTGATCGCTCGCGCAGCTGTCAGTGGCACCGACCTGGCTCGTGCGGCTCGCGCCAACGAACTGGACCCGAACGCCAAGATCAGCTGGACTGCTGGTGACCTGACCACCTTGTTGCTGCAATACGAGAACTTCGGCAAGACCGAGCGCTCGGGCATCGACCTGGATGTCAAGGGCCGCATCGCCCTGGGTGAACTGGGCAACCTGAACCTGGGTTTGACCACCACCTATGCCCTGACCGCCAAGGAATGGGACATCGAAGCCAACGAGTACCGTCCGAACCGTGTCGGCTTGCGCAATGAGCCGCGCGTCCGCGCCGTGTTCAGCGCTGCTTGGAGCAATGGCCCTTGGGGCGCGGGTCTGCGCTTCAACTACACCACGGCTCGTGCACTCAACAACGACGAGACCGATGCAGCCAACTGGAGCGAAGCCGCTTGCCGCAAGCGCCTGAACCCGACGGGCACCTACCCTTGCATCCAGGAGCGTGATCTGCGTACCGACCTGAGCCTGCGTTACAGCGGCTTCAAGAACCTGAACCTGGGCTTGAACGTGCTGAACCTGTTCGACGAACCGGCACCGATCAACCTGCGTGATGGCTTCGTGCTGCGTCCGCGCGCCGTGAAGGTCACCATGGACTACAAGTTCTAAGCAGCACGCCGTGCTTGCTCCGGGCTGCCTTCGGGCAGCTTTGGAACTTTGTTCAAAAACCCGGGCCTGGCCCGGGTTTTTTTATGTCGATTCCATTTGAATGTCCGCCGTATTCCTGCGAATTACTCAGGTGATTGCGTGCGAATTGGGTTCGAATCTCGTCATGCTTTGGCGCTAAATTGCAGAGCATCCCGATTCACTGTCTTGCCGAGGAGCTCTTTCATGAACGCCCCACACACCCCCGCACGCACGGCGGTTCACGGCCTCCAGGTCGCCACCGAGTTGTTCCGTTTTGTTGAAGACCGGGTCTTGCCCGGTACCGGCCTCAGCAGCGAACGCTTCTGGGCCGGCTTCGATGCCATCGTCCAGGATCTGGCGCCCAAGAACCTGGCCTTGCTGGCCGAACGCGAGCGCCTGCAAGTGGCGCTCGATGACTGGCACCGCACCCATCCGGGGCCAATCCAGGACATGCCGGCCTACCGAGCGTTCCTGGAGCAGATCGGCTATCTGGTGCCAGCACCCGGCGCGGTGCAGGTGAGCACCGCCCATGTCGATGCGGAGCTGGCGCTGCAGGCCGGCCCACAGCTGGTCGTGCCCATCCTCAATGCGCGCTATGCCCTCAATGCGGCCAATGCGCGCTGGGGCTCGCTGTACGACGCGCTCTACGGCACCGATGCGATTTCCGAAAGTGGCGGCGCCGAGCGTGCCGGCGCCTACAACCCGGTGCGCGGCGCCCAGGTGATTGCCTATGCACGCCAGGTGCTGGACCAGGCCGTGCCCTTGGCCGGTGCTTCGCACACCCAGGCCAAGAGCTACCAAGTGGACGCTGGCCGCCTGCTCGTCGGCTTGATCGACGGATCCAGCACCGGCCTGGTCGACCCAGCGCAGTTCGTTGGCTATCAAGGCGATGCAGCGGCGCCGCGTTCGGTGCTGCTGCGTCACAACGGCCTGCATCTGGACCTCCAGATCGACCGCAGCACCGCCATCGGCGCCAGCGACGCGGCCGGCATCAGCGATCTGGTGCTGGAAGCGGCCCTGTCCACCATCCTCGACCTGGAAGACTCGGTGGCCGTGGTCGACGCCGAAGACAAGGTGCTGGCCTATGGCAACTGGCTGGGCATTCTGCAAGGCACGCTCAGCGAGGAGCTGAGCAAGAACGGCAAGACCATCACCCGCCGCCTCAACCCGGATAGGGTCTACACGGCGCCAGACGGTGGCAGCTTGAGCCTGCATGGCCGTTCGTTGATGTTCGTGCGCAATGTCGGCCACTTGATGAGCAACCCGGCCATTCTGTATGGCGAGGGCCGGGAGATCCCCGAAGGCATCATGGACGCCGTCATCACGACCACCATCGCTCTGCATGATTTGCAGGGCGAGGCCGGCCGGGCCATCCGTAATTCGCGCGCCGGCTCCATCTACATCGTCAAGCCCAAGATGCACGGCCCCGCCGAGGTCGCTTTTGCAGCTGAGCTGTTCGCCCGCGTCGAGCAGATGCTGGGCTTGCCGGACAGCACAGTGAAGCTGGGCATCATGGACGAGGAGCGCCGCACCAGTGTCAACCTCAAGGCCTGCATTGCTGCGGCCGGCAGCCGCGTGGCCTTCATCAACACCGGCTTCCTCGACCGCACCGGCGACGAGATGCACACCGCCATGCAAGCCGGCCCCATGTTCCGCAAGGGTGATATGAAGACCAGCGCCTGGATCCAGGCCTATGAGCGCAGCAATGTGCTGACCGGCCTGAGCTGCGGCTTGCGCGGCCGGGCCCAGATCGGCAAGGGCATGTGGGCCATGCCGGATTTGATGGCCGCCATGCTGGAACAGAAGATCGCCCACCCGCGCGCCGGCGCCAACACCGCCTGGGTGCCTTCGCCGACCGCTGCGACTTTGCATGCCCTGCATTACCACCAGGTCAATGTCCAGGCGGTGCAGCAGGAACTGGAGGCCATCGATGCCGACGCCGAACGCGGCGCCATCCTCGACCGCCTCTTGCAGATCCCGGTGGTCGCGCAGGCGAACTGGAGCGCAGCCGAGGTGCAGCAGGAGCTGGACAACAACGCCCAGGGGATTCTCGGTTATGTGGTGCGCTGGGTCGACCAGGGCGTGGGCTGTTCCAAGGTGCCCGACATCCACAACATCGGCCTGATGGAAGACCGGGCCACCTTGCGCATCTCCAGCCAGCACATCGCCAACTGGCTGCATCACGGTGTGACCAGCGCCGCCCAGGTGCACGAAACCTTTGAGCGCATGGCGGCGGTGGTGGATGGCCAGAACGCGGGCGACCCGGCTTACCAGCCCATGGCTGGCCACTTCGAGAGTTCGGCAGCCTACCGCGCGGCCTTGGAGCTGGTGTTCAAGGGCTTGGTGCAGCCGAGCGGTTACACCGAGCCCTTGTTGCACGCCTGGCGTTTGCGCGTCAAGGCCGGCCAGGCCTGAATCGCTCGCACACGAAGCGCCTCAATAAAAAAGGCGGGCCCGAGGGCCCGCCTTTTGCATGGTTCGCCGCCCCTGTGGGGCGGACTTGCCGGATCAGAACGCGGCTTGCGCGCTGAAAGTGAAGCGACGACCGATCACGTCGTACACACCCGGGAAGGTGTTGCCATAGTTGGAGGCGCCAGGGCCCACACCGGTGGCAGTGAACGGGGGCTGCTTGTCGAAGAGATTGTTGACCGTCAGCGAGAGCTTGACGTTCTTCATCGCTTGCCAGGAACCATTCAGGTCCACATAGCTGACAGCCTTGAGCTTGGTGTACTCGGCCTGGTTGGCTGCGGCCTTGTCCTTCTGAATTTCCGACTCGCCGATATAGCGCCAGTTGTAGCCCAGCGAATAGTCGCCGAAGGTCCAGGTGGCGCGCTGGCTGAAACGGGTCTTGGCGTAAGGCGTGCCCACGTCCGTGCCGTAGTAGCCGGCTTGCTCCAGGGTGGCCACCGAAGGCAGGGACTTGAAGTCCGCCTTGTTCAGCAGGCTCAGCTGCAGCGTGAAGTCGATGCGGCCCATCTTGGGTGCACCCAGGCTCTTCAGGTTCAGGCGGTAGGAGCCACCGATGTCCACGCCGGAGAAGTCATAGGCACCCAGATTGGAGGACTGTGTGACCACGCCCTTGCTGCCCGTGCCATTGAGGCCACCGTTCAGCGGGTCGCGCTGGATGGCCTGGCAGAACACGTTGTTGGTCAGACCGGGGTTCAGGGTGGCGCTGTAGCAGCCGTTGATCACTTGACCGGCGGTGGCGCTGGAAACGCCCTCGGCGATCTTGATGCGCCAGTAGTCCAGGTTCAGGGACAGGTTGTCGACGAAAGCCGGCTCCCAGACCACGCCCAAGGTGGTGGTGTTGGCCTTCTCCGGGCCGAGGCTGGGGTTGCCGCCGCCGGTGTTGTTGATCTGGCTGGACGACGGTGCGGCCACTTTGCCGATCTGGGCCACCGGCACGCCGGTCAGCTGGCACACATTGGTCAGCGTGCCTGCCTTGCCTGCGTCGGCCGCGTTGATCTCCGCACCCTGGCAGGGGTCCTTGGCCAGCGTGGACAGGCCCGTGGTCACCGGAGCGTAGAGCTCGTTGATATTGGGTGCGCGGGTGGCGCGTTGGCGCTCGCCACGGAAACGCAGGCCCTTCATCGGGGTCCAGTCCAGGCCGCCCTTCCAGCTGCCATAGCTCTGGCTTTCGCCGGTCGATGTGGACAGCTTGGTTTCGCGGTAGCCGGCACCCAGGTTCAGCGATTGCACCAGCGGCAGGTTCTGCAGCAGGGGCAGGCTCGCTTCCATATAGGTTTCGGTGAAATTCAGCTTGCCGCTGCGGTCCGGCGTCGGAGCGCCGCTGCCCAGGAGTTCGCCCTGGGTCTGCACCACAGCGTCAGAGGCATTGGCGCCGAACACGGAGCGCCGTTCCATACCGAGCGCCAGGCCCAGCGGCGCACGCGCCCATGGGCTCTTGGCGAAGGCCACTTCACCGTTGGCCGACACCGAGGTGACCTGCTGCTCCACGCGGGTGGTCTGGAAGGTCGGGGTCGAGATGAAGGCCAGCATTTCCGGCGTGATCGAGCCCGATGCGCCGAACACGTTCAGTGGCACGCAGCCGCCGGTGGTGACCGTGCACTTGGTGGCGCTGGTAGCGCGCAGGGCTTGCTGGGTCTTGCTGGAGGAGAAACCGTTGCCGGTACGCACGGTTTGATCCGAGCGGCCCGACTGGTAGTAGGCGTCGTAGCTCCAGCTGTCCAGGAAGGGGATGTCGCCACGCAGGCCGGCGGTGTACTGGGTGGTGGTGTTGTCGTAGCTGTAGATGCGAGGGCCGGCTTCGACGAAGCGGCGGGCGACGGCCATGCGCACCTCGGTGGCGCTGCCGGCGACGCACTTGTCGGGCTGCAGGCCAGCGATCAGGGTGGCGCTCTGGTCGGCCGGCTTCTTGGCCAGCTCATCGGCCAGATAGGCCGCGCAGATCTGGCCGCGCACCTTGTCGGTGATGAAGGGGTTGCCGATGGGCACGTTGAAGCCGGCGCCGAAGGTGCCCGAAGGGGCCAGGTTCAGCGTCACATTGCTGCGCGTGTGGAACAGCTCGGCATAGGCTTCCGCGTTGTCATTGATGCGGAAATGGCCCAGCGCTGTGGCTTGGGTGCGGGTCAGCGGGGTTTCGAAGTAGTTCGGCGGGTTGGTGTTGTAGGCATCTTCGGTGCCGCCGATCGGACGGAACAGACCGGTGGTGGCATCGATCACTTGGCTGCCGCTGATGGCGCCCGGCATGCCGGAGAACTGCGAAGGCGCTGCTGTACCGGAGAAACCGCCTGGCTTGCCGGACGCCGAGCTGATCACGATCTGCGAGTAGTCGCGGTCGGCCAGGCGCAGCGGGTCGGTCTTGGTGGTGCCGATGTGCAGGGCCACATTGCCACGGCCATCGGCCAGGTTGGCACCCATGGTGATGTCGTTCTTGCGGCGACCGGCATCACCCTTTTCGGAAATGCTGTACAGGGTGGTGGCTTCAACGCCGGTGAAATTGCGTTTGGTCACGAAGTTGACCACGCCGGACACGGCGTCCGCACCGTACACGGCCGAGGCGCCGCCGGTCACCAGGTCGACGCGCTCCAGCAGCGAGACCGGCACGTTGTTGGTGTCAACCACACCGCCCAGATTGGCGGGCACGAAGCGCTTGCCATTGAACAGCACCAGGGTGCGGTTCGATCCCAGACCACGCAGGTCGATCGAGGCAATGCCGGTGGAGCCATTGTTCATGGCCGGGCCGATGGCCGGGTAGGACGAAGGCAGACCGCGCACCAGTTCTTCAACGGCCACAGGCTGGGTGGTGTTGATGTCTTCCTTGCCCACCGAGGTGATGGGGCTGCTGGAGGTGTTGCCGATGGTCTTCAGGCGCGAGCCCGTGACTTCCACGCGCTCCAGCTTTTCCTGGACTTCTTGGGCAAAGGCGGGGGCGGCGGCGATGACGCCGATCGTCACCAGCGCGGCGGCGCTGATAGCACTACGTTTGAACATGAAAACTCCTTCGTGAGGGCGTTTTGATTGAAAGCTCGGTGAGGCGGGAATACATCGGCCACTTGTTGCCGCCCCTAGCCGGGGGGCGAAAATGCCGCAGGCGCAGTGTGACGATGGGCACCCCTGGCGCTTTCTGGGGTTGTCCCTAGTAGTGGGGGGTATGACGAAGCACACCCCCTTGGGAGGCGCAGTTCCCCCATGAAACGCCCCTGCAATCGGGGGGATTGCACGCTGTCAGACGTTGTCGTTTTGAGACAAAAACCGCAAGACCTTGCAGTTGACAAGGCGTTTTTTGTGGATGCAACCTTCAGTCGGGCTTGATGTCGAAGGCGATGGTCAGCCGCGGCTGTTCGTCGACAAAGGGGGTGGTGCCATGCCAGAAGCAGGAGGGGAAGAGCACCAGCCGCCCCACCCGGGGCTGTTCCAGGCGCTGGGGCGCGAGCCCCAGGTCCAGATCGGGCTGGCCGAACTTGATCCAGCCCGCTTGGGCCTTGGCATCCACGGTCGCTTCGGGCAAGGCAACGTAGTAGCAGGCGCTGATCCAGCCGTGGCCGTGCACGTGGTTGGTGTGAAAGCCGCTGCTGCGCAAGCGTGAGGACCAGGAATCGGTGAAGTGCCAATCGGCACTGCGCTGTTGCAAGAACGGGTGTGAGCCGTCCTCGGGCAGGCTGGCGATGTAGCGCTGGATGGCCGCGCTCAGCAAGGGCTTGAGCTCGGCCACCCGCGGCCAGGCTTGATCGAGCAAGTTGTCGTGCGTTTGCGTGCCCTGGCGCAAGGTTTGGTCGACCGGCGCTTCGCGGTCGGTATGCAAGGCGTTCAGCTCGGTGGCGAGGGCCTGGTTGAATTCCGTCATTCCGGCCCAGCCCGGCGGGGCCGGCAGATCAAAGACCTGGACCAGGCGTTCATAGTCGTTGAGCCAGGCTTCGCGTGGGTCGCCCAAGAGGCGCCAGGCCAGGCCGAGCAGGGCGACCGCCAACTGGTCATCGGGCCTATGCCTCAGCGCTTGTTCGGCCATGGCTGCGGCCTCCGCCGTGCGGCCCGCCGCCAGCAGGCTGCGCGCGAGATTGCTGCGTGTGTTCGCATCGCTCGGATTCAGCTGCAGGGCTTGCTGCTGTGCCTGCAGGGCTTCTTCATGCCGGCCCAGGCGGCTGAGCGCCTGGCCAAGGCCGTCAAAGTAGGCACAGCTCTGCGGCGCCAGGCTGCAGGCTCGCGAGTAGGCGGCGGCGGCTTCGCTCAGGCGTTCGGCCTTGAGCAGGAGCTGAGCTTTCAGCCCTGGCGCCAGCGCTGACTGCGGCGCCGCGGCTTCGGCCGCGTCAAGCTCGGTCAGAAAGTCCGACTCACCCTGGCTGTAGCGCAGGCGCGCCAGGTCATAGAGCGCCAGGCCATGTTGGCCATCCAACTTCAGCGCCTGCCGATAGGCGGCGGCGGCTTCGGCGCTGCGGCCCAGGCTCTGCAAGGTGTTGCCGTGGTTGTAATGGGCATCGGCGACCCGCAGACCCAGGCCTAGCGCTTGCTCATGCGCCGCCAAGGCCTCGGCATGGCGATGTAGGCGCTGCAGCAGCACGGCGCGGTTGTGGTGCAAGGCGGCCCGCTCGGGCGCCAGGCGCAGGGCTTGATCCAGGCTGTTCAGGGCCGTCGCCAGCTCCCCCGCGTCCTGCTCTAGCAGGGCACGCAGCTGCCAGGCGGCCACGGCGCTGGGGTTCAGGTCGAGGCTTCGCTTCAGGGCCTGGCGTGCCGGCTCGGTTTGTTCGAGCAGGCGCAGCAATCGAGCCTGGTTGTAATGGGCTTCAGGCCAGCCTGGACGTAACTCGCCAGCTCGCCGGTAGCTGGCCTCGGCTTCGGCCAGCTGTTGCAGCTCTTCTTGGGCTTCGCCGAGTGCATGCCAGGCCTCGGCCTGCTGTGGCCGTGCCCGGATGGACTGACTCAAGCTGGCGACTGCCTCGGCCCAGCGGGCTTGCGCCAGCTGCAGCTGGCCCAGCAGGCGCCAGGCATCGGGCTGGTTTTTCAGCTGCAGCAAGACCTGGCGATAGCCGGCCTCGGCGATCTCCAGGCGCCCTTGTTGATGGGCCTGGACGGACTGATGCAGCAAGCGAGCCGGATCCTGGGGGTTCATGGGCGCGCAGTGTAGTGAATGTGGGTTCACCTTGGAATTGAGGGCCGGCGGCGGAAATTTTTGAAACCAATGGTCAGCTTGCTCGGTGCTTACCCTTCCTTGTTGCTCCAGCGCAGCGGGGGTAGACACGAATGCGAGCCCACTCTCGATACGCTCAGAATTCGCCCCAGCGCCCTTTAGAGCGTGACTTTCAGCACTGGATCAAAAGTCGAGTGCCTTAATCGTTCGGAACCATTGATTGAAAGAGGGATCACATGTCGAAATCTCAAATCCGTTCAGTGGGGCGCCTCAGCCTCATTGCCATCGCCGCCAGCATGGCCTTGGGCACAGGCCTGGTTCAGGCCCAGTCCAATTCGACCGGCCAGGTCTATGGTGTTCTCACCCAGACCCAAGGCGCGTCTGTGCTGCTGGAGAACACAGCGACCGGCTTCAAGCGCACCATCGCTCCAGGCGCTGATGGCCGTATCGTGGCCGGCAATCTGCCTCCTGGCGTCTACAAGGCAAGTCTCTTGCAAGACGGCAAGGTGGTGAGTGTTCTTGCCAGCGTGGAAGTTCGTATCGGTCAAGGTACAGCCCTTGAGTTCGGTACCCGTATGGAGACCGTGACGGTGACCGGTTCCCGCAAGGTCATCGACACGTCCTCTGCCGACGTGGGATCGACTTTCAGCGCACAGCAACTGGCTGCTTTGCCGGTGGCGCGCAACCTGAACGCCATCATTCTTCTGGCCCCAGGAACCACTGAAGCTGACTCGCGCTACTCGGGCGGTATCAGCATCGCCGGTGGTGGCCCCTCGGAGAATGCGTACTACATCAACGGCTTCCCTGCGACCAACCCGCTGAACCAGCTGGGTTCGGCCGAACTGCCCTTCGGCGCGATTGCTGAAGCGCAAGTTCTGAATGGCGGCTTCGGTGCCGAGTACGGTCGTTCGGTCGGCGGCGTTTTGAACGTCATCACCAAGTCGGGTACCAACCAATGGGAAGCCGGCGCACAGTACTTGGTCCAGCCCAACAGCTTCCGCGACAAGCCGGTTGATCTGTACTACGCCAACACAGGCAAGAACCCGACAACCGACAGCAAGCTGCGCCTGCGTCGTTCGGACACCGAGCGCACCGAGTACACCTACGGCGGTTACGTCGGCGGCCCCATCATCAAGGACAAGCTGTTCGTTTTTGCCGCCGTCGAGAAGCGCGAACTTCGCGCGGACCAGGTCAACCAGACCACCGGTGCTTCGGCGTCTTCGATGTTGTCCAGCGGCTGGCGCAAGGATGATCAGTCCACCCTGCGTGCCTTGGGCAAGCTTGACTTCAACATCACCGACCAGCACCGCCTGGACTTGACGCTGATCCGCGACAAGCCCGAGATCGTGCGTTCGTACTACAGCTACGACTACGCCACGGGCAATGTCGGCTCGGTCAAGAACTCGGCCGAGATGTACACCAACGTGCCGAATCAGACGGCTGTTGGCGCCGACATGTCCATCTTGCGCTATTCGGGCGAGCTGACGGAGAACCTGACGGTCACCAGCTTGTACGGCAAGAGCACGATCGATCACATGAACGATTTCCTGGGTTACGACCCGGCCATCAAGGGTGTGAACTTCAGCCCCAATGCCGCTTCGGCGACGCCTCCAGGCGTCCTGATTCCGGTGAAAAACCCGATCTCGGGTAACAATTTGCTGGCTCCCGGATCGAAGGACAAGGTCACCAGTTTCCGCCTGGACTTGGAGTACCGCCTGGGCAAGCACACGATCCGTGCCGGTCTGGATAACAACAAGCTTGAGTCCACAAATGCAGGCTCTGTGTTGGCAGCCGGTTCGACCATCACCTACCTGAAGACCAGCGCGGCCAATGCGGCCAATCCGGACTTCAAGCCGCTGGGTGGCACGAGCGACAAGATCTGGCTGGCCAATCCGGCTTACGGTCCCTTGGCTGCCCAGGGCTTCTATGGCCGTGAGACGATTTTCACGACCACCACGAGTGCCTACTCGGACCAGACGGCTCAGTACATCGAAGACAGGTACCAGCCTACCAAGAGCCTGACGCTGACGGCAGGTCTGCGCCGCGAAACGTATCAGAACTTGAACGGCGACAAGCAGGTCTTCCTGGAGATGAAGGACCAGTACAACCCGCGCTTCGCAGCGGTCTGGGATCCTCTGGGCGACTCTTCCACCAAGGTCTACGGTAGCGCCGGTCGCTATTCGATCCAGATCCCCACCGCAATTGCAGTGCGTGGTGCAAGCCGCTCTACTTTCACGCGTGAGATGTTCATCTACACAGGCGTGGATGCCAATGGCCAGCCGACCGGCCGCGTCAACATCGCCAAGCCGTACTCGGCCAACAACGAGTACGGCCAGGCCAAGGACGCCAAGGTGGTGGCTGCCATCGACATGAAGCCTTCCTTCCAGGACGAGCTGACCCTGGGCTTCGAGAAGGCCTTGTTCCAGGACTATCGCGCTGGCGTGAAGTTCACACATCGCATCTTGAAGAGCACCATCGACGACACCTGCGACGCCGTTCCGTTTGAAAAATGGGCAGCAGACAACAAGGTCGACACCAGCGAGTGGGATGGCTTCGGTTGCGCCAGCTTCAACCCGGGCTTGACCAACAAGTTCCTGATTGACTTCAAGAACGGCGGCCCGAATGCAGGCAAGACCTACACCGAAGTCACATTGACCGGCAAGGACTTCAACCTGGAAAAGGCCAAGCGCACCTATACAGCCCTGGACTTCACGCTGGAGCACCCCTTCCGCAATGGCTGGTACGGCAAGCTGACCTACACCTGGGCGAAGAACAAGGGCAACACCGAAGGCCAGACCCTGTCTGACGTGGCTCAGACCGACATTGCTGCCACTCAGGCTTGGGACCACTGGGAACTGATGGAGTACGCAAACGGCTATCTGCCGGGTGATCGTCGCCACATGATCCGTGCCAACGGTTTCGTGAGCATCAACCCGCAATGGGATGTCGGTGGTTCCGCTTCCATCCAGTCCGGCCGCCCGGTCAACTGCCTTGGCATGTATGGCACGGCTGAAACCAATCCTGTCGGCTACGGTTCTGCTCACCACTACTGCGCGGGTCAGCCCTCGCCGCGCGGTACGGTGGGTCGCCTGCCCTGGACTCAGCGCTTTGACGTCCGCGTGACCCACAAGCCTGAGTTGGTGAAGGGACTGGAGCTGTCCTTGGACGTGTTCAATCTGACGAACCAGCAGGTCACGCAGAACGTGATCGAGGTGTACAACGGTGCGGACAAGTCGGTCGTCAGCCCTGACTATGGCCGGACCATCAGCACGACGGCTCCTCGTCGCATGCAGTTCAGCGTCGTGTACAACAAGAAGTTCTGATCGATTTCAGAACCTGGGCAGCGCCCGCGAGGGTGACTGCTTGAGTTATCGGGCCCGCAGCCGCAAGGTTGCGGGCCTTTTTGTATGCCTACCGATCCGGCTTGGCCGCATGCCCTGCATAGAATGTGCGCCCCAGCCGGACCTCCATTTCATGAGCACACCAGATACTCAGATTTCAGCGCCACCCACGATGCCTGATCGAGATGTACCCGCTGCATGCGGCATCCTCATCATCGGCGCCGGCCCAGCCGGCAGCGCTTGTGCGCGCGTGCTGGCGCAAGCCGGACTGGATGTGTTGCTGGTCGACCAGCAGCCGCAGGGCCGGGACAAGATCTGTGGCGATGGGCTGATCCCGGACAGCCATGCCGCCCTGGCCCGCCTGGGCCTGCTTGAGCAGGTGATGGCGCGGGCGCAGCCGGTCCAGCATGTGGCCTGCATTGGGCCGCGGGGTGGGCGCATCGAGGTGCCGGGCACGCTGGCCGTGCTGCCTCGCCGTGAGCTGGACGAGATGTTGTGCCAGGCGGCGCAGGATGCCGGTGCGCGTTTCCTTGCCCCTGCTCGTTTTGAAGCGCCGCTGGAAGATGCGCAAGGCCGTGTCTGTGGCGCCCGGCTCAAGCTCGGTGATCAGCAGCACGAGGTCCGCGCCGACTGGGTGATTCTGGCCACCGGTGCAGTGCCCAAGGCACTGACGGCCGCGGGCCTGTGCGAGCGCCACACGCCCAGTGGCGTGGCCCTGCGCGGTTATGTGCGCGCACCCTCGATGGTGGGTCGCATCAAGGCCATGGATGTGGTCTGGCACGAGTCGGTGCGCCCGGGCTATGGCTGGATCTTTCCGGCCCCTGATGGTTGCTTCAACATCGGCGTCGGCGTCACTGACAGTCACAAGGCCGTGGGCGGCAAGGGCGAAAAGAAGGAGCTCAATCTGCGCGCCATCTTCGATGCCTTCGTCGCCAACTACCCTCCCGCGGCCGAGCTGATGCGAGAAGGCCAGCTGGTCGGCGAGCTCAAAGGTGCGCCGCTGCGCTGCACTTTGAACGGCGCGCGCTGGAGCCGACCCGGCCTGTTGGTCACCGGCGAAGCCGCCGGCAGCACCTACTCCTTCACCGGCGAAGGCATCGGCAAGGCCATGGAAACCGGCATGCTGGCGGCCGATGCCTTGCTGCTGGGCCGCAGCCGCAGCTATCAGGACGCCCAGGTGCGCGCCGCCTACGAAGAAAGCCTGCGCGCGCTCAAGCCCAAATTCGATTTGTACGAACGCGCCAACCGTGTCAACGCTCACCCCTGGTTGGTCGATCTGCTGATCTGGCGTGCCCGGCGCAGCCCGCGCCTGGTGCAGCGCATGAGCGGGGTCTTGAATGAAACCAGCAATCCGGGCAATCTGATCAGCCTGAAGGGCTTCAGGCGCTTGTTTTTGGAGTGAGGGTGGAAGGGGGAGGAGTGAAGGGGTGAACAGGTGAACGAGTGAACACCCCGCGCAAGCCCGCATCATCACGACTCACGACTCACGACTCACGACTCACGACTCACCTGTTCACCCGTTCACCCGTTCACCCTCATTCCGCCCCATGTGTCAACTCCTCGGCATGAACGCCAACACGCCCACCGATGTGATGTTCAGCTTCACCGGTCTGGCCAATCGCGCCGATGAGCACAAGGACGGCTTCGGCATCGCCTTCTTCGAGGGGCGCGGCCTGCGCCATTTCGTCGACCACCACAGCGCCCGGGTCTCGCCCCTGGCCGAGCTGGTGCAGCGCTACCCCATCCGCAGTGACAACGTCATTGCCCACATCCGCAAGGCCACTCAGGGTCAGGTCTCTCTGGAGAACACCCATCCCTTTGTGCGCGAGCTCTGGGGCCGCTACTGGGTGTTTGCCCACAACGGCAACCTCAAGGACTTCCAGCCGCGCTTGCATGCCGCCTTCCGGCCGGTGGGCCAGACCGACAGCGAGCTGGCCTTTTGCTGGCTGATGCAGGAGCTGGCCAAAGCGCATTGCACCGTGCCCAGCATCGCCGAGCTGAGCCTGACCCTGGCCGAGCTGATGCCGCAGCTGAACGCCTACGGCACCTTCAATATGCTCTTGTCCAACGGCCAGGCGCTCTGGGCCCACGGATCCACCCATCTGCACTACCTGCTGCGCCGCCACCCCTTCGGCCGCGTGCACCTGCAGGACGAAGACCTGAGCGTCGATTTCGCGCCCGACACCACCGCTCAGGACCGCGTGGCCATGGTGGCCACCCAGCCGCTGACGCGCGACGAGCCCTGGGTGGCATTCCAGCCCGGGGAGTTGAAGGTCTTCGTGGGTGGCGAGCTGTTCGGCTGAGCTGGCGCGCGGCGTGGCCCGCCATTCGCCGCAGCATGCTGCCATTCGCCGCCTGAGCCCGGCCGCGCCCTCGGCGCTGGCCTAGACTGCCGGCCATGCCGCACCTGCCGTCTTCCAAGGATCATCCCGCCCGCCTGGTGCTGGACTGGACCCAGTGGGTCTGGCCCGGCCCGCGTCGCGTCTTCAGCGAAGACGAGCTGGCGCGCGCCGGCCAACAGCCTTGGCCGGTTTCGATCGACTACTACGTGCTCAGCAATGTGCTGGTGCTGCTGGCCATCAATTACCGGGAGATGTCGCGCCATTGGGCCCTGCTGATCTGCATCGCAGCCATGGCCTTGACCCTGGGCGTGCTGGGCCTGGCGCGCATCCTCTGGCGTCGGCCCAGCCGGAAGCGCTTGAACCTGATCAGCTATGCCGGCGTGCTGGGCATTGTTCTCGCCTCCGCCCCCTTCGCGCACCCTGAGCTGAGTTCGCCGGAACTGACGGCGACTCTCAAGGCGAACCGTGATCTGGTGAAGTTCGTGGCTGTGTTCGGCATGTCAGTCTTCCTCGTCACCTACACCTCGTTCTTGTTCCTCACCTTCATCCG
Organism: Roseateles sp.; assembly: GCF_965262435.1. Lineage (NCBI taxonomy): Bacteria > Pseudomonadati > Pseudomonadota > Betaproteobacteria > Burkholderiales > Sphaerotilaceae > Roseateles > Roseateles sp. The sequence continues at coordinate 1,146,906 of NZ_OZ253537.1, forward strand.
CGTGCAGCAGATCGAGGCCCGCCTGCGTGAGCTCGACGAGCAAGCCCATGCCCTCAAGCTGGCCCGTCGCCTGGCCACGGCGCAGATGCAGCCGCATTTCCTGTTCAACACCTTGGCCTCGGTCCAGCACTGGGTGGACACCCAAGACCCGCGCGCCGGCGGCACCTTGCGCGCCTTCACTCAGTACCTGCGCGCCACCCTGCCCATGTTCGAGCGCGAGAGCCTGAGCCTGGCCGAGGAGCTGCAAATCGTGCGCAGCTATCTGGAGGTGATGCAGGCCCGCCTGGGCGAGCGCCTGCGCTGGGAGCTGGAAATCGAACCGGGCCTGGAGGCCGTGACCGTACCGCCGGGCCTGTTGCTGACCCTGGCCGAGAACGCCATCGGGCACGGCATCGAACCGGCCCTGCGCGGCGGCCGCGTGGTCGTGCGCGCCTGGCGCCAGGATCAGCAGGTGGTGCTGGAGGTGGAAGACGACGGCATGGGCCTGAGCAGCGCCGAGCCGGTCGAACGCCTGGGCCTGAGCAATTCGCGCGACCGCCTGCGCCAACTGCACGGTGAGCAGGCGCGCCTGAGCCTGTTGCCCCGCGCGCCCGGTGCCCTGGCGCAGGTGCAGATTCCTTGGTCGGCGGTCGCCGGAGGGCCAGCCGCATGAGCCCGTCCGAGCTGTGGGTGTCGGCCTGGCGCCGCGTGCGCGAGCGATTCATGCCTTGTGAAACTGCTGCGGAGCGCCTGCCCGACGAGGCCGGCATCCGTCGCCTGGGCCTGCAGCCGCTGCGCGGTCTCGCCCTGTGGTGGCCGATTGGCTTCACCTCCACCGTCTTGGCCGTCAGTTCGCTGGGGTCCTTGCACAGCGCGCAGGGTCGGGTCTTGCTCTTGTTCATGCTGGCCTGTGCCGGCCTGGGCTTTGCTTGGCTGGCACGCTGGGTCTGGGCTTGGCCCAGCAGCTCCCGCGTGTTTCGCAGCTCGCTGGGCGGTGCGCTGGGCATGGTGCTGGTGGCGCTGATCATCAAGCACGGCGCCTCGGCCGAGGAGGCCGAGTGGCTGCGCCTGGTGTTCATGGGCCTGGGCGTGACGGTGATGGGCGGTGTCAGCTTTGTGTCCATCTACCGCCGCCACCAGATCCTGGCCCGCCAACGCGAGCTTGCCGAGCGCGAGCTGGCGCTGGCCGCCCAGGCCCAGCTGGCGCAGGCGCAGATCCAGCCCCACTTCCTTTTCAACTCGCTGGCCTCGCTGCAGCACTGGGTGCACCAAGGCGACCGCCGTGCCGCGCCCTTGCTGGATGCGCTAACGGCCTATTTGCGCGCCACTTTGCCGCTGTTCAATCGCCGCCAGCTCAGCCTGGGCGAAGAGCTGGAAGCCGTGCGCCAGTACCTGGCCGTGATGCAAGCGCGCCTGGGGGCGCGCTTGCAGGTGGAAATCGAGGTGCCCGATGAATTGCGCAGCATTCAGCTGCCGCCGGCGCTTTTGCTGACCTTGGTGGAGAACGCCATTGAGCACGGCGTGGTGCCCAAGTTGGGCATCGCGCTGCTGCGCATTGAGGCCCGGCAGGCGGGCGCGGTCTTGTGCCTGCAGGTCAGGGACGACGGCCCCGGCCTGCCCGAGCAGATGCCGCTCGTGCGCGCTGGACGTGGTGTGGGCCTGAGCAATTCGCGCCTGCGTCTGACCCAGACCTTTGGCGACGAGGCCAGCCTGAGCCTTGAAAATTCTGCCGAGACCGGTGGCTGCGTTGCCACACTGCGCCTGCCGATCGCGATGGCTTTGCCACCCGCGCTCCTTGCGTGACGGATGAACAAAAAGACTGGGATGGGAATGACGCGGAAGTTGAAGACGCGGCTGCAGCGGGCCTGGGCCGACATGGCGGCGCTGGACTGGCATGTGGTGCTCATGCTCGGGCCGCGCCATAAGTTCAGCGAGGCGCAATGGGCCTTGCTGGACCCGCGTTCGGCCATCAGCACCAGCGTCAAGTTTTGTGGCTGGCTCAACGCGCTCTTGCTGGGGGTTCTGGCGGCCTGGCAAATGCCGTCACCGCTGAAGCTCGGGGGCTTTGTGGTGGGGTTCTTGGTGGCGCTGGCCCTGCTTTGGCAGGCGGCCCGCCTGTGGCGCCGGCCGACCATGCGCACGCTCTATCTTGGCTACGCCTGGGTGCTCGTGATGGCTTTCGTCAGCACCTTTGTGATGGGCATGTTCTCGGGCGCCTTGCGCCTCGAAGAAAGCGTCGGCAAGCAGGAGGCCGCACTGCTGGCGGCGGTGTTGACCTTGTTGGGCTCGGCCGGCATCTGGGTGCTGGCCATGGCTCGCAATGAGATGTTGGCCGGCTGGCTGCGAGAGCACGAGCAGCAGCAGCAGGCGCTGGCCCTGGCGCAGCAGCTCAGCAGCGCCCAGATCCAGCCGCATTTCTTGTTCAATTCCCTGGCCTCGCTGCAGCACTGGGTGCGCAGCCGTGACGAGCGGGCGGCCACCCTGCTGGATGCCCTAACGGCCTATCTGCGCGCCACCCTGCCGTTGTTCAACCGCCAGCTGCTCAGCCTGGGTGAAGAGCTGGAAGCCGTGCGCCAGTACCTGGCCGTGATGCAGGTGCGCCTGGGCCAGCGACTGCAGGTGCAGATCGAGGTGCCCGAGGCGGTGGCTTCGGTGCAGCTGCCGCCGGCGCTCATGTTGACCCTGGTGGAGAACGCCATCGAGCATGGCGTGGTGCCCAAGCTCGGTGCCGCGCTCTTGCGCATCGAGACCGAGCAACAGAATCAATCGCTCTGCCTGCGTGTCATCGACGACGGACCGGGCTTGCCCGATGGGCCGGCTCAGCCCGTGCGCGCCGGCCGCGGCGTGGGCCTGAGCAATTCCCGCCTGCGCTTGGCGCAGACTTATGGCGAGGCCGCCCGGCTGAATCTGCGCAATGCTGAGCAAGGTGGCTGCATCGCCGAGCTGCTGCTGCCCTGGCCAGCGCAGGAGAGGCTTGCATCATGAGCTTGAAATTGTGGTTCGCGAACCTGCGCGCTTTCTGCCGCGAAGTGGATTGGCGCCTGGTGTTTTTGATGGGCCCGCGTCACAGCTTCACGCCCGAGCAATGGCAGCGCCTGGATAGGCTGCCCGGCATCTCGCCCACCATCAAAGTGGCGGCCGTGGTCAATGTGTTGGCCCTCGCCTGGATCGTGTCGCTGGAGCTGCCTCAGGCCGCCGCGCGCCTGGTGTTCGCCTCGGCGCTGCTGGCGGGTTTGCTGACGCTGTGGATTGGCGCCGATCTGTGGCGTCGCCCGACCTTGAAGCGCCTGTATCGGGCCTACGGGCTCAGCGCCTTTCCGCTCGGTGCGGTGTTCGGCTTCTTGATGGCCGCCCAGCCTCAGCAGTGGATGCAAGACCCTTGGAACCATGAGCTGCTGATCCGCGGCTGCGCCATTGGCTTCTTCTATTCCATGGCCACCTGGGCTGTGGCCATGTGGCGCAACGAGTTCATGGCCGACTGGCTGCATGACGAAGCCCTGCGCGAGCAAAAGCTGGAGCTGGCCCAGCGCCTCAGCAGTGCCCAGATCCAGCCGCACTTTCTGTTCAATTCCCTGGCTTCGCTACAGCATTGGGTGGCCGTCAAGGACGACCGTGCCGCGCCTTTGTTGCAATCGCTAACGTCCTACTTGCGCGCCACCTTGCCCTTGTTCGACCGGCCCCTGCTCTCGGTCGGCGAAGAGGCCGAGGCCGTGCGCCGCTACCTGGAGGTGATGCAGGCCCGCCTGGGCGGGCGCCTGCGCGTTGTGCTCGACATCGCGCCAGATGCTTCCGCCGCCCAGCTACCGCCCGGCGTGCTGCTGACCCTGGTGGAGAATGCCGTGGAGCATGGCGTGCAGCCCCAACTCAGCGGTGGCGAGGTGCAGCTCCTGGCGCGCATGCAAGGCGATGGCAGCCTCTGCGTCGAGGTGCTCGATGATGGCTCCGGCCCGAGCGAGGCCCTGCTGCAGATGCCGCCCCTGGAACCCTTCGCCATGCTGCGCGACGCCGAGGCCAGCCTGGGCTTGCAGAACACCCGCTTGCGCCTGTTTCAGGCCTTCGGACCTGCGGCCAGTTTGAGCCTGAGCCACCGTCTGGAGGGCGGCTGCCGCGCCCAAGTCTGGGTGCAGGCCGCCAAGTCCTGAGATTCTCAAAGATATATTGCCGAACAAGGAATGCCCATGAACACCCTCAAGCCCATCACCGCCCTGATCGCCGACGACGAAGAAGGCCCGCGCGAGCAGCTGCGCGCCGCGCTGCAGCGCCTCTGGCCCGAGCTGCAGATCGTCGCTGCCAGCGAGCATGGCGTGGACGCCTGGGACGATTTCCTGGCCCATGAGCCGCAGGTCTGCTTTTTGGACATCCGCATGCCTGGCCTGACCGGCATCGAAGTGGCCCGCCGCATGGCAGCCACCGCAAGTCCGCCGCAGGTGGTCTTCGTCACCGCCTTTGGCGACCATGCGCTGTCGGCATTTGATGCCGGCGCGGTCGACTATGTGATGAAGCCGGTGGACGACACCCGCCTGGGCCAGGCGATTGAGCGGCTCAAGACCCGGCTGCAGAAAGAGGGTGGCAGCGGCCCTGACCTGAACGCCTTGCTCCGGCAGCTGCTGCCGGCCGTGGCAGCGCCCAAGCCCAAGCCCATCCAGGCCTCGCTGGGCCGCGAGATCAAGCTGATCGCGCCCGAGGACGTGGTCTATTTCGAGAGCGACAACCGCTACACCCGGGTCGTCTTCGACGGCGGCGAGGCCTTGATCCGCACCCCGCTCAAGGAACTGCTGACCACCTTGGACACGGAACTGTTCTGGCAGGTGCACCGCAGCGTGCTGGTCAACAGCCGCCACATCGCCAGCGCCGTGCGCGTGGATGAGAACTCCATGCACATCACGCTCAAAGGCCGCGAAGAGAAGCTGCCGGTGTCGCGCCAGTTCCAGGGTTTGTTCAAGGGGCAGTGAAGTCCGGGGCCAGACGGGCCCTGGTGATGGGCCCTGGTGGCAGGGTCAGTCCCGGGGGCGGGGGGCAGGGGCTTTCGGCACAATGGGCCGCACCCTATATCCACGAGCAGCCATGGCCGCCTTGCCCACCCCGAGATTCGACCAGTTCTACCGCTACGACGCGCTCACCGAGCTGCTGTTTGCTTACGCCGAAGCCCGGCCCAATCTGGTCTCGGTGCGCTCCATCGGCCGCAGCCATGAAGGCCGCGACATCTGGGTGCTGGTGCTGACCAACACCGCCAGCGGCGCCGACATCGACAAGCCCGCCTTCTGGCTGGACGGCAACATCCACGCCGCCGAGCTGACCGCCTCGACCACTTGCCTGTACTACCTGCACCAGCTGCTCAGCGGCTTTGCGGTCGACCCGCAGATCACCTACCTGCTCGACAGCCGGGTCATCTATATGGTGCCGCGCCTCAACCCCGACGGCGCCGAGCTGGCCCTGGCCGACCGGCCACGCCACATCCGCTCCAGCACCCGGCCCTATCCCTACGACGAGCATCCGGTCGACGGCCTGACCGCCGAGGATGTGGATGGCGACGGCCGCATCCTCAGCATGCGCGTGCCCGACCCGCATGGCACTTACAAAAAGCACCCGACCGAGCCGCGCCTGATGGTGGCGCGCGAGCCCGGCGAATTCGGCGGCGACTATTACCGCTTGATCCCCGAGGGCTTCATCAAGAACCACGACGGCTTGACCGTCAAGCTCAACAAGGACCGCGAAGGCCTGGACCTGAATCGCAACTTCCCCAGCGAATGGCGGCAGGAGTACAAGCAGCTGGGCGCCGGCCCCTTCCCGACCAGCGAGCCCGAGGTGCGGGCCATGGTGGAGTTCATCAGCAGCCACCCGAATATCGGCGCGGCCATCAGCTTCCACACCCACAGCGGCGTGATCCTGCGGCCCATGGGTTCGCAGAGCGACGAGGACATGATCCCCGAGGACCTGTGGAGCTACAAACGCTTTTCGGCCCTGGGCGAGAAGCTCAGCGGCTACCCCGCCGTCAGCATCTGGCACGACTTCAAGTACCACCCCAAGGATGTCATCACCGGCACGCAGGACTGGGTCTACGAGCACCTGGGTGCCTTGTTCTGGGTGGTCGAGCTCTGGTCGCCCAACAAGGAAGCCGGCATCGAGGGCTACAAGTGGATCGACTGGTACCGCGACCATCCCGTGGAGGACGACCTCAAGCTGCTCAAGTGGAGCGACGAGCAATGCGGCGGCCTGGCCCATGTGGACTGGAAGCCCTTTCTGCACCCGCAGCTGGGCCAGGTCGAGATCGGCGGCTGGGACAAGATGAACTACTGGCGCAACCCGCCGCCCGCCCTGCGTGAGCGCGAGGCCGCGCGCTTCCCGGCCTGGATGAACCAGATCGCCCTGAGCCTGCCCAAGCTGGAGCTGCTGCGCACCGAGGTGCGCGCGCTCGGCCCCGACAGCTGGCGCATCCGCTTGGCCGTGGCCAACAGCGGCTATCTGCCGGCCTATGTCACCCAGCGCGCACTGGAGCGCAAGGTGGTGCGCGGCGTGATGTTCGAGATCCACCTGCCGCCCGGCGATGCCACCGTCAGCCTGGTCAGCGGCAAGGAGCGCATGGAAGGCCCGCAGCTGGAAGGCCATGCGCCCAAGAGCTCCCAGCTCGCCTTCCTGGCCAGCCGCGAGCTGACCGCCGACCGCGCCATCGGCGAGTGGGTGGTGCGCGCGCCCAAGGGCACGCGGCTGGCGCTTACCGCCAGCGCCGATCGAGCGGGCACCGTGCGGACCGAAGTGGTGCTGGACTGAGATCGGACCGAGGACAAGCCAAGTGGCTTGTCCGACGCCGATCGAAGGCCCGACCGCCTGCCAGCGGGCGGGCTGAGCGCGCAGCGAGGACCGAGGACAAGCCAAGGCCAGAGGCCTTGGCCCTCGCCAGGCACGGACAGTCCTCAGGACTGTCCGTGTCCGGGCTCGGCCAAGTGGCTTGTCCGACGCCGATCGAAGGCCCGACCGCCTGCCTGCGGGCGGCTGAGCGCGCAGCATCCGCACGGCGCCTGAACAACAGCGTCAGTCTCCGATCGTGAGCACGCCCACCAGTGCGGTCAGAACGCTTGCCCCTGCCTGAAAGCCGGTCGTGACTTGCGCATAAAAGGTGCCTGGCCACTCCCCGGAGCTGGGGAACAGCAGGACCGTGCCCTCAGCGCCAACGCCGACACTGGCTGACACGCTGAAGATCATCACGCAACGGCCATCGAACCAGCTGGCATCGACGGCACCCGGTGGGTTCGGCATATAGATTTCGCCTCCCAGCCCCGTGCCTGTCGAGAAGGAGGCAAAGATGGGCAAGGCTTCGATCTCCTTGAACGAGGTGCCCCAGTCCAAGCCGCCCATGAAGAGATGGGCACTCTTGGTTTCCAGCACCTGACCCGACGCGTCCAGGCGCTTGAGCTCGCCGAGCTGCACCTGCCCCGCCAGGGGCAATTTGAGGCGCCCGGTAGAGACGGTCATGCTCAGCGTCAGATCCAGTACCCAGTCGGTCGACGTGGCGGCGGTGGCCGCCGGTGCGGGGCTGGCCATGCGAGCCGGCCATTCCAGCATCAGCTCGACGCTGCGATTCATGCCCGCCTCTTTTCCTTCGATGCTGATCAAGGACAGGCGAGAGCCATTGGACAGAACCGCACCGATGCGAGAGGGCGCAAACCCGTGCGCCTGCAGCGCCATGGACACCCGCTCCGCTCGGGCCGCAGCCAAAGAACGGTTGTTGGCTTCAGGGCCGGTCTGGCTGGCTCGGCCGATGATGCTGACGATGTAGGCCTCCGGCCGCGCCAGCAGGAACTCTGCGATCTCCGCGATCTGCTGATCGTGTTCGGCGGTCAAGTCCGCGCTGTTGATGTCGAAGTCGGTCAATATGGACGTTGTGTTCATCATGCGCCCGTCCAGCGGCCGGTCTTCCAGCACGCCCAGCAGGCGGTTCAAGGCAGGCTTCAAAGGGGCCATGAATTGGCTGCTGCTCATTGCTCGTCTCCAGTAAGGTGGTCCAGGCGGTGGCGCCCGGCGGCGTCGATCACGGTGATGGCTCGCAAGCATGGCGCCAATGTGACGGGGCGCAGCTCGGTGTTCAGGCCGGCGCTTGGGATTGAAATGGTCGTCGGTAGAGAGGGACGCAGTACCGGGCTCGGGCCAGCGCCCGCTGTGGGCTTGCTGACCAGCTTGCTGATGATGGTGGGCGTCCCTGGCTTCAGAACGCCGGAAAGCACCCGCCCGCCGGGCACGATCACCCGCCAGCCCTGCAGTGTCGCGGCTGTTGCCGTGCCGCTGATCACGATGGCGCCGTTCGCCACGCTCACCCTCAGGCCGTCGGTCGGTGGGGCGGTCTTGTTCACCAGGAAGGTCTTGCGGGCTCGTTTGACCGGGCGCCCCCCGCCGGCGCAAGCGCACTCCAAGACATTGAGGCCCGGCTTGACGGCTGGGTTCGAAACACTCAGCGAGTGCGACAGGCGGAACAGCCCCTTGTCGAGCTGCCACGCGCTGTCCGGAACGGTGAGTGGCTGACCGTTGAGCAGCAGGACCACCCGGCCGTCCATGGCCTTGTTGGACTTTGCCGAGACGCCCGCGATGGTGATGCGCAGCGGGATGCTGGTGTGATACGTGCAGTTGGCTTGAGGATCTGTCGACACGCCGACCGGGCTGCAGATGCTCAGGCCCAGCGCACCGCCCACCGTGGCGGCATCCAGCGCCTTCTCCTTGGCGTCTTGCAGCAGTTCCTTTTTCGCGATCTCGGTGCGAACCTGGCGCAGACGATCTTTGGCCGTTTGCTCGTTCTGGCGAGCCCCGAATGCGGCGCGCAGGGCATCACGGATCAGGGGCAAATTGCTCAGAGCCGAAACTGCCGCGTCGATGATGGCTTGGATGGGAATCTCACGCGGCAGTTTCAGGTTCGCCAGTGCGCGAACGGCGGCGTTCAGTCGGTCGGTGATTGCCTTGGTCAAACTGGCCAGGAAGGCCGCCAGATCCGCCGCAGCCGCGAACAGCCGGGCGATGTCGTCTCCGACTTCGCCCAAGACTTGAAGCACGCCATTGAGGGCGGGCCTGACGGCCGCGAAGCCGGTCCCAAACGCATTCGTTGCCGCGGTCAGTGCCAGTGCCCGGGCCTCCCGGGGCAGCAGGCCGAAGCCGGGCACCTGCCGTGCAAAAGTGCGCGCGTTGGCAGCACCGTCACGCTGCAGCCGGTCGAGGATCTGATTGCGCCTTGCGGCAGATCGGCAAGCCGTCGCAGCAACATCGAGCTGCCGGGAGATTTCGCGCGTGAAGCGCTCGACCTCGGCCAGCCGCGCCTCCGCTTGTCGGCCCAGCGCCACCAGGGTTTTGCCGATCGCGACCAGGTCATCGCGCAAGCTGGCCAGGCCAGCAGCCATGCCAGTTTCAATCTGCTGGATGGCGCCGTCACCCAGCCTTTTGAAGAAGCGCTCCAGCGCCGCCAGTGTGGCGGGCAAGGCTTGCCCCAGTGTGGCCGCCATCATCTCGGCCTGCAGCACCACCATGCCAAGCACGGCTTGGGGCGCTGGTAGAAAGGCGCAGGCGGCCACCTCGGCCATGAAGGTGTTGGGGTCAGACTTGTCGGCCTCACCGTAGACGCTGAACAGGATGCGGCGCAGCAGATCGCGCTCCTGCGCCCGGCGGGCGTCGGTCCACACCTGTTCGCCGGTCGCGCTGGCCAGCACCAGCAAGAGATCAGCAGCCAGCTCCTGGCTGGCCTCCAAGACCACAGCCTTGGGAATGACCGTGCTGGCGACCGCCAACAGAGGTTGGGCGAGGGTGTTGAATGCGTTGACCAGCGGCGTGCGCTGCCCGTCCCTGAGTTGATCAGACAGATCTCGGGCCGCCTGTGCCACATTGTCTCGAATGTGGTCCACGAGGATGTCTTGCAGCACCACCACATGGCTGATCACGATCTTGCCCACCATCAGGCCCAGAGCTGCACGCAGCGGCTCTTGCTGAAAGAGGCGGCCCGCCACGGCATCGTCCAGTCGTGACAGCACGAAGTCGCGCACCATGAGCAGGCTGGGACGAGCCACTTCTTTGGCCCACAAGCGCCCGGGCTCGCTGTCCGGCATCAGACCTTCAATTTGCGGCAACAGCCGCTTGATCAGCAGCTCGTCAAGCAGGCGCGAGGCCAGCGCACGACAGGGCGGGTAGCTGGACTTGATGTCACCTCGAAGCGCTGCCGTGAGCAGATCCGAGATGTCAAGTTCGCGCTCGATCAGGTCCAGCAACGCTGAGACCTCGGGGACCGCGATGCGCAGCTGCGGCAGCAGCTTGGTATCGACCAGCCAAGCGACCACATTCTTGAATTCCAGCTTGCTGGAGCGCGGGATGCCGAGCCGTGCTTGCAGCTCTTCTTGAACGAAGGCCGGGACATCGCGGATCTCGATCGACATGGACTGCGAGACTTGCGTCGCCAGTCCGATGACACCGGCACTGGCGCTGGCGGTACGGGCGATCACGCCCTTGCGCAGCGCGTCGGCAGCGGCAAGGCTCAGCCACATGGCTGCCAGCGCGGGGCGCCATATGTTGCGCCCTGCCGCGTCCACCGCGTCAAGTACGGCCACAAGAGCTGGCAGGGCCTCGCTGGCGCTGGTCAGCGTCAGCGCCTTGCCCTCCAGAAGCTCCATGGCAGCCCGCACGGCCGCCGCCGCGGCGCGCGCGCCTGCGTCGGAGAGCGGCGCTGCTGAAAGGCGGTTCGCAATGGCGTCAAGCCTTGCGGCGACCAGGGTGGCGGCGCCAAGTGCCAGCTTGTCGAGCACGAATCTCTGCAACTCGGCCGTGATGCAGGCGGCAAAGACCTCGCCAGCCAGCGCAGGTCTTGCGCTCAGTTTGGCGGAGTCGATCTGGGCGATCTCATACGAGGCATTGAGCAAGGCCGGCAGTGCGAACTCCAGGGCCGCGAGATGCACACGCAGACTGGGCGGCAGATAGCGCCGCGCCTCGGTCACGAGCGCGCCAATGGCGATGTCCACCGCATTCAGGAAGAAGCGTTTCGGGCTCTCGAAGCGGGCGCCCGCATAGACGTCCACGCCCATGCCGACACCAGCACCGGCCGCCAGGCTGCCTGCGATCACGAAGCCAGCTTTGTCGTCGTCCGCCAGGCTCAGTTGCAGGGTCAGATGCCCGCGCGCCATCGCGGCCGCGGCGATGCGCGCCCACACGCCAGCGCCCAGCTTGATCTCGCGCAACAGGGCGAGAAAGATCTCCAGGGCCGGCCCGTCCAACTTCGCGGAGGCCAGTCGGGCAAGGTCCTGGAGGTCCAAGGACACCGCCAGCCGGCCTGCGACAGAGGCCTCGGCATAGGCCTCCACGCTGATTTCCAGGCCCGCCTTGTCGAAGGGGTCGATCGTGGCCTGAGCGACCAACTTGGCGCCAGCGGCGGCGAAGGCGGCGCCTTCGGCTTCTCCCGAGAGCAGGCCGAACAGCCCGAGCTGCGCAGAGGCGTCGGCCCGGGCCTGCGCCGCAGCTTGCACCGCCAGCCCGTGGCACAGGCTCAGCTGCGTGCCGAACTGGAGCCGTGCGCCAGCCCCCACATTGCCTCGGATCAGGCCTTCATCAAAGCCAGCTGAGGCGTCCAGCGTGAAGACCTCGCCTTTGAGTACGAGATTGGGCATGGGTCAGTCTCTTTCTTTTTTTCGCGCAGCAGCTGCGCAGCGGCCCGCAGGGTCTGCGGCACGTTGGGGCTCAGCGTATGTGTCGCTGCAAGAGAAGGGTGAGGACGTCTTCGTTCCATGAAAGTGGCCCGATGACTGGAGGTCGCCTTCCATCGAACTGTCCACGCCCGGTGGAGGGTCAGTGGTCTCGTCGCGGAAGCGAACAAACACTCCGCGTCGCTCCTTTGCGACGCCAGGCCAGCGAGCTCAAGCCGCCCAGCAGCATCAAAGCCCATTGCGCGGGCTCGGGCACGGCCGTTACGCCGATCACGCCGTCGAGGTAGAGGCGCGACAGGTCGAGCTGCGTGCCCTCGGTCAGCAGCAGGCCGCTGCTGTCGATCGTGCTGAACTGGCCTTGCACGCTGCCCCAGTCGAACAGGTCGAAGCTCTGCCCCGCCTGGCCGCTGAAGCCGGCGAAGGAGACGAGCTTGAGCGTGCCGCCCAGGGTCAGTGTGCCGGCCACGCGGTAGTGGTCATAACTGCTTCCCAGCTCGGTGCCGCCGAGCTCGGCGAGATAGACGTTGGCAGTGCCGAAGCTGACATCGCCGCCGTCTTCGCCCAGGCCGGGCGAGTCGCCGACGCTGAAGCCGCCTTCGAAGTATTTGTGCCCTGTGCCGCTGAGCAGGGCGCCGCTGCGCTGCGCCACGGCGCCGAAGAACACGGCGGTGGCGCCGGCCGAGGTGCGCAGCTCGCTGTTCGCCTGCAGCTCCACGGCGTCGTAGAAGGTGGTGCTGCCCTGGCCCGACAAGATGATCTGCCCGCCCTTCTCGTTGCTCAGGTCACCGAACACATCGCTATCGCCCGAGGTGACCAGCATCTGGCCTGAATTGCTGAGCCCGCCGCTGACCGTCAGCCTGGCATTGCCGAGCAGGATGCGTGCGCCGGCGGCATTGCTCCAGGCGCCGCTGGCCAGGGCAGTGGCTCCGTTCAGGTCGATCAGGCCGCCGCTGCCGTTGAGCAGGCTGCCCGCCATTTCCAGCCGGCCCTGGTTGATCTCGAACACGCCCAGATTGCGGTGGCTGGCGCCGCGCAGCTGCAGGGTTTCGCCTGGCTGCACCAGCACGCGGCCGCTGGCTTGGTTGAGCAGGTCGGCTTCCAGGCCCCCGCCTTGGCGCGGGCCACCGGCCACGCCGCGCACGAGGCCGGCGTTGCTCAGGCTCTCGCTGAACACCAGGCGCTCGGCCTGCACCGTGCCCTGGTTGATCACCAGGCGCGAGAAGCTGCCTGTGCCGGTCAGGACGCCGCGTGGGCCGATCACCACGGGGTCCGCCGCGTCGAAGGAGCCTCCGGCCATCTGCAGTGCTACCAGGCCGGGGCCGGTGCCGATATGCAGCGATTTCAGCTTCACGGCGCCACTGGGACCGGTGATGCCCAGGCTGCTGGCGGCGTCCACGATCACGTCGTGCACGTCGCTCGGGTTCACGCCCAATGTCCATCGGGCGGCGTCGTCCCAGCTGCCGCCGGTGCTGCTGCGCCAGTGCAGTGCGGGGGTGAACAGGAACACGCCGAAGCGCCCGTCGGCCAGGGTGGCTTGGTAGGCCAGCTGGGCTTTGTCGTTGAAGCTCGCGCTGGAGGTCGCGAGTGAAATGATCGTCGAGCCAGCGAGGGCGTCGCCGGTACGGGCAGCGAGGATGGCCTCCACGCCGTCGGCCACGTAGAGCGCCCGATCGTTGGCGCTCGAGACGCCCGTGCCCGCGAGGTCCGCTGCAAAGCTCACCTGGCCGCCCGCGCTGAGCTCGGGGCTGCTGACTATATCGGCGATACGCACCCCGCCGCTCGTTCCGGGCGCGGTCTGGCCGCTGCGAACGATCAACGTGGTGTCGCGCCAGATGCCGACCCTGTTGTCCGGCGAGGTGCCGGCACCGGTGAGAACGCCTCCGAAAGCCACCTGGCCCACGTCATTGATCTTTGGCGCGAGCAAAGAGATGAAGCTGACACCGCTGGCGGTGCCGGGGGCTGCCTCGCCCCTACGGGCGATCAAGGTGTCACCACGCCAGATGGCGATATCGTTGGCGTTGGTGACGACGCCGGTGCCGGTGAGCGCGCTCTGGAAGACCACTTGACCGAAGGCGTTGAGCTGGGGCGAGGTGAGGTTGCCAAAGTTCAGCCCGGCGATGCTACCCGGGGCGCTACTGCCTTCACGGGCGATCAAGGCGTTGTTTCGCCAGATGCTGACATCGTTGACCGAGCTGACACTCGTGCCAGTGAGGTTGGCCCGGTAGGCCACCTGACCTGCCGCATTGAAATCTTCAAGTTCCAGGAAGGAGAAGCTCACACCACTGCCAGCCCCGGGCGCTGGCCTGCCTTCGAGCGCAACCAAGTTGCTGTCACGCCAGATGCCGGAATCAGTGCCCAGGCTGATGCCTGGGCCTGTGAGCTGGGCTTGGTAAGCCACCTGACCTGCCGCGTTGAGTTTCCCGGGGCTGAAGGAAGCGAAGGTGACGCCGCTGTCAGCGCCTGGAGCCGCATTGCCCGTCTGGGCGATCAACTGGTTTCCGAGCCACAGGCTCCTGTCGTTCTTGCCCGGTGTGATGTTGCTGCCACTCAATGCCGCTGAGTACGCAACCTGACCGGCTGTGTTGAGTTGGATCGAACTGAAGGCGGAGAAGCTCACCCCGCTGCCGGCGCCAGTCGCTGCGTTACCCTCGCGCACGATCAAGCTGCCGTCGCGCCAGATTCCACCGTCGTTGCTGCCGGTGACGCCCGCACCACTGAGCGTCGCCCTGAACGCCACCTGGCCGGTGCTGTTGAGTTGCGGTGCGTTGAGGCTGGCGAAGCTCACCCCGTTGCCCGTACCAGGCGCGGCGCTGCCGGTGAGCGCCACTGTGCTGGTGCCGGCCCAAGCACCCTGGGCGCTGGCCAGCGAGAGCGCCAAGGCAAGGGCGGTGTGTTTGAGGGTGAACGCTTTCATGGAGTCTCCAAAAGGGGTGTTCGAGTCGGGGGGGATGTTCATGTGCAGGTCTGCATCAGCTGCGAGCTCATCTGCCCGCTGTCGATCAGCGTCAGCAGCAGGTAGCCGCCGCCCAGCCCGGCGCTGCCGACGGCGCTGGCGGCCAGGGCACGGGCGCGGCTGAGGCCGCTGACGCGCAGATAGCGCCACCACACCCAGCCCAGCCACAGGCTCAAGGCGAGCAGGCAGGCGGTTTCCAGGCCGGCGGCGATCAGGAACATCGGCCGGGTCATGGTGTCGAGGAACAGGGCCTGGGCTTGGGCCAATTCCTCGGGCTTGGGCAGCGGGATGCTGTTGGCGGGCATCCCTGCTGGCAGTTGGCCGGTCTTGGGGTCGACCATGCACAGCAAGGCTTTGGCCCCCGGGCCCATCGGCTCGGCCACCTGGCGCAGTTGCTGCCAGTTGCGTGCCACCACCGGGTCGGCCATGCCGACATTGGTCAAGGCGCCGGCCAGGGCCAGCAGCACCAGCGTGGCGCCACCAAAGCGCGCCATCGCGCCGAAGAAGCCGGCAAAGGCCTGCCGGTTGCCCAGCAGCTTGCTGCCGCCGTGTAGCAGAGCGGCGGCGCCCAGGAAGACGAACAGATTGCGCAGCACCGCCGCGCTTTGCGTCAATGCGCCTTCGGCCTGGCCTGCCGCCAGCGGCGTCATGCTGGGCACCGGAAACGCGATGCTCACGCCCGCCGCCACGGCGAAGGACAGGATGAGAAAGCTCACCCCGTCTGGCACCGGCTTGGCCTCGGGTTTGCCTTCCCCCTGGGGCGCGGTGGCAATGGTCAGTTGTTCGTTCAGCACCTGGCTGGGGTGGGTCAGGCATTGCGTGAACTTGCCCAGCCATTGCGGCAGCTGGGTCAACAAATCGTCGAGGGCTTTGGACATAGCGGGCTCCGTGCAATGCCGCGCGCGTCAGTTGGGGCGGCGCGCCGGTGTGCTCCGGCGCGAGGCCAGGGCTGCGCCTGCGGCCGCGATGGCCAGCAAGGCCAACGGGCCGGGTTCAGGCAGCTGATGCCCGTTGTCCGGCACGCCTTGCCGGATGCTGTCGACGTTGAATCTGAAGCTCGCGCGATCAAAGCCGCCCTCGGGCTTGATCGAGAACACCCCGAACTCGCCCCGCCAGCCGCTCGGGCTGAGCGTGCTGAGGTCAAGGCTCGGCGTATCGCTGGTGAAGGCGTTGCCCGAAAAATCGTTGAAGAACATCATCAGCTGCAGGCTGAAGCCACGCCCGAAGCCGCTGGCTCTCTCCAGGGCTTGGCTGCTCAGGAAGGCTGGGAAGAGCGACACCCGATCTGGGTCCGAAAAGCCGCCCGCACCATCGCGCACATGGAGGCTGCAGATGAGGTCGGAGGGGCGGGCACAGCCCAACTCGCTGATGGCATCGTCGAAGCCGGCAAAGCGCGCGCTGGTGGCCGTGACGGCCTGGTAGATGGTGGCGCCAAGCCCATCTCGGCCCGAGGCTGCTGTTGCGGTGTCAACACTCACTGTGAGACTGAGCGCCTGGCCCGCGCCAAGCAGCGGCGAGAGCGCGGCGATCAGTGCCGGGTCGTCTGTGCTGGTGCCGGTGAAGTGGCCCTGCACCGTGTAGGTGACGGGCGCAGCCTGAAGGCTGGAGACTCCCAGCGTCAAGGCGGCGAAGGCAAGGCGGATCAGGTTTCGGTGCATCAGTGGGCGTGGCATGGTGAGTCGTGGCGTCAAGGTCATGGGGGTGTGGTTTGGTGCCGCGAAGGCGGCCAGCGCGCGGGCTCGTTCAAGGCTTGGCGCGACGACGGCGCTGCAATGCGCCCAGCCCCAGCAGGCCCAGCGCCATCAGCGCCCAGCTGCCCGGCTCGGGCACGGCTGTTGTCACCCGCAGCGTCAGGCCGTTGGCGTTGTATTCGGTCGCGAAGCCGTAGCCGCCGGCATGCGTCAGGTCCAGGCTGGCGAACTGGCTGTTGTTCAGGCGCTGGTTCCAGGTCATCACGGTGAAGCTGTCACCCACATTGAAATGGGCGCCGTCCAGCAGGTTCACGGCCAGTGTGCCGGTCAGCGAGGCTGCGCCGCTGATGGTCAGCACATCAAAACCACCGGCCGCGGTGCTGCCCAAGTCGACCAGAAAGATGCCGCTGGTTTCTTGCGTCAGGCCGCCCACAAGGCTTAGCGTGCCCGCGTCATTCAGGCCACCCGCGGCCAAGGTGCCGGTGTTCTTCAGGCTGAAAAAGGAGCCGACCGTGCGCACCGTGCCGTCGCCGGCCAGGGTGCCGGCGTTGGCGAAGTCCACGACGGCGCTGGCAACTTCCGCGCCGGCCGCCACGTTCAGCTGGCCTTGGTTGTTGAAGGTCTGGCTGATGCGCAGCGTGCCGGCGTTGACCTTGATGTCGCCGGTGTTGTTCAACACCAGGCCGTTGCCGATGTCGGTGATGAAGGCCGAGGTCTTGGTGAAGCTGCCGACGTTGTCGAAGCGGCTGAGCGCACCGCCGGCGAAGTTGCCCAAGCTGACGTTGCCGTTCGCCGCCTCGACCCAGCTGCCGAGGTTGAGCAGGCGCGCGCCGCCGCCGGTGTTGAGGCTGCCGGTGCCGGTCTGCGTGGTGATGCCGGCCAATTCCAGCGTGTGGCCGCCGGTCAGGCCGCGGCCGTTGCTGCCCGACAGCGTGGCGGCGCCTTCCATCCGCGTGCTGCCACTGCCGGTCAGGGTGGCGGTGAGCCAGTCGGTGTTGCCGCTCAGCACGAGTCGGCCGGTGTTGTGGACCGTGCTGCTGTTGAGCGTCGTCAGGCCACCTTGGACGGTGGCGCTGTCCGTCACCAGCGCCGTGGCACCGCTCAGGGCCAAGGTACCCGCGTTCTGAATCGTGCCCTTGAGTGCGACGCTGCCGCTGGCCAGGTCGAGCATGGCGCCACTGGCGATCTGGATTTGCCCGGCCGTGAGGCTGGCGTCGCCGCTGATGCGCAAGGTGCCGGCCTTGATGTTGATCGCGCCGGTGTTGTTCAGCACCAGGCCGTTGCCGATGTTGGTGACGAAGGCCGAGGTCTTGGTGAAGGTGCCGACGTTGTCGAAGCTGCCGGCCGCGCCGCCGTTGAAGTTGCCGATACTCACATTGCCCGGGGCCTCGTCCAACCAGGTGCCCAGATTGCGCACTCGCGCGCCTTGGCCAATGCTGAAGCCGCCCGTGCCGATCTGCCGGGTGGTACCCGTCAGTTCCACGGTTTGCCCACCGAGCACGCCGCGGCTGCGGTCGCCGATCAGCATGACAGTGCCGTCCATGCGGGTGCTGCCGCTGCCGCGCAAGGTCGACTCATGCCAGTCGACGCTGCCGGCGATGCGCAAGGCGCTGTCGTTGTTGACGGTGCTTTTCACTCGCGTGAGGCCGCTGCCCTGCACGAGCAGGTCGCCGGCGATGGCGAGCACGCCGCCGTCCAGGCTCAGCGTGCCTTCGTTCAGCACGCTGCCGCCCAAGGTGGCGTCATTGCTCACCAGGCTGAGCTCGGCGCCGGCTGCGATATTGAGCGCGCCGGTGCTGCTGACACGGCTGCTGCTCAGGCGCAGGTAGCCGGCGTCAACATTGATGCTGCCGGTGCTTTCGAAGATGAGCGAAGTGCCCTCGCCGATCAGGGTGCGCGTGTTGGACGCTTTGGTGAAGCTGCCCTGGTTAAGGAATCGGCCCGTGCCGCCGTTGAAGTTGCCCAGGGTGACGTTGCTCGTCGCCTGGTCCACCCAGCTGCCGAGGTTGACCACGGTGCCGCCGTCACCCACCGACATGCCGCGCCGGCCGGTGAAGGTGGTGCTGCCGGCCAGCTCCAGCGTGTGGTTGTTGAGCAGGGCCGGCGAGGAGTCAAAGTCGCTGCCCGCGATGGCGAGGCTGCCTTCCATACGGGTGACGCCGCCGCTGCCACGCAAGGTGGTGCTGACCCAGCTGCTGTCGCCGCTGGCCACCAAGCGGCCTTGGTTGCTCAGTTCGCCCTGCAGCAGCGCCAGGCCGCCAACGCGGCCGCTGCTGCTGCCGCTCAGGATCAGGTGGCCGCCGCCGTCCAGGCGCAGCGTGCCGGTGCCGGTGACATCGCCCACGGCCTGGGTCGTGCGGATGCGCGTGTCGGCGCCGCCCAGCAGCACCGCGTCACCGGCCTGCGGCAGACCGTCGCCGCCGTCGTTCCAGTTGTTGACGACATCCCAGAAGCCGCCCGCAGCGGCGCCGGTCCAGATGAAGGGCAGGCCCGTCACCGTCACGCTCAAGCCCGTGGCGCCATAGTCGGTGGTGAAGCGGTAGCCTGAAAGCTGCGAGAAGTCCAGGTTGGCGAACTCGCTGCCGGCGCTGCGCTGGCCCCAGCTCACGACGGTGAAGCTGCTGCCCCGCGCGAGGCGCTGGCCGCTGAGCACGGAGAAATTCAGCGTGCCGCCTAAGTTCGCATTGCCACTGACCGCCAGCAGGTCGGCGCCGGTGCGGCCCAGCTCGACCTGCAAGCTGCCGCTGGTGGTCAGATTGCCCAGGACTTGCAGCTGGCCAACTTGGCCGATACCACCGGGGGCCAGGGTGCCGGTGTTGCTGAGGCGGTCGGCCGCGCGCACCGTGCCAGCGCCGGCCAGGGTGCCGGCGTTGGTGAAGGCGGTGCTGCTGCCGTGCAGCTCCGCGCCCGCAGCGATCGTCAACAGGCCTTGGTTGTTGAAGCCCGAAAACACTTGCAGCTTGCCGGCCTGCACGTCCACTGTGCCGATGTTCTTGAACGCGGTGCCAAAGCTGCCGATGGCCGTGGTGAAAGCGCTGGTCTTGCTGAAGCGCCCGGTGTTCTCGAAGCTGGCAGCGCCGCCGCCACCGAGGCTGGTGTTGCCCGTCGCCTGCTCCAGCCAGACGCCCTCGTTGACAAGGCGCCCGCCGGAAGTGTTGATGTTGCCGGTGCCGGTTTGGGTGGTGGTGCCGGCCAGCACCAGGGTGCCGCTGGTGATCGTGTTGCTGGACGCACCAACCAGGCTCAGGGGCCCTTGCAGCCTTGTGCTGCCTGTGCCGCTGAACACGCTGCCGCCCCAGGTGGTCGGCCCGGTGACGACGAGGCTGCCGCTGTTGTTGAGACTGCCGCCGCCGACGAAATCGAAGCGTTCGAACTGGCTGCTGCCGCCCAGATTCAGCGTGCCACCGCTGATGACCGTGCTGCCCCCCAACACCAGACCATCGGCCGCGTTGACGATGCCGTTGCTGACTCGCACGGTGCCGGCATTGCTGACCGCCTTGCCCAGCGTCATCGTGCCGCCACCGAACTGCAGCGTACTGCCAGCGGCCACCTTGAACTGGCCGGGGCTGTTGCCGCCGCCCACCAGGGCCAGCGTGCCGGCATCGACCTTGACCGTGCCGGTGTTGTTGAAGGCCAGCCCGGAGCTGCCGATGGTGGTGGTGAAGGCGCTGGTTTTGCTGAAGCTGCCGGGGTTGTCGAAGTGGGTGGCCCCAGCCCCGCCCATGCTCAGCGCGCCATTCGCCTGCTCAATCCAGCTGCCTTCATTGATGATGCGAGCCCCGGCGCCGTTGGTGTTGATGCCCCCGGTGCCGGTTTGGCTGGTGGTGCCGGCCAGCACCAGGGTGCCGGCGGAGACTGTGATACGGGAGCTTTCCAGGCTCAGCGGGCCTTCCAGTCGGGTGTTGCCACTGCCAGTGAGCGTGCTGCCGCCCCAGATCGTGGGGCCGCTCACCACCAGCGTGCCATTGTTGTTGAGCGTGCCGCCGGCGAAGTTGAAGCTGTCGAACTGGCTGCTGCCGCTCAGATTGAGCTGGCCGCCGCTGATGACGGTGCTGCCGCCCAGCGCCAGGCCGTCCTGCGCGTTGACGATGCCGCCACGGACCTGGAAGGTGCCGGCGTTGTTCACAGCGCGGTTCAGGTTGTAAGTGGCGCTGCCGGCGAAGTCCAGCGTGGCGCCGCTGGCGATGTCAATCTGCCCGGTGCTGGCGCCGCCGCCGACCAGGCTCAAGGTGCCGGCATCGACGTTGACGCTACCGCTGTTGTTGAAGGTCAGGCCAAAGCTGCCGATGGTCGTGGTGGTGGTGGTGGTCTTGGTGAAGCTGCCCTGGTTGTCAAAGACGCTGGCGCCGCCGTTGCCGCTCCAACTGGTGTTGCCGCTGGCGGCCTCCACCCATGATCCTTGGTTGACGATGCGCCCACCGGAGCCAAGGGACAGGCCAGTGATGGTGTTCCCCTGCACGGTGGTAGTGCCCGCCAGTTCGAGGGTGTGTCCGCTGCCCAGGAGCGACCGGTTGCCCGAAATGTTGAGCGCGCCTTCATAGCGCGTGGTGCCGGCACCGCTGAGGATGGCGCCGCTCAGGGTGCTGCCCCCAACGACGACCACGCGACCGGCGTTGTTCAAGCTGCCGCTCAGGTTCAAGCCGCCCAGGCTGGCGCTGTCGCTCAGATCGAGGGTGCCGCCTGAGTTGATGGTCAGCAGACCCGTGCCCGTGACCGTGGCGGCCTGCATGGGCAGGACGGAGCGGATCACGGTGTTGGCGCTGCCCAGCAGTACCGTGTCGCCTGCCTGGGGCCGGCCATCGCTGCCGTCGTTCCAGTTGTTGACGACATCCCAGAAGCCGCCGCTGGCCGCGCCGGTCCAGTTGAAGGGCACGGCCGTGACGGTCACGTCCAGGCCGTTGGTGCCGTAGGCCGTGGCGAAGCGGTAGCCCGAGGCCTGAGAGAAATCCAGGCTGGTGAACTCGTTGCCGGCGCTGCGCTGGCCCCAGCTCACGACGGTGAAGCTGCTGCCCCGCTGCAAGCGCTGGCCGCTGAGCACGGAGAAACTCAGTGTGCCGCCTAGGTCCGCATTGCCACTGACCACCAGCAGGTCGGCGCCGGTGCGGCCCAGGTCAACCTGCAAGCCGCCACTGGTGACCAAGTTGCCCAGCAGCTGCAGCTGGCCGATTTGGCCCACCCCACCCGGCGCCAGGATGCCGGTGTTGCTGAGGGAGTCCAGTGCGCGCACCGTGCCTGAGCCAGCCAGGGTGCCGGCGTTGGCGAAGCTGGCGTGGGCACCGTCCAGTTCCGCGCCGCTGGCGATGTTGATCAGGCCCTGGTTGTTGAAGCTGCTCAGCAGCCGCAGCGTGCCGGCATTGACATTGACGGTGCCGGTGTTGTTGAACACCAGCCCACTACCACCCACTGCGGTGACAAAGACCGAGTCCTTGTTGAAAACGCCTTCGTTGGAAAACCGGCCGCCTCCGTCGACCGCGCTGTCGCCGGTGCCTTGTTCCGACCAAGTTCCCAGGTTCTGAATGTGACCCATGGTCGACAAACGTCCCGTGTTGGTCTGCCGGACGATGCCCTCTGTGACCAAGCGATGGACCGGGCTGATTGATTTTTGACCGCCGCCCGAAATCAGCAACTCGCCAGTTGAGCGGGTGGTGCCGAGGCCGCTCAAGGAGCCGCCGCTCCAGTCCAAGCGGCCGCTCACAAGGAGAGAATTCGCTTGGATGCTGCTGGAGCCACTCAAGCTCAAATCGACGAAGCTACTGATCGCATCCAGGCTCAGGATGCCCGAGTTCACGGAGGTGCGGCCGGCCAACTGCAGCCCTCGCGCAGCGCGGACATTGCCGTCTATCGCCACGGTACCGGCGTTGGTGACGGTCGCGCCCAAGGTGTAGGTGTTGAGGTTGCCAAAGGCCAAGGTGGCGCCTTCGGCCACATGGAAGCTGCCGGTGCTGCTGTTACCGCCCCCGAGGATGCGCAGCGTGCCGACATTGACATTGACCGTGCCGCTGTTGTTGAACAACACGCCGGACTGGAATGTGGTGACAGCAGCCGTTTCCTTGGTGAAGCTTCCTAGGTTGTCAAAGTTGCCGAGGCCCAGATGGGCGTTCAGGTTCCTGAACGAGGTGTTGTCGCTCGCTTGATCAAGCCAAGCGCCCTCGTTGACCAGGCGTGCATTTTCGATCCCGAGCGCATTCTGGGATGAGAAGCCGAGCGTTTGCGCGCTGGTGCTGCCTTTCAACACCAGGGTGTGGCCACCCGTGAGCAAGAGCCCGTTGGCCAGGTTCAAGCTTGCCGTTCTCTCAACACGGGTCGTGCCTGGGCCTAGAAGGCTTCCATCGCGCCATGTCAGCGCACCTGAAATCGCGGTGGTGGCGCTGTTGCGGAAGCTCCCCCCCTCCAGCGTCAAGCCGCCCAGCGAACTGTTGCCCGAGAGGGTCAAACCGTTGTTGCCGGAAGTACTGTTGATGAGCAGCGTTCCCGTGCCAGTCGCACTGGCGGCCACGCTGGTGGTAATAGAGAAGAAGTCGCCGACTTGGGTGTCAAAAGTGCCCAGTTGCACATCGTCCAGCGCTGTAGGCAGGGTTTGGTTCTGCCAGTTGCTCGATGTGTGCCAGCTCCCTCCGTTGGGGCCGATCCAAGTGACGGTGGCCGTGTGAGCGTGGCCGACGTACAGCAAGGGCAGCAAGGCAAGGGCGATTTGGGTCAGCCCGGGTTTCGCAGCCTTCGCGCTCTGGGCTTGCCTTGCTGGGGTCGTGGCAGCGGCTTGCCTCCGTCTTGAGAGATCTCCAATGAGGACGCAAGGTCGAGAATGACTGACTCCGCCTACCTTCAAGTTAGGGGGGCGAGGGCCCCAAGCCTCGTGCTGCCCTCCAGCACAATCGCTCGGCGCGCCGCCCTGGGCGTGCGTGTGGCTTTGAAACTCTGGCTGAGACGGCTGGCTGCGCATCGGGGCTCCCTGATGTGATGTCAATTTGGCGCCATGGTCGGCGGCCACACCCGATAAGTCCTGATGGAACTCTTGCGCTTCTCTCAAGGTTTTATTTTTCAATGAAATCAATGGTTTACGGGAACTTCTCATGAGCGGGGCCGAGTCTTTAACGCCGGGCGCAGAGGTCGATTCCTTGGCTGCGCGGACCCTGCAGATCGGCGAATGGCAGGCCGATCCGGTCTTGGACGAGCTGCGCCGGGGCGAGCAGGTGCTCAAGCTGGAGCCACGCAAGATGCGCTTGCTGATGGCGCTGGCGCGCCGGCCGCAGCAGCTGGTGACCCTGGATCAACTGCTCGACGAGGTCTGGGGTGACTTGGTAGTAACCCCTGGTTCGGTGTACCAGTCGATCTCGCAGCTGCGCAGCGTGCTCGGCGATGAGGCGAGCCAGCCGCGCTATATCGTGACCGTGCCGCGCAAGGGTTATCGCCTGGTGGCCGCGGTCAGCGAAGTGGTGGCCGTTGCCACTCCTGCCCCGGCTGCGGGGGCGACATCAGCGCCCTTGCAGCCTGAGCCTGAACCAAAGCGACGCGCGACCGATCAAGCTGTGGCGCCGCTGGTGCTGCCCGCCCCTCCCACCCTTCCTGCCTCCCCCGCACCATCCTTGCCATCCGTCCCGAGCCGGCGTCTTCTGCTCGGCGGCTCGGCCGCTGCGGCGGCCTTGCTCGGCGCAGGCGGATGGTGGGCTTGGCAGCGTGCTGCGCGCATGCCGGCCGGTGACATCACCCTGGCCGTCCTTCCTTTTGATGACGCCTCGCCCAAGGACCTGGAGCAGCCCCTGGCCGACGGCCTGGCCGAAAGCGTGATCGGCGCACTGTCTCGCCATCAGCAGATCCGGGTGACGGCGCGCTCCACGTCCTTCCAGTTCCGCAGCGCCCAGGCTCTGGCGCCGCAGGCCAAGCAACTGGCCGTGACCCATGTGCTCTGGGGTGAGCTGCGGCGCTGGCAGCAGGGCCTGCAGCTCAAGCTCAGCCTGCACCGGGCGGCTGACAGCGAGCTGCTTTGGCACCATGTGTTGGAATCCCAGGCCGCCGCCGTGGGCAGTCTGGCCTTCAGCGCCGCCAATGCCGCCTTGCAGGCCCTGGGCGTAGCTCCGCTGCCGGTCAGTGCGGCACCCATGCCACTGGCCGATGCTTATGAGCTGTATCTGCTGGGTTTGCACCACCAGCGCAGCGCGCAGATCGAGGGCGTCTTGAAGGCCCGCGCCTATTTCCAGCGTGCCATCGACGCTGACCCCGGCTTCGCCTTGGCCTATGTGGGCCAGGCTGCCACTTGGATCGCCGAGTTCCATTACGGTAGCGGCCTGGGTTTTCGCACCATGGATGCGCGCGCCCAGCCTCTGATCGACCGCGCCTTGCAGCTGGACCCCGAGCAAGCTCTGGCCCTGGGCTTGCAAGGTCATCTCAAGGCCAATCTGAGCCAACACGAGGAAGCTCGGCGCTGGTTGAGTCAGGCCCTGGAAAAGGCACCGAGTGACGCCAGTCTGCTGAACTGGTCAGGCAGCAATGAGAGTGACGACGGCTGGCCGGCCCGCGCCCAGCCCTTTTTCAGCAAGGCCGCGCAGCTGAGCCCTTTGGCGGTGCAGATTCAGCATCGTGCCGGCCTGGCTGCCATCCATGCCGGGCAGTATGAGGCTGCGGAGCAGACCTATCAGCGGGCCATCGCCATGGCGCCACAGCATGCCAACGGGCACTGGGGCTTGGGCATTCTCGGTTTCGCGCGTGGCCGACTCGCCGATGCGGTGCTCGGCTATCGCAAGGCTTTGCTGCTGGATGCCAAGCGTGAGCCGCTCTGGCAGCAGTTGGCCTGGTTGTATCTGGACCTCGGCCTGGAGGATGACGCACACAAGGCCTTCGCCCAATCCCAAGCCTTGAGCGCCACGCCGGCCTCAGCGCGCGTGGCCGCCGCTTATCGGTTTGTGCAGGCTGGTGACCGCGCGGCGCTGGAGCAAGCGCTGCGGCTCACGAGCGCAGAAGCGGCCAGCGAGCGCGATGCTGTCATCGATGCCGCCCTGTTGCGCCTGCTGCTGGGTCAGAAAGACCTGGCCCTGAAGGCACTGGAGTCTGTCATCGGTCTGGTGCAAGCCGACCCCGTGCCGCTCTACAACAACTGGTTGAGCTTCCAGGGTCAGCACATCCTGCTCGATGTGGCCACCATCTACAGCGCCGCGGGCCAAGGCGAAAAGGCCGAGCCGTTCCTTGCGCAGGCTGCCGCCTACATCGATCGTTATGTCAAGCAAGGCAACGTCTGGCATGCCGCCGGCTACCACCGCGCCCGCATCGCTGCCCTGCGCGGCCAGCCTGATGCGGCGCTTGCTGCCCTGGAAGACGCGGTGCGCCTGGGCTGGCGGCGGGGCTGGTGGTTGGCGCAGGACCCGGCGCTGCACAGCCTGCGCGACCTGCCCCGGTTCAAGGCGGTGCTGGCCCGTATCGAGGACTCGAATCGCCTGCAGCGGCAAAGGCTGCTGGCCTGAGCAGGGGCATGCAGATGCCTCCCATTCTTCCCTCCGACTACGACGCCGCTCGCTCCCTCTAGTCGGCCTATGCCTCAGCTTCGCGGACGGGGTATGGATTGGGCCCGGTTCAGCAGGCCATGGGTGGTCGTCCGGAGATGACCTGGGTCTTGCGCGCCGGCCGCGAGGGCGTCGCGGGCTTTTACGAATAGATCGGCCTCAGCCGCTACGAGGGGGCCATGGAGCGGCCGGGGCGGCGCGCCTGATCCAGGGCTGAGCGCCGGCCGGCCTCGTGTGTTGCGCGCGCCGCTCACGTTCCACTCAGCGATGCTGCTGACGGATGCGCAAGCCCACCAGGCACAGGCCGAGGGCGAGCATCAGATAGGTCTCGGGTTCCGGCACGGCTGCTGCCACATTGACCACGCCGGCATAGGAGCCGCCGGCCGTGCCCGTCACTTGCCCGCGCACTTCGAGCGTGTAGCTACCGGCCGCCAGCGTGTTGAGGTTGATCATATTGAAGGCCCCGGTACCGACAGCCACCGTGCTGCCGGGGTTGTTCTGGGCGGAGCTCCAGACTTGCAGCATCGTGCCGCCACCGCTCGCCACGGGCGTGCCGGGCGCGACCGGCGTACCGCTGTAGAGGCGCGCCTGCAGACCCTGGATGGCGAAGAAGTTGCCGAGGTCGAGCGAGGCGGTGAAGCTGCTGTAGCTGGCCTCTGGAACCGAAAAGAGATAGCGGTCGTAGAAGGTGGCGGCCTGGGCGAAGGAATTGCCGCCAGCGGATGACACGATGCCGGCGTCAACGGTGAAGCTGTTGCCATAACTCAGAGATGCGGTGGACAAGCTGCCAAGGTTGACCTGCTTGCTGGCGACTGCTTGGGCCTGGGCGGCCGCGACGGCGCTGCTCAGGCAGAGTAGGGCCACAGTGGCGCGGGTGAGTTGAAACTTCATGAGGACTCCTGATTCGGAAGTGGACGGGCGGGTCGGTGCGCCTTCAGCGCGCTTGGAAGTCCACTATCGCGAGCCCTCATGAAAACCAAAGCATCCGCTCAGGCGAGTTTGCTGAATCAATCAGACCATCGTTTGTGAAACCAATGGACCCAGCTGATCTGTTCGGACTGTGCGTGCGGGGCCGCCGTGGGGCAGCGCCTTCTGAGCCCGACTGCCGCACCGCAAGACCCCGCGGCCCCAACGGCTATACCGCTGGGTCCCCGCCTTCCTGCGCGTCCAGCCAGGCCTGCATTTCGGCAGGCAGCTCGTCCCGCTCTTCATCCAAGGGCCAGGGCGCGCCAGCCCTCAGGAGCCGCTGCAGCGAGCCGAGGTAATCGCCCTCAAGCTGGGGCAGATGCGCTGCGGCATGGAGCAGGCTGCCCATCACATCGCCGCCATAGCCATTGCGCTCTTGCCAGTGGGCGCCATGGTCCAAGAGCAGCTGCACCAGGGCCGCGTCGCCGTTGAAGGCGGCCTGGTTCAGGGCGCTGGCGTCCCAGTCGCCGGGCGCTGCGACCGGCCAGCCCAGCGACAGCATCAGCGCCACAGAATCCCGAGCGCGGCGCTGCGCTTGGTCGGGCAGCAGGCGCAGCTCTTGCGCTCTCAAGCTTTGCAGCAGCTCGGGCTGTTCAGCCAGCAAGGCAGTCGCTGTGCGCGCATCGGCGGACGCGCAGGCGGCGAGGAAGCGCTCGCGTGACGTGGGCAGTTCCGGCTGCGCGCCCTGCGCCGTCAGCAGCGCGAGAGCCTCGGTCTCGCCCAGCAGGGCCGCCAGCGTGGCGGGCGTGCGGCCCTCGGCATCGCGGGCCGCGAGATCGGCTCCCTGGGCTGTCAGGAGGCGCAGGCATTCCAGCGAGCGACCTCGGCGCAAAGCATGGTGCAAGGCAGCGCCTCCCTGCGGCCCCGCTTCGTTGACGTCAGCGCCCAGGCTCAGCGCTACGGCCAGGCCGCTCGGGTCTTCGAAGTCCAGCAGGCGCAGCAAGGCGTTGGTGCCCTGCCAACGTGCGCCGTGGGCGAAGAGCTGGCGGATCTGCACGGCCGTACGGCCGCGGTCGGGGTCCTCGCAGGCGTGGTACAGCGACTCGCCATCGTTGGGCTCCGCCCCCGCGGCCAGCAGGGCGGCCGCCAGCGCGGGGCTGCGTGCCCGGCTGATGGCGCCGTAGAGCAGGGGCAGGCGAACCGGCGTCGGCTCTGCAGCTCCGGCTTCCAGGTCCGGCATGTGCATGGCGCTCAAGGCGCCGCTGGGGCAGCGGGCGAGCAAGGCCTGCGCACAGCGCAGCAGGCCTGTGGCCCAAGGTTCTCCGAGACGATGCAAGCTGGAGAAGCACACATACGCCAAGGCCGGCGCGTCGAAGGGTGGCAGGAGCTCCATCGCATCGGGCAGGGCGGCGACGGCGTCCAGATCGCCTTGAACCAGGGCCAGGGCGGTTCGCAACTCTGTGGGGTATGGGCCGTGCAAGCGCGGCATCAGTGCCAGGGCGCGCTCCGCTTGTGGGCTGTCCCAGCCGCGGCCCAGGGCCAGCGTCAGGATGCGCGTGACCAGCGCTGCCTGGTCGAGCTGGCGGGCCTCCTGTTGCGCCAGGACGGCGCGGTGCAAGGCGGGCCAGCTGCTGAAGCCGAGCTCGCGCGCAATCACCAACTGCGCCAAGCTGAGGCTGGGCGGCGCGGCTGTTGCGTCACGCCGGTAGGGCGCGGCGCGCGCCAGGCTTTCGGCCTCGCCGGCCTGCCAGGCCCGCAGCAGTTCGCGCGCGCGGCGCTTCAGCTGCTGCAGATCGGCGGATTCGGGAAGAAGAACGGGCTGTTGTTCAGCCCCGTTGTGACGGGTCTTCAAGGGACACCTCCATGCGAATGAGTGCCCGAGATCCGCGTGTTCAGGCCGCACAAAGGCTGAGGATGGCTGGCAGAGGCGTGGACGCGGCCCGTGCTTCAGCACGCGCGTCCTGTCGGGTGGGCTCAGCCCTGCCTGCGGATCCAGCAGCGCCCCGGCAGGCGCTGTCGGGCCGACTATGCCATAACGTCACGGCCGTATGGCGCTTAGTCCAGCTTTTGTTCCTTGGCCGCCTCCATCGCCGCCTTCCACACCCGTGCCGGCACGAAGGTGCGCAGCTGTTCCATGGCGCGGGCGATCAGCTCGGCGTGCAACTCATGGCCCAAGTCGGGCAGCACATCGGCGGTGACATCGGCGCCCAGCTGCACCAGGCGGCGCGCGGCCGTGACCTGGTCCTGGTAGGGCAGCACGGGGTCGCGTTGGCCGTGCAGGATGTGCAGGCTGACCTGGTCTGGTGCGTGGGCCGGCGGGCTGGCGTAGGCACCCGAGAAGGCCAGCACGCGGCCGGCCAGCTGTGGCTCGGCCTGCACCGCTTCCAAGGCCATCACCGCGCCTTGTGAAAAGCCGGCCAGGGCCACGCGTTCCCAGGCCATGTCGAACTGCTCAGCCCAGGCGCGCACGGTGGCGACGAAGCCGGGCAGGGCGGCGGCCACACGCTCGGGGTGATCGTCATCGCTGGCGCCTTGCAGCGAGTACCACTGCTGGCCTGGACCAGATTCAGCGCTGCCGGGGATCTGGTCGAAAGCCTCGGGGCCGTTGATCGACACCACGGCCGCCTGCGGATACTGAGCGCGCAGGGCCTGCGCCAGCGGCCGCATCTGCGCGGCGTCGGCGCCGGCACCGTGCAGCAGCAGAAATAGCAGCTCGGGCAGGCCTTTGTCGGGCAGCAGGGCGAGGGCTTGGGAGCGTTGGGGGGTAATCATGGCGTGGATTGTCCCCGCCCTTGCCTTGCAGCGGAACTCAGGAACGCGTCTGGTCGTTGTCCTTGTGGCCGATCAGGCGGACCAGGGTGGCGCGCAGCTTGGGCGCGTCGATGGGCTTGGTCAGGAATTCGTTCATGCCGGCCGCCAGGGCCTCGTCGCGCTCGGAGACGAGGGCGGCGGCGGTCAGGGCGACGATGGGCAGCTCTTCGGCATCGAAGCGCTGGCGCACCTGGCGGGTGGCCTCGTGGCCGCTCATCACCGGCATCTGCACATCCATCAGCACCGCATCGAACGGCCGGCCCATGCTGGCGGCGGCAAAGATGGCTTCGACCGCCTGGCTGCCGTCGTTGGCCTGCGAGACCTCCAGCCCCCATTGCTGCAGCTGGGCCACGGCAATCATCATGTTCACCGGGTGGTCTTCCACCATCAGCACGCGCAGGCCTTGCAGGTCCTGGTTGTCGCGCGCTTCGCGTGGCTGGCTGCTGATGGGCGTGGCCGCGGCGGGCAGAGGCAGCTCGGCCCAGAAGGTCGAGCCCTGGCCCGGTGCGCTCAGCACACCGACTTCGCCGCCCATCAGGGTGGCCAGCTCGCGGCAGATCGACAGGCCCAGGCCGGTGCCACCGTAGCGGCGGGTGGTCGATTCGTCGGCTTGCGTGAAGGCCTCGAACAGGCGCTCATGCAGCTCGGGCGCAATGCCGGGGCCGGTGTCGCTGACCTCGATGCGCACGCGCTCGCCGGCCAGCGCCATCACGCGCACGGCCACCGAGCCGGACTCGGTGAACTTCAGCGCATTGCTGAGGTAATTGCTGAGGATCTGGCGGATGCGCACCTGGTCGCCGACCACCCAGGCCGGAATCTCGGGCGCCACGTCGATCTTGAAGGCCAGGCCATGGGCATGGGCCAGGGTCAGGTAGGCCATGCGCATGGTGGCCAGCATGTCGCGCAGGGCGAAGGGTGCGGCCTCCAGGGTCAGGCGGCCGGCCTCGATCTTGGACAGGTCGAGGATGTCGGAGATCAGGCCCGACAGGCTCTCGGCGCTGTCCAGCATCTGGTCCAGGTACTGGCGCCGGGTGGCCTCGGGCAGGTCGGGCTGCTGCAGCATGCGGGCCAGGCCCAGCAGGCCGTTCAGCGGCGTGCGAATCTCGTGGCTGGTGTTGGCCAGGAAGGCGCTCTTGGCCCGGTTGGCGGCCTGTGCTTCGTCCTTGGCCTGGGCCAGGGCGGCTTCGACGCGGCGGCGCTCGGTCACGTCCTCCATGATCCAGATGGTGCCGCCGCGGCTCGGGTGGTTCAGGTCCACGGCGCGCGCCAGCAGGCGGCAGAGGAAGGTCGTGCCGTCGCGCCGGCGCATGGGCCGCTCGGTCTCGACCTGCTCGCCCAGGGCCAGGCGCGGGCCCAGTTCGCGGCCGATGGCGGCGTAGTCCTCGGCATTGGGCCAGACCACGCTGCCGTGCTGGCCGACCAGGCCGCCCGGGGGCCAGCCGAACATGGTCTCGACCAGGCGGTTGGCTTGCACGAAATGCTGCTCGCGCGTCAGGGTGATGCCGATCGAGGCGTTCTCCAGGATGGCCTGGTGCACCAGGCGCGTGCGCTCGGTCTCGGTCACATCGCGGGCGTTGATGACCAGGTACTGCTGGCCATCGAGCGCAAACGGCGCCGCCGACATCAGCATGGAAATGGCCTCGCCGTTCTTGCAGACAAAGGTCACCGGCAGTTCGGACACCCGGCCCTGCGTGCGGATCAGGTCCAGCATGTGCTCGCGTTCGGCGCGGTTCTTCCAGATGCCCAGCTCGTCGGAGCTGCGCCCCAGCACCTCTTCGCTGCTGTAGCCGCTGAGTCGCTCGAAGGTCTTGTTGACCATGGCGTAGCGGCCGGAAGCGATCTCGGTCAGGGTGATGACATCGGGGCTGGTGGCCACCAGATGCGAGAGCAAGCCCTCGCTGCGGCGCAGGGCGTCCTGGGCACGCGACTGCTCGGTCTGGTCGATGAAGAAAGACAGGGTGGCTGGGCCGCTGGCGGCGTCCACACGAACGCTGGTGGCCTGCACCAGGCGGTGGCGCCGCGACAGAGTGCGCAAGCGGAACTCGGCCATGGGCAGCATGCCGCCGACCGCCATGGCCTCGATCTTGGCGGCGCGCTGGCGGGCGCGCTCGTCGTCGCCGGGCTCGTAGTGGGAGAACAGATCCTGGCCGATCATGCTCGAGCGCTGGGTGTAGCCGAACATGGCCATGGCGGCCGGGTTGGCATCCAGCACCCGGCCCCAGCGGTGCAGCACCAGGGGGCTGGGCGAGCGGCGGAACAGCTCGCGGTAGCGGGTTTCGGTGGCGTGGATGGCCTGTTCGGCCTGGACCTCGCTGGTGACGTCTCGGCCCACACCCCAGTAACCGCGGAAATTGCCGGCGGTGTCGAAACGCGGCTCGCCGCTGATGGAGACATAGCGCACGCTGCCGTCCAGGGCACGGCGGCGCGCCACCATGCCGTTGAAGGGGCGGTGCGATTCGAGGTCGGCGCGGTGTGCGTCCATGTCCTCGTCGTTCAGTCCGATCTGGTCCACCTCCCAGGGCGTCTTGCCCAGGCGGGCCTGCAGGTCCAGGCCCGAGCTGCCGGCCTTGTCCTCGGCCAGATGGGTGAAGCGGTAGTCGCGGTTCATCTCCCAGTACCAGTCGGCCGCCATGCTCAGCAGGCCGCGGAAGCGGGCGCTGCGGTCGCTGGCGGCCTTGGTCGAGCGCTTGACCATGCGATCGGTGGCCACGCCGACCAGCAGGCCGGTGAACAGCAGCAGGGTGTGGGTGGCGAGGCGCGTGCCCAGGGGCTGTAGGGCCGTGACGCTGGTCGCCCAGCCCTGATATTCAGCCCAGCCCAGGCCCAGGATGGCGGCCAGGCCCATGCCGGTCAGGGCCATGCCAATGCGCAGGCCCAGCATACCGGTCGCGAACGCGGCGATCAGCCCGCCCACCGCCATGGCGAGCGAATACAGGCCTACCCCACGCGAGACCGCGATCAAGGTGGCGACGCCGATCACCAGGGCCAGCAAGATGGCCACCACGGCCCCGCCATGCTGACGCGGTAGCTTCCACAGGCTCAGCAAGCTCAGGCCGCCCAGCAAGGCGCAGGCGGCCGGTGGCAGAAAGCCTCCGAAGGCTTCATTGCCGGGGCGGCTCAGCAGCAGCACCAGGGCGGCACACAGCATGAGCACGCCGCTGGTCATCAGGAACAGGCGCACGGCATGCCAGCGCACCTTGCGCTCTATGGCGGCCTGTTGCTCGGCCGGGCTCAGGTCCTGGCCGACCAGGCTGCTCAAATCATCGAGGGAATCGGTACCGCTGCTGCTCACATCTGCGCCCTGGCTTGGCGGCACTGCCGCTCACGCCGGGGCCTGCCCCCGACGAACAACGCAGTCTCCCCGACTCCGGGGCGCCTGAACATCGGGACTGCACGGGTAAAACCGCGCTATTTCGCCGCCGGTGCATGGCCGGGCGCAAAGTGTGCAGGAAGTGGCAGCCCTGCCGCCGAGGCTCAGCGGCGGGCGGCGTTCAGGGTTTCGCGTGTCGCAACAGCGACGCGGCGGGCCGCGGCGGCAAAGTCTTCACCGGCGCTGGCATAAAGCACCGCGCGCGAGCTGCTGACGATGATGGGGCCGCCCTGGCCCTCGCGGCCACCGACGCCGGCGCGCCAGCCGGCCTTGACCGTGGCCTCGGCGTCGCCGCCCTGGGCGCCCACGCCCGGTATCAAGAGAGGCAGGGTCGGCGCCAGCTCGCGCACGCGGGCGATCTCGGCCGGGTAGGTGGCGCCCACCACCAGGCCCAGCTGGCCGTTCTGGTTCCAGTCGGTCTGAGCCAAACGGGCCAGATGCTCGTACAGGCGCGGCTGGCCGGCCACATCGGCCAGGCGCTGGTTCTGCCAATCGCTGCCGCCGGGGTTCGACGTGCGGCAGAGCAGGATGGCGCCCTTGTCCGGGTAGCGCAGATAGGGCTCAATCGAGTCGAAGCCCATGAAGGGCGAGAGCGTGACAGCATCGGCCTGGTAGCGCTCGAAGGCCTCGCGGGCATACTGCTCGGCGGTCGAGCCGATGTCACCGCGCTTGGCGTCGAGGATGACGGGCACGCCCGGCGCCACGCGCTTGATGTGGGCCATCAGCTGCTCCAGCTGGTCCTCGGCGCGGTGGGCGGCGAAGTAGGCGATCTGCGGCTTGAAGGCGATCACCAGGTCCTTGGTCGCGTCGACGATGGCCGAGCAGAAGTCATAGATGCGCGAGGCATCGCCTTTCCAGGCGCCCGGGAACTTGTTCGGTTCCGGGTCCAGGCCCACACACAGCAGCGAGTCGTTCAGGGTTTGTGCGGCGTGCAGTTGCTGGATGAAGTTCATGGGGGCTATGACCTTGAGGTGGTGGCGGGGCTGGGTGGCATATTGTCCAATTTTTCAATCCGGGAGCGCCATCATGCAGGTGTTGAAGACCGAGAGACTGAGCTTGCGCTGGTTCGAGCCCGCCGATGCGCCCTATGTGCTGGAGCAGATCAACGAGGCCGGCTGGAAGCGCAATATCAGCGATCCCGGCGTCAGCGACATGGCCGCCGCCCATGACTGGATGGCGGCCAAGCTCTACAACTGGTACTGGCCGCAGGGCCTGGGTCTCTGGGCCATGGAGCGGCTCAGTGACGGCGTGGTGGTGGGCATGTGCGGCCTCTTGCAGCGCGATCACCTGCAGGCGCCCGACATCGGCTATGCCCTGCTGCCGCGCTATGAGGGCGCCGGCTATGCGCGCGAGGCGGCCCGCGCTTGCCGTGCTTATGCCCATGAGGTGCTGGGCGAGCCCCTGCTGTTCGGCACCACGGCCACTTTCAATGAAGATTCGGGCGCGGTACTGAAGGACATCGGCATGCACCTGCTGTCCACCGGCCCCCTGGGCGAGAACCCCGAGCCCAGCCATCTCTACGGTGCGGGCGAGGCCGGGCGGCTCAGCGATGAGGGCCAGGTGCGGGACCTGCTGGCGCGCTTCTTTGCCGTCTTCGACAACCGCGTCGGCCGCCTGGCGCCGCTGGCGGCTCTGCCTTTCTTTCTGCTGCCCGAGGCCGTGCTCAGCCGCGCCAATGCGCCCGGCGAGCCGGCCGGCGTGGAGCGCATGAGCGTGCGCGACTTCATTGAGCCGCGCGCCCTGCTGCTCGCCCAGGGCGGCCGTCTGCAGGAGTTTTCCGAATGGGTGACCGAGCAGCAGGTGCAGATCAGCGGCCGGGTCGCCCAGGTCTGGTTGCGCTACCGCAAGAGCGGCATCCTCGACGGCGCACCTTTCGAGGGTGCGGGCGAAAAGACCGTGCAACTGGTCAAGCCGGGCCGGCGCTGGAAGATCGCCGCCATGGCCTGGCAAGACACCCACTGAGTGACGCTCAGTCCGGCATGCCGCTGGCTACACTGCGGGCTGTCAAGACATGACCCCCTGAACTATGGCCTCCTCCATCCTGCTCGTGGAAGACGACGAACGCCTGGCCGAACTGGTGGCCGAGGCACTGCGCAAGGCCGGCTACGAGGTCAGCCTGGCCGCCACCGGCCCCGAGGGCGAGCGCCTGATGCGCGAACAGCCCTTCGACGTGGTGCTGCTGGACGGCCACCTGCCCGGCAAGGACGGCTTCGATGTGCTGCGCGATGTGCGGCCGGTGTTCTCGGGCCGCATCGTTATGTTGACTGCGCGCGATGACGACATCGACCAGGTCCTGGGCCTGGAGGGCGGCGCGGATGACTACATCACCAAGCCAGTGGCGCCGCGCGTGCTGCTGGCCCGCCTCAAGGCCTTGCTGCGCCGAGAAGTGGCCGTGGCCGGCGAGGCGGTCGAAGATGCCGACCTGCGCTTCGGCGAGTTGCTGATCCGCCCCGCGGCGCGCGATGTGCTGCGCGGCGGCGAGCGGGTCGAGCTGACCACGGCCGAGTACGAGCTGCTGCTCTTTCTGGCCGAGCGGGCCGGCCAGGTGGTCAGCCGCGACGACATCATGCAAGGCCTGCGCGGCCTGGAGTTCGACGGCCTGGACCGCGCCATCGACGCCCGCGTCTCGCGCCTGCGCAAGAAGATCGGCGACGACGCCCAGGCCGCCGAGCGCATCAAGACCGTGCGCGGCCAGGGCTATCTGTTCGCGCGTGATTGAGTGACCCAGCGGCAGACCCTGCGCGCTGACCCGCCATGCCCGCCTTGAACATCCGTTCCCCCATGACCCGGGTCGCCCTGGGCCTCGGTGTGTCGGTGCTGGCCCTGGTGCTGCTGGTCCAAGGCCTGCTGCTCTTGGCCGTGGACGGCGTGACCGACGACTATGTGCGCCGCTTCATGCGCGGCACGGTGGACATGCTGCAGCACGAGCTGGCGCCGCTGGCGCCCGAGCAGCGCGCCCGCCGGGTGCAGGTGCTGGACCAGTTGTTTGCCTATCCGGTCACCCTGGTGCCCGCGGCCGGGCTGCGGCCCGAAGATCTGGTGACTTTGAGCCGTGGCGAGCTGGTGGTGCAAGGCTTCAACCGGCGCATCTATGCCTCCCTGCCCGGGCTGAACGAAGCCGGGGGTCAGGTCTTGCTGCTCGGGCCGCTGAATGCCGACGGCCACCCGGCCGGTCATCTGCAAGTGCCGCGCGAGCTCTGGCTGCAGCTGGCGGCTTCGCTGCTGCTGGGTCTGGCGGTGTTTGGGCTGGCGGCCTGGCTGTTGCGCCCGGTTTGGCGCGATATGCGTGCCCTGCAGCAGGCGGCCGAGGGCATGACGGCCGGCCGCTTTGACATCACCATTCGCGAGCCCGAGAGCCGCTTGTTTGCCCCCTTGGCCGCCGGCGCCCGCGCCACGCTGGAGCGACTGGCCATGGCACTGGCCACCCAGCGCGAACTGACCGGCGCGGTCTCGCATGAGTTGCGCACGCCGTTGGCACGGCTGCGGTTTGCCATTGACGCGCTGGTGGACGAGGACGATGCCGGCCGCCGCGAGCTGGCGGTGCAGGCCTGCGAGCGTGACATCGACGAGCTCGACGCCTTGATCGACGCCAGCCTGATGCTGGCCCGCCTGGACATGGGGGCGCTCGAAGTGGCCTGCGCGCCCGGCGACCTGGGCCGCCTGCTGGCGCAGGAGGCGGCCAGCCTGGCTCCCCTCTTGGACGGCAAGCAGCTCAGCACCGACATCCGTCTCGGGCCGCGGCCCTTGCGCTTCGATGCCCGCCTGCTGCCCTATGCCTTGCGCAATGGCCTGCGCAATGCGGCCCGCCATGCGCGCGAGCAGATTCGTCTGTCGGCCTGGTTGGACGAAAGCGGCCAGATCTGCCTGGCCGTGGACGATGATGGTGAGGGCGTGCCCGAGGCCCAGCGCGAGGCTGTGTTCACGCCCTTCAAGCGCCTGGACGGTCCCAAGGAGCGCGGCAGCCGTGGTTTTGGCCTCGGTCTGGCGATCGTGCGCCGCGTCGCCGAAGCCCATGGTGGCCAGGCCTTGATGCAGAAAGCGCCCCAACTGGCCGGTGCTCGCCTGCTGATGCGCTGGCCTGACAGAGAATAGCGCCGGACCGTTTGCGCAAAGGCCCGAACGGTCGACCGAACCCAGCCCGGAATCCACACCTGACCCGACCATGATGTTGAGCCCCTACACCGACGTGCTGCAGGACGAAATGCTGCGCGAGATTGCCCGCCGCGGCGATGTGCGCGCGTTTCCGGCCCTGAGCACCTTGCTGCGCGAAGGCGACACCACCGACGCTTTCTACATCCTGCTCTCGGGGCGGGTGAAGGTGTTCGGCACCGACGCCAAGGGTCGAGAGGTGGTCTACAACACCCTGGGCCCGGGCGAGTATTTCGGCGAGCTGAGCCTGGACGGATCGCCCCGCTCGGCCTCGGTGCAGAGCCTGGAGCCGGTTCACTGCGTGCTGGTGCGGGGCGCCGAGATGCGTGCCTTCCTGGGCCAGCACCCCGATTTCGCCCTGCACCTGATTCGCCACCTGATCGGCCTGCTGCGTCGCGCGACCGACAGCGTCAAGAGCCTGGCCCTGGACGACGTCTACTCGCGCCTGGCCAAGTTGCTGCAGGAAATGGCCGAGCCCGATGCCAGCGGCCGCCTGGTCGTGCCGCACAAGCTCACCCAGCAAGACCTGGCCGAACGCGTCGGCGCTTCGCGCGAAATGATCAGCCGCATCCTGCAACAGCTGGTCAAGGGTGGCTATATTGAGCGCCAGGGCCGGCGCATGGTCTTGCTGAAGAAACTGCCGCCGGGTTGGTGATCTCCTGGCGCAGCCTCAAACGGGCTGGACGCTGTGGCTGATGTTCAGCTTCAACCATTGACCCGGTTGTTGCGGCAGTTGCACCTGGTATTCCTGACCTTGGTGCTCATAGCGCACTGTGTAGTCGCGCACCTGCTCGCGCTGCACGCTGAGCGGGCGGCAGACCTGCACCTGCTGCTGGCTGTAGCTGGGATAGCTCGCCGTCGAGCCTGAGGGTTCGGCCATGCTTTTGCCGATCAGGGCGCCGGTGGCGCTGCCGGCGGCGATGGCCACATGCTTGCCATTGCCCTTGCCGATCTGGCTGGCCAGCAGACCACCAGCCAGGGCGCCGAGCACCGCGCCGCCGGTGCCGCTCATGCCGGCCTGGCTGGCCACGGGCGGCTGCACCACCTGCTGGGTTTCATAGCTGCATTGCTGACGCGTCTCGGTGATGCGCTCCAGATTCGGGGTCGACGAGATCACCCGCACCAGGGTGCTGCTGTTTGCCTGAGGGCCCAGGGATTGGGCGCGCACCTCGGCCGGCAGGCCGGCGAACAGCACGGCGCTCAAGCCCAGTGCCAGGGTGCTGGCGGCGATGTTCTGGGCCGGGCTGCGTTCGGCGATGCTTTGCTCAGCCAGGGCCGACAGCTGCTGCAGCGGGCGTGCCTCGGGGCGGGCGCGGCGGCTGTTGAACTTGCGCTGGAAGGGGCTGAGGGTGGTGGCCAGGGCGTGCATGGTGAGGTCTCCGTTGAAGCTGTTGTGTCGATGAACAGCATTGTCAAAAACCTCGACCTGAAAGTCTGTAGCGCTTGCGTGCGCCGAGTTTGACCAACTGTGACAGCCTGCGCTTGCAGAGTGCGCAGGTCGCGTCGGGATCGCAAATCCGTGGGCTACCTTGGCCTTTCAAGTCGGCCCTTCTGTCTCGCGAAGCGGTACAGCGCAGAGCAAAGGTTCAAGAAAAGGGCCTGAGCGATACTCGCCACGTCAGAAAACAACCAGACTTTCAGGGAGCTTTGGGATGATCTTCCGAGTTTTCACCGCTGCCATGGCGTCGGTCGCGTTTTGCCTCGGCGCCAATGCCGTGCCGGTCAAGCTCGACTCGGGGCGCTGCCCGGTCAAGCCGCCACCTCAGCTCGATTACCGCAGTTTGCCTAACGGTGAGTTCTTGCTCACCGCGCGGTTTCTTTTGAAGGCCGACGGCAGCATCGAGCAGATCAAGGTGGAAGGAAAGGGCCCCGAGAGTTTCCGACGCGCCGTTGCCGCGGCCGTTTTGCGCTATGAATGCCTGCCCGCCGAGGCCGACCAGGAGATCGCATCCGAGTTTCGGATCAGCATTTCCTAGGCCTTGAACAAAGCTGTGGTGTGCTGCAGACCTTCGTGAGTGTTCAGCGTCAGCAAAAAATTCCGTAAAACCAGGCATGGGCCGCGTTTTCGCGACCGAACATCTTGTCTTTGAACCTGACCCTGACTGAGGGCAATGAGCCCGCACTTCGGCTGTATCGCTCGGTGGGCTTTGTCACCTGGGGCATTCAGGCGGAGGCGATTCGCACCGAAGCCGGCCTCAAGGGCAAGGTGCACATGTCATTGGTAATGCCCAGGCCTCGCGGCGCGGCTTGAGCTCGCGTTCACAGCAGCGCCTCCGGCTCCGGGTGCCGGTACACCAGCCCCTCGCCGCCGCGAAACGGGATCACACGTTCCAGCCTCGCACCGACGCGTTGGGCTACTTGCGCAGACGCATGGTTGCCGGACGCGATCACGCTGACCGCGGTGTGCCAGCCAAAATGGCTGTAGGCCGCGCGCAGGGCGGCGCGGGCGGCCTCGGTGGCATAGCCCTGGCCCTGGGCTTCGGGAAGCAGGGCCCAGGTGATCTCGGGCTCCACCCAGCCTTCCGGGAACCAGAGCCCGGACAGGCCCAGAAACACACCGTCTGACTTGCGCTCCAGCGCCCAGGGTCCGTAGCCGCGCAAAGCCCAGTGGCCGAAGTAGGCCGCGAATTTGCGCCACGCCTCGTCGCGGCCGCAGGGGCCGCCGTAGGTGGCCGACACGGGACTGGCGAAGAAACGGGCCATGCCTTCGAAATCAGCTTCGGCAAAGGGCCGCAGGCGCAGGCGCTCGGATTCGAAACTGGGGATGGTGAGGCCGCAGAGTGCTGCTTTGGGCATTGGGGGAAGGGCAGGAGTGCAAGCGCTCAGCTTAGCCGCTGCCGCCGTTCCTTCACTCAGTGCGTGCGCTTGCGGGCGACTGAGCCGGTGTTCGCGCTACCGCCTGCTTCGCCGTGGGCGACGGCGCTCGACCAAAGCTCTTGCCGGGCCAGCTCGGTGGCCGTGGCGTCATCGGCGGTGACCAGGAACTCGGTGTTGCTGCGCTCGACGAAATAGGCGCTCTTGAAGCGCAAGAGCAGTTCACCCAGGGCCTGGCGAGCTTGGCGCGGTGCGCCGTTGAAGGTGAGGGTCAGCGTGGTCATGCTTGGGGCTTTCTTGGGAACGTGCGGCTCAGGATGTACGAGCAGCTGATTCCAGAACGTCGCAGCTTGATTCCGGTTGACGCCGGGCCGGCACCTGCCGATGGCATCCGCGCGAGGCGCAGCCACCGGGGCTGATTCGTTAGGCCTGCATATCGTTCATGTGCGGGTGTCGATTGCGGCCACAATCGGCGCAGCATCCTGCTGCAATGTCTAAACCGTTCCCCTCGCTGGGTTCGTGGCTTGACGCAGGTGCAGCTAGGGGAGCGAAATGGATATCAAACAGGCTCGGCTACTCTTGGTCGATGATGATCCGGGCAATTTGCGACTGCTGAGTCGCATGCTCGGTGAGTTCAGCAATCAACGGCTCGCGACTTCGGGCGCCCAGGCTTTGCTGTTGGCGCGCGCCGATCCGCCCGACCTCGTCATCGCGGACATGAAGATGCCCGGGCTCTCCGGCGACCAGCTTTGTAGCCTGATCCGGAGCGACCCCCTGCTCGCTGATGTTCCGGTCATGATCGTGACCAGCGATGATTCGAACGAAACCCGGATCAAGCTGCTGCAACTGGGCGCTGCTGATTTCATCTGCAAGCCCGTGAATCCGGAGCAACTGCTGGCTCGCGCTCAGGCCCTGCTCAGAAACGCCGCGCTGCTCAAGCGCTCCCTGCTTGAAAGGGCTGCGCAGAGGCCCGGGCCCTCGCCCTCGCCCTCGCCCTCGCCCTCGCCCATGAGCAGCTCGGGCCCACTCAAGCTGCTCGCGGTGGACGACGATGAGAGCGCCATCGAAGTGTTGAGGTACTCGTTGCACGGGATGGGCGAGGTGCGCGCCGTCCAGTCGGGTCAGGAGGCCTTGGCGCTCGCGGACTCATGGCTCCCGGACATTGTTTTGCTCGATGCCAGCATGCCCGAAATGGATGGGTTTGAAGTCTGCAAAGCATTGAAGGCCCGCCCGGCTCAGCTCCATGTGCCGGTGGTCTTCGTCACCCAGTTCTCGGACCCATCGAGCGAGACGAAGGCGCTTGAGTTGGGCGCGGCCGACTTCATCTCCAAGCCCTATTCGCACGCTGTCTTGAAGGCGCGGGTGCGCAATTTGCTGGACTTGAAGCGCCGCGCCGACGCCGAGCTGTTTGCCGCGGCCCAGCAGGGGCATCGCCTGGCCACCGAGCGCATCGGTGCGGTGATCGAAGGCGCATCGGATGCCATCGTCACCGTGGACAGTACAGGTTATGTGGTTTTGATGAATGTCGCCGCGGGGCGTATGTTTCATGTCGATCACAGGAGTGCCGAGGGGCGTCTCATTGCTGAGCTGCTTGGCCCCGAGCTGGCCGAGCTGGCCGAGCTGGCCGCGGCGCAGCCAGCAGCCACCGGCCAAAACTTGTCACTCAGCCGCCCAGATGGCGCCGCTGTGCCCCTGGAAGTGTCAGTTTCACGCGTGGGCTGTGGCTTGCTGGAGTTGACCACCCTGGTGTTGCGAGACCTCAGCGTGCGCGAGCAGTTGGAGGCAGAGTCCAGGGCGCGCGCCGTGGCCGAAGCCACGAGCCGGACCCGGGCCATGATGCAGGCCTACATCGCGCACGAAATGGGCAATCCCTTGAATGGCATGCTCGGCTGCGCACAGTTGCTGCAAGCTGACGAGCAGTCTCCCTTGACGGCAGCGCAAGCACGCCGAGTCGAAATGATCCGGGCGAGCGGCGAGCAACTCAAGGCACTGATGCGCGACCTGGTGGACCTCGAACATCAGGAGCGGGGTCAGGTCGGCGTCGAGATTGCGCCGGTCGATGTGGTGGCTGTGGCAGACCGCTCCTTGCGGGAGGTGTCGAGCCTGGCCGAGCAGGGCGAAGTGGAGCTTCGCAAAGGGCCCTGCAGCGAGGGGCTGCGCGTGATGGCGGACGCCCAGCGGCTCCAGCAGTGCCTGGTCAATCTGCTGAGCAACGCCGTCAAATACAACCGCAAGGGGGGCTGCGTCGAGCTGACGATCTCGCCCGATCGGCAAGCGGGGCTTGTCAAGATCAGCGTCCGGGACGAGGGCCTGGGCATGGACGTCGCGCAGTGTGAACATCTCTTCGAGCCTTTCAATCGGCTCGGTCGCCAGCATTCCTCAACACCGGGCACGGGCCTTGGCCTGGTGGTCACTCAGCAACTCGTGGCCGCCATGGGAGGACGCATCGAGGTGACGAGCCGTATTGACGAGGGCAGCTGCTTCTCCATCACCTTGCCCTCCAGCCCCACTTGAACGGCTGTTCTTCGCACCAGCGCTTTTGATAGGCCTGCACGATGCCGCAAAAAATTCTCCTCGTGGACGACGATCTGTCGTCGATCCGTTTGATGTCGAACGTGCTGATGGATCTCGGAGCGATTCAGTTCGCGACCAGCGGGCAGGATGCGCTTCGGCTCATTCATGAGCAGGCGCCCAGCGTCATCGTCTTGGACTCCGAGATGCCTGGCATGGGCGGTTTTGAGCTGTGCCAGATCCTCAAGTCCAACCCGGTCACGGCAGAGATTCCGGTCGTGTTTGTCACCAGCCATGCAACCGAAGACTTCCAGGTCACGGGCTTTGACCTTGGGGCTGCGGATTTCATCGCCAAACCGGTCAGCCCGGTCTTGCTGCTGGCGCGTGTTCGTACCCAGCTGCGATTGGCCCAAGCCACCAGCGAACTGCACCGGGTTGCGACCACCGACGCCCTCACCCAGGTCCCCAATCGCGGGCGATTTGACGAGGTGCTGCAGGTGGAGTGGGCACGCTGCCGACGCGCCGGAGAAGCCTTGTGTTTGATGATGATCGATGTCGATCACTTCAAGCTGTTCAATGACTGCTACGGGCATCCGGCCGGCGACGCCTGTCTGATGCGCGTGGCGCAAGCTCTGCGCGCGGTCTGCCTCAGGCCCGGCGACATGGTCGCGCGCTATGGCGGGGAAGAGTTCGTGTTGCTGATGCCGAAGACGGCGCGGGCCGGCGGCATGCATATGGCGTCGCGCGTTCTGGCCGTGATTGCCGACCTTGGCCTGCCCCACGCAGCCTCCTTGACGGCAAACCATGTCACGGTGAGTGTGGGTCTGGGCATCTACGACGCGGAAAGCCCAGGGTGGCAGCCCGGCGGTAACGAGTCACGCGAGCTGGCTGTCCTGGCGCTGCCACTGTCGGCCGAAGATTTGACCCGCGCTGCAGACCGGGCGCTATATGCTGCCAAGGTGGCCGGTCGCGCCCGGGCCTACCGATTGGATGTGGGGGACCTGGACGAGGCTCCATCCAGCGTGGAGTTCACGGCCGCCAATTAGGCGGCCATGCCGCTTGTCGAATGGCGCGACGCGAGAGACAGGGGATGCACCGATGAAGTCAGTTCCACGCGTGCCGCAGGCCGTGCTTGGTGTCGTTTTGATCGGTCTGCTGCTCACAGCGGTCGCTGCGGCGTGGCAGGTGCAGCGCAACCAGCGCACCATCGATGAGGCCTTTGCGCGATTGACGGAGCAGGTTTCGGGAGGCGTTTCCAATGCCATGACTCGTTATGCCTTCGGCTTGCGAGGCGCTCGCGGTGCAGTCATCAGCGCCGGGCCTGACCAGATCTCGCGCGCTGGGTTTCTTCGTTA
The DNA here is from genome assembly GCF_965262435.1 of Roseateles sp. Taxonomy (NCBI): domain Bacteria; kingdom Pseudomonadati; phylum Pseudomonadota; class Betaproteobacteria; order Burkholderiales; family Sphaerotilaceae; genus Roseateles; species Roseateles sp. The sequence goes on from NZ_OZ253537.1 coordinate 1,190,593, forward strand.
TGCGAAGTCGCGCAAGATTGATGAAGAGTTTCCCGGAGCGCGCGGCTTTGGCTATATCCGGCGTGTGGCGCCGGCTGACGAAGCCAGCTTCCTGGCGGCAGCCCGTCGCGATGGCAAGCCCGACTTCAGCATCAGGCAGTTTGAAGCGCACAGCGGCGACCGTTTCATCATCCAGTACATCGAGCCGGCAGAGCGCAATGCCGCTGCCATCGGGCTCGACATCGCTTCTGAAGCCAATCGTCGAGAGGCGGCGCTGCGCGCCATACGGCAGGATGGCCCCATCCTGACCGGCCCGATCACACTCGTCCAGGCGCAGGGCAAGCCCAAACAATCCTTTCTGCTTCTGCTGCCGGTGTATCAGAACGATGCCGAGCTGGGCTCCCCGGCGGCGCGCGAAGCGGCCACAAAGGGCTGGGCGTATGCGCCCTTGTCCATTGAAGATGTCTTGCTCACCCTCGATGCTCCGAACGGCGATTACACGCTGACCTTGCGGGACCGAACCGGGGCATCGGCCGACCAGGAGGTGCCCCCGTTCTACAGCACACAGCCCGATGGCGAGGCCCGCCCGGCAGTGGCAGTGGCCCACCGGCCGATCCAGATCTATGGCCGGGAGTGGATCGCTGAAGTTCGTGCCACGCCGGCTTTTGTCGCTTCGCTTCGCTTGCTCTCGCCGGGCTTGCTGGCTGCGGGCGGTGCAGGGCTGACCCTCTTGCTGGCGGCTGTGGCCTGGCTGCTCAGCCAGGCCGCCCGGCGAGACGCTGAATTGCTGGCCGAACAGGCCCATCGCGCCGCGCTGGTCGAGTCTTCATCCGACGCCATCATCGGTGCGAGCTTGGACGGCAAGATCACCAGCTGGAACCCCGCGGCACAAGCCATTTTCGGCTTCGCCGCCGAGGACGTGCTGGGTCAGCCGATGGACATCCTGCTGCCAGCCAGCGATGGGACCCTGGGCCAGGGGGAAACACTGGAAAGAATCGCCCAGAATGGAGTGGTGGCAGCCTATGACACGGTGCGCCGCACCCGTGATGGGCGAGAGCTGGACGTCACCGTGTCGGTCGTTCCGGTTCGAGACCTCGGCGGGCGCGTCATCGGGCTGGCCAAGACGATTCGCGACAACAGCGAGCGCAAGGCTGCCGAGCGCGGCCTGCAAACGCTGGCGCAGCAACTGGAGGCGACGGTCGCGGAACGCACGGCCGGCTTGGAGGCAGCCAAGCGAGACCTGCGCACCATCCTGGATGCGCTGCCGTCCATGGTGGGCTACTGGGACGCCGGCTTGCGCAACCGCTTTGCGAACAAGGCGTATCAAGACTGGTTTGGTGTCTCGCCGGAGGCCCTGACGGGCAAGACCATGCAGGAACTGCTGGGTTCCGAGCTGTTCGAGCGCAACCGCCCCTTCATTGAGGCGGCTCTGAGCGGCGAAGCCCAGACCTTCGAGCGTGACCTTCCGCGGCCCGGCGGACCCGGTTCAAGGCATTCGCTGGCGCATTACCTGCCCGATTTCGTTGATGGCGAGGTGCGCGGCTTCTATGTGCTGGTGCACGACGTGACTGAACTCACTGAGACGCGCAGGCAGGCTGCCGCCGCGCAGCGCGACAACGAGTTCTTGCTTCAGACGATCCACCAGCATGCGATTGTTTCGGTCGCCGATGCCCGGGGCATCATCACGGACGCCAACGAGGCGTTTTGCAAAATCTCGGGTTATGCGCTGGACGAGCTGCTCGGGCAGACGCACCGCATCGTCAACTCACGCACGCATCCAGAGGGCTTCTGGCTTGAGGTCTGGCGAACGATCGCCAGCGGCAAGGCCTGGCGCGGCGAAGTCTGCAATCGGGCCAAGGATGGCTCGCTCTACTGGGTGGATAGCATCATTGCCCCTTTTGCCGACGATCAAGGCCGGGTTCAACGCTACATCTCGATCCGGTTTGACATCACCGAACGCAAGCGTTCCCGCGCGCAGTTGGATGCGACTCATGAGCGCCTGGCGCTGGCCACCGACGCTGCAGGCATTGGTTGCTGGGAATATGAGCTCCAGTCCCAAGTGTTGCGCTGGGACGATCAGATGTACCGGCTGTACGGAAGAACTCGCGCGAGTGACGCAGAGCCCTACGCCGTATGGTCTCAGAACGTCCACCCCGACGATGCAGCCGCCTCGGAGCAGGCCCTGCGCGACTGCATCGCAGGCCTGCGGGACTTCAACGTGGAGTTCAGAGTTGTGTATCCAGACGGCCGCATTCGCCACATTCGTGCGGCCGCCAAAACATACCGAGATGAGCATGGCACCGCCGTCCGCATGGTAGGCGTCAACTGGGACATCACGGAACGCAAACAGTCCGAAGTGGAGCTCGCGTCTGCGACTTCCTTGCTGCGAACCGTGCTGGCTTCGGCCACCGACGTTTCCATCATTGCGACCGATGCCGACCTGGTCATCCGTGTGTTCAACCGCGGAGCGGAGCGCTTGCTGGGCTACACCAGCCAAGAAGTGGTGGGCATTGAAACTCCGGGGCTGATTCACGATCCGCTGGAGGTCCTGCAAAGAGCGCAGGAACTGTCTGCCAGTGCGGGGCGCGTGATCGAAGCAGGGGACTATTTCAAGGATCCGCTGGCGCATGGGAGTGCCCGCGAATGGCGCTACACCCGAAAAGACGGGACGACGGTGCTGGTCTCCTTGATCGTCACCGCCATGCTTGACCAGGCTGGCACTCCGCTGGGATACCTGGGTATCGCCTATGACATCACCGCGCAGAAGGAGCAAGAGCAAGCCTTGCTGCGCGCGAAGCAGGCGGCCGAGAAGGCCAGCCTCGCCAAAAGCCAGTTCCTGGCCAATATGAGCCACGAGATCCGCACGCCCATGAACGCCATCATTGGGCTCGGCTATTTGCTGGAACAGACCCACCTGGATGTGCAACAGGCCGACTTCTTGCAGAAGATGACGCGCGCCAGCAAGGGTTTGCTGGGGGTCATCAATGACGTGCTGGACCTCTCCAAGATCGAGGCGGGTGAGCTGAGCATCTCGATGGATGTCTTCGAGCCCGCGGCCTTGCTGGACTATCTGTGCGATGTGCTGCAGGCTCAGGCGGCCCTCAAGAAGATCACCCTGTCGCTGGAGATGCCTTCAAATCTGCCCGCCCATATCAAAGGCGATGCACTCCGGCTGAACCAGATCCTGACCAATCTGTTGGGCAATGCCATCAAGTTCACCGAACAAGGGGGTGTGCGTCTGCTCGTCCAAGTGGTCGATGCCGATGCAGATTGCGTCCAGCTGCGCTTTGAGGTGCATGACTCCGGCATCGGCATCAGCGCGGACAGTGCCAAGCTGCTGTTTCAGCCCTTTGCGCAGGCCGACAACTCCATCACGCGGCGCTTCGGCGGCACGGGGCTGGGTCTGTCGATCGTCAAGCAACTGGCGGAGATGATGGGAGGGCGCGTCGGCGTCGACAGTGCGGTGGGCACAGGCAGCTGTTTCTGGGTCGAGCTGCCCTTCGCCATCGCCAGCGCGCCACAGGACCGACCGCAGCAGCCCGATCGGGCCTTCTCCGCCGGGTCCGCCTTGGCCGGCATTCGCATCTTGGTGGCCGACGACAGCCAGATCAATCTGGAGGTCGCCAAACGCATTCTTGAAGGCGAGGGCGCCGAAGTCGCCATGGCCGTGAACGGGCAAGTGGCCGTGGCTTATCTGCAGGCGCAACCTGATGGGTGCGACATCGTCCTGATGGACGTTCATATGCCCGTGATGGACGGCCTCACGGCGACCCGAACGATTCGGAATCAGCTGGGCTTGACCCTGCCCATCGTGGCCTTGACCGCCGGCGCCCTGGCCAGCCAAAGGCAGGAGGCGGAGCAGGTCGGCATGAGCGACTTTGTCGTCAAGCCGTTTTCTCCCCACGAGCTGGTGGCCTGTATCCGGAAGCATGTCCGTGTTGGTGTCCAGGCGCGCCATCCTTCCCCCGGCGAGGCGGCGTCCAGCCTTGCTCGACCTGCGGCTGAGGACTGGGGCCACTGGCCTGAGTTGCCGGGCATCGCAGGCGCGGAAGTGGCGATGCGCCTGGGCGGCGATCAGGCCTTGTTTGCGACGCTGCTGAAGTACTTGGTCTCAGAGTTTCCAGAGTTTCCGCTGTTGACCGCGGATGAAGACCTGCACGGGTTGGCGGCCCGCGTGCACAAGCTCAGAGGCGGTGCCGGCAATGTGGGCGCCGTGGGCGTTCATCGGGTCGCCACCGACATCGAGGCCGCATGCCGCGCAGGCGATCACGAGCAGGTTGCTGCCTTGCTTCCTGTGTTGAATGCCGCCCTGAAAGAGTTGGCGACAGGCGTCGAGGTGTGGCGGGCGGAGCAGGCGAAACGTCCGAGCGCGACCCCATCGAGGCAGGCTGCGCGTGTGTTGAGCCGCAAAGACATGGAGCCGCTGCTCGAATTGCTCAAGCAACAGCACATCTCCGCGCTCGACCTGTTCGAGGAGCTGGCTCCGGGCCTGGAGGCGTCATTGGGTACGGCCGCCTTTGAGCGCTTGCGCTCGCACATCGAGCAACTCCAGTTTGCCGATGCGGCCATGGAACTGTACACGGCAATCACGGACTTGCCTGCGAGCTAACTTCTACGTTGCCGGGTGCCTCACCCCTGAATCACCCCCAGCTCGACCGCCGCAGCGCCACCGCCTCGCGCACCAGGGGCATCAGCGCATCGGCTTGGCCGCCGTCAATGGCACCGAGGAATTCGCGCCGCATGCGCGGCTCCCAAAACTTCTGAATATGGCCGGCGATGCCGTCCAGGGCTTCGGCGTGGTCGGGCATAGCCTGGAAAAAGGTGCCGATCTGGTTGGCCATGCGGACGAGTTTTTCAATGTCCATGGGTGGGCTTGAAGTTGGGGTCGGGTTCGGGTTCGGGGTCTTGGAGGTCCAGCCGCTCGGGGTGGCAGTAGACGACCAGGTCCTGGCGGCGTGCGAAGCCGACCAGGGTCATATTGGCACGCGCGGCGGTGGCCACGGCGAAAGAGGTGGGGGCGGACACGGCCGCGAGCAGGGGCACGCCGGCGCTGGCGGTCTTCTGCACCATTTCGAAGCTGGCGCGGCTGGTGACGGCGATGAAGCCTTCGCCGGCTTTCACCTCATGCCGGGCCAGGGCGCCGGTCAGCTTGTCCAGGGCGTTATGGCGGCCGACGTCTTCGCGCAGCCATTTCACCTCGCCCTCGGCCGAGCACCAGGCGGCTGCGTGGACGGCGCCGGTGGCCTGCTGCAAGGTCTGGTGCTCAACGAACTGGCCCATGGCCCGGGCTATTGCCGCACGGCTGAACAGCCGGCCCTGGCCTGGCGCGGCCAGCTCCGGCAGATGGCGCGCCACCTGGGCCAGGCTTTCGGTGCCGCAGAGCCCGCAGCCGGTGCGGCCGGTCATCGAGCGGCGGCGGTCTTTCAAGCGGGCGAAGGCCTCGCCGGCGATGCGCAGGTGCAAGGTGATGCCTTGCTCGCTGACTTCCTCCTCGACGCTGAACAATTCGTGTGGCGTGCTCAGGATGCCTTCGCTGAGCGAAAAGCCGAGCGCGAACTCTTCCAGGTCCAGCGGCGTGGCCAGCATCACTGCATGCGAGATGCCGTTGTACTCCAGGGCCACGGGCACTTCCTCGGCCACCCAGTCGTCCACCGCAAAGGCCGCGCCCGCGCGCACGCCCTGCACGGGCAGCACGCGTGCGCCCTCGCAGAACGTGGGCCGTGCCGCGCCCGCCCCGGCGCTTAGCGCTGGGGCCGGGGCCGGGGCTGCCGGTTTGCCGTTGCGCTCACTTGCCATGGGCGCCCTCGGGCTGGCGGGCTTGTTGCAGCGCGTCTTGCTGGGCCTGGTTGAAGCGGCTGTACTCGCGCTGCCACTCCGAGGGCTGCTGCACCGGCATCACCTGCACGGCGGTCACCTTGTACTCGGGGCAGTTGGTGGCCCAGTCGGAGTTGTCGGTGGTGATGACGTTGGCACCGGACTCCGGGAAGTGGAAGGTGGTGTAGACCACACCCGGCTGCACCCGCTCGGTGACGGTGGCGCGCAGCACGGTGTCGCCGGCGCGGCTGGCGATGCCCACCCAGTCGTCGTCCTTGATGCCGCGTTCTTCGGCGTCATGCGGATGGATTTCCAGGCGGTCCTCGCTGTGCCACTGGTTGTTGGGCGTGCGCCGGGTCTGCGCGCCCACGTTGTACTGGCTCAGGATGCGGCCGGTGGTCAGCAGCAGCGGGAACTTGCGCGTCACCTTTTCATCGGTGGGCACGTACTGGGTGATGATGAAGCGGCCCTTGCCGCGCACGAATTTGTCCACGTGCATGATGGGCGTGCCGGCCTCCTCGGTGTGCTCGTTGCAAGGCCATTGCACGCTGCCCAGGCGTTCGATCTTCTCGTAGCTGACGCCGGCGAAGGTTGGGGTTAGCGCGGCGATCTCGGCCATGATCTCCTCGGGATTCTTGTAATCCATCGGATAGCCCAGGGCCTGGGCCAGCTTCTGCGTCACCTCCCAATCGGCATAGCCGGCCAGCGGCGGCATGACCTTGCGCACGCGGCTGATGCGGCGCTCGGCATTGGTGAAGGTGCCGTCCTTTTCCAGGAAGCTTGATCCGGGCAGGAAGACATGGGCGTACTTGGCGGTTTCGTTCAGGAAGATGTCCTGCACCACCACGCATTCCATGGCCATCATGGCCGCGGCCACGTGTTTCGTATTGGGGTCGGACTGCACGATGTCCTCGCCCTCGCAGTACAGGCCCTTGAAGCTGCCCGAGAGCGCCGCGTCGAACATATTCGGGATGCGCAGGCCCGGCTCGGGGTTGATGCTCACGCCCCAGGCCGCTTCGAACTGCGCGCGCACGGTGCTGTCCGACACATGGCGGTAGCCCGGCAGCTCATGCGGGAAGCTGCCCATATCGCAACTGCCCTGCACATTGTTCTGGCCGCGCAGCGGGTTCACGCCCACGCCTTCGCGGCCGACATTGCCGGTGGCCATGGCCAGGTTGGCAATGCCCATCACCATGGTCGAGCCCTGGCTGTGCTCGGTGACGCCCAGGCCGTAGTAGATGGCGGCATTCGGCCGACGCGTGACGGCGGCCGTTCCATCGCTCGCGCCTGTCGCGTACAGCCGTGCCGCGCCGCGCAGCTCGGCCGCTGGCACGCCGCTGGCTGCCTCCAGCGCCTCGGGCGAGTTCTCGGGCCGGGCCACGAACTCGCGCCACTGATTGAAGCTCTTCGGGTCGCAGCGTTCGGCCACATAGGCTTCATTGACCAGGCCCTCGGTGATGATGACATGGGCCAGGGCGGTGATCACCGCCACATTGGTGCCGGGCTTGAGCTGCAGATGGTGGGCCGCCTGGATGTGGGGCGACTTGACCAGGTCGATGCGGCGCGGGTCCACGACGATGAGCTTGGCACCCTCGCGCAGGCGGCGCTTCATGCGCGAGGCGAACACCGGGTGCGCCTCGCTCGGGTTGGCGCCGATGACCATGATCACATCGGCCTTCTCCACCGACTTGAAGGTCTGCGTGCCGGCCGAGGTGCCCAGGGTTTGGCCCAGGCCGTAGCCGGTGGGCGAGTGGCAGACACGGGCGCAGGTGTCGACGTTGTTGTTGCCGAAAGCCGCGCGGATCAGCTTTTGCACCAGGTAGGTTTCTTCGTTGGTGCAGCGCGAGGAGGTGATGCCGCCGATCGAATCCTTGCCATGCTTCGCCTGGATGCGGCGGAACTCGCTGGCCGCGTGGTTCAGCGCCACCTCCCAGCTGACCTCTTGCCAGGGGTCCTGGATGCTGGCGCGAATCATGGGCTTGGTGATGCGGTCCTGGTGGGTGGCATAGCCCCAGGCAAAGCGGCCCTTGACGCAGCTGTGGCCCTCGTTGGCCTTGCCGTCCTTCCAGGGCACCATGCGCACGACCTGCGTGCCCTTCATCTCGGCCTTGAAGCCGCAGCCCACGCCGCAGTAGGCGCAGGTGGTGATGACGCTGTGCTCGGGCTGACCCAGCCAGATGACCGATTTTTCTTGCAGCGTGGCCGTGGGGCAGGCTTCCACGCAGGCGCCGCAGCTCACGCATTCCGATTCCATAAAGGGCTGGTCCTGGCCCGGCGACACGCGCGACTCAAAGCCGCGGCCCGAGATGGTCAGCGCAAAGGTGCCTTGCGTCTCTTCGCAGGCGCGCACGCAGCGGTTGCAGACGATGCACTTGCTCGGGTCGTAGGTGAAGTAGGGGTTGGACTCGTCCTTCTTCGAGTCGCAATGGTGAGCGCCGGCCGCGGCTCCCACGCCATAGCGCACATTGCGCAGGCCCGTCACGCCGGCCATGTCCTGCAGCTCGCAATTGCCATTGGCCGAGCAGGTCAGGCAGTCCAGCGGGTGGTCGGAGATGTAGAGCTCCATCACGCCCTTGCGCAGGTCTTGCAGCTTAGGCGTCTGGGTCTTGACCTTCATGCCAGCCTCGGCCGGCGTGGTGCAGCTGGCCGGGAAGCCCTTGCGGCCCTCCACCTCCACCAGGCAGAGCCGGCAGGAGCCAAAAGGCTCCAGGCTGTCGGTGGCGCAGAGCTTGGGCACCTTGATGCCGGCGTCCACAGCGGCGCGCATCAGCGAGGTGCCCTTGGGCACGGTGACCGGGAAGCCGTCGATTTCCAGCGTCACTTCCTCGGTCGATTCCCGGCGCGGGGTGCCGTGGTCGATGTCTTGCTTGAGATGATCCAACATGGTGATTTGCTCCTGGGCTCAGGCCGCGGCCTGGTCGGGCGCGGCAAGACCGAAGTCCTGCGGGTAGTGGTTCAGCGCCGAGAGCACCGGGAACGGCGTCATGCCGCCCATGGCGCAGAGTGAACCGTGGGTCATGGTGTCGCAGAGGTCGCGCAGCAGGATCACCTGCTCGGCGCGGTTCTGGTTGCTGCGGATGCGGTCGATCACTTCCACGCCGCGGGTCGAGCCGATGCGGCAGGGCGTGCACTTGCCGCAGGACTCGATGGCGCAGAACTCCATGGCGTAGCGGGCCAGCTGGGACAGGTCGGCCGTGTCGTCGTGCACGACGATGCCGCCGTGGCCGACCACGGCGCCCATGGCCGCGTAGGCCTCATAGTCCAGCGGCACATCCCATTGCGACTCGGGCACGTAAGCACCCAGCGGGCCGCCGACCTGCACCGCCTTGATCGGCCGGCCGCTGGCCGTGCCGCCACCGAAGCCGTAGAGCAGCTCGCGCAGCGTCAGGCCGAAGGCTTTTTCGACCAGGCCGCCATGTTTGATATTGCCGGCCAGCTGGAAGGGCAGGGTGCCATGCGAGCGGCCCACGCCAAAGTCACGGTAGGCCTGGGCACCGCGCGCCAGGATGATGGGCGCGCTGGCAAAGGTGATGACGTTGTTGATGACCGTCGGCTGGCCGAACAGGCCCGAGAGCGCCGGCAGCGGCGGCTTGGCGCGCACCACGCCGCGCTTGCCTTCGATGCTCTCCAGCATGGCGGTTTCTTCGCCGCAAACATAACTGCCCGCCGCCTTGCGCACTTCCAAATGGAAGGCCTGGCCGCTGCCGCAGACGCTGTCGCCGAGGAAGCCGGCCGCGGTGGCGCGGGCGATGGCCTCGTTCATTGTCGCGATGGCATGCGGGTACTCGGAGCGGATGTAGATGTAGCCGTCGGTGGCGCCCACCGCCAGCGCGGCGATGGTCATGCCCTCGATCAGCATGAAGGGATCGCCCTCCATGGTCATGCGGTCGGAGTAGGTGCCCGAGTCGCCTTCGTCGGCGTTGCAAACGATGTACTTTTGGTCGGCCTTGGCTTCACGCACCGTCTTCCATTTGATGCCGGCCGGAAAGGCCGCGCCGCCGCGACCGCGCAGGCCCGAGTGCAGCATCTCCTGGATGATGGCGCTGCTGTCCAGGCTGAGCGCCCGGCGCAGGCCGGCCCAGCCTTCGTGGGCTTCGTAGTCGGCCAGCGAGAGCGGGTCGATCACGCCGACGCGGCGGAAGGTCAATCGCTCTTGCAGCGCCAGGAAGGGGATCTGCTCGGTCACGCCCTGGCGCAGCGGGTGTTCGCCGCCCTGCAGCAGGCCGGCATCGAGCAGGCCCGGTACATCGGCGGCCTCGACCGGGCCGTAGGCGATGCGGCCTTGCGGCGTCTGCACCTCGACCAGGGTCTCCAGCCAGAACAGGCCGCGCGAGCCATTGCGCACCAGCTCGACGTTCAGGCCGCGGCATTGGCACTCGTGTCGCAGGGCTTCGGCCACCTCGTCGGCGCCCACCGCCAGCGCGGCGGAGTCGCGCGGCACAAACACTTTCACGATTGAGCTCGTCATCACAGACCCTCCTTGGCCAGCAGGGCGTCGAGCTTGGCCGGCGTCATGCGGGCATGCAGGCGTTCGTTGATCTGCAGGGCCGGTGCTGAGGCGCACAGGCCCAGGCAGTAGACCGGCTCCAGCGTCACCGCGCCATCGGCGCGCGTGTGGTGCGAGGCGCAGCCCAGGCGTGTTTCGGCATGGGCCAGCAGCGCTTCGGCGCCGCGGGCCTGGCAGGCTTCGGCGCGGCAGACTTGCAGCACCTGCTTGCCCGGGGCTGAGCTGCGGAAGAAGTGGTAGTAACTGATCACCCCATGGACCTCGGCCCGGGACAAGCTCAGGTGCTCGGCAATCAGGGGCACGGCGGCCGGCGGCACATGGCCCAGGGCCTCCTGCACGGCATGCAGCAGGGGTAGCAGGGCGCCGTCTCGGGCCGGGTGCGCGGCCAGCAGTTCGTGTATTGATTCGTCCATGGGGAAATTGTGGGGTAAAGCGAAGACAACAAGAGCAAAACAGACTGAGAGAGAGCAAGAGAGCGAGCCCGCCGCAGAGCTTAAGCCGACCCGGCTGGGTCGGCTGCTTGTCATGCCGGGCTCGTCTCGCTTGAGTTCATACGTGCCAGCCTTCAGTTGAAGAACTTGGTGACGCTCAGGCCCGTGCGGTACACACCCCAGGCCAGCGGAATGCCCACCGCAGCCCAGGCCAGCAGCACCAGAGCGATGCTGCTCTGGTGGTGTGTCATGGTGACATTGCCCAGCTCGGAGGCGACAGCGCGGTCATGCGCCAGGCGCTTTTCCTCGGCCAGCTCCGCCGCAGTCATGAAATGCTTTGGGTCCAGCGGCCGCACCAGCAGATTGCAGATCAGGCCGATCACCAGCATGCCCACCAGGATGTACATGGTCTGGTTGTAGACCTGTTCGCGCGGAATGCCCAGGCCCAGTTGGTAGTCGCGCATGTAGTTCACGACGATGGGGCCCAGCACGCCGGCGGTGGCCCAGGCGGTCAGCAGCCGGCCGTGGATGGCTCCCACCATCTGCGTGCCGAAGAGGTCGGCCAGATAGGCCGGCACCGTGGCAAAGCCGCCGCCGTACATGCTCAGGATGATGCAGATCGCGCCCACGAAGAGCAGCTTGTTGCCGGCCATGGCGCTGCCGGGGATGCTGGCGTACATCAGGCCGCCGAGCACGAAGAAGACGACATAGGTCATCTTGCGGCCCAGCTTGTCCGACAGGCTGGCCCAGAAGAAGCGGCCGCCGATGTTGAACAGGCTGATCAGCGCCGCAAAGCCCGCCGCCACGCCGGCGATGGCCGTCAGCTGCGTCTTGTCGAGATTGCCGAACTTGGCCGCCTCACCGCTCAGGCCGATCAGGCTGCCGCCGAAGACCTCCTGCAGCATGGGGCTGGCCATGCCGATCACGCCGATGCCGGCCGACACATTCATGCACAGCACCATCCAGATCAGCCAGAACTGCGGAATGCCCCAGACCTTTTTCACATGCACATGGTTCTGCGTGATCATGGTGTTGCTGGCCTGCGCCTTGGGCGGCGTCCAGCCTTCCGGCTTCCAGCCCGAGGCCGGCACGCGGTAAGACAGCGCGCCGCCCATCATGAAGACAAAGTACACCAGGGCCATCACGACGAAGGTTTGCGCCACGCCCACATCGGTGGGGGTGGCGAACTGCTTCATCAGCTCGGCCGCCAACGGCGAGCCGATCATGGCGCCGCCGCCGAAGCCCATGATGGCCATGCCCGTGGCCATGCCACGGCGGTCGGGGAACCACTTGATCAGGGTCGACACCGGCGAGATATAGCCCAGCCCCAGCCCGATGCCACCGATCACACCTGAGCCCAGCAGCATCAACCAGAACTGATGCAGGTGCACGCCCAAGGCCGAGATCAGCATGCCGCCGCACCAGCACACGGCGCTGACCACGCCGGCCTTGCGCGGGCCGGCCCGCTCCAGCCAGCCGCCCCAGATGGCGGCCGAGCTGCCCAGCAGCACGAAGAACAAGGTGTACATCCAGCCCAGGGTGGAGATCTTCCAGTCGCAGCCGCTGGCGAACAGCTCCTGGAAGAAGCCCACATCGGGCCCGCACTTGATCGCCTCCTTGATGCCCAGCGCCTTGGACAGCGGCAGCCAGAACACCGAGAAACCATAGGCCATGCCGATGCACAGATGAATGGCCAGGGCGGCCGGCGGCACCAGCCAGCGGTTGAAGCCGGGGGCGGCAATGATTCGCTCTTTGTCGAGGAAGCCGGGTTCGGCCCCGCTCAGGCGGTCAGGCGCGCCTGTCATCACAGTGGACATAGGTCTTGTCTCCGAATCTTTTTTGGTTATGCACTCGTCGGTGCAGGCGGAGTGTTCGCCGCCCGGCCGCCGGCCGTCCAATTGATTCGGGGAATGGGGCGATCAGTTTGGAAAATCAGGGTTTGCCCGGGCAAGGCCCTGGCTTGCCGCGACTTGCCAGACCATTTGAAGATCATCAGCCTGTTCCTCCTTGCGTTGCCGCTGTTCAGAACACAGGTCTAGAAATGAGAAAAGACCCAGACGAGCCGGTACTCCAGTAGAAGATCGGTCATTCCTGTGGCGAATGAGCGGCCCCAAGGGCTGCAGCTACCGTGAGCCCAGGGCGCATGGGCGTTCGCGGACCTGAAACCCGTCGACGGCGCCGAACTATGGCCTCTCGGTGCTCACTCTCTGAGTGGCGCCAACCTGGCGCTAACCTGGCACCTACTGGCCGCCGTCTTCAAAGACGTCGTCCATGGATGCCATCGCCGTGTTCATGCTCGGTCGGGCAGCATGATCGGCTGACCGTATCGGTGCCATCTGCGACGCAGGGAAATGGTCTGCCGGCTCCGGAATCAAGTCGACCAGCGCATCAGCGCCACGAGCACCACCAGGACACCCAGGCCGAGGTTGACCGACACCCAGGTGCGAATCTGCGCCAGGGCCGCGCCAGCCGCGGCCCACTCAGACACGGCTACAGCCCGGCTGAACCTCTTGTAAAGCGCGAAGCGGATGTGCATGAAGATCGCCACCATGACGACGCCCAGCACCGCCATGACGGTCCAGGCCAGCGGCATCTCGAAGTTGCCCCCCGACTGCACTACTTGCTTGGCCACACGACCCAGCATCCACACGCCGCTGGCCAGAGTCAGCAGCGAGGCCACCAGCACCGCTTGGAAGAAGCGCCCGAGCACATCGTGCATCAGCCGCAGCCGCAGCGGTGCTTCCAGTTGAGCGACCGCCGGTCGGAGGAAGAAGTGTGCAAACACCATGCCACCGATCCAAACGACGATGGACAGCAGGTGCAAAGTCTTGAGAGTCGCGTAAATCATCGATCAGTCCCATTCAAGTTCAAAACCAGTCCAGAAGCCAAGCTGCCCCATACCCGCAGGGCCCAGTGGCGCAGCAAGTCGAGCCCGGCCGCCCCTTGTGGCAGGCAGGGGCACGGCCAGCAGCTGCAAGGTCGTGCGCCTCAGTGCCGTGGGTTTGCGCCATCGCGTCGCGAGGCTGCTGCACGTTCGGCAGCGTCATGTGGACTCGGCGACCGCGGGCTGCCCGCGCGTCTTCCACAGCGACACCAGGACACCACCGGCGATCAGGCCGAAGGTCACGCTGAGCGAGATCACCGCCGGGATCTTGCCGATGACGCCGACCAGGAAGATCTTGCTGCCGATGAACACCAGCACCAGGGCCAGCGCGTACTTCAGGTACTTGAAGCGGTGGATCATCGCTGCAAGTGCGAAGTAGAGCGCGCGCAGGCCCAGGATCGCGAAGATATTGCTGGTGTAGACGATGAAGGGGTCGGTGGTGATCGCGAAGATGGCCGGCACCGAATCAACCGCGAAGATCAGATCGACGAACTCCACCAGCACAAGCGCCAGGAACAGCGGTGTCGCGAAGCGTTCCAGCTTGCCTGTCTTGGTGTCGGTCTCGCGCACCCAGAAGGCATTGCCGCGCAAGCCCTCAGTCACGCGTACATGGCGCTTGAGGAATTTCAGCAGCGGGTTCTTGGCGATGTCGGGCATGTGGTCGGCAATGATCCACATCTTGATGCCGGTGAAGATCAGGAAGGCACCGAACAGGTAGAGCACCCAGCTGAACTGGCTCACCAGCGTTGCCCCCAGGCCGATCATGAGTGCGCGCAGCAAGATCACGCCCAGGATGCCCCAGAACAGCACCCGGTGTTGGTACTGCCGCGGGATGGCGAAGAAGCTGAAGATCAGGGCGATGACGAAGACGTTGTCCATCGACAGCGACTTCTCGATCATGAAGCCGGTGTAGTAGTCCATGCCGCTCTGTGCGCCCAGATACCACCAGACCCAGGCACCGAACAGCAGCGCCACGCTGATGTAGCCGGCCGACAGCAGCAGACTCTCGCGAACGCCGATCTCCTTGTCGTCCTTGTGCAGGACGCCCAGATCAAAGGCCAGCAACGCGATGACGATGCCGACGAAGGTAAGCCAGACCCAGGTGGGCGTGCCCATGAAGTCGGCTGTGAGCAAGGGAGGCAGGAAGTCCATGATTCACCTCAAGGGATTGCAGCAACGGTGGCAAGCGACAGGCCGCTGAGGGCGTGGAACATGATCGGGCTCGCCGCGGCGTTCGGGTGAGTCGGAGTGTGGGGATCTATACGATTCGAATAAACCACGCTGATGCGCAATTCAACTTCGTTTTTTCAGAATCGGAGTGCAGATGCTGAGCGGCCGTCTTCGCAGTGACTTCTGTGTCGTCACCCAGGACGCCTTCGCGCGCGCCGAGGAGTTCTTTCAGCTGGACCAGGGCATCCCGGATGAGGTGCGCGAAGCGGCCAGCGGCAAGGCGGCTCGCCCTTGAACGCGTACAGCTCGCCCCCCATCAGCGAGCCTTGCCACGGGCCGCCTTCTTGGAGAGTGGCTCCTCTCCATCGATCAGCTTCCAATGGTGCCGCGCGGCCTCCACGACCTTGGCTTCGCCATCGGCCAGGTGGCCATCGGCTCGGGCCGCGGCCAGGGATAGACGCAACACTGTCCTTTGCAGCGCCGGATCGGAGATCTCGGCCATCAATGACGTCATCTCGCTGCTATCGACCTGACCGATGAGCGAGTCGGTCTCGTAGCCACCCGCCCGCAGCTCTTCACACAAGGTGTAAACGATGTGAGGCAGCAGCTGCGGATCCAGCCCGAGTTCGCGCTCCGCGCCCAACTTCTTGAGGATCTCGAACTCGGAGCTGCACACCTGACCGTCGGAGATGAGCACCAACGCGACGATGCGCGCTGCAGCTTCCGGGCTGTTACGGGGGTAGCTGCGCACGATGGCTCTCCCTTGAAGAACCCAAGCTTGGGCTGACAAGCTGTGGTCTGTGTTTTGTGTTCTGGGCTCAGTCGCCTCGGGCGGGATGCCGCCGGTCAAACTGGCGTGTACGACGCGCGGCCTGGATCGGGATGGGCACGAGCACCGGCGCCGGCTGAGGCACCCACTGTCTGAGTTCCTCCTTCAGCAAGTGAAGGCTCTGCCTGATCCGGCCAAGCATGAGGGAGGAAAACCGCTGAGAAGGTTTCATGGTGATGAGCTCGGAGGTGATGAAAGACTGGAATATGCATCCAATCCAAGTTCGGAAGAACCACCATTTCCGAGACTCCAATTCAGGAAAATGCGAACTCGCCGAAGCATGATGCGACGGGCGCAAGGCCGTACTCATGACCGGTCTGGCCGCACCTCGCTGATCTTGGCGAGCCGGAAGGCCTGGTCGTCGGCCTCGTAGTCCCACTGCTCGATCCGGCAGCACCCCGGCGCCGCATCCACGCCCCAGCGCAGAAGGTTCACCGAGTTGGGTGAGCCATCGCGCACTCTGGACGACACGGCGGTGCCCGCCTGCACAACCCATAGCGGACGCAGCAGGCCTTGCAGTGGCATGACGTAGGGGAGGTGGATGTGACCGCCCATGACGAGGTCGGCGCCGGCTTCAGCCCAATGCTGCAGAGCGGCGGCATGCCCGCGCAGTCTGTTGAGCTCATCCTCGGCGCGTGTGACGGCGATAGGTTGGTGCACCACGACCACGCGCAGCTGCCCAGGGTCGGCCAGTTTCAGAAGTCGGGCCACACGGTCGATCTGCAGCGCAGACAGCTCACCGTCTTTGTGTCGCCATGGTCGCGTGGTGTTGACGCCCACGATCAGGAGTTCCGCAGAGCGATGCACCGGCTCGAGATCGGTGCCGAACGCGGCGCTGTACCGTCCATAGGGTTTGCGCAGCCGCGCCCACAGATCGAAGAGCGGGATGTCGTGGTTGCCTGGTACGGCCAGCACCGGCGCCCCCAGGCGGTCCACGAACGCGCGTGCCGCGCGGAACTGGGCCGGACGAGCGCGCTGCGTGATGTCGCCCGACAGCACAAGAACATCAGGACGCTGCCGCTGGGCCAGCGTGCCCAGGGCATCTACGACCGCGCCCTGCTCGGTGCCAAAGTGCGTGTCGGAAATCTGCAGCAGAACACTCAAGGCGCAGTCCCTTCGGCACAGGCCCGTGCGTCGATGATGAGGGCGGCGTCGCGCGCTGGCTTCAGCAGATAGAGGGGCTTGGTGAGCACCCTGATGTCGAGCGGCGCGCGCATCATGGTCACCTCGCCATCGAAGGCCACCTTCACCCCGCGGCGGCCTTGCGGCAGCGTCGGCCGCACCACCAAGTGCTCGAACTCGAAGCGCTCCACGCCTGCGGCTTCACCCAGCCTGCCCATGGCGCCATGCAACATCAGGCCGAGCATCGACAGTGTTCCGATAGGCCGCAGCACGAGCGCGGCCATGCTGCCGTCGCCTGGTGTGCCCGCCAGGGTGTCATCGGGCTCCGCGCCGAACTGCTGCAGCTGCAGGCGGTTGTTGCCCACGAAGAGCGTCAGGGTTTGCACCTCGCGCGCCTGGCCCCCCATCTCGATGTGCAGTCGCAAACGGCGCTGCGCACGCAGCAAAGTCGCACAGGCTGCCAAGAAAGCGACCCAGCGGCTGCGACCGAAGCGGGCCTTGAAGGCTTCCCGGTCTTGCAGAAGGTCGGGATAGAGCCCGAGGCTGGTGTTGACAAGAAACACCCGTTCGTTGATGCCGGCCACTTGAACCGGCGTTGGCACCGAACACAGCAGCTGGCGGACGGCATCGGCCGGGTTCTCAGGTATGCCGTGCGTGCGGGCAAAGTAGTTGAACGTGCCCTGTGGCACCACGCCCATGGCGCAGCCCGCGGCGTGTGCAGCCTGCGCCACGGTGTTGAGTGTGCCGTCGCCACCGATGGCGACCACGGCTGTGCGGGTGGCGATCGCCCTCGCCGCCGCCTGGTGCGACACGCAGCTCAACTCGGCAGGGCTGCAGAACAGCAAGTCACCTCGCCGTCCGCCTGCCTGCAGCGCGGCCTCGACGACCTCGCGCTTCGCCCGCGCATCGCTGCTGCCCGCTGCCGCATTGATGACGAACTGCAGCGGTGACGCGAGGTCGATTTCGGGGAGCGCGGCCATGGCTTTTGATGCGTTCAGGTCTTCTCCCGCGTCAAACGTTCTGCAAAGGAAATGCCGATGGCAGAGAGCACGAAGGTGAAGTGGATGACGGCCACCATCGTGATGACCTGGACATTCTCCAAGCTCAAGTCGCCACTCAGATAGGTCTTCAAGGCATGCACGCCTGAGATCGAGATGATGGCGAAGGCCAGCTTCAACTTGAGGTTGTAGGTGTTGACGTGGTCCAGCCAGTCGGGCTTCTTCATGTCCTTTTTGTCGAAGTGCCCCGTGGTCACGAACAGCGACACACCAGCAAGCGCCACCACCCAGACCAGCTGCGCCACCATCGTCATGTCCACCAGCTCAAGAACCTTGATGATCAGGTCGATCTTCTCAAGGTCGCCAAAGAGCAAGGTGCTCATCAGCTTGTAGGTCTCCAGCAGGAATTTGCCCAGGATGCCGAAGATGATCGCCACCAGACCCACATAGAAGAACAGCATGGTGAATCGCATGCCGTAGAGCATCGAACCAACCCCTGAGAGTAGTTTTTCCATTATTGCTAACGTTTAAATAGAGCTGATACTGAATTCAAGTAACGATCTGACCGCAGCTTCTGTGGCTGCTCGATCTAGATGGTCCGGGGGTGAGCTGAGTAAGACTGTGGCGGCAGATCTCAAACCTGGCGCAGCAGGTCACCGAAGACGGTGTGATCGCCTTCCTTGCGATCGGCGCCGGGTGCGTCGTACAGGACGAGCCAGCTTGCCTTGCTGCTGCCGGATAGTTCAGCCGGCAGTTGGCAGATGGCCTCGGCGCGGTTGGTTCCGCGTGCGTGTGGCAGCGGCACCGACTCGGTCAATGCCGACTCGAAGCGCACCGGCTCGCGGTTGGCAGCCAGCAAGGGCCGGGCGCCAGGCCACTTGAAGACGCGAATGTCGCCGTTCAGCACCATGGTCGGGCCGGCCAGGATGTAGAGGTCCTCGCCCGAGAAGTGCAGGTCCCGCACACCTAGGCCGTCGAGTTGCAGGAAGTGCTTGCGGATCAGGGTGCCGCTGTCGTCCAGGGGCGCCAGGCGCAGTTGCTCACCGCGGGCCTCGACCGCGATCTCCAGCAGCGCCGACCAGCCGCGCAGTACCGGGCCGCGCAGGCCGAGCAGCAGCCGGCGGCCGTCCACCGCCAGGCCTTCGATGTCGAAGCCGTTGTCCTTGCCCGGGATCGCCATATACGGGCCGAAGTGTGGGTCATCGGCGAGCGCTCGCGTGAGCAGGTTGGTTTGCGCATCGCCCTTCAGGCGCAGCGCCCGACGTCCGTCCTGGGCCTGCCGCACCAGGCAGGGCTCGCCCTTGGCGTCGAACTCGATAGGCAGGCAGGCCAGCAGGCGCCGGTTGCCGTCCAGCGCCAGCTTTGCCAGTCGCTTGGCGTTGTCGGCATGGTCCCGCTCCGGTTTGGCGTTCTTGCGCTTCAGGCCGTGCGAGCCGACCACCCAGAGGTAGCCGTCGGCCACGGCCATGCCTTCCAGGTCGGCCTCTTCCCCGGGCGCGCCGGGCAGGTCCAACAGTTCGGCGAGCGGGAAGTCGCGCACCTCGCCGAAGCGCAAGGCCTCGCGCCCCACGGGGTCGAGCCGGCGAAGGCGGTCCAGGCCGCAGGCTTCATCGCCCGCCACCCAGAGCCAGTCGCCGGTGAAGGCCGCGCCGGACAGATTGGATTGAACCAGGGATTCAGGAGCGAACTCCAGACGGACGGCATTGGCGGTTCGAGCGTTGGGCATCGGGTGCTTCTCAAAGGTTGACGGGTCAGAAGGCTCGCGTGCTGCAAAGCGCGCTGGCCGGATTCACCAAAACCCGAAGTGTGCGACCGAAGCGCCACGCTGTGTTCAGGTTTATCCGATGTTTGCGTCCTTGAAAGCCTGCTTTTTCAGAAGCTCCAGGGGCCCCACATTCACTCCGTCCTGCAACAGATGGAGATCCGAGATGCAAGTGCACTTCAAGTCCCGCCATCCGCAAGCCACTGACTTGCGCGACTTGACCGAACGCCGCGTGCGCTTCGTGCTGCGACGCCTGAGCTGGCTGGTGCCTAGTGCTGAGGTGCATATGTCGGACGTGAACGGGCCGCACGGCGGCGTCGACAAGCGCTGCCAGGTTGAACTGCGGACCGATGGTGCAGGGGCGGTGGTCGTTGCTTCCGTGGCTGGCGACTGGCGTACGGCGCTGGACAAAGCGCTGGCGCGCGCTGCGCGCTTCCTCATGCGCTTGTGGGGCCGAGGTGCTGATTCCCGCCACATGCGCCAACGCTTCATCAGTTACGAACGCTGAACCCGAACGAGCCCAGGAGTCGACACCATGAATTCCAAGTTCCCCATCCCCGTGACCGCTCGCCCGGATGCAATGCATTCGGCGCCGGTCGCCGCAGGCAGCGCGACACCCACGGATGTCGCCGCTGCGGGCCGTGTGCTGCGCAACACCTATGCCTTGCTGTCGATGACGCTGCTGTTCAGCGCGGCCATCGCCGCTGCCAGCGTGGCGTTCCAGTTGCCGGCGCCGGGCCTTCTGCTCACCTTGGGCGGCTACTTCGGCTTGCTCTTTGCCGTCTACAAGTTCAAGAACAGCGGCTGGGCCCTGCCGGCGGTGTTTGCGCTGACGGGCTTCATGGGCTATTCGCTGGGGCCGGTGCTGACCCAATCGCTGGCGCTGCCCGGCGGAGCACAAGTCGTGACCCTGGCTCTGGCGGCCACGGGCGCCACCTTCCTGGCCTTGTCGGCCTGGGTCTTGTCGACCCGGCGCGACTTCAGCTTCATGGGCGGCTTCCTGTTCGCCGGCATGGTCATCGCGTTGATTGCCGGCTTGGCTGCGGTGTTCCTGCAGATTCCGGCGCTGGGCCTGGCCGTGGCCGCGATGGTGGCGCTGCTGTCGGCCGGCCTGATCTTGTTCGAGACCAGTCGCATCGTCACCGGCGGCGAAAGCAACTATGTGCTGGCCACCGTCGGGCTGTACGTCTCGATCTTCAACCTGTTCACGAGCCTGTTGAGCCTGTTCGGCTTCGGCGGCTCGGACGAATGAACCTGCACCAGGAGCACACCATGAAATGCCCCAGCTGTACCGACACCGCACTCGTGATGAGCGATCGCCAGGGCGTCGAGATCGACTACTGCCCGCAATGCCGCGGCGTCTGGCTGGACCGAGGCGAACTCGACAAGTTGATCGAGCGCTCGGCCACGGCAGCAGTGTCGACGCCGTCCGGCGACGGTGCGGCCCGATCACAGCCTCAGTTCCAGGATTCCGACTACGAGCATGGCCGAAGCCCGCAGGGCGGCCGGAAGAAATCCTGGCTGAGCAATATCTTCGACTGATCCGCGACCGACAGCACCCAAAGGAGACCCATCATGCGCATTTATCCCGCGAACAGCCCGCAAGCCGCCGCCCGAATCGTCGCCCTGACGGTGGTGGCCGACGGCGACATTGGCGCCGCCGAAATCGAGTGGCTCGACCGTCTGGCCGTGCATGAGCAGCTGGGCCTGGCGCGGCATGAGTTGCACGCACTGATGGACACCTTCTGCGAAGACTTGCTTTCAAGCGGCCAGCTGCAATGGGCCGGCGCCTGCCCGGTGGACGAACGCACACTGGCCGACCTGATGGGCGAGATCCAAGACCCCGCGCTGCGGCTGACCTTGTTGCGCGTTTGTGTTGCACTTGCAGAGGCCGACGCCCATGTCGACGAGGGCGAATCGACCGTGCTCGTCGCCGCAGTCGAACATTGGGGCTTGCACCGCGAGATGCTCCGACCGACCGTCCCAAACTGAAGGCTTCATCGCCCCTGCAACAAGCCGCTGTGCTGCGCCGCCTCCGCCAACCAGGCCGGGTCCTCGGCCAGCGCCAAGGCCGCTTCCAGCGTGCGTGAGGGGCGGCTGCCCTGGTGCAGCATCAGGGCGATGGGCACGGCCACCTGGGGCGCCACCAGGGGCCGCGCTTGCAGGCCGCAGCGGGCGGGGCCGTAGGCTTGGAGTTCGCCGAGCAGGGCGCCGGGCAGCACGCTGCTGACCTGGCCGGCGACCACGCAAGCAACCAAGGCGCCGGTGGAGTTGGATTCGATCGCCGCCTGCACCTTCGGCACTCCGGCCTCGGCAAAGGCGCGGTCGACGATGCGGCGGTTGTGCATCTCGGCGCTGAGCAGGCAAAGCGGCTGGGCGGCGGCATCCTGCCAGCGCATCTCGGCGCCGATCTGCAGGCCAGCAGTGCTCGGCTCTGCCGGGGCCTGTTGCAGCAGAAAGTAGTGCTCGGTGTACTGGGGCAGCACGCGCAGCTGGGCGCGGCTTTGTTCCATGCGCTCGGTGTAGCCCAGGGCCAAGTCGAGCGCCAGGTTTTCCAGGCCAGCCTCCAGCTCGACCGAGCTCATCGAACGCAGCGTCGGCCGAATCCCCGGGTGGCGCGCCTGCAGCCGCGCGACGAAGCGGGCAGCGATGGGCATGGCTGTGGGCACGGAGCCGATCAACAGATGGCCGCAGGGCGAGCCGCTGCGGCTGTCCAGCTCCTGCTGCAGCAGCTCTTGCTCGCGCAAGGTGCGGCGCGCGCTGGCCAGCACACGCTCGCCTTCTTCGGTGAAGCCGGCGAAGCTGCGGCCGCGCTTGACGATGGCCGTGCCATAGCTTTCCTCCAGCGCCCGCAAGGCATTGGAGAGCGCCGGTTGGGTGACGTGGCAGGCCAGGGCGGCGCGGCCGAAATGCTTGTGGTCGTCCAGCGCGACCAGGTACTTCAGCGAGACGAACAGGTTCATGGCTGCGCCTCGCTGCCGACCAGGCTTCCGGCGTGCAGCTGCAGCGCCAGGCCACCGAAGAAGGCCAGGTCTTCGGGGTCGTGGGTGATCATCAGCATGGGGATCTGCAGGCGCTGCAGCAGCGCATCCAGCTCTTCGCGCAGGCGGCCGCGCAGGGCCGGGTCCAGCGCCGAAAACGGCTCGTCCAGCAGCAGGGCCTGCGGCTCGCCGACCAGGGCGCGCGCCAGGGCCGTGCGTTGGCGCTGGCCGCCCGAAAGCTGCTCGGGTCGCTGGCCGGCCACGCGGTCCAGCTCGAACAGCTGCAGCCAGTGTTCGACGCGCGGGTCGCGTGCGCGCCGCGAGGGGTTGAGCCAGCCCTTGCTCAGGCCGAAGGCGATGTTCTGCCGCACATCGAGCTGGGGGAACAGGGCGTAGTCCTGGAACAGATAGCCGAAACCGCGCTGCGCTGCGGGCAGGTCGATGCCGCGCACGCTGTCGAACAAGACCTGACCCCGGCAGCGGATGCGGCCCCGGTCGGGCCGGTTCAGCCCGGCAATCGCCTGCAGGGTCAGGCTCTTGCCGGCGCCCGAGGGGCCGCAGAGCACGGTGCGCGCCTGCTGGCTCTCGAAAGCCAGCTCCAGCCGGAAGGCAGTGCCGCCGCGGCGGCTGTGCAGCTGTTGCTCGATCTGCACGTCGAAAAAGGGCGGCTGCGTCATGGCGTGTTCCGCGCCGGCATCAGGCGGCCGGCCGCCAGCAGCACCGCCACGCAAACGATGGAGCTCAGGGCCACCAGGAAGTTGGCGCTCTCGTCCTGGCCGGCTTGCACCGCCTCGTAGATGGCGATCGACAAGGTCTGCGTCTGGCCGGGAATGCTGCCGGCCAACATCAGCGTGGCGCCAAACTCGCCCAGGGCCCGCGCAAACGCCAGCAGCAGGCCAGCCATCAGGCTGCGTCGGGCCAGCGGTAGGCTGACGCGAAAGAACAGGGCCCAGGGCCCCAGGCCCAGCACCCGGCCGGCTTGCTCCAGCTGCGCGTCCACGCCTTCGAAGCCGGCCCGCGCCGACTTCATCACCAGCGGGAAGGACACCAGGGCCGCAGCGATCACCGCGCCCTGCCAGGTGAAGACCAGCTGGATACCCAGATTCGTGTCCAGCCAATGGCCGATGGGCCCGCGCCGGCCCAGCAGCACCAGCAGGTAGTAGCCCAGCACGGTGGGCGGCAGCACCATGGGCAGGGTCAGCAGCGCATCGAGCAGCTCGCGCCCCGGAAAGCGCCGCCAGCGCGCCAGGCCGTAGCCGGCCGCCGTGCCCAGGACCAAGTTCACGGCCGTGGCCCAGCCCGCTACTTTGAGCGACAGGGCCAGGGCGATCCAGGCGGCATCCATGGGCAGGGGCGGGGAGGGCGAATCCGAGAGAAAGTGGCGGCGGGGTGCGGCGCAATATAGCGCAGGCCTGCATGCCCGCTTGGAGTCCACCAGCGGGCGGCCTTGCACGGCGTGGCACGCGGCGGCGCAGGGGCGCAGGCCCCGTCAGGGCTAACCGTGATTTCCCTCAGTGAGTTCTTGGGGGCTGCTGTGCCTGGCTGCAGGCCTTACAGTCGCGGCCCGAGGAGTTGATGCATGAGCGCCATCCATCCATCCATCCATCCAGCCAGCCATGAGTGATTTGACTTCGCACCGCCCACCGCGCCACAAACTCGGCCTGGCCCTGGCCGGCGGAGGCTTTCGTGCCTCGCTGTTCCATGTCGGCGTGCTGCGCCGCTTGGCAGAGCTGGACCTGCTACGTTATGTCGAGGTGCTGTCCACGGTGTCCGGGGGCTCGGTGGTGGGCGCGCTGTACCTGATGCATCTGAAGGCGGAGCTGGAGCAGCCGGATCTGGCGCACCTGCCGCCGCGCGAGGCAGGGCTGAGCCGCGACCAGTATCTGCAGCTGGTGCTGCGCGTGGAGCATGACATGTGCCGCGCGGCGCAGCGCAATCTGCGCACACGCTTGCTGATGAACCCGTTCAAGCTCGTCTGGGTTCTGCTCGGGCCTTCTTCCCTGGCGACGGCCATGGCCAAAATCTATGAGCGCGAACTCTTGGCCGACGCGGTGCAACGGGTCCGCGCTACGGGCTACCAGGATCCAGCGCCACCGCCCGTGATCCGCGCATGGCAGCGCCCCTGGAAACAGGCGCGCTCGGCCTGTCGGGTCTTTTGGCATCAGCTGCACGCTGTCGCCGTGCGCGCGGCCGGCCAGGTGCCCAGGTCGTGGGACGGGGGCATTTCCATTCGTGCCTTGCGTCTGCGTGCACCAGCTTCGACTCTGGCGGGTGGGTCGGAGAACTACAACCATCAGGCCTTGTGGGAGTCCGCCCATGGTGCTCTGCCGGGATCGGCTCTGACCCGTTTGATCATCAACGCCACCTCGCTCAACTCGGGTGCACGATTCTGGTTCTCGCATGCGGAGCTGGGGGAGTGGTACTTTGGCCATCTACGTTATGAGGAGATTGGCGACCAGCTGCTGACACGCAAGCGCTTGCTCTATCCCGATGATCCAGACTTGCCGCAGCCAAGGCTGCTGCCTGGCGATCGAGCCTGGGCCGATGCCGTGCTCGCCTGCTGGGGCCAGGGGGATGTCGCGCCGCTGAGTGGTCTGGTCCCGGCTTTGAGCTGGTGCTTGCAAGGGCGAGGGTACGATGCACCTGCCCAGACCTTGGCGCTGGTGCAGGCCTTCAGCGATGCCGAGGCTGGGCGTTTGCGGCTGCTCAAGACGGCCGCTTGGTTCTTGACCGTGGGCGCGAAGCGCGACCCCCGGGTCGACGACGGCTTGTCTCCCGAGCAGCATCGGGAGCGTTTTTGGGAGGCGCTCGCAGGGCTTGACCAGGAATTGGGCGCGCGCGTCCGGGTGGCCCTGGTGGGGCGCGGCAAGGAGTTCAGCCAGCGCCCCCTGCAAACGATGGCGCTGGCGGAGTTGTGTCGCCTCGTTCTGGAGGTCTACAAGCTCCGTGGCGCCTGGATGGTCTCGCCGCGAGCCGAGTCCGAGTGGGATGCCCTGCCCCTGGCCCAGGCAGTGACAGCCTCGGCGGCGTTTCCGCCGGTGTTCCCACCCTATCTTTTGTCCGATTTCTACGATGACCGCCGCGTGCGCACCCCGGGCCTGACCGACGGCGGCGTTTTCGACAATATGGGCACGATGGCGCTGCTGGATGAGCAGTGCAACCTCATCATCGCCAGCGACCCCGGCGGCATTTTCGAGACCGAGCAGCTAGAGGCCTCGGTCGGCCGACTGGGCCTGAGCACGCGGCTGACGGCCATCCTGTCCGAGCTGCCACTCAATCTCTTCCGCCATGAGCTGCGCGAGCGCCAGCGCCTGAGCGAGCGGCTGGCGCTGGAGTGGCTGAGTCCGCAGGCGCAAGAGTTCCTGAACATGCGCGCGCTCAAGGCCGTGATCAACTTCCGCATCGAATCCGGCGTGCCCGGGCAACGGGGGCGGCAGATGATGGAAGAGACCGCGCACGCCGGGCGCTCGCCCGAGGCTGAGCAGACCTTGCCACCAGCCACGCGCCTGCGCCTTGCCGACGAACGCGAGCGCCGCCTGCTGGCCCGGCTGCGCACCGACCTCGATGCCTTCAGCGATCTGGAGGCCGAGGCCTTGATCCGTCAGGGCTATCTGCAGGCCGAGGGGAACCTGGGGCTCTTGCGGCAAATCGGATCACCATTGGCCCATCACCCCGGCTGGGTGCATGGACCGTCAGCGCCCTACGAACCGCCTTTTGCCGATGCTGCCGCCATGCGCCGCCGGGAGCGCCTGTTGCGCGCCGGACACCATCGCTTTCTGCGTCTGCTGGCGGCCGCGGGGCCGGTTTGGCAGGCCGTGCTCCTGCTACTGCCGCTCGCGGCCC
This sequence comes from Roseateles sp., assembly GCF_965262435.1. Classification (NCBI taxonomy): domain Bacteria; kingdom Pseudomonadati; phylum Pseudomonadota; class Betaproteobacteria; order Burkholderiales; family Sphaerotilaceae; genus Roseateles; species Roseateles sp. The sequence goes on from NZ_OZ253537.1 coordinate 1,216,913, forward strand.
TGCTGCTGCTCGGGCCGGCCGAGCTGCTCGCGGCCGCGCTGCCCCAGACCCTGCTGCCGGCTTTGCAGCAAACACTGAGCGAGGCGCAGCCGGGCTGGTGGCGCTACCTGGTGCCCGAGGGCTGGGCCTTCGTGCCTGTGGGCTTGGGCTTGCTGCTGTACCTGGTGGTGCGGGGGCGCAGCGCGGTGCGCGCGCGGGCTCGCGAGTTCGGCCTGCCGCCGCCACAGCCCTGGCTTTTGCAGGACTGGTGGCGCCGCAGCATACCGACGCGCCTGCGCGAGTTGCGCTATTACCGCGGCTGGCTGGTTTATGCGGGCGGGTTCTTGTTCATGCCCAGCAACTGGCTGTTGGCCTGGCTGGCCGCGCCGTTCTTGCTGGTATTCATGGTCTCCACCCTGGCCTGGCTGGGCCACAGCCTGCTGACGCGACCCCTGCTGTGGCTGGCGCGGCGCGGCACCGGGGTGAACGCTCGAGCCGAGACCGACTGAACCTGAAAGTGCACCTGCCCATGAACGCATCCCTCGTCAGCCTGCTCCCCGTCACCCGCGACAACTACGAGGCCATCTGCGACCTGCCCCTGAGCGAGGCGCAAAAGCCCATGTTGGCCAGCAACACCTGGTCGCTGCTGGAGGCGGCCTACAACCCCGGCTATCAGGTGCGTGCCATCCAGGCTGGGACGGATCTGGTGGGCTTCATGATGTGGGTGCCGCAGTCGGCGCAGCGCGTGTCCATCTGGCGTTTCATGATTGCACTGCCGCATCAGGGCCGAGGCCTGGGCAGCCTGGCATTGCAGGCGGCCATTCGTGAGATCGCGGCCGACCCGGCGGTGCGCGAGCTCGAGATTTGCTACCACCCGGACAACGAAGGCTCGCGTCGGCTCTATGCCCGCCATGGCTTTGTCGAGCAGGGGCTCGATGAGGAAGGCGAGGACATGTTGGCGCTCTTGCAACTGGTGCGCTGAGCGCCCGGTTCGCGTCTGCCTTTCACGCCGCCGTCACAGGCGCGGCTGAGACTGGCGACCCCGTGCTGCTGGGCACGTTTGGTGGCTGGTTCATGAAACACAGCTGCCGCATTGAGCGCCTCCGCCATGAAGTTCCCCCGCAAGACCGAGTCCGGGCGCGAGGCCCTGCGCCTGCGCGACCCCGCGCTGAACGCCCGCGACCGCCAGATCCTGGTGCTGGCCAATGGCGAGCGCGCGTTCCAGGAACTGGCCGGCATGGTGGGCGTGGGTGGCGCGGCGGCCATGGAGCGTCTCGCCGGCCTGGGCTTCCTGAACCTCGCCCAGCCCGCTGCTGCCGCTGCTGCCCGGGCCACAGCCCCGGCCGAGCGGCGCTCTTCGGCCGCCGCCAAGATGTACATCGTCGATGTGCTGCAGATGATCCGCGGCCCCGAGGCCCAGACTCTGGCTGCCCTGGTGCACACCAGCGGCAATGAAGAGGAATTGATGGCGGCCCTGCACCTGGTGCTGGAGCGCCTGGCCGCGTTGACCCGGCCCCGCTATGCCCTGCGGGTCTGCCAGCATTTGCAGACCGTGCTGCCGCATTCGGCCTTGCCGCGCCTGGTGGCTTGCGCGCACAGCCTGGCCGAGCAGGTGAACGCGGAAGAACAACGAGCCGAAGTGTCGGCCACTACTTGATGGCCGTGGCCTGCGACCAGACGGCCAGCCATTGGCCGTCGCGCAGTTCGTAGGTATCGGTGTGCCAGCAGCGCACCGTGCCGCTGGCAAATTCCAGGGCCGCGCGGTAGCGGATCAAGGCCATGGTGGGCGCCAGCCGCAGCTGCGGCGACTCGATCTGCCAGCCCAGGTAGTTGAGATCGCCGCTGGCCACGGCTTGCAAATAGCCGGCCTTGTCGTAGCTGCTGCCGCCGGGCGTGATGAGCTGGTAGTCGGGCGCATGCAGGCGCTCGGCTGTGGCCAGGTCCTTGGCGACCAGGGCCTGGGTGCGCTGGGTCTCCAATTGCTCGATGAGGGCGGCAAGATTGTTCGTCATGGCAGCAGCAGGGTGTCTGGCCGAAGGCGGCCCCGAATTCTCCATCTCGGGTCGAACTGCACGAGTTTGGCGGGCGGCTTCCGCACAGCGGGGTGTTTGCGGCGAAGATGGCAGCACAGCTGTTTGTCTTCTTTTGCCTGCATCGACCATGGACGCCGACCCTCTCAATCAGGCCTCGCCCGATCCGGCCCCGTTCACCCATCACCTGCTGGCGCTGCATGAAGCCAGCCCCCAGTTGCTGGCCGTGTTTGACGAGCACGACGTGCTGCGCTTCGCCAACCCGGCTTTTTGCCAGGCCTTTGATGTGCGCCCCGACGGCCAGACCCGCTGGCTGGACATGATGAAGCGCAACCTGGCCAGCGGCCGTGGCAGCAAGGTCAACGCGACCGACCCCGAGGCCTGGCTGGCCGGCGCCGCCTCGCGCCGCGGCAAGCAACCCTTCCGCGCCTTCGAGGCCGACTTGACCGACGGACGCTGGATCTGGATGACCGAGACCATGGACGCGCAAGGCTGGATGCTCTGCAGCGCCAGTGACATCACCGCGCTCAAGATCGAGGGCCGCACCCTGCGCCAGGAGCGCGACCGCGCCCTGCGCGCCGCCCAGACCGACGCCATGACCGGCATCAGCAACCGCGCCCATGTGTTGCAACAGATGCAGGAGCAGCTCAGCCGCGTGCAGATCGGCGCCGGCCAGATGGCCGTGGTGCTGCTGGACCTGGACCATTTCAAGCGCATCAATGACAGCCTCGGCCATGCCGCCGGTGACGCCGTCATCTGCGACTTCGCTCGCCAGCTGCAGGCCTGCAGCCGCCGTGTTGACGCCTGCGGCCGCATGGGCGGCGAGGAGTTCGCGCTGCTGCTGGTCGACGTCAGCGCCGAGCAGGCCCAGGCCGTGGTCGAGCGCCTGCTCGAACGCACGCGCCAGGCCGCGCCCCTGGAGCCCGATCAAGCGGATATGCGCTACACCGCTTCGGCCGGCCTGACCCTGGCCCGCCCCGGCGACTGCATCGCCGAGCTCTGCCGCCGCGCCGATGTGGCGCTCTATGAGGCCAAGGCGGCGGGGCGGGACCGGTGGCAGTGGGCGGGGTGAGCTGCTGCCGCAGTGCGGCGCCCGTTGCCTTCAGCCGTGCAGAGCCCTATTCGGTCTCATGGCAAGCCACACACAGCTTGTTCCCATCCGGGTCGCGGAAGTAGGCGCCGTAGTAATCGGGGTGGTAGTCCGGGCGCAGGCCGGGTGCGCCCTCACATTGCCCGCCTTGGGCCAGGGCGATTGCGTAGGCGCGGCGTACCGTCGCCCGGTCTGCGGCCAGGAAGGCTGTCATGGCGCCGTTGCCGGGCAGGGCCGGCAGGCCGTTGAAGGGACGGGTGATCACGAAGAGGGGCCGCGGGCCGGGGCTGGATTGCCAGCCGGCCCAGGGGCGCGCGGGCTCGCAAAAGCGTTCGGTCTGGCCCAGGGCCGCCATCAGCGGGCGGTAGAAGGCCAGGGCGCGGTCGAAGTCGCTGACGCCGACGGTGATGTGGGAGAACACGGTCGCCTTTTCAGCGAGCGCCGATTCGATCCAGCTCGCGCTGCGCCATGCTGTATTCGTTGAACTCGACCACGCCGGTGGCCAGGCTCTTCTTCAGGTAGTTGCGGGCCTTGGGCAGGTCCTGGTCGAGCAGGGCTTTTTGCGCGGCGTAGAAGTACAGCTCGCAGTCGCGGCCGCGGTCGGCTTGCGCTTCGGGCTTGCCTTCGCGCGCCATGGCCAGGGCGCCGTCCAGGTCCAGGCTGCCCTGCAGCATCTGCAGCACAGGGTAGGGCCAGGCCGGCTTGTCGCCGCTGGGGCGCAGCTCGCGGATGGCGGCCAGGCCGTCCTGGCCCAGCTTGCGGCTGCTCAGATAGAGCCAGATGCTGCCGTAGCCGCGCTCGACCTCGCTGCCCGATTGCAGGATCTCCTGCAGCTCTTTCTGCGCCTCTTGCACTTGGCCGCCGAAGTAGCGGGCGTAGACCCGGGTGTAGCGCACACCGGTGTCGTTGGGCGCCAGGGCCAGGGCGCGCTCGGCGTGGCTGACGGCTTGCTCGTCCTTGCGCTGCATCAGGGCGTTGACGGCCAGGGCCGCGTGCACCTCGGGGGATTCGTCGTGCAGCTGCGCAGCGTCGTAGAGCGAGGTCTGAGCCCGGTCGGACTGGCCCAGGTGGTCGAGCTGGACGGCGCGTTCGACCAGGGCGGCCGCACGCAGCTTGGGTGGCAGGCGGTCAGCGGCCAGGACGCGGTCCATCATCAGCAGGCGTGCATGGGCGCTGCCTTGTGCTTCGGTCAGCACCTTGAGCGAACCCTTGCGCATGCGGTCGGTCAGGGCCGTCATGTCGCGGCGCAGGCCGGCCAGGTCGTCGGCGCCGAGCACCGGCACGGTGATGGTGTTGGCCAGGCGCGGCGCCACCTTGTTGAGTTGGTCGCGGTAGGCGCTCCATTTGCCGGCGGCCACCTGCTCGGCCTGCAGGCGCAGCTCGCCTTCGATCTGCTGCATCTTGGGCTCGCCGCGGTAGCGCAGGCGCAGCTCGAAATGCTCGTTACGTTCCTCGAAGCGGCTGTCGCTGGGCTGGCTGTAGAGCGGCTCGGAAAACTCGTAGCGCACGGTGTGCAGGTAGCGGCCGTTCATCGCCAGCCGCATGGGCTGGGTGCGCGGGGTCTGGTCGGGCAGGCGCAGCTGGGCGACCAGGCTGGGGAGGGCGATGGGGCCGGCCAGCCAGCGTTTTTCGGGGAAGGTCCAGAACTCGCCGCTGCGGTACTTGAGCTCCACGCGCAAGGCATTGCGGCCATCGAGTTCGCTGAGCTCGGGCTCTCCGTCCACCGTCAGGCCGGGGTAAAAGCGCAGGGTCTCGGCCGCCAGCAGATTGCGGAAGTCGGCCGCCGGCAGGGCGGCGCGTGCTTCGCGCATCCACTCGGCCATATCGCCGTGGTAGGTGCTGACGCTGCGCAGCGTGCCGGGCTGGTCCAGGCGCGGGAAGCTGAAGGTGTCCACGGTTTCCAGGCGCAGGGCCTCACGAGCGGCCGGCAGACGGCTCAACTCGCTGCTGCCGGCCTTGGCCAGCAGGCCCACACCCAGGCCCACCGATTGGCGCTCGGCCGGGGCGCCGCGCTGCTGGCCGCGGGTGGCGTCGAGCCAGAGCGTTTGCTCGCCCAGCTGCACGGCGGCGATGGCGTGGTCAAAAGCCAGGGGGCTGGGCAGGCGCTGGGCGGCATCACTGCGCAGGCTGGCGGCCACCAGGGCCGGCGTGGCCTCGATGCCCAGCTTCTTGAGCAGGGTCACCAGCAGGGCGGCCTTGTCCTTGCAGTCGCCGAAGCGTTGGCGCAGCACCTGTTCGGTGGGGGCGGGCTGGTGCGAGTTGGCGCCGATCTCGGTGCCGAAGTAGCGGATCTCTTTTTGCACAAAGTCCAGGGCCAGGCGCAGGCGCTCTTCGGGCGTTTGGGCCCGGGCTTCAATCTCGCGGGCCTGGGCGTCCAGCGCTTCGGCCGGCAGCATGGCCTTAGCAAACAGCTGCTCGGCCCAGCCGGCCACCTCGGCCCAGTTGGCGAACTCGCTGAGCTGTACCTGGTCCTTGACCATGACGCCGATCGGCAAAGTTTCCTCGTAATGGAACTGCGGCACCAGGCGGCGCTTGAACAGGGTCTCGCGCCAGGCGCCGTCGACGCGGCTGCTGACCTCGACGCTGGGCTCGGCCACGCGGTGCTGGATGTTGCGCTCGGCCGGGCTCAGCAGGCGCAGCTGCACCAGGCCCACCGGGCCGCCGCTGGAGCTGGTCCATTCCTGATCGACGAACTTGCCGCCGAACACCGGGTTGTCGCCCACCAGGGAGATGGCCCACTCGACCCGGTCACCGACGCGCAGATCTTCCAGCACGATGGAGGCGGTCATGCGGCCGTCGATGATCTGGCGCTCCAGCTGCGGCTCGCGGTGCAGCAGCTTGATGCGCTTGCGGTCCAGCCGGTCCAGGCGCTTGCCGTCGCGCCAGACCTCGAGGCGGTGGAACTGCAGCTTCTGGAAACTGGGGTCAAAGTCCAGCTCGATCTGCGCGCCTTTTTGCAGGCCCGAGGCTTCGTTGATCTGGCGCAGCACATGCTGGTAGCGCACGGTGCCGGTGGGCTCGATGCGGGTTTGCTTGTCAATCAGCAGCAATTGCAGCGGTGCGCTGGGCAGGCCGGTGCTGGCCTCGGGCTGCAGCGGCAGCACCCAGGCCGGGGCCGGCGAGATGCTGAAGCCCTCGCTCGCCTGGGCAGCCGGGGCCGCATTGGCTGTCTTGGGGGCCTTGGCCTTGCTGGCGCTGGTTGCGCTGACGGCCTTGGCCGCCGGAGGCTGGGTCTGGGCCCAGCTGCTGCTGCTGGTGGCGCTCAACAGAGCCAGGGCGCTCAGGCTCAGCTGGATGCTGCCGGAGCGCGCGAATGACATGAACCGGTGTGTGGTGCTGGTGTGCTGCATGAATGAACGAGCCTCTCCCTGGCCTGCGCACCTGGCCGGCCCGCTGCCGGCTTGCTGTGCTGGGTGGCGATTATGTCGGCCGGCTGTGTCGGCGTGCAGGCGGGTGCGGCCGGTGGGCTTAGGGGTTCTCCCGCTGTGACCTGCGGCTGTCATGGCCGCGCCGCGCACAATTCGGGCCTCCGCACATTTGTCAGCTCCGCCTTCCGGAGCTCATCGCCATGCAACGTACCGCTCTTGCTCTCGCCGCCGCCTCCTTGATGCTGCTGCAAACCACCGCGCCCGCCCAGGCCGCCGCCAAGCCCGCGGCCAAGCAGGCTCAGGCCAGCGCGGCCGGCACCCAGGTCTGGGACCTGAGCCAGCTCTACGCGAGTGACGCCGCCTGGGACGCCGAGCGCCTGGCCTTGCTGGCCGAGCTGCCCAAGGTCAAGGCCTTGCAGGGCACGCTGGGCCAGAGCGCGCAAAGCCTGCGCACTGGCCTGGACCAGATCTCGGCCCTGCGCCTGCGCCTGAATCGCCTGCAGTCCTATGCCTTCCAGAAGGCCGACGAGAACACCCAGAACAGCGAGGCCCAGGCGCGCCGTCAGCTGGCCGATGCGGTGGGCAACCAGTTCGGCGAGGCGGCGTCCTTCGTCAGCGCCGAGGTGGGCGCCATGGGTTCCGTCAAGGTGGAGGCTTATCTGGCGGCCGAGCCGGGCCTGGCCAAGCACCGTCAGGGCCTGCGCACCATGCTGCGCCTGGCCGCCCACACGCTCAGCCCCAAGGAAGAGGCCTTGCTGGCCGGCGCCGCCGATCCCCTGCAGCAGCCCGGCGCTATCTACGGCCTCTTGACCAATGCCGATCTGCCCTGGCCCAAGATCAAGATCCGCGGCAAGGAGGTGGTGCTGGACCAGGAGCAGTACACCGCCTACCGCTCGGACGCCGACCCGAAAGTGCGCGAGCAGGTGTTCAAGGCCTTCTGGCCGGTCTACAAAGCGTACGAGCGCACGCTGGGCGCGGTCTACGCCGCCAATCTGCGCGGCACCGTCTTCATGGCCCGGGCGCGCAACTACCCCAGCAGCGTGGCCATGGCCCAGGGCAGCGACAACATCCCCGAGGCGGTCTACCGCAGCCTGGTGCAAGAAGCCAATGCCGGCCTGCCGACGCTGCACCGCTATCTGAAGCTGCGCAGCCAGGTGCTGGACCTGAAGAAGGCTGGCTACCAGGACATGTATGTGCCCCTCGCCAAGCCCTCGGGTGAGTACAGCCAGGCCGAGGCGGAACGCTTGACGCTGGCAGCCCTGCAGCCGCTGGGCGCCGAGTACACGGGCAAGCTGGCCGCGGCCTTCAAGCAGAACTGGATGCACTCGGTGCCGCAGCGCGGCAAGGTTTCGGGCGCCTACATGAACGGCGCGGCCTATGACGTCCACCCCTTCCTGCTGATGAGCTACAACGGCGACTACCTGGGCATGTCCACCCTGGCCCATGAGTGGGGCCATGCCATGCACTCGGTCTACTCGAACGCCAACCAGCCCTTCGAGACGGCCGACTACTCGACCTTCATCGCCGAGATCCCGTCCACCGCCAATGAGCTGCTGCTGGCCGATTACATGATCGCCAACGCCAAGACGCGCGAGGAAAAAATCTTCGCCCTGAGCCAGCAGCTGGAGAACATCCGCAGCACCTTCTTCCGTCAGGCCATGTTTGCGGAGTTCGAGCTGGCCTCGCATGAGGCGGTGGAAAAAGGCGAGGCCGTCACCGGCGAAAGCTTGAGCCAGATCTACCTGGGCCTGCTCAAGCGCTACCACGGCGACGCGCAGAACGTGGTCAAGATCGACCCGCTCTACGGCATCGAGTGGGCCTACATCCCGCACTTCTACCGCGATTTCTACGTGTACCAGTACGCCACCTGCGTCAGCGCCGCGGCCTTCTTTGCCGAGGGCATTGGCCAGGGCGACACCGCGCTGCGTGAGCGTTACTTCACCTTGCTGAAGTCGGGCAGCTCGGCCGATGCCTACGCCCTGACCAAAGCCGCCGGCCTGGACCTGGCCACGCCCGAGCCTTACCGCGCCCTGCTGCGCCGCATGAACCGGGCCATCGACCAGCTGGAGACGCTGCTGGCGAAGAAGTAAGGCTGGTGGTCGCCGCGCTTCAGACGGTGGGCGGCAATGCCTTCTGCATGAAGAAGCGCGAGCCGCCCTGCGGGTAGTCCGGCAGCTCGCCGAAACAGCGGTAGCCCTGCTTCTCGTAGAAACCGCGGGCCTGGAACTCGAAGGTGTCCAGCCAGGCGCCGTGGCAGCCGCGCGCTTGCGCCTCGGCCTCGGCCATCTGTAGCAGGCGCCGGCCCAGGCCCTGGCCGCGGGCTGCTTCGGGCACCACCAGCAGCTGGGTGAACAGCCAGCCATAGGAGGTGTAGCCCCAGAGCCCGCCCAGCACGGCGCCGCTGCGTGGATCGATAACGCTGATCACCAGCGGCCGGCTTTGGCTGGGCGCGGCATGGCTTTGGTTGTAGGCCACCAGGGGCTGGACGATGGCCTGGCGCAGCGCTTCGTCGGCTTCTTCGCTGAGCCGCAGCTGCAGGTGTGCGGGCGCGCAGGGCTGGCCAGGCACGGGCCGGGGCAGCAGGTAGAGGCTGCGCTCCACCCCGTCGGGAAAGGTTTCGCGGCGCAAGACCTGACCCCCGAGCCGCTGCACCAGCTGGCGCGCCGCGTGGTTGTCATCCTTGGTGTAGGTCTGCACCTGCTCCCAGCCGAACTGCTCGTAGGCATGGGCGATGGCCGCCACCGAGGCCTCCTGCGCCAGTCCGCGGCCGCGAAACTCGGGCAGCAGCCACCAGGTCAGCTCGCGCGGCCAGCCTTGGCCTTGCCAGAAACCGCAGACACCGACCAACTCGCCTTGGCTGTCGGGCTGCCGCAGCCTGAGCGCCCAGACCCCGAAGCCCTGCAGATGCCAGCTGCCCAGATCGGACGCCAGGCGCGCCCAGGCGGCGGCCGGGCTCAGCGGCCCGTTGTAGAAGGCCGAGGCCTCGGCGTCGGTGTAGAAGCGCTCGTACAGCGCGGCGCAATCGGCGCTCAGTGGCTCCAGGGTCAGACGGTCGGTGTGGAGCGTGGGGATCAGCATGAGCGTTGGGGCCGAAATGACTGGGCCGCGAAGGTCAGATAGAGGGGTCTAGCGATTCTTTCATGGCTGCTCGCTGGCCCAGTTCAGGAGGCGCGCCGCAGCTTCCACGGGGCATAGCGTTCCTCCGGCCCCTGCGCCAGGCGGGAAGGCAAGACCTGGCCCCCGCTGCTGTGCAGTTGGCGGAACTTCATCATCAGCGGCTGCCAGGCTTCGGCATCGATGCGCTCCGACTGCGCGCCTTGCAGGATGGCCTCGTCGACATGGGTGCGCAGCAGGCGTAGCTCGACCATGCAGCTGGCGATGGGCAGGCGCGGGTCCTGCGTGCCGAAGGGGCGGATGTCCACCACCTGGGCTTCCAGCTGCACCTGGCATTCGCGTACCCGGGGCGGCGCCACCTGCTCCGAGGGCTGTGCGCTCAGGCCGGCTTCGCCGAGCTTGTCCGCCACATGGCGGTAGCCCAGCCATTGTTTGTGCAGGGGCAGCTGGTGCGTGCCGGTGCACAGGGCCAGGCGGTTGACGGCCTCGGCATTGGCCGTGCTGGCCAGGTTCAGCACGCACTCGCCCTGGCGCTTCAGATTGAGCAGGGTTTGCGAGCTGGCATCCAGGCCCAGCATGCAGCTCCAGCCCAGCCACCAGGCCGAAGACATGGGTGCCAAGTTGGCGCTGCCGTCTTCGTTCAGGCTGCTGATCAGGACGACGGGCGTGCCCCAGTAGTGGATGGCGGGTTCGATCGTGCGGTGCATGGCGTGTGGCTCCTGGCGCGGGCTGCGCCGATGTGGAGTTGCCAGTCTTCCCGCGAACGGCGGCGCCGTCAGCCCGCTTCTTGCGGTCCGCTCAAATCCAGCGTCATGAAGCGCCAGCCGGGGTGCAGATGCTCGGGCACTTCGGCGCCGGGGTAAGGTCCAGCGTCGCGAAACCCTTGCGCCCGGTACAGGCGATGCGCCGCCGCCATGAAAGGCGCGGAATCGAGGCAGAGCTGCTGCAAGCCCAGGCTGCGCGCATCGCCGATCAACTGCTTCACCAAGGCTTCGCCCAGGCCCTGGCCGCGGCTGGCCGGGCGCAGGTAGATGCGTTTGAGGTCGCCCAGCCCAGGCGTCAAGGCGCGCAAGCCGCCCATGCCGGCCAGCTCGCCGCCCAGGTAGGCCAGGTAGAAGCGGCCGCCTGGGGGCTGGCAGATCTCATCGAGATGCTTCGCCACATAGTCCGCCAAGGGCATGCCCAGGGCTTGCTCAGTGGACACGCCCAGATGCTGCTGCAACTGCTCCATCACCCAGCGCATGTACTCGGTGTTCAGCTGCAGCAAGGCCGCGCGGTCGCGAGCCAGCTGGGCCGGGCGCAGGCTGATGAGGGCGGGCCGGGCCATCAGGATGCGCTCGCCTGCCAGGCGTAGAGCTGCAGATCGCGGCTGCCGTCGGGGCTGCGCATGATGCGTTCGAACTGCAGGCCGAGCTTGAGCAGCAGTTTCTGCGAGGCCTGGTTGTCCAGGCGTGTGGTCGCCAGGATGCGGCGCAGGCCCAGCGTCTCGCGTGCATGCGCCAGCACCGCGCTGGCGGCCTCGAAGGCCAGGCCCTGGCCGGCATGCTCGGGCAGGAAGGCAAAGCCGATGTCGGGGCTGTCCAGATAGTCGCGCTGGGTCAGGCCGCACATGCCCACGGTCGCACCGCTGGCGCGCAGGTCAACCGCGCAAAAGCCGAAGCCCAGGCGCGCGTAGTTTTCCAGCGCACCTTGTTGCAGATAGCGCTCGGCGTCTTCCAGCGTGTGCACGCCGCGGTCGCCGATGAAGCGCAGCCAGCTGGGCTCGTTGAGCAGGCGCAGCATGAAGCCGGCGTCGGCGAGGGTCAGGTGGCGGATGGCCAGGCGTGGGGTGCTCAGCATGGCTTGCTTCATCGGCCCTCGGCTGCGGCCAGAGCCAGTCGCAGATAGTGGCTCACTTGCTTGGCCTCGATATCGGCCTCGGTTCGCAGCTTCAGGTGCCGGCGCAGCTTGCCGCTGCCTTCCAGCAGGCCGAACTCGTCCGGCATGGCCGCGCCGTGCCCGAACTCGACCGAGACATGTTCTTTGTAGACAAACACGCCACAGAACTGCGTCGGCCCACAGGCGAACAAGATGCCGCCGTACTTGATCTCCTCCTCCAGCGGCTTGAACTCCCGCTTCAGCAAGGCCCGCAGCGCCACGGCAATGCTGTGGCCGTCCTCGTTCAGCAGACGGATGTCTTCGAGCCAGTGTTCAATCGATCGGGTGGCCATGTCGGGGCTCCGGTGGTCTGTGTGGCCTGAATGCTAGCGCGCGTCTGCTGCCAGCGTGATGGCAGCAGCCGTCGCTCTGACAGCCATGCGCTGCACCCTCGGCCAGCGGCACGCGAATGGCGACCGTGCCCGTGCGCCCCATGAAACTGGGCCCCGTGAGTGCACCCGCAACACCTGGCTTTCGGGGTCATGACGGCAGCGTGCGGCCGCGCGTGCCTCAGATGCCCCGCTTCAAGTTCAGTGTGAACACGCTGCCTTTTCCCTGCTCACTCGCGACGTCCAAGCTGCCGCCCATGGCCAGTGCCAGCAGGCGGGTGACAACGAGCCCGATGCCCGTGCCGTGTATCTTGCTTTCGCTCCGCCCCAGGCGGTTGAAGGGCTCGAACAGGTGCGTCAGCTGATCGGGGCTCATGCCCAAGCCCGAGTCCACGACCGCGAACTGGACCGTCTGCTCCGACACGCTGACGCGCAGCGTCACGGACCCGTCCTTCCGGTTGTACTTGATGGCGTTGGACAGCAAGTTGATCAGGCATTGCTGAAGCCGGCCGGCGTCTGCCATGACGACCGTGTCGGCGGGGCATTGCTGCAGCTCGACTTGGATCTGGGCCAACTCGGCCTGGGCCGTGGCTGCTGCCAGCGCAGCCTGAGCGGCCTTGCAAGCGTCGACAGGGGCCGTGTGGACGACGAACTGCCCGCCCTCCAGTCGGCTCAGGTCCATGACGTCCTGCAACAGGGCTTGCAGGTGCCAGCCAGCAGCCAGCAGGCCCGTCAAACGCTTTTGCTGCACGGGGTGAAGGGCGTGCTGTGGATCCGAATCGATCAGCTGAGCGAAACCGAGAATGCCATTCAGCGGGTTGCCGATCTCGTGGGCGAGGTAGGCCAGCATCATGGACTTGGTGCGGCTTTCCGCTTCGGCCTCCGATCGCGCCAGTTCGGCTTCCCTGGCCTTTTCGCGCGCCGTGACATCGTGCAGCAGCAAGGTGGTCACACCGGATTCGTCGGAGCCGATGCGGAAGCTGCTGGGTTCCAGCAGCCGCTCGACCCCATCGCTTGGCGTGAGCCTCAGCAAGGGGGCCGGCTTGCCGCTGTTCCCGGCATTGACTGCTGTCGCGCAATCGAGCAGGGCTTGAGCGTCGGCCAGCACGGCGCTGGCGTGCTCCCCGAGCACCGCTTCGCGATGGACGCCGAACAGCCGGCATGCGGCCTTGTTGATCAAAACGATTCGGCCTGCGGCATCCAGGCTCACGATGGCGTCGGAGGCCTCGGTCACGATATCGGCGACCCTCTCGGCACCGAGGCTTTGCCAGTGTTCACTCAGTGCGCGCAGTGCTTGGTCGTTTTCATGTTTGATGCGCAGAAGGTTGCGCACGCGGGCGATGAGGACCGGCACCTGGTAGGGCTTGGCGATGAAGTCGGTGGCGCCTGCGTCCAGGCCTTTGGCCTCGTTTTCAACATCGGAAAAACGGGTCAGCAGTGCAATCGGAATCTGCCTCAGCACCGGATCCGCCGTCATGGTCCGGCACACTTCGAAGCCGTCCATGCCCGGCATCTGCACATCCATCAGCACCAGATCGGGCGGGTCTTCCAGCATGAGTTCCAAGGCTTGCGCGCCGTTGGTGGCGAAGCGGATGCGCCCCACCAGGGTTTGCAGCGTTGATTGCAGGGTCTGGATCGCACCGATGTCGTCGTCGACCACCAGCAGCGAGGCGTCTTTCGGTGGCGGGAAGGACGGCGGCATCCGCTCGGCGTGAAGGGCGATGCGTTTCAGGCGCAGCTGCGCCTGGACCCGTGACAAGACCTGCGGCGTGGACAAAGGTTTGGGCAGAAAGTCGACCGCGCCACGTGCGAACACTTCCGCTTCGAGTTCCGCCGAACGGTGACTGGTGATCACGATCACAGGCAAGCGGCTCAGGGTCGCGTCGGCCTGCAAGGCCTGCAGCACCTCCAGGCCGCTCATGCCCGGCATCTCTTCGTCGAGCAGCATGAGGTCCGGGCAGTGCTCGCGCGCCAGGCGCAGGGCTTCTGCGCCTGTTCGCGCGAAGCGCAGTCGGGCGAAGCCACTGAGCATGTGGCTGAGTACCTCGATGGCGATGGGGTCATCATCGACAAGGAGGAGTTCGGGGCGATTCATCAGTGACTCCCTGGGTGCGCGGATGCTCTCAAGCAGGCGAAGGGCCTTGCTTCGAGCGACCTTGCGTCTGTGCAGCTTGATAGCTGCCGTGGCTGCCGGGGCTCGAGTGGAGGACGCGCGCCCGGCTTCCCGGCGGATTTGAGTCTAGGTGAATTGAGGGCAGGCACTGCAGCGCTGGCAGCATGGCCGCTCATTTTGGCCTTTGGCTGACCGTCCCATCAGTTAGGCTAGCGGTCGATTGGGCGCTGGACGCCTCACCGCATTTGTAGAAAGTTGGAGCCCATGTTGTTGCTCACGAACAAGCCCCGGCTGGCCGCCTGCCTCACCTGGGTGGTTGGATTGGTGCTGAGTGCCGGGCTCTGTGTGTGGATCCATCAGGCCAATCAGCAGTTGATGCAGTCGCGTCATGCCCAGTTGACCGATGAGGTGGCCGGCCTGGTGACGCGCAAATTCGGGATGTACGAATATGGTTTGCGCGGTTTGCGCGGCGCCGTGGTGGCGTCCGGCGTGGAGGCCTTCACGCGGACCCGGTTCGAGGCCTACCACCAGACCCGTGACCCGGCTCGCGAATTTCCTGGGGCCCGCGGCTTCGGCCTGATCCGTCGCCTGGCGCCCGCCGATGAGGCTGGCTTCTTGATTCAGGCTCGTTCGGATGGTGCGCCTGACTTCAGCATTCGCCAGTTGGAGCCGCATGGGGGCGAGCGCTTTGTCATCCAATACATCCACCCGACTGACAGCAACCCAGGCGCCATGGGCTTGGATGTGGCCTCCGAGGTCAAGCGCCGTGAGGCCGCCTTGGCTGCCGCCCGTGAAGGCACCGTCCAGCTGACGGCTCCGATCACGCTGGTTCAGTCGGGAGATCATCCACGGCGCGGCTTTCTGGCCTTTTTGCCGATCTACGGTACAGCGGCGCCGGTGCACGCCCCCGAGGCGCGCACTGCCTCGGTCGTCGCGTGGAGCTATGCCCCCTTGTTGGTCGACGATGTGTTGGCTTCGCTCGGTCTTCAGCTGCAGGAAATCGGCATTCGCTTGACCGATGCCAGCGAAACGCAGGCTTTCTTTGATTCGGCTCAGCGCGACGGAGCGCCTGCACTTGCTGGCCTGCCTGAGCTCAGTCGCGAGCTGTCTCTGTTCGGCCGCCGCTGGGTGCTCCAGTCGCGCGCGCTGGAGCCTCTGGCCGCCGCCGCCCGACCGACTTCCCTGGCTTGGGTGGGGGCGGCGGCTGTGCTCGCGTCCAGTCTGCTGGCCTTGCTGGTCTGGCAACTTCTGCAGGCGCGTCGAGGGGGGCTCACGGACGGCGCCGCGATCGACGGCGCTGCGGCGGAGGTCACGCTGTGGCGCTTCCTGGGGAGTCCGCTGGCGCGCTGGGCGGGTCTGGCTTATCTGTGCTTCCTGCTGGTCTACGCCGGATTGGGCTACCAGTTTCAATGGCGGCTGCAAATGGACGAGGCGCTTCGCACCTTGACGGGCTTGGCGGACGAGCGGGCCGAGCGGCTCAAGGCGGCGCAGGTCTCGCGACGCAAGATCATGTTGTTCCTTGCTGAAACACCACCGGTTCAGGGGCTGCTGCGGGCGTCGGCGACCGGTATCGACCCCTGGGATGGGTCCAGCCGAAAGGCCTGGGAGTCGCGCATGCAGCAGATCCTGCGCGCTCACATCAAGTCTTCACCCGAGGTCTACCAGGCGCGTTTCATCAGCGTGGCGGAGGGCGGGCGAGAGCTGGTGCGCGTGGAGCGCAGCGGCCAGGATGTGGTGGCTGTGTCCCAAGAAAGCTTGCAAGCCAAGGTGGATCGCACCTTGATGCAGCAGGCTTCACGACTGGCACAGGGCGAGGTCTGGATCTCGGACCTGGATTTGAATCGGGAAAACGGCCAGCTGGAGCAGCCCCATCGGCCGACGATTCGTTACGCGACACCGGTCTACCGGGCGACGGGGCAGGTCTTCGGCATCATTGTCGTCAACGTGGACGTGAGCGAGCGACTCAAGGAGTCCCTCAAATCGGTCCCCGAGGGTGTCGAACTGCGCGTCATGAATGGGGCTGAGGACTACCTCTTGCATCCGGACGCTGGCCGGGCTTTCGGTTTCGACCTGGGTGCTCGATATCGCTGGCAGGATGAGTTCAAGCCGGCGGCGCTTCCTGCGCACGTGCCCGCGGTGGACCGCCTGCGAACTTGGGCGGGCCCGGATGGTTTGGTGGTCAGCGCCAATGCGCTGGTGAGTCCGAATGCCGGCAGCAGCACGGGCACTTTGTCCTATACCGCCAGCCTGCCTTTGCAGCGTCTGGAAAGCGCGGTCTGGGCGGCGCTCGGCCAGCATCTGCTGCTGCCCTTGCTGGCCGGTTCGGCTTCCTGGCTCCTGCTGTACTTGTACTGGGGCGGGGTGCAGCGGCAGTTGCAGGTGAAGGGCCAGCGCTTGCGACTCGCGACCATCGTCGACCAATCCTTGGACGCCATCATTGCCCTCGACGCTCAGTACCGGGTGCGTTCATGGAATCAAGGGGCCGTGCAGTTGTTCGGCCTCAGCGAAGCGTCGGCGCTCGGCCAGCCGCTCTTCAGCTTGATCGATGCGCCGGTCGGGGCGGGGCCATCTCTGGACGCCGATGGCGCGACGGCGCTCTCCTTGAGCGAATTCGAATGCCGCGGCCAGGATGGCCGGCGCTTGCGGGTTTGCATGCGGCTGTCGGCTCTGGCGGGCGGCGAGTATTCGGCCAGCCTTCGCGATGTCACCAGCGAACGTGAGGCGCAGGCTCAGATCGAGGAGCTCAATCGCACCTTGGAGCAGCAGGTGCAGGAGCGAACCGCGAGCCTGGCTCAGGAGCGGCAGCGCCTGCGAAACATTCTGCTGGGCACCCGGGTGGGGACCTGGGAGTGGAATGTCGCGACGGGTGAAACCGTCTTCAATGAGCGCTGGGCCGACATCATGGGTTACCGCCTTGATGAGCTGATGCCCCTCAACATCGAGACCTGGGCCACATTGGTTCATCCCGATGACTTGCAGGCGTCCGGCGCGCTGCTGCAGCGCCATTTCGCCGGCTTGGACGAGCACTATTCGATTGAAGTTCGCATGCGTCACAAGGACGGCTCTTGGGTCTGGGTCTTGTCGCGCGGCCAGCTCGTGACACGCAAGGCCGACGGCGAGCCTGAATGGATGTACGGCACGCACCAGGACATCAATGCCATCAAACACGCGGAGCTCGAGCTCAAGCGGCTGGCGGCTTTGCTCGCCGGCGTGCTGCGGGCTGCGACGGAGCTCTCCATCATCGCCACAGACGCGCAGGGAATGATCACCCTCTTCAATGCAGGCGCCGAGCAACTGCTCGGCTACCAGGCCGAAGAAATGGTCGGGCGGAGTTCACCCGCGCCCTTGCATCTGCCCGCTGAAGTGGTGGCGCGCGGCCTGGAGCTCTCGAATGAATACGGTGTCGAGATCTCGGGCTTCCGGGTCTTCGTCCACAAGGCCGAGCTGCAGGGTGCCGAGCAGCATGAATGGACCTATGTGCGCAAGGGTGGCAACACCGTGCCGGTGTCGCTGGTGGTCACCGCCATACGTGATGAGCAGGGCAGCGTTGTCGGCTACCTTGGCATCGCCCAAGACATCACCGACCGTCTGTGGAATGAATCGGTCCTGCGCCAGGCCAAGGTTGCCGCTGAGGCGGCCAGCGCTGCCAAGAGCATGTTCCTGGCCAATATGAGCCATGAGATCCGGACGCCGATGAACGCGGTGATCGGGGTGACCCATTTGCTGGACAGCACGCCCTTGGATGCCGACCAGCGGCAGCTGTTGGACAAATTGCACATTGCCGCGCGCTCGCTGCTGGGCATCATCAACGATGTGCTGGACCTGTCCAAGATCGAAGCGGGCGAAATGTCGGTGCAGGCGGCGCCCATGAACCCCCGGGTCCTGCTGGATGAGCTGGCGCAGATCTTCGGCCCGCAGGCCCAGGCCAAAGGCATTGCACTGGAGCTGTGTGGCTTGGATGCCTTGCCGCCTGTGCTGATGGTTGACGAGCTGCGTCTGCGCCAGATTCTGGTCAATCTGATCAGCAATGCGATCAAGTTCACCGCGCAGGGAGGCGTGTCCATCGAGGTCGAGCGCGAGCCGGCCGCCGAGGACCATGGCGCCCCCTTCCTGCGCTGGCGTGTCCGCGACACCGGGGTGGGCATCAGTGTCGAAGCCCAGGGCAAGTTGTTCGACCCCTTTGTGCAGGCCGACGCATCGACCACACGGCGTTTTGGTGGCACAGGTCTCGGCCTGTCCATCGTTCGCAAGCTGGCGGGCTTGATGGGCGGCGAGGTGGGCTTGCAAAGCGAGCTGGGGCGCGGCAGCGAGTTTTACTTGCGTCTGCCGCTCGTCGAGGCGGAGGAGGCGCATTTGGCCGCCCAGACCCGGGGTTCTGCGGGCTTGGACGTCGTCGTGGTCGATGACAACCCCGATGACCGCCGGATTCTCGCGGGCATGTGTCGCGCCCTGGGATGGAGCGCCCTGGAGCTGAGTTCCGGCGTGGCCCTTGTCGAATATTGCAAGCGCATCGCGGCTCTGGGGCAAGCCGCCCCGGATGCCTTGCTGGTGGACTGGCAGATGCCCGAGCTCGATGGCCTGCAGGCCTTGGAAATGCTGGTCAACGAAGTCGGCAAGGCACGTTTGCCGGCGACCTTGGTGATTTCAGCGCAGGAGCGCAGTGCTGTTGAGGCCGAGGACCACCATCACCTGGTCGATCAAATCCTGACCAAGCCGGTGGGCCCTTCCGAACTGTTCAATGCCGTCAACCACAGCGTCGCTCGCCACACCGGCAGCACGGACCGTGTGGCTCGATCCACCCGGACCAGCGCCATCGACTCGCAGTGGCTGGCCGGGATTCATGTCCTGGTCGTGGACGACAGCGACATCAATTTGGAGGTCGCGCGGCGTCTGCTGCAGCGCGATGGAGCGATCGTGCAGACAGCAAACGGTGGTCACGATGCACTCGCTCTGCTGCGCCGCGAACCGGCACTCTTTGACGCGGTATTGATGGATGTGCAGATGCCGGAGATGGACGGCTACGAGGTGACCCGCTTGATTCGCAGTGAGCTGGGCCTGGACCGGCTGCCGGTGCTGGCCTTGACGGCGGGCGCGCTTGAAGAAGAGCGGCAACGCGCTGTAGCGGCCGGCATGAACGACTTTTTGACCAAGCCCTTGGATCCGCAGATCCTGGTGCGTGCCTTGCGAACGGCCGTCGAGGCGGCCCGCGGGGCGCCCTTGCAATTGCCGCGCGCTGTACCGGCGCGGCAACTGCCACCGGACTGGCCGGACATTGCCGGGGTGGACGGACCGGACGCCGCGAATCGGCTGGGCCAGGATGCGGCGCTGTTCCTGCGCATGCTGGAGCGTTTGCTGCGTGAGTTCGGTGCGGCCCGCTTCAGCGCGGCCGATGGCTCAGAAGCGCAGGGGGCGGAGCTGGTGGCTCGCCTTCACAAGCTGCGCGGCTCCGCAGGTCTGCTGGGCGTCCGGGAGGTGCACCGACTCGCGGGAGAGGCAGAGAACGCCTTGCGCGCCGGGGCTCAGCCTGCTGCTGTGCAGCCGACCCTGCTGGCTTTGGAGCAGGGCTTGCAGGACCTGGAGCAAGCGGCCCGGCCGGTCTTGCTTTTGCATGAGCGCGCCGAGCAGGACGCCCTGTTGCGTGAGGAGGCCGCGCCGTCCTCGGTCGCCGTTGCCGCGCCCCCGGCGGCAGACTTGGCGCAGTGGCTGGACTTGCTGCGCCAGCAGGACCTCTCGGCCGGCCCGCGCTTCCAAGAGCTCGCCCCTGCACTGGAGGCGCTGTGGGGCCGCGACCCACTGCGCGTGGTGCGTGAAGCGGTCCAGGATCTGGATTTCAGTGGCGCTCTGCGCTTGATCGAGCAGATCTCTGGCCCCGACCCGGATGGTTCGGATCAGGTGGGGGTCTGACGCTATGCTCGCACCCATGGAAAAGAAAGAACTGTCGAACGAGCCAGTGCTTCTGCCCAGCATTCTGATGGTGGACGACGACCCGACCGTCATTCAAGTTCTGAGCAAGTGCCTGTCTGGCATTGGACGGCTGCGCTTTGCAACCAGCGGCGCGATGGCGCTGCGCCTGGCCAGCGCGGACGTGCCAGACCTGGTCTTGCTCGACGCGGAGATGCCGGGGATGACCGGGTTTGAGGTCTGGCAGGCCATGCTCGAGGAGCCGCGGCTGTGCGAGGTTCCGGTGATCTTTGTCACCAGCCACAGCGATGAGTTGATGGAGGAACAAGGCCTCGGTTTGGGCGCCGCGGACTTCATCGCCAAGCCGATTCGGCCTGCCATCGTCGCCGCGCGGGTCAGGACGCAGCTGCGCTTGAAGCGTGCCCTCGACGACTTGAAGCGGCTCGCGTCCGTGGACGGCTTGACTCAGTGCGCCAACCGCCGGGTCTTGGATGAGCGATTGGCCGCAGAGTGGAGCCGCGCCGCACGCGGTCAACGTGCCTTGTCCATCGCGATGGTGGATGTCGACCATTTCAAGAAGTTCAACGATCACTACGGCCACTTGCGCGGCGATGAAGCCCTCATCGCCGTGGCCCAGGTGCTGCGCCGCTGTGCCTGCCGCCCCGGGGATTTGGTCGCGCGCTACGGCGGTGAAGAGTTCGCCCTGCTCCTGCCGGAGACCGATGAAAAAGGTGTCCAGGTCGTGGCAGCGGGCATCCAGGCCCAATTGCAAGCGCTGAATTTCCCGCACGCCATGGCCAGCCTCGGGCGTTTGTCCGTCTCCATTGGAACGGCCAGTTTTGACGAGTCCAGTGAGGGCTGGACCAGTGTCAGCGCCATGATGCAGTTCGAGGGCACGCCGCCTGCGGGTTTGACGGTCGAGCGTTTGCTGGCTTTTGCGGATCGAGCCCTGTATGCCGCCAAACAGGCCGGCCGCGCGCGCAGCAGCCATGAGCGCATTGATCTGCGCTCCGAGGCCTGAGCCGGCCCCAACGCTCTAGTCCTGCGCTGGAGTCCAGCGCAGGGGCCGTGTCGGGCAGGCTCAATGCCCGCGTTCTTCGGCCCCCGTCAGTTTCAGATGCGCTTGGCCAGCTCTTCGGCCTTGCCGGTGTAGCTGCCTGGCGTCATGGCCAGCAAGCGGGTCTTCTCGGCTTCGGGCAGCTCCAGGCCGTTGATGAACTCGCGGATCGACTCGGCCGTGATGGCCTTGCCGCGGGTCAGCTCCTTCAGGCGCTCGTAGGGGTTGGGCAAGGCGTAGCGGCGCATCACGGTCTGGATGGGCTCGGCCAGCACTTCCCAGGCGCTGTCCAGGTCTTGCGCCAGGGCGGCTTCGTTGATCTCCAGCTTGTCCAGGCCCTTGAGCAAAGACTCATAGCCCAGCACGGCGTAGCCGATGGCCACGCCCATATTGCGCAGCACGGTGGAGTCGGTCAGGTCACGCTGCCAGCGGCTGATCGGCAGCTTCTGGCTCAGGTGCGTCAGCAAGGCATTGGCCAGGCCGAAGTTGCCCTCGGCGTTTTCGAAGTCGATCGGGTTGACCTTGTGCGGCATGGTCGAAGAACCGATCTCGCCGGCCACCGTGCGCTGCTTGAAATAGCCCAGCGAGACATAACCCCAGACATCACGTGACCAGTCGATCAGGATGGTGTTCAGGCGCGTGGTCGCGTCGAACAGCTCGGCCATGTAGTCATGCGGCTCGATCTGGATGGTGTAGGGGTTGAAGGTCAGGCCCAGCTGGCCTTCGATGACGCGCTGGCTGAAGCCTTCCCAGTCGAACTCGGGCCAGGCGCTCAGGTGGGCGTTGTAGTTGCCCACGGCGCCGTTCATCTTGGCCAGCAGCTTCACTTCGGCGATGCGGGTGCGTGCCGTGCGCAGGCGGGCCACGACGTTGGCGATTTCCTTGCCCACGGTGGTGGGGCTGGCGGTCTGGCCGTGGGTGCGGCTCAGCATGGGCGTGGCCGCGGTGGCGTGGGCCATGGCGCCGAGCTTGGCAATGATGCGGTCGATGGTGGGCAGCAACACGTCCTGGCGTGCGGCCTTGAGCATCAGGCCGTGGCTGGTGTTGTTGATGTCTTCGCTGGTGCAGGCGAAGTGCACGAACTCGCCGGCTGCCTTCAGCTCGGTGCTGGCGTCAAAGCGGGCCTTGAGCCAGTACTCGACGGCCTTGACGTCATGGTTGGTGGTCTTCTCGATGTCCTTGATCGCCTGGGCATCGGCTTCCGAGAAGCGCGCCACCAGGCTGCGCAGCAGGCCGCGCGCGGCTTCGCTCAGGGGCTTGAACTCGGCAAAGCCAGCGTCCGACAGGGCGATGAACCATTCCACCTCGACCTGCACGCGGCGGTGCATCAGGCCGAACTCGGACAGCAGCGGGCGCAGCGGCGCCACACGTGCGGCGTAGCGGCCATCCAGGGGCGAGAGGGCGCTGATCGAGGAAAGCGAGGCGGTGGACTGGGTGGTCATGGCAGTGGGCGGCTGCGGGCCGCCAGGGCTGATGAGGGGGAGGTGCGATTGCCCGGGCCGCCAGGCTGGCCCTGCTCTCGCAGCGGCCCTCGGCTCGGGAAAAACCCGCAGATTTTAGCCGCGGATGACAGGGTGATGAAAAGCGCCAGTGGGCGCCGGAGTTGGATTGCCATCGCCCTGGATTCACAGCCTTTTGAGTTGGTACTTTGACTACAAATAGGCAATTGAACGTGAGAAATTACCGGGAAACCACCAGCTATCGAATGTAGTTTTACTCCACTAGCATCGCCTCGCCTGAACCCACCGCGGCATGCGGGTCGGTGCCCGGGCGCTGCTTCAGCTGGAAGACACCAAGCAAGGATGCACATGAACACGCACATCGAGAAGGCGCCCGCACGGGGCTGGAGTGGTCAGGTACGCAGGGCATTGGCGGGCTTGGCCTTGCTGGTCCTGAGCGCCTGCGGCGGCGGCCAGACGGAGCAGCCCGGGGCGGCGTCCATGAGCCAGGCCACGGCGGCAGCGGCGGATGCCAGCGCGGCCGGGCCGCGCGTGATCGATGCCAACACCACGGTGCTGGTGCCTGTACCTGCAGCCCCGGTGCCCGACACCACTCGTGCCAAGGCTGCTGCCGCCCGTGTGACCACGACCGCGGGCAGCTCGCTGCGCGTGCACTACCGCCGCGCCGATGGCGACACCAGCGGCTGGCAGCTGCACAGCTGGGGCGCGGCGCAAAGCCCTGCCTGGAATGGCGGCTGGAACGCCAGCGGCAGCGACGATTTTGGCGCGATCTATGACGTGCCCCTGGCCGCCGACAGCGGCACGGTCGGCTACCTGCTGCACAAGGGCGACTGGAAGGACTGGGGCGGCGCCGACCAAAGCTACGAGCTCAAGCCCGGTGCCAATGAGATCTGGCGGGTCGAAGGCGACAACGTCACCTACACCAGCAACCCCTTGGGCCTGCCCGTGCCCAATCTGCACACCGTGCGCGTGCACTACCAGCGCTTCGACGGTGGCCACAGCAACTGGGGCCTGCATCTGTGGAACGGCAGCGGTCTGAATGTGGCCGCGCTGCCCGCCGGCCTGCCGATCGACCAATGGGGCGCGCCCGTGGCCTTCAACGCCATGCCCGGCCATGCGGCCGGCGCGGGCGAGATCGTCTTCGACATCCCCGTGCTCAACCCGCGTGACGATGCCAGCCGCAAGGCCCTGGAATTCATCATCCACGGCATGGCGCCGAACCAGAACGACAAGGACGGCCGCGACAACAACATCCGCGTCGATTACGCCGGCCTGAAGATCCAGAACCAGGTCGGCGAGATCTGGCTGGTGCAGCAGGACGCCACCGTCTACACCGCGCCACCCGATCTGCGCTCCGTCTCCAGCAGCGACGCCCGCGCCGTCTGGCTCAACCAGCGCCTGCTGCAATGGCCGCGCGTGTTCGCGGCTGCGGCACCGGCCGGCACGGTGGTCAAGCTCTACCACTCGGCCACCGGCCAGATCGTGGTGGCCAAGGACGCGCCGGTCAGCGGCGCCGATGGCGCCATCACCCTCGATGCCTTCAGCGGCAATGTGCCGGCGGCCGATGCCCAGCGTTTCAAGTACGTGGCGGCGGGCGGTGTGTTCCTGGTGCGCGAGGCTGACCTGCCGCGCCTGCCGCAGCTGCACACCCAGCAGCTGGTGCTGGTGCAGGAAAACGCGGCCGGCCACGTGCAGAACGCCAGCACCGCGCAGATCGCCGGGGCGCTCGATCATCTCTACAGCGCCGCCGCCGAGGTGAACGATTACGGCGCGACGGTCAAGAACGGCCGCACCCAGTTCAAGCTCTGGGCGCCCACGGCCCAGGCCGTGCAAGTGATCGTCACCGCACCGAGCAGCAACCCCTTTCTGAGCCGCAGCCAGACCGTGGACCTGCAGCGTGACCCGGCCACCGGCGCCTGGAGCAGCAGCCTGGCCGGCGAGCTGAACGGCCGCAGCTATCGCTATGCCGTGACGGTGTTTGTGCGCGGCGTCGGCCTGGTGCGCAGCCTGGTCACCGATCCCTACTCCCTGGCCCTGACCTTGGGTAGCCAGCAAAGCGTGGTGGCCGATCTGCAAAGCGCCGCCTTCAAGCCCGCCGGTTGGGACGCCAGCCAAGCGCCCGCCACCGTGCAGGCCACGCCGGACATGAGCATCTACGAGCTGCATGTGCGCGACTTCTCGGTCAACGATGCCACCGTGCCGGCCGACAAGCGCGGCAAGTACCTGGCTTTTGCCGAGGGCAACTCGAACGGCATGAAGCATCTGCGCGCCCTGGCACAAAGCGGGCTCAGCGATGTGCACCTGCTGCCGGTCTTCGACATTGCCAGCGTGAACGAAAAGGGCTGCGTGACGCCCAATCCCAGCGGCAGCGCCGACGGCGAGGCCCAGCAGGCCCTGGTCAGCGCCACAGCCGGTAGCGACTGCTTCAACTGGGGCTATGACCCCTACCACTTCACCACGCCGGAAGGCAGCTACGCCAGCAGCGTGGCCGACCCGGCCGCGCGCATCGTCGAATTCCGCCGCATGGTGCAGGCGCTCAACGCCGCCGGCCTGCGCGTGGGCATGGACATGGTCTACAACCACACCAGTGCCTCCGGCCTGAACAGCGCCTCGGTGCTGGACAAGGTGGTGCCCGGCTACTACCACCGTCTGAACGCCAGCGGCGGCATCGAGCGCTCCACTTGCTGCGAAAACACAGCGGCTGAGAACCGCATGATGGCCAAGCTGATGATCGACTCGGCCATTGTCTGGGTGCGCGACTATCACATCAGCTCCCTGCGCTTCGACATCATGGGCCACCATCCGCGCTCGGTGATGGTGGACCTCAAGGCCGCCGTCGATCGCGCCAGCGGCCGCCCGGTGCAGATCCTCGGCGAGGGCTGGAACTTTGGCGAGGTGGCCAATGGCGCGCGCTTTGTGCAGGCCGATATGTTGGGCCTGAACGGCACCGGCATCGGCAGCTTCAACCCCTTCATCCGCGACGCCGTGCGCGGCGGCAGCTCCTTCGACAGTGGCAACAACCAGTTTGCCAACCAGGGCTTCATCAACGGCCTGTTCTATGACGCCAATGCCTTCGGCGGCGGCAAGACACGGGGCGACCTGATGTGGCATGGCGACCAAATCAAGGCCTCGCTGGCCGGCTCTATCCGCAGCTACGAGCTGCAGACCAGCTGGGATGCCAACCTGCGCCTGGAGCAGATCAATGTCGGCGGCCTGCCCGCCGGCTATGTGCTGGAGCCCGGCGAGGTGGTCAATTATGTGGAGAACCACGACAACACCAGCCTGTTCGACAATAACGTCTTCAAGCTTCCGGCTGGCACCAGCCGCGAGGATCGCGCCCGCGTGCAGGCCTTGGGGCTGGCCATCAATGCCTTCAGCCAGGGCGTGGCCTACTTCCATGCTGGCGTGGACACCTTGCGCAGCAAGTCCATGGACCGCAACAGCTACGACTCAGGCGACTGGTTCAACCGCCTGGACTGGAGCTATGCCGACAACAACTTCGGCGTCGGCCTGCCGCCGCAGCGCGACAACGGCGACAACTGGTCGCTGCTGCGCCCGCTGCTGGCCGACCCGCTGATCAAGCCTGCCGCGGCGGACATCGCCTGGACCCGCGACGTCTTCCGCGACCTGCTGGCCATTCGCAAGAGCAGCAGCCTCTTGCGCCTGCGCACGGCCGAGGACATCAAGGCCCGGCTCAAGTTCCACAACACCGGCTCCGCCCAGGAGGCCACGGTGCTGATCGGTCAGATCGACGGCCAAGGCTATGCCGGTGCTGGCTTCCAGGAGCTGGTCTATGCCATCAATGTGGACAAGCAGGCCAAGCAGCTGACGGTGCCAGGCTTGATCGGCCATGCCCTGCAACTGCACCCGGTGCACCGCGCGGCGGGCGCCGCCGATGCCCGCGCCCGCCAGGCCAGTTTTGATGCGGCCAGCGGTGTGCTGAATCTGCCAGCGCGCACGGCGGTGGTGTTTGTGCGGCCCTGAGCCACGCTTCAGCGCGGCGTTGGTCTCTCAAGGCGCCGCGTTGAAGAAGGCAATGCGCTCGGCATGCGCCGGGTGGCTGGCAAAGGCCATGGGCAGGGGTGACTTGTCCTGGCCGCGTTGTCGTTGATAGGCCGTGAGGCGCTCGAAGAAACGCACCATCACGCGCGGCGAGATGCCGGCTGCCTGCAGCATTTGGCGCGCGTGCAGATCGGCCTCGCGCTCGAATTCGCGCGAGTAGTCGGCCTGCGCCAGCCAGGCCGGCAGGCCGGCCAGCAGGGCCGAGAAATCACCGACCAGCAGCCCGCTCACACCGGCCACCATGCCGGCCTGCAAGGCCAGGCGCATGCCGTGGCGGTGGCGCACGTGGCCGAGCTCATGGGCCAGCACGCCGGTGATGATGTCGGGCTCGTCTGCGGCCAGCTCGACCAGGGCATCGGTCAGCACGATGTCGCCGCCGGGCAGGGCAAAGGCATTGGGCCCCAGGGCCTTGGGGCCGGCACGGAAGTGCAGTCGGTAGGCCGGCAAGGGTTCGGCCAGCGGCTCCAGACCGGCGCGCAGGATTTCATCGCGGCGCACGACCGCAGCCAAGCGCCGCGTGATCAGCTCCTGCTGGGCCTCGCTCAGCGTGCTGGGCTTGAGCCACATGCGATCGACATAGTCGAGCGCCTCGCTGGAGATCTGCTGCTCGGCCGCGGCAGGGATCAGCGCCGCACCTTGCTGGGCCACCCAAGGGATGCCCCAGACCCAGGCCGAGGCGAGCAGGCCCGCGCTCAGCAGCACGCTCACGCCGACCAAGCGCCAGCTGCGCATGCTACGCACGGTCAAGCTGTCGCGCAGGCCCGAGCGCCGGGCCCAGTCGTCCCAGTTCTGGCGGCCCTCGGGCGCCGGGTCTTCGCAGAGCATGCCGCCATCGGGCAGCAAGGCCTGGCGCTCGCCATGGCGCAGGCGCTCGGGCCAGACCACGTCGCGGGAGGCGTGGCGTGCCAGCACGGCCGCCCCTTCATTCGATTCGGTCGCCAGGGCTTGCAGAAGCAGCCAGCGCCCGTCTTCACTGAGCCAGGCCCAGACGGCTTGCGCTTGCGCGCTGCGGCCGTCAAACCATCGGGCACGCAGCCGCGGTTCGCCGCACCATAGCGATGTAGACATGGCTGAACTCACCATCCCATGTCAAAGCCGAAGAAGTCGCCGGCCGCCTCGCCGCTGGCGTCGTTCGTTGCCCCCTGTGCTTGCGCACGCCAGGCCTCGACATCGCCATGCACCTGCAGGGACACGGATTCCAGGCGCAGGCGCGCGGTTTTGATGGCGGCGAAGGGGCGGTAGAGGCTCAGCGTCAGAGCCGTGAGCAGCCAGTTGATCAAGGTCAGCCAGAGCAGGCGGCGAAAGCTCAGGCGGCTGTGGAACTCCAGGCCTTCGCTGCGTGTGCCTGACCAGACCAGGTTCTGTGTGCGGGCGGTGAAGTAGGGCCCGATCATCATGAAATACAGCAAGTAGCCCAGCATCACGATGCCCACACCGATGGCCGGATTCATGGCCCCGCTGGGCTTCAGCAGCAGCACCAGACCCATGGCAATGCCGATGGCCAGGGCCAAGGGCAGCAAGGACACCAGCAGCCCCTTGAGTACCAGAACGTAGAACCTCCCTGTGCCCACCATGAACTGCCCGCGCTGATCGGCATAGGCGTAGCCCTCATGCTGGTAGCGTTTGATGCGGGCCAGGAAATAGGGGCTGAGCAGCACCATGCCGACCAGGCCCACCATGCCCACGATGGCGCCCGGCCCCATGCGAGCCATCGGATCTTTCCAGGCTTGCCAGGCGGTACCGGCCATCAACAGCATGGCGGGGATGTAGAGCGGCGCCACAGCTTTGTAGGCGCCGGCCAGATCGCCCTGGAAACTCAGCCGCAGACCGCGCCAGCGCGTGTTGCCCAGGCGGAACTGCAGGCCCGCGCGCCACAGTGCCGGCCAGAGCGCGCACAGCAGCAGGTAGGCCAAAAAGCCCGCCAGCGGCGAGAAATGCCCGGCCAGGCCATAGGCGCCGGCGAGCAGGAGCAGCAGCACAAAGCCGCGGAACATGGGCCAAGGTCGGCCATGGAAGCTCAAGGCCTGGCCGCCGACGCGTGTGTTGGCGTAGAAGTAGCGCAGGCGCCGCACCTTGGCGAAAGGCAGGTAGAGCCCCAGGGTTAGCAAGGTCAGCAGGAGATTGACGATCCAGATGCGAAAGTACTCGCTGCCGCTGCCGGTGAACTGTATTTGCAAGGTCAGGGGCTCAGGCCTTGCTTCAGTTGCAGGCGTGTAGACGCAGGCGGCGTCTGGCAGTTCAATCATGGTGGGGTCCTCTCTCCCTGTCCGGCCTTTCGAGCGAAGGCACTTGTCTGTTGTTCGCGGCATGGCGCGCGCGAGGCGCGGGCAGTGTGCCCCAGCCTCAGGCGGCTTGGCAACGAACTCCCTCCTCAGAGGGAGAGGGTCTGCCCTGGGCGCCGGGTGAACTTCAGCCGCGGCGCTCTTGCCACTCTGGCCGCAGCAGGCCGAAGACCTCGCTGTCGAGGTAGCGGCCGTTGATGAAGATCACGCCGCGCAGCCGGCCTTCGAACTGCAGGCCGGATTTTTCGGCCACCCGGCGCGAGGCCAGATTGCCCGGCGCCAGGGCGGCGCAGACACGGTGGACCTCGAAGTTATGAAACACATGGTCGATCAGGGCGCGCGCGGCGGCCGAGCCCCAGCCCTGGCCGCGGCGGGCCGGGTCGTCGATCTTCCAGCCCAGCTCGCGCGCGCTGGAGTAGCGATGGGCCAGGAAATGTGAAGCGGAGCCGATCGGCTCGCCGTTGTCGGCATCGCAGACGACCAGTCGCTCGGCCTCGTTGCTGGAGAAGCCGTCCTCGGCAAAACGCTTCTTGAAGAACTGCGGGCCGCGCAGCATCGAACCTTCGAACTCATTGCGTTCGCTCAGGTCAGCGGCCTGGGCGGCAATGCGCGGCAGGTCGTCCTCGTTGACCGGGCGCAGCAGCACGCGTGGCGCGGAATGGGGGCTTGATGACGGTGTCGGGTTCATGCGGCAATCTCGCTTCCGGTGAGTCAGTTCAGCTGTGCTTGCGGTGGCGTTCCAGGGACTTGCGGATCTTGGCCGCGTCGGCCAGACGTTCGGCCGAGCCGTCGCTGTCGAGCAGCACCACGGTCAGGTCCTGGCCGGTCTTGTCTTTCAGGCGCAGGGCCAGGCAGCGCCCGGCTTCGTCGGTGTAGCCGGTCTTGGACAGGCGGATGTCCCAGCCCTTGCGGCCGACCAGGCGGTTGGTGTTGCGGAATTCGACCGGCCGGCCGTTGATCAGCACCTTCTCTTTCAGATCGCTGCTGAGCTTGCTGATCTGCGGGTAGCGCGCCGCCGCAGCGGCGATCTTGGCCATCTCGGCTGCGGTGGAGCGGTTGCGTGCGGACAGGCCGGTAGGCTCGGCGATCTCGGTGCGCGTCAGGCCGAGCGCACGAATCTTGGCGCGCACCGCTTGCTCAAAGGCCGGCATGCCGCCCGGCATGGTGCGGGCCAGGGCGGCGGCAGCGCGGTTGTCCGAGGACATCAGGGCCAGGTGCAGGGCCGCGCCGCGCGTCATCTGGGCGCCCACGGGCACGCGCGAGGGGCTGTGCTTGAGGGTGTCGACGTCCTCACGCTGGATGCGGATGCGCGCTTTCAGGTCGGCCTTGGCATCGAGCACCACCATGGCCGTCATCAACTTGGTCAGCGAAGCGATCGGCACCTGGGTGTCGGCATCCTTGGCCATCAGTACCTTGCCGCTGCCGTTCTCCAGCACCAGGGCATGGCGGGCATTGACGGGCAGCTGCAGCGGCGCGTCAGCCGGTTTGGCGAGGGCGGCCGTGGCAAGCAGGCTCAGCAGCAGGAGGGCGCTGCGCTGGCGCCAGGCCGAGTGCGCGGCGGGGCGAGGAGAGGGGGCGGCGTGGGACAGCAAGTGGGGTCTCGGGCAGGTCGGCACAGAACGGGGGCATTAAGCCCCTATTCTGCTTGGCTCCAGGGCGCCCGTCAGGGAGGATGCCGGGGCTCAGGGCGTGGAGCGGCCCAGCATGCGGCGCAGGCTGGCGTCGCGGTCGAGCAAGTGGTGCTTGAGCGCCCCGGCCACATGGAGCAGCACAGCGGCGATCAGCACATAGCCGATGGCGCTGTGCAGGCTGTGGGCCAGCTCGCTCAGTCCGGCGTTCAGGGGCAGCACCTCGCCGTGCTTGTTCGGGTCCGGGTGATGTTCCATCAAGGTCAGGCCGAAGATGCCGAAGCCGTGTCCGCTGGCACCCGAGAAGATCATGCCGCTGATGGGCATGGCCAGGGTGCTGAGCAGCAGCAGCCAGTGCACCGCCTTGGCGAGGGTCTGCTGCAGGGCCGAGGCCTGCCCGGTGGGGGCCGGCCAGCCTTCCTTGAGCCGCCAGGCGGCGCGCAGCACGGCCAGCAGCAGCACCAGAATACCGACCGATTTGTGGATGGGGTAGAGGGCCCAGACTTCGAACTCGGCCATATAAAGGCCGACCGATGTGAGGCCGATCATGGCCATCGCCATCAGCCAGTGCAGGGTGACGGTGGTGCGGCTCAGGGGTGCGGTGGCGGTGTTCATGTGGGGCAGGGGCGCGGCAGCCGGGGTGAGGTTGAGGGTGGGGGATTCTGGCAGCGGGGCGGGCGCTGGCACGAAGGTCATGGGACGAGTGACGGGGGCTCCGGGACCAAGCCGCGTCCCTTGCCGCCTCATTAGGCCGGCCGACCGATCACGGCCAGCGTGCGATAGCACATCGCCAGCCGCGGGCCGTTCGCGAAGCGGGCGAACAAGCGGCTCAGTTGCCCGAGCAAGACCTGACCCTCCTCGCTGGCGCGGGCCGGAATGTAGGAACGCGAGAAGGCCAGGCTGGCCAGGCCCGCCTCGTCCAGCCAATGCTCGTGGGGCCAGTGCAGGCCGGCCGGTACGGCGCCGCCAAAGAACTGGGGCAGGCCGGCGCGTTCGCCCTCGTCACCCGGGCTCATGTGTTGTTTCTGAGCGGCACGGCGGGCGCCACCGAAGGCATCGAAGAGCGCGTCGAGCTCCTGTTGCAGCGGGTCTTCGCGCACGCGGTCGTTCCAGATCAGGGCCACCTGAGCGCCGGGCTTGAGCAGGCGCAGGCATTCGCGCCTGGCGGCCTCGATGTCAAACCAATGGAAGGCCTGGGCCGCGGTGATCAGATCGGCGCAACCATGGGTGAGGCCGGTGGCCTCGGCGCTGCCAGCGCTGCTGGCAAATCCGGGCTCTCGGCCCAGTGCCTGCTCGGCCGCGCTGCGCATGGCGGCGCTGGGCTCCACGGCCGTCACGCGCAGGCCTTGCTGCAGCAGCCCGGCGCTCAGCAAGCCCGTGCCCGCGCCCAGATCCACCACATGGGCGGCGGCTGGCAGGCCTTGGCGCAGGTGCTGCAGCAGGCCCAGGGGGTAGTCGGGCCGGGCGGCCTGGTAGTCGGCCGCCTTGCCTGAGAAGACGGCCGCCACGCCGCCCGACTCGCTGCCGAAGCTGTTCTGCAAGGCTTGCTGGCGCGAATGTGCGGCGGCCAGGGGCGGGGTTTCCGGGTGTGTCATGGCAGTCCCTCCAGTTTTGTGTGTGGCGGCATTTTTACCGTTACTTCTTGCGCTGCTCGCGGGCCGGTGGCGGCGATGCTGCGCTTCTGTGTCGCGCGCATAAAAGCCTTGCCTGCCCGAGTCCGGGTTGTTTGTACAGGCTGGGGCACAACAGTCCCGTGGCTAGAATGAATTCGAGAGGGATGTAAACGCTATGAAATTGATCGGTTCGCTCAGCAGTCCTTACGTTCGCAAAGTGCGCATCGTGATGGCCGAGAAAAAGCTCGACTACCAGTTCGTGCTGGAAGACGTCTGGGCCAGTGATGCCATCCTGAAGATGAATCCTTTGGGCAAGGTGCCCTGCCTGGTGATGGAAGGCCAAGACTCCATCACCGGCGCGGTGTTCGACTCGCGGGTGATCGTCGAGTATGTCGACACCCTGTCGCCGGTCGGTCGCCTGATCCCCGAGCGCGGCCGTGAGCGCACCGAAGTGCGCACCTGGGAAGCCTTGGCCGACGGGGTGCTCGATGCCTGCGTGGCCGCGCGCTTGGAAGAGCACTGGGCCGGCCGCACGCCCGAGCAACGCAGCGCGGCCTGGGTGCAGCGCCAGATGGACAAGGTGGGCGCCGCCCTGGTGTCCATGAACCATGGCCTGGGTGAGCGAGCCTGGTGCTCGGGCACGCATTTCTCGCTCGCTGATATCGCGGTCGGCTGCGCTCTCGGCTACCTCGACTTCCGCTTTCCGCAACTGGACTGGCGCAGCGAGCATGCCAATCTGGCCCGTCACTTCGAGAAACTGAGCGCCCGCGCCAGCTTTGTCGACACCGCGCCACCTGCAGCCTGATCGTCGCGCCGCAGCTGAAGAGGCCTTGCATCTGCAAGGCCTTTTTCGTTTGGGCTTGGGGTGCTGCTTCCGGCACAAAGCGGAACCTCGACGGCCGGGTTTTCGCGCTGCGGTGGCTCGGCCCGCCGCCGTGCTCATGGTGCCCGGGTCGGCTCTGCGAGCCGACTTCCCTCGGTGCTCTCTCCGCGGCTCAGCGGCGCCAAACTCCCTCCGTTCGCTGCGCTCACTGTGGTCAAACAGTGGCGCCGAGTCAGCGCTTGAAGCGCGCGAGTACACGCGCCTGAGCCGCTCCGCTGCGCTCTCGGCCGCGCACAAATCGCCCGTCGTCGGGCCGAGCCACCTCCGAAGGTGGCGTGTTCCATCGCCGAAGGGCACATCGGCCGCGATGCAAGCGCCCTGCAGTTCGGGCCGCCGCTGGGCGATTTGTGGAGGGCTGAGCAGCGCAGCGCCTTGGGGCGCGCGCGTACCCGCGCGCTTCAAGCTCTGACTTGGCGCGTCTGTTTGAACGGAACGAACGCAGTGAGTGCAGTGAGTTATGCGCCAGCCCCGAGGCGCGAGCAGCGCAAGGCAGTCGGCCCGGCAGGGCCGACCCCGGAACCATGAGCCCGGTGGCGGCCCGAACTGCAGGGCCTCACGAGGGAGAGCAAGAAGGCTGCTTTGTGCCGAATGCCGCCCTGGCATGCAACAAACCTCGCCAATGAAAAAGGGGCCTCACGGCCCCTTTGGTTCTTGGCTTTGAAGGAAAGCCGTTCAAGCGGACTGCTGCTTGCGGCGGCGCACCCAGGCGCCCAGGCCGGCCAGACCGGTCAGCATCAGGGCATAGGTTTGCGGCTCGGGGATGGCGGCAATGGCGGCGACGGCGAGGTCGGGCTGGTCAGAGAAAACGCCGTCCAGGCCCAGCTTCACAAAGGCTTGGATCTGCCCGGCCATATCGCCGAAGGAGGCCGGGTCGGCGCTGCTGTCGAACTCATTGGGCAGGAAGACGTTTTCGGCACGGAAGGTCCAGCCGTGCACCTCGAGGCCACGCTGGTGGGCGTTGGCGATCAGCTGCGTCGGCGTGCCGAGCTTGCCGCCGACCAGGGGGATCATCAGATTGGTGTTGGAGCCGATGCCGTCGGCATAGCCCTTGATGAAGTCCAGGCCGGCCACCGAGGCCAGCTCGGCGTAGCTGCGGGCATCGTCAAAGGGGCGGCCGCTGCCATTGAGCAACTGGGCGATGCGGATGTCGGTCTTGCCGTTGATGTACTCGAGGTTGTGCACCTCAAAGGACTGGATGTACACCGGCGCATTGCGGCTATTGCCGTAGTTGGCGTGCAGCACTTCGACCAGCTTGTCTTCCATGCGCTGCAGGCCGTTGGCGTCGGTGAAGGCCTTGAAGTAGCTGGGGTGCTTGGTCTCGGGATAGATGCCGATGGTGCGGCCGGTCTCGACCGATTTGGCCTTGGCCAGGTTGATGACCTCCTGGAGAGTCGGGATCACGTACTGGTTGTTGTGGGCGTTGTTGCCCAGGCGCAGGTCGCGCAGGCGTTCCTGGGCGCGGATGTCGCTGCGAATCTCGGCGGCGGTGAAGTCTTCGGCGAACCAGCCGGCCATCTTGACGCCGTCCACAGTCTTGACCTTGAGACGGTCCGAGTACTTGGACAGTTCCCAAACATTGGTGCTGGTGTCGGTGCGGTTCAGCACCGGGTTGCCGTTGACCATCTTGATCGAGCCATCGGCGTTCAGGTCGACACGGCCGAGCAGGGGCTCGTGGCGGGCCAGCAGTTCGCCGTCGCGGGTCATGACCAGATCGGGCTCGATGAAGTTGGCGCCCTGGGCGATGGCCAGGCTGTAGGCCTCCAGCGTGTGCTCGGGGCGGTAGCCCGAAGCGCCGCGGTGGCCGATGACGATGGGGGCATCGCCGCTCAAGGTGTTCCAGGCTTGGGCGGGCAGGGCGGCGCCGAGGCTCAGCAAGGCGGCCAGGCTCAGAGTCGAGATCTTCATGGGGGAACTCCGGACATTGATGTGGAAAGCCGGCAGCATGCAAGCGGGCAATGACGCCTGCGTGAGGGGCCATGGCCCGAATGGCTCATGGCTGCGCGGTGCTTGTTAGAGTGCGGCCCATGCATCCACTGAAACGCCTGTTGGCCTATGCCCAGGGCCACCGCCGCGAGATCCGCGCGGCCACGCTCTATTCCATCCTCAACAAGTTCTTCGACATCCTGCCCGAGGTGCTGATCGGCGCCGCGGTCGACGTGGTCGTGCGCGGCGAGCAGAGCTTTCTGGCCAAGAACATCCTGGTCGGCGTCGGCATCACCGACACCTGGCAGCAGCTGCTCTTCCTCGGTGCGCTGAATATGGTGGTTTGGATGGGCGAGTCCTGGTTCGAGTTTCTGCTCGAGCTGAAGTGGCGCGGCCTGGCCCAGAACATCCAGCATGAGCTGCGCCTGGACACCTATGGCCATGTGCAGAAGCTGGAGTTGGCTTACTTCGAGAATCAGCGCACCGGCTCGCTGATGTCCATCCTCAATGACGACATCAACCAGCTCGAGCGCTTTCTCAATGGCGGCGCCAATCAGATCATTCAGGTGGTCTGTTCCTCGCTGATGGTCAGCGCGGTCTTCTTCGCCCTGCAACCGGGTCTGGCCGTGGTGGCCCTGCTGCCGGTGCCGGCCATCCTGTTCGGCACCTTCTGGTTCCAGAAGCGCCTGGCGCCGCGCTATGCCGAGGTGCGCGAGACGGCCGGTGATGTGTCGGCCCGGCTCAACAACAATCTGCTCGGTCTGGCCACCATCAAGGCTTTTGCGACCGAGAACCTGGAGGCCGACCACATTGCCCAGGCCAGCCGCGGCTATCTGGAATCCAATGCGCGCGCCATCCGCCTGAGCTCGGCCATCACCCCGGTGATCCGCATGGGCATCCTGGCTGGCTTCACTGCCACCCTGGTCTACGGCGGCTGGCTGACGATCCATGGCGACCTGGCCGTCGGCGCCTACTCGGTGCTGGTCTTCCTGACCCAGCGCCTGCTCTGGCCCATGACCCGCCTGGCCGAGGTGGCCGATATGTACCAGCGCTCCATGGCCGCCACCCAGCGCGCTCTGGGCCTGTTGGATACGCCCATCCGCATTGCCTACGAGGGCGAGCATTTCCCGGTGGCGCAGGCGCGCGCTGCTCTGCGCTTTGAAGGCGTGGGTTTTGCCTACGCCGAGCAGCCCACGCTGCAGGACCTGAACCTGGAGGTGCCAGCCGGCCAGACCGTGGCCTTTGTCGGCAGCACCGGCTCGGGCAAGTCCACCCTGGTCAAGTTGCTGCTGCGTTTCTATGAGCCGCAGCAAGGCCGCATCTTGTTCGATGGCCGGCCGATTTCAGAGCTGAACCTGCAGGACCTGCGTCGCTGCATCGGCTACGTCGCGCAGGACAGTTTTTTGACCGACGGCACGATCGCCGAGAACATCGCCTACGGCATGGCGGAGGCCAGCGACGCGCAGATCCATGAGGCCGCGCGCTTGTCCGAAAGCCTGGAATTCATCGAACGCCTGCCCCTGGGCTTTGCCACCCGCGTGGGCGAACGTGGCCAGAAGCTCAGCGGCGGCCAACGCCAGCGCCTGGCCCTGGCCCGCGCCATCCTCAAGAACCCGCCGCTGCTGATCCTGGACGAAGCGACCAGCGCGGTCGACAACGAGACCGAGGCGGCCATTCAGCGTTCGCTGAACGTGGTCAGCCAGGGCCGCACCACGCTCGTCATCGCCCACCGCCTGTCTACCGTGCGGCAAGCTCATTGCATCCACTTGCTGGAACACGGCCGCATTGTCGAGAGTGGCACGCATGAGCAGTTGCTGGCACAGGGCGCAGCGTATGCCGCCTTGTGGCGCTTGCAGACCGGTGAGTTGAGCTGATCGCAGGCGCGCTGGCCGCCCTGCTGGGCGGGTGTGTTTGCGACGCCTGTGTTGACTTCAGTTCTCTATTTCCTGAAAAAGGCGTGCAATAGGGCACAGTTATGCGCTTGCTCGCCCGATTGAAATCGATTCCACTTGCATTAGATCAATGCAGACGTTTAACGCGTTGATCCAACGGAAACATTCAATCAACGGAGCAGTTCATGATGTCCTTCAAGTCTTTCGGTGTGGCGCTGGGTGTGTGTGTGATGGCCAGCACGGTGCAGGCGTCGGACCCCAAACAGGTGTTGGGTGAACTGGATACTCGTCTGACAACCATCGGTGCGCCGCGCATTGAAGGCATGGCCAAGGTCGGCGAGGTCGAGGTGCCGGTGCTGTTTTTCGGTCCGCGCCGCATGAATGGCAACTACGACGTGGTCGACGAGATCAAGAAGAAGCACGGCGCCACCGCGACCGTCTTTGTGCGCAACGGCGACGAGTTCGTTCGCATCTCCACCAATGTGCTCACGCCCGAAGGCAAGCGCGGTGTCGGCACCAATCTGGCCCGTGCCAAGGCCTATGAGGCCGTGATCAAAGGTCAGGGCTTCTGCGGCGATGTGGATGTCTTGGGTACGGCATTCAGCGCTTGCTACAACCCGATCAAGGATGCCAAGGGTCAGGTGGTGGCCGTGACCTACATCGG
The DNA here is from genome assembly GCF_965262435.1 of Roseateles sp. Lineage (NCBI taxonomy): Bacteria > Pseudomonadati > Pseudomonadota > Betaproteobacteria > Burkholderiales > Sphaerotilaceae > Roseateles > Roseateles sp. Next base: position 1,254,218 of record NZ_OZ253537.1, read on the forward strand.
TTTCAAGAAGTGATTGTTTTTTCCGCTGCAACTTCAGGAGTCTGAAATGCGAGCCATGAAGTATGTGGATCAGGCCCTGGACCGGATGGCCACGCGGGCGAAGTTGCTGTTCGGCTTTTTGCTGGTCAGCGTGCTGTCGGGCGTGCTGGGTGTGGTGGCCTTGAGCTCGCTGGCTGATGTCAACGGCGCTTCGGCGTCTTTGGCCAGCCAGTGGTTGCCCGCTGTTGGCAATTTGGCCCGCGCCCGCGCAGCCATGCTGGAAGCCCGCGAGTTCGAGGTCAAGTACAGCACGGCGCCCGACACCAGCTATTTGGCGGAGTACCTCGACAAGATCAAGCCGCAGCAGAAGGCCGTGCTGGAGCAGATGCAGGCCTACGACCAACACCTGGCGCCGGCGCCTGCCAGCGAGTTGCGGCGCAAGTTCTCCGAGCGTTGGCAAACCTATCTGACCGTGCATGCCAAAGTGGTCGCACTGGGGCAGCAGGGCAAGCTGGAGGATGCCAAGGACATCAGCGAGGGTGCAGGCAAGTCGGATTTTGATGACAGCCTGATGGCCATCGACAAGCTTTCGGAAGAATCCTTTGCCGGCAGTGCCGAAGTGGCGGCACATGCCGAGGCGACCTATCTCAGCAGCCGCCGTGTCGTGCTCGGCGTGCTGGTCTTCGCCTTGTTCTTTGCCGTCGCTCTGGCCTTGCTGCTGACGCGCAACATCCTCGGACAGCTGGGCGGTGAGCCCAAGGTCGCGGCCAGCTATCTGCAGGCCATTGCCGATGGCGACCTCACCTGCAACATTCCGCTGCGTGCCGGTGACAGCCACAGTTTGATGGCCAGCCTCGACCAGATGCAGCAAGGCCTGGCGCGTGTCGTCAACGCCGTGCGCGAGGGCTCCGAAGGCGTGGCCACAGCGAGCTCAGAGATCGCCATGGGCAACAGCGATTTGTCGGGTCGCACCGAGCTGCAGGCCAGCGCTTTGCAGCAGACCGCGGCGTCGATGGATCAACTGGGCTCGACGGTGAACCAGAACGCCGACAACGCGCGCCAGGCCAACCAGATGGCCCGCCAGGCCAGCCTGGTGGCCGAGAAGGGCGGCGCAGCGGTAGGCGAGGTGGTGGCCTTGATGCGCAGCATCAACGAAAGCTCGCGTCGCATCTCTGACATCACCGGGGTCATCGACGGCATCGCCTTCCAGACCAATATCCTGGCCCTGAATGCAGCGGTCGAAGCCGCCCGTGCCGGCGAGCAGGGGCGTGGTTTTGCAGTCGTGGCCGCCGAGGTGCGCTCGCTGGCTCAGCGCTCGGCCAGCGCGGCCAAGGAGATCAAATCCCTGATCACCACCAGCGGTGAGCAGATCGAGTCCGGCGGCATCCAGGTCGATCGCGCCGGCCAGACGATGCAGGAGGTGGTCAGCTCGATCCAGCAGGTGACCACCATCGTGCACGAGATCGCCCAGGCCAGCGCCGAGCAAAGCCGTGGTGTGCACCAAGTCGGCGAGGCCATCACCCAGATGGACCAAGCCACTCAGCAGAACGCCGCCTTGGTGGAAGAAAGCGCCGCCGCGGCGGAGAGCCTGCGCAGCCAGGCGCAAAGCCTGGTGCAGTCGGTGTCGGTGTTCAAGACCCTGCGCTGAGGGCGGCACGCAGAGCCAGCGCGGCAGCCAGGCTGCGCTGATTTCGGGGCTGCCCCGGTTGCCGTTTGCGACTGCTGCTGCTCCTGCTCCTGCTCCTGCTCCTGCTCCTGCTCTCGCGTTCGAGCGCCCTGAGCCTCAGGCCCGGCGGCGCGCGGCCGTGAGCCGGAACTTGGCCATATGACTCACCAGGGTCTGGGCCTGCTGCTTCAGGCCCTCGGCCGCGGCGGCCGACTCTTCGACCAGCGAGGCGTTCTGCTGCGTCATCTGGTCCAACTGGCCGACTGCCTGGCCGATCTCGCCCAGGGTGCTTGCTTGGGCGCTGGTGGCGCTGGAGATCTCGGCCACGATGTGGGTCACGCGTTGCACGCTCTGCACCGCGTCGGCGATGGTCGCGCCGGTGGCGCTGACCAGCTTGCCGCCGGCCTCGACCTTCTCGGCCGAGGCGCCGATCAGGCTCTTGATCTCACGCGCCGCCTGCGCGCAGCGCTGGGCCAGGGCCCGCACCTCGCTGGCCACCACGGCAAAGCCGCGCCCCTGCTCGCCGGCACGGGCCGCCTCGACGGCCGCATTCAGAGCCAGGATGTTGGTCTGGAAGGCGATGCTGTCGATGACATTCGTGATGTCGGCAATGCGGGCCGAGGACTGCTGGATGTCCGTCATCGTGTCCACCACTTGCTGCACCATGACGCCGCCCCGGTCGGCCACGGCCGCGGCCGACTTGGCCAACTCATCGGCCTGGCGCGCGGCCAGGGCATTGGCCTGCACGCCTTCGCGCAGCTGCATCATGGCCGCGCCGGTCTGCTCCAGGCTGCTGGCGGCCTGCTCGGTGCGGTTGGACAGGTCCATATTGCCGCTGGCGATCTCGCTGGAGGCCATTTCCACCTGCTCGGCCACATGGCGCACATCGGCAATCGTTGCGCCCAGCTGCGCGCGCATCTGGTCCAGCGACTCGGCCAACTCGGCCAGCTCATCACGGCCTTGCACCACGACCGCCTGGCTCAGGTCGCCCTCGGCGATGCGGGCTGCCATCTCTCGGGCCTGGTCCAGCGGCGCGGTGATGCTGCGAGTGATGGACAGGGCGATCCAGATGCCGCAGGCGGCTGCGCCAATCAGCAAGCCGCTGATCAGGCGGAAGGCTGAGCGCGCCTGTTCCTCGGCCACATCGCGCGCCTGCTGCAGCTCCTTGCGGCTTTGCTCGGCGTAGCCGTGGATGGGCTCCAAGTACGCCTCCATCGCCGGGATCAGCTCCGCCACAACGCGGGCGCGCACATCGCCGCCGGCGGATTTTTGCTTGCCGATGTCGTCGCGCAGCTCCTGGTAGCGCTTGCGGGCCTGGTCGATCTTGTCCTTGATGCGCTCGCTCTCCGCGGACTTGGGCAAATCACCCAGGGCGTCCTGGATCTTGTCGACCCGGGCGCTGACTTCCTTGGATTTGGCGGTGAAGGCCTTGACGAAGTCCGCATCGTCAGACCAGATGGTGATGATGCGGCGTTGGATGTTCGATTCGGTCAAACCGGCCCAGCTGCGCGCCAGATCCAGGGCTTCCATATCGACATTGACGAGGCGCTCAATCCGGTCATTGAGTTGCTGGATGCGCCAGATGCCAAGGGCCGAGCCGGCCAGCAACAAGCTCATCACCAGGGCAAAGCCCGTCAGGACGCGGGCCTTCAGGCGCATTGATTGCACGAGAGCAAGCATGGGGTGTGTCTCCTTCGCAGTTCTGGCTGCGGATTTCTGGGTGTGTGTTTTGCTCGCTCCCTGCGAACACTCTAGCGTTCAATGACGGGCTTGCCTGGCCTTCGCCACGAATCAGACCCCTGAGATCGGCTGCGGAGCCGGCTAACTTGAGCGTTTGCATTGCCGCCGGGGCGCTCTGCGACAAGCTCCGTCGACAATCGATAGCAGCGCGTGGTGGAGACTTTCGTTTTGCTGCCCCGGCGCCCTCATCGGCGCGGCTACCCTCTCGTTATCCGCCCAGGTCCCCATGACCATGCAACTCATTCCAAACGCCAGCCTGCAATTGATCCACACCCCGGTGTCGCACCGCGTGCGAACCGTGACCGTGCGCGACGATATGGTGGGCTGGCTGCTCGCGGGCCACAAGCGTCTGGTCGGGCCGCAGAGCGAGACGCCGTTCCGTGCCGGCGAGCTGTTCTGCATCGCACGCGGCACCCAGTGGGACATGGTCAACGAAGCCCCGCCCGGTGCAGCCTACCAAGCGCACATGCTCTTGTTCACACCGCAGCTGGTCGAGCGTTTCCACCAGCGCTTCCCGCAGTTTGGCGGTCAGGCCGCGCTGGCGGGCTGTGCCGGCACGCGGGCAGACGAGGCCCTGGCTGCCAGCTTTCGGCAGGCGGTGGCGGCGCTGCAGGACGAGCAGGCCTCGGAGGCACTGCGCGAGCACCGGGCCCTGGAGGTTTTGCTCTTGCTGGCCGAGCGAGGTCTGGTCTTCGCGCTCGCAAGCGAGCTGAGCTGGAGTGAGCGCGTGCAGCGCCTGGTCGGCCAGCGCCCTCAGGCAGATTGGACGCTTGCCGAGCTGGCCACTGCCTTCCATGTCAGCGCCAGCACCTTGCAGCGGCGCCTGGCCTTGGAAGGCAGCTCGGTCAGTGCCTGCCTGCGCGAGCTGCGCATGGAGCTGGCCATGGCCTTGCTGCAGGGCAATGAGCTGCCCGTCTCGGAGATCGCGGCGCGCTGCGGCTATCAGTCCCACAGCCGCTTCAGCGCCGCATTCCGTAAGCGCTACGGATTCGCGCCCTCGCATCTGCGGCCGACGTGAGCGGGCTGGCGGCGACCGAGCCGCGATTGAAGTGCCGCGCACAGTGATTGACGCCGGCGGGCTGACGCGCCGCTCGGGCGCGCGCGACCATGAGGCCTTGCCCTTTTCACCATTCCTTCTCTCAGAAGAAAGGCCTTCACTCATGCATTCCCAGCCCCGCTTTCGCCTCCTGATCGCCACCGCGCTCTTGGCTACCACCGGCCTCAGCCAGGCCGGCAGCTTCCAGCTGCGCAGCCCCGACATCCCGGCCAACAGCCACATCGCCCAGCGCTTCGAGTTCCAGGGCTTTGGCTGCTCGGGCGAGAACCAGTCACCTGCCTTGAGCTGGCAGGGTGCGCCCGCTGGCACTCAGAGTTATGCCATCACCGTCTACGACCCCGACGCCCCCACCGGCTCGGGCTGGTGGCACTGGTCGGTGGTCAATGTGCCCGCCGACGTTCAAGCGCTGCCGGCCGGCGCCGGCGCCGTGGGCGACGCGCTCTTGCCGGCGGGTGCGCGCCAGGTTCGCATCGATTACGGCGTGGCCGGCTGGGGCGGCATGTGCCCGCCACCGGGCGATCGCCCGCACCGCTACATCTTCACCGTGCATGCGCTCAAGGTCGCGAAGCTGGGGCTGCCGGCCGATGCCACGGCCGCCTTGGCCGGCTACATGATCCGAGCCAACACCCTGGCCTCGGCCAGTTTCAGCGCGCGCTACGGTCGCCCGGCGGCGCGCTGACAGGCACGCTCAAAGCAAGCCGCGCGTCTGCGCCATCAAGCGCGTCAGGCCCAGCATGCCGTCGGTGAAGGGCGTGGGCAGCTTCAGGTGGCGGCCGATCTCGCTGACGGCGCCGACCAGGGCGTCCAGCTCCAGCGGCCGGCCGGCTTCTGCGTCTTGCAGCATCGAGGTCTTGAAGGCGCCGAGCTTGCGCGTGACGGCGTGGCGCTGCTCGGGCGTCTGCTCGACGGCGCAGCCGATGCGCGCGCCGATGGCCGCGGCCTCCAGCATCACATTCGTGACGAAGCCGCGCACCAGCTCGTCGTCGAGGATGCGGTCGCAGGTGGCGCCGGTCAGGGCTGAGATCGGGTTCATGGTCATATTGCCCCAGAGCTTGAACCAGATGTCGCGCTGGATGCGCTCGGACACGGTGGCGTTGAAGCCCGCGCGGCCCAGCAGCGCGGCCAGCTCGCTGATGTGCGTCGGCTGGCCGCCGGCCGGGTCGCCGAGGATGAGCCCCATGCCCATCACATGCCGGACCAGGCCCGGCTCGGGCGTCGTGCAGCTGGCGTGCACCACGCAGCCGATCACCCGCTCCGCCGGGATCAGGCCGGCCACCACGCCGCCCGGGTCGACCGATTCCAGCTGCAATCCTTCAGCCTCGCCGGCCAGGCCCTGGAAGAACCACCAGGGCACGCCGTTCATGGCCACCAGCACGCGTGTCTGCGGGCCCAGCAAGGCTTTCACCGCAGGCGCCACGCTGGCCAGGGCCGGGCCCTTGACGGCCAGGACGATGAGGTCGGGCTGGCCCAGTTCCTCGGGCTTGTCGCTGGCGTGAATGGGCACGGTGATGCGCTCGCCGCTGATCAGGTCCATGCGCAGGCCATGTTGGCGCAGGGCGGCCAGGGTGGCGCCGCGGGCCAGGGCGCTGAGTTCGACTTCGGCGCCCAGCTGATGGCCAACATGGCCGGCGAACCAGCCGCCGATGGCGCCGGCGCCGACGATGCAAATTTTCTTGGTCATGAGGAAACTCGAGGAAGGCCCGAGGAAGGCCCGAAGAGGCCGAGCTGAGAACGGGGCAGTCTCGCACAGCGCCGGCGCCGGATTCCTGCGCGGAGCTAGGCGCCGCTCAGGCCGCCAAGGCCTGGCCCATGGCCGACGGGGCTGCCGCGTTCTGGCCTTGCCGCCAGCGGCGTTCCTGCACCACGATGGTGATCACATAGACCGCCACGATCAGCGCCGGGATCAGCACAAAGCGCTGGGCCGGGAAGGCGTACCAAGCGGCGACGCAGAGGAGGCTGCGGGCGATGGCATGGAAGGCGCCGATCCAGTGCTGGATGATCCAGCTGTAGGGCAGCCACATCAGGCCAGCCAGCACGCCGAAGGTCAGCGGCAGCGACTCATGGTTCTGCGCCGCCCAGGGCAGGGCGATGGTGAAGACCAGCAAGCTCATCAGCATGCCGGACATGAAGAGGCGGTCGAACTCGTTCTTGGGCCGGCCCTTGGCGAAGAAGTTCTCGCCGGTCAGGCGCGACAAGCCCATGCCCAGGTAGAAGATCGAGCCGGTGGCGAAATAGAGCGTCATCACCGCCTGGAAGGGCGTGCCCAGCCAGCCGACCAGGCCGATCACCGCCCAGGCCAGGGTGCCGGCCAGGGGCATGGCCAGGCCGCGGCGGCGGCTGAATTCTTCGCGCTGAACTTCCAGGCTGCGGCGGCCGGCGCTGAGGTCTTGTTGCGGGGTCATGGCGGGGCTCCTAGATGGCGGTGGGAGATGAAGAAACCAAGGTGCAGCCATGGTGCCGGGCGCAGCCGTGGCGTCTGGCCCTGATTCGACGAATCGACAGCTGCTGCGACGCGAAGCCAGACTGGGCGATGAAGAGGGGGCCGCTTGCGACAATGCGCGCCACTGCTTCCTTCTTGCCTCCCTTGCTCAGCCGCCTCTGCCGGGCCGGCCGATGATGATGATCAATCCGTCCTCTGTGTCCCAAGCCCCGGGCCTGCCGCTGGCCGGCCTGCGCGTGATCGAGTTCACCCATATGGTCATGGGCCCGACCTGCGGCATGGTGCTGGCCGATCTGGGCGCCGAGGTGATCAAGGTCGAGCCCCTGGATGGCGACAGCACGCGCCAGCTGCTCGGCTCGGGCGCTGGCTTCTACCCCCTGTTCAACCGCAACAAGCTCAGCCTCAGCCTCGACGTCAAGGACCCGCGCGGCCTGGAGATCGTGCTCAAGCTGGTGGCCGGCGCCGATGCCTTCAGCGAGAACTTCCGCAGCGGCACCATGGGGCGCCTGGGCCTGAGCTATGAGGCCCTGAGCCGCCTCAACCCGCGCCTGATCTACGTCTCGCACAAGGGCTTTCTGCCCGGCCCTTACGAGCACCGCACGGCGCTCGACGAGGTGGTGCAGATGATGGGCGGCCTGGCTTACATGACCGGCCGCCCGGGCGACCCGCTGCGCGCCGGCAGCAGCGTCAACGACATCATGGGCGGCATGTTCGGCGCCATCGGCGTGCTGGCGGCCCTGCAGCAGCGTCAGCAGACCGGCCGCGGCCAGCAGGTGCAGGCCAGCCTGTTCGAGAACAACATCTTCCTGGTCGCCCAGCACATGATGCAGTTCGCCGTCACCGGCAAGCCGGCCGCGCCCATGCCCGAACGCATCTCGCCCTGGGGCATTTACGACGTGTTCAGCGTGGCCGGCGGCGAGCAGATCTTTCTGGCTGTGGTTGGCGACACGCAGTGGGCCACCTTTTGCCAGGCTTTTGACTTTGCCGATCTGCAGGCCGACCCGCGCCTGCTGACGAACAATCTGCGCGTGCTGGAGCGCGCCTGGCTGATCCCCGAGCTGCGCCGCCGCCTGCAGCCGCGCGCTGCGGGCGAGATCGCGTCCGTGTTCGAAGCGGCCGGCCTGCCGTTTGCGCCCATCACCCGGCCCGAGCAGCTGATGGACGACCCGCATCTGCTCGCCACCGGCGGCCTGGCGCCCATGACCCTGCCCGATGGCCGCGCCACCCGCGTGCCCTTGCTGCCCCTGAGCCTGGACGGCGAACGCCTGGGCCTGCGCCGCGACCCGCCGCGTTTGGGGCAGCACAGCCGTGAACTTTTGCGCGGCCTGGGCTATGAGGACGCGGCCATCGAGGCCCTGATCGCCGAGGGCGTGCTCGGCGTGCAAGGTGAGGCCGCCGCGCCGGCTTTGGGCTGAGCTGAGTCTGCGCTGGGGCGAAATGGCGCGCGAGAAGTGCTGTGCGGCACCCGGCTGCGCTAAGGTGTCGCCATGCTCGTGAGCCCATCTGTTTCCTTCTCGCCCGCCGCCGCCCAGCGCCGTTTCAGTCTGGGCTTTGCCGCCGTGATGTTGGCCGTGGGCCTGCTTCACAGCCTGTCCGAGCTGCAGCAGTACCGGGCCCATGGCGGGCAGCACCCCTGGGAGCCATTTCTCTGGGAGCTGAGCTCGACCCTGTGCACGGCCTTGCTGGCGCCGCTGATCTATCGTCTGCATGCGCGCAGCCTGCGCCTGCCCGGGTGGCCGCCGGCGTTGGCGCTGCATCTGGGCGGCGCGCTCGGCTACACCGCCCTGCATGTGGGCGGCATGTTTGGCCTGCGCTTTGCCGTGTACGCGCTGACGGGCGTGGCCTATGAGCCCGGCAGCCCGGGCGATATCGTGATCTACGAGGCCGGCAAGGATGTCGTCAGCTATGGCTTCATCGTCGGCCTCTGCCACGGCCTGCAGCTGCACGAGGCCAGCCGCCAGCGTGAGCAAGACCTGCTGCGCCTGCAGACCGAGCTGGCCGAGGCCCGGCTGACGCGCCTGGCCGAGCAGATCCAGCCGCACTTTCTGTTCAACACCCTGAACCTGATTTCCTCGGTGATGTATGAGGATGTGGCGCGTGCCGACCGCATCGTCTGCGATCTGGCGGCCCTGCTGCGCCAGGCCCTGAACGCCCAGGAAAACGGCCGCCACAGCCTGGCCCAGGAGCTGGACTTGATCCAGCCCTATCTGGCCATCATGCAGGCGCGCTTTGGCGAACGCCTTCAGGTGGAGCTCGAGGCCAGCGAGGCGGCGCGGGCCTGCCTCTTGCCCAGCCTCTTGCTGATCGCTCCGGTCGAAAACGCCATCACCCATGATGTGGCGCACAGCACCGGCCCGGTGCGGCTGCGGGTCAGTGCCGAGTTGCGCGCGGGCCGCTTGTGCCTGCGCGTGCACAACAGCGGCCGGGCGCCGGCGGCCTTCGAACGCGAGGGCGCAGTCGGTCTGGCCAACACCCGCGAACGCCTGCGGGTGCTCTACGGCGAGGCCGCGCGCGTGAACTTGGCCGCCGATGGCGCCGGCGGCACGGTGCTGGACATCGAGTTGCCGGAGCAGCGCGCATGAGCTTGGAAGCGCCAGGCGGGCCGGCGCCGCTGCGCGTTCTGATCGTCGACGACGAACCGCCGGCGCGCGCCAAGCTGCGCCGCCTGCTGACCGCCCAGCCCGGCATCAGCCTCTTGGCCGAGGAAGCCGGCGATGCCGAGGAAGCGCTTCGTCTGGTGCAGGCCCAGCGCCCCGATGCCGTCTTTCTCGACATTCAGATGCCGGGCCGCAGCGGCCTGGAGCTGGCGCTCGATCTGCCCGAGGGCACGCTCTGCGTCTTTTGCACCGCCTTTGATCAGCATGCCGTGCGTGCCTTTGACCTGCATGCGGTGGACTACCTGCTCAAGCCTTTCACGCCTGAGCGCTTGGCCGAAAGCGTGCAGCGTCTGCTGCAGCGACGGCGGCATCGGCAGCTGGAGAAGGCGCCGGTATCCGCTGAAGCTCCGCGTCAGGCCTGGCTCAGCGCCTTGCAGCAGATCCAGCCGGTGCCTGGCCATTGGCTGGTGCCGCAGCGGGGCGGCTCGGGCTTGTTCAAGCTGCCGCTGGCCGATGTCGAATGGGTGGCCGCGGCCGACAACTACATCGAGTTGCACGCCCCGCCGGCCGCCCATCTCGACCGCTGCACCCTGGCTGATTTCTTGGGCCATGCCAGTGTGCAAGGCCGCTTCCTGCGCGTGCATCGCAGCCATGCCATCAACCCGGCCCATGTGCTGGGCCTGACGGCCTTGCCGCGCGGCGAGGCCGAGCTGTTGATGCGCTCGGGCGCGCGCCTGCGGGTCTCGCGCAGCCACCGCGCGCAGCTCGCTTGAGGCGGGAAAAGTGTCAGCAATTGCAAGCAAAGCGAGCCTTTGCGAGGCCTCAAGCGCCTGTTTTCGGGGCTTGTGGCGGCCGCAGCCTCGGACACAACGATAATCGCGCTCCCCGCAATGGGATTTTCTTTTCCGTACCCACTGGATATCTGATGAACAAAAGTGAATTGATCGAAAGCATCGCCACCAAGGCAAGCCTGACCCGCGCCCAAGCCGCTTCGGCCCTGGACGCTGCGCTCGGCTCGATCACCGAAGCCCTGGTGGCCGGCGACGCCGTGGCCATCCTCGGCTTTGGCAACTTCAAGGTCAGCGAGCGCGCTGCCCGCACCGGCAAGAACCCCGCCACTGGTGAAGCGCTGGAAATCGCCGCTGCCACCGTGCCCAAGTTCACCCCGGGCAAGGCACTCAAAGACGCTGTGAACGTCAAGAAGTAAGCAAGTAAGAAAAAAGGAGTTCGGCATCGGCCGGACCCTGCGTTGAGACAAGGGCGCCCGTCATTTGACGGCGCCCTTTTCTTTTGGGTGTGCTCGGGCAGGTGATGGTTGCAGATGGCACCAAGCAGCCTCCTTGTGCTCCCTCGTGAGGCCCTGCAGTCCGGGCCGCCGCCGGGCTCATGGTTCCGGGGTCGGCCCTGCCGGGCCGACTGCCTTGCGCTGCTCGCGCCTCGGGGCTGGCGCATAACTCACTGCACTCACTGCGTTCGTTTCGTTCAAACAGACGCGCCAAGTCAGAGCTTGAAGCGCGCGGGTACGCGCGCGCCCCAAGGCGCTGCGCTGCTCAGCCCTTCACAAATCGCCCGGCAGCGGCCCGAACTGCAGGGCGCTTACATCGCGATCGATCTGCCCCTCGACGGTGGAACACGCCAACTTCGGAGGTGGCTCGGCCCGACGACGGGCGATTTGTGCGCGGCCGAGAGCGCAGCGAAGCGGCTCAGGCGCGTGTACCCGCGCGCTTCAAGCGCTGACTCGGCGCCACTGTTTGACCACAGTGAGCGCAGCGAACGAAGGGAGTTTGGCGCCGCTGAGCCGCGCAGTGAGCACCGAGGGGAGTCGGCTCGCAGAGCCGACCCGTGCACCATGAGCACGGCGGCGGGCCGAGCCACCGCAGCGCGAAAACCTGGCTGTCGCAGCGCGGCTAAGGATCGCCAGCGGCTCCTCTTCAGGCCAATGCCAGATCCAGGTTGCGAGCCGATTGCCAGCGGTGCAGCTTGCCGTAGATGGCGCTGATGCGGCGGCCCACGTCTTCACTGGCGAGGCGCCAGAGTTGCGCGACTTCGCCGGGCAGGCGGCCGAGGGCGATCAGGCTCAGCAGGTGTTGTTCGGCGCGGGTCAGTTCGTTGAAAGCCTGCTCGGGCTCGAAGGCGGGGCCGATCGCGGGGCTCAGGTCTTGCGCGGCAGACAGGGCCTGGGCGCGCTCCAGGCTGATGCGGCTCAGCCCCATGCTGTGCAGGGTCTGGCGTGCCAGTTCGGGGGACATCAGGGCCTGGCCGGCTTGCAGCTGGCTCAAGGCCTGAGGCAGGCTGCTGCCGCGCTCGCACTCGACCATATAGCCATGTGCACCATCGGCCAGGGTGTCGAAGAGCATGGTGTCGTGGGCGCAGGAACTGAGCAGCAGCACCTTGGGGGCTTGCGGCAAGCGGCGCAGTTGCTGCAGCAGGCGGCGCACATGGCCGTCGGCCAGACGCAGATCACAGGCCAGGTACTGTGCATCGCTGTTGCGCAGCGCGGCCATGCAATCGGTCGCCCGTTCGCTGCTGCCGGCAAGCTTCCAGCGGCCGTCTGCCAGCAGGGAAGCGCGCGAAGTCTCGAGGGTTTTGGCAGCGCGGCGCAGCAGGAAGACGGAGGACATGGGCATGGGCAGGGGGCAAGCGCTGCATTGTGCAGTGCCCTCCCGGGGCAGCAATCCCGCGATCCGGGGTGTTGAAACCCATCTGGCGGCCTCGCGCAGTCGATTGATGCACTTGCCGCACAATCGGCCACCACCATGACCCAGCCCCAGCCCCAGCCCCAGACACTGCCCGTGCCCCTGCCTGTGCTCTACACCTTCCGGCGCTGCCCCTACGCCATCCGGGCCCGCCTGGCCCTGCATCAGGCCGGGGTTCCTGTGCAGGCGCGCGAGATCGAACTGCGCGCCAAGCCCGCTGCCATGTTGCAGGCCTCGCCCAAGGGCACGGTGCCGGTGCTGGTCCTGCCGGGCGGCCAGGTGCTGGAACAAAGCCTGGACATCATGCGTTGGGCTCTGGGGCAGGCCGACCCGGACGTCTGGCTGAGCGCGGCGCCCATCGAGCAGCAACTGGCCTGGGTCGAGCGCAACGACGGGCCATTCAAGCGCCTGCTGGACCGCTACAAGTACCCGCAGCGCCAGGATCCGCCAGACCAGCCGGCGGCCATGTTCGAGGCCGCCCTGGCCCTGCAGCTGCGCCCCATGGAGCAGGCCTTGCAAGCGCAAGCTTTTCTCTGCGGGCCGCGTTGTGGCCTGGCCGATATGGCGCTGCTGCCTTTTGTGCGCCAGTTTGCGGCGGTGGACCCGCTGGCTTTTGCGGCGGCGCCCCTGCCCGCCGTGCATGCCTGGCTGCTGCGCTTGCTGGCCACGCCGCTGTTCGAGGCGGTGATGGCGAAGCAGCCCGTCTGGCGCGAGGCAGAAGAGCTGAGCTGAACCGAGCCTGGCGTGGCTTCCGGCGCGGCCGCAGGGCCTGCTGCACAATCGGCGGCATCGCAGTGATGGCACTGCGCGCGTCCTTCGAAAGAGAGAGCCGGCATGGCAGTCAAGCAAGTGTTTTCGGGCCTGTGGTGGGTGGTGGGCAAATTCTGGTGGCTGCTCGATGCCAGCCGGCGCGCCCTGCTCAATCTGCTTTTGCTGCTGCTGGTCGTGCTGCTCCTGGTGGGCTTGTTTTCGCGTGGCCCGGCGCCGCTGAAGGACAAGACCACGCTGGTGCTGAATCTGCAAGGCCCCTTGGTCGAGCAGTTTTCCGGCTCGGCGCGCGACCAGGCCATGGCCCAGCTGCAGGGCAAGCACCAGCAACAGACCCGTTTGCGCGATGTGCTGGCGACCCTGGAAGCGGCCGCGCTCGACCCGCAGATCGGCAGCGTGCTGCTGCAGCTGGACGAGTTCTCGGGCGCAGGCCTGGCCGGCCTGGGCGAAGTGGCGGCGGCCCTCGATCGCTTCAAGGCCAAGGGCAAGCCGGTGCTGGCCTATGGTGACGGCTACAACCAGCGCGGTTACTACCTGGCCGCGCATGCCAACGAGGTGTACCTGCACCCCATGGGCATGGTGATGATCGAAGGCTTCGGTCGCTACCGGACCTATTACAAGGACGCGCTCGACCGTCTGGGCGTCAGCGCCAATGTGCTGCGTGTGGGCGCCTTCAAGAACGCCGCCGAACCCTACTTCGCCAACGGCCCGTCCAAGGAAGCTCTGGAGGCTGAGGCGTATCTCTACGGCGATCTTTGGGACCGCTACACCGGCGCCGTTGAGACCGCGCGCAAGCTCCCCAAGGGCAGCCTCGCCAAGGGCATTGACACCTTGCCCGAGACCCTCACCGCGCTCAAGGGCGACACGGCGCAGCTGGCCTTGCAGGCCAAGCTGGTCGACGGCCTCAAGACCCGCGACGAGATGCGCGAGCTGCTGATGGAGCGCGGCGCCAAGGACGACAAGGGCAAGAGCTTCCGCCAGGTGTCCATGTCCGACTACCAGGCCTATATCAAGCCCAAGAGCCTGCACGGTGACTCGGTGGGCGTGGTCGTGGCCGAGGGCGAGATCGTCGATGGCGACGCCTCGGCCGGCCGCATCGGCGGCGACTCGACCGCACGCCTGATCCGTCAGGCGCGCGAGGACGACAAGGTCAAGGCCGTGGTGCTGCGCGTCAATTCGCCCGGCGGCAGTGCCTTCGCGTCCGAGATCATCCGGCGCGAGCTGGAGCTGACGCAGAAGGCCGGCAAGCCGGTGGTCATCTCCATGGGCGATGTGGCGGCCTCGGGCGGCTACTGGGTGTCCATGTCCTCGGATCAGGTGATTGCCGACCCGGCCACCATCACCGGCTCCATCGGCGTCTACGGCATGCTGCCCACCGGCGACAAGCTGCTCGAAAAGCTGTCCCTCCACACGGGCGGTTACACCACGAACTGGGCGGCCGGCGGCTTCGATCCGCGCCGACCGCTGGACCCGCGCATGGCCGCGACGGTGCAGCAAGGCATCAACCACATCTACGCCGAGTTCACGGCCAAGACGGCGGCAGCGCGCAAGAAGAGCGTGGCCGAGATCGACGCCGTGGCGCAGGGCCGCGTCTGGACTGGCGCGCAAGCCAAGCAGCGCGGCCTGATCGACCGCCTGGGCAGCTTCGATGACGCCGTGCGCGCGGCTGCCCGCTTGGCCAAGCTCGAAGGCGCGCCCAAGCTCAGCTATGTCGAGCGCGAGATGGGCCGCTTCGAGCGCCTGCTGTCCAGCCTGGACCAGATCGTCGCGCCTTCGATCGCCGCCGCTGTGCGCGCCGAGCTGGGCTTGGGCGAGGGCGCGGCCTTGCTGCCCAAGGCGGCGCAGGAGCTGCAGCGCGACCTTGCCTTTGTCAGCGAACGTGCCGAGGGCGGCCGGCCCTTCAGCACTTTTGTGCATTGCTTGTGCACGGCGCCCTGAAGATGGCGATGTGAAGGAGGGGGCGCCGCTCGGCGCTTCCTTATAATTGCAGCTCAGCGCCGATTTGTTCCGAATTGCGGGCGCTCAAAAAATGCCGCTAAAGAGGGACTCCGCGCAGCCGGCGTCCGCTTTCCTTACAGCGGCGCCGGTTTTGTTTTTTCAGGAGTCTCTCCATGCCCCATGCAGGACAGCTAGGCCATGTCACCCCCCAGCGCATGGCGTTTGCCGAGCCCTTGCGCTTGCGCAGCGGCGCCGAGCTGCGTGACTACGAAATGGTCTACGAGACCTACGGCACGCTCAATGCCGAGCGCAACAACGCCGTGCTGGTCTGCCACGCCCTGAACGCCAGCCACCACGTAGCCGGCAGCTACGAAGGCCAGGACAAGAGCGAAGGCTGGTGGGACAACCTGATCGGCCCGGGCAAGCCGCTGGACACCGACAAGTTCTTCGTCGTCGGCATCAACAACCTCGGTTCCTGCTTCGGCTCCACCGGCCCCATGCACATCAACCCGGCCACGGGCAAGGTCTACGGCGCCGACTTTCCGGTGGTGACGGTGCAGGACTGGGTCGATGCTCAGGCGCGCGTGCTCGATGCGCTGGGCGTGCAGCAGCTGGCCGCGGTGCTGGGCGGCTCGCTGGGCGGCATGCAGGCCCTGGACTGGTCGCTGCGCTACCCGGAGCGCATGCGCCACTGCATCGCGATTGCCACGGCGCCGGCCCTGTCGGCACAGAACATCGCGTTCAACGAAGTGGCGCGCCGTGCCATCATCACCGACCCCGATTTCCACGGCGGCCACTTCTACGAGCACGGCGTGGTGCCCAAGCGCGGTCTGCGTGTGGCGCGCATGATCGGCCACATCACTTACCTGTCCGACGATGCGATGGAGCAGAAGTTCGGCCGTGAGCTGCGCGCCGCCGAGCTGGGCTACAGCACCCAGGACATCGAGTTCCAGATCGAAAGCTATCTGCGCCACCAGGGCGACAAGTTCAGCGACTACTTCGACGCCAACACCTACCTGCTGATCACGCGCGCGCTCGATTACTTCGACCCGGCGCGGGAGCATGGCGGCAACCTCAGCCGCGCCTTCGCCAGCGCCCGCTGCAAATATCTGCTGGCCAGCTTCACCACCGACTGGCGCTTCTCGCCGGCGCGCTCGCGCGAGATCGTCAAGGCCTTGCTCGACAACAAGCGCGATGTCTCGTATGCCGAGATCGACGCGCCCCACGGCCACGACGCCTTTCTGCTCGAAGACCCGCGCTACCACGGCGTGTTGCGCGCTTATTTCCAACGCATCGCCGGAGAACTGCAATGACGACGAGCTCGGTCCTTCAACAGATTGCCGCCCTGGTGCCCGAAGGCTCGCGCGTGCTCGACCTCGGCTGCGGCACCGGTGCGCTGCTCGACCACCTGATCCGCCACAAAGGCTGCAGCGGTTACGGCGTCGAGCTCGACGACGCCAATCTGCTGGCCTGCGCCCAACGCGGCGTCAACGTCATCCAGCTCAATCTGGAAGAAGGCCTGTCCATCTTCGAAGACCAGAGCTTTGACGTGGTGCTGCAACTCGAAACGCTGCAGCATCTGCGCAATACCGAGGCCATGCTGCGCGAGACCGCGCGTGTTGGTCGCATGGGCATCGTCAGCTTCCCCAACTTCGCCCACTGGGCCAACCGCGCCCAGGTGCTGATGGGCCGCATGCCGGTGACGCGCGTGCTGCCCTACGAGTGGTACGACACGCCCAATATCCGCGTCGGCACCTACGCCGACTTTGAAGTGCTGGCGCGCAAGAACCGCCTGCGCGTGCTGGACAGCTTCGGTATCCAGAACGGCCAGACCGTGCGGACTTTTCCGAACCTGCTGGCGAGCATGGCGGTGTTCAAGTTTGATCGGGGCTGAGCGGGGCGGCCTGGCTCACTGCAAGACCGCGCGCAAGAAACTCAAGGTGCGCAACCAGCCCTGCTGCTGGGCTCGTGCATCGGCGGCGGGCTCGCCGCCCATCTTCATCGGGCCCGCATTGTTAAGGCTGCTGGGCAGTTCACCCAGACCCGTGATGCCGTGGCCGGCGCCTTCGAACAGCAGCAACTCGGTGGGCAGCTCAGCGGCAGCCCGGCGGGACGCGATGGCGCGGGCCATGCCGCCGGAATCCCAGACCTGGTCGTCGCTGCCGGCGATCAGCAGCAGCGGCGCGGCGATCTTCTCGACCTCGATGCGCGCTGCCGCAGCCCGCTCAGGTTGGGCGGCACGGCCGGCGTCATGGGCGCGGCGCAGGCGCACTGGCTGGCCGCTCATGAAACCGGCCACCTCTTCCTGGTAGCCCTTGTAGGGCACGAAAGGCAGGGCCTCGCCATGCCAGCTGAAAGAGGGCTGAGCCATGGCGCCCTGCATCATGTCGAAGCCTTCCCAGATCACATCGCTGGGCACCACCGCGACCACGCCCTTGAAGCCGGTGATGCGGCTGGCGCCGGCCAGCACGAATTCCGCGCCCTTGGAGGCGCCCCAAAGCGCGATGCGGCCGGCGTCCAGCTCGGGCTGCTGGCGCAGCCAGTCACGTGCCGTTTCCAGCTGGCCCAGTTCGATGCGTGCAAAGCTGGCCGGCAGGGTGGGCAGTTCCGGCGCCATCGGGCCTTGCGCGCCCCAGCGTGGCGGCGAGTAGTAGGGCAGGGCCAGGGCCGCCAGGCCACGCGCCGCCAGGGCTTCGGCCAGGCGGCGGGCCATGAGGGAGCCACCCTCGGATCCGCCGAGCACGATCACCACCGGCAGCTTTGCCGCGCGTTCACGCGGCAGCAGGAGCTGTGCGCCGGGCAGGGGCTCGGCGGTGCGGCTTTCGATCCGCGCCTGGGCCGGCAGCCAATGCAGCGTTTGCTCGGCCAGAGGTTTGGGTGCGCCGCCTGCGTCTTGGCCCCAGGCTTCCAATTGCAAGCGAATGCCATCGGCATCGGTCGCGGCTGCGGGCGCCGGTTCGCCGCGCACCGTCAGCGCCGACCAGAACAGGCCGCTGGCATCGATGCCGCCGTAGCTGCCCGAGAGCGGCGCTTGGCGGCTGGTGTCGATGCGGCCTTGCGCATCGGCCTGGAAGATGGCCTCAGCGCGCAGCAGCGAAGGGCCCATGCCAGGCAGATCGGCGCGCCGGCTCAGGCGCAGGGTGATTCGCTCGCCCGGCTGGGCGCCGCTGAGCGACAGGGTCTGGGCTTCGCCTTGCAGCACCGCGGCGGCCGGCGCGGCGGCGAGCTGGTAGGCGGTCGCGAGCGAAGCGGCGAGGCTCAGACTCAAGGCCAGGCTGAGTCGGTTCAGGTTGCTTGGCATGTGGGGCTCCATCAGTGGGGGAGTTGATGGCTGCAGTCTCGCCAACGCCAAGCGGCGCTGCCGGGCCTGGGCGACGGATCGACAGACGCGGCGACGGATCGACCGTAGGCCTGGCCTCCCCGGCTGTGCTCAGCCGCCTCGCGCGCTGCCCTCCACACAAGCACAGTTCCGCCCCTCGTTCTTGGCTCGATAGAGCAGGGCGTCAGCACGCTGGTACAGGCGTTCCGGGCCCTCGCCCGGCCGCATCAGCGCCGCGCCCAGGCTGAGGGTCAGCACCGGCGCTGTCGGGGAGTCCTCATGCGGCAAGCCTTCCGCGGCCATGGCCGCAACCACCGCGTTCGCATGCTCACCCAATTGCTCGGGCCGGATGTCGTAGAGCAGCAGGGCCATCTCTTCGCCGCCCATGCGCGCGGCCAAGTCCAGCGGTCGTTGAGCCTGGCCGGCCAGCACGGCGGCCACGCGCTGCAGGGCACGGTCGCCGGCGTCGTGGCCGTAGCGGTCGTTGTAGCGCTTGAAATGGTCGACGTCGATCAGCATCAGGGCCAAGGGCCGCTCATCGCGCGCCGCCTGCGCCATGGTGGTCTGCAGTTGCTGCTTGAACAGGCGCCGGTTGCTCAGGCCGGTCAACTCGTCGTGCAGGGCCAGCCATTGCGCCAAGCCGCGGTGCAGGAACTGTTCGCGCCGCAGGTACTCGCGCCAGTAGGCGCCAAAGGCACAGGCCAGCAAGGTCAGCAGCAATACCAGCCAGATGCGCAGCAGTGCGTCGCGCAGCGCCTCCTCGGGTGTCAGCACAGCCATGATCAGCACCGAGCTCAAGAAGCTCAGCGCCAGAGCCAGGTGCCAGCGAAAGCGCGCGCCGATGGGCATGAACTGCGTCACCATGGCCAGCACCAGCACGCTGCTCTCGGAGGGCAAGCCCATGCGCTGGTAGCACAGCAAGGCCAGGGCAGCACCGTCTGCCATGGCCAAGCCCATCAGGAACACGGCCCACAGCGTCCGTTCGATGTCGCGCGCCAGGGCCAGCACGGCCAAGGCTAGAAGCAGCACCAGCATCACGCCAAGGCGCAGCTGCTGCACCCGCGCGATCAGGGGCTGGAACTGTGCGGGCTCGCTGAGCGACTGCTGGCGCCAGCCATCCGTCAACCAGAAAATGGCCCAGATCAGCACGGCCAGCAAGGTGGTGCTGATGAAGCGCCAGCGTATGCCCTGGGCACAGTAGCGGCGGTACTCCTGCTCCAGCGGCGGCAAGAAACTCAGGCGGCCCCAACCCCGCTTCAGCTGTTCGCTGTAGAGACTGTTGGCCTGGGGCTCGTCCATGGTGCTGCTGTGGGGCAATGGGGGCCAGCATCGCACAAATTTTCAGAGCCAGCGGTCTGAACTTGCGCAGGCAGCAGGGGCCTGGCTGATACTCTGAGCACCGCAACCTGTGGAGCGAGACCCATGATCGGCTACACCACCCTAGGCACCAACGACCTGCCGCGCGCGGCGGCTTTCTATGACGAGCTGTTCGCCGTCATCGGTATCAAGCGGATGATGGACTTCGGCCGCGGCTATGCCTGGGGAACCGGCATGGACAAGCCCGGCTTCGCCGTCATGAAGCCCTACGACGAGCAAGCCGCCAGCGTCGGCAATGGCGTCATGATCGCCCTGGCCTTGAACAGCGAAGAGAAAGTCCAGGCCCTGCATGCCAAGGCCCTGGCTCTGGGCGGCCAGGACGAGGGCGCACCAGGCCCGCGCGGCGGTGGCTTCTACGCAGCCTATTTCCGCGATCTGGACGGCAACAAGCTCAATGCCTTTTGTGTCAAGGCGGACTGAGCGCAGGGGGTGAGCCGGTAGTCGATAGGGCAGCATGACCGTGGTGCCAGTTCAGAGTTGCATGCGAGCTGCGGCGCGCCTGTTTGGCCTTGGGCGTGGCTGGCTGCTGGGCCTCGCTCTGGCCAGCCCGCACTTGGCGGTTCAGGCGCAGTGCTCGCGCACGATCAGCATGCCTGTCGCGCCGACCGGCTTCAATGCGCTGGTCAAGGGTGAGCAGGTCCAGGGTGTCTACCCAGACTTGATGCGCCAGATTGGCGAACGCCTGGGCTGCGATTTCAGCTTTCCCGTCGTGCCACGGGCTCGACTCGCGCTGATGTTCTTCGACAGCCGCGAAGCTGACCTGTTCCTGCCTGCCTCGCGCACCGCCGAGCGCGACCGCAAAGCCGTGTTCGTGCCCATGCTCAAGCTGACGCCGACGCTGATCACGCTGAAGGCCGGCAAGGAGGCGCCGCCCAGTGATGTGCGCGGCCTGCTGGCGCGCGGCAGCTGGCGCGCGGCCGTCGTGCGCTCCTACACCTGGGGCGATGAATACGATGCCTTGTTGCGCCAGCTGGAGGCCGACAAGCGGGTCGACTATGTGGCTGACCTGCGAACCGTTCTGCTGATGCTGCGCAGCGGCCGGGTGGAGTTCAGCATCTTGCCGCCGACGCTGCTGTATTCGGCCGTTCACGCGCCTGGCCCCGACCAGGAAGCGCTGCCGCAGCTGGCCGCCATCGACGATATGCGCTTCCAGCCGCTGGCCGGACTGCCGCGCTCCGAGGTCGGCGCCTATCTTTCCAACCAGGCCTTGTCGCCAGCCGACCTGGCCCTGTTGCGCGAAGCCTTGGCCCGGTCTGCGCGCGACGGCAGCCTGCTGCGCTCGCTGCAGCACTACTATCCGCCAGAGGTCTTGCGGGCCGATGTGGTGGTGGGGCCTTAGGGAAGCTTGCTCGGGCCGAGCGCTCAGTCCTCGAATCTGCCCAAGCGCACCATGGTGTTCCCCGGCAGCCCATGCTTGAGGCTGGGCATGACCAGCACCGTGTTGGCATAACGTGTCTTGAAGACGGTGTCGCCATCGGCTGCGAACACAGTGCCCGCTTCGGGGATGACATCAAGCCCGCGCACGGGCGACGGCAGGGTGAAGTGGAAGTCGCTGCTCAGGGCGGTGATCGCTTCGTCGACCCGGATGGTGCGCTGGCGCTGCGGCAGAGGCACGCGCAGGCGGGCTTCGGCCCAGTCGGCGCTGACCATGCCGGTCAGGCGCAGGAATCGCACCAGGCCGTCGATGGCCACTTCGGCCGAGCGCTGCTCCCAGTGCTGGCCGCATTCGATCAGCAAGGCGTTCTTCGGGCTGGCTGGGTCGCCGAAACCGCCGCGGTCGCGCATGCGCAGGCCCGAGGGGTGGCCGGTGTCGATCAGCAACTCACCGGGCATGCCCAGCTCGCGCGCAAAGGCTGCGCCCTTGTCCAGCAAGCCGCAGACCATCAAGGGCCGACAGGCGTCTTGCATCGAGTGGATGTCGAACAGGAAATCAGCGCTGTCGACGAAGGGACGCAGGGCGCGAGCACGGCGCAGCTCCAGCGAGTCACGCGGGCCGAACAACTGCGCGTCGCTCCAGACGCGGTTCAAGTCTTCATCGACACAGCGCGACGCGTTCGGGTCGGCCGGGTCGAAGCGCGTGTAGGCCTCAACATTGGCAAAGCTCAGGATCAAGCGCCCTTGCAGCGGCTGCAGTGATCGCCCCATGCCTTGCTGGAACAGCCAGTCCAGGGCGATGGCGCCGCAGAGCTCATTGCCGTGGGTCAGGGCCTGCACCATGACGGTGGGGCCCGGCCGGCCGGAGTCCAGCACATGAACGTAGTCCACGCCGCTGCCACCCTCCCGGTAAGCGCCGATGTCCGGCGGAATCAGTTCAACAGCCATCTCTTCCCGCATGTCCACATCCTCACTCACGATTCACCCGTTCACTCATTCCTTCCGATGCAACACACCCTCCTCGGTGCGTTCATCGGCCTGGAACAGACCCTCCCAACGGTCGCCTGTGGGCCAGTGGAAAACGCCCTGCCCATGTTTGACGCCGCCTGCCCAGGCGCCGCTATAGCGTTCGCCGCTCTTCCAGAAATAGCTGCCCTGGCCATGCGGCTTGCCCGTTTGGAACTCGCCTTCGTAGCGGTCGCCCGAGGCCAGCTCGAGCTTGCCCAGGCCATGCGGCTGGCCTGCCTGGATGCTGCCCTCAAATCGGTTGCCGTTGGCATAACGCAGTACACCCCGGCCTTGTGGCTCAGAGCGGACATAGTCGCCCTCGTACTGCTGGCCATTGGCCCAGCGGTACAGACCCTTGCCATGGGCCACGCCTTGGCTGATCTGGCCCTTGTAGACATCACCGCTGGCGAAGTTGAGCTGGCCGCTGCCTTCCGGGCCGCCGTCGACGACGCTGCCTTCGTACTGGTTGCCATTGGCAAAGTAGAGCTTGCCCTGGCCGGTGGCTCGGTCCGCCACCCAGTCGCCTTCATAGCGCTGACCGTTGGCCCAGATGAACTCGCCCTTGCCCTGGCGCACGCTGCGCACCAGGCTGCCGATGTAGACATCGCCGTTCGACCATTCGACCCGGCCGGTGCCGCTCACGACCTGACCCTCTTCGCGCACGAACTGGCCTTTGTAGCGGGTGTCGCCGGCGCGAATGTCCATCTCCTTGGCGGCCTCCTTGGGCGCGTCCTCGGCGGCCGTTCGAGCCTGGCTGTTGTTGCGTGCCGCTGCGGCTTCGTTGCCGGTGGTCTGGGTGGCGCTCTTCACCGCACCGAGGGCGCCGCTGACGAGCGCGCCCAGGCCGCTGGCTGCGGTGTCGCCGGTGGCTTTTGCACCGCTTGTCGCGGCGGCTGCACCAACTGTCGCTGCCGTTCCGGTCGCAACGCCTGCCACTTTGGCGGCCGTGCCGGGTGTGCTGGCCACCGCGGTGGGCCGCGGCGCCGGTGGCTTGGGCAAAGCCGCCTGGAAGCTGTCTGGCAAAGGCACGGCCGCCCAGGGGGTGCCGCGCTCGCGCGCCAGGGTCTGGATGAAGCTGTTGGCGTTCTCCAGGGCTGCGTCCTTGCACAAGGTGGCGGCGCGCCGCCAGGCGGTCTCGGCAATCATGGACTGGGCCTGGCGCTCGGTCGGATTGAGGCCCGGTGCGGCAGTGCGAAACTTCTGCGCAAAGTCGCGCGCCTTGTCGAAGATGGGGGCGCAGAACTCCGCGTTGTGGGCGTCGATCTCGGTCTGCTCGCGGCGCCGCAGGGCGATCTGCTGTTGGCTGCCGGTGCAGTGTTCAGCGGCCAGGTCCCACATGGTTTCGGCCTTGCTGTAGAGCGATGCCGCATCGCCAAAGCGGCGCTCGCCGAAGGCTTTGGCCGCCAGCTCCTGCAGCGAAGCCGCGTCGCGGTGCGAGAGCTCGCACTGCGAGCCGGCCGCCATGCGCTCGGCCACGGCGGCCCGTTGGCGTTCGTTGTCACCGAGTGCGCGCTGGGCGCGTTCCTGGGCGCGGCCGGTGCAGCCGCCGGTGGCCTGGGTCCAGAGGGACACGGCCTCCTCATAGGCTCGGGCCAGCTCTTCCAGGGGCTTGTTCTGGGCTTGGGCGGTGGCGGCGCGCAGGTCGCTGCTCATGGCCTTGGCGGTCAGCGAAGAGCAGCTTGGCGGTGGCGGTGGTGGGGGGGCTGCCGGCGCGGATGCCGCCCCGTCCGGGGCCGAGGCGGCGTCCGCCGGCAAGCTGGCCGCAGCCGAAGCCGCGGGCGCCGCTGCCAGCACCGGGGCTGCGGTCGACGGGGCTGCGGTGGTTTGTGCCCGCGCGGCGCGCGGGGTGAGGCCGAGCAACAGGGGCAGTGCCAGACAAGCGATCGACAAGCGCATCGAGAAGACCTTCGTTTCCATCGTTACTTTTTGGCCGGGCCGGAGGCCATGGGCATGTCCAGCATGGCATCAATCAGGCCGCGCGCGAAGCGGCCCTGGCCCGGGTCTTCAGGGCCGGAGAAAGAAAAGGCTGCCGGCGCCGAGGCCAGTGGCATGGCGCCGATTTCGAACAGCAGCTCTTCCGGCTTGAAGCCGTTCAGGATGGCTTGCACCTCGTAGCCCAGGCCCTTGGTTTCGGCCAGCTTGCTCAAGGCGTCCAGCCGTTCGGCATCGAAGGCGAAGGCATTGGCGGTGAAGCTGCGCTCGATCAATTTCTGGTGCAGACGAAAGCCGGCCAGCGGGTTGCCCCCAAGCTGCGCGGCGCGCTGGAACGCCCAGCTGTCGGCGCGGTCGAACACGGTGGCGCCAACCCGGGCGACGCCCGACAGCGAGCCGCGGTTGGCGGCCGCCGCCTGCAGGGCGTTCACCACCTGCTGACGGGTCAGCTTTTCGGCCGCGTCGGTGATGCCCTCACGGATGCGTTGCACGGCCAAGCTCTTGCCTTGCTCGATCAGCTGCTGCTTGAGCACTTCGGTCACCACGCTCTGGGCCGCACTCTTGGCGGCCGTGACGGCCGCTTCCGCCGCCAGCGCCGCACCCTTCAGGCCGGTGGCCAGGGTGACCAGGTTGTAGAGCGTGCCGACGATCTTGCTGCCGTAGTGAAAGGTTTTCATGCGGGCGCCGCCTTCTTCCGACAGGCCCTGGGTCCAGAGCACGACCCAAAGCGCTTCGTCATCACTGAGTCCGACCTGGGGCACTTCCAGCGAATGCATGCTGAGCAGCCAGTGGTAGTCCTGCACCTCGGGCGTGCTGGGCGGGGCCAGGCGGGTGTAGCCACGGCAGACCTCGAAGGGCGTGATGACATGCTGCTTGCCAGTGGACAGCACGATTGAAAAAGGGCGGCCGCGGTCGCGGATCTCGGCCAGGCCGTTGAGCATCTGCTCGGTGTCTTCGGTCTTCAGCCCGGCCAGCACGGCCACCTTGTCGCCGAGCTGCAGCGGCGAGCCCGGCGCCGTGGCCACCACGGTCAGACGCTCGTCCACCTGCAGGGCGCGCACCCACGCGACCCGGTCGGTCTCGGACCAGCCGCTGCTGGTGGCCAGGGCAAAGGGCAGCTCCCACTGCTTGTCGCACTCGGGGTCCTTGAGGTCCGCGCTGCGCGCGATGGCCGGGCGGATCGCCTGCTCGCCCATGCCGTAGCTGCGGATGTGGCCGAGCAGGGTTTCGTTGACGGCACGGCCGTCGTCGACGGTGTACTTGGGCCCGGCGCAGGCCGCCAGCAGCAGACAGATGAGCAAGGAGAGCAGATTTCTCATCATCGAACCCGGGTCAAGTGGTAACAAAAGTTTGCAGTGTAGGGGGGCTGCATGGCCATGGATTTCGGCGCGATCTGCCGGACGGCCATTGTTCATCGGCAACAGGCCGCGGGCGGCCCGCTCGCCCTGCCGAAAGGCCTGGGCCCGGGTAGTTTTACCGCCCCGGGCAAGCCCTGGGGTGGCCCTGGAGTGGGCCTGCCTACACTGGCTCGCATGCGAACCCTGAGAACTGAAGATGGCATCCCGCTGCACTGGCGGCAATGGAGCAAGCTGGGGCTGGAGCCAGCGCGCGGCACTGTCTTGTTGGTGCACGGCCTGGGCGAGCATGTCGGTCGCTATGAGACCCTGGCCGGCAAGTTGAACGGCTGGGGCTGGCATGTCGCTGGCTATGACCAGCGCGGCCATGGCGCCTCGGGCGGGGCGCGCGGTGATGTGCCCGATGCCGAGCGCTTGCTGCAGGACCTGGCCCTGGTCATCGATGAGTTGCGCGCCGACCCTCAGCTGGGCCGCGGTCCTTTGCTGCTGCTTGGTCACAGCATGGGCGGCCTGGTGGCCGCACGCTTTGTGGCCGGCGGTCTGGCTGCCAGCTGTGCCGGCCAGTTGCCGGCCTGGTTCCGGCCGGTCGATGCCTTGGTCTTGTCCTCGCCGGCGCTCGACCCGGGCCTGTCGGCCTGGCAGCGTCTGCAGCTGGGCTTGGGCGTGGCCGTGGCGCCGCATCTGGCGGTCGGCAATGGCTTGAAGACGGCCTGGATCTCGCGCCAGCGCTCGGTCGTGCAGGCCTATATCGATGACCCCATGGTGCACGACCGCCTGACGCCGACCTTGGCGCGCATGATTGTCGATGCCGGTGAAATGGTGCGTCAGCATGCCGCCGACTGGGTGGTGCCGACCTTGCTGATGTGGGCCGGCAGCGACCGCTGCGTCGCCCCCGCCGGCAGTGCCGAGTTCGCAGCCGAGGCGCCGCCGGCGGTGCTGCGCGCGCAGTGCTTCGGCCCGCTCTTCCATGAGATCTTCAATGAGCCCGAGCGCGAGCAAGTGTTTGCTGCGCTGCAAAGCTGGCTTGCGGCCCGCTTTTAGCCCAGGTGCCGCGCCCATAGAAAAAGCCCCGTCCTGTTGCCAGGCGGGGCTTTTTGATGGGCGCCACGAGCTTGCGTTCGTGGCGCTCGGCGCGGGTCGGCTTACCTGTTGCAGGTGTTCGCGGCCGGCACGTTCTTGGACACAGCGGCCATGTCGCGGATGTCGACCACGCCGTCGCCGTTGACATCGGCGCGCGGGTCAAAGCCCGGCTGACCAGCGCGCTTGCCCAGCGAGGCGCGCACGATGGACAAGTCGGCGCAGCTGATGCTGCCGTCGCCGTTGACATCACCGTAGAGCTTGATGCTGAAGTCGGCATTCGACACGTCAAAGAAGACGTTGTCGATCGCTTCCACCTTGATGCGGGCCTTGTCGGCGGCCAGCACCGGCAGGGTCACCGAGGCGCTGCCGTTGTTGGGCACGCTGGCGGCCAGGACATGGGGGAAGGTGTTGCCGCCGTCGGTCGACAGGCTCACCTTCACCTGGCTGGTGCTCACCGGTGCGGCATCGGTGTTGGCCACGTTCCAGGTCACCGTGTAGGCCGTGCCGCTGTTCAGCTGCAGGGCCGTGTTGGGCCAGGTCACCAGGAAGGGGCCGGCGGCCGGGGCCAGCACCAACTGCGTGCTGGCGCTGTTGACGCCGCCGCGGCCATCACGCACCGTCAGCTTGAAGTTCAGCGAGGCCGGGCTGGCATTGGTGCCAGCGAAGCCCACGTACGCGGCGGTCGGCAGGTATTCCGAGTAGCAGTCAATCTGCGCCGATGTGGCCGGCGAAGAGGCGGTCGGGCAGGCACCGGTTTCGGCATTGGTGTTGTTCACCAGGATCTGGGCCAGGTCCGGGAATACCCGCGTCGGGTTGGTCGAAACAAAGTTCTCGCCGGGCGAGTTGTACTTCACCGTGTCGGCTTCGCTGACGGCGGCGATGGTGCCGAACTGGCGGAACAGCGGGCCGTTGGTCTTGGCATTGGTCAGCAGGCCGGTGCCGGTACCGGCGCCGCGGTCGTTTTGCTCCCACAGATAGGTGATGGTGTCGCCTTCAGCATCGCTGGCCGAACCGGTCAATGCGAACGGTGTGCGCACCGGGATGGTGTAGGTCGGCGGCACATTCAGCGCCGGGGCGCTGTTGCCGGTGGCGGTGATGGTGTGGCCGCGGCGTGTGCTCAGGCCACCAGCGGTGATCTCGCCGATGTAGTTGCCGGCGCCCAGGCCGCTCAGGCCCAGCATGGGCAGGTTGGTGCCAGCCAGGGAGCCGCTGAAGGTCAGGGTGAAGCCGGTGTCGGTCAGGCTGCTGACCGTGACCGTGCCGCCAGCCGGCCAGCCGGCGATGGCTTCGATCGCGGCCTTGATGCCCGCGGTGGTGAAGTTGGTGCCGCGGATGATGGGGGCCGAGGCATTGCCGCCGTAGCTGAGCTGGAATTGCTGACCATTGGTGTTGAAATTGGTCAGGGCCGCCATCTGCACTTCATTGAGCGATGTTTCCGCGCCCGAGACGTAGGTGGTGATCTCGTCAAAGCTGCGCTGCGACCAGTAGGCGTCGCTGTGCGGTTGCAGATTGTCGGTGCCGCAGATGCCGGCATAGGCCATGATGGACGAGCCCGAGCCCGGCTCCACCGAAGTGCCGGCATTGCGGTTGCCGCCCGTGCAGCTGCCGGTCACGCCGTTGAAGGTGTGGTTGCCGGCGAATTGGTGGCCGATTTCATGCGCCACATAGTCGACCGCGAACAGGTCACCGACCGGGGTGGGTACGCCTGTGCAGCCCTGTGCCTTGGCGCTGCCGCCGACCACACCCAGGCTGGCCAGACCGCCGCCATTGAGGCCGAAGCCGATGTGGCCGACATCGTAATTGCTGGCGCCGATCAGCAGGCCGATGACCTGGCGGTTGCGGGTCAGCGTGCTGCTGGCGCAACCGGCGGCTTGGGTGGTGGTGAAGCAGGCGCTGCCGCCGCAGGGGCCGTTGGCGCCTGTCATCTTGGCAGCGGTGTCCAGGTTCAGCAGGTCGTTGTTGCCGACCAGGGTCAGGCGGATCGAGGTTTCATCCTCGTACACCTGGGTGATGCGGTTGACCAGGGTGACCTTGGCCGCCGTGACATTGGCCGAACCGCCGAAGAAGGTGGCGTAGGACGGGTCAGTCACCAGGGCCAGACGGTAGTTGCGCAGCTGCGTGCCGGTGGCTGCGGTCGGGCTCTGCGACTCGTCCACCACATGGTAGGCCGTGGTCGCCGTGGTGCGTCCGTCGCTGGCAGTGATTTCGTAGGCGCCCAGGTTGCGCGAGGGGTCGGCCACCAGGGAGGTCGACAAGGTGCCGTCCTGGTCGGCGGTGGCGCTGACGGTCTGGCGGCTGCTGGTGTCGGTCTCGGGGTTGCGCACGGTGATGTTCACGGTGGCACCGGGGGCGAAGCCGAAGCCACGCACTTCAACCGCATCGCCAGCATGGTAGAAGCCGCGCGTCAGGGCGATGTGCGCCTCCGTCTGCATGGCTTCGCTCAACGGGCCGTGCTGGTTCGGCAGTTCGCGGCCGTGGTAGCTGGCGTAGAGGCTGTCGTCGAGGTGGAAATAGGGGTCGATGTACCAGGCGCCCTTGGGCGAGCGCACCGAGGCGTGGAAGCCCAGCGGCGTGATGTCCATGCGCACGCTGGCGTTCGGGTCGTCGATCCCCTTGCCGGCATAGGTCTTGATCTCGGGGTGCTTGTCAGCCAGGGCTTGTTCCATCACCGGCGACTCGACCACGGTGAAGCGCTGATAGCCGCCATCGGGATGGGGCAGGGAGATGGTCAGCGGGCTCAGCTGGGCAGCGGCCGTGCGTTCCATCGGCGCATTGGCGGCGAAGGCGGTCAGGCCGAAGCGATCGAGCGTGGTGGCGCGGTACTTGCGCGGCTGCACGGCGGGCACAGCGCCTTTGGCTGAGACCTTGGCCCTGGTGGCCTTGGCGTCTTGCCAGAATGCACCGCTGGGCTGGGCGGCGACTGCCGCGCTGGCGCCGCTGATCGGCGCAGCGTGTGCGGCCGGCATGGCAATCGTGCCGGCCAGCGCCATGCTCAGCACAAGCAGGCTGCTGGTGTGGCGCTGCAGTTCACGCGCGGCGGTGGTGACGGGCGCGCGGCCGGCGCGGCTGGAGGCAGATGCATGCAGTTTCATGAGGAGTCCTTTTTCGGGGCAAACTGGCTGAGGTTCTTTGAGGCGCTGCGTCGCAGCGGCGGCCTTGAAAACCAGTAACGCTGGATTTCCGAGGACCAGACATGCGAGCGCCTGTGAACAAGTGCACGAAGATAGATGACAAGTCTTTGCCCTGTATAGAGGGTCAATCCTCATGAGTACGGCCGTGGACAAGCCGGGTAAGCCCTGGCGTGCCTGGTTGCTGGCCCTGTCCTGCGGCTTCGGCGCGGGTGGCCCGGCGTCGGCGGTCGAGCCCCTGCCCGCCGGGTCGAACCCCCTCATTCAGGTGATCACCGTGGAGCGCGATTGCTTCGGTTGTGCGAACAGCAGCCGCCTGAGCCTGCATCGCAATGGCACAGCCTTGCTGACCCTGAGCGGCAAGGCCCGGCATGGCACGCAGGACCAGCGTTCGCGTGCCAGATTGGCACTGCCGGATTTCGAGGCCTTGGCCGCCCTGCTGCAGGCGCAAGGCTTTTTTGCCATGGCCGAGAGCTATGACGACCCCGAGATGCGCGATGGCGCCTGGGTCAATTGGCAGGTCGAGCGCGACGGCGAGGTCAAGCAGGTGTTCCGTCGCGAGGCCTGCGGCCCGGAAGCGCTGGCGGTCATGGACGCGGCCGTGGCGGACTTGCAGGCCCGGCTGCGCTTCAACCCTGAGCCTTGAAACAGGGGCAGGGTGGCCAAGGGCTGGGGAATCCCCCCGTATCGCCGCATCGTGGCTGATGAAAGACTGCAGTTCACGAAATACACCACGATCTGTGAACCAGATTCAGGTCCATGCGGGGTTTGCTGAGCCGGGTGCCGCAAATCCTCAAACTTGGATGTATTGCCTACAGGGCAGAGGAGAAATCGTCATGATGATGTTGAAGAAGAAAAGCATTGCCGCCGCGCTGCTCTTGGGCGCTCTGGCCTCGCAAGCCTGGGCGGACCCCGCGGTGACCCTGGTCGCGCAGCCGGATCCGGCCGTGGTCGGCACGACCCTGAGTTTGGATGTCCTGATCTCGGGCATCAGCGATCTGTACGCCTACCAGTTCAGCCTGAACTTCAATCCGGCCATCCTTCAGGTCACCGGTGTCAGCGAAGGCGCCTTCCTGGGCACGGCAGGCAATACCTTTGCCGACGCCGGCGTGATCGACAACGCCGCAGGCCAGATCAGCTTTCTCAACAACACCTTGATCGGCAATGTCGCCGGCGCCAACGGCAGTGGCGTGCTGGCCCGGATCAACTTCTCAGTCAGCAGCGTCGGCAGCAGCACCTTGTCGTTTGCGGATGCCTTGTTCCTGAATTCGAATCTGGGTGACATCACCGTGCAGCTCAACGGCCGCACCTTGGATGCCGTGGCCGCCGTGCCGGAGCCCTCGACCTATCTGATGCTGGCCGCGGGTCTGGCTGGGCTGGTGGCTTGGCGCCGTCGTCAGCCCGCCTGAGCGCGTTTCGCCTGAGCTTGCCAATGCGCCTTCGGGCGCATTTCTTTTTTGGGGCGCAGGTCGCGCCAAGCGGCAGCAGCCCGCGCGGGCCTTGGCCTAAACTTGCAGGCTTCTCCGCCACAAGCAGCAGGAAACCACCATGAACGCTCGCGACCCCTCCTTGCCCCTGCAGCCCGATCAGGCCAGCGCCCTGGGCGAGTTTGCCTCGCGCGTCTGGGATGAAGAGATCGTCCCGGCGCTGACCCAGTACATCGCCATTCCGGCCAAGAGCCCGATGTTCGACGCCGACTGGGCCGCCAACGGCCATATCGAGAAGGTGCTGCGCGACGCCGCCAGCTGGGTGGAGAGCAAGAAGGTGGCCGGCCTCAAGCTGGAGGTGATCCGCCTGGAAGGCCGCACGCCGGTGATCTTCTTCGAGGTGCCCGCCACCAAGGCCGATTGCCAGGACACCATCGTGCTCTACGGCCATTTGGACAAGCAGCCTGAGTTCAACGGCTGGCGCAACGACCTCGGCCCCTGGACGCCCAAATACGAAGACGGCAAGCTCTACGGCCGCGGCGGCGCCGACGATGGCTATGCCGTCTACGCCTCGCTGACCGCCATCATGGCGCTGGACAAGCAGGGCATCCCGCGCCCGCGCTGCGTCGGCATCATCGAGACTTGCGAGGAGTCGGGCTCCTACGACCTACCGGCTTACATCGACGTGCTCAAGGAGCGTCTGGGCAATGTTTCCCTGGTCGTGTGCCTGGACTCCGGCGCCGGTGACTACAACCAGCTCTGGCTGACCACCTCGCTGCGCGGCATGGTCAGCGGCGTGCTCAAGGTCGAAGTGCTCAGCGAGGGCATCCATTCGGGTGATGCTTCCGGCGTGGTGCCCTCATCGTTCCGCATCCTGCGCCAGGTGCTGGACCGCCTGGAAGACTCCAAGACCGGCCGCCTGCTGCCCGAGAGCTTCCACTGTGACATCCCGACCGACCGCGTCGAGCAGGCGCAGGCCACGGCCGCCATCCTCAAGGACGAGGTCTACAAGCGCATGCCCTGGGCCTGCGGGGCCGACGGCGGCCCGGTGCTGCCGATGACCGCCGAGCCGGTCGAGGTGCTGCTCAACCGCACCTGGCGCCCGACCCTGTCGGTGACCGGTGTCGACGGCTTCCCCGAGATGAAGAGCGCCGGCAATGTGTTGCGCCCGTTCACCGCCTTCAAGCTGTCCCTGCGCCTGCCGCCGCTGATCGACGGCAATGAAGCGGCGCTTCGCCTCAAAGCCTTGCTGGAAGACAACGCGCCCTACAACGCCAAGGTCACCTTTGTGCCCGATGGCCGCGCCGGCGCTTATGGCGCCACCGGCTGGAACACGCCTGACCTGACACCTTGGCTCAGCCGCGCCCTCAACGAGGCCAGCGAAAGCCACTTCGGCGCGCCGGTCGGCTACATCGGCCAGGGCGGCACCATTCCGCTGATGAGCATGCTGCAAAAAGGCTTCCCCGCCGCCCAGATGGTGGTCTGCGGCGTGCTCGGCCCCAAGAGCAATGCCCATGGCCCGAACGAATTCCTGCATGTGCCCTATGGCAAGCGTCTGACGGCCGCGGTGGCGCAGGTGATGGCGGCGCATCCGTGAGTGGAGTGAATAGGTGAACAAGTGAAGAGGTGAATGAGACACCATCGAGGCGTTCACCCGTTCACCCGTTCACCCGTTCACCCGTTCACCCGTTCACCGCAACGTAAACCCCGTATCCACCATGCCGCCCTGCAAGTCCTGCAACAGATGGGTCAGCGGTGACAGCTGCACATAGCGGGTGCTGACCTTGATGGCATAGGCGAACAGGCGCGGCAGGTCCTCGGCATAGCGCGGCTTGCCGTCGCGGTGCTTGAGGCGGCAGAACAGGCCCAGGATCTTCAGGTGGCGCTGCAGGCCACTCCACTCAACCTGGCGCCAGAATTCGCCGAAATCCTCATTCACCGGCAGGCCGGCCTTGCGCGCCTGCTCCCAATAGCGAACCGCCCAATCCAGCTCCTGCTCTTCGTCCCAGGAAATGAAGGCGTCACGCAGCAGCGAAGCCAGGTCGTAGGCGATGGGCCCGCGCACCGCGTCCTGGAAGTCCAGGATGCCGACCTGGCCCTCGGGGCAGACCATGAGATTGCGCACCATGAAATCTCGGTGCATGGCGACTTGTGGCTGCTCGACCATATTGCGCACCAGCACCTGGCAACTGTGCTCCCACCACTTTTGCTGGGTCTCGTCCCAGCTTTTGCCGAACTCGCGCTGCACGCACCAGTCGACGAAGATCTGCAGCTCTCGGCGCACAAAGGCCTCGTCATAGCTCGGCAACTGGCTGGCATCGATCTGGCTCTGCCACTGAAGCAGGGCTTGCAGGGCCGCACGCATCAGCGGCTCCGCTTTTTTGGGGTCGTTTTGCTGTGCTGTCAGCAGCGCCTGGAGGTACGGCTCATTTCCCAAGTCGGCCAGGAGCAGGAAGCCCTGCTCGGCATCGGCCGCGAACACCTGCGGCACATGCAGGCCACAGCCGGCCATCAAAGCACCGACTTTCAGGAAGGGGCGCACATCGTTCGATTCGGGCGGTGCGTCCATGACGATATAGCTGCGGCCGCTGCTATCGGCAACGCGCAGATAGCGGCGTGAACTGGCGTCGGCATTGGCTTCGCGCAGGGTTTCGGCGAGCAGGCCGAAGCTCGGCTGCAGGCTGTGCAGCCAGGTCTGAAAGGCGTGTTGACGCTGCGGATTCGGCCAGGCGATGGAGGTCATGGAGGGCAGCGTCAAGCGCTTCTTGGGTGTGGGGGATCGGAGCGGGCCGGCGCTCTTGGACAAGATTTGCCGGCTCGTGGCCGCGCGGTGCGGGCGAGAGTCGCGCCCGCGCTTGGCGCAGCCTCATGGATAATGGATTTTACAAACCGCGAGCCCTGGCTCGGTGCCGAGCTTGCAAGCCGCCGCGCCGCGCTGGCCGCAGCACTCAATCCTGCTTCACCTAACGACGCCTGCCGACGCTGTGCCGCGCCCCTTGACCCTGAACCCCTCCCTCCTGGCGCTTGTCCGCTGCTGGCCCTGTTGCGTGTGGCTCTGTCTGGCCACGTCGGGCCATGCGCAGACCCTGCCATCGGCGCCATCCGCTGCTGCTTCGGCCGCGGCGCCGGCGGCGCCAGTGGGCACGCGCTTGCGCCCGACCATGGTGCTGAGCAAGCGCGTCGCGGGCAGCGAGCTGGGCGCGGAGGAGTCGAACAAGCCGGCACTGGTGCTGAGCGCTCGCAGCGTGGTGACGCGCATCGACCAGGAGTCGCTGGCGGAGGGCGATGCCGAGCTGCGCTATGGCGAGCTGCTGCTGCGCGCCCAGCGGCTGGGCTACCAGCAGGTCGATGACCTCGCCCGCGCCACCGGCGGGGTCGAGATCAGCCGTGC
Source organism: Roseateles sp. (assembly GCF_965262435.1). Lineage (NCBI taxonomy): Bacteria > Pseudomonadati > Pseudomonadota > Betaproteobacteria > Burkholderiales > Sphaerotilaceae > Roseateles > Roseateles sp. Next base: position 1,288,490 of record NZ_OZ253537.1, read on the forward strand.
AGGCAGCGTCTTTCGCGGCCCGGAGCTGAGCCTCTACGTCAATCGTTTCGAAGGCGAGTTCCTCAGCCCGAGCTATTTCTTCTCTCAGACCGGTGGCAGCGGCAAGGCCACGCGCCTGCGCTTCATCGACGCCAAGCACATGCTGGCCGAGGGTGGCACCTACAGCAGCTGCCCGGTCGACGAGAACCAGCCGCAGCCGGCCTGGGAAATCAGCGCGCAAAGCCTGAGCATGGATTTCGACGCCAACGAGGGCGTGGCCAAGGGCGCAGTCCTGCGTTTTTATGGCGTGCCCATCCTGCCGGCGCCCACGCTGAGCTTTCCCCTGGCGGGCCAGCGCAAGTCAGGCTGGTTGCCGCCCAATATCAGGCTGGACAAGCGCAGCGGCGTCGAGTTCGGTCTGCCTTACTACTGGAATCTGGCGCCCCAGCGCGATGCCACGCTGACGCCCTTCCTGATGACGCGCCGCGGCCCCGGCCTGGACAGCGAGTTTCGTTATCTGGAGCCCCAGCATGCCGGCGAGCTGAACCTGGCCTTGCTGCCCTCGGATCGCGTCGCACGGCGCACGCGCTGGGCCCTGAATGTGTTGCAGGACGGCGAATTGGGCATGGACTGGCGCTACCACGTGCGTGCCGAGCGGGTGTCGGACGACGACTACTGGAAGGACCTGCCCGAGCGGGTTAAGAGCCAGGCGCAACGCCTCTTGATGGCCGATCTGCAACTGGAACGCCGGCGCGAATGGGCCTGGGGCGAGGGCCATGCCTATGCGCGCCTGCAGCGCTGGCAGACCTTGCAGGGCCAGGATCCGCTGGCTCGATTTGACTCGCCTTACCAGCGCTCGCCGCAAATCGGCCTGCGCCTGAATACCGCGGCCGATGATTCGGTTTTGGATGGCTTCCGGCCCTGGGGCCGCAAGGCGCGCCTGGAGGGGGCGATCGAGCTGGAGTACAACCGCTTCGATCTGCCCGACTCGGCGCCAGCCAGCCAGGCGAGGGCGGGAGGGCAGCGCACCCATATGCTGGCGCATCTGAGCGCCCCCTTGGGCGGGGCGGCCTGGTGGTTGATTCCGCGCTTCGAGGTCAATGTCGCCCATTACGTGCTCGACCAGGCCGGTACGGACGGCCTGCGTTCCAAAGGGCGGACGGTGCCGACCTTCAGCCTCGACCATGGCTGGATCTTCGAGCGCGACACCCGCCTGTTCGGCCGCGCCCTGACCCAGACCCTGGAGCCACGCCTGCTCTACGTCAACACGCCTTATCGCGCCCAGGAGAACCTGCCCCGCTTCGATTCGGCGGCCAAGGACTTCAACTTCGACTCGATTTACACGGCCAACCAGTTCTCGGGCATCGACCGCGTGTCGGATGCCCACCAACTGACGGCCGGCGCCACCAGCCGCTGGGTCAACGCCAATGATGGCGACGAGGTGCTGCGCCTGGGTCTGGTGCAGCGATTCCAGTTCCGCGATCAGCGCATCACCGCAGACAACGTGCCGGTCAAGCAGCGTTTCTCTGACCTGCTCCTGCTGGGCGCTGCGCATCTGGACACCCGCTGGTGGCTGGACGGCGCCCTGCAGTACAACTCGGACAGCGGCCGCTCCGAGCGCGCCGTGCTGCGCGCCCGCTACTCGCCGGGCACCTTCCAGACGGTCAGCGTGGCCTACCGCCTGGCGCGCCAGCAGAGCGAACAGGTGGAGCTGGCCTGGCAATGGCCGCTGTTCGGTAAGAGCGCGCGCGGCGGTGGTGGCAGCGGTTGCTCGGGGGCCTGGTACAGCGCCGGCCGGGTGCAGTACAGCCTGCGCGATCGGCGCCTGACCGACTCGGTGCTGGGCTTTGAATATGACGCCGGCTGCTGGGTTTTGCGGGTCGGCGCCGAGCGTTTGTCCACCGGACGCGCCGAAACGAACACGCGCTTGATGCTGCAAATGGAGTTGGTGGGTTTGTCCCAGCTGGGCTCCAATGCGCTCAAGGTCTTGAGGGACAATATCCCTGGTTACCGACAGCTGAGCTCCGAGCGCTCGGCAAGCCTTGAAGCCCCTTATGACTGATATGTCGATTCGTACCCTCTCTCTTGCGCTGGCCCTGCTGTCGACGAGCGGTCTTGCCGTGGCGCAGACGCGTGCTGCGGACCTCAATCCCGGTGACTACATTGCCGTGGTGGTGAACCAGGATGTGGTGGCGGCCAGCGAGGTCATCCAGCGCAAGGCCCGTCTGCGCGAAGAGGCGCGCCAGCGAGGGGACCGCATGCCCGACCTGGAAGCGCTGCACAAGCAAGCGCTTGAGGCCATGATCGAAGACCGCGTACTGGTCACCTTCGCCCGTGAAACCGGCGCCAAGGTCGACGAGGCCGAACTGGACCGGGTGGTGGCCAATGTGGCGGCGCAGAACAAGCTGACCATGCCGCAGCTGCTGGAGCGGTTGAAGACCGACGGCCTGGACTTCCGCACCTTCCGCGAAGGCCTGCGCGACCAGATGATGACCGAGCGCGCGCGCGAGCGCGAAGTGCCGGCGCGGATCCGCATCACCGATGGTGACATCGACAACTATCTGGACAAGCGCCGTGAGCAACTGACCAATTCGGGCCAGCTCAATCTGGCCCAGATTTTGGTGTCGGTGCCCGAAGGCGCCTCGGAGGCCATCGTGGCCGAGCGCTTGGCGCGCGCCGAGGCTGCCGCTGCCCGCATCAAGGCCGGCGAGGACTTCGCCAAGGTGGCCAAGGAAGTGTCCGAAGACGGCAACAAGCAGCTCGGTGGTGAGATCGGCTTGCGTCCGGCCGACCGCCTGCCCGATGTCTTCGTGCAGCAGGTCAAGGGCCTGAAGACGGGCCAGGTGGCCGCCAGCCTGCTGCGCAGCGGCGCCGGCTTCCATCTGCTCAAAGTGGTGGAGCGCCAAGGCGCGGAATCGCTGAGTTCGGTCGTGCAGACCCGTGTGCGCCATGTGCTGCTGCGCCCCTCGGCCCAGCTGACCCCCGAGGTTGCCGCGCGCCGCTTGGCGGAATTCAAGCGCGCCATCGAGTCGGGCCGCGCCAGCTTTGAGCAGGTCGCGAAAGACAACTCGGAAGACGGCAGTGCAGCCGAAGGCGGTGATCTTGGCTGGATGGCGCCCGGCGTGCTGGTGCCCGAGTTTGAGCAGGCCATGAATGCCTTGCCGCTGGGTGGCTTGTCCGAGCCGGTGCAGTCGCGTTTCGGCCTGCACCTTATCCAGGTTCAGGAGCGCCGCACGGTCGAGATCGAGCCCAAGCAGCTGCGCGAGCAGGCCAAGGCGGCCTTGCGGGAGAGCAAGTACGAAGAGGCTTACCAGGAATGGATCAAGGAACTGCGGGCACGCGCCTACGTTGAAGTCCGCGAGTGGCTGGACTGAGCCGCGAACACAATGGCTCAACACATTGCCCGCAAGCGCTTCGGTCAACATTTCCTGACCGATGTCCACATCATCGAGTCCATCTGCGACGCGATAGCCCCTCAATCCGGCGAAGCACTGGTCGAGATCGGCCCCGGTTTGGGCGCCATGACCCTGCCTTTGCTCAACCGCATCCCGGCCTTCAGCGTGATCGAGCTGGACCGCGATCTGGCCGCACGCCTGCGCCAGCGCCCCGGTCTCGAGGTGATCGAGTCTGATGTGCTCAAGGTTGACTTTGCCGCTCTGGCTGCGGCCAAGGGCCAGAAGTTACGTGTCGTCGGCAATTTGCCCTACAACATCTCCACGCCCATCCTCTTTCATCTGCTGGGTGCGGTGGACCATGTGGTCGACCAGCACTTCATGCTGCAGAAAGAGGTCGTGGACCGCATGGCGGCCTCGCCCTGCTGCAAGGACTATGGCCGCCTGACCGTGATGCTGCAGTGGCGTTATGCGATCGAATCGGTGTTCGATGTGCCGCCCGATGCTTTCGATCCGCCGCCGCGCGTGATGTCGGCGATCGTGCGCATGCAACCCTATGCGCAGCCGCCGCAGCTGGACAAGGGCTTGTTCGGTGAGATGGTCGCGGCTGCTTTCTCGCAGCGGCGCAAGCTGCTGCGTCACAGCCTGGGTGTCTGGTTGACGGCTCGCGGTTTCTCGGGTCAGTTCGACCTGCAGCGCCGGGCTGAGGAAGTGCCCGTGGCCGAGTATGTGGCTCTGGCCCAGCAGCTGGGCACGCCGGCCGCCTGAGGCTCGGCATGCCGCGGTGTCGCGGCAAGCGGACATGCAAAAGGGGCCTCGCGGCCCCTTTTTTGTCTTGCTGGCTGGTATTCGTTACCGGCTCAGGCGGCGCTCAGCCACATGGCGGTATCGAAGGCGCTGCTCATCATCGGCATATTCGTTCCGAAGTTGGCATTGGCTGCCGCCTTGGAATTCTTTGCTGCCGGCTTGGCTGCAACGCTGGTGGTCTCTTCAGCAGCCCGCTCCCATGACCCGTTTTCTTGGGAGCGGGCTACTGAAAAGAATAGAAGCACCTGAACTGGACTTTTCTGTCGCCCCAGTAGTCAGCGGCTTCTCGGAAGACATCGAGCAGTTGCTCGCGCGCTTCGCGGTCAAACTTGCTGTTGTCGGGCAGCTGTTCCAGCACCACGACAAAGCCAGGCTGCGCGCCGGACTTGTGAACCAGATCGGTCATGCAGTCATGCAGGGCGTCCAGGTTCTTGCCAAAGTGGGCGGGGAACAGGAAGGCCTGGGCGATGGCTTCCAGCACATCCTGCTTGGACTGTGCCTCGCTCAGATTGGCGTACAGAAAATGCTGGCCAGCATCCTGTGCGGCGTGCATCAAGTCCTCTACGCGGTAGGCCCTTATGGCCTGCACGATATTGGGACGGACGGTCTGCAAAAGCATGGTCGCGATCCTCCTATATAGTCACAGAACTTTTTATCGCCGCCGACTCGCTGCAGGGCTTCAAGGCTGGACGCGCTTGAAACTGCTGTAGTGGTCGTCGGTGTAGTAGCAAACATCAGGGCGAGTCGGGGGCAAACCGCCACAGACCAGACGCCTGGCGCCGCGATTGCGGGCTCCGGGCGTGCGGACGGTGTACTCGTGGTAGTAGCCTCGGGCCTGGCGCGGCAAGATGCGCTCACGATTGCCAAACACGGTGCCGTCTTTTCGGTAGGGGAAAGGGCCCCCGGCGAGGATCAGACGATGCGTGGTTTGGGCTTCGCGCGGCAAGGCCGTCAAGGCCACAGAATCCAGTGACGGATTCGGCGAGGTTACCGATTCTTTGGCCTGCACTTGCGCGCCGATCGACGCAGCAGCGAGCAAAATCGCTGCAAAGCCTGACTTGCGCCAAGTGGGCCACCGAGGCGGCCAAGAGAGCAAAGACACGGGTTTACCCTGTTCCTGAAAGCATGATGGTACCGAAACCGCTCGAAAACCTCAAGCGGCCACCCCTCGGATCAGTGCGCGGTATTGATTTGTGAGTGTGCGCACACAGTCTCAGAAATCCACGCAACTACGCTGTTTCATCGCCCTGAAATCTGCGGGTGAGTTCTTACAAACTTTTGTAAATAGTCGCTCTGACGGGCGCATATCGGCTCGAATTTCCCGCTCCAGCGGCCCGCCTTGGCCTTCGGCCAAGGCGAACTCCCGGGTGTGAGCCAGCCGCTGGCCGGCCGCTTTCAGCGTGCAGCGTTGGCGTCCGCCACGGTCAGCGCCGTCATGTTGACGATGCGCCGCACGGTAGCCGACGGTGTCAGCACATGGACGGGTTTGGCCGCGCCCAACAAGACCGGGCCGATGGCGATGCCGCCGCCGGCCGCCGTCTTGAGCAGGTTGTAGCTGATGTTGGCGGCGTCGATATTGGGCAGCACCAGCAGATTGGCCTCGCCGCTGAGCGTGCAGCGCGGCATGGTCACAGCGCGGCTGGCTGGATCCAGCGCCGCATCACCGTGCATTTCGCCATCTACCTCCAGCCAGGGCGCTTGCTCGCGCAGCAGGGCCAGGGTCTGGCGCATCTTCAGCGCGCTGGGGTGGTCACTGGTGCCGAAGTTGGAATGCGAGAGCAGGGCCACCTTGGGCTGGATGCCGAATCGCACCATTTCTTCGGCAGCCATCACGGTGATCTCGGCCAACTGCTCGGCCGTCGGGTCGTAGTTGACGTGGGTGTCGACCAGAAACACCTGGCGGCCCGGCAGCATCAGGCCGTTCATGCAGGCATAGACGGGCACATCCTGCGGCGTGCGCGGGCAGCCGCCTTCGTGTTTGCCGATCACCTGATCGATGTAGTGCAGGTGGTTGGCGGTGGTGCCCCACGTACCGCAGAGCATGCCATCGACCTCGCCTTTGTGCAGCAGCATGGCGCCGATCAAGGTCAGGCGGCGGCGCATCTCGATCTTGGCCACCTGCACCGTCACGCCCTTGCGCTCGGTCATCTGGTGGTAGGTTTGCCAGAAGTCGCGGTAGCGGTGGTCGTTCTCGACGTTGACGACGTCGTAGTCGCGGCCCTCTTGCAGACGCAGGCCAAAGCGCTCGCAACGTTCGGCAATCACGGCCGGGCGGCCGATCAAGGTCGGGCGGGCCAGACCTTCGTCCACCACCACTTGCACGGCGCGCAGGATGCGTTCTTCTTCGCCCTCGGCATAGGCCACGCGTTTGTTCACCGCCCGCTTGGCCACATTGAAGATGGGCTTCATGGTGGTGCCCGATGCGTAGACAAAGCTCTGCAGCTTCTCGCGGTAGGCGTCCATGTCGGCGATGGGGCGCGAGGCCACACCCGATTCTTGAGCCGCCAGCGCCACGGCCGGCGCGATCTTCATCATCAGGCGCGGGTCGAAGGGCTTGGGGATCAGGTATTCGGGGCCAAAGCTGAGGTTGGCGCCGGCATAGGCTGCCGCCACCACTTCGCTCTGCTCGGCCTGGGCCAGTTCGGCAATCGCGCGGACCGCGGCGATTTCCATCTCGTCATTGATGGTGACGGCGCCGCAGTCCAGGGCGCCGCGGAAGATGTAGGGGAAGCACAGGACGTTGTTGACCTGGTTCGGGTAGTCGGTGCGGCCGGTGGCCATGATGGCGTCGTCGCGCACCGCCTTGACTTCCTCGGGCAGGATTTCCGGCGTCGGGTTGGCGAGCGCGAAGATCATCGGCCGGGCTGCCATCTTGGCGACCATGGCCGGCTTGAGCACACCGCCGGCCGACAGGCCCAGGAAGATGTCGGCGCCTTCGATGGCTTCGCTGAGGCTGCGGGCCTCGGTCTTCTGCGCGAAGCCGGCCTTGTCCGGGTCCATCAGCTCGGTGCGGCCTTCATAGACCAGGCCAGCCAGGTCGGTCACCCAGATGTTTTCCTTGGGCAAGCCCAGCTTCACCAGCAGGCCCAAGCAGGCCAGGGCCGCCGCACCGGCGCCCGAGGTCACCAGCTTGACCTGCTTGATGTCCTTGCCCAGCACTTTGAGGCCGTTCAGGAAGGCCGCGCCGACGACGATGGCCGTGCCGTGCTGGTCGTCGTGGAAGACGGGGATCTTCATGCGCTCGCGCAGCTTGCGCTCGACATAGAAGCAATCAGGTGCCTTGATGTCTTCGAGGTTGATGCCGCCGAAGGTGGGCTCCAGTGCGGCGATCACGTCGACCAGCTTGTCGAGGTCGTTCTCCTGGATTTCCAGGTCGAAGACGTCGATGCCGGCGAACTTCTTGAACAGCACACCCTTGCCTTCCATCACCGGCTTGGAGGCCAGGGGGCCGATATTGCCCAGGCCCAGCACGGCCGTGCCATTGGTGACCACGGCGACCAGGTTGCCGCGCGAGGTGTAGCGGAAGGCATTGGCCGGGTCAGCGACGATTTCTTCGCAGGCAAAGGCCACACCTGGCGAGTAAGCCAAGGCCAAGTCGCGCTGGTTGACCAACTGCTTGGTCGCGGCGATGGCAATCTTGCCCGGCGTTGGGAACTCGTGATACTCCAGCGCCGCTTGGCGCAGCTGCGCAGTTTTCAGTTCGGAATTGGGCATGGTGCTGTCTCTCTTGGGAATTCGCGAGGAGTCCGCCGGGGCTGGCCACATGCTGCGGCCAAAGGGACGGCGATTGTAGAAGCGGGATCTGCATCGAGTGTGGCGTGAAAACTTGCCCCTGCGATACGCGAAACTGCGCATCTTCTGGCCCCATCCTCAGTCTGATACTCCGCTCTGGCCTGAAGGACTGCTGCATTTGAATTTCGCCCCGTTCCCGACCCCGCTTGCCGAAGCTGCCCGCCCCTGGAACTGGCGGCGTGCCTTGCTATGGGGTGCCCTGTTTGGCCTGCTGGTGGTGGCGCAGTCGCTGTTGGTCGCGCTGACGCTCAGCTATGAGGACGCACGTGCGCAAGAGCATGTGGACCAGGTGGCCACCGAGGTGGCGGCACGAGTCAGGCAATTGGCGGGGCAGGACCTGCAAGCCCTGCAGGGCTTGCTCTGGCAGGACCGGGCTCGACCGCGCCGCATGGGTGATGAGGCCGAGCTGCTGCGACGCTTGCGCGCCGTGATGCGCATCGAGTTCCGCGATGCCCGCCTGCAGGTGCTGGACGTGGCCGAGTCGCCCTATGTCTCGCCCCTGTTCAAGCAGCTGCCGCGCGGCCAGATGCAGGTGGAGACGGAGTTGGCCTGTTCTGCCGCGCAGCGCCAAGGCACCCAGCTCTATTCGCGCAGCTACTTCATCCCCTTGCCCGGCGGCGAGGGCCTGGAAGTGGTGGACCTGTGCCTGCCGCTGCTGAACGCCAAGGCGGTGGACTCTTATCTGGTCGCCACCTTGAGCCTGCGCCATCTCTTGGAGGAGGCCGTCACGCAGGATCTGGTGCGCGGCCACGAGCTCAGCTTTGTGGAGGGCGACGGCACCCGCCTGGCGCGCACCGGCCTGTCGCGTGGCGCCGGCATCTACCTGGCCGAGCGACTGGTCGACCTGCCGGGTCTGACGCTGCAGCTCAAGGTCGATGCCTCAGCCGGCCGCCCCAAGCTGATTCCCAATCTGGCCACCGCCCTGGTGCTGGGTCTGTCGCTGAGCTTGTTCGCCCTGGTGATCCTGCTGGCGCGCGATGGGCGGCGCCGTGCGCTGGCCGAGTCGGCCCTGGCCGAATCGCTGGCCTTTCGTCATGCCATGGAGAACTCGCTGATCACCGGCCTGCGCGCCCGCACCATGGCCGGCAGCATCAGCTACGTCAACCCGGCCTTCTGCGCCATGGTGGGCTTCAAGGCCGAGGAACTGCTGGGGCACGGCGCTCGGCCCGACCGGCCCGATGACACGCCGCCCTATTGGCCGCCCGAGTTCGTCGAGGAATACCGGCGCCGGCACGCCGACCGCAGCGCCCGCTGGGCCGCCGACAATCGCCCCGGCGGTCAGGACCCGCGCCAGGGCTTCGAGACCGTCTTCATGCGCCGCAACGGCGAGCGCTTTCCGGTGCTGATCTTCGAAGCGCCCTTGCTCGACGCCCAGGGACAGCAGACCGGCTGGATGAGCGCCGTGCTTGATGTCTCGGACCAGCGTCGCATGGAAGAGCTCTCGCGCCAGCAGCAGGAGCGCCTGCAGGCGACGGCCCGCCTGGCCACCATGGGTGAAATGGCGTCCCTGCTCAGCCATGAACTGAACCAGCCGCTGGCGGCCATCGCCAGCTACGCCACGGCCTCGGTCAATCTGCTCGCCAATGAGCCGGACGACCCGCAGACACCCGACCTGGTGCGCCAAGCCTCGCTGCGCATCGCCGAACAGGCCGAGCGGGCCGGTCGCGTGATCAAAAGCGTGCATGGCTTTGTGCGCCGGCGCGAGCAATCGCGCGAAACGATCGCCGTGGATCAGCTCTTCGACGCTGTGCTGCCGCTGGTGCGTTTGCAGGCGCGCAAGAGCGGCACCCGCATCGTCCTGGAGCTGCCCGAACCCAGCCCGCGCGTGCGCTGCGACCGCACCATGGTCGAGCAAGTGCTGCTGAACCTGACCCGCAATGCCATCCAGGCCATGGAAGAGCATGCAACTGCGCCGCAGCGCCTGCTGACCCTGCGCGCCGCCGTGGTCGACAGCCGCTGGGTCAGCATCTCGGTGCTGGACTGCGGCCCCGGCATTCCGCCCGAGGTCGGCCGTCAGCTCTACACCCCCTTCTTCACCACGCGGGCCGAGGGCATGGGCCTGGGCCTGAGCCTGTGCCGCACCGTGGTGGAGCAACACGGCGGTGCCATGGACTATTTCAAACGCGAAGTAGCGCCTGGCGGCACCGAGTTCCGCTTCACCTTGCCCGCCGCCAATGCCGCCCCGGAGTCCTGAGATGAACAACAGCCGAAAACTGCCGGTGGTCTACCTGGTCGATGACGAAGACGTGGTGCGTGATGCCTTGGGCTGGCTGCTGCGCTCGCGTCGCTTGCTGTCCGAGGGCTTTGCCAGCGCCGAGGCCTTCGAGGCCATGCTGGACGCTCGGCCCGAGCAGGCGCGCGATTGGCCCGATGCACCGTCTTGCCTGCTGCTCGATGTGCGCATGCCCGGCATGAGCGGCCTGGCCTTGTTCGAACGCCTGCTGCAGCGCGGCCTGTGCGGTGGCCTGGAGCAGGGCGTGGTGCAGCCGTCCTTGCTGCCGGTGATCTTCCTGACCGGCCATGGCGATGTGCCCACCGCCGTGGCCGCCGTCAAGCGCGGCGCCTTTGATTTCGTCGAGAAGCCGTTCTCTGACAACGGCCTGGTCGACCGCATCGAACAAGCCCTGGCCCTGAGCGGCCAGGCGATCGAGGCGCGTCAGCAGCGCGGCCAGATGGCCCAGCGCGTGGCCGAGCTGACCGAGCGCGAGCGCGAGGTCATGCAGCTGGTCATCCAGGCTCTGCCCAACAAGCTGATCGCCGACCAGTTGCACATCAGCGTGCGCACGGTCGAGGTGCACCGGGCACGTGTGTTCGAGAAGATGAACGTCAAGTCGGCGGTCGAGCTGAGCAACCTTTTGCGCGAGAGCTGAGGCCGCGCTTCAAGGCGGCGCCGCTGCGCCTGCCTTGAGGCTGAGGCGATCCAAGCGCGGACTTGTTTGCGTCAGCGCCGGCTGGCGGGCGCCGCCGATGGCGTAGAGCTTGCCATCCAGGCTGAGCACACCCAGGCCATGGCGAGGCTCGGGCATTTCGGTCCGCACCCGCCAGACGCCTTCAGCGGCATCCAAGCATTGCACCTGGCCCAGCACGCCGCCGCCATTCTCGGCGGTTTCACCGCCCACGCTGCACAGCAGTTCGCCCTGCGCGCCCAGCACGCCGAGGCCATGGGCGGCCTGGGCAAAGGCCAGCGGCGCTTGCGCTTGCCATTGGCCGCTGGCTGGGTCGAGGCGGTGGACGCTGCGCAGATTGGCGCCCTTGTACTCACGCCCGCCGATCAGATAGGGCCGGCCGGCGAATGTGAGTGCGGCGGCACTGCTCTTGGTCTCGGGCCCAGCCGTCAGGACGCGCCAGCGCTGGGTGTCGGGCCGGAAGGCTCAGTGCCAGTTGACATCGTGATGGTCGCCCCACTGTCCGTTGGCCCTCGCGCGTGGGCTGCGGCCGCTGAGCAGGTGGATCTCGCCGCCCTGCACAAACGCGGTGGACTCGGTCAGCGCCTTGGGCAGCGGCGCCAGGCGCCGCCAGCGCGTGCTGCCGTCCTTCAGGCTGAGCACATCGCGGCTGGCGCACCAGTCGCCTTGTGCGCAGCGCACAAAGCCACCGATCATGTAGAGCGTTTGCCCCAGGCTGATCAGCTGCGCATGGTGGCGGCCCTCGGGCAGGGCCGGCCCCAGGCTCCAGCGGTCGCTGGCCGGGTCGTAGATTTGCAGCGCATCGCTGAGATGGCCTTGTGCCGCCGGCAGCTCGCTGCTCAGGCCGCCGGCCACGACGAGGCGACCGCCATGCACCGCCGGGTAGATCTCCTGCACGCCGATCGGCATCGGCGCCAGCGTTTCCCAGCTCAGGGTCGGGTCTTGCACATGGCTTGGGGCTTGGGCCTGGCTGCTGGCGCTGGCCAGTGAGAACAGGCCAAACAGGCCGAGCAGAGCTGGCGCTGCTATCCGTTTCATAGGTCTTCCGAGAGTCCGTCTGTTTGCGGCGCTAGCTTAGCGCGCAGACGATGCCCAGTCGATCAGGAGAACAGGGCCTGCGCGCAGGCGCGTGCGCGCTGCGGAACACTGCCGGCCAGGGCGAGCGCCGGGCGCTGCCCCGGCAGCAACAGCTGTGCGAACACCGCCTGCACCTGCTCGGCGCTGACCGCCTGCAGCTGCGCCATGGCCCGTTGCGGATCGCGCAGCTGACCGAAGCTGAACAGCTCCTGCGCCGCGCCTTCCATGCGCCGGGCCGGCTGCTCCAGCGAACGAAGCGCGCGCATCTGCAACTGCTTGCGCGCGCGCGCCAGCGCCACTGGGTCGAGCGGACCCTGGGCCTGGCGCTGCAGCAGGCTGTGCACGGCCTGCAGAAACTCTTCGGCCTGGGCCGGCGCCGTGGCGCCCTCGATCACGAACTGGCCGTAGAGCGGCAGGATGTCGGCCGAACAAGCCACGTGGTAGGCCAGGCCGCGGCGCTCGCGGATCTCGTCCAGCAGGGGCGAGCTCATGCCTTCGCCCAGCAGGGCGGCGGCCAGCACATGGGGCAGGTGTTCGCTGCTGTGCACATCACCCAGGCTGGGCGCCGGGAAGCCGAGCAGGATCTGGCACTGGCCGCTGCCGGCCATGCGCCGCGTCTTCAGCCCGCCCTGCCAGCTCGGTGCGCTCAGGGTGTGCGGGCTGCCGGCTGGCATGGCGCCGAAGGCCGCGGCCACCGCACGCTCGAAGGCGCTGGCGTCGACCGGCCCGGCCACCGCCACCACCACATTGCTGGCGCTGTACTGCGCCCGCACATAGGCGAGCAGATCGTCGCGGCTGAAGCGCAGGATGTTGGCGCGTGTGCCGATGATGGGCCGGCCGGCCGCGTGGGTGGCGCCGTAGCAGGCGCGGTCGAGCAGCTGGAAGGCAGCGCTGGTCGGGTCGTCCTCGAACTCGCTGAATTCCTGCACGATGACGCCGCGCTCGCGCTCCAGCTCTTCGGCCGGAAAGCTGCTGTTCAGCACGATGTCGGCCAGCAGCTCGATGAAGGCCGGCAGGTCACTCGGCAGGCCTTCGATGTGAAAGGCCGTGTGGTCCTTGTCGGTGTGGGCATTGAGTTCGGCGCCCAGAGCCTCGGCGTCGAGATTGATGCGCTGGCAGTCGCGGCTGGCCGTGCCCTTGAAGGCCATGTGTTCGACCACATGGCTGATGCCATTCAATCGCGCGCTTTCATGGAGGCTGCCGGTGCGGATGAAGACGCTCAGGCTGATCGTCTCGCGCCAGGGCATGGGGATGGCGACGGTGCGCAGGCCGTTGGCGAGTTGGCTGACTTGGGTGGCGGAGCGGGGCGAGGCGTGTGGCTTCAAGGGGGGCGGCGAATGGCGGGGAAAGACCGCTAGTGTCGTTGCCTCGGGGCGGTTCGTGTCCAAGGCCTCGCCAAGCCCCGACTGTTTGACAGCGAACAGACGCGCGGGCGACGCCGCTGGACGATGCGGCATCTCCTTCGCTGGCCAGGACGCATGTGATGAGCATTCCCCGCACCGGACAGGCTTCCGAGCCCTTGACGCGCGCCGAGTTCCAGCAGCGCTTTCAGCTGCGCTTCTACGACCCGGCCTACCGCAGCGAGCAGGCCGCCATCGATCGCCTGGAGGCCATCGCCTGGGACGCCCTGGAGCAGGGCCGCAAGGCGCCGCTGACCCGGCCCGGCGGCCCCGGCTTTGCCGACCCGGCGTATGAAATCTCGGTGCAGTGGCTGGAAACCCGCGCGCGCTTGCAGGCGGCGCAGCAGCGCTGGGGCGAAGCCGCCACGCCTTCCAGCGTGCTCTTGGTCTGCGGCAGCGCGCGCAATGATGGGACCTGCCCGGGCGAGATTTCCAAGACCTGGCGTCTGAGCGGCTTGGCCCGTGAGGTGCTGGAGGCCGCCGGCCTGCAGGTCGACTTGCTGGATCTGAGTCGGGTGACCTCCGAGTACGGCCGCACCATCCACCCCTGCAAGGGCTGCGTGTCCAGCGCCATGCCGCTGTGCCACTGGCCTTGCAGCTGCTACCCCAACCACGCGCTGGCCCAGGCCGACGACTGGATGGCCGAGATCTACGAGCGCTGGGTCGCCGCGCACGGCGTCATCATCCTGGCGCCGACCTATTGGTACCAGTCGCCCAGCCCGCTCAAGCTGATGATGGACCGCCTGGTCGCCGCCGATGGCGGCAACCCCGATCCCAGTTCCACCCATGGCAAGCACCTGGCAGAGGCCAAGCAACTCGAAGCCCAGGGCTGGGACTATCCCAAGCATTTGGCCGGCCGGGTGTTTGGCGTGGTCGTCCATGGCGATGTGGCCGGCGTCGAGGTGCACCGGCGTGGCCTCTGCGATTGGCTCGAATGGATGGGCCTGCTTGACGCCGGCGCGGCGGCCAAGCTCGATCGCTATATCGGCTACTACCAGCCCTACTGCGACAGCCATGAAGCGCTGGACGCGGACAGCGCCGTGCAGGAAGAGGTGCGCAATGTCGCCCGTGCCCTGCTGCAGGCCGTCCAGGACCTGCGTGCGGGGCGCTTGCAGCCGAGCGGCCCTCCGGTCCAGCCGTCGCGCCCGAAATGATTCCTCTGCCCCGGCCTCGCCTGAGTGCGAGCCCGGCGCGGCCACCGAAGCTGCGCTGCCTGCAGCAAACACGAAAGGATTCACCATGAGCGAAAAGACCGCCAGTGTTCTATGGAACGGCGCCGGCAAGCAGGGCCTGGGCCAGATCAGCACCGAGTCCGGCGCTTTGCAGGACCACCCCTATGGCTTCGCCAGCCGCTTCGGTGATGAGCGGCGCGGCTCCAACCCCGAGGAGCTGCTGGGCGCGGCCCATGCCGCCTGTTTCACCATGGCCTTTTCCTTTGCCTGCGAGAAGGCCGGTTTTGCCACCCGCACGGTCGACACCCGGGCGAGCGTGCGTCTGAGCGCCGCCGGCGAGGGCTTTGTGATCGACCGCATCGCCTTGCAGCTGCACGCCGAGGTGCCCGGCCTCGACGAGGCCCGCTTCCAGGCGCTGGCCGAGACGGCCAAGCGCGAATGCCCGCTGTCCAAGGCCCTGGCCAGCGTGGCCGAGATCAGTTTGCAGGCCACGCTGACCCAGGCGCCGACATGAGTCCCGCCGTGGAAACCCCTCTGGTCGCCGCCGCCGAGCAGCCAGCCAGCGCCGAGCAGCTGCGTCTGGGCTGCATGGCCGATGTGGCCGCGTCGCGCCTGCGCACCGTGAGCGGGGACGCCTTGCTGGTCGAGGTGGCGGCCCTGCTGTCGAGTGCGCAGATCAGCGCCGTGGTGGTCTGCGACGCTGTCGGGGTGGCCCAGGGCATCATCACCGAGACCCTGTTGATCCGGCAGCTCGGCCTCGGCCATGCCGATTTCTTTGCCACCCGTGCGGCTGATGTCATGCAGCGCGAGTTCACCTCCTGCGCCCCCGATGACCTGCTGCGCGAGGTCTTGAACCGCATGCATGAACGCGGCCTGATCCATGCCTTCTTGATTGGCGCCAACCGCAAGCCGCTCGGTGTCTTGACCCTGCGCGACGGTCTGCGCGCTCTGCTGGCCGCGGGCGATCAGGAAGAGCAGCTCTTGCGCAACTATGTCATGGGTGTGGGCTATCAGTGAGGCGGCGGCCGTTCCGGCCGTGCGGAGCGGGCGCCTCTGCTTACAATTTCCCCCATGCGCTTTCCCTTCGACAGCCTGCCAGGCCTGCGCTGTCTGCTGCTTCTGCTGGCGCTGCTTCCCCTTCTTTGGCGCCCTGCCCATGCCGGCCCGGGTGGCAGCGCCATGGAGGTGCAGTTCCGCAGCGTCACGGTGCCGCAGAGCACGGTGCCAGCCATCGCGCAAGACCGCGCCGGCTTCATCTGGGTGGCCACCAGCAAGGGCCTGACCCGCTATGACGGCTACCGCCTGCGCCCTATCGAGCAGGCCGGCCCGACCCGTGCCCAGCGCAATCTGGGCTGGGTCCGCGCCTTGAGCCCTGGCCGTGACGGCCGCATGTGGATCGGCACCGAATTTCTGGGCTTGATGGCCTTTGATCCCGCGCAGGACCGCATCGAATCGCTGGGCAGCGGCCGCGGCACCGCCGGCCCGCATGCACCGATCCGGGCGCTGGCGGAAGACGCGCAAGGCGAGGTCTGGGTCGGCACTCTGGGCCAAGGTCTGTGGCGCTACACGCCGGCGACACGCCACTTCGAACCTCAGGAGCTGCGCTGGCAGGGTGAGCCTGAGGCTCGTTTGCTCTCCTTGCAGATCGCCCGCGACGGCACGGTCTGGGCCGGCCATTGGCGCGGCCTGTCGCGCCGGCGGGCCGATGGGGGCTGGGAATCCCTGGCCCTGCCCGGCGCTGAATCTGGCGTGCCCGTGCTGGCGCTGGCGGAAGACCGCGCCGGCCGCATCTGGCTGGGCACGCAGGACGGCCGCCTGGGCGTGGTCGAGCAGGGACGTGTGCGCTGGGTGCAGGAACTGCACACCCCGCTGCAAGCCCTGGCTTTGGCCAGCGACGGGCGGCTCTGGGTGGGCAGCAAGGTGGGCCTGCTCTGGGTTAACCCGCTCAATGGAGAGATCGAAGCGCGGCTGCGCCATGACCCGCGCCGTTTGAGTGGACTGACCGGCAACGACATCAGCGGTCTGCTGCGTGACGCCAGCGGCGCGATGTGGGTCAGCGGCTACGGCCTGGGTTTGCAGCGCCACCAGCAGCATCCGGCGCTGGCCGTGCGTGGCCCCGACCCCGATCCGGCCGCCCCCCTGGCCGACGCCGATGTGCGCGCCTTGCTGCGCTTGCGCAGCGGCGAGGTGCTGGCCCCCACGCAGAGCGGCCGGCTGGTACGTCTGGACGGCCGCCCCGGGCATGACCTGGCCACCTTGGGCCTGTGGCCGCGCGAGCGCAGCAGCGTGGTCGAGTCGCTGGCCGAAGCGCCCGATGGCAGCGTGTGGATGGCCGCGGCCGGCCGTCTGGAGCACCGCTCGGCTCAGGGTCGCCTTTTGCGCGACTGGCCGCTGGACGGTGGGCGTGCGCAACGCCTGCTGCTGCGCGCCAACGGTGAGGTCTGGTTGGGCATGCAGGAGGGCTTGTACCGCCTCGCCGGTCCGACGGCGCCGGCTTTGCAACGGGTGCTGCGCGCCGACGGTGCGCCCTTGCACGGCGCCATCCATGCGCTGATCGAGATGCCGCCGGGTGCCGCTGACTCAGGCCGGCTCTGGGTCGGTGGGCAGCAAGGTCTGTTTCGTGAGAGCCCGGGCGCCCAACAGGAGCCGGGCCGGCTTGAGGCCGTGCCCCAGGCGCCGGGCGAGACCCTGGCCAGCCCGGTGGTGATGGGCCTGCTGCTGGCGCGTGACGGCACGCTCTGGCTGGACACGCCGGTCGCCGGCCTGCATCGCCTGCGCGGCTGGGATGCCGCGGGCCGGGCCCGCTTTGACCGCATCGGCGAGCGCCATGGCACCGAAGGCGTGTTCGGCGGCAATCTGCACGAAGACGGCCGCGGCCGCATCTGGAGCCAGCTCTACGTCTACGACCCCAAGACCGATCGCTTCGACGGCTTCGGCCTGGCCGAGGGTGCGGCCTTCGGCAGCTTCTGGTTCTTCGCCAGCGCCGAGCTGCCGGGCGGCGCGCTGTTGTTTGGTGGCAGCCGTGGCCTCTTGCGGGTGCAGCCTGAGCTGTTCGAAACCAACTCGGGTGCGCTGCCCTTGGTCATCAGCGCCCTGCGTGTCAACGGCCAGTCTTACAGCCCCGAGCGTGCGGCGTCAGCCGAGCAGCCCACAAGCCTGCGACTGCCCGCCGGTACGCGCACCTTCAGCGTCGAGTTTGCCGGCCTGGACTATGCCGACCCCAGCCGACTGCGCTACCAGTACCGGCTGCTCGGCCTGGACAGCGATTGGACCAGCGTCGACCCCGGCGCGCGCAACCCCAGCTTCGGCCCGCTGCAGCCGGGGCCTTATGCCCTGCAGGTGCGCGTCAGTGCGCACCCGACGCTCTGGGGTCCGGCCCAGCTGGAGCTGCCGGTCGAGCTGCTGCCTGTCTGGTGGCAGACCGTCTGGGCGCGCCTGGCCGGGGCGGCCATGCTGCTGCTTTCGCTCTGGGGCTTTGTGCGCTGGCGCACCCGCGTGCTGCGCCGCCGCGAAGCCGAATTGCAAGCCCTGGTCAACGAACGCACGGCCGAGTTGCGCGAAGCCAGCCTCACCGATGCGCTGACTGGGCTGCGCAACCGGCGCTATCTGGAACTGCGTCTGCAGGATGACCTGCCCCTGTGCCTGCGTCGTTTCGAGGCCGGTGCCGATGCCGGCCATGGGCTGCCCGGCCCGGACAGCGATCTGGTCCTGATGCTGCTGGATCTCGACCACTTCAAGCGCGTCAACGATGTCCACGGCCATGCCGCCGGCGACGCCGTGTTGGTGACCCTGGCCGAGCGCCTGCGCCATGTCTTCCGCGCCACCGATTCGCTGGTGCGCTGGGGCGGCGAAGAGGTGCTGGTGCTGGTGCGCGCAACCCAGCGTGAAGACGCCGCCGAACTGGCCGCGCGTGCCTGCGCCGCCGTGCGCGATCTGCCTTTTGACATCGGCTTCGGTCAGAGCGTGGCCGTCACCGTGTCGATCGGCTTTGCAGCCTTCCCGCTCGACCCCCGCCGCCCGCGCGCCTGGGACTGGCCGGCCACGCTGGCCTTGGCCGACTCGGCCCTGTATGCCGCCAAGGACCGGGGGCGCGATGGCTATGTCGGCGCGGTCGAGGCCCGGGATCTGGCACCCAAATCGGTGCCGAGGGATTTGAGCGTTTGGGACGCCGCGGACACGCGTCTCGTGTTGCGGGCTGGAGGCTCAGCCAAATAGGGCCTGGGCTCGGCCTCTCGCCGTGCCCAGGCAGGTGCATGCCGATTCAACGGCTCAGCGTCAGACCGCGTCGCTTCAGATAGGGCTCGAGCTTGGGCTTGGAGCCAACCATCTGCTCGAACTCGGCCATGATGTCCTTGCTGCCGCCAATGGCGAAGACATGGCGCTTGAGCCGTTCACCGGTCTTGCGGTTCAGGCCGCCCTTGTTTTCGATCCACTCGGCCGTGGTGGCGTCGAGCAGCTCGCTCCACAGATAGCTGTAATAGCCGGCCGAGTAGCCGCCGACCATATGGCTGAAGTAGGGCGTGCGGTAGCGCGGCGCGACCAGGGTCTGCTCGGGGCCAAAGCCTTCTTGTTGCAGCACGCGGGCCTCGAAGGCCATCACCTGCTCAGGCCCGGGCACCTCGGCGGCACTGAGCTGGTGCCAGCGCTGGTCGAGCAGGGTGGCGCCCAGGTATTCGGTGGTCGCAAAGCCCTGGTTGAAGGTCTTGGCACCGAGCACCTTGTTGAGCAAGGCCTCGGGCATGGGCGCGCCGGTCTGGTGATGGCGGGCGTAGTTCTTGAACACCGAGGGCCAGGTCAACCACATCTCGTTGACCTGCGAAGGGAACTCGACATAGTCGCGCGGGGTGCCGCCCAGGCCGGGGTAGCGGATGTCGCTGAGCATGCTGTGCAGATTGTGGCCAAACTCATGGAACAAGGTGTTGGCCTCGTCCCAGCTCAGCAGCGTCGGTTGACCGGCCGCCGGCTTGGCGATGTTCAGATGGTTGCCGACCACCGGCTTCTCGCCGAACAGCTGGCTCTGTCGCACATAAGCGTTAGCCCAGGCACCACCGCGCTTGCTGGGGCGGGCATAGAGGTCGAGCAGCAGCAGGGCTTGCGTCTTGCCATTTGGCGCCAAGACCTCCCAGACCTGCACATCAGGGTGGTAGACCGGCAGGTCGTTGCGGCGCTTGAAGCTCAGGCCGAAGAGCTCGTGGGCGGCGTGGAAAACGCCGCGCTCGAGCACGTTCTGCAGTTCCAGGTAGGGGCGCAGCTGCTCGCCGTCGTAGCCATGTTGGACGGCACGCAGGCGCTCGCTGTAGAAGGACCAGTCCCATGCCTGCAAGGCGAAGCGTGGCTGCCCGGCGGCGTCCTGTTCGCGGTCGGCCAGGCTTTGCAGCGCCGCCTGCTCCTGGCGCGCCGAGGCCAGCGCAGCCGGGGCGAGCTGGCGCAGCAGCGTGTTGACCGTCTTGACCTCACGGGCGGTCTGCTCCTGCAACTCGAAATCGGCATAGGTGGCAAAGCCCAACAAGGCCGCGCGCTCGGCGCGCAGGCCGGCAAAGCGGCTGACCAGGGCGGTGGTGTCGTTGCCGTCGCCGAGGCTGCCACGCGCGATCGAGGCTTTGTAGAGCCGCTCACGCAAGGGGCGGTATTGCAAGCGCTCAAGCAGGGGCTGGCCGGTGGTGTTCAGCAGCGCGATCTTGTAGCGCTCGTCACTTGGCTGCTTCAGCGCATCGATCTCGCTCTCGGGCAGGCCCTTGAGCTCGGCGCGTTCGCTGACGAACAGCGCGGCCTCGTTCACGCCCGCCAGCACCTTGCGGTTGAACTCGGCTCCCATCTGCGCGAGCTCGCTGTTGATGGCACGCAGGCGCTGCTGTTTGTCGGCCGGCAGCTCGGCGCCGGCGCGGCGCAGATTGCGGTGCATGCGCTCCAGCAGGCGCTGCTGGTCCGCGGCCAGCTTGGGCTTGGCCGCCAGCAGCGCGTCCAGGCGGGCGAACAGGCGTGGGTCCAGCGCGATGCGGTCGCGGTGCGCTGCCATCTCCGTCGCAAAGCGCTGTTGCAAGGCCTGGCGTGCCGGGTTGTTGTCGGTGCCGCTGAGGCTGCCGAGCAGGTTTTGTGCGCGGCCCAGCAGACGTCCGGCACGCTCCAGCGCTTCCACCGTGTTGGCAAAGCTCGGCGCGGCCGGGTTGCGCAGGATGGCGTCGACCTCGCGCCAATGCAGGGCCATGCCGGCCTCCAGGGCAGGGGCGAAGTCGCCGTCCTGGATCTGGTCGAAATGCGGGTAGCCCAAGGGCAGGGTCGAGGGCTGGAGCAGGGGGTTGTCGCGGGCGCTGGCGGTGAAGGCGCTGGCGAGCAGCAGGGGGAGCAGGAGGCGGCGCATGGGTGGGTGGTGGTGGGGGTGAATAGGTGAACGGGTGAACGTGTGAATTGGGGGGCGCGGAGGGAGTGTCCCTGATGGCGCTAGTGTCGGGTCGTTCCCGACTGCAGCATGCGTTCGGAGTCCGCCCGTGGCACGGGCCTGGAGAACAGATAGCCTTGCTGCAGAGGGCAGCCCCGGCCGATCAGGAAATCTGACTGTTCCGCGGTCTCCACGCCTTCGGCCACCACCTGCAGACCGAGCTCGTTTCTTAAGGTGATGATGGCCGAGGCCAGGGCGGCGTCGCGGCCGCCTCGGGCCACGTCGGTGATGAAGGCGCGGTCGATTTTCAGCTCGCTCATGGGCAGGCGCTTGAGGTGGCTCAGCGAGGAGTAGCCGGTCCCGAAGTCGTCCAGCGACAGGCCAAAGCCCAAGGCGCGCAGGCGGTCCAGCACGCCGACCGCGGTGCCCACATCGCGCAAGACCATGGTTTCGGTCAGTTCGAGCTTCAGGCTGGCAGGACGAAGCTGGTACTGCCGCACCAAGCCCTCGAGCTGCTCGGGCAGGCCGGCATCGGCCAGGCTCGAAGCCGGCAGGTTCACCGACAGCGGCAAGGCGGGCAGCCCCTGGTCCGACCAGCGGCGCAGGCTCTGGCAGGCGGTGTGCAGCACCCAGTCGGTCAGCGGCGCGATCAGGCCGCTTTCTTCCGCCAAAGCGATGAAATCGCCGGGCAGCAGCAGGCCGCGCTCCGGGTGCTGCCAGCGCAGCAAGGCCTCGGCGCCAACCAGGGCGGCGCTGCGCGCGTCCACCTTGGGCTGGTAGTGCAAACGCAGCTGCCCCGCCTGCAGGGCCTGGCGCAGCTCGGCCTCCAGCTGCACACGTTTCCTGGCGCGGGCATTGAGCGCCTCGTCGAAGAACTTGTGCCGCGCGCCGCCGGCCTCCGCGGCGACACGTGCCGTCTGTTCCGAGCAGCGGCTCAGATGGATCAGGTCCGCGGCGTCGCCGGGAAACATCGCGATGCCGATGCTGGCCGACAAGCGCAGCGCCTGGCGGTCGAGCGCCACCGGCTGCGCGACCGCCGCGAGCAGTCTTTGCGCGATCGCCGAGGCGCGCTCCTGACCCTCGAGATCGGGGATCAGGATGGCGAAAGCCTGGTCGCCCAGCCGCGCCAGCAGGCTCGGCTCATGGTCCATCACCGGGGCCGCCGCAAGCTCGCTGCTGCCACGCAGGCAGGCGCGCAAGCGCCGGGCGATGGTGGCCAGCACCAGCTCGCCCTGGCCATGGCCGTAGAGCTCATGGACGCCGCCGAAGCGGTCGATCTCGACATGCAGCACGGCGCAGCCGGCGGCGCTGCGCCGCGCACGTTCCAGCGCAGGCGCGGCCAGCTCGGCAAACAGGCGACGGTTGGGCAAGCCTGTGACCTCGTCATAGTGGGCCAGGCGCAGGGCCCGCTGCTCGGCCGCGCGCAGCGAGTCGTCCAGGGCGGCGCGCGCCATGAACTCCTTGCGCAGCAGGTACTCGCGCCACCAGCCGATGCCGGCCGCGAGGATGAAGACCGTGAGCACGTGATACGACCAGTAGCCGGCCTCCTGGGCGGACAGGCCCGCATGCCACCACAGCGCGTAGAGAAAGGCCGCCATGATCAGCGCGCCCGAAGCCAGGGCATGGCGGAACTGCACGCCCAGGATCACAAAGCAGTAGAACTCCAGAAAGGTGAAGTTCAGCACGCCGACCCAGCTCTTGAGCCCGGCGCCGCCTTCCTGATCGATGCGCAGCAGGATCAGCATCAGGCATAAGGCCACCGTGACGATGAAGCTGGCCATCACCGGCTGCCAATGCTGGCGCGCCTTGGGCAGCAGCGAAAAACCCAGGCCCAGCAGCAGCACCGGCACGGCCAGCGTCAGGCGCAGCAGATTGGCCGGCCCGTGGAGGTGGGCGAAGCGGTCGACGAGGTAGTCGCCCGTGATCAGCAGCGCACCCAGCAGCAGGCTCAGCTGGGCATAACGAAAGTAGAAAGCGACGTAGTGCTGGATGAAGCGCTGTTCGAAGGCGGCATCGGCAAAGCGCAGCAGCAGCTGCAGCGGCAGGTCGGCGGCAGGGCCAGCGCCGGCCTCGCTCACAGGCATCGCGTCTGGGCTTCCACGCGTTTCGGTCTCGATTGCGCGCATCAAAGGGAGTCCATCGAAAGGGACAGCTTGGGGCGGGACGCCCATCAACCCGACTCCTGAAGGTCTTATCGTCCGAGCAGTCACGGGCTTGAGGCTTGGGCACGCTGCCCCGCATGAATCTCGCCTCTGGAGTGCCGGTGGTCCGGCGCGCTGACACAATCTCCCCCCATGGGCGAATTCGATCTGATCCAGCGCTATTTCAAGAGCCAAAGCCACCCCGCGGCCGAAGCCGTACCCGTGGGCATTGGCGATGACTGCGCCGTCATCAACCCGACGCCGGGCATGCAGTGGCTGGTGTCCTCCGACATGCTGGTCGAGGGCCGGCATTTCCTGTCCACGGTGGCGCCGGAGCGTCTGGGGCACAAGGCCTTGGCGGTCAACCTCAGCGATCTGGCCGCTTGCGGCGCCACGCCGCGCGCCTTCACCTTGGCGCTGAGCCTGCCGCGGGTGGATGAAACCTTTCTGAGCGGCTTCGCCCAGGGCTTGTTCGCGCTGGCGCAAGCCCATGGCATCGCCCTGGTCGGTGGCGACACGACCGCCGGGCCTCTGAATATTTGCATCACGGTGATGGGCGAAGTGCCGCGGGGTCAGGCCTTGCTGCGCAGTGGCGCGCGGGTCGGCGACGACATCTATGTTTCGGGCCAGACCTTGGGCGATGCGCGCCTGGCGCTCGAAGTCTTTCGCGGCACGGCGAGCCTGGCCAGCGGCCAGGATTTCGAGCAGGTGCGCCGGGCCATGGAATGCCCGCAGCCGCGTGTTCAGCTGGGCCTGGCCTTGCGCGGCCTGGCGCACAGTGCCATCGATGTTTCGGACGGCTTGCTCGGTGACCTGGGCCACATCCTCAAGGCCTCGGGCGTGGGCGCACGGCTTGATGTCGATGCCCTGCCACGCAGCGCCGTGCTGGCGGCGCAAGACCTGGCCCTGCAGCGCGAATGCGGCCTGGCCGGGGGCGACGACTACGAGCTGGTCTTCAGCGCGCCGGGTGATGCGGCCGGGCGCGCGGCGGTCGCGGCGGCCGCGGCGGCCAGCGGCACGCCGGTACAGCGCATCGGCAGCATCGAGGCCGAACCGGGCCTGCGCCTGCAGGACGGCGCCGGTCAGGCGCTGGCCTTGCAGTTCAACAGTTTTGACCATTTCAAATCTCCATGAGCGACGCCTCACCCCCCACCTCGGCGCCCTTGGTGTCGCGCCGCGCCACGGCCCGCTTCATGTTTCCGCATCCGGCGCATTGGATCGCCCTGGGTTTCGGCAGCGGCCTCTCGCCCATGGCGCCGGGCACGGTCGGCACGCTCTGGGCTTGGTTGTCTTTTCTGGCCCTCAACCCCTGGATGACGGACCGCAGCTGGGCCTGGCTGCTGGCCGGTGGCACCCTGGTCGGCTGGTGGGCCTGCACGATGACCGCACGTCACCTGGCAACACCTGACCCCGGCGCCATCGTCTGGGATGAGGTGCTGGCCTTCTGGCTGGTGCTCTGGCTGGTCATGCCGGCCGGCTTCTGGGGCCAGGCCGTGGCTTTTGCGCTGTTCCGCTACTTCGACGCCGCCAAGCCGGGGCCGGTGCGCTGGGCCGACCAGCTCTTCAAGGGCGAACGTGGCAAACCGGTCGGCTGGGCCCAGGGTTTCGGCATCATGTTTGATGATTTCGTCGCGGCCGGATGTACCCTTGTGGTGATTGCGCTGTGGCGCGCGCTCATGGCGTGAATTTGGCCTGAACTTGTCGGAGGTGCCCCATGCTGTTTCCCGAAGAGCAAGAGCTGATCGACCGCATTGCCGTCGCCCTGATCCAGCGCCGTGAGCGCCTGGGCACGGCCGAGTCCTGTACCGGCGGCTTGATCGCCGCCGCCTGCACCAGCCTGTCGGGCTCCAGCCAGTGGTTCGAGCGCGGCGTGGTCAGCTACAGCAATGAATCGAAGACCGAGTTGCTCGGGGTGCCGGCGGCCTTGATCGGCCTGCATGGTTCGGTCAGCGGCGAGGTGGCTCTGCACATGGCGCACGGCCTGCTGGCCCATGCGCCGATCGACTGGGCGCTGGCCGTGACCGGCATCGCCGGGCCTACCGGCGGCAGCACGGACAAGCCGGTCGGCACGGTCTGGCTGGCCTTGGTTCACGGCCGCAGCGTCACCCGCGTCTGGCGCGAGCATTTCGCAGGCGACCGCCATGCCGTGCGCATCGCCACCTTGCGCGCCGGCCTGATGGCCTTGTGCGAGGCGCTGGAGGACAAGGATCAATGACCGTGCTGCTGAGCGGGCGCTGGTCGGCCGCCGAGGGCGAGCGCTGGGCGCGGCTCTTGCACGAGGCCATGCCCGAGGAACAGTGGCTGCTGCAGCCGCCGCGCGATGCGGCGGCAGCCGCCGCGGTCGAGGTGGCCGTGGTGGCCAACCCCGAGCCGGGCGCCTTGAGCGGGCTGCCGAATCTGCGCCTGATCCAGTCGCTCTGGGCCGGCGTCGATCGCCTGCTGCAAGACCCGACCCTGCCGCCTGAAGTGCCCGTGGCGCGCATGGTGGACCCGGCCATGAACGAGGCCATGGTGCACACGGCGCTGTGGGCGGTGTTGTCTCTGCACCGGCAGTTTTTCGAGCTGCAGGCGCAGCAGCGCGAGGCGCTCTGGCAGGCACCGCCGCAGCGCCGAGCGGCCGAATGCGCGGTGCTGGTCTTGGGCCTGGGCGAGCTGGGTGGGCGCACGGCCCAGACCCTGGCCGGCCTGGGCTTCGCCGTGCATGGCTGGAGCCGGCGGCCGAGCGAGCTGGACGGCGTACGCTTGTGGCAAGGGGAGGCCGGTCTGGCGCCGGCCCTGGCCGCGGCCGAAATCGTCATCAACCTCTTGCCGCTGACGCCGCAAACACGCGGATTCTTCGACACGGCCCGCCTGGCACAGATTCGGCCCGGGGCCTGCCTGGTGAATCTGGCGCGCGGTGCTCATGTCGACGAGGCGGCGCTGCTGGCGGCCCTGGACCGCGGCCAGCTGCGTCATGCCGTGCTCGATGTGTTCCAGCAGGAACCGCTGCCGCCCGAGCATGCGTTCTGGCGCCATCCGCGCGTGACGGTGCTGCCGCATTGCGCGGCGCAGACCGACCCGCGCACGGCCGTGCCCCAGGTGCGGGCCAATCTGGCGGCGCTGCGGGCCGGTCAGCCACTGATGCACCGCGTCGATCGCGGCCAGGGCTACTGAGGCGAGACGGCGGTCACCATGGAGTTCTTCGCCACCGATTCCAGTGTGTCTGCCCTGGAGCAGAGCTTGGCGCAGGGCGCGGTCCTCGACACCCTGCCCGAGCGCCTGCTTCTGGCCTGGGCTCTGCGCCAGCGCGACACCTTGCGCGCCCTCGAGCTGGCCCAGGATGTCGAAGGGCTGATCAGCGCCAGTGACTGGCGCGAGCCGCAGCGCATGGCGGTGCGCGGCCGGCTCAGTCTGCTGCGCGCCGAAGCCCATCTGCTGTTCGCCGAGTTGGACGAGGCGCAGCTGCACATGAAGCAGGCCGGCCAGGTCTTCGCTGGCCTGGCTGATGGCAGCGGCCTGGCCGATCTGCATTGGCTGCGCCATTACTTGGCGGCCGACCGTGGTGATGCTGCCGGGCTCAAGGATGAGCTCAAGCGTGCCATCGCTTGCGCACGCCAGGTGCGTGACCCGCATCGCCTGGCCTTGTTGGAGGCCAATCTGGCCCGGGCCGAGGTGTTCAGCGACCCGGTCGCGGCCGAGCGCGAGTGGGCGGCGCGCCTGCCGCGCGACAGCGCCGACATGCCCCTCATGGAGGGCGCGGCACTGGAAGATTTCCGCGGTCTGCTGGCGGCCATGGGTGGGCACTACCTGGCCTCCATCCAGGCCCATTCCAAGGCCTTCGAGCTGTCCTTGCACACCGGGCAGATCCGCCGCGCCATCACCCTGGCCACCAATCTTGGGCACACCTACACCAAGATGAGCGACTTCCAGACGGCCATGGAATGGCTGCGTCGCGGCCTGGATCTGGCGCGCGCCTCGCGCTGGCCGAACCTGATCGCGCTCTGCCTGGCTCACACCGGCGAGGCCCTGCGTCGCCTGGGTCAACTTGGCGATGCGCGTGAGTTGCTGCAGGAATGCCTGCAGTTGCTGGCCTTGCCGCCCGAGGCGCGCACGCGCGCCTTGGCCCTGTCCTATCTGGGCCGCACCGAACTCGATTCCAGGCAGGGTGTCGCCGCTCAAGCCGCCTTCGCCCAGCTGCAGCCCCTGGCCGAAGCTTCAGGCTCGCACGACCTGCTCACCGACGTCCGGCTGGGCCTGGCCCGCGCTGCCCTGCTGCTGGGCGACCTGCCCGCCGCGCGCCGCCAGGCCGAGCTCGGCCTGGCCATGGCCAGGCAGCAGCAGGAGCCTGACAAGGAAGTAGACCTGCTCTGGGCCCGCGCCGAAATCCAGCAGGCCGAGGACCTGGCCTTGCAGCGCCCCAGCGAGGCCGGTACCGCCCTGGTCTGGTACGAGCGCGCCCTGCAGCGCGCCGGCAGCCTTGAGGCCTACACGCCTCAGGTGCGCCTGCTCGACGCAGCCGCCAAGGCCAGCGCAGCCCAGGGCGGGTTCGAGCAGGCCTACCACTGGGCCCAGCGGGCCAATGAGCTTCGCCAGCGCAGCTTCAGCGAGGAGACCTCGCGCCGCTCCAGCGCCTTGCAGGTGCACCATCAGATCGAGCGCGCGCGCGCCGAGAGCGAGCATCTGCGCCGCCTGGCCGAATCCGAGGCGGCACGTTTCCAGCTGCTGCGCGATTCGCACGAGGTGCTGCAGCGTCTGGGCAGCATCGGCCAGGAGATCACCAACGAGCTGGAGGCCGACCGCGTCTTCCATGTCATGGAGCGCCATATCCATGCCTTGCTGGATGCCCCTTGCATGTCGGTCTATGTGCTCGATGAAGGGGGCGCGCAGCTCTACTGTGCCTTCGGCATGGAGGACGGCCAGCCCTTCATCGACCCGCCGATCGCCATGAGCTCGGAGCGCTCGCTGACGGTACGCTGCTTGCGCGAGCGGCGCGAGTACCTGATGAATCAGCCGCCCGGCGAGAGCGTCGGCGAACAGGTGCCGGGCACCAGCGAGCTGAAAAGCCTGCTGTTCGCACCCTTGGTGGTGGGCGAGCGGGCGATCGGCGTGATGACCATCCAGTCGCCGCGCGCCGAGGCCTATGGCGAGCGCCAGCAGGTGATCTTCCGCACTCTGTGCTCCTACATTGCCATCGCCCTGGACAACGCCGATGCCTATTTACGCGTCAGCGAGTTGCAGCGTCAGCTGATGGCCCAGGAGAAGCTGGCCGCGCTGGGCGCCATGGTGGCCGGTGTGGCCCATGAGTTGAACACGCCGATCGGCAACAGCCTGCTGATCGCCAGCACCTTGCTCGGCGCCACCGAGGAGTTTTCCCAGCAGGTGGAGCAGCGTGTGCTGAAGCGTTCGGATTGGATGCAGTACGCCGGCCGCACGCGCGACGGCCTGGAGGTCATCAACCGCAGCATGCAGACGGCGGCCTCGCTGGTCAGCAGCTTCAAGCAGGTGGCGGTGGACCGCAGCTCGGAACAGCGGCGCGAGTTCAGCCTGCGCGAGCTGGGCGAACAATGCCTGCAGACCCTGGCCTTGCAACTGCGCCAGGCCGGTCTGGAAGCCCGGCTGACGCTGGTGCCCGAGCTGAGCATCGACAGCTTCCCCGGCCCGCTCGGGCAGGTGCTGATCATCCTGGTCAACAACGCCATGGCCCATGCCTTCGAGGGCCGCGCCGGCGGCCAGGTCGAGATCGGCGGACAGGCCCTGGACGGGGAACGCGTCCAGCTCTGGGTTCAGGACAATGGCGCGGGCATGGCGGCCGAGGTCTGCGCGCGCATCTTCGAGCCCTTCTTCACCACCAAGTTCGGCCGGGGCGGCAGCGGTCTGGGCCTGAGCATTGCCCACAACATCGTCAGCACCCTGCTGGGCGGCCGCATCAGCGTCAGCAGCACGCCCGGCCAGGGCAGCCGTTTTCTGATCGAGCTGCCGCGCCGGGCGCCTTGATCGGCGCTGCCATTCAGCCGAGCTGGTCCAGCATGGTGTCGGCGGCGCTGCCGCTCAGATCCGGCGCCCGCCAGGCCTGCAGCCAGGCGATGAACTGCTCATGCGGCATGGGCTTGGCAATGAAGTAACCCTGACCTTCATCGCATCCGAGCGCGCTCAGCAGGCGCCAGGCCTTGGCCGTTTCGACGCCCTCGGCCACCACACTGAGGCCCAAGTTGTGGGCCAGCTCGACGGTCGAGCGCACGATCTTGGCGTCACCCAGATCGGACTCCATGGCCATGACGAAGCTCTTGTCGATCTTCAGCTCATGGACCGGCAGGCGCTTCAGGTAGGCCAGCGAGGAGTAGCCGGTGCCGAAGTCATCGATGGACAGCTTGAAGCCGCGGGCGTGCAACTGCTCCAAGGTGTGCAGAGCGCGCTGCGGGTCGTCCATGATGGCGCTCTCGGTGATCTCCAGGCACAGGGCGTCGCTGCGCGCGCCATGGGCGTCGAGCAAGGTCTGGATCTTGTCGGGCAGGTCCTGGTCGAGCAGGTCGCGGGTCGACAGATTGACGCTGATGCGCAAGGCCAGGCCTTGGGCATGCGCCTGCGCCCAGGCGGCGGCGGAGGCCTCGATGACCCAGCGCGTCAGCGTGCGGATGAAGCCGGTCTGCTCGGCAAAGGGGATGAAGAGCATGGGCGGCACCAGGCCGCGCTGCGGGTGCTGCCAGCGCACCAGGGCTTCGGCGCTGATGATGCGGCCGCTTTGAAGGTCGACCTTGGGCTGCAGGAAGAGGCGCAGCTCGCCGGCTTCCACGGCGTGGCGCAGCTCACTCAGCAGGGACAAGGACTCCTGGCTGCCGGCGTCCAAGCTGGCGCTGTAGAGCACGCTGCCGCTTTGCCGCTTCTTGGCCTCGAACATGGCGAGGGCGGCGCGGCTCAGCAGCAGCTTGGCGTCCCGACCATGGGCTGGCGAGAGTGCCATGCCGATGCCGGCGCTCAGGTCCACCGTCTGGTCATTGA
Organism: Roseateles sp.; assembly: GCF_965262435.1. Taxonomy (NCBI): domain Bacteria; kingdom Pseudomonadati; phylum Pseudomonadota; class Betaproteobacteria; order Burkholderiales; family Sphaerotilaceae; genus Roseateles; species Roseateles sp. Next base: position 1,318,507 of record NZ_OZ253537.1, read on the forward strand.
GGCGCAGGGGGCGCTCGAAATCGCGGTGGATGGCGTCGGCCAGGGCCAGGGCCGAAGCTTCGTCGGCGTCGCTGAGCAGCACGGCGAACTCGTCGCCGCTCAAGCGGGCCAGGCTGTCCTCGGTCGAGGGCAGCAGCTCCTGCAGGCGCCGGGCCACCTTGTGCAAGAGCAGGTCGCCGAAGTCATGGCCCTGCACGTCGTTGACATGCTTGAAGCGGTCCAGGCCCAGGGTCAGCACCGCACAGGGCTGCTCGGCATGACCGCTGAGCCATTGCTCCAGCTGCTGCACAAAGCCGGCGCGGTTGGGCAGGCCGGTCAGTTGGTCCTTGAAGGCGAGTTCATTGAGGCTGGCGTCGCGCTCCTGGATGCCCTGACGCATGGCCTCGAAGGCGCGTGCCAGGTCGCCCACCTCGTCGGCGCTGCCGTCTTGCGCCACCGGCGTGTCGTAGTCTCCGGCGCCCAGGCGTTCGGCCGAGTCGGCCAGGGTCTTGATCGGCCGGCTGATGCGGCGCGCCGTCAGCACGCTGCCCAAGGCGAAAACCAGGATGCCCAGCACGGTCAGCGAGCCCTGGGTCTGGCGCAGGGTGCGGTAGGACTCAAAGGCCTGGTCGAAGGAGCGCAGCAGCAGCACCGACAGTTGCTGTTCGCCCGAGCGCAGCAGCGGCACATAGAGCCCGCGCATTTCTTCCTCGCCCAGCTGCAGGGCGAAGGCTGGCTCACCCACCTGCACCTGGCCAGCCACGGCGGCGGCGGCTTTCTGGTCCAGCACGCTGCCCAGCGGCGCCCAAGCCTGTTGGCCCTGGCGCAGCAGGAAGGTGCTGCTCAGGCCGGACAGGGTCTGCAGCTCGCGCAAGGGCTCGGCCTGCAGGTCCACGGCCATCAGCAGCCAGCCGCCCAGGCCGGCTGCCTTCACGGGCACGAAGACCAGCTGGTAGGCGCGCCCGCCGATCAGCGCCAGGCTGGCGCGGCCGGTGGTCTGGGTGTTGCCGGCGTCTTCGCCCTCCTTGGCTTGGATCAGCGCCGGCAGCAGGGCGGCAAAGGCCTCCGCCTGGGGCCGGGTGGCGGTGACCAGGTGGAAGTCGGCCGCCACGTAGGCGATCACGCTGGCGTCGACCAGATGGTTGTTCTTGGAGTCGAGGGCGCTGAACAAGGTCTCGGCAAACTCGGCCGGCGCCATGCCCGAGGCCTCGGCCAGCACGCTGCGGATGCCATGGTTGTTCTCCAACTGGCGCAGCACGGCCATCTGCTGCAGCGCGCCCTGTCCGAGCAGGTGCGCGAGCATGCGCTGGCCGGTCTTCAACTCGGCTTCTACCGCCACCTCGGTGCTGCGGCGGATGTTGGCATAGGTGATCAGCCAACTGGTCAGCTGCACCAGCACCAGCAAGGCCAGAAAGAGCGCGACGATGCGGCCCTCGAGCCGACGCAGATTGAGAAAGGCGGGTCGTTTCATGATGAGGGATCAGCGCACCGGCAACTGCACCGGTGCCGGCTCGCTGCCGGCCACCAGGCGCAGGGCAAAGCTGCTCAGCAGCGGACTGCCCAGCTTCGGGTGCCAGGCCTTGAGCACATGCTCGCCGGCTGGCAACTCCAGGCGCAGCAAGCCTTGGGCGTCGGACTTGGCGAAATGCGGCGTGTCGACCACGATGATGTGTGCGCTCATATCGTCATGGATATTGCAGCCCAGGGCGGCCACGCCGGCTTTGTCGAAGAGCACTGGCGCGGTCGGGGTGCCGGTGTAGAGCTTGAGGTCGAACTTCTTGGTCGCGGAGAAGGAGTAGACATGGTGACGCACCGTGTCGAAGTTCGGGAAGTTGACGGCCGTGCCGGTCTGCACGATCAAGATCGCGGGCAAGAACTGGCGCGAGCGTTGCTCCATCTGGGCCAGGGTGCCTGCGGGCGCCTGACCTGTCTGCCCTTTAACTTCGACGGCGATCACCGCATCGGCCAGGGGCTGGCCGGCAGCGTTCTGCACCCGGAGGGTCCAGCTCGCCGCCTGGGCCGGGTCCGGTGGCGCCAGGGCCAGCGGCAGCGCCATGGCCAAGGCCATAAGGCGTGCGCTCACAGTCCGCGCACTGGATTTCGTCTTGCCTGCCGGGCCAGTGCCGGCGTCGTCTCGCAAACGCATTGCATTCATGCTGGCGGGTTTCTCTGTGCAAGGTGCAGGCGGTGGGGCGCCCTGCGACAGAGCAGGGGCAAGCCGCGCCGGATGCGCCGCTCAGTCACTGTATCGGCTCCGAGGGCACCGGACTTGAAACTTTGCGCTGTGCTCGCGGCCGGACTGGCGGACGAGGCGTGAGAACTCAGCCTCGCAGCGCCAGGCGCGGAGCGCGCGTGGCCGTGGTCTCCACCAGCATCAGGGCCAGGCGGCGCAGGCCGGCCCAGGGCTCCAGCGGCCAGTCGGGGTGGCGCAGGCCTTTGACCAGACCGTCGCAAATTTGCGCAGCCGCCACCAGGCGGCTCAGGTCGCCGCTGTGCAGGCCCGGCACGATGCGCTCGAACAAGCGCTCCTTGGGGCCCCAGACGCGCGCCTCGCGCATGGCCATGGGCAGAGGCTTGCCGGCGTCGACCGCGTCGCGCACGCGCTTGAGGGCTCGAATGTCCTCGGCCAGGCTCCAGTGCACCAGCACGGCGGCCTCACCCTCGGCCTCCAGGCCTTCCAGCATGCGCAGCACGCGGGCGACCTGGCCGCCCAGCACCGCCTCGCTGAGCTTGAAGACGTCGTAGCGTGCGACGTTGAGCACGGCGGCCTCGATCTGCTCAAAGCTCAGCAGGCCGGGCGGGTGCAGCAAGGCGAGCTTTTGCAATTCCTGGTGGGCGGCGAGCAGATTGCCCTCGACCCGGTCCGCAAAAAAGGCCAGGGTGCGTTGGCCGGCCTCGCCATCCTCGACGCGCTGGCCTTGCTGGACCAAGCGCTGGGCGATCCATTGCGGCAGGGCGCGGCGCTCGACCGGATCGACGCGCACGCAGACGCCGGCGCCGTCCAGGGCTTGGAACCAGGCGCTGTTCATCTGCGTCTTGTCCAACTTGGGCAGGGTGACCAGGGTCACCACATCTTCGGGTAGGCGCTCGCAGTAACGCTGCAATGCCTCGGAGCCATCCTTGCCCGGCTTGCCATTGGGGATGCGGATCTCGATCAGCTGGCGCTCGGCAAACAGGCTCATGGCCTGGGCTGCACCGAGTACCGGGCCCCAGTCAAAGTAGGCGCCAGCGACGGTGAAGACCTTGCGCTCGCCATAGCCCTGGGCGCGCGCAGCGGCGCGGATGGCGTCGGCCGCTTCCTGGGCGAGCAGGGGCTCGTCACCGTAGACGGTGTAGATGGGCCGCAGCGCTTTCGCGAGCTGGGGCTTGAGGGCGTCGGAGCGCAGCTGCATGCCTAAAGCGCCGGTGTCAGGCGGGCAGGCGCACGGCCGAGAGGCGGCGCATGATCTGCGCCACGGCGTCGGACTGCATGGCTCGGTAGAGCTGGGCTTCTTCCTGCTCTTTGGCCAGGGCCGTGCTCTCGGTGTAGTTCATTTCGCGCGTCATGCGCAGCTCGGTGCGTGGCAGCAGCAGCTCGCCCGAGGGCGTGCGCAGCAGGTAGTCGAAGTTGACGCGCAACTGCCATTCCCGCACCTGGCCGGCACTGGTGGACACCACCACCGATTTCTCGCGCACATCGCGTAGCGCCTCCAGCACGATCTCGGCCCGGTTCGCATCTTCCAGCAGCAGCACCGTGGTGCGCGAGAGCTGGCGCTTCAGATCGGCCGCCAGCGGCGAGCCTGGCTTGAAGCCGCTCAGCGCCAGGCTGCGGAACAGGAACTCCGGCTCGCGGCGCAGCTCGAAGCCGCAGCCCGCCAGCGGGGCGGCGGCGAGCAGAAGCAGGTGGCGGCGCTGCAGCATCGTGGCCATGTTCAGACGACCAGATTGACCAGGCGGCCCGGCACGATGATGACCTTCTTGGGCGCCTTGCCTTCGCTGAACTTGGCGAAGTCTTCGCTGGCCAGGGCCAGGGCCTCGATGGCGGCCTTGTCGGCGGCGGCCGGCACCTTGATGGCGCCGCGCAGCTTGCCGTTGACTTGCAGCATCAGCTCGATCTCGTCCTGCACCAGGGCGGCTTCGTCCACGCTCGGCCAGGGCGCGTCGAGCAGGTCACCCAGCTCGGCGGCATAGCCCAGGTCTTGCCAGAGGGCGTGGGTCAAGTGCGGGCAGGCCGGGTAGAGCACGCGCAGCAGCACCGAGAAACCTTCACGCACAGCCGCGTCCTGGCCTTGGGCCTTGAAGCCTTCCAGCGCGTTCAGCATCTTCATGGCGCCCGAGACCACGGTGTTGTACTGCATGCGCTCGTAGTCGTAGCTGATCTGCTTGAGCACCAGATGCACATCGCGGCGCAGGGCCTTGCCGTCGCCGTTCAGGGCCGCGTAGTTGCGACCACCGGCCTGGATGGCGGCTTCGTTCTTGGCACCGAAGCCCCAGACGCGCTTGAGGAAGCGGTGCGCGCCTTCAACGCCGGCATCGTTCCACTCCAAGGTCTGCTCCGGCGGCGAAGCGAACATCACGAACAGACGGGCCGTGTCGGCGCCGTACTGGTTGATCAACTCCTGCGGGTCCACGCCATTGTTCTTGGACTTGGACATGGTCGTCATCTCGTACTCGAGCGGCGTGCCGTCGGCCTTCAGCGTGCCGCCGATGATCTGGCCATGCTCGTTGGTCTGGACGTTGACCTCGTGTTCCCAGTAGTAGTTCTTGCCCGCGTCCGCAGGCTTGTGGGAGAAGGCGCCCTTGAGCACCATGCCTTGGGTCAGCAGGTTCTTGAAGGGCTCGTCGAAGCTGATCAGCTTCAGGTCGCGCATCACCTTGGTCCAGAAGCGGGCGTAGAGCAGATGCAGAATCGCGTGCTCAATGCCGCCGATGTACTGGTCCATGGGCATCCAGTACTGGCTGCCTTCGCCGACCATGGCCTCGCTGTTCTTGGCGTCGCAGTAACGCATGAAATACCAGGACGAATCCACGAAGGTGTCCATGGTGTCGGTTTCACGCTGGGCCGGCTTGCCGCATTTCGGGCAGGCCACGTTCAGGAAACCGGCGTGCTTTTTGAGCGGGTTGCCGCTGCCATCGGGGATGCATTCTTCCGGCAGCACCACGGGCAGGTCTTGCGTCGGCACGGGCACGGCGCCGCAGTCATCGCAGTGGATGATGGGGATCGGTGTGCCCCAGTAGCGCTGGCGGCTGATGCCCCAGTCGCGCAGGCGCCAGGTGGTCTTCTTCTCGCCCAGGCCGCGGGTGCTCATCAGCTCGGCGACCTTGGTGACGGCGGCCTTGTGGCTCAGGCCGTCGAGTTCGCCCGAGGCGATGCAGATGCCTTTTTGCTTGTCGCCGTACCAGTCGGCCCAGACCTTGTCGTTGAAGTTCTCGCCCTCGACCGCCACGACTTGCTTGATGGCCAGGCCGTACTTGTTGGCAAATTCGAAATCGCGCTCGTCATGCGCCGGCACGCCCATCACGGCACCGTCGCCATAGCTGATCAGCACATAGTTGCCGACCCAGACCTCGACTTGCGCGCCGGTCAGCGGGTGGCTGACGAACAGGCCGGTGGGCTTGCCCTTCTTTTCCTGCGTGGCCAGTTCGGCCTCGGTCGTGCCGCCGCGCTTGCATTCTTCGATGAAGGCGGCCAGCTCGGGGTTGGACGCAGCTGCGTGCGTGGCCAGTGGGTGCTCCGGCGCCACGGCGCAGAAGGTCACGCCCATGAGGGTGTCGGCACGGGTGGTGAAGACGTAAAGCTTGCCGTCCTGGATCAGCTGACCGTCGGCACCGGCGATCTGGTGCGGGAAGGCGAAGCGCACGCCCTCGCTCTTGCCGATCCAGTTCTCCTGCATCAGGCGCACGCGCTCGGGCCAGCCGCTCAGATAGCTCTTGTCTTCGGGGTTGGCCACGGCCGAGAGCAGCTCGTCGGCGTACTTGACGATGTTCAGGTAGTAGCCGGGGATCTCGCGCTTCTCGACCACGGCGCCCGAGCGCCAGCCCTTGCCGTCGACCACCTGCTCATTGGCCAGCACGGTCTGGTCGACCGGGTCCCAGTTGACGACCTGGGTGCGGCGCTCGGCGATGCCGGCTTCCAGCATCTTCAGGAACAGCCACTGGTTCCACTTGTAGTACTCGGGCGTGCAGGTGGCGATTTCGCGCGACCAGTCGATCGCCAGACCCATGGCCTGCATCTGCTTTTTCATGTACGCGATGTTGTCGTAGGTCCACTGCGCGGGCGGCACCTTGTTCTTCATCGCGGCGTTCTCGGCCGGCAGGCCGAAGGCGTCCCAGCCCATGGGCATGAGCACGTTGTAGCCCTTCATGCGCAGCTGGCGCGTGAGCATGTCGTTGATCGTGTAGTTGCGCACATGGCCCATGTGCAGCTTGCCGCTGGGGTAGGGCAGCATGGAGCAGGCGTAGAACTTGGGCTTGCTCTGGTCCTCGACCACGCGGTAAGCGTCACAGGCTTGCCAGTGGGAGCGTGCGGCCTGTTCGACCTCGGAGGGGGTGTACTTTTCGTTCATGGTGGGCTCGGTGCGAAGTGCGCCGATTGTAAAAGTCGTGGGCCGGGCTGCCGCTCAGGGCTGCTTCGGTAGGGGCGTAGGCGTGAGCGTGGACGCTGTGGCGGTGTCAGCGTCGGTGACGAAGGCCATGCGGTGCAGGCCGGCGGCCTGGCACCAGCCGATCAGCTGGGCCACTACGCCGTAGGGCGCGGCCTGGTCGGCACGCAGCTGCACCTCCAACTCGGGCCGGCCGGCGCCCAAGGTCTTGAGGCGTTGCTGCAAGGTGGCGGCGTCGAGCTTTTCCTCGCCCAGGTAGAGCGAGCCGTCGGGCGCCACGGCCAGGGCGATGAACTGCGGTGTGTCGCCCGGCGTGGCGGCCTCGCTCTTGGGCAGGTCCAGGCGCAAGGAGTTGCTCATCAGCGGCGCGGCGATCATGAAGATCACCAGCAGCACCAGCATGACGTCGATCAGCGGCGTCATGTTGATGTCGCCCATGGGCTTGGGGCTGTCGCGTCGTTCCAGGCGGCCGAAGCTCATCTCAGGCTCCGGCAGGGTGAGGCCGGCGGGCGCTCACGATTGCGCCGGCGCATCGCTGAACATCTCGCGCAGGTCGTGCGCAAAGCCTTCCAGCTCGGCTTCGCAAGCGCCGACCTGCTTGCCGAAGACGTTGTAAGCCAGCACGGCCGGAATCGCTACGGCCAGGCCTGCAGCGGTCATGATCAAGGCCTCGCCCACGGGGCCGGAGACCCGGTCCATGCTCAGATTGCCGCTGGCCGAGATGCTGACCAGGGCGTGGTAGATGCCCCAGACCGTGCCGAACAGGCCGACGAAGGGCGCGGTGCTGCCGATCGAGGCCAGCAGCACCTGGCCGAATTGCAGGCGCTGCAGAACGCCGTGCAAGGCGTCGCGCAGGCGGCGGGTCAAGCGCGAATGGGCATGGCCGGCGGCGTCCAGGGTGCCGCTGCGGGTGTCGCTGGTGGCTGCGTTCAGCAGGGGCAGGAGCAGGCCTTCGGCATCAAAGTTCTGCAGGGCGGCACGGCCCGATGCCAGGTCGGCCGCGTCCCAGAAGGCCGGCACGGCACGGGCGATGCTGCGGCGTGCGCCGCGCAGCGTCCAGCTTTTCCAGAGGATCAGCACCCAGGCGCTGACCGACATCAGCAGCATGAGCAAGGCGACGCCTCGCGTGACCGCATCGCCCTGAGCCCAGAAGCCTTCGAAATTGCTCATGATCCCTTGAGCCCCAACACGTCGCTCATGTCGTAGAGGCCCGGGCCTTGGCTGGCCAGGAAACGCGCGGCGCGCAGGCTGCCCTGAGCAAAAGTGGCGCGGCTGCTGGCCTTGTGGCTGATTTCGATGCGCTCACCGATGCCTGCGAACAGCACGGTGTGGTCACCGATGATGTCGCCGCCGCGCACGGTGGCGAAGCCGATGGTTGAGGGGTCACGCTCGCCGGTGACGCCTTCGCGGCCGTAGACGGCGCAGGCCTTGAGGTCGCGGCCCAGGGCGTGGGCCACGGCCTCGCCCATGGCCAGGGCGGTGCCGCTCGGGGCATCGACCTTGTGGCGGTGGTGGGCTTCGATGATCTCGATGTCAAAGCCTTCGTTCAGCGCGCGCGCGGCACGGTCCAGCAGGCCCAGCACGACATTGACGCCGACGCTCATATTGGGCGCCATCATCACGCCGACGCGGCCGGCCAGCGCGCCGATCTGCGCTTTCTGCTGGGCATCGAAGCCGGTGGTGCCGATCACCAGTTTGACGCCGAGCTCGGCGCAAATGGCCAGGTGGGCCAGGGTACCCTCGGGCCGGGTGAAATCGATCAGCACATCGCTGCCCTGCAGCGCGGTGCGCACGTCATCGCTGATCAGAACACCACTGGGCTGGCCCAGGAACGCGCTGGCGTCCTGGCCCAGAGCGGGGCTGCCCGGGCGGTCGAGGGCGGCGCTGAGCTGGCAATCGGGCGCTTGCATCACGGCTTCGATCAGCATGCGGCCCATGCGGCCCGAACTGCCGGCGATGGCGATGCGCAGAGGAGCGGCCCGGCTGGTCAAGACTTGTTCTCCAGCGGCGGGTAGGCGCGCACGGGCCCGATGGCTTCGGCGGCAGCGGCGGCCGGCTTGACCGGCACTGGCAATGCCTTGCGCTCGGCTTCGCTGAGTTCCAGCTTGGGCGGCTCGCGGCGCTCGGCCTTGGAACTGATGGCGGCCACGAATTCGTTTTCGCTCGGCAGATCCGCCGGTACTTCCAGCGACTTCAAGGTTTCGCCGTCGAACAGCGCCACGACCTTGCGTTGCTGGTAAATCGTGCCTTGACGCTTGATGGTGAAGACATAGTCCCAGCGCTCGGCATGGAAGGGGTCGGTCAGCAAGGGCGAGCCGAGCAGATCGCGCACTTGGGCGCGCGGCATGCCGGGCTTGACGCGCGCCACCAACTCCTTGGTCAGCACATTGCCTTGGACAACCTCGAGCTTGTAGGGCGTGATGCGTTCCAGCACCGTCGCACCATTCGAGGCATTGAGCATGTCCAAGGACGGCATGCTGGAGCAGGCACTCAGGGCGCCGGCAGCGCCAACGATCAGCGCCAAAAGACCGGATCGGGCTGGGATTGCAAGTGTTTTGGGGCTGCGCATGGCGTGATTCTGTGGGGGCTTGGGCTGGTCTGGGCCCGGAGCTGGCTATGATCGGTCCATTCTAGCGGCAGGCCCATGGTGGGCCGCGCCGGCCCCAGCAGTGTCATGAACCGCACCGACGAGATCAAGAACAGTGGCCTGAAAGCCACCCTGCCGCGTATCAAGATTCTGGAAATTTTCCAGAAGACGGCGCAGCGCCACATGACGGCTGAAGACGTCTACAAAGCCTTGCTGGTGGAAGACGCCGACATCGGTTTGGCCACGGTGTACCGGGTCCTCACCCAGTTCGAGCAGGCTGGGCTCTTGTCGCGCAACCATTTCGAATCCGGCAAGTCGGTGTTCGAACTCAACGAAGGCCATCACCACGACCATCTGGTTTGCCTGACCTGTGGCCGCGTGGAAGAGTTCTTCGACCCCGCGATCGAGGAGCGGCAGCACGCCATTGCCCGCGAGCGGGGCTTCAAGCTGCAGGACCATTCCTTGGCCTTGTACGCGGCCTGTGTGAAGACCGACTGTCCGCACCGCGGCAGCTGACCACCTGGGCGATCAGCCCCGCAGCGGCTCTCAGTCGTCGCTGTGCTGCCCTTGTTCGATCGCCCGCTGGTGGCGCTCGACAAACTCCCGGTAGGTGTCAATACCGCGCAGCTGCAAGACCGTGTTGCGCACGGCCGCTTCGACCAGCACGGCCAGGTTGCGGCCGGCATCGACGGCAATGATGGCCTTGCGTACCGGCATGCCGAGCACGTCTTCGTAAAGCGGCTCGTAGGGCAGGCGCTCGAAGTCGCGCTCCATGGTTTCCTTGCGCACCAGATGCACGATCAGCTTGAGCCGCATCTTGCGGCGCACGGCCGTCTCGCCAAAGATGGCCTTGATGTCGAGCAGGCCGATGCCGCGCACTTCCAGCAGATTCAGCAGCAGCTCAGGGCAACGGCCTTCAATGGCGGTTTGCGAGATGCGGAATAGGTCGACCGCGTCGTCTGCCACCAGGCCGTGGCCGCGGGAAATCAACTCCAGGCCCAGCTCGCTCTTGCCCAGGCCCGATTCGCCGGTCAGCAGCACGCCCAGGCCGAGGATGTCCATGAAGACGCCGTGGCGGGTGGTGCGGTTGGCAAACAGCTGGGCCAGGTAGGCGCGCACTACGTCGATCACATGGCCGGCCGAGTCTTTGGTCACAAAAAGCGGAATCTCGGCGCGGTCGCACATGGCCACCAGGCGGTCGGGCGGCGGCTGGTCGTCGGCGACGATGATGACCGGCGGCTCCAGCGTGACGATGCGCGAGATGCGGCGGTCCAGCACCTCGCCCGAGGCCTGACTCAGGTAGGCCACCTCGCGGCGCCCGACCATTTGCACCCGGTAGGGATGGATGTAATTCAGGTAACCCACCAGGTCGGCGGAGGACTGGGCGTCGCGAACGGCGGCTTCGTCGAAGCGGCGCTCCGGATGCGCATGGCCGGCAATCCACTCCCAGCGCAGGCGTTCACGATGTTCTTCGAAAAGCCGGTCGGCGCTGATGGAGGTGGGTTTCACTGATCGGAAGGCGGCGCGTTGAGAAAAAGGAGGGTGATTCCGGAAACTCAGGCGACCGACTTCAGCGGCTCCCAGGCCGCGATCAGACGGTGCAGGACGGCGGCATCGGGATCGGTTTTGAGTTGCTCGCGCAAGTCGCGATCCGACAGCATTTCAGCAATCTCGGAGAGGATCTCCAGATGGCGTTGCGTGGCGGCCTCGGGCACCAGCAGGAAGATAAGCAGGCTGACCGGCTCGTCGTCCGGCGCATCGAAACCGATCGGCTGCTGCACGCGCAACACGGCGGCCAGCGGGTTCTTCAGTCCTTTGATGCGGCCATGCGGAATGGCCACGCCGTGGCCGAGGCCGGTGGAACCGAGGCGCTCACGCGCAAAAAGATTGTCCGCCACCATCGCGCGGGAGATCGCGTGATGGTTCTCAAACAGCAGGCCAGCCTGCTCGAAAACGCGCTTCTTGCTGGAGGCATCCACATTCACCAGCACGTTGTCGGCGGGAAGGATGGCGGCGAGACGGTTCATGGTGTCTAAGCGGCGCATACGGCTGGGTGGGCCTTGGGCGGGACGCTTGTCGGTGTCGAATTGGGGAATTATAGAAAGCTCACCCCCTTCTGGGGGCCCCCGGGTCTAGTGGCAGTGCACAAATACGCGCATTGCTGCGGTGCAGCAACGAATGCGGGTCGAAGAGTGTGCGAGGCGCGGAGCAGATCTTGGGCAAGAAAAAAGGCGACCCGAAGGTCGCCTTGCGTTTGATCGTGGCCAGAAGCCGAATTTCAGGGTGCTGGCATGTCCAGGCGTTTGGCCGAGGCGTGGTGGTGGTCTTGTAGACGGTCCTTGTGACGCACCACCTGGCGGTCCAATTTGTCCATCAGCTGATCAATGGCGGCGTAGAGATCCTCACTGGATTGCTCGACGAAGATATCGCGTCCCTTGACATGCACGGTGACCTCGGCTTTTTGCCGGCGTTCCTTTTCCTTCTGCTTTTCCACGGTGAGCAAGACATTGATGTCAACGACTTGATCGAAATGGCGGGTCACTCGGTCTAGCTTGGTGAGCACATACTCACGCAGAGACGGCGTTACTTCCAAATGGTGGCCACTGATTGTCAGATTCATAAAACGGCCTTTCACGAAAAGAAAGTCGAGAGTACTGGGATCAGGAAAAGAACGAAAAAAACGGATCGCTGGGTGCTGTCTTGGGCTCTTCTTGAGTGGATCGGCGAATTCAGTTTGCACCCGAAGTGCAGTTGTGACAAGTGCTTGACGGCCGGAACAAGGGTCATAGTCCGTTTGACTTTGAGGCTTGGCAAAGAGCGTGAAGGATTGGGCAAAAAGCAGGGCGCGCCGAGGTGATAATCCTGGAATACCAGCTACGGAGCATTTCTTGGACAGCGACCACCCTCGGTGACCGTCCACTCCCTCGCCAACTGCGCCGAAACCGCTGCCTTTGTGCCGGTTCGCGCCGCTTGTCCGGAGTGAGACGGGTCCCCAAACGCCCACACCCGGACGGCCCCTGTGCCCGTCCTGTCTGAAAAAGAACAAGAGACGGCGCACGAGCGCTGGAGGTTTTTTGCATGCTGAATGTGTTCACGCTGGACAACGGGCGCCTCAAGGGCGGCCTGTTTCAGGAAGAAATTGAATCCGCCGAAGATCTGGCCCTGTCGCGGCCGGTGTGGGTCGATCTGGAAGATCCCACCGCGGTCGAAAAGGGCTGGATTCGTGACCGCTTTGGCTTGGTGATTCCGGAAGACATCGTTGACGAAGATCTGGAAGAGTCAGCCCGTTTCTACGAGGAAGACAACGGCGAGTTGCATATTCGCTCCGACTTCTTGATCGATGACGATGAGGCGCCGCGCAATGTGCGGGTGGCCTTCATCCTCTACAACAATGTGCTGTTCTCGATCCACAACGAGGACCTGCCCGTCTTCCGCCTGCTGCGCCTGCGCGCGCGACGCATCCCGGCCTTGATCGAGGATGCCAAGGATGTGCTGCTCAAGCTCTACGACGCCGATGCCGAGTACTCCGCCGATGTGCTGGAGGGCATTTACGACAACCTCGAGAAAGTCAGCGCGCGGGTCCTGAAAAAGGACGTCAACGACACCGAGGCCGGCGAAGTGCTGGCTGCGATTGCCCGTGAGGAAGACTTGAACGGCCGTATCCGCCGTAACGTCATGGACACGCGGCGCGCGCTCAGCTTCATGATGCGCAGCCGCATGCTCAGCGCCGAGCAGTTCGAGGAATCGCGTCAGATTCTGCGTGACATCGATTCGCTCGATTCACACACGGCCTTTTTGTTCGACAAGGTCAACTTCTTGATGGACGCGACGGTCGGTTTCATCAACATCAACCAGAACAAGATCATCAAGATCTTCTCGGTGGCCAGCGTGGCCTTGCTGCCTCCGACCCTGATCGCCAGCGTCTACGGCATGAACTTCAAGTTCATGCCCGAAGTGGACTGGCAGTACGGCTATCCCTTTGCCCTTGGCCTGATGCTGGCTTCGGTGGCGGCGCCCTTCATCTACTTCCGCCGCAAGGGCTGGTTGCGTTGATCCTGGCGCTGTTACCGATCAGCTGGCGCGCAGGCGTCGCTTGATCCAGCGCATCAGGGCGCCCAGCAAGGGCAGCTTTTCATACAGCTCCTCTGCTGTGTCCCAGTAATCGCGGTGGTAGGCGACACGGCCGTCGACGGCGAAGCGCAGATGGCTGCTGCCATGGATGCGCATGGGTTCGTTCTGAGCCTGCCGCTGGAAGACAAAGTCCCAGCTCAGAAAGCACTGATCGCCCTGAGCCAGAGCGTCCAGGACCAGAAAGCGCGGCTGCTCCAGGGTTTCGAACATATGGGCGAACACTCGCTGAACGCCGGCCAGGCTGCGGACCTCGTTGAAGGGGTCCTTGAAGAAGGCCTGCTCGGTGTACAGCCGACCGAGGCCGGCCACATCGGCCGGCTGCAGCTGCTCGAAGAAGTCGATCACCGCCTGCACGCGCGGGTCGGAATGCCTGATGCTCATAGTCCGGTGGCGCGTCGAACGGCGCGAAAGTAAAGGCCGTGGCCCAGATGGCGTAAGAGTTTCAGCCAGAGGGTGAAGCGCTTGGGGAAATGAATCTCGAACTCGCCGCGGGCCCAGCCTTTGAGGATTTCCTGCGCGGCCTGATCGGCCGTGATCAGAGCCGGCATGGCGAAGTCATTCTGAGCCGTCAGCGGTGTGGCGACAAAACCTGGGTTGATGACCGAGACGCCGATCTTCTCCGGTGACAGGTCCAAATACAGAGCTTCGGCCAGATGGCTCAGCGCCGCCTTGGAGGGGCCGTAGGCCAGGGACTTGGGCAGGCCGCGATAGCCCGCCACGCTGGACACCAGGCTGATATGGCCGGGCTGCCCTTGGTGGGCCTGCAGCAGCATCTGCGGCAGCAGCGCTTGCAGCAGCTTGAGCGCGCCGACGTAATTGATGTCCAGGTGGCGCATCGCTTCGTCCAGCGAGAACTGCTGGGCGCGCATGGGCTGGTAGTAGCCAGCGCAATAGAGGCAGAGGTCGATGCGGCCGTGGTTGCGCACGATCTGGCGCACCGCTTGCTGCAGCGCTTGCGCATCCATCACGTCGAGCGGCAGGGGCTGCGCGCCCGGATGTTGCGCGGCGAAGTCATTGAGCAGATCGGCCTGCCGGGCCGAGACGATCACGCGCGCACCGGCGGCGTGGAGTGAGGCTGCCACCGCCCGGCCGATGCCGCTGGACGCGCCGACCAGCCAGACCGTGAGGCCGTGCCAGTCCTGGATCTTGGGGTTCAGTGACATCGCAGGCCGGCGCTCAGAGTTTCTGGAAGGACAAGGTCACCTCGCCCAGGGCGAAGCCGAACTTGCTCATCTTCGCCTTGTTGAGCAGGGTGCGCTCGTCCACCAGGTACATCCAGTCGTCGAACTGCACCTCGTAGACCGTGCCGTCGACCGGCAGCTTGAGCGTGTAAGCCCAGCGCAGCGCGTTGCCGGCTGCCTGGCCCTGAGCCTGCCCCAGCACATCGGCTGCAGTGCCGGTATAGCGACCCTGTCCCAGGTCCTTCAGAGTCCAGACGCGGCGCTCGCGCTTGCCGTCGCTGTATTCGAAGTCTTCCTCCAGCACGCCGGTGTCGCCCTCCCAGCGTCCCACCAGGTTGACGATGAAGCGGCGTTGCACCTTGCCGGCGCGGTCGGTGAAGATGCCGTGAGCGATCAGGGGGCCGTTGAAGTAACGGCGCAGGTCCAGGGATGGCGTCTCTTTCGCATAGTCTTCGGGCTGGGGCGCCGAGGCGCAGCCAGCGAGCAAGCTCAGCGCGCCAGTGGCGGCGCCGGCCAGCAGCAGTCGGCGACGGGATTGGGTCGTGTTCATGGCAGGTCCTCCCCTTGCGGGCGTATCCAGTTGCGGTAAAGCAGTGCCGCAGCGGCCAGCTTGAGCAGGCAGGGCAGCAGGCAGTAAGACAGGGTCAGGGCATTCAGCGCCTGGGCGTCGCGGGCGCCCGGCGTGTAGCCCAGCACTTGCAGCAGTGGCAGAGCCAGGCCAGCGGCCAAGGCCAGATTGAGCTTGTTGGCGGCGTTCCACCAACCGAAAAAACTGCCCTCAGCGCGCGCATGCAAACCGGCGCGCTGGATCACTCCGGCCAGCATGGCGCCGGGAATGGCCAGGTCCGCGCCCAGGGCGGCGCCGCTGGCCAGGCAGACCGCCACAAAGCCGGCCTGATCGCCCGCGCCCAGCGCCGCCGCCCAGGCGAACGCCGCCACGGCCAGCACCATGCCCAGGCCCCAGCTGCGCGCCTGGCCCCAGCGCGCCACCAGGCGCAGCCAGAGCGGCAGAGACAAGGCTGCGGCCAGAAAGTAGCAGGCCAAGTACAGGCCTTCGGCTTGCGGCGTTTGCAGTCGGTCACGCACAAAGAACAGCAGCAGCGTGGCCGGGATCGCCGCCGCGACCCCATTGAGCAGGAACACCGCCAGCAGGCGGCGAAAGTCACGGTAGGCCCAGACTTGCACCGGGCGCGCCTGGCTCGCTCGGCCGCCTGGGCGGGCCCTGGGCGCCATGCGTAGCAGGAGCAGGCTCAGGGCGAGGCAGAGCGCCAGCACGCCTGCGGTGCCGGCCAGGCCGATCCAGGCGGGCAGCAGGCTGGCGGCGATCACGCCGGCGAGAGCCAGGCCCTCACGCCAGGCCACCACCCGGGTTTGCTGGGCCGGGCTGCCGCCCAGGCGTGCGCCCCAGGTCTGGTGCATGACGCTGAGCAGGCTGTAGCCCGCGTAGCAGACCAGCAGAAAAGCGCCGCACCACAGCAGCAAGCCCTGCGGCTCGCGCAGCGGCGGGAAGAACAGGGCGTAGAAGCCTCCGCCCAGGGCCGCTGCGGCCCCGACCATCAGTGGCAGCACGCGGCGTGGGTGCTCGTTCAGCCAGCGGTCACAGAGGCGGCCGATCCAGGGGTCGACCAAGGCATCGAGCAGGCGTGCCGCCAGCAGCAGGGCGCCCAGCCAAGCCAGCGGCATGCCGTAGTTCTGGGCATAGTGGGCCGGCAGGCTGACGTAGAGCGGCAGGGCGACAAAGGCGAGCGGGAAACCCAGGCTGCCGTAGCGCAGGCCGGCTGCGCGGCCGCCGCCCAGGCCGGCGCTCAGGGTTTCAGCCTTGGCTGCGTGGGCCACGGTGTTCGCCAAGGGCCTGGCCGCTGTCGGCCGGGCGTTTCAGGAGCTGCTCGCGCATGCCGGGCTCTGAGCTTTGTGGTGCCAGCCAGATGCCGCTGAACAGGCGGGCGAATTCGCTGTCGGCGATTTGCCGGCGCGGCTGGCTGTTGATGAAGAACTGCACGCCACGCGCCGGCTCGAACAGGCCGCTGATGCGGTCGCCGGCCTTGACGTCGGGGAAGGCCGCTTCCATCTCGCCCAGCCAGCGCTGCGCCTTGTCCTCGCTGATCTCGGCTTGGCGACGCATCTCCACCAGCGAGCGCTTGGCGATCTCGCGCCCGCTCAGGCTGCGGGCGTACTCCAGTTCCAGCGCCAGAGTCTGGCGCGCCCAGTTCTCCGCGTTCACGTGCTCCGACACCCAAAGCCGGATGTCGTAGATGCGCAGGCCGAAAAAGCGCATTTGCGCCTCCGCTTGCAGGCGCAGCGCCTCCGGCACTTCGGCCGGACGCTTGCGCTGCGCCTGGGCCGGCAAGACCAGCAGCCCGGGGATCGCAAGGAGCAGGTGGCGGCGCTGCATGGTGTCAGCCCTCGCGCAGCAGGGTGAACTGCATCACATCGGTGTTGTCGGCGGCGAAGGCCGCTTCGCAGTAGGCCAGGTAGAACTCCCAGAGCCGCATGAAGCGGGTGTCGAAACCGAGCTCGCGCACCGGGCCTTCCTGGTGGAGGAAGGCTTCGCGCCACTGGTGCAGGGTGCGCGCGTAGTCTTGTCCGAAAGCGAGTTCATTGACCACGCGCAACCCGGCTTTGGCCGCGTGAGCGCGGAACTGGCTGGGGCTGGGCAGCATGCCGCCGGGGAAGATGTACTGCTGAATGAAGTCGCTCGAGCGGGAATAACGTTCAAACAGATCGTCGCGGATGGTGATGGTCTGGATGCAGGCGCGGCCACCGGGCTTGAGCTTGGCGGCCACGGTCTGGAAGTAGCCGTCCCAGTATTCACGACCCACGGCCTCGAACATCTCGATGGACACCACCGCATCGAAGGCCGGGTCGGTGATGTCGCGGTAGTCCTGGAATCGCAGGTCGGCGCCGTCGGCGAGGCCGGCGCGGGCCAGGCGTTCCTGCGCCCAGGCCAGCTGTTCGCTGGATAGGGTCACGCCGGTCAGATGGGCGCCGAAATCGCGCACGGCGGTCTCGGCCACTGCACCCCAGCCGCAGCCGATTTCCAGCACGCGACTGCCGGCGCCGACCTGGCATTCCTCTAGCGCGCGGCGCATCTTGGCGGCTTGCGCATCGGCCAGACTACCTTGTCTGTCGCCGGCAAACCAGGCGCTGCTGTAGTTCATGCTCTCGTCCAGCCAGAGCCGGTAGAAGGCATTGCCCAGGTCGTAGTGAGCGTGGATGTTCTTGCGGCTGCCGGCGCGGCTGTTGCGGTTCAGCAGATGCTTCACCCGGTGTAGCAGGGCGCCCCACCAGGAGCCGAAGATCACCTCGTCGAGCGCCTCGCGGTTGCGCACGAAGAGTTCGAGCAAGGCGCGCAGGTCGGGCGTGCTCCAGTGGCCGGCCACAAAGCTCTCGGCAAAGCCGATGTCGCCGGAGCGCAGGGCCGCGCTGCAGACTGCCCAGTCGCGGATGCGCAGGGCCGCCCGCGGCCCCTCGCTGCCGCCGAAGTGGGCGCTGCTGCCGTCGGGAAGCTGCACATCGAGGCTGCCCTGGCGCAGATGTCCGAGCAGGCGGAACACGGTGCGTGCGGCGGCTGGCGCGTCGCTGGGCAGGGTGATTCTTTGCGGGAGCGTGGTTGAGTTCATCGTGAGCAAGGCAACCTTCAGCGGGTCACCAGAGTTTCAGGGGCGGCGGGTTTGCCGAAGAAGGGCACGCGTTTGAGCGCCAAGCGCAGCGCTTGCCAGTGGATGCGCCAGACCAGCATCAGGCTCAGTGCCGGCATGGCGAAGAAGGCGGCACGGGCGCTGGCCTCGCTGAGCGGCTGCAGCTGGCCGCTGACACTGGTCTGCAGCAGGGGACCGGCTTCGTCCTCGTGGTCGATGCGGGCCACGGTGCGCGCGCCGCCTTGGCTGCTGTGCATGAAGCGAAAGCGATAGCCGCCGGCGACACGGCAAAACGGCGAGACATGGAAGACCTTGCGCGCCTGCAGCTCGCGTCCGTAGGCCAGGCCCTCGCCTTGCAGCAAATAGCAGTGGCGCTCGCCGAAGGTGTTGTTCACCTCGACGACGATGGCGGCCAGGCTGCCGTCGCGGCGCTGGCAGTACCAGAAGCTCACCGGCTTGAAGGCGTAGCCCAGCACGCGCGGGATGCAGTGCAGCCAGACCTCGCCGTCGGCATCGCTCACGCCTTCGCGCGCCAGCAGCTCGTCCAGCCAGGCGAGCGCATCGTGGCCACCTTCGCCGTGGTCGGCGTCGTGGAAACTGAGCCAGCCAAAGCCATTGCGGTGCAGGGCCGGGCAGGGCGTGGCGCGCAGCTGGCGCATGGGCAGCATCAGGAAATAGCTGCGGTAGGCAAAGGCATGGCGGCGGGGGCGCAAGCGGCTGTGGCGCACGACGCCACGGCCGATCAGGGCCTGCTGCGGCCAGGCCTGGGTGCCAGCAGCTGTTGGGTTCATGCGCTCTGCTCCGCCCAGCGCTGCGTCAGCGCCCGCGCCACGCCCAGGCCGGAGAGCAGGCCGTCTTCGTGGAAGCCGTAGCGCGTCCAGGCGCCGCAGAACCAGATCTGGCCGTCGCCCTGCATCTGCGCCACGCGGCCTTGCGCGGCCACGGCGGCGCGGTCGAACACGGGGTGGGCGTAGTCGAATTCACCGAGCACCTGGCTGGCCTTGGGCTCGCGCACCGGGTTGAGCGACACGACCACCGGCTGTTGCCAGGGCAGGGGCTGCAAGCGGTTGAGCAGGTAGTGCAGGCACACCGCGCTTTGCTCGGCGCCGGGTCGGCTGCCGCCGTGTTCGTAGTTCCAGGCCGCCCAGGCGCGCTGGCGCTGCGGCAGCAGGCCTGCGTCGGTGTGCAGCACGGCGCGGTTGCGGTGGTAGGCGATGGCACCCAGCACCTGGCGTTCCAGCGCACTGGGCTGATCCAGCAGGCGCAGCGATTGGTCGCTGTGGCTGGCCATCACCACCGCGTCAAAGCGCTCGCTGCCGGCCTTGGAGTGCACCAGCACGCTGCCATCGGCCTGGCGGCTGACGGCTTGCACGGGGCTGTTCAGGCGCGCATCGGCGATGCGGGGCAGCAGCTTGTCGACGTAGTGGCGGGCGCCGCCGCGCACGGTGAACCACTGCGGCCGGTTCGTCACCTGCAACAGGCCGTGGTTGTGGCAGAAGCGGATCAAGGTGCTGATCGGGAAGCTCAGCATCTGCGCGGTGGGGCAGGACCAGATGCAAGCGACCATGGGCAGCAGGTACCAGTCGCGGAAGGCGGCGCTGAAGCGCTGCTCGTCGAGGAAGTCGCCGATGGGCTGGGCCAGCGCGCGCTCCTGGCCGCTGCTGGCCAGCTCGGTGCACAGGCGGTTGAAGCGGGTCAGGTCGCTGAGCATGCGCCAGAAGTCCGGCCGCAGCAGATTGCGGCGCTGCGCAAACACGGTGTTGAGATTGCTGCCGCTCCACTCGAGATCGCTGCCCGGCGCCTGCACCGAGAAGGACATGTCGCTGGCGGCCACTGCCACGCCCAACTGCTCGAAGAGCTGAATCAGCAGCGGATAAGTGCGCTCGTTGAAGACCAGGAAGCCGGTGTCGACCCCGTGGCGCTGGCCCTGCAACTCGACATCGACGGTGTGGGTGTGGCCGCCGAAGTAGTCATTGGCCTCGAACAGCGTGACGCGCGCTTGCGAGCTCAGCGCCCAGGCGGCCGAGAGACCGGCAATGCCGGAGCCGACCACGGCCACGCGGCGCGCGTTCGGGGGCAGGGCTTCGGGGAATTGCGGGGCGCCAAGTTGGCGCAACCACGGCAACAAGTCAGCGGCGTGACCATCCGCCGAGCCCGTAGCTTGACGCAAAAGAAAAGGGCTTCCGGCCGCGCCGGAAGCCCCAGGAATAAAAGAAGTCGCAAGATGCCTCGAAGCCAACGAGGGAGGGAGGGAGGAGGAGGAAAACGGCTTCGAGATTGCAGCCCCTACACAGGGGAGATCTTGCGACTGGAATCGGTTGCATCGTACCGAAGTATTGGCCGGCGAGGAAGCCAAGACCGCGGTTTGCAAAGCTTTACAAACGCCACGTCCGCTCTGGGGCAAACGACTCAGAAGCTCTGTAGTTTGGGTAAAAAGCCCCGTGTTTCTGTCGCCTGAAAAAGGGACATTTTGCGGGTTGTAGGCAACAGAGTGGGACATGGCGCTGCGACAAAAAAGGCAAATAGTCAGTTGAACGTCAGGGTTTGGCGAGCAGTCGCTCCAACTCCTGGGTGAAGGAGCTGCCCAGCGGGTCGCTCATGGAGCCGAAGCTTTTGATCTCGCTGCCGTCTCGCGCGATCAGATATTTGTGGAAATTCCACTTCGGCGTCTGTCCGGTGCGCTTGCCCAGCTCGGCGTAGAGCGGGTTCAGCCCGCTCTGGCCGGCCTTGACCACCGATTTGGCAAACATCGGGAACTTCACATTGAAGGTGTTCTCGCAGAACTCGGCGATTTCCTTGTTGCTGCCGGGTTCCTGGCCACCGAAGTCGTTCGAGGGGAAGCCCAGCACCACCAGACCGCGTGCCGCGTATCGGCTGGACAGGGTCTCCAGCGCCTTGTACTGCGAGGTGAAGCCGCAGAAGCTGGCCGTGTTCACCACCAGCAGGACCTTGCCGCTGTATTGACACAGGGCCTGGGGCTTCTCGTCTTGCAGGCGTGGGAACTCTCGTTGCAGCAGCTCAGGACAAGCGGCTGCGGCAGATGCGGTCGCGCTGACTGGGGCCGGCGCTGCTTGGGCGGGCGCACCAATCAGAGCGGCGGAGAGGGTGCCGACCAAGGCACAGGCACCGAGCAGGCCAGGGCGGTGCTGTGGGCGATTGCAGGAGCGAGTGTCCATAGTTTGTCCTAGTCAAAACTTTGTTCTTTCACTATATTAGGCCATCTAGAGATTTTTGTCCTATGTTTGTCCAATACAAAGTTTGCGGTGATTGCATGAGCCCGGAGGCCCTCCATGGTTGAGGCGCTGCCGAGTGCCGGCTTGCATGCCGGCGGCGAGCCCGACGAGACCGCGGCGGCCCTGGTGCCGGCCCCTTCGGCGTGGCCCGGCATTGCCGCGGTGGAGCGCGACACCGGCATCAGCAAAGATACCTTGCGCATCTGGGAGCGTCGCTACGGGTTTCCTCAGCCCTCGCGCGACGCGCAGGGCGAACGGGTCTACCCGCCCGAGCAGGTGCAGCGTCTGCGCCTGCTCAAGCGCTTGCTCGATGCGGGCCACCGCCCCGGGCGGGTGGTGGGCGCCAGTGAGTCAAGCCTGCAGGCGCTGCTGGGCCCATCGCGCAGCGGTCCGGCCGAGGCCAGCGCCGCCGCCGCCCATGGCATCGACCTGCAGGAGTTCCTGCTTTTGCTGCGCCGCCATGAAGTCCAGGATTTGCGCCGGCAGCTGTCCCAGGGTCTGTTGCGCCTGGGTTTGGGCGCCTTTGTGCGTGAAGTCGCGGCGCCGTTGACCGTCATGGTCGGCGAGGCCTGGATGAGCGGCGAGCTCGAGGTGTTCGAGGAGCATTGCTTCAGCGAGTCCTTGCAGCAGGTGCTGCGCCAGGCCATTCAGGCGATTCCGCCGCTGGCCCTGGGCGAGCGGCCGCGGGTCTTGCTCAGCACTTTGCCGGGCGAGCCGCACGGCCTGGGCCTGCTCATGGTCGAGGCCTTGCTGGTCTTGGAGGGTTGCCAATGCCTGTCCCTGGGCGTGCAGACGCCGGCCAGCGAGCTGGTCAAGGCGGCCGCGGCCCATGGCAGCGATGTGCTGGCCTTGAGCTTCAGCGGCCTGCTCAGCGCCGGCCAGGTGCAGCGCCAGCTGCGCGAGCTCCGCGCGGAGTTGCCCGAGGGTGTTGCGCTCTGGGCGGGCGGCCGCGCGGCGGCCTTGCAAAAGCGCGCTCCCCTGCCCAGCTTGCTGCATCTGACCGAGCTGGAACAACTGGCCCCGGCCGTGGCCGACTGGCGTCGGGCGCAGCAGCAGTAGCCAGAAAACACCTGAAGCCCTGCGACAAGCGCGTGAAGACCAGGGGCCGCTGCGGGCCATGCCTGCCAAACGGTCTATGGCTTGTCATACTCAATGCATAGGCTCGCCAGAGCAAACGAGGATCGATGATGCTTTACCCGGAACTTTTCAAGCAGCTGGAAGCGGTGCGCTGGAATATGGACAAGGACATCCCCTGGGATGCCTTTGACCCCGGCCTGCTCAGCGATGACCAAGCCCGCACCATCAAGATGAACGCCATCACCGAGTGGGCGGCGCTGCCGGCCACCGAGATGTTCCTGCGCGACAACAAGGACGACAGCGACTTCTCGGCCTTCATGAGCGTCTGGTTCTTCGAGGAGCAGAAGCATTCCTTGGTGTTGATGGAATACCTGCGCCGCTTCCGCCCGGACATGGTGCCCACCGAAGCGGAGCTGCATGAGGTGCGCTTCGATTTCGACCCGGCCCCGCCGCTGGAAACCCTGATGCTGCATTTCTGCGGCGAGATCCGGCTCAACCACTGGTACCGCCGCGCCGCCGAGTGGCACACCGAGCCGGTGATCCGTGCCATCTACGAAACCCTGGCCCGCGACGAGGCCCGCCATGGCGGTGCCTATCTGCGCTATATGAAGCGCGCCATGGTCAAGTTTGGCGATGAAGCCCGCGCCGCCTTTGCCAAGGTCGGCGTCCTGATGGCCAGCGCCCGCCGCACCGCCCAGGCTCTGCATCCCACCAACCTCCATGTGAACGTGCAGCTGTTCCCTCGCGACACCATCCAGAGCCGCCTGCCCGACCCTGAGTGGCTGGAGCACTGGCTGGACAAGCAGATCCAGTTCGATTCGGTCTGGGAGAACAAGGTGGTGGATCGCATCCTTCACAACATGAGCCTGCTGATGGAGCGCAGCTTTGCCAGCGTGCAGGAGCTGAATCGCTACCGCAAGGAGATGGCCGGTGCTGTGGCTTCCGCCGCCGCTGCGGGCGGTCTCGGCAATGCCCCTGCAGCGGCCTGACACCCCGCCTTGGCCTGATCGGCCACCATAAAAAAGCCCGCCAATCGGCGGGCTTTGTCTTGGGGCGCCGAGTTTTCGGCAGCCTGCTCAGTGAGAGTTGCGGCGATGCAGGACCAGCAGAGCGAAGCAGATCGCTGCCGCCACCAGGCCGCCGATGAAGTGAGGCGAGGCGGTCTGCGCCAGAGCTTCTGTGGCGTCGCGTGCGGCCCAGCTCAGCACATCGCCGACGCCCTTCAGTTCGATCTGCACCGAGGGGTTTTCGCCGATCAGATGCATGGAATCAAAGAAGGCCGAACCGGCGCCCGTCACTTGTTCGCCCAGGAGCTTCCAGACGATGGCGTTGCCGTACACCTCTTTCAGCGTGATGCCGGTGGCCACCACGGCCGTGATGACGGCAGGCACGCCCCAGCGCTTGAGCCAGGCGGCGGCCACCATGAAGACCATGAAGATCGGCGCCATCCAGAGCGTGAACAGCACCGTGCCCAGGGCCAGGCGGGCCAGCACGGCCAGGGCCGGCAGCACCAGCTGGAACCAGGACACCTGCAGCCAGATGCCGAAGCCGCCCAGCTTGAGCGTGATGGCCAAGGCCATCACCAAGCCCGACAACATGCCCACGCACAGGGCCAGGCCGAGCACGAACAAGGTGTGCATGAACAAGGTGGCGACGAGGCTCTCGCTGTGGCTGGCCGGCAGGGACAGCCAGAACTCGATCGAACGGTCTTGGTGGTCACGCCGGGCCAGGCCGGGCAGCGAGAAGCCGGTCATCAGCAAGGTGATGCCCCAGACCGCCAGCATGGTCATTGCGATCACGGCGCCGGCCAGTTCGGTGGCCGGCAGATCTCGGGCCTCGCCCAGCTGCACGCCGCCGAAAGGCAGGGCGACCAAGGCGATCACGGGCAGGATCAGCATGGCGATCAGCCAGCCTTTGTGGTGCTGCATCCATTCGCGTTGCAGCAGGGTCTTGAAGCGAGTTTGGAAATGTGTAGACATGATGGTGATTTCCTTGGGCTTGCTTTCAGTCTTGACGGGCACGCAGCTCGGGCTTGCGCGTCAGGGCCATGAACAGATCGACCAGGCTGGGTCGGAAGCGCTGGCCCAGGGCCTGCAGATGCTCGGGCGGCTCGCCGTCGAAGAGCGCGGCCGGGCGGCCTTGCTGGCGGTAGCGCAGCAGCGGGTGGGCCGAGGCCACCGCATCCGCGGCCGAGGCGTCGTGCGACAGGGCGACGAAGCGCGAGTCCATGGCCTCCAGGCTGATGTTGAGCACCAGCTTGCCCTCGTCCAGCATCATCACGTCGCTGAGCAGGGTCTCGATCTCCTCGACCTGGTGGGTCGAGATGATCACGCTGCGCTCGCCGTCGCACCACTCGTCGATCAGCATCTCGTAAAAGCTCTTGCGTGACATCACATCCAGGCCGAGCGTGGGCTCGTCCAGGATCATCAGCTTCGTGTCGATGGCGGCGATCAGCGCCAGGTGCAGCTGGGTGACCATGCCCTTGGACAGGCTCTTGACCTTGTCCTGTGTGCCCACGCTGGTGCGCTTGAGCAGGGCGCGAGCGCGCTCGGCCGAGAACTTGGGCTGCAGGCCGCTCATCAGCGTGATCAGCTCATGCACGCGCGCCCAGCGCGGCAGCACCGCCACATCCGGGATGTAGGACAGCGATTCCAGCAGCTCGCCGCGCTGATTGCGCGGGTCCAGGCCCAGCACCTTCAACTCGCCCGTGCCGCCGATCAAGCCGACCATGGCCTTCATCAGCGAGGTCTTGCCGGCGCCGTTGTGGCCCAGCAAGCCGACCACGCGGCCCTTGGGAATGCTGAAACTGATGTTGTCGACGGCCGTCTTGCGGCCATAGCGAAGGCTGAAGTCGCGGGCTTCGATGAGGTGGCTCATGGTCGGCGTGGAGGTGAAAGTGGTCGAAGAAGGGGCGGGGCTGGCGATTGTGGCGTTCATGTTCATTTCGCCTCCCAGTTCAAATCTTGGGCGCTCAAGCCCAGGCGGCGCAGCTTGTCGCGCAGCTGCGGCCATTCGGTGTGCAGGAACTGTTCGCGCTTGGCCTGCAGCAGGCGTTCGCGGGCGCCGCTGCGCACAAACATGCCCAGGCCGCGGCGGCTCTCGATCAAGTCAGTGTCGACCAGGGCCTGCAGGGCGCGGGTGACCGTCAGGGGGTTGATCACATACTGGCTGGCCAGGTGGCGCACCGAAGGCAGGGCCTCGCCCTCGGGCGGTGAACCATCCAGCAATTGCACAGCCAGGCGATCGGCCAACTGCTGGTAGATGGGAGCTGAGTCGTTCCAGGTTTGCATATCGGTGAAGGCCGAAGCCGGTGTGTTGCTGATGTAGCACACCATAACAAGGCCACCGGGGCGGCCCAAGGCGTGCGCGACAGACTGCAGAAAAGGGAGGATGAAGCGGAGCTGTGGTCAACCGTGGGGATCGGTTGTTGGTTTGCGCTGAGCTTTGTGTCGGTTTGCGCTGAACTTGGAACTATTTGCGCTGAACTTGGAACTTGATCGGCCCAGCCTCAGTGGAGCGAGTTGTAGAGGGCGAAGATGCCCCGCCAAGGACATTGCTCTGGCTGCGTGTGTGGTGGTTTCCCGTGAACATGACCTCTTCCCTGAAACTACTACTTCTGTGAATCACTTAGGGAGAGAAGCACAAGATGCGCACAGCTCAAGTCGACAGCAGTCGTGGATCGCTCTGGCACCGTTGGGACCCGCATATTCATGCGCCCGGCACATCGATGAATGACCAGTACGCTGGCTCTGATCCATGGGCGGAATTCTTCAAGCGTGTGGAAGTTCAAGACCCGCCGCTTCGAGTCCTGGGTATCACCGACTATTACCTGATAGACACCTACGAACGAGCCTGCGCTGAACGAGCAGCTGGGCACATGCCAGGGGTGGAGTTCATCTTCCCAAACATCGAGATCCGCCTGTCCATTGCTACGTCCAGTGAATCTGCTGTCAACGCGCACCTTTTGTTCTCAACAGAGGACAGCGACCATGTCAGCCGGATCAGGGGGCTGATGGCAGGTTTCACCTTCAAGTACTTGAAGGATCAATTTCGGTGCGAACGGGCGGACCTGATTCGCCTAGGTCGAAGGCACGATCCAACCATTGCAGATGACCGCGCAGCCCTGACCGCCGGTGTCAATCAGTTCAAGGTCTCGTTCGAGGAATTGCAGCAGACCTGGGACACTAACGATTGGTTTCGAAACAATTGCCTGATTGCAGTAGCCGCCGGCCAAGGCGACGGCACCTCAGGTCTGCGCGATCCGGCAGGATCATTCGCGGCAATGCGCGTCAGCATCGAGGCATTCGCTCAAATCATCTTCAGTGGCAACCCGAAGATGGCTGCCTTCTATCTCGGCGAGGGTCCTGCGACTTTGGCTGATCTCAATGCCAAGTGGAACGGGGTCAAACCTTGCCTTCATGGGTCGGACGCGCATTCGTACGGCCAGGTCGGCAACCCGGCCAAGGACCGCTATTGCTGGCTAAAGGGGGCGCCGACGTTCGAGACCCTGCGCCAGGCCTGCATGAACCCAGCCGGCCGCGTGATGATTGGCAAGGAGCCGCCGGCGGGCTCCCTCCCGAGCAATGTCATCCGGTCTGTGTCGGTGACCAACGCTCCTTGGATGTCCCCGTCGTCGATGGAGTTGAATCCTGGTCTTATCGCCATCATCGGTGCACGTGGCTCTGGCAAGACGGCGTTGGCCGACATGCTCGCCATGGGCGGCTGTGCCGCCTCATCGCACCTGAGCGACAAGTCGTTCCTTCGCCGCGCCAAAAGTCATCTAAAGGACTCCGAGGCGCGACTCACTTGGCAGTCCGGCGACGAGACGGCCAACAAGTTCTCCATGCTGGAGGTGGAGGACTTGCTAGATGCTCAGCACGTGCAGTATTTGTCCCAGCAGTTCGTCGACCAGCTCTGCAGCGCTGAGGGTCTTGAAGATCCGCTTGTCCGCGAGATCGAACGCGTTGTGTTCGATGCACACGCCGAGTTGAACCCGATCGAGGAGTCGAATTTCTCTGGGCTGCTGGATAAGCGTCTAGCCGTTGCCAGAGGTCTTCGTGACAAGCACGCTGCTGCCATCGTGTCTTGTTCGTCGGCAATGGCGTCGGAGCAGCTTCGTAGGGACGGCCTTGGCGCGCTGAAGCGCGAACGTGACGAGAAGCGGAAAGCGATCGCGAAGGACGAGGCCGACATGAAGGCGCTCATTCCCAAGGGTGACGCTGGAAGAACGGCGCGCCACGACGTAGTGGCAGAGGCGGTCCGCCTGAAGCGAGTGAAGGTCCTGCAAGCCAGGAGCAAACGCGATGCGTTGATCGGGCTGGCCGGGGAGGTCGCGCGATTGCGCGAGGAAGTGCTACCAGGGTTGCTGGATGCACTAATGGATGAGTGTGCTGACGCGGGGCTTCAACCGGCCGACTGGGCACATTTTAAGTTGGTGTTCGCCGGCGACATCGATTCGCTGCTACAAGCCCGGACCACTGCGGCCGAGTGCGCCTTAGCTTCGATCGAAGGCAAAGTCTCGCAGGTGCTGCCAACCGCCCAGCAGCCTGATCCGAACGTCCCGCTAATTCCTGAGGCGGACGACCTGGCGGGGCATACCCTGGGCCTCCTTGAGCGCGAACTCGCGCGGTTGCGGAACTTGATCGGCATGGACGCTGCTAACGCGCGCCGCTACAAGGCGATCTTTGATCGGGTCAACAAGGTCAGGGCCCAGCTGACAAAGCTAGAGGCCGATATCGTGAAAGCCGAAGGGGCTCAAGAGCGCATCGAAAAGCTGCGCCACGAGCGCCGCAACGCCTACGTTGGCGTGTTCCAGGCGATCATCGAAGAGGAGAAGGAGCTTGCCGATCTGTACAAACCTCTAGAGGCACGTATCTCCGCGGCACCAGGGTCCTTGTCCAAACTCTCCTTCACGGTGCGGCGCGACGTCGATATCGACGCCTGGTGCGATGCCGGAGAGGCCCTCATGGACCTTAGGGCCAGTGGTGCCTTCCGGGGCAAAGGTGGGCTCAAGACCGTGGCTGAGCTCAGTCTCGGCGACGCGTGGCGCACTGGTGGTGCGACCGAAGCCGGCGACGCCCTGCTGCAGTTCGTCCAGTCGCACCGGCAGGACCTTCTGAATCACCGCCCCTCGCATATCGAGAGCAAGGAATGGCTGCCCCAAGTATCCGCCTGGCTGTTCAGCACCAAGCACATCCGCGTGAGTTACGGCCTGGAGTTTGACGGTGTGCCCATCGAGCGCCTGTCGCCTGGCACGCGCGGCATCGTGTTGCTCTTGCTCTACTTGGCGGTCGATTCCCAGGACGACCGACCGTTGATCGTCGACCAACCTGAAGAGAACCTCGATCCGCAGTCGATCTATGACGAGTTGGTGGTCGAGTTCCAACGAGCTACACAAAGGCGACAAGTCATCATCGTCACGCACAACGCGAACCTTGTTGTGAACACCGATGCGGACCAGGTCATCGTTGCGCGAAGTGGTGGCCACGTGCCAGGCCAACTCCCAAAGATGATTTACACCTCTGGAGGACTCGAAGATCCGCAGATCCGTGAGGCTGTCTGTTCGATTCTTGAGGGAGGCAAGCGAGCCTTCCAAGAGCGTGCAAAGCGGCTCCGCGTCACGGTGTAGGCGAACGGCATGGGAGCAAAATGGGCTGCTGCCGATTCCGTGGACACCGACCTAAGCTCGATGAGCTTGCTCAAACTGTACCGCGCTGACATAACCGATGGTCGAATGACGCCGAGTTGGGTTGTAGAACCACTCGATGTAGTCAAGCACTTCCGCCCGTGCCTCGCCTCGCGTCGCCTGCCACCTACGGCATCGCAGGAGTCGGGCCGCCCGAAATCGCGAAGCCATCTTTTCTAGATTGCACAGCCCATCATGCATCAGTACATCGCCGACACCGAATTCGCTTCGCGGAATCTTCTGCAGCTTGCGACCGAAGAGGAAAACAAGCTGGAGGATCTATCTGCTCAACTAAGAGGCGTTGAAGCTCAATTGAGTGTTCACAAGTGGGATTTTGAGTCCAGCGATTTGAATGACGACTTCTCAGATGCTTACGTGATGGGCGCCTTCGCTCGAATGGCGGAGGCGTACCAACAAGCGGAGGAACTGAAACGTCAACTCGCGACTCTCCAAGCTAGCATCGGCACGCACCAGCAAGCAATCCAGGCAATCGCGGGCGCGCTTCTCCAGATTGCCAAGCAAGGAATCTCTGTGGTTCACGGCGGCCTAGCAGCGGCGCCCGAGGGCCGCAAGATCGGCACCGCCTCATTGAAGGAGGTCATCTGGCAGGCTCGAAATCAAGCGCTCCACTACGAGGAAGGGAAGTTCAACAATTCCGTTATGGACTTATTCAATACGCTTGAGAATGAACAAGGAGCGCAGTTCTCACTGACAGTCCATGCGTATCAGAGTCGAGCAAAGCAGGTACTGAGCGTACTTGGCTGGAAGAGCTATGCCACCTACTTGAGCGACATGCAGAGCCTCTTGCCATGATGCAATCTAAGCATTCCTTCAAACGGACCCGCCTACGGCGGGCCGCTCAAGTCAAACGTTGAGCGACCGCTTTGCGGGATCGAATATCGCAGTTCGACGGTCAGCTTGTTAGCGTAGGTGTTCGCGGCCCGGCCTGAAGCGAGCGGCAGTAGACGGCCAAGCTCAAGCGAAAATTCAAACTTCAACGAGACAAAAAGCCGCGAATTCAAACTTCAATGAGACACGGATTCAGGCCTCGACGGGACAAAAATCGCTAAGTACCGGATTTGATGGAAGTCCCAGTTCAATCTTCAGCGCAAACCGACACTTTGAGCTGCCAGGGCGGTGCCTGGTCTTGGCCGAGCAGCGCTGCCGGCCATGAGCGGGCGCTCGCAAACGTCAGCTTAGTGGCGCACCTAACCGACCTTGTTTGACCAGGATGACGTTCACGTAAATGGCCCGCCTCGGTGAAGAGGTCAAGGCGGCCGACGGCAATCTCGATCTGAGCGCCGTCAGGCCTATTCAGCTTTCCATTTGTCGATGCCCAAAGCCTTGTGCGCCCGTTCTCGCATCTCTAGCACCGACGCCATGGCCTGCTCCGCGTTTCCTTCGAGGTGCAACTCCTCACGCAGTGCGGACTGATACTTCGCCAGCAATAGCTGGAGGTTCGTGTTAGCTGCGTCGTTGTCCAAGTAGAACTGCCGCCGCAGCGGCACAAGATCCGCAATCATCTCGTCGCGGGCCTTCTCTAATCCGACCACGTAGTTCCGCCTCTCTTCGGTGGCGGCATACAGAGGATGTTCACTGTCCCTTTCTCCGGTCGCATATAGGTCATCCGATGCAATCTGAAGGCGACGAGCATCCTCTTTGGCTTGAAGGATATCGGCACGGATTTTGTGCATGTAGATCATCTGCTCCCGGATCGGGACGCCCAGCTGGAGGCCTCTGAAATAAAACTCAGAGACGACGGATGTAGTCTCGAATGAGAGGGCCAGCGCCGGCGCCTCGCACACCAGCCTAACCTTTGCGTTAGCAGTGAGAAATTCCTGGAGCGGGGCGTCTTCGTTCTCTCGGTCTGTGATCGGGCGCTCCAACAAACGCGCTGGAGCCACAACTGCAGCATTGATCTTCTCGATTGCATGCAGGTAGACCTCCCGACGGATCTGCCCTTTGCGATCCTCCTGCTTCTCTTCCCGCGCAAAGTCGCGCTGGAGTTTTGCCTCGGCGGTGTCCTGCTGATGCTGCAACGAGAGCCGATCAAGGCTGCTTCGATTCGCTGCCCTAACGCCACCAAACGCGATAGCGGCGCCGATTGCACCGGCGCTGACTGTGCAAAAGCCCGTTACCAGCGCGGCGCGTACCGGTTCAGGCAAGGCCGTGTACCAAGCTGCGATTGCGGGCCAGCAGCACGCAACGGTGGTCATTGCAGCAGCGCACCCAGCGAGTATGAGGGCGATTCGTGCGACAAACCGGTTAGCGAAAAAGCTCATCTGCGATCAAGTGTTGCCTGAGTGAGCGGAGTATCGTCGTAACCTGTCAGCCAACCGGCTTCTAGTTCGAGTCCGTAGCTTCGGCTTGTTCGCCTCGGCAATGACCTGCCGGTAGCGCTTCTTCTCCAGCAGGTCAACCGGCAGCGGTGTCTCGTACGGGTTCCCGTGCTGACGGCTGAAGAGCCCGCTAATGGTTGGTTCCGTCATTTGGCGTACTCCGTTGGTGACCGATTTCACACCGACACGACGGTGTAGGCCGCTCCACCAGTCGGCTCGATGGTCGCGGCACCCATACGGCAGTGGCCAGTGCGGCTGTACCTGCATGCGGTCACCGTGCCTTGCGACCAATCGCCAAGGCGAACTAACTACAGGTGGCAGTCGGCCTTGTCGATGTAGTTGCGCAGTCCTGACCTGCCCTTCCCTCCGTACCAATGAGTCGAGAGCGAGCGGGTCCGGGGCGCTTCACCCGAGGCGGGCAATCACTGCGCGAGCAAACTCATCTTTGGAGATTTGCGCGCAGGGTCCCAAGTTTTCGTGCACTCCGTTGCTTTTCCACTCAGTGAAAAAAGTGGTGTCCGGTTGGTGTGATCGCTCTAGCGCGAAGTAAGTTGATTCGTGAGCTGAATGCTTGCGCCGGCATAGCGCGACATAGACTGCCTCAGCAACGGCGATTGCGGGAGGCATTACGAGCAAGCAAACATCGTGCTGTGGCAGCGAAAGCAGATGGCGGCTGGAGGTGGTTGCCATAACGCTGAGGTAGTCTTTGAATCCGGAGGCAGCCAATACTTCGAATCTGGACCAAACCTCGATATCCATGCATTGGTCTGCAGCCCATCGCCAAAGTTGATCCATGAGCGCAGACTCACTCAAACTTGATTCGAACGCTGCTTCAGCCACGCCTTGCTTTTTAAAGTGTGCGGCCGGGAGAAATCGATGCGCCAAGCAATAGTGCAATGGACGAAAGAGTTTCCTGCCTGATGGCAGGTTGGGGCGTTCAACCCAAAATTCGAACGGCTCAATCGGCTGCGCTTGTCGGCTCATTGAATTTCGGAGTTGGTGAGTTTCGCTGGTCAGTGAGTCATTGCAGCGGAGTTTCACATAACTTTATGTCTGAGCTGCGGAGAGTCGCCTTGGCAGCAGATTGAGGACTCAGATGCAAGTAGCTACCGTAGTTTCCAGCGATCTGGCGCAGCATGCGCGACTGTCGACGCACAAACGAGCAATGGCCCGTTTCAGCGCGCCGTTTCAGGCGCGCCTACCGGATTTACCCAAGAAAACGCCCCCCAGAGCTTGCCGTCCGGGTTGGATAGGTCGCGGGCGTTCATAAAGCCAAGATCCTGCACCCAGTTGATATCGGTGCCGCCTTCGTCGCTGAACTGCGAGCTCAGCTCGAAGCCCATGGCTTGATGGAAGGCGGCCGAGGCGGTCAGGCATTGGCATAAACGCGCATGACGGCGTCCTCGGACGGCGCCCAGAATGAGCCGGTTGGACTGCTTGCTCTGCGCGCGACGGCGCGGCTCTCCTCTTGCTACTTTTTTCCCCAGCGGCCTGTCGATTTAGCAAACCGCCGTTCGTCGTGGTCTGACCGCAGCTTTGCCTGCGGCTATTCCTGTCACGCAGCCCCCTACATCACCGGAAAGAAAAGGAGCCCCGCCATGAGCCAAACGTCAGCCGCAGCCACCGCCAAGAAACCCGGGGCGGCTCGCGCCCGATCCGCCTCGTCCCCGGCCACCCGCCTGCTGCTCATGGTCGCCACCCGCAAAGGCGCCTGGTTCTTCCACAGCGATGGCAAGCGCAAGAGCTGGACGGTCGACGGCCCGCATTTCCTGGGCCACACCATCAGCCATTTGATGCTGGACCCACGAGATGGCCGCACCTTGCTGGCAGCCGCCAAGACCGGCCACCTCGGCCCGACGATCTTTCGTTCCACCAACCTGGGCCGCAGCTGGAAGGAGGCGACGCAGCCGCCCGCCTTTGCCGCGCCATCGGCTGGCAGCAGCCTGCCCGGTCGCTCGGTCGACCACAGCTTCTGGCTGACGCCGGGCCATGCCAGCGAGCCGGGCACTTGGTATGTGGGCACCTCGCCGCAAGGCCTGTTCCGCTCGGACGATGGCGGTGAGCGCTGGGCGCCGCTGGCCTCGGTCAACGACAGCGCGCAGTTCCGTGAATGGATGGGCTCGGCCCAGGACGGCACGCCCGACGGCCCCAAGCTGCACTCCGTGATCGTCGACCCGCGCGACCCCCAGCATCTCTACTTCGGCATGTCGGGCGGCGGTGTGCATGAATCTCGCGACGGGGGCGCGAGCTGGAGCACCTTGGTCCAGGGCATGGAGGTGGTCGGCGGTTTTGACCCCAGCACCATCACCTTCCACGACCCGCATTGCCTGCGCATCTGCCCCACGCAACCGGACCGGCTTTACCAGCAGAACCACTGCGGCATCTACCGCCTGGACCGCACGGGCCGGGCCAAGGACGATGTCTGGCAGCGCATCGGCCGCAAGATGCCCAAGCGCGTGGGCGACATCGGCTTTCCCATGGTGGTGCACCCGCGCGACCCGGACACGGCCTGGGTCTTCCCCATGGATGGGCAAGACGTCTGGCCGCGCACCGCCCCCGGCGGCCAGCCTGCCGCCTACATCACTCGCAATGCCGGCAAGACCTGGCAGCGCCTGGACCAGGGCCTGCCCGAGAGCCAGGCCTGGTGGACGATCAAGAGGCAGGCCATGACGGTGGATGCGCAGGCGAAACCGGCGCTCTACCTTGGCACCACCAGCGGCGAGCTCTGGATCGGCCGCGAGGAGGGCGCGAAGTGGCAGAACATCGCCCGCCATCTGCCGGAGATCTACGCGGTCGAAGTGGCCGAGCTGGCATGAAGGTCATGGTGCCGGCCGCGCTGCGCTCTTACACGCGCGAGCTGCAGGTCGAGGCCGAGGGCGCGACCCTGGACGCCTTGTTCACCGACCTCGACCGGCGCTACCCGGGCCTGCGTTTCCGGGTGGTCGATGAGCAGGGGCAGCTGCGCGCCAATATGCGGATCTTCGTGAACGGCCTGGGCGTGCGCGACATGCAGCATGGGCTGGTGGCGGACGACTTCGTGGCCGTGGTGTTGGCGCTCAGCGGCGGCTGAGTCAGCCTCCACCCCGACCTGGGGAAAGCCCGTCTGGCGCAGCCATGGCGCTTGCCGGAGGCTGTGCGCTCCGAACAAACAGGGCCTGTGCGGCCCGACGAGGAGGAGTGTTCATGAGCTCAGTTCTCATCAGCGGCGCGCAATACCTGACTCACCCCGAACGAGTTGATCGCAAAGGCCCCTTCCAGCGCACCTACCTGGCAGAGGGCGATTCCTGGATGGACGCCAGCGCCCTGGCCCAGGGCTCGCTGCCCTACTACCTGGTGCAGGAGTTCAATCGGCGCGGTCAGAGTTGCCTGATCATCAACATCTCCACCTCGGGCCAGACCCTGCAGCGGATCGAGCAGACCATGCAAGGCGATTACGTTTGGTGGTTGCGCCAGCATCGCTTTGACGGCGTGCTCTTCAGCGCCGGGGGCAATGACTTCATCGACGCCGCACGCGACCCCAATCCCGGCAAGGGCTTGCTGCGCGATATGGCCGGCCAGCCCTTGCCCAGCGATGGCTATGCCTGCGTGCGGCCCGAGGCCTTGAGCCTGCTGCGGCATTACCTGGACGTCAATTTCAGCGCCATGGTGCAGGCCTTGCGCGACAGCCCGCTCAATGCCGACACGCCCTTGTTCCTGAACGGCTATGACACCCCCACGGCGCGCAATGCGCCCGCTCTGGACGGCGTGATCGGGCCTTGGCTCTACCGGGCCTATGTGAAGAACCAGATCGACCCCGTGCTCTGGCCCACGCTCACCCGCGGTCTGTTCAGAGACATCGACGCGGTGGTGCAGGGCTGGGCCCAGGCGCATGCCGGCGTGCAGGCCGTGCCCACCTCGGGCCAGCTGCAGCCCGCTGCGGAAGGCAGCACCGGCAGCAGCGGCGACTGGAAGAATGAAATCCACCCCAATGCGCGCGGTTGGAAAAAACAGGCTGTCGTCTGGGCCGACGTGCTGGCATGATCGCCGCCGACTGCAGCCCGGCGGATTGGCCGGGCCGGCAGACTTTTTTGTCTTGAACCTCAAGGGCTTTGAGCCCCACACATCATGACCTCACCCACTCCGCCCGCCGCGCCCGCGACTGCGGCCAACCCTCCCTTGTCGCCGCTGGCGCGCGCGCTCAACGTCGTCGAGCGCCTGGGCAACAAGTTGCCCGATCCGGCCATCCTGTTTGCCTTGCTGATGGTCCTGGTCTGGCTGCTGTCCTGGTGGATGTCGGACATGCAGTTCACAGACATCGACCCGCGCAGCCAGCAACCCATCGCCATCAAGAACCTGCTCTCGGGTGCCGCCCTGGCCGCGTTTGCCTCGGGCCTGGTCACCAACTTCACCGGCTTCGCGCCGCTGGGTGTGGTGCTGGTGGCCATGCTGGGCCTGGGCGTGGCGGAGCACACCGGCTTCATCAACGCCGGCTTGCGGGCCATCCTGGCCGTCACCGCACGCGCCTTGCTGACGCCGGTGCTGATCGCGGTGGGCATCCTCAGCCATGTCGCGGTGGATGCCGGTTATGTGCTGGTCATCCCGCTCGGCGCCGTGATGTTCTATGCCGCAGGGCGCCACCCCTTGGCCGGTATTTCGGCCGCTTTTGCCGGGGTGTCGGGCGGCTTCTCGGCCACCTTCTTCATCCCGTCCAGCCTGGACCCCTTGCTCGCCGGCCTGACCCAGGTGGCGGCCCGCTTGTCGGCCGACCCGGGCGCGGCGGCCATCGTCATCAACCCGCTCAACAACTTCTACTTCACCTCCGCCTCGGCCCTGATGATCGTGCTGCTGGGCTGGGCGGTGACCGATCTGCTGATCGAACCGCGCCTGCGCAAGAGCACGGCGGTGGACGGTGACCCGGCCGAGCTGCCCAAGATCGAGCCCCTGAGCGCCAAGGAAAAGCGTGGCCTGCTGATGGCCGGCCTGGCCACCCTGGTGGCCGTGGGCCTGTTCGTGGCGGCGGTGCTGCCGGCCGATTCGGCCTGGCGCAGCCCGGCGGGCGAGCTGGCGGCGGCCGCGGCCCCGCTGATGAAGTCCATCGTCGCGCTGATCTTTGTGTTCTTCCTGCTCCCGGGTGTGGTCTACGGCTATGCCTCGGGCAGCATCCAAAGCCATGCCGACATCGTCAAGGGCATGAGCAAGGCCATGAGCGGCATGGGCTACTACATCGTCATGGCCTTCTTCTGTGCGCAGTTCATCTACGCCTTTGGTCAGTCGAACCTGGGTGCTTTGTTGGCCATCAAGGGCGCCAGCTGGCTCAAGGACATGGCCTTCCCCACGGGCATCACCTTGATCGGCATGGTCTTGCTGACCAGCGTGGTCAATCTGCTGATCGGCTCCGCCTCGGCCAAGTGGGCGCTGATCGGCGCCATCATGGTGCCGATGCTGATGCAGCTGGGCATCTCGCCCGACCTGACCCAGGCGGCTTATCGCGTGGGTGACAGCTCCACCAACATCATCACGCCCCTGATGCCTTACTTCCCCTTGATCGTGGTGTTCTGCCAGAAGTATGTGAAGGGCGCCGGCATCGGCACGCTGATCGCGCTGATGCTGCCCTATTCGCTGGCCCTGCTGGTCGGCTGGACGGCCTTCCTGCTGGGCTTCTGGGCCCTGGGCTTCCCTCTGGGCGTGGGCGCCAGCTACGTCTACCCCGTGCCTTGATGGCGGGCGCCGCGGAAGCCCCGCCGGCCCCGAGGCCTTGGCTTTCGCGCTAGTCTGCGGGCCGCTGTGGGGGTGGCACGAACGCCACCCCCGCGGCCCCGCATGAGGCCCCCGACCGCATTCACCCACCCCACCACCCCCACCGCCCTGGTCTGGTTCAAGCGCGACCTGCGCTTGCGCGACCATGCGCCGCTGGTGGAGGCCGCGCAGTTCGAGCGCGCGGCGGCGCTGCTGCTGATCGAGCCCGAGTGGCTGCAGAGCCCCGAGTGCGAGGCCCGTCATGTCGAGTTCCTGCTGTCCTGTGCCCAAGCCTTGCAGCAAGACTTGGCCCGCATCGGCTTGCCCCTGATCGTGCGCGTGGGCTCGGCCGTGGCGGTGCTGGAACAGCTGCGCCAGGAGCTGGGCTTCAGCCATCTGCTCAGCCACGAGGAAACCGGCACGGGCTGGAGTTATGTTCGCGACATCGAAGTCGCCCGCTGGTGCCGCGCCCGCGGCGTGGCATGGCAAGAGTGGCCGCAAACCGGCGTGGTGCGGCGCCTGAAATCGCGCAGCGGCTGGGCCGCGCTCTGGGCCCAGCGTATGGATGCGGCGCCGCTACCGCGGCCCCTGGGCTTCAAGCCCTGGTTGGATTCGCGACCGACCCCGCTGCCCGGGCTGCAGGACCTGGGCTTCGCGCCCAGCACCGTGCCGGCCACGCCGGCCGGCGAGCGCGCCGCCTGGCAGACCCTGGGCAGCTTTCTCGATGGCCGCGGGCGCGACTACCGCAGCGCGCTGTCCAGCCCGCTCACCGCCGCCGAGGGCTGCAGCCGGCTCAGCGCCCACCTGGCCTTCGGCACCATCTCCATGCGCATGGTGCACCAGGCCACCGAGCGCCGCATCGCCAGCACGGAAGACCGCAGCCTGGCCTACGGCCTGCGCGGCTTTTCCAGCCGTCTGCGCTGGCACTGCCATTTCATGCAAAAGCTGGAGGACGAGCCGGCGCTGGAGTGGCGCAATCTGGCCCGCGCCGTCGATGGCCTGCGCCCCGGTGAGAGCACGCCGCTGGAGGGCGATGACCGCGAGCGCTTCCAGGCCTGGTGCGAGGGGCGGACGGGTTATCCCATGGTGGACGCCTGCATGCGCCAGCTGCGCGCCACCGGCTGGCTGAACTTCCGCATGCGGGCCATGCTGGTCAGCTTTGCGGCTTATCACCTGTGGCTGCATTGGCGCGAACCGGGCCTGTTCCTGGCCCGGCAGTTCCTCGACTTCGAGCCCGGCATTCACTGGTGCCAGATGCAGATGCAGTCCGGCACCACCGGCATCAACACCTTGCGCATCTACTCGCCCGCCAAGCAGGCGCGCGAGCACGACCCGCTGGGCGAGTACCAGCGCCGCTGGTTGCCCGAGCTGGGCACAGCGGCCTACCCCGCGCCCATCGTCGACGAACGCGCCGCCCTGGCCAGTGCCAAAGAAACCCTCTATGGCCAACGGCGCAGCCCCGCGGCACAGGCCGAGGCCGAGCGCATTCAGGACAAGCATGGCTCGCGCAAAAGCGGCCTGCCGTCCACAGCCCGGCCGGTGGCCAAGCTCAAGCGTCAGCCGCCGTCAGCCGCCGATGAGGCACAGCAACGCCTGTTTTGATATCGCTTGTCGCTCAAGCCAGCGCGGTCAATTGAGGTCGATACGCCGCCGGTGCTGGCTCAAACTCATGGCATCGCTGAAGTACTGCTTGTGCAGTTGGGCCAGCTGACCTTTGCGCTGCAAGGCCTTCAAACCGCGCAGCAGGCGATGTGCCCGGGCCTGACCTTCAGGGCTGCGAGCGGTGTAGAACCAGGGCTCGGACTGGATCTCCAGCAGCAGCCGGGGCTCCCAGCTCAGCTCGGGAAAATCCTCCAGCATTGCGGAGACCTGGGCGGCATGGAGCACGCTGCACATGATCACATCGCTGCGTCCCAAGGCCAGCATCTTGAACAGGCCGACAAAGGATTCCGTGATCGAGACCTGAAAGCCTCGCTCTTGCAGCATCTGGCGATCGCTCCAGCTGTTCAGCACGCCAAAGCGAAACGCTTTGAGTTCCTCTCGATGACGCAGCACCGCCAGCTGCGGCAGCAGCTCGTGCCGGGTCAGCAGCACGCGCTGGCTGTGCAGGCCAAGGGCCAGCGGGAAGGGCACGCGCTGCAGCAGGGCGTCCACCTCCGGCGTTGCGAAGCTGTGCACCACGCTCAGCTGCCCGGCGGCCACTTCGAGCCGAGCGCGCGACTGCGGCATGGTCAGCGCGGACCAGCTCAGCTGCACCGGCTTGACCGGTGTGGCCGTCGCCTCCAGCGCCGCCCGGAGCAGCGCGAACTCGAAGGCATAGCGGCTGCGGTCGCCGTCGTTCGGGAGGGGGTAGGTCCAGATCTCGGGCTTGCCGGCCCAAACGTTCAAGCCGAGCGGCACCAAGGCGCCGGCCAGGGCGGCTTTCAGCAGCAGTCGCCGACGCCGGGGCGTCGCCCCCGGCCGCTCGTGTTCAGGGCAGCTTGAATGCATCGACCGCGCTGGACAGCTGCTCGGCCTGCTGGCGCATGCCGCTGGAAGCCGCAGCCGTTTCTTCGACCAGGGCGGCGTTCTGCTGCGTCATCTGGTCGAGTTCGTGGATGGCCTTGCCGACCTGGTCGATGCCCAGAGCCTGCTCGCGTGCGCCGCTGGAGATGCCTTGCAGCAGGCTGCCGACCGTGCTGGTGCTCTCGACGATGGCGCGCATGGTGGTGCCTGCTTCGCTGACGATGCGGTTGCCCAGCTCGACCCGTTCGCCGCTTGCCACGATCAGTTGCTTGATCTCGCGCGCAGCTTCGGCGCTGCGCTGGGCGAGGGCCCGCACCTCGCTGGCCACGACGGCAAAGCCACGGCCTTGCTCGCCGGCCCGGGCGGCTTCGACGGCCGCGTTCAGGGCCAGGATATTGGTCTGGAAGGCGATGCTGTCGATCACGCCGATGATCTCGCCGATGCGGCGGCTGGAGTCCTGGATCTCGGACATGGTGGTGACCACCTGCTCGATCACTTGCCCGCCTTGGCCGGCCAGCTTGACGTTCTGGGTGGCGACGCCAGCGGCCTGTGCGGCGCCGTCGGTGGTGTTGCTGACGGTGGAGCTGATCTCCTCCATGGCCGAGGCCGTCTTCTCCAGATTGGCTGCGGCCTGCTCGGTGCGCTGCGACAGGTCCATGCTGCCGGTGGCCACCTCGTCGGCCGAGATCTTGATGGCGTCCGCCGCCTCGCGCACCTCGCGGACGGTAGCCCGCAGCGACAGCTGCATTTCCGCCAGCGCGCCCATCAGCAAGGCGGTTTCGTCGCTGCCCTTGGGCGTGAGGGTGTCGGTCAGGTCACCGCCGGCCATGGCACGCATGCGCTGAATCAGGGTGCGGATGCCCGAGTTCATGACGCGGTAGAAGCAGTAGAAGAAATAGAGCCCGGCCAGCAGCAGAGCCAGGGCGCTGCTCGCTCCGACGACGATGCTGTCGAACAGACGCTGCTGGCGGGCTTCCAGCAGCTGGTCCAGCTGCTTGGCGATGGTTTTCTGCAGGGCACTCAGTTCGACCAGGACCGCCGTGGCTTCCTGCACGATGTCGGCGGGCTTGCGATCGCTGACCTCGTCCTGCTGCAGCATGGCCTCGTAGCGCGTGACGAAGGCTTTCGCTCCAGCCAACTTGTCTTCCAGCTTGAGCTTGGCCAGGGCAGGGTTGAACTCCGCCGCGTGCGCGAGGCCTTCATTCAGCTGGTCGAGCCGGGCCTTGTCAACGGCCAGACTGGCAGCCGCCGCGGCCAGGCGCTTCGACTTCGGGTCTTGAACAAACGCGGCCAAGGCGCCGCGGGTCAG
This sequence comes from Roseateles sp., assembly GCF_965262435.1. Lineage (NCBI taxonomy): Bacteria > Pseudomonadati > Pseudomonadota > Betaproteobacteria > Burkholderiales > Sphaerotilaceae > Roseateles > Roseateles sp. Next base: position 1,359,467 of record NZ_OZ253537.1, read on the forward strand.
CCCCAGGTTCTCCATCAGGTGGGGCAGGTTGACGGTGCTCGCCAGCATCAGGTAGTAAGTGTCGCCTTCGGGGTCCAGGGCCAGGCCGCTGGCGTTCACCGCATGTTGGGCCAAGTCGCCCAGGTGGCCACTGATTTCGACATAGGGTTTGCGCACTTCGGTGGCGCTCATGCCCTGGCTGTTCTGGCGCATGGCGCTGTCCACGGCGGCCACCAAGGGCTTCCAATGTTCATCGCCCTTGTCCGCGAAGCTGTCCAGCCGTGGCTTGGCTTCTTTGTGCAGCAACTCGATGGCCAGCTTGAACTGGTCCTGCAGCGCCGGCAAATCGCTGCGCTCCACGCCATTGGCGCGGTCGACCAAGCCGCGGCGTAGCAGCTGAGTCGCCTCCGTGGCGGGCAGCAGGGCCTGGACTGTGGCCAGGCCGGTGCGCTCGGCCGCTGTGCTCTGCCAGACGGCGTGCCGGTCCGAGATCAGCACACCGAGGGTCAGCAGCATGGGCAGCACCAGCAGCAGCAAGATCACCGCGGCCTTGGCCGGAAACATCATCTTGCGGAACCAGTTCACACCGGGGCGGGCCCAGGCTGGGGTGCTGGGGACCGTTTCTGTGTGCGGTGTAGTTTGTGGGCGCATGAGCGTGGCAGGGTGAGGAGGGGGAGGCGAAGCTTGTGGGCGCTCAGGGAACGCCGGGCCTGGGGGGGGCTGCGAGAAATGGTATTGCAAAGGATTGCAGAACAGGGGTATCGGCAGCCTGTGCACCAAACTTGAGCGTCGGATCGAGAACTATGGGCGCCCAGGCTTTCGGGAAGCTGTGCCTGAGCCGCGCCTTGTTGCTGGCGCGCGACGCGCCCGCCAGGCGCCCTCAGTCCTTGCTGGCCCCAGCCGGCGGCGCGCTTCGATTGACCAAGGCCACGCCCGCCGCCAGGGCCAGCAAGGCCAGGCCCAGGCGCGGGCTGATCGCCTCATCCAGCAGCGCGGCGCCGGCCAGCAGGCCGAACAGCGGCGTGGCCAGGGTGAAGCTGGCCAGGCGGGTGGCCGGGTAGTGGCGGATCATCCAGAACCAGAGCAGGTAGCTGGCAAAGCTGACGATCACCGCCTGGAAAAAGAACAGGCCGCTCAGGCGCAGCGTCCATTCGGCCGGCAGCGGTTCGCCGACCACCAGCGCGGCCACGCTCAGGCCCAGGCCGGAGATGCCCAGCTGGTAGAGCAGGGTTTTCTCGGCGCTGGCGCTGGCCAGGCGGCTGCCTCGTATGGCCAAGGTGGTGCCGCCCCAGAGCAGGGCCGCCAGCACGCCCAGGCTGTCGCCTAGCCATTGCAGGGGGCGGCTCGCTTCCGTGCTGTGAAAACCTTCCGAAAACGCCCAGGCCACCGCCGCGAAGGCCATCACCAGGCCGGCGATCTGGCGTGGCGCCAGGCGCTCGCTGGCCGAAATGAAGGGCATGCCCAGGGCCACGACAAAGGGGCTCAGGTAGATGAACACCACCATGCGCGAGGCGCTGGTGTACTGCAGGCCGATGAAGATGCAGGCGAACTCCAGCCCGAACAGCGCGCCGGCCAGCAAGCCGCCACGCAAGCTGCCGTCGCGCTGGAACAGTGCAATGCCGCGCCACTTCGCCCACAGCGCCACCAACCCCGCCGCCACCAGCGAGCGCAGCCCCGCCTGCCACAGCGGCCCCATCTCGCTCATCGCCGCCTTCACCGCCACCTGGTTCAGGCCCCACATGACGCAGCAGATCAGCAGCAGGACGATGGCGCGGGAGTCGAGGTGGGTGTGGCGGGGCATGGGTGGGGGCGGGTGAATGGGTGAACGGGTGAACAGGTGAATGGGTGAATGGGTGAATGGGCGACTGGTGCGTTGTGCGTGGTGTGCCGCAAGGCTTCACCCGTTCACCTGTTCACCCGTTCACTGAGTATTTACCTGTTCACTGAGTACGCACCCGCGTCCACCACGCGGCCATCATTGCGCAGGCTCCACCAGCCACGGCCCCACTGAAATGTGAGAACGGTGCCACGGCGATGTCCCACCCAGGCACCTGGCGCAGGGCCGGGCCAGTCCAGGCTTGTTCGAGCCAGAGCTTGGTGATCAGGCCGGCGGCGATGGCCAGGCCGATGTGGCGCTCGCGGCCGGGGCCCTGCAGCAAAGCGATGACAGCCACGGCGACGCCCGCATGCAGCACGCCTGACAGGCCGCCAAAGTGCAGCAGCTCTTCTTGCTGCAGCAGCAGCCCCCATTGCGTCAGCGGCCAGGCTGCGAACCAGGCCAGGGCCCAGGGCGTGCCGAGGCGGGCGCTCAGGCCCAGGGCGCCGAGCACGGCGCAGCCGGCCAGATTGGCGCCCAGGTGCAGCAGGCTCCAATGCACGAATGCAGCGCTCCAGGCGCGCCAGGGCTGCTCGCCGGCCAGGCCAGGCTGCCAGTCAAGCACGGCGCTCGGCAGCGCGCCAGCCAGAAGGCCGCCGGCCGCCAGCAGGACGCACAGGCCCAGCCAGGCGCGCGCCTGTCCGAACGCCGAATTCAAGCGGCCTCGAACACGGCGCGCCAGAGCGCCAGCATGGCTTCGCGCTGGGCGCGCAGGCCCAGCTCGTCCAGGTGGGCCTCGTCAAAGGTGGTGGCCTGCTCGTCGAGGCGGGCGCGGTGCTGGGCGCGGCGCAGCTCGCGGTAGGCGTCGGCGGCAGCGCGGCCCACACCGGCCGGCAGCAGGCCGGCCGCCTCGGCCCGCTGCAGCAGGGCGATGACGCCGAGGTTGGGGATCAGCTCCGGGTGGGCGCCCGAATGCGCCAGCACCAGGTACTGCAGCGCGAACTCTGCATCCATCATGCCGCCGGCGCTGTGCTTGAGATCAAACCAACCGGCGCGCACCGGCTTGGCCGCGCGCACCTTCTCGCGCATGGCCTTCACCTCCTCGCGCAGGGCGGCGTGGTCGCGCGGCGCCGTCAGGACATGGCTGCGCACCGCCTCGAAGCGGGCCGCCAGGCTGGCATCGCCGGCGCAGAAGCGGGCGCGGGTGATGGCCTGGTGTTCCCAGGTCCAGGCGGTGTTGCTGCCGCGGCCGGTCTGGTACTTCTCGAACGAGGCCAGCGAGGTGACCAGCATGCCCGAGTTGCCATTGGGCCGCAGGGCGGTGTCGATGTCGAAGAGCTCGCCGGCGGCGGTGCGCACCGTCAGCCAGGTGATGAGCTTGCGCACAAAGGCGCCATAGACCTCGGGCACCAGGTCTTTGTCGGCCTCGTCCTCGTCGTCGAAGAGGAAGACCACGTCCAGGTCGCCGCCGTAGCCCAGCTCCTTGCCGCCCAGCTTGCCGTAGGCGATGACGGCGAAGCGCGGCTGCGGCCGGTGGGCCTGCTTGAGGCGGGCCCAGGTCCAGGCTATCGTGCATTGCAGCACCGCGTCGGCCAGGGCCGAGAGCTCGTCGGCGGCCTGCTCGACCGTGATCTGGCCTTCGATGTCACGCACCAGGGTGCGGAAGACCTCGGCATGGTGGGCGCGGCGCAAGGTGTCCAGCAGGGCTTCTTCATGGGCCTCGCCGCTGCGCTCCCAGGCCTCGTGGCGGGCCTGCAGATCGCTGAGGAAGCCGGGGCCGTCGAAGCGTTCGCTGAGCAGGCGGTTGTCGGCCAGCTCGTCGATCACGCCCGGGTGCTGCATCAGATAGCGCATGGGCCAGCGCGCCAGGCCCAGCAGGCGCAGCAGCCGGGTCTGCACCGAGGGGCGCTCGACCAGCAGGGCCAGATAGCTCTCGCGACGCAGCAGCGGCTCCATCCAGTCGACAAAACGCAGGGCGGCGTCCAGGCTGCAGCCTTCGTCGCGCACCGCCATGGCGGCGCGGCCGACCAGCTTGGCCAGGCGCAGGCGCGAGTCCTCGCGCAGGTTCTGTACCCGCGCCTGGCTGGCCCAGCGGCGCACGGCCACGGCCAGTTCGGGCTGCAGCTTGGCCAGGAACTCCTCGGCATCGACCGGCAAGGCCGGGCCATTGCAGCTGCGGCAGCCCTTGGGGCCGCCAGCCGGGCCGGGGGCCTGGCTGTCGTGCAGCAGGGCGTCGAATTCGTTGGCGACGGTCTCGCGAACTTCGCACAGGCGTTCGAGCAGCTCGCAACCCTCAGGCCGGCAGACCATGCCCAGGCTGTGGGCGATCCAGAGCAGGTCCGCATCGGCCGAGGGCAGGCAGTGGGTTTGCTGGTCGTCCAGGAACTGGATGCGGTGCTCGACGCGGCGCAGGAACTCGTAGCACTCGCTGAGCTTCTCGGCCGTGTCCGGCTTCATCAGACCCAGGCTGGCCAGGCGGCTCAAGGCTTTGACCGTGGAGCGGGTGCGGATCTCGGGGAAATGCCCGCCGCGCACCACCTGCAGCAGTTGGACGATGAACTCAATCTCGCGGATGCCGCCGCGCGAGAGCTTGACGTCATTGGCCCGCTCGGGCCGGCCCACAGCGCGGCGCTGCGCCTCGTCGCGGATCTTGCGGTGCAGTTGCCGCAGGCCTTCGAACACGCCGTAGTCGAGGTAGCGGCGGTAAACAAACGGCGTCACCAGCGAACGCAGGGCCAGGGCGCGGCCGTTCTGCACCGATTCCAGCGGCGCCACCACCCGGCTCTTGAGCCAGGCGAAGCGTTCCCACTCGCGCCCTTGCACCAGGAAATACTCTTCCAGCATGGCCATGCTGACGGCCGCCGGGCCCGAGTTGCCATTGGGGCGCAGGGCCAGGTCGACGCGGAAGACCTGGCCGTCGTCCGTCACCTCGCCGATCAGGGCGTAGAGCTTCTTGGCCACGCCGGCAAAGTACTCGTGGGCCGATACCGGGCGCGGGCCGTCGGTCTGGCCTTCGTCTTCGTAGACGTAAATCAGGTCGATGTCCGAGGAGACATTGAGCTCGCGGGCGCCCAGCTTGCCCATGCCCAGCACCCAAAAGTCGATCACTTCACCGGCCTCGTTGCGCGGGGCGCCGGCCACCTGGTCCTGTTCGGCACGCGCGGCAGTGAGGGCCAGGCAGAGGCTGACCTCGGCCAGGTGGGTCATGGCCTCGGTGATCTCGTGCATGGCCGCGCCGGCTTCGATGTCCAGCACCGCCAGGCGCTCCAGCACCAGATGCCGCGCCACGCGGAGGGCGCTGGCCAGGCTGCGGCCCTGGGCCTGCAGCGCCTCGACCAGGGCCTGCATGGCCGCGCGCGAGGGCAGGCCGGCCGGCAGCAGGGGCAGTTCCCGTTCATAGCGTCGCCGCACGCGCTGGACAAAGCGGCTGTGCTCGGCAAGAGCGCCAGGGCTGGCCGGAGCAGCGGCAGTGGCCACGCAGTCGGATTGAGGCTCGGTCATGGGCGGTTGGAACAGATGGCTGTGCTAGATTCGGCGGGGCTCGGCAGGGCTGCTTTGCGGGCGAGAAGGGCTGAAGTATGCAGAAACTTCAATGCCCGAGAAAAGTCCGAGAAAAGCCCTGGCACGGCAAGCGTCAAAACTTGCCCCTTTCCGACCTTGCCAGCCCCGTCGCGCCGGACCTGTGCCGGCAATTTTTTCGTCTTTTACAAGCCTTGCGCCGGTGAGCCGGACCCGATAACCGTTCATGCCCGAGCTCAGCCGAGTCCGTCCTCCAGGCCACTTCGGGTGGCGTCGCCCGGCGCGCTGGCTGCTGCGGGCCGCGCGTTGGTCGGCGGGCCTGCTCTTGCTGGCCTGGGGTCTGGTGCTGCTGGCCTGGCTGGCCCTGCATTGGCTGGTGCTGCCTCATATTGACGACTGGCGCCCGCAGCTGGAGCGGCGCGCCTCGGCCGCCCTGGGCGTGCCGCTGCGCATTGGCAGCATCACCGTCACCTCGGGCGGCTGGGTGCCGGCCCTGGAGTTGCGCGATGTACGCCTGCTCGATCCGCAAGGCCGCGAGGCCTTGCGTCTGCCAAAAGTGGCGGCCGCTTTGTCGGCGCGTTCGGTGCTGGCCCTGCAGCTGCGTTTCGAGCAATTGCTGATCGACGCGCCGCAGCTGGAGATCCGCCGTGACCGCCAGGGCCGCATCTTTGTCGCCGGCCTCAGCATGGACGCCGCCCCCCAGGTGCAGACCGCCGATATGGCCGAGGCCTGGGCCGACTGGCTGCTCAGCCAGCACGAGTTCGTCATCCTCAAGGGCCGCATCCGCTGGGTGGACGAGCGCCGCGCCGCGCCGCCGCTGGAGCTGGCCGACCTGAACCTGGTGCTGCGCAATGGCTTGCGCGAGCACAACTTCCGCCTCGACGCGACGCCGCCCGCCGACTGGGGCCAGCGCTTCAGCTTGCAGGGCCAGTTCCGCCAGCAACTGCTCAAGCGCCCGTCCGAGCTGCGCAGCTGGACCGGCCAGCTTTATGCCGACCTGCCGCGCGCGGACCTGCACCAGCTGCGCCGCCATGTCGACCTGCCTTTCGAGCTCAGCGAGGGCGACGGTGCCTTGCGCGCCTGGCTCGATTACAAAAAGGGCGAGTCCCAGGGCGTGACCGTGGACCTGGCCCTGCGCTCGGTCAAGCTGCGTCTGGAACCCGCGGCCGAACTGCTCGATCTGACCCGCATCGAGGGCCGTTTGCAGCTGCTCAATGAAGCGCAGCTACTCTCGCTGCAGGCGCGCCAGCTCGGCTTTGTCAGCGGCGACGGCACGGTCTGGCCGCGTTCCGATTGGGGTTTGCGCCTGCGTCTGGCCAAGCCGCAGCTGGCCGCAGCCAGCAGCACCGCGGCCGCCAGTGCCGCGCTGGCAGCGCCCGTGGGCGGCGAGTTGCAGGTGCAGCGCCTGGACATGGCTTTGCTGGCCCAGCTGCTGCAGCGCTTGCCGGTCGGTGAGGCGGCACGCGCCCGCCTGGCCGACCTGGCACCTCAGGGCGTGCTCAGTGATCTGTCGGCTCGCTGGGACGGCCCGCTGGACGCGCCGCGCAGCTACCAGATCAAGGCGCAGCTGGACGGCTTGCGCATGGCCGCACGGCCCGCGCCGGACAGCCCCGCGCCCGCGGCTGCGGCTTCGCAGCCCGGGCAGGCCATGCCCACTGCCCCTTCTGTGGTTCACCCGGGCCGGCCCGGTTTCGACGGCCTCAGCCTGAAGCTGGAAGCCCATGAGCGCGGCGGCCGGGCCACGCTCAAGCTGGCCGAAGGCGGGCGCCTGGACTTCCCAGGCATCTTCCAGGCCCCGCTGCCACCCTTCAAACAGCTGAGCGCGCAGCTGAGCTGGCTGGTCGACCCGACCGCCAAGCCGGGCCGCCGCTTCGAGTTGCAGGTCAAGGACCTGGCCCTGGCCAACGCCGACCTGCGCGGCGAGTTCTCCGCCACCTGGCGCGCCGGCAGCGAGGCGCAATCCCTGGGTTGGTTGGATCTGAACGGCAAGATCGAGCGGGTGGACGCGCGCCGCGTGGTCGCTTACCTGCCTCTGGCCGTTGGTGACCATGCGCTGCTCTATGTGCGCGACGCCATCCGCGGCGGCGAGGCCCGGGCCATCAACTTCAAGGTTCGTGGCCCGCTGAACGAATTCCCCTTCGAGAACGAGCGCAGCGGCCAGTTCCGAATCAGCACGCAGGCGCGCGACATCGACCTCGCCTATGTGCCCCCGGCCGAACCGGGCCAGGCGCTGAGCTGGCCGGCGCTTGAGCATGTCAGCGCCGAGCTGGTGTTCGAGCGCGGCGGCATGGCCATCCGCCGCGGCCAGGCCCGTGTGCTGGGCTACGAGCTCAGCGGCATCAGCGGTGGCATCAAGGATCTCTTGCACAAGCAGGTGCTCGAGATCGAGGGCAGCGGCAGCGGCCCGGCTCAGGAGCTGTTGCGTTATGTGCGCAGCTCGCCAGTTCATGGCTGGACCGGCGGCATGCTGGCGCAGACCACGGCCACGGGCCCGGCCGCGCTCAAGCTGAACCTGAGCCTGCCTCTGCACGACCTGGCCCACAGCAAGGTGCGTGGTGCCGTGCAGCTCGGGGGCAATGAGCTGCGCATCCGGCCGTCCATTCCGCTGCTGGGCAACGCCCGCGGGCGGGTCGAATTCGACCAGGTCGGTGTCAAGGTGATCGGCGCCCAGGCCCGCGTGGCCGGCGGTGATGCGGCCATCGAGGGCGGCACGCAGAGTGACGGCAGCTTGCGCTTCAGCGCGCAAGGGGTGGCCACGGCCGAGGCGCTGCGCCGCCTGCCCGAGTTCAATGCGCTGGCGCCGGTTTTGCAGGCGGCCAGCGGCCAGGCGGCCTATCGCCTGCAGCTGGGCATCAGCCATGGTCAGCCCGAATTCAATCTGAGCAGCAATCTGCAAGGCCTGGCGCTCAGCCTCCCGGCGCCGCTGCGCAAGGAGGCCGACAGCATCCTGGCCCTGCGTGTGCAGACCGTGCTGGCGCCCCTGGCCGCCGCGGCCACCCAGTCCGCCCGCGATGAGCTCCGCCTGGAGCTGGGCAATACCGTCTTGGCTCATTTCCAGCGCGACCTGACGGTGGAGCCGGCCCGGGTGCTGCGCGGCGCCCTGGCTGTGCAGGACAACCTGCCGCCCTTGCCGGCCAGCGGTGTGCAGCTGAGCGCCAACTTTGACAGCCTCAACCTCGACGCCTGGCGCCAGGCTCTGGATCGCCAAGCCGGTGCCGCCGCTGCGGCGGCCGGCGATTCGGTGGCATTGGATTCGCCCTATCTGCCCAATCAGATCGCCATGCGCGCCACCGCGCTGCAACTGTCTGGCCGCACCTTGAATCGCCTGCTGCTGGGCGCCAGCCGCGTGCCCGGTGCCGATGCCCAGCACTGGCGTTTCAATCTCGATGCCGAGCAGATGAGCGGTCAGATCGAGCTGCGCGGAGGCGCCGGTGGCTTGGTCCATGCGCGCCTGAGCCGCCTTTCCCTGCCGCGCCAAGAGGCCGACTCGGTCAGCCAGTTGCTGGCGGGCAAGAGCTCCGTGGTGGAGCCCGGTCCGGCCAACGCCAGCGTGCCTGATCTCGACATCGTGGTGGACGAATTCGAGTTGCGCGGCAAGCAGCTGGGCCGGCTTGAGGTGCAGGCGCGGGCCAGCGGGCCGCAGCGAGACTGGCATCTCAACAAGCTGCAGCTCAAATCGGCCGACGCCGTGCTCAATGGCAGCGGCCGCTGGGTCAACAACGAAGCCGGGCGACCGCAGCGCCGCACCGAGCTGGACTGGAAGCTGGAGCTGCTGGACGCCGGCAGCTTGCTCGAGCGCATGGGCCAGGGTCGGGTCTTGCGTGGCGGCCGCGGTGAGCTGACCGGCCAGATCGGCTGGGCCGGCTCGCCCCTGTCGCCCGATTACGCCAGCATGAGTGGCCAGCTCCATGTGGCCCTGCAGTCGGGCCAGTTTCTGACGGTGGAGCCGGGGGTCGGCCGCCTGCTCGGCGTGCTCAGCTTGCAGTCCTTGCCGCGGCGCTTCCTGTTCGACTTCCGCGATGTCTTTGCCGAAGGTTTCACCTTCGATGGCATCCAGGGCGACGTCAAGATCGAGCAGGGTGTGGCCAGCAGCAGCAATCTGCGCACCCAGGGTGTGCAGGCTTCGGTTCTGCTTGAAGGCCGGGCCGACCTGGCCGCGGAAACCCAGAACCTGCGCGTGCTGGTGGTGCCCGACTTGAACGCCGGCGGCGCCTCCTTGGCCTATGCGGCGATCAACCCAGCCATCGGTCTGGGCACCTTCCTCGCTCAGCTGCTGCTGAGCCGGCCCTTGGCCGCAGCCAGCACACGCGAGTTCCACATCACCGGCACCTGGGTGGAGCCCAAGGTGGAGAAGGTCGAGCACAAGCCCGATGAAGCCGCCGTCCCGGCCAGCGGCGGAGCGCGCCAGCCGTGAGCGCCTGCGATCGGCACATAGCAGACCTTGACTCTAGGGCTGGTGCCAAGGGGCGCCGGGCGAGTGCTTCCGCTCATGTCCCCCGGCCCGCGCTGCGCGCGGACCTCCTCCTTAACTTCGCTTCAGCACTCACCCGACACCCCTTGCCAGTTCAAACGGTTGGCGTCTTCGTCGAAGGGTCAGGGCCCTGCTAGATTGGGACGGCTGGGTGCTTCGCGAAGTGAAGTTAGGGAGGAGGCCCCGGCCGCAGGCTGGGGCCGGGGGACATGAACGGAGCGGAGTGCCCAGGCGGCCCAATCCCCGCCCAATCGAACGGCTGCTCAGCGCGGCGGATTCAACCGGTCAATGCAACACACTAACCACTGCTTGGGCAGAAGGAGTGTTGCAGATGAAGTACCGGACTCGTACGTACTACACGGCCACCCAGAAGGCATTGATGTGGGAACGCTGGAAGGAGGGCTGGACGCTTCATGAGATTGGCAAGCTGTTCGACCGGCCGCACACGTCGATCCATGGCATTCTTTCGAAGACCGGTGGTATTCGACCGCCCGAGCGGCAGCGCTGCGCAAGTGCGTTGACGCTGGAGGAGCGAGAGGAGATCTCGCGGGCGCTGATGGCCGGGCATTCAATGCGTTCGATCGCTGCCCAACTCGGAAGGGCGCCGTCGACGATCAGCCGAGAAGTCAGCCGCAACGGCGGGCAGGATGGCTATCGCGCAGCCCTGGCCGACCAAGCTGCGTGGGAGCGGGCCCTTCGACCGAAGCTCTGTAAGCTTGCCAAGAACCGGGCTTTGGCTGGCATCGTGGCTGACATGCTTCGTAAGCTCTGGTCGCCCGAGCAAATTGCGGGCTGGCTCCAGCATACTTATCCGAACGACCACAGTTTTCACGTGTCACACGAGACGATCTACCGCAGCCTGTTCATTCAAGCGCGCGGTGCCTTGAAGAAGGAGTTGCTGGAGCACCTGCGGCGCACGCGCGGCATGCGGCGCTCTCGCTCTTACACGCAGAAGACCGCGATTCATGGACAGATCGTCGACGCGGTCTCGATCAGCGAGCGGCCCGCGTCAATCGAGGACCGGGCGGTGCCTGGCCATTGGGAAGGAGACCTGGTCTTCGGCAGCAGCAACAGCCAGATCGCGACGCTGGTCGAGCGCCAGACGCGATACGTGATGCTGGTGAAGCTGGAAGGCAAGGACTCGCAGACGGTCGTCAACGCGCTTATCAAGCATGCCCGCAAGCTGCCGCAGGAGCTCTACAAGTCGCTCACATGGGACCGAGGCACGGAGATGCATGGGCACAAGCGATTCACCATGGCCACCGATATTCAGGTCTACTTCTGTGACCCGCAAAGCCCTTGGCAGCGAGGTAGCAACGAGAACACCAATGGGCTGCTCAGGCAGTACCTACCCAAGGGCATCGACATCTCGGGCTACTCACAACACCAACTCAACGCGATCGCCAGACAATTGAACGAGAGGCCGCGCAAGACGCTCGGCTTCCAAACGCCCGCTGAGAGATTCAGCGAATGTGTTGCGACGACCGGTTGAATCCGCCGCCGACAGAAGACTGCCGCCGACCACACGTAGAACGAAGGTGAAGCCATGAAGATTGCTGCGATTCAGATGGTGTCGGGCTCCGATGTGGGCGCCAACCTGGCCCGGGCCCGTCACTGGCTGGCCGAGGCGGCGGCACAGGGGGCGCAGCTGGCGGCCTTGCCCGAGTACTTTTGCCTGATGGGCCGGCAGGACGGCGATAAGCTGGCCTTGGCCGAGAGTGATGGCGATGTGCAGGCACCGATCCAGCGGGCGCTCAGCGAGGCTGCGGCCGAGTTGGGTCTGTGGCTGGTCGGTGGCACCTTGCCGCTGCGCACGGCCGACCCCGCCCGGGTTCGCAACGCCTGTTGTGTCTACGCGCCCGATGGCCGGCGCGCCGCGCGTTACGACAAGATTCATTTGTTCCGCTACGACAACGGCCGCGAGGCCTATGACGAGGGCCGCGTGCTGGAGGCTGGCAGCGAGCCGGTGACCGTGCAAGCGGGCGAACTGCACGTGGGGCTGAGCGTTTGCTACGACCTGCGCTTCCCGGAGCTCTATCGCGCCATGAGCTTTCAGCCTGGGCGAGTGGCTTGTGACCTGTTTTGCGTGCCGGCGGCCTTCACCTACACCACCGGTCAGGCCCATTGGGAGCTGCTGCTGCGCGCCCGTGCGGTCGAAAACCAGGCCTATATCGTGGCACCGGCCCAGGGTGGCCGGCATGAGAATGGTCGCAGGACCTGGGGCCACTCGATGATCGTCGACCCCTGGGGCGAGGTGCTGGGTTGCCTGCCGGAGGGCGAGGGCCTGGTGCTGGCCGATGTCGACACGAGCCGCCTGGCGGCCGTGCGCGCGCAGCTGCCGGCGCTGCAGCACCGCCGGCTCTGACCTTTTGTCGTCTCCACCGCCATGCTTTTGATTCCGTCCCTGCATCTGACGCGACGCTGCGCTCTGGCCTGCGGCCTGGCTGCCTTGCTGGCGGCCTGCGGCACGCCGGCCGACGCGCCGGCCATGCGCCTGGGCCAGGCGGAGAGTCTGCAGCTGCGCAGCTGGGTGCCGAACGGCCTGCGCGCGCAGATGCAGCTGATGCCGGTGTCCGGCGGCCAACCGACCGGGCGCTACTGGGGCGCCAAGATCAGCAACAGCTCCTTGCAGGAAGCGCTGGAGGAATCGCTGCGTGACACCGGTCTGTATGCGCCTCGCCCGGCCGAGGCGCGCTACGAGCTGCGCGTCAGCCTGATCCAACTCGATCAACCGATGGTGGCCGTGCTCGATGCCAAAGTCGCGGTGACGCTGAGCTACACCGTGATCGAATCGCGCGGAGGCCGCACGGTCTATGAGCGCAAGTTGCGCACCCTGCACACCACCGAGTTCGGCTCCGCCATGCTGGACCCCAATGAGCGCATGCGCATGGCCAGCGAGGCTGCGATACGCAGCAACCTGAATACCTTGCTGCGCGAACTCCTCGAACTCAAATGGCCTGAGTAGTCAGGCCTTTCGTACCTGACTTCATCAATCAAGCCCGACCGAAGGGGTCGTCGATCGAGTGCGCGGGCTGGCTGAACCAGCGCGGGCCGGCTTCGGTCATGTAGACATGGTCCTCGTGGCGCACGCCGAATTCGCCGGGCACGCAGATCATGGGTTCATTGCTGAAGCACATGCCGGCCGCCAAAGGGGTGGCGTCGTTGTCGACCAGATAGGGCCATTCGTGGATGTCCAGGCCGCAGCCGTGGCCGGTGCGGTGGGGCAGGCCGGGCAGTTCATAGCGCGGCCCCAGGCCGGCGGCCGCGATCACGCGGCGTGCGGCGCGGTCCACCTCGCAGCAGGGCGTACCGATCTGCGCGGCGGCAAAGGCCGCGGCCTGCGCCGCTTGCTCCAGATTCCAGATCTCGCGTTGGCGCGCGTTCGGCGTGCCGAAGACATAGCTGCGCGTGATGTCGGACATATAGCCCTCGACCAGGCAACCGGTGTCGATCAAGACCATATCGCCCTCGCGCAGGCGCTGCGCCTCCTTGACCCCATGGGGAAAGGCCGTGGCTGCGCCGAACAGCACGATACAGAAGTAAGAGCCGCGCGCACCGACGGCACGATGGCCCACGGCGATGAAAGCCTCGACCTCGGTGGTGCTGATGCCCTCATGCAACATGCTGGCGGCGGCCTGATGCACGGCCAGGGTCAGGTCGTGCGCGCGCTGCATCAAGGCCAGCTCGGCGCTCGATTTGCGCATGCGCAGTGCTGCCGTCACCGCTTTGGCATTGACCCAGGCCAGGCCCTCGCGCTGCAGGCCGTCGACCACGAACAGCGGCGTGTCCTCGCTGATGGCCAGGCGGCTGGAGCTGGCGCCCAGACCCAAGCCGGCCAACACACGGCGGCACAGGGCGTAAGGGCTCTCGTGCTCTTGCCAGACATGGAGGGCGCCGGGCAGCACCATGTACTCGCGCAGTGTCCCTTCTTCAAACGCCGGGGCGATGTATTGCGGTTCGCCTTCGGCCGGGATGATCAGGCCGACCAGGCGCTCGCTGGGGTGCCAGACCGTGCCGCTGAAGTAACGCATATTCGTGCCGGCATGGGCGTACAGAGCGGCCAGGCCTTGCTGGCGCAGCAGGGCTTGGGCGGCGGCCACGCGCTGGCGGTACTCGTCCAGGCCAATCGGTGTCACCGGCGCCTGGTCTTGGAACTGCCGGGCCAGTTCGGCCAGGGCTTCGGATGCGGTGTTGCCGCCCACGCCTCGTGTCATCGTTGAACTCCGGTGCAATTGATTTAATATATTTAAAGAATACTTTAACCGCAAAGGCCTGCAAGCCGGGGCGGGCTGGGTCTATCGCGTACAAAGCGGGCCAAGGACGCGGCCCATCCGGTGCCAGCGTCAAGCCTAAGGAAGCTCTGCATAAATCAGTCCGGCCCCTGCTAGCGCGGCCTCGGGCGGTCTGCGGCGTTGCACTTCTCGCCAATAGCTACGGCTATTGGCTTCAAACTGCGCCTTGCAACCCATCCCGATCCGCACTGCATGGTCTCGCCCCGATTTATGCAGAGCTTCCCTAACGACGAGGAGTTTCTTTGATGCTTGAACTGATTCTGGGCCTGCTGATTTTTCTGGGTGTGCACTCGGTGCGCATCGTGGCTGAGGACTGGCGCAGCGCGCAGCGTGCTCGCCTGGGCGAGGCCCGCTGGAAGCTGGTCTATACCGTGCTGTCTCTGCTCGGCTTCAGCTTGATCGTCTGGGGTTTTGGCCAGGCACGTCTGGCGCCGCAAGTGCTGTGGGCCGTGCCCAAGGGCATGAATCACCTGGCCGCCTTGCTGACCTTGCTGGCCTTCATCCTGCTGGCGGCTGCCTATGTGCCGCGCAATGCGCTCAAGGCGAAGTTGCGCCACCCCATGATCTTGAGCGTCAAGCTCTGGGCCCTGGCCCATCTGCTGGCCAACAACACGCTGGCCGAGCTGCTCTTGTTCGGTGGCTTCCTGGTCTGGGCCGTGCTGTGCTTCCGCGCTGCACGCCAGCGCGACCGTGCCCATCCGCCGGCGGCCCTGCCCAGCTCGGCCGCAGGCACGGCCTTGACCGTGCTGATCGGCACCGCAGCCTGGGCCGGCTTTGCGTTCTGGGCCCATGCAGCCTGGATTGGCGTGCGACCCATGGGGTGAGAGGTCGCCTTCGGCACAAAGCAGCCTTCGTGTTCTCCCTCGTGAGGCCCTGCAGTCCGGGCCGCCGCCGGGCTCATGGTTCCGGGGTCGGCCCTGCCGGGCCGACTGCCTTGCGCTGCTCGCGCCTCGGGGCTGGCGCATAACTCACTTCACTCACTGCGTTCGTTCCGTTCAGACAGACGCGCCAAGTCAGCGCTTGAAGCGCGCGGGTACGCGCGCGCCCCGATGCCCTGCGCTGCTCAGCCCTTCACAAATCGCCCAACGGCGACCCGAACTGCAGGGCGCTTGCATCGCGGTCGATGTGCCCCTCGGCGATGGAACACGCCACATTCGGAGGTGGCTCGGCCCGACGACGGGCGATTTGTGCGCGGCCGAGAGCGCAGCGAAGCGGCTCAGGCGCGTGTACCCGCGCGCTTCAAGCACTGACTCGGCGCCACCTGTTTGACCACAGTGAGCGCAGCGAACGGAGGGAGTTTGGCGACGCTGAGCCGCGCCGTGAGCAGCGAGGGCAGTCGGCTCGCAGAGCCGACCCGTGCACCATGAGCACGGCGGCGGGCCGAGCTACCGCAGCGCGGCAAACCCGGCCATCAAACTTCCGCTATGTGCCGCTTGCAGACGAACGCGGGCTAGGGCTTCGCGGGTGCTGACAGCAGCGCCTTGGCTGCTTCGATGCGGAGCGCCATCGCCACGCCTTCGTCGTTCATCACGCGCAGCAGAAAACGGCGCGGGTCGGTTTCATCAGCGGCATGCGTTACGAGCCCCAAGGGAGCCATAGGCCTTGCCTGCTGGGCGCTCGGCGCTTGTGGGGGCGACGTGCTGCCGGTCCTGGCGCCCAACTGCTCCAAGGCCGCCGCCAGTTGGGCCGGGCTGATGCAAGCGAGGCGGCCCAGCACTTCGGCCTGCGCCTCGGGGCCGGGCACGGTGTCCAGCCAGGGCTCGTCGCTGAAGACCGGCGCCAGATCGGGTGCCACAAAGGCCGACCACTGTTCACCCGCGACTTGTTGTTGCCGCTGAGGCGGCAGCGCGGGGGCGGCTGTGGCCATGGTGGCGGACCACATGCTCAGCCGCGTCGGGCGCAGCTCGGGCAGATAGACGCGGCACAGCGCAGGCAGGAGTTCGGCGGCCTGCGCGGCCATGCCGTCTTCGGCCATCGAAAACCAGAGCTGAAAGCCGTCAAGGCCGTTGACCGCAATCGCCGGAGCCGGCAGGCCCAGATCGCTTTGCACGCCGCGCCAGACGGCGCCCAGCGCGCTCCAATCGGCCGGTCGCGCCAATTCCAGCACGGCCGCGCGTGGCGTCGCGCTCAGGGCCGTGGCGTGGCTGCCGTAGAGGCGTTGCAGATCCTGTTGCAGTCGCTTGTCATTCATGGGGCGCTATTTTGCGCCGCGGCCTGAGCTTGGGCTCGAACCTCGGTCGCGGCCTGCACCCGCTCGCGCAGCAGCAATTGATGCCCACCCGCTTCGCCTCGGCTCGGCTCGGCTCGGCTCGGCTCGGCTTGTGGCGGCGATACTGCCTCATGCCTGTTGCCACTCGTTTCTTTCCCCAGCTCTACCCCTGGCTCTTCGTCGCGCTCTGGAGCACCGGTTTCATCGGCGCCAAGTACGGCCTGCCTGATGCGCAGCCGCTGACGTTCCTGAGCCTGCGCTATGCCCTGGTGCTGCTGCTGATGGGCGCCATCGTGCTGTGGACGCGGGCGCCCTGGCCGGCGCGGGGCAGCCGGGCCTGGGGGCATATCGCAGTGTCAGGCCTGCTGGTCCATGGCGTGTATTTGGGTGGCGTGTTCATGGCCATCGGCCATGGCTTGCCGGCGGGCATCACAGCCTTGCTGGTGGGCCTGCAGCCGCTCTTGACGGCGCTGGGTGCCGGCCTGTTTCTGGGCGAGCGGGTGCGGCCGGCGCAGTGGCTGGGTTTGCTCTTGGGCCTGATTGGCGTGAGCCTGGTGCTGGCGCACAAGGTGGCTGCGGGTCTCGGCGGCGCCGCCTTGCTGGCCATGCTCTTGCCGGCGTTTGTGGCCCTGCTGGGCATCACGGCGGGCACGCTCTATCAAAAACGTTTCTGCCCGGCCTTTGACCTGCGCACCGGCTCGCTGATCCAGTTCCTGCCCTGCCTGCCCCTGACCTTGCTGGCGGCCTGGGCTGGCGGTGAGAGCCTGCAGGTGCACTGGAGCGGGCAGTTCGTCTTTGCCTTGGGTTGGCTGGTGCTGGTGCTTTCGCTGGGCGCGGTCAGCCTGCTCAATGTGCTGATCCGCCAGGGGAGCGCCGTCCATGTGGCCAGCCTGTTCTACCTGGTGCCGCCCACCACGGCCGTGTTCGCCTGGACCTTGTTTGGCGAAACCCTGCATGGCCTGGCGTTGGCGGGTATGGGGGTGGCGGTGGCAGGGGTGTGGTTGGCGCGGCGGTGAAGGCTGAGCCGGCGGCCTAGCGCCAGAACTTTCCGTCGGGTCCGATGATGGCCAAATCGGCATAGTCCATGCCGGTGTGGTCGCTGCTGCTGAAGCGCAGTTCCAGGCCGCCGAGATCGATCTTGCCGAGGCCGTCGAGCGCGCGCACAAGGCCGGCGCGATTGAGGTCTTTGCCGGCCTTGCGCAGGCCGGCCACCAGCACCTTGGCGGCGGCGAAACCCTCGACATTGGAGGGCGTGAGTTCCTTCAGGCCGGCCGCCTTGGCCAGCTCTTGAGCCTCGCGGATCATGGGCGTGTTCAGCGAGCGCTCGGACGGGAACACCTGGCTGACGATGATGCCGCGGCCGAGTGTGTCCAGCTGCTTGATGAAGCCCGAGGAGGCATTGTTGGACAGGGTCACCACCTGCGCCCCCGAGCCCGCGGCGCGCAAGGCCTTGACGCCGTCGGCCACGGCCGCGCCGGCGCCGATGATGAGCAGGGCCTGGGCATCGGCTTTGGCCAGCTGGGCCATCACGGCCGTCATGTCCGGCTTCTCGCGCGGGAACTTCAGGTGCGCCAGCGGCTGCAGTTTGGCGGTCTGCAAGCCCTTGAGTGCGCCGGTGGCGGCGTCGGCGCCGAAGCTGTCGTCCACCTGGACCAGAGCGATGCGGTTCATGCCCATGCCGACCAGGTGCTGGATCGAGCGCTCGGCCTCGCGCTGGTAGGTGGCGCGCACATTGAAGACGTAGGGGTTGACCGGCTTGTGCAGCAGCATGGCGCCGGTCGAGGGCGCGACCAGGGCCAGCTTGTGCTCGGCCAGCAGGGGCAGGATGGCCTGGCTGTGCGGCGTGCCGCGGTTCAGGAACAGGGCGAGCACGCCTTGATCGATCAGCTTCTTGGCGTTTTCGGCGGCCAGCGCGGGCTCGAATTTGTCGTCCAGCGAGATCAGCTCGATCGCTTGGCCATTGATGCCGCCGGCGGCGTTGATGGCGTTCAGGTAGAGCTTGGCGCCGTCGGTGGTCTCCTTGACCCCGGCCGCCACCGGGCCGCTGAAGCCTGCGGTCTGGCCGATCTTGATCTGGGCTACGGCCGCAGCGGTGAAGCTCAGGCTGCAGCACAGGGCGATGGCAAGGCGACGCAGTTTCATGGGTGAAAGTCTCCGGGTTGACGGGAGGATTGTGGCAAAGGTGGGGGGATGAGTGAACGGTGGAACAGGTGGCTGGTGACGGGGCTTTCCACTTCGCCACAGGTTTGGCTCGGTTCGCCCCAGATTGCTTGGCCGGTGCTGGGCGGGCAGCGATGCTGGCGGCATGAAACAAGCTACACATAACCCCCGCCTTTTTTTCCTCGACTGGCTGCGCATCCTCGCCTTCGGCCTGCTCGTGCCCTACCACGTGGGCATGTACTACGTGACTTGGGGCTGGCATGTCAAAAGCCCGGCCGCCAGCACGGCGCTGGAGCCGCTGATGCTGATGAGCTCGCCCTGGCGCCTGGGCCTGCTGTTCTTCATCGGTGGTGCGGCCCTGGCCCAGGCCTCGACGCGCGCGCAGGCCGGTTTGATGCGTCGTCGCAGTGCGCGCCTGCTGCTGCCCTTGGTGTTTGGCATGCTCGTCATCGTGCCACCGCAGAGCTACTTCGAGGTGGTGCAGAAGCTGGCCTACCCGGGCAGTTACTTCGAGTTCATGCAGCAGTATTTGCAGGGCTACGAGGGTTTTTGCCGCATGGAAGAGGGCCGCTGGCAATGCCTGGATCTGCCCACCTGGAACCACCTCTGGTTCCTGCCCTACCTCTGGGGCTATGGCCTGATCGGCTGGCTGCTGCTGCGCCAGGCACCCGCAGTCTTGGCGCGGTGCGGCCAAGGCCTGGCTGCTCTGGGACCCTGGGGCTTGTTGTTGGGCTTGGCCCTGCCCCTGATGCTGGCGCGGCAGTTGGTGGGTCTGTTTCCGTCCACCCACAACCTGAGCTGGGATTGGTACAACCACGCCCAATACCTGAGCCTCTTCCTGCTGGGCATGCTGGCTTCTCACGCCGGCTCGGCCTTCTGGGTGCGCCTGAGCGCTGTGCGTTGGCCGGCCCTGGTCGGCGCGTTGGCGGCCTGGGCCGTGCTGCTGGTGTACTTCGACGCTTACGACAGCGCTACCCCGCCCGAGACCTTGCGGGTGCTGATGCGCGGCGTCTGGGGCCTGATGCAGTGGTGGGCCACGGCGGCGGCCTGCGGCTTTGCCTACCTGCACCTCAATGCCGATTCGGCCTGGCGTCGGCGCCTTGGAGCCGCCGTGTTCTGCGTCTACATCCTGCACCAGACAGTGATCGTGCTGCTGACTCAGGTGCTGGCGCCCTTGCAGTTGGCGCCGCTGCTCGAAGGGCTGCTGCTGGTGCTGATGACCTGGTTGCTGTGCGGGCTGATTTACGTCCTGGCTCGCCGGGTGCTGCCGGCGCCACTGGCCTTGTTCTTGGGTGTGGACGGCGCCAAGACCCCAGCCCCACAGCCCGACCGGGCAGCCGCGACAATTGCAGCCGTTGCCACTGTCGATGCAAGAAGCCCCCAATGATGAAATACCTGCACACCATGGTCCGTGTGACCGACCTTGACGCTTCGCTGAAGTTCTACCGCGACGCGCTGGGCCTGGTCGAGATGCGCCGCAGCGAGCACGAAGCCGGCCGCTTCACCCTGCTCTACCTCGCTGCCCCGGGCGACGAGGCCGGCAAGTACCAGCCCCAGGTCGAGCTGACCTACAACTGGCCCGACGCGAATGGCCAAGGCGAGGTCTACAGCGGCGGCCGCAATTTCGGCCACCTGGCCTTTGCCGTGCCCGACATCTACGCTGCTTGCCAGCGCCTGGCCGACCACGGCGTGACCGTGCTGCGCCCGCCGCGCGACGGCCGCATGGCTTTTGTGCGCTCGCCCGACGGCATCTCGGTGGAGCTGCTGCAGGACGGCGCGGCGCTGGCGCCGGCCGAGCCTTGGGCATCCATGCCGAATACGGGTTCTTGGTAAGGACGGCTCAAGCGCCGTTCTTCTTGCGGCTTTCTAGCTGCGCCCAGAGCGCCTCGGCCTTCTCGGCCGCTTGCTGGCGGCCGGCATCGCCGAGCTGCAGATAGTCCTGGGTCTTGAGGAACCAGTCGGCGCTGAGCTGGTCGCCCGAGCGGCGTGCGATCAGGTTCCAGGTGGCCGCGTCGAGCGGCCGCTTCTCCAGCAGGAAGGTCTCGGAGATCATGGCCGCTGCGTGCAGATTGCCGCGCAGAAAGGCCTCGGTCAGGGCCGTGCGAGCCGCCTCGCGGTAGGGGAAGCCGGGCTCATGCTCGGCCTCTTGCGGCTTGCCGTCGAGGGCAAACAAATAGCGCTCGGCCAGATGGGTCAGGGCCTGCACATCTTTGGCTGCGGCAGCTTGGCGCAGCTGGGCGAGCGGCATTTGATAGTAGCGCTCGTCGATCTGGTAGCCCAGGCGGCGCAGCTGTTCGTTCACGGCCTTGTCCTCGGGGCTCAGGTCGGGGGGCGCGCTGCCGCCGGCCTCGGCCATGGCCGTGGAGGCCTGCGCCAGCTGCCAGGGGTTGCTGCTGCTCGGTGCACCGCTGGCCGCCGGGCCTCGCGGCAGCGGCCGGTCGACGGCGCCGAACAGATCGCGCAAGCCGTAGGCCGGATCACCGGCCTGCGAAGCGGCCAGCGCCGCGGCGGCATCTTTCGCCTGCTCGGCAGCCTGGCGCTGCTGTTCGGTGGCGGCCTCGTCCCACTGCCACCAGACCAGCAGTCCGGCGGCCAGCAGGGCGGCGGCCATGCCCCAGCGGGTGGGTGTCATGGCCGCTTTCATCAGATGCGGGTCAGGCAGGCGTTCAGGCCATTGGCATAGCCGTAGCGCGAGTAGTAGTCGCGCTGCGAGGGCGTGCCGTGCTCTGCATAGTCCGCCGCAGCGCGGGCCGAGCGCACGGCCGATTCGATGAAGCTGGGGTAGCGCAGGGTTGTCTGTGCGTACTTGGCGAAGGTGCCGCCGACGCAATCGGCTTGCAGCTCTTGCATGGGGGCGCGCTTGTTGATGCCGCGCGTGAACTGGATCGAGTGGCCCCACTCGTGGGCGATGATGAACTTGGCCACGTAGTTGCCGTAGCTGTTCTCCTGGCCTTGCAGGAAGGAGGTGCCGACGCTGATGGTGTAAGGGCCGCAGGCGTAGGCGCTGGGCGAGGGCTCACCGCAGGCGCGCTGGTTCACGTACACCGTGGGGCGGGCGTAGCCGCCCAGCTGGCCGCGGATCTCGGTGGCCGAGTTCTGGATGTAGGTGCTGTTCACCGTGACGGCGCCGGCAGGCAGCAGGCTCAGGGCCAGCGCCAGGGCGGCCGAGGCCTTGAGGGCGAGCACGTGGGGGCGGGTGGTCTTCTTCATGGTGCGAGTTCTCACAAGCTGAGGAGCAAACAAAGGGAGTGGCCACGCCTTGTGGGCGGGGCCGCCGATGCGCACACTCCAACAGCTTGTGCGCCTGCCGCAAAGTATCGGCAGGCCCCTTTGCCTCCCGGCTGAGGGTTTCCATGGCAATTGCGCGTTAACCCGCCTGCAAGCTCTTACAGGACGCGCCATGGCGGGAGGGACTCAGTCGCTGTAGCCCCAGGGCGCGGCCGGTGGCGGCACTGGCTGGCTGAGGTCGAAGTCGACCCGGAATTCGCGGCTCTCGCGCAGCAGGCGGTAGCTGAAGCTCTTGAGTTCGGTGTTGATCAGCAACTGCCAGGTGTTGCCGACCGAGGCCGCCAGGCCCTGGCGCAGGAACAGCTCCTGGCTGTAGGGGTCAGCCGGGAAGGACTGCAGCTGCGGCCAACCGGCATCGCGGGTGTGGCCGCCGTACATGGTCGAGGCATCGCTGCGGCCGTCGGCCTTGCGATGGTCATGCTTGAGGCTCAGGCCCGAGCCGGTCTGGCTGACGATCCAGGTGCGTGAATGGTTGTCGCCGACATGGAAGGGGATCTGGATCTCACGCTCGCTGCAGCGCCGCACGTGCATCAGCAAGCGGCCCTCGAAGCCCGCGCCGCTTTTGGGCTGGTCCACCACGACCCGGCCCTCGAAGGCCTGGCCGCAGAGGCTGCGCAGTTGCTCGAAGAACTGACGCTGGGCCTGGCCGGCCACCAGGGGCGCGGCCTGAACAACAGGCGCCTTAGGTACCGCGGCAGTCAGATCGGCCGCGCCAGCGCAAGCGATCTGCGCAAGCAAGGCCGTAGAGATAAGGTGTATGAAGCGCGGGTAGTGCATCTGAGTTTGATTTGATGTCAAGAGTCGGGGCCCGGGTACAGAGCCTGCGCTCAGCGCCGCCCGAACATCATCTGCCGCGCCACGGCCCGCTTCAGCGGCGGCGCCAGCTGCAGCGCCGCCAGCGCCAGGCCGCGCGCGGCCGGCAGGCCGGGCCAGCGCCAGGCAAAGGTCCGGGCCAGGAAATCGGTGGCGGCGATCATGCTCCAGCGGTCGGGTGCGCGCTGCCACTCGACGCGGCGCAGGGCCTGGCTGACCCAGAGCGCGGCCACATCGGGGTCGCTCGATCGCGCCTGTCCTTGCACCAGGGCCTCAACCAAGGCATAGGCATCGCGCAGGCCCAGGTTCAGGCCCTGGCCGGCCACCGGGTGTAGGGTCTGGGCGGCATTGCCGATGCGCACGACCTGAGCCTCGACCAGGCTGCGCTCGGCGTTCAGTCCCAGGGCAAAGCATTTGAGCGGGCTGATGCCCTGCAGCGTGCCCACGCGTGCCGGCAGCAGGCTCTGGATCACGGCCAGGCGCTGCGCGTCGCTGAGCGAGGCGATGTCATCGTCGGCCTGGGGCATGCACCAGACCAGAGCTGCGCGGCGTTGACCGTCGCGCGGGCGCAGGGGCAGCAGGGCCAGCGGGCCGTTGCGCGTGAAGCGTTCGAAGGCCAGGCCTGGCGGGCTGTCTTCGGCCAGGGTGACGCTGCCGACCCAGGCGTTCTGCTGGTAGTCGTGCGACACAGCCTTGCGCGCCTGCTCGGCGAACACGCCGCCTTCGGCCACCACGGCCAGGTCGAAACTCTCCGCCACGCCGGCATCGACCTCGACGCCGGGCGCCAGCGGCTTCAGGCCTTGCACGGGCGTGCCGAAGCGGCTGAACAGGCGGGCGGGTTCGGCCTGCACGCGGGCCTGCCAGCGTGCTTGCATGGGCGCCACCAGCTGGCCGTAGCTGAGCACGGCGCCGAGCTGGCTGACGCCTTGCTCGGCCGCGCTCAGTCGCACCTCGGGCTCCTGGCTGGCGCCGAACAAGGGGTGGCTCAGCGTGGGCGGCGCCTGGCTGACGCTGACCTCCAGAATCGCCTGCGCCACTTCGGCATCCCAGGCCTGCAGGCGCTGCAGCAGCTGCACGCTGCCCAGGGCCAGTGCCAGGGTGCGCGGGTCGCCCGACACATCTTTGTCCAGTGGCCGCGCGTCGAACAGCGTGATCTGCGCTTGCGGCAGGCGCTGAGCCGCCAGCAAGGCCAGGCTCAGGCCGGCCGGGCCGGCGCCGATGATGGCCAGGCGCAGCGCTGTGGCCGAGGGGGCCGAGGAGGACGAGGGCGAGGAAGGAGAGGCGGGCATGGGTGCGGCAGCGAGGCGAAAGCCTGCAAAAGCGGGCAAGTCAGCACTATAGCCAGCGCCGCTTGGCCCGCTGCCGGGATGGGCTTCAGCCGCCGCAGCTGCCCCAGGTCTTGCCCTGGTCGCCGCTGCATTCCTTGCGGCTGGTGCCATCGGCCAAGGTGCTGTTGCGGGTCCAGTTGCCGATGTCCGATTTCTCGATGGTGACGCGCAGGCCGGTGTCGTCCTCGGAGCGCTTGTACCAGCTGCTGAAGGGCGTGATCTTGACCTCTTCGTCAAAGCGGATGCCGCTGCCCGCGATGCGCGTGATCACGCTGTTGAAGTCCAACTGGCTGCTCTTGGCTTTCAGGTTGAACCAGTCCTTGAGCGCGGTGTGCTCGGGCTGCAGCGGATCGAAGCGCAGATTGTTGGTGTAGCTCACCAGGCCGACACGGTAGTTGGCATAGTACTGGCGCTGCCCGATCTCGCTCGGCAGGGCGCGGCTGTCCTGCAAGCAGGCGGTCGGGTCATCCTCGCGCTTCGGGTCCATGTACTCGACCACCAATCGGTAGGTGACGCCATCCTTGAGCTGCTCAATCGTTTCGTCGATCGCACAGCGGAAGCTGCTCACGTTCGAGTCAAAGTTGTAGCCCGTGCGCGTGATCTTGAGCTTGGCCGAGCCCCAGGCTTGCTCGTCCTGCCGACGCAGGTTCAACACTCGCAAGGTCTTGCTCAGGTCTTCGCTCAAAACCACCGACTCGTTCACATAGCCGGCCGGGCGCCAGACCGAGCTGTTGCGGTACCAAACCCCGGCCACATCGCTGTAGCTGTTGCTGCCGCGGCCGCGATAGACCTCGGAGCGGATGAAGGTCGCGTCGGCGTAATCGGCATGCAGCTTTTGCTTGTGGGCGTAGCCGGCCTTCAGGCCTTTGACGATGTCCTGAGCCACGGTGTAGCTCTGCGTGTCCTTGGACTTGATGAAGTCGTCATGGATGCGTGCTTCCGACAGATTGTGTCGGCGCACCAGATCCCCCATCACGTTCTTGATCTCGTAGATCATGGCTTCGCGCAGGCCCTGGTTCTGGCGCAGCTGGTCGCAGCTGCTGAGCTTGGGGTCGCTGGCGGTGAGGCGCGTGCGCACCTGGTCCCAAATGGCGGTGGTCAGCGGCGATACGTTGAGCACCTGGTCCAGGCTGATGGGCTGGAACTGTGGCGCCATGGCCATCTGGTAGGCCTCCTTGACCGGGCCGCTGTCTTCGTCGACGGCGCCCACCGGCACATCGACGTACAGCGTGGCATAGGGCAGGCAGGCGCGTTGCGGCTCGCTCAGTTCGAGCTGGTAGGCGCCGGCGGCCTTGGAGATGGTGGAGGGTTCGTCAGCGTCCTTGAGGTGGTTGCCGTTGATGTCCAGCCAGACCGTGGCGCCGTTGACATAGCCGTCGATGACCTTGCCGTTCTGCACCGACTTGGGAGCCGGCGCCGGCGCCGGCGCGGGAGCAGGTGCTGGTGCTGGTGCTGGTGCTGGTGCTGGTGCTGGTGCTGGTGCTGGTGCTGGTGCTGGTGCTGGTGCTGGTGCAGTCGGGCTGCTGCCTCCGCCCCCGCCGCCGCCGCAAGCGGTGCCGGCCAGGGCCAGCAGAGCGCTGACGCCCAGCGCTGACCATCGATGAGCTGCTTTCCTCGTCTCCATGACTTCCCTCAATTCTTTTTGGCGAAAAAAGTCGAGGAGTCTAGGGCGCGGAATTGGCTTTGTTGATCGGGGTAAACGCCGGAGCGGCCTGGGGCCGCCGCCCTCAGGCCGCCGTCCTCAGACTGCCGTCAACTTGCGCTGGCCTTGGCCCGGCAAGACCTTGAGCGACTTGCCCACGCTGGCCGTGTACTCGCGGCTGGTGATGGTGCTGACATAGACCCAGTCCGAGCGGCACTCTTGAGCCGTGACGGTCAGGACCATGAAGCCGCGGCGCGAGGTGTCGGCGTATTCCAGCGGGCCGATCAGCTGGGTCAGAGCGCCGGCCAGCTGCGCCGGGTTCTCTTTGGGCAGATAGACCTCGAAGCCGGGCGAGGTGACCGAGCTGGTGGCGAACTCGACACCGACCTGGTTGCCGGCCATGTCCTGCAGATCGCTGGCCCAGGCGTTGTGGGTGTCGCCGGCCAGCACGACCAGGTTCTTGTTGAGCTGGCGCGCGGTGGCAAGCACAGTCTCGCGTGCGGCGGCATAGCCGTCCCAGGCATCGAGGTTGTAGGGAATGCTGGGCTGGGCCAGGATGGCGCGTTCCTGGGCATTCAGGCTGGCCGGGTTGCTCTGGGCCTTGGCCACGATGGCGCCGTAGGCGGAGACGCTGACGCCGCTGCCCGGGTTGTTGGCTTCAAACAGAATCGGCGCGGGGATGTTCATGCGGCCCATCAGCACCTGCTGGCCCAGCACCTGCCAGGTTGCGCTGGAGGTGCTCAGCTGCTGCTGCAGCCAGCCGGTCTGGGTGGCGCCCAGCAGTTGGCGATCTGTCTTGGCCATGTCCTTGCCAAAGCTGGCGGCGTCGAAGCCGCTGGCGCTGGTGTACTTGGCGTAGTCCAGGGGTTCATCGCGGCCGATGATGCGGGTGTCCAGCATGTGCAAGGACAGCAAGTTGCCGAAAGCAAAGCTGCGGTAGATCAGCTCGGCGCTTTGCTGGCTGCGGATCGGCATCCACTCGTGATAAGCCTGGATGGCCGCGGCCTTGCGCTTGGCGTAGTCGCCCTCGGTGGCGGGCTGGTGGTTCTCGGCGCCGTTCATCCAGGCGTCGTTGGTGATCTCGTGGTCGTCCCAGACGGCGATCATGGGCACATTGGCGTGCAGGCGCTGCAGGTCAGCGTCGGCGCGGTACTGCGCGTAGCGGCGGCGGTAGTCGTCCAGGGCGACGATTTCGCCGGCCGGCTCCACTTCGCGGCCCAGGGTCTTGGCCTGTTCGCTGGCATAGCCACCGCGGCCGTATTCGTAGATGTAGTCGCCCAGATGGACGGCCACATCGATGTCCTCGCGTTTGGCCGCCTCGGCGTAGACATTGAAGTAGCCGGCCGGGTAGTTGGCACAGGAGAACACCGCCAGCTTGACCTGGCTGACCGACGCACCCGCGGGCAGGGTCTTGGTGCGGCCGGCCGGCGAGTACTGGCCCTGGCAGCTGAACCGATAGAAGTACTTCTGGCCGGCTTGCAGGCCAGTGGCGTCAACCTTGACCGTGTAGTCGCGGACCGCAGCGGCCTGAGCATCGCCCGAGGCGACGATGGACTTGAAGTCGGCGTCGCTGGCCACTTCCCAGTGCACGTCCAGGTCACGCACATCGGCGCTGTCCTTGGCGCGCACACGGGTCCACAGGATCACGCGCTCGGCTTGCGGGTCGCCGCTGGCCACGCCGTGGCTGAAGCTGACCGGAATCACCGCCAGGTCACCGCCGCCGCAGCCGCTCAGGCCCAGCGCGCCCAGGCCGGCCGCGCCAGCAGCCAGCGCGACCGAGCCGCGCACGAAGCTGCGCCGGCCGGCATCGGCCGTGTCATCCGCTGCGGTCGCCGCGGAGTGGAAGAAATTGTGCAGTTTGCTGGAGGAGCTCATGGAAGTGCGCCGGCTTCAAGGCCAGGGTAGATGGGGCAAGCGGCGCAGTGTGCGTATGCACGGTGACATCCTTGCGACACGAGCTGTCGCCTTGGCGACTCGCGCGCTGTCGATGCATGCACGCAGGCAGGCACCCGGTGTTGCGCGCGGCCATCTCCCGAACCCTTGCAGCGCCGCGCACAGGCGGACGCATGGCGTTGCCGGCGTAGGCGGCGCCGGTGGGGGGCTCCGCGCTTCTAAGGCATCAGCGCCGCCGGCACACTTCGGTGTCTATGCTCCGGCCCGGCCATCGAGCCTTTGCCCATTCAGCAAGCCGGATGTGGGCTCAGTGGCAGGTCTTCAGCTGATCGCCAGATCCTTGAGTACCGCCGCCTGTTCGCGCTTCTCTGGCTGGTATTCCGGCACCAGGCGACGAAGTTCGCGCGTCATGGCTGCGTCATCCCCGTCCGCACAGCTGGCCAGCAAGGCCGACAGATGCGCGTCCAACTCAGCCGGCTGGAGGTGATTCTCCTGGGCGCACATGATGCGCGGATGCCCGCTCGGCACGGCCCCGTCACCGATGATCAGCTCTTCGTAGAGTTTCTCGCCGGGGCGCAGGCCCACGAACTCAATGGCGATGTCCCCGTCTGGGTTGGCTTCGCTTCGTTCCGTCAGCCCTGACAGCCGAATCATGGACCGGGCCAGATCAGCGATCTTGACAGGGTCGCCCATGTCCAGCACGAACACATCACCGCCCTGTGCCATGGCGCCGGCTTGAATCACCAACTGGGCCGCTTCGGGAATGAGCATGAAGTAGCGGATGATGTCCGGATGCGTGATGGTGATGGGGCCACCCCCACTGATCTGGCGCTTGAACAAGGGCACGACCGAGCCTGAGGAGCCCAGCACATTGCCAAAGCGCACCATGGCAAAGCAGGTGCGTGCGCCGGGGCGCCGAGCGGCAGCCTGGAAAATCAGCTCCGCTGCACGCTTGGTCGCGCCCATCACATTGGTCGGCCGGACGGCCTTGTCGGTGGACACCAGAATGCAGGTCTCCACACCACCCTCCAGGGCCGCTTGAGCCACGTTCAAGGTGCCGAACACATTGTTTCTCAGGCCCTGCTCGATATTGGCTTCAACGAGCGGCACATGCTTGTACGCGGCCGCGTGGTAAATCGTTTGAATGCCGTGTTCATCGATGAGATCGCGCAGCAGACCGGCATTCGCCACCGAGCCCAGCACCGCGCTGATGCGGGTGCTTTTGCGGACCTTCTGCAGTTCCTGGTCGATGCTGTACAGAGCAAACTCGGTGTGGTCGAGCAAGATCAGGTGGGCCGGGGCTTGCGAGATGATCTGGCGACAGAGTTCGCTGCCAATGGAGCCGCCGGCGCCCGTCACCAGGACGACCTTCCCGAGCAGGTTCTTTGCGAACAAGTTCGGATCGGGCGGAACCGCATCGCGCCCCAGCAAATCGGCGACGTCCACCTCTCGTATGTCCGACAAGCTGACCTGGCCACTCACCAGATCGACCAGCCCGGGCAAGATCTTCACAGGCAGGCCGGAGTTGGCGATGCCGGCGATCAATTTGCGCTTCTGGCTGGTGCTCGCGGACGGAATGGCCAGCACGACCTGATCGACGGCCAGCTTGACTGCGGCGCCTTCCAATGCCGCCGGCGCAAAGACTGGCAGCCCGGCCACGGTCTTGCCTACCAACAGGCGACTGTCATCCAGAAAACACACTGCCTTGTATTCGGCGCTGAAGTTCATGCTGTTCGCCAATTGCACGCCGGCTGCGCCGGCGCCGTAGATGGCGGTGCGCACTTGCGGGGCACGACCGCGCTTCATCGCACCCAGCAACAGGCTGCGGACGAGATAGCGGGAAATCACGACATAGGCAAACGCGATGAACCAGAAGATGAGGATGGACGAGCGCGGCAGCATGTCGAAATTGAAGCTGCGCGAGAGCCCATACACCAGCAGCACCACGACGGCCAAAGCCGCGCTGCTGCTGCCCAGCACGCGCAGGTCCATGAACCTCAGCACGGACCGATACAGCCCGGCCGCTCCAAGCACCGGGATGGCCAGCAAGGCCAGAACGATTTGCGCCGGCAGCGCCGTTTTCAGCGCGTCCTCAAACGACCCCAGCCGCAGCACGACCGAGGTGAACATGCACAGCGGCAAGCAAATTGCATCGCTCGCCATCAAGGCGAAGGCCTTGGCCCAAAGCGGCCAGGCAACCATGCGTTGCAGGTAATTCTGATTCGGCACCGTCACTCAGGACCTCCACTTCCAGGCACCGGCCAAGTTTGCCCAGGACTGCGCCTGCAATGGGTTGCTGCCTCTCACCTTGCGCACATAGCGTCGACCCAGAACGACCGACGAGGAAAGGAACAGCGCCAGCATGGTGACAACGATCACGATGCTGGCCCGTTTGGGCTTGGACTTGCGGTCAGGCGGCATGGCCTTGTCCACCTGCTGCAGCGACGGGCCCTCTTTGGCTTCATCGAGCTTGGCCAATTCGTACTGGCGAATCATCCCTTCCAGCAAAGCCTCTTGCAGCTTGAGCTCGCGGCGCGCGCGCAGATACTCAACGGCCGCGCCGGGCAGCTTGGCGATCGACACGCCGCCGGTACCGGTGTCCGCACCCGGCTTGGTCGTCGAAGTGGTCTCCGCCGCGGCCAGTTCGCTGCGCAGCGCCTGAATTTCTGAAGCGAGTCGCAGGGCAGCGGGGTTCTGAGCAGTCGCTTCCAGACGCAGCACCTTCATCTGCACTTCGCGCTCGGCGATCTGCGCGCGCAACTGTGCCGCGCCGCTCAGCGCAAACTCGGCTTGCTTTTCCAGAGCCAGCACGCCCGACTTCTCCTGGAAAGCGCGCAGTGCCGTTTCTGCCTTGACCACCTGCTCCTTGGTGTCCTTGAGCTGCTGCTCGTAGAACATGCGGCGTTGCTGTGCTTCGCTAACGGCCAATCGCCCCAGAACCTTGCTCACCTCCTCCGCATGCGCGTTGGCGAGCTTGGCCGCGAACTCCGGATCTTTGTCATCCACCTCAACGCTGATGAAGCCCGACTTCTTGTCTGCGGAGATGCGGATCAAGCCACCAACCTGGCGGCGCAAGGTCTCATGGCTGTCGCTCTTGTAGCGGTCTTTCAGGTCGAAGCGCTGGTCCAGGCCTCGCAGCACGCTATCGCTGCTCAAGAGACCCACGTACATCTCGTCCGGAGTCTTGCCGCCGACCGAACCGAGCCCACTGAGCGAGCCCAGCGCCGCCAGGGCTGCGGCCGATCCGCCTTGCTGCTGGGCATTGGTGGGGGGCAGGAACGTGGTGCTGGCCGTGTAGACCGGCGCCATGAGCAGGGTTGCGCCGATGGCCGCGACGGCAGCCAAAAAGCCTGCACCAGCAATCAGGCGCTTGCCTTCGCCCAGCCAGGTGAGCGCTTCCACCAGACTGACGCTGCTGGTGTCATCGTCTTCTTCGTCGTCGTAGTCAGCCGTTTGGTTGGAGCTTGTGGGCAGTTGCATATTCATGGATGCAGGCGCTGCGATGGCAGGCGCTTGAGAGCAGGGGAGTGGTCCGCATGTGCTGACAGCTTTGGCAAAGCGGTGAGCGCCGCGGGTCCGGGTAGGGTGGCGAAACGATCAGGCCCTGCGCAGCAAGCTGCGAACGGCGTCAATCACCCGGTCCTGTTGACCATCGCTCATATTGGAGCCCGATGGCAGGCAGAAGCCGGTTTCGAACAGCCGCTGTGACACCGAATGCCCGCCATGTGCGAAATAGCGTGTCTTGGCAAACACGGGCTGCATCTGCATGGGCTTCCAAACCGGCCTGGCCTCGATCCGCGAAGCGGCAAGATGCCCCATCAAGTCGGTGCAGGTCACGCCGCTGCGGCTTGGCCGAATCACCCCGGCAGTCAGCCAGCGGTTGGATTGACTCCAGCTCGGTTCAGGCATCCATTCGATCGCATCCAGGTCCGCCAGGCCCGCACGGTAGCGGTCGAAAACACGGCGTCTCGCGGCCACGCGATCCGCCAGCACACGCAACTGGCCGCGACCCACGCCGGCCAGAATATTGCTCATGCGGTAGTTGTAGCCAATGGTGGTGTGCTCGTAGTGAGCCACCGGCTCCCGGGCCTGCGTCGCCAGGAAGCGAGCCCGACGAACCAGGTCCTCGTCGTCGGCCACAAGCATGCCGCCACCCGAGGTGGTGATGATCTTGTTGCCATTGAACGAGTAGATCCCGATGCGGCCGAAACCGCCGCTTTGACGGCCTTTGTAGGTCGCGCCCAAGGACTCTGCGGCATCCTCAAGCATGGGCACACCGTAGGCGTCGCAGAGCTGCGACAGCGCGTCCATGTCGGCGCTCTGGCCGTAGAGGTTGACGACAATGACCGCCTTGGGCAGCTTCCCGGAGGCTCGCGATTCCGACAGCGCTTGTTCGAGCGCCAGGGGCGACATGTTCCAGCTTTCCGGCTCGGAATCGATGAACACCGGCGTCGCGCCTTGGTAGATGATGGGGTTGGCGGTGGCCACAAAGGTCAAGGCCGAGCAGAACACCTCGTCGCCCGCGCCGACGTCCAGAAGTCGCAGCGCGAGGTGAATGGCCGCCGTGCCCGAGCTGACAGCGGCGGCGTGTTTGACGCCCACCCACTCCGCCAACTCGCGCTCGAAGCCGTCCACGTTCGGGCCCAGCGGCGCGATCCAATTGCTGCGGAATGCCTCGGCGACATATTCCTGCTCCTGGTCGCCCAGGTGCGGGGTGGACAGCAGGATCTGCTCGTCCAGGTCTTTGCGATCCAGCACCTGCAGAACCAGGCCATCGCTGCCCAACACCGGCACATGATGAATGCCATGCTTGACCATCAAGGCCAAAGCCTCTTCCCGAGACTGCGGACCCTGCTGAACCACCTGCGACTGGATTCTTGGCAGCGCGTTCAGGGGCGAGTCGAGGCCGGAGTCGGCGAGCACCAGTCGACGCAGATCACCATCGGTGACGGTCCGTTCGAAATGCCCTTGCTCATCAATCAGCAAGAGAACCCCGGTGCCCGCGGCATCAAGGCGGCTCAGGGCTTCGCGGACGCACATGCTCCGCTGGACCTTCATCTGTTCAAGCTTCTTTTGCATTTTTATCCCTTTGTTTTGATCGCGCGGGAACACCCAGGACACATTCTCCAGGGGCAACATGGCGAGTCACCACGGCGCCCGCTGCAATCACGGCGTCGCGTCCAATTCTCAAGCCCGGCAAAACTCGGGCTCCGGTTCCAATCAAGGCCCCTGCGCCCACGTGCACGCCACCGCTCAAACTGGCGGCCGGGGCGATATGGGCAAAGGCATCCACCACGCAGTCATGGTCGACCACGGCGCCATGGTTGACGATCACGCCGTCGCCAATCTTCGCCGACGGCGCCACCACACAAGCGGCGGCGAGAAACACGCCTTGGCCCAGCTCGGCAAACGGTGACAGATGGGCGCCCGGGTGAATGATGGTCAAGATGCGCGCCTTGCCAAGGCTCAGCGCGGCGTAAGCGGCGGCCCGGTACGCGTTGTGGCCGATGGCGAGGTGAAACCAATCGCTGGCGATGATGGCATCGCCGGGAGCACCGACGATGGGCTTGCCCAGCAAACTCGTGCCATGCAGCGTGGCCTTGTCGTCGGCAAAGCAGAGCCCCACATCGGCCTGCACCTGCAGCAAGGCATCGGCCACGACCTTGCCGTGGCCGCCGGCACCCACGATGACGATGCGGCCTTCAATACGCATTGCACTTGGCCATCAGTTCGGGGGTCAAGGCCAGTTCGGCCAGCAAGCGGGCGATGCGCGGCCCACTGGCGCCGTCACCGTACACATTGGTGGCCCGGTTTGGCTGGGCCGTTCCAAGCCCGGGCGCCGGCCGGGGGCTCGCGACACCTTGCAGCGCGGCACGCAAGGCCATCGCACTGACCGGGATGTCGGTCACGTTGGCATTGCGTTCGCGCATGTTCTGGCGCGAGCCCAGATTGATCACCGGGGTATCAAAGGTCGCGGCTTCGATGATGCCGCTGCTGGAGTTGCCGACAAAGACATCGGCACAAGCCATCCAGGACACGAACTGAGCGCGGGGCAGATGGGTCTTCACCACCATCTGGCCTGGCTGTTGCAGGGCCAGCAGTGCCTGGCGCACCGGCTCGCAGCCGGCGTCCGAATTGGGCTGCAGGGCGACGATCTGGTAACCCTGCTCCAGCAGCACCTGCAGTGAGGCGCGGGCCTGCTCGCCTGCCTCGGCCGCTTCTTGCAGGACCGGGTGGTACACAAACAGGGCCAGTGCTCGCCCGGCATCCAGACCTTCGGCCGCACACAGCTGGCTGCGATCCGCGCAAACCAGGCTCTGCAAGCCATCCAGCCCGGGCGCGCCCGTGACATGGACATGCTGGCCTTGCTCGCCCATGCGGATCAAGCGATCGCGGGCTTGCTCCGTTGCGACAAAGTGCAGATGGGCCAGCTTGGAGATGGCGTGCCGCACCGGCTCGTCCACCGTTCCTGAGCGCTCACCGCCGTGGATGTGTGCAACCGGAATGCCCAGATGCGCAGCGGCCAAGGCGCCGGCCAGCATCTCGCCCCGATCACCCAGCACCAGCAGAAGATCCGGGCGAGCCGATTCGAGGGCATCGACAAAACCGATCAGCATCTGGCCGATATTGCGCGCCATCTGCGCGCCGGTGGGCTGCGAGAGCTGGCAGGGCACCCGGGCGGCAATTGGAAATCCCTCTGCCTCGACTTCCCGGACGGTCAGGCCGAATTCCTCGGCCAGATGCATGCCGGTGACCAGCACACTCAACTCCAGAGTCGGATGCTGGGCAATCAGGCGCAAGGTCGACACCATCAAGCCGAAATCGGCCCGGGTGCCCGTGACATAGCAAACGCGCCGCTTGGACGGACTCACGCCAGATCACTCCAGGCCAAGGTTGTGCCGGCCGGCACGGCGTGAGCCATGGTGCGGCCCAGCGCTTGCTCCAGAGACTTTGGGGGAATGCCTGTACCGGGCCGCAAAAGGCAGACATCGTCCGCCGTCAGCACTGCGCCAGCGGCCAGATCTCGGCGGCTCGTCACGCTGCGCCGGACCAGGGCGCGCACCGGAAGCTCGGACGGTGTCGGTGCCTTCACCGCCGAGCCCAAGGCCTGCTCCACCGCCCGGATCTGCTCGATCATCTGCCGCAGCTCCTCCGGTGAAAGCGAGGCCTGATGGTCCGGCCCGGGCAGCGTCTTGTCGAGCGTGAAGTGCTTTTCGATGATCACGGCGCCGAGCGCCACCGCCGCCGTGGATACAGCCACCCCCAGCGTGTGGTCCGAATAGCCGGCGGGTACCGCACACGCTTGGGCCAAGGTCTGCATGGCGCGCAAGTTGACGTCGGCCGCTGCGGCCGGGTAGTTTGAGGTGCAGTGCAAGATGCTCAGCATCTCAGCCAGCGGCTGTGTCAGCGCCAGGCGCGTGCGCTCCGCTGAGATCACGGCCACGGCCTCTTCCACTTCTTCCAATGTGGCCATGCCGGTGGAGACGATCAGCGGCACGTTCTTGGCGGCGAGGAAGCGCAAGAAGGGGTGATTGGTGATTTCACCGGAGGGGACCTTGATCCGCTTCATGCCCAGCGCCAGCAGGAAGTCGGCGGCCTCTTCGTCGAAGGGGGTGGACATGAACTCGATGCCCAGCTCGGCACAGCGCGCCACCAGGCGCCGGTGCAGCTCGGGGGACATCTCCAGCTGCTTGAGCATGCTGTGCTGGTCGCCATCGCCCGTGGCACTCTTCTGATACGCAGCCTTCTCCGCACCCGGGCGCACCAGCTTGTCGGCGCTGAAGGTCTGGAACTTCACGGCGTCGGCGCCGCAGCGCGCTGCCGTCTCGACCAACTGCAGGGCCAACTCATCAGAGCCGTTGTGGTTGACGCCGGCTTCGGCGATGACAAATGTTTTCATGTGAGGGCCGATAGGGCGGATATCAATTGCTCGGCGGCGAACCAGTCGGCTTCGGTGTCGATGTCGATGTTTTCGCAGGCGTCCGTGCAGACAATGCCATGGGTGCCAGGAGGTGTGAAGCTGCCAAGCGCTTTCAGGGTGTCAACTCGAATCAGATACAACGCACCGTTGATCGCGGCGGCGCGTGGCAGATCTTGGCTTCGAAGTTGGTTCTTGCCGGGAAAACAAGGGCTCATGGCGCCCTTGTCATCGAGGAAATAGGTCCAGTACGGATGCTGTTCGATCGCACTGACACCCACGACCGCTTCGCAGGACAGGGCATCCAGTTGCGTGCACGCTTGGTCCCAACGCGCCGCGTAACGCACTGGGCAAGTCGGTTGCAGGATCGCAATACGTTCAAACACCTCGCCCTCGCCCGCGCACTGCTCCAGCGCGTGCAGGGCGACATCCAGTGTCGTCGCCGTGTCTGAGGCGAGTTCGGGGGGGCGAAGCCAGGGCACAGCCAATCCGCAAGCCCGAGCGATCGCCGCCACTTCCGGTGAATCCGTCGAGACCATGACCCGGTCAAACCCCGGATAGGTCCGGGCAAAGTCGATGGACCACTGGACCAGCGGCTTGCCCGCGAACACGCGATGGTTCTTCCCGACCACGCGCTTGGAGCCTGCGCGTGCCGGAATCAAGGCCAGTGTGCGTGCCTTGCGCGAGCTCGAGCCCGCCGTGGGGCCGAGCCCGGTCGTGTCAGGACCTTGGGTTTCGGTCATGATTTGCAGAAATGATCAACCACCTGCAAGCCGATCGTGCCGCTGCGCTCCGGGTGGAACTGGGTTGCCATCACATGGCCACGCTGAACTGCCGCACAGACCTTGTGGCCCCCGTACAAGCAGTGCGCCAGGCTGTCTTCCGGGCGATCGGGACTTGCGGCAAACGAGTGCACGAAATAGAGCGCCGGATCACTTCCAGCCAGCGGCGCCAGCAGGGTGCCGGCCCAATCCCGCCCGCCCGAATGCAGGTGATTCCAGCCGATGTGCGGAACGCGTTGCGCTTGGCCCGTCGTAGTCATTGCGGGAATCGCCCGCACCCGCCCCGGCAAGATGCCCAGGCCTGCATGCTCGCCAAACTCTTCGCTGGCATCAAAGAGGATCTGCATGCCGACGCAAATGCCAAACAAGGGCCGTTCAGTCTGCGCAAACTGCCGAATGACATCGGCAAAGCCGCGGCTCTGCACTTCCTTCATGCTGTCGCGGAAAGCGCCGACGCCCGGCACCACCAAGCGATCGGCCTGCTGAACGGCATCCGGCGTGGTCGCGACGGTCACATCTGCCCCCACATGTTCAAACGCTCGCACCACGTTGAACAGGTTGCACATCCCGTAGTCGACCACGGTCACTTTTCGATTCAACATCATGCCTGCTCAGAGTTTTCGTACGGGAAGGTGTGCGGCCAGTGCCGCAGCGCGAATCTCGGGCACCGTCATGCGCTTGTAGTGCAGGACATCGGCCATCGCGATCGCATCGGCCAGACCTTGCTCGGCGGCCTCGACGAAGTGAGCCAAGGTGCCCATACCGCCGCTGGCAATGACTGGCACCGGAACGGCAGAGCTAACCTGGCGCAGCAGGTCCAGGTCGAAGCCTTGTCGCGTACCCTCGCGGTCCACGGCGGTCAGCAGGATTTCGCCCGCGCCCAGCTCTACACCGCGGCGAACCCAGTCCAGCACATCCAGCCCGGTACGTTCCCGGCCGTTGTCTGTATAGGCTTCCCACTTGCCCGGCGCGATCTGCTTGGCCTCGATCGACAGCACCATGGCCTGAGACCCGAATCGCTGTGCGACCTCTGAAATCAGTTCGGGCCGGGCAATGGCCGCAGTATTGATGGCCACCTTGTCAGCGCCTGAGCGCAAGATGTGCCGCGCATCATCCACCGAGCGAATGCCACCACCCACGGTGATGGGGATGAACACGTCCCGAGCCGCCTTTTGGATGATGTCACTGAGGTTGTTGCGCCCGTACAAGCTGGCGACGATGTCCATGTAAATGAGCTCGTCGGCGCCGGCTTCGTAGTAGCGGATCGCGTGCTCTTGCGGGTCCCCCATCACGCGCAGGCCTTCCAGCCGTATGCCCTTGATGAGGTTGGGTCCCTTGATGTCGAGCCGGGGAATGATGCGCAAATTGCTCATGACTTACTTGACGTCCGGGTGCCAAACCGCGTGGCGCTGCTTCCATTGGCCGTCTTCCCACTTCCACAGATGCGGGGAACGGAAACTGTCGGTCAGGTGGGTGAAGTACTCACGGGTCATGATCGGCTGCTCGAACATCTTGCTGGCTTCCGGGAACTCGTTGGCAGGAATGCTCAGGTACTTGAAGATCTCGTCAGCAAAGCGTTCCGGGAACTCGTGGTCGTAGCGTTTCACCAGTGCGACGCCTTCGTCACGAGTGATGTCGCCGGAACGGATTTCTTGCGCCGCGTCATAGCTTGCGCGGCCGATGCCGAACTTGGTGCCGGTGGTGTAGTAGTGGAAGTCGTCGATGCGGTCATCGATGCTGTTGTACTTGCTGTACGTACCCGGTGTCCGCTCCGGCGAGGCCTCGAAGCCACCGTGTTCGACCGCGTAGTAGTAGCAAGCCTGGGGATGCCACTTCAGGTAATAGCCCAGGTAATGAACCTCGGTCTTCTTCTCTTCGATCTCGTTCGGGTTGGCTGGCAAGTACGGGGCCAGATCATGAGTTTCCAGGCCGAACTCCGACTTCAGGTCCTTGACGGAGACGCCGCCCAGGCTGACCTTGGATTGGTCTTCAGCCGTGAAGTACGACCAGTCGCGCTTGGCCGACTCGGTGTCACCGATCGGGTTGCCATACTCAGCCTCGTTTTCCCCGTAGATGACCAGGGGGATGTTGAACAGCAGCGACATCTTGGGTGCCAGCGACTTCTGGCCAAACATGAAGGCCTGGAAGGGGTGGAACAGGTTGTCGACGGCCAGGCGCGTCAGCAGGCGGTGTGCACGCCCGTTCGGGGTCATCAGGTAGTTGTCGTGGCCAGCATGAATCCAGCGCTGGAAATTGCGCCAGCCCCATTCCGTGTACACGTGCGGGGCCCAGGTGACGGTCAGCGGATGCATGCCGTACTTGGTGCGCAGAATGTGCGAGGCGTAGAAGCTGTCTTTGCCGCCCGAGCCCGGCACGATGCAGTCGTAGCTGCCGTCCTTGCTGCGATGGCGGTCCAGCAAATCGCGCAAGGCGCGCTCGCGCTCGTCCCAATCGATCACGCCGTTCTTCTTCTCCGCAAAACGGCAGGCGTCACAAATGCCTTCCGCGTCGAAGTTGATGGTCTTCTTCTTGGAGTCTTTGGTGTGGGTGTATTCCACAGCCGAATTGGGGCGCTGATTTGAAATCACGCAGCGCTTGCAAAACACCACCTCTGAGGGCAGGCCATATTTGGCCTCCTGATTCAACGCGTCGCCCAGATACTTAGATTTGTCGACTTCTTGGGGGGCAGAGATGCGATCCATTGGTAAATCCCTTGTCAAAACGAAACGGAAAAAATCAATTCAAAAGCGAGTTCATGACGTTCAGCAGCCGAGCCGCAGCCGACTCCTGAGCGGGTGCAACAGCCGATGCGCCCGCGCCCGCCACAGCACTCGCTGCCGGGGGCTTGAGTGCCAGCAAGGCTGCACCCAGCTGCGGCAGTTCGGCCACGCCCGTCGACACACCCATCTCGCTATAGGGTGCATCCGCCGTGAATACCGAGCAGTCGACAGAGAAAACGGGCCGACCTGCCAGAGAGGCTTCCAGCCCCACCGTCGAGGCCGTGACCACCACCGCATCGACAGCATGCAGCAAGGCGCCAAGATCCTCGCCACACGGGCTGAATTCCACATTGGCACTTCCGCCCTCAAACTCCACGCGTTCGCTGGGGTGATACCTCACCACGAGGCGGAATTGCTCATGCAAAGCGACGAATTCTCTCAGATAGGATTCGATGCGCCGCGGCAAGCTGGGGTCGCCCACGCGCTCGGCAAATGGGTGGCGTTCCGGTTCGATCTGCGAGGCCCAGAGCAAACAGATGCGGCCATCATTCCACCCGCGCGCTTGACGAAGCTGCTGACCCGCCAGGAGTGAGACCGGGGTGGTCAATCGATCGAAAGCCGGGTTGCCGGTCACTACCACTTCTTCGGGCCGGCGGCCATGGGACAAGAACATCTGCCGCACGCCTTCGTTCAGCACGCAAACCCGTCTGGCATAGCCGGCCTGGCCGATCCACTGAACTTCCTGCAGGCCGAAGATGTCGACGGCACAAACCGAAGGGATACCCATTCGGCCGGCCGCGAGCAGCGCTGCCTGTTCGCTGCGCGGTGAATTGGTGGCCACCACCAGTGCGGGCTGCCATTGCGCAAACACATCCTCAAACAGCGCTTGTGGAAGAAAGGCTTGACGGCCGCGCTGTTGATAGGCGGCGCCTGCCCCTTCAATGCCCAGGCGGCGAATCAAGTCCCGATAGTTCAGACCGAGGTAGGCCACCGTTTCCGCGTGCGGCACGCTCCCCCCAGCCGGCAGGTCAGCAGCCAGGCGTTCTCCGAGTTCCAAGACGTCTGCGTCCTGAGCGCCGGGCAGTTGGCGATAGGCGATGTGAGGGATGCCTTGTCGTTCCAGATATTCGCCGGCGGTCGTCAAGGCCAGGAACACAAAAGGCTTCTGCGCCGCCAACAAAGCCTTCGCGACAGGGGCCAACATGGCGACATGACCACCGCCATAGGCGATCAGAAATGTTGAGTCGGGGGTGGGCTGGTAGGTGCTGTTCAGGTTCATCGGTCACTCAGCAATACGACCTGCCCCTTGTATTGATTGATTTCGCGGTAGTCCATGACCTCAGTCTTGCCAAGAAAGATGCCGACCGAAGTCACAGCTTCTTCCACGAGCTCAAACTCATCCAGTGATTTGAAAACGATGTGCGCACGGCGCAAATGATCCAACCCGGCTTTGGCCTGCCAGCTCTTTGCAGGCACCAGCACGGGCCCTGCCGTGCCTTGGAACTTGTTCGTCCCGGCAACGGTATTCATGATGTCGATTGGAAACTCCAAGCTAATGGTCCTGCCCTGCATCTGATAGCTCACGCGGGCCTGCAGCGGAATTCCAGCGCGACTGGCCTGCTGGATCTCCGCCGCATTGCTCAGGACAGCGAATTTCCCCGATCGCAACGAAATGTCCAGGCTCTTCAGCCCCGAATTCAGCGACATGCTGCTGTTCTGCGGGCGGTAGGGCGTCTGCTTGCGCCCGAACAGAATCGAGTCCGACGCAAACACGGCATAAAACTCGTAGCCGGGGCTCAAGAACAATTGGCCTCTGTTCTTGCTGCCATAGACATCCTCGGCACGACAGGCGACGCCCAGGTAGTAGCGGCTCGTCACCTGGCTTTGAACATCTTCAATGGTCAGCGAGGACACCAGCCGCCGGCGGGACACATTGTTGGAGCCGGTCCGTGCTGGATCCAGCTCAAACCTCAGAAACGAGCGATGGAAATCGAGGCCGTCCACTTCGGTAGCTGCGCCAAGCAAAGGGACGGCGAGCAGCGCCAGACCAGAAAGGGTCTTGGCCAAAAACCTCACTAATGGCGTTGACACCATGCGGCTATTTGGCGGTCTTGACGCGGTAGACCAAGGCATTGCCAACGTCTGCAGCATAGAAGCCTGTTTCGTCGCAAAGCACATCGTGGATGTAGCCCGACTTGCTCCCATTGGCCGCATAACCATTCTGGCCGCCAAAGACAGTAGTGATCACTCCAGATGTATCAATGCGGCGCACTGCAAAATTGAACTCGTCCGCGACAAGCAAATCCCCATTAGGGCAAAACGACAGTCCCGAGGGCGTATTCATCTTGGCCTTGGTTGCCTCGCCGCCGTCGCCGCTGTACTCGCCCTGATCTTGATATGGAGCATTACTGGATGTCCACTTCGTCGCTCGTCCAGGCGTACCTGCAATCAACTGCAAGCGGCCAGTGGCCCCAATCTTGTAGATTGCATTATTCCAAGAGTCTGCAATATAGAGATCACCGCCGGCGGAAACTCGAACTGCATGGGGGTGATTCAAAGGGGAAGCTGTGGCCGCTGTGTCAAATTTTGGTAGAAGTTCAGTTGAGGTGCGACCCGCTCCACTGCCTGCGACAAGCGTTACCAAACTACCGTCTGATGATATTTTCTTGACTTGGTTGTTGTAGGTGTCTGCCACAAAAAGGTTGTCGGCTGCGTCGAAGGCAAGCCCGCGAATTGCTTGAAAGCGTGCCGTTTTGCAATCGACGCCATGAACATTGCCTGCACGCTCGTACCCGCAGAAAAGACTGACAGTTTGGCTGGCCGCATCAATCTTCATGATGCGATTCTGTTCGGCAATGTATGTGTGCCCTTTGCTGTCTAGAGCAATGGCCCCAGGATAGTAGAAGCTTGTGGATGTGCCCGCTACATTGATTGAGGCCCATCCCAGTATCCCGTTTCCGGCAGTTCGGCTAGCTGCACTGCCGTCAGGATTAATTGAAATAACTGATGGGCGGTTGTTGTCTAAGGCTAAAATTTTTCCTTTGTGCTTCGCAAGGGAAACGATTACTCCGAGTGCTGTTGCATCACCGCCGGTCGACCAGGAAATTGCCCCTTGATTTGTGAGTTTGTATACTCGTCCTTGATCTGAATCCACTACCAACATTCCGCCTTGGGCTGAAGGCTTTATGGATACTGTATTCGCAAAGGAGACGGGTAGTCGACCCACATCCCTTCCATCCTTATCTATTGCAAGGATCGTGGTGTGGTCGCCAATATAAGTTACTTGGGATTGCTGATCGTAATGAATGCCGCCACCAAATAGTGTGGAAAGTCTTCTTGAGCTCGCTGATTGCGAAGTTAGTCGGTAGAACATATTGTCGATCATTAGATCAACGCCGACCCCAGGGACCGGTCGAACACTTTTGATGACGTTCGCAGGAATGTAGTTTGGCAGGTCAAATTGGTACCAGGACTTGTATCCGGCTGGCACTCGGTAAAGGCGCGGAAGCTCCCCGGGAGTTCGTGAGTTCATTGCTGCCCATAATGCGCCAGTACTGTCGTGTCCTATCCAAACACTGTATCCAATGTTGGTTTTATTCGTTTCCTGACTTATGTTTGGCCAACCTATTTTTCCCGGAATGCCGGCTACAGTTTTAATTACTCCGGTTTGTAGATCTATGGAGCGAATCAAGTAGTTGCCTGTGTCTGCAAAATAGAGTTCGTTATTGAGGATTGAAAGCCCCGTTGGTGAATTTAGGGCGGTCGTCAGTCGGTTCCCGTCGCCGTTATGGCCGGCGCTGAGAGTGCCGGCGAAAAGCTCTATTTTTCCGTTGACGACTTTTCGGATCGCATGTGAAGAAGTCTCTGAAATGTATATAGCCCCATCGCTGCCTTCGACTGCATCGTGTGGGTAATTCAATCGGTACCCATCAGCATTTGCGATAGCGCCCGGTGGTGTTCCTAGCAAGATAGCTGGACTCGGCTCAGGCGCTGGTGCAGGAGCAGGAGCAGGAGCAGGAGCCGGAGCAGGAGCCGGAGCCGGAGCCGGAGCCGGAGCCGGAGCCGGAGCAGGAGCCGGAGCAGGAGCAGGAGCTGGAGCTGGAGCTGGAGCTGGAGCTGGAGCTGGAGCTGGAGCTGGAGCTGGAGCTGGAGCTGGAGCTGGAGCTGGAGCTGGAGCCGGAGCCGGAGCCGGAGCCGGAGCCGGAGCCGGAGCCGGAGCCGGAGCCGGAGCAGGTGCAGGTGCAGGTGCAGGTGCAGGTGCAGGACCGGGTGCCGGTGTGTCGTTGTTTGCATCCCCTCCACCGCCACCGCATGCAGTCAAGAGGATGGACAGTAGTACTGAATATTTTTTCATATTGCGTAACTCCCTGGTTTAATGAATTTTCTTGATCTATTTGCGGCTCTATATTGAAAGCATATTAGTGCTATCGGTATAGCGAGCGTCAGCACCGTAAACCCAAACAGGCCGCCGCCAATTGCGAATGCCAGCAGGGTCTGCGCGGGCCTCATGGGTCGACCCGAAATCATCAGAAGGACGGCGACCGCCAGCAAAGGGCTCAAGGCTGTCAAAACGAGCAAGATACTCGTGGAGCGGCCGAGTAAAAACACACCCAAGCCATGT
Organism: Roseateles sp.; assembly: GCF_965262435.1. NCBI lineage: Bacteria > Pseudomonadati > Pseudomonadota > Betaproteobacteria > Burkholderiales > Sphaerotilaceae > Roseateles > Roseateles sp. Next base: position 1,402,918 of record NZ_OZ253537.1, read on the forward strand.
TCCAGCATGGTCAGGGCACCCGTGAGACCCCCGCCATAAAAGTCGAGATTTTTTGTCAGTGCGGTCGCGAAGTAGTTGGCCATCACGAACACGATCGGTGTCGCGACGAGATACAGGGTGTATCTTTTCAGCCGAGACATCTTCTTTGGGCGCGTCCTGCTGGCTTTCCAGTGGAAATAGGTCAAAGCAGACACCGTGACCATGAAGACTCCGGTGCTGACGGCCGCCAGCAAGCTGGCACCTGCCATGGCAACGAGCTTGCGCCCCGCCTGGATTTCTCCGCGATTCATCTCCAGGCATGTACAGGCGCACAGCAACCACGCCGTCCAGGCGATGACCCCACGCCCGTTCATGGCCAGGTGTGCCGCAAGAAAAATGGCCCAGGCCCAGACTGTCGGTTTGCGCTCGCACACCAACAGCGAGAGCTTTCGCCAGAGAGCGACATTCGCAGCAAAGAACAGGCCGACGTAGAGCGAAAATCCCAGACTGGGTAAGTAAGCCTCCAGCATGAAGCCGGGGTAGGCAACCAGATACCGAAACAGGTGTGGGTGGCCTATCAACAGGATCGGGTGGACCTCGGCTTGCCACAAATCAAGAACTTGCGGCCACGCTTCAAAGGTCTTTAGACCGAACCCTGTGAGAAAGGTGGCCGCCAACAGCGCCACGATCCCGTCAGCGGGTAATTTTGAACTGGCCATAGAAACTTTGAACAACCTGGGTCATGGCGCGAAGTGGAGTTTCGCTCCATGGCTCTTCGTTCAGCCCGATTCTGGTTTTGCCAATGTCAGTGGCGGTGGTGTTGCGGGCCGTTCCAAACAGAACATCCCAAAACTGGAACACCGAGGCGAAATTGCAGTTGTAATCGCGCGGGTCTGCGCTGTGGTGCAGGCGATGGGCTGCCGGGGATTGAATGACCCAGGTGCCGATATGGCCCCAGGTGTTGTTGAGGTTGCTGTGCTTTAGAAACCCTAGACCTTGCAGTGCCAGTTGTGCTCCCAAATAGTGCTCAGGAGGCATTCCCAGCATGGCAACTGGAATGGCGTTGATGCCGTGCAGCAAGGCCCGCTCCATCGGGTGATCACGCAAAGCCGTCAACATAGTCATTTCGTCCGCGCTGTGGTGGTATTTGTGGATTTCCCACAGCGGCCCGATTCGATGCATCAGGCGGTGCGTCCAGTAATTCGAAAAATCTAAGGCGGCGATAAAAAACACATAGGCGAGCCAGGGCTGTTGGACATGGTCAAGCAGCCTCAGGTCAATGTGTGTCCTCAGCCAGGACTGCATGAGATAGATCAGTCCGAAAAACAGGAGAGTACCGAGCAACAAGGAAATATTGCTGAGCACCAAGATTGCGCTTACCAGATCGGTTCGGGCGCTCGCGCTGCCAGACAGCAACCGCTTCAGCGAGCTTCGCGCCCAGCCGATCAAGGCGACTTCCACCAGCATCAGGCTCAGGAGTATTCCCGCCGAAATGAGCAAACTCTCGCCAATGGCTGGCGCCATTCGCAAAATCCGTTGCCCCAATTGATCCAGCATGTTCAAGCTTGGCTCACAGAGCTTGCCAATGTGAGACTGCGATCAGGGCACGCAATTCGCGTGTCTTATTTGCAGCGCCGGAAATGTGGTCAGCACAAAGCGAATTCAGCGCGACAGGGGAAAAGCTCGTATCGGTGGGCATGTGTTGCTGTGCGTAATCCGCTTTGCTGTCCTTGAACCATTCCCCCACAGGCACCGTGAACATCTGCTTCTTCCGGTAGGCCAGGCGGTCGCCGATCAGCGGCGCCACGGCTTTCTTGTACAGGTACTTGGTCTCGCCGTTCTTGAGCTTCAATTCGCCGGGCATGCGGAAGGCGAATTCCATCATGCGGTAGTCCAGGAAAGGCGTGCGTGCTTCCAGGGAGACGGCCATGCCCATGCGGTCGGGCTTCACCAGGTTGTTCCCCGAGAGCAGCAACTGCATGTCCAGGTACAGGGCCTGGTTGATGCGGTCCTGGTGCGGCACCGCCTGGAAGTAGGGGCGCGCCACCTCGAATGAATCCAGGCTTGCCAATTGCGCTCGCAGTTCAGGTGCGTAGAGCGCGAGCTTGCCCTCGGGGCTGAACAAGGAGATGGAATCGAAGTAGCGGCGCTGGAACTGCTCGTCGTTCAGCTCGGCCAGGCCGGCTTGGGCAAAGAAGCTTTTGTGCTTGTCATAGCCGGCGAACAGCTCATCGCCGCCGTCGCCGGTCAGCACCACCTTGACATGCTTGGCCGCCAGAGCCGACACCCGGTAGGTGGGCAGGAAGGACACGTCGCCATGGGGCTGGTCGCAGTGGTAGGTGGCCATGGGCCACAGGTCCAGCATGTCCGGGTTGACCTTCTCCATCACGTGCTGGGTACCGAAGCGATCCGCCGCCTCCTGGGCAAAGGCGGACTCGTCATAGCGCGGGTCGTCGAAGCCGATGCAGAAGGTCTTGACCGGCTCGTTCATGTGGCGCGCCATCAGGCCGACGATGGAGCTGGAGTCCACGCCGCCCGAGAGGAACGCGCCGAAGGGCACATCACAGCGCAGGCGCAGCCGAACCGCGTCGTCGAGGATGGTGTTGAACTCTTCGATCCAGTCGGATTCGGCTCTCCCGTGCACCGGCTCGATATCGGCCAGGCTCCACCAGGCGCGCGTCTCGCTGCCTTGGCGTGTCACCTTCATCAGGTGCCCCGGCATCAGGTGCTTGATGCCCTGGTACATGGTGTACGGGGCGGGGACATAGTTGAAGGTCAGGAAATGGTGCAGCGCCTCGACATCCATGCCGGGCTTGGCCATGCCGGTCTGCAGAATGGCCTTGATCTCGGAGCCGAAACTCAGCTGCCGGCCATCGTCATGGACATAGAACGGTTTGACGCCAATGCGGTCGCGCACCAGGTACACGGCCTGCTCGCGGGCGTCGTAGATGGCGATGGCGAACATGCCGTTGAGCTTGCTGACAAAGCCGATGCCTTCGCGCTCATACAGGCGCAGCAGCACTTCGGTGTCAGAGTGGCTGCGGCAGGCATGGCCCGTGCGCGCCAGATCCTGGGCCAGCTCGATGTGGTTGAAGATCTCGCCGTTCTGGACCACCGCGATTTGCCCGTCGTCGGAGACAAAGGGCTGATGGCCGCCGGCCACATCGATGATGGACAGGCGTTGATTGCCGATGGCCACGCCGGGGGCCGTGAAGACGCCCTGGTCGTCCGGGCCGCGGTGCCGAATGGCCGCGCCCATGGCGCTCAAGCGCTCAGCGGGAAGCGACAGGCCGTCGCGATTGAAGTAGCCAAAAATGCCGCACACTCAGTTGCCGCCTTTCCCAATGATTTGCCTGAAAGTCAAGGCGATGATGCGCATGTCCATCCAAAAAGAGGCATGGCGAGCGTAGTGAATGTCCAGGCGCTTGCGCTCTTCGGCCGTGGCTTCCGAGCGTCGGGTGGCTTGAGCCAGGCCGGTGATGCCCGGGCGCACCAGATGGCGCTCGCGCCATTCTTCGGCGGTGTAGTCCGCTCTTTGCGCGGGCACATCGGGCCGCGGGCCGACGATGCTCATATCGCCCCGGAGGACGTTGATGACCTGGGGCAGTTCGTCGAGGCTGGTGCGACGGATGAACCGGCCCACCGGAGTGATGCGCGGGTCGCCGTCAGCGGTTGAGTACCCGCCCAGTTTTTCGGCGTTCAAGACCATGCTGCGGAACTTGAGGATGGAAAACTCGTGGCCGCCCCGGCCAATCCGCCGTTGGCGAAACATCACGGGGCCGCCGTCTTGCCGCTTGATGGCCACGGCCACACCCAGGAGCACAGGCCCTAGCACCAGCAATGTGAACAGGGCCGCAAGAATGTCAAAGATTCGCTTCATGCCGCAGGTGAGGTGGGAGGGGTCGAGGAACGGAGGCATCGGAGGCCCACAAAGGCGGCCAGGCCAAAGGTGAACACGGCCAGGAGGGCGCGCAGCCATGGCGCGAAGCCGGCCAGCTGCCCATCCAATGCGGCGCCAGCCAGGCACACCAAGCCACTAAAACCCAGGCCGGGCAGGATTTTAGTTTCCAAAGGCAGGCGGCCGGCCACGCCTGCCGAGCGAAGCTGCCAGAGCAGCAGGCCGGCAAACACCGCATGGAAGCCGACCATGGCCCACATCAGCTGCGGGGCAGACTGTTGGAGCAGACCAGGGATGCAGAACAGCACCAAGCTCAGGAGTGCGGCCAGCGTGAGCAGCAGCACCCGGCCGGTTTGCTGGCGTGCGTTCAGCGCCGCAGCCGCAAGGCTGCTCACGGCGACCAGTGGCACTGACAGCAAGGCAATGTGCAGCAAGGTGGTGATCGCCGCCGCGCCCTGAGCGTCAATCTTGCCGCGCTGTAGCAGCAGGGCGACGATCGCATCGCCCGACCAGAGCCCGGTGCCGAGCACGCAAAGCGACAAGATGAGGCCTCGGCTCAAGGCCGCTGCCAGTGTTCTGGCCGCCGCTGCGCTGTCGCCTTGACCGTACAACTCGCACAGCTTGGGGTAGGCCACCGTGGCCAGGGTGGTGATCAAAATGCCCAGAGGCAGCTCGATCAGCTTGTTGGCGTAGTTGAAGGCCGCGATCTGGCCGGGGCCGAGCAGGGACGCGAAAGAGCGGACGATCACGGGCACCAGGATGAGCAGCGAAGCCGACAGCAGGCCCGTGGCGAAGGCCCGCAGCAGCGCGCCATCGATGTAGCGTTTCGGACTTGCCTGTCGGATATAGGAGCCAGGCATTGCCGCCATTTGGCTCAGCCAGCGCAAGGCCGTGCCGGCAAGAATGGACCAGCAGAGCATCACCAAGGGAGACGCCGAGAACTGGGCAGCGCCCAGCAGACCGGCGATCACGCACAGGTTGAAGAACAGCGTGCCGCAGCCGGCCACAAAGAACTTCTGCTGCGATTGCAACGCCGCGCTGCTGACGCCCGCCAAGGCGGACAGCGGCAAGGACATGCCCAGCACCAGCAGCAGCCCCGAGCCGAGGATGTCGGCCGGCACCGCCAAGCCCGGCGCCAAGGGCTGGAGCCACAGCTGCGGGAACAGGCCGATCACCAGGCCGAGTGCGCTGAACAGCAGGCCGACCAGCAGCGAACTCTGCCGAAACAAGGCGCCTGCCCCCGCGGGCCCTGCGCGATGCAAGGCTGGCACCAGGGCAATCGCCAAGCCGCCTGACAACAGCAGATTGACCAGCAGGTCGGGCAAGGTGAGCAGCAGCACCGCCAGATCGGCTTCTGCGCTCAAACCCAGGGAAGACGCCAGAACCAGCTCCCGCCCGAAGCCCGCCAGCCGGCCTGCCATCAAGGCCAGGCTGAGAACCAGGCTGGCGCTGAGAATGCGAGCGGTCTTGGCTTTGGCCGTGTCAAGCACGGACGGCCCCGCGATGGGCGGCCGTCACAGGACTCTGGCTGATATGCGGGCTTTGCTGCAAGCGCTTCTGCCGGATCGCCGTGGCGATCTCCGCGATGGCGCTGCGCACTTGATCGCGGGTTGCTTGGAGCGCCTCAGGTGCCGCTTGCAGACCGGCGGAATAGGCCGCCCTGAGCTTGTTGATCTCGCTGCCAAAGTCCATTTGGGATTCGATCTCGTGCACGCTAGCGGCCTGGCGATGGAAGGTGCGAGACAGGATCGCCGCGCTGGAGCCGAGCCGTGCGTGTTCGGACAGCAGCAGTTCTGCCGGCAGCAGACCTTCGCCCGCGCGCGCGACGCCGCCCATTCCGAAGGGCACACCTTCTTCTCGCAACAGGGCCGCGAGTTCGTCGACCATGCCGTTCGCGAGCGGCTCAAACATGAAGTTCAGGCCGAGCTCCAGGTGAAGGTCATTCAGACCCAGGTGGACCTCATCCACACCCGGGACGCGAACACAGTCACGCAAGGACTCGGCCGCGCCAATCGTCTCGGCCAGCAGGCAGGTTTTGGCCCGACCGGCCACGGCACTCGTGAAGGCGCGAACCTCGGCAGGGTTGCGGAACATGGGCAGCATCAGGATGTCGGCGCCCGCCTCGATCACGGCGTCGATTTCCTGCGGGCTGCCTTCGTTCATGGGGTTGATCCGCACCAGGAGGCGCCCTTCGGGAACGACGGGCCGCAAGCGGCGCACATCGGCGACCGAGTGCTTGCTCATCACGGTGTCCAGGTGACCCTGGCGTTCTTGCTTGCCCAGGGATTCCAGGTCGACAAAGATGCGGTCAACGCCTCGGGCCAGCGCAAACTGGGCAATATCAGTGCAGTTGGTGATCAGAAGGAATTTCATTTGCAGCAGGAGGCCGTCGCAGCGTCTCGTTCAATTGAGCAGCGTAAGGGTTTAGGGTCAGGAATGCCGCAGCTGAGTTTGGGCATTATCTGGCGCTCGAGAAAGGCTCAGGGATCACCCTTATGGGGTGGTTGACGCCTGAAACAGCGCCCAAGAATTTGCCGTTCTGAAAAACTACCACCCGATGGTTGTCGGTGTCGGCCACCCAGACGTTCCCTGCGCCGTTGTCAAAAAAACCATTGGCGGCATAGAGTGTTTGATTGCCAGAAACATCGGCAGTACAGATCTGTCGGGGCGGCGTCTCACCCGTCATGGTGCTGCTTTCCTCAGCCGTGATTTGCTGAGGTTGGGTATTCGGGTCCATAAAGAGCGGATGCGGGCAGGCAATTCTTGTGCTGCGCTGACCGGTTTGGAGGTCAATTTGCACCAAGCGATTGCCATGCTCGGAAAGCACATCGAGTTTCCCGTCGGTATACGCCAACATATTCGGGTAGTACTCGCGGAGGCGGCGGCGCTCGCGCCATCTGGAGCTGTGCTCGTAGAGGACGACGGCGTGCCCGAAGGTGTCCGCAACGGCCAGGCGGTCCGGCGCGATAAAGAGCGCATCGCGTGGGTATTGGGTGTTGCTGGGAAGCGAGCCCATGGCCGCGGTTTGGACCTTCCCGCGACCGTTCAAACTCAGTTTGTAAAACTGCAAAGTGCAGGGCCCGCTGGAATCCCCAGTGATCAGCATGTCGCCTTGCACGCGCAGGAAACCGATGACTTCGCCGCTGGCGGATGGCAAGGCGAGGCGCTGGGTTACCTGGCCATTTTGTGGGTCCACGGCCAGCACCTCGCGGCCAAAGCCGACGATCAGGCGATTCTCGAATCTGCCCAGTGCATAGGCGCCAACACCGCCTCGAACATCCAATTGCCACAACATCTTGCCGCCGGAACTCAGCTTGGCCAAAGTTTGGCTCCATCCGGTCAAGACATAGAAATCAGAAGGCAGCGTGGCCCCCATCGCCTGAAAGCGGCGAGGTTCGAACCCAGACTGTTCGAGGTTGACCGTGCCCGTGCCGGGGCTGAAATAGGAGTAACGCTGCGGCGGACGAGCCAGGGCCGCCAGCCCACTGGATGAGGCCAGCGCACCTGCCAAGCTTAGGCACATCGCGCGGCGGGACCGAAGGGTCACAGGGTCAACTCCGTTGTTTCAGCAAGACCGGCCGAGGCCGTCACAGGCCCTTGGCGGCCCGGGCGCCAATCACCATTTGGAAGATCACTTGCGACCAGTCCTTCAGGCCATTCATCCACGCCGAGGTCAAACTCATGCGGACGGGCTCTTCCGGTACAAAAATGCTGTCGCCAGGGTAGGCCACGCTGTTCCCGGATGAGAACAGCGAGCCACGCGAGACGGTTTCTGCCCGGCCATTGGCGCGAATCACATAGACCTCCGACAGGTCGGCCGACTTCTTCGGCTTGGCCGCCTCGATATAGCGCGCCAGGTTGGACCCATCTGTCCAAAGCGCCGTGATCGGGTTGTTCACGGCACCATAGACCGACACATGGCTGGGCTTGGCCGGGAGGTGGATCGTGTCGCCGTCTTCGAGTGCGAAATCGGGCAGCTGGGCGGTCGTGGCCGTGACGGGCGCGTCAATCGCAATACGGCCATCGGGGGTTTGTGCTTTCAGCAAACTGGCGCGACGCTTGATTTCGGCAATCAGCGATTCGTTCATGCTTTTTTGCTCGGAGTTCGTGCCGGCGCCTAGCATTTCGGCCGATTGCGCGGAGATCGTGTCCTCGAGCAATTGGGCAGCTTTCTTGAGTTGCTCCTTTTGCAGCGCGACTTGGCTGGCCCGTGTCACACGGATGCCGTAAGGGAAGGCGCGGCTTGTCGCTCCGCCTGCTCTTTGCAGCAGTTGCTTGAGCGTTTCACCCGGTGCCAGCTGGTAGACCCCTGGGCCGTGCACTTCGCCTTCCACCTTGACATAACGGTTGCGCAGCTCTTCTGGCAAGGTGAGGGTTTTGTCGCCGTAGACCACGATCTGATCGCCGCGAAGCAGCAGCAAGTCGTCCTGGCCGCCCGGGTTGCGCAGGGCCTGGCCCAGATTGAAGTGCACCAACTCTGTTTGCCCGGTCAATTCATTGATCCGTTCGATCGTGGCCAGATTCCAATTGATATTGTCCGAAGGCACCAAGGACTCGAGCTTGCTGCCAGTCAGTTCTTCGGACGTCGTGACCACCCCGCCAGGTGCCGCGAGCACCGGGAGCTTCGAACGCTTGCTGGCCTGACCGAAGGCGAGGTCATTGCGCGCGCGGGCGGTTTCTGGTGAGTACAGGGCAGCGGCGCTGGGAATGAGGTCGCTCACTCGCATGCCCTTGGACCATGGGCGACGCAAGGGTTGGTAGACGCTGCCGCGCACGGCGACCATGTTCGAGAACTTGTCACCGATTTGCTGAACCGTGATCACATCGCCGTCCTGCAGCGCGAACTCTGCGTCGGCGGTGCGGAGGTCGAGCGAGAACACCTGCTTGGGGGCTTCGGGCTTCTGGCGGTCGACGCGGTCCACCGTGATGCGTTCGACTCGGGCTACACCGGGTACGCCTCCGGCCAGTTGCAGAAGCTTGGACAGACTGGTGCCTTGGGGCGCCAGCTCGAAAATGGCTTGCTGGTTGACCGCGCCGATCAAGGCCACCCGTCCGCCGGCGGGGGGGATGTGCAGCACGTCGCCGTTGCGCAGGGCGGCATCGCCAGCGGTCGAGCCCTGCGACACCACGTCATAGAAGTCGAAGCTGCTGGCTTGCTTGCCCTGGCGCATCAGCCGGACGGCACGCAAGGAGCCGGCCGGGTTGGGGCCGCCGGAGGCGTACATGGCATTGATCAAGGTGCTGGTGGCGGGCACCCGGTAGGCGCCGGGTCGTGCGGCATGTCCCACCACATAGATCGAGATGGTGCGCAGGGCCCCGGTGTAGACATGAAGGGAGTAGCCCGTGTACAGGCGGGCGACCGCCTTGCCAATCACGCCCTGCAGTTCCGACTTGCGGACACCGGCCACCTGGATGGCGCCGACCCGGGGGAGTGTGATGAAGCCCGTGTTGTCGACCACCAGATTGGCGTCCAGTTCCAGCGAGCCGGACAGCTTGACGCGAATCTGATCGCCAATGCCCACCTCGTACACCTCGCTGGGCGCGCTGTTGACGGGGGCGTCAAAGCCCTGATCTTCAAAGGAGAACGCGTCCAGCCCGTACACCGGAAGCCACTTGCCGTAGTTCCGGTTGACATAGTCCTGGAACTCGAGCTCTTGGGTCGACGTCTCGGTCAAGGTCCGACGCTTGGGCCGGTTTTCTTCGCGCTCCACGGCGTCCTGCACCTGAACCAGGCTGCTGCGGTTCCGATCCAGTTCCACGCTGCTGGCCGAGGGGCCCGTCGGTGTGGGCGTCGGAAGGGGCGCCTGTTGGGCCGATGCGGCTTGGACGACCAGAAAAACAGCGCCGGCGACAAGAGTCGCCGAACGAGCCAGGCGAGGCAAATTCATGCTCATAAAGTATGCGGAACCGAGATGTGTTGACAGTGGTTGAGCTCGCAGCTCGCTGGAACAGGCCGCCCGACTGCGACCCGGCGGGGTGGCGCATGAGTCGACAGGGGCGGAATCCGAGATGGGCTTCATGGCCTTCCAAAGCTTCGGCGCTGCCATGAAGTTGTGCGCGGCACATTGCTGTGTCCGGTATTGTTGGCGGCGATTATGACTGAAGGAATTTCGGGCATTTTCTTGCTTCAGAGCGGTTCCTTGTTCAAGTCCGCTACGCTTGCCAACCTTCTGGCTTCCGGAAAATTCCACCATGCAATACCGTCGTTTGGGCCGCAGCGGCCTGCAAGTCTCCGAGCTGTCCTTGGGTTCCTGGGTCACGTATCACAACCAGGTCGACACCAAGGCCGCCACCGAGATGTTGGCGGCCGCTTTTGATGCCGGCGTCAACTTTTTCGACAACGCCGAGGTCTATGCCCAAGGGCAGAGCGAGCGGGTGATGGGCGAGGCCTTCAAGGCCTTGAAATGGCCGCGCCTGCAGTACGTGGTCTCGACCAAGTTCTTTTGGGGCTTGGGCGGTGAGGGCAACAACACCATCAACCGCAAGGACACGCTCAACCGCAAGTACCTGATGCAGGCCATCGACGGCGCGCTCACGCGCATGCAGCTGGACTTCATCGACCTGGTCTACTGCCACCGCCCCGACCCGCACACGCCGATCGAGGAAACCGTGCGCGCCATGAGCGACATGATCACCCAGGGCAAGGCCTTGTACTGGGGCACCAGCGAATGGTCGGCTGCCGATATCCGCGCCGCTTGGGAGATTGCCGAGCGTCACCATCTGCACAAGCCGGTGATGGAGCAGCCGCAATACAACCTCTTCCACCGCCAGCGGGTCGAGCAGGAATATGCCCGCCTGTACCAGGACATCGGCCTGGGCCTGACCACCTGGAGCCCGCTGGCTTCGGGTCTGCTGACCGGCAAGTACAAGGCCGGTATTCCCGAAGGCAGCCGCGGCGCCATCGAAAGCATGGGCTGGCTGCGCGAGCAGCTGCAGGACGCGGCCAAGAACAAGGCCGTGGCCGAGCTGGAGAAGGTGGCCGCTGATCTGGGCGGCAATGTGGCCCAGCTGGCGATCGCCTGGGCCAATCGCAACCCGCAGGTGAGCACCGTCATCCTCGGCGCCAGCAAGCTGTCGCAGCTGCAGGACAACCTCGGCGCGCTGGCGCTGACGCCGAAGCTGACGCCCGAGGTGCTGGCGCGCATCGACGCCATCACCCAGCCCCTGGCGCGCTGATCAGCGCAGGCCGGGCAGCGCTGTTCCGCGCCCGGCCACCCCCGACCTTGGCCTACCATCGGGCCTGATGCAAAGCCGCCCACTCCCTTTCAGCCCCTTTTGCTTTCTGTTCGGCCTAGCCTGGCTGCTGGCCGGCTGGGCGCATGCCATACCGGCCGCCGCCAGTCGCGCGCCTGCCGAGCTGGCTCTGCGATTCGAAACCGTCGGTCAGAACGGCGTCATTCCCAACAATGTGCTGTCGGCCCTGGCGCAGGATCGCGAAGGATTTTTGTGGGTGGGCTCGGCCGCCGGCCTTTTGCGTTTCGACGGCTACAGCTTTCGCCAGCTGCAGCTGGACACCGCGGTCGATGGCGGGCGCCGCAGCCTTGGCTTTGTGCGGGTGCTGCTGGTCGGGCGCGACGGGCGCCTTTGGATCGGTAGCGATTCCGGCGGCCTGGCGGTTCACGACCCCGCCAGCGAACGCACCCAGCTCTACAGCCACCAGCCGGCGCAGCCCGACCGCAGCGCGCCGGAGGGCGCCGTGCTGGCCTTGGCCGAGGCGCCCGACGGGCAGCTCTGGCTGGGCACTGCGCTCCACGGCCTGAGCCGTTTCGACCCGGCGCGCCAGAGCTTTGTGCACTACCGCCATCAACCCGGGCGGGCCGGCAGCCTGCCCGACAACAGCGTCCAAGCCCTGCTGCTGGACCGCGAGGGCACGCTCTGGGTCGGTGGCCTCGGCGGCCTGGCGCGCAAGGCGGCCGGCAGCGAGCAGTTCGAGCCCGTGCCCTTGCCAAACCGATCCCGCGAGGGCAGTGCCACACCAGCCCAGCCCATGGTGCTGCGTCTGGCTCAGGCCGATGACGGGCAGATCTGGGTCGGCACCCAGCAAGGCGATCTGGCCCTGGTGGACCCCGGCAGCCGACGCGTCAACATGCTGGAGCAGAACGGGCCGCGCGGCGCGGTCTATGCCCTGGCCCAGGCCGGCCCGGGCTTGGTCTGGGTGGGCCGGGCCGGTGGCGTGGAGCTGCGCGCTGCCGCCGACGGGCGCCTGCAGCAAACCCTGCGCCACAACCCGCGCAACCCCAGCAGCCTCGGTGGCAACGAGGTGCGCTGTTTGCTGCTCGACCGCGGCGGCTGGATGTGGGTTGGAGGCTTTGGCGGCGGCCTGCAGCGCCATGATGCCGACCAGCTCAGCATCGGCGTGCGCAAGCTTGACGAGCATGGCGACGCCGTGTTCGAGGACCCGAGCGCCCGCGCCCTGCTGGAGCTGGACGGGGGCGAGGTTTGGGTCGGCACCACGGCCCAGGGCCTGGGGGTGCTCGATGCCCAACTGCGCCTGCACCGACATATTGACCTGCGCGGCGCGCTCAAGCGTCGGGCGGATGAGCCGGTGCGGGTCTCCACCCTGGCACGGGCCCGGGACGGCACCGTCTGGGTGGGCGTGGACGGGCAGCTGCTGCGTGTCGATGCGCAGGGGCGCGCCCTGCAGAACCTGGATGTGGCCCATGGGCGCTTGCGCCGCACGGTGCTGGCCCGCAACGGCGACCTCTGGGTCGGCACCCAGGATGGCCTGTACCAGATGCTCGGCGGCCAAGGGCCGGCGCTGCGTCACCACCTGGCCGGCGGCGCGGCGCTCCGGGGCGAGCTCAATGCCATCGTCGAGGCCGAGGACGGCGCACTCTGGGTGGGCGGCGAAGCTGGCCTGTTCCTGCGCCCGGCCGGCGCGCGCGAGTTCCAGAGCGTGCCCACGGTGGCCGGCCAGGGCTTGCGCAATGGCATCGTCACCGGCCTTCTGATCGATCGCCGTCAGCGCCTCTGGGTGGACACCGCCACCGGCCTGCATCAGATGACCAGCTGGGACGGTCGCCAGGCCAGCTTTGACGCCATCAGCGAGCGCAAGGGCATTGGCGGCCGCGCTTTCGGTGCCAATTTGCTGGATGACGAACGGGGCCGCATCTGGAGCCAGAACTATGTTTATGACCCCAACCGCGACCACCTCTACGAGCTGACCCCGGCCGACGGCGCCGATGCCGGCACCAGCTGGTTCCGCTCTTATGTGCGCTTACAGGACGGGCGCTTCCTGTTCGGCGCGGGCCGCGGCTTGATGGTGGTGGACCCCGAGCGCTTCGAAGCCTGGGCCTACCAGCCCCCGGTGGTGGCCAGCGAGCTGCGCATCAATGGCGAGCGAGTCAATGTCGGCCTGCTGGCGCCGCAGGGCCTTCAGCTGCAGCCGCAGCAGCGCAGCTTCAGCCTGGAGTTCGCGGCCCTGGACTACAGCGACCCGGGGCGTGTCCGCTATGCCTACCAGCTGGAAGGCTATGACGGCAGCTGGATCAACACCAGCGCCACCCAGCGCCTGGCCAGCTACAGCAATCTCAGCCCTGGCCACTATCTGCTCAAGGTCAAGGCCAGCAATCGCAGCGGCTTGTGGAGCCCGCATGAGCTGGCCATTCCCGTTCGGGTCCATCCCGCTTGGTGGCAGACCTGGTGGTTGCGCCTGGCGCTTGCGCTGGGCGGTGCCGGCCTGCTCTATGCCCTGGTGCGCTGGCGCACCGGCTATCTGGAACGCCGCCAGCTGGGGCTGGAGCAGCGCGTGCGCGAGCGCACGGCCGAGCTCGAGGACTTGTCGGCTGCGTTGCAGGAAAAATCGCGGGCGCTGGAGGAGAAGTCGCTGGCGCTGGAGGACCTGAGCCTGTCCGACCCGCTGACCGGCCTGCGCAACCGGCGCTTCCTGGCCCAGCACATCGAGGCCGATGTCGCGCTGACCTTGCGTCGCCACGAGGCGCAAGCCCGCCAGGGCGGGCCGATGCCCGAGGATGCCGATCTGATCTTCTTCCTGATCGACATCGACCACTTCAAGGACATCAACGACCGCTTCGGCCACGCGGCCGGCGACCGCATGCTCAAGCAGATGCGCGACCGCCTGCGCCAGGTCTTCCGCGACACCGACTACCTGGTGCGCTGGGGCGGCGAGGAGTTCCTGATCGTCGCCCGCGGCAGCCCGCGCAGCCATGCGCCCGAGCTGGCCGAGCGCATGCGCGCGCTGGTGGCCGAGCACCCCTTTGTGCTCGATGCCGACGGCCTGGTCCTGCACAAGACCTGCTCGATCGGCTTTGCTTGCTTCCCGCTCTCGCCGCAGCATCCGCGCGCGCTGGACTGGAACCGCACCGTCGACGTGGCCGATGCCATGCTCTACGCCGTCAAGCGCGGTGGCCGCGACGGCTGGATGGGCGTGCTGCAGGCCAACAGCGGCAGCGCCCAGCAGTTGCGCGAGCGTGCGGCCGCCGACTGGCTGCAGGACGAGGGCGTGCTGCGCGTCAGCTCGGCGCTCAGACCGGGCTGAACCTGGGCGGCGCTCAGGGGTTCTGGTTCAGCCGAGCCAGGCGCTCGGGCGTGCCCACATCGGTCCAGACGCCCCGGTACTCGTCGGCTGCCAGGGCGCGGCGGCTGATGGCGTCTTCCAGGCAATGGCGCAGACGCACGGCCTGGCCCAGGGGCAGGGCGTCGAACAGGCGTGCCTTGAAGAGGCCCAGGCAGGACCAAGTCAAACGCGGCTGGTCCGGCGCCGCGCCGTGCCGCTCGCTCAGGGCCAGGCCTTGCGCGTCGATGGCGAAGTCACCGCTCGGGTGGTGGGGGCTGTTGGCCACCATCCACAGGCGGCCGTCTAGCTGCGGGTCGGCGGCGAAGCGCGCCGCCGCTTCGGCGTCGAATCGAAAGCCCGGCACGAAGACATCGGCCGATGCGACCCAGAAGCTTTCTGCCCCGCCGGCGCGCAGCAAGGGCAGGGCCTTGCGAATGCCGCCTGCCGTCTCGAGCGCGCCGCCGGGCTCGCGCGATTCATCGCTGAAATGCAGGCGCACGCCATAGCGGCTGCCGTCGCCCAAGGTGGCCGGGAACTGCTCGCTGAGCCATGCCGTGTTGATGACGATGTCCCGCACGCCGCCGGCCGCCAAGGCTTCGATATGCCAGACGATCAGCGGTTTGCCCTGGACCAGGAGCAGCGGTTTGGGGGTGGTGTCGGTCAGCGGCCGCATGCGCTCACCGCGCCCGGCCGCGAGGATGATGGCTCGCATGGGGACATCTTATGGCTTGGTGTGCCGGATCTGACTGCGAAGCAGGCAGCTCGGGCATCCACTGTTCAAGCGGGTTCCTTGTGTGCTGACCCCGCCCACCTCAGCTCCCCCCGCCCCCCTCACTCGGCCCCTGCACCGGTATCCACACCTTGAAGCAGCTGCCCACGCCCAGCTCGGATTCCACTTCGATGCGCCCACCATGTTTTTTGACGATGGAGAAGGACAGCGACAGGCCCAGGCCCGTGCCCTGGCCGACCGGCTTGGTGGTGTAGAAGGGGTCGAAGATGCGGCGCAGCACCTCGGGGCTCATGCCGCTGCCGTTGTCGCGCACGCTGACGCAGACCCAGCCCTCGGTGGCGGTACTGCTGAGTTTGAGGCGGCCGCGCTCGGGCATGGCGTGGGCGGCATTGACGATCAGGTTCAGGAAGACCTGGTTGAGCTGGGCCGCCAGGCAGCGCACCGGCGGCAGCTGGCCATAGTCGCGCTCGACCTCGACCTTGTATTTGATCTCGTGCCAGACCACATTGAGGGTGGATTCCAGGCCCTGGTTGAGGTCGGCCTCCTGCCAGTCGGCGTGGTCGACGCGTGAGAAATCCTTGAGGTCCTGCACGATCTTCTTGACCCGCACCAGGCCTTCGTCGCTTTCGCGCAAGAGCTGGGGCAGGTCTTCGTGGATGAACTCGAAGTCGGCGTCCTGGCGCAGGCGCGCGATCTGCTCGCGCAAATCGGCCGGCTGGGCTTGCAGGTCCACGCATTCGAACAGGCCGTTGAGCTGCAGCAAGGACTCCACATAGCGGCGCAGGGTGCCCAGATTGGAGGCGACAAAGCCAACCGGGTTGTTGATTTCATGGGCGACGCCGGCCGCCAGCTGGCCGATCGAGGCCATCTTCTCTGACTGCAGCAGCTGGTTCTGCGCATCCTCGAGCCGGGAATTGGCTTGCTGGATCTGGCGGTAGTTGTTGACCAGCTCGCGCTGCGCGCGCATGACCTCGCTGCGGTCCTGCAGCAGCCACCAGACGCCGGTCTCCGGGTCCTCCGGGCTGCCGGCGTAGGCGATCAGCTGGATCCACAAAGCCTGGCCGCTGAGGGTGCGCAACTCCATCTCGTGGGTCAGCGATTGGCCAGCGCTCAGGGTCGGCACGGCGATGGCGCGCAGCTCTTGGTAGGCCGCGGCATTGCCCAGGAAATGCGCCTGGGCCATCTCGGCATTGCTCATGCCTTCGAGCTCGAACATCTGCGCGAACTTGCGGTTGCTGCGCAGGATCTGGCGCTTGCTGGTGCAGAGAATGCCGACCGAGGCGTTCTCCAGAAAGGCATCGAGCTCCTTGTGGCTGCGCAGCAGCTCGGCACTGCGGGCGGCCACCAGAGTTTCCAGCTCCTGTCGGTGGCGCCTGAGTTCGTCCTCGGCGGCGTGGCGGCGGCTCACGTCCATCATGGTCTCGATGGCGCCGACGATCTTGCCTTGGGTGTCGTAGAGCGGCGCGGCGGTGCAAAAGATCCAGCGGCCGTGCTCGCCGAACTGCGGGAAGAAGTCCTCCATTTCGAAGGCGCCGGGAATCAGGGGCGAGGGGCGGATGGTGTCGCCATACAGCCTCGGGCCTTCGTCGGCGGTGCGGCCATCAACGATCAGGTCGACCAGCAGCGCCCGCGGCTCCTGCACAAAGGCGCGCCATGGCGTCTGGCTGCCCACCATGGTCGCGGCCTCGATGCCGGTCAGCTGCACGCAGGCGGCATTCCAGTGGGTGACCTGGTGCGTCGCGTCGAGCACAAAGGTGGCCACCGGGTTGTTGTCCAGGATCTGGTGCATGACGCGGCCGACTTCGAACAGGCTGTTCTGCACATGGCGCATATCGCTGAGGTCGGTGCAGGTGATCAGGGCCAAGGGGCCTTGCGGGCCGGCAATGCGGCTGGCGTTGATTTCGAGATGCCGCACCGAGCCGTTGGCCGTCAGCGCCTCGCATTCGAGCGCCGGCAGGTCTTGCTGAAGTTCCAGGCAGCGGGCGCCATAGGCCCGGACCGACTCCATGCTGGCTTCGCTGGCCCAGGCGTAGTGCGGCACCAAGCAGAGTTCGGCCAGGCTGTAGCCGAACAGGCGTTGCAGGGCGGCGTTGGCAAAGACGATGTGAGCGCCGTCGTGCACCAGCAAGGGCGCGCTGACCGCTTGCAAAGCGGCGCTGCAGCTTGGATCGAGGATGTCGGGCGGCGGCGGCAGCTCGGTGGCGCCACCCATGGCGGCTTGCAAGGCCAGGGCCAGGCCGCCGGGCGCCCGCGGGGGGGTGTCGAACTCAAGCATGTTGAGCTTTCTTGGCCGCCTGGCGCGGATCCTGCGGCTTCTTGATGAAGAAGCTCAGGCTCAGGCGCTCGCGCTGGTCCATCAATTGCACCTGCTTGATCAAGGCGCTGCTGAAGACATGGCCGGCCGGCAGCAGCAAGCTGCCATGTGGGCTGAGCAGATCGCGGGCCAGCACCATGCCGCCGCGCAGCTCAGATGCGCTCAGTTCCTGGTCGGCCGCGCTTTCCAGGGCGAGCGCGGCCTGCACCGTATCGAAGGCGGCCAGCACCTCCGGGTCGTAGTGCTGCGCCCCGTTCTCATGGATGGCTTTGCAAGCGTCGACGGTGGAAAACACCTTCTCGGCCAGGCGCCCGGCAATCAGGGATTCGAAGGTGCTGGCGATGTTGATGATCTGCGAACCCAGGGGCACTTCCAGGCCGGTCAGGCCGTCCGGGAAGCCCTTGCCGTCCACCCGCTCGTGTTGCGAGCGGATCAGCAAGGCGCTTTGGTGCAGGCGGGCCAAGGGCATCAGCGCGGCCTGGGCTTGCAGCGGGTGGCGTTTGTAGAGCTCAAATTCGCGGCCGCTCATCAGCGACACGGTCTTGCGCAGCAGCTCGTCCGGCAGGCCGATCTTGCCCACCTCGTGCAGCAGGCCGGCGTTGTGGATGTCCAGCACTTCGGCCGGCCCCAGGTTCAAGGCTTCAGCGATGCGGCCGGCCAGGGTGGCGACGCGGCGGCCGTGGCCGCTGACGCTGCCGTCGCGCAGCTCCAGCAAACCAGCGAAGACGCTGATGGACAGGGCGAAGTTTTCTTCCAGCTGCAGATGGGCTTGTTGCAGCTTTTCGTGGGCCAGAGCCATCTCGGCATGGGAGCGGCTGAGCTCGTCGTGCGTCTGCTGGAGCTCTTGCGTGCGCTCCTGCACGCGCTTCTCCAGCTCTTCATTGACGCCGGCCAGCTGTTCGTTGGCGCGGCCGAGCTGGCCATTGCTGTCTTGCAGCTCCTGGTTGACCGAGGCCAGCTGGCCGTTGGCGTCCTGGAGCTGATCATTGACGCTGTGCAGCTGGGCATTGCTGTCCTGCAGCTGCATATTCATGTCTTGCAGCTGCTCGTTCTGGACCTGGGTCAGCTGGGCCAGACGCTGGTTCTCCTGCTCCAGCTTGTGCCTTTGCAGGCCGTCGCCAATGGCCAGCAGGATGTCGTTGTCGTCCCAGGGCTTGGAGATGTAGCGGTGGATGGCGCCGCGGTTGATGGCCGCGATGGTGGAGCTGATGTCTGCGTAGCCGGTCAGCAGGATGCGAACCGTCCCCGGCCAGCCTTCGCGCACCTGCTCCAGAAACTGCACGCCGTCCATCTCGGGCATGCGCATGTCGGAGACCACCAGGTCCACCGGTTCCAGCGCCATCAAGGCCAGGCCGGCGGCGCCGCCTTCGGCCATCAAGATCTTGTAACCCTGAGGCCGCAGCAAGCGCCGCAAGGCGCTCAGGATGGACGGCTCGTCGTCCACCAGCAGGATGGTGGGCGGGCTTGCTACCTCGTCATTCATGGCTGCCCCTCTCAGCCCCGCGGCCCCTCGGCGAGCGCCGGGCTGGGGATTGGGGCAGTACATGGCCAGAGCTTGCGCTTGAATCCAAGCGACCGCACATTTTCAAATGATAAAAACGTGAAATATGCGTAATTCAGGCGCAGCGCCCAGGGCGGGCGCCGGCCGCGCAGCCCGCGCAAAGGCCGGCTGCGCCCGAGCTCAGCGTTTGACGACCTTGACGCTGGAGTTGGCCTTGCCGGCATCGACATAGCCGATAGCGCCGGGCGTGCTGGCGACGAACTTGAGCACCTCGTCGTCACCGCCCAACTCGCGCGGCGGCTTGGCGCCGCCGGTGAAGATCTGGCGCGCCCACAAGGCCTTGAGCTGGGATGGGTTCTTCTTCAACACCTTGTTGCCGAAGTCCTCGCGCGTGGCGCCTTCCTTCTGGTCCACCGGCACGGCCTCGCCGCCGCCGGGGAAGGTCTTGGTCTGGCCGAGGAAGATCTTGCTGATCTGCTCGTCATCGAGCGCCGTGGCATTGCTCGGGTGAACGATGACGGCGGTGTCCGCCTGTGCGACGCCGGCCATGGCCAGGGCTGTGAGGCCGGCGAGCAGGTTGCTTGCGAAGCCTTGCTTAGCTTGTTGTGTGTTCTTCATGGCTTGCCCCCGTTCAGAAGACAAAGTCATAGGACACGGTCACCAGCTTGCGACGGACATCGGTGCCGTCCAGCAGGTCCCAGCGGCTGCGGTCGTACTGCGCCTTGATCGAGCTGGTGTCGGTCAAGTCGTAGCGCAGGCTCAGGCTGGTCATGGCGTCTTTCTCGGCCAAGGTGGTGAAGGCCGAGTTGTAGGCCTTCAGCTGGCTGACCGTGATCATGGGCGTGAACTTGTCGATGCGGTAGCCGGCACCAAACATGCGGCCGCGGTAGCTGCCGCGAGCCGGCGAGCGGTCGATGTAGGAAATCTCGCTGCGCAGCAGCCAGTTGTCTTTGTCGATGACGAAGGACAGGGCGGCAAAGGTCTGCGGCGAATGCGTGCCGTTCGCCGGGTTGGGCGAGGTCTGCACGCCATCACGGAATTGCTGCTGCTTGGACTTGTTCAGAGCCAGGCGGGCGGTGAACCAGTCGCGGTTGATCTCCAGGTCCACACCCCACATCTGGTCCCAGTTGATGTCCGAGGGCGAGGCTGTTTCCAGCTTGGCGATCGGGTTCTTCTTGGTGTGCTCGCTGCCAGCGTAGGCTGTGGACTTGACCGCCCAGCCTGCGACATCACCGCGATAGGTCAGGTTGGCACCGTTGTAGTTGACGACGGCCCAGCCGTAGACATCGGGCGGCACCCGCACCCAGCTGTAGGCATAGCTGACGTCCTGGTAGTCGGAGTAGAAGAACAGCGGCAGCCGCTTGCGGCCCAGCTGCACGGTCAGCTGCGGTGTCAGGTTGTAGGACAGGTAGGCCCATTCCAGGTCGGCCCTGGCCTTCTGCGCCGCATGGCGTGCGACGCCCTGGGCGGTGAAGGACAGATCGGGTGTGAAGGTCCAGTTGCCCTGAATGCCGACGCGCGATTCGGGCGCCAGCGACCATTTCTGCTCGTAGACCGAACCGTGCGAGAAGTCGGCGATCAGGCAGGGGCAGTTCCACTGCGTGCTGTCCGGGTAGCCGATGTCAATGCCGCCGGCACTGATGACCTTGCCGGCCGTGATGTTGCCGAAGCCGGAGTAACTGAAATCAACCGCCTGGCTCAGACCGCTGGCGCACAGCGCGCCGGCGGCCAGGGCGATGCGGCTGACGTGGGTGAGTGATGGTCGTGCGTCGTTCTTTCGCATCTTGGGTCCTTCCAATGGATCAACAGCACCATCGCTTTGAGATGCCTGCTCCATTTATCGGCGTTTGAACCTGTTGGCTTGCGACGGAACAGACCGTTGTATATCGCCCAGTTGTGCGCTGTGCGCGCGCGGCGGCAGGATTACAAGGCCGGCCCCAGGCCAAGCGGGGCCGGCAGGGCATTCAGCACCGTCTGGAACAGCGCCCGGTAGGGTTCGTCCACGGCATGGCCGACTAGCGGGTCTCGGTTGCGCGCAAAGGCTTCGTCGAGCTCAGCCCAGTCTTCGGGCGCAAACATCTGCAGCGCCAGCGGCAGGACCTGCGCCTCTTCGATCTGCATGTGTTGCAGATAGCCGTGGACATAGCGTTCGGCCAGCTGCTCGAAAGCGGCGCGCCGGCTCTCGCCCATGAGCTCGAAGCCGAGCAAGGCATGTTCCAGGTCGCGGATGGCGCGCTCGCCGCGCTGGTGGTCTTCGTCCAGCCGGTCCAGCACGCTGCGGATCTCGGGCGCCCTGGCGCGCAGCTTGGGGAAGAGCAGCTCGCTCTCCTTGGGGTGGTGAAGGCGCTCGGGGAACTCGTCCAGGTAGAAAAGCATGGCGCGCAAGGCGGCGAAGTCCGGCCGGGCCTCGCGCCGGCGCAGCTCGGCCAGAAGCAAAGGCACCGAGCGCAGCATGGCGGCCAGGGCTCGGTGCTCCTCGCGAATCACCTGAAGGGTCAGCGGGCTGTTCGGCTTCATGGGGGCTCCTGCTGCGGCTGGGCGAGGGGCCGCGCAGGCGCTAGGCTGGCAGATTCCAGAGCCTTGGATTTGCGTTGGATCAAGCCCGGCTCAGGTCTTTGTCGGGGCCGCAAGCCAGTCCGTGGCGGCCGAAGCGCAGCGTCCAAGTAAAATCCGGGATTACCCCGCAACTTCACTTCCGCACGCACATGGCAACTACCGCTGCTCGCAACCCCACCTTGATGGCCAACGCCATTCGCGCACTGGCCATGGACGCCGTGCAGCAAGCCAACTCGGGCCACCCGGGTGCACCCATGGGCATGGCTGACATCGCCGTCGCTCTGTGGAGCCGCCATCTGCGTCACAACCCGACCAACCCGCAATGGGCCAACCGCGACCGCTTCGTGCTGTCCAACGGCCACGGCTCCATGCTGATCTACGCCCTGCTGCATCTGTCGGGCTACGCGCTGCCGATCGAAGAGCTCAAGGCCTTCCGCCAGCTGCACAGCAAGACCCCGGGCCACCCGGAAGTGGGCATCACCCCGGGCGTGGAAACGACCACCGGCCCGCTGGGTCAGGGCATCACCAATGCCGTCGGTCTGGCCCTGGCCGAGAAGATGCTGGCCAAGGAATTCAATATCGACGAGCACCAGATCGTCGACCACCACACCTATGTGTTCCTGGGTGACGGCTGCCTGATGGAAGGCATCAGCCACGAAGCCGCTTCGCTGGCTGGCGCCTGGAAGCTGAACAAGCTGATCGCCATCTACGACGACAACGGCATCTCCATCGACGGCCAGGTCGCCCCCTGGTTCGCCGACAACACGGCCCAGCGTTTCGAAGCCTATGGCTGGAACGTGGTCGGCCCGGTGGATGGCCATGATGTCGACGCCGTCGATGCCGCCATTGCCGAAGCCAAGAAGAGCAGCGTCAAGCCGACCCTGGTGATCGCCAAGACTCACATCGGCAAGGGTTCGCCGAACCGCGCCAACACCGCCAAGGCCCACGGCGAGCCGCTGGGTAACGACGAAATCAAGCTGACCCGCGAGCAGCTGGGTTGGGCGCATGAGCCCTTCGTGATCCCGCAAGAGGTGTACGCCGACTGGGACGCCAAGGCCGCCGGCGCCGCGCTGGAAAGCAGCTGGGATGAGCGTTTCGACGCCTACGCCACCGCCCACCCCGAGCTGGCCGCTGAGTTCCAGCGCCGCATGGCCGGCGTGTTGCCTGCCAACTTCGCCCAGACCGCCGTCGACGCCGTCGTCGCGGCGCACGGCAAGGCCGAAACTGTGGCCAGCCGCAAGGCCAGCCAGCTGGCGCTGGAAGCCTTCACTGCCGCCTTGCCGGAGCTGCTGGGCGGCTCGGCCGACCTGACCGGCTCCAACCTGACCAACACCAAGTCGACCCCGGCCTTCCGCGTCGAGGCCGATGGCAGCAGCAACGGCGGCCGTCACATCAACTACGGCGTGCGCGAGTTCGGCATGGCCGCCATCATGAACGGCGTGGCCCTGCATGGCGGCTACATCCCCTACGGTGGCACCTTCCTGACCTTCAGCGACTACAGCCGCAACGCCATCCGCATGGCCGCGCTGATGAAGCAGCGCGTCATCCACGTGTTCACCCATGACTCCATCGGCCTGGGCGAAGACGGCCCGACCCACCAGTCGATCGAGCATGTCGCTTCGCTGCGCCTGATCCCGGGCCTGGACGTCTGGCGCCCGGCCGACACCACCGAAACCGTGGTCGCCTGGACCATGGCCATCGGCAACGCCCAGCGCCCCAGCGTGCTGGCCCTGTCGCGCCAGAACCTGCCCTATGCGCCCAAGACCGCGGTCGATGACATCGCCAAGGGCGGCTATGTGCTGGCCGAGCCGGCCACCGTCGGCATCAAGAGCAAGAAGGCCCGTGCTGTCATCATCGCCACCGGCTCGGAAGTGCAGCTGGCCATGCGCGCCCAGGAAATCCTGGCCCTGGACGGCATCGGCGTGCGCGTGGTCTCCATGCCCTCGACCAGTGTCTTCGACCGCCAGGACCTGGCCTACAAGAAGTCCGTGCTGCCGGATGGCCTGCCGCGCATCGCCGTGGAAATGGGCGTGACCGACGGCTGGTGGAAGTACGGCTGCGCCGCCGTCGTCGGCATCGACACCTACGGCGAATCGGCCCCGGCCCCGGTGCTGTTCAAGCACTTCGGCTTCACCGCCGAGAACGTGGCCGACACGGTCAAGGTGGCGCTGGGTGTGGCCAAGCTCAAGGGCAAGAAGCGCTGAGATTCGGTTAATCTCACGGCCTTTCTTCACCACCACAACACAGGAGGAGCGCTTGAACCACCCATCGAAGAATTTGGGGTTTGGGCGCATGGTGGTGATCTTGGGCCTGCTCGGCGGGCCTGGGATCGCTGCGCATGCACAGACCAAAGACGTGACACCGCCGTCCGCAGCGCAGTCGCTGAAGTGCCTGGTCCGCCAGGAGAAGCTGCCGGTCTATCCGCACCAACATGAGCTGAATCGCACCGAGGGATTCATGCGGGTGCAGCTGCACTTCAGCAAGGCCGACGCGCCACCGCGCATTGAGGTGCTGGTGAGCACGGCCGCGCCAGAGATGCAGGAACGAACCTTTCGCTATCTCGAGGGCTATCGCCTGCCCTGCCTTTCGGCAAGCGAAGGAACGGTCAAGGCCGTGCAGGAGTTCAGCTTCAAGAACTCCGACCGTGAACCACTGCCGGTGGAGGCTGATAGTAAGCAGGAGTTCTGCATCGTCATGCCACGCGAGCCCATCGAAGTGCCGCAGTCCTTCCTCGGTAGTCGCCACGTCGAGCATGTCGTGGCCGTGGCCAGTTTCTCCGGTGATGGTCAGCAGGCTCCCGAGGTGACGCTGAGCCATTCCACAGCCTCCAGGAGTGTCGAAACCATGGTGCGCGAGCGCCTGGCCCAGTACCGCATGCCCTGCCGTAGCGGCGCCGAGCCGCCGCAATCCATGCATCAACAGTTCAGTTTCAGTCCTGCGGGCGAGCGACGCTATGTCTTGAAGCGCGAAGTCTTTGGTCTGGCTGAGTTCCTCGGCCTGACGGCCGGTGTCCGGCAATTGCAGGCGGAATTCGATTTCGCAACCATGGGCTGCCCGTTCAAAGTCGATTACACGATTTATGGGTCGAGCCTGCCCAATGAGGTCCGCTCCGACAAGAAAGACCCGAACCGCATCAGCTTCTTGAAGTGGCTGTCGGAGCGGCAGATTGCTTTTGCCAACGACAAGCAGGCCAACGAGCTGTTCGGTCAGACGGTGCAGATTCAGGTGCCGTGCGGCAGCTTGAATCTGAAGCCTGTGGCCGCGGCGGGTTGAGGCTCGGCGCATGAGCCTGGCGATGGTCGACCCATTTGCATGCCCTGAGAGTTCGCCATCCAGCTACTCTCGGGGAATCCTGATCTCCGGCTGCGGCCGCGCCTCCGTTTCCGTTTTGTTTCTATCCTCTCCCACCTGAACAGGAGTTACCTCTCATGACGATCAAGATCGGTATCAACGGCTTCGGCCGCATCGGCCGCATGGTGTTCCGCGCTGCCATCGCCAACTTCAAGGAAATTGAAGTGGTCGGCATCAACGACCTGCTCGAGCCTGATTACCTCGCCTACATGCTCAAGTACGACAGCGTGCACGGCAAGTTCGACGGTGAAGTCTCGGTCGAGGGCAACACCCTGGTCGTCAACGGCCGTGCCATCCGCCTGACCCAAGAGCGTGACCCTGCGAACCTGAAGTGGAACGAAGTCGGCGCCGACATCGTTGTCGAAGCCACCGGCCTGTTCCTGGACAAGGCCTCGGGCGAGAAGCACCTGGCCGCTGGCGCCAAGAAGGTGGTGTTCTCGGCACCGTCCAAGGACGACACCCCGATGTTCGTGTTCGGTGTGAACCACAACACCTACGCCGGTCAGGCCATCATCTCCAACGCGTCTTGCACCACCAACTGCCTGGCTCCCCTGGCCAAGGTGCTGAACGACAAGTGGGGCATCAAGCGCGGCCTGATGACCACCGTGCACGCGGCCACCGCGACGCAGAAGACCGTCGACGGCCCGTCCAACAAAGACTGGCGCGGCGGCCGCGGCATCTTGGAAAACATCATTCCTTCGAGCACGGGCGCTGCCAAGGCCGTGGGCGTGGTGATTCCGGAGCTGAACAAGAAGCTGACCGGCATGAGCTTCCGCGTGCCGACCTCCGACGTGTCGGTGGTTGACCTGACCGTGGAGCTGAACAGCGAAGCCTCGTACAAGGACATCTGCGCCGAGTTCAAGGCCCAGTCGGAAGGCGCATTGAAGGGCGTGCTGGGTTACACGGAAGAGAAGGTCGTGGCGACCGACTTCCGCGGTGATGCCCGCACCTCCATCTTCGACGCCGACGCAGGTATCGCCCTGGACAGCACCTTCGTCAAGCTGGTGGCTTGGTACGACAACGAGTGGGGCTACTCGAACAAGGTGCTCGAGATGGTGCGCGTGATCGCCAAGTAATCAAGCGAGCGAGAGGGGCTGCAGCTTCGCTGCGGGCTCCACTGCACAGCAGAAAGGGCCTTGCCAACAGCAAGGCCCTTTTTTTGCGCCCGATCGGCGCGCGGGCTGCCGCTTTCCGATGTGTCGACAAGCGGGGCTGCAGGAATCTATTCTTTACGATCGCCCCGCGCCGCCCGCCCTAAACTGGCGGTCGCCCGCGTTCTTCATTTGACTTCCCCGGCCTTGGAGCTTGCCCTTGATGAAACTCTCAACGCTCGGCCTGAGCCTGATCTTGCTGGCCGGCACCTGGGCGCCCAGCGCGCCGGCGCAAAGCGTGGCGCCAGCCTCCAGCAGCAGCAGCAACAACGAAGCCCAGGCGCGCGTGATCGTGCGCTTCAAGCCGGCCGCCGCCAGCGTGCGCGCCAAGGCCCTGTCGGTCTCCATGAGCCGCGCAGCGGCCCAGGATGTGGCACAGACCCGGGCCACCGGTCTGGGCCTGCGCAGCGGCCTCAATTCGCGCACCCGCCAGGGTTTGCGAGCCCTGCGCAGCCTGGATGAACGCACCCATGTCATCGTTGCCAGCGGCATCAGCTCCGCCGCGCTGGCCCAGCAACTGGCGCTGGATTCGGAAGTCGAGCTGGCGGTGGTGGACCAGCGCCGTCGCCATACCCGCGTGCCCAACGACCCGTTTTACAGCACCGCCCTGCCCAGCGGCCCCAGCGTCGGCCAGTGGTATCTAAAGACGCCGAGCACGGTGCCCGGCGAGGCGGTGTCCAGCATCAATGCGCCAGCGGCTTGGGACATCAACACCGGCCACAGCAGCATCGTCGTTGCTGTGCTCGACACCGGCATCCGCAAGGACCACCCCGAGCTGGCCGGGCAGATCGTCGGTGGCTACGACATGGTGGGCTTCAACTCCTCCAGCGCCCAGACCACGGCCACCGCCAATGACGGTGATGGCGCCGATGCCGACGCCTCCGACCCGGGCGACTGGGTCAGCCAGGCCGACATCAATGCCGGCACCCTGGGCAGCGGTTGCGATGCCAGCGACATCGGCAACAGCTCCTGGCATGGCACGCGCGTCGCCGGCCTGATTGCCGCAGCCGCCAACAACGGCGCGGGCATGGCCGGCGTGGCCTGGGGCGTGAAGATCCTGCCGGTGCGGGTGCTGGGCAAATGCGGCGGCTATGACTCCAACATCATTGCCGGCATGCAATGGGCTGCCGGCGTGGCCGTGCCTGGCCTGCCCAGCAACCCCAATCCGGCCAAAGTCCTGAATATGAGCCTGGGCGGCAGCGGCGCCTGTGGCACGTCCGGGACCGGCCAGCTCTACCGCGACGCCATCAGCCAAGTCACGGCGCGCGGTGCCAGCATCGTGGTCGCAGCCGGTAACAGCGAGGGCCTGGCCGTCGGCCTGCCCGGCAACTGCCCCGGCGTGATCACGGTCACCGGCCTGCGCCATGTCGGCAGCAAGGTGGGCTTTTCCAGCATCGGCCCCGAGGTCGGGATCGCTGCGCCGGGTGGCAACTGCGTCAACCTCAGCGGTGCCTGCCTCTACCCCATGTTCAGCACCACCAACAGCGGCACGACCACGCCGGTGGTCGGGGACTCGTCCTACACCAACAACGGCGCTTCGGTGGGCACCAGCTTCTCGACCCCGGTGGTGGCCGGCACGGTGGCCCTGATGCTGTCGGTGCGGCCGAGCATGACGCCAGCCGAGGTGCTGAGCACCTTGCGCAGCACCGCGCGGCCCTTTGCCAGCAGCGGCGGTACAGCCGGAATTCCCCAGTGCACCGCGCCCACGGCCACCGCCCAGGATGAGTGTTATTGCACGACCAGCACCTGCGGTGCCGGCATGCTGGACGCCGGCGCAGCGGTGGCCGCGGCGCGTGCTGCCAACGGCGCGGCGCTGCAGATCAGCAGCAGTCCGGCCACACCGGTGGCCGGCCAGGTGCTCAGCCTGAGCGCCAGCAGCAGCACGCTCGGCAGCGGCCGCAGCATCGCCAGCGCCGCCTGGACCTTGAGCTCCGGCGGCGGCATCGTCAGCGGCTTCAGCTCGGGCACCAGCACGCAGACGGTGACCTTGACCCCCAGTGGCGCCGGCAGCTTCAGCGTGACGGTGCAGCTGACCGATGATCTCGGCACGGTCCACAGCCTGACGCGCAGCATCAGTGTCATGGCGGTCGGCAGCGCGGCGCAGACGATCAGCTTCACGGCCCCGACCGGCCTGGTGTTCGGTCAACCTCCTGTCTCGCTGCTGGCCACGGCCAGCTCCGGCCTGGCGGTCAGTTTCAGCAGCAGCACGCCGGCCGTGTGCACGGTCAGCGGCAGCAGCTTGAGCTTGCTGGCCGGCGGCAGCTGCACTGTGCTGGCCAGCCAGCCCGGCAACGTGGCGTTTGCCGCCGCGCCTTCGATCAGCCGCAGCTTCACGGTCGGGCCGGCCGCCCAGACCCTGAGCTTCCCGGCGCTGGCCGACCAACAGATGGGCACGGCGCCGCCGGCGCTCAGTGCCACGGCCAGTTCGAGCTTGGCGGTCAGCTTCGAGAGCAGCACGCCCGCCGTCTGCTCGGTCAGCGGCTCGGCCCTGAGTCTGCTCAGTTCAGGCGTTTGCACGGTCCTGGCCAAGCAAGCCGGTAACAGCAGCTACCAGGCCGCCGCCGATGTGGCGCGCAGCTTCAATGTGGCGCTGGCACCGCAGACCCTCAGCTTCCCCGCCATCGCCAACCAAACTCTGGGCACGGCCGCACCAGCTTTAGCGGCCACGGCCAGTTCCGGCTTGCCCGTCAGCTACAGCTCCGGCAGCACGTCGGTCTGCAGCGTCACGGGCAACAGCCTGTCGCTGTTGGCGGCGGGCACCTGCACACTGACGGCCAGCCAGGCCGGCAACAGCAGCTTCGCTGCCGCTGCGCCGGTCAGCCAGAGCTTCGCGGTGGCCGCCGCGCCGGTCGTCAGCACGCCGACCCCGAGCAGCAACTCGGGCGGTGGTGGCGGCGCCTTCAGTGGGGCTTGGTTGGGTCTGCTGGCACTGGCTGCCTGGGCCTTGCGGGCCGGCCCGCAGCGCCGTCGCTGACGATGGCGCAGCGCGACTGAGCTCGGCCGCAGGGCCTGGCTCAGCTCAACGGCCGCCGCTGGATGCAGGGGCAGCCGTGGTGGCCGATGCAGCCGAAGCGGAGGTGACCGCAGCCAGGGCGGCCGCATTGCAGTTCTTGAAGCCGGCCGCCAGCGCCGGGCTCTTCAGGCTGCGCAGCTGGGCCCGGCGTGCGCCGTCGGCCTGGGCGAAAACCAGGCTGTGGCGCTTCAATGGCGCTTGCAACTGAAGGACCTGCAAGGCCTTGATGCTGCGCTGCCCCAGGCGCTCCATTTGCAGGGCGGCAGCCTTTTCGCTGGCATGGCGGCTCAGCAGCAGGGCTGGCATTTCGGCCGGCACGCCGCTCAGCGGCTCGTAGCCGATCTTCGCCTTCTTCAGCACGTCTTCCTTGCGTGTCTGCAATTCCTTGTTGGCGAAGCGGGTCGTGGTCACCGCCCAGACGCCGGCTTGTTCATTGTGCAGAGCCTGCCATTCGCTGGCCGGCACGCCGGCGCCGGCCAGCACGTTCTGTGCGGCCAGCAGGGCGGCATCGCCCTCCAGCGGGCCCAGTTCGACGCAGGCGCGCTGCTGCAAGGCCTTGGCTGCCTGCGCGCTGAGCAGCTCGATGCGTTCGGGCGTCTGCTGCGCCGCCAGGCGCTGCGGCTCGCGGTCGCCGGTGGCCCTGATGCCGACCACGCCGTCCAGCCAGCCGCGCGTCCAGGAGAAGAACAAGGCGTTCAGGATCAGCAAGAGGGCGAGCAGGGCGCGCAGCATGGTGTGGGCAGGCTTGTGGCTTCAGGTCGAAAGGGTTGACGGGGAGGAGGGGTTGGATAGGCGCAGGCTGACTTCGCCGGCGCTGACGCTCTGCAGACCTTGGGCGGTTTCCAGCAGCAGGCTGCCGTCGGCGCTCACGCCGCGCGACGTCCCTTCGAGGCTGCCGGCGCTGACGGCCTGGCCCAGGGTCAGGTCGCGCCGCGCGTAGGCCGTCAGCCAGCCGGCAAAGCCGCCGTGCGGAAAATCGACCAGACAGCGCGCCATGGCCGGGGCGATGCGGGCCAGCACGGCCGGTGCGGCTAGGCTGGGGTCCAGCTCTTCGAGCGCCGCAAAGCCGGTGTTGAAGGCCGTGCTGCCGTGGCTGTCTTCGGCCGCGGCCAGGCTGTGGATGTTCAGGCCCACGCCGATGATGGCCATGCGCTGTGCGCCGGCTGGCACGGTTTCGATCAGGATGCCGCCGAGTTTGCGGCCATCGAGCCAGAGGTCATTGGGCCACTTCAGCTGCAGGCGCGGAAGTGCTTGCCCGCCCAGAGCCGCGGCGGGTTCGAGTGCGTCGGCGATGGCGCAACCGATGGCCAGGGACAGACCCGACCAGTCGCTCAGCTCCATGGGCAGGCCCAGAGAGAAGGTCAGCGAGGCGCCGGGGCTGGACAGCCAGGCCCGGCCCTGGCGGCCGCGGCCGTGGGTCTGGTGCTCGGCCACCAGCAGGCAGGGCAGCATGTCGTGGGCACGCCGGCCATAGCGCGCTTCGCTGCCTTGTTGGGCTTGCTGGCGCACCCGCTCCAGCAAGGCGCTGTTGGTCGACGCTGTGCGGGCCAGCACTTCAATGCTGATGCCGGGCAGCAAGGGGGTCAGGGCTTGCCAGAGGGCTTCGGCTTGCCAGTCTTGGTGCGGGCTGTCAGTGGGGTTCATGGGCGGCGGGACATCACTCAGCGACATAACTCAACGTTTGGGCGCCAACATGGTGCCACGGCAGAAGGGGCTGCCGCAGTAGCAGGCGAACTCTTTCTTCAGCTTCGGCGTGTAGCGCTCGTCGATGGTCAAACCGTAGTCGTAAAACAACTCTTCACCGGGAGACAGGTCTTGCAGGGCCTTGATGAAAACCCGGCCATTGCTTTCGTCGGTCTCGCAATTGGGCTCGCAGGAGTGGTTGATCCAGCGCGAGCTGTTGCCGCCGTAGAGGGCGTCGATGACGCGACCGTCCTCGATGTGGAAGTAAAACGTGTGGTTGGGCTGCTTGGGATCATGAGGGTGGCGCTCCATGGCCTCGTCCCAACTGATGAGCTCGCCGGTGTATTCGATGATGGTCTCGCCGGCCGCGATCGGCGCCAGCGCATAGACTCCGCGCCCATGGACGCCCGAATTCCTGACCTGGATGCGACGACCCTTGCTGCTGGGCTTGGCAAGTTCGGCCGGGGCCGGGGCAGACTTTTTGCGGGCGGCTTGCGTCATCGGAAGTTGTGGTTACATTGAATTCATGGGTGTGCGCGCGTGCATGTACGTGCATGGGCGTGCGCGAGGCCGGATTGTAGGCAGGCCGGAGCCAGGTGCTTCGGCCGGCGTTGAAATACACGAGTAGAGAACTTCATCACCATCATGAGCAAGACACTGATCATTGCCGAGAAGCCGTCCGTGGCGCAGGACATCGTCCGCGCCTTGACCCCCAAGGCGGGGAAGTTCGACAAGCACGATGAATACTTCGAGAGCGAGGACTTCGTGGTCAGCTCGGCGGTCGGCCACTTGGTGGAGATCAAGGCACCGGAGGAATTCGACGTCAAGCGCGGCAAGTGGAGCTTCGCCAATCTGCCCGTGATCCCGCCGCACTTCGACCTCAACCCCATCGACAAGGTCAAGGGCCGCCTCAATGCCCTGGTCAAGCTGATCCGCCGCAAGGATGTGACCCATCTGATCAACGCCTGTGACGCGGGCCGCGAGGGTGAGCTGATCTTCCGCCTGATCGTGCAATACGCCGGCACGGCCAAGACCGCCATCACCAAGCCGGTCGAGCGCCTGTGGCTGCAGTCGATGACGCCGCAAGCGATCCGCGATGGTTTCGACAAACTCAAGAGCGACGCGCAGATGATGCCGCTGGCCGATGCCGCGCGCTGCCGCTCCGAGGCCGACTGGCTGGTGGGCATCAATGGCACGCGCGCCATGACGGCTTTCAACTCGCGTGACGGCGGCTTCTTCCTGACCACCGTGGGCCGGGTGCAGACGCCGACCCTTTCCATCGTGGTGGAGCGCGAAGAAAAGATCCGCAAGCATGTGGCGCGCGATTACTGGGAGGTGCGCGGCACCTTCGATGCCCAGGCCGGCCAGTACGAAGGCAAGTGGTTCGATCCGAGCTGGAAGAAGGGCGAGGACGCCGAATCGCGCGCCGACCGCATCTGGAATCGCGCCGATGCCGACGCGATTGCCAGTGCCGCCCAGGGCCAGCCGGCCAGCGTGCGCGAGGAGAGCAAGCCCACCACCAGCAGCTGCGGTGGCCTTTACGACCTGACCACCTTGCAGCGTGAGGCCAACTCTCGCTTCGGCTTCTCGGCCAAGACCACGCTGTCCCTGGCTCAGGCCCTGTACGAAAAGCACAAGGTGCTGACCTACCCCCGGACCGACTCGCGCTTCCTGCCCGAGGATTATTTGGCTGTGGCCAAGCAGACCGCTGAGATGATTGCCGGCGAGGACCTACCCGGCCCGCTGCGTGAGCTGGCGGGCCACGCCCGCAAGGCGCTCAACGAGGGCTATATCAAGCCGACCAAGAAAGTCTTCGACAACTCCAAGGTCTCGGATCACTTCGCCATCATCCCGACCCTGCAGGCGCCCAAGAGCCTGACCGACATCGAGGCCAAGCTCTACGACCTGGTGGTCAAGCGCTTCCTGGCGGTGTTCTTCCCGCCGGCCGAGTTCCTGGTCACCACCCGCATCAGCACCGTCAAGGCGGCGGGTAAGGAACTGAACTTCCAGACCAATGGCAAGGTGCTGGTCAAGCCGGGCTGGCTGGCTGTGTACGGCAAGGAGGCGCAAGAGGACGACGCCAATCTGGTGGCCGTGGCCCCGGGCGAGGTGGTGCGCACCGAGTCGGTCGACGTGAAGAGCCTGGCCACCAAGCCGCCCGCCCGCTACACCGAAGCGACCTTGCTCTCGGCCATGGAAGGCGCCGGCAAGCTGATCGACGACGAAGAGCTGCGCGCTGCCATGACCGAAAAGGGCCTGGGCACGCCAGCGACCCGCGCCGCCACCATCGAAGGCTTGCTGACCGAGAAATACATGCTGCGCGACGGCCGCGAGCTGATCCCCACCGCCAAGGCCTTCCAGCTGATGACCCTGCTGCGCGGCCTGGACATCAAGGACCTGACCAAGCCCGAGCTGACCGGCGACTGGGAGTTCCAGCTCTCCGAGATGGAAAAGGGGCGCCTGAACCGCGACGAATTCATGGCCAAGATTGCCGCCATGACCGAGCGCGTGGTGCAAAAAGCCAAGGAATACGACCGCGACACCATCCCCGGTGACTACGCCACCCTGAAGACGCCCTGCCCGAAGTGCAGCGGCGTGGTCAAGGAGAACTACCGCCGATTCACCTGCACCGGCAAGGATGGCGCGTCGGAGGGCTGTGGCTTCTCGATCGGCAAGATCCCCGGCGGCCGCAGCTTTGAGTTGCACGAGGTGGAGCAGTTCCTGGCCGACAAGAAGATCGGCCCGCTGGAAGGCTTCCGCTCCAAAGCCGGCTGGCCCTTCACGGCCGAGTTGGCCCTGGTCTTCGACGAAGAGATCAAGAACTGGAAGCTCGAGTTCGACTTCGGCGATGACGGCAAGAACGGCGAGGGCGATGGCGAGGCGGTGGACTTCAGCGCCCAGACCTCGCTGGGCGCCTGCCCCAAGTGCCAGGGCCGGGTCTTCGAGCATGGCAGCAACTACGTCTGTGAGCATGCCGTCGGCGCCACCGTCACCTGCGATTTCAAGAGCGGCAAGATCATCTTGCAGCAGCCGATCGAGATCAGCCAGATGCAAAAGCTGCTCAGCGAGGGCAAGACCGCGCTGCTGGAAAACTTCGTCTCTAACAAGACCCGGCGCAAGTTCAAGGCCTTCCTGGCTTTTGATGCCAAGGCCGGCAAGGTGATGTTCGAGTTCGAGCCGCGCGCGGCCAAGCCCGGTGCACCGGTCCGTGCCGCAGCCAAGCCGGCCGCCAGCGAGGCCGCCGCGCCCGTCAAGACGGTCGCAGCCAAGAAAGTGGCAGCCAAGAAAGCACCGGCCAAGAAGGCCGCAGCCAAGAAGACCGTGGCCAAGAAGAGCGCCTGATCAGGCTTGGTCCTGACGCCCGTGCGTGCGGTCCTGGGGCCGCCCCTCTCATGCACGCCCGGGCAAAGGCGCTATGCTGATGCGCAGAGCAGTTGAGTTAGGTTCGGCCTGACGCTTGCGAGCGTTCAGTTCGGTGCCTTGGTCCGGCCTTGGTCAGGAGTGAATGCATGGCCCCTGTGCGAGTGAGCTTCGGCATCCAGTCCCGCTTGGTCGTGGGCATTGCGCTGGCCGCGGGCCTGCTGGCCCTGGGCCTGGGTTGGTACTGGACTGCGCGCGAGGAGCTGGAGCTCAACCAGGCCCTGGCGCAGCGCCAGGAGCGCATGGCCAGCCTGGTCGCCCTGGGTTTTGCCGGGCCGATCTGGAACCTCGACAACATCGCCATCAAGCATCTGCTCGATGCGGTGATGGCCGACCCGGAAGTTCATGCCATCGAACTGCGCCCGGTCGGCGTCAATGCCGAGCCCATGCGCCGGCAGCGCAGCGAAGCGGCGCTCGACCCCTTGCAGCGGCAGTTCGATGTCCGCTACCAGGCCGCGCCCGATGTCGCGCCCACCGTGGTCGCCCAGGCCACCCTGGTGCTCAGTCGCGAACGTGTCCATGCCCAGGTGGCGCAGATGCGGCGCTTTGTCGCCAGTCTGCTGGCGGCCATGTTGGCGGCGGTCCTGGCGGCCAGCTTTGTGCTGGTCTACCGCCTGGTCAAGCGCCCGGTGCAAAGGCTGGGCCAGATGGCACGCCAGGTGGCCGAGGGTCAGCTGGGTGCCAGCACCGAAGTCGAGCGGAGCGATGAGATCGGCCTGCTGACCGAGCAGTTCAATCTCATGAGTGCGCGCCTGCAAGCCTCGTCCGAAGGCTTGCAGCTGAGCGAGGAGCGATTCCGCAGCTTGTTCGAGAACGCCACCGAAGGCATTTTTCAGGCCGACGCGCGCGGGCGCTTGCTCAGCCTCAACCGCGCCCTGGCCCAGATGCTGGGTTTCAGCACGCCGGCCAAGGCCTTGAGCATGGGCCGGCGTTTGCGCAGCCTGGTGCAGATCGAGGCGCAGGAGTTCAAACGCATCGCCATGGCCTTGCAGCGCCACCGGCTGCTGCAACAGGTGCCCATGCTGATCGCCACCAATGAGGGCCGCCAGCTCTGGGTGGAGCTGAGCATCCATGTGGTGCCCGGTGGCGGCAGCCAGGGCCTGCGCATCGAAGGCATGGTCAGTGACATCACCCAGCGCCGCATCGCCGAACAGGAACTCACCCATTACCGCGATCACCTGGAAGACGTGGTGACCGAGCGCACCCGAGAGCTCAGCGAGGCCAAGCTGCGTGCCGAAAGCGCCAGCCAGAGCAAGAGCCGTTTTCTGGCCACCATGAGCCATGAGTTCCGCACGCCCCTGAATGCCATCCTCGGCTTTGGCCAGCTGCTGCAGATGGACCACAGCCTGAGCGCCGCGCAGCTGACCAAGGTCGGGCAGATCCGCGATGCCGGCGAGCATTTGCTCAGCCTGATCACCGATGTGCTGGACATGGCCAGCATCGAGGCCGGCAAGGTCCGCCTGCAGCCGAGTTCGGTGGATCTGCGCGCCTTGCTGGACATGGTGGCGGACAGCGTGCGCCTGCGCGCCGAGCAGAAAGGCCTGGTCTTCGATGTCGATGTGGCCGCCCAGTTGCCCGCGCGCGTGCTCGTCGATGGCCAGCGCCTGCGCCAGGTGCTGATGAATCTGCTCTCCAATGCCGTCAAGTTCACCGACAACGGCAGCTTCGGCCTGCAAGTGCGCCTGCGTTCGGAGCTGGATCACAGCGTCCGCATCGGCTTTGCCGTCCACGACACCGGCATCGGCATCGCCGCGCGCATGCTGGACCGCTTGTTCCAGCCCTTCGAGCAGGTCGCGGAAGACGCGCGCTGCCTGGGCGGCACAGGCCTGGGGCTGTCCATCAGCCAGCAGCTGGTGCGCGAGATGGGCGGCGAGATCCGCGTGCACAGCGAGCTGGGCCACGGCAGCGTGTTCGAGTTCGACTTGGTCTTGCCGACCACCCACTGACAGGGTTCTGCGACTGAAGGCCCCGGGCGGGGTCGCGGCCAGGGGCGGCATACTCCGCCCCCATGAGCTGGATCGTTTTCAACAAGCTGCTGGCGATTTTGATCGCCGTGGCCATTGGCTGGTTTGTCGGCCGCATGCGCTGGCTCGGCGATGCCGACGCCGGCGGCAGCGGCGGTGACCCGGCCCGGGTGCTGTCGAATGTCGCCTTCTACATCTTCGTGCCGGCCCTGCTGTTCCGCACCACGGCGCGGGTGGACTTTGCCAGCCTGCCCTGGCTGACCTTGGCGGCGTTTTTCCTGCCGGTGCTGGGTTTGCTGGTGGCAATCTATGCATTCCAGCGCTGGCGCGGTGCGGCCGAGAAGGGCCCGGCCGTGCCCAGTGTGCAGGCCATCACCGCCACCTTCGGCAACACCTTGCAGGTCGGCGTGCCGCTGGCGGCCGGTGTCTTCGGCGAGGCCGGCCTGGCCATTCACATCACCGTGGTCAGCCTGCATGCGCTGAGCATCTTGACCGTGCTGACCCTGCTGGTGGAGCTGGATCTGGCGCGCGCACGCAGCCAACAATCGCCCACGGGTCTGGGCGCGCTGCTGCTCAACACGGTACGCAACACCGTCATTCACCCGGTGGTGCTGCCGGTGCTGGCCGGCCTGGGCTGGAATGCCCTGGGCCTGCGCCTGCCTGCGGTGCTGGACGAAGTGCTGCAGATGTTGGGCACGGCCGTGGTGCCGCTGTGCCTGACCCTGATCGGCATGTCCCTGGCCTATCTGGGCTGGCCACGGACTTGGCGCGCGGTGCTGGGCCTGGTGGCCGCCAAGCTGCTTCTGCTGCCGGCCGTGGTGCTGGTGTTCGCGCATTGGGGCCTGGGCCTGGCCGGCATGCCGCTGGGGGTCATCGTCATGATGGCGGCCCTGCCGACCGGCTCGAACGCCCTGATTTTTTCCCAGCGTTACCGCTGCCAGGAAGGCGAGACCACGGCCGCTGTCGTGCTGTCCACCTTGTGCTTCATGCCCACCGCGGCCATCTGGCTGGCGCTGCTGGCCTGGCTCTGAGGCGCCGCGGGGCGAGCCCTCGTGTTCAGTTCGCGGGCTGCAGATGGTCCAGCGCCCGTTCGGCCTGGCCGCGCTCGAAGTCACCCAGGCTGCGCGCTTCCAGGCGGTAGCGGCGCAGCAGGCCGGCGTCGGCCGGCATCTGCGCGGCCAGGGCCGTCAGAACCGTTCGGCGTTCGAAGCCGGAGTCCATGCCAGCCATACCGTCCAGCACGGCCTCATAGCTGCTCAGCTGCGCCGGCGCGTGTTGGAGCAGGGTCAGCAAGGCCTCGCGGCGCTCGAAGTCGCTGTCGATCCGGCGTGCCGCGGCCGCGAAGGACTGCACCGCTGTGGGCGTGGCCTGGTTCAGGTGATGCGCCATGCCGGCCAGGGCTGTGCGCTGCTCGAAGTCCGAGTCCAGTGTGCGGCTGGCTTGCAGGGCGGCATCGAGCTGGGCCGGGCTGAGGCGGGCACGTTCGGTCAGGCTGGTCAGGACCAGGCGCTTCTCGAAGTCGGATGCCATGGGTGCGATGGCTTGCGCCCAGGCTTGCAAGGTGGCCGGCTCCTGGCCCAAATGCGGCGCCAGGCTCTCCAGCACCTGGCGGCGCTCGAAGTCGGAGTCCATGCCGTCCAGGGCCTGCAGCAGGCTGCGTTGCAGCGCTTCGTCGAGGGTCTGCAGCTTCAGCAGGGCTTGCAGGCATTGGCGGCGCTCGAAGTCTGAATCCAGGGTCTGGCTCAGCTGCAAGAGCCGGCTCAGCGTGGCGGGACTTTGCGGGCCGGTCTGCAGAAAAGCCAGCATGCGTCCGCGCCGCAGATGCTCGCTGCGGGCGCTGGCGAGATCGGCCAGCACGGCCTCGCTGCCGCCCTGCTTGAGCAGACGCTGCACCCGGGCGCCGCTGCCCTGCAGCAGTTCGGCGGCCTCGCCGATCTTCTCGGCCAGCCAGCGCTGGCCTTCGGCGTCGGGTGCTTGTTCCAGGCCGTTGAGGGTGTAGCGGCGCTGGACGCCGTCATCGGCTGGCGAGAAGCTGGCACGTCGGTGCAGGCCCGCGCGGCTTTCGTCAATCACCAGGCTGCCGCCGCTCAGGCGCAGCACCTCGTCCTGCGCCGCATTGAAGACCGGGCTGCCCGAAATATGGATGGACAGATGGCCGTCCGGGCTCTGCTCGTTCATGCGGGTGTGGCTGCCGCCCTCGATCAGTTGGCCGGCCCAGTCACCCAGAGAACGCCAGCCGGGGCTGTCGGCATGGACCAGGCCCAGCATGGGCAGGCTCAAGGCCATGGCGACCAGGGTGGCGACGCCGAGCAGTTGCAGGCGGTGTTGATTCGGTGCTTTGGGTGTGTCCATGGCGGGCTTCTCCAGCAGGGTGTGAATGCGTTGCAGCAAGGGGTTGTTCTTGCCCGTGCCCGCGGCCATGGCACTGGCCAGGGCCGGCAGGCGGCGGGTTTGCAGGGCCTGGGCGCAGGCATACAGGCTTTCGGCCAGGGCCAGGCGCGCGGCGGGTTGGCGGGCGGCCCAGTCGTCGCAGGCCAGCTCGGCCAGGGCGTCCAGGCGGCGCAGGGCCAGGCGGTTCAAGGGCTGAAGCCAAGCCAGGCTCAGGAGCAGCTGACCGGCCAGACGCCAGGCCGGGTCGCGGCGGCGCAGATGGGCAATCTCATGGGCCAACACCGCTTCCATCTGGCCGCTGTCGAGGCGCTGCAAGGCCCAGCGCGGCAGGCAGATGGCGCCACCGGGCAGTAGCACCGGGCTGGCCCAATGCTCGCTGATGTGCAGTGGTGGCCGGCGCAGGCCAGCGCGGGCGGCCTGGCGCTCGGCCAGAACCAGCAGGGGCGCGTCGCTGAGCGAGGGCAGCTGACGCACCTGGCGATGCAGCTGCAGCCAGCGCGCGGACGTCAACATCAAACCGGCCAGGCCGAGCAGTAGCCAGGCCAGGGTCAGCGCCGCCCACGCTGTGGCGAGAGACTTGTCTGGCGCGGCCGTGGCGGGCCGGGCGGCTAGCGCGCTCTCAGCCTGCACCGGCTCGACACGCAGGTCGGGTGCTGCCAAGGTTTCCCGCTGCTGCGCGATCGACAGGCCGGGTGGTGCCACGGTTTCGTTTTGCTGACTTGGCCACGCCGCCAGCAGGGGCTGCAGGCTGGCCGTGAGCAAGGCGCCGAACAAGGCCCAGCGCCAGAGCAGCTCGCGCCAGGCGGCAAGGCGTCGGTCCAGGGCACCGGTTCGTTCCAAGGCCCAGAGTCCGGCGATCAAGACGCTGCTGTGCAGCAGATAGTTGAGCAGCCAGTTGCCCAGCGCAGCCAGCAGCTCAAGCATGGCGCCCCCCTTTGCGGGCCAGCAGCGCGCGCATGCGGGCCAGGTCGGCGTCGCCGATCTCGTTTTCCTGCACCAGATGGTTGAGCAGGGCGCTGGCCTGGCCGGCAAACAAGCTGCTCAGCAAACCGCTGACCATGGACTTCTGAACCTCGGGCTCGGACACGGCGGCGCGGTAGAGCAGGGCGCGGCCCTCGCGCTCGCTCAGCACCAGGCCGCGCTTCTCCAGGCGGGTCAGCAAGGTGGCAACCGTGGTGTGGGCCAGCGGCCGCTCGGCACGCAAGGCCTCCACCACTTCGGCGGTGCTGGCCTGGCCGCGTTCCCACAGCACTTTCATCAGGCTCAGCTGCAGCTCGCTGAGGCTGACATCCTGGGCGTCTTCAGACATGGTTTGCTTTCATCTACAGTCGTAGTACTACAAATGTAGTTGATGGCCTGCGGCGGCGCAAGAGGCCTAGGGTTTGTGCGAGCAGTGGCGGCCGTCGCGTAGCGCCGCTCTATGCTGTGGCCTCCAGTGTTTGGAACAGAAGAGAAGGGTTGGAGCGATGGACCTTCAATTGCACGGCCTGCGTGCCCTGGTCACGGGCGGCTCGGCCGGTATCGGCGCCGCCATCGTGCGTGCCCTGGCGGCCGAGGGCTGCGAGGTGGCCTTCTGTGCCCGCCAGCCGGAGCGTCTGCAGGCTTGCCTGGCCGACCTGCAATCGGCCGGCCTGCCCGGCGCGCTGCAGGCCCGCGCACTTGATGTCTGCCAGCCCGGGGCCTTTGAGGCCTGGCTGGAAGAGTTGGGCTCGCTGGACATCCTGGTGCTCAATGTCAGCGCCCTGTCGAGCGACTGGGCGCAAGCGCTGGACGTGGACTTGCGTGCGACCGTGCGCTGCGCCGAAGCCGCGCTGCCGCTGTTGCGTCGTTCCAAGCATGGCGCCCTCACTTACATCGGGTCCAAGGCTGGGTCGCTGGCGGCACCGAACTCCGCGGCCTATGGCGCCGCCAAGGCGGCCCTGGCCCATTACATGAAGTCGCTGTCGGCGCGCGTTCTGCCGGAGGTGCGCGTCAACACCGTCTCGCCGGGCGACACCTGGGTGGCAGACGGCCTCTGGGGGCGGGTCCAGGAGCAGGAGCCCGAGATCTATGCCCGGGTGCTGCAACGCAACCCCTTGCAGCGGCTGGCCCGCCCGGACGAAATCGCCCGGGTGGCCTGCTTTGTCTCCAGCCCGGCGGCCAGCTTTGTGGCGGGCGCCAACTGGTATGTCGATGGCGGTTCGACCGCCCATGTCCAGTTCTAGTGCGCTGGACAAGACGCTAAACTAATTCATTAGCCCAGCGTTCTTAGTTTGCTGTTGATCAGTTCGGCAGCAAATTGAGATTGAAGGCCAGTGCCTGCTCGCCATTGCTCTGGCACTTGAGTTCGCGCATGGCCTGCTGAACTTGGCGACGCATCTCGGTCGGGACATTTTGCTGGCGCACCTGGCTGACCTTGTCGCCCTTGACGGTGAACTCGACGCGGGCCAGGGTGCCGGTCTGGAGCTTCTGAACGCCGCGGTCCAGGGCCTGCTGCATCTTGCTGTCGATCTGCGGGCAGACCTGGCGGACCGGGCCGTTCTCTTCGGGGCTCAGCACGGCGGCCTGCGCGCCGAGGGCGGCGAGTGCCAACAGGCTGGCGGCGGTGAGGGTGCGTGCGGTGTTGAAGTGCTTCATGGTGTGGGCCTTTTGCTGTGCTGTGTGCCGACTCCGGCACGGGGTGGAAAGTCGATGGAGTCACTGTAGAAAGACAGCCGCGCAAGCGACAGCGTGCCGCGATGAACTTCCAGATCGGAGCGACCATCTGCAGGCCAGCGGGATGAACGGTTGCGTCAAACAAGAGGCGATCTCATGTCCTAGGCAATCAGGTGCAACCCTTGTGCGTCAGGCGATTTGCCAGCCCATGAGCAATGGCATGGGGGGTGTCGCAGGCCGCCTTCGCGGGGGGGCTGCGAACACATCGCGGAGAATGAGCGGATGAGCTCGACACCCACCGTTTCCTCCTTGACCGCCCTGGCCGCCAAGGACCTGCCCGCCTATATGAACACCGTGGGCCAGGCTGCCCGTCAGGCTTCGCGCCTGATGGCTGCGGCCTCCACCGCCGCCAAAAACCAGGCCTTGCTGAGCCTGGCCAGGCACCTGCGCCATGCCGGGCCGGCCTTGGCCGCCGCCAACGCCCGCGATTTGAAGGCAGCGGCCGCGGCCGGCCTGGACGGCCCCATGCTGGACCGCCTGAAGCTGAGCCCCGAGGTGATCGAGACCGTGGCCCAGGGCTGCGAGCAGATCGCCGCCATGCCCGACCCGGTGGGCGAAATCAGCGGCCTTAAGCGCCGCCCCAGCGGCATCAGCGTCGGGCAGATGCGCGTGCCCCTGGGTGTGTTCGGC
The DNA here is from genome assembly GCF_965262435.1 of Roseateles sp. NCBI lineage: Bacteria > Pseudomonadati > Pseudomonadota > Betaproteobacteria > Burkholderiales > Sphaerotilaceae > Roseateles > Roseateles sp. Next base: position 1,444,709 of record NZ_OZ253537.1, read on the forward strand.
ATGATTTACGAGAGCCGGCCCAATGTCACCATTGAGGCCGCCTCCCTGGCCATCAAGAGCGGCAATGCCTGCATCCTGCGCGGCGGCTCGGAGGCGATTCATTCCAATCTGGCCCTGGCCGAGCTGGTGGCGGCGGCGCTGCGCGAAGCCGGCCTGCCGCCCGACGGCGTGCAGCTGATCGCCAGCACCGACCGCGCCGCGGTCGGCCTGCTGATCACCGCGCCCGAGCATGTGGATGTGATCATCCCGCGCGGCGGCAAGGGCTTGATCGAGCGCATCAGCGCCGAGTCCAAGGTGCCCGTCATCAAACACCTCGACGGCAACTGCCATTGCTATGTTGATTCCGAGGTGGACTTCGACTTGGCCCTGACCGTGGTCATGAATGCCAAGACCCAGAAGTACAGCCCCTGCAATGCCACCGAATCCCTGCTGGTGCATGCCGAGAGTGCGTCGGACTTCCTGCCCCATATCGGCGCCCTGCTGGCCGAGAAGGGTGTGGAGATGCGCGGCTGCTCGCGCAGCCTGGCCCTGCTCGGCCCCATCCCTGGCGCCGTGATCAAGCCGGCGACCGAGGCGGACTGGAGCGAGGAGTATCTGGCGCCCATCCTCAGCATCAAGGTGGTGGACAGCCTCGATGAAGCCATCGAACACATCAACCGCTATGGCTCGCATCACACCGACGCCATCCTGAGCAGCAACCACGCCCATGCCATGCGCTTTTTGCGCGAGGTCGATTCGGCCAGCGTCATGGTCAATGCCAGCACACGCTTTGCCGACGGCTTCGAGTACGGTCTGGGCGCCGAGATCGGCATCTCCACCGACAAGCTCCATGCCCGCGGTCCGGTCGGCCTGGAAGGCCTGAGCTCGCTCAAGTGGGTGGTGCTGGGGCAGGGCGAAGTGCGTCGCTGAACATGGGCGAGAGCGCCCGCCAGACCGAGCTGAACGAGCTGCTGCGCCAGGCTCAAAGCCTGGCTGAAGCCGCGCGAGGCCCCTGGCTGGCCGCCTTGGCGGCGCGCGATGAGGCCCTGGCCTTAGAGCTGGCGCAGCGTTTGGTGCAGCAGGCGGAGACCCAGTTCCCCGCCGCCTCCATGGCTCCGCCCGTCAGCGCGGCGCCAGCGCTGGACGAAATCACGGAAGCCCCCTCGCTCAGCGGCCAGCGCATGGGGGCCTGGCAGCTGCTGCGCAAGATCGGCGAGGGCGGCATGGGTCAGGTCTGGTTGGCCCGGCGTGCCGACGGCTTGTACGAGCAGGAGGCGGTGGTCAAGCTGCTGCGCAGCGATCTGCAGCAGGCACCTCTGTCACAGCGCTTTGCGCGCGAACGGGCGGTGCTGGCCCGGCTCAAGCACCCCGGCATTGCTCGCTTGCTCGATGCCGGCATTGCCGCGGGCGTGCCCTATCTGGTGCTGGAGTATGTGGCCGGCCGCAATTTGGGCGAGCATGTGCGGGCCGAGTGCCCCACGGTGGCCTCGCGGGTGGCGCTGCTGATTCGCGTGGCCCAGGCGGTCGAGCATGCCCATGCCCAGCTGGTGGTGCACCGCGACCTCAAGCCCTCGAATGTGATGGTCAGCAGCGAGGGTGAAGTCAAGGTGCTGGATTTCGGCATCGCTGGCTTGCTCGATGAAGAAGACCCGGGCCATCTGACCCGCCTCAGCGGCCGGGGCTTGACTTTGTCTTATGCCTCGCCCGAGCAGCTCAGTGGTGCGCCGGTCGGCGTGGCGGCCGATGTGTTTTCGCTCGGCGTGCTGCTGTTCGAGATGATCTCAGGGCGCCTGCCTTTCTACAGCGAGGGCAGCAGCCGCACAGCGATTGAATATGCGCTGCTGCACCAGGATGCGCCGCGCCTGGGGGCTTTGCTGGCCCAGGCCCCGGATGCGGATGCGCCGGTCGGCGCCCGGCCGCTCGATGCCGAGCGGGCCCGCGGCGACCTGGAGGCCATCGTCGCCAAGGCCTTGCGCAAGCTGCCCGAGGACCGTTACCCGGCTGTCGGCGCCTTGATCGAGGACCTGTCGCGCTGGTTGCGCCACCGGCCGGTCAGCGCTCGCCGCGAGGATTGGCGCCACCGGATCCGGCTCTGGTTGCGCCGCAATGCCCTGGCGGCGTCCTTGTCCGGCGGCCTGGCGTTTGCTGTGCTGCTGGGTCTGGCTGTGAGCCTGGATCAGTGGCGCCGCGCGCAGGCGGCGGCACGGGAGTCCGATCAGGTGACGCTCTACCTGACTGAGCTGCTGGGCAGCGCCAGCCCCGATGTTCATGGCGGCCAGGCGCCCACGGTGATGGTCCTGCTGGAAAAGAGCCGCAGCGAGCTGGCCGGCAAATTCCAGGACGAGCCCGCGACCAAGGCGCGTCTGCTCTCGGTGCTGGCCCAAACCTACGCCTCGCTGGACCGCTACGACCTGGCTGCCCCGCTGGCGCGTGAATGGGTGGCCCTGACCGCCCAACTCCACGGTGAAGACGACGAGCGCACGGTGGAGGCGCACATCAAGCTGGCGCAGATCTATGTGCCCACCGGGCCGCACGATCTCGTGGTCGCCGAGCTGGAGCCGCTGCGCGAGCGCGTGGCGCGCCTGCATGGCCCCAAGTCCGACCGCATGCGCGAGATCCACTACGCGCTGGCCAATGGCTATATGAAAACCGGGCGCCTGGCCGAGGCGAAAGTGGCCTTGGATCAAGCCGGCGAGCTGGTGCGCTTGCTCTACCCCGAGGGCCATTTCTACCGGACCTTCCATCACATGGTCGAGGCGGTACGCCTGGCCGGCGAGGGGCGCATCGGCGAGGCCAGGGAGCAGCTGCGCCTGACCGAGCCGGCGCTGCAGAACTCGCCCAAGGAAAACTTGCGCCATGCCTTGGCCATCCGCCGCAACATCCTGACCATGGATATCCGTGCGGGGAAGTACGAAGGGGTCGAGGCGCGTGCCCAAGCGCTGGGCGAGGAGATGGACCGTCTGCATGGCCGCGGCAACTCCATGCGTGCCTTCATGTATCCGGAGATTGCGCGTTATCACAGCGACCGCGCCGAGTACGCCCAGGCCCTGGCGGCCCGTCAGGCTTTCAACACCCAGGGCAACGGTGCGCCCTTCAACGCCCGGACGGCCGCCAAGGCCTCGCTCTTGCTGGCCCGCGCCCAAGCGGGCGCCGCGCCGGCCGCGAGCTTGCGCAGCGAGGCCCTGGAGCTGCTGAAGGAAATTGAGTCGACCCGGGCGCAGATGGGCGTGAGCCGGGCCGAAGCCTGGCTGGCCCTGGCTCGCAGCGGCCTGGTGCTGGGTGACTTGGTTCTGGCGGCCGACGCCGTCGCCCGCCTGCGCGGCGATACCGATCTGCACCTCGATCGCGATCTCTGGCTGGACAGCCGCGTGGCCCAGGCTGAAGGGGAACTGCTGCGCGCCCGCGGCGACCTGGCCGGCAGCCGGCGCCTACTGGCCCGGCGCGTGGCCCTGCTGGAAACCAGTCCGGATCGCCAGGTTCCGCCGCTCTGGCAGGCCCGGCTGGATCTGGCCCTGACCCTGGTGATGATGGGCGCGCCGGATGCCGCCGAGGCCCTGGCCGCCGCCCAGCAGGCCAGGCCGCCCGAGATGCCCGCGGGTCATCCATTCGATGCGCTGCAGGCGCTCATGCAGGCGCAACTCGGGTCGCCCGCTGGCGATACCGCCGCGATTCGGCAGGCCCGTGCGGCGCTGCAAAGCGCCCTGCAGCGCGGCGCCACCCATGCCCCCGAGATCCGGCCGGATCTCGGGGGCTGGTTCTAACCCCGAATTGGCTCGCTTTCGCTTGTGACGTGGCTCAAGTCGAGCGACGTCGTGCAGCACCCAGCACGCCCACCAATCCCAGGGCGAGCAAGGCATAGCTGCTGGGCTCGGGCACGGCCGTGATGGTGCGGGTGAAGCCGCAGCTCTCGAAGTTGCTGCTTTCGCAGGTGGACGCGATCACGGGCCGGTTGACGGAATTCAACCATCTTCCGTTCGCATCAACGCCCGAATACTCCAAGGTCATTGCGACCTGAAAAAGCGAAAACGTCCCAGCCGGTGCGCCGCCGGCTGGAGGGGTAAACCGACCAAACAGGTAGTCAAAGTGTTGACCGGGGGCGAGCTCGAAATGGTTCAAGCCGACGGGGCCTGGCAAGCTGGGGTCGTACTGTGTGGCAAAGCTGAAGTTGTAGGCTGAGAAAATTCCCGCAGAGTTGGGCCATGTCATGGACGCGCTGATTCCAACGCGGTCAATGTTCGCGAAGTTGGCGTAGCTGTAGGCGCCGGTGCTGGGGTCGTAGTAGTACCCCTCGGGCGACAAATCCTCGTGCGCTATGCCTGTCAACGGATAGCTGGAGAAGCTCAGTGCCGGCGAGTCGGCGTCCAGTGTCAGACGCACCCAGATGTCGATGGCGTCTGTCGAGCTGGCCGTGCCCGTTGGCTGTAGAAAGCTGAGGCTGCCGCGAGGCAGCTCGGCCCAGGCCGCATTGCCCATCAAGAGACATGCGGCAGCGATCAGCTTGTAGGTGCGCGTTTTCATCGACTCTTCCCCTGGCTTTGAGATGCGCGGAGTGTCTCCGCTGCGCAATGCCGCGGTCACGCGCAGTTACCCTAGCTGCCTCGCAATCCAGGGAATCCTCCCATTTGACGCTTGCCCGGCGTCATGCATCAGCGCAGTCCGCTGATGCGCGCGTCCTTGGGCGTGCTGATCAGGTACTCGGCTGTGAATCGCTGGCTTTGGCCAGCCGCGAGCGGAAGCTGCCAGGCGATCACGCCGGGCAGTTGTTTCCAGCGCAACTGGCTGGGCTGCGGGCTGAACTGGGTCTGCACCTTGATGTCCTCATGCTCGGCCACCGGCGAGGGCTCGATCAGCTGCAGTTGGATGGGCTGGCGGTGCAGGTTCTCGATCACATAGGCGCGGCTGATCTTTTGCTCATTGCGGCTGCCGATGAAGCCGCGCTCGGCGCCGTCCTTCTGCGGCGGCTCCACCGCCACGCGCAGCAACTCGTCGCGGCCGAAGAAGAGCTCGAGCTTTTCATCGCTGCCCAGCTGCAACTGGCTGTTGCCGATGAAGGCGCCATCGCGGAAGAGTTGCAGCGCGCCGGCCGGCCAGCTGCCGCTGGGGCGGCCCAGCTCGGCCAGCAGATAGGCCTGGCGGTCTTGCTGCGGCTGCACACGCACAAAGACCTGGGCGATCATTTTTTCGCTGCCGAGCGCAAAGCTGACGCGCTGGCCGTCGCTGCTGATGTTGACCCGGCCGGGCACCTCGAACTCTGCGGCGTACTCGCCTTGTTGCGCGCCGATGTCGAAGCTGGGCATGGGGGCGGCCTCGTCGGCATTCATGCTCGACTTGAAGGCGGGAGCAGGTGCCGGCGCAGCCATCGTCGGCGCGGCCATGCGCGAAGAACTGGTGAGCTTTACTTCGCGGGTGGCAATCGGCGGCAGGATGTCCAGGGTCCATGGGTAGGGCGGCGGCAGGCCGCTCTGGCTGCGTGGCGTGCTGGTGCTCAGGCGCAGTGCCACACCGCTCCAGTCCTCGCCACTGGTCTGGGCCACGAGTGCCAGGCGCTCCAGGCGCAGCTGCTGGGTCAGGGTGTCGAGGTGGGCGCGGTAGATGGGGCTCCAGCCTGCTTGATTCAGGCGGTAGCTCAGGCGCAGTTCGCCGGCGCGCGTGGCGGCCAGGTTGATGCGCACGCTGCGCAGCTGCGGGTTGGCCTGGACGAAGCGGCCGCGCTCGGCCTGGAGTGGGGTCAGCTTTTCATCGATTTCCACCAGGCGCCGCGCCAACTGGTGCTTGCGCTGCCAAGCCTCTTGGCCGCTGCGCTTGAGTGCGTCCACGGTGCTGGCGATGGGGGCCAAAGCCAGCTTGCTGGGGCCTTCGCCACCCCCGCCAAAGTTCTTCAGAAAGCCCAGGGCCAGGTCTTGCGCATCGCTCTCGGCCTGAACTGCGGCGCGTTGGTCTTCCAGTTCCCGGATGCGGCCATCCAGGGGGCTGGTGTTGCATTCGGGGGTGCGCAGGCGATCCAGGGTCTGGATGCTGATCTCGCCAATCTGGATGCCGGCATCGGCCTGCACCTGCAGCGAGTCGGCCTCGAAACGGGCCGGCAGGCAGCGGATCACCAGTTCGCGGGCACCGGCGGCGACGTTGGCCGTGCGCTGAACCGTGGCGCCGCCTGGGTAGACCAGCACCTGGCTGATCGGGGCGTTCGGAAGCTGCGCCATGGCCAGGCCCGGAAGCAGAAGACAGAGGCAGAAGTTCGGGAGCTTGTGTTTCATGAACGGTATTCCTCGAGTGCGTGCGTGCGTGCGTGCGAATGCGAGCTTAGCGCCTCGTCGCAGTCCAAGGTGTCAGACCCGGCCTTGGCGACCCTGGCACACTGGCGGGCATCGTCTGCCGCGACTGCGCGGCGCTGTCAGAGTTGGAACGCATGAACACCCCTCCCCAAGCCAATACCCAACGCAAAGCCCTGGTCCTGTTCTCGGGCGGCCAGGATTCCACGGCCTGCCTGGCTTGGGCCTTGGAACGCTATGCCGAGGTTGAAACCCTGGGCTTCGACTACGGCCAACGCCACCGTGTCGAGCTGGAATGCCGCCAGACCGTGCGCCGTGAACTGGCCGCCGCCTTCCCACACTGGGCGGCCAAGCTGGGTGAGGATCATGTGCTGGACTTGAGCCTGCTGGGCCAGATCTCCAGCACGGCGCTGACCGAGCACCGCGCCATCGAGATGCAGGCCAACGGCCTGCCCAACACCTTTGTGCCGGGTCGCAACCTGCTGTTTCTGACTTTTTCGGCCACCCTCGCCTACCGCCGCGGCGCCTCGGTGCTGGTGGGCGGCATGTGCGAGACCGATTACTCGGGCTACCCTGACTGCCGCGACAACACACTCAAGGCCTTGCAGGTGGCGCTGAGCCTGGGTCTGGACACGCCGATGACGCTAGAAACCCCGCTGATGTTCATCACCAAGGCCCAGACCTGGGCCTTGACCGAGCAGCTCGGCGGCAGGGTCCTGAACGACTTGGTTATCGAGCACACCCACACCTGCTATCTGGGTGAGCGCAGCCAGCGCCACGCCTGGGGCTATGGCTGCGGCAGCTGCCCGGCCTGCGAGCTGCGTGCACGTGGCTTCGACGAGTTCCAGGCTGGCCGCGTGGAGGCCTGAACATGGGCCCGAGCGAAGGCGGTTGGGATTGGGGCTGGGCCGGTTGGGGTCTGGCGGCTGTGCTGCTGTTCTGGGCCATTGGCGCCTACAACCGCGTCATGATTTTGCGCAACGCGATTGCCACGGCTTTCGCCCAGTTGGACACGCATCTGAGCGCGCGCGCCGCGGTGTGCGCCAACCTGCTGGCCGTGCTGCGGCCCTTGCTGCCCAGCGAGCAGGCGACCTTCGATGCCCTGGATGCCGCACAGCAGGAGGTGCAGGTGGCGCTGCAGGCTGTGCGTGCGCGGCCGTATGCCGGGGATCCTGTGGCCAGCCTGGGCGTGGCCAGCGCGGTGCACGCGGCGGCGCTGACGCGGCTGATGTCCATGCTCGAACACCATGCCGATCTGCGTGAGCACCCGGAGTTGTTCGCTCAGGTGGACGAGCTCAAGATGATCGAGCGGCAGCGCTCCTTCACCCGCCAGGTTTTCAACCAGGCCGTTGGCGCCTACAACGAAGCCATCATCCAGTTCCCGACTCGAGTGTTGGCCAGCTTCTATGGCTTTCGGGAGGCGCGCTCGCTCTGAGCGAGGCTGCGGCAGGAATCGGCCGCTCAAAGCGGAAATTCGAGGGCCGGGTTTTCGCGCTGCGGTGACTCGGCCCGCCGCCGTGCTCATGGTGCCCGGGTCGGCTCTGCGAGCCGACTGCCCTCGATGCTCACTGCGCGGCTCAGCGGCGCCAAACTCCCTCCGTTCGCTGCGCTCACTGTGGTCAAACAGTGGCGCCGAGTCAGAGCTTGAAGCGCGCGAGTACGCGCGCCTGATCCGCTCCGCTGCGCTCTCGGCCGCGCACAAATCGCCCGTCGTCGGGCCGAGCCACCTCCGAATGTGGCGTGTTCCACCGTCGAGGGGCAGATCGATCGCGATGCAAGCGCCCTGCAGTTCGGGCCGCCGCTGGGCGATTTGTGAAGGGCTGAGCAGCGCAGCGGCTCGGGGCGCGCGCGTACCCGCGCGCTTCAAGCGCTGACTTGGCGCGTCTGTCTGAACGGAACGAACGCAGTGAGTGAAGAGAGTTATGCGCCAGCCCCGAGGCGCGAGCAGCGCAAGGCAGTCGGCCCGCCAGGGCCGACCCCGGAACCATGAGCCCGGCGGCGGCCCGGACTGCAGGGCCTCACGAAGGAGAGCAAGAGGGCTGCTTTTTGCCGGCAGCCGACAGAGCCGGTGCGTCCGCCAGGTTCAGCTGCAGACGATCGCGCCCGAGCTGACCAGTTCGTGGAACAGGGCCATGAGCGAGTTGCCGCTCATGCTGTAAGGGTCGAGCTTGGCGGTCTCGGAGTACTTGAGCACCAGGCCCGGGTTGAGGCGCTGCAAATTGACTTGGCCCATGGACCAGCCAGCGAACACGCGTTCGCCCACCTCTTCATAGCTGAGCAGGATCACGTCGTTGTGGCGGGTGTCGCCGACGATGCGCTTGTAGCGTGCGTTGATCGCGTCACGGCCACCTTCCAGCACTTGCATGAAGATGCCGTCGCTGTAGCAGAGCAGGCCGGTGATGCCCTCGGCAGGGTTGTGCTCGCGCGACTGCTTCAGGATGGTGCTGAGCTCGGCCTCGCCCATGGGGATGTGGGCGCGGCTGGCGTAGAGAAGGCGAACTAGCATGAGGTGGGCTCCGTTGGGGCTGAGGTCTGTTCTTGCACTTACTTCTTGCTCAGCAGCGAGAGGAACTCGCGGCGCAGATTCGGGTCCTTGAGGAAAGCGCCGCGCATCACGCTGTTGGTCATCTTGGTCTCGGTGTCCTTGACGCCGCGCCAGTGCATGCAGAAGTGGTCGGCTTCCATGACGATGGCCAGGCCGTCCGGCTGCACGCGTTCCTGCAACTCGTTGGCCAGCATGGTGACGGCTTCTTCCTGGATCTGCGGGCGGCTCATGATCCAGTCGCAGATGCGGGTGTACTTGGACAGGCCGATCAGGTTGGAGTGCTCGTTGGGCAGCAGGCCGATCCAGACCCGACCCATGATGGGGCAGAGGTGGTGCGAGCAGGCGCTGCGCACGGTGATGGGGCCGACGATCATCAGCTCGTTGAGCCGGGTGAAATTGGGGAATTCGGTGACCGGCGGCATGGGCACATAGCGGCCCTTGAAGACCTCGCGCACAAACATCTTGGCCACGCGTTTGGCGGTGTCCTGGGTGTTGTGGTCGCTGTCGGTGTCGATCACCAGGGCGCGCAGCACCTCTTGCAGCTTGGCCTGGACCTCGGCCTGGATCTCGTCGAGCTCACCGTCCTTGATGAAGTCGGCGATGTTGTCATTGGCGTGGTGGCGGCAGCCGGCGCCGACCAGTCGGTAACGCACGCGCTCCGAGGCGGGCAACTCGGCCAGTTCGCGCTCGTCGCGGGGTGAGGGGTTTGCGGGCAGGGCGCCGGTCATGGGGTGGTCTCGCTGTTCGGTGCAATCGGGCGATTGTGTACGGATTGCAAAGTCTGTGCAGGGCCAGGTCTTGCCTGCTCGGTGCATGGAGGGCTCACCTACACTGAAAGGGTGAGCCTTCCCTCTGCCCCCCCAATGCCCAAGCCCGCGCCGTCGAACCCCGCCGGTCCTGCCCTGGCGCCGCCGCTTCAGCAACTGTTGATGCAAGTGGCCGATGCCGTGCAGGCCGTGCGCGGCGGCCGCTCCTTGACCGACCTGCTGGCGAAATGCCCGGCCGAGCTGCGCCCGGCCACCCAGTCTCTGAGCTTCCATGTACTGCGCCGTTTGGGCAGCGCGGAGGCGGTGCGCGCCATTCTTGCGCCCAAGAGCCCGCCGCCCAAGGTCGAGGGTCTGCTTTTGAGTGCGCTGGCCTTGCTCTGGGACGCCGGCCCGGACCAGCCGCCTGCGCCCTATGCCGACCACACGGTGGTGGACCAGGCCGTCAGCGCCGTGCGCAAGCGCTTGCCCGCCAGTGCGGGCTTCGTCAACGCCGTGTTGCGCCGCTTTTTGCGGGAACGGCCGGCCTTGCAGGCTCAGGCTGCTCAAGGAGCCAACGGGCCGGTGGCGGCCTACAACCACCCGCTCTGGTGGAGCGAGCGTTTGCGTGCGGACTGGCCCGAGGTCTGGCCGGCGCTGCTGCTGGCCAACAACCAGCATCCGCCCATGACCTTGCGCGTCAATGCCCGGCAGGGTTCGGCGGCCGACTACCTGCAGCGCTTGCAGGAGGCTGGCATTGCCGCTCACGCTCTGGGGCCGTTGGCACCGCAGGCACTGCTGCTGGAGCGCGCCGTGCCGGTCACGGCCTTGCCCGGCTTCGCCCAGGGCGCGGTTTCGGTCCAGGACGCCGCCGCCCAGATCGCCTCGCCTTTGCTGGTCCAGGCTCAAGGCGTGCTGCCGGCCTTGCAGGCCGGCGCGCGCGTGCTCGACGCCTGCTCCGCGCCGGGCGGCAAGACCGCCCACTTGCTGGAGCTGGGTGACTTCGATGTGCTGGCCCTGGACAGCGACGCCAAGCGCCTGACTCGCGTGCAGGACAACTTGGCTCGGCTGGGCCAGCGCGCCGAGCTGAAGGCGGCCGACGCCCGCACGACCGCGTCCTGGTGGGATGGCCGTATGTTCGACGCCATCCTGCTCGATGCGCCCTGCAGCGCCTCCGGCATCGTGCGACGCCACCCCGATGTGCGCTGGTTGCGCCGGCCTGGCGACATCGCCCAACTGGCCTCCATCCAGGCGGAGCTGCTGGCCGCCCTGTGGCCGACGCTGAAGCCGGGCGGTCGCATGGTTTACGCCACTTGCTCCATGTTCAAAGCCGAGGGTGAGGCGCAGATCGATGCATTTTTGCAACGTCAAGCCGACGCGAGTCGCTTGGAGGTGAGCGGCTTCACGGGGCATCTGCTGCCGCTCGCACACAATGAGGCGCCGGAGGACATGGCCGTGTCGACGCAGCCGCGAGCTTCGGCCGAGGCGGTGTTCGATGGCTTTTTCTACGCCTTGTTGCACAAGCGGGCCTGAGCTTGCGAGGGCTGCGGCAGCCTGGCAAAAATCGCTCTGACCCCAATTTCGCGTCCGTACATATTCCGTTTGCATTGCCCTTGAGTTCGCCTGTCATCCTTCATCGCCGCGCCAGCCGCCCGGCCAGTTTCTGGCGGCTTTGGCTGACCTGGGCTCTGGCTTGTCTGCTGGCGGTATCGGCCATGCCGGTTCGAGCCGATGGCGTGGAGCTCAGCGCCATGAGCACGGCCCGCAGCGACGATGGCCTGGAGTTGAGCTTCAGCACTCGCTTCGAGCTGCCGCGTGCCGCCGAAGACGCCTTGATGAAAGGGGTCTCGCTGTACTTTGTGGCTGAGGTGTCGGTGCAGCGCAAGCGCTGGTACTGGCGCGACGCGCGGGCCAGCAAGGCGTCGCGCAGCTGGCGCCTGTATTGGTATGCGCTGACGCGGCAGTACCGGGTCAGCTCCGGCGGGCTGACGCAGAGCTTCAACAATCTGCCAGAGGCCTTGGCCTCCTTACGCGGCGTTTCCGGCTGGCGCATCGCCGAAGCGCGCGAGCTCGACGAGGACGGCAGCCATTACCTGGAGTTCAGTTACCGGCTCGACACCTCCCAGCTGCCCAAGCCCATGCAGATCGGCCTCAGCATTGGCCAGGGCTGGAATCTTGGGGTGGAGCGCAATCTGGGGCTGAACCCCGACTTCAGCCTGCGAACGGCTGCAGCATCCGCGCCCACCCCATGAGCAAACGGGCGCGTTGGGCCTGGATCATCGCCCTGGTGATCATCACCGGCATTTGTGGCGTTTTGGCCTTTTTGCTGTCCATCAGCGCCACCAGCCAGCGCGGCTTCTTCGATCGCCACTACGAGTGGCTGTTTTGGCTCAATGCCTTGGTCGCCGGGCTGCTGCTGCTGGTCATCGTCGGCGCGGCCGTGCGCTTGTTCCTGCGCGTGCGCAGCGGCAAGTTCGGCAGCCGCCTGCTGATGAAGCTGGCCGGCATTTTTGCCCTGGTGGGCATGGTGCCTGGCATCCTGATTTACGGCGTGTCCTACCAGTTCGTCAACCGCAGTATCGACAGCTGGTTCGATGTGCGCCTGGCCTCGGCCTTGGAGGCCGGCTTGAATCTGGGCCGCGGCACCCTGGACGGCCTGGTCAATGACCTGTCCAACCGCACCCTGGATGCTGCTGAGCGTCTCGGCGAAGCCGGCAGCCTGCCGCAGCCCCTGGTGCTGGAGCGTCTGCGCGAGCAGATGGGTGCTCGTGTGGTCGCGGTGGTGGCCGGCAATGGCCAGATCCTGCTCTCGGTTGGCGGCGACACCAATTCTCTGATGACCGACCGGCCGGCCGAGTCCCTGCTGCGCCAGGCGCGCAATGCCCGTGTTGTCAGCCATCTCGAGGGCCTGGAGGACGAGGCCCTGGCCCTGCAAGGCCAAGCCCGCATCCGGGCCATTGCCCAACTGCCCAATAGCGAGATGCGCCTGGGCTTGGGCAATTCGGGCGAGCGCTTCCTGATGGTGGTGCAGCGCTTGCCGGCTACGGTGCTGGCCAATGCCTTGGCGGTGCAAAACGCCAGCAGCGAATACCAGCAGCGGGCCTTGGAACGCGACGGCCTGCGCCGCATGTATCTGGGCACGCTGACCCTGGTGCTGGTGCTGGCGGTGTTTGCCGCCTTGCTCTTGGCAGTCACCTTCGGAAACCAGCTGGCGCGGCCCCTCTTGCTGCTGGCCGACGGCGTGCGTCAGGTGGCCCAGGGCGACCTCAGCCGCAAGCCCATGCTGAGCACGCGCGACGAGCTTGGCGGCCTGACCCGTTCCTTCGCCGACATGACCGAGCAGCTGTCCGAGGCGCGGGTCATGGTCGAGCGCAGCGTGGCTCAGCTGGAAAGCGCGCGCACCCATTTGCAGACGATTCTGGACAACCTGACCGCCGGCGTGATCGTGTTCGACGCCCAGCGCCACATCGACACCGTCAACCCCGGCGCCACCCGCATCCTGCGTCTGCCGCTGTCGGTCTACCAGGGCCGACAGCTGGGCGAGGTGCCGCATCTGGAAGGGTTTGCCGAGGCCGTCTGGCAGCGTTTCGAGCAATACAACCCCGAGAGCGGCGAACGCGACCATTGGCAGGACGCCTTTGAGCTGCAGCTGGACAGCAGCCAGGATGTGCAGACCCTGCTGGTGCGCGGCGCGCCGCTGCCCCAGGGCGCGCGGCTGATGGTGTTCGATGACATCTCCGAAGTCGTCTCGGCCCAGCGCTCGGCCGCCTGGAGCGAGGTGGCGCGGCGCCTGGCCCATGAGATCAAGAACCCCTTGACCCCCATCCAGCTCTCGGCCGAGCGCCTGCAGCACAAGCTCGAAGCCAAGCTGGAAGGCGCCGATCAGGCCATGCTGGTGCGTTCGGTGGCCACCATCGTCAACCAGGTGCAGTCCATGAAGCAGCTGGTCAATGAGTTCCGCGACTACGCCCGCTTGCCCTCGGCCCAGCTCAAGGCCCTGGATCTCAATGCCCTGGTGGCCGAGGTGCTGACCCTGTATGCCGAGGCCCAGGAACAAGGTCGCCTGCGCGCCGAACTGGCGCCTGACGCCAACCGCATTCTCGGCGACGCCTCGCAATTGCGGCAGGTCATTCACAACTTGGTACAGAATGCGCTCGACGCCGTGCAGGAGCAGGCGGGCGGGCAGGTGCTGGTGCGCACCCAGCAGGCCTTGACCGAGGCCGGTGCGCCCCGCTCCGTGCGCTTGCAGATCACTGACAACGGCCCCGGCTTTGCCGAGAAAGTGCTCAAACGCGCCTTTGAACCTTATGTGACCACCAAGACCAAGGGCACCGGCCTGGGTCTGGCGGTGGTCAAGAAAATTGCCGATGAACACGCCGCACGCATACGCCTCAGCAACCTGCACGCCCAGGGCGACGAGGCGCAAGCGGTGACCGGTGCGCAAGTTTCGTTATCATTTTCAAAACTCGCGACTGCAGCAGCCGATGCGGGCTCTGCTGAAAAGCCCCATTGAACTAGGACTCCATGGCAACCATTCTTGTAGTCGACGACGAGCTGGGTATACGTGCTCTGCTCTCTGAAATCCTCAGTGACGAGGGCCACACGATCGAGTTGGCAGAAAACGCAGCGCAGGCGCGCGCGGTGCGCGAGCGCATGCGCCCCGACCTGGTGCTGCTGGACATCTGGATGCCCGACGTTGACGGCATCACCTTGCTGAAGGAGTGGGGCGGGGCCGGCTTGCTGACCATGCCCGTGATCATGATGAGCGGCCACGGCACCATCGACACCGCGGTTGAAGCGACCAAGTTCGGCGCCATCGCCTTCCTGGAAAAGCCCATCACCCTGCAAAAGCTGCTGCGCGCGGTGGAGCAGTCCCTGGTCAAGGCAGCGCCGCGCCCGGCGCCGGCCGTCGGTCTGCCCAGCAGCTATGCCCGCAGCGAACTGACGCCGCAATATGTGGCGCCCAGCCTCAGCACCCTGCCGCAGAGCAGCCTGCCGGCGGCCGGCCTGGCTTCGGAGCAGAGCTTCGAACTGGACCGCCCCTTGCGCGAAGCCCGTGATGCCTTCGAGAAGAGCTATTTCGAGTTCCATCTGGCCAAGGAGAACGGCTCCATGACCCGCGTGGCTGAGAAAACCGGCCTCGAGCGCACCCATCTGTACCGAAAGTTGAAACAATTGGGTGTCGACCTCAGCAGAAATAAGCGCGGAGCTGGAATTTAGTGCTATAGTCGTGGTCTTCGCTGATTTGCAGCGCTTCTCCAAGCAAAGCAAGGCAGTGAAAAAAGCAAGAACGTCATTCAAGACGACGGCCTGGTAGCTCAGTTGGTAGAGCAGCGGATTGAAAATCCGCGTGTCGGTGGTTCGATTCCGCCCCAGGCCACCAAAATATCAGACAAAAGCCCATCGCCTCGGTGGGCTTTTGTTTTTCCGGTTTCCTTCATGGGGCCGGACGCAGCTGGAAGCCTTCCAACTGCCCATGTGGCTCAGTGGTAGAGCACTCCCTTGGTAAGGGAGAGGTCACGCGTTCGATCCGCGTCATGGGCACCATTGAATTGCCGCTCTCGAAGCCCGTCGCTTGCGACGGGCTTTTTGCGTTCTGGGCGGGTGTTTGCCTCCGTCCCAGCCTGGTACGCTGCAAGCCGCGAATCGGTGCTCCGTCTGCGGGCCATCCCCGTCCAGCCCGCCCCTCTTTTTTGGCTACCATGCGGACCACAAGGACGCTGATGGCCGCCATGGCCAGGGAGAAGGCGCATGCGACACACCATCAAGAGTTCGGGTGGCTCCAGCAGCTCAGCCGCTGCAGCTGTATTGTCAGTCGGACTGTGGGTGCTGATGCCGGTGGCAGCATGGGCGCAAGGCCGGCCGGCCGCGGCCTCCAGCCCAGCCGAGACCGACAGCGACTGGCGTTACACCATCCAGCCGGGCGACACCTTGATCGGCCTGAGCGAGCGCTTTTTGCTGCCCGGCCGTCCTTGGCGTGAGCTGCAGCGCCTCAACCGCGTGGCCGATCCCTTGCGCCTGCCCCCGGGCGGGGTGCTGCGCATGCCGCTGGCCTGGCTGAACCGTGAGGCCAGCGTGGCCCAGACCGTGTTTGTGCAGGGTGAGGTCATGTTGTTGCGCAGCGGCCAGGCTGAACAGCGACTGGGTGCTGGTCAAGAGTTGCGCAGCGGCGACCGCCTGCGCAGCGCCGCCCAGTCCTCCGCCACCTTGCGTTTTGTCGACGGTTCGCGGCTGCTGATTCCGCCGCTCAGCGACCTCAGCCTCGAGCAACTGCTGGTCTACGGCCGCAGCGCCATTCCCGCGGTGCAGCTGCGTCTGCACGAGGGTGGGGCGGACAGCCAGGTCACGCCCAAGGGCGGCCGGGTGCCGCATTACGAGATCCGCACGCCGCATGTGAATCTGGGCGTGCGTGGCACCGAGTTTCGCGTGCAATTACAGGCCGAGAAGGCGCACATGGCGGTGCTGGAGGGTCGGGTGGCCGCGGACAGCGGCGGCCACGCTTCCTTGGCGGTGCCTGCCGGCATGGGCATGGTTGCCGACGGCCGAGGCCGCCCGCAGGCGGCGCCCTTGCTGGCTGCGCCGGCCTTGCCGGCCGAATTGGCCGTGGTCGACCGCTTGCCGCTGCGTCTGCGCTGGGCCGCGCATCCGGGCGCGCGTGGCTACCGCGCCCAGCTCTTTGCTGAAGGCGATTTCAGCCGCTTGTTGCTCGATCATCGCGGCAGCGAGCCCGAGTTGAGCTGGGACGCGGTGCCGCCCGATGGGCGCTACAGCTTGCGTCTGCGCGCCATCGATGCGCTCGGCCTGGAGGGTTTGGCCAGCGACCGCCCGCTGCAAATCCAGGCCCGGCCCGAGCCGCCGTTCAGCCAGGCGCCGCTGGCCGATGCCCGCCTCTATGGTGAACAGGTCGAGTTCCGCTGGACCCGCAACAGCGCCGCCCAGGCCTACTGCTTGCAGGTCGCGCGCGATGCCGATTTCCGCGAGCTGCAGCTGGACCAGGCCGGCATCGCCGATGTCAGCCACAGCGCCCGCCTGCCCCATGGCCGCTACCACTGGCGTCTGGCCTCGCAGCAAGGTGAGGCGCGTGGTCCCTTCGGCGATGGCCAGGCCTTCGAGCTTCGGCCGCTGCCGGCCAGCCCGGAGCCCGCCGAGGCCGAGGTGGCTGGCGAGCAGCTGAACCTGCGTTGGCGCGCCTCCGCGGGCGTGGCGCGTTATGAGTTGCAATGGGCGCGCGACGCTGCCTTCAGCCAAGAGCTGCAGAGCTTCAGCAGCGACAGCCCCGGCCTCAGCCTGCCACGGCCTGGGCCTGGCCGCTACTTCCTGCGCGTGCGCGGGCTGGATGAGATGGGGCAAGCCGGCCCCTATGGACAGGTGCAGGAGATCGAGGTGCCGTACCCGCGCTGGCTCTGGCTGCTGCCTTTGCTCCTGCTGGGGCTTTGATGGCCGCGGATCGCGGGTGGGGATGGCGCAGCTGGCGGCGCTGGGGGCCGTCTTGCCTGGCCTTGCCTCTGGCCCTGTGCGTGATCGCGCTGGCGCAGGGCAGCGGCCCCTTGCGGCCCCTGGACCTTGCGCTCGAAGACGGTCTGCTGCGTTGGACCGCACAGCCCTTGCGCGTGGACGAGCTGGCGCTGCTGGACATCGACGACGACGCCCTGCGCGAGATGCAGGCCGAGCTGGGTGATTGGCCCTATCCGCGTTCGGTCTACGCCCTGCTGCTGGACTATCTGCTGCAGGCTGGTGCGCGCCGGGTGGTGATCGATCTGGTGCTCGCGGGCGAGCGCGAGGGCGATGCTGAGCTGGCACGAGCGCTGCACAAGGGGCCGCCCTCGGTCTTGGCGGCGGCCGGCCTGCAGCTGGAGGCGACGCCCTCGGCCTTGCCGGCCGAAGAGCAGTCCGTACTCAAGCGGCTCGCCTGGACCGCAGCGCCACCGGGTCTGCCCAGTCTGAGCTGGAACGCCTTGATGTTGCCGGCCACGCCCCTGCTGCGCGAGGCGCCGGTGGCGCTGGGCCGGGTCGGCCTGGTGTCCTCGCCCTTGGACAGCGACGGCCTGCTGCGCCGGCAGCCGCTCTGGCACCGCTACCAGGGTCAGGTCTTGCCTGCGTTGCCACTGGCGGTGCTGCTGCAAGAGCAGCCCGAGCGTTTGCAGGCGCTCAAGACCTGGCCGCTTGATGCTCAGGGCCGTGTCCAGCTTAAGCTGCCCAGCCGTTTAGAGGGCCTGCCCGATCTGAGCTGGGGCCGGCTGATGCGAGCGGCCCTGGGCCAACGCGACGATCCGGGCCTGCGCGAGAGCTTGTGCGGCCGCACCGTGTTCGTCGGCAGCAGCGCCTTCTTTGCCGATTCGGTGAGCACGCCACAAGGGCGTTTGTCCGGCGCTGCCTTTCTTGCCACGGCCACGGCCTTGCTGGCGCGCGGCCAGGTGCTGGCGCCAGCCGGTTGGATCTGGGCAGCGGTGTTGCTGGCACTTGCCGCGGTGCCGGGCGTGCTGCATGCCCGGTCGCGCGCGCTTCAGCAGCAGCAGCGCTGGCTGCTGCTGCTGGGGAGCTCGGCGCTGAGTCTGGGCTTGCTGTTGAGTCTGGCGGTCTGGCTGGTGCAAAGCCAGCTCTTGCTGCCTTCCTTGCTTGGCCCCTTGGCGACACTGACCTTGGCCTTGATGCTGGCCGGCCTGGCCGAGCAGCGCTGGCAAAGCCTGCGCCACCGTGAGCTGCGCCATGCGCGCGAGGTGGCCGAGGCGGCCAATCAGGCCAAGACCCGCTTCCTGGCTCATGTCAGCCATGAGATCCGCACGCCCATGAACGCGGTGCTGGGTATGGCGGAGATCTTGGCGCGCACCGAGCTGAGCGCTGAGCAGCGCCGTTATGTGCAAGTCTTCCAGGGGGCCGGTCAGCAGCTGTTTGCCCTGATCAATGACTTGCTGGACAACGCCAAGATCGAAGCTGGCAAGCTGAGTCTGTCGCCTCATGCCTTTGACCTGGGCGATCTACTGCACCAGCAGATCGAGCTGCAGCGCGGCCGCGCCCAGGAACGCGGGCTGAGCCTGGAGCTGAGCTGCGCGGCGGAAGCGCAGGTCTGGGTCTGGGGCGATGCTCAGCGCCTGGCCCAGGTGCTGGCCAATCTGCTCAGCAACGCGATCAAGTTCACGCGGGTCGGCGGCGTCCGCGTGACGGCCGGGCGTGATGCGGCCGGCTGGGTTCTGATCAGCGTGCAGGACACAGGCATTGGCGTCCCCGCCCATCTGCAAGAGCGCATCTTTCAGCCCTACAGCCAGGCCGATGCGAGCACCGCGCGCGAGTTCGGCGGCACGGGGCTGGGCCTGGCCATTTCGCGCAGCCTGGTGCAGCTGATGGGCGGCGAGCTGCGCTTGCAGAGCGCCGCGGGCCAGGGGAGTTGCTTCGAGCTGAGCCTGCCGCTGCCGCCGCATGAGGCGCCGCCTGCCGCTTCACAGCCCGCGACGCTGGCGCCCGCCGGACCAGCGAGGCCGCTGCGCCTCTTGCTGTGCGAGGACAACGAGGTCAATGTGCTGGTGGTTGAGGCCATGCTCGCGCCGCTGGGCCATGTCATTGAATTGGCCGGCGATGGCGAGCAAGCCTTGGTCTGCCTGCAGCAGGGTCACTATGACCTGGTGCTGATGGATGTGCAGATGCCGCGGCTCGATGGCATGACGGCGACCCGGCGCTGGCGCGCGCAAGAGGCGGCCGCGGGCCGCAAGCGCCTGCCCATCATCGCCCTGACCGCCAATGCCTTCGCTCAAGATGTGGCGCAATGCCTGGCGGCGGGCTGCGATGCCCATCTGAGCAAGCCGATCAGCCTGCAGGCCTTGTTGCAGGCCTTGGAACGCTGGGCGCCGCCACCCGATTGAGGCGCTCGTCCGCGCCGTTCAGGCCTTGCTCAGCTTTGCTGCTCGCGCTCGACAAAGCGCCGGCCGCCGTCCGTGTAGCGCGCGTGCAATCCATCGATCACCATGCCAAGGCGCTGTGCGGTGGCTTCGGGCAGGTGCTGGCCGTGGTGTTTCAGGCTTGCGTGGGCCAGATTGATGATGCGGGCATTGAGGCTGCGCTGGGCCAGCTCCAGCAAGGCCTGCAAGGTGCGTTCGTGCTGCTTGCTGACCAGATGGGACATGGCCTCGCGCGCCGCCTCGTTGATGCCGGCCGCCGCATTGCGCACGATCGCCTCGATCGGTGGCATGGCCGCGGCCGCCATTTCCAGCATGCGGGTGCGTGGCTTCGACACGGCGAAGCGCTGCGTGGTCCGCTCGGTCCAGGCGCGCGCCTCGGGCATGGCCTGGCGGCCGGCGCTCCGTACGATCAGCATGATCAGGTTGCAGCCCATCTCGAAGCTCAGCTCGGGGTGGTCCAAAGAGCTGGCCAGTTGACGCAAGCCGTTCTGGGCCGCATCGGCGCGGCGTTCTGACAGGGCCTGAACCACCTCCAAGGTCTGGCTCAGCGTGCGCACGCGAAAGCTGTCCGGAAAGCGCTGCTGCGCGTCCTGCAAAAAGCGCGCGGCACGTTCGCAGCCGTCCCGGTCTTCCTCGTCCAGACAGGCGAGGCCCAGGGCGACCAGGCCCTGGTAGTCGAGCGAGCGCGACTGCGAGCCGATGTTCAGCGCCGCCATCAGGTGCTTGGCCGCCGACTCACTGAAGCCCAGAAACAGCTGCAGGGAGCCGAGCTTTTGCAAGCGCGCCACATTGCCGGGGGTGATCTGCACAGCCTTGGCCAGCATTTCAGCGGCACCGGTGAAATTCATCTCCTCCAGCAGGGCGCGACCGTAGACGTCGTAGGCATCGACATAGCTGGGGTTGTCGGCCAGCAGGGTTTCCAGGCTGCGGCAGGCGGTTGCGGTGTCTGCATTGCCGAGGTCGATCTTGGCAAGACCGAGGCGTGCCCAGGGCACCGCCTTGTATTCGAGTAAGGCTTCGAACATGCGCCTGGCGGCGTCGAGCTGGCCCAGGCGCAGGTAGAGCTCGGAGCCGATGCGAGCGGCATAGACCTTGTAGTTGATGCTGCTGTGGAACATGGCCTCGCAGAGCTCGGCCGCGCCGGCGTAGTCGCTGGCTTCGATGGCGGCGAAGACCTCTCGCAGCGCGTGCTTGCGGTCCAGGATGATCTGCAGCCGCTCCTCGAACTGGCGGGCGGTGAAGGGCTTGAGCAGGTAGTCGTCGAGCGCGCCTTCTACGGCGTCGGCGACATGCTGGTAGCGAGCCTCATCGGTCACCATGATGAAGATGGTTTGCATGGGCAGGCCGCGCGCCTGGCGCAGCTCATCGAGCAGGTCCTGCCCGCTCATGTCGTGGTTGCTCAGGCGGCGGAAATGGAACTCGGTGATGATGATGTCGTAGGCATGGCCGGCCTCTTTGATCTGGCGGCGCGCCTGCTCGGGGCGGCGTGCGGTGTGCACCTGCTGCACGCCCATCTCGCGCAGCATGGTGCTGATCACCGAGCGCGACAGCTCGCCCTCATCAATGATCAGTGCCTTCAGCGCCCCTCCCGGGGCGCCGCTGGCCAGGGCGATATTGAACCGCGGTGCCGGCCCAAGCTGGTGTTTTGACACAGACCCCCCATTGCTCACAGATGTGCAGCGTAGCCTGTCTGCCTAGCACTTGGCTAGAGACGAGCCACTGGGCCGTGCGCTTGTGCGCAGCGTCGGCCCCTGTGCCTCTGCCCGTGCCTGTGCATTCAGGCGCTGCGGTCCACGCGCAAGGCCAGCACCACCGAGCTGGTGGTCTTGATGACGCCGTCGATCTCGCCGATCTCGTCGAGCAGGGCGTCCAGTCGCATGGTCGAGTCGGCGCGCAGCAAGGCCATGTAGTCGAACTCGCCGCTGACCGAGGCCAGCTGGCGCAGCTCGGGCAGGCCCGATAGGCGCTTGACCACCTCGCGCCCGGCCTTGGGCTGCACGGTGATGCCGACAAAGGCCTGCACGCCGCGATCGGCGGCGTCCGAACCGAGCTTGGCGGTGTAGCCGACCAGCACGCCCTCGGCCTCCAGGCGCGCCAACCGCGCCACCACGGTGGTGCGGGCCACACCGAGCTTGCGCGCCAGATTGGCCGTGCTCTCGCGGGCATTGGCCTGCAGCAGCGCGATCAGCTCGCGGTCGGTCTGGTCCTTGGCCTGGGCCGGCGCACGAGGTCTGAATGCGGCGCTTGCGGCTTCAGGGTCGTTCTCGGAGCTGCTCATGGGAAACCCTTGTTTGATTCATTATGGCGAAATTCATCGACGATTCGTCATTTTCTCTTCGAAGTTCGACGAACTCCGGCTTTTTTTCGTCAGCGCCTCTGCCTAGACTGCGGCTCATCCCATCCTCTTGAGGCAAATCAAATGAAGATCGCATTGCTGGGCGCAGGCCATATCGGTGAAACCATTGCTCGCTTGCTGCATGGCTCGGGCCACTACGAAGTCACCGTTTTCGACAAGAACGCCGCCGCCTTGCAAGTGCTGGCCGCCGAGGGCATCCGCACCCAGGTGATCGCCGAAATCGGCGCCGGCGCCGCCGGCCTGGTCAAGGGTTATGCCGCCATCGTCAATGCCTTGCCCTACCAGCTGGCGATTCCCGCAGCCCATATGGCTCTGGAAGCCGGCTGCCACTATTTCGACCTGACCGAAGACGTGGCCGCCACCAAGGAGATCATGCGCATCGCCGAAGGTGCCAAGACCGCCTTCATGCCGCAATGCGGCCTGGCCCCGGGTTTCATCGGCATCGTCGCCGCCCATCTGGCCAAGAGCTTTGACAGTCTCAACGACGTCAAGATGCGCGTCGGCGCGCTGCCGGCCTTCCCGACCAATGCCCTGAAGTACAACCTGACCTGGTCGGTCGACGGCCTGATCAACGAGTACTGCCACCCCTGCGAATGCATCCACGACGGCGAGAAGATCGATGCCCTGCCGCTGGAAGGCCTGGAGCATTTCTCGCTGGACGGCACCGAGTACGAGGCCTTCAACACCTCGGGCGGCCTGGGCACCTTGTGCGAAACCCTGGCCGGCAAGGTCAAAAACCTCGACTACAAGACCGTGCGCTACCCTGGCCACCGCGACCTGATGCAATTCCTGCTCGGCGATCTGGCCCTGAAGAGCGATCAGGAGCTGCTCAAGGACATCATGCGCAAGAGCATGCCGGCCACCATGCAGGACGTGGTCCTGGTGTTCGTGACTGTCTCGGGCATGAAGAGCGGCCGCCTGGTGCAGGAAGTGTTCGCCCGCAAGATCTTCGCCGAGCGCGACGGCGCACGCCCGCTGTCGGCCATCCAGATCACCACCGCCGCCGGCATGTGCGCCGCCGTCGACTTGTTCCGTCAGGGCAAGCTGCCGCAGTCGGGGTTCGTCTCGCAAGAGGAAGTCTCGCTGCCCGAGTTCCTGGCCAATGAGTTTGGCAAGGCCTACCAGCAGTCGCGCCAGGTGGAAAGCATCGGTTGAGCGGAGAATCTCGCAATGACTACGTACATCACTGAACTCCTGAGCGCCCTCGGCGTTCCTTCCTCGGCTTTCACCGGCGGCACGCTGAACGTGCGCTCGCCCATCGACGGGGCCGCGCTCGGCGCCGTCCATGAGGCCAGCGCCGAGGACATGCGCGCCGCCGTGGCGCGCGCCCATGCCGCCTTCCTGGACTGGCGCAATGTGCCGGCTCCCAAGCGCGGCGAGCTGGTGCGTTTGTTCGGCGAAGAGCTGCGCGCGCACAAGATGGACCTGGCCCGCCTGGTCTCGCTGGAGGCCGGCAAGGTCAGCAGCGAAGGCGAGGGCGAGGTGCAGGAGATGATCGACATCTGCGACTTCGCCGTCGGCCTGAGCCGTCAGCTGCATGGCCTGACCATCGCCAGCGAGCGCCCCGGCCACCGCATGATGGAGCAGTACCTGCCCCTGGGCGTGGTCGGCATCATCTCGGCCTTCAACTTCCCAGTCGCCGTCTGGGCCTGGAACTCGGCCCTGGCCCTGGTCTGCGGCGACAGCTGCATCTGGAAACCGTCGGAGAAGACCCCGCTGACAGCCATCGCCACCCAGGCCTTGTTCGAGCGCGCGCTGGCCCGCTACAACGCGGCCGGCGGCACGGCGCCCGCGCACCTGTCCCAGCTGCTGAACGGCGGCGCGGCCGTTGGCGAAGCCATGGTGGACCACCCCCAGGTCGCCCTGGTCTCGGCCACCGGCTCCACCCGCATGGGTCGCGCGGTCGGCCCGCGTGTGGCGGCGCGCTTCGGCCGTTGCCTGCTCGAGCTGGGCGGCAACAACGCCATCATCGTCACCCCCAGCGCCGATCTGGAGCTGGCCGTGCGCGGCATCCTGTTCGGCGCCTACGGCACGGCCGGCCAGCGCTGCACCACCACCCGCCGCGTCATCATTCACGAGAGCATCCACGACGAGCTGGTCGCTCGCCTGGACCGCGCCCGCGCCCAGCTCAAGATCGGCAGCCCGGTCGAGGCCGGCACCCTGATCGGCCCGCTGATCGACGGCGCCAGCTTCGAGGCCATGCAGAAGGCTCTGGCTGCCGCGCGCGAGCAAGGCGGCGAGGTCTCCGGCGGCGAGCGTGCCCTGGCCAGCCAGTACCCGAACGCCTGGTACGCCACGCCGGCGCTGGTGCGCATGCCGGCGCAGACCGACATCGTCAAGCACGAGACCTTCGCACCCATCCTGTACACGCTGAAGTACAAGACCCTGGACGAAGCGATCGCCCTGCAGAACGAGGTGCCGCAAGGCCTGTCTTCAGCCATCTTCAGCAACGATGTGCGCGAGGCCGAGGCCTTCATGTCGGCCAGCGGTTCGGACTGCGGCATTGCCAACGTCAATATCGGCACCTCGGGCGCCGAAATCGGTGGTGCTTTCGGTGGCGAGAAGGAAACCGGCGGCGGCCGTGAGTCCGGCTCCGACGCCTGGAAGGCTTACATGCGCCGCACGACCAACACGGTCAATTACTCGCGCTCGCTGCCGCTGGCACAAGGCGTGAAGTTCGACATCTGACCCCCCTGTTTCATTGATGGCGCAAAGCCCGGCATGCCCGGGCTTTGTTTTGCCCTGCCTGGAGATTGATCCTCATGATGCTGGAATCCGGCTTGTACCGTCTGCTCGACAGCGCCCTGGGCGCCGCCGCAGCCACCGAAACCTTTGCCCAGTTGCAGGTCGCGCCGGCCTTGCTGCGGCCTGTGGGCGAGCTTGTCTCGCGGGCTGAGCTGGCACAGGCGCTCAATATGGCGCTGTTCCGAGATGTCACGCAGCGTGTGCCGGCCGCAGCCGACTATGTGGCCGAGCAGCAGGGCCGCGACCAGCGCCTGTGCTTCGACCATGGCGCACTGCGCACCGTGGCCTGGCCCAGTGGCGCGCTGCCCCCCGGTGAAGCTGCCATCACCCGGGTGCTGCGCCCGCTGGGCTTTGCCCTGGCCGACAACTACCCTTTGCCGGCGCTCAAGATGAGCGGCCGCGCCTGGTGCCACGAAGACATGCCCGAAGACATTGCCCAGTTCTTTGTCTCCGAGCTGCATCCCGAGCGTTTTTCGGCCGAATTCCAGGCGGCGGTGACGCGCGTGCTGGCCAGTTCTCGCGATCCGCTGGGCCCGCAAGACATGGCCTGGCTGGAGCAGCTCGCGCGCGACCAGGCCTTGCCCTGGGCTGCCGCCTTGGCGCTCTTGCCGCGTTTGATTGCCTGCTTCGACCGCCAGCATGGCCCGGTCAGCTTGAGCGACTACCAGCTTCTGCTGAAGGAGTCGGCCGAGATGGCCTGGATCGCCACCGAAGGCACGGCCTTCAACCATGCCACCGACCGCGTCGCCGACCTTGAGGCACTGGCCGAGGCGCAGCGTGCCCTGGGCCGCCCGGTCAAGGCCAAGATCGAAGTCTCGCGCTCGGGCCGGGTCAAGCAGACCGCCTTTCATGCCGCTCAGGTGCAGCGGCAGTTCTTGAGCGAAGGAAAGCTTGTCGCGCTGACCGTGCCGGGTTCCTTCTACGAGTTCATCGAGCGGGCGCGGGTGGGCAGCGAACTCGACCTGGCCTTCGACGCCGGCAATGCCACCGGCATCTTCAAGATGACGGCGCAAGGCGCGGTCTCGGCTTGCTGAGTCCGATGCCGGCTGATTTCCTCCTGGCCGCGGCGCGCATTTGCGGCGCCGCCCATGTGAGCGCCGGCAGCGCCATCGAGCCGCGCTATCTGGAGCCGGCGCGTTATGCACCGGGCCAGGCCGCAGCTTTGGCGCGACCGGCCAGCACGGCCGAACTGGCCCAGCTGTTGCCCCTGGCGGCCCGCCACGGCCTGCGTGTGCTGCCGCAAGGTGCTCACACTGGCCTGGTGCGCGCGGCCACGCCGGTGGACGCTGAAAGCGATCTCTTGCTGTCCACCGAGCGCATGCGCGAGGTGTTCGAGCTGGACCTGTTGGACCGCACGCTGCGTGTCTCGGCGGGTTTCCGGCTGGGCGAGATCAACGAGCGCCTGGCCGCGCATGATTTGATGCTGGCCATCGACCTGAGCGCCGACCCCAGCGTCGGCGGCATGCTGGCGCACAACACCGGCGGCACGCGCATGCTGCGCTACGGTGATGTGCGCGCCAACACCCTGGGACTGACCGTGGTGCTGGCCGAGGGTCAGGTCTTGCGCCTGGGGCGTGGCCTGCAAAAAGACAATGCCGCCTTGCCGCTGCAGCAGCTCTTCATCGGCTCCTCCGGCAGCCTGGGCGTGATCAGCGAAGCGGTCTTCAAGCTCGCCAGCCGCCCGCGTCAGCAGGCGGTGGCCCTGGTGTCGCCGAGCAGCCTGGAAGCCGTGCTGCCGCTGTACCAAAGCCTGATGTCGGCGATGGGCAGCCTGGTCAGTGCCTGCGAAGGCATGTCGCGCCCGGCCATGGAGGCGGCGCTGAGCTGTGGCGGCGACCTGGACACGGAGCGCATGCGCTGGTTCGGCGGTGATCTGCCTGAATACACGCTGCTGGTCGAGCTGAGCTCGGATCTGCGCGCCGAACAGCTCGATTTGCAGGCTTTGCTGCAAACCTGGTTGGAAGGCGAGTTTGGCGAGCGGGTCAGCGACGCCGTGCTCGGGGCCGACGCCGCCTGTTGGGCCTTGCGTCACCACATCAGCGAAGGCTTGCGCGCGCGTGGCAAGGTGCTGGGCTTCGATGTGTCGCTGCCGCGGCGCCACTTCATGGCCTTCCGCGAGGCCGGTCGCGCCTGGTTGGCCGAACATTTCGCAGCCGCCGAGCTGGCCGACTTCGGGCATCTGGGTGATGGCGGCCTGCATTTCAATCTGGTCTGGCCCCAGGGCGCGCCGGCCTTGGATGAAGCGGGCTTGCGCGCCGGGGTCTATGCCCTGGTGCAGCAATTCGAGGGCAGCTTCAGTGCCGAGCATGGCATTGGCCCGCAGCTGCAGGACAGCTACTGGCAGCTCAGCGAGACGAACCTGCTCGATTGGTCGGGCCGCTTGCAGCGCCTGTTCGACCCGCAGGCCCTGCTCGGCCTGACCCATTGGGGCACTGCTGCCATCAACCCGTCAGGCTTGCCGCCAGACGCAGCACACCCTCGCGAGCCAGGGCCGGCGCCTGGGTGAAGGCAAGGCGCAGATGACGTTCGTGGCCGGCGCCCACGGACAAGGCGGGCCCCGGGCTCAGGCGCACGCGCAGGGCCGCGGCCGTCTCGACCCAGGCGGCGGCATCGCGGCCTTGCGTGGGCAGACCGGCCCATAGAAACAGGCCGCCTTCGGGCGGGCGCACACGCCAGCTGGGCAGATGCTCTTGCAGCAATGCGTGCAGATGGCGGGCTTGCTCCTGCAACTGGCTGCGCCGTGGCGCGAGCAAGCTGTCGTAGCGGTCGAGCAGATCGCAGGCCAGGGCGGCGCTGAGCGAGCTGCAGGCGATGTCGGCATTGGCCTTGGCGCGCCGCAAGGTCTCGATGATGGGCGCGGGTGCCCGCAGCCAGCCGATGCGCAGGCCGGCCCAGAGCGTCTTGGACAGACTGCCGATGTGAACGACCGGTGCGCCCGCTGCGGCCGGCAGCGGCCGGGGGCAAGCTTCGAAGTGCAGCTCGGCCAGGGAGTCGTCCACCAGCAGCAGGCAGCTGCCCTGGGCGGCCGTGCGCGCCAGGCGTTCGACCGCCGCATGGCTCCAGCTCAGGCCCGTGGGGTTGTGCAGGGCCGGGCAGACATAGGCGAGCTTGTGGCGGCCTGCGGCCAGGGCGGCTATGAAGGCCGGCGCATGCCGGGCCTGCGCTTGCACGGCGATGCCGTCCAGATGCACGCCGCCGCTGCGCAGCACATCGATGGCGCCGAAGTAGTTGGGTGTTTCCATCAGCACCGAGTCGCTCGGCGCCAGGTATTGCTGGGCGACCAGGCTGATGGCCTGCTGGGCGCCGGCACAGACCAGGATCTGATCGGGTGTCGTCGCCAGACCCTGCCGGCTGTAGCGCGCGGCGATGCGCTCGCGCAGGGCCAGCATGCCCTCGGGCTGGTAGGCGCTCTCGCGCAGCACCAGGCTGGCGGCGGCGGCGCTGGGCTGCAGCCAGGCTAGATCGGGCACGGCGGTGGCCAGGGCGAAATCAATCCAGGTCTCGTGCTCGTTCGTGCTGAGCCGGCGCAAGGCCGGGCTGCCCAGCGCCACGCGCCGCTTGCGGCTGGCGACATGGCCCGGCGGGCCGGCGCAGACGCTGGTGCCCTGTCCCTGTCTTGCGCTGACCCAGCCGCCCTCGGCCAGGCGCGCATAGGCGGCCACCACCGTGCTGCGGCTCAGACCCAGCTGGTCCGCCAGGCGGCGCTCGGCTGGCAGGCGGTCGCCGGGCAGCAGCTCGCCTCGAAGGATCAGGCCTTGCAGCGTGGTTGCCAGGGCGGCATAGCGCGGCGATTGCTGCAAGGCCGTGCGCAAAGCTGCAAGAAGGGAAGGTTGGAGGGGCCAGTCCACGGCGTTTGAATTGGATTGCTTGAATCAGTCCAATCGACTCTAGCATGGCGGCTTGCATCACCTGGAGCTTGCCATGCATGAGCTGTTGAAACACGATTTGGAGACCCTGCCCGAGCTGCTGGCGCAGACCCGCGCGACGGCGCTGCAGAGCCTGCAGAGCTTGGACTCACAGCCGGTGGCCGTGCAGCCGCAGACTCCGCAGGGCGAGCTGCAGCGCGCTGCCGGAGGCGGCGCCGAGGCCGCCTTGCGCCTGTTCGAGCAACGTTGGCTGCCGCGCCTGAGCGCCAGCGCCGGGCCGCGCTATCTGGGCTTTGTCACCGGTGGCGCCACCCCGGCCAGTCTGATGGGCGACTGGCTGACCTCGGCCCTGGATCAGAACCCGACCGCCGGCTGGGATTCCGAAGCACCGGAGCTGGAGCGCCAGACCGTGCGCGAGCTGGGTTCCTGGTTTGGCCTCAGCGAAGCGCATGAGGGCGCCTTCGTCTCGGGCGCGACCATGTCCAATTTTGTCGGCCTGGCCCTGGCGCGCGAATGGCTGGGCGAGCAGCGCGGTGTGCGCGTCAGCGAGGCTGGCGCGGCCGCGCTGGGCCCGGTGACGGTCTTGTCCGGCGCTGCGCATTCCAGCATCCACAAGGCCTTGTCCATGCTCGGTCTGGGGCGGAATGCGGTCCAAGCTGTGGCGACCTTGCCGGGCCGTGACGCGATCGACCCGCAGGCGCTGGAGCTGGCCTTGCAAGCGCAGGCCGGCGCGCCGGTGATCGTGGTGGCCAATGCCGGGACGGTCAATAGCGGTGATTTCGACGAGCTGCCGGCCCTGCTGGCCTTGCGCGCACGCTACCCCTTCTGGCTCCATGTCGACGCCGCCTTCGGGGCCTTCGCGGCCCTTGATGAGCGGGTAGCGGCTCAAGTCCGGGGTTTGGACGGCGCCGATTCGGTGTGCATCGACTGCCACAAATGGCTGAATGTGCCCTATGACAGCGCCTTGCAGTTCAGCCGCCATCGTGCCCTGCAGCTGCGTGTGTTCCAGAACTCGGCGGCCTATCTGGGTGAGATCGGCGAACGCCCCGATTTCGTCCATCTGACGCCCGAGAACTCGCGCCGCTGGCGCGCCTTGCCAGCCTGGTTTGCTGTGCAGGCCTATGGCCGCGCCGGCCAAGCCGAGATCGTGCGGCGCAATATCGACTGCGCCCGTCTGCTGGCCAAACTGCTGCAGCAAGACCTGACCCCCGGGCCCGGCGGCGGCCCCGCCTTCGAGCTGCTGGCGCCGGTCCGACTCAACATCGTCTGCTTTGCCGTGGCAGGCTGCACGGACGCCGCCAGTGTTCAGCGGTTTCTGGAACGACTGCGCGACAGCGGAGAGGCGTTTCTGACGCCGACCTACTTCCTCGGCCGCTGGGCCGTGCGTGCGGCGTTCAGCAACTGGCGCAGCGAGGCCAGCGATGTGCGGCGCGTTCATGCCGCCTTGCTGGCGCTGGTGCAGAGCGCCTGAGCCCCAAGTTTTTCAATTAGTCCTTGCAAGCCAGAAAATTAAGGCTATACTAGCGGTCTTCGCTGTTACGGCAGTGAAGAAAAGCCCAGGTGGCGGAATTGGTAGACGCACTAGTTTCAGGTACTAGCGGGTAACTCCGTGGAGGTTCGAGTCCTCTCCTGGGCACCAAATTGAGAAAGGCCAGCACGAAAGTGCTGGCCTTTTGTCATTGCGCGACGCCTTTTTGTGGAAGCTCAGGCCTTGCCCTGGCGCAGCAGCTGCTCGAACGCTTCGACCGGCAGCGGGCGGGCGAACAGATAGCCCTGGCCGTAGTCGCAGCCGGCGCTGCGCAGCAGCTCGAACTGTTCCTGGGTCTCCACGCCTTCGGCCACCACCTGCAGGCCCAGCTCATGCGCCATGGTGATGATGGCCTTGCACAAGGCCAGATCCTTGGTGCCAGGGCGCAGATTGCGGACGAAACGCTGGTCGATCTTGAGCAGGTCGATGGCGTACTGATGCAGGTAGGACAGCGACGAGAAACCGGTGCCGAAGTCGTCCAGCGACACCAGGAAGCCGCCCTGGCGCAAGGTTTCCAGCTGGCGGTTGACCTCGCTGTCGCCCTCGAGCAGCAGCCCCTCGGTGATCTCGATCGCCAGTGCGCCGTCCGCTAGGCCCAGCTCTTGCGCCGTGGCCACCCACTGGTCGTGGTCGGCTTGCCCGTGCTGGTGGCGAAATTGCACCGGGCTTTTGTTGATGCTGATTTGCAGGCCGGGGTGCAGACGCTGGCGCCAATCCTGGACCTGGCGCGCGGCTCGCTGGAACACCCATTCGCCGATTTCGATGATCAGGCCGCTGCTTTCGGCCAGGGGGATGAACAGGTCCGGCCCGATCCGGCCGCGACTCGGGTGGGTCCAGCGCAGCAAAGCCTCGGCTTTACAGATGGCGCGACTCTCCATGGCCACGATGGCTTGGTACTCCAGGCTCAGCTGCCCCTGCGACAGGGCTTCGCGCAAATCATTGCTCAGGCGCATGCGCAGCAGCGCTGCCTGCTGCAGGTCGGGCGTGAAATGCCCCAGTCGGTTACGCCCGGCGCCCTTGGCCACATAGAGCGCTTGGTCGGCATGCTTGAACAGTTCTTCGATCTGCCGGCCATCGTCGGGGAACACGCTGATGCCGATGCTGGCCGAAACAAACACCCGCTCTTCCTGGAGATGGAAGGCCGCTGCCATCGCTTGGATGATGGTTTGCGCCACGGCTTCGGCCTCGGCGCTGTCCCGCAAGTCCGAGAGCACGACCGTGAACTCGTCGCCACCCATGCGGGCCACGGTTTCCTGTGGGCGCACGCAGGTGCGAATCCGTTCGGCGGCCTGCAGCAGCAGGGCATCGCCCATGTCGTGGCCCAAGGTGTCGTTGACTTCCTTGAAGTGGTCCAGGTCGATGAAGAGCAGGGCGAGGCGCCCGCCTGCTCGGTCTGCGGCCATCAGCAGCAGCTCCAGACGATCCCGCAAGGTGCGCCGGTTGGGCAGGCCGGTCAGGGCGTCAAAGTGCGCCTGGTGCCAGATCAGCGCTTCGGCCTGCTTGCGCTGGGTGATGTCGGTGTGTGTGCCCACCATGCGCAGCGGTCGGCCCTGCGCGTCGCGGCTGATCACCATGCCGCGGCTGTGGATCCATTTCCAGCTGCCGTCCTTGCACAGCACGCGGTGTTCGTTGCTGTAGATGGGCGCCTGACCCGCAAAATGAGCGGCACGGTCCAGCTCCATCTGCGCCCGGTCATCGGGGTGGGTGCGCGCGTCGAGTTCGCTCGGGCTGGGCTTGATCTCGCTTTCCGCGAAGCCGTACATCTGCAGGATACGCGCCGAGTAGATCTCGACGTCCTCCTGGATGTACCAGTCCCAGACGCCATCACCGACGCTCTCCAAGGCCAGCTTCCAGAGTTCGTCGGCGTCACGCAGGCGCGCCTCGGCTTCCTTGCGGGCACTGATGTCGGTGTGGGTGCCGAGCAGGCGCAATGGCTGGCCGGCTTGCGAGGGCAGGGACTGGGCCAGGGCCAGCTGCCAGCGATAGCGGCCTTCTGCGTCGCGCAGGCGGTAGTCCATCTCGAAGCGACCGCAGAGCAGGGCTTGCTGCCAGCGCAGGTCGAATTCGAGGCGGTCGAGGGGGTGGATGATTTGGCGCCATCCGAGGGTTTGCAGCTCATGCAGACTCAAACCCAGGAAGTCCAGCAGAGAGGGCGAAGCGAAGCTGGGCTGCAGGCTGGCATCGAGTAGCCACAGCTGCTGCGGCAAGGCTTGCAGCAGGGCGCTGCTGGCCGGCTCTGGCGCATCTCCACTCAAGAGTGGTTGTCGGGGCGTCGCGTTCTCTTGCGGCATCGAAACAAGGCTTCGGGGTCAAACAAGCGGTGGCGGGCGTCTCGCCATGACTGCATTCAAACGCTCAAATTGGACGGCGCGAATGCCTGGGTGGAGTGGCGCCGGGCTGAGTTTGGTGCATTGATTGAACCTGCAGCGCCAGCTTTTTGCAAGCAATCATCGGGCTTGTCGCGGATTCGTAGAAAATAGGCTCGCCCGAGATGGTCGGGCAACTACCTGAGACGAGATTCTGGAATGAACAAAACCGAACTGATCGAACACCTGGCCAGCAAGCATGAACTGACCAAGGCCGAAGCCGGCCGCATCCTGGAAACCCTGCTGGACGCTGTGGTCACCACCGTCAAGAAGGGTGGCGCTGTGTCCATCCCCGGCTTCGGTTCCTTCAAGCAACACGCCCGCGCTGCGCGCACCGGCGTGAATCCCAGCACCGGCGACAAGATCAAGATCGCCGCCGCCAAGCTGCCCAAGTTCACCCCGGGCTCGGGTTTCAAAGCCGCCGTGGACCCCAAGGCTGCCGCTCGCAAGGCTGCCAAGACCACCGCTGCTCCCGCCAAGGCTGCCGCCAAGCCGGCCGCCAAGAAGGCCAAGAAGTAAATCTTGCCGCCTGAGCGATGAGCGCCGCCTGGCGCTCGTGGCGATGATGAAAGAACAAGCCGCTGCCCTGGTTCTGGGGCGGCGGCTTTTTTGCTTCAGCTCAAGCGCTTGGTGCGATGTTCTCTTTCCAAGTCGCAGCTTGTACGCCTCAGACGGCGTTGAAGTGCTCGACCTTGGGCGCTTCGGCGAAGAAGGGGCCGACGATGGCGCGCCAGGCGGGGAACAGCGGGCCGCCGCGGAAATGCTCGGTGTGGTCTTCCAACGTGACCCATTGAATCTGCAGCAGATAGCGCTCAGGTGACTCGATGCCGCGCTGGACCTGGGCGCTGATGAAGCCTTGGGCCTGGCTGATCACGCTGGCAATGCCGTGCTGGATGGCAGCTTCGAAAGCGGCCTGCTGGCCGGGCTGGATGCGGATGTCGGCGACTTCGAGAATCATGCGGAGCTCTTTCGTGTGCAAGGGTCAGATCAGGGGTGAAGAAGGGACACGATATCAGCGCCCGTCCGTTTGATGTGGGCGGCTGCGCAGCCAGGAGCGAGGCACTTCGTCAATCGGCCGGCGCACGCCCAGCAGATTCAGCAGGGCGCGGCGCGGCATGCTTCACGCCTGACAACGCTGGAACAGCGCTTGGGTTTGCTCAATGACCATCTCGGGTTGTTCGCGCTGTGGTGCGTGGCCGCAGCCGGGCAGGGCGCAGAGCACGGTGTCGGCATGCAGGCGCGCAATGGCTTCGATCTGGGCCAGGCTGCCGTACTCATCCTCCTCGCCCTGCAGGGCCAGAACCGGGCAGGCCAGGCGAGCGCGCAGATCGTCTTCGATATTCCACCGCTCGAAGCCCGGGAGCAGCCAGGCATCGTTCCAGCCGTAGAACGCCGAGTCGGTGTCGGCATGGTGGCGGGCCAGGGCCGTGCGCAGACTGCGCCCGTGTTCGTAGGCCTGGCGAGCCTGACGCAAGCCCTCGATGGTGCAGGGCTCGACAAACAGGTGCGGCGCCATCGCCACCACGCCGCGCACGCGTTCAGGGAATGCCGCGGCGAACAGCAGGGCCAGGCTGGCCCCGTCGCTGTGGCCGAAGAGGAAGAGCCGCTCGTCGCGGGCCACACGCAGTGCGTCGAGGCAGGCGGGTAGCTGCGCCTTGGCCTGGCGCTGCAGATAGTCCTGCGGCCAGGGGTCGCGGCGCGGGCTGCTGTTGCCATAGCCTGGGCGCGAGTAGATCAGTCCGCGGCAGTCCAGGGCCTCGCACAGGCGGAGAGGGAAATCACGCCATTGCGACAGCGAGCCCAGGCCCTCGTGCAGGAAGATGGTCAGGGGTCGCGCCACGCGTTCGGCGCGCAGCCACTGGGCTTCGATCTGCAGCGTTTGGCCCTGCAGTTGCATGGGCTGGAGGAAGGGGGCGGACATGCATCGATTGTGGCGCCAAGCCTCCAGCCCGGTGCTCTTGCGCTGCGATACTTGCCGCACAACAAGGAGCATTCTTCCGTGGAGACATTGCATATCGAGGTCGATGCGCGCGGCGTGGCGCATCTGACCATGAACCGCCCCGAGGTGTTCAACGCCTTCAACGAGTTGATGATTGCCGAACTGGCCCAGTCCATGGACCGCTTGGTGGCCGATCCGCATGTGCGCCTGATCGTGCTGGCCGGAGCCGGCAAGGCCTTCAGCGCCGGTGCCGACATCCAGTGGATGAAGCGTGCGTCCGAGGCCAGCCAAGAATGGAATCTGGCCGACGCCCGCAAGTTCGCCGACATGCTGCAGCGCATCGCTCATTGCCCTAAGCCAGTGCTCGCACGCATCCAGGGTTTGGCCCTGGGCGGCGGCGTCGGCCTGGCTGCGGCCTGCGACATCGCAGTGGCCAGCAGTGAGGCCAAGTTCGCCGTCAGCGAGGCCCGTTTCGGCATCCTGCCGGCCGTCATCGGCCCTTATGTGATCAATGCCGTCGGTCCCCGGCAGGCCAAGCGCCTGGCCCTGACAGCAAGCCGCATCGGTGCCGCCGAGGCCTTGAGTCTGGGTCTGGTGCATGAGGTGGTGGAGGCCGATCAGCTCGACGCGGCGCTGGCGCGCTGGATCCACGAGTTGCTGCAAAACGGGCCCAGCGCGCAAGGCGAGATCAAGCAGCTGTTTGCCCAGCTGGAGGTGGGCCCGGTGACGGCCGAGGTGCGCGAGCTGACGGCGCAGACCATCGCTCGTGTGCGCCTCGGCGACGAGGCGCGCGAAGGGTTCTCGGCTTTTCTCGCCAAACGACCGGCGGCCTGGGTGCCGGCGCTCGATGATGCCGCCAAGGAGGGCGTGTGATGACGGACTCGTTGAATTCCAGCACTTGGCAGATCGCCCGGCTGCCGGCTGCCGAAGCCCTGATCGGCGTGGTCGGCGCGGGTGTGATGGGCGCCGGCATCGCCCAGGTGGCGGCCCAGGCTGGCCATCCGGTGTGTTTGCTCGATGTTCGCGAAGGCGCCGCCGCTGCGGCTTTAGCCCAAATCGGCAAGGGCCTGGACGGCCTGGTCAACAAGGGCCGCATGGAAGCGGCCGAGCGGGCCGAGATCATGGCCCGCATCCAGCCAGCCCGCCTCGCCAGCGAGCTGGCGCAGGCCACTCTGGTGATCGAGGTCATCGTCGAGAAGCTGGAGCCCAAGCAGGCCTTGCTGCAGGAGCTGGACGGTTTGCTCGGCGAGGGCGCCATCATTGCCACCAACACCTCGTCCATCAGCGTCACGGCGCTGGCCAATGGCATGAAGCATCCGCAGCGCCTGGTCGGCATGCACTTCTTCAACCCGGTGCCCTTGATGAAGCTGGTCGAGGTGGTCTGGGGCGCCGAGACCGACGCCGGCGTGGCCGAGGTGATTGCTCAGCTGGCGCGCAGCTGGGGCAAGACGGCGGTCCATGCCAAGAGCACGCCGGGCTTCATCGTCAACCGCATCGCCCGGCCATACTACGCCGAGACCTTGGCCTTGTTGCAAGAGCAGGCTGGCACGCCCGAGCTGATCGACCGGGCCCTGCGCAGTGCAGGCTTCCGCATGGGCCCTTGCGAGCTGATGGATCTGATCGGCCACGACACCAATTATTTGGTCACCCAATCGGTGTTCGAGGCCAATTTTGGCGACAAGCGTTACCAGCCTTCGCTGGTGCAAAAGGCTTTGGTCGACGGCGGCCGCCTGGGCCGCAAGGTCGGCAAGGGCTTCTATGCCGGCCCGCCGGCGCCACCGGTACCGGTCGAGTCGGCCAGTGCTGCCTTGCCGGCGCTCAGCCTGGTGGGTCGCGGCCCGCTGATCGAGGCGCTGGCGACTTGGTTCAGTCATCGCGGCCTGAGCTTCAGCCGCGGCGAATCGGCGGACTGGGCGGGTCTGGTCTTGGGTGAGATGCATCTGCACCTCAGCGATGGCCGCACGGCTGCCCAGCTCGCGCATGAGCGCCGCTATGGCGAGTTGGCCGTGATGGACTGGCCGGTGGCGCCCGATCGCATCGACGGCCTGGCCGTCGCTTTCGGCCCGCGCTGTTCGGCGACGGCACGCGAGGCCGTGCGTCAGCTCTGGCATGCGCTCGGTTGGGAACTGCTGGAGCTGCGCGATGTGCCGGGTCTGGCCGTGGCGCGCACCGTGGCCATGCTGGTCAACGAGGGCAGCGATGCTGTCTGGCAGGGTGTGTGCGACGAGCAAGGCGCCGATCTGGCGATGAAGTTGGGCGTCAACTACCCGTCCGGGCCTTTCGAGTGGCTGGCGCTGCTGGGCGCGGAGCGCGTGGTCGAACTGTTGGATGCCTTGTTCGCCGCCTACCGCAGCGAGCGCTACCGCGTCAGCCCCTTGTTGCAACAGCGCCGCTGGGCCTGAGCTGCGGCCGCTTCAGCGGCAACAAGAAACAAAGCCACCGCGCCGATTCGGCGGGGTGGCTTTTTTCATGTGCGCAGTGCGAGCTTCAGAGCAGCATGCGCAGATGGGCTTGCGCCTGCAGCAGAGGCGGCAGGCAGTGCTCGACCATCTGGTCCATGCTCATTCGCGAGGCGTGGACGCTGATGTTCATGGCCGCCACCACGTCGCCGCGGTAGTTGCGCAGCGGCACGGCCACGGTGCGCAGGCCCAGCTCCAGCTCCTGGTCGATGCAGGCATAACCGAGGGCGCGGGCGCGCGCGATCTCGATGCGCAGGCGCTCCGGGTGGGTGATGGTGTGCGGCGTCAGCGGCGTCAGCTGCTGGCGGGTGATCCAGTCATCCACGTCGGCCTGCGGCAGGGCGGCCAGCATGACGCGACCGTTGGCGGCGCAGTAGGCCGGCACGCGAGCGCCCGGCTGCAAGGTGGGGGAGACCACACGGCCTGCGCTGGTGGCGGCGATGCAGATGACGTCGCCGCCGTCCAGTACGCCGGCCGAGCTGGCTTCCTTGAGCGCATAGGCCAGCTTGTGCAGCTCAGGCTCGACGATGCGCGGCAGGCGGGCCGAGTGCATATAGCTTTGACCCAGGCGCAGCACCTTGGGCGAAAGCGCGAACATCTTGCGGTCCTGGGTGACAAAGCCCAGATGGGTCAGGGTCAGCAGGTAGCGGCGCGCAGCGGCTCGGGTCAGTCCGGTGCGTCCGGCGACTTCGCTGATGGTCAGGCGGGGGCGCTCTTGATCGAAGGCTTCGATCACGGCCAGACCTTTTTCCAGGCCGGCCACGAGATCCCGCTTGAGCGGACCCTCATTCGCAGCGGCCGCTTCTGGCTTCTGGGAGCTGGAACTCAGGCCTCCCTTGTCGAGGGCGGGTTCGGCAGGCGTTGTGAGCGCCAGGGCGGACAGGTCTTCAAATGCGCGGGCAGCAGACATGATGATGTGTGTTGGGCGCCCTCAAGGCTCAGAGCGCGTTTCAGGATTCAAGAACAATCAAAAATTTCACTGCCGCCGGGCACCGCGTCCCCGGTTCAGGCACTGGCGTCGAGCCGGCACGCTCACCGTCTTGCAAGGCTGCCCGATGAGGGCAGGCACACACGCGGTGCAGCCATGGCCTGCTGCAGCGCACATTTTCTATCAGCGAATGCTTCGCATTTGCGCTGACGGATAAAAACAAGTCGATGAGTGCGGCGAAATCGGCGCTTGGAGGTCCGGCGAGAGTGAAAGAAGAGAAAGACGAAAGCTGAAATCTATGGCCTCAGCGCACATCACTTCGGGTGTTTGGCCCCGGTCTTGCCCCCCTCAGAGCAAGTTCCTCGCGTGATGTCCGCTCGGTGAATTGAATTCAGTATCCCATGCACATCAGCCCATGCCAAAAGACATGCGGAGGTCTAGTCGGCCAGACCTGAGAGGTCCACTCTGGCGTTTTCTGGCGTATTTCCTGGAGATTTGGCTTGTGTTTATGAGGGAGAGTTTTCGATTGGAGAGCGTTCACTCGAAATTCTTTCCCTTTCCTTGCGTTGTGCCGCCGGTCTCAGACCCGCTCGATCACCACCGCGATGCCCTGGCCAACCCCGATGCACATGGTGCACAAAGCGTAGCGACCACCGCTGCGCTCCAACTGGTTGACGGCCGTGGTCAGCAGGCGAGCGCCGCTGGCGCCGAGTGGGTGGCCCAATGCTATGGCGCCTCCGTTCGGGTTCACACGTGCGTCATCATCGGCCAGCCCCAGCTGGCGCAGCACGGCCAGGCCCTGGGCGGCGAAGGCCTCATTCAGTTCGATCACGTCCATCTGCGCGAGGCTCAGGCCGGTCTGAGCCAGTACTTTGAGCGTGGCTGGCGCCGGGCCTATGCCCATGATGCGCGGCGGCACGCCGGCGGTGGCCATGCCCAGCACGCGGGCCCGCGGAGTCAGGCCATGGCGCACGGCGGCGCCTTCGCTGGCCAGCAGCAGAGCGCAGGCACCATCATTGACGCCCGAGGCGTTGCCTGCGGTGATCGTGCCATCGGGCCGGACGATGGGCTTGAGTCGCGCCAGGGCCTCGAGGCTGGTGGCGCGCGGATGCTCGTCCTGGTCCACGATGATGGGCTCGCCCTTTTTCTGCGCCAGGCTCACAGCGACGATCTCGTTGGCGAAAAAGCCGGCTCGCTGCGCTGCCACGGCTTTCTCTTGGCTGGCCAGGGCCATACGGTCTTGGTCGGCGCGTGAGATGCCGAAGTCGCTGGCCACGTTTTCTGCTGTTTCCGGCATGGAGTCCACGCCGTACTGCGCCTTCATCAATGGGTTGATGAAACGCCAACCGATGGTGGTGTCGTAGATGGCATTGCTGCGGGCAAAGGCGCTTTCGGCCTTGGGCATGACAAAAGGCGCCCGGCTCATGCTCTCGACGCCTCCGGCCAGCATCAGTTCGGCTTCACCGGCTCGGATGGCCCGCGCCGCCGAGCCGACCGCATCGAGGCCCGAGCCGCACAAGCGGTTCAGCGTCATGCCAGCGACGCCGACCGGCAAGCCGGCCAGCAGGGCCGACATGCGCGCGACATTGCGGTTGTCTTCGCCGGCTTGATTGGCGCAGCCGTAGAACACATCGTCAATGGCCTCCCAGTCCAGCAGGGGATGGCGCTCCATCAACGCGCGCAGCGGAATCGCGCCCAGATCGTCGGCGCGCAGCGAGGCGAGGGCGCCACCGTAGCGGCCGAAAGGTGTGCGGATCGCATCGCAGATGTAGGCGTGGTTCATGGCTCTGGCTCCAGCGAGAAGGTACAACTACCTTTTGCATCGTGCGCGGCTGCAGCTGAGCTGCGGAGCGCCGATACCAGTCAGGCAGTGTGTGGGTCGATTGGAAATTGGTTCTTAATTAGAACATTGGTTCACTTGATGAACAAACTGGGCGCGCAAAGCCACGTCCAAACGCGCTTGGGCGTGACAATTTGCACGCGATGCGGTGGGCCGTCACCTTCCATGGGCAATACTCGCAGAAGGGCTCAAGTTTGGCCGCAGCGTGGCCGAAGCTCAGCCAGAGGGCGCCGCAAAAAAAAGGCGTAGGAAGAATATGAAGGACACAACTGCCGATCCTTTGATCGATGTGGGCCAGCTGAAGGTGGGGATGTTCATCCACCTGGATCTGGGCTGGATGTCTCATCCCTTTCCGCTCAGCAGTTTCAAGCTGAGTTCCGAGGATCAATTGCTGATCCTGCGTCGGCTTGGGCTGACGCAGGTGCGCTGGAGTCCGGGCAAGAGCGAGTTGCAGGCGGAAGGCGTAGCTCTGCCCGTTGAGTCGATCGCGGCGTCGATGCCAACGGAGCTGTCGGCCGAAGATCTGGCCCGCGAGGCTCATCGCAAATCGCTGGAAGCTCAGCGTGCCGCGCTGAGCCTGTGCGAGCGTCAGTATGCTGAGGCTGCCGGTGCTTTCCGCGGCGTGATGGAGCAGTTGGCGACGCAGCCACGCAACTCCCGCGAGCAAGCCACTGCCCTGACTGCCGCCTTGCTGGACAAGATGTTGGTGGAGGGGGACCTCAACATCCGCCTGCTCAACGAAGGTGCTGGTGACCGTGGCACCGCGCATGCGCTCAATGTCTCGATCATTTCCCTGTTGCTGGGCCGTGCCTTCGGACTGGGGCGTGAGGAAATGATGGACCTGGGCGTGGGCGCGCTTCTGCACGATATCGGCAAGACCGAGGTGCTGGCCCGCTTGCGTCACCGCGATGACAGCTTCACCGCGGCGGAGCTGCAAGGCTATCAGGACCATGTGGCCAAGGGCGTGGCCTTGGCGCAGAGCATGGGGCTCTCGACGGGCCCGCTGCTGGTGATCGCCCAGCACCACGAAAATGCCGACGGCAGCGGCTTCCCGCAGCGCATCAATGTCGACCGCATGAGCGCCGGCGCTCGCATCGTGTCCCTGGTCAACCGCTTCGATGGTCTGTGCAACCCCTTGCTGGCCTCCAAGGCGATGACGCCGCATGAAGGCTTGTCCTTGATGTTTGCTCAAGGGCGCAATCGGTTTGATGCCACCATGCTGAATGCATTCATCCGCATGATGGGCGTCTATCCGCCGGGCTCGACGGTGCAGCTGACCGACGATCGCTTCGCCTTGGTGGTGGCGGTCAATTCCTCGCGCCCGCTCAAGCCCAAAGTCATGGTTCATGACCCGCGCGTGCCGCGGGAAGAGGCTTTGGTTCTGAACCTGGAACAGCATGCCGACCTGGGCATACGGCGCAGCCTGAAGCCTCAGCACCTCCCTCGCGCCTCGCTGGAATACCTGAGCCCGCGCACCCGCGTGGCCTATTTCTTCGAGCCCGTCCAGGGGCTCGGCGACGTGGAGCTGGCGGCGTGACCCTGGTCAGCCTGCAGCTTCCCCCCTTTTCGACCGCCGCCCCGCTCGCTCAAGCCGCCCTTCTCGAGGGCATGCTGGAGGCCGCTTGGCTGGTCGATGGGGGCAGCCGCCGCATCCTTGCGGTGAATGCGGGCGCCGTGGCCTTGCTCGGATCGAGTGCCGGGCAGTGGGTGGGGCAGAGTGTGGAGTCCCTGGCCAGCACGCCCGAGGACCTGCTGTTCTGGCAAGAGGCCGCACAGGACAGCAGCGCGCAGCTGCTCTCGGATACCTTGCTGCGCCATGCCGATGGCCAGATGCTCTGGGTGACCCGGCGCATCAGCTTCATCCGCGATGCGGCAGCGTCGGGCGGAGGCTTCTGGCTCGTCTCGGTGCGGGACCAGACGCCGCAGCGTCAGGCCGAGGAAGAGCGCGAGGCCTTGGTGGCCGAGTTGCAGGCCACGCTGGAATCGACGGCCGATGGCATTCTCGTGGTCGACCTGGCCGGGCGAATTCGTTCCTTCAATCGTCGCTTCGCCTCGCTCTGGGGTATCCCGCCCGACCTGCTGCGCGAGCGCAATGACGAGGCCGTGCAGACGTGGATGCGGCGCAGCGTGGTCGACGGGGCGGCTTATATGGCGCGCCAGGCCGCCATCCAGGACGCCGCTCTGCTGCAGAGCAGCGATGTCATCAGCCTGCTCGATGGTCGCGTGCTGGAGCGGGTGTCGCTGCCGCAGTTCAGCCGCGGCCGGCCGATCGGGCGCGTCTATTCCTACCGCGACCTCAGTGAAAAGCTGGCCGCCAGCCAGCGCATCGAGGAGCTCGCGCACTCTGACATGCTGACCGGCCTGCCCAACCGGCGCGCCCTGGCCGAACGCATCGACCACGCCCATGCCATGGCCAAGCGCGAAAGCGCGCCGTTTGCCCTGCTCAACGTCGATCTGGATCGTTTCAAGCAGATCAATGACACGCTCGGCCACTCGTATGGCGACCGGGTGCTGCGCGAGGTGGCGGAGCGCCTGAAGGCCTGCTTGCGCGAGGTCGACTTGGTGGCTCGCTTGGGCGCCGATGAGTTTGCGCTGCTGATTCATCAGGCCGATGCCCGCGGGGCCGAAAATGCGGCGCGGCGCGTGCAGGAGGCGATGGCGCGGCCTTTTTGCTTCGACACCCTGAGCTTCACCGTCACTTGCAGCACCGGCATCGCCCTGTTTCCGGGCGACGGCAGCAGCGCCGACGAGTTGCTTGGCAGCGCCGAGCAGGCCATGCACTGGGTCAAGGAGAGCGGTCGTGCAGCCTTCCATTTCCATCAGCCGCGCAAGGACGTCGACCTGCTGTCCCGCATGCGCTTGGATCACGCCATGCGGCAAGCCTTGCAGGAGGGGCAGTTCCGCCTGCACTACCAGCCGCAGATCAATCTGGCCAATGGCCAAGTGATTGGTGCCGAGGCGCTGATCCGCTGGCGCGATCCCTTGCGCGGCGAGATTTCGCCGTCGGAGTTCATTCCGGTGGCCGAAGAAAGCGGCTTCATCGTCGCCATTGGCGAGTGGGTCCTGCACCAGGCCGTGGAGCAGGCTGCGCGTTGGTTGCGCCAGGGTTGGCGCATGCCGGTGGCCGTCAACGTCTCGGCCCTGCAATTTCAACAAAGCCAGTTTGCCGACACGGTGGCCCATGCCTTGCGCGCCTCGGGCCTGCCGCCGGGCTTGCTGGAGCTCGAGCTGACCGAGTCCATCCTGTTGCGCGATGCCGAGGAAGCCCTGCGCCGCCTCCAGTCGCTGGCGGCGCTCGGCGTCGGCATGTCCATCGACGACTTCGGCACCGGCTATTCGAGCCTGGGCTATCTCAAGCGCTTTCCGATCCAGCGGCTCAAGATCGACCGCAGCTTTGTGACGGGCCTTCCTGCCGATGCCAGCGACGCGGGTATCGTCAATGCCATCATCCAGATGGGCCAGGCCTTGCGCCTGCACGTCATCGCTGAAGGCGTGGAGACTGATGCACAGCGCGATTTTCTGCTGCGCGCCGGCTGTGACGAGTTCCAGGGCTACCTCTATGCGCCTGCCTTGGGCCCGCAAGAATTTGAGGAGCGGGTTTGGCGTAGCGGCAACCCGAGCAGCCCAGGCGGCGGCATGCGTTTGATGGGCGGATTGTTGATCTGATTCCGGCTGCGCAAGCGTGAGTGACTGCGTCGACAATGAATGGCATTCATTTGAGTAGCCATCCA
Source organism: Roseateles sp. (assembly GCF_965262435.1). Classification (NCBI taxonomy): domain Bacteria; kingdom Pseudomonadati; phylum Pseudomonadota; class Betaproteobacteria; order Burkholderiales; family Sphaerotilaceae; genus Roseateles; species Roseateles sp. The sequence goes on from NZ_OZ253537.1 coordinate 1,487,893, forward strand.
GGGAGGACGTTCATCATGATCTACCGCTTCAAATCCAAAGCCGGCGCCGACGTGATCATGCTGCAGCCTCAGGGCGAGCAGATCCTGCGCCTTCTGGGGCGCGAGCCTTCGCCACAAGGCATCTTGCGTGGAGCCGAGCTGCTGGCTGCGATTTCGACCCTGGAGCTGGCCGTGGCAGAGGATGAGGCTGCGTTTGCCCGGCTGCAGGCAGAGGCAGCGGCTGCTGGTGAGCCCCTGCCGCGCCGCGAGGGCATCAGCCTGCAGCAGCGAGCCTGGCCGCTGGTCGAGCTGATCCGCCATGCCCAGCGTGCCGGCGCTGATCTGGTCTGGGGTGTTTGACACCATGCCCTTGGACAGCAGCACGCGCGTGTTCGCCATCCGTCACGGCGAGACCGCCTGGAATCGCGACAAGCGCATCCAGGGTCAGTTGGACGTGCCCCTGAACGACATCGGGCGCTTGCAAGCCCAGCGCCTCGGCGCGGTTTTGGCCGGGGAAGGCATCGATGTGATCTACAGCAGTGATTTAGGGCGAGCGCGAGAAACCGCCGCCGCAGCCGCTGCAGCATTGGGCCAGCCGGTGCAGCTGAATCCCGGCCTGCGCGAGCGCCGTTTTGGCGTGTTCCAGGGCCAGACCTGGCAGGAGATTGCCGAGCGCTGGCCGGATCACAGCGAGCGCTGGCGCCGCCGTGACCCCGACTTCGGCGCCGATGGCGGCGAAACCTTGCAGGAGTTTTATGTGCGCAGCGTTTCCGCCGTCGAGTGCGTCTTGCGTGAGCACGCCGGGCAGACGGTGCTCTTGGTGACGCATGGTGGCGTGCTCGACTGCCTGTATCGTGCGGCCACTCGCTTGCCTTTGCAGGCAACGCGAACCTGGATGCTGGGCAATGCGGTGATCAACCGCCTGCTCTTTTCTGACGCGGGCTTCACGCTGGTGGGATGGAATGACGACGCGCACTTGGCAGGGCTGGTTCTTGACGAGCCTGCTTGAGGGGAAGTCCGACGCGTCGTGCAAGTGCCAATTTGCACGATTCCAGGTGTACCAGAGAAGTGTTGCAATTTCGCGTCGGTGCTGTTTCAGCGCTCCGAGCCACTTCTATACTGCCGTCACATTGCGCAGAAGACCGGGCGGCTAAGCCCAGCACACACTTAACTCACAAAAGGCATACGATGAAAAAGATCGCTCTCGTGGCTGCTATCGCAGCTCTGGCCGCTCCCGCCGCTTTCGCTCAAAGCTCGGTCACCCTGTGGGGCCGTATCAACACCACCGTTGAAAGCCAAAAGGTTGAAGCCCAAGGCCGCAAGGTCGTGGTCGCTAACAACGCATCGCGTCTGGGCTTCAAGGGTCAAGAAGATCTGGGCGGCGGCCTGAAGGTCAGCTTCGCACTGGAGCACGGCCTGAACTCTGACAACGGCGCCGCCACTGGCGATTTCTGGGGCCGTGAGTCCTCCGTGCAGCTGAGCGGCGCTTTCGGTGCCGTGCGTCTGGGCCGTTGGACCCCGGGTTCGTACTTCGCCACTGCTGACTACATCAGCAACCACAACCACGACACCGGTTCTTCGGAAGACAAGCTGTACTCCGGCGCTGGCTTCACCAGCAAGAACAAGGTCGGCTACTTCACCCCCACCGTGGGTGGTTTCTCGGCTGAAGCCGCTGTGCACGCTGGCGAAGGCGCCGACAAGCGCGGTATCGACCTGTCGGGTAACTACGACCAGGGTCCTCTGCACCTGGGCGCTGGCTTCAGCAAGCAAGGCGATGCCAAGCAATTCGCCGTGCGCGGTCTGTACGAGCTGGGCTCGGTCATCCTGGGCGCTTATGTCCAGCGTGAAGACAATGGTGCAGCCACGAACTCCACCCGCACCATCGCTCGCGTTTCGGCCATGTACGTCATGGGCGCTTCGGAATTCCACCTGAACGTCGGCGGCACCAAGGCCGGTGGCGATTCCTTCAACGGTGGCAAGAACGGTGGCAAGCAGTACACCCTGGGCTACAACTACAACCTGAGCAAGCGTACCAAGGTGTATGGCTACTACACGGCTGTGGACAGCACCCAAGCCAAGAGCGCGAACGACTTCAGCTCGCTGGCTGCTGGCATCCGCCACAACTTCTGATCGAACTCGATCACAAGCAAAAAGCGACCTTCGGGTCGCTTTTTTTATGGCCAACGCACGGGCCAGCGAGTTGGGCGCTCAGTCTTCTGCGAAGGCGCCCAGCCTCCCTGGCTGCAAGGGAGCCCGCAGTCCGCGGGCCTGTTGCGCCGGCCAGCCCAGCAGTGTTTCGGTGATCGGGCCGCAGATGCGGCCTTGGCAGGCGCCCATGCCGCAGCGGGTCTGCAGTTTGGCGTCGCGCCAGTCGCTGTAGGCCTTGAGGTCGCCAAGACGGATGTCCTCGCAGCGGCACACCAAGGTCTGGGCGTCGGCCAGTCGCAGCAGTTCCGGGCGCAGCGCAAAGTGCTCTGCCAAATGCCGGGCGAAGCGCAGCGCACGCTGGCGCGCCGGTGCTGTCGCCGTCGGCGTGGTTTGCGCCAGCAGCGACTGAGCTGCGAGCGCCCCTTCCACCAGAGATTTGTCCACGCCACCGATGCCTGTGCATTCGCCGGCGGCATAGATCCCAGGGATCGAGCTGCCCATGCCTTCGTCGACGGCAATCGCGCCGTCCGGCCGCAGCTGGCAGCCCAGCAACTGCGCCAATTCGGTGTTGGGCAACAAACCGAAGCCAATGCCCAGGGCATCGCACGCCAGTTCCTTGCGGGACTGGCCCTGATTCAGCTGCACCGATTGCAAGCGGTCCTGCCCCGTGGCCGCCTGCACCCAAGTGCCGGCCCGGTAGGGAATGCCGCGCAAACGCCAGGCCAGGCTCACGGCCTGCTTGGCTTTGCCGGCATTCAGGCCGGCCGCAAAGCGGAGCAGCTGTCCGCGCGAGGCCTGTTCGGCGATCAGCAAGACCTGAGCCCCGGCTTGTCGCACCGTGTCGGCCGCGGCCAGCAGCAAAGGGCCGCTGCCCGCCAGTACCACGCGCTGGCCGGCAATGGGCCAACCCTGCTTAACCAGCGCTTGCAGGCCGCCGGCGCCCATCACCCCGGGCAGGGTCCAGCCGGGGAAGGGCAGGTGGCGCTCGCGGCCACCGAGGGCCAGCAGCAGTTGCGGGGCCGCGACGCGCAAGGCTTGCGAACCTGTCCCCGCGTGCGTCTGCAGGCGCAGGCTGTGCAACGCTCCTGGACCTTGCCCCCGGGGCTCGGCGGCGATCACCGTGCATCCGAAGCGGGTCTGCAACAGCGGGTGGCGCAAGGCGTCATCGAGCTGGCGCTGCCAGTTCTTCGGCAGGCCAGCGCGCCAGATCTGGCCGCCGGCGCGCGTAGATTGATCGACCCAGATGACCCGGCGGCCAGCGTCCAGCAGGGGCAGCAGTGCCGCGATACCTGCCGGGCCGGCGCCGATGATGATGACGTCGGCCACCTGTCGGGCCGAGCTTGTTTGCACGGCTGTGTTCATGTCTGGGTCTCGATGCGCATGCCCTCGGCCACCGGCGTCATGCAGCCCAGGCAATGATCCTGGTCATCGATGCGGACGCGGCATTCCTGGCATTGGCCCATACCGCAAAACGCGGCGCGCGGCTGCCCGTTTTCGGCGCGGCGGCTGTGCTCCACGCCGGCTCGCTTCAGGGCGGCGGCGACATGGCAGTGGGCGGGCACGCGCAGGGCTTGGCCGTTGATGAAGACCAGGATCTCGGCGGCGGGCGCATCAGGCATGGGCGGGGCTTTCTTGGAAACGCGCGGGTCTGAAGGGGTCAGGTTTCAATGTCGTGGCCTGCCCCAGGCTCAGCTGCACCAGCAGCTCGGCCGTGGCCAGGGCGGTGGTGATGCCCAGGCCCTCGTGACCGGTGGCCAACCAGCTGCGGTGCAGGCGCGGGTGGGCTCCGATCAGTGGCTGACCGTCGCGGCTGGCCGGGCGCACACCGGTCCAGCAGCGCAGCAGGCTGAGTTCGGCCAGGCCGGGCATGTAGTGCACGGCCTGGCGCAGCATCTGCTGAAGCAGGACGGGATCCAGCTCGGAGTCGTCGCGGCCAATCTGGCGCGAAGAGCCGATCAACAGCTGGCCGCCCGGCCGCGGCTGCAGATTGAAGGACACGGTGTCCTGATCCACCAGATGGGCGCGTTTCAAATAGCCCAGCTCGACCAGCTGGTGCTGCACCCGGCCGGGGTGGCGCTGGGTGATGGCCAGATGCCCCTTCTTTGGCAGCAGCCAGCCGGTAGGCAACTGCTCTTGCGCGGCCAGGCCGGTGCAGATCACCGTCATGGCGCCCCAAAGCTCGCGACCGTCGTCTAGGCGTACGGAAGCACCCTCGAAATTCACGGCCCGAGCGCGGAAGACCTTGGCCTGCGCCTCCTGCAGCCAGCGAGCGGCCACACGCGGGGGGTAGACGCGGCCGTCGTCAGGGACATGCAGGGCGCCGAGCAAGTCGCGACGCAGCATGGGTTCGGCTTGTGCCAATTCTTCGGGGTTCAGAAGCTCAGCCGCCAGGCCCTGTTTGCGGAACCAGGCACGCTTGCGTTCGGCTAGGGTCCACTCTTCGGAGTCGGTGGCCAGCCAGAGCGTGCCGCAGCGGCTGTATTCGGCCAACTCGCGGTGCGCCTCTTGCTCCTGCAGCCAGTCTTGCCAGAGCTGCAGGCTGCGCCGACTCAGGTCCGATTCAATCTGGTCCGCCGGGTCCAAGGCGTCGACGGCCAGCAGATGGCCCATGGACGCGGCAGTGGCTCCGCCACCGATGGGCCCGGGCTCGACCACGGCCACGCTCAAGCCCTGGCGCGCGTACTCGCGCGCGCAGGCGGCGCCGATGATGCCGCCGCCGATGATGATCACGTCGGCGTGACGGCGGGTGGGCAGGGGCTGGGCGGCCATCAGCCGCCGTGCTTGCCGCTGTCGTCCCTGATGCCCCAGGCAAAGGGGTCGCCAGGCTGGAACACCAAATTCGCATCGAGGGTGATGAAGGCCTGGCCATGAATGCTGGGCAGCACGCGGCCGTGGTCTGCGGGTTGATAGCTGGCCGTGAAGTGGCTGCCGATCACGCTTTCCTGCACCCAACTTTGTCCGGGCGCCAGCTTGCCGTCTGCCGCCAGGCAGGCGATCTTGGCGCTGGTGCCGGTGCCGCAAGGCGAGCGGTCGTAGGCCTTGCCGGGGCAGAGCACGAAGTTGCGTCCCTGGTGGGCGGGGTTCTGGGCCGGGCCGATCAGCTCGATGTGGTCGATCTCCTGGCCGTGTTCGCCGCTGATGCCCTGCGCCTTCAGGGCCTGGCGGATGCGCCAGGACAGGTCGGTCAGGGCCTCGACTTCGCTCAGACGCAAGTCCAAGCCATGGTCATCGCAGAGAAAGAACCAGTTGCCGCCCCAAGCCACGTCGCCATGAACGACTCCGTGGCCGGGCACTTCGACGCGAAGCTGACGCGCCCAGCGGTAGGCCGGCACATTGGCGACGGTGACGCTGCCGTCCTCGTGGAGCGTGGCGCTGACGGTGCCGACCGGGGTTTCGATGCGGTGCTCGCCCGCTTGGATTCGGCCCAGAAATGCCAGTGTGGCGACCAGGCCGATGGTGCCGTGGCCACACATGCCGAGGTAGCCGACATTGTTGAAGAAGATCACGCCGGCGCTGCAGCTTGGGTCTTGTGGCGCGCAGAGCAGGGCGCCGACCAACACGTCCGAGCCGCGTGGCTCGTTGACGATGGCGCTGCGCCAGGCGTCGTGCTGTTCGCGCAGACGTGCCAAGCGCTCTGCCATGCTGCCGCAGCCCAAGTCCGGGCCGCCGTCAATCAGGATGCGGGTCGGCTCGCCGCCGGTGTGGGAATCGATGATGCGCATGGTCGAAAGCGTGGCTGATGAAGATGTCAGGCGATAGGGGTCAAGCGATGACCGCGCTGGCAAAGCTGCGCAGATAGTCCATCAAGGCATCGGCCGCGGCGCTTGCGCGCTCGGGCTCGCCGCCGGCGATGGCTTCGGCCAGCACCAGGTGGCAGCGCGCGCCTTCGTTCATATCGCCCTGGTGCTGGTAGGCGTACCAGAAGCGCCGGCATTGAATGGCCATGGGCACGACGGCCGCCACGGCAAAGGGGTTGCGGCTGGCCGCGTGGGCGACATGGTCCAGGGCCTGGTCGGCGGCCATATAGGCGCCCAGATCGTCGGCTTGGCTGGCCTCGCTCATTTGGTGGGCGCAGCGCAGCAGATCCTGGCGCTGCTGCGGCGTCGCACGGCGTGCGGCGGTCGCAGCGATCAGCCGCTCCAGCACGCGCCGTGCTTCGATCAGGTCCAGATGCTCGGCGAGGCGGATGTCGCTGACCAACAAACCGCGGCGCGGCTGCTGCACGATCAGGCCGCTGGCCACCAGGCGCATCAGCGCCTCACGCGTGGGCGTTCGGCCCAGGCCGGTGCGCTCGATCAGCTCCGCCTCGACGATGGGGGCGCCAGGACGCAACTCCAGCGTGGCGATCATGGACTCCAGCGCGTCGTAGGCCTGGTCGGCATAGCGACGCTTGTCGGGTTCGCCCTCCACGGGGGCGGTGGCGTTCCTCTGGCTGGGGTCCTGGCGGCTGCTTTTCATGGGCGCATCATCGCAGGCCGCTGGCCGTCATTTGAGTGGATCAGAACAGGCTGCTCAAATCGGGCCGGGTGTCCAAGCCCTTCTGGATGATGGCGGCCACGCGCTCGCGCTCGGTACCAATCAGGGGCAAGCGCGGGCGGCGTACGTTCTCATTGCCGACGCCGGCCATGGCCTCGGCCAGCTTGATGTTCTGCACCAGCTTGGCGCTGACATCGAGGTGCAGCAGGGGCATGAACCACTGGTAGATCTTCAGTGCTTCGTCGTAGCGCTTGGCCTGCATCAGCTTGTAGATGGCCACGGTCTCAGCCGGGAAGGCGTCGCACAGGCCGGCCAGCAGACCCTCGCAGCCCAGGGCCAGGGCCTCGAAGCTGAGGTCATCGACGCCGATGAAGAGCTGGTAGCGCGTGCCCAGGGTGTTGCGCAGGTCGGTGATGCGGCGGATGTTGTCGGTCGATTCCTTGATGGCAACCAACCATTCGCAATCGGCCAACTCGGCCATGTCCTCGGGCTTGAGGTCGACACGGTAGGACACCGGGTTGTTGTAAATCATGATGGGCAGCTGGGCTGCTTCGGCGATCGTGCGCACATTGGTCATGGCTTCGCGCGTGTCGGCCGGGTAGAGCACGGCCGGCATCAGCATCAGGCCCTGCACACCCAGCTTGGCGGCGGCTTCGACATAGCGGATGGCATTGCGTGTGCTGGTTTCCGACACATTGGCCAGGACTGGCACGCGACCGGCCGAGACGCGCAGTGCGGTGGCGGCCACTTCCAGTTTTTCCTCCAGTGTCAGCGTGCTGGCCTCGCCCAGCGAGCCGCCGGTGACCAGGCCGTGCACGCCGTTCTGGATCTGGAACTCGAAATGACGCTCCATCTCGGCGATGTCCAGGTCCTCGTTGGGTTTGAACTTGGTGGTGACGGCAGGGAAGACGCCGGCCCAGCGTGGCAGATTCGAGGCGAGGGAAGTGGTCATGGCGAAGCTCGTTCGGGTTGGTATTCTGTAAATATATTAACGGCATGACTTGCTGTCAAGCCTAGGCGACCCCAGATGGGCCACGGTGCCGCAGGCTTGCTGCGCAGCCGCCATGCAGGAGGACCCCAGCATGGCAGGCCGCAGGCGGCGCATACAATCCGCCGTTCATTCGGGCACCGGCCCCGCGTGGCATGGGCTCGGCCCGGTGTCCGCATTCAAATCAAAAGGGAATTTCTCGTGTTCATCTCCAATGCTTTCGCCCAGGCCGCGCCCGCCGCCGCCACCGGTACCGAGTCCAGTCTGCTGAGCATGCTGCCGCTGGTGTTGATGTTTGTGGTGCTGTACTTCGTGATGATTCGTCCGCAGATGAAGCGCCAGAAGGAACACAAGGCCATGATCGATGCCATCGCCAAGGGCGACGAGGTCGTTACATCGGGCGGCCTGCTGGGCAAGATCAGCAAGGTCGGCGAGAGCTACCTGAGCCTGGAAGTGGCCAACGGCGTTGAACTGCAAGTGCAGCGCGGCGCCGTCGTGCAAGTGCTGCCCAAGGGCACGATCAAGTAATCCGAAACCCGGCCCGGCTGCCCGCCCCGGGTGGCCCGGGCCGAAAAGCAGCCAGCCGCTTGCGCGGCGGCCCACCCGGCATCGCTGCCGCTTCTTTGCATGTGCAGAGGCGGTACCGGTGTGCGGGCCTGAGAGGAAGCCTTCATGAACCGTTACCCGCTGTGGAAGTACGCGATCCTGGTCGTCGCGCTGCTGATCGGCATCATCTACACGCTGCCGAATTTCTTCGGTGAGGCGCCTGCGGTGCAGGTCTCCAGCGGCAAGGTCACCGTCAAGGTCGACGCCGCGGTGGCCACGCGCGTGGAAAAAGCGCTCAGCGATGCCCAGATCAAGCCCGACTTTGTCCAGTTTGAAGGCGGCTCGGTGCGGGCCCGGTTTGCCGACCTGGACACCCAGGTCAAGGCCAAGGACGTCATCAGCAAGGCGCTGAATGCCGACCCGAACGAGCCCAGCTACATCGTCGCGCTGAATCTGCTCTCGCGCTCGCCGCGCTGGCTGACCGCCCTGCATGCCAACCCCATGTACTTGGGCCTGGACTTGCGCGGTGGCGTGCACTTCCTGATGCAGGTCGACATGAAGTCGGCCCTGACCAAGAAGGCGGAAAGCCTGACCGGTGATGTGCGCACCATGCTGCGCGAAAAGAACATTCGCCATGCCGGCATCAGCCGCGACGGCAATGCCGTCGGCGTCACCTTCCGCGAGGAAGCGGTGCGTCAGCAAGCGCTGGCCGTGCTCAACGAACAACTGCCCGATGTCCAGTGGCTGCCGGTGACCGAAGGCCTGGACCTTCGTTTGGTCGGCACGCTCAAGCCCAAGGCCCAGGTGGCCGTGCAGGACGCGGCGCTGCAGCAGAACATCACCACGCTGCACAACCGAGTCAATGAACTGGGTGTGGCCGAGCCTGTGATCCAGAAACAGGGCGCTGACCGTGTGGTCGTGCAACTGCCGGGCGTGCAAGACACGGCCAAGGCCAAGGACATCATCGGCCGCACCGCCACGCTGGAACTGCGCATGGTGGACGACAGCGCCGAAGCGCAGGCCGCGCTCGCCGGCTCCGGCCCGGTGCCTTTCGGCACCGAGCGCTTCATCGATCGCGGCTTCGGGCCCATCATCGTCAAGCGCCAGGTGGTGTTGACCGGTGAAAGCCTGAACGATGCCCAAACCACCTTCGACGACAAGCAGCGCCCCGCGGTGAGCCTGACCGTGGACGCCAAGGGTGCCCGCATCATGAAGGACATCTCGCGCGAGAACATTGGCAAGCGCATGGCCATCATCTTGTTCGAAAAGGGCAAGGGTGAGGTCGTGACTGCGCCGGTGATTCAGGGCGAACTGGGCAACCGCTTCCAGATCACGGGTTCGATGAACACCCAGGAAGCCAGCGATACGGCCCTGCTTTTGCGCGCCGGTTCCTTGGCCGCGCCGATGGAAATCATCGAAGAGAAGACCGTCGGACCGAGCCTGGGCGCTGAGAACATCGCCAAGGGCATCTTGAGCGTGACCTGGGGCTTCGTGGCCGTGGCCGTGTTCATGTGCGTCTACTACATGCTGTTCGGCGTGTTCTCGTCCCTGGCGCTTGGCTTCAATCTGCTGATGCTGCTGGCCCTGCTGTCCATGCTTCAAGCCACGCTGTCCTTGCCGGGTATCGCCGCGATTGCGCTGGTGTTGGGCATGGCGATCGACTCCAATGTGCTGATCAACGAGCGGATCCGGGAAGAACTGCGCGCCGGTGTGGCGCCACAGGCGGCCATCAGCATCGGTTACGAGCGCGCGTTCGCGACCATTCTGGACTCGAACGTGACCACCTTGATCGCTGGCATCGCCTTGCTGGCCTTTGGTTCCGGTCCGGTCAAGGGCTTCGCCATCGTTCACTGCCTGGGCATCCTGACGTCGATGTTCTCCTCGGTCGTGTTCTCGCGTGCGCTGGCCAATCTTTGGTATGGCCGCCAGAAGAAACTGAAGTCGCTGTCGATTGGGCAGATCTGGAAACCCGCAGCGAGTCCCGAGGCTGAGCAGCAGCCCGTGGCCAAGGCCTAATCAAGAAAGCCTCGAATCATGGAACTGTTCCGAATCCAGCGGGATCTCCCGCTGATGAAGCATGCGTTGATCTTCAACGTCATCTCCTTCCTGACCTTCGCCGCGGCCGTCTTCTTCCTGGTCACGCGCGGGCTGAACTTCTCGGTGGAATTCACCGGTGGTACGGTCATCGAAATCGAGTACGCCAAGACAGCGGAACTCGAGAAGACGCGCCATGTGGTCGAGAAAATGGGCTTTGGCGAAATCGTGGTGCAGAACTTCGGCAGTTCGCATGACGTCATGTTGCGCTTGCCTCTGCGCGGCGACATCAAGCAAACCGAACAGGTGGACCGCGTTTTCTCCGAGCTGTGCTCGGCGGAATCCGGCCGCATCAGCCAACGTCAAGTCGTCAGCGACAAGGGTGAGGCCATCAGCAAGCAGGTCTGCCTGACCGCGGACGGCGCCGAGCCGGTCAAGCTCTCTCGCAGTGAGGTGGTGGGCCCGGCAGTCGGGGAAGAGCTGGCCCATGACGCGGCCCTGGCGCTGATCGTGACCGTGGTCGGCATCATGATCTACCTGGCCTTTCGCTTCGAGTGGAAGTTCGCCGTGGCCGGCATCATCGCCAACCTTCACGACGTGGTCATCATTCTGGGCTTCTTTGCCTACTTCCAGTGGGAGTTCTCTCTGGCGGTGCTGGCCGCGATCCTGGCGGTGCTGGGCTACTCGGTGAATGAGTCGGTGGTGATTTTTGACCGGGTGCGCGAAGCCTTCCGCAAGTTCCGCAAGTTGAACACCCATCAGGTGATTGACCACGCGATCACCAGCACCATGAGTCGGACCATCATCACCCACGGCAGCACGCAGTTGATGGTGCTGTCCATGCTGATCTTCGGCGGCCCAACCCTGCACTACTTTGCCGTGGCGCTGACCATCGGCATTCTGTTCGGCATCTACTCCTCGGTGTTTGTGGCCGCGGCGATCGCCATGTGGTTGGGTGTCAAGCGCGAAGATCTGGTGAAGACGCCCATCAACAAGGAAGATCCGGACGATCCAAACTCTGGGGCCGTGGTGTAGAGTGGCTGCAAACCACTCAGCATGACCTACGAATTCCCATGAGCGCAGTCGCCCGCAATCAGGCCTTGGCCTCCCAAGCGCGGCGCATCTATATCGAGTCCTTGGTGCGCGGCATCTCGGCGCTCGGCAAGGTGCTCAATGAGGCTGCCGCCCAGCTGCTCCTGCAAACCACCGAGTACGCGGTGATGGTGGCGCGCCGTGATGGCGTGCAATCCTGGAATCGGCACGGCCCGGCCTGGCTGTCCGGCGTGATCAGCGGCCTGCGCCATGCGGCGGTCTACGGCATCGTGGAGGCGCCCACCGCCGCCGCGGCTTCGGGCGCGAACGAGCAGGCAGCCATGTCCCTGGTCGACGACGACACCATCGAGCGCGAGATCACGGCCTCGCGCCTGGCCTTGGCCATGATGGACAAGGCGACCTGGGAGTTCACCGATCTGCGCACCCGCATGCAGGTGCTGGAAAAGCAGGATGACATGCCGGCGCAGGACCTCTTGCGCGCCAATGTTGTGGCCAAGCTGGTGCTGGACGCCTGGACGCGCAGCGGCCTGGCCGGCTCAGACTGGCAGATGCTCCGCACCACGCTGCATGATGAGTTCTCTCAGCTGCTGGTCGAGTGCTATCACGAGACCAACCGCTGGCTGATTTCTCAGTCGGTGCTGCCCGAAGTCGATCTGCGGCCCTTCATCCGCCGCAGCCATGACAGCACGCCGCTGGCCTCTGCCTCGGCCTATGTGCCCGGGGCCGGCATGCCATACGGCGCGACCCAGTTCGGTGCCTCTGCGCGTTCCCCGCAGATCCGTGCTGCTTCGGGCTTCCCCGATGCCAGCGCCGCCGCGCCCGTGCGCAGCCCGGCCAGCAGCCAGGCTGAAGAGGTGCTGCAGTTGCTGCAGAAGATTGTTGGCCGTCAGGTGCCGGCCTTTGGCGCCACGGCCATGGCCGAAACCGTGGCGACGCGTGCCGCCGCCGTGGCCAGCGAGACGGCCGCGCGCATGGATGCCGGTTCGGCGCCGACTCAGGTCGAGCCCATGGCGTTCGCTTCCGCTCAGCCGGTGCACCCCGCCACCCGCCCGGCCGCGCCCCGTCTCAGTGCGGCCATCAAGCATGCCCAGGAGTCGCTGCAGCGCGAATCCGTGCACGCCGAGGGCCAGCCTTCGGCCGCGCCCAAGCTGCTGGAAGAGATTAAGACCCGCAATCAGGCCTTCAAGTCGGTGCTCAAGCAGGCCGCCGACACGCCGGCCGAGCGCGCCACCATTGAGCTGGTGGCCATGATGTTCCAGAGCATCTTGATGGAAGAGCACATTCCGGCCTCGGTGCGGGTCTGGTTTGCCCGCCTGCAGATGCCGGTGCTGCGCGTCGCCGTCAGTGAGCCCGATTTCTTTGCCACCACCGACCATCCAGCCCGTCAGCTGATCGACCGCATGGGCGCCTGCGTCATGGGTTTCAGCGGCAACACCGGCACCAGCGGCGCCGCCGGCGACCCGCTGGAGCGCGAAATCAAGCGGGTGGTGCAGGTGGTCGAGGCCTATCCCGATACCGGCCGCCGCGTCTTTCAGACCGTGCTGACCGAGTTCGAGAAGTTCCTCGACAACTACTTCAAGAACGAGAATCAGACCACCCGCCATGGCGTTTCGCTGGCTCAGCAGGTCGAGCAGCGCGAGACTCTGGCGATCCAATACACCATCGAGTTGCGCAAGATGCTCAACGAGGTGCCGGTGCAGGACGGCGTGCGCGAGTTCCTGTTCCACATCTGGGCCGATGTGCTGGCCGTCACGGCGGTGCGCACCGGCGCCCAGTCGGACAACACCAAGCAGATGAAGCGCGCCGCTGCCGACCTGATCTGGTCGGCCAGTGCGAAGGTCTCCCGCGAGGAGCGCGCCGAGGTGATTCGTCGCCTGCCGCCCTTGCTCAAGACCCTGCGCGATGGCATGGGTCAGGCGGGGCTGTCGGTCGACAAGCAGGACGAGCATGTGCGCGGCCTGAACAATGCCTTGGCAGCAGCCTTCACCGCCAAGACCGCGGCCATCCCGCGCGAGCGCCTCGACGAGCTGATGGACCAGTTGGAAACGCTGGAAACCATGCTGCCTGAGGGCAGCGAGGAAGCCGACATCAACGAGCTGTTGGTGCGTGACCTGTCCGGGCATGAGTCCGACGGCATGGAGGTGGTGGCCGAAGGCGGTTCGGCTCCGACGCCTGCCATGTTGGCCTGGGCGCGCGAGCTGCAGGTCGGCGGCTGGTTCATGCTGGACTACCGCGGCCGCAACGAAGCGGTGCAGCTGGCATGGCGCGGCATGCGCCGGCAGATGGCCTTGTTCGTCACGCCCACCGGCCGCGGCGTGCTGTTCCCGCTGAACCGCATGGCCGCCTTCTTGCAAGCCGGTCTCTTGCGCCCCGCTCAGGACGAGGCCTTGACCGTGCGCGCCACCCGCAATGCGCTGGCCAAGCTCGATGTCGATCCCTCTCGCTTGCTGAATTGAGGCCGGGCTGTTTCCATGCAAAAGGGCTGCCTCGGCAGCCCTTTGTCATCGTCACGCGAGCGTTTTCACTCAGTGGATCAGACGGTCTTCCGGCGCCACAAAAAGCTCATCCAGGATCAGGGCGTCAGGCTCTTCTCCGAGGCTCCAGAACACCATCAGCACGATGATCTTCAGGTCTTCGAGGTCCATGGGGCCACCGGAGATGGCCATGGCGCGGTCGATCACCATCTCGCGCATGGGCGGGCGCAGCACGCCGGCTGAGGCAAGGAAACTGATGAAGCCGACGGAGGGCTCGCCCAGATGGTCGAGTTCCGCGGTCGAGTAGACACGCAGGCTGTTCTCGCTCTGCTGGCCCTGGAAGGACGTGGCCGCGCTGGCCAAGCCATCCAGCCAGGACAAGGCCTCTTGGATTTCGTCCGTTTCGAAACCCACGGCCGACAATTTGCGCGTCAGCTGGGCGTGATCCGGGCAGGCGTCTGGCCGCCAATAGGTTTCGTAGAGGTAGACCAGGACGTCAAACATGGGCTGACTATAACCCAGGCACTTCGCAGAAAAATGGCGAGAAATGGCCGCAAAGAGCCTGGAAATGCTCGGGAATGCCTGTTTCAGCCTCTGCGGCGCTCGGGCCGCTGTCCCGCGTCAAGCGCCGGCCCGGCGCTGAAATCGCTGCCCGGCCAGTCGCGCCACCAGCCCCGCCAGCTCCAGCTCCAGCAGCTGGGCCTGCAAGTCGGCCACCGTCCATCCGCCGCGTTGCTGCAAGGCATCGAGACCGATGGGATCGAAACCCATCAGGTCCAGCACCTGCTGCTGGGCGGGGCTGCAAAGGGCCGGGCTGTCATCGCCTTCCGCCGTAGCCTCCTGGTGGCCGAGCATGCCCGGCGGCAGTTCCTCCAACACATCGGCCGCCGTCTCCACCAGCTTGGCGCCTTGGCGGATCAAGGCGTGGCAGCCGCGGCTCAGCGGTGAATGGATGGAGCCGGGAATCGCGAACACCTCGCGACCCGCTTCGCTGGCCAGCCGTGCCGTGATCAGCGAGCCCGAGGCCAGGGCGGCTTCCACCACCAGGGTCCCTAAGCTCAGCCCGGCAATGATGCGGTTGCGGCGCGGAAAATTGGTCGGCAGGGCCGGCATGCCCCAGGCGTACTCGCTGATCAGCAGGCCCTGCTGGCTGATTTCCTCGGCCAGGGCCCGGTGCCGCTTGGGGTAGATCTGGTCGAAACCGGTGCCCATGACCGCGATGGTGGAGCCTCCGGCCGCGAGCGCGCCTTGGTGCGCTGCGCCGTCCACGCCCAGGGCCAGACCCGAGCAGATGCACAGACCGGATTGGCTCAACTCGCGGGCGAAGGCGCGGGCGTTGTCGCGGCCCTGCGCGGTCGGGTTGCGGCTGCCCACCATGGCCAGACAGGGCTCGCGCAGCAGCTCGCGCCGGCCCTTCAGGTAGAGCAACAAGGGCGGGTCGGCCGTGGCCAGCAGCTGCGCCGGGTAGTCGGCATCGCCGAGCAGCAAAATCTGGTGCGAGGCGTCGGCCCGCAGCCAGTCCCAGGTGTGCTCCAGCACCGCCGCCAAGTACTCGGGCGGCTGGCTCAAGGCCTCGCGCTGCCGAGGGCTGAGTACATCGGTCCAAGCGCTGCCGGGCAGTTCGAACACCGCCTGGGGTGAACCCAGCTGGCTCAGCAACTGGCGCGCGGTCTCCAGGCCGATGCCGGGGCTTTCCAGCAAGCGCAGCCAGGCGGTCAGTTCAGCGCGGTCCCACATTGCTGCTGGCCGCGTGGCGGGCCTCAGGGTTGGCTGAAGCGGTCGCCGGCTCGCACCGGGTCCTTGACCGAGATGATCAGGGCGTAGGACACGCGGGCGTAGACCTGGAACACAAACAGCACACCGTGGCGTTCGTCGGGCAGCTTGATGGTCTCGCGCAGGCCATCGGTGCGGTCGACCACACGCCGCCCTTGCTGCCACAGGGCCAGCACATGGCCGCGTTCGAGGCCGTCTCGGCTGCCGCGGTTCAGGGCCACGATCTGGTTCTGGCCGGCATTGAGGCCTTCACCGTAAATGGACACGATCTGGCCGCCGATGGGCTGGGCCGGTGCATGTGGCACATAGCGCGAGAAGCTGCGTTGCGGCACCGGCGATAGGCGGTCACCGACGCCGATCTCTTGGCGCACGGACTTGATGGTCAGGGTTGCCGGCACCACCTCGCTCTTGCCGTTTGGCAGGGGGCTGCTTTGTTCCGGGCGGGTCAGCTCGGCCGTGCCCAGATAGGGTGCTTCGTAACCGAGGATCTCACCGGTGCTCGGGTCGCGCAGAGGGCGGGTGCTGCGGAAGACCCGGTAGTCGCTGGCTTGGCTGAGGTCGCCTCGGGCGTAGGCCAGGTCACCGCGAGTCAGGAGCACGCGGCTCTCGGGCGTGGCGACGATGCGCGGTGCTTTTGCCAGCTCATCGCTGTCGAAGACCACGGCATCGTTCAGGAAAGGTTCGATCAAATTGAGCGCGATGGCGCTGATGGAGCCATCGTCGACGCCCGAGCTCCGAACGCGCGGCGAAAGCTTGACGGTATCGCCGCTGAACGTGCCGCTGCTGCCCAGGGCCTGCGCCACTTGCAAGCGGGCACGACCGTCGATCTTGACCAGCACCAGTACCTGGCCGGGGTAGATCAGATGCGGGTTGCTGATCTGATCGCGGTTCATGCCCCAAAGCTCGGGCCAGCGCCACGGGCTCTTGAGGAACAGCTTGGAAATGTCCCAGAGCGTGTCTCCGGCCTTGACGGTGTGGGAGTCCGGCGCATCGGCCGCCAACTCACTGAGTGGCACGCCGGCCTGGGCGACCCGGTCGGCGGTGGCGCGCTGCTGGCCGCTGATGGGCAGGCTGCTGGTTTGGGCGACGGCGCCGAAGCTGAAGGCGGCCAGGCTGGCGGCCAGCAGCAGATTCAGGGGGGTGTTCTGGGTGGGCCGGGCGGACATCAGCGATTCACAAACAGGCATCGAGCACTCTCTACCGCAGACCGGCTGCGGGTGGGTTGGACAGACTTCGGGGTCTTTTTTTCAAACCATTGCACGGGGTGCTTTGCCGCGTCATCAGACCAGCGGCGCCAATTCAGCGAAAATCCCCCCAGGCCGCGACGATTCTGCCCCCAAAAACAGGGCGTCGCAATGAACAAAGAGGGCGCTTTCGCCCTCTTGCAAGCACTTACAAACAGGCGTTGTGCTGAGTCCACACACGCAAGCTCATGGCGAAACTGAACATTCTGCGTTATCCCGATCCTCGTTTGCACACGGTGGCCAAGCCGGTCGCCGCTGTGGACGAGCGCATCCGCCAGCTCGTCGCTGACATGCTGGAAACCATGTATGCCGCGGAGGGCGTGGGTTTGGCGGCCAGCCAGATCGATGTCCACGAGCGCGTGGTCGTGATCGATACCTCCGAGGAGCGCGATCAGCCACTGGTCCTGATCAACCCCGAGATCATCGAGACCAGCGCCGAATTCACCGAAGGCGAAGAAGGCTGCCTGTCGGTGCCGCAAATCTATGACAAGGTGCCGCGCCATTCGCGCGTCACGGTGCGCGCGCTCAACCGCGAAGGCCAGAGCTACGAGTTCAAGGCCGAGGGCCTGCTGGCCGTTTGCGTTCAGCATGAGCTCGATCACCTGATGGGCAAGGTCTTCGTTGAATACCTGAGCCCGCTCAAGCGTGAGCGCATCAAGACCAAGATGGTCAAGAAGACCCGCGAAGAAGAAGGGCGCCGCCGCTGATGGCCGGCACTGCAGTGTCAGCCCCGCGTTCGAACGGCCCTCGGGTCGTGTTCGCCGGCACGCCGGAGTTCGCGGCCACTGCGCTGGCGGCCTTGTTGGCAGCAGGCTTCGAGGTTCCTCTGGTGCTGACCCAGCCGGACCGGCCCGCCGGCCGCGGCATGAAGCTGCAAGCTTCGGCGGTCAAGCAGTTGGCCTTGCAGCATGGCATCCCGGTCGCCCAGCCGCGCAGCCTGCGCCTGGATGGCAAGTTCCCCGAGGACGCGGCCGCCGCGCGCCAGGCCTTGCTGGACGCCCGTGCCGATGTGATGGTGGTCGCCGCCTACGGCCTGATCTTGCCGCAGTGGGTGCTGGACCTGCCCGGCGCCGGCCGCAGCACGGGCCTGCGCGGCTGCCTCAACATCCACGGTTCGGTGCTGCCACGCTGGCGCGGTGCGGCGCCCATCCACCGCGCCATCGAGGCCGGTGACGCCGAAACCGGCATCACCATCATGCAGATGGATGCCGGTTTGGACACGGGTGACATGTTGCTGATCGAGCGCCTGCCCATTGCCGCGGACGACAGCACGGCCCGCCTGCACGACAAGCTGGCGGCCCTGGGCGGCCGCATGGTGGTCGAGGCCCTGGAGCTGGGGGCTTGCGGTGGTTTGACGGCCACGCCCCAGCCGGCCGAGGGCGTTTGCTATGCCCACAAGATCGAGAAGGCCGAGGCGCAGATTGATTGGCAGCAAGATGCCGCCCAGATCGCCCGCCGCCTGCGCGCGTTCGATCCGTTTCCGGGCGGGGCGTCACAGCTGGACGGCGAGCTGCTCAAGATCTGGCGCGCCGAAGTCTGCGAGCGCGGGGGCGGTCTTGCCGCCGAGGGTCAGGTCTTGCGGGTGGATGAGTCTGGCATCGTCGTCGCCTGCGGCCAGGGCGCTGTGCGCCTGACCGAGCTGCAGCGCGCCGGGGGCAAGCGCTTGCCGGCCGCAGCCTTTTTGCAGGCCCGGCCGGTGGTTGTGGGCGCTCGTTTCGAGTCCGGCGCGGCCTGAGGCCCGCTTGAAACCGGGTCTTTCGGCCCGATCTGCTGGACTCCACCGTCCTTTTGCAAGGAGCCCATCGCCATGTTCAATCTGATGAAGACCGCCATCCTGATGGCCGCCATCACCGCCTTGTTCATGGCCCTGGGGCGCCTGATCGGCGGTCAAGCCGGCATGATGCTGGCGCTGCTGGTGGCGCTGGGCATGAATTTCTTCAGCTACTGGTTCTCCGACCAGATGGTGCTGAAGATGTACAAGGCCCGCGAGGTGGACGAGACCTCGGCGCCGCAGTTTTACGGCATGGTGCGTGAGTTGGCCCAGCGCGCCCAGCTGCCGATGCCGCGCGTCTACCTGATTGACGAGGACGCGCCCAACGCCTTTGCCACCGGCCGCAACCCCGAGCATGCGGCCGTGGCGGCGACCACGGGCATCTTGCGGGTCTTGTCTGAGCGCGAACTGCGCGGCGTGATGGCCCATGAGCTGGCCCATGTGAAGCACCGCGACATCTTGATCAGCACCATCAGCGCCACCATGGCCGGTGCGATCTCCATGCTGGCCAATTTCGCCATGTTCTTCGGCAGCCGCGACAGTGAGGGCCGGCAGAGCAATCCCTTGGTCGGCATTCTGGTCGCCTTCCTGGCGCCGATTGCGGCCGGCCTGATCCAGATGGCCATCAGCCGAGCCCGCGAGTTCGAAGCCGACCGCGGTGGCGCTGAGATTTCCGGCGACCCCCAGGCCCTGGCCTCGGCGCTGAACAAGATCCATCGCTTTGCGCAAGGCCTGCCGATGGAGGCGGCCGAGCGCCACCCCGAGACGGCGCAGATGATGATCATGAATCCGCTCTCCGGCGGCGGTTTGGCGGGTCTGTTCAGCACGCATCCGGCCACCGAGGAGCGGGTGGCGCGGCTGATGGCCATGGCGCAGCGCTGAAGCAGGCATGCAAACGCCGTGCTCAAGCTGACCCGTGGCTGGCCGATACTGATGACATGAAGCCTTCTTCAACCGCGCCTCATCGCGCCCTCCTGACCTTGCCTCTGCTGGCCGGCCTGCTCGGCTTGGCTGGCTGCGAGCAGCTGGGCATCGAGGACCCGGCCAAGGTCATGGCCGCCAAGGAGGCCGAGGGCAAGGCCATCGGCAGCGCCTGCCGCCACGCCATGCGCGCCATCGAAGACTGCTACACCTTGAACCCCAAGGCCCACAAGGCCTCGGTTTTCAATGGCTGGAAGGAGATGGACGAGTACATGCGCGAGAACAAGCTCGAAGGCGTGGCCCCAGTCGTACCCCGGCCGCCCAAGCCCGGCAGCCCCGAGGCCCTCGCGCTGGAAGAGAAGGCGGCCGCAGCCGCCGAGGCCAAGGCCAGCGCAGAGAAAGAGGGCGGCAAGGAAGCCAAGGGCAAGGCCAAGGCCCATTGAGGCAGGGCCGCCTCCTCACGAGCGTCAAGCAGCCGTCACCCGCCCGTGACGGCTTTTTTACACTTGGCGCCGCCGACCTTGCATTTGGTCGAACCGAGCTGGGGGCTGGAGGGTGATTCACTGAAGATGCCGTCACCCCAAAGGGATCTTGACCGCCCCTCACTTACCTGGAGCCCCCAATGCTGCAACGTCGCCTGTTCGCCATCTCCGCCTTGAGCGCCCTCAGCCTGTTCGCCGCCACCAGCAGCCATGCCTGGAGCTGGGGCAATTCCGAGCGCATCAAGGGCACGGGTGATGTCAGCAGCGAGACACGCGATCTCGGCAGCTTCGACAGCATCAGCCTCAGCGGAGGTTTCAAGGTGCTGGTGCGACAAGGCGCGCAGAGCCGGGTCGAGGTGAAGACCGATCGCAATCTGCAGAGCTATATCGAGACGCGCGTCGTCGACGGCAAGAAAGGCCGTACCTTGGAAATTGCCCCCAAGCGTGGTTATGAGGTGCAGGGCTCGGTGCGACCCGAGATCGTGCTGGACATGGCCCAGCTGCGCAGCATTGCGGTCGGTGGCTCGGGCGATGTGCGTGTCGAGGCGATGAAGTCTCCGGATGTGGACGCCAGCATCGCCGGCTCCGGTGATGTGCTGTTCGTGGATCTGAGCAGCGATCGCCTGGGCCTCAAGGTGGCTGGCAGCGGCACCGTCACGGCCCATGGTCGCGCCAGCAACCTGAGCTTGTCGATTGCCGGCTCGGGCGATGTGCGTGCCCGCGGCCTGCTGGCCGATGACGTCAAGGCTTCGATTGCGGGCAGCGGCGATGCCGAGGTGAACGCCAGCAAGACACTCAAGATCTCGATCGCCGGCTCGGGCGATATCGCGTATCTGGGCTCGCCCGAGGTCAGCACTTCGGTGGCCGGCAGTGGCCGGGTGCGCCGCCTCAACAATCCCTGAGCCTGTGCTGAGTTCGCCCGCCCGGCCGGGCTTTGATGTCGGCGCGACAGCGCAGAAGCGGGCGTGCCGCGACAATGGCGCATGCTTCAATCCCTGAGGGCGCAGTACCGCCACCCTGAATTCCAGCGCGGTGCGCGCGAGATGGCCGGCATCACCCTGGGCATTTCGGCCTGGGGCCTTGTGACTGGCGTTGCCATGATCAAGAGCGGCTTGTCCGTCTGGCTGGCGCTCTTGATGAGCTTGGTGGTGTTTGCCGGCAGCTCGCAGCTGGCCGCCTTGCCGCTGATCGCCAGCGGCGCACCGATGTGGGTGCTTTGGGCCACGGCCTTCTGTGTCAATCTGCGCTTCATCATCTTCAGCGTGCAGTGGCGCATGTACTTCGGCCACCTGCCCTTGCTGCGACGCCTGCACATTGCCTACTTCGCGGCCGACCTCAATTACGTGGCCTTCCTCAAGCGCTTTCCCGAGGCCAAGCCGCATCCCGATCAGGCGCCCTATTTCTGGGGCGGCGTCTGCATGAACTGGGCGGCCTGGCAGATCCCGTCCATCGCCGGCATCTTGCTGGCCAACCATGTGCCCACACAGTGGGGCCTGGGTTTCGCCGGCGTGCTGGCGCTGCTGGGCCTGTCCTACACCTTGCTCAAGGACCGCAAGACCTGGGTCTCGGCCGCCTTGGCAGGCTGTGCCGCGGTGGCGGCCTATGCCTTGCCGCTGCGCCTGAACATCATGGTGGCCATCGCCGTGGCGGTGACGGCTGGCCTGCTGATGGAGCATTGGTGGCCGGCGCAAAGTGAGCCTGCGCGAGAGGCGCGCGAGTGATGATGAACGACTGGCAAACCGCCCTGGCCATCATTGGCATGGGCTTGATCACGGTGTTGACCCGGGGTTTCTTCATGATCCCCAAGAATGAACTGCCCATGCCAGACTGGGCCAAGAACGGCCTGCGCTACGCGCCCTTGGCCGCGCTGGCGGCGGTGATCGTGCCTGAGATCGTCATGACGCAGGGCGAGCTGATCAACACCTGGCAAGACGCTCGGCTCTACGCCACTGCGGCCGGCACCGCCTATTTCTTCTGGAAGCGCGGCATCCTCGGCACCATCGTCTGCGGCACGGCCGTGATGCTGGCCTTGCGCATCGGCCTGGGCTGGTGAAACCGCTTGGATCCCGTCCAGGCCGATGGGCTTGGTAAGCTAGCGGCCATTGCGCGGCCGGGCCTGAAAGCCCGGCCACGCCCCGAATTCCAAACTAGCCCTGAGCTCACCCCATGAACGTGATCCGTTTCAACGACTTGATCGCCGCTGGCAAAGTTGCCGGCCAACGCGTCTTCATTCGCGCCGACCTGAATGTGCCGCAGGACGATGCCGGCCACATCACCGAAGACACCCGCATCCGCGCCTCCATCCCCTGCATCGAGCAGGCCTTGAAGGCCGGCGCCGCCGTGATGGTGACCTCGCACCTGGGCCGCCCGACCGAGGGCGAGTTCAAGCCCGAAGATTCCCTGGCCCCGGTGGCCAAGCGCATGGGCGAGCTGCTGGGTCGTGAGGTCCCGGTCGTGGCCAACTGGGTGGACGGCGTGGATGTCGCCCCGGGCCAACTGGTGCTGCTGGAGAACTGCCGCGTCAACAAGGGCGAAAAGAAGAACAACGAAGAGCTGGCCAAGAAGATGGCCGCCCTGTGCGACATCTACGTCAACGACGCCTTCGGTACCGCCCACCGAGCCGAGGGCACGACTTACGGCATCGCCCAATTCGCCAAGATCGCCTGTGCCGGCCCGCTGCTGGCCGCCGAGATCGACGCCATCAGCCAAGCTCTGAGCGCGCCCAAGCGTCCGCTGGTGGCCATCGTCGCCGGATCCAAGGTCTCAACCAAGCTGACCATCCTCAAGGCCCTGTCCGAGAAGGTCGACGGCCTGATCGTCGGCGGCGGCATCGCCAACACCTTCATGCTGGCCGCTGGCTTGAAGATCGGCAAGTCGCTGGCCGAGCCCGATCTGGTCGCCGAAGCGCAGGCCGTGATCGACGCCATGAAGGCGCGCGGCGCGGCCGTGCCGATTCCTGTGGACGTGGTGGTGGCCAAGCGTTTTGCCGCCGACGCCGAAGCCACGGTCAAGGATGCGGCCGATGTGGCTGAAGATGACCTGATCCTGGACATCGGCCCCAAGACCGCCGCCATGCTGGCCGAGCAACTCAAGGCCGCCGGCACCATCGTCTGGAACGGCCCGGTCGGCGTGTTCGAGTTCGACGCCTTTGCCCATGGCACCGAGACCATCGCCCGCGCCATCGCCGCCTCGCCGGCCTTCAGCATCGCCGGCGGTGGCGACACCCTGGCCGCGATTGCCAAGTACGGCATCGAGAAGGATGTGGGCTACATCTCCACCGGCGGCGGCGCTTTCCTGGAAATCCTGGAAGGCAAGACCTTGCCGGCGTTTGAGATTCTGAGTCGTCGCGCTCAGGACGCTCAAGGCGGCTGAGTTCAGCCCAGAATTGGAAGGCAGCCCCGCCACCCTCTTCTCCTAACTCCTTCGCAGACGTTCGCGTCAAGAGCCTCATGATCCTGCGTCGACTCTTGTCGCTCTTGCTCTTGTCCACCTTGCTGGCGCTGTATGCCAACGCGAACTGGATGCAGCGCACCCTGCGCATTGACAACATGTCGCAGCGGGAAGACTGGGTGGCAGCCGTCAATGATCGCGGGGAGGGGGGCAATAGTGAGGGGCGGGTTGAACGCAGTGGATCGGGTTGGATCTTGCATTGCGATATTCAGCCCGGCTACGAATGGCCGTTCTGCGCGCTGCAGATTCAGTTGGCGGAACTGGAGCAGGGCCTGGATCTGACCCAGTTCGACAGCGTGCGCTTGTGGATTCGCGCCAGCGGCCCGGAGCCTCAGCAGCACGTTCGGGTGTTCCTGCGCCACTACGATCCTGCCTATGCGGGCTCGGGCAAGGAGGCGGATCTCAAGCCGCATGAGGTGGTTTATGACCCGGCGGCGCAGGCACTGCCGGTCGAGTTTCGACTTGAACAGTTCATGGTGGCCTCGTGGTGGGTGCAAAACCACCCCTTGCCGGTTCGTTTGCTCGGGCCACAGTTGGATCGCACGGTTTACCTGACTCTGACCACCCCTGGCACGGTGCAGCCGGGTTTGCACCGGATTGAGCTGGATGCGGCCGAGTTCGTTGGTGTGTGGATTGCTCCGGCCCAGTTTCGTTTGGCCATCATCTCGGTCTGGGTGTTCAGCATGGGGGCCTTCCTGTTTTGGGACTGGCGACGCTCGCGTCGCAAACTGGATCAGGCCTTACGTGGCAAGCGTGAATTGAAGCTGGCCAATGCCAGGCTCCAAGCGATCTCGGGCGAATACGAGGCCAAGGCGCACCATGATGCTTTGACAGGCGTGTCCAATCGCTTGGGTCTTCAGCATGACCTGCGCTTGCTGATGCGGGCACAAGAGGAGTTGATGTTTCCTCTGTCGGTGATCTTCACCGACATCGACCATTTCAAGTCCATCAACGACAGCCTGGGTCACGATGCCGGCGACGAAGTACTCAAGCAGTTTGCGCAGTGCCTGAAGACCCATATCCAACGCGAGGATTTGTTGGCCCGCTGGGGTGGCGAAGAGTTCGTGCTGCTGATGCCCCTCACTACCGCCGAAGAAGCCTTTGAGGTGGCCAAGCGCCTCCGCAAATTGCTGGCCGAGCAGAGTTGGCCGAGTGGCTTGAAGGTTAGCGCCAGCTTTGGTGTGGCACAGGCTCCCGGTCACAGCGATGGCGAAGCCGGGGTCGAGGCGGCCATGCGTGCTGCCGACCAGGCCATGTACCGGGCCAAGCGGGAGGGCCGCGATCGTGTGGTGCTGTCTGGGGCTGAGCAAGGCCCAGGGGATTGAGGAGCCAAAGCCTCGTGCGAATCCTCGCGCAGCGCATCAGCGACTTGCGATCTTTGCATAACAGTTAAAGCTCCCGGCATCGGCGAGCAGCAATTGCCGATGTAACCTCCCGGAACTCAATTTTTCCTGGAGCACCGAATGAGCAATGACAAGGCTTTGCTGTCGCCGGCCGAGGCGGCCCTGCGTGAAGCTGCATTGGAATACCACCGCAGCCCCTCTCGCGGCAAGATCGCCGTCACCCCGACCAAGGCCTTGTCCAACCAGCGCGACCTGTCCCTGGCGTACTCGCCCGGCGTGGCCTACCCCTGCCTGGACATCGAGGCCGATCCCTCGCTGGCGGCCGAGTACACCTCGCGTGCCAACCTGGTCGGTGTGATCACCAATGGCACAGCCGTGCTGGGCCTCGGCGACATCGGCCCGCTGGCCGCCAAGCCGGTGATGGAGGGCAAGGGTTGCCTGTTCAAGAAGTTCGCCGGCATCGATGTGTTCGACATCGAACTGGCCGAGCGCGACCCCGACAAGCTGGTCGACATCATTGCCGCCATGGAGCCCACCTTGGGTGGCGTGAACCTGGAGGACATCAAGGCGCCCGAGTGCTTCTACATCGAGAAGAAGCTCAAGGAGCGCATGAACATCCCCGTCTTCCACGACGACCAGCACGGCACGGCCATCATCTCCAGCGCTGCCTTGCTGAACGGCCTGGAACTGGTGGGCAAGGACATAGCCGCGGTCAAGCTGGCCGTGTCCGGCGCGGGCGCGGCGGCGATTGCCTGCCTGGACGTGATGGTGGGCTTAGGCGTCAAGCGCGAGAACATTTTTGTCTGCGACTCCAAGGGCGTGATTCACGCCGAGCGTGAGGATGCCAAGGCCGGCAAACTGGATGAATCGAAGCAGCGCTATTGCCAGACCACGGCTTCGCGCACGCTGGCCGATGTGGTCCATGGCGCCGATGTTTTCCTGGGTTGCTCCGCCGCGGGCGTGCTGACGGCCGAGATGGTCAAGACCATGGCCGCCAGCCCCATCATCCTGGCCCTGGCCAACCCCGAGCCCGAGATCCGCCCCGAACTGGCCAAGGCCGTGCGCCCGGACTGCATCATCGCCACCGGCCGCTCGGATTACCCCAATCAGGTCAACAACGTCCTCTGCTTCCCCTACATCTTCCGCGGGGCCCTGGACTGCGGCGCCAGCAAGATCACCGAGGAAATGAAGCTGGCCTGCGTGCGCGAGATCGCCGCCCTGGCCAAGGCCGAGACCAGCGATGAAGTCGCCGCGGCCTATGCCGGCGAAGAGCTGCATTTCGGCCCCGACTACCTGATCCCCAAGCCCTTCGATGCGCGCCTGATCCTGCGCATCGCGCCGGCCGTGGCTCAGGCTGCGGCCGACTCCGGCGTGGCCGAGCGCCCGATTGCCGATATGGCCGCCTACCGCCAGTCGCTGGAGCGTTACGTCTACCAGACCGGCATGTTCATGCGCCCGGTGTTCACCGCGGCCAAGGCCAACCCTGCGCGCGTGATCTACGCCGAGGGCGAGGACGAGCGCGTGCTGCGTGCGGTGCAGGTGGCGCTGGACGAAGGCATCGTCAAGCCGACGCTGATTGGCCGGCCCGAGGTCATCGCCAGCCGCATCGAGCGGGCCGGCCTGCGCCTCAAGCTGGGTGAGGATGTGGCCGTCATCGACCCGAACAACGACGCACGCTTCCGCCAGTACTGGGAGGCGTATCACCAGGTCATGGGCCGCCAGGGCGTGACGCCCGAGATGGCCAAGGCGGCCGTGCGCCGCTCCGCCACCACCATCGGCGCCCTGGCCATCAAGCTCGGCGATGCCGACGCCATGATCTGCGGCATGGTCGGTCGCTTCGACAACCATCTGGAGCATGTCTCCGACCTGATCGGCCTGAAACCCGGCGCGCGCAATTTCGCCACCATGAATGCGCTGATGCTGGACGAACACACCCTGTTCCTGACCGACACCTTCGTCAACGACCAGCCCGATGCCGAGCAACTGGCCGAGATCGCGGCCATGGCGGCCGAGGAGGTCAAGCGCTTCGGCTTGCCGCCCAAGCTGGCTTTTGTGTCGCACTCGATGTTCGGCTCCAGCAAGCGGCCCTCGGCCGTGAAGATGCGCCGCGCACGCGAGCTCTTCACCCAGCATGCGCCCGATGTCGAGTGCGACGGCGAGATGCATGGCGACGCGGCGCTGTCGGAATCGGTGCGCAACACCTTCTTGCCCGACAGCACGCTCAAGGGCGCGGCCAATCTGCTGGTGCTGCCCTCGCTGGATGCGGCCAATATCTTGTTCAATGTGCTCAAGATCACCGCCGGTCAGGGCGTGACGGTCGGCCCCATCCTGCTGGGTTCGGCCGCGCCGGTGCACATCCTGACGCCCTCGGCCACGGTGCGCCGCATCGTCAATATGACGGCGCTGGCGGTGGCCGACGTGCTGGCGGCGAAGAGTTGAACGAGGGGGCCGACGCACTGTCGGCCAAGGGCTGAATGCGGCTCGGTGCGTGTAACTCGCTGAAACCCTTGTTCGACGTTTGAGCGGCCACAAATGCGCCGCATAATCAGCCGCTTGTAACTTTATTTCAGCGAGATCTGCCATGTCCCGAGCCACCAAGATCGTTGCCACCCTGGGCCCTGCGTCCTCCTCACCGGAGGTGCTGGAGCGCATGATCCGAGCCGGCGTCGATGTGGTGCGGCTCAATTTCTCGCATGGCAAGGCGCAGGATCACATCGACCGCGCCCGCCTGGTGCGCGAGGCCGCCAAGGCCGCGGGCAAGGAAGTGGCCATCATGGCCGATATGCAGGGTCCGAAGATCCGCGTCGGCAAGTTCGAGAACGGCAAGATCGAGCTGGTCAACGGCGAGCGTTTCATCCTCGACGCCGACCGCACCGAGCTGGGCAATGAGCAGGCTGTGGGCCTCGATTACAAGGAACTGCCGCGCGATGTGAAGCCCGGCGACACCTTGCTCTTGAACGACGGTCTGCTGGTGCTGACCGTGGAAGCGGTGCGCGGCGCGGCCGTGCACACCATCGTCAAGCTGGGCGGCGAGCTGTCCAACAACAAGGGCATCAACAAGCAGGGGGGGGGGCTGACGGCTCCGGCCCTGACGTCCAAGGACATGGAAGACATCAAGACCGCGATGAGCTTCCGCTGCGAGTACCTGGCGATCAGCTTCCCCAAGAACGCCACCGACATGGAAATGGCGCGCCAGCTGGCCAATATGGCCGGCGAGCCCTACAACCACAAGCCCAGCATGATCGCCAAGATCGAGCGCTCGGAGGCGATCCCGCATCTCGAGGCCATCCTCAAGGCCAGCGACGGCATCATGGTGGCGCGCGGCGACCTGGCGGTGGAAGTGGGCAATGCAGCGGTTCCTGCGCTGCAAAAGCGCATGATCAAGATGGCGCTGGCGCTGGACAAGGTGGCCATCACTGCCACGCAGATGATGGAGTCCATGATCGTCAACCCGGTGCCCACGCGCGCCGAGGTCAGTGATGTGGCTAACGCGGTACTTGATGGCACCGATGCGGTGATGCTGAGCGCCGAAACGGCGGCCGGCAAGTTCCCGGTCGAGACCATCGAGCAGATGGCCGCCATCGCCCTGGAGGCCGAGCGCGCCGAGTTCGTCACCTTGGACACCGACTTTGCCGGCCGCCAGTTCGGCCGCATTGACCAGTCCATCGCCATGGGCGCGCTGTTCACCGCCCACCACCTGGGTTGCAAGGCCATCCTGGCCCTGACCGAATCGGGCTCGACCGCGCTGTGGATGAGCCGCCACCGCATCCAGGTGCCGATCTATGCCCTGACCACCCAGGAAATCAGCCAGCGCAAGATGACGCTGTACCGCAATGTGCGGCCGCTGCTGATGCCCAAGTTTGAGGATCGCGACACCGCGCTGGCTGCGGCCGAGAAGATCCTCGTCGACAAGGGTGTGCTGATGCCGGGTGATACCTATGCCATCACTTGCGGTGAGCCCATGGGCTACCCCGGTGGCACGAATATGCTGAAGGTGTGCCGCGTCGGCGGCTGAGCTTTGCTTGAAGTGCGGGTTGAGTGCCCGCATGGATCTGTAGGGTGTGTTTGCATGGCGCTATGCTGATGGCCTCGCACATCAGCGCCCTTCATGCCCGCTTTGCTGAAATCGCTCCCTGTTGAGCTGCCGCCTCGGCGTGCGTTGCTTTGGCACTTGCTGCCCCTGGTGTCCGGCGCTGTGCCTCTGTTTGCTCTCGCCAATGCTGCGAACAAGCTGGAGCCAGTGAATGTGCCCATCGTCGTTGCCGAGGCCAGCAGCCGGCCCTTCGTCAGGCGCGCGCTGGACGTGATCGGTGCGGCTGCGCGGATCGAGTGGCAAATCCAGGTGGTGCCATGGGCGCGGGCCTTGCTGATGGCCGAGCGCGGGGAGGCGCTTGCTTTTGGGGTGTCACGCACCCGAGCGCGTGAACAGACTCTTGCCTTCAGCGAGCCGGTCTTCAACAACCATGCTTGGATGGTGGTGCGGCGTGATCAAAGCCTGGACTACCGCAGCTTGGATGACTTGAAAGGGCGTGTACTTTGCGCGAGCCGCGGCGCGAGTTTCGGCACGGAATTTGAAGCGGCCAAAGGCCGTGTTTTTCAGCTTGAACCGGTCGATGGTGCCTTGAGCGCGCACGTGCGAATGCTCATGGCGGGCCGCTGCGATGTCATGCTGACGACGCACCGAAGCGATCGACCCTGGTTGGTCGAGCGGCGGCTGCGCGAGCTGTCGGGGTACTCTGCCGCCTTGGCTGTTCTGCCCACGCCGATGTTGGTCGATCCGGTTCACTTCGCGGTATCACGTGAGCATGCTTGGGCATCGGTGCTGCCGCGCCTGAACCTGGCCATGCGCCAGGAAGCGATGGCGATGCAGTCTCTGATCGACAGCGATCTCTGAACGGCGTGTGGGGCATGGTTCGGTATTGGCGGCAGCGCGATAAAAGCGTAGTTCTCGCAAGCGTCATGCCAGCAAGTGCTCGTTAGAGTCGGCTCTGCCTGTGACGGTGTCTTGGCGTCAGGCCTGCTGTTGGCCACTGGAGCGTTCGAATGGTTTCAGGCCTTGGGTCTTTGTGGTTTGCCTTGTCGCTTGGCTGTTTGGCGATGGCTTCAGCCGGGCATGCGCAGCCGGGCGCGCCGCCTATTTCCACTGCGCCTGGGCCCAGTTCAGCCAGCCCGGTAGGCCTGCCGGCGGCATCCCCGCCCATCCGCTGGCTCTTGCTCGACTTTGTGCCGTATCACGTGATTGACGGCCCCAAGCAAGGCACGGGTTTGCGAGATCAATACCTCAGCGCGCTGCGAAAGCGTTTGCCTGAATACATGCATCAGTTGGAAATCAGCAGTACGGAGCGGACCTTTCAGGCGATGCAGGCCGGGCAGCCCGTGTGCACACTGTCCCTGTTGAAGGTGCCGGAGCGTGAGGCCTACACCCGGTTTGCCTCGGAGCCCTATTTTTTGCAGTTGCCGCCGGTCTTGATTGCCCGTCGAGCCTATGCGCCGCTCGGTGGTTGGAAGAAGCGACCGGGCGGTGATGTGTCTCTGGCCGAACTGCTTCGCTCCGGAGAAGTGAAGGTGGGCACCTTGCCCAAACGTCGATATGGGCAGGCGCTGGACGACATCTTGAAGCAAGCTCGGGCCGCGTATCCCGACCAGGTATTGGATTTTGGTGAGTACGGGCTCTTGTCCGGACTGCTCCACACCCTGAGCCGCAAGCGTTTCGACGTGACCCTGGGCTATGCCATCGAAGTGGAGCAACTGCGCAAGACCCAAACCAGCCCGGCGGAGTTTCAGTTCGTGGCTTTGGCTGAGGCCCCGGCCCTAATTCCCACCTATGTCGCCTGCAGCCAAACCGCCTGGGGCCGGCAGGTGATCCAGACCATTGATCGCTTGACCGGCATGGAGGCAGAAAAATCACGCTTGCGCGAACAGTATGAATCCATGCTGCCCGCCGAAGAGCTCCAGATCTACCGGGCCCGAATGGCAGCGGTCAACGCCGGGCCTGTGTCTAGCTCTTCAACAGTCGCGAGCGAATCTAAAGCTGGGGCGCGAGAAGGCGTGCGCTAGCTGCTTTGGGCGCTTTTGATCAAGGCTGCGATGCGCGGCGTCATGTGTGTCGGCACCAGCTCCACTTCGGTGTGAGCACGGGCGAAGACGCGGAACAGCTCATCGGTGAAGCCGTGGCCCACGTCCACCACGCCTTCGAAGCTGACCTCGGCACGCTTGAATTGCGGCAGCCGTGCGGCCACGCGGCGGGCCTGGGCGCGTGAATCCAGGGCCTGGCCGGGGCCGGCCAGCAGGCGCAGATTGATGGTGGTGCGGTCGAATTCGATGCCGTCGCCGGCCAGGCTCCAGGTTTCCATCACCTGGTCCAGCGTGCGCTTGGTGTCCAGGGCAATGGCCATATAGATGGAGCTGCCCTGGCGCGGCAGCGGCTTGCCTTTTTGCCAGCCGGTGCTTTCCCAGGCGCGGCGCTGGAAGGCGGTGCCGTTGGCATGGATGTCGAAGACATCGGCCAGCTGCGAGCTGAAGAACAGGCCGCGGCCGGTGTGCATCTCGGGCTGGCTGGTCAGCCGGCCCTTGCTCAGCTCCAGCATCGCGTGTTGTGCATCGGCGATGTCGAAGGCCGAACAGATCTTGTCGAACACGCCGCAGCCATCGTCGGACACCAGCAGCTGTACATGGCTGGGCGTCTGGCGCAGCGAGACGGTGACGCTGCTGCCGCCGCTGTGGTCGGCGGCGTTGTTGACCAGCTCGGTGAAGCCGTGCTGGATCATGCGCGCCACATGAGCCGGCAGCTCGAAGTGGGGCGCAAAGTCGCGCTGCCAGGGGATGTCCTCCTGCAGGCCGTGCAAGGTGTAGGAGCGGGCCACCTGGCGCAGCAGCCCCGGGCCGTAGACCGGCCGTCGGCTGCTGCCCGAGCGCACCAGCCAATGGGCATCGACCAGGCGGCGCAGCGCACTCAGGGCCGAGCGGTGGCTGGCGCCGGTGCGTTCCTCCAGATGCTGGGCCAGGTCGAGCGAATGCTCGCGCGCGGCGGCGGTGATCCAGAGGGTCAGCTGGTCAATGGCAAGTCGTGTCATGCGAGGGGCTCCATGCTGGGTAGTCTGACCCGGGTTGCCCCCCGTGAAGGCGTGAAAAATGGGGCACAGTGAGCCTAAATGCTTGTCAACATTGACACAAGCGAGCCTGCCCGGGCTGTCGTTTCATGGCGCGCCGCTAGAATCCGCGCCAGTTACAGCGTGGTTACATGACCCGCTTCGTCATCAATCGACGGATGATGGGTCGGTAGGCTGCGTCAATCGGATTTCAAACTCCCGGAGAACTTCCATGGCTCTCGTTTCTATGCGCCAACTGCTGGACCATGCCGCCGAACACGGCTACGGCATCCCGGCTTTCAACGTCAACAACCTCGAGCAGGTCCAGGCCGTGATGTCTGCCGCCGACGAGGTCGGCGCGCCGGTGATCCTGCAGGCCAGCGCAGGCGCCCGCAAGTACGCCGGCGAGCCCTTCATCAAGCACCTGATTCAGGCTGCGGCTGAGATGTACCCTCACGTGCCTCTGGTCATGCACCAGGACCATGGCACCAGCCCCAAGATCTGCCAGGGCGCCATCGACCTGGGCTTCGGCTCGGTGATGATGGACGGCTCGCTGATGGAAGACGGCAAGACGCCTTCGTCCTTTGAGTACAACATGGACGTGACCCGCCGCGTCGTCGAGATGGCGCACAAGGTCGGCGTCACGGTTGAGGGCGAGCTCGGCTGCCTGGGCAATCTGGAAACCGGCGATGCCGGCGAGGAAGACGGCATCGGCGCCGTCGGCAAGCTGGACCACAGCCAGATGCTGACCGACCCGGAAGAAGCCGCCACCTTCGTCAAGACCACCCAGTTGGATGCCCTGGCCATCGCCATCGGCACCAGCCACGGCGCCTACAAGTTCAGCCGCAAGCCCACTGGTGACATCCTGGCCATCAGCCGCGTCAAGGAAATCCACGCCCGCATTCCCAACACCCATCTGGTGATGCACGGCTCCTCGAGCGTGCCGCAAGAGCTGCTGGCCGTCATCAACCAGTACGGCGGCCAGATGAAGGAAACCTTCGGCGTGCCGATCGAAGAGATCCAAGAGGCCATCAAGCATGGCGTGCGCAAGATCAATATCGACACCGACATCCGCCTGGCCATGACCGGCGCGGTGCGCAAGTTCCTGTTCGAGAACCCGGACAAGTTCGATGCCCGTGAGTGGCTCAAGCCCGCCCGCGAAGCCGCCAAGGCCGTGTGCAAACAGCGTTACATGGAATTCGGCTGCGAAGGCCAGGCCGGCAAGATCCAGCCGCGCACCTTGGTGGACATCGCCGCGGCTTATGCCCGCGGCGAGCTGAACCAGATCGTTCAGTAAGCAAGACCGAGGACGTCTTTTCGGTCTTTGGCCCGCCGGGTTCGCGCCCGGCGGGCCTTTGTGTTTTTGAATGCCGCCTAAAATCCTGGGCAACATTTTCCGGATGCCCACCATGACCGCTGCCTTGCTGAACTCGACCCTCACCTCCTTGCCTCTGATCGCGCGCGGCAAGGTGCGCGAAAACTATGCTGTCGGCGAGGACCGCATCCTGATGATCGCCAGCGACCGCATCTCGGCCTACGACGTCATCATGGGCGAGCCCATCCCGGGCAAGGGCGAGTTGCTGACCCAGATGGCCCTGTTCTGGTTCGAGAAGCTCGATGGCATCGTGCCCAACCACTTGACCGGCGATGACCCGCTGTCGGTGGTGACGTCCGAAGAACAAGCCCAGGTGCGCGGCCGCTCCATGCTGGTCAAGCGCCTCAAGCCCCTGCCGGTCGAGGCCGTCGTGCGCGGCTATCTGGCCGGCAGCGGCTGGGCCGAATACAAGACGAACGGTCAGGTCTGCGGCGTGCAACTGCCGGCCGGCCTGAAGAACGCTTCCAAGCTGCCCGCGCCCATCTTCACCCCGGCCACCAAGGCCGAGATGGGCGACCACGACGAGAACATCAGCTTCGACAAGATGGTCGACATCATCGGCCTGGACCTCGCCACCCGGGTGCGCGACATCTCCATCCAGCTCTATCAGCGTGCTGCCGATTACGCGCTGACCAAGGGCATCATCATTGCCGACACGAAATTCGAATTCGGCCTCGATGCCGACGGCACCCTGACCCTGATGGACGAGGTGCTGACGCCCGACTCCTCGCGCTACTGGCCGGTGGAGAGCTATGCCGAAGGCATCAACCCGCCCAGCTACGACAAGCAGTTCTTGCGCGACTGGCTGGAGGCGGCGGAGGTCGACGGCAAGCCCTGGGGCAAGACCGCGCCGGCGCCCAGCCTGCCCGCTGCCGTGATCGAGCACACCACCGCCAAATACCGCGAGGCGCTGCAGCGCCTGACCCAGTCATGAGCGGCAGCAAGGGCAGCAGCCGGCCCGCTGTCAAGCGAGCGCCGCGGTCCGCGCCCGAGGCTATCAAGAACCGCTTGCTGAGCCGGGTCGAGGCGGAGATCGCTGCCGCGACCCACCAAACCCAGTCGGCTTGTGCGCGCGCGCGCCGCGCCCTGCTGCTGGCCCGCCATGGCCGCCTGGATCAGGCGCGCAGCGAACTGACCGGCCTGCATCAGCTGGCCTTCCAGCACCCCCATCCCGAACTCGGCGCCTGGCTGCATTTCGCCGAGGGGCTGATGAGTTACTACACCGACTTCAGCAGCTCGGCCCACGAGAAAATCGCGCGAGCCCAGCAGATCGCCCGGGCCGCCAGCCTGCCGGCGCTGGAGGCGCTGTGTGCGGCCTGGTTGGCGCAGCTGGCCTATGTGCGCCATGCCTCCGAGGAGATGCTGCGCCAGGCCGAGCTCTGCGATCGCCTGGCCACGCTCGATGATCATGGCGCGCGCTACCGCCTATGCACCGTCATGGGCCTGGCGCATCAGTACGCTGATCTCAATGAGCAGGCCCAAG
Source organism: Roseateles sp. (assembly GCF_965262435.1). Taxonomy (NCBI): domain Bacteria; kingdom Pseudomonadati; phylum Pseudomonadota; class Betaproteobacteria; order Burkholderiales; family Sphaerotilaceae; genus Roseateles; species Roseateles sp. The sequence continues at coordinate 1,522,521 of NZ_OZ253537.1, forward strand.
CCTGGTTTTCGCAGGCACGCCGCCATGCCTTGATCGATGGCGATGACGCGTCCGTCTCGGCCCTGATGTACAACATGGCGGAAATGCGCACGGCGCAGGCGCGCCGCGCCAGTCTGGTCGCGGCCCTGGCCGCAGTGTCGGGCGGGCAGGGGCTGCTGCTCGGGGCCGATTCCATCAAGCATTACGACGCCGCCATGGGTGGCTCGGTGATGCCGGACCTGACGCCGCTGCTGCGCGCCCAGATCCTGGTGGTCGAGGGTGACTTTGCTCAGGCGCTGGCGCTGTACGAGGCCCATCTGCCGCAAGCCATGGCCAGCGGCCTGGCGCGTTTGGGTAGCAGCCTGCTGGCGGATTTGGCCTGGTGTCGGGTCAACCTGGGCCAGCAGGAGCAGGGCTTGCTGCAGGCGCGCGAGGCCGAGTTCGAGCTCGACGCGCATTGCGATGTCGATGATCGCGCCGCCACACACAGTCGCTTGGCGCAGGTCTATGCCGCTCTCGGACAGACCGATGCGGCCGCTCAGCAAGCCGCCCTGGCGCAGGCGGAATGGCAAGAGTTCGCGGTCCAGCAGGCCGCTTGGGCCGGGCAGCTGCGGGCCGCGGCGATTCAGCCTCGTTGATGGGCTAAGGGGGGCCGCACCGCCGGCCTCAGAACAAGGCCATGCTCAGCTTGCGGCGGTATTGGTCCAGCAGCGGGTCGCTGGGCGGCACGACCGCGCGGCCAGCCAACTCCAGGGTGCTCTTGGTTTCATTGGCCGCAGGCTTGGGGGCTGGCTTGCTCAGCAGCTCCAGGATGGCGACATAGGTCTTGCGCGCCAGCTCGCCATTCCAGGCCTTGTCGCGCATGATGATTTCCAGCAGCTCGTCCATGGCTTCGGTGAAGCTCTGGTTTGCCAGCAGGCCCTGGGCCAGGGCATAGCGGGACTCAAAGTCGCGCTTGTTGCTGGCGATGGCCGCTTGCAGGGCGGTCACGTCGAGGCCGGCAGCGCTGCGTTCGCAGGCCTGCAGCCACAGGCCCAGGGCGGCGAAGCGCGCATGCGGGGTGATGGTGTCCGCCGCGCGGGCTGCCACCGGGGCAAACGCCGCTTGCGCATCGGCCAGCAAGCCGAGTTCCAGCAATGCGCGCACATAGTCGAAGCGCGCTTGCTCATTGGCCGGGTCGGTCTCGACCGCCGCCTGCAGCTTGACCAGGGCCGATTCCAGATCACCCTCGGCCATCAGTTCCTCGGCCTCGGCCACTTCTTCCTGGGCTTCCAGCATCTCGCCGCTGGGCACATGTTTGTCCAGGAATTCGCGGATCTGGGCCTCGGGGACCGCGCCGACAAAGCCGTCCACCGGCTGGCCGCCGGCAAACATCACGCAAAACGGAATGCTGCGCACGCCAAACATCTGGCTCAGCTGGCTGGCGATCTCGGGCACCTCGTCGCTGTTCAGCTTGGCCAGCTTGAAGCGGCCAGCATAGGCAATTTCAAGCTTTTCCAGCACCGGGCCCAGGCTCTTGCAGGGGCCGCACCAGGGCGCCCAGATGTCCAGCAGGACTGGCTGTTGCATCGAACCCTGGATCAGTTCGGCTTCAAAATTCTGTAGGTTGATGTCGATCATGGTCGAGTGTCGGTGTCGATGATGCGCTGCGATTGCGCGGGGTGGGGCGGGCCTGCAAAGCCGGGAGCCAGCTGCCAGATGGCGCCGGCCGCCTACAATTCAAGGTTTCCCAAGCCATGGAGCGAGTCGTGCAGCATCATCAACCGTCAACGAGCGCAGCACCCCTGGTTGGCGTGGTGATGGGTTCCAGCAGTGACTGGGACACCATGAAGCACGCTGCCGACATTCTCGCCGAGTTCGGCATTGCCTTCGAGGCCAAGGTCGTGTCGGCGCACCGCATGCCGGACGATATGTTCGCCTATGCCGAGAGCGCGGCCGGCCGCGGCCTGCAAGCCATCATCGCCGGTGCCGGCGGCGCCGCCCATCTGCCCGGCATGCTGGCGGCCAAGACGCCGGTTCCGGTGCTCGGCGTGCCGGTGGCCAGCCGCCATCTGCAAGGCGTCGATTCCCTGCATTCCATCGTTCAGATGCCCAAGGGCATCCCGGTTGCCACCTTTGCCATCGGCACGGCCGGTGCCGGCAATGCGGCCCTGTTCGCCGTGGCCATGCTGGCCAACCACGACCCAGCCCTGCGCGCCCAGCTGGACGCCTTCCGCGCCCGCCAGACCGAAGTCGCGCGGGCCATGAGCAAGGATCTGGTCTGATGTCGGCGGCCGCTCTGAAACCTTTGTTGCCCGGAGAAGCCACGCTGGGTGTGATGGGCGGCGGCCAGCTGGGCCGCATGTTTGTCCATGCCGCGCAAAGCCTCGGTTATCGCACCGTGGTCTTGGACCCGGACGCCGACAGCCCGGCCGGTCTGGTGGCCCATGAGCACATCCGCGCCGGCTATCTCGACGAGGCCGGTCTGACGCGCTTGGCCGAAGTGGCCGATGCCATCACCACCGAATTTGAAAACGTGCCGGCCCAGGCCCTGGAGCAACTGGCCGCGCGGCGCTTCGTGGCACCGGCCGGCGCCTCCGTGGCCTATTGCCAGGACCGCGCCGCCGAGAAAGCGCATTTCGGCGCCGCCGGCGTCGCCTGCGCGCCTTACGCGGTGATCGAGAGCGCGGCCGATCTGGCCGCTGTGGCTGACAGCCTGCTGCCCGGCATCCTCAAGACCAGCCGCATGGGCTACGACGGCAAGGGCCAGATCCGCGTGCGCAACCGCGCCGAGCTGCAATCCGGCTGGGACGAACTCAAGCTAGTGCCCTGCGTGCTGGAGCAAATGCTGCCGTTGGCGCTGGAGCTCTCGGTGCTGAGTGCCCGCGGCGCCGATGGCACGGTCGTGCAGTTCCCGGTGCAGCAGAACCTGCACCGCGACGGCATCCTGGCCGTCACGCAAGTGCCGGCGCCCTCGGTCAGCGAGGCTTTGCAGCAGCAGGCCCTGGCCTCGGCCGCCCGCATCGCCACCGAGATGGGCTATGTCGGCGTGCTCTGCGTTGAGTTCTTTGTGCTGCAAGACGGTTCTCTGGTCGTCAACGAGATGGCGCCGCGCCCGCACAACTCGGGCCATTACACGATGAACGCCTGCGATGTTTCGCAGTTCGACTTGCAGGTCCGGGCCATGGCCCGCCTGCCGCTGCGCACGCCGCGCTTGCATTCGCCGACGGTGATGCTCAATCTGCTCGGCGATCTCTGGTTTGACGCGGCCGGCGCCGAACGTACGCCTCCCTGGGACGCAATTCTTGCCTTGCCCGGCACCCATCTGCATCTTTACGGCAAGACCAGCGCGCGCCCCGGCCGCAAGATGGGCCACCTCAACATCACGGCCGCCACCGCGGCAGAGGCCGAGCGCCTTGCGCGCGAAGCGGCGGGCCTGCTGGGCTTGCCCCAGGACTGGTGAGCGAAGTCGCCATGCTGCTTGACGCCCGCCAGCCCGATGCCATCGCTGCAGCGGCCGCCCGCCTGGCGGCCGGCGAGTTGCTTGCGCTGCCGACCGAGACGGTCTACGGCCTCGGTGCGCGTGCCGACGACGATGCGGCCGTGGCCAAGATTTTTGCGGCCAAGGGCCGGCCGGCTGACCATCCGCTGATCGTCCATGTCGCCGATGCGGCCGATGCTGAGTTGTTTGCGGCCGAGCTGCCGCCGGTGGCGCGGCGCTTGATGGCGGCCTTCTGGCCCGGTCCCTTGACCGTGATCGTGCCGCGCAAGCCTGGCGTGGGTGCGGCCGCCGCCGGCGGCCAGGACACCATCGGCCTGCGTTGCCCGGCCCACCCGGTGGCGCGCGAGCTGCTGATCGCCGCCCGCGCCCTGGGCGTGGCCGGTGTGGCAGCCCCCAGCGCGAACCGTTTCGGCCGGGTCAGCCCGACCCAGGCCCGCCATGTGGTCGATGAGTTCGAGCCCGGCCTGTGGGTGCTGGACGGCGGCGACTGCGAGGTCGGCATTGAATCGAGCATCGTCGACTGCAGCCGCGCCCATCCGGTGCTGCTGCGTCCCGGCGTGCTGACTCCGGACGAGATCGAAGCCGCGGCCGGTGAGCCCTTGCGGGCACCGGACGCGCAAGCGCCGCGCGCCTCGGGCACCCTGGTCGCGCATTACGCGCCCCGGGCGGTCGTGCGTCTGTACGCCGCCGATGCCCTGCGTCTGGCCCTGGCCGAAAGCGGGGTCCAAGAGCGACCGGCCGGGGGGCTGGCGGTATATTCGCGGTCGGTCGAGGTGCCGGCCGGCCTGCTGGCCCGACGCATGCCGGAGCAGGCCCGGGCGGCTGCACATCAGTTGTTTGCGGTGCTGCGGGAGTTGGATGGCGCCGGTGCGAGCGAAATCTGGATTGAGTTGCCGCCTGCCGGCAGCGCCTGGGACGGGGTCAGGGATCGCCTGAGTCGTGCCGCCGCTGCCTTTGTCGGACGTTGAGGTTTGGGGCGGGTGCTCGGCAAAAGGTCCGCACTGCCCCTGAGAGTTTCTTTGCTTGGAGTGTTCATGAAGAGTTGCAAAACGGGCGCAGGTCGCGACGTTCGCCAAGGTCGCGCCTGGATGGCGACCTTGGCCCTGGCCGCCGTGGCTGTGCTGTCTGGCTGCGGTGGGGGGACTCAGCAGATCGAGCCTTTCGCCCCGACCCGCATCATGGCTTTGGGCGATGAGGCCAGCGTCATCACGGCCGCCGGTAAGAAGTACAACATCAACGGCCTGGATGCCACCACCGGCCTGCTGTCCTGCGCAAGCAACCCGAACTGGGTGCAGATCGTTGCCGCCAACTTCGGCATGGTCTTCAAGGAATGCAACCCGACCAATATCGCCAACCCGACGGCCCTGATGTATGCGGCCCCCGGCGCCAAGATCGCCGATGTGCGCGCCCGCATCGACGCCCAGTTCACCAATGGCGGTTTTGGTCCCAAGGATCTGGTCACCTTGATGGTGGGCAGCAACGATGTGCTGGAGCTCTATGCCCAGTACCCGGCGCAAAGCAGCGACAGCTTGCTGGCTGAAGCGCGTGCGCGCGGCAAGCTGCTGGCCCAGCAGGTCAACCGCATCGGCCTGGCCAACGGTCGTATCGTCGTGGTCCAGGTGCCCGATATGGGCTTGACGCCGTTTGCTGTCAAGGAAGCTGCGGCCAAGCCCGGCACCCTGGACCGCGCCAAGTTCCTGTCGGATCTGACCAGCGAGCTGAACCTGGAAATGACGCTGAATCTGGTCAATGACGGCCGTTTGATTGGCTTGGTCATGACCAACGATGACCGCAGCGGCGGCATCCAGACCATCGTCAAATACCCCGGCGGTTTCGGTTTTGCCAATGTGGTGGCCGCGGCCTGCCAGAGCACGGTGGCCATCACCGAGTGCACGACCAAGACCTTGGTCACCGACGCTTCGGCCGACACCTGGCTGTGGGCCAGCGACACCCAGCTCGGCCCGGCCGGCCAGCAAAGGCTGGGCTCCCTGGCGCTGACCCGGGCGCGCAACAACCCCTTCTGATCGGCAGCCGAGGCTGCGTTGCTGCATTCGCCGGGCCGCGCAAGCGCCCCGGCGTTTGTTTTTGCGCGCCGGCACCCTCCGCTCCCCAGCCGGCCTTGCCCCTGAACCCCGCAGCTACACTTCCGCCATGACCGTGTTGTTGGCCTTAGACAGTTCCACCGAAACCATGGCCCTGGCCCTCAGCAGCCCGGCGGGCCGCTGGGTTTTCGAGGCCGAAGGCGGCCCGCAAGCCTCAGCCCGCCTGGTGCCGGAAGCCCAGGCCTTGCTGGCTTCGGCGGGTTTGCGTCTGGCTGATGTCGACGCCATTGGCTTCGGCCGTGGCCCGGGTGCTTTCACCGGCTTGCGCGCGGCCTGTGCCGTGGTCCAAGGCCTGGCCTTTGCGCTGGGCAAGCCGGTGCTGTCTCTGTGCAGCCTGGAGCTGGTGGCCGAGGATGCGCGCCAGCAGGCCGAGGCCGAGGGCCGCCCCTTGACCGGCGTGGTCTGGGTGGCCATGGACGCCCGCATGAATGAAATCTATGCCGCCGCCTTGCGCTGGGATGGCCAGCAATGGCGGGTTCTGCAGGCACCGGCGCTGTATGCCCCGGCCAGCCTGTTGGCGCACTGGGAGCGGCCCGAGGCCGTGGCCGGCTCGGCCTTGCTGGTCTTTGCTGAAGCCCTGGCGCCGGCCTTGGAAGGCGTGCGCCAATGGCCCCGCTGCCAGTCGCGCGCGCAGGCCTTGGCGTCGCTGGCGGCCCAAGCCTTTGCACGCGGCGAGCTGCTCGATGCCGCCGAAGCCATGCCGGTCTATGTGCGCGACAAGGTGGCCCAGACCACGGCCGAACGCATGGCCGCCAAAGCCGCGGTCGGGAGCGCCGCATGAGCGCCTGCCCGCAGGACCAGCGCGAACTCGTGCCCGAGGCCCAGCTGCGCGCCATGCGCAGCAGCGATGTGCCGGCCGTGCTGGCCATCGAGCGCCAGGCTTACGAACTGCCCTGGACCGAGGGCAATTTCATTGACTCCTTGGCTGCTGGCTACAGCGCTCTGGTGCTGCAGGCGGCCGACGGTGCCGTACTCGGCTATTGCCTGGCCATGCAGGGCTTTGGCGAGGTCCATCTGCTCAATATTGCGGTCGACCCGGCCTGTCAGGGGCGGGGCCTGGCGCGCCGTATGTTGGCGGCGCTGGCCCAGCTCTGCCGCGAGCGCAAATGCCCGCAGCTCTGGCTGGAGGTGCGCGTCAGCAACCAGCGCGCCCGCGAGGTCTACCTGCAATACGGCTTTCGTGAGGTGGGCTTGCGCCCGGCCTACTACCCGGTCTTGCAGGGCGCGCGCGAGGATGCCGTGCTGATGAGCCTCGATGTGGTGGAGGCGCAGCAGCCATGAGCTGGGATGCACGTCAAGCCGCCATGCTCGCGGCCATGGGCCTGCGGGTCTGGCCGCGTGACCAGGCGGTCGAAGTCGAGACGCAAGAGCTGGGCGCTGCCGATGTGGTCGTGGCTGAAGCCGCGGCGCCAAGGCCCGCCCAACCCCAACCTGCTCCCGCCATGCGGTCCGCTGCCAGCGCAGCCGCGCCTCTTTTGCCCAAGCCGCAATCAGCGCCCGTGCCCGCCGCCGCACCGCGCCCGGCTCTGCCTGCCGGCGCCCGCGAGCAAGCCCTGGCCGGCTTCGATTGGACCGAGCTGCGCTACGAAGCCGCCGAATGCCAGGCCTGCCGCCTGTGCCAGGGCCGGCGTGGCCATGTGTTCGGCGCCGGTGAGGAGGCGGCCGACTGGTTGATCGTGGCCGACCCGTCGGGCGAAGGCGAAGACCCGGCCCAAGCTTTGGGCGGCGAGGCTGCGGCCTTGCTGGCCAATATGCTGCGAGCCCTCAAGCTGGACCCAGCGCCGGCCTTGGGCCGCGCCGCGGCGGCGCCGGTCGAGCGAGCCCGTCAGGCCTATATCAGCCTGCCGCTGAAATGCCGGCCGGCGGCCGGCCGTGCGCCGGGTCCGGAGGAGTTGCAGCAATGCCGCCCCATCCTGGCGCGCCAAGTGGCCTTGTTGCAGCCGCGTGTGATCGTCGCCCTAGGCCGCGCCTCAGCCCAGGCCTTGCTGGGCAGCGATGAGCCCCTGGGTCGGCTGCGCGGCCGGGTCCATCGCCACCAGGGCATCCCGGTGGTGGTCAGCTATGGCCTGGACTACCTGCTGCGCAGCCCGGCCGACAAGGCCGGTGCCTGGGCTGACCTTTGTCTGGCGCTGGAGTCGCTCAAGGCCGGCTCATGAGCGATGCGACCCTGCCGCCCCAGCCCGCCGAGCTGGGCTGGGACGAACTGCCCTGCGCTGCCAGCTTGATCGGGCCACAGGCCCAACTTCTGAATGCCAATGCAGCTTGGCATGCCCTCCATCCCACCTTCGCGCTTGGGGCCACGTGGTTGCAGGCCTTTGCCGAGGCCGAGCGCGAGCAGCTCAGCCAAGCCCTGGGCCGCGCGCAGGACTTCGAACTGCTCTTGCCCGGCCATGGCCGCGCGCCCGACCTGGCCTGCCGGGCCCGCTGGCTCAGTGCCCGCCAGGCCTTCGCCTGCCTCTGGCACGATGTCTCGGCCCAGCGCCGCCAGGAGCATGCGGCTCAAGCCCAGTCCCAGGCCCTGGCCTTGCAAGCCAGCCAGATGCGTTTGCTGGCTGACAACGTGCCGGCCTTGCTGGCCTTCTACGACGCGCAGACCTTCCGCTGCCATTTCGCCAACCGCCAGTACGCCCAGGCCTTCGGTCTGGACGAGCAGAGCATCCTGGGCCGCAGCTTCAGCGAGGTGATCGGGGCCGACGCCCGGCTGCTGGTCCAGCCTCAGGTGGATCGCTTGTTGCGCGAGCGAGTGACCGTCAGTTATGAACGTTATCTGCCCGGCAGCGATCCCGCGCGCAGCGAGGACGGGCGCTGGGTCGAGGTCAGCCTGATCCCGCATCTGGTCGATGGCATCCCGTCTCAGGCCTGCTTCGTGATGATCAATGACATCACCCGTCACCGCGTCGCCGAGATCGCCGCGCGCGAGTCCGAGGCGCGGCTGCAGAAATTCATGCAGGCTTCGGTCGAGGGCATTCTGTTCCACCGCCAAGGCCAGATCAGCGACGCCAACCCGCCGCTCTGCCACCTGCTGGGCTATGGCCTGGACGAGATGGTGGGGCGCGCGGCGCTGGATTTCGTCGTCGATGATTTGCGCGAGCAGGCCGCCCGCGTGATGGCCGAGCGGCGCGAGCTCAGCTATGAGTCGGCCCTGCTGCACCGCGACGGCTCGCGCATTCCGGTCGAACTGATCGTGCGCACGCTGGAGTCGCAAGGCGAGCAGCTGCGCATGACCATCGTGCGTGACATCCGCGACCGTCTGGCCGCCCAGGCCCGCATCCAGCACCTGGCCCACCACGACGCGCTGACCGGCCTGCTCAACCGCGCCGCCTTCATGGAGCAGCTGGGCCCGGCCCTGCAACTGGCCGAGCGCCGCGAGCGCCGCTTGGCCCTGCTCTTCATCGACCTGGACAATTTCAAGCGCGTCAACGATTCGCTCGGCCATCTCGAAGGCGACAAGGTGCTGACCACCGTGGCCGCGCGCATCACCGATTGCCTGCGTTCCACCGACCTGGTGGCTCGCTTCGGCGGCGACGAGTTCGTCATCCTGCTGCGCGACATCGCCAACCGTGAAGATGTGCTGGTGGTGCTGATGGCCTTGCTGGCCGTGGTTGAGGTGCCGGTGCTGGCCGACGGTTGCCGGCTCTGTGTCACGCCCTCGATCGGCGTGGCCATGTTCCCCGAGCATGGCGGCCGACCCGAGGAGCTGATCCAGCGCGCAGATATGGCCATGTACCAGGCCAAGGCCGGTGGCCGCGCCAACTACCAGTTCTTCGATGCCGAGCTGGCCCGCCATGCCTACTCCGACCTGGTGCTGGAAAGCGAGCTGGCGCAAGGCTTGGAGCGCGGCGAGTTCGAGCTCTTTTTCCAGCCTCAGGTGGCCGCCCTGGGCGGCGAACAGGGTGGGGCGCTGATCGGCGCCGAGGCTTTGCTGCGTTGGCGTCACCCCACGCGCGGTTTGCTCGGTCCCGATGCCTTTATTGATGTGGCCGAACGCCACCGCCTGATGGTCAAGCTGGGCGAATGGGTGCTGCGCGCGGCGGCCCTGCAGGCGCGCGACTGGCGCGAGCGCGGCGTGGCGGCGGTGCCGATTGCCGTCAACCTTTCGCGCATGCAGTTCCGCCTCGATGGCTTTGGTGCCGCAGTGGCGCGGGTGCTGGACGAGGTGGGTATTGCCGGCGAATGCCTGGAGCTGGAGCTGACCGAGCGCATGCTGATGGACGAGATTGCCAGCGCGCCGGCCACCTTGACGGCCCTGCGTGCACTGGGCCTGGGCGTGTCGGTCGACGACTTCGGCACCGGCTACACCTCGCTGGCTCACCTGACCCAGCTTCCTTTGGACAAGCTCAAGATCGACCAGAGCTTTGTCGCCAAGCTGCCCGAGGACGGCGGCGCCGCGGCCATCACCCGCGCCATCATCCAGATGGCGCGCGGCCTGGGCCTGCATGTCAGCGCCGAGGGCGTGCGCACGCCGGCACAGCGCCGCCTGCTGGCCGATTGGGGCTGTGATGAACTTCAGGGCGAGCTGATCGGCCCGCCCATGGCTGCCGCCGATTTCGAGCAGTGGCTGCAGCAGCGCAGGACCGCTTTTCCATGACTGTTGATTCTTCCTTGCCAACTCCTTTGAGCAAGCGCATTGCTGCTGAGATCCACGCAGCCGGGGGCTGGCTGCCCTTTGACCGTTTCATGGCCCTGGCCCTGTATGCCCCGGGCCTGGGCTATTACAGCGGCCACAGCCAGAAGTTCGGCCTGATGCCGCAGAGCGGCTCGGACTTCGTCACCGCGCCCGAGCTGAGCCCGCTTTTTGGCCGCGCGCTGGCGGCGCAGGTCGGCCAGGCCTTGCAAGCCTGCGGCTGCGACGAGGTCTGGGAGTTCGGCGCCGGCACCGGCGCCCTGGCCGAGCAGCTGCTCGGCGCCCTGGGCGCGCAGATTCGCCGTTATCGCATCGTCGATCTTTCCGGCACCTTGCGCGCCCGTCAGGCCCAGCGCCTGGCTGCCTGGGGCGACCAGGTCGAGTGGCTGGACCAGCTGCCCGAACAGTTCGACGGCATCGTCGTCGGCAACGAGGTGCTGGACGCCATGCCGGTGCAGCTCTTGGCCTTCGACGGCCAGGCCTGGGCCGAGCGCGGCGTGGTCTGTACGCCCGAGGGTGGCTTTGCTTACGCCGACCGCGCGCAGCCGGGCCTGCAGTTGCCGCTGAGCGAGGCGCCCGTGGGCGCCTTCCCGCCCGGCACGGTCACCGAGACCCATGCCCAGGCCGAGGCCTTCGTTCGCACCCTGGCCCAGCGCCTGCGGCGCGGCGCAGCCTTCTTGATCGACTACGGTTTTCCCGAGCGCGAGTACTACCACCCGCAGCGCCATGGCGGCACCCTGATGTGCCACCACCTGCACCGCAGCGACCCCGATCCTCTGGTCTTGGTGGGCGAGAAAGACATCACCGCCCACATCAACTTCACCGGCATCGCCCTGGCCGGCCAGGACGCCGGGCTCGAGGTGCTGGGCTACACCAGCCAGGCCCACTTCCTCTGGAACTGCGGCCTGGCCGCCCTGCTCGAAGGCGCCAGCGTGGCCGAGCGCAGCATGGCCCACAAGCTGGTGGCCGAGCATGAGATGGGCGAGCTGTTCAAGGTGATCGGCTTTGCGGCCGCGGGCTCAGGCTTCGAGGCGCTGGGCTTTGCGCGAGGGGACCGCTCCCACATGTTGTGAGGCAGGCGGTCTAGGACCCAAGCGCGGTCAAGCGCCCTTGCGGCGACGCTGCCCCAGCGCCAAGCCGGCCAGCCCCGCCAACATCAAGGCCACACTGCCCGGCTCGGGCACAGCGGCGATGGCGGCGTGGTCCACGCCGTTCAGATGCAGGGACCAATAGCCACCCTTTTGGTCGCCGGCATTGATGTCGGAGCTGGGCTGCACCCAGTCGGCCAGGGCCACCGGGGTGCTGCCATCGAGCGTGAAGCCGATGGTGTTGGCGCCCGCGATCGGGTCATTGCCTGCCAGGCTCAGCGTCAGCCGGTAGTGGCCAGCGGCGAAGGAGGTCAGCACGGCGCCGGCGTCGAAATAGCCCGGGCCGGCGAAGCTGCCGTCGTTGTCGTCAATGGTCTGCAGCCAGGCGTGCTGGGCGTTGTACAGGCCCAGCGTGGGGTCGAAGTTCAGGCCCGATTGCCAGGAGTCGGTGAACAGGGTGATGGTCTGATCGCTGCTCAGGCTGAAGTCAATCTGCACGACGTCGGTGTTATGAGTGAACTGGCCGCTGAAGCTGAAATCAGCGGCTTGTGCGGCCAGGGCGGCAAAGCCCAGGGTGGCGGCAGCCAGGCTGCGCAGCGCGAAATGGGTGCTCATGGATGTGATCTCGGTGGAATGAGGTGGTGCGACGCGGGTGAGTGCCCGTATCAGGGCGCCAGCAGTGGCGGGTTGGCGCGGGATGGAGTCTGGGCCGAGGGGCTCAGGCGTTGGCCGCCAGCCTGCACCTCAAAGGCGACGCCAAAGCTCTCGAGATTGCTGGGGCTGGCCACGGTGTCCACATACCACCACTCGCACACCGCGCGCTGGCGGTTCACGTCCAGCAGCATGTAGCCGCGGCGATGCAGATTGATGTACTTGAAGTGCGGGTTGATCGAGCGCAGATAGGCCGCGGTGCTGCCGCTGGTGTCGCTGTCCACGCCGGGGGAGGTCACCGAAGTGCCGACGAACTCCACCGCTTGCGAGCCTTCGCCGGTGGCCGGGTTGTAGCCGCCGGTGCTGACATTGGGGTTGTTCGGGTCTTGCGTCAGGTCGGCCGCCCAGGAGCTGTGGATGTCGCCAGTCAGCACCACGACGTTGTCAACACGGCCATGTGCGGCATTGCCCTTGATGATGTCGTAGATGCGGTTGCGAGCGGGCTGGTAGCCATCCCACTGGTCGCTGTTGAGGAAGACGCCGCCGCCGGCCGAGTTGGCCGCTGCCACGCCCTTGAGCTGGGCGAACATCACGCCCTGGCCCAGCAGCTTCCACTGCGTGCCGCCTTGGCGCAGGCGCTCGGCCAGCCAGGCTTCTTGCTCATTGCCGAGCAGGCTGCGGCTGGGGTCGGCAAAGGGGCCGCTTTGTGTGAAGCCCTGGCCCAGCGGCGTGGCGATGCTGCCCTTGATCTGCTGCGAGCGGCTGCTCAGGCGCTCTTCCAGCATCAGCAGGTCGACCAGGTCACCGTAGACGAAGTTGCGGTGGTTGTCGTTGAGCTTGGCGGTGTTGACCGGGCGCACCGGCATCCACTCGTAATAGGCCTGCAGGGCGGCCGCCTGTCGCGTGGCCCAGTCGCCCTCGCTGCCGGGCTGGTGGTTTTCGGCGCCGGTCTTGTAGGCGTCGTTGGCGGTTTCGTGGTCGTCCCAGATGGCGATCAGCGGGTGCTGGCGGTGCATGGCCTGCGAGTCGGCGTCGCGCTTGTACTGGGCGTGGCGTTGGCGGTAGTCGCTCAGCGAGACGATCTCGGTAGCGGGTTCCGAGGGGCGCGCCGAGCCGTACTGGCCGCTGCCGTATTCGTAGATGTAGTCGCCCAGATGGACGACCAGGTCCAGGTCGGCGCGCTGGGCGATGCGGGCGTAGGCGTTGAAATAGCCATAGGCCAGGTTGGAGCAGCTGACCACGGCCATGCGCAGGCTGCTGGTGCTGCCCACCGGCAAGGTCTTGGTGCGGCCGATGGGGCTGCTGGCGCCCTCGGCGCTGAACTGGTAGTAGTAGGTCCGGCCTGGCTGCAGGCCGATGGCGTCGACCTTGACCGTGTAGTCACGGCCCGGGTTGGTCTTGCTGCTGCCGCGCAGCACCACTTGGGTCAGTGCGGCGTCGGTGGCCACCACATAGCTCACTGGCACGGCAGGCTTGAGGCTCAGCGGCGTGACGCGGGTCCAGAGGATGACGCGATCGCTCAGCGGGTCGCCGCTGGCCACGCCGTGCTGGAAGACGGGCGCGAGCGCCGCGGACTGCGCCGCCAGCGGCAGCAGCAGGGGCGCGGCGGTGGCCACGGCCACGGTGCCGGCGCCAGAGCGCTTGAAGAAATCGCGGCGAGTGCTGCCTGTGCGCAGCGGCTTGACTTGTGTCGGGCGTCCCATATCCATCTTTCGTCGGCAGCGCGCGAAGGAGGATGCCGGCGCGCTCGGCGCAGTCTGGCAGCGCAGTTTGACAAGCCGACGCGGGACAGGGGCGGTGCCGTAGTCCGTATGGCACGCGGCAGAAGCGGTGACCTTTCGGCCGTCAAACGCCCAGCGCCGCCAACCTCGCCCGCTGCACCGCCCGGCCGATCTCCGGCCCCCGGCGCCCCTCGGCCAGCGCCTGCGCGCTCACGGCCGCCAGGTCCACCGCCTGCACGGCGCGCAGGTCTTGCTGCAGCCGCTCGCGCTGCGGATAGGGGCGGTCTTCCAGGCCCAGGCGGCCGCGGGCGTCGCATTCGCAGGCCCAGAGCAGTTGCTCAAACCGCTCGGGGCGGCGCCAGGCGTCGCAGCGTTCCATCAGGCGCAATCGGGCCTCGGGGCTGAAGCTCTCGCTCTGGTGCACATGGGTGTGTTCGCGGGCGACCAGCTCGGCCAGCTCGCGGCAATCGCTGGGCACACGCCAGCGTTCGCTCAGGCGCCGCACCAGGGGCAGGCCGCGGCTCTCGTGGCCGATGTGGCGGGGCAGCACATCGGTCGGTGTCAGACCCTTGCCCAGGTCGTGGCAGAGGCTGGCGTAGCGGACGGTCAGCGGCGCCTGCTGGCGCGCGCATTGCTGCAGCACCATCAGCACATGGATGCCGGTGTCCACCTCGGGGTGGTGAGCCGGCGGCTGGGGCACGCCGAACAAGGCTTCCAGCTCGGGCGCCAAACGGGCCAGGGCGCCGCAGTCGCGCAGCACCTCGATCATGCGGGCCGGCTGCGCTTCCATCAGACCTTTGGCGAACTCCTGCCAGACGCGCTCAGGCACCAAGGCATCGACTTCGCCGGCGGCCACCATCTCGCGCATCAGGGCCAGGGTTTCCGGCGCCACGGTGAAGCCCTCAAAACGGGCGGCGAAGCGGGCCAGGCGCAGGATGCGCACCGGGTCTTCGGCAAAAGCGGGCGAGACATGGCGCAGCACTCGCGCGGCCAAGTCGCGCTGGCCGCCGTAGGGGTCGATGATCTGGCCGTCAGCGTCCTGGGCCATGGCGTTGATGGTGAGGTCGCGCCGGGCCAGGTCTTGCTCCAGCGTCACATCGGGTGCGGCATGGAAGGCAAAGCCGTGGTAGCCCGGCGCGGTCTTGCGTTCGGTGCGAGCCAGGGCGTATTCCTCATGCGTCTCGGGGTGCAGAAAGACCGGGAAGTCGCGGCCCACGGCAATGAAGCCGGCCGCAGCCATCAGGGCCGGGTCGGCCCCGACCACCAGCCAGTCGCGGTCCTTGACCGGCCAGCCCAGCAGCGCGTCGCGCACCGCGCCGCCGACCAGAAAATACGCTTGCTTCATCATCGTCTTCAGCTGGGCTTTGCCCTTGTTTCAGAATGGGACAGCGGACCCGCCAATCAGGGTATTCTGGCCTTTGAACCCCGTATATCGGGGGGATCTGCCGCAAGGAATGGCCTTACAGTCGGGGCATTGCTCCGGTGTGGCGGCTCTGCATTGCGCAGACGATCATGCCAGGGCTGACGGAACCACCGAGGGAGTTGAGTATGTTGACGCGCAAGATGACTGTGAATTCGATGCTGGCCGCTGCTGTGCTGGCCCTGGGCGCTGGCAGTGCTTCGGCCGCCACCTTCAGCGAAGACAGCTATTTCGACGGCACGACCTTCGTCTATGAGTTCGGTGCTCGCCAGATCACCGCCGCGGACGCAGCAGGCTCCTTCTCCTTCTTGCTGAATGCCAGTGACTTCGGTTTCAGCTCCCTGCTGGGCAGCTACACCGTGTCGGGCGACATCAGCGGCAGCCGTTTCCAGATCTCGGAAGTCAAGATCAATGGCACGGCTTGGGCCCTGGGCGCCAGTGGCAGCAATATCGACCTGGGCTCGCTGAGCTTCCCGACCATCAATTCCGTCGAAGTCACGGTGTCCGGCGCCCGCCTGGGTGCAGGCGCCAACTTCCAGGGTTCCCTGGTGCTGACACCGGTGCCGGAGCCGGAAACCTATGCCATGTTGCTGGCTGGCCTGGGTGTTGTGGGCTTTGTAGCCCGCCGCCGCAAGAGCGTCTGAATACACCTGACCCGCTGAGACGACTCAGCCCGCCAAGAAAAAAGCGCCGTGAGGCGCTTTTTTTCATGCATCGCCGCGCTCAGGGCTGGCTGCGGTAGGGCTCATCCTCGACGATGAAGTCACGTTCGGCCAGGGCATCGGTCACAAAGGCCTGCACCGCCGGGTGAGCCTCGACGGCTTGCACATAGGCTTGTGCAGTTGCAGACAAAGGCAGGCCGTAACGCGTGACCCGCATCACCACTGGGGCGAAGTAGGCGTCGGCCGCGCTGAAGGCGCCGAACATAAACGGCCCGCCGCTGGCTGCCAGGGCTTCGCTCCAGAGTGCATCGATGCGGGCCAGGTCCACCTTGAGCTTGGGCTCGGTGGTCAGCAAACGCGTACCCACGGTTCGCAGATCCGCATCGATATTCATGGGGCACAGGCTGCGCAGGGCACCGAAGCCGGCATGCATCTCGGCGCACAGGCTGCGCGCTCGTGCGCGTTGGCGTGCGTCGCGCGGCCAGATCGCGTGCTCGGGGTGTTGCTCGGCCAGGGTCTCGGTGATGGCCAAGGTGTCCCAGACCGCGAAGCCGTCGTCCTCGACCAGCAGCGGCACTTTGCCCACCGGAGTCAGCGCTGCCAGGGCCTGGTAGAAGGCCGAGCCGGGGCTGAAGTCGAAGCGCAGCTTGACCTCCTCGAAGGGAATGCCGAAGGCCTTGAGCAGCACCCAAGGGCGCATGGACCAGGAGGAGTAGTTCTTGTTGCCGATGTAGAGCTTCATGGCCTGTGCTTTCAAAAGATTCCGAACGGGCACAGCTTAGCGAAGCCCTCTGCCGTATCGGAACCTCAGGCCGCTGATATTCCCGCATGGGCTTGATGCTTCAGGCGCATCAATCCATCCATCCAATCGCGCCGGCCTCAGCGTCCCGCCTTCATGCGCCAGGCATCGAGTCGGCCGCAGCCCTGCTGCTCGGGGCGCAGATAGCTTGGCGCCACCGCCGCCAGTGAGCTGGGCGTGATGCCCAGCTCCGCCAAGCCCGGCAGGGCCAGGCCGCTGGCGCCGGCCACATTGGGCACGCGCATGGAGCCCAGGTTGTCGCGCGACATCAGTGGCTCGCCGGGCAGCAGCTCCATCATCAGCGCCTGCGTCCAGGCCAGCGGCGCGGGCAGGGGCAGGATGGGGCGCGGGTGGCCGCTCCAGCGGCCGGCTCGGCGCACGATCTCGCCCAGGCTCAACACCTCCGGGCCGGCGATCTCGTAGGTCTGGCCAATGGTCGCTGGGTCCGCGATGCAGCGCCGAATCGCTGCCGCCACATCCTCGACCCACACCGGCTGGAAGCGCGCCTCGGCGCCGGCCAGCGGCATCAGCGGGAACAGGGCCTGCAGCTTGGCAAACAGATTGACGAAGCGATCGCCGGCACCGAATACCACCGAGGGGCGAAGCAGGCTCAGGTCCAGATCAGGGGAGGTCTGCAACACCGCCTCGCCGCCGGCCTTGGAGCGCAGATAACGCGAAGGGCCCTCGGTCTGTCCGTCCACCGCGGCGCCGACGCCGAGGGCGCTGACGTGAATCAATCGGCGTACGCCAGCGGCCCGGCAGGCGGTCGCGATCTGGCGCGGCAGCTGTACATGGTTGCGCTGAAACTGGGCCTCATTGCCCTGCAGGATGGCGATCAGATTGACCACCACGTCATGGCCAGCCACCAGGGCTTGCAAGGTGTCGGGCCGGTGCACATCGGCCTGCAGCACGGTCAGCCCCGGCAGGCTCTGGATGGCTTGCAAGCCCGGCGCATGGCCCAGGCGCCGGGTCGGCACCGTGATGCGGGCGCGGCCGCCGTGGGCCTGCACCAGCTGTTCGCACAGGGCGCGGCCGATGAAGCCGCTACCGCCCAGGATCAGGATGGACGGGGTGCTGGAATCGATGGCGGTGCTCATGGCAGGGGCTGCTCCTCGGGGACGATGTCGGTGCCTGCGCTGCGCGGGCCGATGCTGCGGCCCAGGCGGGCCTTGAGGCTGCTGGCCTCGGGGCCCAGGCCCAACAGCTGGGCGTAGACGGCGCTGTTGGTCAGCACCTTCTTCACATAGTCGCGGGTTTCGATGAAGGGCACGTTTTCGGCCCAGATGGCCGCCTCCAGCACAGGGCCATCGCGCCAGCGGCGCGGGCGGCCGGGGCCGGCGTTGTAAGCGGCCGCGGCCATGGCGTAAGAGCCACCGAAGTCGTCGAGCACCAGCTTCAGGTAGTGGGTGCCGATGCGCAGATTGAAGTCTTGCGTCTTCATCAGCTCGGGGCTGTAGCTGAGTCCGGCCTTCTTGGCCGTCCAGCGCGCTGTGGCCGGCATCACCTGCATCAGGCCCGTGGCGCCGACGGAGGAGCGGGCGTCGGCGATGAAGCGCGACTCCTGGCGGATCAGGCCATAGACGAAAGCGGGGTCCAGGCCGGCCTCGCGGGCCTGGCCGAGCAAGGCGTTGCGGAAAGGGGTGGGGAAACGCTGCGCCAGGTCGAACTCCTGGCGGCTGCGGTCGCTGCTGTTGATGCAGCGGTCCCAGAGTTCGCGCTCGCAGGCCAGTTGGGCGGCGGCACGCAGCTCGCGGTCGTTCAGGCCGCGCAAGGAGTAGTTCCACTCGCGGTTGCCCTCGCTGCGCAGCCCGGCGTTGATCAGCAGCAGTGCGCGGCTCAGCCCCGCGTGAGCCTGCGCTTGGGCGCGCTCGGCCGGGCTCAAGGGGCTGGGTGCGGCGGGCAGTTGGGGTGTGAGCCCCAGTTCTTCTGCGGCCAGGCGGCCGTAGTAATTCAGGCCGGCCTGCGGGCCTTCGGCCATGGCGCGCAGCAGTTTGCGGGCTTCTTCGCGCTGGGCTTCACCGGCGGCGCCTGGGGCGGCGGTGGCCAGCAGGGTGCGCGCGCGCCAGTAGGGCCAGGGCGGCAGGTCGCGCGCCTCGCGCAGCTCGCGGGCCTGGCGCGCCTCCCGGGCTTCGCGGCCCTCACGCTGGCCGTCGTCCGCACCGGTCAGCAGGTCCAGGCCTTGCAAGGCCTGGGGCCAGCGGCCGCTGCGCAGGGCGGCGCGCACGATCCAGGCGCGTGTCTCTTCGCTCCACTCGGGCGTGTGGCGGCCTTGAGCCTTCAGCGCGCGTTCGAAATACTCGCTGGCTTCCGGCTGCAGCTTGAAGGCTGCCTGGCGGCCGATCTGGGCCCAGGCCCAGGCCTGCAGTTCCTGCGGCAGCTCGCGCTCCCAGCGCTTGTTCATGGCCTCGGCCGCGGCGCTCGGGTCGGCGGCGGCCAGGCGCATCAAGCCCAGGGTGGCCAGCTCGGTGTGCGTGCGAGCGCCGCCATGCGCTTTGCGCGCCATGTAGCGGGTCGGGTTGTCGATGATCTCCCTGAGCGCCAGCTCGGCTGGCTTGCCCAGCAGGCCGGCGGCTTGGCGCGCGGCCGGCAGCTTGAGCGATTCCAGCGAGAGTCGCAGCTTGAGCCAGATGTCGGCCTGGCTGAACTGTTTGTTGTCCAGCCAGGTGCGGGCCAGCAGGCCGCAGCCTTCGCCGGCGTCGCGCTGGGCCAGCCAGGCGGCGCGGGCCGATTCACGCGCCACCGGCCGGCCGTTGAAATGCTCGGCCAGCAGGGCGTAGCAGACGACCTCGCGGTCGTCGCGCATCTGGTAGCGGGTGTGGTCGTTCGCAAAATTCTTCCAGTCACGGCGACGGCCCAGCTCCAGCAGCCAGTCGTTGCGCAGCCGGTCTTCAACATACGTTCCTGGCCAGCGGGCGTAGAAAGCGTCCAGCTCGGGCTGAGTGGCCTCGGCCAGGCGCTGGCCGATCTGCCAGTAATCGACCCAGGGTGCGAGTGGGTGCTTGAGCTCTTGCGCCGCCACGTTCAGGGCCGACAGCCGCGCGCGGTTTTTCTGGCGAAGCGCGTCCTGTGCCTCCAGGATCAGCTCAGGGCTGGCGTTGGCTGTGGCCGCAGCTTGGGCCTTTGCAGGCGTGCCGGTCAACGCCAGCCAGCCGGCGACCGCACAGGCCAGCGCCAGGGTCAACGAGCGTGCGCGGCGCGCCCGGCGATCGGGGGCTTCCCCAGCCTGCGGCCGGACTTCTGCTTCATATACTGCCAAGAACATGGTCCCACTGCTTTCTTCTGTCTTTTCTACCATCGCAACGATTCAGGCGGGCCTGAGTGCATCGCTTGCCTGAGGAACCCAGCACATGAGCAACCCCACACCGGCTTCGGCTTCAACACCCGGCTACACCACACTGTCTCACGAGCGGCCAGCCCTGCGCGCGCAATTGTTGGCCCAGCGCAGCGCTTGGTTGGCCACACCGGCCGCTCACGCTGCCAGCGCCGCCTTGGGCCAGCGTTTGCACGAGCTGCTTCGCCAGCTGGCGCCGCAGTGTTTGGGCATCTACTGGCCGCTGGAAGGCGAGTTCAACCCGGCCCCGCATCTGCTGAACCTGGCCGCCATGTTGGAGCCCGAGGCCGGGACCGAGGCGGACGAAGAAGACGGCGATGAGTTTGAAGACGAGGGTCCGGCTGAGCCCCTTCAGTTCGCCTTGCCTTACGCCTACAAATCGCCGCGCCGCATGGACTACCGCCTCTGGGCCTGTCCGCTCGATGGCCCGGCGCCGACTTTGCTGGACGAATGCGGCATCCCGAGCAGCAAAGGCGCGGTGCTGGTGCCCGATGTGGTGCTGGTGCCTTGCGTGGGCTTCACCCGCGAGGGCTACCGCCTGGGCTACGGCGGTGGCTATTACGATCGCTGGCTGGCCGCCCACCCGGGCGTCACCAGCATCGGGCTGGCCTGGAGTTTCGGCGAGGCGGCGTTTGCTGTCGAGGCGCATGACCAGGCCTTGACTCTGGTGCTGACCGAACGGGAGCTGATGTCGCCGTGAACCCCTTCCAGAAGCGCGCAGCCTGATGGACACCTTGAGCCGCCGGAACTGTCTGGGCCAGGCGCTGTCCGCCTTGTCCTGTGCCTGGCTGCCGGCGGCCTTTGCTGCGGGGCCTGAGCAGCGCGTCATCCAGGCCGCCGTGCCCGCCGACGTGATGGCCGATTACGCGCGCTTCTTGAATGGCCGCGACCCCCTCAGCATCAGCGACTTTTCCGGGCCTCACTCGCGCCGCGATGTGGTGGAGGTGGTGCTGCTGCACCAGGCGCTGGCGATCGGTGGCTGGCTGCATCCGCTGGAGTTTGTGGACATGCCCTCGGGTGAGCGCCTCTTGCGCGAGATCAGCTCGGGCCGCCTGATCTGCAGTGCCACCACGTATTGGGAGCAGGATGTTGCCGGTGCAGGTGCCGGCACCGGCCAGGGCGTGTTGCTGAGCCGCCCCATGATCCAGACGGGCGAGTTCGAGGCCGGGCTCTACACGGTAGAAAGCAACCGCCGCGCCATGAGCGCGCGCACCCTGGCCGATGTGCAAGGCTTGAGCGTGCTGTCCAACCGCAACTGGGTGGTCGACTGGGCGACACTGGAGCAGCTGGGCATCAGCCGGCGCCAGCATGTCACCAACTGGGAGCTGATGCCGCGCATGGTGGCGGCCGGCCGGGCTGACCTTTTGTTGGCACCCTTCCAGGCCACGCCCGACCTGTCCCTGACGGTGGGCACTGTGCGTCTGCTGCCCATTCCTGGCCTCAAGGTCGCCCTGCGCGGCACGCGCCACTACCTGTTGGCGCGCGAACACCCGGAAGGTTTTGGCCTGCGCAGCGCGCTCGATGGCGGCCTGCAGCGCCTGCTGCAGCAGGGCGTGGTGCGCAAGGCCTACACGCAGTCGGGCTTCTTCAATGCCCGTACGGCGTCGTGGACCCGGCTGTAGCGAGCCTCAGTCCTCGGGCGGCAGCTCCGCCTCGCCGATATCCGCCCGCGTCTGCGCCGCCTGCTCAGTGATCCAGTCGCAGAACTGTCGCACCTCGGTGCGCTCGCGGCTGTGGCGGGACTGCAGCTGCCAGTAGGAGATGGGGCTGCTCATGCGGCCGGCCGGGCCGAAGGGTTCGACCAGATCGCCGCGCTGCAGCTGCTCGCTGACCAGGGCCACGCGTGCCAGGGCCACGGCCTGACCGGCCAGGGCGGCTTGCACCTGCTGGTAGGTGAAGTTGAGGTACATCCAGCGGCGTGGCTGCAGCTCGCCCACGCCATGGCTGCGCAGCCAGCGGCGCCAGCCCAGGTATTCGGTGCTGGCGCGCGAGTCGTCTTCCTCGGCCAGGCTGTAGGCGGCCAGATCGGCCGGCTGGCGCAGGGGCGGCGCTTCGCCGGCCGCGGCGCGCTCGGCGGCCCAGCGGCCGATGGCCGGGGTCAGGGTCTCGCCGAACAAGCGCTCAGCGCCGGCCGGGGTTTGCTCTTTCGAGATGTAGCGCAGGGCCACGTCGAACTCGCTGTCGTCGAGGTCGATCACCACATCATTGGCCGAGACGCGGATGTCGATGTCAGGATGCTCGCGCTGGAAGGCCTCCAAGCGCGGGATCAGCCAGAGCGAGGCGAAGGACGCAAAGGTGGTCACATTGACCACGCGCCGGCCGCGCGACTGGCGGATCTGGCGCACCGTCTGGTCCAGGCGTTCGAGCAGGGGCAGGACCTGGTGGCGCAGCACGGCGCCGTCGGCGCTGAGTTCGACGAAGCGAGTGCCGCGCAGGAAGAGCGTGCAGCCGATTTCCTCTTCCAGCGATCGGATCTGGCGGCTGATGGCCGATTGGGTCAGGTGCAGCTCTTCGGCCGCAGCGCGAAAGCTGAGCAGCCGGGCCACCGCCTCGAAGGCGCGCAAGGGGCCGATGGACAGCGGTCGCTGCCGGCTGGACAGGGGCAGCCGCGCAGGCTGCGGGTCGGTAGGGTGCTCGCCATTCATGCGCGAATGGTATCAATCGCCGGCGACAGTCTCATTGGACGCCGCTCCGGGCGAACCCTAGGATTCACCCATGGCTTCTGAGGATGCGCGCAATGTCTGCGCTGCCCCTGGGAGCGAACAGCGGGAGCAGGAATCATGAGTGAATCGCAAGCATTGTGGCGTCTGGCCGAGGGCGAGGCCCTGAGTTTCAAGGTCGGCCCGGGCGCGCGCGAGCTGCGCGTGAGCAGCGGCCGCCTCTGGCTGACTCAGCCCGGCCGCCCCGAGGCGCCGGCCGAAGATGTTTGGTTGCAGGCCGGGCAATCGCTGGCCCTGGCCTCGGGCAGCCAGGTGGTGATCGAGGCCTGGCCTCAGGCGGCCTTCCAACTGCTGGTGCCGCCCTCGGCCTGCCCGGCCCTGCAGGCGCGGCTGGGTGAACAGCGCGCGGCACAGCGGCGGAATGCGATGGGTGGCCTTGCTGCAGCCTGAAACCTGACGCGCCACTTCAGCGCGGCGCTGCCTTTTTCCCGGCTGCCTGCTTCTTTTTTGCCGCAGGCTTTTTGGCCTTGCTGGCTCGCGCCCGCAAGGCGGCGCCCAGGGCCAGGCGCGCCCAGGGCGTCATCAGTGCGGGTGACTCCATGGCCTCCTCGGGCGCCACGAAGTAGCCCAGGCTCATGACCTGACCCTCACGCTCGTACTGGAAGGGCGCACAGCCGGCAGCTTCGAACCGCGGCCGGCTCTCGGCATCGGCTTTCAGGTAAAGCTGATCGAAAGCGATCAGAGCGATGAAGATGTCCTCGACATAAATGCCCCAGCCGCCGAACATGCGGCGGCTGCGCAGCGGCCCCAGCGGGGCGAGCAGCTCCAGGCTGTGGGCGAGCAATTCCTTGGAATCCTTGGACATGGGTCAAATATAGGGGCAGTTTTGGCCCAGGCCCGTCACCAAGTCCGCACACAATCGCGAGGCATTCCGAATTGCTTGCCAGCCAGTTCCCAGGGAGTTGTCAGTGGACATGAATGACCGTGCCGCCTTGCGCCACAAGCTGATCCAGGATCGCCTGAACCTGCCCCATCGCCTGGAGCTGGCCGAGCAGCTGCAAAGCGTGCTGCGGGTCTGGCTGGTGCGGCGGCCTGAGTTGACCATCGGCGCTTACTGGCCCATCAAGGGGGAGTTCGACCCGCTGCCGGCGCTCTACCGCTGGAGCGAGGCCCAGCCCGATCGCCGCATCGGTTTGCCCGTGGTGGACAAGGAGCATGGCACGCTGCGCTTTCACGTCTGGTACCCCGGCTGCCCGATGGAAGAAGACGCCTATGGCATCCCCAAGCCCAAAGACACCGCCACCTTCGAGCCGCAACTGCTGCTCGTGCCCTGCGTGGGCTACGGGCCTTTCGGCCTGCGCTTGGGCTATGGCGGCGGCTTCATGGATCGCACCTTGGCCGAGCTGCAGCCGCGTCCGGCCACGGCTGGGGTCGGCTACGCCCATGGCTTTCTGCCCATGCTCAAGGCCGAGCCGCATGATGTGCCGCTGGATGCGGTCCTGACCGAAGAAGGTGTGGTCTGGGACTGCGAAGGCTGAGCATTCTTCAGCCTGCCATGGCCGACAATCCGCAGCCATGAGCATGACGACCTACGCCCAACACCTGGCCCAGTTGCAATCGCAGCTGGAAAGCGCCCTGGCGCGCACCGGCTTTGACGCGCTGCTGATCGCGTCCGGCATCGAGAAGTACGCCTTCCTCGACGACCGGCCCTATCTGTTCCAGCCCAACCCGCATTTCAAGCATTGGCTGCCGCTGACCCAGCATCCCAACAGCTGGTTGCTGCTGCGACCTGGCCACAAGCCGCGCGTTGTCTACTACCAGCCCGATGACTACTGGCATGTGCCGCCCAGCGCGCCGACCGGCGAGTGGGTGCAGCATGTGGAGCTGATCGTCATCAGCCGCGCCGAGGACGCCGCCGCTCATCTGCAGGTGCCAGGCCGCTTGGCCATCATCGGCGAGGCCGATGCCGCGCTCGACGGCGTGGTGCCCAACAATCCGCAGGACCTGATTCACCTGCTGCACTACCAGCGCGCCTACAAAACGGCGTACGAGCTGGAACAGATGCGCGCCGCCTCGCGCCGAGCCGCGCCGGCCCATCTGGCCGCGCGCGATGCCTTCCTGGCCGGCGCCTCGGAAGCCGAGATCCACCGTGCCTACCTGATCGCCGCCGGCCACACCGACCGCGATCTGCCCTACGGCAATATCGTGGCGCTCAACGAACATTGCGCCGTGCTGCACTACCAGTACCAGGACACGCAGCGCCCGGCCCAGAGCCGCAGCTTCCTGATCGATGCTGGCGCGCAAGTGAACGGTTATGCCTCGGACATCACCCGCACGTGGTCGGCCGGTGGCGCCGACAGCGCCGAGTTCGATGCCCTGCTGGGCGCCATGGAATCGGCCCAGCTGGCGCTGGTGGACGAGGTGCGCGCCGGGGTGGACTACCGCGACATCCATCTGAGCACCCACCGCCGCATCGCCGCCATCCTGCAAGACCAGGGTCTGGTGCGCATGAGCGTGGAAGCGCAGCTGGCCGAGCGCGTGACCAGCATCTTCTTCCCGCACGGCATCGGTCATTTGCTGGGCCTGCAGGTGCACGATGCGGGCGGCTTTATGGCCGACGAGACCGGTGCCGTTTCGCCCAAGCCCGAAGGCCACCCCTATCTGCGCCTGACCCGGCCCCTGGCGGCCGGCATGGTGGTGACCATCGAGCCGGGCCTCTATTTCATCCCGACCTTGCTGCGCCAGCTGCGCGCCAGCGCCTCGGCAGCGTCCGTGGACTGGGCCAAGGTTGAGCGCCTGAGCCGTTTCGGCGGCATCCGCATCGAAGACGATGTGGTCTGCCGGGCGGAAGGGGCTGCCGAGAATCTGACGCGGGATGCGTTTGCTGACTTGAGCTGAGGTTGTTCTGGCGGGTGTCGGCACAGAGCAGCCTTCATGTTCTCCCTCGGAAGGCCCTGCAGTCCGGGCCGCCGCCGGGCTCATGGTTCCGGGGTCGGCCCTGACGGGCCGACTGCCTTGCGCTGCTCGCGCCTCGGGGCTGGCGCATAACTCACTGCACTCACTGCGTTCGTTTCGTTCAAGCAGACGCGCCAAGTCAGCGCTTGAAGCGCGCGGTTACGCGCGCGCCCCGAGCCGCTGCGCTGCTCAGCCCTCCACAATTCGCCCAGCGGCGACCCGAACTGCAGGGCGCTTGCATCGCGATCGATGTGCCCCTCGGCGATGGAACACGCCACATTCGGAGGTGGCTCGGCCCGACGACGGGCGATTTGTGCGCGGCCGAGAGCGCAACGAAGCGGCTCAGGCGCGCGCCGAAGCTTGCTTCAAGCGCGCTTCAAGCTCTGACTCGGCGCCACTGTTTGACCACAGTGAGCGCAGCGAACGGAGGGAGTTTGGCGCCGCTGAGCCGCGCAGTGAGCAGCGAGGGGAGTCGGCGCGCAGAGCCGACCCGGGCACCATGAGCACGGCGGCGGGCCGTGCCACCGCAGCGCGCAAACCCGGATACCGAACTTCCGCGATGTGCCGTTTCCCGCCGACGAAAAAATGCCGCTGTGCTTTCTTCAAGCTGCAGCGGGATGGCGCCTGGACTTCTGGCGCGGCCACCGTTGAAGATGGCACGGGTGATGACAGCGGGAAACTGTCTGGGTTTGGCTTGCTCCGACTTAGAAGCGGAAGCCCAGACCCACGCCGACCAGGGTGGGGTCGACCTTGAACTTGCCGACTTCGGTGCCGCTGGAGTAGACCTTGGTGCCGATCTGGACCTTCTTCACATCCACATTCAGGTACAGGTTCTTGCTCAGCTCGATGTCCGCGCCGACCTGGAAGGACAGGCCATAGCTGTTGCGCTTGATGCTGGGGTGCAGGGCAGCGTCCACGGCGGAGTCGAACTTCACGGCCGAGAAGTTGGTGTAGTTGACGCCGGCACCGACGTAGGGGCGGAAGGCGCCGGTCGGGTTGAAGTGGTACTGGGCCGACAGGGTCGGAGGCAGGTGCTTGAGCGAGCCGATGGCCGTGCCATTGGACTTCAGCGTATGCTTTTGCGGCACGGTCAGGATCAGTTCCAGCGCGAAGTTCGGGGTCACGAAGTAGCTGAAGTCCACCTCGGGGATGACCTTGTTGTTCACGCTCAGGCCCAGGCCGGTGCTGTCCTTGTTGGCCGAATCCAGGTTCACGGCGCGCACGCGCACCAGCCAGGGGCTTTCTTGGGCTGCAGCGTTGAAGGAGGCGCCAGCAAGGGTGGCGATGGCCAGGGCGGCAGCGGCGGTGCGAGCAAAAGTCTTGGTGATCATTTTTTGGCTTCCTATGTATGGGATCAATCAAATCTGTTCCCGATGGAAGCCATTGAATCGCTGTGTGCGGGGTTAACCCTTGATCTGGCGCAAATGCAAAAAGGCCCTCGCGAGGAGGGCCGGTGCCACTTGATTTACCGCAAACAACTCAGCCAAGTCCGAGGCGTTTGCACAACGCCAGCGTCAGCGCCGATTGATTGAGCGTATAGAAGTGGATGCTCGGTGCGCCGCCGGCAATCAGGCGCTCGCAGACGCGTGTCATCACCTCCAGGCCGAACTCGCGGATGCTGGCCACATCGTCCATATAGCCTTCCATCTTCAGTGCCACCCAGCGCGGGATCTCGATGCCGTCGCGGGCTGCGAACTGGGCGATGCGGGCGTAGTTGTGGAAGGGCATGATGCCCGGCACGATGGGCGCGTCGACGCCCAGCTTGCGTGCCTCGTCGACGAAGTGGAAGTAGGCGTCCGGGTTGAAGAAGAACTGCGTGATGGCCGAGTTGGCCCCGGCCCGCATCTTGGCGGCAAAGTGCTGCAAGTCCTTGGCGGCATAACGTTGCTGCGGGTGGTACTCGGGGTAGGCCGCCACTTCGATCTGCCAGTCCGGGCCCTGGGTCTCGCGGATGAAGGCGACCAGCTCCGAGGCATAACGGAATTCACCGGCGGTGGCGGTGCCGCTGGGCAGATCGCCACGCAGGGCCACCACGCGGCGGATGTTCTGCGCGCGGTAGGTGGCCAGGATCTCGGCGATGTTCTCGCGCGTGGAGCCCACGCAGGACAGATGCGGCGCGGCTTCGTAGCCTGCGGCTGCAATGTCCATCACCGTGCTCAAGGTCTTCTCGCGCGTGGAGCCGCCCGCGCCATAGGTGACGCTGAAGTAATGCGGATTCAGCACGCTCAGGTCTTGCACCACGGTCTTGAGCTTCTCGGTGCCCACCGGGGTGTTCGGCGGGAAGAACTCGAAGCTGACCGGCACGCGGGGTGTTGCTGTACTCATGGCGTTTCTTTCGCGACCTCGGGCGCTTGCGCCCAGAGGAAAAATTCCTTGTTGCCGTCACCGCCGGTGATGGCACTTTCAAAATAGCCCCGCACCTGCCAGCCCTGATCGCGGGCGGCCTGGCGGGCCTGGGTTTCCAGCAGCGGGTATTGCTTGGCGTCCTTGACCAAGCCGCCGCGGGCCAGCGCCTTCTTGCCCAGCTCGAACTGCGGTTTCACCAGCAGCAAGACCTGACCCTGCGGCGCCAGCCAGGCGGCCAGATGCGGCAAGGCGCCCAGCATGGAGATAAAGCTGAGGTCGCCGACGATCAAGGCAAAACCTCCAGCCGGTGCATGCTGCGCCAGGGCCGAGCCGGCCAGCTCGCGCACATGCAAATGCTCCAGCCCCACCACCTGGGGGTGCTGGCGCAGCTGTTCATGCAGCTGGCTGTGGCCCACGTCCACGCCGACCACCTTGGCCGCGCCCGCTTTCAGCAGGCAATCGGTAAAGCCGCCGGTGCTCTGGCCCATGTCCAGCACCGTCAGACCACTCACATCCAGGCCGCTCTGCTGCAGCGCACCCTCCAGCTTGAGCCCGCCGCGCGAGACAAAGCGCAGCTCCGCGTCATCGCTGACGCGCAGCTCGCAATGCTCCGGCAACTCTTCACCCGCCTTGCGGATCGTCTGCCAGTCCTTGGGCGCCCGCCACTGCGCCGCACCGGCCGAAATCAGCCGCTGCGCCGCCGAGCGAGTCGGTGCGAGGCCTTTGGAAACTAACAGTTGATCAGCGCGCATGGGTTTGGTTTCAGGTCTTGCGAGGCGTAGCGAGCGGCCGTCAGGCTAGGCGCGGGCGGATCCGCAGACCGGAACGTAGCTGGGCTACGTGAGGATCTGCGGAGGGACCCGCAACGATGTCTGGCGGCCGCGCAGTAGCCTGCCGATCAATAGCGGTAGGAGTTGGGCTTGAAGGGACCTGTCTTGGGCACGCCAATGTAAGCCGCTTGCTCCGCCGTCAACTCGCTCAGCTGCGCATTCAGCGTGCTCAGCTGCAGGCGGGCCACCTTCTCGTCCAGGTGCTTGGGCAGCACATAGACCTTACCGATGTCGTAGGCGTCCTTGTGGGCGAACAGCTCGATCTGGGCGATGGTCTGGTTGGCGAAGCTGGACGACATCACATAGCTCGGGTGGCCCGTGCCGCAGCCCAGGTTCACCAGACGGCCCTTGGCCAGCAGGATGATGCGACGACCCGAGGGGAAGATCACATGGTCGACCTGCGGCTTGATCTCGTCCCACTCGCAGGATTCCAGCGAGGCGACATCGATCTCGTTGTCGAAGTGGCCGATATTGCAGACGATGGCCTGGTCCTTCATGGCCTCCATATGCTCGCGACGGATCACGTTCTTGTTGCCGGTGGCGCTGACAAAAATGTCGGCCTTGTCGGCGGCGTATTCCATGGTCACGACGCGGTAGCCTTCCATCGCGGCCTGCAGGGCGCAGATCGGGTCGATCTCGGTCACCCAGACTTGGGCCGACAGAGCGCGCAAGGCCTGGGCCGAGCCCTTGCCCACATCGCCGTAGCCGGCCACCACGGCGACCTTGCCGGCGACCATCACATCGGTGGCGCGCTTGATCGCGTCGACCAGGGATTCGCGGCAGCCGTAGAGGTTGTCGAACTTGCTCTTGGTCACCGAGTCATTGACGTTGATGGCGCGGAACAGCAGGCTGCCCTTGGCCGCCATTTCGTTCAGGCGCAGCACGCCGGTGGTGGTTTCCTCGGTCACGCCGATGATCTCGGCGCTCTTGCGGGTGTACCAGCTGCCGTCCTGGGCGACCTTGGCCTTGATGGCCGCGAACAGGATGCGTTCTTCTTCGCTGCCCGGGTTTGCCAGCACGCTCAGGTCCTTCTCGGCCTTCTGGCCCAGATGCATCAGCAGGGTGGCATCGCCGCCGTCATCGAGAATCATGTTCGGGCCTTCGCCCGCCTCGCCCTTGCCGGCGAACTCGAAGATGCGATGGGTGTAGTCCCAGTAGTCTTCTAGCGTCTCGCCCTTGTAGGCGAACACCGGGGTGCCCTTGGCGACCAGGGCGGCGGCGGCCTGGTCCTGAGTCGAGAAGATATTGCAGGACGCCCAGCGCACTTGTGCGCCCAGGGCTTGCAGGGTCTCGACCAGCACGGCGGTCTGGATGGTCATGTGCAGCGAGCCGGTGATGCGCGCGCCCTTCAGCGGCTGCGTGGCGGCGTACTCGCGGCGGATGGCCATCAGCGCGGGCATCTCGCTCTCGGCGATGTTCATTTCCTTGCGGCCCCAGGCGGCCAGGCTCAAGTCCTTGATCAGGTATTGGTCGGCGGCCAGCGGGGTGGTGGTGATGGCGGTAGTCATCGGACAGCTCCTTCATGCGAGATATGAAGCCGCTGTCGTCATCGCCGGGGGGGAAGGGTGTCCAAAAGGACAGGCCCGGAGTTCCGAACCTTGCAAACCGATCACCCACGCGAAAACGTCAGCGGGTGAGCGCGGTTGCCATATGGACAGGGCCGAGAGGGGAGGGGCCGCTGTGCAAATTTTTCCGAGCCTGGCCCAGATCCAGCGAGCCGGATCCAGGTTGCAACGCTCCTCGGAACGCCTGAATTCTAGCCGCATCACTGCAAGTCGCGTGCGGAACAAGCGGGGAATCCCTGGCTATTCGCCGTGCCAGGGTTTCTTCAGCCTGGCTCCTCCAGGCCGAGAAAGCAGGCCAGCTTGCTCAGCTCCTGCTCCAATGCCTTGGCAAAGGCCGGGTCGGGGGGAGGGTAGCCTTGCACATAGCCCAGCTGCGCCTGCAGCCGGCCCCCGGTCGCGCTGACATTACCCCAGCCGATCACCTCGCCGCGCCATAGCAGAGGCAGGGCGTAGTAGCCGAGTTTGCGCTTGGGCGCTGGGGTGTAGGCCTCAAAGCGATAGGCCCAGCCCCAAAAGCGCTCGAAGCGCAGGCGGTCCCAGACGATGGGGTCGAAGGGGGCCAGCAGGCGCGCGGCCTCGTCCAGTTTCCAGCGTTTGGAGCTTGGGTTCTCGCCCTCAGGCCAGTACCAGGTCTGCCCCTCGACCTCGGCCTGGGGCCAGGTCTTGCGCGCCATGGCCAGGGTCTGGCGCAG
Organism: Roseateles sp.; assembly: GCF_965262435.1. NCBI lineage: Bacteria > Pseudomonadati > Pseudomonadota > Betaproteobacteria > Burkholderiales > Sphaerotilaceae > Roseateles > Roseateles sp. The sequence goes on from NZ_OZ253537.1 coordinate 1,553,427, forward strand.
CTCACTGCGCAGATGTGGCGCGCCGTAGCCCAGCAGGCTGCAGAGCTGGCCCAGGCTGCGCGAGGGCAGGGGCGCGTACTTGGCCAGCACCAGCTCTAGCAGGGCCTGTGCTTTCTCATGCGGCGAGCGCGGGTCGGCCTCGTGCACCACGGCGCTGTAGACCCGCTGCCCTTGCTCGCGTTGCTGCACGCGCAGCAAGCCTCGGTAGTGCATCGCGTCGAGCAGATGGGTGGTGGCATTGCTGCTGCCGCCCCAGGCATTGCGGGTGGCGCCGAGCTGAAACTCAGCCTGGATCTCGCGCGGGTGGCAGGCTCCATGGGCTTGGACGAATGCCTGGATCTCGGCCGCCTGGGCGCGTGTCTTGGCGTCCCAGCTGCGCTTGGCGCTGCGCGGGTGCATGAGCTTGAGGTGCTCGCGCGGCAGGAAGCCGTAGTTGACCAGGCAGTCTTCTTCCACGGCCAGGCGGGCATAGCGCCGCTCCAGGTCGCCGGCTCGGTAGTCCTTGACGCGGTGCCGCAGGGTCAGGTCTTGCGCACGGGCCGGGGCGCGGATCGGATCCGCCTGCACAAAGCCCAGACGCTGGATGGCCTGCGGCAGGCTGGTCGGCTTGAACAGGCTGCGGGCCACGGCATGGCGCCGCAGGTCTTCGATGGTGATGGTCTTGCTGTTGACGCCCATGAGCGGCCCTCCTGGGCGCCGAGCATAGGCAAGGGGCTGTGGTTTTGTCCAGCTGTTTCAGGGCTTGGGTGTGGCGCGCAGCAACTCCCTCTGCTCCACCGTGTCGAGCAGCATTTCGTAGCTGAAGAAGCGGTTGCGGCCATGTGCCTTGGCCGTGTACAGCGCGTCATCGGCGCGAATCAACAGGCCCTCTGCCGTGGTTGATGCATCGGGAACGCAGGTCGTGATGCCGCCGGACAAGCTGACGTGGCGGGCGACGGGCGAATCCGGGTGGGCGATATGGGCGTGGGTCAGAAGATGGGTCAGGGTTCGCGCATAGGTCATGGCGCCCGACCGGGGTGTGTTGGGCAGGACCAAGGCGAACTCCTCTCCGCCATAGCGGGCCACGCAGTCGCTCGGGCGGCGGCAGGCCTCGCTGAGCAGCTGAGCCACCTGGCGCAGGCAGGCATCACCTTCCACATGCCCCAGTTTGTCGTTGTAGCGCTTGAAGAAGTCCACATCGCAGAGCACGACCGTCAGCGGCGTGGCGTCCCGCCAGGCACGCCCGATCTCTTCATGCAGCCTGGCGTCGAGTGCGCGGCGGTTCATCAGGCCGGTCAGGCTGTCAATGCTGGTCAATTCCTGCAATTGCGCGTTGGCCAGGCGCAAGTCCTCGGACATCTCCAGCAGTCGCTGGCGCATGCCCAGCAAGCGCTGCATGGCGCGCAGCTTGGCATGCAAGACCATCGGTGACAGGGGCTTGATCAGGTAGTCGTCGCCGCCGGCGTCGATGCCTTGCCAGATGGCCGCATCCTCGTCGCGCTGGGAAAGAAAGAGGATCGGTGTCCAGCCCCCAGGCTCGGCCGCGCGCATGGCACGGGCGGTCCAGTAGCCGTCGCGGACCGGCATCTCCACGTCCAGCAGGACGATGTCGGGCCGGTGGCGGATGAACAGCTCCAGGGCCCATTCCCCGCTGTCGGCTTCGATGACGCGGTGGCCGACCCGGTCCAGCTCGGCGCTGACAGCGACGCGGGTGGCGCTTTGATCGTCAACGATCAGCACGGTGAGTGGGTTCGGCGAGGTGATGGCCATGGGCGGGTCTGAGGGGCTGTGGGTTGACGGTGGGGCGCTTGGGGCGGCGGGCGGGCGAGGAGGCTTCGCGCGGTCGCGTGATCGTCCCTGCGCTATCGGCGTTCAAGGGCATGGCTTGAGCATGCCTATCGCCTGGCGCGTCGGTTTTTGCTTTAGATCCGCGCATGGCGGCCGATAAGACGAGCACAGAGCCGATGGGCGCCTGACGCTCTGCGTGAGGCGCTTGGTCGGGGTCCGGCTGTTTGAGGAGAGGGCGTCGTGGCCCCCTCTCTTGTGTGCCTGGCCGGTCTGCGAGCTCTTCTTGTGTTGAACAGGGCAGGCGTCATCGCCTGGGTATGTCCATGACCGAAACCACCCAACTTGAAGCCAAGGTCCTGCTGCTCGAGCATGACGCGGCGCAATTCCAGGTCCTGAACGAGTTCTGCCGCGAGGTCGGCCTGATGGCGCTGCCGCGCTCGGCCGCCGATGCTTTGGCGACGCTGGCACAGAACAAGGACCTGGGCGGCGTGTTGCTGGCCGAGGACCTGCCGTGTGACGGCCCGGACGGCCTGCATCTGGCCCGCGCCATCCACAAGCTTCGGCCCGAGCTGCCCATCTTTCTGCGCCGCACCACCGAGCGCCAGCTGGCGCCCGAGGAAGAGGTGGTGGTGCGCCACCGCTGGAACACCGGCGATCTGGCGCATCTCAAGGCGGCGGTGGAGTACACCATCTTCAGCCTGCGCTACCCGACCAGCCTGGTGCATGGCATCGTCGACCTGACCCGCTCGGCCCTGGGCGCCATGTTCCCGAATGCCCTGGTGGTGTCGGAATCGCCCTATGTGGTGCATGACCGCATCATCCATGGCGAGGTGTCGACCCTGATCGCCATCGAGAGCACCTGGTGCCGCGGCTACATGATGCTGCAGACCGAGGAAAGCGCCCTGCGCCAGGGCCTGATCCAGGGCTTCAGCTACGCCGGCATCGGCGGCGACCTGAACTTCCGCGAGCTCAACAACATGCTCGGCGAGACCACCAACCTGATCTGGGGCGCGTTCAAGAACCGCTACATCCCGCCCCAGGCCTTTGCCAATCAGCAGACGCAGGTGCCCATCGTCATCAACCACGAGCACAAATACATCAGCTTCGGCTCGCAAGACCCGCAGCTGTGCATACGCTACCAGCTGTCTGACCCCTTCCGGCCGGGCCTGCCGCCCTTGATGATCGTGCAGCGCTTCATCTTCAACCTGCACTGGTCACCCGATGAGTTTGCCGAGTTCGATGCGGCGGCCCCGACGGTCAGCCCCACCGGCGAGCTGGACCTGTTCTGAGCGAATGACCCCTTGAATGAGCCCGCAACTGCGGCAGCGTGAGGAGAGAAAAATATGGCGAATGTTCTGGTGGTTGACGACTCCGCCACCATGCGTGAGATCGTGGCGGGCTTTTTGAATCAAAACGGCTTTCAAGTGGCCGTGGCCTCCGATGGTCGTGACGGTCTGCTGCAGCTGCGCAGCGACCCCGGCATCAAGCTGATCGTCAGCGACGTCAATATGCCCAATATGGACGGACTCACCATGGCCGACAAGATCCGCAAGGAGCTGGGCAACAAAGACGTGCGCATCATCATGCTGACCACCGAAGACAACCCGGCCATGCGCGCGCGCGGCAAGGAGGTCGGTGTCACGGGCTGGATCGTCAAGCCCTTCCGCGGTGATGCGGTGCTGGCGCCGTTCAAGAAGTTCTGCGGATTGAGCTGAAAAACCTGCGCCCATGAAAAAAGGCCGCTCCGGGATGCCGGAGCGGCCTTTTTGTTGGGTCGAGTTTTCGCTTGCGGCGTTTTGGTCTTTGCTCACATCGCTGCGCGATATGAGCATCGCCCAAGAACGGATGCCTCGCTGGCGCGAGGTGGGCCTTACAGCCCAGCTGCAGCACGAAGCCGGCAGTGCCGCAGCCTTGTGGTCTTCGCTCACATCGCTGCGCGATATGAGCAAAGCCCCAAAGCGGCGGGTCCGCCTTCTGCGTCCTCTGGCCTTTAAAGGCCAGCCGCTGCACGCAGCGCAGCCGCTTTGTCAGTCCGCTCCCACGTGAACTCGGGCTCTTCGCGGCCGAAGTGGCCGTAGGCGGCGGTCTTGGTGTAGATCGGGCGCAGCAGGTCCAGCATCTGGATGATGCCCTTGGGGCGCAGATCGAAATGCTCGTTGACCAGGGCGGCCAGCTTCTCGTCGCTGATCACGCCGGTGCCTTCGGTATAGACGGTCACGTTCATCGGGCGGGCGACGCCGATGGCGTAGGCCACCTGGATCTGGCACTGGCGAGCCAGGCCGGCGGCGACGATGTTCTTGGCCACATAACGGGCGGCATAAGCGGCCGAACGGTCGACCTTGCTCGGGTCCTTGCCCGAGAAAGCGCCGCCGCCGTGCGGGCAGGCGCCGCCGTAGGTGTCGACGATGATCTTGCGGCCGGTCAGGCCGCAATCACCTTGCGGGCCGCCAATGACGAAACGGCCGGTCGGGTTGATCAGGTATTTCGTGTCCTTCAGCCATTCCTTGGGCAGCACCGGCTTGATGATCTCCTCGATCACCGCCTCGATGAACTCGGGCTTCATCTTGGCGCCGTCGCTCATCTCGGGCGCGTGCTGGCTGGACAGCACCACGGTGTCGATGCTGTGCGGCTTGCCGTCCACATAGCGCATGGTCACCTGGCTCTTGGCGTCCGGGCGCAGGAAGGGCAGACGGCCGTCCTTGCGCATCTGCGCCTGGCGCTCAACCAGGCGATGGGCGTAGTAGATCGGTGCCGGCATCAGTTCCGGCGTCTCGTCGCAGGCGTAGCCGAACATCAGGCCCTGGTCACCGGCACCGATGTTCAGGTGGTCGTCGCTGGCGCGGTCCACGCCTTGCGCAATGTCATTGCTCTGCTTGTCATAGGCCACCAGCACCGCGCAGCCCTTGTAGTCGATGCCGTATTCGGTGTTGTCGTAGCCGATGCGCTTGATGGTGTCGCGCGCCACCTGGATGTAGTCGACGTGGGCGTTGGTGGTGATCTCGCCAGCCAGCACCACGAGGCCGGTGTTGGTCAGCGTTTCGGCCGCGACGCGGGACAAGGGGTCCTGGGTGAAGATTGCGTCGAGAATCGCGTCCGAGATCTGGTCGGCCACCTTGTCCGGGTGACCCTCGGAGACGGATTCAGAAGTAAAGAGAAAATCGTTCGCCACTTTTACACTCCAGTTAACAGTTCAACGGCGTTGCCGGAATGTCTGGTTTGGAGACGCGGCGAACGCTTTAGCAGCATTTGTTGAGCATCGCTGCCCGGCGGACCCCTCAATCACTCGAATAAGGCCCGCATCGCCCCGCAAGTTGTTCAGTAACTCGGCGATGCGCTGATTATAGAAATATGTTTGTGTTATTTCGCCTGCTCTCCAAATGCCCCCTGCGGCTGCTCCATGCTTTTGGGGCGCTGGCTGGTTGGCTGACCTTCCTGGCCTCAAGTACCTACCGGCGCCGCTACCGCGCCAATGTGGCCCAGGCCGGCTTGGCCTGGCCGGCGGTACGCGGCGGCGTGGCCGCGGCTGGTCGCATGATTGCCGAGCTGCCCTGGCTATGGCTGCGCCCGCCCGGCACGCCGCTGGGCGAGCGGGTCAGCTGGGACGGCGCCGAGCTGATCGCGCAAGCCCTGCAGGAGCGCCGCGGTCTGGTGCTGATGACGCCGCATCTGGCTTGCTTCGAGATCTGCGCCCAGGCCTATGCCGAGCGCTTTGCCGAAAGCGCGAAGGCGCCCATCACCGTGCTGTTTCGGCCGGCCCGCCAGGCCTGGTTGCGCGAGGTGGTCGATGGCTCGCGTGGCCGCCCGGGGCTGGACACGGCGCCTGCCAATCTGGCCGGGGTGCGGCAAATGATTCGCGCCTTGCGCCAGGGCCACACCATTGGCCTGCTGCCTGACCAGGTGCCGCCCGATGGCCTGGGTGTCTGGGCGCCGTTCTTCGGCCGGCAGGCCTACACCATGACCTTGGCCAGCCGCTTGCTGCAGCAGACCGGCGCGCGGGCGCTGCTGATTTGGGGTGAGCGTCTAGAGAAGGGCCGCGGATATGTGGTGCATGTGCGACCCGGCCCCGAGATCGGGCGCGAAATCACGCCAGAATCGGCCGCCCTGCTCATCAATCAATCCATGGAACAGCTGATCTGCCTGGCGCCCAGCCAATACCTCTGGGGCTACCACCGCTACAAGCAGCCGCGTGGCCTGGACATTGCGGCCGCTCCGGCCGCCGCAACTGCGCCTGCCGCCGAAGCGGAGCGCTGAATGCTGTCCACCTGGGGTGCCAAGTTCCTGATCGGCCTGCTCTGGCTGCTGCATTTTCTGCCGCTGTCCCTGCTCGCGGCCCTGGGCCGTGGCTTGGGGGGCTTGCTGTGGCTGCTGGCGGGTTCGCGCCGGCGCATCGCCCTGCGCAATCTCGAGCTCTGCTTTCCCGAGCTCGGTGTCGCCCAGCGCCGCGCGCTGGCGCGCGAGCATTTCGGCTGGATGGGCCGCAGCGTGCTGGAGCGCGGCCTGCTCTGGTTTGCGCCGGCCGAGCGCCTGCAGCGGCTGATGGAGATCAAGGGTGATATCCAGCTGGCCCAGCGCGGCGAAACGCCGGTGATGTGGTTGCTGCCGCATTTCGCCGGCCTGGAATGGTCGGCACCGGCCCTGATGCTGAACCAGAGCTGTCCGGGCGTCGACGTGTATTCGCGCCAGAGCAACCCGGTCTTCGATGCGCAGCTGTTGGCCGGCCGCGCGCGTTTCGGCAAGACTGCCTTTGTCGACCGCCATGACGGCATCCGCCCGGTGCTGCGCTTGATACGCGAGGGCTATGCCTTTCTGAACGCGCCGGACATGGACTTCGGTGCCAAGGACTCGGCCTTCATTCCCTTCTTCGGTGTGCCCGCTTGCACCTTGCTGGCACCGGCCAAGATCGCGCGCAGCATGGGCATGACGGTCCAGCCCCTGGTCGTGACCATGAAGCCGGGCGGCCAGGGCTATCTGATCGAGGCCTTTGCGCCGCCTGTGGGCTACCCCAGTGGCGATCTGGAGGCTGACGCGCGCGTGCTCAACACCTGGCTGGAAGCGCGCATCCGCGAGAACCCCGCCCAGTACCTCTGGGTGCACAAGCGCTTCAAGACCCGCCCCGAGGGCGCGCCCTCGCTGTACTGAGCGAGCCCGGGGTCATGGTTCCGGCCTCGGCCCTGGCCTGATAATGCCGCGATGAATCTGCGCTTCACCAAGATGCAGGGCGCCGGCAATGACTTCTGTGTCATCGACGCGACCCGGCAAGCCCTGACCCTCAGCCCCGCGCAATTGCAGCGCTTGGGCGACCGGCGCTTCGGTGTCGGCTGCGACCAGATCCTGGTGATCGAGTCCAGCAGCACGCCCGGCGTGGACTTCCGTTACCGCATCTTCAATGGCAGCAGCGGCGCCGAGGTCGAGCATTGCGGCAATGGCGCCCGCTGCTTTGTGCGTTATGTGAATGAGAAAGGCCTGTCGGCCAAGCGCAGCATCCGCGTCGAGACGCTCAACAAGCAGTTGGAGCTGCACCTGCGCGAGGACGGTCGGGTCAGCGTCGATATGGGCGCCCCCGTCTTCGATCTGGCCCAGGTGCCTTTTGATGCCCAGGGCTTGAGCCCGCGCGTGCAGGCGGGCTTCGAGCTCTGGCCGCTGGCCGAGCTCGGGGTCGAGCTGGCGGTGCTGTCCATGGGCAACCCGCATGCTGTGCTGCTGGTGCCGGACAGCGAGGCCGCGCCGGTCGAGCAGTTGGGGCCGCGCATCGAGACCCACGCGCGCTTTGCGCGCAAGGTCAATGTCGGCTTTTTGCAAGTGCTGTCGCGCTCCAGCGTGCGGCTGCGCGTGTTCGAGCGTGATGCCGGCGAAACGCTGGCCTGCGGCACCGGCGCCTGCGCGGCCGTGGTGGCGGGCATACGCCTGGGCTTGCTCGATGCGGCCGTCGAGGTGCAGACCCACGGTGGTCTGCTGAAGATTGAATGGGCCGGAGGCAGCGCCGCAGGTGCGGCCGCCGGTTTGGACGCGCCGGTGTTCCTGACCGGGCCGGCGCAAACCGTGTTTGAAGGAGAGATCTCGCTGTGAGCCAAGCCCCCACCATCACCGAGCAGGACATTGCTGAGTTCCTGGCGCGCACGCCCGGTTTTTTTGAGCGCCACGCCGAGCTGCTGGCCACGGTGCAGCTGAGCCACCCGCACGGGGCCCGCGCGGTCTCCCTGCAAGAGCGCCAAGCCGAGATGCTGCGCGAGAAGATCAAGGGCCTGGAGTTCAAGATCATGGAGATGATCCGCAACGGCCAGGACAATGTGGCCATTGCCGACCGCCTGCATCGCTGGACCCAGGCCTTGATGCTGACCACCACGGTCGCCGAGCTGCCGGCGGTGCTGCTCAAGGAGCTGCGCCACCAGTTCATGATTCCCCAGGCCGGTCTGCGCCTGTGGGGCGTGGCTGGGGCCCTGGCCGAGCATGAGTGCGCGCGTGCGGTGAGCGGCGATGTCAAGAGCTTCGCCGCCAGCCTGAGCCAGCCCTATTGCGGCGTGAACTCGGGCTTCGAGGCGGCCGGCTGGCTGCGCGCGGCCGACGGCAGCGAGGGGGGCGCCACCTCGCTGGCCTTGATTCCCCTGACCCATGGCACGCCGGCGCGCAGCTTCGGCCTCTTGGTCTTGGGCTCGCCCGACCCGACCCGCTACACAGCCGAGATGGGCACCGAGTTCCTGGCCCGCGTCGGCGACATTGCCAGCGCCGCCTTGGCGCGCTGCCTGCCCGCCCCAGCCGCCAGCGATGAGCAGCCCGCGGCAGCCGCTGACTGAGGCGGTGGATGAAGTGGAGGCGGCGCCCGCCCTGGCGCCGCTGCTGCAGGCCTATCTCGACCATGTGCGCGTGCAACGCCGCCTGGCAGCCCGCACCCTGGAGATTTACGGCGCCGCCTTGCTGCGTCTGCAGCTTCTGGCCGCTGAGTCCGGTGTCGAATTCCTGCAGCTGAGCAGCCCGCAGGCGCGGCGCTGGGCGGCGCGCCTTCACGGGGGCAGCGAGGGCCAGAGCGGCCTGGGGCCGCGCAGCATTGCCTTGCAACTCTCGGTCTGGCGCGGTCTGTACCGCTGGCTCGGGCGGGAAGGGCGCATCGCCCTCAACCCCTTCGAGGGCTTGCGGGCGCCCAAGGCGGCCAAGCCCCTGCCCAAGGCTTTGGCGGTGGACGATGCGGTGCGCCTGGCCTCCTTCGAAGATGCCGGCGCCGGCCAGGACCCGCGCCTGGAAGTGCGCGACCGCTGCATCGTCGAGCTGCTTTATGGCTGCGGCCTGCGCGTCAGCGAGTTGGAGGGGCTGGACGCTCAGGCCGGCCCGACCGCGCGCGGTTGGGTCGATTTGGCCGCGAGCGAAGCCCATGTGCTGGGCAAGGGCGCGAAGCGTCGCTCGGTGCCGGTCGGTCGCGCGGCCTTGCTGGCTCTGCAGGCCTGGCTGCTGCTGCGCCCGCAGCTGGCGCGTGACGACGAGGCCGCCCTGTTCGTCGGCCCGCGTGGCGCCCGCCTGGCGGCGACGCAAATCCGCGCCCGGCTCAAGATGCGCGCGCTGGCCGCCGGCATGCCCACTCATGTGCACCCGCACATGCTGCGCCACTCCTTTGCCAGCCATTTGCTGCAGTCCAGCGGCGACCTGCGCGCGGTGCAGGAACTGCTGGGCCATGCCCATATCACGACCACCCAGGTCTACACCCAGCTGGATTTCCAGCACCTGGCCCAGGTCTATGACCGCGCCCACCCGCGCGCCAAGAAACAAGCGTCCGAAGACCAATAGCCTCCTCGCCCATGTTCAAGCCCTCGCCGACTTCCCTGGCCACCACCGGCCTCTTGCTGGCCCTGAATGCCGCCGCCCAGACGCCCACCAGTGGCGCTGCTGCGCCCATGGCGCCCATGGCACGTATTGCCGAGTCCCGCCCGGCTGCTCTTGAGAGCAACTGGACGCCCTTGCGCTTGCCCACCGGCGAGCGCATTGCCTTGCTGGGCGGCAGCTACCTGATGGCCATCGACGAAGAGTGGGGCTTCGGCCCCAGCGTCTATGGCGCCGCCAAGGGCAATTACGGCGGTGTGTTCACGGTCGGCCTGACGGCGCAGCGGCGCTGGCGCCTGGGCCAGAGCACCCATCTGGCGGCCGGCCTGTATGCCGGCGCCGGCGGAGGCCTCAGCTCCAGCCAGGTGCGTTTCGGTGGCGGCCTGATGCTTCGGCCCGAACTTTCGATCCGCACCGAGATGGGCTCCTGGTATGCCGGCGTGTCGCTCAACCATGTGCGCTTCCCCAGCGGCAATGTGCGCGGCAGCAGTGTCGGTTTTGTGCTCGGCCGCGCCGGCAGTTTTGCTGGCTTTTCGCCCCTGGACGCCGGCCGCCAGGGCAGGGCCTCGCAGCGCACCGGCCTCGGCTTTGACGAGATCGCCGTGCAGGCCGGTTTCTACAAGCCGCGCCAGAGCACGCGCAACCGCAGTGGTGATGTGAGCAATGCGCGCATGGGCAAGGCCGGGGCCGACCTGCGCCACTACATCGCCGAGGGCAGTTGGTGGGGCGTGGAAGCCTCGGGCGCGGCCCAGGGCGGCGCCGATGGCTATATGGAAGTGCTGGCCAATGCCGGCCAGGACTGGGCGCTCGGCCACCCCTCGCTGCGCGTCGGCGGCCAGCTGGCCCTGGGCCTGGGCGGCGGCGGCAATGTCGACACCGGCAGCGGCTGGCTCTTGCGCGCCGGGCCGACCCTGCGCTGGCAAACGCCCTGGGGCCCCAGCCTGCGTCTGGACGCTGGGCTGGCGCGCGCCACGGCGGGCAACTTCAAGGCCGGCTTTGTGCGCCTGGGTCTGAGCATGCCGCTGGACCGGGGGCCGCGCTTCGGCACCTTCGGCCTCGATGACGTGCCCGGCACGGTGCGCACCCAGCAGCTGTTCACCAGCATCCAGCACCTGCCCAAGGTCCGCTTCAAAGATGGCCGGCAGGAAGCCGTCACCCATCTCGGCCTGATGATGACGCGCGAGCTCTCGCCCTCGGTCTACGGCGCGGCCCAGGCCGGCAGCGCCGCCTGGGGATCGGCCGGGGCTTACTCCTATGGCCTGGTCGGTCTGGGCCTGCAAACGCAGCCCCTTGCCAGCCAGCCGCGCTGGCGGGTCGGCGCCGAGTTGCTGGCCGGCGCGGCCGGCGGCGGCGGTGTGGCCGTGCGCGGCGGCGCGGTGCTGCAGGGCGAAGCCTGGACCCAACTCAACCTCGGCGAGCAAGAACGCCTGCGCCTGCGCGTGGGCCTGGGCCAGTGGCGCACGCTGCGCGGTGAGCAGCAGTCCAGCCCGGTGCTCAATGTCTCGGTCGGCTATGCCTTCGGCAGCCTGCTGCGCTGACACCTGAATTCACAAGAAAGCAGAACATCCGATGAAGAAAATCGTCATCCGCGCCGGCAAAGAGCGTTCGCTGGAGCGCCGCCACCCCTGGGTGTTTGAGAGCTCGGTCGCGCGCGGCAATGCCGATGCCGGCGAGACCGTACGCGTCGAGTCGGCCGAAGGCGCATTTCTGTGCTGGGCGGCCTTCAGCCCGCAGTCGCAGATCCGCCTGCGCGCCTGGAGCTTCGAGGAAGGCCAGCGCATCGATGCGGCCTTCTTCCGCCAGCGCATCGACCGCGCCCTGGCCGTTCGCGCCCGCCTGCCGATCGCTTCGGACGCACTGCGCCTGATCCACGGCGAGGCTGATGGCCTGCCCGGCCTGATCGTCGACCGCTATGCCGATACCCTGGTGGCCCAGTTCCTGTCCAGCGGTGCCGAACGCTGGAAGCAGGTCATCGCCGACCACCTGTTGGCGGCCACCGGCCTGAGCCGGCTCTATGAGCGCTCGGACGCTCAGGTGCGCGAACTCGAGGGCTTGCCCCAGACGACGGGCTGGCTCCGTGGCGAAGGCGCCACAGAAGTGACGATCAGCGAACACCAGTGGCGCCTGACCCTGGATGTGGCCGAGGGTCACAAGACCGGCTACTACCTCGATCAGCGCGACAACCGCAAGAAATTCGCCGATACGGTGCGCCAGTACGGCTGCCGCTCTGTGCTGAATTGCTACAGCTACACGGGCGGCTTCTCGGTGGCGGCCCTGGCGGGCGGTGCTGAGGAGGTGTTCAGCGTCGACTCCTCGGCCCCGGCGCTGGCCCGCGCGAGCGCCCATGTGGCCTTGAACGGGTATGCCCCGGAGCGCCACCAAGCGCTCGATGCCGACGTCAACGCCACTTTGCGCAACTTCCTCAAAGAGGGGCGGCAGTTCGACGCCATCGTCCTCGACCCCCCAAAATTTGCGCCCACCGCAGCCCACGCCGAGCGTGCTGCGCGGGCCTATAAGGACATCAATCGCCTGGGTTTGCGGCTTTTGAAGCCGGGCGGTGTGCTGTTCACCTTCTCCTGCTCGGGCGGTATCAGCCCCGACCTGTTCCACAAAATCGTCGCCGGTGCCGGGCTGGATGCCCAGGCCGACGGCTTCATTCTTGACCGGGTCGGCGCAACACCAGACCACCCTCAGACCATCTACTTCCCCGAAGGGGAGTATCTGAAGGGTTTGCTGATTCTCAAATCCAGCTGACACAGACAGGCAAGACCTGACCCCCGGTCTTTCCCTGAAGGTGTTTTCCCTCCCCGCGAACCGGGCTGGACGGCAGGGTTGGCTGTGTCATATTTCTCACACTTTCACAGGGCTCTCCCTGTGATTGGCGGCGAGAAAGCTGGCAGCGTTCCAGCCTTTGCTCGCGGTACTTGTGCAACCGTTCGAGGGAACCCTTTTCATGAAGTTTCAAGTCAAGTTGATGGCCGCCGCGGCAGCCATGGTGTTGTCCGGCCTTGCTCAGGCCCAGTTCGACCCGTCGCCGCTGACCGGCAACACCTCTGCGCCGTCAAACTGGCGTTTCGCCCCCGGCCAGGTGTTCAATGGCGTGGCCGGCGCTCTGGACGGCGTCGCTCGCCTGAGCTTCACGGCCGGCGATGGCAACAACTACGCCTGCTCGGGCTCCCTGCTGGCCGGCGGCCAGTATGTGTTGACGGCCGGCCACTGCGCCGACGACTTCACTTCGATGACCGTCCAGTTCGGCTGGTTCAACGGCACCGCGCAAGTGACCCGCAGCGTGGCCACCACGGACGTGACCCTGCACCCGCTGTGGCAAGGATTCAACAATTCGGCCGACAACGGTTCCGACATCGCCATCCTGAAGCTGAGCGCCCCGGTGACCGGCATCAACGGCTACAAGATCAGCACCAGCAATGACGTGGGCAAGCAGATCCTGGTCGCCGGCTACGGCACCAGCGGCCGCGGCAGCGTCAACAGCGCCCCGAGCTGGGCCGATGGCAACTATGGCCACTATGGCTACAACGTCATCGACGTGGACAGCAAGACGTTCAACAAGGCCATCGGCGATGTGCTGCCTGACTGGGGTTACGACGCGGGCTACTACGCCCCCGGTGCGACCTATATGTCGGACTTCGACCACCTGAATGGCAATGCCAACAATAACACCCTGGGCCGCATCGCTGCTGCCACCGGCAATCTGTGGACCAGCAACACCGGTCTGGGCGCCAACGAAGCCCTGATCGCCGGCGGCGACTCGGGCGGTGGCGACTTCGTCTGGGACGGCAACGAGTGGCGCGTCACCGGCGTGCATTCCTGGGGCTGGGGCGGCAACAACCCTTGCGGCGCCTTGGGTCTGAACACGCCTTCTTGCGATGCCTTCACCGGCAATGGCTCCAGCTATGGTGACCTGTCCGGCTCGACGGCCACTTACTCGCATGCCCAGTGGATCTCCTCGGTGGTCGGCGTGGCCGCCGTGCCGGAACCCTCGAGCTATGCGCTGATGGGCCTGGGTCTGCTGGCCGTGGGCGCCGTGGCGCGTCGCCGTCGCCAAGCCTGAACGAGTGTGGCAAGGCAAGCGTCGGTCTGACCGGCGCGACCTGACGATCACAGCGGCCCTCGGGCCGCTGTTTTTGTTTCTGGAGGGCCAGGCGGGCCCCATTCGGGTTTGCCCCAGCGCTTGATCGGGGGGCGGCGCCGAGCTGCCGATCCTGGCATATTCGAGGCCTCGCTGGAGCAGCGGCTGCACCCGGGCGTCACGCCCAAGCCGGCACCAAGCGACGAACCAAGAACAAGCAAATCAAGACATCGAGGGTACCCACCATGACTCGCACAACATTCCAAGGCCGCGCGATCGCTGCCGCCGCTTTGCTGGCAATTGCTGCCACCTCAGCCGCTCAGGCTGCCGCCGCACCGCAAAGCGCCAGCGCGCTGCTCGGCGACAAGCAAGCGTTGGTGGTCTCCACCGGCAACCCGAGTGCCTGGGTGCTGCAGCCGGGCGCTGACAACGGCGCGCTCGACGGCGTCGCCCGCCTGCTGTACTCGAACGACGAAGGCGGCTGGATCTGCTCGGGTTCCCTGCTGGCCGGTGGCCAGTATGTGTTGACGGCCGCCCACTGTGCCGACAACTTCAACAGCATGACCGTGGATTTCAAGCAAGGCGCTGTGCAGCGCACTGCTGTTCAGGCCTGGGTGCACAGCGGCTGGACCGGCGCGCTGGGCACCGGCGCTGACATCGCCATCATCAAGCTCGACCAGGCCGTGACCAACATCAACGGCTTCGCCCTGAGCACTGGCAACGACGGCGGCAAGGACTTCCTGCTGGCCGGCTACGGCTTGACCGGCACCGGCGCCACCGGCAACAGCGGCGGCTTCGACTGGGGCAAGGCGCACTACGGCTACAACACCATCGACATCGTCGACAACCTGGAGTACGGCGTCGAGTACCTGAGTGACTTCGACAATGGCACGCAGGCCAAGAACGCGATTGCCCGCCTCGGCGCGGCCTGGGGTACAGGCTGGACCAGCGGTACCGGCCTGGGCGCCGGTCTGGAGGCACAGATCGCCGGCGGCGACTCCGGCGGTGGTGACTTCATCTGGGACGCCGACAACAACCGCTGGCTGCTGGCCGGTGTGCATTCCTGGGGCTGGGGTGGCTGCAATGCCGCCCTGGGCGTGACGAATTGCGACGCTGTGACCGGCACCAACTCCAGCTTCGGTGACCTGGCCGCCTCGACCGCCGTGTTCACCCACGCCAACTGGATCAACTCCATCACTGCCGCCGTGCCCGAGCCGCAAACCTATGCCTTGATGGCCCTGGGCTTGCTGGCCATCGGTGCGAGCGTGCGTCGCCGCAAGGCCTGAACCCGCTGACAAGTGCAGGCGCTCAGGCGCTGCAGTCAGAAAAGGCGACCTTCGGGTCGCCTTTTTTTGTTGGGTCGTGTGGGCTGCCTGTGCTCAGGCCTTGGGCAAGGCGAGGCGCGGCTCGAACTTGCCACGCCGCACGCTGAAGAAGGCTTTGACATTGCGCACATTGGCGTCCTGGGTGAACAGGCGCAGCACCAGGGCCTGGTAGGCCGGCATATCGGGCACTTGCAGGATCAACACGAAATCCGGCCCCGGTGTGACCTGGTAGCACTGCTGCACCGCCGCCTCGCCCAGCACCCGGGCCTCAAAGGCCTGCAAGTGTTCGGCGCCCTGGCGGTCCAATGTGATCTCGACGATGGCGCTCAGCCCGGCGCCCAGCTTCTCGGGTGAAAGCAGGGCGACACGGCGCTCGATGATGCCGCCGTCCACCAAGCGCTTGACCCGGCGCAGGCAGGTCGCCGGCGACACATGGGCTTGTTGCGCCAAATCCTGGTTGGACCCGGAGGCGTCCTGCTGCAGCAGCTCAAGGATGCGCAGGTCCGTGGCGTCCAAGTCCAGGGTCTGATTCGAATCGTTCATTTCTGGCCTTCCCGTGAAATATGCCATCACGCAAATCATGGCTTGGTTGATTATTTCAAAAACAAACGTAAATCGAAAGCATTGATTTCATGGCTGTGCCTACGATGCGCTCCAGCCTTGAACGAGCAAGCAAGGCGCCTCATATCTTCTGGAGCCAAGCCATGTGTGGAATCGTCGGAGCCGTCAGCCAGCGCAATATCGTCCCCATCCTGATCGAGGGCCTCAAGCGCCTCGAGTACCGCGGCTATGACTCCTGCGGCGTCGCCGTGCATCAGGACGGCGGCCTCAAGCGCGCCCGCAGCACCTCGCGCGTGGCCGAGTTGACCGGCTTGGCCGCCGAAGACGGCATCGCCTCCGGCACCGGCATCGCCCACACCCGCTGGGCCACCCACGGCGCTCCGGCCGTGCACAACGCCCACCCGCATTTCTCGCACGGCCCCAGCGCCGGCGTCGACAGCGTCGGCCGCATTGCCCTGGTGCACAACGGCATCATCGAGAACCACGACGAACTGCGCGCCGAACTCAAGGGCCGCGGCTATGTCTTCACCAGCCAGACCGACACCGAAGTCATCGCCCACCTGATTGATCACCTCTACCAGGGCGACCTGCTGGAAGCCGTGCAGCAGGCCCTGCCGCGCCTCAAGGGCGCCTATGCCGTGGCCGTGTTCTGCCGCGACGAGCCGCAGCGCGTGGTGGCCGCCCGCGAGGGCTCGCCCCTGGTGCTGGGTGTGGGCATGGAGGCCGCCGATGGCGAGCACTTCGTCGCTTCCGACGCCATGGCCCTGGCCGGCGTGACCGACCAGATCGTCTACCTGGAAGAAGGCGATGTGGTCGACCTGCAGCCGGGTCGCTTCTGGATCAGCCAGCGCAACGCTGAAACCGGCCGTTATGAAGCGCAGCATCGCGAAGTCCGCACCGTCCACGCCCACAGCGGCGCGGCCGAACTGGGCCCCTATCGCCACTACATGCAGAAGGAAATCTTCGAGCAGCCCACCGCGATCGCCAACACGCTCGAGTCCATCACCAGCATCAGCCCCGAGCTGTTTGGTGACGGCGCCTACGGCATCTTCAAGGACGTCGATTCGGTGCTGATCCTGGCCTGCGGCACCAGCTACTACTCGGGCTCGACCGCCAAGTACTGGCTGGAGTCCATCGCCAAGATCCCCACCAGCGTCGAAATCGCCAGCGAATACCGCTACCGCGACAGCGTGCCCAACCCGCGCACCCTGGTCGTCACCATCAGCCAGAGCGGCGAGACCGCTGACACCCTGGCCGCGCTCAAGCATGCACGTGCCCAGGGCATGAAGCACACGCTGACCATCTGCAATGTCTCCACCAGCGCCATGGTGCGCGAATGCGAGCTGGCCTACATCACCCGCGCCGGCGCCGAGATCGGCGTGGCCTCGACCAAGGCCTTCACCACCCAGCTGGTTGGCCTCTTTTTGCTGACCCTGGCCCTGGCCCAGACCCGCGGCCACCTCAGCGAAGAGCAAGAAGCCGAGCATGTGAAGGCCCTGCGCCACCTGCCCGTTGCCGTGCAAGCCGTGCTGGCGCTGGAGCCCCAGGTCATTGCCTGGAGCGAAGAGTTCGCCCGCAAGGAAAACGCACTCTTCCTCGGCCGCGGCCTGCACTACCCGATCGCCCTGGAAGGCGCCCTGAAGCTCAAGGAAATCAGCTACATCCACGCCGAGGCCTACCCCGCCGGTGAACTCAAGCACGGCCCCCTGGCCCTGGTCACCGCCGAGATGCCCGTCGTCACCGTGGCGCCCAACGACACGCTGCTGGAAAAGCTCAAGAGCAATATGCAAGAAGTGCGCGCGCGTGGCGGCCAGCTCTATGTGTTTGCCGACGGCGACACGCAGATCGAAAGCGAAGCCGGCCTGCACGTGATCCGCATGCCCGAACACTACGGCGCCCTGAGCCCCATCCTGCACGTGATCCCGCTGCAGCTGCTTGCGTATCACACGGCTTGCGCGCGTGGGACGGATGTGGACAAGCCGCGTAACCTGGCGAAATCAGTCACTGTGGAATAAGTGTTATGCATCGATTGACTGGAAGGGGTAAAGTCAGTCGGAATTGAGAGAAGAAGGGGCCGGAAGGCCTCTTCTGCTTTTGGGCTGGAACTCTACAGAGCGTCGGTGGCTGCTCTGCAGCTGTTCCGCGCAAACAAAGTCGAAAGCAAACTTCGCGACTTGTGAGGGGCTAGACCAGCTTCACCGGCTCAGCTTTGAACTCCCGGCTGAATTGCCGTCTTGTTCCCATAGACAACCACCGATTTCACTTCACTCCTGAACAAGGCGTCCTTGAAGCCGGTTGCAGCTCAGAGCCATGGCACGAGCTGAATCGGTTCGATGGTGCGAAGCAGGTGCAGACCGGGTTCAGCATGCACAATCGCCGCCATGCTCCGCCCGCAAATTCACCCACTCTGATCCATGATTGACGAGTCGCGCTTGCAGGCCCTGGTCCGAATGGACGTGGCGCAGCGCCTGCGCAGCAATGATCTGAGCCTGACTGTGGGCAATTTCGTGCTGGCGCTGCTGATTGCGGGCAGCCTGTACAAGGCAGCGCCACCGGCTTGGGTGAACGGCTGGCTGGGCTTGCAGTTCGTCAACGCGGGCTTTCATTTGTGGCTGGGCCTGCGCTGGTTGCGGCGCCCGCTGACGCAGGCCAATGCTCCGATCTGGCTGCGCAGCGTGACGCGTACTTCAGCCATCAACGGCTTGCTGTGGCTGCTGGCAATTCATCTTTTCTGGCCCGGCGGCAGCGATGCACAGCGCATGCTGCTCTGGGCTTGGATGATAGGCATCAGTTCGGCTGCACTGCATTCGCTGCATGCCTATTTGCCGGCCTATTTCGCCATGGTGGGGCCGGTCCTGCTTGGGCTCTTGTGGGCCGTGATGGTGCATGGCGCGGTTGACACTTGGGCTGTCTTGGCCGTGCTGGTGCTCGGCGCCACGCTCTACATTCACTTTGCCGTCTCCCTGCAGCGCCTGCTGTGGGACTCGCTGCGCCAAGCCCATCAGCTCGCTCATCTGAGCGAAAGCCTGAAGCAGGAGAAAGACCTGGCCGTCAAACTGAGCCAGTCGCGCAGCCGCTTCCTGGCCGCCGCCAGCCATGACTTGCGCCAACCCGTGCATGCGCTCTCGCTGTTCGTGGGCGCCCTCAAGCTCAAGCCCAGCGAGGCGCAATCTGCGCAGATATTGCAGCATGTCAGCAGCGCTGTGGATGCCATGGGGGCGATGTTCAACGCCTTGCTGGACATCTCCAAGCTGGACGCCGAACAGCTGCAGCCCCAGTGGCAGGCCGTGAACTTGCGCGAGCTGCTGGGCCGCCTGGAGGCGGACCACAGCCTGCAGGCTCAGGCCAAGGGCTTGCGCTTTCTTTGCGATGTGCCGCCGGCTCCTACCCTGCTGATGGTGCGCAGTGACCCGGCCTTGCTGGAGCGGGTGCTGCGCAATCTGCTCTCCAACGCGCTGCGCTACACCCCGCAAGGCGGTGTGCTCTTGCGGGCCCGCCGGCGCCAGGACCGCATCGAGCTGCTGGTGGCGGACAGCGGCGTGGGCATCGCGCGGGAGCGCCGCGCCGAGGTGTTTGATGAGTTCGTGCAGCTGCATGGTTCCGGACAGGGCCTCGGCCTGGGCTTGGCCATCGTTCAGCGCCTGTCTAACTTGCTGCACATGGGGCAGCGGTTGCGCTCGCGCCCGGGCCGGGGCAGCTTGTTCACGCTCTTGCTGAAGCCTCACGATGAGCTGCCGTTCGCCGAGCCCGGCCCGGCGATTCAGCCGCAGCTGCGCGGTGAGCTGGTCATCGTTCTCGATGAAAACACGGAGGTGCGGCTCGCCATGTGCGCCCTGCTGAGGGCCTGGGGTCTGGATGTGGTCGGAGCTTCCAGTGTGAGTGATCTGATGCCGCAGCTGATGGACGTGAGCGCCGCACCGCGGGTGCTGCTGTGTGACTACCGACTGGCAGCCGGCGAAACGGGTGGCGACGCGATCGCGAAGCTCCGTGAGCTGTTCAACAGCGACATCCCGGCCCTGCTGCTGAGCGGCGACACCGGCCATGAGCGCGGGCGCGACGCGAATGAGCAAGGCCTCACGCTCCTGCAAAAGCCACTCACACAAGATCAGTTGCGTGCGGCGGTGGCTCGGGCCTTGGTGCCCGCCAACACCCTCAGTACGACAGTGCCTGGCTGACCATGCCGGCCGCGCGGGCCGCCTCCACGGCCTGCAGCCGGTGCACCACGCCCAGGGCTTTGAAGATGGCTGAGACATGGCCTTTGACGGTCTTCTCTTCCATGCCCAGCTCGCGCGCAATTTCCTTGTTGGACTTGCCATTGCACAGCTCCTGCAGGACTTCGCGTTGGCGTGGCGTCAAGCCGTCCAGGCTGGGCTCGGCCGGGCTGGCGTCAGGCGCCATGGCCATCAGCGGCGGCACATAGATCTCACCGCCGAGCACCAGCGTCAGCGCTGCCAGCAAGGTGGCCGGGCTGGCCGACTTGGGGCAGTAGCCACGGGCGCCGGCCTTGAGCACACGGCGCACATCGGCGGGGTCTTCCGAGGAAGACAGCACCAGGCTGGGCAGCAGCGGATGGTGGCGCTTGAGCTGCTCCAGCAAGGCCATGCCGGCCATGCCAGCCATGCGCAGGTCCAGCAGCACGGCGTCCACATCGGGGTGGCGGGCCAGGCAGTCCATGGCGGCGATTCCGTCGTCGGCCTCCAGGATCAGCTCGGGCGCCCCCAAGCTTTGCAGCGCAGCGACGACGCCGGCACGCACCAAGGGGTGGTCATCGACGAGCAGTAGTTTCATGGACCGCACTCTAGCAGTCGACCTTGGGCCTGGGTAAGGCCCGAGACCGGGTCTCGGGTCCAAGGTCCGATTGTGTGCGGGCGCCTGCGTCCAGACACTGGCTCACCTGATTCAGCGATCCCGCACATCAGCCCCAGGCCCGCACACAAGTGCTGCTGCAAGGGCACATGGCGCGCTGTCGCACCGATCAACTCAGGCATCAACCCAGGGGAACTCATGAACACAAACTGGCTTGCCGCGCTGCGGCGTCTTGGAAGCTCGGCCTGCCTCGTGGTGGCCGCGATGGTGGTGTTGGCCGGCATGGCGGGCGAGGCGCAGGCCTTGTCCTGCCCCGGCGGCAAGGTCGAGCAGGGCGGGCTTTGCTACAACCCGCCGCGCGCCGGCTACAGCTGTACCGGTCCGGCCTGCACAGAGAACTGCCGCAGCGGCTATGCGCCCAGCGTGCCGGGCTTTTGCCATTACCGGGGCTCGACCAGCTACACCGTGCCGCCCTATCTGACACGCAAGAGCAATCACCCTCACAAGTGCGGCCTGCTCTTCTATGAAAACTGCCGCGCCGACTACCGCATGGATGCCTGCGGCATCTGCAGTTACAAGGGCGCGTGGGACATCACCCGCAAGACCTATTTCCGCGAGCCCGGCATCAGCCCGGACTTCACGCAAGCCTTCAACCAGGTGGCTTCCGTGTCGCAGGCCACCTATGGCAGCTCACTGGGGGCCATGAAACAGGGCTACGAGGCCGCCGTGGCCGAGGTGCAAAAGGGCTTCGATGCGGTCACGCTGGCGCTCTTCAAGGCGGCTGCCAAACGCGTCAACGACTCGCCCACCGGCGACAAGATCAGGCAGTCCGCCGACGCCTTTGCTGCGCTGGACGCCGACACCTTGAACGCCATGCGACGCATCCTGGTCCTGGCGGCGAGCAAGGCGAACTTGAGCGCTGAAGAGCAGCAGGACATTGCCACCACCATGATCAACGTCGGCCGCAAGACTGGCCTGTTCAAGGGCACGTCCACTGCCGCCGTAGCGAGCGCCGATCTGAGTCGCAGTCAAACACAAGAACAGGTGCAGGTGCCGACGCAAGGCGGCACAGGTGGCGACAACGGCTCTTACGGCATCTATGCCGGCGCAGCCGGCGCCTACTACGCCGGCGTCAATTCCAACTTCGGCATCGTCGTCAACGCCGACAAGGACAGCGAGGGCAAGCTGCAGATCCTGATCGTCAGCACCATAGGCGGCAGCGTCGGCGCGGCCGTGCACGTCGGTGGCATGGTGGGCCTGACCGAGTCGCCACGCGGCGTGGATCAGACACCGGGCCCGCAAATTGGCCTGTCCTCTGGCGTCGAAACCCCCAATGCCGGCATCGAAGGCGCCTTCGACTGGAGTCTCTACAAGGGCATGCGCGGCGCACAAAACGCCATTCCAAGCACCAGCATCGCCGTGTCCGTAGGAACGGGCGCTGACCTGGTTTCCCTCACCGCGGGCTACACCACCCAGCTGGCGAAATTCTCGGTTCCGGTGAACTGAAGCGCGCTTCATTGTCTAGCCAACCTACAGGACTCCCCATGAACAACACGCTTGCCTCCCATGTCTGCCACACCCGCAGCGGCCCCCCCTCCCTCAAGCGCCGCGGCGCCGGTGCACCTCGGCGCTTGCCGCTCAGCATCGCGCTGGCTGCTGCTTTGAGCCTCGTTCACGTGGCGCCTGCCGCGGCGACCACCTACACCTGGACCGGCCAGGTCGACGGGCAGTGGGCCACCGGAATGAACTGGAGCGTTCCCTGCGTCGTCAACGGCCAGCCGAGGACCTGCTTTCCGATCGGTGAGAACGGTTCACCCACCATCGGCCCCTTTCCCGCCGGGTCCGAGCTGCTCTTCAATGACAACAACGCCAACAGGACGATCAGCGGCCTGCCCAGCGGCAACTTGATCGAGGTCAACTTCACCTTTGGCAGCAATGCGGGCGCCTTCACCTTCAATCCGGGCACCTTCGGCGCGCTCGCCCTCAAAGGCAATATCAAGAACAACAGCAACAAGCTGCAGACCTTCAACTTCCGTTTCGAATCTAGGTCGGACCAGACCTGGGATGGTGGCACCGGCGGTCTGCAGCTCAGGAACTTTGGCGAGCTGAACAACGCGCTGACCCTCAAGAACAGCGTCAATCTGATCTCCTATGAAAATACCAGCACCAAGGTCGGCACGACCGGCAAGGGCACGCTGAACATCGGCGCCAACAGCAAGCTGGCCGCTCCGGAGCTGCTCCTCGGCGAGCTGTACGGAGGCGAGGGCACGGTGAACCTGAGCGCCTCTGATGCCCAGCTCAACTTGGGCGGCAGTCTCTACGTGGGCCGCGGCGGCAGCGGCGTCCTGAACATCACAGCCGGCCAGACCACCGCCTATCAAGCCTTTGTCGGCTTCAATTACGGCAGCCAGGGCACGGTCTTGATCGACGGTACGGCGTCCAAGCTGACGCTCAACGCCGACCTGGATGTGGGCCGCAGCAGCACCGGCACCGTGACGGTGCAAAACGGCGGCGTGCTGAGCAACGGCAACAGCTTCATCGGCAGGGCCCTGGGGGGCGACGGCCTGGTGAAACTCACAGGCACCGGTTCCTCATGGGTCAGCACCGGCACTATGAGCATCGGCGAGGCCGGCGTGGGCAGCCTGCAGGTCGAGGCCGGCGCCAAGCTCAGCAATGTGCGCGCGACCTTGGGCAATCTGGCTGGCAGCGTTGGTGCCGCCAAGGTGAGCGGCAGCAGTTCGAGCTGGGAGCTCAGCGGCGACTTGCAAATCGGCAATCTGGGTGAGGGCTTGCTCTACATCGAGCAAGGCGGCCGGCTCAGCAATCGGCACAGCTTTCTGGGCGCGATCGGCGATCCAGGTACCTCCCGAATTCTGGTCAGCGGCGCCAATTCGAGCCTGCAGAGCAGCGGAAACTTGAGCGTCCGGAGCGGCAGCCTGGACATCCGAGATGGCGGCAAGGTGTCGGCCCAGGATGTCCTTTTTGCAGAGTCCGACGACGCCTCGGCGCTGGTGAACCTGAGCGGCGAGGGCGCTGGCCTGAGCGTCCGGGGCGATCTGGTCATCGCGGGCAATGACGGCTCCGCCATCGTCAATCTGGGCAGTGGCGCCAGCCTCAATAGCGCCGGCCGCCTGCTCATCGGCAAGAGCGGTGTCTTGAACCTGAACGGCGGCACGCTGACCACGGGCTGGGCAAACAATGCCGGCCAGGTCAACTGGAACACCGGCACCGTCCATTTTCTCGGTGCGGTGGCCAGTGGCAGTGGCATCCTGGGCCACAGCGTCGGCCTTGGCAAGGACATGAATGTCCTGGTCGACGCCGCCTTGATCATTGAGTCCGGCGACGATCTGAGCCTGAACGGCGGCATGGTTCAAGCGGGCGGCGTGCGCGTCGAAGGCGAACTGGCTGTGGGCAGCTTCAGTCAGCTGAGCGTCGGCGCCGAGGGCACCCGCAACAACGGCGCCCTGCAAATGACCGGCGGCAAAATCAGCAGCGTCGGCTCCTTTGTGAATGCCAATTACATGGCCGGTCATGGCGTGATTGCGGGCACGGCTGGCTTCAGCAACACCGGCTTGCTTCAGCTATCCGGGGGCAGCTTTGAGTTGGCAAGCTTGGGCGCCAACAGCAACACCGGCAACTGGGACATGCTGGACGCCCGGGGCCTGATTCTGAGCGGCGCCAACTTGCGCAACAGCGGCAATATGACGCTGAGCGGCGGCACCATTTCCGGCCGCGCCACGCTGGTCAACGACGCGGAGGGCACGCTGAGCGGGCGCGGTGTGCTCACGACCGCATTCCAAAATGATGGCCGCCTGCTGGTCGAAGGCGGCAATCTGCGCGTGGCCCAGTATTTCACCAACAACGGCCAAATCGTCCTCAACGCCGCGACGACTTCGCTCAGCGGCGCCGGGCTTCTGAACCTTGGCGCCGTGCAGGGCCAGGGCCAGGTCAACGCGCAGATCGACAACTACGGCAGCATCCGTGCCCAGGGCGCCGGCGCCACCTTGAGTCTGGCCCGGGTCAACAACATCCGCTCCGGCGCGCGGGTCGGCATCTTGGCTGCCGACGCCGACGCCACATTGCTGCTGAAGAACGGCATGGCGTCAAACTTTGCCTCCATCCAACTCGCCGGCGGTACGCTGGACACCAACGGCTACGCCATGGTCAATGAGGTCGGTGCTAGCCTCAGTGGCTATGGCACGCTGCGCTCGGGCCCCTTGAGCAACAAGGGCGAGATTTTTCTGAGCGGCGGCACCTCGGCCTTGCGGGCCGACATCGTCGCCAGCGCCGGCAGCAAGATCATCCTCTCGGGCCTCAGCAACACGACCTTCTATGGCGCGCTGGAAGTGCAAGACGGCGCCGAGCTGCGCGTCTCGGAAGGGTCGGTTGCGACCTTTGCGGCCGAGGTCAAGCAGCGCAACGGGGCTGACGTCAATGGCGACGGCAAGATGTTCTTTGAGGGTGGCCTGAGCATTGGCAATTCACCGGGCTATGGCTACATCCAGGGCTCGGTCACCTTCGCCGCCAGCAACACCTACACGGCCGAGATCGGCGGCATCCTGGCCTGCACGGCCTTGAGCTGCGCGACCGGCTCGCCGCTGGTGAACGACAGCTTTGACAAGCTGTCGGTCGGCGGCAATCTGAGGCTGGGCGGCAAGCTGGTCCTGACCTCGTGGAACGGCTTTGTCGCTCAGGCCGGCCAGAGCTTTGACCTGCTGGACTGGGGCACAACGAGTGGCGTCTTCAAGAGCATCGATGCCAGCGGCTTCATGCTGGCAGCGGGCACCCGGCTGGATTACAGCCAGCTCTACAGCAGCGGCACGATCTCGGTCACTGCCGTGCCCGAGCCCGAGAGCTACCTCATGCTGCTGGCCGGGCTTGGCTTGCTGGCTTGGCGCCGGCGCAAGACTGACTGACTGAAACCTGGCTGTCGTTCGGGCCCCATCCTCATGAGCACCTTTGCCGATACAGGCTGATGCAAATTCAAAGAGCCAAGGCAGTCTGACACGCTTCAGAAGTCGCATGCCGATCGGTCAAAAGCTGACGGCCACTGCTTTTTCTTCTTCTCCTTCGAGTCAGGAGGAGTAGGGCCTGTCGAGACAGAGTGAAGAAAGAAGGGGCCCCATGGCCCCTTCAGTTCTATGGGCCGTTTCATTTCAGAACTTGTGCATCGACTTACGGCACCTGCTCGTCAGCCACCGGAAAAGCCCAAAGCGGGTGGGCCTTCATAATCGCGACCTGCCCCCGCTTGTTCGAGACGTCGCCCTTTCATCATGGATAAATTCTTGCTGCAGCAGCGAGTGCTGGAACGGCTCGCCGAAGACCTGCTGCAAGCCGAACAGGCCGCGCGAGCAGCCCACGAAACGGCGACTCACGAAGAGAACATCGCCGAGAACAAATACGACACCTTGGGCCTCGAAGCCGCCTATCTGGCCACCGGCCAAGCCCGTCGCGCCGAAGCCATCCGCCAGGCGATGGTTCATTGGCGCCAGTTTCGCCCGCTCCCCTACGACGCCAACAAAGGCATACAGCTTGGCGCGCTGGTCTGTCTGGTCGATGCCGACGACCAGCAGCAACAGCTCTTTCTCGGCCCGGATGGCGGCAGCATGAAGCTGCACTGCGGCGATCAGTTCGTTCAGGTCATCAGCAGTGATGCCCCCTTGGGCAGGGCCGTGCTCGGCAAATGCGAGGGGGACGAGGTGTCGATGCAGATCGCTGCAAGTCGACAGCAGTTTGAGGTGCTGCAGGTTCAGTGATTCGCAAGCCAGTTCACGCCGAACGGCATCGATACCACTCGCCCCATCGTTGAGCCCAGGTGTCGTTACGCCCAGGCATGTGCCCAGCCAGAGAGGACAATCACGCCCTCGACAGCCCCTGGTCGGATGGACAGCCTGCCTCTATCGCCAGTTGGTGCCGTCAAACTGCCCATGACCGACGTTCTTCAATCCCCCTACACGACCCTGCCGCAGTGGCCCAAGGCTTATCCGGCCAGCGGCGCCAGCGCCACGTTGAAGCTCCTCAACGAGGATTTCATCGTGACCGAGCTGCCGCTGCAGCTGCCCTTCGGCGCGGGCGAACACATCTGGCTGGACGTCGAGAAGAACGGGGCCAACACCGCCTTCGTCGCCCAGCAACTGGCCGCGGCCGCTTGCGTTCAGGAATGGGATGTGGGCTATGCCGGCCTCAAGGACCGCTACGCCATCACCCGTCAATGGTTCAGCATCTATCTGCCCAAGGGCGAGACGCCCGACTTGACCCAGCTCCAGCACCCGGAATTCAAGGTGCTGAGCCAGAGCCGCCATGTGAAGAAACTGCGCCCCGGTGATCTGCAGGGCAACCGTTTCCGCATCGTGCTGCGTGATGTGACGGGCGATCGCGACGCGATCGAGGCCAATCTGCAAGCCGTAGCGTCACAGGGCGTTCCCAATTACTTCGGCGCTCAGCGTTTCGGCCATGACGGCGGCAACGTCGAGCAGGGCCGGGCCATGCTGGCGCGCGAGATCCGCGTGCGCAACCCGAAGAAGAAGGGCATCTACCTGTCGGCGGTGCGCTCTTTTGTCTTCAACGAGGTGCTGGCCTTGCGCATCCAGCAAGGGCTCTGGGGCCAGACCTTGCCCGGTGATGTGATGGACGAGGCCGACCGGCCGACCGGGCCGCTCTGGGGCCGGGGCCGCGTAGTCACCAGCGATCAAGCGCAGGCCTTGGAGAACGGCGTGGCTGAACGTCACGCCATCTTGTGCGACGGCATGGAACACGCCGGTCTGGATCAGGACCGCCGCGCCCTGGTGGCGTGCCCGGAGGACATGACATGGGAGTGGCCGCAAGCCGATCAACTGGTGCTCACCTTCTCTTTGCCTGCCGGGACCTACGCCACCTCCGTTCTGAGCGAAATCCTCCAGGCCACAGAGCCAGAGCGGCACAGCGAGAGCGACGAGCCTGCGGCCGCTGAATGACGATCGCGTTGCCGCACGGGCTTGGCGTTGGACTTGGGGTGGCTTTCAGTTAGGCTTGCCACCCGCACTTGGCGATGTGAAGCGTCAGGCCGACCGACAGCGGGGCCATCGGCCC
This sequence comes from Roseateles sp., assembly GCF_965262435.1. Lineage (NCBI taxonomy): Bacteria > Pseudomonadati > Pseudomonadota > Betaproteobacteria > Burkholderiales > Sphaerotilaceae > Roseateles > Roseateles sp. The sequence continues at coordinate 1,580,847 of NZ_OZ253537.1, forward strand.
TGCGGATTCACCGGAGAACTCACATGGCATACGTCGATGGCTTCGTCGCTTCCGTTCCCAACTCCCGGCGCGCGGACTTTGTGGCGCACTCGCAGACCATGGGGCAGATCTTCAAAGAATACGGGGCGACCCGCGTCGTCGACTGCTGGGGCGACGATGTGCCGGAGGGCAAGTTGACCTCGCTGCCGATGGCCGTTCAGTGCCGGCCCGACGAGACGGTGGTCTTCTCCTGGATCACCTGGCCATCACGAGATGTGCGCAACGAAGCCTGGAACAGGGTGATGGCCGATCCGCGCATGCAATCCGCTGGGGAACCGCCCTTCGATGGCAAGCGGATGATCTTTGGCGGGTTCGAGGTGGTCTCTGAGGCCTAAGTCGCGACTCGTTCCCGGATCGCAGCTGCCGCCCAGCATGGACAGCCTTGCAGGCCTTGCTTGCTGAGTTTCGACCCCGAGTGGCCAGATCCATGCACGGGGCGCCGCCCCGTGGCGAGCACTGAAGCGCTTGTTTCAAGACCCTGACAGGAACTCGTAGCCCAGCTTCTGGAGCTGGCCGACGAAGTACACCTTGCGCCCCTCCGCTCGAACCCAGGCAGCCTCACCGCGCATGGGGATCTGCATGCCATGCTGCAAGTGGTAGTCCGACAAGCGACAGTCCCAGGGCAGCATGAGCATGCGCCCGTCCTTGCCCACGCTGGCGCCCCGCGATTCGGCGTGCACCGAGGTGATCAGGCCGGCTGTATCGAAGCGGAACAGCAAGGTCAGGCTGATCGACCCGTCCACGATGCTGGCCTTGGCAGACGCATCGTCCACCGCTTCCCAGCGCACGCCCTGGCTGGGCAGCAGGGCAGTCGGGTACCACGGGGCTTCGGCGACGTAGCGCATGAACTCGCCGCGAGCGATCTCTCCCGTGCCCTTGGCCCGGGCCACCGTGAACCAACCGAACACCTTGGCGATCAAGCTGCCGTGTCCGGCGATATAGCTGTCCTCGACATGCACCCTCACGCCCGGAAACAGTTTCACTTCGGCATCCCATAGAAAACCCGGCCTGCGCGTGAGCACCTGTTGCCGCGAACTGAACGCTTTCCAGTGCTCGGCCCTGGCCGACAAATTGATGTGGCCATCCATCGCGATGCGGGCCGCTGCAATGATGGGCTGGCCCTCGCTCAACACGGCGCGGAAGTAACCTTGTACCGGTGGGGGCAGCCCGTCCAGTTCGCGCACATCGAAACGTGCGGCCAATGGCAGCCGGTTCCGCGCGCCCAGGCGAGCGGACTCCAGCGTGCGGGTGTGCGCGCGAACGAGTTCGGCCCACCGTGCGGCGCCGATGGCGCTCAAAGCGAGGGTGCCGACGAAGAGTGCGGTCAACGCGAGTCCCAGCCAGAGCATCATGGTCATGGAAATTCTCCTGGCGTCAGCGGCAGTGAAGCGATCGGGGTACGCAGATTAGGCGCTCAGGCGGCGGACGGTCTGTGCGCTGCAGGAACTGTCGCCACGTGTTCGGGCCAAGCAGTTCAAGATCAGTGGGGCGAGCGTACATCGTGCTTTCCGCCTTGCCCGCAGCCCAGTATTCGTGCCGGTAAGCTCAGTGTTGGCAGCCCAGCTGGCTTGCGACAGCCGCGTACTCGGCCAGCGGAGAGAGGCCGACGGCGGCGCGCAGCGCATCGACCCCTGCGGCGTTTTCCAGACGCAGCGGCTTCCAGCTTTTGCCCTGGCATCTGCCCTGTGTGCCGTAGCGCTGCGGCTTGTTCGCGTTGACGCGAATGCGATCGAACAACAGGGCAAACTCGTCGCCAGGCGCTTCGCCCGAGTTCACAAGGGGTTCGAGCAAGGCCAGGCCCTGTTCTTGGAGCGAGGGGTCTTGGTCGGCATGCTGAACGATCAGGAATGCGGCATCGGCCACCTCTGCGCCCCACACCGCACTGGACGGCCAGCCCTGGGACTGAAGCACGCTGCGCAGCAGGCGCTGGTTGCTGCCATCGATCAGATGCATGAGCTGAAGCACCGACCCAATCGCCTCATCCGTGCTTGCACTCGAGCAGGCTTGCCGCGCCTGGCGAATGAGGGCGCGAATGGCCTGGTCGTGCTGACCCAGGCCCTGCAGCACTTTGGGGCCTGTGTCCGAGGCGCTTTCGATCAAGGCTTGATGGCGGCGCCGCAGATCCTCTGCCTTGCGGACAAAGACCTGGACGCAAGCATCCGGCTCCGCCCGGCCGACTTCGCTCGCGCTGGCCGCGAGTGAGGCGGCGGCGAGAAGCGTACATAGGGCAAGGCAAGGTCTGCGCATACGGATTGTGAGTTCGCGCCTGCTTGCAGTGGTGCCGCCCGAGCTGTTCGAGCTGAGGCGACTGAGGATGGGGCGATGAGGCAGTAGCATAACTCGGTGGCGATACGGTGCTTTCGCGCACGTCGAGTTCATCGCTTGGCGCCGCTCAACCCTTCACATGGGGCGTGCCGTGGCGTCAGTCCTGAGTCTGTTGCCGCAGCTGCATGTGTTGGCGCAGGGCTCGCACCTCGTCCGCTGACGTCTGTTGAGCTGCGGCGTCGCCGAATCCCAAGGCCAGCAGTTCGCCGTCCGGCGTCTCGCAAGCCGGCCTGCGGCAAGACGCATGCACTTCATGCACCCCGGTCGCGGCCAGCAAGGCGGCCACATTGTTGGGTCGGATGCCGCTGCCGGCAAGGATGCGGATGCGGCCCTGGCTCTGGCGAACCAAGGCGGCCAACTGAGCGCAGCCGGCCATGGCGCTCGGCGCGCCGCCCGATGTGAGTACGCGTTGGAAGCCCAGGGCGATGGCCGTCTCCAGCGCAGCGCCAAGGTCCCGCACCAGGTCAAAGGCGCGATGCAGGGTCAGCTGCAGGCGTCCATCGGCCGCGCGAATCAGGCGCTCCAGCAGCGGCCGGTCGAGTTGGCGCTCGGGCGTGAGCGCACCGATGGCCACGCCGGCCAGACCCAGCTCCGCCGCCAGGGCGATGTCGTGCAACATGACGCGCGCCTCCGCCTCGCTGTAGACGAAACCGCCGCTGCGCGGGCGTATCAGGGCGATCACGGGCAGGCTGCGCGTGGCCGCTTCGGCCATCAGGCCGGCCGAGGGCGTGAGCCCGCCGCAGCCGAGGCTGCTGCACAGCTCGATGCGGTCGGCGCCGCCTTGCTGTGCGGCGTCGAGGCCGGCGATGTCGTCGACACAGACTTCCAGCAAGACGCTCATGCGCGCACCTCGGCAGCACCGTGCTCAAAGGCGAAGGCGGCACCGATCAGACCGGCTTGGTCGTTCAAGACACTGGGCCGCAGCAAGGCCTGATCGCAGTCCTTGCTGCCATTGCGGCTGCGGCGCAAGATCTGCCGGCGCACGGCGGCATCGAGCGCGCTGATGAGTTCCGCCGAGCGGCTCAGGCCGCCGCAGACCGGCACCACGCTGGCACCGGTGACGTTGACGACCAGGGCCAAGGGGCCGGACAACAGCTCGACATAAGCCGCCACAGTGGCGCTGGCCGCGCGATCGCCGGCCCGCCAGTCGTTCACGATTTGGTAGCTGCTGCGCGCCGCGCCACCGTTCAGGGTCAGGTGCAGGCGTTCCAGGCCGCGTGCGCCGCCCACTGTGTCGGCGCAGCCGCTCAGGCCGCAGCCGCAGCGAAAGCGCGGCAGGTGCACGCGTTGGCCCGCGCCATTCAGCAGCGTGGCCTCGTTGATGCTGGGCCCATGGCCCCATTCGCCGCACAGACCGCCGGCCCCCTGCACCAGCTGCCCGCGCACGACCAGGCCGCCGCCCACGCCGGTGCCGAGCACCGCGCCGAACACGACCTCATGGCCCTGGCCCACGCCCACCCGCGCCTCGGCCAAGGCGGCGCAATCGGCATCGTTGCTGGCTTGCACCGGCATGCCCAGCAGGCTGGCCAGTTCCTGGGCCAGCGGGCGGCCTCGGATGCCAGGAATGTTGGCGGCCACCACCTGCCCGGTGTCGGGCAGCACCACGCCGGCGATCGAGATCGACAAACCCCGGGTCTGCCCGGCCACGCCTTTCACGGCCGTGCGCAGCGTGGCGCAGAAGTCCGCCCAGTCTTGCGTCGGCGTCGGCAGGGTGCTGATCAGCTCGCAGTTGCTGCCCCCCAGATAGCGCGCCAGGCGCAGCTGCGAGCCGCCGATGTCGGCCACCAGGAGCTCGCCCGCGGCGGCATGACTGGCGGCATGGGCCGTGTGGCAAGGGGCTTCGGTCGGGCTCATGCGGCGGGAACTCCTGGTGTGGGCGGGGTCGCTTCGGCGCGGAGTCTAGGACCGGGTGTGCCGTGCAGTCCAGGCCCGGCAGGCCTATTGAGGCCTCTGTCGCAAGCCCGCCTCGTTTCGTTTACTAAACAAAACTAAACTGAATCCAAACATTGAAAGTTTGTTGAGCCGTGCGGGCTTCCTTTGTATAAATTTACCTGGGTGGAATGCAGTACCCAGCGAAAAGCAGGTGGTCTTTTAGTCGTTTAGTAAATCCTCAGGGTTCTCCCGAAACTGCGCACGGCGCGGCCTGAGAAAACGACCCCACATCAGACCTGCGAACCCGGATCGGGTTTTGGCGCTGAGCCTTGCATCGAGCTTCACGGTGGCGGGCCCGACGCGTTCATGTCAAGGAACGTCAGGGCATCCGAGCCAATTCGAATGGGTTGCGGGGCATGCCGCCTGGAACACAGGCGCTCGAGGCCCGGCTTCCGCAAAACAAAGCCCGCCCTTGGGCAAGATCAGGAGACAAACCATGACATCGAAGAACACGCACGATTCACGACAGCGTCGCTGGGCCTTCACCGCCAAGACGCCCATTGCCACGGCGGTCGGCATCGCCCTGCTGGCCCTGGGCAGCAGCGCCCACGCGCAGGCCGCTGCGGCCGACAAGCCCACCGACAAGAAGGCCGAGCCGGCGCAGATGGACACGGTGGTCGTCACCGGCTATCGCAGCTCGATCGAGAAGAGCCTCGACCAGAAGCGCAATGCCAATGCCATCGTCGAAGTGGTCAATGCCGAAGACGTGGGCAAATTCCCCGACAAGAACGTGGCCGACGCGCTGCAGCGCGTGCCCGGCGTGGTGGTGGACCGCAGTGGCGGCGAGGGCAAGAACGTCAGCGTGCGCGGGCTCTCGTCCGAGCTGACCCTGACCCAGCTGAACGGCAACTACATCGCCACGGCCGAGTCCAACGGCGACCCGACCCGCTCCTTCAACTACATGCTGATGCCGGCAAACATGCTGTCCAGCGCCGAGCTGTTCAAGTCGCCGGAAGCGCGCCTCGATGAAGGTGGCGTCGGTGGCACGGTGATCCTGCACACACGCCGCCCGCTGGACATGAAGTCCAACAGCGGCTTCTTCACCGCCGAGGGCACCTCGGCCGACACCACGAACAAGATCGATGGCCAGTTCTCCGGCCAGTACGCCTGGCATGACGAGGCCAAGCGCTTCGGCGTGCTGGTGGGCCTGACGCAGCAAAAGCGCACGACACGCACCATGGGCGCCAGCACCGAGAACTGGCAGTGGTACGGCGACAACTACAAGACCAACCCCGCCACCGACGTCAACGGCAAGCCCTCGGGCATGAGCAGTTACTGGTGGGGCCAGTCCGGCTTCTACGACCAGAGCGGCAAGTACTACAAGAACTTCATGATGCCGACCTCGGTCAACCTCAACGTGAAGAGCGAAGAGCGCGAGCGCCAAGGCGGCCAGCTGACCCTGCAGGCCAAGCCCTTGGATCGGCTGACCCTGACCGGCAACTACTTCCGCTTCAATCTGTCGCAGAACTCGCAGACCAACATCCTCAAGGTGCCCGAGTGGAACCTGGCCCGCTACGACGGTGACGGCAACTGGCCCACCGGCCGCCTGCTGGACCAACTGACCTTTGATCCCAGCGGCACCATCGTCACCGGCGCCCAATACAGCGCCCGCCCCGGCAAGACCTACTACTGCAGCGAAGGCGCCGCGGCCGCCGGTGGCCAGAAGCCCGGCGGCTGGGGCCCGGACGATTGCACCGTGCCCACGCCGCAGATCACCGGCAGCTACAACCGCGAAAAGTCGCTGTCGCAGACCGCCGACCTCGCCGCTGAGTGGAAGGGCGACACCCTGGATGCCAGCTTCAAGCTCGGTCGCACCTGGGCCAAGGGTGGCCCGGACATGCAGATGACCATGCCCATCAAGCCGCGCCTGCAGAACGCCAACGGCAGCTGGACCCTGGGCAACACCGCCAGCGCCTGGAGCCTGGTCGGCACGCCGACCATGACTTTTGCGCCCGAGCTGATGGCCAATCTGCAAAAAGGCATCGGCGAGATCGACCTCGGCTCCACCTCCTCGTCCTGGACCAAGAACGGCACCGAGCAGAAGTATGCCCAGGCCGACTTCACCTGGCGCCAGGACAGCGAGTGGCTCGACTCCCTGCAGTTCGGCCTCAAAACCCGCGATGGCGGCACCCGCCGCAGCACCGGCAACAACTACTGGGTCTGCCAGGGCGCCGATCCGGCCAACTACGACAAGCGCTTCCAGAACGGTTGCGATGCGAGCGCATCCAAGTTCCTGCCTTCCTTCCTCTACGGTGACTCGCTCGGCAATCTGGCGGGTGGCCTCAGCGCCAGCGCCTTCCCGGCCATCGACTACCCGGCCTATATCGCCCACCTGAACAAGACCTACGGCGCGATGCAGACCCGCCAGGAGAACAACTTCGTCTACAACGTGGGCGAGAAGATCACGGCCGCCTACCTGCAAGCCAATATCAGCACCGATCGCCTGCGCGGCAATGTCGGTCTGCGCCTGGTGCGCACCAAGCAGCATGCCGACTCGACGGACCAGGTCGATTACTACAACGACTACTTCTTCGACGGTCCGGACGGCAACCCAGCGCCTTGTTTGCCTGGCAATCTGCCGGCCACCGGCGCACCGGCGGGCTCGGGCTGCGTCAGCGGCTTCACCAAGCTGCCGGACAGCAACAGCAACCCGGCCACCGGCCACATCTCGTCCTTCGTGGTCAGCTCGCTGGACCGCAGCTACACCGATGTGCTGCCCAGCCTCAACCTTGCCTATGACTTGAGCAAGAACCTGCTGCTGCGTGCCGCTGCATCCAAGGTGATTGCCCGCCCGAGCTATGGCGACATCGCCTCGCCCGGCGGCCTCAAGTCTTACAGCCAGGAGTACGTCAACGACCGCCGCCTGATCGGTGGCGCCGACAAGGTGGGCTGGTTCGGCCAGGGCAGCAACAAGAGCCTGGAGCCCTACAAGGCCACGCAGTACGACCTGGGTCTGGAGTGGTACTTCCACCGCGGCTCGGTGCTGGGCGCCGGCTTGTTCCGCAAGAACGTCAGCAACTTCTCCGTGCCTGTGGTGCGCGATATGGTGATGGACGTGGGCGGCACCAGCGTCACCGTGCAGAACTACGCCACCAGCGCCGGCGGCCGCGACGCCGTCTCGCAAGGCATCGAGCTGTACGGCCAGCACACCCTGGACTTCGGCCTGGGCTTCCAGTTCAACTACACCTACAACAAGACCAACCAGGCCGAGATCACCTTGGCCGACGGCAAGGTGATCGGCAAGTCGCCTCTGGTCGGCAGTGCCAAGAACCAGGGCAATCTGACGGTGTTCTACGGCAACGACCAGTACCTGCTGCGTGCCTCCTACAACCGCCGCGGTGTGGTGGTGGGTGGTCTGATGAACGGCTTGAACGTCTACTCCGACCCCTACAGCCAGATCGACCTGAATGCCGCCTACAACGTCAGCAAGGCGCTGAGCCTCACGGCCTCGGTGCTCAACCTGACCAAGCAGGAAGCACGCTCGCACCTGGGCAATGACACGCAGGATCGCTTCTACGGCAACAGCTATGCCGGACGAATCGCCTACCTCGGACTGACGTACAAGTACTGAGTCAGCAAGCCGATTGCACGATGTTCCTCGACCCCTCGCGCTGACCTCGTGAGGGGGCCACCGGTCGGCATGGGCTGCAACCCAGGGCCGACCTTTTTCTTTGAGTGTGTGAGTGTGTGTGCGTGCGTGCGTGTGCCGCGCCCTGACCCGGCAGGAGGGTTCTCAAGCATGAGTGAAAGCAGCAGTCTCGACAAGGGCAGCAGCATCAGCAATCCAGCCCAGGACGCGCGCATCCGCCGCGTGGTGGTGGTCGGCGGCGGCAGCGCCGGCTGGATGGCCGCGGCCACCCTGGCCACCTACCTGGGCCGGCAGGCTTCGGTGCGTTTGATCGAATCCGAGGAGATCGGCATCGTCGGCGTGGGCGAGGCCAGCGTGCCGCACATCCGCATGTTCAACGGCCAGATGCTGGGTATCGACGAGACGGAGTTCGTGCGCCGCACCCAGGGCACCGTCAAGCTCGGCATCGAGTTCCGCGACTGGGCTCGCATCGGCGACCGCTACACCCATGGCTTCGGCGTCATCGGCCGCTCGCGCGGGCCGCTGCCCTTTCACCAGTTCTGGCTCAAGCAATTCCTGGCCGGCCGGGCCGGGCCGATTGGTGATTACTCGCTGCAGACCTTGATGGCGCCGCAGGGCAAGTTCATCCCGGGCGACCCTTCGGCGGCGCCGGATTCGCCCCTGGCGGACATCGCTTACGCCTACCATTTCGACGCCAGCCTCTACGCGCGCTTTCTGCGCGAGATCTCCGAGCGCCGCGGCGTGCAGCGAATCGAAGGCAAGATCGTGCGCGCCCTGCAGCGCACTGACGACGGCTTCATCGAGGCCGTGCAGCTGGAAAGCGGCGAGCGCGTCGAAGGCGACCTCTTCATCGACTGCTCGGGCTTCCGCGGCCTGCTGATCGAAGAGACGCTCAAGACCGGCTACATCGACTGGTCGCACTGGCTGCCTTGCGATCGCGCCTTGGCTGTGCCCTGCGAGGGCGTCCATCCAATCACGCCTTACACCCGCGCCACCGCCCAGGCCGCCGGCTGGCAATGGCGCATCCCGCTGCAGCACCGCATCGGCAACGGCTATGTCTTCTCCAGCCAGCACCTCAGCGAGGACCAGGCCGCCGCCACCCTGATGGCGAATCTCGACGGCAAGCCCCTGGCCGACCCGCGCCTGCTGCGCTTCACCACCGGCATGCGCAAGCAGGTCTGGAACAAGAATGTGATCGCCTTGGGCCTGGCCAGCGGATTCTTGGAGCCGCTGGAGTCCACCAGCATCTACCTCGTGCAATCGGGCCTCAGCCGCTTGTTGAGCCTGTTCCCGGGTCGCGAATTCAACCCGCAGCTGGCCGAGCGCTTCAACCGCGAGACCGCGTTCGAGTACGAGCGTGTGCGCGACTTCTTGATCCTGCACTACCACGCGACCGAGCGCGACGATTCCGATTTCTGGAACGACTGCCGCACCATGTCCGTGCCCGACAGCCTGAGCGAGGCCATGGACTTGTTCCGTGCCGACGGCCGCTACTTCCGCCACGGCGAGGATTTCTTCGCCCTGCCCAGCTGGGTGCAGGTGATGCTGGGTCAGCGAATCCTGCCGCGCAGCTACCACCCCATCGTCGACGACATGCCCGAAGACCGCCTGCACGCTTTCGTGGAAGGCACGCGCCACATCCTGAGCGATGCCGTGGCCGCCATGCCCACCCACCAGCAGTGGATTGAGCGTTACTGGAGGGCGGCATGAAGTTTCAGAACTTGCTTCCACGCCTTGCCTTGCTCATGGCCGCTTTGCTCCTGCCCCTCTTGCTCGCCATGCCCGCCTCAGCCGCCGACCTGCTGCCCCTCACCCAAGCCTGGCAGTTCCGCCTCAGCCCCGGCAGCAACCAGGCTGCCGCCCATGCCGCAGCCACGGCCTGGCGCCCCGCCCAGGTGCCCGGCACGGTGCACACCGACCTGCTGGCCGCCCAGCTGATTCCCGACCCTTTTGTGGCCGCGCCCGAGGCGGCGCTGCAATGGATAGGCTTGGCCGATTGGGAGTACCGCACGCGCTTTGATGTGCCGCGCGCTCAGCGGGCGCAGGCGCGCCAAGAGTTGGTCTTCGAAGGCCTGGACACGTACGCCGAGGTTCAGCTCAACGGCCGCACCTTGCTCCGCGCCGACAACGCCTTCCGACGCTGGCGTGTGCCGGTGCAGCAGGGCTTGCTGCGCGCGTCTGGCAATGAGCTGCGCATCGTCTTCCATTCGCCCATCGCCAAGCTCTTGCCCCAGGTGCAGGCCATGCCGGTCAAGCTGGCCGGCAACTACCCCTCGCCCTATGGCGATGAGCCGCCCGATGCCATGACGGGTAACTTCGTCCGCAAGCCCGGCTACCACTACGGCTGGGATTGGGGCCCGCGCTACGTCACCGCCGGCATCAGCCAGCCGGTGACCCTGCGGAGCTGGAGCGGCCTGCGCATCGAATCGCTGCAGCTGCTGCAGGATGAAGTCACGGCCGAGCGGGCCCGCTTGCGCGCCATCGCCACGCTGGAGCTGGCGCGTGCGGGGGGCTATCAGCTGCGTCTTTGGCAGACCGGCCCCGATGGTCGCCGCCAGCTGGTCGCCGAGCAGCAGGGCCAGGCCACGGAAGCTGGCCTGAAAAAGATCGAACTGCCCTTGCAAGTCGAGCAACCGCGGCGCTGGTTCCCTAACGGCTATGGCGAGCAGGCCTTGTACCGCTACGAGCTGGAGGTCTGGCAAGCCGGCCGGCGCGTCGATGCGCTGAGCCAGCGCACCGGCCTGCGCAGTGTGGCCTTGAAGCGCGAGCCCGACGCGCAAGGCCGCGGCTTTCACTTCGAGGTCAACGGCATCCCCGTTTTCGCCAAGGGTGCCAATTCCATTCCTTTTGACATGTTCCAGCCGCGCGTCAGTGCTGCGCAGCTGCGCCGGGTGATGGTCTCGGCGCGCGAGGCGAACATGAACATGATCCGCAGCTGGGGCGGCGGCTACTACGAGAGCGAAGCCTTCTTCGACCTGGCCGATGAGCTGGGCCTGATGATCTGGCAGGACTTCATGTTTGGCGGCGGCATGCAGCCGGCCTACGACCCGGCCTTCCGCGCCAATGTGGCGGTCGAGGCGCGCGAACAGGTGCAGCGCCTGCGTCACCACCCCAGCCTGGTGCTCTGGTGCGGCAACAACGAGCAGGAGATCGCCTGGAAATACTGGGGCCATGGCCGCGACATGAAGGCCGCCGACCCGGCCCTGGCCGAGCGCGTCTGGCAGGGCTATGTGCAGCTCTTCGGTCGCGATCTGCGCCAGGTGGTGGCGGAAGAGGGCGGTGGCATCGCCTACTGGTCCAGCTCGCCCGGTGATGACCTGGCCGAGGTGGCCAACACGCCAGCCAGCGGCGATATGCACTACTGGGAGGTCTGGGGCAACCCGGCCCACCCGGTCAGCAAGTACCTGGAGATCACGCCGCGCTTCATGTCCGAGTACGGCCTGCAGGCCTGGCCGGTGCAGGCCACGGTGGATGCGTTTGCACCGCGCAGTGCGCAGGGCATCCACGCGCCGCTGATCACCGCGCACCAGAAATTCATGGCCGGCCAGGGCAATGAGCGGCTGCTGAAATACATCCGCGAGGAGCTTGGCGAGCCGCGCGATTTTGGCGATTTCATCTACCGCAGCCAGCTGATGCAGGCCGAGGGCATCCAGCTCGCCGCCCTGCACCACCGCGCCAGCCGGCCCTTCACCATGGGCTCGCTGTACTGGCAGCTTAACGATGTCTGGCCCGGCGCGTCCTGGTCCAGCATCGACCATTTCGGCCGCTGGAAGGCCTTGCACTTCCAGGCTCGGCGCTTCTTCGCGCCGGTGACCGTGGCGGCGCTCCGTGAGGCCTCTGGCCAGACCCGGCTGCATCTCATCAACGACCGCACGGAATCCAGGCGCGGCAAGCTGAGCCTGCGCGTGATGACGCTGCAAGGCCGCACCCTGCTCGAGGAGCGCCAGGCGCTGACCCTGGCGCCGCTCTCGGCCCAGCTGCTCACTCGTTATGCCGATGCCGATCTGCTCGGCGATGCCGACCCGGCCGCCGCCGTGGCCGTGTTCGAGCTGCAGGTCGAGGGCGAGCCACCATCGCGCAGCGTGGTGTATTTCAAGCCCGCCAAAGACCTGGCTTGGCCACAAGCCTCAGCCGTGCAGGCCCAGGTCGAGCGCGTGGGCGGCGAGCTGCAGCTGCATGTGCAAGCGCGCAGTCTGGCGCGTGGCGTCTGGATTGAGTTCGAGGGCTTGGACGTGGATGTGGCTGACAACGCTTTGACCCTGCTGCCGGGCGAGTCGCTGCGCCTCAAGCTCAAGCTCAGCGGAAACGGCAAAGCCACCGTGGACGACTTGCAGCGCGCCCTGCGCCTGCGTGTGCTGGGGAGTGCGGCGCTGTGATGAGCTTGTTCAACCCTCTGTTCGCTGCGGCATTGCTGTTCGCCGTGTTCGCACCGCTGCCTGCCGAGGCGGCCCCGCGCAGCCTCGGCCCGGTCACGCAGATCAGCCCGCGCGAGGACGGCGTGGACCTGCGCCTGGCACGTGGCGCCCGGGCCCGCATCAGCTTCGTCACGCCCGAGGTCCTGCGCGTGCGCATCAGCCCCAGCGGCGCGCCTTTCGAGCCCGACACGGCCAGCTACGCGCTGAGCGCATCGCCGCCGCAGGCCAAGGCGGAGCTGCGCCGCATCGGCCCGCAGCTGCTGGAGCTGCGCTCGGCCAGCGGCACGTGGGTGCAGATCCGTCGCGCCCCTGAGCTGCAGCTGAGCGTGTTCGACAGCGCCGGCCGCCTGATCAGCGCAGATGACCCGGCCCGGCCCATCGTGTTCGATGCGCAAGAAGGCAGTGTCGAGGCCACCAAGCGCCGCGACGACTACGAGCTCTACTACGGCTTTGGCGAGAAAGCCCTGCCGCTCTCGCGCCACCAGCAGCATCTGGTGATGTGGAACGCCGACGTGCCCGATTACGCGCCCGGCCACGACCCGTCCTACCAGGCCATCCCTTTCTTCATCGCCCTGCACCAGGGCCTGAGCCACGGCGTCTTCCTCAACAACAGCAGCCGCAGCTGGTTCGACATGGGCAAGACCGAGCCGCAGCGCTGGCGCTTTGGCGCGGCGCGTGGCGAGCTGGATTACTTCGTCTTCACCGGCGGCCCGGAGCGCAGCCCGGCCCGGGTGCTGCAGGACTACACCGCGCTCACCGGACGCGGCCCGCTGCCGCCGCTCTGGGCCCTGGGCTACCAGCAATCGCGCTGGTCCTACAAAACGCAGGATGAAGTTCTGAGCGTGGCGCGCGAGTTCCGCCAGCGCCAGATCCCGGCCGATGTGCTCTACCTCGACATCGACCACATGGACGGCTTCCGCGTCTTCACCTGGAACCCCAGCACCTTTCCGCAGCCGCGCGAGATGCTGGGCCAGTTGCATGCGCAGGGCTTCCGCGCCGTCACCATCGTCGACCCCGGCATCAAGCGCGACGAAGGTTTTGCCATCTACCGCAGCGGCCGCGAGGCCGGCGTGTTCATGCGCGGTGCCGATGGCCAAGAGCTGCATGCCAAGGTTTGGCCCGGCATCTGCGCCTTTCCGGATTTCACCTCGCCGGCTGCGCGCGATTGGTTCGGCCAGCTCTACGCCGCGCCGCTGGAGCTGGGCGTCGATGGCTTCTGGAACGACATGAACGAACCGGGCGTGTTCGCGCCCGATGGCTTCAACCAGCCCGAGATCTCGCTCGGCCCGCAGAAGACCCTGCCACTGGATGCGCGCCATGCCGGCGACGGCCAGCCCGGTGATCATGCGCGTTATCACAATGTCTACGGCCTGCAGATGGCCCGTGCCAGCTTCGAGGGTCTGCGCCGCCTGCGCCCCGAGCAGCGGCCCATGGTGCTGACGCGTGCCGGCGCGGCCGGTGTGCAGCGCTATGCGGCGGTGTGGACGGGCGACAACTCGCCCAGCTGGACGCATCTGGCGCTCACCATTCCGATGCTGAGCAATCTGTCCATCTCGGGCGTTCCATTCGTGGGCGCCGATGTCGGCGGCTTCATGGGCAGCCCCAGCGCCGAGCTGCACAGCCGCTGGCTGCAGGCGGCCGTGCTCACGCCCTTCTTCCGCACGCATTCCAACGATGTCTCGGCGCCGCGCGAGCCCTGGGCTTTTGGCCCCGAGTTCGAGCGCATCAACCGCGCCACCATCGAGCTGCGCTACCGCCTGCTGCCCTACCTCTACAGCCTCTTTGAGGAGAACGAACGCAGCGGCCTGCCGCCGCTGCGGCCGCTGTGGTTCAACTTCCCGCGCGATGTGCGCGCCAGCCTGGTGGACGACCAGTTCCTGCTCGGCCGCGACCTGCTGGTGGCGCCGGTGCTGCGCGAGGGCGAGCGCCAGCGCCGCGTCTACTTCCCCGCCGGCGAAGCCTGGCTGGACTGGTGGACCGGCCGCCGCTTTGAGGGCGGCAGCGAGGCCACCGTGGCCGCGCCGCTGGACCGCCTGCCCCTGTTCATCCGCGTGGGTGCCGCCGTGCCCACGCAGGCGCCTCTGCAGCACACCGGTGAGATGCGCGCCGCGCCGCTGGCCTTGACCGTGGCCTGGGGCGGCAGCGGCCGCAGCGAGGTGTTCCAAGATGCCGGCGAGGGCTATGGTTATCGCCAGGGTATGGCGCGCCGCATCGCAATCCGCCAGGATGCCCATGGCCTGACACTGGATCTGCCCCCGAACGCCGGGTTTCAGCGGCTGGCGCGGCTGGAGATTCTGGGCTTGGGGGCCGCTGTGCCCACGCCGGCCTGGGTCCTCGACGGCCAGCCCTTGCCGTCCCAGATGCTTAATGCGGAGGCGGGCCGACTGCGGCTTGAGTTGCCCGCAGCGGCAGACGAGGGCTTGCACCAGCTCCGGCTGGCTCACTGAGCCGAGCGGGCCGACTGCGATAAGCAACGACACGACAAGAATGAGGACAACGATGCGCACGACACGCCTGATCTTCAACAAAGCCCGCCTGACCGGCGTTCTGCTGGCGACCCTGGCCGCCCTGGCGCCCAGCCTCGCGCTGGCCGCGCCCACCGAGGGCTGGAAGCTGCGCTACCAGCGCAGCTACAACGGCAAGCCAGTCGAGGGCCAGGACCCGATCTGGGTGTTTGCCGCCAAGGGCGAGGCCTTGATCAGCTCCGAGGCCATCCTGGCCGGCAAGGCCGGTTTTCCCTTCGAGCAGCAGTTCATCAAGCCCGCTGCGCAAGAGCTGCTGCAGCTGGCGCGCCTGAGCCCAGGGGAGGGCATCGCCACCTTGGACCGCGAATCGCTGCCCAAGCAAAGCTATGAGTTCAGCGAGGAGACGCGCACCATCCTTGGCTACCGCTGCAAAAAGGCCAAGACCGTGGTGAACTCCAACACCATCGAGCTTTGGTACACGACCGAGCTGCCCGCGGCCGGCGCGCCCACCGTGCTGGGCCACCAACTGGGCCTGGTGCTGGAGCTGGTGCGCAATGGCAATTTCGTCATCAGCGCCACGCAGATCGAGCCCTTCCAGGGGCTGGACCTGGCTGACATGGCCCAGGGTGGGTCGGCTGAAGCGCCGTCCCTGCTGGATGGCCTCAGCTACAAGGACCGCGTCTGGCGCAGCCGTTTCACGACGATCCCGGTGTTCCAGGACCAGATCGTCAATTTCTCGGGCGAGGACCGCGAGCCACGCGAGGGTGTGACCCGTTATGCCAATGGCACCGTGGTGCTCAAGACCGTGCAGCTGCCCGAGATCGCGCCGGGCAGCCAGGTGTTTGTGGACATGCTGGCCCGCTCCAACGGCGATGCCTACGACCGCACCGGCTCGGTCTTCGTGATCCCGCTGGGCACGGAGAGTTCAGAGAAGAAGGAGGCAGAGAAGGGAAAGAAGGCCACGCGCAACTTCCTGGAAGGTCTGCAGCGCGGCGTGGCCGCCTTGCCGGCCTATCAGAACGGCAATGGCCGGACCTACCGCGGCGTGGTCGCCACCGAGGACTACGCGCCCCTGATCGAGCTGATGCGTTTCTTCACGCCTTTTGGCGTCAAGCACTACAACCACCTGCAGCTCAAGGGCAAGACCTGGCACGAGGCCGCGCCCTACCGCATGGACATCACCGATCTGGCCCAGCGCCTCTCGGGCCAGCAACTGGCCCTGGGCGTGTTCATCGGCAACTACGACAAGGGCGGCCACAAGCTGGACCTCAACCTCACCATCCACCCCAGCGACGCCGCCACCGCCATGTTCTCCAAGCCGGTGAGCCCGAGCACGGGTGCAGCGGCTTCTTCGGCTTCTTCTTCAGCTCCGCGCCTGATCCCGCTGTTCAACACCACCAATGTGATGGAGATGGCCGAGCAGGACTACGCCACCATGTTCGACAAGCCCAAGGGCCTGGAGGTGGATTTCACCCTCGACCGCCCGGTCAAAAACGCCCGCCTGCGCTACATCAGCACCGGCCACGGCGGCTGGACCAATGGCGACGAGTTCGTGCCCAAGAAGAACACCATCCTGCTCAATGGCAAAGAGGTGTTTGCCTTCGTGCCCTGGCGCCAGGACTGCGGCGCTTTTCGCCTCTTCAACCCGGCTTCAGGCAACTTCAACGACGGCCTGTCCTCCTCCGACATCAGCCGCTCTAACTGGTGCCCCGGCACCGCGACCAACCCGATCTACATCGACCTCGGTAACTTGAAAGCCGGACGGCACCGGATGACGGTGCGGATTCCCCAGGGGCCGCGCGAGGGAGCGAGTTTCAGTTCCTGGAATGTGTCGGGGGTGTTGGTGGGGGAGTGAGGCGGCTCATGGCCGGCTTGGTGTGCTCATCGAGTCCGCTTGGGGTCAGGTGTTTCCTTGAAATTTAAGGTCTGACCCCGCGTCGTGTGTGCTGAAATTTGAGGTCTTACCCTGCGGCTTGTGTGAACCCGCGTCTTGTGTACAGGGGTCTCTCTTGCGGGGCGCGCAGAAGCAGTGCGCGTTCGAGCGAGTTCATTGGAGGAGGTTGCGGCATGAAGCCAATTCTTATGGGGCGGGCGCGCCGTGTTCTAAGTAAGGCGCTGCATTTTGTTCGGCCCTGGCGATCAAGGTATTGGCGTATGCGCCCTGGTCTGGTGAACGCATCTTGTATGCGCTTTGGCAGCAGCGTTTGCGCCCTAAACCCTACAGACTCGATCTGCCTAGCTAGCAAGCACCCAGCCATGCCCATGGCGCAAGCGATGCCGGCTTCGGCGAGGATCCCGTCGCGACGGCTTTGGGCTGCCAATAGCACTTGTTTGGCCAGCAATCTCGGTGGCGCTCATGCGTAGGTCGACACTTTGGATCGGCGCTTTGCTGCTCGCCCCGGTGATCTACAACCTGGACGCCATTGCGGGGCAGTGGAAGTTCAAGCAGATGTGCACCAAGGAAGGCGGGCCGAAGTTCTACGCGCCGGTGGAAAAGGATGTGGGGTGGCAGGTGGAGGGGCATGACCAGGAGGACATGGCCCTTCCGTTCGTGTTAGGAAGCGTGGCGTTTGTTCGATTTCAAGACAAACAAGATCAGTGGCATGACGTCCGCGTTGATGGCTGGGTGGGCGCGAATCAGCGGAAGTTCGTCTTCTCACCCGTGGCGCCAGATCATCCAGTTCGATACAAGTATCGAAAGTTCTGGGAACGCATGGCGGATGAGCGCTTCAGCAAATTTCACCTCCAGGTTGTTGACCTCTCCAATGACCATATCGTGGCGAGCTACACAAAAATTTCCTACGCATGGACTAAGCCTGAACGGGTGCTTCTGGCAGCACCCACAGACACGAGTTGCTGGAATCAGCAGGGTGACTTTGACCAGTTCTTCAAACACATTTTCGATCTAGGGAGCAAATGATGACGGTTTTCGATGTGGCACAGAAGGGCTGAGGGTCACAAGATGCTGAGAGGCTGAGGGTTAGGCCTTGAATCTGAAGGCAAGCCCTGACCCTCTGCGCAGCTCAACCCGCCCGTACCCGGTGCTCGTCCGGCGCCATCCCGAAACGCGCCCGGAAGCTGCGGCTCAGATGAGGCTGGTCGAAGAAGCCGCAGTCCTGCGCCACCTCGCTGAAGCTGAGGCGGCTGTGTGCCAGCAGCTTCGCGGCACGCTGCAGGCGGTGCAGGCGGTGCAGGCGGTGCTGGCGCGCGAAGTCGCCCGGTGAGCAGCGGAAATGGCTGCGGAAGGCCCGCGCCAGATAGACGGGGTGCAGGCCCGGCTCTTGCGCCAGCTTGCACAGACCATGGTTGCCCACGATGTACCGGCTGTCATCCCGCAAGGCATCACGGCTTTGCAGCAGCCAGGGCGGCGGGCGGCCGCGCTGGCGCGAGAGGGTCAGGTCTTGCTCAAGCCAGGGCTTGAAGCGGGAGCCCTGACGTTGGGCCTAGCGTGGTGACGCCGAACTTGCGAGCCTGATCCCGGAGGAGGGGTTGCCTGGACTTCACACCTTGGCGAGAAAGGCCGCCGCGTCGTCCGCTTCACAGGGCCAGTCGGCGAAGACCCCGACCAGATTGCATTCCACGCAGTGGCAGCCGATGTAGTACCAGCGCAGCTTGTGGGTGCCCTCGACCACGGAGACGCCGGACATCAGCTCGAACACTTCGTTCTCGCACACGCACTCGTGCGTTTCGGGTGCGGATCCTTCCAGGTGGTCCGCGCTGTCGCCCATCAGGTGCTCCTGGCCGCAGTCGGTGCAGGTGCGGATGGCCACGCCGGCGTCTTCATCGCTCTGCAGCGCGAAGGTCCGGCAGCCGCAGCTGCTGCATTTGGATGCGGCGAAGCGAGTGGCCTCGTGGCGATTCGCGATGCTGTAGCTGCGCAGCTCGGCTTGGGTGTCGCCCGAGGTCGTGCCGTACCAGAACTCGCCTTTTTTCGTCAGTGCCATGGATGTGGCTCCATTCTTCGTTCGTTCATTTACTCAATCATTCATTCAGGATGGGCTGAGCGGCGGGCCTGACGCCCCGTTTGCCCTGATGCGCCGGATTCTGCCTGGAGGCCCGGCGAATCGGCATCCAGGGCCCCCGGGGCGGGTGATTGCCTGGCGATGACGTGTCGCTGGATGAACAAAAAGCTGAAGGCGCAGGCCGCGGCCAGGCCTGCTTGCTCACGAGGCAAGTTCATGCGCCGTCGCCCCTCGCTTGGTCTAAACGCGCTCATCGTGACCCAGCGCTTCGCGCTTGTTTAGTAAACCGCGCTAAAAACACCTGTCTTCCGTCTCTTTGGTTGACGCTCAAAAAAGCGCTGGATATAAACATCACCCATGAACAAAGCCGGGTGAAGTGCCTTCGCCTGAGCCTTGGAAGCGCACGATGATGCGTTTATTAAACCCAAGACCGAGAACACCGGAGACACCGTGTTGCTGCAGATGCTTTCAGAATCGCCACTGTTGGGCTTGTGCGTGCGCCTGCCGCTAGGCTGCACGCCGCCCTGCCAGCCCGGAGTGCCGGCATGAGCGGAAGCGGCAATGGCAGCGGCCAGTCGGTCACCATCCGCGACATCGCGGAAGCCACGGGGCTGTCGATCGGCACCGTGTCGCGGGCGCTGAAGAACCAGGCCGGCATGACCGAGGTGACGCGCAACAAGGTGCGCGAGGCCGCGCTGCGGCTCGGCTATGACCATTCGCAGCTGAAAAAAGGTCGCATCCGGCGCATCGCGTTTTTGCTGCACAGCCAGCACAACACGCTGGCGTCCAGCCCCTTCTTCTCGCCGGTGCTGCATGGCGCCGAGGCGGCCTGCCGGCGCGAGGGGATTGCGCTGTCCTTCATCGTGGTGGGCCCGGCGGAGCCAGTGCTGGAGCAGGTGCGGGTGCATGCGCCCGATGCGATTTTGTGTGCGGGCTTTTTTGAGCCCGAGGTGCTGAGCGCGCTGATGCTGACGGGCAAGCCCATGGTGCTGGTGGACATGCACCGCCGCGGCTTCAGCTCCATCAACCCGGACAACGCCCTGGGCGGCTACCTGGCCACCCGCCATCTGCTGCGCAGCGGCAAGCGGCGCATCGCCATGCTCTCGGGCTCCCTGGCCCACTACAGCATTCAGCAGCGCAACCGCGGTTTCCGCCGCGCGCTGTTCGATGCCAAGGTGCACGCCGACCCCGACCTCGAGGTCATCGTGCCCACCATGGGCGAGGGTGACGAGGGCGTGGTCGAAGCCATGCGCAGCCTGCTCAAGCTGCCGAAGCCGCCCGATGCCGTGTTTTGCTACAACGACAGCACCGCCCTGGTGGCGATGAAGGCCTGTCTGAACGAGGGCTTGAAGGTTCCGTACGACATCATGGTCGTCGGCTTCGACGACATCAGCAGCGCGGCCGTGGCCGTGCCGCCGCTGAGCACGGTGCACGTGGACAAAGAGGCGCTGGGTGCCTCGGGCGTGGAGCTTTTGCTGCGCCTCAAACCCGATGAACCCCCTGCCGAACTGGTTCTGCCGGTCCAGATGATCGTGCGGGAGAGCAGCAGTGACGATTGACCGACGGATGAGTCATTCAAGGCAATCGACACGAGCCCCATTCGCTCAAAGCGCCTAACTCTAATTTTCCTCACCATGTCCAATCTCCCCGACTTTCGCTCTCGGGCGGTGCTGCTCGCCCATGCGCAGCACAGCATGAGCTTCTACCACCCGCGCTGCATCGACTGGAGCGGTGGCATGTACCACTTCTTCAAGGACGACGGCAGCGTCTACGACTCAGAGCAGCGCCATCTGGTCAGCAGCACGCGCTTCGTCTTCACCTACGCCATGGCCTACCGCCACTTCGGCCAGCCCGAGTACCTGGACGGCCTGCGCCATGCGCTGAGCTTCTTGCGCGAGGCGCACCGCGACACCGAGTTTGGTGGCTACAGCTGGCTGTTGCGCTGCCGCAGTGGCGGTCGTGAAGTGGCGGATGGCACCCAGCATGCCTACGGCCAAGCCTTTGTGCTGCTGGCCTACTCGCATGCGCTGATGGCCGGGCTGGAAGAGGCGCGGCCCTGGGTGGCCGAGACCTTCGAGCTGATGGAGCGCAGTTTCTGGGAGCCCGAGGCCGGCCTCTACGCCGACGAAGCCAGCCGCGACTGGAGCGAGCGCTCCAGCTACCGCGGCCAGAACGCGAACATGCACGCCTGTGAGGCGCTGCTGGCCGCTTACCGTGCCACGGGCGAAACGCGTTATCTGGAGCGTGCCTACACCGTGGCCTTCAACATCACCCAGCGCCAGGCCCGGCGCTGCGGCGGCCTGATCTGGGAGCACTACGACAGCAACTGGCAGCCTGACTGGCAGTTCAACATCAATGACCCAGCCAATCTGTTCCGGCCCTGGGGCTACCAGCCCGGCCATTTCACCGAATGGGCCAAGCTGTTGCTGCAGCTGGAGTCGCTGGGCGGCGTGCTGGAGTGTGACCTCAGCTGGGCCCTGCCCACGGCCGAGCGCCTGTTCAAGGTGGCGGTGGAGAAGGGCTGGCATGCCGAGCATGGCGGCCTGTGCTATTCCATCTCGCCCGAGCTGGAAATCTGCGACGCGGACAAGTACTTCTGGGTCCAGGCCGAGAGCGCGGCGGCCGCCGCCATGCTGGCACAGCGCACGAATCATCCTTTCTACTGGGACTGGTACGAGCGCCTCTGGGCCTACAGCTGGACGCATTTTGTCGACCACGAGCATGGCGCCTGGTGGCGCATCCTCGATGCGCAGAACCGCAAGTACAGCGACGAAAAGAGCCCGGCCGGCAAGGTGGACTATCACACCATGGGCGCTTGCTACGACATCGTGGCGGTACTGGACGCCGCATCGGCTGAGGGCTCTGGTCATGCATGACGCACCGCTGATGCTCTGCGCCGGCGAGGCGCTGACCGACATGATCCACCAGGGCGATGGCCAATGGCAGGCCCGGGTGGGCGGCTCCACCTGGAATGTGGCGCGCGCGCTGGCGGCGCTGGGTGAGCGCACGGCCTTTGCCGGCGCCATCAGTGCCGACCGCTTTGGCGATGATCTCTGGGCCGCCAGCGAGGCCGTGGGGCTGGACATGCGTCTGCTGCAGCGCGTGCCGCGCTCGCCGCTGCTGGCCATGGTGGAGCAGGGCGAGCCACCGCGCTACTTCTTCATCGGCGACGACAGCGCCGACCTCTATTTCGACCCCGCGGCCCTGCCCGAGGGCTGGTCACGCAAGCTGCGCTGGGCGCATTTCGGCGGCATCAGCCTGGCGCGCGAGCCCCTGGCCGGCCGACTGGTCGCCCTGGCCGAGTTTTTGAAAGAGCAGGGCGTGGCCATCAGCTACGACCCGAACTTCCGCAAGGTGATGGACGAAGGCTACACGCCGACGCTTCACCGCATGGCCACTGTCGCCGACCTGATCAAGGTCTCGGACGACGACCTGCGCGGCCTGTTCCCCGGCCTGGAACTGGACGCGGCGCTGCAGCGCCTGCGCGCGCTGAACCCGGATGCGCTGTGCCTGCTGACCCGCGGTGGCCATGGTGCCAGCCTCTACCGTGGCGACGAGTGCGTGGACGCCATAGCCCCGGCCGTGGCCGTGGTGGACACGGTGGGCGCGGGCGATGCCAGCGCCGCCGGCTTGCTCCACAGCCTCAGCCGCCACCCCGATCGCCCTTTGCAAGCCCATCTGCACGCGGCCCTGGCCGCCGGCTCCGCCGCCTGTCTGCAGGCAGGCGCCACCCCACCGACACCGCTGGCCATGGGCCGGCTGTTCGATCAGCTTCAAGAAAAGGTTTCCTCATGAGTCAGCGTTTCTTGTCATCCGTTTCCTCTTCCTCCACTTGGTCTCCCGCGCGCCGCGCGCTCAGCGGCCTGTGCCTGGCTGCCGTGGCCACCCTGGCGCAAGCGGCTCCGCTGCCCTCGCTCAAGCCGGTCAGCGAGGCCGAATCGGCCCAGCTGGCCCAGCGCGTCAAGGAAGAAACCCGCCACGCCTGGCGCGGCTACAAGCAGTACGCCTGGGGCCAGGACGCCCTCAAGCCCCTGAGTAAGAGCAGCCACAACTGGTACAAGAGCTCGCTGCTGATGACCCCGGTCGATGCGCTGAGCACCTTGCTGGTGATGGGCCTGAAGGAAGAGTCCGACGAAGCGCGCGAGCTGATCGCCAGCCAGCTGAACTTTGACCAGGACCTCTCGGTGCAGAACTTCGAGATCACCATCCGCCTGCTCGGCGGCCTGGTCTCGGCCTACCAGCTCAGCGGCGATGCCCGATTGCTGGCCAAGGCAGAAGACCTGGGCAAGCGCCTGCTGCCGGTGTTCGATTCGCCCACCGGCTTGCCCTACACCCATGTCAATCTGCGCACGGGTCTGGTCAGCGGCACGATCAGCAACCCGGCCGAAACCGGCACGCTGATCATCGAGTTCGGCATGCTGAGCAAGCTGACCGGCCAGCCGATCTATTTTGAGAAAGCCAAGCGCGCCCTGGTGGAAACCTACCGCCGTGCCTCACCGGACGGTGTGGTCGGCTCGGCCATCAATGTCGAGACCGGTCGCTGGGAGCGCACGGACGCCCACATTGGCGGCGGCATCGATTCTTACTACGAGTACCTGTACAAATGCTGGCGCCTGTTCGGTGACAGCGAGTGCAAGGCCATGTGGGACCACAGCATTGCCGGCGTCAACAAGGTGCTGGGCGACGAAACCAAGACCGGCTTCTGGTACGGCCACGCCGACATGAAGACCGGCCGCCGCACCAAGACGCAGTACGGCGCGCTGGATGCTTTCATGCCGGCCCTGCTGGCCATCGGCGGTGACCTCAAGCGCGCGCGCAAGCTGCAGGAATCGAACCTGCGCATGTGGCGCCTGCACGGCATCGAACCCGAGTCCATGGACTACAAGACCATGAAGGTGCTGTCGCCCGAGTACGCGCTGCGCCCCGAGATCGTCGAGTCGGCCTACTACCTGCATCAACTCACCGGCGACAAGCGCTACCGCGCCATGGGCCGCGAGTTCTTCGAGGACTTCGTGCGCCACTGCCGCACGGAAGCGGGCTATGCGGCGCTCAAGGATGTACGCACCAAGGTGCATGAAGACTCGATGGAAAGCTTCCTTTTCGCCGAGACCTTCAAGTACTTCTACCTGCTGTTCTCGCCGAAATCGGTGCTGGACTTTGACGCCGTGACCTTCAACACCGAAGCCCACCCGATGCGCCTGTCGGCGCCGGTGCAGGCGCCGGCGGCCGCGCGCTGATCGCGCACCCAGGAGCGCAAACAGATGGCCACCTTCCACCCCCTCAGAACCCGCGGCCTTGCGACGCTGGGCTTGCTGGCCGGTTTCTACCTGCTGCCAGCGACCGTGCCGCAGGCCGAGGCGGCCCCGCTCAGCGCGGGCAGCATGCCGGTCAACACCTTCATCGGCACCCAGGACGACGGCAACACCTTCCCCGGTGCGTCGGCGCCCTTCGGCATGATCCAGGTCAGCCCGACCGGTGAGCATTACGCCGGTTGGCGCTACAACGACACGCGCATCCGCGGCTTCGGCCATTCCTATCTGTCAGGCGCGGGCTGTTGGGAGCAGGGTGGGCAGCTCTCGGTGTTGCCGGTCACGGGGCGCATCGCCCCGGGCGGTGATTTCGACACGGCCAAGGTCGGCAGCTTCGATCACAAGCGCTACGCCGCCGAGTACACGCATGCGGGCGAAGTGGGCCAGGCAGGTTACTACAAGGTTCAGCTGACCAGCTACGGCGGCATCACCGCCGAAGCCACGGCCCTGACCCGCGCGGCGGCCGAGCGCTACAGCTTTGCCGCCGGCGCGCCCACCGGCCATGTGCTGGTCAACCTCGGCCAGGCCAACGAGAAGCACTCGGTGGTCGGCAGCGAGCTGCGCGTGGGGGACGATCAGCGCAGCATCGAAGGCAAGATCACGACCAAGAGTTTTTGCGGCGGCGCTCAGTACACCACCTGGTTCCGCATGGTCTTCGACCGGCCCTTTGTGGCCCATGGCATCTGGGACGGCGCCGGCGCCTGGCCGGGCGCCAAGGGCCCCAGCCACCAAGGCGAAGCGCGCCCCCACGGCGCTTGGCTGAGCTTTGATCTGCAAGGCGGCAAGTCGGCGGTGACGGCGGTCAGCGCCATCTCGCATGTCGATGCCGAAGGTGCCCGCATCAATCTGCGCGCCGAGGGCCTGGCCCCGGGCGGCGAGCCGCTGAGCTTCGACGCCATGCGTGCCAGGGCCGAGGCCAACTGGCAGCGCGAGCTGAGCAGCGTGCGCATCGAAGGCGGCAGCGTGGACGACCGCACCGTGTTCTACACCGCGCTGTACCACTCGCTCTTGCAGCCCCTGACCGGCAGCGATGCCGACGGCCGCTACCGTGGCTATGACGACGGCGTCCACACCGCCAAGCACCAAGGCAAGGACTGGACCTACTACGAGTTCTTCTCGCTCTGGGACACCTACCGCACGCAGAACCAACTCCTGGCGCTGTTGCGCCCGGAGCGCGCGCGCGACATCGCCTACTCGGTGCTGAAAATCCGCGAGCAGGGCGGCTGGCTGCCGCGCTGGGGCTATGCCAACTTCGAGACCAATATCATGACGGGCGACCCGGTGACGCCCTTCCTGGTGGACCTGTGGCGCCTGGGCGCGCTCAAGGGCCGCGAACGTGAGGCCTATGCCGCCCTGCGTGAAAACGCCTTTGGCGTGCCGCCGCACCGCCTCCGCGCGCAGGGCCGGGCGGGCAACCCCAGCTATCTGAGCCAAGGCTTTGTGCAGTACGACCGCGGCTTTGTCTCCAAAGGCATGGATGTGGACCCGCACCACGGCGCCTCGTCGACGCTGGAGTACGCCCTGGCCGATGGCGCCTTGGCCCAGATGGCGCAGGCCCTGGGCCACAAGCAGGATGCCAAGCTGCTGGCCCAGCGCGCCCTGAACTGGCGCCGCATCTGGGACGAAAGCGTGCTTGACGCGGCCACCAGTCAGCGCGGCTTCCCGCGCCCGCGCCGGCCGGACGGCAGCTGGTTCACCGAGCTCAATGGCGGCTATGACCCGCGCTCCGAGCGCGGCTTCCACGAGGGCACGGCCTGGCAATACCAATGGCTGGTGCCGCAGGACATCCCCGGCCTGGTCGCGGCCATGGGCGGCCAGCCCCAGGCAGCGCAGCGCCTTGACCACTTCTTCGACTACCCAGCCCTGCTCGCCGACCCGGCGGCCGCGGTGCGCAAGTCCTGGGTGGTGGGGCCCTACAGCTATTACAGCCAGTTCCGATACAACCCCAACAACGAGCCCGATCTGCATGCGCCCTGGGTCTACACCCTGATCGGCCAGCCCTGGAAGACGGCCACCGTGTTGCGCGCCGCCGAGACCCTGTTCGGCAACGCGCCCAACGGCGTGACCGGCAATGACGATCTGGGCACCATGTCGGCCTGGTATCTGTTCAGCGCCCTGGGGCTTTACCCCGACATGCCGGGCAGCGGCCGCTTTTTGCTGCATGCGCCGCGCTTCGCCCGCGCCGAGATCGACCTGGGTACGGGACGCACCCTGCGCATCGAAGCGCCGGAGGCGAAGCCGGGCGAGCGGCGCTTTGTGGAGTCCGTCAACTGGGCGGGTCGCGCACACCATCCGGTATGGCTCTCATGGGAAGCCCTGCAGTCGGGTGCTACCCTGAGCTTCAAGCTGAGCCCGCAGCCCGACCCACAAGGTTGGGGCACCCGGGCGCGCGACCTGCCGCATGCACCAGCCGGCTTGGCGCACTGAGGGCCTGCCCCGCAGCCCGCCGACCTTGTTCACGAACAACTTAGAAACACAACTGGAGACAAAGCACATGGCAAACATGGCACACCACACGGCGCCGGGCGCGCCGCAGGCCGATGGCGGCGGGGCGCGGGCCGAGGGGCACACCAGTGCCCTCGTCATCGTCACCCTGCTGTTCTTCATGTGGGGCTTGATCACCTCGCTGAACGACGTGCTGATCCCGCACCTCAAGGCCATTTACACGCTCAGCTATGTCGAGGCCATGCTGGTGCAGTTCTGCTTCTTCGGCGCCTACTTCATCGTCTCGCTGCCGGCGGGTGCGCTGATTCGGCGCATCGGTTACCAGAAAGGCGCCGTGGCCGGCCTCTTGATTGCCGCCATGGGCTGCTTGCTGTTCTACCCCGCTTCTTTTGGCGGTTATGGACTGTTCCTGTTCGCCTTCTTCGTGCTGGCTTCTGGTATCACCGTGCTGCAGGTCGCGGCCAACCCCTATGTGACCGTGCTCGGCCCGCCGCGCACGGCCTCCAGCCGGCTGACGCTGACCCAGGCCTTCAATTCCCTGGGCACCACCATCGGCCCGGCCGTGGGCGGCATGCTGATTCTGACGGCGGCCGGCGCGGCCATCGGCACGGCGGCCGATGCGGCGACCGTGCGCGGCCCCTATCTGGCGCTGGCCGGCGCGCTGGCCTTGCTGGCCGTGCTGTTCTGGGCCGCCAAACTGCCCAAGATCGTGGACGATGAAACCGTGCAGAGCCGCAGCCAGAGCCAAGGCTCGGTTTGGGCGCATCGGCCCCTGGTGCTGGGCGCGATCGGTATCTTTCTGTATGTCGGCGCGGAAGTCAGCATCGGCAGCTTCCTGGTCAACTTCCTGGGCGAAGCTCATATCGCCGGCCTGTCGCATGCCGACGCGGCCACCTACGTCAGCGTCTACTGGGGTGGCGCCATGGTCGGCCGCTTCATTGGCTTTGCAGTGATGCGCACGGTCAGCCCGGGCAAGACCCTGGCCTTCAACTCGCTGGCGGCCATCGCCCTGGTACTGGCGGCCGTGTTCGGCAAAGGCAGCGTGGCCATGTGGGCCATCCTGGCCGTGGGCCTGTGCAACTCCATCATGTTCCCGACCATCTTCAGCATGGCGCTGAACGGCCTGGGCAAGCACACCGGCCAGGGCTCGGGCATTCTGTGCATGGCCATCGTCGGCGGTGCCCTGGTGCCGTTCGCACAAGGCGCCATGGCCGACGCCATGGGCGTGCAACTGTCTTTCCTGCTGCCCGCGGCTTGCTATGTCTTCATCCTTTACTTCGGCGCCAAGTATGCGGCGATGTATGGGGGGAAGTGAGTGAGTGGGTGAACAGGTGAACAGGTGAATGGTGAATGGTGAATGGTGAATGGTGAATGGTGAATGGGTGAGGATGGGGTGTTTGCCGTGTTGAAGCGTATCCACCATGTGGCCATCATTTGCTCGGACTACCCGGTCTCGAAGCGCTTCTATACCGAGTGCCTCGGCCTGCGCGTGCTGGCCGAGAACTTCCGCCCGGAGCGCCAGTCCTACAAGCTCAATCTGGCCTTGCCCGACGGAGGCCAGATCGAGCTGTTCTCCATGCCGGGCGCGCCGCCGCGCCCGTCCTACCCGGAGGCGCAGGGCCTGCGCCATCTGGCCTTCGAGGTGGAAGACATCGAGGCCTGCCGGGCTGCGCTGCAGGCGCAGGGCATCGCCGTCGAGGCGATCCGGCTGGACCCCTACACTGAGCGCCGCTTCGTCTTCTTCGCCGACCCCGATGGCCTGCCGCTGGAGTTGTACGAGCAGGCGAACGGCGCGCGCTCAGGCTGAGGCCAGCGGGCCGAGCTTGGCCTTGGCCTCCGCCTGGCGCGCCAGCTCACGTTCCGCCGCTGTGGCGTAGTGGCGGTCCCAATGCTGCAACTTCGGCGCCATCAAGTGGTGCCAGAGCGGCGGGATCAGGGCCACGACGATGGTGCTGAGGTAGCCGCTGATCATGGTGGGCGCCTCGGGGTAGGGTTGCAGGGCGTGGAAAGGCACTTCGCCCTGGGCATGGTGGTGCGAGTGGCGGCTCAGATTGAACATCGACCAGGAGCTGATGCGCTTGTTGGTGTTCCAGGAGTGGTGCGGCTGCACCGGCGTGGCGGGGTCGCGCACGATGCCGTAGTGCTCCATATAGTTGACGATCTCCAGCAGCGCCTTGCCCCAGAGCGCGCACAGCACGAAGAAGCCCGCCGCGGCCGCGCCACCCAAGCCCCAGGCCAGCAGCACCAGGCCCAGGCTCATCAGATGCCCGCGAATCACCGCGTTATGCAGGCCGAACACTGGCCGGCCGCGGCGGCGCAGGCTGCGCCGCTCGATCTTCCAGGCGCTGACATTGCCCTTGATCGTGGAGCTCAGGATGTGGCGGTAAACGTTGCGCCCGCGCGGCGCCGTTGCCGGGTCCTCCAGCGTGGCGACATAGCGGTGGTGGCCGTAGACATGCTCGATGGAAAACACGGTGTCGAAGCTGAAGGCCAGCAACCATCGGCCCAGCAGCATCGAAATCGGGTCCCAGCTGCGGTGGGTCAGCTCATGGGCCGTGATGGTGCCCACCAGGCCGATCAGCAAGCCGGTGAGGACAAAGGCCGAGACATGGTGGCCCCAGGCGGTGGCCGCGCGCGCGGCCAGCAGGTCGTGCCCGCTCCAGGCGCTGGCCCAGGCGCCAAAGCCCAGGGGGTCGCCGTTGGACACGCCCCAGACGGCGATGAACACGATCAACATCAAGAGCGGCAAGGCCAGCCAGAGTTGCAGGGTCAGCAGGCCGGGGTGGCGGTACTCGGGCGTGCGGAGGTCGTCGCCACACAGGGCGTCGCCCACCGTGTAGAGCAGCAGCACGGCCAGCAGGCAGGCGCTGATCCAGGCGCCGCCCGCCGCCAGCGCGGCCGCTGAGCTCAGGCCGACGCCATGGAAGAGGGCGAACTTCAGGTAGTCCAGCGGATGCGCGGGCTGGCGCGGCAGCGGTGCGGGTTTGCCGCTAGGCGCCGGCGATTCATGCCCGCTGATGAAGCGGTCGGCATGGATCTGATCGGCCGGCAGTCCCAGCTCGAGCAAGCGGCTCTGCGCCGCATCGACCATGGCCGGGGGGCCGCAGAGGTAGGCCTGGGCGCCTGCGCTCAGGTGCTCGGCCAGCAAGTCGGTGACATGGCCGCGCGCGCCCTGCCAGGTGCTGTCGGGGTCCGCTCCGGACAGCACGGGCACGAAGCGGAACTCGGCCGGCCATTGCCGGGCCAGGGCTTCGATCTCGTCCAGTGCGTACAAGTCGCTGGCGCTGCGGGCCCCGAAGAGCAGGTGGGCGGGCCGGCGCAGGCCTTGGGCGAGGGCGTCTTTCAGGATGGCCAGCACGGGCGCCAAGCCGCTGCCGGCGGCCACCATCAGCAAGGGTGCGGTGTCCGAGGCGCGCAGGGTGAAGTCGCCCAGCGGGCCTTCGAGCTGCAGCGTTTCGCCGCGCAGGTCCTGCCCGTGGACCCGGCTTGAGAACGCGCCGCCCGGCAACTGGCGCACGAAGAACTCGACGCTGTTGTCCGGGCTGCAGGGCTCGGCGAAGGAGTAGTTGCGGCGCACGCCGGGCAGGCTGTTCAGCGTGAGCGCGGCGTATTGCCCGGCCTGGTAGGGCAGCGGGCTGTGCAGCTGCACGCGCAGCCGGGTGATGTCGGCCGTCAGACGCTGCTGGCCGATGATGGTGCCGCTGACCTGGAACGGCCGTGATGCTGCTGTTTGCGGCAGGTCCACGGCGATGCGCACATCGCTGAGCGGCCGGCTCTGGCACGCCAGGATCATGCCGGCGTCCAGCTCCGCGTCGCTGAGCAGATAGCTGGTGTCGCGGCGCTGCTCGACCTGGCCTTCAAGCAGCCGGCATTTGCAGCTGGCGCAGCCGCCGACCCGGCAGCTGTTGGGGAAGTCCAGCCCCTCGCGCAGGGCGGCTTGCAGCAAGGTCTCGTCGCCAGCGACGCGGATCCGCTGCGCATTGATCAGGGCGCTGTGGGCTTCTCTTGAGGACATGGCGGGTGCAGTCTGCGCGCAGGGTCTGCGGCTTGTGCCTCGATGCTAGAAACTCTGGCGCCCTCTGCACAGGTCGCGCTTTGACAATCGGAGGTCATTTTTTGACATAGGGCGATCCGGGCTAGAGTTCGCCGCATGACGCCGCCCTCGCCGAACATCCAGCTGCAGTCGCTCTACATCCGCCAGATCGCCGACCATGTGGCGGCGGTCGGTGGCGATGTGGCGGCCTGGTTGGCGCAAGGCGGCTTGCGGCTCGAGCAGCTGGAGGGAGCCTTGCCCGAGCTGCCCATGGATGCCCTGACCCGCTTGATCGACGGCGCCCTGGCGCTCACGCGCGAGCCCGCCCTGGGCTTGCTGGTCGGCGAGCGGCTGCGCGTGAACACCCTGGGCGTGCTGGGCTTTGCGGCCATGAGCGGGGCGACGCTGCGCCAGGTGATCGAGCTGCTGGTGCGTTACATCGGCTTGCGCACCTCGCTGGTGTCTTTGGCCGTGAAGGTGCATCGGCAGGAGTTGCGCTTGGTGATCCTGGAGCCTGTGGCCCTGGGCCGCATCCGCCGGCCGGTGCTGGAGGCGGTGATCCTGGCGCTGAAGCATGCGCTGGAGGCGGGGGCTCCGGGCCGCGCCGTGATCAGCCGCGCTGCCTTCGCGCTGCCGGCGCCGGCTTACGCTGATTTTGCGCAGCAGCTGCTGCGCTGCGAGCTGAGCTGGAACTGCGCCTGGAGCGGCCTGGCCCTGCCGCTGGCGCAGGCCGATGTGCCGCTGAGCGCCGCCGATGCGGCCGCGTTTGCGCAGGCCGAGCACTTGTGCGAGGCCGAGCTGCGCCGCCTCGCGC
The DNA here is from genome assembly GCF_965262435.1 of Roseateles sp. Lineage (NCBI taxonomy): Bacteria > Pseudomonadati > Pseudomonadota > Betaproteobacteria > Burkholderiales > Sphaerotilaceae > Roseateles > Roseateles sp. The sequence goes on from NZ_OZ253537.1 coordinate 1,612,175, forward strand.
CACAGCAAAGCACCACGGCGCGCGTGCAGCGCCTGCTGCTGGAGGCGAGTGGCACGCCGCCCTCGCTGAGCCGGGTGGCGCGCCAGCTGCACCTGGGGCCGCGCACCTTGCACCGCCGCCTGCTGGACGAAGGCCGCAGCTTCCGGGAGATCAGCGACGAGCTGCGCCACCGGCTGGCGATCGAGCATCTGCAGCGCGGCCAGCTGAGCGTGCAGGAGGTGGCGTTCGCACTGGGCTACACCGACCTCGCCAATTTCCGCCGCGCCTTCCGGCGCTGGCAAGGCATGTCGCCCACTGACTACCGTGCCGCTTGCCGCGCTGGCTTCACTGGCGCTGCATCGTGATGCGCGCCGGGCCTTGCACCAGGGTGGCGCTGGCGGCCTGACCGTCGGCGGGCTCGAACAGCAGGGTGGCGTCGACCGTGGTGGTGTAGAGCTCGCGCGGTCCGGCGGCCTTCAGCACCAGGGCCGGCTGACCGGGCGCCTGCCCCATCAGCTGGCCTTGCTCGCCCAGATAGACCTTGATCCGAAACTGCGGGCTCAGGTACTCGCCCAGCAGCGCTTGTTTCTGGGCCTCGCTGAGCACCAGATCGGCCCGCTGCGGCAGATCGCCGTTGCGCGTCCACAGCTCGCCTTCACCGTCGCCTTCCGCGAAGAAGCGCAGACCGCTGATCCTGTGCTCGGCGTCGCGCTCGAAGGCGATCTGTGCCGGGCCGGACGTGGCGATGAAGCGCGTCGGGCCGACCGGGGCGAGTGCCTGTACGGTGCCACCGTTGCGCTGGCTGGTCAGCGCGCCGTCCACGACACGCAGCCTGCGGCTGTCCTTGCCTTGGGTGTAGACGCCCTCGAAGGCCTTGAGCTGTGTCGGGGCCAGCGTGACGGTCGCGGGTTTGGGGAAGGGCTTGCCGGCGGCAAAAGCGGCCAGTTGGCGAGCGATGGCATCGAGGTTCATGCCGCCGTCGGCATTGCGCAGCAGGGCCACGGTGATGCGCTGGGCCGGCAGGTATTGCAGCATCGAGCTGAAGCCATGGATGCCGCCGCCGTGCTGAATCAGGCGTTCGCCGCGCAGGCTGTCGATGGTCAGGCCGTAGCCGTATTTGGAGGCCACCGCCGCGCCTTCGGGCGTGGTCATGCGCAGGTAGCTGGTGGGCTTCAGGAAGGCGCCCTCGTGCAGCAGCTGGTTCCAGCGCCACAGCGACTGCAGATCGCCGACCAGGGCGCCGGCCGCGTGCGGCTGGCTCATGCTGATCAGGCCGGCCGGCGCAAATTTGCCGCCTTCGCCGCGGGTGTAGCCGGCCACGTGGCCGGGGATCAGGCGTTCAGGCGCGGGGTAGAACACCGGCGTCTTCAGGGCACTCAAGCCTTCCCACCAGGGCTTGCCGGTGATGGCCTCGATGACCGCCCCGACCAGCACATAGCCCGAGTTGTTGTAGGCCCAGGCGCTGCCCGGCGCGAAGTCGACCGGCTGGTCCTGGAATTCCTTGACCAGCTCGGCCGTGCTCAGGTCGCGCCGGACCGGGTTCCCCATATAGCCGGCGATGCCGGTGTAGCTCTTCATGCCACCGGTGTGGTTCAGCAGCATGCTCAGGGTGATGGCCTGGCCATTGGGGTACTGGGGCAGGTATTTGGACAGGGGATCGTCCAGCTTGGCCCGGCCCTCGTCCACCAGCTTGAGCAACAAGGCCGCGGCGAACTGCTTGGTCACCGAACCCAGGCGGAAGCGCTGCTCCGGACCCAGAGGCACACCCAGCTCCAGGCTGGCCGCGCCGCGCGCGGTTTGCACCAGCAGCTGATCGCCGCGGGCCACCAGCACGGCCACGCCCGGCCCCTGGGGGGTGATGTTCTCGCGGTCCAGCAGTTCCTGCGTGAATCGACTGACCGCGGCTGCGTCGGGCAGGGCTTGCGCGAACGCGGCCAGAGGGGTCAGCAAGGAGGCGGCAATAGCGCTGGCAATAGCGCCGGAATTCAGCGCATGGCGCAAGGGCAGTGGCAACATGGGGCAGGCCTGAAGTCGAGCAAGCCGCGATTCTTGCCGACATCACTCACGCTGGGTCGATGCATGCGACAGGCTGCATGAGCGCCATGACGGACGGCACCGGTCCGGGGCGCAGCAGGGATCAGGGCCTGACTCGCCTAGCGGCAGAGTGGCACGCGCACCTGAATCTGGTGCCGCCCGTCCGGGCGATCGAAGCTCAGCTCGCCCTGCAAACGCAGCACGGTTTGCTGCGCAATGGCCAGGCCCAGGCCGAAGCCCGGCAGATTGCGGCTGGCGTCGCCGCGCGCGAAGGCCTCCAGCAGGTGTTTGCCGCCGTCTTGCGGCAGGCCCGGGCCATGGTCGCTGACGATCAGCAGGGCCGACTCGGCGTCTTGCCGGATCTCCACCAGGACTGGTGGCCGACCATGTTTGAGCGCGTTGTCGACCAGGTTGATGATCAGGCGCTCAACCAGCAGCCCGTGGGCATTCTGCAGGCACAAGCTGGGTGGCGCGCGCAGGGCCAGCTCCGCCTCCGGCCGGTCGAAAGCAGCCACGGCACGGCGCGCCGCCGCGGCCAGATCGACCTGCTCGCTGAGCTCGACGACACCGGCGCGTATGAACTCGATGAAGCTGGCCGTGAGGCGGTCCGCATTGTCGACATTGCGGGTGATGGCCGAGACTCCAAGCGCGTTCTCGGCCGTTTCCGGCAGCATCTCGGCGGCCAGCCGGATGCGGCTCAGCGGGCTGCGCAGGTCATGGGAGACCCCCGCCAGCAGCAGCGCGCGCTCGCGCTCATTGCGCTGCAAGCGCTCGGCCAGCAGACGGTAGGCCCGGTCGATCTCGATCAGCTCGGGCGGCGCCTGGCTGGTCAGCAAGGTGCTGGGCCCCTCCGATCCTTGGATGCCGGCATGTGCATGGGCATGCATGCGCTCCTGCAGCTGGGACAGCGGGCGGGTGATGCGGCGGGCAATGCTGCGACTGACCAGGGCCAGCACCGCGCTCAGCAGCAGGACGGCCACGGTCATGCGCGGCGCCCAGTGTGGAAACAGGCTCGGTGCATAGCCGCTCAACCAGACGGGCTCGGCGCCCTCGACCTTGGCATGCACCCACAAGGTCGATTGCGTGCCCTGGAGGCTGATCCAGACCTCATCGGCGGTGACGCCCTGCAACTGCAGCTCGCGGGAAAAATCGAGCACGGCGGGCATGGTGCTCACGTTCAGCTTGAACCCCTCCGGCAGGGAGGCATGGCGGCGTATGCCCTCGACCACGCCGTAAGCCGGCATGCGGGCGTCGGCCGGCATGCGCGCGGCCAGTGCCAGCTTTGGCGCCAGCATGTGTGCATATTGCGGCGCCATCAGCTGATTGCGCTCCACCACCAGCAGCGCGCCGAACACCAGCAAGGCCGAGCCCACCAGCAGCACCTGCGCCAGCAGCAGGCGCAGGAACAGGGAGTCAAAGCGTTTTGGAATCATCGGCCGGTGCGTCGCCTTCTGCCGCCTCCCGCGGCACAAATGCATAGCCCTCGCCGCGCACGGTCTCGATCCAGTCACGGCCCGGCAGAGCCTGGGCCAGGCGCCGCCTCAGCCGGCCGACCTGGACATCGACCGTGCGGTCCTGCGGCCGGTAGGCGCTGGCCTGCACGGCATCACTGAGCTGCTGGCGCGACACCGCCTGGCCCGGTGTCCGTGCCAGCACCAGCAGCAGCTTGAACTCGATGCCAGTCAGAGGCACTTCCAAGCCATTCACCCGCAGTTCCCGGCTCACCAGATTCACGCTCAGGCTGCCGAACTGCAGCTCGGTCTGGGCCGGCGCTGGCGCCGGGGCGGGCTGCTGGCGGCGCAGCAAGGCGCGCACGCGCGCCACCAGCTCGCGCTTCTCGAAGGGCTTGGGCAGGTAGTCGTCGGCGCCCAGTTCCAGCCCGAGCACCCGGTCGAAAGGGTCGCCGCGCGCGGTCAGCATCAAGATGCCGAGCGCTGGGTGAGCGCTGCGCCAGCGGCGGCAGAGGTCCATGCCGCTGGCGTCGGGCAGCATGACGTCGAGCAGCACCAGCTGCGGCAGCTCCGCCGCCAGGCTGCGCTCGGCCTGCTCGGCACTCAGCACGCTCTTCACGGCCCAGCCTTCGGCTTGCAGCAGCTGCACCAGCATGCCGGCCAGTTCGGCGTCGTCATCCACGATGAGTACTTCGGTCTTGGACATCTTGAGGCGGCTCGGGGCCGAGCGCAGGGAATGCGGGCTGGGGCGCGGATCGTAAGTCATCCAGCGGCGGCCAGACCGCCCCGGCTGTGCGACATTTTGGCCATGATTGTGACGGCGCTGACGCAATAGGCCGCCGCCCCATGCGCGGCCAGGCCTGCGCCGACTGCCGGCCCGCTGCACACGACTTCCGCCCCCCGCCCTGCCCAGGCTCGGTCAGGGCCGCAGTGCCCGGCTGTCCTCGCCGTTTGTCGCTTCGTCGCTGCAAACGCGGGCTTCGTCCAAAGCGGGCAGACGCGTGGTGCATGGCTGCGTAACTTGGCCGCTCCGACTCGAAATTTCATTGGCAGTCGGCGTCGCCCAAGGAGTCTTCCATGAAGCACCTCAATCCATTCGCGTTCCCCCTTGCCCACGCCGTCGCCCACGCCGTCGCCCACGCCGTCGCCCACGCCGCGCCGGCCGCCTTGGTTCTGGCCCTGCTGGCGGCGCCGTTCACGGCCCATGCGGCCGTGGCGCCCGGTGCTGCCGCCTGTCCGGCGGCGCGCGAGCAGTTGCCCGAGCTGCTGGCCAGCAGCATGCAGCGCATAGACCGCGAGGCCGAGCTGCGGGCCGAATTTGAGGTTGATGCGGGTGGGCGCGTGCGCCCGATTTCGGTCACCGGTGCGCCGCGTTATCACAGCCCGGTGCGCCTGGCCCTGAGCTCGCTCGAATGCCATGGCGGGGCGCCTCAGCGTTATGTCGTGAACATCCGATTTTCTGGCTGGGTGCCTGGGGCGGGCGGCACGGTCCCGCTGAGCGAGTCAGATCGGTCGACCAAGTAGGCGGCCGGCATCAGCGCCAGGTCTTGCGCAGCTCCGGCAGTTCGACATTGCGTTGCGGGAACGGCGCCAGCACATCGCAATGGCGCTGCCGTTCGCCCATGCGGCTGACCCGCACGCGACCTTCCCACTCGCAGCGGCGATCCCGGCAGCGGTAGCGCCAGACGGGGCTGAACAGGCTCAGCAAGCGATCCATGCTGCGCCGGCTGATGCGGTGAACCACACCGTGGCAGCGGGGGCAATGCCAGGCGGCATGCTCAGTGAAAGCGTCGTTCTTGCCTGCGTATGTCATGGTGAGACTCCTCTTGTGACCGGCACATGACGGGGCGGTTCGTGGTGAGACTAGAGCGGACGGTAGCGCTCGGGCTGCTTTCGATCTGTGCGATATGGCACAGTGGGCCGAGGCACTATTCCCGGTGCCCGGCCGGTCCGGTGCTGTCCGAAAGACCGCACCGATCGCGTTGCCGGTAGCCGGTGGGCATTCGCCGCGCCCCGCATTGGCGTATCGTGCTGCGTATGAATGGCAAGACCTGTCCCCCACCATGAGCGCACATCCGACCGGCTTTCGCGGCAACAAGGCGGCGCTGCCCAGCAAGCCTTGTGTGGCCTGCGGCCGCCCCATGAGCTGGCGGCGCAGCTGGGCCAAGAACTGGGACGAGGTCAAGTACTGCTCTGAGCGCTGCAGGCGTGCCGCGCCCAAAGCCGGCTGACAAGGGCTGGGCGATGCATCAGGAGAACTCCATGCCCTTGTTTCAGAAGCTCCCCGGTTTCCAGCGGGCTGCCCCTGGCCTCGAGCAACGCATCTGGCGGCGCCTGCCCGGTCTGCTGCTCTGGGGCACGGCTCTGCCATTGCTGGCTTGTGCTTGCCTGTGGATGGCCACGCATATGGAGGCAGGCGCTGGGGCTGAACGGGCGCTGAGCCTGTGGATGTATGGCTTGCTCGGCTTCATCATGTTGCACTGGAGCTTGTGGATCGCCTTGGCCCTGGGCTGCTTCATCGTCAGGGTCATGAAGGGCCCGGCTTATGTGGCCGATGCCTACCCGCTGCCCGAAGGCCCAGGCCTGCGCCCCCAAGACTGAGGGCCGAACCGGCCTTGGGCGGCGAGAATGCCGCCCATGCAAGCGCTCCTTCACGCCATCGCGCAGATGGCTTCTCTGTCCAGCGAGGCCCTGCGCCTCTTCCATGGCCGTGGCGGCCTCCACCCCGGCTGCGAGCAATGGTCGCTCGACCTGTTCCCGCCGGTCTTTGTGCTGACCAGCTTTGCGCCGGCCAGCGAGGCCGAGCTGGCCGCTGTGCACGCGGCCCTGGCCGAACGCGTGGCGGCTCTCGCGCCCGGCCAGGCCCTCAACTGGGTCTACCAATGCCGCCATGAAGGGCAGCTGGAGACGCGGCTGATGGCCGGCGCCGTGCCTGAGCCGCATGAAGTCAGCGAGCAGGGCGCGCGCTACCGGGTCCATGTGCTCAAGGGGCAGAACCATGGCCTGTTCCTGGACATGGCCGAGGGTCGGCGTTGGGTGCGTGAGCATGTCGCCGGCCTGGCCCAGCCCGAGCGGCTCCGCGTGCTCAATCTGTTCGCCTACAGCTGCGCCTTCTCGGTGGTGGCCTTGCAGGCCGGCGCTGGCCAGGTGGTCAATGTCGACATGAGCGCCGGTGCCCTGGCGACCGGGCGGCAGAACCATGCGCTCAACGGCCTCAAGTCCGGCGCCAGCTTTCTGGCTCACGACATCTTCAATTCCTGGGGCAAGATCGGCCGCAGCGGGCCCTATGGCCTGATCATCCTCGACCCGCCGAGCTACCAGAAGGGCAGCTTTGTCGCGAGCAAGGACTATGCGCGTCTGATGCGGCGCCTGCCCGAGCTGCTGCTGCCCGGCGGCCATGCCCTGCTGTGCCTGAACACGCCCAAGCTCGGCGTCGCCTTCTTGCAGGATCAGATGGCCGAGCTGGCGCCCGAGCTGAGCCTGGTGCAGCGCCTGGCCAATCCACCGGCCTTCGCCGATGTGGACGAGGACCGCTCGCTCAAGGTCTTGCTCTACCGCCGCGGCGACTGAAGCGCTGTCTCGGGCGGGGCCAGCAGGGCCAGCAGCCAATGGCCGGGTGGCTGATCCGCCGAGGCACTGGCATGCAAGACCTGGCTCGCTTGGCCTGGGCTCGGCAAGAGCTCCAGAACGCAGACCTCGGCGGGGGCCGGGCCCGCGGCGCCGACCTGCAGCAGCAAGGCTTGCAGTGCTTGCGCTCCGGATGGCGTCAGAAGGCTGCTCAGCGTGCGGCCCCACAAGGTGGCAACCGCTGCGCCGAGCAGATGTGCGGCGGCGCTGTTGAGCTCGGTGATCCGGCCGCTGGCGTCGAGGCTGAGGCAGCCCAGCGGCGCGCGCTCCAGGCGTTCGATCTGGCGCTGCAGGGCTTGCTCAAGCTCGATCTGGGTGCGCTGCAATTCCTCCTGCTGCAGTTCCAGCTCCACCTGGTGCACTTGCAGCTCATGGAGCAAGGCCAGGGCGTCGCCTGCGGTGGCCGGCGAGGCCGCCAAGCGGTAGAGCACGGCCAAGGCCTCGGCGGTGCTGCGCGCCGGCGGCAAACCCGGGGCGGCCCGCAGCTGGGCCTGGGCGCGCAGACGCAGCTTGCCGTTGGGGTCGAGGGCGGTGGCGGCTGGGGTCATGGCGGCTCCGGGAGTGAGTGGGAGAAAAACGTGGGGAGCGAGTGCAGCGCGGGTCGCCGCCTCGCCGTTCAGGCCTTGCGCAGGCGCGCTTCCAGCGCTTTGGCGGCGGTGATGTCGATCAGGGTGATGACCACGCCTTGGATCACATTGGAGAGCGTTCGGTAGGGCTTGATGCGCACCTGGAAGCACAGTCCGTCGGTGGTGTGGATCTCTTTTTCACTGAAGCTCAGGCTGCGCAGGGTTTCCTGCGCGTCGGCATGCAGCTCGGGGTAGATCAGGGTGCTGGCCAGATCGGTCAAGGGCCGGCCGACATCGCTGGGGCGCAGGTGCACGATGCGCGTGATCTGATCGGTGTAGCGCCGCACATGGAGTTGGCTGTCCAGGAACAAGGTGGCGATGTCGGTGCTGTTGAGCAGGTTCTGCATATCGCTCTGCGCCAGGGCCAGGTCGTCGAGCTTGGTCTGCAGTTCTCCGTTCAGGGTCTGCAGCTCCTCGTTCATGGACTGCGATTCTTCCTTGGATGTGGTCAGCTCCTCATTGGCCGATTGCAGCTCCTCGTTGGTGGACTGCAGTTCCTCATTGGCCGCCTGGAGCTCCTCCGCGGCCGCGCCCATTTCCTGGCGCAGGGCATGGATCTCTTCGCGGCAGCGTTCCAGGTCGGCGATGGCGCCGGCATCGGCGGCGCTGCTGGCCTTGCGCCGGCTGCGCGTCGGCGCGGCCCGTTCGCGGAACACCACCATCACCATGCCAGCCAGCGAACTCGGCTCGCGCATGTACTTGAGGGTCAGCTCCAGGCGGGTCGGCGAGGGCGGGTCCAGCTCCAAGCCGGGCAGTTCAATGCTGCCATTCCTGTCCTGCAAGAGCTGACGCAGCGCCGCGGCCAACTGGCTGCGGATGGCCGGGTGGGCCATGACATGGATGTTCCAGTTGGCCTTGCCCGCCGCGGGCTCCAGGAAGCGGCCGACCCGGCCGTTGATGAAGACCACATCGCCCTGCGCATTGACCAGCACCGCGGCGGGCGAGAACTCCTGCAGCAAGGCTTGTTCGGCATGGGCCTGCAGCTGGGTGGACGGGACGGCCGATTGGGACACGGGGAACTCCTTGGGAGGGCGATTGGGCTGGGCGCGCGGGTTGATGGGGAAGTCCACCGTGCTGGCGCCCACGGCCAGGCCGCTGCGCCAGAAGATCCTGGATTTCAAGCTCAGCGGCGTGAACAAGGCCTGGGCGCTACCGACGGTCTCGGCCGCGCCCAGCAGCAGCGCGCCGCCGGGGCGCAGGCTGTAGCTGAACAACGGCAGCAGCCGGCGCTGCAGGCCGGCGTTGAAATAGATCATCAGGTTGCGGCAGGAGAGCAGGTCCAGCTTGGTGAAGGGCGGGTCCTGGATCACATCGTGCTGGGCGAACAGCACCATCTCGCGGATCTGCTTGTTGATCAGGTAGCCGTCCGCTTGGGGGCTGAAGTAACGCGCCAACAGCGCGGGGTCCATATCGCCGGCGATCTTGGCCGGGTAGAAGCCGCGCCGGGCCAGGGCGATGGCGTCGCCGCTGAGGTCGCTGGCGAAGATCTGCAGGCTGAGGCCTTGGTGTTCGGGTCGCTGCGCCAGCGCTTCCTGGAACAGGATGGCCAGGCTGTAAGCCTCCTCGCCGGTCGAACAGCCGACCACCCAGGCGCGCAGGCGGCTGCCTGGTTCGCTGCGCTCGAGCAAGGTCGGCAAGACCTTCTGCGCCAGCTCCAACCAGGTGTCGGGGTCGCGGAAGAACTGGGTCACGCCGATCAGCATCTCTTTGAACAGCAGGTCCAACTCCTGCGGGTTCTGGCGCAGGAACTCGGCATAGGCCGATGCTGTGGCCAGGCCGTGCACGCCCATGCGGCGCTGGATGCGCCGGCCCAGGGTGCTGGGCTTGTAGTCCGAGAGGTCGTGTTTGCAATGCGCACGCAGCAGTCCGACGATGGCCGGCAAGGCGGCGTCCTCATCGAGCAGCGCCTCGCCCTCTGGCGCGTTCACCGAGCTGTCGGGTGCTGTGGCCTGGCGCTTCGCTTGCGCGCGCTGGGCCAGCGCTTGCAGCAGGCGTTCCGGCAGTTCATGGGCGGGTGCGACGATGTCGACGCAGCCGCTGGCGATGGCGCTTCGCGGCATGGAGTCGAACTGTGCGTTTTCCGGCGTCTGCGCCAGGGTCAGCCCGCCGCTGGCGCGCAGGGCCTGCAGGCCCAGGCTGCCGTCGATGCCCATGCCCGATAGCAGCACGCCGCAAGCGCGCGCACCGAGATCTTCGGCCATGGACAGCAGCAGGTCGATGGGCAGGCGCTGACCGCGGGGCTGGGCCGGCGGTGCCAGGCGCAGCAGGCCGCCGGCCACGGTCAGCTCGGCATTGGGCGGAATCACATAGACCGCATCGGCACGCGGACTCAGGCCGTCGCTGGCGTCCTGGACCGGCAGGGCGGTGACGCGCTGCAGCAGCTGGGCCAGCATGGGCTTGTGATCGGGGTCGAGATGCTGGACCACCAGATAGACCAGGCCGCTGTTCGCCGGCACCTGGGCCAGAAAGTCTTGCAGGGCGACCAAGCCGCCGGCCGAGGCGCCCAGCGCCACCATGGCCGGCCCGGCGCCCGGGCTCTCGTGAGGGGGCGGGCAGGGAGGGGCGGGCGTGGGCATGCCGGATTATGGGGGGGCGGGGCCGGGGCGTCGCGCAGGCACCGGCTGCGCGGGCGCCTGGGGCCTGTTGCGCCAGCAATCCGGAAAAGCGCGCATTTCTGCCGCCGAAGCTGCCGCAAGCTGCGGCTAGAATACAAGCCGACTTGGTGCAAACCGGGTCACCGCCGATTTACCAACTACTTGCGGGCGGGCTATCAAATACGGCTAAAGCGTTGCGGCTCCGAGATGCCCTGGGCCGGCAAACGCCGGTTTCAGGGCTCTCGGAGTTTTCAATTCATCATGCAAGGTCTCGCTTCTTTTGACCGCTGGCTGACCCGTCGCAGCCCCCGTACCAGCAGCGCCGCTCGCACCGGCCGGCCCGCAGATCTGGCGTCTGACGCTCAGCCTGCCCAGGCTTCCCCGCTTTCCTTCCCGACCCGGCCGGTGGCCGCGCGCCAGCATTTGCTGAGCCCGCAAGGTCAGCTGCAGGCCACGCTGCCGCGCTCGGCCACGCCGGCGCAGATCCTGCGTGCCGCTTTGGGCCTGCAGGCTTCGGACTGGTGCGGTGTGCTGGCCGATGAAGGCCAGGGCCATGGCCTGCAGCAGGCCTGGCGCCTGGCGCTGTTGCGCCCTGCCGCCGCTAGCGGCTTGCAGTGGCTGAGCGAACCGGTTTGGGCTCGACCCGGGCAGCGTCCGGCTGCCCTGCTGCAGGCCGCGCAGCGTCAGGCTGTGCAAGCCTTGTGGCAGCAGGGTTGGCGCTTGCGCGACGTCGAGCTGGCCCTCGAGCTGCACTGAGTCGAACTCCAGCCACGCTGCGTGCGCTGGCGAACAGCCGGCCGCTGCGTCGGCTCGCATGATGCCCTGCAAAGGGGCGGCGTTCCGCCCCGAGCAAGGGGCAGACATGAGTGTTGTTGAATCGATGGGCCCAGCCTTCCAGGCCCGCCCCGCCGGGCCGCGCAGTGCGCCGCGCGCCGAGTGGAGCGACACCATGTCCCAATCCTCGCTGCCCAGCTCCTTCGGGGTGTTCAACCCGGTTGGCCATGTGATGCTGGGCCTGCCCACGCAGCAGGATGCCGAGGCCTTGGTGCTCACCTTCCACCATGCCGGCTGGCCGGCCGAGGGGCTCTTGCATTTCACGCCGCAAGAGACCGTGGCCGAGTTGGCGGCGCTGGTCGAGCAGGCCGGCCCGCTGGCCGGTTTCGGCTACGAGATCACCTTGCTGCGCCGCTACCTGAGCCTGGCCGAGCAGGGCTATCGCTGGCTCTTGATCAAGGTCGATGGCGTCGAACAGGCGGCCGTGGTGGCGGCCATCGCCCGTGAGGGCGGCGCCAGTCTGGCCGTGCATTACCGCGCCTGGATTGTCGAAGAGCTGATCTGAAGATTCGCGAGGTGTCACCATGAGCAGGACTGCTGTGATTGAAGGCCGGGTGGAGTACCGCGAGGGCGATGGCGCCAGCATGCTGATACGCCCGGGGCTGTGCGAAGTGGAGCAGGGCGCGCAGGATGCCACCTTGAGTTGGGTGGACGGGGCGAGCCACGGAGCGACCGCCATGCCTCTCAGTGACTTCCAGCGCTATCTGCTCAGCGCGGCCATCCGTTGGTCGCCGGACGGCGGTGCCGTGGAGCCTCAACCCTTGCGAGGCCTGTCATGAGCCCCGCTCGCGTACTGGCCGCGCCGCGCAGCGGTATGCCGGCGCTGGAACACAGTCAGGGCGATGCCCATTCCCCCGTCACCCTGCTGCAATACGGCGATTACCAATGCCCGGCCTGCCAGCGCCTGCAGCCGGGCTTGCAATTGCTGCTCGACGACATCGGCCCCGGCCTGCGTTTTGTCTACCGCCACTACCCTTGGGTGGAACTGCATCCGCAGGCGGAACTGGCGGCCGAGGCCGCCGAAGCGGCCGCCGCGCAAGGCCATTTCTGGCTGATGCATCGCTCGCTCTACAGCCCGCCGCCGCGTCTGAGCATGGCGGACCTGGAGCAACATGCCAAGGCCCTCGGCCTGGACATGCTGCGCTTCCGGGGCGAAATGGCCGATCGCATCTACACCCAGCGCGTGCAAGAGCACCGCGCCGCCGGCCACGCCCTGCAGCTGCAGAGCACGCCGGCCTTGCTGCTCGATGATTTGCTGATCGATGTGTCGCAAGGCCTGGACGGCTTGCGCCACGCGGTGCGTGCGGCCATGGCTGCTCGCATGCGCTGAGCCAAAAAGGCATGCGGCAGCACGACTAGAATGCGCGGATGCGTGTCAGCCCCGGCATTCGAGTGATGGTCTCCTGGATCGCGAGTTTCGCGATCCTGCTGAGCGCGCTCGCCCCGGTGATCTCGCATGCGGTGCAGGCCGATGTACCGGCTGGCTGGGCCGAGATCTGCTCGGTCACCGGCGCCAAGCTGGTGCGTTTGTCGGATATGGGCTCGGACCTGTCGGACGGCTCGCAGCCCGAGTCCTCGCAAGGCCACACCTACAAGCACTGCCCTTTCTGTGCGATGCACAGCGACGATCTGGCGCCGCCTCCGGCGCCTGTGTGTGAACTGCAGCTCCCCGAGCTCGGCCAGACCGTGCCGACGCTGTTTCTGCAGGCGCCGCGAACCCTGTTCGCCTGGGCCAGCGCCCAGCCCCGCGCACCCCCACTGAACTCCTGACCCAGACCGCCTGCCACGGCTGACGCTGAAGCGCGTCGCTGTGCGCCTTTGTTGGTTTTCGCGCGCCCGTCGGTGGCCTGTCAGCAGGCACCGGCCCCGCCGCACTGGAGTTCTCCCATGCCCTGGATCGAACGCGCCCTGCGCGCCATGACGCATTTCAATATCGGTGCCACCCTGGCCTGCGCCGCCTGGCTTCTGTTGCGCAACGGAGGTCTGACATGAGGCTCGATCACACCGATGCCTACGGGCAAGAGCTGGATGCCGCCCTGCGCGCCATGCTCGGCTTTGCCGTGGTCTTGGCCGCAGCGGCCGGCGCCGCGCTGACCTTGACCGGCGCCGCCCGGCCCGAGCGCCTGCCAGCGAGCACGCTCCAGCCCTGCCACTGCTCGGCCCCAGCAAACCTGCCCACGGACCGCAGCCTCTGAGCGCCGGCCGGGCTGGCCCGGTCGTGCCCATCCTTTTTTTGTTCCTTGACTGAGTGTTCTCCCGATGTATTCCTTGAACCCTATTGCACGGGCCGTCCTGGCCGTTTCTTCCTGCTCCTTGCTGGCCCTTGATGCGGGTGCCCAGACGGCGCCTCCTGAAGCTCAACAACTGGGCCGTGTCAGCGTCAGCGGTGCGGCCACCAGCCCGGCGCTCGAGGGCCCCAGCGGCAGCAGCTCGCGCCTGGCCCTGAGCCTCAAGGAGACACCGGCCAGCGTCACCGTGATCGACCGCGAGGCCATCGAGATGCGCGGTGCCAGCAACACGCAGGAGATCCTCAAAAGCGTGCCCGGCGTGGTCTTCTCCGACCCCCCGGGTTCGGCCGGCAGCGTGTTCTACCGTGGCTTCGGCTCGGGCTCGCTGGCCCAGCTCTACAACGGCATCAGCGTGCAGTACGACGCCATCGCCGCCCGCCCGGTGGACAGCTGGATCGTCGAGCGCGTGGAGGCCATCGGTGGCCCGTCCAGCTTTCTGAATGGCTCGGGCGCCGTGGGCGGCACGCTCAACGTCATCACCAAGACGGCCGACCGCAGCGGTGACATCAGCCGTCTCTACCTGGCCCAGGGCGACCGGGCCCAGGCGGCCGCCAGCCTGCAGCGCGATCTCAAGGCTTTGGGCGCCGAGGGTCAGGTCTTGCGCGTGGAGTTGAACCGCAGCGAAGGTGCACTCTGGACCCAGGGCCGCGACCGCAGCGCCTGGCAGGCCGCCGCCTCCTGGCTGGCCCCGCTGGGTGCCAACATCACCCACACCCTGGCCCTGGAGCGCCAGCATGAGAAGGTGCTGCAGCCCTACTGGGGCACGCCCATGCTGCGCGCGGCGGACGGCACCGTCAGCGGCGCTTTCCGCCTGGACCCGGCCACCTTCGGCGTCAACTACAACGCGGTCGATGGCCGTTATGAGCAGGATGTCAGCTGGGCGCGCTCCATGCTGGACTGGCGTTTGAGCGAGCAGACCGCGCTGCGCCACACCTTCTATCACTACGACGCACTGCGCGATTACGACAACGTCGAGGTCTACAAGTTCGTGCAGAACAACAGCCAGGTCGAGCGTTCCAGCGCCTTGCTGCAGCGCCACGACCAGCAGGTCTGGGGCAGCCGCATGGAGTTGAGTCACCGCAGCCAGATCGCCGGCCACCGCTCTGACTTTGCCGCCGGATGGGACTGGAGCTACAACCGCCAGACCCGTTTCCCGCTCTCGGTCAACGGCCCCTTCGATGTCACCAGCCCTTACACGCCGCGTGACAGCTATTTCCTGCAGACCCCCGGGGTCAGCCGCGTTTACACGCCCGGCGCCACCAATCTGCTGCACACCGTGGCGGCCTTCGCCGAAAACCGCACCGAGCTGGGCGAGGGCTGGGCGCTGGTGAGCGCGCTGCGCCTGGACCGCATCAGCCTCGACGTACGCAACCATCGCACGGTCACCGCCACCAACCCGGCCCTGTTCCAGGCCCGCTTCAAGCCCCTGACCGGTCGCCTGGGCCTGGTCAAGGACCTGTCCAAGGACTGGCAGGTGTACGCCCAGGCCAGCACCGCGGCCGATCCGCCGTCCGGTGTGCTGGCCACGGCCGGCTTCAATGCCTTGCGTGACTTCGAGCTCACGCGTGGCCGCCAGTTCGAGCTGGGCAGCAAGCTCAGCTTCGACCAGGGCCGTGGCTGGGCCACGCTGGCGGTCTACGACATCACGCGCAAGAACCTGTCCATCACCGACCCCAATGACCGGACCAAGGTCATTCCCGTGGGCGCGCAAAGCAGCCAGGGCCTGGAGCTGAATGCGCGCTGGCGCGCCAGCAGCGCCTGGACCCTGGCTGGCCAGGCCAGCTACACCCGCGCCCGTTTTGATCGCTTCGTCGAGAACGTGGGCACGACGCCGACCTCGCGTGCCGGCAATCGCCCGGCCAATGTGCCCGATGTGATCCTGGGCCTGAGCGCCGATTGGCGCGCGAATGCGGCCCTGACCCTGTCGGCCGATTGGCGATATGTGGGCAAGCGCTATGCCAACAGCGCCAACACGATTTGGGACGAGGCCTACCAACTGCTGGGTCTGGGGGCGCAACTGAGCATCACGCCGCAGCTGACGGCGCGCCTGCGAGTCGACAACGTCACGGATCGACGCTATGTCGCCAGCCTGGGCAGCGACTTGCCGTACTTGGGCGCGCCGCGCAGCCTGAGCGCTGCGCTGGATTGGCGCTTCTAAAAACTTGGGCCCCTCGCCCCGGTGTCACCCGCTGAACGCGGATACACCGTGTCGGTCCCCCGAGGGGACAGAGGTGCCGGCGGCCCAGAGCCGCAGGCACCTCTCTGACGGGCCGGCTTGGGAGCGGCCCGGCGCTCGGCCCGCTGTAGAAGACATGGTGAACTGAGATGAAACGCATTCTTTACCTGCTGCACCGCTGGGCCGGCATTGCGCTCTGCTTGGTGATGGCGCTGTGGTTCCTGTCCGGCATGGTCATGCTCTACGTCGGCTACCCCAAGCTGACGCCGGCTGAGCAGCTGCAAGGTCTGCCGGCGCTGGACGGGCAGGGCTGCTGCGTGCCGGTGGCGCAGGCCTTGCAGGCCTCGGGCCTGGAGGGCGCCAGCCAGTGGCGCCTGAGCAGTGTGGCCGGCCAGCCGCGCTACATCTTCAGCGATGGGCGCGGCAAGCGCCTGGTGGCCGTGGATGCGCGCAGCGGTCAGCGCATTGCGAGCGTCAGCGCGGATCAGGCGCTGGCGGCTGCGCGCCACTTTGCGCAGGAGGCGCCGGCAGAGCTGCTGGCGCGGGTGGAGGAAGACGCCTGGACCCACTCCAAAGCCATGGACCCGCACCGCCCGCTCTACCGCGTGGCGGTGGCCGATGAGGCGCAGCGCTGGTTGTACGTCAGCGGCGCCACCGGCGAGGTGGTGCGTGACGCCAGCTTCACCGAGCGCAGCTGGGGCTGGCTGGGCGCCTGGCTGCATTGGCTTTACATCTTCCGTGGCGGCGCGCTGGATGCCTGGTGGACCGACATCGTCATCTGGCTGTCCATCTCCGGCGGCGTGCTGGGCCTGAGCGGCCTGGTGGTGGGCGTGTGGCGTTGGCGCTTCAAGGGCCGCTACAAGAGCGGCTCGCGCTCGCCCTATCGCGAGGGCTTCGCCCGCTGGCACCACATCCTGGGCCTGGGCGGCGGCGTGCTGGCCCTGACCTGGGTGCTCAGCGGCTTGTTCTCCATGAACCCCTGGAAGGTGTTCGAGGCCCCTGGACCCAAGCCCGACCGGGCCGCCTATGCCGGCGGGCCGCTGCGGGCCGATCAGGCGGGCGATGTCGGCGCGCTGCTGCGCCGCCTGGCCAGCGAGGGCCAGCCCGCGCGCCAGCTCGAATGGCGCCGTGTGGCCGGCGAGATGCAGGTGCTGGTGCAGACTGGCGCGGCCAGCTTTGCGGTGGATTCGACCGGTGAGCGCCGGCTGCCCTTGAGCGAAGAGGCGCTGCGCGAGGCAGCGGCGCGCCTGCTGCCTCAGGCCCGCATCGTCGAGCAGGAGTGGCTGCAGCGCTACGACGCCTACTACTACAGCCGCGAGCCCCACACCATGACCGGCCAGCGCGATCGCCCCTTGCCGGTGCTGCGCCTGCGCTTTGACGACCCGCAGTCGCACTGGGTGGTGATCGACCCGGCCAGCGGCAGCATCGTGCAGCTGAGCAGCAGCCGGCAGCGGACGGAGCGCTGGTTGTTCGCCTTCCTGCACAGCTTCGACCTGCCGCCCTTGCTGAACACCCGCCCCTTGTGGGATGGCTGGATGTTGGGCTTCAGCCTGGCAGGCCTGGGCTTGAGCCTCAGCGGTGTGGTGCTGGGCTGGCGACGGCTGCGCCGGCATGAGCCCGGGCGTAGCCGCCCGGCGTTTGGCCAATCAGGCGCTGAAATGCGGCGCTGAAATGCGCCTGGTCGAAGAAGCCTAAATCCTGCGCCAGCGCCGCCCAGGAGACTGCCTCGCCGGCCTGCACGCGGACCACGGCCTCGTGCAGGCGGTAGCGCTGGATCACCCATTTCGGCCCGACGCCGACGTACTCCGCAAACAGGCGCTGCAGCGAGCGCAGACTCAAGCTCCAACGCGCGGCCAGCGCTTCGGCGCTGTGCAGGCTCAGGTCGGCGGCCACGCTGTCGACGATGCGGCCGGCCAGCAGCGCCTGCGGGTCGGGCGCGGGCAGGCGGGCGCGCAGAAAGTCCAAGACGGGCGTGGCCGCTTCGGCCAGCGCGTCGATCTCCAGCGCCGCACGCAATGCCAGGGACTCAGGCCCGAACAGTTCTTGCAGGGGTAGAGCGCGGTCGCTCAAGGCCGACACCGGGCCGCCCAGCCAGGGGCGGAAGGCGCCGGGCCTGAACTTGATGCCGAGGGCCAGCGAACGCCCGCTCAGCTCGCGCGACCAGCGTCGGCTGTGTACGCCCCAGACCGCCTCGGCACCGGGCTCCAGCACCAGGTGCACATGCGGATGGGGCAGGGTCTCTTGCAGCTGCGGCGGCAGGCCTTCGAGATTCCAGCGCACACGCCAGATATGCTCAATCCAGTCGGCCAGGTCCTCGGGCGGCGCCAGGCGTTGGTGTTCGAACTCGCCGACCGGCACGCGGTGCAGCACGCCGCGCGGCGAGGTGCTCAGGGGATGCAGTGCCTCGTGTCGTGTTTTTCCAATCCGGTCTTGGGGCATGGCGGGTTCAATGGCGGCCGGACGGATCCGCTCCGAATCAGCTTAGAAGAAAGTTCATCTTGCCATGAAGCCTCTGCATCTCTTTACCTCTATCCTCTGGGTCGCCGCGCTGGCTACGGGCAGCAGCCCGGTGCTTGCGCAAACCCAGTCAGCCAAACCCGCAATTCAAACGGAGCGCGCCATGAGCGACCGCAGCAATTCCAGCCACCAAGTCAGCGGCCCTTTTGAAGTGAAGCTCGCGCCTCAGGAAATGAGCGCAGTGGCCGCCGGCAGCGGCCTGGGCCGCATGTCGCTGGACAAGCGTTTCCACGGCGCACTGGAAGCCACCAGCACTGGCGAGATGCTCGCTTTCCGCAGTGCCGTCAGCGGCTCGGCCGGCTATGTGGCTATGGAGCGCGTGCAGGGCACGCTGGACGGCCGCGCCGGCAGCTTTGTGCTGCAGCACAGCTCCACCATGAACCGCGGCGCGCCTACGCAAAGCATCACCGTGGTGCCCGACTCCGGCACCGAAGCCTTGACCGGCTTGAGTGGCCGCATGGTCATCGACATCGCCCCGGGCGGCGCCCACAGCTACCGTTTTGAGTACAGCTTGCCGGAGGCGGGCGTGAGCCCGTGATTGGGCGTGGATGTCGGTTCTCGGCACAAAGCGGAACCTCGATGGCAGGGTGTTCGCGCTGCGGTGGCTCGGCCCGCCGCCGTGCTCATGGTGCCCGGGTCGGCTCTGCAAGCCGACTGCCCTCGCTGCTCACTGCGCGGCTCAGCGGCGCCAAACTCCCTCCGTTCGCTGCGCTCACTGTGGTCAAACAGGTGGCGCCGAGTCAGTGCTTGAAACGCGCGGGTACACGCGCCTGAGCCGCTTCGCTGCGCTCTCGGCCGCGCACAAATCGCTCGTCGTCGGGCCGAGCCACCTCCGAATGTGGCGTGTTCCACCGTCGAGGGGCACATCGACCGCGATGCAAGCGCCCTGCAGTTCGGGTCGCCGTTGGGCGATTTGTGAAGGGCTGAGCAGCGCAGGGCATCGGGGCGCGCGCGTACCCGCGCGCTTCAAGCACTGACTTGGCGCGTCTGTTTGAACGGAACGAACGCAGTGAGTGAAGAGAGTTATGCGCCAGCCCCGAGGCGCGAGCAGCGCAAGGCAGTCGGCCCGCCAGGGCCGACCCCGGAACCATGAGCCCGGCGGCGGCTCGGACTGCAGGGCCTCACGAGGGAGAGCAAGAAGGCTGCTTTGTGCCGGGAGCCGCCGCAGCTGATCCCAGCGAATTCAGCGCTTGATGCGGCTGATCTTGGTGCCTTCGATGCTGAGGCTGGCCATCAGGCCTTGCTGATCGGTGATGAAGGCGTAGGCATCGTCCTTCAAGGTGGAGGTGCTCAGGTTCTTGGCGACACCTTCGTTGACCAGCACCAAGCTGGGGCCGACGCCGAACTCCCAGCCATTGGACTTGGCCAGGTAGCGCACCGCCTTGTCGCTCATCAGGAAGACGACATAGGCGTACGACTCGGCGCCGGCTTGCCAACCCCAGGAGGCAGACACTGAGTTGTAGTACTCACTGACGGCGCCGTTCTTCATCAACACGCCTTCGCCGTAGCTGCCGCCAAAGACCAGGCCAGCCTTGACGATCTTGGGGAAGACCAGCACGGCGCGCGACTTCTTGGAAATGGTCTCGGTCACCGGATTGGTTTTGTACAGGGCGGCCAGGGCTTGCTGGGCGTCCTTGTTCAGGTCTTCGGCGCTGGCCGCCATGGCGGACATGGGGGACAGCCCGGCCAGCACGCTGAAGCTGGCGGTCAGCACCAAGCTGCTGAGGCGCAGGAAGGGGCGGCGGGTGTTGGGGGATTGCGAGTGGGTCATGTGGCAGGCCTTGAGTTGGCGGCGGCGCAGCAGGGGCACCGTCACGTCGCTTTGTAGATCGGGCAGCCGGGCGGGTCTGTTCGCTGGCGAACGCACAATCGAGGGTTTCGGCCAGAGGCGCGCCTGCCTCAGGTCGCATGTCTGCGCTGTCTGCCTTGCTTTCCGAATGAGTCCTCTTGCCCTCGCCCTGGTTCTTGCCGCCGCCCTCTGCCACGCCAGCTGGAACCTGATCGCCAAGCGCAGCGGCGGGGGCGGCAATGAGTTCGTGCTGATGAGCTCCATCCTGGTCGGCCTGGTCTGGGCGCCGGTGGTGGCCTGGACGGGCGTGCAGGGCGTGGCCGCCTGGGGCTGGGTGGAGTGGACGGTGCTGGCTGTCAGTGCGGCCGTGCATGTGCTGTACTTCCGCTGTTTGCTGCATGGCTATGCGGTGTCTGACCTGACCGTGGTCTACCCGCTGGCGCGCGGCAGCGGGCCCTTGCTGAGTTCGGTGGCCGCGGTCTTCGTGCTTGGAGAGAGTCTGAGCTGGTTGGGTGCGGCCGGCGCCCTGGCCGTGGTCGCGGGCGTTTTTCTGATCGCCGGCGGGCCGGGCCTGCTGCGTCAGCTGCTGGGGCGGGGCGAGGCCGGGGGCTTGAGCGAGTCGCGCGCCTTTGTGCGCCAGCGTCTGCATCGCGGCCTGTTTTGGGGTGCGCTGACCGGTGTCTTCATCGCCACTTACACGGTGATCGATGGCTATGCGGTCAAGGTGTTGCTGATCTCGCCCATCCTGGTCGATTACGTGGGTAATGTGCTGCGCATCCCGGTCATGGGCCCGTTTGCCTTGCGGGACCCGGCGCGTTTCAAGGCCGTCTGGCGTGCGCAGTGGAAGCCTGCTCTGGCCATCGCCGTGCTCGGGCCAAGCAGCTACATCATGGTGCTCTACGCCATGCAGCTGGCGCCGCTCAGCCATGTGGCGCCGGCCCGCGAGGTGTCCATGCTGTTTGCCGCCTTGGCGGGCGGCAGTCTGCTCGGCGAAGGCGACCGATGGTTGCGCCTGCTGGGTGCCGCGGCCATAGCGCTGGGCGTGACGGGGCTGGCGCTGGGCTGAAGTCGAGCGCTGGCTCTGGTTCAAGTAGGGGTCTGCGCCCGGCCCCGGCAGGGCGGCTTTGCGCTATGGTCAGTGCATCGCCTGTGCCACGTCCGTGCCACGCTATGTGCTCTTGCCGCCGCGCTCTCCGATCATGAACTGCCTCGCTCGCCCTCGACCGGCGCGGATTCATGTCGCGCTCCTCCTTCTGCTGCTCTTGTTCAGCATGAGCGCGGCCTGGGGCGCGGGCTGCCGCCACGCCCTGCGCATCACGCGGGCGAGCTGGCCGCCGTATCTGGTGTACCAGGAGGGTGGTCAGCACAGGGGCTTGGATTTCGAAATCCTGCAGGCGCTGATGAGCGAAACCGGTTGCCGCCTTCAATGGGTGGAGCCCTTGCCGCGTCGCCGGCGCATCATGCAGCTGCAAGCGGGCGAGATCGACTTGATCCTGGCTGCCACCCCCAAGCACCCACCCGCGCCTGGCGTGCGCTACACCCGAACTTACCGGGACGAGCTGCTGGGCGTTCTTGCCCTGCGCAGCTTGCAAGGCCGCGAGCTGCCTGGTCCGGCGGCGCGCTTGAGCAGCTTCGAGGATGTGCTGCGTACGCGCACGCCATTGCTGGTGCTCAATGCCGGGCGGTTGGGGCCGGATTTCGAGCCCTGGCGCGCGCCGTTGCGTGAGGCCGGCCTGCTGGAGCCCTTCGAGACCCATGGCAAGGGCGTGGCCATGCTGCAGCGCCAGCGTGCGCCGCTGATCCTCGGTGATGTGGCCTCGCTGCTCGACCTGGCCCAGCAGCAGGACATGGTGCTGCAGCTCATGCCTTTTGGCATGGTGCGCGCACCGGTGGCCTTCATGCTGAGTGAAAAAAGCGTCAGCGAGGCGGAGGCGCAGCTGCTCGATCAGGCCTTGGGGCGCTTGGAGGCGCGCGGCGTGCTGCGTGAGATCCGGCGCCGCTACGGCCTGGATTGAAATGCTGCGCTGGCCCGTCGTCAGGGCGCCGCGTTTTGTTGTACCGGCAGGCCTTCAGCCTCCCATTCGGGCAGGCCTCCACGCAGCCAGTAGACCTTCTTGAAGCCCTTTTGCAGGGCCACGCGCGCGGCCTTGTAAGACTTCCAGCACTCCGCGCCATTGCAGGCAAAGATGAGGGCGCGGTTGGTGTCCAGCTTGTCGATCTTGCCCAGGGCGCTGAAGTCATCCTGTGCCGCGTTGAAGGCGATGTCCTTGAGGCTCTTCTCTGCATAAGCGGCCCAGACAGCGCCCGGGATGTGGCGTGCCGCGAACTCCTTCTCGGTGCGCGTGTCGATCAGCAAGGCGCCCTGAGCCTGCAGCTTCTGCGCATCGCGCGCGCTGACGCGGGTCACGCCGGGCAGAGCCGTGGGCGTGAACAGGCCGAGCTCGGAGACGCGCTTGTACTCGCCGGCTTCGGGCTTGAACTTGGTCGGCGGCAGGCCGACGCCGGCCGGCGGCGCCGCAAACCAGGCGCTCAGGCGTGCGCGCACATCGGCCGGCAGGTCTTTTTTGATCACCACCGAAAGACCGGCCGGCACCGGGTCGGTCTTGGCCAGCACGCGGCCAACGGTGGGGTTCAGTGCCGACCATTCCGCCCAGTCGCCGGCGGTCACCACGGTGGCATCGGCTGCGCCCAGCAGCAAGGCGGTCAGTCCGGCTTGCGGAAAGCGCTCGTGCTGGACCTTCATGTCCTGCATGGAGAGCCCGCCCTGGTTGAGCAGGCCGCGAGCCATATAGGTGTAAATGGAGTCCTGCTGCGGCAGGTAGATGCGCCGGGTCTTGAGCGCGGGGATGTCAGCAAAGTCTTTGCGCACAACCAGCAGATAGGGTTCGGACGCCTGGCTGGCGCCGACCAGCTCGTAGCCGCGGTGCAGGGCCGAGGCGGCGACCTGGGCCGGGCCGATGAAGATGTCGAAACCGGCGCTGCGCGTGGCGCGCATGACGTCAGCCAGGTCTTCGCTGGCGCTGGCCGCCACCGGCTGGGCGGCAGCTCGGCTCAGCGCCGAGTCCAGGGCGCTGAAGTAGATGTTGTAGGTCGCCTTCTTGGCGGTGGGCTCCACGGCCACCACTGCGCTCAGGCCGGCTTGGGCCGTCGCGCTGGCACAGGCGATTAGCCAGAGGCTGCGGCGAAGGAGGTTCGGAACTTGGTTCAAGGTCAGCATCGGGCGATCTCTAAAAGGTGCCGCCGGCCCGGGTTCTGTGCCTCGGGGCGGGCAGAAGGGCGGTCATCGCCCCTCCCAAAGGCAATGACCTGACCGCGGGTACGGTGCCCGCAGGCGCAAGTGTGCCCGGAAATCATGTCGTCACAGATAAGGCGGCAGAATGCACTGGCCGCGCCGCCTAGGCAATGCCCTGAGTGGCGGGCCCGGCCAGCGCATGCAGAATGTGCCCCAGCCCTGCAGCGAGTGCCTGCAACCCCACAAAACCCGGGAGATTCGAACGATGAAACAAGCCAAGCCCAACCCCATCGCACGACGCCAATGGCTGACCGGCACGGCCTCCGCCCTGGGCGCTGTGGGCCTTGGCAGCTGGGCCGGTTCGGCCTCGGCCCAGACCGCCGCGGCACCGGCCGCTGCACCCAAGGCCTTGCCCGCCTACGCCGCCTGGAAGAACCCGGCTGACCTGATCGTGCACAGCAGCAGCACCCTGGAAACCCGCCGTGCCGCCTTCGGCACCAGCGTGTTGACACCGGGCTCGCAGCTCTATGTCCGCAACAACCTGCCAGCGCCCGACGCTGCCATCCTTGCCGACCGCGACGCCTGGACCCTGGCCGTCGAGGGCGTCAAGCAGCCGCGCAGCCTGCGCCTGGCCGAACTCAAGACCCTGGGTCTGGAGACGGTGGCGACGGTGCTGCAATGCTCGGGCAATGGCCGCGGCTTTTTCCCCAGCAAGCCCAGCGGCACGCCGTGGACCGTCGGCGCCGCCGGTTGTGTGCTGTGGAGCGGCGTGCCGCTGCGCAATGTCGTGCAGGCCCTGGGCGGCCTGGAGGACGGCATGCTGCACATCACCGGCACAGGCGGCGAGAAGCTGCCCGAGGGCGTGGATCCCTTGACGGTCATGGTCGAGCGCTCGGTGCCCATCAAGGCCCTGGGTGACGCGCTGCTGGCCTGGGAAATGAACGGCGAGCCGCTGAGCCTGGCTCATGGCGGACCTTTGCGCCTGATCGTGCCGGGCTACCAGGGCGTCAACAACATCAAGTACATCAAGCGCCTGGCCTTCACGGCCGCCGAGTCCAAGGCTCGCATCATGTCGCACGGCTACCGCATGACGCCGGCCGGCGCCAAGGCCGCGCCCGACCAGGCCTCGGTGCTGGAGATGGGCGTCAAGTCCTGGATCAACGGCCCGCTGCCCGAGGCTGGCCCGCTCAAGGAAGGCCTGGTGCAAATCCACGGCGTCGCCTTTGGCGGCACGCAGGCGATCAAGGGTGTCGAGGTGTCGCTGGACGGCGGTAAGAACTGGTACCCCGCTCGCCTGGTCGGCCCCGATCTGGGGCGCTTTGCCTGGCGCCAGTTCGTGCTCTCGGTGCGCCTGCCCTCCGGCAACTACACCCTGGCCAGCCGTGCCACCGATGACCAGGGCCTGGTCCAGCCCGAGCAGCGCGAGGAAAACCTCAGCGGCTACAACAACAACAGCTGGCGCGACCATGCGGTCACGATCACGGTGGCCTGAGTTGCGCCGCTGGCTTTTGATGGTGGTCGGATTGGCCGCCGCGCCGCTGGCGCTGGCCGCCGATGAGGCTCAGCAGCTGGCCCGAGGCAAGCTTCTGTTCACGCAGACCCAGCCGGCCTGCGCTGTCTGCCACACCTTGGCGGCGGCCGGTTCGGAAGGGCAGGTCGGGCCGGTGCTGGACGAGCTCAAGCCCGATGCCGATCGGGTGCGCAAGGTCTTGCGGGCCGGCTTGGGCGCCATGCCCAGCTTTGCCGACAAGCTCAGTGCCGCTGATATCGATGCCCTGGCCGTCTTCGTCGCCCGCTCCACCGGCGCCGCCCCGGCCCAGCCGGCAAAGTAGGCCGCAAAGCAAGCAGCGGCCGCGCTGTTCGCCAGCGCACGGTTGCAGAAGCCCTGCCTGCCTAGACTGAAGTCACACGCACCCCAGCCGCTTGCGCGGCAGGCGGTGTGACTTCAAGTTTCAGCGGAGGGCCTCTGCCATGTTCAACAGTCTCAAACAGCTGCTCGGCGCCACGGTGATGGCCCGCGACGGCGCCATCGGCGAAGTCAAACAAGCCTATTTCGATGACGAGGCCTGGACCATCCGCTACCTGGTGGTCAACACCGGCCGCTGGTTGTCCGGCCGCGAGGTGCTGATCTCGCCTCATGCCGTGGTGCAGCCCCTGGGCAGCGGCAAGCTTCTCGATGTCCGCCTGAGCCGGCGCCAGGTGGAACTGAGTCCGCCGGTGGACACCCACCTGCCGGTGTCGCGCCAGCATGAGCGCGACTACATCGGCTACTACGCCTTGCCGGCCTATTGGGGCGGTTCGGCGCTGTGGGGCATGGAGGCTTTGCCGCTCTGGCCGCCGACCTTGCCGCAGGGCGTGGAGAGCGAGCAAGACGCCGCGCTGCGGGCCCGCCACACGCCCACCGAAGACCAGCATCTGCGCAGCAGCGCGGAAGTAACGGGTTACGACATTCAGGCCAGCGACGACAGCATCGGCCATGTCCAGGATTTCATCTTCGACGCCGAGTCCTGGGCCATACGCTACCTGGTAGTGGACACGCGCAACTGGTGGCCCGGTGGCAAGAAGGTGCTGCTGTCGACGCGCTGGATCGACAGCATCGACTGGGCCGACCGCGAGGTGCTGACCTCGCTGACGCGCGCCCAGGTCAAGCAGAGTCCGGCCTACGAGCCGGCGTCAGAGCTGCTGCGCAGCGACGAGCAGCGCCTGCACGACGCCTATGACCGGCGCGGCTACTGGCTCTGAGGCGGCGATACTGCGGGCTGTTCGATGCCCGCGAGAGCTTTGCCCATGAACTTCGCCGTCTTCTGGGCCACCGTTGGCCTGGCCTTGCTGCCCTTGCCGGCCCGCGCCGCGGCTGATCTGGTGTTTCTGGTGCGCCATGCCGAGCGCGCGGCCGAACCGGCCGGTGACCCCGGCTTGACGAGCGTCGGCGCGGCGCGTGCCCAGGCTTTGGCCCAGGCCTTGGCCGACGCGGGCCTGAAGCAGATCATCACCACCCAGTTCCGGCGCAGCCAGGAAACGGCGGCGCCGCTGGCGCAGCAGCTGCAACTGCCGCCGCAGGTGCTGGCCGCCCGGCGCGGTGAGGCCGAGGCCCATCTGCGCGAAATTCGTGAGGCGGTGCTGCGCCAGGACGGCGGCGCGCTGCTGATCGTCGGCCACAGCAACACCGTGCCGGCCATCATCGCGGCGCTGGGCGGGCCGCGTCTGCCGGATCTGTGCGAAAGCAGCTACCAGCACCTCTTCGCGCTGCGGCTCCCGGCGCAGCCTGGCGTGCCAGCCAGCCTGGCCCGGTTGCGCTATGGCGAGCCCAGCCCGGCCGCGGAGGCGGCCTGTCTTTGATGGAGGGAGGTTGCCGGCTTACTTGCCGACCGAGGGCGTGCGCGGCAGGCGCGGGCCCTTGATGCTGGGGCGGCCAGCGGCGGTGGGGTAGGCAGCCATCACACGAGTCGGGTCGACCGTGTTCAGGTAGGCCGCGTACTGGCGCTCGGTGCAGTCCAGGCTTTGGCCGGCCACATGCTCGCCCTTGTACTGGCCCTTGTGATAGACGAAGACGTACTCGTTGCTGTCGGCCGTGCGGGTCGCGTCCTGCTGGGCGTAGCCGGCGCTGTACTTCTGGGCGCATTCGCCGCGCAGGGCCTTGCCTTCGCCGCTTTCGTCCGTGCTGCCGCTCGCGGCTTGCGCGAGGGAGGACAGGGCGATCAGGCTCAGGGCGATCACAGTGGTTTTCATGGTGTTCCTTGGGAAATGGGGCGGTGGCCGAAACGCGGCGGGCTCAAAAGACCTGGCGTTCGATGTGCGCATCGCGCAGGGTCAGGCGGTGCCGCCAGCTTAGTCCGCCGGGTGCCGATTGACCAGCCCGTGGCTGCGGGGCTGGTTTTCCCGAGCGCGTGACAAGCTTCACGGCGGCGGGGCCGCGCCGACCGGGCGCGCCCTGCGCGCAGTGCGGGCAGGCCCCAGGTGAGCGGCCCCTGAGGCTTGCTACATTTCAGCCTGCCCCGCGCCGCTGCTCTCCATGTTCCGACCTTCCGCACTTGCCACTGCTGCACCTGTCCGAACGCCCGGCCCCGCCTGGCCGCTGCGGCAGTTGCCGCCGACGCGCATGCAGCAATGCCTGACCCTGGCCTTGCTCTTGCACGTGCTGCTGGTGCTGGTCTTCGGCAACACCCAGGGCGGCACGGCCCGCGAGGGTGAGGGGGTATGGGGGCGCATCAATGTGACCCTGCGCGGGGCGCGGCTGGAAGCCGGTTCGGGCGAGCCCGGCGCGACCACGCCGCAGCAGACCGGCCCGGTGGGCCAGGCCCGCCAGGCCCGGCATGGCGGCACCGTGCGGCCCGAACCGCCGCGCGAGGCCGGCCCCGGTGCGGCGCGCCTGGGCGATTGGAACCCCACGCCGGCCGCACAGCCGGTGGAGCAAAGCGGGCAGGACCAGGCTCGCCCGGTGGAGGCGAGCGCCACGCCGTCCAAGGCCACACCCGCGCCCCCGCCAGAGCCGTTGTCGGAACCGATGGCCTTGCCCACGCCTGAGCCCATTCCTTTGCCCGAGCCGCTGACGCCCCGCGCCTTGGCCCGGCTGCAGGAAGCGGCGCCGCCCCTGAGCCGCACGCGCGCCGAGCCGATTCAGCTGAACAGCGCGGCACCCGCACCCATCGCCAGCCTGCCGACCCAGGCGCCGGTCGCTTATGTCCCGCCTGTGCAGACACGCAGCCTGCCGGCCGCCAGCAGCAGCCTGAATCGCGCCACGCCGCAGGACCTGAGCGCCTTCAAAGCCCTGTCTGCCCAGGCTCAGACGGTTCAGCCCTTGCCGGCTTTCGAGCCGGTGACGGCGCCGATCCGCGAGCGCCAGCTGGCCGTGCCCAGCCGGCCGGCGCTGACGCCGCTGCCCAAATCCGAGGCTTTGTCACCCTTGCCAGCCCAGCGCGCGCCGGTGGAGGCGACGGCCGCGCTGCCGCAGCTGCCGGTGGCGCCGCTGAGCAGCTCCAGCATCGGCAGCGTGCCCAGCACGGCGATCAGCGAATCAAAGACTGAGGCGCCAGCGGCGGCGGCCCCCGCTGGTCAGAGCAGCCCTCAAGCCGCCGACAGCGCTCCGGCCCGCAGCCCGGACGCCGGGGTGCAGACCCAGGCCAAGCCGAGCGCCAGCCAGAACAACCCGCTCAATGCCCCGCCCGCCCCATCGAACGGCAGCAATGCCAGCCCCAACAGCCAGCCCACGGCCGCACCTTCATCCTCAAGCCGCCCCGGTCAGGGGGCGCCCGATGCCGGGGCGCAGCTGGGCCATGATGTGGCCACGCCGGCGTCCACGCCGCCGGATGCGCCGCGCCTCAACCTCAATCTGCCACGAGATATGCGGGGCGGGGCGCTGCCATCGCGCAGCAGCTCGGGTCTGCTGAATCTGGTGCCGCCGCCGCCCGAGCGCAAATCCAAGCTGGAAGAAAGCATGGAGGCGGCCGGCAAAAAGGACTGCCGCAAGGCCTATGGCGAACAGATGGGCTTGCTGGCCGTGATTCCGCTGGCCCTGGACTCGGCGCGCAAGAACGGCTGCAAGTGGTGAGGAGAGATCGTGCGGAGGCTCAGGCCTTGGCTGCAAACAGGCCCTGGATGCACTCGACCAACTGAATCGGGCCAAAGGGCTTGGCCATGAACAGGTCGGCGCCCACGTCTTCCAGCTGCTGCCGCACCTGATGGCGCGGCTTGGCGCTGACCAGCAGCACCTTGGGCGCCACCTCGCCGTCGCCAGCTTGGCGCTTGATGCGCCGGCAGGCTTCCAGTCCGTCGAACTCGCCCGGCATCATGATGTCCATCAGAACCAGATCGGGCTTCAGGCTGCGGGCGATCTCAACCGCCGTCACGCCGTCGATGGCCTCGTGAATCTCGAAGCTCTGCGCCAGATCCAGCGTGGCGTGCAGCAGGGCTCGGATGTCGGGGTTGTCATCAACGATCAGGATTTTCTTCATTGCGTGATTCCTGCGGGCCGCTCTGGGCGTTGTCTGACGGTACTCCATCTGACAGCCCGCCGGCAATGAGCGCTTGCCTGGGCGCCCCGTGGTCGGGCTCTTGCTGTGTCTTCTCGCCTACAGCGGCGCCGCCTGATTCAGGCGCAAGGCCTGCGCCTGCCCTTGGATGGCGGCGCTTTCTTCCGCGTCCAACTGCTTGGCATTGCGCACCTGCATCACCATGCGTGGGTTGGCGGCCAGCAGGGTTTCGTGGCGAATCAGGAAATCCCAGTACAAGGTGCTGAAGGGGCAAGCCCTGACCCCCGTTCGCTCGCCCGGGTCGTAGCGGCAGCGCTTGCAGTAGCTGCCGCTGCTCATGCGCTGGACGTACTTGCCGCTGGCGATATAGGGCTTGCTGGCCAGCAGGCCGCCATCGACGAATTGGCTCATGCCCAAGGTGTTGGGCAGCTCCACCCATTCCACGGCGTCGACATAAACAGCCAGATACCAGGCATGGATCTGTTTGGGGTCCACACCGTAAAGCAGTGCGAACAGCCCGGTCACCATCAGGCGCTGGATGTGGTGGGCATAGCCATGGTCCAGGGTCTGGCGCAGCGCGGCACTGAGGCAGACCATCTCGGTCTCACCGGTCCAGTACCAGGCCGGCAGGTCCTGCTCGGCGTGCAGGCTGTTCTGTTCCAGATAGCCGGGCATCTGTGTCCAGTAGACACCGCGCACATATTCGCGCCAGCCCAGGATCTGGCGGATGAAGCCTTCAACGCACGCCAGCGGTGCGCGCCCGGCGCGGTATTCGGCCTCGGCCGCGGCCACCACCTCGCGCGGGTTCAGTAGCTTCAGATTGAGGGCCGCGGCCAGATGGGAGTGGTAAAGCCAGGGCTCCTCGGGCCACATGGCGTCCTGGTAGCGGCCGAACAAGGGCAGGCGCTCGCTGAGGAACTCGCCCAGCGCCTGCAAGGCCTGCTCGCGCGTGACTGGCCAGGCAAAGCTGTCCAAGCGGCCCGGGTGATCGGGCAGCTGGCGCTGGACCAGGGCGATCACCTCGCGGGTCAATGCATCGGGCTCGAACTGGCTGCGGCCCGGCAGAAAGCCCGGGCCGGCGGCGCCGAAGGCCGCCCGGTTCTCGGCATCGAAGTTCCACTGCCCGCCCAGCGGCTGCCTGCCGTCCGCCTCCATCAGTACCTGATGTTTCTGGCGCAGCTCGCGGTAGAAATACTCCAGGCGCAGGCTGCTGCGGCCTTGCGCGTGGGCAGCAAACTCGCGCACGGTGCTGAAGAAATGCCGGTCGTCGCGCAGCTCCAGCGGCAGGCCGGCTTCGGCCGCCACGGCGCGCAGGGCCTGCAGCACCCGCCAGTCGCCCGGTGCGGTCAGGATCAGGCGCTGCGGCTGCAGGCGGGCGATGGCGGCGCGCAGCTCGCCGGCCAAGCTGCCCTGGTTGTCGGGGTCGTCCAGCCAGCGGTAGTGCAGGGGGCGGCCCAGACGGCGCAAGGCCAGGGCGAAGTGGCGCATGGCCGCCAGAAACATCACCGTGCGCGGTTTGGAAGACCACACATGGGTCGACTCCTCGCGCACCTCGGCCATCCAGACGGCGTCTTGATCCGGGTCGAAGCCATCGAATGCCGAGGCATCGCTGTTGAGCTGGTCGCCCAGCACCAGCACCAGATGGCGCAAGCTTGGCTTCATGGCAGTCCGTTGGGGTAAGCCGTCATGTGCAGTGAGTCCGGGGTGCGCATGCGCGGAGCATACGCGCTGTGCAGGCGCTGCGCGCAGAAAAAAGCCGGCGCGTGTGGCGCCGGCTTCTCGCTTGGATCGAAATGTCGATCAGCCGGCCTGGATGCGCTGAGCCAAATGGGCCAGGGCTTCTTCCACCTGGTCCACCAACACCAGGCAGAGGTCGCCCGGTTGCAGGCGGGCCAGCGCTGCATCGATGGCGATGAATTCGCCTCGGATCTCTTCGATGTGGCGGGTGCGGCTGGCGCCTTCCAGACCTTGGCGCAGCAGGGCCAGGACCTCGCCGTCTTCGCGGCCGCGTTGGCAGGCGTCCTGGAACAGGAAGACGTCGTCGAAAGCGCCGCCCAGGATGACGGTCTGCTCGCGAATGTCTTCGTCGCGTCGGTCGCCGGCGCCGCTGATCACGACCGAGCGCTGCTTGGCCGGCAAGGCCTCGACGGCGGCCACCAGGGCGCGCATGGCATCGGCGTTGTGGCCGTAATCGGCGATCACGGTGGCGCCACGGTAGTCCATCACATTGAAGCGGCCGGGCGCGTTGTCTGCGTCATTGGCGAAGCTGGCGACGCCGCGGCGGATGGTGTCCCAGTCCAGGCCCACGCCCCAGGCGGCGGCCACCGAGGCCATGGCGTTCTCGACCTGGAAGCCGATCGCGCCGCTGCGGGTGATGGGGATGTCGCGCAGCGGGATGTTCTCGCGCCAGCTGCCTTGGGCAGCCACCAGCTGGTCGCCGTCCACATAGACGCAGCGCTTGCCCTGGGCGCGGTGGGTGGCCATCAGCGGATGGTGGCGGTCGGCGGCGAAGAAGATGATCTGGCCCGGGCAGGTGCCGGCCATGTTCGCGACGATGGGGTCGGCCGCGTTCAGCACGGCATAACCGTTCGGCGCCACGTTCTGCACGATCACGCGTTTGACCAGGGCCAGTTCTTCCACGGTGTTGAGGAAGTTCATGCCCAGGTGGTCGCCGGCGCCAAGGTTGGTGACGACGGCCACCTGGCAGCGGTCAAAGCCCAGGCCTTCGCGCAGCACGCCGCCGCGCGCGGTTTCGAACACGGCCGCTTCCACATCGGGGTGCATCAGCACATTGCGGGCGCTCTTGGGGCCCGAGCAATCGCCGCTGTCGATCTGGCGGCCATCGACGTAGACGCCGTCGGTGTTGGTCATGCCGACCTTGAGGCCGCAGGTGGCGAACAGATGGGCGATCAGGCGCGAGGTGGTGGTCTTGCCATTGGTGCCGGTGACGGCGATCACGGGGATGCGGCCGTCCTCGCTCTTGTGGCCGTGGCCGTAGAGGTGGGCAATGATGGCCTCGCCGACATTGCGGCCCTTGCCGTAGGACGGCGAGAGGTGCATGCGCAAGCCTGGCGCGGCGTTCACTTCGACGATGCCGCCGTTGATCTCTTCCAGCGGGCGCAGCACGCTTTCGGCCACCACGTCGACGCCGCAGACATGCAGGCCCACGACCTGCGCGGCGGCGATGGCGCGCGCTGCCACATCCGGATGCACGTCATCGGTCACGTCGGTGGCGGTGCCGCCGGTGGACAGATTGGCGTTGTTGCGCAGGATCACGCGCTGGCCTTTTTCCGGCACCGAATCCGGGGTCAGGTCTTGCTGGGTCAGGCGTGCCACGGCGATGTCGTCGAAGCGGATCTTGGTCAGCGAGGTGGCATGGCCGTCACCGCGTTTGGGGTCGGCATTGACCTTGTCGACCAGTTGCTTGACGGTCAGCTGCCCGTCGCCGATGACATGCGGCGGGTCGCGGCGGGCGGCGGCGACCAGCTTGTCGCCGACCACCAGCAGACGGTAGTCGCTGCCCGGCAGGAATTTCTCGACCATGACCTGGCCGATCTCGTCGGCGGCCTTGTAGGCGATTTCCATGTGCTCGCGTGTGACCACATTGACGGTCACGCCCTTGCCCTGGTTGCCGTCCTGCGGCTTGACGACGACGGGCAGGCCGATTTCCAGCGCGGCATCCCAGGCGTCATCGATGGAGCTGACCGGGCGGCCGGTCGGCACCGGCACGCCGGCCGAGAGCAGCAGGCGCTTGCAGAGGTCTTTGTCCTGGGCGATCGATTCGCTGACGGCGCTGGTCGCGTCCACTTCAGCGGCCCAGATGCGGCGCTGCTTGGCGCCCCAGCCGAACTGCACCAGGCTGCCCTGGGTCAGGCGGCGGTAGGGCACACCGCGCGCCACGGCCGCGTTGACGATGGAACCGGTCGAGGGGCCGAGACGCACGTCCTCGTCCAAATCCTGCAAGGCCTTGAGCACGGCATCGGCATCGAAGCTGCCGCCATCACGCGCCGCTTCCACCAGCTTGCACGCAGCCTCGAAGGCCATGCGGCCGACGTCTTCTTCGCTGTACTCGATGACCACCTGGTAGCTGCCGGGCTCGGAGGTGATGTGGGTGTGGCTGAAGGTCACCGGGCAGCCGGCCTGGGCTTGCAGGGCCAGGGTGGCCTGTTCCAGCACATGGGCCAGGCTGATGGGCGTGCGTTGGGCGCTGGCGGGGCGCAGGGCGCCGATGCTGGGGAAGAGGGCGCGCAGCCGGGCTTCAAAGTCGGGCATGTCGGCGATCGACTGCTCGGCCGGCGTGCAGTGCACGACCGCTTCGATGGCCGTGTGGCGGCTCCACATATTGGGGCCGCGCAATGCGCGTGTACGGGAAACTTCCATGGTGCTGATTCCAGGGCTTTGGAGAGTGTGGGGTGCGTCGAGCCGAGCGGGCGGTGCTCGCTCAGGCCTGCAGTTCAAGTACGAAGGTGTCCAGTCCGGCCGAGATCAGCTCGGGCGGAATGCCCACGGCCCAGGCCGTGGCCACAGCAGCCAGCACGGTGGCGGCGTCGACCTCGGCGCCAGCGCCGGCCGGGCTGGCGGCAAAGCGGCGCAGCAGGGCGTCGACATTGGCGCCCACGGTTTCCGAGTGCCCCTGGGCCAGCACCGCCGCACCGCCTTGCAGGAAGACGGCACGCCCGCCTTGCTCGCGGTGGGCCTTCAGGCTGTCAGCCGCGCCGTCCAAGCCGTAGAGCACAACGTCGCCGTCGCTCAGCTCGACCATGTCCAGCAGGCGCGCCACATCGGCGTTGAGCACGGCCGCACCTTCGGACAGAACCACGTCGATCTGCGTGCGCAAGACCTTGTAGAGCTGGTCTTCGCTGTGCACATCGAACTCGGCCAGGCCTTCGATGCCGCCCATATCGGTGACCACACCGACCTGGCAGCGGTCATAGGCCAGGCCGTCGCGCAGCACGCTGGCGGCGCTGTTTTCGATCACCACGGCATCGACGCCGCGGTTCATCAGCAGGCGGTGGGCGGCGTCCCAGCGGGCGCTGTTCTTGCGCTCGACGCGGCGCGTGCCCAGGAACAGGCCGTCACGGCAGGCCAGGCCGACATGGCGGCCGTTCAGGTGCAGCAGCCAAGCGACCAGGCGGCTGATGGTGTGGCTGCCGCGCGAGCCGGCCACGCCGATCACGGGGATGCGGCCGGTCTCGTCCTCGGCGAACAGGTGGTCGATGATGGCCTGGCCGACCGGCTGCGGGCTGCCCGCGGCCGGCTTCAGGTGCATCAGCAGGCCCGGGCCGGCATTGACCTCGACGATGGCGCCGCCGGTCTCGGCCATGGGCTTGGATATGTCTTCGCTGACCAGGTCGACGCCGGCGATGTCCAGGCCGACCACGCGAGCGGCCAGGGCCACGGCATGGGCGACGTCGGGGTGGACCTCGGCCGTGCAGTCGATGGCGACATTGCCATTGCGCTGGATCAGCACCTGGCGGCCGGCGACCGGCACCGACTCAGGGGTCAGGCCTTGCCGCTGCAGGTCCAGGATCACCACCGGGTCTTCGCCGAGGGTGATGCGGTTGAGCGGGAAGTCTTCGGTCAGGCCACGGCGCGGGTCGGTGTTGATCTGGCTGTCGACCAACTGGCGCACGGTCTGCTGGCCGTCGCCGGTGATCCAGGCGGCCTCACCGCGTGCGGCGGCCACCACCCGGCCGCCGACCACCAGGATGCGGTGCTCGTTGCCGCGGATGTAGCGTTCGACCAGCACCTCGGAGCCTTCTTCGTCGGCCACCTTGAAGGCGGCTTCGACATCGGCTTGGGTCTGCAGGTCCAGGGTCACGCCGCGGCCATGGTTGCCGTCGCTGGGCTTGACGACCACGGGCAGGCCCAGGTCCTGGGCCACTTCCCAGGCCTCGGCCGGGGTCTTGACGGCCTGGCCTTCGGGCACGGGCACGCCCACGGCCTTGAGCAGGTTCTTGGTCAGGTCCTTGTCGCTGGCGATGCCTTCGGCGATCGCGCTGGTCATGTCGGTCTCGGCCGTCCAGATGCGGCGCTGGCGGGCGCCATGGCCCAGCTGCACGAGGTTGCCCTCGTTCAAACGGATGTGCGGGATGCGGCGGTCGGTGGCGGCGGCGACGATGGCGGCGGTCGAGGGGCCGAGGTAGGAGTCATCGAGCTCGTCGCGCACCCGGGCCACGGCGGCGTTGACGTCAAAGGGCTCGTCGTTGATGGTGGCCATCAAGAGCGCGTGGCCCTCGGCCAGGGCGCTGCGGGCGACTTTTTCGTCCCGGGCGCGGAACACCATGCGGTAGACGCCGGCCTGGCTGGTCGAGCGGGTCTGGCCGAAGCCGGTGGGCATGCCGGCCAGATTGAGCAGCTCGATGACGATGTGCTCCAGGATGTGGCCGCACCAGGTGCCTTCTTCCAGGCGTTGCAGAAAACCGCCACGCTCGCCCACGCCGCAGTGGTGTTCGACCAGGGCCGGCAGGGCGGCCGTCAGGCGCGGGGTGAAGCCGTCCAGCAGATTGCTGGGGAAGGCTTCCAGCTCGCCGAGGTCGAGCCAGACTTCCAGCACCGGGCGGTAAGTCCACATATTCGGGCCGCGCAGGTAGTTGATGCGCAGCAGCTGGATATCGTCTTTGCGGGTCTTGCTCATGGATGGCGGGCCGGGTCAGGGCCGAGTGCTTGGGTCGGGGCAGCAGTGCTGCAGTGTGCGGCAGGCCGCAATTGTGCGCTCAGCGCAGGGCTGTCAGCGGCAAGGGTCGGTGGCGCGTTTCCTGGCTGCAACGCCCGGGCAAGGGTACAGACTGACGGTCTGTGTGAGAGAGAATCCAGCTTTGGCCCGGGGCTTCTTCCGTATCTTTCCCCGGGCACAGCCCCGGGCTCCAACAACAATGCACGATCACGCTCACCCCGAATCCTCTTCTCAGCCCGCGCTGCAGCACCCGGAGTGGGCGGCCATGCTGGCGCGGCTGCGACCTGGAGAGAACGTCAAAGCCCATCTGGAGGTTGACCTGGACGCCCGCATGCACTTCGCACGCGGCCTGCTGGTCCTGACCTCGGATCGTTTGCTGGCCTTTGACCCTGCAGAGCGGCGCTGGTCGGAATGGCCGCTGCGCCCCGAACTGGCCGTTCAGATCCACGACCATGCCGGTGTCGGCACCCTTGATCTGGTGGACGCCGGCGGCCGCTTGGCCCAGTGGCGCTTCACCCTGCAGATCAATCTGCAGGCGCAGCGCTGGCAGGAGGCGTTTGAGAAGCGCGACGAGCCGCCCAAGACCGAGGTCGAGGAGCTGGAGTTCTGCCCCAGCTGCCAGGCGCCGCTGCCGCCTGAGAGCGAAGAATGCCCCACCTGCGCCCGCGAGCTGCACACGCCGCCCAGCACCTGGGTGCTCTTGCGCCTGAGCCGCTTCGCCAAGCCTTACCAAGGCCAGCTGCTGGCCGGTTTCCTGCTGATGCTGGGCTCCACGGCCGCCACCCTGGTGGGCCCGTATCTGTATCAGCCGCTGATGGACGAGGTGCTGATCCCCTTCCAGCAAGGCCACAAGATCGACCCCTGGCTGGTGGCTTTCTACCTGAGCGGCCTGTTCGGCGCCGGCCTGGTGTCCTGGCTGCTGGGCTGGGCCAAGACCTACATCCTGGCCCTGGCCTCCGAGCGCATCGCGGCCGATCTGCGCACAGCCACCTTCGAGCATCTGCTGAACCTGTCGCTCGAGTACTTCGGCAACAAGCGCACCGGCGACCTGATGAGCCGCATCGGCTCGGAAACCGACCGCATCAGCGTCTTCCTGTCCCTGCATGCGCTGGACTTCATCACCGATGTGCTGATGCTGGTGATGATCACGGTGATGATGGTGTCCATCAGCCCCTGGTTGGCCGTGGCCACCTTGCTGCCCTTGCCTTTCATCGCCTGGATGATCCACTTGGTGCGTGACCGCCTGCGCACCGGTTTCGAGAAGATCGACCGCGTCTGGGGCGAGGTCACCAGCGTGCTGGCCGACACCATCCCCGGCATTCGGGTCGTCAAGGCCTTTGCCCAGGAAAAGCGGGAGGCCGCCCGCTTCAAGGACGCCAACCAGAACAACCTCAAGGTCAATGACCGGCTCAACAAGACCTGGAGCCTGTTTGGCCCCACGGTCTCGCTGCTGACCGAAATGGGCTTGCTGGTGGTCTGGGCCTTCGGCATCTATCTGGTGGCCGGTGGCAGCATCACCGTCGGTGTGCTGACCTCCTTCCTGGCCTACATCGGCCGCTTCTACGGCCGCATGGATTCCATGAGCCGCATCGTCTCGGTGACCCAGAAGGCTGCCGCTGGCGCGAAGCGCATCTTCGACATCCTGGACCACCAATCGAATGTGCCGGACCCGGTCAATCCGGTGCCTCTGCAGCGCGTGACCGGTGCCATCCAGATCCAGGACATCGGCTTCCGCTACGGTAACCGGACCGTCATCCGCGGCCTCAGCCTGGATATCAAGCCGGGCGAGATGATCGGCCTGGTCGGCCATTCGGGCTCGGGCAAAAGCACCCTGGTGAACCTGATCTGCCGCTTCTACGACGTGACCGAAGGCGGCATCCGCGTCGACGGCGTGGATCTGCGTCGCATCGCCGTGGCCGATTTCCGCCGCCACATCGGCCTGGTGTTGCAGGAACCCTTCCTGTTCTTCGGCACCATTGCCGAGAACATCGCCTACGGCAAGCCCGACGCGAGCCGCGAGGAAATCGTGGCCGCCGCCCGCGCTGCCCACGCCCATGAATTCATCCTGCGCCTGCCCCAGGGTTACGACTCCCTGGTCGGCGAGCGGGGTCAGGGCTTGAGTGGCGGCGAGCGTCAGCGCATCTCGATTGCCCGCGCCCTGCTGATCGACCCACGCATCCTGATCCTCGACGAAGCCACCTCCTCGGTGGACACCGAAACCGAGAAAGAGATTCAAAAGGCGCTGGACAACCTGGTCAAGGGCCGCACGACGATTGCGATCGCGCACCGTTTGTCGACGCTGCGCAAGGCCGATCGTTTGGTGGTGATGGACCGCGGGCAGGTGGTTGAAGAAGGCCCGCACGATGTCTTGATGGAGAAGCGCGGTGCCTACTGGCGCTTGTATGAGGCACAGGTCCGGCGGGTGGATGCCGACGGCGAGCAGATCATGCCCATGCTGCCGCCGAATCTGAATGCCCACACGGCGCAGCAATGATGAAGAGTGATACGACCATGAGCAGCCATCTGAACCTGTCGCGCAACGCCTTCGGCCGGCTCCGACTTGTTGACAGCCAGGGCCGTGAGCATGCCGACATCAGCGTGGTGCGCGCGCATCCGATCTCGGCGCCCGATGAGGGCGTGTCTCTGATCGGCAGCGATGGCCATGAGTTGGCCTGGATCGAAGACTTGCGGGCCTTGCCAGACGCCGAGCGCGAGCTGCTGACGGCCGAGTTGGCCAGTCGCGACTTCATGCCGACGATTCAGCGCATTTGCGCCGTGTCCACCTTTTCCACGCCCAGCCAATGGACGGTGCAGACCGACCGTGGCGAGACGGTCTTCATCCTGAAGACCGAGGAGGACATTCGCCGTTTGCCCGCCGGGCGCTTGTTGATTGCCAGCAGCCACGGCCTGCAACTGATGGTGCAGGACCGCTTTGCGCTCGACCGGACCTCACGCCGGTTCCTGGAGCGTTTTCTCTGATCAAACGCAGGAAATGCGTGGGTCTGCTGCGCCTCGCCGGCGCGCCGCAGCGGTCCGACCTGCCAGAGCAGACAGGCAAGCCAGTCCAGCGAGCAAGGTCGCCCAAGACTGGGGTTCCGGCACCGCGCTCACGCCGGCGCTGAACATGAAAGTGCCACCCACGGGGGCCGCGCCGATGACGGCGAAGCTCGGGTCCAGCAGGGCCGAGGCAGTTCCTACGGCACTGGCGTTGACGGAGTAGGCGTTGGCCTCGGCGTACAGCTGCATTTGGACCGTGTACACAGTGTTCTGCCGCAAGGTGACGGTGAAGTCCTCGATCGGCGCAGAGCCAATGCTGCAAGGTTGATAGAACACCGACGTGCTGGCGCTCTGGCAGTGGTAGCGGGTGTACAAGGTGTCCGATCCCGGGCCAAGCAAAGACAGCTGGCTCCAGGCATAGCTGCGGAAATAGCCGCCCGATGCTGCCTCTCCCTGCGCAAGCAATCGGTCAAAGGCGTTCACGCTGACGTTCAGCGCGTCTTGGCTGCCGCTCGGATTGAAGTACGCCAGTTGGTAGATGAGCTTGTTGCTGACCGACACGTAGCCGGTGCTGCCCGTCGTGACTTCGCCCGTGATGGTGGGGGACTGGCCCAGCACGGTGCTGGCGCTGCCCCGGCTTCCGTTGCTCGAGGACACCGCGGAGAAGGACCCCGTGGTGTAGTTCCAAAAGGTCGCGCCATGCGGTTCATCGGTCCGAACGGCCTGGATGATGCTCGGGTCGGTCAAGGTGATGGCATGGCTGGAGCCTGTATGAACGACGGCGAGGCTGGCGATGAGTGCGGCGACGCGGAGCGCTTGTTTGGCAGACATAGAGGCTCACTGCTGACGGTGGTTGAAAACGGCCATCTTCACGCTGCCTGGGCTGCTACACAATAGTGTGAATACCCCAAGAAGGCATATGGCATGAGCAGGGCAGGGCAGCCAAGCACCCATCACCACATCACCGATAAGATTGCGCAGATGTACCGCGCGGCGCGCGACCCGCAACTGGCCGATTTCCGCAGCTGGGCCTTGGCCCATTGCCGAAAGTGGGTGGACTTTCATTCCGCGTCCTGGGTCAGTGGATGCATGCGGGAAGGTCGCCCCATATTTCATGAGGTTTACACCGAAGGCCTCAAGCCTGGCTACTGGGATCGCTTTCTGAGCTTGGCCGACGCCGACCCCTTGGGGCCGCGTATGTTCGCCAGCCCCGGCGACTCTTTTTTGACCTCAACAGCCGACTTCCCGCCCGCGATGGTGGAGCAGTGGATGAAGGTGTATGACGTCGCTTCAGCCATCTCCGGCATGGCGGCGGACCCGGCGACCGGGGTGTTCTCGGTCGTTTGCTGGCACCGCGATGCGGCCATGCCGGCGCTGACGCAGAGCGATCGTCAGCTGCATCAGCAACTGCTGCCACATTGGGTGGAGTGTCTGAACATTCATCGCCTGACGGCGGCGCTGCCTGAATTGGATAACTTCGCATTGCCCGGCCATGAGCTGGCTTTGATCGACGCAAGCGGCCAACTCCACTTTGCGCAGAACCGGGTCATGCAACTGCTGGCCAAGGAGTTTGGCGAGGCGCCGAGCGGTGTTTTCCCAGCTGCCTTGATGCTGGCCTTGCGCAGCAATGAGGCAGGCTTTAGCGGCAGCCAGATCGTCGCGACACGCAAGCTCACCGCCTTGGGCTTGTGGTTTGTGCGCCTCCGTGAAAAGTCCTGCTTGGACACATTGACGCCGCGTGAACTCGAGATCTGCGGCTTGCTTTGCAAAGGCATGACTGTGAAAAGCGCCGCCCGTCAGATCAGTGTGGCGCCCTCGACCGTGGACAATTTGCGCAGCTTGGCCTATCGCAAACTCGGCGTGCGCAACCGCACGGAGTTGGCGCGAGTGATGGCCACCGTGGTTTGAAGCCGCTGCACTGGCCCTGTACCACGGGGCCAAGTGCATGCTCCGCGGCTCGAAGAG
The DNA here is from genome assembly GCF_965262435.1 of Roseateles sp. Taxonomy (NCBI): domain Bacteria; kingdom Pseudomonadati; phylum Pseudomonadota; class Betaproteobacteria; order Burkholderiales; family Sphaerotilaceae; genus Roseateles; species Roseateles sp. The sequence goes on from NZ_OZ253537.1 coordinate 1,652,929, forward strand.
TCACTCCGATCAAGCCGGAATCACCCGCTGCGCCACGCTCACATAGAGCGGTATGCCCAACAGAATATTGAATGGGAAAGTCAGCCCCAGCGACATGCCGAAGTAGAGGCCCGGGTTGGCCTCGGGGATGGCATGGCGCAGCACCGCCGGAACGGCGATGTAGGAGGCGCTGGCCGCCAGCACCATCAGCAGGCTGGCATTGCCGGCGCTGAGGCCGCACAGGACGCTCAGGCCCAGGGCGATGCCCGCATGCACCAGGGGCGCACCCAGGGCGTAGACGATCAACAGCGGCGGTTGCTGGCGCAGGCCGCCCATATGGCGCGCGGCCAGCAAGCCCATGTCCAACAGGAAGAAGGCCAGCATGCCTTTGAACAGGTCGCCGGCAAAGGGCTTCATCGCTGCCTCGCCCGCCGCGCCGGTCATCAGGCCCACCAGCATGGCGCCGATCAGCAGCAGCTGGGCGCCGTCGGTCAGGGCCTCGTGCATGACCTTGGACAGCGGCCCCGGCGAGGCCGTGCTGGCGCTGCCGCCCTGTTGCTTGCGCCGAACCAGATTGGCCAGCAGCACCGCCATGATGATGGCGGGCGATTCCATCAGCGCCATGGCCGCAGCCATGTGCCCGCCGAAGTCGATGCCCTGGCTGTCGAGGTGCTGAACGGCGGTGATGAAGGTGACCGCGCTGACCGAGCCGTAGGTCGCCGCAATCGCCGCGGCATCAAAGCCCGAGAGCCAGCGGCGCAGCAGCAAATAGCCCATGGCCGGCACCAGCACGGCCAGCAGCAAGGCCAGGCCCAGGCTGATGCTGACCTCGGCCGTCAGGCCTGACTTGGCCAGTGCAAAGCCCCCTTTGAGCCCCAGGGCCATCAGCAGATAGAGCGACAGAAAGCGCGAGATCTGCGGCGGGATTTCGAGATTGGACTTGATCGCGCCGGCGAACAGCCCGAAGACGAAAAACAGGATGGCGGGGTCGAGGAAGCTCTGCATCAAGGCGTCACATTCAAATCAAGGGTTTGGGCGGCGAGCGCCAAGGGGAGTTTAAGAAATCAGCCCTGGCGAGAGCCAGTTGCCCAGCCAGCCCAGCAGCTCACCGCCCCAAAACAGGCCCAGCAGGCTCACGCCGACGCCGAAGGCGGTCGACAAGGCGGCCAGGGCATAGGAGGCCATGAGTGCCAGGCCGTCACGCGCGGTCAGGGCGAGGCCGGCCAGCATCAAGCTCAGGGCGGGCAAGAAATTGCCGAAGGGAATGGGCAAGACGATCAGCACGGCCATCAAGGCCACGATCGCTGACAGCCAGCGCCGACCCGGATTCGCCGCCCCAGGCCCCATTCGCGCCTTGACCCAGCCTTCGGTGGCTCCGTGACACTGCGCCAGTACCCGGAGCACCCGCCGGGCCCAATCGGCGGACAAGTTCAGATGAGCCACGCGCTCAGGAAGGCCGTGATGGGATCTGCCGCGCCATAGCCCCGCTGCCAGCGTCAGCAGGCTCAGCCCGAGCACGGTGCCGACGCCGGGTATGGGCAGCAGGCAAGGTGCTGCGAGCAAGATGAGCAGGCTGCCGGGCGCCGCCGGCCCATGCAGGTCCGCCAACTCGCGCAGGGTCAGGCCTTGCTCCGGCAGCCGGCAAGAGGCCCGGCGCAGACGCCATGCCAGGCGCAGGCCGCGCGCGTGCGTGTTCGCCTCGGACATGTCGCGTCAGTGCGCCTGTTCTCGGTGCGCCGGCAAGCGATGTTCGTGCAGGCCCCAGTGTTCGGCCGCGGCGAGCAAGACCAGCGCCTCCCCGTCAGCAATCATGTGATCGGCCTCGACCACGGCCACGCACAGACCGAGCAGCTTGTTGCGGAGCGCGGGGTCATCGACTTCCGCCATCAACTGCCCCAGCGTCTTCGCGTCAAGCCGGCAGACCTCGGCCCAGCACATGCCTTCTGCCCGCAGGAGATCCTCGCAAAAGCCGTGCAGCACCTCTTGCATTCGGTCCCGGCTCAGCCCGAGTTGCTCACATGCGTCGGTGCCGGCGATGGTCTCGATCTCGACGCGCGACAGGTGGCCATCGGACAAGGCCGCCAGCGACAAGATGCGGGCGGCTGCTTCGGGGCTGTTGCGGGGGTAGCTGCGCATGGTGAGGGCTCCTTGGGTGGGGGTGAGATCGAGGCGAAAGAGGTGGGCCTTGCTGGGGCTCAGGCGAGCAGCAAGCCGAAGCTCGCCACCACGCCGCTGCCGCCGACGCCGGCCAGCAGGCGGGCGTCGCGCCGGTTCTCGGCGAAGAACTCATGCGCGGCGGCGTAGAGGATGGCGGCGGCGAGGAAGGACAGGGCCAAAGCGGCTTGGGTCATGTTCAGTGGGCTTTTGTGTTCGAGTTGGGGTGATGGCGCATCGACCGGCAGCCAGGAAGCCATGCCGGCCGTGGCCTTCGTTCACTCACTCATTCATTCATTCCGCGGCGGTCGCGGGCAGCAAGCGCTTGTTGTTCTGGCGCGGATGGCTGCGCTGACGCTGCCAGGCGCGCACCAGGCTGCGGGCCAGCCGGGCCAGGGCCAGTTCGAAACTGGCGCGCCAGGAGCTGGCGCTGGCGTGGATCACCAGATGCCCGGCGCCCTGCGCATTCAAGGACAGGGTGCAGCGCTTGTCGACGCCGCCGCGCGGGCCGTTGGTGTCGCTCAAGCTGATGTGTGCGCTGGCGGGGTGCAGATCAACCCGGCGCAAGGCAAAACGCAGGCGCTCGACGACCAACTCGCGCAGCCGTGCGCCTTCGGGATCGCGGGATTCAAAATGCACTTGCATGACAGACCTCCGGGTTGGTTCAGGGTGGTCGGAGCTTAGATGTATGTTGCTTCCTTAAAAAGCAGACAATCCTTCAGGGTCATTCATGAAAAACGGAAGTAACTGCATGCCAGATGGAGCGCGCCCATGAGCCTCGGTTTCAACTACAAACACCTCTACTACTTCTGGGTGGTGGCCAAGGAAGGCGGCATGTCGCGCGCGGCCGAGCGCCTGGGCATGGCCGTGCAGACGGTCAGCAGCCAGGTGCGCGAGCTGGAACGCAGCCTCGGCCATGCCTTGCTCAAACCGGCCGGCCGCGGCGTGGCGCTGACCGAAGCCGGCCAGGCCGCGCTGCGCCAGGCCGACGCCATCTTCCAGCTCGGCGAGCGCTTGGAGGATGTCGTGCGCGATGCCGCCAGCGCACCGGTACTCCGCTTGGCCGTGGGCATCTCCGACGGCCTGCCCAAGCTGGCCGTGCGCCGCCTCTTGATGCCGGTGACCAGCGCGCCCAATTTGCGGCTCTATTGCCATGAGGACCAGTTCGAAGGCCTGCTCAGCGATCTGGCCCTGCACCGGCTCGATGTGGTGCTGGCCGACCGGCCCGCGCCACCCAACCCCAGCCTCAAGGTCTACAGCCATTCGCTCGGCGCCTCGCCCCTGGCCTGGTATGCGCCCGAGGTCTGGTTCGAGCAGGCCTCGGCCAACTTCCCGGCCTCGTTGGCGCAGGTGCCGGTGCTGCTGCCGATTCACCATGCGGCGGTGCGGCCACGCATCGACCAATGGTTCGAGCGCCACGGCCTGCGCCCGCGCATCGCCGGGGAGTTCGAAGACAGCGCCTTGCTGGCCACCTTTGGCGCCGGCGGTCTGGGCGTGTTCCCGGCCGCCGAGCTGATGCACGAGAAGCTGACGGCTCGATACGAGCTGCGCCGCGTCGGCCCTTGCGGGGGGGTGGAGGAGCAGTTCTTCGCCATCGCGGCCGACAAAAAAGTCAGCCACCCCTTGGTGCAAAAACTGCTGCCCAGCCGTGCACCGGCGCGGCCCTCTGGCGACTAGAATTCGCGCATGGTTAACGTTTACGTAAACGTCAATCAAGCGATGTCCGAGCTGGCGCTGGTGCCGGTTCGGGGCCCGGCTTACCATGGCCGGCTTCCGCTCGGTCAGGCGCCCTCAAGTGCCGGCTGGGCAAAGCAAAAATGACTCTGACCCCAATTTAGAGATCCTGGAGACACCCATGAATTTGCCCGGCCTGAATTTCCAACTTGGTGAAGACATCGACGCGCTGCGCGACGCCGTGCGCGACTTTGCGCAGGCCGAGATCGCCCCGCGTGCGGCCGAGATCGATCACAGCGACCAGTTCCCCATGGATTTGTGGCGCAAGATGGGTGATCTGGGCGTGCTGGGCATCACCGTCGGCGAGGAATACGGCGGCGCCAACATGGGCTATCTGGCTCACATGATCGCGATGGAAGAAATCAGCCGCGCCTCGGCTTCCGTGGGCCTCTCCTACGGCGCGCACAGCAATCTGTGCGTGAACCAGATCAAGCGCAACGGCAACGCGGCGCAAAAAGCCAAGTACCTGCCCAAGCTGATCACGGGCGAGCATGTCGGCGCTCTGGCCATGAGCGAGCCCGGTGCCGGCTCCGACGTGCTGAGCATGAAGTTGAAAGCCGAAGACAAGGGCGGCTACTACCTGCTCAACGGCAACAAGATGTGGATCACCAACGGCCCCGATGCCGACACCTTGGTGGTCTATGCCAAGAGCGAGCCCGAGCTGGGCGCGCGTGGCGTCACGGCCTTCCTGATCGAAAAAGGCATGCCGGGTTTCAGCATCGCGCAAAAGCTCGACAAGCTGGGCATGCGCGGCAGCCACACCGGCGAGCTTGTGTTCCAAAACGTGGAAGTACCGGCCGAGAACGTGCTGGGCGCTGTCAACGGCGGCGCCAAGGTGCTGATGTCGGGCCTGGATTACGAGCGCGCCGTGCTGACCGGCGGCCCGCTGGGCATCATGCAAAGCGTGATGGACAACGTGATCCCCTACATCCATGACCGCAAGCAGTTCGGCCAAAGCATCGGCGAATTCCAGCTGATCCAGGGCAAGGTCGCGGACATGTACACCGTGCTGCAAGCTGGCCGCTCCTTCGCCTACACCGTGGCCAAGAACCTCGACCTGCTGGGCGCCGAGCATGTGCGCCAGGTCCGCAAGGACTGCGCTTCGGTGATCCTGTGGACCGCCGAGAAAGCCACCTGGATGGCCGGCGAAGGTGTGCAGATTTTCGGCGGCAACGGCTATATCAACGAGTACCCGCTGGGCCGCCTCTGGCGTGATGCCAAGTTGTATGAGATCGGCGCCGGCACCTCGGAAATCCGCCGCATGTTGATCGGCCGTGAGTTGTTCGCCGAGACCATGTAATGGGCGAGGGCACCGACAACAAGCCGCAGGGCGGCGCCGTTGCGGCGAAGACTCATATCCGCGTTGCGGATGTGAGTCGCAGCCAGACGATGTGATGCGTCTGGACGCGCTGCACCTGAACACCCCGCTGCTGCGTGCGGCGCCGGGCTTGTTCCCTCAAGCCGAGGTCTGGCTGAAGATGGATGCGCTGCAGCCCAGCGGCAGCTTCAAGCTGCGCGGCGTGGGGCGGTTGGTGCAGCAGGCGGCGCAAGACGGCGCGCGTGAGATCGTCTGCGCCTCGGGCGGCAACGCCGGGTTTGCGGCAGCCTACGCGGCGCGCGCGCTGGGCCTGCCCGTCACCATCGTGCTGCCGGAAAGCAGCAGCGCGGCCGTGGCCGAGCTGATCGCCGCACGCGGCGCCCAGGTGCTGCGCCACGGTGCGGTCTGGGACGAGGCCCACCGCTTTGCCTCAGCCCTGGCCGAGGAGCGCGGCGCTGCCTACGTCCACCCCTTTGACCACGCCCTGCTGTTCGAGGGCCATTCCAGCTTGATCGACGAGGTGCTGGACCAAGGCCTGGACTTTGACGCCGTGGTCACCGCCGTCGGCGGTGGTGGTTTGTACAGCGGCATCGTCCAGGGGCTGCAGCGCCACGGTTTGCATCAGGTGCCGGTGATCGCGGTCGAAACCGTCGGCGCCGACAGCTTCAGCCAGAGTTTGCAGGCCGGCCATGCCGTCACCCTGCCGGCGATCACCTCCATCGCCACCTCGCTCGGTGCCCGGCGTGTGGCCGACGAGGCCTTGCGCCTGGCCCGCATCCACCCGACGGTCAGCCTGACCGTCAGCGACGCCCAGGCCACCGCCGCCTGCGCCCGCTTTGCCGACGCCATGCGTGTGATGGTCGAGCCCGCTTGCGGTGCCGCCTTGGCCGTGCTGAGCGCCCATCCCGAGGTGTTTGCGCCCTTCAAGCGGCCCTTGGTGGAGGTCTGCGGTGGTGTCGGCGTGAGTGTCGAGCTGCTGCAGCGCTGGCGCGCTGCCCCAGTTGACTGAACAAACAAAGATCCAAGCCGCGAGCCATTCATGACGACCTGCCGCGTTCACTGCTCCAGCCGCGCCTCTTGGCACAGCAGCGAGAATGTCAGCTTGCTGCAGTGCAACAAGATCAGAATGCGAATCCTATGAGTACCGAACTTCAAGAGCTGCTGGACAGCAACAAGCAATGGGCGGCGGATACCGAGCTGCGCGAACCGGGCTTCTTTTCGCGCCTGCTCAAGCAGCAGACGCCGCAATACCTGTGGATCGGCTGTGCCGACAGCCGCGTGCCGGCCAATGAGCTGGTCAACCTGCTGCCGGGCGAGCTGTTCGTGCACCGCAATGTCGCCAATGTCGTGGTGCATTCGGACCTGAACTGCCTCTCGGTCATGCAGTTCGCGGTCGATGCACTCAAGGTCAAGCACATCATCGTGGTGGGTCATTCCAACTGCGGCGGCGTGAAGGCCGCCTTGCTGGATGCACGCACCGGCCTGGTCGACAACTGGCTGCGCCATGTGCAGGACGTGCGCAACCATCACAGCGAATGGCTGGACAGCATTGCCGCCGAGCAGCGCGTCAACGCCCTGTGCGAGCTCAATGTGCTGGAGCAAGCCCGCAATGCCTGCCAGACCACGGTGGTGCAAGACGCCTGGGCGCGCGGCCAGGAGATCGTCGTGCACGGCTGGGTCTACGGCCTGCACAACGGCTTGCTGGAAGACCTTCGCATCACCGCCGCCTCGGCCGAGCAGGTGGCACCCGCCTTCCAGCGCGCGTTGGCGGCCGTCAAGCAACGCTACGAGGCCGCGCGCCTCCAGCCGGCGGCCTGAGTCGCCACGGCGGCTTGCTGCATCGCCTCAGTCCTTTGACTATTTCGTCCCAGCCCGGCGCGCCCGTCCATGTTTCCGCAGAAGCTGACCGACGCCCGTGCCTTCGAGATCGCGCAGACCCTGCTCGGCGGCTTTGACCGCCACTACCAGCTCTTCAGCGCCACCAGTGCCGCTGCCAAGCAGCGCTTCGAGCGCGCTGACTGGCAGGGCCAGCAGCGCGCCCAGGCGCTGCGCATCGAGTTCTACGAGCAGCGGGTGGACGAAACCGTGGCCCTGCTGGAAGCACGCTTCCAGGTCGGCCAGCTGGCCATGGATGTCTGGCAGCAGGTCAAGCTGCACTTTATCGGCCTGCTGATCGACCACCTCCAGCCCGAGCTGGCCGAGACCTTTTTCAACTCGGTCTGCACCCGCATCCTGCACCGCGGCTACTTCCACAACTCTTTTCTCTTCGTGCGCCCGGCCGTGTCCACCGAGTACATCGAGAACGAGGAGCCTGCCGCCCGCGCCACCTACCGCGCTTACTACCCGACGCCGCAGAACCTGCGCGACACCTGGTGTCGGGTGCTGACCAATTTCCAGCTCGATGTCGAGTTCGAAGACCTCGGCCGTGATGTCGACCTGGTGCTGCAAGCGGTGCAGCGCCAGCTCGGAGATTTCCGCTGGCGCGCTAACTTTCAGATTCAGGTGCTGTCCAGCCTGTTCTACCGCAACAAGGGCGCCTACCTGGTCGGCAAGATCATCAACGGCTTCACGGAGACGCCGTTTGCCCTGCCCATCCTTCATGCCGAGCGATCGGGCCTGCTGCACATCGACGCCGCCCTGTTCGGCGAAGACGATCTCCTGATGCTGTTCAGCTTCGCCCGCGCCTATTTCATGGTCGACATGGCCGTGCCCAGCGCCTGCGTGCAGTTCCTGCGCTCGCTGATGCCGCGCAAGCCGCGTGCCGAGCTCTACAGCGCCATCGGCCTGCAAAAGCACGGCAAGAACCTGTTCTACCGCGACCTGCTCGCCCATCTGCGCCATTCCAGCGACAAGTTCCGCATCGCCCCCGGCATCAAGGGCATGGTCATGCTGGTGTTCGATCTGCCCAGCTACCCCTTTGTCTTCAAGCTGATCAAGGATTTCTATCCGCCGCAGAAGGAAAACACCACGCGTGAGCTGATTCAGAGCAAGTACCTGCTGGTCAAGCAGCACGACCGTGTCGGCCGCATGGCCGACACGCTGGAGTTCTCTAACGTCGCATTGCCACGCCATCGCTTTGACGAGGAGCTGCTGGCCGAGCTGCGCCACTTCTGCCCCAGCCTATTGGAAGAGGACGGTGACAAGCAGGGCGGTGAGCACCTGGTGCTGCGCCATGTCTACATCGAGCGCCGCATGGTGCCGCTCAACATCTATCTGCAAGAGGCCACGCCCGCGCAGCTGGAGCATGCGGTGATCGAGTACGGCAATGCCATCAAGGACTTGCTGGCCGCCAACATCTTCCCCGGCGACATGCTGTGGAAGAACTTTGGCGTCACCCGCCACGGCAAGGTGGTGTTCTACGACTACGACGAGATCGAGTACATGACGGACTGCAAATTCCGCCGCGTGCCCGCGCCGCGCAACGAGGAAGAGGAAATGTCCGGCGAGATCTGGTACGCGGTCGGCCCGCGCGATGTCTTCCCCGAGACCTTCGGCCCCTTCCTGCTCGGCCACCCCGGCGTGAGCGAGGTCTTCATGCGCCACCACGCCGATCTGCTCGACCCCGAGTTCTGGCAGCGCCACCAGCAGCGCACGCTGGACGGCCATGTGCACGACGTTTTTCCCTACGACCCGCAGCGGCGCTTTCTTTGCTGACGGATCCCTTTTGACTTTCGCCCCTTCACCCCCAACCGGAGATTCTCATGTCCACTGAATCCATCGTTATCGTTTCCGCCGCCCGCACCCCCATCGGCGGCCTGCTCGGTGATTTCGCCGGCCTGCAAGCCTGGGAACTGGCGGCCGTGGCCATCAAGGCTGCCGTCGAGCGCGCCGGTGTGCCGGGTGATGCCATCCAGGAAGCCTTCATCGGCAACTGCCTGATGGCCGGCCAGGGCCAAGCCCCCGCCCGCCAGGCCGTGCTCAAGGCCGGCCTGCCCCAGTCGGTCGGCGCGGTCACGCTGAGCAAGATGTGCGGCGCCGGCATGCGCGCCACCATGTTTGCCCATGACACGCTGAAGGCCGAAAGCGCCGACATCCTGATCGCCGGCGGCATGGAATCCATGACCAACGCGCCGCACCTGATGTTCGCGCGCAAGGGCGTGAAGTACGGCGCCGCCCAGATGTACGACCACATGGCCCTGGACGGCCTGGAAGACGCCTACCAGCGCGGCAAGGCCATGGGCGTGTTCGCCGAAACTTGCGTCAGCAAGTACGGCTTCACCCGCGAAGCGCAAGACGCTTTCGCCGTGGCCTCGACCGAGCGCGCCAAGCGCGCCAATGAAGACGGCAGCTTCGCCTGGGAAATGGCCCCCGTCACCGTCAGCAACCGCGGCGTGGACACGGTGTTCAGCCGCGACGAGCAGCCCTTCAAGGCCAAGCTGGACAAGATCGCCGGCCTCAAGCCCGCCTTTGTGAAGGACGGCACCATCACCGCCGCCACCTCCAGCTCCATCTCCGACGGCGCCGCCGCCCTGGTGCTGATGCGTGAAAGCACCGCCGCCAAGCTGGGCCTGGCGCCCATCGCCCGCATCGTTGGCACCGCCGTGCATGCCAACGCCCCCGAGTGGTTCACCACCGCCCCAGTCGGCGCGATCCAAAAGCTGCTGAGCAAGAACGGCTGGGATGCCAAGAGCGTCGACCTCTGGGAAGTCAACGAAGCCTTTGCCGCCGTCACCATGGCGGCCATGGCCGAGTTCAAGCTGCCGCACGAGATCGTCAACGTCAACGGCGGCGCCGTTGCCCTGGGGCACCCGATCGGCGCCTCGGGCGCCCGCATCCTGGTCACCCTGATCGGCGCGCTCAAGCACCGCGGCCTGAAGCGCGGTGTGGCGGCGCTGTGCATTGGTGGGGGCGAAGCAACGGCCGTGGGCGTCGAGATCCTGTGAATCTCCACGTAGGCCGTTGAGCCGTGGGCGTGGAACTCCTGTGAAGTTCCACGTCGGCTCGCTTTGCGCCTCGTGCGGCAAGGCATTCGCAAAGCGGCGTCTTGGTAGCCCGCATGAAGCGCTTGCGTAATGCGGGTCGCGGACCAGCCGCGTGCTTAACCGCTGGCCCCGGCTCTTAGGTGGCAGGCAAGGGCTCCGTAGCGAGGCGCTGTGCCTCATGAGCCGCCAGCCTTTCAGGCCTCAGGTTCAATTTTCTTGTCCACCCGTGCGTATGGCAGACCCAGGCCCGGGCGGCGAGCGCAATTTTTCTTGCCTCACGTTCTATATATATGTACGATGCATCAAACGACAAACAAGGCCAAGACGATGCAATCGACGTTGACTCTTCACTCCTCTCTCGTTCCAGGCAAGGATGAGGCCAGCCGGGAGCACCCCGGTGTTCACAGGCTCAGCTTTCCCGGCGGCGAACGCCACCTGCGTTTGCCCGAAAGCGTGTTGGGCTGTACAGACCTTTGCTGGACGATCACCGCTGGTCTCTACTCGGCCGAGGGGGTGATGGATCTGCTGCTCCTGGCCGACGCGCTCAAGCGCGCCGTTCCGGCGGGCGCGCAGCTTCACCTGCGGCTGCCCTATGTGCCCTACGCCCGGCAGGATCGCGTCGCCATCGAGGGCGAGCCGCTGTCGGCCGCGGTCTTCTGTCAGCTGATCAATAGCGTCGAGTTCGCAACCGTCACCGTGAGCGATCCACACAGCGACGTTGTCCCGGCCTTGCTGAGGAACGTCCGCGTCATCCCCGCGGTCCACTACGTCCGGCAGCTGCGTGAAGGTGCGCTCTCGCACATCGGAGAGCTGGCCGTCGTCGCCCCGGATGCCGGCGCCCGCAAGCGTGCCGAACTCGTCGCCAAGGCGATCGGATCGCAGCTGGTGTTCGCGAGCAAGCGGCGCAACCCCCTGACCGGCAGGCTCAGCGACGCGGCCGTCGAAGGCGAGCTTCCTGATCTCCCGCTGCTCGTGGTCGACGACATCTGCGATGGCGGAGGCACCTTCATCGCCCTGGCCGCCGCGCTGCGCGAGCGCAGCCAGCAGCCGCTCTACCTTTACGTCACCCACGGGCTTTTCACCAAGGGACTGGCGCCCTTGAGGGCCCACTTCGACGCCATCTTCACCCCCTTCTGCGCCGATCCCGCCTTGGCCGCGGAGACCTGCCTCCACAGCGCCAGGGCCGCCTGACAGCACGGCCAGCCATCAACATCTTTCGAGGACGTCCCATGAAAATGAACCCGCTTCACCTGATCGATTTCTACAAATCGGGCCATGTGTTTCAGTACCCCGCAGGAACCGAGAAGGTGTACTCGAACTTCACGCCGCGCTCCGATCGACTGGCGCCGGTGCTGCGCGAAGGCCCGGGCGCCTTCGATGGCCGGGTGCTGTTCTTCGGCCTTCAAGGCTTCATCAAGGAATTCCTGATCGACCTGTTCAATCAAGAGTTCTTCCAGCTCCCCAAGGACAAGGCAGTGCGCCGCTACCAGCGCCGCATGGACAACGCGCTGGGCCCCGGCGCGGTGCCCGTCCAGCACATCGAGGCGCTGCACGATTTGGGCTACCTGCCCGTCCGCATCAAGGCGCTGCCGGAAGGTTCGCTGGTCAACATCAAGGTGCCGGTCTTCACGATCACCGAGACCCTGCCTGCGTTTTTCTGGCTGGTGAACTACCTGGAGACCATGCTCTCCAACGGCGTCTGGAAGCCGATGACCGTGGCCACCATCGCTCGTCAGTACCGGCGGCTGCTCGAGGTCTTCTGCGAACAGACCGGCGGCGACGCCAGCTTCATCGACTGGCAGGCCCATGATTTCTCGGCCCGCGGCATGTCCAACCCGGAGGACGCCAGCCGCTGTGGCGCCGGACATCTGGTCAGCTTCTGTGGCACCGACACCGTGTCGGCCATCGACTACGCCGAGGACTGCTACGGCGCCGACAGCGACAAGGAGCTGCTGGGTGGCTCGGTGCCTGCCACCGAACACAGCGTGATGAGCATGGGCGGGCAGCTCGACGAGGTCTCAACCTTCCGCCGATTGATCACCGAGGTGTACCCCAGCGGCATCATCAGCATCGTCTCCGACACCTGGGACTTCTGGCAGGTCATCACTGAGTACACGGTGACACTCAAGAATGAGATTCTGAGCCGCAGCCCCAATGCCTTGGGCCAGGCCAAGGTCGTCTTCCGGCCGGACTCGGGAGATCCGGTGCTGATCCTGACCGGCTATCTGGACGGTGAGCTGGCCCGCAACAGCCGCGGCGAGCTCATGCAGGACGAGCAAGGCCGCTACACCGTGATCCACAACGGTCGTTTGATTTCCGATGCCGAACGCCGCGGCTCGGTGCAGTGCCTGTGGGACATCTTCGGCGGCAGCGAGACCGCCAAGGGCTACAAGGTTCTGCATGAGCGCGTCGGTCTGATCTATGGCGACTCGATCACCCTGGAGCGCGCGCAACAGATCCTGACGCGTTTGCAGGCCAAGGGTTTTGCCTCCACCAATGTGGTGCTTGGCGTGGGAAGCTATAGCTACCAGCACCTGACGCGCGACAGCTTCGGCATGGCCATGAAGGCCACGGCGGGCATCGTCGGCGGCGAGCTTCGCGAGCTGTCCAAGGACCCCAAGACCGACAGCGGCGTGAAAAAGTCGGCCGTGGGCCTGCTGCGCGTGGAGAAGATCGCGGGCGACTATGTGCTCTTCGACCGGCAAACCCCGGAGCAAGAAACCCAGGGCCTTCTGGAGCTGGTGTTCGAAGACGGGAAGCTGCTGCGCGAGCAGAGTTTTGCAGACATCCGCGCGCGGGTGAGGGCGGATGCCTGAGGCGATGCACCTCCGCGCGTCACCGCCGTGTCGCGCGGAGGTGCCCGTGGCAGAGAGAACCGAGGACCATGTTCAAGACCCCCATCCTGACCGTCGATGCCGTCATCCTCACCCTGGTCGAGCAGCGGCTCATGGTCGCGCTGATGCAGCGCAGCGAGGAGCCTTGCGCCGGCCAGCTGGCCCTGCCGGGCGGCTACGTCCATGCGGACCCCGAGTCCGGCAAGGTCGATGCGTCCACCGAGGATGCCATGCTGCGCATTCTGCGCAGCAAGCTGGGCTTCAAGCCCAGCCATCTGGAGCAGGTCTGCACCGCCTCCGGCCCCAAGCGAGACCCGCGAGGCTGGTCGGCCAGTGTGGTGCATCTCGCCCTGCACCACCATGACGCGGTGCAGCCCCTGGTCGATGCCGGCAAGGTCGAGCTGCACGAGGTGATCCCGAACTTGAGCCTGAAAGCCCGCGGCCTGGCCTTCGATCACCTGCAGCTGATCGCCACCGCTTTGGCGCGGCTGCAGGCCAAGGCCACGTACAGCACCATCGTCGCGCATCTGCTGCCCAAGGTCTTCCGCATGGCCGATCTGCAGGCCGTCTACGAGATCGTCACCGGATCCCCGACGAACAAGGACAACTTCCGCCGCAAGGTCCTGGACGAAGGCGTGCTGGTAGAGGCGCAGCTGATCCGCCATTCCGGCGGGCGTCCCGCCCAGGGCTACAGCTTGCGGGACGAGCTCGCCATGCTGGGCCGGCAGATCAGCTGAGTTCGACAGGCAAGACTGGCAGTGCGCCAGCCGTGCTGGATACCAGTTGGACAATTGGTCGTGCTGTTGCTGTTGCAGGGCCGGCCGGCATCGCCATGAAAGGTCGCGCTATGGCGCCAGGAATCCGCATGAATGCAAGAACCATCGCTGTCTCCTCTCTGGCCCTGCTCCTGGGCTCGCAGCTCCGTGCAGAAGGCTTGTCCAGCGTTGAAGGCCAGGCCCTTTTGGACGTGACCATCGAGGTTTGCAGCAAGGCCGACACGGCCAAGCCGGGGCGGTACGAGCTGCTGTTAGAGCCACCGTATGCTTGCAATCGAAAGGACCCGCGCATCGTCGCGCGGTCGCGCGCAAGGCCGGAGTACCGGGAGTTTTCTCTCAAGGTGAGGAAGGAGTTCGCGGCGATGCCGCAGGCCGAGCTGCTGGCCGTGTGCCAGAGCATGTTCGAGGCGATGTGCGAGCGGGAGCCCGAGCAGGCTGCGCCTGCAAAACAGCGCTGAGACGGCGGGCAGAGGCTTTCTGCCGCGGCAAAGCCGTCGCAGGCTGAGCCCTCGGTCTGGCGATTCGCGCCTTCGCCTCCTCCGTGCCCCATGTCTCTGTGTCCCCGTGTCCCCGTGTCCCTGTTCACAGTGCCGAGCTTGCGACTGCAGCTGCGCCTTGGTGATCAGCTGACTGTCGCGATCCTTTTTTTCATTCCGCGCGAGTAGCTCGCCAGCCCGCACGGTCTGGTCAAGTCTTGTTGTAGCAAGGCTGCCGCGCCTGCTGCAATCGACTGCTGGCAGAATCCCGCGCGAGGCGCTTGTATGCGCTCAGGTAACGGGCAAGTAAAAGGGGAGGAATGCAGCATGCCATTCGCAGGATTGAGTCTCCATGTCGTGATCGCCGTCTTGTGCGCCATCCACGCCGTTCGCAGCCGCCAGCAGATGTACTGGCTGTTCATCTTGTTCGCCTTCCCGCTGCTGGGCAGCCTGGTGTACTTCTTCGCCATCTATCTGCCGAACTCGCGCATGGAGCGAGGCGCGATGAAGGCGGTGTCAGCGGCGGTTAAGGCGCTGGACCCGGGCCGCGAGCTGCGCGAGGCCAGGGCTGCGCTCGAGGATGCGCCGACGGCGCAGAACCAGATGCGCCTGGCCGCCGCCCTGCTTGAGATCGGCGAGGCGGAGGAGGCGGCCCGGCAGTACCAGTCCTGCCTGCGCGGGCCTTTCGCCGCCGACCCCGACATCCGGCTCGGTGCCGCCCGTGCCTGGGTCGAGTGCCAGCGCTATGACGAGGCCTTGGCCCTGTTGCAGCCCTTGCAATCGGATCGGCCGGAGTTCCATGCGGAAACGGTGTCCCTGCTGATCGCCCGCTGCTATGCCGGCAGCTCGCGAAGCGCGGAGGCGCGCGGCGCCTTCGAGGCTGCGCTCACGAAGTTCGACACCTATGGGTGCAAGGCCGAGTACGCCGTATGGGCCTATGCCACCGGCGATCTCGCCATGGCTGAACGGCTCTGGCAGGAGCTGGAGAAGATTTCCGCGCGCTGGAATCCCTTGACGCGAGAGCTGAACGGCCCGGTCGCGCGCCGGCTGGCGGCGGCGCGGGCCTTGGCCGGCCAGCGGAACAGCTGAGAGCCATGTATCGCAGCTGAAGCTGCAGTCGGGGTGGGGCCGTGTTGTCGGCTGTGTCTGTGCCCAGGCGTGGCACCATGGCGAGTTCTCCCGCTACCCCTTGCCTTCCCAAGGCGCCACCATGCGAAACCACCTGCCCCTGTCCATCGCATTGCTGCTGGCCTGCTCATGCGCAGCGCCGGTCGCTGCGAATGAACGCCCGGAAGCGCTGCAGGCCTTCGCCTCGCAGGCGCGCGAACTGCGCCATCTCGACTTCGTATGGGGCGAGGCCACCGGCGACCTGAATGGCGACGGCATTTCCGATGTGGCCCTGGTGCTCACCGGAAGCAGGCGCGACGAGGCCCCACGGGAAGAACGACTGGTGGTGCTTGCCGGAGTCCCGAGCGGGGGCTACCGCATCCTCTCGCTGTCTGGCGAGTTCTGCCATCCCGGCAAGTTCTACACCCTTGATATCAAGCGGGGTTCCCTGATCGTTGAAGCGGTCGAGACCTCCGACGCCAGCCGCCACGGCAGCACCACGCGGCGCTTTCGCTACAACGCCAAGCTCAAGGACCTTGAGTTGATCGGCGAGGACACCCTGTCCGTGGCCTATGACGAGGACGAGGAAGAGCGCAGCAGCGCCAATTACCTGACGGGCAAGTCCATCGCCACGCTGCGCAGCAAGGGTAAGACCCGCAGCTCGGAGAAGCGAATCGAGAGCCCCGTCCGACCGGTACGGCTCAATGGCTGGGACTGTGGCGCATGAGCGGGTTCAGGCGTCCCCTCCACCGATAAAATCTGCCCCTCGTCCGCTCCTCCCCCCGCTTGCGCACCTATTGGTTTGTTTGTTTGCATACCAATTCGCAAGCCCTGACCCTTCCCGCTGTAGCTGCTCATGCCTAAATCTCCCCACAAACCTTTCGTCATCGGTGTCGCAGGCGGCAGCGGCAGCGGCAAATCGACGGTGACGCGCCAGGTGGTGGCCGCCATCGGGCCCGAGAACGTGGCGGTGGTGATGCAGGACGACTACTACCGCGACCAATCGCATATGCCGCCCGAGGACCGGCGCAAGCAGAACTACGACCACCCCGATGCCTTCGACTGGCCGCTGATGACCCAGCACCTGGCGGCCCTGCGCAAGGGTGAGGCCATCGCCATGCCGGTGTATGACTTCGCGGCCGACAACCGCTCCAGCGACACCATCACCGTGGCGCCCGCGCCGGTGATCGTGGTCGAGGGCCTGTTCGCCCTGTACGACACGAAGCTGCGCAACATGATGTCGCTGAAGATCTACGTGGACACCGCCTCGGACGTGCGCTTCATCCGCCGCCTGCAGCGCGATATTTCGGAGCGGGGCCGCAGCACCGAGTCGGTGGTGACCCAGTACATGGACACCGTGCGCCCCATGCACAAGCAGTTCATCGAGCCGACCAAGCGCAACGCCGACGTCATCCTGCCCCACGGCGCCAACGGCCCGGCGGTGGACATCATCACCACCAAGGTGAGGAGCTTGTTGCAGGAGATGGGGCGGGGGTGAATGAACTGAGGCCTTGGGGGCTTCAGATTCAAGACCTGACCCTCAGGCTTCAGGGTGCTGCCTGGGTCTCAGCGGCTGCAAAGTTTGGACTGCGCCGGCGGATTCATTGAGGCGTACATCGTTTCAAAGCGAGCCTGCTGGCCCTGCACCCACTCGATCTGGGCCGGCTGCTTCATGAACGCCGTCACTTGTGGCAAGACACCCAGGTGCTTGGAGCGCTTGGACATCTGCATGAACAGCGGGCCGTCTACCACCTTGCCTGGCAGCAGGCGCAGTTGTGCTTCGCAGCCTGTGGCGCGAATCTGTTGCTGGCCCGCATGCCTTGCGGTGACCACGGCGTCGAGCCTTCCGAGCAAGAGCTTCTGCAGATTGTGTGCTTCGCTGATCGCAAGATCGAACTGAGTGTGCTGAGCCAAGTAGGCGTCGAACTCTTCCCCGAAACTGACCCCGCGCCCCATGCCGATGCGCAAGCCGTTCAGGTCGGCCCAGGATTTGTAGACCAGGGCGCTGTCGCGGCGCACGATCAGCACCGCTTCGTTGTGGCCGACCGGAGGTTCCACCATCACCGCGTGCTCCAGCCGCTTGTCGTTCGCAAAACCGCACAGATTGACGTCAACCTCACCGGTTTCGACCATCCGCAGGCAGCGCGCCCAAGGCGTGGGGGGCTCCACCTGAAGCGTCAGCCCTACCGCGGCGAAGGCCCGCCGCGCTGCGGCCACACAAACGCCGGTCAGCTGGCCGTCCTGATCCCAGCTCATCGGTGGCGCGGCCGGGTGCCCACAGGCGCGCAGCACCGGCTCCTTCGCGCTGCTGTGCTGCGCCCAAGCGACCAGGCACATCAGCAGCAGAACTGAGCGGAGCGGCATCATCGGGACATGATACCCAGCGAGCCAAGCGCGGGGTCACAAGCTCGTCGGATTCAAAGATGGGCTGACGCCGTTCGCCGCGTGCAGTGACTTGACACCCGGCGCAGGGGAATTCGATGCGCAAGGGGCGGGTCATGCTGGGTGCTGAGCTGACGCTCCAGGGAGCTTCATATTCAAGACATGACCTTCATGTTCCTCCATCTGCATCAGGCGTCTCTGGCGGGTGGTGAAATGTTCTACAACGTGTACTTAAAGCTGACTCTGATCGCACCATGAAATACAACCCACCTCAAGCTAGGCATCGCAGCCGCCGACTTCGCAAGAAGCTCCGAATTGGTGAATTTCGTGAGTTGGGGTTTTCGGTCAAGGTGGAGTTCAAGCGGGAGCTGAGCCGGGAAGAAAGCTTGTCTCTGACTTTTGATTTCCTGGCGCAGGTGATCGACCCACGTGGTCTTGCATACGGCGGCTTTTGGGACGATTCGTACCTGTCCACCATGCGGCCGGGCTCTGTCACCGAGGTGGACCGTGAGGCCATTACCACCTGGTTGCTGTCCAGGAGCGAGGTCAGTGCGGTCGTCACGGGGGAGTACACGGACAGTTGGCACTGTGGTCCACAGTATGTGTACCGACCGCCGACTGAGCACCGAGAACCTTCGGTGTGATTCAGGCGCTGAACACCAGGCGAGTTGAGACAAGGTGCGTGCGGAACTGTGGAGCCAGCCTTCGACAAACCTAGGTGTTTGCGCCCTGGCCTTTACCTACCTGTCGTCTGGTCGTCATACCCCACCCGCTGAGCCATGGCAACGAGGCCTTGGTGCCAATCGAAGTGACCTACACCTTCCCGCCGAACCACCGTGTCGATGGTGCAGCGCTAATTGAACACCGTGCGCCCCATGCACAAGCAGTTCATCGAGCCGACCAAGCGCAACGCCGATGTCATCCTGCCCCACGGCGCCAACGGCCCGGCGGTGGACATCATCACCACCAAGGTGAGGAGCTTGTTGCAGGAGATGGGCGGGGGTGAGCGGGGGCCCTTGGGGACTTCAGATTTAAGGCCTGACCCTCGTGCCTCGGGAGCTCAGCTAAGGGCCTTGGGGTCTTCAAATTGAAAGCCTGACCCTCATGCCCCACGCTCGCGGCTGCGGCGCGCGGTGATGAAGTAGAGCAAAGGCCCGAAGGAGCCCACCACCAGCGAGAAGATCGCCCAGGGCCAGAACGGCCGCCCCTGGGCTTGCGCGTCGCGGCGCATGAAGACCAAGAGCAACACCATGACGATGATCAGATCGGCCATCACCTGCCAACCCTCGGGGATGCGCAGCAGCACTTGCACCAACTCCAGGACCCCGCCGGCATGCTGCACGGCGTAGACGCTCAAGGCGCTGAAGAGCAGCAGCACAACGATCAACACGGGCTTGTTCATGGCTTGTTTCCTTCCTTACTCGCTGTCAAAAATCGAATGAAGAAGGGCAGTGTCCGAGTCCCGCACCAGCGCCGCAATTACCTCGCAGATCATTGAGAAGAGGCGGCCGGGCTGTGGTGGAATCCGCTCATGCTCGCCGCCAGCCCCTCACTTCGCGAAACCCTGCAAAGCGCACGCAAGGCGCGCCGCATCAGTCAGCTGGACCTGGCCTTGCGCCTGGGGGTGAGCCAGCGCCATGTGAGCTTTGTCGAGAGCGGGCGGGCCCAGGCCAGCCGTGAGCTGCTGCTGGCCTGGTTGCAGGAGCTGCAAGCGCCGCTGGCCCTGCGCAACACCGCCTTGCAACAAGCCGGCTTTGCCGCCGCCTACAGCGGCCATGAGTTGGGCGCGGCGGTACTGGCGCCGGTGTGCGAGGCCCTGACGCTGATGCTGGCGGCCCATGACCCGCTGCCCGCCATGGTGATGGACGCCGGCTGGAACATCTTGCAAATGAACCAAGGCGCCCGCTGGATGGCTCTGACGCTGATGCCCTGGCTGGCCGACCAGCCACCGGGCCAGAGCCTCAATATGCTGGACCTGCTGCTGCACCCCGAAGGCATGAGCCGCCACATCAGCAACCTCGACGAAGTGGCCCCCGCCATGCTGGCCCATCTGCGCGACGACGCCTCGGTCGTGCCCGAGTTGCAAGCCCGTGTGGAGCAGTTGGCGGCGCAGTTTCAAGCGCGCCTGGGCGGCCAACAACTGGCGCCCTGGACGCGCCAACTGGCCCCGGTCTTGACCACCCGCTTCGCCACCGTCCACGGCGAGCTGGCCTTCTTCAGCATGTTCTCCACCTTCGGCACGCCGCAAGACATCACGCTGGCCTCGCTGCGGGTGGAGCATGTCTTCCCGGCCGACGCCAAAACCCGTGCGGTGTTGGAGGCCGCGGCTTGATGAGTAGTTTTAGGGCCTGGCCCTCATGCGCTCCTCAGCGCCAACGGCCCGGCGGTGGACATCATCACCACTATGGTGAGGAGCCTTTTGCAGGAGATGGGGCGGGAGTGAGTTAAGGCCTCGAAGCGCTGGGTTGGGCCTCGACTCTCAAATCCTCATGGCAACTGAGCTGCTGACTGAAGCTCAAATCTATGGGCTGACTCTCTTGGTCCGCTTTAGTCAGGTAAGCCGTACCTCAGCTTCGTGCCATCACGCTCATAAACACCGTTAGCCTCGAGAATTTTCAGCAAACGCTCAGTCTCAAGCTCTCCCAACTTGGGTTGAAAGATCGCAGACGTGGAGCCGATCAATGTCTTCCATGAAGCTGGGCGTTGAGAGCCTCGCCTCACGAGGAACTCCAGAATTCTCGACAGCTTCTCGTCTTCACCAGTTTCGGCTGGTGCTTTTACTATCGGTACGTCCGAAACACTCTTCCACCGTGCTGCGCGCACACCTTTTTCAGTCAGATGGCAGAGCAAGGGGTCTAGGCCCGTGTCATTGCTGATGACATGGAAGAAGTCGTCAGGAAACTCCTGACTCAACTTGCCCAAGTAGTACGAGATGTGGAAATCAAGTGCATCGCGCCCTGTTGCACTGATGCGAATGATCTTGGCAGCGCCGCCTTTTCGCTGAACGAGTTCAACAAGATCAAACTTGACCTTGGCTTGCTGCGCACCAACAAACACCCAGACTTGGAAAACCTCCCTTGCCAAGGCATCGGCGACCTCTGGCTGAACGTTCTCATAGTCAATCAGGACGTGGTTTGTCTTCAATTGCAATTCGTGACCGATCGCTGGCTGCGAATCTGACGGCCAGTCTGTGCGGTCTCTCCCTGTCGGCAGTCTAAATCGGAGTACCAGCTCGGCTCCGAGATGACTTCGCATCTAGGGCCTGATCCGCAGGCGCATAGCGCGGGGACAGGCCATACACAGCGCGGGATCACAGAGCGCTGGGTCACAAGAAGCGAATACGCGCAGCCATGATCCTGATGGGTGACTGGTGCGCTGCGGCGCAACCATGCATTGAGAACCAAGTGCGCGGTGAGTTCGACGAGCGGGGAACTCAGTCTTGAGTAAGGAGGTGAACAAGTGCGCTCTTGCGGGGCAGGGGTGTGTGTTTGCTACTTGACAGGGGCGGCTAATGGGTGACCCTCATGCCACTCTCCTAAGGCCATGCCCTTACGCCAGCGACCCTTAAGCGCGCTAGAAAGGAGCGTCAAGCGGGAGCGTAGAGCGGGCTGGTAAGCAGTCGCTGTAGAGCAATGCCCACGGAACGTTCGTCGAAAATCTCGCTCTTACGCTTGCCAGCGCCAGCGTCACCATCCGCCGGCCAATTCGCCAATCCAGCAAGTAAGGCCGGCACCTCGGGCGCAATGCCTTTGCGGCTCAGCAACCAGTCCACCGAGGCAAGCAATTCCATGCCGAACGGCGATTCAAATCCGTCGATCACCCGACTTGCCAGCTCAAGTGCGGGGGCCACGTCCTTGGCCTCGCTCTTTAGATAGCCTTGCACCAACTCCTTGCGCCCGTCGTCGAATCCGATCACATCCAGCGGACCAGCGTCGGCGATGCGCTTGTCAGAGCGTAAGTAGCTGCCGTCCAAGCTATTGAGAAGATGGTTGAGGTTCGGGGCAAACGGGCCGTATCGGTGAGGCACGAAGTTGAGCTTCAGATCATTGCGCAGGCCCAGGTGGTTCAGGCTGCGTTCCAGGAACCAGGCAAGTTTCTGCACTTCCAGTAGGCTGCACTCCATGCCCAACACCCAGTAGCGACGCACCGCTTCTGCCACCAGCGCGCGAGCGGGAGTCAGTTTTTGCACGCCCGCACGTTTGGCTACATTCTGGTACTGGTTTGTGGGCTCGTAGACGATGACCTCGACATCTTCGAGATCAGACAAAGTGGATTCGATTCGCGCCCTGACTGTCGGCCAATCCAGCCCACCATTGCCAGCACCGAGCGGAGGAACGGCCACGGAGCGAATCTTTCGCGCACGCAAGACTCGCTTTAAATCCTCCAACCCGGACTCCACCCACTCTAGCCGCGAGTTGCCTTTCCAGTGGTCCTTGGTCGGAAAATTGATGATCCAGCGCGGTCCATCGAGCTCGCCCGTTTCGGTTACGAACATCTGTCCGACCTTCACCTGCTTACCTTTGCACGCGGCGGCGTAAAGGTTGAAGTTACGGTCGAACCGCTCTCTGAACATCAAGGCGATCCCCTTTCCCATCACGCCCACGGTGTTGACCGTGTTAACCAGCGCTTCGGCGTGGGATTCGAGTAGGTTGCCTTGGGTGTAAGTGATCATCAGAAGTACCAGTTGGGGCGTGTGTGCACGGGCAGTGCTACGCTCCGGGCATGCATTGTGCACTCGATATCGGCTCGGACAACATCCGTGTAGCACACGACACCTAGCAGGGCGGCCAGCGGTAAATGTCTGTGCACCAAGGCCTCCGCTTGGTACCGCTCCAGCTTGCCAGGATCCTCGGGGTCGCGCTTGAAATCGCGACGTTGAAGAAGCGGCCAGTCGACCTTGTCTAGTCGGGCAAGATCATCGTAGAAGTTTGCTAGGCCGCTATAGGCGTGGCGGTCAGTGAATAAAAATGGCAACTTGAGCTCGCTAACGCGGCGCAGGCTGGACACCAAGATGACAATGTCGGCGTTAGGCACGTGCTTGATCCCGTTCCAGCCGGTATGGATGTTGCGCAACATCACTGAGAACGGCGTGAAGTAGAAGGGAACGTAGTCCCCAAGAGTCCCTCCTGGGGAGGTTGGAATCGGATGCCCTGCGCGCTTGTCAATCAGCTCGGCATTTCCAATGCTCACCCATTTAGGAGAGCGAATTGAACTGTTGCCGCAATGCACACCGTTCTGAAGTACCCACGGTAAATTGTCCTTATGGAGGATGCGCCAAATTAACGCCTTCTCAGGATTGAGGCTTGCGTAGTTCACTTGGAAAACATCGCTGGCGCGACGTTAACGTGCGGCACACGGTCTTGCCCATCAAGCATCGCAAGCACCTGTGCCTGCGCTTCGTCATCTTTGACGTAGATCGAATGAAACAGGTCCGGGGGAACAGGCCCAGGTGCCAAACATTCGGCCATGCAGACGCACTTGCAGTGCTGATCCGAGTAGTCACGCCTATTCATGACATCCCAGTCGATCGTTTCCATTCCAGCGTCGTAGTCATGCAGTTCAATCTGCCCTCCGGCCAAGGGGTGTTTTGGGATGATTTTCCAGCCCTTCGCTCGAGCAACTTCTCTTTGTACGGCAATGAGCACGAACCGCCTTCGCGGATCGTCACGCTGCACACGCCCATCAAAAGGATTTTTTGCAAAGAAGTGGAACGGGACGTGGCGCTCGAGGCGCAGCCGCTTTCGGTCCTCAATGATTTCGGGATCAGCCACGTCGACAAAGTTGTTCAAGCTCGACCTCGGTAGCAAGCCGTTTTCGAGAATGGACCGAATGTTGTTCAAGCTTGTCAAGTGGTAGAGCAGTTTCTTCGCGCGAATATCGTCTTTCATTGCCTCCCCCGGCTGCTTCAGGCGCTCCCATTGAAGATCTGCGAGTCATCGCGACCTGGGTGATTGCTTTTTGGGGGCGGTCGACATCCTAACCTTGGCTGCTGGGCGTCGCAGACAAGACTTGCTGCACAGCCGTCGCTCGCGGAGTCGAGTTGGCTACAGGCTTACAGCACCCTCTCGGTGCGTGGCCGCGACTATCAGCTTTCTTTAGCAAAGCAGACCTTCGTCCTGCCGTCAAAGCTTGTCCTCTCGATAGCTCCCCAAGATGAAAAGCGTTCTTAAGGCTTGGGCTTAGCAGCATTCGCTACGTAAACGGCCTGAGGGCCTGAGGGCCTGAGGGTCAAGGGGCCAAAGAGGGGCCTAAGGGCCAGCCTTAAGTCTGAAGTACTCCTAGCCGAATATCGCCTTGCCTCTAAGCTGCCGATGCGCCCTCAATGATCAAAATGCAACCTCAACACCGCCTGCCCCGCCCCCAGGCTGGCGCTGCTGAGCTTGTCGGCCAGGTGGCGGATCAGGACGCCGGAGACGCGAGCCATGGCGGCGTCGAGCTGGCGTTCAATGTCCTCATCGCTGTCCATCAACGCATCCAGATCCAACGGCGCTTCCGCCGTTGCAGCTTCGCCCGCTGAGCCATCGCCCAACCCCGCAGCCGATCCCCCCAGCCGCAGCGGCTCGCCCTCGTGCAGCAGCTCCAGGTCGAAGTTGAATTCATCAAAGCTGCCGCGTATCACCAGCAGGCGGCCGCCACCGGCGGCTTGAATGGCTTCGCTGGCTTCCAGTGCGGCCAGGGCGGCGCGGCGGACGATGTCCATGCGGGCGCCCCAGGCGGCGCCTTGGCGCTCGACAAAAGCGGTGAGCTGGTGGTTGATGGGTCCGAGGCCCGGGTCCAGCTCGCAGCTCGCGCGCATGCGGGTGCCGAGGCGAAACAGCAGGTTCAGACCCATCACGCAGACACCGGTGACCACAAAGCCATCGCCGGCCAGCATGGCCACACCTTCGGGCAGGCCTTGGCTCAGGCCCGGCATCAGCATGGTGGCCAGGCCGGCGCAGAGCGACAAGCCGACCATGAAGATGCCGCGGCTGTCGAGCGCGCGGGTGGCGATCATCTCGATGCCGGAGACGATCAGGTAGGCGGCGGCGTAGAGCGAGATGGCGCCCAGCACGGCTTGCGGGATGAGTGTGAGCGCCATGGTCAGCAGCGGGCTCAGGGCCACCAGCAGCAGCAGGGCCGCGCAGGCCAGGCCGATGTAGCGGCTGCTGGATCCGGTGGCGTGCACCAGGGCGATATTGGCCGAGCTGGGCGCGGTGGGGAAGCTGCCGAACAGGCCGCTCAAAAAATCACTGGCCCCGTTGGCGCGGATGCCGCGGCCCACCATCTGCATGTCGGCGCGGCGCCAGTCTGCGTTGTCGGTCTTGTCCATCACGATCAGGCAGCCGATGTTGTCCAGCTGGTTGAGCGTGGCGATCAGCACGATGGCAAAGATGATCTCGGGGCCCAGGTTGAAGCTGGGCGCGATCGGCTGCGGCAGGGCCAGCCAGGGCGCGCTGTGCAGCCACTCCAGGCCCAGCAGGCGGTCGCTGAGCGCGGCGATCAGCAGGCCCATCAGCAAGCCGGCCAACACACCCAGCAGCTTGAAGCGCCGCCCGCCCCAGACCGAGAGCACCACGATGCTGGCCAGGGTGGCGCCCGAGATGAGGGCGCTGATGCCGTCGATCTGCAGGGTTTGCAAGCCGCCCGCCACCTGGGCGGATTCATGGATGCCCAAGGCGTTGCGCATGGCCGGCTCCACCAGCCCCAAGCCACCCATGCAGACCACCGTGCCCACCACGGTGGGCGGGAAGAGGGCGCGCAGATGGCGCATCAGCGGCCCCACGCAGAGCGTGACGCCGGCGGCGATCAGGCTCACCTGCACCAGGGAGCCCAGGCCGTAGCTGGCGATGGCCGCGCCGGCCACGGTGATCATCATCGGGTCGGGCTGAAACACCAGCAGGGTGCCGCTGCCCCAGCGCCCGCCCCAGGCTTGCAGGGCCGTGCCCATGGCCATGCCCAGCAGGGTCATGGCGACGATGGAGTGGGTTTGCGGCAGGCTTAAACCCGCGATCTTGGCGGCGGCCAGCACATGGGCGATCAGGGCCAGCACCGTGGCCGCATGTTGCAAGGCCAGCAGGCCCAGGGCGCCGCGCGGCGGGCATTCATCGGCCGCGTAGATCAGCTCGAAGGGCCGGCGCACCGGCTTGGACGGGGGCAGCCAGCGGCTCAGAGCGTGGTGGATCAAGGTGTGGGACTCTCAGGTCTTGGTGGAGGGCGCCGTGGCCATGGCCGTAACCTTGGCCGTGAGGGGGCTGTCCAGCAGCAGCACATAGCGCCGCGCCAGCCAGACACAGCGTTCGAACACGGTGGTGGCGCTGAACACGGCCTGGCGCAGGCCGGCTTCCAGATCGCTGCCTTGCAGGCGGCGGCGGATGCCGTCCATCAGCTCCGAGCGGTCGTGGGTGAGGCTGCGCAGCAGCTCCAGGTCTTCGGCGTCGGGCTGGGCGCGGGCGGCGGTTTCGGCCAGGGCCTCCAGCATCAGGTGCAGGCTTTGCACCAGCTGGTCCAGCAGCTGGGCCACGGTGGCGCGGCCGGCTTCATCGACATCACGCACATCTCCACCGCCGGCCACCTGGGCGGCCTGGTGCAGCTCCACCAGCGATTCCTGCAGCGAGGCGAGCAGGCGGTTGCGGTCGCGCAGCACCATGCTGCGTTCCAGCACATCGCGGCTGCGCTGGCGGTCGGCCAGCTCCACCAGGAACTGCTCGCAGAGCTGCAGCACCTGGCTCTCGGCGGCCTGGCGTGTGTCCGCCGAGGTCAGGGCCTCGGGTGCGTCCTGACGCAAGGCGTCGAGGTAGGCGGGCAGGCAGGCGAGCAGGCGCTGCTGCTCCTTGTCGGCCAGCAGCAGGGCGGTTTCGGCTTCGTCCAGGGCCTCGTCGTGCACGAAATGCGGCTTGCTCAGGTTCTCTTGCAGCGAGGGCGCGGCCCAGGCCTCCAGCCAGCGCAGCGAGGGTGCCTCCAGCGCGCGGCTTGCCAGGTCGCTGAGCAGCTGCACCACCATGTAGAAAGCCGCCAGCCGCGCCGGCAGGCCCATCTGGAATTGGTCCAGCAGGCGGCCGAAGGGGTCATCCAGCAGCCAGCGGTTGCCGGCGTAAAACGCCAGCGTCAGCAAGAGGCCCTGCAGGCGCAGCAGCACCTGGAACAGCACCAGCTGGCGGGCGCTGCCCTGCAGGCGGCCGGCCAGGCTCCAGGCCGAGGCGGCCGAGCCCAGGCCGGCGCCCATCACCAGCATGGCGCCGCCGTTCCAGCCGATCAGGCCGCCGGCCGCCAGGCTCATGGTGATGACGACCACGGTGGTGGATGATTGCGCCGCCCAGGCCACGGCCGCGCCGATGGCAAAGCTGGGCAGCAGCCAGACGCCCAGCTCGCTGATGTGCAGGCGCAGCCAAGGTTCGGTGCGCAGCAGGCGGCGCCGCTCTTGATGAAATCGGTGCCCAGAAACAGCAGGCCCAGTCCCAGCAGGGCACCCACGGCATGGCGCCAGCGGGTCGATTGGTCGATCTGCCGGTAGTAGGCGATGCCGGTGAGCCCGACCAGGCACAGGGCCAGGGCGTGCAGGTCGATGGCGGCCACCAGGGCCAGCAGCGAGGTGCCGAGGTTGGCCCAGCGGATGATGGGGAAGGCGCGCTTGCGGTCCATGGCGCCGGCGGTGACCAGGGCCACCAGCACATGGATGACGGCATTGACGCTTTGCATCACCGCGCCGGCCAGCAGGCCGAACAAGGCCAGCGAGCCCGGGCCGGTGACGGCGCGCGCGATCAGCTGGCGCAGGCGGCGGCCGATCACTTGGCGCAGATTGCTGCTGATCAGGCGAACGCCGATGAAGAACAGGCCCAGCCCGGCGAACAGGCTGATGAAGATGCTCATGGAGGAACCGTGCGAATCTGCAGTCAGGCGTTCAGTTGACGCAGACCCTCAGCGCGGTCCGCGACGCTGTCGATGATCTTCAGGAAGCCGCTGATCTCGAACACCTCGCGCACATGCTGGGGCAGGCCGCAGAGCAGCAGGCGGCCCTGCGCCTGCTTGGCACGCTTGGCCGCCATCAGCACCACGCGCAGGCCGGCGCTGGAGATGTAGTCCACGGTGGCGAAGTCCAGCAGGGCGCGGGCGCCGGGCGTGGCGAACAGGTCTTGCACGGCCAGCTCGAAGGCGCCGGCGGTGGCGCTGTCGATGCGGCCCTTGAGTTGAACCAGGCGGGCGCCTTGCTCATCGCTGCTGTGGTGTTCGAAGCTCATGGGGGTGTCTTTCTTCAGGTCGAATTTTGGGTGGCGCTGGAAAGCAGCGTTAGCGCTTGAGGGTCTTCAAGAGCACGATCAGGTTGCCGCTGCCGTCGTAGAAGGCGCGCACCTCGTCCATCATGGTTTTGACCATGTGCACGCCCAGGCCGCCCACTTCGCGCGCTTCGACGCTGGCGTTGAGGCTGGGGGCGGGCGCTTCGACGAAGGGGTCGAAGGGCGGGGCGTCGTCCTTGAGGATGATTTCCAGCCATTCGTCCGAGCGCGAGAGCCGCACATGGATGGGGCGGTCGGGCGCGCCGTGCAAGCCGTGCTGGATGGTGTTGGTGATCAGCTCTTCCAGGCAGAGGTTGACGGCAAAGGCCAGGTCGGGGCGCTCGGCCAGGGCTTCGTCCACGGCCTCGGCCAGGGCGGCGATCTCCTCGACGCGGCTGTCCAGGCGGTACTCCAGCAGCAGGGTCTTGTTCTTCAATTCCAGGGGGGCATGGCTCACGGTCAGAGCTCCTCGGGCTTGTGGGCTGGCGGGCGTGTCGGTGGTGGAGGGAATGAGCAGGTCGGTGGCGGCTTCGCCTTGCGGCTTGCGGCAGAGCAGCAGGGCGGTCAGGTCGTCGCTGGGCTCGGCGCCGCCGACGAAGGCGGCCACATCGCGCACCAGGCTGGCCAGCTTGGCGGCGGCTTGCGGCTCGCGGCTGCTGCGCAGCCAGGCGATCAGGCGGTCGTCGCCATAGGCCTGTTCGGCGGCATCGAAGGCCTCGGTGATGCCGTCGGTGTAGAGCAAGAGGGTGTCGCCGTAGGCCAGGCGGGCATGCTGGCGGCTGTAGCTCATGCCGGGCAGCACGCCCAAGGCGACTTCGCAGGGCGAGCTCAGCGTCAGCACCTCGCCCAGTGCGGTGCGCAGCAGGGGCGCCGGGTGGCCGGCGCTGGCGTAGGCCAGGCTGCCGTCGCGCGGGTCGTAGATGCAATAGCAAGCGGTGACGAACAGCTCCATCGGGTTGCGCCCGCTGAGCACTTCATTGGCGCGGGCCAGCACTTCCTCGGGGCCGAGGTCGGCCTGCGCCAGGTCTTGCAAGACGGTGCGCGAGACGGCCATGAAGAAGGCCGCACCCACGCCCTTGCCCGCCACATCGGCGACCAGAAAGCCCCAGCGGCCTTCGGGCAGGGCGAAGCAGTCATAAAAATCACCGCCCAGCTCGCGCGCCGGGTTCATGCAGGCCTGCATGGAGAAGTCCGCCGTGTCGGGGAAATGCTGGGGCAGGATGGCCTGCTGCATGTCGCGGGCCGACTCCAGCTCTTCCTGCACACGAAGGGCGGCCAGGTGCAGCTGGTCGTTCTTGTCGGCCAGCTCCAGGGTGCGCTGCTGCACCAGGCGCTCCAGCTCGCGCTGGCGCGATTCGTTCTGCTCGCGGATCACATCGAGCAGGCGCCCGACCTCGGAGGCCACGGTGTTGAAGTTGCCCGCCACCAGGACCAGCTCGTCCTGCGTGTCGATGCGGATGCGGGTGTCCAGGCGGCCGGCGCAGAAGTCTTGCGTGCCCTGCGAGAGCCGGCGCAGCGAGCGCAGGGTGGAGACGTAAATGCCGGCGAACAGGTAAGCGATGGCCGCCATCGCCCCCACCAGCAGGGCGCCCACCTGCCACTGGCTGCGGCGCAGCTGGGTCAGGCGCTCCTGCAGCAGGGCATCGGCTTGCACGGTGCTGGCCACCAGCAGGGCCTGGGCTTGCGCGAGGTTGGCGCTGGCGATGGGGCGCAGCTCGGACAGGGCTTGCGGTGTGTCCAGCACCTTGTCGACGGCGTCTTGCTGGCGCTCGATGCGGGCCAGCAGCTCATCGAGCTGGGCCTGCAGACCGGCGCGGTCGCCCGGGGCCAGCAGCTGCTGCATGCCGGCGCGCAGGGCCGGCGTGGCCTCGCTCAGCACCACCTGGGCGGCCACGGCGTAGCTGGCCATGCTGTCGCTGGACAGGGCCAGCGCGTCCTGCTGCTTGGCCAAGGTTTCCATCAGCAGGGGCAAGCGGTGGCTGAGCATCTCAAACGCCGCGTCCAGCGTCGGGTCGACATTGAGACGGTGGGCGCGGGCGCTCTCGCGCATCAGGGCCAGCAAGGCATTGATGGTGCCGGTGTGGGCGGCAAAGCGGCGCTGGGCGTCATCGTCCTGCGCGGCCAGGTCTTGCAGCTGCTGCCATTGCTGCTGCAGGCGCTGGGCCAGGGCGGGCAGGGTGCTGGGCAGGGCGCTGTTCGGCAAGGGCGGCGCGGCCGCCCAGTCCAACAGGACTTTCAGCTCGGCGCGGGCGGCCTGCTTGTCGGCGCGTTCGGCCTTGAGTTCACCGCGCTGGCGCACCAGGGTGTTGAGCACGGCCGCCTGTTGCGCCAGGGCGGCCAGGCCGCGGCGTTCCAGCTCGGCGCTCTGCGCGTCTTGCCCGGCCTTGCGCAGCAGGGGCCAGCTCAGCAAGGCCAGGGCCAGCAGCATGACCGCGCCGACCAGCAGGAACTTGCGCGAAAAACTCAGCCGCCCCGACAACCAGCTGGCCGGCGCCAGCAGGCGCAGCCAGGAGGCCTGCTCCAGGCCGGGGTCGGTGGCGGCGGCTTTCATGGCCGGGTCAGTCCAAATTGGCGGTCAGCAGGACTTTCACGCCGGCGCCGTTGGGCTTGCGCGAGACATAACCGATGGCGCCCGGCGTGCTTTGCACCAGGCGGGTCACGTCCTCATCGCTGTCCACCTGGCGCGGCGGCAGGCCCATGCCGGTGAAGCTCTGGCGCGCCCAGTAGGCGCGCAGCTGGCCGGGGCTGCGGCCGGTCACCTGGTCGTAGAAGCTGCGGCGCAAGCCGTTGCCTTCGCGCAAATCGATGGGCTGGATGGGCTGGCCGTCGGGCCAGTTCTGCTGCTGGCGCAGAAAGATCTGGGTGACGCGCTCGGGGCTGATCTTGTCCAGGGCCACATCCTTGTGGGCGATGACGATCAGCTCGTTGGCCGCCAGGGCGGCTTGGGGCGCGGTGACCCAGAACAGGGCCAGCAGGGCCGTCATGGGCAAGGCGACGCGTGGCAGCAGGGAGGAGTGCAGGTGCAATTTCATGGCGGGGCCCTCCTCAGAACACCAGGTCCAGCGTGACGCTGAACAGCTGGAGCTTGTGGTTGAAGGGCAGGGTGGGCACGGCCAGCGGGCCGGGCGTGCCGGGGCTGGGCGTGCGCATCAGGTCGAGCTGGGTCTTGAGCGCCATGTTCTCGCGCCAGTCCCAGCGCAGGCCCAGGCTGAGCGAGCGGCTGCTGATGTCGGCGAATTGCTGGGCGCGGTCAAAGCCTTGCTGCAGCTGGTTCAGTGCACCGTCGAGCTGCGGGTCCAGGCCGGTGGGGCCCAAGGCTGCGGTGTTCAGCTTGGCGCCCGAACGCTTCAGCTGGGCCACGCTCAGATAGGGCGTGAAGTCACCGATGCTGCGCGCCAGCGTGACGCTGTAGCCGCGGCCGCGGCCGACCAGGTCGTTGTGCGGGTTCATCCAGGTCAGCTCGGCCAGCAGGCGCCAGCGCTGCCAATTGCCGTCCAGGCCGATGCTGGTGTAGACGGGGCGGTTGTCGAAGGGGTTGCGCAGGGCCTCCAGGCCTTGCGATTTGGCCTGCAGGGCGGCCAGCATGGGCGGCGGCAGCATGGGGTTCATCGCCAGCTGCTGCAGGGCGCCGCTGATCTGGCTCAGGCCGCTGTTGATCTGGCTGACCTGCTCGGAGCGCAGCTCATAGCGCTTGATCTCGGTGCGCGAGACGCGCAGGGTCAGGTCCTGCAGATGGGCGCTGAGGCTGAAGCCGAGCAGGCCGCGCAGGCTGGCGTCGGCCGAGATGGCCGGCGAGAAGTTGTTGAAGCGGTGGGTGTAGTCGTAGCGGCCGCCGAAGACTTGCGCCAGCAGGCTGGCGTCACCAAGGTTGAGCCGCCACTGCAGGTCGGCGCCGTCCAGGCTGGCCACGCTGTTGACCACGCCGTAGATGGCCGGCGCAGGCCGCACGCTCAGGTTGGCGTAGCCGATCTCGGCCACGCTGGAGTCAAAGAACAGCGGGCTGCGCAGGCGGCCCAGGTTGAGGCTCAGGCCCTGGCCCAGCTGCTGGCGCAGGGCGGCGATGCGCAGGCGCGGTTGCATGTCCTCGCCGGCCCGGGCCACCGCTTGCACTTGCAGCGTGGTGCCTTGGGCGGGCTGCCATTCCAGCTGCAGACCCAGGGCCGTGTCCATATTGGCCGACCAACCCTTTTGCACCGGCCGCAGCTGGGAGAAGGAGGTGGTGACGCCGGCCGTGGCGTTGTCGTTGTGGGCCAGGCCCAGGGTGGCAAAACCGGAGAAGCGCAGCGTGCTGCCCTGGCTCTCGCTGGCCTCGCCTGCCGCCTGCGCGCTGGCGCCAGCCAGCAGGCCCGCCAAGCCCATGCCGCCGGCCAGCGCCCAGGCGGCGGCTGCTCGCCCGGCTCGTCGTTCTCGTCTTGTCTGCATCAAAGCATCCCCTCGCTGTGACCCGCGTCATGGCTGGCGGGTCTGAAACTGAGCGGGAGCTTGGCGGGTCAGCGTTGAATTTGCGTTGAATCGAATGTCGGCAAGGCCTGGCGCTGGCTGGCCGTGCGCTGCAAGAGCAGCTCCGCACCCATGGCCTGGCCGGCGTGCTGGGCCTGCTCCAGCGCGTGCTCGACCTCGGCGCGCGGCTCGCCCAAGGCCGCCAGCGCCTGGGCGCGCATGCGCCAGAGCTCGGGCAGCAGGTAGAACTCCTGGCGCTCGCGCGCCTTGGGCAGGCAGGCGTCCGCTTGCGCCAGGGCCTCTTCGGCCTGGCCCAGGTTCAGCAGGGCTTCGATCAGGAAGGACAGAAACGTGGCCTCAGTGCTGGGCATGGCCACGGCCGAGGCGCTGGCCGCCTGGCGGATGGGCAGCAGGCCGGCCGGGTCGCCGCCGGCCGCCTGGCTCCAGCCCAGCACCAGGGCGCCCACGGCCTGCCACAGGGCCAGGCCATGGCGCTGGGCCAGGGCCAGCAGCTCCAGGCTCAGCGGCAAGGCGGCCTCGGGCCGGCGCAGATGGCGTAGCAGCACCGCGTTCATGGCCAGGGCGAAGCCCAGGGTATGGGCATGGCCGAGCTGGCGCGCTTGCTGCAGGCCCAGATCCGTTTGCTCCAGGGCTTCGTCGACGCGGCCTTGCAGGGCCAGGGGCCAGCCCAGCATGGCGCGCGCGGCAATGCCGCCGTGCTCGCCAAAGCGCTGGGTCAGCTGGGTGCGCTGGCGTGCGGGCAGGCGTTCGCCCGCCGCAGCGGCCTCGGCCAGGGCCTCGCAAGAGGCGTGCAGCTGGCCCAGGAAGAACAGATTGTTGCCCAGGGCATAACGCGCTTGCACAGCGGCGGCGGCATCGCCGGTGTCGGCGGCCACCGTCTGCAGCTCCTGCGCCAGGGCCAGCACGGGGCGCTCGTCCGGGCCGCTGCGGCTGCCCAGCCACAGACCCCAGAGCGCCTGGAAGCGCTGGCCCGGGCCGCTGCTGGCGCCGGGCTCGTCGCAGGCCTCCAGCGCCTGGCGGTAGCACTGGCGTGCGGCCGGCGAGCCATAGCCCTCCAGAGCCAGCAGGCCATGGCCCAGGCCCATCAGCAGGGGCAGGCGCAGGCGCTGCACCAGGGCGGGCGTGGCCTCAGGCAGCTGCAGGGCGGCCAGGCCTTGCTCGAAGCCGTGGCGCGCTTCCTGGTGCGCCGATTGGGCGGCGGCGCGCTCGGCTGCCTGCAGCCAGTAGTGCGCGGCCACCGGGTCGCCGGCGGCGTGCAGATGCTGGGCCAGGGCCTCGGGCGCATCGGCGGCCAGGCTGGCAAACGGGCCCATCAAGGCCTGGGCGGCGCGGCGGTGCAGGGCGCGGCGCTCGGCGGCGCTGAGGGTCTCCAGCGCCGCGTCGCGGATCAGGGCATGGCGGAACTGCCAGTGCTCGGGCCCGTGGGCTTGCAGCAGGTCGAGCCGCTCCAGCTGGGCCAGCTGCTGGGCCAGCGGGCCGGCCGGCAGCTGCAGCAGCTCTTGCAGCAGGGCGGGCGAGCAGCTGCTGCCCAGCAAGGCCGCGCCCTGGGCCAGGCGCTTGGCCTCGGGCGGCAGGCGGTCGAGGCTGGCGGCCAGCAGATCCCAGAGCGTGGCGGGCACCTTGTCCTCGGGCCGCAGGCGCAGCGAGCGCGCCAGCTCCTCGGCAAACAGGGGCACGCCGCCGGCGCGCTGCAGCACTTGCAGGCGCTGGGCGGCGGGCGGCGGGGCACCGTCGAGCTGGTCGATCAGCTGGCCCATGTCTTCTGTCGGCAGGGGCTGCAGGTTCAGGCAGAGGTCGAGGCTGCCGAGCAGATCCTCGGGCGGAGCTTCGCGTGAGCTGAGCAGCAGCAGGCCTGGGGCACGGCTTTCGGCCGGGCGCTGCAGATGCAGCTGCAGCAGCTCCAAGGTGGACGGGTCGACCCAATGCAGGTCTTCCAGCACGAGCAGCTGCGGCCGGCCCTGGGCCAGGCCTTCGAACAGCTCGCACAGCAGGGTTTGCAGCTCGCGCTTGTGCAAAGGCTCGCTCGTGGGCACGCTGGCTTGCGCCTGCAGCAGCAAGGGGCGCAGCAGGCTGCGCGCGCCAGCCTGCGCGGCCGGGGCGATGCCCGCGTGTTGCAGCAGCAGGCCGAGCGCCTGTTCCGCTTGGGCTTCGTCGCCCTCCAGGGCTGCGCCCAGGCGCCGGCGCAGGGTGGCGCGCACCGGCTGAAGCGGGGTGTGGCGGTACTCGGGGCGGCAGTGCAGTTGCGAGATTGGCGGGGCGGGCTGGCCTGTGTCATGGGCCAAGTGCTGGCGCAGGGCGAGCAGCAGCCGGGTCTTGCCCAGGCCGGGCTCGCCTTGCACCCAGACCGTGCGTGCGGCCTGCTGGGCGCGGGCCCATTCCTGCTGCAGCTGGGCCAGCTCGGCGCTGCGGCCGACCATGGGCTTGATCGTGTCCAGGCGGCTGGCCGCTTGCACCGGGCGGGCGCCCAGCAGCTCGGCGCTGCCGCCTGTGGCGTCGGGGGCGGTGAAGCGGTGATGGCGCTCGCTCTGCTGTTGCAGCTCGGCGCTGACGCGGATGTGCCCAGCCTCGGCCTGCAGGGCCAGCTTGCGCGCCTGGCGCGAGAGCGCGCCCACGCTGTCGGGCGAGGCCTGCTCGGGGTCGGCGTGGACCCAACCCACATGCAGGCCCAGGCGCAGGGCCCAGGGCTCGTGTTCGGTGTCTTGCTCTGCCGCCAGTTCCAGCGCGGCGTCCAGGGCCAGGCGCGGCGCCTGCTCCTGCGCACGCGGGTGGCCGAAGAAGGCCAGCAGCTCGCCGCCTTCGGCCCGCTGCACATGGGCGCCACGCGCCTGCAGCGAGCGCCGGGCGGCTTGCATGCGGGCCTGCAGGGCGGCGGCCAGGGCCTCGGCCTCGCGATCGGCCTCGTCGGCCGGCGCTTCCCATTCGCAGGCCAGGGCCACCACGCGGCGGCGTTCGGCACGGGTGGCTGGGGCTTCGGGCGCGTGGCTTGCGGGCTGACGCAGGCCTTCGGCCAGGGCCTGGGTGGCGGCTTGCGGCTGCAGCTGCAGCTCGGCCTGCAGCTGGCCGCGGAACTGCTCGAACAAGGCCAGGGCCTCGCCTGCGGCTGTGGGCGCCAGCATGCGCATGCAGCGGCGCAGGGCGGGCTCGCACCAGGGGTCTTGGGCCAGGGCGCGGCGGGCGCAGGCCAGGGCCGCCTCGGGCTCGCCGGCGTCTTCATGCAGCTGGCCCAGCGTCTCCAGCAGCTGCTGGGCCTGGCGCTGCAAGGCCTCGCGGCGCGGCTGCAGCCAGGCTTCAAAGCCGGGCGCTTCGGGCAGCTGCAGGCCGTCCAGCAAGGGGCCGCGGTACAGGCTCAGGGCTTGCTGCAAGGCCTGGCGGCGCGCCTCGGGCTGTGGCGTGGCGGCGTCCAGCTGGGCCAGGGCGAAGTCGCGGCAGTCCAGCTGCCAGGCCAGGTCGGCGCGCAGCTGCAGCTGCTTTTTGTTGTCGCTTTGCAGGGGCTCCAGTTCCGGCTGCTCGGGCCAGAGCTGGGCCAGCACTCGGCGCAGGTCGAACAGGGCACGGCGCAGATTGGCGCGCGCCTGTTCCAGGGTGGAGTCGGGCCAGAGGGTGTCGGCCAGCAGCTCGCGCGCCAGCGGCCCGGTCTGCAGCACCAGCATGGCCAGCAGGGCGCGCACCTTGTCGTAGGGCAGGGGCAAGACCTGACCCTGGGGCCCGCGCAAGTCGAAGCCGCCCAGCAGGCGAAGCTGGGGCAAGGTTGTGTCAGGAGAAGGCCGTGCGCGGATCGCAGAGGCAGCCGTGAACTCGGGGAACTGGGGCGGCATGGTGCAAAAGAATCAGGCGAGAGTATGCCCGGGGCATGTGACGGGGAGGTGAGCTGGGATGGATCAACGTGTGAACGGCTCGTGGGGCTGGGGCAGAATCGCCGCTCCCATCCCCCTTGGAAGTCTTGAACATGGCCTCAGTCTTGATCGTCGGTGCCTCGCGCGGCATTGGTTTGGAATGGGTGCGCCAGGCGCGCGCGGCGGGCGACCGGGTGGTGGCGACGGCGCGCGATGAAGACGGGCTGCAGCGCCTGCGCGAGCTGGGCGCGGTGGCGCTGAAGCTGGATGTGATGAACACGGCCAGCGCTTCTGGCCTGGCCTGGCAGATCGACGGCTATGCCTTCGACCAGATCGCCCTGGTGGCGGGGGTCTTCGGCAGCCGAACCACAGGCTTGCAAACGCCGACCGAGGCGGAGTTCAACACCGTCATGCAGACCAATGTGCTGGGCCCCATGCGGGTGCTGCCGCAGCTGCAGGATGCGCTGGCGCCGGGCTCGCGGCTGGCGATCATTTCCTCGCGCATGGGCTCGATCAGCCTGCGCAGCGGCAGCCATGGCTGGCTGTACCGCGCGTCCAAGGCGGCGGTCAATTCGGTGCTGAAGGACGCCTCCTTGCTGATGCAGGACAAGGCCTGCTGCATCAGCTTCCACCCCGGCTGGGTGCGCACCGATATGGGCGGCGCCGACGGTGACATCGATGTGCAGACCAGCGTGGCCGGCATGCGCACGGTGATGGCCGGCTTGAGCGCGGCCGACAACGGCAGCTTCATCAATTACGATGGCGAGCGCCTGAGCTGGTGAGCGGGCCTAACTGAATAGCTGCTGGGGACTCTATGAACTTGAAGAGGGCAGGCCGTGGCCTGCTGTGGGCACTGGGCCTGAGCTGTCTGCTCGTGATCGGACTGGTGCTTGCCTGGTTGGCCAGCAACAACCGCTGGGTCGATGCAGCGCCGCAACCTCGGCCCTCTGCGCTGCAGCTGCGCCCCACGACGGCGCCGCCCGAGGCCAATGTGTTCTTCGATCTGGCCGGGCTCTTGGCTCCTGCGAACGAAGCGCCGCTGGCGCGCGGCCAGGCTGTCTGGGCGGGTGGCGAAGCGCTTGCTCTGCACGCCGTCCTGGCCTCGCCCAAAGACCCTCTTTGGAATTGCAATTGGACTCGCGAGGACTGTCTGGCCAGATGGTCGCAAGAGGCCGTGGCGCTGGCAGCAGTCCTGCGTGAACAAGAGCTCTTGCTCGGCCGTTGTGCCGCCATCGCCGATGCCCTGGGCGCTGGACGCCGGGTGTTCGAAGAGCCGATGGCCCAGGCCCGCTCTGAGCTGCGCAAAGTTCTGGATCAGTATGCGGCGCTGCCCCGAGCCAACCACGTTCAAGGGGCCAATGTGTGCCTTCGTGGCTTTCAGTTGCAGGCCGCACAGGCTCAGCTGGCGGGGGATTCGACCTTGTTGGCGCAGTCCTTGGGTCGCGGCCAGGTTTTGACTCAGGCCCAGATCAGCGGTGCGCAAAGTCTGATCGCGCAGTCGGTAGCCTGGTCACAGTCGCGCCAGCAGCTGCAGCTCCTTGCCGCATTGCTGGCGCGTGAGCCCGGCCGCGCGGGCCTGTTGGCGCCGCTGCTCGGCCCCTTGCCTGCGCGCGCAGCCGACGCGGCGAGTTGGATGCCGGCAGAGGCCTATGTCCAAGCACAGGTGGGCCGCGAGCTGGTCCAGTTGTGCGGCCGGGTGCAGCTGCCAGACGAGGCTCAGCCCGTGATCCTGCTGGCCGAGGCTTCGGCCTGGGAGCGGCTGAAGTGCAATTTCGGCTTCATGCCGCAGCGCACCCAGCAGGCCAACGATGCCTGGTGGTTGCAGCAGCATGAGGCGGCCAAGGACGGGCCCGAGGCTTTGCTGCGCCGCATGCAGGCGCAGCCAGCCCCCGACTTTTCCTTGTGGAGCATGCCCTTTCGCAACACGATCGGTGCCATTTTGCTCAGCGTGGCCCACCCGGCGTTTGACGACTACCCGGCCAAGCAGGCTGATCTCTTGCTGGACCACCGCGTGGCTCAGCTGGCCTTGGCCCTTGCCACGCAACACGTCCCCGTGGCCGAACGTGGCGCCTGGCTGGCCCGGCAGGACCTGACGCCCAGCCAGCGCGAGCGCATCACGCTCAGCGAGGACGGGCTGAGCCTGCGTGTGCTGCCCTGGGCCAAGCCGGTGACGCCCAGCCCCGGCGGCCTCAGCCGCAGCTGGCCGCTGGCACCGCTCTGACGAAGCGTGGCATCGCGGCGCACGATGCCGAACCGGCCACCCCCTGAGTCAGGGGGGATTCGGCGTTTGGCGTCGCTGGAGGCGCAGCCGACCGGAGAAGCCCGATGGCATCGGGTCTGTGTGGCCTCGGGCCGGCAGACCGGGGCTCAAGTGCCAACTTTGCACACCCGTGCCTGCGGGGGGTAGGGCGGGCCGCTGCTCTTGAATAATCCGCTCCGCCAAACGATCTGCGGTCGCGGTTTGGCAGGGGGGATCTGGACCGGAGTTGAGGGACAGATCGACGAGGTGGTTCATGGATAGAGAGAACGATGGATCCATTCATTCATTCATGCATGCATCCATTCATTCATTGCTCGGACGGACAAGACAAATGACGCAAACCAACAATCTGATTTCCAAAGTGGGCTTCGGCGCAGTGGCCCTGGCTCTGGCAGTAAGCGCTCAGGCCGGTGTGGTCGTGGGTTGGAACTTTGACAACGCGGCGCCCGGCCAGGCCGGCGGCATCGCCGCATCGACCGCCGCGGCGGGCGTGAGCAACGCCAACTTCAGCACGGCCAACGTGGGCGTGTGGAACTGGGGCGCCCCCTATGGAAATGTCGTGGGGACGCAGTTTTTCGGCAGCAACAGCAACACGCTCTCGCTGGGCTTCACGCTGGCGAACTCGCTGAATGACCTGACCCTGTCCTTCACCCACTACCACAACCACAACTTCAGCAACACCAGGCCCAGCTACAAGTACGCGGTGCAGATCAACAGCGGCAGCGGCTGGACCGACCTGGCTGCCGGCTTGACGGCCTCCTACGACACCACCAGCGCGACCGAGCACATCACGCTGAGCAGCGGCCTGGCCGCAGGCAGCTACTCCATGCGCTGGATCGGCTATGGCTTTGGCGCCGGCGGCCGCGACACCAACTCCGACTTCTTTGCCCTGAACGATGTGAGCTTGAGCCAGCGCAATCAGGTGCCCGAGCCGGCCTCGCTGGCCCTGGTGGGCCTGGCCCTGGCCGGCATGACGCTGGCCCGCCGCCGCAACAAGCAGGGCTGAGCCTGTTTGGAGCCCAACAAGCCGCGACTGCGGTCTGGGCTCGCATGCTTGAGTTCTCCAGCCCTGTGGACGGTGTCCGCAGGGCTGGTTTTGTTTTGGCGGAGCGGGGGCATGTCGAGGCCGGCCCCGCTGTGGCAGGGCTGGCTGGCACAATCGCGGCGACGAAACTCGCCGTAACCGACCCATGCTGCTCAGTGAAGACCACCGCGCCATCCAGGACGCGATCCGCTCCTATGTGCAAGACCAGATCGCGCCCAAGGCGGCCGAGTGGGACAAGAGCCACCACTTTCCCGCCGCCGAACTGAAGGGCCTGGCCGAGCTGGGCTGTTACGGCGTGGCCGTGCCCACCGAGTACGACGGCGCCGGCCTGGACTACCTGGCCTTGGCCATCATCCTGGAAGAGATCGGAGCCGGTGACGGCGCGACCTCGACCGTGGTCAGCGTCAACAACTGCCCGGTCTGTTCCATCCTGATGGCCTTCGGCAACGAGGACCAGAAGCAGCGCTTCCTCAAGCCCTTGGCGCGTGGCGACATGCTGGGCGCCTTCTGCCTGACCGAGCCGCATGTGGGCTCGGAGGCCGGCGGCCTGCGCACCACGGCTGTGCGTGATGGCGACGACTATGTGCTCAACGGCGTCAAGCAGTTCATCACCAGCGGCAAGAACGGCGATGTCGCCATCGTCATGGCCGTCACCGACAAGGCCGCGGGCAAGAAGGGCATCAGCGCCTTCCTGGTGCCCACCAACACTCCGGGCTATCTGGTGGCGCGCATCGAAGACAAGATGGGCCAGCACGCCAGCGACACGGCGCAGATCAATTTCGAGAACTGCCGCGTGCCGGCGGCCAACCGCCTGGGCGAAGAGGGCCAGGGCCTGAAGATCGCACTTTCGGGCCTGGAGGGCGGACGCATCGGCATCGCCAGCCAGAGCGTGGGCATGGCCCGCGCGGCCTTCGAGGCGGCGCTGAAGTACAGCAAGGATCGCGAGAGCTTCGGCCAGCCCATCTTTCAGCACCAGGCCATCCAGTTCAAGCTGGCCGATATGGCCACCCAGATCGAGGCCGCGCGCCAGCTGATCTGGCATGCCGCCGCCCTCAAGGACGCTGGCCAGCCCTGCTTGAAGGAAGCGGCCATGGCCAAGCTCTTCGCCAGCGAGATGGCGGAGAAGGTCTGCTCTGCGGCCATCCAGGTCCATGGCGGATACGGTTATGTCAGCGACTTCCCGGTCGAGCGCATCTACCGCGATGTGCGCGTGTGCCAGATCTACGAAGGCACCTCGGAAGTGCAGAAGATCCTGATCGGCCGCGCCCTGGCCTGATGGCCGGTGCCACCGGGCGCGTGCAGCGATGCTTTGCGCCCGGCTTGCGCTCCGCAGGCTTTGCTGATTAGCATGGCGTGCCCGCCTTGCCTCGGGCCGCCCGACCGCCTTGCTGTAGCCCCGTGTTCTGCTCTTGCCCTTGTTTTTCGGTCGGTGCCTGCAAGGCCGGAGGATGCGAAAGGAGCATCACCGATGAACAGCACCGCGACCCAGCTGGAAGCCGAAGCCCAAGTCGAGGCCGAATCTGAAGCCCGGCACGAGCCGCCCAAAGCCGGCCTCAGCTTCAAGATTGCCGATCAGGCCTGGGAACTCGAGGCCATCCACCGCCTCAACTACCGCACCTTCGTCGAAGAAATTCCGCAGCACGCGCCCAATGCGGAGCGGCGCTTGATTGACCGCTTCCACGACGAGAACACCTATGCCATCGCCCTGCACGAGTGCGAGCTGGTCGGCATGATCGCCGGCCGCAGCGCGCGGCCTTTCTCGCTGGACGGCAAGTTGCCCGATCTTGACCGCCACCTGCCGCCGCATCAGCGTGCCATGGAGGTGCGCCTGCTGGCGGTGGCGCCGGCCTTTCGTAATTTTCAGAAGCACGGCGTGTTCGCGCGGCTCTCGGGCGTGCTGGCGCGGCACTTTCGCGCGCAGGGCTGCGATCTGGCCCTGATCTCGGGCACGCTGCGCCAGACGCGGCTGTATCGCCATCTGGGCTTCCAGCCTTTCGGCCCGCAGGTGGGCAGCGCCGAGGCGCCGTACCAGCCCATGCTGATGCGCCTGCCCGACTACGCGGCGCATTGCGCGCATCTGGAGTTCCTGTCGGACGGCCGCCATGCCAGCTTCCTGCCCGGCCCGGTGGCCATGTCCGAGGCCGTGGTTCAGGCCCTGGCCGAGCCGGCGCATTCGCACCGCGGGCCCCAGCATTTGCTGCGCCTGGCCCGGGTGCGCGAGCGCCTGTGCGCGCTCAGCGGCAGCGAGGATGCGCTGATCTTTCCGGGTACGGGCACGCTGGCCAACGACGCGATCGCTGGCCAGCTCTCGCTGCTGGACGGCCCGGGCCTGGTGATCAGCAATGGCGAGTTTGGCGAGCGCTTGCTTGACCATGCGCGGCGCTGGCGTCTGCCGCACCAGGCCCTGCGCCTGGACTGGGGCCAGCCGCTCTCGGCCGAGGCGCTGGAGCAGGCCTTGCAAACGCAGCGCCCGGCCTGGCTTTGGGCTGTGATCAGCGAGACCTCCACCGGCATGCGCAACGACCTGGGCCTGCTGCGTGCGGCCTGCCGCCGGCATGGGGTGCGCTTGTGCGTCGATGCGGTCAGCGCCCTTGGTCAGCAGGCGCTGGACCTGAGCGGGGTGTGGCTGGCCAGCGCCGTCAGCGGCAAGGCTCTGGGCGCATTTCCTGGCCTGGCCATCGTGCTGCATGAGGGCGCGCTGCAGCCCGAGGGGCAGCTGCCGCGCGCCATCGATCTGGCAGCCTTCGCGCCGGCCGAGGGCGTGCCCTACACCCAGAGTTCCAATCTGCTCGCAGCGCTCGAGGCCGCCCTGGCCATCGACTGGCCCGCGCGCTGGCGGGCGGTGCGCAGTGCCGATGCGCAACTGCGCCGCGCCTTAGGCTGCGGCCCATTGCTGGTCGCCTCCATGCCCTGGCGCGCCCTCGTGACGCCGGATCAAGCCATGCCCGGCATCCTGACCCTGGCCCTGGCGCCGCATCTGCAGGCCGGTCGCATCGGCCCCCAGCTGGAGCGGGCCGGTTTCAAGCTGGCCTGGCAGAGCGCCTATCTGCAGCAGCGCAACTGGCTGCAGATCTGCCTGATGGGCGCTTGGGATGCGGCCGCGCTGGCCGTGCTGCCGGCGCGCCTGGCGCAGGCGGCGGGGGGCGCTTTGCCGGAGGCTTGAAGCCGAGGCTGCGACGGCGCTGTACATAACGTACACAGACAGCGAAGGACCGGATTTCTACACTTGCGTCTCGATATCTGAGTGGCGCCGAAACAGGTCGATGACCTGGCCCGAGAGCCACCCAGCCCGCAGCGCAAAAATCAGGAAATACCATGTCATCGCAGCCCACCCGTCTCGCTTCCGCTCCTCGTCTTCGTCCGGTCTGGGCGGCTTTGGCTTTGTCGTCCTTGGTGGCGCTCACCGCCTGCGGCGGTGGTGGCAGCGGCGGTAGCAGTGAAGTCACGCCCCCGCCCCCGCCGCCGGCCAATGCACCGGAGCTGATGGTCAGCATGAGCCTGCCTGGCGCCGAAGTGCCCTCGGGCTACACCCAGACCATGGCCACCCTCAAGCTGCGCAATGTCGGCAAGGGCGCGGCCACCACCACCGATGTCAACATCGTCGCCGACGCGCTGCTCGAGGGCCTGAAGGTCGTCAACTGCCAGTCTGACAACGCCGGTACGGCCTGCCCCGCCACCGGTTCGCGCATGACGGTCAGCAATTTGCAGCCCGGCGCCACGCTCACGTTTGATATCACCGGCACCGTCAAGCTCGGCAGCAGCGGCACGGTCAATCTGGAGGCCTCGGCCACCACCGGCACGGGCACCCAGCTGTCCAGCAGCAAGATGGGCGTGGGCTTCAAGGCCTACACGGCGGATGTGGCGGTGCAGGCCACTGGCCCCAGCAGCGCCGTGCCGGCCGGCGGCAGCTTTGAGTATGTGGTGACCGTCAGCAACAAGGGCCCCGACGCCGCCAAGGACGTGCTGATCGCCAACCAGCTGGCCAGCTCGCCCAGCGAGAACGCAGCCACCCTCGGCGCCATGAGCTGCAGCGCCAGCGGTGGTGCGGTCTGCCCGAGTGAGCTTAAAGCCGTGGGCATGACGCTGGCCACTCTGCCCAAAGACGCCAGCGTGGTGTTCCGCCTGCCCTACAGCTTCGCCCCGGGCGTTCGCGGTGGCTTGGTGTTCGAAGCGGCCGTGCAGGCGCGCGGTGACAGCGACGCCAGCAACGACCGTGCGCTGCTGCTGACGCCCTGAAGGAATCTCGGAACCATGGCCCTCACTCGGGGCCGCCAGGCGCGGCTCCGTTTGTTTTCAGGGCGCGGCCTGCACCTTCACCTCGAACTGCCGTCGGCCCACACCCTGCAAGGAGTCGGCAATCTCGACGCTGAGCTTGTGCTCGCCGCTGGGCAGGGCCGCCTTGCGGATGCGCATGCTCTGAGGTTCGATGCGGGCTTCGCCCTCGGCACT
The DNA here is from genome assembly GCF_965262435.1 of Roseateles sp. NCBI lineage: Bacteria > Pseudomonadati > Pseudomonadota > Betaproteobacteria > Burkholderiales > Sphaerotilaceae > Roseateles > Roseateles sp. The sequence goes on from NZ_OZ253537.1 coordinate 1,696,909, forward strand.
CCAGCGCAGCTGGATGTCGATCGGGCTGGGCAGCACATCTGGGCCTGGCCTGGGTTGCAGCAGCTCCAGGCGCGGCGCGCCGGGCGCGGGGCTGAACCTCGGGCTGGGCGGCTCGGGTGTGGCGCGTTCCTGCCGCCACTCGGCTTCGCTGATCAGGAACAGCCCTGGCTTGGGCCGGATTTTTGCTTGGTGGTTCTCATCGTCCCTGGCTCCTATCTGGCATTGATCAGCGGTGACTGCACTCAGAGCTGTATCTGGTAGCCCAGACCGTCGTAGGCGAACACGGGGTGTGCTGAAGGTACTTGCAGGGTTGGCGTCGGCAGATGCTGCGCGACTCTTGTATGAAACTGGGGCGAGCCTCCTTCGACTGACTTTGCTTTCTCGCGCTGCAGGCTGCCACCTGTCAGCAGTCCACGTTGACGATGGATGCATCGCACATCTCTTCACGTGTCAGGGGACGCGTGTAGAGGATGGAGGTCGAGAACATCAGGTCCACCAAGGCCTTTGCATCGAGTTCGCCGCTCTTTCGCTGGATCAAGCGCCAAAGGTCACTTGCGGTCTCGGTAGTGCCTTTCAGATGATCCTGGAGCTGCTCGACGATGAGGGCTGACGCTGAACTGGTTGCAGGGTCCACTCGCTTGGATCGCTTGGCGCCGAGGTTTTGATCCAGTGTGGCCGCGAAGACCTTGGTGCTGACGAGCGCAATGCCTTCGTTGATCTTCTCGACATGTGGGTCTCCGAAATTGCCATGCTGGTACATGGCGGCCAGTGCCGCGCTTCGTTCAAGATCGATGTAGCGCGTCCGGATGGCGCCGTCCCAGGCAGTTAGAAGTTCACGCGTGGTGTCTTCCAGCGCCAAGAAAGCGGCCTGGCACTGCGCCGGGCCTTTGCAAGCCAGCACGCGCTTCAGGCCATCGACGTCTCGGTCTTCTGCGTAAAGATGCAGTCCGATGGCGTGGGCGGCCCACTTCAGCCGGTGAGTGTTGACGTGTGGCCTGCGCTCAGGATCCGGGTCTGCCCAGTTCTTGCCCTTGACCAACTCGGGGTTGGATCCGTTGAGGCTGGAAAAGCCGTGGGGCTCTAGCTTGGAGCCGGCCGGGACGAAGCGATCCGAGCCGGCGATGAACAGGAAGGTGCAGGCTGAGACACACCGGGCACCGGGCGCGACCTCCATCCGGACGCCACGACGCTCGCCCGTCGTAGCAATGAAATGGGCCATCTCCAGCCCGGCAGTGACATAGCCGCCGCCGCTATTTAGCCGGATGACTGGCACGACGCCTCGAACGTTGTCGAAGCAGCGGGAGAACTCCTGCCGAAGCAGCGCCGGATCGGGCAGATCAACGCCACCCTCGTAGTTCACCCAACGCTGATCGTTCGTGATGACGCACTTGATGGTCGCCGCTTGGCAGTAGCTGTAGGCGATCAGGATCAGTCCAAAGAGGCAGCGAGCAACCATGTCGACCCGCATTTTGGTCAGGCCGTCTTAGCTTCGACACGAACCAGTTTGCCGGTTTCATTCGGACAGTGGAGTTCCTCCTGTCGTGCTTGACCAGCGGGCGTCGTCACCAGATTGGTCTTGCGCTGGCAGCCTGCGAAATCGCCCGTGGTGATCGGTGGCGAACCTTGGGTCACGACGGTCGCGCCACCTCCGAGGTCATTGGTCACCGGTCGGGCCATAGAGGCTTCGTACTCACGCTGTAGCCGTGCCAGTTCCTCGTCCTTGGCTTGTGCCTGCTTGGCATTCGTGGTGGATCGGCTCTCGACGCTGCGCCGAGCTGTTTCGTAGGCGGCCTGCTCCTTGCTGCGGCGCTCGGCATCGCGTTGCATGGCTTCCTCGTACTTTTGCTGTTGAGCGCTATTGAGCATTTTGCCGATGACCGTGACCGCAATGCCGATGACGCAGCCTTTGACGACCACCTCCATCTTCTTCTTTGTTGTGGCTGCGTCGTTGGTCACCTTCTTGCCGCTGATCCTGTCGATGATCATGTCGCCCACGCCAGCCAGGAACGCGCCGGTCAGGCAGCTGTTGACGGCGCTGCTGACGGTCGATTCGCTGCTGCTCCGCGAACTGGCGCCAGGCATGTTCTGGCAGCCTGTGGTCAAGACCAGCAGTGCACCGGCCGCGATGAATTGTTTGTTGGTAAGACGGGAGAGAGGGCGAGACGTCATGACTTAGTTCCTTGAGTTACAGACGGAGGATTCGAGCCGCTCGGAAGGGCTGGACTGGGAACTGCTGAGCGACTTGGCTGATTCAAGTCGCGAAACAATGGCCTGCCGGAAGGCGTTGCGCTTAAGCACGCCGTCGCGCAGTTGCAGCAGCCGCGACGTCTGCCGCTCGCATGTGAGCTTGCTTGTTTCCGGCGCGCGCGCTGCGGCATCCTTCTCCGTGGCCCAACGGGTGATCTCGCCGGAGGCAAACTGCGTCATACCTCTCATGCAAGTGTTCATTGCGGTGCGCACCGACTCCAGGCCTTGTTCGTACTCCAGGCTCCGCTGGCCCATCTGTAGGCCTTTCTGCAGGATGATGAGCTGGTCGTCAGAGAGCGGAACCTGTAGCGCTGAACTCGGCGGTGCAGGCAGGTTGCTCGGCGTGGGGCTCAGGTTGATGCCCGCTAGGCGGACGATCTCCTTTGCCGGCAAGCGGCTTTGCATCGCCTGCAGACGCAGGCCGACGGCCACGCTGCAATGGTGCCGGGCATGTACCTGCAGGGTGTCGTCCGCAACCGCCCATGCGGGTTGTGTCGGTACAGCTTGTTCTGGGCCCCGCATGCAAGCTGCTGGCGCAGCCCCGGGGCGGGCGTCCAGCCGCGACTCGAGATCGCTGATCTCCTTGTCCTCGGTTTCGGCACGCCGGTTGAGTGATTCCAGTTCCGAGCTCAGAGAAACGACGGCGTTGTTGGCCCTAAGGCGCTGCTCCCAGGAGAAATGCCGGAATTCGTAGCCGTCGTCACTGCCGGCAGCGGCGCGCAGAGGTAAGGTTTTGCCATCCGTGCCGCGGATGTACAGGCAGGCGGGTTCTGGTGGCAGTCCCTGCAGGCTTGGCATTTGGAAGAAGTAGCCGTCCAGCCTGGGATCGAACCTCGCTCGAGCTAGTTCTTGCGACGCCATCATCAAGACGACGACGCCATAGGAGACACGTGGCGCGGCCATGTCGAAGCGCACACCCCCAGGGGCGATGCGCATGGGTTGCTGCTGACCGGGATTCGCGCTGACCGCCGACGTGGCAGGGCCTCGGTAGATCAGGGAATGTGGGCTGCCGATGAGTTCGACGGTGGCAGCATCGGCCGGCATGCTCGCCGCAACCGCCAGCAGGGCGCGCACAAGGGTCGATGGAATGATGGAACGGTTCATTCACTCTCCTGCCAATGACTTGGCGATGGTTCTGACATGCGCTTCGACCTCCGGCGCGCAGCTCGTCGCCGAAGGAGTCTTGGCTGAAACGGCGGCCGCGCATTGAATGCCCTCGAGTTGCTGTCGAGCGATCAAATAGGAGCGCAGCAACTCAGGTGTGGGCGAGGTGTAGCCTCTGGACCGCTCCTTTTGGGTGAACCAGTTGGACAAAAACTCGGAGTGGACCTTCGCGGCTGCGAGTCGCTCCGCTGGCGCTTGCACACCGGCCTTGGCGGCGATCAGGGTGCCTGCCGCCGCGCCGAGCGTGACGATTTTTTGCGTATTGCCGGAGCGGATGAGATCTCGCTTGAACGCCAGACTCTCGGGATGGTTTCGGAAAAGGTACGCCACCCCGACTTCGTTGAAGACGTAGAAGCGCGCCAGGTTCAGCGATGCCTGTGGGTTCTTCTGTGCGGCCGGGTCGGTCCCCAGGAAGATGATGGGATCCAGGCAGACGCTCAGCGAGGACAGGCGCCGCGCCTCGGTTTTCCAGAATTCGCGCGGAACCATCCAGTCCGAACAGACACGCGCTCGCACGTCCAGCCACTGTGACCAAGCGATCCGGGCTGTCACGGCCTGCAAGTCTCTATCAAGGACTGGCAGCAGGCTCGCAACGGTCTTCTCCTTGATCGAAGTCAGGAGTTTGAAATCGGCATCGGAATAGGCGGCCGGATTGAGGAAACTGTTGATCTCGTCGTAGAGGATCCGGGCTGGCGCTAGCTTTGCGGCTCCGTTGCGCAAGGACCGGATCGAATCCGCAAGCGCTGAGGTATTCCGGTCGTCGAACTGCAAATGGGCCGACAGCGCGACTTCGTCAGGCAGCACCACTTCGGGGGCAGAGGCAATCTCGCGCCCGTCGACATCAAGCCGTCGATAGTCCGGCGTGTTCTTCTCGGAAATGCTGACCCATAGCGCTTTCAACTGCCCGCCACCCACCGCAACTGCAATCGGCTGGTAGACGAACTCGAAGCTGTACTGAAGCGACCATGACTGCGGCGCATCTTGGCGCCACATCTGCACTATGCAGCGGCTGCGCTTGGTCGCGGTGCGGGCGGCACAATCATCGGCATTCGGCTTGACAAAAGTCACCGCCAAGACCGATTTGGCCATTTGGAAGAACGCTGCCTTCCGGTATTCCTCAGGGCCGCTGGAATGACCGCCCTGAGAACTCAGCCTGTCGCTGACAGCTCGCTGTAGAGCTTCGGCTCCCGCAGCATCTAGTGCGAAGCATGATGTGACAAGCAAACCGTGAAGTAGGAATGCGATGACTCGGCGAAATGGCACCATATTGTTGAGCCTCCCTGAGTCAAGCCAAGCAGGCGCAGCCACGTAGGTCGACGCCAATTGAACATGACGTTTGCACGCATGTAACAAATCGCCTTGCGCGTTTAAGTAGTTCCACTGGACGAGTACCTGTTGACGCTAGAGCAGCATCAGACTGCGATGCGGGCGAGGGGACGCAGAAACAAAGAGGGCGCGGATGTTCACGGATTTCTTCCTCTTAGGCTGGATCGGAGGCGGCATGTAGAGAGGGACGGATGGCGCCGGAATTCGTCAGGGTTTGTTGACTTGGGGTTTTCACCAGGGTGCTTCTGATCCGTCGAACCCTGACGTTTCCTTCATCCGGCCGTCTCTGGGCTGTGTTTGCTGATTTCAGGCCCGGGAAGTAGCGCGAAGGGAAGCAAGCTGTCGCAATTGCTCGTTAGACTCACTTTGTTACAAGAACCGGTGGGAGCAATCGGCGACATGGAACGAGAGGTGTTCAAGCGGGCCTGCGCGCAAGGAGGCGAAGACATGCGGCTCGCGTTTCGGCAGCTGGTCCAGGACTATGGCCGCGCCTTGTTGCGCGAGTGCAGCGTCTGCTTGCGTGATCCGGAGTCGGCTCGCGACGCTTTGCAGAACGCGCTGCTCAAGATCTGGAAATCCTGCGCCAGCTACCGCGGCGATTCCGAGCTCTTTCCCTGGCTCAAGCGGGTGGCCCGCACGGTGGCCATCGACGAGTTGCGTGCCAGCGCCGTGCGCCTGCCCAGCAGCGCTTCCTTGCCCGCCGTGGATGAGGAGCTCGACCCGGCGTTGCCGGACGAGCTGCCCGGGCCTGAGGCGCTGACTGCTTCGCGCCTTGCCCTGGAGCGTTACCGCGAGTGCGAGGCCCGTTTCCGCGAGGTTGAGCCGGAAGCGGCTGCGGTGATCCGCTGGATCGCCGAAGACGAGTTGAGCATCGAGGATGTGGCACGCCTGCTCAACCGCACGCCGCAGGCCACGCGGCAGTATCTGTACCAATGCCGTCGCAAGGCGCGGCAGTATCTGGCGCCCTGGTATGCCCAGGTGGCTGGAGGAGAAGGCTGATGGCTGATGAAGACCCATTGATCCCCGCGCAGGCGGCCGAGCTGGAGGCCTGGCTGCGCGGCTTGCGTGGCCAGGCTCCGGAGTCGAGTGCGGGCCAGAAGGCCCATGCCGAAGGGCAATGCCTGCAGCGCGCGCTGTCGGCCACCGCCACCGCCACCGCCAAGGAACAGCCGGCGTTGTCGCCGCGCGAGCTGGATGCGCTGCTGGAGCGGGCCGAGCGTGACGGCCTGTTCCGCGCTTCTGGCTGTCAGATCTGCGCCGCCTGGCGCGAAGCGCTGGGCCGTGTCTGGCAGGCGCCGGCCTGGCGTTGGGGTGGGGCCTTTTCCGGGGCGCTGGCCCTGAGTCTGATGGTCTGGCTGGGTCTGCCTCAGCAGAGACTCCTCTGGCCTGGCGATGGAGAGGCGCCGGCCGCCAGCAGCGCCGAGACGCGGGGCGCGACGGATGATGTGACCCGCGGCAGCGACGGTGTACTGCAGCTGCGCGTGCCGGACCCGCAGGCCTGGCGCGAGTCGCTGGCGACGGACCTGCAGGCCCAGGGTCTGCAGGTGCGACGTTATGAACGCCTCGGTCGATTGGGGCTGGATGTGGAGTTGAGCGACCTGACCGCCGAGCGCCAGCCGGTGGCGCGGGCGATTCTGAAGCGCCGCGGCATCCCTTGGCCGACCGATGGCGTGCTGATGCTGGAACTGAGCGTCGGTCCGGCGCCATCCCCGCCATGAGGCTGCGCCTGGCCTCCGGTGGTTGGCTGTTGGCGGCCGGCCTGGCTGCTCTGCCAGCATGGAGTTCTTCACCCGGCAGCCAGTCCGGTGGCGAGGCCGCGCAGCAGGCTTTGGCCGTTCTGTGTGAAGCCACGCCCGCCGCCGGCCAGGCCAGCCTGCCTCTGCTTGAACAGCTCTTGCGCGAGCCCGAGGCCGCCCTGGCTCGGGTCTGCGGCCGTGCGCCCACCGAGGCTGCGGATCTTGCCGCGGCCCTGCAGCAGGCGCGCATGGCCTGGCAGTTGTTGGAGCGGCCGTTCAGCGCCGAGCTGAATCAGACACTGCTTGCACTGGAGCCCGCAGCGGGCCGCACAGGCTTTGAAGAAGCGCGGGTCTGGGCCTTGATGCTGGCCGCCCGCGCCGCCCTGGACCGCGCCGCCCGCGACGAGGCCGTGCCGCTGGTGGCTGAGGCGCTGTCCATGCTGCTGGCGCAGCCCATGGATCGAGCCGGGCGCGATGTGATGCTGGCCCAGCTGCGTGTGCTGGAGGTCGCTGCCAGCTGGCGTCGGCAGACACCCGGTTGGGTCGAGCGAAGCGAGGCGAGCTTGAGCGAGGCCACGGCCTTGCTGCAAGGCCAGGGCCTGGCGGTCAGCGCCCTGATGGGTGAAGTCTTGAACCTGCGCACCGTGGTCAGCCATGCCCAGGATCAGCTGGCGCTGGCGGTGGGCTATGCCGAGCAGGAGGCCGACCTGCTGCGTCAGATGGGCCGAGGCGAGTCGCCCGATATGCTGGATGCGCTGGCTTCGCTGGCGGCGATTTACGGGCAGATGGAACTGATGGACCGTTCGCAGCAGGCCCTGGAGGACGCGCTGCGCATCATCGAGCGCCACCCTGACGCCAACCCCTCGGCACAGTTGGGTGTGTTCCACAACCTGGCCTCCAATTACCTGCACTACGCTCGCGTCGATGAAGCGCTGGCGTTGGCGTTGCGCGCCGTGGCTTTGGCCGAAACCACCTTCGGTGCCAACAGCCCGCGCTTGCTGCCCTACCGTGTGAGTTTGCTGAATTTGCGCATGACCCAGGGCCAGTTGGGCGAAGCCTTGGCCGTCAGCGAAGCCATTGACGCCATGCTCGGCCCGGACAGCGCCGGCACGGTGGGTCTGGCACGACTGATCCGCGCGCGTCATCTGCAGTCGGTGCTGTGGCAGAGGCTGGGTCAGCCCCGGCGCGCCCGCGAGTTGCTGACGCCGCTGCTGGCCCTCAGCGAGGGGCGCAGCGATCTGGGCTACTGGCGCGCGCGTCTGCTGCTCAGTCATGCGGCGGCGCAGATGCAGCTCAGCCAAGCTGTGCCAGCTTACCGAGACTACGACGCGGCCCTGCAGGCTTTGCGCCAGATCGTCGGCGACACGCCGTCCCTGTTGCTGGAAGCCTATGGTGGCCGCTGCCGCGCCGCCGTGGCGCTGCCGGGCTCGATGCAGACACCCCTGCATGCCTGTGAGGAGCTGCAGCAGTTCCTGGCTTTGCACGCCGATTACGACGGCCTGCCGCCGGCCGACCGCGCGCGTGCGCACCTGGTCTTGGCGCAATGGCAGGACAGCCGTTCCTCGTGGGCCGCAGCGCTGGACCACCATCTGCGTGGCCTGGCCGCCGCCGAGAGCCACGCCGCGCCTGCGCCGCTGTGGGGCAACCTCCACGGCCTGGCGCGCCACTGGGCGCGGCGCGGCCGCGAAGACCTGGCCTTGCAGTTGGGCCGCCGAAGCCTGGAGCAGATCGAGCGAATGCGTCAGGACCTGCGCGGCAAGCGCCCGGGCCAGGAGCGTGGCTTTGTGCAGGAGTTGTCCTTCGTCTACCGCGACCAAGCCGCCTGGCTGGCACGCTCGGGTCGGATCGCGGCGGCGCAAGATGTCTTGCGCGACTGGTCTGCCCTGGAACTGGATGAGTTCAGCGATGGCCAGCTGCGCGTGCGTCGCTCCTCGCGTCTGCGCGCCCCCGAAGCCTTGCTTGGCATGGACCCCAGCGCGGCGGGACCGGAGCGTGGCGGCGTCGCGCCCGCGCTGGTGGCAAGCGCGGGTGGCGAGGCGCTGAGTTCGCGTCGCCTGGCCCAGGCCCAGCAGCGCTGGCGGGCCCAGCGCGAGGACGAGGCTTTGAAGCTACAGCAGTGGCAGCAATGGATACAACAGGCGTTGCAGGCCACGCCCGCCAAGCCGGCCTCAGCGGCCCTGCGCCTCAAACCCGCTGCTCAGCAGCGCCCGGGGCCGGGCGTGCTGGAGGTCTGGAGCATCTCGGGCCAGGAGCGGCTGAGTCTGCTGATGGTCCATGCCGGCGGCCAGTCGCAGCTGGAGCTGCCCTGGCCGGCGCGCCAACTGGGCCAGGACCTGGCCGAGCTGCTGCGCAAGATCGAGGCCCGTGAGCCGGTCGATGCGGACCTGCGCCACTGGTTCAATCGCCTGGGTGAGCCTCTGCTACGCGCTGCGCGCCGGGCCAAGGCCGGGCAAGTGGAGGTGTACCTCGACGGCGCCCTGCGCTATCTGCCCCTGGGGCTGCTGCGTGGGCCGCAAGGCTATCTGGGCCAGAGCCTGCGCCTGGTCCAGCGATTGCCGGAGGGCGGGGCCGGTGAAGCGGGAGCGGGCCATGCCGAGCTGTTGGCCCTGTCTGGCTTGCGATTGCGCGCCTTCGGCAGCAGCCAGGCCGTGGCCGGCCTGCCGGCGCTGCCGGCGGTGGTGCAGGAAATCTGCGAACTGGTGGCCGGCCCGATCGAAGGCCTGGGCAACAGCGCTTGTCTGAGCGGCCCGGGCCTGTGGCGGGGCCAGGGCTGGCTGGACGCCAGCTTCACTCAACGCACCCTGCAGGACGCGCTGCAAACCGCCGCCCGCGCCCGGACCGCTGGGCTGTTGCACCTGGGCACGCATTTCACCTTACGGCCGGGCGTGATGTCTCGCTCTTGGCTGCGCCTGGGTGACGGCCAGCGCCTGCACCTGGCCGAGCTGGCCCGCATGCCTTTCGCTGGCACCCAACTGGTGACGCTGTCGGCCTGCTCGACCGGCCTGGGCGGCGGCGACGATGGCTCGGGCGCCGAGGTGGCGGGGCTCAATGTCAGCCTTTTGCAGGCGGGCGCCAGCGAGGTCTTGTCCAGCCTCTGGAGCGTGGACGATGCAGCGACCCGGCGCTGGATGCGCAGCTTCTACACGGCCCTGCGCCGCCATGGCGACAGCGCCCGCGCCCTGCAATCGGCCCAGCGCGAGTTTTTGGCCCGGGCCGGCGGCGCTCAGTCGCATCCGTTTTACTGGGGTGCTTTCTACCTAGCTCGGGCAGCCAGCCCGCGCTGACGGACGGCGCATGCGCTCAGGGCGCTGCCCGCACCCGCTGTTCCGCATGCTGGTAAGTCTGGCTGCAAGACATGGCCCGGATGGTCTATGGTTCATCCATGCTTGAAACCACCTTACCCGAACGCTCTGCCCAGGCCATGCAAAAAGGCCCGCTGCATTTCTATTTCGATTTCTCTTCGCCCTACAGCTACATCGCCTCGGAGTGGGTGGACGCGGTCGCGGCGCGTCATGGTCGGCGCGTGCAGTGGCACGCCATCTTGCTGGGTGTGACCTTCCAGGCCGCCGAGTTGAAGCCGCAGATTGAGCATCCGCTCAAGCGCGATTACGCCTTCCGTGACTTCGCCCGCTCGGCTGCTTTTGCCGGCTTGCCGTATCAGCAGCCCGCGCGCTTCCCCATCGCCACTCAGAACGCCGCACGCGTGTTCTGGTGGCTGCACGAGACGCAGTGCGCAGCAGCCGCTGTGGCCTGGGCCCGGGCCGGCCTGCGTGCTTACTTCACTCGCGGTGTTTCACTGGACGACCCGGCCCAGCTCAAGGCCTTGGCGGCCGAGAGCGGCCTCGATGCCGATGCGGCCGAGCGGGCTTGGAGTGACCCGGTCTGGAAGGACAAGCTGAAGACCGTCAATAGCGCGGCGATCGCCGCTGGCGTGTTCGGTGCGCCCTACTTCATCATCGACGGCGAGGCCTTCTGGGGCAACGACCGCCAGGCGCAGATCGAGCGCTGGTTGGCCACGGGCCCCTTCAAAGGTTTGATCTGACTGAAGCCCGATTCAGGGCAAAGGGGTCAGCTGTGCGGCGCGGAGCAGGCGGCGGTAGCTGCCGTCCTGCTTCATGGCCTGGAAAGCCTGATCGAAGGCCTGGCGCAGGGCCTCTGCCTGCGGGTCGCGGCGGCTGAAGGCCAGGTGGGTGGGTTTGCGTTCCAGGCCGGGCTCGTGCCACTGGACCTGGGCTCGCAGCTCGGGTTGGCGGGCCAGCTGGTAGAGGCCGGCGGCGCGCTCGCCGAATGCCAGGTCGATGCGCTCCTTGGCCAGCTTGCGCAGATTGCCGTTGAGTGAGCCGGCCGGGTCGAGCATCAGGCCAGCTTGGCGCAGGGGCTGGGGCAGGTAGCTGCCGCGCTCGACGCCGATGCGCAGGCCTTGCAAGGCATCGGCATGGCCCCGCTCGGGCGCTGCGCCGCGGCGCACGAAAAAGCCCAGCTCCTGCTCCAGCAGCGGGGCGCTGTAGTCAAACAGCTGGTCGCGCGCGGCATTGCGCCAGATGCCCAGGATCAGGCAGCGGCCTTCTTCGCCTTCTTTCAAGATGCGAGCCCAGGGCATGAACTCGGCCTGCATTCGGTAGCCGGCGCGCTGGAAGGCCTGCTGTGCCAAATCGAGCACGGGGCCCATGCGCGGCAAGCGGGGGCTGTTGTAGGGCGGGAAGTCGCCGACGCAGACGCGCACCGTGGGGCGGTTGTCGGCCGCGCGCGCGGCCGGTACTGCGCTGCCTTGCGCATGCGCTGCGACGCTGGCCGCCAGCAGCAGTAACAACAACAGCAACAGCAACAAGACCGCCTGCACGCGCCCAAGCCAGGTGGGTGCGGCCGGCAGGAGCAGTGGGGCAAAGGGGCGAGGCAGCGTCGTCAACATCAGCGTCCACCCTAAGCCCAAATGCACCTCGCCTCAAGCGGGCTTGCCCCGGGTGCTGTGAAGTCTTACAGCTCCGCCACGCCCTTGACCCGCGCGACCGGCACCGGCATGGCCACCGCCGCCTCTTGCACGCGGCCGTGGAAGCGGTCCAGCAGCGCCTTTTGCTTGGCCCGGGCCGTCACCACATTCGCATGCTTGACATGGCCGTAGCCGCGGATCTGTTCGGGCAGGCGGGCCAGCTGCAGGGCGACTTCCAGCTTGTCGGCCGTCAGGCCGGCCAGCAGTTCGTCCACCAGGGCTTCGTAGTCCTGGATCAGCTGGCGCTCCATGCGGCGCTCTTCGGTCTTGCCGAAGACATCGAGCGCGCTGCCGCGCAGGCCCTTGAGCTTGGCCAGCAGCTTGAAGGCCTGGAAGGTCCAGCTGCCCATCTCGATCTTCTTGGCGCGACCATCGGCACCCGGCTTGGAGATCAGCGGCGGCGCCAGATGGAAGCTCAGGCGCTCCCAGTTTTCGAACTGCTCCTTCATCGCGCGCTCGAACTGGCCGTCGGTGTAGAGCCGGGCGACTTCGTATTCGTCCTTGATGGCCAGCAGCTTCGCGTAGTAGCGGGCCACGGCCTTGGTGAGGCGCTCGGTCTTGCCGGCCTCGCCCAGCTGGCCTTCGGCGCTGCGCACGCGCTGCACGAGGGCCAGGTAGCGCTGGGCATAGGCGCTGTTCTGGTAGGCCGTCAGGTGGGCGCTGCGGCGGGCCAGCAGGCCGTCCGGGCCGTCGAGCTTGTCGAAGTTCAGCACCTGCACAACTGACTGCGCATTGCGGCCGGCCAGGCGGCGCAGGGCCTCGGGCGCGGCAATGGCCAAGCGGCCCAGGGCGAAGGCGGTCTTGTTGCCTTCCACGGCCACGCCGTTCAGCTCCATGGCCCGCATCAGCGAGGCTTCGGACAGCGGCACCAGGCCGCGCTGCCAGCAAGCACCCAGCATGATGATGTTGCTGGGCATGGTGTCGCCCATCAGCTCCTGGGCAATCGCCTGGGCGTCAATCGTGCTCATGAGGCCGGCGGCGCCACCGACGGCATGCTGCATCTTGGCCAGCAGCGAGTCGGCTTGCAGGCTGGCATCGGGGTTGCGCACAAAGGCCGCCGTGGGCAGCTCATGGGTGTTGGCCAGGATGACGGTGCGGCCCGGCTTGACCGTGCCCAGCGCATCCGGGCTGGCGCCCACCACCATGTCGCAGGCCAGCAGCACGTCGGCCTGTTGCGTGTCGATGCGCACCTGGTTGAGCAGGTCTTGCGTCGGCGCCACGCGCACGAAGCTCAGCACCGAGCCGCCTTTCTGCGCAAAGCCCATGAAGTCAAGCACCGAGGCTTGCTTGCGCTCCAGATGCGCGGCCATGCTGATCAGGGCGCCCACCGTCACCACGCCGGTGCCGCCCACGCCGGTGACCAGCAGGTCGAAGGGACCCGTCCAGTTCCAGGGTTTGGGCGAGCCAATCGCGGCCAGCTCGCGCGCCAGATCGGCGGGCGTGTAGCCAGCGCCGGCGCGCTTTTTCAGCTGCGCGCCGTGCACCGAGACGAAGCTCGGGCAGAAGCCGTTGACGCAGGAAAAATCCTTGTTGCAGCTGCTTTGCTCGATCACGCGCTTGCGGCCGAAATCGGTCTCCACCGGCACGACCGACAGGCAATTGCTGGCCTGGCCGCAGTCACCGCAGCCTTCGCAGACCTGCTCATTGATGAAGATGCGCTTCGGCGGGTCGTAAAACTCTTTCTTTTTGCGGCGGCGGCGCTTTTCGGCGGCACAGGTCTGGTCGTAGATCAGCACCGTCACGCCTTCGATCTCACGCAGCTCGCGCTGCACCGCGTCCAGCTCGCTTCGGTCGTGGAAGGTGGTGCCCGGCGGGAACAGGTTCTCGTGGCCCTGGTACTTCTGCGGCTCGTCGCTGACCACCACCAGGCGCTTCACGCCCTCGGCCTCCACCTGGCGGGCGATCTGGGGCACGCTGGTCTGGCCGTCCACCGGCTGGCCGCCGGTCATGGCAACTGCGTCGTTGTAGAGGATCTTGTAGGTGATATTGGTCTTGGCGGCGATGGCCTGGCGGATGGCCAAGTAGCCCGAGTGGTAGTAGGTGCCGTCACCGAGGTTCTGGAACACATGCTTCTCGGTGGTGAAGCGGCTGTGGGCCGCCCAGTCCACGCCCTCGGCGCCCATTTGAATCAGGCCCGAGGTGCCTCGCTCCATCCAGCTGGCCATGAAGTGGCAGCCGATGCCGGCCAGGGCTCGCGAGCCTTCGGGCAGCTTGGTGGACGTGTTGTGCGGGCAGCCCGAGCAGAAGTAGGGCTGGCGGCGCACGCCATCGGCCGCGTTGGACAACAGGCAGGGGGTGAGGAAATCCACCACCAGATGGCGGCGGTCCAGGGCGGGGTTGAGGCGGGCCAGCCAATCGGCCACCGTGTTCATGATGCGCGAGGGGCGCAGCTCGCCAAGCGCCGACAGCACAGCCTGGCCATGCTCATCGGTCTTGCCTACCACACGCGGGCGTTGCGCATCGGGCAGGTGGTAGAGCAGTTCCTTGATCTGGCGCTCGACGACCGGGGCTTTCTCCTCGATCACCAGCATATCGGTCAGGCCCTGGGCGAACTCGCTCATGCGCGAGGCCTCGAGCGGGAACACCAGGCCCACCTTGTAGACCCGCACGCCGGCGGCGGCCAGGGCATTGGGGTCCAGGTCCAGGCGGCGCAGCACTTCCATGAAGTCGTAATGCGCTTTGCCCACGGTGACGATGCCCAGGGTGGCGCGGGGGCTCACGACGATGTGCTTGTCGATGCTGTTGAGCTTGGCGAAGGCCTTGACGGCGTTCAGCTTGTGCTCGAGGCGCGTCTCCAGCTCCAGCGAGGGCAGGTCCACCGCCCGGATGTGCAAGTCCACTGGCGGCTTGTGGTCCACCGGCAGCTCAAAGTCCAGCGGCACGCTGTCCAGGTCCACCGTCATGCCCGATTCCACGACCTCGGAGATCGCCTTGAAGCCGACCCAGGTGGAAGAGAAACGGCTCAGCGCCCAGCCATAAAGCCCGAACTCCAGATACTCAGCCACATTGCCCGGGTGCACGATGGGCATATGCCAAGCCTGCAGGGCCAGATCGCTCTGGTGTGGGGTGCTCGACGAGACGCAGCCATGGTCATCTCCGCAGACCACCAACACGCCGCCTAACTTCGAGGTGCCGTAGACATTGCCATGCTTGAGCGCATCGCCCGAGCGGTCCACGCCCGGGCCCTTGCCGTACCACATCGCGAACACGCCATCGGCCGTGCGCTTCGGGTCCAGCGCCACGCGCTGCACGCCGAGGCAGGCGGTGGCGGCCAGGTCTTCGTTGATGGCGGGCAGGAAGTTGACCTTGGCTGCCTCGAGGAACTTCTTAGCCTTCCAGAGCTGCTGGTCCACCATGCCCAGCGGACTGCCGCGGTAGCCGGAGACAAAACCGGCGGTGTTCAGGCCCTTGCTTTCGTCCTGCGCTTTTTGCGCCAGCAGCAGGCGCACCAGGGCTTGGGTGCCGGTCAGGAAGACTGCGCCGCTGTTCGCTGCGAGGTTGTCCGAGAGCTTGTAGTCCCGCAGCGCGGGCTCCTGGGGAGCCGTAGGGCTGAGTGTTTGGGTTTCTGAACTGGACATGGGCTTTCCTCGCGAGACGAACGATGGCTGCCGGGGATTTTTCGTCAGAGAGCCAAGTGTTTGTTGCTCTGTTTGCCGCTGTCAAGCCAGCGAATGAGAGAATTCCTCTCAAAGGAGTCTCAAATGGAGATGGATCGTTTTGATCGGGCCACGCGCCAGATTCTCGAAGCCCTGCAGGCCGACTGCCGCCAGAGCACCCAGGCCCTGGCCGACCAGGTGGGCCTCTCGGCCACCCCGGTCTGGCGCCGCATCAAGGAGCTGGAGGACAGCGGCGTGATCCGCCGCCACGTGGCCCTGGTGGACCGCGAAAAGCTGGGCCTGAACATTTGCGTGCTGGCCAATGTCTCGCTGGTGCGGCACAGCGAGGGCGCGGTGGAACAGTTCGAGCGCCTGGTCCTGGCCAGCCGCGAAATCATCGAATGCCACGGCATCACCGGCGAGGCCGATTACGTGATCAAGGTCGTCGTGCCCGATATGAAGGCCTACGACGCATTTCTGCAAAGCCAGATCTTCAAGGTGCCCGGCGTGGCCAGCGTGCGCAGCAATGTGGTGCTGAGGGAGGTGAAGTACGAGACGGCGCTGCCCGTGGGATGAGAGTTTGTGGACTTTCTTGAGCGCGACAATCATGCGTCGTTGGTCCGGTGTTGGCTCCGACATCACGTTCATTCCGCGAATATGAGTCTCGCCGCAGCTCCATTGTCGGAATCCTCGCGTAACGGAATCGTGGGAAGCGTAACTGCACGTGAAATCCTGCTTCTGGGGCAGTTCGAGCAGTACTAGGACTTGCTTAAGTAAGTGTCGATTGTCATTGGCATGATTTGATGAGTGCTGCGGCCACTGAGCCTTCGCCATTCGTTGGTAGCTCAATAACTTTGAAAGTAGAGGTCATTTCAATCGTTTTGTACCCGAGTCCAGTGACGGCAACATCTCCAGTCATCAGGATGTATCGAGTTTGATTTGGTTTTGCGGTCAAGGTAAATGTTTCATCTGAAACGCGAAGCATTGGGCCAAACTTCAGACCAATTTCTGCTTTTCCATTGGGAATATTTACTTTTACGCAGGAATTGTCCTTAACTTCGGCAGTGACCTTTCCATTGATTATTAGCTCCCCAGTCCAGGCGGTAGGAGGGTAGTGCATCCGCGCAATGTAAAAAAGTGAGCTGTTATCGTTGGCTGTTTGAGCTTGAACGTACGATTTTGTTGATGCGCAGCCCGTTAAGATAATGCTTATCAGTATGGCGGTTATTCTGGTTTTCAAGTGGTTTGTATTGAAGGGGGGCATTTTTTGACGACCTTGCGAGATGCTAAATTCCCGAATTTTGGCTGCCATGGTTTTCTTCATGTCGTTGGAGTGCGTGAGGCGCGGTTAATTTCGCGGCTATTAATTGTTTGGCCTATTTTGATGCCAAGGTGGTGGGTGAAAAATGCCACAAATCTGGCCTGATTTGCGTGATTGCTAAAAGCCCGTAGATTTAATTTGGGCGAAATTTCACCGCCCCACCACCTGCA
Source organism: Roseateles sp. (assembly GCF_965262435.1). Lineage (NCBI taxonomy): Bacteria > Pseudomonadati > Pseudomonadota > Betaproteobacteria > Burkholderiales > Sphaerotilaceae > Roseateles > Roseateles sp. Next base: position 1,713,456 of record NZ_OZ253537.1, read on the forward strand.
GCCCCTGCGCCCCCGCGCTGAACAGCACCTTCCCGGCCTGCACGTTGTCCACGAAATCGAGCTTGAGCTGGTACTTGCCTTTGGGGGGCTTGAGCCAGGCTTCGGTTTCGCCGCCGGGGAAGCTCAATACCTCGGTCTTGCCGCCGCCCTCGGGTGCGATGCTCAGGCGGAAGTGGCCGGTGCCGGGTTCTTGCAAGGCCTGGTGCGAGACGTTCAGCTTGGAGGCGTGGAACAGCACTTGAACAGGGCTGCCTTCGCGGGCCTCGTTGCTCTTATCGCCGCTGCCCGCCACGCGCAGGCTGATGCCGGGCTGGCTCAGGGTTTCGGGTTTGACGTTTCCATTGAACTTCGTGACCGTGATCTTCAGCGGCTTGCTGTAGACGAAATTGGGCACATGGCGGTGGTCGGCCAGGACCAGGCGCAAGGTGTAGTCGCCGGGCTTGAGCGTCAGCACGGTTTCCATCTGGCCTTTGCCGAAGTGGACGTACTGCTCGTTGAAGGGCAGGGGCTGGTTGAAGTCCAGCGGCAGGTCGCGGTTGATCAAGAGGTGGTGGTGGCCGGTCTTGCTCTGCGCCTTGGTGATGGGCGCAATGCCCATGCCGGTGAGGCCGAAGGTCAGCAGAAACGGCGTCTCGATCTTGGCGCCGTCTTGCAGATTGGTGAAGTGGGTCTGCTGCGCCAGGCGCGGCGCCGAGGCCAGCCAGGGGTGGGGCGATGGGCCCGGTGTTTGGGCAGCGGCCGGAGCCAAGGCGCCCCCCATCAGCAGCAGACAGCCGATCCCATAGGAAGCCAAGAGCGAGGCGGTGATGCGGGGCTTCTGGGAGTTCGTCGTCATCGTCTTCGTCATGATCTTCTTCTAGTGGGTCTGCACGAGCGGGCTGTTTTTTTAGCTACGGCCGCTTCGTGGCGTGGTGGGTGCGGAGGCTGGCGGGGGACTGCTAAGGCTTTCTAAGTACTGCTTGGAACGACTTCTGGATGCTGGGGGGAGCGAGCGCCTAGGCCTTCTTTAAAAACTCCGACTTCAGCATCAGGCTCACCCCATCAATCTTGCAATCGACATCGTGGTCGCCGTCGACGATGCGGATGCCCTTGGCTTTGCTGCCTTTTTTCAGGGTGATGGACGAGCCCTTGACCTTGAGGTCTTTGATCAGGATGACGCTGTCGCCATCGGCCAGGGGCTGGCCGTTGGCATCGCGCACCACCTTGGCGGTCTCGCCGCCCTCATCGCTCGCCGCCTCGGCCGCCCACTCAAAACCGCAGTCGGGGCAGATGTACTGCGCGCCGTCGGCATAGGTGTTCTCAAGCGTGCATTGGGGACAGGCGGGCGGTGTGGACATGGCGATGAAGGCTCTGACGGGGTGGCGAATGGCGCGACACTGTAACCGAGTGCTTCAGCGCATGCGGACCTGAAAGCGCTGCCACGCATGCCTTAGTCAGGGGGGGTGTTCGGGCTTGGGGCTTGGCTTTCTGCGAGGCTTCCGGCATGGCTTTCGGCACGGGTTGGCGCTTGCGGCCATACTCTCGGCGGCTGCGCGGGGATGCAAGCTCGGCGGAATGCGGGGCGACCCCCCGCCCCGAAGCCGCACCTCGTGCTGCCGCTGGAGTGGACGGTTGACCCGACCGCTGCCTCCAGCCCGTGTTCACCGCTGACCTGGAAACCCTGCCATGACGATGACCCGACCCTTGACCCTGTCTGCGCGCCTGGCGCTGGCGACTTGCGCCGCTCTGCTGGTGGCCGCTGCGCCCGCTCGTGCTGTTGCCGCTGCGCCCGCTGAAGATGTTGCGCTCAAGGCTGCCATTGCCAGCCCGCACCGCACGCCCGCCTTTGTTGCCCGCGATGGCGCCCGCCACCCGTACGAAACCCTGAGCTTCTTCGGCATCAAGCCGGGCCAGACCGTGGTCGAGCTCTCGCCCGGCGGCGGCTGGTACACGGAAATCCTGGCGCCCTATCTGCGCGACAAGGGCCAGCTGATCCTGGCCGGCGATGACCCGGCTTCCGAGCAAGCCTATTTCCAACGCAGCGCAGCCCGCATGAAGGCCAAGCTGGAAGCGCTGCCGGCCGTCTATGACAAGGTGCAGGTCAGCGTGTTCGCGCCCGGCGCTGGCAAGTTCGACTACGCCAAGCCGGCCTCGGCCGACCTGGTGCTGACCTTCCGCAATGTGCACAACTGGATCTCGGCCGGCGAGGGCAAGGCCCAGGCCGTGTTCAACAGCGCCTTCGCCGCGCTCAAGCCCGGCGGCGTGTTCGGCGTGGTCGAGCATCGCCGCCCGGTCGCCCAGGCGCAGGACGCCAAGGCGTCCAGTGGCTATGTGCACCAGGCGTATGTGATCAAGCTGGCCGAGAACGCCGGTTTCAAGCTGGCCGCCAGCTCCGAAGTGAACGCCAACCCCAAGGACACGGCCGACCATGAAGGCGGTGTCTGGTCCCTGCCGCCGACCTTCGGCCTCAAGGACAAGGACCGCGCCCGTTTCGAGGCCATCGGCGAGAGCGACCGCATGACGCTCAAGTTCGTCAAGCCCTGAGGCTTGCCACGGTGAGCGCCGCGTCGGCCACGCCCATGTTTGAGCGCATCGCCTTCATCGGCGCCGGCCGCCTGGCGCGAACCCTGGCGCCTGCCTGGTCTGCCGCCGGGCAGCGCGTGGTGGCGGTGGCCAGCCGCCAGCTTAGCGCCGCGCAAGACCTGACCCTGCAGCTGCCCGGCTGCAAGGCGCTGTCGCCCGAGGCGGCCGTGGCCGCGGCCGACCTGGTGCTGCTGACGGTCAGCGACGACGCCATCGCCCCCCTGGCCGCCGCGCTGCCCTGGCGCGCCGGCCAGGCCGTCGTCCATTGCAGCGGGGCCACCGAGCGGGCGGCGCTGGCGCCGGCCGAGCAGGCGGGCGCGGCCGTCGGCGGCTTTCATCCGCTGCAGATCTTTTCTGACCCTGCCCGTGCCGCGCGCTTGCTGGCCGGCAGCACGGTGGGCATCGAAGCGGCAGACGCCGGCCTGAGCAAGCGTCTGCAGGAGCTGGCCGCGGCCCTGGGCATGACGCCCATGCCTTTGCGCCCGGGCACGCGGGCGGCCTACCATGCGGCCGCCAATCTGGCCGCCAGCAGCCTGCTGGCTGTGCTGGCCGAGGCGCAGCAGGTCTGGGCCGCCATCGGCCTGCCGGCTGAAGCCGCCTTGTCGGCGCTGCTGCCGCTGGCGCGCGGCACCTTGGACGCGGCCGAGGCGCGCGGCCTGGCCGGTGCGCTCTCGGGCCCGGTGGCGCGCGGCGATGCCGGCGTGCTGGCTGCGCATCTGCAGGCGCTCGATGGCCTGGGCGCCGACCATGGGGCGTTTTACCGTGCGCTGCTCAGCCGCCAGCTGGATCTGGCCGCAGAAGCAGGCCGTCAGCCCGAGGCGGTTCTGGCGCAGCTGCGAACGTTGTTGCTGTTGCAGGCGTGCTGATTCTGGCCGCGGAGCAGCACCTGCTTGCTGCACCGCTCAAGCACGTGCCTAGAATCCGGCATGCATTTGGACGTAACGACCTTGTTTGCCGTGGTGACGCTGGTGGCTCTGCTGATGGCCGGCTGGGTCAGCTTCATGGCCTGGGGCAAGCCCGCACGTGACGCGCTCTGGGCCTGGGGCCTGGCCCTGGTCTCGTATGCGGCCAGCCACGTAATTTTTGCTGTGCTCAATGTCGTGCCCTCGGCCAGCTTGGTGGTGGCCGGCAATATGGCTTACGGCATGGCGCTTTCGCTGATGTTGCTGGCCATGCGCCGCTTCGATGGGCTGGACGTGAACAGCGGCCCGCCGGTCTGGGTGCAGCTGCAGCTCTTGCTCCCTGTGCTGGCCATCGCGCTGCTCTACACCGTGCTGATGGAGCAGTACGCCGCGCGAGTCGTGGCGGGCTCTCTCGTGTTCTCGCTGCAAATCGGCTTCATCCTGCGCGCCCTGCTGGACCCGCATCTGCCCCGTCCGGGCCGCGGCCGCTACATCCTGTTGACGGCCTTTTTCGCTCTGCTGACCTCGCTGCTGCTGCGCGCCCTGGCCGCAGCCATGGGCTGGATGAGCAGCAACACCGACGAGGCCGGCCGGCTGTGGCTGACCATGGTCTTCTTGGTGGCCTTGTGCGCGGTCATCAGCATCTCGCTCGGCTTTGTCTACATGACCATGGAGCGGGCCGAGCACCGCAATTTCGAGCTGGCCATGAAGGACATGTTGACCGGCCTGTCCAACCGCCGGGCCATCAGCGACCAGCTGCACATGGCCGTCGCGCGCGCCCAGCGCCAGGGCCAGTACCTGAGCGTGCTGATGCTGGACATCGACCACTTTAAGCGCGTCAACGACGGCTATGGCCACCAGGCCGGCGATGCGGTGCTGCGCGCCGTTGCGCAAACCTTGCAGAGCCGCCTTCGGGCGCAGGACCAGATCGGGCGCTTTGGCGGCGAGGAGTTCCTGATCATGCTGCCCGACACCAGCTTAGACGGTTCTGCCACCCTGGCCGAAGCGCTGCGCGAGGCCGTCGAGTCCGCTCCCACGCAATGGGGCGCACACCGCATTGCCGTCACCATCAGCATCGGCGTGGCGGGCGGTGCCATCACCGGCGCGGCGACGGTTGACGGCCTGGTCGGGGCGGCCGATTCGGCCCTGTACCGCGCCAAGCAGGGCGGCCGCAACCGCGTCGAAGTGGCGCCTGCGCTGCAGCAGGCGCCGAGCTGAGGGGCGAGCGGCCATGCTGACCGTCTACGGCCTCAACGGCCGCATCTTCAGCGGTTCGCTGGAAGGCTTGCGGGAGCTGGGGCCGGTGCAGGCGGTGGCGCGCCTGCGTGCGGTCGAGCCGGTGCGGCGCGACGCCATTGAAGAACCCAGCGTGTTGCTGGGCGGGCCGGTGCCGGGAGAGCCCGGCGGCCTGCTGGCCACGCCCGAGCCGCGCCAGCAGGCGGCGCTGGCGGCCTATTCGCAAACCCAGGCGCAGCGCGGCGCCGGGGGCGCGGCGCGCCAGGCCTTGAACCTGACCGAGCAGTTGATGAGCCGGCAGCTGATCACGGTGCCGGTGTCGTCCACGGTGGCACAAGGCCTGGACATCCTGGCACGCGCGCGCATCGGCCAAGCACCGGTGCTGAACCGCCAGCAGCGTCTGGTCGGGCTCTTGCTGCGTGCCGACCTGTTGCCCATCCCCAGTGCCTTGCAGGACGGCGCGGCCTGGGCACGCTGGTTCGAGCGGCCGGTCGGCGACGTGATGTGGACGCCGGTTCCCGCCGCCCGGCCTGACACGCCACTGCGTGAGGTGGCGCAAGCCTTGCTGGACCTGCGCCTGCCTGGGCTGCCGGTCATGAACGATGCCGGCGAGCTGCTGGGCTTCATCTCGCGCAGCGACATCCTGCGCGCCGTGACCCGGGAGCCGCCCTTGGATCTGTGGGGTTGAGGCCGTTGGATCTGGCCGCAACATCGCTTTTTTCGGCATCTTTGCGCTTGGACTTGTGGCTTGTGGGTGGATATCTGGTCGAGGCTGGCCTCAAACGCTACTATTTCCGACCGCGCTGCCGATAAGGTGATGTGCGCACGCCGCCCAGGGTGGCATTCAAGGGTCTAGGGAGTCGCTGCATGGCAGTTGTTGGATCGGGGGCCGAGACCTCCACGTATCAACAGACGGGATACCACGGCACGGAACACCCGGCCGTGGTGCTGCAGAAAGTGGTGCAGGAGCTGCCCGATGCCTGCGAGCGCCTGGCCTATGTGCGCCAGATGACCGAGCAGGCCGCCACCACGGTGCTGGGCCTGGTCGACGCCGCCCAGGAGGACGCCGAGCAAGTGCGCCGCCAGGGCCATGACCTGTCCGAATCCCTGACCCGCATGGCCGCTTCCCCCGACATGAGCGTCGAGCGCGCCCGCGCCATGCTCAAGCTCTGCGCCGCCTACGCCGCCACCGCCGCCGGTTTCGCCGACCGGGAGCGATCGTTGCACACCGAAATCATGATGGCTCAGGGCTTCCAGGACTTGTCCGGCCAGGTCATCAACAAGGTGATCGGCATGCTGGAGCGCACCGAGAAGCCACTCGAGCATTTGCTGGCCGATTTCGACCCACCCAAGAGCGAAGGCGATGCGCCGGCCGGCCAGGTGCTGGAAGGCGTGCAGACGCCGGACAAGGCGCTGCAGCAGGACGATGTGGACGACCTGTTGGCCTCGCTGGGCTTCTGACGAGCTTCTATCGATTCAGTGCCAGCTCAAGGGATTGAGCTTGTAGTAGCTGCTCAGCTGGCCGTAGAGCTCGGGGTGGGCGCTGGCCAGTTCACCGGGCCGCTCAAAGAACAGCTCGCTGGTGACGGCAAAGAACTCCGCCGGGTCGGTGGCGCCGTAGGCGTCGATCAGGCCAGCTTCGCCCCAGGCCAGGCGCTGGCGCAGGGCGTCAAACTCGTTTTGCATGACCGTGGACCAGCGCCGGTACGCGGCCTTGCTGGCCAGTGCCGGCGCGCCATTGGCATAGCCCTTGGCTTGGTCGAGCTGGTGGGCGAATTCATGGATGACGACATTGCGGCCGTCGTCCGGGTCCATGGCGCCGGCCAGCACATCCTGCCAGGACAGCAAGACCTGACCCTGCACCCAGCTCTCGCCGGCCAGGGCGCGGCGCTGCTCCATCTGCACCTCGGCCAGGCCGGGCGCCTGGTGCAGGCGGTCGACCATGAAGGCACCGGGGTAGAGCAGCACCTGCTTGAGCTGCGGGTAATAGCCGCGCCGTGCGCCCAGCAGGGGCAGGCAGGCCTGGGCAGCGATGGTCACGCGCATCTCGTCTGTCACCTCGAGGCCGGCGCAACCGATGATGGGTTTCTCGGCCAGAAACACCTGCATCTCCTGCTTGAGGCGCAGTTGCAGATCGGCCGGCAGGCGCTGCAGCAAGGGCAGGCGCCGGCGCAGGATGCGGCGCCAGGCCTGCGGAAACACCTGGGCGCGCAAGGCGGCCCGGCGGCGGCGCTGCTGCCAGGGCGCGGCAATCAGCCAAACCATCAGGCCCAGGGCCGCAGCAAGCGTGAGGAGCAGGGGCAGATGGGGCAGCAGGGCAGCGGTCATGGCGGGCACGGTGGGTGTCGAGTGCACATGGGCCTGCCGCGGCAATAAACAAGAGGCGCCCGGTGCAGGGGCCGTGTCCTCGATTACGCTTGGCCCATGTCGAACCGCCCCACCCCCGCCGCGCCGCGCGAGCTCCACCCCGTCCAGGTGATCGCCGGCGGCATTTGCGGCCTGGTGCTGACGGTCGGTCTGGCGCGCTTTGCCTACACGCCCTTGCTGCCCCTGATGCAGGCCCAGGCCGGGCTCAGCGATGCGGCGGCCGGTTGGCTGGCGGCCATCAACTACCTTGGCTATATGAGCGGCGCCTTGCTGGCGGCGCGCCTGGAAGACGCGCGCCTGCGTCACCGGCTCTACAGCGCCGGGCTGTGCCTGAGCTTGCTGATCACTCTGGCCATGGGCATGGCGCCGAATGTCTGGCTCTGGGCGCTGTCGCGCTATCTGGGTGGCTTGTGCGGGGCGGCCGGCATGCTGCTGGGCTCGGGCCTGGTGCTGGGCTGGTTGATGCGCCAGGGGCGGCGGCCGGAGCTGGGTCTGCATTTCATGGGCCTGGGCCTGGGCATTGTGGTCTCGGCCCTGGGCGTCATGGGTATGAGCCGCTTGAACCTCAGCTGGGCCCTGCAGTGGCAGGGCTTCGCCTTTGCCGGCCTGCTCTTTCTGCTGCCGGCCTGGGCCTGGCGGCCGCCGGTGGCGCCGGCCGCCGCGGCCAGCGCCGTGCCGGCCGTGCTGCCTTCGCGCGCCTGGCTCGGGTTGATGGGCCTGATGTATTTCTGTGCCGGCTGGGGCTTCGTCATCAACGCCACCTTCACCGTGGCCATCGTCGAGCGCCAGCCCTTGTTGAGCGGGCAGGGGCCCTGGGCCTGGCTGCTGGTGGGCCTGGCGGCGGTGCCGGCCGTGTTTGCCTGGGACCGCGTGGCCCGGCGCTTTGGCGAACTCAAAGCCTTGCTGCTGGCCTTCGGCTTGCAGGTCATCGGCGTGCTGCTGCCGGCCCTGCACGGCGGCCTGGCCGCGGCCCTGGGCGGCGCGCTGCTCTACGGCGCCACCTTCATCGGCATCGTCAGCCTGACCCTGGCCCTGGTCGGCCGGCGCTCGCCCGCCAACCCGGGCAAGGCCATGGCCCGCCTGACCCTGGGCTATGGCCTGGCCCAGGTCGGCGCGCCGGCACTCAGCGGTGTCTGGGTGCAGGCCAGCGGCTCATTCCATGGCGCGTTGTGGCTGACGGCCGCGGTGCTGATGCTGGGTATGGGGCTGCTCTTGCGGCTGATCTGGTTGGAGCGATAGCTGTAATTTCATCCAGTATCATGCGCGCGCCAACCATGTAAGCAGGAGGTCGCCATGAGCGCCGCGAATGAAGAGCTGATCCGCCGTTTCTGGGCCACCGCCAATGCCGGCGACTGGCCCGCCTTCGAAGCCTTGCTGAGCACGGACATGGTCTATCTGGTGCCGCAAACGCGCGAGCGAATCCGCGGTCGCGAGCACTTCGTCGAGTTCTTCCGCACCTGGCCCGAGGCCTGGCGGGCCGAGATCACGCGCTGCATCGTCGATGCGCAGCGTGCCGTCACGGTGATTGATTTCCTGACCGAACGAGGCCGGGACACCGGCATTTCCTTTTTCGAGCTGCAGGGTGGCTTGATCACCGAAGTCTGCGACTTCTGGCCCAGCGACTACGAGCCACCGCAACGCGTCGTTGCCTCGGTGGAACGCTACTGAGGCGGGCGCACCTTCGCTGTTTCCGCGCACTTGTGTGCATGAGTTGGCGATTCAAGGCTGCGGTTTGTGGCGCCGACGCCGCCTGTCAGCTTCTGTTTGCAATGGTTTGTAATACTGGCCGTCAACCGTTGAGCCACGGCGATGCGCAGACATCGACCGAGGCCGCAGCCGAGGCTGCGAGCAAGGCTTGACGGCGGGAGTGGAGGGCGGGTGCGTGAGGTTCGCGCGCTCAGAACGTCTTGAAAGGGTAGTCATGGCTTCGACGTCTTCCCACGCTTCGTCTCCGGCGCGAACGGCCACCGAGCCGGCAGCCCCTCCGGCGGCGTATTGGAAGTTGGCCATGCCCGGCCTGTTCGGCTTGGGTCTGCTGGCGCTGGTGCTCGGTCTGTCTCAGCCCGCCCACGCCCAGGAATTTGATTTCAAGGGCTTGGGCACCCCGGCTGTCGGCGCCGTGCAAAGCGGCTCACGGCAAACCCCGCTGATGGGGCGCTTTGACTGGCCTTGCATCATGTCGATGGCCTGAGGGCCGACCTGGAATGGACCTATTCGAGCCACTTGCCCAGCAGCAGCTTGGCCCTGCAGGCCGGTCGCAAGCGTCAGCCCTTGTTCTACCAAACCGGACTGCCGTGATGTCGGCTCTGCCTGCAGCTGGAGCCGCCCGCCGCAAGATGCTTATGGCTGGGCGACGATCAATTCCCATGGCGTGGCTCTGGCCGCGGGCTATCGCATCGGCATGTTCACGCCTATGCTGACCGTGGGTCGTTTTAGCGAGACCAAGCACTTCGCGCCCGATACGGTGAGCCTGCCCCGATTCACTTCGCTGGAGAAAAACCCATGACAAGCACCGCCTTCCCACGCACCGCCACCCGCACCATCGCCGGCCTGCTCTTGAGCTTCAGCCTGGCGAGCGCCTGGGCCGAGATGGTCATCATCGTCAACCCCAAGAACCCGGTCGCCAATATGAGCGCCGATCAGGTCAGCGCGCTGTTCCTGGGCAAGTCCAGCGTCATGCCTTCGGGCGCGACCGCCGCACCGGTGGATCAGCAGGAGGCCGGGCCGCTGTACGAGGAGTTCTATGCCAAGGTGGCCGGTAAATCGAGCTCCCAGGTCAAGGCCGCCTGGTCGCGCCTGACCTTCTCCGGCAAGGGCACGCCGCCACGCGCCATGACCAGTTCAGTCGAAATCCGAAAGTTCGTGGCGAGCAATGTCGACGCCATCGGCTACATCGAGAAATCGGCCGTAGACGCCAGCGTCAAGGTGGTGCTGTCCGTCAACTGAGGCAGCGCTGCAGCAGGGCAGCGCTCAGACCGGGCTATCTCCGGACACGTCTTCGGGCACGTCCGCCGGCACATCGTCAGCCTGATCGTCAGTGCCGGCTGAAGCCTCGCCCTCGGCCGCCGCCAGCGCGGCATCGCGCTCCGCACGTGTGGCCGGGCCCTTGACCCGCTTCTTGCGATCGGCCGCCTTGGCCAGGCGGGCCGCTTCGCGCTCGGCCGCCACGGCCGACCAGGCCAGGAATTCTTCCGGCGTTTCCAGCGAGATCGCGCCCAGCACCTTCTGGCGGAACTCGTACATCAGCACCTCGGCCGCCTTCTGTAGATTGACTCGGCCGCCGCTCAGCATGGCGCCGCGCTTGCGGCCGATTTCGGTCAGCAGTTCTTCGTCGTTCAGCCCGGCGACCTCGCCGAGCTTGTAGCGCGCCTTCAGCATGTCCAGATAGGCCGGGTGGCGACGCAGATAGTCGAGCAGCTCCAGCGCCACCTCGGCTTCGTCAAAAGCATTGCGGCCGATGGCGCCGCTGGCGGCCAGGTTGTAGCCACTCTCTTCGATGGCGATCTTCGGCCAGAGCATGCCGGGGGTGTCGAAGAGGTAGAAGTCCTCGGCCAGCACGATTTTTTGTTCGATCTTGGTGATGCCGGGCTCGTCGCCGGTCTTGGCGCTGCGCTTGGAGACCAGCGTGTTGATCAGGGTGGACTTGCCGACATTGGGAATGCCGCAGATCAGCACCCGCACCGGCTTGACCATGCCGCCGCGCAGGGGGGCCAGTTCGCGGCAGGCCTTGATTAAAGCCTGGGCAGGCGCCTTGTTGCCGGCGTCCAGGCCAATGGCGCGGGTATCTGGCAGGCTGTTGTAGTGGGCCAGCCAGAGCGCGGTGCGCGCTGGGTCGGCCAGGTCTTGTTTGTTGAGCAGCTTGAGTGTGGGCTTGCCGGCGGTCAGCTGGGCCAACAGGGGGTTGGCGCTGGAGCCGGGCAGGCGTGCATCCAGCAACTCGATCACGACATCGAGCCCCGCCTTCATGCGATCGTTGATCGCATTGCGGGTGGAATTCATGTGCCCGGGGAACCAGTTGATGGCCATGCTTGTCTTGTGCTCGCGATCGTGAAGGGCTTGCGCCGAAGCGGCTATTGTCGCCCGCCAGTTCTCTTTGCTGGCTCTGGGTGCCGCCGGGCCGCGCGTAAGCGGCGTTCGGCAGCGCACCGACGCCCGCGCCGCCGCCGCCAAGACTCGGCCTGCTTGCGGCAGATCTCAGGCCGCGCTCACCTCAGCTCTGGAGCACTGCCATGAAGACTTCGACCCCAACCGAATTCGCGCCGGGCCGCGCCTCGGAAGTCCGGCGCGCCCTCAAGCCTTTGCCGCCCAAAGGCCGCAATCTGGCGCAGCAGCAAGCCGACTTCACTGCCGAGGGCTCTCCACCGCCGACGCGGAGGGTGGCGCCGGTTTCACCGCAGCCAGCCATTCCTGCGCCACCAACGCCAACGCGGTCTTGAGGCTGCCAGCGTGTCGGCGAGGCCTCAGGGTGATGGTGGCTCCGCCTCGGCTGCGCTGAGCTCGCGCAGGCATGCCAGGCACAGGCAGCTGCTGTACTGCGCCGCCAGGCGCTCGCGCAGGGCCGGGCTCAAGCGCAGCTCGAAGCAATCGCAGTGCGCGTCCTGCGCGCCGCAGTGGAAACCGCCACCGCAGCGCGGGCAACAGTCGTCGAGCTGGGGCACTTGTGCCGACGCGGTGGCGGCGTTCATGCGAACAGCCCGGCATGCTGCTGGCGCAGCAGATTCTTTTGCACCTTGCCCATGGCATTGCGCGGCAGCTCGGCCGCCAGCAGGATCTGCTTGGGGACCTTGAAGCCGGCGATGCGGGCCTTGAGTGCGGCCGTGAGGGTCGCAGGTTCCAGGTTCGCTCCGGCCTTGGCGATCAGCACGGCCACCACGGCTTCGCCGAAGTCGGGGTGGGGCACGCCGATCACCGCCGACTCGGCCACGCCGGGCAGTTCGTTGAGAAAGCCCTCGATCTCGGCCGGGTAGACATTGAAGCCGCCACTGATGACCAGGTCCTTGCTGCGGCCGACGATGCTGACATAACCGCGCTCATCCACGCGCCCGACATCGCCGGTCTTGAACCAGCCGTCGGCGGTGAACTCCTCGCGTGTCTTCTCGGGCATGCGCCAGTAGCCGCCGAAGACATTGGGGCCGCGCACCTCGATCTGACCGATCTCGCCCGTGCCGCAATCGGCCCCTTCGGCCGTGCGTATGCGCAGGCCGACACCGGGCAGGGCCGGGCCGACCGTGCCGCCGATGCGCGGGCCATCGGCCGCGCGGCAGGGGTTGGAGGTGAGCATCAGGGTCTCGCTCATGCCGTAGCGCTCCAGGATGGTGTGGCCGCTGCGCGTCTGCCAATCGCGGAAGGTCTCGATCAGCAGCGGCGCCGAGCCACTGATGAAGAGGCGCATGGAGGCACAGGCCGTGCGGTCCAGGCCGGCTTCGGCCAGCAGGCGCACATAGAGCGTGGGCACGCCCATGAAGACCGTGGCCTCGGGCAGGCGGCGCAGCACGGCGCGCGGCTCGAACTTGCTGAACCAGAGCATGGTGCTGCCATTGAGCAGCGCGCCATGCGAGGCGACGAAGAGGCCATGGACATGGAAGATGGGCAGGGCGTGGATCAGCACATCGCCGGGCTGCCAGTCCCATAGCTCTTTCAGGGTCAGCGCATTGCTGAGCAGATTGCCGTGGCTGAGCATGGCGCCCTTGCTGCGCCCGGTGGTGCCGCTGGTGTAGAGGATGGCCGCCAGGTCCTCGCTGCGGCGCGCGGCAGGCGGGTGCTGGTCGGACATGGCGGCCGCGCGGTCCAGCAAGCTGCCGCTGCGGTCTTCGTTGAGGGTGAAGACGTTTTGCACGCCAGCCATGAAGGCCAGCTTGCTGGCCCAGCCGAAGTTCTTGCCGGCGCAGACCAGCACGGCGGGCTCGGCGTCCTTGATGAAGTAGTCCAGCTCAGCGGCCTGATAGGCCGGGTTCAGCGGTAGGTAGACGAAGCCGGCGCGCAGCACGGCCAGGTAGAGCATCAGCGCCTCGACGCTTTTCTCGCAGTGGGCGGCGATGCGGCTGCCCTCAGGCAGGTCCAGGCTCAGCAGCAGGTTCGCCAGCATGGCGGTGCCGCGCTCCAGGTCGCGCCAGCGGTAGCGCAGGCCCTCGCCATCGGCACATTCGATGGCGACGCGGTCCAGGTCGGCGGGGAAAGCGGCGCGCAAGGCGCAAAAGAGATTGGCGGAAGCACTCATGCCGGGATTGTCGACCAGGGTCAGTGCTTGCCAAGGCGCATGTTCTCGCGCCCAAATGGCGACAGGTGAAAATTACCCGAAACGCAGGTGCGGTGCGATTTTCAGCTGCTCAAGCCCGGCAGCACCAGCCAGCGACCCAGACGCATGCGCAAAGCGCTGAAATCCAGAGGCTTGGTCAGATGCTCGTCCATGCCGGCGGCCAGGCTGGCTGCGATGTCGCTTTCCAGGGCGTGGGCTGTCAGTGCCAGGATGGGAAAGTGCGGCAAGCTGCCGTTTGACTGCAGCAGGCGCAGGCGGCGTGTGCATTCCAGGCCGTCCATGCCCGGCATCTGGATGTCCATCAGCACCAGGTCCGGCGTGGCCTGATGGCAGGCGCTCAGGGCTTCTTGGCCATTGCTGGCGAGCAAGGCTTCAACGCCCATCAGGGCCAGGAATTCCAGGGCCACGACCTGGTTGATGTGGTTGTCCTCGACCAGCAAGACCAGGGGGCGCCGGCTCTGCTCGGCCGGCTCGGAGCCGGATGGTGCCGCAGCCAGGCCCGGGGCTCGCGGCGGGCCCGGTTCCTGCGCGACCAAGCGCAACCAGTTGGCCCGGATGGCGCGCTCGAAACCCTGTGTGTTCATTTCCCGACCTCAACACTCTGCAAACATCAGCACTGCTGGGCCGACGGTGACCTTTGCCGATCACTCAGAGCCCTCCCTCGCGCAATCTCGTACTTGTGCGCCTGCGCTCGCCAATCCCCGGGAAATTTCCGACTCCAAACGGTTCCTTGTGCGCTGGGCGACATTGTTGCTTGTGCGCAAGGCCAACGCAACGCGCGGGGCTCCCAGTCGCCCTGGGGTTTCCCCGGGGTGCGCATTCGGGGGGCTTGACCTGCGCCGGCAAAGTCGGATCGCCCCCGGGCGAGAGACCTGCTGACAGCATTGGGCAGGCGCGCTCCCTAGAATGCCTGCTCCCAGCGCAGCAGCAGGCACTCTCCATGTCCGAAGGCACCATCCGCATCCGCGGCGCCCGTCAACACAATCTCAAGAACATCGACCTGGATCTGCACACGGGCGAGTTGACCGTCGTGACCGGCCCCAGTGGCTCGGGCAAGTCCAGCCTGGTGTTCGACACCCTGTACGCCGAAGGCCAGCGACGCTATGTCGAGACCTTCTCGGCCTATGCCCGCCAGTTCCTGGACCGCATGGACCGCCCGGCGGTGGACAAGGTCGAAGGTGTGCCGCCGGCGATTGCCATCGACCAGACCAATCCGGTGCGCACCAGCCGCTCCACGGTCGGCACCATGACCGAGCTGAACGACCACCTCAAGCTCTTGTTTGCCCGCTCGGCCCAGCTTTTCGACAAGAAGACCGCCCAGGCGGTGCGCCACGACACGGCGCAGACGATTTATCTGGAGCTGTTGGAGCGCACCAAGGAGCAAGACCCACGCATCGTGCTGACCTTTCCGGTCGAGTTGCCGGCCACGACCAGCAGCGAGGAAGTGACGCAGTGGCTCTCGGCCAGTGGTTTCACGCGCGTGCAAGCCGAGCGCGAAGTCGCCACGCCGACCGGGCCACGCAAGCTGCTGGACGTGGTGGCCGACCGTTTCCGTTTGCAGGGCACCGACAAGCAACGGGCGATGGAGGCGATCGAGCTCTGTCTGAAGCGCGGCAGTGGCCGATTGAATGTTTACGTTCTCCCCGCTGACGAGGGTGACGCCGTCCTGTGGCGTTACTCCACCGGCCTGCATTGCCCCGACAGCGATCTGCGCTACCAGGAGCCACAGCCGCCGCTGTTCTCCTTCAACTCCGCCATGGGCGCTTGCGAGACCTGCCGCGGCTTCGGTCGCGTCATCGGCGTGGACCTGGGCCTGGTGATCCCGGATGAGAAGAAGACGCTGCGCAATGGCGCGATCAAGACGCTCTCCACCCCGGCCTGGAAAGACAGCCAGGACGACCTGCTCAAGTACGCCGGCGACGCCGGCATTCCGCGCGACACGCCCTGGAGCCAGCTCTCGCAGGCGCAGCGCGACTGGGTGATCCACGGCTCGCCGAACTGGACCGGCAACTGGAACAAGCAGTGGTACGGGGTCATGCGCTTCTTCGAGTACCTGGAGAGCAAGGCCTACAAGATGCACATCCGGGTGCTGCTGTCCAAGTACCGCAGCTACACCACCTGCGGCACCTGCGATGGCGCCCGGCTCAAGACCGAGGCCCTGCTCTGGCGGGTTGGCTCCAAGGAATTGGCCGACTCATTGCTACCGCCTGCTCAGCGCCTGATGCCCAAGGGCGTGGATTGGAATCGCGCCCAGCTGGAAGCCCTGCCGGGCCTGGCCCTGCATGATTTGATGCAGCTGCCCATTCACCGCCTGCGCAGCTTTCTCGACCAGCTGCAGCTGCCCAGCAGCCTGCTCGACGATGCGCTGAAGCTACTGCTGGAGGAGATCCGTAACCGCCTCAAATACCTCTGCGATGTCGGCATCGGCTACCTCACGCTGGACCGCCAGAGCCGCACGCTCAGCGGCGGCGAGGTGCAGCGCATCAACCTGACCACGGCCTTGGGCACCTCGCTGGTGAACACCCTCTTCGTGCTGGATGAGCCCAGCATCGGCCTGCATCCGCGCGATATGAACCGCATCGTCCAGGCCATGCACCGCCTGCGCGATGCCGGCAACACCTTGGTGGTGGTCGAGCATGACCCGGCCGTGATGCTGGCGGCCGACCGCCTGATTGATATGGGCCCCGGCCCGGGCGAGAAGGGCGGGCAGATCGTGTTTGATGGCACGCCGGACGCCATCCGCGCGGCCGATACCCTGACCGGCGCCTACCTCGGCTCGCGCAAATTCGTCGGCATGGGCCTGAAGCGCCCGGTCGAAGCCAGCACGCCCAAGCTGATTCTCGAGGGCGTGCGTGAGCACAATCTGCGCAACGTCAGCGTCGAGTTCCCGCTGCAGCGCATGGTGGTGGTGACCGGCGTGTCGGGCTCGGGCAAGAGCACGCTGATGCAGGATGTGCTGTACCCGGCCCTGGCCCGCCATTTCGGCCAGGCCACCGAGACGCCGGGCCAACACGATCGCCTGCTCGGCGCCGACTGGCTGTCCGATGCCGTCTTTGTGGACCAATCGCCGATCGGAAAGACCGCGCGCTCCAACCCGGCTTCTTACGTCGGTGCTTTCGATGAGCTGCGCAAGCTCTTTGCCGCCACGCCGCTGGCGGCCGAGCGCAGCTACACGGCCGGCATGTTCAGCTTCAATGCCGGCGACGGCCGCTGCCCGACCTGCGGCGGCTCGGGCTTTGAGCATGTGGAGATGCAGTTCCTGTCCGACGTGTACCTGCGCTGCCCGGACTGTGACGGCCGCCGCTACCGCGCCGAGATGCTCGATGTGAAGCTGCAAAGAGCCGAGCGCGAGATGAGCGTCGCGGACGTGCTTGAATTGACAGTCAGCGAAGCGGTGCGCCTGTTCAAGGACGACCGCGAGGTGCTGGCCAAGCTGCAGCCCATCATCGATGTGGGCCTGGAGTATGTGAAGCTGGGTCAGCCCGTGCCCACGCTCTCGGGTGGCGAGGCACAGCGGCTCAAGCTGGCCGGCTTCCTGGCCGAGGCTGCAGCGAAGCCCCGCCAGGCCGTGGCCAAGAAGGGCACGCTCTTCATGTTCGACGAGCCCACCACCGGCCTGCACTTCGACGACATCGCCAAGCTGATGCGCGCGCTGCGCAAGCTGCTGGCCATCGGCCATTCGCTGATCCTGATCGAGCACAACCTTGATGTGATCCGCGCGGCCGACTGGCTGATCGACCTGGGCCCCGAGGGTGGGGAAGACGGCGGTGAGCTGGTTTGCGTGGGCACACCGGAAGAGGTCAAGGAACACCCCACTTCGCATACCGCCCTGGCCTTGCGCGAGTACTCGGCGCAGATGGACCGCCCGGCCATGAAGGTGGAAGAGGGCCGGCCGCTGCAAAGCCTGATCCGCGCGCGCCGCCAGTCGGCCAACCTGGACAACAACATCCAGATCGTCAACGCCAAGGAACACAACCTCAAGTCGGTCAACGTCAACATCCCGCGCGGCAAGTTCAATGTGATCACCGGCGTCTCGGGCTCGGGCAAATCGACCCTGGCTTTTGACATCCTGTTCAACGAGGGCCAGCGGCGCTATCTCGAATCGCTCAATGCCTACGCGCGCTCCATCGTGCAACCGGCCGGCCGGCCCGAGGTCGATGCCGTCTGGGGCATTCCGCCCACGGTGGCCATCGAGCAGCGCCTGAGCCGCGGCGGCCGCAAGAGCACGGTGGCCACCACCACCGAGGTCTGGCATTTCCTGCGCCTGCTCTATGTGAAGCTGGGCGTGCAGCACTGCGTGCACGACGGCACGCCGGTGCGGCCGCAAAGCGTCGAGTCCATCGCCGCGCAGCTGCTGCGCGATCACAAGGGCCAGCATGTGGGCCTGCTGGCCCCCCTGGTGGTCAACCGCAAGGGCCTCTACACCGACCTGGCCAAATGGGCCAAGGGCCGCGGCTACACCCATCTGCGCGTGGACGGCGAGTTCACGCCCACCGCGCCCTGGCCGCGCTTGGATCGCTTCAAGGAGCACACGCTGGAGCTGCCGGTCGGCGACCTCATCATCAGCGTGGACAAGGAGGCCGAGCTGCGCGAGCTGCTGGCCAAGGCGCTGGATTTCGGCAAGGGCGTGCTGCATCTGCTGACCCCGCTGGACGGCCTGCACGAAGCCATCGCTTCCGGCCGCTCGACCGTCGGTCTCGGCACCGTCAAGGTCTTCAGCACCAAGCGCGCCTGCCCGACCTGTGGCACGAGTTATGGCGAGCTCGATCCCCGCATGTTCAGCTACAACAGCAAGCATGGCTGGTGCAACAGCTGCGTGGGGACAGGTCTTGCCCTGACGCGCGAACAGCGCAAGGCGCTGGACGACTCGGTCGTCGACGACAAGGGCGGCCGCGAACAGAGCTTTGCCGGCCAGGAGGTGGACATTGAAGGCCTGGCCGACCAGCCCTGTGGCGATTGCCATGGCACTCGCCTGAACCCTTCGGCGCGCGCCGTGACCTTTGAGTCGCAAGCCATCAGCACGGTCGCGTCCTGGAGCGTCAAGCAGGCGCGTGCCTGGGTCGACAGCCTGGAGTTACTCGGCCGCGACGCCGAGATCGCCCGCGATGTGGTCAGCGAAATCCAGGGCCGCCTGGAGTTCCTGGAAGAAGTGGGCCTGGGCTATCTGACCTTGGACCGCGCGGCTCCCACGCTCTCGGGCGGCGAGGCGCAACGCATCCGCCTGGCGGCGCAGTTAGGCTCGAACCTGCAAGGCGTTTGCTATGTGCTGGACGAGCCCACCATCGGCCTGCATCCGCGCGACAACCAGATCCTGCTCAAGGCCCTGGGCCGGCTCAGCGATCTGGGCAATACCTTGGTGGTCGTGGAGCACGACGAGGACACCATCCGCCGCGCGGACCACATCATCGACATCGGCCCCGGCGCCGGCAAACGCGGCGGCCATGTGGTGGCCCAAGGCACGGCGGCTGATCTGGCCCTGCAGGCCGATTCGGTCACCGGCCGCTTCCTGGCGCATCCGCTGATCCACCCGCTGCAAGCGCGGCGCGAGATGCTGGACGAGGCACCGCGCCTGCGCGTGCTCGATGCCACCCTGCACAACCTGCAGAAGGTGAACATCGATGTGCCCCTGCATCGCCTGGTGGCGGTGACCGGTGTGTCGGGCTCGGGCAAGTCCACCTTGGCGCGCGATGTGCTGCTGGCCAATATGGCCGTCGCCGTGCCGCTGCGCAAGGCGCCGGCCCACTGGATCGGTTGCGCCGGCATCGAGGGCCACGAGAAAGTGGACCGCGTGCTGGAAGTCGACCAAACACCCATCGGCAAAACCCCGCGCAGCTGCCCGGCCACCTACATCGGTTTCTGGGACGCCATCCGCAAGCTCTTTGCCGAGACGTTGGAGAGCAAGGCGCGTGGCTATGCGCCGAACCGCTTCAGCTTCAACACCGGCGAGGGCCGCTGCCCCGGCTGCGAAGGCCAGGGCATGCGCACCATCGAGATGAGCTTTCTGCCCGATGTGAAGGTGCTCTGCGACCAATGCCATGGCCAGCGCTTCAACCCGGAGACTTTGGGCGTCAGCTGGCGGGGCAAGAGCATCGGCGATGTGCTGGCCATGGAGGTGGACGAGGCGGTCGAGTTCTTCGCTGCCATGCCGGCCATCGGCCACCCGCTCAAGCTTTTGCAGGATGTGGGCCTCGGTTATCTGACCTTGGGCCAGCCCTCACCGACGCTGTCGGGCGGCGAGGCGCAGCGCATCAAGCTGGTGTCCGAGCTGGTCAAGGTGCGTGACGAGGTGGGCCGCCGCGGCCAGAAGGCACCACACACGCTCTATGTGCTGGACGAGCCCACCGTGGGCCTGCACATGGCCGACGTCGAGCGCCTGATCCGCGTGCTGCACCGCCTGGTGGCCGGCGGCCACTCGGTGGTGGTCATCGAGCACGATTTGGACGTGATCGCCGAAGCCGACTGGGTCATCGACCTGGGCCCGGACGGCGGCACAGCCGGTGGCGAGGTGGTGGTGGCCGGCACGCCGGAGCAGGTGGTGGCCAAGGGCTCGCACACGGGCGAGGCCTTGCGGCCGGTCTTGAGCCGGAGCCCGGCCTGATGCTTGCGCAGCGGCAAGGCTCGAGGGGTCGAGCGAATGCCGCTGCGCTTTTGTTCCTGATGGCGACTTTGGCCATGCCGGCGCCCCGGGCGCAGGCGCAGTCCATATCGCCTTCGCAGCCCTTCGCCTTCGCTGGCCTGAGCCTGGAAACCACACGGAACCAGCTCCGGCAGCTCTACCCGCAGGACTACGACAGCGGCAACACCCTCGATGTCGCCCCCGAGCGGGTGCAGGACCATATCCATCAGATCGAGATCGCCACACCGGACGGCAGCGGGCGCGGGCGCTTGTTGCTGAGCTTCGAGCGTCGGGCGCTGGTGTCGGCCGATGGCCGAGTGCTGCGGGCCGCTGGCTATCCACGCTGTGCTGAGATCGAGAAGCGGCTGAAAGCGCTGTTCGGCGCGCCGACACGCAGCGATGAGTTCATCGAAGGCGATACCGATGGCTATATGAACCGCGTCCTCGTCTGGGAGCGCCGCCTGCCGCAACTCGCGCCGGATCAACAGATGGAGCGGCTGAACCTGCAGTGCGGGCGCAGCAAGGGCGAGCGGCGATTCTGGGCTTTCTCGGTGGGCGTGGCGCGGAGTGCGCGCTGACCGGGGCTGAGCTGCTTTCGTTTGGCGCGGGGCTACGGGGTGATATGTCACGCCCTCGTCACAGCCCCCGACTAGCCTGCCGGGTCGACTCGTGATTTATTCACTCTCCGGGGCTCTGCACACCATGATGAACATTCTCTCCCTGCGTGCCGTTTCGGCCGCCGTCTTGCTGGCTTCGGCCGGCGTGGCCGCGCAAGCCGCGCCTTCCTTCGTCAACGGTCTGGCCCTGGACGGCGCCGCCCTGGATCTGTCCGGCGGCAGCAGCGTCAACAACGGCCGCCTCGGCTATTTCTCCGACATCTACTACGACACGAACCGCAATGAATGGTGGGGCCTGTCGGACCGCGGCCCGGGCGGCGGCACGCTCAGCTACGACACCCGCGTCCAGCGCTTCACCCTGGACATCAACCAGAACACCGGTGCGATCAGTAATTTCAAGATCGCCGAGACGGTGATCTTCAAGAGCGGCAGCCAGGGCCTCAATGGCCTGGCGCCCAACCCCAAGAGCCAGCTGGGTCTGGCCTTTGACCCGGAAGGCGTGGTCATCAATCCGCGCACCGGCACCTTCCTGGTGTCCGATGAGTACGGCCCGTCGGTGCGCGAGTTCAATCGCAGCGGCGAACTGATCCGCACCTTCAACACGCCCGCCAATCTGGTGCCGCGCAATGCCGCCTCTGGCCTGGCCAACTATGCCGACGACAGCGGCAACACCGCCGGCAAGCGCACCAACCGTGGTTTCGAAGGCCTGGCCATCAGCCCGGACGGTAAGTACGCCTATGCCATGCTGCAGAGCGCCATGCTGGACGAAGGCGCAGGCAATGGCTCGGTCAACCGCATCGTCAAGTTCGACATCAGCACGGGTGAGGCCGTGGCCCAGTATGCGTATCAGATGAAGCGCAGCGGCCAGGGCCAGGGCATCTCCGCCCTGGTGGCCATCAACGACCATGAGTTCTATGTGCTGGAGCGCAACAACCGCGGCGTCGGCGTCGGCGCCGAGTTCGCCACCGCCGACAAAGAGGTCTACCGCATCGACCTGAGCGGCGCCACCGATGTTTCTGGGCTCAACCTCAGCACCGGCAGCTACACCAAGGTCAGCAAGTCGGGCCAGATTCTCGATCTGGACGCCAACACCTTGGCCGAGCTGGGTGGCAAGTCGCCCGAGAAGTGGGAGGGCCTGGCCATCGGCCCCAAGCTGGCCAATGGCAAGTACCTGATCCTGGCGGGCACCGACAACGACTACAGCGTGACCCAGAACTCCAGCGGCGAGCAGTTCGACGTCTACTTCCGTTTCACGGATGCCAATCCTTATGCGAGCTCGATCCAGTGCCCGCTGGGCACGGTGATCGGCTGCACCGGCGCGGCCAACAGCGTGCCGCAGGACGGCAGCTACCGCCTGCTGCCGGGCGTGCTGCATGCCTACACCATCAGTGATACCGAGCTGGGCGGCTACACCGCCCCGGTGCCCGAGCCCGGCAGCTGGGCGCTGATGGCCGGCGGCCTGCTGGCTCTGGGCGGCCTGGCCCGGCAGCGCCGCAAGACAGATGTACCGAGCTGAGTAGGGAGCGAGGCCTGAAGGGCGAACGGGCTCTGGACATGCAGTCCAGAGCCCGTTCGCCTGTTCAGGGGGGCGTCCGCTGCGGCGCGGTGCCGGCCTCAGTGCAGATCGCGTCGCTTCTTGGGATCGAACTGCTTGGGTCGGTAGACGTTGCCGTCCCGGTCGACCTCGTCGCGGGCCTTGGCGCGGCGGATCAGCTCGGCCGCTTCCGCCGCGGCTTGCTTGCTGTGCTGGCGGTGGCTGCGCCAGTGGCGCAGCTGGGAAGCCAGTTCGCGCAGGCGCGCCCAAGCGCGGCGCAGGGCGGCGTCCACCTGGCGCTGGCGCGCGGCCGGCAGGGCCATGCGCAGGGCCAGCAAGAGGCAGGTCAGGAGACCGAGGGCGGCAAAGACGTTGGCGATCATGATTCCTGGAGTTTCGCGCAAGAGCCGCAGCGCGAACATGCGAATTGCAAGTCTTTCTAGAATGCGCGCTGCCCTGAACCGGGGCGTGTGCGGAGACTGGATTGTTCAAGAATCAACCTTCAAGACTGGCAGGCACGAGCTGCTTGGTGGCGGCCCTGCTCAGCGCAGCGAGCTTTTCCTTCACGGCAACGGCCGCGACCAGCGCGGCAACTGCCACCGCTTCGCCCTTGAGCCTGGAGCAGGTGTTCCGCGCCGAGCCCTACCGGGGCGAGAACGCGCGTGAGCCCAAGTTCAGCCGCAGCGGGCGCTATCTGGCCTATTTGTGGAACCCGTTTGGCGAGCCGGGCACCGATCTCTACGTGCACGACAGCAAGACCGGCAAGAGCCTGCGCCTGACCTCGCCAGCCATCATGGCCGCTTTCGATGCGCCCGAGGATTTGCAGCGCTTTGACAAGAAGCTGCAGCAAAAGCGCAGCGAGACCGCCGAGCGCCAGGCCCGCGAGGTGGCCCAAGCCGCCTATCTGCGCGGCGAAAACGTGGACCTGGGCCAGTGGGAAGCCGCCCAGCTGGAGCTGGTGAAGAAGGAATTCGCCGCCAAGAAGGCCAAGGACGAGGCCCAGAAGGCCGCCGACAAAGCCGAGGCCGAAGCCGAGAAGAAGGCCGCGGCCGCACTGGAAGCCAAGCGCAGCGGCAAGCCCGTTCCCCCCACGGCAGAGGCTGCCGCATCGGCAGCGTCCGCACCCAGCGCCACAGCCAAGGCCGAGAGCAAGCCAGAGAAAGACAAGGAACTCTGGGAATGGCGCGACGAGCTGAAGAAAAAGCAGCTGCGCGACAAGCTCAAGCCCAGTGACCTTTACCCCGGTGTGACGCAGATCGTCTGGGCCAACAAGGCCGATGAGCTGATCCTGCAGTACCGCGGCGCCCTGTTCCGCTGGGTCGCCGGTGACAGCAAGCTGCAGCCCCTGCTGGACTTGCAGCGCAATCTGCGCATGGTGGCCTACACCGCTGATGACGCCGGGTACGTCTTCATGGATGACAAGCGCGTGCTGCGTGCCCGCTTCAGCCAGGGCGGCGTGCAGGTGCTCAACCGCGAGCTGATCCACCCCGATGATGCGGACAAGAAGTACGCCATCGAATCGACCACGCTGAGTGAAGACAGCCGCTGGATGGCCTTGATCGGCCGCGCACCCAGCAAGCCGGCCGGCGATGACGGCAAGCCCGTGCCCGAGCCCACCGGACGCCAGGTCGAGATCATGGGCTACAACGAGCGCTTCGCCAAAGCCAAGAAGGTGGACCGCGAAGTCTCCGACGACAAGCGTGTCAACAAGCCGCTGGCGCTCTACATCCGCAAGGTGCCCGCCGCCGGTGAAGCGCCGGCCAAGCAGTCGACGCCTGTGTTCACCCATGCCGGCGGCGATGTCTGGTTCGAGATCAGCCCCATCGCCTGGGCGCGTGATGGCAGCCGCTATGCCTTCAGCACCTGGGAGCGCGAGAAAGAACTGCTGCGCGTCTACGTGGGCAGCGCCGACGAGAGCGCCAAGCCCGAGATGGTGCTGGAGCGCCGCGGTGATGTCGGCCACGAGGTGGTGAACGTCGTGCGCCCGCGCTTCACGCCCGATGGCAAGCAGCTGGTGCTGGTGCTGGACGAAGCCGGCTTCCGCCAGCCCTATGCCTGGGACCTGGCCTCACGCAGCCTGCGCCATCTGCTCAAGGGTGAGTTCGAGGCCCACCAGGTGCTGGGCTTCACGCCCGACAGCAAGAGCATGTTCGTGGCGGCCAACAAGGATGATCTGGCCAGCATGAACCTGTTCCGCGTCAGCATGGCCGATGGCAGCATGCAGGCCCTGGGCACGCCGGGCGAGTACCACCGCAATGCCGTGGTCTCGCACGACGGCCAGTGGCTGGCGGCCAATGCCGGCAACTGGGTGTCGCGTCCCGAGCTCAAGCTGATCGAGGCCAGCGCCAAGCCCACGCTCAAGACCCTGACCGACAGCCATGACAAGGCCTGGAGCCAGGTCGATGTGCTGCGCCCCGAGCGATTCGGCTTCAAGAACCGCCATGGCGACAGCATCCCGGCCTATGTCTTCAAGCCGCAGGGCTGGAAGGCCAGCGACAAGCGCCCGGCCGTGGTCTACATCTACGGCGGCCCGCTGAACGACCGCCACTCGGTCGAGAGCGACAGCTTCCAGCCCAGCGCCTACGTCTTCGCCATGTACATGGCGGCCAAGCATGGCTATGTGATGGTGACCATCGATTCGCGCGGCCACAGCAACTACGGCCGCCGCTTCTCGGACGCCAACTGGGAACAGGCCGGCCTGCCGCAGACCGAGGACCTGGAAGACCTGCACGCGCTGATGAGCAAGGACTTCGGCATCGACCCCGCGCGCGTGGGCCTGAATGGCTGGAGCTTCGGGGGCTTCCAGACCCAGTACACGATGTACAGCAAGCCCGATCTGTTCGCCGCCGGCATCGCCGGTGCCGGCCCGACCGAATGGGAGAACTACAACAGCTGGTACAGCGGCCGCACCATCGGCAAGGTCGACCGCAGCAAGCCCGTGCTGCGCAAGTACTCGCTGATCCCCATGGCCAAGGGCCTGCGCAAGCCTTTGCTGCTGGTGCACGGCATGATGGACCCGAACGTGCTCTACCAGGACACGGTCAACGTCTACCGCGCCCTGCTCGAAACCGGCAAGGAAGGCCTGGTCGACCTCTTCCTCGATCCCGAGGGCGAGCACGGCATGGGCGGCGCCGTCAAGACTGTCGGCTGGCACCGCAAGTACGAAGCCTTCTGGCTGCAGCATCTGGGCCGTGTCACGCCCTGATGCCTCCGGGGCCTGCCTTCGGGCAGGTCGCCCCTAGAATTGCGGCATGAAGACACGCAAGCCCAGTGCCAGCCCGTCCGCCCCTGCCCGTGCCACCCAAGAAGAGGCGCTGCTGGAGGCGCGGCGGGAGCGTCTGGCCACCCTTGGCCTGCGTGTCACGCCCAACCGTTTGGCCGTGCTGGCGGTGTTTGAGCAGGCCACCCGTGCGCTCAGCCACGCAGACATCGAAGCCGAGTTGCCCCAGGCCATCGATGCGGTCACCCTCTACCGCACCCTGGACGCCCTCGCTGAGGCCGGAGTTCTGAGCAAGGCCGTGGGTGACGACCGGGTCAGCCGTTACGCCTTGATGCAGCAGGCTGCCCAGCACCAGGGCCATGCCCATTTCCACTGTGATGATTGCGGCCGGGTCTATTGCCTGCCGGCCAAGCCGCCGCGCCAACCGGCGGTGCCCGAGGGCTTTGCCGTGGCGGCGGTTGATCTGAATGTGCACGGCCAATGTGCCGACTGCGGCACGCAGCCACAGGCCAAGCTGCGTTGACCCTGCACCTCAGAAGGGGTTGTTTGGGGCGATGTAGTGCATGTAGAGATTGCCTTGAGCGTCGCGGCTGCTCAGGCGGGCGCTGAGCCATACCGGCAGGGCGCCCGTGGGCAGGGCCGCTGTCGGCAACAGCTGCGCTGGCATCAAGTGGCTTCCTGCTGCGTGCAGGCTTCGGGCACTCAGCGGCAGTTGCAGCTGACCTTGGGCCCCGGTCTCGGGGTGCCCCCAATGAAGCTCCAACTTTGCGCCCACCAGCTGCTGTGAGGCGCCCTTGGGGACTTGCCATGCCCAGCGATAGTCCAGCGCCTGCTGGCGGCGCTCCGGGTCCAGCACGCGGGCGTAGAGCGGCTGCTGCGCCGGCTCCGCTTGCAAATCGAAACGCGCGAACCACTGCGAAGCCTGGGCCTGCAACTGCGCCGCCGGTGCGGGTGAGGCGGGCAGACGCGCTGTTTGGGTTTGCAGCAAGCGACCCTGGGCATCAAAGAAACTGAATCGGTAGACCTCGCCCACCTGGGCCTTGGCCCAGTTCGCCTGGCAGACCGTGTGCTCGGCTGCGCTGCCGCCGCTGCCTGGGCAGCGGTCGGTGCGCAGGGCATGCCAGTCCTGCTCCGGGCTGTCGGCCAGGGCCAGCTGTTCGAATCCCTGCCCTTCGGCCGGGCGCACCAGGCTCAGGCCCTGCTCGGGCAGGCCGCTGCCCTGCACCCGCACTTGGCTGACGCGTGGGTCAATGCGGCGGGCGTCCACCTCAAACGCGCGATGCTGGCTGACCTGAGCGCTGGGCGTGGCCAAGAGCCGCGTGCGCTGGCGCGCCATCTGCAGGCGCTCTTGCCAGCTGCCGGCCTCGGAGCGGTAATGGGCCAGCAGGCCGAACTGCTCGCCCTGCGGGCTGCCGTAGTCCAGCTGGCCGCTACTGGGCGCATCGCCCTGGCCGCCTTCGACGGCGCAGCGTGTGTCTGCTGTCCCACTGGCGGCGCAACGCATGCCCGGCAGGGCCAGCAGATCGGCGGCCTCGCGTGGCTTGGGCCCAAGGATGGACAGATGGCGCAGACGCACCAGGCCGGTCTGGCCATCGCCCTCCCAGAGCCAGCGGTCGCCGACCTTGCGCAGCCACAGTGTTTCGCTGCGCGGCAGGGCGGGGGGCGGCAGGCTCAGCTGTACGCGCACGCGCAGCCGATCGGCGCTGTCAACCTGCACAAGACGTGGCCGCTCAAAGCGCACACCGCGCAGGCTGCTGCCGGGCGCCTCGCCCGGCTCGGCTTGCAGCAAAACTTGGTCGATGAAGGCTGCGGCGTCCAGCCCGGTGTGGCGAAACTCCGGCGCCAGCCAGGCCTGCAGGTCGGGGGCATTGGGCGCTTGGCCGCTCTGAAACAGCTGGCTGAAGCGCGCCAGCGACTGCTCCAAGTCCGGCAAAGCCGCCAACCCTGCCTGCAGTGCCGTCGCTTGGGCTGTGCTGGGCGCAGGCAGCACCGCGTCAACGCTGGAGGCCACCGGGTCCACCTGTACGCCGGCCTGGGCAGCGGCATCGCCTGCCACGCCGCTCAGGCGGTAGGCAGAGGCCACGCGCTGCAGCTCGATCAAAGACGCCAGTGCGCCCATGCCTTGGTGGGCCGGCCCTTGCTCGCCGTTGCGCAGATCGGGCGCTGCAGCGCTGGCGCCGGCGATCACCGCCCAGGACGACTGGACGAGATGGCGAACCCGGTCCTGGCTGCTGCGCAAGCTGGTGGCGCTGACGCGCATGAAGTCGATTCGGCCCTGTTGCAGGAGGTCCTGCGGTGTGCCGCCGAGCACAAAGGCTGCCATCAGCTCGGTCAGGGGCGAGACATGGACGGCGCGGTTGCCCACATCCACGGCCACGGCCAGCGAGTGCAGCTGCACCGGCTCGCCGCTGCTCAGGCCGTTGACCTGCACCAGCAGGGCGCCGCTGAGTCCGGTGGTGGCAATGGCATAACGACCTTGCGCATCGGTGCGGCCTCGGGCGGTTTGGCCTTGCGCGTCGATCAGCAGCACATCGGCATCGGCCAGGGCCACGCCGTCATGCGCCTGCCCGACCAAAAAGCCCTCGCGGCAGCCGGCGCAGGGCGCGCCCACCAAGTCGTCGGGCAGCAGCTTGAAGGATGCAGGCTCGTCCACCGTGTTGCCGCCGCCGCAGGCGACCAGGCACAGGGCACCCGCTAGCACGCTCAGGCGCAGCCGTGGCTGCAACCGCCAAAGCGGCAAAGTGCGGTGCAAGGCGCGGTGCAGGGTGGGGCGCTCTTGGTGCAGCGTCAGCGGTGGATGTGCGCGGTGGCGGGCCATGGGTCAGTACCTCAGTTCGGCGCCCAGCTCAATGCTTCGGCCGGGTTCGGGGGCGTAGTTGCGCAGGAAGGAGGTGCTGTTGCGCACCTCCTGATTGCTCAGATTGCGGCCCAGCACATAAGTGCTGAGCTGCAGGCCGGCATCCAGGCGACCGGTCCAGCGCAGCGAGGCGTGCCACTGTGTCGATGCCGCGGTGTCAGTCTCGTTCTCACCCGGGTGGCGCTGGGCCAGGCTGTGCATGCGGCGCAGCTCGGCCTGCCAGGGGCCTCGCAGCAGCTCCAGGCGTGCCCCCCAGCGCGGGGCGGGTTGACGCGGCACGTCCTGGCCCAGGCGGTCCAGGCGGCCGCGCAGCCGGTCACCCAGCAGCGAGAGCTGCAGGCTGTCGCCGGCGGCGCCTTCCGCGCCCAGATCGAGCAGCTCTTGCTTGAGCTCGGCCTCAAAGCCGTGAAAGCGGGCATGGTCTTGCTCGTAGCGCGTCACTGGCAGGCATTGATCCAGCTGTGCGCACAGGGCGCGAAACTGCTTCTTCTCGGCCGCGTAGAAGACGCCCAGGCTGCGCTGGTAGATGTGGTCCTCGCTGTCGTAGCGGAAGGCATTGGCCTGAAAACCCAGGCCGCCCCATTGCTGGCGCAGCGCCAGGTTCCAGCCGCGCAGGGTTTCGAGCCGCAGCGCGCTGTTGCCGAAGTCGTAGGTGCGGGTGGCGATGTGTGGCCCCAGTGCGTACAGCTCTTGCACATCGGGTGCTCGGCTGGCGCGCCAATGCGTCAGGCTCACGCTGCCATCGCCGAGCTTGCGAGTCAGGGCCAGCGACAGGTTGCCGAAGGTGAAGCGCCGCTCGGGCAGTAGCACCTCGATGCCGAAGCTGGATGCCTGAGGCTGGGGGCGGCTGCGGCGCCAGTCGGCGCGCAGGCCCAGCTCCAGGGTCCAGTCCTCCTGTTTCAAGCCTTGAATGGCGTAAAGGGCGGCGCTCTCGATTCGGGTCCGGGGCACAAAAGCCTCCAGGCCGAGGGCCGAGAAGCGCCGATTCTGCAGATGCAGCCCCAGGCTGCCCCAGTGTGCAGGGGCCAGACTGTGTTCGAGCTCCAGCCGGCCTTCTTGCACCTCGTTGCGGAACTCGGTCTCGCTGACGCCCTGGTTCAGCTCGTCGTGGCGGTAGCGGGTGTCGGCCAAGTGCAGCTTGAGCTCTCGGGCCCAGGCGTCGCCGAGCTTGATGGCTGATTTCAGGTCCAGGCGCTGCTGCTCTGCTTGGATGCGGATGGCGGGCTCAGCCGGTTCGCCGGGGGGCGTGCTGCCGCCGCCATGGTTGTGCGAATGGGCGCCCGGAGGCAGTCCGTAGTTGATGCGCATGGTGGCTGCCGAGACGCCGGCATAACCGGCATCAAAGACGGTGCTCAGGCCCGCGGCGCCGCCCGAGCTGCGTGCGTCGCTGTTGGGAATGTGGCCCCAGGTGTTGCGGCCGCTGACCAGGAAGAACTGTTGTTTGACCGCCTCTTCATCGATGGCCCAGCCCGGGATGCGGGCCTCATCCTTGCGCCGCCCATGGGCGTCCAGATGCCAGGCCCAGCCATTGCGCGGCCTGGCGCCTTCGCTGCCGCCCTGCGTTGCGGGCCCGCCCCAGCCGCCCTGGGCGCGCAGCAAGCCCAGGGTGCCGCCGCCCCCTGCGCGGCCTTCGCTTTGCAGCTTGAGGCCTGGCGGGCGCTGCTCCGGGATACGGCCGTACTCGATCTCAACCGCGCCGCCGATAGCGTCGCCGCCATGGCGGATCGCCGAGGGCCCACGGTGCACGGTGATGCTCTGCGCCAGACCGGCTTCGACCATCACGCCGTGGTCGGCGCTGAGGGTGGAGGCGTCGTGAGCGCCGCCGCCGCCCACCAGGGCTTTGACGCGTGAACCGCCTTGGCCGCGGATGATGGGCAGGCCAACATTGGGCCCGAAGCTGGAGTTGGCCACGCCCAGTTCATCTTGCAAGGTTGCGCCCAGGGTGGCCGAGGCCTTGTTGCGCAGCTCGTCGCCGCTCAGCTGGGTGGTGGGCCCGGCCAGCTCCGAGCTGCGCTGCTTCCTCCCCTGCAGCTTGACCGTGGGCAGAGCTTGCGCCTCGGTTTTGCTGGGCTCGGCGGGAGGGTTCTGGGCCCAGCTGGCCGCGGTGTGCAGGAGAAAGGCCAAAGGCAGCAGCTGCTGCGCCCGGCGCGGGTTTGCGAGGTTGGCGTTCATCGAGTCTGAAGGCGTCGGGCCCGGGTTGCACAACGAGCGGGCGCTTCTGCGGGAATGCGTGCTGTTGAAGTGTTTGGTTACGTGCAAGCAACTTGCATTATTATATGCAACTCATTTGCATTAAATATTGATTCATGTCCGCTTTCGCTGTGCTTGCCCATCTGCTGCGGGTCGGGTTTCTTGGCTTGGCGCTCGCCGGTCTGGGTGGCGGTGCTTGGGCGCAGCATTTCGACGTCGAGCTGCGCACCGACAAAGGCCCGGTGGCGGGCAGTCGCATCGAGACCGACTTTTACGGCGACCTCGGCTTGGCGGGGCAGCTGCCCATCGACGGGCTCACGGGCTACCGCCTGTTTCCGGCCTACTTCGGCGACTTTCCTGGCGGCAAGTACGCCACGGCCAACCCAGGCTTCCAGGCCTTCAACGGGTGGTTTGCGTCGGCGGAGCAGATCCACTTTCGCGCCCTGGGCCGCCTGCAGTACTGGTCGCCCGCGACCGGCAAATGGGGGGCTGCGCCAACGGGCGTCAAGATCACTTTGTTCGGCGGCATCCCGCCCGAAGTGGTGCTGGGCTACAGCACCAATCCCACGCTTTGGGCAGACCAGTACGCCTACTACGCCGCGGGCACGCGCTTTGATTCGCAAGGCATTGCCGGCCCGCTGACCGCTCTGATCGATGAGACCAAGATTGGCGGCACCTTCCACTCCCACCTCGACTGGAAGATCTCGGCCAGCAGTGGCACACCGCCGGTCGGCGCCTACCTGGTGACCCTGGAACTGTGGTCTCCTGTTCTGGTCTCGGGCCAACCCAAATACCTGGCCTCGCAGCCCTTCCACGTCATCTTCGAGTCGGGCATCAACACCCAGCAGATGCAGCAGGCTTTCGCGGCCCGGATCACTCCGCCCTGTGCAGCGCAGACGCTGAGCTGGTCGGTGGGTGCGGCGAGCTGCTCGGCCACTGCAGACGAGGCCGCCTCGGGCACCACGCTCACACTGGACGACAGCACGGCGCCGGCTACCGGCAGTGCGCGCTTCAGCTGCAGCAGCGGGCGCTGGGGATCGCCCAGCCAGGCCAGCTGCAGCTTGCCGCCTCCGCCCGCGTGCCCGGCGCAAACCCTGAGCTGGACCGTGGACGGCCAGAGCTGCAGTGCCACCGCAGCGGCGACCGAGTCGGGGCAGAGCCTGGTGCTGACCGACAACATCGCCCCCGCCTTGGGCGAGGCCAGCTTCAGCTGTGTTGCTGGGCAATGGAGCACACCCAGCCGCAGCCGCTGTGCCGTGCCGCCGCCGCCTGCCTGCGCGGCTCAGCAGCTCAGTTGGAGTGTCGGCGGTGTCAGCTGCTCAGGCTCGGCCAGTGCAACGAGCTCGGGCTTGAGTCTGCAGGTCGAAGATCGGCAGGCGCCCGCCACTGGCGCGGCTCGCTTTGAGTGCCGTAGCGGGCAATGGAGTGCCGCCTCGGCCGCGAGCTGTGCCGTGCCGCTGCCTGCGGCCTGCACGGCCCAGAGCCTGAGCTGGACAGTGGACGGGCACAGCTGCGGCGCCACGACGGCGGCAGCAGCCTCGGGCACGGAGCAACAGCTGTTTGATCAGATCGGCCCTTCGGTGGGCGATGCCAGCTTTAGCTGCCAAGACGGTCTCTGGAGCGCGCCGCAACGCGCTCGTTGCGCGCCACAGATCTTGGCGGCTTGCGTCGCGCAGGCGGTCACCTGGAGCGAGGCCGGCGCCAGCTGCTCGGGGAACTTGGTCGGGGCCGCCTCGGGGGCCTCGCAGACCGTGCTGGACAGCGTGGCGCCGACCACAGGCCAGGCTTCCTACAGCTGCAGCGATGGGCGCTGGAGCGCTGCGGCTGGCGTGCCGCGCTGCAACGAAGCGCTACCACCGGCCTGCCCCAGCCGCACGCTGAGCTGGGATGTGGGCGGCTTGGTCTGTAGCGCCACCGTACCCGAAACGGCTTCCGGTGGCAGCAGTATGGCCGTGGATCAGCAAGAGCCGCTGACCGGCTCTGCGCGCTTTGCCTGCAAGCAAGGGCAATGGAGTGGTGTCAGCGACGCCAGTTGCCAGGCGCCACCGCCCAAGCCTTGTGTGGCGCAGAGTTTGAGCTGGACAGTGGCTGGGCACGCTTGCGGCGCCATGACCACCAGCGCTGCCTCGGGCACGGAGCAACAGCTGTTTGATCAGATCGGCCCTTCGGTGGGCGATGCCAGTTTCAGCTGCCAAGACGGTCGCTGGAGCGCGCCGCAACGCGCTCGTTGCGCGCCACAGATCTTGGCGGCTTGCGTCGCGCAGGCAGTCACCTGGAGCGAGGCCGGCGCCAACTGCTCGGGGAACTTGGTCGCGGCCGCCTCGGGGGCCTCGCAGACCGTGCTGGACAGCGTGGCGCCGACCATAGGCCAGGCTTCCTACAGCTGCAGCGATGGGCGCTGGAGCGCTGCGGCTGGCATGCCGCGCTGCAGCGAAGCGCCACCACCGGCCTGCCCCAGCCGCACGCTGAGCTGGGATGTGGGCGGCTTGGTCTGTAGCGCCACCGTACCCGAAACGGCTTCCGGTGGCAGCAGTATGGCCGTGGATCAGCAAGAGCCGCTGACCGGCTCTGCGCGCTTTGCCTGCAAGCAAGGGCAATGGAGTGGTGTCAGCGACGCCAGTTGCCAGGCGCCACCGCCCAAGCCTTGTGTGGCGCAGAGTTTGAGCTGGACAGTGGCTGGGCACGCTTGCGGCGCCATGACCACCAGCGCTGCCTCGGGCACGGAGCAACAGCTGTTTGATCAGATCGGCCCTTCGGTGGGCGATGCCAGTTTCAGCTGCCAAGACGGTCGCTGGAGCGCGCCGCAACGCGCTCGTTGCGCGCTACAGATCTTGGCGGCATGCGTCGCGCAGGCGGTCACTTGGAGCGAGGCCGGCGCCAGCTGCTCGGGGAACTTGGTCGGGGCCGCCTCGGGGGCCTCGCAGACCGTGCTGGACAGCGTGGCGCCGACCATAGGCCAGGCTTCCTACAGCTGCAGCGATGGGCGCTGGAGCGCTGCGGCTGGCATGCCGCGCTGCAGCGAAGCGCCACCACCGGCCTGCCCCAGCCGCACGCTGAGCTGGGATGTGGGCGGCTTGGTCTGTAGCGCCACCGTACCCGAAACGGCTTCCGGTGGCAGCAGTATAGCCGTGGATCAGCAAGAGCCGCTGACCGGCTCTGCGCGCTTTGCCTGCAAGCAAGGGCAATGGAGTGGTGCCAGCGACGCCAGCTGCCAGGCGCCACCGCCCAAGCCTTGTGCGACGCAGGCCCTGGGCTGGATGCAGGCCGGTGAGCGCTGCGAGGCGGTGGCGCCTGCCAGCCCCTCGGGCGGTCTGCTGCAGTTGCAAGACAGCCAGGTGCCCAACACGGGCTCGGCCAGCTTTCGGTGCACCGAAGGACGCTGGAGCGAAGCCACCGAGGCACTGTGCCACCCACCACCGGTCAAGCCCCTGCCCCCGGCGCGCGCGCCGACCTCGCCCTGGACGCCTTCGGTGCAGCTGCCGTGGGAACGACCACGCCGCTGAGCCTGGACGCTTGTTATCTATTTCTTGTTTTGACTAAGGAGTGAGGACCCGAATGATGAGAACAACGATGTATCGATGGCTGGGGGCCGGCGTGCTGACCGCAAGCGCGGCCGTTTCCGCCTGGGCGGCCGACCATGCCGGCGATGTGGCCGTGTCGGCGCGCGAGGGGCAGCTGAAGCTGGGAGGGCAGCGGGTCGAGATCCATGCCTCGACCGGCTTCAACATCTACCGTGCCGATCTGGGCGATCTCTTTCATGGTCCCTGGGCCACCAGCAACCCTGGCTTCCAGACTCAGGGCAGCGAGCGACTGAAGCCTGGGGTGGAGATCGGATTTGAAGGCCTGGGCGCGCTCAGCTTTTGGGACGGCGCGCGCTGGAGCCTGGCGCCGTCCGGCACGCAGCTGAAGGTATCCGACTACCTGGAGGTGGACAGCATCTGGTCCTCCGCCGGGTTTACTCCTGGATCCAGCCAACTGCTGGGGGAGACCCGCGCATCAGGCAAGTTGCATGAACACCTGGTGTTCTCGGTCACCGAAGGCGCAGCCCTGGGCGCCTACCAAATCACCCTGCGCTTGAATTCGACGGACTATTTGAGCTCTGACCCCTTCTACATGGTCCTGAACCGCGGGCTTGATGAGGCGTCCTTCCAGCGCGCGCGCGAAGCCTTCATGCAGACCTCGCCGGTTCCCGAGCCGACATCGGCTGTCGTCTTGGCTCTAGGACTCGTGGCTTTGTGGCTCGCCTCATGGCGCCGTCAGACCGGGCGCAGAGCGGCCCCTCCAATTAGGGGGTTAGTAGTTCATTAAATGCAAGTGAGTTGCATAATGATCAAGTTGTTCATGCCATTGGGTTGGCACATTGGTTCCATCTGAAATCACTGCTAGGAGAATTTTCATGCTGAAGAAACTGTCCATCAAGCTGGCCTTTGCGGCCCTCGCTGTACTGCCGGTCTGGGCCGTGGCCGGTGAAGACCATGCGGGCGACATCTCGGTCTCGGCCGTCAACGGCAAATTGATCGTCGGTGGCTCGCACTTTGAAACCCACGGGGTGACCGGCTTCAACATCTACGAGGCCGATTTCGGCGATCTTGCCAGCGGACCCTGGGCCACCAAGGACCCAGGCTTCCAGACCCAGGCCGGCGGCCTGCTCAAGCCGGGCGCACTGATCTCCTTCGAGGGCCTGGGCGCCTTGAGCTTCTGGAATGGCGTGAATTGGGGCGCGTCAGCTGCGGCCTACGGGGTGACCATTGCCGATGTCTACCAAGATGCGCCGACCACCTGGACCTTCGGTGGTGTGAGCCAGGGCGAAACCCAGTATGTCTCTGAGGTCTCCGCGGGCGGCACCATCCATGATCACCTGAAGATGTCGGTGACCCCCAACGCACCGGTGGGCGCCTACCTGATTGAGCTGAAGCTGAAATCGGACGACTATGCCGCGTCCGATTCCTTCTACATTGTCTTCAACCGCGGCTTGAGCGAAGCAGCCTTTGAAAGCTCGGTCGACGCCCTGGTGACGGCTCCGGTGCCGGAGCCCAGCAGCTACATCTTGATGCTGGCCGGCATGGGTGCGATCGGCTTGCTGGCCCGTCGTCGCCGCCGCGCGGGCGTCTGAGCGAAAGCTGCGCAGATCCACGTCGAGGTTTGATGCCTTCGCGTCCAGGACGGGCGTGAAGGTCACTCAGCTCGCCTTCACCGGCAGGCAGAGTTCGCAGCTGAAGATGCCCGTGGTGGGGTCGTAGTCGGCGCCCGGCGGGTAATGCTCGAAGACCGGGCGGCCATCGATTTGCATTCCGCTGGAGGGCAGCCAGCCGCGTAGCAGCTCGGTCCAGGCATGGCTGAAGTCAGCCAGGCTTCCGCGGAACTGGGCCACGGCGTAGCGACCGCCGGGCAGGTCCTGGATGCTGGCCGGGCTGCGGGCGATGAAGTCGGCGTCGACCTCGACGCAGGCGTCGTAGCGACATTGCTCAGGCGCGGCGAGACTGGGGTCGTCATGGCCGATGCCGTAGCAGGCACGCTGTTCCAGGCCCTGAGCCTGACGCCAGGGCAGCACGGTGTTCATCCAGAATTTGTGGACGCGCTGGCCGTAGGGCCCGATGTGGCGGAGGTAGGCCACCCGGGTCGGGGGCAGTTGTTGGAGGCTGATGTGCATCTGGCTCTCTGAAGTGAAACAAGAGCCTGTATCTTCTTCAGCACAGGTCGCGTCGGCCTGATCGAGATTGCGCTCTGTCTGATCCAGATTGCTCAGCAAGGCTTGCGGCGGGCGGTGGCGCAAGGCCTGTTGCTCGCGCGAATGTGCCAGTTCGCGCGCCCAGCGCTGCGGGCTGTCCAGGCGCCAGGCGCTGGGCGTCTGGCCAAAGCGCAGTTTGAAGGCACGCGCAAAGGCTTCGCTGGAGCCAAAGCCCACGGTCAGGGCGACTTCGAGCACCGAGCGCGGCTCGGGCTGTGCCAGCATCAGGGCGGACACATCGAGGCGGCGGTGGCGCAGGTAGTCGCCCAAGGTCTCGCCCATCCAGGCCGCGAACACGCGGTGGAAATGAAAGGGCGAGAAGTGCATGCGCTCGGCCAAGCTGCTCAATTCGAGCGTTTGGTCGAGATGCCGGTCGATGTGGTCGAGCAGCGCATTCATGCGCTGCGCGTGGCGCTGCCGGTGGGCCGCGCTGGGCTCGTTTGCCATGCCTGCCCTGGGGCCGTCCTCAGCCTTGCTTGGCCTTGCGGAGTTCCCAGAGCTTCAGTACGTGGTCGAGCACGGCGCGGCTCAACTCATCCTTCTGCTTCAAGTCGGCCAGCTGGGCGCGTTGCGCGTCGCTGAGGGTGGCCTCGTCGCCGCCCAGCAGGGCGATGGGGGCCAGCAGAGGACCGGTGACCGCGTCGTCGAACAGCGGCGCCCAGGCTTCGGGAGCCAGGTCCACGGCGGTCAGGAAACCGATCGCCCATTCCTCGGCATCGACCAGATCGCCCTTGTCGTCCTCAGCAACGCTGAAGATCGGCTCCCAGAGCTCGGGCTTGGCATTGAGTTGCCATTCGATGGACTGCAGATGGCGCAGCACCAGCAAGGTCACGCGCTTGCGCTGCTTGCCGCTGACGAAGGGGTAGTTCTCGGACTTGCTGTCCGCTTCCAGGTCCTCGCCATCGCCGCCCCAGACCGTGGGCAGCCAATCGGCGCCCGGCAGATCGGCCAGGCGTTGCGGGCTCAGCAGCAGCCCG
The DNA here is from genome assembly GCF_965262435.1 of Roseateles sp. NCBI lineage: Bacteria > Pseudomonadati > Pseudomonadota > Betaproteobacteria > Burkholderiales > Sphaerotilaceae > Roseateles > Roseateles sp. The sequence continues at coordinate 1,750,518 of NZ_OZ253537.1, forward strand.
ACCAGATAGCCATCGAGCGCCTCGATGTTCATCGCAGCCTCGACCGGCAGCTTGATCAGCATGTCGTCCAGGGTGGACAGCTCCTCGTCGTTGAGGGGCAGATGGTCGGACTGGGGCTTGTATTGGGGATATTCCATGGCGCCATTGTCGCTGTTGCGCGCGCCATGGGCCTGCGGGCCCGGGCGCGGGCCGCGAAATCAGAAGCGGCTGCGTGCCTTTTTGCCGTCGAACTCTTGCAACTGGGTCTTGAGCAAGGCCATCAACACGCGGGCATTGGCCTCGGTCAGCGCCAGGATGGTGCTGGGCTCGATGCCCTCGACGGCGGCCTTGGGGCTGACCAGGGCGTCGACCTTGAGCAGCATCTGGCCGTGGATGTTGTTGGAGGCAGCCTTGAACTTCTGGATTTCGATGGTGTACGTCTTCATGGGGCGAATCCTACTCTGGGTGCGGGCAGGCAAGACCTGGCCCCGCGTGGCCGCACGCGCTTGCGGCACAGCGGGAGTGAATGAACGACTATGCCAGCGTCTGGCCGCCCAGGCGAGCCTTGAGTCTGACGAAGGCGCTGTGCGCAGCCAGGCAAAGGGCGCCCGCCACCAAGCCGACCGCGCCGTCGAACAAGACCGGTCCCAGCCAAGACAGTGAGCCCATGGCTATGGCCAGGCTTTCGCTGAGGTGGTGCAGGGCGGGCAGGCCGTGGCTGAGGATGCCGCCGCCGACCAGGAACATGGCGACCGTGCCGGCCAAGGCCAGGGCCTTCATCAACCAGGGGGCCGCGGCGAGCAGGCCGCGCCCTAGGGCCTGGGTTGCGGCGCCGCCGCGCTGGCTCAGGTAAAGGCCGGCGTCGTCGAGCTTGACGATGCCGGCCACCAAGCCGTAGACCCCGACCGTCATGGCCACGGCGATGCCGCTGAGCACCAGCAGCTGTGTCATGAAGGGCGACTGGGCCACCGTGCCCAGCGTGATGGCGATGATCTCGGCCGAGAGGATGAAATCGGTACGGATGGCGCCTTTGATCTTGTCGCGCTCGAAAGCCACAAGGTCTTGTTCGGGCGCCAAGGCCGCGGCGCTGAGTGCTTGGTGATCTGCGGCCAGTTCGTCTTTGCTGTGCAGAAATTTGTGCGCCAGCTTCTCGAAACCTTCGAAGCACAGGAAGGCGCCGCCCAGCATCAGCAGCGGCGTCACCGCCCATGGGGCCCAGGCGCTGATGGCCAGCGCCGCCGGCACCAGGATGGCCTTGTTGAGCATGGAGCCTTTGGCCACGGCCCAGACCACGGGCAGCTCGCGCTCGGCCGCCACGCCGGCCACCTGCTGAGCGTTCAATGCCAGGTCATCGCCGAGCACCCCGGTGGTCTTCTTGGCCGCGACTTTGGCCAGCAGGGCCACATCGTCGAGGATGGTGGCGATGTCGTCGATCAGAGCCAGAAGGCTGGAAGCGGCCATGGAGTTTTGGCGGAAGCAGAGTGGTGAAGTGCAGCTTTGTACCGCATTCGGCATGGCAAACTCGCGAATCGTCCACCCAGACCGCCGCTCACCATGATCAAGAAGACCGCTCTCCTCAGCAGCCTGGCCCTCAGCAGCCTGTGCTTCGCAGCGCCGGTGCTGGCGCAGACCACTGCCCCGGCGCCGGCTGCCACGGTGGCCAAGCTGGTCTACAACGAACTGGCCGACGCCCGCGCCGAGCTCAACCAGGCCCTGGCCACCGCCCAAGCCCAGCGCAAGAACGTGTTGCTGGTGTTTGGCGCCAACTGGTGTGGCGACTGCCTGGCCCTGGACCGCAAGATGAGCGCCGGCAGCCTGTCCGAGCATGTTGGCAAGCGCCTGGTGGTGCTCAAGGTCAATGTCGGCCGCTTCGACCGCAATGTCGATCTGGCAGCGCAGATCGGCGTCTCCCTCAAGAAGGGCATCCCGGCTGTGGCCGTGCTGGCCAATGACGGCAGCGTGCTCAAGGCTACCAATGGTGGCGAGCTGGCCGACGCCCGCAATATGGGCGACGAGGCCGTGCTCAAGGTGCTGGAAGGCCTGCACGGCAAGACCTGACCCCGGCTGGGCATGACCTGTCCCCGCTACAGGGGTCAAGCCTTGCCTTTTCTTGCCTTTTGCACGCCGCGCATCTAAGTTGGTGCATGGCCCGTCCTCCTCGCATCGAAATTCCCGGCGCTGTTTACCTGCTCAGTTCGCGCTGCGACCCAGGTGTTGCGGCCTGTGTTGATGACGCCGATCGGCGCGCGCTGCTGGGGCTGGTCGCCCAGACCATGCAGCGCTTTGACGCCCAGGTGCTGGCCTACTGCCTGCTGCCCGATCATTTCCAGCTGCTGCTGTTCACCCGCCAGGCCAATCTCTCGCGCCTGATGCGCCATTTGAACGGGGTCTACACCCAACACCACAACCGCCGCCATGGCAGCGAAGGGCCGCTGTTTCATGGCCGCTTCAAAGCTGTGCTGGTGGACCGAGAAGCCCATCTGCTCGACGCCTGCTGCTATGTCGAGCTGAGCCCTTTGCGCCTGGGCTTGGTTCGGGACCTGGCGGCCTGGTCTTGGTCAAGCTACCGCGCGCATATCGGCCTGGAGCCGGCTCCGCCCTGGCTCGATTCCGATGGCCTGCACGCCTTTGTGCTGGGCCGCAGCCTGCGCGGCGCTCTGGACCGGCGGCGTGCAGCGGACCGTTATGCCGACTTGGTGGCCAGTCAGCCGGATCTGGACCTCTGGGCCGGACGCTTGCGGCAACAGATCTTTCTCGGCGATGCCGCTTTCGTCAAACGCATGAAGGCGGCCGCCAGAGCGGCGGCTGCGGCCCTTGCTGCTGCAAGCAAGGCTGTCGGGGTGCCGCGTCAGGCCGCCCGCGCTCGCCCGGGCCCCGGCTCGGCCACCGGGGGGCCTGCTCGCACCGCGTGGGAAGAATGTTTGGCGGCCAACCCCAGCCGGGAACAGGCGCTGTACAGCGCCCACACCGAGGGCGGCTGGTCCATGACCGCCTTGGCGGCCGAACTCGGCCTGTCGGTGTCGCGTGTCAGCCGTCTGATCGCTGGGGTGGAGCGCGGCCGGATGCCTGGCTGAGGTGTCGGCTCTATCCCCGCCTGCTGTGGATAAGCACGTGGGCAAGGCGCCCATAGACGCGCCAAGTGCTTGATTGCAGAGGTTTTGTCTTGTCTTGCTGCAAATTGAGGCAGCCGCGCTCTGCGACCGGCTGGCGGCTGGCCTGATTCAGGGCTGTTGCTGCTCGCTCACCTGCTTGAGGCGGGCCAGGCCGGCCTCGAAGTCTTTGCCGACCATGCCGTCGGCAAACAAGGCCAGCCAGCGGAACAAGGGGTTGCTGCCCATATCGCCATCCATGAGCCAGCTCAGTTCGGTGCCCCCGTCCTTGGCGGACAAGCGCAGTTCGCCTCGCGAGGTGGTGCCGAAGTCGGGGAAGTAGAGCTCATAGGCGACGCGCTGGCCCGGCTCGGCCGAGGTGAAGCTCATCTTGCCGTCGCCCTCGGTCTTGCTCCGCCAAGCCCAGACGGCGCCCGCGCCCGACTCTGGGCCGCTGTAGTCGATCTGCATGGCCGGGTCGCGCTGATTCCAGACGCTCCACAGCTTCCATTGGCGCGGGCTGGCCACCAGGGCATAGACCTTGTCGGGGCTGGCAGCGATCTGCACGCTGCGGCTGACATGGAACTTCGGGGACAGCAGCAGGCCGCCGATCAGCAGCAGCGCGAGCAGACCGATCACGGCCATGGCTAGGAACTTGAGCACTCTCATGGGCAGGACTCCAAAGTGGCGGGCAAACTCAAGAACAAAAAAGGGCGCGGCACGGGGGTGCGGCGCCCTTGCGGGGAGACTGGCTGCGCTTCAGCGCTTCATTCAGTGTGTCAGGGCCTGACGCGGCGCGGCCAGCTCGGCGTCGACCCAGGCTTCCTGGCTCAACTCGCGGGCGGCGGCCAGTTGTTGGCAGAGTTCAAACACACCGAGGGTGTCGGCGCCCACAGCTTCGGGAACGGGGGCCGTGCTCACCTCGGCAGGCAGATCGGACAAAGCTCCCAGCAGTTGGAACAAGAGCTCCAGTGTGGGCTCGCCGTCGGCCTCCATCTGGCGCGCCAGGCCCAGGCTGCGGCACAAGTACCAGCAGGCGCTGGCCGCGTCATCGCATTGGGCTTGGTAAAGGGCTTGGGTTTCCAGGGCCTCAGCGCGCGCTTGCTGCTCTTCGCGGGCCTGGATCTCGTCCAGCGTCTGCCAGGAACTGTCGATCACAAGAGCCTCTTCACCTTGGGTGCCTGCGGAGTCGACCGTGGTGGAGTCGGTCAGACCTCGCCTGGATGCTGTGAGATTGCGCGCCATGATGTGCCCTTTGAGACTGCTGAAGGAACCCGTTGCGAAATCCTAGGCGCTGAGCCCGACTGGCGCGCCCCCGCAGACGGGGGTGCAACACCAGGCGGAGCCAAGCCTGCGTGTGATTATCACGCCCGCTCGGCCGATCTCAGCGTTTCTTGAGCGGCCGGCTCCAGCCGGCGATGGCCACCTGTTTGCCGCGCGCCACACTCAGCTCGCCCGCCGCCACCGGCTTGGTGATGGTGGAACCCCCGCCGATCGTGGCGCCCGCGCCGATTTCGACCGGCGCGACCAGCACGCAGTTGCTGCCCACATGGACGTCAGCGCCGATCACGGTGCGGTGCTTGTTGGCGCCGTCGTAGTTGGCGGTGATGGAGCCGGCGCCGTAGTTGACGCGCTCGCCCACGGTGGCGTCGCCGAGATAGGCCAGGTGGTTGGCCTTGGCGCCCTTGGCCAGGGTGGAGTTCTTGACTTCGACGAAATTGCCGATGTGGACCTCGTCACCGAGGTCTGCGCCGGGGCGCAGGCGGGCGAAGGGGCCGATCAGGGCGCCAGCGCCGACCTGGGCGCCGCCGGCCTTCTCGCCGTCGATGTGGGTGAACTCATGGATGCGGGTGCCGGCGCCGATGCTGGCATTGCGGATCACGCAGTTGGCGCCGATGCGGACGTTGTCGCCGAGGATCACGGTGCCTTCGAACACGCAGTTGACGTCGATTTCCACGTCCTGGCCGCAGCTCAGCGAGCCGCGCAGATCAAAGCGGCGCGGGTCGGCCAGGCGCACACCGGCTTCCAGCAGGGTTTCAGCCTGCTCCAGTTGGAAGCGGCGTTCCAGGTCGGCCAGCTGCACGGGGCTGTTGACGCCCAGCACCTCGGTCTCGTTCGGTGCGGCAATGCCCAGCACCGGCACGCCTTCGGCCACGGCCATGGCGACGATGTCGGTCAGGTAGTACTCGCCCTGGGCGTTCTCGTTCTTGAGTTGGCCGACCCAGCGTTTCAGTGCGCCGGTAGGGGCGGCCATCATGCCGGTGTAGCCCTCGCGGATGGTGCGCTGCTCAGCGCTGGCATCTTTGTGTTCGACGATGGCCAGCACGTTGCCGTCCGCTTGGCCGCCCTGGCGCACGATGCGGCCGTAGCCGGTCGGGTCGCTCAGGTGGATGGTCAGCAGCACCAGGGCCTTGCCATCACAGGCTTGGACCAAGGCTTGAGCGGTGGCTTGCTTGATCAGGGGCACATCGCCGTTCAGGATCAGGGTCGTGCCCTCGTCCTCGGGCAGGGCCGGCACGGCCTGCTGGATGGCGTGGCCGGTGCCCAGTTGGGGCATCTGGCGCACGAACTGCACGCCGGGGCCGGCGACAGCGGCTTCCACCGCGTCCGCGCCATGGCCGGTGATGACCACATTGCGCTGGGCTTGCAGGCCCTGCGTCATGTCGAGCACATGGCGCAAGAGCGAGCGGCCGGCCAGCTTGTGCAAGACCTTGGGCAAGGCCGATTTCATGCGGGTGCCCTTGCCCGCGGCCATGATGACAATGTTCAGCGCCATGTGAATGCAAGCGGGGCGGTGACCGCCCCGTGAGGTTTCAGTGAAGCGCTGATTATCAGCCGGCCCGCATGACAGCCCGCTGGGGGCTTGCCACGGGGGGCTGGCTTATCGAATGGCTTGCACCACCACGCGGTGCGGCTCAGGTCGCACCTTGGGGAAATCGCTCAGTGCGGCTTCGAACAGGGCTCCGGCCAGCTCGCTCGGGCCTTGGGTCATGCCTTCATTGCTGGCGCGGGCTTCGTAAAGCGGCTCGGCGCTCTGGCGGTCACGCAGCAGCACGGCCACCGAACGGTCATAGCGGCGGTCCAGCATGTCCGAGGGGTGGTACATGCCGATGCGGCCCAGGCCGCCGTAGCGCCAGTGCGAGTAGCTGCCTTGCCAGCGCCACCACAGCGGGTCGTCCCAGGGTGCGCGGTCCTGGGCGTCCACGCGCATACCCAGGGACACCAGCACGTCGGCACTTTTCGCGTCAGCGGCTTCGGTGAAGCCGGCTTTCAGCAGGGCCGCGCGAGCGCTGGCCTCGATGCGGGCCTGGTTGTCGGCGATGGCGCCCGCCTGGGCCTGCGAGGGCAGGCGTTCAAACGCAAAGCTGCCGGGCTTGCGGCTCTCGGGCCAGCTGCCGAAGCTGGAAACTTCGCTGCTGATGCTGTAAGGGCCGCTGCAGGCACTCAGGCCCAGTGCGGCGACGGCGCCCAAGGCGGCCAAAAGGGAACGACGAGGAATGTGCATGGCGTGCTCCTAACGTATTGTTCTGATGGCTTTGATTGTGAACCGATTCCGCGCGCGCTTTGTGTCTCTTGTGTAGGCGAAGCTTTACTGTTCTTGACGGTGGATGCTGATCACGGACGGGCCGGCGTTGGTTTGCGGCGTGCTGCAAGCCTCGTCCTCGTCGAAGGCGATGTCGCCGTTGGCGTCGGGCCGGCCGTCGGCCTTGAGGGTTTGGAAGGGGAAGAGATCGCGGTCCATCATGTGCGAGGGCACGATATTGCCCATGGCGCTGAACATGTTCTCGATGCGACCTGGGAACTTCTTCTCCCAGTCGTTGATCATGGCCTTGACCTGCACGCGCTGCAGGTTCTCCTGGCTGCCGCACAGGTTGCAGGGAATGATGGGAAAATCGCGATGCGCGGCCCAGCGCACCAGATCGGGTTCGGCCACATAGGCCAGGGGGCGAATCACCACATGCTTGCCGGTGTCGCTGACCAGTTTCGGCGGCATGCCCTTCATGCGCGCGCCGAAGAACATATTCAGCAGCAGGGTGACGATGATGTCGTCGCGGTGGTGGCCCAGGGCGATCTTGGTGGCGCCCAGCTCCTCCGCCACGCGGTAGAGGTTGCCGCGGCGCAGGCGCGAGCACAGGCTGCAGGTGGTTTTGCCTTCCGGCACCAGGCGCTTGACGATGGAGTAGGTGTCCTGCTCCTCGATGTGGAAAGGAATGCCGCGCGACTTCAGGTATTCGGGCAGCACATGCTCGGGGAAGCCGGGCTGCTTCTGGTCGAGGTTGACGGCGACGATGTCGAACTTGATCGGCGCGCGTTTCTGCATGTTCAGCAGGATGTCCAGCAGCGAATAGCTGTCCTTGCCGCCCGAGAGGCAGACCATGACCTTGTCGCCCTCCTCGATCATGTTGTAGTCGACGATGGCCTGGCCCACCTGGCGGTGCAGGCGCTTGGACAGCTTGTTCAGCTCGACCGAGGTCTTTTTGTCCTTGGCGCTGCTTTCATCGCTGGCCGGCGCGGCGGCTTCCAGTTGGCTGGGCAGGTCGAGGTTCAGGGTGGGGGCGTCTTGGGTGTTCAGCATGATGGGGTCTGTCCTTGCTATCGCGGCAGTCTGTGTCATTGAGCGCCCCGCCAGGGGCTGCGAATCTTCGCGTGGCGCGCGTGGAGCCGGCTCTGCCGGGCCACCGGGCGCTGCCCCTTGAGGGGTGCGCGAAGCGCGTCGGGGTGGTCCACTACCACTGGCCGCATTCGGCGCTGATGGCGACTTGGCAGTCGGGGAAGATTTCGAGTTTGGTGACCTTGATGCGCACGCCGGCCACGCCGGGCAGCTTCATCAAGCGGGTGCAGAGCTTGCCCAGCAAGGCTTCGAGCAAGTCGGTGTGCTCGGCCGTGCATTCGTCGATGATGATGGTGCGCACGCGACGGTAGTCCAGCACATGGCCGATGTCGGCGTCGCGCGAGACGATCTGCTGGGCGCCGAGGTTCACTTCGGCATCAACCTGGATGGGCTGAGGGCCTTCGCGTTCGAAGTCCAACACGCCGAGGTTGGCGCCGAAGCGCAGGCCGGTGATGTGGATGATCTGGCGGTTGTTGCGGCGCATCGCCAGGCTGGGCTGGCCCTCGTGCAGCGGGCGCAAAAAGGCCTCGACGGCCTTGGCCGCCACGACCCCGTCGCCGAGCGCGGTTTGCACGCAAGGGTGCTGGCGGCCGCTGGTATCGCCGGCCACGAACAGGCCCAAGGGCGCGAAGCGCGGCTCGTCACGGAAGGGGTGCGACGGCGCCGTGATGCCGGCGCGCTGGAGCGCATCGCCAACCTGCAGCCAGGCGCTGGGTTCGGCCTCGAAGCCCAGCAGCACGGCCACATGCTCAAAGCGCTCTTCGCCAAAGGCTTGCGAATGCACGGTGACCCCAGCCTCATCGGGCTGCAGGCGGCTCGGCATCGGGCTGGGCAGGCGGGTGTGGATGGCGTCGGCCATGCCCTGGATGCGCTCCACCAGGCGCTGTTGGGCGCGCCAGTCGCTGCGCGACCAGAGCGTGACCTGGTGGCCGCGTGCCTGCAGGTAGAGCGCGTTCTCGGCCGCGTTGTCGCCGCCGCCCAGCAGCAGGATGCGCGCCGGCGCCAGTTGCTCGCGGCAGGCGGTCAGGCTGAGTGCGTCCAGCACGCGCGGGTGGGGCTGTCGGCTGGGGAAGAAGGCTTCCGGGCGCAGCGGCTTCAGGCCGGTGGCCAACAACAGGGCACGTGCTTGCAGCACCTGCCCGTCCTCCAGGCGCAGGCGCCAGCCTTCGCCGGCCAGCCAGTCCACGTGGGCGCAGCTCTGGCCCAGCACGGTGTGTACCTCGCTCAGGCGCTCGACCTGGCGCGCGTATTGCTGGCCCAGGCTGGCCAGCGTCTGGCCGGGCGCGCCCAGCACCCAGTCTTGGCCGAACTGCAAGCTTTGCAGGCCGGCGCAGAGTTGAGCGGCCCGCTCCACCAGCGCGACGCGCAGGCCCAGCTGCTGCAGCCAGGAGGCGGCACTGCAGCCAGCCGGCCCGCCACCGAGGATGGCGACATCGAGCTGCGGCGGCAGAGAGTCAGGCGTGGAATGGGGCATGGTGGCGGACGGGGCAAAGACCAAAGCGCCGGATTATCCCCGCTCACCCGCGCCCGTGCCTTTGGCAGGCTTCCCGCGGGCCGGGGTCACGCCGCAAAGCGCCGGCAGCGTGTGAGAGTGCGCACAAGGCCTGAGCTGCTGATGATCAAGTTCCTGGGCCGCCCGAACGGCTCAGGCTCGCTCCCGCCGCGGCAGCCTTGGCTGTCAGCGCCGCGGACGGCGTGCCCGCTGCCACAAGCGCCAGCCCAGCAGCAGGGCGAGCACCGCGCCATAGATGGCTGGCTCGGCAAAGTTGTTCTTGCCGGCCCGCATCCAGATGAAGTGGGCGAGGGCGACCAGGCTTAGCAGATAGACCAGGCGATGCAGGCGCTGCCAGCGGGCCGCCCCCAGCGCCTTGATGACGCGGTTGAAGGAGGTGGCGGCCAGCGGCAGCAGCATCAGCCAGGCCGTGAAGCCCATCAAGATGAAGGGGCGCTTGAGGATGTCAGCGGCGATGTCGCCGGGCTCCAGGCCCATGTCCAGCCAGGCATAGGCGAGCAGGTGCAGGCTGGCATAGAAGAAGCTGAACAAGCCCAGCATGCGGCGAAAGCGCGCCAACGCCGGCTGGCCGCTGATGACGCGCAAGGGCGTCACGGCCAGGGTCAGGCAGAGACCGCGCAAGCTCCAGTCGCCGAGGCTGCGGATCAGGGTCTCGGCCGGGTTGGCGCCCAGGTTCTCGCTGATGGCGCCCCAGACCAGATAGGCCAGGGGCAGCAGGCAGATCAGGAACAGCAGGGGCTTGGCGGCGGCATGCAGCCAAAGAGAGCGGCGAGCCATCGGGGCGCCGGTCAATAGAACTTTTTCAGATCCATGCCCGCGTACAGCGAGGCGACCTGGTCGGCGTAACCATTGAACATCAGCGTCGGCCGCTTCTTGGTGAACAGGCCGTCTTCGCCGATGCGGCGCTCGCTGCCTTGACTCCAGCGAGGGTGGTCGACCAGCGGGTTGACGTTGGAGTAGAAGCCGTACTCGCGCGGCGCCGATTCGGTCCAGCTGGACACCGGCTGCTTCTCCACGAAGCGGATCTTGACGATGGACTTGGCCGACTTGAAGCCGTACTTCCAGGGCAGGATCAGTCGCAGCGGTGCGCCGTTCTGATTGGGCAGCACTTCGCCATACATGCCGAAGGCGAGCAGGCTCAGCGGATGCATGGCTTCGTCGATGCGAAGCCCCTCGGTGTAGGGCCAGTCCAGCACCCCGTTGCGCAGGCCGGGCATTTGGGACCGGTCCGCCAGGCTGATGAACTCGACGTACTTGGCGCGCGAGTTGGGTTCGACCTTTTTGATCAGCTCGGCCAGCGAGTAGCCGACCCAGGGGATCACCATACTCCAGCCTTCCACGCAGCGCAGGCGGTAGACGCGCTCTTCCATGGGGCTGAGCTTGAGCAGCTGATCCAGGTCGAAGCTGCCGGGCTTGCCGACTTCGCCTTCCACCGTCACGGTCCAGGGCCGCGGGCGCAGGCTGCCGGCGTACTGCGCCGGGTCGGATTTCTCGGTGCCGAATTCGTAGAAGTTGTTGTAGCCCGTGGCGTCGGCGTAGCGGCTCAGTTTGTCCATGCTCATGGCTCCGGCCACGGCACTCCGCGCACCGGGCAGCTTGGCCAGCTTGCCCGGCCCGGCGGTCTGGGCCATGGCCTCGCGCCCGGCCCATGCGGCGAGGCCAGCCCCGGCAGCGCCGGTGGCCATCAGCTGCAGCCATTGACGGCGCTCTTGATAGACCGCTTGCGGGGTGATGTCCGAGGGCAGGATCCGGGGGGCGTTTGAGCGGATGTGGGCAGAGCGTGGCATGGCGGGCCTTTGCAAAAGCGAGAGGAGACGCCCTCAGTCGTGGCGGCTGGCCGCAAGCTTACGGGCCTGGCTGTTTTTTTGCCCGGCAGGGTGGAAAAACCTTGCTGCCGCGGGCTCAGCGGCCCGGGCCTTCCGCTTCGGCCCAGCCTGCCGGGCAGCTCATGGACTTCAGCAAACGCGCATGTTCCCCGCTGTCCTTGAGTTTCTTCAGGCCAAGGTTGAAGTCGCGCAGCAGCTCGGCGCTACGGGCCACTTGCGGCGGCAGGATCAGATGGGTGGTGAAGCTGTCCGTCAGCAGGCGCGGATGGGCGGTGAGCCGGGCCGCTTCGGCCGGTTTGAAATGGCGGGCCAGCAGGTCACAGGCCACATTGCGCTCCATGGGCAAGACGTCGATGCGGCCCAGCAGCAGCTTGCGCAGACCAGCGAGATCGGTCGGTGTGGCGTCACCCTTGAGTTCACCGTTCTTGAGTGCGGCCCAGAGCTCCGGGGTGTAGGTGTAGTCGCGCACAAAGCCGATCTTGTAGGCACGCAGATCGTCCAAGCTCTGCCATTCGAGCTTGAGGCTGCGTGGGTGCACCAGCAGCCATTGCTCGGTGAGCACGTTGTCGCTGAGCAGGAAGTCGCGCCGGCGCTCGGCCGATGCGCCCCAGTAGGCGGAGGCATCGAAATGACCGAGCCGGGTTTCCTGCTGTGCCCGGGTCCAGGGCAGGAAATGGAATTCCACCTGATGCCCCGCCAGGGCAAAGGCGCGGCGCACGATGTTCAGGGCGATGCCCTGATCGGCCCGGCTTTGCGTGGCATAGGGCGGCAGTTCGCCCGTGGCGATGCGCAGGTCCAGGCCCCAAGCGGGGGCCGAGCTCAGCAGCAGGGCCGCCAGCAGGCCCGCGGCGAACCGCAACAGCGGTGTCGGCGGGAGCCTGGCGGTGGGCAGCATGCTGCGGCCGGGGTTCAGAGCGTGCCGTAGGAATGCAGGCCGGACAGGAACATGTTCACGCCTAGGAAGGCGAAGGTGGTGACCACCAGGCCAGCCAGCGCCCACCAGGCGGAGACGGCGCCGCGCAAACCCTTCATCAGGCGCATATGCAGCCAGGCCGCGTAATTGAGCCAGACGATCAGGGCCCAGGTTTCCTTTGGGTCCCAGCTCCAGTAGCCGCCCCAGGCCTCGGCGGCCCAGAAGGCGCCGAGGATGGTGGCGATGGTGAAGAAGGCAAAGCCCAGGGCGATGGCCTTGTACATCAGGTCGTCCAGGGTGCTCAGCTCGGGCAGGCGAGCCGTCAGGCGGCTGCGCAGGGCCACGGCCAGCACGAAGAAGACCAGCAGGCCGGCCATCTTGCGCGCCCAACCATCCAGACCGGCGATGGTCTCGGCCGGCAGGTCGGCGCCGAAGCGGGCCGCCAGAATCATGGCGATCAGCGCCGCCGGCATGGCGATCAGGCCCAGGCTCAGCGCACGCAGGCTGGCGGTCTTGAGCAGATAAGCCAGTGCCACCATGGCGGCCAGGGCGAAGGTGCCGTAGCCGACGAAATTGGCGGGTACATGGATCTTCATCCACCAGCTCTGCAGGGCCGGCACCAGGGGCTGGATCTCATGCGCTTCGCGCGCCACCGTGTACCAGAGCAGGAAAGTGACTGCCGCGCTGATCACCAGCAGCACATAGGCGCCCAGGGCGCGGGTCTTGAACTTCGCTTCGTAGTACAGGTAGAACAGCGCTGTCATCCAGGCGAACAGCACGAAGACTTCGTAGAGGTTGCTGACCGGGATGTGGCCGATGTCGGGCGCGATCTGGTGGCTTTCGAACCAGCGCACCATGGTGCCCACCAGGGCCATGAAAACAGCAGCCCAGGTCAGGCGCGAGCCGATGGCTTCAGCAGCGCTGGTCTCGCCGCGCTGGGTGAAAAAGCCGCCCCAGTAGAACAACGTGGCCATGTAGAAGAGCACGCTCATCCACAGGATCGCGCTTTGGCTGGACAGGGCGTACTTGAGCCAAAACACCTTGTCGGCCGCGGCCAGATCGGCGCCGAAGGCGTCAGGCGTCTGGACGTAGAGGCCGATGGCCAGCAGGCTGGCTGCGCCCACGCCGGCACACAGCCAGCGCAGCGGCGCCCAGAACCAGCCCAGGGCGATCAGGGCCGGCAAGGCACAGATCAGGATGCCTTTCTCATAGCCGTCCATGGAGGCGCCGTAGCGCGAGAAGGCGAACAGGCCGCCGGCCAGGATCAGGGCGGCGAAGCCCCAGTCGATGGCGTTGCGTCCGGAGAAGTAGCCCAGGTCCTGGCCGCGGACCGCGGGGCGGCCTGCGCTGACGGTGCTGCTGCTTGCGCTGTTCATACGCCTTCCTTCAAGAGATAGCCTTGCAATTGTTCGAACTCGGTGGCCAGGTCCGGCGACTCGCGCGTGCTGGCCATGGCCATGCGCACCCGTGTGGTTTCCGGTTGGCCCGGGCTGGGTTCCAGCCACAGCCACAGGCGGCGCTCGCGGATGTAGAGCATGGCGAACACGCCGATGATCAGGAGCACCGCGCCTAAGTAGACCAGTTTCTGGCCGGGCGCGCGGGTCACCTGGAATACGCTGGCCTGCACCTGCTTGAAGTCGTTCAGCTGCAGCAGCACCGGCGCCGGGTAGAACATGCTGTCCGACAGGGACAGCACGGCCTGGGTCATGAAGGCCTGGGTGCTGGCATCCGCCGTCGCGGCGCCCAGGCCGGCTTGCTCGCGGCCCAGCTTGTAGAGCTCGAACAGGCTGCCATTGAGGATGCGCAGCAGCACCTCGGAGACGCGCTGGCGCTCGCCCTCGGGCACTTCACTTTCGATGAATTGGCTCAGCGCCGGCAGGCCGCCCCAGCCGCCGCTGGTGTCGGCCTTGGCAGGCTCGGCACCCGCGAACAGATTGAGCGCACGGCGTGCCGTGGCCTGCAACTGGGGCGTCATCTGCGGCTTGTCATTGGGCGTGGCCGCCTGTGCGTAGCGGCGTGCGGCGCGCTCGCGCTGCTCCGGGTCGAGCAGGCTCTGGCGCAAGCGCATCCAGCTGTCCAGGCTGAGATCCGCATCGGCCGGGATACGCAGGTAGCGGAAGGCCTCGGTCGGGGTCTCGCGCACGCCGGCCAGGTAGACCTTTTGCCCGTCCAGGTCGACCGGCAGCATGTAGTTGTTGTATTCGCGGGCCTGACCGGCGGCGTCGCGCAGGCGGTAGCTGAAGGAGGGGCCGACATTGCGCAGCTCCTTGTCAGCGCCACCGCGGGCGCCGCTGCCCATATGGTTCTGCAGGCGGTTGACCAGGTCGACGGCGCGCACATCGGTGCCGCCTTCCTTGCCGCTGCCACCCTTGCCGCCGGAACTCATGTTCTCGACATTGATGACGCGCAGGCCGTTGAACTCCAGGCGCAGGCTTTCGCCGTCCTTGGAATCGCTGCTGGCCAGCTGCGTGCTGCCGCCGACCACGCCATCGATGGCGAAGGGCTTGGCCGCGCCGGCATTGCGGGTCATGGGCAAAGCTTGCAGCTTGAGGCTGGAGCCGCCGTCTTCGAAGCTGCTCTGGTAGATGGCGATGCCGCGGTGCTGGGCCGGTTCATTGACCTTGACGCGCTTTTCGGTCGTCAGCCCGGTCTCACGGTCACGGATGACGATGTCGCTGGCGAACAGCTTGGGCATGCCGGTTTCGTAATACTCGACGATGAACTTCTTCAGCTCGACGTCGAAGGGCAGGTCCTGCAGGACCACGCCGCTGGGCATGGACAGGACGGCCGTACCGGCTGTGGCGCCTTCCGGCACCATCAGATTGCCGCGGAAGCTTGGGTTGTTGGGTGGCAGGCGGTGTTCGGGCTTGACCTCGCTGATCAGGCCGCCGCCTTCATAAATCGTCTTGCCCTGGGCCCACATCAGGCCGCGCACCAGCAGGTCGCCATCGAGCAGGCCGCCCAAGCACACCAGCACGATGGCCGAATGCGCCGCGAGATAGCCGAGCTTGTTGCTCGCGCCGCGCCGGGCCGCCAGCATCACGCCGCGGTCCCGCACCTGCACCTTGGTCTTCCAGCCGCCAGCGCTCAGGCGGTTCTTCAGGTCGGCCAGGGCCGCCTCGGGCGCCCGACTCAGCTGCAGGATGGCCTTGTGGTGGTGGGCCTGCAGCGATTGTTCGCGCACCGATTCCTTGAAATTGCGCAGATCTTGCAGGATCTTGGGCGCGTTGCGCGTGATGCACAAGCTGGTCGAGGTGACCAAAAAGGCCAGGATCAGCAGGAACCACCAGGCGCCGTAGACGGTGTACAGGTCGAACTTGCCGAACACCTCGGCCCAAAAGGGGCCGAACTGGTTGACGTAGTTGTTGAGCGGCTCGCGCTGCTTGACCACGGTGCCGATCACCGAGGCGATGCAGATGATGGTCAGCAGGGCGATGGCAAAGCGCATCGAGGCCAGCAGGTCGAGCAGCTCCCGGCCTGGCGAATGCGCGGCGATGGCTGCAGGCGCCGGAAGCGGCGCGGCTTCGCTGGGTTCGGGCAGTGCCGCAGGCTCGGGCGCAGCCGTCGGCGCCAAGCCGGACGGCACGGTGTCAAGCGCGTACTCGCTGGAGGGAAGGGTGTCGCTCATGGAAGCAGGATTGTCGGTGGGCCCGAGGTATCAAGGGCGAGCCCATGAAAAAAGGCCGGTGAACTTCACCGGCCTTGTTCGTGATCAGGTGCAGCGGCCGAAGGCGCGCCCGGGCTCAGCGCAGGCCGGCGATGTAGTCGGACACGGCCTTGATTTCGCGGTCATTGAGCTTGGCTGCGACACCGGTCATCTGGGCATTGTTGGCGCGGGCGCCCGAGCGGAAGGCGATCAGCTGGGCTTCCGTGTAGTCGGAATGCTGGCCGGCCAGACGCGGGTACTGGGCTGGCATGCCGGCGCCGTTCGGGCTGTGGCAGGCAGCGCAGGCCGGGATCGAGCGATCGGCGATACCGCCGCGGTAGATCTTTTCGCCGAGCTCAACCAGGGTCTTGTCCTTGGCGAAGCCGGGCTTGGCTTGCTTGGAGGCGTAGAAGGCGGCGACATGCTTGATGTCTTCGTCCGACACCACGGCGGCCATGCCTTGCATGACGGCGTTTTTGCGAATGCCGGCCTTGAATTCGGTCAGCTGCTTGGCCAGGTACTCGGGGTGTTGGCCTTGCAGGATGGGGTTGGCCGGGCTGCCGCGCGAGCCATCTGCCGTGTGGCAGGCGGCGCAGACCTGGGTCGAAATGGCAGCGCCCTTGACCAAGTCAGGCTTGGCGGCGGCTTTGGTTTCGTTGGCTTGTGCCGCCGAGAACGTGGCGAATGCAAGCACGAGGCTCGAGGTCAGGACAGCAGCAGTCTTCATCATGAATATATTGATTCGGTAAGCGCAACCCATAGATTTTACAATGGCAATCCACCAAGCCTGAACACTTCATGACCAACACCACTTCTGAGCCGCAAGAAAACGCGCCAAATCCGGTTGCCGCGGCCACCCCCACCGACAAGGTGGTGTTGGGCTGGACCCACACCGCGCGTTTTCTGACCACTGCCAGCCAGCTGGTCCACCTGCCGCCGAACGAGCTGCCCGAGATCGCCTTCGTGGGCCGCTCGAACGCCGGCAAGTCCACCGCCATCAACACCCTGGCCCAGCAAAAGCGCCTGGCTTTTGCGTCCAAGACGCCGGGCCGCACCCAGCACATCAATCTGTTCCACCTGGGCCCCAAGGATGCACCCAACGCCTTGTTCGCCGACCTGCCTGGCTACGGCTATGCCGCCGTGGCCAAGGCCGCCAAGCTGCGTTGGCAGAAGGTCATGGCCGACTATCTGGAAGTGCGCCGCAGCCTCTCGGGTGTGGTGCTGATGGTCGACTCCCGCCTGGGCCTGACCGATCTGGACAAGCAGCTGCTGGAGTTCGTCACGCCGCGCGTGCGCAATGGCGAGATCAAGCTGCTGGTGCTGCTGACCAAGGCCGACAAGCTCAATCGCAAGGAGGCTGATGCGGCCTTCTTCGCCACCCAGGATTTCCTCGGCGACATCGTCACCGAGGAGTCGGATGTGCGTGTGACCCTGTTCTCGGCGCTGAAGAAGCAGGGCGTGGCCGATGTGGCCCACATCCTGTACGAATGGGCCCACAGCGTGACCCTGGTGCAGGCCAGCTTCAACCCGGCCGATCTGCCCGATCCTGCGGCGCAGCTGGACGACGCGCCACCGGCGGGCGAGTGATCGCGCTCAGGGCCGGCCGATAAAGAGGTAGATGGCCGAGCTGCCCTGCGGCGCCCGGCCCAGGGCCAGGTAGAGCGGGCCGATGCCGGTGTCGGCGCCGATGAAGACGCTGGCCGCCGTGCGCAGGTCGCGTGCCGCCACCCGTTCGCTCTGGCCCCAGGCATTGCCAATTTCCAGCGAGCCGCCATAGAAGAAGCCGCGCGTCAGCAACGGCGTCTCGCGCAGGCGGCGGTAGTAGGTGGCGCGGCCGAACACCAGGGTGTCGCCGATCAGTTGCCCCGGCTGGTAGCCCGAGAGCTGCTGGAAGCCGCCCAGCGAGTAGGGCCCTTGCGCCGAGTCTTCGGGCTGGCGCGCCAGGAAGGTGCGAGCGTGCAGATTGAGGGTGTGGGTGCCCCAGCTGCGCACCCAGCTGCCTTGCAACTCGGCGCGGTGGAAGGCCGCGTGACGCACGCTGCCGCCGCTTTGCTGGCCGGCAATCGCTTCGAAAAGCACCCGGTAGCCGCGCTGCGGGAAATTGGCGAAGTCCAGCTGGTCGACCACGGCCTTGAGGCGCAGGCCGGTTTCGCTCCAGACCTTGTCCAGGCGGTTGTCGCTGATCACGGTCGGCGCCAGCTTGGGCGTGACTCGCCAGTTCTGGTGCAGCAGGCCCAGGCGCAATTCGCCCAGACGGCCCCAGGGCTGGCCCAGGTCGGCGCCAAAGGTGGCGGCCTGGCGCTGCAGGCGGGCCACGGCCACATCGCTGGTGTCCTGGTAGAGGGTGAAGTTGCGGCGGTCGAGCTCGCCCCAGGCGGACACAAACCAATCGTTCGAGCGTCCCAGCTGGAAGCTCAGCGGCTGGTAGATCTCGCTGTAAAAGCGCGGCGTTTGGCCGATGGTCAGTTGGTTGCGCCATTCGGTGCCCAGCTTTGTCAGCCAGTGGCGGTTGTGGGAGATGCGCAGATTGAAGGCGCTCTCGCCGTCGAAATCGGTGCTCAGGTCCAGGCCGATGCGGAAGTAGTTGGGCCCCCAGTGCTTGTCGTCCATGGTGAAGACCAGGGCGTCGCCGCCAGAGCGCTGTTCGACGTGGTAGTCCACCCGCTCGTAATCACCCGAGGAGGCCAGCAGGCGCGCATCGCGCTCGGCCCGCTCGGTGTCGAAGATCTGGCCCGGTGCCGATTCCAGCTGTGCCTTGAAGCGCTCGGGGTTGGTGATGCTGCTGCCCTCGAACTTCACCGCGGCCAGCATGGCCTTGGGCTGGTTGCGGCGCACGCGCTCCAGCTGCCATTCGGCATAGGCCGCAGGGCCCAGGGCCAGGCCGCGCAGGCGCGGCAGCAAGGCCTCGGCCGCCGCTTCGCCGGCGGCGATCAATTCACGGGTCTTGTCAAAGTCGCCGGCGCCAAGCGGCCCCAGCGTGGGCGTGATCAGCAGATCGTCGGCGCGCAAGCTGGCCAAGCTTCGCTGCACATTCTGCTCGGTCAGGATGTTGATCATCTGCCCGGTCACGCCGACCAGAGAGCTCAGTGCCGAGCGGCCCGAAAGCGGCGTGCCGACATTGACCGCGATCAGGCGCTCGGCGCCCAGGCTGCGGGCCACATCGACCGGCAGGTTGTTGACCAGACCGCCGTCGCCGAGGATGCGGTCCTGCCATTCGGTCGGTGCGAACACGCCCGGCACGCTCATGCTGGAACGCAAGGCCAGGGCCAGGTCGCCCTCGCGCATGATGCGCTGCGCGCCAGTCTCCAGATCGGTGGCCACGGCGCGGAAGGGCGTGGGCAGATCGTCGAAGTTCTGCACATTGCGCACCGGCAGGGTGAAGCGGCGCAAGAGAATTTCCAGGCCGCGGCTGGACAGCGTGCCCTGCGGCAGGCGGAATTCGCCCTCGCGCATGCCCACTTCCACGGCCGGCGAGAACTCGAAGTCCTCTTCCTTGCGGCGCTGCGAGAGTTGCTGCCGGTCGACCCGGCTGTTGAAGACCGTGCCCCAGTTGACGGCCAAGAGCTCGCGTTCCAGATCCCGCGCGCTCATGCCGCTGGCAAAGAGGCCGCCGATGATGGCGCCCATGGAGGTGCCGGCAATCATGTCGGCGGGGATGTGCTCTCGCTCCAGCACCTTGAGTACGCCGACATGGGCCAGGCCGCGTGCGCCGCCGCCCGACAGCACCAGGCCAATCTGCGGCCGCAGCTGAGGCCCGGGCTGAGCCATGGGTGCCACGGGCTCGCTGGTCGGGGCGGCCACCGGTCTGGTGCCCGGCGCCTGGGCCAATGCCAAGCTGGCCAGCAACAAGCCGGCGAACCCCACGCCCCAGCGCGCGCCGCCCTCAGACCGCATCGTCGAGGTCTTGCATCAAGGTGTCGACCGCGCGCTGCACCAGGCTGTTTTCATCGAGGGCGGTGATCAGGCCGTGGGTGAGCAGGCGTTCCAGGGCCGCGCGCGTCAACGAATGGCGCTGGTCGGGGTCCTGGCCAACAAAGAGGAAGAACTGGCCGCTCTCGCTGATCCAGGCCACTTGCGCAGTCAACCAATTGCTCTGCACGAACAAGTGGTACCAGCCGCCGATGTGCAAGCCGTCCAGCCAGGCGCTGACGGCCGAGCGGGCCTCGGGCGTGTCGCCTTGGTCGTAGAGCTGCACCGGCACGGTGGGCAGATGACCGCGGTTGACCCGGGTGTGGGCCCATTGCGTGGACATCTGTGATTCGCGTTCGATCAACAGGCGCTGTAGCAGCTCCTCGGGGCTGAGCTCTTGAGAATTCGGCCCACGCGGGCTGGCTTCGAGCGGCTTGGCCGCATCGGGCAGGGCGCTCATGCCGCGCAGCAGGCGGCCGTGCTGCAGCATCAGCTCCTGCAACACCGACTCGCGCTGGGCTTCCGGCAGGGCGATGGCATCGCAGCCGCTGCGCAGACCTTCGATCAGGCCCGGCAGTCGCTGGCGCAGGCGCTGGCGCGAGCGCTCATCGGGTGTGTCGTGCAGGCTTTCCAGCAACTGGTCCACCCATTCGATGCGCGCCATGGCCTGATCGGATTCGCGACCATGCAGCACCATGGCTTGCACGATCACCTCCACCCATGCCGTGTTCATGAAGCGGCGCAGCTTGGGGCCCAAGGGCGCTTCGATCGTCTGGGCGGCCAGCTGTTCATGCAGCAGCTTGCTCCAGGGTTCGCGCATGGACTCGCGCTCCAGTGCGCCGAGGGCCTGGACGCTGCGCTCACTGCGCTGCTGTGCCTGGCTGCTCAGATGTGCCTCGACCCGTGTCAGGGCCTGCTGGAACAGCGCCGCGCTGGGCACGGCCACATCGATCAGGCCCTGCACCTCGCCCTCGATGAAGCGCAGAAAGCTCTGCAGGCGCTCGTCGTCGGCGCGCTCGAAGGCCATGCCATGGGCGGCGACGCGGTTGAGCAGGCCCCAGGTCGGGTGGTCCTGCTTGTGCAGGAGGTTGGCATCGCTGCGCGCCAGGCGCACCACGGCCACCTGCAGCCGCGCCAGCAAGGCCTTGAGTGGCGGCAGCAAGCGCGGGTCGGCCAGGATCTGGTCGTAGAGGCGGCTCAGCAGATCGGGGCCATGGCCGGCCCGGAACACCGGCGCGGCCGGTGCAGTGGCGCCGACCGCCGCTTGGCCCAGTGGTGCCGGCCGGGTGTTGTGTTCGTGGACGCGTCGGGCCAGGCCGTCGAGCGTGGCCGGTTGAGTGCTGCGGCGCGCCAGGGCCAGGCGCAGTTCGGCGTCCGGGTCGACGCGCGCCGCATGGCTGGCCACCATCTGGCTCAGGTCGGCCGCGCGCAGCTGGGCGCACAAGGCGCTGTAGAGCCGCAACATGCCGCTGGCCATGGGTTGGGATGCGGCCTGCATCAGCTCGTAGCGCGCCTGCGGCTCCATCTCGACGCTGGACAGGGCCACCAGCAAGGCCTGGGCGAACAGGGCCGGCCGCACCGGGTTCTCGTTCTTGAGGGCGCGTGCGGTGCCGCGCAGCGCGGCGAAGACATTGCCGAGCTGGTGCAGCTCGGCGCGCGCATGTTCTTCCACGGCATGGATCACATGGGCCACGGCCACGTCTTGCAGGGCCTGGCGGTCATCGACCAGGCTCAGGGAACTGAGGTCATTGAGCTTGCGCTGCAGCGGGTCTTCGCCGCGTGCCGAGGCCTGCAGCAAGGGCAGCAGGGCGGTCTCGAAATCGTTGGCGAAGCGCGCGCGCATGCGGCGCCAGCCGTCGAGCAGGTGGAAGTGCTTGGGCCGGCTGTCCAGTTCGTCCTGGATGGCGTTCAGGACATGGCGGCTCAGACCCGGCGCTTGGGTCATGGCTTCGGTGAGCAGGGATTGCAGGGTGGGTGCGTTGGACATGCGAGCAGCGGGACCGATTTGCCGCTGATTATCAGCGTGACGAAGGCTGCTCGCGCCGGCCTGTGGTGCTGTGGCTGCAAGTGGGCCACCTGAGCGGCTGCCGGCGCGCAGAAACGCACAGCGGAACGTGCCGCCGAGAACGAAAAAAGGGCGCCTTGCGGCGCCCTTTCTGGCTTGCTTGGCGTGGCAGACCCGAGGGCCTGCCGGGCCGGGCATTACATGCCCATATCGCCCATGCCGCCCATGCCGCCCATGCCACCAGGCATGCCGCCGCCAGCTGCTTCTTCCTTCGGCGACTCGGCGACCATGCACTCGGTCGTCAGCATCAGCGAGGACACCGAAGCGGCGTTCTGCAGTGCGGTGCGGGTCACCTTGGTCGGGTCCAGGATGCCCATTTCGATCATGTCGCCATAGGTGTCGTTGGCGGCGTTGAAGCCGTAGTTGCCCGAACCAGCCAGGACAGCGGCCACGACCACGGAGGCTTCGCCACCGGCGTTGTAGACGATTTCGCGCAGGGGAGCTTCGATGGCCTTGAGCACCAGCTTGATGCCGGCGTCTTGGTCAGCGTTGTCACCCTTGATGGCGCCAGCAGCTTGCTTGGCGCGCAGCAGGGCCACGCCACCACCGGCCACGATGCCTTCTTCCACCGCAGCGCGCGTGGCGTGCAGGGCGTCTTCCACGCGGGCCTTCTTTTCCTTCATCTCGACTTCGGTGGCAGCGCCGACCTTGATCACGGCAACACCGCCGGCCAGCTTGGCCACGCGCTCTTGCAGCTTTTCACGGTCGTAGTCGCTGGACGCTTCTTCGATCTGGATGCGCACTTGCTTGACGCGGGCTTCGATGTCGGCAGCAGCACCGGCGCCGTCAATGATGGTGGTGTTTTCCTTGCCCACTTCGACGCGCTTGGCTTGGCCCAGATCGGCCAAGGTGACCTTCTCCAGGGTCAGGCCGACTTCTTCGGCGATGACCTTGCCGCCGGTCAGGATGGCGATGTCTTCCAGCATGGCCTTGCGGCGGTCGCCGAAGCCAGGCGCCTTGACGGCCACAACCTTCAGGATGCCGCGGATGGTGTTGACCACCAGAGTCGCCAGCGCTTCGCCTTCGACTTCTTCAGCGATGATCAGCAGCGGACGGCCGGCCTTGGCCACTTGCTCCAGCGTGGGCAGCAGGTCGCGGATGTTCGAGATCTTCTTGTCGAACAGCAGGACGAAGGGGTTGTCCAGCAGCGCGGCTTGCTTCTCGGGGTTGTTGATGAAGTAAGGCGACAGGTAGCCGCGGTCGAACTGCATGCCTTCGACGACGTCGAGTTCGCTGTCCAGGCTCTTGCCGTCTTCGACGGTGATCACGCCTTCCTTGCCGACCTTGTCCATCGCTTCGGCGATGATGCGGCCCACTTCCACATCGCTGTTGGCCGAGATCGTGCCGACTTGTGCGATTTCCTTGGAGGTGGTGGTGGCCTTCGAAGCCTTCTTCAGCTCGGCGACCAGGGCGGTGACCGCCTTGTCGATTCCGCGCTTCAGGTCCATCGGGTTCATGCCGGCGGCCACGTACTTCATGCCTTCGCGCACGATGGCTTGGGCCAGCACGGTGGCGGTGGTGGTGCCGTCACCGGCGTTGTCGCTGGTCTTGGAAGCAACTTCCTTGACCATCTGCGCGCCCATGTTCTGCAGCTTGTCCTTCAGCTCGATTTCCTTGGCCACGGACACACCGTCCTTGGTCACGGTGGGGGCGCCGTAAGAGCGCTCGAGCACCACGTTGCGGCCCTTGGGGCCCAGGGTCACCTTGACCGCATTGGCCAGGATGTTCACGCCTTCAACCATGCGAGCACGAGCTTCGCCGCCAAAGATCACGTCTTTTGCTGCCATGTGTATTTCTCCGAATTCGTTAGTAGATGACTACGCTTGCTTCACAGCACATTCGTTGAGAAAGAAAGCGTAGCGAGCGCCTGTCAGGCAAGGCGGGCGAAGCGCAGGAACCGGAACGTACTTCCTGCACGTGAGGATTCCGAGCATTCGACCAACGACGCATGACAGGGGCGTAGTAGCTTTATTTCTCGACGACGGCGAAGAGGTCTTCTTCGCGCATCACGAGCAACTCATCGCCATCAACCTTGACGGTCTGGCCCGAGTACTTGCCGAACAGAACGCGGTCACCGACCTTGACGTTCAGGGCGATCAGGTCGCCACGGTCATTGCGCTTGCCGGCGCCGACGGCCAGCACTTCGCCTTGATCCGGCTTTTCAGCAGCGGCGTCAGGGATGACGATGCCCGAAGCGGTCTTGGTTTCTTGTTCGAGGCGCTTAACGATCACGCGATCGTGCAGAGGACGCAGTTTCATCACATCTCCTTGAGATTTTCGGGGCTTGTTCAGGGGTGATCGACCGAGCCGTCCACCCCCTCATGGGGAAAAACCGTGACCGACAAAGCCCGGCGGGCCGGGCTTCTGGGGTCGTTAGCACTCGATTGGGGTGAGTGCTAGCAGGAAGGATTATAGGGGCGGCTTCCTGGCTTTCAAGAGGGCAGAGCGCAGCAAAGTGATGGTGGCGCCAAGCCCGCGGCGCGCTTTGAGCCCTGCGCTGGGTGCGCGGATTGATGTCGCTTGGCGCCACAAGGCGGGCACTTGTGGCTTGGCTGCAGCCATCACCTGCCTGCCTTGCTGGGTGAGCCGCACCTCGATCGGGTACGAGACCGCGCAGAGGTGCGTGATCTGGCCTATCTGAAAAACCAGCATGGCCAGGTGCAGCCGTGGTTTTGGGTACGCGGGGCCGCGAGCGCTGACTCGAGTCTGCTTCGGCTATAAAAAAGGCCCCTTGCGGGGCCTCTTGAACTGTATTGCCTGACGTGACTGTCAGAACTTGTAGCCAGCCGTCAGATAGACGAAGCGGCCGCGCGGGTCATATTGCGTCACGTCGTAGCCGTTTTGGAACTGGTTCGACACTGGTGTGAACACGGCCGGCTTCTTGTCGAATAGATTGCGTGCGCCCAGGGTCAGGCGCAGGTTCTTAAAGCCGGTGTAGCTGACGCTGGCGTTGTACAGGGCCAAGCTGGGCATGAAGTGAGGCTCGTCATTCAGATCGTGACCAGCTTCGTAGCCGCTGGCGTAGTCCTGCACCAGGGTGCCTGCCCATGCGCCGACGGTGTAGGTCGCTTGCAAGCTTTGCTTCCAGCGCAATACCACACCGCCTTGGTCAGCGCCGAGCACAGGGTTGCCGGCTTGGTCGACGATGGTGCCGACCTTGTGCGACATCACTCCGCCGGGGCTCAGCTGGTCGAACTTGTCCATGTAGGTGCCGTTGAAGCCCAGGTCCAGGCGGCTGCCGTCGAAGCGCAGTCGGTAGTTGGCTTCCAGATCCACGCCTTGCACCGTGGCACTGCCGGTGTTGGTCTGCACGACGTTCACTTGCTTGATCGAGCCCGAGGGATTGAGCTGGACCAAACCGGCGTACGAGGGGTCACCCTTGCGGAAACCCGAGACGATTTCCTGCACCGAAGCCAGCGACAGGATGTCCTTCAGCTTGACGCGGAACACGTCAGCCGACAGGGTCATGTCCTTGACTGGCGAGACCACGATGCCGAAGCTCGACTGGGTCGACTTTTCCGGCTTCAGCAGAGGGTTGCCGCCTGTCAGTGCGTTGACCTGAAGCTTCTTCTCGCCGGTACCCGGATCGTCAAATTGCGCGCTGGTGCCCAGCACCTGCGGATCCCACAGGTCCACAAGGGTCGGCGCGCGGAAGCCTGAACCGGCTGAGGCGCGCAGCATCAGCTCCTTGCTGGGCTGGAAGCGCACATTGGCCTTGTAGTTGGTGGTCGAGCCCGCGTCGTTGTAGCGGTCATGACGCAAGGCCAGGCCAGCTTCCAGAGTCTTGATGATGGGTGCGTTGAACTCCGCGAACACCGCCTTCACATTGCGGCTCTTGTCCAGGGGCTTGGTGGCGCCGCCCAGGCCAGCGATGTCGCCGCTGAACATGGCGGGCGACGGCGATTTGGAATAGCTTTCCTTGCGCAGCTGGGC
This sequence comes from Roseateles sp., assembly GCF_965262435.1. Classification (NCBI taxonomy): domain Bacteria; kingdom Pseudomonadati; phylum Pseudomonadota; class Betaproteobacteria; order Burkholderiales; family Sphaerotilaceae; genus Roseateles; species Roseateles sp. The sequence goes on from NZ_OZ253537.1 coordinate 1,776,003, forward strand.
GCCGGCGGCGTACATCAGGGAGCCGGCCGGCAGGGCCAGCAGATCGCCTGAGACCTTCGCTTCCACGACATCGACCTTGGACTTGAATGTCGTGGTGTCACCGATGTACTTGGCGCCTTCGATGGCCTTGCGGAATGCTTCCGATTGGGCCAGCGAGAAGGGGTTGTAGTCGCTGTTCTCGGCGTTCACGGCCTTGACGAAAGCGACTTGCGAGAAGTAGCCGTCGGTCACCTTGCCACGGGTCTTGCCTTCGTTGTGCGACGCCGCCAGCTCGTAGTCGTGGCCGGCGTATTCGCCGCGCACGCCCAACACATAACGACTTTGGTCGGCCGTGGACAGCTCGGTGCGGTCGCCGAAGTCATAAACGCGCGCTGTCACGCCCAGGGGCTGACCCACCAGCGAGCCGAAGCCGTTCTTGGTCAGGTAGTCGGCGGCGATCTTGTAGTTCGGATTGTTGGGGCGCAGCAGCATCACGGGGTCAACGCCCTGCTTCGCGAACTCTTCGTCGCTGACCAGGAAGCCGTTGCGGATGGGGCTGGGCTGGAACTGTTGCTGCACTTTGCTCTGGCTGTACAGCAGGTCGCCGAACAGCTCAGCCTTTTCGTTCAGCTTGACGGTCAGGTTGGCGCTCAAGGTGGTCAGGTCGCGCTTCGGCACCAAGCCCACGAACGGCGCTGCGTCATAGGCGCAGAACGGCATCTTGCTGGTGCCGTTGACGGTCGGGTTCTTGAACATCTTGATGTCAGCGCACTTGTCGGCTTGGGCCAAGGGGTTGCCATAGCCAGAGCCGCCCAGGAAGTCCGTGCCTGCGGTGCCTTCCACCCACTTGCCATTCACCACCTTGCCAGGGGTGTAAGGGCCTTCGATATTGCCGTGCCCAGTGGCGCCAGAGACGATGAAGGGGTCGATATTGCCGGTTTTGGCGAAGTCACGATCACGGCCGAACAGGGCGGTTTCCTTCTCCAGACTGGCCGAGGCGGTGATGTTGAAGCGGTCCCTGTTCAGGTCGCCGTAGCCGGCCACGATGCTGGCGCGGGTGTTCTTGCCACCGCCTGAGGCGGTCGGCGAGCCGGCGGTAGCGCTCAGCTCCACGCCTGTCATGCTCTTGTTCAAGATGAAGTTGATCACGCCGGCCACGGCGTCGGAGCCGTACACGCCCGAGGCGCCGTCCTTCAGCACTTCCACGCGTTCGATGGCAGCCAGGGGGATGGATGCCACGTTGACCGTGGTGCCGCCACCACCGGCAAACGGTGCCACGCGGCGGCCGTTCACCAGGACCAGGGTGCGGTCAGAGCCCAGGCCACGCAGCGACACGGACGACAGTCCGTAGGTCGAGCTGCCGGCGCCGGCCGAGGTATTCAAGGCGCCGGCGGAGGCGATGGAGGCGATCGAAGCCAGCAGGGCTTCGGTGCTGACCACGCCGCTGCGGCGGATTTCTTCCTTGGTGACGATGGTCACCGGCAGCGCCGATTCCGAGTCCACGCGCTTGATCGAGGAGCCGGTGACTTCCACGCGCTCCATCTGTTGCGGGGCGGCGGTCTGTGCCTGAGCGCTGAGGGCGTTCACGGCCAGGAACACGGCAGCGCCGATGGCGCTGAACTTCGGGTCTTGTTTCAACATGGGGTGCAAACTCCTGTTTGGGTGGGTGTCCAACAACGCCGCCGGCGCGGCACGGCCCGGGGGTGGCGGGCGTGCGACCGGGCAACGGTCTGCGGCGAGTCTAGGAGTGGTGTTTGGCAAGCCGGTGAGGGTCAGTCCTTGTCAGACCTCTGCCACAAACTTCCTGTAGTGGAAGCATGAAACGTGTAGTGACGCCGAATCCGGGCGGATAGCGAATGGCGCGTGCGAGAACTCGCCTTTGGGGCCGCGTGGCGTGACTTTCGCGTCTTGCGTGCGGCCGCAGAACTGGCGCGAGATTGCGCCGGGTCGGTGCTTGCGGGACTTTCGGCACATGGAGGAAGTCACGCCATGGGCCGAGCCCTTGGGCGTTGAGCGCACAGCGTTCGCTGCTCGTCCCCAAAACAGGGTCAGCGAGCGCGCTTGTGCGGCTGGCGCGCAGCCCGGCGCCGCTTCAGGGCTGGCGGCGCAGCAGCGCCTGCCCCATGCGCAGACGCTGGCCGGTGGCGATGCCCTCGCAGAGCGCAAAGCCTGGTGGCACGAAGACCAGGATGGTCGAGCCATGCTGGAACCAGCCCATCTCCTGGCCCTTGCGGAACTCGGCCCGGCAGGGCAGTTCGTTGGCGCCGCGGTAGCCCACGTGCAGCAGCAGGTCGAGGAAGTGCAGGCGCAGGCTGGCCACCAGGATGGCGGCCACCGGAACCAGGGCGATCGGCGTGGCCGGAGCGTCAGCCAGGCGGCAACGCAGCACGGCGCGCTCGTTGCGGCAGAACAGGCGCTCGACCCGCTTGAGTGCAATCGGGTTGACGTTCCAGGTGTCGCCGGCGATGTGGGTGACATGCTCGACGCGGCAGTCGGCCGGCGCATGGAAGCGGTGGTACATGGCCGAGGTCAGGCGCAGGGTGATGAAGAGCCCGCCTTCGAAGGCGCTCGTGTCCTGTGTCGGGCCGAAGAGATCGTGCAGCCCATACGGAAAGCCCTTGGCCTGGAAGACCTGGCCGGCCTCGACCCGGCCGCAGGCGCCGACGATGGCGTCGCAGGGGCTGCTGAGCACCTCGGGCCGTGGGTCGACCGTGCGTGCGCCCTCGCGCAGCTCGCGGGTGAAGCAGTCGTGCAGGCTGGCAAAGCGCTGTTGCTTGGCGTCGCTCAGGTCCAGGTCGGTGAACAGGCGCCAGACGGCGATCGAGGCGCGCGCCAGCAGCGGTTGGCGCAGCTGGCTGAACCAGCCCATGAAGCGGGTCAGGGCGATGCGCGGGATGCGGTTGGTGAGCAGGAAGTTGAGGTCTTCCTGCTGCAGGCTGCGCTGCAGGGTTTGGCGCCAGGCGGAGGTTTTCATGAGCTTGTCAATTCGGGCTGTTAGATAAGAGGTCTGCGCAACAAAGAGCGCTGCCAAGCAGGCGGCGACAACCAGGTAGGCACGTGGAATGAATGAAACTTTTGCTCTCTCGGCGCTGGCCCTGGCCGCGCTGGCCTGGACCTTGCCCAAGGCCAAGCGGCGACTGGAGTTGTCGCGGGCCAAGCACCGTTCGCTGGCCGGGCACTCGCGCATGGCCAAGCGCCTGGCCGGCTGGATTCCCGGCTACGCCTACGACGAGGCGCGCTTCTTTGCCTCCGACGAGGCGCCGCCGGCCGTGGCCGCGCAGCGCCGCGCCGGCTTTCAGCGCCTGTGCGCGGTGTATTCGGATCGTTTTGAGAAAAGCATTGCCATGACGGCGCGGGCCCGTGAAGGCATCTCCGACCTGCAGTTCACTGGCAGCTACCGGGTGCCCTTCCAGTACAGCCCCTATCTGCGCGAGCACCTGAAGAGCGGCAGCTTTCTGCAGGCCTCGAGCGGCGTGATGGTGGAAGACCTGGACGGCAACCGCTTCTACGACCTGACCGGCTCCTACGGCGTCAATGTCTTCGGCTACGACTTCTACCGCGACTGCGTGGACGAGGGCATCGCCCTGACTCACAAGCTCGGGCCGGTGCTGGGTGCCTACCACCCCTGCGTGGCCGACAACGTCGAGCGGCTCAAAGCCATCTCCAAGCTCGACGAGGTGTCCTTCCATATGTCGGGCACCGAGGCGGTGATGCAGGCCGTGCGGCTGGCCCGTTATCACACCGGCCGCAAGCATCTCGTGCGCTTCTGCGGCGCTTACCATGGCTGGTGGGAGGATGTGCAGCCCGGCCCCGGCAACCCGCTGCCGCCGCGCGAGACTTACACCCTGGAAGACCTGGACCCGCGCAGCCTGCAAGTGCTGCGCACGCGCCGCGACATCGCCTGCGTGTTGGTCAATCCGCTGCAGGCCCTGCACCCGAACAAGGGCGCGCCGGGTGATTCGTCCCTTCTGGACAGCGGCCGCCGCGCCGGCTTTGACCGCGAGGCCTACACCACTTGGCTCAAGGCTTTGCGCGAGGTTTGCACCGAGCGCGGCATCGTGCTGATCTTCGACGAGGTGTTCCTGGGCTTCCGCCTGGCGCCCGGCGGCGCGCAGGAGTATTTCGGCGTGCGCGCCGACATGGTCACTTATGGCAAGACCCTGGGCGGCGGTCTGCCGGTCGGTGTGGTCTGCGGCCAGCGCGATCTGATGAAGCGCTTCCGCGAGCAGCGGCCGGCCGACATCTGCTTTGCCCGCGGCACCTTCAATGCCCACCCCTATGTGATGGGCGCCATGAGTGCCTTCCTCGACCGCCTGGAGTCGCCGGCCGTCAAGGCCATCTACGCGCAGGCCGACGAGCGCTGGGAACAGCGCGCGCAGCACTTCAATGAAGCGCTGCAGGCGGCCGATGTGCCGGTGCAGATCGCCCAGCTGCAGTCGGTCTGGACGGTGTTCTACACCCAACCCTCGCGCTACAACTGGATGCTGCAGTTCTATCTGCGTGAACAAGGGCTGGCTCTGAGTTGGGTGGGCACAGGAAGGCTGATCTTCAGCCTCAACTACAGCGATGCCGACTTCGAGGCGGTGCTGCAGCGTTTCGTCAAAGCCTGCAAATGCATGCAGGCCGATGGTTGGTGGTGGGAGGACGAGGGGCTGACCAACAAGTCCATCCGCCGCTCGGTCTTGCGCGAGATGCTGCAGCAACGGTTCTGATCCGAGGCGGGCGAAAAACAGGGCGCCTCGCGGCGCCCTGTTGCTTCTCGCTCGGCGCTTCAGCCGCCGTGCTTGACGTGGTCCATCGGGTCGATCAGTTCGCCGCGCAGCAGGTAGAGCGGCGCCTTGTGGTACAGCCAGATGTCGTGGAAGGGGTCGGTGATGATCTTGGTGGCCCAGGTCAGGCCGGTCATCAGGCTTTGCTGCTGCCAGAGTTGCAGCACGCGGAACAGCAGGCCGGCCACGCCCAGCGACAGCCAGGAGATGCCGACGTCATGCAGGAAGCCGCGGAAGTCGGTGGCGGGCTCGATCAGGCCGAACACCGAGGGCTGCAGCCAGAGCAGGGCCGGCAGTGCCACCCAGACAGCCAGCAGCACGATCTTGCGGCGGATGTTGTAGCCGATCTTGATTTCTTCCTTGTGCTCGTCGGTGGCCTGGTTGACCTCGTCGTAGCCGCGCGGCTCGAAGAAGAAGTGACCGGCCTGGCGGCTGGTCATGGAGACGGTCCAGGCCAGCAGGGCGGCCATGGCGGGGTCAACGAAGAGCAGGCCGTAGGAAATGACAAAGCAGATCGCGCTGAGCAGATGCAGGCTCTGGTTGATGCGGCTGTGGTGGTAGTAGCGGTGGTCGTCCCAGCGCTGCACGCGCAGCTCGGCTGCGATGTTCTTGAAGATGTTGTGGCGCACGCGTCACCTCGGTTGTGTGAGGGTGAAAGAAAGGAACCGGCGAAGGGAAAGGCAAAACAACGGAGCGAGCGCAGCCCGGTTCGGCCTGCGTGACGCGATGGTGACGCCGCTGCATGAAAACTGCGTGACCATCGCGGCCCGGCGTTTTCGCCGTGCGGTGGCCGGACTTGTCACGGAACTGTGATGTGGCCTAGGCAAGATGCGGCCATGGAACCCACACCCAGCGCGGACAGCATCGTTGTCGACAACTACCCCGCTGCCCAGCGGTCCCTGCGGATTGCGGTGGTCACCGAGACCTACCCGCCCGAGGTCAATGGGGTGGCGATGACCTTGGCGCGCATCGTCGAGGGCTTGCACCGCCGCAATCACGATGTGCAGCTGATTCGCCCGCGCCAGGACGCCAGCGACGCGGCCGAGCGCACGGTGCGTTTCCACGAGGTGCTGATGCGCGGCCTGCCGATCCCGCGCTACCCCAATCTGCGCATGGGCGTGCCGTCCAAGAAAGCGCTGGTGCAGCTCTGGTCGGTGCACCGGCCCGATGTGGTGCACATCGCTACCGAGGGCGCCTTGGGCTGGTCGGCCCTGCAGGCTGCCGTGCACCTGAAGTTGCCGGTCAGCTCCGACTTCCGCACCAATTTCCATGCCTACAGCCGGCACTACGGCATTGGTTGGCTCTACAAGCCCATCATGGCCTACCTGCGTAAATTCCATAACCGCACCCAGTGCACCATGGTGCCGACCGAGGCGCTCAAGCGCGACCTCGAGGCCGGTGGCTTCAAGCAGCTGACGGTGGTGTCGCGCGGTGTCGACATCCAGCAGTTCTCGCCCAGCCGGCGCAGTGCCGCGTTGCGTGCCGAGTGGGGCGTGGCCGAGGATGACTTGGTCGTGGTCTATGTCGGCCGCATCGCGCCCGAGAAGAATCTGGCCACCTTGACGGCGGCATTTGAAGCCGTGCTGCAGGTGCAGCCGCGGGCGCGCCTGGTGGTGGTGGGCAGTGGCCCGCAGCAGGCGGAATTGCAGGCGCGCTGGCCGCAGGCCATCTTCGCCGGCCAGCGCAAGGGCGAGGACCTGGCCGCGCATTACGCTTCCGGCGACCTCTTCCTCTTCCCCAGCCTCACCGAAACCTTCGGCAACGTCACCACCGAGGCCATGGCCAGCGGCCTGCCGGTGCTGGCTTTTGACTACGCGGCCGCCGCTCAGCTGATTCGCAATGGCGAGAACGGCGTGCTCGCGCCCATGGACGATACGGCCGCCTTTGTGCGCGCCGCCACGCATCTGGCCGGCCAGCCCGCGCTGCGCCGCCAGATGGGCGCCGCCGCTGCCCTGACTGCGTCCGAGCTGGACTGGTCCACCATCGTTGCCCGCTTCGAAGGCGTGCTCGACACCGTGATGCTGCGTGCGGCCCAGCCGGTGAGCCTGAGCCCGGGCCTGGTCGGCAAGACCAAGCGTCCGGCGGTTTGATCGGGCCTTGACCGGCGCGTCCTGCTCAGAGCAGGGCGCTGTCTGGCAGGTTCTGCGCGTCCTGTTCTTTCGCCTGCGCGGCCCGGTGCCGCCTAGCATCGCGCCGCCAGAGCAGGGCCATGGTCGCCGCGATGCTGAGGCCGAAGCCGCTCATCACCATGATGATGGGCAGGTCCAGCCGCAGCAGCACGGCGTACAGAGCCAGCATGCCCAGCACGCTGGCGTTCTCGTTGAAGCCTTGCACGGCGATCGAGCGGCCGGCCGTCAGCAGGCAAAAGCCGCGGTGCTGCAGCAGCGCGTTCAAGGGCACCACCAACAAGCCACCGACCACACCGACCAGCACCAGCAAGGGCAGGGCCCAGGGCAAGCCCGGTGCCAGCGCCACGGCCGGCACCAGCAGGCCCAGCAGCACGCCGAAGCCCAGCATCTTGCGGGCCGCGCGCAGCGGCACCCAGCGCCCGGCCGCGGCGGCGCCACCCACCACGCCCACGGCCACGGCCGCCTGCAAATAGGCCGCCTGGTTCAGCGGCAGCTGCAGCGCATCGGCCGCCCAGCGCAGCACGGCGAACTGCAAGGTGGCGCCAAAGCCCCAGAAGATGGTGGTCACCGCCAGCGAGAGCCCGCCCTCGGCATCGCGCCAGAGCTTCATATTCGCCGCGTTGAAGTCGCGCAGCAGCGGCATCAGCTTCAAGGTGCAGGCCGGGTAGCGCGCGCCGCTGTCCGGCACACCCAGGTTCAGCCAGCTGGCGCTGCCGTAGACCAGCATCAGCGCGAGGATGGACAGGCTCAGGCCGCTGGCATTCGCCAAGCCCAGAAATTCCAAACCCTCACGTGCAGCGGCATACAGGCCCGAGCCCAGCAACCAGGGGCTGACCAAGAGCCCACCCAGTACCGTGCCCAGCAGGGCCGCGCCCACCACCGACACCTCCACCCAGCCATTGGCCTGCACCAGGCCCTGTGCCGGCACCAGCTCGGTGACCAGGCCGTACTTGGCCGGCGCGTAGGCGGCCGCGCCAAAGCCGATCAAGGTGAAGGCTGCCATCGGATGCACGCCGGCCAGCAAGCCCAGCACGCCGACCATCTTCACGCCATTCATCCAGGCCATCAGCCGCGCCTTGGGCACCGCATCTGCCAGCGGCCCCACAAAAGGCGCCAGCAGCACATAGGACAGCGTGAAGCCGAACTTCAAGAGCGGCGCCCACCAGCTCGGAAAGCCCTGTTCGACCAGCAAGGCGATGGTGACGATGAGCAAGGCGTTGTCGGCCAGGGCCGAGGCGAACTGGGCCGCGATCAGCCGGTGAAAGCCAGGGGGCATGGGGCGGGCTCGCTGCGCTGTCGCGGGCGATGAGAAGAAAGACGGCAGCGTGACAGGGGGGTGTGAAACAGGCGTGACAGGCAGGCCTGCTCCAGCCTCAAGTACCCTGCGTCACCAAGCCCTGCGATGCCGCCCAGGCCGCCACGTCGTCGCGCCGGATCGCGGCGGCCATCAGGCCGGGGAAGGCGTCCGGTGTGCAGGCAAAGGAAGGTACACCCAGCGCGGCCAGCTTGGCAGCCAGGCCGCGGTCGTAGGCGGGCGCGCCTTCGTCGCTGAGGGCCAGCAAGGTGATGAACTGCACCCCGGCCTCGACCAGCTCGGCCGCGCGGCGCAGCAGGCCTTCTTCAACCCCGCCCTCGTACAGGTCCGAGATCAGCACCAGGATGGTGTTGCGCGGTTCGCGGATGATGGACTGGCAGTAGCCGACCGCGCCGTTGATATCGGTGCCGCCGCCCAGCTGCACGCCGAACAGCACATCGACCGGATCGTCCAGCTGCTCGCTGAGATCGACCACGGCGGTGTCGAACACCACCAGTTTTGTCGCCACCGCCGGCAGCGAGGCCAGCACCGCGCCGAAGATGCTGGAGTAGACGACCGAATGGGCCATCGAGCCGCTCTGGTCGATGCACAGCATCACCTCGCGCTGCGGCCGTCGCGCCTTGCGGCCATAGCCGAGCAGGGTCTGCGGCACCACGGTGCGGTACTCGGGCTGCCAGTGGCGCAGGTTGGCGCGTATGGTGCGGTGCCAGTCGATTTCGGCATGGCGCGGCCGGCGATTGCGCTGGCTGCGATCCAGTGCGCCGCTGACGGCCGATCGCATCGGTTCCTCCAGACGCTGCATCAAGGCCTCCACCACCTGGCGCACCACCCGCCGCGCGGTCTCCTTGGTGCCGGCCGGAATCACCGAGGCCAGGGCCAGCAGGCTGGCCACCAGATGCACATCGGGCTGCAGGGTGTTGAGCATCTCGGGCTGCAGCAGCATGTCACGCAGCTTCAGTCGCTCCAGCGCGTCGCGCTGCATCACCTGCACCACCGAGCCGGGGAAGTACTTGCGGATGTCACCCAGCCAGCGCGCCACCTGCGGGTTGGAGCCGCCGCGCCCGCCCGGGCGCCGGGCCAGGCCGCCGGGGCCTTCGGGCTCGTAGAGGGCGGCCAGGGCCTGGTCCATCTCGGCCAGCGGGCCGTCCAGAGCGCCGCAGCTGGCTTGGGCTTCTCCCCCTAACACCAGTCGCCAGCGGCGCAGCCGTGTCGTGTGGTCGCTCATGCGCTGATCCCCAGCAGTTGACGCAGCAGAGGCAGGGCCAGTTCGGCGCGTGCCGGGTCCCAGCTCGGAGCCGCTGCTTCAGCGTTTGCTTGCCCGCTGCCGCCTTGGGCCGCGCGCTCGCCCAGCTCGCGCCGTTCGCTGGCGCCGAAGCTGGAGAAGCTGCGCCGCACCAGGGGCAAGACCGCCTGAAAGTGCGCCTCGCTGAGCCCGGCCAGCCAGGCGTCCACCAGGCCCCAGACGGTGCGGTCATGCAGCAGCACCAGGGCGTTGCGGTTCAGGAATCCGTCCAGCCAGGCGGCGGCGCGGGCCGGCTCGCTGCCGCTGGACAGGTGCAGGGACAGGCCGGTGGCGACCTGCTCGGCCTCCCAGACCCCGGCATCCAGCAGCAGGCGCGTGGCCAGGCCTTGCAGCAGCTCATGGGCGCCTTGCTGCCGGGCCACCTGGGCCAGCGCGCGCTGCCAGGCCTCGGTCTGCACCTCACTCTGGCGCAGCGCCACCGCGCCGTGGGCGGCCAGCAGTGCCTCGCGCAGGGCCTCGGCGGCGCTCTCGTCGAGCGCGCCGCAGGCCAGCGGCAGGGCCAGGGCGGCGCGCAGGATCAGGCCGTCCAGCACCTGGCTGACCAGGGCGGCATCGGTGCCGCGCACATTGCCGTAGCGGAACACCTGGGCCAGGGGCGCCAGTGCGCCCAGGAGCTGGCCGGCATCGCCGCTCAGCGCGGCACGGTCTTGCAGCGCCCGTGTGGCCGCGGCCACGGCCTCGGGCAGATCGGCCAGCAGGGCGGCGTCCACCAGGCCCGCCAGCTCCGCCAGCTGGGCGGCCTCGGCGCAGCGCTGGGCCACGCGGGCGCTGGCGGCCCCTGCCAGGGTCTGGCCCCAGGGGCTGGCCTCGATCAGGCGCAAGGCAAACTCGGGCTGCCACTGCAGGGTCCAGACCTCGTGGAAACTGCCGCGCGCGCTGCGGCCCAGTCGGGCCAGCCGGCCCCAGGGCAGGTCCAGCAGGGTGAGGCGGTGCAGCAGCTGGCTGCGCGCCAGGTCATTGGCCTGGCGCAGATCCAGGTCCAGGGTCTTTTCCAGGGCCTCGGGCTTGAGGCGCAGCGTCTTCTGCGCCTGAGCCAGCTCGCGCTGCAGCGGCACGGTGGGCACGTCGGCCGGCACGCTGCCCAGGCGGTCGCCCACCACCAGGGCGTCGGCAATGAAGCGGAGCTGGCTCTCGTCACCCAGGGTCAGCACCGCGCGGCAGGCCTCGTCCAGCTCGGCCAGGCCGGGGGACGGGCGTTCTCGCAGCGCGGCCAGGCTTTCGGCCAGGCGGGTGGCCTCGATCAGGTGGGCGCTGGAGCAGTCCAGATCGCGTTCGCGCAGCAGCCGCGCCACCCGCGCCAACCAGCCCACCGCGCGCGGCCGGTGGCTGGGGTCCTGGGCACAGTGCCACAGATGTTCATACCAGCCCGGTGCGGCAATGCCGGCACCGTAGCCGCTGGCACGGCTCAATCGCTGGTAGGTCCAGGGCACCCAGGTGGACTGGACCTTGAGCTTGGGCGCGTCCTTGAGCCCGTCCTTGAGCAGGGCCTGGTCGGCCTTGGCCGTGGTCTTGGCCCGCAGCGCCGGCAGGTGCCAGGCGCCGCAAACCACGGCGATGCGGGTGAAGCCGTCCTTCTGAGCCTGGCGCAGGCCCTGGCGCATCTGCGCCTCGCGCAGGGCTTCGCGCTGCGCCTCACGGGGGGCAGCGCCGCCGTGCGCAGGGGCCTCGGCGCGCAGTGCGGTCATGGCCTCCTCGATGGCCGCAAACAGGGCCTCGCCATCGCCGCGCTCTTCCACCATATGGTTCCACCAGGCCTCGCCATCGGCATAGCCGGCCGCCTGGGCCAGCCAGCCCAGCGGGTCGGCGCTGCGGCCGTGCTCGGGCTCTCTGTCGGGCGCTGCGTCAGGGGCCTCGTCAGCGGCGGCGGCCTTCTGCAGGGCCAGCTCCTGGGCCAGGGGCAGGTCGATGAAGCGGGCCGGCACGCCGGCGCCCAAGGCCCAGCGCAGGGCTTGCCACTCGGGCGAGAACTCGGCGAAGGGGTGGTAGACGGCCAGCCGGGGCTCATCCGGGCAGTAGCTCAAGAGGGCCACCGGCGGCTGCATCTGCTCGTGCAGCAGGGCCGGCAGCAGGGCCTCGCCTTCGGGCGGGCCCTCGACCAGCAGGCAGTCGGGCTGCAGGGCTTGCAGCGCCTGCAAGAGGCTGTGCGCGCTGCCGGGGCCGTGGTGGCGGATGCCAAAGAAATGCATGAGGCGCCTTTTGACCGTCTCAGCCTTGCAGATCGCGGCAGGCGCGGTACAGGTCCTTCCAGTCGCTGCGCTCCTTGACGACGGTCTCCAGATATTCGTTCCAGACCAGCTGGTCCTGCACCGGGTCCTTGACCACGGCGCCGATCAGGCCGGCGGCCAGATCATGCGGGCGCAGCACACCGTCACCGAAGTGGCCGGCCAGGGCCAGGCCGCTGTTGATCACCGAGATTGCCTCGGCGCTGCTGAGCGTGGCGCTGGGGGACTTGAGCTGGGTCTTGCCGTCCTCGGTCTTGCCATTGCGCAGCTCGCGGAAGATCTGCACCAGGCGCCGCACCTCCTTGAGCGCCGGCGGCTCGGCCGGCAGCTGCAGAGAGCGGCCCATCTCGGCCACCCGCTTGACGACGATGGCCACCTCCTCGTCCTCGCTGGCCGGCACCGGCAGCACCACGGTGTTGAAGCGCCGCTTCAGCGCCGAGGACAGCTCGTTGACGCCCTTGTCCCGGTTGTTGGCGGTGGCGATCACGCTGAAGCCGCGCACCGCCTGCACCTCGCTGCCCAGCTCGGGGATGGGCAGGGTCTTCTCGGACAAGACGGTGATCAGGCTGTCCTGCACATCGGCGGGGATGCGGGTCAGCTCTTCGACGCGCGCGATCTTGCCGTGGCGCATGGCCTGCATCAGCGGGCTGGGCACCAGGGCCGCCTGCGAAGGGCCGTGGGCCAGCAGCTGCGCATAGTTCCAGCCATAGCGCAGCTGCTCTTCGCTGGTGCCGGCCGTGCCCTGGATCAGCAGGGTGGAGTCGCCGCTGATGGCGGCGGCCAGATGCTCGGAGACCCAGCTCTTGGCCGTGCCGGGCACGCCATAGAGCAGCAGCGCGCGGTCGGTGGCCAGCGTGGCCACGGCCACCTCCATCAGGCGCGCACTGCCGATGTATTTGGGGCTGATCTCGAAGCCGTTGTCCAGCGTGCCGCCCATCAGATAGCGCAGCACGGCCCAGGGCGAAAGCGCCCAGTTCTCGGGGCGCTGGCGCGTGTCCTGGCGGCTCAGCTCGGCCAGCTCTTCGGCGAACTGCGTCTCGGCATGCTGGCGCAGCACGGGGGTGGTGGGTGCGTTCATGAGGATGTCGGTGTGGCGGAGGAAGAAGAATGAAAAAGGGCCCGGCGCAGTTGCAGCAGCCGCTCCCAGCTGGCCAGCAGATCGCTCAAGCCGCCGGCCTCGTCCGCGCTGCGTGGCCAGGCCGGCAGCAGGTCCAGCGAGCGGGGGTGGAGCAGGCACAAGATCTCGCTCAGGTGAAAGCGCAGCGAAGCGTCGTGCGTCAGCGCACCGGCGGTGATGCTGTGTGCCAGCTGGGTGGCCAACGCCTGTGACAGCGCCGGGCTCAGCACCCGCCCGGGGGCCGAGTTGGCCCGCAAGTCCTGCATGGCCGGGATCAAGGCTGCCGCTCCCTGCGCGCCGAGTCGGCGCAGCCAGTGGCGTTCGCGCAGCTCCGCCGGCAGTGCGCGCATCAGTAGATGGTCGCTCACATGCAAAAGCTCTTGAGGCCAGCGCGCCAGCAAGGCATCACACCAGGCCGCCTCGGGCGCGGCCAGCAAGGCCTCGTGCCACCCGCGCAGCAGGGCCTCCTGCCAGTCGGTGCCGGCTGCCCAGGTCAGCAGGGCCGGCGGCTCCATGGTCAGCTGCTCGGTCCACCAGCGCAGCGGGATCTGGCCGACCAGCTGGCAGAGCCACCAGCCCCGCTCGCCCAGCGTGTCGTGGCGCGGCCGCTCGGCCAGGTCGCCGGCCCAGGCGGGATCGGCCTGGGCCGGCGCATCGACCAGCCAGCGATCCGCGCCCAGCATGCGGCGCTGCTTCGTCAGCAGGCGCGCGACGCAGGCCTGCGCTCGATGCGCCCGCGCGCTGTCCGGCAGGCCCCGCAACATGGCCTGGGCCCGCTGGCGCACCTCGCGGCTGCGGTCGGCGCACAGCCTCTCCAGCAGGGCTTCATCCTCCGGCCCCAGGCCGGTGGCCAGGGCGCCGAGCAAGTCGGCGCGCTCCTTGGCCGGCAGCGAGGGCAGGGCCTGTTCCAGCTCGGCCCGAGCGGCCGCTGGGTCGCGCTGACGCAGGCGCTGCAGCCAGGCGCAGCGCTGGGCCAGGCTGCCCTCGCTCCACTGGCTGGGGTCGTCGGCATCGGCGCCGGCCACACCGGCCGCCCAGGCCCAGTCTGCGTGCTGGGCCGCCAGCCACAGGCCGCGTGCACCCAGCACCGGCAGCAGCGGCGCACGCAGCGCCAAAGAGCGCCGGCCGGCCTCCAGTGCCTGGGGCAGCAGACCATGCGGCAGGCGCAGGCCCAGGTCGGCCAGGCGCAGCAAGGCCTCGTGCTGCAGCTGGGCCGGGCCTTCTTGCAAGACCCAGGCCAGGCCCTCGTTCAGCGGGCCGGGCGGCGGCGCCGGCACGCGTTCGGCAGGCGCGGCCTCCGGCAAGCCCAGCGCAGGCTCAAGCCCGCGTGCCCCGGCCAGGCCGCAGGCCGCCAGCACGGCGGCGCTGCGCAGCGCTCCGAGGGCGGGGTCGGCGGCCGCCTGCTGGGCCTGTTGAATCAGTGCGCCGATCGCGCCCGGCCAGGCGGCGCCATCCGGCAGGGCGTGGCGCTGCGTGCCCACCATGGCGGCGGGCAGCAAGGGTGCCCAGGCACTGCTGTTGCTGCTCTTGTTGTTGCCCTTGCTCATGACGCGGCTCCGAGCAGCCAGAGTGGGGCGGGCTCCGCAGGGCTCCAGACGCTCAGCGGGCGCAGCGTGCGGCCATCCCACTCGCCCATCAGGCCCAGCGCTGCCCCACCCTGCAGGGCCAGCAACTGCCATGCCTGGGTGTCGGGAATGCTGGCAGGCAAGACCTGACCCTCGCAGGCGATCTGCCATTGCGTGCCCGCGCGCAGCAGCACGGCCTTGCTCAACACCATAGGCTGCAAAGCCTGCCAGGGGCTGGCGGCCACGCGCTCGGCCAGGGCCTGCCACTCCTGCGCCAGCTCGGTGGCAGGCCAGCGAGCCGCGCCGTCTTGCACCGGGCTGTCGGTGCACAGCGCCCGCAGTCCGGCGCTGCCGGGATAAAACGCCAGGACGGCGCGCTGCCGGCTGCCCACCAGCCAGGCCTGCTCAAAACCGCGGCCGGCGAAGGCATGGTCCAGCAGCAGGGCGCGCCGACCCGTGGACTCGCCGTGCAGCCAGACGCGCCGTTCCGTCAGCCGGTCCTCACGCTCCTCGCTGAAGGACGCCAGCACGCTCCAGGCATCGTCGACGCGCTCGCCGCCGGCCAGAACATCGACTCGCTCCAGCGGCCAACCGAGCAGCTGGCGCAGCTCCGCCTGGGTGGCAGGGGCCAGGTCTTGCCGTCGCGCCAGCGCCTCGCAAGCCAGCTGCAGCAGACCGAGGCGTGCCAGCGTGCGCTCGGGCCAGTCGGCACCCTGGTGCACACCGGCGGCGGCTTCGCGCAGGCGCTGGGCCAGGCCGGGCGCCTGCGCATCGACCAGACGGGCCGCCATGGACTGCCAGGTCTTCAGGCCTTGCGCATTCAGAGCCCCCAGGCCCTGGTTCAGCTGGTCGGCCAGCCAGCGCTGCAGGTCCTGGCCAGCCAGAGTGATTCGTTCCCAGCGCTGCGTCTCGCGCTGGGCGGCGGCTTCGGGGTTCGATGGGGCCGCTGGCGCCGACGATGCCGCTCGGCTCTCCTGTTTCTGCGCCTTCTCGGCGCGGGCGTCGAGCCATTCGCTGACCCAGGCCGGCGGCTCGCTGTTCGCCTGGAACAGTGCCGCCTGCTGCACATGCAGCATCAGCAGGGCCAGGCCATGCTTGCAGGGGAATTTGCGGCTGGGGCAGCTGCAGCGGAAGGCGGGGCCGGACAGATCGACCTGGGTCTGGTAGGGCTTGGCGCCACTGCCCTTGCACTCGCCCCAGAGCGCGCGCGGGCTGGCGCCCAGCAGCGGCCAGCCGCCTGGCGCCTGCAGGCCCCGCGCGGCCTTGATCGAGGACTCGTCCGGTGCGAGGGCCAGAACCCCCTCCATGCTCAGCGTCATGCTGGGCCACTCCCTGATTGCTTGCTCTCTTGGTTTGCTGTCGCCCAAGTGTTGTGGGCGCAGTCTACGGCATGCGGCGCACGGCTCTTGCTTGGTACGAATCAGACAGACCGGGCCTGCTGAACGCTTTGGCGATATTTGCCTTGTGACGTAGGAGCAGCTCGGCAATTAACAAGTTCGGAACCCAGCAAATCCACGCCAAAACGGGGTACGCATCAAAGAACTTGATCCCCAAAACGACGCTGATACCAAGATAGAGTCTCAAGGTAACTCCTGCCAAGGTGACTGCATAGCTTCGTGTCATCCAGTTCTCATGGGCTTTGACGTCGCCATTGCGAATCAGCTGGTAGGCCTTGAATGTGGTGGCCAGCCAAAATATAGCCATCAAGCCAAACCCTGTTTGCACATAGGGGCCGCCAATGGAATTGATGGCCAAAACAAGGCCGGCAGCGCCGCTGAACAATATGGCTCCAACGTAAAAACGACCGAGCAAGCGGTGCAGTGACAGGTGCTTGCTTCTCAGCGAGGCGCTGAACTGAAAGGCTCCGGCGACTATTGCAATGGCGCCGCCTATGAAATGTATTGATGTGAGGCCGGGGAATTTTGAAAATAGGTTTTGAATGAAGGGTGGCCTGATGCTTGGCGCGGCAAGCAGCCCGATGGCATAAAGCGCCACAAGAACTGCAGACAGTGTCATCAAACTCCACAGGATTCTCTTGCTCATAGGTTTTCCTTGATGCCTAACGCGAAAACTAGTAGATGGTCGCCTAGTAAATGAAACGGTGCGCAGCCGAATCGCGGCCGATGCCAGTGAGTCGTCGGATTGGTTTTGTCAAAATAGTTCGCAATCTGCTGGGGGCGCGCAGATTCAGGTGAATTCCATTTTCTGAATGAAATTCAATGGCCTGCCTTTGAACACCCGCCCTGGGCCGTCGATGGCGGCGGCTGCACTGACTGACATTCGCCGCCTGCCCTGACAGCGCTCACATCGCCTTGAACAGATGCACATAGGCGCGACTCACGGGCAGCTCGCGCTCATGGCCGCGCATCTTCAGCAAGAGCCTGGCGTTGTCATCACGACGGGTGGACAGCAGGTGGTCCACATTGATCAGGGTGCCGCGATGCACTTGCCAGAAGCGCTGCGGGTCCAACTGGCTGGCCAGCTCCAGGATGGAGCTGCGGATCAGGTACTCGTGCGCTGCCGTGCGAACCAGGGTGTATTTCTCGTCGGATTGCAGGTAGAGGATGTCCTCGACCGGGATGATGTGAGTGCTGCTGCCATGGCTGGCTCGCAGATGGCGCAGCATCGGTTGAGCGCTTGTGGCGCTGGGCATCAGCTGAGCCAGCACCTTGGCCAGCTGGGCAGCATCTTGCAAAGGCGGGGTCGGTGCGGCATGCGTCGCATCAACAAGGGATGGCTGCCCGGGACGATTCGCCAAGGCGCGGCGCAAGCGGTCCACCGTCAGCTGCAGCCGCTCTGTCTGCACCGGCTTGAGCACATAGTCCACAGCCTCGTGCTCAAAGGCACTGAGCGCATGCGCGTCATAGGCCGTCACGAACACGACGCGGGTCGCACCTTCAATGCCTTGTGCCACCTCAAGGCCGGTCAGCCCAGGCATCTGGATGTCCAAGAAGGCGATGTCCGGCTGCAGCCGTCCGATCTGCTCGGCCGCCGCGCGGCCATGAAGGGCTGTGGCCACGATCTCCAGTTCAGGCCAGAGCTCGTGCAGGCGGTCTTGCAGCACGCGCAGCAGATGGGGTTCGTCGTCGGCCAGTAGGGCGCGGGGGCGGGGCATGGGGGCGGTGCTCATCGGCTTCAGCTTGATATCGGGAGTCGTCAAATGGCAGGCGTCGCTTGTGGGTGCAGACGCGGCAAGGTCAGGCGCACGCGGGTGCCTTGTTCGTTCGCGCCTGTTTGCAATTGCAAGCTGGCCTCGGGTCCATAGGCGGCACACAGTCGCTCGCGGATGTTCTTCAGAGCCACGCCGTTGCCACGTCGGGGGCGCTGCTGCGCAGCGGCCAGGCCGATGCCGTCGTCATCGATCTCAATGCACAGACCCTGGCCGTCCATGCGGGCGCGCAGGGCGAGCTGGCCACCCTCAATCTGCGGTTCCAAGCCGTGGTGAATGGCGTTTTCGATCAAGGGCTGCAAGAGCAGCGGTGGAATGCGGGCAGCACGCAGCTCATCGGGGATGTCCAGCTGCCAACGCAAGCGCGCGCCCATGCGGCACTGCATAACGGTCAGATAGCTCTGCACCAACTCCAGTTCCTCGCCCAGGCTCACGTCTTGGGCGCGCATCTGCTGCAGGCTGGCGCGCAGGTAGACGGTGAAGGCATCCAGCATGCGCTTGGCCAGGTTCGGCTCATAGTCGATCAGCCCCTGCACATTGGCCAGGGTGTTGAAAAGAAAGTGCGGTTCGATCTGGGCCTGCAGAAGGCGCAGCTGGGCCTCGGTCATCTGCTGGCGAACCTTGTGCGCCTGCAACTGGGCCCGCAGCCGCCACCAACTCAGGCCGGCCAGCAGGGTGCCGCTGGCTAGAAAAGTGACCAGCGGCCCGAAGCTGGGCAGTCGAGGTCGGGCCAGGCTGCCCGTGTCCACCGATCGCATCAGGACATCCATCGTGATCAGTCCCAGCACGCTGCACAGGGCCGGCACGCCGATATAGGCCAGCCAGCGCCGACGCCCCACCCCCTCACGCCATTGCGAGAGTTGCTCAGCCGGGACGGCCCAGCTCAAAGCGCTGAAGCTGCCCTGCAAGATCAGCATGATGATGATGCCCGTCAGCATCGACCAAGCCAGATTGGGCGACCACCAGGCCATGCGCAGCAGATTGCCGCTGAACAGGGCAGCCAGAAGGACAATCGCCGCGCCCACGCTGGCACCGGTGAGGGCGATCAAGGCCCAGTGGGCGTACCAGGGCAGGCGGCGTGGTGCGCCGATGTACCAGAGGTCATCAAAAGCGGTGCTGATCGCGCGCCGCCAGGTCTTGCTCAGTGGGTTCATGCGCGGCAGTTTAGGGGGGCGGTCTTGATGGACTGGCCGGCCTGCGACCAGCGGTTTCAGACCGGCACGAATCGACGAGCCAGCGCCTCGAACGCATGCCCGCCCGCGGTGCTGTTTGCACCACACCCATGCTGCCAAGAAGCTTCCCTAGACGGCCACGGTCTAGACCAAACCAACGTTCAACATCTGCCTCCAGTTTGCTGACACCGCCTTGTGTGGGTCATGGCGCAAAACGTTCAGATCGAAGCGAGGGCTTGCCTCGAACGGCCGAAGGCGACCCCAACCGGTGTGGCTCGGGCTGACTTGAGCATCAGGCTCGTCCGTGAGAGCTTTGGCGACGCCTCTTCTCACATCAAAGCTCGGACTGGGCCATGGCAAACAAGCAAGAACGGCTTCCGTCCGTACGGATGAACCGAGAAACGCCAGGGCTCAGTCAGCTCAGCCTTCTGGCGTTTGATCGGCCCCTCAGCCTTGCTGCTTTTCGCGACGACGCCAGGCCAAGATGCCGACCAAGCCCAGTGAAGCGAGCAGGGCGCTCGAAGGTTCGGGCACGGCAGCGGCCAGGCCCAGATACTGATAGCCGCTGTCGGAGTGGAAGCTGCCGCCGGGGCTGATTTGCAGGCCCAGGTAGTCCGAATGCGAGGCGTCGCTGCTCAGATCGCAGTTGGCCAGGTGGAAGCAGCGCACGCCGTTGTAGGCGGTGTAGCTCAGGCGGATGTCGGTCTGCGTGGGCAGCAGCAGCGACAGCGTGAGCTGGCCGGTGTAGCGGCCGTTGTCTTCATCGCCATTGGTGTAGATGCCGTTGGGGCCGCCGAGGGCCACCTCGCGGAACAGGTCTTTGGAGAGGACCTCTTGCTGGGTGATGAACTGCTGGGTTTCCGGCGGGCAGTACATGCCGTCGCTGCCGAGGTCGGTGCAGGTGGCGCCGGGGTCGTAGCTGGGGTTGGCGATCTCGTAGCTCAAGCTCAGGTTGCGGAAGGAGCTGGCTTGCATGAAGTGCGACAGGCCGCCCACGCGTGCAAAGGCTTCAAAGCCCAGGCCGGCAAACACGGTGTCGTAGTTCAGCGTCCAGGTGACGGCCACGGTGCTGCCCGAGCCTTCAAAGCGCAGCAGGTCGTTCACATCGAGCCGGCTGTAGGTTTCGGCGATATTGGTCTGCTCGGTGAAGCCGCTCATCTTGACCTGAGCGATGGACTTGAACATGCCCGTGCTGGGGTCGGCCCAGGCATTGACGCTTGCGCTCACGCCGCCTGCTGCGGCCGTGACCGGGCCTTGGCTGCTGAAGTTGCCCGAGCTGACGGCATCGGGGAAGTTGTAGACGAACTGCTGGGTCGCCTGGTTTTCGGCGCTGCTGCCGAAGGCCAGGGTGGCACCGGCTTGCGCGTTCAGCGCGGCGCCGCAGAGCAGGGCGGCGAGGCCCAGTTGGGTTCGAGTCTTGGGCTGGGTCAGGATCTTGCGCACGGAAGCCTTTGTTCACGAGGTTTGAATTGGATTCCGGGCTTGTACCGAGCCTGCGCCGATCTGGCACTCCCCGGGCCGCGGGGTGTTGAAAGTCAATTGCGGCCCCAAGCCTCGCTGGGGCCGCTGGTCCTGGGACTTTCAGCCCTCTGGGGTCAGGTCTTGTCCTCCGGGCAATGCAGGCGCGGCGCAACACTTTGTGCGGTGTCCGCCGCCACCTGGCGCAGCTGGCTTTGCACCGTACTGTCGAGGCTGCTGAGCTTTGGCAGCGTGGGCAGGCTCAGCGGTGAAGCCCCGGTGATGGTGGTGTAGAGCATCAAGGCGGCCAGGTGGGTGCCGGCCATGGCTGAGTGATTGCCGTCCCTGGCGTGCAGGGTCAGGGCCGGGTGGCGCGTCAAGGACAGGTCCCAGGCCTGGCCGATGGGCGCCACGCAGGCCGCTTGCTTGCGCGCGATGGAGACATGCAAGTCGTAGATGCGTGCGGTTTCGTTGACACCGCGTCGCGGCCATTCGGGGAACAGCACTGGCAGGGCCTGGACCTTGCGCACCTCCTGGACCCATTCCTCGGCGGCGGTGGTGCTGTAGTGGTAAGCACCGCTGCTGCTGTACTTCTGGGCCTGCAGCACCACAGCCAGCCATGGGCGGCTGCGCAGCAAGGCCCGGCTCATCGGGTCGGCCAGGCGCTCGTCGAGAAAAAGCCAGTTCGGCGCCTCCACCACCGCCACCGTTCGGCCGGGAAATCGGGCCTCCAGCATGGCCTCCAGCTGCCGGGGCAATGCGTTGGCCGAGGTGTGGCTGTTGCCCATCATCAACACGGCCACTTCGGCCGAGGGCACGACCACGTCTGGAGGCTTGCCGACCTCGGCGCCGGCCTCAGGGTTGAGGGGGCTGCCGCCGCATGCGCTCAGCATCAGGGTCGCGGCCACGGCCAACCTGGGTGTGAGCTTGGGCTTCATGGCTGGTAACGGTAGAGGGCCACCGACTCGCTGCCGACGGCATCGGACGCCTGCCCAAATCCGCCCATCACATAGATGGCATTGCCCACCACCACGGCACCCAGGCCATGGCTGCGGTAGGGCATGGCGGGCAGTGTGGTCCAGGCTTGGCTCTGCGGGTCGTAGCGTTCCACGGCATTGCTGACCTGGCCGGGTGTGGACTCGCCGCCCAAGGCGTAGAGACGGCCGCCGAGCGCCACGACCGCGAGGCTGCCGCGCGCCGTGGGCATGGCTGGTGCCGCCGCCCACTGCCCACTGGCCGGCGTGTACACCTCCAAGCTGGAGAGGCTTTGCTGATCGTTGGCGCGAATCCCGGGTGTGCGACCACCCAGGACATAGAGCTGGCCATCTACGACCGCAGCGCCAGCGGCATTGCGCGCCGTGCTGATGGGAGCGGCGCTGCTCCACGACTGGCTGCTTGGGTCAAACACCATGTGGCTGGCCACCGAGGCGCTGGCGGTGTTGCTGTAGTTCCAACCACCGACGAGGTGCAGACGGCCCTCCAGCACGGCGGCAGCCGAGGCGAAACTGATGCGCGGCAGGCTGGGCCCGGCGCGCCATTGGGCAGTCGCGGGCTCGTAAACCTGGAGGGCGGTGCGGGCCTCGCCGCCGATGGCGTACAGGCGCTCGGCGCTGGCCAGGGCGGCGACGTTGTCGGTGCCACGCGGCAGCGGCGTGCCGCTGGCCCAGCGGTCGCTGGCGATGTCATAGACCATCACGGCACGCCGGGTGTCGTAGCCACCCAGCACATAGATCTTGCCGCCCAGTGCGGCCACGCCGAACTTGGCCACTGCTGCGGGCATGTCGGCCAGGCGCGACCAGCCGGCGGGGAGCTCGGGCGCAGGCGCGGGAGCTCGGGTGGGTGCTGGTGCGGACACCTCGGCCACGGCGCTGCTGCTGCCGCCCCCGCAGGCACTGACCAGGCCCAAGAGCAAGACGCTCGATGTGACCGTTCTTCTTTTCATGGCGTCTCCTGAATATGCGCATCGCCGTGATGCGCTTTCAGTAGGCCCCGAGCCGGGCCCGGATCGCAAGACGGCAGCGCTCCAAGCGCGATCCAAAGCGCATCCAAAAGATATTTATCCTTGCGTGACAGGCACTTGGCCCTGCCCTCGGATCAGCGCAGCTGCATCAGATCGGCCACGGCGGTGTTGGAAACTTCCACCAAAGCAGTGCCGTCGGCGGCCAGCGTGAAGCTGGCCAGCTCCGGAAACGTGCCCAGGGCATGCACGCTCAAAGACTGCTGGCGACCGCTGCGCAGCTCGATCACACGGAAGCGTTCGCGGCTGCCGCGGCTCAGCACCACCAGACCTTGGGGCCCCAGTCGCCAGTCCACCAGGCTTTCGCCAGGCAGCAGAGGCGCGAGCTCGCGCTCCTGGCCGTCGCTGCTGCGCAGGCGCAGCGTGCTGCCGTGGCGCGGCTGGTAGACCAGGCTCTGGCCATCTGCCGTCCATTGCACGGCCCGACCCGGCGGCATGTGCGTGGGCACGGCGACCGGCGCCTGGCTGCCATCGGCGGCAAAGCGCCAGAGTTGCCAGGCCCCGCCGCGGTCGCTGCTGACCCAGACCTCCTGGCTGTCGGCGCGCCAGCTTGGGCGGCCGTAGTTGGCGGCGTCGGCGGCCAGCACTTGAAGGCTCGCGTCAGCGGGTTTGAGCACACACAGGCCGAAGCGTTTGCCGGGGCCGCAGCTGCCCAGAAAGGCCAGGCGCTCGCCATCGGCAGACCAGGCCGGCGTGGCCACCTGGCTGTCCAACTGGGTCAGACGGCGGGCCGCGCTGGTCTGGCCATCGGCGAGCCAGAGCTCGGGCTGTCCGGAACGGTTGGAGACGAAGGCGATCCGGGTGCCCCGGATGTCCGGCGCGCGGTCATTGGCCACCGAGCTGATGCGGCGTTCGGGCTGTGCCTGCTGGCCCCAAGCGAGGCTGGCGATGCTGACGTGGTTGCGCAGCAAGGCGTAGACGAGGCTGCCGTCGGCATTGCGCTTGGGCGCGCTGCCGTCCAGGCCCAAAGGCTGGGCCGAGGCGCTGGCGCGATCCCAGCGCAAAAGTACCCGGGTGTCCTGACGGGTGCTTGAGAAGATCAGGTCGCGGCCTGTGGCGGCGTAAGTCAGACCGTGCAGCGAGTAGAGCTTCAGCTGGCTCAGGCGCTCCAGCCTGCCGTCTAGCGTGATCTCGTACACATCGCGGCTGCCGTCTGCGGGGTCTTGGCGAGCAAAGGCGAGGGCTTGGCTGTCGGGCGACCAGGCGGGCTGATGGTCAGCCATGGCGGCAGGGGGCGAGGCGCTGAGGCGACGCAGGCCGCTGCCGTCGGGCGCAATCAAGAACAGCCCGGCCACGCCGTCGGCCGTGGCGCTGAAGGCGATCCACTTTCCGTCGGGCGACCAGTCGATCGTGGGCGTGAACATGGGCAGGCATGGGGCGAGCTCCTGGTGGCGGCCCGCTTTCAAGTGGTACAGCCAGAGCTTGCACTGCCCGCCTTCGCGTGTGGCCACATAAGCCAAGGCCTGCCCATCGGGCGACCAGGCCAGCCCGTTGACCTCCTCACCCTCCGCACTGATGAGCTGAGGCGTGGCGTTCAAGTCGGCAGCAGGGCGCAGGTACAGCTGGCCCACGCCCTGGCCCTGCCACCAGGCAAAGGCCAGCTGCTGGCCATCGGGCGAGAGCTGGCCCAGGTATTCCTGACCTGGCGTCTGTGTCAGCGGCGTCGGACGGGCCAAAGCGGCTGTGCCGGGCCCTGTGGATGCGGGCGAGGGCAAGGGGCGTGAACCAGGCTCGGCTCTTTGAAGCAGCAGCCAGGCCACAGCCATGCCGAGCCCGGTGATGAGCAAGAGCATGGCCAGTTGGCGCTTGCGTGCAGGGCGCGCCGCTGCCGGCGAGTCTCTCCGGGCTGGGGCTTCGGCCGGTGGAGGCTGCGCGGTGGCTTCGTCGCGGGCGGGAGCAGGGAGGGCGGCCACCGGGGCGATCAGGCGATAACCCTTCTTTGCTACGGTTTCGAGATAGCGCGGTGCATCGGGGTCGTCACCCAGGGCCTGACGTATGGCCCAGATGGCCGTGTTGATGGCCTTGGGCGCGACGAAGCGATTGCCATCCCAGATGCTGTCGATGATCTCGTCGCGGCTGACCGTTTCGCCAGCATGGCGGGCCAGCAACACCAGCAGGGCCATGGCCTTGTGGCGCAGCGGCCGCGATTCTTCGCCACGGAGCAGGCGGTTGCCCGGGGCATCGACGATCCAGTCGCCCAGGCTGAAACGCTCGCGCTCCGGATTCAGCATGGGCGGCGCTCAGCTCGGCTCGCGGCCCGGGCCTGCGAACCTGGCTGATTTCGGGGTGGAGCGCTCATCATGAGCCTGGATGCAGCGGGTGTGAGGGGCGAAAAGTCCATGGAATCCGGCGGCATTATGGCGCTCGGTTCCGGCTCGACCCTGGCCTCTGGAAGGCCCCGCGCTCAGAGGCCTGTGCGTGGGGTCTCACTCATGTGCGTCACCGCCCGCTTCTTGAACCATCGGGGCCGAGGGCGGCGAGACCGAGGCGCAAGAAAATGGACCTGCGGCATCCCATCAGCTGCGACCTTGCGCAAGGCCATCGGTTCGCCAAGGCGCTGCCAGCGCTGGACTTCGAGCCGTTGTTTTTGCAGCCAGCGTCGACTCGGCAGCGTGGCCTGTCAGGCACGCTGGTTTTGCTTGCCCATGCGCAGACTGGCCTTACGTGGGCTCAGGCAGCCTCCAAGCGGCGAGCACGTTTGCGTTTGTGCGCACCCCAGGCCGTGTGGCCGAGCCAGAACAGCAGCAAGGCCAGGATCAACAGCGCCGGCATATTCAACAAGCCGGACTGCTGCACCGCCTTCGGGAAAACTTGGGGCTGACCCAGGAACAGCGAGTTGGCGGCGATGAACAAGGCGACGGTCATGCGCCAGAGATGGCGCGCCAGGCGGGTGGCGCCCGTGACGCCACGCTGGATGATCAGGCGCAGATCGCCCACCGCGGCCAGGCTGCCGATGATCACGAACATGACGAACGCCGCGCTCGGCTGGCCGTCCAGCATGCCGCGCGGGTTTTGCATGGCAAGCCAGAGGAAGTAGGCGCCTGCGCCGGTGATGCTCAGCGATGTCAGCAACAGGCCGTGGTCGAACTTGCCAAGTTCGCCGGGCTTGCGCTTGACGGCCATCCAGGAACTCAAGACCAGATAGAAGGTCAAGACGCCGGCAATCACCGAGGCGCGCTCGGGCGTCGGCAAGAAGGGCGCCACGCAGGCGCCGATGCCGGACATGATCAGCATCGACACGACAAAAATCTTGCCGATCCGGCGGTGCAGCGGCGTGCCCTTGCGGAACACAAAGGCGGCTGCACCGGACAAGATGCCGACGCTGCCGGCGCCGATATGCAGATACAAAACCGCGGCAGCGGCGGCATGAACGAGAGGGGAACTCTCGGGGCTGATGTAGAGGGTCGCCATTTTCAATAACTCCGAAATTCAGTGAACAGGGCCTGCTGTTCTTGTTTTGTTCACTTCGGCTGACGTTCGAAGAAGGCCCAGATCATGGCCGGGCCGTTGGGCGCCATTGGGGACGGGCCCAGCAGTCGGGGGCGCTTGGCGTAGGGTTGTGGCAGGCCGTGTCCGCCGCCATGAATGCTCACCAGTTCCACCTCGGTCTTGCCATCGCGGCTGCCATTGCTGGCCGGGCCCCAGCGGTTCTGCTCGACACGAACACCGGCGGCGACGAGCTTCTCACTGGTGTGGGGCGCGCCGCCCAAGTGGGCCCAATCGGCGAAGTACTGCGCTGACGCGCGCGATGAAATGATGGGGCCGCCCTTGTAGAACAGGCCCAGCAGATTGATCTCACCGCCGGCATAGGGCACCAGCGGGTCCTCCGTGCCGTTCATGATCATCACCGAGGTGGACTTTTGCGCCGCCGGCTGGCATTGGAAGTTCTCAGCGGCCGGCACATTGGCGACCACGGCGGCCACCGCCTTGTAGCGGCCTGGTTGCTCCAGTGCCAGGCGCATCGCCATCGAGCCGCCATTGGAAACGCCGGCCGCAAACACGCGCGCAGGGTCGAGCGCCAGCTCGTTGACCAATTTGTCGACCAGGGCGGCCAGGAAGCCCACATCGTCGCCGCGAACGCCGTTCAACTCCTTGTCACCGATGCGGCTGCAGTCGTTCCAGTCGGACGCGTAGGCCTTGGGATAGACGACGGCAAAGCCATGCTGGTCGGCCAGGCGCTCGAACGCGTAGCCGGTGCCTATCCGAATGCGTTGTGGGCCTTCGCCCGATCCGTGCATCACCAAGACCAGCGGCGCGCCTTTGGGCAGGTTCTTGGGCACATAGGTCCGGTAGTTGCGTGTCACGCCGGCCACTTCAATCGTCCCTTTGCTCAAGGTGCCAGACAGCTGCGGCAGTTCGGGATCCGGCGTGTAGAGGAAGTAGGCGAACAGGCCGACCAGCACGGCCAGCAGCGCAGTCAGGGCCAAGAAGCCTCGCAGCAGGAAACGCAAAACTCTCTTCATGACAAGGCTTTCTTTGGAGTAACGGGGCCGACTGTGCCTGTAGGGCAGGGCCGCAGCCAAGCCATGCCGGATCGGCGGCGCCCTTGCAGGGACGAGCGACGCCCCGTCGCGACCAGTGGCGCCGGCGGCTACCGATCGGCCGGCCGCGCCATTCATCCCCTGACATCGGGCCTGAAAACCCGCAGCGCGTGGCTCGTCGGAGCGGTGTTTTGGGCGGGCGGGTCGCTCAACACAATGGCCCTGCCTTCTCGAATTCAGCAGCACAGGCAAGTTCCAAGGCCCGCTGCATTCAGCCACTCAAACAAGCCCTAGTCGACCATGAACACTCAGTTTCTTCCCGCGCGCCACAGCGCTTCGATCTACAAAGCCATGCTCACCCTGGCGCTGGCCGCCTCCCTGGGCAGCGTCCAAGCCGCCGTTTTCAAGGATCCGCAGTTGGAGTCCCTGCAAGATGACGGCAAGTTTGTCGAACTGGAACCAGTGGCGCAGGCCCGTCTAAAGAGCAACCCCGCCGACGTTGAGGCCAGCGCGGCTTTGTCCTTGGCCTTGAGCTTCAGCGACGCCGGCGACGGCAAGCGCCTCGAGGCCGGCGCCAAGCAGGCCAAACTCTGCGTCGAGCAGCACCCGAACATGGCGGTTTGCCACCTGGCCTCGGCGCAGAACCTCGGCTTGCAGATGATCAGCATGGGCATGGCCAAGGCTCTGCGCAACGTGGGTAGCTTGAAAGAGTCTTGGATCCGCACGCTCGAGTTGGACCCCAGCAGCTTCACGGCTCGGGTGGAGTTGGCCAAGCTCTATCTGACCGTGCCCGGGATGATGGGCGGCAGCGTGTCCAAGGCCAAGGAGCTCGAGGCCGCCGTGCGCAACAGCCAGCCCGAAACGGCTCGCATCATCCGCGTCCATATGGCCGCCGAAGACAAGAAATGGGCCGAGATGGAGAGCGAGTTGCTGGGTGTCAAGCCGAGCCAGGATGGCGCCATGCTGGACGAGGTGCGCCAGGCCACCATGCAATTGGCGCGGGTCTATATGAAGGACAACAAAGACTTGGCCAAGGCCAAGAGTCTGTATGAAGGCCTTCACCGCGATCAGCCGAGCAAGGCCAGTGGCAGCTATGGCCTGAGCCGGGTTTACGCCGCGCAGGGCCAAACGGACGAGGCTATTCGCTATCTGGAGCGTGCGAAAACCCTGGCCGGCGCCGACGAGTACCCCATCGACCACCGCCTGGGCGACGCCTATCTGGCCAAGGGCGACAAGGCGCAGGCCAAGGCAGCCTACGAGCGCTTCATCGCCAACAAGCGGGCCAAGCCGGCCAATGTCGAAGACGCACGCAAGAGCCTGGCCAAGCTCGGCTGAAGCAGAAGGACATGAAAATGACCGACCAAGACGTCCCCCTCTGGCGCCTGAATCTGTTGCGCGCCTTCTATTTGCTGATCACGGTGGGGCTGGCGCTCAGCTGGGGGCCGAGCCTCTTGCAGCACAGTGAGCTGTGGGCACAACGCAGGGGTGAGTTGGGCGCGATGTTGATCGGCCTGGCCCTCCTCTGTGTCTGGGGCCTGCGCTACCCCTTGCAGATGTTGCCGCTGCTGATTTTCGAGCTGCTCTGGAAGAGCATCTGGCTGCTGCTCATTGCTTATCCTCTGTGGCTGGCCGGGGCGATGACGCCGAATGTGCAGGAGTCGGTGTTTGCCTGCTTGATGGGCCTGGTGCTGACGCCGCTGGTGCTGCCCTGGCGCTATATCGCGCACCACTACTTTCGCAAGCCGGCGCAGCGCTGGCGTTGAGCGCTGGCACTGAGCGCTGGCACTGAGCGCTGGCACTGACGGCCGCACGCCTTTGCCGCTCAAGTCTTTCTGCCATTCACTCGAGTATTCTGCTGTGATGTCACCCACCACCCCATTCGAAGCAGTGCCGCTGTCGCCGGCCTTCCATTGGCGGGCGCTGTTCAGCTGGCGGCGCGTGCGGACCGTCGCCATCATTTGCGCGCTGTTCGTTCTGCTGTTCAGCTTTGGCTGGAAAGCATCGATGTGGCATCTGGTCGCGCGGGTGTACGGCGTAGGCGTGACGCTGCTGCTGGTTTTTGGCTTGTTCGAGCAATGGCCGCGCCGCTTGCCCAAATGGATGGCGCGTTGGGCCTTGCAGGTGGCGGCCGTGGGGGTGACGGTCCCGTTGGCCTTCTTCGCGGCCTTTCTATTGACCACCGCCGCCGGCGCTCCGCCGTTCTGGAAGACCGCCCGCCTGGAAGGCTTCATGACTTTCACGTTTTTGGGCATGCTGGTGGCGCCTTGGACGGCGTTGGCGGCCTTGTTGCGCCACCGCGAGGCCAAAGTGGAGAAGCAAGCCATTGACTTTGAGCTGGAGCGCAGCGAGTTGGCCCGCCAGGCGCTCGACGCGCGCATGCGCCTGCTCACGGCCCAAGCCCAGCCGCATTTTTTGTTCAACACCTTGGCCAATGTGCAGGCCCTGGTGGAGGCCGGTTCGCCGCGCGCCCCGCAATTGCTGCAAAGCCTAACGGACTATTTACGCGCCGCCGTGCCGCGCCTGGACGGCTCGGCCAATACGCTGGGCCAGGAACTGGAGCTGGTGCGGGCCTATCTGGAGCTGATGCAGATGCGCATGCCGGACCGCTTGGCCTTTGCCCTGCACATCGACGCCGGGGTGCATCTGCTGCGCTGCCCGCCGATGACCTTGTTGACCCTGGTGGAGAACGCCGTCCAGCATGGCCTCGACCCGAGCGAAGAAGGCGGCCGCATCGACGTGCATGCCGAGCTGCTGGAGGGGCGGCGTTGCCGCCTGCGCGTGGTCGACACCGGCATGGGCCTGCAGGCCACCGGCGGCGGCCTGGGCACCGGCCTGGCGGCGCTGCGCGAACGCCTGCTGTGGGCCTATGGTGGCAGTGCCAGCCTGGAGCTGCGCGAGGTGGCCCCGCATGGGGTTGAGGTGACCATTGAATTCAGCGAGCCCAAGCCATGAGTTTGACTGCCCTGCTTGCCGACGACGAGCCGTTGCTGCGCGAGATCCTTGAGGCGCGCCTGGCCGCAGCCTGGCCCGAGCTGCAAATCGTCGCGCAGGCGCGCAATGGCCGCCAGGCGATCGAACTGTTCGAGCAGCATCAGCCCACGATCTGCTTTCTGGATGTGCACATGCCGGGCTTGAGTGGTGTGGAAGTGGCCCGCCAGATCGGCAAGCGCGCGCACCTGGTCTTCGTCACCGCCTTTGATCAATATGCCTTGGAAGCCTTTCAGCATGGCGTGCTGGACTATCTGGTCAAGCCTGTCACCGCGGCCCGCCTGAGCGAAACGGTGGAGCGCTTGAAGGCTCGGCTGCAGCAGGCCCAGCCGGCGGTGCATTCGGAGGCCTTGCTGACGCAACTGGCCGAGCGGCTCAAGCTCGAACACAAACCCGAGACGCTGCGTTGGGTGCGCGCCAGCGTCGGCCCCTCTCTGCGCATGATTCCGGTCGATGACATCGACTACCTGAAGAGCGACAGCAAATACACCCTGGTCGCCTACCGCGACGAAGGGCAGGTGGCCGAGGCCCTGATCCGCATGCCGTTGAAGGACCTGCTCCCTCAGTTGGACCCGCAGCAATTCGCCCAGGTGCACCGATCGGTGGTGGTCAATCTGCGCTCGATACGCCGCGTCACCCGTGGTGACAACGAGACCGCCGACATCGAGCTGAAGGGCCGCAGCGAAAGGCTACCCGTGAGCCGCAGCTATCTGCAGCTGTTCAAGGAAATGTAGAACGGGTCTCGTCTTGCTCAATGCTGCGGCCTGGTACTCGCCGCCGCGCGCGCCAGCCGCGTACGCCGCAGCTGCTGGTCCGAACTGAAGCCGGCAGCCAGAGCCGCATCGCTGGGGCTGGCGCCGCGGGCCAGGGCTTGCTCGGCACGCTCGAGCCGTATGGTTTGCAGATAGTTCAGAGGGCTGATGCCGGCATGCTCGGCGAACAAGCGGCTCAAGTGGCGCGGCGTGACATGGGCGCGCGCGGCCATGGCGTCCAGGCTCCAGTCGCGCGCCGGCTCGGCGCAGATGGCGTCTTGCACCCGGTGCAGGGCCGCGTGCAGATGGTGGCGGTGGGCCAGCAGGGGCGAGAGCTCGGGGTCCTTGCTGCTGCGGCGCAGGTAGACCACCATGGTCTGGGCCACGCTGGCGGCCAGGGCTTCGCCGCAGTGCTGGGCGATCAGGTGCAGGCTGAGGTCGATGCCGGCGGTGATGCCGGCGCTGCTGGCGATCTGCTCCGCGGGGCCGTCGAGCACGAAAACGCGGTTGTCCACCACCTGGGCCTCGGGCGCCAGCTCGCGCAGCTGGTCTAGCATCTCGTGGTGGCTGGTGCAGCGCACGCCGCGCCCCAGCAGGCCGGTGCGTGCCGCGAGCAAGGTGCCCGAGCAGATGCAGACCAGGCGCCCGCCCTCGCGCAGCAAGACCTGACCCTGCCTCGCCAGCCAGCGCTCGCCGGCCAGCTCCTGCGCCAGTTGTTCGCTGCTCGGCGCCGGCTCATCGGGCGCCTTGCTGCGGCAGCCGCTGAGGATCAGCCAGCTGCCCGGCGCGAGCGCTTCAGGCGGCGGCTCCAGGCCGCTGAGCTGCAGGCCGACCGAGCTCTCGCACTCGGCCTCCATGCCGATGAAGCGCAGGCGAAAAGCCTCGGGCTGCTGACGCCGGCGCAGGGCCTGGTTGGCCAGGCGAAAGGCCTCGGCCGGCCCGGCCAGGTCGAGCAGCAAGGTGCCAGGCTGCACCCACATCAGGACATCAATCGGTGTTGACATGAAGCGAGCTTAGCGCCTGGGGCCGGTCTCAGGCCGAGACGGCAGCCGCGGCACGCGCCAGCGCCTGGTCCACCGTGCAGATCTCGGCGAAGCGGTCCTGCAGCACGGTCTCGGTGCGCAGCTTGATCTCGGCCGGGCTCAGCGTGGTGCCGCTGGCCGGGTGCTGCATGGCGAAGGTCAGCGTGGCCTCGGTCACGTAGTCGACCTGCCAGCCTTCGTCGCTGGCGTGGCGGGTGGTCGTCTCGCAGCATTGCTCGGTGCGGATGCCGCTGACGATCAGGCGCTGGATGCCGTGTTGATGCAGCCAGATGGCCAGGCCGGTGCCGGCCAGGGCGCTGTGGCGGTGCTTGATCACTTCCAGCGCCGGCTGCAGAGCCGGCAGTTCTTCCAGCGGCCGCATCAGGCCCGAGGCCAGGGCGAAGGGGTTGTCGGCCGTTTCGGGGCCGTCGCTGTGGAAGACGCGCACGATGGGCATGCCCTGTGCCTGTGCGCCTTCGATCAGGCGGCGGCTGGCGTCGAGAAAGGCGGGCAGCTCGGCCGTGCTCCAGTAGGGGCGTTGGCGGAAGGATTCTTGAACGTCGATCAGCAGCAGGGCGGTTTTCATGGGCAGAGGCTCCGGTGGGGGCTGGGTTTCAGTGCCTCCACTGTGCCTCCGTCGCAAGGCTGCGTCGCGCCCGATTCGGTCCGGTTTCGGTCAAATAAGGACATGGTGCTTCATGCCCTGCCGAGCTCAGCCGCGCGCTTTCAAGCCCAGTGCTTTCCAGCCTTCCAGCCCAAGCTTTTCTAGGGTCGCCATATTCGCCTCGTAGATGGCGTCGGTGTCGGCCATGGTCTCTGTCGCTCGTTCGATGCTGCTCTCGCGCAGCAGGTGCAGGGTGGGGTAGGGCGAGCGGTTGCTGTAGTTGCTGATGTCGTCGATGTCGGTGCCGGCGAATTGGTAGTCGGGGTGGAAGCTGGCCACTTGCAGGATGCCGTCCAGTTCCAGGTCTTCGACGAGCGCGTCAGCAGCACCGAGGAAATCATTGAAGTCCAGGAAGTCCGTCAGCACGCGCGGGTGGATCAGCACCGTGGTTTCGATCTCGTCCGGGTCAGCCCGGTTCAGGGCCAGCAGCTCATGCGCCAACTCCTTCAGCAAGTCTTCCGGCGTGCTGGCCTGGCTGACTACATAACGCAGCCGATTGTTGACATGCACGCTCTTGGCAAAGGGGCAGAGGTTGAGGCCGATCACGGCCTTCTCCAGCCAGTGCTGGGTTTCCTGGCGGATGGTCTCGATCTCGGCGTCGCTGAGTGCGGGGAGAGGGTTTTGGGTTTGGGCTGGGTCGCTCATGGGGTCTCGGTCAAATCAAGGAAGTGGGGCTGTGCTCAGCCCCGCCAGGGCCTGGTGCGCAGCCTCGCTGGCCTGCGCCAGCAGCTGGGCTTTCCAGGCCGGGGTGTCGATATAGAACGCGTCACGGATCTGGTGCTTGATGGACTGCGCCTGCTCAGGGAGAGCCTCGGGGTGGGCCTCCAGCCAATGGTCGGCGCGCAGGGCCATGATCATCTCGTCCAGGGGCACGGTGTCGAATTCCAGCGCCATGCCGGTGTATCGAGCGCCCGGCGCCACTTGGGCGAACACGGGCTCGACGATGGACCACATCAGGCCCACCAGCGGCGCCGAGCTGGAGTTGCCTTCGCTCAGCGAGGTCACCCCCGCGCCCCACCACTGGCGCGCGCGGGCGAGGCTGTCGCCCGTGTCTTGGCCGGTGTAGATGCGCTCGCCATGGCCGCAAGGCCCGAGGCCGGTGTGCAGGTCGATCCAGGCCAGCTCGCGCACGCCGGCCAGGTGCTCTTCCAGCACATGGCGCAGGGTGATGTGGCTCCAGGTCGGCGCGTGGCCGCCGTAGAACAGGCCCAGCTCCTGCGTGTACTGGCCGCCGCTGACGGCCTGCTGCCAGGCGGCCCGGCCGTGGCGGGCGATGTAGTCGCTCAAGCGCGCTTCGTTCTCGGCGCTGGGCGGCCACTGGCGGGGCAGCAGGGCGCTGGCCAGTTCCTCATAGCCCGGGTTGGCGGGCAGGGGGCGTTGGTGGAAATCGACGAAGTTGCGGTTCAGATCCACGCCTTCCTGCGTGACCCGGCGCCACCAGGAAAAACCATGCGGGTTCAGGCCGTGCAGATAGAGCACGCAGACACCGCTGGCGCGCACAGCGGCCAACCATTGTGTGTCCGCCAGCAGCCCGCACTGAATGCCCGAGCCGGCAAAGCCCTCCACGCCATGGCAGGCGCTGCTGAGGATGAGCACGCGCTCGGCCCGGCCGCGCGCCGGGCCCTGGCGCAGCACATCGAGGGCCAGGGTCTCGCCCTCGCGGCCCAGCAGCGGGTGGCGGTGTGGCTCAGGGTCCAGGCCAGCGGCCTCGGCCGCGGCCAGAAACTTGGCGCGCGCCTCGACATAGCTCTGCGCGAAAAAGGTCTCGGCGTGCTGTGCCATGGCGGCGTCCTCCCGTCCGCCCTTCAGGGCCGCGGCTGGTTCAGCCAGGCCTCGGCCAGCTGCACCCACATCGAGCCGCCCAGCGGGATCAGATCGTCGTTGAAGTCATAGCTGGGGTTGTGCAGGGTGCAGGGCCCCATGCCGTGGCCGCCGATGCGGTGGCTGCCGTCGCCATTGCCAATCAGGAAATAGCAGCCGGGTTTCTCTTGCAGGAAGAAGCTGAAGTCCTCGGCGCCCATGGTGGGCTCGAACTCCTGCACGCTGTCGGCGCCGACCATGGCACTCAGCGTCTGGCGCACGAACTCCGTTTCGGCGGGGTGGTTGATGGTGGGCGGGTAGTTGCGGCGGAACTTGAACTCGCAGCTGACCTCGAAGGCGCTGGCGATGCCTTGCGCCATCTCCTCCATGCGCCGCTCGATCAGGTCCAGCAGCTCCAGGGTGAAGGTGCGCACCGTGCCCTCGATCACGCAGGAGTCGGGGATGACGTTGGTCGCCTCGCCCGCGTGGATCATGGTCACCGAGATCACGCCGGCCTCGGCCGGGCGCTTGTTGCGGCTGATGATGGTCTGGAAGGCCTGCACCATCTGGCAGGCCGCCGGTACCGGGTCCACGCCCAGATGCGGCATGGCCGCATGCGCGCCCTTGCCGCGCAAGGTGATCTTGAACTCATTGCTGGAGGCGAACACCGGCCCGGTCTTGAGCGCAAAAGCGCCGGCCGGCATGCCCGGCCAGTTGTGCGCGCCGAACATGGCCTCCATGGGGAAGAGCTTGAAGAGCCCGTCCTTGATCATCTCGCGGGCACCGCCGCCGCCTTCTTCCGCCGGCTGGAAGACCAGGTAGACGGTGCCGTCGAAATTGCGGTTCGTGGCCAGATGCTTGGCTGCGGCCAGCAGCATGGCGGTGTGGCCGTCATGGCCGCAGGCGTGCATCTTGCCGGGCTGGGTGCTGGCGTGCGGGAAGGTGTTGTGCTCCGTCATCGGCAGGGCGTCGATGTCGGCGCGCAGGCCCACGGCACGCTCGCTCGTGCCGTTCTTGACGATGCCCACCACCCCGGTCGTACCCAGCCCGCGGTGCACCGGAATGCCCCATTCGGTCAGGGTCTGAGCGATCAGGTCCGAGGTGCGCTGCTCCTGGAAGCAGAGCTCGGGGTGGGCATGGATGTCGCGGCGCAGGCGCTGGATCAGCGGCGCATCGGCCAGGATGGAGTCGATGAACTTCATGGCGGCGTGGCCAGGTCGGCCCGGTGGGTGGTGGAAGCAGGGCGTCAGTCTAAACCGGGGGGGGCGTTCCCGTGCGCCGCTGCGCTTGCGCCGCGATGCCGGGATGTGGCTGGTGATGAATTGAGCTCGGGCCCGGGGACTTTGTGCGCAGCGTGCCCGGCCCATCGGGCAGCTGTGCAATAGTCTCGCAATGCACGACCTCAGCCCTTCGTCCTCCTCAGCTTCTTCCCTCCACATCGTCAAGGGCGCCTGCCCGCACGACTGCCCCGACACCTGCGCCTTGCGCATCACGGTCGACCAGGGCCGGGTGATCAAGATCCAGGGCGCGGCGGACCACCCGAGCACGCACGGGGCGCTGTGCACCAAGGTCTCACGCTATGCCGAGCGCACCTACCACGAGGAGCGGCTGCTGCGCCCGCTGAAGCGGGTCAGCCGCAAGGACGAGGCGCCGCGCTTTGAGCCGGTCAGCTGGGCAGAGGCCCTGGCCGATATCTCGGCGCGGCTGAAGACCATCGCCGCGCGCGACCCGCAGGCCATCCTGCCTTACAGCTACGCGGGCACCATGGGCTTGTTGCAGGGTGAGGGCATGTCGGCGCGCTTTTTCAACAAGCTGGGCGCCTCGCAGCTGGAGCGCACCATCTGCGCCTCGGCCGGCGCGGCGGCGCTGAATGCGACCTACGGCCACCGAGTCGGCATGCACCTGCCTTACTTCGCCGAGAGCCGCCTGATCCTGATCTGGGGCAGCAACTCGATCGCCTCCAACCTGCATTTCTGGACCTACGCGAACAAGGCCAAACGCGAGGGCGCCAAGCTGATCTGCATCGACCCGCGCAAGACCGAGACGGCCGACAAATGCCACCAGCACATCGCTCTGTTGCCCGGCACCGACGGCGCCCTGGCCCTGGGCCTGATGCATGAGTTGATTGCCCACGACTGGCTGGACCACGATTACATCGCCCGCCATGTCGATGGCTGGGAGGAGCTGAAGGCGCGCGCGCTGAACTGGCCGCCCGAAGCGGTGGCCGAGGTCTGCGGCATCACGGCCGATGAAGTGCGCGGCCTGGCGCGCGATTACGCGCAAACGAAGCCGGCGGCCATTCGCCTCAACTACGGCATGCAGCGCGTGCGCGGCGGCGGCAATGCGGTGCGCTTGGTGGCCTTGCTGCCTTGCCTGACCGGCGCCTGGCGTTCGCGCGCTGGCGGCCTGCTGCTGTCCAGCTCGGGCTGGTTTGCGCCTTTCAAGAACATGGCCGCGCTGGAGCGGCCCGAGCTGCTCGCCGGCCGCCAGCCGCGGCTGATCAATATGAGCACCATCGGCGACGATCTGCTGCGCGAGGCCTCGCCCGAGTTCGGCCCCAAGATCGAGGCGCTGATCGTCTACAACAGCAACCCGGTGGCGGTGGCGCCCGAGTCGCCCAAGGTGGTGAAGGGCTTCCAGCGCGAGGACTTGTTCACCGTGGTGCTGGAGCATTTCATGACCGACACGGCCGACCTGGCCGACTATGTGCTGCCGGCCACCACGCAGCTGGAGCATCTGGATGTGCACACCAGCTACGGCCACACCGATGTGCTGATCAACGAGCCGGCGATTGCGCCCATCGGCGAGGCCAAGCCCAACACCCAGATCTTCCGCGAGCTGGCTGCGGCCATGGGCTTCACCGAGGCCTGCTTTGCCGAGAGCGACGAGCAGCTGGCTCGCCAGGCCTTCAGCGCTGAGATCGATTTCGAGGCTTTGCGCGCCCAGGGCTGGCAAAGCCTGCCGCTCAAGGAGGCGCCGTTTGCCGAGGGGGGCTTCCCCACGCCGAACGGCCGGGCGCAGGCGGCCGGCGCGGACTTCGTGGCCAATTACGAGAGCCGCCGTTCCAGCCCCGAGCTGGCCGCGCGCTACCCGCTGGCCATGATCTCGCCGCCGGCGCGTAACTTTCTCAACTCCAGCTTCGTCAACGTCAAGAGCTTGCGAGACATCGAGGGCGAGCCCCTGGTCGAGCTGCATGCTGAAGACGCTGCGGCCCGCGGCCTGCAGGACGGCGCCATGGTCCGGGTGTTCAATGACCGCGGCAGTTACCTGTGCCGCGCCCGCATCAGCTCGCGCGCGCGGCCCGGGGTGGTCAACGGCCTGGGCGTGTGGTGGCGCAAGCTCGGCGCCGGTGGCAGCAATGTCAACGAGGTGACTCACCAGCGCCTGACCGATCTGGGCCGGGCGCCGAGTTTTTACGACTGTCTGGTCGACGTGGTCGCTGCCTGAGATGCTGAAGCGCTGGCGCTGGTGGACGGTTGGTGCGCTGGGCGCCGGCTTGGCGCTCTCGCTGGGCGGCTGCGCGCAGATTGGCTATCTGGGCCAATCGGTCGGCGGCCATCTGCGCCTGGTTGCGGCGGCCAAGCCGGTGGAGGACTGGCTGGCCGACCCGGAGCTCAAGCCCGCTTTGCGCGAACGCCTGCAGCAGAGCCAGCGCATGCGCGACTTCGCCGTGAAGCAGCTGCACCTGCCCGACAACAACAGCTACCGCCGCTATGCCGACCTGGGCCGCTCGGCGGCGGTCTGGAATGTGGTGGCCACGCCCGAGCTGAGCCTGACGCTCAAGACCTGGTGCTTTCCCATCATGGGCTGCGTCGGTTATCGCGGTTACTTTGATCAGGCCGAGGCCGAGGCCTATGCCGCTGAGCTGCGCGCGCAAGGCCTGGAGGTCATGGTCTACGGCGTGCCGGCTTACTCCACCCTGGGCTGGAGTCGGTTCTTGGGCGGCGACCCACTGCTCAACACCTTCATGAGCTACCCAGAGGCGGAGCTGGCCGGGCTGATCTTCCATGAGCTCTCGCACCAGGTGGTTTACGCGGCCGACGACACGCAGTTCAATGAATCCTTTGCCACCGCTGTCGAGCGGCGTGGTGCCTTGGCCTGGCTGCAGGCCCAGGGCGTCAGCGCTGAAGGCCAGAACTATCTGAAGCGCCAGGCGCGGCGCGAGCAGTTCCGCACCCTGACCGGTGGTTACCGGGCGCGGCTGGAGGCGCTCTACGCACAGCCGCTCACGGATGAGGCCAAGCGCGCGGCCAAGGTGCAGCTGATGGCCGAGCTGCGTGCGGATTACGCGCGGCTGAAGGCCGAATCCTGGGGCGGCGACAGCGGCTATGACGGCTGGTTCACGCGCGCCAACAATGCCAGCTTCGCCCTGCTCTCGGCCTACACCGAATTGGCGCCGCAGTTCGAGGCTTTGCTGGACCGCGAGGGCGGCGACTGGCCGCGTTTCTACACGGCCGTGAAATCCCTGGCCGAGCTACCGCCGGCGCAGCGCAGAATGCGCCTGCAAGACATCAAGAACACTGGAGAGTGAGAGAACACACCATGGCTGACATCCGCATCCACCGTGACCATGCCCTCGGGCTCAAGCGTGCCCGCGAGATCGCTTGGGCTTGGGCCGAGCAGGTCGAAGAAAAGTTCGACATGGAGTGCACGGTGCTGGAAGGCAAGACCAGTGACACCGTCGAGTTCACTCGTTCGGGCGTCAAGGGCGAGCTGATCGTCACCGCCGACCATTTCGAGCTGCATGCCAAGCTGGGCCTGCTGCTGGGCGCCTTCAAGTCCACCATCGAAGGCGAGATCCAGAAGGAGCTCGACGGCCTGCTGGCCGCCGGCGCCACCGACAAGAAACCAGCGGGCAAGAAAAAGCCGGCTTGAAGCCGGCCCGCGAGACCGAGCCAGCATGAGGCTGGCTCGTAGTTCCGATCACTGCAGCGATTCGATCAGGTCGATGTAGCTTTGCATGGCCTCATCTTGCGTCTGACCCTTGAGCTCGTTCCAGGCGTCCCACTTGGCGCGGCCGACCATGTCGGTGAAGCCAGGGCGGCTGCCGTCGACATCGCCACTGCTGCCTTGCTTGTACAGGGCGTACAGCTTCAGCAAGGTCATATTGTCCGGGCGCTCGGGCAGTTGCTTGGAGGCTGCAACAGCGGCTTCGAATTGATCTTTCAGGCTCATGGTGTCTCCTAGATGGCTGTGGGTGTCGACTGAACTGGTAACAATCGGGATGGACGCCGGCGATGTTACCCAGCATTGTCTGGGCGAGACACTCTAAATCCTCAAGGAGACTGCATTGGCCCACGCCACGGAACGCATGTCCAAGGTCGACACCGCCTGGCTGCGCATGGACACGGAGTCCAACCTGATGATGATCGTCGGGGTCTGGATCATCCGGCCTGGCATCAGCCTGGCGGCCTTGCGCGAGCGCGTGGAGGCGCGGCTGCTGCAGTACGGGCGCTTTCGCCAGAAGGTGGTGGAAGACGCCATGGGTGCGCAGTGGGTGGAGGACGATGACTTCGACATCGCTCGCCATGTGCAGGCCGAGGAGTTGCTGCCGCTGCGCGGCCAGAGCCGGCAAGACTGCCTCAAGGGCCGGGTCGGTGAACTGGCTGCTGAGCCGTTGAACCCGGCGCATCCGCTCTGGCAGTTTCAGCTGATCGAGGACATGGGCGACGGCACGAGCGCCCTGGTCGCGCGCATCCACCACTGCATCGGCGACGGCATCGCCCTGATCGCCGTGATGCTGTCCATCACCGACGGTGGCAAGGCGCCGCCGAAGCGCCTGCAGCAGCCGCGTGACGACCAGGACTGGCTGACCGAGGCCTTGCTCAAGCCCATCAGCGCCATGACCATCAAGGCCATCCGTGTGGCCGGCGCCGGCATGGCCAAGTCGGTGGACTCGTTGATGCAGCCGCACCATCCGCTCGACAGCTCCATGGACATGGCGCGCATGGGTTATCAGGCGGTCAGCGATGTGGCGGCCTTTGCGCTGATGTCTGACGACTCGCCGACCCGGCTCAAGGGCAAGCCCGGCACGCAAAAACGCGTGGCCTGGGACGAGGGCCTGCCGCTGGACGCCGTCAAGGCGGTGGGCAAGGCTCTGAACTGCTCGATCAACGATGTGTTGCTCAGCTGCGTGGCCGGTGCGATGGGGCGTTACTTGCAGGCCAAGGGCGAGGACGTGGCCGGCAAGGAGATCCGCGCGATGGTGCCGGTCAATCTGCGGCCGATGGAGAAGGCCTATCAACTGGGCAACCGATTCGGCCTGGTTCCGCTGGTGCTGCCCATCGGCATCGAGAACCCGGTCGAACGCCTCTATGCCGTGCGCTCGCGCATGCAGGACTTGAAGGGCAGCTTCCAGCCGGTGCTGGCCTTTGGTCTGCTGTCGGTGGCGGGCTTGTTGATCAAGCCGGTGCAGCACGCGATGCTGAATATCTTTGCCAAGAAGGCGACGGCGGTCATGACCAATGTGCCCGGCCCGGCTGAGGCCTTGCACTTCTGTGGCGCGACCGTGGAGCGGGTGATGTTCTGGGTGCCGCAGTCGGGCGATATTGGCGTCGGTGTCAGCATCCTGACCTATGCCGGCCGGGTGCAATTCGGCCTGATCACCGACAGCACTTTGTGCCCTGACCCCGAGGGCATCATCGAGCAATTCGCCCCCGAGTTCGACAAGCTGCTGACCCTTGCTTTGATGCTGCCTTGGGGCGAAGAGGGCGCTGATTTGTAAGTCGGCTCCGGACTGGAAACGGCACAAAGCAGCCTTCTTGCTCTCCCTCGTGAGGCCCTGCAGTCCGGGTCGCCGCCGGGCTCATGGTTCCGGGGTCGGCCCTGGCGGGCCGACTGCCTTGCGCTGCTCGCGCCTCGGGGCTGGCGCATAACTCACTGCACTCACTGCGTTCGTTCCGTTCAGACAGACGCGCCAAGTCAGCGCTTGAAGCGCGCGGGTACGCGCGCGCCCCGAGCCGCTGCGCTGCTCAGCCCTTCACAAATCGCCCGGCGGCGCCCCGAACTGCAGGGCGCTTGCATCGCGATCGATGTGCCCCTCGACGGTGGAACGAGCCACCGCAGCGCGGAAACCCGGATACCGAACTTCCGCTCTGTGCCGATTGCTGACTTCCGTCCTCCAAGAAAAAAGCGCGCAAGTCCCCTTGGGAACTGCGCGCCTTCTGAATCACAAGCGCCCTCAGGGCGCAGCGATCACTTCTTGTCGACTTGGTCAGCCAGGTTGGGCTTGATGTTGGGCTTGATGCTGGCAGGACGGCCGGCGGCGGTCGGGTAGGCGTTCATGACGCGGGTCGGGTCCACGCTGGCCAGGTAGGCGTTGTACTGCTTCTCGGTGCAGCCAATGGTCTTGCCGGCTTGCTTCT
The DNA here is from genome assembly GCF_965262435.1 of Roseateles sp. Classification (NCBI taxonomy): domain Bacteria; kingdom Pseudomonadati; phylum Pseudomonadota; class Betaproteobacteria; order Burkholderiales; family Sphaerotilaceae; genus Roseateles; species Roseateles sp. The sequence continues at coordinate 1,817,289 of NZ_OZ253537.1, forward strand.
CGCCACGGTACTCGCCCTTGCGGTAGACGAATTGGTACTCGGCTGCGGCTTGTGCCGGCTCGATGCTGGACTGGTACTTGGACGCGCATTCCACGCGCAGGGCAGTGGCTTCGGGCGACTGGGCCCAGGAGGCTGCGGCCAAGGGGGCGAGGATCAGGGCAATCAGGGTGCGCTTCATGATGGGTCAACCTTTTACGTGTCGGGGTGAGGTGAAGTCCGCGGGCCCGGTCAAGCTGCTGGCTCGAAGGTGTCCGCCTCAGGTGTCACAGCTTAGCCAGCCTGCTGGTGAAAATCCATCCGCGAGTGCGGGGGGAGGCGGCTTACCATCCAATTGAAAGCGTGCGGTTTTCCACGCTTTTCAATCGCTTCACGGCCGCATTCATGCCTTTGACTCAGTCTTCGAGTTCCTCGCGCGCCATCTCGACATCGAGCAATTCCATGGCGTCCATGGGCTCGCAGGCCGCGGCATCGGCGTAGAGGCTTTCGGCCTCCTTCATGCGCTTGTCGCCCTCCAGCATCACCAGACCGTTGGCGCGCTCGATCATGGCGATAGCGCTGCTGGGGTTGAGCTTGATGGCGGCCTCAAACATCTTCAGGCCGGTGGCGGTGTCCGCGCCCTGGGTCTTGCCCAGCAGCTTGCCGACCTTGTCGATCACCTCGGCGTGGAAGGCGCCCAGGGCGATGTGGGCGTCAGCATGCTTGGGCGCCAGTTCGATGGTTTTCTCGAGTGCGTTCTTGACCTTGCTGCCCAGGCCTTGGGCCAGGGCCTTGGCCACACTGATGCCCTGGCCGTAGCGGCCGATGGCATAAGCCTGCCAGTAGTAGGCGGCGGGGTTCTTGGGCTCTTCCTGCTGCTGGGCGTCGGCGCGCTCGGCCACTTCCAGGAACATCTCGAGCTTGGTCTTCTCTTTCTTTTCCAGGTAGTTGGCGTAGATGGCCTGGGCCTTGTTGGCCACCGTGATGCCAGCGCCACCGGCGGCCAGACCGGCCTCGTAGGCTTTCTGGAAGTCGCCGGCGTGGAAATGAATCCAGGCCTCGACCACGGCCGCGTCCTTGGGCCAAGGCTCAGCGTCGCCGGCATGCAGGCGTGCCCAGTGCTTCTTCAGGCTGGCGGCGCTGTACTGGAAAGCGCTGTTGTCATGGGGGAAAGCGGTCCACTTGGCCATGGTGCGGCGTCCTTCAGGTTTGGTACTGGTTGGCAAGGGCGAAGAGGTGATCCTTGGAGGCCGGCTCCAAGTAAGGCAGCAGCAGGCTCAGCACATGGAAGGCGCCGCGCATCAGGGCGGCACCGGCCTGCTCGGGCTCCAGGGCGTGGCGCGGGTCGCGCACGTATTCGAAACTGAGCCAGTAGCTGAGCAGCACGACCATGGAGTTGGCAGTCGGCCCGGCCTCGCGCAGCGCCATCTCCAGCGCGCCGCCTTTTTGCAAGCCGGCCAGCACCGCGCGCATGGCCTGGTTCTTCTGCGTCAGCACGTTCTGGAAGTGCATCTCCAGGCGGCGGTTCTTGGACAGCAGATCGTTCAGATCGCGGTAGAGAAAACGGTGCTTCCAGATCAGCTCGTAGAGCATGTGGAAGAACAGCCAGGCGTCCTCGACATTGCGCACGTTCTCGGCCGCCACCAGCAAGTCGCACAGCTCCCGCTCATAGCGGTTGAAGAGCGCATTGATCAGCTCGTCCTTGGCCGGGTAGTGGTAGTAGAGGTTGCCGGGGCTGATGCCCAGTTCGGCGGAAATCAGCGTGGTCGAGACATTGGGCTCACCAAAGCGGTTGAACAGGTCCAGCGTGACTTCGAGAATGCGCTCGGCGGTCCGGCGTGGCGGCTTTTTTGTGGCCATGTAAAGGTTGTCTCCTGCTTTGGCTGATTCTGGCATCAAGCAGCGGGGGCGCTCTAGAGTTTGACTACAAATGAGTGCAGCTGTCTGCTGAAAACCCTGGGCCAGCGGATTCAGGTCGTGCTTCCTACAATGACGGCCATGCAGCCATCCGCTTCCTCAGCTTCCTCTAATGGCGGGCCCTCGGTGCCCGCCATTTCATTTCAGAACGTCTCCAAGACCTACCGTGGGGGTCAGGTCAGGGCTCTGGACGGAGTGTCCTTTGACATTGCCCAGGGCGAGTTCTTCGGCCTGCTGGGCCCCAACGGCGCCGGCAAGACCAGCTTGATCAGCATCCTGGCCGGCCTGGCCCAGGCCAGCGGTGGCAGCGTCAAGGTCATGGGTCATGACGTGGTGACGGATTACGCTGCGGCGCGCCAGGCCCTTGGCATCGTGCCGCAGGAGCTGGTCTTTGACCCTTTCTTCAGCGTGCGCGAGGCACTCAAGATCCAAAGCGGCTATTTCGGTGTGCGCAACAACGAGGCTTGGATCGACGAGCTGCTGGAAAACCTCGGCCTGGCCGACAAGGCCCACGCGAACATGCGCCAGCTCTCGGGCGGCATGAAGCGGCGCGTGCTGGTGGCCCAGGCGCTCGTGCACCGGCCGCCGGTGATCGTGCTCGATGAGCCCACCGCTGGCGTTGACGTGGAGCTGCGCCAGACCCTGTGGCAGTTCATCGCCCGCCTCAACCGCGAAGGCCACACGGTGCTGCTGACCACCCATTACTTGGAAGAGGCCGAAGCCTTGTGCGGCCGCCTGGCCATGCTCAAGCTCGGCCGCATCGTGGCGCTGGACCGCACCTCGGACCTGCTCAAGGGCCGCGCCTCGACCATGCTGCGCTTCAAGACCGATGCCGCCCTGCCGGCCTCGCTGCAAGAGCAGGCCCGCATCACCGGCCGCATCGTGCAGATCAAGGCCCATGACGCGGCCGAAGTGGAAACCGTGCTGGCCACGTTGCGCGCGGCGCAATGCCCGATCGAAGACCTGGAGATCGGTCGCGCCGACCTCGAAGACGTGTTCCTGGAAATCATGCAACAAGAAGGGAGCGCGGCATGAGTGGCAGCGGCGGTATTCAATTGAAAGGCGCCGGCACGCTGTTCTACAAAGAGGTGCTGCGCTTTTGGAAGGTCAGCTTCCAGACCGTGGCCGCGCCCGTGCTCACGGCGGTGCTCTACCTGCTGGTCTTCGGCCATGTGCTGGAAGATCACGTCAAGGTCTACGGCACGGTCGGCTACACCAGCTTCCTGATCCCGGGTCTGGTGATGATGAGCGTCTTGCAGAACTCGTTTGCCAACTCGTCCTCCAGCCTGATCCAGAGCAAGGTGACGGGCAACCTGGTCTTCCTGCTGGTGACGCCGCTCTCGCACTGGGCCTGGTTCGTGGCCTATGTGGGCGCCTCCATGGTGCGCGGCATGGTGGTGGGCCTGGGCGTGCTGCTGGTGACCTTCTGGTTTGCGCCGCCTGGGGTGGCCAACCCCTTGTGGATCGTGCTGTTCGCCTTGCTCGGCGCGGCCATGATGGGCACGCTGGGCCTGATCGCCGGCCTCTGGGCCGAGAAGTTCGATCAGCTGGCCGGCTTCCAGAACTTCATCATCATGCCCATGACCTTTCTCTCGGGCGTGTTCTATTCGGTCAACTCGCTGCCGGCTTTCTGGCAGGGCGTCAGCCATCTGAACCCGTTCTTTTACATGATCGATGGCTTCCGCCACGGCTTCTTCGGCGTCAGCGATGCCTCGCCTTGGCTGAGCCTGGCGGTGGTCGGCGGCAGCTTCTGTCTGGTGGCTGCGGTGGCGCTGGAACTGCTGCGGCGCGGCTACAAGATCCGCTCCTGAAACCGCCCTGCAACGACTCATGGCGCGCTTGAAACTAGAATCGAGGGCTTATGGCCGACCCAACACCCGCTGAAGTCCAGCAATTCATCGCCGCAGGCCTGCCCTGCGAGCACCTGCACGTCGAAGGCGACGGGCGGCATTTCTTCGCCACCATCGTGTCCTCGGAGTTCGAGGGACTGAGCCGCATCCGCCGTCACCAGCGCGTGTACGCGGCCCTGGGTGAGCGCATGCGCGAGCAGATCCACGCGCTGTCCATGAAGACCCACACCCCGGCCGAGCATGCCGCCACCGCGGCGGCATCGCAGCACCATCACGCCTGAACCGGCATCCGCAACAAATCTTTCAGATTGAGATGCGGGTGGCGGTGAGACGCCCCACCCAGGTGAATCTCACGGCCGTCCGCTGAATCCTGTTATTCAGACCCTCCAAGGACCGCCCATGATGATCACCCTGGCACTCTCCAAAGGCCGCATCTTCGAAGAAACCCTGCCGCTGCTGCAGGCCGCTGGCATCACCGTGCTGGAGGACCCGGAGAAATCGCGCAAGCTGATCCTGGCCACCAACAGCCCAGAAGTGCAGGTGGTGCTGGTGCGCGCAAGCGATGTGCCCACCTACGTGCAGTACGGCGGTGCCGATCTCGGCGTGGCCGGCCGCGATGTGCTGATCGAGCACAACCATGCCCTGGGCGGCAACGCCGCCGGCATGTACCAGCCGCTGGACCTGAACATCGCCCGCTGCCGCATGAGCGTGGCGGTGCGCGATGACTTCGACTACGCCCGCGCCGTCAAGCAGGGCTCGCGCATCCGCGTGGCCACCAAGTACACGGAAATTGCCCGCCAGCATTTCGCCGACAAGGGCGTGCACGTGGACCTGATCAAGCTCTACGGCTCCATGGAGCTGGCGCCGCTGACCGGCCTGGCCGATGCCATCGTCGACCTGGTCTCCACCGGCAACACGCTCAAGGCCAACCGCCTGGTCGAGGTCGAGCAGATCATGGACATCTCCTCCCGCCTGGTGGTCAACCAGGCTGCGCTCAAGCTCAAGCGCGAGCCGCTGCGCCGCATGATCGACGCCTTTGCTTCTGCCATCCCGAAGTGAGAACGAACGCCATGTCCCTGCAACTTCGTCAACTGAACACAGCCAGCGCCGATTTCGAAGCCGAGTTCCAGCGCGTGCTTCATTGGTCGGCCGAGGCCGACGCCGCCATCGAAGGTCGGGTGGCCGAGATCCTGTCCGATGTGCGCGCGCGCGGCGATGCCGCCGTGCTCGAGTACACCGCCCGTTTCGACCGCTTGCAGTCGGCCAGCGTGGCCGAGCTGGAGCTGAGCCGCGAAGAGCTGAAGGCCGCCTTCGAGGCCATCAGCCCGGCCCAGCGCGACGCGCTGCAAGCCGCTGCCGCCCGTGTGCGCAGCTATCACGAGCGCCAAAAGGCCGCCTGCGGCGAGAGCTGGAGCTACCGCGACGAAGACGGCAGCCTGCTGGGCCAGAAGGTCACGCCGCTGGACCGCGTGGGCATCTATGTGCCCGGCGGCAAGGCGGCCTACCCGAGCAGCGTGCTGATGAACGCCATCCCCGCCCAGGTGGCCGGCGTGCCCGAGATCATCATGGTCGTGCCCACGCCCGGTGGCGAGAAGTACCCGCTGGTGCTGGCTGCGGCCTATGTGGCCGGCGTGCACCGCGCCTTCACCCTGGGCGGCGCCCAGGCCGTGGCGGCCCTGGCCTATGGCACGGCCACGGTGCCGCGCGTGGACAAGATCACCGGCCCCGGCAATGCCTATGTGGCCAGCGCCAAGAAGCATGTCTTCGGCCAGGTCGGCATCGACATGATTGCCGGCCCCAGCGAGATCCTGGTGCTGGCCGATGGCAGCACGCCGCCGGACTGGGTGGCCATGGATTTGTTCAGCCAGGCCGAGCATGACGAGCTGGCGCAAAGCATTCTGCTCTGCCCCGATGCCGGCTACATCGCCCAGGTGGCCGAGGCGATCGAGCGCCTGCTGCCCACCATGCCGCGCCAGGCCATCATCCGCGCCTCGCTGGAAGGCCGGGGCGCGCTGATCCAGACGCGCTCGATGGAGGAGGCTTGTGAGATCAGCAACCGCATCGCGCCCGAGCATCTGGAAGTGTCCAGCAGCGACCCGCACCGTTGGGAGCCGCTGCTGCGCCACGCCGGTGCCATCTTCCTGGGCGCCTACACCAGCGAATCCTTGGGCGACTACTGCGCCGGGCCCAACCACGTCTTGCCCACCTCGGGCACGGCGCGCTTCTCTTCACCGCTGGGGGTCTACGACTTCCAGAAGCGATCCAGCCTGATCGAGGTCAGCGAAGCCGGCGCACAAAAGCTGGGCCCGATCGCGGCCGAGCTGGCCTATGGCGAGGGCTTGCAGGGGCATGCACGGGCGGCGGAGTTGCGCCTGCGCTCCTGAGAACCCAGCTGGGCTGCGCCCAGACCCGGGGTTAGCGAGTTGTCGGCGGCGGCCCGGGCTGTGGCAGAGTCAGGTTTCTGCGTCTGCCATGGCTCTGCGCCTCCTGTCTTGACCTGCCTGCCCCGCCGTCAACTGCTGATCAGCGCCTTGCCTGTGGCCAGCTTGGCGCCGGGCTTTGGCTTGGCTGCGGCGGCGCCGCCGCTGCGCGTGCGTTACCCGCGGCCCATGCGCGAGATTGACCCCAGCAGCTGGTACCCGCTGCAACTGCTCAAGTTGGCGCTGGAGGCCTGCGGGGTCAGCTGCGAGCTGCAGCCGACGCGCCAGGTCATGGTGCAAAGCCGGGCCTTGCTGGACCTGCAGAATGGCCAAGACGGGCTGGACATCGCCTGGAGCATGACCAGCATCGAGCGCGAGCAGCATCTGCTGCCCATCCGGTTTCCGATCTACAAAGGCCTGTACGGCTGGCGCCTGATGCTGGTCAAGCGCGGGCAGGAGCAGCACCTGCTGCGTGACGTTCGCAGCCTGGCCGACCTGCGCCGCTTCAGCCTGGTTCAGGGCCATGATTGGCCGGACACGGCCATCCTGCGGGCCAATGGCTTGCAGGTGGTTGCCGGCTCTTCTTTTGACGCCATGTTCAGCATGTTGGGCCTGGGGCGCGGCCAGGCTTTTCCGCGCGCCCTGCTGGAGATTGACTGGGAGCAGGAGAGCCATGCCGACAGCCTGGCCATCGACCCCCATCTCTGCCTGCATTACCCGACGGCCATGTATTTTTTCGTCGGCCGTGGCAACGAACGCCTGGCCGGCCTGGTCGAGCGCGGCCTGAACCGCTTGCTGGCCAAGGGCGGCTTTGAGCGCATCTTCATGCAGTACCACGGCGCCATCCTGGCCCGCCATGTGCTGAGCCGGCGCCGGGTGCTGGAACTGCACAACCCCTTGTTGCCGCCCGAGACGCCGCTGCAACGCAAGGAGTTGTGGATGCGGCCTTGAGGCGAGATGGCCGCAGGGGGATGTGTGCTCCAACACCTCCGGGCCCCGTGGTTTGAAATTAACACGAACTTCGTGTTGCACGAACTTCGTGTTAATCTGCGGCCCGTGAAGAACGTGACCATCTCCATGGAAGACAGCGTCGCCGAATGGGCTCGGCTCGAGGCTGCGCGGCGCAACACCAGCGTCTCGCGCCTGGTCGGCGAGATGCTGGCCGAGAAGATGCGCCACGATGACGCCTACGAGCGCGCCATGCAGGACTGGCTGCACCGCGAGCGCAGCTGGGCCTCGGACGGCGCGGCCTATCCGCAGCGGGGCGACGCAGCATGAGTGCCGTGCTGGCCACCCGCGAGCCGGTGTTTGTCGACACCTCGGTGCTCATCCTCAGCGAAGACGGCGCTCAGCCCGAGGCGCGCGAGCAGGCTATGGCCGTGCTGCGCCTGCTCTGGCAGCAGCGCCGCGGCCGGCTCTCGACCCAGGTGCTCAACGATTTCTACCGCCTGGTCACCACCCGCATCCAGCCGCCCATGCCCAACGGCGATGCGCGGGCCGAAGTGCGGCGCTACCAGCGCTGGCAACCCTGGGCGATTGACCATGCCACGGTGGAAAGCGCCTGGTCGATCGAAAGCCGCTTCGGCCTGCCTTATGCCGACGCCCTGATCGTGGCCGCCGCCAAAGCCCAGGGCTGCAGTCGCTTGCTCAGCCTGGAGCTCAAGCATGAGCTGCAGTTGGACAGCGTGCAGATCCTCAACCCCTTGCTGATGGCGCCCGAGGCGCTGCAATGACGACCATGAACCGCCCCAGCATCTCGCCTGACGATCTTCTGCAGCAAGCCCTGGCCGCCATCCGTCCCGATGTGCGCGCGATGAGCGCCTACCCGGTGCAAAGCAGCGCCGGCCTGATCAAGCTGGACGTGATGGAGAACCCGTTTCGCCTGCCGGCCGCGCTGCAGCAGGCCCTGGGTCGTCGCCTCGGTGGCGTGGCGATCAACCGTTATCCGGCCGAGCGCACCCGCGAGCTGGCCCTGGCCCTGGCCGCCCATGCCGGCATGCCCGAGGGCTGCGACATCGTGCTCGGGAATGGTTCGGACGAGCTGATCACCTTGCTGAGCATGGCCGTCAGCCAGCCCGGCGCTTGCGTGATGACGCCGCTGCCCAGCTTTGTGATGTACGAGCATTCGGCCCGTTACCAGGGCCTGGGTTTCGTCGGTGTGCCGCTGCGCGCGGAAGATTTCGAGCTGGACGGCCCGGCCATGCTGGCGGCGATTGCCCAGCATCAGCCGGCGCTGATCTACCTGGCCTACCCGAACAACCCGACCGGCAATCTCTGGGACGCAGCCGTGATCGAGCAGATCATCGCCGCCGCGCCGGGCTTGGTGGTGATGGACGAGGCCTACCAGCCCTTTGCTGCCGCCAACTCCATGGCCTGGCTGCGCCGCCACCCGAATGTGCTGGTCATGCGCACCATGAGCAAGTTCGGCCTGGCCGGCGTGCGCATCGGCTACCTGATGGGCCGCAGCGAGCTGGTCGCGCAGATCGAAAAACTGCGCCCGCCCTTCAATATCGGCGTGCTCAATGCCGAGGCCGGCCTCTTTGCGCTCGAGCATACCGAGGTGTATGCCGCGCAGGCGGCCGAGCTGCGGGCCCAGCGCGAGCGGGTCTTGGCGGCGCTGCAAAGCCTGTCTGGCGTGCAGGTCTTCCCCAGCCAGGGCAATATGCTGCTGGCGCGGGTGGCGGACGCGGCAGCCACATTTGCTGCCATGAAGGCGCGCGGCGTACTGATCAAGAACGCGTCCAGCGCCCACCCATTGTTGGCCAATTGTTTGCGCATCACCATCGGCACGGCCGAGGAAAACACAGCCATGCTGGCTGCCTTGAAAGAAAGTCTCTGAGCATCATGAGTACCGATCTGGTCCTGAGCCCCGCGCCCGCGGCGCGCGTCGCCGAAGTCAGCCGCAACACCAAGGAAACGCAGATCCGCGTGCGCGTCAATCTCGACGGCACGGGCGAGGCGCGCCTGAACACCGGCATCGGTTTCTTCGATCACATGCTGGACCAGATCGCCCGCCATGGCCTGATCGATCTGGAGATCGAAGCCAAGGGCGACCTGCACATCGACGGCCACCACACGGTGGAAGACGTGGGCATCACCCTCGGCCTGGCAGTGGCCCAGGCGGTCGGCGACAAGAAGGGCCTGACGCGTTACGGCCACAGCTATGTGCCGCTGGACGAGGCGCTGTCGCGCGTGGTGGTCGATTTCTCCGGCCGCCCCGGCCTGGCCATGGATGTGAAATTTACCGCCGGCTCGATTGGTGCTTTCGACACCCAGCTCGCCTTCGAGTTCTTCCAGGGCTTCGTCAACCATGCCCTGGTGTCCCTGCATGTGGACAACCTCAAGGGACATAACGCCCACCATCAGTGTGAAACCATCTTCAAGGCCTTCGGCCGTGCGCTGCGCATGGCTCTGACCCTGGACCCGCGCTCGCTGGGCGTGATTCCTTCGACCAAGGGCAGTCTTTGACATGAAGCGGACTGTTGCGGTGGTCGACTACGGCATGGGCAATCTGCGTTCGGTTTCGCAGGCCGTGCTCCATGTAGCGCAGGACTCCGGGCTGGAGGTGGTGATCACCTCCGAGCCCGAGGCCGTGCGCGCCGCCGAGCGCGTGGTGCTGCCGGGGCAGGGCGCCATGCGCGATTGCATGCGCGAGCTCAAGGATTCCGGCCTCCAGCAAGCGGTACTCGAAGCCGCCGCCAGCAAGCCGCTGATGGGCGTCTGCGTGGGCATGCAGATGCTGCTGGACCACAGTGAAGAGCAGGACACGCCGGGCCTGGGCCTGATCCCCGGCCGCGTGCGTCGCTTCCAGCTGGATGGCCAGTTGCAGCCCGATGGCAGCCGCTACAAGGTGCCGCAGATGGGCTGGAACCGCGTCCGTCAGGCGCAGCCGCATGCGCTCTGGGCTGGCATTCCCGATGAAAGCTGGTTCTACTTCGTGCACAGCTTCTATGCCGCGCCGTTAGATGTGCGCCACAGTGCCGGCGAGACCGATTACGGCCTGCGCTTTACCTGCGCCGTCGCCCGGGATAATATTTTTGCCACCCAATTCCACCCTGAAAAAAGTGCTGCGCTGGGCCTCGCCCTGTATCGCAATTTCCTTCACTGGAATCCCTGAGCCTTCTTCTCATTTCTGACCCAGCCATCATCGAACTGCATGTATGCATGCGCGGTCCGCTCAGGCACTTTTCCTGGCTGCTCTGACCCCCGTTCCTGTCCTTCCCTCCAACCCCATCTACATCCTCACCACTGACCTCGGCCATGTTGCTGATTCCTGCTATTGACCTGAAAGACGGTCGTTGTGTACGCCTCAAGCAAGGCGATATGAACGAGTCCACCACCTTCGGCGAAGACCCGGCGGCCATGGCGCGGCGCTGGATTGACGCCGGCGCGCGGCGCCTGCATCTGGTCGACCTGAACGGTGCCTTCGCGGGCAAACCGGTCAACGAGACCGCGATCAAGGCCATCCTGCGCGAAGTGAACGGCGAGATTCCCGTGCAGCTGGGCGGAGGCATTCGCGACCTCGACACCATCGAGCGCTATCTCGACGCGGGCCTGAGCTACATCATCATCGGCACGGCTGCGGTCAAGAACCCTGGCTTCCTGCAGGATGCGGCCACAGCGTTTGGCGGCCACATCATCGTGGGCCTCGATGCCAAGGACGGCAAGGTAGCGACCGATGGCTGGAGCAAGCTGACCGGCCATGAGGTGATCGACTTGGCACGCAAGTTCGAAGGCTATGGCCTGGAAGGCGTGATTTACACCGACATTGGCCGCGACGGCATGCTGACCGGCATCAATATCGAAGCGACGGTGAAGCTGGCGCAGGCGCTCAGCATTCCGGTCATCGCCTCGGGCGGCCTGTCCAATATTGCGGACATCGAAGCGCTCTGTGCCGTTGAAAGCGAAGGCGTGGAAGGCGTGATCTGCGGCCGCTCCATCTACACCGGCGATCTGGATTTCGCTGCTGGCCAGGCGCGCGCGGACGAGTTGTCGTTGGGCTGAAGTACGCGGCTGACGGTACAAAGCAGGCGTTCCGTCCGGCGGTGATCGGGCCAACTGGGCACTCTGCTCCGTTCATGTCCCCGTCGCCCGACTACGCCGGGCGCCTCCTCCTTGACTTCACTTCGCAGAGCACCCAGCGGGCCCGATCCAGCGCGAGCTAGCCCCCTAGACGAAAACGTCATCGGTGGATCTGCCAAGGGGTGTCGGGTGAGTGCTGAAGCGAAGTTAAGGAGGAGGGCCGCGCGAAGCGCGGGCCGGGGGACTGAGCCCGGACTCAAACAGTCCTGAGGACTGTTTGAGCCTGGCGAAGGGCTGGGCCGCTGGCCCAGACATGAACGGAGCAGAGTACCCAGTCGGCCCGATCAACACCCGCTCCAAGGGCTGCTTCGTGCCGATTCTTGCCAATTCCAGGTTGATCAGACGGACGTCTGCTCCTCACTTCTTTTCTCTCTCGCGAAAGCTCGTCATGCTGGCCAAACGCATCATTCCCTGCCTCGACGTGACCGCCGGGCGGGTCGTCAAAGGCATCAACTTCACCGAGCTGCGTGACGCGGGCGATCCGGTGGAGATTGCGGCGCGCTACAACGAGCAGGGTGCCGATGAGCTGACCTTTCTCGACATCACCGCCACCAGCGATGGCCGCGACCTGATCCTGCACATCATCGAGGCCGTGGCCTCGCAGGTCTTCATTCCGCTGACGGTGGGCGGTGGCGTGCGCGAGGTGGCCGATGTGCGGCGCCTGCTCAATGCCGGCGCCGACAAGGTCAGCTTCAATTCCGCCGCCGTGGCGCGGCCCGAGCTGATTCGCGAAGCATCCGACAAGTACGGTGCGCAGTGCATCGTCGTCGCCATCGATGCCAAGCGCCGCGCCGAGGGCGATGCGCGCGGCCCGGGCTGGGATGTCTACACCCATGGCGGGCGCAAGAACGTGGGCCTCGACGCGGTGCAGTGGGCCAAGCAGATGGCCGAGTTCGGTGCCGGCGAGATCCTGCTGACCAGCATGGACCGCGACGGCACCAAGAGCGGCTTCGACCTGGCGCTGACCCGTGCGGTTAGCGACGCCGTGTCGGTGCCGGTGATCGCCTCGGGCGGCGTCGGTTCGCTGGAGGACCTGGCCGATGGCATCACGATCGGCGGCGCCGATGCGGTGCTGGCCGCCAGCATTTTTCACTACGGCCAGCACACCGTCGGCGAGGCCAAGGCCTTGCTCGCCTCGCGCGGCATTGCGGTGCGGCAATGAGCGGCGGTCGCCCTCGTTCCAGCGTCGCGGCCAAGGCTGCCGGTGCCGCGCCTCAGAAGCAGGGCGCGCCGCGCATGGCGGCCCGCGAAGTGCGCATCATCGGCGGCCAGTGGAAACGCTCCAAGCTGCCGGTGGCCGACCGGCCGGGTCTGCGGCCCACGCCCGACCGGGTGCGCGAAACCCTGTTCAACTGGCTGGGCCAGGACCTTGACGGCTGGCGTGTGCTCGATGCCTTTGCCGGCAGCGGCGCCCTGGGTTTCGAGGCCGCCTCGCGCGGTGCGACCGAGGTGCTGCTGCTGGAGCGTGACGCTGAACTTGCACGCAGCCTGAATGCCAGCAAGCTTCGCCTCAAGGCCGACACGCTGCGAGTGGAGAGCAGCGACGCCCTGGCCTGGATGGCGCGCTGCGCGCCGGCTCGCTTCGAATTGGTGCTGCTGGACCCGCCTTTTCAACAGGACTTGTTCCTGCCAGCCCTGCGCGCGGCCCTGCCGCTGCTGGTGCCCGACGGCCTGGTCTATCTGGAGTCCGGTGAACCCATCGTGGCGCCGGAAGAGCTGGGCCTCGAGGTCTGGCGCTCGGGCAAGGCCGGGGCCGTGCATTTCCAGGTCTTTCGGCGCAAGGGATAATTCCAGCCTTACCCGCCAACGCCATGGTCCAGCCCCTCCGCCGGACCGATTCCATGAGCCGACCTTCGCTGACCGCCGTTTACCCCGGCACCTTCGACCCCCTGACCCTCGGCCATGAGGACCTGCTGCAGCGCGCCTGCCGCATGTTCGACCGGGTCGTGCTGGCCGTGGCGGCTGCGCATCACAAGCGCACCCTGTTCAGCCTGGACGAACGCTTGGCCATGGCGCGCGAGCTGGCTGGGCCGCTGCCGCAGGTCGAGGTGATCGCATTCAGCGGCCTGCTCAGCGAGTTTGTGCTGGGGCAGGGCGGCCAGGCGGTGGTGCGCGGTGTGCGCTCCAACAGTGATTTTGAATACGAGTTCCAGATGGCTGGCATGAACCGCCACCTGATGCCTGGCGTCGAGACGGTGTTCCTGTCCACCTCGGACGCCTACCAATTCGTCACCGGCACCTTTGTGCGCGAGATCGCGCAGCTCGGTGGCGATGTCAGCAAGTTTGTGTCGCCGCTGGTGCTGGCGCGTTTGCAAGAGCGCTTGGCGCGGAAGGAGGGCTGATTCCATGGCGCTGATGATCACCGACGAATGCATCAACTGCGATGTCTGCGAGCCCGAGTGCCCCAACAACGCCATCTCCATGGGCGAGGAGTACTATCAGATCGCGCACGACAAGTGCACTGAGTGCGTGGGCCATTTCGATGAACCGCAGTGCGTCCAGCTCTGCCCGGTGGCCTGCATCCCGGTCAATCCGGCCCATGTCGAGGACAAGGACAGCTTGATGGCCAAGTACCTGCGCTTGACGGCCGCACCCGCCACCTGATTTAGCGCAGCGAACCGGCCTGCAGCGCCCAGCATTCCCCGTAGCGCGGTGGTGCCGGCCATTCGGCGGCGCTTGGAGTTCTTTCTCCGCCTTCCTGCTCCATCCACCGGCGTGCCAGCATCCAGCCGCCGTGGCTGATCAGCAGCCCTCCGGCCGGCACCGGCCAGGCGGCAGCGCGCGCCAGCAACTGCCTCAGTGTTTCCGCGCCGCCCGGCGCATGGCCGGCAAAGTCCAGCATCCAGGGCTCGAAATCGGCGGGGCTCAACTCACTCCAGGGCCGGCCATCCCAGCGGCCGAAATCCATCTCGGCCAGGGCCGGATCGATGCGATGCCGCCAACCCCAGCGGCGCAACCAGCGGCCCACATCGGCGCAGCGCTGCAGCCCTGAGCTGCACACCACATGCGGCAGGCGGTGGCGGCGCGCGAAGCGCTGAATGCGCCGGGCCAGGCGCTTGGCGCGGCGCCGCTGCACCGGCAGATCAGTTCCCGCGCCGATGCAGCGGCCGGCCGCGCCCTCGGGCTTGGGGTGGCGCCAGACCCAGGCCTGGGCAGACTCAAGCGGCATGGGTCACGGCCAGCAAACCCAGCAGCAGACCCAGCTCCACCAGTTGCTGTGTGGCGCCGAGGTTGTCGCCGGTGTAGCCGCCGAGGCGGCGCTTGAGCATGGATTGCATCCACAGCGTCAGACCCAGACCGGCCAGGCATGCGGCGCCGAGCGCCGGCAGCACGCCGGGCATCAGGGCCAGCATGCCGCCGGCCATGGCCAGCGGCCAGAGCAGTCCCACGAACACCGTGCCGAGGCTCGCCTCGGTGGCCAGAGGCTTGGCCTTGGCGTGTTCGGCATCGCCGGCGTAGGGCAGGGCGTGCATCAGCCAGACCGGCGCCAGGCGCGAGGCGCTGTGGGCCCAAATCAGGGCCAGCAGGCCCAGCATCGGGCTGTGCTCGACCAGGGCCAGCAAGCTGGCGGCCTTCAGCCCCAGCATCAGGATCAGGCCCAGGGCGCCGTAGCTGCCGATGCGCGAGTCCTTCATGATGGTGAGGGCCTTCTCGCGGCTGACCGCGCCGCCCAGGCCATCGCAGCTGTCAGCCCAGCCGTCTTCGTGGAAGCCGCCGGTCAGCCAGATGCTGGCCGCCATGCTCAAGCCCACCGCCACCATGGGCGGCCATAGCCACAGGGCCGCGCCCAAGACCGCCGCCGACCAGGCGCCAACCAGCAGGCCAACGGCCGGAAAGTAGCGCCCGCAGGCCTGCAGCCAGGCCGGCTCAAAGCCGACCCAGGCGGGCACGGGACAGCGGGTGAAAAACTGCAGGGCGATGAAGAACAGGCGAAGCTCGTGGAGCAGGGAAGGCATGCGCGGCGGGGGAGGAGCGGGTGAGCGGGTGAATCGTGAATGGGGGGCTCAGTCGCGGAGCGGAAGGTTGATGGGGGGCTCGTGGAAGCCTAGGCCGGGGTTGTGGGCCTCGTCGACCACGATGTGGCCGCCCATCTCTTCGCACAGCTTGTGCACGATGTAGAGGCCCAGGCCCGAGCCACCGCTGCCGCGGCGGGTGGTGAAGTAGGGCTCGAACATGCGCGCCCGCACCTCGGGCGGCACGCCACGGCCGTTGTCGCTGAAGTGCAGTTGCAGGCGCTCGCCTTGGCTGTGCAGGCGCAGGCGGATCAGGCGCGGCCTGTCCTCGGGCTGATCCTGGAACGCATGGGTCAGGGCATTGGTGATCAGGTTGGAGACGATTTGCGAGAACTGGCCGGGTACCAGGGTGGCGTGCAGATGCTCGGGTGTGTCCAGTTCGGCGCGGGTCTGGGCAGCGCGCAGTACCGGGTTGTGCGCCTTGACGATGCCGCTCAGATAGGGGCTCAGGTCCACATGCATTTCAGCGGCACTGGCCTGGTCCACCGCCAGGGTCTTGAAATTGCTGATCAGGTCGGCCGCGCGGGCCAGGTTGTTGTTGACCAGTCGCGCACCGTCTTCGAGCTGGCTGGCCAGGGCCTGCAGCTCGCTGCGGCTGACCTTGTCGCCGCTCAGTTTGCGCGTCAGGCTGCGCGCGAACTCTTCCATGCCAGAGGCGGCGGTGACGGCGATGCCGATGGGCGTGTTGATCTCATGCGCCACGCCGGCGACGAGGTTGCCGAGTGCAGCCAGCTGCTCCTGCTCCAGCAGGCGCTCAGTGGCCAGTTTCAGCTCTTGCTGCAGGCGCAGCAGCTCTTGCTGCTGAGTTTCGCCCGTTCCGGTGGGAACCGAGGCATTCACGTCGGAGGGATTTAGGCTGCTCATGGCGGCCTCAGGAATCCGGATAGCGGACGTAGATGTCCTTGACGGCCGGAAGGTTGGCCATCAACTTGGCCACCAGATCGGGGTCGAACTGCAAGCCGGCCTGCTCCTGCACATAGGCCAGCGCCTCCTCGAAGTTCCAGCTTTCCTTGTAGCAGCGGCGGCTGACCAGGGCGTCCAGCACATCGGCCAGGGCGACGATGCGGCCGGCGATGTGGATCTGCTCGCCAAGCAGGCCGCGTGGGTAACCCTGGCCGTCCCAGCGCTCATGGTGCTCGTGGGCGATGATGGCGCCCAGCTGCAGGATGCGCTTGTCCGATTTGCTCAGCAGCTCGAAGCCAATGCGCGAGTGGGTCTTCATCACCTCCCACTCCTCCGCATCGAGCTTGCCGGGCTTGTTGAGCACGCGGTCAGGGATGCCAATCTTGCCCACATCGTGCAGGGGTGCGGCCTGGCGCATGAACTCGATCTCGCTGCTGCGCATGCCCGAGAGCTCGGCCAGCAAGGCGGCCAGCTCGCCGACGCGGCGCACATGGGCGCCGGTTTCCTTGCTGCGGCGTTCGACCGCCTCGCCGATGATGTAGACGGTGGAGCGCTGGGTGTCCTGGATCTCCTCGCGCAGCAACAAGGCCTCGTAGGTGATGGCCACATTGGCGCAGAAGATCTCCAGCAGCTCGCGCGACTGCGCGTCCACCGGCTCGGAGAAGGTCATGTAGAGCAGGGTCTCGTTGCCACTGCTGCTGCGGTAGTAACCGACAAAATGGTGGGAGTCGAAGGAGCTGGTCTGGTCGTCCAGCGCCCGGTCCAGGGCCAGCTTCACCTCGGCGGGAAGGTTGCTGATTTCCTCGTCCACCAGCAATCGCGAGTACTCGGTGGTGGCGGCCAGGACCTTGAGCCTGCCTTCGATGTGCGAGGCCGCGTAAGCCGCCACCCGGCTGGCGCACAAGCCCTGGGCTTCATAACCGAGCAAATGCGCGGCTTGCTCCAGCACGGCCGAGGCAAAGCGGCGCAGATTGTGTGAGTCGTAGATGCGGGTGATGGCGTCGATCGAGCGGCGCAGGGCCAGGCGCGACTGCTCGATGATCATGATGTCGCGGTAGCTGCGCAGCGCCGCGTAGAAGACCGTGATCAGCTTGCGCTTGGTCAGCTCGGTCTTTTCCTTGTAGTCGTTGATGTCATAGCTCTTGATGACATGCTCTTCCGGCGCCTGGCCGGGCTGGCCGGTGCGCAGCACGATGCGCACATGGTGGTTGTCCAGCTCCTCGCGGATGTAGCGGGCCAGGTCCAGGCCGGCGTGCTCGGACTCCATCACCACATCGAGCAGGATCAGGGCGATGTCGCGCCGGGTCTGCAGCAGCTCGCGTGCCTCGGCGCCGCTGTAGGCATCCAGGAACTGCAGGCGGCGGCCGCTGAACTCGAAATCGGCCATGACCAGCTGGGTGACTTGGTGCACCGCCACATCGTCGTCGACGATCATCACCACCCAGGGCTCCAGCGGCTTGGGGGCGTTGCCGTCGGTATCCAGCTCGGGGCTCTCGTCAGCAAAAACCAAATCCGTCATGGCGCGTGTCCTGGTGCAGCGTGGCTGGCCCGATTATGGCCACAGCGGCCGCCCTGTAAACAGGACTTTGGACACGGAAATCAGTGCTGTTCGCTGACTCCGGCCGAGGCGAAGCTGGCCATATCTTCCAGAATCCGGCAAGCGGATTCCAGCAGGGGCCAGGCCAGAGCGGCACCCGAGCCTTCGCCCAGGCGCAGGCCCAAGTCCAACAAGGGCTCGGCCTGCAAGGCCTCCAGCATCAGGCGGTGGCCACTCTCGTTCGAGCGATGGGCAAAAATGCAACGCTCCAACACGGCCGGCTGCAGGCGGGCGGCCACCAGCACCGCGCTGCTGGCGATGAAGCCGTCGACGACGATGACGCGGCGCTCCAACGCCGCCTGCAGCACCGCGCCCACCATCATGGCGATCTCGAAGCCGCCAAAGGCCGCCAGAGCCTGCAGCGGCGTGTTGGCCTGCACATGCAAGTCCAGCACCTCTTGCAGCACCGCCACCTTGCGCGCCAGGGCGGCGTCGTCAAGACCTGTCCCCCGGCCGGTGCAGTCGGCCACCGGCAGGCCTTGCAGCCGGGCCAGCAGCAGGGCGGCGCTCGAGGTGTTGCCAATGCCCATCTCGCCCAGCAGCAGGGCATTGCCCGGTTTGTTGCGCAAGAGGTTCTTGCCGGCGGCGATGGCGGTGGCGCATTGGTCGATGCTCATGGCCGCTTCGGCCGAAGCGTCCCGTGTGCCGTGGGCGATCTTGGCGATGATCAAGCCCTCGCGCGGCGCAAAGTCGTGGGCCACGCCGGCGTCGACCACGCTCAGGGCGAGGCCGTGCTGGCGCGCCAGCACGCTGATGGCGGCGCCACCGGCCAGGAAGTTCTCGACCATCTGCCAGGTCACATCGCTGGGGTAGGCCGACACGCCGCGCCGCGCCAGACCGTGGTCGCCGGCGAACACCATCATCTGCGGGCTTTTGAGCTGCGGCGTCTCGCTGCCGAGGATCAGGCCCAGGCGCAGCATCAGGGTTTCCAACTGGCCCAGGGCACCCAAGGGCTTGGTCTTGCCGTCGATGCGGGCCTGCAGGGCGGCGGTGAGGGTCAGGTCTTGCAGGGATGCGATATCGGGGATCAGGTGCTCGGCCATGGTCATGGGTTTTCTGTGGGGTCTTGAAACAGGGATTGCAGGGCGGCTTGCACCTGGCGGGCGCCGCGTTCAATGGCCGTGGGGCCGGGGGCCAGGATGTCAGCCGACTTGATCTCGATCAGGCGTGCGCCCAGGGCGGCGAAGCCAGGCCGGGCCAGCACCTTGTCGGGCACGAAGCGCTTGCCGCACCAGCTGCCCAGGATCAGCTCGGGCCGTCGCGCCAGCACCTCCTCGGGGCTGACGATGCGGTCGCGCGCCAGGCTGGCGCGCGCGCGGTCGGCAAACACGTCCTCGCCACCGGCCAGCTCGATGATCTCGCTGACCCAGCCTATGCCCATGATCAGCGGTTCATCCCACTCTTCGAAGCAGACGCGCGGCCGGCGCGGCAGCTGGCGGCCAATGGCGGCGATCTCGTCCTGCGTGGCTTGCAGACTGGCGCAGAGCTGCTCGGCTTGGGGCTCGTGGCCGACCAGGGCGCCGAGGGCGCGCACCATGGCGTGGATGCCGGCCAGATCGCGGTGGTCGAAACTGAGCGTGGCCAGGCCGGCGGCCTCGCATTCCGCCAGCAGCGGCTTTTGCAGATCCGAAAAGCCGATCACCAGATCCGGCTGAACGGCCTGGATCTTCTCCAGCTTCATGGTGGTGAAGCCGCTGATCTTGGGCTTCTCTTGGCGAGCTTCAGGCGGGTAGACGGTGTAGCCGGAAATGCCGGCAATGCGCGCTTGCGCACCGAGGCGGTAGAGCGTGTCCACGGCCTCGGTGGACAGGCAGGCGATGCGTTCGGGGTGGCTCATGGCTTGGCTCATGAGGCGGTCCTGTCTTGGAGCAGGCCCATCAGAGCGCCGGGCTCGAAATGCTGTTCGATGTAGTCGGCCAGGCCGTCGAAGACCGCGTCCAGGCCGGGCAGGCTCTGGCCGAAGAGGGCGCGCAAGACCGTGTCCTGCTCAAACAGGCCGTGGGCGTAGAGGCCCAGCACCGAACCTTCGCGCCAGCCAATGGCCTCGCCCGCTTCGTTGCGCAGGGCCACCTGGGCCGGCGCCAGGCTGGGGTGCTGGACGGTGCGGCCGTGGTGGATCTCGTAGCCGCTGGCGGCCACACCGCTCAGTGCGGACCATGGCCCTTCGAGCTCGGCAAAGCGCAGATCGCAGGGGCGCAAAAGCTTGTCCCGTTCGAACTGCGTGACCAGGGGCAGCAGGCCCAGACCGGGCGCATTGCCGTCCAGGCCATGCGGGTCGAGCAGGCTTTCGCCCAGCATCTGCAGGCCGCCGCAAATGCCCAGCACCGGCCGGCCGGCGGCGGCATGCTGGGCGATGGGCAAGTCCAGGCCCTGGGCTCGCAGCCAGGCCAGATCGGCCGCCACCGCCTTGGAACCGGGCAGGATGATCCAGTCCGCGCCCTCCAACTCGGCCGGGCTGCGCGCCCAGCTCAGGCGCACGCCGGGCAGGCTGCGCAGGGGCTGGAATTCGTCAAGATTGGACAGGCGCGGGTAAGCGATGACGGCGATGCGCAAGCGCGCCTGGCCGCTGCCCGTGGGTCGATCGTCGTAGACCCCGTCTTCTTCCGGCAGACCGTGGCCGCGCCACATCGGCAGCACCGCCATCGTGGGCACACCGGTCAGCGCCTGCAGCTGCTCCGGCCCCGGGGCCAGGAGGCGGGCATCGCCACGGAAACGGTTCAGCACAAAGCCGCGGATCAGCGCGCGCTCCTCCGCAGGCAACAGCTGGTGGGTGCCGTAGAGGTGGGCAAAGGCGCCGCCGCGGTCGATGTCGGTCACCAGCAGGCAAGCCGCATTCACCTCCAGCGCGGTGCGCATGTTCACGTAGTCGCTGCTGTGCAAATTGATCTCGGCCGGCGAGCCCGCGCCCTCGATCACCACCACATCGTTTTCGGCCATCAGCGCGTGCAGGGGCGGCCGGGCGCGCAGCCACAGCTGCTCGCTGCGTTCGCGCCAGGGCCACTCGGTCAGCACCGGGTCCACCTCGCCGAGCACGATGACCTGGGATTTCGTGTCCGCCTCGGGCTTGAGCAGCACCGGGTTTATGCGCACCTCGGGCGTGCGCCGCGCGGCCAGGGCCTGGAAGTACTGGGCGCTGCCGATTTCGCCCAGCCGGCCGTTCAGGCCGGGCACCACCCGGGCGTTGTTGCTCATGTTCTGCGCCTTAAACGGCGCGACCTTGAGGCCTTGCCTGGCGTAGTAGCGGCACAGAGCCGTGGCCAGCCAGCTCTTGCCCGCGCCGCTGGTGGTGCCCAGCACCATCACGGCCTTGGCGGCCGTTTGTTTCTTTTGCGTCATTGAGGGCATTCCTTGATCGCTTGGTACAGAGCAGCCTGAGCGGCAGGCGGCTGGGTCGAGACGCGCAGCCAGCCCGGCAGGCCGAAGCTGCGCGCATCGCGCAGCTTGATGCCTCGCTGTCGCAGCGCGCGCAGCAGGCTGTCGCTGCCCTGTGTGGGCCGGGTCAGCCAGAAATTGCTGCAGCTGCGCTCATCTTGCTGCCAGCCCAGCTCGGCCAGCAGCGTGCGCTGATCCTGCCGCCATTCGCCCAGCTGGGCTCTGACCTGGCTCAGATAGCGCTCAGTTTCCGGCCGGCACCAGGCCTGAAGCAGGGCGCAGCCCTCGCTGGCCAGCACCCAGCTGGGCGCCAGCTGCAGGGCCAGGGTTTGAAGCGGGCAGACCGCAGGCGCCAGCAGGTAGGCGGCGCGCATGCCGGTCAGCCCCAGGGCCTTGTTGGGGCAGACCAGGCGCCAGGCGCGCTCGGCCAAATCGGCGGGCAGGGCGCAGGCGCCGTCCAGACGCAAGGGCTCGTACGCCTGGTCCACGGCAAGGATGGATGCGCTGTCTTGCAAGGCCAAGTCCAGCACCATCCACTCGTCGAGGCTGAAGCTTGCGCCGGTCGGGTTGCAGGGGTCGCAAACCCAGACCAGGGCCGGTGCGGCGCATGGCAAGCCGTCTTCTTGCCGACCCAGGCCCTGCACCAGCTCCTGGCTCGTCGCATAACCGTGCACCTGCAGGCCCAGGGCCAGAGCCGCGGCCTCGTAATCGGCAAAGCCGGGGCTGGGCAGCCAGACATGGCGCAGGCCGGCGCGCAATGCAGCCAAGCTCAGGCGCCGGATCGCCTCGGCCCCGCCCGAGGCCGGCAGCACGCGCTCGCCATCGTCCAGGCCGTGCGCAGCCCCCAGGCTCTGGCGCAGCGCGCGGTACTGCGGGTCGGGGTAGTGGCTGCGGTCGGCGTCCAGCACCGCCTGCCAGAGCGCCGGTGGCGGTCCCAGAGGGCTGGCATTGCTGGAGAAATCATGCCGGGGCGTGGGGCCGCTGTCGGCACCGCCATGCTCGGGGATGAAGGGGGCCGCGGCGCTCATGACAAGCCTCCACGCAGCCAGGCCGCGCCAAGTGCCAGCAGGCCGGCGTTGAACAAGAGGCCCCAGCGCGCCAGGCCCAGGGCCGGCGCCAGATCGCCGCGTTGCGGCGCGCGCCCTGCTTCATTGAGGCGGTAGACCCCGGGCTTGCCCAGGCTCAGGCCCAGGCACAAAGCCAGCGCGGCCATGGGCCAACCGCTGTTGGGCGAAGGTGTTTGGCGCGCCTGACCGAACAGTGCCAGCCACAGCTTGGGTCGGCCGAGCAGCAGGCCCAGGGCCGTCAGCCGCGCGGGAATCCAGGACAGCGCATCGTCGGCGCGCGCCGCCCATTTGCCCGACCACTCGCGCCGGTCGCGGTAGCCCCACATGGCGTCAGCAGTGTTGGCAAAGCGGTAAAGCGCCGCGCCGGGCAGGCCGGCGACCATGGCCCAGAACAGGGGCGCCACCACCGAGTCGTTGAGGTTCTCGGCCAGGGTTTCCAGCGCGGCCTCGCGCACCTCGGCTTCGCTCAGGTGCGTGGTGTCGCGGCTGACCAGGCGCGCCAGTCGCGCCCGCCCGGCCGGCAGCGATTCGGCCAGCGCCGCTTCGACCGCCGCCACCTCTTCACGCAGCATGCGCCAGGCCAGCAGGGGCTTGAGCAGCAGGCCGAGCAGGGCTGCGGCCAGCAGCAGGCGCGTGCCGCTCTGCCAGGCTTGCAGCTGCGTGATCAGCAGCGTCTCCAGCCCGGCAGCGAGGACGATGCAGGCCGCCCCGCCCAGGCACCAAGCCAATGCGCCGCCAACAAAAGCCAGGCCCGCCGGCTGCCGCGCCAGGCGTTCGGTGAACAGGCCCAGGTACTTGCCCATGGCCACCACCGGATGCGCCCACAGCGGCGGTTCGCCGCAGAGGCGATCGATCGCCAGGGCGAAGGCAAAAGCCAGGGGCAGCAGCCAGGCCATGCTAGTCGTCATCTCGTCCTTCTCGTGTGACGCCCCGCTTGCAAGCGGGGCGTTCTTCGGCAGGCGTCGGTCCAGCCGCAGGGCTGGCCCTCGGTCCTGCTGTTGCCAGCCCGCTCGTAGGCGGGCTGTCCTTCGGCAGGCGTCGGTCCAACCGCAGGGTTGGCCCTCGGTCCTGCCTCAGTCCTCTATGCCGCGTTGTGCCGGCACACCCGCCTTGAAGTGGTGCTTGACCAGCGTCATCTCGGTCACGGTGTCGGCCAGCTCGATCAGCTCGTCTGGCGCATTACGTCCGGTCAGCACCACATGGACATGGGCCGGCCGTTCGCGCAGCGCTTGCAGCACCGGCTCCAGCGGCAGCCAGCCGTAGCGAAGGGGGTACATGATCTCGTCCAGCACGACCAGGAAATGCTCGCCGGCGGCTATTGCTGCCGCGGCGCGCGCCCAGCCATCGCGGGCCAGCTGGGCGCTGTGCTCCAGGTCGCGGCTCTTCCAGCTGAAGCCATCGCCCAGACCTTCGATGGGCACACCGAGCTGCTCGAACATGCGGTGCTCGCCGAAGCGGGCGCTGGGCACTTTCATGAACTGGTAGATCTTGACCGCCTTGCCGCGGCCGTGGGCGCGCAGGGCCAGGCCGAAGGCGGCCGTGCTCTTGCCCTTGCCGTCGCCGGTGTGGACGAGGATCAGGCCGCGGCGCTCGGCCGTGGGGATGATGCGTTCGCGGTCGACGGGGGGCTTTTCGATTTCCATGTCAGCTCAATTCCAAAGAGGGTTCGTCCATCAGCATGTCGGCCAGCGGGCGGGCATCGCGCCAGCCCAACTGCTCCAGCATGGGGCGTTCGTAAAAACTGGCCACCGGGCCCAGGCACAGCAAGCCCAGGGGCAAGGAGCCAACAGGCAGACTCAGCAACTCGGCCAGGGCCTCGGGTTCGAACATCGAGACCCAGCCCAGGCCTAGGTTTTCGGCGCGCGCGGCCAGCCAGAGGTTTTGCACCGCGCAGGCGGCCGAGCACAGCGCCATCTCGCGCGGCATGCTGCGGCGGCCAAACACTGTGCCGTCGTCGGGCGCGAGGCTCACCAGCAGCAGCTCGGCGCATTCGCCAATGCCCTCGACCTTGAGGCGCAGAAACTCCGCCGCGCGGGCATCCAATGCATCAGCCGTGCGCTGGCGCTCGGCCTCGACCAGGGCCTGGATCTGTTGACGGCGCTGACGGTTTCGGATGCGCATGAAACGCCAGGGCTGCATCAGGCCTACCGAAGGCGCTTGATGGGCGGCGTTCAGCATGCGCTGCAGCTGCTCATCGTCTACTTTTCCGTCGGGCGCGAAGTGGCGGATGTCGCGGCGCAGGGCGATGTTGGCGTAAATGGTGTCGCGCTCAGCCGCACTGAACTGGTGCTGGGCGTTGGCGATCACCGAGGTTCACCCACCGAGAAAAAACGCGTAACAGCTTCCGGGTTGGACGGGAAGTAGTGGTGCACATAGCTGGCCCGCAGCGAGCCCTGGAGGTAGAGCGCTTCGGCTGCGCGGCTGCCGGTCTTGGCATTGGGGTTGCTGGCGATGGCGGCAGGGGCCAGCGGGGTGTCCATGGTCGAGTGGTGAAAGCTGTGACCTCGCAGCGGGCCCTCGGGCCAGTCCAGGGCTTGCAGGCCCAGCGCGGCCAGTCGCTTTTGCATGCGCGCCTGGCCGGGCATCAGGCCGGCCATGGGGTGCACCTGGCCCTCGGCATCGGCCAGGCTTTCGAGCAGACAGAGCATGCCGCCACATTCGGCCAGCAGGGGCTTGGCCTTCGCCAGGTGCTGGCGCAGCGAGGCGAAGAAGTTGGGGTGGGCGGCCAGGGCCGGCGCGTGCAGCTCGGGGTAGCCGCCGGGCAGCCAGAGCGCATCGCAGTCAGGCAAGACCTGACCCTGTAGCGGCGAGAAGGTGATCACTTCGGCGCCGAGCGCGCGCAGGCAATCGAGGTTGGCCGGGTAGATGAAGGAGAAGCAGGCGTCTTGTGCGACAGCGATGCGCCGCCCGGTCAGCGCTTGTGGCGGCACCTCGCTCGCGGGCCAGAGGGGTTCTTGCAGATCGAAGCGCACCCGCGGCCATTCGAACTCCGGCCGCAGGGCCTCGCCCCAAGCATCAGCCCAGGCGTCCAGCTGGCTGTCCAGCTCGGGCAGCTCCATGGCCTGGACCAGGCCCAGGTGGCGCTCGGGCAGGCTCAGCTCAGGCTTGCGCAGCAGGGCGGCGGCCAGGGGCAGATCGGCCGGCAGGCCTTGGGCCACCATCTGGCCATGGCCGGGGCTGCCCACGCGGTTGGCCACCACGCCGCAGAGCTTGATGTCGCTGCGGTAGCGCTGCAAGCCGGTGGCCAGGGCGGCAAAGGTTTGGGCCATGGCCGAGGCATCGATCACGGCCAGCACCGGCAGGCCAAAAGCCGCGGCCAGATCGGCGCTGCTCGGGTCGCCGTCGAACAAGCCCATCACGCCCTCGACCAGGATCAAGTCGGCCTCAGCCGCAGCCTGGGCCAGCAGGGCGCGGCAATGCGTCAGGCCGCCCATGAACAGGTCCAACTGGTAGACCGGGTGGCCGCTCGCGCGCTCCAGCACCATGGGGTCGAGGTAGTCCGGCCCGGTCTTGAACACGCGCACGCGCTGGCCCTGGCGCCGGTGCCAGCGGGCGATGGCCGCGGTGACGCTGGTCTTGCCCGAGCCCGAGGAGGGCGCGCTGATCAGCACGGCGGGGCAGAGGGTGGTGGTGTCGGGGTTCAGCGGCATGGCGAGTGAATTCAATCGGCTTTTTGTTTGAGGGGCACGACATTGCTGAAGGCTGCGGGGCTGGGTGCGGGCGCTGTCACGGGCGCTAGGGGCAAAGCCAGCCACTGGCCCTGCACCTCCAGCAGATGCAGGCGTTCGTCAAACACCTGCTGCAGGGCGCGGCGCGTGTCGGCTTCGCTGGGCGCGCCGTGGCAGAGCACGCGGCCGGCTTGCATGATGACCAGCCCGTCGGCCTGCAAGGCCATATTCAGCTCATGCAGCACGCTGACCACGGCCACGCCGGCCCGGGCCAGGCCGCGCACCAGCTGCAGCCAGTCGGCCTGGTGGGGCGGGTCCAGATGGGCCAGGGGCTCGTCCATCAGCAGCACCTGGGCCTGCACGGCCAGGGCGCGGGCCAGCAGCACGCGCTGGCGCTCGCCGCCGGAGAGCTGGCCCAGCGGGCGCTGGCGCCAGTCCCAGCACTGGGTTTGCAGCATGGCCTGCTGCACGGCGGCCTGGTCGGCGCTGCTCGGCGGCGCCAGCCAGGCGCGGTGGGGCAGGCGGCCCAGCATGACCACGTCCTTGGCGCTCAGCTCGTCGCCACTGCTTTCGTTCTGGCCCAGCCAGGCCAGCTCGCGGGCGCGCGCCTTGCGCGGCCAATCGGCCAGCGGGCGACCGAGCAGCTCGATGCTGCCCAGGCTGGGAATCAGCCCGGCCAGGGCGCGCAGCAGCGTTGATTTGCCCGCGCCATTGGGGCCGACGATGGCCGTCCATTGCCCGGCCGGCAGCTCCAGTGAGAGCCGGTGCAGCACCGGCTGGCCTTGCAAGCTGGCGCTGAGCTCATGGCAGCTCAAGGCTGCGTTCGCGCTGCGGCTCATGCGCGGCCTCCGTATTTGCGCTTGTGCATCAGGCGCAGCAGATAGCCGCCGCCGAGGATGGCGGTGATCACGCCCACCGGCAGCTCTTGCGGCGCCATCAGCCAGCGCGAGAGGATGTCGGCCGCCAGCAGCAGCAGGCCGCCGGCGCAGGCCGAGAGCAACAAGAGCTGGCGGTGCGAGCCGTGGCAGAGATTGCGCACCAGATGCGGGGCCACCAGGCCGACGAAGGCGATCATGCCGGTCTGGGCCACGGCGGTGCCGGTGGCCAGGGCGAAGGCGCCGATCAGCAGCACCCGCACCAGGCCCAGGCGCACGCCCAGCGACTCTGCGGTGGCCTCGCCCAGGGTCAGGGCATCTAGCGCTTCGCTGGCGCCCAAAGCCACGGCCAGGCTCAGCAGCAATACACAGCCCATCAACACAATGCTGGGCCAGCCGAGAAAGCTGGTGGTGCCCAGCACAAAGGCCTGCATGGTGCGCAGGATGTCGGGCTGGGCCAGGGTCACCAGGTCGGTCACGGCGCCCAGCACCACACCGACGACGACGCCGGCCAGCAGCAGGCGCAGCGTCTGCTCGACACCGCGCGCCATGGCCAGGGTCAGGCTCACGCCCATCAACGTGCCCAGAAAAGCCACGCCGGTCAGGCCCAGGCGTTCCAGCCACTGCATGCCCATGGGTGTACCGCCCAGAACGGCCAGGCTCAGCGCCACGCCCAGGCGCGCGCCGGCAGCGCTGCCCAGCAAATAGGGGTCCGCCAGGGGATTGCGGAACAGGCCCTGGGTGATGGCCCCGGCCAGGCCCAGCAGGGCGCCGGCCAGCCAGGCGCCGGCCGAGCGAGGCAGGCGGATCTGCCAGAGGATTTGCGCCTGCATGGGGTCGGTGCCCGACCAGTCCAGCGCAAAGCCGGTGCTGCCCACCGCCACGCCCATCAGTAGCGCGAGTCCGCTGGCCAGCAGCAGGCCAGCCAGCAGCGGCCAAGCCGACCAGGCGGTGGGCGCGGCGCGGCTCATGGCTTGGCGTAGTGCTCGCGCAGACATTGCGCCATGAGCTGCGCCGCCTCGCCCATGCGCGGGCCGGGGCGGGCCAGCACATCGCTTTGCTGCGCATCAAAGACACAGACGCGCTTGTCGCGGATGGCGGGGATGCGGTCCCAGCCGGGGCGCTGGAACAGGCCGTCGGCATTGCGCTTGCCGATCATGATCAGCTGCGGGGCCGCGCGCACCACGTACTCGGGGCTGATCTTGGGGAAGGGCCCCATCTCGGGCGTGATGATGTTCTTCAGGCCCAGGCGGGCCATGGTCTCGCCCATGAAGGACACCGGGCCGGCGGCATAGGGCGAACGGTCGACTTCGTAATAGACCAAGCTGCCGCGCGCCTGCGGCGGGATGCTTTGCGCCGCGGCACCGACCAAGGCATCGATCCGGCGCCAGACGGCCTGCGCATCGCGCACCTGCAGCAAGGCGCCGATCTTGTCGAGCACACGCTGCACATCGGCGTAGGACTTGGCCTCCAGCGTCACCACGGTCAGGCCCAGGCTGCGCAGCCGGTCGGTCACGCGCGAGGACGGGGCCAGCAGCACCACATCGGGCCTCAGCGAAACAATGGTCTCGACCTGGGTGTCGTCCAGGCCGCCGAGCTTGGGCAGCTTGTTCACCGCCTCAGGGAAGTTGGAATAGCGGTCCACGCCGACCAGGCGCTCGCAGGCCCCAAGGGCGCAGACGGTCTCGGTCAGCGAGGGCAGCAGGGTGACGATGCGCTGCGGCGGCCGGCTCCACTGGGTGGTGTGGCCGAGGTCGTCCTTGATTTCGATTTTGGCCGGTGCCTGAGCGTGCGCCGGGCCCAGCAGCAGGGCGAACAGGAGGGCGCAGAAAGAAAATAAACGAGGCTTCATGGCAGATCGGTCTCCACGTGCACCGGCCGGGTCCAGGCCTGGCCGGCCACCATCAGGGTCAGGTCTTGACAGCGGCTGGCCACCGCCTGGTTGAGCCGGCCCAGCTCGTCGACAAAGTCGCGCACCTCGCGCCCCAGCGGCGAGATGCCCCAGCCCACCTCGTTGGACACGAAGAGCACCGGCGAGCTCAGCTCGGGCAGGGCGGCCAGCAGCGCGCTGCGCTCGGCCTCCCAGGCGGCGCGGTCGGGCCGGCCGTCCATGGGCATCAGCCAGTTGGTCAGCCACAGGGTCAGGCAGTCCACCAGCAGCAGCCGGCCCGGCGCGCTCTGCGCGCGCAGGGCGCGGGTCAGCGACAGCGGCACCTCCACCGTGGCAATGCCGGCCGGGCGGTCGGCCTGGTGGCGGGCAATGCGCTGGCGCATCTCCTCGTCCCAGGCCTGGGCCGTGGCCAGCACGCAGACCTCATGCGCCGGCGAGGCCTTCAGCCAGCGCTGGGCCAGGCGCTCGGCATGGCGGCTCTTGCCGCTGCGCTGGCCGCCGACGATCAGCTGGTGGTCTGCTGCTGTTGTGCTCATGCCGGACTCGCTGGCGCTGGCTTCAGAGCTCGGAGCTGTAGCGCAGGCTGAACAGCACGGTGCGCGGCGCCTGGGCATAACCCTGGGCCGTCTCGTAGCTCTTGTTCAGCGCGTTGTCGAGATTGATCTGCACGCGCAGCTGCTTGTTGATGCGGTAACCCGCATCCAGATTCAGCAGCGCGTAGCCGCCCATCGGCTTCTTGTTCGCGTGGTCATCGAAGCGCTTGCCATTGGCCTGCACTTGCGCGCCGGCGGTCCACTGGTCCAGGGTCTTTTCCACGCGCAAGGTGCCGTGCGTGCGCGAACGGCGGCCGAGGATCTTGTCGGTGCCCACATCACGCGGATCCTGCCAGTCCAGCGAACCCTGCAGGCGCAGACCGGCGAAGCGGGTCTCGCCCTGCAGGCTGACGCCGCGCAGCGTCACCTTGGCCAGATTGCCGTAGCAGCCGCCGAAGGTGGAGATGCAGTTGGCGGCAAAGCCGCTGTCCCAGGTGATCAGGTCGCGGATGCGGTTGTTGTAGACCGTCAGGCCCAGCTCGCTGTCACCGTTGCTGTAGTTCAGGCCCAGCTCGGAGTTGCGGCCGCGCTCGGGGCTCAGGGCCGCCACGCCGGGCTTGGGGCCGTATTCGCTGAAGATCTGGTACAGCGTCGGCGCGCGGAAGGCGGTGCCGGCGCTGGCCCAGGCACGCCAGCCGCTGGCGAAGCGCCAGCCGGTCGCGACCGTGCCCGTGTTGGTGCCGCCGAAGTCACTGTCATCGTCATGACGGGCGTGAAGCTGGAAGTCCACGCTGCCCAGGCTCAGCAGATAGGCGAGGGCCACCGCGTCCTGATGACGGTCGGCGCGGCCGCCGACGTCTTTGCGCAGGCCGGAGTTCACCAGCTCGTCGCTGCGGCGTTCCAGCAGACCGTTGATCTGGCCGAGGCTCGCGCCCAGCTTGTAGCTGCCGCTCAGGGCGGTCTGGCGCACGCGGGTTTCGGTCAGATAGGTACTGGCCTTGTTGGTCTGCGTTTCATAACGCTCGGTCGACACGCCCTGGCTCAGCTCGGTCTGCAAGTCCGCATTCCACTGCGCGCTCCACAGGGCGCGCGTGATCTGGGTGCGGTGCAGATTGCGGTCGCTGACACCGGCCTTGGGCTTGGCCGAAGCGTCGTAGGCCGCATCGGTGGCCGCGCTGGTGTTGACCAGTTCCACGCGGTGTTGGCGGTTCAGCTGGTAGCCTAGGCGCGCATTCAGGCTGTAGTTGCGCCAGTCGTCGATGTCCGGCGTGTAGGCCGGGTCATTGCTGACCTTGCGGATGTTGAAGCCTTCGGAGTATTCATTGGCGAGGCCGAAGGCGTAGTCGAAGTCGCCCAGCAAGCCGCTGGCATTGAAATCGGCCTTGACCGTGCCCAGCGAGCCGATGGCGGCGCCGATGTCGACCAGGGGCTTGCCCGTGGACTTGCGGGTGAAGACCTGGACCACGCCGGCCACGGCGTCCGAGCCGTAGACGCTGCTGGCCGCGCCGCGCACGATTTCGATGCGCTCGATCATGGACAGGGGGATGGCCTCCCAGGCCGGGCCACCGCTGCCGCCCTGGGTGTCCATGCGCACGCCGTCCACCAGCAGCAAGGTGTGCTGGGTGTTGGCGCCGCGGGTGAACAGGCTGGTGCTGCTGCCGGGGTTGCCGTTGCGCACGATTTCGACGCAGGACTGGCGGCTCAGCAGATCGGCGAGGTTGCCGAAGCCTTGGCGCTCGATGTCGGCGCGCGTCAGCACGGTGACGTCGGCCAGCACCTGGTTGAGGTCGAGCTTGCTGCGCGTGGCCGTGACCACCACCGAGCTCAGCTTGCTGGGGCCCATGGCCGTGGTTTGTGCTTGCACGGGCGCTTGGCTGAGTGCCGCCAGGGCCGTCAGCGCAAATGGCAGGCTGCGCTGCGTGATCGAAGACAAGCGGGAGGTGGATGCGGCAGAAGCGGACAAGGACGCGCGCGCCTGAGTGCGGGCCTGGGGCCGGACAGAAGAGGTCATGTGAACGAGAAACAAGCAAGACTGCCAGGCGCCAGCTCACCCGCTGAGCGCCTGTTGAACGATGTGCTGCGGCACCAGCCCGGTTCGGGCATGGGCACGCGGCGCACCACGTTGTTGGCCGGTATCCGGGCTGGTGAACATGGCCTGCTGTGTCCTTCCCAATGCCTTGAGGCATCAGTGGATTGTTGACAGAGGCTGAGGTGCGAGCGGGCGCCCGGCGGGCGTTGTCGAACTCGTTCACTTACCGTTGCGGGGACAGCTCAGGTTGGGCATGGCTCCGTGGGAGCGCGGCCTTTCTGATTCCCGTTTAACTGC
This sequence comes from Roseateles sp., assembly GCF_965262435.1. Classification (NCBI taxonomy): domain Bacteria; kingdom Pseudomonadati; phylum Pseudomonadota; class Betaproteobacteria; order Burkholderiales; family Sphaerotilaceae; genus Roseateles; species Roseateles sp. Next base: position 1,848,779 of record NZ_OZ253537.1, read on the forward strand.
ACAGACATGAATGCCTGCACGAGCACCAACGGCGAGATTCTAGCTTGCCGCAGAGGCGGGCTTGGCGGCTTTGCCCGGCTGGCTCACCTTTGGCGCCTTGGGTGTCTTTGGTGGCTTGGGGCCTTTGGGTGGCTTGGGCGGCGTCGGGGCCTGCGCCTGCTTGCTGGGGGCGGCAGCTGTTGCGGGAGGCTGGCCTCGGCCATGGATGGCGATGGCAGGAGCCGCCCGGTGCCGGGCTTCGGCCTCTTGCTGCTGGCGCTGCACTTCGAGCTCGCGAGCTCGCCTTGCATCCCGCTGGGCGAGTTCTTGGGCGGCACGCCGGTCGGCGGCACTGGGCTGGTCGAAGCTGAGGGATTGGGGCGCCTTGTCGGCTGCCTCGGGGCAAGGGGCGTCGCGCAGGTCTCGCCCGTCTGGGCCGCAGCGGTAGATCGTCGTGCTGCGTGTCTGGCTCTGCGCCATGACGGTGCTGCTGAGCGGCAGCGCCAGGACCGCAGCCAGGGCCGCTGCGGTGAGGTGACCGAAGGGGCGGGGCTGCGGGGCGCTGTGCATGATCAGCTCACTTTCAGATCCGTTGGACCGGGTGCGGGAGCATTGCTGGACACGGTGTCAGCATCTGGCTTGCTGACTGGCTTGGGTGGCTTGGGTCGTGGCGGCTTGGCGTGGATCTTGGCCAGTGCCTTGTCCATCTGACCGCTCAGCATCAACTCGACGGCGTCCATGGATTTGGCGATGCAGTCCTGCAACAGCTCGCGCTCCGACAGCGGGGGCTTGCGCAGCACATAGCCGGCCACCTCGCCCTTGTGGCCCGGGTGTCCGATGCCCAGGCGCAGACGCCAGAAATTGGCCGAGCCCAGCTGGGCCTGCATGTCCTTCAAGCCGTTGTGGCCGCCGTTGCCACCGCCTTGCTTGAACTTCATCTCTCCGGGCAGCAGATCGAGCTCGTCGTGAACCGCCAGGATCTGTTCGGGCTCGATCTTGAAGAAGCGCGCCAGCGCGGCCACCGACTTGCCCGAGAGGTTCATATAGGTCATGGGCTGCAGCAGCCAGACCGGGCCGTCGCTGCCGGGCGCGTTGTTCACGCGAGCGCACAGGCCGTGGTAATTGCGCTCGGGCTGCAGGGTGGTGCCCAGCTTGCGCGCCAGCGCATCGGTCCACCAGAAACCGGCGTTATGGCGGGTGTCTTCGTACTCGGCGCCCGGGTTGCCCAGGCCAACAAAGAGTCGGATGCTCATGCGAAAGATTATGGCCTTGTGGCTGTCGGCGCTGGCGCCGGTGGCAGCTCAGGTTTCAAGCATTGGAATGAAACAAAAAAGGCCCCGCAGAGCAGGGCCTTCTTCTTGATGCCGATGCCGCGCGTGAGCGGGGCAAATCGGCAGGGCAGTGCGGGAAGGGGAGAAGAATTACTTCTTCTTCTTCTTCTTGCCGTCGTCGGCCGGAGCGGCAACTGCGGCCACCACGACTTCAACCACGGGCTCCACCGGCGTGGCGACCACGGGGTTCGGCTTGCCGTGCGTCACGACCTTGATACCTGCGGGGATCTTCAGGTCATTGACGTGCACCGAGTGACCCTTGGTCAGGCCGCTCAGGTCCACTTCGATGAAAGCGGGCAGTTGCTGAGCCAGGCAGGTGATCTGCAGCTCGGTGATGATGTGGTTGACCGTGCAGTGGTCGGTCTTCACAGCGGGCGAAGTGTCTTCGCCGATGAAGTGCAGCGGGATCTTCTTGGTGATCTTGGTGGTGCCGTCCACGCGCTGGAAGTCGCAGTGCAGGACTTGCGGCTTGTAGGGGTGCAGTTGGAAGTCGCGCAGCAGAACTTGCGTGACGGCGCCGTTCAGTTCCATCTCGAGGATGGTGCTGTGGAAGGCTTCCTTCTTCAGGGCGTGGAACAGGGCGTTGTGGTCCAGTTCGATGTTGGCAGGAGCGCCAGCGCCGAAAACGATACCAGGAACGCGGCCGGCAATGCGCAGGCGGCGGCTCGCTCCGGTCCCCTGCAGATTGCGCTCAAAAGCGGTGAATTTCATAGTGACTCCAAAAGGGCTGAACACCGCAAGCGGTGTTCATGGTGTTGAGCGCCCGCGACCAGGCTGCTCAGTGAAATGCAGTCCGTACTGCGACTGCATGTGATTCGGGCGCCGCGGCTGAACGCTGCGTCGCCCAAAAATTGCTTAGAAATTGTTGTTCTGCTCGCTAAACAGCGAGGTGACCGACTCACCGTCCGAGATGCGGCGGATGGTTTCGGCGAACAGGAAGGCAACCGACAACTGGCGGATCTTGCCGCAGGCCTTGGCGGCGTCGTTCAGCGGAATGGTGTTGCTGATGACGACTTCGTCCAGGTGCGACTTGGAGATGCGCTCGATGGCCGGACCCGACAGGATGGGGTGGGTGCAGTAGGCGAACACGCTCTTGGCGCCACGGTCCTTCAGCACTTCAGCGGCCTTCACCAGGGTGCCTGCCGTGTCGATCATGTCGTCCATGATCACGCAGTTGCGGCCGTCGATCTCACCGATGACGTGCATCACTTCCGAAACATTGGCGGCCGGACGGCGCTTGTCGATGATGGCCAGGTCGCAACCCAGCTGCTTGGCCAGGGCGCGTGCGCGCACCACACCGCCAACGTCGGGGCTGACCACCACCAGATTGCTGTAGTTGCGGGCCTTCAGGTCCGACAGCAGCACGGGCGAGGCGTAGATGTTGTCGACCGGGATGTCGAAGAAGCCTTGGATCTGGTCGGCGTGCAAGTCCATAGTCAGGACGCGCTCGACACCGACGGTTTCCAGCAAATTGGCCACCACTTTCGCCGAGATCGGCACGCGGGTCGAACGGGGGCGGCGGTCCTGGCGGGCGTAACCGTAGTAGGGGATCACGGCAGTGATGCGGCGAGCGCTGGCGCGCTTCAGGGCATCAACCATGATCAGCAGTTCCATCAGGTTCTCGTTCGTCGGCGCGCAAGTGGGCTGGATGACGAAGACGTCGCGAGCGCGAACGTTTTGCTGGATCTCGACCGTGACTTCACCATCGGAGAAGCGACCGACCACAGCCTTGCCGAGCTCGAGGCCCAGATGTGTGGCGATTTCTTGGGAGAGCACCGGATTGGCGTTACCGGTGAAGAGGACGGTATTGAGCAGCACGGGCCATCCTTTGGGTCAAGGACCCGTGGCCAGCCAGCGTGTCCGGGTGGGTATCTACGAGAAAGAAATTTGGCAGGGGAAGAAGGATTCGAACCTTCGCATGTCGGAATCAAAATCCGATGCCTTAACCAACTTGGCGACTCCCCTACACAGGACACTGCAGAGCTGCAGCACCCCATAACTTGTGTCAGTCTTTTTCAGCCCAACCCTGCAAAGGGTGGCGATTCAGACTGCGGCAAATTCTACCAGACCAGTGAGTGGGCAAACCCGAAATCAGCTGATTTTTTTTACGGTAGTCAATCCCGTCTTTCCCGTACTCATGGGCATTTTCTGGAGTGCGCTCTGAAGCGTCGACTCTTGCAAATACCGCACTGCCTGAACCCGTCATCCGGCTGTTGCCGAATCGCGATTCCAACAGTTCGAGTGCCTGTGCCACCTCGGGGCAGAAGTCCTCGGCCGGCTTTTGCAGGTCATTGCGACCAAAGCCATTCAAGAGTTTCTTAACTCCTTCGGAGTCCAGGCTCACTGCGCTTGTCAGGGCGCCAGCATCTTCAGACAGCTCCAATTTCTTGGTTTTGTCGTCGCTGCTGTTGTGTGCAGGAAAGCCCGCTACTATAGCCACGGATTTTGATCTTGCCAAGAGGGGGCTCGAAAATATTTTCTGTGTGGGGATGCTGGCGGCCGGTTTCACCACGGCAAAGCTCATCTCCGGCAGCTCGATCGGATGCAGGATTTCGCCGATGCCTTCGACAAAAGCATGGCTGCCGCCGAGGAAAAACGGCACATCGGCGCCCAGGCTCAGGCCCAGGGGCAGCAGGCGCGACAGCGGCCAATTCAGGCCCCAGAGCCGGTTCAGAGCAAGCAGGGTCGAGGCGGCGTCAGACGATCCGCCGCCCATGCCCGCGCCGGCCGGCAAGCGCTTTTCGATATGGATGTCCGCGCCCAGCGTGCAGCCGCTTTGCTGCTGCAGCGCGCGGGCGGCGCGCAGGCACAGGTCGTCGGCGGGCAGGGCGTCGCCCTGGTCATGGCGCTGCAGCACGCCGTCGCCACGGCGTTCGAAGTGCAGGGTGTCGGCCCAATCGATCAAGGCGAAGATGGACTGCAGCAGGTGATAGCCGTCCGGCCGCTTGCCCACCACATGCAGGAACAGATTGAGCTTGGCGGGGGCGGGAACGTCGTAGAGCGCTTGCATGGAGGGCAAAGGTCAGAAAGGGGCGAGAAACAAGGGCTGGGCGCTTCAGTTGGCGTCCAGGCGCGCGCGCAGGATCACGGTCGGGCTGGCATTGCGGCTAGCGACAATCAGGCCTTCGGCGCGGCGCGCCAAGTCCAGGCGCCAGCCCAGTTGTTCGAAGCCGCTTTGCGGGGCCGGCAGGGCTTCGTGGGTGGCCTGCGGCCAGGGCTGGCCGCGCAGCCAATCGAACAGGGCAGCCAGCGGCACGGTCTCGCCCAGCATCTCGCGGGTCAGGGCGTCGAGGTTGTCGAAGCGGCGCTCGCCTTCGGGCGTCTGCAGGCTCACCTCGCTGCTGTCCCAGCGTGCCCGTGCCACCAAGCTGCCCAAAGGCGTGCTCAGTTCCAGCAAGCCGGCGGCGGGGCCGCCACTGAGATCGAAGCTGACATTGCCGCCGCTCGGCCGGCCGTTGAGGCCAGTCGTCTGCACGCTGAGCCGGCCGGTTAGGTGCACTGAGTCGGCTGCACTCAACACGGAGGCGGCGGGCACCTGTTGTGGGGCCAAGCTGGCGCAGCCGCCCAGGAACAATGCAGCGACGGCCAATGCCGGCGCCAGGCGGCGCACGCTCACAGCTTGACCTTCAGGCGTTTGAGCGTGTCCAGCAGTGCCTCGTTCTTGGGGTCACGGCGCATGCCCTCGGCCCAGACGCGGCGGGCTTCATCCTGCTTGTCGCTGGCCCAGAGCACCTCGCCCAGGTGGGCGGCAATCTCGGCGTCGGGGCGGGCCTCAAAGGCCAGGCGCAGCAGACGCTGGGCTTCTTCCTTATTGCCCAGGCGGAACTCGACCCAGCCCATGCTGTCCATGATGAAGGGCTCCGAGGGCACCAAGCTCAGGGCCTTGGCGATCAGGCCGCGCGCTTCTTCCAGGCGGATATTGCGATCGGCCAGCGAATAGCCGAGCGCGTTGTAGGCATGGTGGTGGTCGGCCTTGAGCGCGATCACGCGCTTGAGCAAGGTCTCCATCTCATCCAGGCGGCCCAGCTTCTCGGCCATCATCGATTGCTCGTAGATCAGGTCCGTTTCATTGGGCAGGCGGGCCGTGGCGCGGGCAAGCACCTCGTAGGCCAGCTGCCATTCGCGGCGGTCGCGCAGCAGCTGAGACTCGGCCATCAGCTTGGCGCGGGTGGCTTCGGGGCTGTCCTCGGGCAAGTCCTGCAGAAGTTTGCGTGCTTCGGGCAGGCGGCCCTGGCGAGCCATCAAGGACGCGCGGCGGTACTGGGCTTCGAAGCGCCGTTGCGGGCTGTCCACCTTGATCAACCAGGCTTCGGCCGCCTTTAGATCACCACGCTGTTCGGCCGCCTGGGCCAGCATCAGCCAGGATTGCTGGCGCGCTTCCAGGTGGGTCTCGGCCTGCTCTTCCTGGGCCTCGGCGCTGCTGGCCTCGAGGCGGCGCAGGTATTCGAGCAGGGCCGATTCGGCCGCCTCGGGCTGGCGCAGTTCCAGCTCCAGGGTGCCTAGCGCGAACCAGGCCGTCAGCTGGTCGGGGTTCTTCAGGGTCACGGCTCGGAACTCGCGGGCAGCGTCCGAGGGCCGCTGGGCCCGTGCCAGCGCGCGGCCATAGGCCAGGCGCAGCTTGTGGTCATCCGGGGTGATTTGCAGGCGGGCTTCGATCAATCGCTCCGCTTCCGGCTGGTCGGGCATGAGCTCCAGGGCCAGTTGCAGGCTGTCGTCGCCTTCAGGGAATTGCCGTGCCAGGTTCTGGCTGATGCTCAGCGCGCGCGCCTTGTCGCCGGCCGCCATGGCCAGCCTGGCCAGCACGACCTGGGCCGCCAGCCGGGTTTCTGGCTGCTGGCTGGCGCTTTGCAGCAGAGGCTCGAAGCTGGCCAGCACCCGCTGAGGTTCGGCGGCACGCTGGAACAGACGCGGCAGGCCGGCCAGCACGGAGCCGCGCAGGTCGGGTGGGTTCAATGCCAGCAGGGCGCGCAGCGGCTCCACGGCTTCGGCCGGGCGGTTCAGCAAGGCCAGCAGTTGGATGGTCATCTGCTGAGCCGGCAGCGAGGCCGGCAGGCTCTCGCGCCAGGAGCGTGCGGCCGAAAGGGCTTGGTCGCCCGCGCGCGCTTGCAGGGCGATGTTGACGACGCGCTTGAACAGCTCCTCGTCCTTGGTGCGGCGCGCCGCGTCGAGCAGCACTTGGTAAGCCACGCCGGCCTGGCCGGTGCTCAGCTCCAGTTCACCGACCAGGAGCTGGTAGAACAATGGCGCGTCGAGTTCGGAGTTGCTGGGCTTGGCCTCGCTCGCGCTCTTGGACGCTTCGGGCGAGGTGGCGGCGCTGGCCGTCATGGCCCCAGCACCAAGCAAGCCGGCCGCCAGGAGGGCAAGAACTGGGGCCCTGAGCTTGGGGCTCGGGCGGTGGCGGCGTAAGGATTCGGGCATGCAACAAGCTCCTGCGTGATCACAAGACCCGGGCTTGGCTTGCTCGGGCTGAGGGCATTCTGCACCGATATGATCGCCGCCATGCCCGAGCTCCCCGAAGTCGAAGTCACCCGCCGCAGCTTTGCCGATGCCATTGAGGGAGCCACGGTGCAGTCGGTGCGCCTGGGCAAACCGCTGCGCTGGCCGCTGGGCCTGGAGCCGCAGCGCCTGGTCGGTGCCCGTGTGGGCGCGACCACGCGGCGAGGTAAGTATTTGTGGTTGCCGCTGAGTTCGCAGCTCGCCCCGGGAGGTTTGCTGCTGCATCTGGGCATGTCAGGCAGCCTGGGCTTTAGCGCTGATCCGGCCGCGCCGGCCGGCTTGCATGACCACTTTGATTTGCAGACCGACCGCGGCCTTTTGCGCCTGAACGACCCGCGCCGCTTTGGCGCCGTGGTCTGGTCACCGGGGCTGACGGCCGCCCCCGCCGCCAAGCTGCTGGCCGGCCTGGGTTTGGAGCCATTCGACGCCCGTTTTGATGGCCCGCATCTGCATGCCGGCCTGAGTGGCCGGCGTGTGGCGGTCAAGCAGGCCTTGCTGGCCGGCGACATCGTTGTGGGCGCCGGCAATATCTACGCCTGCGAGGCCCTGTTTCTGGCTGGCATTGACCCGCGCCTGGCGGCCTACAAAGTTAGCCGCCCGCGTGCCGCACGTCTGGCCGCCGCCGTGCGCGGTGTGCTGGCGCAGGCGCTGGAGGCCGGTGGCACGACCTTGCGCGATTTCAAGGACGCGCACGGCGTGGCCGGCAGCTTTCAGATGCAGGCCCAGGTCTACGGCCGCGAAGGCCAGCCCTGCCTCGTCTGCGGCACGCCGATTCGCCGCATCGTTCAGGGCGCACGTTCCACTTTTTTCTGCCCCCAATGTCAAAAGCGATGATGGTCAAGGACAGCGGCAGCGCCGCGCTGCCGCTGGAGTTTGGCGAGCGCCTGGTGGCCTGGCAAAAACGCCATGGCCGGCACGAGCTGCCTTGGCAGAAGACCCGCGACCCCTACCGCGTCTGGCTGTCCGAGATCATGTTGCAGCAGACGCAGGTGACGACGGTGCTGGGCTATTACCAGCGCTTTCTCGAGCGTTTCCCAACCGTGGCCGACCTGGGCGCCGCTTCGTTGGACGAAGTGCTCGCGCTCTGGGCCGGCCTGGGCTACTACAGCCGCGCGCGCAATCTGCATGCCTGCGCGCGCGCCGTGGCGGCGCGGCCCGACGGGCGTTTCCCGCCCACGGCGGCCGAGCTGCAGGACTTGCCCGGCATCGGCCGTTCCACTGCCGCGGCAGTGGCGGCCTTCTGCTTCGGTGAGCGCATCGCCATCCTCGACGGCAATGTCAAACGCGTGCTCGGCCGCCTGCTCGCTTTCCCCGGCGACCTGGCCAGCAGCGCGCAGGAAAAACTGCTGTGGCAGCATGCCCAGGCCCTGCTGCCGGCTGAAAGCATCGAGTCCTACACCCAGGGGCTGATGGATCTGGGCGCCACGGTCTGCACGCCGCGCTCGCCGCAATGCCTGATCTGCCCAGCCGAGAGCTTGTGTGCCGGGCGCAAGACGGGCGAGCCGACCCAGTTCCCGATCAAGACCCGCAAGCTCAAGCGCAGCCGGCGCGAGAACTGGTGGCTGTGGCTGGAGCATGAGGGTCAGGTCTTGCTGCAGCAGCGGCCGGATACCGGCGTCTGGGCCGGGCTCTGGAGCCTGCCTTTGTTCGAAGACGAGGCGCAGCTGCAGTCGCATGCGCAAACCTTGGGCGCCACGCCCGATGTGCTGCCGCGCATCGAACATGCGCTGACCCATCTGGACTGGGTGCTGCACCCGCGTCGTGCCGTTCTCAGTCCCGAGGCCGCGCAGCGTGCCGGCCAGCAGGGGCAGTGGGTGGCGCGTGAGGCGCTGGCCAGTTACGGCCTGCCGGCGCCGCTCAAAAAGCTGCTGGGCTGAGCGCCGATGTCGGCCGCCTGGAGGGTGGTATCTAAGCGGCATGCATAAGCAAACAAGTTTTTATTGTTTGGGTGGAATTAGGGTTTCCACTAAATTTCAGGGGCGCCAACAAGAGCGTGCAGTCGAAAAAGAGCCCCCGCGATGCCATCCCTCGCTTTGCAGTTTGTTGATTTGATGACCCTCCCGGGTCCAGCTCGCGCCCCCGTCGCCCGAATGTGTCGATGACGGCCGGCCGCAGCGTTTGAGTCGAAGCGCTTTGACGTTCGAAGCGTCTGTGCGCTTCACCCGCCTGCCCCCACCTCCGATCTGAAGCCCTGCACCTGCTCGCCCGGGCAGCCCTTGCAGGCGGCTTCACTACGCCCGTTTTTCTTTCTGTGCCCCGTGCAGCGCCCGATCGGCGCTGCCGCGGGCTCGGCTTTGCCTCTCCCTTACCGGGCGGGTTTCACCTCGTTTCCATCCTTCACCACAAGTGTTGTCACCCATCATGTTTCTGAAGCCTTCTCTTCTCGCCGCCGCCCTGGCCTCGGCCTTTGTGCCGCTCGCCCATTCGCAATCCACGGAGCCTGCGCCCGAGGGCGCCAAGCGCCTGGAGCGCGTCACCGTCACCGGCTCCAACATCGTCAGTCTCAAGCGCGAGGGCGCCAACCCGGTGCAGGTGCTGAGCGCGGCCGACATCAAGGCCAGCGGCAAGACCAGCCTGCCCGAGGTGCTGCGCCTGATTGCCGCCAACAGCGGCAACAGCTTCAACGAGCAGTTCACCGGCAGCTTTTCCGCCGGCACGGCCGGCCTGTCCCTGCGCGGGTTGGGCCAGCAGAACACCCTGGTGCTGGTCAACGGCCGGCGCGTGGCGCCGTATGCCACGGCGCAGAACATGCAGGATGTGTTCACCGACCTGAACAGCCTGCCCCTGGCCGCTGTGCGCCGCATCGATGTGCTCAAGGACGGCGCTTCGTCCATCTACGGCTCGGACGCCATCGCCGGCGTGGTCAATATCGTGCTCTACGACGACTACCAGGGCACCGAGGCGCGCGTGGGCTTGGGCCGCTCGACCGAGGGCTCGGGCCAGGGCGAGCGCAGCTTCGAGTTGCGCCATGGTTTTGGCGATCTGGCGCGCGAGGGTTTCAACCTGACGCTGAGCTTCGACGCACTCAAGCGCGACCGCCTGGACCAGAGCCAGGTCGCTTGGCTGCGCGACAGCGATTTCCGCGGCGAGCCCGGCGGCACCCTGGCCTGGGTGGCGACCAACTACCTCGGCAGCGACCCGACCAACAAGCTCGGCGGTGTGCAAGGCCCGCTGCAGCTGCTCAACTACGGCGACCTGACCCCCGGCAAAACCGGCACCGTGCTGGCCTACAACCCGGCGGCCTACAAGACCCTGATCCCCGGTGCCGAGCGCTACCACGGCTCGGCCCGCGCGACCTGGCGCCTGACGGAGGACGTCGAGGCCTATGCCGAGCTGCTGCTGGGCAGCTCGCGCGCCGATCTGATCTTCGGCGCGCCCCTGTCGGTCTCCAGCAGCCTGCGTGCCTGGAACGACAAGACCCAGTCGCTCGACACCATCTCGGTCGCCCTGCCCAAGAACCACCCCAACTACCCAGCCAGCGGCTCGGCTGTGCTGAACGCCACCTTGTTCGACCTGGGCGCTCGCTTCAAGCAGGACGCCGTGCAGTTCCAGCGTGTGCTCACCGGCGCCCGCGGCACCACCGGCGCCTGGGACTGGGAGGCATCCTTCACCCAGTCCAGCAGCCGCCTGCGCGAGACAGTGCAGAACTTCGGCAACCGCTATGAATTCGAGCGAGCGCTCAAGGCCGGCAGCTACAACTTTGCCGACCAGAACCTGAACAGCGAGTCACAGCGCCAGGCCCTGCGCATTTCCACCCTTCGCCCGGCCAGCGCCGAGCTGATCGCCCTCGACGCCAGCGCCTCGACCGAGCTGACCCGCCTGCCGGCCGGCCCCCTGGGTTTTGCCTTGGGTGTGCAGCTGCGCCGTGAGAGCATGGATTCGCGCACCTCGGACGCGGTGCTCAGCGGCACCGAGCTGCGCCCGGCCATCAACATCATCCAGGGCGGCCGCACGGTCAGCGCGGCCTTTGCGGAATTCAACGTGCCCCTGCTCAAGAGCCTGAGCCTGAACCTGGCCGCCCGCGCCGACCGCTACAGCGATTTCGGCTCCGCCGTCTCGCCCAAGGCCAGCTTGCGCTTCCAGCCGCTGAGTAACTTGGTGCTGCGCGCCAATGTCTCGCAAGGCTTTCGCGCGCCCTCGCTGCCCGAGATCACGCAAAGCACGGGCGTCAGCTACGGCTCGGTGATCGACCCGCGTGACCCGATCTCGCCCACCGTGGCGCGCGGCGTCACCAACCTGACTGCGGCCAACCCAAACTTGAAGCCCGAGCGGGCCAGTAACTTCAACTTTGGTGTGGTGCTCTCGCCCGATGCGCAGAGCCAGATCAGCGTCGACTACTTCAGCATCCGCCAGAAGGACTTGATCGACACCGAGACCGCCGACTTCATCATCGCCAACGAGGCGCGTCTGCCCGGCCGCGTGTTGCGCGACGAGCAGGGCCGCATCGTCTCGCTGACGCGCCAGTTCAAGAACCAGGGCACGCGCCGCGTTTCGGGCTTTGACATCGAGGCCAGCCGCAGCTTCGTGCTCGGCGGCGCGGGTCAGCTCAAGCTCAAGGCCCAGCTGAGCCGCCTGCTGCAGTTCGCCCTGCCGCCGGCTGAAGGCGAGGCCGTCGTCAACGGCTCGGGCAGCAATGAGTTCGGCTCCCTGCCAGCCTGGCGCAGCAGCACAAGCGCCGTCTGGACCCTGGGCGACTGGACCAGCACCCTGAGCTGGAACCGCGTCGGCAGCTACACGCAAACCTACCGCCCGCGGCCCGAGATCGCCGAGCGTGTGCGCGCTATCAACACCGTCGACCTGAACCTCGACTGGCAGCTCAGCCGCCAGCTTCAGGCCACGCTGACGCTGCAAAACCTCAGCGATGCCAAGCTGCCCTGGGACGCCTCGACCGGCAGCTACGACTACAGCCAGGGCGATCCGCGCGGCCGCTTCCTGAGCTTCAAGGCCAGCTACCGTTTCTGAACTCCCTGCTCACAAAGATAAAAGCCCCGCATGCGGGGCTTTTTCATGGCGGGAGCAAGTCGCTCAGCGCGCGTCCAGCTCGCGGTGCCGCTTGAGCACCGGGCCATGCTTGCCGAACAAGCGGGCCAGGGTCTCGACCAGATAGACCGAGCGGTGCTGGCCGCCGGTGCAGCCGATGGCCACGGTCAGGTAACTGCGTTGATCGGCGGCAAAGTTGGGCAGCCAGCGGTTCAGGAACTCGCCGATCTGCTTGAACATCACCTGCACCTCGGGCTGGGCCTGGAGGAAATCGGCCACTGGCTTGTCGCGGCCGGTCAGCGGGCGCAGTTCGCGGTCGTAATAGGGGTTGGGTAGCACGCGTACATCGAACACAAAGTCGGCATCGCTGGGTACGCCATGCTTGAAGGCAAAGGACTCGAACACCAGGGTCAGCTTGTTGCTGGGAGCCAGCACCAGATCGCGCACCCAGGCGCGCAGCTGGGCCGGGCGCAGCTGGCTGGTGTCCAGCACGGTGGACTCCACCCGCAGGGCGGCGAGCATCTCGCGCTCCAGCTCGATGGCTTCGAGCAGTGCGCGGTGGCCGTTGTCTGAGCTGCCGTGGCCTCCGCGGGCGCGGGATTCGCCGCCGTCCAGTTCGCCGAACTGGCTGGTCTCGTCGATGCGCAGCGGGTGCGGCCGGCGCGTCTCGGAGAAGCGCCGCATCAGGGTTTCGGTGTTGGCATCCAGAAAGATCGAGCGGATGGACACGCCCGAGGTGCGCAGTTGCTTGAACAGCGGCAGCAGCAGGGGCAGGGAGCCGGCGCTGCGCACATCGACCGCAATCGCCACGCGGCGCTCGCCGCGCTCGGCTTCGAGTTTGAGGAAGTCCAGCAGCAGCTCGGCCGGCAGGTTGTCCACGCAGAAAAACTCGGCATCCTCCAGCGCATGCATGACCAGGGACTTGCCGCCCCCGGACATGCCGGTCACCAGGACCACGGAGCTGGCTTCGGCTTGGGCGGCATCGTAGGGGGATGTCGTCGTGCTCATGAACGTGCTTTCTTGGCCTTGCCGGCGGAGGTGGTGGGGGAAGAGGGAGAGTTGGATAAGCTCGAGGTGTCCAGGGCCGACAGATCCAGCATTTCCTGGGCATGGGCCTGGGCGGTGGACGACAAGCGCTCGCCGCCCAGCATGCGGGCAATCTCGGCCACGCGCGCTTCGCCCAGCACCGGCTGCACATCGCTGCAGGTCTGGCCGCCGCGTAAGGCCTTGGCCACCAGCAGATGGTGGTCCGCACATGCGGCCACCTGGGGCAGATGGGTGACGGCCAACACCTGGCTGCTGCGGCCCAGCTGCTTCATCAGCCGGCCCACGGTTTCGGCCACGGCGCCGCCAACGCCGGCGTCAATTTCGTCAAAGATCAAGGTACCCACGCCCGCGTTCACGCCCGTGCCGGTCTTCTGGCAGGTGGTGACGGCAATGGCCAGGGCGATGCGCGAGAGTTCGCCGCCCGAGGCCACCTTGGCCAGCGGCCGCGGCGCGCTGCCGGCATGGCCGGCGACCAGGAACTCAGCCGACTCCAGGCCATAGCTCTGCGGTTGCTCTTGCGGCAGCAGGGCGATGTCGAACTGGCCACCGTTCATGCCCAGCAGCTGCATGGCGGCGGTGACGGCGCCGGCCAGGGCCGGGGCTGCTTGGGCGCGCGCGGCGCTGACGCGGCGTGCTTCGGCATCAAAGGCCTTACGGGCCGTGGCCAGGCTGGTTTGCAGGGCGGCCAGGTCGGTGGCGGCGTCCAGCGCGGCCAGCTCTTGGCGCCACTGCGCATGCAGGGCCGGCAGCTCCTGCGGCGGACGGCGGTAGCGGCGGGCCAGGTTCAGCCAGGCGGAGACACGCTCGTCCAGCTCGTCCATGCGGCCCGGTTCGCTGTCGGCGCCGTGCAGATAGGTGCTCAAGCTGTGGCCGGCGTCCTGGATCTGCGCCTGCGCGCCGCGCAGGGCTTCCACGGCCGAGCCCAGGCGGGCGTCGTAATCGAGCACGTTCTCGAGCCGGTCCAGCGCCTCGCCGGTCAGCGACTCGGCCGTGCTGCCCTCGGCCTCGCTGAGCAGCTCCAGCGCGGCGCGCACGGCATCGAGCAGAGACTGTGCATGCGAAAGCCGCTGGTGCTCGGCATTGAGCTCCTCCCACTCATCGGCGCCGGGCGCCAGGCGGGCGATCTCGCCGATCTGCCAGGCCAGGCGCTCGCGTTCGCTGAGCAGCTCGCTCTGGCGCGTCTGCGCGGCGTCCAGCGCCTCGCTGGCGTGCTTCCAGTCGGCGAAGGCCGCGGCCAGAGGGCGGGTGTCCAGGTCGGCATAACTGTCCAGCAGGGCGCGCACCGAGGCCGGGCGGGTCAGGCCTTGCCAGGCATGCTGGCCGTGGATGTCCAGCAAGCTGTCGGCCAGCTCGCGCAGCTGGCTGATGGTGGCGGCGCTGCCATTGATCCAGGCCCGGCTCTTGCCCTGGCTGTCGATCACACGGCGCAGCAGCAGGCTGGTGCCTTCGGATTCAAAGCCGGCCTCGTCCAGCCAGCCGGTCAAGTGGGCGGGGCAGTCGAACTCGGCCGAGATCTCGGCGCGCGCCGCGCCTTCGCGCACCACGCCAGCGTCACCGCGCTGGCCCAGGGCCAGCTGCAGCGCGTCGATCAAGATGGATTTGCCGGCCCCGGTCTCGCCGGTCAGCACCGAGAAGCCGGCGCCGAAATCGAGCTCCAGCTCGGGCACGATGACGAAGTCACGCAGACTCAGGCGTCGCAACATGGTTCAGCTCACCCCTTCATACCAGCGCAGCTTGCGGCGCAGGGTGGCGTAATAGCTCCAGCCCTTGGGGTGCAGGAAGCAAACCTGGTGGGCCGAGCGGCGCACGGTGATGCGGTCGCCGTGCAGCAGGCTGGCCAGGCTTTGCATATCGAAATTGACGCTGGCGTCGCGCCCGGCCACGATCTCCATGCGCACCTCGCCGGTGTCCGGCAGCACGATGGGTCGGTTGGACAAGGTGTGCGAAGCAATCGGAACCAGCAGCCAGCCGCCGATGCTGGGGTGCATGATGGGCCCGCCGGCCGAAAGTGCGTAGGCGGTGGAGCCGGTCGGCGAGGCAACGATGATGCCGTCGGCCCGCATATTGGCCACGAACTCGTCGCCCACATCCACGCGCAGCTCCACCATGCTGGCGGTGGCGCCGCGGCTGACCACCACATCGTTCAGGGCCAAGCCTTCAAAGATGCTTTCGCCGTCGCGCCAGACGGCGCCTTCCAGCATGGAGCGCTTCTCGGTTTCGAAGTCGCCATCCAGAATCGGCGCCAGTGCTTCCTGGAATTTTTCCAGCGAGATGTCGGTGATGAAACCCAGGCGGCCCTGGTTGATGCCGACCAGGGGCGTGCCGTGGCGGGCCATCTCGCGGGCGAAGCCCAGCATGGTGCCGTCGCCGCCGACGACGATGGCCAGGTCGCAGCGCGTGCCCAGCTCCTCGGTCGTCAGTGACTCAAATGCCGTCATGCCGGTGTTGAGTGCGGTCTCGCTTTCGAGGGAAACATCGAGGCCTTGCCGCATCAGAAAATCGGCAATCTCCTCCAGAATCGGGCGAATGCCGCGGGCCTGGTGTTTGCCGACGATTGCCACATGTTGGAAACGTTTGGCCATAGCGAAGAATTACACCACAGCACTATGTCAGTCCGCTGAAGGCGGGCGCCAGTCCCTACAATGGCTACATGCTCGACGAGCGATCCAAATCCCTTCTGAAAACCCTGGTCGAACGCTATATCGCGGACGGCCAACCTGTCGGTTCCCGCACGCTGTCCAAAGCTTCCGGTCTGGAGCTGAGCCCGGCGACCATCCGCAATGTGATGGCCGACTTGGAAGAGCTGGGCCTGATCGCCAGCCCCCACACCAGCGCCGGCCGCATTCCGACGGCCCGCGGCTACCGCCTCTTCGTCGACACCATGCTGACCGCCCAGCCCGGCTTGGTGGTGCCTGACGACCGGCCGATCGAGACCCAGATTCAGCCCGACCAGCCGCAGCGCGTGATCGCCAGCGCTGCGCACCTGCTGTCCAGCCTGTCCAATTTCGTCGGCGTGATCACCGCGCCGCGCAAGCCCAGCGTTTTCCACCACATCGAATTCCTGCGCCTGGGCGAACGTCGGGTGCTGGTCATCATGGTCTCGCCCGATGGCGATGTGCAGAACCGCGTCATCTTCACCGCGCAAGACCACAGCCAGGCCGAGCTGGCCGAGGCCAGCAACCGCCTCAACGCCAGCTATGCCGGCCTGAGCCTGGAGGCTGTGCGCGAGCGACTCAAGAGCGAGGTGGACCAGCTGCGCGGCGAGATCTCCGGCCTGATGAGCGCCGCCGTGCAGGCCGGCACCGAGGCCATGGCCGACGAGCAAGAGCGCGTCATCATCTCCGGCGAGCGCAATCTGCTCACCGTGCAAGACTTCTCCAACGATATGGGGAGTCTGCGCCGCCTGTTCGATATGTTCGAGCAGAAGACGCAGCTCATGCGCCTGCTCGACGTTTCCAGCCGCGCCGAGGGCGTGCGCATCTACATCGGTGGCGAAAGCCAGGTTGTGCCCTTCGAAGAACTGTCCATCGTCTCCTCGCCCTACGAGGTCAACGGCCAGGTCGTCGGCACCCTGGGCGTCATCGGCCCCACCCGCATGGCCTACGACCGAATGATCCAGATCGTGGACATCACGTCGAGGATGGTGAGTCAGGCGCTGTCGCAGAAGTGAGGGAGTGGGGCGCGCCGCTAAGGGCGCCGTGAACAGGTGAACAAGAGCACGCCCGGCTGTTTCACGACTCACGACTCACGATTCACGATTCACGAGCCCCCTTCGCCGCCAAGTCTCCGCCTGCTGCGCCACCTATACAATCGCGGGCTCCGCCGGTGCAATGCCGGCGATTTCTCCAAGGGTCGCAAGTCCCCGGGGGCCGTTAGCTCAGTTGGTTAGAGCAGAGGACTCATAATCCTTTGGTCGCAGGTTCAAGTCCTGCACGGCCTACCAGTTTTACAGGGATTTTAACGATAGTGATCGCTAACATTGTCTGGCTGGCTTTTGCTGGTGCCAGTCTGGTGCCAGTTTTGGATCGATTGCACTGCGCAAGAAGCGACTGTTTTTCAGGTCTAAAATTTTTCTGGCGCTGCGCCCGGAGTCGCTGAATTTGAGCGAGAACTCATCGCTTGCCCACGCAGAGATGGCGCGTGCATTGTGTGTGCCAATCGCGGATTGACCCATTTGCCGAAGTTCTGTCGACCGCCGACTGACCCCGCGAGCAACGTCGCTTGACGCTGCTGCTCGGTAAACGACGCAGGTTGGTAGGGGCAGTCGAAGGCCGGCGCCCCGGGGATGCGGACAAAAACTTGGACTGGTTATGCGGCGATGCCCAAGCGCCGACGATGCTGGGCAGGACTGCGAAAGCCCAGTGAGCTCTTGATCCGAGCCTCGTTGTACCAGCGGATGCAGGCGTCCACCGCCGCCACGAACTCCTCGATGCTTGTCGAGAGCCAGTTGCGAGCGAAGAACATCTCGGTCTTGAGCCGACCGAAGAAGCCCTCGCATGCCGCGTTGTCCGGCGAGCATCCCTTGCGTGACATCGAGCGGACCAGCTTGGCGTCAGAGATTCGAGCTAGCCAGCCTGGCCATCGATAGTGGCCGCCCCGATCGGAATGCACCACCGGCCTCTCGCCACTTGCTGCGACCTTCTCGATCGCAGCGTCCAGCATCGTATTGACCAACTCCGCGTTCGGCCGAGTGCCGATCGACCAACTTACGACCATGCCGTCGAAGCAATCAATCATCGGAGATAGATATACCTTGCCGGCCGGAATTTGGAACTCCGTGATGTCGGTGAGCCACTTCTCATTCGGCGCGCCGGCATTGAAGTCTCGGTTCAGCACGTTGTCGGGCGCTGGACTGATCTCGCCCATGTAGGAGCCATACCGACGGCGTTTGCTTGTCGCGGCGATCAAGCACTCCTGCTTCATCAGGCGGCGCACGACCTTCTCCGAGATACGCACGCACTGATCGTTCAACGACGCGTGGAGCCGCCGGTAGCCGTAGCAGCCATAGTTCTGCTCGAAGATGTTGGTCATCGCCTGACGTACGTCCGCGTACTTGTCATCCACCCCCAGCCATGCCCGATGGTAGAAATAGGAACTGCGCGGCAGGTCCACTTCGCACAGCAGTTCGGTCACCGTGTAGGTGAACCTCAGGGCATCAACCAGCAGCGTCTTCTCCCGGTTCGTCAGGCGCTGCTGATTGATGCCCAGCTCTTTCCTAAGAAACACCTTCCGCGGTCGGCTGCAATGAGAAGCCAAAGTGAGCGGCGCGCCGTTGCAGTTGCTTGACCACGCGCTCGCGATATCGCTGCTCATACTGATCGACACCCGGGTCTTCGTATTGCATGCCGAACCGCATCGTGCGGTAGAAGAGGATGGCGAGCTTGCGCGCTGTGGCGGTCACCGCCTTGGCCTTGCCGATGCGTGCTGCCAGACGCCGGTAGAACGCGCCGAGGGCCGTCTCAGTACGTCCAACATTCACTGCCACCAAGCGCAACTGTGATGCCAAGCGGCTGGACGTTCTGCGGGTATGGGCGGAGAGCACCTTGCCGCCGCTGATCTTGCAGCCCGGTGACAAGCACAGCCACGAGGTGAAGTGCTTTTCGGTGGGCCACTTGCTGAGGTCCGTGCCGCACTCCGCGACAAGTGACAGCGCGATGCTGGGCCCGATGCCATGGATCAACGTCAGGTCGGTGCCGGTGAGCTGATACAACATCGACCTTACATCGAACTTCGGCGCGTTGGCCTGTTTGGTCTTCGTGCGTGGAGCCGGTAGCGGTGCCTCCAGTCTCGGCCGGTCAGCGTTCAGCAGTTGCAACGAGTTCTCAATCTGCTTGTCGCAGTCGGCGATGCGTTCCTGGTACGAATCAAACAGGGCCAGAGCCTGTGACAGCGCGAACACGTGCTCAGCCTGATAGTTGCCGACCAGCGCTGCGCGTATGGTCTGGATGCTTTCATGGCAGCGAACGTCGCGCATGGCTGCAAGAACGTCGGGATCTTTTTCCCCTGCCACGATTGCACGGATGATCTTCAGACCGGTCACGCCACTGATATCGCTGAGGACATGATGCAGTTGGAGATTCATCAGCGTCAGCGCCTTCTGCATATGCTGCATGTGGGCGGCCGCGTATTCCAAGTGCCGATCCCGGATCCGCATGTAAGCACGCAGCGCTGCGATGTCCCGCGCCGGGTGGAAGCTTGCGCGCAGCAACCCGCAGGCGTGCAAGCGCTGAAGCCACTGGGCGTCGTTGACATCGCTCTTGCGCCCCGGCACGGCCTTGCAGTCTCGCGCGTTGGCCAGCACGACCGTCAGCCCGTGATCCTCCAGAATCTCGTAGACCGGAATCCAATACACACCGGTGGACTCCATCGCCACGGTCGTGATGCCGACCGAGATCAACCAGTTGGCCATGCGCTCGATATCGGCAGTGAAGCTCTGGAACGTTTGCACCGGATCGTCGCTCAACTCCGGCGGTACAGCCGCGACTTGAATGCGTGAGCCGATATCGATGCCGGCAGCTCTGGCGTTGATGATCGGCAGGCCGATCGCTTTCCCACTTTTGGACATGACAACCTCCTGTAGGCAATGCGCCGGACAGGGGAGCGGGTTCAATCACTTTCCTAATCGGGGTCGCCGAGGCGCCACCACAGTTGGGTCAGCAAGATCCCCAAGGGCCACGTTTTTTGACGGGGACAAGTGCCTCCAAAAAGCTGACGGCCACGGTCCAGCCCGCTCAGTGTAGGCAACCCAGTGTTTCTTGCCATTGGGACAGGGCAACGCCGAGATGGACGTTTTTTAAGAGCTCATTCGCCTTCTTCAGCACGTCCTTCTCGAGCTGCAGCCGGCGAATGTCGTGTTGCAGCGTTTCGAGCTGTTGTGCCAAGTCTGCCCGGTCTGGGCTATCAAGGGCGCGTTTCTTGAGCTTCATGGATGCGGGTGCGTCGTGGCCAAGTAATTGATCCTTCCACTTGTACAGCGAGCCCCGCGACACGCCGACCTCGTCGGCGACTGCCTGCGCGCTGGCCGAGCGCGTGCACAAGGCAGTCACTGCAGACTGCTTGGCTTCCGGCGCCAGTTCCTGCATTCGACCGACGACGCGCGTTGGCTGGGGGTGAAGCTCTTGCAGCCACGCGTGTAGCAATGAACGGCAGGAATAGCCCAGAGCCTTGACGGTCACAGCGATGCACCGGCCGTGCTCAAGGTAATGCTCGACAGCGCGCAGCCTATACCCCTGAGAAAACTTTGCAGTCCTCTTGTAGCCGGCGCGTAGGTCTTGGCTCTGTTCGTACTCGCGGTACCAGGTCTTGAGCGCGTTCTTCGTCGGATATCCCAGCTGCCGAATGGTCAAGCCGACTCGCTTGCCCAGCTTGATGTACCGCTGCACTGCTCGAAGCCGATCCTCGTATGTGTACATGAACTACCTCCAGGTAGTCCAAGAAATCGTCCGCATCCCCCCCCGGGTCAATTTTTCGTCGGCGCCAACACCCAGCGCACCGAAGTAAAGCACTGCCAACAACGCGCCATGAATTGATGTGGCAAATCGTTCGAACCTGCGAGAACTCTTGGAGCTTTGGAAGTAAACAACGCTTACAGCGGCGGCGACGAGCGGCGCCCACAACCACTGGAAAAGCGCGGCGAGATAGCCCATAAGTTTCAACGTTGAAGCTGAGCCGCGAGCGGCGGCTGGGCGCGTATGGCCCAGAATGAAATGAGGGCCTGAAGTGGCCAGTCGTTGCGAATCGGCGCCAGCGAGGGGTTAGGCTTCACCGCAGGGCAGAGGCCATTCGCTCGAACGCCTGTCTGAGTTGGTTGACCAGCACGTCGTAGATCGCGAAGAGGTCCGCGGACTCTGCAGGGATGCCCAGCCTGTCGATCACTTTCGTGATGATCTGAGCCTGTCCTTCCACTGACCCCAAGTGCGAGTAGGCAACCCGCAGGTCGTAAAGAACGAACAGGGGAGCTGTAGTGGCAGCGGCTTCCGCGGGCGACGCCATGGTGCTCTCAAGGAGTCTCTCCAGGCGCTTGAGGCTTCCAATGCCGTCGTAGGGGCGCCCTACCGCATCGAGTGCCTTCGCAAGCGCCTTGTTGTCGAGTGACTCGAGGTAGACCTTGTTCAACGTGTCCGCGACGTGTCGTCGCTCAGCAGGCGTGTCTACAACAGGACGCCGGATGGAGATGGCGAGGTCAAGGACCTCTTTCTCGAGGTGGGCGGCCTTCACGCCGAACTTCGCAAAGAAGGCTTCGAGAAAGCGAGACCGCTGCTCGAACAGCTTGTCCTCAGGCGTGCGTTCCGTGAACACACACTCGATCTGGCCATCGTAGAACTCGGACCCAATAGAGTGATCTGAGGCTACGTTCTCAGACCTCAGATAGAACTGCTCGCTTTCCGGGAGCGTGGCAATATCGCCAAGCCACATAACCAATCGGCCGTTTCGATTGATCCCAAAAGCGATGTCAAAGTCATCTTTGCGAATCGTTCCGTACGTGCGCGAGGCAAAGTCAACGCGGTACGACGGGTGAGCGTCGTACTTGAGCAGAGCCTCCTTGTTGAAAAAGACAGGTGTTAGAAATCCAGGGTCGAACTCTCGGCGCAACCCAGGGATGTAGTGATAGTCGTCTGAGTCGTACAAGAACGGAACCTCGGTGAACCCGAAGTTTTGGCTGGTCTTCTTGCGAACGACGTTGACGGCCAATGAACGTTTATCTAGCGCTTGTCGATGGGTCTCGATCAGCGCGAAACGGGAGCGATCTGGCAAGAAGGTCGACTGGCATGCAGGGCAGCGGAGTTGTGGCAGTCCCTCGACTCGAATGTGAACGCCAGAGACGTCGTCTTCAAAGTCAAAGAACGACAGCTCAAGGTGGGCATGGCACTTGTCGCAGTAGATGTTGCGGTGCGTGCCTTCAACTGGGAAGAGATCGCCGACGTTCATTCTGTGAGGCCTAACGAGGTTGTCCAATACCCCGATATCCCCAACCACCCGCACTACTCTGGGCGTGTGAATGTCGGCGAAAGCGAGTTTCTAGGTTCATCAGTGAATTGGGGTCTGTAAGCCGCTCCAGTGGCACCTGAGTGCAATTGTGCTGCCTGTGGACTGCGTTATTGAACTCCGATTTGCCCGAGTCCCGCTTTCGAGAGTTTCTCGATGTTGTGCACCATGCAATACAGGCTCCACTGCGTGCGCACCTTGGCCTGCCCTCGGTGGCTCAAGCGAGTCAGCCGCTTGTTGTGCCGCAGATTGGCGAACACCGGCTCCACCGTGCCGATGCGCTGGCTGTAGAGCTGCCTGCCTCGCGGTGAATCGATGGCCTGGCGCATGCGCTCACTCGGGTGGCTGGTGTCGGGAGGCCTGGGCAGGAAGCGGCTGACTTGGCGGCCACGTGTCAGCGGACTCTGGCCATCACGCCCTCGAGTCTTGATGCATTTGGAGCGCAGCGGGCAGCTGCTGCAGTTCGTCGCCTGAGCGATGTAGGCCTCGTAGGGCTGGCCACTGCCGGTGATGTGGATGCGCCCGCTGCTGATCAAAACCTGGCCCGCCGGGCACGTGGCGGAGTTGTCCTCGTCGTTGAAGTTGAAGTCCTTGGGCCGGAAGGACTTGATCTCTGCGGCCTCGCTGCTGACCTTCTTCTCCGACAAGGGGTCAGGCTTTGCCTTGTGCTTGGCCTGATCTGCGAAACGCTCATCGCGCTTGCGCATCTGGCCGTCCGCAATCAGGGCTGGCGTGTTGTTGTCGTGCAGTTGCTGCACATTGGCATCGCTGTGATAGCCCGCATCGGCGGTGACCAGGGTGTTCTCATCCGTCCATGCTTGGGCTTGCTCGATCATGGGCGCGAGCATGGCCTGCTCCGAGCCCGAGCCCACCACGTCGGCGGCGATGATGACTTGGTTGGCGCTGTCCACGGCTGCTTGCGCTGCGTAGCCCTGGATGACGCCTTTGTTTGTGGCCATCTTGGCGCTGTCAGGGTCGGTGATGTTGGACTTGAGCTCTTGGCCCTTGGCATTCAGTCGCTTTGGGTTCTGGGCGACGAAGGCCCGGGTGCGTGCGGCCTCCTCGCGCAAGGCGTCCACGCGGGCTTGCCGTTTGGCTTCCAACGGCTGCTGAGCGCCGGCCTTGTCCTGCGCCTGGTGCAGCGCCAGGATCTTGTCGGCCGCCTTGTCCAGGCGCTCGGCTCGGTGGCGCAGTTCCTCCTGCGTGCCGCTGCGCTCCTTGCTGGCATTGCTGGGCAGCTTGACGCCGTCGATGGCGAACATCTCGCGGC
Source organism: Roseateles sp. (assembly GCF_965262435.1). Classification (NCBI taxonomy): domain Bacteria; kingdom Pseudomonadati; phylum Pseudomonadota; class Betaproteobacteria; order Burkholderiales; family Sphaerotilaceae; genus Roseateles; species Roseateles sp. The sequence goes on from NZ_OZ253537.1 coordinate 1,871,867, forward strand.
CGATCAAACCTTGGGCGTCACAGGTCATCAGCACCTGGGCAAAGAGCGGCTTGATCTGATTGCTCAGCGAGACCACGAACTTGGCAATGTGCGCGTGGCTGGGCTGGCTGTCGCCGCTGATAGCGATGAACTGCACGTTGCGTGAGCAGGCGGTCGCGATGCTGCGGCTGGAGATCAGACCTTGGCTGTAGGCCAGCAAGACGATCTTGAGCATCACGCGCGGGTCGTAGGCGCTGGCGCCCGTGATGTCGTTGTTGAAGCGCGCATCCAGGGCGCTCAGATCCAGCTCGTGATCGACCAGGTAGCTCGGCGCAAAGGCAAAACTGCCTGGCACGATCTGCTCCGACAGCACCACGGGCAGCATCATCGCGTGGCAATCACTGGGCTTGTAGCGCGGCATGGCGGACTCCTGGACGGGTCTGCGTATTTGACGCGTCAGGGGCTGCGCAATGAATCGGGGAGGACCCGGTGGGGAGTTTTTTACAGCCTCAACGTTGGAGATCCGCTTGAGACAGGGGTTAGGCGTCGCTGCGCTCACTCGTAGGAGTATGTGTACGTTCGAGACTCTTCTTGAACAGTGGGCAAAGGACGTTGCCCTGGCACCTGGACTCGCATAGAGATAGTTCGCTTCACCTGTTCGAAATAAATGAGCATCGTCTTTGGGTCGATCAGCCGACTGAGCGAGCCTGTGATTCGAGTGGCTCCGCCTTCGAGCTTCGGAGCCATCTGTGGTGCTGATGCGGCGCTAGCCACGCTGCCAAGTACACCTTCGACCAGCTTTGCCAACTCGGCTGCGTCAGACTCATATATCTGCTTTAAACGAATGCAGCTGCCAGCCGGACATGGTTCCCAACCTGGGAAACTGGTTCGGATCGTGTAGTTGATGGTCTCACCATTAGCTAGTCTCTGCGGGGCCTGGACGTCAATGACTTCGCCGATCCTAAATTTGCCGTCAGCGTACTCTGAGTAACGTGCATTCCATTCGGCCTTTTCTCTCGCGACTAGGCTTGCCTCGTTCAAAAATGGTGCCAGCGCTGCAGCCACCTGGGCAGGCATGGTCGACCTTACAGATTGTTTGACCTCAGAAAAGCCCCGTATCTCAGTCGCCTCTCCACCCTTTGATATGACATAAGTGATCTGGACTTTGGAGAGAAGGTCAATTATGGGATCGTTAATTTCCGTGCCGTTGCGGCGAAGGGTTGAAGATTTGATCTTCGGACAATATTCGAAGCTATCACCGACACGCCTGAACGTTCCTTCGGTTTGGGTTTCCGCCTCGTCCTTTACGAGAGGTTGCCCCTCAGTTTTTCTCGTCTTTTCCATCTTGTACGTTTGACGGACACTGATTCCGTTGGGAGGCTGGAATCGAAACACGAACTCTTCAGCGGGCGGCTGTAGTGCGTTTTGGGCCAGGACCGTGTGGGGTACCGCGTAGAAAATGGTGATGGCGATCAGTAAATTTCGCATGCGAACTCGAGATGGAAGTGGATTGAGACGCCTAACGTTGAAGATAACCGGCCCGCGACGGCAGGACGCCGAAGGGCCAGAATGAAATGAGGCCGGTAGGCGGCATGCCGTTTCGGGTCAGGTTGAGCGCCCGGTTAGGCCTTGGATGCACAAGCAGCCTCGTATTTTGCATAGTGCCCGGGAAAGAGCCGCCCAAACTGCTCCTGGTGCATTCCGACAAATTCAAGGTGCAATCCCTCTTCAGGAAACTCAGGTCTGAAGTCCTGAATGGAGAATCCCATGATGTCCAGTGGCTCGCCAGTTTCTGCGACGAGGACCAAGTTAAATTCGGACAACTTGCGATCAATAGTTTCCAGGGATTCTGTGCCTGGGTCGCCGAGTCCACCGATACAAACGCTTCGACTTCTAAAGAGACTCTCGACCGTCGAGTACGCATCCAATGGCTGAAACGCAACGTCACCACATCCCATCGGTGGATCAGTAAGCGCTTCCTCGGTCTCCGCGAATCCCAGCGTCTCGTCGGCAAGTTTCAGCAGCAGCTTCATGGGAGTTGAATGAAAGGCCTAAGGTGCGAGCTCAGCGGACGGCGAAGCCGTCCGCTGCAGCGACCGGTTAGGGGGAAATTTTGGAAAACCGATTGGGCCCGTAGCCTGACGCGCCGACAGCTGCTGATTGGACATGGAAGCGGGCCTCCTGTGGCGTAAGTTGAAGCATGCAACTGCTTGAACAGAAATGCCCATTGGCTCTTGGATGAAGCTCATGGTGCACGACGGCGCCCTCGCGTACAAATGCCAGCAAGTAGCTGCCTTCGCCCACGCCCTGTGGGTAGGTACTTGCGCATTGAGTCCATGAACCTGACAAGGCGGCACAGATTCGTTCGCTAGAGGCGTACGGGCCAAACACAACGACGCGGTCCCAGGAGAACTGAGTTAGCTTCGCAAGGTCAATGGTCTTGGATTTCGAGGCCTCGGCAGCGATTCGGTCTGACACGCTGGCCTTCGGCGAGCAGCCAAGCGCCGCAGCCACAACAACCAAACCGATGAAGTAGAAAAGTCTTCGCATTTTCCCTCTAACGAGGTTGTCCAATAACCCGAAATCCCCAACCACACTCAACGCTCAGTACGTGTGAATGTCGGCGAAGGCGAGTTTCTGGGCTCATCGGTGAATCGGAGACTGTAAGCCGCTCTAGCGGCACCTGAGTGCAATTGTGCCGCCTGTGGACTGCGTTACTGAACCCCGATTTGCCCGAGTCCCGCTTTCGACAGTTTCTCGATGTTGTGCACCATGCAATACAGGCTCCACTGCGTGCGGACCTTGGCCTGCCCTCGGTGGTTCAAGCGAGTCAGCCGCTTGTTGTGCCGCAGATTGGCGAACACCGGCTCCACCGTGCCGATGCGTTGGCTGTACAACTGCCGGCCCCGCGGTGAATCGATGGCCTGGCGCATGCGCTCACTCGGGTGGCTGGGGTCTGCGGCCTTGGGCAGGAAGCGGCTGACTTGGCGGCCACGTGTCAGCGGCGTCTGGTCATCACGCCCTCGAGTCTTGATGCATTTGGAGCGCAGCGCGCAGCTGCTGCAGTCCGTCGCCTGAGCGATGTAGGTCTCGTAAGGCTGGCCGCGGGCGGTGAGGTGGATGCGGCCGCTGCTGATCAAGACCTGGCCTGCCGGGCACGTGGCCGTGTGGTCTTCGTCGTTGAAGCGAAAGTCCTTGGGCCGGAAGTGCTGGCCCTCTGGCGGCCCGTCGGCGCCTGCCTTTTTGTCATGCAAGGGGTCAGGCTTTGCCTTGTGCTTGGCCTGATCCGCGAAGCGCTCATCGCGCTTGCGCATCTGGCCGTCCGCAATCAGGGCTGGCGTGTTGTTGTCGTGCAGTTGCTGCACATTGGCATCGCTGTGATAGCCCGCATCGGCGGTGACCAGGGTGTTCTCATCCGTCCACGCTTGGGCCTGCTCGATCATGGGGGCGAGCATGGCCTGCTCCGAGCCCGAGCCCACCACGTCGGCGGCGATGATGACCTGGTTGGCGCTGTCCACGGCTGCTTGCGCTGCGTAGCCCTGGATCACGCCTTTGTTGGTGGCCATCTTGGCGCTGTCGGGGTCGGTGATGTTGGACTTGAGCTCTCGGCCCTTGGCATTCAGTCGCTTTGGGTTCTGGGCGACAAAAGCCCGGGTGCGTACAGCCTCCTCGCGTAAGGCTTCCACGCGGGCTTGCCGTTTGGCTTCCAAGGGCTCCTGAGCGCCGGCCTTGTCCTGCGCCTGGTGCAGCGCCAGGATCTTGTCGGCCGCCTTGTCCAGGCGCTCGGCTCGGTGGCGCAGTTCCTCCTGCGTGCCGCTGCGCTCCTTGCTGGCATTGCTGGGCAGCTTGACGCCGTCGATGGCGAACATCTCGCGGCCGATCAGACCCTGGGCGTCACAAGTCATCAGCACCTGGGCAAAGAGAGGCTTGATCTGATCGCTCAGCGAGACCACGAACTTGGCAATGTGCGCGTGGCTGGGCTGGCTGTCACCACTGATGGCGATGAACTGCACGTTACGTGAGCAGGCGGCTGCGATGCTGCGGCTGGAGATCAGACCTTGGCTGTAGGCCAGCAAGACGATCTTGAGCATCACGCGAGGGTCATAGGCGCTGGCGCCCGTGATGTCGTTGTTGAAGCGCGCATCCAGGGCGCTCAGATCCAGCTCGTGATCGACCAGGTAGCTCAGCGCAAAGGCAAAACTGCCTGGCACGATCTGCTCCGACAGCACCACGGGCAGCATCATCGCGTGGCAATCACTGGGCTTGTAGCGCGGCATGGCGGACTCCTGGACGGGTCTGCGTATTTGACGCGTCAGGGGCTGCGCAATGAATCAGGGAGGACCCGGTGGGGAGTTTTTTTACAGCCTCAACGTTAGAGGTGAGGCGGGACCGACGGCAAGGCGCCAGGCCCGCCGGACGGAAGATACACAGAGCCGGCCGGCGGGCCTGGCGACTTGCCGTTAGGCATCGCATCGACCGAGGGGTTAGGCGTCGCTTCGGGCGCTGCCGGCTGCAACGAAGTAGCTTTCAACTGCTTTGTACTCACCAGCTGCCAATTGCCGCCAGAGCGTCAGGGCCTCGCCTTGCCCAATCTGGTTGATCGTGACCGGTGCGCGGACTTCTTGTTCATAGTCCCAGTCCGCCCATGTTTCGAGAATAGCTCGACGATGTCGTGTCACGTAGAGCACGTACATCGGTCCCTCCACTGGTCCCGCCCGTTGCCACGATGCGCCATGTTCCTCGTAGTCAGCTTCTGTCAGTGACGGCTCCATCTCGACATAGAGCTCCTTCACCGCTGCCTCAAGTTGGTTGTCGGACGGAGACCGAACCTCTGTCCCGTATCTTGTGTTGAGGACGCGGATTGACTTCATAGAACTTTTTGGCCTTCGGTGCTGCTCTTCGAGACAATGGTTAAAGCCGAAGCGGTGGGGCGCTGGCTGTTTGCGACGCCTAACGTGAAAGTGAGCGGACGCCGAAGGCGGTCCGCTCCAATGACAGGTTAAAGCGCATTTGCCGCATACGCTTTCCATTCCCCGATTGGAACGAACGTCTCTTCGCCATCATCCTGAAATCGTACCCAGCCCCCGCACTGCTCGCTGAGTATCCGCAAGCGCTCAACATGCTCATCGGTGAACTGAAGCCTCCCTAAAGTGTAGGGCCCGAAGACGACTGCTTTCCACAGCGATAGCTCCAGGCCCTCCATCCATGCGGCCTGATAGGCGACTTCAGACAGGCTCGACATGTAGTCGGCAAGCGTTCGCTGGGCAGGGGATAGGTGGTCAAGCATTTATGCGCTTTAACGTAAAGGTCAGCGGACGCCGCAGGCGGTCCGCTGCAACGACCGGCTATGCAGAGCCACCTTCGGAGGCACTGCGGTGAAAGTGGCCGAGGGCATACCGAAGCTGTACCCACGCTGCAGTCGGCTGAGGCGACAGGCTGCATCCGTACCATGCGGCAGGCGGCGAAACGAGGAAAGCGAACGGCCAGCGTGCCATGACCAGGCAAGATCACAGCGGCTGAAAGCTGGGGCTGCTTGCGTCCTGACCGAACACGAGAAAGCCTCGGCCCGTTGCGCCGCGTGATCGCCGCGAACGCGCAACCCAGAACGGATCGTCGAAGATTTCTTAGCCTGCTGCATAGCGTAAAGGTCAGCGGACGCCGCAGGCGGTCCGCTGCAACGACCGGCTATGCAGAGCCACCTTCGGAGGCACTGCGGTGGAAGTGGCCGAGAGCATACCGAAGCGGCACCCACGCCGCAGGCGCCCGAGGCGACAGGCTGCATCCGTACCATGCGGCTGGCCGCGAACTGAGGAAGGCGAGCGGCCAGCGTGGCTTGAACCAGCAAGATCCTCGCAGCCGAAAGCTGGTGCCGCTCGCGCCCAGCCCGAACACGAGAAAACCTCGGCCCGTTGTACCGCGTGGCCGCCGCGAACGCGGAACCGAAAACGGATCTTCGAGATTTGCTTAGCCTGCTGCATAGCGTTCGAGCTAAGCGGGAGGCGACGGTGTGACGACTGGCCCGCGAGGCTGATGATAACCAGCGCGGCCTCGCGGGCCAGGCGGCACGCCGTTGGCTCGGAACTTGCACCGATTCAGTTGACACATGATTGCTGCCGCTGCTGTTGCTCGAATTTAACCGGGGATAGATAGCTCAGCGAGGAATGTAGCCGCTGCTGGTTGTAGAAGCCGATGTAGCTGCGCAGTGCGGTACGCAGTTGCTTGTCCGTCTCGAACGACATGCCATGCAAGGACTCGGTCTTCATCGAGTGGAAGAACGACTCCATGTGCGCGTTGTCGTTCATTTTTCCGGGCCGGTTCATGCTCTGCTTGATGCCCAGCCGGTTCAGTTGCTCCCGATACTCGTACGCCGCATATTCGATGCCCCGATCGCTGTGGAAGATCAAACCCGGCGACGGCTGGCGCTTGCGCACGGCATGATTCAGAGCCTGACGCGTCAGCGCAGCATCGCGACGCCGGCTCAGGCTCCAGCCCACCAGCCGCCGGGAGTGTCGATCCATCACCGCCGCCATGTAGCGCCACTGGCCCGCCACTTTGAGGTACGTCACGTCACCGACCCAGGCCTGGTCTGCATCGCTCAGTGCCACGTCTCGCAGCGCATTGGGCACGCTGGCGAAGAACTTGCGTTGCCCCACCTTGGCACGCCGGTACAGCCGGGCGCTGCGCCCCTGCAGGCCCGCCTTGCGCATCAGACGCGCCACACGACGGCGCCCCACCTGAACGCCCTGCTGCTTGAGCTGCTGCGCAATGCGCGGGCTGCCGTAGTAGCCTCGGCTTTGCTCGTGAACCAAGCGCACCTGCTCAATGAGTTGCTCGTCGCCGGCAGCTCTGACGCTGCGCTCACGCCGGCACCAGGCGTAGTAGCCTGCGCGGGTGACTTGGTACAGCTTGCACATCACTTGGATCGAGTGGGCTTGCCGGTTTGCCGCGATGAAGGCGAAGACTTCCGCTTTTGATCTGCTGCAAACCGGATGAATTTTTTTAGCAGATCGTGCTCCGTCTGCAAACGCTTGAACTGCTGCTCGACTTCGCGCAGCCGGCGCAGCTCCGCCACTGCTGCGGGTTCAACCGGCTCGATGGGGCCGGACAGCTCGCCATCACGCACTTGCTTTCGCCACTTGGACAGCATGAAGGGATGAATGCACAAGGACTCCGCCACGTCCTTGATCAGCACCCCTGGCTGCTCGCTCATCAGCACCGCCTTGAGCTTGAAACTCAGCTCGTAACGGTGAACTTTTCTTGGCCCTGCTGTTCCCATTGAACACTTCCTTCGTTAGGTGGAAGTGTCAACGAAACCGATTCAAGCTCCGAGTCGGCTCCAGCGACTGGTTGGGCCTCAAGTTTGCCGTCACCTTGAGCCCCAATGTTCCAGCCCCTCTCGCCCGTACTCCTGAAGGAAGGGGTCTGATTGGCTCGCAAGCGCCTCGAGTACAGAACGCGACTCTGGAGTACCAATGTTGGCCAATGCGTAGGCGCATTTGCGCTGAAACTCGTGCAGGTTGTTCCACTTGACGAGATGACCGAACGGAATCTGGACGGCCCGCGCTATAGCGCTGACGGCGTACGGATCACCGATCAGGCCGAGCTCGAAAACGATGTCCTCGTGAAATTCGTGCGAATCGTCGAGCAGTAGTTCAGAGAGGGCGACGGGATCTCGCTCCGCCATTGCAGCTTCGTACTTCGTCAGATCTTCCACGGCGTCTTCCTTGAGGCCCAACGTTGAAGCTAACAGGCCCGCGACGGCAGGACGCCGAAGGGCCAGAATGAAATGAGGCCCGCAGGCGGCATGCCGTTGCGGGTCCGGTTGAGCGACCGGTTAGGCCACATCGTCGACCGGTGGAAGATCCGCGAAGAACTGAGCAACATCGTAGTTTCCGATCGTTCGCGCAAGGATGACAGGCGAAACACCGTGCTCATTTTTGCCATGCGGATCAGCACCTGCTTTGCGGAGGATGCCAATCGTGGCGCCATCTCCGGTTGAGGAGAATACGGCCCGAAAGAGCGCTGTATTGCCAAAGGAGTCTTTGAGCGAAACGTTGGCTCCGGCTCTGATGAGCAACGTGACGCATTCGACGGATGAGGCCTGTGCCGCGAAATGAAGAGGAGACCAGCCGTTGTCGTCTTGGGCGTTTGCATCCAAGCCCGTGGCAAGGAATTGCGCAACATCCTCCGAGTTTCCATCGATGCAAGCATAGTGAAGCGGAGTGCGGCCCAGGCCATCCACCCCGTCGCGCTGTTTCCGCTTTGGTTGCTTGCTCGCCATAGGCAGCCTCCTTGTGGCCTAACGTGTTGTATAGCGCTGCTGAGTGTCGGATAACACCGTGACCCGTGCAATAACAGGCTGCCCAAGCTGCGCCGTAAGTACTTGCCGCATCCTCACTTTCCTCCTGCTTGACTGTTTTTTTATACAGTATTAAATTTGGCGTCAAAAGCCGCGCCTGTTACAACGCGCTCGGACGGTCCGCGCGGCCCCGTTCGAGGGAGGCACACGTCATGTTGCCATCTGGTTTTCACCCTGCACCGTCGCGCGCGCTGCTTCGGCCGCCAGCCAGCGTCGATCTGCCACCGGTGAAGTCAGCGCGACTGCTGGATCAGCTGCGTGAGCGCATCCGCATGTTGCATTACAGCCTGCGCACTGAACATGCGTATTCACACTGGTGTCGCGCCTTCATACGTTTTCATGGCTTGAAGCATCCCGCAACTATGGGCGGCCCGGAAGTCGAGGCCTTTCTGACGCACTTGGCGGCGGATCGTGGTTTGGCTCCTTCCAGCCATCGACAGGCTTTGTCGGCTCTGCTGTTTCTGTATGGCAAGGTGCTGGGTCAGCAACTGCCATGGATGCAGGAGATTGGGCGACCCATACCCAAGCGTCGCTTGCCGGTGGTGCTGAGCGCCGATGAAGTCGCCTTGGTGCTGGGTCAAATGAAGGGTGAGCATAAATTGCTGGCGCGCCTGCTGTACGGCACCGGCCTGCGGATTTCAGAAGCTATAGGGTTGCGGGTCAAGGACGTCGATTTTGTGCAACGCGCTATCTATGTGCGGCAAGGCAAGGGCGGCAAGGACCGCGTGGTGATGCTGCCGGCTTCACTGGTGCCGGACCTGCGGGTGCAAATGGCGGCAGGTCGGCAGATTTGGTGCCGGGATGTTGAAGACGGTCAGGCCGGCGTCGAGATGCCCTATGCGCTTGAACGCAAATACCCGCGTGCCGGCGTCAGTTGGGCCTGGTTCTGGGTCTTTCCTCAACGCCATCAAACTACCGATCCGCGCAGCGGTGTGGTGCGGCGCCATCATCTTTACGACGAGACTTTCCAAAGGGCCTTCAAGCGGGCGATTCTGTCAGTCGGCATCGACAAGCCTGCCACTCCGCACACGCTGCGCCACTGCTTTGCCACGCATTTGCTGCAGGACGGCTATGACATTCGCACGGTGCAGGATTTGCTCGGGCATGCGGATGTGTCCACAACGACGATCTACACCCATGTGCTCAAGCTTGGCGGCGGCGCGGTGCGCAGTCCCTTGGACAGGCTCGGCCCCTCGTAGGCATGCCTGTACGGCCTTCCCCGAAACACCGTTTGCGGGTACCGTCGTTTGTGTTGCACGTCCACTTTCTTGCAGCCATGGGCCTGTCCTGCCGCCGATATTTTCTAGATCAGGAAGAACGCGTGATCCGCATGAGGATCACGACGTTCGAAGGGCTTATGCAGAATCCGGCGCTCCACACGATGCCATCACTGGCTGGTCAGCGGGTGCGGGTTGCGGAGCTGATCGTCCAAGTCAACGGGCGCACGGTGCTTCAGATTGTCAGACGCATGTATTTCGTGCTGCCGTTCGATCAAGACGGCCGCGTCGACACCCAACGGTTCGAGCGACAACAGCGTGCACTCGCTGGCATTGCCTTGGAGGGCCTGTTGGGCGAAGCGCGATGCCCTGCCGGAGTCCTCGACGCCACGGAGCGCTTTGTCGCTCAAGGTGGGCGATGGCGCCCCACGCGTGCGCTTGCTCAGAAGATCGACGGGATGGCTTTCGCCTGATGGATCATCGACCTGACGCTACTTGCATCGGCTTCGTCACAACGACAATGGCCGCTGCGGCAGATTTACCAGTGGATCTACCAATCGTTGGATCACGTCGACGGGCACGTTTTGGCGGCAGACCACCGCGGGCCAAAGTTCCAGGGGCGGGTGCGTAATCACTTGCGTGTCCAGATTGACAACGTGCAGGTCGTCATTGAGGTATTCCCGCCGCCCGCAGTTGCTGGCTCGACACGCCAGGCGCAGGCTAAAACGGCATTCACGCCAGCTGCAAATGCGCCCGATGTACTGCTCGTCTGGGTGAGCCAGGAAAATGTCGGCACCGCTATTGCGGGTCTGATCTTTGCCGTTGAGCTGGCGACCGAGTCGGGCCAACTTGGTCAAATCCAAGGTGGGCTCCACCGTCACCAGCACGTCGGCATCTTTGGGCTTGGGTTTGGGCGTGGTCAATGAACCGATTAGCGCGATGCGACGCACCCCAGGCAGGTCGCGCGCCTGACAGGTGAATTGCAATACCGCGTCCAGCAAGAAGCTACGAATCGGCGTCATCAAGGGCGGATTTTGATTCGGCGAGTCGGACATGTCGGCTTCGTTCTGGCTTTTGGGAGGCTAAACGATCAGACGCCACGCCTGCAAGCGCCCGTCTAAAGCTGGCCCCATTGAATTCTGGTCGCTGGCTTCGGCTGCGTGAATTCATCGAGCCCGCCCGGATACACGCAATGGGCACATTGCTGCCGCTAACGACTGAAGGCCGACCGACTCCTTTGGGCGGCGCGTCCGGCCGTTCACGTCGCGCCGAACCGGCGGTTCAGGATCGGACCGCATGGCCTTCAGCTGTCGAGTGGCCGGTCTTGTAAACACACCGGCCCTTCTTGCTGCTGCCGGTCGATTGGCCGGTGATGATCGAAACAGCCGCTGAGGCTGTCAGATGCGAATGACTCTGACCAGCCTTTAGAAGCCGTACACATAGCGGCTAGACCGATCGAAACTGGCCTCAACGTCGATGCTCGCTACTCAGCGCTCGAACTCGGGCGCAGCAGGCAGTAGGTTTCGACGCCGAGCACAACGGCCAATTTCTCAATATTGTCCAAAGAAATGTTCCTTGCGCCGCGCTCAACATGCGCGACGAACGTGCGATGTAGCCCCGCTTCCAAGGCTAGATCTTCCTGGGACCAGCCCCGCTCTCTACGCATCAGGACAAGGTTGCCAGCGAGATGCTCGCGTGCAGTCCTTCGATGAGCTTTAGATGCATTTGTTGGGGGCATCTGCGAAGTCTTTCGCTTTGATGCTTTTAAGTCAGCCGTGTTTGAGTCACAATTTGACAAGCTTCCGCATGACTCATCGCGTTTGCTCGTCGCAAACAAGACTCGGTGTCGTGCATTCAGGTGTCCGGCCGGAGGCTAATTCGGTACGGGAGACGCTGTGACCAAACTGACAGAACCTCAGAACAAGCCGAAGGACACTCTCGACAAACTGGATGGGGAGCGCCCGACGTCGCTTTGCCTGCACTACTTCAGTGCCCACTTCGAAGAGCAGAAATTGCCGGTGCTGGTAGCCGGTGGTGGCTTGGCCGAGCTGAGATTGGGCTGGGCGGTGGGCGTGCTGGCGGACGGCGACTGCGAGCCGCTGGGTGTTTGGCCTAGGGACGGTGCCGGCCCTGGGTTTTGGCAGGGAGTCTGGCAGGACTTCGATGAGCGCGGCGTCGGCAAGCTCTCCTGGGTAAGCTCGGCAGACAAGGAGAACGCTCGCGCTCTGTACCCCATTGCGAAAGTGCTCCCGCCTTTCCGCCGAATCCTGGGGCAGCAGTACGTGCCGGTTGCCTACGGCGTTGGCGTGCTGCGCGCTGAAGCTCGGCGTTTGGTCCGTGAAGCCTCAGGTGTCCGTGCGGCGCGGTTTGCCCTGGAGCTTCTGCTTTCTGGGTCAGGGGAGGGCAGGGACTCGGTTTTGTCGCCAGACTGGCCCGCCGTGCTGGAGCAGTTCCGCCCCTTCTATGCGCTGCGACCCCATCGCCGGGCCTTGGTGCGCGAAGGCGACCGACGCCTGGAGCAGCTGGGCGGCATGCTGGCCCGCGCTGTGCGCCGGCATGGCCCGTTTGCCGACATGGGCGCTGCGGTGTCCTTTGTGGCCTGGACCTTGGCTCGGTGCCAGTCCCGGATCGAGTGGGCTGAGCTGCCGCCGCTGCCTTTTCCAACGCATCCGGTCGGGCGCGCTGTGGCTCGCGTTGCGGTGAGAGCTGCCGTTCGGTCTGAACTGGCTGCGTGTGCTGCGCCGGCCTCATCTGTCTGACCCCGCCTGGAGGGATCTCCCATGCTCAAGAACCTACCCCCGGTCTTTTTCCGCATACGCGCCGCGCTGATGCGCAGCGGTCGTTCCTCGCATGACGCGGACGACCTTGTACAGGAGGCTTGGGTTCGGCTGGCTTGCTATGAAGGTGTGCAGGTGGTTGCCAAACCTGAGGCTTTCATGATGCGAACGGCTCTGAATCTGTCCATTGATGCGCATCGGTCCAGCGTCAGCCATGGGGAGCAGCTGATGGTGGATGAGGTGGTCCTGCTCGACACCGCTCCGGGCACCGAGGCAATCGTGCTGGCTCGGGAACGCATGGCGCGCTTGAGCCTTGGGTTAGGGCGTCTGACTGACAAGACCCGGGACATATTTCTGTCCCATCGGATCGACGGTTTGACTTACCAAGAGATCGCCCAGAATCATGGTTTGAGCATCAGCACGGTGGAGAAGCATGTCGCCAAGGCCACCCTGCAGCTGACAAGCTGGATGGAAGGTTGGTAGTGGTCGCTGAGTTTGATGGGGAGCCCGGTAGGGCAGGGCGGGTGGACAGTGAACGTTTTGGGCTGTCTGAGGATGCGAGAGGACATTCACCGCCTTTGGTGACGCCTGACATCGCTGCCGAAGCCGCTGTGTGGATCGCGCGATTGCATGGCCCCAGCCGTACGCCAGCTATGGTGCGCGAGTGCTTGGCCTGGCAGTCCCAGTCACCCGCGCATCGGCTTGCTTTTGAACGGTGTACGGAGACATGGCAGGAGGTTGCGAATCTCAGTCTCAGTGCCTACGCCAGCGCCTGGGGCAGTGCCAAAAGGGCTCCAGAGCAGCGCGTGAGAGTCGCCAGGCCTATGCAGTGGGCCTTGGCGGCGGTGTTCCTGGTGCTGGCCTCCGTGCTGGTTTTGGCGCTGCAGCCATGGCGCACTGGGGAGGTGTACGCCACGGGAGTGGGGGAGCACCGGGTGGTGATGCTGGCAGATGGCAGTCGCATGTCGTTGAATACCGCCACTAAGGTCTGGGCACGTCTGAGTTCGTCTCAGCGGCTCATTGAAGTCGAGGCCGGTGAGGCGCTGTTCGAAGTGGCCAAGGACACGAGCCGCCCCTTTCTCGTGACTGCGGTCGGGACCGAGGTCAAAGCGACGGGAACTGCGTTTCTCGTGCGCTTGCAGCCGAGCAGTCTAGAGGTCGGCAGGTCGCTCGAAGTGACCTTGATCGAGGGGCAGGTTGTTTTGCGGCCTCAGATAGGTCTGGTGGCCCCAATGGTTGATGCCAATCCGGTTGTGATGACTGCTGGAGAGCGCGTGCACGTTTATGGAGAAATGGCCGCTTCACGGACTTCTAAGGTGCGAGTTGAACGCCCAGGTCTGGACCGGGCGGTGGCCTGGACACGTGGCGAGGTCTCGTTTGACGATGTCACCCTGAATGAGTCCGTGGCCGAGATGAACCGCTACAGTTCGAAGCCCATCGTGATCGTCGATGCCGACAGGCTCAAGGCGCTGCGAGTCAGTGGCCTTTTCAGGACGGGCGACAGTGCGAGGTTTGCGCGAGCTGTGGCGGCGCTGCATGGTTTGGACGTCAGAGCACAGTCTGATCGTTTGGAGCTGGCTCTCCGTTGAAACGCTGCTGCGGCAGCGGCAGGGCAGGGAAGAGGCGGCCCGCTCCCGTGCCAGCGGATGGGGGCTTCAGTGCATTCATGCGGTGCATGAACGCGCCCCCGTGCCGGACAGGCCTTCGGCCAGACCGGTACCGCCGACACCCGCCACGCCCGATGCCGGGCCGCCGGAGCCTGTTCCGGCCGACTTGATGTCGCGCCCTGGGCGTCATTCGTGCACTGGGCTCAAAAGGGTTCGGATATGGTCCGTTTTTGGTCCGGATACGGTCCGGATACGGTTCGCTTACGGTCCGGATATGGTCCGGATATGGTCCGGTTTCGGTTCACATCCGTCTGGTTGCTGCCGTTTGGCCAGCGACCAGGCTCACCGCGTGCTCGGAAAGTTAGGAAACCGCGGTGATTTGGGCTTGGAAATCAGCGCCTGGCCGCAGCTTTGAAGACCAAGAAGAGTAGAAAAACTGAGTGCAGGATAGGCTAGCTGCCAGCATTTGGATGCCGTGAGCGGCAAGGCTACGGATCAATGAGCCGCTGGCCGATCACGAAGATTCCAGCCATCGCCATTGACTCGACAGGGCCTAAAGTCGAGCCGTCATCAACGCGAAACCAATGCGCTCCGTCAGTACGCACAGCCTTCAGGACGGGGGAGAGGTCGTATGTCTCTTCGCAGGTCAGCTTGCCGCCGCCTTGTAGTTGAGCTGCCACCGTGGAGTGGTTGCCGTTCCAAATCATCACGATGGGCCAGGGGTGCCAACCAATCCCAAGGTGGTTGTGACTCTGACGAAACCCTCCCCACGGCCGCCCCTTGCCCATGTTGCCGAGCGCACCATGTAGCCTCCAGCGTTCCCACGGATGTGGAAATACGGCGGCGTCTTCCAGCTTCACCTGGATGGCCTTCTTCTTGCGCACCACAAGGTCATCAAACCTTTGCCCGGCCGCATTGATCGGCAGCCTTGGGTCCCACAGCGGCGACTTGGGATCGAAGGAGTGCGTCCTGTGCTGGCGTGCATCAAACAGCAGCGTTTCGAGCATTTCGCCCTGTATGACACGCGATAGCGCGATGGTCAGGCCTCGCAGGGCGTCTGGACCGTGCTGTGCGGCTGACTCTATCGACCAGAGAAGGCTCTCCCAGCGATGTGACGGGTTAAGCCTGCCTCTGGTAGGAAGCTCTGGGTAGGGAATGCGCTCTGGCTGTTCCTTGTGGGTGGCCTTCCGATCCAGTTTCGTTGCCATTTTTGCCAGTTTGCGTAGGAGCTTCGAATTCACGGGTTACTTTTCTCTGTGTTCGGGCGGCTCACCACAGGCAGCACATCTGGAACCGCCCAGAAGCCCGTCAACCTTCTCGGGCTACTTCATTGACACTAACGTCCTGGCGCACAACCGTGCCAACGTGTGCAGCATGCAGTAGGACGGCTGCACCAAGTTCTTCGCTATTTCCGGCGGGCACCCTTCCTCGGTCTGAGCGATGGCGTGCATGCCAGTGTGGACAAGCCCGTTCATCGAACTCCAGCGGAAGCTGCTGGTCGACGGATTCGTTGAAGTGCCCGATGAACTCGTTGAACTTGCCTATGCCGAAAAGCGTGGCAATCAGCTCCGTGCATTGTGCGGGCGGTCTTCCTGTGATCCGCGAGAACGAGTCGATGCGATTCTGCTCGATGAAACAGAATCGAAAGGTGTCGGGGTTGGCGGCCAGCGCCTCCTCGCAGTTCTGGCGTCATGGTCAACGGGCAGTGAACTCAAACACCATGTAAGTTAGCGCATGCCTTTTGGTAGGCGGCCCAGCTAGGCCGTTGCTCAAGCGCCGCTCGAATCTTCGTCCGACGCGTGATCATGTGTTTCTCAGGCGAAAGCATAGGTTGCATGTCAGGTTAGGTGCGCCGGGCGGCCGATTCGGACAGCAACGTCTTGGCTGCAGCAACGATCGCTCTGTGGTCTGGGTTTGCTGTGTCAAACGCAGGGGTTCGATCAAAATGCCAGTTTGTGAATATGGTGTTCGCCAAACGTTCCGCGTGGCTGGTTCGCCTTTTCGGAGACGTCATGAAGGCTAGCATCCATCACGAGGTATCGTTCGTAACAGCGGGGCATTAGCAGCCGCCGCATGGACCGAGCGCGCAACGAATTCGCTGGGCCATCCCAAAGGGAGGTGTAATTTGGCGACAAGGGCTGGCTCTCATGCTGGACGTGGGTTCCGATATCAGGATGCGGTAGCGGCATGCCTTGCCGTGGAAGGATTTGTCAGCCAGTTTGGGTACGGCAGCGTCGTCCCTGAAGGGGGCGACGATCTCGAGCTCAAGATTGCCAGCGCGAGAACGCTCGCTCAAGTTAAGTCGCGGCGCGACCACATGGGCCCGTTTTCACCTCGCTCGGTGGCGAGTTTCGTCAGGAAGATGTGGGACGGGAAGGGACTTCAACCTGACGACCAATTTCTGCTGGTGCTCGAGAGCAATGTGGGTGAACGCCGCACTGCCGTCCGCCAGTTGCAAGACCTTTCCGCCTATCCGACCGTCGTAGCCGAGCTGAAGGGACGCAAGGGGCTAGCTGGCCTCACTGCGCGAACCAAGGTGCTTGTGCTGCCTGACCCTCGCGGAAGCGCCGTAGCCCAGATATCGGCCAGGCAGGCCTGCACCTCCTTCGAAGGTGAGATGTATTTCGCGGACCTGCTTGGTGTGGTGGGGCGTCTTTCTGATGACAACGGCACACGCACGGCGAACACCTATCTTGGGCTTGCCGTGTCTGACATTCAGCAGCGGTTCGACGCGCTACAGCCGCTTTTGACATCAGCTGTGGTCGAGGCAGCGCTGACCGAGGGCTTGTGTTCAGCTGTGGATTTCTTGACGCCCGATGAGGATCCGCTGTTCTACCTGGGGGTCGATGCGCAGGCGTCGCATGTGGCCGCAGGACTCGTTGTGGAACGCCCTGAGCTCCGTGCGGCCGTCCTAGAAGGACTGGAGACCCGCAAGAACGCGCTAATTCATGGCGTTTCCGGCTCAGGAAAGTCGGCAGTCCTTTGGGAGGCCGCGTACGCCAGTCGCCACGCAGTGCGTTGGTTTCAGGTTCGGCGCCTGCCGCCAGCCGCCATTGCGTCGCTTGTCCAGCTGGCGCACTCCAGGCGAGCTACCGCAGATGCACCCGTCGGCTTCATCATCGATGACGTGGGCCAAGGGTTCTCGGAGGGGTGGACGGCGTTGGCTGCCGAGGTAAGCCGAACTCCCGGGCTGCTGCTCTTGGCATCCGTACGAGAGGAGGATCGCTACCCGCTGGTAGATAGTCGTCGGGCCACCCAGGTCAAGGTTCAGGGCGATGACACCCTGGCTGAACGAGTGTGGAGAGAGCTGCGGGATAGAGGGCAAACCGCTTGGCAAGGATGGCGAGAACCTTGGGCGCTGTCGGTTGGCCATCTGCTTGAGTACACGCACGTGCTTACCCAGGGGCATCGATTAAGCGAGACGCTGCACGCGCAGATTGCAGCGCGCATGAACGATGTCACTCGACACGATGAGCTGGACGTCTTGAGGGTGGTGGCTTGTGTGAACGCCGCGGGTTGCGGTGCCGAGGTGTCAGAGTTGCCTCGAGTCTTGTCCAAGCCCGCGACCGCGGTCTCGGTCGCACTGACCAGACTCAAGGATGAGCACCTGGTTCAAGACGCACATGATGGCAGGATCGTAGGGCTGCATGAGTTGAGGTCAACAGAGCTGCTACGCCTGTCTCACGAGTTCCCGCCGCCCATGTTGTCAACGACGGCCGCAGCTGCGGTTTGGCTGGTGCCGGCATCCGAGATGTCTCGGTTCCTCGAGCGCATGCTCTCTAAGCACAACGGATGCGATGACGCGGTAATTGAGGGTCTGGCGCGCAGATTGGAGCGCGCGCCCACACCGGCACTTTTGGGCGCGATTCTGACGGGCCTGGACCGTGCGAACGCACATCGGGTGATCGGACGATGGCTCCAAACTCCCGAAGCGCAAGCCATGGCGAGGTCGTTGCGAGGAACCCCTGCCGGATTCGCGATTGGCGACATTGAGCCACCGGATATCGGTCCGACTGTGCCTGCATCCCGACGCTTCACTGAAATCAGGACTGAGGTCATCGCTTCAGGTTTGACCGCTCGCCTTTTGGCTCGGTTGGCTCCAAGCGACCTACGCCGCACGCTGCATGCGGCGAGCAGCATAGGAGACTTGACACGGCTCATGGCTTCGCTGCTCGGTCAAGTCATCCCGACTTCGCATTTGGGTGAACTGGCCGCGCATTCCCCTCCGCTCATCGACGCGGACTTTCAAGCCGTAGCCTCGCTACTTCAGGTCACAGCATGGGTCGACAGAACGTTGGCAATCAGCTGGGTCAATGCGGTAGGGCAGGACGCGTTGTTCCAGCGCTTCTCTGACAATGTGGCCTGGGCGGAGGCGCCGAGTTTGAGCCCATGTGAGGAAGGGCAGGAGGTTCGTTCAGACATCTGGTTTGTAGCAACGTCCGTGCAGACCGACCTCAACAACGAGGTGTATCAGACCTGTGAGACCTTGCTGGCGCTGACACCTACGGTCGATATTGTGTCCAGCGACGCGCTCGGAGCTGACGGTGCTGTCGTTCCTTTCACAGTCGGAGGCTACCCGCTTGCCAGCAAACGCATGCCCAGGGCAAACGTTCCCGCGCCCGAGCAGGTCGCCCGCAATCGTGCGTGGCTGGCCATACTCAACGCCCACTTGGCTACAGAGAGCTACACCGCCTATCTAGCGCAATGCCTGGATCTGCTTCGTCTTCTTGTCCCGAACCTCAGAACGCTTCTTGACGGGCAGTTTAGAGTAAAGACAGATGCCACGGCGCTCAACGCCTTAGGGCGCGTCTACGAGGCAGCCCTTGGTTTGGTGGGGCCACAGGAGGAGCCGCCAGCTGGTGAGGTCCGCAGGTGGTCGAGGCTGCCCTCGATCCTGTCGAGTTGCTCCACGGATCTCGTCCGCAGGTTTCTTGCGCTGCCGCAAGGTGCTTTGGCCTACATGGGTTGGCTCGCTGACATCCAGAAGAGCATCACGATTGCAGCGTCCGAGGAGCCATGGGATGTGTTGTCAATTGAGGTTCCGAAAGAGTTGGATGAGCTGCGGCGCATCGTGGAAATGTTGCAGATGATGGCCGGGGAGGCTGAGAAACGAGGGGTGCAGCCGTTCCTCACCCACCGGTGTCGGACGGCACCAAGGGGGAGTGCGCTTGGAAAGGCGGCACTCGCCGCGCGCCGATATCGCGAAGCAGAGTTCAAAGACCTGGAAGGTAGGCTGAGGACTGAGCTGAACGCAGTTAGCCCTGGCATCGGCGTTCATCTGCTGGCTGAGGCCACCATTCCCGAGGTGTGGCCGCCTGCGGACGTGCTGATTACCTTGCCTGTGAACACAGATGGAACAGGCGTGGACCTTGCGAGTGCCTGGCCAGCCTGGCGTGCTCTCGTAGACGGCAGGCGCAAGATTTGTGTCCTGCCTGTCATGAACGGGCTCGGGTTGACGAACCTAGCCACCTTTGGCTTTGACAGGCTGCTCCCGGTTCTACCAAATGAATTGGCACAACCCTGGTGCGCCGCCGCAGGATTCGAGGCAGCTCCGCTGGATTCGCTAAACGGGTTTACGCGTTTCACCAACCCGTTGGCAGAGCTCCAGGGCATCCAGGCTTACTGGAGCCGCAAGGGAGCCAGGACGCCCGACGAGGAGCGCATCTATCGGGCGGTCTCTGAGACTCTCCAAGAGGCGAGGGGGGCTTGGAGCAACTTGGCGCTCACGGATGACATCAAGGGGGCTGGCCTGCACCTCTTGAATCTCGGTCTTCAAGGCGAGTTCCCGATTGCGAATGCTGCCGCAAGGCTCCTGCAAGGCGAGCGAACCCAGACCATCGAACTTATCGAGTCATTTGTCCTGAGTCTTACCGTGTTCGACTGTCAGCGTGCAGGCGTTGGCTAGGTCGAGAATTGGTAACGCATGTGCTACCAATACGCGCTAAAATTCACTTGCTTTCGATGCTCAGCAGAGGCATCCGCGCAAGCCCGCCACGGGCGGTACACGAGGAGGTAGTCGGTGGCACTGACACGCGATTTCAAGGAAACGATCCTCGCCCGGGTGCAAGCAGACCCAAAGTTTCGTGATGCCCTCTTGAAGGAAGGTATCGAGACCATGCTTGCAGGTGACGTGGACGGCGGCAAGGCCATCATTCGGGACTACATCAAGGCAACTGTCGGCTTCGAGAAGTTGGGGGCGGAGTCCGGCTCATCGCCCAAGAGCTTGATCAGGATGTTCGGCACCAGTGGCAACCCGCAGGCCAAGAATCTGTTTGCAGTGATTAGCTGTCTGCAGCAGCTTGAGGGCCTGACGTTGCATGTGACGGCCCAACGGCACGGGCGAGGGGCATGAAAGATGCGTAGCAGCTCTTGGCCACTGACCCGTCAAACACACGACATCTGCAACTTCGCGACGGCGAACCTGCGGATTGGTAATGGAATCTCGACTCTGGGTGTGAAACCAACGACCCAGGTTGTCACGGAAGGTGATATAGCATGAACGCCGATATTCTCAAGCGGGTTGTTCGCGCCATCGCCGATGGTTCGCAAAGCGATCTTGATCGTCTCGCGGGAAAGATCGTCGAGGCAGAACGCAAGACGGGCCATGTCCGGCTGGCCGAGCAGCTGGAGGCTATCCTCAAGCAACCCAAGCCAAAGCGAGCACAACCCTCGCAGGCGCCAGTGGCGGATGTGGAGCGGACGCTCAAAGAGCTGCCCATGAGCCGGCGGCATGGGGAAACGCTCGCGACACTGATCCCGGCCGAGCATCTCGAACACCACATGGTGCTGCCGGCAGCAGTCGAACAGCGGTTTGCGCGTATCGAGTCCGAGTACGCCGCCCGCGACCGTCTTCGCACCTTCGGCCTGCGTCCAAGAAAGACCGTTCTCTTGTACGGCCCTCCTGGCTGCGGGAAGTCGCTGGGCGCAAAACGGCTCGCGTGGAACACCGGCCTGCCCTTGATGAAGGTGCGGTTCGACGTGCTGGTCTCTTCTTTTTTTGGTGAGTCCGCGCAGAACCTTAGGTCGATCTTTGCCGCGGCCAAGGAGAAACCGTGCGTGCTGCTCTTGGACGAGTGCGATTTCATAGCCCGATCGCGTGCGAACTCCAAGGATATCGGCGAGGTCTCGCGCATCGTCAACTCGTTGCTTCAGCTCATGGAGGAGTACGACGCGCCCGGATTGCTGGTCGCGACGACGAACCTTGAGTCGGCGCTGGACTCTGCGCTTTTTCGCCGCTTCGACGACGTGTTCTCGATCCCGTTGCCTGGTCCGATCGAGATTGAGAAGCTTCTGCGCATGACGCTGTCCACGGTTCTCATGGAGAAGCGCATCCTGTGGGATCAGCTGGTGGAGCGGCTGACGGGATCGTCTGCGGCGATGGTGGTCAAGGCGGCCCAGGACGCCGCCAAGGCTGCTGTGCTGGCAGGCGGTGTGCCGTTGTCGAACGACAGGCTGTTTCAGGCGATCGAGGAGCTGCAGCGGCATGACGCCGCACAGAGGGCGTAAACAATGCCGGGCGAGCACAACTTCGAGTACCTGCCACTGATACGTGCTTTCAAAGGACCGGCCAAGCTACGCGGTGGAGGGAAAACCTCGCCGCAGACGCTCGCGAACAGGAACACTCGTCGAGCTCATAGCGCGAAGCTCGACGCCGAAGCCGCCCTGTGCACCGCGAACTGGCAGGCACGCAAGGCTGAGCGGCAGGCCGCCGGTGATGCGCTTCCCGAAATCCCGGTGGGGGTCCCCATCCTGCTCCAAGTCGATCCGGGGCTTGATCTGGATGCTCTGCGCGACAAGTTCTCCTTCGAAATCGTCGCTGAGCAGGAGGAAGGCTATGTGATCGTGGCGTCCGAGGACGTCGAGATCTCGTCGTTCCGCGCGATGATCCAGGGCTTCGCGGTGCAGGTCCACGGCTCGGCAACCATCGCTCAGGTGCACCGGCTGTTTGACGATCCGAACCAGACGGATCGCTTGGCACGCATCCTCTCTGAGCACATGCAGAGCACCTGGGGCATTCTTGGCGACGACCAGCTCTACATCGTGGACATCGGTATCGCCTGCGCGGGTACGCAGGAGATCCCCACGAAGCCCAAACGCGGCAAGCGGGCAACCGATGCGGAGTGGGCGGCCAAGGAGTTGGCATGGTCGCAAGCGCGGGCCAGCGCCTACAACGAATGGGACGACATCAAGATCGAGCGCGAGACGGCGATCCAGCGATTCGCCGAGTTCTACAACGCGGAGATCCTGCATCTCGTTGATGGCTCCGACTTCGAGGCCGGCGTTCTGCCGGACAGCTTCACGGTCAGGTTGAAGATCTCAGGGAAGGGGTTACGGGACTTCGTTCTCAACTATCCTTACGTGTTCGAGGTCGTCGAGCCCGAGGACATCACGCTGCCCCAGAGCGCGGGTCATTTGGAGGCCCAGCCGCTGCCAGCCGTGGCGCCCGTCGCCCCCGATGCCGATGCCCCGACGGTGTGCGTCATTGACAGCGGCATTCAGGAGGGGCATCTCCTGCTTCAGCCTGCTATCGATAAGGCCACGTCGCATTGCTTCCTACCTGGCAAGGCACCGACCGACGTGGGCGACTTTGTCGCTGGTGGCGGGCATGGCACCCGTGTCGCCGGAGCCGTGCTGTACGGCGAGGATGTGCCGAAGGCCGGGAACCCCAAGCTGCCGTTCTGGATTCAGAACGCGCGCTTGCTCGACGACAACAACCGCATGCCGGACGAGATTTTTCCCGCCGAGGCCATGCGCACCACGGTCGAGCGCTATCACCTTGGGCCGCGTGCGACGCGCATCTTTAACCACTCGATCAACGCCTACGGCTACTGCCGGCTCCGGTACATGTCGTCATGGGCGGCGGAGATCGACGCGCTGTCCAACGAGCACGACGTGCTGATCATTCAGAGCGCTGGCAATGTTCGGCTCACGGGGCCAATGCCCTTCCCAGGCGTCAAGGACCATCTCGTCGCGGGCCGCGCCTACCCCGACTATCTCTACGAGGGTGCCGCGCGTGTTTCGAACCCTGGTCAAAGCCTGCAGGCGCTGACCGTGGGCTCCATTGCGTATGGCGCCTTTGCGGCTGGTAACTGGCGCAGCTTTGCGACCGAACCCAACCTGCCGTCCGCGTTCTCACGTTCTGGTCCCGGCATCTGGAACGTCATCAAGCCGGAGGTGGTCGAGTACGGCGGCGACTTTATCCGCACTAGTAACGAGCCGGTGGACGTGCAAAGCGGTGGTGCGATACCGGCGGTCTGTCCAGAACTGGTTCGTTCGACCATGTTTGCTCCAGGTCCGGCTGCAGATCGCGATGCAACGGGGACTTCGTTTGCCGCGCCGAAGGTCGCGCGCATCGCCGCGAAATTGCAGCGCTTACTGCCTGATGAGCCGACGTTGCTTTACCGAGCGCTCCTGGTCCAGTCGGCGCAATGGCCGACCTGGGCTGAGGAGGTGTTGTCGAGGTTGCGAACACCCCACCCGCAGCAGACGTTGGAACAGCGGCAGGAGTTGCTCGATAAGGCCTCGCAAATCATTCGGTGCATCGGCTTCGGCGTCCCGGACGAGACGCGTGCCACTGTGAACACCGATCACCGGACAACGTTCATAACGAGTGCAGAAACGCCGATCAGTGCCGGACACTGCCACATCTACCAGGTGCCGATCCCCGCCGCGTTGCGCCAGCAAGCGGATGAATTTGACATCCGCATCGACGTCACGCTGTCCTATGTCGCGCAGCCCCGTAGAACCCGGCGCAATCTTCGCCGGTACCTTTCGACGTGGGTGGACTGGGTCACCAGCAAACTTGGTGAAGGCCTCAACGATTTCCGCGTGCGTGCGATGAAGGATGAAGAGAACGGCGGGGCAGCGCTCCCTGGCTCGACTCTTCCCTGGACGCTTCAGGAAAGCGCGACCACCGGTTTGGTCCGGGACTCACGGCGCAACAGCGGCACAGTGCAGAAAGACTGGGCCATCGTGAGGTCCAATACCTTGCCGGATCACTTCTGCATCGCGGTGCGCGGGCACCAAGGCTGGAGCCGGGACCCGGATTCGACAGCGCGCTATGCGCTTGTGGTCACCTTCGAGATCGTCGGCAAGGAAGTCGGCATTTACGACCCGCTTCGCATCGCGGTTCTCGAACTGCAAACGCAGATCTCGACCGAAGTGGAAGTCAAGGTGGAGGCTGAGGTCGAGGTCGAAGTGCAGGCCGCCGAATGATTGCCTCGCCACAAGAATTGCAGTTGTCGGCGCGATGACATGTTCGGCAGCAACTCAGTAGATGCCCGGGAAGGCGGCGACGATTGCCCGCGCGAGGACATGGCACGGCCCATCGTTCTCGGCGGTCTGCTGGTGTGGTGATCGGCCGCCAGCGAACTAGGATGCAATGCGCGCGTGCGTGCCTGCGTGCTCCCTGAGCAGGTAGAGAAGCCCCCCGCCGTCGATCAACTCGAGCGGTTTGTCCTTCGAGAAGTTGTAGGCGTCCGTCCCGTAGCCGCTGGTGCATACGAGGATGCCCTTGCTCGCACCCTCGTTGAGCATCGTGCCGTACAGGTCGCGGACAGCGCTGACGCCGACCGTGTCCCGGTAGCGCTTGGCCTGAATCACTACCTTGCCACCGAGGACGGGGCGTGGATCGAACGCCACCGCGTCAACACCACCGTCGCGCGATGAGCGCGTCAGTTTCGTGTCCAGCCCCATTTTGCCAAACAGGTTGGACACAAGGGTCTCGAACTCGCTCGGGGTCAGATCCATGAGGTTAGGGCGGGATTCCAAGACCCCGAGGGCATCGCCTTGCTCGATGAACCGCTTGTCGAACATGTCGAACTCGACGATAGGTTTCACAGCCTGGAACTCATCTGGGCGCGCCGAGACCTGAGCCCCCAGATTGCGCAAGCACGCGATCTTGTCGACCTTGTCCAGATACAGTCGGTCAAACTCTGTCTTAAGTGCGCGAACGCTGACCACCGGGACACGGGTCTCGCGGCCGCTGGCGGGGTCAACTGTATCCAGTACACCATTGAAGGTGACCAAGGCCAGTGCGCCGGCTTGGTCGGCCTCGAAGACCTCGTGAAGCGTACGAAGCGTCACCGCCGCCAAAAGATCCTGGTAAAACTTCTTTACCTCGGCGGGCTTGCGTGCCTTGGACTCAATCTCATCGCGCGTCTTAACGTATCGGTAGTCCGCCTGGCTCGGGATCACTGACGACAGGGGTAACTCGTACTCGATCACCAGCTCGTCCGAGGACGCGTTGAAGGCGAGGCGAAAGTTCTGCGGGAAGCCCTCCTCCGGGTACTCGGAGCGCGTCAGGACCATTTCGTTGTATGCGACCACTGCGTCTGCTTCCTTCGCCCTGTAGTCCGCCTCGAACTCGTCCACCTCAGCGTTGCGACGTTGTTGGTCTGCCTGGTACGCTGCCTTGCGCCGCTCGTGGTCGGCATGCGCGTTCGCGAGCGCTAATGCCTTTGCGGCCTCCGAGCGTTCGTGGGCTGCGAGCGCCTTTGCGTGCTCTGCCCGCGACTGCTCGACGCTGCGTGCATGCTTTGCCCCAGCGCCTGGTACGAGCCTCTGCATCCAGCTCGGCGGAGGGATTGCGGCCTCGAGGGGCGCAGGCTTCGGAGCCAGCTCGGGAGGGCGCTTGAAGTCCTCGAAGGGCATGCGGTTGCGCAAGGAACTAAAGCTGATACGGTCATCAACACGCAGCGTGTGACTCAGGATGCCCTGAAGGGCATCGAGCTGGTTCGCGATCTCGGCGTTTAGGTCATCGGCCTCCGCTTGCCGATCTGCCAGGTAGTGCCCCTTGGCCTCTTTTGCGGCCGCTGCGTCGGTACGACGCAGCTGTGCCATCGCCATGCGCTGATGACGCTCCACCTGCCTTGCTTGCGTTGCGGCGGTCCTCACTGCCCTTTGGCGATCGCGCTCTGCGGCCGCCATTGATCGACCAACCGCACGAAGAAATCCTTCGACTCCAGACCTACGTCCCATTGTTCTCTCCCGTTTAGCCTTGCCCTACGAACAGCCAGTTCTTGCGCCCGGTCGCCCAGTGCCTGATCTGCTGCTCATCGAAGTTGTTGTCGATAGGCAATGCCGGATCGTGCAGGTAGCGCGTGAGCGCACCCCAGCGCTTGAGGTTGTAGTCCATCGCTTTGGCCGTGGCGCTGCCGTCCGGCACTTTGGCGCGGTAGATCACGAGCCAGTCATGCAGCGCTTGCTCAATCGGCGCCGCTCGCGTTCGTCGCTCTCGCAGCCTGTCCGGCGTTGGCCTTCGCTTGGAGGTTTAGTGCGGGCGTACCGGTGGAGCGCTGTCACTGAAACAGCCAGACGCATCAGGAGGGAAATCTCAGGATTCAAGAGCGCCGGTGTTGACTAGCCTGGCGCTTGCCCACCCGCATCGGCCTGCGCAGCAAGAACAGGGCCGAGTTGCTGCGCGAGTAGCTCATCAATCAACTCAACCAGGGGAACCAAGTCCAGAGCCCCCCCTGCAAGGCTTGCGTCAACCTGAGCGAGTGCTGCCACGTAGCGCGGCCGGTTCTGCCTGAGCAATTCCGGAAGTGCCGTGTCCCCCGGCAACATGCCCCCGAGCTTGAGACACAGTACAAAGTAGGCGGCAGCCCTGGCCGTGCGGCCGTTGCCGTTGATAAAGGGATGAATGAAGTTAATTCGCCAGAGCACAAATGCTGCAAGGACAACCGGCTCGGATCTGTCCCATTGGCGATTCACCATGTTTACGAAGTCGTCCATGAGTGCGCCCACGCGAAAGTGAGCAGGCGGCTCGTGGTTCACAATGTCGCCCGTCATGATGCTGACGGGGCAGGGCCGGTATTCACCTGCGTTGGTGTGCATGCATGCGATGGCGTGAAAGTTCAGCGCCTTTATGACCGTGGACGACAGAAAGGCTCGATCGACGGTCAAGCTGGCCTGAATGATAGAAGCCAGAAAGCTGTACTGGCGGCTACCGTTGGCGGCTTCGAGCTGTTCGTACGCTGAGTGTTGCTCAGTGCCGGTTATCTCGTGCAGTATCAATTTGCAGCAGCGAGCAAGTCACCCATTTCGCGGCGCAGTTGCTGGCGCACCTGATCCTTCGTCATGGTGTTGTTCTTGCCGAGAGAGCCGAACACGAAAGACACGCGTTGCTCGAAACGCTGTTCAGGAGACTGAGACATCTTGGCCGCGCGCTCCAGAGCTTGAAGCACCGCGGGGTCACTCTTCAAAGCAAGGGTGTTCAGATTCATGGCATTCCTGAAGTGGCAACGCCGCTGTGAGGCGGCGACGGTTCAAACATATCCGAACTTCGGAGGGCGAACAAATTTCCGAGAGCGATTAGCGCAATCATGCATCGAAAACGCGCAATTCGCATCACCCAAAAGGAGGGGGGAAACGCGCTAATCACACACTCTGCCCGCAGCCGGATCAACCCCGGAGCCCATTCGGCAAAACACGCGATTCTAGCGCGGCATACTCGTCCTGGCTACTCGGACGGAACGGGTGACCATCTCAGCAGCCGTGGTCTCGTTCTCAGGCAATCCGGCAACAATTTGCCGATCCGGCACCATAACGAACGTCTGCTATGGGCCAAGCGTCAAATACACGGCCTCAGCCCTGACTAACGCAATCCATGCACACTCTGGCGGCCTAAATGCCGAGTGTTGCCACAATAGCCGAAAGTCCGGCGGGTAAGTCTGATAGGTTAGTTTGCGCTCAACTCACGAGCAAGCAACTCGATCGCCTCCCGCTTCTCCAGCATGTAGTCGTGACCGTCGTAGTGCCTGGCCTGGATGCCCGTCAGTCCGTGCGATTGCACGTGCCCCCGGATCTCGCGGCTGATGCGGTTGGCAGCCAGCAGCGTTTCCACACCGGACCGAACACGCTTCAGCTGAAAACCTTCAAGCGCATCACCGACCACCTGCGCTGCCCAGCCCGATAAGGTCGTGCCTGAGATTGGCTTCACACCCTTAGTCGTGGAGAAGACATGGTCGCCAACGCGTTCGAATGCCTGAAGGTCGCGCACAGCCGCCTTGATGATCGGCACCGTGTGTGCCCGAGGGCCTCGTCCCGGGCGGCCCTTGGTGTCATGGATCGTGATCGAGTCTGCGCGTACGTCTGCCCAGCGCAGGCGCACGAGCTGCTCGATGCGTTGTCCGCCTGTGAGCAGGTGCATGCGCAGGCAGCGACCGCGTAGCCCCGGCAGCTTCTCGATCAACTGCCAATAGGTGCGGAGTTCATCGGTGCTCAGCGGTCGCTTGTCCGCGCCGTCGAATCGACCATCGCGGCGCGTCTGAGCTGCCGGGTTAGTCTGAACGGCGTAGGCTTTGAATGTGACCGGAATCGACGCTGTCACGCGCACATCGACGGCGCACTGAAACGCGGCCCGCAGATAGGCTCGGAGCTTGTTCGACGTACGCCCTTGCCCTGCTCAGCCAGCCGTCGCAGCATGTCGATCACCTGGTCCTGAGTGATTTCGCTCGCCGGCGTCTGAGCCAGCGTGGGCCAGGCTTTCACGACATGCAGATCGAAGAGGTTCTTCGCCTCGCGGGCGCTGATGCGGCCCTGGGTCGCCTGATGCTTGACGTAATCATCAAGCAGCTTGCCCAGCGAATGCGCGGCCCGGGTCGCCGCAGCCTCCTTGTCGGCCACATACTGCCTGAGCTCAATGGCCTTAGCCTCTTTGAGGCCACCGATGCCTTGTAGCTCCGTATGCTTGAGGGATAGCTGGCGGCAACGTTCGCGGGCAGCAGCGACGCTCAAGCCACGTGATGTCGCTACCAGCTTTTTGGGCGGCGACACGGGGTCGTAGGGGCCGAGCGGCTCGCGGTGCGTACGACCCTCGTTCGCGTAACGCCAGTAGAACTGGACCGCGCCCGTACTCAATCTGCGCGCCTGCAAGGAGCCGCCTTGCTCCAACTTCTCGATCGTGATGAAGGTTCCGGCGGGCAGCGCCAGAAGCTGTTTTGGCAGCGCCAAAGACGCTGGTGCCAGTCCGCTCATTTTTGTCCCCCTTTTTTCTGGTGCCAGTCTGGTGCCAGTTTCAGGGGAGATGCTACGAGATCGCCTGGAACGTCGGTAGACATAACCTATTGATTTATAATGATTTGTTCGTCCCGGGAAATCTCGTAAAATCCCAGTTTGAAGTTCTCATAATCCTTTGGTCGCAGGTTCAAGTCCTGCACGGCCTACCAAGTATTCATGCGGGTTAGTAGGCGATTTCTTCGTTTCGCTGCAGACCGACAAGTACCCACAGGTACAGATTCGGGACCGTGGTCAGGGGCGGTGGCAGCCGACAGCCTGAATGGCGACCGTC
This sequence comes from Roseateles sp., assembly GCF_965262435.1. NCBI lineage: Bacteria > Pseudomonadati > Pseudomonadota > Betaproteobacteria > Burkholderiales > Sphaerotilaceae > Roseateles > Roseateles sp. The sequence continues at coordinate 1,901,098 of NZ_OZ253537.1, forward strand.
GTTTAGACCGATTTTGGGGCACCGAAAACCTTCGACTTCGGTCAGCGCTGCTCTCAGCAGCAGGGGCTGTTTCAGACTTACGTGCAAACAAGCAAGCGCCTTCGGCCCGAATCGGGTGAAGGCGCTCTCGCTTTCTTGGCCATGTCCAAGCCCATCTGACCCCACCGCGCCCTCCAGCGGTTTAGCCTGCCCCCTTCACGGGCGGCTCTGCGCGGGGGCGGCGGAGCAGGGGATCAGAGCGCGCCGAACTTGACGTTGATGCCTGTGAAGAAGCCGATGTCGTTCTTCTTGACGCCGCTGGGAGGCTTGCTGTTGTATTGGTCCGAAAGGCTGACGGTGAGGTTCAGCGTGCTGCTCATGGCGACTGCCAGCCCCGCACTGAACTTGGCCAACATCGCCTTGTCGCCGCTCAGGCCCGGGTACAGGTCCAGGCGCTGCGTGAAGGCCACGGTGGACGACAGCTTGTGGGTCGAAGTTTCAGCCAGGTAGATGCTGGCGCGCGAGAAGCGGGTGTCGGTCTTGCCGCCGATGGTTTTGGTGACGCTGTACTTGTCGGTCGTGTAGCTCAGGCCGCCGAGCAGGTCGAAGGTGGTCAGCTCGGTGTTGATGACCTTGAAACCCAAACCACCCGACAGACCGTTGCGCAGGCTCAGGCCCGTCAGCTTGTCGCCTTCCATGCCGAGCTTGCCGAACGCGTAGGTTTGCGGGGAGAGATTGAAGTCGTATTGACCGGTGGCAGCCCACTTGTCGGCCGTGGTCATGTCCGCACCGTTGACCTTGCTCTTGGCGTAGTTGATGACAGCGCCCAACGTGATCTTGTCATCGGCTGTGGCCCGCGCCACACCGGCGTTGAGTTGCAGGTTGGTGGACGTGGTGTTGCCCGAGTTCATCGCCAAGGCAGCGCCGCCAGTGCCGCGCCACTCTCCGTCGGTCTTGGCTTGCGCCAGGGCGCCGCCCGCGGCGAGGCAGGCGAGTGTGGAGCAGGCGAGCTTGATCAGCTTCGAAGTCATGTGAGGTTCCATTTTTTGGGTTTCAGGGCAGTGCTCCGCCCAGCGCGCCAGCGTTCACGCAGCGCGCGGGCGGGCCTTCAGGGCCGTGCGGGCCGTGCGGGCCGTGCGGGCCTTGAAGAGGCCTTAGTTCTTTGCGAGCGAGTCGCGGATCTGGCGCAGCAGGATCACGTCCTCCGGCGTGGCGGCGGGGGCAGCCGCGACGACCGGTTCGGCCTTCTTCATTTGATTGATCAAGCGAACCATCATGAAGATGATCAGCGCGAGGATGGCGAAGTTCAGCGCAACGGTGATGAAGTTGCCGTAGGCGAACAAGGGCACGCCCGCCTTGCTCAAGGCCTCGTAGGTCATCGGCCCAGTGAAGGTCGCGGGCGCGTCGGCCAGCTGGATGAAGTAGTTAGAAAAATCCAGACCGCCGAAGATCTTGCCGACGATCGGCATGATGAGATCTTTGACCAGGGAGTCGACGATCTTGCCGAAGGCGCCGCCGATGATGACGCCGACGGCGAGGTCGACGACGTTGCCCTTCATGGCAAATTCTTTGAATTCAGATGTGAAGCTCATGGGTGTTTCTCTTCAGGGCGTGTGTTGAGGGAGTGGTGCTGAGGGTGCCGCGCCATCAAGCCTTGCTTGTCGCCGCGACACCGGATTTCGAGGAACTGGAGCAGGCTTTGCCGGGCACCCGGCTCGATCAGTCGTCGCGGCCGGCGACGACGCGGTATGCCATCGCGCCCAGCAGTGCGCCGGCAATCGGCGCCACCCAGAACGCCCACAGCTGCTCCACCGCCCAGCCGCCGACAAACAGCGCCACGCCGGTGCTGCGCGCCGGGTTCACCGAGGTGTTGGTGACGGGGATGCTGATGAGGTGGATCAGGGTCAGGCCCAGGCCGATCGCGATCGGCGCGAAGCCTTTCGGGGCGCGTGCGTCGGTGGCGCCGAGGATGATGACCAGGAACATCGCGGTCATCACCACTTCGCAAACCAGCGCGGCCAGCATCGAATAGCCGCCGGGCGAGTGCGCGCCGAAGCCATTGGAGGCGAAGCCGCTCGACAGCTCAAACCCGGCCTTGCCACTGGCGATGAGGTAGAGCACCCCGCCGGCGGCCACGGCGCCCAGGGTTTGGGCCACGATATAGGGCAACAGCTGGGTGGCGGGGAAGCGGCCACCCGCCCACAGGCCGATCGAGACCGCCGGGTTCAGATGGCAACCGCTGATGTGGCCGATCGCGAAGGCCATCGTCAACACCGTCAAGCCGAAGGCCAGGGAAACACCGAGTAAGCCGATGCCCACGCCCGGAAACGCCGCCGCCAGCACGGCACTGCCGCAGCCGCCGAGTACCAGCCAAAAAGTGCCGAGAGCCTCGGCGCCGTACTTGTTCATAGTCGTTCTCCTCAAGGGTTGTCAGGTGCGCTGGGTGCCGCATTCGGCGTGCGCTTGCCTGAAGTTGCCTCGGCATCGTAGGGAGCGAGAGGAGAGGGCGCGCCCACCGCCGGTTGGGCCCGAACCCATACCTGGGTCGGGCATTGGGCGCGGGCTTTGGGCGCAAGACCTGAGATGCGCCCGATCAGGGCGCCGGCACCAGCCTGTGCTTGATGGCTTTGAGAACGGCCTCGGTGCGGTTGTCCACCTGGAGCTTGCCGAGGATGTTGGTGATGTGGAACTTCACCGTCGGCACGGCGATGGCCAGCTCGGCCGCGATCTCGGTGTTGTTCAAGCCGCGGGTCATCAAGGCCAGCAACTCGGTCTCGCGGGGCGTGAGGTCGGCGCCGGGCGAGCCTTGTTGACGCCGCGTCATCAGCGCATCGGTGGCCTCGGGCGCCAAGGTGCGCCGGCCCGCATGGGCGGCGCGGATGACCGCCACCAGTTCATGGGCGGACGCATTCTTCAGCACGTAGCTGTTCGCTCCGGCCTCGATGGCGCGCTCGACTTCTTGCGGGTCGACCAGACTGGTCAGAATCACGAAGCGGGTGCTGGGCATCTGCGGGCGCAGCAAAGAGACGGCCGCGATGCCGTCCATTTGCGGCATGACCAGGTCCATCAGAACCACATCGGGGGCTGCCGACGGGATCAAGCGCACCGCGTCTTGCCCATTGCCCGCCTCGCCAACGCGCAAGAACTCGTCTTCGCCGTCAATCATCGCGGCGAGACCCGCGCGGATCATGGGATGGTCGTCGACGATAAACACGCGGATCTTGTCGCTCTTCATGACTTGGCGCCTTCCCACTCAACTTGCAACAGCGTGCCTTGCCCCGGGGCACTGGTCAGGGTCAGCCGGGCGCCAATCTCCAGCGCCCGGCTGCGCATGTTTTCGAGCCCGAAATGCCCGGGGTGCGCCACGTCAGGGTCAAAGCCCGCGCCGTCATCACGGATCCGCAACACGACCTGGCGAGCCCCATGCACCTCCCAGCGCACCTCACAGTGGCGCGCGGCACTGTGCCGGGCCACATTGGACAGCGCCTCTTGCGCGATGCGGTACAGCTGGATTCGCAGATCCGGCGTCAAGGCGTCGTCCGCCGCCAGCACGGAGTCGACCTCGATGTCGCCGCGACAGACCACCGCTTCGATCGCGTGCTTCAGCAACTCGGCCATTGGCGTCTGCTGCAGCGCGTCGGGACGCAACTCGAACATCAGCAAGCGCATCTCGGCGAGCGCGCCGCGGTTCAGCCGTTCCAGCGACTCGGCTTGGGCCGCCACCGTGGCGGCGCTCGGCGGCGGCTCGCGTGCTGCGCTGCGCGCCAGCGTGCCGGCCAGCACATTGGCCGCAAACAAGGTCTGCGAGACGGCATCGTGCAAGTCGCGAGCGATGCGGTTGCGCTCGGCCATGACGGCCACCTCGCGCTCCTGCTCTTGCAATCGGGCATGGCGCATGGCCAAGGCGGTCTGGCTGCTCACGGCCTTGAGCAGCCGAGCCCGCTCGGCGTCGAAGTGATCTTCTTCTTCGTGGTCCACCCGCATCACGCCAAGCACGTCCTCGCGGTAGCGCAGCGGCACGGCCATCCAGGACCGGCTGGCGCGGTAGAGCTCGGAAGAGCGGGCATCGTCGGTGACCTTGGACCACAGCCAGGACAAGAGGCCCTGCCGCGCGCGGTTCTCGATCAGCGGCTGGCGCTCGCGCTCGATCTGCTCGTAGCGCTGCAGGTTCGCGCGCGACAGACGCATGCCCGTCAGGTCCTCGCTGCTCGCCTGCTGATGGCCAGAGCCCGCCCGGTAGCCCAGCAGCACGATATGCCCACCCGCCGCGCGTTCGCTGCGCGTCCACAGCGAGGCACTGGCGTACTCCATCGTTTGGCCGAGTGCGGCCAGCGCTTCGTCGACCAATTCGTGCAGGTTGGACTTGCTGGCCAGCCCGATGGACAGGTCCTGCAAGGTGGAGAGCTCATGGGTGCGCGCCGCGAGGCGTGTCTCCAGGGCCGCGTTGCGTTCTTCCAGCAAGCGCTCCCGCAAGCGCGCAGCGTCGACCATGCGCCGCAGGTTCACACTGGCGCGCCGCAACTCCTGCGTGCAGTCGAGCAGGGGCAGTTCCATGTCGAGCGGTGCATCGTCTCTGCGCAAGACATGGGCCGCATCGGCGAGCGTGTTCACGGCCCTGCCTGAGCGCTGTGCAAGCCAGATGGCAGGCAGGCCCGCCCCCAGAGCCCCGCCGGCGATGCCGAGGACGAGCGGCCAAGCTGGTGTCACCGCCATGGCAGCGACGCCGCCCAGGGTCAGAAGCAGCACGCAACTGCCCGTGATGCCGATCTGAGCGGGCAGGCTCTGCGCGTCGAACCAGCGCCGGCCGGTGTCGATCAGGCCCATAGGCTCGGCGTGAGCAACGACCCAGGTTCAGCGGGCCTGGGCATCGGAGTCGTCCTTCTTCTTCTCGAACGACGCAACAGCGGCCTCGAGCAAGCGGGCCGCAACATGGCGCCCCCCAACCCCGGCTGCAATCGCCACGGCAAGGGCCACGGCACCGAAGACGCACCCGAACGCGATCGTGACGATGTCCGCAGGCAGGCCCGCCTGACGCAAGGCAAGCGCCGCGGTGAAGAACAGGATCACGGCGCGCGCCAGATGCGCCAACACCTTGGCATTGGGTGCCGCCGTGCTGCTGACCGCTCGCCCGGCCACGGCTGCGAGCCACAGGCCCGCACCGAAAATCACGAGCGCTGCCGCCAAGTGCGCGAGCAAACCGCCGAGCGAGGCGACGGCCTCGGTGAGCACCGCGAACCCGAGCACCTCGCAGGCTTGTGTGAGCGCCAGCAGAACGGCCGCGACCATCAGCGCGCCACCCGCCAACTCCGAGGGGTCGCGCCCACCAAGGCGCCAGTCCGGTGGCATGCCCAACTGGCCCGGAAGGCGATTCAGGCCCAGGCCGGCCAGCAAGGCGGTCAGCAGGCCTGCCAGCATGCGCCCCAGGATCGCCCCAATGGCGACGATCAGCCCGGCAGAGATCAGCCGAGGGACAAGATCAATCACCGAGTCGAAGAGGCGCCCCACCGGTTTGGCGACGACTTCCAAGCCCAAGGTCTGCAATGCGGCGCTCAGCGTTGGCAGCAAGACCAGCAGAAATACGGCCGACCCGATGACACTGGCCAAGGTCCGATCGCCCAGCGCCGTGCCGAGCCCGATGCGAGCCGCGAGTCGCTCAGACCCTGCCGCGGTCAACACCCCAGTCACCAGTTCACGCAGGATGCGCGCCGCGAGAAAACCCACCCCGAACACCACGACTGCGCCCATGACACCCGGCAGCGCACTGAGCAGCCGCGCCATCATCGCGTTCACCGGCGTCAGCAGCCCTTCCAATTCGAGTGCGCCGAGCAAGGCCGGCAATGCGAACAACCAGACGAGCCAGTACGCAATATTGGCCAGCAGATCCGTCAGGCCGGGTGTTTGCAAGCGGGCTTCAATTCCGCGGGCGGCAGCCACCCGGCTCACCGCCGAACGCGCCAGCCGCGCCAGCAACCAGGCCACCAGCAATAGAGCTCCTGCTCCCAGGGCTTTGGGCGCGAACGGGCCCAACCAAGAGCCCGTCGCGGACAACAAGTCGTTCCATTGATTCATTGAGATCCCTAGGCGCAGCTGCCATTGTTCGCAGCGAACGCCGCCACGGCGTGGATGTTACAAAGCTTTGTGATCGCCGCACCCATCCCAGAGTCGGGGATCGTGGGTCCTTGGAGGAACGAGCCAAGCTCGCGGTTTAGGCGCCGAGTGATGTCGTGGGCAAGATCAGAAAGTCCACGCTCTGCGGCACCGACCTGTACAGCCTGCGCGGCGATGCGCCGACCGGCCTGCCTGGCACCGTGCTGGGCCATGAAGGCGTCAGCGTCAAGGTCGACCAGAACCCGGAGCGACTGGGGGCGCACAAGGTGACGGTCACCACGGGCCTGGTCGACACGGTGAGCATGCCGATGTTGCGCAAGACCTTGCAGCCCTAGACTCTGCCCATGCCCCTCGCTTCCGATCATGCTGTTTCGCGCCTGCGCGCTGCCTGCCTCTTGCAGGACACGAACAACACCCGCCCCCGGCTCGACCGCGGCGAGCCCCGCATCGAGCGTTGCGGGCGCTGCCGCCTGATTCCAAGCCATTGCATGTGCCATCTGCGGCCGGTGCTGGCTCCGCTGCCGGGGCGAGCCGCCGTGTGCCTGATCATGGCGGAGTTCGAGGCCCTCAAGCCCAGCAACACGGGCTGGCTGATTGCCGATGTGCTGCCCGATACGCAGGCCTATTCATGGTCGCGGGTGCGGGTGGAGCCCGGTCTGCTGGCCTTGCTGGCTGATCCGCAATGGCAGCCCTTTGTGGTGTTCCCGGGCGAGTTTGCCGAGGGGCGCGAGGTGGTGACGGAGCTAGCCGCCTTCTTGCCCAGGGATGATTCAGCTCCGGTCCCCAAACGCCCCTTGTTCCTTCTGCTCGACGGCACCTGGTCCGAGGCACGCAAGATATTCCGCAAAAGCCCGTATCTGGCGAATCTGCCGGTGTTGAGTCTGCAACCCGAGCAGCTGTCGCGTTACCGCCTGCGCCGCTCTTCCCACGAGCACCACTTCTGCACCTCGGAAGTGGCGGCTCTGTGCTTGGCCCTGGCCGGTGATGAGCATGCTGCGCAGACGCTGGAGGCTTACCTGGAGGTGTTCAGCAATCGCTACCTCAGCGCCAAGCAAAGTGTGGCGGCGGACGAGGGGGACGAGGGGCATCAGCGTTTGCGGGCGCTGGCGGCGGAGCAGACCCGCCGAGCCTGAAGAATCCGGAAAAGCCGACAAACCCGACAATGCAGCATGGCCCTGCAGCTCCGCACCAAATTCATCCTTCTCGCCGTCCTGCCTCTGGTGACCAGCCTTTTGCTGATCGCGCTGGCGGTGCGGCATCAGGAGCGCGAGCTGGTGCAGCGCGAGCATGCGCTGGTGGAGCGCGCCTATATGGAAGCGCGGCGGGCGGAGCTGAAGTCTTATGTGGCGCTGGCGGTCAGCACGGTGAAGCCGCTGTACGAGGCGCCGGGTGACCCGCTGGTCCAGCGGGCGCAGGCGCTCAAGCTGCTGGCCTCGCTGGACTATGGGCCGGACGGTTACTTTTTTGTCTACGACCTGGACGGCAACTCGCTGATGCACTCGCGCCAGCCTGAACTGGTGGGGCGCAATTTGTGGGACATGCGCGACCCCCAGGGCCGGCCGACCATCCAGGAGTTGATCGCGCAGGCGCGCCAGGGCGGCGGCTTTGTCGATTACCTCTGGCGCCGCCCGTCCAAGGGCCAGGTCGAGGCCAAGCTCGGCTATGTGGTACCGCTCGATCGTTGGGGCTGGATGATTGGCACGGGCCTCTACCTCGGCGACCTGCATGCCACCATGGAGCAGCTGGACGCCCAGGCCAGCAGCAATATCGCCACCACCTTGCTCTGGATCGCCGGCATTGCCGTCTTCGGCGTGGCCTTGATCAGCAGCACGGGGCTCTTGCTCAATGTCAGCGAGCACCGCATCGCCGATGCGAAATTGCGCCTGCTGGCCCATCAGGTGGTGCAGTCGCAAGAGGACGAGCGCGCGCATCTGGCGCGCGAGCTGCATGACGGCACCAGCCAGACCTTGGTGGCGACCAAGCTGCTGGTGGAATCAGCCGTGGACGCGCTGGAGGCCGGGCGGCCGATGCCGGCGCGCGTGCTGGCCACGGCCTTGGAGCGGCTCAAGACCTGCCTCGACGAGGTGCGGCGCATCTCGCATCGCCTGCGCCCGGCCATGCTGGACGACAGCCTGGGCTTGCCGGCCGCGCTGCAAGCCCTGGGGCGCGAGTTCGAGGACGATGGTGGCGCGGGTCTGGTGGAGGTGAGCGTGCAGGGCGAGCCGGTGGAGCTGCCCGAGCTGGTCAAGACCGTGCTGTTCCGCGTGGCGCAAGAGGCGCTGACCAATGCGGCCAAGCATGCGGCGGCCGCGCATCTGCAGCTGGGCTTGAGCTTCGAGCCCGGTCGGGTGCGGCTGCAGATCAGCGATGATGGCGCCGGCTTTGACGAGGCCGCCGTGCAGGAACATCCACGCCAAGGCATCGGCCTGCGCAATATGCGCGAGCGCCTGGCCTCCATCGGCGGGCGCTTGCAGATCCGCTCGCAGCCGGGCGCGGGCACCGAGGTCTGGGCCGAAGTGCCGCTGTCTCTGAACCCCGCTTCCATGGCCTCCGCATGAACTCAGTTTTCGCTTCTGCCCCGATCCGCATTGCCCTGGTGGACGACCACCCGCTGGTGCGTGATGGCCTGCGCCTGCGCCTGGGCGCGGTGCCGGAGTTCGCGGTGGTGGGCGAGGCCGGTGATGCGCGCGAGGCCCTGGCCTTGCTGGCGCACACCGCCGTGGACATCGTGCTGATGGATGTGGGCATGAAGGAGGTCAGCGGCATTGAGCTGGCCGCCGATCTCTTGCAGCGCCAGCCGGGCCTGCGCGTGCTGATGCTCAGCATGTACGACAACCCCGAGTATGTGCAGCGCGCCCTGCAGGCCGGTGCCCAGGGCTATGTGCTCAAGGACGCGCCGGCCAGCGAGATCGTGGCCGCCATCCAGGCGGTGGCGGGCGGGGGCACGTTCTTGAGCCCGGCGGTGTCGCGCCGTCTGTTCCGCGCCCAGACACCGCGGCCCCTGCTGTCTCCGCGCGAGAGCGAGGTGCTGGCCGCCTTGGGCCGCGGCGAATCGAGCAAGCAGATCGCCGCCGCCATGGACCTGAGCGTGCGCACGGTGGAGGCGCACCGGCAGAACATCAAGCGCAAGCTGAATCTCGAGGGCCAGGCGGAGTTGATCAAGTATGCCGTCGAGCATGCCGGGCAGGCGTGAGAGCTTGTAATTTTCTACTGCGCGACTGCCATGCGTCGTTGGTCCGGTGCTCGGAATCCTCACGTACAGGAAGTACGTTCCGGTTCCTGTGCTCCGTCCGCCTAGCCTGACAGCCGCTCGCTACAAAAATTCTCAAGCTCTGCGTCTGGCGGGCGCACGCGGCAGCACAGGCCTGCGCCCCATCAGGGTTGACCCTTAAGTGATGCCACGCGCCGCCGCGCGTGGTCTGACGGATGCGCGCGGCCGGCCGCTGGCCGAGACTGCGGCCACGCAGCGGTCCCCCTCGTTTTTCTTGCCTGTTTCTCTCTCTCGTTCCCACAACCAAGACCGCGCGGATCAGGAGACAAAACTCATGTCCTCGAACATCAGGCGCCACCTTGGGTGGCTTCTGGTCGCGGTGCTGGGCGCTTTTGCGCTGGCCACCGTGGCCCTGGGCCGCGGCGAAGCGGTCAGTGCTTTGTGGGTGGTGGTGGCCGCAATCTGCGTCTACCTGATCGCCTACCGCTACTACAGCCTCTTCATCGCCAGCCGCGTGCTGGAGCTGGACCCGCGGCGCCAAACGCCCGCCTGGCGGCACAACGACGGTCTGGACTACGTGCCGACCAACAAGTACGTGCTCTACGGCCACCACTTCGCCGCCATCGCGGGCGCTGGCCCTCTGGTCGGCCCGGTGCTGGCTGCGCAGATGGGCTACCTGCCCGGCTTGCTCTGGCTGCTGGCCGGCGTGGTGTTTGCGGGCGCGGTGCAAGACTTCATCGTCCTCTTCATCAGCACCCGCCGCGACGGCCGCTCGCTGGGCGATCTGGTCAAGCAGGAGATGGGCCTGGTGCCGGGTCTGATCGCGCTGTTCGGCGCCTTCATGATCATGATCATCATCCTGGCCGTGCTGGCGCTGATCGTGGTCAAGGCCCTGGCGCATTCGCCCTGGGGCACCTTCACCGTGGCAGCCACCATCCCCGTGGCGCTGTTCATGGGCGTGTACCTGCGCTATCTGCGCCCGGGCCGCATCGGCGAGATTTCCATCATCGGCTTTGTGCTGCTGATGCTGTCCATCGTCGGCGGCCAGTGGGTGCATGAGAGCCCGGTCTGGGGCCCGATGTTCACCTTCGAAGGCACGACGCTGACCTGGATGCTGATTGGCTACGGTTTTGTCGCCGCTTCCATCCCTGTGTGGCTGCTGCTGGCGCCGCGTGACTACTTGTCCACCTTCCTGAAGATCGGCACCATCGTGGCCCTGGCCATCGGCATCGTCTTCGTCGCACCGACGATGCAGATGCCGGCTATCACGCAGTTCGCCGCCGGCGGTGGCCCGGTCTGGTCGGGGGACATGTTCCCCTTCCTGTTCATCACCATCGCCTGCGGTGCCGTCTCGGGCTTCCATGCGCTGATCTCTTCGGGCACCACGCCCAAGATGCTGGAGAACGAAACCCACGCGCGCTTCATCGGCTACGGCGGCATGCTGGCCGAAAGCTTTGTGGCGGTGATGGCCTTGGTGGCCGCCTCCTGCATCGAGCCGGGCGTGTACTTTGCGATGAACAGCCCGGCCGCCCTGGTGGGCAAGACGCCCGAGGCCGTGGCCGCCACGCTCTCGACCTGGGGCTTTGTCATCACGCCCGAGATGCTGATCCAGACCGCCAAGGACGTGGGCGAGAACACCATCCTGGCGCGCGCCGGCGGTGCACCGACCCTGGCCGTGGGCATGGCGCAGATCCTGCATCAAGCCATCGGCGGCAAGGCCATGATGGCCTTCTGGTACCACTTCGCCATCCTGTTCGAGGCGCTCTTCATCCTGACCGCCGTGGACGCCGGCACCCGCGCCGGCCGCTTCATGCTGCAAGACCTGCTCGGCAGCTTCGTGCCCGCCCTCAAGCGCACCGATTCGCTACCCGCCAACCTGATCGCCACCGCGCTGTGCGTCTCGGCTTGGGGTTACTTCCTCTACCAGGGCGTGGTCGATCCGCTGGGCGGCATCAACACCTTGTGGCCGCTGTTCGGCATCGCCAACCAGATGCTGGCCGCCGTGGCCCTGATGCTGGGCACCGTGGTGCTGTTCAAGATGAAGAAGCAGCGCTATGCCTGGGTGACGGCACTGCCGGCCCTGTGGCTGCTGATCTGCACCATGACCGCCGGCTGGCTGAAGATCTTCTCGTCCGATGCCAAGGTGGGCTTCCTGGCCCACGCCAGCAAGTACAGCAAGGCCCTGGCCGATGGGCAGCTGCTGGCCCCGGCCAAGACGCCCGAAGCCATGAGCCGTGTGGTCTTCAACGACCGCCTGGACGCCGCCCTGTGCGTGCTCTTCATGTTCGTGGTGATCAGCGTGCTGATCTACAGCGTTCGCGCCATCCTGGCCGCGCGTGCCTCGGCCAAGCCCACGGCCCAGGAAACGCCGTTTGTGGCTTTGTCGGCTGCCGCTGCGACTTGAGCGATCCATGGCGGCCGCTGATGACGTGATCGAACAGGCGCGTGAACTGCGCCAGCGTGTCGGCCAAGCCGGCCGCTACCTGGCCCAGGGCCTGCGCCTGATGGTCGGCTTCCCCGACTTCGACACCTACCGCGAACACATGGCCCGCACCCACCCGGACCAGCCGGCCATGACCTATGAGCAGTTCTTCCGCGAACGCCAGGCGGCGCGTTACGGCGGGGCGGATGGTCGGATGAGCCGCTGCTGCTGACCCGGCGGGCGGCTGCCGGCCGCACATTGCGGACCTTGGCTTGGGTGACGATCGGGCCGACTGGGTGCTTTGCTCCGTTCATGTCCTCCGCCCCCAGCCTGTGGCTGGGGGCTCCTCCTCCTTTACTTCACTTCGCAGAGCACCCAGCCGACCCGATCCAGCAAAGCCTTGCCCCATCGACGAGAGCGCCAATCGGTGGCCCTGACAAGGGGTGTTGGGTGAGTGCTGAAGCGAAGTAAAGGAGGAGGGCCGCGCGCAGCGCGGCCCGGGGGACATGAGCGGAAGTACTCTCCCGACGCCCCTTGGCACAAGCCCAAGCTTCAAGGGCTGTTCTGTGCCGTTTGCGGCCTTCGGCCTCAGACCTTCTTGCTGTAGAAGGCCTGCGCCACCAACTGCTCCAACACGCCTGCGTCCACATCGGCCAGCCGCTTCAGGTAGACGCAGCCTTTGCCGCACTTGTGCTTGCCCAGCGCTTCCAGCAAGGGCTCGGCTTCGTCAAACCCTGTCAGGCCGTAGAGCGCGATATCCGCCGCCCGCGAGGCAAAGCCCACGGCGCAAATCTCACCGGTCTTGCCGCCCGCCAGCGGGTAGCGGTGCAATCCGAAGCCGACGATGGCGCTGCCCCACATCACCGCAGGCTGGCCGGTGGCGCGCTGCATCAAGTCGGCCAGCGCCAGGCAGTCAGCGCGGCGGGTGGTATCGGCAATCGCGTTCAGGTAAGCGGCCACATCGGCGGCTGTGGCTTGGGTCTTGTTGGCGGGCATCGCTCAGGGCTTTCAAGTCTCGGTCGGGGGAGATGTTGAGGGGCAGGCCAGCGTCGGCTTCTTTCAGGGCAGCCGGTCGTCAGCCTCCTCGTTCAATCGCAAGAAGGTGCCCGCAGCATCGAACTTCAGGCCGAGCTGGCCGATCCAGACAAACCCCTCCTTCTCAAAAGGCTCGCTCTCGGGCACGGGCTGTCGCGCAGCCTCGATCAGGGCCTGTCGGGTGTACGAACCCTTGGCCATCGTTCGGATCAGGGCCCTGGTTTGTGCCAGTGCCTGCCTTGTGTCGGATGCCGAAACCTCGGCATAACTGCGTGTGATGGCTGCGTCGATTGCGTGATAAGCCCACCAGGCGTTGGAGCCGATGAGTGCTGCGATGAGCGCAAGGACGAGGTGGCGAGGATGACGCATGGGCGAGGGGCTCCTGTTGTGAGGAGGGGTGAGCACATTCATCGGAATTGTGCGGTCGCGGCCAGCGCTCTCGACCTCCCGCCGCGTTCTCGGAGAATGAGTGCGCCCCACTTCTTGCGAATGCTCTATGTTGTCGCCCGACCGATCCCCCGCCGTCTACCGCGCCCTCGCTCTCCACCTCGCCCACCCCGACCCCAGCCAGCCGCCGCTGATCCAGGGCCTGAGCTTCGAGCTGCGCCCGGGCCTGAGCCTGCTGCGCGGCGGCGATGGTCGCGGCAAGACGCGCTGCTTGCGTTTCATCGGTGGGCGGTTGGGCGCGCCGCTGTCGGGCCAGATCGAGTGCAGCCTGGCGCCGGAAGACATCTTTTTCGAGGACCCGACCGACCCGGCGCTGGATGCACAGCAGGCCTCGGCATGGCTGGCGGGTTTGCGTCGCGGCCATGCCGGCTGGCGCGCGGACCTGGAGCCGGCCTTGGTCGAAGGTTTTGCTCTGGCGCCGCATCTGGACAAGCCGCTCTACATGCTCTCGGCCGGCAGCCGGCGCAAGCTGGGCTTGCTGGCCGCGGCTGTTTGCGGCGCCCGCCTGACCTTGCTGGACACGCCGTTTGCCGCCCTCGACGGGCGCTCCACCCGCCTGCTGGGCGAGCTGCTGCAAGAGGCCGCAGCGCAGCGTGAGCGCGCCTGGCTGCTGGCCGACTACGAGCGGCCGGCTTGCTTGCAAGGGGTGGACTTGCAGGCTGCGATCAATCTGGGAGACTGAGCCAAGCCGCGCCAGTATTCACGTGCTTCCTGGGGATGGCCGGCGAGCCAGCTGGCTCCTATGGTCGTGCTCGCACCGCAGCGTTGCGGGAAGCTAGCAAGCAAGGAGCATGGCATGGCATACGGTGATCGGGTCTTGCGACAAGGGCTCAAGGGTGACGATGTGGTGGAGCTGCAGCTGCGCCTGGCGGGCTACCGCGGCACGCTGCTCGATGGCGACTTCGGCTCGGGCACCGAGCTGCAGGTGAAGTGCTTTCAGCGCGACTACATGGGCCTGAGCACGCCCAGCGGCGTGGTGGACCGCGCCACCTTTCTGGCCATCGACGAGCTGGCCAGCCGCTTTCCCATCGACTTTGCGCAGCTGCGCTGCCCTTGCGGGGGCTGCAGCGGTTTCGGCCAGGGCCGCTTCAAAGGCCGCTACATGCCGGGCGGCGAGGGGCAGGAAAAGTTCCACCGCTATGAATACCCCGGCATCCACCGCCTGATCCTCTGGGCGGCGCGGGCCTTGTTTGCTTACCGCGAGGACATTCGCTTCAGCTTCTCCTCGGGCTACCGCTGTGCGGTCGAAAACGAGCGCAAGGGCCGCACCACCACCAACCATCACGGCAAGGCGGTGGACATCGACACCGTGCTGGCGCCCGGCATGGGCAAGCGCGAAGACCTGGAGCGCTGCAACGCGCTGCGCAGCCTGCTGGTCGAAAAGTCTAACGCCCAGATCGGCTGGCTGGGCCGCAACCGCAAATCGCTGGAACCCTCGGAAATCGCGCCCACCTGGGTCCACTACGACGTGCGCGAGTACGAGAGCAAATACCTGCGCGACGATTTCTTCTGCCGCGACCTGGCCGGCCTGGACCGGCGCGTGCCGATCACGGTCTGAGCCCGGGCTTGCCGCTCAGAAGCTCAGCACTCAAAAGCTCAATACAAAGGCCGCGCCCCCTCCAGCGGCCGCACATGGCGCACGCGGCCGCCCATGCCGTGCACCAGCTGGCGCACCATGGACTCCACGGTCCGCTGCTGCTGACCCTGGGCATCACGCTTTGGCCGCCGCGCGCCACATCCGCCTGGCCTTGAGCCTGCAGCCGGTTGAGGCCTTGCGCTGATTGACGGTCGATCAACGGCAGACCCAAAGCCCGGCGCACAGCGCCAGGCCGATGGCATAGAGCCAAGCCGTGCCCGGCACCAGATAGGGGTAGAGCATCAGCGCCACGCCAAGCCAGAGCTGGCGCCGATTGCCCTGCTTGCGACCCAGGCGCCAGGCCACCAGACCGATCAGGCCGAAGACGATGGCGCCGAAGATGTAGGCGGGGCTGGGTAGCTCCAGGCCCAGGGCTTGCAGCTCGCTGAGGGTGGCGTTCATCGCCGCATTGTGGGCCTCAGCGTAGACTTCCTCCCCCGGCCTGCGAATGGGCAGGCCGGCGAGAACCCACAAGGAAGTGAAGAGACTATGAGTGAGCAGCGCCTGATGGTCGGGGTGGACAAGTTTGAGAACATCGTCGCCCTGCTGCTGGAAGAAGAAGGTTACTGGGTGCGACGCGGCTTCAAGGTCAGCTTGACCCAGGATGAAAAACGCCAGATCGGCAAGACCTCGGCGCCCAAGCCCGAGATCGACATGCTGGCCTACCACCATGGCCGCAACGAGCTGCTGGCGCTGGAGGTCAAGGCCTACCAGGACACGCCCGGCGTCAAGCTGGCGCAGATGCAGGAAGTCCACGAAGTGCCGACCGGCCGCTTCAAGCTCTTCACCAGCGAGGTTTACCGCCGCGTGGTGCTGGCCCGCCTGCTGCAGGACCTGAGCGCCGTCGGCATGGCCGATGCCCAGACCCAGGTGCGCCTGGGCCTGATCGCTGGCAAGGTCAATCAGGGCCAGAGCGAAGCGCTGCGTGCCCACATGCAGGAGCAGGACTGGTTGTTCTGGTCGCCTGATGATGTCAAGGCCAAGGTGGCGGCGCGTTCGGTTCAGGCTTGAGAGCTTGATAGTTTTTTACTGCGCGACCGCCATGCGTCGTTGGTCCGGTGCTCGGAATCCTCACGTACAGGAAGTACGTTCCGGTTCCTGCGCTCCGTCCGCCTAGCCTGACGGGCGCTCGCTACAAAAACTACCAAGCTCTTGGATTGGACGAGGATGGACGATGTCGTCGATTGAACGCTTGCTGCCTCATGGCACCGGCCGTCTGCACTTGCGCCGCCTGCGCGCCAGCGATCTGGCGGATTTCCAGTCCTACCGCCAAGATCCGCAGGTGGGCCTCTACCAAGGCTGGCAGGCGCAGAGCGATAGCGAGGCCCTGGCTTTTTTGCAGCAGATGGCCGAGGCGCCGCTCTTGCAGCCCGGGGTCTGGTGCCAGTTGGGCATGGCCGATGCGGCCAGCGATCGCCTGATCGGTGACATTGGCATCTGCTTGGCCACAGACGCTGCCTCGGTCGAGATCGGCTTCAGCCTGCGGGCGTCCCGCCAGGGCCAGGGTCTGGCGGCCGAGGGCGTGGGCGCCTTGATATCACTGCTTTGGGCCCACACGCCGGCGGCTGAGGTCCGTGCCATCACCGATGCGCGCAACCTCGGCTCCATCCGCTTGCTGGAGCGCCTGGACTTTGCGCGGGTGGACAGCCAGGACGCGGTGTTTCGCGGCGAGGCCTGTGTGGAGCACCACTACCGCCTGCTGCGCCCCGCTCAAGTGGCAAGGTAGTTCCAGCTGCCTTCGCAGCGCACAGTGCTGCGCACCGAGTTTGCGATGAAGCAGTGCTCGTGCGCGGCATGGTGCAAGGCTTGCACGGCCGCCTCGTCGGGCGCCTTGGCGCCGCTGAACTGCACCTCGGGCCGCAGCATCACCTCGGTGATGGCGTCCTGCCCGGCTTCGTTGGGGGCCATCAGGCCTTCGGCCGGGTCGTCGTAGCGGGTCACCACATAGCCGGCGCGGGCCGCCAGGTCCAGGAACCAGAGCATGTGGCAGCTGGACAGGGCGGCGATGAAGGCCTCCTCGGGGTCCACCGCGCTGGGGTCCGAGAAGGGCAGGCGCACGACGGTGGGCGAGCTGGATGCCGCCACATCGGCGCCGCCGTCAAACTGCCAGCGGTGGGCGCGGCTGTAGCGCCGGCCCGTGAAGTCTTCATCGGGGCCCAGGGCCCAGCGGATGGTGGCGTGGTGCGTGGACATGGGAGCGATCCTTAGCAGCGGTGGGCTGCATCTTCCGTCATCCCGCGCAGCGCAAGGTCAGGTTGATGCGCTGCTCGCCCAGCAGCGGGTGGCGGCCCGGGGCCAGCGCCTGCACGCCGTGGAAGGCCAGGCGCGAGGGCCCGCCCCAGACCAGCACATCGCCATGCTGCAGCGGCCAGCGCGCCGGCCGCTCGCTGCGGCTCAGGCCGCCGAACATGAACAGGGCCGGCAGGCCCAGTGAGATGGAGACGATGGGTTGCCGCAGATCCTGCTCATCGCGGTCCTGGTGCAGGCTCAGCGGTGTGCCGGGCAGGTAGCGGTTGATCAGGCAGGCGTCGGGGCGAAAGCCGGGGTAGCCGGCTTCCTCGGCCACCGCCACGGCCAGCTCGGCGATCACCGGCGGCAGGGCCGGCCAGGGCAGGCCGCTCAGCGGATCCCTTGATTGGTAGCGGTAGCCGCGCGCGTCCGAGACCCAGCCCAGGGGGCCGCAGTTCGTCATCGCCACCGCCATGCGCCGCCCGCCCGGGGTGAGCCAGTGTCGTAGGGCAGCGACGGCGATCACGCCCTCGGCCGCCGCGAGCAGTTGCGGCGCCTGGGCCAGCGCCCGGCCGCGCAGCAGCACCGCGCCGGGGGCCAGGTTTTGCCTGGCGGGTGGCGGCTCCAGGGCTTCAAACAGGTCGAGATTCATGTGGCGCGAGCCTGGGTTCTTGTCAATTGGTGAAATCTTTTTTGGGTCAAATTCAGCAAGACTGCTGGCTTGCAAAAGCTTGCAAACCCGGCTTTCCGTGGCCTGAAAAGCGAGTGGTCGCTGACATATTTATTTTTCTATCACCAGCACCGGCTCGCGGCGGGCCGATCCGCTGATCCGGGTCAAAACGGGCTCGCTAAGATGAATGCAGCATGCGCAGCCGGGCTTTCATGGCCCGGCCAGCCGCCACAGCCTGACGCTCCTTTTCTTGATTTTGCGCCCCTCCCTCGGAGTACCCCGTATGAGTTCTTCCAGCAGCACCCCCCAAGCCACCCAGTTCGATTTCGAAGACAGCCTGGCCCCGCAGCGCCAGCCCCTGGCGGCGCCGGCCGCCTTGCCGGCCCAGGAGATCAGCGCCGAGGTGCTGCTGGAGAAGTACGCGAAAGGCGAAGAGCAGACCCTGGACGAGCTGCGCCTGCGCGTGGCGCGCGCCCTGGCCCAGGCCGAGGCGCCCGAGGCCCGGGCCGAGTGGAAAGCCAAGTTCCTCGATGCCCAGCGCCGCGGCTTCGTGCCGGCCGGTCGCATCAATTCCGCCGCCGGCACCGAACTCAGCGCCACCTTGATCAACTGCTTTGTGCAGCCGGTCGGTGACTCCATCGCTTCGATCGACGACGGCCACCCGGGCATCTACACCGCGCTGACCGAGGCAGCCGAGACCATGCGGCGTGGCGGCGGCGTCGGCTACGACTTTTCCCGCATCCGCCCGCGCGGCGCCTGGGTCGGCTCGACCCAGAGCAGTGCCTCCGGCCCGGTCAGCTATATGCGGGTGTTCGACCGCAGCTGCGAGACGGTGGAATCGGCCGGCGCACGCCGTGGCGCGCAGATGGGCGTGCTGCGCTGCGACCACCCCGATGTGGAGGAGTTCATCCGCGCCAAGGACAAAGGCGATCTGAAGAACTTCAATATCTCGGTCGGCGTGACCGATGTGTTCATGCAGGCCGTGGAAGCGAACGCCGAGATCGAACTCGTGCACAAGGCCGAGCCCGGCGCCAAGCAGCGCGCGGCCGGCGCCTACCAGCGCGGCGACGGCCTCTGGGTCTACCGCAAGCTGCAGGCGCGCGAGCTTTGGGACATGGTGATGCGCTCCACGTATGACCACGCCGAGCCCGGCGTGCTCTTCCTGGACCGCATCAACGCCGACAACAATCTGTACTACTGCGAGTCGATCTCGGCCACCAACCCCTGTGCCGAGCAGCCGCTGCCGCCTTATGGCTGCTGCTGCCTCGGTTCGGTCAACCTGACCCATTTCGTGCACCAGCCTTTCGGCCTGGACGCCCGCTTCGACGGCGAGGCCTTTGCCGAGGTTTGCCGCACCGCCACCCGCATGCTGGACAACGTGCTGGACGTGACGCCCTGGCCGTTGCCCGCGCAGCAGCAAGAGGCACGCAACAAGCGCCGCGTCGGCCTGGGCTTCACCGGCCTGGGTGACACCCTGGTGATGCTGAATCTGCGCTACGACAGCGAGGCCGCGCGCGCCATGGCCAGCGAGATCAGCACCCTGATGCGCGACGCCGCCTACGAGGCCTCGGCCGATCTGGCGCTGGAGCGCGGCGCCTTCCCGCTTTTCAACGCCGACCTGTACCTCTCGGGCGGCAACTTCGCCTCGCGCCTGCCGCAAGGCTTGAAGGACAAGATCCGCGCCCAGGGCCTGCGCAACTCGCACCTGCTGTCGATCGCGCCCACCGGCACCATCAGCCTGGCCTTTGCCGACAACGCCTCCAACGGCATCGAGCCCGCCTTCAGCTGGAGCTACACCCGCAAGAAGCGCATGGCCGACGGCAGCTACAAGGAGTACGCGGTCGAGGACCATGCCTGGCGCCTCTACCGCCATATGTTCGGCACCGACGCGCCCTTGTCCAAGGCCTTTGTGACCGCGCTGGAGCTCTCGGCGTCCGACCATGCGTCCATGGTGGCTGCGGTCGCGCCGTTTGTGGACACCTCGATCTCGAAGACCGTCAATGTGCCGGCCGACTACCCCTACGCCGATTTCCAGGACCTCTATACGCAGGCCTGGAAGAGCGGGCTCAAGGGCCTGGCCACCTACCGGCCCAATAGCGTGCTTGGTTCGGTGCTCAGTGTCGAAGCGGCCCAGCCGGCGCCGGCCGCCGCCGTCACCGCACCCGAGCCGCTCAAGCCCGTGGCCTCGGACGGCAGCAACCAGCGCATGCTGGTCTCGCGCCTGCCCAATGCGGTGCTGGCCTCGCTGCGCTGGCCCAGCCGGCCGGAGCTGCCTAACGGCAATCCCGCCTGGAGCTACATGATCCGCCACCCGCATGGCGACTTTGCGCTGTTCGTCGGCGAGCTGCCGGCCGAGGGGCCCGATGCCGGCCTGTTCGGCAAGAACCTGCCTTTTGAGGTCTGGGTCAACGGCGCTGAGCAGCCGCGGGGTTTGTCGGCCGTGGCCAAGACCTTGTCCATGGACCTGCGCAGCAATGACGCGGCCTGGCTGCGCCTCAAGCTCGATGCCCTGGCCACCGTGGCCGAGGAGCGTTCCTTCGAGATGGCCATGCCGCCGGGCGGCGAGCAACGCCTCTTCCCCGGCGTCGTCGCCGCCACGGCCGCAGTGATCCGCTGGCGTTGTGAGCAGCTCGGCGCCCTGGCCGAGGGCGGCGCCACGCCGGTAATCGACGCCATGTTCAGCCGCGAGGAGCCGCGCACCAGCACCATGGGCACCCTGGCCTGGGCGGTGGACGTGGACAACCCGGCCACCAACGAGCAATTCACTTTGACCCTGAAAGAGGTCAGCCTGCCCACGCCGGACGGCGGCTTTGTCACCCGGCCTTGCGCCATGGGTTTCTCGGGAAACTACCCCAAGGCGCTGGACGGCATGGCCCGCCTGCTGAGCTTGGACATGCGGGTGATGGACCCGGCCTGGATCGGCATGAAGCTGCGCAAGCTACTCAATGTCGGCGAACCGCTGGGCCACTTCATGGCGCCCGTTCCTAACCTTTCTGGTGAGCGGCGTCAGCAGATCTGGCCCTCGACCGTGGCCTATGTCGCACGCCTGATCATCCACCGCTACGCCATGCTGGGCGTGCTGGACGAGCAAGGCCTGCCCCTGGTCGAGATGGGCTTGCTGCAAGCGCCGCAAGCCGCGCGCTCCGCTCCTGGTGTCGCTCTGCAGGCCCAAGCTGGCAAGCCCTGCCCGGAATGCGGCAACCGCACCATGATCCACAAGGACGGTTGCGATTTCTGCACCGCCTGTGGTTATGTGGGGGCAGTTTTGTCTGTGTGTTGACCCTTGAAGGCAATGTCTAGGGCAGACGCCGAGCCTCGTCGTCGTAGCCTGTCTTCGCGCAGGCCTGAGAACGTGCGCTGGACCACAGACCGCAGGGCCCGTGCCGCAGAGACTGCGTCATGCGTGCTCTGCTTCTTTTTCTGTCTGTCGGTCCCTTCTTTCTTCAGGCCTGTGGCAGCACCCGCGCCCCTGCGCTGAGTGCTGCGGGCCAGCCCGCGCTGCTGATGCCGGTCATCTGGGCCGGCGCGCCGGCTGGGGCCCGGCCAGGTGGTGCCATGCCTGCGGCCACATCCGGGCGGATCGACAGGCCCTGGTGGTCCGCCTTCGACGACCCCCTGCTCAGCGCCTTGATTGCAGACGCCCTGGCCGCCAACACCAGCATCCACGGCGCGCGTGCCGCCGTGCTGCAGGCGCAGGCTCAGCGGGACCTGGCGGCCGCGGCGCTCTGGCCGCAGCTGGACGCTTCCGCTTCGGCGCAGCGTGGCCGGGCCGGGGGCGCTAGCACCGGCCAGCGCCTGCAACTGGGCCTGGACGGGCGCTGGCAGCCCGATGTCTTCGGCGCCACGCGCAGCGCGGTGCAGGCCGCGGACGCAACGGCCCTGGCCAGTGCGGCCAGCTTGGGCGCTGTGCAGCTGCAGCTGAGCACCGAAGTGGGCTTGAACTATGTGCTGCTGCGCGCCGCTCAGGCGCGCTTGCGCATCGCTGAAGACAACCTCGCCAACCAGCGGGAGACGTTGGAGATCACCGATTGGCGCGAGCAGGCCGGCTTGGTCAGCAGCCAGGAGGCCGCGCAGGCGCGCGCGGCGGCGGCGCAGACCTCCGCGCTGCTGCCGAGTTTGCGCACCAGCATCGCCCGCGCCAGCCATGCCTTGGCCGTGCTCAGCGGCCGGCCGCCGGCCGAGCTGCTTCAAACCTTGGCCCCCGCCGGGGCCCTGCCACAGCTGAGCCCAGCGGCCCAAGCCGGCGCGCTGAACGCTCGCATCCCCGCCGAGACCCTGCGCCAGCGCGCCGATGTGCGCGCGGCCGAGCACCGCATCGCCGCCGCCCTGGCGCAGCTGGACCGGGCCGAGGCGCTGCAGCGCTGGCCGAGTTTTTCAATCAGCGGATCTTTGGGCCTGAGTGCCGCCAGCCTCAGCGGTCTGGGCCGCAGCAGCGCCATGCTCAGCAGTCTGTTGGCAGGCATCGCCCTGCCGGTCTTGGACGGCGGCGCGGCGCGCGCGGAAGTCAGCCTGCAGCAGGCCGGCTTGCTGCAGGCGCAGCAGCAGTACCGGGCGGCCGTGCTCTTGGCGCTGCAGGAGGTGGATGACGCGCTGGTCGCCTTGCACGGCGACCGGCAGCGCGTGGCCAGCCTGCAGCAGGCCAGCGCGGCGGCCGTGCAGGCGGCGAACCTGGCCCAGCAGCGCTACCGCAGCGGCTTGGTGGACTTCCAGGCCGTGCTGGAAACCCAGCGCAGCCAGCTGGCCAGCCAGGACGGCCTGGCCAGTGCGGGCGCGGATGTCAGCGCCGACCAGCTGCGCCTGATCCGGGCCCTGGGCGGCGGCTGGCGCGAGCCGCTGGCAGGCCAGCAGCCATGAGTGACAGCCCGAGCCCGGCAGCCGTGCCGCCCAATCCCAGTTCCGGAGAGGCTGCCGACCTGAGCGAGCTGCTGGCCGAGCCAGCCGCGCGCGTCTGGTACCGACGGCCGCTGTTCTGGGGCACGGGCCTGCTGCTGGCGCTGCTGGCCCTCGGTCTGTGGTGGTGGCTGGCCAGCCGAGCTGCTCAGGCCGAGCCGGTCTATGTGACCCAGCTGGCGGCGCGCGGTGACCTGAGTCTCACGGTCAGCTCCAATGGCAGCTTGCAGCCGACACGGGCCATCAATATCGGCAGCGAGCTCTCGGGCACGGTGCTGCGGGTGCTGGTGGATGTGAACGACAGTGTCAAGAAAGGCCAGGTCCTGGTCGAGCTGGACACGGCCAAGCTGCGCGGCCAGATCCAGCGTTCGCAAGCGGCCTTGCAGGCGGCGGCCGCGCGCCTGGACCAGGTGGCGGCCACGCAAGACCAGGCCACGGCCACGCTGGCGCGGCTGGAGGAGGTCGCGCGCCTGTCCGGCGGCAAGGTGCCGGCCAAGACCGAGCTGGACGCCGCCCGCGCCTCTGGGTCTATGTGGACGAAGCCGATGTCGGCGCGGTGCAGCTCGGGCAGGCGGCCAGCTTCACCGTCAGCGCCTACCCGGCGCGCAAGTTCCCGGCCCTCATCACCCGGGTCGGCTTCGGCTCCACCATCACCGACAACGTGGTCACCTACCTGAGCTACCTCGATGTCGACAACCGCGAGCTCAGCCTGCGCCCGGGCATGACGGCCAGCGCCACCATCACCGCCACGCAACGCCGCGATGTGCTGCTGGTGCCCAATGCGGCCCTGCGTTTCACGCCCAGCGCGGCCGGCGATGCGGCGGCGAGCGGCAAGAGCGTCGTCAGCCGATTGCTGCCCAGCATGCCGCGCGGCGGCACGCGCCGGCAGGCGGCGGCCGGTGCCAGCACGGCCACGGCACGCCAGGTCTGGGTGCTGCCCGGCGCCGCCGAACCCGGGCAGCAAGGGAAGGAGGGCAGGGGCGTGCCGCAGGCCGTGGCGGTGCTGCCCGGCATCAGCGATGGCCGCATGACCGAGATCATCGGCGGCGAGCTCAAGGCCGGCATGCGTGTCATCACCGACCAGAAGAAATCCAGCCAGGCCGGCCCATGACGGCCGCCCCCGCCCGGCCCTCAGTTCCCCTGATCCAGCTGCAGGGCATCAGCCGGCGCTACGGCAGCGGGGCCAGCGAACTGCTGGCGCTCAAGGGCATCGATCTGCGCATCGAGGCCGGCGAGTTCGTCGCCATCATGGGCCCCAGCGGCTCCGGCAAGTCCACGGCCATGAACATCCTCGGCTGCCTGGACACACCCAGCGCCGGCCAGTACCTGTTCCGCGGGGCCCATGTCGAGGCGCTCAGCCGCGACCAGCGTGCGCGCTTGCGGCGGCGCTATCTTGGCTTTGTCTTCCAAGGCTTCAATCTGCTGGCGCGCACCTCGGCGCT
Organism: Roseateles sp.; assembly: GCF_965262435.1. NCBI lineage: Bacteria > Pseudomonadati > Pseudomonadota > Betaproteobacteria > Burkholderiales > Sphaerotilaceae > Roseateles > Roseateles sp. The sequence continues at coordinate 1,925,167 of NZ_OZ253537.1, forward strand.
GGAGAACGTCGAGCTGCCCTTGCTTTACCGCGGCGACGCGGCAGCCGCACGGCGCACGGCGGCCCTGCGGGCGCTGCAGTCGGTGGGCCTGGGCGGCTGGGAGCGCCACACGCCGGCCGAGCTTTCGGGCGGCCAGCAGCAGCGCGTGGCGATCGCGCGCGCCATCGTCACCGAGCCGGCCGTGCTGCTGGCCGATGAGCCGACCGGCAACCTCGACAGCCAGCGCAGCCACGAGATCATGGCCTTGCTGCTGGCCTTGAACCGTGACCAAGGCATCACCGTGCTGATGGTCACGCACGAGCCCGATATGGCGGCCTATGCGCGGCGCATGGTGCAGTTTCTCGACGGCCGCATTGCCGCTGATGCGGCCAACCTCACGCCCACCGTGGCGCCGCCAGCCAAAACCGAAGCCGAGGCCGCCTGATGCTGCTCAGCGTGCTCCTGTTGGCGCTGCGCTCGGTGCGGCGCAATCTGCTGCGTTCCTTTCTGACCATTCTGGGCATCGTCATCGGCGTCAGCGCCGTCATCACCATGGTGACCCTGGGCAACGGCGCCACCCAGGCCATCGAGGCCCAGATCACCAGCCTGGGCAGCAATCTGCTCATGCTGAGCCCGGGTCAACGGATTGGTGGAGGAGGAGGCGGAGGAGGGGGGGAGCAGCGCGCGCGGCGGCGTGCCCCAGTTCAGCGAGGCCGATGCGGCGGCGATTGAAGCGCAGATTGGCGGCGTGGCGGCGGTGGCGCCGCAGAGCCGCGCCTCGGTCACCCTGGTGGCGAACGGCCGCAACTCGGCCAGCAATGCCACCGGCAGCAGCAACAGCTGGTTCGACACCGGCAACTGGCGGCTGGCCAGCGGCCGGCGCTTTGAAGAGGACGAGCAGCTGGCCGGCGCGGCCGTCTGCATCATCGGCGAGACGGTGCGGCGCGAGCTGTTCGGCGGCACCGTGGGCCAGACCGGCCTGGGTCAAGCGCTGCGGGTCCGGCAGTTCAGCTGCGAGGTGGTCGGCATCCTGGTCGCCAAGGGCCAGGGCGGCATGGGCGACCAGGACGATCTGGTGCTACTGCCCCTGCACACCTTGCAGCGCCGTGTCACCGGCAGCCGCAAGGTCAGCAATCTGCTGGTGGCCATGGAGGAGGGCAGCGACAGCGGGCCGCTGAAAGCCAGCCTGCGCCAGCTGATGCGCGAGCGCCGCCAACTGGCCGACAGCGAGGATGACAACTTCAATATCTTCGACACCCAGCAGCTGGCGGACACCTTGTCCAGCACCATGGGCGTGCTGACCCGCCTGCTCGGTGCGGTGGCGGCGGTCAGCCTGCTGGTGGGCGGCATCGGCATCATGAACATCATGCTGGTCAGCGTCACCGAGCGCACACGCGAGATCGGCCTGCGCCTGGCCGTCGGCGCGCTCGAGCGCGAAGTGCTGCTGCAGTTCTTGATCGAGGCGGTGGTGCTCTCGGCCTTGGGCGGCCTGGTCGGTGTGCTGATCGCCACCGGGGCGTCTTACGGCCTCGCGCGGTTGATGGCCGTGCCCTACCAGTTCGACCCCGCCATCAACCTGCTGGCCCTGCTGTTCTCGGCCGGCATCGGCGTGCTCTTCGGCTACTTCCCGGCCCGGCGCGCCGCGCGCATGGATCCGATCGAGGCTTTGCGGCATGAGTGAGGGGCGTGGGGGGTGAACAGGTGAATGGGTGAATGGGTGAATCGTGAATCGTGAATCGTGAATCGAAAGTGGATGTTTGTTCACTTGTTCACCCGTTCACCTGTTCACCTGTTCACCACTCACCACTCACCACTCACCACTCACCATTCACCATTCATCATTCACCATTCACCATTCACCATTCACCTCCCCAAGCCCCGGCTTTTCCGGGTTTCACTGCCAGCCACAAGCGACTAGGCTCTGCGGCATCTGAGTCGCGGCAATCCGTGGAGGCCTGGATGGCATTTGCACATGAGCTGGTCTTGTTTCCTCTGGAACGCGAGGTGCAAGCCGCGGCCCAGCAGCTGAGCGAAAGCTCGGACTGGAACTCGCGGCTGGAAGTGGCCTGGGGCTTGCGCCAGCTCAACAGCCCGCGCGCGCAAAGCCTGGCCAGCGCCTTGCTGAAGGAACTCGGCGAGGCTGAGGAGCAGACTGCCTTCATGGACCCGGCCGCCCTGGCCGCCATGCGCGGGCGCCTTCATCTGGTGCAGGCCGAGGTGGCGGCGCTGATGCTGCGCCTCGATGACGCCCAGCAGCACATGGCCAAGGCCCAGGCCGAGTTCGACGCCTTTCCCAACCCGGTGGCCCAAGCCGATGTGCAAGGCCTGCAGGCCGCCGTCCATGCCGACCGTGGTGACGTCGACCTTCAGCGCGATGCCTTGCAAAACGCCATGGACTGGGCCGACCAGGCCCGGGACGCCGAGCGCCAGCTCTACTACCGCGCCAATCTTGCGCGCGCAGATCTGTTCCGCGACTTCGAGCTGGCCCGGGCCGCCTGGTCCGAGCAGCTGCCGCTCAGCGGCGAGGGCTTGTCCGCCATGTGCACGGCGGCGCTGGACGACTACCGCGCGCTCGAACATGGCCTGGCCTCCGACTATGTCGAGGCCGGCCGTTTCCTCGAGCTCAGCTACGAGGCCAGCCTGGAGTCCGGCCAGGTGCGGCGGGCCATCTCGGCCGCCTCCAATCTGGGTTATAGCTACACCAGCATTTCCGACTACGAGACCGCCCTGGTCTGGCTGAAAAAAGGCCTGGCGGTGGCGCGGCGCGTGCGCTGGCCGGGCGCCATCGGCCTGTGCCTGGCGCAGACCGGCGAGGCCTTGCGCCGCGTCGGCCAGACCGAATCGGCGCGCGAGCTGCTGCGCGAATGCCTGCAGACCTTGGTCCAACACCCGCACAGCCGCACCGCCATGATGGCGCTGGACTATCTCGGTCAGGCCGAGCTGGACCATGGCCATTACGCAGAGGCGCTCAAGCATTTCGAGCTGCTCGGCGAACGCGAGAGCCATGCCCACTCGTCCGACATGCGCACCGGTGTCGTGCTCGGCCGGGCCCGCGCTTTGATGCATCTGGGTCGCCTCGACGAAGCGCGCACGGTGGCGCTGGAGGCGGTGGCGGTGATCACGGCGCAGCAGCAGCGCTCCGATCTGGTCGAGCTGCGCGCCATCCTGGCCGAGATCGAGCGGCGCAGCGGCGCCGCGCCGGCCGTCGTGCTCGACGGGCTGAAGCTGGCCCTGGAGCAAGCCCAGGCCCTGGACGGCTACCAGCCCAAGCCCGAGCTGCTCGACGCCGCCGCCGAGGCCTTCGATCGCGCTGGCCAGCCGCAGGAAGCCTATGCCATGGCCCGGCGTGCCGCCGCCGCCCGCCAAGCGAGCTGGGCCACGGCGTCCAAGCACGCTCGCCAGCAGGTCGAGGTGGCGCGCAACGAGCGCCAACATGCGCGCCAACTGGCCCAGGCCAAGGAAGAGCGCCTGAGCAAATTGCAAGCGGCCCATGAGCTGCTGCAGCAGCTGGTGGTGCTGAGCCGCGAGATCGCGCGCCAGCGCAGCCCCGGCCTGATCTTCACCGTGCTCGGCCGCGAGCTGCGTTCGGTGCTGGGCGCCGATCTGCTGGCCGTCTACCGTCGCGATGCCAGCGGCCAGACCCTGGTGATGGGCGAGTCGTCCAAGGGCGAGCACGAGGACCTGGCCTTCAAAATCGCGGTTAGCGAGGCCGACAACCCAGTGGCCGCGTGCAGCCGCGATTGGACCGAGCGCCAGTTGCCCCTGGGTGATTCGGGCCGCAGCCGGGTGTTCGCGCCCATGGTCGGGGACGACGCCAACCCGGCCGTGCTGGTGCTGGAGCTGGCCGCCGGCCAGGCCTGGGGTGCGCGTGAGCAGGGCATCCTGCGCCATCTGAGCACCGACGCGGCTCTGGCCGTCAAGCGGGCCGTGGCCTGAGGCTCAGTTTCATGCTGAAAGCGGTGGGGTCTCGCTCTCGCTCTCGTTCTCGATTTCGGGCCAGCCGAAAAAGCATGCCACCCGCTGCTGCTGAGCCCAGGTGTCGGCCTCGCCCAAGGCCATCAGTTCCTCGGTGAAGGGTGCCTCGAACAGCAGGTAGCTGGCCAGGGCTGCGCCCTGCGGCTTGGGGCTGTCCGGCGCGGCCTGACCGACACCGGCGCCACGCAGCAAGGTGCGCACGGCGCGCGGCAGGCTGTCCAGATGGCGGGCGGCGATGTCATCCAGGCGCTGTGAGGGCGCGATCACCAGCGCATCGAGCGGCCGCAGCGGTGTCTCGGCCAGGGCTGCGGGCGGCAGCAGGGCCAGGGTGCGGTTGATGCGTTCCATGCGCTCGATGTCGACCGCCAGCGCGTCGAGAAAAATGCCGGAGAGCGCATGGCCGGCCACCTGGGCCAGGCTGGGGTAGACCGAGCTGAAGCGGCGTTCGGCCGCCGGCTCATGCATGCGACCGGCGCCGATGATGAGCAAGCGGCGCGCGCCCAGATGGATGGCGGGCGAGAGCGGCGCGGTCTGGCGCATCGAGCCGTCGCCGTACCAGGCGCCTTGGCCATCATGGTGCAGGCGCGTGGCCGGAAAGATGAAGGGGATGGCCGAGGAGGCCAGCAGGTGCTCCTGCGTCAGCATGGTCGGCACGGCCAGGCGGCTGGAACGCAACCAGGGCGCGATCGGCCGGGCCGACTGGTAGAAGCTGACATGCTCGCCGCTGCTGTAGCTGGAGGCGGTCACCGCCAGGGCTTGCAGATGGCCGCGCGCCAGCATGCTGGGCAGGCGGCTCATGGGCACCAGGCGGCTGAGCAGGCCGCCCAGCGGCGTGTTGTCCAGCAGCGAGCGCGGGCGAAAGCGCGCCAGCGCCCAGCCCAGAGACATCATGCTCAGCCAGCGCGCGCCGCTGCGCGCCACGCCCAGCGCATCGCTGCGGTAGACCTGCTCGGCGCGGAACTGCGACCAGACCTCGGCCAGCTGGTCGACACCGGCGTCGTAGTGGTCGGCATGGCAGGCCAGGGCGGCGCCGTTGATGGCCCCGGCCGAAGTGCCGACGATGACGCCGAAGGGACAGTCGCGCTCGCTGCGGCCGCCCAGGTGCTGGCGGCGCATGGCGGTGATGGCCTTGAGCACGCCCACCTGGTAGGCCGCCCGCGCGCCGCCGCCGCTGAGGACCAGGGCGGTGGTGGCGGGCGGGTTCATCGCGTGGCCTCAATGCGGATGTTGGCTCAGAACAGCTCGATGCGCGGGCCGCTGGCGCCGGCCATCTCCAGCTGCAGGCCCGGGGCCGGGCCAGCGCCCTCGTTGGGCGCGGCGCTGCGGGCGCTGCCGCTCTCCGGCACGCTGCGACCCAGGGCCATGGCATGGGCCACACGCTGCGAGTGCATCACGTAGTTCGAGGTCCAGAGCTGCAGCAATTCTTCCAGCAGCACCGGCGGCGGCGGGGCCTGGCCGTCGATCAGCTGGTAGAGCTGGGAGAAATGGTTGGACAGGCTGCCCAGCGCTTCGTTGATTTGCTCCAGCAGCTGGCGGTTGATGTCCTGGAATTGCATGTCACCGAGCGTGTCGATGATGTCGGCGCTGACCCGGTCCACCCCGGCATTGACCTCGTGCGAGAGATCGCTCAAGTACGGTACGACCTCGCCCAGGGTGGCGCTCATGTTCTGGATGTGCAGGGCGATTTCGTTGAGCTGGGCGGCGGCGCTGTCTCCGGCGTGGATTTGCAGGGACTGGGCTTCCTGGTCGATGCCGGCTGCCACCTGGGCAATGCCCTCGGCCACCTGGCGGGCCGCGTCGGCGGTCTGTGCCGACAGGCGCCGCACCTCGGCGGCCACCACCTTGAAGCCGGCGCCTTCCGGGCCGGCTCGGGCGGCTTCGATGGCGGCATTGATGGCCAGCAGATTGGTCTGGCGTGAAATCTCCGAGATCAGGCTGGCCAGCGGTGTGAGCTGGCGCACCTGTTGGGCGCTGCTGCGCACGCGTTCCAACAGCTGGTGGCGGGCTTCTTCGAAGCGTTGCTGATGTTCCGCCAACTCGCTCACCGCCGAGGCGTGTTGCGAGCTCTGGGACAGCGAGTCGGCCGAGAGCTGCTCGGAATGCTGGACCGCATCGACCAGCCGGGTGTGCAGGGCTTGCGAGTTCTCATGCACCCGGCCCATGCGCTGACCCATGGACATGACCGCGGTTTCCGAGGTCTGGATCGTGGTGCTGACCTGTTGCTTGAGCACGGCAAAAGCCTGTTGCAAGGTGCTGATGTCCTGGGCCACCACGTCGGCGGGCAGACGCCCTTGCGGGCCGATCTGCTGCAGCCAGGGCCGCGCGGCCCAGCCCAGGCTGAGTCCGCCCAAGAACCAGAACAGCTGGCCATAGCTGAGCCAGTCGGGTGCAACCGCGGGCAGCAAGGCCATCAGCAGCAAGGCAGCCATCGCTGCACGGCGCAGGTTCAGGCGGCGATCGGCCTTCTGCTGGACCGGGCCGGTCGAGGCGGCGGCGTCGCCTTCAGCGCTGGCTGCAGCATCGGGCGAGGGTGGGGAGATCCTGGAGAACTTCATGATCTGGGACCTCACTCATGCGCCAGGCAGAACCTGACGGATCACGGACAGCAGCTCGGCCCCGCCGACCGGCTTGACCAGCCAACCGGTGGCGCCGTTCTTCTTGGCGTCTTCGCGCTTGCCTTGCTGGCTCTCGGTGGTCAGCGCCAGGATGGGGATGAAGCGCAGCAGCTTGCGGGCCTCGCGGATCAGGGCGATGCCGTCCATGCGCGGCATGTTGATGTCGGTGATGATCAGATCGGGCTTCAGGCCTTGCTGCAGGCGGCTCAGGGCCAGCTCGCCATCGCTGGCCGTGTCCACCTTGAAGCCGCTGATCTCCAGCGTGCCTTTGAGACTCATCAGCATGGTGGCGGAGTCGTCGACGAGAAAAATATGTTTCATGGCGGGCTCCTCGGTGAGCGGTTCGGTGCAGTTCAAGCTGGGGCCGGGCGCTGCGCGTCTCAGCGCGGCAGGCTCAGCAGCAGATGGGCCAGGCGTTCGTCGCCGGGCGGGTGTTTCAGGCGTGGGCGCAGGGCCAGCAGCACCTGCAGCACGGCGGCGTGCAGGCCCTCGCAGCGCTTCAGGTCGACCATGGGGCGGGTTTGCTCGCCCAGCCAACTGGCCAGGGCCTCGGCGTCTTCGACGCTGATCTGGCCGTCCAGGGCTGCGTGTTGTTTCAGGTATCGGATGGCCATCACAGCAGCTCCTTGGGGTTGATGATCATCAGCACGCTGCCGTCACCCATCAGCGCGGTGCCGGCGAAGGCGGTCAGGCCTGCCAGCACGCCGTCCAGGGGCTTGAGGATGATGTCGCTGGTGCCGTGGAACTCATCGACGATCAGGCCGATCGGTTCCTGGCCCAGGCGCACCAGCAGCACGGCGTGCTCGCCCTCGCTGTTCAGGCTCGGCGGGCAGGGCATGTCGAGCAAGCTGTTGAGCGTGCGCAGCGGCACGACGCGGCCGCGCAGCACGGCGGTCTGGGCGCTCTTGAAGTGGTGGATGTCTTCGGCCGGCACGCGCACGGTCTCGATGATCAGGTCCATGGGCACGCCGAAACGGATGCCGGCGGTCTCGATCATCATCACATTGGTCACCGCCATCGACAGCGGCAGCGACAGGCGGATGCGTGTGCCCTGGCCGCGCTCGCTGCTCAGGCTGACGACGCCGTTGACCCGCTCGACGGCCGAGCGCACCACGTCCATGCCGACGCCGCGGCCGGACAGGTCGGAGATGGCGTCCGCCGTGGAAAAGCCTGGCAGAAAGATCAGCTGCACCGCCTCTTGCTCGCTGAGCAGCTCGGCGCGCTCGGCCGGGATCAGACCGCGCTCGACCGCCTTGGCGCGCACCCGCTCGGTGGCCACGCCGGCGCCGTCGTCGCTGATGTCCAGCAGCACGCGGTCGCCCTCCTGGCGGGCGCTGACGCGCAGCGTGCCCATGGCCGGCTTGCCCGCAGCCAGGCGCTGGGCCGGGCTTTCGATGCCGTGGTCCAGGCTGTTGCGCAGGATGTGGATCAGCGGGTCGGCCAGCGACTCGATGACGTTCTTGTCGGCTTCGGTGTCCTCGCCCTCGATCACCAGGCGCACCTCCTTGCCCAGGCGCTTGCTGGTGTCGCGCACCAGGCGGCCGAAGCGTTGGAAGATGGTGCCCACCGGCAGCATGCGCACCTGCATGATGGCGTGCTGCATGTCCTCGGCGATGCGGTTGATGACGGCGTACTGGGTCTTGATCTCGCGGGCCAGGTCGCGCTGGCCGTAGAGGGTCTCGGCGCGCTGGGCCAGGTAGGGCAGGGCGTTCTTGGCCACCACCATCTCGCCGATCAAGCCCATCAGGCGGTCGATCTTGTCCTGGTTGACCTTGAGCACGCGTTGGCCGCGTTCGCCCCGCTCGCCATGGCCGGCGCTGCCCGCGCCGGATTCCTGGCTCGGGTCTTCGCCGCTGCTGCTGTTGCCGTTGCCGGCGCCCGCGGCCTTGGCTCCGCTGCCCGGGCGATGCTGGGCCGACCAAGCCAGCACGGCGGCTGCGTTCTCGGGTACTTGCATCAGGGCGCTCAGGCTGGCATCCAGATCGGGCACCAGGGCGCCGTCGCCGGCCGTGCCCTCGCAAGCCAGCACCTGCAGCAGGTGGGCAAAGACTTCACGGGTGGCGCGCAGGCTGGCGGCGTTGGGTGCGCCTTGCTCCAGCAGGCGACGCTGCTCGTCCCAGATCTGCAGGGCGCGGCGGGCCAGCAAGGCCTGGGTGGCTTCGAGATTGCTGGCGCTGCTGGCGCTGGTGCCGCTGTTGTTGGCGGCCGCGACTGCCGGTGCTGGCACGCTGGCGGCAGGGACCTGATAACTCTCGATCTGCTCGGGCACGTAGCGGTAATGCTCGTTCACATAGGCCGGCGGCGCATCGCAGCTGAGCAGGAAGTCCAGCCGGCATTGGTAGCAGTCGAAGTTGGCGTCCTCGGGCCAGGCGATGCCGGGTGCCAGGTCCAGGTGCCGCAGGCCCGGTGTGGCCATGGCCAGGCGCAGCGGGTCTTCGCCCTTGAAAAAGCACTCCGGCTCGGGGCGGTAGCGCAGCAGCACGCGGCCGGGGCTGCGCTGCGCCTCGGGCAAGGCGTTGATCCAGTCGGGGGCCGTGGCCGGGGTGAGCGTCGATGCTGTGGCCGCGTCGGCCGCCGCTGCTGTAGCGGCCTTGCCATCATTCAGCCGCGCGCGGATCTGCTGGGCCAGGGCCTGGCTTTGCGCCAGGCGGCTGTCGTCCAGGCGGCCGTCGCTGGCGATGCGCTCGACCAGCTCGATGGCCAGGTCCATGGCGTCCAGCAAGGCATCGGCGATCTGGCCGCTGTAGCTCAGCTGGCCGCTGCGCACGCGGTCCAGCAGGTCTTCGCCGGCATGGACCAGCAGCTCCAGCGGCTTGAAATCAAACAGGCCGCAGTTGCCCTTGAGGGTGTGGACCAGGCGGAACAGATCGTTCAGCAAGGCCGCGTCGCCGGGCGCGCGCTCGACCTGCAGCAGGCGTTCGCCGATCTGTTCCAGGCATTCGCGCGCTTCCTGCACGAATTGGTCGAGAAGTTCGGTGGTGCTCATGCCAGGACTCCTTTGGGCAGGCTCAGCGAGGAGGGCAGGGCCGCGGCGGCGCCGGCCGCTTTGACGGCGGCGGCGACATCGCCGAGCAGCAGGGCGGCGGTCAGCACCAGCTCGGGCGGCTTGGCCGGTTTGATCAGGTAGCAGTTGGCACCGGCCATGCGGGCGGCGCCGGCGTCCTGGCTTTGCGCCTCGGTGGACACCATCAGCACCGGCGCTTGCACCGCCAGGGGCAGGCGGCGCAGCTCGCGCACAAAGCCGTAGCCGTCGAGCTTGGGCATGTTGACGTCGACCACGAACAGGTCGAAGCGCTGCCCGTCGGACAGGCTGGCCACCTTCTCCAGCGCATCCATGCCGTTGACGGCTTCGGCGCATTGCCAGCCGGCATCGCCGAGCAGTTTGCGGTGGTACATGCGCACGGTGGCGGCGTCGTCGACCACGAGGATACGTGCTGCACTCATGCGGATTCTCCCTGCAGGGGTTTTTGGTAAACCATGGCGTCGGCGAAGCGCCGCACACGGTAGAGCGAAGTGATGCGGCTCATCGATTCGGAGTGGCCGAGGCAGATGAAGCCGCCCGGGCTGAGCGCATCGAACATGGCCTCGGCGGCCACCTTGCGGGACAGGTCGTCGAAATAGATCAGCAGATTGCGGCAGAAGATCAGGTCGATATTGCGGAATCGGCGCGTGTCGGCCGGGTCGCTGAGGTTGACCTGGCTGAAGTCCACTGCCGCCACCAGATCGCGCGAGATGACCCATTCCTGCTCGCGGTTCTGGGTGAAGTAGCGGTCCAGGTAGTCACGCGGCAGGTTGGCGATCGAGCGCGCCGAGTACACCCCCCGCTGCGCGGCGCTCAACACCTTGGTGTCGATGTCGGAGGACAGGATCTCGACCTCGTAGTCGTTGATATGGGCCCAGCGCTCCAGCAGGTAGATGGCGATCGAATAGGGCTCCTCGCCGGTGGAGGAAGGCACCGACCAGATGCGGATGCGATCGCCGGGCGACTTGCGCTTGATCACCTCGTTCAGCATGTCCTTGACCATGCAGTCGAACTGGTAGGCCTCGCGGAAGAAATAGGTCTCGTTGACCGTCATCGAGTTGACCAGGTGCTGCAGCTCCTCCTGGCAGTTGCGCTCGAAGCGCAGGGCCAGAAAGTAGGCCCGGAAGTCATCGGCGCCGGTGGCCTCCATGCGTTCGATCAGGCGCTTGTCGACGAAGTAGCGTTTGCTTTCCTCGAAGTGGATGCCGGTCTTGCGATAGAAGAACTCGCGGAACTTGAGGAAGTCCGCCTCGCTGATCTGGGCCCGGTTGCGGGCTTTGAGTTCGGTGTTCATGCGGCGCCTATGTGTTGCAAAGCCATGTCCACGGCGAAGCTCAGATAAGCGTCGTCGGCGAAACGGGCGCGGACTTGCTGCAGGGCCGCCACATGTTGGTGATCACCGAGCTCCACCAACAGGTCCACCGCGCTGGCCACCACATTGAGCTCCTGCTCCTGCTCCAGCACCTGCAGCAGCCATTGCGGCACCTGCTTGTGGCGCAGCTCGCCCAGCAGGTTGACGCTGAGGATGCGCACATCGGGGTCGGGGTCACGCAGCAACTGCTCCATGCAGGGCGCTGTCAGATGGGGCATGGCGGCCAGGGTCTCGATGGCGCCGTTGCGCAGCTGGGCGTCGTCACTGCGCAGCAGGGGCAGCAAGGCCTGGGCGGCGCTGGTGTTGGCCAAGGTGTTGAGGCTGGTGAACAAGGCCTCGCGCACGGCGCTGTCGCGCTCGATCAGCAGCTGGGTGCCCAGGGCCGGTGCGGCGTCGGGGTGGGCGGCCAGGTCGCGCGCGGCCCAGCGGCGCTGCTCAGCCTCGGCGGCGTTCAGCTGGGCCAGGAGCTCGGGCAGTTGCCGGCTGTGCTGGCGGGGCTGGACTGCGTGCAGCGTGGCGCCGTCGGTGACTTTTCGGAGTGCCATAGAAGTTCCTGTTGCGCCGCTCAGGACGCAGAGATCCAGTGCTGGATCTGTTGGGCAATTCCGCTGCTGGGGCGCACCACGCTGGCGCCCCCGAGGCGGATCAATTCAGCCGGCATGCCGAACACCACGGCGCTGTCGCTCGATTCGGCCACCGTGCGGCCGCCGCTCTGGCGCAGCCGGGCCATGCTGGCCGCGCCGTCGTCGCCCATGCCGGTCAGCAGCACGCCGATCAGGCGCTGGGCAGGCAGGCGGCGCATGGCGCTTTCCACCAGCACATCGACGCTGGGGTGCCAGGGATGCGAGGAAGACTCCGGCCGCGGCTGGGCCACCAGGCGGCCCAGCTGCTCGGTGACGATCATGTCGCCGCCGCCCCTGGCGATCAGCACCGTGCCCGGGGTCAGTGGCGTGGGCGCGCTGCACTCGCGCACAGGGAGGCGGCACATGGCATTCATGCGCTGGGCAAAAGATTCGGTGAAGTGCGGCGGCATGTGCTGGGCCACCAGCACGGCCCAGGGGAAGTTGGCGGGCAGCTGGGGCAGGATGTCCTCCAGCGTGCGCGGGCCGCCGGTGGACACGCCGATCAGCACCAGGCCGGGCAACTCCTCGGTCGCCACGCTGCTGGCCTGGGCTGAGGTCGGGGCCGCGGGGAAGAAGCGCGCCGGTGCCGGAGCGGCCACACGGGGGCTGCGAGCCGGGAACTCGGGCCGCGGGCTGCTGCTGCTCAGCGCCGGGCGCTGGCTGCGGTCGCGGTTCAGTCCGCTGGGGCGGCGCGGCTGGGCCTGGGCGGCGGCGCGCACCTTGCCGACCAGCTCTTCGCGCACCCGGTCCATGGACAGGGAGATGGTGCCGCCCGGCTTGTGGACGAAATCCACCGCGCCCAGGGCCAGGGCTTCCAGCGTGGCCTGGGTGCCCTGCTCGGTCAGCGAAGACACCATCACCACCGGCGTGGGTCGGGCCTGCATCAGCAGGGACAGGGCGGTCAGACCGTCCATCTCCGGCATATTGATGTCCAGGGTCACGACATCGGGCTGCCATTCGGTCAGGCGGTTGACACCTTCGACCCCGGTGCGCGCGGCGGCCACCTCGAAGCCGGCTTCGCTCAGCATCTCGGCCATCAGCCGGCGCATCAGCGCCGAGTCATCGACGATCAGTACCCGTTTCATGGTGCGGCTCGCTGGCAATGGTCTTTGGGATGGCTGCAGGCTCAGGCCGCGCGGGCCAGCACGGCTTCCTGCGCCTGGGACTGGCGGCTTTCAAAAGCCTGCTCCATGGCCAGGGCTTCGCCGGCATCGAGCAGCTGGCGCTGGTCGATCAGCATGACCAGGCGCTTGTTGTCGTCCAGCTTGGCCACCTGGGTGATCAGGCGGCCCTGCTCCACGCTCAGGGCCGGCGCAGGCGAGACGCTGTGGCGGTTGATGCGCAGCACCTCGGCCACCGAGTCGACGATGAAGCCGGTGCGCATGCCGTCGACCATGAAGACCATGATGCGTTGGCGGTCGTTGCGCTCCAGCGTGGCCATGCCCAGGCGGCTGCGCTGGTCGATCACCGGCAGCACGGTGCCACGCAGATTGATCACGCCTTCGACATAGGACGGGGTCTTGGGCACCCGGGTCAGCAGCTCGGGCACGCGCACAATCTCTTGCACGCTCATGATGGGCACGCCGAACTCTTCGGCACCGAGGCGGAAGATCACGACCTGCAGGTCTTCCTGCTGCTCCAGGCTGCTGGCTTCGGTGGGGCTGCTGTGCATGGTGGCGGTCTCCGCGTCAGCTGAATCGGTAGGGAAGGTGCCGGGGCTCAGTTGCAGGGCCGCGGCCTCTTGCACGGCGTCCAGGCCGAGCAGGGCTTGGGTGGAAATCACCGAGACCAGGCGGCGGCCTTCGTCCAGGCGGCAGATGGAGGCGAACTCCTGCATCTGCACATCGCGGGCCAGGATGCCGGGCATGGGCTCGTTCTGGCGGCGCGGCACATGGATCACTTCCTTGACGGTGTCGGTGATCAGGCCCACCAGGGCCGGTTCACCGCCCGGCGCCGCTGGCGGCAGGGCCACCACGACGATGCGGTGGTGCTCGTCGGCGGCGATGCTGCCCAGGCCGAACAGGCTGCGCAGGTCCAAGAGGGGCAGCAGGCGGCGCCGCAGCGAGATCAGGCCGCTGACATGCACGGGCGCGTTGGGCAGGCTGGTGATGTGCTCGGGCAGTTGCACGATCTCCTGCACATCGTTGATCGAGATGCCGTACTCCTGGCCGGCCACGGTGAAGCTGACCAGCAGCAAATCTTCGCCTGCGCTGCGCTCGCCTTCGGTTTGGGGGCCGGCTTCGCTCGTGAGCAGGGCGCCGGGCGTGTCTGCGCCGCAGCTCTCGCGGCTCCCACGGCTCTCTCGCGTTTCGCGGCGCAGCTCACCGGCGGCTTGCAGGCCGGCGAACTGGGCTTGCACCAGGCGCTCAAAATCCAGAATGAGCAACAGCTGGGTGCCGCCCTCGGGGCGTTCCTGCTGGATCAGTCCGCTCAGGTATTCAGTTCGGACCACGCTCTGGATCGCGTCGGCCGCCTGGATCTGCGAGGGCTCCACGTTCACGACGCTGGCCACATGGTCGACGATGAAGCCCAGGGCCTGGCCCAGGTTGATGACCAGGGCGCGGGTCGCGTCGTCGGCCTCGCGGCGCGCCGCGCCGAACAAGCTGCGCAGGTTGATGATGGGCAGGACCCGGCCGCGCAGGTTGGCCAGGCCTTCCAGGGCATGGGGTGCCAGCGGCAGCTGGGCCACCTCGGGCAGGCGGATGATTTCCTGCACCGGGCCCATGGGCACGGCGAACATCTCGCCGGCCACGCTGAAGGTGACGAACTGGCGGTCGGCGCTGCCGTCGTTGGCCGGGGCGCCGGCGTCGGCGTCGGCGGGCGTGGCCCCGCCGTCCGGGTGTTGTGGATTGAGGTTCACGGCGACTCCTTGATGCCTGGGCGCGTGCAAGGCGGACTCAATTGCTTTGCAGCTCGTCGGCCAGGGAGGAGATTTCCTCGATGGCGGCACTCAGCTCGTCGGCGCCCTGGGCCTGCTGGCGGGCGGCGCTGGCGGCTTGCTCGGCCGCCTTCTCGGACTGCTGGGCCGCGGTCGAGACCTGGTCCACGGCGATCTTGACCTGCTGCATGGCGGTGCTGATCTCGCGGGCGCTGGCCACGGCCTCCTGGTTGCCCAGCTCGACCTGGGCCACGTCTTTCTCCATCGCTTCGAGGTTGGCCGTGATGGCGCGGGTCTTCTCGACTTCGGCCAGGCCGGCGCTCATCAGGTCGCTGAGGTCGCGGCCGACGGCGCTGATCTGGTCCTGGATGCTCTTGACCAGGTCCTTGATGCGGTCGGCGTTCTCAGCCGAGTCATGGGCCAGGTTGCGGATGTCGGTGGCCACCACCACAAAGCCCTTGCCGTACTCGCCGGCGCGCGCCGCTTCGATGCTGCCGTTGACGGCCAGCATATTGGTCTGGATGGAGACTTGCGTGATCGCGTCGACGATCTTGTCGATCTTGCGGCTGACCAGCTCCAGCTCCTTGATTTGCTTCATGCTGGCGCGGGTGGCCTCGACGCTGCTGCCGATGGTGCGCAGCAGGCCGTCGATGTGCTGCTTGTTTTCGCCCATCAGGCCGCGGATGGCGGCGGCGCGTTGGCTGGCCTCGGTGGCGCGCTCGTCGGCGATCTGGGCGCCGCGGCTGATCTGGCTGACGGCGGCGGCCGATTCGGTGGTGGCGCTGGCCTGGCTCTGGGCGCCTTTGCGGATCTCGTCCAGCGCGACCATGATCTGGCTGGCGGCGCGGGTGATTTCCGACACCGCGCTGGACAGCTCCTCGGCGGCGGAGGCCACCTCCTCGGCGCTTTTGGCGATGTCGGTGGAGCTCTTCAGCTCCTCGGCGATTTCCGACAGGTTCTGTGCCGTTTGCTCGCATTCTTCGAGGGCGGCGCTTTGCTCTTGAACCGTCTTGGCGGCCTCTTCGCAGGCCGAGGACTGCTGGGTGGCGGCAGCGGCAATCTGCTCGGCGCCCTTGAGCGCCTGGTTGGCGGCGGTGCTGCTCTGGCTGGCGGCGCTGGCGATCTCGACGGCGCCTGAGACGATCTCGGCCGCATCCTTGCCGATGCGCGCCAGCTGCTGCAGGATCTGCTCGCTCTTCTCGACCTCGGTCTGCACCGCTTCGGCCGACTGGTTGATGCCTTCGGCGATCACGCCGACTTCGCCCTGGATCTGGCCCACCAGGTCCTGGATCTGCTTGGCGCTTTTCTCGCTGGTTTCGGCCAGGGTGCGCACCTCGTCGGCGACGACGGCAAAGCCCTTGCCATGCTGGCCGGCTCGGGCGGCTTCGATGGCGGCGTTCAGGGCCAGCAAATTGGTCTGGTCGGCGATACGGGCCACGGCCTTGACGATGTCGCCGATGTTGGCGGCTTGACGTTCCAGTTCGGCCATCATTTGCACCGAGCTGGCCTGGCGCTGGGCGGCCACGCCGACAGCGCTGATTGTGGCTTTGACTTCCTGGTTGACCCGCCCTGACATGTCGCGCAAGCCTTCGGCCTTGTGCCGGGCTTGACCGCAAGCCGAGATCTGCCGGTTCAGGGCGCCCACCACCTGGGTGATGGCCGCCAAGGATTCCTGCGCGGCGCCCGAGGCCTCTTCGGCGCCGCTGGCGATCTGGTCCGAGGCGCGCTTGAGCTCTTCCGACGCCGAAGCCGCTTCGTTGATGCCGGCCGACAGTTGGCTGGAGGCGCTGGCCACGCGCTCGGCGGCCTGCTGCTGCTTGGCCAGGGTGCGCGCGCGCTTGCGGTTGGCTTCGGCATCGCGTGTCATCGACTTGGTGATGCCCTTGACCAGGCCGGGGTTGAGGGCCGGGGCGCTGATGGCGTCGCGTTGTTTGGTGACCAGGGCCATGACGGAACTCCTTGAAAGAGGCTTGAAGTGAGCCCAGACACGGGGTGTGCATGGGCTTGTCCTGGACATCTCGGCCAGCGCCTGCGAAGGCGATCAGCGGGAACGTTGGTTTCGATGTGCTGGCCGCAATTTCACTACAAATGATAAAAATACTAAGTGACGGACTGCACGAATTTAGCGATTGAGCGCACAAATTGAATCTTGCTTAGGTGCGCGGTTCTTGGCGCCACCGGCCTTGTTCGGGTGAATTTCGACCGAGCACCGCCACAGTGACTTCGTGTTCGGAAACTGATTCAGTTGATAGATGTAAACTATCACTTCGGGGCCTGAGCGGCCCGGGCTGCTCGTGCATGGCTTCCGTGGGCGCGTGGGCGGACGGGCTGAGGTACGCTGCGAGTCCGACCTGAGATTCGTTGATTTGGAGTCCTGCCCATGAACAAGGTCCCGAGGCGTAGGCATGAAATCTCCCTCTGAAAAAGCCGCACCTGAGTACCCGCTGCAGCAGCTGCCGGCGCAGCCGCCGGCGATGGCGGAGCGCCTGTCCCAGACCCTGTTGACGCTGGTGGCGAGCCCGCCCGAGTCCAAAGCTCAGCCCTGTGCGCGGCCGGCTGAGCGCGCGCGTCAGCTCGCGGGCGAGGCGGCGGCCAAGGCAGCGCTGGCCGCTGGTTCGCTGGCACTCCCGCCGGGCCCGCTGGCTTGGCTGACGGTGCTGCCCGAGATGCTGGCGGTCTGGCGCATCCAGTCGCAGCTGGTGGCCGACATCGCCGCGCTCTATGGCCGTTCGGCCGAGCTGGGCCAGGCGCAGATGCTCTACTGCTTGTTCCGCCACACGGCGGCGCAGGCGGTGCGCGACCTCGCTGTGCGCGTCGGCGAGCGCCTGCTGGTGCGGCCCGCGACCACCGCCTTGCTGCAGCGCGTGGCCGGCCAGATCGGCGCCAAGCTCGGCGAGAAGCTGTTGCAGAAGACGGTGTCGCGCTGGGTGCCGGTGCTGGGCGCGGCGGCGGTCAGCGCCTATGCCTTTTACGACACCCAGCAGGTCGGGCGGGCGGCGGTGGAGCTGTTCGAGCGAGAACAGCTGCTCGACAACCCTGCCTGACTTTGGCCTGAGGCGGCCTACACTGCGCCATGACTGCGGTCTTGCCTGCCCCCAGCTCCCTGGCCCTGCGCCCCCCCGCCATCCTCGATGTCGAGGCCTCTGGTTTCGGCCGCGGCAGCTATCCGATCGAGGTCGGGTTTGTTGAGCCTGCCGGTGCGGTGTTCTGTTCCCTGATCCAACCCGAGCCCGACTGGCAGCACTGGGACCCCAGCGCTGAACTGGTGCACGGCATCAGCCGGGACATCCTGCAACGCCACGGCAAGCCGCCCGGCTGGGTGGCCGCCCAGATCAACGAACGCCTTGCCGGTCAGACCGTCTACTGCGACGCCTGGGCCCATGACTACCCCTGGTTAGCGCGCTTGTTCGACAGCGTCGACATGGTGCCGGCCTTCCACTTGCAGGATCTGCGCTGCCTGCTCAGCGAGGCCGAGGCGGCATGCTGGCATGTGGTGCGCGAGCAGGTGCGGGACGAGCTGCAGCTGGTGCGCCACCGCGCGAGCAGTGACGCCCGTGTCTTGCAGACGGCCTGGCTGCGGCTCAAGACCCGCGCCGGCAGCTGAGTCGTTTTAGCCCGGCTCACCCAAATCGCCGCGTGCGCAGCTGCGGCCGGCTCGTTTGGCCTCGTAGAGCTTGGCGTCGGCCTCGGTCACCATGGACTCCAGATGCAGCAGTTTGTTGGGCCGCACGCAAAAGCCCACGCTGATGCCGATGTGCAGCTCCAGCTGTTCGATGCGGAAGGGTGCGCCGATGGCCTGGATGATCTTCTCCGCCACCGTGCGCGCCGCGTCGGGATGCTGCAGCCCCGGCAGCAGCACGGCGAACTCATCGCCGCCCAGTCGGGCCACCAGATCCTGCGGTCGCAAGACATGGCGCAGGCGGCCGGCCACGGCCTTGAGCAAGGCGTCGCCGACCGGGTGGCCGTGCTGGTCGTTGACGGGCTTGAAACGGTCCAGGTCCAGGTAGAGCAGGGCGGCATGGCCGGCACCGGGCTGGCTGTGGGCGGCGTCGAACAGGTCCTGCACCTTCTTGTTGAAGCCGCGCCGGTTGAGCAGCTGCGTCAGCGGGCAGGTCTGCGAGGCATCGCGCAGGCGCTGTTCTTCGCGCCGCGCTTCGGTCACGTCCACGGCAATGCAGATCACGCCCTCGATGGCCTCGCTCTCGCTGCGCAGCGGCGCATAGCTGAGCGAGAGCACCAGGGCCAGGGCATCGGCGCTGCCGCGCGGGCCCTCGACGGGCGCGCTGCTGCGGTCGTAGACGCGCTCCAGCTGTGTGGCCAGGCCGGAGAGCGCGCGCTTGATCGCTGCTTCGCGCGCCTGGTATTCCTCAGCGCCCAGCAGCTCGGCGAGCGGGCGGCCCAGCCAGGCCTCGCGGCGCACGTTGTAGCGCGTCTCGAAGGCGTGGTTGAAGAACAGGAAGCGGCCCTCCAGATCCAGCACCGAGATCATGGCTTGCGAGGTCTGGGCGATCGCCCGCATCATGGCCTCGGTGCGCTGGCGCTCGCGCTGCGTCTGCAGGTCGGCCGAGATGTCGCGCAGGATCACCGAGATGGTCTCGGTCGCGCCGTTGGCCTTGCGGTGCAGCAGCACGGTCGCCTCGCAAGGCACCGGCTGGCCCAGCGCGTCCATCACCGCGCCGCGGCCCTGCCACTGCCCTTGCGCCAGCACGGCGGGCAAGATCTCCTCGCGGTAGCGCTGGGCGCCGCCGGGTGCAAAGAAGTCGCTGTAGGCGGTGTCGCTGAGGTCGCTGTCCAGGGGCACGCCCAGGCGTCGACGCGCGGCCGGGTTCATATAGAGCAGGCGGTGGTTCTGGTCGAGCTGGCAGACATAGTCGGGCGTCAGCGCAAAGATGGCGCTCAAGGTGCGCGCGGCGCGTTGCTGCTCGGCCTGCTCGCTGATGTCCTCGACCGTGCCGACCTGGCCTTGCAGTCGGCCATCGAGCCAGAGCGGCGCCGTGCGCACCGCCAGCAGGCGGCGGCTGCCGTCGGCCAAGGTGACGCGGCTGAAGACCTTGAGCCGCTCGCCGGCACGGATCAGCGCCACCCAGTTGGCTCGCAGGCGTTCGCGCCGCTCGGCCGGCATCAGCTCCAACCAGCCCCAGGCCAGTTGGTCCTCGCGCAGGCCTTGCAGGCTCAGGTAGGTCGTGTTGCCATAGACCATGCGGCCGGAGGCGTCGCAGCGGAACAGGCCCAGGGGCGAAGCGTCACTGGCCGCACGTTGCGCCGCTTCATCAAGACGCAGGCGCTTTTGCATGCGTGCCAGCTGCCAGGTCAGGGCCAGGGAGACCAGGCTGACCAGCACGCTGAAGCTGATCACCAGCAGGCGTTCGACGCGGTGGCGCGCCAGCGCGGCGTTGTCGCCCTGCGAGATGAGAAGCTGCAGGCCGAAGATGTCGAGGCTGCGGAAGGCGCCGTGGCGCGGCACGCCGTCCGAAACCTTGCCTGTCGTGCTGAAGAAACCCTCGCGCCCGGCGAAATCGGCGCGCCGCTCCGGGCGCTCGGCGAAGACATCGCGGCCGACAAAGCCGGGCAGCTCGGGCAGGCGGCTCAGGGCCACGCCGTCCTGGCGCAGCAGGGTCACGGCGGCGGCCGGCCCTTGAGCGAAGTACTGGTGCAGGCGCTGCAGGCGAGACAGGTCAATCAGGGCCACCGCCATTTGCAGCTGCTCTGTCGGCGCGCTCAGGCGCATCAGCAAGGGCAACTGGGGCGGGCCGTTGTGGCGCAGCTGCAGCGGCAGGCCGAGCAAGGGCCGGCCCGTGCCTGAGCTCTCGCGCAGCTGGGCGAACTCCGGCAAGGCGGCCAGCTCGGCCACTGCCTGACCACTGATGGCGGGCAGACGGAAGGCCCGGCCGGTGCCGTCGACCAGCAGCACATCGACGATGCCGCGCGAAGTCTCCCGCAACATATCGGCCAATTGGGCCAGCGAGGCATCGGCCAAGGGCTCGCGCTGGCCGCGTGTCAGCAGCCACAGGTCGATGGAACGCAGGCTGCGTTCGGCATCGCGGAATACCGCCTCGGTCTGGGCCGCGGCAGCCTCGGTGCTGCTGCTCAGTTCGGCCCGCTGGTCCACTGCCAGCTGGGCCGGGTAAAACAAGGTGAACCAGATGACAAAGCCCCAGAGCAGGGTCAGCACCAGGCCAATGGCGGCAAAGGGGCCGAGCGCCAGCAAGCGGGCCAGCATGGCTGGCGCGTGCGCGCCGCGTTCGGTTTCGTTCATGCCGGCCATCAACGATCGCCTCGCTTCATAGACACCGAGCTCAGGCGCTGTACGGCCAGGACGCGGCGGCGGGGGGCTTGGGTCGGCTGTGCCAGATGCCGATGGCAGACGCCGTGCAAGCGCGAGGCCAGCAGCTTGCCGCGTTTGGGCATCCAGGCCTTGCGCATCCGCCCGTGGCTGCGCGAGGTGCAGACCGCCTGAGCGGCTGCTTCGCACGGGCGGGATGCCATGTCACTCGCGGGCTTGTCGCGAGCCCGAACCCAAACAGACTGAGGGCTTGCAAGCTGTGGCGGCGAGACAGGGGGCAAGGTCATGGTGCGGTGGATCCTGCTGAAGGCGGCCCAGAGAGAGGTCCGGGCCTGCAGTTCAGGCTTCAGATTAGCATGTGATCCAGCCTCTTTCAGGCAGCGCATCAACTGCCAGTCAAAGGGTTTGAGCCCGTCCGTCGGTCTCCGTGGCGTTCAGCGTCCATGGCCCGTGCGGGAGCGTGCTTCTCGTCGGCCTGCCTTTTTGCAGGCTGATCAGGCCCTGGCGGCTTCTCGCTGCCTTGCGGTCGTCCAAGCCGAGGGCAAGTGTTGGCGCACTGACAAGCCACTTCCTGTGCTGGCGCTCAGCGAGGGGCCTGGCAGCAGCAGCAATTCGCTGCCCGAGTCGACCAGGGTCGGTGAGCGCGTCTGCGGCAGCTCGCGCCGGGTGGCGTGGCAGCGCTCGGCTTGGTCGAGCTTGACGCGCCGGTGCAGGGCCTCCAGCTCGGTCTGGTAGACCGCGCCGGCGGGGCGGCCCGAGCGGGCCGGGTAGAGTGCCAGATGGCCAACGCTGAGCTGCAAGGGCGCCAGCAGGGCGCCAATCTGGGTCAGGGTTTCGGGTGCTTGCCAGAGCGATGGGCTGCACAGCAGGCTGCTGTCGTGGGCGTACAAACGCATGGGGGCTTTCTTGCTGTGAGTTCTTGAGGGCTTGGTGAGCGGGCGTGATTCAGATTGCGAACGACCACTCCTGGAAACTGGCATGCAGTGGACGCTGTTCACGCGCCGCCCGCGCCCAGGCCACCTCGACCCAGCGTTTGGCCAAGGGGAAAGGGCCGAAGCCGGACTCGCTGTTGATGTGGCCGACCCTGCCTAGATTGCTGTAGCTGGCGCCCCAGCGGCGTGCCCAGCGCTGGGCGCTGTGCGGTGTCATCCAGGGGTCGTTCTGGCTGGCAATCAAGGTGCAAGGGATGCGCAGGCGCTGCTGCGGCAGCAACTCGGCCAGACCGAACTTGTCGGGCTCGGCCGGCGCCACCAGCAAGGCATGGCGAATCGGTGTGTCTGCATGTTCGTCGAGGTAACGGGCCAGGGCCAGTGTGCCGAAGCTGTGGGCCACGGCCAGCCATTCACCGGGGCCAGCGTGCTCCACCGTGCTGGCGATGCGGTCGGCCCAGCGCTGCAGCTCGGGCTGGCTGAAGTCGCGCTGCTGCACCCGACGCGCATCGCGGAACTGGTTTTGCAGCCAGCTTTGCCAATGGGCCGGGCCGCTGTCGTGCAGGCCAGGGATGATGAGCAGGCGCGGCGGGCGGTAGGGGGTGGCCATGGCGGGATTGCGCGTTGTGTGACGTTCAGAGCGTGGCGATCGAGACCTCGGTCGCCTTGACCAAGGCCACCACCTCGCGCCCGACCACCAGGCCCAGGTCCTTGACCGAGCGGGTGGTGATGACCGAGGTGACCAGGGCGCCCGAGGGCGTGATCACGTCGATCTCGGACACCACCGGGCCTTCGATGATCTCTTGGATGGTGCCGCGAAACTGGTTGCGTACATTGATGGCGGTGATGCTCATGGTTCTTGCTTCCTTGGCCCGTGGGCCGTTGTGAGCTTTCAGCTTAGGAGGGCCAGGCCAGGCGGGGAAGGAAGGGATGCGCGGGAGCACATGCGCGGGTCAGATATGGGTCGAAGCGAGGCAGAGCGCCGCGGAGGCCACGGCACAATCGCCGCCCATGTCTCTAGCTGCTCCTGCGCCACCAAGCACCGCCCGCCTGCCCGGCCTCGACCTCTTGCGCGCCCTGGCCATCGCCTGGGTGATGCTGTTCCACTCCGTGTGGGTCGGCGGCGTCGGGCCGGACTGGGATGGCCTGGCCCGCTTCGGCTGGGTCGGCGTCGATGTGTTCTTCGTGCTCAGCGGCTTTTTGATTGGCGCGCCCCTGCTGCGCCAGTTGCAAGAGGCGCCTGCGCGCTTTTCTCTGGCCGGCTTCTATGTCCGGCGCGCCTGGCGCATCCTGCCGGCCTACCTGACGGTGCTGGCCGTCTACCTGGCGTTCCCGGTGCTGCGCGAGGACCCGAATCTGGAGTCGGCCTGGAAGTTCCTCAGCTTCAGCTTCAATCTGCTGGTCGACTACGCCCGCAATCCGGCTTTCTCGCATGCCTGGTCGCTGTGCGTGGAGGAGCATTTCTATCTGCTGTTCCCACTGCTGGCCCTGGGCCTGAGCGGGCGGGTCAAGAGTTGGCAACTGCTGACGCTGTTCGCGGCCCTGGCGCTGGGCGGCGTGGCCTTGCGCGGCGCGATCTGGCAGCACTTCAGCGCGCTGCAGCCCGACCGGGCCTGGTTCATCGAGGCGCTCTACTACCCGACCTGGGCGCGGCTGGACGCGCTCCTGGTGGGCGTGCTGCTGGCCGTGGCGCAGGTCCACCGCCCGTGCTGGTGGGCCTGGGCGCAGCGCCATGCCAACGCCGCGCTGCTGCTGGGTCTGCTCGTGCTCGGCCTGGCCTGGTGGCTGTTCCGCGTGCGCACCGGTTTGCTGGCCAACACGGTGGGCTGGCCCGTGCTGGCGGCGGCAGCCGGCCTCTTGGTGCTGGCGGGCGCATCGCCGCACAGCCTGATCGGCCGCTGGCACCTGCCCGGCGTCGCCTGGATCGCTGCCATTTCCTACAGCCTTTACCTGAGTCACAAGCTGGCTTTGCATGCGGTGCAAACCTGGCTGCTGCCTTGGCTGCCCGAGCTGGCGGCGCTGCAGTTTGCGGCCTATGTGGGCGTGATCCTGCTCTTCGGCGCGGCCTTGCATTACGGCATCGAACGGCCGGGTCTGCGCTGGCGCGACCGCGCCCGGGCCCGGCCACTCAGCGAGGTTTCCCTGGCTTGAGGTGGGTGGCGGGCGACTGGGTTGTCAGCAGATGCTGCTGCGCTTCTTCCACCAGCCGGTCCTCGGGGTAGCCGTCCACGCGCAGCAGCCGCCGCTCGTGCAGGGCCGCGCGGCGCAGGCCGGCGGTGAAATGGGTGTCGAACAAGCGCTGGTAGCGGCCTTGGGTCTGGGCCAGCCGCAGGCCATGCTGCAGGAGTTCGGCCAGTTCCGGGGCATCGGGGCGGACGATGAAATAGTCGTCCAGCGGGTAGTGCAGGGCCAGGCCCTGGACCACGCTCACGCCGCTCCCGACCAGTTGAGGCTCGGCGATCTCGTCCCAGATTTCATTGATGCCGCGTGACAGGTAGTCGCTGCGGCGTGCCCGCAGCATGGCGAACAGGCCGGGGTAGGTGGAGGCGGTCACGATCTTGAAACCCAGTTGCTCGAAGGCCGCGCGGTCGCTCCAGTCCACGCCATAGCCCAGGCCCAGGCGCTTGAGCTGGGCGATGTCTTGCACCTGAGCCAGTTCTTGCGCGCGCTCAGCCCGACACAGCAGCAAGCGCAGACCCAGCAAGCCCATGCGCAGCGGCGTGGGCAGCACCAGGCCTTCGCTGGCAGGCATCTGCCGTTGCGTGATCAGGGTGACATCGAGCCGGCCCTGCTTGAGCTCGGCCATGGCGCGAGTCTGGCTGTAGTGCAGCCGCTCCTCGATGCCGGCCTCGTGACCGGCGAGCTCCAGGGCCAGAGCCAGCAGCTGAGTGGGAAAGAGGCGGCGCCGGTCTTCCTTGAGGTCGGCCGCCGGGAAGCTGACGCGACCAGGATGCTTGAGTGCCGGTGCGCCGCGCGCCATGTCGGCGCCGAGCAAGCAGGCGCCGGTGGCGAACAGCAGCGGGCGGCGCGCGATTGGCGGCGGCATGGTCTTCAACGCCCCGGACAGCCCATGCAGGCCGATCGGCCCGGCGCGGCCGAGGCAACACGCATCGCGGCGCGCGCTGCGGCCCTTGCGGAAGTGGCGTGAGTTGGCCTCATGGGCTCGATCATGGCATTGTTTGGCCGTCTGTGCGCGGTCGTTTGCGCGGCCTGGCGAGCGCGGTGTGCTTGCCGTGCAACTGAAGGCTTAGGCCGCCTCTGGCGAGAAGCGTGCCAGTGAAGCAGTAGCATTCCGTCAAATGCCGATTCACCGCACAGCGAACGAAAAGTTTCGATCACCTCCAATCAGTGTGTTTCCACCGCTTTGAGTCTTCACGAGCAGTGCAACGCTCGAGGGTGTGCCATTCTGGGCGGTGCAGGTTTGCCGCACGCTCGTTGCGGTTCTTACGTAGTCGCCATTGCAAACCACGTTGTCGATGGCAAAGACAACGGTGTCTGGAAACCCCACGCCACTTACCGTTACTGCGGTAGCGCTGTTGCGCGTCAGGCTGCTGGGGCTCCGGCCCGTGACACTTGCTAACGTGGCGGCCTGGTAGGCCACCGTCGCCGTCGGCGGCGTGCCGCTGTTGGCCAGGTTGTTGTTGCTGTCACGGGCCTCGACCTTGAAGACGATGTTGGTCGTGGCGCCAGCTGCTGGCAGCAGGGCCGAGCAGGCCTTGCCGTTCTGGCCCGCCCAGCTGCCCGAGAAGCTGAAGCTCTTGGCGCCCGTGCTGGCGCTCAGGTCGGTGTAGCAGTAGGTGTCGCTGGCCGACAGGCCGGCGTGCACCCGCACCAGGCTCACACTCGAACCCGCCACCGCGAAGCTGCCGTTGATGGGCTGGCCGGCGCTGCTCTGGCTTGCCGTCAGGGCCGTCACGCTGATGGGCGTGGATGCGGCCTGGTAGGCCACCGTCGCCGTCGGCGGCGTGCCGCTGTTGGCCAGGTTGTTGTTGCTGTCACGGGCCTCGACCTTGAAGACGATGTTGGTCGTGGCGCCAGCTGCTGGCAGCAGGGCCGAGCAGGCCTTGCCGTTCTGGCCCGTCCAGCTGCCCGAGAAGCTGAAGCTCTTGGCGCCCGTGCTGGCGCTCAGGTCGGTGTAGCAGTAGGTGTCGCTGGCCGACAGGCCGGCGTGCACCCGCACCAGGCTCACACTCGAACCCGCCACCGAGAAGCTGCCGTTGATGGGCTGGCCGGCGCTGCTCTGACTTGCCGTCAGGGCCGTCACGCTGATGGGCGTGGATGCGGCCTGGTAGGCCACCGTCGCCGTCGGCGGCGTGCCGCTGTTGGCCAGGTTGTTGTTGCTGTCACGGGCCTCGACCTTGAAGACGATGTTGGTCGTGGCGCCAGCTGCTGGCAGCAGGGCCGAGCAGGCCTTGCCGTTCTGGCCCGTCCAGCTGCCCGAGAAGCTGAAGCTCTTGGCGCCCGTGCTGGCGCTCAGGTCGGTGTAGCAGTAGGTGTCGCTGGCCGACAGGCCGGCGTGCACCCGCACCAGGCTCACACTCGAACCCGCCACCGAGAAGCTGCCGTTGATGGGCTGGCCGGCGCTGCTCTGGCTTGCCGTCAGGGCCGTCACGCTGATGGGCGTGGATGCGGCCTGGTAGGCCACCGTCGCCGTCGGCGGCGTGCCGCTGTTGGCCAGGTTGTTGTTGCTGTCACGGGCCTCGACCTTGAAGACGATGTTGGTCGTGCCGCCGGCTGCTGGCAGTAGGGCCGAGCAGGCCTTGCCGTTCTGGCCCGTCCAGCTGCCCGAGAAGCTGAAGGTCTTGGCACCCGTCGTGGCCGCCAGGTCGGTGTAGCAGTAGGTGTCGCTGGCCGACAGGCCGGCGTGCACCCGCACCAGGCTCACACTCGAACCCGCCACCGAGAAGCTGCCGTTGATGGGCTGGCCGGCGCTGCTCTGGCTTGCCGTCAGGGCCGTCACGCTGATGGGCGTGGATGCGGCCTGGTAGGCCACCGTCGCCGTCGGCGGCGTGCCGCTGTTGGCCAGGTTGTTGTTGCTGTCACGGGCCTCGACCTTGAAGACGATGTTGGTCGTGCCGCCGGCTGCTGGCAGTAGGGCCGAGCAGGCCTTGCCGTTCTGGCCCGTCCAGCTGCCCGAGAAGCTGAAGCTCTTGGCGCCCGTGCTGGCGCTCAGGTCGGTGTAGCAGTAGGTGTCGCTGGCCGACAGGCCGGCGTGCACCCGCACCAGGCTCACACTCGAACCCGCCACCGAGAAGCTGCCGTTGATGGGCTGGCCGGCGCTGCTCTGACTTGCCGTCAGGGCCGTCACGCTGATGGGCGTGGATGCGGCCTGGTAGGCCACCGTCGCCGTCGGCGGCGTGCCGCTGTTGGCCAGGTTGTTGTTGCTGTCACGGGCCTCGACCTTGAAGACGATGTTGGTCGTGCCGCCGGCTGCTGGCAGTAGGGCCGAGCAGGCCTTGCCGTTCTGGCCCGTCCAGCTGCCCGAGAAGCTGAAGCTCTTGGCGCCCGTGCTGGCGCTCAGGTCGGTGTAGCAGTAGGTGTCGCTGGCCGACAGGCCGGCGTGCACCCGCACCAGGCTCACACTCGAACCCGCCACCGAGAAGCTGCCGTTGATGGGCTGGCCGGCGCTGCTCTGACTTGCCGTCAGGGCCGTCACGCTGATGGGCGTGGATGCGGCCTGGTAGGCCACCGTCGCCGTCGGCGGCGTGCCGCTGTTGGCCAGGTTGTTGTTGCTGTCACGGGCCTCGACCTTGAAGACGATGTTGGTCGTGCCGCCGGCTGCTGGCAGTAGGGCCGAGCAGGCCTTGCCGTTCTGGCCCGCCCAGCTGCCCGAGAAGCTGAAGGTCTTGGCACCCGTCGTGGCCGCCAGGTCGGTGTAGCAGTAGGTGTCGCTGGCCGACAGGCCGGCGTGCACCCGCACCAGGCTCACACTGGAGCCGGCCACCGAGAAGCTGCCGTTGATGGGCTGGCCGGCGCTGCTCTGGCTTGCCGTCAGGGCCGTCACGCTGATGGGCGTGGATGCGGCCTGGTAGGCCACCGTCGCCGTCGGCGGCGTGCCGCTGTTGGCCAGGTTGTTGTTGCTGTCACGGGCCTCGACCTTGAAGACGATGTTGGTCGTGCCGCCGGCTGCTGGCAGTAGGGCCGAGCAGGCCTTGCCGTTCTGGCCCGCCCAGCTGCCCGAGAAGCTGAAGGTCTTGGCACCCGTCGTGGCCGCCAGGTCGGTGTAGCAGTAGGTGTCGCTGGCCGACAGGCCGGCGTGCACCCGCACCAGGCTCACACTCGAACCCGCCACCGAGAAGCTGCCGTTGATGGGCTGGCCGGCGCTGCTCTGGCTTGCCGTCAGGGCCTGCACGACCAACGCCTTGGGGGACACAGCCACCATCAGTTCCGCTCTGCGGCTCTTGACCCCGTCCTTGGCCAAGGCAGAAACCGCGATCGAAAGGCCCTGATCCGTGGCTTTCACAAGCTGGCCGCATCCCGTGAGCGCATACGTTCCGGCAGCCAGCACGGCACCAGGGTTGGGGCTCGGGATGTCGCACTGTGCTCGAGGCACGCCATCGGCACCCAGCGCAATCAGGCGTGCGGTGAGGTCTCGAAATGAGGTTGGGGTTTCGACCGCCACGGAGAGCGTCACCGGCTGATCCGCAAGCACCACCGGCGGACTGATCCGCAGGGCTGTCGGAGCCGCTGCCGAATCGGCGCTCTGCGTCACCTCCAGGTCCTCCTCCTGCATGAAGCGGCCGCCTTCCGGCAAGCGGAATTCGGTACGCACCCGGTATCGCCCAGGTGTCAGGTAGGCATGCTCGACCTCACTGGTCGCATTGAGGGCCTTGCCGCGGTAAGCGGGATCGTTCGCCGTGCTCCAGCCGTCACCGAATGAGACCTCTATGGGAATTTGGGCGGGATCGTTCAAAGCCATGGCGACGACGTTGGCGCCCAGCGGATCCGCCGCCGTTCGTGCGGCAAGTACACGCATTTTTGCCGCCGCCACAGCGACGCTGCGATACGAGCAGAGGGACTTCAACTCGGATCGAATCGCACAGGAGCGCATCCTGCCGAGATCGATGACTTCGTCGTAGTAGACCGGCGACATGACCTGCTCCAGCCGGGCGCGCAACTTGGATTGCTCGGCCATGTTCAGCAGCTCGTTGCGCCGGGCGTCATAGGCCGCGCTGATTTGCGAGGCGATGGCATTCCATTTGCCTTCGTTGGCGACAACAGCTTCGGTTGCAACAACGAGCATCTTCATGAACGAGTTCGCCATCCTGAACACGCCAGCTGGCTTTGCAGGCAGGTGCTCAGGTACTCCGTCAGTCACCTCCACGAGTGCTTTCAGGACTGCCAATCGAATTTGTAAAGTCGTTGCACCTGATGGCAGCTTATGTCCTAGCAGCGCAAGATTGCTGGCAATTGAAAACCTGTCGATGAGCAGCTTCGCAATGCCCTGTGGGTTTAGTGCGTGAGCACCCGCTGTTAGGCATTTCGACGCTGCCTCAAGGAGCTTCCAGTAATCATCGTCAGACAGCTTTGCCACATCGAATGTGGCGTCTCGAATTCTTGCCAATTGCGGAAATTCTTCGGTTACTTGATAAAAGCAGCCGAGGCTATCTTGGCCAGTTAATATCACCTTAAACAGTAACCCTATCTTTTTGTTGATTCCGTACCTGTTGCGGGATGCAAATTTTAAGTCTCCTACATCGATTCCGACATAAGCCTGAATTAGTCCGGCCTCCAATTCTGCAATTGCAGATATTCCATCGTATTTTGATACCTGTGCCCATACGGCATTGTCGAAGTCACTAATTCCTTGGGCGATGTTTAGGCTCAGTTCATCGGAATATTGGTCCTCATTCAATCGAGAAATTACGGTCGAAACGGCACGGTCTATCGAGGCGTCGCCGGCCCATTTCAGGCCCACTTGGTTGAATATGGAGATCTGCGTTTGCGCGAAACGTCTGTCCAAGCGCCCCAGACTCGGGCCTAAGCCATCGGATTTCACGTCGACCTGCCGCTGCTTGAGGTTGGCGAGCACGGTTTCAGTGGCGTTGAACAGGGCGCGGTTGCTCTCCGGCGGGATCACGACCTTGTTCTTCCATTTCACGATGGAAATGGATTGGGTGGAATGGCCCGATTGGGAAGGAGTGAGGAAGGGTGTCGCGGCCGCAGATTGCCAGAAGTAGTTCGGCTGGCTGGGTATTGCAGTTGGTAGTACCGGCGTGGCAGCCTGGGCACGTTTCAAAGGCGCTGCTGCGAGCGAGGTCTGCGAGCCGGACAGGAAATCGGTGCCGGCCAGGATCTCCCTGGCATAGAAAAGGACACCGGCCGCAGCCTCGTCCTGCCGCCCCGCCAGGATGGCTTCGCGATGCTTGGCAAGCTGCATGGATACCACTTTCGCTGCGCGGGTGGTCACAGCAACGTCGCTGCCTGCCCCGGTGAGTGAAACGCCCAGGCGCTCCGAGAGCTGGGCCAGGTCAAGGCCTGAGAGGGCTTGCAACGTCGTCCACGGCGAGACTTCCGAGGTCTCGCCAGGCAGACTGCTCAGCACGTATGCCGTGTGCGAGATGCCCTCCTCGACCATGCGCCCTCCGGCCACGTGTACCCGGAGTCTGGCCGCTTCCGTCGGTTTCGCGGCGATCAGATAGCTTCCGGTGGGGTCAACCTGCACCGGAACTTCGTCGGCGTCGATCTCCCAGTTGTCGTTCCGATCCCAGAACACCCTGGCATCCGCTGTGTTTGCGAGTTTCAGCGTACCCGTCAGCAAGGTCTTGTCGATTGGAGTGCTGGGCTGACTGGGAACGACGACCGGTTTATCTTCGGCCGCCCCCGGGCCACCTCCACCGCCGCAAGCGGCCAGAAGCACGGTCAACAGGGAAGCGGCGAAGCGATAGTAGTGGTGGGCGTGCATGGGGTGGTGTTCAGTTAGAGCCTGAATAGGGAAAGTAACTGCCAGGTGGGGCTAGGTATGGTTTGCACAAAGCGCAGTCATCTGCGCTTGCTCTGACCTGAAGTGCTGTGTTGAAGCCCGCTGCGCGAGCGGCATTTGGTTTTGCCGCGTTTCGCGGCGCTTTGGCCACCTGCACGGCGGATTTCGCGCTTTGAAGGCGAACTCGTGCTTGCACCCCGCCCAGGTGGCATCCACGCCGATGTGAGCCTTCATGCCGAAGAACCACTGATTGCCCTTCTTGCTCTGCTTCATCTCCGGATTACGCTCGCCGTCCGCGTTCTTGGTTGAGCTAGGCGCGGCGATCAGCGTGGCGTCCACCACCGTGCCCGCTCGCAGCATCAGGTCCTTGCTCAGCGGCAAATTGTTGATCGTCTCCAGAACTTGCGGCGCCATCTTGTGCTTCTCCAGCACGCGCTGAAAGCGCAGGATGGTCGCCTCATCCTGCACGCGCTCATCCCAGCCGCCCAGGCTCGCGAAATCGCGGAACAGCGCCATGTCGTGCTGTGCCTCTTCCGTCGCCGGGTCGCTCAGGTTGAACCACTGCTGCATGAAGTGAATTCGCAGCATCACTTCCACCGCAAATGGCGGCCGGCCACACCGGCCTTCCGGCATGTAAGGACTGATCAACGCAACCAGCTCCGACCACGGCGCTACGCGGTTCATCTCTTCGAGAAACACGCGCCGTCGCGTGCGCTTGCTCGATTGCCCCAGTCCAAGACTCGTCTGCTTCATGGGTCGAATCGTCTCAGCTGCTCATCCAGCTGAGTAGCTGATTTTCCCGGGGGGTTGTGCATACCTTCCCTAATGCAGTCCCGCGCTGAGGTGCGGCAACGAAACGTCCCGGTGGTCATGCCGAAATTTCGACCCAGCCGAAACCGTTCACCGCAGAGCAACTGCGAGCTATCCCGAGGTGCCACAACCCGTTGCGAAACTTTGACCTCGCCCTGCTCGCTGCCCCCCAAGACTTCGATAATTTGCCAGTAACTTCGAAACTTTGTTCTCAGCCTCCTCCGCCATGACCCTGCGCTACCAAACCATCCCCGTCACCGCTTTCCAGCAGAACTGTTCCTTGGTCTGGTGTGATGAGACGAGGGAGGCGGCGGTGATCGACCCCGGTGGCGATCTGCCGCGCATCCGGGCGGCCGTGCAGCAGCAGGGGCTCACGCTCAGGGCGATCTGGTTGACCCATGCCCATATCGACCATGCCGGCGGCACCGGGCAACTGGCGCGCGAGTTGCAACTGCCCATCATCGGCCCGCACCCGGGCGACCAGTTCTGGATCGATGGCCTGGCGCAGCAAAGCCAGATGTTCGGCTTCCCAGCCGCCGAGCCCTTCGCGCCGACGCGCTGGCTGGCTGATGGCGACACGGTTCAGATCGGCCATCAGACCCTGAATGTGCGCCACTGCCCCGGCCACACGCCCGGCCATGTGGTGTTTCATTCGCCGGCGATTGCGCGTGCTTTCGTAGGCGATGTGCTGTTCTCCGGCAGCATCGGCCGCACCGATTTTCCCGGCGGCGACCATGCCACGCTGTTGGCCTCGATCCGCGAGCGGCTCTGGCCCATGGGCGACGAGACGGTATTCATCCCCGGACATGGCCCGGAGAGCAGCTTTGGCGCCGAGCGGCGCAGCAACCCCCATGTGCGGGATCGCTGAGCGCGGCGCTTCTCCAGCCGCTCAGCCCGGCTTCTGGGCTCGGCGCTTGGTCAGGGCGCCGATCAGGCCCAAGCCCGCCAGAAGCATCAGATAGGACTCGGGTTCGGGAACCGCGCTGACAGTGTCAATCTGTCCAATCAGGCCTTGGCCGTTGTCCTGGAATTGCTGGGCCACCAGCTGGGTCATCGCCGGCGGCGTGCTGGGCAAGAGGCCTTGGCTGTAGTCGATAGCCCCCAGGTCACTCCAGCGCAGGATCAGCGAGACGGCGCCGAGCTGAAAAGTCAGGCCGTCCACCAGCGGGCCCGTGGGTTCCTGGGGGTTGATCTGGTTGTCGCGCACATAGATCAAGCCCCCGGCGCTGGCGTCCAGCTGCCGCCAGCTGTCGGCGCCGATCTGGTAGCGGATCGTCAGCGCTGAAATGTCGAGCGAATGCCGGTTGGGATTGATGGGCGTCAGTTCCTTGGCTGCCGTGTCGAAGTTCACCACCGCCTGAAAGCCTTCGCCCAGCTGGTGGCTTGTCGTGCTTCCCACGCCCGTGAGCTGGCCTTGGAAACTCCAGCTGACGAGTTCGGCATGGGCCAGAGGGGCTAAAGCCAGCAGAGCGGCACCACAGAGGGCATGAAGTTTGGATGTCATGGCGTGTTCCTGGTCAAGGATCAAAAAAGAGGGGCGGCTTGGTTGCCCAGGCGCTCAGTGTCAAAGACATCAGGCGCGCTGTGTGCGACAAGTCACGACGTTTTGTGACGCGGCTGTCGCATGCCGCAAGACCGGCAAAGCAGTCTCCGGGGCTTGGTCCACCAACCCTCATCAGAATCGGCCACTTACCGAGCAGTTTTGACGTCAGGCATGACCTGACCCCAGGCTGCTCGCGGCTGGGCACTGTGCGGCTTGAGTTTGCGCGTGAATAAGCCCAAGCACTCAATCGCGGGGGGTGTAGCGCGCCGGTGCGTCGGCAAAATTCGCATCCGGTCAAAGCCGAATCTGGCGCGAGGGTCTGCAGCGGCGAGGATTCGCCGTGCTTGCGGCAGCCCGCCTGGATCGATGAAGGACCGAGAACACGCCGGAGAACACCACACGGCATCAATGCAGACCACCCCCGAGGGAGAACACACACCATGGCTTCTACATCCACGATCTTCAGCAAAACCTTGATTGGCGCCGCGGCCGCCCTGACGATGCTGGCGGCCCAGGCCGCGCCGGTGAGCCTGAGCTATTCGGGCGGCGGCACCAGCAGCTGGTGGGCCGCTGCCAAGGCCACCGGCACCGGTTCCTTTGAAACAAGCTCGGGCCAGTACAGCGGAGATATCGCCCTGGGCGATCTCAAGAGCTTCAGCTTCCACCTACAGATCGAACTGGACGGTGTGACCGAGAACTTTGTTTACGGCCTGGATCAACTGGACAAGTTCACGGCCAACGCGGACAGCAGCGGCTTCACCAGCCTCCTCCTTCGCACGGATTTTGTCCGTGGTGATCAGAACGGAGGTCAGGGCCTGAACTTCCTGGGCCTGGGCGTCGATCAAGCCCGCACGCACCACTTCGACATTCCCGGCCCCTTCACCATCGGTCAGCTCAAGGCCACCCTCGGCCCGGACAACCATGTGCCCGAGCCGGCCACCCTGGCCTTGACCCTGGCCGCCCTGGGCCTGGCCGGCGTGGTGGGCTGCGGCCGCCGCCGCAAGGTCTGAGGCGCAGGAGCGCGAGCTACGGTTTCGTTTTTTGCGGAACGGGGTGGCGCCTGACGCTGCCCAAGAGCGCGCCGCGCGGCACTGCTGCCGGCGCGCTGTTGTTTTCATGGCCCGGCTTTCAGAATCGGGTGCCCGCCGAATCGGCGCTCGCCAATCTTCAGGTGAGAGCGACGTTGATTGGGCCCAGCCTGGGCACCCGCCCTGGCAAAGCAGCGCAAAGGAAGACGGTTCGCCATGAAAGCTCATTCATCCACCTCCACCCTGGCCCGTCGCGGCCGCGCCGCCCTGGCCTCGGGCCTGCTGGCGTTGATGGCCATCAATACGGGCCTGTCCTTGGCCGCTGATGCCAGCGCACCCGACACCTTGATTCGTCAGCTGTCACAGGAGACTGTGGAGGCCATCAAGGCCGACAAGGCGATTCAGGCCGGCGACCTGCAGCGCATCGTCCAGCTGGTCGACGAGAAGATCATGCCCCATGTCGATTTCGACAAGACCACGAAAAGCGCTGTGGGCCGACACTGGAATCAGGCCACGCCTGAGCAGCGTGAGCGCTTGAAGACCGAGTTCAAAGGCTTGCTCCTGCGCGTCTATGCCGGCGCGCTGTCGCAGTTCAAGGACCAGACCATCCGCCAGATGCCGCTGCGCCCGGGCGCCACCGAGGGCGGTCAGGTCGAGATCAAGACCCAGATCGTCGGCAAGGGCGAGCCGCTACAGCTGAACTACAGCCTGGAGAAATCCGACGCCGGCGTCTGGAAGATCTGGGACTTCAATGTCCTGGGCGCCTCCATGGTGCAGACCTACCGCAACCCCTTTGCGCAGGAAGTCAGCGCCAACGGCATCGATGGCTTGATCAAGATGCTGGCTGAGAAAAACAAGAAGCCGCTGCCGGCCAAGGCCTGAAGCGAGCGACATCGCAGCGCCTGAGGCGCTGTGGGGTACAAGGGCGGCCTCGTGCCGCCCTTGTCTATTTCCGAGGGACGCTTCAGTTCTGTGCTTGAATTTGGCCCGGCGCGAGGAACGCCGAAATTTAGCGAGCACAAGAACTGGCCCCATGAGCGCAATCCCTTTGTCCGACATCACCCCTGGCCTGCTGGTCCTGCATGGCAACCGTGCCGAGCTGCTGGGCGATGCGGTGTTCGAGTGGCTGCGTCGCAGCCCTTTGCGCCCGCTGGAAGAGGAAGTGCTGCTGGTGCAGAGCAATGGCGTGGCCGAGTGGCTGAAGATGCAGTTGGCCAGCCAACGCGGCATTTGCGCCGCCACCCGTGTGGAGCTGCCTGCTCGTTTCATGTGGCGCACCTATCGCCAGCTGCTGGGGCGCGAGACCGTGCCGCCGCAGTCGCCGCTGGACAAGCTGCCGCTGACCTGGCGGCTGATGCGTTTGTTGCCCGAACTGCTGGAATCAGCGGCAACTTCCGATCCGCAAGCGGCCGAGGTCTACGCGCCCCTGGCTGATTTTCTGCAGCGCGGTGGCCTGGACCGGCGCCTGCAGCTGGCCCAACGCCTGGCTGACCTGTACGACCAGTACCAGATCTACCGCAGCGACTGGCTGGACGCTTGGGGCCTCGGCCACGATGTGCTGCCCGCCCAACTGGCCCCGGCGGGCGAACAGCTGGACCTGCGCCAGGCCCCGCCGCTGGCTCCCGATCAACGCTGGCAGGCCTGGCTCTGGCGCGCCTTGCTGCAGCCGCTCTCGGCGGCCGAGCGGGCCGGCACGCGGCCGGTGCTGCACCAGCGCTTCATGCAGGCTTTGCTGGATGAGCGCCAGCCGCCGCGCGGCCTGCCGCGCCGCCTGGTGCTGTTCGGCATGACCCATGTACCGCAGCAGACCTTGCAGGCCTTGGCCGCGCTGGCGCGCCATTGCCAGGTCATCCTGGCTCTGCCCAATCCCTGCCGCTACCACTGGGCCGACATCATCGATGGCCGCGAGCTGCTGCGCCAACAGCTGCGCGAGCAGCGCCGCCGCCAGCCTCTGCGCCAAGGCCGCGATCTTGCCGAGCTGCCGCTGGAGGAGATGCATGCCCACGCCCACCCCTTGCTGGCCGCCTGGGGCCGCCAGGGCCGCGATTTCGTGCGCGCGCTCGATGCCTTTGACGATGCGGCGCAGACCCAGGCCCGCTTCCCCGCCGCCAAGATCGACCTCTTCGATGAAGATGCCGCTGAAGGTGAGGGCTGCAGCCTGCTGCAGCAGGTACAGGCCCGCATCCGCGACCTGGTGCCCCTGGCCGAGCATGCCGGCTACGGCCGCAGCGCGCCCGAGCCGGCCCTGCTGCAAGACCGCTCCATCGTTTTCCATATCGCCCACGGCGCTCAGCGCGAGGTCGAGATCCTGCACGACCAGCTCTTGAGCCTGCTGGCCGCGCCGCCACCGCCGGGTGCGGCGAAGCTGCAGCCGCGCGACATTGTCGTCATGCTGCCCAATGTGGAGGGTTTTGCGCCGGCCATTCGCTCGGTCTTCGGCCAGTACGCGCGCAGCGATGCGCGCCACATTCCTTTCGACATTGCCGACTTGAGCGAGCGCGGCAACAACCCGCTGATGGTGGCGCTGGAGTGGCTGCTGCGCCTGCCGCAAGCCCGCTGCACCGCCAGCGAGCTGCGCGATCTGCTCGATGTGCCGGGCCTGGCTCTGCGCTTCGGTCTGGAGCCGGCCGATCTGCCGCGCCTGGCGCAGTGGATCAGCGGCGCCGGCATCCGCTGGGGCCTGAACGCCGGGCAGCGCGCCAGCCTGGGCCTGGCGGCCTGTGGCGAGCAGAACAGCTGGGCCTTCGGCCTGCGCCGCATGCTGCTGGGCTTTGCCAGCGGCCAGGGCGAAGCCTTCCAGGGCATCGAGCCCTACGGCGAGATCGGCGGGCTGGAGGCGCATCTGGCCGGCTCCTTGGCCGATCTGCTCGGTGCCTTGCTGGACTGGCAGGCGCAGAGCGCCAGCCTGGCCACGCCGGCCGAGTGGGCGGCGCGCGGCCGAGCCTTGCTGGAGACTTTCTTCGAAGCCAGCGACGAGCGCGAACGCCTGAGCCTGTCGGCGCTGAACGCCGGCCTCTCGGCCTGGCTGGAGGCCTGCGAGGCCGCCGGTTTTGTGGATCAGCCGGTGGACCTGGCCGTGGCCCGCGAAGCCTGGCTGGACGGGGTGGACGAGCCGGGCCTGAACAAGCGCTTCCGCGCCGGTGGCGTCACCTTCTGCACCTTGATGCCCATGCGGGCCGTGCCCTTCGAGGTGGTCTGCCTGCTCGGCATGAACGATGGCGACTACCCGCGCCGCAGCACCCGCAGCGATTTCGATTTGATGGGCCTGCCCGGCCAGCTGCGCCCGGGCGACCGCTCGCGTCGGCTCGACGACCGCCAGCTGCTGCTGGAGGCCTTGCTCTCGGCGCGGCGCCAGCTCTACATCAGCTGGAGCGGCCGCAGCGCGCGCGACAACAGCGAGCAGCCGCCCTCGGTGCTGGTCTCGCAGCTGCGCGACTACCTGGCCGCCGGCTGGGGTCAGGGCTTGCCCGAGGCGCTCAGCACCGAGCACCCGCTGCAGCCCTTCAGCCGCCGCTATTTCGAGCAGCCGGCCGACCCGCGCCGCTTGACTCATGCCCGCGAGTGGCGCGATGCGCATCTGCAAGCCGAGCCGGTGAGCGGCGAGCCCGTCGGCATGGATGCTGCGGCCGAGGAGGAGCAAGCGCCGCTCAAGCTCGTCACCCTGGTCAGCTTTCTGCGCAACCCGGTGCGCGAGTTTTTCCGCCGCCGGCTCAATGTGCACTTCGAGGATGCGGAAGACGAGGCCGGCGATGACGCCGAGGCCTTCGCGCTCGATGGCTTGCAAGACCACAGCCTGCTGGCCGGTCTGTTGGACCAGGTGCTCAATGCCCAGGAGCAGCGCTTGCAAAGCGGTGCGCCGCCACTCAATCAGGGCGATCTGGCCGAGCTGATCCGCCTGCAGGCTGCCCGCCTGCAGCGCGCCGGCCGCCTGCCCATGGCCGAGTTGGGCCGGCGTGAGGAGCAACGCCTGGCCGAGGAACTCCTGCCCATGCTGGACCGCTGGCTGCGCCTGCAGGCCGACTACCCCGATGCCGCGCCCAAGGCCCCGCTGCGCTTGGGCCCGCTGGACGATTGGCTCGACGGGCTGCAGCAGGCCGGCGAAGGCCTGTTTGCCGAGCGCGTCTGGCTGCAGCTGCTGCCCAGCCGCATGTGCGGCAAGGCGGCTGCCAAGGGCAAGCCGCCGGCGCTGCGCATGGAGCGCTTGATCGCCCCCTGGGTGCGCATGCTGGCGGCCAGCAGCTGCGGTTTTGACACCGTGCCCGGCGTGCTGGTCGGGCGCGATGCCTGGCTGCAGCTGCAGCCGCTGAGCCGGGAGGAGGCGCAGCCCCTGCTGGCCGATCTGATCGCGCTGTGGCAGCAAGGCATGCAAGAACCGCTGCCGCTGGCGCCCAAGACCGCGCTGGCTTTTCTCGATACCGAAAAAGGCAAGCCGGCCGAGGTCTTCGAGGGCGGCGGCTTTGCCTCGGCGGGGCGCCAGGCCATGCCGGGCGAGGGCGAGGAGATGAGCCTCACCCGCGTCTACCCCAGCTATGCCGCGCTCTGCGCCGATGGCCGTTTTGCCAATCTGGCCCAGCGCCTCTTCGGCCCTCTGCGCGCTTGGGCTGAGCAAGACGTGGTGATGCAGCTGCATCAAGCCGCGGAGGGCGACGCTTTGAACCTGGAGGCCCAGCCATGAGCACCATCGTGAACACGCCGGGCATTGCACTCGACCCCCTGAGCTTCCCGCTCTGGGGCAGCCGCCTGATTGAGGCCAGCGCCGGCACCGGCAAGACATGGACAATTGCGGCCCTCTACCTGCGCCTGGTGCTGGGCCATGGCGGCGAGGAGGCGGCTTTTGAGCGGCCGCTGCAGCCGGCCGAGATTCTGGTGATGACCTTCACCCGCGCGGCCACGCGCGAGCTGTCCGACCGCATCCGCGCACGCTTGCTGGAAGCGGCGCGTGTGTTCCGCGGCGAGTTGGCCGCCCCCGATGGGCTGCTGCAAGCGCTGCTCGAGGCCTACCCCGAAGGCCCCGGCCGCCGCGCCGCCGCCTGGCGCCTGGCCGCCGCGGCCGAGGGCATGGACGAAGCGGCTGTGCACACCATCGACGCCTGGTGCCAGCGCATGCTGCGAGAGCATGCCTTCGACAGCGGCTGCCTGTTCGACGAAGAGCTGGTGGCCAACGAGCGCCTGCTGCTGGACGGCGCCACCCAGGACTACTGGCGCCAGCAGGTCTACCCGCTGGCCGGCGAACAGCTGGATGCCGTGTTCGAGGTCTGGCCCGGCGTGGCGGCCCTGGGCGCCGATGCCCAGGCCTTGCTGGATCAGGAGCTGGCGCAGGCCAGCGAGGCGGCGGGTTTTGAGCAGGAACTGTCGGGCCAGCTGAGCGGGCTGATCGATGCGCTGCAAGCCCGGCGGCGTGAGGCCTTGGCAACCTTGAAAGAGGGCTGGGCTGAGCGTGCCGATGCCATGCAGCTGTGGTTGGACCTGCAGCTGGCGCCCAAGCAATGCCCTTTCAACAAATCCAAGCTGCACGAGCGCTACTACAAGCCCTGGTTCAAAACGTTGACGGCCTGGGCGCTGGACCCGACGCAAGAGTCCCTGGACCTCAAGACGGGCAGTACACGTCTCTTGCCCTCGGGCTTGGAAGCCGCACTGAAGCCGGGTGAGACCATGCCCGATCTGCCACCCGAGTTCGCCGCCTTCGAAGCGCTGCTCGCCGGCCTGGCCACCTTGCCCTCGGCCAGCGCACCGCTGCGCCTCCATGCGGCCCTGCACATCCGCGATCGCCTGGCCGAGCTCAAGCGCCAGGACGGCAGCTTCGGTTTCGCCGACATGCTGCAGCGCCTGGACGAGGCCCTCGATGAAGGGCGGCACGGCGAACATGCGCGCCGCCTGCGCGAGCGCATGCGGGCCCAGTACCCCGTGGCCTTGATCGATGAGTTTCAGGACACCTCGCCGCTGCAGACCCGCATCTTCGACCGCCTCTATCGCATCGCCGACAACGCGCGCGACAGCACGCTCTTGCTGATCGGCGACCCCAAGCAATCGATCTATGGTTTCCGTGGCGCCGATATTTACAGTTATCTGAACGTGCGCCGCCAGACCGAGGGCCGCCACTACCTTCTGGGCACCAACCACCGCTCGACGCAAGCCCTGGTGCAGGCGGTCAACACCGTGTTCGCCCGGGCCGAGGCCTTTGACGCCGGTGCCTTTTTGCTGGGCAGCGCGGGGCAGGCCAGCCCCTTGCCCTTCCAGCCCGTGGCGGCGCGCGGCCGGGGTGAGGTGTTCGTCAGCAGCCGCGGTGCTGTGCCGGCGCTGCAGCTGTGGCTGGACCTGGATTTGCAAGACGGCCGCGCCAGCCAGCAGCGCTTTGGTGAAGTCTGTGCCGAGACCATCGTCGGCCTGCTCAACGATGAGAAAGCCGGTTTCTTGAATGAAACCCAGGGCAGCTTCCAGCGCCTGCGTCCGGCCGACATCGCCGTGCTGGTGCGCAATGCCCGCGAGGCCTCGGCCGTGCGCGAGGCCATGCGGCGGCGTGGCCTGGCCTCGGTCTACCTGTCTGACAAGGACTCGGTCTTCGCCAGCGATGAGGCCCGCGACCTGCTGGCCTGGCTGCGCGCCGTGGCCTCGCCGCTCGATGCCCGCCTGGTGCGCGCCGCCCTGGCCAGCCCCACCCTGGGCCTGAGCCTGGCCGAGCTGGCCGAACTGGCCCGTGACGACGAAGCCTTTGATCTGCGCAGCGAGCAGCTCAAGGCCTTGCACAGCGTCTGGCAGCAGCAAGGGGTGCTGAGCATGTTGCGCCAGACCCTGCACCGTTTGCAGCTGCCTAGCCGTTGGCTGGCCGCAGGCCTGACGTTGCAGGTCAGCGGTGAGCGCCGCTTGACCAATGTGCTGCACCTGGCCGAGCTCTTGCAGGCGGCAAGCAGCCAGTTGGACGGCGAGCAGGCCTTGATCCGCTGGCTGGCGGCCCAGATCGCCGAGCCCGGTGGCACCGGCGGCGAGGAGCAGATCGTGCGCCTGGAAAGTGACGCCGATCTGGTCAAGGTGGTGACGGTGCACAAATCCAAGGGCCTGGAGTACCCACTGGTCTTCCTGCCCTTTGCCGCCAGCTTCCGCGCCGTGGACAAGCGCCGCGCGCGCTACGTCAAGCTGGAGCAGCAGCTGCATCTGGAGCCCGACGCCGAGCAGATCGCCGCCGCCGATCTGGAGCGTCAGCGCGAGGACCTGCGCCTGTTCTACGTGGCCCTGACCCGCGCCCGCCATGCCCTGTGGCTGGGTGTCTCGGCCCTGAAGGTGGGGCAGAGCGAAGACTGCCAGGTCCACCGCAGCGCCCTGGGCTATGTGCTCGGTGGCGGTGTGCCGCAGACGCCGGAGGAGCTCTGGACCTCGGCCGAGGATCTGGCCGCTGGCGACCCGGCGGGCATTCATTTGAACCGCCTGATCTACCGCCCGGACTGGCCCCGCAGCGCCCTGCAAGCGCGCGAGTCGGCGCCGCCGCTGCGCGAAGCCGAGGTGTATGAAGCCCAGTTCGAACGCCGCTGGACGGTCAGCAGCTTCTCGGCCCTGGTGCGCGCGCTCAGTAGCGCCAAGGCGCCCGCGCTGGATGCCGGCCGCCTGATCAGTGACGCCGCCGCGCGTGACGACGAAGACCGCCTGGCCGACCCCGAGGCCGCGGCCCTGGCGGCGCTGGCGCCCGCTGAAACCCAAACTTCAAGCAGCGTCAGCCTGTTGCCCGCCTGGCACCGCTTTCCGCGCGGCGCTTTTGCTGGCAATTTCCTGCACGACCAGCTGGAATGGCTGGCCGGTGAGGGCTTTGCCTTGGCCGAGTCCCCGGCCCTGCAAGCCCAGCTGCGGGCACGCTGCGAGCGCCAGGGTTGGGGCAACTGGTCGGACGAGGTTTTGAGCTGGTTGAATCGCCTGTTGCAAACGCCGCTGCCGCCGCTGAGCGAGGGCGCCTCGCTCGCGCGCCTGGACGCGCTGCTGCCGGAAATGGAATTCTGGTTTCCCAGCAGCGGGCTGAGCTCACAGTCCATCGACGCACTCTGCCGCCAGCATCTGCTCGGCGGCCGTCCGCGCCCGGCCCTGCCGGAGCGGGCGCTGCAGGGCTTGATGATGGGCTTTGCCGACCTGGTGTTCGAGCAGGGCGGGCGTTTCTGGGTGCTGGACTACAAGTCCAATGCCCTGGGCGAGCGCGATGCCGATTACGACCATGAGGCCCTGGAAGGCGCCATGGCCGAACACCGTTATGACGTGCAGGCCGCCCTCTACCTGCTGGCCCTGCACCGCCTGCTGCGCCAGCGCCTGGGCGAGCATTACGACCCGGCCCAGCACCTGGGCGGCGCGCTTTACCTCTTCATGCGCGGCATGGACGGGCCCCAGGCCGGCTGCCTGTGGGTGCGGCCGCCGCTGGCGCTGCTGGAGGGGCTGGAGGGCTTGATCGATACCCAGCATCAAGAAGAACAAGAGGAAGGGGCATGAACATAGACCCGATGACGCCTTCCGAGCTGCAGCAGGAATTGAAATCCTGGGTGCAGCACAAGTGGCTGCGTCGCCTGGACGCGGCCCTGGCCGGCTTCATGCACGAGCTGGACCCGCAGGCCGATGCGGCCGTCTTGCTGGCCGTGGCCTTGCTCAGCCATCTGGAGGGGCGCGGCCATGCCTGCCTGCCCTTGGCCCAGCTTTGCGAGAACGCGGCCGATCTGCTGGGCTGGGGTGCCGAGCCGGCGCAGCGTTTGGCTGAGCTGAACCTTCCGACGACGCCGGCCGGGTGGACGCAGCGTTTGGCGGCCAGCCCCCTGGTCTGGCAGCCTGGCGCGCCCGACAGCCACAGCCCGCTGGTGCTGCAAGGCCAGCGCCTTTATCTGCGCCGCTACTGGCAGTACGAGCAGCGTGTGGCCAGCCAGGTGTTGGCGCGCGTGGCCGCGACCGAGCGGCTCGACACGGCGGCGCTGCGTGCCTGGTTGGGGCGCTTGTTCCCCACACCGGCCGCGGGCCTGGACTGGCAGCAACTGGCCTGTGCCGTGGCCTTGCGCAGCCGCCTGGCCGTCATCACCGGCGGCCCGGGCACGGGCAAGACCTACACGGCCGCGCGCCTGCTCGCACTGCTGTTCGCCGTCCACCCGCAGCGCCAGACCTTGCGCGTGGCCCTGGCCGCCCCCACGGGCAAGGCGGCAGCGCGACTCAAGCAGTCCATCGAATCGGCCCTGCAAGGCCTGGCCGAGGCGCTGGCGCCGGACTTCGATCTGCGCGAGCTGGCCTCGCACATCGGCCCGGCGCGCACCTTGCATGCCTTGCTCGGCGCGCGACCGGACACGCGCGCTTTCCGCGCCGATGCGGCCCATCCGCTGGAGCTGGACGTGTTGATCGTGGACGAGGCGTCCATGGTTCATCTGGAGATGATGGCGGCCTTGCTGGAGGCCCTGCCGTCCGGTGCGCGCTTGATCCTCTTGGGCGACAAGGACCAGCTCGCCTCGGTGGAGGCCGGCGCCGTGTTGGGCGATCTCTGCCGCGAGGCCGAGCGTGGCGGCTACAGCGCGGCCACCGCGGCTTTTGCGCAGGCGGCGACGGGTCAAGTCTTGCCGGCCGACTACTTGCAGGCCGAGCGGCCTCAAGCCCTGGCCCAGGCCACCGTGATGCTGCGCGAAAGCCGGCGTTTTGGTGGGCCGATCGGTCAGCTGGCCTTGGCGGTCAACCGCGGCGATGTGGCGGCGGCTCAAGGCTTGATGGCGCAAGCAGAAGATCAGGCTTTGCTGCAGCTGCCCGCGCCCGAGCCGGCTGATGTTTTGCGCCTGGCCCTGCAGGGGCGGCCCGGTGCGCCGGGCGGATATGCCTCGTATTTGCAAGCCTTGCGCCAGCGCCCGCCGGCGGAAGCGGGCCTGTTGGCCTTTGAGGACTGGGCGCGTCGGGTATTGGGCGAGTTCGAGCGCTTTCGCCTGCTTTGCGCCGTGCGAGCGGGCGTCTGGGGCACCGAGGGGATCAATCTGGCGGTGGAGCGGGTCCTGGCCGAGGCGGGCCTGCTCAGCCGGCGCGGCGAGTGGTACGAGGGCCGGCCCATCATGGTCACGCGCAACGACCCCAGCGTCGGTGTGTTCAACGGCGACATCGGCATCGCGCTCAAGCCGCACAAGCTGCTCGATGCCCAGGGCCTGATTCCCCTGCGCGCCTACTTCCTCGACGGCCCGCAGCTGCGCTCGGTCGGCGTGAGCCGGCTCAACGATGTGGAGACGGCATTTGCGATGACGGTGCACAAATCCCAGGGCTCGGAGTTCGAGCACACGGTGCTGGTGCTGCCCGAGCAAGGCGGCAGCCATCTGAGCCGCGAGCTGGTCTACACCGGCATCACCCGCGCCCGCAAGTTCTTCACCCTGGTCAGCCCCCAGGCCCAGACCTTCCATCAGGCCTTGCGCCAGCGCACCCGGCGGGCCAGTGGCCTGCTGGACTTGCTGGCTGTTTGAGTCTTCCTCACTGAAATTTTTTCACGCCTGCAGCCCATGCCCAGATTCCTGCACACCGCCGATTTGCAGATCGGCCGCTTGTTCAGCAGCTTCGATCCCGAGGATGCCTTGCCCCTGGCCGAAGCGCGCTTGGCGGCCGTGGAGCGGCTGGCCGCACTGGCCTGTACACACGAGGTCGATGCGGTGCTGGTGGCCGGCGATGTGTTCGATGCGCAGACGGTGTCGGAGCGCACGATACGCCGCATGTTCAATGCCATGGCGGGTTTCAGCGGGCCCTGGGTGCTGATATCGGGCAACCACGATG
This sequence comes from Roseateles sp., assembly GCF_965262435.1. NCBI lineage: Bacteria > Pseudomonadati > Pseudomonadota > Betaproteobacteria > Burkholderiales > Sphaerotilaceae > Roseateles > Roseateles sp. The sequence goes on from NZ_OZ253537.1 coordinate 1,969,887, forward strand.
CGGCCCTGGCCGAGAGCGTGTGGACGCGCGCGCAGCGCCTGGGCGCGGTGCCAGCCCATGTGCATCTGGCCCTGCGGCCCGAGCCCTTGCTGCTGGAAGCCTGCCGCACGGCCATCCTGCCGGCGCCGCTGAGCCAACGCCATACCTACGGGGACAGCACGGCCTGGTTCGACGCGGCCGAAACGCCGCCGGGCTGGCTGCGCCTGGGCCTGGCCCATGGCAGCGTGCAAGGCATCCTGGCTGAATCCATGGTCGACGCGACCAACCCGATCGCACCGGACCGCGCGGCGCGTGCGCGCCTGGACTACCTGGCCCTGGGCGACTGGCATGGCGGCAAGCGCATCGAGGCCCGCTGCTGGTACAGCGGCACGCCCGAGCCGGATCGATTCAAGGCCAATGAGTCCGGCCAGGCCCTGCTGGTGGAGATCGATGCGCCCGGTGCGGAGCCGCGCGTGCAGGCGCTGCGCACGGCGCAGTTCGACTGGCTGGAGCTGAGTGCCAGCCTTCGCGTGGCCAGCGATCTGGACGGCTTGCTGCAGCGCCTGGAGGCCTTGCCGGCCCACACCGTATTGAGCTTGCAGCTCGAAGGCCAGTTGGCGCTGGACCTGCATCAGCGCTTGAATGCCGCCCTGGCCGTCTTGCGCGGGCGCCTGCGTCATCTGAGCGTGGAGGCCTCGGCCCTGAACCTGGCGCCAACCGACGAGGACATCGCCGCCCTGCAGGCCGATGGCTATCTGGCCGAGGTGATTGCGGAGCTGCGCGAACTGGGAGCGGCCGGCACGGCACCGAGCTCTGAGGAGCCGGGCGAGGCCGAGATCGCCCGCGAGGCCCTGGCCTTGTTGACCGCCACTCTGGCCCAGCGCCGCACGGAGCTGTCGGCATGAGCGCGCCTCTGCAACTGAGCCGCCTGCGCGTCGAGCAGCTGCGGCAGTTCCGGCAAGGATTCGAGCTGGCGAACCTGCAGCCCGGCCTCAACATTTTTTGCGGCCCGAACGAAGCGGGCAAGAGCAGTCTGGTGCGCGCCATCCGTGCCGCGTTTTTTGAGCGGCACCGCTCATCGGCCGTGGGCGATCTGCTGCCCTGGGGCGACAGCAGCGCCGCGCCCAGCGTGGAGTTGGACTTTGCTTTCGATGGCCACCAGTACCGTCTGGCCAAGAGCTTCGGCAAGCGGCCGCGCTGCGACTTGCGCATCGATGGACGCAACCTGGAGGGCGCGGAGGCCGAGGACCATCTGGCCCAGCTCTTTGGCTACGGCTTTGCCAGCCGCGGCGCCAGCAAGACCGAGCATTGGGGCATTCCGGGCTTGCTCTGGGTGGAGCAGGGCACAGGCCAGGAACTGCGCGAGGCGGCACAGCATGCGCGTGAGCATCTGCATGGCGCCTTGCAAAGCCAGGCCGAGCGCCTGGAGCAGGGCGCGGCCGCCCAGGTGGCGGCCAGCGGCGGCGATGCGCTGCTCAGCGAGCTGCGCGCCCAGCGCGGCGAGCTGCTCACGGCCACCGGCAAGCCTCGCGCCGAGCTGGAGCAGGCCGCCCAGCGAGTCCAGGTCTTGCAACAATCGCTGCAGGATCTGGACCTGCAGATCGCCCGTTATCGCCAGGATGTGGACCGCCTGGCCCAGCTGCGCAGCCAGCACCAGCGTGACGCGCAGGAGCGGCCCTGGGAGCAGCTGCAGCAGCAGTTGCTCCAGGCCCAGCAGGCGCAAATAGCGCTGCAGCAAAGCGAGCAGCAGCTGGGCGAGGCCCGCCAGCGCCTGAGCCAATTGCAGAATCAGCAGCAATTGCTGCAGCGGCAGCTGCAGGCTTTTGCCGAACAGGAGCGGGCCGCCGCCCAGCGCGAGCAGGCCTTGGCACAGGCCTGCGAACAGCTGCAGCGAGCGCAGGCTGGCCTGGCCCCGGCGCGCGAACAGTTCAAGCACAGCAGCGCCCAGGCACGCCAGGCCCAGGTCCAGTTGCAACAGGCGCGCCAGGCCGAAGCCGCGCGCCAGACCCTGCAGCAGCTGGAGGCAGCGCAGCAACAGCAAGCCCGCTTGACCGAGGCCATGCAGCACGCCGAGACCGCCCAGCAGCGCGTGGCCACGCTGCGCGCGTCACAGGGGCTGCAGCGGCCGCTCACCAAGGCCGACTTGGATACCTTGCGCAAGCTGGATCAGCGTCTGCGCGAGCTGAGTTTGCAGCGCCAGGCCTTGGCCACCAGGCTGGAGTTCAAGCTGGATGCGGGACAGCAGCTGCGTTTGCGCCAGGAGGGGCAGGCCGAGGCGGAATCTCTCGCGGGCCAGGGTCAGGTCTTGCTGGCTGCGCCCGGGGTGCTCGATCTACCGGGCCTGGGCCGCTTGCGCATCACGCCAGGCGGCCAGGATCTCGACGGTCTGGAGGTTCGCTGGAGCGAGGCGCGGGCAGAGCATGCCGTGGCGATGGAGCGTTCGGGCGTGCAGGACCTGGCCGAGGCCGAGAGTCGGTTTGCTGCCCAGCAGGAAGCCTTGGCCCAGCTCAAGCTGGCCGAGCAGGCTCTGGCCTTGAGCGCGCCGCAGGGCCTGGCGCGGCTGCAGCAGGAGCAGGCAGATCTGCAGGCTCGGCTCTTGGTTTTGCAGGATGCGTTGGCGCAGCAGGCCGCCGGTGAAGCGGCGACGGCGCTCGGCTTGGCTGAGGCTGAATCTGCGCTCGACGCGGCCCAGCGCTTGGAAGAAGCGGCCCGCCAGCAGCTCGGCCGCCTGGAACAACAGCACAGCGCGATGGAGGCCCAGCAGCTGCAAGCGCAGCGCGAGCTGGAACTGGCCCGAGCTCAGTTGGCCGAGCCCGGTCGATTGGAGCGGCAGCGCGAGCATCAGCAGCAGTGGCTGGCCGGTGAGGCAGAACTTGCAGCTCTGACCTCACGCATCGAAGCCCTGCAAGCCAGCCTGCACCGCGCGCGGCCGGACATCGTCCAGCAAGACATCGCGCGTCTGCAGCGCAGCGTTCAGCAGCTGCAGCAGGCCCATCAGGAGCTTGCGGTACAGATCCAGCTGATCGAGCAGAGCCTGCAGCAGGCGGGCGCGCAGGGCTTGGACGAGCAGCGCGAGCAAAGCGCCGGTGATCTTGCGCGTGCCCAGCGTCGCTGGCATGAGCTGCGGCTGCGCGCCGCTGCACTCGATCTGCTCTGCCGAAAGCTCGACGGCAAACGACAGGCCAGCCTGGCCCGCCTGCAAGCGCCGCTGCAGCAGCATTTGCAGCGCTATGTGCAGCTGCTGTTCCCAGATGCCCGGCTCGATGTGGATGAGGCCTTGACGCCGGGCTTGCTCCAGCGCGGCGTGGAGAGTGGTGACTTCGAAGCACTGAGCTTTGGCGCTCGCGAGCAGCTGGGGTTGATCAGCCGTTTTGCCTATGCCGACCTCTTGCAAGAAGCCGGCCGGCCGACCTTGCTCATCCTCGACGACGCCTTGGTGCACAGCGATGCTCAGCGACTGGCGCAGATGAAGCGCGTGATCTTCGACGCCGCGCAGCGCCACCAACTGCTGCTCTTCACCTGCCACCCCGAGGACTGGCGCGATCTCGGCGTCGCCCAGCGCAGCCTGCGCTGATCGCCAGCGGCCTGGGCGTGAAAGCTACGCCAGGGCCGCTGTGCTGCAGCAGGAGCAGAAAAAGTGGAGCCAGAAACAAAAAACGCTGCGAATGCAGCGTTGGATGTGTGTGGGGTGGAGGGCTTCGGGTTCCGCGGAACCGATCTGCCTCATCGCAGGGATATGAACAAGAAAATAACTGGTCGGGGTGAGAGGATTCGAACCTCCGGCCTCTACGTCCCGAACGTAGCGCTCTACCAGGCTAAGCTACACCCCGATTTGTTTTTCTGACTTGTTCGGCCGCTCTGCGCAGGTGCTTTTTAAACGGGGTTTAAAAGGACCGCTCAACCGACTGAGCCGCAAATTCTAGCAGAGATTCTTGCCACTTGCTAGCCGGTAGCAAATTCAGGCAGTCGCGGGCCAGCTTCGCTTCGGCGCGTGCGGCCTCGCGCGTGGCCTCTAACGCGCCGGTTGTGCGGACGATTTCCACGATCTCGCTCAGGCGTTCCAGCTCGCCGTGCTCGATGGCATGGCGGATCAGGGTGCGTTGCTCCGGGCTGCCGCGCTCCATGGCGATCAGCAGGGGCAGGGTGGTCTTGCCTTCACGCAGGTCGTCGCCGACGTTCTTGCCCAGGGCCTGGCTGTCGCCTTCGTAATCGAGCACATCGTCGATCAGCTGGAAGGCGGTGCCCAAGGCGCGGCCGTAGCCGGCGCAGGCTTCTTCCACTTCGTACGAGGCGTCGGCCAGGACGGCGCCGAGGCGGGCGCTGGCTTCAAAGAGCTTGGCGGTCTTGTAGCGGATCACGCGCAGATAGCTGTCGACCGTGATGTCCGGGTCGTGCATGTTCATCAGCTGCAGCACTTCGCCTTCGGCAATCACATTGGTCGCCTCGGCCAGCACTTCCAGCACGCGCATGCGGTTCACCGACACCATCATCTGGAAGGCGCGCGAGTAGAGGAAGTCGCCAACCAAGACGCTGGCGGCGTTGCCAAATAGAGCGTTGGCGGTCTGCTTGCCGCGGCGCAGCGAGGACTCATCGACGACATCGTCATGCAGCAGCGTGGCGGTGTGGATGAACTCGATCACAGCGGCCAGCTCGAAACGCTCGGGCTTGTCGTAGCCCAGGGCGTTGGCGAACAGCAGCACCAGCTTGGGGCGGATGCGCTTGCCACCGGCGTGAACGATATAGCCCGCAATCTGGTTGATCAGCGCGACGTCAGAGCCAAGCCGGCGGCCGATGACGGCGTCGACTTCGAGCATCTCGGCGTTCAGCGTGGCAAGGGCCTCGCTCAGCACGGGCTTGGGGGAGGGGGACGAAGCAGGCGCAGCGTGCACTCTCGGCTCTCAATTTGGCGAAGCTGTGATTATAGGAACAGCGTCGCACTGCTCGCCTCAAGCGACGCGCGGCCAGCGTGCCCTCCGGGCGTGGCGCGGCTGAGAGGGGACAGCGGTGAAGCCCGGCTTGCGGGGTTCGCTGCTCCGTGCTACACTCGCGGGCTCTGCGCAGTCCATGCTGCAGAGTTAGGCCTGTACGGGCGAAAGCCGAAAGAGCGGTTCCGGGTGATCGGATGCCGCTCCGATAGTGCAGGTGGTTTAATTGAAAGGGCTGATATGTACGCGGTCATAAAAACCGGCGGCAAGCAATACAAAGTTGCGGCTGGCGAAAAGATCAAGATAGAACAGATTGCTGCGGATGTTGGCCAAGAGATTGTGATCGACCAAGTTTTGGCTGTCGGCAACGGCGCTGAACTGAAGGTTGGCACTCCCTTGGTTGCTGGCGCTAGCATCACTGCCACGGTTGTGGCTCACGGTAAGCACGACAAAGTGCGCATCTTCAAGCTGCGTCGTCGTAAGCATTACAAGAAGAGTCAAGGCCATCGCCAGACCTACACCGAGCTGCAAATCAGCGCGGTGAACGGCTGAGCGGCGGTCAAACGCTAACTTCTTCGCCAACAGTTCAAGGAGCTAATCCATGGCACAGAAAAAGGGCGGCGGTTCAACACGAAACGGCCGCGACTCCAAACCCAAGATGCTCGGTGTGAAGGCCTACGGCGGCCAGACCATCTCTGCAGGTTCCATCATCGTGCGTCAGCGCGGTACCAAGTTCCATCCCGGCACCAATGTCGGTATCGGCAAGGACCACACGCTGTTTGCACTGGTCGACGGCCAAGTGTCGTTCGCCATCAAGGGTGAAAAGAGCCGCCAGACGGTGTTCGTGACTCCGGTCTGATCGTTTCTTAACGAACACATCGAAGCACAGCGCGGGTGGAGGGCAGCAGCCGGCCACCCGACGCACAAAGCCCCGGCTTGCCGGGGCTTTTGCTTTTTGAGGCTGCATTTGCAATGCCGGGTTTTCACCCGCATTGCTTTACCATCGCCTCAAAAGGCACGGAGCAAGCGACAAGCTTATGAAGTTCATAGACGAAGCCACCATCGATATCGTGGCCGGCAATGGTGGCGCCGGCTGTGCGAGTTTTCGCCGTGAGAAATTCATTCCCTTCGGCGGCCCGGACGGCGGCGACGGCGGCCGTGGCGGCAGCGTGTTCGCGGTCGCTGACAGCAATCTCAACACCCTGATCGATTACCGCTATGCGCGCCGCCATGAGGCCCGCAATGGCGAGGCCGGCCGCGGTTCGGATTGCTACGGTGCCGCCTCGGACGATGTGATCCTGCGCATGCCGGTCGGCACCATCGTGCGCGACCTCGAAACCGACACCGTGATTGCCGAGTTGCTCGAGCCCGGCGAGAAGATCCTGCTCGCCAAGGGCGGCGATGGCGGCTTCGGCAATCTGCATTTCAAGACCAGCACCAACCGCGCCCCGCGTCAGAAGACGCCCGGCTGGCCCGGCGAGGCCAAGAAGGTCAAGTTGGAACTGCGCGTGCTGGCCGATGTCGGCCTGCTCGGCCAGCCCAATGCGGGCAAGTCGACGCTGATCACGGCCGTGTCCAATGCCCGACCTAAGATCGCCGACTATCCCTTCACCACCCTGCATCCCAACCTGGGCGTCGTGCGTGTGGCGCCGGAGAAGAGCTTTGTGGTTGCCGACATTCCGGGTCTGATCGAGGGTGCGGCCGAAGGCGCCGGCCTGGGTCATCAGTTCCTGCGCCATCTGCAGCGCACGCGTTTGCTGCTGCATGTGGTCGACCTGGCGCCGTTTGACCCGGCCGTGGACCCGGTGGCCGAGGCGAAAGCCATCGTCAATGAGCTCAAGAAGTACGACCAGGAGCTGCACGACAAGCCGCGCTGGCTGGTGCTGAACAAGCTGGACATGGTCCCCGAGGACGAGCGCGCCAAGCGCGTCAAGGATTTCGTCAAGCGCTACAAGTGGAAGGGCCCGGTCTTCGAGATCTCGGCCCTGACCCGCGAAGGCTGCCAGCCCCTGATTCACGCCATTTACGACCATGTGGCCACGGCACACAAGGTGCATGTGGAAGTGGATCCGCGCTTCCCGGATGGCAAGCCGGCCAGCGAGGCTGACGAAGCAGACGCAGCGGACGCAAAAGCATGAGCCGCGCGCTTGCGGGCGCGCGCCGCATCGTCGTCAAGGTCGGCTCCAGCCTGGTGACCAATGAAGGCCGTGGTGTCGACGCCGAGGCCATCGGCAACTGGTGCCGTCAACTGGCTGCCTTGGCGGCCGAAGGGCGCGAGGTGGTCATGGTGTCAAGCGGCGCCATTGCTGAGGGCATGAAGCGCCTGGGCTGGACCACCCGGCCCACCGAGCTGCATGAGTTGCAAGCGGCGGCGGCTGTCGGTCAGATGGGCTTGGTCCAGATGTACGAGAGCAAGCTGCGCGAGCATGGCATGGGTAGCGCCCAGGTCTTGCTGACCCATGCTGACCTGGCCGATCGTGAGCGCTACCTCAATGCCCGTTCCACTTTGTTGACCCTGCTGCAGCACCGCGTGCTGCCGGTCATCAACGAGAACGACACCGTCGTCAACGACGAAATCAAGTTCGGCGACAACGACACTTTGGGCGCCCTGGTGGCCAATCTGATCGAGGCCGATGCGCTGGTCATCTTGACCGATCAAAAAGGCTTGTACTCCGCCGACCCGCGCCGCGATCCAAATGCGCAGTTCATTGCTGAGGCGGTGGCGGGCACACCGGAGCTGGAGCAGATGGCCGGCGGCGCTGGATCGTCGCTGGGTCGCGGTGGCATGATCACCAAGATCCTGGCCGCCAAGCGTGCGGCCGGCAGCGGCGCCAACACCGTGATTGCCTGGGGCCGCGAGCCCGATGTCTTGCTGCGCCTGGCCGCCGGCGAGGCCATTGGCACCGCGTTGCTGGCCAGCCTGCCCAAGCTGGCGGCGCGCAAGCAATGGATGGTGGACCATCTGCAGCTGCGCGGCGCGGTTTCGGTTGATGCGGGGGCCGTGCTCAAGCTCCAGGGCGAGGGCAAGAGCTTGCTGCCGATCGGTGTGATGGAAGTGCAGGGCGAGTTCCACCGCGGCGATGTGATTGCGGTGCGAGACCCCGAGGGTCGAGAACTGGCGCGCGGCTTGAGCAATTACTCCAGTGCCGAAGCCCGCCTGATCGCCCGCAAGCCTTCGGCCGAGATTGGCCGTGTCCTGGGCTACGCAGCCGAGCCCGAATTGATCCACCGCGACAATCTGGTGCTGCGCTGACCCTCCTGCGGTACTGAAATGGAAAAGCCTGCTGCGACCGCAAGGTCGAGCAGGCTTTCGTCATTTCAGCGCCAACCTATGCAGGCACTTGCGTCTATTCCTGTGCCGCCGTCTTGCCCGCGTCCTGGCCCGTCTCATGCTGTTGTGGCTCGCCCTGCTGCAGCTCGGCTCGCCCATGCTGCGGACGCATGCCCGAGCGCAGATAGCGGTTGTGGTGGTTGATGCGCGGCAGGTAGCGAGCGAGTTCGGTCAGGGCGTTTTCATAGACGCCGCGCTTGAATTCGATCACCGCATCCAGGGGCACCCAGTAGTCGTTCCAGCGCCAGGCGTCGAACTCCGGGTGGTTGGTGGCGCGTAGATTCATGTCTGAATCGCGGCCGAGTAGCTGCAGCAGGAACCAGATCTGCTTCTGGCCGCGGTAATGGCCACGTGCGTCACGGCGTATGAAGTGGTCGGGCACCTCATAGCGCAGCCAGTCGCGGGTGCGCGCAATGATGCGCACATGGTCGGGCACAAGCCCCACTTCCTCGTGGAGCTCACGGAACATCGCCTGCTCAGGCGTTTCGCCATAATTGATGCCCCCTTGCGGGAACTGCCAGGAATGGGTGCGAATGCGCTTGCCCCAGAACACTTCATTCCTGTGGTTGAGCAGGATGATGCCGACGTTGGGGCGGAACCCTTCACGGTCGAGCATAATCAACCTCGAATCTATAGTTGGTTTGATTATTGCATTGGCATGCCGCCTTGGCATCACTGTCTAACCCGCAAGCCAGCTGCGAATCGATCCGCGCGGTCAGCGCGCACTCCCTTCCACTTTTGAATCCGGTTCGGCCCCCGCGGTCGAGCCCCGCCGCCGCCATGAAAGCCAGCCAGTTTTTCGTCTCCACCCTCAAGGAAGCACCTGCCGATGCGGAAGTTGTCAGCCACAAGCTGATGATGCGCGCCGGCATGATCAAGCGCCTGGGCGCCGGCATTTACAACTACATGCCCATGGGTTTGCGCGTGATCCGCAAGGTCGAGGGCATCATCCGCGAGGAAATGGTGCGGGCCGGCGCGGTGGAGCTGCTGATGCCGGTGGTGCAGCCGGCCGAGCTCTGGCAAGAAACAGGCCGTTTCGACAAGATGGGCCCGGAGCTGATGCGCGTCAAAGACCGCCACGGTCGCGATTTCATCATCCAGCCGACATCTGAGGAGGTGATGACCGACATCGCCCGCCAGGAGCTGCGCAGCTACAAGCAGCTGCCCAAGAACTTCTTCCATATCCAGACCAAGTTCCGCGACGAGCGCCGCCCGCGCTTCGGCATCATGCGCGGCCGCGAGTTCACCATGAAGGACGCTTATTCCTTCGACCGTGATGTGGCCACCGCCACGCTCAGCTACCAGAACATGTACTCGGCCTACCAGCGCATCTTCGAGCGCTTCGGCCTGCAGTTCCGTGCCGTGGCGGCCGACACCGGTGCCATCGGCGGCGAACTCTCGCACGAATTCCAGGTCATCGCCGACACCGGCGAAGATGCCATCGTCTACTGCCCGAGCAGCGACTACGCCGCCAATATCGAGCTGGCTGAGGGTGTGGCCTTGCTGCCGGCCCGCGCGGACGCGACGCAAGCGCTGGTCAAGACCGCGACGCCGGGCAAGAGCACCTGCGAGGACGTGGCTGCTTTGCTGGGCCTGCCGCTGACGCAGACGGTCAAGTCCATCGTGCTGGCGGCCGACGAGCTGAACGAACACGGCGAAGTGGTCAAGAGCGTGGTCTGGCTGCTGCTGCTGCGCGGCGACCACGACATGAACGAAGTCAAGGTCGGCAAGGTCGAAGGCCTGAAGGCCGGCTTCCGCTTCGCCACCGTCAGCGAGATCGAAGCTCATTTCGGCAGCAAGCCTGGTTACTTGGGCCCGATCCAGCTGCTCAAGCCGGTCAAGGTGGTGGCCGACCGCACCGTCGCTCTGATGAGCGATTTCGTCTGCGGCGCCAACGAGGCCGATTTCCACTTCACCGGCGCCAACTGGGGCCGTGATTTGCCCGAGCCGGACCTGGTCGCCGACATCCGCAACGTCGTCGCCGGGGACCCCTCGCCCGACGGCCAGGGCGTGTTGGCCATCCAGCGCGGCATCGAGGTTGGTCATGTCTTCCTGCTGGGCACCAAGTACTCGGCTGACATGAAGGCCACGTACCTGGATGAAAACGGCAAGCCTCAGCTGATGGTGATGGGCTGCTATGGCATCGGCGTGACCCGCATCCTGGGTGCCGCCATCGAGCAGAACCATGACGAGCGCGGCATCATTTGGCCGGAAGCCATCGCACCGTTCAGCGTCGTCGTGTGCCCGATTGGCATGGATCGCAGCGAAGAGGTCAAGGCCGCGGCTCACAAGCTGCACGACGAGCTGCAAGCCCTGGGCGTGGACGTGCTGCTGGACGACCGCGGCGAGCGCCCCGGCGCCATGTTTGCCGACTGGGAGCTGGTCGGCGTGCCGCACCGCGTGGTGATCTCGGACCGCGGTCTCAAGGAAGGCCTGGTTGAGTACCAGGGCCGCCGCGATGCCGAGGCTCGCAAGCTGAGCCTGGCCGAGGTGCTGGACCTGCTCAAGCCCAAGACGGCGTGACCGTCGCGGCGCTGCACCCCGCGCCGCCACCGGGCGTGCTGGTGCAGCAGCGCCAGGCGCCGATTGATGGCTTGCGGGCGCTGGCGCTGCTGCCCGTCATTGCCATCAACTGGGTCGGTTATGCCGCGCTGCCGGACGGCGGCCCTTTGGCGGCGCCGCAGCCGGCGGATTCGGGCGCGGCCCAGGTCGCGCTCGCCCTCATCGCGGCGCTGCTGGCCGGCAAGGGCTTGTGCTTGTTGATCTTTCTGTTTGGCTACAGCCAGGCCGCCTCGTTTCGTGCCCAGCGAGTTGCTCGCCTTCTTGCTGGCTCTGTTGCGCCAGACCCCGCTCAGCGCCGCGGCCGCCGCATGCGTCGTCTCTTGCTGCTCGGGGTTTTGCACGGCGTGCTGGTCTATTCCGGTGACATCTTGACCGCCTATGCGCTGAGCGGCCTGCTGCTGCTCCGGGCACCGGCGCTGCGCTTGCGCCAATTGCGGCGGCGCTTGTGGGTGTGGGCCAGTCTTTCGCTGCTGATCACGGCGTTGACCCTGCTCTGGTTTGTGTCGGACAGCAGTTTGTTCGTACCCGAGTCGCCACGCTCTCTGGCCGCGCCCAATTCCTGGTCGGGCTGGTGGCTGCTCAATGGTGGCCACTATCTGCTGATGCAGCTGGGCGTTGTTGTGCAAGGCCTGCCCTTGTTTCTGGGCTTGATGACGGCGGGCCTGATGGCCGGGCGTTTGCGACTTTTCACGCATGCGCGCTGGCGCCCGCTGTGGGCTGCGTGGGCGCGACGCTGGCTCGTGCCTGGGCTCTTGCTCAATGCCGTCTGGGGTGTCGGCTGGTGTTGGGTCTTGATTGATCAGGATCGGCAGCAGGACGCTGTTTATGGCCTGCTCTCTCTCATTGCGGCGCTGCTTTTGTTGATCGGCCTGGTGCCTTGGCTGCTCATGCACGGCCAAGGCTGGCTGAATGCCCTGGCGCCAGCCGGGCGCCATACCCTGAGCATGTATGTGGGCAGTTCTTTGCTGAGTCTGGCTTGCTTGAGCGGCGCAGGCCTGGCCCTGCCTCTGGGAACGCTGGCGCTGGCGGCTGCGAGCCTGCTGTACTGGGTGCTCTGGCTGGCACTGGCCCGCGGCCTGGGGCCGCGGCGACGTTTGCCTTTGGAGGCCTGGCTGGGCTCCGCTTGATCTCACCCACCTGATTGCGTTGAACTTGCTAATCATGAATTCACCCGGCACATCCTGGCCATCCGGCCGACGCAGCCTGCTGCTGTCTGCGGGGGCGCTGCTGTGCTTGCCACGGCCGGCCAGCGCCGGTGCTCAGGTCGAGGAGCCGCTGGCCGACGCCGTGCGCTCGGCGCTGTCGGCTTCGGTGGCCAATAGCGCACCACCCAAGCCGCGCTTCGATCAGATCGACGCTCGCCTGGCCTATCTGCGCTGGTTGGGGGCCATGAGTGAGAAGCTCAAGAATCGCAAGAGCGAGGCGCTGACGCGGATCGAATTTCTCGAGACGATCTGGTACGAATCCAAGCGTGCTGGGCTGGAGCCCAGTCTGGTGCTGGGCCTGGTGCAAGTGGAAAGCGGCTTCCGCAAGTACGCTATCAGCACGGCCGGGGCGCGCGGCTATATGCAGGTCATGCCCTTCTGGGCCAAGCTGATCGGTGACGGCCAAGCCTCACGGCTCTTTCATATGCAGACTAATCTGCGCTTCGGCTGCGTCATCCTGCGCCACTACCTGGACCGCGAACAGGGCGATATGTACCTGGCCCTGGGGCGCTACAACGGCAGCCGCGGCAAGCCCGAATATCCCCGGGCGGTGTTCGCCTCGCGCCGGCAGTGGTTGCTGCCCGGCGAGGTTTGAGTCTTCAGGCCTTCAGGCCTGACCAGCGCTTGGGTTCGGCGCCGCTCACGCCGGCCAGTTCCAGCACCCGCTCGGCACTCTCGTTGACCAGCTCCGCGATGCTCTGCGGGTGGTGATAGAAGGCCGGCAGCGGTGGAAAGACGATGGCGCCCATTTCCGTGGCGGCCACCATATTGCGCAGATGGGCCAGGTTGAAGGGCGTTTCGCGCACCATCAGGATCAGGCGGCGGCGCTCTTTCAGCGTCACATCGGCGGCCCGGGTCAGCAGGTTGTCGCCAAAACCATGGGCCACCGAGGCCAGGGTCTTCATGGAGCAGGGCGCGATCACCATGGCCGCCGTGGCGAAACTGCCGCTGGCCACACAGGCGCCGATATCGCCGGGCGCGTGGGCGTAGGAGGCCTCGGCCTCCAGCGCCTTGCGATCCATGCCCAACTCATGGTGGGCATTGAGCACGCCCGAGGGCGTGACGATCAGATGCGTTTCCAGGCCAAGTTCGCGGCTGCGCCGCAGCAGGCGCAGCGCATAGGCCGCACCGGTGGCGCCGGTGACGCCGACGACCAGTCTTTGTGTCATGCGGGCTGCGGCCTGGAATCAGGCGCTGAGCAGCTCTTGCAGTTCACCGGCTTCGTACATCTCCATCATGATGTCCGAGCCGCCGACGAACTCGCCCTTGATGTAGAGCTGGGGGATGGTCGGCCAGTTGGCATATTCCTTGATGCCTTGGCGCACGCCTTCGTCCTCCAGCACATTGAAGGTCTTCAGATCGCTGGCGCCGCTGGCCTTCAGGATCTGGATGGCACGGCCGGAGAAACCGCACATGGGGAATTGCGCCGTGCCCTTCATGAACAGCACCACACGGTTGTTCTTGACCAGATCGTCGATGCGCTGTTGAACGTCGTTCATTGTCTTCATGCCCCAAAGTAAAAAATTTGGGGCAATTATCGACCAGGCGGCGCCAGGGCACTCAGTAGCTGTAGGACAGCCCGAGTTGCAGCACGGGTTTGAGGCGCAAATCCCGCAGCAACTCTTCGGCGCCGGTGTTGCGGCTCAGGCCCAGGCGCAGGCCACCCAGTGACAGCGGGCCGATCAGACCCAGGTCGGCGCTGAAGCCCCAACCGCCGCGCAAGGACTGGCCGCTGTAGCCGATGCCGAGATAGCTCAGTGAGGGCGCCGCGTCGCCCAGCAGCTGTGTGTCAGGCCGCAGCAGGCTGACACTGCGCTGGCCGACCGCCAGGCGCTGTCGGAAATCGCGTGTCAAAGCGAGGCCGGCGCTGCTTTGGGCCAAACTGGCCGAGCCCATCATCATGCCGCCGGTGGCGCGCAGGCCGCCGGCAATACCGCCGATGCCGGAGCCGGTCAGGTAGTAGTCGCCCAAGAGATTGGCGCTCAGCAGGCGTGCGCCTTGGCCTTCCAGGCTGCTCAGCTGCACGCGTGCCTGCCAGCGCGCCTGGTCCGCTTGCAGACCGAGTCCATCCAGTGCCTGAGCGCTGCCGCAGCACAGGGCCAGCAAGCTCAAGGCCAGTTTCAGGGGAGCAAACAGGGCCGTTCGGGCGTTTGTCATGGCAGTCTCCTGAAACAGTGGGTTCAGCCCATGCTACTGCCTGGCCATGAAAACACACGCGTCAAATTGCCAGCAATTGGCCGGCAATTGCTAATTTGTGTTGCGTGAATCAGCCAGGCCAGCGTGCGCCGCTGACGCGCGGCTGGCCGCCCAGGTCGTGGCGCAGGCTCACATCAACAAAACCACGGCATTCCAGCGCCAGGGCCACCGGCTCGGCCTGGTCGTAGCCATGCTCCAGCAGCAGCCAGCCGCCGGCGCTGAGGTGGGCCGGTGCGCCTTCGATCAAGGTCATCAGGTCGCTCAGGCCGTCGCCGCCCGGGGTGAGGGCGCCCAGCGGCTCGTGGCGCAGAGCCGGCAGATGCGGGTCCTGGCCGGCGATATAGGGCGGGTTGCTGACGATCAGTTCGAAGCTGCGGCCGCGCAGCGGGTTCCACCAGCTGCCCTGCAAGAACTCCACTGCCAGGCCCAGACGCTCGGCATTGCCGCGCGCCACTTCGAGCGCCCCGGCGCTCAGGTCTACAGCGCTGAGCTCGGCCGCTGGTTGGTCGGATTTGATCGCCAGGGCGATGGCGCCGCTGCCTGTGCCCAGGTCCACCACGCGTGGCGCGGTGCCCAGGTCGGCCAGCAGCTCCAGCGCCCAGTCGACCAGGGTCTCGGTGTCGGCGCGCGGGATCAAGGTGTCGCGGCTCAGGCGCAGGCGCAGGCCGTGGAATTCTTTCTCGCCCAGCACATAGGCCAAGGGCAGGCCCTCGGCCATCTGCTGCATTTCGCTGGCCAACTGCGCGGCCAGGGCCGGGCTCAGGGCCTCGTCGTCATGGCTGATCAGCCAGGCGCGGCTTTGCTGCAGGCGCTCGGACAGCAGGGTTTGGGCATCACCGCGCTCCAGGCCCAGCTGGCGCGCCAGGGCCAGGGCGGCTTTGACGTCAAGGGGCGGGTTCAGGCTCATGCCCGGCCTTCCTCCAGCAGGGCCAGCTGTTCGGCTGCCTGGGCCGCTTGCAGGCCGGCGGCCACATCGTCAAGGTCGCCGTCCATGATGGCGCCGAGCTTGTACAGCGTCAGGTTGATGCGGTGGTCGGTCAGGCGGCCTTGCGGGAAGTTGTAGGTGCGGATGCGGTCGCTGCGGTCGCCGCTGCCGATCAGGCCCTTGCGGGTGGCGGCCTCCTTGGCGGCGCGTTCGTTCTTGTCCTTGTCGCGCAGGCGGGCGGCCAGCACAGCCATGGCCTTGGCCTTGTTACGGTGCTGGCTGCGGTCATCCTGGCATTCGGCCACCAGCCCGGTGGGCAGGTGGGTGATGCGGATGGCCGAGTCGGTCTTGTTGACGTGCTGGCCGCCGGCGCCGCTGGCGCGGAAGGTGTCGATGCGCAGCTCGGCCGGGTTCAGCGTCACCTCCTCGGCCTCGTCGGGTTCGGGCATCACGGCCACGGTGCAGGCGCTGGTGTGGATGCGGCCCTGCGATTCGGTCGCCGGCACGCGCTGCACGCGGTGGCCGCCCGATTCGAACTTGAGCCGGCCGTAGACCCGCTCGCCCTCGATGCGCACCACCAACTCCTTGTAGCCGCCCAGGTCGGACTCGCTGGCCGAGAGGATCTCGCTGCGCCAGCCCTGGCGTTCGGCATAGCGCAGGTACATGCGCGCCAGGTCGCCGGCGAACAGAGCCGACTCGTCGCCACCGGCGCCGGCGCGGATTTCCAGAAAGGCCGGGCGCTCGTCATCGGGGTCGCGTGGCAGCAGGGCCAGTTGCAGCGATTCATGCAGGCGCGTGATGTCGGCGTCGGCCGCGGCGATCTCCTCGCGTGCCATCTCGGCCATCTCGGGGTCTTGCAGCAGGCTGCGAGCCTCGTTCAAGTCAGCCTCGCGCTGCAGATACTGGCGGTACTGGCCGACCAGTTCGGCGGCCTCGGCCTGCTCTTTGGTCAGGGCGCGGTAACGCTTCATGTCGGCGGCCAGGGAGCCGTCGGCCAGCAGCGAATCGAGCTCGCTGAGGCGGAAGGCAAGGCGGTCGAACTGCTGGCGCAGGGAGTCTTTCATGGGAGGCAATCGGCAAAGACAGAGAACGAGCGGATCTGGGGCATAAGCCCGCAGGGCAGGGGCGAAACCTGCTCGGTCGCTAATTCTCGGAGGCCGATTTTTCCGGGCTGCGCGGGCTGTTGCGCAGGAACAGGCGCGAGACGGTTTGTGCCAGCTGCAGGCGCTGCTCGCCGTCGACGCTGTGCAGCTCGGCCAGGGCGCCGTGCAGCATTTTTTGCGTCAGGCCGCGGGCCAGGGCTTCCATGACCTCGTCGACATCGGCGCCCTTGGCCAGCAGCTTGCGCGCACGGCTCATCTCATGCTCGCGCCAGTCCTCGGCCTGGGCATTGAGGGCCTGGATCAGGGGCACGGTGTGACGCTGGCCCAGCCAGTGCACAAAGCTCTGCACACCGGTTTCGATGATGGCCTCGGCCTGCTCGACCGCGGCCTGGCGTTTTTCACCGGCCGACTGCACCAGGGTGGCGAGCTCGTCGACGGTGTAGAGGTAGACATCGTCCAGCTGCGCGACTTCGGGTTCGATGTCGCGCGGTACGGCCAGGTCGACCATGAACATGGGGCGGTGGCGGCGCGCTTTCAGCGCCCGCTCGACGGCACCGAGGCCGATCAGGGGCAGGCTGCTGGCGGTGCAGGAAATCACCGCGTCGAACTCATGCAGGCGCTGCGGCAGGTCGGCCAGACGCACGGCCTCGGCACCCAGGCGGCTGGCCAGCTTTTCGCCGCGCTCCAGCGTGCGGTTGGCCACGGCCATGTGCAGCGGCGTCTTGGCAGCGAAATGGGTGGCCACCAGCTCGATCATTTCACCGGCGCCGACGAAGAGCACGCGGATCTTGCTCAGGTCTTCAAACAGCTGGCCGGCCAGGCGCACCGAGGCGGCCGCCATGCTGATGGAATGGGCGCCGATCTCGGTCGAGCTGCGCACCTCCTTGGCCACCGAGAAGCTGCGCTGGAAGAGCTGGTGCAAGGTGGTGCCGACCGTGCCGGCGTCTGTGGCTTCACGCACCGCCTGCTTCATCTGGCCGAGGATTTGCGGCTCGCCCAGCACCATGGAGTCGAGCCCGCTGGCGACTCGGAAGGCGTGGCGCGCCGCGGCGCTGCCCTCGCGCACATAGGCATGGTCCATCAGCGCGGCCGGGCTGACGCCGCCGACCTGGGCCAGCCAGTCCACAGCGGGCTGCACGCCGGCGGGGGAGCCGGCGATGTAGAGCTCGGTGCGGTTACAGGTGGACAGCAGGGTGGCCTCGGCGGGCACCTTGCTGGCGAGGGCGGCGCGGCTGAGCTGTTCGCGGACGTTCAGCACGGTCGGTGCCAGCTGGTCCAGCGAGAACGCAAAACGGCCGCGCAAATCCAGGGGCGCGGAGTTGTGGTTCAGACCGAGGGCGAAGACCGTCATGGGCGGATTATAAAATTGACTGAGGAGACGCCTGTGGCCGCAAGGCCATGGATGTGCCCGAAAAGCTTGATGCACATCAAGCAAACCCCGTCCCAACGAACCGCCAGCTTGCGAGCACCGCCACCTTGAACCCCCTGGACGCCTTTTGGCACCTGAGCAATTTCTTCCTGCCGGCCTGGGCCGTGGCCGCGCTGATGGCGGGTGGCGCCAAGCTGTTGTGGCGGCGCGAGCTCAAGGCTCTGGCTTGGCGGCGCTTGACGGTCTGGGGTGGCTGGGGCGGCAGCCTGGCTTTGATTCTGGCCATGGTGCTGCTGGGCCGGGACGGCAAGATGCTGGGCTATGGGCTGATGCTTTTAGGCATCAGCCTGCCGCAATGCGTCTTGAGCTTCAGGCTGGGACGCTGACGGTCTCCTGGGTCAGCACCTCGGCGCGCAGCGAGTGCGCGAAAGCCTGGGTGATCTTGACGTCCACCAACTGGTTCATCAGCCGGGCCTGACCCTTGAAGTTGACGATGCGGTTGCACTCGGTGCGGCCCATCAGCTCGCTGGCGTCCTTGCGAGCATTGCCGGTGACGAGGATGCGCTGGGTTGTGCCGACCATGGTTTCGCTGATGGCCAGGGTGTTGGCCTCGATCACGGCTTGCAGCTCCTGCAGGCGCTTGACCTTCACTTCGTAGGGCGTCGTGTCCTCCAGCGCGGCGGCCGGCGTGCCGGGGCGGGGGCTGAAGATGAAGCTGAAGGATGCGTCGAAGCCGATGTCGTGCACCAGCTTCATCAGCTTGGCATGGTCTTCTTCGGTCTCGCCGGGGAAGCCGACGATGAAATCGCTGGCGATGCGGATGTCCGGGCGGATGGCGCGCAGCTTCTTGATCGTGCTCTTGAACTCCAGGGCGGTGTAGCCGCGCTTCATGGCCATGAGGATGCGGTCGCTGCCATGCTGGACCGGCAGGTGCAGATGGTTGACCAACTGCGGCACCTTGCCGTAGGCCTCGATCAGGCGCTGGCTGAACTCGTTCGGGTGGCTGGTGGTGAAGCGCAGGCGCTCGATGCCAGGGATCTCAGAGGCGTATTCCAGCAGCAGGGCCAGGTCGGCGTATTCGCCCGTGTCGCCCATCTTGCCGCGGTAAGCATTGACGTTCTGACCCAGCAGATTGAACTCCACCACGCCCTGGTCGGCCAGGCCGGCGATCTCGGTCAGCACATCGTCAAAGGGGCGCGAGACCTCTTCGCCGCGGGTGTAGGGCACGACGCAGTAGCTGCAGTACTTGGAGCAGCCTTCCATGATGGAGACGAAAGCCGAGGCGCCCTCGACCTTGGCTGGCGGCAGGTGGTCGAACTTCTCGATCTCGGGGAAGCTGATGTCCACTTGCGGGCGGCGCTCCTCACGGCGCGCGGCCAGCATCTGCGGCAGGCGGTGCAGGGTCTGCGGGCCAAATACCACGTCCACATAGGGTGCGCGCTCGATGATGGCCGCGCCTTCTTGCGAGGCCACGCAGCCGCCCACACCGATCAGCACGCCTTTTTCCTTCAGGTGCTTGACGCGGCCCAGATCGCTGAACACCTTCTCTTGCGCCTTCTCGCGCACCGAGCAGGTGTTGAAGAGGATCAGGTCGGCCTGCTCGACGTCGTCGGTCTTCTCGTAGCCCTGGGCCGCGCCGAGCACATCGGCCATCTTGCCCGAGTCGTACTCGTTCATCTGGCAGCCGAAGGTTTTGATGAAGACTTTCTTGGGGGACGGGGTGTTGCTGCTCATGGCGGGACTCAGGAAAAAAGAGGGTGGGCTGGCCCGTTCGGCCAGCCAGATGCAAGGACGCTGCGGACGCTCAGCGCTTGAGCCAGGTCTGCGTGCCGGGCTCGAAGGCCCAGCTGGCGGCTTCCAGCGGCGTGCGGGGCCAGGTCTTGTTGGCCAGCTCGACCGGGTTCAGCAGCCAGACATCGAGGATCTGGCCATCAGGTGCCATGGTGTAGTGCACGGTCAGCTTTTGGCCCGCCAGGCTGGCCGGTTGCTGCAGCAGGTTGGTGTCGCCATACACGCGGGTGCCGGGCGAAAGCTTGCTCGGTTTGCCGTTGAGCAGCACGTCGGGTGTTTGCACCAGCAGGAATTCACCGCGCAAGGTTTGCGGGCTGAATTGCCGGTGGGACTGTGCCTGCGCGGCAAAAGGCGCACTGAGCGCGAGGGCGGCGCCGGCCAGGGTGGCCAAGGCGGAATGAACACAGCGTTGCATGGTATTTGTCCAGGGGCTGCGTGAATGGGCGTGCTGCGCGGAGGCTGCACGGGGCGGGGCGCTGGCTTCAGCGCAGCCGCTGATTTTAGTGCAGCGCCCGCCGGAGCCGGCGAGTCTCAGCCGATGACGCCGTCGAAGAAGATCTTCCACTGCCCATTTTGTTCACGCCAATACTGGCGCTTGAGCCGGGCGCGCTCGTCCTGGGCGCTCAGTTCGCGGTAGGTGACGATGAGCACCGGTTCGGCTTGCTGGCCCGGCAGCACGCTCAGGCGCTCCAGCGCTTGCACCGGCAATTCCTGGCGCTCCATGCGGGAGAGGTTGCTTGCAAGCTTGTCGCTGCTGCTGTCCGAGCCGCGCTGCAGCCCGGGCTCGTACAACTGGCGCAAGGCGGCTGCGTCCTGGCGCAGGCGGGCCTGCTGCCATTGTTCAAAAGCCGATTCAAAGCCGGCATCCAGCGCCGGCGGGCTGCTGACGCTGCTCTTTTTGACCCAGCGGATTTTGTCCATCACCAGCACCGGCGTTTCGCGCGGCGTCACGGTTTCCGCCAGCAGGCGCATCTCGTCATTGCTGAGCACGATGCAGCCGTCTGTGGACTGCGGGCTGCGCGCGTAGTTGCCGCTGCGCTCGCCGTGCAGCCAGATGCTGGTGCCGCCGCGGCCGGCCAGGCGGTCGATCTCATTCGGGTAGTTCAGGGGCAGGGCCGCGGCGCCGTAGCGCGCAGCCGCCTCATCGCGGCGCAGGCCCACGTAGTAAGTGCCCAGCGGCGTGCGCTGGTCGCCTTCGACCAGCTTGCCGGTGCCCAGCTTGCCAATCGAGATGTAGCTGTCGCGCAGCAGGCGCACGCCGTTGGCGCTGTTTTCGAACAGATAGAGTCGAGCGCGGCTGGTGTCCACCATGATGGCGTGGCGCACGCTGGGCGCGAGGCCGAACATCTGCTCGGGCAGGGCGTCTTGAGGCGGGCGCTCGACCAGGGCGGCCAGGCGCAGGCGCGCTTCGGTGCGCAGCAGGGCGGCCGGGTCGGGGTTCTTGGCGCCGCCGGCCGCCACCAGATGGCGCTCGACCGCCTCGCCCTGGCCGCTGCGTGCCAGCAGCAAGGTGCCGTAGACCATCTGTGCCAGGGCGAAATCGGGCTGTCGACGCACCAGTTGTTCCACCAGCGCAAAGGCTCGGCCGTCCTCGCCCTTGGCCAGCAGTTGGTAGGTCTGGATCAGTTGGCCCTCTGGAGTTTGTCCGTCGATCTGGGCCGTCAGCAGGTCGGGGCTTGGGGTCGTTTGACCGATGCTGGCGCTGCTGTTCTTGTTCTTTCCGCCCAAGGCCGCAGGCACGCTCAGCTCGACCCGCGCCGAGACGAAGCCGACCGCGCCGATGGCGCCCAGCACGGCTGCGGCCAGGCCGGCGATCAGCAGCGGGCGCTTGCGCTCGACGCGGCCGTGCCGGGAGGACAGGCGCTCGGCCAGGCGGTCAAGGTCGGAATTCGGGGCCGGCATGAGAAAGAAAATTCGGTACAGCGCAGACTGGCAAGAAGGTGGGGCGGGGTGTGGCTCGGTGCGGCCAGGGCTCAGCGATTGGTCTCGTCCGAAATCTGCCAGCGGCCGTTGCGGCTGCGGTTCAGGGAGAAGCTCTTGCTGCTCTTCACGCTGAGGGCGTCGGAGTTGTAGTCCTGGCGCAGGCTGACCGTGGCCTTGTCGCCCTGGAGCTTGACCTTGATGTCGCTGAGCGTGACCTTGATGCTCTTCTTGCTGGTGATGCGGTCGCGGCGCTCTTGCTCCCAGGCCTTGCGGTTGGGTGACTTGCCCTTGAAGTCAGACGTGTAGGCGGCGTAGTAGCTGTTCATGTCACGCGAACTCCAGGCCTTGGCCCAGGCCAGCATGGCGTTCTCCACCGCCTGGCGGTCGGCTGCGGCGCTGCTCTCGGCCTTGGCCGGTTCGGGTTTGCTGGGCTCGGGCTTGGCCACGGGAGCGGGTGTTGGCACGGGCGCAGGCTTGACAGCCGGTGTCGGAGCCACAGCAGGGGTCGGGGCCGCCGCCGGGGCCGGGGTGGCGGCCGCTGGCGCGGGCGCAGGTTTGGCCGCGGGCATCGGCGCGGCAGCGGGGGCCGGGGCTGGAATCGGCGCAGGCGCGGGCGCCTTGCGTGGGTCCACACTCGATTCAAAGATGTTCTGTACCACCGCCAGCTTCAGCGGCAGCACGCCGTCGTTCTTGTCCAGGGCCAGGGCCTTTTTGTAGGCCTGGCCGGCCAGACGGGCGTAGACGTCGCCGAGGTTCTGGAAGGCGGTCGCATAGGCCGGGTTGGTGCGGATGGCCAGCTCCAAAGCTTGGCGGGCTTTCTCGTACTCGCCCTGGTTGCCGTAGAGCACGGCCAGGTTGTTGTAGGGGCCGGGCAGCTCGGGGTGGGTTTCGATCAGCTTCTGGAACACGCCGATGGCCTCGGCGTTGCGATTCAGCAGTGAAAGCGCGATGCCGCGCTGCAGGCGCAGGCGCGGCTCTTCGGGCTTGGCGGCGAGCAGCTGGTCCACCTTTTTCAGGCCCTCGGCGGCTTTGCCGGCGGCCAGAATGGCCTGCACATCGCTGACCTCGTCGGCACGTGCCTGGCCGGTGCTCATCAGGCCCAGGGACAGCGCCATCAGGCTGGCCAGGACGGTCGGGCGGAACGCGGTGCGTGTCACGGACAAGAGCTTGGAAGAGGGCATGGTCGCGGCCGATTGAGAAGTGGCGCGATTGTAGTGGGCCGGCCTGCGCGCTGCCCGGGGCGGCCGGCACGGGAACTACCCGGATTTCCCCCTTCTGCCCGGGCTCTTGGCGGGAGGGGCCCATGCTAGAGTCGTTGGCAGTTTCTGCTGGATGTCCGGCAGGCCTGACTCGCCTTGGTGTGCATGCTGCATAACGTTGATTTTCGCGAACGGATGTTCCCTCGGGCCTTGGGCCTGGCGCTCCTGCTGCTGGTCGCCGACCCCAGCCAGGCGCTGGACATCAGCCCGCCGCGGCTGCAGTCGGTCCTCGGCCAACCGCTTCAAGTCCAAATAGCCCTGCGTCTGAGTGCCGGAGACAAAATCAGCAAGACCCTGACCGACCCCTGCTTCACGGCCGAGGTGAGCATCGGCGAGCGTGCACTCAAAGCCAGCGAATTCATGCGTTCCATCGACTGGCAGGCGGCCGACGGCAGCATTCTGATGCGCTTGCGCACCGCCGTGCCGGTGACCGAGCCGTTGGTGCAAGTGAGTCTCGGTTGTCCGCGTCAGCAGTTCAGCTTGATGTTGGATCCGGCCGAGGACCTGCTGCCGCCGCCCGCGGCCGGCCCGGTGGAGGCAGCGCCGACCCGTGTCGCTGCCAGCAAAGCTGTGACCAAAGCGCAGCCTCCTGCTGCGCCGACCGCCCGCCGCAGCGGGCCTGCCCTGCGTCTGGACGCGGCCTTGTCCGAGCGCGCCAGCGGCACGCCCGCCGCCGCCAGTGGCGATTGGTTTGCTCCGCTGGCTGGCATTCGGCTCTTGCTGGCCCTGGATGTCGGCGGTCCGGCCGGCGCCACGCCTGAAACCCACCCCGGTGTCGAAGGCCCGCGCCCTGACCGCATCAAGCAGGCCGAGGCACAGTTCGCCGCTTTGCAGGGCGAGCAAAAGCAGTTGCAGGCTGCGATGACGCAGCTCAGCAGTCAGCTGCTGGCGCGCGAGCAGCGGCGTGCGGCCAACCAAACGCAATCCACCGCTTGGCTGGTTGGCCTGGCTGTATTGGCCGCGCTGGCTGCTCTGGCCGGGGCAGGTGTGTGGATCTGGAAACGCCGCGCAGCGGCCCGGCGCGGCTGAGCGCGTTTTTGCGCGCGCATGAAAAAAGGGCTCCCGAGGGAGCCCTTCGTTCTATTTGCGTCCTGTGATTTGATCAGGCGCAATCCTGCTTGCGGCGGCGCGAGAACAGGCCGATCGCACCCAGGCCGGCCAGCATCAGGGCGACGCTGGCGGGTTCCGGCACCGGGGTCGTCGGCACGAAGGGCTCGTAGCCCAGCTCCAGGCGGCCGTTCGGGCCGGCACTCAGGGAGTTGGCGATCAGGGTGCCCTCCAGGTGGCCGCTGCCGATCACGTCCGCCTTCACCGCCAGCACGCTGCCGTTGATAAAGCTGGCCACGTTCAGGTGGGTGGCGTTGCTGAAGTTGTAAAGGATGCGGTCGCGATGCTGGGCCAGCGCATCGCTGGAGTTGACCTCGTGGCCGCCGAAGTCACCGCTGAGCACCACATTGCTGAGCGTGCTGTTGATGATCACATGAGCACCGGCCTTGACGTTCTCCAGCGTGATGCTGGTGCTCAGCGAGGTGTTGCCGAGGTTGAAGACCTGCGGGTTGTCGCTGCCGTCGCCGGTCAGCTTCAGGCCGCCCGAACCGGGCAGGGCTTGCCAGCTGCCGGTGGCGCTCAGGCCAGCCAGTTGGGTGGACAGATTGCTCAGCTGAGTCTTGGCGGCGCCAAAGTCCAGGTAGCTGGCGTTCTTCACGGCGCTGCCGTATTGCCAATCGCGGGCGCTCAGGCTGGTGCCGTAGACGATCTGGCCGTAGTTCACGGCGCCCGGCAGCCAGCTGGCCTCGGACGGGCCGATGCCGGCGTTGGTGTCGATGTTGGTGTTGGGGCCGTTGTAGACGGTGCCGGCGGGGCCGCCCGAGGCGTTGGTCAGCGAGACACCGCCCTTGACCACCAGGCTGGGTTGGTTGGAGCCGTAGGCATTGCGGTAGCCGATGTCGAAGCCGGCCGTCAGGTTGCCGCCGACGGCCAGACGGCCTTCCACGTCCGAAGCCGCGTTCACATTGCCGAAGAAGAAACCGCTGTAGCCGCTGGCCGGGCCCAGGTCGATCACCGAGGCTTGCACCGAACCGGCCATCAGCAGCAGGGTCGCCGCAGCAGATACCAGTTTAAATCCGCCGATTTTGCGGAGGCTGTTTGTATTCATCACGAATCCCTTGGGTAGGAGCGGCGTGCAATCAGGGGAATTCCTGCGCTGCAGCCAGCGAGATTCTAGAAATAACGCCTTATTTACCTACCCCCGATTCAGGGGATGTGGTTTTGTAGTGGTATTCCATTTGGTGGCTGGGAGGTGTCACAGTTTTGACTGCTGCATGCGCTGCGACAGCGCCTCTGCGCTCTCCTTGCGTTCGCTGTAGCGGTCCACCAAACAGGGCCCGATGTCGCGCGTCAGCAAGGTGAATTTGAACAATTCCTCCATCACGTCGACCACCCGGTCGTAGTACGCCGAGGGTTTCATCCGCCCCTGCTCGTCAAACTCGAGGAAAGCCTTGGCCACCGAGCTCTGGTTGGGGATGGTCAGCATGCGCATCCAGCGGCCCAGGACTCGCAGCTGGTTTACCGCATTGAAGCTTTGCGAGCCGCCGCTGACCTGCATCACCGCCAGGGTCTTGCCCTGGGTCGGGCGCACGGCGCCGCTGGTCAAAGGAATCCAGTCGATCTGCGCCTTCATCACGCCGGTCATGGCGCCGTGGCGCTCGGGGCTGCTCCAGACCATGCCCTCGCTCCATAGCACCAGTTCGCGGAGCTCTTGCACCTTGGGGTGGCTGTCCGTGCTGTCGTCCGGCAGGGGCAGGCCGCTGGGGTTGAAGAAGCGCACCTCGCCGCCCATGGCTTGCAGCAGGCGCCCGGCTTCTTCGGCCAGCAGGCGGCTGAAGGAGCGCTCACGCAGGGAGCCGTAGAGCATCAGAAAGCGCGGCGCGTGAACGCTGGCCTGGCCTGGGCGCAGGGCTTCGAGGCTGGGACGCTGGAACAGCTGCGCGTCCAGGGCCGGAAAGTCTTCGGGCTTGATGTGAAGAGGGTCAGTCATGGCGAGTGGTTCTGGGAGAGAGAGCGTGATGCAGCGCCAGGCCCAGCACAGCGCCCAAGAGCTCGGCCAGCACAAAGCCCGGCGCGCTGGCCGGGGCGATGCCGGCAAAGCTGTCGCTGAACATGCGGCCGAACACGGCGGCGGGGTTGGCAAACGAGGTGGAAGCGGTGAACCAGTAGGCCGCGCCGATGTAGGCGGCCACCAGGGACGAGGCCCGGCCCGCCGGCGCGCGCAGGATCACCAGCAGCAGGCCGGCGGTGGCGATGCCCTCGGCCAGCCATTGCGCCGGGCCGGCGCGCAGCTTGGCCGCGGTTTGCAGCAGGGGCAGCTCGAACATCGCGTGGGCCGCCCAGGCGCCCAGCAGCGCACCGAGCAGCTGTGCGGCGATGAAGGGCGCCAGGCTGGACCAGGGCAGCTCGCGGCGCCAGGCCATCACCAGGGACACGGCCGGGTTGAAGTGGGCGCCGCTGATGGGACCGAAAACCTCGATCAGCACATAGAGCCCGCCCACGGTGGCGGCGGTGTTGGCCAGCAGGGCGAGGGCGACATTGCCGCCGGCCAGGCGCTCGGCCATGATGCCGGAGCCGATGACGATGGCCAGCAGCAAGGCCGTGCCCAGGGCTTCGGCCAGCAGCTTTTGAGACAAGCG
Organism: Roseateles sp.; assembly: GCF_965262435.1. NCBI lineage: Bacteria > Pseudomonadati > Pseudomonadota > Betaproteobacteria > Burkholderiales > Sphaerotilaceae > Roseateles > Roseateles sp. The sequence continues at coordinate 1,996,141 of NZ_OZ253537.1, forward strand.
ATGGTGCATGGTGAACAGGACCCCGGTCGACTCAGCTGCGCGCAATGGCCTGCAGGGCCGCAGTCAGCTCAGTGCCGCGCAGTTGCTCCAGCGGCAGGGCCAGAAGCTGCAGCATGCGGTAGGCAATCGCCTGGCGGGTCAGCTCAAAGGCGCGGCGCTTGCCCTCGTCGCCGCCCTCGGCGTTCGACGGGTCGGGGTAGCCCCAATGCACCTTCACCGGCACCTGCTCGCTGCCGGAGAAGAACACCGGGCAGGTTTCGGCCGCCGCGCTGTCGCAAACGGTGATGACGATGGACAGCGGTGGCGCCTCCGGGCCCGTGAACTCGTCCCAGCTCTTGCTGCGGTAGCCCGCGACTTCGACGCTGGCACTCGTCAAGGCTTCCAGCGCGAAGGGGTTGAGCCGGCCGCTGGGCGCGCTGCCGGCGCTGTGGGCGCGCACATTCCGGCCGAGCTTTTGGGCCCAGTGATTGAGCATGCCTTCGCTGAGCACGCTGCGCGCGGAGTTGTGGGTGCAGAGGATGAGGACGTGGGTGGTCATGGGGCGGGGTGTGAATGGGTGAACAAGTGAATGGGTGAATCGTGAGTCGTGAGTCGTGAGTCGTGAGGGGGGCGGCTTGAGTTCACCCGTTCACCTGTTCACTCGCTCACCTTCCCCACTCAGCATCCGCAATCCACCGCCTTGGTCTGCAAACAGTCCTGGCCTTGGCAGCAGTTTTCGCCGAGGTAAGCCAGCAGGCCGTTCATCTGTGCAAAGTCGGCGCGGTAGACCAGGTTTCGGCCCAGGCGTTCCTGGCTGAGCAAGCCGGCGTTGCTAAGTTCCTTGAGGTGAAACGACAGGGTGGCCGCCGGCAAGGCCAGGGCCTCGGCCAGGGCGCCGGGCGTCAGGCCGTCCTGACCGGCCACCACCAGCAGGCGAAAGATGCGCAGGCGGTGGCTTTGGGCCAGGGCGGCGAGGGCGCGGATGACGTGTTCTTCAGGCATGGAAATTATTATTCCATATCTATGGAAATATCGAAAAGTAAAAACCAGCGATGCGCTTGACTCTGGACTCACTCCAGGGTTTCCAATGCAAGCCATGGACACACGCGCCCCTTCTGCTTCCCGCTCCGCTCCTCATGCCCACAGCCATGAGCATGACCATGAGCACGGTCATGCCCATGCCCCGGCCGCGCTGGCCGCCCACGGCGACTGCTGTGGCCATGCCTGCGAGACGGCCGAGCCGGTGCTGCCGCTGGCCGCGCCCGCAGCGCTGGCCGGCTACACCCGCTACCGCATCGCCAGCATGGACTGCGCGGTCGAGCAGGCCGAGATCCGCGCGGCGCTGGAGCCGCTCGCCGGCATCGAAGCGCTGCGTTTCGATGTGCCCCAACGCCAGCTGGCCCTGAAAGCGCCGGAGGCCGTGCAGGCCCAGGCCCTGGCCGCCATCCGCCGCCTTGGCTACGAGCCGCAGCTTTTGTCCCAGGACGCCGAGCAGGGCAGTGCCGCTGCAGCGCCCGCGAGCCTGGGCGCCGGTATCTCGCGCCTGATCGCCTCCTTGCTGGCGGCCTTGGGCGCCGAAGCCTTGGCCTTTTTCGCGCCGGACACGCTGCCCTTCCAGATCGCCTCCATGGCCCTGGCCCTGGCGGCCATCGCCCTGGCCGGGCTGGAGACCTACAAAAAAGGCCTGGCGGCGCTGCGCGTCGGCCGCCTCAACATCAATGCCTTGATGGCGGTGGCCGTCAGCGGCGCTTTTGTCATCGGCCAATGGCCCGAGGCGGCCATGGTGATGGCGCTGTATGCCCTGGCCGAGCTGATCGAAGCGCGCGCCGTGGACCGTGCGCGTCATGCCATCCAGAGCCTGCTGGCCCTGGCGCCCGAGGATGCGGAAGTGCTGCAGGCCGATGGCCAGTGGCGCCGCCTGCCCAGCGGCGAGGTGGGCCTGGGCGCGACCGTGCGCCTGAAGCCGGGCGAGCGGGTGCCGCTGGACGGCCGCGTGCTGCGTGGCCAGAGCGCGGTGGACCAGGCCCCGGTCACGGGCGAGAGCCTGCCGGTGGACAAGCGGGCGGGCGATGCGCTTTACGCCGGCACCATCAACCAGACCGCGGCGCTGGAATTCGAAGTCACGGCCCTGGCGGCTGACAGCACCCTGGCCCGCATCATCCACGCGGTCGAAGAGGCCCAGTCCAGCCGCGCGCCGATGCAGCGTTTTGTCGATCGCTTTGCGGCCATCTACACCCCGGCGGTCTTTGTGCTGGCGCTGGCGGTGGCGGTGCTGATGCCCTGGCTGGCCGGTTGGACCTGGATGCAGTCGGTCTACAAAGCCCTGGTGCTGCTGGTGATTGCCTGCCCCTGCGCCCTGGTGATTTCGACGCCGGTGGCGGTGGTCAGCGGCCTGGCCGCGGCGGCGCGTCGCGGCATCTTGATCAAGGGCGGGGTCTATCTGGAAGAGGCACGCAAGCTCAAGGTCGTGGCGCTCGACAAGACCGGCACCCTGACCGAAGGCCGGCCGGTGCTGACCCACTTTGAGCTGCTGCGCCCCGGCGCCGAGCTGGCCCGTGTGCAGGCCTGGGCCCAAGCCCTGGCTTCGCGCTCGGACCACCCGGTGTCCAAGGCGATCGCCCAGGGCTTGTCGGTCGCGTTGGTGCCCGAGGTGCAGGGCTTTCGCGCCGAGGCCGGCCGCGGCGTGGCTGCTCAGGTCGAGGGCCAGGCGCTGGTGCTGGCCAATCACCGCTGGATCGAGGAGCGCGGTCAGTGCTCGCCAGAGCTTGAGGCGCAGATGGCGGTGCATGAGCAGGCCGGGCGCAGCGTCAGCCTGCTGGCCGATGCCGGCGGCGTGCTGGCCTTGTGCGCCGTGGCCGACACGGTCAAGCCCTCCAGCCGCCAGGCCGTGGCCGATCTGATCGATCTGGGCCTGACCCCGGTCATGCTCTCGGGCGACAACCCGCGCACCGCGCAGGCGATCGCGGCCCAGCTGGGCATCACCGAGCTGCGCGCCAATCTGCTGCCCGAGGACAAGCTGGCCGCCATCACCGAGCTGCAGGCCCGGCTGGGCCCCACGGCCATGGTCGGCGATGGCATCAACGACGCGCCGGCCCTGGCCCGCGCCGACATCGGCTTTGCCATGGGCGGCGCCGGCACGCACACAGCCATGGAGGCGGCCGATGTGGTGGTGATGAACGACGACCTGTCGCGCCTGCCCGAGACCATCCGGCTCTCACGCCGCGCCCGTGCCGTGCTGTGGCAGAACATCGCCTTGGCGCTGGGCATCAAGGCGGCGTTTTTGCTGGCAGCCTTGTTCGGCAGCGCGACCATGTGGATGGCGGTGTTCGCCGATATGGGCGCCAGCTTGCTGGTGGTGTTCAACGGCCTGCGCATGTTGCGCGGCCCGCGCCGCTGAAATTCAGCGCTGACATCAAGCGTTTACCCGCATGATCGTCTGCCGCGCTGGCTATACTGCGCCCGCTTTTGTTCAAGCCCTCTCCATGCGTCGTCTTCTCCTCACCCTGCTGGCACTGTTGATGCTGGCCCAGTCCAGCTGGGCCGCGGCAGCGCTGTGCTGCATCAAGGAGTTCCAGGCCAGCGCGCTGGAGGCGGCGGTTCATTTGCAAGGCCAGACCCATGCCGAGCCGCGTGAGCCTCAAGTGCTCGGCGATGATGGTGATGGCCTTGAGCTCAGGGCCCAGGATGTCTGCGCCCTCGGCCACTGCCACTGCAACCATTCGCCGCTGGCCGTGTCGCCCGACGACGGTCTAGGTGCCCAGGCCGACGGCGCCGAGCGGCGCCCGCCGCCGCGCTGCGCAGCTGAGCGCTCGCACATTCCCGAGGGGCGTGACCGCCCCAACTGGCTGCGCGCCTGAGCGGCGCGTCGTCCAAAACCCTTTTTCCTTTTTGCTTGTCCTCACGCGGCCTGTCCGTGTGAGGTGAGTTCGGCCTGATCGTTTCTTTTTCAGGCCCGCCGGACGCTGCGCCGACCACCCGTATGTGCTGTTTTTCCACACAAACCGGAGTGTTCGATGCGAACCCCTTTTCTCATTTCCTTTGTACCGGTGCCGGTGCGGATGACGCGCGCCGCGGCGCTGCTGTCGCTCTGCGCCCTGGCGCTGCTGAGCCCGGGCTTGCGGGCGCAAACGCCTGAACCTGTCCCCGCGGCAAGTTTGAGCCTGCCGCAAGCCCTGAACCTGGCCCTGAGCCACAACCCCGATCTGGCCGTCGCGCGCCTGGAGCTGCAGGCCCAGGAAGCGGCCGAGCAGCAAGCCGGCGTGGGCCCCAACCCCGAGCTCAGCCTGCTGATCGAAGACACGCGCCGTGCCAGCCGCAGCAGCACCGTGCAGTGGAGCCAGGCCCTGGAGCTGGGCGGCAAGCGCGCTGCCCGCGTGGCCGCGGCCGCTCATGCCCGCGAGCAGGCGGCCGTGGGCTTGCAAGCGCGGCAGGCCGAGCTGCAGGCCGCCGTCAGCACGGCATTCTTTGACCTGCTGGCGGCGCAGGAGCAGCTGAGCCTGAGCGAATCGGCCATGCAGCTGGCCGAGCGCAGCGTGCAGGCGGTGCAGCTGCGTTTGCAGGCCGGCAAGGTCGCGCCGCTGGAGCTGCACAAGGCGCAGGTCGCGGCCGGCGCCGTGCGTGCGGACCTGGCCCAGGCGCGCAGTGAGCTGAGCCTGGCCCGCCAGCGCCTGGCTGCGCTTTGGGGCGGCGCCGAGGCCCGCTTCGAGCGCGCCGAGGGTCTGGCCGAGCAGATGCCGCCCAGCAGCGCCGAAGTCGCGCCCAGCAGCACGGCACTCGATGAAGCGCCGGCCCTGCGCCTGGCCCGCCTGGACATCGCCCGCCGTCAGGCCCTGACCGCCGGCGAGCGCGCCAAGCGCGTGCCTGATGTGACCGTCAGCCTGGGGGCCAAACGTGAGGCAGAAACAGGGCGAAGCATGGCCGTGATCGGCCTGTCTTTGCCTTTGCCGCTGCGCGATCGCAACGAGGGCAATTTGCTCGAAGCGCTGAAGCGCGAGGAGCAGGCGCGCGAGCAACTGGCCGCCGCGCAGGTGCGCCTGCGTCTGGACCTGGCGCAAGCCCAGGAGCGCCTGCGCCAGACCCGTCTGCAGCAGCTGAGCCTGCGCGTGCAGCAGCTGCCGCTGGCGCAGACGGCGTTTGACACCGCGCTGCGCGGCTACGAACTGGGCAAGTTCGCCTTCATCGACGTGCTCGATGCCCAGCGCAGCCTGTTCCAGCTGCGCCAGCAAGCCCTGCGCCAGAGCGCCGAAGCCTGGCGCGCCGCTGCCGAGATCGCCCGCCTTTTGGGGCTGCCGCCTTTCGCCGTGCAGCCCACCACCCAACAAGACACCACATCATGATGATGAAGAGCAATACCCACACTGAAACTGCGAATCCCACTCCGGCAGCACGCCCCAAGAAGCAGGCCCTGGCCGTGGCTGTGGTGCTGGCCCTGGGCCTGGCCGGCGGCTGGGCCATCCTGCGCGGCGGGCCGGCCGTGGCCGGGGCTGACGCCCATGCGCACGGCGAAGGTGAGGCGCCCCACGAAGAAGCGCCCTCTGTGGTGGCCCCGCCCGTGGTGGCCGCCTCGGCCCCCGCCGCTGCAGCCAGCTCCGCCGACAGCGGCGAAGAATTCGTCGAGCTCAGCGACGAGCAGCTGCAGCGCCAGGCCATACGCCTGGAAGCCGCCGGGCCGGCCAGCCTGGCCCGCAGCCTGGAGCTGCTGGGCGAGGTCAAGCTGAACCAGGACCGCAGCGTCTTGGTGACGCCGCGCCTGGCCGGCCAGGTCGAGGCGGTGCGCGTCAGCGCCGGTGATCGGGTGCAGGCCGGCCAGGTGCTGGCCGTCATCTCCAGCCAGGCCCTGGCCGACCAGCGCAGCGAGCTGCTGGCGGCGCAAAAGCGCCTGGCCCTGGCGCGCGGCGTCTACGAGCGCGAGAAGAAACTCTGGGAGGAAAAGATCAGCGCCGAGCAGGACTACCTGCAAGCCCGCCAGGCCTTCCAGGAGGCGGACATCACGGCCGAGAACGCGCGCCAGAAGCTGCAGGCCCTGGGCGCCGGCGCCGCGGCCAGCGGCACCGCGGGCCTGACCCGTTACGAGGTCCGTGCGCCCATGGCTGGCGTGGTGGTCGAGAAAAAGATCAGCGTCGGCGAGGTGCTCAAGGACGATGCGCCCATCTTCCAGCTGGCCGATCTGGGCACGCTGTGGGTGGAGCTGAGCCTGCCGGTGCAGACCCTGGGCCAGCTGCAGATCGGCGCGCGCGGCCGCATCCAGGGCGCGCCTGCCAAAGAGCCGGCGTTGACGCTGAGCCATATCGGCAGCACGGTGGCCGAGCAAAGCCGCAGCGCCATGGCCCGCTTGCTGCTGCCCAACCCGCGCGGCCAGTGGCGGCCGGGCCAGCCGGTGACGGTGGCGCTGCAAACAGGCCAAACGGGCGCCTCGGGTGAAGTGACGGTGCCGGTGGCGGTGCGCAACGAGGCCTTGCAAAGCCGCGAAGGCCGTGACGAGGTGTACGTGCGCGAAGGCCAGCACATGGTCGCCCGCGCTGTGCGCCTGGGCCGCAGCGACGGCAGCCATACCGAGGTGCTGCAAGGCCTGAGCGCCGGGGAGCGCTATGCCTCCGCCAACAGCTTTGTCGTCAAGGCCGATCTGGGCAAGTCGGCCGCGGCCCACGCGCATTGAAAAAGAGCGAGAGGACGCAAACCATCATGTTTGAAAAACTCATACGAACCGCCATCGCCCAGCGCTGGGCGGTGATGCTGGGCGTGCTGGCCATGGCCTTGTGGGGCGTGTACAGCCTGCAGCGCCTGCCCATCGACGCCGTGCCGGACATCACCAACGTCCAGGTGCAGATCAACACCGAGGCGCCCGGCTACTCGCCGCTGGAATCCGAGCAGCGCGTCAGCTTCCCCATCGAGACGGCCATGGCCGGCCTGCCGAATCTGGAGCAGACGCGTTCGCTTTCGCGTTACGGCCTGTCCCAGGTGACCGTGGTGTTCAAGGATGGCACCGACATCTACTTCGCCCGCCAGCTGGTGAACGAGCGCATCCAGCAGGCGCGCAGCCAGCTGCCGGCAGGCCTGGCGCCGGCGCTGGGGCCCATCGCCACTGGCCTCGGTGAGATCTATATGTGGACGGTGGAGGCCAAGCCTGAGGCGCGCCGGCCCGATGGCCAGGCCTACACGCTCAGCGATCTGCGCGAGATCCAGGACTGGATCGTCAAGCCGCAGCTGCGCACCGTGCCCGGCGTGACCGAGATCAACACCATCGGCGGCCATGCCAAGGAATACCTGGTGGCGCCCCGGCCCGAGCAGCTGGTGGCCCATGGCCTCAGCATGGTCGAGCTGGTGCAGGCGCTGGAGCGCAACAACAGCAATGTCGGCGCCGGCTATATCGAGCGGCGCGGCGAGCAATATCTGATCCGCGCGCCGGGTCAGCTGGGCTCGATCGAGGACATAGCCAACACAGTGATCCAGACCCGCCAGGGCCTGCCGCTGCGCGTGCGCGATGTGGCCGAGGTGGGCCTGGGCCAGGAGCTGCGCAGCGGTGCGGCCACCGAGAACGGCCGCGAGGTGGTGCTGGGCACGGTCTTCATGCTGATGGGTGAGAACAGCCGCGTGGTCGCGCGTGCGGTGGACTTGAAGCTCAAGGAAATCGCTCGCAGCCTGCCCGAGGGCGTGATCGTGCAGACGGTGTACGACCGCACCGTGCTGATCGACAAGGCGATTGCCACCGTCAAGAGCAATCTCTTCGAGGGCGCGCTGCTGGTGGTGGCGGTGCTCTTTCTCTTCCTCGGCAATCTGCGTGCGGCCCTGATCACGGCGGCGGTGATTCCGCTGGCCATGCTGTTCACCTTCAGCGGCATGGTGGCCAACCGCGTCAGCGCTAATCTGATGAGCTTGGGCGCGCTAGACTTCGGCATCATCATCGACGGTGCCGTGGTCATCGTCGAGAACTGCGTGCGCCGCCTGGCCCATGCCCAGGCCCTGGCCGGCCGCCCCTTGAGCCGCAGCGAGCGTTTTGCCGAGATGTTTGCCGCCGCGCGCGAGGCGCGCCGGCCGCTGCTCTACGGCCAGCTCATCATCATGGTGGTCTACCTGCCGATCTTTGCCCTCAGCGGGGTCGAGGGCAAGATGTTCCACCCCATGGCCTTCACCGTGGTGGCGGCCTTGGCGGGCGCCATGATCCTGTCGCTGACCTTTGTGCCGGCGGCCGTGGCCTTGTTCATCGGCGATCACGTGGCCGAAAAGGAAAACCGCCTAATGGGCTGGGCCCGCCGCGGCTATGCGCCGGCCCTGGACTGGGCCTTGCTGAACAAGCCCCTGGTGCTGGCGCTGGCGGCGGTGTCGGTGAGCCTGAGCGGCCTGATGCTCAGCCGCATGGGCAGCGAGTTCGTGCCCAGCCTGGACGAGGGCGATATTGCACTGCATGCCTTGCGCATCCCGGGCACCAGCCTGAGCCAATCGGTGGCCATGCAGGCGGAGCTGGAGCGGGTGATCCAGACCTTCCCTGAGGTGCAGCGCGTCTACGCCAAGCTGGGCACTGCCGAGATCGCCACCGACCCCATGCCGCCCAATGTGGCCGACACCTTTGTCATGCTCAAGCCGCGCGCCCAGTGGCCTGACCCCAAGCGGCCCACGGCCGACTTGGTGGCCGCGCTACAGACGGCCGTGGCCCAGGTGCCGGGCCAGAACTACGAGTTCACCCAGCCCATCCAGATGCGCTTCAACGAGCTGATCTCGGGCGTGCGCAGCGATGTGGCGGTCAAGGTGTTTGGCGACGAGATGGCGGTGATGGAGCGCAGCGCCGAGGCCATCGCGGCCGTGCTGCAGCGCATCCCCGGCGCGGCCGACGTCAAGGTCGAGCAGACCACTGGCCTGCCCATGCTCAGCCTGCAGCTGGACCGTGCCAAGCTGGCCCGTTTGGGCCTGAGCGTGGCCGAGGTGCAGGAGACGGCGGCCATCGCCATCGGTGGCCAGGAGGCAGGCACGCTGTTCGAGGGCGACCGCCGCTTCGACATCCTCGTGCGCTTGCCTGAGACCTTGCGGAGCGATGTCGAGGCGCTCAAGCGTTTGCCGCTGCGTTTGCCATCTACTGGAGGCAATGCCTCGCCGGCCTACGTGACCCTGGGTGAGGTGGCGCAATTCGACATGGCGCCGGGCCCGAACCAGCTCAGCCGCGAGCAAGGCAAACGCCGCGTGGTCGTGACGGCCAATGTGCGCGGACGCGACATCGGCTCCTTTGTGGCCGAGGCGCAAGCCCGGCTGCAGGCCGAGGTCAAGATCCCGCCGGGCTACTGGACCCAGTGGGGCGGCACGTTTGAGCAGCTGCAGTCCGCCAGCCAGCGCCTGAAGATCGTCGTGCCCCTGGCCCTGAGCCTGGTGTTTTTGCTGTTGTTCGCCATGTTCCGCGACCTCAAGGACGGCCTGCTGGTCTTCACCGGTGTGCCTTTTGCGCTGAGCGGCGGCATTGCGGCGCTGTGGCTGCGCGACATCCCGCTGTCCATCTCGGCCGGCGTGGGCTTCATCGCGCTCTCGGGCGTGGCGGTGCTCAACGGCCTGGTGATGATCGCCTACATCCGCAGCCTGCGCGAAGAGCAGGGCCTGGGCCTCGACGCCGCCGTGCGCGAGGGCGCGCTCACCCGCCTGCGCCCAGTGCTGATGACGGCCCTGGTCGCCTCACTCGGCTTTGTCCCCATGGCCTTGGCCGTGGGCACCGGCGCCGAGGTCCAGCGCCCGCTGGCCACGGTGGTGATCGGCGGCATTCTTTCGTCCACGGCGCTGACCTTGCTGGTGCTGCCGGTGCTGTATCGGTGGGTGCATGGGCGCAGGGCAGCGCGCCAGGCCTTGGCGCAGGGAGCGCAACAAGCGGACCGCAACGCAAGTGCCGCTGATTTCAGCGCTTAGTCGGTGCCGCCCTCACGGCCCGGCACTGCGCCGCCATTGCCGCCGGGGGGGGGCGAATCCGCCCCTTCGGGTGAAGGCGTTGTGGTGCTGCAGCGGGCAAGCTGCGCTTTTCTGAGTCTGCTCTGGTCCGGCGGTGCGTGGCGAGAGCTGCGCAAGCGGGTGCTTTCGGCGTTTGAAGCACAGCCTGCCGTTTGTGCCTGAGGGCGCCTGAGACAGCGGTGGAGCGAAGCGTCGGCATGGCCGGCGTTTTTTTTGCGCTTCTGCGCTCGGGTTCTCATTCGCCGGCTCGGCTGTTTGGAACCGCGCGGGCAAAGAAAAAAGCCCGCAACCTTTCGGGTGCGGGCTTTTCATGTTTTGGTGGCGCTTCAGGGATTCGAACCCCGGACCTGCGGATTATGATTCCGTCGCTCTAACCGGCTGAGCTAAAGCGCCTCAAGCCCTCTACTATAGCACCGGTTTTTTGAGCCGCGCAAGAGTTCTTTGAAAAAATCTCAGGGAATTTGAATTCGCCAGGGCGCTGGGTCCGTGGACGGGAGTCGCTGCGCGAGGCTGCGGCAGGTCCGGCGCCCCTGCCACGGTTGGGCTCACGGGTTGGGCTGCAGCGCCACCCGCACCGCTGCCAGGTCCCAGGCCGCGTGGCCGACGGTCTTGAAGAGCAGGGGCGCGCGAATCAAGTTGGGATGACGCAGCGCTTCGGCGAGGCTGTGGACGCGGCTCCAGTCGATGTCGGCCTGCAGCAGATCGCCGGCTTCGTGGCGGGCGCCGTCGAGGTCGTCGACCCAGACCTGGCGGCGGCGCACTTCGCTGGCCGGCAGCTCGGCCATCTGCGGCGTGAAGCTGCCGATGCCGACGATCAAGGTGGGGTCGGCCACATGCGCGGGCAGCACTGCGCTGAGGCTGGTGGTGGCGGCCACCGTGACCTCACTGTCTTCCAGCGCCTGCTCCAGGGGCAGGGCGCGCAGGCCCGGCAGGCCTTCCTTGCTCAGTTGCGCGGCGAAGGCCTCGCCCTGGCCGCGGTTGCGGCCCACGCACCGCAGCTGCACTCCAGGCCAGCGCTGGCTCATGGCCCAGGCGTGGCTGCGTGCCTGTTCGCCGGTGCCGACCAGGGTCAACACCGCGGGTGGACGCTGAAGCAGGGTTTCGATGCCCAGCAGGGTGACGGCGGCGGTGCGGCGTGCGGTGACCACCGAGCCGTCCATCACCAGCAGCGGTTCGCCGTGGCTGGCGCTGCTGACCAGCAGGCGACCCTGGATGGTGGGCTGGCCGAGGGCGCGGTTGGCCGGGGTGACAGCGACCAGCTTGGTGATGGCGTACTGTGCATCGGTGCAGGGCATGGCCAGATAGCTGCCGCCCTCGGGCAGCGGCAGGACGGAACGGGTGGCCGCATGGATGGTGCCGGCGCGCAAATCTCGCATGGCTTGGGCCACGGCTGGAATCAGGCGGTCGAAGGGCAGCAGGGCGGCCGTGGCCTGAGCGTCAAGAATGTCCATCGTTGCGTGAGCCGGACGGGGTCGCCGACGGCCGGAAGCGAAGCGGGCTTTGAGTATCCACCGCCGAGGCGGCCCTGGGTGTCGCCGGGCTGCCCAGGGGGCGCCGTTTATGATTCGGGTGCGAACGCAGGCGTGGGTGTCGAGCTGAACCCGGCGCCGCGATCCGGAACCCCGATGACAAGGTTGAGCGACGCGCCGGCACCGCCGGCCCGCTTGCCCGCCGACGCTGCCCCGGCTTCGCGATGACGAAGTTGCCGCAGTGCCGCAGCCAAGAGTGCCCATGTTCAGCTTCTTCAAGAAAAAGTTCTCCAGCAGCCCGGCGCCCGAGCCCGTACCGGCGCCCGCGGTGGCCAGCGTCGATCTGCCCCAGGCGCCGCCTGATGCTCTTGTCGCCGCAGTGCCGGTGGCTCCGGCTCCTGTGGCCGCGCCCACGCCGGCCGCGGTGCTGAGCGCCGAGCCTGTGCCGGTCAACGCGCCCGCCATGCCTGTGGCACCGATCGCGCCTGTGCCCGCCCCGGCACCTGAGCCCCGCCGCAGCTGGATCGACAAATTGCGCCAAGGCCTGCGCAAGACCGGCTCCAGCATCGCCCAGGTCTTTACCGGCACGCAGATTGACGACGCTCTGTACGAAGAGCTGGAAGAGGCGCTGCTGATGGCCGACACCGGCGTCAAGGCGACCGAGTATTTGTTGACGGAACTGAAGCGCCGCGTCAAGGAAGCCAAGGCGACCGACCCTCAGGCGGTGCGTGGCCTGCTGGTCGAAGCTTTGGCCGAACTGCTCAAGCCTCTGGAGAAGAGCCTGGCCGTGGGCCAGCACAGCCCGACGGTGATGATGGTGGTGGGCGTCAACGGCGCCGGCAAGACCACCAGCATCGGCAAGCTGACCCGCCATCTGGCCGAGGCGGACCAGAAAGTGCTGCTGGCTGCGGCCGACACCTTCCGCGCGGCGGCGCGCGAGCAACTGTCCGTTTGGGCCGACCGCACCCAGGTGCAGATCATCAGCCAGGAGGGCGGTGACCCGGCCTCGGTCACATTTGATGCGGTCAGCGCCGGCCGCGCGCGCGGCTGCGATGTGGTGCTGGCCGACACGGCTGGCCGCTTGCCGACGCAGCTGCATTTGATGGAAGAGCTGAAGAAGATCAAGCGCGTGATCACCAAGGCGCAGGCCGACGCGCCGCACGAGGTGCTGTTGGTGGTGGACGGCAACACCGGCCAGAACGCGCTCAGCCAGGTCAAGTCCTTCGATGACGCGCTGGGCCTGACCGGCTTGATCGTCACCAAGCTCGACGGCACGGCCAAGGGTGGTGTGCTGGCGGCCATCGCTCGTGAGCGGGCCATACCGGTCTACTTCATCGGCGTGGGCGAGAAGCTGGAAGACTTGCAGACTTTCAATGCGCGCGAGTTTGCGCAGGCTTTGTTGGAGTGAGTGGTGAGTGGTGAGTGGTGAATCGGTGAACAGGTGAACAGGTGAACAGGTGAACAGGTGAACAGGTGAACAGGTGAACAGGTGAACGGGTGAACGGGTGAACGGCTCGGCTTGGGCACCATGAAAAAAAGCCACCGGATCGCGGTGGCTTTTTTGTGGGTGAGCGGGGGGGGCGCTCGGGTGCGCGGCTTCAGCCGCCCAGGCCACCCATGCCGCCGCCGCCCATCATGCCCTTCATGGCTTTCATGCCGCCCATCTTCTTCATCATCTTCATCAGGCCGCCGCCGCTCATCTTTTTCATCATGCCCTGCATCTGGTCGAACTGATTGAGCAGGCGGTTGACGTCCTGGATCTGCACGCCGGCGCCGGCGGCAATGCGGCGCTTGCGGCTGGCCTTGCTCTTGCCGTCCATCAGCAAGTTGGGCTGACGGCGTTCCTTGGCTGTCATGGCGTTGAGGATGCCTTCCATGCGCTTCATATCGCGCTCGGCGCGGTCCATGTCTTGCGGGCCGGCCTTGGCGGTCATCTGGGTGGGCAGCTTGTCCATCAGGCCTGAGAGGCCGCCCATCTTCTTCATCTGCGAGATCTGGGCCAGGAAGTCGTTGAGGTCAAAGCCGCTGCCGGTCTTGAGCTTGTCGGCCAGCTTCTGTGCGGCGGCCACGTCCACGCCCTTGGTCACTTCTTCGACCAGGGCGACGATGTCGCCCATGCCCAGCACGCGGCCGGCATGACGCTCGGCATCGAAGACTTCCAGGCCGTCGAGCTTCTCTGACGTACCCGCGAACTTGATCGGTGCGCCGGTGATCTGGCGCACCGACAGGGCGGCACCGCCACGCGAGTCGCCGTCCAGCTTGGTCAGGATCACGCCGGTCAGGGGCAGGGCTTCCTTGAAGGCCTTGGCCGTGTTGATCGCGTCCTGGCCCTGCATGGCGTCGACCACGAACAGGGTTTCGACCGGGTTCAGCACCGCGTGCAGATCGCGGATCTCGGCCATCAGCGCTTCGTCGATGGCCAGGCGGCCGGCCGTGTCGACCAGCAGCACATCGAAGTAATGCTTCTTGGCGTAGTCAATAGCCGCCAGGGCGATGTCGTGCGGCTTTTGATCGGGGCTGGAGGCGAACCATTCAGCGCCGGCTTGGCCTGTGACCGTTTTGAGCTGCTCGATGGCGGCCGGGCGGTAGACGTCGGCGGAGACGGTCAGCACCTTCTTCTTGCGCTTCTCGATCAGGTGCTTGGCCAGCTTGCCGGTGGTGGTGGTCTTGCCGGCGCCTTGCAAGCCGGCCATCAAGATGACGGCGGGCGGCTGGGCGGCCAGATTGATGTCGGAAATGCCCTCGCCCATGGTGGCGGCGAGTTCCTTGTGGACGATGGACACCAGCACCTGGCCGGGGTTGAGCGAGCCCACCACCTCGGCGCCCAGGGCTTTTTCCTTGACCCGGGCAATGAAGTCGCGCACGACGGGCAGGGCCACGTCGGCTTCCAGCAGGGCCATGCGAACTTCGCGCAGCATCTCCTGGACATTGCTTTCGGTGATGCGGGCTTGGCCACGCATCGTTTTCACGAGCTGGCTCAGGCGGTCGGTCAGATTGGAGGCCATCGGGGGTGGCGCCGGACCGGAGGGGCGGCGCGCAAAAGTACACTGTGGCGATGATTTTATCGTTCGTCTCTGCCGAGTCCGCCCAAGCCCTGCTGACCGGCTTCAGCGTACTGGCCGTGGCCGCCTATGCCTGGGCCGCCTGGCGCAGCGAAACTCGCCCTGCCGAGGGTGGCAGCCCGGCTGCAGAGCGGCCCGCCTGGCCCGTGCATCTTGGCCTCTTGTTGCCCTTCGCGGCCCATTTTTTGGCTTTGTTGGTGGACATCTCGGGCCTGGGCCTGGCGCAGGCCGGCGCGCGCTTCGGCTTTGCGCCGGCGCTGTCGATGACAGCCTGGCTGGTGCTGGCGGTCTACCTGGTGGAAAGCCACCTGCTGCCGCTGCCGGGCGCGCGCCGGGTGCTGGCGCTGATGGCCCTGGTGACCGTGCTGCTGGCGCTCGTGTTTCCGGGTGAGAGCCGGCCGCAGGCCGCCTCGCCTTGGGCGCCCTTGCATTGGGTGCTGGGCCTGGCTTCTTATGGCTTGTTCGGTGTGGCGGTGCTGCACGCGGTGCTCTTGAACCGGGCCGAGCGCCAGATGCGCCAGGTCGGTTCGGGCACGGTCGGCCGTGCGCGGTCAGCCAGCCCCGGCCTGCCGCTGCTGCGTCTGGAGCGGCTCACCTTTCAGTTTGTCGGCGCGGGTGTGACCATGCTGTCCCTCGCTTTGCTGCTGGGCTGGTGGTTCACGCCGCAGTGGCGCTGGGATCACAAGAATCTTTTCGCCGTGCTGGGCTGGGTGGTTTTGACCGGTTTGCTGACCGGGCGCCGCATCTTTGGTTGGCGCGGCCGCCGCGCCACCCGCTGGCTCTACTTCGGCGCGCTGCTCTTGCTGCTGTCCTATGCGGGTTCGCGCTTTGTGCTGGAAGTTGTTTTGCAGCGTCCGCCGCTGTGATGGGATGCTGAAGCTGCCATGAAATACCTGATCTTGATCGGCCTGTTGGCCTTGTTGTTCTTTGTGCTGGGTTTCAAGCGCGCGCGGCCGCCGCAGCCGCCCGTGGCCGGCAAAGCGCGCGATTCAGCGCCCCAGGACATGCTCAGCTGTGCGCATTGCGGCCTGCATCTGCCGCGTGATGAGGCGCTGCCGGGCCAGGGCGGGGTGTTCTGCAGCGCCGCGCATCGCGCCAGCTATGAGGCGGAGCATGGCGGCGGGCGATGAACAAGGCTGAGCCGGCCCAGTCCTGGTTCGGGCCGGGCAGCGAGGCCACGGCCGCTGCTACCGAAGGCGATGCCGACACGGAGTCGCGCTTCGGCGGCCTGGGCAGCGCCAGCGGCTTCAGTGCTTCAGGCTTTGACGAATTGCAGGCCGAGGCTGCAAGCGCGCCAGCCGGTGATTCGCCGGACTTCTTTTTCCAGCAGGCGCGCCGCCTGGCACAGGCCGGTGGAAACGCCTTCGGGCGTCTGTACCGGGCCTTTCTTGCCGCTCGGGCGGCCCTGGGCCTGGTCCTCGTGGCCACGCAGGTGATCGCCGGTTTCCTGGGCTCGCCGCCGCCGCGCTGGACCTTGGGCCTGTGCTTGCTCTATGCCGCCGAGGCGCTGGCGCTCTGGCTCTTGCCGCGCCTGCAGCGCGGGGCCACGGCGCGCAGCCTTGCGCGCGTGTCCAGCCCGCAGTGGTGGGCCAGCATCGGCCTTGACCTCGGCCTGTTCGGCTTGCTCCATGCCTTCGACCGCTTGGCCGGCGTCAATTACGGGGCGCTCTTTGTGCTGCCGGTGCTGATGGCCGGTGTCTTGACGCCGCGCCTGCTGGCTCTGGCCACGGCCGCCGTGGCGGCCTTGCTGATGCTGGCCGTGTCCGGCTGGGCGGTGCTTGAGGGCGCCGATGTCGGCCTGCGCATGACGCAGGCGGGACTGGTTGGCAGCGGCTTTTTTGTCGTCAGCCTTCTGGCCAGCGAGTTGGCCAGCCGCTTGGCGCGCGAAGAACGGGCAGCGCGCGGCAGCATGGAGTTGGCGCGGCAGCAGGCGCAGCTGAACCGCCTGGTGATCGACGAAATGCAAGAGGGCGTGCTGGTGGTGGACCGGCGCGGCCGGGTGCGCGCGGCCAACCCGGCGGCCCGCATTCTTTTGGCCGATGCGGCGCCGCTGGCGCAGCAGGGGGTGCCAGGGGCGCCAGCCATGGTGCGCAAGGCGCCCTTCCAGCTGCGCGGCGTGCCGGCCTGGCAGCCGCTCGAGGCGGCCGTGGAGCAGGCCTTCACGGCCGGCAATTGGCCCGAGCTCGGGCGCGATATCAGCCTGAGCTTTGCCAGTGGCTGGCAACGCAGCCTGCGTCTGCGCATGCGTTTCACGCGCCGGCGCGAGCCCAACACCACGGAAGATTTGTGCGTGCTGCTGATCGAGGACAACCGCCAGGTGCAGGCGCGCAGCCAGCAGGAAAAATTGGCCGCCATGGGCCGGGTCTCGGCCGGCATTGCGCATGAGATTCGCAACCCGCTGGCCGCCATCGACCAGGCCAATGCCTTGCTGGCCGAGGACTTGGCCGAGCCGCGCGCTCAGCAGCTCACGCGCATGGTGGCGTCCAATGTGCAGCGCCTCAAGCGCATCGTCGAGGACGTGCTCGAAGTGGCGCCGGGCGCGGTGCCCACGCCGGTGCCGGTCGACGCCAGCACCCTGGTCAACGAAACCTGTCTCGATTGGGCGCGGACCAATCAGCTCGCGCCCGGGCCGCTGGATCCGCTCAGCTGCATCGTGCCCTTGCAGCCGCTGATCGTCAGTTTCGATCCCGAGCATCTGCGCCGCGTGCTGGTCAATCTGCTGGACAACGCCTTGCGTCATGCCGACCCGGGGCCCGCCTCCGTCCAGGTGCATCTGGACAGCGAAGCGTCCGCGGCCGGCCCGGGCTGGGCACGGCTGGTCATCTTCAATGCCGGTCGCCCGATTGCGCCCGAGGTCGAACGCCACTTGTTCGAACCCTTCTTTTCAACCCGCAGCCGTGGTTCGGGCCTGGGCTTGTACATTTGCCGGGAGCTGTGCGAGCGCTACGGTGCCCGCATCGACTACCAGCGCCGCCATGACGAAGCGCTGCCCGGCAACGAGTTCGTGCTGCGCCTGCGCTTGATGCCAGCCAGCAGCCCCGCCAACCTGATCTGAGACACCCATGAGCAGCAGCAGTCAACCTGCCGCCATCGGCCCCACGCACCGGCTGCTGGTGGTCGACGACGAACCCGATTTGCGCACGCTCTATGAGCTGACGCTTTTGCGCGAAGGCTATGAGCTGGAGACCGCCGGCACCGTGGCCGATGCACTGGCGCGCCTGCGAGCCCAGAACTACAGCGCCGTCATCACCGACATGCGCCTGCCCGATGGCAGCGGCCTGGACCTGCTGCATTGGCTGGAGCAGCAGGGCCGGGGCGAAAAAACGCTGGTAATCACGGCCTATGGCTCGGCCGAGAACGCCGTCGAGGCGCTCAAGGCCGGTGCATATGACTACCTGACCAAGCCGGTGGACTTGCGACAGTTCCGCTTGGTGGTGGCTTCTGCCCTGGGGCGTGTGGCCGCGGTGAGCGCAGTCCAGGCTGCGCCATCGGCTGCGGCGCCGTCTGCAGTGCTGCCACCCGCACAGCCCTCAGCGCCTACCGCCGCCGCGCAGGCTGCACCCGCACTGTTGCCGACCAAGGCTGCAGCCGCGCCGCGCCGCACAGCCCCCGCCGGCTCGGCCCTGGACCGGCTGGCCGGCCAGTCGGCGGCCATGCAGGAGGTGCGGGCCTTGATCGACAAGGTCTCCCGCAGCATGGCGCCGGTGCTCTTGCAAGGCGAGTCCGGCACCGGCAAGGAGCTGGTGGCCCGAGCCATCCACGACAGCGGCGTGCGCGCGCGCCAGCGCTTTGTGGCGGTCAACTGCGGCGCCATTCCCGAGCAGTTGCTGGAGGCCGAGTTCTTCGGTTACCGCAAGGGCGCCTTCACCGGCGCACATGAAGACCGTGAGGGCTTTTTCCAAGCAGCCGATGGCGGCACCCTGTTTCTTGACGAAATCGGCGACCTGCCCCTGGCCATGCAGAGCAAGCTTTTGCGCTCCATCCAGGAGCGTTCGGTGCGGCCGGTGGGGGCTGTGGTGGAGGCGCCTGTCAATGTGCGCATCCTCAGTGCCACTCACAAGGATTTGGGTGCCGAGGTGGCGGCCGGGCGCTTCCGCCAGGACTTGTTCTACCGCCTCAATGTGATCCAGCTGCGCGTGCCGCCGCTGCGCGAACGCATCGAGGACGTGGCCCAGATCGGCGAACAGGTGTTGACGCGCATTGCCCACGACGCCGGTGTCTCGCCGGTGCCGCGCCTGACTGCGGATGCACTGGACCTGCTTGCTCGCTATGCCTTTCCCGGCAATGTGCGCGAACTCGAGAACCTCCTGCACCGGGCGCTGGCTCTGTCGGGCGGGGAGTGGATCTCGGCCGGCGATCTGGGTTTGCCCGATGCGGTGCTCGATGATTCTCAGCTCTCAGCCTTTGATGTCCTGGATGACGCCTTGGTCGCCGAGCCGGCTGCACGCGGTGCGACCGAGTCCGCCCCGGAGTTGGCGGCTGCGGAACTGCCCTCCGATCTGGCCCGCTACCTTGACGAGGTGGAGCGAGACATTCTCTTGCGCGCGTTGGCCCGCCACCGCTTCAATCGCACGGCGGCAGGTGCTTCGCTGGGTTTGAGCTTGCGACAGATCCGTTACCGCATGGCGCGCCTGGACATCACGGCGGGTGAATGACCCGGCGGGCCAGCGGCTAGCCGGCCGCGGCCAGGCCCGGTAAAAAAACGTAAGCAGGGCAGCTTGTTCGGTGTGGCGCTGAGGGCTGCGGACGCGCGCGGCACGGCGAGTTGAATGCCGGCCGCAGCCCCTGCGTGTGAGCGGCTCGCTGCTGCGGCGTCGGGCACCGCCAGGATTGGCGCGGCCTGGCGCCGGATTCGGCCCGCCAGGCCAGGCGCCATGCGGGTCTGCTCGCCGCCGGCCCCTGGGCATCGGGGTTGGCGCGCGACGGGGCCTCGCGAAGCCCCGTGCCCGCCTGGATTCAGCGGCGCTGGGGGCGCCATCGCATAGCCACTTCGTACCGGCCCGTCAACGGGATTGATACGCTATCGGTAGTGCTTGAGGGGCTTCTCGCCCCCAGATATAGTGTCCGTCATGGTATCCTTCACGCTTGGCTGCGGTGCTCTGAATCGCCTGCTTGCTGCCCTCGGGCAGCTCGGGTGGGCGCAGAGACCCCGGTTCGCCGTCGAGGCTTCGGAGGCTGCTCAGGGTCTGGTTCAGACCCTGCAGCAGTCCATCAGGAGCAGGCGCCACCCGCTATGGATCGCGGGCTTCGGCGTCATCCTCGCAGCGTTCGGCCGACGGGCAGCCTTGCTTTGCAGGGCAGCTGCCTCGGCCCTCAGCCAACAACAACCATTGCCAGACCCGATGCGGTCCGGCGTGTCTGAACGGAGCTTCACCGCTCCCGCTACACGCCGCCGCATCGCCATGTATTTTTGAATCAAACGTGACACCCCAAGGAAGATCCATGCAGACACAAGCCGCTCCCGCTGTGAACCCGGCCCCCGAAGGCGCCAGCCGCCTGGCCTCGTCGACACTGAGTCTGGCCGCCCAGTCGGCCTTCCAGGCTTACCAGATCCTGCGCCGCAACGGCGCGGTGGTGGCCTTCGAGCCGAGCAAGATCGCCGTGGCCCTGATGAAGGCCTTCCTGGCCGTGCATGGCACGACCGGCGCGGCTTCGGCAAGCGTGCGCGAGACGGTGGACGGCCTGACCGAAGCGGTGGTGCGCGCCCTGCTGCGCTCGCGTCCGAGCGGCGGCACCTTCCACATCGAAGACATCCAGGACCAAGTGGAACTGGGTCTGATGCGCGGCGGCCATCATGAAGTGGCGCGTGCCTATGTGCTGTACCGCGAGCGCCGCTTCCAGGAGCGCCAGCGCCAGGGTGTGGTCGACACACCGCCGGCCGAGAACACCTTGACCGTGATCGACAACGGCCAGCGCGTGCCGCTGGACCTGCCGCATCTGCAAAGCTTGATCGTGTCCGCCTGCGCCAACCTCGGCGCCGACGTGAAGCCTGAGCCCATCCTGGCCGAGACGAAACGCAATCTGTACGACGGCGTGCCCATCGACGAGGTCTACAAGGCCTCCATCCTGGCCGCTCGTACCCTGATCGAAAAAGACCCGGGCTACAGCCGCGCCACCGCACGCCTGCTGCTGCACACCATCCGCCGCGAAGTGGTGGGTGGTGAGATCAGCCAAGAACAGATGCAAGAGCGTTACGCCGAGTACTTCCCCAAGTACATCAAGAAGGGCGTGGCCGCTGAGTTGCTGGACGAGCGCCTGGGTCAGTACGACCTGGCCCGCCTGGGCGCCGCGCTCAAGGCCGAGCGCGATCTGCAGTTCGACTACCTGGGCCTGCAGACCCTGTATGACCGCTACTTCCAGCACATCGAGGACAAGCGCATCGAGATGCCGCAGGCCTTCTTCATGCGCGTGGCCATGGGCCTGGCGCTGAACGAGATCGACCGCGAAGCCCGCGCCATCGAGTTCTACGAAGTGCTGTCGAGCTTCGACTTCATGTCCAGCACGCCGACCCTGTTCAACTCGGGCACGCGCCGCTCGCAGCTGTCGAGCTGCTACCTGACCACGGTCGCCGACGATCTGGACGGCATCTACGAGGCCCTGAAAGAGAACGCGCTGCTGAGCAAGTTCGCCGGTGGCCTGGGCAATGACTGGACCCCGGTGCGCGCTCTGGGCTCGCACATCAAGGGCACCAACGGCAAGTCGCAAGGCGTTGTGCCTTTCCTGAAGGTCGTCAATGACACGGCCGTGGCCGTGAACCAGGGCGGCAAGCGCAAGGGCGCGGTCTGCGCCTATTTGGAAAGCTGGCACCTGGACATCGAAGAATTCCTGGAGCTGCGCAAGAACACCGGTGACGACCGCCGCCGCACCCACGACATGAACACCGCGAACTGGATCCCCGATCTGTTCATGCGCCGTGTCATGGACGGTGGCGACTGGACCCTGTTCAGCCCCTCGACCTGCCCGGACCTGCACGACCTGTTCGGCAAGGCCTTCGAGACCGCTTACGTGGCCTACGAGGCCAAGGCTGACCGCGGCGAGATCAAGCTCTTCAAGCGTCTGCCGGCCAAGGACCTGTGGCGCCGCATGTTGTCCATGCTGTTCGAAACTGGTCATCCCTGGATCACCTTCAAGGACGCCTGCAATGTGCGCTCGCCCCAGCAGCATGTCGGCGTGGTGCACTCGAGCAACCTCTGCACCGAGATCACGCTGAACACCAATGACAGCGAAATCGCCGTCTGCAATCTGGGTTCGGTCAACCTGGTCCAGCACTTGAAGGGCGGCGGCGTGGATCACGCCAAGCTGAAGAAGACGATCTCGACGGCCATGCGCATGCTCGACAACGTCATCGACATCAACTATTACGCGGTCAAGAAGGCGCGTGACTCCAATCTGCGCCACCGTCCGGTGGGCCTGGGCCTGATGGGCTTCCAGGACGCGCTCTATGCGCTGCGCACACCTTACGCGTCCGACGCGGCGGTGGAGTTTGCCGACCGTTCGATGGAAGCGATCTGCTACTACGCCTACCAGGCCTCGACCGAGCTGGCCGAAGAGCGCGGCCGCTACTCGTCCTACCGCGGCTCGCTGTGGGACCGTGGCATCTTGCCGATCGACTCGCTGGAGCTGCTGGCTGAAGCGCGTGGCGGCTATGTGGAAGTCGACCGCTCGACCAGCATGGACTGGGACGCACTGCGTGCCCGCATCGCCACCCACGGCATGCGCAACAGCAACTGCGTCGCCATCGCCCCGACCGCGACCATCTCCAACATCATCGGCGTGGACGCCTCGATCGAGCCTTGCTTCGGCAACCTCTCGGTCAAGTCCAATCTGTCGGGTGAGTTCACCGTCATCAACGAAGCGCTGGTGCGTGACCTCAAGGCTCTGGGCCTGTGGGACGACGTGATGGTCATGGACCTGAAACACTTCGACGGTTCGCTGCGCCGCATCGACCGCGTGCCTGAAGAGCTGAAGAACCTCTACGCCACCGCCTTCGAAGTGGAAACGCAGTGGTTGGTGGAAGCCGCCGCGCGCCGCCAGAAGTGGATCGACCAGGCGCAGAGCCTGAACATCTACATGGCCGGCGCCTCGGGCAAGAAGCTGGATGAGACCTACAAGCTGGCCTGGCTGCGCGGCTTGAAGACCACCTACTACCTCCGCACCATGGGCGCGACCCACGCCGAGAAGAGCACGGTGACCAAGTCCGGTCAGCTCAATGCGGTGTCCTCCGGTGCGGCCGGCGGCATGGTGTCGGCACCGGCTCCCGCCGCTCCGGTGGCCGCCGAGTCTGAGCTTCCTGCCACCGACATGAAGTTCTGCTCGATCGACAACCCCGATTGCGAAGCCTGCCAGTAAGCGAATGAAAAAGAGGCGATCGCAAATCGCCTCTTTTTGTCTGTGGCCCGCGATGTCAATGTTCATCGATATCGTCGGCCATTTGTATGCATAGATTTGAAGTTATGTGTTGAAGCGCCCGGTGTGCATTTGTTCCAGAAATCGATGCAGGCCAGCAACGCGCAAGGCGTCTTGATGTCAAGAAGTCCTTGGTGTTTGAACACAACACTCTGATAATTCGACACGATAGGAAGTCCACCATGTTGGTTTGGGAAGAAGACCTGAAGCCTGCTGATTCAGCCACTGCAAATGCCGCATCCAGCCCCGCTGCGAATGCGCGTGTTGATGCCCCCGTCGGCGCTGCAAACAGCGCCGCTCCGGCAGCTGGCCTAACCCCCTCCTCACCGGCCGCAGCCGTGCTGGCCGCGTCGCCGACCCAGGCCGCCGAGCGCCGCGTCAAGGCCGCTGACAAACGCATCATCAACGGCCAGACCGACGTCAACCAGCTGGTGCCCTTCAAGTACAAGTGGGCCTGGGAGAAGTACCTGGCCACCTGCGCCAACCACTGGATGCCGCAGGAAGTGAACATGTCGCGCGACATCGCCTTGTGGAAGGACCCGAATGGTCTGTCCGAGGACGAGCGCCGCATCATCAAGCGCAACCTGGGCTTCTTTGTCACCGCCGATTCGCTGGCCGCCAACAACATCGTGTTGGGCACCTACCGCCACATCACGGCGCCCGAGTGCCGCCAGTTCCTGCTGCGCCAGGCCTTTGAAGAGGCCATCCACACCCACGCCTACCAGTACATCGTCGAGTCGCTGGGCCTGGATGAGGCCGAGATCTTCAATGCCTACAACGAAGTCAAGTCGATCCGCGACAAGGACGAGTTCCTGATCCCCTTCATCGGCGCGATCATGGACCCCAACTTCCACACCGGGACGCTGGAGACCGACCAGACCTTGCTGAAGAGTCTGATCGTGTTCGCCTGCCTGATGGAAGGCCTGTTCTTCTATGTCGGCTTCACCCAGATTCTGGCCATGGGCCGCCAGAACAAGATGACCGGTGCGGCCGAGCAGTACCAGTACATCCTGCGCGACGAGTCCATGCATTGCAACTTCGGCATCGACCTGATCAACCAGATCAAGCTCGAGAACCCGCAGCTCTGGACCGCCGAATTCAAGGCTGAGATCAAGGCCTTGTTCATGAAGGCCGTCGAGCTCGAGTACGCCTACGCCGAAGACACCATGCCGCGTGGCGTGCTGGGCCTGAACGCATCGATGTTCAAGGGCTATCTGCGCTATATCGCCAACCGTCGTGCCACCCAGATCGGTCTGGAGGAACTCTTCCCGAATGAAGAGAACCCCTTCCCCTGGATGAGCGAAATGATTGACCTGAAGAAGGAACGCAACTTTTTCGAAACCCGCGTCATCGAGTATCAAACCGGTGGTGCGCTGAGCTGGGACTGAAGCCGCGCGGGCCCTGGCCTTCGCACTCCATCGCAGTTCATCGAGAGAGATCAGAGACACACGTAACCGCCATTTGCAGCGCCACCGGCCCGAGGCCGGTGCGCTCAAGCGGCACCCCGATTTACCGTACCGGAGCACTCCTCCTGGGTGACATTTGGACGGTGAATAACTGCGCTGCAGCGGCCTCGCTGACTGTAGGCAGTGCTCTTTTCACTTGATCAAGGAGAACTGAAATGGCAACTGCAAAGAAGGCTACGGCCAAGAAGGCCGCCGCTCCGGCGAAGAAGGTCGCTGCTGCACCGAAGGCTGCTGCACCGGCAAAGAAGGCTGCTGCTGCGCCTAAGGCCGCCGCACCGGCGAAGAAGGCTGCAGCTCCGGCCAAGAAGGCCGCTGCACCGGCGAAGAAGGCTGCGGCTCCTGCCAAGAAGGCTGCCGCACCAGCGAAGAAGGCCGCGGCTCCTGCCAAGAAGGCTGCTGCACCGGCGAAGAAGGCTGCCGCTCCTGCCAAGAAGGCAGCTGCACCGGCGAAGAAGGCTGCTGCTCCTGCCAAGAAGGCAGCTGCACCGGCGAAGAAGGCGGCAGCTCCTGCCAAGAAGGCCGCTGCACCGGCGAAGAAGGCGGCAGCTCCTGCCAAGAAGGCCGCTGCACCTGCCAAGAAGGCCGCTGCGCCGATCAAGCCGCCCGTGAAGAAGGCTGCTGCGCCGATCAAGCCGCCGGTCAAGAAGGCTGCCGCTGCTGCCCCCAAGGCCGCTGCGCCGAAGGCTGCCGCACCGAAGGCCGCTGCTGCCAAGCCGGCTGCCAAGAAGGCTGCTGCCAAGCCCGCTGCTGCGGCTCCCGCAGCCAAGACGGCGCTGAGCCCGCAAGCCGCATGGCCCTTCCCCACAGGCAACAAGCCCTGAGGAATAGGGTGACCGAAGTCGGCTTGCGCCGGCTTGGGGTCTCCCGCTTCGAACCCGGCCTCGGCCGGGTTTTTTTACGCCTCTTGCTTTTGTCTTGGCTCTGCCAGCCGCAAGCGGCCAGGGCCGCTCAAGGGTAGAAGAGTTCCACGCTGTATCCGCTCACCGCGCGCTCGCCGGTGGTCAGGAGGGTGTTCACAGGCAGCTCACTGCTGGCTGCCAAGGAGTCCTTGCTCAGGCCGAAATCGTGGGGAGCCAGGGCCCGGCGTGCGATCAGTTGGCCGCTGGCGTCGGTCAGACTCAGCTCGACCCAGGGCAGGGCCAGTTCGAACTCGCTCTTGTTGCGCAGGCTCAAGGCCAGCTTGTAATGATGGCCTGAGCCGGCCTGGCTCAGTGCGCTGCTGTCGACGCTGAAGCTTTCCAGTCTTTGCCAGGGCTTGAGTTCGCACCGGGCCAGCTCGCAAAAGGCTTGAAGGTCGGGGCGCAGCTGCGGATAGCGGGCCACCAAGGCATCACGGAACTGCCAGGTCGCCTGCAGACCCAAGGCCAGCAGGGCCAGGCCGCAGAGCAGACCCAGGCTCAGCCGCACCCAGAGTCGACCCCAGAGCGCTTGACTGCGTGTGGGCCTGAGGAACTCGGGCAGCTCAGCCGAAGTGGTCGTTTGGGCTCCGGCGGCGGTGGTCGAAGCGGAGGTTGAACCCGCTTGCGCAGCCGCTTCGGCTTCGGCCAGCAATTCGCCGCCGGCGCCCAGCGTGGTCGCCTGGAAGCCGTGATCGTCTTCCTCGACGGTATTCGATCCTGTCGGCTCAGCTGCTGCTGCAGCAGCTGATCGGTTCAGTTGGGCCTGGCGCTCGCTTTCCGCCAGCATCGCCGATTCGATCTCGGCCGCGATCTCGGCGCGCTGTCGGGCTTGCGCTTGCTCGGCGGCTTGCGCAGCGAGCAGACGCGCCATCTCTTCCTGAACTTCCTGCTCGATCTGCTGTTCGATCTCGGGCTCAGTCCAGGCCGGTGCCGCGTCCTTCGGCGGAGTGGCCGGGGCAGGCGGCGGCTCGTCGATCCAGCGCGGCTCATGGCGGGAGTCCATGGCGGCGGCGACGATGGAATCGTGCGTGCCGAAATCCATGCTGGGGCTGGCCGAGGCGCTCTGCTCATGACGCGGGTGTTCAGCGTCAGCGGCGAAGTGGCTTTCGCTCTGAACCGGCGGCGCAGCCCGGTGCATGTTCAGGTCGGGCTCGGGCGTCGCCTGGTTCTCGGCCGTGGCGGGCGCTGGCGCTTGCGTGAGCTGATCGCGCATGGCCAGGTCCATGGCTGGGGTGGCCAGGGCGGCCGGCGCGGGAACCGGTGGCCAGGGCGGCGGCGCTTCCAGGTCGATGTCGAACAGCTGCTCGCGGGCGTCGAAAACTTCGGCGCAGCGGCCGCAGCGCACCCAGCCTTCCGAGACCCGGAGCTGGTCTTCCACGACGCGGAAAATGGTTCCGCAGGCGGTGCAACGGGTGGCAAGACTCATGGCGTGATCATGCCATGAGTCCGCCGAAGCTCAGGCCTAGGCAAGCCCGAACTCGATCGCGAATTCGGGCTCCGCACCATGCCCGAATCAAGCCGCAGGGCGCTGTGCCGTCATCAGGATCCAGCCCTCTTCCTCGTCGCTGACGTCCAGCTTCAGCCAGGGGGCGTAGGCTTCCTTCAGTTCCTCGGCCTGGCGGGCCAGGATGCCGGCCAGAATCAGGTGAGCACCTGGCGCCAAATGAGCGGCCAGTAGCGGTGCCAACAGCTTGAGCGGCGTGGCCAGGATATTGGCCATGACCAGCGGATATTCGCCTTGCGCGGCGTCCGGCAGAGCAGCGGTCAGGCTGACCTGATTGGCCTTGGCATTGTCCCGGCTGGCGGTGATGGCCGCCGGGTCGATGTCGACCGCGTCAATGTTCTGCGCGCCATGCAGAGCCGCGCCGATGGCCAAAATGCCAGAGCCGCAGCCGTAGTCGAGCACGCGGGTCCAGCCGGGGCTGAGCTCAGCGTGGCGGGCGATCCAGCGCAGGCACATGCGGGTGGTCGGGTGGGTGCCGGTGCCGAAGGCCAGGCCCGGGTCCAGGCGCATGATGCGCTGGGCTTGGGCCGGAGCCTCATGCCAGGACGGCACGATCCAGAACTCGGGCGTGATCTCGACCGGCGCGAACTGCGACTGCGTCAAGCGCACCCAGTCCTGCTCGGCCACCGCCTGGATCGCCTGCACATGGACATCGGCCGCCCAATCCTGGCTCAGGATCAGGGTGGCGCATTCGGTGGCTTCGTTCTCGTCCGGGAACAAGGCCTTGACCACCGAGCGCTGCCAGCCGCCCCGCGGCGCCGGCATGCCGGGTTCGCCGAACAGGGCTTTCTCGGCATCGGTGTCGGCATCGGCGTCTTCCACCGACACCGCCAGTGCGTCCAGCTCCATCAGCGCATCGCTGACGGTCTCGACATCATCCTCGCCGCAGATCAGCAGCAGCTCATGCAGCGTGGCCGGGTTCGGCTCGTCGGCCGTGTCTTGTGCAGTGGTGTCGCTCATCGCTTGTGTTGGCTCATCCAGCCTTCGAGGTAATGGATGTTGGTGCCGCCCTCGACGAACTTGGCGTCCACCATCAGCTCGCGGTGCAGCGGGATGTTGGTCAGGATGCCTTCGACCACGGTCTCGCTCAGGGCGATGCGCATGCGGGCCAGGGCCTGCTCGCGGGTGTCGCCGTGAACGATGATCTTGCCGATCATCGAGTCATAGTGCGGCGGCACGACGTAGTTGGTGTAGACATGCGAGTCGACGCGCACACCCGGGCCACCCGGTGCGTGCCACATGGTGATGCGGCCCGGCGAGGGCGTGAACTTGAACGGGTCTTCGGCATTGATGCGGCACTCGATGGAGTGGCCGCGCATCGTGATATTGCGCTGGGTGAAGGGCAGCTTCTCTCCGGCCGCCACCTTGATCTGCATCTGCACGATGTCGATGCCGGTCACCAGTTCCGTCACCGGATGCTCCACCTGCACGCGGGTGTTCATCTCGATGAAATAGAACTCCCCGTTTTCGTACAGGAACTCGAAAGTGCCGGCTCCGCGGTAGTTCATCTTGCGGCAGGCGGCGGCGCAGCGGTCACCGATCTTCTCGATGATGCGGCGCGGGATGCCCGGTGCCGGTGCTTCTTCGAGGATCTTCTGATGGCGGCGCTGCATGGAGCAGTCCCGCTCGCCCAGCCAGACCGCGCTCTTGTGCTCGTCGGCCAGCACCTGGATCTCTATATGGCGAGGGTTCTCGAGGAACTTCTCCATATAGACCTGGGGGTTGCCGAAGGCGGCACCGGCTTCGGTGCGCGTCATCTGCACGGCATTGACCAGGGCAGCTTCGGTGTGCACGACACGCATGCCGCGGCCACCGCCGCCACCGGCGGCCTTGATGATGACCGGGTAGCCGATCGAGCGGGCGATCTTGATGATCTCCTTCGGGTCCTCGGGCAGGGCGCCTTCGGAGCCCGGCACGCAGGGCACGCCGGCGCGGATCATGGCCTGCTTGGCCGAAACCTTGTCGCCCATCATGCGGATGGACTCGGGTGTCGGGCCGATGAAAGTGAAGCCGCTGCGCTCGACACGCTCGGCAAAGTCGGCGTTCTCGCTCAGGAAACCGTAGCCGGGGTGGATGGCCTCGGCGTCGGTGACCTCGGCCGTGGCGATGATGGCCGGCATGCTGAGGTAGCTCTGCGCGGACGCGGCCGGGCCGATGCAGACGGCCTCGTCGGCCAGCTTCACGTACTTAGCGTCGCGGTCAGCTTCCGAGTAGACGACCACCGACTTGACGCCCAGCTCGCGGCAAGCGCGCTGAATCCGCAAGGCGATCTCGCCTCGGTTGGCAATCAGAATCTTCTTGAACATCGCAGGTCCTTATTCGATGACGAACAAGGGTTGACCGAATTCGACGGGCTGGCCGTTTTCGCACAGCACCTTGGTGATGGTGCCGCTGAAGTCCGCATCGATCTCGTTCATGATCTTCATCGCTTCGATGATGCAGATCGCCTCGCCTTCCTTGATCTGCTGGCCGACTTCAGCGAAGGGCTTGGCATTCGGGCCGGAGGCGCGGTAGAAGGTGCCGACCATGGGCGACTTGACGATGTGGCCGGTTTCGGCCGGAGCTGCGACAGGCGCTGCGACCACCGGGGCGGCGGCGGCCACGGGTGCGGCGGCTGCGACCGGTGCGGCGGCGGGTGCGGCCATCATCATGGGCACGGCCACCGAGCCATCCGACTTGACGATGCGGACCTTGCCGTCGGCTTCGGTGATCTCGAGTTCCGAGATGTTCGACTCGGACACCAAATCGATCAGGGTCTTGAGCTTGCGCAGATCCATAGAATTTCTCCAGCGAATTGATATTTATTGTTGGTGAAACAGGGCGGCCGGATGGGCCGCCACCCTCGACTACTGCTTGTGTTGCGCTTGTGTCTGCAACTGCTTCAGTGCGTAGCTCAGTGCCAGCTGATAGCCCTGAGCGCCCAGGCCGCAAATCACGCCCACCGCAAGCTCGGAAAAATAGCTGTGTTGGCGGAACGCTTCGCGCTTGTGGACGTTGGACAGATGGACTTCGATGAAAGGCAGGGCCACGGCAGCCAAAGCGTCCCGGATGGCCACGCTGGTGTGCGTGTATGCCGCCGGGTTGATGATGATGAAGCGGCAGCCTTCTTGCGCGGCGGCCTGAATGCGGTCCACCAGCGCACCTTCGTGGTTGCTCTGGAAGGATTTTAGTTCAGCTCCGGCATTGGTTGCTATCTCAGCCAAATCAGCGTCAATTTGCGCCAAAGTCTGTGATCCATACACCCCTGGCTCCCGGGTTCCGAGGAGGTTGAGGTTGGGGCCATGAATGACGAGAATTTGCATCGGCAAGGTCTTGGGCGGCCGCGCTCAGATTTAGAGCCCGGACACTAGAAGCGAAGAAGGCCGGACTTTACGCGTTTTAGGGGGCGATCAAGACGGCTCGCCGGAAATAAATCGCTTGACCCTTTTGCGCAAATACGCTTGCCCGAGTCCTGCCCGCCGTCCGCCAGAAGCCCTGGCTGCACTGCGAATCAGACCGTTTTTGCGGCCAGCTCGCGCAGTTCGCTGAGGCTGGTGGCGCCGGTCTTGCGCCAGATGATGTGGCCATCTCGGCCCAAGGCGATGCTGAAGGGCAGGCCGCCGTTGCTGTTGCCCAGTGTGCGGGCCAGCTGGGCGCCGGTCAATCCGGCCATGCCCTGGGGGAAGTCCAGAGGCAGCTTCTTGAGAAACTCGCGCACCGGCGTGGGTGCGTCGACGGCGAGGCCCAGCACCTGCCAGCCCTTGGGCTTGAACTCGTGCTGGAACTCGGCCAACTCGGGCAATTCCTTGACGCAGGGCGGGCACCAGGTGGCCCAGAAATTCAGGAGCACAAGCTGGCCTCGGTAGTCGGCCAGGCGCAGATCACCGCCCTCCGGCCGCTCGAAGCTGGCGGCCCAGAGCTCGGTCTCGGCCGGCGGCAGGGCGGCAGCGGGTGTGGCCGCAGCGGGGGCAGGCGCCTGAGGTGCTGTGCGCACGCCCAGGTAGAGGCCGCCCAGGCCGGCGGCGCCGGCCAGGGCGCGCAAGGCCCAACGGCGCCCGCTGGAGACGGGCGGCGTGTCGTGTTCGGGCGAAGGAGTCTGGCTGCTCATGGGAGGCGGTCGCTTTCAGGTTCGGTGGGTTCGTTCAGCAGGCGCTGCAGGGCGGCCAAGTCGCCGCGCTCGCTGCGGCCCCGGCTGTCCAGCTTGAGGGCGCCACGCAAATCGTCGAAGTCCAGGATGCTCAGGTGCACCGTGATCTGCTCCTGCAGCGCCCGGCAGGGCGCGGCGAGCGAGAGCACATCGATCTGGCGGCCGCGGGCATCGTGGGTGGCGCCGACTTCGTAGTCCACGCCCAGATTGATCAGGCCGATTTCGGAGGCCTTGCTGTCGTCGCAATAGAGCTGGAGGTGGATGTTGTTCAGGCGCGTGGCCGTGCCGCGCCAGACGGCGCCGCAGAGATGCGGGCGGAATTCGGCCAGGCGTGCCATCCACTGCGCGGCCAGCTCGCGCAAGGCGCGCAGCTCGGCCGGCTGGGTGTCGGCACAGAAAATGGCCAGGTACTCGCGGACCTCGTCTTCCAATTCTTCGTTGCTGGGCAAGGCGGCACGGCCATGGCGGCTCAGGCCAAGCGCCTTCAGTGCGCGCTGCTTGGCCGGGCCGTATTCCATGCCTTCCTCCACCACCAGGCGGGCGGCCGTGGCGGCGATTTCTTGGCTGAGGGTGGATTCGCTGTTCATCGCCGCTCAGGGTAGCTCAACCGCCGGCATGCGTGCCTCGATGGTCGCAGCGCGCGACAGCACATAAGGCGAAGCCGGGCGCTTCTCGAAGCGCTTGGGCGCCGGCAGCATCACGGCCAGGCGGGCGGCCTGGTTGGCGCTGAGTCGGCTGGCATCGAGCCGGAAATAGTTGCGGGCAGCGGCTTGAGCGCCGAACAGGCCTTCGCCCCATTCGACGTTGTTCAAATAAATGTCCAGGATGCGCTGCTTGCTCAGCAGCCCTTCCAACATATAAGTGATGACGATTTCCTGGCCCTTGCGCACGAAGTTGCGCTCGCCGCTGAGAAACAGGTTCTTGGCCAGCTGCTGGGTGATGGTGGAGCCGCCGACCACCTTGGCCGGCTTCACGGTCTTGGCGGCCGGGCCGACCTGGGCCAGCCTCTTTTCCAGCTTGGCCTGGGCGCGTTGGTTGCGTTCCCAGGCTTTTTCCAGCGCGTCCCAGTCCACGCCGCTGTGCTCGGCAAAGCTGGCGTCTTCGCTGGCGATCACCGCGCGACGCAGCTGAGGCGAGAGCGCCTCGCCATCCACCCATTGCTGGCTCCAGGGCAGGCGGCCTTGCTCGCTGAGGATGCGCCAGGCCTCGGCCCGCTGGAAGGTGGTGGACTGCGGCGCCAGCACATTCATCAGCGCGATGCGCCCGGCAAAGTAGAGCTGCAAGGCCAGGGCGCCCAGCAGCAGCAGGGCGGCCAGCCGGGTCAAGAAGCGCAAGGGCTTCATGGCTTTGAAGCCAATTCCTGGCGCAGCGCTTGCAGCACCGGGCCGGTGTCCGGCCGTTTGCCGCGCCAGAGGGCAAAGGCCTCGGCCGCCTGCTCGACCAGCATGCCCAGGCCGTCGCGACCCTCGGCGCCCTGGGCGGCCGCCCAGGCCAGGAAGGGCGCGGCCGCTGGGCCATACATCATGTCCAGGGCCAGGGCGCCGGGGGCCAACACGCCGTCCGCCACCGGCACGGCGGCACCGGCCAGGCTGGCACTGGTGCCGTTGATCAGGATATGGAAGCCCTGGCCACAGTCTTGCAAGCTGCGGGCCTGCAGGGCCACGCCATGCTGTTCGGCCCAGTCGGCATGCTGGGCGACCAAGGCGGCGGCTTTGTCCACGCTGCGGTTGGCCACGGTGATGGCGGCCGGCCGGGCCGCGATCAGGCTGCCCAGCACGCCGGCCGAGGCGCCACCGGCGCCCAGCAGCAAGACCGTTTGTCCTGCCAGGCTGCGAGCGGCGTTGTGCTCGATGTCGCGCACCAGACCGGCGCCGTCGGTGTTGTCGCCCAACCAGGCGGGCCGGCCGTCTGAGTCGCAGTCGAAGCGCAAGGTGTTGACCGCGCCGGCCAGGCGGGCGCGCTCGCTCAGGCGCGCGGCCAGGGCATGAGCCTCGAACTTGAAGGGCACGGTGATGTTGCAGCCGCGGGCGCCGCTGGCGGCGAAGGCCTGAACGGTGGCGGCAAAGTCGTCCAGCGGGCAGAGCAGGCGCTCGTAGCTCAGGGCTTCGCCGGTTTGGGCGGCGAACTGGGCGTGGATGGCCGGCGAGCGGCTGTGGGCGACCGGGTTGCCCGCGACGGCATAACGATCCGGTTCAGGGCTGCTCATGGCTGCGGGCTCAAGGTGGTTTCCAGCCCGTCTTCGCGGGTGAAGCGGAAGCGCGAGCTGATCACCAGCACCTCAGCGCCCTTGCGCATGGCCTGGCTGAAGTTGCCGAAGGGGCTGGCCGCGCGCACGATGGCCACGGCGCGGCGGTCGAGTGTCTTGTTGCCCGAGGACGCGACGATGTCGGTCTCGATCACGCGGCCGCGATGGTCCACATGGATGTTCATGGTCAGCTCGCCGTAGAGCTTGCGGCCCTTGTAGCTGGGGAAGTCGCGCGTGCCGCGCGCCTCGACCTTGCGGCGCAAGAGGTCGTAATACTGGGCGTAGACGACTTCACGCGTGGCCGGGCTGACATAGCGCTTGCGCGGCCGGGCGTTCTCTTCGTTGACCCGACGTTCGATCTCGGCCAGCAGCTGCACCAGCTGGCGGCGGCGTTCGGCCTGCTCGCGCGCCTCGGCCGTGCCGCGGTCGCGCTCGGGGTCGGGTGGGGGCAGCAGGGACAGCTCGCGGCGCACCCGGCTCAGCAGCTGCTGTTGCTGCTGCTGCAGCTCGGCGATCTGAGCATGCTGCACCTCATTGGCCTCGCCCACTTCCAGCAGTTTGGACGGCGGCAGGGGCGAGGTGGCGCGGCCAGACTCGGCCTGGCCGCCACCGGCCAGATTCGCCTGGGCCAGGGCCTGCGCCTTGGTCGGCGGCTCGGTGCTGCGGCTGTTGACCAGCACGACCTCGAGCGGCGTTTCCTCGAACAGGCGATTGAAGCGCTCCGGGTCCACCCAGCGGAAAGCCAGCAGACCGGCATGCACAGCGGCCGAAACGAGCAGCGCGATCTGCAGGGTGGAGAACGGGCCGCGCCGCATCGTCAGTTCGCAGCCGCCTCGGTTGGCGCGCCGGCGGCATCGTCGCCCTCGGCGCCCATGTCCAGCGCCAGGGTCAGGGGCCCGCCGCCTTCCAGCACCTCGTCGTCCTCGCTCTCGGCGCCGTCCTCGCTGCTGGCGGCGCCAGTGTCCTCGGCCTCCAGGCGTTCGATCAGGCTGGCGTGCACGTCCAGCGTCATCTCATCGGTGCCGGTGATGCGCACACGCACATGGGCACCGCGCGGCAGCGGCTCGCAGCCCAGGGCCTTGAAGACCAGAGGCAGCTCGTCGGCGCGCACCAGGCCGTCCTTCATGACGGTGGCGGTCAGCTCGGTGATCTCGTTCTGCACCAGATAGCGCAAGGTCCAGAAGCGTTCGATGCCGTTCTGGAAGCCGTTGTAGGCGCTGTAGGCGGCGTCGAAGCCCGAGATGATGGAGAAGAGCTGTGCGTCCTTGGGCTTGAACGGCGCCACCAGGGCGGCCGTGCGGCCGTTCTTGGCGCAGGCAATGATCTGCCACTGGTTGACCAAGTCGACATAACGGCGCAGCGGCGAGGTGGCCCAGGTGTACTGGGCCACGCCCATGCCCGCATGGGGCAGGGCGCGCGTGCCCATGCGCACCTTGACGCCGGGCGCCATGCTGGCCTGGCTGCGGTAGATGCCGGGCAGGCCCATGTCGTTGAGCCAGCCGCCCCAGGTCGAGTTGGCCAGGATCATGGCCTCGGCCACGATCAAGTCCAGCGGCGAGCCGCGCAAGCGGGTGCTGATGCTGACGGTCTCGCTGCCATTGGGCTCACGCTCGCCGTTCGAATCGAGGCGGAAGTTGTAGTCCGGCCGGTTGAAGTTCTCGGGCTTGCCGCGCACGATTTCGCGCTGTGCCTTCAGATGGTTGGCCAGGCGGAAGGTGAAGGCCAGCTCGGGCGCGAAGGCGTAATCGGCCGGTGCGGCGCCGGTCAAGGTGTCGGCGGTGATGATGCCGTCCAGCTTGTCATGGCGCAGATTGGCCTTGATGGGCACGCGCTCCAGCTTCGTCTCGCTGCCAGTCACGGCCAGCGTGGCCTCGTCCATGGTGACGTAGAGCGAAACCGCCGGGCAGTCGCGCCCTTCGATCAAGGTGTAGGCCTGCACCACCTCGTCCGGCAGCATGGTCAGCTTCCAGCCGGGCATGTAGACGGTGGACAGGCGCTCGCGCGCCACCTTGTCCACGGCCGAGTCGGGCTGGAAGGCCAGGCCCGGCGCGGCGATATGCACGCCGAAGACGATGGTGCCCGTGCCCAGACCCTGGACCGACAGCGCATCGTCGATTTCGGTGGTGGCCGAGTCGTCGATCGAGAAGGCCTGCACCGGCGACAGCGGCAGCTCGTCCTTGATCTCGGGTGCCTGCAGGGCCGGGAAACCCGTGCCCTTGGGGAAGGTTTCGAACAGGAAACGCTTCCAGTGGAACTGATAAGGGCTGGCGATGGCGCCGGCGCTCTTGAGCAGTTCCAAGGGTGCCTTGTGCGAGCGGCGCGTGGCTTCGACCACGGCCTTGTACTCGGGGCCGTTCTTGTCGGGCTTGAACAGGATCTTGTAAATCTGATCGCGGATCGCGTCCGGGCAGCGGCCGGCGGCCAGCTCCTCGGCCCAGGCCTCGATCTGCAGCGCCTGCTGGCGCTTGCGCTCGATGCCCAGCAGGGCGGCCTTGACCACCTCTTCGGCCGCCTTCTTGAACTGGCCCTTGCCCGCGCGGCGGAAGTAATGCGGCGCTTCAAAGAGGCGGAACAGGGCGGCGGCCTGGTGGGTCACGCCGGCTTTGGCGTCGAAGTAATCGCGCGCCAGGTCGGCAAAACCGAACTCGGTGTCGGGCGCGAACTCCCAGGCCAGGTCCAGGTCGATCTCCTGGGCCAGGCGCTGGCCTTCCGCGATCAACTCCGCCGGGGCGGGCTTGTCGAACTTGAGCAGCACATTGGCTGACTTCACTTTGACGCGCTTACCCGACTCCAGTTCGATTTGCATCGAACTGTCGGCTTCGGACATCACGCGGCCGGCGAGGAATTTTCCGGCGTCATCGAACAGGGCAAACATATGGGCGGCATTGTCGCTGATCAAAGCGACTGCCTCGCCCGCTTGGGTGCTTCGCCTTGCCGATCATTAAGATGAGCCGCCGTCTTGATGCAGTTCAGGGTTCAAGCCGCCACCCCCTCGCAGCGCCGGCCCATCGGCTGGCAGGTCTTTCTACTCGGGGCGCCACCGCGCTGCCGATGTCATTCACCACTTGAGCATGCCGCACATGAAACTGAACCCGTCTCGCCTGGCAC
This sequence comes from Roseateles sp., assembly GCF_965262435.1. Taxonomy (NCBI): domain Bacteria; kingdom Pseudomonadati; phylum Pseudomonadota; class Betaproteobacteria; order Burkholderiales; family Sphaerotilaceae; genus Roseateles; species Roseateles sp. Next base: position 2,032,323 of record NZ_OZ253537.1, read on the forward strand.
TGGCCTTGAGCGTTAGCCTGCTGTCCGCTCCGCTGTTCGCACAGACCGCCCCCAATTCACCGTACCCCGCCACCCCGCTCAAACCCGTCACCGATGTCTATCACGGCACCGCCGTGGTCGACCCCTACCGCTGGATGGAGGACCAGAAGTCCGCCGAGTTCCAGACCTGGCTGCGTGCGCAGGCCGATTACGCCAAGGCCAGCCTGTCCCAGTTGCCCGGCCGCGCCGCTTTGCGCGAGCGCCTGGGCCAACTCGCCGATGCGGGCGAAAGCACCGGCGGCTACAAGCTCGTGGCCGGCCAGCTCTTTTATATGAAGCGCGCGCCGGGCCAGAACCAGTCGCGGCTGTGGCTTCGTGCGGGGGTGGAAGGCGCCGAGCGCGAGCTGCTGGACCCGAACAACATCCCCGGCGAGCCCGGCAAGCATGCGATCGACTGGTACACGCCCTCGCCGGACGGCAAGCGCCTGGCCATTGGCCTGTCCAGCGGCGGCTCGGAAAACAGCGTGCTGCGCGTGTTCGATGTGGCCAGCGGCAAGTTCTTGAGCGAGGCCATCGCCCACACCGGCCTTAACCAGTTCGGCGTGGCCTGGTTCAAGGACGGCAGCGGCTTTGCCTACAACCGCCACCCGGCCGAAGAGCGCTACAACAAGAGCGCCGTCTTCCTGCACAAGCTCGGCGCCGATCCGGCGCAAGACGCGCCCCTGTTCGGCTGGGAGGTGAACGCCCAGGAGAAGCACGCGCTGGCCGACTTGCCCTACGTCTATCTGAGCAAGGACTCGCGCTGGGCCCTGGCCGAGGTGCTGCATGGCGATGCGGTCGAGCGCTCCTACTGGGTGGCGCCGGCCGAGGATCTGCTCAAGAAGGGCGCGGCCACCCCCTGGCGCCGCATCATCCGCCCGGAAGACAAGGTCACGGAGGCCACCATCTCCGGCGACCAGATCTATGCCCTGAGCCAGAAAAAAGCCTCGCGCCGCGAGCTGCTGCAGCTGGACCTGCGCCTGCGCACCACGCTCTTCCGCCCCCTGCTGCCGGCGGGCGAGAGCGTGTTGCAGGACATCAAGCTGGCCGACGATGCCGTCTACGTGAAGGCCCTGGATGCCGGCGTGAGCAAGCTCTGGCGGGTGGAGAAGAAAAAGCCCGGCAAGGGCAAGCCCGCCATCTCGACCGTGGCCCTGCCGTTTGAAGGCACGCTGCGCGAGATCAGCCCCTTGCCCGGCGGCGAGCTGCTGGTGCTGCACGAGGGCTGGACCCAGCCGCCGCAAAGCCTGGTCTTGATGAAGCCCGGCGCCGCTGACGCATCGGCGCGGCGAGTGGACCTGCAAAAGCCGGTGGCCGTGGACACCTCGGGCGTGCAGGCCGAGCGCGTCATGGTCAAGAGCCATGACGGCGTGATGGTGCCGCTGTCGATTCTGTCGTCCAAGAGTGCGCCGCGCGACGGCAAGCGCCCCACCATTCTCAGCGGTTACGGCGCCTACGGCATCACCCAGGAGCCCCGCTTCGGCGCCACCCGCCTGGCCTGGCTGGAGCGCGGCGGCGTCTCGGCCATCTGCCATGTGCGCGGCGGCGGTGAGCTGGGCGAAGACTGGCACCGCGGCGGCTACATCCAGACCAAGCAGAACACGGTCTCGGACTTTATTGCCTGCGCCGAATACCTGATTGCCAACAAGTACGCCTCGCCCGCCACCCTGGCCGGCACCGGCGGCAGCGCCGGCGGCATCACCATCGGCGGCGCCATCACCCAGCGCCCCGAGCTGTTTGCCGCAGCGCAGAGCGCGGTCAGCCTGTCCGACATGCTGCGCATGGAAACCACGCTCAACGGCGCGCCCAATATCGCCGAGTTCGGCACTGTCACCAACCCCGCGCATTTCAAGAGCATGTATGCGCTCAGCCCCGTGCACCGCGTGCGCGACGGCGTGAACTACCCGGCCGTCATCGTCACCACCGGCGCCAACGACCCCCGCGTCGAAGCCTGGATCCCCGCCAAGTTCGCCGCCCGCCTGCAAGCCGCACAGCCCGAGCGTTATGCTAACAAGCCCGCGCTGCTGCGCGTGGACTTCGAAGGCGGCCACGGCATGGGCTCCGGCGTGTCGCAGCGCCTGGACGAGACGGCGGATGTGTGGAGCTTCTTCCTCTGGCAGTTCGGGGATACGGGGTTTGCGCCGAAGCGGTGAGGGGCGGCTCAGTGCTCAGCCGGAGTAGCTTTGAGTCGTGGCTACTCTCGCTATTTGTCTGCTAGTCGGCGTTGAAAATTCGTGGCAGGCGTACGGAGCGCCTGCTTAAATTCTGGAAATAGTCCGTCGTTATTCAGGCTGGAAGGAAAAATGAAAGAAACCGCAGGCAAAGTTCTAAAGCGTCTCTGGCAATACGATATCGTAAAGAACGCGATCTCAGGCGCAGCAATCGGTGCAGTCGCAAGTCTATTTATTCCATTTCTTCGCCCAGTAAAAGGTGCCCTACTGCTGGCGCTACTCTTCGCTGGTGTTGGTGTTTACAGAAACCTTGGTAAGCAAAGTTCTGCAATCAACAAGGAAGATGGCACTCAAGCCGTCACTAAAGATGTAGCCGAAGAAATAAGGAAGTTTGCCGAGTTGAGAACGTCAAACGCTATTACAGAAGAAGAATTTCAAGCGCAGAAGAAGAGGCTGCTTGGTTATTAAGGTTTGAGTGGTTGTGCCTACCTTTGGTTGTAAATTAGTCGCGAACTGTGGCCTAGTTATTCTATGGTTTGAGTACATTTCGGCATGCTCCCATTTTGCCCCGCCACTTCGTTCTGGGCCAGGTGGTGTTACGCCACAATAAGTCTATTGATTCAATCATTGCGGCAGGCAGGGTAATTGGTGTAGCAGTTTGCGTAGCATCATTGCTGCCTAGAAAGTTTCAGTATGAATATGGATACCAAGGATTGGATTGTCGTAGTTGCGACTCTGCTGGGGCCAATTCTGGCTGTCCAGGCGCAAAAGTGGATTGAAGGTATACGTGAGCAAAAGGACCGAAAAACTCGTGTGTTCACGCAGCTAATGGCAACACGCGCTGCTCGATTGACTCCAGATCATGTGCAAGCATTGAACATGATCGACCTAGTTTTCTATGGTGGTTTCGTCTTCGGAATTCACCATAGGACACGCAAAGAACAAGCTATTCTGGACGCATGGAAGGAGTATCACGACAACCTGGGCGAGGGAGCTGATTTAGCGGAGGCTCAACAGCAGGCCCACTATGCAAAACGCGAAGAACTTTTTCTGAATCTTCTCTATGCAATGGCTCAGGATGTCGGCTTTACCTTTGATCGTGTTCAACTTAAGCGAGGGGCTTACACACCCGTTGCCCATGAGGAGATCGAAGCGGATCAACGCATACTTCGCAAAGCCCTGATTCAGACAATGTCAGGTGATTCGCCATTAAGCATGCGCGTTTTACAAATGCCAGCGAACCCCGAACTTGCGGAAGAATACCGCCGCAACATTGAGCGCATTGCAATTGCACTTGAAGCAAAAGCACATGAACCAGTCCAAGTTGAGAGGGTGCCTGTGGCTTAGCTGGTTGGACAAGTTGATGCCAACATTGGAAACGGACCTGGCATTTTCAAGGCATGTTTTGGCGTCCTGCGCCTTCTCCCTCGGCTCCGGCGCTGCTTACCTAGGGCGTTGAACTACCGCCCTCTGGTCATAGGGTCAGCATTGCAGAGGTCAGTAGTGGGGGTGGATTCGGCAAACCTAAGCAACACGCCGTTTACCGCGTAGGCGGCATAGGCTTGTCGTCAGGAGGTTGATTCGCGATTGATTTTTCGTCGGCGACGCCCTTGCCACACGGTTTTCAAAGTGAGCCATGAGCTTGCTCCCTCACTCGAAGCAACTGCTGTCCCTTCGCAGCGGTAAATCGGCGCGAATCGCACCGGGGTCGGCGCCTCCTACCCCCGCCCCGCCCTCTGCAAATGCCTGAAGTGCTCAAACAACCAGGACCGCATGCCCATCACCAGGGTGTACTGGCGCTTCTCGGCCTCGGGCAGTTTCTGGTCCAGCAGGTGCTGGCGGGCGAAATCGTGGGCCAAGCGTTGCAGGCGTTCGACCAGCTCGCGGGCCTTGGCCTGGCTGAGGCGGCCGTGCACCAGGCTCAGCAGCTCGGCCTCGCCGTCGAAGCCGCCTGAGAAAAAATCTCCGGCCACTTCCTCGCGGAAGAAGTTCATCACCGGCCCGTGCGGGCGCCAGCGAAAGGTCTTGGCCACGCGCAGCTTGTAGCGGTTCAGGGGCTTGAGCTCGATGATGTCCAGCCGGTCCAGCTCGGCCAGGTGCAGGGTCACCTCGGCCTCGCTGAGGCGGTAGTGCTGGTGCATCTGCTCGGCCGTCCACTGGCTCAGACAGCAGATGGCCACCAGCAGCAGCTTGGGGTCGGCCACCACGGCTTTTTCCTGCGCCAGGCTCAGTTCCATGCGCAGGGGCTGGCGTTCGCTGAGTGAGCGGCTCAGCTCGCCGAAATCGGTGTTCAGCACCCGGCAGATTTCATCGACCCGCGACAGCGGCATCTCGCCGCCGGGCGCAAACATGCGCTTGACGCTGGATTCCGACAGCTCCAGCTCGCGGGCCACATCGGCATAGCTCAGGCCCTGGCTCTTCAGCTCGGCCTTGATCACTTCGATCAGGGTTTGGGTGGTGGACATGCGGGCTTCGGTGCGAAGAAGAAGTCAGAAAAGAAAAGAGAAAAGTGCTGTGGCGCCGGGCGCAGCAGTAGCGCATGGTGCCACCGTCGGGGCCAGGTCTTGCCACCGAGCGGCATTTTTCGCACGCCAGCGCCGCGCTGCCGCGAGCATCGCTTTCATTCCAAGCCCAGCCGGGCGCCATCCCATCCAGACGGAGTGAGACACGCGATGCACCACGATGCTGCCTTTCAAACCACACGGCGCCGCCACCTGCAATGCTGCGGCGCCGCCGCCGTGGCCGGCCTGTTCAGCAGCCTGGTGCGCCCGGCCCAAGCCGGCTATCTGCGCAACCCCTGCCGTGGCGCCTTGCCCGAGGCCCTGCGCCAGCATCCGGCCCTGCAGCAGCTCTGGCAGGACATCGACGCCCGCCAGCTCTGGGACGTGCACTGCCATCTGCTCGGCACCGGCGATGCCGGCAGCGGCTGCCGCATCCACCCAGCCATGCACCAGTGGTGGCACCCGGGCGAGAGCCTGCGCCGCCGCGTCATCATGGACGGCGCCTGCGTGCCGGCCGATGCGCCCAGCGTGGACCGTGCCTATCTGCAGCGCTTGCGTGCGCTGACCGAAGACTTCCCCGAGGGCGCCCGCTGGATGCTCTATGCCTTTGACGAGGCCCACGACGAGCAGGGCCGGGCCCAGGCCGACTGGACCACCTTCCATGTGCCCGATGCTTATGCCCGCAGCGTGGCGCAGGCCGGCCCGCAGCGCTTTGCCTGGGTGGCCTCCATCCACCCTTACCGCGAGGATGCGCTGACCCGCCTGGATGCGGCCATCGCCGGCGGCGCCGTGGCGCTGAAATGGCTGCCCAGCAGCATGAACATCGATCTGCGCGACCGCCGCCTGCGCCCCTTTTACGAGCGTTTGGCCGCCGCCCGCTTGCCCCTGATCGTGCACTGCGGCGAAGAGAAAGCCGTGCCCGGCGCCGGCCGCGATGAGCTGGGCAACCCGCTGCTGCTGCGCCAGCCCTTGTCGCAAGGCGTGCGCGTGATCGCGGCGCACTGCGCCTCGCTCGGCGATGCGCTGGACCTGGACCAGCCCCGGCCGCGCCTGCGCCCGGCTTTTGATCTCTTCGCCCGGCTGATGGACGAGCCGGCCTGGAGCGGCCTGCTGCTCGGCGATGTCTCGGCCCTGTTCCAGTTCAACCGCCGGCCCGAGGTCTGGCGCAGCGTGCTGAGCCGGCAAGATTGGCATGGCCGCCTGCTCCATGGCTCGGACTACCCGCTGCCCGGCGTGGGCCTGCTCTACCGCCTGGGCAGCCTGGTGCGGGCGGGGCTGCTAGACGCCGCGCAGCAGCCTTTTCTGGAGCAGCTGCGCGAGCACAACCCGCTGCTGTTCGATCTGCTTTTGAAGAAGTCGGTTCGGTGGCGAGGCCAGGGCTTGCGCACTGAGGTCTTTCACTCGCGCCGCCATTTCGAGCATCCAGGCTGAGTGCGGCCCTGCGATGATGCGCCCGCCAGCGCGCATGCCAATCCATGTGCCGACGGTGTGCCTGACGGAGACATCAAGTCGAAAGCCGGGGTACTGCAAGACCCTTGAATCGGGAGTTATGAAGATTAAGAACACCAAGTTCCTTTCCTGTTCCGCGTATCTGCTGCTGAGCCTGGTCTTGTTGCAAGCGCCACATGCGCGAGCCCAGACCACGGCCTCGGAGGCCAGTGCCTTGTCTGCCGTGCCCGTGGCGGTCTCGGTGGCAGCGCCTGCGGTGCTCTTGTCGGCGGGTGCGAACTTGACGGTCGTGGCCGTCGAGGCCTCGGCCCAGGGCACGGTGTGGGTGTTGGAGCGCGCGTCGGATGGCGTCCGCGCCAGCGTTCGTTTCACCGGCAAGGCCAGCACAGCTTTGGGCGCCGTGGTGGTGGTCTCGGTGATCGGCAGTGGCTATGTGCTTTCGGTGGCGGGCGAGGCGGTCGCCCTGGTGCCCAATGCCGTCGGCAAGGCCTTGCTGCACAACGAGCAGATCACGCGATGAAGCACTGCGTTTGGCTGGTGTTGTTGCTGACGGCCGGCTGGGCTCAGGCCGGGCGGCCTTGTGAGGACAAGCCGCTCACCGTGCAGCAGATCGAGCGCGGCATGAACCTGGCCGAAGCCACGGCTCGGCAGTTGGAGGCCAGCGGTGCGCAGGTCGTGTTGCTGGCCCGCGCGGGGCAAGACCTTAGCAAGTACGGGGTTCAGTGGTCCCACCTGGGCATTGCCTACCGGGACAGCCAGGGTGATGCGCAGGATGCGCAGCCGGTCTGGCGTGTGCTGCACAAGCTCAACCACTGTGGCTGCGCCCGCGCCGATCTGTTTCGTCAGGGCCTGGGTGAGTTCTTTTTGGACCGCCCGCATCGCTACGAGGCTGCTTTTGCTCGGCTGAGCCCGGCGCTTCAGTCGGCGCTGATGCCGCTGCTGCGCGACCAAGCACGCGTGGCCACCCTGCACGAGCCGCGCTACAGCATGGTGTCTTACGCCTGGGGCAGCAAGTACCAGCAAAGCAATCAATGGGTGCTGGAGACGCTGGCCTTGGCGAGCCAGGGTGCAGAGAGCCGGGCCCAGGCCCAGGCCTGGTTGCGCGAGCGGGACTACCAGCCCGGCCTGCTGCGGCTTTCCACGGTCACGCGGCTGGGCGCACGGGTGAGCATGGCCAATGTCGAGTTCGATGACCATCCGAGCGCCCAACGCTTTGCCGGGCGAATTGAAACGATCACGGCCGATTCGGTGTTCGCCTGGCTGCCCCGCGCGGGAGCCGGCGATGCGGTCGAGCTGGTCAAACCATGAATTGAAGAAGCGGAGGCAACAGCATGTCGGAATCCCATGGTGGTCAGTTCGCGCTCTTGGCGCAGCGCCGCTTCGCCCCGTTTTTCTGGACCCAGTTCCTGGGTGCGGCGAATGACAACCTGTTCAAGTTCGCCTTCACCGTGCTGCTGACCTACCAGCTGCAGCTGAGCTGGTTGAAGCCGGCCCAGGCCGGGCTGGTGATCGGCGCCTTGTTCATCTTGCCTTTTGTGCTGTTCTCGGCCACCAGCGGCCAGCTGGCCGACAAGCATGACAAGACGCGGCTGATCCAGTTCATCAAGAGCCTGGAGATCGCCATCATGGCGCTGGCGGCCTGGGGCTTTTACGCGACGAATGTGCCGGCTCTTTTGGTCTGCGTCTTCCTGCTGGGCCTGCACTCGACCCTGTTCGGCCCGGTCAAGTACGCCTATCTGCCGCAGCAGCTGAACGAGCGCGAGCTGACGGGCGGCAATGGCATGGTGGAGATGGGCACCTTTGTGGCCATCCTGCTGGGCAATGTGGCCGGTGGCGTGCTGATCGCGCGCCCCGAGGTGGGCGCGCAGCAGGTGGCCTTGGCCTGCCTGGGCCTGGCTGTGCTGGGGCGCTTGACGGCGCAAGCCATTCCAACTTGCCCGGCCACCGACCCCGGCCTGGTGATCAACTGGAACCCGGTCAGCGAGACCTGGCGCAACCTCAAGCTGGCTGGTGAGCAGCTGGCGGTGTTCCGCTCGCTGCTGGGCATTTCCTGGATGTGGTTCTTTGGTGCCGTCTTCCTGGCCAACTTTCCGGCGTTTGCGAAAGACGTGCTGCACGGCAATGAGCAGGTGGCTTCGCTGCTGCTGGTGGTGTTCTCGGTCGGCATCGGTGTGGGCTCGCTGCTGTGCGAGCTGTTCTCGCGCCGCCATGTCGAGATCGGCCTGGTGCCGGTGGGCGCCATCGGCATGAGCGTGTTTGCCATCGACCTCTACTTCGCCTCGCGGGGCTTGCCGGCGCCATTGCCTGCTGCTGCGGCGCTGAGCCTGGGCGACTTCCTGGCCCAGGCCGCGCATTGGCGCGTGCTGGCCGATCTGTGCCTGCTGGCGCTGTTCGCCGGCCTGTACAGCGTGCCCATGTACGCGCTGATTCAGGTGCGCGCCCAACCGACCCACCGCGCCCGCATCATCGCGGCCAACAACATCCTCAACGCGCTGTTCATGATCGCCAGCTCGCTGCTGGCCGGTGCCTTGCTCGGCGCGGGCTTCAGCATCCCCGAGCTCTTCTTGGCGGTGGGCCTGGCCAATGCGGTGGTGGCGTTCTACATCTTCATGCTGGTGCCCGAGTACCTGCTGCGCTTTGTGGCCTTCGTGGCCTCGCGCCTGGTCTACCGCTTCCGAGTGCGCGGCGACGAGCACATTCCGGCGCGCGGCCCGGCCCTGCTGGTCTGCAACCATGTCTCCTTCATCGACGCCGTGCTGCTGATGGCGGCCAGCCCGCGGCCGATCCGCTTTCTGATGGACCACCGCATCTTCCGCATCCCGGTGCTGGGCTGGTTGTTCCGCCTGGCCAAGGCGATCCCAATCGCGCCGCAGAAGGAAGACCCGGCCACTTACGAGCGCGCTTTCGAGCTGGCGCGCGAGGTGCTGGACGAGGGCGAGTTGCTCTGCATCTTCCCCGAGGGCGGCATCACCCGCGACGGCACGCTGCAGCCCTTCAAGGGCGGGCTGATGAAGATCCTGGAAGGGCGCGAGCAGGTGCCGGTGGTGCCGCTGGCGCTGCAGAACCTCTGGGGCTCTTTTTTCTCGCGCGTGGAGCAGGGCCAGGCCATGGTGCGGCCCTTCCGGCGGGGCTTGTTCAGCCGGGTTGGGCTGCTGGCGGGCCCGCCCTTGGCCTCGGCCGAGGTCAGCCCCGATCGGCTCCGCGCGCGGGTCGAGGCGCTGCTGGTGAGCTGAGCTTCTGCGAGCCGCCCGGCCTACACCGTCATGCCGCCCGAGACCTCGATCACCGCGCCATTGATGTAGCTGGCGTCCTCGCTGGCCAGAAAGGCGTAGACGCTGGCGATCTCTTCTGGCTTGCCCAGGCGCTTGAGCGGCACATGGGCTTGCATTTCGGTGATCACCTTCTCGGGGATGGTGGCCAGGATGGGCGTCTCGATGAAGCCCGGCGCGACCGCATTGACGCGCACGCCCTTGAGCCCCAGCTCGCGCGACCAGGTCTTGGTGAAGCCGATCACGCCGAACTTGGCCGCCGCGTAATTGGTCTGGCCGAAATTGCCGTAGATGCCGACCACCGAGCTGGCGTTCAGGATCACGCCGGCGCCCTGCGCCACCATGGCGTCGGCCACGGCCTGGGCGCAGTGGAAGACGCCGCGCAGATTGACGTCGATGACTTGGTCGAACTGCTCCAGGCTCATCTTCTGCAGCCGCGCGTCGCGGGTGATGCCGGCGTTGTTGACCAGCACATCGATGCGGCCGTAACGCGCCAGCACCTCGGCCACCACCGTATCCACCTGGGCGCGGTCGGTGACATTGAGCACCAGGCCCAGGGCTTCGGCGCCGAGCGCGCGGCATTGGTCGGCGGCGGCGTTCACGGCTTCGGGCTTGATGTCGCCGCAGATGACGATGGCGCCTTCCTGGGCAAAGCGCAGGGCGGTGGCCAGGCCGATGCCTTGGGCGGCGCCGGTGATGATGCAAACCTTGTTCTTCAGCTTCATGAGTGTTGGATGAAAGTGGGGCGAAGAGTGCGCAGTCTAGGCCCGGCTTGCCCTCGGGCAGCCGCTAACATCGCGCATCCTTGCTCTGAACCTGACGGACCCCTCATGAACACCCATTCCTTGCGTCTTTCGTCCCGGGCCACTGCGGCTGCTGTGTTGGCGCTGGCTTCTTTGGCCCTGGCGGCGCCCGCCCAGGCCACGGGCCTGTCGGCGTCTTCGGCCTCCGAGAGCATCGGCACCTCGATCGGCAGCCTGTCCACCTCGGTGCAGAAGTCCAGCGAAAGCTCGAGCGGCGACAAGAAGGTGGCGGCCGGCGACTACAAGATCATCGAAGTGGCCGAGGCCCCGGGTCGCCCGGGTCAGGTACGCCTGAGCTTGCAGGCCAAGGTTCAAGGCGGGGCCGCCGATGGTCAGAGCGCTGAGCAGTTCTTCCTGTTCTTGCCGCAGACGACCCTGGCAGCAGCTGGCCTGGAGAACGGCCAGTGGGTCAGCGCCCGGCCGACGTCCTATGGCCTGGAGTTTTCGCGTCAGGCCACGCAGCAGGCCTTCTTCCTGGTGCTGGACGACGCCTTCTATCGCGAGCTGCCCTCGCGCGCTGTGACGCTTTGAGATGGGCGTGAAGGTGTCGGCCGGGCTGCCTTTGCTGATGGCTTTGGCATCGTTTCTCGCTCTGGCCTCAGCACCCTGCCGCGCCGACATCCTGCGCTATTGCGCGCAGACCACCGAGTCCATGAGCGTGGCGCAGCAGGACCGCTTGCTGCGCTTCAGCGCCGTGGTCAAGCAGCAGCTCGAAGCCTCGGGCCAGGAGCTGGCCATCGTCGCCCGTGCCGGGCTGGATCTGCAGCGTTTTGGCCTGCGCTACTCGCATGCAGGCATCAGCCTGAAGGCCAGCCCCAACACGCCCTGGTCGGTGCGCCAGCTCTATTTCGCCTGCGACGAGAACCGACCGCGCCTGTTCGACCAGGGCCTGGCCGGCTTTCTGCTGGGCACGCTGACCCCGGATTTGAGCGTCATCTCCTTGCTCTTGCTGCCGCCCGAGGCCGCGGCGCCGGTGCAGGCTTTGGCGGCCGATGACGGCCGCGCCTTGCAGCTGCTGGCGCCGCGCTACAGCGCCAACGCCTATGCCTTCGGCCTGAGTTACCAGAACTGCAACCAGTGGCTGCTCGAGTTGCTGGCCGCCGGCTGGGGCGGTTTGCAGCCCTCCGCTGAGGCCCAAGCGGGCGTGTACCAAGCCGGTCTGCGCGCCCAGGCCCAGGCCTGGCTGCAAGCCCAGGGCTACCAGCCCACGGCCGTGGAGCTGGGCTGGCGGCCGCTGATGTGGGCCGGCGCCTTGATTCCCTGGGTGCACAGCGATGACCACCCGGCCGAGGACCTGGCGCAGCTGCGCTACCGGGTCAGCATGCCCGATTCCATCGAGCAGTTTGTGCGCCAGCGCTGGCCCGAGGCGCGGCGTGTTGAGTTGTGCCTGCGTGGCCAGCAGGTGGTCATGCGCCGCGGCTGGCAGCCCTTGTCGGCCGATTGCACGGCGGCCGAAGACGATCAAGTGATCGACCTGGGCGCCTGAGGCCCTGGCCTGCCTTTGCGGCAGGTGCCGCAGCGCGGCATTGGCGCCACCCATGACGCGCATACGCAGGACCGGGAGGTCTTGCTAACGGTGAGATTGCCTGTCTTTTTGTATCAAAACCCCGCCCGAGCTTGAATGCATCGCGCCCGATTCGGGCTCCTGGCCGGCCGCTGCAAGCGCGCCGGGCAAGGGCTTTTGGCAAGGCTCCGCCACGCCGCAGCGCTAAGCGGGCTGGACTGCGTTTGGTATTGCTGTTTACGCTATGTTTCGTGCAAACTAGGTGTTTTCATCTATGTTTTGCGACAAACTGGTATCTAAAGTAAATACCACTGATGGGCCAAAGCAATGTTTTGGTCTTGAAGCGGTTGCCTCGATTGCCACGGGCTCTGGGGCTTGAATCACACCGGCGCTGCAGCCTTTTGGCGCGTGAGAGATGGGAGTTGTTCATGAACCGAAGTCCTGAAATCGCAACCCACCTGGCATGCGGCCAAGAGCGCCTCACCGGAGCGCGCGAGGTTTTCATGAATCGGCCGTTCGGCATACTGTCAGGCCTTACAGGTCGTCATCTGCGCGGCCAGCGTTGGGCGGTTTTGGCCGTGTTGCTGGCCGCGGCGGCGCCCGCCTGGGCGGTGAACTGCAGCGCCTTGCCGGTCTGGGCCTCGGCCACGGCCTACACGGCGGGCAAGCAGGTGCAGGACGCTGGCAAGGCCTACTCGGCCAATTGGTGGACGCAAGGCCAGGCACCGGCGAGCAATTCGGGCAGCTGGGCGGTCTGGAAGCCCTTGGGCGCCTGCGATGGCGGCGGTGGCACGGGCGGCAACAAGGCGCCGGTGGCCAACTTCAGCTCGGCGGTGGACCGCCTGACTGTCAGCTTCGACGGCAGCAGCTCCAGCGACGCCGATGGCGCGGTGGCCAGCTGGCGCTGGGATTTCGGTGATGGCACGAGCGGCACGGGTGCCAAGACCAGCCATGCCTATGCCAAGAACGGTACCTACCCGGTCACCTTGACGGTCACCGATGACAAGGGCGCCACCGGCAGCAAGGCCTTGAGTGTGAGCCTGGTTTCCGTGGTCAAGGACCCGGTCACCGGCAAGTACATCTTGCGCCAGGCCGATGTGCTGGCCAATGAAGCGCGGCTGACCAGCACGCCGCTGTTCGCCTCGGTCAAGGCTTCGGTGGCGACGCGGGACAACGCTGTGGTCACCGCGGTCAAGCCCGGAGCGGCCGGCAACCCCGAGAACGTCAAACGCGTCGAACGCATCTTGCCCGCCAGCCAGTGGGAATTCTTGTTCCCGTTGCGCCATGCCAGCTACACCTACACCGGCCTGCTGCAGGCTGTGGCCAAGTTCTCGGGCGTGTGCAGCAGCTACAGCGATGGCCGCGATGCCGATGCCATCTGCCGCAAGACCCTGGCCACCATGTTCGCCCACTTCACGCAGGAGACCGGCGCGCATGACCGCAACAACGCCATCCCCGAGTGGCGCCAGGCCCTGTACTTCGTGCGTGAATCGGGCTGCAGCGAGAGCAGCTACGGCTGCCCTTACAACAACGAGTGCCTGCCGAGCACCTGGCAGGGTCAGGTCTGGCCATGCGGCAAGGACGCTCAGGGCCGCTACAAGCAGTACTTCGGCCGCGGCGCCAAGCAGCTGTCCTACAGCTTCAACTACGGCCCCTTCTCGGACGCCATGTTTGGTGATGTGAAGGTGCTGCTGAACAACCCCGAGCAGGTGGCCGACACCTGGCTCAACCTGGCCTCGGCGGTGTTCTTCTTCGTCTACCCGGCCTCGCCCAAGCCCAGCATGCTGCATGTGGTGGACGGCAGTTGGAAGCCCAATGCGACCGATACGGCCCAAGGCATCAAGCCCGGTTTCGGAGCCACCACCCATGTGATCAACGGCGGCATCGAATGCGGCCAGATCATCGAGAAGCCGCAGTCGGTCAATCGCATCGCCTACTACCGCCAGCATGCAGCCTCCCTCGGCGTGCCGATCGCGGCCAATGAAGAATTGGGCTGCGCGACGCAGAAGCCTTTTGTGGTCGGCGGCGCCGGCGCCCTGGACATCTACTGGGACCAGGACTGGGCCTACTACCCCGACATGCCCGAGGGCAAAGCCTTCGCCTGCAAGCTGGTCGGCTACCAAACGGCTCACTTCGCCCTCAAGGCCGGCGACTACCAACGCTGTGTCGAGAAGTACTTCGATGTGACCGTCAAACCATGAGCCGGCACTGAAAAACCAGCGGTCCGGGCGCGTCGCTCCGAGTCCGCTTCTCCCCGAAGGCCGTTCCTGCAGCCCTCGTTCGAGCGAGGGGTGGGGCGGCTGCATTCCGCGACGCAAACCGCCCCGCCCAGCGCCCTGCGCGCTTCCAAGAACCTAGCCTGAGACAAGCAAGGACTCCCCATGAAACATGCACTTCCCAGCCTGAGCGTGCTGGTGGCCGCCATGGCCGCCAGCCCCGCTTTGGCCTACAACTGCACCGGTGTGAATGAATGGTCGGCCACGGCCGTCTACACATCGGGCGGCAAGGCCAAACAGAACAACAAGGCCTTCCAAGCCAAGTGGTGGACTCAGGGCAACAGCCCGGCCACCAACTCGGGCCAGTGGGACGTCTGGAAGCCGCTGGGCGACTGCGATGGCGTCGTCAATCAGCCGCCGGTGGCAGCGTTCACCAGCAGCATCAACGGCCTGGCTGTCAGCGTCAACGGCAGCGCTTCGACCGATGCCGACGGCCGCGTGGCCAGCTATGCCTGGACCTTTGGTGACGGCGGCACGGCCACAGGCGCCACCGCCAGCCGCAGCTATGCCGCAGCCGGCACCTACACCATCACCTTGACGGTGACCGATGACAAGGGCGCCACCAGCAGCAAGAGCAGCCAGGTGACCGTGGGGACGGTGGTCAACCAGCCGCCCGTCGCCGCCTTCACCAGCACGGCCAGTGGCCTGACGCTGAGTGTCAACGGCAGCGGCTCCAGCGACCCCGACGGCACGATTGCCAGCTACGCCTGGAACTTCGGCGATGGCGGCACCGCCACCGGCGCCACCGCCAGTCGCACGTATGCGGCCGCCGGCAGCTACAACGTCAGCCTGACGGTGACCGACAACAAGGGTGCCACGAACACCAAGACTCAGGCCGTCACCGTGACGGCCGGCCCGGTCAACAAGCCGCCCACAGTGGCCTTGACCGCACCGACTGCCGGCGCAACCCCCGGTGCCGGTGACAGCGTCACCCTGAGCGCCAATGCTGCCGACAGCGATGGCACGGTCGCCAAGGTGGCCTTCTACATCAACGGCGCCCTGGTGGCCGAGGACAGCACATCGCCCTTCAGCGTGGCGTGGACGGCACGCGCTGGCGTGGCCGACGTCGTCGCCCGCGCCACCGATGACAAGGGCGCCAGCACCGACAGCTCGGCCGTGCGCATCACCGTCAGCGGTACCAGCACGGGTGATGAGCGCTGCCGCCCCGAAGGCCTGCTGACCACACCGGGTACCTCGCCCGCCTACTGCAAGGTCTATGACGAGCAGGGCCGCGAAAAGATGGGCGCCGACAAGCCGCGCCGCATCATCGGCTACTTCACCAGCTGGCGCACCGGCAAGAACGGCCAGCCCGCCTACCTGGCCAGCAACATCCCCTGGGCGCAGCTGACCCACATCAACTACGCCTTTGCGCACGTGGACGGCGCCAACAAGCTCTCGGTCGGCAATGTCAACGACCCGAACAATCCGGCCACCGGCATCACCTGGCCCGGTGTGGCCGGTGCCGAGATGGACCCGAGCCTAAGCTACAAGGGCCACTTCAACCTGCTGAGCAAGTACAAGAAGCAGTTCCCGCAGGTCAAGACCCTGGTGTCGGTTGGCGGCTGGGCCGAGACGGGCGGCTACTTCGACGACAGTGGCAAGCGCGTGGCCAGCGGTGGCTTCTACACCATGACCACCAATTCCGACGGCAGCGCCAACACGGCCGGCATCAATGCCTTTGCCGACTCGGCCGTGGCCTTCCTGCGCCAGTACGGCTTTGACGGTGTGGACATCGACTACGAGTACGCCACCAGCATGAAGGACGCCGGCAACCCTGACGACTTCGCCATCTCCAATGCGCGCCGCGCCAGCCTGGTGAAGAACTATGTGGTGCTGATGCAAACCCTGCGTGCGCGCCTGGATGCGGCCAGCCAAGCCGATGCCAAGCACTATATGTTGACGGTGGCGGCGCCAGCCTCGGGCTACTTGCTGCGCGGCATGGAGAACTACCAGGTCACCCAGTACCTGGACTACGTCAACATCATGAGTTATGACCTGCACGGCGCCTGGAACCAGTTTGTTGGCCCCAATGCAGCGCTCTACGACGACGGCAAGGACAAGGAGCTGGAGGCCTGGAGCTACTACACCGCGCCGCAGTACGCGCGCATCGGCTACCTCAACACCGATTGGGCCTATCACTACTTCCGCGGCGCGCTGCCGGCCGGTCGCATCAACATCGGTGTGCCTTACTACACCCGCGGTTGGAAGGACGTGACGGGCGGCAGCAACGGCCTTTGGGGCACGGCTGCTCAGACCGACCAGACCAAGTGCCCGCCGGGAACCGGCGGCGGCACGGTGCAGAAGTGCGGTGCAGGCGCCATTGGCATCGACAACCTCTGGCATGACCTGGATGTCGGCAACAAGGAGGTGCCCGCTGGCTCCAACCCCATGTGGCACGCCATGAACCTGGCCGCCGGCAAGCCCGGCAGCTATCTGGCCGCCTACGGTCTGAACCCGGCCACCAACCCGGCCGACCAACTGACCGGCAGCTATGCGCGCTTCTATGACTCGACCCTGGTTGCGCCATGGTTGTGGAATGCCCAGAAACGGGTCTTCTTGTCCACCGAGGATGAGCAGAGCATTGGCGTGAAGGCCCAGTACGTGGCCGACCGCGGCATCGGTGGTGTGATGTTCTGGGAATTGGCCGGTGACTATGCCTACGACAACGCGAAGGCCGAGTACTTCATGGGCAGCACCCTGACCAAGGCGCTGTACAACAAGTTCAAGACGGCCACGCCTTACGGCAACCGCCTGAGCGCCACGGCCCTGCCGACCGAGAGCCTGGACATCCGCTTCCGCATCGCCGGCTTCGCCCTGGGTGACGCCAACTACCCGATCAACCCCAAGCTGACCCTGACCAACAACAGCACGCAGACCCTGCCGGGCGGCACCGACTTCAGCTTCGATGTGCCGACCGCCATTCCTGCGACGCTGGCGGATCAGAGTGGCTTCGGGCTCAAGATCGTGCAGAGCGGTGCCAACCCGGCCGGCAACAACATCGGCGGCCTCAAGAATGATGCGCACCGCGCTGCCTTCAAGCTGCCGACCTGGCAGACCCTGGCCCCGGGTCAGAGCGTGACCATCGCCCTGAACTACTACCTGCCCATGCCCATGCCGAGCAACTGGGTGGTCAGCTTCGGTGGCAAGTCCTACAGCCTCAAGCAAGAGGCACGGCGCGCGGACCTGAGCGCCGCCGCCATGGCCAAGGCCGCTGCCGCCAAGGCCGCAGGCAAGTGAACGCACTCAACCTCTATCGACGGAGCAAGACAATATGAGACTGCAACAAACAATGATCCCGGCCGCCCTGGCCCTGGCCTTCGGGCTGGCCAGCCCCCTGGCCATGGCCTACAACTGCACCGGCGTGGCCGAGTGGAGCGCCCAGTCGGTCTACACGAGCGGCAAGGTCGTGCAACAGACCAACAAGGCCTATTCGGCCAAGTGGTGGACGCAGGGCAACAGCCCGGCCACCAACGCTGGCCAATGGGATGTCTGGAAGCCGCTCGGTGACTGCGAAGGCAGCAACAACGACGTGACCCCGCCGACCGTGCCTTCGGGCCTGACGGCCAGCAGCCAGACCACCAGCAGCATCGTGCTGAACTGGAGCGCCTCGACCGACGCCGGCAGCGGCGTGGCCGGCTACGACGTCTACCGCGCGGGCAATCTGGTGGCCTCGCCCACGGCCGCCACGCACACCGACAGCGGCCTGGCCGCCGGCACCGCCTACAGCTACACCGTGCGGGCCCGTGACAAGGCCGGCAATGCCTCGGCCCAGAGCGCAGCCCTGATGACCAGCACCGCCAGCGGCGCTTGCGCCGCGCCGCCGGCGGTGCCGTCCGGCCTGGCTTCGCCCAGCCAGACCAGCAACAGCGTGAACCTGACGTGGTCGGCGGTGGCTGCCGCGCCTAACTGCACCGTTCAGTACCGCGTGCTGCAGGGCAGCGCGCAGGCCGCGCAAGTCGCCAACACCAACGCCAGCGTGACCGGACTGGCCGCCGACACGGCCTACAGCTTCAGCGTGGTGGCCTTCAACCAAGCCGGTGCATCGGCTGCCTCGCCCGCCATCTCGGTGCGCACCGCCAAGCCCGACACCAACACCGGTGCCAAGAACGTGGTGGGCTACTTCGCCCAGTGGGGCATCTATGGCCGCAACTACCTGGTCAAGGACATTGACAAGGGTGGCGCCGCCTCGCGCCTGACGCACATCAACTACGCCTTTGGCAATGTGCGCAACAACAAGTGCGAGGTCGGCCTGACCGTGCCGGTGAACGAAAGCACTGGCGTGGGCGGCGATGCGTTTGCCGACTACACCAAGTCTTTCCAGGGCTACCAGAGCGTGGACGGCGTGGGCGACACCTGGGACCAGAAGCTGCGCGGCAGCTGGAACCAGATGAAGAAGCTCAAGGCCAAGTACCCCAAGCTCAAGGTTCTGATCTCGCTGGGTGGCTGGACCTACTCGCGTGGCTTCTCCAGCGCATCGCGCCCAGAAAACCGTGTGGCCTTCGTCAAGTCCTGCATCGACGCCTACATCAAGGGCGACCTGCCGGTGACGGAAAACGCGGGCGGCCCGGGCGCAGCCGCCGGCGTGTTCGATGGCATTGACATCGACTGGGAGTACCCCGTGGCCTGCGGTTTGGCCTGCGGCAAGCCCGAGGACAAGGAAAACTTCAACGGACTGGTGGCGGAGTTCCGCAAGCAGCTCGATGCGGTTCGCCCGGGTCTGCTGCTGACCATGGCGGCACCGGCCGGCATTGACAAGATCCGCGTGTACCAGCCCGAAGTGGCGCAGAACTCGCTGGACTTCATCAATGTGATGACCTACGACTTCCACGGCGGCTGGGAGAGCACCACCAACTTCCACGCGCCGCTGTACGGCTCGCCCAAGGATCCGTCCACCGGTGATGCGCGGGTCTACAACACGGCCGATGCCATCCAGGCCTATCTGGACCGCGGCGTGCAGCCCAAGAAGTTGAACCTGGGCATCGGCTTCTACGGCCGCGGCTGGACCAATGTGCCCAACACCAACAACGGGCTCTACCAGACCGGCGCGATCCCGGCGCCTGCCACCTACGAGAAGGGCAATGAGGACTACAAGGTGCTCAAGACCTTGAACTACCCCAGCTACGTCGACCCGGTGACCCGCGCCCAGTGGATCTTCAATGGCACCACCTTCTGGAGCTTTGACACCCCGGTGCAAATCACCGAGAAGATGAACTACCTGAAGAGCAAGAACCTCGGCGGCGCTTTCTTCTGGGAGTTCAGCGGCGACGACGCCAACTCGACCCTGCTCAAGGCCGTCAGCGACGGCGTGAAGTAAGGCTGGCGATCAGGATCAGAAATCCGGAGGCGGAGGAAGGGCCGGGGGCAGTGGCTTCTCACTGCTCGGTCACTGCCCCCACAAAGCCCTCAGCTGCTTCCGGGTAGGTATCCGATCCAAGCGAAAGAAAGGCCAGCGTCTCCGCTGGCCTTTTTGTTGCTCGCAGATTCCATCGATGTGAATTGGGCGGCTCTCGGCACTGAGCAGCCGTTCGATTGGGCGGCGATCGGGCCGACTGGGCACTCTGCTCCGTTCATGTCCCCCGTCGCCCGACTGTGTCGGGCGCCTCCTCCTTGACTTCACTTCGCAGAGCACCCAGCCGTCCCGATCCAGCAAGGCCATGCCCCTCCGACGAAGACGCCGACCGGTTGAACTGACAAGGGGTGTCGGGTGAGTGCTGAAGCGAAGTTAAGGAGGAGGCCCGCGCGCAGCGCGGGACGGGGGACATGAGCGGAAGCACTCGCCCGGCGACCCTTGGCACAAGCCCCCACTTCAACGATGGCTACGTGCCGTGACCCGCCAGTCAGCCGGTGCGCGTGCACTGCCGGTGGCTTGGCGTCTCTAGATCAGAGGAACTCGCCGGTGACCGTGTCGCCTTCGAGGTCAGGGTAGTCGTCTTTGCTGGTGGCGGCGCGCAGGCTTTCGATGTCCTGGTGAGCGCGGCTGAGGCGGCCGACGATATTGGCTTCCTCGGCAATCGACAGGAAGTAGGGGTAGAGCGAGCGCACTTCCAGCGACTTCTCGGGCTGGCCACCCAGGGTGGAGATTTGCTCCTGCACATAGCTGAAGTCCAGGCACATCAGCACCGCCGGTGCATTGACGCGCGGGTTCTGCCGCTGGCCGGTCAGGACCTTGAAACCCAGCATGGCCTCGTAGAAGCGAACGTGGCGAGGGTTCACCTCGATCAGCAGGCTGTCGAAGCCCATCAGCCGGTGGGCGTAGATGTAGGCGACATGGAACAGCGAAGCCAGCACACGCTTGGACTTGGAGACGTTGTCCACCGCCAGCTTGGTGAATTCGCAGATATTGCGGCGCTCAGCGCGCAGGGCGTCTGTCTCGGGGCCGAAGGTTTCGTCCACGTTGAGGCCGGCCGGCGAGTCGAAGCCGATGGTGATGGTGCCGATGATGACTTCGGCATCGCTGGCCATCAAGGTGATGCGCTGCGGCTCCGCTTCTTCGGGCAGGTCGCTGGCAATGTAGCCCCGCGAGGCGTAGCGACGCTGGATCAGCACGCTGGCGGAGTTGCGTCGGCCGGAGGAGTCGGCATTGCGGATCTTGAACAGGCGCTGGTTGATCTCCACGCCTTTGCCCACGCCTTCGCTCTGCAGCAATTCGGGCAGCAGCGATTGCAGCTTATGCGGTGACTCGAACGTCACGCCGATGATGGTGTCGCCTTGCAAAGTACTACTTCCTCACACTCTCTCGTCCGGCTCGGGGGCTGAGCTCGTTGCCGCCTGGGCAGAGGATGTCTGCTTCGGGCGCCGCAGCATTGTCGCCAAATACGACCAACCGTGGGCAAAATTCCCGCAACATTCGCCAGTATCCATGATCGGCTTGATCTCAGTGGTCAGTGTAAGTACGGCGTCAGAGTTGCAGAAACTCGGTCAACTCAGCCAGATGCTCGTCAAAGTCACTGAGCCCATGGTCGCTGCCTTCCAGCAATCGAATCGGGCCGTCTGCATAGCGGGCCTGCATCTCCCGCCAGTCCAGCAGTTCGTCACCCTTGGCCACGACGGCCAGGCAGCGCTCCGGGTTCAAGAGCCGCTCTGGCCTCAGCGCGCGCAGCTCATCGACGTATTCCGCTTGAAAGAAAAAGCGCTCGTCCGGGTCCTGCCAGCAGCTTTGCTCGCCGATGTAGGCGGCCAGGTCACGGGCCGGATCCACGGCGGGGTTGATGACGACGGCGCGCCAGAGCGGCCGGCTCTGGATCAGGGCCGTCGTGTAGAAGCCGCCCAGTGAGCTGCCCATGACTGCCGATTCGCCCGCCGGCCAGCCCTCGGTCAGCCTTTGCAGCAGTGCGAAAGCCGCACGCGGCGAGGGCGGCAACTGCGGGCAGGCGAAATGAAGATCGGGGCGATGCTCGGCCACCCAGGCCTGCATGCGCAAAGCCTTGGCCGAGCGCGGCGAGGAGCGGAAGCCATGCAGATAAAGCAGGTGACTGCGGCGCTGGACAGGGCGTGCGTTCAGGGTCATGCCGCTGAGTGTAGGTCGGCCCGCACTTGGTACTTACCCGCGGCGGTCTAGGGCCTGCGGCCATTGACGGCCCGCAGATGACAAGACACAGTTGCCGCCTTTGTGCCGCCGGGGCCGGTTTTCGCGTCTGCTTCGCGAACTCGGCCCGGAGCCAGCGGCCCTATCTCGAACCTGCAATGTGCCAAGGAAGTCTGAATGTTCACGAGCCGCTCCACACTCCCGTTTTCGCCCATGACGCCGGCCTCGCCGCTGGGCGCTCTGAAGCTGTCTAGCCTGGCCGCTGCGGTCGCCTTGTTGAGCGCTTGCGCCAGCACCACTGCGCCGACAGGCCAAGCGCCCGCTACCGCTCCTGCCGCAGCCCCTGCTGCATCTCCTGCGGTTGCGGCCACGGCGCCGGCTGCTGCTCCGGGCGCCTCTGCGACCGTGCCCGGCGCCGCTCGCCCGCCCACCGATCCCACCGCGCCCAAGCCCTTCGCCGACATCATCAAGGACGCCAAGGTTCAAGGCGGTCTGTTCCCGATCTGGCGCAAGGACGAAAAGGTCTGGCTGGAAGTGCCCAAGGACAAGATCGGCAAGCCCTTCCTCTTCACCGCCAATGTGGCGAACGCCGTCGGTGAGCGTGGCCTCTACGCGAGCCAGATGGGCATGGACCAGATGGTCGAATGGCGTCGCATCGGCAACCAGATCCAGCTGATCGCCCTGAACACCGCCTTCCGCGGCGAGGGTGGTGGCAAGGCTGCCGTGGCCCAGGCCTTCTCGCCCAGCTTGCTGGCGGCCGGCCCGGTGGCCAGCGCCGAGCACCCGGAGCGCAAGTCGGTGCTGGTCGATGCGTCCATGTTCCTGAGTGACATCCCAGGCCTGTCGACCCGCCTGGAGGCGGCCTACCGCCTGCCTTTCGCGGCCGACCGCGCCAACTCGTACATCGAAGCCAGCCGCGCTGACGCCACACTGAGCACGCTGACCGCGCGCATGCACTTCGCCACGCCGCGCATCCCGGCGCCGCCGCTGACCCCGAGCCCGGTGCCCATGCCGACACCGCCGCAGGCCACGCCCGATGCGCGCAGCATGTTCGTCAGCTTTGTCTACAGCTTCGCGGCCTTGCCCGAGGCTCCGCTGCGGCCGCGTCTGAGCGACCCGCGCCTCGGTCATTTCATGGAGTCCTTCACCGACCTCGGCAATGACATGAAGGCCAATGCGCGCGTGCACTACATCAAGCGCTGGCGCCTGGAAAAGCAGGACCCGAACGCGGCCCTGAGCGAGCCGGTCAAGCCCATCGTCTATTGGATGGACAAGAACATCCCGGCCAAGTACCGCCCGGCCGTGGAAGCCGGCATCGTCGAGTGGAACAAGGCCTTCGAGAAGATCGGTTTCAAGAATGCTGTGCTGGCCAAGCAGCAGCCTGACGATGCCGATTGGGACAATATGGACGCCGGCCATGCCTCGATCCGCTGGTTCGTTGGCGCCGATGTCGGCTTTGCCATCGGCCCCAGCCATGCCGACCCGCGCAGCGGTGAAATCCTGGACGCTGACATCGGCATGAGCGATGTCTTCTCGCGCGGTTCGCGCCGCATGATTGTGGAAGACGTGGGCTTCAGCGCGCTGCAGGCCCAGCAGGCGACCCAGGCGCTGGGCGCGCACCGCCACGGCGCCGCCGAGGCCCTGTGCACCTATGCGCACGACGCCGCATCCGAGATGAATTTCGCGCTCGATGTGCTGGAAGCGCGCGGCGATGTGGCGCCCGACAGCCCGGAGGCCGAAGCCTTTGTGGCCGCGGTCATCAAGGACACCATCATGCATGAGGTGGGCCACACCCTGGGCCTGAAGCACAACTTCAAGGCCTCCACCACGATCAGCCAGAAGCAGTTGCAGGACAAGGCTTACACCGATGCCAACGGCATCTCCGGCTCGGTGATGGACTACAACGCCTACAACCTGGCGCTCAAGGGCGAGGCCCCGACCACTTTCAACAACACCACCCTGGGTGCTTACGACTACTGGGCCATCGAGTACGCCTACAAGCCGATCAGCGTGGAGAACGAAGCGGCCGAGCTGGCCAAGATCGCCAGCCGCAGCACCGAGCCGGCATTGGCTTATGCCGATGACGCCGATGCCGGCGGTTTCGGCCCTTACGACGGCATGGACCCGCTGGCCAACCGCTTCGACCTGGGTGATGACCCGCTGGCCTATTACAAGAAGCGCCTGAAGCTGTCCAAGGAACTCTGGACCCGCGTGCAGGACCGCAAGCCCGAGGTCGGTGACGACCCGCTGCGTCAGCGCCGCGCCCTGATGAGCGGCTTCAACCAGCTGTTCCGCTCGGCCGAGCTGGTCGGCAAGTATGTCGGCGGCATGCACGCCCTGCGTGACCTGCCCGGCAGCACCGGCCGCGCCAGCTTCAAGGCGGTCGAGCCAGCCAAGCAGCGCGAGGCCTTGCAGTTCCTGGCCAGCGGCCTGTTCAGCGTGGATAGCTTCAAGTTCAAGCCCGAGTTCCTGTCCACCCTGACCATCGACTACAACGAGTGGGAACGTGGCGGCCCGCTGAATGTGCCGGCCTCGGTGGCGCGGGTGCAGTTGGTGGCCTTGGATCGCTTGTTGAGCCAGAACACGGCGCTGCGCCTGATGGACATGCCGGCTTATGTGCCGGAAGCCCAGCGCAAGGGTCTGATCTCGCTCAACGAGGTCTACGGCACCTTGCAAGGCGCAATCTGGAGCGAGCTCAAGAGCGGCAGCGAGATCGACCGCCTGCGTCGCAATCTGCAGCGTGAGCACCTGAAGCGCCTGCAAGCCATCCTGACCAAGGGCGGCGGCGCCTCGGGCCAGATGGCCGATGCCTATGCCCTGGCTCGCTTGCAGGCCAACAACCTGGCGGCCGAACTGCGCGCCGCGGTGGCCAAGGGTGGCCAGACCGTCGAGACTCGCGCCCATCTGGCCGAGAGCCTGGACACACTGAACAGCGCCCTCAAGGCTTCGATGTCGCGCAGCTGATCTGACTCGTCTGTGATGAAGAAGGCCGGCGCCGAAAGGTGCCGGCCTTTTTTGCGACCATGTACGCGCGCCTGAGCCGCTTCGCTGCGCTCTCGGCCGCGCACAAATCGCCCGTCGTCGGGCCGAGCCACCTCCGAAGATGGCGGGTTCCACCGTCGAGAGGCAGATCGATCGCGATGCAAGCGCCCTGCAGTTTGGGTCGCCGCTGGGCGATTTGTGAAGGGCTGAGCAGCGCAGGGCATCGGGGCGCGCGCGTACTCGCGCGCTTCAAGAACTGACTTGGCGCGTCTGTCTGAACGAAACGAACGCAGTGAGTGAAGTGAGTTATGCGCCAGCCCCGAGGTGCGAGCAGCGCAAGGCAGTCGGCCCGGCAGGGCCGACCCCGGAACCATGAGCCCGGCGGCGGCCCGAACTGCAGGGCCTCACGAGGGACAACAAGAAGGCTGTTTCGTGCCGACACCCGCCACAGCAGCCCTGACATCTCCATGACGCACAATCGCGCCCGCAGCGGAGCCAGGGGAGGGCAGGCGGTATGAGTTTCAGTTTTGGTGCGCATCAGGACAGTGCCCTGATTTGCGGGTTCGTGTTGGCGCCAGCTCAGGCAGCCCGCCCGCTCAGCCTGGCCGAGGCTTTGGCCTGGTTGGCAGACGCCCCCGCGCGGGCAAGCAGCTCAGAGTTCATCTGGCTGCATTTCAATCTCACCGATGCGTCGGCCCAGGCTTGGATGCAGTCGCATCTGAGCCTGCCACCCGAATTCTTCGAGACCCTGCGTCAAGGCTCGCGCTCCACTCGCATTGAGGATGCCGACGACCACCTGATCGCCGTGGTCAACGATGTGGCCTACGAGTTTGCATTCGACCCATCCGAGATTGCCACGCTCTGGGTCAATGTCAGCCCGCAGGTGGCCGTGAGTGCGCGCAGCCACCCGCTGCGTTCCATCGACCGTTTGCGCGAAGCGGTCAAGATGGGTGCGCATTTCGACTCCACGGTGTCCCTGCTCAACCACCTGTTCCGCGACCAGGGCGATGTGTTGGTGCGCATCGTGCGCGATGCCACCGTTCAAGTGGACCGCATCGAAGACAGCCTGCTGGCAGGCCGCCTGCAGGCCAAACGCAGTGAGCTGGGCCAGTTGCGTCGCGTTCTGGTGCGACTGCAGCGCCTGCTGGCGCCCGAGCCGGGCGCCTTGTTCCGCCTGCTGCGCTTGCCGCCGCCCTGGGTCGTGCCGCAAGACCTGGATGAGCTGCGTCAGGCCACCGAGGAGTTCTCCCTGGTCATCCGCGATATGGCCGCGCTGCAGGAACGCATCAAGCTGCTGCAAGAAGAAATGGCCGCCCAGGTGGGCGAACAGACCAACCGCAGCGTCTTCACCTTGACCGTGGTGACCGTGTTGGCCTTGCCGATCAACATCATGGCCGGCATGTTCGGCATGAACGTGGGCGGCGTGCCGCTGTCCGACGATCCGCATGGCTTCGCCATCCTGGCCGTGCTGGTGCTGCTGTTCACGGCCGTGGCCGGCTGGTGGGCCTTTCGCAAGCGTGACTGATTCAGCCCGCGCCGAGGCGCAACTCCTCGTCGCCATGGTCATCGCGCCGACCACTGGGTTGCCAGCCCTGAGCACGGTAGAAGCCATGCGAACGCAGCGCCGGGTCTGCGCCGGCCATCAGCCAGGGCCTGGGGCTGCCGACTGATTGCAGATGTGACACGGCGGCGGCCAGCAAGTCGCGACCAAGGCCTTGACCTTCGCAATTAGCCAGCACGGCCAACACCAGCACTTCGCCGCTGGCCGGGTCCACATTGCAAAAGCCGATCGCCTGATCGTCGCCATCGACGGCCAGCCAGCCGCAGACCGCGCCGTCATCGAAGACCGCGCGCAGCGTGGCTGGCGTGATGCCCAGCTCCGCCAGTCTCTGCGGCGAGATGGCGTTGTCCCGCGTGCGCGCTCGAATGTGGAACATCGCGTCCACATCGGCGCTGCAGGCCGCGCGCAGCCGCATATTCAGTTCAACGCTGCGCCAGGGCCGCGAGCAGCTTGTCGTGGATGCCGCCGAAACCGCCGTTGCTCATGCACAGCAGGTGGTCGCCCGGGCGGGCGGCCTTGAGCACAGCGGTGACCAATGCGTCGATATTGGCTGTCACGACGGCTTGGGCGCCCATCGGTGCCAGAGCTTCGACGGCGTCCCAGCCCAGACCATCCTGGTGGCAGAAGCTCAGGTCGGCAGCCTCCAGAGCCCATGGCAGCTGTGCCTTCATGGTGCCCAGCTTCATGGTGTTGGAGCGCGGCTCGAAGATGGCCAGGATGCGTTCGGCCGGCGCGATGCGGCGGCGCAGGCCGTCCACCGTGGTGCGGATGGCCGTGGGGTGGTGAGCGAAGTCGTCGTAGACCTTGATGCTGCCCCCGGCAACGGCGATCTCGCCGCGCAGCTCCATGCGGCGGCGCACATTCTTGAATTCGGCCAGGGCGGCGGCACTTTGCTCGGGCGTCACGCCCAGGTGCTCGGCAGCGGCGATGGCGGCCAGGGCGTTGAGCTGGTTGTGCTCGCCGATCAGCGACCACTCGACCCGCGCCACCTTGAGGCTGCCGCGCAGCACATCAAAAGCCTGCGGTTCGCCGCGCGCACGCAGGGCGCCGCTTTCTTCCTTGCGAGCACCGAAGCGCTGCACCTCGCTCCAGCAGCCGCGGCTGAGCACGCGCTGCAGCGCCTCTTCGCGGGCATTGAGCACGATGCGACCGCTGGCCGGCACGGTGCGCACGAGGTGGTGGAACTGGGTCTCGATGGCAGCCAAGTCGGGGAAGATATCGGCGTGGTCGTATTCGAGGTTGTTCAGCACGGCCGTGCGCGGTCGGTAATGCACAAACTTGCTGCGCTTGTCGAAGAAGGCGGTGTCGTATTCGTCGGCTTCGATGACGAAGGCTGGACCTGTGCCGAGCTTGGCTGACACGCCGAAATTCTGCGGCACACCGCCGACCAGAAAGCCCGGCTGCAGGCCGGCGTGTTCGAGGATCCAGGCCAGCATCGAGGTGGTGCTGGTCTTGCCATGGGTGCCCGCCACCGCCAGCACATGGCGGCCTTGCAGCACGTGCTCGGCCAGCCATTGCGGGCCGCTGGTGTAGGCGGCGCCGGCGTCGAGGATGGCTTCCATCAGCGGGAACTTCTCGCCGCGCGTGACCACATTGCCGATCACGAACACATCAGGCTGCAGCGCCATCTGCTCGGCGCCAAAGCCTTGGGTCAGTTCGATGCCCAGGGCTTGCAGCTGATCGCTCATCGGCGGGTAGACATTGGCATCGCAGCCGGTGACGCGGTGGCCGGCCTCGCGCGCCAGAGCAGCCAAGCCGCCCATGAAAGTGCCGCAGATGCCGAGGATGTGGATGTGCATGGTCGTGATCGTCAATCGTCAGAAACGGGTGCGAGCGTAGCCGCGTGGCGATGGCTCAGGCCATGAACCACGCTTCGCTCAGGGGCAAGGCGGCTTCGAGAGAGTGCAGGACCAGGCAGCGCGGTGCGATTTCCGGGTCGGGGGATTTGAGGTCGGGCACCAGCACCACGCCGGCGCCGGCCGTCAGCGCCCCGAGGGCGCCGAAGCTGGAGTCTTCAAACACCAGGGTCTGCTCGGGCGGGCAGCCCAGGCTGCGTGCGGCCAGTTCGAACAGGTCGGGGTGGGGCTTGCCACGCGTGACCTGGTCACCGCCGTGGATGGGGCCGAAAAAGCTCAGCAGGCCCGCGAGGCCCAGGCGCCGCAGCACCTCGGTGTGTCGGGTGGAAGAGGCGACTGCGCAAGCTACGCCGCGCGCTTGCAGTGACTGAAGCAGCGACAACGCACCAGGGCGCAAGGCAAAGCCCTGGCCTTGAAACTGCGCTTCGACCTCGAGGTCCACCTCGTCGTACATGGCCTCGGCTTGGGCGTGCGAGCCCAGCTTGTCGGCCAGCACCCGCAGGCTGTCTTGGCGGTTGATGCCGACGGTCAGCAGGTAGTCGGCCTCGCTGAGCGGCGTGCCAGCGGCCGCACTCTGGCGCAGCCAGGCGTCACGGATGGGCCGCTCGGAATCAAGCAGCAGGCCATCCATATCGAAGATGGCCGCGGTGAAGCGGCGGCCGGTGTGCGGCATGACGGGGGTCGCTGCGATCAGCGCAGGGCGTGGCGGGCGGCGTCCAGCGTGGCCTGGATGTCGGCCTCGCTGTGGGCGGCGGAGACAAAGCCCGCTTCGTACAGCGCCGGGGCCAGGTAGACGCCGGCGTCCAGCATGGCGTGGAAGAAGCGGTTGAAGCGCTCCTTGTCGGTCGTCATCACGGTCTGGTATTCCTGCGGCAGCTGGTCCATCAGGAAGAAGCCGAACATGCCGCCTTGGCAATCGACGCTGAAGGGCACGCCGTTCTCCTTGGCGACCGCCGCCAGGCCGTCGACCAGGCGGCGTGTCTTGGCCGACAGGTCTTCAAAGAAACCGGGCTTCTGGATCTCGCGCAGCGTGGCCAGGCCGCAGGCGGTGGCCACCGGGTTGCCGCTCAGGGTGCCGGCCTGGTAGACGCCGCCCAGCGGAGCCAGGTGCTTCATGATCTCGCGGCTGGCGCCGAAGGCGGCCAGGGGCATGCCGCCGCCAATGACCTTGCCGAAGACGCTGATGTCGGGCTTGAAGCCGGGGATCAGGCTGGCGTAATGGCCTTGGGCGCTGTGCAGACCGACGCGGAAGCCGGTCATCACCTCGTCCAGCACCAGCAAGGCGCCGTGCTCGGTGCAGAGCTCACGCAGACGCTTCATGTACGCCGTCTGGGTGCGCACGAAATTCATATTGCCGGCGATCGGCTCGATGATCACGCAGGCCAGCTCCTTGCCATGCAGGGCAAAGGCTTCTTCCAGCTGGGCCAGGTGGTTGAACTCCAGCACCAGGGTGTGCTGGGCCACTTCGGCCGGCACGCCGGCGCTGGTCGGGTGGCCGAAGGTGGCAAGACCTGACCCCGCCTTGACCAGCAGCGCATCGGTGTGGCCGTGGTAGCAGCCTTCGAACTTGATGAACTTGCTGCGGCCGGTGGCGCCGCGCGCCAGGCGGATGGCACTCATGGTCGCCTCGGTGCCCGAGGACACCAGGCGCACCTGCTCCATGCTGGGCACCAGCTTCAGGATTTCTTCGGCCAGCTCAATCTCACGCTCGGTCGGCGCGCCGAAGGAAAAGCCTTCCCGCGCGGCCTTGGTCACGGCCTCCAGCACGGCCGGGTGGCCGTGGCCCAGAATCATCGGGCCCCAGGAGCCGATGTAGTCGATGTAGCGCTGGCCGTCGGCGTCAACGATGTAGGCGCCGTCGCCGCGGGTGATGAAGCGCGGCGTGCCGCCGACCGCGCGGAAGGCGCGCACCGGAGAATTGACGCCGCCAGGGATGACGCGCTGGGCGCGTTCGAACAGTTCTTGGTTCTTCGACATGATGAATTGACGGGCCCGGACAGCGGGCCGATAAAAATGGCAGCCCTTACAGAGGGCCAAATGGGGCCAGGTGACTCCGCTTCAATGCATGCGGCGCGGCGGGCGGCCCGGAGCCGCTTCATCCAGCTTCACCGTGACGCTGCCCGCTTGCGCCGCGGCCGCCGCTTCGGCGGCCATTTCGGCCTCTTCCTCTTCGCTGGGCGGCAAGGCCCAGAAGAAGCGGTCGGGAATGACATTGCCCATGCCGGGGCGGAAGCCGCCGTCCAGGGCCTGGTCCAGGAAGGACAGGGCCTCTCCGACGGCCGAGTGGATTTCGGCACCGACCGAGAGCAGGGCGGCCAAGCCGGCCGAGAGCGTGTCGCCGGCGCCGACGAAGTTGACTTCGAAACGCTCGAACTTTTCGCCCGTCACCGGGCCGGCCGGCGTGGCGAGCACGTTGTCGACGAACTGGTTGGGCAGGGCAATGCCGGTGACCAGCACATGGGCCGCGCCATGCTGGCCGGCGGCCACGGCCAGCTCGCGCGGCGAGGCCGGTCGGTCAGCGTCCCAGTCGGGCAGCAGAAAATCACTCAAGGTCTTGTGGTTGCCGACCAGCACATGGGTTTGCGGCAGCACCAGCTCACGGAAGGCGTCCAGATAGCTGGCTTGTTGCTCCTCGTCGAGCCAGGCGACATTGGGCAGGTAGGCGACCAGGGGTACATCGGGGTAGTCCGACAGCACCTCCGCGACCGCGCTGACGCCCTCGGCGCTGCCCAGGAATCCGACCTTCCAGGCACTGATCTGGACATCTTCCAGGATCAATCGGGCCTGTTCCGCGATGGTGTCCGGGTCCAGGGTGTGGTGTTCGAAGACTTCGGCTGTGTCTCGCAGCACGATGGCGCTGACCACCGGCAGGCAATGTGCACCCATGGCCGCGATGGTGGCGATGTCGCCAGCCAGGCCGCCGGCGCCACTGGCGTCGCTGGCATTGAAGCTCAGCACGCAGGCGGGGGCCTGGGCTTCCTGCTCGTCGAGGGCGGCCGTCGGATCGGTACTGCTGGGGCGTTCGGTCTTGTTCATGATGTGCGGCGCGGGTTCGGGGGACAGAAATTGCAAGCAAATGCAAAAAAGGCGGGCCGCAGGCGGCGAGGGCGGGTGCTCAAGCACTGCAAAACAGGCTCCTGACGCTCGGGTGTACCCTGCTTTGAAAGCATGCGCGACAGGGGGAATCCAGCTGTTGCATCCTTGCCGATTCACTGGCCCAGTAGGGCAAGCCGGCGTGGCTACAATCTTCGCATTGTAGATAGCAAACCCATACCCATCGTGAGCGAAGCAAGTACCTGGATGTGCCTGATCTGCGGCTGGATTTACGACGAAGCCGCAGGTGACCCCGAGCACGGTATTGCACCGGGTACCCTGTGGGCCGATGTCGACATGAACTGGACCTGCCCCGAGTGTGGCGCCCGCAAAGAAGACTTCGAGATGGTTCGCATCTGACGCTGCGCACTGTAGCGCTGTCCCACCCGTCTGCAGTGAGTCGTGGCTGTCCGGCCATGAGCGTGCTGCTGTGAGGAGATAAGGCTTGGACGTACAAGTTCCCGAAGGCGCAAACCCAGTCTTGGCGACCCCAGCCAAGGTGCTGGTCATCGACGACAGCAACACCATCCGGCGCAGTGCCGAGATTTTCCTCAAGCAAGGTGGCCACGAGGTGGTGTTGGCCGAGGACGGCTTCGATGCCCTGGCCAAGCTCAGTGATTACGAACCCGATCTGGTGTTCTGCGACATCCTGATGCCGCGCCTCGACGGCTACCAGACCTGCGCCATCATCAAGCGCAACCCGCAGTTCGCGGGTGTGCCTGTCATCATGCTGTCGTCCAAGGATGGTCTGTTCGACAAGGCGCGCGGCCGCATGGTGGGTTCGCAGGACTACCTGACCAAGCCCTTCACCAAGGATCAGTTGTTGAAAGCCGTGCTTTCGCACCGGCGCGGCGCCTGATACTCAGGCCGCGGCACCGGAAGTTGTTGC
The DNA here is from genome assembly GCF_965262435.1 of Roseateles sp. Classification (NCBI taxonomy): domain Bacteria; kingdom Pseudomonadati; phylum Pseudomonadota; class Betaproteobacteria; order Burkholderiales; family Sphaerotilaceae; genus Roseateles; species Roseateles sp. The sequence continues at coordinate 2,064,220 of NZ_OZ253537.1, forward strand.
TGTTGACGTTGTTGTTGATGATGGTTCTGTTTGCCGACCCTGTGGTCGGTCCGGTCGCCGGGGCTTATCGCCTCGCTGCGGTGACGTGAGGACGCCAAATGCCGATACAAAAAATTCTGTTGGTCGATGATTCCAAGACCGAACTCCATGTGCTGAGCGAAATGCTCGTCAAGCGTGGCTATCAGGTGCGCACCGCCGAGAACGGCGAGGAGGCACTCAAGCGCTTGGCCGAGGAAACGCCGGATCTGATCCTGATGGACGTGGTGATGCCAGGCCAGAACGGCTTTCAGCTGACCCGAACCATCACCCGCGATGAGCGCTTTGCCAATGTGCCGGTGATCATGTGCACCAGCAAGAACCAGGAAACTGATCGCGTCTGGGGCATGCGCCAGGGCGCGCGCGATTACGTGGTCAAGCCGGTCAAGGCCGAGGAATTGCTCGCCAAGATCAAGGCCCTGGGCTGAGCATGCGAGCGCTGACATGAGTAGCAGCTCCAGCAAACAGGCCCTGCGCGACCTGCAGACCCGCCTCGCGCAACGCATGCAGGCGGCGCGTGACCAAGAGATCCAGGCCGCCAGTTGGTTGGCGGTGGAATGCGCTGGCGTCGGCCTGCTGCTGTCCCTGCGGCAGGCTGCGGAAATCTTCACTCCGGTGCCGATGCGCGCCTTGCCCTATGCCCAGCCTTGGCTGGCGGGGGTGGCCAATCTGCGCGGCGGCCTGTTCACGGTCGTCGATCTGGCGGTTTTTCTGGGCCTGCGCGAGGCCGGTGCGGTCCGTACCGAAGCCCGCCAGGACCTGGCGCAGGTGCGCATGGTGTCGCTCAATGCCGAGCTCAACACCAACTGCGCCTTGTTGGTGGACCGCCTGCTGGGCTTGCGCGGTGACGAGCAGCTGCAGCCCGATCCGGCCGACAGCGAAACAGCCGGCCAGCGCCCCCGATTTGCCGGGCCTCGCCTGCTCGACGCCGACGGCCGAAGCTGGCAGACGCTCGATCTCGAAGCTTTGGCCAAGCACGACCAGTTTCTCCGTGTCGTGGTTTGATCTGATAAGCAAGCCGAGCGCATTCAGCTAGGCTCGAGGGTTAGCGGCGCGGCCAACACCGGTTCATGCAGGACCGGTATTCAACGAATTCACGAGGGTGAGATGAGCTTCCTGGACAAGATCAAGAACCTGGGCAAGACCGAGACCGAAGGCCAAGCGGAAGCCGTCAACGCGGATTCCCAGCCATCCGGTGCGGTGCTGGTGTCCACGCAGACGCATACCGGCCCGGGCCAGTTGACGAACTCATCCATCATCTCCGAGGCCCTGCCTACCGAGCAGCAAGGCGCGACCGAGTTTGGCGAAACCACGGCCACCTTTGCCACCACCAGCGCGGCGCTCGACGGCCCCCTGACCGAGCAGCAGTCCGACAGCAAGCCGCCAGAGAACCGCCGCCAGACCGTGCTGATCGCCTTGGTCGCAGTGGGCTTGCTCGGCACGGCCGCCACGGTCAGCCTGAGCCTGGTCGGCGGCAGCCGCAGTGCGGCCCAGGTGCGCGCGGCCGGTCAGGCCTTGATGCACTCGCAGCGCATGGCCAAGTCGGTGTCCACCGCACTGGTGGGTAACCAAGGCGCGTTTGCCGAGCTGCGTGAGAGCGGCAGCGTGCTGGTCGGCGTGGTCGGCAACTTGCGCACCGGCGACGGCCCCTTGGCCGCAGCCCCCGGCAGCGTGCAACCGGTGCTGGACATTGTTCAGCCCCTGGTGGAGCGTGCTGAAAAGAATGCCAAGGTGGTGCAGGCGCAGGAAAAGGTGCTGACCGAAGTCGGCCAGGCCCTGCGCGCCATCAACCGCCAGTCCAGCGACCTGCTGGAAAGCGCCGAGGCCGTGGCCTCGGAGTCGCTGCAGCGCAATGGTTCGGCCGCTGAAATCTCCGCCGCCGGCCAGTTGGTGATGTTGACCCAGCGTATCGGCAAGAGCGCCAACGAGTTCCTGACCCAGGACGGCGTCAGCCCCGAGGCCGTGTTCCTGCTGGGCAAAGACTTGAACTCCTTCAAGCTGATTGCTGAAGCGCTGCTGAACGGCAACTCCGAGCTGCGCTTGGCCAGTGCCAAGGACCCGCAGCTGCGCGAACGCCTGGGCGCTTTGCTCAAGCAATATGAACAGACCCGCACCCAAGCTTCCGCCATTCTGGGCAATCTGCAAGGCCTGGTGGCTTCGCGCGAAGCCCAGAAAAGCATCTTGGGCGACAGCGAAACCCTGCGCAAGGGCCTGGAAGACCTGGCCTTGGAGCTGGAGTCGGCCGGTGGCGTGAGCTGGTGGTTGGCTCTGCTGATGATCGCCTCGCTGGGCGCGCTGGTGGCCGGCTCGCTCGGTTTCCTGCGCCTCTATGTGGCGGACCAGAAACAGCGCGCCATGTTGGCCGAGGCCCAGGAGGGCGAGGCCAAGGCGCAAGAGCGCGAAGCCAAGCGCGTCAACGACGCCAACCAGGCCGCGATTTTGCGTTTGATGAACGAACTGCAGTCGGTCGCTGAAGGTGACTTGACGCAACAAGCCACGGTGACCGAGGACATCACCGGCGCCATCGCCGACTCGGTGAACTACACCGTGGAAGAGCTGCGCAGCCTGGTCGGCCAGGTGCAGGCCACAGCCGCCCGGGTGACCGACACCACCGGTCAGGTCGACCAGACCTCGACCGACCTGCTGGCCGCGTCCAAGGAGCAGCTGCACGAGATCCGCTCCACCGGTGAGGCCGTGCTGCAGATGGCCGAGCGCATCAATGAGGTGTCCAACCAAGCCCAGTCCACCGCTGAAGTGGCGCGTCAGTCGCGTCAGGCCGCCGAGTCGGGTCTGCAGGCCATGCAGAACAACATCAGCGGTATGAATGCCATCCGCGAGCACATCCAGGAAACTTCCAAGCGCATCAAGCGCCTGGGCGAGTCCTCGCAGGAAATCGGTGAGATCACCGAGCTGATCTCCGACATTACCGAACAAACCAACGTGCTGGCGCTGAACGCAGCTATTCAGGCCGCCTCGGCCGGTGAAGCCGGTCGTGGCTTCTCGGTGGTGGCGGAAGAAGTGCAGCGGCTGGCGGAACGCTCGGGCGATGCGACGCGCCGGATTGCCGCCCTGGTCAAGACCATTCAGACCGACACCCACGACGCCGTGGCCGCCATGGAGCGTTCGACGCTCGGCGTGGTGCAGGGTACGCGACTGTCCGATGCGGCCGGCAAGGCGCTGGAAGAGATCGACAGCGTGTCACGTCGCCTCGATGATTTGATCGCCCAGATTTCCACCCAGGCCCTCAGCGAAGCCGCCTCCGCCAATGAGGTTGCCTCCAACATCCAGCATATTTTTGCCGTGACCGAACAGACCAGCGAAGGCACGCGCTCGACCGCACAGATGGTGCACGAGTTGTCCCGTTCGGCCGAGGCTTTGAAGCAGTCGGTGGCGCGGTTCAAGGTCGCCTAAGAGGCGGAGCCCGGCATGGATCAGTTCCGCGAGTCCGAGTTTCCTCCCGACCTCAGCCCCCTGGCGTGGGTGCAGGAGGAGTTGCGCCGATCCCTTGAATCGGTCCACAAGGCGCTTCGGCGCATGCTGCGCGATGGCGACAGCAAGTTCAGCGTGCTGGGTGCCGAAGTCGGCTCCAGCTCACAGTCTTTGTTGGGCGCCGCGGCACAGTTGCACCAGGTGGCCGGCGTGCTGTCCCTGGTCGGCTTGCCGGCCGGTGCCACGGTGCTGCGCACCGCCGAGCAAGCGGTGCAGCTGCTGGCCGAGCGCACCGATCTGGTCGACCCCTTCCGCGTCGAGACCATTGAGCGCGCCAATTTCGCCCTGCTCAGCTACATCGCCCGCCTGCTGGCCGGCAACAAGGCCTCGACGCTGAGCCTGTTCCCCGCCTACCGCGAGCTGCAGACCTTCATCGGCGCCGAGCGGGTGCACCCGGCCGACCTCTGGCAGTACGAATGGCACTGGCGCGAGGTGCCGGACGAAACCGGCTGCCCGGCTCTGGCCCCGGAGACCGGCCGCGCGCCGTTCGAAGCGGCCTTGCTCAAGCACATGCGCACGCCCAGCCCGGCTTTTGCCGGTCGCTTGAGCGACCTGTGCGCCGGCCTGGCAGCGGGCCTGATCGAATCGCACAGCAAGACCCTCTGGCAACTGGCTGCCGCGCAGTTCCAGGCCCAGGCCTTGGGCTTGCTGGACGGCGATGCCTTCGTCAAGCGCCTGGGCTCGCGCCTGCTGTCCCAGCTCAAGCTGGGTTGTCAGGTCGACCCGGCGGTGCAGGAGCGCCTGGCGCAAGACCTGCTGTTCTTCTGCGCCCAGGCGCGTGACCCGGCAAACGAGCGCATGGCGCCGCGCCTGAGCGCGGTATGCCGGGCTTTCGGCCTGAACCCTGAATTCCGGGGTGACTACGAAGACCAGACCCTGGGTCATATCGACCCGGCCTGGGTGGCGCAGGCGCGCCGCCGTGTCGGCGTGGCCAAGGAATCCTGGGGCAGCGCCGCCGAGGGCGACAGCCATCGTCTGGCCGGCCTCGACGAGCAATTCGCCGCTGTGGCGGAATCGCTGCAGCGCCTGTTCCCGAGTGGCGAGGTGCTGGGCCAGACCCTGCAGCGCGCGGTGGTCGCCACCCTGCGCTCGGGTCAGCCGCCGCGCCCGGCCCTGGCCATGGAAGTGGCCACCAGCATGTTGTATGTGGAGGCGGCGCTCGACGACGCAGCCTTCGACCAGCCCGAGCAAGCCGAGCGCGTGCGCGCCCTGGCCCAGCGCATCGATGCGGTCGCCCATGGCGATGCGCCGCAGCCGCTGGAAGCCTGGATGGAGGACCTGTATCGCCGGGTCTCCGACCGCCAGACCCTGGGCAGCGTGGTGCATGAGCTGCGTGCCAGCCTGTCCGACATCGAGCGCCAGGCTGATGAGTATTTCCGTGACCCGGCGCAGCGCCAGAAGCTGATCCCCGTGCCGGCCCAGCTCTCCGCCATGCGCGGTGTGCTGACCGTCTTGGGCCTGGACCAGGCGGCCTTGGCTTGCCTGCGCATGCGCGACGAGGTCGATGAGCTGGCCAACACCGAGGTCGACACTGACCGTGGCGGCCCGCGCGAACTGTTCGAGCGCCTGGCCAACAACCTCGGCGCCCTGGGCTTCCTGATCGACATGCTGAGCGTGCAGCCGCAGCTGGCCAAACGCATGTTTGTGTTCGAGGAGGCCAGTGGTCGCCTCAACCCGGTGATGGGTCGCCGTGCCGACGCCAGCCCGCTGCCGCCCATGGTGGCTTCGGCCCCGGCGCCGCTGGACGGCCTGATGCAGCTGGACCTGGACAGCCCCTCGGCACCCGCGCCCTTGCAGACCCTGGTCAGCCAAGCCCCTGCGGCCCTGGGTGACTTGGGCCTGCCCGAGCTCAGCTTCGCGCTCGACAGCGCGCCCGAGCTCGCAGCAACTGCTCCCGAACTCGCGCCTGCCGAGGCGCCCGTGACGTCGGTCGAGTCGGCCGTGGCGTCGCCCGAGCCAGCCCCGGCCGCCTTTGCGCACGACCCCGAGATGCAGGAGATCTTCCTCGAGGAAGCCGGCGAAGTGCTGGGCAATGCCCGCGCCGCCCTGGCCGCCTTGCAAGAAGACGGCAGCGATCGCGAGCAGCTGACGGTCTTGCGCCGTGCCTTCCACACTCTCAAGGGCAGCTCTCGCATGGTGGGCTTTGATGCCTATGGCGAGGGTGCCTGGGCCTGCGAGCAGCTTTTCAATGCGCGCCTGGCCGATGCCACGCCCCAGGCCGATGCGCCTTTGCTGGCCTTCAGTGCCGAAGCGCTGGACTATCTCGGCCAGTGGTGCGAACAGATCGCCGGCCGGCAGAGTGGCGCCTTCATTCCCGACCCGCTGCGCCGCAGTGCCGATGCCTTGCGTCTGCAGGGCGAGGCGCTGGCGCTGGACTGGCCGGGTCGCCAGCTGGCTTCGGACGAGATGCCGGTCGAGCCTCTGGCCGAAGCGTTGGCCCAGGAGCTGTTCGAGCCGGTGGCGGTCGACGCCGAAGCAGAACCCTTGCATGAGTTGATCGATGCTTCGGCGGATCAGCTGGGCGGCGAGTCCACCCTAGAGGCCCTGCCGGAATCCGAATCCGCGCCGGAGCCGATCGAGCTGCCGGCGCTGCCGGAGCTGTCAGAAGAAGTGTTGGAACTGCCTGAGCTGGCGCTGCCGGAGCTGACTCCGCCCGAGCTGACTCTGCCCGAGTTGACTCTGCCCGAGTTGAGCCTGGCCGAGCCGCCTTTGCTGACCGACGAGGCCGCAGTTCCCGCTGTACCGCTGACGCCGGAGCTGGCCGACCAGGATCTGGGTCTCGACCTCGAACTGCCGGCTCTGTCGGACGAGTTGCCCGCGGCCCTGCCGACGCCGACTGAGTTCATGGATGAGCTGGTTGAGCTGCCGAGTTGGCAGGCTACGGCCATCGAGCCTGTTCCCACGGTGCTGTCTGAGGGCCCGGACACCGAGCTCGCCACCGAACTGCTGCCGGAGCTTCTGCCGGAGCTGGGCGAAGCCGAGCCGCTGCTCGGCGATGCCGGGCTGATGCTCGAAGGGGATGCTGGCGCAGCGGCCGAAACGCAGCCGCCTGTGCTGACCGACTTGCTGGATCTGGATCTGCTGGGCGAGGGCGAAGCGGCCGCGGACCGCGCGCTGGCCGCCGCAGCCACTGAGGGTCAGACAGATGTTGCGACGGAGGCGTTCCCCGCCGCCGCCGAGACCGTGCTCAGCGAGTTGCCGAGCGAAGCCGAAGACGCTGTGTCGAGTGAGTTCGCGACGCTGGACCCACTCGACCTGCCTCTGACCCTGGACCTGCCTCTGGATGCTGCCGAAGCGGCGTCCGAGACGGTCAGCCAGGCTGTGCCTGATTTTGAGTTGCCCGAATTCGAGCTGAACCTCGATCTGGGCGAGTTGGTGGGTGAGCCTGTCGCCCCTGCTGAACCTGAAGTGGTGGCCGAAGCGGTGGATGCAGCCGCGCTTGAGCTGGCGGGCGAAGTCGAAACCGAATCGCATGCTGAAGTTGCGGACACCATTGAGGCGCCAGTCGCCGCGCCGGCTGTACCTCATCTCAGCTTGGTCAGTTCTGGCGACCGCCAGGGCGGCGATGCGGATGAAGGGGAGGGCGAAGCTGCCGAAGAAGCTGCCGAAGAAGGGGATGAAGGCGTCAAGCGCATCGGTTCCTTGCGCATCGGCATCACCCTGTTCAACATCTTCCTGAACGAGGCCGATGAGCTCTCGCGTCGCCTGGCCACCGGCCTGGCGGAATGGGCGATGGAGCTGAACCCGCCGCTGCCCGCGCAGTGCGAGGCCCTGGCGCACGCCCTGGCCGGCAATTCGGCCACCGTGGGCTATGAGGATTTGTCGACCCTGGCGCGTGCCTTGGAGCACGCCTTGGGCCGCGCTCAGCGCGCCCAGCGCTTCAGCGAAGCCGATGCCCAGCTGTTCGAGCGGGCGGCCGAAGACATCCGCCAGCTGCTGCATCAGTTCGCCGCCGGCTTCTTGCGCCCGCATGACGCCTCGCTGGTCGAGCGTCTGCATGCTTACGAACCCGAGGTGGACAGCAGCCTGCTCGGTGACTACGACGCCTTGGAAAATCTGGACGCAGGCGATTTGGGCCCAACGCCCACCGTGGTGGACGACACCCTCGATCTGCATTTGCCGGCCTACCCGGCGGCAGCGGCCGAGCTTGCACCGAGCCGACCGACTGCAGATCAAGACGAAGTCGAACCCGGCCTGCCGGACGAAATCGACGCCGTGCTGCTGCCGATCTTCGAGGAAGAAGCGCGTGAGCTCCTGCCTCAGCTGCATGCCGCGCTGCGCGACTGGTTGCTGCGGCCGCAAGACCGCAGCGCTCCAGATGCCTGCATGCGCGCCCTGCACACCTTCAAGGGCGGGGCTCGCCTGACCGGTGCCATGCGTCTGGGCGAGCAGGCCCACGAGCTGGAGTCGGCCGTCGAGGCGGCGCTGGCCATGGACCCACCGGATAGCGCCAGCCTGCAAGCCCTGCAGGATGGCGGCGATGCGCTGGAAGCCAGCCTGGATCGTTTGCTGGCCTCGCTGTTGGAGCCGGCTGTGGCTGTGCCGGCGTTCGATGTGCAGCCGGTGGCTGAGCTGGCGCCCGAGATGGAATCTGGCGACGTGACCGTTGCCGAAGTCGAACCAGAAGCCGAAGCCGAAGCCGAAGCCGAAGCCGAAGCTGGCTCGGAAGTGGTGGCCGAGCCGGTCGAGCTGGTCGAGGAACAGGCCGCGCCAGCGCCGCCGCGGCAGATCGACTGGTCCCGCTTCAGTGAGCGTCAAGCCAGCCCCGACGACATCACCATCGAACTGCCCGGCAGCGGCCCGCAAGCCATGGTGCGCGTGCGCGGCAGCCTGCTCGAACGCATGGCCGCCCAGGCCGGTGAGGTCAGCATCCGACGCGCGCGCCTGGAGTCCGAGCTGGCCCAGATGAAGGGATCCTTGCTCGATCTGGACGACAACTTGGCGCGTTTGCGCAATCAGCTGCGCGAGTTGGAACTGCAGGCCGAGGCCCAGATGGGCACGCAGCAGGAGCTGCATCAGAAGGCCGGGCGCGATTTCGACCCGTTGGAGTTCGACCGCTACACCCGCTTCCAGGAACTGACCAAGATGCTGACCGAGTCGGTCGGCGACGTGGCCACGGTGCAGCGCGCCTTGCAGCGCAATGTGCAGCTTGGTGAAGACGAGCTGGCGGCCCAGTCGCGCCTGACGCGTGAGCTGCAGGACGATTTGCTGCGCACTCGTTTGATCGAGTTCGAAAGCTTGGGCGAGCGTATGCACCGGGTGGTGCGCCAGGCGGCGCGCGATGCTGGCCGGCAAGCCCAGCTGGAGATCATTGGCGGCCAGACCGAACTGGACCGCAGCGTCCTGGAACGCATGGCCGGGCCCTTCGAGCATTTGCTGCGCAACAGCATCAGCCATGGCATCGAAGCGCCCGAGCAGCGCCAGGCTCTGGGCAAGCCCGTTCAGGGCACGGTCCGGCTGGAGCTGCGCCAGGAAAGCAATGAAGTCCTGCTGACCTTCAGCGATGACGGTGCCGGTCTGGATCTGAAACGTATCCGCGAGCGCGGCGAGCAGCTGGGTCTGATTCAGCCCGGCGAAACGCTGTCGGAAGCAGCCCTGATGCAGCTGATCTTCACCTCCGGCTTCTCCACGGCCACGCAAGTGACCGAGCTGAGCGGGCGTGGCGTCGGCATGGATGTGGTGCGCGCCGAGGTCAGCACCTTGGGCGGTTCCATCACCACCGAGTCCAAGCCGGGGCAGGGCACCAGTTTCGCGCTGCGCCTGCCTTTGACCACGGCCCTGACCCAGGTCGTGCTGCTGCGCAGCGGCGACCAAGTGGTGGCGGTGCCGGCCAGTTTGATGGCCTCGCTGCAGCGGGTGCCGGCTGCCGCGGTGGAGGAAGCCTACGCCACCGGCAACCTTCAGCATGGCGGGCAGAGCCTGCCGTTCTACTGGCTCGGCGGTCTGCTGGGTCAGGCCGGGCGCGGCCATGGCCAGGGCAAGTACCTGCCGGTCGTGCTGATGCGCAGTGCCCAGCAGTCGCTGGCCTTGCACGTGGACGAGGTCATGGGCAACCAGGAAGTGGTGGTCAAGAACCTCGGTGCACAGCTCAGCCGGGTGCCTGGCTTGGCGGGCGTCAGCTTGCTCGCCTCGGGCGATGTGGCTCTGATCTACAACCCGGTGGCTCTGGCAGCCTGGTACGGTCCGCTGGCGCAGCAGCGCTTGCTGGAGGCCCGTGAAGCCGCTCAGCGTGTGGCCGAGCAGGGCAGTGCGCCGAAGCCGGTGGCCGAATCGAGCGAAGACCTGCCGCCGTTGGTGCTGGTGGTCGATGACTCCTTGACGGTGCGTCGTGTCACCCAGCGTCTGCTGGAGCGCGAAGGCTACCGGGTGCAACTGGCCAAGGACGGGCTGGATGCGATGGAGGCGCTTGGCGGCGACGAGCTGCCGGTGCTGGTGCTGTCGGACATCGAGATGCCGCGCATGGACGGTTTCGACCTGCTGCGCAACATCCGTGCTGATGCCCGTCTGCGCGAACTGCCGGTGGTGATGATCACCTCGCGCATCGCGCAGAAGCACCGCGACTATGCGGAGCAACTGGGTGCCAACCACTATCTCGGCAAGCCCTATGACGAAGCCCATCTGCTGGAGCTGATCGCTCGCTACACTGCGGCACAAGCTCAGGCCACTGAAGCGGCAGCCTTGTGATTTGAATGCGGCTGCGCCGTGGCCTTCGAGCCGCGCCGCAGCCGCCTCCGCCGCTTTTCATTGTGTTCACTGAGCCGGCCCTGGCTCAACGAGGCGTTCTTCCCTGACCCATGTCTGAAGTCGTAGATCATCTTGCCGAGTTGACCGGCTTCCGCGACCGGGATGTCATGGACGTGACCCTGGTGTCGGCACTGCGCGATTTGCTGGAGCCGCGCTCGGTGGCGATCTATCGCTACATCGGCGAGCCCGGGGCTGAACGTTGGCTGACGCGCGCCCATTTGCGCGGCGACGATGCCGTGGCCACCGCGGACCCGCTCTGGCTGGAGCCCGATCGGCTGCCTCCGGCCGCGGATTTTCCGCAGCGCCTCGAATGCATGCGCAGCCGTACGGTGTTGCAATGGCAGCCGCAAGCGGTCGCCGGCGCGGCCGGTTCCGGCATCGATGTCGATCGTGCGCCGAAGTTGGCGCAGGACTGGATCAATCTCTTTCCCATTGCCACCGAGCGCGAGGTCATCGGCGTGCTGGAGATCCACTCGGCCAGCCGCCTCAAGAGCAAGGCGCAGCGCATGGTCAGCAGCGTGCTGCGGATTTATCACAACTTCCAAGGCCTGCTCGACTACAGCGAGCGCGACACCCTGACCGGTCTGCTCAACCGCAAGACCTTTGAGGAGAGCTTTCTCAAGGCCTTGAGCGAGCTGTCGACGCTGGCGCAGGTTGCGGCGGCCGATCCGCAGGCGGGTGAGAACGACCGCCGCCACGAGAACATCCACCCGCAGTATTTCTTGGGTGTCATCGACATCGATCACTTCAAGGCCGTCAACGATGGTTTCGGCCATCTGATCGGCGACGAAGTGCTGTTGCTGCTGTCGCGCCTGATGCGCAGCAGTTTTCGCTTCCACGACTTGCTCTACCGTTTCGGTGGTGAAGAGTTTGTGGTGCTGATGCGCTGCGACGAAGGCGTGGATGCCGCCCATGCCTTCGAGCGACTGCGTCACAACACCGAGCATTACGCCTTCCCTCAGGTGGGCCGCATCACCGTGAGCATCGGCTTCACCCAGGTGCGTGTTGGCGACTCGCCCGCGGCCGCCTTCGAGCGCGCCGACAAGGCCGTGTATCACGCCAAAGACAACGGCCGCAACCAGGTGCACAACCACGCCGAACTGGTCTCGGCCGGCCAGATGCAAGAAGCGACCCAGCTCAGCGATATGGAGCTGTTCTAAGCCCAGTCCTCGCGCAGCGCTGCCGCGTGCGCTCCGTTTGCTTTCTTGCTTGCCGCCCGTTCTGCCTTGGTTTTCTTTCCCGGCCAACGACAAGTTCTCGGTCTACCGTCGCTTCGGCGCCAGTCACCTGGATCGCATGTTCAGCGGCATCCAGGTCCAGGACAGCCACGGCCTTGGCATCAAGCTCAGCCTAGGAATCGAGTACGCCTTGGTCAAGAATGGGTCGCTGCGCGCCGCGCTGACACGCTACAACAAGGCCCTGCCCTTTTTGTACGTCATGTTCTCGTGGATCGGTCGACTGAATTCGGCACATAGCAGCCTTCTTGCTCTCCCTCGTGAGGCCCTGCAGTCCGGGCCGCCGCCGGGCTCATGGTTCCGGGGTCGGCCCTACCGGGCCGACTGCCTTGCGCTGCTCGCGCCTCGGGGCTGGCGCATAACTCACTTCACTCACTGCGTTCGTTCCGTTCAGACAAACGCGCCAAGTCAGAGTTTGAAGCGCGCGGGTACGCGCGCGCCCCGAGCCGCTGCGCTGCTCAGCCCTTCACAAATCGCCCAGCGGCGGCCCGAACTGCAGGGCGCTTGCATCGCGCTCGATCTGCCCCTCGACGGTCGAACACGCCACCTTCTGAGGTGGCTCGGCCCGACGACGGGCGATTTGTGCGCGGCCGAGAGCGCAGCGGAGCGGATCAGGCGCGCGTACTCGCGCGCTTCAAGCTCTGACTCGGCGCCACTGTTTGACCACAGTGAGCGCAGCGAACGGAGGGAGTTTGGCGCCGCTGAGCCGCGCAGTGAGCAGCGAGGGGAGTCGGCTCGCAGAGCCGACCCGGGCACCATGAGCACGGCGGCGGGCCGAGCCACCGCAGCGCGAAAACCCTGCCGTCGAGGTTCCGCTTTGTGCCGATAGCCGCCCGATGCGCTTCGCTTGCACAAACGTGCATCGCTCGACCCCTGTCCTTCATTCCCGTACAAGGGCTATTCGCAAATGTTTAATCAATCGATTGATTAACGTGGCTATCATGCGCGCCATGTCGAAACAAAACAAAACGATTCCGGGCGATGAGACGCCGGGCCGCCGCGAGCGGCTCTTGACCGAGGCCAGCCGCATTTTTGCGCTCAAGGGTTTTGACAAGGCCAGCACGAGGGAGATTGCTCAGGCCGCCGGGGCGAATATCGGCCTGATCGCCTATTACTTCGGGGACAAGCTGGGCTTGTACCGCGAGGTGATGATGCGGCCGGTGGCCGATGTGATTGGCCGGATGCCCGAGGCCGACGCCAGCGTACCGCTGCGCGAGTGGCTGGAGAGCTTCTATGGCGCCTTTTTGCAGCCGCTGCAGCTGGACGAGGAAGCCTTGGCCAGCCTCTTGCGGCTGTGCGGGCGCGAAATGATCGAGCCCTCGGCGGTCTACCAGGACATTTGTGCGGAGTACATCGCCCCGCGCCATCTGGAATTGGTGCAGATGCTGGCCCAGCGCTGCGGTGTGGCGGAGGTTGACACCGAGCTGCATCAGCTGGCCTTTGGCCTGGTCGCTCTGGCCCATGACTACTGGATGTCGGCCGATCATATGGAAGCCTTGGTGCCCGGCATGGTGCGCGGGCCCGGCGCGTACGAGCGGGTGCTGGGTCGCCTGGTCGGCTACGGCGAGGCTTTGATCGAACACGAGCGGGCGCTGCGTCAAGCGTCCAAGACCAACGCTGCCGCAGTGAAGCCCAAGACATCGCAGAAAGCCCGCAAGACATGAAGAACGTGAAGGTGAGGATGAGAACAAACAAGCGCCCTGTCATGCCAGCGCTGCGCCTGGCACTCTCGACGACCGCCGTGGCCGTCTTGAGCGCCTGCAGCAGCTTGGCGCCCCCGGCCGAACTGGAGCAGCAACTGGCGCCGGCGGCCACGCGCTGGCATGCGCCGCAAACGGATGTCCGCGAGGCCGATGCTGGCCAGCCAGTCTGGCAGCGCCTGAACGACCCGCTGCTGCTGCAATTGCAAGCCCAGGCGGAAAGCGCCAACCCCAGCTTGCAGCAGGTGCTGGCCCGCGTGCAGCAGGCTCGGGCCTTGTCTCAGCAAGCCGGCAGTGCGCAGCTGCCGCAACTCAATGCCAACGGCATGGTGCAACGCAGCCGGCCCGCCCAACCCGGCGGCAGCCCGGCCCAGACTTTGTCCTCGCTGAGCCTGGACAGCAGTTGGGAGATCGATCTGTTTGCTCGCGTGCGCCAGCAAGCCTCGGCCGCCCAGGCGCGCTTGAAGGCCAGCGAGCTCGATGCGCAGGCCGCACGCCTGAGTTTGGCCGCCGAGGTGGCCCAGGCCTATCTGAACCTGCGCAGCTGCGAACGTTTGGCGCAGATCGCTCAGGCCGATGCTGCGGCGACCGAGCAGCTGGCGCGCTTCGCAGCCGAGCGCTTGCGCGTCGGCTTTGAGTCGGCGGCTAACGAGGCACTCTTGCAGGCCGCAGCGGCCAATGCCGCCAATCTGGCCCTGGCCCAGCGGGCTGAATGCGATCTGGCGATCAAGGGCTTGGTGGCACTGACGGCCATGGAGGAGGGCGCTTTACGCCAGTCCCTCCAGCCCGGCGCTGCGCAGTTGCCAGCCATCGCCAGCTTGGGCCTGGCCGTGGCTTCGGTGCCGGCCGAGGCCCTGGCCCGCCGCCCTGATCTGGCAGCCAGTCAGCAGCAGGTCATGGCTGCATGGGCCGAGCGTGGTGCCGCTGAAGCGGCGCGTTACCCTCAGCTGCAGCTCAGCGGCAGCATCTCGCTGGCGAATTTGCGCATTGGCGGCAGCAGCGATGAAGGCCGCGGCTGGTCCTTCGGGCCCAGCTTGAATGTGCCTTTGTTCGATGGCGGCGCACGCCGGGCACAGGCGCAAGGCGCTCTGGCCCGCTATGAGGAGGCCTTGGCCGGCCATCGCCAGAGCGTGTTGCAAGCGGTGCGCGAGGTGGAAGAGGGCCTGGTGCGCCTTGACGCTGCACGGGCCCGCGAAGCCCTGGCCGAGCGGGCTGCGGCCGGCTACCGGCAGAGCCTGCAGGCGACCGAACGGCGCTGGCGCGCCGGCCTGGCCAGCGCGGCCGAGTTGGAGGATGCCCGCCGCCTGAGCTTGGGTGCCGATTCGGCACTGGTGCAGCTGCAGCGCGAGGGGCTGAGCGCCTGGGTGGCCCTGTGCCGCGCCACCGGCGCCGGCTGGGACGGCCAGGCCGCGCCGCTCGGCCTGAAGACGAAAGAAGAAGGGCGCGCAGCATGAAGCCCACGCGCCTGAAGTCCAAGAACACCAACACCCCCTATTTGTCCGCGAGTCCACTGTCCATGAACCGCAGCACTTCTACCCATTCCCTCGCCCCCTTGCTGGCCCTGATCCTGAGCCTGGGCTTGATGCAAGCCCAGCCGGCCTCGGCGGCCGATGCCGCGGCCAGCGCGCCGGCCAAAGCCCGCCCGGCCCTGACCGTGCAGCTGACCCAAGCCAGCAGCGCCGAATGGGAGCAAACGCTGAGCGCCCACGGCAGCGTCACCGCCTGGCAAGAGGCCATCATCGGTGCCGAGATCGCCGGCCTGCGCCTTGCCGATGTGAGGGTGCAGGTCGGTGATCGGGTCAAGCGCGGCCAGCTGCTGGCCCAGCTCTCGGATGCCACCGTGCGCGCCGAGCTGGCCCAGAGCCGCGCCGCTGCGGCCGAAGCCCAGGCCTTGCTGCACAGCGCCCAGGGCGATGCCGAGCGCGCTCGTGCCTTGCAGGCCGGTGGCAGCGGTGCCTTGAGCGCCCAGCAACTGGCCCAGTACCTGACCGCCGAACAAACGGCCAAGGCCCGGCTCGATTCCGCCCAGGCCCGGGTGGCCAGCGACGAGCTGCGCCTGGCGCAGACCCGCATCACCGCGCCCGACGAGGGCATCATCTCCGCCCGCCTGGCCACGATGGGCGGCGTAGCGCAGCCGGGCCAGGAGCTGTTTCATCTGATCCGCCAGGGTCGCCTGGAATGGCGGGCCGAGCTGCCCGCGGCCGATCTGGCGCGCGTGCGCGCCGGTCAAGCCGTGCAGCTGGCCGCCGGCGACGGCAGCAAGGTGCCGGGCAAGGTGCGCGTGGTGGCGCCCACGGTCGATGCGCAAACTCGCATGGGCCTGGTCTATGTGGATCTGAGCGGCCCCGGTGCTGCCCTGCTGCGCGCCGGCAGTTTTGCGCGCGGCGAGATCCAGCTGGGCCGCGGTCAGGCGCTGAGCCTGCCGCAGTCCGCCGTGCAGCTGCGCGATGGCAACAGCTATGTTTTCCGAGTGGGCAAGGACCAGAAGGTGCAGCAGGTCAAGGTCAGCACCGGCCGCCGCGTCGGCGATCGGCTTGAGCTGCTCGGCGGCTTGGAGCCCGGCGCGGCCGTGGTGCAGAGCGGGGTCAGCTTCCTCAGCGATGGCGACAGCGTGCGCGTGGTGGCTGCGTCGGCCCCGGCCGCCAAGCCTTAAGCCGGCATCAACAGGATCAGGACCCTAAGCACCATGTTGAACGTTTCTTCCGCGTCCATACGCAACCCGATTCCGGCCATCCTGCTCTTCATCATGCTGACCTTGGCCGGTCTGCTGGGCTTCCGCTGGATGAAGATCCAGAACTTCCCGGACATCGACCTGCCTACTGTCACCGTGACGGCCAGCCTGCCCGGTGCCTCACCGGCGCAGCTGGAATCGCAGGTGGCGCGCAAGCTGGAGAACCAGCTGGCCACGCTGCAAGACGTCAAGCACATCTACACCACGATCCAGGACGGCGTGGTCATGGTCAGCACCGAGTTCCGGCTTGAGAAACAGACCCAGCAGGCGGTGGACGATGTGCGCGATGCGGTCTCGCGCGTGCGCTCGGATTTGCCGGCCGATCTGCGCGACCCGGTGATCTCCAAGATGGAGCTGACTGGCTCGCCCATCCTGGTCTACACCGTGGCGGCCGAGCGCATGGACGACGAGGCCCTGTCCTGGTTCGTCGACAACCAAGTGGCCAAGCGCATGCTGGCGGTGCGCGGCGTCGGCGCGGTCTCGCGCGTCGGCGGCGTCAGCCGCGAGGTGCGTGTCGAGCTGGACCCAGCCCGCCTGCTGGCCCTGAACGCCACAGCCAGCGAGGTTTCGCGGCAACTCCGTCAAGTGCAGCAAGAGGCTTCGGGCGGCCGCAGCGATATCGGCGGTGTCGAGCAGTCGGTGCGCACCTTGGCGACCGTGCAGACGGCCCAGGAGCTGGCGGCCATGGACATCACGCTGGGCGACGGCCGGCGCGTGCGTCTGGACCAAGTGGCCACGGTGCAGGACACGGTGGCCGAGCGCCGCTCGGCGGCCCAGCTCGATGGCCGGCCGGTGGTTGGGTTCGAGATCACGCGCACCCGCGGTGCTGGTGAGGTCGAAGTGGCGGCCGGCGTGGTCAAGGCGGTGGAGGAGCTGCGTGCGGCCCACCCCGAAATTCAGTTCGCCGAAGCCTTCAACTTCGTGGAGCCGGTGCAGGAGAACTACGACGGCTCCATGGTGCTGCTCTACGAGGGCGCGCTGCTGGCCATCGTCGTGGTCTGGTTCTTCTTGCGCGACTGGCGTGCCACCCTGGTGGCGGCCACGGCCTTGCCCTTGTCGGTGATTCCGGCCTTTGCCGTGATGTACTGGCTGGGCTTCACGGTCAACACGGTGACGCTTCTGTCCTTGTCCCTGGTTGTGGGGATCTTGGTGGACGATGCCATCGTCGAGATCGAGAACATCATGCGCCACCTGGCCATGGGCAAGACGCCTTACCAGGCAGCCATGGAAGCGGCCGATGAGATCGGCCTGGCCGTGATCGCCACCACCTTCACCCTGATCGCCGTTTTCCTGCCCACCGCCTTCATGAGCGGCATTGCCGGCAAGTTCTTTGTGCAGTTCGGCTGGACGGCGGCGATTGCTGTCTTCGCCTCCCTGGTCGTGGCGCGCATGCTGACGCCCATGATGGCGGCCTACATCCTCAAGCCCAGCACCAAGCTCCATGCCGAGCCGCGCTGGCTGGCCGTCTACACCGGCTGGGCCGCCTGGTGCTTGCGCCATCGTCTGCTCACCTTGGTCGCCACGGCCGTGTTCACCGGTGCCTCGCTCTTCCTGGTGACCCTGCTGCCCACTGGCTTCCTGCCGCCCGATGACTTGAGCCAGACCCAGGTCACCGTAACCCTGCCGCCCGGCAGCACTCTGGCCCAGACCACGCGCATGGCCGAGCAGGCGCGCCAGATCGTCGCAGCCAACAAGCAGGTCAAGCTGATCTACACCGCCATCGGCGGTGGCAATGCAGGCAGCGACCCCTTCGCCGGCGGCGGCGTGGCCGAGGTGCGCAAGGCCACCCTGACCCTCAATATGACGCCGCGCAAGGATCGCCCCGGCGTCAGCAAGCAGGCCATCGAGGCCCAGCTGCGCGAGGCCTTGGAGGTGCTGCCCGGTGCACGCGTCAAGGTCGGCTTTGGCGGCTCGTCCGAGAAGTATGTGCTGGTGCTGGCCGGCGAAGACGGCCGGGTCTTGGGCGAGCATGCCCAGCTGGTCGAGCGCGAGCTGCGCAGCATCCCGGGCATCGGCGCCGTCAATTCGACGTCCAGCCTGGTGCGGCCCGAGCTGATCGTGCGGCCCGACTTCGCCCGCGCGGCCGACCAGGGCGTGAGCGCCGAGGCGATTGCCGACACCTTGCGGGTCGCCACCGCCGGTGACTACGACCAGGCCCTGGCCAAGCTCAATCTGGCCCAGCGCCAGGTGCCCATCGTCGTCAAGCTGCCGGCCGAGGCGCGCAGCGACCTGGCCTTGCTCTCGCGCCTGCCGGTGCCAGGCAAGCATGGGCCGGTGCCCCTGGGCAATGTGGCCACGCTGGAGATTGCCAGCGGACCCGCCCAGATCGACCGTTACGACCGCATGCGCAATATCAACTTCGAGATCGAGTTGAACGGCGTGCCCCTGGGCGAGGCCGAACAGAAGGCCCTGGCCCTGCCCAGCCTGAAAAACCTGCCGCCAGGCGTGCTGCAAACCTCGGTCGGCGACGCCGAAGCCATGGGTGAGCTGTTCGCCAGCTTCGGCCTGGCCATGCTGACCGGCGTGCTCTGTATCTATGTGGTGCTGGTGCTGCTGTTCAAAGACTTCGTCCAGCCGGTGACGATTCTGGCCGCCCTGGTGCTGTCGATCCCGGGCGCTTTCCTGGCGCTCTATGTGACGCACACGGCGCTGTCCATGCCGTCCATGATCGGCCTGATCATGCTGATGGGCATTGCCACCAAGAACTCCATCCTGCTGGTGGACTATGTGGTGATCGCCCGGCGTGACCATGGCCTGCCGCGCTTCGAGGCCATCCTCGACGCTTGCCACAAGCGCGCCCGCCCCATCGTCATGACCACCATCGCCATGGGCGCGGGCATGTTGCCCATCGCCATCGGCATGGGCGTGGACCCGAGCTTCCGCGCGCCCATGGCCATCGTCGTGATCGGCGGCCTGATCACTTCCACCTTCCTGAGCTTGCTGGTGATCCCGGTGGTGTTCAGCTATGTGGATGACCTGATCCAGCTGTTCGCGCGCCTGATGCGGCGCAAGCCTTCAGCCAGCGCTGCAACAACTGCAGCAGCACCGGTGCCGGTCGATCCGGCTTGAAATTGCGCGATTGAACGCCAACTGCAGGAGCATGCCGACCATGCCAGACCCCCAGCCTTCCTCTCCGAACTCCGCCGGTGAACAGCGCCGTCGGCTGACCCTGGGGCTGGGTGCGGCCCTGGCGCTCTCGGCCCTGGCGGGCTGCAAGCCCGAGGTCTTTGGCGTTGGAGAGATCGCCACTGAGACGGGTTCGCCGAGCGGCCCTCAGGCTGCCTCGGCGCCCGACTTTGCCGAACTCACCGTCCCCGCCAGCCGCTACCGATCGCTGGATTTCGATTGGCAGGACGCGAGCCGCCAGCGCGCGGTGCCGGCGCGCCTGTATGTGCCGGCTGAACCCGCGGCGACGGGCGGCCTGCCCTTGCTGCTGTTCTCGCACGGTCTGGGTGGCTCGCGGCGCGGCTACAGCTATCTCGGTGCCTATCTGGCCTCTAAAGGTCTGGCCAGCCTGCATGTCCAGCATGTGGGCAGCGATCGCGGCCTGTGGACCGGCAATATCTTCAGCCTGGTCGGTCGCTTGCAAGATGCCGCCAAGGAAAGCGAGGCCTTGAACCGCGTCGCCGATGTCCGCTTTGCTCTGGACCAGTTGCTGGCCAGTGAGCAGGGCGCATCCATCGACCTGCAGCGCATCGCCGCAGCCGGGCATTCCTACGGCGCCAACACCACCATGCTGCTGTCCGGAGCCCGGGTGCAGCGCCAGGGTCAGGTCTTGCCATTGCTGGAGCCGCGCATCAAGGCGGCCATTCTCATTTCGGCCCCGCCTTTCTATGGCGAGAACGACCTGGCCCCCATCCTGCAGGACATCCGCATTCCGACCCTGCACATCACGGCCACCCAGGATGTGATTCAGGTACCCGGTTACTACTCGGCCGCCGAAGACCGCATCAAGGTCTTCGAGGCGATGGGTGGCCCGAGCAAGGCCCTGGCCGTGTTCGAAGGTGGCTCGCACAGCATCTTCACCGACCGCGCCGGCACCGGCGGCGTCAACCTCAACCCCAAGGTCAAGGTTGCGACGCGGGAGCTGTCCCTGGCTTTTCTCGACCATGTCTTCGCCGGCCGCAGCGAAGGCATGCGGCGCTGGGGCGAGCGCTACGGCGGCCTGCTGAAGCGCTGGCAGCCGGTGCCTTTTGCGGCTGAGACCCTGCTGAAAGGATCAGAGCAGGGCAGCTGAGGGGCGCAGCACGCACCGCCGTGCGTTGGACGGCATGCTTCTCCTGCCGTCTTGTGGCGTTTACACAGTCTTCATGGATGTGTCACCGCGGCTGAGCACCATCGCGCTTTTCTTTCTGCCAGAGAGCGCCTTGACCATGAAGACATCCCCCACGCCCCGCTTGTTGAGCCGGGCCTTGCTGGCCTGCCTGCCCTTGCTGCCTTTGCTGACGGCCTGCGGCGGTTCCGACGACACCAGCGCCCCGGCACCAGCGCCAGCCCCCGCACCTGCGCCCGCCCCAGCACCGGCCCCGGTGGAAATGAAGGCGCTGAAAGTCGCGGTGCTGCCCGACACCCAGGGCGGTGGCTCTAATACCTCGGTTCATCCGATGCGGGCGCTGCTGGAGCTGTACAAGGAGCAGAAGGTCGATGTGGTGCTGGTGGTCGGCGATCTGGCCGAGAACGGCACGGCGGCCGAGTACCGCCAGTGGCGCGAGGTGGCCGAAGCCTACAAGCCCTTCATGACCTTCCTGCCCATCATGGGCAATCATGACAACAAGGGCATGGACCAGGACTGGCACGACCTGGCCGGCGATTTCATCCCGGCCGATGCCGAGCATATGGCCGGCGCGCGCAACAAGAACTACGCCGTGCTGCGCAAGGGTGTGCTGCTGATCAATGTGTCCTATGGCTGGATGCCTTTTGCCTACGACTTCATCGAGCAGACCATCCTGAAGCACAAGGCGCAGGCCCGCCACATCGTGCTGCAGACTCACAACTCCTTTGTCGGCAACAAGTACGGCCTGCTGCGCGAGCGCATCGTCGAGGGCTACAAGTCGGAGGAGGGCGATGTCGCCTTCAAGGGCGTGTACGAGAAGTACCGCAAGCTGCTCGCTGACCACGACGTGGTCTATGTGTCCGGCCATGAGCATCTGTATGCGCGCAGCCTGATCCGCGACCCGGCGCAGCGCAACTTCATGCAGATCGTCTCCGGCAGCGCCTCCTACAAGGGCTATGAGAATCGCTTCGGCGAGCATGAGCTGGTGCAGAACACGCTGATGCTGAAGGCCCGCACCGAGGCCACCGGCACGCTGGATGTCAACGCCTCCATCCTCGACTTCAAGGACGATGTGCTGGACTTCAAGGCCTGGTATGCCGAGCACAGCGTGATGAAGAACGAGGACGGCCCCAAGGAGCTGGCTCAGCCGAAGTGGCAGCTCTTCGACCGCTTCCGCCGCAGTGCGGCGCGCTGCGAGAAAGTGGTCTACCCGGCCAGCTTCCCCAGCGAAATCCAGCGCAACAACGTCTACGACACCAACTACCGCAGCAGCCCATGCCCGTCGCCGCAGGGCGTGTCAGCACGCGTGCTGGACGGCGAGAACCTCAGCTTCAATCGCCACGACACGCGCAGCCGCACCATGAGCGCCGAGCCGGGCAAGACCGAGGCCGCGAACAGCCGCGAGATGCTGTCGCTGATGCAGCGCTTCATGTTCGTGGCCCATGAGAGCTGGCGCCCGAATCTGAATAACAGCCAGCGCGCCCGCCTGATCAAGGTCGGCACGCCGGACGAGGCGGTCGAGGTGCGCGCCACCACCATCGACCTGAAGAAGCAGCTGATCCTGTCCTGGGAGGCCAAGCTCGAAGGCACCGTGTCCGAGGTCCTGAATGTCAGCGGCACGGCCGGTCAGGGCGGCACTTACATCGACCCTTATGGCCGGCTCAAGGACATCCGTACCAGCACCGGCCTGCCCGGTTCGCTCGGTGACGGCAGCGAGCAAGGCAAGCGCCCGGTGCAGCTGCCGGCCTGGGCCAGCGGCAGCTGGACCCTGGCGGCAGACGGCCAGGGCGATCCCTTTGTGCTGGAATTCGGCCTGCCCAAGGATGGCAAGGCGGAGCAGCTGATGCTGGCCCGCCAGGACCCGGTCAGCGGTGCCTGGCGGCCGGTCGCCACGACCGCCTGCCTGAGCCAGCGCGCTTATGTGCCGGCTTATCTACTCGGCACGCCGCCCGATGTGGCGGCCAGCTGCTCGCTGGTCGAGGGTGTGGCCGGCTATGACACGGCGAAGAAGGCCTTCTGGCTGCGTAGCCCGCGCGAGGGGCGTTTTGCCCTGATCACGCGTCCTTGATCGAGGCTCGGCCTTGCTGTCTGCCCTCAGCCGGTGCGCCGAGGGTGGCGAGCGGCCTGGTCCTCATTGCCGCGCTTGTAGTTGCCGGTGATCTTGGCCATGGCCTGCTGGCCTTGCTCGAAGCTGCCGGTGTTCAGGATGTGCAGCAGGCCGAGGGCTCGGTTGCCGCGCAGCAGGGCCGCCTGGCGGCCGCCGTGCAGCACTTCCAGGCTGCCGTCCTTGCGTTCACGGTGGCTGAAACCCAGATCGAATGGGCGGGTCGGGGCAGGGCTGAAGTCTTCGCCTTCGTCAGCCGGTGCGCTCGGGCCGTTCATGGCTTCTTGCTCCGCGCGCCGGCTTTGCTCTCGTACTTGCGCCAGTACTGGAACTCGTCCTCATGGACTTCGATGTCCAGCTCGGCCACGCGTTGCTGCATGCGCTCTTGCACATCGGCCACCGCCTGGTTGTAGATCAGCGGGCCGATCTCCTCCAGGAAAAAGCCGAGTAGGCCGCCGGCGGCGATATTGCCGATGGGCTCGTCCATGTGGTGCTCGAAGTAACGCTCGATCGAGTGAATCGCTTGTTCGCGGGCGGCTTTGGGGATCTCGATGCTCATCGCGGTTCGTTTTCTTTTTTACTCAATGGCCCGCGATTTGACCACCGCGTAGCGCGCCAGCGTGGCGGCGCGCGCCTCGTCGTGGCGCACGATGGGCGTCGGGTAGTCGCGGCCCAGCACCACGCGGCAGGCCTCCAGCTCCAGCGGCTTGGCCTGCCAGGGTGCGTGGATCAGCTTCGGGGGCAGCTTGGCCAGCTGCGGCAGGTAGCGCTTGATGAACTTGCCCTCGGGGTCGAACTTTTCGCTCTGCGTGACCGGATTGAAGATGCGGAAGTAGGGCTGAGCGTCGCAGCCGCTGGACGAGGCCCATTGCCAGCCGCCGTTGTTGGCGGCGAGGTCGAAGTCCAGCAGCTTTTCGGCGAAGTAGGCCTCGCCGCGCTGCCAGGCGATGCCTAAATCCTTGATCAGGAAGCAGGCCGTCACCATGCGCAGGCGGTTGTGCATATAGCCGCTCTGGTTCAGCTGCAGCATGGCGGCGTCGACCAGGGGGTAGCCGGTTCGGCCTTCGCACCAGGCCTTGAACAGGTGATCGGCCGCCGGGCCGCTGTCCCAGGTGATCGCGTCGTACTCGGGCCGGAAGGCCCGCACCATGGCATGTGGGTGGTGGTGCATGACCTGGTGGTAGAAATCGCGCCAGATCAGCTCGGAGAGCCAGACCTCGGCGCCGCGGTCGCCGCCCTGGGCACGCTGCCAGGCCTCGCGCGCCAGGCGCCGGATGGAGATGGTGCCGAAGCGCAGGTGCAGACTCAGGTAGCTGGGGCCCTTGACGGCGGGGAAGTTGCGCGAGGCCTCGTACTGGTCCATGCGGTCCAGAAACTCCTCGAACAAGGCCTCGGCGCCCGAAGCGCCAGCGCCCAAATGCGCGCTCAGGTCCGTGGGCTCAAAACCGATCTCGGCTAGGCTGGGCACACCGCGGGCCAGGGCCGTGGGGGCCAGGGCCGCCGCGTGGCGGGCCACCGGGTAGCTGCTCAGATAGAAGTCATTGATCTGGCGCAGCCAGGCGTTCTTGTAAGGCGTGAACACACCGTAGGGCTTGCCGGTGCCGGTCAGCACCTCGCTGCGCTCGAACACCACATGGTCCTTGAAGCTGCGCAGCTGGCAGCTGAAGCTGGCCAGGGCTTCGGCCACCTGGGCGTCGCGGGCCAGGGCGGCGGGCTCGTCGTCGTGGTTGCAGAACACGGCCTGCACTTCCAGCTCGGCCGCCAGGCGCGGGATCTCCTCGCCTGCCCAGCCATGGCGCACGATCAGGCCGCCGCCGGGGCAGAGCGCGCGCAGGCCGGCGTCCAGCTCGACCAGGCTGCGCAGGATGAAATCAACCCGGCGGTCGCTGCGGGGCAGGGCGTCAAGGATGTCGCGGTCCAGCACGAACACGCAGAAAACCTGGTCCGCGGTCCGCAAGGCCCGGTACAGGGCGGCCTGGTCGTCCACACGCAGGTCGCGGCGGAACCAGACCAGGGCGCGTGGCACGCGGCGGGACGGGGCGGGGCTTTGATCAGAGGCATTTATTGAGCGCGTCATCCCGATAGTGTCGCCCGCGAATAAAATGCTTGCATGCCTCAAGATCGGATCGTCCTCGCCAACCAGTTCCTGATCGCCATGCCGGGCATGGCCGACGAGGCCTTCGCGGGCAGCGTCATCTACCTCTGCGAACACAATGAAAAAGGGGCGCTGGGCCTGGTCATCAACAAGCCCATCTCCCTGACCCTCGGTCATCTGTTCGAGAAAGTCGAGCTGAGCCCACCCAGCGATGAGCTGGCCGCCTCCACCGTTTACTACGGTGGCCCGGTGCAGACCGAGCGCGGTTTCGTGCTGCACGAGCCCTTGGACGCTGAGGGCAAGCACTACAACGCCACCCTGGCCGTTCCCGGCGGCCTGGAAATGACCACCAGCCGAGATGTGCTGGAGGCCTTGTCCAACGGCGCCGGCCCGCGCCGCGTGCTGGTCACCCTGGGCTACAGCGGCTGGGCCGCCGGCCAGCTGGAAGAAGAAATCGGCCGCAACGGCTGGCTGACGGTGGACGCCGAACCCAACATCATCTTTGATACCCCGGTGGAGCAGCGCTACGAGCGTGCGCTCGGCCTGCTGGGCGTGGACCCGCGCATGCTGAGCCAAGAGGCCGGCCACGCATGACCGCGCCGGCCCCAGCGACCCCCATTCCCGCACCGGCCGCCGCCGCCGTGCAGACGGCCCTGGCCTTTGACTACGGCAGTCGCCGCGTCGGTGTGGCCTATGGCAGCCGCTTCACCGGCCAGGCCGAGCCGCTGCGCCACATCGCCGTCGAAGGCGAGGCGCGCATGCAGGCGATCGAGAAGCTGGTGCGTGAATGGCAGCCCCAGGCCCTGGTCATCGGCGTGCCCTTCCACCCCGACGGTGCAGAACACGAGATCACCGCCCGCGCGCGCAAATTTGGTCGCCAACTCAAGAGCCGCCTGCGCCTGCCCGTCTTCGAGGTGGACGAGCGCTACACCAGCGTCGAGGCCGAGAGCCGGGGCGCGCGCGATGTCGATTCGGCCGCGGCCGCCCTGATTCTTGAACAGTTTTTCAGAGAGAACACATGAGCACTTTGCTACTGGATGCCGAGGCGATCTATGCCGATCTGCTGCGCGGCGTGCAAAAACTCTGGCAGCCCGAGGCGGCGCTGGTGGGCATCTGGTCGGGCGGCGCCTGGCTGGCCGAGCGGCTGCAGCGCGATCTGGGCCTGGCCGGTCAGGCCGGCGTGATCTCCAGCTCCCTGCACCGGGATGACTTCGGCTCCAAAGGCATGTCAGCCAAGGCCGACCACACCAAGCTGCCCTTCGAGGTGGAAGGCCGCCACATCGTCTTGATCGACGATGTGCTCTACACCGGCCGCACCACGCGTGCCGTGATCAACGAGCTCTTCGATTTCGGCCGCCCGGCCAGCGTCACGCTGGCGGTGCTGGTGGACCGTGGCGGGCGTCAGCTGCCGATCGAGCCGGCCTTCTCGGCCGCGCGCGTGCACCTGCCGGCCGAACAGCGCCTGCGCCTGGCCAAGAGCGAGGACGGTGGTCGTTTCAGTTTTGATGTCAAGGAAGGCTGAACGCCATGCTCTCCAAACGCAACCCCCAGCTGAACAAGCACGGTGAGCTGGTTCACCTCTTGTCCATCGAAGGCCTGCCCCAGGCCATCATTCACCAGATCCTGGATACGGCCGGCACTTTCCTCTCGGTCAACGACCGCGAGGTTAAGAAGGTGCCGCTGCTGCGCGGCAAGTCGGTGTTCAATCTGTTCTTCGAGAACAGCACCCGCACCCGCACCACCTTCGAGATCGCGGCCAAGCGCCTGTCGGCCGATGTGCTGAACCTCGACATCGCCCGCTCCAGCACCGCCAAGGGCGAGACCCTGCTGGACACGGTGGCCAATCTCTCGGCCATGCATGCCGATATGTTCGTGGTGCGCCACAGCGAATCGGGCGCGCCCTACCTGATCGCCCAGCATTGCGCGCCCCATGTGCATGTGGTCAACGCCGGTGACGGGCGCCACGCGCATCCGACGCAAGGCTTGCTCGATATGTACACGATCAGGCACTACAAGAAGGACTTCCGCAATCTGACCGTGGCCATCGTCGGCGACATCGTGCACTCGCGCGTGGCCCGCTCGGACATCCACGCGCTGAACATCCTGGGCGTGCCCGAGATCCGCGCCGTCGGCCCCAAGACCCTGGTGCCGGGCGACCTCAAAGACATGGGCGTGCGTGTCTGCCACGACATGGCCGAGGGTGTGCAGGGTGCCGACGTCATCATCATGCTGCGCCTGCAGAACGAGCGCATGAGCGGCGCCATGCTGCCCAGCGCTGGCGAGTTCTTCAAGAACTTCGGCCTGACGCCCGAGAAGCTGGCGCTGGCCAAGCCCGACGCCATCGTCATGCACCCGGGCCCGATCAACCGGGGCGTTGAAATCGCCTCCACCGTGGCCGATGGCGCGCAAAGCGTAATCCTGCCGCAGGTGACCTTCGGCATCGCCGTGCGCATGGCCGTGATGTCCATCTTGGCAGGAAACGAAGCATGAAGATCTTGATCAAAGGCGGTCGACTGATCGACCCGACCAGCGGCCTGGACCGCATCGGCGACCTGGCCATCGCCAACGGCCGCATCGTCGGCCTCGGCGATGTCGGTGAGTTTTCGGCCGAGCGCGTCATCGAGGCCGGCGGCCTGGTGGTGGCGCCGGGCCTGGTGGACCTGGCGGCGCGCCTGCGCGAGCCCGGCCATGAACACGAAGGCATGCTCGAGAGCGAGCTGGCCGCGGCAGCGGCCGGTGGCGTGACCAGCCTGGTCTGCCCGCCCGACACCGACCCGGTGCTGGATGAGCCCGGCCTGGTCGAGATGCTCAAGTTCCGCGCCCGCAAGCTCAGCCGCTGCCGTTTGTTCCCGCTGGGCGCACTGACGACCCATTTGAGCGGTGAGTCGCTGACCGAAATGGCCGAGCTGACCGAGGCCGGCTGCATCGGCTTCTCGCAGGCCGACAGGCCCGTTCGCGACACCCTGGTGCTGGCCCGCGCCCTGCTGTATGCGGCCACCTATGACTACACCGTCTGGCTGCGTCCGCTCGATGCCTACCTGTCCGGTGGCGTGGCCGCCAGCGGCGCGGTGGCGACCCGCCTGGGCCTGTCCGGCGAGCCGGTGACGGCCGAGACCGTGGCCTTGCATACCATCTTCGAGCTGATGCGCTCGACCGGCGCCCGCGTCCACCTGTGCCGCATCTCCAGCGCTGCCGGCGTGGCCCTGGTGCGTGCGGCCAAGCAGGAAGGCCTCAAGCTCACGGCCGATGTGTCCATCAACTCCCTGCACCTCAGTGATGTGGACATCGGCTACTTCAACCCGGCCATGCGCCTGAACCCGCCGCTGCGCCAGGGCCGCGACCGCGACGCCCTGCGCGCCGGTCTGGCCGACGGCACACTGGACGCGCTGGTGTCCGACCACATGCCCGTCGCCCCTGACGAGAAGAACGTGCCCTTTGCCGAAGCCACGCCCGGCGCCACCGGCCTGGAGCTGCTCTTGAGCCTGGCCCTGCGCTGGGGTCAGGACAGTGGCCTGTCGATGGCGCAAAGCCTGGGCGTGGTCACGGCCGCGCCGGTGCGCGTGCTGGGCAGCGCCCTGGGCTCACTGGGCGCCAGCGCCGGCCGCCTGGTCGAGGGCGGCGTGGCCGATGTCTGCGTCTTCGACCCGGCAGCCAGCTGGGCGGTCACGCCCGAGCGCCTGAGCAGCCAGGGCAAGCACACGCCGTTTGCCTACGAGATCAGCGGCTTCGAGCTGCCGGCTCAGGTGCGCTACACGGTGGTGGCCGGCCATATGGCCTTCGAAGCTGAGGCTGCCCGCTGAGATGCGAAATCTGCTCGCTGCTTGGCGCTTGCTGCGCTTTGTCCTGCATGTGCTGCACGGGCTTTTGATGATCAAGCTGCTGTTCCCGAGCCTGAGCTTGGGGCAGCGCCACCACCGCATCCGTTGGTGGTCCGGCAAGATGCTGGCGCTGATGGGCGTGCGCCTGGAGTTCAAGGGCCAGGCCCGGCCGGGTGCCAAGTTGATCGTCGCCAACCATGTGTCTTGGCTGGACATCGCCGCGGTACATGCGGTGCTGCCCGAGGCGCGCTTTGTCTCCAAGGCCGATGTCAAGCATTGGCCGGTGGTGGGCGCGCTGACGGCGGGCGTGGGCACCTTGTTCATCGAACGCACCAGCAAGCGTGACGCGCTGCGTGTGGTGCACCAGATGGCCGATGCGCTCAAGGCCGGCGACACCGTGGCTGTGTTTCCCGAGGGCACAACTGGGGCCGGCCCAGAGCTGCTGCCTTTCCACGGCAACCTCTTGCAGGCTGCCATTGCCACCGAGACGGTGATCCAGCCCTTGGCGCTGCGCTGGTATGAGCCGGGCGAGCGCTTCAGCAGCTCGGCCCGATTCATCGGCGACACCACCATGATCGCCAGCCTCTGGACTGTGCTCAAGGCACGCGGCGTGGGCATCGAGATCCAGATCCTGCCGGCGCTGGAGAGTGCGCACGCCGACCGCCGCGCCCTGGCCGAGCATGTGCGCGAGCAGATCGCCGAGGCCCTGGCTGCGAATTGAAACAAGTGCCCGACGGGCAGGGCGGTCTCGTCCGTTACAGTGTCCGAATGAGCGCGACCCCGGTTCCCAAGAGCTCGCTGCCCAAGAGCTCGCTGTCCATCCGCCGTGTCGGCATCGACACCTGGCGCGAGAACGTGGCTTATCTGCACCGGGACTGTCCGGTGGTTCGTGCCGCCGGTTTTCAGGCCCTGTCCAAGGTCGAGATCCACACCAACAACGGTCAGGGCCCGCGCAGCATCCTGGCCGTGCTCAATGTGGTGGACGACGAGCGCATCGTCAGCGCCTGTGATCTGGGCTTGAGCGAAGAAGCCTTTGCCCGCCTGGGGGTGGTCGATGGCCATGCGGCGACGATCGCCCATGCCGAGCCACCCGGCTCCATCGCCGCCTTGCACCGCAAGATCGATGGAGAACGCTTGGGCCGCCAGGATCTGGCCGCCATCATCCGTGACGTGGCACAAGCGCGTTACTCCAAGATCGAGCTGGCTGCCTTTGTCGTGGCCACCAAACAGTACGAGCTGGACCGCGAAGAGGTCTTGCACCTGACCGAGGCCATGATCGCCGTCGGCCGACGTCTGGACTGGAAAGGCCAGGTCGGCGCCGGCCCGGTGGTGGACAAGCATTGCATCGGCGGCATCCCGGGCAACCGCACCTCCATGTTGGTCGTGCCCATCGTCGCCGCCCACGGCATGCTCTGCCCCAAGACCAGCTCGCGCGCCATCACCTCGCCCTCAGGCACGGCCGACACCATGGAGGTGTTGGCGAATGTGGAGCTCGGTTTCGAGCGCATGGTCGAGATCGTGCGCGCCACCCGCGCTTGCCTGGCCTGGGGCGGCACGGCCGATCTCTCGCCGGCCGATGACATCCTGATTTCGGTCGAGCGGCCGCTGTCCATCGACTCGCCGGGGCAGATGGTGGCCTCCATCCTGTCCAAGAAGATTGCAGCCGGCTCCACCCATCTGGTGCTGGACATTCCGGTGGGCCCGAGCGCCAAGGTTCGCTCCATGGTCGAGGCGCAGCGGCTCAAAAAGTTGTTCGAATACGTGGCCGGCCATCTGCGCCTGCAGATCGATGTGGTGCTCAGCGATGGCCGCCAGCCGATCGGCCGCGGCATCGGCCCGGTGCTGGAGGCGCTGGATGTGATGCAGGTGCTGCAATGCGACCCGGCCGCGCCGCAGGACCTGCGGCAGAAGGCCTTGCGCCTGGCCGGGCGCATGATCGAGTTCGACCCCGATGTGCGCGGCGGTGAGGGCGACGCGATCGCCCGCGACATCCTGGACAGTGGCCGCGCCCTGGCGCAGATGAATGCCATCATCGATGCCCAAGGTCGGCGCGTGGCAGCTCCTGGGGTTGGCGCGCTCAGCTTTGAGGTGCTGGCGCCCCATGAGGGCCACATCATCGCCATCGACAATTTGCGCATTGCCCGGGTCGCGCGCCTGGCCGGTGCGCCGCAGGTGGCGGGCGCCGGCCTGCTGCTGCTCAAACGCCTGGGCGAGCCGGTGAAAGCCGGCGAGCCGCTCTATCGCATTCACGCCCAATTCGAAGCCGATCTGCAGTTTGCCCGCGAGCTGGCCGAAAAAGGGTCGGGCTGTCAGATCGGCCGGCTCGACCAGCTGCCGCATGAATTTGCCAGCGGCTCTTTGTTTTCAATCTGAAAGTGCTTCGCCATCCATGAGCGATCTTCTGCATTCCCGGGCTCTGCTGCTGGCTTTCGAAGACGAGCGCCCGCTGGCGCAGGAGCTGGCCCAGGCCCTGGGCCTGCCGCTGGCCTTCATCAGCCGCCACCGCTTCCCGGACGGTGAGCTGCGCCTGGTCTTGCCCAAGCCCTTGCCGCCCACGGTCTTCCTCTTGCGCGGCCTGCAGCAGCCCAATGAAAAATTGGTCGAGCTCTTGATCGCCGCGCCGACCGCGCGCGAGCTGGGCGCCGACCGTCTGGTGCTGGTGGCGCCTTATCTGGCGTACATGCGCCAGGACATGGAGTTCACGCCCGGCGAGGCGGTCAGCCAACGCCACATCGCCCGATTGCTGGCCCAGCAGTTCAACCATGTGATCACCCTGGACCCGCATCTGCACCGCATTGCCAGCCTCGATGAGGTGATGCCGGCCGGTGCCGGCTTTGCGCTTTCGGTGGCGCCGGTGCTGGGTGCCTGGATTGCCGCGCATGTGCCGGGCGCGCTGCTGATCGGGCCCGATGAAGAGTCGGCGCAATGGGTCAGCGAGGCCGCCGCCGCTGGAGGCTTGGACCATGCGATCGGCCGCAAGGTGCGCCATGGCGACCATCAGGTCGAGCTGGCTTTGCCGCAGCTGGAGGTGAGCGGCCGGGCCGTTGTGTTGCTGGACGATATGGCCTCGACCGGCCGTACCTTGATCGGCGCGGCCCAAGGCCTGCTGGCCCGGGGCGCGGCCTCGGTCGATGTGGCCGTGACCCATGCCTTGTTCAACGGCGATGCCTTGCCGGCCCTGCAGGCTGCGGGCGTGCGGCATGTCTGGAGCAGCAACAGCGTGCCGCATGGCAGCAACGCGGTCAGCATCGTGCCCTTGCTGGCCGGTGTGTTGAGGCGCTGGTTGTGAGCTGAAGCTGAGTCCTGCTGGCTCGCAGGATCGAGCCCGACTGTCTTTCTTCTTCACGAGGAGTGGCTGAGCGCGATGCAATTGCTGAAGTTGGTGGCTGAGCAGGTCCAAGTGGCCGTGCCCTTGCCCTTCAATGTGCGCGACGCCTCGGGCGGTCTCTTGCTGGCCTGTGGCCAGAAGCTGCACAGCCAGGTCCAGCTGCTGTCCTTGCTGGAGCGCGGCATGTATGCCGATGTGCAGGAGCTGCGTGCCCTGCAGGCCGGTCAGGAAATACCGACCGAAGCCCCCTCGCTGGCCTCGCGTTGGCAGCAGGCGGTCTGGTCGCTCGACGTGATGCTCAAGACCTTGTCGGATGCCGAGCATTTTCTGAGCAGCTGCGACGAGGTGACCACCGAGCTGATCACGCTGGCAAGGCAGGACGGCGATGTCGCGCTTTACCAGTCGGTGCGCCAGGAAAACCAGCAGCTTCGCCTCTACGGCCTCACGCATTCCCTGCACGTGGCCACCCTTTGCCTGATGGTGGCGCAACGCCTGGGCTGGCCCGAGGAGCGGCAGCGCTGCGCCGTCAAGGCGGCGCTGACCATGAACGCCAGCATCATCGAATTGCAGGGCCGCTATGCCATGGCCGGCGGGCGCCTGACCGAGAGCCAGCGTGAGCAGATCCGCCGCCATCCCGAGGATGCCACCAAGCGTCTGCGTGCCGCGGGCACGGCCGATGAGGAATGGTTGATCGCCGTGGCCCAGCACCATGAGCAGCCCGGGGGGCGCGGTTACCCGCGCGGTCTGACCGAGGTGGAGGAGCTGGCGCGCCTGCTGCGTCTGGTTGATGTCTTCATGGCCAAGATCAGCGCTCGCACCAACCGCCCGGCCATGGACATCAAGCTTGCTGCGCGCCAGACCTACGAGGGCGCGCCTGGGGATGCCATGGTGGCGGCCCTGATCAAGGAGTTCGGCATGTACCCGCCGGGGGAGTTGCTGCGCCTGGCCAGCGGTGAGCTGGCCGTGGTGGTGCGGCGCGGTGCCAGCCTGCAATGCCCGGTGGTCATGACCTTGGTCGACGCCCAGGGCAAGGCCTGCTCCGAGCCTATGTGTCGCGATACATCGCGGCCCGAGCACGCGGTGGCGGCCGTGGTGCCCGACAAGAGCCTGCTGGCGCGTTTGCCCAGTGAACGGCTCTACGGCCTTTACGGTCTGCACGGGCTGGACGCACTCAACCCCCTGCACTGAGGCGAGCCAGGCCGGGTAGGGGTGAATCAGAGGAGGGCGCGGAACCCCCGGGGGTCAGGCCTTGCCCTGGCTGGCCGAAGTCGCCGCCTAGCTTGATCGCCGGGGCCGCGCTGCCTTACCAGAAGGGCAGCATGCGGGCGGCGGTGTGTCGTAGCGGCGGCGCCAGACCAGCAATTGCTCGTCGCCGTACTGCTTTGCGATGTCTGCCTTGTTCAGGCCTAGCAAGGAGCCCTCATGGCGCTCCTTGAGGCGCCAGCTGTGGACAACCGGCAACCAAATGCGATTCATTTGATCCAAACAATGCCAAAGCGTCCAAACCGCACGCTTGAACATCGAGGTGTAAGCCACGCCAAAGACCAGGCCTGCATCCTTGATCAGTCGGTCGGCCTGTTTGGCCTGCTTAACACCGGTGAGGGTCAGGTCAATATCGGTCCAGCCGGTGAAGCGGTTTTCGAGGTTTCAGGTGGATTCTCCATGGCGAATGAGCACGCGGTTGTCCATGGACTTTGCTTGATAGGGCCGCCCGATTCGGGCTGCCGGAGTTTTCTGGACCTGAAGTCGCAAGCCATGTTTCACGCTTGCTTGCGTTTTGCACTCAAGTCTGTGGCGCCGGAACCGACAACGTCTGTACAGACTTGGGCGTTGGGCGCACATTTGTGCGGCCCCGTCAGTTTTTTTAGCTGTTCATTAAGGAGACATTCATGAGAATTGGAACTGCTGTGTTCCTGACGCCAGTGGCCCTGGCTCTACTCACTTTGACCGGCGCTGCGCGAGCACAGGCGGCCAGTGACTCTGCGTTTTCCTTCTCGGGTTTTGGCACGCTGGGCTTGGTCAAGTCCAGCTCTGACACCGGCAAGTACGCTCTGTACGGCCAACCGCGCGGTGCCGACACGTCGGTCACCGGCGAAGTGGACAGCAAACTTGGCCTGCAGGTCACTGCTCGCGCCAACGCCATGTTCTCCGGCACCGTGCAGGTGCTGACCAAGCAGGACGGCAAGGGCAAGTTCACACCGGCCTTGGAGTGGGCCTTTGTCAAGGCACAAGTCTCGCCGAATCTGGCCCTGCGACTCGGCCGCATGGGCGGCCCCTTCTTCGCTGTGTCGGACTTCCGAGATGTTGGCTTCGCCAACACCTGGCTGCGCCCCCCGCAGGATGTCTATGGCCAAGTGCCGGTCAGCCACTTTGATGGTGCTGATCTGAGCTATCAGACCACCCTCGGCTCGGCCACCGTGACTGCTCAGTTGTACGGCGGCAAGTCCTCGAACTATGTCACCAGCAACAAAGTCGAACTGGACAAGGTCATGGGCATCAACGCCACGGTCGAACTCGACGGTGGCCTGACCTTGCGCTTCGGCCATGTCGACAGCAAGCTGACAGTTCACAGCAGCACCTTGGCGGGCATCGTCGGCGCACTGCGCAACCCGGCGCTGGCTGGCCTGAGCCCGACTTTTGCAGCCCTGGGCAATCAGCTGGACGGCACCGACAAGAAGGCCACCTTCACCGGTATCGGCGCCAGCTACGACCAAGGCAATTGGCTGGCCAATTTTGAGTACACCCAGCGCCGTACCGACTCCTATGTGTCAGACACCAACGGCTGGTACTTGACCGTGGGCCATCGCTTCGGCAAGTTCACGCCCTACCTGACGATGTCCGAGCTCAAAGTGGTTGATGCCAACGCGGTCAACAACATCCCTGCGCCAACGCCGCAGTTGGCCGGCCTGAAAGCGGGCGTCAATCTGGTGCTGGCCGGTCAGGCCATCAGCCAGAAAACCGGGGCCTTGGGCTTGCGTTGGGACGCCTATCGCAACATCGCCGTCAAGGCGCAGTTCGAGCGCATTTCGCCCAAGACTCAGGGCTTGTTCCTGGTGCCGACCAACGGCACGATGGTCGGTAAAACCAACATCTACAGCATCGCTGTGGACACGGTGTTCTGAAGGGGCCGATCATGAAACAACTCAAGCAAATTCAGGCTGGCGCGGCGCTCGTGCTTTTGTGCGCTTTGCCCTTGGCTCAGGCCCAGGTGGCCGTGATCGTCAACCCGAAGAACGCAGCCGCCACCATGACGGCCGACCAAGTCTCCAGCATCTTCCTGGGTAAATCCAACACCTTGCCTAGTGGTGCCGCGGCGGCTGCCGTGGACCTGCCAGAAAGTGCGGCGACACGCGATCAGTTCTACAGCAAGGTCACGGGCAAACAGGCGCCGCAGGTCAAGGCCGCCTGGTCGCGCCTGGTGTTCTCGGGCAAGGCGACGCCGCCCAAGGAACTGGCTTCGGCCGCTGAAGTGAAGAAGTTCGTGGCTGCCAATCCCGATGCCATCGGCTATATCGAGAAATCCGCCGTTGACGGCAGCGTCAAGGTGGTCTTGAGCGTAGACTGATTTCACGCTCAACCCTGGTGCGCCGATGGGCTGGGCGCACATGCACTGGAGGTTCGAATGAATGTAAAGACCAGAATCTGGCTCTTGCCTGTGTTTGCTGCACTGATCTTCGCCATCGGCATTGCCGTGGTCTGGGCCTTCTCGGCCCGGACCTCGTCAGCCATCAGTGCCGTCGGCAGCGTGCACTACCCGTATGTTGACGCGACGACGCAACTGGCCGCCCAGCTGGAAGCCTTGGGCGCCACCATCCAGAGTGCGGTGGCTGAAGGCGAGAAAAAGCGTCTGGACGAGGCCAAGGAACGCGCTGCCAGCATCCAAAAGTTGCTGGCGGCGATTGCCAAGATTGAAGGCAAAGCCGAAACAGGTGCCAAGCTGAAGAAGGGTTTTGACGCCTACTTTGCTGCCTCGGTTGATACGGCGGAGCTGTTCCTGGGGATCAAGCAAGGCGATCAAGCCGGTGCGATTCCCAAGATGCAATCGGCATTGAAGGCGCTGGAAACCGAGGTCAAGGCGGCGCGCGTGGAAGCCAGCGAGGGCTTCGACAGCGGACTGCACAAGGCCGAGGGCGGTGTGTCCGCCAGCTTGCTGGCAATCTTCGTCAGCGGCCTGGTTGTGGTGGTGTCGCTCGGTGTCGGTTCGTTCCTGGTGATCGGCAGCGTCTGGCGTCAGCTGGGCGGTGAGCCTGAGTACGCCCGCGATGTGATGCGTCAGATGGCCGATGGCGATCTGTCTCAAGACATCCTGGTGGCGCCCGGGTCCGAGGGCAGCTTGCTGGACGCCGTGCGCGCCATGTCGCAAGGCTTGGCCGCTATCGTCAGCGATGTGCGCATGGGCACGGACTCGATGTCGGTGGCCTCGCGTGAAATCGCAGTCGGCAACCATGACCTCTCGGTGCGCACCGAGAAGCAGGCGACGTCGCTGGAACAGACCTCGGGCAATATGCAGACCCTGACCGATACCGTGCGGCAGAGCGCCGATGCGGCCGCCCAGGCCAACCAGCTGGCGGGTTCCGCTGCCACGGTGGCACGCAAGGGTGGTGAGGTGGTCAGCCAAGTGGTCTCCACCATGGAAGAGATCAACACCAGCTCCAAGAAGATCAACGACATCATCGGCGTCATCGATGGCATCGCTTTCCAGACCAATATCTTGGCGCTGAATGCTGCCGTGGAAGCGGCGCGTGCCGGCGAGCAGGGCCGTGGCTTTGCCGTGGTGGCCAGCGAAGTGCGCTCCCTGGCGCAGCGCTCGGCCGAAGCGGCCAAGGAGATCAAGTCCTTGATCGGCGCCAGTGTCGACCGGGTTGAGTCGGGCAGCCGCTTGGTGCGCGATGCCGGTGCCACCATGACCGAGATCGTGGCCAGCGTGCAGCGGGTGTCGGACATCATCGGTGAGGTCACGGCCGCCTCGGGTGAGCAAAGCCAGGGCATCGGCTTGGTCAACCAGTCGGTGGTGCAGCTCGACCAGATGACGCAGCAAAATGCGGCGCTGGTGGAAGAAGCCGCAGCGGCGGCCAGCAGCCTGGAGCAACAAGCCCAGGCACTGCAGGCCGCAGTCGCGACCTTCAAACTGCGCTGATCGAGCCCGGCGGCGCACTCGCCGCCAACCCGGGCCCACGAGGGTCTTCAGGCCCGCCGCTGCTGAGCACCGGCGGGCTTTCTATAATCAGAGTCTTCTTTTCACGGACGCCTCACGGACGCAGCCCTTTGAACTTCTTGCTCGACAACTGGATTTTGGTCTTGGCCGCGCTGACGTCTGGCGGCCTTTTGCTCTGGCCCACGGTGGCTCAGGGCGCGCAAGGTGCGGCCGTCAACACGGCGGAGGCGGTGCGTTTGCTGAACCGCGAGAAGGCCGTGGTGATCGACGTCTGCGAACCGGCCGAGTTCGCCGCCGGCCATGTCGCCGGTGCTCGCAACGTTCCTCTGGCGGCGCTGGAGGGTCACAAGAGCCTGCCCAGCAACAAGACCCTGCCCCTGGTCGTGGTCTGCCAGAGTGGTGCCCGCGCTGCCCGCGCCGCGGCACAGCTGCGCAAGCTCGGCTACGAAAAAGCCCAGCCTTTGTCTGGCGGTTTGAGCGCCTGGCGCGAGGCGAATCTGCCGGTCGAGAAGGCCGCTTGAGTTTGGCGTGCGGCAGTCGGGTCAAGGTACCTGAGTCGAGTCAGCTTCCCTAGTTTTTCGAGGAATGGGCCATGAGCCACGTCAAGATGTACACCACCCTGGTCTGCCCCTACTGTGTGCGGGCCAAGGCCTTGCTCAAGCAGCGCGGTGTTGAGCAGATCGAGGAAATTCGAATCGACCAGAACCCGGCCGAGCGCGACGCCATGGTGGCGCTGACCGGTCGCCGCACCGTGCCGCAGATCTTCATCGGCAGCACCCATGTTGGTGGTTGCGATGATCTGATCGCGCTCGACCAACGCGGCGGTCTGCAGGCCTTGCTGCAAGCGGCCTGAGCGGGCCTCGCTTTGCGGGAATGGGCTTGGCGCTCGACCGCTGCTTTTCAAGAGCGGGCAGACCCCCACAGACTGAAATATTCGCTGCGCCATAATCGGCGCCGCTGCCCGCAGCACCGACGCTGGCGGGCCTTTACTTTTTTGGGAAACCTATCATGGCCGAAGAGAACAACACCCCCGTCTTCCAGATTCAGCGCATGTACCTGAAGGATCTGTCGCTGGAACAGCCCAATGCGCCGCAGATCCTGCTGGAGCAGACCCAGCCCCAGGTCGACATCAACCTGGCCCTGGCCGCCGAGCCTGTGGTCGAAGGCATCTTCGAGGTGTCGGTCACCGCCACCGTCACGACCAAGGTCGGCGACAAGACCTTGTTCCTGATCGAGGCCAAGCAAGCCGGTATCTTCGAGATCCGCAATGTGCCTCAGGAACAGACCGAAGGCATCCTGGGCATCGTCTGCCCGCAGATGATTTACCCCTATCTGCGCGCTGTCGTGTCGGACGTCTGCACCCGTGCTGGCTTCCCGCCGGTGCTGCTGACCGAAGTCAACTTCCAGGCCATGTTTGAAGCTCAGCAGGCCGCGCGCGACGCTGCTGCCGGTGGCGATGCCGCCGTGGCACCGACGCTGAACTGAGCGTCTGGGCGGCGTTGAGTCGCTGGCCCAGAGGGCCCGCGGCTCGCGGCGACCGCCTTGGATTCACGACGCCCCCGCTGGTCGACGGCCGGGGCGTTTTGCATGGTTCAAGCAGAATCGGCCAGAAGGCCTAGAGCGCATGTTTGAGGATTAAGCTGCAGCCATGAAGATCAGTATTCTTGGTGCCGGAGCCTGGGGCACGGCTTTGGCGGTGCAGGCCGCTGCCCGTCATGAGGTGGTGTTGTGGGCGCGCGATGCGGCGGCTGTGGCCGTTATGCAGGCCGAGCGCTGCAACCGGGCCTATCTGCCCGACACCCGGCTGCCGGACGCCTTGCAATTGGAGGCCGATCTGGCGCGTGCCGTGGCCCACGCTTGCGAGGGCGAAGTGCCGGGGCTGGTCGTGGTCGCCACGCCCATGGCCGGGCTGCGCGCCATGCTGGCTTCGCTGCCCGACGGCGCTCAGGTGCTCTGGCTGTGCAAAGGGTTTGAGGCCGGCACTGGCCTGCTTGGTCATGAGATTGCCCGCGCCGTGCAGCCGCGCCTGCGCGTCGGCATTCTGTCCGGGCCCAGCTTTGCACAGGAAGTGGCGGCCGGTCAGCCGACTGCCTTGGTGGCCGCCAGCGAGGACGAGGCTCTGGCCCAGGCGGCTGTCGCGGCTTTCCACAGCGAGCGCCTGCGCGTCTACACCTCGGCCGATCCGTTCGGCGTTGAGGTCGGCGGCGCGGTCAAGAACGTGATGGCGATTGCCGTCGGTGCGGCCGACGGCCTGCGCTTGCGCGCCGAGGCGAGCGGCCAATTGCTTGACGCCCCCGGGCTCAATGCCCGTGCGGCCCTGATCACCCGCGGCTTGGCCGAAATGCTGCGCCTGGGTTTGGCGCTGGGTGCGCGCGCTGAGACCTTCATGGGCTTGTCGGGCATGGGTGATCTGGTGCTCACCGCCACCGGCGATCTGTCGCGCAACCGCCGGGTCGGCCTGCTGCTGGCCGATGGCCTGCCGCTGGCGCAGATCCTGCGTGATCTCGGCCATGTGGCCGAAGGTGTCTACAGCGCGCCAACGGTGCTGGCTCGCGCCAGCGCCAAGGGCGTGGACATGCCCATCACCGAGGCGGTGGTGGCGGTTCTGGAAGGGCGTCTGAGTCCCGTCGATGCGGTGGACCTGCTGATGGGCCGCGAGGCCAGGGCAGAGCACTGAGCGATGGCCGCCGCCCAGGATCTCAATTCGCGCCGACGCTGGCTGCTGGCCTTGGCCGGTTTGTTTGCCTCAAAGGCCGCCTCGGCGGCTGAGCCGGTTTGGCCTGCGGCCCGACCGATCAAGCAGATCGTGCCCTTTCCCGCCGGCAGCTCTCCCGACCTGGTGGCTCGCTGGCTGGCCGAGCCGCTGGCGGCGGCCTTGGGGCAGGTGGTGTTGATCGACAACCGACCCGGTGCCGGCGGCAATATCGGCACCGGCTTGGCCACCCAGGCTGCAGCCGATGGCTACACCTTGCTGCTGACCATCCAGGGCCCCCTGGTCACGGCGCCCCTGCTCAATCCCAAGCTGCCCTACGATCCGCTGCGTGATCTGCGGCCGATCGGCCTGGTTGCCAGCTCGCCCAATGTGCTGGTGCTGGGTGCTGGCGTGGCCGCCCGCGATTGCGCTGATTTTGTTCGTCAGGCCCGGGCCCAGCGCGGGGCCTGGAATTACGGCAGCGTCGGCAATGGCAGTGCCTCGCACCTGGCCATGGAGTCATTCAAGGCGCGCAGCGCTTTGGCCATGACCCATGTGCCCTATGCCGGCTTTCCGCAGGTGCTCAATGCCTTGCTCAGTGGCGAGTTGCAGGCGGCCTTCATGGTGCCAGGTCTTGCCATGGCGCAGGTGCGTGCCGGGAAGCTGCAGGCGCTGGCCGTCAGCAGCCTGGGGCGGGTGGCGGCATTGCCGGAGCTGCCGACCTTGGTCGAGCTGGGCTACCCGGGCTTTGAGGCCATTTCCTGGCAGGCCTTGATGGCGCCGGCGCGCACGCCGAATGCCGTTGTCGAGCGCCTGTTGGCCGAGTTGCTGCGCATCTGTCGCAGCGAGTCCTTCCGCAGCAAACTCCTGGGCTTGTACTTCAGTGCCCTGGGTACTGCACCTGAGGGCGCGCTTAATCTGATGCGTTCCGACCGCCAGCACTGGGCTCAGGTGATCAAGGCCGCAGGCGTGCGCGGCGACTGAGCCTCAGGGAGCGCTGCCCTCGTAGCCGTTCTGTCGCCAGGCCTCGAACACGGCCACGGCCACGCTGTTGCTCAGGTTGAGGCTGCGCTGACCAGGGCGCATGGGCAGTCGCACCCGTTGTGGCTCGGGGAACTGTTCGCGCAGCTCGGGCGCCAGGCCCGCGGTTTCAGAGCCGAAGACCAGGAAGTCGCCCGCTTGCCAGTGGATGTCGGCCAAGGGTCGGCTGCCCTTGGTGGTGAAGGCGAACAGGCGATCCGGCGCCGGCTGCGCGCTGGCCAGGAAACTGGCCCAGTCGCGATGGCGCAGCACGGCCGTGTACTCGTGATAGTCGAGCCCGGCGCGTTGCAGCAGGCGGTCCTCCATGGAGAAGCCCAGGGGCTCGATCAGGTGGAGGCTGCAGCCGGTGTTGGCGGCCAGACGAATGACGTTGCCGGTATTGGGCGGTATTTCCGGTTGGACCAGAACGATATGGAACATGGCAGAGTGCGGCGCAGGCGCCGAGCGAAAAAGAAGAGGGGAGGAGAGGGTTTAGTCCAGCGCGGTGTCGGGCGTGCGGGCGACGACCCAGGCCTGCACATTGAGGGCGCCGGCTTGGCGCAGCACCCGGGCGATTTCGAACAGGGTGGCGCCGCTGGTCATCACATCATCGAGCACGACGACATGACAGCCGCGTAGCTCGCCGGTCCGCCCGGGCTCGACGGCAAAGGCCTGCTTCACATTCTTGCCTCTTTCCTTGAGTGGCAGCTGGGCTTGCTGCGCTGTGCTGCGCACGCGCAGCAGCAGTTCGGGTTCGCAGACCAGCTTGCGCCGTCGGGCCAGGGTCCGGGCCAGTTCGAAGCTTTGGTTGTAGCCACGTTCACGCAGGCGGCGTGGCGACAGCGGCACGGGCAGCAGCAGGTCCGGTGCTTCCGCTTCAGCGATATTGAGGGCCTGGTTCAGGCGATCCAGCAGAGTCTCGCGGAGTTCGATGGCCTGATGAAATTTGTAGTGCTGGATCAGGCCGTCCCAGGGAAAGCTGTAATCGAGCGCGGCGATGCTGCGGTCTAGGGGCGGCGGCTCGCGCAAGCATGTGCCGCATTTGGCTTCACGGCGCCCGGCCAGGGCAGGTGGCAAGCGTGCCGCACAGGTCCAGCAACGTGGCACCGGCCTGGCATAGCGCTGCAGGCATTCGCTGCAGACCTGCTGTCTGGACCAAGCCCGGCAGATCGCGCACTGCCCCGGGCAGCGCATCAACACCCGCTCGACAAAAGCGGGTTTGACGGGAGCGAGGCGCCGGGTCAGCATGGCGCTCAATATACTGCCGGCCCATGGCCGAACCCTTGTCTCCCCCTAGGACCGACGCGTCCCCCGCGCCCCAGCTGCCGCGGCCCCAGCAACTTGATCCCATCGCTTTGCAGCGGCAGGCGCGGCGCTTGGCTGCGCATGGGCAGGCATCCTGGTTGAGCCTGGAGGTGGCGCAGCGCATGGCCGAGCGGCTGGCCATCATCAAGCTGCAGCCAGCGCGCGTTTTGCAATGGTCGGGTCTGCTCGGCGGCGGCAGCGAGGCCCTGCGCCAGGCTTACCCGCAGGCCGAGCATGCCGATGTCGAGCCTACGCTGGATTTGCAGCTGCGTGCACGTGCGCTGCACAAGACTTCATGGTGGCAATCGGCGCTCGGTCGGGCGCCCGCCTTGCAGGTGCTGGCGCCGGAGGACTTGGCTGGGCATGGTCAGGTCGGTTTGGTCTGGGCCAATCTGGCCTTGCACACCATGCCGGATCCACCGGCCACGCTGGCGGCCTGGCATTCGGCTTTGCAGGTCGACGGCTTTCTGATGTTTTCCTGCTTCGGGCCCGACAGCCTGGTCGAATTGCGGCCCTTGTTTGCCCGTCAGGCTTGGGGGCGCCCCGGGCCGGATTGGTGGGACATGCACGACATCGGTGACCTCCTGGTCGGCGCCGGCTTTGCCGATCCGGTCATGGACCAGGAGCGAATTCAGCTGACCTGGGCGCAGCCGGCGGACCTGCTCATGGACCTGCGTCTGCTCGGCGGCAATGTCGCGCCAGATCGGTTTGCGGGATGCCGAGGCAAGACCTGGCACCGTAAGCTGCTGGAAGCCTTGGAAACCTTGCGCCGAGCTGACGGCCGCCTGCATCTGAGCCTGGAAATTGTCTACGGCCATGCCTTCAAAGCAATGCCGAAAGTGCGGGTAAGCCCCGAAACCAGCCTGTCTTTGGAGCAGATGCGCGCGATGGTGCGCCGATCCGGTGCTTGATGCGGCTAAAGAGACAGTGAGCAGGGGAGTCGTAGGCTAAAATTCGCATTTAGCCAAAATGCATGCTCCGTGACTTTAGGGTCAGGCCTTGCCAGCGTCTTTGACAAGCCTCAAAAACAAGCGCTGTAGCGGTCGCATCGTTGGGCAAGCCGGGCAGTGAAGCGGGTTCACGCCAGGGCTCTCATGAGACGAATTTGAAACAAGAGTGACGACCATGATGATGATGAACACACGAGTGCATCAGGCCGCGCGCCGCTTGGCACAGGTGGCCCTGGCGGCAGGCGCGACGCTGGCGGCCCATTCGGCCGTGGCGGCCCAGGCGGTCCAAGATCTGCCGGGTGGCCCCGCCGTCAATCAGCTCAATCTGCACCCTCCGGTCACCCGCATTGCGGCCGATCAAATGTGGCTGCACAACTTCATGCTGATCATCTGCCTGGCCATTTTTGTGGCTGTGTTTGGCGTGATGTTCTATTCCATCTTCAAGCATCGCAAGTCCAAGGGTGCGGTGTCGGCGAACTTCCACGAGAGCGTGAAAGTTGAAATCGCCTGGACCGTTGTGCCTTTCATCATCGTCATCTTGATGGCCCTGCCGGCCACCAAGGTCGTGGTCGCCATGAAGGACACCACCAATGCCGACCTGACCATCAAGGCCACCGGTTACCAGTGGAAATGGGGTTACGACTACATCAAGGGCGAAGGCGAGGGCATTGGTTTCCTGGCCACGCTCGACACGGCGCAGCGTGCCATGTCGGATGCAGGCAAGCCCGAAGGCGACAACTACCTGCTCAAGGTGGACAACCCGCTGGTCGTGCCCGTCAACAAGAAGGTGCGCATCATCACCACCGCCAATGACGTGATTCACGCCTGGATGGTGCCGGCCTTCGGCGTCAAGCAAGATGCCATTCCCGGCTTCGTGCGCGACACCTGGTTCAAGGCAGAAAAGATCGGTGATTTCTACGGTCAGTGCGCTGAGCTGTGCGGCAAGGAACACGCCTACATGCCCATCCATGTGAAGGTGGTGTCGGCTGAGGACTACTCCAAGTGGGTGGACGGCAAGAAGAAGGAATTGGCTGCCAAGGCGGACGATCCGAGCAAGGTTTGGGAATTGCCGGCCCTGGTGGCGCGCGGCGAGAAGGTCTACAACGCCAACTGCGCGGCTTGCCACAAGGCTGACGGGTCCGGCGCAGGCCCGATCAAGGCTTTGGTGGGCTCGCCGGTGGTGTTGTCGGAAGACAAGCTGGCGCAGATCAAGGTGCTGCTGAATGGCCAGAACAACGGCACCATGCCGGCTTGGAAGCAGTTGAGCGACACCGAGATCGCGGCCGTGATCACCTACACCAAGAACAGCTGGTCCAACAAGACCGGTCAGGCGGTGCAGCCGGCTGAAGTGCTGGCCGCACGCAAGTGATTGGCTGAACGTCGACAAGCGTTGATAAAGGAAACAAGATGAGTGCAGTGCTTGACCACCACGGTCATGACGTTCATGACCATGACCACCACGATCACCATGCCCCGACGGGCTGGCGTCGTTGGGTCTTTGCGACCAATCACAAGGACATCGGTACCCTGTACCTGCTGTTCTCGTTCACCATGCTGATGATCGGCGGCATCTTGGCGCTGTGCATCCGCGCCGAATTGTTCCAGCCCGGTCTGCAGTTCTTCAATCCGGAACTGTTCAACCAGTTCACCACCATGCACGGCCTGATCATGGTGTTCGGCGCCATCATGCCGGCCTTCGTGGGCTTTGCGAACTGGATGATTCCGCTGCAGATTGGTGCATCGGACATGGCCTTCGCGCGCATGAATAACTTCAGCTTCTGGCTGATGATTCCTGCGGCCATCATGCTGGTGGCTTCGTTTTTCATGCCCGGCGGTGCACCCGCAGCCGGCTGGACGCTGTACGCGCCGCTGACCTTGCAGATGGGCCCCTCCATGGATGCTGGCATCTTCGCCATGCACATCCTGGGCGCTTCGTCCATCATGGGTTCGATCAACATCATCGTCACCATCTTGAACATGCGCGCGCCCGGCATGACGCTGATGAAGATGCCGATGTTCTGCTGGACTTGGCTGATCACCGCCTACCTGCTGATCGCCGTCATGCCTGTGCTGGCCGGTGCCATCACCATGACGCTGACCGACCGTCATTTCGGCACCAGCTTCTTCAACCCGGCTGGTGGCGGTGACCCAGTGATGTACCAGCACATCTTCTGGTTCTTCGGTCACCCCGAGGTCTACATCATGATCTT
Source organism: Roseateles sp. (assembly GCF_965262435.1). Taxonomy (NCBI): domain Bacteria; kingdom Pseudomonadati; phylum Pseudomonadota; class Betaproteobacteria; order Burkholderiales; family Sphaerotilaceae; genus Roseateles; species Roseateles sp. Next base: position 2,109,105 of record NZ_OZ253537.1, read on the forward strand.
GCCGGCCTTCGGCATCGTCAGCCAAATCGTCCCGACCTTTGCGCGCAAGAAACTGTTCGGCTACGCCTCCATGGTGTATGCGACCGCTTCGATTGCCATCTTGTCCTTCATCGTCTGGGCTCACCACATGTTCGCGACCGGCATGCCGGTGACGGGCCAGCTGTTCTTCATGTACGCGACCATGCTGATCGCCGTGCCGACAGGCGTGAAGATCTTCAATTGGCTGGCGACGATGTGGCGCGGGTCGATGACTTTCGAAGTGCCCATGCTCTGGGCCGTCGGCTTTATCTTTGTGTTCACCATGGGCGGCTTCACCGGCCTGATCTTGGCCATGGCGCCGATCGACATCCAGGTGCAGGACACTTACTACGTTGTGGCCCACTTCCACTACGTGCTGGTGGCCGGATCCCTGTACGCCCTGTTCGCCGGTGTGTACTTCTGGGGTCCGAAGTGGACCGGCGTGATGTACAGCGAAACCCGCGGCAAGATCCACTTCTGGGGCTCCTTGATCACCTTCAACATCACCTTCTTCCCCATGCACTTCCTGGGTCTGGCCGGCATGCCGCGTCGCTACGCTGACTACCCCGTGCAGTTCACCGACTTCAATGCCATCGCTTCGGTCGGCGCCTTTGGTTTCGGCCTGATGCAGGTGTATTTCTTCCTATTCGTCGTTATCCCGATGATGCGCGGCAAGGGTGAGAAGGCTCCGCAGCGTCCTTGGGAAGCTGCCGAAGGCCTGGAGTGGGAAGTGCCGTCGCCGGCTCCCTTCCACACCTTCGAAGAGCCGCCCAAGTTGAACGCCAGCGCCACCAAGATCGTTGCCTGAAGCCATGACTCAGACCCCCGAGCAACGCAAGAGCAACAAGCGCCTGGCGCTGGTCTTGTTCACGGTGGCCCTGGTCTTCGGACTGGGCTTCGTGACCAAGATCGCCCTGCTGGGGTTCTGAGCTTTTCATGAGCAAACCCAAGCTGCCCTGGACCCTGGCGTCCGCCCTGCGCAGGGACAACCTGCACCTGGTCGGCAAGCTGCTGGTGGTGGTGACGATGATGTTCGGCTTCGGCTACGCGCTGGTGCCGCTCTACAACGCCATTTGCACCGCCCTCGGCATCAATGTGCTGTCGCTCAGTGAGCGTCAGCATGCGGTGCGCGCCGAGGATGTGAAGAACGGCCAGATCGACTACAGCCGCAAGATCACCATCGAGTTCGATGCCAATGCGCGCGGCCCCTGGGAGTTCAAGCCCGCGGTGACTCATGCGGTTGTGCACCCGGGTGAACTTGCCACGGTGATGTACGAGTTCCGCAATGTGCAGGACCGCGTCATGTCTGCACAGGCGATCCCGAGTTATGCGCCCAAGCAGGCCACGGCGCATTTCAACAAGCTCGAGTGCTTTTGCTTCAACGAGTACACCCTGCAGCCAGGGGAAAAGAAGCAGTGGCCGGTGGCTTTTGTGATCGACCCCAAGTTGCCCAAAGACGTCAAGACCATCACCCTGTCCTACACCTTCTTTGAGGTGGCGGGCAAGGTCAAGCAGCAGGCCGTGCAGACCAGCGTGCCGGGCAAAGAGGGACGTTCATGAGCCAGGCGGGTGAAGATTTGAAGCAAGCCATCGCACGTCCGGCGTCGTTTGTGCAAACGATGCGGGCGGTCGCTTGGTCCTTCTTCGGCGTGCGTCGCGGCGCCGACTATGAGAAAGATGTGGCTCAGCTCAATCCCGTGCATGTGATCATTGCCGGGGTGATCGGGGCCGTTTTATTCGTGCTGGTGCTGGTGCTCTTGGTCCAATGGGTCATCGGCAGCGGGGTCGCCGGCGCTTGAGTTTTGCAAGCTTTGCAGCGTCATCAGCAGGACTGAATTTAGTTCGAGGAGAAAAGAAATGTCGGCAGCGACTACCACGGGCAAGACCCCTTACTACTTTGTGCCAGGGCCTTCGCGCCATCCGGTGATGGCGGCCATCGGCCTGTTCTTCGTGATCCTCGGCGCAGGCCAGTGGATCAACGACCATGACTGGGGCAAGTACTCGCTGATCTTCGGCCTGCTGTGGTGGGCCGTGGTGCTCAAGCAGTGGTTCGGCGACGCCATCCGCGAAAGCGAAAGCGGCTTGTACAGCGACCGCATCGACCTGTCCTTCCGCTGGAGCATGGGCTGGTTCATCTTCTCGGAAGTGATGTTCTTCGCCGCCTTCTTCGGTGCGCTGTACTGGGCTCGCGTCCATGCCGTGCCGAGTCTGGGCAGCCTGGAGAACGCACTGTTGTGGCCTGATTTCAAGGCTCTGTGGCCCAGCGTCGCCGCCGGCATGACGGCTTCGCCGGCCGGTGTCGTCGAGCCCTTCAGCACCATGGGCCCCTGGCCGCTGCCGACCATCAACACCGCCTTGTTGCTGACCTCGGGTGTGACGCTGACGGTGGCGCATCACGCCTTGATTGCTGGCAACCGCGGCAAGACCATCGCCTTCATGTGGATGACCGTCATTCTGGGCATCGTTTTCTTGTGCGTGCAAGGCTACGAATACATGCACGCCTACCGTGACCTGAACCTCAAGCTCAGCTCCGGCGTCTATGGCTCGACCTTCTTCATGCTGACCGGCTTCCACGGTTTCCACGTGTTTGTGGGCATGTTGATGTTGCTCTTCATCACCCTGCGCCTGCAGAAGGGCCACTTCACCAAGGACCGCCATTTCGGCTTCGAAGGCGCGGCTTGGTACTGGCACTTTGTGGACGTGGTCTGGCTGGGCCTGTATTTCATCGTCTACTGGATGTAATCGGCCTGCCAGCCGGCCAAAAAGAAAGCGCCGCAATTCGCGGCGCTTTTTTTCTGAGCAGTTCCGCTCAGACTCGTGGGCAGGGAAGGGCAGCGCTGGGCGCTGTCAGCGTTGGAGTGGCAGGCCGGTCGGCTCGATCCAGCCCATCAGATAGCTGAGCAGGATGAAGAGAAACAGGGCCACGGAAAGCCCCACGCGCAGTGCCAGAGCTCGGGCCATATTCGGTCCGCGCTGCTCGCGGTTGCCGTTCTTGAACATGAACAGGCCGGCGGCCGCTAGGGCGCCCAGGATGCCGATGAAGGCGAGGATGACGATGGTTTTCATGGTCGTGAATTATGCGCCGGGAGGGGGGGAGCGATGTCTCGCTTGAATGCTGCCCACCAGCGTCTGCTGGTCTTGCTGCTGACCTTGTTCGCCATGGCGCTGACGGCCCGGCTTGGCTGGTGGCAGCTCGACCGCGCGGCCGAGAAGAAGGCCTTGCAGGCGGCTGTCGAGGCGCGTGGCCAGCAGCCCAGCTTGCTGGGCGCGGACTTGGCCGCAAAGGCTCCGGAGGCGCAGTTGCACCGGACCGTTCGCTTGCGCGGGCATTGGCTGCCGGAGCACACAGTCTTCCTGGACAACCGGCCGATGAACGGGCGTGTTGGCTTCTATGTCGTGACGCCTTTTCAAATCAGCGGCCGCAGCGAGCTGATTCTGGTCCAGCGCGGCTGGGGCCCGCGTGATGCGCGCGAGCGCAGCCGGCTGCCGCCGGTGCAAACGCCTGAGGGCGAGATTGAGCTGCTCGGGCGTTTGACCGCAGCGCCTTCGCGTGCATACGAGTTCAGCGCGGCGGGCGAAGGAGCGATCCGGCAGAATCTCGAACCGGCAGAGCTGGCGCGCAGTCTGGGCCGCGAAATGCTGCCCTTGACCGTGCTGCAGCTGTCCGATGCCGCAGCCAGTGGGCCGGCCGTTGACGGTTTGACGCGGGACTGGCCCGCGCAAGATGTCGGTCTGCAGAAACACTACGGTTACGCTTTTCAATGGTTTGCGCTTTGCGCGCTGCTTCTGGGTCTTTATGTCTGGTTCCAAACAATCCGCCCCCGCATCCGCTCCCGCCGCAGCCAAGCTCGCTCCTGAGGCGGAAGGCTTGACCCTGACGGTCCACAGCCTGCCGACATCGCAAGGCTTGGCCGAGGCGCAGCGCAAGCGCGGCGGCCGCCTCCGCATGCTGATGGTGCTGGCGGCCTGTGCCGCGCCGGTGCTGGCGTCCTATTTCACTTTCTATGTGGTGCAGCCTAGCGGCCGTGCCTATGCCGACCTGATCGTGCCCACGGTTGATATTCCGAGCACGCTGCATCTGCAGGACCTCCAGGGCAAGCCGGTCACCGCTGACAGCCTGAAAGGCCAGTGGCTGCTGACCCTGGTTCAGGAGGGCAGCTGCGACGAGGCCTGCGAGCGCCGTTTTTTCCTGCAGCGCCAGTTGCGCGAGATGCTGGGCAAGGAGCGCGACAAGGTCGACAAGCTCTGGCTGCTGCCTGAGGACTCGCCCCTTCCCCGGCCGGAGCTGCTGAAGGCGCTCAACCAGGGTGTGGGTGTGACCATCTTGCGTGCGCCGCGCGCCGAGTTGCAGGCCTGGCTCAAGCCGGCCGAGGGTCAGACCTTGCTGGATCATGTCTTTCTGGTGGATCCGATGGGGCGCTGGATGCTGCGGGCGCCGCCCCAGCCGGATCCGTCCAAGCTCAAAGCTGATTTGAGCCGTCTGCTCAAGGCCAATGCGGGCTGGGACAAAGAGGGCCGCTGAGGCTGCGACGCGCAATGACGACGGCAACGGTTGATCTTTCCCCTTTGTGGCAGTTGGCGGGCCTGGGTGTCTTGCTGGCTTGTGTACCCCTGCTCTGGTGGCATTTGCGTTCGCGCTCGGCCACGGCGCAGGAACGGCTGCGTGCCCTGACCCTGCTGACCTTGTTCCTGACCTTTGACTTGGTCCTGTTTGGTGCCTTCACGCGCCTGACCGATTCCGGCCTCGGCTGCCCGGACTGGCCGGGCTGCTATGGCAGCGCCAGCCCTCTGGGTGCGCGCGAGGAGATCCATGCCGCCCAGAGTGCCTTGCCGAGCGGCCCGGTCACGCATGGCAAGGCATGGATCGAGATGATCCATCGCTACCTGGCCAGCAGCGTCGGCTTCCTGATCCTGGTGCTCTGCGTGCAGAGTTGGCGTCAGTGGTGGCGGCAACGCAGTCAGGCTGAGGGCGTGTCTGTGTCGCCGGGCTGGGCCAGTCTGACCTTGGTCTGGGTCTGCATGCAAGGTGCCTTTGGCAAGCTGACGGTCACCATGAAATTGTTCCCGGCCATCGTGACCCTGCACCTGCTGGGAGGTTTGGGCTTGCTGGTCCTGCTGGCCTGGCAGGCACAGGGCTACCGACCGCAGCCCATGGTCGTGAGCCGTGGCTTGCGCTGGGCGGGCTGGGGCTTGCTGCTGCTGAGTGTCATGCAGGTCAGCCTAGGCGGCTGGGTCAGCACGAATTACGCCGTGCTCGCCTGTTCCGAGTTCCCGACCTGTCACGCCGGTCAATGGTGGCCGGCCATGGACTTCACCCACGGCTTCACCCTGTGGCGCGAGTTGGGTGTCGGTGCCGACGGCGGCTGGCTGCCGTTTGAGGCCCTGACCGCCATCCACATGAGCCACCGGCTCGGGGCCCTGGTGGTGTTCACGGCCTTGCTTCTGTTTGTCTGGCGCTTGCGCGCCTCCCCTGAGGCCGGCCACTGGCCGCGCCGGCTGCTGCTGGTGGCGGCCTGGCAGTTGCTCAGCGGCATGTCCAATGTGGTGCTTGACTGGCCCATCCTTGCGGCCTTGGCGCATACCGGCGGTGCGGCCATGCTCTTGCTGCTGCTGGGTTCCATGCTGGCCCAGATGCAGCAGGGCCGAGGGCTGCCGCAGCGCTCTGCGGCGTTCGCCAGCAAACAAACTGCCCTTGATTCAAGAATCTCGATACCCTGAGCCCTTATGTCTTCCACTCCCTCCGTCACTGCGCCCGGGCTCTCGAGTTCGCGTTGGCAGCAGTTCTACCAGCTGACCAAGCCTCGGGTGGTTCAGTTGATCGTGTTCTGTGCCGTCATCGGCATGGCCCTGGCCGTGCCCGGCCTGCCGAGCGCTGACCAGTGGCTCAGCATCCTGGCCGCCACCGCAGGCATCTGGCTGGTGGCCGGTGCGGCGGCCGCTTTCAACTGCCTGATCGAGCAACAGATCGACGCCAAGATGAAGCGCACCGCCTGGCGCGCCACGGCCAAGGGTCAGTTGAGCCGGGTGCAAACCTTGACCTTCTCTGCCCTGCTGTGCGGACTGGGCTCGGCCATTCTGTGGTTTTGGGTCAACCCATTGACCATGTGGCTGACCTTCGCCACCTTTGTCGGCTACGCGGTGGTCTACACCGTGATTCTCAAGCCGATGACGCCGCAGAACATCGTCATTGGTGGCGCATCGGGCGCCATGCCGCCGGTTCTGGGTTGGGCCGCGCTGCGCGGTGAAGTGGGCCCCGAGGCGCTGATCCTGTGCCTGATCATCTTTCTCTGGACGCCACCGCATTTCTGGGCCTTGGCGCTCTACCGGGTCGAGGACTACCGCAAGTCCGGCCTGCCCATGCTGCCTGTCACTCATGGCGGTGAGTACACCCGGCTGCAGATCTTTCTCTACACCTGGATTTTGTTGGCGGCCACGCTCTTGCCTTTCATGACCGGCATGAGCGGCTGGATCTATCTCATCAGCGCCTTGGCTCTGGGCCTGGGTTTTTGCGCCTACGCCTGGCAGCTCTGGCGCGAGTATTCCGACGAACTGGCGCGCGCCACCTTCCGCTTTTCCATCTGGCATCTGTCGCTGTTGTTCGCGGCGCTCTTGCTCGATCACTACCTGCTGCCTTGAACGGACCCGAGAGATGAAACCGATGTGTTCCAAACGCGCTTTGCTACGTCTGTCTGCGGGCGTTCTGTTGGCAGGCAGTCTGACCGCTTGTGATCAACTGGGCCTAGGCGGCGCCAGCAAGCCGGTGTTCAAGGGTGTGGACCTGACTGGGGCCGAATATGCGCGCAGCCTGAACCTGCCCGATCTGGATGGCCGCAACCGCAGCTTGGCGGACTTCAAGGGCAAGGTGCTGGTGGTGTTCTTCGGCTACACACAATGCCCCGATGTCTGTCCGACCACCATGGCCGAGTTGGCTGAGGTCAAACGCTCACTAGGAGCTGATGGTGATCGGGTTCAGGGCATCTTTGTCTCGGTCGATCCCGAGCGCGACACCGCTGCCTTGTTGAAGGCCTATCTGGCCAGCTTTGACCCCAGCTTTGTGGCGCTGCGTGGCAGCGAGGAGCAGGTCAAGGCGGCTGCCAAGGAGTTCAAGGTCTACTTCGCCAAGGTGCCAGGCAAGACGCCCGAGACTTACACCATGGACCACACAGCCGCCAGCTTCATCTTTGACACCCAAGGACGGGTGCGGGTGTTCTCGCGCTATGGCTCGGGCGCGCAGGCCTTGACCGACGACATCAAGATGCTGCTGGCCGAAAAGGGCTGATCCGCGCAGACAGATCCACCATGAGAAACGGCCCCGCAAGGGGCCGTTTGCTTTGGCAGGCGCCGCGCTCGATCAGGCCGGCGTCAAGGCCTTGCGCATCTTCTTCATGGCTGCCACTTCGATCTGGCGAATCCGTTCGGCGCTGACGCCGTACTCGGCTGCCAGTTCGTGCAGGGTCATGCCGCCCGAGGAGTCGTCGTTGACCTTGAGCCAGCGCTCCTCGACGATGCGACGGCTGCGCTCGTCCAGCGCCTCCAGAGCGCGGCTGATGCCGTCGCCAGCCAGCGCATCGCGGGCCTGGGCTTCCAGCACCCGGGTCGGCTCTTGGCTTTCATCCGCCAGATAGGCGATGGGGGCAAAGCTCTCGCCGTCCTCGTCGCTTTGCGGCTCAAGCGCCACATCGCCGCCGGACATGCGGGTTTCCATTTCCAGCACTTCTTCCGGCTTGACGTTCAGCTCGCGGGCCACATGGGCCAGCTGCGCTTCGCTGAGGCTGTTGCGGTGCGTTTGGTCGTCCGCCTGGTCTTCCTTCATGCTGTGCTTCATCGAGCGCAGATTGAAGAACAGCTTGCGCTGGGCCTTGGTCGTGGCGACCTTGACCATGCGCCAGTTGCGCAACACGTATTCGTGGATCTCGGCCTTGATCCAGTGCATGGCATAGCTGACCAGACGCACGCCTTGATCGGGGTCGTAGCGTTTGACGGCCTTCATCAGGCCGACATTGCCTTCCTGGATCAGGTCGCCCTGGGGCAGGCCATAGCCCATGTACTGGCGCGAGATCGACACCACCAGGCGCAGGTGCGAGAGCACCAAGCGACCGGCGGCCTCGAGGTCCCCGCTTTCGCGCAGGCGGCGGGCAGCCGAGCTTTCCTCTTCCGGGGTCAGCAGGGGCAGGCGGTTGACGGCGGAGATGTATGCATCCAGATTGCCCAAAGAGGGCACCAGCGCCCAAGGGTCGCGTACCGTCAAAGCAGTGGGTGTAGACAAAGTCATCGCTTTCTTTCGCAAGCCGAACCACTTCGGTTTCTTGGAAGCAATATTAGCACTCCCTTGAAGTGAGTGCCAATCGTCTGGGGCTATTCAAGAAACGATCGATTCACGGGGATTTCAGCGAGAGTGCTCGCTAACTTGATGCGAGAAGCTTGGGGTGGCCTCAGTCCAGCAGACCGAAATCCGGGCTCACGACCATGGTGTCAATGTCGAGCAGGATCAGCATGCGGTCGCCGATCTTGCCCAGGCCGGTGATGAAACGGGCATCGAGCGCGGCTGCCACCTCGGGCCGTGGCTTGATCTCTTCGGCCTTCAGTTCCAGCACATCTGAAACCGAATCGACGACCACGCCGACGATGCGCTGCGCCACATTGAGCACGATCACTACGGTGAAAGCGTTGTACTCGCCGTTCTGACCCAAGCGCATGCGCAGGTCGACGATGGGTACGATGACGCCGCGCAGATTGACCACGCCCTTGATGAAGCTGGGCGAATGGGCGACGCGTGTGGGCGGCTCATAGGAGCGGATTTCCTGCACCCGCAGGATGTCGATGCCGTATTCCTCGCCGCCGATGCGGAAGGTCAGGAATTGCTGGGTGTCATGCCGGGTTTGGTCGGTGGGCTGCAGGGCTTGTGCGCCAGAGGCGGGAACCAGTTCGTTAGAGCTCATGGATCGGTGGGCTTGTCTGCGGTTGAGGCGGGGAGGGCCGGGCAAAGTTAACTTCGTGAGGCCATTTTGCAGCCATTGTGCGCCGCGTCATCTCTCGATCTGCCGCCGCCTGGCCGGGTAATTTCCCCCATGGTCGCCCAAAGCGGCCGGCGAAGGCACGAAAAAAAGCCCCGCTGTAGCGGGGCGTGTCGGAGCGGGCGGTCGAGATCGGCCGCGTTCGGCGTCTGCGGCCGATCGATCAGACGTTGAACAGGAAGTTCAGCACGTCGCCGTCCTTGACCACGTATTCCTTGCCCTCAGCGCGCATCTTGCCGGCGTCCTTGGCGCCTTGCTCACCCTTGTAGGTGATGAAGTCCTCATAGGCGATGGTCTGGGCGCGGATGTAGCCACGCTCGAAGTCGGTGTGGATCACGCCGGCCGCTTGCGGGCCGGTGTCGCCCTTGTGGATGGTCCAGGCGCGCACTTCCTTGACGCCGGCCGTGAAGTAGGTCTGCAGGCCCAGCAGGCTGAAGCCCGCGCGGATCAGGCGGTTCAGGCCCGGCTCGTCCTGGCCCATTTCTGACAGGAACATGGCGCGGTCTTCATCGCTCATTTCCGACAGCTCAGCCTCGGTCTTGGCGCAGATGGCCACCACGGGGCCGTTCTGGGCGGCGGCGTATTCCTTCAGGCGGTCCAGGAAGGGGTTGTTCTCAAAACCGTCTTCCGAAACATTGGCCACGAACATGGCCGGCTTGGCGGTGATCAGGCACAGGGGCTTGAGCAGCACCAGTTCTTCCTTGCTGAAGTCGATGGTGCGCACCGGCTTGGCTTCGTTCAGCGCGGCTTCGCACTTCTCCAGCACTTTGACCAGGGCGATCGCCTCCTTGTCACCGGCACGCGCCACCTTGTTGTAACGGTGCAGGCTCTTTTCCACCGTGCCCATATCGGCCAGGCAGAGTTCGGTCTGGATCACCTCGATGTCGGAGATCGGGTCCACGCGGCCGTTGACGTGCACGACATTGCCGTCTTCAAAGCAGCGCACCACGTTGACGATGGCGTCGGTCTCGCGGATGTGCGAGAGGAACTTGTTGCCCAGGCCTTCGCCCTTGGAGGCGCCAGCGACCAGGCCGGCGATGTCCACAAACTCCACCACGGCCGGCAACACGCGCTCTGGCTTGACGATTTCGGCCAGGGCCTGCAAACGCGGGTCGGGCAGCTCCACCACGCCGACATTGGGCTCGATGGTGCAGAAAGGGTAGTTCTCGGCGGCGATGCCGGCCTTGGTCAAGGCATTGAACAGGGTGGACTTGCCGACATTGGGCAGGCCGACGATGCCGCATTTGAGGCTCATGGAGGGCTTTCTGGGGAGCTGGGTTGGGGGCCGCAGAGCGGCCGCTGAACAAGGCGGTCTGGGAGCCGGCTGCCGGCTGACAGCGGCGGGTGGCTCGAAGCTGGGCATGATTTTAGGCCATGACGGCGCCAGCGCTTGGCCCGACGGCTCGCAGGGCCGGCCCGGCGCCGGTGCGCCGTGGCTCAGAGCCTGCCTACAATGCCGCGATGCAAACATATGACGTCCTGGTGCGCGGCAGCGGTTGTGTCGGCCGCAGCCTGGCTCTGGCCCTGGGGGCCCAGGGCCTGCGCGTGGCATTGCTGGGCACGGTCGATGCCAGCGAAAGCCAGCGCGAGGACCTGCGCAGCTATGCGCTGAACGCGGCGTCAGTAGCTTTGTTGCGCAAGCTCAAAGTCTGGGATTCGCTGCCTGCGGCGGCCATCAGCCCGGTCTACGACATGAAGATTCACGGCGATGCTGCCGGTGCGCTCCTGGAGTTTTCGGCCTGGAGTCAGGGTGTGGCCGAGCTGGCCTTCATCGTCGACGCCGCGGCCCTGGAGCAACAGCTGGCCACCGCATTGCGCTTCGCGCCCCATGTGCAGGTGGTCGACGCACCGGTGCCGGCCGCCTTAACGGCCTTGTGCGAAGGGCGCGCCTCGGCCGCACGTGCCGAGCTCGGCGTGCGCTTTGACGTGAAGAGCTACGGCCAGCGGGCCATTGCTGCGCGCCTGCGCAGCGAGCAGCCCCACCAGGGCCAAGCGCAGCAATGGTTCCGGTCGCCGGATGTGCTGGCCCTTCTGCCCATTGAGGCGCCTGAGCCGGGGGCCTCCTATGGCCTGGTGTGGTCCTTGCCTGAGGCGCGGGCCGACGAAATGCTGGCCTTGGATGTCCCTGAATTTGAAGCGGCTCTGAACGAGGTCTGTGGCGGCGCTGTCGGGGGCTTGAGCCTGGTCAGCGGCCGCGCCGCCTGGCCTTTGGCGCTGGCGCGCGCCGAGCCCTTGCAAGGCCCTGGCTGGGTCCTGCTCGGCGATGCGGCGCACCTGGTCCATCCGCTGGCCGGCCAGGGCCTGAACCTGGGCCTGGCCGATGTGGCCGCGCTGACCCGGGTGTTGGAAGCGCGCGAAGCTTGGCGTCCTTTGGGTGACGAGCGGCTGCTGCGCCGCTATGTTCGCGAACGCCAGCTGGACACTTGGGCCATGGGTGAGTTGACCGATGGTCTGCTGCGAGTCTTCGCCAGCGAGGCCGCACCGCTGCGCCAGTTGCGCAACCGTGGCTTGAATGCCTTGAATTCTGTGTCTCCCTTGAAGCGCTGGTTGACAGCACGGGCGCTTGGCGCCTGAAACCTCGAATCTCGAACCTCTCTATGAGTCTGAATCACATGCTGAACACGAAGACCTTGTTCCTGGCCGGTCTGGCCCTCAGTCTGCCGCTGCTGGCTCAGGCCAATGAAGCCGTCATCCGCAAGAGCCTGGCGGAGAAGTTGGCCGGCTTGCCCAAGATCGAGGATGTGCGCCCCAGCGCCATGGCCGGCCTGTGGGAAGTGCGCATCGGCAATGAGATCCGCTATACCGACCCGACCGGCAACTACCTGATCGAGGGCGAGCTGATCGACCTGCGCACGCGCAAGAACTTGACCGAGGAGCGGGTCAACAAGATCAACCAGATCGACTTCGCCAGCCTGCCCCTGAAGGACGCTGTGGTTTGGAAGAACGGCAATGGCAAGCGCAAGATTGCGGTCTTCGCCGACCCCAATTGCGGCTACTGCAAGCGCTTCGAGCGCGCCCTGCAGGATGTCAAGGACATCACCGTCTACACCTTCCTGGTGCCGATTCTCGGCGGCGATTCGCCCGAGAAGTCGCGCTCGATCTGGTGCGCCAAGGACGCTACGGCCAGCTGGCAGGCCTGGATGCTGGAAGGCAAGGCACCGAGCAAGCCGACCGGTGCCTGCGATGACAGCGCGGTCGAACGCAATGCCGCCATGATGCGTCGCTACCATATCAACGGCACACCGGCCATCATCTTTGAAGATGGCAGCCGCGTGCCGGGTGCGCTGGGTGCCGACCAGCTGGAAAAGCGCCTGCAAGCTCTGCCCAGCAAGTCTTGATCGAAGCGGGCGTGGTCCGGGTGGCAATGCCCCAGCGGTGCGCCCGTTCGCTTGTTCCGTCCTTCTCAGTCCCGTTCAGCACCGGAGCATCACCGCATGTCCGCCGCCGTTTCTGCCGCACCGCCGTCGCCCTTGTCGCTCCACCCCGTGGCGCTCAAGCTCGGCCATCTCGGCTTGCTGCCTTTCGCCCTGGGTGCGCTGCTGATCTGGTTGATCGGTGACCGCAATCTCGAGGCGCATGCCTTCGTGACCCTGGGCACATCGGCCTATGCCGCCTTGGTGATCTCATTTCTGGGCGGCATTTACTGGGGCTTTGCCTTTCGCATGCCCGAGACCACAGCCCAGCCTTTCATCTGGGGCATCGTGCCCTCGCTGGGCGCCTGGGTGGCCGTGGTCATGCCGGCCTATGCCGGCCTGGTCTTGCAGGGCGTGATGCTGATCGTTTGCTACCTGGTCGATCGCCGGCTCTACCCGATGTACGGCGCAGCCGCCTGGCTGACTCTGCGTTTCCGGCTCAGCGCCGGCGCTGCCCTGTGCTGTTTCCTGGCTGCGGCGGGGAGCTGAGCGCGTGGCCGATATTCGCTACCGGGTCGAAATCGACTCGGCCCACGATCACCATTTCCAGCTGACGCTGACGATTGCCGCACCTGCTGCCGAGCAGCACATCAGCTTGCCGGCCTGGATTCCAGGGAGTTACCTTCTGCGCGAGTTCGCCCGCCATCTGAGTGGCTTGAGCGCCAGCCAGGGCAGCCGGCAGCTGGAGTTGGAGCAGTTGGACAAGGCCACCTGGCGCGTCGCCTGCAGCGGCCGCAGTGCCCTGGTGCTGCGCTACCGTGTCTATGCGTTTGACCCCTCGGTGCGCGCTGCATTTCTGGACGCGCAACGTGGCTTCTTCAACGGCAGCAGCTTGTGCCTGCGTGTTCATGGCCGCGAAGACCAGCCCCATGTGCTGGAGCTTGGACGTCTGCCCGAGGGTTGGCAGGTGGCCACGGCCATGCCGAAGCAGGCCGACGGCAGCTACCGGGCGGCCGATTACGACGAACTGCTCGACCATCCCTTCGAGCTCGGCCATTTCTGGCAAGGCCAGTTCCTGGCGGGCGGTGTTGAACACCAGTTGGTAGTCAGCGGGGCCATGCCGTCTTTTGACGGCGAGCGTTTGCTGGCCGACACCCAGCGCATCTGTGAGGCGCAAATCCAGTTCTGGCATGGCGCAGCGGCCAAGCGGCGCGGTCCCGTTCCTTTCCAGCGTTATGTGTTCTTTCTGAATACCGTGGACGAGGGCTATGGCGGGCTGGAGCACCGAGCGAGCACGGCCCTGCTGTCGCCGCGCCGCGATCTGCCGCGTCAGGGCCAGAGCGAAAGCAGCGATGGCTATGTGCGCTTGCTGGGTTTGATCAGCCACGAGTACTTCCACACCTGGAACGTCAAGCGACTGAAACCGTCCAACTATGTTCGCCTGGATTACGCCCAGGAAAACTACACCGAGCTGCTGTGGTTCTTCGAAGGCTTCACGTCGTATTACGACGAGCTGATCCTGGTGCGCGCCGGCCTGATCGATGAGGCCCGCTACCTGAAGCTGCTGTCGAGCACGCTCAGCGGTGTGCTGGCGACGCCCGGGCGCAAGGTGCAAAGTCTGGCAGAAGCCAGTTTTGATGCCTGGATCAAGTACTACCGCCAGGACGAGAACTCCCCCAACAGCAGCATCAGCTATTACGGCAAGGGCGCTTTGCTGGCGCTGGCGCTCGACCTCAGCCTGCGCCTGCGCCATGCCGATGGTGAGGCCGCGACCAGCCTGGACGAGCTGATGCGCGGGCTTTGGCTGCGCCATGCTGTGGGCGAGGGCGCCAGCGGCGGCATCAGCGAGGCCGATATCTTGGGCCTGCTGGCCGAGCTCGGTGGCCCGGCTCTGGCCCAGCAGCTGGGCGAGTGGGTCCACGGCACCGAGGACCTGCCGCTGCCGCCCTTGTTTGAGCGCATGGGCGTGCAGCTGCGCGCCGACAAAGCGTCGCTGGCGCAGCGCTTGGGCCTGCGCCTGAATGACAGCGCCGGCGGCCTGCTGATCAAGCAGGTGCTGGCCGGTTCGCCCGCGGCGGTCGCCGGCTTGTGCGCGGGCGATGAGGTCCTGGCCTGCAATGGTTGGCGCCTGCGTCGGCTCGATGAGGCGGTGCTGACCCTGGCGCCGGGCGAGTTCCAGCTGCGTCTGCTGGTGGCGCGCGATCAGCGCATCGTCGAGCTGCAGGCCGAATTACCCGCGACGTCCGCCCCCGGCGGCGCGGCCGTGGGGGCGAGCAGCACGCCGGTTCAACTCTGTCTGGCCGACAAGGCGCCGGCGCGCGCACTCAGCCTGCGCCGGGCATGGTTGGCCGGCTGAGTCCGCTCGGCACCGCCACGCCAGCTGCGCCTGCCAAGGCGCGGCGCCGTGCCTGGCTGCTGCTGGCCCTGGCCTTGCCGGTGCTGGCTTTGCATGCCTGCATCGGCGATGCGGTGTCCGAGCTGAGGCAGGGTTGGAGCGAGCTGGCCGAGATGCCGCCACGGCTCAGCGTCAGCTATGTGCGTGAGCTGCAGCAGAGCCGGCCGGCGCCTGCGTCACCGACCGCGCCGCCACGACAGCATCGCAGCGAGCCGGCGGCCCCGCCGGTCAGTCCGCCCGGTCCGGCCCGCTCGGCGTCGGCTGTCGAATCACCGCAAGTGCCCGAGGCGGCCGAGGCGGTCGAGCACGCTGCCAGTGCGCCCGAGCGAGCCCAGCCGTCGCTGGAGCCCGTCATGCCTGAAGTTGCCTTACCGGTCCGGCCTGCGGCCAGCTCTCCTGTGGACCCGGTCCCAGACACGGCAGCTGCGCCCGGCCCCGAGTGGCCGCCCTCGACCCGTCTGCGCTACGAGCTGACTGGCAATTACCGCGGTGCTGTCACCGGCGAGGCCCAGGTCGAGTGGATCCGTGAAGGCAGCCGTTACCAGGTTCACCTCGATGTTTCGGTGGGTCCGAGCTTCGCCCCGTTGATTTCGCGCCGCATGAGCAGCGACGGCCGCCTGACGACCCAGGGCATCGAGCCGCAACGTTACGACGAAGACACCCGCGTGTTGTTCAGCAGCCGGCGCCGTGTCAGCGTGCTGTTCCAGGGCGAGCAGCTGACCCTGGCCAATGGCCGGGTCGAGGCGTCCGCTCCGGGCATGCAGGACGCGGCCAGCCAGTTTGTGCAGCTGACCTGGCTGTTCCTGACCGGCCGCGAGACTTTGCGTGAAGGTTTGATCCTGGAGCTGCCCCTGGCCTTGCCGCGCCGCCAGTACCGCTGGCGCTACGAGGTGCTGGGGCGTGAAACGCTGGCCACGCCCATGGGTGAGTTGGAGACCTGGCATCTGAAGCCGACGGTGACGGCGGGCGGTGGCGACCTGACGGCCGAGGTCTGGCTTGCACCGACTCTGCAATACCTTCCCGTACGCCTGCGCATCCGGCAGGACGAGCAGACCTTCATTGACCTGATGCTCAAGGCGCCACCAGCCCAGGCCGCACCACCTATCGGTGTGCCGCCTATAGTGAAGCCCAGGATCGAAGCCCCGAACCCCCAAACTTCCCTGAAGGAGTGACCCAGCCATGAGCTACGAATGCATCATCACCGCCGTCCACGGCGAGGGCCCGCGCAAGACCGCCCTGATCACCCTCAACCGCCCCAAGGCCTTGAACGCCCTGAGCGACCCCTTGTTCGATGAACTCGGCGAAGCATTGCTGGCCTTCGACGCTGACGACAGCATCGGGTGCATCGTGCTGACGGGCTCCGAGCGTGCTTTTGCCGCCGGTGCCGACATCCCGACTTTGGCCCAGCACGACTTCCAGAGCGCCGTGCGCACCGACATGATCACGCGCAATTGGGAGCACATCCTGCGCGTCAAGAAGCCGGTGATCGCGGCCGTGGCAGGCTTCGCGCTGGGCGGCGGCTGCGAGCTGGCCATGATGTGCGATTTCATCATCGCCGCCGACACCGCCAAGTTCGGCCAGCCCGAAGTGAAGCTCGGTGTCACGCCGGGTGCCGGCGGTACCCAGCGCCTGCCGCGCGCGGTTGGCAAGGCCAAGGCCATGGACCTGCTGCTGACCGCCCGCATGATGGACGCGGCGGAAGCCGAACGCAGCGGCCTGGTCTCGCGCGTGGTGCCGGCGGACAAGTTGATGGAAGAAACCTTGGCCGCGGCCGAAACCATCAACGGCTTCAGCGCCCCGGCCCTGCAGCTGATCAAGGAGCTGGTCAATCGCAGCTTCGAGAGCGGCCTCAAGGAAGGCGTGACCTCCGAGCGCCGCGTCTTCCATGCTGTCTTCGGCACTGACGATCAGCGCGAGGGCATGGATGCTTTCCTGAACAAGCGGCCGCCGGTGTTTCGGCACGGCAAGCGCTGAACAGACTGTGAGCTAATAAAAAAGGGAGGCCGTGGCCTCCCTTTCTCTATTCGGCATGCCGGCCGATCAAGCTTCGCGGCGCAGCGCCGGGAACAAGATGATGTCGCGGATGCTGGGCGAATCGGTGATCAGCATCATCAGACGGTCGATGCCGATGCCGCAGCCGCCGGTCGGGGGCATGCCGTATTCCAGGGCGCGGATGAAGTCGGCGTCGAAGAACATCGCTTCCTCGTCGCCGGCGTCCTTGTTGGCCACTTGCGCGTGGAAGCGGGCGGCCTGGTCTTCGGCGTCATTCAGCTCGGAGAAGCCATTGGCGTACTCGCGGCCGGTGATGAAGAGCTCGAAGCGTTCGGTGATCTTGGGGTTGCTGTCCGACGCTCGGGCCAGGGGCGAGACCTCGACCGGATAGTCGATGATGAAGGTCGGCTGCCAGAGCTTTTCTTCCACCACGGCCTCGAACATGCCGAATTGCAGCTCGGGCAGGGTCCAGTGCTTGGGTGCTTCTTCACCCAGTTCCTTGAGCTTGGCGCGCAGCAGCTCGGCGTCGTCGGCCTCAGCCTCGCTCAAGCCGGCGTGCACGACCAGGGATTGGCGCACCGAGAGGCGAGCAAAGGGCTCGTCCAGATGCACGTCCTTACCGGCGTAGCTGACGCGGGCATTGCCGGTGGCGGCGCGCGCGGCGTGGCGCAGCACTTCCTCGGTGAAGTCCATCAGATCATGGTGCGTCCAGTAGGCCGCATAGAACTCCATCATTGTGAACTCGGGGTTGTGTCGAACCGAGATGCCTTCGTTGCGGAAGTTGCGGTTGATCTCGAACACGCGCTCGAAGCCGCCCACGATCAGGCGCTTGAGGTAGAGCTCGGGCGCGATGCGCAGGTACATCTCCTGGTCCAGCGCATTGTGGTGGGTGATGAAAGGCTTGGCGTTGGCTCCACCCGGGATCGGGTGCAGCATCGGCGTTTCCACTTCCAGGAAGCTGTGCTCGACCATGAAGCTGCGGATCGAGGACACGGCCTTGGAGCGGGCGATGAAGCGAGCGCGGGCGTGTTCGTCGGTGATCAGGTCGACATAGCGCTGGCGGTATTTCTGCTCCTGGTCGGCCATGCCGTGGAATTTGTCCGGCAAGGGGCGAAGGCTCTTGGTCAAAAGGCGCAGATTGCTGACGCGCACCGACAGCTCGCCGGTCTTGGTCTTGAACAGCTGGCCCTCGGCGCCGACGATGTCGCCCAGGTCCAGGTGCTTGAAGGCGTCGTAGCTTTCCTCACCGACGCCGTCCTTGGTGACGAACAACTGAATACGGCCGGTCGCGTCTTGCAGGGTGCCGAAGGAGGCCTTGCCCATCACGCGCTTGAGCATTAGGCGGCCGGCCACCGAGACGGCCACGGCCTGCGGCTCCAGGGCCTCATTGTCCAGATCGCCATAGCGCTGATTCAGCGGCAGGGCGCGGTGCTGGGGTTTGAAATCGTTGGGGAAGGGGACGGCGGTCTTGGCGCGCAGGGCGGCCAGTTTCTCGCGGCGTTCGGTGATCAGCTGGTTCTCGTCCTGGGCTGCAGGGGCGTGGTGCGGAGCGGGAGGGGTGTGCTGGGTCATCATCAACTCGTTGAATTTGCGCTGATTTTAGGCGCTTATCGAGCCGGGATTTCCGGCGCCCTAGAATGCCGACCATTCGCAACCACAGGTACCCGATGAGCGGGGGCCTTCCCATGAGCGCAACTTTTCCCATCCTGGATCGACCCATTCGATTTGCTTTGGTCGGCTGCGGCCGAATTGCCAAGAACCATTTTGAAGCTCTTGCCAAGCATCGAGATCGTGCTGAGTTGGTTGCAGTTTGCGATGTCCTGCCCGATGCGCTCGCTGCGGCGACGGCTGCCACCGGTGCCAAAGGTTTCAGCAACTACAGCCAGATGTTGGCTGAAAGCAATGCCGACATTGTGGTGTTGACCACGCCAAGTGGCTTGCATCCACTGCAAGCTATCGAGGCAGCGCGTGCCGGTTTCCACGTGCTGAGCGAGAAGCCGATGGCCACGAAGTTCGAGCAGGGCATGGCCATGGTGCAGGCCTGCCGTGACGCTGGCGTGAAGCTTTTCGTGGTGAAGCAAAATCGCTTGAACACGACAGTGCAGTTGGTCCGAAAAGCTATCCAACAAGGCCGTTTTGGGCGCATCTTTTTAAGCACAGTCAATGTGTTCTGGACGCGGCCTCAGAGTTATTACGACGCAGCGAAATGGCGCGGGCGATGGGATCTGGATGGCGGCGCCTTCATGAATCAGGCAAGTCATTACGTGGACCTATTGGATTGGTTGGTGGGCCCGATCGACAGCGTCCATGCCTACACGGCCACACTCGATCGTGACATCGAAGCAGAAGACACAGGGGTCCTGAGCGCTCGTTTGCGCCATGGTGGCCTTGCTTCGATCAATGTGACCATGCTGACCTATCCCCAAAACCTCGAGGGCTCCATCACCATCCTTGGTGAAAAGGGGACGGTCAAGATCGGCGGCACCGCGGTCAACAAGATCGATCACTGGCAATTCTCTGAGCCGCATCCGGACGATGAACAGATCAAGAACGCCAGCTATGACACTGGCAGTGTTTACGGCTTCGGCCATCCGCTGTACTACGACAACGTGATCAAGACTTTGCGCGGCGAAGCTCATGCAGAAGTCGATGGTTATGAGGGCTTGCGCTCGCTGGAAGTATTGGTTGCTGCCTATCGGAGTGCCCGGGACGGTCAGCGTGTCGGCCTGCCGTTGGTGTTCTGAGCATGAGTTACTGGAAACATGAAAGTGCCATCGTGGACGATGGAGCCGAGTTGGGAGAAGGCACCAAGGTCTGGCATTTTGCGCATGTAAGTCCGGGCGCAAGAATTGGCGCGCGTTGCGCATTGGGGCAAGGTGTCTATGTGGGCAATGACGTTCGCATCGGCGACAACGTACGCGTCCAGAACAATGTGTCGGTCTACGACGCAGTGACCTTGGAAGACGATGTCTTTTGCGGGCCCAGCATGGTGTTCACCAATGTCTATAACCCCCGAGCGGCTGTGGCGCGCAAGAACGAGTACCGCCGCACGCTGATTCGTCAGGGCGCGACCTTGGGCGCCAACTGCACCGTCGTGTGCGGCAACACGGTGGGGCGCTACGCCTTTGTCGGCGCAGGTGCCGTGGTGCAAAGAGACATCCCTGACTTTGCCCTGGTCGTCGGCGTCCCGGCCCGGCGCATTGGCTGGATGAGCCGCTTTGGCGAGCGCTTGAATCTGCCTTTGCAGGGCGAGGCGGAGACGATATGTCCGCACACGGGTGATCGGTATCGCTTGCAGGGTGAGCTGTGTGAACTGATTGAAGAGGGAACAAAGGAACAATGAGCAATTTGCCTTTCATCGACCTCAAGGCGCAGTACGCTGCCTTGAAGACCCGCATTGATGCACGTATCCACGCGGTGCTTGACCATGGCCAGTACATCATGGGCCCCGAGGTCAAGGAGCTGGAGACAAAGCTGGCGGCTTATGTCGGGAGCAAGCATTGCATCACCGTATCCAGCGGCACCGAGGCGCTGCTGATTGCGCTGATGGCCCTCGATCTGAAGCCCGGCGACGAGGTGATCACGACTCCCTTTACTTTTGCGGCCACGGCCGAGGTGATCGTGCTTCTGGGCGGCGTGCCTGTGTTCGTGGACATCGAGCCCGACACCTGCAATATCGATGTGCGCCTGATCGAGGCCGCCATCACGCCGCGCACCCGGGCCATCATGCCGGTCAGCCTGTATGGCCAGGTCTGCGATATGGACGAGATCAACGCCATTGCCGCCCGTCACGGCGGCATGGCTGTGATCGAGGATGCCGCTCAGAGCTTTGGCGCCAGCTACAAGGGCAAGAAGAGTTGCGGCCTGTCCACCTTCGGCGCCACCAGCTTCTTCCCCAGCAAGCCGCTGGGCTGCTATGGCGACGGCGGAGCCTTGTTCACCGATGACGACGCGCTGGCCCAAGCAGCGCGTGAGATCCGCGTGCATGGCCAGAGCCAGCGCTACACCCACACCCGGCTGGGTGTCGGCGGCCGCATGGACACGCTGCAATGCGCCGTCGTGCTGGCCAAGCTGGAGCGCTTTGATTGGGAGATTGAGCAACGCCTGAAGATCGGTGCACGCTATCAAGCTTTGCTGGCCGATCTGCCGGTGCAGCGTCTGGCCGTGCGAGCCGATCGTGACTGCGTGTGGGCCCAGTTCACTTTGCACCTCGATGCGCGTGAAGCCGTGCAGCAGGCCTTGCAGGCCGCTGGCGTGCCGACGGCGATTCACTACCCCAAGCCCATGCACCAGCAGCCCGCCTATGCCGCCTACGGCCGCGGTCAGAGCTTCCCTGAGGCGGAGAAGGCCGCACGCCGGGTGATGAGCCTGCCGATGAGCGCGGACTTGAGCGAGGCGCAGCAGGACCAGGTGCTGGCGGCGCTGCGCCAGGCGCTGAGCGCCTCGGTCTGATCGCACGCGGCAGGGCTGGCCATGCTGCGTGATGCCTTGCTGCATGCGGGGGCCAGTGCCTTGACCTTGGTGCTGGTGACCGCCTTGGGGCTTGCAGTTGCATGGCTGCTAGGCCCCGAGGCTTTCGGCCGCTTCGCGACCTTGCAGGCCTTGGGCGCGATGCTGGCACCCCTGGTGGCTTTGCGGCTGGATACGCGTGTGGCTGCCTGCGATTCCGCGACGGATCTTCAGGACGTATTGGCTGGCTCGGTCGGTGGAGCGCTGGGCTTCTCGCTTCTGGGGCTGATGGTGGCCGCCGCTTGTGCCGTGGCGCAGCCGGACGTTGTGTGGCTGGTCTTGGCGGTGCTGTCGATGGCTGTGCTCAGCTGCTTGTTGGATGCTTGGGTGAATGGTTTGGCTTTCTTAGGGCTGCGTAACCGTTTGATGGCCTATCGGACTGGCCGTCAGGTTTTGCCGGTGGCCGGCGCCTGCGCGGCAGTCGCCGTGAAGCCCAGCGTGGACGCAGCGGCCTTGGGTTGGGTGTTTGGCGCCTTCGTCTGCGCGGCATGGGCCTGGTTCTGCTTGCCCGTGCAGGGCCCACTGACCCTGGCGCGTTGGCGTCGCAGCTGGGTACAGCATCGTCATGGTTTGTCTGCTTCGCTGAGCTTGGGCGTGCTCAACACGGTGTGGCTGAATGGGCTTTTGCCCGCGCTGCAAGCGCTGGGGCTGTCCGCAGTGGCGGGGCAATATGCGCTGGTGCAGCGCTTACTGGGCGCGCCGCTGGGCGTTGTCTCCGTGACCCTGAATGCCCTGCTGATGAAGTCCAGCAATGTCCTGCATCGCCAGCCTTGGCGGCTGCTTGGGTTGGCGCTGGGTTTGTTCGTTCTGGCCTCAACGACGGGGGCGATCATTCATATGGCCTCAATCGGCGTCTTGCCCTGGCAGTTGCCTGAGCGGTGGCGCATGGAGGGTGACATGTTTTGGCCGGCGGTGTTCTTCTTGTCTGCCTCGTTTGCTGTGGGCGGTTTGAGCATCGTGAGCATTCGCTTGAAGGACGAATGGTTCCTCACCGGGTGGCAGGCCGTGGCCTTGGCATCTTGGGGTGGCGTGTTGCTTCTGATGCCCTCCGTCGAGGCGTTTCGATGGATGCTGTTGCTGGGTGGATGCGCCTATGGCGTGCTCCTGTTGCGCTGGGTCTGGCGTGCTCAGCCAGAGATGAGGCTCGTCCCATGAATGCCACGTGGAAGACGCGTTTGCGCGCATGGCAGAGGGCCTTGCTGTTGCGTCTGCCTTTCTTTCGCGCTTTTGCAGAAACGGCGGGAACCGGCTGCCCGGTGAATGCGCGCTATATGTTCTTTCAGAAGGTGCTCGGCTTCAATCGCCGGGTGCCTTGGCCGGTGCATTTCACGTCGGTGGTAAGTGGCTCCAATTACATGCGCATCGGCGTCAATACGGCGCCCGGCGCGTCCATCGGTAACTACATCTTTGCCAGCCCGGAGGCGCCCATTCACTTCGGTGACTTTTGCGTGATTGCGAGCAATGTCTGTATTGGTTCCTTCAACCACGACGCCTACAACATCAGTCGCTACACACACAAAGGCGGCATCACGCTGGGCAACTATTGCTGGGTGGGCGCCAACGCGGTGATCCTCTCGGGTGTCGCGCTCGGCGATCACACGGTGGTGGCCGCTGGCGCTGTGGTGACCCGCTCATTTCCCGAAGGCCATTGCGTGTTGGCCGGTAGCCCGGCACGCGTGATCAAGACCTTGGACCGTGATCGGGTTGAGCGCTTCCTGCCACCTTATCTGTACCGCGGCTATCGGCGCTTGGGGCCGACGCCGCAAGCCGTCTCGCGCGGCGCACTGGGGCAGGGCTGCCCGGACGGGGGCCACTGAGATGTGCGGCATTGTTGTCGTGCTGACCCCGCAGCAACCGACCCCGCTGGCGGCGGTGCAGGGGATGAACACGCGCTTGCGCCATCGCGGCCCGGATGACGAGGGCTATCTCGTGCTGGATGGCGACGGACTGCAATGCCTGGGCGGGCCAGACACACCGCCGGGTGTCTGGCAACTGCCCACCGGGTTTGAGCCGACAGCGTCTATTGCCGACCAACCGCGCCGTGCCGTGCACCTGGCCTTGGCCCATCGACGATTGGCCATCGTGGATCTCTCGCCTTGGGGGCATCAGCCCATGCGCAGAGGTGCTCGGTATGCCGTGGCCTTCAATGGTGAGATTTACAACCACGTTGAACTGCGTCTGGAACTGGAGGCCTTGGGTCACAGCTTCCGTTCGCACTCGGACACCGAGGTGCTGCTCGCGGCCTACCAGCAATGGGGCCCGCAGGCACTTTCGCGTTTCAACGGGATGTGGGCGTTCGCCCTGCTGGACCTGGAGCGCGGACAGCTATTCATCGCCCGAGATCGCTTCGGCGTGAAGCCGCTTTACTTCTGGACGGACGAAAAGGGTCAGGTCTTGCTGGCCAGTGAGATCAAAGCTTTGCTGATGCATCCCTTGGTTCGCAGCGACGTGGATCTGGCCGCCTGTCAGAACTACATCACCGAGGGTGCGCAGGCCTGGACCTCAGGGACCTTGTTTCGTGGCATCCAACGCTTTCCGGCCGGTCACTTTGCGACGGTGCAGATCGACAGGCCGCAAGCGCTGCAGCCGCAAGCGTATTGGCGCACGGATGCTGCCGATGAAGTGGCCTTGCAGCGTCCATTTGATGCCCGCGAGGCCGATGACTGGGCGCAGCGTTACCGAGACCTGATGCAGGACGCGGTGCGCTTGCGCATGCGCATGGACGTGCGCTTCGGCACGGCTTTGTCTGGTGGCCTCGACTCTTCTCAAATTGCCGCATGGGTGAATCAGGAACTGGCCAAGCGCGGCCAGGGTGAGCGGCAGGAGGTGTTCTCCAGCGTCTATGCGCAGCCCCAAGGCCAAGAGGGGCAAGACCGGGCCTTGCTCGCAGCGGACGAGAGCTTCTACATCGGCCAAGTGGCAGAGCGACTGGGCGTGCGCTCCAACACCATCCAGCCGCAGTGGCAAGGTGTTCCGGCCGCGCACGAGCGCATGATTTGGGCCCTGGACTTGCCGCCGGCCAACACCTTGATGTCCAGCTGGCACACCTATGCCTTGGTGGCCCAGCGTGGTGTGGTCGTGACGCTGGACGGGCAGGGTGCGGACGAGCAAATGGCGGGTTATTTGCGTTTCCTGCGCAACCATTTGGCGCACGCCCCCTTGGTGCGCAGTGTTGGAGAAGCCCTGGCCTTGGCTCGCACGACGACGGGTTGCTCCCGGACCGTCGCACTGGGCTTGGCAGGGAACTTGGCCCGCCACTTGGGGGGGCAACCAGCCATGAATGCCCTCGAAGCCCGAGTCGCTCGAGCTGTTGGCATGGGCATGACCTTGCAGCAGGCACTCACGGCGGATGTTCAAACCGGCTTGCAGACCTTGCTGCATTACGCGGATCAATCCGCCATGGCTTGGTCGGTGGAGTCGCGGATGCCCTTCATGGACTACCGCGTGATGCAGTTCCTCGCGCAGGTGCCGTATGCCTACCGCGTGCATGCCGGCTGGACCAAATGGTTGGCGCGACATGCCGCGAATGACATGCTGCCATCCACGGTGCTCTGGCGCCGTGACAAGCTGGGTTGGGCCATCCCGGAGCAGGCTTGGTTTGGGGCAGGCGCTCCTTTGGCGGGCTGGTTTGACGAGCAACTCTCGGGCAGCTCATTTGTCCAGAACTTGGCGCGGACGATGGGTCGCGATCTCCGCGCTGTACCCGCGGCGGAGCGCGTGCGCTGGCTCAACCTCGCGGTGTGGCATCGCTTGTATCAAGAAGAGCCCGATCGACCGGGCCGCAGTTTGGGGCGGGCGCAGGCATGAGTCAGCCGCGCATGGTGTTTCATCACCCCCACCCGGTGCGAGCCGGGGCGCAAACCGCGAGCGGCGTGCGGCCGTTTCGAATGTTGGAGGCCTTTGCCGCTCTGGGCTATGCCGTGGATGCAGTGGTGGGCACCGCGCGTGAACGAGCGCAGGTCATCGCAACGGTGCGAGCTCGTTTGCGCGCTGGGGAACGCTACGATTTCATGTACTCGGAAAGCTCTACCGAGCCGACGCTGCTGACCGAGCCTCATCATCTTCCCTTGCACCCGACGCTGGACTTTGGCTTCATGCGGCAACTCAAGGCCGCGGGTGTCCCGCTGGGGCTGTTCTACCGTGATGTGTATTGGCGTTTTCCTGGCTACGGCGTGAACCTGCCGAGGTGGAAGCGTGCAGCAGCGCTGTGGGCGTATCACCATGATTTGCGGCAGTACCGGTCTTTGCTGGACAGGCTCTACCTCCCGTCCCTGCCGATGAGCGCCTATGTCCCCGAGATTCCAATCGAACGCGTGCGCGCCTTGCCGCCAGGACATGGGGACTTGGCGCCGGTGGCCGCCCGCTCCAGGAAGTCGGGTGAGCCTTTGCATCTGCTGTATGTCGGCGGCATGGGGGCTAACTATCCTTTGCATCGGCTGCTTGAAGCCGTTCACCAATTGCCGCAGTTGCGCCTGACCGTCTGCACGCGGGAAGCGGAATGGCGGGCTGTGGCTGCGCAGTACCCGCTGCCAGACGGGGAGCGCGTGCGTATCGTTCATGCGTCGGGCGCGGGTTTGATTCCCCTGTACGAAATGGCTGACGTGTGCGTGCTGTTCGTGCAGCCCCAGCCTTACTGGACATTTGCGGTACCCGTGAAGCAGTTCGAGTACATCGGCATGGGTTTGCCCATACTGGCCAGCGAAGGCACCTTGAGTGGAGACTTCGTTCGTGATCACGGCGTGGGCTGGACTTTGCCCTACGACACCGATGCCTTGCTGCTGCAGTTGCAGCATTTGGTCCAGACGCCGGACGCAGTGGCCGCGCGCCGGGCACAAAGTTTGGCCTTGGCCCCGCATCACAGTTGGTTGGCTCGGTCTCAGCAAGTGGCGTCGGACTTGCGGAGGCCTGGGTGAGAGTCGCCCTTCTCGCGCCTGCCAACTCCATACATACCGTGCAGTGGGTGAATGGCTTGGCGAGTCGTGGGCTCTCGGTGCATCTGCTCAGCGTGCATCCGGCTTTGGCTGGCGTCGATCCGACGGTGACTGTCCATGCACTTCGGCCCCAGGGCGGGCTGGGCTATGTTGCTGCGGTTCCTGCCATGCGGCGCGTCTTGAAGCGCTTGCAGCCGGATCTGGTTCATGCCCATTACGCCACCGGTTATGGCGCCATGGCCGCTGCAGTCCGAGGGTTCCCTGTGCTGCTGTCCGCCTGGGGCAGCGATGTCTATGACTTCCCCGATCGTTCTTGGCTGCACCGCTGGGTGCTGATGCGGCATTTGCGCAAAGCGACCGCGCTGGCCTCGACGAGCCACTGCATGGCTGCGCGTGTGCGCCAGTTTGCGCCCGAGCGTGAGGTGTTTGTGACCCCGTTTGGAGTGGACACCGAGCGCTTTGTTCCCGAGCAGGCGCGCAATTCAGTCAGCGGTGCTGCGCCTGATGAGCGCCGAGTGCTGCGCATCGGTACGGCGAAGATCCTCGCACCGGTGTATGGCTTCGATATTCTGCTGCGGGCGTTTGCGCAGGTGCGCGCTCAAGGTGTGTCGGTCGAATTGGTGCTCGCGGGCGATGGCCCTCAGCGAGGCGAATTGCAGGCTCTGGTTCAGCAACTGGGCCTTGCTGATGCGGTGCAGTTTTTGGGGGCCTTGCCGCACTCGGAGGTGCCCCGCTTTTTGCAGTCGCTCGATGTGTTTGCAGCCTTGAGCCGTCAAGAGAGTTTTGGTGTTGCCGCGCTCGAAGCCGGCGCCTGCGGTGTGCCTGCGGTGCTCTCGGATGCGCCCGGGTTTGCCGAGGTGGCTGTGGCAGGCCATACCGCCTTGCTGGTGCCGCGAGACGATGTCGCGGCCAGCAGTCAGGCCATGCTTACCCTCCTGCGGGATGAGCCTGCACGCCGTCGCATGGGCGAGGCCGCACGGGCTCATGTGAATGCGCTCTACAGTTGGCCGCGGGTGATCGATTCCATGCTTCTTGTGTATCAAACAGTCCTTGCCAGGACCAGGCGTTCGTGAACATTCTGCTCATCAACCATTACGCCGGCTCCCCCCAGCATGGCATGGAATTCCGTCCCTTCTACCTGGCGCGCGAATGGGTGCGCATGGGTCATCGGGTGCTGATCCTGGGCTCGGTGAGGTCGCATGTGCGTGCCGCCGAGCCGCAGCCGGGCGTGCAAATCATCGACGGCGTGCATTACTGTTGGTACGACACGCCCGAGTACCAAGGCAACGGTGTGGGGCGCTTGCGCAATATCTGGTCCTTCTGCCGTCAGGTTTGGGGTGATGCCAAGAACCTGGCCGAGGGTTTTCAGCCCGATGCCGTGATTGCCTCCAGCACCTACCCCATGGACATCTGGGTGGCGCGCAAGATTGCGCGTCAGGCTCAGGCCAAACTGGTCTACGAGGTGCACGACCTCTGGCCACTGTCGCCGATCGAGCTCTCGGGCATGTCGCCGCTGCATCCCTTCGCCATGCTCTGCCAGAAGGCCGAGAACGACGCCTACCGGGACGCCGATGTGGTGGTGTCCATGCTGCCCAAGGTCCATGAGCACATGGCTGCCCATGGTCTGGATCTGCGCAAGCTGCACATCGTGCCCAATGGCATTGCGCTGGACGAGTGGTCGGACACAGCGCCGCCAGCTGCACTCGAAGGCGAATTGGCCGCGCACCTGGAGGCGCTGAAAGTCCAAGGACAGCTGGTGCTGGGCTATGCCGGCTCGCATGGCTTGCCTAACGCGCTTGATGTGCTGCTCGACGCCGCCCGGCTGCTTCAGCAGGCGCCCGAAGGCAGCACCGCTCGGCACGTGGCCATCGTCATGGTGGGCGGCGGGCATGAGAAGGAGCGGCTTCGGGCCCGCATCGAGGCCGAGGGCCTGAGCCAAGTGCGCTGCTTCGACGCCATCCCCAAGGCGCAAATTCCCGCTTTGCTGGCCCGTTTTGACATTGCCTACATCGGCTGGCAGCGCACGCCCATCTACCGTTTCGGCATCGCTCCCAACAAGCTGATGGACTACATGATGGCGCGCCGCCCGGTGCTTCATTCGGTGGAGGCCGGCAATGACCCCGTGCGCGAAGCCGGCGCCGGCCTGACCGTGCTACCCGAAGACGCGCAAGCGGTGGCGGATGGCGTGCTTCGTCTGGCGGCCCTGAGCGTGGAAGAGCGCGCGGCCATGGGCGAGCGCGGCCGCGCCTTTGTGCTGGCTGAGCACAGCTACCCCGTTTTGGCGCGGCGTTTTCTTGATGCCTTGGCGCAAGTCACCGAAACAGGACCGCAGCCATGAATCAAGGCCAGACGGAGCTGGACGCCATTGCCCAGCGCTATCAGCGCCGCGCCGAGGCCGGCCTGGGCGACCGCTACAGCCTGCTGCGGCCCGAGGTCTGGCAAATGCTGCAGGAGCGGCAGCGTGCTCTTTTGCGTGAGCTGGCGGCGCGGCCCGGGGCAGTGGCCGATTGGCGGCTGACCGAGGTGGGCTGCGGTGCCGGTGGCAATTTGCTGGAGTTTTTGCGCCTGGGCCTGCGGCCCGAGCATCTGCAGGGCGTGGAGTTGCTGCCCGAGCGGCATGCCGCTGCGCGCGCGTGCTTGCCTGAGGCGCTGCGCCTGCATCTGGGCGATGCCTCGACGGCCGCCATCGAGCCGCTGAGCCAGGATTTGATTCTGCAGTCCACAGTCTTCTCGTCCATCTTGAGTGACGACGTGCAGCAGTCGGTGGCCCAGGCCATGTGGCGCTGGCTGAAACCGGGCGGTGCCGTGCTCTGGTATGACTTCATCGTCGACAATCCACGCAATGCCGATGTGCGCGGCGTGCCGCTGCAGCGTGTGCGGGCTTTGTTTCCTGAGGCCGAATCGATTCGCTGGCAACGCTTGACCCTGGCGCCGCCGCTGGCCCGCTGGGTTTGCAGGCTGCATCCCCAGGCCTACACCTGGATCAACACCATTCCCTGGCTGCGCACCCATGTGCTGGCCGTGATCGAGAAGAAGCCTTTTGCCTGATATGTCCGCCATGAGTGAGTCGCCCCCCGTGTCGCCCCAGCCTTTTCTGCCCTTTGCCTTGCCCGAAATCGGCGAGGACGAAATCAATGAGGTGGTCGACACCCTGCGCTCCGGCTGGGTGACCACCGGCCCCAAGGCCAAACGCTTTGAGCAAGAGTTCGCTGCTTTCTTGGGCGAGCCCGAGATCGAGTGCATCGCCGTCAACTCTGCCACCGCAGGCCTGCACCTGGCGCTTGAGGCCATGGGCATTGGCCCCGGCGACGAGGTCATCACCACCACCCACACCTTCACAGCCACCGCCGAGGTGGTGCGTTACTTGGGCGCAGACGTGGTGTTGGTGGATATCGACCCTCGGACCCTGAACATCGACCCCAAATTGGTCGAGGCTGCCATCACTCCGCGCACGCGCTGCATCATCCCTGTGCATTACGCCGGCCTGGCGGTGGACATGATCGCCATCCTGGATATCGCCCGCAAACACGGCCTGCGCGTGCTGGAAGATGCCGCCCATGCCCTGCCCACCACGCTGGAGAAGGAGCTGATCGGCACCATGGGCAGCGACGCCACGGTCTTCAGCTTCTATGCCAACAAGACCATGACGACAGGCGAGGGCGGCATGCTGGTGACTCGCAATGCCGAGCTGGCCCAGCGAGCCAAAGTCATGCGCCTGCACGGCATGAACCGTGATGCCTTTGACCGCTTCAGGTCAGTCGTGCCCAGTTGGTATTACGAAGTTGTGGCGCCAGGCTTCAAGTACAACTTGACGGATCTAGCGGCCTCCTTGGGGCTGCATCAACTCAAACGGGTCCCTGTTTTTCAGGCACGGCGTGAGCTGATCGCCGCGACCTATAACAGTGCGTTTGCGGATCTGCCGTTGTCCTTACCTCCTCAGCCACCTGAAGGGGATGTGCACTCCTGGCACTTGTATGTGCTGCGCCTGGGCGACGAGGTCAGAATCAGCCGCGAAGCCTTCATAGAGGCCATGTTCGCAGCCGGTATTGGTTGCAGCGTGCACTACATCCCGCTGCATTTGCAGCCCTACTGGCGTGACCGTTACAGTTTGAAGGCCGAGCAGTTTCCGCACTCTCAGAAAGCATACGAACGCAGCATCAGCATCCCGCTGTACACCGCCATGTCGGATGCCGATGTACAGCGGGTGATAGCTGCGGTGCGCAGAATAGCCTTGAGCTGAGGCGAGTCGAGCTTCAATGGCCAAGCGGCTTTTCGATATCGTTTGTGCTGGCCTCGGGCTGCTGATCTTGCTGCCATTGCTGGTCGTGCTGGCGCTCTGGATCAAATGGGATTCACCCGGCCCGGTGCTGTTCAGGCAGGAGCGGGTGGGACGCTTCGGCAGACCCTTTCACATTCACAAGTTCCGCAGCATGCGCAAGGATGCGCCGGTCGTAGGTCCGCAGATCACGGTCGGTGACGATACGCGCATTACCCGCAGCGGGCGCTTGCTGCGTATGGCCAAGCTGGATGAGTTGCCCCAACTCTGGGACGTTCTGCGTGGCACTATGAGCTTGGTGGGGCCTCGACCCGAGGTGCCACGTTATGTTGCGCTGTACACGCCGGAGCAACGCGAACTGGTGCTGTCGGTGCGGCCTGGGATCACCGACCCTGCATCTTTGCAGTTCCGGAATGAGAGCGAGATCTTGGCCTGCGCCGCCGACCCGGAGCGTGAGTATGTGGAAGTGATCCTGCCCATAAAGCTCCAGATTGCTGGAGACTATGTGCGTCGGGCCAGTTTGCGGACCGATATAGGGTTGATCTTTGCTACGCTGAGACGAATTTTTTGAGACTCTTCCGCCCGACGATTGCGTCATCTGGGCCAGTGCCTGTTTCATGTTCACCCGGCCACGGTGTGTGGTGAACTCGTAACTTGCCTATGCGGACAACACGGCAACTCAGCCATGCGTTCAAGCGTGATGCAGTGAAGCTGATCAAGGACCGCGGCATGTCGATCACGCAGTCGGCGCTAGACTTGAATACATGCTTGGGACTGTGAACGACCCACCGAGTCGCATGGCTCGGTTGGTCGGGCACAGTGGCAGTCGTTGAAGAGCTGGCCTTACGGCCTGCACAGTTTTAGGTAACTGTCGGCAATTCCTCGCCAGCGATACCGTTCACGCAACACTGCAAGCTTGTCGTTGGCGATTTGTCCAGTGTCCTTGCCTCGCATGAGCCCAGCTAGGCCGTGGGCGTCGCGGAAGTACTCGCCCTCGTGATCCAGCGTAGAACGGTTGAACACGCAGTCATAGGCCAGCATCCGATGGGTGTGCTGGAGCGCCTCGACCAGCGATGGATTCGTGCCGCCGACACTGTGCCCATGCAGATAGCCGCTGGCCTTGCAGCGCAGCGCAGCGAGCCGAGCTACGTTGTAGACCGGATCCATCAGCATGATGCCTTCCCGGTCGGCATAGCGTGCTTTCAGTTCGTGGCCATAGCTGCTGGCTGCCCAGTTGCCGACAAAAACCAACCTGCTACCCGATTGAACCGCGGCCTCCAGAATCATTTGGCAGTTGTTTTCAGGCTCAATGCGGGCAATGGAAAGCCAGTAGCCTGGTGCCGGCGCGGGGCCTTCGGGTTCAACCAATGTGTGGTCACCGCCGTAAGCGATCAGTACCGGCTCAATGCCGTGCAACTCTCGCGCAAGTGACACAAGCGCTGCGTTGTCGGCAATGATGGTTTTGGAGAAGCGCGTTGCGCACCATTCGAGCCCGCGTAGCACTTTCTTCGCCAGTGTCCCAAACTTGTCCCGGCGCCATTCCATACCGTCGATGTTGGTCACGATGCGCATGCCAGGTCGAAGTAGGCGTAGCACAGGCAGGAACCAAGCGCCTGAATAACCGAGCACCAGCAGCGTGTTGACACGTGCAACGAGGGCCGCGTGAAGCATGGCCAACGGATCGTGCAACATGCTTTGCGCGCCATTGGCCCTGAGTGGAACGAAGACTCGTCTGTGCCCCGCGAAGGGCGTGGCTTCGGCGTCCTCTGGATAGGCGCTGCGTTGGCAGTAGAGGATCAGTTGCGCTTGGCTTGGCGTCAGGTTGCGAGCTAATTGCTCGACCAGGGTTTCGAAGCCGCCATATCTCGCTGGCACGCCCACGGTGCCGACAACACCGATCTTCTGCAGCTTCAATTGGCTACCCTGCTGGATTTGGCGTGGGCCAGAGCCGCCTCGTAACCACGAAGTGTGGCGGCTGCTGCCTTTTCCCAGGTGAACTCTCTGCGTATCCTTTGTTGCAGTGCCGTGGGCGCAGTTGCCGCAAGAGCTTGTGTCAACGCTGTGCGAATTGAAGGCACCGATTCCGGGTCAGCGTAGTACGCGTCAGCCTCGAAGTAGTCACGGGTGTCGCCCTTGTCTGTGATGACGAGGTTGCAACCCATTACTCCCGCCTCTAGCGACGACAAGCCAGGCGTTTCCATCCAACTGATCAGGGCATGGACTTTGGCTACTGCATAGTACTCAGCAAGCTGGTTGTGATCGACCTGTCCTATGAAATGAACGCGCGGCCCGGCTTCGCGCTGGACTGCTTCGTAGTAGCCAATGTTATTCATCGCAGGCTTGCCGATCAGTACAAGGTCGACTGGTAGATCACGCGCGGCGCGAATCAGTTCCAATTGACACTTTCGGCCCTCGATGCGCGCCGCGCTCACGATGCAACCGCGAAGACGCTCAATCTCTGGCCTCGGGCGAACTTTGCTCGGATCGAAAACTTCGATGTCAACGGCGTTTGGAACGATTTCGAATGGACGTGCGCGTGCAACGGGGAAATCGTGGTGAACCCGTTCCATTTCGCTGCCAGAGTTAGGCAGGAATACATCCACCAAGTCAACGAGCCTGGCGCACTGGTGGTGGTAGCCATACAGCGCGATTTGCCAAGCTCCCTTGCTCATGGAGCGATTCTTGACTCCCTTTGCAACGACTTTCAATCGCTCGATGTTCCAAGCGGAAAGATGCCTGCTCGCCACGCCTGCAAGCCCCCCTCGGGCTTTGCGCTCGAACTCGGTATAGAGCCCATAGATTGTTGACAAGGCGACGGGTACACCCTGCCGACGCGCGTTCTCAGCCTGCGTGAACACATCATCAGGACGCATCAGGTTGAACAGGTGGACGAGGTCGTAGCCTTTCAAGCTGGGCTCGTCTGTCGTACCAATGTCAACCTCTACGCCGAGGCGGCGTAGATACTCGGCGGTTTTTACCAGTTGAACCGTGTCACCGCCGGGCGCAGTGAACAAGGTCGATCGGGATTGAAAAAGTATTTTCACTTGGGACTGGGTGAATTCGGCGTATGGAGAATGGACTCAAGCACTTGGCGGATGCGCACGCTGGCTTGACCGTCTCCGTAGGGGTTGTGAGCCTCGGACATACCCCGGTAGGCTAGTTCGTCGTCGAGCAGTTTGACTGCCGCCGAGTAAATGCGATCGGCATCAGTGCCGACCAATTGCACCGTGCCCGCGGCCACGGCCTCGGGACGTTCGGTGTTGTCTCGCATCACCAGTACTGGCTTGCCTAGAGATGGAGCTTCCTCCTGGATGCCCCCAGAGTCAGTCAAGATCAGGTAAGAGGCCCGCATCAAGTAAGTGAAGGGCAGGTACTCGAGCGGCTCAATCAGGTGTACGTCCGTAGCGTCAGCCAGCAGTCGGTTGACTGGTTCTCGGACGTTGGGATTCAAATGCACTGGATACACGATGTTGACGTCACCACGTTCGGCAAGCCGTTTCAGTGCGAGGCATATGTTCTCAAAGCCACCACCAAAGTTCTCTCGGCGATGGCCGGTGACAAGGATTGTTCTCTTGCCGTTCGACAAAAACGGGAACTTGGCAGCAAACGCGGCCGTCTCCAAGTCGGGGCCGTCCAGTCGTTTAGCTACCTGCAGCAACGCATCAATGACCGTGTTGCCAGTGATGTGGATCGTGGACGGCGAACACCCTTCCTTGAGTAGGTTGGCTTGTGAAGTTGAGGTGGGCGTGAAGTGATATGCAGCGATGCGGCCGACGATGCGCCGATTCATTTCCTCGGGCCAAGGCGAATAGATGTCGTCCGTACGCAGACCTGCTTCGACGTGTCCGACAGGAATGCGAGCGTAAAAGGCGGCCAGCGCAGCCGCCATAGCGGTCGTGGTGTCGCCGTGCACGAGAACCAGGTCCGGCGCGCATTCGGCCAGGACTGGCCTCAGCTCTAGCAGCACCCGTGCCGTGATGTCGCTCAAGTCCTGGCCCGCGCGCATCAAGTTGAGATCGTAGTCGGGCTGGATGTCGAACAGGCCGAGAACCTGGTCCAACATCTGCCGATGCTGCGCGGTCACGCAGACTTTGACGTTCAGTTGTGCCGAGGCACGCAAGGCCGACACGACGGGGGCCATTTTGATGGCTTCGGGCCGTGTGCCGAAGACCAGTAGAACTGTGGGGCGGGTCATGGTTGGGGGGGGATTGGAATGGGTAATGTCGTGGTGTCGGCGTTGGCCGGCTCGGTGAAGGCGGCCCGCAGTGCGGGAGCAGTGGACGCCGCTACCAGGAGGAGGAGCAAGGTCATGACTTGCGGTGAAAACACGACGTGTCCGGCCATGAAAGCGTGTATGAGAACCCCGGCAACAGTAAGCCGTAGGGGCCAGGCCAGACGCTGTTGGGCAATCGATGCCATCCCGCGGTACAGCAGCAGGAAGTACAGCGCGGTTCCAGCGATCCCGTAGCAGGCGAGCAGATCAAAGCCGTCCATTTCGAATGTTGTTCCTTCACCGCGGGCCAGTAGCAGCGGCGCTTCCGAGATGGCCCTTACATGGAATTCTCCGGCCCCGAAGGTCCAAAGCAAGGTGTTGAGCTCATGGTCTGCTAGCTGTGGGTAGATCGCATCGATGTAATCTTGGCGTCCACGAAACAGGAATGCCACCAGGCCGTCATCGAAGAGCGAGCGGAAGAAGGTGGACTGCACGAGAACCATGATTTCGTCGAGGCGGCTCAGCACGACCAATGCGATACCGGTAGTAGCCGCGATGAGGGTCAGATAGCTGATTCGCGCCGTCCAGCCGCCGATGCGTTGGCAAATGGCGAGCAGAGTTGCCGCGCAGATGACTGGCGTGAACAGCGAAGACTTGGTGAAGACATGTGTGGCGGCCCAGCCGTAGGCCAGCAGGGACAGCGCTGCGACCAAGGCGGGCTGACGCAGGCGATTGTGCAAGTCTCCCACCACGACAGGGCAGGTCAGGAGCAGCATCAGGCCTACCTCGTTTGCACCGATCGTGAAACCTTTGCCGGCCTCCACGCCCCGGCCCCCGATTGAGCCACCCAGACCTGTGAGTTGGCCCAGCAGCAATGACAGCAGGATCAACCATCCATAGGTCAGGATGACGCGTCGCGCGTCTTCCGCTCGCAACAGGCCGCCAAGCATGCAGGCGCCCAGATAGCAGGCGAGTAAGGGCCCGTACAGAAGTCGCAGCGTGGCGCTGACCTCAAGAGTGACCGCAGCGCTGTTGAAGCCGAGTAAGAAGTGCAAGAAGAAGAATGCGCAGAAATACAGCAGCGAGGCGATGACAAGCCGACGGAGATCCGGGCTTACGCTCCGGCTCTCCAGGACCCAGCCAAAGAACAGCAGGATCAGCAGGCCTCGCACCAGCAATGCTGCTGGAAACACTTCCTGCACGGCGCCACCAAAGGTATCAACCAGTGCGGTCGCATACAGCGGCAATGCGGCCCACGGCCGCATCGTGGAAGCGCCCAAGGTGCTGTCGAACTGGGGGCGCTGTGAGACCGTGGTCAGGCCGAACATGCCAAGTAGCGCAAAAAGTGACTGACATGCGCGTCCAGTGAGTAGTCCTTGATCACGGCTCTGCTTGCCTGCACCTTTCGGATGTGTGTGGCCGGATCACTGGCGGCTGCAGCGAAGGCTGCGGCCAGGGCAGGGATATCGCCTTCGTTTACAAATATGGCTTCTTCTTCTCCCAATACCTGCTTAAAGATAATCGAGTCCCAGGCCACCACCAACCGCTGGGTGCCGATCAACTCGAGCAGTCCGTTGGACACGCCGCCGCCGCCCGATTCCTTCGAGTAGGTCAGGCAAACGCCCAGGTCGATGGAATCCAGATAGGCCGGCATGTCCTCGTTGCGGATCGCGCCGAGATAGCGTACCCGCTCTGCATGGCGGGATTCACAGGCTTCGGCAAGCTCCCGCAGCGGCCCATCGCCAGCGATTTCGAAGCGCACATCAGAGACGGCATTGGGCTGGGCCAGGAAGTGGTCGATGGCGCCGAGATATGCGCGTAGGCCTTTTTCCTCGCTCAGGCGGCCAATGTAGGACACGCAAATAGGTCGGCGCGTGAGCACGGGTCGAGTGGCTTGCGCGAAGCGCTGAAGGTCCAACGCATTGGGGATGGCTTCGACATGATGGCCGAGCAAGGTCTCGTAGATGGCCTTGGTGTCATGGCCGTTAGCAATCACCTTGTCTGCGCGGCGCATGAAGAAACGCTCCGCACTTGCAATGAGTCGACGCCCACCTTGCCCATGACGGTGGTTGATCTCCTTGACCCAGACGCCCCGAATCCACAGCACCAACTGCTGCCGACGCAAGCCAAGCAGGCTAGCCAGCGCGATGATGGCGCCCTCGTAAAAGGTGCCGATGCCGACGATGGCACTGCGGCTGTCGGTTCGGCTGCGCAGCGCTCTCGTCACACTCCAGCAAAACTTCGCAATTCGCACAAGGGATGCCAGCTTGTTGCGAGTCACCGGCAGCCGTGTCTCGATGAAAGTGATACGAGGATCGCTGAATGAACTGATCCGGTTCTCGCCTTCGCAAGTCGCGTCGGACATGTAGTACACGAACAGTGCAGGAGAGTCGGGGCGTTCCAGCAGTGCCGGAAGGATATTGTTGAGCCAAGTCTCTCTGCCACCCCCATGGCTGAGTAGATTGGAAAACATGACGAAGTGCAGGCTGTTGGGTGCCATATCAAGCCCCTTGCTCGGCTCGATGCGGCGTCATCTTGCGTATACGCGCAGGCATCCCTCCGACTCCGGAGAAATCGGGCGTCGATTGCGTGACTACTGAGCCCGCAGCCACGGTACAGCCGCGCGCGATCGTCACCCCGGGCAGGATGATGGCGCGTGCACCGATCCAAGCGTCGTCGAGAACCATCACTGGCGTTGAGGCCTCGCTTTGTCGGGAGTAGGTGTCGAGCACCGGGTTCCAGACATGGTTGGACGTGAGGATCATGATCTCCAGTCTCATTGGAACGAGGGCCTACAGGTCACTTGGACTGCACAGCTGGGGCAGCAGTTCAGGCCAATGCCGGTGTTGTCGCCGATGGACAGCTTGTGTGGGCTACCGATGTAGGCACCTGGCCGCAGAGGGACGCCCTGACCGCAGGAGCGGACCAGCCGTCGCGGCAAGGCGACCCTGAGCTGACACGGCCATGACTGTAGGCCACTAGAGGGGATGTGGCGCGCCGAGCTCAGGGCTAGGCGCAAGAGAGTGGTGGTAACGCGTGTCATGGACAGGACGGTATTGAGGAGCCAGCCCCCAGTCGCTTGGACAGCGGGCTGTGCTTGGCCGCGGCTGATGCAAAGGCCATAAGTGTCCCCGCAAGAGTTAGATGGCATTCGTCGAGGTTGCTTGTGCTCGATCGCGGATCAATTCGATCTCTCGAGCTACCGTGGCTTGCCAGCCGGTTTGAGCGAGGCTCCGTGCCCCGGCCTTGCGGGATTTCTCTAGGAACAGACTCGGTTGCTCATCAAGCGTTCGTATTGCCGTAGCGATCTCATCCGCGCCCCGTGTCAGATAGCCCTCCTCGTCGCTGACGAATTCGGGGATGGCCGTGTTGTCCGAAGTGATGGGGACCAGGCCGCTTGCCATGGCCTCGCACATCGAAACGCCTTGCGCGTCTTGACGGGTCGGGCAGAGGAACACGCCGTGGCGGTCATGCATGGCCTTGATCCCGTCGTGATCGAGCATCTGGTTCTGCAACTGGACATTGGGGTAGCTAAGTCCCTGCGTGAGCTCGTCCCATAGCGCACCTTGTCCAACCACAGTGAACTGCAAATTCGCAAAACCGGGGTAGGTCCGAGCCAGCTTGTGAATCGCTTCAATGGCTAAGTCATTGGCGTACTTGGCTGAGCCGAAAGACCGGATTAGCAGGATACGCCGCCGATCTTCCCCAGTCTTCTCGCAGAAGTGGAACTGTTCTGTGTTGATGTAGTTGGGTATTTCTAGCGCGCGCTGAAGGCGCTCGCCAACATCGACCTCAGCAATCTCCCGCATCCATCGCGAGACGAAGACGAAGTCAATCGCATCACCGGCGTTCGCGCGACGAAACAGTCTTCGCATGGCTGCGCGCTGTATGTGATTGCGCACCACATAGCGAAGGAACTGCGTCAGCGATAGCGTCTTCAAATAGAACAGGCGATTCGTCCAAGACAGGGCTTCCTCACCGTGGATCCAGACGATCAATGGTGCGCGCGTCAGGCGCGGCAGTTCATCGCACAAATGTGCCTGGATGAAATGAGCCAAAACCACATCAGGCGCAAAATCACGCACGGTGGAGGCCAAACGCGAATGGCCGACGCTGACTACACGGATACCGTTCAGTTCGTAGGCGGGTTCTCCTGAACCTCGCTTACTCAGTTTGACGACCTGAATGTCCGCCCCCAGCTCGCGCTTGTAAGCTTCCAAGCGCGTGCGCACGAACGCATCGGCGTATCCAGGTCCCGGCTTTGGGTAGTTGTCGCAGAAGACGAGAATCTTCATGGTGCCGTGCTTTGTCAACGCGAACGAAGCGAGCGAAGCGCCTTCAACGTGCGGGTGGCGAAGTCCCAGAGCTTGTCTTCGCTTGGGTACACATCATGCGCAATGGGCGGACGTGAGATGTACGCCTCCAGTTGAGCTTGAGTCCACCCCATCTTTTTCAAAAAGTACTGTCGGTCCTGGCTCAACTGCGCCTCGGACGGATAGGGGATGCCTTCCAAATCTCGGAGTGCAACTGCACGATCCAATTGCCCGGATGCTACGAGCGTTCCCAGATGTAGCTTGCGCTTGTCGATACCAAACTTAGTCGGGAGCAAATAGCCCTGGTAAAAGCGGGTGAAGATCGACTCGTAATGCTTGTACGGATAGGGTTTGTAGCCGTACTTCTCCTGCAGTTCCTTGAGTACTGCCGTCTTGTTGTAGGGCATCAGATCCAGCACGGAAACCCAGCGGATGCCCTTGATAAATCGGAATCTGAAAAAGTCCAGTGTTCCGATTGATGGGAAAGTGCGTAGCGCCGTATTGGTGAAACGCTTGCCGATCGCCTGGATGTTTCGCTTGTCGAACTTGTTCCAGTTCCATCCTTTGGGCATGGGCATGCCTTCGGTTGCAGAGTTAGTGCCTGCGAGCAAATGTTTGAGGCCAAATTTGGCTGCTTGCTGGTAGTTCACGGCAGCCATCGCGTTGTCGTAAAGCAGCTCCACGTCCAGCACGTCCGCATCGAAGAAAGCTTGCATCAGTGCTTTGTACTCGGGCCAGTCGATGACGTGGGTGTATAGGTCTATCCCCAAAGCCTGTACCAGGTTGGCGATGTTGTTTTGCGCAAGCTCGGAGTTCCAGCCGTTGTCCATGTGCACGGCAAGCGGGCGCAGGCCGAGCTCGACGCACCTCACCAGAACCCAGGAACTGTCCACGCCACCGGAGACGCCGACAATGCAGTCGTAGCGTTTGCCTTGGCCAGCCCGTTTGACTTCTGCGACCAATGCTTGCAGTTTCTTGGCCTTCACGTCGGACGTGTCGTCCAGTACATGCGCGCAGCGCTCCAGGAAGTCAGTGCAGTAATTGCAGTTGCCCACAGAGTCAAACTGAATATTGGGTACGCTGCTGTCCATAATGCAACGTGCGCAGATTTGCTTGGTTTTTTGATTCATGACTTGACGCCCAGCGTCTGCTCTAACTCTTCGTACTTGGGATAAGTGATCAACACGGCGCGATGAGGTCCGTGGAACACGAAAAAGGCCCCTGCAGCGACGGCAGATGCGCCCGCATCCACCGCTTTCTTGAAGTCGTCCAAGCTGGCTGCGCCGCCGCAAGCGATGACGGGGACGTTGACGTGGTGTGATGCTTCCGCGATAAGGGCGACATCGTAACCGCAGAGGTCTCCGTCCCGATCTACGGCGTTGATCAGCACCTCGCCTGCTCCGGCGTCTACCATGCGCTTGAGCAAGGCATCCAGCGGTTCCTTGAGCAGTTTGCCGCTAGCCGAAGCATAGACTTTGCGTCGACCCAGCCAGTCTTTTTTGACATCGATCGAGACTGTCACTGCTTGGCTGCCGTATTTTTGCGCTATCTCGGTGACTAAGCCTGGGTTGCGTAGCGCTGCTGTTTGTAGGCTAATTTTCTCCACTCCGCATTGGTAGATGCGGCTGGCATCTTCGAGTGAACCTACGCCACCGCCGTAACACAGCGGCATGAAGCACTCTTCTGCGATGCGTCCGATCGTTTCAAAGTCCGGACGGCGGTTCTCTCGGCTGGCATAAATGTCCAGCACGATCAGTTCGTCCACTTCCTTTTCGTTGAAGATACGGATTGCGTTGACGGCGTCGCCGACATATTTGGCCTGCTTGAATTTTCGGGTCTTGATCAACCCGCCGTTTTGCAGGAGAAGTGTGGGAATGACGCGGTTCTTAAGCATTGGCCGTGTGCTTTAGAAAGTTGGACAGGAGCTGCATGCCAAAGCGATGGCTCTTTTCTGGGTGGAATTGGGCTCCAAATAGGTTGCCTCTGCTGAAGATTGAGACAAAGTCTTCGCCGTAGTGGGTCTTGGCGACGATGTCTTCTTCGTGATCGCAGCGCACCTTGTAGGAATGCACAAAGTAGAAGCGGGTTCGAGCTTCGAGGGCGGGCAGCAGGGGGTTTTCCTTACACAGTTGCACCGTATTCCAGCCCATATGGGGCACCGCGAGGCGCTGCTCAGGTGCGAAGCGAAATTTCTCAACGCTCGCTTCCATCCAACCCAGGCCGCGACGTTCGCCTTCTTCGCTACTCCGGCACATCAACTGCATGCCCAGGCAAATGCCCATGACCGGGATTCGGCGCACCAGCGCTGCGTGATTCAGTTCGTCTACCAAGCCTCGTTTATGCAACTGATCCATGCCGTGGTCGAATGCGCCGACACCGGGCAAGATGATGCGCCGAGCGGCTGCAATTTCAGTGGGCGTTGAGGCTCGCACTGGTTTGGCACCGGCCTTTTCGAGCATGCGCAGCACTGAACCGATGTTTGCCGCTTCGTAGTCGATGACAGAGATTTCGTTGTCCATGGAGATCATTGATTGGTGTGTTGGCGCGCTTAGCCAACCGCCTGTGCTTCGCGGTGACGGAGTTGTCCGAAAATCTCAAGGAGAGCGTTGCGGTAGTGCCAGACGGCGCCTCCGAAAACCATCATCCAGAGCGCTTGCACGACGACTGGATGAGTCCGGCCGATGTGCGCGTGCATGATGGCCAATACGCCAACGATGGCCAGTGGCGCGTACACGCCGGCACGCGGCAGGCTTTGCCAACTCATGGCGCTGCTCTCGGTTCTCAGAATCAGCATGAGGAAAAAAGAGAGTGATGTAGCGGTCGCCGCACCGCCCGCACCCCACAGCGGTATGAGCCAGAAATTCAGGGCGACGTTGACTGCGGCAGTGATCACCGCAGATAACAGAACGAGGCCGCTGCGGTGGGCAATGGCCGCGCCTATGCCGGTGACCTCAGACACTGCATAGAACAGCGCAGGCAACATGCATAGAGCGAGCAGTTCGCGTACGGGCCCGTATGAGGCTGGAAGCAGCCAGTCGAGTACGAACGACAGTGAACCCGCTCCGGAGACGATCAGCAAGCTAGCAGCCACCAGTTTTCGCTGAAGCGCCGCGATGCGGGGTCCGCAGTTTGGCTCTTCTGCCCACTTGAAGGCAGTTGGTACCCATACGGTGGTGAAGATCGTCGACAGAGTCGCTGCGACTGAGGCTACGCCCATTGCGACGGAATAGTGACCTAGCTCGGAGAATGTTGACAGCGAGCGCAGCATGACTTTATCGACCGCCTCTAAGGTCCAGTAAGCAAGTCCTGCGGTCATCATCGGCAGGCCGTACCGCAAGAGCGTTGGCAAGCCGGGTGCTTTCGGCGCACCTGATGGTGGCGGGGCATCTTTTAGTAGCCAAGCAGATCGGGTGTTCCAGGCAAATATCGCTGACGCCGCCACCAGTGAAGCCGTTTGTGCAGCGAGTAGTTGGTCAAAGTGCCGCCTTGGGTCAAAAGCCAGCACTCCGAGGCAAGCGATGAGCAGCAGCTTGGGTAGCAACTGAGACATAGAGAAGGCGAGTCCTCGCTCGCCCATGCGCAGAACTAGGGATGAGAAACGTGAAAGGTATGCCGCAATGATGCCGAGCAGCGCAACGGCACTCAACGAGGTCGAGGCGATCCCGAACATTTGCTGCGATAGAAACTCTGGCCAAAGTGCCATCAACGCAAGCGCGACGGTCAGCAGCAATGCAAGGCCTGGCCAGGCTGTGGTACGCAACAGAGCGCCGCGCTGGTGGCTCTGGTGATACTGACGAGCGAAGCTTTGGTCAAGTCCGAGCGTGAAGGCAACTGTGCCGATGGCGGTGGCGGTCTGAAGCATGGATATCCGGCCAACGTCATCTGGCGCGAACAACCAAGTTGAGAGCGGCAGGCTGACGAAGCCAAGGGCAGAAGCGCCGATCGGTCCAACCGCGAACCCGAGGATGGACCTTCTATTCATGGCCCGAGAGAGTTCTGCACATGTGCTCGCCTGCGATCATGCGGCGGGCGAAGGGCGCTGTCATTTGATCTGGCTTCGTTCGGGCGGCAGTGCGCCAAAGTGGCGCCAAAGGACGAAGAGCGAACTGAACACCAGGCCGAACATGGCGAACATGAGGGTCATACTCACACGCTTGGGCTTGCTGCGACGTTCTGGTGGCTGCGCGACGTCGATGACTTGAATCACAGCGCCTTCTCTCGCCTCG
Source organism: Roseateles sp. (assembly GCF_965262435.1). Classification (NCBI taxonomy): domain Bacteria; kingdom Pseudomonadati; phylum Pseudomonadota; class Betaproteobacteria; order Burkholderiales; family Sphaerotilaceae; genus Roseateles; species Roseateles sp. The sequence goes on from NZ_OZ253537.1 coordinate 2,152,345, forward strand.
TCCAACTTGGCTGCTTCGAATTGCTTGGCGTTGATTTCGAGCAGCATCTCCTGGTACTTGAAGTCTCGGTATGCGTTGATGTAAACCGCGTTACGCCCTTTTTCAGAAGGGCGTTCAAGCTGTCGTAACTGCGCTGATAAGCCTTCGACAATTGCGCGCTGTCGCAGCACTTCAGGAGTACTTTCAGTTCGGGTGCGGCGCAGGCTGTCAAGTTCAATCTGCGCATTGTCGACGCTCGCTTTGACTTTGGAGTACAAGTCTGCCGTGGCCTTGGCGTCGGCGCTCATCGCGCCGACATTAAAGCCAGCCAATTCCAGCGCCGCCTGAGTCTTGGTAAGTTGCCCCTTCGCTTGGGAGAGTTGCCGCTCAAAAAACATTCGACGTTGCTGAGCCTCTGTCAGGGCAAGAGATGACGTTACCTTTTGCAACTCCTCAATATAGGCATTCGCGATCGCCGCGGCTCTTTCAGGTGTTTCGTCATCAACTTCCACATAGATGAAACTGTCCTTCTTGCTTGGAATGAACCTGGCATTTTTCGCAATCTTTACGCGCACTTCGTCTCGAAATTGGGCGTCATACACCTCCATCAACTTGAAACGGTCAATGATGGCGTCGGTAATACGAGCACTTTCCATGAGTGACACATACTGGTCCGAAGGGGCCTTTATTCCAGCCCCTGCAAGCCCGCCCGTTAGGCCGCCTAAAGCAGCTAGTGCCGCAGACGTTGCTCCTTGCTGCTGTGGTGAAAGGAAGCTGGCCTTTGCTGTGTAAGTTGGTGGCGTCAATAGGCTCACAACTGCGCCTGCGGTTGCGAATGCCATGGTCGCCAAGACAAGAAGGCGCCGGCGATTTAGCAATATCTGGAAGACTTCGGCCAATTGACATCCTTATTTCGGGTGTTGCCCAACTTCTGGCGGTGTTGGTTTCGCAAGAAGTGGCTCAGTTTTTGATCGTCTTCAGTGCTGCAGCACCCAAGCCAAATTGATAGAGGATCTGTGTCCACTCTTTCGCCTCTTGGATGAACGTGGTCTTGTTCAATTCTTCCGGCACGAAGACGGTATCGCCGGGAAGCGCCGGAATGCTGCTGAAACCGGCTCCAAAGCTGAGCCAGCCGCCGCTGTTCTGGCGAGCGCTTATCACGCTGCCGTTTGCTCGAACTACGAAGGCACTCGATGCATCCGCACCGCGCGTCGGGCCGCCTGCCAAGCGCAAGACATCTTCAATGCTGGCGTCGTCTCGCAGCAAATAGCTGCCGCCGTTGAATACGCTTCCAAACACGCCGACCGTTGTCGGTCGAGCCGGAATCATCAGTCGATCGCCGTCCTCTAGAGCCAAGTCCGGCAAGCTGATAGTCTTCGGGCTCAGTTGCAATACGATTCGACCGGTCGGCCGGATTGCACGCAGGCGTTCGATCAATTTCGTCGATCCTTGGGATCTACTGGCTTGCGCCGCCGCTTCGTCCGCGCTCCCCGCTTTCTGGGTTGTGGTCGCGCGGGTGAATTCTGTTTCCAGGTCCCTGAGTGCTCGCTCGTAGTTATCTTGCTGAGCAATACGAACGCTTTCGCGACTGAAGTCTGTGCCGAAAAGGTAGGCGGCAGGTGTCAACCCTCCGGCCGCCTTGATTGCGTCGGAAATACCGCTGCTCGCGGGCAATATGAATTCGCCGGGCCGCTGAACTTCGCCTTCCACCTTGACGCGCTTACTCTGCTTGTGTTGCGGCAGGGTGACATCGACTGCGCTGAATGCGCGCAGCAAATCGCCGCTACGCGGCTGCAACTTTTCGCTTTGAGGCAAAGGCAATTCGCTGATCCGAGCGTCGTTGCGTGCATCGAGGTGCTCCACGGTCAGGCGGCTGCGGTCTGCCACGGCGGTAAAACCCCCCGCCATCTTCAGGACGTCATCCAGCGCTTCATGCGCCTTGAGTTCAAAGATGGCGGGCTTGTTGACGCTACCCACCAGTGCAACTTGGTTGCCGACGGGCCCAATGTGAATGACGTCTTCAGCCTGCAAGACGAAGTCGGCACTCTTGTCACCCTTTAGGAGCAGCTCGTAAAAGTCGAAGCTACTGATGGCCTTGCCGGCGCGTCGCAGCTCGATGCTGCGGAAGCTTCCGGCGGACGAGGGCCCACCGGCTTGCATCAAGGCATTGACCAAGGTTGACAGGCTGCTGACCGTGTAGGCACCTGGTCGAGACGTGAAACCTGTGACGTAGATTCGGATGCTGCGCAGGCGGCCTAAGGATGCGGACACCTTGAAGTTTCGAAACACTTGTCCCACGCGTTGGTCGACCGCCGAGTTCAGGTCCGCGTAACGAAGCCCGGCGACCAGCACGGGTCCGATGCGAGGAATGGTGATGCGGCCGCTGCGGTCTACGGTCAAACGCAAGTCTGCGTCAACGGATCCCCACAATGTGAGTTGGATTTCATCACCGACGCTGATCACGTAGTCCGACGGAATCTGGCCGTTTGATTCGTATGCCAGTCCCACACGTTTGCCTGGCTCCATGAGCTCGGCACCGAAGCGACGAACCTTGAAATCACGCTCTGGGTCGCCGGTGACTTCACCGGCCAAGGCCCGTTGCACGTAACGTTCGAATTCGCTGGGTAGGTAAGGCGCAGGCTTGGCCGCCAAGGGCGACGCGATGGTTGCATCATCACGTTCATGGCGCGTGTCTGCCTTCAGTCGAACTGGCGCCCCATCTTCTTGTGTTTGTGCTGACTGCTGCGCATCGACTGCGACTGAGTTCTGCGAGGCTAAACCGAGAACCAGCGCGGCAATCGATGTGAGTCGGGTCGCTCTGTTGCCCCGGGCGCGCGCAATGTGCAGTATCGGAAGGGGGCTCATACTCGGGGTCAAAACAGAGAAGCTCCTTGAGTGCCGGCTCCAAATTGCGCTGAATGTCATGAGCTCTCACAGACGTTGGTTGGCAGGCCTTCGCAAGGTGGCCGAAGGCGGGTTTGGCGGGCATTCTAGCGGCAGCACAACTGGGCTCATGACGTACTCTTAGAGGGTAGGGCCGGGGAGACCCTCGCTACACTTGTCCTCATGTCGCATCTGTTTGTCCCATTTTTCATCTCCTGCTTAATCACGCTCCTGGTCATTCGGTCGGCCCGTACGCATGGGCACTTCTCGGCCGATACGGACTTGAGTGGCCCGCAGAAATTTCACGCCAGACCGGTGCCTCGTATTGGTGGTGTCGGCATCTTCTTGGGTATGGCTGTCCTGGCGCTGTTGACCTGGAAGGTGGGCAGTGAATCGGATGCGCACTTGGGGCTTCTCTTGCTGCTCTGCGGGTTGCCTGCTTTCGCGGCGGGTTTGATTGAAGACATCACCAAGAGTGTGTCGCCGGCCAAGCGCTTGCTCGCGACGGCTGTGTCCGCGGGCTTGGCCTTTTGGCTTTTGGAGGCCCGCATCAGCCATACCGATGTGCCAGGCCTTGACTGGATCGTCAGCAGCACCCTTGGCGCGCTGGTGGCTACGGTCTTCACCGTGGCTGGCGTGGCCAATGCCATCAACATCATCGATGGCTTCAATGGGCTGTCGTCGATGTGCGTCAGCTTGATGCTGCTGACATTTGCCTATGTGGCCTACCAAGTCGGTGACCCTGAACTGGCCTTGTGGGCCTTGGCGGGCATCGGGGCTGTTCTGGGCTTCTTTGTCTGGAATTTCCCGGCCGGCCTGATTTTCCTCGGTGACGGTGGCGCTTATTTCATGGGCTTCTTGCTGGCTGAGGTGGGCATCCTGCTGATCGCACGTCACAGCCAGGTTTCCCCCTTGTTTCCTTTGATGGTCTGTGTCTACCCGGTCTTTGAGACGGTGTTCTCCATTTACCGACGCCGCTTCATCCGGGCCACGCCGCCGGGCCTGCCAGACGGCATTCATTTGCATTCGTTGATCTATCGCCGCCTGATGCGCTGGGCTGTCGGGGCTCGGGATGCACGTGCGATGACGCGCCGCAATTCCATGACCGCGCCTTATCTTTGGATGTTGTGCGTGTCGTCCCTGGTTCCGGCGCTGTTGTTCTGGGATTCCACCTTGATGCTGGCTGCGTGCATGCTGGTTTTCGGCGTGACCTATGTGGCGCTGTACTGGCGCATCGTCCGTTTCCGTACGCCCAAGTGGCTGGTGTTCAAAGGGGACGTGATGGGGCGCTCACCGCAGCGAACGGGCGGTAAATCCGAGTAATGCGCTCGGATGTCGGATAATCGGGGAATGACCGAACCCCAAATCATCGAAACCGCCATCCCTGATCCCACGCCTGCTCGCTTCGACACGCTGCCGCTCGACGCCAAGCTCTTGCGTGCTGTGGCGGATTCCGGCTATGCCTTGATGACGCCCATCCAGGCCAAAGCGATCCCGATCGTGCTGGATGGACGCGATGTGATGGGTGCCGCCCAGACGGGCACTGGCAAGACAGCTGCTTTTTCCATCCCTTTGCTGCAGCGCATGCTCAAGCACGAGAACGCGAGCGCTTCGCCGGCTCGCCACCCGGTGCGTGCGCTGGTGCTGGCGCCCACGCGGGAGTTGGCCGACCAAGTTGCCAACAACATCAAGGCCTATGCCAAGCATACCAATCTGCGTGTGACCTGCGTGTTCGGCGGCATCGACATGAAGCCGCAGACCCTGGTGCTCAAGGGTGGTGTTGAAGTGCTGATCGCCACGCCCGGGCGCTTGCTGGATCACATCGAAGCCAAGAATTGCGTCTTGAATCAGGTTGAGTACGTGGTTCTCGATGAGGCCGACCGCATGCTGGACATCGGCTTTCTGCCCGATCTGCAGCGCATCCTCAGCTACCTGCCCAAGACCCGTCAGACCTTGTTGTTCTCCGCCACGTTCTCGCCGGAGATCAAGCGTCTGTCGCAAAGCTATCTGCAGGAGCCTGTGCTGGTCGAGGTGGCGCGCCCCAATGCCACGGCCACCAACGTCGAGCAGCTGTTCTACAGCGTGACCGATGACGACAAGCGTGCCGTGGTGCGCCAGGTGCTCAAGCAGCGCGAGATTGGTCAGGCCATTGTGTTCGTCAACTCCAAGCTCGGTGCGGCGCGTCTGGCGCGTTCTTTCGAGCGTGATGGCCTTCGCACGGCAGCGCTCCATGGCGACAAATCGCAGGATGAACGCCTGAAGTCGCTTGAGGCCTTCAAGCGCGGCGAGGTGGATCTGTTGGTTGCCACCGATGTGGCTGCGCGCGGCTTGGATATTGCCGATCTGCCGGCTGTGTTCAATTTTGACGTGCCCTTCAACGCCGAAGACTATGTTCACCGCATCGGTCGTACCGGCCGGGCCGGTGCTTCCGGCATTGCGGTGACCCTGGTGGCCCGGTCGGATGCGCGTCTGGTGGGTGATATCGAGAAGTTGCTCAAGCGCACCCTGGACCTGCAAGCCTTCGAGCTTCAAGATGAGCGTGGCCCGCGTTCGGATCGACAAAGTGAGCGTGGGGAGCGTTCTGAACGCCCGGCTCGCCCGCGCCGCGAGTTTGAGCCGCAAGCCGAGGCCGTTGCGTCTGTGGCCGCGCCGCGGCCGGCCTATCGTCCGCCGGCTCCGGCGCGCGATGCATTTTTTGACAAGCCTTACGAGGCCAGCAGCCGAGATGAGCCGCCGGCCTGGGACAAGGGTACACCGGCAGCGCCGCGTACTTTGTCCAGCAACATCAAGCCCAAGAAGCGGGTGGCGGCTTTGTTCGGCGCCAAGGCTCCGGCCGAATCGATCGAATCCTGATCTGCACAAGGACTGCGCCGCCGAAGCATGTAGGCATGCTTCGGCGGCGTTTTTCATGGTCGGCTCAGGCGAGCAGGGCAAATACGGCTGGCACCTTGTCGGGCAGGCTTTCGCCCGAGCTGCGCCAGTCCGCCACTGTGGCGCTGCGCGTCCAGCCTTGTGCCAGGCTCAGCCCGCAGCTGATGGACAGGCGTGTTTGCGGGCGCAGATTGAGCAGCAGGGCCTGCAGCAACGCCGTGTTGCGATACGGCGTCTCGATCATCAGCTGGGTTTGCTGTTGGCGCGCGGACAGGCTCTCCAGTTCCTTGATGCGGATGGCGCGGGCCGGGGCTTCCACGGGCAGGTAGCCGACAAAGGCAAAACTCTGGCCGTTCAGGCCGCTGGCCGACAAGGCCATCAGCAAGGCGCTGGGGCCACTCAGTGGCAGCACCTCGATATCGGCATCGTGGGCTGCGGCGACCAGCAAGGCGCCCGGGTCGGCCACGGCCGGCAGGCCAGCCTCGGAAATCAAGCCCATATCGTGGCCAGCCAGGGCCGGGGCCAACAAGGCCTGCCAGGCTTGGTTCTGGTTGACCAGGTCGCCGCCACGGCCCTTGGGTGGGCGCGGCAGCTCCTTGATCTCCAGGCTTTGCAGCGCTTGGGTGAGTGGCACCACTTCATCCACTCGCTTTAGAAAGGCTCGGGTGGTCTTGGCGCTTTCTGCGGCCCAGAAACCGAGGCGAGCGGCAGTTTCGATCACATGCTGCGGCAAGACTTCCTGCAGCGCTACGGCTGCACCCTCGACACCGAAGTCCAAAGTGTTGGGGACTAGGTAGAGGCGACCTTTTTTCATGCCTTCACTCCCGCGGCGGCCAGAGCTTGCAAAGGGTCCAGGCCCGCCGCTCGCAGCAGCTGGCTGGTTCGAATCAAGGGCAGGCCGATCAAGGCTGTGGGGTCATCTGATTCGATAGCGGCAAGCAGGCTGATGCCCAAGCCTTCCGACTTGGCGCTGCCTGCGCAGTCATAGGGCTGCTCGGCGCGCAGATAGCTCTCGATCTCGGTTTCATTGAGATCGCGAAACACCACATGCACGGGGGCCAGGTCTTGCTGGCTGAATCCGGTGGCCTCACAGACGACCGCCACGCCGGTTTGAAACACGATGCGGTGGCCGCTCATGCGCCGCAGTTGTTCACAAGCGCGCTCATGGTTGCCGGGCTTGCCGATTGACTCGCCGTTCAGGTCGGCCACTTGGTCCGAGCCGATCACGATCGCTTGCGGGTGCAGGCGCGCCACCGCCTGGGCCTTGGCCAGGGAGAGGCGGGTTGCCAAGGCCGCCGGGGTTTCGCCGGGCAGGGGGGTTTCATCGACCTCGGGCGACTGCTGCTCGAAGGGCAGGCGCAGGCGCTCCAGCAGTTCGCGACGGTAGCGCGACGTGGAAGCCAGGATCAGTTGGCGGGGTGGTGTGAGGGCGGGGGGGCTTGTGTGCATGGTTCGATTTTCGCACCCTGCGTGTCACTGGCGAGGCTAGGGTCGGTTGGCGTGCAGCTCGGCTCGTACACTTGCGGGCATGAAAGCGCATGAATTTGATTCTCGAAAATTGGACGTCCCGGCCTTTGCTCGCGACGCGGGCGTTCTGCAAGGCGAGTGGCCGGCTGCGCAGCTGAGTCGCTTGGCCGAGTCGGCGGCCCCGGAAACGCCGGTCGGCAGCTGGCCGGCTGTGCAATGGTCGCTGCAGGGTGAGCGGCGTGAAGAGAGTGGGTCGACACCTCAGACTTGGCTTCACCTCGAAGCCTCCGCCGAGATCAGTCTTACCTGCCAACGTTGCTTGCAGCCGGTGCGCGAGGCCATGAGCTTGGCGCGCTCTTATCGCTTTGTGCGCGACGAGAAGGAAGCTGCCGAACTCGATATCGACAGCGAGGAAGAGGTCTTGGCCTTGACGCGCAGCCTCGATGTGCAGGAATTGGTCGAGGACGAGCTGCTCTTGTCTCTGCCCTTGGTGCCGCGGCATGAGCAATGTCCGCAGCCCTTGCATGTGCCTGCCGATGTGGCCGAGCTGAGCGATGAGGAGGCCGCGGCATCGGAGCGCCCCAACCCCTTCGCGGCGCTGGCGGCACTCAAGAAGAAGTGATTTGGGGCCCCGCTTGCTGAAAGCGGATTGAGTGTCTTCTTCATCGGTGCTACAATCGCGGGCTTTCCCCGGTCCGAGAATCAAAGTAGCGTGCCGTGAGTGCGAGCCAGTTCATAGTGCTGGTCAACGTGCTTGCAAACCGCTCGCGCATGGTGCGCTTGATGCTCGCGACGCTTGTGTACACAGCAATCGCGGCGCCCGGGGTGTGCAGGTCGCAGGTCTGCGTGGGTTGATCGCTTCGGTTCAACTCGTTTCCAGGCCACAGCGCCTCAATCACCGGAGCCTTAGGAGAATTTCATGGCCGTTCAGCAAAACAAGAAGTCGCCTTCCAAGCGTGGCATGCACCGTTCGCACAATGCCCTGGTTACCCCGGGTACTGCCATCGAGCCGACCACCGGCGAAGTGCATCTGCGTCACCACATCAGCCCCACCGGTTTCTACCGCGGCCGCAAGGTCCTGAAGACCAAGGCTGACGCCTGATCGACCCCGACTGGCGCGCCAGCCTTTGGGTGGCGCGTTGATCCAACGATCTGCTGTGATCACGAATTCCCGGCCTGTGCCTTGTTGCAGTGCCGGGTTTTTGTGTTTTCTGCGTGCCTTGTTGTTTGGCGTGTTTGTCGACCGCTCGGTGCCGCATGGCCTGACATATTGGCTTGATCCACTCGGCTGGGCGGGCGCGTGCGCGCCGCTGGGCCTGAGTTTTCCTGTCAGGCTGAGTTCGCTTGTCCGGCCTTCACCTGGGTTGCTGTGATGTCTTCTGTCGATTCCCGTCTGCCCACTCAGCCTTCGCCGCCTGCCCAGCCCCTGGCTGTGGTGCGCCTGGCCATCGATTGCATGGGTGGCGATCATGGCCCCTCGATCACCTTGCCGGCCTGCCAGTCCTTTCTCGCCAAGCATCCGCAGGCCGAGCTGCTGCTGGTCGGTTTGCCCGAAGCGCTGGCAGAAGCTGCGCAGTGGCCGCGTTGCCGTATCGTTCCGGCCAGTGAGGTGGTGGCCATGGACGACCCCGTCGAAGTGGCGCTGCGCCGCAAGAAGGACTCGTCCATGCGTGTGGCCATCAATCAGCTGAAGTCAGCCGATGGTGGCCTGCCGCAGGCCGACGTCTGTGTCTCGGCCGGCAATACCGGCGCGCTGATGGCGGTGTCTCGCTATTTGCTGAAGACCCTGGATGGCATTGATCGCCCGGCCATCGCCTCGGTCATGCCCAACCAGCTGGGCGGCTACACCACCATGCTGGACCTCGGTGCCAATGTCGATTGCTCGGCCGAGCACCTGCTGCAGTTCGCCCTGATGGGCAGCGCATTGGTGACTGCGGTGGACGGCAAGCCCGAGCCCCGTGTTGGCCTGCTCAATATCGGCGAAGAAGTCATCAAGGGCAGCGAGACCATCAAGCGCGCCGGCGAGTTGCTGCGCGCATCGGCGGCGGCCGGTCAGCTGAACTTCTACGGCAATGTGGAAGGCAATGACATCTTCAAAGGCACGGTCGACCTGGTGGTTTGCGACGGTTTCGTCGGCAATGTGGCCCTCAAGACGGCCGAAGGCCTGGCCACCATGATCATCACCATCATCCGTGAGGAGTTCGGCCGCAGCTGGCTCAGCAAGGCCGCCGCAGCCCTGGCCATGCCCGTGCTCAAACGATTCAAAGGCCGGGTGGACCACCGCCGTTTCAATGGCGCGGCCCTGCTGGGTTTGCGTGGGCTGGTCTTCAAGAGCCACGGCTCGGCCGACGCCTTCGCCTTCGAGACAGCTTTGAACCGGGCGTATGATGCCGCCCGCAACCGGCTGCTCGACCGGGTTCACGACCGAATCATTGCCACCCTGCAAGCCGCGCCCGGCCCTGACGCCGACGTTGTGGGCAGCGGAGCTGGCGACTCAGGAGACAAGGCGGCCTCGGTCGCCCAAGCTGCATGACCATCATTCCCAGCGCCACGAATACCCTCGCTTCTGCTTCTTTGCCCCCGGCTGCACGCTTCGCCCGCATCATCGGCACCGGCAGCTATTTGCCGCCCCGGCGCTTGAGCAATGCAGAACTGGCCGCCCAGCTGGCAGCCGATGGCATCGAAACCTCGGATGAATGGATCGTCGAGCGCACCGGCATTCATGCCCGTCATTTCGCGGACGACGGTGTGACAGCCAGCGATTTGGCTTTGCCGGCAGCCCAGGCAGCCATCGCCGCGGCGGGCATTGCCGCTGCTGAGATCGATCTGATCATCGTCGCCACGTCCACGCCGGACATGGTGTTCCCGTCCACAGCCTGCTTGCTGCAGCACAAATTGGGCATTGCCGGCGGTGCGGCCTTCGACGTCCAGGCCGTCTGCTCCGGATTCGTCTATGCGCTGACGGTGGCCGATTCGATGATCCGCACCGGCGCGGCCAGCAAGGCCTTGGTCGTGGGTGCAGAAGTGTTCTCTCGCATTCTCGATTTCAAGGACCGTACGACCTGCGTTCTGTTCGGTGACGGCGCCGGCGCAGTGGTGCTGAGCGCCAGCGACACGCCCGGCATCCTCGCCACCGAGCTGCATGCCGACGGCAAGCACTCGGGCATTCTCTGCGTGCCGGGCCATGTGTCGGGCGGCAAGGTCAGTGGCGACCCGCTGCTGAAGATGGATGGCCAAGCCGTGTTCAAGCTGGCCGTGGGCGTGCTGGAAAAGGTGGCGCGCTCGGTGCTGGAAAAAGCAGGCCGCAGCGAGGAAGACATCGATTGGCTGATTCCCCACCAAGCCAATATTCGCATCATGCAAGGCACGGCCAAGAAGCTGAAGCTGCCGCTGGACAAAGTGGTGGTCACGGTGGATCAGCATGGCAACACCTCGGCCGCCTCCATCCCGCTGGCGCTGGATGTGGCGGTGCGCGACGGCCGCGTCAAGGCCGGTGACACTGTGATGCTGGAAGGCGTGGGTGGCGGTTTCACCTGGGGCGCCGTGCTGCTGGACTTCTGATCCGGCAGTCCTCGCATCGCTCTTACGCCTCCGCTCCATTCCCGAGTTATTTCTTCTCTCTACATACGATCATGAGCGCAAAGTTCGCATTCGTTTTTCCGGGCCAGGGCTCGCAAACTGTGGGCATGCTGGACGCCTGGGGCGATCACCCTGAAGTCGTCCGCACCGTGGTCGAGGCATCCGAAGCCTTGGGTGAAGACATCGGCGCGCTCATCAAGGCTGGCCCGAAAGAGCAGCTGGACCTGACCACCAACACCCAGCCCGTCATGCTGACGGCGGGTATTGCCTGCTACCGCGCTTGGATTGCTGAGACGGGCCTGGTGCCCGCCGCTGCGGCCGGTCACTCGCTCGGCGAGTACACCGCCCTGGTGGCGGCCGGCGCCCTGAGCCTGGCCGAAGCCCTGCCTCTGGTGCGTTTCCGGGCGCAGGCCATGCAGCAGGCGGTGCCTGTGGGTTTGGGCGCCATGGCGGCCATCCTGGGTCTGGACAGCGCGGCCGTGATCGAGGGTTGCGCTGCCGCTGCCGCTGCCACCGGTGAGGCCGTGGAGGCCGCCAATTTCAATGATCCCAAGCAGACCGTGATCGCCGGCACCAAGGCCGGTGTCGACAAGGCCTGCGAGTTGCTCAAGGCGGCCGGTGCCAAGCGGGCGCTGTTGCTGCCGGTGTCGGCGCCGTTTCATTCCAGCCTGATGAAACCTGCCGCCCTGGCCTTGCAAGTTCGTCTGGCGACAACCCAGTTCGCTGCGCTGCAGTTCCCGGTCATCAACAACATCGATGTGGCCGCCGTCGGCGACGCCGCAGGACTGCGCGATGCCTTGTTCCGCCAAGCCTTCGGACCGGTGCGCTGGGTAGAGGTCGTGCAAGCACTCAAGGCGCAGGGCATTCAGCATGTGCTGGAATGCGGGCCGGGCAAGGTCCTGGCTGGCCTGGCCAAGCGTGTCGATGCCGAGCTGATCAGCGCCACCGTGCTGGATCCGGCCAGCCTGACCGAAGCACGCGCCCTGCTGGGCTGAGCGCTGCCCCGCCTGCCTTCTCCACAGAACCCGCAAGAAGATCATGACTGACACGACAAGCAGCAGCACCTCACAAGTCGCCCTGGTCACCGGCGCCAGCCGCGGCATCGGCCGCTCCATCGCGATGACCCTGGCCGAGCAAGGCTACAAGGTGATCGGCACCGCCACCAGCGAGGCCGGTGCCGCCGCCATCGGCGAAGCCCTGGCGCCTTTGGGTGGATCGGGGCTGGTGCTCAATGTCAATGATGCGGCTGCGGTTGATGCAGCCGTCGATGGCATCGTCAAGGCTCATGGCGGCCTGCATGTGCTGGTCAACAACGCCGGTATCACCCGTGATACCCTGGCCATGCGCATGAAAGATGACGATTGGGATGCCGTGCTGGACACCAATCTGAAGGCCGTGTTCCGCATGAGCCGCGCGGTCATGCGTACCATGATGAAGCAGCGTTATGGCCGCATCATCAGCATCACCTCGGTGGTGGGCGCCTCGGGCAACCCGGGCCAGGCCAACTATGCAGCGGCCAAGGCTGGCGTGGCTGGCATGACCCGTTCGCTGGCGCGCGAGCTGGGCAGCCGCGGCATCACGGTCAACTGTGTGGCGCCGGGTTTCATTGCCACCGACATGACCGAAGTGCTGCCCGAGGCCCAGAAAGCCGCGCTGCTGGCGCAGATTCCGGTGGGTCGCCTGGGCGAGCCGCGGGAAATTGCGGAGGCAGTTGCCTTTCTGGCTTCACCGAAGGCCGCCTACATTACCGGCAGTGAACTGCACGTCAATGGCGGCATGTTCATGAACTGATTGATTTGCGATGGCGGCAGTTCCGCCGCCATCCACCGGATTTGCCCGGCCGGTGAAGGTCCTCTGATCTGTCGCAACACCTAGTTTTAGGCGCGACTCCCTAGAGGCCTTAGAATCCTGGGCTGTTCCTAGCAAACCCCTCCTGGAGGAGTCATGAGCGATATCGAAGCACGTGTCAAGAAAATCATCGCCGAGCAACTCGGCGTGCCTGAGTCCGATGTGACCAACGAAAAGGCCTTCGTGGCCGACCTGGGCGCCGACTCGCTCGACACCGTGGAATTGGTGATGGCACTCGAAGACGAGTTCGGCATCGAAATCCCCGATGAAGAAGCCGAGAAGATCACCAGCGTTCAGCTGGCGATTGACTACGCCGTCAAGCACCAGAAGGCCTGAGCGCTGCGCGCTTGAGCCTTTGTTCAACTGAATTCCGTACCGCATGAGCCGTCGTCGCGTCGTAGTTACTGGACTTGGTCTGATCAGCCCCGTGGGAAACACGGTCGCTGAAGGCTGGGCCAACATCCTGGCCGGTCAGTCCGGCATTGATCGCATCACCCGTTTCGATCCGACAGCATTTGCCTGTCAGTTCGCCGGCGAGGTGAAGGGCTTCGATGTCGCCGACTACATGTCCAGCAAAGAGGCGCGGACCATGGACACCTTCATCCATTACGGATTGGCGGCGTCCATTCAAGCGGTGCGAGATGCCGGTCTGCCGACCGGTGATCAGTTGACGGAAGAACAGGCCGAGCGCATCGGCGTTCTCGTGGGTTCCGGCATTGGCGGTTTGCCGCTGATCGAAGAAACCCATGGTGAGTACGTTGCGCGCGGCCCGCGTCGGATTTCGCCGTTCTTTGTGCCGGCCTCGATCATCAACATGATCTCGGGGCACGTCTCGATCAAGTTCGGCTTTCAAGGCCCGAATTTGGCCATCGTGACGGCCTGCACCACGGGCTTGCACGCCATTGGTCAGGCTGGTCGCTTGATTGAATACGGCGATGCTGATGTGATGATTGCCGGCGGCGCGGAGTCGACCGTGTCGCCCTTGGGTATCGGAGGCTTTGCCTCGGCGCGGGCGCTGTCCACGCGCAACGACGATCCCAAGACTGCTTCCCGACCCTGGGACAAGGACCGTGACGGCTTTGTGCTGGGTGAGGGCGGTGGTGTGCTGGTGCTCGAAGAGTACGAGCATGCCAAGAAGCGTGGTGCCAAGATTTACGCCGAGCTCTCGGGCTTTGGCATGGGTGCCGACGCGTATCACATGACCGCGCCCAATGTGGACGGCCCCAAGCGATCGATGCGCGCGGCGCTGCGCAATGCAGGCCTGAACGCCGATCAAGTGCAATACATGAACGCCCACGGCACCTCAACGCCGCTGGGTGATGTGAACGAAACGAACGCCATCAAGTTGGCCTTCGGTGACCACGCCAAGAAGCTGGTGGTTAGCTCGACCAAGTCCATGACCGGCCACCTGCTTGGCGGCGCGGGCGGCATCGAGTCGGTGTTCACGGTGTTGGCGGTGCACCATCAGGTGGCCCCGCCGACCATCAATATCTTCAACCAGGACCCCGAGTGCGACCTGGACTACTGCGCCAATGAGGCGCGGCAGATGAACATTGAGTACGCCGCCAAGAACAACTTCGGTTTCGGCGGCACCAATGGCACGCTGATCTTCAAGCGGATCTGAGTCGCCGGCGCTCGTTGATCTACGGGCCTGAGCTGAACTTGCCGCCGCCCAGCTCGATATGAGCGCAGCCCAGCGTCATGCGCCAGCCTTGCGGGTCGAGGTGCTCCCACAGCCAGCTTTGCAGCTGGCTGTTTTGTTTCTGGCGGAGCTTGCTGTCGCGGCCTTGCTCAAGGCCCTGGTTGCCCATCAAGTCGATCTCCATGTGATTGGCTTGGCTGCGGTGCCACTTGCGGCGCTGCTCGCTTGGCGCGGTGCCCGCGTGCGCCCCCGACTCTTGCTGTGGGATGGGCAGTGCTGGCAATTGCAGGCGCTTGACGCGGCAGGCGCCCTGAGCGGCGCCGCGCAGGCCATTCAATTGCGTCCGGTGATCGACCTTGATCACTGGCTGCTGCTTCGTGCGCGTCTACAGGAGCCGGCTGCGCCCTGGTGGCGACGCCTGCATCACTGGGCTCTGCCGGTCTACCTGCCTCTGAGTCGTCGGCGCCAGGCCAGTGTCTGGCCGGCCCTGCGAGCCACCCTGTTTGCTGCACGAGAAGCGCGCGCTACGCCGCGCTGAGGTGCGGGAAGCAACACTCCGCTGACTGCCTGCTAGATCCGGGCTGTGACTTTCGCTAGGCCACCCGAGCGCCTGCCATCATCATCAGCATCAAGCGAGATTGATGTCGCATTGCCATTTGGGCTGGAGCCCCATCCGCTGTATTTGCTTCGTCGTTCTTTGCCTTTGCATTCGCCCGCTCTTGAAATCACCGCGGCCGGTCCCAAAATCGCCTGCTGTTGTCTCAGGTTCAACGCTTTGTTCGCGTTGGTCGGTTTTCTCCAGTGAACACTACGAGTCCAACCATGCCCTCTCTGACCTCCTTGTCTACCGCACGTCCGCTTCTGTCGCGCTGGTCGCGTGTTCTCTTGTCGGCCGGTGCCCTTTCCTTGAGTCTCAGCCTCTTGCCCGATCTCGGGCATGCGCAAGCGCGTGAGTTGCCTGATTTCACCGAGTTGGTCGAGAAGGTCGGCCCTGCAGTGGTGAACATCCGCACCTCGGAGCGTCTCAAGGCCAGTGCCCAAGGCATGCCGGAGATGGACGAGCAGATGCTGGAATTTCTGCGTCGTTTCGGCATGCCTGCGCCCAACCAGCGCCGCGGGGCGCCCCGCGGAGGTGACAACAACAACGACGATGCGCCGCAGCGCCGCGGTGTCGGCTCGGGCTTTGTGCTCAGCGCCGATGGCTATGTGATGACCAATGCCCATGTGGTGCAGGATGCCGACGAGGTCTTCGTCACCCTGACCGACAAGCGGGAGTTCAAGGCCAAGTTGGTCGGTGCCGACCGCCGCACCGATGTGGCGGTGCTCAAGATTGAAGCCACCGGCTTGCCCGCGGTCAAGATTGGCGATGTCAGTCGCCTCAAGGTCGGCGAATGGGTCATGGCCATCGGCTCGCCCTTTGGCTTTGACAACAGCGTGACCGCCGGCATCGTCAGCGCCAAAGCGCGCGACACCGGTGATTTCCTGCCCTTCATTCAGACCGATGTGGCCATCAATCCTGGCAACTCGGGCGGACCGCTGCTCAATATGCGCGGCGAGGTGGTCGGCATCAACTCGCAGATCTACAGCCAGTCGGGCGGCTTCATGGGCATCTCCTTCTCGATCCCGATCGATGAGGCCATCCGCGTGTCCGAGCAACTGCGCAGCCAGGGCAAGGTGGTGCGCGGCTTCATCGGCGTGACCTTGGAGGATGTGAGCAAGGATGTGGCCGAAGCCATCGGCCTGGGTAAACCGCACGGCGCCGTGATCCGCAGCGTTGTGGCCGGCGGCGCGGCCGACAAGGCCGGCATCGAAGGCGGTGATGTGATCACCAAGTTCGACGGCAAGACCATCGAGAAGGTCAGCGATCTGCGCCGTGTGGTGGCCGGGCTGAAGCCGAACAGCAAGGCCGTGGTTCAGGTTTTCCGCCGTGGCGCCTACAAGGACCTCAACATCACCGTCGCCGAGATGCCCAATGAAGAGGCGCGAGGCGTCGCCGGTGCCGATGGAGAAGGCAAGCCATCGGCTGGCCCCGCCAGCGCTCTGGGCTTGCAGCTGGGTGAGCTGAGCGAGGCGCAAAAGCGCGATCTCAAGCTCAAGACAGGCGTGCGTGTCGAGGCGGCCATTGGTGTGGCGGCGCGTGCGGGTCTGCGCGAGGGCGATGTCATCCTCTCGGTGGACAACAACGATGTCAGCAGCGTCAAGCAGGTTCAGGCGATATTGACCAAGCTCGAAAAGGCCAAGGTCATCAATTTGTTGGTGCGCCGCGGTGACTTGACCAGTTTCGTCTTGCTGCGCCCGGCGCGTTGAAGCCCGGCTGCTGAAGCCAAGAGTGACCCGGTATGCCATAGCTGGCGGCCGGGTCTTTTCACATCATGGAAGGTTGCTGATCGCGGCGGGACAGGGCGGCCGTCGCCTGAAAATCGATTCCTTGCCCTGTCGGCTAGAATGGCGACCGCTCAAGGGCAGTTTGTATTGGGCGATGAGCTCAATGTCAGGCCGCTGCAGACAGTTGGCCGGCTTGTTCTGGTTTTTCAAACCTCCGAATAAGCCTGTTGATAAGTTGTGGATAAAATCCATGTTGGCGAGCCGCAACGACGGGCAGTCCGGTCGCGCCGCGGTTTCCAGTGAAGGCCTTTTGGCTACAATGGAAGCCCAACAAGCAGTTGCCATACCTTTTGTTGGAAGGCGCGTCACCGTTTCGACGTGCCTTTTTTTTAGCTTCAGCACGGCGCTTCGCGCCCCGATATCGCTACGCGATTGAGAGCTTGCGCTGCAACGGCCTCGCCGTTGTGTCCTAGGGCACGGCGCATTTAAGAACAGCATGAATCACATCCGCAATTTCTCCATCATCGCCCACATCGACCACGGCAAAAGCACCTTGGCAGACCGCATCATCCAGCGCTGTGGTGGTCTGTCGGATCGCGAAATGGAAGCGCAGGTGCTGGACTCGATGGACATCGAGCGCGAGCGCGGCATCACCATCAAGGCGCAGACGGCCTCCCTGCAATACACGGCCAAGGACGGCAAGACCTACAACCTCAACCTGATCGACACGCCCGGGCATGTGGACTTCTCTTATGAAGTCAGCCGCTCGTTGTCGGCCTGTGAGGGCGCGCTGCTGGTGGTGGACGCCAGCCAGGGCGTGGAAGCACAGACCGTGGCCAACTGCTACACCGCGCTGGACCTGGGCGTGGAAGTGGTGCCGGTACTGAACAAGATGGACCTGCCGAGCGCCGACCCGGACAACGCCAAGGCCGAGATCGAAGACGTGATCGGCATCGACGCCACCGACGCGATTCCTTGCAGTGCCAAGACCGGCATGGGCATCGACGAAATCATCGAGGCCGTGATCGCCCGCATGCCGCCGCCCAAGGGCGTGGTCGAGGCGCCGCTGCGCGCCATGATCATCGACAGCTGGTACGACGCTTATGTGGGCGTGGTCATGTTGGTGCGCGTGGTCGACGGCACCTTGAAACGCGGCGAACGCATCCGCATGATGGCCTCCAATGCCATTTACCCAGCCGAGCATCTGGGCGTGTTTGCGCCCAAGTCCGAGAAGCGTGAGCAGCTCAATGCCGGCGAAGTGGGTTTCGTCATCGCCGGCATCAAGGAGCTGCAGGCGGCCAAGGTCGGCGACACCATCACCCTGGAAAAGAAGCTGCCCAACAATCTGGGCCCGGCCGAAGAAGCGCTTCCCGGTTTCAAGGAAATTCAACCCCAGGTGTTTGCGGGCCTGTACCCGACCGAGGCCAGCGAATACGACCAGCTGCGCGATGCGCTCGAGAAGCTCAAGCTCAACGACTCCTCGCTGCGTTATGAGCCCGAAGTCTCGCAGGCGCTGGGCTTCGGCTTCCGCTGCGGCTTCCTGGGCCTGCTGCATATGGAGATCGTGCAGGAGCGCCTGGAGCGTGAGTTCGATCAGGACCTGATCACCACAGCGCCCAGCGTGGTCTACGAGGTGCTGCTCAACGACGGCAAGGTGATCGAGGTCGAGAACCCGTCCAAGATGCCGGAGCTGGGCCTGCTGCAAGAAATTCGCGAGCCCATCGTCACGGTCCACCTCTACATGCCGCAGGACTATGTCGGCCCGGTGATGACGCTGGCCAACCAGAAGCGCGGCAACCAGATCAATATGGCCTACCACGGCCGTCAGGTCATGCTGACCTATGAGATGCCGCTGGCCGAGATCGTGCTGGACTTCTTCGACAAGCTGAAATCCGTCTCGCGCGGCTACGCGTCCATGGACTACGAGTTCAAGGAGTACCGCGCCTCCGATGTGGTCAAGGTCGACATCCTGATCAACGGCGACAAGGTCGATGCGCTGTCCATCATCGTCCACCGCGTGCAGAGCCAGTTCCGCGGCCGCGGTGTGGCGGCCAAGATGCGTGAGCACATCCCGCGTCAGATGTATGACGTGGTGATTCAGGCCGCCATCGGGTCCAACATCATTGCCCGCGAGAACATCAAGGCGATGCGCAAAAACGTGCTGGCAAAATGCTATGGCGGTGACATTTCCCGCAAGCGCAAGCTGCTGGAAAAGCAGAAGGCCGGCAAGAAGCGCATGAAGCAGATCGGCTCGGTTGAAGTGCCTCAGGAAGCCTTCCTGGCGATTCTGCAAGTTGACGACTAACCCCTCTCCAAACCCAAGTGATCGATTGATGAGTGCACTGACCGGAATTCTCTATGCGGCTCTCGTCGCTTACCTGGGTGGCTGGTACACCGGCTATTGGACTGGCAATTTTTCGCTGCTGCTGTTCGTCCTGACCTTGTTCACGCTGGCCTACTGGCTGGCTGAGCGCTTTCATTTCCAGCCGGCCCGTGCCCGCGCGGCGCAGGCCTTGCTGGAAGCCGACGCTCAGCGTCGTCAGTCCTTGGCCGCACAGGGCATCAGCCGCGTTGACGGGGATGTCGAGTCGGCGCGTCAGCAGATCCTGCAGCAGCCGTGGTGGCTCGATTGGACCGCCGGCCTGTTCCCGGTCATCCTGGCCGTGTTCGTGCTGCGTTCCTTCCTGTTCGAGCCGTTCAAGATTCCCTCGGGTTCGATGGTGCCGACCCTGCTCGTGGGCGACCTCATCCTGGTGAACAAGTTCCACTACGGCGTGCGCCTGCCGGTCATCAACAAGAAAATCATTTCCAACAACGAGGTCAAGCGTGGTGACGTGATGGTGTTCCGCTGGCCGGTGGACACCAGCATCGACTTCATCAAGCGCGTGGCGGCTGTGCCCGGTGATGAGGTCGCTTATTTGAACCAGAAGCTCTACGTCAACGGCAAGCCGACTGAAGTTCAGCCCCAGGGTGATTTCTACGACGAAAGCTCGATGACCTACCGTCCGCGCTTCCTGGAAAAGCTCGGCGAAAAGCAGCATCAGATGCTGGTCAATCCGCAGGCTCAGCCGGTGTTCCAGCCCAACCGTCCGGACGGCCCGTTCCCGTATCAGGATCAGTGCAAGTACACCATCGAAGGCGTGCGCTGCACCGTGCCGGCGGGCTACTACTACATGATCGGCGACAACCGCGACAACTCGGGCGACT
Source organism: Roseateles sp. (assembly GCF_965262435.1). NCBI lineage: Bacteria > Pseudomonadati > Pseudomonadota > Betaproteobacteria > Burkholderiales > Sphaerotilaceae > Roseateles > Roseateles sp. The sequence goes on from NZ_OZ253537.1 coordinate 2,172,146, forward strand.
CGCGTTTCTGGGGTTTTGTGCCCGATGAAAACATCGTCGGCCGGGCCTTCTTTGTTTGGATGAATTTCGGTAATCTCAAGCGCATCGGCCCCTTCAATTGAGGCCGATCCGGCCTGCGGGCACCGCCATCTTGGCTCAGCGTTTTGAAAATCAGGGAGAGGGTTTCTCGATGCGTCGTCCTCAGTCAATTCGTGGCCTGGCCCATGGGCGAGATCAGCGCCTCCAGCGCGGCCAACGCGGCCAACGTGGGGTCAGTCTGTTCGGGCTGCTGTTCTGGGCCGTCTTGCTGGCCTTCGGCGGCGTGGTGGTCGCGCGGGTGATTCCTACCGTGCTGGAGTTTTACACCATCCAGCGCGTCGTCGACCGGATCGCAGCGTCCAACCCGAGCACGGTGCCCGCCGTGCGCGCGGCATTCGAAACCGCGCAGCAGGTCGAGTACTCCATGGTCAGCATCCGCAGCCAGGACCTGGTGGTCAGCAAAGAGAACGACAAGCTGCAGATCAGCTTTGCCTACGACAAGCAGGTCGACCTGGCCGGCCCGGTTTACTTGCTGATCAAGTACGAAGGCAAGTCGCGTTGAAGTCGGCTCCGGCCCGGCTGATTCCTGCGACCCAAGCCTTTCCAACACGCACCGGCCACAGCTTCGCATGAACGCGCCACTTCAAGCCCTGCAGCAGCGCCTGGGGCATCGCTTCGCTCGCCCCGAATTGCTGAGCCGCGCCATCACACATCGCAGCTTCAGCAGCGACCATTACGAGCGCCTGGAGTTTCTCGGCGACGCGGTGCTCAGCTTGGCCGTGTCCAGCCTTTTATACGAGCGCTATGCCGGTTCGGATGAGGGCGACCTGACCCGCATCCGCGCCCATCTGGTGCGCGAGGACAGCCTGCATCGCCTGGCCCTGGATTTGGGCTTGCCTGCCGTGCTGCGTCTTTCCGACGGTGAGGCCAAGGGTGGCGGCGCACAGCGCCCGTCGATCTTGGCTGATGCGCTCGAAGCCATCATCGGCGCGACCTTTGTCGACGCAGGGTATCCGGCCGCGCTTGAGGTGGTCCGCAAGATGCTCGGCGATTTGCTGGCTGGCGCAGCCACCGACCGCTGGGCCAAGGACGCCAAGACGGCGCTGCAGGAAATGCTGCAGGCGCGCCGTTTGCCGGTGCCCAATTACCGCATCACCGACACGCGCGGCCAGGCCCATGCCCAAACCTTCGAGGTCGAGTGCGCCGTGCCTGCGCTGAAGCTGGCCACGCGCGGCGAGGGTCGTTCCCGCCGCATCGCCGAACAAGAAGCCGCCCGTCGCCTGCTCGACGAACTGATTGCCCTCGACAAGCCAAGTTCTGGCTTGCGCGAAAAGGAGCGGCCGCGCGCCGACACCCCATGACCCACACTCCCACCACGCCGGACGACGCTTCGCCCGAAGGCTCCGCTGCTGCTTCTGGCTCTGCTTCTGCTCCCGTGCCGGCCCCTGTCGTGACCTATGCGCTGCCGCCCATTCCGGCAGCCGGCTCGGGCGCGACCTCCTTGTCGCCCGAAGCCGCTGCTGCCAGTGCCAACAACGGCAAGATGGCCGATGGCACGCCGCAGCGCTGCGGCCTGATCGCCATCGTCGGCCGGCCCAATGTTGGTAAATCGACCCTGCTCAACGCCCTGGTTGGCCAGAAGGTCAGCATCACCTCGGACAAGGCGCAGACCACGCGCCACCGCATCACCGGCATGCGCACCGTGGATGAAGCGCAGTTCGTGTTCGTGGACACGCCCGGCTTCCAGATGAAGTACAACGCGGCGCTCAACCGCAACCTGAATCGCACCGTGCACGGCGTGCTCGGCGACGTGGATCTGGTGCTCTATGTGCTGGAAGCCGGCCGTTTCGGCCTGGACGATGCCAAGGTGCTGTCACTGCTGCCGCAGGACAAGCCGGTGGTGATGATCGCCAACAAGCTCGATGCTGTGCAGCGCCGCGCCGACCTGGCCCCCTGGCTCAAGAGCATGCAGGAGCGTCGCAACTTCAGCGAGTTCGTGCCCCTCTCGGCCAAGAAGGACGCCGATGTCCAGCGCCTCTTCAAGATCCTCAAGCCCTACCTGCCCGAGCAGGGCTGGTTCTACGACGGCGACGCGCTGACCGACCGCAGCGAGAAGTTCCTGGCCAGCGAAATCATCCGCGAGAAGCTGTTTCGCCTGACCGGTGACGAGTTGCCCTACACCTCGACCGTGATCATCGACAAATGGGAAGACGAGGGCGAACTGCGCCGCATCTCGGCCTCCATCGTCGTCGAGCGCGATGCCCACAAGGGCATGATCATCGGCCAGGGCGGCGAGCGCCTCAAGCGCATCGGCTCCGAGGCACGCCAGGAGCTGGAACATCTGATGGATGGCCGCGTCTTCCTGGAACTCTGGGTCAAGGTGCGTTCGGGCTGGGCCGACAGCGAAGAACACTTGCGCACCTACGGTTACGAGTGAATGCCCGCTGCCGTCGCCTTCGCTGATGGCTCGTAGCACTCGCACGCCTGCGGTTCAACAGGCCTTTGTCCTGCACCAGTACGACTGGAGCGAGTCCAGCCTCATCCTGGACCTGTTCACTCGCGAGCAAGGGCGCCTCGCTGTCGTGGCCAAGGGCGCCAAGCGGCCGTACTCGCAGCTGCGCGCGGTGCTGCTGCCGTTTCAGCGCATCCAGGTGACCCTGTCCAAGCCGGCCAAGTCCACGGATGGCAACCCGGCCGAAGTTGTCACCCTGCGTGCGGCCGAATGGGCCGGAGGCAGCACCTTGCCCGCCGGAGCCGCACTGTTTTCGGGTTATTACCTAAACGAGCTGCTGCTCAAGCTGCTGGCCCGGCAGGATGCGCACCCCCATCTGTTTGATGCTTATGCCCAGACCCTGCCGCAGCTGCATGCCAACGAGGATGCGCAGTCGCAGGCGGCGCTGCGGGCCTTTGAGCTGCGTCTGCTGGTGGAAACGGGCCTGCTGCCCGACCTCAGCGTGGTGACGCTGACGCAAGCGCCGCTCCAGCTGGAGCGCAGCTATGGTCTGACTGCCGAAGCTGGCGTGCAGCCAGCGCTGGCCGAGGCGGGCGGCCTCGACGGCGCCACCCTGATCCATTTGCAGGCCGCGCTGTTGCACGGCAGCATGGCTGCGCTGCAGCAGGCCTGCGCCCCGGTCTTGCCCCAGCTCAAGTCAGCGCTGCGCGGCCTGCTTCACTATCATCTGGGCGGCAAGCCCTTGCGCACGCGCCAGGTGATGCTGGATGTGCAGAAATTGCTGGACTGAACGGCGCACCGCCTGTCTTACCGGACTGTAGAAACGAAGAACGCCATGAACCCTTTGCTTGCTCCCGAAGCCTCTGCTGCCTTTGCGCATGGCCAGCGCTGTGCCCTGTCGGTCAATGTCAACAAGGTGGCCTTGTTGCGCAACACTCGCCATCTGGGCATCCCCAGCGTGCTGCGCGCGGCCGAGGCTTGCCTGCTGGCCGGCGCTCAGGGCATCACCGTGCATCCGCGCCCCGACGAGCGCCACGTCCGCCCGGCCGATGTTCGCGAGCTGGCGACGCTGATGAAGCAATGGCCGCATGCTGAGTACAACATCGAGGGCAACCCGACCCAGAACCTGATGGACTATGTGCGCGAGTTGCGTCCGCATCAGGTGACTTTTGTGCCCGACAGCGAGGACCAGTTCACCTCCGACCACGGCTGGAACCTGCCGGCCGATCGCGAGCGCCTGGCGCCGCTGATTGCGGAATGCCAAAGCCTGGGCGTGCGCGTCAGCCTCTTCATGGACCCGCTGCCTGAGGCCATGGCCCAGGTGGCCGCGCTGGGCGCCGAGCGCATCGAGCTCTACACCGAAACCTTCGCCAGCGCCTTCGGCACCGCCTGCGAGGCCGAGGTGCTGGCTGGCTTCACCCGCACGGCCGAGGCCGCTTTGGCCGTCGGCCTGGGCATCAACGCCGGCCATGACCTCAACCGCGACAACCTGAGCCTGTTCTTGCGCGCCGTGCCCGGCGTGCAGGAGGTGTCCATCGGCCACGCCCTGATCGCCGATGCCTTGGAGCTGGGTTACACCGAAACTGTTCGCGAGTACCAGCGCTGCATCCAGCGCGCTTACTCGCCTTGATTTACTCGCCCTGATTTACGCGCCCTGAACACCGACATGAGCAAGAAGCCCGCTTTTCTCGACCTGCGCACGGCCCAGCCCGACGACGCCTTGCGCATCGCAGCTCTGGCGCGCTGGGTCTGGCTGGACCGTTATGCCGCCGAGGGCGGCGTCAACAGCACGGTGGCCGAGTACTTGAAGCGCGACTTCGACGAACAACTGCTGCGCCAGTCCGTCGATCTGAACCGTCACTGGGTGATCGAGCGCGGCGACACCTTGCTGGCCTGGGCCCACCTCGACGACAGTGCGGTCTGCCCGGTGGCCGTGTCGGGCCCCGCGGTGGAGCTCAAGCGCCTCTACGTGGCGCCACACAGCCAGGGCCAAGGCCTGGGCCTCAAACTGCTGCACCAGGCGCGCCAGTCCTGGCCTGAGCGTTCGCTGTGGCTGAGTGCCTGGGTCGGCAATGAAGGCGCTTTGCGCTTCTACCGCCGCGAGGGCGCCAGCCTCTGGGGCGAGGCCTGGTTCGAACTGGGCGGCCAGCAGCATCGCAACGAGCTGCTGGGCTGGGCGCCGCTGGAGCCCGAGGCATGATTTACGGCATTGGCACCGATGTCTGCGACATCCGCCGCATGCGCGAGACCCTGGCGCGGCGCGGCGAGCGCTTCGCCGAAAAGGTGCTGGGGCCGCAAGAGCTGGAAGTCTTTCGCGCACGCCGTGCCCGCGCCGAGAGCCGGGGCCTGAGCTTTCTGGCCACCCGCTTCTCCGCCAAGGAGGCTTTCTCCAAGGCGATCGGCCTGGGCATGCGCATGCCCATGAACTGGCGCGATTGCGAGATCCTCAACGCACCCAGCGGCAAGCCCGAGATCCGCCTGCATGGCGAGTTGGGCCGCTGGTTTGAAGCCCAGGGCCTGCGCGCCCTGGTCAGCGTCAGCGACGAAACCGATTACGCGACCAGCTTTGTGGTGGTCGAAACCCTGGCCTGAAAGCCCTAGAGAGACGGACAAAGACGATGGAAGACCTGCAACACGCCCCTGTGGTGCTTGATGTCGCCGGCCTGAGCCTGAGCGATGCCGAGCGTGTGCGCCTGCGCCACCCGCTGGTCGGCGGCCTGATCCTGTTTGCTCGTAACTTTGAGAGCCGCGCCCAGTTGCTGGCGCTGACGGCCGAGATCAAGTCGATTCGGCCTGATGTGCTGATCTGCGTGGACCACGAGGGAGGCCGCGTGCAGCGTTTCCAGACCGATGGCTTCACCCACCTGCCAGCCATGCGTAGTCTCGGCGAGCTTTGGATGGTGGATGCGCTGCAGGCCACTTCGGCAGCCACTGCCGCCGGTTTTGTGTTGGCCGCCGAGCTGCGCGCCTGTGGCGTGGATTTCAGCTTCGCTCCAGTGTTGGATCTCGACTATGGCGAGAGTTCTGTGATCGGCACCCGCAGCTTCCACCGCGACCCACGCGTGGTGGCCTTGCTGGCCAAGAGCTTGCAGCATGGCTTGTTGCTGGCCGGCATGGCCAGTTGCGCCAAGCATTTTCCCGGCCATGGCTACGTCAAGGCCGACTCGCACACCGAGGTGCCGGTGGACCGGCGCAGCCTCAAGGCCATCCTGGCCGAGGATGCGAAACCGTTTGAATGGCTGGTCATGAGCACCGGCGCGGTGATGCCGGCCCATGTGATCTACCCCAAGGTCGATGCCCGCCCGGCCGGATTCAGTGCGCGCTGGTTGCAGGAGATTCTGCGCGAGCGCCTGGGCTTTGGCGGCGCCATCTTCAGCGACGACCTGGGCATGGCCGGCGCCCGCGTGCTGGAAGGCCGTGCGATTGGCTACGTGGACGCGGCGCTGGCGGCGCTGCAGGCCGGTTGCGATCTGGTGCTCTTGTGCAATCAGTCGAACGTCGACGGCGGCCGTGCGCTGGACGAGTTCCTCGATGGCCTGCTCGCCGCCCAGGCCCGCGGCGACTGGCAGCCCAGCGCCGAGAGCGAGGCCCGCCGTGCCGGCCTGCTGCCGCAGTCAGCGCCGCTGACCTGGGACGAGCTGATGCACGACCCGGCCTACCACCAGGCTTTGCAAAGCCTGCCGTGAATTTCAGAGGCCTGCCTTGCCATGACTGAGCTTGTCTCGCCCGATCCCAGGCCTGAGCCGCCCCTGGCACCTGATCTGGATGCCTGTTGCGGCAATGGCTGTGATCCCTGCATCTTCGATCTGCATGACCTGGCCATGGACCAGTACCGCCAGGCTTTACGCGCCTGGGAGGCGCGACAGCCCCAGGCACTCTGACCCGCGGCTGCCAGAAGCATCCGTTCGAACTCAGCGCTTGAGGTTCTTGCCGCTGGCTTCCATCTGCATGTCCATGCTCATATTCATGGCGGGCTTGCCGGCAGCCTCGATGCGCATGCTCATGGTCATTTCCATTTGCTGCGTCAGCATCAGGCGGTCGGCCAGGCGCAAGCTCATGCGGCCCTTGCCCTGGCCGGAGGCTTTCATCGAGGGCATGGGCTGGTTCTTGGGATCCGCGGCAGCCGGGGCACTGCTGGCGGTGTCCGCTGCCGAGGCGTCTGGGCTTGATGACGCCGGTGCAGCACTCGATGCGGCATCGGGGGTGCTGCCATCCATGTCCATGCTGATGCTCACGCCGACGTCAAAGTCGGCCACGCCTTGCTCGAGCTTGAGCAGGGTGTAGCGGCCGACCATCTTCAGGTTCATGCCAGGACCCTTGGGGATCGGCAAGGCCATGTCCAGCGGCATCTCGGCCGACTCGCCGACCTTGAGGCGACGGCCTTCCAGGCCACGCATGCTCATCAACAGCTGTTTCAGCAGCCCTTCGGACATGCCGCTGGCTGCGGCGTCCAGGCCCGCCACTTTCATGGACTCGAAACTGCCGGTCTTCTGATTCAGCTTGGCATCGATCTTGATGTCCATCGTGGCCTTGGGCGGGCCGACGCGCTCACCGGCGGCATTCGTCATCTCCATGGGCAGGCTCTTGCCGCGCAGTTGCAGCTGGAAGTTGCCTTGCTTGTCGGCGGCCGTGGTCGTCATCTGCTGATCGAACTCGCTACGCATGGTCATGGGCATCTTGGCGGCCTGCATGGCCTGCTCCATCTTGGCGCGCTCGTCTTCGCTCATGCCCTCAAGCGGCTCCATGCGCATGTCCATCTTCATGGCCATCACGGAACGGATCTGGTGGCGTTGCTGGGGCAGGGGGAAGAAGCGCAGCTCGACTTCATTCGTGGCCGCCGCCGCGGCGGCGACCTTGGCCTTGGGCGTTGCCGCCTGGCTGGCTGGCAGCAGGCCGGCGCTGAGCAGAAGCAGGGCGGCCAGGCCGCGGGTCAGGCCTGTGGATTTGAGGTGCTGGGACATGATGAACAAGGACTCCCTCGAGTGCGTGTGATGTGCGTGTGATTGGGACGGTGGCTCGCCGGCCGCTAACGCACTGAACAAGCAGCGAGTTGAGCGTGCGGACGAAAAAATGCCGCCTGGCTGGAGTGCAGCGAGGCGGCATTGTCGGTGGGGCTGGGGCATCTGCCCAGCCCTCCAAAGGGCGAGAGCACGCGACCGGGGCTAGCGGCCCCGGCTTGGCTTCTTACTGCTCGAAAGGCAGCTTGAACTGCGAGAGGTCCTTGCGGGTCTCGACCAGCACCAGCGGGCCTTCGTCGATGCTGACCACGGGCGCGCGTTCACGCGGCACATGGACCGGCTTCGGCTCGGCGGCGATGGCTTCCTGGACGGCACGGATCTTGTCGGCATCCGAGTTCACCCATTGCAGACCGCTGGAGGCGGCAAGCGCCTGCAGGTCGTCCATGGGCAGCTCGAAGGCGGGCAAGGCGGCAACCGGTGCCGGTGCGGCCACTGCAACAGCAGGCGCTGCGGCGGGTGCTGCCGCCGGAACCGGCGCGCTGGCCACGGCCTCGGCGGCCAGATCCAGTTGCACAGGCGCTGCCGGAGCCTCCGACGCCACAGCGGCGGGCGCTGCAGTGGCTTCGGTCACGCCTTCAGTTGCGGCGCCTTCGGCATTGGCTTCGTTGGCACTGCTGCTTCCTGCCTCGCCAGCGTCATCACGGCGTTCACGGCGGACGCGGTCACGGCCACCACGGCGACGGCGGCTTTCGCCACCTTCGCTGGGCTCGGCGCCCTCGGCCGGTGCGGCGCCTGCTGCTTCGGCTGCGTTGTCGCCGGCTGCTGCTTGCTCGCTCGCGCTGTCCTTGGCTTCGCTGCTGCCTTCGGCCGCGCCGGCGTTGTCACCGGCTTCGACGCTGCGACCGTCTTCACGGTCACGGCCACCGCGGCGGCGGCGGCGGCCGCGACCTTGGCGCTCTTCGCTGCCTTGACCTTGTTCGCCATCGGCCGAAGCTTCGCCTTGCACCTGGCCGCTCGCTGCCACGCCTTCCGGCTGGGTGTCGACGAAGTCTTGTTGCTGCTGCTCGTTCAGGCTGGCTGGCAGAGCGGCTGCGGCTTGTTCGCCGTTGCGCTCGCTGCGTTCGTTGCGCTCGCCACGATCGGCACGCGGCTCACCACGTTCACCGCGCGGGCGACGGCCACCTTCAGGGCGCTCGGCACTGCGCTCGGGGCGATCGGCGCGTTCCGGACGCTCGCTGCGCTCTGCGCGGACTTCGCCACCTTCGGCGCGTTCCGGGCGACGGGCGCGTTCCGGGCGCTCGGCACGCTCTGGGCGACCTTCGGTGCGGGCTTCGTTACGGCCCTCGCCACGTGCTTCTCCACGTGCTTCCCCGCGGCCGGCGCCTTCGCGCTTGCTGCCATTGCGTTCAGAGCCGCGTTCGGCGCGTTCGCCACCACGCTCTCCACCACGCTCGGCACGGCCACCACGGCCACCGCGAGCGCCGTCACGGCCACCTTCACGGCCGCCTTCGCGTCCACCTTCACGCTTGCGTTCACCGCCGGCCGCGGCCGGTTTGACGGCTGCCGGTGCGGGTGCCGGGGCTTCCACAGGGCCACCGAACAGGCTCTTGATCCAGCCGAAGAAGCCACCGCCAGCGGCCGGGGCTGCTGCCACCGGTGCGGCAGCGGCCGAGGCCGTGCGTGCAGCCGGTTCGGCTTTGGGGGCCGGTGCCGTGGGCATGGGCGCGGGTTGCTCGGGCAGGATGCCCTTGATCACCGGCTCTTGCTTGCTGCGGCCCTTGTCACTGTCGCCACGACGGGTGATGCCCACTTCGTCGGTCGGCTCCTCGATCATGGTGTAGCTGGCTTGCAGGTTTTCCAGACGCGGGTCGTCGTGGCGCAGGCGTTCCAGCTTGTAGTTGGGCGTGTCGAGGTGCTTGTTGGGCACCAGCAGCACGGTGACGCGCTGCTTCAGTTCGATCTTGGTGATCTCGGTGCGCTTCTCGTTCAGCAGGAAGGAGGTCACTTCCACCGGCACTTGCACGTGCACGGCGGCGGTGTTGTCCTTCATCGCCTCTTCCTGGACCATGCGCAGGATCTGCAGCGCCGAAGACTCGGTGTCACGGATGTGGCCGGTGCCATTGCAGCGCGGGCAGGTGATGTGGTTGCCTTCGCTGAGGGCCGGGCGCAGGCGCTGGCGGCTCATTTCCAGCAGGCCGAACTTGCTGATCGAGGCGAACTGCACGCGGGCGCGGTCATTGCGCAGGGCGTCACGCAGACGCTGCTCGACTTCGCGGCGGTTCTTCGACTCTTCCATGTCGATGAAGTCGACCACGATCAGGCCGCCCAGGTCGCGCAGACGCATCTGGCGCGCGATTTCATCGGCGGCTTCGAGGTTGGTGCGGGTGGCGGTCTCTTCGATGTCGCCGCCGCGGGTCGAGCGGGCCGAGTTGACGTCCACCGACACCAGCGCTTCGGTGTGGTCGATCACGATGGCGCCGCCCGAGGGCAGGTTGACCGTGCGGCTGTGGGCGGTTTCGATCTGGTGCTCGATCTGGAAACGGCTGAACAGCGGCGCGTCGTCGCGGTAGCGCTTCACGCGATGGCCCTGGTCGGGCATCACGTGGTTCATGAACTGGTGCGCCTGTTCGAACAGGTCGTCGGTGTCGATCAGGATTTCACCGACATCGGCGGTAAAGTAATCGCGGATCGCGCGGATCACCAGGCTGGATTCCTGGTAGATCAGGTAGGCGCCCTTGCCACCCTTGGCCGCATCGTCGATGGCGGTCCAGAGCTTGAGCATGTAGTTCAGGTCCCACTGCAGCTCGGCGGCGGAACGGCCGATGCCGGCGGTGCGGGCGATCAGGCTCATGCCCTTGGGGTACTCGAGCTGGTCGAGGTTTTCCTTCAGCTCTTCGCGGTCTTCGCCCTCGATGCGACGGCTCACGCCACCACCGCGCGGGTTGTTGGGCATCAGCACCAGGTAGCGGCCGGCCAGCGAGACGAAGGTGGTCAGGGCTGCGCCCTTGTTGCCGCGCTCTTCCTTTTCGACCTGGACCAGCAGTTCCTGGCCTTCCTTGATGCAGTCCTGGATGCGTGCGGTGCGCACGTCCACGCCTTCACGGAAGTATTGGCGGGCGATTTCCTTGAAGGGCAGGAAACCGTGGCGGTCTTCGCCGTAGTCGACAAAGCAGGCTTCTAGCGAAGGCTCGACGCGGGTCACGACCGCTTTGTAGATATTGCCCTTGCGCTGTTCGCGGCCTTCGATCTCGGTCTCGAAGTCGAGCAGCTTCTGGCCGTCGACGATGGCGAGGCGCCGTTCTTCCGGCTGCGTCGCATTGATCAGCATGCGTTTCATTGACATCACTCCTCGCGCGCGGTCGTCGGGTTTCTGGCCCGAGCGGCCCGTGCGCACACACATCACGTCGCTGCGACAGCCAGGGTCTTGAAGACCCTGGCCGGGCGGCGACTCATCGATGCACGGGCAATGCGGAGGAACCGAGGAAGGAATCGCCCTGGACTGTCAGTGTTTGCGCCACCTGGAGGGGTGGGCGCTCAGCTGGCCAGCGTTGGCGCGTGCGGCGCAACAGGCGGCGCGGAGGCCCGCTCCCATGAACGCGCAGCGCGGGCGGCAAAGGCCCGAGGGTGCTGCGCGGCCCGGCCACGGCGGCGCGCCAACCTCACCGGCGCGGGGCCGGGGCTGCATGCAAAGCGGTGGGGGGTGGGGGGAGTGTGGGAAATCATCCGCGAGGACTGTTGGACGCGGGCAGCAGGCGGTCAAACCATGGGTCGACCGGCCTGCTGCCGTGGAATACCTTGTCTGCTACCCAATGCGACTCCTTGCACAAGGCATGGATGGCGCGCATTCGGCGTGGTTCGTTCTACATCGCTCTGCCACACACACACAGTGGCCGCCGTGTCACTTGGGGACAGGGCCCGCCGCCGGGCGTTTGTGTTGCATCACCGTTTGTTGATGGGGTTCAAGGCTTCGCGCTTGACGGGCATCAAGCCCCATCGCCACCTTGCTGCCGCCGGCATGACCTTTGTCTGGCCTTGATTCCTGCCCGATCCTGCGTGGGCCTGAGCCCAGGTAAAATCAGAAAAATCAAATACTTACGGCAGTAACGTGGTGAGCAACATTATAAGGGCTAAAGCCAGAGCACCGGCCGCCACAGAAACCCGGAAGTCAGGCCCCAAATCGGGCGCCCATTCGCCTGTCAAGGCGGCAGGGCGACCGGGGGCCAAGACCAGCGGCCACCCGGCCCGGCCCGGGCGCCACAAAGGGCCCTTGCTGGGCGAGCGGGTGCCTGTTGCGCCGGCCAAGAGTCGCCCGGTGGCGCGAGCCGCCCAAGCGCCGGTTGTGCCTTCGGCCCCCGCAGAGGCAGCAACAGCCCAGGTTCGTCGCGTCCTGGTGGACGAAGGCTCCGAAGGGCAGCGCTTGGACAACTTCTTGCTGCGCGAACTCAAAGGCGTGCCCAAGACCCATGTCTACCGCGTCATTCGTGCCGGCGAGGTGCGGGTCAACAAGGGCAGGGCGCAGGCCGACACGCGCCTGGAACTGGGCGATGAGGTGCGCATTCCGCCGGTGCGCCTGCCCGAGCGGGCCGCAGAGGGCGCGGGCGAGTACGTGCCGCCGCGCGAGTTCCCGGTGGTTTACGAAGACGACCACCTCCTGGCCATCAACAAGCCGGCCGGTGTGGCCGTGCATGGCGGCTCCGGCGTCAGCTTCGGTGTAATCGAGCAGCTGCGCCAGGCTCGGCCGCAGGCGAAGTTCCTGGAGCTGGTGCATCGCCTGGACCGGGAAACCTCGGGCCTGCTGCTGATCGCCAAGAAGCGCAGCGCCCTGGTCGCGCTGCAGGACCAGTTCCGCGAACGCGAGACCGGCAAGACCTACGCTGCCCTGGTGGCCGGGGTCTGGCCGGCCAATTTGAAGGTGATCGATGTGCCGCTGCTCAAGTTCGTCGGCAGCGACGGCGAGCGTTGGGTGAGGGTTGTGACGAATTCGCATGATCCCCAGGCGGAGCAGGCCAAGCGCTCGATCAGCCTGGTCAAGGTGGCGCAGGCCTTGAATGGCTACAGCCTGCTGGACGTGACCATTAAGACCGGGCGCACGCACCAGATTAGGGTGCACCTGGCTCATGGCGGCCATGCCATCGTGGGCGACCCCAAGTACGGCGATTTCGAAGCCAACCGGGCCTTGGCGCGTGGCGAGCACCGCTTCGAGCGCATGTTCCTTCATGCCCAGCGCCTGCGCTTTGTGCACCCGGCGCGCGAGGGCGAGGAGATCGAACTGCTGGCGCCGCTGCCCGAGGAATGCCAGCGCCTGGTCGCGGCCCTTCAGCCAAGCAAGGGCTCCAAATGACTCGGCCGCAGCGATTCGACCTGATTGCCTTCGATTGGGACGGCACCCTGTTCGATTCCACAGCGCTGATCACGCGAAGCATCCAGAACGCAGCAGTGGACTTGGGCCTGCCGCGGCCCAGCGAGGCGCAGGCCAGCTATGTGATCGGCATGGGCTTGCAAGCCGCCATGGCCCACGCCGTGCCGGCGCTGCCCGAGGCGCGCTTTGCCGAGATGGGCGAGCGCTTTCGTCACCATTACCTGGCAGCCCAGCATGAGGTGATTCTGTTTGCCGGCGTGGTCGAGATGCTGGCTGCCCTCAAGGCCCGCCATCACTGGCTGACGGTCGCCACCGGCAAGAGCCGGCGTGGCTTGGACGAAGCTTTGCAAGCAGTAGGCCTGGACCGGGTGTTTGACGGCAGCCGCACGGCCGACCAGACCCAAGGCAAGCCGCACCCGCAAATGCTGCTGGAGTTGATGCGTGAGTTTGGGGCTGAGCCCGAGCGCACGCTGATGATCGGCGACACCAGCCATGACCTGCAGCTGGCGCTGAATGCCGGCTGTGCCAGTGTGGGCGTCAGCTACGGCGCGCATGATCACCACAGTTTTGCCGAGTTCAAGCCCCTGCATATCGCTCACGACGTGGCCGATTTGCAGCAGTGGCTGCTGGCGAATGCCTGAACCTTGTTGAGCCTGAGCCCGCCATGACCGAATCGCCTAAATCCCCGCCTGCGCAAGCGCTGTGCAGCTCCGACGAGCTGCAGGAGCGCGGCCGCGCTCACACCTTTGATGTGTTGCAGTACCGCCAGCCGGCGCGCGCCTTCGCCCTGCGTTTCGAGGGTCAGGTGGTGGCCTACCTGAACCGCTGCGCCCATGTGCCGACAGAGATGGATTGGCAGGAGGGCGAGTTCTTGGACGGCGACAAGCAATACATCATGTGCTCCATTCACGGCGCTGTGTATGACCCCTTGAGTGGCCGTTGCGTGACCGGCATGTGCGGCCGCAGCGGCCTGACCAAGATTGAGGTCAAGGAGCGCGAGGGTCAGGTGTATTGGTATCCTTCCCGGGACACCCGACCCGTGTTTGATGACACCCAGCCCGACTGAACACGAGCGGCCCGGCCCCCGAGCTTTGAGAACGAACGACCCTGTTTGCGAGATCCCATGAGTAGCCACGATGAACTGCCGCAGCCGATTGCGGACCCGCTGATCGAAGGCGTGCAGCCTGTGTCTGCAGCGCCCTCGTCGGCACCTGCTGCCGCTGCAAACTCGGCCACGGCAGGCGCAGCCGCCGTGCCCGGGGCCTCTGCCTACGAGCCGGTGCTGCTTGAATTCGCTCGCGAATACCTGCGCGACCGGCGTAGCGAACGTCGCTGGCGCATGTTTTTTCGCATGCTGTGGTTGGTCTTGCTGGTTTTTGCGGCTTGGCTGTTCTTTTATCCAACGCATCTGCACCGGCCCAGCAACAATGCCCCGCACACCGCCTTGGTCGAGGTGCGCGGCGAGATCGCGGCCGATACCGAGGCCAGTGCGGAGCTGATTCTTTCGGCTTTGAAGGAAGCCTTCGAGGATCCGGGTTCGCAAGCCGTGGTGCTGCGCATCAACTCGCCCGGTGGCAGCCCGGTTCAGGCCGGCATCATCTATGACGAGATCCAGCGCCTGAAGGTCCTGCACGACAAAAAGGTGTTTGCCGTGGTCGAGGAAATGTGCGCTTCGGGCGCTTACTACATTGCCGCGGCGGCCGATGAAATCTATGTCGACAAGGCCTCGATGGTTGGCTCCATCGGCGTGCTGATGGATGGCTTCGGCTTCACCGGCCTGATGGGCAAGCTGGGCGTTGAGCGCCGCTTGCTGACCGCGGGCGAGAACAAGGGCATGTTGGACCCCTACAGCCCGGTCTCGCCCAAGCAGCAGGCTTACGCCCAGACCATGCTGAACCAGATCCACCAGCAGTTCATTGCCGTGGTGCGCGAAGGCCGAGGCAAGCGCTTGAAGGAAACGCCGGAGATGTTCTCGGGCTTGTTCTGGAACGGTGAGCAGGCGGTCAAGATGGGCCTGGCCGATGAATTCGGCAATCTTGACTATGTCGCCCGCGAGGTGGTCAAGGCCGAGGAAGTGATCGACTACACGCCACGCGAGAACGTGGCCGAACGCTTGGCCAAGCGCTTCGGTGCGGCCATGGGCGAGGGCGTGGTCAAGGCGGCCCGCGGCGGATTGAGCATGCGCTGATTCGCGGCAGTAGCTCTGGGTTTATGAAGGGGAGCCGGTCCGGGAGGATCGTCTCCCCTTCTTACTGCTAGACCCGTCCTGGCCTTTGCTTTCGCAAGGCCGGCGAACACGCAAAGAAAAGCCGGCTCCAAGGGAGCCGGCTTTTCTTGGGCTAGAGCTGGAATCAGTAACGACCGCCGCCAAAACCACCGGTGCCATAGCCGACATCGGCGCGTTTGCTTGCCTTGTACCCGGCCGCGCTGTAGTCGCCGGCCTTGTCCTTGTCTTCGCGCGGACGCGCCAGCGTCACCACAATCGAGCGGCCATCGACGCTCATGCCGTGCAAGGCCGAAATCGCGGCCTGGGCAAGCTCTGGAGAGGCCATCTCCACGAAGCCGAAGCCCTTGGAGGTGCCCGTTTCCCGGTCCATCATGACTCGGGCGGAGGATACGGTGCCGAACTCGGAAAAGTTGCTTTTCAGGCTCGCATCGGTGACGGAATAGGGCAAGTTGCCGACGTAGATTTTGCTGCTCATGGTGGAGCCTTTCTGAATGGATCGTGACGTGATGTCAGGATGTGCTGGCTGGGAACAAATGGCGTCCACAGCGGCTGTGGCATGTGGATAGATCTGTGGGAGACAGATCTCAGCAATCAGGGGGGTGACTCATGCTGGCCTGCAGCCAGCCCTGGGTGACCGCAAAAAGCCGTGCGCCTGCGCGCGAGGCAAAGGTCTTGTCGACTCGGTACACAGGGCTGGATTTGCCCTGGTCTTGAGTGCGCTGAACCGAAAACGAGGCTCGGAAACGGCCGCAATCGGTTCGGTGTGTCGTGGGCGAGACGACGAACTGGCCCATGGGTATGGCGTGATTTGTAATCTGGTTCAATCAAAAACTGCAGGCTGGAGTGGCCCGCGTGACCATCGTGTCGCTCACGGGAATGCGGTGTCATTGCATCCAACGCAAGCTTGTCAAGGTCGCTCCATGCGACCGCTGTGGCTGCTTCCCGGCGCCCGAGACAGGCGTCAGGACGAATGTCCCACATCGCTTTATACCATTCGAATACAGAATCGCCGATCTTTATTATTTTTGGTATTAAAAGTGAGGTGCCAGGCGAGCTGTCAAGTACAAAGCTCAGCCTCCATCGCGGGCCCGCGCCGCCGCAAGCCGCCGCACGGTGAGTGCCGATCTTTACACCTTCTTGATACCCATCCCCCCAGCTTCTACGCCGGCCTGAGGCGTCCGTTTTTAAGCTTGCTGCATCGCAACATTCCAGTGAGTTGAATGCAATGGACGGGATTTTTCTGGGTTTGAGCCTGGCCTTGTTTGGCCTGGCCGTGGGTCTTGCCTTGGCCAGCCACAAGCTGGCAGGTGACAAGTCATGAGCGCCTTGTACTGGCTGAGTGGCTTGGCTGCGGCCGGCCTGTTCGCCTACCTGCTGTACGCCTTGCTGCGTGCCGAGGAGTTCTGACATGGACGCCTTGGCTTGGATCAATCTGGCCCTGTTCATGGGCTTGCTGCTGCTCGCGGCCTGGCCGCTGTCGCGCTGGCTGACGGCGGTGGCTGGCGGTCAACTGCCGCGCTGGATGCAGCTCTGCGAGCGCCCGTTCTATCGCCTGGCCGGTGTCGACGCGCAAAGCGGCATGCACTGGAAGCAGTACGCGCTGGCCCTGCTGCTGTTCAACTTCATCGGTGTGCTGGCCGTCTATGGCCTGCAGCGTTTCCAGGACCTGCTGCCGCTAAACCCGCAAGCCTTCGGCGCCATCACGCCGGACTCGGCCTTCAACACCG
The DNA here is from genome assembly GCF_965262435.1 of Roseateles sp. Classification (NCBI taxonomy): domain Bacteria; kingdom Pseudomonadati; phylum Pseudomonadota; class Betaproteobacteria; order Burkholderiales; family Sphaerotilaceae; genus Roseateles; species Roseateles sp. Next base: position 2,188,887 of record NZ_OZ253537.1, read on the forward strand.
CGATCAGCTTCGTCACCAACACCAACTGGCAGGGCTATGGCGGCGAGTCCACCATGAGCTATCTGACCCAGATGCTGGCGCTGACGGTGCAGAACTTCGTCTCGGCCGCCACCGGCATTGCCGTGGTGTTCGCGCTGATCCGCGGTTTCGCGGGCCAGCTCGCCGGCACGGTCGGCAATTTCTGGGCCGACCTGACCCGCATCACCTTGTGGGTGCTGCTGCCGCTGGCCCTGCTGCTGGCCGTCTTCATGGTTGGCCAGGGCGTGATCCAGAACTTTGATGCCTACCAGGACGCCAAGACCGTGGAAGCGCAGAGTTACTCGGTGCCCAAGCTGGGCAGCGAGGGTCAGCCTCTGCTCGACGCCGAAGGCAAGCCGCTGAGCGAGACCGTCAGCAGCCAGAGCCAGACCCTGGCCATGGGCCCGGTTGCCTCGCAGCTGGCCATCAAGATGCTGGGCACCAATGGCGGTGGCTTCTTCAACGCCAACTCGGCCCACCCCTTCGAGAACCCGACGCCGCTGTCCAATTTGCTGCAGATGCTGGCGATCTTCCTGATCCCAGCCGCCCTGTGCTTCAGCTTCGGCCGAATGGTCGGCGATTCGCGCCAAGGTGTCGCGATCCTGGCGGCCATGAGCGTGCTCTTCATCGCCGGCGTCATCGTTGCCACCGGCGCTGAACAGTCCGGCAACCCGGCGCTGACTTCCCTTGGCGTGGACCAGAGCGCCAGCGCCCTGCAGTCCGGCGGCAATATGGAAGGCAAGGAGGCTCGCTTCGGCATCAATGCCAGCAGCCTGTTTGCCGTCATCACCACAGCGGCCTCCTGCGGCGCCGTCAACAGCATGCACGACTCGATGACGCCGATCGGCGGCCTCGTGCCCCTGGTGATGATGCAGCTGGGCGAGGTGGTGTTCGGCGGCGTGGGCACGGGCCTGTACGGCATGCTGGTGTTTGCCATCCTGGCCGTCTTCATCGCCGGCCTGATGATCGGCCGCACGCCCGAGTACCTGGGCAAGAAGATCGAGGCCTATGAGATGAAGATGGTGTCCATCGCCATCCTCGTCACACCGATGGTGGTGCTGGTCGGTACGGCGGTGGCCGTGCTGGCCGATGCCGGCCGGGCCGGTATTGCCAACCCGGGCGCCCATGGCTTCTCCGAAATCCTGTATGCCCTGACCTCGGCCGGCAACAACAACGGCAGCGCTTTCGCCGGCCTGTCCGCCAACACGCCGTTCTACAACACCTTGCTCGGTGTCGTGATGTGGCTGGGCCGTTTCGGCGTGATCGTGCCAGTGCTGGCCCTGGCCGGCAGCCTGGCCGCCAAAAAGCGCATCCCCGTCAGCGGCGGCACCCTGGTCACCCACGGCCCTCTGTTTGTCGGCCTGCTGATCGGCACCGTGCTCCTGGTGGGCTTGCTCAACTACGTTCCATCCCTGGCCCTCGGCCCCATCGTCGAGCACCTGGTGCTCTGGAAGCTGTGAGGGAAAGAAAGCAATGACTACCCAAAGCAATCAACAAAGCAGTTCGTTTTCGCTGCTCGAACCCAAGCTGGTCAAGCCGGCCCTCGCGCAGTCCTTCGTCAAGCTGGACCCACGCGTGCAATGGCGCAATCCGGTCATGTTCGTGGTGTACATCGGCTCGCTGCTGACCACGGCGCTGTGGCTGATGAGCCTTGGCGATGCCACGATCGCCGGCACCGAAGGCTCGGGCTTCATCCTGGCCGTTTCGCTGTGGCTGTGGTTCACCGTCATCTTCGCCAACTTCGCCGAGGCCATGGCCGAAGGCCGCTCCAAGGCTCAGGCGGCTTCGCTGCGCGGGCTCAAGAGCAAGACCTGGGCGAAGAAGCTCGCTCAGCCTGTTCATGGCTCCAGCTGGCACCCCGTGCAATCGGATGAACTGCGCCGTGACCATGTGGTGCTGGTCGAAGCCGGCGACTTGATCCCGCTGGACGGCGAGGTGATCGAAGGCGTGGCCTCGGTGGACGAGAGCGCCATCACCGGCGAATCGGCACCGGTGATCCGTGAGTCGGGCGGCGACTTCTCCTCCGTCACCGGCGGCACCCGCGTGCTGTCCGACTGGCTGGTGGTGCGCATCTCGGTCAACCCGGGCGAGTCCTTCCTGGACCGCATGATCTCCATGGTCGAAGGCGCGCGCCGCCAGAAGACCCCCAACGAGATCGCGCTGACGATTCTGCTGGTGGCCCTGACCCTGGTCTTCCTGGTGGTCACGGTGACCTTGCTGCCCTTCTCGATGTTCAGCGTCTCGGCGGCAGGCACGGGCACCGTGGTGTCCATCACCGCCCTGGTGGCCCTGTTGGTCTGCCTGATCCCGACCACCATCGGCGGCTTGCTCTCGGCCATCGGCGTGGCCGGCATGAGCCGCATGATGCAGGCCAATGTGATCGCCACCTCGGGCCGCGCGGTCGAAGCCGCCGGTGACGTCGATGTGCTGATGCTGGACAAGACCGGCACGATCACCCTGGGGAATCGGCAGGCAGCAAGCATGCTGCCAGCGCCAGGCGTGACGGAGTTGCAGCTGGCCGACGCCGCCCAGCTGTCCTCGCTGGCCGATGAAACACCCGAAGGCCGCAGCATCGTCGTGCTGGCCAGGACCCGCTTCAATCTGCGTGAGCGCGAGATGGGCACGCTGGACGCCCAGTTCGTGCCTTTCACGGCCCAGACCCGCATGAGCGGTGTCGACCTGGCCGGTGGCCGGGAGATCCGTAAGGGGGCCGGCGATGCGATTCGCCGTTATGTCGAGAGCCTGGGCGGCAGCTTCCCCAAGGAGCTTAGCGCTGCGATCGACGACATCGCCCGTCGCGGCAGCACGCCGCTGGTGGTGGCGGAATGGAGCCCCCCGGCGCCGGGTACGTCGCCGACCCCCCACGGGGATGCGTCATCGGCTTGGGGCGGCCCGGCGCCGATGACAGGCGCTCGCGCCCTGGGCGCCGTGGAGCTCAAGGACATCGTCAAAGGCGGCATCAAGGAACGCTTTGCCGAGCTGCGCCGCATGGGCATCAAGACGGTGATGATCACCGGCGACAACAAGCTGACCGCGGCGGCCATCGCGGCCGAGGCCGGCGTCGATGACTTCCTGGCCGAGGCCACGCCCGAAGCCAAACTGCAGCTGATCCGCGACTACCAGGGCGAAGGCCGCCTGGTGGCCATGACCGGCGACGGCACCAACGACGCGCCAGCCCTGGCCCAGGCCGATGTGGCCGTGGCCATGAACACCGGCACGCAGGCGGCCAAGGAAGCCGGCAATATGGTGGACCTGGATTCCAACCCCACCAAGCTGCTGGAGATCGTCGAGACCGGCAAGCAGCTCTTGATGACGCGTGGCTCGCTCACGACCTTCTCCATCGCCAACGATGTGGCCAAGTACTTCGCCATCATCCCGGCCATGTTTGTGGGCGTCTATCCGCAGCTGACGGCGCTCAATGTGATGGGCTTGCACAGCCCGTCCTCGGCCATCTTGTCGGCGGTGATCTTCAACGCGCTGATCATCATCGCGCTGATCCCCCTGGCCCTGCGCGGCGTGCCCTACCGCGCCATCGGTGCGGCCGCGCTGCTGCGCCGCAATCTCGCGATCTACGGCCTTGGCGGCCTGATCGTGCCCTTCATCGGCATCAAGGCCATCGACCTGATTCTGGTCGGCCTGCGCCTGGTCTGATTCGAAGAAACGCGAAGGACTCCCATCATGATGCTCAAGCAACTTCGTCCCGCCCTGGTCAGCTTTGTGCTGCTCAGCGCCGTCACCGGTCTGATCTACCCCCTGGTCGTCACCGGCCTCAGCAAGCCGCTGTTTCCGGACCAGGCGGCCGGTTCCCTGCTCCGCAACAAGGCCGGTGAAGTCATCGGCTCCGAGCTGATCGGCCAGAACTTCAGCTCGCCCCAGTACTTCTGGGGTCGGCCCTCGGCCACCGCGCCCATGGCCAACAATGCCGGCGGTTCCTCGGGCTCCAACCAGGGCCCGCTGAACCCGGCCCTGACCGAGGCTGTGGCTGCCCGCGTGGCTGCCCTGCGCGCGGCCGACCCGGGCAACACGCAGGCCGTGCCGGCCGATCTTGTCACCGCCTCGGCCAGCGGCCTGGACCCGCACATCAGCATGGCCGCCGCTCGCTACCAGGCGCCGCGCATCGCGCGTGAGCGCCAGCTGCCGATGAAAGAAGTGCTGCGCCTGATCGAGGCCAACACCACGGCGCGCGACCTGCAGGTGCTCGGCGAGCCGCGCGTCCATGTGCTCAAGCTCAATCTGGCGCTGGATGCGCATGGAGTCTGAGCTGATGTTCATGAGCGCCTGCACTGTTGCTCTCGTCCTGCGTTTGTTCGGCCTGGCCTGAGAATCTCGACCATGAGCATTGAAAAGCGCCCCGACCCCGACGAGCTGCTGGCCCAGATCCGCGAGCAGGAGACTGCGGAGCAGCGGGGCCGGCTGCGTATCTACTTCGGCTCTTCGGCCGGCGTCGGCAAGACCTTTGCCATGCTGCAGGCGGCGCGCAAGCTGCAGGCGGACGGCCTCGATGTGCTGGCCGGTGTGGTCGTCACCCATGGCCGCAGCGAGACCCAGGCCTTGCTCGACGGCCTGCCCGTGCTGCCGCTGCGCGAGCTCGAGTACCGCGGCCGCAAGCTGCCGGAGTTCGACCTCGACGGCGTGCTGGAACGCCGCCCGGCCCTGGTGCTGGTCGACGAGCTGGCCCATGCCAATGCGCCCGGCTCGCGCCACCCCAAGCGCTGGCAGGATGTCGAGGAGCTGCTGTCGCGCGGCATCAATGTCTACTCGACGCTGAACGTCCAGCACCTGGAGAGCCTCAACGATGTGGTCGGTGGCATCACCGGCGTGCGGGTGCAGGAGACCCTGCCCGACACCTTCTTCGACCGCGCCGACGAGGTGGTGATGGTGGACACCCCGGCCGACGAATTGCTCGCGCGGCTCGCAGCGGGCAAGGTCTATGTCGAGCCCCCAGGGCGAGCAGGCTCGCCCACCCCCCGAGGGGGCGTCGCCGGCTTGGGGCGGCCCGGCGCCGACGGGGTCCCGCATGCCCAGCGCGCCGCTCAGAACTTCTTCCGCAAGGGCAACTTGATGGCCTTGCGCGAGCTGGCCCTGCGCCGCACCGCCGACCGGGTGGAGGACGATGTGCAGGCCTGGCGCAGCAATCAGCGCGTCGCCCAGGTCTGGAAGACCGAGGCCGCCATTCTTTGCGCTATAGGCCCCAGCCCGGCGGCCGAAAGCGTGCTGCGCAGCGCGACGCAGCTGGCCCAGCAGCTCAATGTCTCCTGGCATGCGGTCTATGTGGAAACGCCGGCGCTGCGCCGCCTGCCCGATGCGCAGCGCGATCGCATCCTGCGTGTGGTGCGCCTGGCCCATGAGTTGGGCGCGCAGACCGCAGTGCTTAACGCGCAAGATCTGACCCCGGCTTTGCTGGCCTATGCGCGCGAACACAATCTGTCCAAGCTGGTGCTGGGCCGCAGCCAGCCTGCACCCGCTTGGCGCCGCTGGCTGGGTTCTCTGCCCTGGCAACAGCGCCTGGCCGAAGAGGGCCCTGAGCTGGACCTGACCACCGTCGCCGCAGCGCCGCTGCAGCCGGCACGCCGGACCCAGGCGTCCGAGCAACTGGCTCAGGAACACGAGGAACGCGAGCTGCAGTGGCAGCGTCTGGCCGGCCGCTATGGGCTGGCGGCGCTGGCCTGTGCCGCAACCGCCTTGCTCAGCTGGCCGCTGCAGCTGGCGTTTGACCAGTCCAATATCGTCATGCTGTTCTTGCTGACGGTGGTCGGGGTGGCCCTGCGCCTAGGTCGCGGTCCGGCGGTGCTGGCCAGCTTTGTGAGCGTTGGCCTGTTCGACTTCTTCTTTGTCCAGCCCCGGCTCAGCTTTGCCGTCTCCGATGTGCAGTACCTGCTGACCTTTGCCGTCATGCTGGCCGTGGGCCTCATCATCGGCCAGCTGACGGCCGGCCTGCGCTACCAGGCCCAGCTGTCGACGGAGCGCGAGGCGCGCTCGCGTTCGCTGTTCGAGTTGACCAGCGATCTGGCCGGTGCACTGCAGACCGAGGCCGTGCTGCAGGTGGCCGAGGCTGCCTTGGCCGAAGAGGTTCATGGCGAGGCCTTGCTCTATGTGCTGGATCTCAAGGACGCGCTGCAGCCCTCACCCAGTCAGGACAGCTTGGCCGCCGGTGAGCAGCCCGATGCCGGCACCGCCCGCTGGGCCCTGGACCATGGCCAGGCCGCCGGTCTGAGCACCGACACCCTGGCCGGCAGCGCCTGGTTTTACTTGCCCCTGCAAGCGCCCATGCGCACCCGCGGCGTGCTGGCCCTCAAGCCCAAGAGCAGCCGCAGCCTGATGCTGCCCGAGCTGCGTGCCCAGCTGGAGACCTATGCCCGCATCATTGGCCAGGCCCTGGAGCGTGTGCATTATGTGGAGGTGGCGCAGGAGGCCTTGGTGCACATCGAGGGCGAGCGCTTGCGCAACTCCCTGCTCTCGGCCCTGTCGCATGATCTGCGAACGCCGCTGGCCGGTCTCTACGGCCTGGCCCAGACCCTGGACCGCACGCCCGAGCTGCCGTCCCAGGCGCGCGAGCTCAGCGCCGCCCTGCAGCAGCAGGCCCAGCGCATCAGCGCCATGGTCAACAACCTGCTCGATATGGCGCGCCTGCAAAGCGGTGCGGTGCGCCTGAACCGGCAATGGCAGCCGATCGAGGAAGTGGTCGGCACGGCGCTGCAGTCCTTGCAGCCGGCTCTGTCCAGCCATCAGCTGCATCTGCAGATTCCGCCGGGGCTGCCATTGCTGCATCTGGATGCCGCGCTGATGGAGCGGGTGCTGGGCAATTTGCTCGAGAACGCGCTCAAGTACACGCCCTGCGGCAGCACCTTGAGCATTTCGGCCGAACCGGCGCCGGCGGGGGGCCAGCTGAAGCTGCGTGTCTCGGACAACGGCCCGGGTTTGCCGCCCGGTCGCGAGGAGCAGTTGTTCGCCAAATTCAGCCGTGGCGAGCGCGAGAGCAGCACGCCGGGCGTGGGCCTGGGTCTGGCGATCTGCCGCGCCATCGTGCAAGCCCATGGCGGCGAGATCCATGCCGAGAATCTGCCCGGCGGCGGCGCCAGCTTTGTCATCAGCCTGCCGCTGGGTGAGCCGCCGACCTTGCCGGAGCTTGAGGGCGAAGGCGGTGAACGGGTGAGTGGGTGAATGGTGATGTCCAAGTTCTTGGGTTTGAGGTTTGGAGTTGAACGGCATGAATGATCCGCATCCGGTGGCCCTGATCGTCGAGGACGAAGCCAGCATCCGGCGCTTTGTGCGCCTGGCCCTGGAGGCCGAGGGTTGGCAGGTGCATGAAACCAGCACGGTGCGCCAGGGCCTAGTCGACGCCGGCACGCGCCGGCCCGATCTGGTCATCCTTGATCTGGGCCTGCCCGATGACGACGGGCTCAACTACCTGCGTGATCTGCGCGCCTGGTCCGGCGTGCCGGTGATCGTGCTCTCGGCCCGAACGGCCGAGGCCGACAAGATTGCGGCACTCGATGCCGGCGCGGACGACTATCTGAGCAAGCCCTTTGGCGTCGGTGAGCTGATGGCACGCGTGCGGGTGGCCCAAAGGCGCAGCCAGGCGGCCGCGCGCGGCAGCGCCGACGAGCTGGCCCAGACCGTGTTTCGCTTCGGCGAGGTCGAGGTGGACCTGGCCCAGCGCCGCGTGCTGCGCTCCGGTGTGGCGGTGCACCTGACCCCGCTCGAATACCGCCTGCTGACGCATCTGATCGCGCATGCTGGCAAGGTGCTCACGCACCGCCAGATGCTCAAGGCGGTCTGGGGCCCGAGCCATGTCGAAGACAACCACTACCTGCGCGTCTATATGGGCAATCTGCGCCAGAAGCTGGAGGCCGTGCCGGCGGCGCCGCAGTATCTGCTGACCGAAACGGCCGTGGGCTACCGTCTCGTGGCCTGAGAGTTTGTGAATTTTCTACTGCGCGACTGCCATGCGTCGTTGGTCCGGTGCTCGGAATCCTCGCGTACAGGAAGTACGTTCCGGTTCCTGCGCTCCGTCCGCCTAGCCTGACAGCCGCTCGCTACGGAAATTCTCAAACTCTGAGCGCAAGGCTCAGCGACTGATGGCCATGGATAGTGAAGAAACTGCGAACTTGAAGGGAAACATTGAGCTATAGAGGGTTCTCCTTCTGAATCTCTCTCTTACCTCTGTGTCTCCGTGGCTCTGTGGTCGTCTTGGGTTCAGTCGTCCTAACCCAGCCTCACCAACCGCCGTGCAGATGCACTTGCTGCGGCCGGCGCAGGCCCTGCACCCAGTGGCGGTAGACGCCCCGCGCCAAGCGGTGCAGCTCGGCCGTGCGAGCCGGCAGTTCGCGCAGCATCTCGGCTTCGCTCTGCACGGTGCGGCCATGGCCCAGGGCCAGGCTGTGAGCGATCTCGTCACGTGACTCGCGGCACCAGGCGCGCACGCTGTCCTCGGTCACTTCCAGATGCGATTGCAGGCCCAGGTGCTTGCCCAGGGCGAAGCCCTTGTTCAGGCAGTGGCTGCCGAACAGGATGCGCTGCGCGCCGCTGGGTATTTCGAAGGTGTCGTGGTGCCAGTTGAACATCGTCGCCTGGCGCTGGCCGGCAAAGAGGTCGCGGCCAGCGGGCGTCACCCAGAGCCGGCTCCAGCCGATGTTCGGCCAGGCATTGCGGTGCACCCGAGCGCCCAGGGCGCGTGCCAGCAACTGGCCGCCGAAGCAGTGGCCCAGCACCGGCACGTCCAGCGCCACGGCCTGTCGCACCAGCTCCAGCTCGGCCGCGATCCAGGGCAGCTCCTCGTTGACGCTGTGGTTGCTACCCAGCACGACCAGACCACTGTAGTCGCTGATCCAGCGGGGCAGGGTCTGGCCCTGTGCAGCCTGGATGACTTCGCAGGCGATGCCCTGGCTGTGCAGATAACTGAGCAGATAGCCGGGGCCTTGGCTGGCTTCGTGCTGAAGGATGGCGACCGTGTCCATGGTCTGGGTCGGCAGCGGGCCGACCTTTGGTTGCGAGGCCTTCAATTTAGAAGGGCTGCCATCAAGAACATGCCCAGTTGGCGGGTGGCTCTGTCAAGAAGCCGTCAAGTTCATGAACGGGGCTGCGCCCTACAATTCGAGCACATTTCCAGCCACTGCCCGTGCCCGCCATGCCCGTCAATCTCACCGCCCCCGATCCCGCCAGCCTGCACCCCGTTCCCGGCGTCCGCCTGGGCGTGACCATGGCCGGCATCCGCAAGGCCGATCGGCGCGACCTCAGCGTCATCGCCCTCGACGAAGGTGCCAGCGTGGCCGGCGTGTTCACCAAGAACCGCTTCTGCGCCGCGCCGGTGCAGGTCTGCCGCGAGCATCTGGCCGGGCAGGTCGAGGGAGCCGGTATCCGTGCCATCCTGGTCAACACCGGCAATGCCAATGCCGGCACTGGCGAGGACGGCCTGGCCCGGGCGCGCCAGAGCTGTACGGCCCTGGCCGAGCTGATGGGCGTGCAAGCCAGCCAGATCCTGCCGTTTTCGACCGGTGTGATCATGGAAGTGCTGCCGGTGGAGCGCATCGTCGCCGGCCTGCCGAAGGCCATTGCCGCCTTGCGCGATGACGCGTGGGGTGAAGCCGCCCTGGGCATCATGACCACCGACACCTTGCCCAAGGCGGCCTCGCGCCAGATCCAGATCCAGGGCCAGACCGTCACCATCACCGGCATCAGCAAGGGCGCGGGCATGATCCGTCCGAATATGGCCACCATGCTCGGCTATGTCGCTACCGACGCGCACATCAACCCGGGCCTGTTGCAGACCTTGGTGACGGAAGCGGCTGATGCTTCCTTCAACCGCATCACCATCGACGGCGACACCTCGACCAACGATTCCTTTGTGCTGATCGCCACCCACAAGGCCCAGCACGAGCGCATCGAATCGCTGCACAGTGCCGAGGGTCAGGCCTTGCGGGATGCTGTGATTGCGGTGTCGCAGCAGCTGGCGCAGGCCATCGTGCGTGATGGTGAGGGCGCGACCAAGTTCATCAGCGTGCAGATCGAAGGCGGCCGCGACGAAGCCGAATGCAAGCTGGCGGCCTATGCCATTGCCCACTCACCGCTGGTCAAGACGGCCTTCTTCGCCAGCGACCCGAACCTGGGCCGCATCCTGGCGGCCGTGGGCTATGCCGGCATTGCCGACCTGGACCAGACCTTGATCGAGATGCATCTGGACGATGTCCATGTGGTCACCAAGGGTGGCCGCCACCCCGACTACCGCGAGGAAGACGGCCAGCGCGTGATGAAGCAAAGCGAGATCACCGTGCGCGTGAACCTGCACCGCGGCGCAGCCCACAGCACCGTTTGGACCTGCGATCTCAGTCACGACTACGTGACCATCAACGCCGATTACCGCTCCTGAGCATGGCGCGGCCCACCCCGCGCATAGAAGACACAAAAGCCCGGCATGCCGGGCTTTTTCCATTCAGAGCGCGTTGGTCAATCAGTGCTTGCAGCCGGGGGCGTGCACATGGGGCACCGGCGCGGCTTGGACGGGGATGCCAACCGGCTTGCCTGTGGCGTGTGAGGGATGGTTGCACGGGCCGTGGCCGTGATCATGGTGGTGATGCTCGTGCCCATGGTCGTGGCCATGGTCATGAGACCCGCAACTGGCATGGGCCGGCGCATCGACCACGCGCAGCGAGCCATCCTCGGCCACCAAAACGTCACCGGCATGAAGATGGGTGCCGGCTGGCAGCTGAATCTTCAGCGCCTGGCCCTGTTCATCTGCGACCTCCAACTCATGTTGGTGGCTCTGCGCTTCGTCCAGCTTGAGAACAGCGGCCCGCTTGAGCAGGGCCGGTGCCAGGCCTTGGCCGCCGGGCAGGCGTTTGGTGATGAGGAGGGGGGGCAGGGACATGTTGTGAGAGTTCATCTGGATAGGAGTGCGGGTGAATTGCTGCAAATAGATCGTGCCCTCCAATGTAGCGAACTTGCGCGAACGCCCCCAGCAAAACCCTGAGCGCCTCAGATCGTGAATTTGGTTACAGTTCGGCCGGAAAAAATAGGTTGGCTGGTGCGTTTCGTCTGGTTTTTCCAGATTTGAAAGTGGACGAGTCGCTGTGTACGGCAGCGACTTTCGCGCGGGCGGCTGGCTCAAACCAATACCAGTGAGGGAGTTTTCATGTTGAAGTGGCTGCCAGTGCGCCGTTGGGCGCCTTTGTTGCTGGTGTTTTCATTGGCCGCCTGTGGCGGCGGTGGTGGTGGCGGCTCTCCAACCGGTGCGGCGGTGGTCAGTCCCGCAGAGGCCCCCGTGGCTCGTATCAGCGCTGCGGGGGTCAATGCCGATGGCGATGGAAGCATGCGCGGCGGCGTCAACGGCTTGATCACGTTCGACGCTTCGTCCAGCACCGCCGCATCCGGCTCGATCCAGAGCTACGCCTGGGTGCTCAGTCAGATGCCTGCTGGCAGCAAAGCGAGTCTCAACGGCCTCAACCAGAAGGTTGCGGCCTTCACGCCCGATGTGCCCGGCAAGTATCAAGTCACTTTGACGGTCAGCAGCAGTGGTGGCCAAAGCGTCAACAAGACCTTGGATCTCTTGATTGCTGAGGCGCCGCCGGTAGCGAACATCGTGGTTTCGGCGGTCTACACCGGAGCGGCCGCCCCGGCACAGATTGCGCCCATCGACGCCACGGTCGGCAGCGTCTTTACCTTGGACAGCTCTCAGCTGAAAGCCGCTGACGGTAGTGCTGTCACGACCAACTGGTCTTTGGAGCAGCAGCCGGTTGGCAGCCTGGCCAAGCTGCAAGGCAGTGGCTCGCGCCAGCAGTTCAGCCCCGATCTGATGGGGCATTACATCCTGCGTGCACGGGTTCGGGATGCGTACGGCAATTTTTCGGACGCGCTCTACACCTTGCGGATGGTCTTTGCCCCGCCCTCGACTGCGACCATGGTCGTGGCGCCCAACTTCACCGCGAGTCCGGTGGAGCAAGCTACGATTGACACCACCCTCGGCACCAATTTCCTGCTCGACACCTCGAGCCTGCAGGCAAGTGACGGCAGTTCTGTGCGTACCACCTGGACGGTGGTGGAGCGCCCAGCAGGCAGTACGGCGGCTCTCTCCGGCACAGACCCCAGGATGCAATTCCGTCCGGATCAGCTGGGGCTCTACAAGCTCCTGGCCCACGTGGAAGATCGGCGCGGCGCGTATTCTGAATCCTTGGTGCCCATCCATGTTCGCTACATGGCGCCCGCCACGGCCAGCATCTTGGTCAACAGCAGTTTCAGTGGCAGCAGTGTCAACCAGCCTGCCATCGCGGCTTCACTGGGCTCCGTATTCACCTTGGACACCTCGACCGTGCGCGTCGCCGATGGCAGCCCGGTGACCACGGCCTGGGAAATCCTTGAACGGCCGGCCTCCAGCCGCGCTCAGCTCAGCGGTTCCGGGACGCGCCACCAGTACACACCCGATGTGCTCGGGACCTATCGCCTCAAAGTTCGCATGCAAGATGTCCGGGGCGCCTGGGGTGACTCGGTCTACACCCTGAGTGTGCTCAACCTGCCCCCTGAGGCCCATGCGAGTGTCAACACGACGCCGGTTTCGGCGATCTCCTATGGCAGCGCGCGAGTCCAAAGCGGCGCCACGATGACGCTGCGTGGCGGCGCCAGCTTTGATGCTGACAACGATGTGTTGACCTACAGCTGGACCCTGACCAGCGCACCGAGCGGCAGCGCTGCGCGACTGAGCACCAGCTCGGCCGTCGACACCTCCATCACCTTCGACCTTGACGGTGACTACGCGGTGCTTTTGCGTGTCACTGACACCCAAGGAGCCTATTCCGATCGGCAGGTGACGGTCCGCGTGGGCGATGCGCCACCGGTTGTCGTTTACGACCACAACAGTTGGACTGCGATGGTGGGTGACACGGTGACGGCCAACGCAGGTTTCAGCTACAGCCCACAGAACCGTAGCTTGACCTACCGTTGGACCCTGGATTCTCGCCCGGTCGGCTCCTCGGCCACCATCGCCGATGACAGCTTGGCTCAGTTGGCCTTCACACCTGACCTGCCCGGAAGCTATCTCGCCTCGGTCGTCGTCAGTGATGGCATCTTGAGGAGTTCGGCCAGTTTCACGGTGCGGGTGCTCTCTTCAGCGTCTCGGACCACGGAGCTGGGCTTCAAGCCGCTGGACATTCGCTACAGCAAAGGACTGGACCAGGTGGTCCTGATCAGCGCATCGCCGAACGTGCTGACCTTTGTCGATCCGTTCTCGGGCGTGATGCGTTCGGTTCCTCTGCTGGCCGCCCCCACCGGGCTGACCTTGAGCCCGGATGGACGGCTTGCGTTGGTGCTGTACGGCTCGGTGATCGATTTGTTTGATGTGGCCAGTGGCAGTCGAATTCGCTCTAGTAACACCCTCAGCGTGCGCAGCCAGGCAATGGTCATGAACAGCGGCGATGCGCTGCTGTTTGGTGGCGATCAATGGAGCGGTGTCCCAGGCCTGATCAACGCCCGCACGGGTGAAACGCGGCCCTTGTCGGTCGCCTACGCGGCAGGCACGTTCTGGGGCAGTACGCAGCAGGGGATTTTTGCCGACAAGCTCAGCACGGCATTCACGGTGTCGGGGGGGCTTTCGCCTTCCAAGCTCACGTATTTGAAGGTGTCGCCCGCCGACGCTTCGGTGGTGCTCGGTTCGGGGGATTGGCCTTATCACGGGGATTACAACGCGGACTACCCGATTGCCTTCAACAGCGCTCAGTCGCTGGTATTTGATCGCCAAGGTCTGGCTGCGCGCACCTCGGACCTGCGGTTTGCGGGTCGGATCGACATGGGGGGCCGCATCGGCGAGAGCAATTCGATGCGCAGTGTCTCGGCTTCCAGCGATGACACTGAGCTTTTGGCCTTGAAGGGCACTTGGTCGTCCTGGGACAGTGCTGGCTTGCAGAGCAGCTATGCCTTGATCGATCCTGTTCTCTTGCTGAGCAAGAGCAACCTGAGCCTGCCAACGATCAGTGGCCAGCAGTCCTACGGCCTGGCGCTGTTTCACAGCGCGGCAGATCGCCATGTCGGCATTGTTCAAACGGGTGGCGCCGATTTGTCGGCCACTGGTAAGCGCTTCTGGGTGTTCGCACGCTGAGTGCGGCATGGCGCACTGCTGAGAGAGCTCAAGTTCGGCGCGTCGAGTTTGACACGCCGACCTGCGGCTTGAACTCGTGTGGACCAGATCCCCGGGCAAGCGCTCGTTGATGGCCTTGGTGCTACGGGCCTGTCGGGCAGCTCGGCCCGGTTCATGGGCTTGAGCCTTGCGAGCGCCTCAGAAATCCACGGCCCGCGTCCGCAGCCCGCGTGCGATCAGGGTGGCGTTGATCAGCTGTGCTTCTTCGCGGCTGGCGAATGGCCAGACGGCCGGGCGCCAGCCTTCGGGGGTCTGGAAGACCTGGGCTTGAGTGGCGCCGCCCTTGTTGGCGGAAATCGCCACCTTCATGCGCTCCAGTGTCGCTTCGGCCTCGGCCTTGTTGGCGCTGACGGGGCCGACCAGGGCGACCACGGCGGCTTTGTTGTTGTTGCTGCTGCGGCCGCTGTTCGCGCGGCTACTGCTGCTGCTGCTGCTGTTGCTTGTTGGGTTGCCGCCCGCCACATCTTCACGAGCGCCGCCGCGTTTGTCGCTACCGCCGCTGGTGCCGGCCGGTGCCTCCACGGCGCTGTGCAAGCTGGGGCGCTCACCGTCGCGGCTGGTGATGCGGCCAGCCGTGACGGGCGAGGGTTTGGGGCCATTCATCAAATCGGCCACCGGGTCGGCCGGCTTGGCGGGGCTGGATTTGTCGTCGGCCTTGTCTGCGCTGGTTTCGCTGCCGGGCGCTGGCGCATCGGCCAACATGGGCCGGGCGTTCTTGCGCGGGATGGGCTTGACCAGTTGCGGCCGGATGTCGGGCTGCGGCTCGCTGGCAGCGCTGTCGCTGGTTTCGGGGCTGCCCTTGCCACCGTCCTTGCCGGCGGCTTTGTCCAGTGCGGCCTGCTGAGCGGCGGCGATGCTGGCGGCCGTGGCCGCGGCGGCCTCGCGCAGGTCCAGCGGCGTGGGCAGGGCGGGGTTGGCCGGTGTGGCTACGGCCTCGGTGCTGCTGTTCTCGGCTGTTTGCGAGGCGGCGGTAGCGGGCTCGGTCGCTGCCGAGGCGGCCGTGGCGCCGGTCTCGGGCGCGACCGATGTGGCAGCTTCAGCTGCAGCGCTCGCCGATGAGGACGCGGCGGACATCGCTGCGCTGGCTGCGGTGGCTGCCGCTTGCTCAGCGTCCTTGACCGCCTTGCGGCTGGGCAGCATCAGCAGGGCCACGCACATCAGCAGCACACCCAGGGGCAGCAGGGCAGCCAGGCCGACCTTGATCGGGCTCAGGCAGCGCCGGCCGATGATCTCGGGCTTGGGGTGGCCCTGGCCGATCAGCACGCGGCTGCGCGAGCGCCCGGCGTCGATGGCGGCGCTGACGAGATAGAGCTCAAACGGCCAGGCACCGCCGGCCGGGCTTTCGCCCATCATCTGCTCGTCGATGGGCACCACCCGTTGCGGCCAGCTGCCGTCGCCGGGCTGTTCGGAGTAGCCGAAGCGTTGGGCGAAGCGGGCGATGCGCTCGGGCGTCAGGCCGGCGATGAAGCGTTCGGTGAAGGCGGGCCAGGTGTCGGCGCCCGGCGGCGGGCCGCTGCGGGACTTGCGCTTGCCGGGGGCGCGCATGCCCCGCAAACCGCGCTTGATGCGCTCGGGCCAGGTGCTGCGGTGCCAGAGCTCCTGATCAGCCAGAGCGTCGAGCTCGGCGGCATTGCTGTTGGCGGCGATGGTCGATTCCTCGCCCCAGGCCGCCAGGCTTTCGGGCGAGATCTCGTCGGTCAAGACCGGTTCGATCGGCTCCTGCGGGCGCCCGCGAGCGCTCTTGCGTGCCGAACCCGGGCCGGAGTTGCCGGCCGACGCGGGCGCGGCTGCGCTGCCGCTGCGCATGAAGGGCAGGGCGACGACGCCGATGGTGTGGACGTCGTAGATATTGATGCGTTTCGCGAGCGGGTGGCTGTTGTGCCAGGCCACCAGTTGCTCGACCAATCGATCCATGGCGTGTCGGTCGGGTGTGTGCGGGATGAACGGCTATGCGGGCTGCGTGGGGTCAGGTCTTGCAGCGCTCACGCTGCTCCCCGGGAAGGCGGAGCGTGCGAAGCGCAGGGTCTCAAGTTGGACTGTGCCCCAGTGGCTGTCACCTGTGGCGCATTGAAAGCCCGGAAAAGCCCCGCAAACGACGCTCGCAGCCGCTCAGCCGAGTGTCTTCAGCAGCCAGGCGTTCAGGTCTCGCAGTTCCTCGGGGCTGACCGAGTGTTCCATGCGGTAGTCGCGCCATTCGACCGCCTGCCCCAGGGCGCGCAGCTGATCGCGTGCCGCTTCGCCGCGTGCCGGAACCACCACCGGGTCGAGCCGACCATGGGCCATGAAGACAGGTGCCAGGCGGTTGGCGTCCGAGCGCTCGGCCTCCAGGCTGTCGGCCAGGGGCTGGTAGCCGGACAGGGCGACGATGCCGCCCAGGCGCTCGGGGTAGCGCAGGCCGGTGAACAGCGCCATGGCGCAGCCCTGCGAGAAACCCATCAGCACGATGCGCCCGGCCGGCACGCCGCGGGCGCGCTCGGCATCGATCAAGGCGGCGATGGCCGCGCCCGAGGCGCGCACGCCGGCAGCGTCTTCCTGGCGCTGCAGATCGACCTGGCGGATGTCGTACCAGGCGCGCATCACATAGCCGCCATTGATGGTGACCGGCTGTTCGGGTGCATGGGGCAAGATGAAGCGCACGGCGCCCAGAGCGCGCAGGTCCAGCTCCTGGCAAACGGGTTCGAAATCATGGCCGTCGGCGCCCAGACCGTGCAGAACGATCACGGTGGTCTGCGGATCGGGGCCGGTGTCATGTTGCAGGGCGGGCAGGCTCATGGCGGGAGTAAGAGTCGCAAAGGCCTGCATTGTGGCGCCTGGAGGCTCCGGGCTTTCTTTTCAGTCGGCCTCGCGCAGCAGGCGGAAGCCAAGCAGGACATAGCGTGTGTCGGGCGCGTTCCAGTTGCGAAAAGCGCTGCGGGCATAGAGCGGCCAGGTGTGCCAGGATCCGCCCCGGCGCACCCGAACATCGCCGGTGGCCGGGCCTTGGGGGTCCACGCTCGGCGAGTTCGCGTAGTAGTCCTCGCCATGCCAGTCGGCCACCCATTCCCAGGCATTGCCGTGCATATCGTGCAGGCCCCAGGCATTCGGGGCGAAGCTGCCCACCGGGGCGGTGAAGGCATGGCCGTCACGACCGCGCAGGGCCTGCGCCTGCCATTGCGGCCACAGCGGCGCGCAATCGGCGTCAAACACGTTGGCGACCTTGAGCAGGGACTCGGGCGCATCCCCCGAGTGGTAGCGGCTGCTGCTGCCGGCGCGCGCCGCATACTCCCACTCAGCCTCGCTGGGCAGGCGGTAGCGCCGGCCCTCGGTCTTGCTGAGCCAGGCGGCCATGGCGACGGCGTCAAACCAAGTCACGTTGACCACGGGGTGCTCGTCACTCTGCTTGAAGCCGGGGTTCTGCCAGGAGTAGCGCGGCAGCCGGCCTTCGAAAGCGTCGCCACGCGTGCTGCTGGCCGGGTCGTAGTTCGGGTTGTAGCCGTAGGCGCCGGTGCCGTCGGCCAGCGATTCCGGCACATGGCCGGAGGCCTGCAAGAAACGCCGGAATTCGCCCACCGTCACCTCATGCTGGCCCAGCCAGAAGGCCTTGCTGATGCGCACGCGGTGGGCCGGCGTTTCGTCCTGCAGCTTGTCAAAGCGCCCGCGCTCAAGCGTGGGGTAAGCCTCGGCCAAGGCCTCAGCGCTTTCCTGGCGGCCCATGACGAACTCGCCGGCGGGGATCAGGACGTAGGGCTGGCCCAGGCTGTTGCGCAAGACGGGCGCCGTGTCCGCGGCGAACGCCGGGGCGCTGGCCAGCAGGGCCAAAGCAGCGAGAAAGCGGGGCAATGTCAGCGGAAGTCCCATGGGCGGATCTTAGTGAGGCGCGCGATGGGGGAAAATCGGCATTTGCCCAAAGCTGCGCCATGTTCACCCACTTGATCCCCGATGCCGCTCCGCCGGCCGCCCAGGCCGATGCCAGCGTCCGTTTCCAGCGCCTGCTGGCGACGGCTCTGGCCAATGGCAGCTTCGTCAAGCTGCTGCTGAGCAAGTATGTCGGCGAGGAGGCGCAGCTGGAGCGCCTGATGGTGCGCGAAGTGCTGCTGCGTGGCGAGCGCCAGCTCAGCCTCTTGTGGCGCTATCAGACCCGCGACATCACCAAGAACCTGCCCCTGGCCGAGGGCCTGGAACTGCTGGCCACGCTGATGGGTGCGCAGTTCCACAGCGCCCATCTGCAGACCCAGGGCGAGGAGGTGCAGCTGGTGTTCAGCCGCAAAGGCCGGCCCAGCTTGCGCATGGGGCGGGCCACGCCGGCCGCGGTGCCGGTGGCGGCCGAAGCCGGCCATGACAAGGAAAAGCAGCGTTATCTGGAGCTGGGCCGCCCGTTTTGGCTGGACCTGGGACTGAGCCACCTGGTGCGAGGCGAGGCGCAGCTGGTGCCGGCCATGTCGCGCAAATGGAAGCAGATCAACAAATTCATCGAGATCTTCGCTGCCGCGCTCAAGAACTCAGGCCTAGCCGAGAGCGCCGACGTCCATGTCGCTGATTTCGGCTCGGGCAAGGGCTATCTGACCTTCGCCATGCACGACTGGCTGCACAGCCAGGGCAAGCAGGCCCATGTCACCGGCGTCGAGCTGCGCGAGGACATGGTGCGTCTGTGCAATGAAGCGGCGCAGCGCCATGCCATGGCCGGCCTGCGTTTCGACCATGGTGATGTGCGCAGCTACACACCGCTGCGTCTGGACGTCATGATCGCCTTGCATGCCTGTGACATCGCCACCGATCACGCCATCCATTTCGGCCTGCGCACCGGTGCCCGCGTCATCATGTGCTCGCCTTGCTGCCACAAGCAGATCCGCCCGCAGATGCAGATGCCAGCTCAGCTGCGCCCGCTGCTGCAGCACGGCATCCATCTGGGCCAGGAAGCCGAGATGGTCACCGACGGTCTGCGTGCGCTCTTGCTGGAGGCCGAGGGCTACGACACCCAGGTCTTCGAGTTCGTGGCCCTGGAGCACACCAGCAAGAACAAGATGATCCTGGCCGTCAAACGCAGCCAGCCCCTGAGTGCAGCCCGCCGCGCCGAGCTGCAGGCCCAGATCGCCGAGATCAAGCGCTTCTACGGCCTGCGCGAGCAGTGCCTGGAGACCTTGCTGGCGGCTTGAGGTCGGTGGCTTCGGAGGTCAGGAATCGGCGCATAGCGGAAGTTCGGTGTCCGGGTTTCCGCGCTGCGGTGACTCGGCCCGCCGCCGTGCTCATGGTACGCGGGTCGGCTCTGCGAGCCGACTCCCCTCGGTGCTCACTGCGCGGCTCAGCGGCGCCAAACTCCCTCCGTTCGCTGCGCTCACTGTGGTCAAACAGTGGCGCCGAGTCAGTGCTTGAAGCGCGCTTGAAGCAAGCTTCGGCGCGCGCCTGAGCCGCTCCGCTGCGCTCTCGGCCGCGCACAAATCGCCCGCTGTCGGGCCGAGCCACCTCCGAGTGTGGCGTGTTCCACCGTCGAGGGGCACATCGATCGCGATGCAAGCGCCCTGCAGTTCGGGCCGCCGCTGGGCGATTTGTGAAGGGCTGAGCAGCGCAGCGGCTCGGGGCGCGCGCGTAACCGCGCGCTTCAAGCTCTGACTTGGCGCGTCTGTTTGAACGGAACGAACGCAGTGAGTGAAGAGAGTTATGCGCCAGCCCCGAGGCGCGAGCAGCGCAAGGCAGTCGGCCCGCCAGGGCCGACCCCGGAACCATGAGCCCGGCGGCGGCCCGAACTGCAGGGCCTCACGAGGGAGAACATGGAGGCTGCTTTGTGCCGAAATCAGCCCAGCAAAAAAGGCCCCGGCGTTGCCGCCGGGGCCTGTCAAAAGCGCAAGTCACCGCCCGGGACAGCGCCCTCTTGCGAAGGCGGCGTGGGGCTGCGATGACCGGGAATGCGCGCGCAGCGCGGCCTTGGTGCGAGCGCGGGCGCTGGAGCGAACTCCAGCGGGGCGCACGCGGCCAACTCGCTGTATGAACGCTTAGAAGGTGTCCCAGCCGCCGTCGTCGGCCGGCGCGGGTGCTGCAGCCGCTGGTCGGGGGGCTACGGGTGAGGGGGCCGGCGCCTTTCGTGCGGCCGGCGCTGGCCTGGCGGCCGGCGGCTTGGGGGCGCTGGCCGGCTTGTGTTGGTGGGTGGATTTGATCGGGCTGCGCTGGGGCGACAGCGCTGTTTTGTGGGCGCCATGGTGCGCGAGCTTGAAGCTCGCCACGGCGCCGAGCAGGACCTGGGCCTGGTTGCGCAAGCTCTCGCTGGCCGCCGCGCTTTCTTCCACCAGGGCCGCGTTCTGCTGGGTGGCGCGGTCCAACTGGGTGACGGCCTCGCCGACCTGGCTGATGCCCGAACTTTGCTCGCGGCTGGCGCTGCTGATCTCGCCGACGATGTCGGCCAGGCGCTGCACCGAACCGACGATGTCCTGGATGGTCTGGCCGGCGCGGTCCACCAGCTGGGTGCCGGTCTGCACGCGCTCGACCGAGTCATTGATCAGGCTCTTGATTTCCTTGGCGGCGTCGGCGCTGCGCTGGGCGAGGTTGCGCACTTCGCTGGCGACGACCGCAAAGCCGCGCCCTTGCTCGCCCGCACGGGCGGCTTCCACGGCAGCGTTCAGGGCCAGGATATTGGTCTGGAAAGCAATGCCGTCGATGACGCTGATGATGTCCGAGATGCGCTTGGAGCTGCCTTCAATGCCGCGCATGGTCTCCACCACCTCGCCCACCACCTGGCCGCCATCGCGGGCCACCTGGGCGGCGCTTTGCGCCAGCTGGTTGGCCTGGGCGGCGTTGTCGGCGTTCTGGCGAACGGTGGCGTTCAGCTCCTCCATGGTGGCCGAGGTTTCTTCCAGCGACGAAGCCTGTTCCTCGGTGCGCGAGGACAGATCGGCATTGCCTTGGGCGATCTGGGCGCTGGCGGTGGCCACCGATTCGGCGCCGTCGCGCACATCGCTGACGGTGCCCATCAGACTGGTTTGCATGCGGGACAGGGCGCTGAGCAACTGGCCGGTTTCGTCCTGCGAATCGCTGTGGATGGCCTGACTCAGGTCACCGCTGGCGACGCGGTCGGCGGCCTGCACGGCCAGGCTCAGCGGGGCGGTGATGCCACGGATCAGGGCCGTGGCCATCATGGCGGCCGCCACCAGGGCCAGCACCGAGACGATGGCCAAACCGGTCAACGCTGATTTGTAAACTTCGTCGGCGTCCAAAGCCGCGTCGTCGGCGCCCTTGACATTGAGCGCCACGATTTTTTCAGCGCTGCTGCGGGCGCCCTCAAAGGCCTGGCGAGCACCGCCGCCCAGCTGCTTGCGCGCCTCATCGGCATTGCCGGCAGCGGCCGTGGCCAGTGCTTCTTTCGCCAGGGCTTGGTAGCTGCTCCATTGCGCCGTGAACTGCTCGTAGAGCTTGCGCTCTTCTGCACTGCTGATCAGCTTCTCGTACTGGGATGCGTCTTTCTTGAGCTCGTCCTGCGCATGGCTCATGGCACTCTCGGCGGCGCTGATCTGTTCCGGGGTGCTGGCGTTCACGCGCAGCAGCACGCCGATGCGGAACTCACTCAAGTCCCCGTTCAAAGCCGAGGCATAGCGCACCGAGGGCAACCAGTTGTGGCTGATCTCGGAAGAGTCCATTTGGACCTGGTGCACTTGCCGGTAGCCGAACAAGGCCAGCAGGACAAGCAAGCCGGCCAGCAGGCCGAAGGCAGCGCGCAGCTTGCCGGCAATGGTCAGGTTCTTCAGAAGCTGCATGGAGACATCCCCCGGACGGCTCGAGGCCGCAGAGTTGCGATGAAGGTGCGAGCCTGTTCGGGCTCAGCACGCATCATCGGGGGAAGCGCCTTGCAGGAAAGGCGAATCAGACCGGGCGTAGGGCGCTTGTTCTCAGGACGTTCACTGGCCCGGCCTGGATCGGGCCCAGGCGGCCAGGTCCTCGGCCTGCGGTGGGCCCAGCACCCATTGCACCGGCCGCCCGGGGCGCAGCAGCG
Source organism: Roseateles sp. (assembly GCF_965262435.1). Taxonomy (NCBI): domain Bacteria; kingdom Pseudomonadati; phylum Pseudomonadota; class Betaproteobacteria; order Burkholderiales; family Sphaerotilaceae; genus Roseateles; species Roseateles sp. The sequence goes on from NZ_OZ253537.1 coordinate 2,210,978, forward strand.
CGATATAGGGGGTGATGCCACGCCAGCCGGGGTCGACGCTGTAGCGCAGGGCGGCAGCCTGGCCCTGAAAGGCGAAGACCCGGTCGGCGCGCTTGTAATGCGGGTTGGCCAGCAGCCCGCTGTCATCCTCGCCAGGGGCCTGGTCCATGACGACGGCGATCAGCGGGGCGCGCTGGCGCTTGCGCTCTGGCGCGGCTGCCAGCTGGGCCAGCACGGCGGGGCAGTGGCCGCAGTCGGTGGTGGAGAAGACCACCAGGGCCGGCGTCTTCAGGCTCGCCTGCAGCTGCGCCCAGGCCTGGCTGTCGAAGGCTTCCACCTGGCGCTTGGCCTGGGCCGGCGCCGCGGCCAGCAGCAGCCAGGCCGCCAGGCCGAGGGCCTGAGTCCGCCATCTCGCTTCAGGGCGAGTTCTTGAGGGCAATGACATGGATCTGCTCCTGGGTGCGCCAGAGCGCGTAGAGCCGCTGGCCGTGGCGCAGCAGGCGGGGGTGGTCGTTGTTCAGGCCGGTGGCGGCCAGTTCGCGCAGCTGGAAGCTGCGGCCGCCGTCGCTGGACAGCCAGGCGCGCAGGCGCTGGCTCTGCGTCGCGCCGTCGAAGCTGCGCCAGACGATGGCCAGCTCCGGGCCGGCCGCGATCACATCGGCATGCTCGGCCCCGGCATCGGGCAAGGCCTGGACGGCGCCAAGCGGGCGGCCCTGGGCGTCCAGCCGGCCATAGCGCACGGCCGCCTCGCCGCCGCGCAGGCCGAACCAGACGGCGTGGTAGCCACCGCCCTCGGCCGGCGTGAGGCCTGGGCCGTGGTGCGGGCAGGCATCCACGGCCCAGCGGTCCAGGCTGGCCCGCACCGGCGCGGCAGGCGGCTCCGAGGCCGCGCCCTGCAGCAGTGCAAAGCCATGGTCACGCTCATTCGGCTCGAAGACATGGCGCCAGAGCGCCGCCATGCCGCCCTCGGGCGTGGGGCTCAGGGCGATGCGGCAGCATTCGCAGCTGTGATCGGCCACCTTCAGATCAGGCCCGAAGCTCGCGCCGCCATCCGTCGATTCATTGCGGTAGATGGCGGCGCCGCGGTAGGGCTTGCCGGTCGGCTTGCCCTGGGCCGCGGCGGTCTTGCTCAGCTCCAGATCGCGCTTGTCGATCCAGACCGTGTGCAGCACGCCGCGCGCATCGAAGGCGATCGATTCGAAGCGGTGGGTGATGACTTGCCGGTCCGCGTGCACGGTGAAGGGCGGGCCGAAGCTGGCGCCGCCGTCTGTTGAGCGCAGCATGCGGATCTCGCCGGTGTAGGGCTTGGCCAGCGGCCGCGTGTAGCTGATCACCACGGTGGCTTGCGGGCCGAAGGCGATCTTGGGCCGGTTCTCGCCGTCGGCGACCGGCTTCTCGCCGGCGATGTCCAGCAGGCGCGGCGCTGTCCAGCTGCGCCCCTCATCGGCGCTGCGCTGCACAAACAGCCGGCCTTGCTCGTCCAGGCCGCTGAGCCAGAGTTCGCCCGCGGGCGAGAAGGCCGCGCCCACGGCCAAGGCGGGCTTGCCGGTCTTGGCCGGCCGGGCTGCCGCCGCGGCATGGTCTCCGCCATGCTGCGCCCAGGCGGCCGGCAGCAGCGTGGCCGCCAGGCTGAAAGCGGCGCATAGTCTGTGCAATCGTGTCGTCATGTGGATCCCTTCTTCACTCAGTAGCGGGCCCGGATTTCGGTGAACAGGGTGCGGCCGGGGTAGGGGTGGGCCTGGTAGCCACGGCGGTCCGTGGCATTGTCCAGACCCAGGGCCAGCTCGAACTTGGGGCTCAGCTGGACGCTGCCGCGCAGGTCCACAAAGGTGAAGGACGAGACGCCGCCGTAGACATTCGGATTGCTGTCGAGGTTGTAGCTGTCGTTGTAGGCGCGGCCCGAGTGGCGCAGGCCGAGGCTGGCCATCCAGCGGCTGTTCGGCCGGTAGGCAGCCAGCACATTGGCGCGGACCTTGGGCACACGCAGCCACCATTTGCCCACGCTTTGCGGGTCACGTGCATTGGCCAGCACTTTGGAATGGGCAAAGGCCGCGTTGACATCAAGGCTCAGGCCCTGGATGAACAGATCCTGGGTCTGCCAGACCAGCTCCAGGCCGTAGGTGCGCACCCGGTCCACATTGGAGACCCGGGTCACGCTGGGCAGCACGCTGGTGTCGCTCTGGCGCAGGATGGCGTCGCGCACATCGTCATGGAACAGCGAGACGCGCAGGCGCTGCAGCTCCCAGTCCTTTTCGGCGCTGAACTCCAGTGCGTTTGAGCGCTCGGCCTTCAGGTTCGGGTCGCTCTGGGTTTGCGAGGTGGCGGTGAAGGTGCCGTTGTACAGCTCTTCCACATTGGGGAAGCGCACGCCGCGGCCGAAGCTCGCCTTCAGGCTCAGATCGGACTGGGCGTTCCAGGCCAGGGAGGCCTTGGGCGAGCTGCCGCTGAGCTTGCGCTCGGCGTAGGCCAGTCGGCGCAGGAAGCTGCCATCGCTCTGGTCCTCGCATTGCACGCCGGCATCCGTCTTGCAACTGCTCACGCGCAGCAGCTGCAGGCCGTCCCTGGTGCGGAACTGCTCCTGGCGCAGACCCAGGGTCAGGGTCAGGTCGGGCTGCAGCTTCCAGGCGTCCTGGGCGTAGGCGGCAATCACCTCGCTGCGGCCACTGTAGCTTTGCGTCAGCACCGTCTCGCCGCTCAGCCAGTTCGGCGCCTTGCGGCTGGGGCTGTTGAGCAGGTAGGCATTGCGATGCAGACCCAGGGTCAGGGCATGGCGGCCATCACCCCAGTCGCCGGCCACCGGGCTGTAAGCGGCCTGCAGCTCCAGGGTGTTCCAGCCGGTGCCGTCGCGGCGCGTCCACAGGCCTTCGCCGCCCGCTTGGGCCAACGGCTCGGGCAGGTTCGCCTGGGCCGCGATATCGCGCAGGATGCGGTAGTTGGAATAGACCAGGGAGGCATTCCAGCCGCTGGCGTAGCGGGTCTTCAGGGTCAGGCCGCCGTGGCGGTGCAGTTCGTCGCGGCTGGACGGCGCGAAGGCGCTGTCGGGGATGACGAAGCGATTCACGCCGTCGCTGACCGCGCCCGACCAGACGGTGTTGCCGGCCGCGTCGCGCAAGAACGGCCGGTTGCTGTTCTGCGTGTCATTGGTCCACAGGCCCAGCATGGCGCTGGCCATCAGCTCGGGTGTGAAGGCATAGCCCGCCTTCAGCTTGAGCATGTCCTGCACCGTGTGGTCGATGGCGCCGCCGCTGGCGCCGAAGACGGCGCGTGCCGCGCCCTTGGGGTCACGGTCGTAGACGATGCCGGTGACGATCTTGTCGCCCGGTTTGGCCGGGTCGAAGGCGCCGGTCTTGGCGTTCACGCCGGCGCTGTAGTAGTTCATCGGCTGCGAGGTCGAGTTCTGATGGTTCAAGCTGGCCGTGTACCAGAGGCCCGAATCCAGGCGGTTGCCGACATAGGCCGAGAGCTGGTGGCCGCCGTAGCTGTCGGCCTGGCCGTACTGCGAGAAGCGTTGGCTGTAGCCGGTCAGCCTTGCTGAGGCTTCCAAGCCGCGCGGCTCGCGCTCGGTCGTCACCACCGTGGTGCCGATCGAGTTGCCGGGGTAAATGGCCGAGAAGGGGCCATAGAGCATGTCGACGCGAGCGATCGCCTCGGGCGTGATCATGTTCCAGCGCGGGCCGTCAAAGCGACCGAGGAAGTTGCTGATCAGGTAGCCGTCCACATAGGCCAGGCCGCGGCCCGGTTGCAGGGTGCCGAAGCTGCGGCCGCCGATCATCGAATTGCGGTCACCGATATAGCGCTTGCGGATGCTGGTGTTGGGCAGGTATTTCAGCGCGTCCTCAGGGTTGAAGAGGTTCTGATCGCGCAGGTCCTCGGCGGTCTTGCTGACGCTGTTGCTGGGCAGATGGGCGGCCAGGCCGGAGCGCAGCGCAGCGCCCGTGACCCGCACCGGGGCGAGCTGCTGGTCGGTGGCCACGCCTTGGGCCTGGGCGACGGCCAGCGGGAAGAGGGCGGACAGCGCGAGCACGAGGGCGCGGCGGCGGGGCAGGGCGGCGCAGCGGCCGGCAGAAACAGGGGTCGACATGGAGCGGAATCCGGGTGGCAGTGCGCACAGCGCGGCGGCTGTGGCAGATCGATCAATCAAGGGCTGGCTGGGCCGGTGCGAGAGCGGCGGTCCGGCTCAGAGCCAGGGCGGCGGCCAAAGGCCGGCCGCATGCGGTGGATCAGGCCGCGGTGGGTGGCGCGCGCGACTGCGGCGGCGCCCAGGCATGCATGCTTTGCGGCGCGCTGAGGAAGCGCACCGGCATGGCCTGGCGGAGTGAGCTGAGCAGGGGCAGGGCCTGCAAGCTAGGTGGCGGGGCAGCCGCCTGCTGTGCCTGCAGATCGCAGGCCGGGCAATGGTGGAACAGGCCGTGCAGCGAATCCTTGTCCGCCGCCTGGCGCGCGGCCAGCACCGACTGCTGTGCGCGTGGCGAGACCACGCTGCTGCGGCAGATCTGGCTCCAGCTGCTGGGCTCACCGCGCAGGGCGCCCAGCACCTGGCTCAAGGCCGGCGCCAGTGCCATCAGCAGCACGCAGCAGGCCACCCAGCCGCTGAAGAAGCGGGCATGGCGGCGGAGCGGGGTCAGATGAAGCACGGGCGCGATTGTAGGCAAGTGGCCTGGGTCGGCCGCTTGCGCTGGATCATCAATGCTTGTGGGCGTGCTCGGCCGCGGCGGGCTTGCCCATGGCGCGGGCCTCGGCCTTGATCTCTTGTTCGACGCGCTTCTTGTCACGGCCTTCGAACACCAGGGTCAGGTCCACGGCTTCGCCGGCAGCCAGCGGCTTCTTCAGGTCCATCAGCATGATGTGGAAGCTGCCGGGTTTGAGCTCGACCAGCTGGCCAGCCGGCAGATCCAGGCCCTCAATGGCACGCATCTTCATGGTGCTGCCTTCCATCTTCATCTCGTGGATCTCGGCCACGCCGGCCACCGAGGAGCGCACCTCGACCAGGCGGCTGTCGCTCTTGGCCTTGAGTTGCACGAAAGCACCGGTGGCTTTTTGCGGGGCCACGGTGGCGCGCACCCAGGGCTGGCTGACCTCCACCTGGGCCCAGCTGCTGGCGCTGGCCAGCAGGCTGAAGGAAGCGGCGGCGAAAACACGAGTCAGGAAAGTCATGGTGAGGCGCTCAATCAGGTTGCTAGGAAAAATTGATTCTAGGTGGCACTGGGCGCCGGGCAGAGCAGATCCAGAAGCGTCCGTGCGATCACCTGGGTGGCGCGGCGCAGGTCTTCCAGCTGCAGGTGCTCGTCAGCCCGCTTGGCATTGCTCTCCAGCACCGTGCGCGGCCCGGCGCCGTAGATGGCGGCCGGAATGCCGTGTTCGCCGTAGAGCCGCACATCGGTGTAGAGCGGCGTGCCCGAGGTCGGGATGGGCTCGCCGAACACGGCTTCGCCATGTTTCTGCAGGGCCTCGACCAGAGGCTTGTTGCCGGCCTGGGGCTTGAGCGAGCGGGCCAGCAGCAGGCGTTTGATGTCCACCGTCACGCCGGCGGCGTTGCCGCCGCAGCGGGCCGCGGCGCCGCGGATCAGCTCACGCAGATTCGCTTCCACCGCCACCGGGTCTTCCTCGGGAATCATGCGTCGGTCGAGCTTGAATACCACACGGCCGGGCACGACATTGGTGTTGCTGCCGCCCTCGATGCGGCCGACGTTGAGGTAGGGGTGATTGATGCCAGGCACCTCGGAGCTGATCTTCTGGTACAGATCGTTCTGGGCGTAGAGCACTTGCAGAATCGCCACCGCGCCTTGCAGCGCGTCAATGCCGGTGCTGGGGTAGGCCGCGTGCGAGGCGCGGCCGTGGACGGTCACTTCGAGCTGTAAGCAGCCGTTGTGTGCCGTCACCACCTGGTAGCTGAAGCCGGCGGCCAGCAGCAGGTCGGGCTTGCTGAGGCCTTGCTTGAGCAGCCAGCCCGGGCCCAGCTCGCCGCCGAATTCTTCGTCGTAGGTGAAGTGCAGCTCCAGGCCGCCGCGCAGGGTCACGGCGCCCTCGGCCTGCAGGGCCTCCAGCGCGCGCAGGGCGAAGGTGTAGCTGGCGAAATCACTCTTGCTCACGGCGGCCGCGCGGCCATACAGGCGGCCATCGACGATCTCGCCGCTGTAGGGCCCATGGCTCCAGCCCTCGCCGGGCGGTACGACATCACCGTGGGCATTGAGCGCCACCACCGGGCCGCCCTCCGCATAGCGCCGGCGCACGATCAGGTTGGTGATGCTCTCCATGCCCTGGGCCTGCACCAGTTCGGCGGGCACGGCGTGCTTTTCGGCGCTCAGGCTCATTGCCGCCAGCAGCTCGGCGGTGCGCTCGGCATGGGGTGCGTTGTTGCCCGGCGGTGTGTCGGTGGGCACCTGCACCAGGGCTTGCAGATAGCGCACTTCCTCGTCGAAATGGGCGTCGACCCAAGCGTCGAGCTTGGCGTAATTCAGCGCAGCGTTTGTCATGGCGTGTGGCCCTCCGCGGCCAGGTGATCCAGCAGATGGGTGAAAGCCTGGGCGGCCAGCTCGATGTCATCGTTGTTCGTCGACTCCAGCGGGTTGTGGCTGATGCCCTCGTTCTGTCCGCGCACGAAGAGCATGGCCTGGGGCATGCGCTCATGCAGCTTCATCGCGTCATGGCCAGCGCCTGAGGGCAGCTGGAAGACCTGGCAGCCGGTGGCGGCCACGGCGCGCTCCCAGCGGGCTTGCCAGCTCGGGTCGCTGGGCGCGGCATTGGCGGCCAGAGTGGGCTGCAGCGTCCAGCTCAGGCCGCGCCGCTCGCAGATGCGGATCAGCGCCTCGCGCACCTCGGCGTCCAGCGCGTCGCGGGCGGCGTCGCTGGGCGCACGCAGGTCCAGGCTGAACTGGCAGCGGCCGGGGATCACATTGACGGAACCGGCCGGCACTTGCAGCTGACCCACGGTGCCAACAGTCTCGGCGCCAGCGGCCGCCAGCTGCTCAACAGATAGCAGCAGCTCGGCCACTGCGGCCGCCGCATCGCGCCGCTGGCCCATGGGCGTGGTGCCGGCGTGCGCCGCCTGACCGATCACCTCACCGAGGTAGCGCCGGCTGCCGTTGATGGACGTGACCACGCCCAGGGCCAGGTCTTGCCCGTGCAGCACGGGGCCTTGTTCGATGTGCACCTCGACGAAGCCGAGGTAGCTGCTCGGGTCGCGCGCCAGCGCCGCGATGGCCTCCATCGTGCCCGGCAGGCCGGCGGCCTGCATGGCTGCGCGCATGGAGATGCCCTCGCGGTCTTGCAGCTCCAGCCAGGCAGGGTCGAACTGTCCCGTCAGGGCGCTGGAGCCCAGGAAGGTGGCCGGGTAGCGCTGGCCTTCCTCCTCGGAAAACGCCACCACCTCGATGGCAAAGGGCAGGCGTCGCCCGGCAGCACGAAGCTCGCGCACGCAGGCCATGGGCAGCAGCACGCCGAGGCGGCCGTCGTGCGGGCCGGCATTGCGCACGGTGTCGTAGTGGCTGCCGGTCAGCAGGCGTGGTGCATCAGGTCGGGCACCGTGATAAGTGCCGACGACATTGCCGACCGCGTCGAGGTTCACTTCGTCGAAGCCGCATTCACGCATCCAGGTCTGCAGCTGCGCGGCCACGGCCTGGTGGGCCTCGGTCAGGTAGGTGACGGTCAACTGGCCCGCCTCGCGAAAGCCCGGCTCGGAATGCTGGGCCAGCGCCTGTGCCCAATCCCAGATGCGGTTGCCCAGGATGGGCTCGACGCCGATCTTGTCATTCAAGCGGATCTCGGCGATGCGGTGGATCTGGCGCAGGCACTCGGCCCGTTCCACATCGGCCGGCTGGGCCAGGCGGCGCGCAAACGTGGCGATGATCTCGGCCCGGCTCAGGCCCAGGCCACGCGGCCCGCGCACGGCCAGGATGAAGGGCCAGCCGAAGCGTGCGTTGTAGTCGGTGTTGAGCTGCTGGATGCGCGCGAACTCCTCGGGGCTGCAGTCGCTCAAGCCCGCGCGGCTTTGCTCTCCCGTGGATTCAGCCGTCAGGCTGCGCGCCAGCATGGCCTTGCCGGCCAGCTCGGGGTGGGCGCGGATCAGGCCCAGCTGCTCGGACTCGCTGGCCTCGCGCACCACCAGGGCCAAGGCTTGCTTCAGCGCCGTCAATGTCTTGAGAGGCTGTGCGGCGGCAGCCCGGCGGGCGATCCAGGGTGAGTGCTCGTAGACGCCGTCCAGCAGGGCGACGAAATCCTCGACGCTGGCCGCGTTCAGGGTGTTCAGGTTCAGGCTCATGGCTCAGCGTTCCCAGACAAAGGCGGTGTTGGCGTCGAAGGGGTGGGTGGCGCGCCAGTGGCGGGCGATGTCGATGCGGCGGCAGATCCAGACGCGATCGTGTTGCTGCACATGGTCCAGAAAGCGCTGCAGCGCTCGCATGCGGCCGGGTCGGCCGAGCAAACGGCAATGCATGCCCACGCTCATCATGCGAGGAGTCTCTGCGCCTTCGGCATACAGCACATCGAAGCTGTCGCGCAGGTATTCGAAGAACTCGTCGCCATGGCTGAAACCCTGGGGCAGGGCGAAGCGCATGTCATTGCAGTCGAGCGTGTAGGGCAGCACCAACTGCGGCGCCAGGCTGCCGTCGCTCTTGCGCACGTTCAGCCAGAAGGGCAGGTCGTCGCCGTAGTAGTCGCTGTCGTACTCGAAACCACCGAAGTCGGCCACCAGGCGGCGGGTGTTCGGGCTGTCGCGGCCGGTGTACCAGCCCAGCGGGCGCTCGCCCAGCAAGCGGGTCAGGATGTCCATGCCGCGCTGCAGGTGCTCGCGCTCGGTGGCCTCGTCCACGTTCTGGTAGCTGATCCAGCGCCAGCCGTGGCAGGCCACCTCATGGCCCAGGCTTTGCAAGGCGCTGCAGAGCTCGGGGTGGCGCTCCAGGGCCATGGACACGCCGAACACGGTCAGCGGCAGGCCGCGCCGCTCGAACTCGCGCAGCAATCGCCAGACGCCGACGCGCGAGCCGTACTCATAAATGCCTTCCATGCTCAGGTGCCGCGCCGGAAAGGCCGGCGGGCTGAACATCTCGGACAGGAACTGCTCGCTGCCGGCATCGCCGTGCAGCACCGAGTTTTCGCCGCCTTCCTCGTAGTTCAGGACGAACTGCAGGGCGATGCGGGCCTGGCCGGGCCATTGGGCCTGCGGCGGCTGGGCGCCGTAGCCGATCAGGTCGCGGGGGTAGCTCATGTCTTGGTGCTCCAGATGAGAGGTGCTCATGACTTCAGGGCCTGGGCCAGGTCGGCCACACGTGGCTGCAAGCGCAGGCTGGTTTCCACATGGCCCAGGTGATCGCGCAGCAGCTTTTGCACCGCGCGCTTGTCGCGTGCCTCCAGCGCGTCGACCAGGGCCACATGCTCGGCATGCGACTCGGCCGCCGAGTGGTCGCTCTGGTACATCAGCGAGATCAGCGAGCTGCGCGAGAGCAAGTCACCCAGCAGCTGGGCCAGCACCTCATTGCCCTGCATGCGCGCCAGCAGACGGTGGAAATCGGCCAGCAGCCGGGTGCGGCCGGGCACATCGGTGCGGGCGATGGCCTGGGCCTCGGCCTGGAGGTGCTGGCGAAGCTCGGCCAGCTGGGCCGGCGTGATGCGCTCGACCAGCTGGGCCAGCAGGCTGGATTCGAGCATGCGCCGCACCTCGAAGACCTGGCGCGCTTCCTCCACGCTGGGCTCGGCCACAAAGGCGCCGCGTGCCGGCGTCAGCGTCACCAGGCGGTCACGGCTGAGTTGGTTCAGGGCCTGGCGCACCAGGGTGCGCGAGACGGAAAAAATGTCCGCCAGCTTCTGTTCGGCCAGCTTGGTGCCCGGCATCAAGCGGCGCTCGACGATGGCTGCGGTGATGGCTGCCGTGATGCGCTCGGTGCTCGAAGCCGGTTCCACATCGGGGGCTGGGCTTGAAAGGGCAGGGGGCGGGGCTTTGGCTCGCATTGTGTGCTGAAGTGTATACACTTTGGGTTTGTTGCGGTCATGCTTGGCCGACGGAGATTTCGATGGGCAAGCTCACCACCCATGTGCTGGACACCATGCACGGCAGCCCGGCCGCCGGCATGGCTGTGCGCCTCTACCGCCTGGACGCCAGCGGCAGCCCGCAGCTGCTGCAAAGCCTGACGCTGAATGCCGACGGTCGCGCCCCAGCGCCGCTGCTGGAAGGCGAGGCCTTTCAGCCCGGCCGCTACCGCCTGGTCTTCGCGGCGGCGGCCTACTTCAAGTCGCGCGCCGTGGCCTTGCCGGAGCCGGCCTTTCTGGATGAAGTGCCGCTGGATTTCGGCATTGCCGATGCGGGCTCGCACTACCACGTGCCGCTCTTGCTCAGCCCCTGGAGCTATTCCACCTACCGTGGCAGCTGAGCGGCTCGGGATTCCATCGACATGAGTGCATTGAGCCGCGAGATCGCCGCGCTGGAATTGCTGTTGACGCGGCAGCCCGCGGTGCTGGTGCGCGTGGCCGGCGTGCAGGGCAGCGGGCCGCGCGAGCTGGGGGCCTGGATGGCGCTCAGTGCCGGGGAGCAGATCGGCAGCATTGGCGGCGGCCGGCTGGAGTTCGACGCCAGTGCTGAAGCGAGGGCTTTGCTGGCTGCGAATGGACCGGAACCGGGCGGCGTTCTGCGCCGCTATGCCCTGGGCCCCAGTCTGGGCCAATGCTGCGGCGGCGTGGTGCAGCTGCGCTTCGAGCGCCTGGGGCCGGCAGACATTGCTGGCCTGCGCGCCCGATTGCTGGCGCCGGAGTCGCGCCAGCCGGTGGCCTTGTTCGGCGGCGGCCATGTCGGGCGGGCCATCGTCAAGCTCTTGATCGATCTGCCGTTTGAGCTGCAATGGCTGGACAGCCGCGACGGGGTCTTTCCGCCCGAGCTGGCGGCGCAAGTCCATTTGGCCGAGCACTCGCAGCCGGTGCAGGCCGCGGTGCCAGGTCTTGCCTCGGGCTCGCAGGTGCTGATCATGAGCTTCAGCCATGCCGAAGATCTGGACATCGTCGCCGCCTGCCTGGCGCGCCAGCGCGAGCGCGGCGATCTGCCCTTCATCGGCCTGATCGGCAGTGCCAGCAAATGGGCGAGCTTCCGCCAGCGCCTGCTGGCGCGTGGCTTCAGCGAGGCCGAACTGGCCCAGGTGCGCTGCCCGATCGGCTTGCCCGGCATCTCTGGCAAGCAGCCCGAGGTGATTGCGGTGGCGGTGGTGGCGCAGTTGCTTCAGCTGAGCGGCGGCTGACGGCGCATAGCGGAAGTTCGGTATCCGGGTTTCCGTGCTGCGGTGGCTCGGCCCGCCGCCGTGCTCATGGTGCCCGGGTCGGCTCTACGAGCCGACTCCCCTCGGTGCTCACTGCGCGGCTCAGCGGCGCCAAACTCCCTCCGTTCGCTGCGCTCACTGTGGTCAAACAGTGGCACCGAGTCAGTGCTTGAAGCGCGCTTGAAGCATGCTTCGGCGCGCGCCTGAGCCGCTCCGCTGCGCTCTCGGCCGCGCACAAATCGCCCGTCGTCGTGCCGAGCCACCTCCGAAGGTGGCGTGTTCCACCGTCGAGGGGCAGATCGACCGCTATGCAAGCGCCCTGCAGTTCGGGCCGCCGCTGGGCGATTTGTGAAGGGCTGAGCAGCGCAGCGGCTCGGGGCGCGCGCGTACCCGCGCGCTTCAAGCTCTGACTTGGCGCGTCTGTCTGAACGAAACGAACGCAGTGAGTGAAGAGAGTTATGCGCCAGCCCCGAGGCGCGAGCAGCGCAAGGCAGTCGGCCCGCCAGGGCCGACCCCGGAACCATGAGCCCGGCGGCGGCCCGGACTGCAGGGCCTCACGAGGGAGAACAAGAAGGCTGCAATGTGCCGCATCCCGTCGCCGATCCTGTCGCGAGCGATGTCGGGCTTGGGTGATTCGAAATAGTCCGAACGGCTCATAAGACTTCGCCGCTGCGGTAAGAAGTTTCACGCGAAATCGGGAATATGGCGCCCATCCTGATGCTGTTGACCGGAGAGATTCCCATGCCTACGAAATTCAATCAAACCGCCCTGGCCGCTGTGGCAGCCTTGGTCGGCCTGGCCGCTGCACCGGCCCAGGCCTGGAACACCTTGGACGGCAACGCCCCCTTGGTGATTGCCCACCGCGGCGCTTCGGGCTATCTGCCGGAGCACACGCTGGAAGGCTATGCCAAGGCGATTCAGCTGGGTGCCAACTACATCGAGCCCGATCTGGTGATGACCCGCGACGGCATCCTGGTCGCCCGTCATGAGCCGGTGATCGGTGACTCGACCAATGTGCGCTCGCTGGCCCAGTTCGCCGACCGCATGACCACCAAGACCATCGACGGCGTCAAGTACACGAACCAGTTCTTCGTCGAGGACTTCACCCTGGCCGAGCTCAAGACCCTGGGCGCCATGCAAACCCGCGCCGGCCGCCCGACCGAGTTCGATGGCCAGTTCAAGGTGCCGACTCTGGACGAGGTGATCGCCCTGGCCAAGGCTAAGAGCATCGAGACCGGCCGCACCATCGGCATCTATCCCGAACTCAAGCACTCGACGTACATGCAAGGCGTGTCGCAGAGCCTGGGTTTCGGCAAGACTTACTTCGAAGACAAGCTGGTCTCGACCCTGCATGCCGCCTACGGCAACACGGGCTCGGCTCCGGTCTTCATCCAGAGCTTTGAAGTCAGCAATCTGCAGTACCTGAACACCAAGACGGACATCAAGCTGGTGCAGTTGGTCGATGCCGATGACGTCAATGCCGACGGTTCGATGTCTCTGGTGGCACCTTACGACCGCCCCTTCGATGTGGCCGTGCGCAATGGCAAGCTGACCTTTGCCGATCTGGTCAGCAATGTCGGCCTGTCCTTCGTCGCGACCTATGCCGACGGCGTCGGCCCCTGGAAGCCCTATCTGCTCAAGACCGTGGCTGACGGCGTGGACCGCACCGGCGATGGCGTGATCAACGGCCAGGACCGCCGCGTCGACGGCAGCACCGGCGTGATCGAAGCGGCCCATGCCAACGGCCTGTTCGTGCACACCTGGACCTTCCGCAACGACGCCTCCATGCTGGGCTTCAACGATCCGCAGAAGGAAATGGAAGCCTATCTGAAGCTGGGCGTGGACGGCATCTTCACCGACTTCACCGACACCGGTGTCGCCGCCCTTGCCGCGGTGCCCGAGCCGCAGACCTATGTGCTGCTGCTCAGCGGCCTGGGTGTGATCGGCTGGCTGGGTCGCCGCCGCAAGGTCTGACCCCGGCGCTGCAGCTGCAGCCGCTCCCGAACAAACCGCCCCGCTGATCCCTGGGCGGTTTTTTTATGGCCGCAGGATGCCGCATCGCTTCACCATCCTGAACCTAGGGGTTTCGTCCGCTGCGCATGTCGCCCAAGATGGCCGCCGGCTCCGCGTCGGCCCTCCTGGGCGGGACTGCTGGCCAACCCTCAGCACTCTTTTTCAGGAGACAAAAACCATGGCCAGCAAAACCCGCGCCGCGTCCAAGACTCCGGCCGCCGCCGCCAAGCCCCTTCCGGTGCCCATGCCCAAGCCCAAGGCGGCGTCCTTGCATATCGGGCTCAATGCCGTCAGCCCGGCGGCTTATGGCGGCTGGAGCGGCCCTCTGGCCGCTTGCGAATTCGATGCCAATGACATGGCAGCGATCGCCAAGTCCAAGGGCATTGCCAAGCCTTCGGTGCTGCTGACCAAGAAGGCCACCCGCGCCGCTGTGCTGGCGCAGATGCGCGCGGCCGCCAAGACGCTGAAGTCAGGTGATTTTTACCTGCTCAGCTATTCGGGTCATGGCGGCCAGGTTGGAGACGCCAACGGCGACGAGCCCGACAAGAAGGACGAGACCTGGTGTCTCTACGACGGTCAGCTGATCGACGACGAGCTCTATTTCGAGCTCAGCCGCTTCGCCGCCGGCGTGCGCATCCTGGTGCTGTCCGACAGCTGCCACAGCGGCAGCGTCACCCGTGCCTTCCCCGCGCCGCCGCCGCCGGTGGATCAGCGCCCCAAGCTCATGCCCGAAGAAGTGGCCAACCGCGTCTACCGCGAGCACAAGGCCTTTTACGACGATTTGCAGAACGAGGTGCTGGCGGCTGCGACCAAGGTCGCGGTGGACCCCGATGCTGCGCTGGCCCTGGTCGGCGCCGCAGCCCATGCCACCAACTTGGTCGGTGCCTTCCGCCCGGCCGTGGTCTTGATTTCTGGCTGCCAGGACAACCAGACCTCCATGGACGGCGCACACAATGGCGCCTTCACCGGCCAGCTGCTCAAGATCTGGAACAACGGCGCCTTCACTGGCAACTATTCATCCTTCCATGCCCGCATCCGTGCCGGCTTGCCGCCCAGCCAGTCGCCCAATTTGTTCGTGCTCGGTGCCGCCGCCAGCTTTCTGGCGCAGAAGCCTTTCACTGTTTGAGCCGAGTCGGAGCCCGCCATGCCTGCTGCCAAGATTTCCCTCCACCTCAGTGCGCGCGCCGCCGCCCAGGCGAAGCTGCCGCAGCTGCTGAACCCGGCCACGCGTGCGGCCGGCACCGCACAGGAGCAGGCCGATGTGTTCTTGCCCGATGGCTATCTGCAGCCTCTGGCCAGCTACGAGCTGAGCCCGGCGGCGCGCAGCAGTGCGGCCGCTGCCGCGCCGCAGCGCAGCGATCTGGCGCCCGAAACCTTGCTGCTGATCGAGCTGGCCGATGGCAGCAGCTTGATCACCAGCGTCGCGCGTCTGCAGCAGAGCCTGCAGCTCAGCCACCCCGAGTTGCTGGACCCCGAGACCGGAGCCATCCTGCTGGAGCAGCTGCGCCAGCAAGGCGCTGCACCCAGCCGCGGCCTGGGCGAGGCGGCCGGTGGCCTGATCAGCAAGGTGTTCAGCTTTGTGGCCGGCGACAAGCCTGACGCCATCATCCAGCTGGCCCTGAGCAAGCTGGCGGACAAGGCCGAGCTGGGTGTCAGCTGGGCCGGCACGCGCGTTCTGATGTGGGCGATCGAGAGCCAGTTGGACCAGGAGCCCGGCCTCTACCGCTGGGTCTCGGCCACGGGCAAGGCGCAAGACCTGGCCCCCAGCGGGCTTGATCTGGACACGCCGGTCGATCCGGCCACCGCCCAGCCCCTGCTGGTCTTCGTTCACGGTACAGGCTCCAGCACCTTGGGCAGCTTTGGCGAGCTGCGCAGCTGTGACCGCGACCTCTGGGGCGCGCTGGAGGCGCGCTTCCCCGGCGGTATCTTCGGCTTCGAGCACCGCACGCTGTCCGAGAGCCCGATCGAGAACGCCATTGCCCTGGCGAGCTCTTTGCCCATCGGTGCCCATGTCAACCTGGTGTCGCATTCACGCGGCGGCTTGGTGGCCGACCTGCTCTGTCTGGGTGACTTCGACCGGCTGATCGAGCAGTACGCCTATGCCTTCGAGGGCATGGGTGTGGCCGATGAAGCGGAGAACCAGCGCATCCGCGGCGAGCTCGACACGGCCCATGCCGAGCAGCGCGAGCAGCTGCGCACTCTGGCCACCGTGCTGCGCAAGCGCCGCCTGGTGGTGCAGCGTTATGTGCGCGCCGCCTCGCCCGCCAGCGGCACCAAGCTGGCCAGCGGCAATTTCGATGTCTTCCTGTCCGGCCTCTTGACCCTGATCGGCCGTGTGCCGGTGTTCTTCGGCAGCCCGCTGTACTCGGCCTTCAAGCGCGTGGTGATCGAGATCGCCAAGAACCGCACCGATGCCCACTTGGTGCCCGGCATCGAGGCCATGCTGCCCGACTCGCCGCTGGCGCGCCTGCTGCGCGAGGCGCCGGTGCGGCCGGGCACGCAGATGTCGGTGATCGCCGGCGACATCGAGGGCGGGAGCCTGCTGCGCCGGCTCGGCGTGATGCTGACCGACTACCTGCTCTTTGACATGGACGACAACGATTTGGTCGTCAACACCAGCGCCATGCTGGCCGGTGTCGCGCCCAAGTTCGATGCCCGCGTGCTGTTCGACCGCGGCGCCGATGTCTCGCATTTCCGCTACTTCGTCAATGCCGACACGCGCGGCGCTTTGCGTGACTGGCTGACCCATGCCGAGCCTGCCAAGCTGCCGGCCTTCCATGCACTGCCGGATCAGGCAGGCTTTGCCGCGGCCATGGCCGCCGCCCTGGAGGCGAGCGCCAGCCGCGCGGTTGGCGCCGACCTGCGGCCCATCGTCGTCGTGCTGCCTGGCGTGATGGGTTCGCACCTGCGTGCCGGGCCCAAGGACCGGGTCTGGTTCGACCCGCTGGACATCGCCGCCGGCGGGCTCGAGAAGCTGGCCTGGCAGGACAGCGGAGCAGGCGTGGAGGCCGACGAGCTGTTCGCCATGTTCTACGGCAAGCTCTGCGAACAGCTGGCTACCAGCCACCGCGTCGAGCCTTTCCCCTACGACTGGCGCCAGCCGCTCGATGTGCTGGCCGAGCGCCTGGGCGAGTTCCTCGACCGCCTGTTGAAGGAGAGCGATCAGCCCATCCGCCTGCTGGCCCACAGCATGGGCGGCTTGGTGGTGCGTGCCTGCATCCACAAGCGCCGCGCCGTCATGGACACGCTGATGGCCCGCGAGGGCGCCCGCCTGCTGATGCTGGGCACGCCGCACCAGGGCGCGCATTCCATGGTCGAGAACCTGATCGGCAAGGGAGACACCTTGCGCACCTTGGTGCGCCTGGACATGGCGCACGATATGCAGGAGGTGCTGGACATCATCGCCGGCTTCCGCGGCGCGCTGCAGCTGCTGCCCAAGCCTGGCTTTGTCGACACCTTCCAGGGCCTGCCCGAGGGCGGCGCCAGCCTGGCCTACCAGCAGGCCGAAACCTGGGCCGAGCTGAAAGGCCTGGTGCGCGATTTCTGGTTCGGCAAGGGCCGCGCCGGCACACCGCCGCAGCCCGTGCTGGACGCCGCCAGCTGGCTTTGGCAGCAGGACGGCCTGGCCCAACCCAGCCTGCCCGCGGCCTACACCGCCAAGAGCATCTACATCTTCGGCCAGGCGCCCAACACTCCCTGCGGCATTCGCATCGAAGGCTCGGGCGAATCGCGCCGCCTGAAGATGGTGGGCACCACGCGCGGGGACGGCACGGTCAGCTGGGACTCCGGCCGCATCGGCGGCATCGGCCGCTTCTTCTACATGCCGGTGGCCCATGGAGATCTGACCGCCAGCGCCGCCTACTTTGGCGCCCTGGTCGAACTGTTGACCTCGGGCCACACCGCCCGCCTGGCCGTCAACCCACCGGCGCAACGCGCCATCGAACTGGCCACGCCCACCCATTACGACGCCGGCCCGCCGAGCGCCGAAGACCCTGATGCCCTGCTGCGCGGCCTGCTCGGGGCCTCCTCGCGCGACCGCGTGCCGGCCCGGACCAAGCGCCGACTCGAGGTGCAGGTGCGTGCCATGGACCTGCGTTTTGTCACCGACCCCATCCTGGTTGGGCATTACGAGCGCGACCCGATTGCCGGCGCCGAGAGCCTGATCGACCGTGAGTTGCTCAACGGCGAGCTCAGCGAGCGCCACAGCCTGGGCTTGTACGCGGGCAGCCGCGGCACGGCCACGGTGGTGCTGCGCGTGCCCGGCGACGCCGAGCGCCGACGTGGCCATTTCAGCGGCGCGCTGGTGACCGGCCTGGGTTCCTATGACCGGCCACTCAACCCGGCCGACCTGACCGAGGCGGTGCGCACCGGGGCGCTGCGCTACCTGCTGCAAGTCATCGACGTGCTGGGCAAGGGCGAGCGCGAGCTGCCTCTGGCCAGCCTGCTGCTGGGCTATAACTCTTCGGCCAATCTGACCGTGGCCGCCTCGGTGGAGGCCCTGGTGCGCGGCGTGATGGAGGCCAATGCGCGCTTTTTTGCCACCACCGGTCTGAACATCCGCATCGGCCGCCTGGATCTGATCGAGCTTTACCTCGACACCGCCATCAGCGCCACCTATGCCTTGCGCCAGCTCAGTGCGCCGCTGAGCGCCCAGGCCGAGCGCCAGGGCACGGCCCTGCTGTGCCGCCCCGAGCTCGCCCAGGGCGAGGGTTGGCGCTCGCGCCTCTTCGATGCTGGCAGTGCCAGCTACTGGCCGCGCCTGATCATTGCCGATGCCGACCGCAACGCCGATGCGCCCGCCGCCGAGGGCACGGCCGCTGCGCCCTTGGCCCAGCGCCTGCGCTACACCTATGTCGGCCAGCGCGCACGGGCCGAATCGGTGGCCTTGCAGCGCCAGCCCGGTCTGATTGAGCAACTGGTCAGCCAGCAGATCGGCAACCCGAGCTGGAACGAGGACTTCGGTCGCCTGCTGTTCCAGCTGATGGTGCCGCATGACTTCAAGGATGCGGCGCGGCAGCTGGACCGGGTGGTGCTGGTGGTCGATGCCTACACCGCCAATCTGCCCTGGGAGCTGCTGCTGGCCGACGACCCCGAGCGGCCGAGCGAAGAAAAGTTGCCCCTGGCCCTGCGCACGGCGGTGGTGCGCCAGCTGGCCTCGCCACGCTTCCGCAATGTGGTGCGTCAGGGCAGCGGCCGCCGCGCCCTGGTGATTGCCAACCCCAGCAGCGAAGGCTTTGCCAAGGGCTTCCCGCTGATCGGCGGCCAGCCCAGCGGCACGCCGCCTGATCTGCCCGGTGCCGAAGCCGAGGGCAACCAGACGGCGTCTTTGTTGAGCCGCATCGGCTACGAGGTCGAGCCCCTGGTGGGCAACTGGCTGCGCGCCAGCGATGTGCTGGCCAAGCTCTACAGCCGGCCTTGGCGCCTGCTGCACATCTCGGCCCACGGCGTCTTCAATCTCGTCCATGCCGACGGCCAGGCACGCAGCGGCGTGCTGCTGTCCGATGGTCTGTTGATCACCGCGGCCGAAATCGACGCGATGGAGACCGTGCCCGAGCTGGTGTTCCTGAACTGCTGCCACCTCGGCCAGGTGGACCCGGCGGGCAAGGGTCAGGGCAGCAACAAGCTGGCCGCCAGCGTGGCGCGTGAGTTGATCGAGATCGGCGTGCGCTGCGTCATCGTCGCCGGTTGGGCCGTCAACGACGAGTCGGCGCGGCGTTTCGGTGAGGTCTTCTACGAGCAGCTGCTCCTGCGCCGCCAGACTTTCGGCGACGCCGTCTTCCGTGCCCGGCGCGCGGTCTGGGACAGCCACCCCGAGGACATCACCTGGGGCGCATTTCAAGCTTACGGCGACCCGGGCTGGCTGGCTGAACCGGCCGGTCAGGCGCAGGGCTATGGCGGTGGGGAATCCGGCGGCGACGGCCCGCCGGCCTATGTCTCGCCCGAGGAATTGCTGGATGAACTGGCACGGCTGCGTGCCGAGTTGTCGCGCCGCCGCGAACCCTTGAGCGAACGCGAGCTGGCCGCTTTGGGTGAGCAGGTGCGAACGTCCTTGGCGCAGCGCTGCCCGGCCGGCTGGCTGCAACTGCCGCAGCTGCAGTCGGCCTTGGGCAGGACCTGGATGGAGCTTGGCCAGCTGGCCCTGGCGCGCGAAGCCTTGCTGCATGCCGTGCAATCGGTGGATCGGGCCGGTGCGGTGCCCATCTCGGATCTGGAAAAGCTGGTCGATGTGGAAACCCGGCTCGGCGAGGCCGAGGCGGTGGCCGCGTGGTCGGCCGGCAAGCCGCTGGACGGTCATGGCAGCGCCCTGATCGAACTGGCCTTGCAGCGTCTGGATGGTCTCGATGCCTTGCTGGCCGGGCCGCAGGGTGAGGCCCAGGCCCAGGCCCCGGCTCCATCCAGCCACAGCGAACGCACGGCCTTGCGCGGCAGCGCCTGGCAGCGCCTGGCAGGCCTGCAGGCGCGCCGCCTGCTCAGCACCCGCCTGGACCCGGCCCAGCGTGATGAGGCGGCGCGCCTGATGAACCAAGCCTTGCAGCGCAGCGTGGCGGCCTACCAGGCCGGCGAGGGCCAGCCGGGTAGCGAGAACTTCAGCCCCTGCCATGCGCTTTACCGTCTGGCGCTGGATGCGCTGACCGATTGGCAAAGCCCGGCCCAGCGCGACGCAGCCATCGCCCTGGCCCAGCAATGCCGGCGCAGCGCGGCGCAGAAGTTCGCCATCGAGCCCAGCCCCTGGGACTTGCTGATCCAGCCCGAGGCTTTGTTGGTCGAGCGCCTGCTGGACGGCAGCCTCGGCCGGGACGGCGAGGACGGGCGGCGCGCCTACGAGGACCTGGCCGCCACATATCTGGAGGCTTTGCAAGGTGTGACGGCCCGGCCGGCACAGCTGGAGGCCATGGTCAAGCGCCTGGAGCGCCTGGCCCGCTTCCATGAGGCCCTGGCCTTGGTGCAGTTCCATGACGGCGCGCTCGAGCGAACGGCCGCGCATCTGGCCGAGCTGGCCGCACGCCTGCTGCCAGGGCGGGCCATGGCCAGCGAGCGAGCCCCGGCGGCCACTCCGGACGATGCCGTGCTCAAGCCGGCCGGCGGTGCGGTGAAACGGGCGGCCAAGGCGGGGGTGAAAGTGGGAGCGAAGGCCGCAGTGAAGGCGCCCGGGAAGGCGAGCGTGACTGCCACTCCAAGGGCCACTCCAAAGGCCGCGGCCAAGGCCGTCAAGTCGCGCCGCCGCTGAAAACCCGCCTTATCGAGGCGGGCGGAACTGTATACACTTTGCCCACTCGTCGCAGCGGAGCGCTGCCGTCCCAGCGTGCAGCCTCGGCGGCACGAGGCGCCGGCAGAGGAGTCGGGCCAGGCATTGCGCTGGCCCCACGCGACAGGGATTGCAGCTCACAGCGCCCGCCTGTGGTGAGCCGCCTTGTGGACTCGGAATCGCTCGCATGGACTTTCTTTCGCCCGCCTATCTGCTGGATTGGGCCGCTTTGCTGCTGCGCTGGTTGCATGTCATCGTCGGCATCGCCTGGATCGGCGCCTCCTTCTACTTCGTCTGGCTGGACAACCATTTGCGCAAGCCCAGCTCGCCCGAGCTGCTGGCGCGCGGTGTGGACGGCGAACTCTGGGCCGTCCACGGCGGCGGCTTCTACAACCCGCAGAAGTACATGGTGGCGCCGCCCAATCTGCCGCAGCAGCTGCACTGGTTCTACTGGGAAAGCTACTGGACCTGGATCAGTGGCTTTGCGCTTTTTGTGCTGCTCTATCTGTTCAATGCCAACACCTATCTGATCGATGCCCGCGTGCATGACTGGACCGCGCCGGCCGCTGTGGCCGCGGCCCTGGGTTTTCTGGTCTCGGGCTGGCTGGTCTATGACCAGATCTGCCGCCGTTTCGGCCACAAGGCCGACGGCAGCATCGGCAATGACGCGCGGGTGCTGGGTTTGATCGCCATCTTCATTGCTGCGGCGACCTGGGCGGCCTGCCAGCTCTTTGCCGGCCGGGCGGCTTTTCTGATCATCGGCGCCATGATGGCCACCATGATGAGTGCCAATGTGCTGGTCTGGATCATCCCGGGGCAGAAGCGGGTGATCGCCGAGATGCGCGCCGGCCAGGCGGTGAACCCGGTGTTCGGCCAGCGCGGCAAGCAGCGCAGCGTGCACAACACCTACTTCACGCTGCCGGTGCTGATTGCCATGCTCTCCAACCACTACGGCATGCTCTACAGCCACGCGCACAACTGGCTGGTGCTGATCGCGCTGATGGTGGTCGGTGTGTTGGTGCGGGTGTTCTTTGTCAAGCGCCACAAGGGCGAGCAGGCTTGGGGCCTGGTGGCCGGTGCCCTGGCGGTGCTGGCGGCGCTGATCGTCTGGATGGCGCCGGCCAAGCCAGCCGCTTCACCGCTTGCCGCAGCCGCGCCCAGCATGGCTGAGGTGCAGGCCGTCATCACGCAGCGCTGTGTGATGTGCCATAACGCCGACCTCGCACAGAAAGGCATTCAGCTGCACAGCCCCGAGCTGATTCGGCAGAACGCCCAGGCCATTTACCAGCAGGCCGTGGTGCAACAGCTCATGCCCATGAACAACGCGACCCAGATCAGCGCCGACGAACGCGCTTTGCTGGGCCGTTGGTTCGAGGCGGGCGCTCAGCCCTGAGGCTGCCGCTCTGATGTTTGCCGACCCCAAGGCCTTGCTGCGCCAGCTCTACGACGCTGCCGTGGCGCGTGCCTTGCCGGCGCAGCATCTGGCGGCGTTTTTGCCGACCGCGCCGCCGCGCGGCCGTACTTTGGTGCTGGGCGCCGGCAAGGCCGCCGCTGCCATGGCGCAGGCGCTCGAGGCGGCCATTCAGGCGCAGTGGCCGGCCGAGGCTCCGGTCTCGGGTCTGGTGATCACGGCCTATGGCCACCGCCCGCCCGGCTACCGGCCGCGCCGGCTGGAGCTGGTGGAGGCGGCGCATCCGGTGCCCGATACCGCTGGCGAGGCCGCTGCCGGGCGCGTGCTGGCACTGGCCCGGGGCTTGAGCGCCGACGATCTGGTGATCAGCCTGATCTCGGGCGGCGGCTCCTCCTTGCTCAGCCTGCCGGCGCCCGGCCTG
Organism: Roseateles sp.; assembly: GCF_965262435.1. Taxonomy (NCBI): domain Bacteria; kingdom Pseudomonadati; phylum Pseudomonadota; class Betaproteobacteria; order Burkholderiales; family Sphaerotilaceae; genus Roseateles; species Roseateles sp. The sequence goes on from NZ_OZ253537.1 coordinate 2,233,282, forward strand.
AGCCTGGCCGACAAGCAGGCGCTGAACCGGGCCCTGCTGCAGAGCGGCGCCTCCATCAGCGAGATGAATTGCGTGCGCAAGCACCTGTCGGCCATCAAGGGCGGGCGGCTGGCCGCGGCTTGTGCGCCGGCGCAAGTCCTGACCCTCTTGATCAGCGATGTGCCCGGCGACGACCCGGCCGTGATCGCCTCGGGCCCGACCGTGGCCGACGCCAGCCGCTGCCAGGACGCGCTGGCCATCTGCGCACGCTACGGCCTGCCCCTGCCGGCCGCCGCGCGCGCTGGCCTGGAGTCGGGGGCCTTCGAAACGGTCAAGGCCTCGGAGCCCTTCTGGGCGCAGCATTCCTTGCACATGCTGGCCACGCCGCAGCACAGCCTGGAAGCGGCAGCCGAGGCCGCGGCCGCCCTGGGTCTGCGCGCCCACATCCTCAGCGATGCCATGGAGGGCGAGGCGCGCGAGGTGGGCCGGGTTCATGCGGCGCTGGCGCGCGCCGTGGCCCGGCGCGGCCAGCCCTTTGCCAAGCCCTGTGTGTTGTTGTCAGGCGGCGAAACCACGGTCAGCCTGGCCGCGCCGCCGCCCGGGGCGGCCGTTAGCACGGGCCGACAGCACGGGCAGGGCGGTCGCGCCACCGAGTTCTTGCTCGGCTGTGCCATCGCCCTGGATGGCGAGCCCGGCGTGTTCGCGCTCTCGGCCGACACCGATGGTATCGACGGTGTCGGCGACAACGCCGGCGCTTTCCTGACGCCCAGCAGCCTGGCGCGGGCCCGCGCCCTGGGCTTGAACGCCCAGGTCGAACTCGACGCCCACAACGCGCGCGGCTTCTTCGCGCCGCTGGGTGACCTGCTGGTGACCGGGCCCAGCCACACCAATGTCAATGATTTCCGCGCTTTTTTGATTTTCTGAGGCAGCGGGCGGCGAGGGCGGCATCTGTTGACCTTGCTCAAAGACAAGAACGAGCATCTGGCCGACATTGGCAGCCAACCCCTGCTGCTCATGACAACGCTCATCTTGGACAAGGTCCTCACCTCCGCTGCCCATCCGCCTGCCGCCGCACCCCTGGTGCCGGCTTCGGTCTGGTCCACGCTGTTCGGCCCGCCGCGTCTGGCGGCCGATGAGCTGCGCGGCTTGCAGGAGCTGGCCCAGGTGCGCAGCCTGTGCAGTGGCGCTTGCGTCTTCAAACGCGGCGAATCCGCCGACACCTTGGTGGCCGTGCTGGAGGGCGCGGTGGGCCTGGGTGCTCATGCGTCCGGTGCACCGGGGTCGGCCACGCAATTCCATCTGGAGCGTGCGGTCCATGGCCCACAGTGGCTGGACAACAGCAGTGCCTGGCTTGAAAAAGGCCGCAGCCAGGATGCCCAGGCCTTGATGTCGGCGTGTCTGTTGGAACTGCCCGTCAGCGGCGTGCGGGTGCTGCTGACACGGCACCCGGTGATGAGCGAGCGCCTCTTGCAGTGTCTGGCTCAGTCGGTGCAGAACCTGACCGGCGCTGCCCATGATCTGATGGCCAAGGACGCACAGAAGCGCCTGGCCACCTGGCTGCTGCAACGCAGCCCGGCCAGCGGCGAAGAAGTGGCCTTGCGCGAACGCAAGCGCGAGCTGGCTGCCCAACTGGCCATCACGCCCGAGACCTTGTCGCGGCTCTTGCGCCAGCTGATGAGCGCGGGCCTGATCGAGGTGCGCGGCTACACCATCAAGCTGCTCAATCTGGCCGCTTTGCAGACCCTGGCCCAGGGCTGACGGGCGCCGCCCCGCTGCGCTCGCAGCGAGTGTTGGCTGCAAGTTGAAAGCACCGGCTTCGCGGTGCATTTGCTGGCTTTGATCCCTGCTGTGGCTCCCTTAGACTGCAAGCGTGCCCAGGCCCCAGAACACGCTAGGAGACCAATGTGACCGCAGCAGCCATGGCAGCCGCCGAAAAGTTTTTCGAGAAGAACAACGCCCTGCCCACCATGCCCGAGGTGGCCAGCCGATTGATACGCAGCTTTGACGACGAGAACATCAGCCTGGCAGCCATCGCCGACCTGATCGGCAAGGATGCCGCGCTCGCCGCCAAGGTGCTGCGCCTGGCCAACTCGGCCCGCTACAGCCCTTCACACCAGATCTCCAACCTCAGCGACGCCGCCGCGGCCTTGGGCATGGAAACGCTGCGCAATTTGTCGCTGGCGGCCTGCTTGTCCAATGCCTTCCCGGTGGTCAAGGGCCTGGACCGCACCGCGTTTTGGCGCCACAGCATCGCCACGGCCGCCTATTCCCGCATCCTCAGCCGCATGTTGCAGCTGGACGCCGACACCGCCTACCTGGCCGGCCTGATGCTGCGCACCGGCCAGATGCTGATGGCGCTGCGCGACCCGGAACTGGTCGCCGATGTCGAGGCCCATGCGGCCGAGCCGGGCAGCCGTTTTTCGCTGGAGATGCATCGCTTCGGTTGCACCCATGCCGACGTGACCGCCTGCCTGGCCCTGCATTGGCATTTCCCTGCGCCCATGATCGAGGCCTTCAAGGACGCCGACACGCCGATGGAGATCCGGCCCTTCTCGCTGATGGCTGCAGTGCTGCATCTGGCCGAAGTGCTGGCCGACGCGGCCGAGCACCATGACAACCCCAGCCAGGCGCTGCTGGTGGCGGTGCCGGAACTGGTCGAGCACCTGCATCTGGACCTGGCCTTTTTGGAAGCCAAGATCACGGCCGCCGGCGATGTGACCAGCGATGTGGAGCAATTGCTCAACTAGCAAGACCTGACCCGCCCCGCTGCAAAACAGGCCGCGATCGCCACGATCGCGGCCTGTTTTTCTTGACCCGGCCGATCCTCGTGGGGCCGCTTGCGGTACAGAGCAGCCTTCATGTTCTCCCTCGTGAGGCCCTGCAGTTCGGGCCGCCGCCGGGCTCATGGTTCCGGGGTCGGCCCTCACGGGCCGACTGCCTTGCGCTGCTCGCACCTCGGGGCTGGCGCATAACTCACTTCACTCACTGCGCTCGTTCCGTTCAGACAGACGCGCCAAGTCAGTTCTTGAAGCGTGCGAGTACGCACGCGCCCCGAGCCGCTGCGCTGCTCAGCCCTTCACAAATCGCCCAGCGGCGACCCGAACTGCAGGGCGCTTGCATCGCGGACACACTGCCCCTCGACGGTGGAACACGCCACATTCGGAGGTGGCTCGGCCCGACGGCGGGCGATTTGTGCGCGGCCGAGCGCGCAGCGGAGCGGGTCAGGCGCGCGCCGAAGCTTGCTTCAAGCGCGCTTCAAGCACTGACTCGGCGCCACTGTTTGACCACAGTGAGCGCAGCGAACGGAGGGAGTTTGGCGCCGCTGAGCCGCGCAGTGAGCATCGAGGGGAGTCGGCTCGCAGAGCCGACCCGGGCACCATGAGCACGGCGGCGGGCCGAGCCACCGCAGCGCGGAAACCAGAACATCGAACTTCCGCTATGTGCCGATTCCGGACGAACCGACCGCAGCGCTGATGAGAAAATCTGTGGTTTGCCGTCATCAAATTGTCATAAATCAGCACAAGTCCTTGTTGACACGGGCAAAATCCCGCCCCACCGCAGGTCCCCATTTCCAGTTCCCAGGAGTCATCGATGTTCAGTAGCCTGATGCCACAACGCAGGGAGTTCTATGAGCTTCTTGCCGCGCACTCAGACCGTGTGGTCGCCGGAGCCAATGCCATGTTGCGCCTGGTCAACTGCCTCGGCGAGCGCAACCAGGATGTGGCGGCGCTGGCCCAAGAGGTTGATCAGAACGAAAAGAGCGCCGACAAGATCAAGGCCGCCTTGATCCAGCTTTTGCACAAGTCATTCACGACGCCGATCAACCGCGACCAGATCCACACCCTGACCATCGAGATCGATCAGGTCATCAACGCCCTGCGTCGCGTGGCGCAAGCCGTCGAGATGTACAACATCAAGGACTCCACGGTCGAAGGCCGTGAAATGGCCTCCCTTGGTGCCGATGCCTGCCTGCGCCTCAATCAGGCCGTCACCCTGCTCGGCGACAAGAAGCGCACCGCTGACATCATTGAGCTGTGCAAGCAGATCGAGGTCATCGAATCCAAGGGTGACCGCATCGAACGCAGCGCCGTGACGCGCTTGTTCGAGGCCGGCGGCAGCCCCTGGATCGCCATGAAGATGCGCGAGTTCTACGGTCTGCAGGAAGACGTGCTGGACCGCTGCGAAGACGCCGCCAAGACGATTGAAGAAATCCTGATCGAGAACTCCTGAGGACATGTCATGGAAGGATTAACGATCAGCATTTGGGTGCTGGGCCTGCTTATTTTTGTGGCCCTGGCATTCGACTTCATGAATGGCTTCCACGACGGCGCGAATTCCATTTCGACCATCGTTGCCACCGGCGCTCTGACCCCCAAGCAAGCCGTGGCCTTTGCGGCCTTCTTCAATTTCGCGGCCATTTGGGTGTTTCAGCTCAAGGTGGCCGCCACCATCGGCAAGGGCACGGTAGACCCGAGCTTTGTCGACCATTACGTGATCTTCGGTGCCCTGATGGGCGCGCTGATCTGGAACATCATCACCTGGTATTACGGCATCCCGTCATCTTCGTCCCACGCTCTGGTCGGCGGCCTGATCGGCGCCACCATGATCAAGGCCGGGTCGGGCGCGCCCATCGTCTGGAGCGGCTTCGGCAAGATCCTGGCCTTCATCATCATCTCGCCCTTTGTCGGCTTCATGCTGGGCGGGCTGTTGATGGTGGCGGTGGCCTGGGCGTTTCGAAACCGATCCCCGCACCAAGCCTCTAAGTGGTTCAAGAACGCCCAGTTGGTCGCCGCGGCTGCCTACAGCCTGGGCCATGGTGGTAATGACGCGCAGAAGACCATCGGCATCATCTGGCTGCTCTTGATCTCGGCCGGTGCGGCCACCACCGATGTGCACACCTTGCCCAACTGGGTCATCTATTCCTGCTACATCGCCATCGCCTGGGGTACCTATCTGGGCGGCTGGCGCATCGTCAAGACCATGGGCACCAAGATCACCAAGCTGAACTCGGTCAGCGGCTCTTGCGCATCCATGGGCGGCGCCATCAGCCTGGGCCTGGCGACGCTGGGCGGCATTCCGGTGTCCACCACCCACACCATCACCGGCGCCATCGTCGGCGTCGGTGCGGCGCAGGACGTCAAGGCGGTGCGCTGGGGTGTGACCTTCAATCTGGTCGTGGCCTGGGTGTTGACGATTCCGGCCTCGGGTCTGATTGCAGCGCTGTTCTGGTACATCGGCCGCGGCTTGCTCTGAGCCCGCAGCCCGCCGACATCGCTTGAAAGTCCTGACATGAGCCGCCCGATATGAGCAGTCAATTGACCCCCAAACGCAACGCCTTCTTTGAACTGCTGGCTTCGCACACCACCCGAATGGTGGCCGGTGGCAATGCCACCCTGCGCTTGATCACCGGCCTGGGCCAGCCCGGGGCGCAGACCCTGGAGCTGATCGAGGAGGTGCACGAGTACGAGACCAGCGCCGACAAGATCCTCCAGGATCTGATCCGCCTGCTCTACGAGAGCTTCACCACCCCGATCAACCGCGACCAGTTGCACACCCTGGCACTTGATCTGGACCGTGTGCTCGACGAGCTGCAGCATGTCTGCAATGCCGTGGGCGCCTACCGGATCAACGAGACCACCCAGGAGGCTCGCACCATGGCCGCCTTGGTGGCTGATGCCTGTTTGCGCCTGGATCGCGCCGTGCTGGCGCTGCCGGACAAGACCCGCGGCCAGGAAACCCTGGACCTGTGCAAGGAGATCGACCGCATTGAGCATGAGGTGGACACCTTGCGCAAGCGTGCCATCCAGGCCATGTTCGAGCAAGAAGGTGATGACGCCGCCGCCTGGCGCGCCATCAAGCTGCGCGAGCTCTACTCTTTGCTGGAAACCGTCATGGAAGCCTGCAAGCGGGCCGCCGGCACGATCGAGGAAATCCTGATCGAGAACGCCTGATCGTCTGCGAGGGAAGGGTGGTGCGCAGGCCTGTCGCAGCGCCATCCCCCTAAGCTGAATGTGCGACTGGGTGCGGTGCGCCTGTCGCGCTGTCTGCCAATTCCGTCACAATTCCGTCGCCCCCGAACAGGGGCGATTTTTATTTGTGGAGGGAGAAGGGCGTGAATTCGGCCGACCATGTGCACCTGCTGCGCCTGAACGAGCAGGCCAGCCGCGATGAACCTGAGCGTTATCGCCGCCGCGTGCTGCGCTTTGCCCTGCTGGGCTATGGCGCGGTGCTGCTGTGCGCGCTGCTGGGCCTGGCCGGCTTGTTGACGCTGGCCTGGCATCTGCAGCAGGGCGGGCGGCCGGGCGCCTGGATGGTCTGGTTGGGCCTGGGTTGCCTGGGCCTGCTGTTCGCGGCCTTGCAAGGTTTGCGTGTGCCCTTCGAGGCGCCTCAGGGCGAGGTGCTGACTGCACAAGACGCCCCCGAGTTGTTTGCCGCCCTGGAGAAAATCCGCGCCAAGGTCGGCGGCCCGCTCTTGCACAAGGTCTGGATCACGCCCGACTTCAACGCCGCCATCGTCCAGCAGCCGCAGTGGCTGGGCCTGCGCCATCGCAACCATCTGATGCTGGGCTGGCCCATGTTGGCCGCCCTGGAGCCGCGCCGCCTGTTCGCCGTGGTCGCCCATGAATACGGCCATCTGCGCGGCGAGCACGGCAAGCTCTCGGCCTGGATCTACCGTACCCGCTTGGCCTGGGCCCGGCTGAGCCGGCGTTACCGCGAAAGCAGCTCGCCGGTCAGCTGGATTCTGGGTGGCTTCGCCGGCTGGTACTTCCCGCGTTTCGATGCGCTCAGCTTCGCCCTGGCGCGCGAGGACGAGTACGAGGCGGACCGCGTCTCCGCCCGCCTGTTCGGCCCGGAGGTGGCCAGCCAGGCCTTGCTGGAGATCGCTATCAAGGCGCAATGGTTCGAGCAGGAGTTCTGGCGCCGCCATTGGCGTCTGTCGCGCCTGCAGGAACAGCCGGCCTTTCATGCCGAGTTGCCGGTCAGCCTGCTGCGCAGCAATGAGCCCGCCTGGCAGCAAGAAGCCTTGGGCCGCGAGTACCGCCGCCTGGCCAACTTTGACGACACCCATCCGGTGCTCAAGGACCGCCTGGCTGGCCTGGCACCCGATGGCTTGCGCCCCAGCCGGCCGCGGCCACCCGAGCCCTCGGCCGGCCACACCCTGGGCTTGCTGGGCAGCGCCCGAGAACGCATCGCTGCCGCCCTGGACGCTGCCTGGTGGCAGCTCCATGCCGCCGACTGGCGCACCCATGGCGAGCGCCTGCGCCGCCTGCATGAACAGGCCCTGGAACTGCAGCAGCGCGCGCGCGCCGGCACGCAGCCCTTGGTGGCGGATGAATGGCTGCTTTGGGCCGAGGCGGTGGAAGCGCTCAGCGAGCAAGACCCGACCCCCTTGCTCGAACGCGCCCTGAGCCTCGCGCCGCGCCACCCCCTGGTCCTGCGCCGCCTGGCCGCGCGTCACGCGCCCAAGGCCGATTTGCGCGTCGGCGACTGGCTGGAACAGCTCTATCAGAACCATGAAGACCAGGCCTGGCTGGCCGCCCGCTTGGCGCAAGACTGGATGGATGCCGCCCAGGCGCAGGATCAAGTCCTGCCGCCTGAGCAGCGCCGCCTCTGGCGCCAGCGCCTCAGCGACAGTGAGGCCATGGAGCAGAGCGCCTGGGAGCGCTTCGTCGAGCTGCAACCCTGGGAGCGTACCCTGACGCCGGATCTCAGCGGCGACCAGCTGCGCGAGCTGCGCGGCGTGCTGCTGCGTGAGGGTGAGGTGCAGGCCGCCTGGGTGGGTGAACAGCAACTTGACGTCAAGCCCGCTCGCCGCCACTTCACCTTCTGGGTGCAGGCCAAGCCGGGCTGGAGCGATGAATCGGCCGATGCCCTGGCCGAACGGCTCTTCCAGGCCTTGCGCGCGAGCGAGCTGCCGGGGCGCCTGCGCGTGATGGTGCTGGGCCGCCATGTCGAGCCGGCGCGGCGCAAGGTGCAGGGCGATCTGCTGAGCCTGGTGCAAAGAGCCTGACGCGTAGCGGCGAGTCAGGCTGCTCATCCTCTGCTGCGCGGCGGAGTCGACGCAGGTCGTGGCGCGCGCCAGCGCGCCCATCAACATCCGGATCGGCGGCGCCGAGCCCGATATGAAGAAGTACGGCTTTCGACGTGTGGAGCCGCTGCGTGTGGTGCTGAAACGCCATGCCGATGAAGCAGCCCGCAAGTCAGAGAGGCCTTGAGATCGAGGGCTACAGCGGTGGCTGTAGCAGTCTCGTTAGCACAGTCCCTGCGCAGCGACAAGCTGCCAGCCCGGACAGAAGACGCTGAGCAGCGGCCTGCCTAGACTGGAATTGCCAGCTGAGCCCGAGCGCGGATTCATTCCTGAATCCTTGAATTCAAGGTTAGGCAGGAGCGTGGTTTTCGGTGATCGGCGGCTCGTCTTCCCACCCTCATCAGTGAAAGCTAAATCGCCATGAAGCTCTCCAAACAGTACCTGCTGATCGCCTTGGCCTCTGCAGCCGCCTTTGCCGCGATGCCTACTCAAGCGGCAAGCGCCGCGCCGGCCAGCAACTCCTTGCTCTACAGCCATGCGGAGATGTTCAGCTTCGACACCGAAAGCTACCTCCTGGCCCAGGCGCCGGAGCTGGCCCAGTACGCGGAAATCATCTCCCACTGGGCCGGCTACAGCAGCGTCAGCCCGCGCGTGCTGCTGGCCTTGATCGAGCAACACAGCGGCTTGATCAGCCGCTCGGGCCAGCGCGGCGCGATCAACCGCCCCATGGGCAGCTTGTCCAAGCTGAGCGGCTTCAACGCCCAGGTGCGTGATGTGGCCGATCAACTCGCGCGCCGCCTGTACGAGCCTGCCCCGCACGCCGCCGCCGGCGAGTTCGGCAGTGAGGCCGCCGCACCCACACCGCTGCGCGCGCTGTTGTCCAGCTCCAATGGCAGCGAGCAGGAGTTCGCCGCCACCTACCAGCGTCTGTTCGGCCTCAGCTTCGACACCGAGGCCGCCCGCGCTCTGCATGAATCACCCGCCGCCAAGGATGCATCCGCCGCCGCGCCAGACACCAGCCTGGCCGGGCCGCCGGCCGGCTTTCTGCAGTTCCCGTTTCCAATTGGCGACTCTTGGCATGTGGGCGGCGCCCACACCAACACCGGCAGCGGCAACTACCCTATGTCCTCGCTGGACATGAGCAAGGGCGGCGGCTGGGGCAGCAACCAGACGGCGGTGCGGGTGTCGGCCTCGGCGGCCGGCAGCTTCAAGCGCCACTCCAGCTGCTTTGCCGAGATCGTGCACAGCGGCGGCTGGTCCACGACCTACTATCACATGGACAAGCTGCAGTACAACACCGGCGCCGCCGTGGCCAAGAACGCCTTCATCGGCAACCCGGCCAACAACAAGGCGCAGGCGCTGTGCAATGGCGGCGCCTCGACCGGCCCGCACCAGCACTGGAGTCTCAAGTCCAATGGCGCCTGGCAACACCTGAACACCGTCAGCCTGGCCGGCTGGACCATCACCGCCACGGGAAGCAGTTATGACACCAATTGCAACCGCTTCTACCTGACCAAGAACGGGGTCAAGAAGTGCTCGGGCTATTTCAGCCAGTGAGCCTGGAAAGCCTGGCGTTCGGGCCCGCCTGAGGGCCCGAGCCGTGGCCGGCAGGCAGGTCGGCCTTTCTGTGCGCTTTTCAGGGCGAGGCCGCCCATTCGGCTGGGCTCAGGACCTGACGCTGATAGCGCCAGGAGGAGGCGATGCCGATGTCGTAGCCGTGGGCCAAGGTGATCTGGATCTGGTCCAGCGCGGCCGCTTCCGGGTGGGCGGCCAGCGCCAGGCGGGCCAATGCTTGCAGGCGCTGGGCCTGGTCAATGTCGGCGTCGCGCGAGATGGCGTGGATGCTCAGATGCCGGATGGTCCTGCTGCTGCCGTCCTTGCTGGACTGGGTGTAGGTCACGCCTTGATTCACGGCCGAGGACTGCACCCAGGGCTCGGCGTTGACGGCGCGCAGGATCTGCGCAAGGGGCGCGAAGGGCGTCTGGCTGTCCTTCTGCAGCCAATGCTGCGAGATCAGCGGCCCGAGCGCACCCAGCAGCAGAAGCAGGGCGCAGACTGCGCGGTGCAGCGTGGGCAGCGGCGCCGCCAGGGCGGTGGGCAGGGGGCCTTGCCAGGCCGCGTTCACCACGAAGGACCCGCTCAGCACATCGTGCAGGGCTTGCCGGGAGCCGCGATTGAACAGAAAGAGGTAGAGCAGGCAGGCGCCCAGGCCAAAGATGGCCAGGCCCAGCACGGCCGCCCAGGCGCTAAACAGCAGAGCGTCCGGCAGCTGCGCATTGCTCAGGAACCAGACCGTGCCCACGGGCAGGTAGCGCAGCACGGCACGGCCGAATGGCAACTCCGCACCCTGCGCGTCCACCACCTTGATCTGCAGCAGGCGCTTGCCCAAGCTCTGGCCCCAGCCCAGCCGGCTGTTGAAGAAGCCGAAGTAGGCGAGCGCAATTCCGAACCCGAGCAGCCGGCCCCAAGGCCCGAGCCCGACCAGGGCATCGGACGCCAGCGCACCCAGGGCCATGCCGATGAGGCCCAGTGCCAGGCCGTCTAGCATGAAGGCGGCGACGCGGCGCCAGAAACCGGCGATGGGGCTTGGGTTAGCGACGGTAGGTGCAGGGGCTTGCGCTGGGATGGTCGCTTGCTTGGGCGAACTTGGGTCTGCGTCCGTCGCTTTGTTCGAATCCTTGTGCTCAGCAGCGTTCATGGTGTGATGGTTGAAATAGATGGGATGCCACCACTGAAAGCTCAGATGGCAGGCGATCGCAGCGCTGCAGGTGCAACTCGAGCTCATGGGGCCGCAAGCCGCATGCCGCAGCAAGCGGGCAAGCATGCGAAGCGAACGAGTGTTCGGCAGGGCGGTCGCGCAAGGTCGCGAGTGTATGGAGCAATTTGATCGCCCGAATCGGGCCGTTCCCTGGTGCCGGGCAGGGGCCTCATTGCGTCAGGGCGAAGCGGCCAAGACGGTGGAGCTCACCGCGTTTCTTCAGCCTACCTTGATTCGCTCTGTCAGCAACGCAGCTCTCTGAACCTTTTGCGCAACTGCAGCAGCTGTTCTTGAATAGCGGGCAGCTCAGCTTTGCTGGCGCCTGCTTCGACCTCTTCCGCAAGGGGAATCGCTCGGTCCAGCCGCTCGCAGGCTTGGCGCGCCTCGGGTGAGAGCTGAGTCAAGCGCCGCCCGGTGGTGTCGAATTGCTTGGCATTCATGCCGGTGACGGGCCTGAGCACTTCGGCCATGGCCTCGCGTCGGCGCTCGCGCTGGACATCAGCGCCGAGCGGCGGCGCTCCGGAGATGGGAGACACGCCCGCGGTGCTGCTGTTCAGGCCCCGCGTGGGCTCCAGCTCCACCTTCTTGGCCCCCAGGCAGGGGCTGTCGGAATAGCTCACCCGCCCGTCAACCTCGCACTTGAAGGCGGTGCGGGAGGGCGCGGGAAAGTTGGTTTGGGCTTGAGCCGCATTGCCGCTGCTGCTGAGGATCATGGCCAAGAGGCTGGTCAGCGCTGCAAGCGGGATCCTCTGGAACGCGGAGCTGAAGGGCAGTCGTGTGAAGGTGGCTGCAGGCATGGCTTGAGCTGCGGTTGGCGTGGCGCGCAAGGGCGTTGAGCGGCTGAAGAACGAAACGGTACTGAAAAATCTTGCCGTTAGGGAGCCAACCACTTGGCTGGCGCCCGAGCCGTGCTGTGCGAGCGCCACGCGGAGGCGATGCCGATGTCGTAGCCATGAACGATGGTGATCTGGATCAGATCCAGCTGGCCGGCCGCGGGATGAGCCGCCAGCGCCAGGGTGGCCAGCTTCTGTGCTCGTTCGGCGTTGTCGATGTCTGCGTCGCGCGAGACGGCGTTGATGCTCAAATGCCGGGTGGTCTTGCTTCCCGCCGAGCTGGAGCTGGTGTAGGTGGCCCCTTGATTGACCCCCGATGAAACGACCCAGGTCTCAGCGTTGACGGCGTGCAAAATATGCCCCAGCTGCGCGAAGGGCTCCTGCTGCTGGAATTGCTGAGAAATCAGCGGAGCCAGGCCACCGAGCGCAAGCAGCAGCGCGCACACGACACGGTGTAGCTTGGGCGGCGGGCCCGCAATCTCAGCAGCCAGTGCGCCTTGCGAGGCCGCGTTCACCACAAATGAGCCGACCAGCCAGTCGTGCAGGGACTGGCGCGAGCGCCGGTTGAAGACATAGAGGTAGAGCGTGCTCGCGCCCAGCCCAAGGATGGCAAGGCCGAACACCGCGGCCCAGGCAGAGAACAAAACCCCGTCCGGCAGCTGTGCATTGTTCAGGAACCAGACCGAGCCCAGCGGCAAAAAACGCAGCAGCGAGCGGCCCAGAGCCAAGGGCGCACCCTGTGCATCCACCACCTTGATCTGCAACAGCCGCTTGCCCAGAGTCTGGCCGCCGGCCAGGCGGCTGTTGAGCGGGCCGAAGTAGGCCAGCGCGATCAGGAAGCCGAGCAGTCGGCCCCAAGGGCCCAAACTGACCAATTGCTCTTCAAATATGGCGCCCAAGGTGATGCCGATCAGCCCCAGGGCCAGGGCATCCATGGCAAAGGCAGCGATGCGGCGCCAGAAGCCGGCGATGCTATGCGTGTCGAAAGGCTGGATTGCTGACATAAAAGAAAGTGGGTTTGGGGGCTGGTGACATGAAGCGGCTACGTTCCTAATGGGAGAGCGAGATCAATCGCGCCCATCGTCGTTCTTGAGCACCAGATCCGACTGGACCTCTTGGTCGGACAACTCGCGCCCAATCCAGAGCACGACCTCTGACGCGCCTGCCCCTAAAGCCATTTCACGGAGGGCGCGGCGTTCAATCTGCGTGAAGCCGCCAGGGGGTGAGCCCAGGGGGTGCATGACGATTCGCGGCGAAGGGGCGAACAGGGTGGCCCTGTGGGCGTGCTTGACGAAGGTCTTGAGCAAGACTTGGCCGACCGTGAAGTCGCTCACCAGGCTGCGCGGGTGAGAGAAGGGGTTGATGATTTCGGATGATTGTTCCCCTTCCGCCGCCGCCGCTGCGCGCGCGTTGGCTCCAAAGCCGAGCACCATTCGCTTCGCGCTGCCTGTGTTGATCGCCAGCTCGGGGACTTCGCTCATCTGCGCCCCTGTCTTCACATTTCGAATCGTGAGGAGTTCCGGAGAAATCTTGATGTAGAGCAGGGGCTGGAGATTTGAGAGCAGCATGGAAGCTTGGTACTTTGTGGTTCAGCAAGGCAGCGGCAGAACTCGCAATCTGAGCGCATGGCCGGATGTGCGAACTTGATGCTCCTGCGGGTCGATGCGGAGTCTACCGAGTCGATACTGAATTCAACGCATGCCTTGCAGGTATTTCAGGCGATTCCGCCCGTGCTCGATCTGGCACCACATTCCCTCGGCAGGCGCCCCGGTTCCATCGCCATAGGTCTGGCTTCGAAATGTGCAGTCCGCATCACGGAAGGACTGCCATTTGCTCTGGGATGTTCTGAATGCCCGGGAAAGCTGCAACATCGGAGCTTGCGCATCTCGCTCCTGCAGTACCCGCTCGACACGCTGGACCTCTGCACGAAGCAGCTTGTCAATCGACTCAACTTCCGCCGCGAAGCAATGGTTGCGCTCCACGGTGTTTGCGGAGTTCACGCATGGCATGGGCAAAGATTCCTGCGCCCATGCTGGAGTGATGTAGCCCAGCGAGGCGACGAGCAAGAGGGCGAACTTCATGATGGCGGCTTGGTTGTCCCAAAAAGTGAGTCTTGTAGATGACGCCACCGCTGCTCGCGCGTGATTGCCAATCTACTTGCCTGCGAACTCGGACTCCTTGTTCCTTCATCGTCGACGTGAACTCAAGGAACGCAAAGTCCGCATCCGCATCCGCATCCCCATCCGCATGCGATTGTGCCGCTGATTGGGTTCGTTACTGATCCATCGCTGTCCAGAGGCCTCTCCCGAGGGCTCTTCCAGGTTGTGCACCATGCATACAGGCTCCTTCACGGGTTCAGGGCGTGGGCTGCGCGGTCCACAGCTTCAGGCCGAAACCACCACCGGGAAAACCCCGGCACAAAGGCGAACGCCAGGCCTCGATCAGCTCAAAGGCGTGCCCGCTCCAGACCCAATCGAAGCTGCTGCCGCAATCGCTGATGCCGCGCCCTTTGGCGAAGGAATTCAAGCGCCCTTCAGCAGTCAGGTTCGCGTTCATCACGTAGTCGGTCGATTCCCCATCCGTGAGAGGCATGACCAAGCGCTTGGGTGCATACGGCGGCTTGCTCTTGGCCAGCCAGATGCCGGAGCCGCCTTGGTAGGCGCCGCGCCCGCATTCCCGCATCACCAAAACCTCGGTGGCCGATACGCGGGTGATGGACTGCTCGGGGTTGCTGTCGTCCGGGAGGTCGTCCCAGCATTCGCGCGGCGTGACGGCATCCAGGATGGGCTGCAGCAGCGCCTGGTCGGCCGCCGTGGTCTTGGGCAGGGCTGCGGCTTTGACCCGGGGTGCGGCAAGCGCTGGCAGCACCGAGCTCTCCGCCTTTGTGGGTGGTTGTGCGCCGTGGCGCACCAAGGCGCCGGGTGTGCCCACACGCCCTTGCAGATCGTCCATCTTCAGCAGCGCAGCTTTGCTGCCCGCCAAGGACAGCTGCCAACGCCTTTTACTGCTGTTGTTGTTCCCGCTACCGCCTTCGGTCAGCACGATCTCTTCGCCCTCCAGCACATAAGCCAGCAGCTTGGCGGTGTCCGCCGGGCTCAGGTCCTTGCGCGGGCTGATGCCCTTCAGTTGCTGGCGCGGGCCGAGATGCAGCGTCAGCGACTTGGTGTCTTCGCTTTCGTCGGTGTCGAACTGAATGTGCACCCGCGCATGGGGGCCCGCATCACGCGACAACCACATCGTCACCGGCGCCGAGCCGGACTCCTCACTCTGGTACGCGATGGCCTCGCAATGCCGCCGGTTGTCGCAGGCCATGGCCCAGTCTTTGAATTCATGGACCTGGATCAGGGATTGAGCCTGGGCTGCGCTCAGGGCGCTGAGGGCGAGCAGAGCGCCGGCCCATATCGTTGTCCGCATGCGTTGAGTCCGATCGTTTTGATGTTTCTTAACCGCCAGCCTCAAGGGACCCTGGTGATTCGAATTCAGGGGCTGACCCTCGCTTTCCGGGCTACTGCGTGGAGGCAAGAAACACCCTTGGCTACGTTCGAGGTTTGGCGCGGACATGGTGCACTAGCCGAGCAGTTGATGAAGGCCTGCGGCCAAGAAGCCGATGCAAAGGACTGCAAAGACGAGGAACATGGCATTCGTATTGCCAGTTAGTTTTCTCTCGTCGTAGTCCTGCCGCTTGCGTTGCTCTTCGAGCGACAGATGATCTGTAGTTTGCCCGCGTAGCTTCAGCAGCTGAGCAGGGGGGAGTCTTGAGCCGCCCCGGAGGCGCCAGGCGTCAGCGGCGAGCCATGCGAAGACAGCGGACAGGGCCAGCAAGAAGATTGTGAACATCCTGCGCTGCCGACTAAAGCGTCAACAGCTGATCGAGCGCGTCGTTCAGCACCAAACTACGAGGAGAGGCAGGCGTTCCGGCCGTGTTTACAAACGCATGCCGCCATCGCATGGCCAGTGAGTCTTCGTACATGTCACTCCAACTGAAGAATTCTGCTCACCTGAACTTCGCTGGGTACAAGCAAACACCACCCTGTCGAATGGTCGAACCCGGCGTTGCCGAAAGCAGGCGTTATGTTGCCACCACTTCAAGGCCTTAGGCCCGTGCGTCCGGGGGTGATGGCTTCTTGCCGTGCACGCTGGATGTCGCCGAACCGGGTGCCGCAGGCTGCCAGGGGAATCGCTGGCAGCATGCGTTGAGTCTGGTCGCTATCAAGTTGGCATGTTCGCACGCATCAGCAGGCCCTGACCCTTCAAATTCAAGGGCTGACCCTCGCGGCTCTCCTCGCGGCGCTCGCGGCCGCGGCTTCTCGTGGCCTCGCGGCTGTGTGCCCACCGCAGTGGTGCTCTTTGCGCCGCATCGCAAGCTTCGAAGCTCAGAGGTCTACCACCCTGAGTCCGCCGCTATTGTTTGGGCTAGACAGAAGTCTCTCCAGCTTCTTGACCTGGGTATGGGGCGTGGCAATTGCAAGCAAGCGCTGGGCTCGGGACGCGCCCACATAGAGCTTGCGAAGCTCTTCCGCCATCCTGTCGTTTGCGCCGGTCTCCAGGTGCTCGATCGTGCTCTTCGCCCTTTGCGGTGAGAGCACCACACAAACCGCTGGGAACTCAGCGCCTTTGACGCTGTGTATGGTTCGAGCTGAATGACCGTGGAGTGGAGGCGGCACCAAGGCCTCCGCAAGCTTCTCGTGGCGCCTAAGGACTTGATTTATTGACCTGTCCCCGCCTGAAGGCAGTCGTTCCTTCAAGATCTCACGGGCCGCATACAGCCAGCCATCCGAGTCCTTGTGCGTCTCTTGGTCGTATCGCAGCTGCTTGCAAAGCCGCAGCATCTCCGGACGCCACGCTTGATGCTTGTCCCCAAGGGCGTCCATGTGCTGACGATACGTTTTCAGCGTCAGGTGGCCCTCAAGGGTCAGGACTACGCGGTGCATTTGTTCGAGTGCTTCTTGCCGCCCGCCAAGTTCGAACGAAGAGAACAGGTCGCCGACGGCAGCAGCCAGGCGGCAAGCTAGGTGTCCAGACCCACTGTCGACAGGCAGCCCCAGCGCTCGTGACGCGCTGAGACGAGTCGCCGCGACCACGGGGCATTCCTTCGCTGCGATCTTCAAGTTGGTTACGAGCGACCCGAAATGCGTACCGACGGACGCCGGGACGCTCTGCCCCTTGTAGGCCAGCAAGTACACCGGACTAGGCTCCCCTTGATGCTCGCCCAGCGCTTCGTCGCGGGATCGCCCGGTTTCTGGCCGCTTTAGGCGCGAAACCGCAGCGACGATGTGCTTGCTGGAGCGGAAGTTTCCAGTCAGGGACAGACGTCGGTCATCACCAAACTTCGTCGCAAAGGCATCCAATTCCGTCGAGACCCCGCCTCGAAATCCATAGATCGACTGATTGGGATCGCAGATGACCTTCACGGGGATGCCCGCGCCGAGGAACCACTCAATGATGCCGAGGTCGTCAGGATTACAGTCTTGCGCCTCGTCGACGATGATCTCCCCGAACCGTGCGACCAACGACTTCGTCAACGGCGACTCATTGTTCAGTGCTTTGAGCCGCCCAAGCGCCACTAGGCGAGCATCTTGATAGTCGAGCTCACCACGCTCCTTGAAGCGGGCACGCATCTTCTTGGCAGTAGTCACGTGCGCCTTCGACACAGACTCGATCTTCAGTTCGCGCAATTTATCGGCGATAGCTTCCCCAGTTACGCGGTTGAAGCAGTTCAGAGGAATTGGCCTAGCTCCCTCATACGGCTGAACCTCCCGGAGCTCCAAATCTGGGATCAGCCTCGGCCGCGCTAGCGAACCTGGGATACCAAATGGCGCCACCAGAACTCGCCACAAGAAGCTGTCAAAGGTGCCGATGAAGTGCGGCATGACCGGGGTTGGCAGGATGCCCTCCCTGCGCAGGCGCGCATCCAGCTCGGACACCGCTACATCGGTGAATGACAGAAACGCGATGCCACGCTTCCAGTCCTTCGTGGCCAGAAGATGACGCGCTCTTTCGATAAGGACCCGAGTCTTTCCCGCACCGGGGCATGCCGTGACGAACGCCGAGCCGTCGAAGGTGATGACCTTCTTTTGCTCGTCGGTCGGTTTGAACGCCTTCGTCATTGGACCAGCGCTTCGATGGCGAACCGCAGGTAGCCCGGCACCTTAAAGTTTTTTGCCTCCCGAAGGCCTTCGGCCAACGTCTGTGCAAAGTCACCCTTCGGCGTGCTGTCGAAGAGTCTCTGGATGGCGCGCGCCTTGGCCTCACGGTCAGCGCTCGCCAAGGCGCTCGTCCAGTTGGACTCGGACCTAGGGTGCGCTTTCAGGTAGGCCGCTTTCAGAAGCTCCTCATTGCCGGCAAGGGCGAGCTCGGACTCCAACGAGAAATCGTTCACCGATACGTCAAGAAGATCGCTGGCACTTTGCTTGGTCGCGAATGCCATGAGGTCCGCCTTTCGGTTTGCTCCAGGACTGGACTGGCCAGCCGTCAAACCCCACCCGTCGCCATCAGTGATCGCGACGACGCGATCGGCAATTCGAGCGCCCTTGTGATGTGTGAGCAGAAGCTCCACGTAAGGCATGAAGTCAACGCCCTCGATGGGGACAAAAACGGCTGAGCGGAAAAGACGCAGCTTCTCGACCTGGTCGTGCAGGACGAACTTCCTAGCGATGACGGGAAGAAGGAGTGCTTCGGCGATGCCCTCGACAAGGATGACCCGTCCCCCGAAAAGCAACGCCGATTTGGTGACATCCAGGTAGCGGTCGACCTTCCTTCGCGAAATGCCGTCGAGTACAAGCTCTCCAAGGGGCACACAGCGGGTTGCGCGACGCCTCACCGCCGGCGCAGAGTGCTGCGCCTCCAACGGAGCCGCCGGCGGAGGTGCCATTGCCTCATGAACGGCCTTCGCTACTACCGTCTCTGGCTGGCTCGGCACCGAGGGAGTGGCGGCAATCGCCTTCGGCAATTCGCCGGCTACGGTCCCGACTGTGCCGGAAGCATCCGCCTGCACCGCAGGCAAGTCCATCGAAGCAGCTGCGAGTACTTCCGCGGCATCCAGCATCTCATTCTCACCAGCGTCGACGACTGCGGACTCATCCTCGGCCGCTGCCTCAAGCACTGGCGCGGTGCGGAATACGACGATCTTCTGGTTCTGCACCCACGCAGAGAGGTTAGGTGAATGTGTGGCGACGACCACCTGTACCCGGCCAGCAGGAGCATCAACCGGAATCTTCCGAGATTTGGACTTCTCGGCCTGGTCCTCAAGGAAACCGAGCACCGCGGCCTGAAGCTGAGGATGGAGATGAGCTTCCGGCTCTTCGACCAGGAACAGTGTCAGGTCAACATCGTGCGAGCGCTCCAGTTCGATGGCGATCGTTGCCATGAAGAGCAGGTTGGCATAGCCGTGACCCGAGTACCGCAGATCCTCAGGCTCCAGCCCATGGTCTGCCAGCTTGAATCGCAAGTCGCGGGCAATGTCGATGAGGTTCTCGTCGTTTGCGAAGCCCAGTGAACTGCCCTGCCTACGCACTCCCCCAGTCAGTGCTTCAAGATTTCCGTCTACCGCACTGCCGACCCGAGTCAGGATGTCCGATGAGGTCGCTCTACGCAGCTGCGCCGCGATGTCCTCGGCTCGTTGGTCGCCCATGAAGTGGTTCAGAAGCGCATGGATTCGAGTCGGGTTGCCCGACGCCAGAGCCCGCTTTGCGTCCCGCAGAGGCGGCAGATAAACATGCCGAATCGTGTCGTGCGCGCCAGGCTCAGGCGTCTCCTTGTGAGGGCCCGCCCAAAGCCGCGGACGAGCCAGCGAGTGCCCAACCGACGCGGCGTACTGCAGGCCGAATTTGCATGCCGACATGGAGTCATCGGTCACGGCGCTGAGAAGACGCCCTCCTTGACCGGGGCTCAGGTCCTGGAAATGCGCTTCGAGCTCGAACTCGCGGCTGATGCTGCCAAATCTGACATCAGTCGACTCGCAGTAAAGCTCGCGACGGCCGCTCAATGGGAGCGTCAGTAGCCGCATCGCGTCAATTGCGTTGCTCTTGCCGCCGTTGTTTTCGCCTACGAAAACAGTTAGGTCCTCGTACAGCGGGATCTCAATCTGGTCGAACGAGCGAAAGTTCTTCGCCGTCAGCTTCTTCAGGTACACCGCTTCTCCCCCTGAGGCTCTAAGGCCCTTTGCCTGCTCGCCGGTATTGACTAGGCAGTTTATCGCCTGCCGTCGCACTCTCGGTTTAGGAAGTAGGTCAGCCGATCACGTATGTGGAGGACTAGGCGCCGCCCTTCAGAGGCTCACATTTTCGGGTCTGATGAGCGAGCCGCGAGAAGGGCCGCGAGGGTCAAAGGGCCGCGAGAGTCCGGCCACAAATTTACAGTCCTATGGCCTCTTGCGGCAGACGATTGAGCAAAACTTATAACGATTGAACTCCACGCACGAGGACAGGGACATGGCTCAGTGCCATGCTCCGTTGAAGTCGCAGCCTTGGTTTGCTGGTGTTCAGCCGCTCCGGCTCATCACCCCACTCACCGCCCTCAACACCGCCTCCGCCGTCGCCGGCGCCCTCAACTCCGGGTCACCCCCCGCCGGCCCCGCCGCAGCGATTGCATCCTTGATCGCCAACAACACCGAGAACGGCAGGAGCAAAGGCGGCTCGCCCACGGCCTTGGAGCGGTGGATGCTGTCGGCCGCGTTGGCTTGGCTGTAGAGCGCCACGCGGAAGTCGGGCGGGCTGTCGTTGGCGGTGGGGATTTTGTAGGTGCTGGGGGCGTGGGTGCTGAGGGCGCCGGTCTTGGGGTGCCAGACCAGCTCTTCCATGGTCAGCCAGCCCAGGCCTTGAACGAAAGCGCCTTCGACCTGGCCGATGTCCAGAGCGGGGTTGAGCGAGCGGCCGGCGTCGTGCAGCACATCGGCGCGGGTGACGCGGCTTTCGCCCGTGAGGGTGTCCACCAGCACCTCGGCCACGGCCGCGCCGTAGGCGAAGTAGTAAAACGGTTTGCCCTGCAGGCGGGCGCGGTCCCAGTGCAGGCCCGGGGTGGCATAGAAACCATCGCTCCAGAGCTGGATGCGCTGCAGGTAGGCCTTGGCCACCAGTTCGGTGAAGGGCAGAGAGCGGCTGTCGCCTGCACCCTGCACATGGTCGCCGGCAAAGCGCAGCTCAGCTTCCGCGCAACCCAGCAGCTGGGCGGCCAGGGGCTGCAGGCGCAGGCGGATCTGGCGGGCGGCGTCTTGCGCGGCCTTGCCGTTGAGGTCGCTGCCGGTGGAGGCGGCGGTGGCCGAGGTGTTGGCCACTTTTTGGGTGTCGGTGGCGCTGCAGCGCACGCGTGCCAGGCTCAGGCCCAGTTCTTCGGCCACCACTTGCGCCACCTTGGTGTTCAGGCCCTGGCCCATCTCGGTGCCACCGTGGTTCACCAGTACCGAGCCGTCGGTGTAGACATGCACCAGGGCCCCCGCCTGGTTCAGGTGCACGACATTGAAGCTGATGCCGAATTTCAGCGGTGTCAGGGCCAGGCCTTTTTTCAGCACCGGGCTGGCGGCGTTGAAGGCTTGGATCTCGGCGCGGCGGGCGTGGTAGCCGCTGCTCTCGACCAGCTGATCGGTCAGGGGCTGCAGCTGGTTGTCTTCCACAGTCTGGCCGTAGGGCGTGATGTTGCGCGCGCCGGCGTCGCGGTAGAAATTGCGCTGCCGCACCAGCAGCGGGTCCAGGCCCAGGCGGCGGGCGATGGAGTCCAGAATCATCTCCACGGCCAGCGCGCCCTGGGGGCCGCCAAAGCCGCGGAAGGCGGTGTTGCTCTGCGTGTTCGTGCGGGCGCAGAAGCCGTGCAGGGCCACATGGGGCAGCCAGTAGGCGTTGTCGAAATGGCAGAGCGCCCGCGTCATCACCGGGGCCGAGAGGTCGGCCGAGTGGCCGCAGTTGGAGATCAGCTCCACCTCGGCGCCGAGGATGTGTCCCTCTTCATCAAAGCCCACGTCCCAGCGGTAGTCGAAACCGTGGCGGCGGCCGGTGATCATGAAATCGTCGTCGCGGTCCAGGCGCAGCTTGACCGGGCGGCGCAGGCGGCTGGCGGCCAGGCCGGCCACGCAGGCGAACAGGGCCGATTGCGACTCCTTGCCACCGAAGCCGCCGCCCATGCGCCGGCATTGCACCTGCACCTGGTGGCTGGCCCAGCCCAGGGCGTGGCTGAGCAGCTGCTGCATCTCGCTGGGGTGCTGGGTCGAGCAGTGGACGAGCAGGCCGCGGTTTTCCTGGGGCAAGGCGTAGCTGATCTGGCCTTCGAGATAGAACTGCTCTTGCCCGCCCACCGACCAGCTGCCTTGCAGGCGCTGCGGCGCTTGCGCGAGGGCGGTGGCCGCGTCGCCGCGGTTCAGGTGCATGGGCGGCACCACATACTGGCCGGCGGCATGGGCCTCCAGGGCGGTCAGCACGGCGGGCAAGGGCTCGATCTTGAGGGCCTGGCCGGCCAGGGCGGCGGCGCGGCGGGCCAGCTCGCGGCTGCTGGCGATGATGGCAAACACGGGCTGGCCGACATAACGCACCTCGCCCGCGGCGAGGATGGGGTCGTCGTGCAGCAGGGGGCCGCAGTTGTTTTCGCTGGGGATGTCTTCGGCCGTCAGTACCAGCTGCACGCCGGGCTGGGCGCGCAGCAGGGCCAGGTCGATGGCGACGATGCGGCCGTGGGCGATGGGCGAGAGGCCCAAGGCGGCGTGCAGGGTGCCCTCGGCCTCGGGGATGTCGTCGGTGTAGACGGCTTCGCCGCTGACATGCAGGGCCGCCGACTCGTGCGCATGGCTGCGGCCCACGGTGTGCGGGTGGAGCGGGGTGGGTGCAGAAGAGGTGTTCATGGCTGTTGTGCTCATCGCGCCTGCTCCGCGTCGCTGAAACGCACGGCCTGCCACACGCTGAGGCTGGCGGCGGGCAGTGGCGCATCGGGCCGGGTCTCCAGCCAGAAGCGGCGTAGGAGGTTTTGCGCCACCTGCAGGCGGTAGTCGGCGTTGGCGCGCATATCGCTCAAGGGCTGGAAGTCCAGCGCCAGGGCGGCTTGGGCCGCTTGCAGGGCGGCTTCGTCGTTCCAGCTCTGGCCCAGCAAGGCCTGCTCGGCCGGGGCGCTGCGCCGCACGATGGCGGCCATGCCGCCGAAGGCCAGGCGCGCCTCTTGCACGCGGCCCGCCTCGTCCAGGCGCAGGCTCAGGGCGGCGCAGACGGCCGAGATGTCGCTGTCGTAGCGCTTGGCGATCTTGTAGGCGCGGATGCGCTGGGTCGGGCCGGGCAGGGGCAGGTGCATGGCCTCGACGAACTCGCCGGGCTGCAGCGCGTTTTGCATATAGCCCAAGTAGAAGTCTTCCAGGGCCAGGCGGCGCTGCTGGCTGCCGCGGCGCAGCACGATCTGCGCGCCCAGGGCGATCAGGGCCGGGGCGCCGTCGCCGATGGGCGAGCCGTTGGCGATATTGCCGCCCAGGGTGCCGGCCTGGCGCACCGGCGGCGAGGCAAAGCGCAGCCAGAGCTCGCGCAGCGGCGGCACGGCGGCGCTCAGGGCGCTCCAGGCGGCCTCGAGGCTGGCGCCGGCGCCGATCCACAGGCCGGGCTGTCCGTTGAAGGGCTCAGGCCGGATGGCCTTGAGCTCGGACACGGCGCCGAGGTAGATCACATCGCCCAGGTCACGGAAGCGTTTGTTGACCCAGAGTCCGATGTCGGTGGAGCCGGCCAGCAGGCGCGCCTGCGGTTTGGCCTCGCGCAGCGCGGCCAGCTCGGCCAGGCTGCGCGGGGCGTGGAACTGGTCAAGGCGGCCCGGGATGGCCGGCTGGGCGGCCGCGTAGTGCAGGGGCGGGTCTTGCTGCAGGCCCAGCAGGGCGGCGCGGGCGGGCGCCAGGTCCAGGGTTTGCTGGGGCAGCTCGAACATGCGCTGGCCGGCGTCCAGCAGGGGGCGGTAGCCGGTGCAGCGGCAGAGGTTGCCGGCCAGGGCGTCGGCCAGCTCCTGGCGGTCGGGCCGGCTGCCGCTCTGGCAGTGGCGCTCGTAGCAGGCCTGCAAGCTCATGGCAAAACCCGGCGTGCAGAAGCCGCACTGCGAGGCATGGCAGTCCACCAGGGCTTGTTGTACCGGGTTCAGTGCCTCGGCGCCGCCCAGGTCTTCCACGGTCCACAAGGCCTGGCCGTCCAGCGTGGGCAGGAACTGGGTGCAGGCGTTGACATTGCGCAACTGCATCTGCCCTGATGCATCGAGCTCACCGAGCAGCACGGTGCAGGCGCCGCAGTCGCCTTCGGCGCAGCCTTCCTTGGTGCCGCTGCAATGGGGCTGGGCATGTTCGCGCAGATAGCCCAGCACGGTGGTGGTCGGCGCCAGGCCGTCCACTGCCTGGATCTGGCCGCGGTGGAAAAAGCGGATGGGGCGGGTGTGGTGGGGCATGGCGGGGGAGGTGGCGTGAATGGTGAATCGTGAATGGTGAATGGACTGTTTACGCGGACGAACTGAGCCACGATTCGCGATTCGCGATTCGCGATTCACGACTCACGATTCACGATTCACGATTCACCCACGGTATCTCCTCACCCCCACTTCCCTATACGATCTCCCACATGACCACTATATGCAGCCACGCATGAACTTGCGCGCCGATTTCGACAAGATCGAGCTTCAACTCGTGCGAGTCTTGCATACCGTGATCAGCGAGCAAAGCGTCTCGAAGGCAGCCCTGCGCCTGCACAGCACGCAGCCGGCCGTCAGCGCCCAGCTGCGGCGCCTGCGTGCGCTCACGGGCGATGCGCTGCTGGTGCGCAGCGGCGCCGGCATGCGGCCCACGGCCACGGCGCTGGAGCTGCTGGAGCCGGCCCAGCGCCTGCTGCAGGATGCGGCCCGCCTGTTCGGCGCGCCCCAGCGCAGCAGCCGCGGCGCCGGCTTTGACCCGGCCAGCGCCGAGCTGAACCTGCGCATCGCCGCCAGCGATTACCTCGACCCGCTCTTCTTGCCCGAGCTGGTGTCGCGCCTGCAGCGCCTGTCGCCGGGCCTGCGCCTGGACTTGCAGCCGCTTTCGGCCGAGTTCGATTACCGCCGCGGCCTGGCCAGCGGCCAGATCGATCTGGTCATCGGCAACTGGCTGCGCCCGCCGGAGGAGCTGCACCTGGGCCGCTTGTTCAGCGACGAGGTGGTTTGCCTGGTGGCGCGCGATCATCCTTTGCTCAAGCTGCGGCCCAAGGACTGGACCGTGCAGCGCTATCTGGACAGCCAGCATCTGGCGCCCATGCCGCTGTCGGCCGGCCAGCCTGGCGTGATCGACCAGCATCTGGCCGAGCAGGGCCTGAGCCGCCAGATCGCCGTGCGCAGCGCCCATTTCGGCCAGCTGCCGCTGATGGTGGCGCGCAGCTCCCTGGTGCTGACCACCGGCCGCCAGTTCTGCAGCCGCTACCTGGCCAGCCTGCCGGTGGCGGTGCTGCGCTGCCCGGTGGCGTTTCCGCGGCTGAGCTATTACCAGCTCTGGCATGCGCTCTCACACCAGGCCGCCGCCCAGCGCTGGCTGCGCGAGCAGGTGCGGGAGGTGGCGAGGGAGCTGGTCGCTCAAGAGAAGAGTCGACCACAGACCATGCAGGGTGCCTGATGGAAGCTGGCGTTAGTGAAGCAAGTCAGAATCCAAACGCAACCACAGAGGCACAGAGGCACAGAGAGCTTCAGTTTTGAGTTTCTCTGTGTTTCCTCTGTGTCTCCGTGCCTCTGTGGTCTATCCCCGAATTTGCATTTGTATTTGCCCTGAACCTGAAACATGCCCGATCATTCACCGATGAACTTGCCCGGACCCGGCCGCAAGCTCGCCCTGCGCGGCGACCTGCTGGACTTCAGCGCCCAGCCCGACTGGGGCCAGCTGGACAGCCCGGCCGTGCGCTTCCAGCCCGACCACTGGTTGCTGATCGACGAGGCCGGCCGCATCGCCGGCACCCAGGCGGAGGCGCCCGACGCCAGCTGGCAGCAGGTGGACCACCGCGGCCGCCTGATCCTGCCGGGCTTCATCGACACCCATGTGCACTGCCCGCAGCTGGATGTGATCGCCTCCTACGGCGCCGAGCTGCTGGACTGGCTCAACCGCTACACCTTCCCGGCCGAGCGCCGCTATGCCGACCCGGCCGTGGCGGCGGCCGGCGCGGCGCGTTTTCTGGATGCGCTGCTGGCTCATGGCAGCACCTCGGCCGTGGTGTTTCCGACCGTGCACAAGGGCTCGGCCGAGGCCTTGTTCGCCGCGGCCGAGGCGCGCGGCATGCGCTTGATCACCGGCAAAGTGCTGATGGACCGCCACGCACCGCCCGAGCTGCTGGACGATGTGGCCGGCGCCGAGCGCGATTGCATCGATCTGATCCAGCGCTGGCATGGCCGTGGCCGCCTGGCTTATGCGGTGACCCCGCGCTTCGCCCCCACCAGCAGCCCGGCCCAGCTGGCCATGGCCGGCGCGCTCTGCCGCGCCGATGCCTCGCTCTACATGCAAACCCATGTGGCCGAAAACCGCGATGAGGTGCGCTGGGTGGCCGAGCTCTTCCCCGAGGCGCGCAGCTACCTCGATGTCTACGAGCGCGTCGGCCTGCTGCATGAGCGCGCCATCCTGGCCCACGGCATCTGGTTGGACGAGACCGACCGGCAACTGCTGGCCGCGCGCGGCGGGCATGTGGCGCACAGCCCGTCCAGCAATCTCTTCCTGGGCAGCGGCCTCTTTGACTGGCCGGCGGCGCGGGCCAGCGGCCTGGGGGTGAGCATGTCCAGCGATGTGGGCGGCGGCACGAGCTTGTCCATGCAGCGCAATCTGCTGGACGCCTACAAGATCCAGGCTTTGTCGGGCCAGCGCCTGAGCGCCTGGGTGGCTTTGCACGCCGCCACCCGCGGCGCGGCGGAAGCCCTGGGTTTGCAGCAGGAAGTGGGCCACTTTGGCCTCGGTACACTGGCCGATGTGTGTGTTTGGGATTGGGCCCGTGGCCCGGTGGCCCAGGCACGCGACGAGCGGGTGGCGCCCGGCCATGAGCCTCAAGCTTTGCATGAACGCGTGTTCGCCTGGATGAGTTTGTCCGACGAGCGCAATCTGCACAGCTGCTATGTGGCCGGCCAGTGCCGCCACCAGCGGGATTCATAGACTTCTTTGTTTTTGATCGATTGACTTGCGCCAGCCGGATTGACGACCCCATGACTTTGCGACTCGCACTCACCGGCATCAGCAAGCAATACCCGGCCGTCAAGGCCAACGACGACATCAGCCTGTCGGTGCAGCCCGGCCAGATCCATGCGGTGCTGGGCGAGAACGGCGCCGGCAAGTCCACGCTGATGAAGATCATCTACGGCGCCGTCCAGCCCGACGCCGGCCAGATGCTCTGGAACGGCCAACCCGTGCGCCTGAAAAGCCCGGCCCAGGCCCGGGCCCTGGGCATCAGCATGGTCTACCAGCACTTCTCGCTGTTCGACACGCTGACGGCGGCCGAGAACGTCTGGCTGGGCCTGGACAAGGCCTTCAGCCTGGCCGAGGTGATCGCCCGCATGCAGCAGCTCTCGGCCAGCTACGGCCTGGAGGTGGACCCGTCGCGGCCGGTGCATTCGCTCTCGGTGGGCGAGCGGCAGCGGGTGGAGATCCTGCGCGCGCTGCTCACCGAGCCGCAACTTCTCATCCTCGACGAGCCGACCTCGGTGCTGACCCCGCGCGCCGTCGAGCAGCTGTTTGCCACCCTGCGCCAGCTGGCCGCCCAGGGCTGCGCCATCCTCTACATCAGCCACAAGCTGGA
Organism: Roseateles sp.; assembly: GCF_965262435.1. NCBI lineage: Bacteria > Pseudomonadati > Pseudomonadota > Betaproteobacteria > Burkholderiales > Sphaerotilaceae > Roseateles > Roseateles sp. The sequence continues at coordinate 2,260,600 of NZ_OZ253537.1, forward strand.
CGAGATCCGCGCCCTGTGCAGCCATTGCACGGTGCTGCGTGCCGGCCGGGTGAGCGGCGAGGTGGACCCACGCACTCAAAGCAGCGCCGAGCTCTCGCGCCTGATGATCGGTGCCGAGCCGCCGGCCCTGCCCAGCCGAGCGGCCAAGGCCGGCGCGCTGGCGCTGGAGGTGCAGCGCCTGAGCCTGGCCAAGGCCCAGCCTTTCGGCAGCACCCTGGTCGATGTGGGCCTGCGCCTGCATGCCGGTGAGATCCTCGGTGTGGCCGGCGTCTCGGGCAATGGCCAGCAGGAGCTGCTGGCAGCGCTGAGCGGCGAAGACCCGCGTGCGCCGCGTGGCAGCGTCTCACTTTTCGGCAGCGACATCGCCCGCGCCAGCCCGCGCCGCCGCCGCCGCATGGGCCTGCATTTCGTGCCCGAGGAGCGCCTGGGCCGAGGCGCCGTGCCCGAGCTTTCGCTGGCGCAGAATACCTTGCTGACCCGCACCGAGGCCGTCACACGCTGGGGCTGGTTGCGCCAGGCCCAGGTGCAGCGCCTGGCCCAGCATTTGATCGCCCGCTACCAGGTGCGCGCCGGTGGCGCCGGGGCAGCGGCGCGCAGCCTTTCGGGCGGCAATTTGCAGAAGTTCATCGTCGGCCGTGAGATCGATGCGGCGCCCAAGGTGCTGCTCATCGCGCAGCCGACCTGGGGTGTCGATGTGGGGGCGGCGGCGCAGATCCGTGCCGAGCTGCTGCGCCTGCGCGATGCCGGCTGTGCGATTTTGGTGATCAGCGAGGAGCTGGACGAATTGTTTGAACTCTCTGACCGCCTGGCCGTCATGGCCCAGGGACGGCTGTCGCCGGCCGTGCCGGTGGCCGAGACCAGCCGGGCGCAAATCGGCGAATGGATGAGCGGGCTCTGGGCCCGCGAGGGCTCGCGAGAAGCAGGTGGAGGGGGTGCGCATGTTCCGGCTTGAGACCCGCCCCCAGCCTTCCAAGCTGATGTCCCTGGCCTCGCCGCTGCTGGCCTTGGGGCTGACGGTGCTGCTCGGCGTGGGCCTCTTTCTGCTGCTGGGCAAGGATCCGCTGCGTGGCCTGCAGATGTTCTTCTGGGAGCCGATTCGCTCGGCCTATGCCTGGAGCGAGCTGGGCCTGAAGGCCACGCCCCTGGTGCTGATCGCCCTGGGCCTGGCCGTGTGCTTCCGTTCCAATGTCTGGAACATCGGCGCCGAGGGCCAGTTCATCATCGGCGCCCTGGCCGGCGGCTGGGTGGCCATGCAGGCCGGCCCGGACAGCAGCCGCTGGATCGTGCTGGCCATCCTGGCCGCGGGCGTGGCCGGCGGCATGGCCTGGGCTGGCATCACGGCGCTGCTGCGCGCGCGCTTTCATGCCAATGAGATTCTGGTCAGCCTGATGCTGGTCTATGTGGCCGATCTGCTGCTCGGCTATCTGGTCTACGGGCCCTGGAAAGACCCGGCCGGCTACAACTTCCCGCAAAGCATCAGCTTTTTGGCCGTGACCAAGATCCCGCGCCTGATGGAGGGCTCGCGCCTGAACATCGGTGTGCTGATCGCGGCCGGCTCGGTGCTGACCTTCTGGCTGCTGCTGTTCCGCACCTACGCCGGCTTTGCCCTGCAGGTGGGCGGCATGGCGCCGGCGGCGGCGCGCTATGCCGGCTTTTCGTCCAGCCGCGCGCTTTGGACGGCCTTGCTGCTCTCGGGTGCCATGGCCGGCCTGGCCGGCGCGCTGGAGGTGGCCGGGCCGCTGGGCCAGCTGACGCCGTACGTGCCGGCGGGCTACGGCTTTGCCGCCATCATCGTCGCCTTTGTCGGCCGCCTGCATCCGGCGGGCATCGTGTTCTCGGGCCTCTTGATGAGCATGTTCTATATCGGCGGAGAGCTGGCGCAGTCGCGCCTGGGTCTGCCCAAATCCATCACCGGGGTGTTCCAGGGCCTGCTGCTGTTCTCGCTGCTGGCCTGCGACACCTTGATCCACCACCGCATCCGCCTGCGCCGCCCGACTTCGGGTGTGAGTGCGCGTGCTGGCGCGGCCCACGTCTGAGGCTGCCATGGACGCCATTGCGCTCTTGATCGCCGCCTCGCTGAACGCCGGCACCTTGCTGGCCCTGGCGGCCCTGGGCCTGCTCATCAACGAGCGGGCCGGCATCGTCAACCTCGGGGCCGAAGGCCTGATGCTGGTGGCCGCCATCGCCGGCTATGCCACCGCCGTGCACAGCGGCAGCGATGTGCTGGCCTTTGCCGCCGGCATGGGCGCGGGCGGTCTGCTGGCGGCCTTGTTCGGGCTGCTGGTGATCTGGCTCAACACCAACCAGTACGCGGCCGGCCTGGCGCTGAGCTTGTTCGGCAGCGGCTTCTCGGCCTTTGTCGGCCTGCGCTACACGCAGGAGAAGCTGGGCCCGCGGCCGAGTTTCGAGATCCCGGTGCTGGCCGACATCCCTTTCATCGGCCCGGCCTTGTTCAAGCAGCATCCGCTGGTGTATGCGGCCATGGCCTTGACGGTCGGTCTGGCCTGGTTCCTCTACCGCTCGCGCGCCGGCCTGGTGCTGCGCGCGGTGGGCGAGTCGCCCGAGTCCGCGCATGCGCTCGGTTACCCCGTGCGGCGCATCCGCCTGGCGGCGGTGGTGGCCGGCGGGGCGCTGTGCGGGTTGGCGGGCGCTTTTCTGTCGGTGGTCTACACGCCGCTGTGGGTGGAGGGCATGACGGCCGGCAAGGGTTGGATCGCCCTGGCCCTGACGACTTTTGCCACCTGGCGCCCGGCGCGTGTGCTGGCCGGCGCCTATCTGTTCGGCTTTGTCACCATGCTGCAGTTCCATCTGCAAGGGCAGGGCGTGCAGATCGCCAGCCAGTTCCTGAGCATGCTGCCCTACCTCAGCACGATCGCCGTGCTGGTACTGATCTCCAGCAAGCCCGGTTTCATTCGTGCCAACATGCCGGCTGCCTTGGGCAAGCCGTTTTTCCCCGGTACTTGATCATTCGTTTTCTGATCCCCTCAAAGATTCAACACAAGGAGTGCGCACCATGTCCTCGCCGTCTGATCTCCCCAAACGCCGTGCCCTGAAGCTGGCCGCTTATTCGAGCCTGGTCCTGACTGCTGCCCTGGTGGGCTGCAGTAAGAAAGAGGAGGCGGCCGCGCCTGCAGCGGCATCGGCCCCTGCCTCGGCCAGCGCCGCCAAGGCCGAGCCGCTGAAGATCGCGTTCGCCTACGTCGGCCCGGTCGGCGATGGCGGCTGGACCTTTGCCCATGACAACGCCCGCAAGGCGGTGGAGAAAGAGTTTGGCGACCGTGTGCAGACCAGCTTTGTCGAGAAGGTGCCCGAGGCGGCCGATGCCGAGCGCGTCTTCCGCGACATGGTGGGCCAGGGCAACCAGCTGATCTTCGGCACCACCTTCGGCTATGGCGAGTCCATGCTCAAGGTCGCGGCCGACAGCCCGAACGTCAAGTTCGAGCATGCCACCGGCTACAAGCAGGCCGCCAACCAGCGCACCTACGACTCGCGCACCTACGAGGGCGCCTACATGGCCGGCGTGATCGCCGGCAAGATGAGCAAGAGCGGCGTGATCGGCGTGGTGGGCTCCATCCCCATCCCCGAGGTGATCCGCAACATCAACAGCTTCACCCTGGGCGCGCAGACCGGCAATCCGAAGATCAAGGTCAAGGTGGTCTGGGTCAACAAGTGGTTCGACCCACCGCAAGAGACCGAAGCCGCGCAGACGCTGATCAACGGCGGCGCCGACGTGCTGATGCAGAACACCGACTCCAGCGCCGTGCTGCAGACGGCTGAGAAGAACGGCAAGCTGGCCTTCGGCTGGGATTCCGACATGACCGCCTACGGCCCCAAAGCCCATCTGGGTTCGGCCGTCATCAACTGGGCGCCGTACTACATCGCCGCCGTGCGTGAGGCGCTGGACGGCACGTGGGCGGCCGGTCCGGGCAAGCATGCCTGGTGGGGCGTCAAGGAAGGCGCGATCGACCTGGTCTCCATCTCCGAACAAGTGCCCGCCGAAACCCGCGCCGAGATCGACAAGATCAAGGCCGGTCTCAAGGACGGCAGCTTCGCCATCTGGAAAGGCCCCTTGGTCGGCCAAGACGGCAAGGAAGTGTTGAAGGCCGGCGAGGTGGCTGACGACAAGTTCCTGTCCGGCATCAACTTCTACCTCAAGGGCGTGGAAGGCAAGGTGCCGAACGGCAAGTGAGTACGGCAGCCCAGGCCCCGGAGTTTCGCCCGCCCAGCCGCCGGCAAGCGGCCTGGTTCTGGTTCCGGGTCTGGGCCCATGTGCTGCGCCGGGGGCTGCGCAATGCAGCTGACTTCAGCTTGCGCCGCCATCGGCCCGTCTCCGAGCAGGGTTGGGCCGAGGCGCCTGTGCTCGCCGAAGTGCGCTCCCCCTTGTGGCAGGACAGCGCACCCGAGGAGTTCATGCTGCTGGCCGGCAAGGTCGAGAACCTGCGCCGCGCCGTGCCGGCTTTTGATGGCCTCCATCTTCCCGCTGGCCAGACTTTGAGCTTCTGGCGCCAGCTCGGGCCGCCCTGGCGCGGGCGCGGCTTTGTGCCCGGGCGCGAGATTCGCGCGGGCTGCGTGGTACCCACTGTGGCCGGCGGCCTGTGTCAGCTGTCCAATGCCTTGGCTCGAGCCGCGCGCCTGGCCGGCTTCGAGTTCCTGGAGCGACATGGCCACAGCGCGCGCGTGGCGGCAGAACCGGGCTTGGGTGGCACCAGCATGGATCGCGACGATGCCACGGTGTTTTGGAATTATGTCGACCTGCGCGTGCGTGCACCGCTTGACTGCCGTCTGGAGCTGGAGCTCAGCGCCGAAGAGCTGATGGTGCGTATCCGTGCGCGACATCCGGTCGGCTCAGCGGGCACGCCGGCCGCGCGCGCCCGGTCACTGCGTACGCTGCCACTGCATCCCGAGGCGCCGCCAGCGCGAGGCTGCCTCAGCTGCGGCGAGCAGCGCTGTTTTCGCCACGGCCGGGGGCCGCGCCCGGCGCCTGAGGCCGCGCGCCGCCTGGTCCTCTTGAACCAGCCTGGCCCCGAATTGCTGCAGTGGCTGGACGGGCAAGCCGGCTGGTCCGAGGTGCAGCGTTGGCGGCCTTGGCAGCAAGCAGCGCGGCGGGCTGCGGCGGATCCGACGCCAGTGACGGTGCCGACGTGGACGCTTCGCCTGCGCCTGCTCGCGCTGGGCCTGTGCCGCGCGCTGGCCTTGCGCCTTCAGCTGCAAGCCTTCTGGCCGCGCCGTGCGCCGCCGCGCCAGGCCTTGATGCAGTGGGCCGATGAGGCCTTGGCACGCAGCTATGCCCGTCACCTGCGCCCCGAGCAGCGCGAACTGTTGCTGGACCAGTCCCTGTTGCTGCCCTTGGCCGAAGCCGGCGCCTTGGGCGGGCGGCGCTACGAGGTCTGGCTGAACTGCCTGCCCATGTCCGAGCTGCAAGCCCGGCTGGACCAGGCCGCGCAGCGTTGGCCGCAAGATCCGAATTTGCGCGATTTTCGCCTGCCGCTCGCGCGGGCGGAGCGGGAGTTGCGGGCTTTGCACGGAGCCGCCGCCCTCTGGACCTCGCATGTCGAGGTGGCCCGGCTGCTGCGCGAAAAGCATGGGCTGACGGTGCAATTGCGGCCCTGGCAATGGAAGCAGGAGTTGCCGCAGGTGCCCGTGCGCACCGGTATCTCCGGCCCACCGCGGCATGCCCTGGCCGGCAGTGCGCTGGGTCGCAAGGGCGCTTGGGAGCTGGCTCAGGTGCTGCGAGAGCTGGGCTGGCCGCTGCGTGTGCTGGGCAGCCCGCCCAGCGATCCCGCGCTATGGGCTGGTTTGAAGGTCGAGCACCGCAGCCCGGACCGTTCGGATGCCCTGGATGGGTTGGACGCACTGCTCCTGCCCGCCTACATCGAGCATGCGCCTCGCTTGCTGCTGCGTGCGCACGGTCTGGGGCTGCCGCTGATCGTCAGCCCGGCCTGCGGTCTGCCGCCGGGCATGGCCTGGGCCGAAGTGGCGGCCGGCGATCCGGCGGGCCTGCGTGCTGCGCTGCTGGCCTTGGCGACAAGCCTGGCTCGGCCTTAGGCGTCCTGGCGCTCGCCGGTTTCCTCGCTGTGCGAGCGCCCCAGCAAATTCATGGACATGGCCCGGGCCACGGCCTGGGCGCGGTTGGCGGCGTTGAGCTTGCGCAGAATTTTCTGCACATGGTTTTTGACGGTCAGGGCGCTGATGCCCAGTTTGACGCCGATCTGCAGATTGCTCATGCCTTCGCGCAACCAGCCGAGGATCTCGCGCTCGCGTTCGGTGATGCCGCAGGCGCCGCTCTGGCGGGCGCTCTTGCTGGCCTGGGGCGTCTCCTGCAGTTCGCGCTCGACGGTCTGCACGCGCTGCCAGGTGCCGTGCAAATAAGGCGTCAGCAGTTCCAGCAGCATGGACTGGCGAGCCTGGTCATCGAGGCTGCCGGCCTCGACGGCCTGGGCCAGCACGAAAAAGCTTTCCAGCTCGGCCGGCCTTTGCGGCCGCGACACGCCGTGCACCAGCAAGCTGGTGTAGCCGTCGCTCAGCAGACCGTGGGCGGCGGTGGTCAGGTCCGCTTCTTCGAGCAAGGGCGCGACGCTGACCCGCAGCGGCTTGCAGCGGTGGGCGACCCAGCGCTGTTGCAGGGCTTGCAGCAAGGCGCTGCGGCCCTCGCTGAAGCTGCTCTGTAGCTCGGCGCTGACGGCCACATTGTTGAAGAGCTCGAACTGCAGCTCGCGGCGCTGGCGCTGGTAGGCACCACAGGCCAGCAGCTGGTGGGGCAGCAAGGCCTGCAGATTGCTCTGCGTCCAGACGAAGAACTGATAGCGGCGCCGAACCTCCAGCGCGGTCTCGGCCGCGCGCACAATGGCCTCGACATGCTTGCCGTTCAGATAACCGCCAGTTTCATCGTTGCGGCTGAAGTCCTCGCTCGCCGCCGATGTGCCACTGCTCATCAGGGGCGGCGTGGCGGCGAGGGTGGGGGGGCAGTCGGGAATGGTGTGCATGTCATCCATGGAAGGGCCGGTGGCGGCAGCAGGCGCAGCTTAGGGGCGGCATATGACGACTTGTTGACCGGCGCAGGATGGTGCGGGATGGCTCTGCGGGGTGGTCTGCTGAGATCAGGGGTGCAGAAACTTTGCTTTTCGTCAAATCTCCGTCACAAAGCCTGTGCACAATAGCGTTCATCCAAGGCGACAAACCGGCTGCAGATTGGGCAGAGTTCTGGAACCCGTCACCAGCGCGTTGGAAACCGTCGTTCCGCAAGGAATGTCCGGAAGTCAGAAGGGCCACAACCTCAGGGTGCGTGGCCCTTTGCTTTTGTGGCCCGCCTTTTGGGCCCTTCGCATAGATCGATGTGGCATTGCGACACCTGCCTTGACCGCGTTCGCCGCCCGCAGGCACACTGGCTGCTCGCTCAACCTATCAACAAGAAAAAGGAGTAACACCATGGCTGCAAATGATCTTGTCGTTTCGCGTGCGTCGGCTGTGCTCCTGAGCCGCATCTAGGCAGTTCTTGCCCCGGGCCGGCCGCTGCGCCGCCCGGATGCTGTGATGAAGTGATCGTGCGTTCCTAGGCCGGGCCTTGTAGAGGCCTGCCGCTGAACCGTTCTGGCACGTCGCCGACGCCCCCCGCCACCCAAGCCCACCTTTCAACAGGTCTGGCGCCGCTGTGCTTTGCGCTTGCAGAGCCCGCGCGCGGACCGGTGCGCTTGCGTCCGGGCCGGCCTTGCCTTCATGAGCGCAGCTTTGCGCTCGTGCCGGGGCATGGCAGGGGCGGCGCAAGCGCACCGCTTGCCCAACGAGCAAACAAAGAATGAACGCTTCCTCCATCCTGGAATTCAACAGCGACTTCGAATCACAAGAACTCCCGGCCCTGCAATCGCTGGGCTTTTCCTTGCAGCACCACCTGCCCGCTCTACGTTCGCTGGGGCCGGTCGCGGCCGGCGCGGCGCCCTGGCGCTTGGTCGAGCTGCAGCGCGACGGCCATGGCCGACTGCAATCACCGCAAGGGCTGCGCGCCGCGCGGGCTTTGCCCAGCCTGATTCAGGCCTTGCACGCCCAGGGCGAAAGCCTGGCCGTGGGCGACTGGTTGCTGGCGCGCGAGAACGCGCAGGGCGAGCTCTGGGCCGAGGCCCGACTGCCGCCCTTTCACGCGCTCAGCCGGCGTGACCCGCAAGGGCGGCGCCAGGCCCTGGTGCACAACGTCGACCTGGCCTTGCTGGTGATGGGCCTGGACCATGACTTCAAGCTCGCGCGTCTGGACCGTTACTTGGTGCTGACGCGCGCCGCTGAGCTGCCGGCCCTGCTGGTGCTGAGCAAGGCGGATCTCTGCCCGGACCTGGAGGCCAAGCTGGCCCAGGTGCGCGCCCATCTGGGGCGACAGCTGGGCACGGCCGTGCTCGATGTGCTGGCGCTGGATGGCCAGCCGGACTGCTGCCGGGCTGCCTTGCAGCCCTGGCTGGGCCGCGGCCAGACGCTGGTGCTGCTGGGCTCCAGCGGCGCCGGCAAGTCGACCCTGAGCAATGCCTTGTGTGAGGGCGCTCAGCAGGCGGTCGGGGCGGTGCGGCTGGACGACAGCCGTGGCCGCCACACCACCACCACACGCAGCCTGCGGCCTTGCGTCGCCGGCGCTTGCATCATCGACACGCCGGGCCTGCGCGGCTTGCAGCTCGATGCCGATGTGGCCACGGTGCGCGCGGCGTTTGATGATGTCAGCGAGCTGGCGCAGGGCTGCCGCTTCCGCAACTGCAGCCACAGCGGTGAACCCGGCTGCGCGGTGCGCGATCAGCTCAGCGCCGGGCGCATGAAGAGCTTCCACAAGCTGCAGCGTGAAGCCGAGCGCGAGAACCAGGGGCCTTTGGAGCGTCGCCAGCAGCTCTCGCAGTGGAAGGCCATGGTCAGCAGCAGCCGGGCGGCGACCAAGCTCAAGCGCGGCTGAGACAGGCCGGGACAGGCCGGGACAGAGCCGGGGCCGCATGGGACACTGCGGCCCGGTTCACCTGTCCACCGTTACATCTCGCACGCCATGAGCACTATCGAACGCAGCCCCGCCGACCTGGCCCAAGCCCAGCTGGAGGCCTACAACGCCAAGGACCTGGAGGCTTTTTGCGCCTGCTATAGCGAGGACGTCAAGGTCTGGCGCATGCCGGCCGAGGCGCCGCGCACGGTGGGCCTGGCCGCATTTCGCGAAAGCTACCGCACGGGGCCGTTTGCAATGCCTCAGGTGCAGGCCGAGGTGCGCGAGCGCCTGCTGATGGGCCAGACCGTGGTCGACCATGAATGGGTGCACGGCCGCGGCCCGGAGGCCCAGCAGGTGATGGTGGTCTACCGTTGCCGGGCGGGGCGGATCGCCGAGGTGTATTTTTTTGGGAATGAGTGAGTGAGTGAGGGTGAAGGGGGTGAACAGGTGAACAGGTGAACGGGTGAATGGGTGAATGGTGAATGGTGAATGGTGAATGGTGAATGGTGAATGGTGAATGGTGAATGGTTCACCAGGCGCGCAGCGCCGCTCACCTGTTCACTTGTTCACTCTGCATTCGGCATTCGGCATTCGGCATCCGCTCGCGCCCGTAAAGAAGTTAAAAGGCCGTCCGGCGCGGGCGGCCGCACGGTCCGGCTGTGCCATGCTTCGCGCCGTTTCTGCTACACCCCTGTTTGCTGCGCGTTCAGCGCGACCCGGCCTTGCCCATGAAAACTGCACCCTGTTTTGCTTTTGCCCCTTCGCTGCTGACCATGAGCCTGGCCCTGGCGGGTTTGCCTGCGCAAGCCCAGAGCGTGGCGCCGCCGGCTGCTGCGGCCAGTGCGCCGGCCAAGGCGGTCGTGCCCCGGCCTGCCGCGCAGCCGGCGGGCAAGAATGAACAGCTGCAGCGCGTCGAGGTCAGCGGCGGCCCCAGCGACGAGGCGGTGCGGCGGGCCTCGACGGCGTCCAAGATCATCATCACCCGGGAGGAAATCGACCGCTTCGGCGACAGCAGCGTCGGCGAGACCCTGAAGCGCCTGCCCGGCGTGACCACCGGCGGCCGGCCCGGCCGCGGCGGTGAGGTGCGCATGCGCGGCATGGGCGGCGGCTACACCCAGATCCTGGTCAACGGCGAGCGCATGTCGCCGGGTTTCTCGCTGGACCAGCTGCCGCCCGAGCAGGTCGAGCGCATCGAAGTGATGCGTGCGCCCACGGCCGAGTTCGGCGCCCGGGCCGTGGCCGGCACCATCAATGTGGTGCTGCGCGAGGCCTTGCAAAAGCGTCTGAACGATTGGCGCGCCGGCCTGAGCCTGGAGCGCGGCCACATCAGCCCGAGCTTGAGCTGGAGCCGCAATGACAAGCTCGATGAGCAAGGCGGCGTCTACAACCTCAGCGTCAATGTCCAGCAGAGCGAGAACCGCGACCACAATCTGTCCACCTCGCTGAGCCGCGACCTCAAGACCGGGCTGCAGAGTCTGCAGCGCACCGACAGCCAGAACGAGGACCAGCGTCGTAACCTGCACCTGACCGCGCGCCTGCAGTGGCGCCTGGACGGCGGCGACACCTTGAGCGTCCAGCCCTTTTTGATGGCCATGCGCAGCCAAGGCCAGAACCAGGCCCAGCTGCAGCGCGAGGGTCAGGTCGACCCGGCGCTCAACACTTTTGACCGCAGCCAGACCGCCTCACGCAACAGCATGGAAATGCTGCGCTTCAACTCCCAGTGGAGCCACCGCATCGACGAAGCGAGCCGCCTTGAGCTGCGTGCCGGCGCTGGCGCCGGGCGCGGCGATTCCAGCAGCCTGCGCGAAGAGTTCAAGACCGGCACACCGGCGCCCAGCCGTATCCAGCAAGACAACACCGACAGCAGTGACCGCAACTGGAGCCTGAACGGTAAGTACTCGCGCCAACTGGAGAACGAGCACAGCCTGGTCGGCGGCCTGGAGGGCGAGGGCACGCATCGCGAGCAGGAGCGCCGCTGCCTGCAGGACGGTGTGGCTTGCCCGGGTCTGCTCGATTTCGGTGACGATCTGGCGGCCTCGACCCAGCGCCTGGCCCTCTATGCCCAGGACGAGTGGAGCGTGGGCAAGCAATGGTCTTTCTACGCCGGCCTGCGCGGCGAGACCATCGCCACGCGCAGCTCGGCGGCCAATTACGCGGTCAGCCACCGCGCCAGCGTCTGGACGCCGCTGCTGCACGGGGTCTGGAAGTTCGACGAAAAGAGCCGCGACCAAATCCGCGCCAGCCTGACGCGCAGCTACCGCAGCCCCAATCTGCAGGACCTGATCGCCCGGCCCAGCATCAATTCCTTCTACCCCTGCGCCAGCGGCCAGGCCTGCGGCCCCAACGAAGTCAACCATGCCGACCGCTCGGGCAACCCGCTGCTGCGGCCTGAGCTCGCCACCGGCATCGACATCGCGTACGAGAACTACCTCAGCAAGGGCGGCATCCTCAGCGCCAGCTTCTTCGCGCGCCGCATCAGTGACCTGATGCGCAATGTCACCCGGCTGGAGACCGTCTCTTGGGCCAATGTGCCGCGCTGGGTGAGCCGGCCGCAGAACATCGGCAATGCCCTAACCCTGGGCTTGGAGCTGGAGGCCAAGTTCCGCCTCGACGAGTTCGTGGACGAGGCCCTACCCATCAATTTGCGCAGCAATCTGAGCTTGTTCCGCTCGCGCGTGGACGGCATTCCTGGCCCCAACAACCGCATCGACCCGCAGCCACGCGCCACCGCCAATCTGGGTGCCGACTACCGCCTGCGCAGCCTGCCGCTGAGCCTGGGCGCTGGCCTGAACTGGACGCCGGCCACCGTCGTGCAGCAAACCCTGCTGACCGAAGCCCGCAGCAGCCGCAAGCTGGTGCTGGATGCCTTCGCGCTCTGGAACTTCGACCGCGACACCCAGCTGCGCCTGTCAGCCAGCAACTTGGCGCCGCTGGACTACACCACCGGCAGCACCACCACCACCGATCGCCTGCAGGTCATCAACGAGGGCGGAGGGCGCAGCTATACGGTGTGGCAACTTCGTTTAGAAATGAAAGTCTGAACCCTGCCGCTTCGACGGTTCTCGGCTAGCATGGTGCCGCTTGCTTCAGCAGGAGGGTGGCGTCCTTGATCGATCGCGTGATGTTCCTTCGGGCCGGGCGCCAGGCCCTGATGACCCTGCTTCTGTGGCCCGTGTTGTCCATGCTCCTAGCGGCCGCTCTGCTTTGGGCGCCGGCCGCGAGCGCCCAGAACCAGGCGCCTGCCAGCAGCGCCGCGCGAGCCCTGCCGGCCGCCAGCGCCGCCTTGCAGCTCAGCGAGGACGAGCGGACCTGGATCGACCAGCACCGCCACCGCACGCTCACCGTGGGCTTCGATCCCTTCGCGGGCATGGACAGTTTCGAGTTCCGCGGCCAGCGCATGGGTCTGCTGCCGGCCCTGCTCAAGGACATGCAGAGCCAGCTGGGCCTGCGCCTGGTGCCCGCCGATGTGAAGGGTTGGGACGATGCCTACGGCCGCTTTCTGCGCGGCGAAATCGATGTGCTCTATGGCGCCAACCCCACGCCCGAGCGCGAAAAAATCATGCGCTTCACCCAGGCGGCGCAGCGCTACCCTTACGTCGTGTTCGCCCGCAAGGACTCGAGCGTGCAGACCTTGGGCGACCTCGACGGCAAGACGGTCGGCTTTCTGGCCGCCGACTTTGTCATCGAGCAGTTGCCCAAGGAGTTCCCCAATATCAAGTTCCAGGTCGCCAGCTTCGACGACCAGGCCGCCGGCCTGCGCGCGCTCAGCGAGGGCCGGGTCGACGGCTTCGTGACCTCGGGCGGCGGCGTCGAGTACGAGTTCTTGCACCAGTTCCCCGGGCTGACCTTGGTGGCCGAGCTCAAGTCCATCACCTCGGACATGACCTTCGCCGTGGCCACGGAGCGGCAGCTGCTGAGTCAGATCATTGACCGCTACATCGCCCAGCGCCCGGAGCAGATCCGGGCCCTGGCCCAGGATGCGGCGCGCAGCTACAACCGCAAGGTGCTGCGTCTCAGCGCCGCCGAGCTGCGGTGGCTGGACGAGCGCGGCGAGGCCGTGGTGGGCGTGGCCGAGGACTACCTGCCCTTCGATCATTACGACAAAGGCCAGTACAAAGGCATTGCCGGCGCCACCTTGCAGCGCATCGGCGAGATCATCGGCATCCGCTTCAAGGTGGTGAGCGCGCCGTTTGCGCAGCTGATGGAGCAGGCGCGCCACGGCCAGGTGGACGTGCTGAACATGGCCAAGACCGACGATCGACTGGCCGACTTCATCTTCCCGCGCGCCATCAGCACCGAGCGCGACATCATCGTCGGCCTCAAGAGCAGCCCGCCGGTCCAGGATGTCTACGGCCTGGACGGCTTGCGGGTGGCCGTGATCGATGGCTTCTGGCATGAGGAATACCTGCGCAAGAACCTCAAGAGCCTGCAGATCGTCAAGACCGCCAACATCATCGAATCGCTGCAACTGGTGCGCGACGGCAAGGCGGCTTATTTGATCGAGAACCCGACCGTGGTGGAGTTCTACATCAACGGCCTGGGCTATGGCGATGTGGTCAAACGCGGCATCACCTCCAAAGACTCCTTCATTTACTTCGGTGTCAGCCGCCGCCAGACCGAGCTGGCCGCCATCATGGACAAGGTCATCCCCCTGATCCAGTTCGAGGAGATGAAGTACCTGGGTATTCAATCGGTGCCCTCGCTGCGCAACGAGGCCAACAGCCAGCTGCTGTTGCTGCTGGCCCTGCTGGGCGCGGTACTGTTGGTGATCCTCCTGCTGACCGTGCGGACGGTGCGCAAGCTGATCGAGCAGCGAGCCAAGACCCAGTTTTTGCGCGAGCGCGAGCACCTGCTCTACACCGACAGCCTGACCGGCTTTCACAACCGCAACTACTTCAGCCACCGGCCCGACCACGGCGAGCCGGCCCAGGCGGCGGACTTCCCGCAGGCTGTGGTGGTGGCGGACATGAACAACCTCAAGCATGTCAACGATGCCCATGGCCACGCAGCGGGCGATGCGCTGATCCAGCTGTTCGCGGAAACCGTGCGCGCGCAATGGCCTGAGGCTGACGCCTACCGCATCGGCGGCGACGAGTTTTTGTTCCTGCTGCCGCGCCGGCGCGAGGCCGCGCTGCTGGCCGAACTGGAGGCCTTGAAGACGCGCTGCCATTTGAACCGCCGCGAGCTGGCGCCTGGCTTCTGGGTCAGCCCCAGCGCTGCCTTGGGCTATGCCATGCGTGACTCCGCCGAGCAGTCGCTCCAGGCCTGCATCGCGCATGCGGACACGCGCATGTACGAGGTCAAGGCCGGCATGAAAAAGCGACGCAGTGACCACCTCGAGTCTGCGGCGTCCGCTGATCGAGCAGCAGACTCCCTGGGCTAGCCGGCCCTCATCAGCGCTCGCGGTAGCCCAGCAGGCGCGCCGGCAAGAAGAGCAGGGCGCGCAGCAGCGCGAACACCGCCTCGACGCTGATGCCGATCAGCCGGAAGGGCAGGCTGATCAGCCAGACCAGAGGCCAGAGCAGGAGCGCCAGCAAGGCCAGCGGCCAGCACAGGATCAGCAAGATCAACCAAAGCAGCAGTTTCATGGCGTCAAAGTGCAGGAAGAGAAGGCACAGGCACTGTAGCCAGGGCAAGGGCGGCCCGTCACGGGCCGGTCGACGGTCCGCACTTCGGGTGGCTTCAGCCGCAGCTCAAGCCGATCAGCAGCAGGCAGAATGCCCGGCGTAGCGATTCGGCGGGTGGAAGGTGCGGCACCTTCACCGCCGGGCGCCGGAGCCCTGTGCATGGAAACCAATTCATCTTCGCCCCCCGTCCTGCTGGACACGCTGCCCGAGCTGGGCCGCTACTGGCAGCTGAAGTACGCCTTGTTGCTGGCGTTGCCTGGAGCCGCTTTGTTGTTGCTGCATGTGCTGCTGAGCTTGCGCCGCAATGCGGCCGACCGGCCCCTGCTGCTGAGCGCTGGCCTCGTCTTGCTGGCGCTGGGTGCCTTGGCGGGCTGGTGGTATGGCGCGCGCCGCCATGCCTTGTACCGCGCCGAGTTGCGCGCCGATGAGGGCGTGGTCTTGTACAGCGGTGTCTGGTGGCGCAGCGAGGTCTGGGTGCCGATGGCCCGGCTGCAGCATCTGGACGTCAGCCAGGGGCCGCTGGACCGGCGCTGGGCCATGGCCTCGCTGAGCTTGCACACGGCCGGCACGCACGACCACCACACCCGCATCGAGGGCCTGCCGCAAGCCTTGGCGCACAGCCTGCGCGAGAGTTTGCTGCCGCGCCAGCGAGGCGAGCATGACTGAGGCCGGCGGGAACACCGCGGCGTCCGCTGCGGGTGCCGCGGCACTCCGTCACCTGCATCCGCTGTCCTGGCTGTTTGCCATCGCTGGGGTCTTGCGCCAGCTGCTGCTTCCCATCCTCGCCTATCTGCTTCTGGGCCAGCGTGATTCGGAGTGGTCGGTCTGGCTGATCGGGCCCTTGGCCGTTTATGCCTTGTGGGCGGTGCTGCGCACGCGCAGCTTCAGCTACCAGGTGTTGGGCAGCGAATTGCTGGTGCGCGAAGGCCTGCTGGACCGCACCCAGCGCCACATCCCGTTTGCCCGCATCCACAACATCAGCCAGCAAAGCCAGCTCTTCCACCGCTTGCTCGGCGTGACCGTGCTGCGCCTGGATTCGGCCGCGGGTGGCAAACCCGAGGCGGTCATGCGTGTGCTGAGTCTGGCCGAGGCGGCCCGGTTGGAGGCCGTGTTGCGCGGCCAGCGGAGCGACTGCGAGAGCGCGTCCCTCGCGCTGCCGCAGACCGATCTGGCCGATCCAGCTGGCCATGATCGCTCTGAGCCGGCCGCTGCGGCTTCGGGCTCGCCGCGCCTCTTGCTGGCCATGCCCTTGCGCGAGATCGTCTTGCTGGGCCTGAGCTCGAACGGCGGCATGTTGCTGGTGGGGGCCTTCTTCGGCGCGGTCATGCCCAATGACCAAGCTCGCCGCCTGCTTGGCCAATGGTTGGGGGCACCGGCTCGTGCCCTGGGGCGTTTGTTCATCGACGATATGAAGGACCACCGCTGGCTGCATCTGCTGATGCTGGGCCTCAGCGCCGTGCTGACGGTCTTGCTGCTGATGCGACTGCTGTCGGTCGTGTTGGCTGTGCTGCGTTATCACGGCTTCCGCCTGGAACTGCAGGGCGAACGTCTGCTGGCGTCGCATGGGCTCAGCACCAGGGTGCGCGCCGGCGCGCGTCTGCCCCGGCTGCAGCGCTGGGAGTTCAGCGCCAGCTGGCTGCAGCGCCGCTTGGGTCGTTGCCGCTTGGGCGTTTCGGTGGCCGGCGACACCGCCCATCAAGACAAAGAGGGTCTGGGGCCGGCAGGCCAGTTCAGCGAATTGGCACCGCTCGCCACGCCGGCGCAAGCCCAGCTTCTTCTGAAGACTTGCCTGCCCGGCCTGGACTGGTCGGAGTTGCGTTGGCAGCGCCTGGGTCGCCCCAGTTTGCGACGCCTGCTTTACGGGCAGTGGCGTTTTGCTCTGCCCTTGGGTCTGCTCTTGATCTTGATCGCGGGCTTGGTGATGGATTGGGCTCTGCCTTGGTATGGCATCGGTGCGGCTGCGGCTGCCTTGTTGCTGGCCGGCCTGGCCTACGCGCGCGCCTGGGTCGCGTTTTCTGCCTATGCGCTGAGCGACGAGGTTCTGGTTTTCCGCAGCGGCGTGTTCACCCAGCGCTGGGTGATCGTGGCGGCGCCGCGCCTGCAGTCCCTGCGTTTTTCCAGCAATGTGCTGGATCGCCGTCTTGGGCTGGTGCATCTGCAGATCGACACCCAGGGCGGGTCCAAATTGCAGCGGGCGCTGGACATCCCTTGCCTGGAGCGGGCTCAGGCCGACGCCTTGCACCGGCGACTCTGGTGCAGTGTCTGAGCGCCGCAGCCGCTCAGCGCTGGATGCCTTCCAGGGCCGCGATGATGGTTTCGAATGAGGGCCGGCTTGCGGGCACCTCGGCCATACAGGCGTCGCGCAAGCTGTGCAGTGGCAGCGGGGGGGCTTCCTCGCAGCGCGCCAGCAATTCCTCCAGCAGGCAGCCGAAGGCACGCACCTCGATGCGCGCCACCGCTTCGCGCTGCGCCACGCTGGCCGCGCGCGGCAAGAAGGACGCCGCACCAAAGTCCCCGAGATAGGCCAGGCCCTGGCCGTCGTGCAGGATGTTGTGGGCGTAGAAGTCGCCATGACAGAGGCCCCGAGCCTGCAGTTGGGCCAAGGCCGAAGCCATGCCACGGGCGATGCGCAGCAGGGCGCTCAGACTGAAGCGGCTGTCTTCGGCATAGACATCGCGGCTGCAGCTGGCCAGGCTGGGCGGCCCGGCCAGGCTGCGGAAGGCCGGGCTGATCAGATCGAGCACCAGGCCTTGAGCCTCGGTCGGGTGCTCGCTCAGGCGTGCGCGCAGGGGGATCAGGTTCGGGTGGGCACCGGCCTGCAGGGCTGCGGCCATCTCGCTGTCGGGCAGGCCGTCGCTGGTGACCTCGCCCTTGAAGACCTTGACGGCCACCGGCTCAGCCGCATCGATCTGCAGCGCACGGTGGATCACGCCGGACGCGCCTTCACCGAGCTGCTGTTCCAGGCGCAGCTGGGGCCAGGGCAGGGCGGGCAGGGGCGTGTGCGCCAGCGCGGCTTGCTCCAGCTCGCGATTGAAAGGGTTGCCGCCGAAGGCCAACCAGCTCAGGCGCGGCAGCTGCAGCAGTGCTTCGGGCAAGGCTTGCAGCGCATTGGCTGAAACGCGGATCAGCTCCAGCGCCCGGCATTGCTGCAGCTCGGGCGGCAGCGCGCGCAAGCGGTTGCCGGCCAGGGCCAGCTTTTGCAGCCGCGTGCAGCGACCGATCTCGGCCGGCAGCGCGTCGATGCGGTTGTCGGTCAGGATCAGCCAGCGCAGGCGCGCGGGCAGGGCCGCGCCGCTGAACCGCTCGATGCGGTTGCTCTTGAAGCCCACCATCTCCAGTTGCGGGCAGCGGCCCAGGACCTCGGGCAGCTCGCTGAACTGGTTCTGAGAGGCGAACAGGATGCGCAGGCGCGGCAGATCGGCCAGCCAGTCGGGCAGCTGGCTCAGCGCATTGCTGGAGACGTCGAGCACTTCCAGGCTGTCGGCCAGCTGGAGGATTTCATCGGGCAGGGCCTGCAGGCCGGCGTGTCTGAGGTCCAGCTGCGTGCTGCCTTTCAAGGCGCCGCTGCGCAGCGCGAACAAGTTTGCATGTGTCATGGCGGCAGGATAGCTGCAGCTCATCCAGCGCCTCACCGAGGGGCCGCATCGCCTGCCCAGGCTGTGGCGGACCCCAAGGACTCCCAATAGGTCAAGAGCAAGTCGGGAACGATGCCTTTGTACTTGTTCAGAGCGGCAGTCGGCACCTCGCGTTTGAGCGTGGGCTGTCCCAACTGCTCGATCAAAAAGCTGTAAGTCCCGTCACGCATTCATGGCTTTCCGATGCAGCTGCCCGTTGAACGCGCGCTCGAACTTGGCCACGTCGGACACCTTGTCGTGGGTCTCGCCGAATCAGCTCTCAAAGATCAGGGAACTCCTCACGCAGCCGCCGCACAACACCGTCCAGGACCGCATCGCTGTAAACCGGCGTCGGTGTCGGCAGCCGCCCTAGCGGCGTGGCCGTCAGCGGATGCGCCAGGAGCTCGGCCGCCGGATTGGACAAGCCGGCCAACTCGCGCAGCTTCAGCACGAGCAGCACTTCGTAGGGAAAATACCAGTCCTCGTCGAATGAGAAATCTGAGGCCGGGCCATTGCGCTTGGGCCTAACGCTCTGATGCGTGTGGCGGTCCAGCGCCGCCAGCAGTGCATCCGTCAGCCGCAAGGGGTCAGGCGTTTGCCAATGCTCAAGAAGGAACTCGTAGATCGGTTCATCATGGGCAAAGCGTGGATCCACCGGCATCGCTAGTCCGAAATGCGAGGCCAGCAGGCGAAGCACAAAGAACTGGGCACGCGGGTGTGAGCTCTCATCGGCGTCGAAATAGGCGTCGTGGGACAGCGCAGAGAGTATCCAGCGCGTCAATGCCAAAGTCTCCTGATTCCAGTCCAGTAAGTACACCCGAGCCAGACTGGAAACTGCCGAGCGCAGTCGGAGCATCCCCAAGTATTGCGGCCGGCCGCCGTTACGGTGGTCTTGCAGCATGAATTGGTCGAAGCGGTGTTCCGCACGCCCCCCCCAGTATTCGTAGGCGGCGGCTCGTATCCAGGTCGCCTCATACCCAGGCTCGCCCTTGAGGCAAGACTGGATGGCTGACCAACGCAGTGCTACGCCGACGCGTGCTAGGTCGTCTTTGGCATTGGCCAGCGTGTAAGTCCACATGCCCTCTCCGTCAGGGGAAGGGTAGGGAAAACCGCCTTCAGCCGCGTACCTTTTGAGGAAACCCAAATCTTCCGTTTCCCAGTTCTGTAGACCCAGGACGTAGTTCGCGAGAAATTTGCGGATCGAAGGGAACTTAGCGGCTGGGCCAGATCCTTGGAAGCTTGCTGCAGTCATGGTGTTTCTATACCCAGTCGAACAGTTCCAAAATCGGCGTGCCGGTCTTGTTGGGTGGCGGAATGGTGACTTGCATGACTTTGTTGTCCAACTTGTATCCTTGGTCGAGCAGTGCCTGGATCTGCTTTGCGTAGCGCTGATCGGCAGGCGAAACAGCCTTGCCAGCAATGGTCCCGAACCGCTGCGCCTCAAAGATCCAGTCACGGAACCTTGTCGCCCCATTCCCCGCAGGCCAACCCGGTGCACCAGTCTGGCTGGACTTGACCTCGACATGTTCAATGGTTCTGGTTTGTGGATTGATTCGAATGAGGTCCGGACCATTGCCCGATCTATTTTGAATGCCTTTGTACTTTGCACCCGTCATCGCTTCGAGTACCTGGGCCGCAACTTGCTCGCCGAGCTTACCGTCATTGTTCGTCCTGACGTTGCTCAGGCGTGGGCCAAACAGCTGCTTTCCCTTGAGTGAGTTGAGCGCGGCCGGCGGCGGAGCAGGCGGTGGATTGCTGGCCCGAGGTGGCGTGGGCACCGTGCCTGCGGGTCGCTTGTTCAGCAGGTCGCGGATGATCTTGGCGAGCTTGGGTGCACCGGCTGCTGCGGCACCGGCGCCGATATTGGCTGTGGCGCTGCCCAGGCCCCGGGCGAGGATGTCGGCGGCCGCATCAAGATCACCGAGGCACTTGGCGTTGTAGACCTTGAGCGAGGTGGATACAAAGGTCTCCAGGGTCTCGACGATGGCGGAGCCGAGCAGGAAGTAGCCCACACCGACGACCAGCAGATCGGCAGCCCAGCCCACCGGTGTAGCCTGGGCGACGGCCCAGACGGCAAAGATGCCGGCGGTCGTGGCCAGAGAGGTGGGGCTCACCATCTCGAGCAGCGCATTGCCCACCTCGCCGGGATACTTCGCTGCGGCTTTCTCGAAGACGTACTTCAGCTTGTCGGCGAAGTCAGCGGTCGGCACGTCTTCGTCGCGGGTGATGGGCGCCAAGCCCAGCGGGTCCTGCATCGAATGCGGGCGGTTCAGCGCGAAGGCATACAGGTCCGGCCCGACGGCCAGGCCCATGGGGTCCGGCGTGAGGTAGCGGCCGGCTTGCGCGTCGTAGTAGCGATGGGTGTTGTAGTGCAGCCCGGTCTCGGGGTCGTGGTACTGGTTGGAGCCGCGCAGATTGAAGGCGACGCTGCCCAGCGACCGGCCTTGCGCCGGGGTGGCCGCGAGGTAGTCGGCCACTTGCGCTTGCCAGACCACCTGGCGCGAGGCGTCGGTCAGCGCGAGCGGGGCATTGCGGTGGTCGGTGTGCACATGCAAGACCTGACCCTGGGTCAGCATGGCCACGGGCTTGTCGTTGATCCACACGTACTGCTGCTGCACGGCGCCTTCGGCATCGGCCTCGGCCACCAGCTGACTGCCGTCGTAGAAGAAATAGGTCGTCGTGCTGCCCTGTCCGCCGGCCTGGGGCACGACTTTGGCGATGCGCTGGCCGAAGAGGTTGTAGCGGTACTGGGCCACCGGCTGCATGGCGGTGCTGGTGTCACGCTGCACCTCGGTCAGGCGGTTCAGCGCGTCGTAGCTCAAGCGCAGCCCGCCGCGCGTGAGCTGGCGACCGAGGTCGTCGAAAAGCTCGCTGCGCAGCACCACGCCTTCGTGCGCGCTGCCGTCGGCTGGGAGTTGCGCGGCGCTGACCGGGCTGCGCCAGCGGTCCATCTGGGCATGCAGCCGGGCCTGCCACAGCGGCGAGCCGGCAGCGACTTGGCCCAGCCCCAAGCTGCGCTGCGTCCTGACCTGCGCAGGCTCGTCATCCCCAGGGGTCGCCGAGGCGTAGCCCAGCTGCGTCTGGCCCACCTCGGCAGTGCCGGCGGCGACCACGCGGCCTTGTGCGTCCAAGCTGCGTTCATTGCTCAGGCCGTTGCCGAGCATGAAGCGGCGCTGCGTGTAGCTGTCGGTCTCGTCATTGAGGCCATACACCAGCGGTCGTTCGAGTCGTGTGCCCAGCCCTGCGGACTCCAGCAGGCCCGCACGCGGATGCTGGCTGCCACGGTAGCGGTAGCTCAGCATCTGGCCGCCGGGCAAGGTCTTGCCCGTCATCTGACCCGCGGCGTTGTAGGCGTAGCGGATCTTCCAGCGATGTTGGTCGACGCGCTGCTCATGCTCGACGAGGCGGCCACCGCTGTCGTAGGCAAAGTGCTCTTCACCGGCCAGGTAGCGGATGCGTTGCGGCTTGTTGCCTGGCCCCCAGATGATCTGTGCGTCTTCGTCGACGTTGCCGTGCACGTCGCTCACCTTCACCGCCACCACCCGTCCAGCCGCGTCCCGGCGGTACTCGGCGCGATTGAGGTCCACGTTCACGCGGGCCAGCAGGCGCCCTGCGGCGTCGTACTCGAACACAGCCACCCCCGTGGTCGGGCTCTCGACGCGACGCAGCTGATGGAAGTCATCTCGGTAGTAGCTGGTGTAGGCGCCGTTGGCATCGGCCACATGGGCATAGGCTTGTGGGCGAGGCGCGGCGGTATCGGACAGCGCGTCTTGCGCCGCGTGCATGGCCGCCAGCAAGTCGGGTCGGGCCATATTGCCGCTGTCCTCTGCGCGGCTGACGATCTGGCGCATGGCCTCCATCACAGCATCGCGGCCCGAGCCGCTTGCAGCGGCCAGTTCGTCCTGCGCGGCGAAGTCGCGCTGCTGCGAAACGCTGCCATTGGAATTGAGCAGCCGAGCTCGGGTCAGGCGCCCTTCCAGGTCGCGCGTCAGCTCGATGCGATTGTTCTGGCCGTCGAACATCGCCGTCAGCTGGCCGCTCAGATCGAAGGCGGCGCGCGTGCGGGCACCGGTGGCCTCCAGCACGCCGACGGTCTGGCCTTGGGCGTCATGTTCAAAGCGCCGCTTCACGCCCGCCCGCGTGATGCTGGCAATAGCGCCACCGGGCGTGTACTCGAATTCGCTGACCACGCCGTCCATGCCGACCAGCTTTTGTGTCAGGCCTTCAGCGCTGTACTCGGCACGGGTAATCAGACCCGCTGGGTGGAGCAGCTTGACGGGCCGGTCGGCGCGGGCGTCCCAGAACACCTGGGTCACATCCGAATCCTCGGGCGTTCCTTTGGGACCGTTGGGCAGCGGCCCGTCGATGGCAGCCAGCACGCTGCGGCCATTGATCGTGCTGTAGCGGTACTCGGTCGTGCGCGTGATGGCCACGCCCTGCGGCGCTTCGTCGCCCTTGTCGCTCACTGGACTCCAGCCCGCTTCGCTCACGCGCACGACCTGCCCCAGGTCGTTGTAGCTCAGCCGGGTGCTGTGCTCCTTGCCGGTCATGACGCTGGGTCGGGCGATCAGCGTGGGCTGCTGGCCCAGGGCGATGGATCCGTCCTTGAAGCGTCGGTCGGTGTACTCGTAGCGCTTGAGCAGCTGCGGTGCACCCACTGGCTTGCCTTGTTGGTACGCCTGCTGGCTGAGCTGGAGCAGCCGGCCCCAGGCGTCGTAGCGGCGCAGCTCGGCCTGCACCGGCTGGCCCTGAGCATCCAGCTGGGTGCTGCGCAGCAGGCGGCCGCTGCTGTCGTATCCATAGCGCATATTGGCCGGGCCGCAGCTGCTGCAGCCCGGGCCGCGCAGCTCGATCAGGCGGAACTGGCCGCCGACGATGGCGCTGAGCAGGGTGCTTTGCTGGCCCAGGCTGTTGGTCAACAGGGTCTTGCCGAAGTTCTGCGGCTGGACGATGCCCTCGCGGTCGGGCCGGCCCTCGGTCGGAAGGGGCTTCTGAACGAACTGCAGGCTGATCTGCTCGATGCCGGTGTCGGGCACGGGCTGACCCTTGCCGTCGAGCTGCAGAGGCAGGCCCTTGCTGCTGAGCACCGCGCGGCCCTCGCGGTCATAGCCATAGGTGGACAGGCGCTGGGTTCGGGCCTGGCCGGTCTTGGGGTCCAGGGTCTGCAGGCTGATGCCGGTCAGGGCGAATGAGTGGGCTTGGCCGCCGTTGTGCTGGGCCTCGTGGTGGTAGATCCGGGTGAACTCAGGGGTGGTGGCGAGGCCGGTGGCGCTGCGGGCGCTGAAGCTGGCCTGCAGCAGGCGGCCCTGCTTGTCGTGCTGGTAGGCGATGCGGCCGGTGGGCGTGTCCACGGCCTGGAGCAGGGCGCGCTGGCCAGGGCCGGCGCGGCCGTAGATCAGGCTGAGCTTGCGGCCCTGCGGGTCTTGCACGCCGATCAGGTCACCCAGGGGGTTGTAGCTCAGCTGCAGCTGCTCCCCACTGGCGGCGCGCACCGTGTGCAAGGGGTGGCCACCGCCGCTGCCGCCGTGGAAGCTCAGCGTTCGGCCGTCGGGCCAGCGCCAGTGGTAGACAGGCTGGCCGTCGGCGCGGCGCTCGATGCGCACCTGGCCGTCGCTGAGCTGGGGGCTGGTGCAGAGCGTGCCGCCGGGGCCTTTGGCGAGGGTGATGCGGCGGCCGTCGGCCTGCAAGATCTGGATCTGCGAGCCCAGGTCGTAGAGCACGGTCTCGTAGCTCAGGCGCCATTGCGGGCCGACGATGCCGGCATGGCTGCTCTGGCTGTTGTAGTGGCGCTTGAGCTCCAGGCCGAGCACGCCGGGCAGGGCGGCGAGGTCGGTTTCTTCCTGGTATTTGTTGCCGTTGACGAGGTTGATGGGGTTGCCGCCGCCGAGCTGCACGCCGGCAGCGCCGCCACCCGCGAGGCCAGCTGGGCCGCCACCGCCGCAGCTGGGGTTGCCGCCGGGTGGGGCGGTGCAGGTGCCGCCACCGCCCCCACCACCACCGGGCTGGCACTCGGGGCGGTTCGGGAAGATGTTGCACAAGCCCCCACCGCCACCTCCACCGCCACCTCCACCGCCGCCCCCCGGAGGCATACATGTGGCCTGGCGCGGGTCGCAGCCGCCGCCAGGTGGGAAGAGCTGGGCCTGGGCAGCCGGGGCCAGCAGGCCGAGCACACAGCTCAGGAAACTGGCAAGGAGCAGGCGCGGGAGTGTGTTTGGAAGTTTCATCGGCAGGTCAAAAGAGGGCGGGCCGGCAGGGGCAGCGCCGGGTGCTTGCCGCGCGCGCGCTGCAGTGTCCTTGTCTTGACCTTGGTCCGTGTGTCTGTTTGTTCGCCAAACCCTCATCCCGAGGTGTGCGGCGGCTTGCATGCCTGAATGCGCGCGTAAGGCCAGAGCGGGCGCTGGCCCGTGTTCATGGGCTCTGTGCGCCTGCCTGGGCAGAAACTCAGGCCTGGAGCCGGATCACAGGGCTGCGGGTGCCGGTGAATGCGAAGTTACCAAGCGCAACATGTCTGTGGCCGATGAGACGCATGCTGGCGTCTTGGTGTCTTCGCCTTCAGGGACTTTCGTAGGCCTGCCCGTTCCAGCGCAGCAGGCTGTTGTCTTTGCTGAGTTCTGTCTTGCCCTGCCCGCCGGCCTGCAGCTGAGTCTTGTTGCGCAGTTGCAGCTCGCGGTAGCCGTTCTGGGCCTAGGGCCTGTTAACACAACGCCAAGGGGCCGCGTTGTTGGCCAGAAAGGTCGCAGGCAAGACGCAAACCGCAGCCGGGTTGGTCACCCGGCGAGGATTGGCAACGCGGCCTGCGGCCTTTCTGGCCACAACCCTTCGGGAAGGCTTGCCTGTGCGGGCCACGCGTCGTTGCAGCGTTGGCCCGCACGTGAGTGCGGGCGGCACGCCGCGCCTCGCTTGGCCCGCACAGGCGAGCCTTCGCGACCCCTTGGCGTTGTGTTAACAGGCCCTTGCTGCCGACGATCACCAGGGTCTTGCTGTGGATGGTGTCTTGGCAGTCTTTACCGCACTGGGTGCCCCAGGCTTCGCGCGAGGTGTTGATGCTGGCGACCCGACGCAAGGCCTGGGCCTGGCCCGGTGCCGGAGGGGCTGCCTGCGGCATGTAGAGCTGCAGATCGCTCAGGTACTGGTCGTGCTCGACACCCCGGTCGCGCGACTTGATCAGCACGGCCACGGTCGAAATTTCGGCGTGCAACGCGTAGTTCGCCCGGTCCAGTGAGAGCTCACGGAGCTGACCTTCCACATCGACGGGCTCGATGAGCTGGGTCGCCATCCTGCCTGTTTCGTTCGTGCTTAAGCGCTTCGGCCGGGACCCAGGGCAAGGCTTCTCCACCTCTTGGTAATAGAAGTCCAACACCCGGTCGCGCGTGACCCCGTCGCTGCGGCGAAAGGCGCTTATCCCCGCGTCCCAGCGGTGCGCGGTGACGTACTCAGAGCAGTAATGGCCTTCAAACAGGACCAAGCTTTTGCCGTTCGTGTCCCCCACGCCTCCAGAGGCGTACAGCCCCAGCACATACGGGGCGCCCCCTGTCCTCGGATAGATCAAACGGATACCGCTCAGCGAGACTTGGAACAAGGGCCAGATCTCATCTGAAAGTTCACTGATCGGCGGGAGATGCGACTTCTTGCCATGCAGCACGGGGGACCAACCCTTTGCTCGACCCAGCATCATGAGCTGGTCCAGGGCGTAAGAGTTCATTTTGCTGTTGACGGGATAGGGCACGGCGTAGGCGAAGTCGCACCAGCCGTCACCGTTGAAGTCGTACCTGAGCACTTCAGCGCCGTCGTACTCGACCCGAACAGGTAGCCGCGGCGGCGGCGCTGAGGGCGTACGGCAGGGCGGTGCGGTGGTGCTCAGACCCTCGTCAGGCGCGGTGGGCGCCGCATGCGCGGGCGGCAAAAGACTGATCAGCAACAGGAGAGCGGCGGTCGCGATGTGGAAAACAGTCCAGTGCTTCATCTCAGGCTCAACGCTCTCCGCGCTTTCATCGCAGGCACTTCGGACCGGAACAGCTACTTGATGGCGCGGGCCGAGCAGGCTTGCACCAGCAGGGCAGGCTTGGCGGCAATGCCCGCACAGCGCAGCCGCAGCTCTGCTTGTTCAACATAAGGGTCGAAGCCGCGCCCGTCTTCGGACTTCAATTGCTTGAACTGGGCATAGACCTTGGCGCCCACGTCTTGCCAGATGTCGAGCGAACGCAGGGTGGCTGCGCCTCGGTCGAGTTCGAGCAGGTGGTAGCCGCGAGGGCCGTTGGCGACCCTCTCGTGATTCCAGGTCATCAGATAGCTGAGCCCCGGGTGTTCTTTGAGCGTGAGCACCTGCCAATCTGAGAATGCGAACCTTTCATCCGCGGGCTGGCGCATCAGGTCCAGCGAACTCGGGCGGTCGTCGCGGCGCGCGGACATGGCCCCCACGCGATGCCAACCGCCATCTGGACGCGTTAGGTAGACGGTGCTCAGCACATCGGAGTCGCCGCCGCTGCTGATCAGCTCGCGCACGGTGATGATCAAGTCGCATCGCCCGTCGGCGCCAAGCGCGCGCTCCTCGATCTGGACCTCGACTTTCTTGGCGTCCCTGGCCGTACCACCACTGAGCTCCAGGCGATGCTCCCGTTCCTGCGCAGGCAGCTTATTGGCTCCGGGCAGACGTGCGTAGTTGGGCGGCAGCCGAGCACCTGCCGGTGTGCAGGCAGCGGCCTGCGCCGGCGCCGTCCAGAACACGAGTGCAGAGACAGCGCAGAGCGTGGTCAGCGTCGCGCTGAACGATGGGTCACGGGATTGCTTCGCAGGTGTTGCCATACAGTGCTTGATCATGGAAGGGTCAATCGCCTCATCTCAAGGCCGCCGATGCCTTGCCCCGCTGTGCCGGGGCCGACGGTGGTGACGTTAGGGCCGAAATTCTCGACGCAGCGCAGGGAGCGCCATTCTCCTTCGCCGCGATTGATTCCCAGAAAACGTTTCACGTAGTTGTAGCTGTCTCCCGCGCCGAGCAGCTGAGCGAGGGGCGCACGCCAGGTGCCGCCGTTATGAAGCCGAGCCACACGGGCGGCGATCTCTTCTTCATTGGCATTCGGGAACGCGGCAAGCACACGGTTCAGGTTGTTGCGCATGAGACCCAGCGACATGGTGGTGAAGCGATCGAAGTCCTCGAAGATGCCCATCAGCAGGTCACGAACGCCCGGAGCATTCATGATGGCCTCGGTCACCATGGCCGCACGGGCATCGCCCAAAAGGCTTTGGCCCCGGCTGTTCGTTGGCGGCGAAGTCTTCATCCGGACGATGTCCTCGTACTGCTGCTCACCCAGACCGGTGTCTTCGGTGAAGCGCTGTTGTTGCGCCGCTGGCAGTTGCTGCCATGCCTGGCCGGCATCGGCATAGCGTGGCGCCGCATTGATCCGGTTGTTGAACCAGTTCAGAAGACTGCGGCCGCGGGCATCGGCTTCGTTCAGTTCCGCCAAGGAGTTGGCGCCCATTCCCAATGCGGTGCGCTCGTTCGCGCTGAAGGTCGGGAAGGCAGCAATCAGCTCCGAAACCAAGGTGGATCCTATGAACTGCGAGCGCCCATAGGACGCCACATAGAACGTGCCCGTCGGGTCGTTGTTTGTGCCCACGCAGCGCGTTGCATTGCAAGAGTACCGGGCCCCGGGGCAGCCGCCGTCGGCGCAGTCTTTGTTGATTCGCTTGGGTGCATTGGTTTCATTGATTTCGGCCGCGGCCTCGTACTTGGCCAGGCGCCTTTGCTCCAAAGCGGCGTCCGCGCCTGCGCCGCAGGCAAGGATGCGCTGCTTGCGAGCAGGATCGTTGACAGTTGGGTTCAGTGCGGGTTCTTCGGCCGCGAAAGGTATTTCCGGCAACAGCAAAGAGCGGGCAGGGCAAGTCGCTCCTTCGTTCAAAGTCGCCCAGTCAGCAGGTATGTAGCTGGCGATCAGTCGGCTTGCATCATCATCGTCCATGTTTGCGATCGTGAACCGGTCCGGGCTGATCGCCGCGGCGCCGTAGTGCGCGCTGAAATCGGCGGCCGTGCTGGCGCCGGTATCCCAGGTTCGCGTGCTGGCGTTGCCACCCAAGAAGTTGCCGCCCGCATCAAACAGCAAGCCCTTGCCATTGTTGGCGTACTGGTTGCGCAAGCGACCCAATGCGTTAGTGGCCAGCGGGGTGCTGGCGATGTTGTCTACGATGAAGGCCCAGCGTGCTTGAGTGAAGCCCTGGTTGGTGCCAATGGCTTGCCCATTGGCGCCGGTCGTGATGGCGAAGTAGCGAATGCGAGCGGCACCGTCAGGGTCAAAGAAGTAGTCGGGCCGTCCGCCCGCGTAGGCATAGAGATTCAGGCGGTCTTTGCTTGCCACCTCGATGACCGAGTCGGCCGCGCCTTGCGGGTCCGGGCTGATGAACTGTTGGGATGCCGGATCGAAGAATCGTGCGCCGTGGTAGCGCAGGCCGCCGTCGCCGTCGTCGATCTGCCCGACATAGCGCAGAGGCTGGTCGCGCTGGGCATCGAACTGCTTGTGCTTGCCGCTCAGGGCAAGGACCTGGCCGACCTCGTCGGTGTGGATGTGGCGGACTTCCGCGCCAAATGCCCAGTCCTTCAATCGCTGATGCCAGGCCTTGCCGCCCATGGGGAATTGAGCAATCGGGCGATAGCCCAGATGCGCATAAGCAAACTGGGCGCGACCGCGCTCGTCGGTATGGGCCAAGAGGCGAGTGCCTTCATAGAAATACAGCTCAAGCTTGCTGCCGCGAGCCGGGTCTTGTGACAGCCTGGCGACGCGCCGGCCTTGCGCGTCGTAGATGTGACTGCTGCTGTCGTGCGTGCCCTGGATGCCCTCCAACTGGCCCCCGGCGTTCCAGCTCAAGCTGCGCAGGCCCTGAGCGGTCTGGAACTGACGAGGGCGCCCGCTTGGATCATGTTCGAGGCCAGGGCGCAGGCTTGATGCCTGCTGCTTTCCTTCCGCCGCAGCTTGAACCAGGCCTGGTTTCTGCACAGCTTGCGGATCGGCTTCCAGTTCCGCCAGCAGTGCAAACTTGTCAATGCTGCCATCGGCGTGAGCAATGGACGTGGCGAAGTTCTCCCCAGCGTGTTGACTCCACTGCACATCGGTGATGACGGCGCCATCCCCGCCCAGCCATCGCGGCAGGGCCGAAGCGGAACGAATCGACTGGGTTTTCCCTTCAGGGCTTAGTGTGTGCGACAAATGCAGCTGCGCCCCGCTGGCATCTGTGAAAGCTTGCGCCAGCACTCGACCTTCGGCATCCAACTGGTAGGCGACTCCCAGCGTGACCGACTTGGGCATCGCAGCCTGCAAGGCCCCGGCCGGCAAGATGTCCAGCCATTCTTTGAGCAAGCGACCGGAGGCATCGTGTTCGAAGCGGCTGCGTCGCTCCCCGAATCGGTCCGTGATGCTCACTTGCAGCAGTTTCTCGGCTTGGTAGGTCCAACGCAGCTCTTGCGACGCGGCCTTCGCGCCCGGGTCGAAGCGCAGCAGCGTGCTGATTCGCCCGGTCTCATTCCAACTGGCCTGCTGCCGGGCGCCAGTGGGATCGTGACTTTCAGTCAGCTGGTTTTTGGCGTTGTAGACCGCGGTCCGCCATCCTTGAAGAGGGTTGCGGATCGCAACGACACGCCCCAGATCATCAAAAAGCCTGTGAACCTCCAGTTCACCTTGGCTGAGCAGCGTCAGCTGCCGCTCGGCGATTGACCCTTCCGCGCCGCGTTCGAGGCGAAGGCCAGAGCGTGTGTCGCGCTCAGATATTGCGGCAGCCCCAAGTGCGCCGGCCAGAGGCTGCCGGCCTGGCGCTGCATGGTTGTCAGAAGCTGCTTGTGTTGCCGCCGTCAGCGTTTTCTCGGTCGCGGACTGATCGAGCCGCTGCGTGGGTCCCAGAACCTTGTCAAGGAGGCTGAGTCCTTTGTCGGTCTTGTATTGGTACTCAAAGCTGCGTTCAAGCGCGACACCCTGCAGGATCAGACGCCCTTGCTCAGTCACCGGGCTCCAACCGCGTTCCGTGACCTTGGAGACCTGACCCTGCGTATTGAACTCGAAGGCGGTGCTGCGCGTCTTGCCAGCAATCACGCTGGGCTGGCTGATCAGGATGGGCTGCTGGCCCAGGGCGATGCTGCCGTCGGGGAATTTGCGGTCCTCGTAGTCAAAACGCTGCAACCACTGGCTTGGCTGTGGCTTGCCGCCGACCCAAGTCTGGCGGGCCGTCTCGATCAGGCGGCCGTGACGGTCGTAGCGGCGCAGCTCGGCCTGCACCGGCTGGCCCTGAGCATCCAGCTGCGTGCTGCGCAGCAGGCGGCCGCTGCTGTCGTATCCATAGCGCATATTGGCCGGGCCGCAGCTGCTGCAGCCCGGGCCGCGCAGCTCGATCAGGCGGAACTGGCCGCCGACGATGGCGCTG
This sequence comes from Roseateles sp., assembly GCF_965262435.1. NCBI lineage: Bacteria > Pseudomonadati > Pseudomonadota > Betaproteobacteria > Burkholderiales > Sphaerotilaceae > Roseateles > Roseateles sp. The sequence goes on from NZ_OZ253537.1 coordinate 2,291,178, forward strand.
AGCAGGGTGCTTTGCTGGCCCAGGCTGTTGGTCAACACGGTCTTGCCGAAGTTCTGCGGCTGGACGATGCCCTCGCGGTCCGGCCGGCCCTCGGTGGGCAGGGGCTTCTGGATGAACTGCAGGCTGATCTGCTCGATGCCGGTGTCGGGCACGGGCTGACCCTTGCCGTCGAGCTGCAGAGGCAGGCCCTTGCTGCTGAGCACCGCGCGGCCCTCGCGGTCATAGGCATAGGTGGACAGGCGCTGGGTGCGTGCCTGGCCAGTCTTGGGGTCCAGGGTCTGCAGGCTGATGCCGGTCAAGGCGAATGAATGGGCTTGGCCGCCGTTGTGCTGGGCCTCGTGGTGGTAGATCCGGGTGAACTGAGGGGTGGTGGCGAGACCGTTGGCGCTGCGAGTGCTGAAGCTGGCCTGCAGCAGGCGGCCTTGTTTGTCGTGCTGGTAGGCGATGCGGCCGGTGGGCGTGTCCACGGCCTGCAGCAGGGCGCGCTGGCCAGGGGCGGCGCGGCCGTAGATCAGGCTGAGCTTGCGGCCCTGCGGGTCTTGCACGCCGATCAGGTCGCCCAGGGGGTTGTAGCTCAGTTGCAGCTGCTCGCCGCTGGCGGCGCGCACCGTGTGCAAGGGGTGGCCACCGCCGCTGCCGCCGTGGAAGCTCAGCGTTCGGCCGTCGGGCCAGCGCCAGTGGTAGACGGGCTGGCCGTCGGCGCGGCGCTCGATGCGCACCTGGCCGTCGCTGAGCTGGGGGCTGGTGCAGAGCGTGCCGCCGGGGCCCTTGGCGAGGGTGATGCGGCGGCCGTCGGCCTGCAAGATCTGGATCTGCGAGCCCAGGTCGTAGAGCACGGTCTCGTAGCTCAGGCGCCATTGCGGGCCGACGATGCCGGCATGGCTGCTCTGGCTGTTGTAGTGGCGCTTGAGCTCCAGGCCGAGCACGCCGGGCAGGGCGGCGAGGTCGGTTTCTTCCTGGTATTTGTTGCCGTTGACGAGGTTGATGGGGTTGCCGCCGCCGAGCTGCACGCCGGCAGCGCCGCCACCCGCGAGGCCGGCCGGGCCGCCGCCGCCACATGTAGGGTTGCCGCCGGGCGGCGGGGTGCAGGTGCCGCCACCCCCGCCGCCGCCCCCGGGTTGGCACTCGGGCCGGTTCGGGAACAGGGTGCACAGGCCACCACCGCCGCCACCCCCTCCGCCGCCACCACCACCGGGCGGCAGGCAGCTCGCCTTGCTCGGGTCGCAGCTGCCGCCACCACCGGGCGGGAAGAGCTGGGCTTGGGCGGCCGGGGCCAGCAGGCCGAGCAAGCTGCTCAAGGCGCTGGCGAGCAGCAGGCGGGGGAGTGCGTGGGCGTGTTTCATGTTTTTTTGCGGCTCAGCCGCCGGGGCAGGTCTCGGGCGGAATCTCGCAGGCGCCTTGGCCCGAGCCCTCGGTGCAGATCGAGCAGGCCGGGTCCCACCAGGGGCAGGTCGGCAGCGGCGGGGTGACGGGGCCAGGGCCCGGATCGGTGGGGGTGCCATCGTTGCCGGGCCCGGGCGAGCTGACCATGGCGCTGTTGCGGATGGCGTCGCTTTGCATGCGCACCACGGCATGGGACACGACCGGGATGCGGCCGGCCTTGATCAAGGCCAGCTTGAAGGCATCGCCGCTGCCGGCACCCAGCTTGCCCAGTGCCCAGGTGTAGAACTTGCCCAGCATGGGCATCTGCTTGGAGGGCGGAATCCCGTAGGTGACGCGCAGCTTCAGCAGATTGGCATCCAGCAGGGTCTGGCCACTGGCATTGGTCTTGGGGTCTTTTTGACAGCCCGGTACATCGCGCGGGCAGCTCAGTTCGTCCAGGCCGACATTGGGCAGCACCGGTTCGCCGGTCTTGAGTGCGGCCTGCAGGGCAGGGCTGTTGTAGTCACGAAAGCTCTCGGGCGTGGGCGAAATGATCTCGATGCGCAGGGCCGCGGCGTCCAGGTCCTTGGCCGCTTTTGCGGCGGTGTCTGCCAGCTCGGCCAGGCTGCGGCCGCCGCCGTAGTAGGGCAGCATGGCCTTCTGAAAAGCTGCATGGATGCTGCTGAGCTTGGCGTTCGACACCGAGCCGGCGCGCGCGGCTTCGAAGCTGGCGTAGTTCAGGCTGTTCTTGGCGTGATAGCCCAGGGCGGCCTGCCAGATGGCCAGCACCAGAAAGAGCAGGGTTGGCAGCACCAGCATGGTCTCGACGATGCTGGCGCCCTGCTGGCGAGCGAGGGCCGGGGCTGGACGCGGCGGCCGGCGCTTCATGGGGTCGTGACGCTGAATCCGGGCGGCAGGGCCAGCTTGGCGGCGTTCAGGGGCTTGCCCTGTTCGATGGCCAGCACCTGCAGCTGGCGTTCCAGCGTCTGCTCGCCGCTGCCCAGCGTGGTCTTGCCACTGAGGTTCCATGGCCAGTTCAGGTAGGCGACCATGGGGTAGCGGTCCCACAGGCAGGACTCGCCGGCGACGATGCCTTCCAGGGGGATCTGCGGTTTGTGGCAGCGTTCACCCATGACGGTGTCGCTTGGCATGGCCCGCACCTGTTCGTCGCTGGCCAGTGTGGTTTTGCTGAGCGTGCTGCTGCTGCGGTTGCCCAAGGCCTTGCTGTCCTTGAAGCGCAGTTCGTAGCGCACGCCGTCGCGCCAGAGCCAGCCGGTCTCGATGGCCACTTTGCTGTGAGCCGAGCAGTCGGGCGGCACGGCAGGCGCCACCCCGTTCAGCAGCTTGGCCTCGGCCGACCAGCGTTCCAGGTCGCTCAGGGTCAGTGCATAGCCGCTGGTGTAGGTGGCGGCTTTGTCGGTGTCGAAGAAACGCTCGGTGATCTGGGTGTCCAGGCCCGCCATCACCGCCTCATCGGGCTGCTGCGCCGGCAAGTCGTAGTAGGCGCGTCGCAGCGCATTGCACTGGTCGACCAGCTGTTGGTGGATGCTGCGCTCCATGCCGTAGGTCTTGCCCTTGAAGCGCGAGGTTTCGCTGACCTTGAGATAGGCCGTGCCCTGGAAGGGATCCACGGCCACCGGTGGCGGCACCGGCGTGGCCGGGTTGGCGGAACCGTTGTCGGCCCCTCCGCCACCGCCACCGCAGGCCAGCAGCAGGGCGCTCAGGGGCAGGGCCAGGCAGGCGCCGAGGGCGCGGGTGTTGGGTTTCATTTGTGGATCCCTGAAGGGTTTGTGAATTCGGGCGAGGGCGGCTGGCGCCAGTCGATCCGGCTGCCGGGGCCCAGGCCCAGGCGGGCGGCCTCGCCGGCGGCCAGCTCGAGCGTGGTGCGCGCGCCGGGGCAGGCACTGGCGCGCCAGGGCGCCAGGGCCTCCACGCGCTTGATCACGCGGTCCTCGGCGTCGAGGTAGAGCAGATCGATGGCATAGGCCATGAAGCAGGTGTGGACGGCCGCGCAGGGCGCCAGGGCCAGGGCTTCGCCCGGCCCCAGGCGAGGTCGGGCCAGCAGGCCCAGCAGGCGCTCGCTGAAACGTTCGGCGCGGTGCACGCGCAGCTGCGTCGGCACCATCACAGCCCCATATGGATGAACTTCATCGCGATCGGGAAACCGAGGACGACAAAGGTGCAGGGGAAGATGAAGGCGATCAGCGGGAACAGCATCTTGACCGGTGCCTCCATGGCCAGCTTCTCGGCGCGGGCGAAGCGCTCGTTGCGGCGCTGCTCGGACTGCGCGCGCAGGATAGGACCGAGGTTCATGCCCATGCGCTCGGCCTGAATCATTGCGGCCACAAAGTTGCTGATGGCTGGCTCGTTCATGCGGTCGCTCAGGGTGCGCAGCGCGTCCAGGCGCGGCCGGCCGGCACGAACATCGCGCAGCACGCGCGAGAACTCGTCGCGCAAGGGCCCGGCCGGTCCCTTGGCCACCGCCTGAGTCAGCGCACCGCTGAGGTTCAGCCCGGCCTCTACGCACAGGGTGATGATGTCCAGCATGAAGGGCAGGGTCTTGAGCGTTTCACGGCGGCGCAGCAAGATGCGGTCACGCAGCCAGATGCCGGGCATCAGGTAGGCGAGCCCGGCGGCCAGCAGCGGCCAGGGGCCGAGTGGGCGCTGCAAGGTGTCCAGCATCCAGAACACCAGGCCGCCGGCTAGGCTGGCGGCGAGCCATTGACCGGCGATGAACTGCTCGGGTGCCAGCGCATAGTCCAGCCCCGCCAAGCGCAGCTTGACCAGCACGCGCTGGCGCAGGCGCAGCGGCAGCAGCGGGCCCAGATAGAAGGCCAGCCAGCGGATCGGCCACCACAGCAGCCGAAAGAAGCGCGGCGGCACATCGCGGTAGCTGCGGTCCTCGCTGGGCACGGCCGCGATCGCCCGGCCCAGGCCATGGGCGAGCAAGAAGATCGACAGGCCCAGGCCAAGCGCGCAGAGCAGGGGAATCCAGGATTTCAGTGCGTCCATGGCTTGAGCGAGTTAGACATCGATGGACACGATCTTGCGGATCACCAGCACGCCGAAGAATTCGAGCAGGGCGATCACCACCAGGGCCACCCAGCCTGTGGGCGTGGTGAACATCAGGTGCATGGCTGCGGGTTCGAGCTTGTTGAGTGCGAACATCAGCAGCAAGGGCAGGGCGCCCACCACCCAGGCCTGCAGCTTGCCTTGAGCGGTCAGCGAGCGGATCTTGTCCTCCATGGCCAGCTTCTGGCGCAGGGTCTGCGAGGCGCGCTCCAGGGTCTCGGCCAGCTGCCCGCCGGTTTCGCTGGCAATGCGCATGGCCGACACGGTCAGCGTCATCGACTGCAGGGGCACGCGCTGGTTGAGGTTCTCCAGCGCCGTGTCCATGCTGACGCCCAGGCGCTGTTCGCGCAGCAGCAGGTCGAACTCCTGAGAGATGGGCGGCAGCGCCTCGCGCACCAGCTGCTGGATGCCTTGCGACAGGCTGACCCCGGCCTTCAGCGCACCGGCCAGCATCTGCAGCGCGTCGGGCAGCTGCTGCTCCAGCTTGTGGATGCGTCGCTGGCGCAGCCAGCGCAGGGTGAAACGCGGCGCCCAGGCCGTCAGCAAGGCGACGATCAGTGGCGTCACCGGGTCGCGGGTCAGGCCCCAGGTCAGGGCGCTGAGGAGCAGGATCAGCGCGATGTTGATGACGAAGAGGCGCGAGGGGTCGATGAAGAGAAACAGCTCACCCAGGCCGACATGGGCGCGCTCGGTGAACAGGCGTCGGTAGCGGGCCAGGCCGTTGGAGGCGAGGTCGACCACCGACCAGACCAGAATGAAAATGGCCAGGGCCACCACCAGGGCCACGATGGTGGCCACCGTGCTGGTGCTCAGTCCGGCGGCGACCGGGCCGCTCATGCCGCCCTCCGGTTGAACAGGCTGAGGTCGAACTCCACGCCCTGCTCGCGCAGCTGGTCGAAAAAGGTCGGCACCGCGTCACAACCGACGAAATCACCTTGCACCCGGCCATCTGGGCCGTAGCCGCGGGCCTCGTAGCGGAACAGCTCCTGCAGCTGGATCTTGCCGTTCTCCATGCCGGAGAGCTCGGTGATGCTGGTCACCTTGCGCGAGCCGCAGGCGAAGCGGGTCTGCTGGACGATGATGTCCACGGCCGAGGTGATCTGGTCGCGAATGGCGCTGATGGGCAGGTCCATGCCCGCCATCAGCACCAGGGTTTCCAAGCGCGCCAGCGCATCGCGCGGGGTGTTGGCGTGCAGGGTGGTCAGCGAGCCTTCGTGGCCGGTGTTCATGGCCTGCAGCATGTCCAGGGCCTCGCCGCCCCGGCATTCGCCGACGACGATGCGGTCGGGCCGCATGCGCAGCGAGTTCTTGACCAGATCGCGGATGCTGATGGCACCGCGCCCCTCGACGTTGGACGGGCGCGACTCCAGCGACACCAGATGCGTGTGGTTCAGACGCAGCTCGGCCGCGTCTTCGATGGTGATGATGCGTTCGCCGTCCGGGATGAAGTTGGACAGCACATTGAGCAAGGTGGTCTTGCCCGAGCCCGTGCCGCCGGAGACGATCAGGTTCTTGCGCTGGTGCACGCAGAGCTGGAGAAAGCGCGCCATGGGGTCGGACAGCGAGCCGTAGCCGACCAGGTCGTCGCCGTTCAGGCGCTTCTTCGAGAACTTACGGATGGTGATGGCCGGGCCTTTAAGGGCCAGCGGCGGGATGATGGCGTTGACCCGCGAGCCGTCTTTCAGGCGCGCGTCGACCAGGGGCGAGCTTTCGTCGATGCGCCGACCCAGCGGCGCGACGATGCGCTCGATCACGCCCAGCACGGCCCGGTCGCTGGTGAAGGCCAGCGGGTAGCGCTGCAGGCGGCCCTGGCGTTCGATGAAGATCTCGTCGGCCCGGTTGACCATGATTTCGCTGACGCTGGGGTCGGCCAGCAGGTCTTCCAGCGGCCCCAGGCCCACGGCTTCATCCAGCACTTCTTTGCGCAGCGCTTCGCGGTCGATCTCGGGCGGCAGTTCGCCGAAGCGATCGAGGATCTCGCGCACCAGTTTTTCGGTCTCCTGGCGCAGCTCGGCGTCGCTCATGCGGCTGAGGTCGCGACGGCGCAGGTCGATGGTGTCCAGCAGTTGCTCGTGCACCCGTTGGCGCCAGGGGTGGCGCGCTTGCACGGCGCTGAAGTCCTGCTCCGGGTCTGCGGCGCGCCCGGCCGACACTCCGGCGCTTGTCGGGCTGGCCGCGCGCAGCGGTGTCGGGGCTTGTGGCTTGTTTCGTGAGGGGTCGCCTGCGGTTCGGTCGCTTTGTGGGTCTGTGTGTTGCGTGCTCTGCGCGTCTTGCCACTGGCCGACAGGCGAGGGTGGGTTCAAGGGTGAACGCGCTGATGGCGCTTGCATGCTGGCGCGCCCCGCGGGCTCGCCTTGCCGCGCTTCCTGTGCATGCTCCTCCTCGCGAAAGCGCAGCACATAGCCGCCGATGCGCACTTGGTCGGCAAAGGTGACGGGCCCATAGCGCACGATGCGGGCGCCGTTCACCTGCGTGCCGCTGAACTGGCCCAGGTCTTCCAGCATCCAGCCCTGCGGGCCTTCGAGCAAGCGGGCATGGCTGCGTCCAACCCGCCAGCCGGACAGTGGCAGCTCGCTGTTCTTGTCGCGGCCGATGCGCAGCTCGCTGCCGCTGTGGCGCAGCTCGCGGGTCTCGCCGTCGCTGTCGGTGATCTGAATGCTCAGGTGTCCCATGTCGGTGTTCTCTTGTGCTGCGTTCGTGGCGTGATCGGGCTCAGGGCGTGGCCGTGGCCAACACCGGCAGCAGCCATTGCGACAGCACCCAGCCGCGCTGCAAGACCTGACCCTGCTGCAGCTGCACTGCCATCCAGGCGCCTTGGGCGGGCAGGTCCAGGGCTTGCACCTGGTCGCCGCGGTAGGCGCGTGTCAGCACGCCGGCGTTCACGTCGGGCGTCAGGCGCAGGGCCAGCTTTTCGCTCTGCACCACGTAGGGCTTGCGGCTGGCGTCCAGTGCGGCGCGGCTGAGCAGAGCCGGCTGCGGCAGCGGGCCCAGGCTGGGCGCGGCCGTGCGGGCGGCCGAGGGCAGGGCGGGCGCGGCCGGCTTGATGCCGGGGCCAGAGCCTGCACTCTGTTGCCAGGGCGCCAGCGCCTGTTCGGGCAGCCAGCCCTGCAGCTGGCCGACCCGCACCGGGATCCAGCGCTGGCCGGCTTCGAGCTGGGCGTCTTGCGCCTGCAGCGTCACGGTCGCGCCGGCTTCCAGCACCAGCAGGCCTGGCGCGGCGGCGCTGGGCCGGCTGCGCAGGGTCTGCTGCGGCCGCGTCACGCGCAGCAGGGCGCCCTCTTCGGCGCGGCTGATGACGGGCGCCGGGACGCTTGCCTGGGGAGTTGTGAGCTCAGTTGCGGCGGCACTCGACGCGGGTTCCGTGGGTGCAAATGCTGATGCCGCGCCCGGCCGTGGCTGGTCATAAGACAGCGCCGGCTGCAGCGGCTCACTCAGATAGGGCGAGGGCCCCATGCGCTGCTCCAGGCGCTCGGTGGTGCGCTCGATGCGCGCGCGGTTGAAGCTGGACTCCGGGGTGACCAGGCTGGGGGTGACAAAGACCACCAGCTCCGTCTCCTTGTTCTGGTAGCGCTTGGAGCGGAACAGGGCGCCGAGCACCGGGATGTCGCCCAGCAGCGGCACCTTGTCCACATCGTTCGAACTCTCGCGCTGCAGCAGGCCCGAGAGCACGATGGTTTCGCCGCCGCGCACATTGAATTCGGTCTCGGTCCGGCGCGTCAGCAGGGCCGGGCCGCCGAGGGTGGAGACCGAGCGGTCGATGCTGCTGACCTCGGATTCGATGGTGGCGCGGATATTGCCGCGCGTGTCGACCTTGGGCTGCACCGTCAGTTTGACGCCATAGGTCTTGAACTGGATGAACACGCCTTCCCGCGTGGACACGGCATAAGGAATCTCGCCGCCGGCCACAAAGCTGGCGCGTGAACCATTGCGCGCCGACAGCTGCGGCTCGGCCAGCACGCTGGCACGGCCTTCCTGGGCGAGCAGATTGAGCTGGGCGTTCAGGCCCAGATTGACGCCGCTGAGCACGTTCAAGGCCGAAGGCAGCAGGACCGCACCGCCTTCGGGGTTGCTGATGGGCAGGGCATTGCCGGTGCCGTTGCTGGCCGGGATGTTGACTTGGTAGGGGCCATCTTGCCCGCGTCGGATCGGTGACCAGATCGCGCCCAGCGCCGCACCGCCCGCCGAGCTCCACTTCAGCCCGGTCTCGCGCAGCATGGTGCTGGGGAACTCGACCACCTTGACATCGAAGGCCACCATCTGCTCCCAACCGACCCGGTTGGTGAAGTTGACGATCTGCGGGTAGCGCTTGGCGAGCTCATCGATCTTGGCCAGGTCGTTGTCGGACAGCTGGTCGCCCTCGACGATGATGTTGCTGCCCACGACCGAGGCTTTGGCGTTGGGGATGCCGGCCAGAAAGGCGGCGATCTCGCGTGCATAACGCGAGGTGTCGCCGGGCACGATATTGATCTTGACCCGCTGGTAGCGGCCATCGGCGTTCCAGATGAAGAGCGAAGAAGTGCCGACGCCGTTGGCGAACAGGATCACCTCCTTCTCGTCGAGCGCGGCGGCCGACATCAGGCTGCCATTGCCCACCGCAATGCGGGCCACGCCGGGTGCGGGGAAGACCCGTGATTCGCCTACAAACATCTCGATCTCGGCCATATGGCCCGAGTCCGCGGTGTTCTTGACCGGCTCGTAGGGCGCTGGGTTGAGCGCCGTCTTGTTCGGCTTGCTTGGCTTGGGTGCTGGCGAGCTGGGCTTGAGCTGCTCGCCATAGCCGTTGCCGCTGGCGGGCGGCGGTGCACCTGCCTTGTTGTTGCGGGGCTCGGTGGCCGGCGTTGTGGCCGCCGTGTTGGTTTGGGCGTGCAGGGGCCAGGACTGCAGGCTCAGGCCCAAGGCCAGACTCAGGCACAGGGGGGCGCGCAAGCCTTGCGGCTGCCGGCGCGGGCGGGCGATGTGGGGCGAGGGCATGGCGGGCGCGTCGGGTCGGGGCTGAGGGAGCGAGGGGATGGGAGAGAGCGGGGTCGTCATGGCTTGCTGGCCCCGTCGGGTTTGGTGGGCACCAGCGCGTTCAGGGCGCGCTGCGCTTCAGCGCCCTGACTCGCGCCTCGGCCGCCGTAGAGGACTGGAACGCTGGAGTCGGCGCCGCTGTCGTTCAGGCCCAGCAGGCTCAGGGCATCCAGGCGGCTACTGGGCAGCACCGTGCTGTCGCCTGGGCTGCGCAGCATGGCCGCGAGCTTGCCCACTTCGCGCGCTGCGAGCACGCGGCGGGCGTCTTCTGGGGCGGCATCGAGGGTGATGGTCGAGAACGAGTTCTTGCTGCCCTCCTTGCCGTCGGCCGACACCGCCGCCTGCGAGCCGGTGGCCAGCACGGTCACGTTCTGCAGCAGGGGGAAGAGGTAGCTCTTGCCCTCCTTCTTGGCCGAGACCATCAGGTCGATGCGGTCACCGGGCTGCAGCAGGCCCGAGATCGAGTTGACTTCGTCGACCGGCACCGTGATCGCGCGGCGACCATTGGGCAGGCGGGTGGAAAAGGCGGGCGGTCGCTGGCCTTCCAGCATGGACCACAGCAGCATCTCGCCGCGCACCGCCGGGTAGGCCAGGGCCTGGCCTTCGATGCGATCGAACTGCGCCGGGGTCAGTGCATTCGAGTGCGCCCACATGCTGGGCACTTCGCGCACCGCCACCACCTCGGGCGACAGGATGGCGCCCTTGACCAGATCACTCTTGGGCACCAGCACCTGCACCGTGGACTGCGCTTTGCTGCGCTCCTCGACCTCGGCCACATGCTGCTCGATATAGCGCTTGACGCCAAACGCGGACAAACCACCCAGGCCCAAAGCCACGATCAGCAGCACCCAACTTCTTTGAATTCGCAATCTCATGGCGTCCTCAGATCGGCAGCGCGATCGCGCCCATGAACTTGCTGAAAGCGGTCTTGATGGCCTTCAGCATCAAGGCGACGACCGATGACGAGCCGTCGATGGGCATGGCCATCAAGGCGGTGGCGATGGCGGCGATCACCAGGGTTTCGACCATGGACTGGCCGGCCTGGCGAAGGCCTCGTGCTGCAAACTTCATGGGCGTACTCCCTGGGTTCTTTGAATGACGATCAGTCGTGCATCGCCGCTGTCGACGATGCTGACCATGGCTTCTTCCTGTGCGCCTTGCAGCCAGATCACACGCCGGCCGGGCACGGGCCGGGTTTGGCCGGGCTGCTCGCGCGCGTGCAGGCCGAGCTGTTGGGCCTGGCGCAACAGGTGGGCCTGGTTGGCATCGAGGCCGAGCTGGTTGCTGGCGCTCAGCATCAGGCTGCGGCGGCCGTCGTCGCGCGACTCCAGGGTCTGCAGCAACTGGCTGTTGGCTGGCAGCAGGCGCTCGGTGTCGATCTGTACTTTGCTGCGGCCCTGCGGCGCTTCGACGCGGCTGCTCATGATGGTGGCCTGCACCTGCTCGCCGCGGCCGGCCCGCAGTTGCACGGTGTGGAAGAACGAGCCCTCGCGCCCGGCCACGACCGTGGCGCCCTGCACCTGATTGACCACATGCTGAGGGCCCAGTCGCTGCTTGACGTACTTCAGCGCGGCATCCATGCCCTCGGGCAGCGCCAGGCGCTGCATGCGGCTGCGCCGGCCATTCAGCACCATGTCCTCGGCCAGCATCTGTGCCGGCGCGCCGTCGGGCGAAGCCCAGCGGGGCCAGTCATCGGCGGCTGCCAGGGCCTGGCCATGAGGCAGCAGCGCCAGGAGTGGCAGCAGCGCGAGCAGCAGCACCAGGCGTCGCATCAACTCAAAGCCGTGCAAGTACTGGGGCATTTCAGCAGCCTCCGATCAGGCGGTCGCAGGGCACCAGGTCCCAGTCGAAGTTGCCCAGCTTTAACGCCGGGTCGAAGACCAGAGTCGGTGTCTGCCCGAGCGCATCGATCAGGCCCGAGACTTGGCCCATGGGATAGAGCAGGGCGGCGTCTTCGATGCGGCTGCGCACCATGGCCGGGTTGCGCGCGGTCCAGGCGTCGGCCAGCAGCACGGTGCGGCGGGTGCTGGCCAGATTGATGGTGTCGAAAGGCGCAAAGCTGTCGACATTGGCGATCTTGATGGTGACCTGGCCCTGGTACCAGTTCTGGTCCGGGAGCTTGAGCGAATCGGCGGCGAGCCTGGCGGCGGCGATCGCGTTCTTACCCTGCACCTGGGTGTCGACCTTGACGTCGTCAGCAAAGCTCGCCAGCAAGGGCCGCCCGGCGTGGTCGGTCCACATCGGGTTGCGGTGGGCGCTGAAGTCGCCAGCGGTGTCGCCGGTCTTGATCGGGGCGTCGGAGTTGCTGAAGAAGCGCCGGCGCACTTCCGCGCTCAGCTCGGCATCGCTCTTCCAGGCACTGCTGCTGTTGCGGGCGGCGCCTTCGAAGGCGACATAGCGGCTGGCGCTTTCATTGGCTTGCATCATGTCCAGCAACTTGCCCAGCAAGGGCAGGGCAATGAACATGGGCAGCAGCACCAGGCAAGCCACGGCGAACTCGACCGTGGCCTGGCCCACTTGCGAGCGGCGGCGCGCTGCCGGCGCAGGCTTCGAGCAACCCGGCTTGTGGCTGAAGCTCATGGTTGTGCCTCCCTGTTGCTGACCGGGCCGGGTTTGAAAGTGATGCCGGCGGGCACTTCGAACACGGCGGCGTCCATGCGCGCCCGAGGCAGCAGCTGCAGCGTCTCTGTCCAGCGCAGGCGCTGGCCCGCCTGCGGGCCTTGCAACTGGAAGACCGACTGCGCCAGCTGCCGCCCGTGCAGGGTCTCGGGCAGGCCCGGCGCGGGCTGAATCAGGCAGGTCTCGGTGCGGCTGTTGCCCCGCTCGATACGGCGGAGCTGGCAACGCTGGCCAGCCAGCTCACGGCTGCCTGCCACCGCGCCGTACAAGGTTTGCAAGGTCGGCTCGGCCGGCGCCGCCAGTGCGGTGGTTCCAGCCGGCCCGCGTGAGTGGCGGCCGCTGCCCGAAGCCAGCGTGAGCTGCCAGCGTTCGGTGCTGGCGCCCTGGCTGCGCTCCAGATAGAGGCTGTGTTCGCTGACCTTGCGGTAGTGGCAGGCGCAGGGGCCGTCTGCTTTCAGATCGGCCTCGGTGCAGGCAACATGCTCCTTCTCGCTGTAGCTGGCGCTTTGCTTGCCGTCGGCGCTGCTGTAGCGCCGGACTTCAAATTTCAGCGGCTCCTCGCTGCCCGGCGCAAAGCGCGGCATCCGAGCCGGGCCACCGGCGGCCTGCGCTGCCCGGCAACTGGCCTCCAGCGTGGCCCGGCTCAGCACATTGAACATTTCGCCCTGGCTGTGTGCGTAGACCCCCTCGACCTGGCGCTGCAAGGGCTTCAGGTCGAAGCCTGGTGGCAGCGGCGCGTCCTGGCGCGGTTCCGGCTCGGCATGCAGCACGGCGGTGGGGCAAGCCAAAGCGGCGGCCACGGCGATGCGGGCGATCAAGCGTGTGATGGCTTCGCAGTTCATGGCAGGGCCAAGCCTCCTTGTTTGGTGGCGGCGTAGACCTTGTCGCCAGCCGTGGGCGCAACGAGGCGGACGCGCCAGTAGGGGTTGTAGAGGCTGGCGATCTCGGACTTGCCGTCCGCCCGTGCGGCGATGCGATCGAAGAACACCTCGGCCCGTGACAAGGCCATCAGCTGGCCACCGGCCGGCTTGTCGTTGAACAGGGCCAGGTCGCCGGCCGGCTTGGCCTGGGCGGCGCCGCCCGAGGTCATCAGAGCCGCTTGCGACTTGGACACCAGCAGGGTCAGGTGGGTGCTGCGCTCGGCCTTGGGGTCGAGGTCGCGAAGGTCACGGCTGGTCGGGATGCCGCTGAACTTGTAGATCAAGGGCTCGCGCATATCGCTGTCGGCGATGCCCGCCGTGCGGCCGTTCTCGCCATAGGCATTGCCATGGTGGCCGCGGCCGGCATCGCCGCCGCCGGCGTTGACATTGACGGCGCCCCAGCCGATGGGGGTTTGGATGTCGTCGCACCAGCTCAGCTTGAGCTTGCCGCAGCCGAAGCGCCGGCCGTGCAGCTCGAGCGTGTCGACGGCGCGCCATTCGTCGAAGCCGATCAGCTCGGTGCCACCGCGCTTCTTCAGCGCGCCGTCGCGCCGGAGCAGGGGGATGTCGAAGGAGTCGATGGTCCAGTTGCGCTCGCGCGTGAAGGGGTCGCGTGAGCGGCTGGTGACATCGGCGAAGCGGGTCCGCTCCTGGCCTGAGTAGGCCTTGGTGAAACGGTCAAAGCCATGCGAGGTCAGGATCAGCTCGGCCTTCAAAGCAGGGTCCATTTGCTGGACCAGGTCGTTGGCGATCTGCTGCTGCCGGATGCCCGCCGTCAAATTGACCTGGATGGCGCTCTGGGTCAGCGACAGGGTTTGGACGATGGCATCGTGGACGGTGATGATGGGACCGATGCCGTAATCGACGACATAGTCGGCCAGCTCTTCGGCCGTCATGCCGAGGTAGCTCACGCCGTACTTGGCGGCGGCGAAGGTGGCGGAGATCTGCAGCGCCTGGAGATCGGGCTGCAACATGAAGGTGATGTCGCCCATGGTGCCGGGAATGTTGTCGGTGGCGCTGGCGAAGTAGCGCAGCCAGGAGGCCATGCTGACCATCTGGGCGATCACGATCTCGTTGGCCACCATGGCGCGGTTCAGATACGCGTCGACATTGAGCGCCCGTGCTTCGACCACGCCGGCGCTGTAGGCGGCGGCATCGGCGGCGTTGGTGACGCGCATTTTTTCCGTCACGGTCTGGCCGGTGTTGACCAGAAAGTACAGCAGGCCGGCAGTGATCAGCAGCAAGCCGAGGCTGGCCATCAGGATCTGGCCGGTCTGGGCGCGCACACGCAGCGCCTGAGCCGCGCGGCCCACAGGGCGGCGTGAGGCTGCGGCCACGGCCGCCAGCAGGGCCAGCCCGGCCAGGCTCAGGGCCAGGGCCTCGCCCCAGCGGGCGTAGGGCGTCAGGCCCTGGCGCGGCAGCAGAACGGCACGTTCACCCACGATGGGCACCAGGCTGCCGCGGTGATCGAGCGCCAAGCCATCGCCGAGGTCGCTGCTGCGCAGCAAGGGCTTTTGGTGCTCCAGGGCGCGTGCCTGGGCCATTTGCTGGAACTGCCGCCGCTGCTGAGCCGCTGGGTGGCTGCTGTCGCTGGAGATGTTGATCAGGACATCGGCCTCGGCCGCCGCCTCACGCCATTGCTCAGCAAAAGCAAGCTCGAAGCAAAAGGACACGGCGGCGCGGTGGCCGGCCACCGGCAGGCTGTGTTGACGAGGCGGCGCCGCTGCTGTGTCTTGCTGAGCACGCGGGCTCAGGCCTTGCAGCCAGGCGCGCAGAGGCCCCGCCGGAAAAGGGTTGAACTCGCCAAAGGGCAGGCGCTGGTGCTTGGCCAAGCTGTCCACGCCCGAGACGCCGAGGGCCAGGGCGCCGTTGTGCAAGCCCGGGCCCGCATCCGCTTGCAGGTACATGCCAAGCAGCAGGTCGGACTGGCCTTGCTCCAGGCTTTGCTGCAGCAGTTCGACAAAGCCCGGTGGCAGGGCTTGGGGGGTCTTCTCCAGGGCCAGCTGAGGGCTGATCAGCAGTTCGTTCTGCGCCTGAGCGGCGTGGTCCAGCAGCTGGCGTACGACAGCGGCACTTTGGCTGTGTGTGTTTGCTTCCGTGTCAGCGTCTGCAGTTGCGGTCGGCAGCTGCAGCAGGCGCACCTGCAGCGATTGTTCATTCCGTTGCTCGGTCCAGCTCAGCGGCTGGGCGGCCAGGCTCAGTGCCAGCAAGGCGAAGGCTGCGAAGGCGCCGCGCCGACGCCAGTGCGGCTGGCGCAGCACCAACATCAGCAGGCCGGCCAGCAGCCACATGGCAGCGCCTGCCAGAAGGCTGCCGCCCAGCGGTAACAGGGCGGCAAAAGGCCCTTGCGGAGCTTGCAGCACGCCCAGCCGCAGCCAGGGCATGGCCAGCGGGCCAAACGACAAAGCGAACTCTTGCACCATCCACAGCGCTGGCCATAGCAGCAGCCAGCGCTGCAGACCGGCACGCGCCAGACTGCCCAGCAGCAGGGCGCTCAAACCGCTTGCCAGCGCGTGGACAAGCGTGAAAACCAGCAGCGGCAGCAGCGCGTACACGCGCAGGGCGGGGTCCAGGCTGGCGGGCATGCTGCTCAGCCCGCTCAAGCCCAGACCGGCGCCAAAGGCTGCAGCCGCGCGGGCGAGCTGCCAAGGCGTCCGAGCCTGCGCGCTCCAGAGCAGGAGCAGCAAGGTCAGGCAGAGCTGGCCCGACAACCAGCCCCAACTCCAGCCGAAGCTGAGGCCAAGCAGCGCGCCGAGCACGGCGGAGCCGGCCGGCAAGATGCCGGGTCTCGATCCCATGGAACTCCCTCTCGACGCGGTGTTGGGTTTGCGGCCCGGCGCGCTGAGCGCGTGGGGCCTTGTGCGGGCTGGGCGGGTCGGCTGTGCCGATCTTTTGAGGCCTCGAAGACTGCCGGCGCGCGCGCTGATGAATCAGGCGGCGCGCGCGGGCAGAGGTGCTCAGTTGTTGGCTGCGTTGTTGGTGTAGGTGTCGAGGTTGCGCTTGACATTGGCCTCGGTGGCAGCCTTGGTGGCGGCGGCTTGGGCTTCGTCCTTGGCGGCTGTACCGTCTTGACCCGAGAGCTCCATGGAGATGGCAGCCGTCTGGCTGCGCAAGGTGTTGCCGAACAACTGATAGACGGCGATGGCGGCGATGGCGATCAGGGCCACGATGATGATGTACTCGGTCATGCCCTGACCTTGTTGGCGACGCTTGGCGATGGTGAACATGGAAGCTTTCCTCGATGAGTGGACCGTGGTGGTTTGAAGGTGTTCGGTCCAGGGCGACAGACTTCACCGAGCCTGGGCTCTTGCCGCGCGGGCGCTTGGCAAGAAGGGCAAGAAAAGTCTGATGGCCATCGCATGGCGTACATTGAGAAGTCAGCGCACGCTGTGGGTTAGGCTGTCTGCCTGGAGTCGAAGCGAGGCGCAGTATCCTGTGACTTTTCTCACATTTCCATCAAAAGCTACGAGTGCTTACGTTTGTTGCGGCTTGTTTGTTGGTGTAAGCGGCTGGGCTTGATGTGGGGGGAAGGGCCGCGCTGCTTTGGCCTTCCAGAAAGGCCAAGAGCCCGCAAGCTTTACAGCTTGCGGGCTCTTTGAGTGGCCTTCAACGTGATTGTGTCCGCGCGGAGTGAAGCCGTCTGCGGTGATTGGCTCAGCGCTCAGCTAACGAATCGCCCGCGCAGATAGGCGACGATGGCGCCCGATTCGCTCAGCCACTGCACGCGGCCCTGGGCATCGCTGATGCGCAGGCAGGGCACCTTGTAGGCGCCCGTGCCTTGCTTCAGCGCGCTGCGGTTGTCGCCTTCATGCTGGGCGTCCAAGAGTTGGATCGGCAAGGCCAGGGCATGGATCTCCTGCCGCACCTTGATGCAAAAGGGGCAGGTCTTGAATTGATACAGAGCCAGCTCCGTGCACTGACGGTCGACTTCAGCCTGGCGCTCGGCGCTGCGCTGCAGGGCGGCCGGGCGGGAGAGGCGCTCTTTCAGCAGCATGAACGGGCCCAGCACGATGCGCAGGGTGCGGAAGAACAAACGAATCAAGGTCTTCATGGGGTGGCTTCGCGTGAGAGAGAGGTGCAGCGGGCAAGAAAAAACCCCCAACATCTTGCGACGCTGGGGGTTGATCAATTTGGCTCCTCGACCTGGGCTCGAACCAGGGACCTACGGATTAACAGTCCGGCGCTCTACCGACTGAGCTATCGAGGAATTGTCTTTTCGGTACTTCTAATTTTCTGGTGTTGCAGCAGGCAATCCGAACTGCTGCAACGCTGAATTTCTGGCTCCTCGACCTGGGCTCGAACCAGGGACCTACGGATTAACAGTCCGGCGCTCTACCGACTGAGCTATCGAGGAACAGAGCCTCGCATTATAGGATGGATTTCTAGAGCTTTACAAGTGGAATTCCAAACTTGTTCGGAAAGTTCTTGGCGCCAGGGGGTAGAGGTAGGCGTGGTCGAACTGGAAGGGCGACTCTTTCCAGGCGCGCTTGTTGGCGATGTTGTCCACGCCGACGCGCCAGATCAGCAACTGCCGGCCCCAGCTCTGCTCGTAGCGGGCGCCGGCGTCGAAGCGGGTCCAGCCGGGGATGCTGAGGCTGTTGTCGCGCAGCACGGCGCGCGGGCCCTCAAACACCAGGCCGGCGTTCAGCTGCAGGCCGGCCAGCGCGGGCACATCCTGGCGCACATTCAAGCGCAGACTGTTCTCGGCCACGTTGACGGGCTTGAGGCCATTGACGCTGGCCACGCTGCTGTCGGCACGGCGGGCCTTGAGCTTCATGGCACTGGCCAGCAGGCCGCCTCCGGTCCACTTCAAGTCGGCCTGGGCTTCGAGGCCCTGGTGGCGGGCGATGCCGTCAGGGCGGCGCACGCAGCTGCCGGGCGTGCTGTCGCTGCACTCGCCGGTGTCTTCCCAGACCGGGCGGCTGATCTGGAAGGCATTGATCGACCAGTCCACCGCCTTGCTGCCGGCCTTGAGGCCGATCTCGCTCTGGCGGCTCTTGAGCGCCGGCAGGGCGCGGCCGGCCAGGTCGCCGTAGCGCTTGCGGTTGGGCGTGACTTCGCTTTCCACGCCTTCACCCCAGCTGGCGTAGGCCATCAGCTGCGGGTTGATGGCATAGCTCAGGCCCAGCCAGGGGGTGCTCAGGCTTTGGCTGTAGTCAGTGGGGCGTGAGCCATTGGTGCGCACGCTGCTGCGCTTCAGCTGGGTGTGGCGCAGGCCGGCCCAGGCTTGCAGCTCGGCGCTCAACTGCACTGCGTCGCGCAGCGAGAACTCGCGGCTGCGTTCGTCTCGCAAGGTGTTCTGGTCGGTCAGTGCCGGGTCGGCGGGGTTGACCGCGCTGCCGTCGATGCGGCCGGGGCCCACACCGTTGTAGGCCTGGGCCTGGGCGCGGCTTTTGTAATGGCTGATCAGGAAACCGGTGCTCAGCTGGTGGCGCAGCGGGCCGGTGTCGAAGCGGCCGCTTAGGCTCAGGTCCAGGGCTTCGCTGTTGCGGCGCTCGTTCTCGCTGCGGAAGTCGAACATATCGTACGTGCCGTCGCTGCAGTAGCGGTCGTAGTTGCCTTCCTTGTCGCAGCCGTAGGCGTAGGCCAGGCGGTCGTCGGTCTTGAGGCGCTGCACGGCCAGATGGGCTTGGGCGCTCCAGTCGGCGCTCAGGCGCTGCTGCAGGCGCAGCGAGGCGTGCTGGTTGTCAAACTCGACGGGCAGGGTCCAGCTCTGGTTGTTCAGATTGGTGCGCGGATCGAAGGCTTTGGCATCGGGCAGCTTGTTGCCCAAGAGGCTCATGCCCGGCTGGCTGGGCTGGCTGTGGCGGTTCAGTTCGAACTCGGCCTCGAGCAGGGTGCCCGGCTGCACGCGCCACTCGCCGGCCACGGCCAGCAGCTGGCGCGTGCCCGTGGCATCGCGCAGCTGCGGATGCAGATCGGCCGCGGCGGCATTGACGCGCAGGCCGAACTCGCCGCTGCCGCCGAAGCGCTGGCTCCAGTCGATGGCCGCTTCAAAGGTACCGCGCTCGCTGAAGCCGCCGCTGAGGATGGTCTGTGCTTGCGCGGTCGGGCGCTTGACCACCAGGTTCACCAGGCCGCCGGGCGAGCTGGTGCCGGCCTGGATGCCGCTGCTGCCCTTGAGCACCTCGATGCTGCTCTTGTTGCCCAGGTCCAGCATGGTCTCGCCGTTGATGGGCAGGCCGTCGCGGCGGTAGTTGAAGCGGTTGTCCAGGTCGTAGCCGCGGATCTTCAGGTAGGAGATGTAGCCGGCGGCGTTGTAGGCAGCACCGACGCTGGCGTCCAGGGCGGTCAGGCCCGAGAGGGCCGAGATGCCGGCGTCCAGCAGGCGTTCCTGGCTGAACAGGCTGATCTGCAGCGGCAGCTTGGCCACCGGGGTCTCGCCGAAGCCGCCCACCTGGGCCGGCATCTCGGCCGTGCGGCCGCTGACCGAGACGGCGGGCAGGCTCTGCGCCTGGGCCAGGCTGCTGCCGAGCAGCAGGGCCAGGGCGGATGAAACAAGGCTCGGGCGCAGGGCCAGGGCAGGGCGGGGCGAAAGGAATGTGGGCATCGGGAACTGCAGTGAAGTCAAGAACAACAACAGACGCTGCAGGGCGGCAAGCCAGGGCGCCGCGGCAGGCCGCAGCGTGGGTGCTGCGAGCCGACGGGCTGTGCCTCAGATGCTTCCCTGCGCGAGGATTAACTCGTGCCGATCCGGAGATCGGCATGCCGGCCGGAGCCAGCGATCAGGTTCAAAGGGACTTTCTCAGCCGGCTTCCAGTTCAGAAAGCCAGCACCCCCAGCGAAGCGCGCATTCTAGCGTCGCGCCCGATTTGCGGTCTTTCCCGGGCTTGCTCTGGCTGCAGGCCGCGGGGACACTCGGGCCATGACGCTCCGTCCGGCGCCCAGCGCCCCGCCCAGTCTGCCATCCAGCCCTGTGCCCGAGCCGGTCGCGCCGGCCGTTTCGCATCCTGCCGATGCGCAGGCCGACCCGGCCTGGCTGCAGGCCCTCGACGAGCTGATCCTGGAGGAGCGCCAGGACGAGGCCCTGGAGAGCCTGCATCAGTGGCTGGCCCAGCCTGACTTGACGCCCGATCTGGTGCTGCGCCTGCAAGCCCGCGAGCTGCGCCTGCAGCTGCTCAATGGCTGCAGCCCGGCCGCGGCCGAGCAGGCCTATGCCTTGCTGGAGAGTGCGCAAAGCCTGGGCTCGGCCCGGGTCAGCGCCGATGCGCTGTGCAGCATGGCCCTGGTGCAAAGTGCCACCCGCTTGACTGCCGCCGCCATGCAGGCGGTGGGCCAGGCCGATGCCTTGTACGAGAGCATCGGCGATACGCGCTCGCGCCAGCTGGCCCGTCTGCTGCTGGCGCGGGTGCTGATGGCGGCCGAGATGTTTGTCGAGCTGATCCGCCAGTTCGAGCCCCTGCTCGAGGGCCCGGATGCCTGTGACGACCGGCCCGTTCAGGACGGCGAGATGCCGCCGCGCCTGCGCTGCGCCTTGCTGCTCTCGGTCGGCGCGGCGTATGCGAACGCCAACACCGAGCTGAGCGGCTCGGCCGAAGGCATCGATTCACGCCAGGCCATCCCGATCTACCGCCGCGCCCTGGCCCTGGCCGAGCTGATCGGCAGCCCGCCAACGCGAGTGCGCTGCCGCTTCAGTCTGGCCAATCTGATGATCTGGACCGGCCAGCTGGATGAGGCCGCCCAGCTGCTGCGCGAGGTGGAACAGCTGGCGGCGCAGCAGCCGCTGTCCCTGCTCAACCGCGCCCATCTGCGCCAGAACCAAGCCTTGCTGGCCTGGAAATCAGGCCGGGCCCGCGAGGCCCTGCTCATGTTCTGCGAGGTGCGGGCGATGTGTGAGCAGGGCGGCTTGCTCTTCCTGCTCGGGCGCGCCCTGCTGCGCCTGGCCGAATGCGCCGAGGACTGCGGCGATTTGGCCCAGGCCCTGGAGGCGCGCCAGGCCCAGGTGCAGCTGCTCGGCGCCAATCTGCGCGCCCAGCAGCAGAACTTCGGCCAGGGCATGCTGAGCCTGGTTCAGCATGCCCGCGTGGCGGCGCAAAACGAACTGCTGCAACGCCAGGGCAACAGCCTGGAGCAGGCCCTGGCCCAGCGCAATGGCGAGCTCAACGAGACCTTGAGCCGCCTGCGCGCCGAGATGTCAGTGCGGCGCGCGGCCGAGGCGGCCCTGACCGAAGCCCATGCCCAGCTGGAGCTCAAGGTCGCGCAGCGCACCCGCGAGCTGGAGCTGGCCATGCGCCGGCTGATGGAGCATGAAAAGCAGGCGGCGCTGAGCTATCTGGTGGCCGGTGTGGCCCATGAGCTGAACACGCCGCTGGGCAATGCCCTGCTGGCCACCAGCTCGGCCCAGGCCGGGCTGCAGGAATTCGGCCAGGCCTTCGAGGCCAACCGCTTGCGCCGTCAGGACGTGCAAGGCCTGCGCCAGAACCTGCAGGCCAATCTCGACATCGTCAGCCACGGCCTGGAGCGTGCCACCGTGCTGCTGCGCAATTTCAAAGCCCTGGCCTTGCAGGACAGCAGCGAAGAGGTCGAGTGGATGGACGCCGCCCAGGTCGCGCACAACACCTTGCAGGCCTTCACCGGCGCCCTGCGCGAGGCCGGCGTGACGCTTGATTTGAGCGGCTTGCAGCCGCTGCGCCTGCGCGGCCATGCGGCGGCGCTCAGCCAGGTGCTGGCCCAGCTGATCGAGAACGCGCTGCTGCATGCCTTCCAGGGCTGGAGCGGCGAGCGCCGCCTGAGCCTGCGCGGCCGGGCCCTGCCCGAAGGCCTGGAGCTGCGCGTCGCCGACAGCGGCCATGGCATCGCCCGCGAGCACCAGGCCCATGTCTTCGACCCCTTTTTCAGCACCCGCATGGGCCAGGGCGGATCGGGCCTGGGCCTCTACCTCGCGCAGCGCCTGGTGGTGCAGCGCCTGGGCGGTGAGCTGGCGCTGAACAGCGCGCCGGGCCGGGGGGCGGAGTTCATCATCCGCCTGCCCAGCTGATTTGCGCCCAGGCATGAAAAAGCCGCCTCGAGGGCGGCTTTTGTTTCGGTGATCGGCGAGCCCGGATCAGTCGAAGACCGGCGACTCGACGCCCAGAACTTTATGGAGCTTGGGGCTGGTGGTCGTGTACTGCAGATGCACGCGCTTGTCCGGATTGATGTAGGGCATGGAGCCGAAGGCAGCCAGAGCGCACTCATGGAAGCCCGAGAGGATCAGCTTCTTCTTGCCCGGATAGGTGTTCACATCACCGACGGCGAAGATGCCCGGCACGCTGGTCTGGAACTTTTCGGTGTCGACGACGATCTGCTTGCGCTCCAGGGCCAGGCCCCACTCGGCGATCGGGCCCAGCTTCGGGCTCAGGCCGAAGAACACCAACACCTGGTCGCAAGGCACGACGCGGGTCACGCCGTCACCGCCGGTGACCTTGAGGTTGGTCAGCTTGCCGTCGGCTTCGACGATGTCGCTGACCTGGCCGACTTCGAACTGCATCTCGTAGGCTTCGCAGAGCTCGCGCATCTTGGCCACGCTGGCCGGGGCGGCGCGGAAACCGTCGCGGCGGTGCAGCAGGATCACGCTCTCGGCCTTGTGGGCGCCGCCGTCCTCATTGCCGGCGCAGAAGTTCAGCGCCCAGTCCAGGGCCGAGTCGCCGCCGCCGATGATCACCAGATTCTTGCCGGCGAACTGCTCGGGGTTGCGCACGCGGTAGTGCAGCTGCGAACCTTCGTACTTGTCGATGCCGTCGACCTTGAGCGTTCGGGGCTGGAAGGAGCCCACGCCGCCGGCGATGAAGATGGTCTTGGTCAGGAAGCTGGTGCCCTTGCTGGTGGCGACGAAGAAGCGGCCATCGTCCTGCTTCAGCACGGTGGTCACTTCCTGGCCCAGATGGAAGGTCGCGCCGAAAGGCTCGATCTGCTTCATCAGGTTGTCAGTCAGCTCCTTGCCGGTGCAGATGGGCACGGCCGGGATGTCGTAGATCGGCTTATCCGGGTAGAGCTCGATGCACTGGCCACCGGGGTAGGCCAGGGAGTCGATGATGTGGGCCTTGACCTCGAGCAGACCCAGCTCGAAGACCTGGAACAGGCCCACCGGGCCAGCGCCGACGATGACGGCATCGGTCTCAATGGTGTCCGGGCCGGGTGCCAGGAGTTCGTCGGCGGGCGCGGTCGTGGTCTCTACGTTCACTTGGGGTTCCATTTCTTGGCCGGGCCCTCGTGGGGCCCTACGTCAGCAGTTTTACTAAGTCGTTCAGCGGATCAGCTCGGGCAACTTGTCCGTGCGGTCCTTCCAGTCATCGGCGTCGGGCAGGGCGCCCTTGCGCTTGGTGATGCTGGGCCACTTCTTGGCCAGGTCGGCGTTGAGCTTGATCATGTGCTGCATGTTTCCGGGCACATCTTCTTCCGGCACGATGGCGTTGACCGGGCACTCGGGGATGCAGACGGCGCAGTCGATGCATTCATCGGGGTCGATGGTCAGGAAGTTCTGGCCTTCGCGGAAGCAGTCAACGGGGCACACATCGACGCAGTCGGTGTACTTGCAGCGGATGCAGGATTCGAGGACGACGTGGGTCATGGTGGATCAGCTCGTGTAGTTGGGGCCAGAGTCGCTGCTGGGGCTGGCCTGTTCGGGCGTGGCGCAAAGCGGCGGCAAAAGACGGATTTTAATCAATGAGGCTGCGGGTCAGACCTTGATGGGGCGCAAGACCCGGCGTGATGGTGGAATTTGTGGGCGCAAAGCGGCCCGCCGAGGTCAGGGCTTGGGCGCCGGCGCCCACGGTGACCACGGTCGGCCGGCTCCGGTGCAGCAGCGAAGCGGCGGCCAGCTCGGCCACCGTGTGGTCGCTGCTCAAGGCATCGGCGCAGCCGGCGCGCGAGACCGCGGCCACTGGCGTGTCGCCCGGCCATCCAGCTTCCAGCAGCTTGCGGCCCAGTGCGGCGAGCTGGCGGCCGGCCATGTAGAAGACTTCGGTGTCGGCGCTGCGGGCGGCCTGAAGATCGCCGTCCTTGGTCATGGCTGTGGTCAGGCTGACGCTGCGGCCGGCGCCGCGGCGGGTCAGCGGCCGCTGCAGATGCGCGGCGGCGGCGATGGCCGCGGTCACGCCGGGCACGACTTCGCTGGCAATGCCGGCTTCATGGAGGGCGATCAGCTCTTCTTCGAGGCGGCCAAAGATACTGGCATCGCCGCCCTTGAGGCGCACGATGCGGCGGCCGGTCCGCGCTTGCTTGACCAGTGCGGCGTTGATGGCCGTCTGTTTGGTCGAGTCGCAAAAGCCGCGTTTGCCCACATCGATCCATTCCGCGTGGGGCGCCAGCTCGCGCAGGGCCGGGTCGGTCAGGGCGTCGAACAGCACCACCTCGGCGGCGGCCAGGGCGCGCGCGCCGCGCACGGTGATGAGGTCAGCGGCGCCGGGGCCGGCGCTGACGAAGAGGACGGTTTGTGGGCTCATGGGGCGACTCGTTTCGGGCCGTGGCGGGTTCAGCGCACCAACAGTGCGCCGCTGGTGCGGTTGCTGCTGGGGTCGACGACGATCAGGCTGCCGCCCACGCGGTTGCTGGCATAGGGCTCCACCGGCAGGGCGGCCTGCACCTCGATCTGCACATGGCCGATCTCGTTGACGTTCAGCTGCTCGGCGTCCAGCGGTTGCAGGCTGTGGATGTCCAGGCGATGCTCGATGGCGCTGATGCGGCCCTGCACCCAGCGGTTGCCGTGGCGCAGCCAGTACTTGCGGCCGGGCACTGCCGGTTCGGTGTCCAACCAGGCCAGGGTGGCTTTGAAGCTTTGCGTCGGTTGGGTCGAGCCCGGGGTGACGATCCAGTCGCCGCGCGAGACGTCGAGCTGGCGGTCCAGCACCACGCCAGCCGATTCGCCCGCCACGCTGTGGCTCACGGTCTCGCCGGCACGGCGTACTTCAGCCACGATGGCCTTCTCACCGCTGGGCAGGATCTGGATTTCGTCGCCGGCCTGGATCTGGCCATGGGCGATGCGGCCCCAAAGGGTGCGCGGCTGGTGGCCCGTGCCTTCACCCGTTTCACCGGGGTCTCGGGCCACGTACTGCACCGGGATCAAGACCTGACCCTCCACCTTTTCCTGCACGCCCGGCAGGCTTTCCAGCACCTGCAGCAGCGAGGGGCCCTGGTACCAGGTCGCCCATTCACCGGCCAGGGGCTGGGTGACGTTGTCGCCGCGCAGGGCGGAAACCGGCACGATGGCGGTGACGGCAATGCCGGCTTGCTCGGCAAAAGCGCGCAAGGCCTTGGACACGGCAGCAAAGGCCGGGCCGGGCTGTTCCAGCGCGTCGAGCTTGTTGACGGCGAAGACGATGCTGGGCACGCGCAGCAGATGGGCCAGCAGGCTGTGGCGGCGGGTCTGAGGCAGCAGCTCGACGGCCTCGACCGAGGTGTCGAGCTTGGTGATGTCCACCAGCACCACAGCGGCATCGCTGCCGGCGGCGGCCGTCACCATATTGCGGGTGTACTGCTCATGGCCGGGCGCGTCGGCAATGATGAACTTGCGCGTCTTGGTGGCGAAATAGCGGTAGGCCACATCGATGGTGATGCCTTGCTCGCGCTCGGCCTCCAGGCCATCGGTCAGCAGGGACAGGTCGATGGGCGCACCGGCTGCGCGCTTTTCCAGGGTGTCCAGCTGGTCGGCCAGGATGGCGCGGGAATCGAACAGCAGGCGGCCGATCAGGGTGCTCTTGCCATCGTCGACGCTGCCGGCGGTCAGGAAGCGCAGCGCGCGGTGGTGGGTGTCGACCTCAGAGTCGTGAATCAGGTGTTCAGCAACGGCGTTCATGATCAGAAATACCCTTCCTTCTTGCGGCGCTCCATCGAGGCCTCGGACGTGCGGTCGTCCATGCGGGTGGCGCCGCGCTCGCTGACGGTCACGGTCAGCGTCTCGGCCACGATGTCGGCGGCGGTGGCGGCCGTGCTTTCCACCGGGCAGGTGCAGGTCATATCGCCCACGGTGCGGAAGCGCACAGTGGCGGTTTCCACCGTCTCGCCGGCCTCGGGCGGTGTCACCTCGGTCAGCGGCACCAGCAAGCCCTTGCGGCGAATCACCGGGCGCTCATGCTTGAAGTACAAGCTGGGCAGGGGGATGTTCTCGCGGGCGATGTAGAGCCAGACATCCAGCTCCGTCCAGTTGCTGATCGGGAAGGCGCGGAAATGCTCGCCCGGGCGGATGCGGGTGTTGAACAGATTCCAGAGCTCGGGGCGCTGCTCCTTGGGCTGCCATTGGCCGAAGCTGTCCCGGTGGCTGAAGATGCGTTCCTTGGCGCGCGCCTTTTCTTCATCACGGCGGGCGCCGCCGATCAGCACGTCGAAGCGGTGCTCTTCGATCGCTTCCAGCAGGGTCACGGTCTGGTGGCCGTTGCGCGATTCCAGCGGGTGGGCCAGGCGCACCGTGCCCTTTTTGATCGACTCGTCCATGTGCGCGACGATCAGGCGCTCGCCCATCTCGGCCACGCGCTTCTCGCGGAACTCGATCACTTCGGGGAAGTTGTGGCCGGTGTCCACATGAACCAGCGGGAAGGGCAGCTTGCCCTTGAACTCTTTGCCGCTGGGATCGGCGGGATTGCGTTGCTTGAAGGCTTTTTCGGCCAGGCGCAAGACCACGCAAGAGTCCTTGCCGCTGGAGAACAGCAGGCCCGGGCGCTCGAAAGCGGCGGCCACTTCGCGCAGGATGAAGATGGCCTCCTCTTCCAGATGGTCCAGATGGCGCTGGTCCACCGTGGCGGCCAGTGCTTGCAGATTGAGGGGGGCGTTCATGCCGTGGCTCCTGACTTCAATTCTTCGTTCGAGCGGGCTTGGTGCAAGCCGCACTCTTTGGCATCTTCACTCTCCCACCACCAGCGTCCCGAGCGGAAATCCTCGCCGACCGAGATCGCCCGGGTGCAGGGCGCGCAGCCTATGCTGGGCATGAACTGGTCGTGCAAGGCGTTGTAGGGCACTTGGTGAGTGGCGATGTAATGCCAGACATCGGCCCAGCTCCAGTCGGCCAGCACATTGAGCTTGACCCGGCCTTGGCCGTCCAGCTCCTCGGCGGGCACCTCGGCGCGGTTCTGGCTCTGCTCGCGGCGCAGGCCGGTGATCCAGGCCGTGCGGCCGGCCAGCATGCGGCCCAGGGGCTCCAGCTTGCGCACGCCGCAGCAGGCCTTGCGCAGGGCCAGGCTCTCGTACATGGCGCGCTCGCCATGGGTCTTCACGAAATGCACCACTTGCTCGGCCACCGGACGGAAGACCTGCACCGAGAGGCCGTAGCGGGCCTCGATCTGCGGCAGCAGGGCAAGTGTTTCTGCATGTAGGGCGTCGGTGTCCAGGGTGGCGATGTCGATGGCCAGACCATGGCGTGCGATCAGGTCGGTGATGACCATGTCCTCGGCGCCCAGGCTGCTGCTCTGGATCAGGCCGGCGCCGAAGCGCTCGGCAGCCTCCCGCAGCTGGGCGACGCTGGCGGCCACGCGCTCTTCAAAGCCGGGCGTGGCGCGGGCATACAGGCCCACGGCCGAGGCGCTGGCCGCGGCACCGGGCAGGCTGCTCAGTGAAGAGACGCCTCCGTCGCTCATGCCGCGCCTCGTGCAAACACCGGCTGGCTCTGGTCCACATCGCCCTGGTAATGGGCCGGGAAGAAGGCCAGGGCGCGCTCGGCCGCCGCCTGGCTTTCGCCGGCGCGAAGCTGCACGGCATTGAAACCGCAGCGGGCCAGCAAGGGCAACATGTCGACGATCACTTCGCCGGTGGCGCGGATCTCACCGGCAAAGCGGTAGCGCGAGCGCAGCAGGCGGGCCTGGCTGTAGGCGCGGCCGTCCACCCATTTCGGGAACTTCAGGGCCACCAGGGCCAGGCGCGGCAGGTCATGCGCCAGGTCTTCGATGGCGTAGTCATTGGGCACTTCGACGCCGGTGGCCAGGCCCGCGGGCCAATGGTCGCGCACGGCATGCCATTGCTCCAGGCTCAGCAGCAGGTTGGGCGCCGGGTCCGGGTGCGGCATGGGGCCGTCTTCGCCGAGCACGTGGTGCCATTGGGGATGGGTGCTGTCGATGAATTTCATGGTCGTCGTCGGCTGGGCGGTAGTCATTGGGCGGCGGCGCCGCTGTGGGTGCCAGTCAGCGTGCGAACGGCGTTAGCCGGCGCCTTGAAAGGCTCGAGGCCGATGCGGCGCACGGTGTCGATGAAGCGCTCGCTGTGGCCAGCGCGCTCGCTGCGGTAGGTCTGCACGATGGACTCGATCACATCGGGCACCTCGTCGGCCGCAAACGAGGGGCCGATCACCTTGCCTGGCACCGAAGCACCCGACAGGGTCGAGCCGTCCGAGCCGCCCAGCGAGATCTGGTACCACTCCTTGCCGTCCTTGTCGACGCCGAGGATGCCGATGTGGCCGCTGTGGTGGTGGCCGCAGCTGTTGATGCAGCCGCTGATGTGCAGGTCGATGTCGCCGATGTCGTACTGCTCGTCCAGGTCCTCGAAGCGCTCGGTGATGGCCGCTGCCACCGGAATCGAGCGTGCATTGGCCAGGGCGCAGAAGTCGCCACCGGGGCAGGCAATCATGTCGGTCAGCAGGCCGATATTGGGCGTGGCGAAGCCGAGCGTGCGGCTGGCTTCAAACAGAGCCGGCAGGTCGGCCTCGCGCACCCAGGTCAGCACCAGGTTCTGGTCGTGGCTGACGCGCAGCTCGCCCAGGCCGAAGCGCTCGGACAGTTCGGCAGCGCCGTCCATTTGCGCGTCGGTGGCGTCGCCGGGGGCGATGCCGGCGCGCTTGAGCGACAAGGTCACGGCGCGATAGCCCGGCACGCGGTGGCCGTGGACGTTGCGCTCCAGCCAACGCTTGTAGGGGCCTGCTTCCACGCCCGCGAAGATGTCGCTGCGCTCGCCCGGCTGCACGCCGGCCGGCGTGGTGAAGCTGGCCGCCACACGGTCCAGCTCCGCCTGCGGGATCAGGTGCTCGCGGCCGCCTTCGTCCAGTTCCAGGATCTGCTTGAACTCGGCGTTCACGTCGTCGAAGAAGGCCTGGCCTTCGGCCTTGACCAGGATCTTGATGCGGGCCTTGTAGGCGTTGTCGCGGCGGCCGTAGCGGTTGTAGACGCGCACGATGGCCTCGATGTAGACGAGGATCTGCTGCCAGGGCAGGAACTCGTTGATCACCTGGCCGATGATGGGCGTGCGGCCCATGCCGCCGCCGACCAGCACCTGGAAGCCGACCTCGCCGGCCTCGTTCTTCTTCAGCTGCAGGCCGATGTCGTGCCAGGCGATGGCCGCGCGGTCTTCGGCCGCGCCCGAGATGGCGATCTTGAATTTGCGAGGCAGGAAGGCGAACTCGGGGTGCAGGGTGCTCCACTGGCGCAGCACTTCGGCGTAAGGGCGCGGGTCGACGATCTCGTCGGGCGCGATGCCGGCGAAGCAGTCGCTGGTGATGTTGCGGATGCAGTTGCCGCTGGTCTGGATGCCGTGCATGTCGACCGCAGCCAGGCGGTCCATCACATCGGCGGCCTGAGGCAGGGGGATCCAGTTGTACTGCAGGTTCTGGCGCGTGGTGAAGTGGCCATAGCCGCGGTCAAAGTCGCGGGCGATGCCGGCCAGGGCGCGCAGCTGGGCGCTGGACAAGACACCGTAAGGCACGGCCACGCGCAGCATGGGCGCATGGCGCTGCACATACCAGCCGTTTTGCAGGCGCAAGGGGCGGAACTCTTCGTCGCTCAGGGTGCCGGCCAGATTGCGTTCGAGCTGGTCGCGGAACTGAGCGGCGCGGGCGTGGACGAACTGGCGGTCGAAGTCGGTGTACTGGTACATGGCGGGCTTGTCAGGAGCAATCGGTGGATCTGAAGGGTTTCGGCCGGGCGGGCGTTCAATGAATGACTTTCCAGCCGGCCAGCAGCAGGGAGCCGCAGAGCAGGCCGCGCACCACGCCGTCGGGCAGGCGGCGCGTCAGTTGGGCGCCCAGCCAGATGCCGGGCATGGAGCCGATCAGCAGCGGCAGCAGCAAGGTCCAATTTACATTTCCCAGCGTCGCATGGCCAATGCCCGCGACCAGGGTCAGGGGAACGGCATGGGCGATGTCGCTGCCGACGATGTAGCGCGCTTCCAGGCGCGGGTAGATCAGCAGAATCAGGGTGGCGCCGATCGCGCCGGCGCCGATCGAAGACAGCGAAACCAGCACGCCCAGCAGCACGCCGGCCGCGACCGTCAGCGCCGGCTTGCGCGACTCGGGGATGTGGCGTTCCAGGCGCAGGCCCACGGCTTGCCACGATTTTTTGAAGGCCACCACCAGCGCAGTCAAGAAGAGGGCAATGCCCAGGGAAAAGGTCAGGGTGCTGGCCCAGCCCTTGGTGATGTCGGTGACGTGCATCAGGGCCACGGTGGCAATCGATGCGGGGATGCTGCCGGCCAGCAGCAGGGCGGTCAGGCCCCATTTCACATGGCCATGGCGCGAGTGCGCCACCGAGCCGGACATCTTGGTCAGGGCGGCAAACCACAGGTCGGTGCCGATGGCCACGGCCGGGCTGAGCCGGAATACCGACAGCAACAGCGGCGTCATCAGCGAACCGCC
This sequence comes from Roseateles sp., assembly GCF_965262435.1. Taxonomy (NCBI): domain Bacteria; kingdom Pseudomonadati; phylum Pseudomonadota; class Betaproteobacteria; order Burkholderiales; family Sphaerotilaceae; genus Roseateles; species Roseateles sp. The sequence continues at coordinate 2,321,679 of NZ_OZ253537.1, forward strand.
GCCCACGCCGGTCACCCCGACGATGGCGCCGACGCCAAATCCACTTGCAACCGCCAACCAGTCCACATCCGCTCCTTGAGGTGAGGCGCGCTCAGGCGTCTCAGGGGGCGGACTTTATGCAGATTTCATATATCCTCAAACTATTAATTCGTAGATTGCTTATCCGCATTTTAATATATAAAAAGCAAGCGCAGGTCGGCGGGCACAGGACCTGCCGCCGGCCTGTCATGACTCGGCGGCGATACTGGCGGCCCCGCAGCTTTGTCCTCCGCCCGCCATGTCCTCTTTCCCGCACCCGCGCAGCGAAGTCACCAAGGTTGCCGTCTACTGGGATTTCGAGAACCTCCATGCGGTGCTGGCCAATGCCGCCCATGGCGACGGCGCCTACCGGGAAAACCGGCTCAAGCCGCAGCCGGTGTTCGTGGACCTGAATCCCATCCTGGAGTACGCCGCCTCGCTGGGCGACATCATCATCAACCGGGCCTATGGCAACTGGCAGTTCTTCGCCAACTATCGCCATGTGCTCAATGAAGCGGGCGTGGACCTGATCCAGATGTTCCCGCGCGGCCAGAACATGAAGAACAGCGCCGACATCCGCATGGCGCTGGACGCGCTCAGCGATGTGCACAACCACCCGCACCTGAGCCATGTGGTGGTGATCTCCAGCGACAGCGACTTCATCAGCCTGGCGCAGAAGGTCAAGCAGGCCGGGCGCTTCATCGCCGGCGTCGGCGTGGCCGGGGTCAGCAACCGCTTCTGGACCGCCAGCTGCAACGAATTCAAGTTCTACCAAAACCTGCTGGCGGCCTCGCTGGCGGCGCGTGGGCCGCAGGACGAGGCCCAGCCGGCGGCGGCGCTGCTGGGCGGCGTGGTGCCGAGCGCGGAAGAAGCGGAAGACACCGAGGTGGTCGGCTCGCCGTCGCTGGTCGAGGCGCGTGGCGCGTTGCAGCGGGCACTGACGCAGCTGGTGGACCGCAACGGCGAAAACTATGTCTCGCGCAGCGCGCTCAAGGTCTTCATCAAGCGCCTGCTGCCCTCCTTTGACGAGCAGGCCCTGGGCTGCAGCAATTTCTCCGAATTTCTCAAGCGCTTCCCCGAACTGGTGAGCGAGATCGACAACGTCAGCGGCGGCCATGTCGCCCGGGTCGGTCAGCCGGTCGGCCAGGGGACGGCCGAGCCCGAGGGCGAGTCAGCCCTGGATTGAGGGCTTGCTCGCCCGGCCAGCGCTGGGCGGGCTTCGCTGCCAGAATGCCCGGCCGGGGCCGGCCGACCTGCCGCACGGGCCGCCTCCACCCAGAATTACCCATCCCCCCACCACTTTGCGAGACCGCACCATGACCCACCCCACACCGTTCCTGCAGCAAGCCAGCGTGCCCGTCTTCAAGCAAATGCTGGGCGGCCTGGCCGATGTGCTGAACAAGGCCGAGGCCCATGCCACGGCACGCAATATCGACCCCCAGGTGCTGCTGCAATCGCGCCTGTTCCCGGACATGTTCGCGCTGCTGCGCCAGGTCCAGGTGGCGTGTGACTTCGCCAAGGGCGTGAGCGCCCGCCTGGCCGGCGCCGAGGTGCCCAGCGTGGCCGATGACGAAACCAGCTTCGCCCAGCTGCACGCGCGCATCCAGAGCACGATCGCCTTCATCGACAGCCTGCCGGCCGCCGCCTTCGAAACCGCCGGTGAGCGTGAGATCGTCCTGCGCCCCGGCACGCCCAAAGAGCGCCGCTTTGCCGGCCAGGCCTATCTGCTGGCTTACGGCCTGCCGCAGTTCTTCTTCCATGTGACCACGGCCTACGCCATCCTGCGTCACAACGGCATCGAGCTGGGCAAGAAGGACTATATGGGCGCGTACTGATCGCTAAGGCCCGGTCCTATTTCCCCTAAGGGCTTGAGAACCGGGTGCACCGTCTGTGCTTCATGTCAAACTGTCGAGCGGTTTTTCGAGCACGCTGGAAACAACCATTCGTCAATCTGTGCAGCACGCACGCCAACTGAGGAGCGACTCATGGCCAAAGGTCAGCAAAAGAGCAACAAGGAAACCAAGAAGCCCAAGAAGGACAGCTCGCCGCCGAAGCCGATTTCCAGTGGCGCGGTGATGCCCACCGTCACCACCGTGGTGCCGGATCGCAGCAAGAAGGCCAAGTAAGCCCGCGCGTCGGGCGCCTTCGGCGCCTGCACGCTGTCGCACAGGCCAGAAGAAAACAGGCCACGGTTGCTTCCCAGCAGCCGTGGCTTTTTTCTTTTTTGGCCCCGCTGGCTCGTGCGGCCTCAGCACAAGCCCTGCTGCTAGTTCCTGTTTTTGGTTCTAGACTGGTTTTAAATTGGATCCAGTTTGGTCTCAAAAACACGAGAGGGAGCAGGCGCATGGACAGACGGCGATTTCTGGCCTGGGGCGGCGTGGGCGGCTTGGCCGCCACGGGTTTGCCGGGCTGCGGAGGTGGCGGGGCTAGCGTAGAGGCCTTACCGCCGCCGCCGCCAGCCCCCGCTCCCACGCCGGCCCCGGCCCCGCCAGGCCCGGAGGCTGCGGAATGGCAGCGCCTGGCTGGCCAGCTGCAGGGGCAGCTGCTGCGCCCCGGAGACGCGGCCTATGAAAGCCAGCGCCTGCTCGCCAATGCCCGCTATGACGCCTTGCTGCGCCCGGCCGGCCTGGTGCGCTGTGCCGGCGCCGCCGATGTCAGCGCGGCCCTGGCTTTTGCCCGCCGCAACAGCCTGACCCTGACGCCGCGCAGCGGCGGCCACAGCTATCTGGGCGCGTCCAGCGGCCCCGGCCTGGTGATCGATGTCGGGCCGATGAACAGCGTGCGGCTGGACGGCGAGATCGCCGTGGTGGGTGCAGGGGCGACGCTTGCCGATGTGTACGAAGGCTTGCTCCAGCACGGGCGCTGCATTCCTTCGGGCAGCTGCCTCAGCGTCGGCATCACTGGCATCACGCTGGGCGGAGGCTTCGGGGTGCTGGACCGCGCCCATGGGCTGAGCTGTGACGCCCTGGTCGGGGCGAAAGTGGTCAATGCCGAAGGGCAGACCCTGGTCTGTGATGCCGGCCAGAACAGCGATTTGTTCTGGGCCTTGCGCGGTGGTGGCGGTGGGCAGTTCGGCATCGTGACCGAGCTGCGCTTTCAAACCCATGCGGAGGGCCCGCTGCTGCAGTTCAGCGCCTCTTTCCCCTTGGATGATCTGGAGCCGGTGCTGGCCGCCTGGCAGCGCTGGCCTGAGCAGGGGCTGCCGGATTCCGCCTGGTCGCAGCTCGCCGTGTCCCCGGTTGGTGGCCGCCTTTGGGGTCTGGCCCTGGGCACTCACAGCGAAGCGGCCCAGTTCGCGCCCATCTGGCAGGCGCTGCTGACGCGCATCAATCGCTCCGCCGTGGTGGCCGCCCCTCTGCAGACCCGCAGCTACAGGGAGGTCTTGCTCGGTGATTGCTCGGGCTTGAGCCTGGCGCAATGCCATTTGCCGGCGCAGAACCCGGCCGGCCTGCTGCGCCGGGTGGCCATGGCGGCCAGCTCGGATTTCTTCGACCAGGCTTTGCCCGCAGAAGGCCTGCTCGCTCTGGCCCAGGCCCTGCGGGCCCGACGAGGCCAGGGCTCCGGCGGCGTGATCCTGAATCTGATGGGCGGCGCCATCGCCCGCGTGCCGGCGCAAGCGACCGCGTTTGCGCACCGGGCGGCTCGGTTCAGCGCCCAGTACGGCGTGGAGTTGCCGCCGTTTGCCGGCGCCGCCGCCGTGGAAGAGGGGGCCGCTTGGGCCCATGGCCTGCGCCAACTGATGCAGCCTTGGAGCAGCGGCCGGGCCTATCTGAACTACCCTGATGCCGCCATCGCCCAGCCCCTGATCGCCTATCACGGCGCCCATCTGGCGCGGCTGCAGCAGATCAAGCAGGCCCAGGATCCGGCCGGGGTGTTCAAGACCATCCAGGGGCTTTAGCCCGGCAAAGTTACACTGGCCGCCCAGCGTTTCTCACGCGTTTCTCGCGCCCCCGACAACCATGGCCGGCCTCAGCACCGACACTCCCAGCCCGACCGACATCACCGTGCACCAGCAGAGCCGGGTGCTGGAGGTGGCGTTTTCCGACGGCGCGCGTTTCCGCATCCCCTTCGAGCTGATGCGCGTCTACAGCCCCTCGGCCGAGGTGCAGGGCCATGGGCCGGGCCAGGAAACGCTGCAGACCGGCAAGCGCGAGGTGCAGATCACCGGCCTGGAGCCGATCGGCCATTACGCCGTGCGGCCGCAGTTTTCCGACGGCCACGACAGCGGCCTGTTCACCTGGGACTATCTCTACCGCCTGGGCCGGGACGAGGCGCAACTCTGGCGCGACTATGAAGCGCGCCTGGCGGCAGCCGGCCTCAGCCGCGATGCGGCCATGAAGCCGGCAACGGCCGCAGGCGGCGGCCACGGCTGCGCCAGCCATTGAACGCACGAACGAGTAAGCGCAGGCCGCACGGCGCCGCAACCCCATTTTTCGAGAGCACCGCACCATGAGCAGCACCCATTTCGGCTTCCAGACCGTCGACGAGCGCGAGAAGGCCAGCCGCGTGCGCGGCGTTTTCGACTCGGTGGCGTCCAAGTACGACGTCATGAACGACCTGATGTCCATGGGCATGCACCGCGCCTGGAAGGCCTACACCGTGGCCGTCGCCAACCTCAAGGCCGGTGACCGGGTGCTGGACATTGCCGGCGGCACCGGCGACTTGTCGCGCGCCTTCGCCAAGAAGGTGGGCGAGAGCGGCATGGTGGTGCACACCGACATCAACGAGGCCATGCTGCGCCAGGGCCGCAACCGCCTGCTCGACGAAGGCCTGATCCTGCCGACCAACCTCTGCGATGCCGAAAAGCTGCCCTACAAGGCCGGCAGCTTCGACCTGGTCAGCGTGGCCTTCGGCCTGCGCAATATGACCCACAAGGACCAGGCCCTGGCCGAGATGTGCCGTGTGCTCAAGCCCGGTGGCCGTTTGCTGGTGCTGGAGTTCTCCAAGGTGGCCGCGCCGCTGCAAAAGCCGTACGACTGGTACTCCTTCAAGATCTTGCCCAAGCTGGGCCAGATGATTGCCGGCGACGCCGAGAGCTACCGCTATCTGGCCGAGTCCATCCGCATGCACCCGAGCCAGCAGGAGCTCAAGGCCCTGATGAAGACCGCCGGCTTCGGCCATGTCGATGTTCACAATCTGAGCGCCGGCGTGGTGGCGCTGCATGCCGGCATCAAGTGCTGAACGCGGGAGCGTGAAGGCCGGGCGCTGAGGCAAGAGGCGCGCCTTGCAAGTGGGCGATCTGAAGCCCGTTCAAATCGGCCGCGGCCGATTGTGACTATTCGAAATGACACATTGATTTCGACCGTCGCCGGCGAGATTCAGGGTATTCCCTGGCTCGCCGAATCTCGGCCCGGCGAGCGGGCCGCCACTGCGGGTAAACCGTGAGAAAGAACCCCCCCTGATTACCGGTCGGGCCGGGACGAATTGTCATTTTCCAAAGTTACACTCGCTCGTCCCAGAGAGGGCGAGGTTGCATGCTGCGTTGCAGCATCAGTTTTAGCGCCTGAAGCCGGCGCCTTGCGCAAGTAGAGAGAAAGACAAGCCATGTACCTGACGAATCAAGAAAATGTCCGCGCTGAGAACGGCTCGGCTGGTTTTGGCGGCTTGCGCGTGGCGGCGGTTGCCGCTGCGGTCGTGGCCGTGATGCTGGCGGGTTGTGGTGGCGAGAGCAGCAAGTCCGACAAGGCGTCGCAGACGGCCGCCAAGGTGAACAAGGAAGAGATCACCGTCCATCAGATCAACTTCGTGCTGCAGCGCCAACAAGGCCTCAAGCCTGAGCAGGCCGAGGCCGCCAGCAAGCAAGTGCTGGAGCGTTTGATCGAGCAGGAACTGGCCGTGCAGAAGGCGCAAGAGCTGAAGCTCGACCGCGACCCACGTGTGGTGCAGCAGATCGAAGCCGCCAAGCGCGAAATCATTGCCCGCGCGTACGTCGAGCGGATCGGTGAATCGATCACCAAGCCGACCAGCGAGGAAGTGGCCAAGTATTACAACGAGAAACCCGCGCTCTTCAAGGACCGCCGTATTTACAGCCTGCAGGAATTGGCCATTGAAGCCAAGCCCGAGCAGTTTGGTCAATTGCGCCAGAAACTCGAAAGCTCCAAGAATATTGGCGAGTTTGCTGAGTTTCTCAAGGCCAACGATTTCCGCTTCACCGGCAACCAAGCCGTGCGTGCCGCCGAGCAGTTGCCCCTCAATGGCCTGGAGTCGATCGCCCGCATGAAGGACGGCGACTCCGCCGTCACCCAGACCGCCAACGGCATCACCGTGCTCTTCCTGGTCGGCTCGCGCAGCCAGCCCGTGGACGAAGCCCGTGCCCGCCCGGCCATCGAAGCCTTCCTGGTCAACCAGCGCAAGACCGAAGTGGTGCAGAAGGACATCAAGGGTCTGCGTGACGCCGCCAAGATCGACTACATCGGCAAGTTCGCCGGTGGCCCGGCAGCGGCTGCATCCGCCGCTGCAGTGGCAGCTCCGGCAGTCGCTCCGGCCGTTGCGGTCGAAGCACCGGCCGCTGCCGCCAGTGGCCTCAATGCCGCCGACATCTCCAAGGGTATGGGCCTGAAGTGAAGCGCATCATGACGAAGAAGTCCTTGTCTCTTTCTTCCCTGAGCGGGCTGGCGCTGGTGGCTGCCTTGGCGGTGGCCCAGGCTCCCGCTGCGGCGCAGAGCTCGGCCATGGCCGGCGCCACCGCTGCCTCTGCTGCCACGCTGGAGTACCGGCTGGGTTCCGGCGATGTGCTGCGCATCTCGGTCTACCAGAACCCGGACCTGACGCTGGAAACCCGGGTCGCCGAAAGCGGCATGATCTCCTTCCCGCTGCTGGGCAATATCCGCATCGGCGGTCTGAGCGCCACCCAGGCCGAGAAGCTGATCTCCGACGGCCTGAAGAGCGGCAACTTCGTCAAGAACCCGCAAGTCACCGTGGTGGTGTTGCAAGTCAAGGGCAACCAGGCCAGCGTGCTGGGCCAGGTCAACCGCCCGGGCCGCTACCCGATCGAAACCGCCGACATGCGCCTGACCGACCTGCTGGCCAATGCCGGCGGCATCGCCGTCAGCGGCTCCGAGGTGCTGGTGCTCAGCGGCAGCCGCAACGGCCAGCCTTACCGCGCCGAGATCGACCTGCCGGCCATCTTCGGCCCTGGCGGTCGCGAGCAAGACGTGCTGATCCAGAACGGCGACGTCATCTGGGTCGAACGCGCGCCCATGGTCTACATCTACGGCGAAGTGCAGCGCCCCGGCCCGATGCGCCTGGAGCGCGGCATGACCGTCATGCAATCGCTGGCCACCGGCGGCGGCATCACCCAGCGCGGCACCGAAAAAGGCATTCGCGTCCACCGCAAGGGCCCGGACGGCAAAGTCCAGGTGCTGCAGATCCCGATGGACGAAGGTCTGAAGGACGGCGACGTGGTGTATGTCAAAGAGAGCTTGTTCTAAAAGGGACTAGAGAATGAATTTTGGACAGTTCTTTTCCATCTTGCGTGCGCGCTGGATGGTGGCCGCTTTTGTATTCGGCCTCACGATCGTCACCACCCTGGTCGTCAGCCTCTTGCTGCCGAAGTCTTACACCGCCGTTGCTTCCGTGGTGCTGGACGTCAAGCCCGATCCCTTGTCGGCGGTGATGTACCAAGGCGCCGCCAACCCCAGTTTCATGGCCACGCAGGTGGATGTGATTCGCAGTGACCGCGTCGCCCGACGCGTGGTGCAGAACCTCAAGCTCACAGAGAACCCGCAAATTCGGGATCAGTGGACGACCGAGACTCGCGGCCAGGGCGATATCGTTCAGTGGCTCAGCGACAGCTTCCAGAAGAACATGGAAGTGGTGCCGTCGCGCGAGTCCAACGTCATCATGATTTCCTACAAGGCGCCAGAGCCGCGATTTGCAGCCGGCCTTGCCAATGCCTTTGTGCAGGCTTACCTGCAAACGGCTCTTGACCTGCGCGTCGAACCGGCGCGCCAGTACGCCACCTTCTTCGAAGAGCGTGTCAAGGAGGCCGGTGGCCGCCTGGAGTCCGCGCAAGCCAAGATGTCGGCGTTCCAAAAGGAAAAAGGCATCGTGGCCACCGACGAGCGGCTGGATATCGAGAACGCCCGCTTGAGCGAACTGTCTTCGCAGTTGGTGGGTCTGCAGGCCTTGGCTTCGGATTCAACCAGTCGCCAGGCTCAGGTTGCAGGTTCCGCTGAAGGCATGCAGGAAGTGCTGCAGAACTCCGTCATTTCCAATATCAAGTCGGATCTGAGCCGTTCCGAGGCCCGTTTGCAGGAGCTCAGTGCTCGCCTGGGCGACAAACACCCCCAGGTGCTCGAGTCCAAGGCCAGCATCACCGAAATGCGCGCGCGCATGGACGCCGAAGTCAAGCGAGTGACCGGCGGTGTGGGTGTGACCAGCGCCATCAATCGCCAGCGCGTGGCCGAACTTCGCAACGCCTTGGACGCTCAGCGCGACAAGGTCTTGCGGATGAAAGAGGTCCGTGACGAAGGTGCCGTGCTGGTCCGTGATGTCGAAAGCGCCCAACGCGCTTACGACCAGATTCTGGCTCGCCAAAGCCAGACCAGCCTGGAAAGCCAGGCCACACAAAGCAATATCTCGATCCTCACGCAGGCATCTCCTCCGCTGGAGCCCTCGTCGCCCAAGATTCTGCTCAACACGCTGTTGGCCGTGTTTGTCGGCGGCTTGTTGGCGATGGGTCTGGCTCTGGTGCTCGAGTTGCTGGATCGCCGAGTTCGCTCTGTGGAAGACGTGACGAGCTCACTGGGTTTGCCCGTGCTTGGCGTTTTGCCTAAGCAAGGCTCCAAGTCGCGTTTCGGCAAGCATGCGGCCCTCAGCATGCGTCAGCGCCTGCTGACCGGCAATGGTGGTGCGGCTGCCAAAGGGGCCTGAGATGAACACCGTACCCCTCACTCCTATTCCCGACCAATCCGAACCTATGAACAGCAATGCGGGCACTTCGGTGCGAGACCGGTCCATCGGCGATCTGATTCGTGATGCGAGCAGCCTCACTGCCGAAGAGGTCGAGCGGGTACTGAAGTACCAGCGCGAGCGTGGTGTGCGCTTCGGCGAAGCCGCCATCGCCTTGGGTTTGGCGACCGAAGAGGATGTGCTGCAGGCTTTGGCCAAGCAGTTTCACTATCCCTATGCGACCACGGAAAACAGCCGCAAGAATCCGGAGTTGGTGACACTCAACGAGCCGTTCTCTGCGCAGGCCGAAGCTTTCCGTGCGATTCGCAGTCAGGTCACGATGCGCGCATTTGCGGATCCTGATGCCCGCCATGCCTTGGCTGTCATCAGTGCCGATCAGGGCGATGGGAAGACCTACTTTGCTGCCAACCTGGCAGTTTCGCTCGCCCAGTTGGGCGGTCGCACTTTGTTGATCGATGCCGACTTGCGCGGCCCTCGCCAACATGAGGTGTTCGGCTTGGGCAACAACGCCGGCCTCTCCACCATCTTGTCCGGTCGTGCTGAGAGCGATGTGTTCCTGCAGATCAACGGCGTCCCCAGCCTTTACGTGCTGCCGGCCGGCCCGACGCCGCCGAACCCGCTGGAGCTGGTTGAACGCCCAGCCTTTGGGCTGCTCATGCGCGAGCTGTGCAAGAAGTTTGACCATGTCATTGTCGACACGCCGGCGTCGATCTTGGGCGCAGACGCATCCGTGATTGGTACACGTTGTGGCGCGGCCTTGCTGGTGGCGCGCAAGAACGCCTCGCGCATTGGCGGCTTGCAAGATCTGCTGGCCAGCATTACCGACACACGCGTGCAACTGACCGGCGTGGTCATGAACGAATATTGAGAGCATGACTTCGCGGTCAGCAACAGCCATGACGGATACGGTGATAGACAGCAAGAGGCTGCTTCCTGCTCGGGTGGACCTGCCTGCCATGGCCATTCTGGCATTGGCGTTCCTGGCGCTTTATTTGCCGAGCTACTGGACCCTGTCCAGGACGGTGTGGCCGACCGATGAGCAAGGGCATGGTCCCATCATTCTGGCGGTCAGCATCTGGCTTCTGTTCCAGAAGCGGCACGAGCTGGCGGCGGTGCTTGCCAGCCCCTCGAACGGTGTCGGCGGCGCCCTGCTCGCGTTCGGCCTGCTGTTGTATGCATTTGGCCGTTCACAGGCCATCTTGCTGCTGGAAGTCGGTTCGCAGATACCGGTGTTGGTGGCGCTGATCCTGATCTTCAAGGGTCGCACGGCCTTGCGGCTGGCCTGGTTCCCGCTTTTTTTCCTGCTGTTCATGGTGCCGCTGCCCGAAGCGCTGGTCTCTGCGGTCACCGGCCCCCTGAAATCTGCGGTGTCGGCTGTGGCCGGTTCGCTCCTGTATTCGGCCGGCTACCCGGTCGGCCGCGCCGGTGTGATGCTCACGGTGGGCCAGTATCAGTTGCTCGTTGCTGATGCCTGCGCGGGCTTGAACAGCATGTTCACGCTAGAGGCGCTGGGCCTGCTCTACATGAACCTCATGAAGTACAAGTCGGTGGCGCGCAATATCACCCTGGCCGTGCTGCTGATCCCGATCTCGTTTGCTGCCAACATCATTCGCGTGATGATTCTGGTGCTGGTCACGTATCACTTTGGCGATGAGGCTGGCCAGGGCTTCATTCATGGCTTTGCCGGCATGGTGTTGTTCATGGTGGCGCTGACCTTGATGCTGGTCGTGGATAACTCGGTGGGCCGACTCATGGAACCCAAAGTCAAGGAGTCCGCCAAGTGACGGCTCATGCAATGAAGCGGCTTCGCATCAAGAGCTTGTTGGTCGCGGCCGCCATGGTCGGGGCGGTTGGTGCGGCTTATGTGGCCACGCCGCGCATCCACATGGCCGACCAAGGTCCGAAGCTCGAACTGGAGACCGCCTTCCCCAAGCAGTTTGGCGACTGGCGTTTGGACACGGCGATGCCGGTGGTCCTGCCTTCGCCTGATGTGCAGGCGGTGCTCAACAAGATCTACAACCAGGTCCTCAGCCGCAGCTACGTCAACAGCAAGGGCGAGCGGGTGATGCTGTCGGTGGCCTACGGTGGCGACCAATCTGACGGCACTCGTGCGCACCGACCCGAGGTCTGCTACCCGGCTCAGGGTTTTCAGATGATCAGCAACACCACGGCCAGCTATCCCATTGCCGGCCAGCAGTTGCCAGTGCGTACCCTGGTGGCCAAGTTGGGGGGGCGCGTTGAGCCCATCAGCTACTGGGTGGTGGTGGGTGAGGAACTGGCGCTGAGCGGCTCCGAGCAGAAGCTGGCCCAGTTGCGCTACGGTGTGCGTGGCCTGATTCCCGACGGTTTGCTGATGCGCGTCTCGACCATTGGCAACGATGCGCCTGCAGCCTACAAGGTTCACCAGCAATTTCTCAGCGATCTCCATGCCGTGATCCAACCGGCACTGAAGGCGCGAGTCTTCGGCCAGGTGGGTCGGGCCTGATCCGCCGGACGTTTGAATTTCCGAGGACTGAGAGCTTGCGATACCTTCCCTTTGCCGCGCCGCGCCGCAGCACCTTGCTGCTGCTTGCCGGGCTGTTGTTGCTCGGCCTGGGTTCGGTTTTTATCGGCTTGCTGATCGCGCTCGGTGGCGTCTATGTGGCGGCGCTGGTCACAGCCGTGGTGCTGTTCGCCGCCGGTCTGGTGCTGCCAACCCGGCTGCTCTTCTATTTGATCGTGCTGATCATCTACGTGGCGGTTGGGCAGCTGCAGTATTTCGCGCGTATCGACAAGGCGTTCTGGATCCCCTACCTGCTCGGCCTGTTCTTGTATCTGCGCCTGCTGGCCCAGCAAATCAATCAGCCACGGGCCCAGGGCGGCGAGCGGCAGGGGCGCAGCGGGGCGGGAGCGCTGGCCGCCTGTGGTTTGTTCATCGTCACGGCGGCCGTTTCTTCGGTGCTCAGCGTGGTCGAGCCGCTGCAGTGGCTGGTCGCAGGCAAGGAGTACTTCTTTCTCTGGAGTATCTTGCTGGCCTTCTTGTTGCGGGCCGTCGAACCCGATGACTTCGACCAGTTGCTCAGTTGGGTGCCATGGTTTCTGGCTTTGCAGATCCCGGCAGTGCTCTACCAGCGTTTCGTGGTCGTGCCCGGTCGCAGCGGTGATTCGGTGTTCGATGCCGTGGTCGGCCTGTTCGGCGGTGACCCGCAGTCCGGCGGTGCCAGCGGCGCGATGGCGGTGTTCTCCCTGGTGATCACCGGCTTCATGTTGCAGGGCTGGCGTTCGGGGCGTCTGTCAACACAGCGTGCCCTGGGCACGGTGGTGTTGGCCTTGGCACCTTTGCTGCTGGCGGAAGTCAAGATTTTGCTGGTGTTGTTGCCTGTGGTGCTGGTGCAGGTTTTCGGCGCCGATCTGCTGCGCCGGCCGCTGCAAGCCCTGGCGGCCTTGCTGGCTGGGGTGGTGCTGATGGTGGCCACCTTGTGGGCCTATCAAACGCAGTTCACCAGCGATCGAACGGCCCAGGGCAAGAGCCTTGCGGGCTATGTCGAGGTGATGATCGAGCGCAACAGCGATGTCACCCAGATCAGCCGTTATGGCGAAATGGGCCGCATCGCCGCGCTCAACCTGTGGTGGCGCGAGCAGCATGCCGGAGACCCGACCGGCTTCTTGATCGGTCACGGCCTGGGCTCCACCCGCGTGGGTGGGCTGGTGGTTGGTGAGTTGGCGAAGAAGTTCCATTTCCGCCCCGGGCGGTCGACCTTGGCCGTCTATTTGTGGGAGACCGGCGTCCTGGGTACTTGTGCGCTGCTCTTCGGGCTCTTGGGTGTGGTGCAACTGGGCTGGCGTATGGCACGCCAACCGGCGCGGCAGGAGCAGGCCTGGTTTCTGCGCGGGGCTGCCGGGGGGCTGCTGCTGATCGTCCTGGCCTTCCCCTACAACACCGACTTTGTCGAGGTCTCCCAGATCCAGGTGCTGGCCCTGCTGTTGATGGGCTACATCATTGCCCGCGCGCGCCAGCCCGCTTCCTCTGCCGCAGCGGCGGGGAAGGCGACGGTCCCGGCCGCGAAATGAGCGAGTTGCCCATGCCCTCGGTCGCCCCGGGTGCGGCAGACCGTGGCTTGCTGTCCATCGTCATCAAGGCCTACAACGAAGAAGCCAAGATCGCCCAGGCCTTGCAGTCGGCGCTGGCTGCCGCTGCAGAGATCGCCCCCTTGCGCCTCGAGGTGGTTTTGGCAGATTCCTGCTCCCAGGACCGGACGGTGGACATTGCCCGTGGATTCCCGGTGCGCATCGTGCAATTTGAGAACCCCGCACAGCGCAGCTGCGGCGCCGGCGTGCAACTCGGCTACGCTGCCTCGCGCGGCGAGTGGGTCTACCTGATGGACGGCGATATGAGCCTGTCTCCTGGCTTTCTCCAGGACGCTCTGGCTTGCTTGCGGCTTGATCCTGGTTTGGCCGGCGTCGGCGGAGCGGTGGTTGATGAACGAATTTCCAATGGGTTCGACTTGATTCGTGTCCGCAATCGAAGCGGATCAAGAGACGGCGAGCATCCCTGGCTCGAAGGCGGCGGGCTCTACCGACGAGCTGCCATTGACAGTGCAGGGGGCTATGCCGCCGACATCAATCTCAAAGGGTACGAAGAGGCCGAACTCGGATTGCGCCTCGGAGCCGCCGGTTGGCGCCTGCGCAGGCTGGCACGAGAGGCTGTGCGGCATGTCGGCCATGACGCGGATACTTTCACCCTGCTGCGCCGCCACTGGGCCAGTGGCCGGGCGTTTTCGGCCGGTGTGATGTTGCGCCAGGCGCTGGGCCGGCCTTGGCTGGCGCGGGCGCTGTACCTGCACCGCCATCCGCTCGCGCTCGGACTGTGGTGGTTGCTGTTGCCCGGGCTGGTGTTTTTGGGGCCGTTCGCCTTGGCGCTCTGGCTGGGCGCCGGCCTTGCCGTGGCGCTGTCGCTGGCGGTGGTCAAGCGCAGCCTGCGTCATGCCGGCGTGTCGCTGTTCAGCTGGCACTACGCCTTGGCCGCCATTGCGCGTGGTTGGTTTGAGCCGCGCCGTGACCCCACGGTGCCGCTGCCTGCTCGCGAGATTGCGCGGCCGCCGGGCCGGCCCTCACCGTGCTCCACATGATGGGCGAGGGCTTCTACAGCAAGCAGCGCGCGCGTCGTTCGCTCTGGCATTTTTTGGCCGGCAAGGTGCTCGCCGCTGCTGCGGGCCTGTTCTGGTTGATCTGGCTGGTGCGCCATGCTGAGGCCGCCGACTATGGCGGTTATGTCGCTGGGCTGGCCTTGGTTGAGGTTTTCTATCTCGTCACCGGCTTTGGCTTGTCTACGCGAGCCCAGCGCTATGTGGCCGAGTGGCGACTGCGGGCCCCGCTTGCGCAGTTCCAGCGCTTTGTCTTGCGCCTGTTGTCGCAGCGCCTGGCCGTGGCCTTGCTCGGTGCGGCGCTGCTGGCCTTGTTCGCCACCCCGCTGCTCGCTCGTGTGGGCCTGGTGCTCGGCGTGAACGCACAAGCTGCGTTGCTGCTCTGGCTGGTGGCCGGCAGTGTGACGCGGCAGCTTGATGAGATCTTCCCCTCCCTGCTCATGCAGGCCGCCAGCCAAGGCCTGAGCCTCTTGGCCAATCTGGCTCGTCTGGCGGCGGCCTTGGTCTGGTCCATGCACGGGCAACTGCCTGGCCTGTCCCAATTGCTCTGGCTGGAAGGCCTGGCGGCGCTGCTGCTGGCTCTGACCGGGCTGTTGTGGCTGGTGCTGGCCTTGCGACGCGATGCGCGCGCGCGCGCAGCAGACGGGGCCGCCGATCTGGCTCCGCCTTATGGCAATGCAGAGCGCCGCCGCGTGGAGCTGCGCCTGTATCTGGTGCAGCTGATGGGCCAGGCCTGGAGTGGCAATGCCGCCCGCCTGCTGCTGACCCACTTGGCCGGTGCGGCGCAGGCTGCGCTGCTGGGCTTTGCCGGCAGCCTTGCCGACACCCTGCGCAACTACCTGCCGGCCTATTTGCTCGCACCCTGGTTGCGCCCGCTGATGGTTGCCAACTGGACGCAGCAAGGACGGATGGAGCCCTTGGCCCGGGTGGCCAATGCGCAGCTCAAGCTCTCGTTCCTGGTGCTGGCGCCGCTCTTGGCCTATCTGCCTCAGCGCGGCGATGAGCTGGCCGCCTGGTTGAGCAAGGGGCGCTATGGAGACGGAATGGGCCTCCTGCTTGGCATGTTGATGCTGTGGTTGCTGTTGCAGTGTGCCCATGTGCTGCTGAGCATCGTCACTGCCACGGTCGAGCGTACCGGCGCCAACCTCCTGGCCACCTTGCTGGGCTGTTTGTTCCTGCCGGCGGCCTTGTGGCTGCCCTTGCAAGCATGGGGCCTGCCGGTGGGGGCGACTCTGGTTGCCATGCTTTGCGTGGCCGAACTGTTCTGGGTGCTGCTGGTCGGCGCGGCCTTGCGCCGTGCTGGTCTGGCTCTGCCCTGGGACTGGCGAGGCCTGGGCAAGCTGCTGGTGGCCTGCTTGCTGGCCGCAGCCAGCGTTGCCGTGCTGCCGCCCTTGCCGGGTGCGGCCACCGTGCTGGCTTTGCTGCTGTCCTGCCTGCTTGTGCTGGCAGTGGCGGTGTTCCTCAAGCCGCTCACAGAAGCTGAGCGCGCACTGCTGGCGGCCGTACTGCCACGACGCTTTCTGATCGTTTGACCGCCATGAAAACCTTGCTGCTCCGCCTGTTGCCTCGCTCCGCATTTCTTGCCCTGCGCCGCCGCTGGCGCGCTCTGCGCGACACCTGGCGCCTGATGCGCGCGACCACCTATGACGGCCTGCGCTACTGGCATGGAAGTGGCTTGGTCCGGCACTCGCAGGACTCCCTCCAGGCACATATCCTGAAGAGCTTTCACCGGGTCGAAAAGGGCCTGGCCCTGCCGCAGCCTCGGCCGGGCTTTGGCAGCGATGCCATCGCGCTGCTCTGTGAGGATTTGCAAGCCTGGCTCGAGCGCTACCCCGCCGACTGGAGCACCCATGCCGCGCTGACGACTTTGGATGCCTATCTCGCCTTCAACCGCGGCCACGGCCAAGCCATGGAGGCCTTGGAGCAGACCGTGGCGCGGCTGAAGCTGCGGGCCGGCCCGGTGCCCGAGCAGGGTGCGGAGGGCGGGCTGTTGGAGCGTAGGCGTGAAGAGGTCTGGGCCGCTGCGCGCCTGCCCTTTGAAGAGTTCCTGCGCACCCGCCACAGCGTGCGTCAGTTTGAAGCCCGGCCGGTCGAGGCAAAGCTCATTGAGCAGGCCGCGACCATGGCCCGATTTGCGCCCTCGGTGTGCAACCGCTCGAGCGGCCGTGTCTACTGGGTGTCCGACGCCAAGCGGGCGCAAGCGCTGCTGCGCCACCAGAACGGCAACCGGGGGTTTGCTGACACCGCCGGCGCATTGCTGGTTGTCACAGCGCGGCAATCGAACTTCCATACCGTGGGCGAGCGTTACCAGGCCTGGATCGACGGTGGCTTGTTTGGCATGACTCTGGTCTACGCATTGCATGCCTTAGGCCTTGGCAGTTGTTGCCTGAACTGGAGCGTGGAGCCCGACGTTGACCGTGCGTTCAAGCGCGAGGCGGGCATTCCCGCCGACGATGCGGTGATCATGCTGCTGGCCGTTGGCCATCTGCGCGAGACCTTCAGCGTGGCGCGCAGCGAGCGCCGACCTTTGCATGAGGTGCTGGTGCGCCTCTGACCCTGAACTCCTAGTTAGAAGATTCCATGAACATCTACCTCACCGGCCAGAACAACTTTGGCAATCGCGGCTGCGAGGCGCTGGTGCGCTCGACACTGACCGTCCTGCGCCAAGCTGATGGGCAGGCCCGGGTGCTGGTGCCTTCGGCTGACCTGCCGCGCGACCGCGCCCAGTGGCCTCAGGCCGAGCAGCAAGGCGCGAAGTTTGTGCCGGTGCCGGCCTTGCCGCGTCGTTTCGCCCACTGGAACCGTGTGGTGTCGCGTCTGCCGGCGTTGGCGGCCCTGCCGTGGCCGCGCCTGCCTGCGGGGGATCCGATCCGTGCGCAGTTGCGCGACTGCGACATGCTGCTGTCGATCGGCGGCGACAACTACTCCCTCGACTACGACCTGGGCTCGCTGGCCTACTTTGTGGCCATCGCCGAGGCTGCCCTGGAGATGGGCAAACCAGCGCTGCTGTGGGGGGCGTCCGCCGGCCCGTTCAGCCGCCTTCCGGCCGTTGAGCGCCATATGGCCGAGCACCTGAAGCGCCTCAGTGCCGTGACGGTGCGTGAGACCCACACCCATGCCTATCTGAGAGGCTTGGGCTTGAAAGACAACCTGCACCTGGTGGCGGACTCGGCATTCCTGCTCGGGCGGGAGGCGGTGGCGCGCGAGGGTTTCTGGCCCGAGGGGGAGGACGGTGTGCTGGGGCTGAACCTCAGCCCGCTGGTGGATGGCGTGCGCAAGCGGGCCGGCGCGTCCAGCGAGTTGGTGGACGAGGCGGTGCGCTTTGTCGAGGGGGTGGTGGCTCACACGCGCCTCGGTGTGCTGCTGGTGCCTCATGTGGCGCCCCTGGACGGCTCGACCTTCAACAACGACGAGATCTACCTGGCGCAATTGCAGCAGCGATTGCAGTCGCTCGGCGGACGCGTGCGCAGCGTGCCCGGCGGCATGAACGGCTGCCAGCTCAAGGACGTGATCGCCGGTTGCCGCTATTTCATCGGCGCCCGCACGCACGCCACGATTGCTGCCTTGAGCAGCGGCGTGCCGACCGTGTCGATCGCCTACAGCATCAAGGCGCGCGGCATCAACCTCGACCTGTTTGATCACGAGGACCATGTGCTGGACACGCGCAAGGTGGATGCGCAGAGCCTGCAGCAGGCCCTGGATGGTTTGGTGCACCAGGAGGCGGCGATTCGTGCCCATCTTGCCGAGCGTCTGCCGGAGTGGCGCAAGCGGGCAGCGCGCGGCGCCGATCTTGTTAACGCTTTGTTGAAAGATTGATCGCGGTCTTGAAGCGCTATGTAGTCATGATCGGCACGGACCTGCGAGCCCCTGGCGGTATGACGGCCGTGGCTCAGTCCTATCTGGACGAAGGCCTGGCAGAGCGCTGGTCGCTGCGTTATTTGGCGAGCTTTCACCAGGCCCGCCTGGGCGACAAGCTGTGGTGCGCTTTGCGCACCCTGCTTCAGCTGTTGGGGCTGCTGCTGCGTGGCCAGGTGGCCGGGGTGCATGCGCATGTGGCCGCGCGCGGCAGCTTCTGGCGCAAGGGCAGTTACCTGCTCTTGGCTCGCGCCTTTGGCGTGCCGACCTTGTTGCATCTGCACGATGGTTCTTTCCCGGCCTGGTACGCCAGCCGCAGGCCCGTCCCTCAGTGGGTGGTGCGCTGCTTGCTGCGCAGCGCCAGCCGCGTGGCCTGCCTGAGTGAAGGATGGGCAGAGCAAGTGGCCCGAATCGAGCCGAATGCGCGCTATGTGGTCTTGCCTAACCCGGTGATGCTGCCGACGCCCGCGCAGTGGCTGGGCCGTCAGGTGCGAACCGGCGAATTGCTGTTCCTCGGCCGGCTGTGGCCCGAGAAGGGCGTGCCCGAGTTGTTGCAAGCCGCAGCGCAGTTGGCGGGTGAGGGCCTGGAGTTCCGGCTGGTGTGCGCCGGCGATGGCGACCACGCGGCGGTGCTCCAGGAGGCTGAGCGCCTGGGATTGGCTGATCGCCTGGAACTGCCGGGTTGGGTGTCGGGTGAGCGCAAGCAGGCCTTGCTGGCGCGCGCTGCCGTGTTTGTGCTGCCTTCGCATTTTGAGGGGGTACCGATCGGCATGCTGGAGGCCATGGCCTGGGGGATGCCGGTGGTGGCGACCCGGGTTGGCGGCATCCCCGAGACTTTGGGTCCGCACGCGGGTTGGCTGCTGGAGAAGGGCGATGTGCAGGCTCTGGCGGCGGCGCTGCGTGAAGCTTTGAGTGAGCCCGCTGCTGCAGCTGCGCGTGGCAACCACGGGCGCGAGCGGGCGCTGCAGCGGCATGCGCCGGCGCTGGTGTTGCAGCGGCTGGAAACGCTGTATGAAGATTTGGGTCTGGCAGCGCGTGGTGCGCGCCGCTCTGGCTGAGCAATAAGGACAACGGGCATGTGTGGTCTGGTGGGTTTGGTTGGGATAGGCGGCGAGGCGGCGGAGCTGCAGGCGCAGGCGCAGGCCATGGCCGACGCGCTGCGACACCGCGGGCCGGATGATCAAGGCCTCTGGGTCGATGAGAACGGGCCTGTGGCCCTGGGACACCGGCGTCTGGCGATCGTTGACTTGAGCCCGCTGGGGCATCAGCCCATGCAGAGTGCCGATGGGCGCTTTGTGCTGGTGTTCAACGGCGAAATCTATAACTTCCAAGCTTTGCGTGCTGAGCTGGTCGCTTTGGGCTATCCGTTCCGCTCACGCAGCGACACCGAGGTCATGCTGGCCGGTTTCATGCACTGGGGCCGGGAGGCGACATTGCAGCGCTTGGCTGGCATGTTCGCGCTGGCGCTTTGGGATCGACAGGAGCGCAGCCTGCTGCTGGCGCGAGACCGCTTGGGCAAGAAGCCGCTGTATGTGGCGCGTCGGGGCGCGGGGCTGGCTTTTGCGTCGGAGCTCAAGGCGCTGTGGACTTTGCCGGGTTTCGCCCCGCAGGTGTCGGCGGAGGCCGTCGAGGGGTTTTTCCGTTACGGCTATGTGGCAGACAACCTCTGTGTTTTCGAGGGTTGCTTCAAGCTACAGCCCGGGGAGTGGCTGTTGTGGCGCGCGAACGCTGCCGAGCAGCGTGGGCGTTTCTGGAACCTGGCCGAGACGGTGCGCCAGGGGCAGGGTGCGCGCATCGGCTCGCTGGAAGAAGCCAAGCGGGGCCTGGAGGAGGTGCTGGCCCTGGCCACGAGCGAGCGCATGGTGGCCGACGTGCCCTTGGGCGCTTTCCTGTCCGGCGGCATCGATTCGGGTTTGGTGGTGTCGCAGATGCAGCGGGCCGGCCTGGGGCAGACGCGCAGCTTCTCGATTGCCTTCGAGGAGGCCAGCCACAACGAGGCGCCGGTCGCTGCCGCCGTCGCGCGGCACCTGGGCTGCGCGCACACGGAGTTGCTGGTGTCGCAAGGCGATGCGCTGGCGCTGGTGCCGCAGTTGGCCGAGATCTTTGATGAACCGTTTGCCGATGCGTCAATGATCCCGACCACGCTGCTTTCTCGGCTGGCGCGCCAGCATGTGACCGTGGCGCTGACGGGTGATGGAGGGGACGAAGCTTTCGGCGGTTACCTTCGCTATCGCGGCGAGGACGGGGCCGTGGGTGCGCTGCTTGGCCTGCCGATGCCGCTGCGGCAATTGCTCGCTGCTGCGCTTGATGCCCCGTCGGCTGCGCGCTGGGAGCAACTGGCGCGTTGGCTGCCGGCGCACAAGCGCCCGCGCTTTTTAGGCCAAAAGGTTCACAAGCTGACGCGAGCGCTGCGCTGCAGCGATGTTGACGCACGGGCACGTTTGTTCCTGACCTTGTGGACGGAGGGGCAGCCGCTGCGACATCCTCCTGGCGGGCAGAGTGAGCTGCAGCTCAGCTCACCGTCGGAGCTGGGCCTGCTCGGAAGCGAACGCATGCAGTACTGGGAAACGGGGCATTACCTGAGCGGAGACTTGCTCGTGAAGATGGACCGGGCCACGATGTCCGCTTCGCTGGAAGCTCGCAGCCCCTTGCTCGACCACCGTGTGGTCGCTTTCGCTTGGCGCTTGCAGGCCGAGTTGAAGGCTGGACCTCACATGCTCAAGCGGGTGCTGCGCGAGTTGCTCTTCGAACGCGTGCCGCGCGAGTTGATTGACCTGCCCAAGCAGGGGTTTTCGGTGCCGCTGGGGCCATGGCTTTTGCAAGAGTTGCGGCCCTGGGCTGAATCGCAATGGGACTATGTCCGCACTGAGCTTGGCGAATGGCTGGACGCGGACCGGGTGTCGGCTTGTTGGCAAGCTCACCAGCGCGGTGCTCCGGGGCAGGTGGACCGCCTCTGGGCGGTGCTGATGTTCGCCGCTTGGCACCAGCGCTGGCTTCGGGCAGGGAGAGGCGCATGAAAGCGCGCAAACGTGTGTTGTGCGTGGCTTCGGGCGGTGGGCACTGGGTGCAACTGCTGCGGCTGCGCGAGGCTTGGGCGTCGCACGAGGCGACCTATGTCTCGGTGCAGCCGGAGTATGCGCAGGAGGTGGCCGGCGCACGTTTTCACTGCATTCAGGACGCGACTCGCTGGGATCGTTTGAAGCTGTTGTGGATGGTGCTTCAGCTCGCTTTGATCGTGCTTCGCGTGCGCCCGCATGTGGTGATCACCACAGGCGCAGCACCGGGTGTGGCGGCGCTGAAGTTGGGGAAGTGGCTGGGGGCGCGCACGGTGTGGATCGATTCCATCGCCAATGTGGAACAGCTGTCGATGTCGGGCAGCAAGGTGGCTGGCTTTGCCGACCTCTGGCTGACTCAGTGGCCACAACTGGCACGCCCTGAGGGCCCGCGCCATGAAGGAGCTGTGCTGTGATCTTCATTACCGTGGGCTCGCAAATGCCGTTTGATCGCTTGGTGCAAGCCGTGGACGCCTGGGCTGCCAAGCACCCGGAAGTTCCTGTGCTTGCCCAGGTGGGGCGTGGCGCGGCGCCGACGCAGCATGTCCAGCGTCATGAGGTGCTGGAGCCGACTGCCTTTCGGCGCTGTGTGCAGGATGCGTCGCTGCTGGTGGCTCATGCGGGCATGGGCAGTGTGCTGACGGGCCTGGAACTGGGCAAGCCGATGCTGCTGCTGCCTCGCCTAGGAGAATTGCGTGAGACCCGCAATGACCATCAGGTGGCGACGCTGAAATGGCTGCAGGGCAAGCCTGGCGTGCATGCAGCCTTCGATGTGCCGGCGCTGTTGGCGGCCTTGGACCGTTGGCAAGAATTGGCGGCAGGCAAGGGCGAAACTGCCGAACCCTCAGCCGCGCAACACCGCCTGGTGGCGGCGCTGCGAGACTTCATCGACGCCGATTGAGGCGAGCGTTACTTCAGAGCACCATCGCACGCAAGGTGGATTCGTTGTACCGGCCGTTCGGGTCCTGAACGGTCACAGCGTGGCGCAAGTGAATGGTGCGAACCGGCGCTTTGGGGTCCCAGGTGTTCAAGTTGAGCCAATGGTAGAAGCCCAGCTTGGCGAAAGGCAGGGCCGGGCTGTTGATGCCCAATGCGCCGCGCCGATCAAACAGCTTGGTGCCATTGCGCCAGACGCTCATGTAGGGGGCGTCTTTCTCGAAGGGTGAGATTCGAGCCTTGACGACGAAGTGCATCCAACGATCGGTGGCCACCACGGAATCGCGCCAAGGCGTAACCAAGGTGGTGTTTTGGGCACTGGGCACGGCACTGGCGCTGTAGCGGTTCTCAATGCGCAGGCGTCCGTCCTTGACCAGCAGGGAGAAAATGGGGACTCCGTCGACATGCCATTGCGCCAGCAACTGGTCGTCGCCGGTGGTGACGGCGCCTTCGACGATGCGTATGGCAAAAGCAAACCAGAA
This sequence comes from Roseateles sp., assembly GCF_965262435.1. Taxonomy (NCBI): domain Bacteria; kingdom Pseudomonadati; phylum Pseudomonadota; class Betaproteobacteria; order Burkholderiales; family Sphaerotilaceae; genus Roseateles; species Roseateles sp. Next base: position 2,344,059 of record NZ_OZ253537.1, read on the forward strand.
GTCAGAGCCAACAGGAAGCGCTGTGCTACCCGCACCCGGAGCCAGCACTTCGCAGCGCTTGGCGCCGCTGGTCAGCACATCATCTTTATGCACACGCATGGCAAAGACCTTGCGTGTCGGGTTCAGCGTGTCGGGCACAAGACCGAAGCGCTGGGTGCTGCCGTCGGGCAGGCGCGTGCCATGAATGCCGTTGGGTAAGAACCGGGCCCAATTGCCATACTGGCCGTAGCAGTTGATGCCGGACCAGTTTGCCGCGCTCTGGTTGCTGGCGTCGCCATCGAGCTCGGATGCCACATCGCCTTTGCTGATTGACATCAGATTCGTCAGGGGTTGCTGTGCCAAGGCGGCCTGCGCCACAAGCTCAGGGCTGACCACGATGCTGGTCCCGGCGGTGCCGCTCGTGTTGGCCGGTGTGGGGCTTGGGCTTGGGCTGGCTGCAGCAACGGAGACTGAAGGGGCTGCGCTGGTCGTGCTCGGCAGATTGAGCAGGCGTTGATCGAATTGCAGCGCATCTCGCCCGTTGACGAGCACGCTGATTTGCGTTCCGTTCTGAGAGATTTGCATCGGCATGTTTCGGCAGCCCTCGCGCAACACGGTCAGATGAGCGAACTCCCTGCTTCGCGTCAGCGCGGTGAAGCGACCACGGGCTGGAGCGGGTTGCGTGACTTCGGGGGCGACTTCCCAGGTGGACGCCTGAGTAAATTGGCTCGCCGGGCCGTGCCGGTCCAGGCACACCGAGGCAGCACCGTTGCTGGCGCGCACGGTGCTGGCGTCCGCAACAAAGGCGTTGGGCGAGTGGTAGTTGAGCTCCCACTGTCGTGGTGTGGCGCTGGTGGCCCAGTCATAGACGAAGGTGAGGCCGTTGGCCTTGTCCATGACCACCGTGCGAACGGCATTGCTGAGCAGCGGCGCCCAGGTGTTGCGCGACGCGTCCCAGGCGCGGTAGGCGCTGGTGGCGTCACCCGTGACGGCGGCATAGTTGCCCGTACTTTGGGTACGAATCAGGGCTCCACCAGTGTCCATCGAGGCGAGCGGGTCGTTCGGGCGAGCCGCGGTGCTTTCGGCTTGGCCGATTCCACCGTCGAAAGTCAGCGTGTTCTTGAAACGCGCAGCGCGCGTGTTGCGATGGTGCGGGCTGCCGGCGAAAGGCATGGTGCCAGATCCAACGAGCAGTGGCTGACCTTGCGAGACATACACAAGGGCATTCTGCTCGGCTTGCGCGGCACCGTAGGCACCAAAGCGGCTGCTGCGGAAATAGACCGAACTGCGGTCAGGGCGCCGAATGTCACTGTGCATGGCAGCGAGGCCGGCTTGGCTGGAGAACCAGTCGTTGGCCAGAGACGCGCTGCCGCTCGGCAATGGGTTGTTTCTGACCCCCAGCAGCAAGAGCTGCCAGATGCTGGCGTCGGCCGGGTTGCTGATGTTGGTCGGCTTGGCCTGCCAGTACCACACCGACGCCAGGTCACGCCCTTGCTGCGCATGCAGACGCAGCGCCGCAATGTGACGGTCGTACAGATTCCGGATCTCCGCTGCATCACCGAAGGCAGATTGCAGCGGCTGGCTTGGCGGAGTGAAGGCGATCAGTTGTTCCGCACTGCGCCGCAGCACGGACAAGTCGTACAGATTAACGCCGGAAACCGTGCGGACCGCGGCGGCCATCGAAGTGGCGGCCGCAAACTGCTCCCAGGCCTGGGCAATGGCCGGGCCTTGGTTGCCGTCATAGCCCCAGGTGTAGAGACTGTGGCGGTTCAATTCCCAGGCATTGGCCAGCAGTGTGGGGGCCTCGGGGAAACCGGGCAGTCCTACGCTGAGCAGCAGCGCTTGCGTGATCTGGCGCAGGCTCAGCAGGCTGGCCGCAGCGTAGGGTTCGCGGTCCAGCAGGGAAAGAGCCGCGCTCCCTTGCATCAGGCGAACACGCAGTGGAGCGGTGACTTGGCTGCGCTCGGCGGCGCTGAGATCGTTCCAGAGCAGATCCAGGCCCTCTGCCAAAGCAAGGGCCACTTCCCGATTGGCCTCGCTGGCGCTGGTTTCGCCGCTGAAAGTGCTGGGTGTCCAAGCAGCCAGTGCGAGCAGTCGGCGCTTTGCTGCAGTGAGGTGGTTGGCATTGCTGTCCAGCCTCCCAATGACGCCTAGGGCTTCAATGGCGGCACGTTCGCCGCGCGCGAGCTGCACCAGGCTGGCCAGAGATTGCGCTTTCGCCAGTGCCGTAGCGCCGACGATGGCGCCGGGTGCAGCCGGCGGGGCCGCTGCTGCGGCCGCCGTGGCCCGACTGCGCAGTAGGTTCAGGGCGGGCAGGTGTTCGGCTTGCAGGGCCGCAGTGCGCAAGGCTGCGAAGCTGCTGCCTGCTGCCAGCATCCGCGGCCGGGGGCGTACCGACACCTGGGCGGCCAATTGGGTGCCATCCAACAAGTCCTGGGCGCGCACCTGGCCGTCACCGGCGCTGACCTTGAAGCTGCGCCATTGGGTGGTCTGAGCCACTCCGTTGGAAGCGGTGTACGTGACAGCCCATTCGTAGTCTGCCGGGGCAAGTGGCTGCCCCAGTCGAACCCGCGGTTCAGTCAGCCCCGAGCGCGTCAACACGCCAGCACCGCCAGCCAAGCGAAGGTTCAGCGTATAGGTCGACCCGGTCTGGCGATTGCGGGGGTCGCCCCAAGCAATCAGCGGTGCTCCCACATGCTGACTGCAGTGAGCTGGTTCGATGCGCCGGTGCTCGGATGGCAGAAGCGAAAGCCAGTCGCTGCTCAATCCAGCACAGGTGCTGGGGCCTGCAGACGGTGGCTCGTTGTTCAGCACGTCCACCTGCACCTGTGGGTCCTTGAGTTGCTGACAAGCGACCAGAAGGATTGAGGCTGCGCACACCAGGCTCTTGACGAGGGTGGAACGGTTCGGCTGCATTGAGCGTCTCCAAGGTGGGCTCTTATTATTGTTCCGCACGGACCTGGCGAGTGAGCGGTATTTGCTCGAACTCGTCGTTGCGGTGAATAAATGCCTATGTAGAGCCGGAACGCCGGCAGCTCATCTGGAGGCCAAGTGTTGCAGGAGCATCAAGCTCCCGCTGAGTTGCTGCCCTAGCGCGCCTTGTTTGCTTGGGGGGACTCTGCCGAAGACGACTTGCTGCTCAGGCCCCGAGGCGGGTGGCCAGAATGTCGACGATGCGCTCGGCCGACTTGCCGTCCCACAGGGCCGGGCGGCGGCCGCGCTTGCCGCCGTTCTTCAGGGTGTCCAGCGCCAGAGGGATGATGACGGCGGGGTCGGTGCCGGCGAGGACATTGCTGCCCTCGTCCACGGTGATGGGGCGCTCGGTGTTTTCGCGCATGGTGATGCAGGGCACGCCCAGGGCGGTGGTTTCTTCCTGCAGGCCGCCGCTGTCGGTCAGCACCAGGGCGGCATCCTTCCACAGGTGCAGGAAGGACATGTAGGCCTGCGGGCCCATCAGGGTGACGTTGGCGCCCAGTTGCAGGCCGAACTTCTCGATGTTGGAACGGGTGCGCGGGTGCACCGGGAAGACCAGGGGGATCTCGGCCGAGACGGTGCGCAGCACGCTGGCAATGCGCTCCAGGGCTTCGGCGCTGTCGACATTGCTGGGGCGGTGCAGGGTGACCACACCGTAGCGCGCATGCTGGCGCTTGTAGGCATCGCTTTCCAGCACCGAGGTGTCCTGGGTCTTGAGCTTCTCGGCCTGGAACAGGACGTTGTCCACCATCACATGGCCGACGTCGTAGACGGTGCTCATGTCCTTGCCTTCGCGCTGCAGATGCTGGGTGCCGCTGGGCTCGGTGACGAAGTACCAGTCGCTGATGGCATCGGTGACCAAGCGGTTGATCTCCTCGGGCATGGACATATCGCCGCTGCGCAGGCCGGCTTCGACGTGCGCGACCGGGATGCCGGCCTTCTTGGCGACGATGGAGCAGGCCAGGGTCGAGTTGACATCACCGACGACCAGACAGGCGGCCGGCTTCTCTGCCGCACACAGGCTTTCATAGGCCAGCATGATCTTGCCGGTCTGGTCGGCGTGCGTGCCGCCACCGCAGCCCAGGCGCACATCGGGCGTCGGGATGCCGAGCTCTTCGAAGAAGACATCGTTCATGTCGCGGTCGTAGTGCTGGCCGGTGTGGATGATCTTCCAGGCCAGGCGGCCGTCGGCCTGCAGCGCGCGCACGATGGGCGCGATCTTCATGAAATTGGGGCGGGCGCCGGCAATCAGGTGGATGCAGGGCAGGGCGGGGCTGGTGGTCATGGGGTGGCGTCTCGCTGGAGATGGGTGGCCAGACGGTCGTCGCCTCAAGGAGGCTTCGGGCATGGCAAGTGCGGGCGATTCTAGGGGCAGCATGTAAGCGGTCCGTGTGCGATATGGCCTCGCCTGGCATTGCGACTCCCCGACATGGGTGGTCTTGGTGATTTTTGCCGCTGCGGCGCCAGGGCTGTTGCGGAACCGAAGGCGCTTGTCAGCGAGAATGCGCGCAGCAAACCGGGCGCCCATTGCGGTGGAGGGCACGGTAGAGCTGAAGCGAGAGGCTTTGGCTTGGCCCCTGAACCAGGAGATTCTGTGAAAGTACTCGTCACCGGCGCGGCCGGCTTCATCGGCATGCATGTCAGCCAGATCCTTTTGGCGCGTGGCGACCAGGTGGTCGGCCTGGACAATCTCAACGACTACTACGACCCCCAGCTCAAGCACAACCGCCTGGCCCGCTTGACTCCCAAGCCCGGCTTCGAGTTCGTGCAGATGGATGTGGCCGACCGGCCTGGCATCGAAAAGCTGTTCAAGGACCACAAATTCGACCGCGTCGTCCACCTGGCCGCTCAGGCCGGGGTGCGTTACTCGATCGAGAACCCGCACGCCTACATCGACAGCAATATCGTCGGCTTCACCAACATCCTGGAAGGCTGCCGCCACAACGAGGTGCAGCACCTGGCCTATGCCTCCAGCTCGAGCGTCTATGGCGGCAACACCTTGATGCCCTTCTCGGAGCACCACAGCGTTGACCATCCGGTCAGCCTGTATGCCGCGACCAAGAAGGCCAATGAGCTGATGGCTCACACCTACAGCCACCTGTTCCGTCTGCCGACCACGGGCCTGCGCTTCTTCACCGTCTACGGCCCCTGGGGCCGGCCGGACATGGCCTTGTTCCTGTTCACCAAGGCCATCATCGAAGGCAAGCCCATCAATGTCTTCAACCACGGCCAGATGATCCGTGACTTCACCTATGTGGACGACATCGCCGAAGGCGTGGTGCGTGTGCTGGACCGCGCAGCCACACCCGAGCCTGGCTACGACTCGGACAAGAGCGACCCGGCGCACTCGAACGCGCCTTACCGCATCTTCAATATCGGCAACCATGCGCCGATCCAGCTGATGGCTTTCATCGAGGCGATCGAGAAGGCGGTGGGCCGCGAGGCGATCAAGAACTTCATGCCTCTGCAGGACGGCGATGTGCCGGCCACCCATGCCGACGTTGAAGAGCTGGCCGCCTGGACCCAGTTCCGCCCGGCCATGCCGGTGCCGGACGGTGTGACCAAGTTCGTCGCCTGGTACCGCGACTATTACAAGGTCTGACCTCCGGACCTGCCGGCCTGAGTGCTGAGCAGCGCCGCGCCGAGAACGCCAGCCCGCCCGCTTCACTGCCGGCGGGCTTTTTTCTGATCCCCCGCCAAACGGCTCATCAGACCTTCATATTCAGCGGTTAAAACTTGGGCCTTGGCGCTACGCTCTGTCTGCGACGCTTGGTCTTGCTCCTACTGCACAAGAAAGCCACTGAATGAAAGTCACCGCCATCGGCACCGGTTATGTGGGTCTGGTCACGGGCGCCTGCCTGGCCGAGATGGGCAACCATGTGGTCTGCCTGGATGTGAACGCAGAAAAGATCCGCATCCTCAATGAGGGGCAGATCCCCATCCATGAGCCCGGGCTGCTGGAGATCGTGCGCCGCAATGTGGCGGCCGGCCGCCTGCAGTTCACCACCGATGTGGATCAGGCCGTCAACCACGGCACCATCATGTTCATCGGCGTGGGCACGCCGCCTGATGAAGACGGCTCGGCCGACCTGCAGTATGTGTTGGCGGCGGCGCGCTCGATCGGCCAGCGCATGACCGATTACAAGGTCATCGTCGACAAGAGCACGGTGCCGGTGGGCACGGCCGACCGGGTGCGAGCGGCCGTGGCCGAAGAGCTGGCCAAGCGCGGTTCGACGCTCAACTTCTCGGTCGTCTCCAACCCGGAATTCCTGAAGGAGGGCGCGGCGGTCGAGGACTTCATGAAGCCCGACCGCATCATCGTCGGCTCGGACGACGAGCAGGCCACGCTCTTCATGCGGGCGCTGTACTCGCCCTTCACGCGCAACCATGACCGCATGATCGTCATGGACCTGCGCAGCGCCGAGTTCACCAAGTACGCCGCCAATGCCATGCTGGCCACGCGCATCAGTTTCATGAACGAGCTGGCGCTGCTGGCCGAGCGAGTCGGTGCTGACATCGAGTTGGTGCGCCGCGGCATCGGCTCGGATCCGCGCATCGGTTACAGCTTTCTCTATGCCGGCGCCGGTTATGGCGGTTCCTGCTTTCCCAAGGATGTCAAAGCCTTGATCCGCGCTGCCGAAGGCGAGGGCATCCCACTGCGGGTGCTGACGGCGGTCGAGTCGGCCAACGAACGCCAGAAGCTCTTGCTGGTGGACAAGGTGGTAGAGCGCTTTGGCGCCGATCTGGTGGGCCGGCATTTCGCGCTCTGGGGCCTGGCTTTCAAGCCCAACACCGACGATATGCGCGAGGCACCGGCCCTGGTGATCGTGCAGGAGTTGTTGAAGCGCGGCGCCAGCCTGGCGGCCTATGACCCGGTTGCCATGCCGGAGGCACAGCGTTTGCTGGGTCACCTGGACGGTCTGCGTTTCTGCGACAGCGCCGAAGCCGCCCTGAGCGGCGCCGATGCCCTGCTGCTGGTGACCGAGTGGAAGGAATTCCGTACGCCTGATTTCGACGGCATCAAGAGCGCGCTGAAACAGCCGGTGGTCTTTGATGGCCGCAACCAGTGGGAGCCCGCCCTGATGCAGGCCATGGGCCTGGAGCACCACGGCATCGGCCGGGGCGGCAAAGCGCTGTAGCCGCCGCTCAGTCGAAATGCTTGGCGTCCACCAGCAGCGGCGCCTTCAAGTCCTTCTCCGCCAGCAAGGGCGCCACGCCCAGTTCCGGCCATTGGATGCCGATCGCCGGGTCATCCCAGCGCACCGAACCCTCGGCCTGCGGGGCGTAGGTGTCGGTGGTCTTGTAGAGGAAGTCTGCCGTCTCGCTCAGCACCAGGAAGCCATGGGCGAAGCCCGGCGGGACCCAGAGCTGGCGATGGTTGTCTGCGCTCAGTTCGACACCAGCCCATCGGCCGAAGTTGGGGCTTGAGCGACGTAGATCCACGGCGACATCGAAAACCGCGCCGGAGACGCAGCGCACCAGCTTGCCCTGGGCATGCGGTGGCAGCTGGTAGTGCAGGCCACGCAGCACGCCGCGGCTTGAGCGCGAGTGGTTGTCCTGCACAAAGCGCACGGGCTGGCCCACGGCTTCGTTGAAGACTTTTTCGCTCCAGCTCTCGGTGAAGAAGCCGCGGGCATCACCGAAGACACGCGGTTCGATGATGAGGACGTCGGGCAGGGAGGTCGCGGTGATCTTCATCAGAACGCCTTTTCAGTCAGGAGCTTCTGCAGGTACTGGCCGTAACCGTTCTTGGCGAGCGGCTGGGCCAGGGCTGCCAGTTGCTCGGCCGAGATCCAGCCCGAGCGGAAGGCAATTTCCTCCGGGCAGGAGACCTTCAGGCCTTGGCGTCGTTCCAGGGTGGCAATGAACTGGCCGGCTTCCAGCAGGCTGTCGTGGGTGCCGGTATCCAGCCAGGCATAACCGCGACCCATCATCTCGACTTGCAGCTGGTTTTGCCTCAGGTACTGGGCATTGACGTCGGTGATTTCGAGTTCGCCACGCGGGCTGGGCTTGATGGCCGCGGCGATATCACACACTTGCTCGTCATAGAAATACAAGCCGGTCACCGCGTAATTGCTTTTCGGCACCTTGGGTTTTTCTTCGATGGACAAGGCCTTCTGCTGCCCGTCGAATTCGACCACGCCGTAGCGCTCCGGGTCGGTCACGTGATAGGCGAACACAGTGGCACCTGTGTCGGTGTGATTGGCGTGGTTCAGCAGGCCTTGGAAGTCATGGCCGTAGAAGATGTTGTCGCCGAGCACCAAGGCGCTGGGCGCGCCGTCGATGAAGTCACGGCCGAGGATAAAGGCTTGGGCCAGGCCGTCCGGGCTGGGCTGCACGCAGTAGCTGATGTTCAGGCCCCAGCGCGCGCCGTCGCCCAGCAAGGCTTCGAAGCGCGGAATGTCCTGCGGCGTGCTGATCAACAGGATGTCGCGTATGCCGGCCAGCATCAAGGTGCTCAGCGGGTAGTACACCATGGGCTTGTCGTAGACCGGCAGCAGTTGCTTGCTCATGGCCAGGGTGGCGGGGTGCAGGCGCGTGCCGGAGCCTCCGGCGAGGATGATGCCTTTGCGGGTCTTGCTCATTGCGGCTCCTTGGGCCCTGGCGCGCATGGGCGGCCCGGCCACTGAGGGTTTAGAGGATCTCGGACAGCATGCGGTCAACGCCCTGCTGCCAGTGGGGCAGGCGAAGTCCGAAGGCCTGCTGGAGTTTGTCTGTGGCCAGACGCGAATTCAAGGGCCGGCGTGCCGGTGTCGGGTAGGCCGAGGTCGGAATGGCCTGTACCTGTTCGGCGGCGACCCGCAGTGCGGTGCCGCGGGCGCGGGCGAACTCGATCACATGGCTGGCATAGGCGTGCCAGCTGGTCGCTCCGGCGGCGACCGCGTGGTAGGTGCCGGTCAAGCTGGGATCGTTCAAGGTCGCGCGGGCCATGTGGGCGCACAAGTCGGCCAGCAGGTCGGCCCCGGTGGGCGCGCCGATCTGATCGGAGATCACGCTCAGCTGCTCTCGCTCGGCGGCCAGGCGCAACATGGTCTTGGCGAAGTTGCCGCCCCGTGCCGCATAGACCCAGCTGGTGCGCAGGATCAGGTGCTGGCAGCCGCTGGCGCGAATGGCCTCTTCACCGGCCAGCTTGCTGGCGCCATAGACGCTCAGCGGTGCGGTGACGGCTGTTTCGTCGCGGGCCTGTTCGCCGCTGCCATCGAAGACGTAATCGGTGCTGTAGTGCACGAGCAGAGCGCCGAGGCGCGCGGCCTCATCGGCCAACAGTCCAGGCGCTGTGGCATTGATTTGCTGTGCGGTGGCGCTGTCGCTCTCGGCCTTGTCCACGGCTGTGTAGGCCGCGGCATTGACGATCAGCTGCGGTGCGAGGCGCCGCACGGTGGCGCTCAGCGCCGCGCTGTCCGCCAGGTCGCCGCCCTCATGGCGATCCAGGGCAATCAGCTCACCCAAGGGGCTGAGCGCGCGCTGCAGCTCCCAGCCGACCTGGCCGTTCTTGCCCAACAGAAGGATGCGTGTCAATTCAGGCTCCGTACTGCTGCGAGACCCAGTCTCGATAGGCGCCGCTTTGCACTCGTGCGATCCATTCCGGGTGGTCAAGGTACCACTGCACCGTCTTGCGAATGCCGCTGGCAAAGGTCTCTGCCGGACGCCAGCCCAACTCGCGTTCGATCTTGCGAGCGTCGATGGCATAACGCCGATCGTGGCCGGGGCGGTCCTTGACGTAGGTGATCAGGCGGCTGTATGGGCCGGCCGGATCCGGGCGCAGCTCGTCCAGCAGGGCGCAGACGGTTTTGACGATGTCGATGTTCGCCATCTCGTTCCAGCCGCCGATGTTGTAGGTCTCGCCCAGTCGGCCGCCGGCCAGCACGGCGCGAATGGCCGCAGCATGGTCGGTGACATAGAGCCAGTCGCGGATCTGCTGACCGTCGCCGTAAACCGGCAGTGGCTTGGCGGCCAGGGCGTTGACGATCATCAGCGGGATCAGCTTCTCGGGGAAGTGATAGGGGCCGTAGTTGTTGCTGCAGTTGGTGGTCAGCACCGGCAGGCCGTAGGTGTGGTGCCAGGCGCGCACCAGATGGTCGCTGGCAGCCTTGCTGGCCGAGTAGGGGCTGTTGGGCTCGTAGGTCTTGGTCTCGGCGAAAGCCGGGTCCTGGGGCGCCAGCGAACCATAGACCTCATCGGTCGAGACATGGTGAAAGCGGAATGCCGCTTTGGCCGCGTCATCGAGGCCGGACCAGTACTGGCGGCTGGCCTCCAGCAAGGTGTAGGTGCCCTCGATATTGGTGCGCATGAAGGCACCGGGGCCACTGATCGAGCGGTCGACATGGCTTTCGGCCGCGAAATGGACCAGCGCGCGCGGTCGGCGTTCGGCCAGCAGCCGATCAACCAAGGCGCGGTCGCAGATGTCGCCCTGCACAAAGACATGGCGCGCGTCACCCTGCAGGCTGGCCAGGTTTTCCAGATTGCCGGCATAGCTCAGCAGATCGAGGTTGACGACGGCCTCGTCGCTCTGGGCCAGCCAGTCGAGCACGAAATTGCTGCCGATGAAACCGGCGCCGCCGGTGACGAGGATGGTCATGGCTTGCTCCTTCTACTGCGCGAGATCAAGCTTCAAAGGCGCCAGACGCGCAATCCAGCCGCTTCCAAGGATGTCTGGTCGAACGAGGCCTTGACGTCGATGAAGGCACCGCCTGGAATCAGCTTGGCTGTCAGGTCGGCCACACTCAGCTGCTTGTAGCTCTTGTGCGCCACGGCCGCGACGATGGCGTCGGCACGCGGCAACTCGGCCCAGCTGACCGGGCGCACACCGTATTCGTGCACGGCCTCTTCGACATCGGCATCCGGGTCGGTGACGATCACGTCCACGCCGTAGCTCTGCAGCTCGCGGATGATGTCGATGACTTTGGAGTTGCGCAGGTCGGCGCAGTCTTCCTTGAAGGTCAGGCCCAGCACATTGACCTTGGCGCCCTTGATGGCGCTGCCGCTGGCGATCATCTGCTTGATGGTCTGCTCAGCGATGAACTTGCCCATGCCGTCATTGATGCGGCGGCCGGCCAGGATGACCTGCGGGTGGTAGCCCAGCATGTCGGCCTTGTGGGTCAGGTAGTAGGGGTCGACGCCGATGCAGTGGCCGCCGACCAGGCCCGGCTTGAACTTCAGGAAGTTCCACTTGGTGCCTGCGGCTTCCAGCACCTCGGAGGTGTCGATGCCGATCTTGTCGAAGATGATGGACAGCTCGTTCATCAGCGCGATGTTCAGGTCGCGCTGGGTGTTCTCGATCACCTTGGCCGCCTCGGCCACCTTGATGCTGGCTGCGCGGTGCACGCCCGGCTTGATGATGCGCTCGTAGACCTTGGCGACGGTGTCCAGGGTGGCGGGGGTGTCGCCGGAAACGATCTTCAGGATCTTGGTCAGCGTGTGCTCTTTGTCGCCCGGGTTGATGCGCTCGGGGCTGTAGCCGACGAAGAAATCCTGCTTCCACTTCAGGCCCGACTCACGCTCCAGCACCGGGATGCAGACCTCTTCCGTGGCGCCCGGGTAGACCGTGCTCTCGTACACGACGATGGCGCCTTTTTTCATATGGCGGCCGACGCTGGTGCTGGAACCGATCAGGGGCTTGAAGTCGGGGATGTGGGCCTCGTCCACCGGCGTGGGCACGGCAACGATGATGACATCGGCTTCGGCCAGGCAGGCTGGGTCGTGGCTGTATTCAGCGTGCACGGCCAAAGCCATGTCGGCGTCGTCGAGCTCACGCGAGGGGTCGGTGCCGGCCTGGCATTTGGCGACTTTGTCTTTGGCAATGTCGAAACCGATGGTGCGGCTGTGCTTGCCGAATTCCACGACCAGGGGCAAGCCCACATAACCCAATCCGACGACGGCAATGATGCTCATGATGAATACTTGGAAAGAGGGATGAAATATTGCAGTTGCAGAAGCTGGCCCGTCACTGACGGCCGTAGGTGTCTTCGAAGCGGACGATGTCATCCTCGCCCAAATAGGCGCCGGACTGTACCTCAATGATTTCCAGCGGCACCCGGCCGGGGTTGGCCAGACGGTGCGTCTGGCCCAGCGGGATGTAGGTGCTCTGGTTCTCGCTCAGCAGCAAGACCTTGTCACCATTGGTGATTTCCGCTGTGCCGGAGACCACGATCCAGTGTTCGGCGCGATGGTGGTGCATCTGCAGGCTCAGCGAGGCGCCGGGCTTGACCATGATGCGCTTGACCTGAAAGCGCTCGCCCGAGTCGATGCTGTCGTACCAGCCCCAGGGGCGATGGACCTTGCGGTGCAGGGTTTGCTCGCCGCGCTTCTCGGCGTCCAGGCGGGCGACGATCTTCTTCACTTCCTGGCTGCGCGCGCGGTCACTGACCAGCACCGCGTCCGGCGTCTCCACCACCACGATATCGCTGAGCCCGACCACGCTGACCAAGCGGCTGGTGGCATGGACCAGGGTGTTGTGGCTGTCGCTGATGATGGCGTCACCCTGCCAGGCATTGCCGTTGGCGTCCTTGTCGGCCACCTGCCAGACCGCTTCCCAGGCGCCCAGGTCGTTCCAGCCTGCGTCCAGGGCCAGCATGCGCAAGGGGATGTCGCTGCCGGGGCAACGTTCCATCACCGCATAGTCCACCGACTCGCTGGGCACGGCGGCGAATTCGGCCTTGCCGGGGCGCACGAACTTGGCGTCGGTCTTGCGGGCCTCCCAGGCGGTCTGCGTGGCGGCGGCGATATCGGGCCGAAAACGCCCCAAGGCTTGCAGCCAGACGCTGGCGCGCAAGACGAACATGCCGCTGTTCCAGTAGAAATTCCCGTCGGCCAAGTAGCGCTCGGCCGTGGCCGCATCGGGTTTCTCAACAAACTGAGCCACCGCCAGGCCGGTGGCGTCCGCCTCGGCCCGGATGTAACCGTAACCGGTCTCGGGGCGGTCGGGGTTGATGCCCAGGATGACGATGGCACCATCGGCCGCCTGGCGTACGGCGTCCTGCAGGGAACGTGTGAAGGCCTGTGCCTCGGTCACGGTCTGGTCGGCCGGGGTCACCACCAGCACCGGATCCTGTCCATTTTGCAAGGCCTGCAGGGCCGCCAGTGTCAGGGCCGGTGCGGTGTTGCGGCCCATGGGCTCAAGCAGCACGGCCCCGGGTTCCTGTTCGGTTTCGCGCAACTGGTCCAGGATCAGGAAGCGGTGCTCCTCATTGCCGACGATCAGGGGGGCTTGCATCTCCAGGTCGGCAGCGGCCAGCGCGCCCAAGCGAGCGGCCGCCTGCTGGAACAAACTGGTGTTGCCGGCCAGCACCAGGAATTGCTTGGGGTAACCGGCGCGGGACAGGGGCCAGAGCCGGGTGCCGCTGCCGCCGGCCATGATGACGGGTTGAACGGGAATGCGTGTCATGGTCTGTGCAGTTCTCAGGACGGCTGAAAGCCGTTGGGGTTCAGGTGCTGCCAATGCCAGCTGTCCGCGCACATGCGGGCCAGGTCATGCCGAGCCTGCCAGCCCAGGCGTTCGCGGGCCAGCGTCGGGTCGGCATAGCAGGCGGCCACGTCGCCTGCGCGGCGCGGCACGATGTCAAAGGGCACCGGTCGGCCGCTGGCCGATTCATAGGCCTTGACCAGGTCCAGCACGCTATAGCCTTGACCGGTGCCAAGGTTGACGGTGATGGACTCGCGGCCGGCCAAGAGGAAGCGCAGGGCGGCCACATGGCCATCGGCCAGGTCCAGCACATGGATGTAGTCGCGCACCCCGGTGCCGTCCGGCGTGTCGTAGTCATTGCCGAAGACCTGCAGCCTGGGCCGGCGGCCGATCGCGACCTGGGCCACATAAGGCATCAGATTGTTTGGGGTGCCGCGTGGGTCCTCACCAATCAGGCCGCTCTCGTGCGCGCCGACCGGGTTGAAATAGCGCAGGCAGGCGGTCTGCCAGTTCGCGTCAGCTGCGCCCAGGTCGCGCAGAATCGTCTCACCCATCAGCTTGGTCGCGCCGTAGGGGTTGACGGCCGAGAGCGCGGCGTCCTCGCGCAACGGCAAGTGCTCGGGCACACCGTAAACCGTGGCGCTGCTGCTGAAGACGATGCGCGAGCAGCCATGGGCCCGCATCTGCTCGCAGGTGTTGACCAGGCCGCCCAGGTTGTTGCGGTAATAGGCCAGAGGCTGCTGGGTCGACTCGCCGACCGCTTTGAAGGCGGCAAAGTGGACCACCGCCTGCGGCCGGTGGCGTGCGAACACCGCGGCCATGGCCGCCGGGTCGCAGACATCGGCCTGCTCGAACACCGGTGTCTGGCCGCTGAGCGTGGCCAGGCGCTTCAAGACTTCGGGCGAGCTGTTGCAGAAGTTGTCCACGCCCACGACGCGGTAGCCGGCCGCTTGCAGGGCCAGCCAGGTGTGGGAGGCGATATAGCCGGCGGCGCCGGTCAGGAGGATGGTGTCGGCCATGGGCTCGCGTTTCAGTTCAGGATGATCTGGCCGTAGCAGCCGTAGCTGTCGGCATCAAAGACGTACACCGAGATGCTGCTGTCGCGTGAGCTCTTGCTGTACTGGCAGCCCAGCTGGATGCCGCGTGAGTAAGCCCAGCGCGCACCCAGATTCAAGCTCTTGTCGCGGTCGTAGCTGCTGCTCTGCTGGTTCAGAAACTCGTCGCGGCGGTCGGTCTTGCTGGTGCTAAAGCCCGCATTCAGGGTTAGTTTGGCGCTCAGCTCGTAATTGGCCGAGAACTGCGCAGCGGTGCTGATGCGGTTCTGGTCCGAACTGAGGCTGTTGCCGCCGAAATTGAAGAAGGAGGTCTCCAGGCCGGTGTCGCGGCTGATCGAGCTGCTCAGGTTCCAGCGTGCCGTGGGCTGCCAGAGCCAGCTGACGCGACCGGTGATGCCGGAGAAGTCCCGGCCTTGACCCGATTTGACCTTGGACCGCCCGCTGCTGAGCCGACCCTCCACCGTGCTGGCCCCGCTCAGGACGATGCGGCTGGTGAGGTCCAGGTCCTTGCGTTCGAAAACGCTGGCGGTGTAGCTGCCGGTGATCGGGTTGACGAGGTTGTAGCGCGGGTATTCATCGCGCGTCAGGCGCCCGGCCAGGCCGACCGACAGGTCGCTGCTGGGGCGGTAGAACAGACCCAGGGAGGCTCGCTTCTGATCGAACTCCAGGCGTGCGTACTCTTGCGCCGTGAAGCGCCGGCTGCGCAAGCCTCCTTGCGCTTCCATCGAGATCTTGGTGGCCAGGCCCAGGCGAGCGACAAGGTCCAACTGCTTGTTGTCCTCGATATTCTTTTTGAAGATGGGCGTCACACCGCTGCCGATGTTGTAGTTGGCCAGCGAGCGGCTGTTGTTGACGCTGAGGCTGCCAGACAGGCGCTCCACGGTGGCCCAGTCCAGCCCCGCCTTCAAGGTGTAGCCGCGATTGTTCAGGCCGCTGTTGCTCTGATAACGGTTGGCTTGCAGGGAGGCATCCGCGAACAGACGCTGGCGACCGAAGCGCTGGTCCAGGCCGGCCAGCAGGCTGGCGGTGCTCACCGTGTCGTTGTTGGCGTTGCTGTTCTGCCGGTAGATGTTGGAGACATGGCTGAGGTTCAGTGCGGCGCCAACATAGTAGGGGTTGGCCTCAGCATGTGCCGGCGCGCTGAAGGTGTTGGCCAGCAAGGCGGAACCGAACAGGGTGATCAGGGCGAGGGGGGCGGGAGCACGTGGCCTGGGCGGAAGCATGAGCAAGAATCCTTGGGTGGTCGCCACCGGCGCCGCCTCGAATTGAGGGCAGGGGTCGGTGCGGCGGTGTTTCTTTGGAGCGACCTTGCGCCTCAATAGGCGTGGCGGTCGAACAGCATCAGGCGGGCCGTGCGCAGAATGATCTGCAGGTCCAGGGCCAGCGACCAGTTGCGCAGATATTCCAGATCGTATTCGACCCGCGCTTTCATCTTGTCGATCGTGTCGGTTTCGCCACGCAGGCCGTTGACCTGGGCCCAGCCGGTGATGCCCGGCTTGACCTTGTGGCGGACCATATAGGCCTTGATCAGCTGGCGATACTCCTCGTTGTGGGCCACGGCATGAGGCCGCGGGCCGACGATGCTCATCTGGCCTTGCAGCACATTGACGAACTGCGGCAACTCGTCGAGCGAGGTGCGGCGGATGAAGGCGCCGAACTTGGTGATGCGCGGGTCGTCCTTGGTGGCCTGCTTGACCACCGCACCGTTGTCCATGACCCGCATGGAGCGGAACTTGTAGACCAGGATTTCTTCGCCGTCGAGGCCGTTGCGGCGCTGCTTGAAGATGACCGGGCCCGGCGAACTCAGCTTCACGCCCACGGCCACGGCGAGCAGGATGGGCGAGATCAGGATCAGGATCAGGCAGGCCAGCACGATGTCGCTGACGCGCTTGATCAGCTCATTGGTGCCGGTGAAGGGGGTCTCGCAGATGCCAACCACGGGAACGCCGCTCATATCTTGCAGGCGGCCTTGGATGATGCTGATGCCGAACACATCCGGCACGAAGAACAGGCTGGCCGTCGTGCCCTGGATCTGCTCCAGCAACTGCACAATGCGCGGCTGCGAGCCCAGGGGCAGGGTGATGTAGACCTCGCGTACGCCGTGCTGGCGCACGTAGTCGCTGAGCTGGTTGAGCATGCCCAGCATCTTGGTGTTGGCCTCGGGATGCAGGCGGTCGTCGTGGCGGTCGTCGAAGAAGCCCAGGAAGTCGATGCCCTTGTCGGGCCCCACGCGCAAGGCGCGGGCCACCTTGGCACCCAGGGGGCCGGCCCCGACGATGACGGCCGCGCGCCGGCTGGCACGCACCCGACGGCGCCGCAGCAGTTCGCCGCATTTGATGGCCAGGATCTGCAGCAGCGGGGTCAGGACCACCCACCAGAGCAGGACCGAGTCGTCGAAATAGCCCATGCTGTTGGTCGCATAGCCGCACAGGCCGAGGATGAAGAGCAGGGCGCACCAAGAGCCGATGACGTCGATGGCCGCGCTGATGGTGGTGTCGGCGAAGCGGTTGCGTCCTGGAAAGGTCAGCGCGAAGACCAGCAGGCACAGGGTCAGGTCTGAGCGCACCACCGGTTCGCCGAAGTGGAAATTCACCGCCAGGTAGCACAGCACCACCAGGCCGGGTTCCAGAAAGGCGGCGATGAAGGACTCGATGGACTGGGGCGCGCTGTAAAACGTTCTTTTGTAACTTCTATCCTCAAACATCGCTTCTGAACTCCTTGGTGCCGGGCGACTTTGTTTTTGTTTCTTGGGTCTTGCTGACTCTCGACATGCCCGAGCGCCCCTACCTGAGAGGCAAAAAATCTCGGGCATTCTCTCTCAGTTCCGTGCGCTGCCTATTCCCCGCTTCCCCCTAGAAACCAGAGTCACGGCCGCACTCCCTACAATCCGCGCCATGCTTGAAGAATGGACCTCCATGTTTGCACCGGCCGCGCAGGATCGCATGATCTTGTTGCTCAATCATGTCATCAGCCGCGAAGCGCTGGCGATGGCGCGCTTGCAGCCATTTGCCGGGCAATCCGTGCTGCTGCACCTGCAGAACTGGCCGACCCTCTTGCCCCAGGCTCCCGATTTGGCCCTGGGCGTCACACCGGCGGGCTTGTTCGAGCGTTTGGAGCAGGCGCCCGAAGGCGCGCTGCGCATCGACATTGACGCCAGCAATCCCGCACTGCTGGCTCTGGCGTCCTTCACTGGGCAGAAACCCCAGGTGTCGGTGCAGGGCGACGCCGCGTTTGCCGGCGCCATGAACTGGTTGATCGAGAACCTGCGCTGGGACATTGAGGATGATCTGGCGGCCTTGTTGGGGCCGGTGGCGGCACACCAGCTGGCGCGCTGGGGCCGTGCCATTGCCACGGCCTTGGGTGGCCTGGCCGCTGGTGCGCGTGGCGCCATGGCTGCGGCGGGTCGCGGCAGCGCATGAGGTACTTCGCCCGGCTGTTCGTCATCGTCTGGACGATTCTTCGCTTCGGCCTGGATGATCTGGCCCTGTCGGGCCTGCGTCGCCGACGTTTTCAGCTGCTGCGTCGCACCATCTCCTTGGGCCGCAGCTGGCAGCAACCGCGCGGGGTGCGCCTGCGTCTCGCGCTTGAGCATCTGGGCCCGATCTTCGTCAAGTTCGGCCAGGTCTTGTCGACCCGGCGTGATCTGGTGCCCGAGGACATCGTTCTGGAGTTGTCCAAGCTGCAGGACGATGTGCCGCCGTTTCCGGCCGCCGAGTCGCGCGCCTTGGTCGAGAAGGCCTTCGGCAAGTCGGTGGAACAGTTGTTCGGCAGCTTCGATGCCGAGCCTGTGGCCAGCGCGTCGATCGCGCAAGTCCATTTCGCCACCTTGAAGGACGGCCGCGAGGTCGCGGTCAAGGTCCTGCGGCCGGGCATGCTGGACACCATCGACGACGATATGGCTCTGCTGCGCACCCTGGCGGGCTGGATCGAACGCCTCTCGGCCGACGGCCGACGGCTCAAGCCGCGCGAGGTGGTCGCCGAGTTCGACACCTATCTGCACGACGAACTCGACCTGGTACGCGAGGCCGCCAATGCCGCGCAGCTGCGCCGCAATATGGCTGGCCTGGACTTGATCATGGTGCCCGAGATGCATTGGGACATGTGCAGCACCGAGGTCATCGTGATGGAGCGCATGAAGGGCGTGCCGATCTCGCAGCTCGACAGGCTCAAGGCGGCAGGCATCGACATCCCCAAACTGGCGCGCGACGGTGTCACCATCTTCTTCACCCAGGTCTTCCGCGATGGTTTCTTCCACGCCGACATGCACCCGGGCAATATCCAGGTCAGCCTGGATCCCGCCACGTTCGGTCGTTATGTGGCGCTTGACTTCGGCATCATCGGTACCCTGACCGAGGTCGACAAAGAGTACCTGGCGCAGAACTTCATCGCCTTCTTCCAGCGCGACTACAAGCGCGTGGCCGAGTTGCACATCGCCTCGGGCTGGGTGCCGGCCGACACCCGGGTTGATGAGCTCGAAGGCGCGGTGCGCGCTGTTTGCGAACCGCATTTCGACCGACCGCTCAAGGACATCTCCCTGGGTCAGGTGCTGATGCGCCTGTTCCAGACTTCCCGCCGCTTCAATGTTGAGATCCAGCCCCAGCTGGTGTTGCTGCAGAAGACCTTGCTCAATGTCGAGGGCCTGGGGCGCCAGCTCGACCCCGAGCTCGATCTCTGGGCCACGGCCAAGCCCTTCCTGGAACGCTGGATGAACGAGCAGGTCGGCTGGCGCGCCCTGATCAACCAGGTCAAGAAGGAAGCGCCGCGCTACGCCCAGCTCTTCCCCGAATTGCCGCGCCTGCTCCATGACGCCCTCAAGCGCCAGGCCGCAGCGCCCGATTCGCGCGCACTCGAAGCCTTGTTGCGTGAGCAGCACCGCACCAACCGTTTGCTGCAGGCCTTGCTGTATGGCGCGGTCGGCTTCACCTTGGGCCTGCTGGCCACCCAGGTCTGGATGCGCTGGCCACCGCTGATCTGAGCGCCGCATCTAATTCTGTGGCCTGAGGCCGGGCTCGCGCTACCGCGGGCCCGGCCTCGCCGCATAATGCGCGCGGCTTGCCGCCGGCGACCCTGCCGTTCGGGCCTGCCGCCCTCGCTTTTTCCGTTCAACTCTCGCCCTTGCCGCGCTGCGCGGCCTCCGACATGAACACCACGCTGATCGTTTTCGTCGTGCTCTATTTGCTGGGAACTCTGGCGCTGGGCGTCTGGGCCGGCACCCGCATCAAGAACACCAGCGATTTCGCCATCGCCGGGCGCAGCTTGCCGCTGA
The DNA here is from genome assembly GCF_965262435.1 of Roseateles sp. NCBI lineage: Bacteria > Pseudomonadati > Pseudomonadota > Betaproteobacteria > Burkholderiales > Sphaerotilaceae > Roseateles > Roseateles sp. The sequence continues at coordinate 2,363,734 of NZ_OZ253537.1, forward strand.
TCATGGTCATCACCACCACCTTCGCCACCTGGTTCGGGGCAGAGACGGTGATGGGCATTCCGGCCAAATTCGTCACCGGCGGGCTCGGCGCCATCGTCGAGGACCCGTTCGGCGCCGGCACCTGCCTGATCCTGGTCGGCCTGTTCTTCGCCACCAAGCTCTACCGCCAGAACCTGCTGACCATCGGTGACTTCTACCGCCAGCGCTATGGCAAGGGCGTCGAGGTCTTCTGCTCCAGCGCCATCATCCTCAGCTATCTGGGCTGGGTGGCGGCGCAGATCACCGCGCTGGGCCTGGTCTTCTCGGTGCTGACCCAGGGCGCGATGAGCGAGACCGCCGGCATGATTGTCGGCACCCTGGCGGTGCTGATCTATGTGGTGGTGGGCGGTTTCCTGGCGGTGGCCTGGACCGATTTCATCCAGATGATCGTGCTGGTGGTGGGCCTGTCGGTGATCGCGGTGTTCTCGGCCGACCTGGCCGGCGGCGCCGACAAGGTCTTCGCCATGGCGCAGAGCGAGAACCTGTTCCGCTTCCTGCCCGAGCCCAGCTTCACCGATGTGGCCATGTTCATCGGCGCGGCGCTGACGATGATGCTGGGCAGCATCCCGCAGCAGGACGTGTTCCAGCGCGTGATGTCGGCCAAGGACGAGAAGACCGCCCGCAACGGCGCCATGATCGGCGGCCTCAGCTACATCCTGTTCGCCGCCGTGCCGATGTTCATCGTCGCCAGCGCCGTCGTTGTCATGGGCCAGCAGGCGCTGGACGTGGCGCGTGACGACTACCAGAAGCTGTTGCCGACCTTTGTGCTGAGCAAGATGCCGCTGCTGATGCAGATCCTCTTCTTCGGAGCGCTGCTGTCGGCGATCAAGAGCACCTCCTCGGCCACCTTGCTGGCACCCTCGACCAGCTTTGTCGAGAATATCCTGAAGAATCTGCGCCCGGAGATGAAGGACAAGGAGCAGCTGTTCGCGATGCGCCTGACCATCGTCATCTTCGCCGCCCTGGTGCTGGCCTATGCGATCGCGATGCAGGGCACGCCGATCTATGAGCTGGTGTCCTCGGCCTACCAGATCACCCTGGTCGGCGCCTTTGTGCCCCTTGTCTTCGGCCTCTACTGGAAACGCGCCAGCACCCAGGGTGCGATCGCCTCCCTGGTCGCCGGCATCGGCGTCTGGATCGCCTTCCTGCCCCAGGTCAGCCTCTGGGGCGAGCTGTTCCCGGGCCAACTGGCCGGGCTGCTGGCCGGCATGCTGGCCATGGTGCTGGGTTCGCTGGCGCCGCAGGTCCTGAGCAATCGGCATGAGCACAAGCAGCATGTGGCCGGTCTGCCCGACGAAGCCTCGTCCTGAGCCTGTCTTGAGCTCCCCCTATAATTTACGGTTTTGAATCAACGGTTTAGACCATGCCGATCTACGCTTACCGCTGCGCCGAATGCGGTCACGCCAAAGACGTGCTGCAAAAGATGTCTGATGCTCCGCTGAGCACCTGCCCGCATTGCGGCGCCGAGGCCTTCCAGAAACAAGTCACGGCCGCAGGCTTCCAGCTCAAGGGCTCGGGCTGGTACGCCACCGATTTCAAGGGCAGCGGCAGCGCCACTGCTGCCACTGGCGCAACAGGCGGCGTGGTCGCCGGCGCGCCGGCTGCCGCTTCAGCCAGCGAAAGCGCCGGCAGCTCCGGAGAGAGCGGCGGCAGCAGTGCCTCGGGCCCGACGGCCTGCGGCGGTTCCTGCGCCTGCCACTGAGCTGCGCTTGAACCTCTCGTCTCAGCGCACGCCGCAGCCCAAGCCTCTCGCGCCCCCGAATAGGACCTCCGTGAAAAAGTACATCGTCACTGGCCTGCTGGTCTGGCTGCCTCTGGCCATCACCATCTGGGTGCTCCTGTGGGTGCTGGGTCTGATCAACAGCGTGTTCGCCTCCATGCTGGCGGCCTTGCTGGCGGTGGCGCCGGCCTCGCTGCACGACAGCATTGACGGCCTGCGCCATGTGCCGGGTCTGGGCCTGGTGATCCTGGTCGGCGGCATGCTGCTGACCGGCGTGTTCGTGGCCAATATCTTCGGCCAATGGTGGCTGCGCCAGTGGGACCGCCTGCTGTCCAACATTCCCATCGTCAAGAGCATCTACAGCTCGGTCAAGCAGGTCTCCGACACCTTGTTCTCCAGCAGCGGCAACGCCTTCCGCGAAGCCGTGCTGGTGCAGTACCCGCACCAGGGCAGTTGGACCATCGCCTTCGTCACCGGCAAGCCGGGCGGCGAGGTGGCCGAGGCCCTGGGTGAGGAGCATGTCAGCCTGTATGTGCCGACCACACCCAACCCGACCTCGGGCTTTTTCCTGATGATGCCGCGCGCCAGCGTGCGGCCGCTGAAGATGAGCGTGGATGCGGCGCTCAAGCACATCATCTCCATGGGCGTGGTGGCGCCGGAAGGCGAGATCAGCGCTGACGAGGGCTCGGCCCGAAATCAGCCGGGTTGAGCGCCCCGGCACGCGCTCAACCCTGAGGGCTTTGGATGCAGCCCCTCAGCGCCGCTCAGCCTTGAACTGAATGCCCCCGCGGCCGCGCCCTGTTTATTGGCGCCGCCCCGAATCAAAGAAATTTTGGAGTGAATCTGCAATGAGAACCTGTTACGCCGGCCAAGTCACCGAGACCCTGCAGGGTCAGACCGTCACCTTGATGGGCTGGGCCCATCGCCGCCGCGACCATGGCGGCGTGATCTTCATCGACCTGCGCGACCGCGAAGGCCTGGTGCAAGTCGTCTGCGACCCGGACCGCCCCGAGATGTTCGCCATCGCCTCCGATGTGCGCAATGAGTTCTGCCTGAAGATCGTCGGCCTGGTGCGCTTGCGCCCGGCCGGCACCGAGAACGCCAACCTGACCAGCGGCAAGATCGAAGTGCTGTGCCACAGCCTGGAAGTGCTGAACCCCTCGGTGACGCCCCCGTTCCAGATGGACGACGAGAACCTGTCCGAGACCACGCGCCTGACCCATCGCGTGCTGGACCTGCGTCGCCCCTATATGCAGAACAACCTGATGCTGCGCTACCGCGTGGCCATGGAAGTGCGCAAGTTCCTGGACGAGCGCGGTTTTGTCGACATCGAAACCCCGATGCTGACCAAGAGCACGCCCGAAGGTGCGCGTGACTACCTGGTGCCCAGCCGCGTGCACGACGGCATGTTCTTCGCGCTGCCGCAGAGCCCTCAGCTGTTCAAGCAGCTGCTGATGGTGGCCGGTTTCGACCGCTACTACCAGATCACCAAGTGCTTCCGCGACGAAGACCTGCGCGCCGACCGCCAGCCTGAGTTCACCCAGATCGATATCGAGACCTCCTTCCTCACCGAGGAAGAGATTCGCTCGATGTTCGAAGGCATGATCCGCCACGTCTTCCAGAAGGCGCTGAACGTGGACCTGGGCGAGTACCCGGTCATGAAGTACGCGGACGCCATGCACCTCTACGGCTCGGACAAGCCCGATCTGCGCGTCAAGCTGCAGTTCACGGAGCTGACCGATGTCATGGGCGATGTCGACTTCAAGGTCTTCTCGACCCCTGCCACCACCAAGGGCGGCCGTGTCGTCGCCCTGCGCGTGCCCGGTGGCGCTTCGATCAGCCGCGGCGAGATCGACAGCTACACCGAGTTCGTCAAGATCTACGGCGCCAAGGGACTGGCCTGGATCAAGGTCAATGAAGTGGCCAAGGGTCGCGAAGGTCTGCAGTCGCCCATCGTCAAGAACCTGCACGACCAGGCGGTGGCCGACATCCTGTCGCGCACCGGCGCGCAGGACGGCGACCTGATCTTCTTCGGCGCCGACAAGGCCAAGGTGGTCAACGACGCCATCGGTGCCCTGCGCCTGAAGGTGGGCCACAGCGAGTTCGGCAAGGCCAACGGCTTGTTCAACGATGTCTGGGCACCGCTGTGGGTGGTCGACTTCCCGATGTTCGAGCACGACGAAGAGAACGACCGCTGGGCGGCCGTGCACCACCCCTTCACCGCGCCCAAGGACGGCCATGAGGACCTGATGGTCACCGACCCGGCGGCCTGTATCGCCAAGGCCTATGACATGGTGCTGAACGGCTGGGAGCTCGGTGGCGGCTCCATCCGTATCCACCGTGCCGAGGTGCAGAGCAAGGTCTTCGACGCGCTCAAGATCAGCAAGGAAGACGCACAGGTCAAGTTCGGCTTCCTGCTGGACGCGCTGCAGTACGGCGCCCCGCCGCACGGCGGCCTGGCTTTCGGTCTGGACCGCATCGTCACCATGATGACCAAGGCCGAATCGATCCGCGACGTGATTGCCTTCCCCAAGACCCAGCGCGCCCAGTGCCTGCTGACCGGCGCACCGAGCAATGTCGACGACAAGCAGCTGCGCGAGCTGCACATCCGCCTGCGCAATGCCGCGGCGGTGTCGGGCGCCAGCGGCGCTTGATGCGCTCCTCATTTGCATCACACCAGGGCAGCTTCGGCTGCCCTTTTTCATGGCCTGTTACCAAACGTAGGGAGTGCTACCGGATGTTCCTCTCGAAGACACGTCGAAGCCCCGCCGCGCTGTCCCTGCTGGCGCTGACTCTCACCCTGGCCGCCTGCGGCAAGCAGGGCGCCACCCTGGGTGAGGGCAGCTCGGAGATCACCGGCTCGGCCGGTGCGGCCGGCGCCCACAAGGCCAGCCGCGAGCTGATGAAGTGCGAGGCGCCGGTGGCCACCCTGGCCCTGGTCGAGAACCCCAGCGGCTACACCGTCGCCAGCAGCTACAACCTGCCCAGCTCGCCCGTGCCGCTGATCCGCCTGCTGGCCCAGCAAAGCGGCTGCTTCCGCGTGGTGGACCGCGCCGCTGGCCTCAAAGCCACCATCAAGGAGCAGGAGCTCAAGGACGCCGGCATCCTGCGCCAGCAGGGCAGCACGGTGCACAAGGGCAAGGGCTATGAGGCCCAGTACAGCCTGACGCCCAGCCTGAGCTTCAGCGAGCAGAATGCCGGCCGCGAAGTTGGCGGCCTGATGGCGCAGATTCCGGTGCTGAACAAATTCGTCGCCGCGGCCGAGCAGGTCAAGCTCAAGGAAGCCCAGGTGGCTCTGCTGCTGACCGACAACGAAACCACCGAGCAGATCGCCGCCGCCACTGGTTCGGTGCGCGTCACCGACCTCGGCATGGGCGGCCTGGTAGTCGGCAAGCTTGGCGGCGCCGGTGGCGCCGGCTGGGCCAATACCAATGAAGGCAAGGTGATCGCCGCGGCCTTTCTCGACGCTCACAACAAGCTGGTCGTGCAGGTGCGCGAGCTGGCGGCCAAGGACCTGCCGCCGCCGGTGCCGACCAAATCCAACAAGGGCTGAGAGCTCGTAAATTTTTTACTGCGCGACTGCCATGCGTCGTTGGTCCGGTGCTCGGAATCCTCACGTACAGGAAGTACGTTCCGGTTCCTGTGCTCCGTCCGCCTAGCCTGACAGCCGCTCGCTACAAAAATTTTCAAGCTCTGAGCACCTGGCCGTGGGGTCATGCCAGGCATGGCCCTCGTCATCTGCAGAGGAAAGGCCCTGGGCTATGCTTCGGCCATGAGTGCGATGACCCCAGCTGAACCCCTTGCGACGCGGCCCTACAAGATCCCGGAATCGGTGCTGGTGGTCATCCACACGCCCGATCTGCAGGTGTTGATGCTGGAGCGGGCCGACCGGCCCGGTTTCTGGCAATGCGTGACCGGCTCCAAGGACGCACTGGACGAGCCGATTGCCGAGACCGCCCGCCGCGAGGTCCAGGAAGAAACCGGCATCGAGGCCAGCCAGGGCCAGTTGCGCGACTGGGGTCTGGCCAATGAGTACGAGATTTACCCCGTCTGGCGCCACCGTTATGCGCCCGGCGTGACGCGCAACACCGAGCATGTCTTCGGCCTGACCGTGCCGGCCGGCACGGCCGTGCGCCTGGCCCCGCGCGAGCATCTGCAGTACCGCTGGCTGCCGCTGCGCGAGGCGGCCGATCTGTGCTTCTCGCCCTCCAATGCCGAGGCGGTGCTGCAGCTGCCGCACTTTGTGGTGATGCCGGCATGAAGGGCAATGCCTTCAGCAATTCGGTCCAACACGACAGTGCGGCCGCCAGTGCGCCGCCGCGCCTGCGTGTGGCCACCTACAACATCCACAAAGGCGTGCGCGGCATGGGCCCGCAAAAGCGCCTGGAGATCCACAACCTGGGCTTGGGCGTGGCCGCCCTCGATGCCGACCTGGTGTTCCTGCAGGAGGTGCGCCGTTTCCACCACCAGGAAGCCAAGCAGTTCCAGCGCACCTGGTTCGGCTGGCCCGATCAAGGGCAGGCCGAGTTCCTGGCGCCCGATGGCTATGAGGTCGCCTACCGCACCAATGCCGTGACCAAGCATGGCGAGCATGGCAATGCCTTGCTCTCGCGTTTTCCGCTCGGCGACATCGGCCATCACGATGTCTCCGACCACCGCTTCGAGCAGCGCGGTCTGCTCCATGTGCCGGTGCAGTGGCAGGGCCAGGAGATCCACACCGTGGTGGCGCATCTGGGCCTGATGCACAGCGGCCGCGTGCGCCAGGTGCAACGTCTGGCGGAGTTCATCGAGCACCATGTGCCGGCCGACGCGGTGCTGCTGGTCGCCGGTGACTTCAATGACTGGGGCGAACGTCTGGACGCACCGATGCGCGAGCGCGGCCTGCAGCGGGCCGTGGCGCCCCATGGGCGTTCGCGCTATGCCACCTTTCCCTCGCGCCTGCCCTTCTTTTCGCTCGACCGCATCTACACGCGTGGCCTTTGCTGCGTGAACATGCAGGTGCCCAAGGGCCCGGTCTGGGCGCGCATGTCCGACCACCTGCCTTTGCTGGCCGAGCTGGAGCTGGAGCGGGTGTGAGCGGGGCGGCCCAGGCCGACGATGTCGGCACCGAGCATGAGTCCTTGCTGTCCTGGCACGCCCAGCCCAGCCCGGAGTTCAGCGGCGGCAACCAGCTCCAACTGCTGCGCGGCGGCGATGCCTTGTTCCCCATGCAGGCTGAGGCCATTGCCTCGGCCCGGCGTGAGGTCTGGCTGGCCACTTACATCTTTCATCACGACGAGGCCGGGCATGAGTTGGCCGCGGCCTTGCGTGCGGCGGCCGCGCGTCAGGTGCGGGTGCGGGTGGTGGTCGACGGATTCGGCAGCAAGGCCTCGCTGGACTGGCTGAACGCGCAGTTCGAGGGCAGCGGCGTGGCCCTGGCCGTGTTCCGGCCCATCGATCGCTGGTACAGCTGGCTGCAGCCCGGGCAGCTGCGGCGTTTGCACCAGAAGCTCTGCGTGGTCGATGGTGAGCAAGGCTTTGTCGGTGGCATCAATGTCATCGGCGACCGCATGGATCTCAATCATGGCGCCACCGAGCAGCCGCGCCTGGATTTCGCGGTGGCGTTGACCGGCCCGGCCGTGCTGCCCATGGAGCAGGCGGCGCGCGCCGTTTGGACGCGCGCCTGGCTGGGTCGTGACTTCGGTGAGGAGCTGCGCGCCCTGGTGCGCAGCCGCGAACCACTCTCGCGCTTGCGCCGTCTGGTGCAGGGCCTGCGCATGCCGCGCGCCCACTGGTTGCGCAGGCGTCAGCGTGCCGGTGCCGACGATGTCTTGCGAGGGCAAGACCTGCCCCCCGTGTGCGCGGCCTTCGTTCTGCGCGACAACCTGCGCCAGCGCCGCACCATCGAGCGCGCCTACATCGACGCCATCCGCTCGGCCTCGACACGGGTGGATCTGGTCACGCCCTACTTCTACCCCGGCCACGCCTTCCGCCGTGCCCTGCGTGACGCCGCCCGGCGCGGTGTGCGGGTGCGCCTGCTCTTGCAGGGCAAGGTGGACTATCTGCTCGCCGGCATGGCGGCTCAGGCGCTCTACACCGAGCTGCTCGGTCATGGCGTGGAAATCTACGAGTACACGCCAGCTTTTCTGCACGCCAAGGTGGCCGTGGTGGACGAGAGCTGGGCAACCGTGGGCAGTTCCAACATCGACCCCCTGTCCCTGCTGCTCAATCTGGAAGCCAATGTGATCGTCCGTGATGCTGATTTCTCACGTGCGGTGGCGGCCGAGTTTGAGCAGGCTTTGCAGTGCTCGCATCAGGTGGACCTCGAGCATCAGGTCGGCCAGGGTCTGCGTGCGGTGCTGCGGCGGGCCCTGGTGGCCTGGGCCGCCTACGTCTATCTGCGCGTGGCGGGAGCGGCAGGGCGATACTAGATCGCCCTGCCGGGGCGATACTGAATCGCTGGTGCTTATCTCATGGCGCAGCAGCGCTACCGTCCAGCAAGCCTTGCGGGCCGAAGTTGTAGCGACGCAGGCGCGGGTTGTGCAGCTTGCTGAAGCGGCGGAAGTCGAGCTCGGTCAGGCTGGGCCGGGCCAGAAATCGCTGGGCCGCGGCGCTGTCAAAGCGCATGAACATGGGGCGTTCGAGCACCAGGCCTTCGTCGGCGAAATCCCGGCCACGGTACAGATCGTGCAGCAGCACCATGGCAAAGGCGCCGGTCAGGAAATGGCCGCCCGCCAGGCTGCTGAGGCGGCCGGTGATCAGCGCCTGCATGGCCTCGTCCGAGGTGTTGATGGCCGAGAACAGCAGGTCCCGGCCTGGGACCAGACCGCGGGCTTCGGCGGCGTCCATGGCACCAAAGGCCATCAGGTCGTTGCCCGCCCAGACCAGTTGGGGTGCATGGCCGCGTTGCAGCTGGCCTTGCATGCGTTCGCGTGCCTGGTCGCGGCGCCAGTCGGCGAAAGTCTGAGCGTCCAGCTCCACCGTCGGGTGCTCGGCCAGGGCCTGGCGCAGGCCCTGGTTGCGCTGGATGGAGCTGGGCGTGGAACGGTCCCCGGCGATGGCGAGCAGATGCAGGCGGCCATCGCTGCCGTGCATCTGACGCGCCAGGCCTTGTTCGATCAGGGCTTTGGCACTGAGGTAGCCGGCGTCCTGGGCCCGAGGTTCCAGACTGCCCATCAACAAAGGCAAGCCGCTCCGTGGGCTCCAGCGTTTCAGCTCCTGGGGCAGCAGGCCCGAGAACGCCGCAAAGCTCTTGATGCGGGCGGCGGCCAGATTCTGGGCGCACTCCACCAGCACACCTTTGTCGTTGCTGAGGATCACATAGTCGGGGCGTTGCTCGCGCGGCCGCGCCGCCAGCTCACGGCACAGGGCCAGAGCGCGCTCAGGCTGGCGTTCGGCGTACAGCACCTCCAGCTTCATGCCCAGGCTGCGCGCCGCGGCTTCCATGGCCTGACTGGCGCTGCGCCAGTAGGCTTCATCCGCATGGCCCGGGTTGATGAAGCTGACCGTCTGTGCTTGCACGGGCGCCGCCAGCAAGGTGCTCAGAGCGGTGCAGCAGGCCAGCAGGGCCGTTCGCAAGAGACAGGGCATGGCGGGACCAGGGCAGGTGGCGCGAAAGCTTGGACGCGCGATTGTCCGTCTCTTTGCAGCGGGCCTGCCACCCCGCCGCCGCCCAGAGCATTCGCCCCCCGGTTCCGACCGGTGCTAATCCACGCGCAAGCCCTGGGCGTCGAACCAATGCAGGTGGCGCGCGTCGAAACCAAAGTGCTGGCGATCGCCGGCCTGCAGTGCGGGCTGGCCCGGCAGCACGGCGCAGATCAGGTGCTCGCCACTGCGCAGCCAGAGCAAATGCTGGCTGCCCAGCGGCTCGATCAGCTCGACCTGGCCCTCGAAAGGCTGGCCGGCGCCCAGCACCACGTCCTCGGGCCGCACGCCCAAGGTCAGCGGGCCGGCGCTGGCGGCGGTCGGGCCGGCCAGCTGCAGCGCACCGGTCTGGAATTGGCCACCGCTCAGCTGACCGGCGAGGCGGTTGATCGTCGGCGAGCCGACGAAGCTGGCCACGCGCAAGGTGCGCGGCCGCTCGTAGACCTCGGCCGGTGTGCCGATCTGCTGGATCGCGCCCTCGTGCATCACAACGATGCGTGTGGCCAGGGTCATGGCCTCCACCTGGTCGTGGGTCACGTAAATCATGGTGTTGCCCAGGCGCGCATGCAGCTGCTTGAGCTCGCGGCGCAGCTCGGTGCGCAGCTTGGCGTCGAGGTTGGACAGCGGCTCGTCCAGCAGCAGCACGCTGGCCTCGCGCACCACGGCGCGGCCGATGGCCACGCGCTGGCGCTGGCCGCCGGAGAGCTGGGCCGGGCGGCGCTCCAGCAGCGTGTCCAGCTGCAGCATGGCGGCGGCGCGCTTCACCCGGGCTTCGATCTCGGGCTTGGGCAGGCCGGCCATCTTGAGCGGGAAGGCCAGGTTGTCATGCACGCTCATATGCGGGTAGAGCGCATAACTTTGAAACACCATGCCCACGCCGCGGGCGCTGGGCTCGGCCTGGCTCATGTCCTTGTCGCCGATCAGAATGCGGCCACCGCTGATGGGGTTGAGGCCGGCAATGCTGTGCAGCAGGGTCGATTTGCCGCAGCCCGAGGGGCCCAGCAGAACCAGGAACTCGCCGGACTGGACGTCGAGGTCGAGGTGGCGGATGACCTCGTGTCCGCCGAAGCGGATGTTGAGGCCTTGGATGCAGACGCGGCTCAAAACGAGACCCTTTCGGTGCGAGGGAAGGAGTGCGGCGAGGGGCCGCTGGGCATGAGGCGAGCCGAGGTCCGCGCTGGGTTTGGGGCCGAGGCCTCGGGGCTGATCAGATAGAGCGCTGGCGGCGTGTAATCGTGGTGCACGCGCTCCAGCAGCTCGAGGATGCGGGCCGCGTCGACTTCGGGTTCAGGTCCATATGAGGCCTGCTGTTCGTGGCGCTGGGGCCGGATGGCGAGAAAGTCGCAGGGGCTGGCCATGCTGCGCAGATCGCCGGGCAGCACGGTGGGCGCATCCACGCCCAAGGCTTGCAGCACATCGCCGGGGTAGCCGCGGCCGAACAGCGGGTCCAGCCACCAGCGGTTGCGCAGGCCGTCTTGGCGCAGGGCCGTGGCCAGGTCGGCGGCTCGGTGGCTGGCCGGCCGAATCGCCTGCAAGCTCAGGACGAGGCCGACCTGCGCGCCCGGGGCCGCGCTGCGCAGGGCACGCAGTGCTTCCCCATGGCTGATCAGGCGATGGTGGCTGATCTGCAAGGCGCGGTGCAGTGCTCGTGAGCCGCCACTCGACCCAGTGTTCAAGTCCAGTGATGCGTGGCCTGGGTCGTCGTGCGTGATCCAGTGCCGCACCCGGTCACCCAGCTGTTCGCCCATCAGGCGGGCGAAGTCGGCAAAGGCGCCGATGGTCGAGCGTTTCAACCAGCCACCTTGCTCCAGCAGGGCGGGCGGCAGCTGACCTTGGTGCAGGGTGGCCCAGGGCTGAAGGCCTTGCGCCAGCATGCGGTCGACCTGTCGCGAGACCTCGCCCAAGCTGGCGGCATCGGCGCGGGCACCCACGCCCTTGGGGAAGATGCGTGACCAGTCGATGTCGAAATGGCAGGCTGTGCCTTCCGGCTCCTGGCCCTGGCCGGCAGCGCGCGCGGACACGCCGCCGTGCGTGAGGACGGGCGTGAAGTCGTGGCTCAGCATGCGCAGCATGATCTGTTAGGTGCTTGTTTTTCGTCGCGAGCGGCCGTCAGGCTAGGCGGACGGAGCGCAGGAACCGGAACGTACTGTGATGTACGTGAGGATTCCGGAGCGAGGGCCAACGACGCATGGCGGCCGCGCAGTAGAAAAACGTTCACGCTTCAGTCCTCTTTGTAGATGCGTACCCAGTCGACCTGCATCTCGGCCGGGAAGGGCGTGCTGGCATCGGGGTTGCCGGGCCAGTCGCCGCCGACGGCGAGATTGAGGATGACGAAGAAGGCGCGCTCGAACACCCAAGGCGCGCCGGCGGGCAGGCCGGCGGGCGTGAGGCGGTGGTACTCGACGCCGTCAATCAGCCAGACCAGCTCTTGCGGGCGTTTGATCAGGGTGAAGACATGGAAATCCTGGGAAATCGGCTGCGCGGCGCTGTACTTCTTGCCAATGCCCTGGGCGCCGGAGTAACCGGGACCATGGACGGTGCCGTAGACGTTGTTGGGCTCCTTGCCGATGTTCTCCAGCACATCGATTTCGCCGGCTGCGGGCCAGGGCAGCTTGTCCTCGCCCAGGGTCCAGAAGGCCGGCCAGATGCCGGGGCCGCCGGGAATCTTGATGCGCGCTTCCAGCTTGCCGTAGCTGAAGCTGACCTTGCCGTCGCTGCGCAGGCGGCCCGAGCTGTACTCGCAGGGCTTGTCGTTCCAGCAGGGGCCGGCGTTGGCTTGCTTCTCGGCCCGCAGCAGCAGATGGCCTTGGCCGTCGAGTGCGGCGTTGCGGGCGGCGGCGGTGTAGTACTGCAGCTCGTGGTTGCCCCAGCCATTGCTTTCCTTGTTGCCGAGGTCGTAGTTCCAATGCTTGGCATTGGGCAGGGTGCCGGCGGCGCCTTCGAACTCATCGGACCAGACCAGGGTCCAGCGGTTTGACGGCGCTGGAGCGGGGGCGGGCGCCGGCGCAGGCGCAGGGGAGGGCGCGGCTGTCGCGCCACCGCCGCCGCAGGCGACCAGCAGCGAGGCCAGGGCTACCATCAGAGGCCGGGTGGGGTGCAGGGCGTGGTGCTTCATGACTTCAGCTCCTCAGCCTTGAGCGCGCCACTGGCGCAGCAGGTCTTGGTACCAGAGCGCGCTGGCCTTGAGCGTGCGCGCCTGCGTTTCGTAGTCGACATGGACGATGCCGAAGCGCTTGGAGTAGCCAAAGCCCCACTCGAAGTTGTCCATCAGGCTCCACACCATATAACCGTCCACCCGCACGCCGCGGCGGCGGGCCTCGGCGGTGGCGGCGATGTGGGTCTTCAGGTAGTCGAGCCGGTCCAGGTCTTGCACATGGCCATCGACCACGGTGCGGTCGGGGAAGGCGCCGCCGTTTTCGGTGATGTAGAGCGGCGGCATGTCGGGGTAGTCCGCGTGCATGCGGCAGAGGATGTCGGTCAGGCCTTCTGGGTAGACCTCCCAGTCCATGTCCGAAGCGGGCAGGCCGTGCTCGCGGGCGACCCAGGGCTTGCCGTCGGCGTTGACCACGTAGCGGGTGTAGTAGTTGATGCCCAGGTGGTCCATGGGCGCGCGCATGGCGGCCATGTCGCCGGCCTCGATCTTGGGGGCATCGGCGCCCAGGTCGGCCAGGGCTTCGGCCGGGTACTCGCCCTTGAACAGCGGGTCGCTGTACCAGCGGCGGCTCTTTGCATCGGCCAGGCGGGCGGCGGCGATGTCGGCCGGGTGGGCGGTGGCGGGCACGCTGGGGCCCATGTTCAGCACGATGCCGAGGTTCTTGCAGCCGCCTTCGGCGCGCATGGCTTGCATGGCCAGGCCGTGGCTGAGCAGCAGGTGGTGCGAAACCTGGGCCGCCAGCGCGCGGTCGCGCAGGCCCGGCGCGTGCACGCCTTGATCATGGCCCAGGGTGGCGGTGCACCAGGGTTCGTTGTGGGTGGACAGGGCGTAGAGCCGGTCGCCCAGATGCTTTTGCACATGGCGGGCGTAGTCGACAAAGCGGTGCACCGTGTCGCGCGCAGCCCAGCCGCCTTGCTGGTCTTGCAGGGCTTGCGGCAAGTCCCAGTGGTAGAGCGTGGCCACCGGCTTGATGCCGCGCGTCAGCAGGCCGTCGACCAGGCGCTCGTAAAAGCCCAGGCCGGCAGCGTTCCACTCACCCCGGCCCGTGGGCTGGATGCGCGGCCAGGCCAGCGAGAAGCGGTAGCAGTTGACGCCCAGCGAGGCGATCAGGTCCAGGTCCTGTTCCAGGCGATCGAAATGCTCGCAGGCGATGTCGCCATTGCTGCCGTCGGAGATGGCGCCGGGCTGGCGGCAGAAGCGGTCCCAGATGGATTCGCCGCGGCCGTCAGCGTGGGGCGCGCCCTCGATCTGGAAGCTGCTGGTGGCCACGCCGAACAGGAAGTCGGCCGGGAAGCTGGCGGGAACGTCAGCTGTGGAGGTGGGGGTGTGAGTTGCAGCGGACATTATTTGACGGCGCCAGCGGTCAGACCGGCGATCAGTTGGCGGGATGAAATGACGAAGAGGACGATCAGGGGCAGGGTCGCAATGGCCGAACCGGCCATGATGGCGCCCCACTCGGTGTTGACGGTGGCCTGCAGGCTGCGCAGGGCCAGGGGCAGGGTGTAGCTCTCGGCCTGGCGCAGCACCACCAGCGGGGCCATGAAGTTGTTCCAGGAGGCGATGAAGGTGATCAGGCCCAGGGTGCCCAGGGCCGGGCGCAGCAGGGGCAGGGCGATGCGCCAGTAGATGCCGAACTCGCTGCAGCCATCCATGCGCGCGGCCTTGAGCAACTCCATCGGCACCGAGGCGGCCGCGAACTGCCGCACCAGGTAGATGCCGAAGGCGCCGGCCGCGCCGGGGATGTAGAGCGCGCGGTGGGTGTCCAGCCAGCCCAGGGCGTCCATGACCATGAAGTTGGGGATCATGGTCATGAAGGGAGGCACCAGCAGGGTGCCCATGACGAGCAGGAACAGCGGCTGCTTGAAGCGGAACTCCAGCATGGCAAAGGCATAGCCGGCCATGGAGCAGAACAGCAGGGTGAGAACCGTGGACATCAGCGCCACGTACAGGCTCCAGCCCAGATTGCGCCAGAAGGGCAGGCGGGTGGTCAGGGTCTGCAGGTTGCGGCCCAGCTCGCCGTCGAACCACAGCGGCGGCGGCACATTGAAGATGGCCGCGTTCGATTGGGTGGCGAACACAAACATGAAATAGAAGGGCGCCAGCATCAGCAAGGCACCGCCACCCACCAGCAGGTAGGCGGCCCCGCGTGAGAGGGTTTTTGTCGACAGGCGGTTCATGGCTTGCGGTCCTTGAAGGCTTTGTTGGTCAGCCAGGTCATGGTGGCCAGCAGGGCGAACAGCAGCCAGGAGATGGCGTTGGCGGCGCCGAAGTCGCTGAAGTCAAAGGCCAGGCGGTAGACGTAGATGGCCACCGTCATGGCGGCCTGGTCGGGGCCGCCGCGGCCGTTGGTGAGGATGAAGGGCTCCTCGAACAGTTGCATGCCACCGATGATGCTCAGGGTTATTCCAAACAGCATCATGGGCTTGAGCGCCGGCAGGGTGATGTAGCGGAAGCAGGACCAGGAGCCCGCGCCGTCCAGCTTGGCGGCTTGATACAGCTCGCGCGGGATGGTCTGCAGGGCGGCCAGGTAGAGCACCAGGTTGAAGCCCACATAGCGCCAGAACACCACCATGGCCACGGCTGGCTTGAGGGTCTGCGGCTGCCACAACCAGTTGATCGCCTCCATGCCAAAGGCCCACTTGAGCATGGCGTTGATCAGGCCGTAGTCGGTGGACAGCAGGGAGGTGAACATCATGGCGATGGCCACCGTCGAGGTGATGTAGGGCAGGAAGTAGGCGGCCGCGACGCTGTGGCCGTGGCGCCCGAAAGCGCGATTGATGAAGACCGCCAGCGGCAGGGCCACCAGATGCTGGGGCAGGCCCGAGAACACGGCCAGCCAGAGCGTGTTGCCCAGGGCTTTCCAGAACCAGGCGTCGCCGAGCACAAAGATGAAGTTCTCCAGGCCGGTGAAGCGCATGGCTTCCAGCCCGGCCGTGGGTTCCCAGCTCTGGAAGGCCATCCAGAGCGAGAACAGCAGGGGGAACAGGCCGAAGACTGAGAACAGCGCCAGGAAGGGGCTGAGCAGCAGATAGGGCACCCAGGCGCGGGGCAGGCGAAATGACGGACTCGTCTTGTTCATCATCGTGTGGCCCTGTGAACCAGCAAGGCCTGGGCATCGGCCAGGGCCTTGGCAATGGACTTGCCGTAGATCAGCACGTTGTCGAGCTCGCCATTGACCACCTCTTCGGCGAACTTGTTCTGCCGGTGCAGGGGGCGGGGGGGTATGCGGCGGGCCGCCTCGCGCCACAACTGGCGGGCGCGTTGGCCGCCGAGGAAGTCGACCGGTTCGTCGAAGAAGGGGTCATCCTGGGCGCTGAGCAGGGCGGGGAAGGCGTCCTGGTTCTTGAAGGCGCTGAGCTGCAGCTCGCGGCTGAGAGTTAGGTGCTGGATCAGCGACCAAGCCAGGGCTTTGCGGGCGGGGTCGGAGCGGCGCGGGATGGCGTAGTAGCTGCCGCCCCAGCCGCCGAAGCTGCCGCCGGGCAGCTGGGCCGCGCGCCACAGGCCATGGGTGTTGGGCGCCACCGACTTGGCCATCTGGCTGGCCATCCAGGCGCCCGAGAGCTCGGTCGCCAGCTTGCCGCGGCGCAGGTGTTCGCTCCAGTCATTGCGCCAGGTGTCGACGATGGCGTCCAGACCCAGGCGCCTCACCTTCTGCGCCAGCTCGAAGGCACGCTGGAACAGCGGGCTGCTGATGCTGGGCCGGCTCTGGGCGTCGAAGTAAATGCTCTGGCCGGCCGGGGTGCTGGAGAACAGCACGATGTCCTTCAGATAGCGTGCATGGGCCAGCAGGTAGGCGCCGGTGCGGGCCTTGATCTGCACGCCGGCTTGCACGTAAGCCTCCCAGCTTTCGCTCAGGTCCTTCAGGCCCAGGCCGGCGCGCTCCAGCACATCGGCGCGGTAGAACATCGAGCCCGGGCCGATGTCGGCGGGAATCGCCACCACCGCGCCTTCACGGTTGCGCGCTTGCTCAAAGGCAAAGGGTACGAAACGTTCGCGCAGGCCTTCGGCCAGATAGGGTGGGCCAGACAGGTCCTGCAGGCCGGCGCCCAGCGAGAAGCGGCCCATATACATGGTCTCCAGCGCGATCACATCGGGCAGATGGCTGGCGCTGGCCGAAGACAGGGCCGTGGTCATGGCCGTGTGGTGGTCGTCGTACTGGCGGCTGATCACCTCGACCTGCACGCCGCCATGCGCCTGGCTCCAGGCGGGCAGGGCCTGCTTGATGACCTGGTCCAGCAGCGGGAAGGCCGCCACCACCAGGCGCGGCGGTTCGCTCTGAGCCGGCGCGCTGCTGGCGAGAGGCGCGAGCGCCGCTGCAGCCAGCAACTGGCGCCGACGCGTGTCGGGGGACTTGTCTCGTGTCATTGTTTTTTGTTTGTTGACGCTTTGAAAGCGCTTTCACAATTCTGTGCCGACCGGCCCGGCGCACCAAGCCGCGTAAACCCTAGTGGGGCAAGCGCGGAGCCGGCGTTGGGCCGCGCTTGGGGCCGCCTACACTGGCCGGCCCCCGTTTCAAGGACCTTCAGTGCAAGCCAAACCCGCAGCCAAGAAAGCGCCGTCAAGCCGTGCCGAGGGCGTCGTCACCCTCGAGCAGGTGGCGGCCCGGGCCGGCGTTTCGCCCAGCACCGTGTCGCGCATCCTCAATGGCACGGCCACGGTCAGCGCGCTCAAGCGGGCCGCGGTGGACGAAGCCATCAGCAGCCTCGGCTTCCGCCCCAACCCGGTGGCGCGCGGCCTGGCGGGCGGCCGCACCATGAGCATCGGCGTGGTCACCCAGCGCATCAGCAGCCCTTTTTATGGCGAGGCACTCAGCGGCATCGAGGTAGAGCTGGAAGCGGCCGGCTATGTGCCGCTGTTCGTCAGCGGCAACTGGAACGAGGCCGATGAGCGCAAGGCCATTGAGACGCTGTTGTCACGCCGTGTGGACGGCGTCATCGTGCTGGCCGGCCGTCTGGGCAATGAGGAACTGGAGGCCTTGTCCGACAGCGTGCCCA
Source organism: Roseateles sp. (assembly GCF_965262435.1). Classification (NCBI taxonomy): domain Bacteria; kingdom Pseudomonadati; phylum Pseudomonadota; class Betaproteobacteria; order Burkholderiales; family Sphaerotilaceae; genus Roseateles; species Roseateles sp. The sequence continues at coordinate 2,381,264 of NZ_OZ253537.1, forward strand.
TGGTGGTGGTCGGGCGTCAGGTGACGGGCGAGCGCCTGTTCAGCTTCAGCTTTGACAACCGCGCCGGCGCCCGCCTGGCCACCGAGCATCTGATTTCGCTGGGCCATCGCCGCATTGCGCTCTTGCTCGGAGATCAAGTCCATGACGACGCCATCGACCGCCAGAACGGCTACCTGGATGCCTTGGCGGCCGCCGGCATTCCGGTCGAGCCCGAGCTGATTGTGCAGAGCGATTACACCGAGGCCGGTGGCATGTTGTCGATCAGCCGCCTGATGGAGCGCGATGTGGCCTTCAGCGCCATCTTCAGCTCCAACGACCAGATGGCGTATGGCGCCATCCTGGGCCTGTCTCGGCGCAATCTGCGTGTGCCGGACGATGTTTCCATCGTCGGTTTTGACGACCTGATCATGTCGCGCTACACCATGCCGCCGCTGAGCACGGTGCGCCATTCCGTCTATGAGACGGGCGCGCAGGCGGCCGGTGCCATGCTCAGTCTGTTGCGTGGCGAAGCGCCTGCAGTGCGGCTGGCGGCACCGGAATTGGTGTTGCGCGAATCGGTCCGCCGGGCGATTCGTTGAGGCGGCGGCGGGCTTGCGGCCGAGCCGGCGCGTGAACATGCGCTGAAACCGATTGCAGGCTGGTCAAGCTAGGGGATAGGCGTTGCGGCTAGGGGGCAACCTAGGGTGTTGCCTAATTTGAAAGCGCTTGCAAATGCGCGATTCTTGTTGGTAATGAAAGCGCTTTCAAGCGTTTCATTGGGCAGACCTTCAAAAAATACCCGGAGACAAGTTCATGAGAAATCCTCGACCCGTCATTCGTTTGTCCCGTTCGGCAAGCGCGGTGGGCCTGCTGGTGGCCAGTCTCGCCGCGCATGCGCAGCAAGCGAACAACCCTCCCGCAGACACCAACAAGGCCCAGCTCGACGCCGTTGTCGTAACCGGCATCCGTCAGAGCCTGGAGTCCTCCCTCAACCTCAAACGCAATGCACGCGGCTTGGTGGATGGCATCGTGGCCGAGGACATCGGCAAGTTCCCGGACACCAACTTGGCCGAATCGATGCAGCGCATCGCCGGCGTGTCCATCGACCGCTCGCTCGGTGAGGGGTCCAAGGTCACCGTGCGCGGGGTCGGCCCCGACTTCAATCTGGTGCTGCTGAATGGCCGCCAGATGCCCGCCTCCAGCCTTGGCAGCACCTTTGCCTCGAACTCGCGCTCCTTTGACTTCGCCAATCTGGCCTCGGAAGGCGTGGCTGCCCTGGAGGTCTACAAGACCAGCCGGGCCGACTCGCCCACCGGCGGCATCGGTGCCACCATCAACATCAAGACCGCCCGCCCGCTGGACAACAAGCAGCGCGTGGCCAGCGTCGGCGTCAAGATGGTCAGCGACGATTCCAACAAGCGTCTGCCCGACAGCCTGAACGGCAGCCAGATGACGCCCGAAGTGTCCGGCATCTACAGCGATGTCTCGGCCGATGGCCGCTTTGGCATCGCCCTGATCGGCAGCGTCCAGAAGCGCAACGGCGGCTACAACCAAGCCGCGGTGGATGCCGGCTGGCGCACCTTCAAGGGCGACGAGCAGAACTGGGGCACCATCCCGCTGCCGGGCCAGGCGGGTGCCGACAAGATCACCAACCGCCCCAAGCCGACCGACCTCTATGTCGTGCCGCAGGAGATGCGCTACAGCCTGAACTCCTTCGAGCGCACCCGCACCAACGGCCAACTGGTCTTGCAGTTCCGCCCCGTGCAGGACGTGACCACGACCCTGGATCACACCTACTCGGAAAACAAGATCCATTCCAAGCGCAGCGAGCTCTCGGCTTGGTTCAACTTCGGCCCGTCTTCGTCCAGCTGGACCAATGGTCCGATCGCCGCGCCGCTGACCTACACCGAAACCTATGACCCCAAGGCCCCGGCCGACGTGGCCATGGCTGGCAGCATCTTCGGCACCAAGAACAAGAACCAGTCGACCGGCCTGAACGTGGCCTGGAAGGCCTCGAATGCGCTGACCCTGGAGCTCGACGCCCACCACTCGACTGCCACCTCGGGCGCCGACAGCCCCTTCGGCAGCAACTCCACGCTCGGCGTGTCCATGTACAACCGCGCCAGCGCCACGGCCGACTTCTCGCAGAAGTTCCCGGTGCTGAGCATTGGCCTGGCCGGTGACCCGGCCGCCAGCCCCAGCCTGCTGCAAGTGACGGGTTCGTCCTTCCGCAACAGCTATATGCGCAACCAGATCGACCAGGCGCAGTTCAAGGGCAAGTACGTGCTGAACGAAAGCTCGGGTCTGGACTTCGGTGTCGGCATGAGCAAGGTCAAGAACCGCACCGCCTTCGCCAATGTCCAGCAAGACGATTGGGGCGGCCACAACAAGCCGAGCGATTACCCCGACAACCTGTTCCAGGCCGGCCAGTTGCAGAACTACTTTGCCCACTCCATGGGCAGCAATGGCGGCAATCTGTTCAACAACTTCTACCTGTGGGACTTCGAGGCCGTGCGCGCGGCGGCGATCAAGGCTGACGGCAGCGACAAGTGGTTCGTGCCTTCGTCCAACTTCACCGACGACCGCCGTACCCAGGAGAAGTCCACCAGTGCCTATGTGCAATACGGCAAGGACTGGGTCTGGGGTGTGCCCATGAGCGCCAATATCGGCCTGCGCTACGAGCGCACCAAGGTCGACTCCCAAGCCCTGGTGCCCATCGTCACCGGCATCAACTGGGTGTCAGCCAATGAGTTCGCCCTGGTTCGCGGCGCCTCGGACTTCACCGCGCTGTCGGGCAGCTACAAGTACCTGCTGCCCAGCATCGACTGGGAAGCTGAGCTCAGCGACAAGGTCAAGGTGCGCGCCAGCTACGGCGAAACCATCGGCCGGCCCGGCTGGGGGGCGATCCAGGGTGGCGTGACGCTGTCGGACTTCCGCGTCAACGGCGGCTCCGGCAGCCAGGGCAACCCAGGCCTGAAGCCGCTGCTGTCCAAGAACTTCGACCTCTCGGCCGAGTACTACTACGCCAAGTCGAGCTATGCCGCGCTGGGCCTGTTCCGCAAGAACATCAGCAACTTCATCGGCAGCAGCACCCTGCAGTCGACACCGGCCGGTTTGACCTCGCCGATCGGTGGCGCGCTCTACAACGAAGCCGTCAGCAAAAACTGCCCGACCAAGGACGCGATGTGCATCCGCGGTTACATCCTCAACACCTACAACGGGACCAAGGGCGTGATTCGCACCGGTTTCGATGGCAACGGCAATCCGCTGGGCACCATCGCCGGCCAGACGGGTGACCCGGTGGCCGCCTTCACCATCACGGCGCCGACCAACCAACGCAGCGACTCCATCAAGGGCATGGAGCTGAACTTGCAGCATGCCTTCGGCAAGACGGGCTTCGGCGTGGCCGCCAACTACACCTGGGTCAAATCCGGGCTGAAGTACGACAACCTCAACCTGACCGAGCAAAACGCCTTGCTGGGCATGAGCAACTCGTCCAACTTGGTGGGTTTCTACGAAGATGACAAGTACAGCGCCCGCGTGGCCTACAACTGGCGCGATGAGTTCCTGAGCAGCACCAGCGCCGATGTGTTCGGCAGTGCCGGTCCGGCTTATACCGAGGCTTATGGTCAATGGGACCTCAGCTTGGGCTATAAGTTCAGCAAGAAGCTCAGCGTGAACTTCGAGGCTCTGAACCTGAACGACGGCATCCAGCGCGTTCACGGTCGGGCCAAGGAGGAAACGCTGTACTTCACCCAGACCGGTCGCCGTTACATGCTGAGCGCCCGCTACGCCTTCTGACCCTTGGAGCTGTTCTGATGCGCCCCGTTCTGCTTGATAACGTCAACCATGCCGATCTGCGTCTGCAAACGCGGCTCGATGCCAGCTGGGGTGATGCCGCCAGCGCCGTACCCACGGTGCCTGCGGAGTTCAGGCAGATGCAGGCGCATTTCCCCATCGTGTTCCAGGAGAGCGCCGGTGGTGCGGCTCGCTTCCAGCCCGTGGCCTTGCTGGGCTTGTTTGAGTCGCACAACCAGTTCCTCGGCCCGCAGGGCTGGCAGGCCGGGCATCTGCCCTGGGCCCTGGAGCGCCAGCCTTTTCTGGTCGGGCGCGATGGGGAAGAGTGGGTGGTCCATGTCGACCTGGACAGCCCACGCCTGAGCCGCAGTGAAGGTGAGCCGCTGTTCCTGCCGCAAGGTGGTCAGTCGGCACTGCTCGAGCATCGCCTGTCCGTCTTGCAGGCATTGCATCTGGGCATGCTGGGGCTGCCCGAGTTCATCGATGCGCTCTTGCAGCACCAGCTGCTGGAGCCGATGAGCTTGGATGTGGAGCAAGCCTCCGGCCAGGTGCGGCGCTTGGCCGGCTATTTCGTGATCGATGAAGATCGCCTGGCGGCTTTGCCGGGCACGGCGGTCGCGCAACTGCACGAGCAGGGGCATTGGCTGCCGATTGCCATGGCCCTGGCGTCCTTGTCGCACCTGCCGGAGCTGATTGCTCGTGAACAGCAGCGCGAGCGCCGTGCTTGAACTGAAAGTCCAGCGCCCCGGGCATGTTCCGCCCGAGGTCTTGGCGCTGGATGTGCCTTGCGTGCTGCGCGGCCTGGTGTCGCACTGGCCGGTCGTTCAGGCGGCGGCCCAGGGCGCGGGTGCTGTGGCCGCCTGCCTGCAAAGCCATTGGCAGGGCGCCACCGTGGGCGTGTTCCAGATGGCCCCCGAGAGTGCCGGTCGGATCGCCTACACCGAGGATTTCAGCGGCTTCAACTTCGGCCGCCAGATCCTGCCTTTTGACCAGGTGCTGGCCCAGCTGCTGTCTTGGCAAGACCTGGCCCCCAGCCCCTATCTCTACATGGGCTCGACCACGGTCGAGACCTGCCTGCCCGGTTTCGCAGCCGAACACAGTCTGGCTTTGGATACGCCCGAGGCGCCTTTGGCCAGCCTCTGGATGGGCAATCGCATCACCGTGCCCGCGCACCAGGACTGGCCGTCCAACCTCGCCTGCTGTGCCGCCGGCCGCCGGCGCTTCACCCTGTTTCCGCCCGATGCGGTCGGTGATCTCTACGTCGGCCCGCTGGACCTCACGCCCGCCGGCCAGCCCATCAGCCTGGCCAACCCCTCGGCGCCCGATTTGCAGCGCTTTCCGCGCTTTGCGAATGCCCTGGCGCGCGCCCAGGTGGTCGAGTTGGAGCCCGGAGACGCGATCTACATCCCCAGCCTCTGGTGGCACCAGGTTGAGGGCCTCGATGCCCTCAATGTGTTGGTGAACTACTGGTGGCGGCGCAGCCCGTCATGGTCCGATTCGCCCAACACCGCGCTTTGGTTGGCCCTGGCCACGGTCCGTGATCTGCCGCCCGCCGAGCGGGCTGCCTGGCGCGCGCTGTTTGACCATTATGTTTTCGAGGCCGACGCGCAGACGGCGGCCCATATTCCGGCGCCGGCCCGCAGCCTGCTGGCACCATTCAACGAGGCCGGCATGCGCCGCATGCGGGCCTGGCTGCTGAAGAAGCTGAACCGCTGAGGACAGCGATTCGCAGCGGATTCAAGAAAAAAGAAAAAAAGACCAACAAGAAACGAACATCGAGACAAGAAGGAAAGGTCCTCACCATGAAGGTCCAAGCGATTCACCCCGAGACCCCCCCATCCACCAAGCCGGTGCGCCGCGTCGTCATCGCTGGCGGCGGCACCGCCGGCTGGATGGTGGCCGCCCTGATGGGCAAACTGATGGGCAAGCTGCTCGACATTCGCCTGGTCGAGTCCGAGGAGATCGGCACCGTCGGCGTTGGCGAAGCCACCATCCCGGCCCTGCACACCTACCACGAGCTGTTGGGCCTGAACGAGGCAGAGTTCATGGCCGCCACGCAGGCGACCTTCAAGCTCGGCATCAAGTTTGAAGGCTGGAAGGCGCCGGGTGAGGACTACATCCACTCCTTCGGTCTGACCGGCAAAGACCACTGGAGCGCCGGCTTCCAGCATTTCTGGCTCAAGGGCCGCGAGCGCGGTCTGGCGGCGCCCTACGGCGAGTACTGCCTGGAGCTGCGCGCCGCTGAAGAGCAGCGCTTTGCCCACCTGCCGAACAACGGCATGAACTACGCCTACCACCTGGATGCCACGCGTTATGCCCGCTTCCTGCGCGGCCTGGCCGAGGCCCATGGCGTGCGCCGCATCGAGGGCAAGATCGCCGCTGTGCTGCGCGAGCAGCCAGGCGCGGGCGATCTGACGGCCCTGCAAATGGAAGACGGAAGCCGCATCGAGGGCGACCTCTTCGTCGACTGCACCGGCTTCCGCGCCTTGCTGCTGGGCCAGACCCTGGGCGTCGGCTATGAGGACTGGACCCATTGGCTGCCCTGCGACCGCGCCGTGGCGGTGCAGACCGCGGCGGTGCGCGAGGCTCCGCCCTACACCCGCTCGATTGCGCATCCCTTCGGCTGGCAGTGGCGCATCCCCTTGCAACACCGCGTGGGCAACGGCCTGGTCTACAGCAGCCGCGAGCTGTCTGATGCCGACGCGCCCGACATGCTGCGCCGCCATGTCGAGGGCGAGCTGATCACCGAACCGCGCCTCTTGCGCTTCCAGCCGGGTCAGCGGCACGAGGTCTGGCACCGCAACTGCGTGGCCATGGGCTTGGCCAGCGGCTTCATCGAGCCGCTGGAATCCACCAGCATCCATCTGGTGCAGCGCGCGGCCATCCGGCTGATGCGCCTGTTCCCGGCCGGTGGCGTCCGCGAGGTGGATGTGCGCGAGTTCAATCAGCAGACCACGCAGGACCTGCAGCACATCCGTGACTTCATCATCCTGCACTACCACGTGACCGAGCGCGATGACTCGGCCCTGTGGCGCCATGTGCGCACCATGGCCGTGCCCGAGACCCTGCGCCACCGCATCGAGTTGTTCCGTGAGACCGCGCGTGTGTTCCGCCCGCTGGACGAGCTGTTTGCCGAAAACTCCTGGATCCAGGTCATGATGGGCCAGGGCATCACCCCCCAACATCACCACCCGGTGGCCGATCTGATGGGCGACGAAGAGCTCTCTCACTTCCTCGCCAGCATCCGCAGCCAGGTCAGCCGCCAGCTGGCCGGCCTGCCGCCGCACCAAGCCTATGTCGAGCGCCTGTGTGCGCCTTATCGCGCGGCAGCCTGAGCGTCGCGCTGTTCCCTTTTGCTTACTGACCATCTGCCATGTTGACTCCTGTTCCGAGCCTGGAAACTTTTCCCCGCCTGCTGGCCGATATCGGCGGCACCAATGCCCGCTTTGCCTGGGTCGATGCACCGGGCGCCCCGCTGCGCGCCTGCGCCAACTATCGCGGCGCCGAGCATGTGTCTCTGGCCGCAGCCGTCGAGGCCTATCTGGAAAGCCAGGCCCTGCCGCGCCCGCAAGCCCTGGCCATCGGCATTGCGTATCCCATCAGCGGTGATGAAGTGCGCATGACCAATGGCGCCTGGTCGTTTTCGATCAGCGGCCTGCAGCGCGAGCTGGGCCTCAAGCGCCTGACCGTGATCAACGACTTTGCTGCCTTGGCCTTGGGCATCCCGGATCTGAAGGCGGCCCAGCTGCATGCGCTGGGCCCGGGTGAGGCCGTGGCCGGTGCGCCGCTGGCCGTGATCGGTGCCGGCACCGGCCTCGGCGTGGCCGGCCTGATGCCGCTGCCCGGCGGCGGCTGGTGGCCGGTGTCGGGCGAGGGCGGCCATGCCACCCTGGCCGGGCTCGATGATTTCGAAGATGCTGTGATCGCCCGCCTGCGTCGCCGTTTCGGCCATGTTTCCGCCGAGCGCGCGCTCTCGGGCCCGGGTCTGGTCAATCTGTACCAAGCCTGCACCGAGCTGAACGGCCAGCCGGTCATCAGCCTGGAGCCCGCGGAAGTGCTCGGCCGCTCCGAGGCCGGCGACGCCACCGCCGCCCAGGCCATCGCCTTGTTCTGCGGCTTTCTCGGCAGCATGGCCGGCAATGTCACCCTGACCCTGGGCGCCCGCGGCGGCGTCTACATCGGCGGCGGCATCGCGCCGCGCCTGCTGAAAGAGCTGCGCAGCTCCACCTTCCGCAGCCGCTTCGAAGGCAAGGGCCGGCTCTCCGGCTTCCTCGCTCCCATTCCCTGCCACGTCATCGACGCGGCGGTGTCGCCGGCCCTGGAGGGGGCGTCGCGAGCGCTTGATCTGGGTTTGTGAGGGGCGCTCGGCACGTTTGTGGACGGCCGATCGCTTGAACCAGTGAACGGAGCAATCAGGACGGCTGAATTGCCTTTTGGTGATCGCCTTGCGCAGCGCATGTCCCGCCGCTAAGGACGTGCGTCGAATTCACACACCGCTGATGCACAAGAGAATGCGAAACGGATGGGCTTGCTGACAACGGTGGACTCGAAGGCAAGTTGATCACCGACGAAGAAGCTCGACTGTCCGTCCTTTGCCTCGACTCGAACCTTCAGGGTTTCATCCGACTTGAACGTATGGGGAAGTCGGTGCCGGCTGGGTGTCTCGCGGTTGACTGCGTTTCGTTCGAACTTGCTCGCTGTGACAGTGCCATCCCTCATCACACCCAGAGTCAAACAGGCTCGTTCGTGGCTTGAGTCATCGCCTTGCAAGCACAGGGCGATGGTTGGTGCCCAAACATCAGATGGTCGTAATTTCTGAAAGCGGACTGAGACGGTGGAAGTGTCGGCTCCGTCTTTGGGAACCCGGATGCTCGTGAGGTATTCCTGAAACTTGCCTGCAGGAGCATTGACGGTCATTCTCATGAAGTCGGGTTCGATGCCGGGCTGTCGTTGTTGTACGTCGATCAACGACGGGGATTTGTTGGTCTCGCTGAACTTGTGCGGCTCTGTGGTGGTGCTTGTGCAGGCTGCCGCTAAAGCCGCGGCAATCAGGGAGACGACCTTTGTGAGTTGCACTGATGGAGCCTCCAAGTAAAGAGAGTCGGCGAATTGCAATCGGCGGGATCGTGAAGTCACGGCCCGCTGTTGAAAGGTAGAAGCGTATACCTAGGTCGGTGAACGATTCGTTGTGAGTTTCCCGGCCCAAAGAAAAGAGCCGGCTCAAGGCCGGCTCTTTTGTTCGCGGAGCGCTCGAGTTTCGAGCGCTCAATGCTCTTTCAAGGCAGCACCACGATGCCGCCATCCCGCTCCACCAGGGCCGCCAGTTCGCCCGAGGACACCAGGGCGGTGGCGGCTTCGATGCTGGGGGCCAGGTAGTGGTCGGTGGGCATGGCCGGGCTGGTCTTGCGCACCAGGGCGTGCACTTCTTCCAGCGCGGCCGAGCTTTTCAGCGGGCGCAGGAATTCGATGCCCTGGGCGGCTGCCAGCAGCTCGATGCCGATGATGTGGCCGGTGTTGTCCAGCATATTGCCCAGGCGGCGCGCGCCGAAGGTGGCCATGGAGACATGGTCTTCCTGGTTGGCGCTGGTGGGCAGGCTGTCCACGCTGGCCGGGTGGGCCAGGCTCTTGTTCTCGCTGGCCAGGGCGGCGGCGGTGACGTGGGCGATCATGAAGCCCGAGTTCAGGCCGGCGTTCTCGGTCAGGAAGGGCGGCAGGCGCGAGACGCTGGCGTCGATCAGCATGGCGATGCGACGCTCGGCGATGGCACCGACTTCGGCAATTGCGCAGGCCAGGGCGTCGGCGGCCAGGGCCACCGGCTCGGCGTGGAAATTGCCGCCGCTGACCATATAGCTGCTGCCGTCTTCACCCGCAAACACCAGCGGGTTGTCGGTCACGGCATTGGCTTCGCGGATCAGCACATCGCGGACATAACGCGCTTGGTCCAGGCATGCGCCCATGACCTGCGGCTGGCAGCGCAGGCAGTACGGGTCTTGCACGCGCTCGTCGCCTTCCTTGTGCGACTCGCGGATGGCGCTGCCGGCCAGGATCTGGCGGTAGGCGCGGGCGGCCTCGATCTGGCCGGGCTGGCCGCGCACCTCATGGATGCGCGGGTCAAACGGGCCGTCGCTGCCGCGAGCGGCATCCAGGCTCAGGGCGCCCGAGACGAGGGCCGAGGCGTACACCTGCTCAAAACGGATCAGGCCTTCCAGCGCCAGGGCGGTGCTGGTCTGCGTGCCGTTGATCAGGGCCAGGCCTTCCTTGGCTTGCAGCACTAGAGGGGCGATGCCGTGCTTTTGCAGCTCGGGCAGGGCGGGCAGGCGCTTGCCGTCGACCAGCATTTCGCCTTCGCCCAGCAGGGCCAGGGTCATGTGCGACAGCGGGGCCAGATCGCCCGAGGCGCCGACCGAGCCCTGTGCCGGCACGTAAGGGATGAGGCCGGCATTGAAGACGTCGAGCAGGCTTTGCACCACCTCGGGGCGAACGCCCGAGTGGCCGCGGGCGAGCGAGGCGGCCTTGGTGGCCAGCATCAGTCGCACGACTTCGGGCTGCAGAGGTGCGCCGACACCGACGCAGTGCGAGCGGATCAGGTTGAACTGCAGCGTGGCCAGCTCTTCCTTGCTGATGCGCTTGGAGGCCAGCTTGCCGAAGCCGGTGTTGACGCCGTAGACGGGCGCGTCGCCGGCCGCTGCGGCCTGCACCACGGCCGCGCTGCGGCGGATGATGGCGTCGGCGCTGGCGTGCAGGCTCAGGGTGATGCCGCCGCTGCGGATCTGGCGCAGCTGGGCCAGGGTCAGCTGACCGGGGGTGATTTCGATAGATGGCATGAAGGTATCCGTTCTTGTGTTTCCAAGTAGAGCCCGAGGATCCGGCTTTGCCGGGACTGCGGGCTCGCCCCCTTGAGGGGGCTCGCGTAGCGAGTACGGGGTGGGCTCAGCTCACAGCATGGGCATGTTCAGACCGCGCTCACGAGCCGTGGTCTTGGCGATTTCGTAGCCGGCATCGGCATGGCGCATGACGCCGGTGCCGGGGTCGTTGTAGAGCACGCGTGAGAGGCGCTGGGCGGCGGCATCCGTGCCGTCGGCCACGATGACCACGCCGCTGTGCTGGCTGAAGCCCATGCCCACGCCGCCGCCGTGGTGCAGCGACACCCAGGTGGCGCCACCGGCGGTGTTCAGCAGCGCGTTCAGCAAAGGCCAGTCGGACACGGCGTCCGAGCCGTCGGCCATGCTTTCGGTTTCGCGGTTGGGGCTGGCGACCGAGCCGCTGTCCAGGTGGTCGCGGCCGATGACGATGGGGGCCTTGAGCTCACCGTTCTTCACCATCTCATTGAAGGCCAGGCCGGCGATGTGACGCTCGCCCAGGCCCAGCCAGCAGATGCGCGCCGGCAAGCCCTGGAAGGCAATGCGTTCCTTGGCCATGTCCAGCCAGCGGTGCACCTGGGCGTGGTGGGGGAAGAGTTCCTTGATCTTGGCGTCGGTCTTGTAGATGTCTTCCGGGTCGCCGGACAGTGCCACCCAGCGGAAGGGGCCGCGGCCTTCGCAGAACTGCGGGCGCACGTACGCGGGCACGAAGCCGGGGAAGTCAAAGGCGTTCTTGACGCCTTGCTCCAGCGCCACCTGGCGGATGTTGTTGCCGTAGTCCACGGTCGGGATGCCCATGGCCTGGAAGTCCAGCATGGCTTGCACGTGGACGGCGCAGCCGCGCGCGGCGGCAGCCTTGAGGTCGGCATGCTGGGTCGGGTCGGCGGCCGCAGCCTTCCATTGCTCCACGGTCCAGCCGGCCGGCAGATAGCCGTTGATCAGGTCGTGGGCGCTGGTCTGGTCGGTCACCAGATCGGGCTTGATGGCGGTACCAGCCTTGGCGCGCTTGACCAGTTCGGGCAGCACTTCGGCGGCATTGCCCAGCAGGGCGATGGAGATGGCCTTGCCTTCGGCGGTGTACTTGGCGATGCGGGCCAGGGCGTCGTCCAGGTCGGCGGCTTGCTCGTCGACATAGCGGGTCTTCAAGCGGAAGTCGATGCGCGATTGCTGGCACTCGATGTTCAGCGAGCAGGCGCCGGCAAAGGTGGCGGCCAGGGGCTGGGCGCCGCCCATGCCGCCCAGGCCAGCCGTTAGCACCCAGCGGCCGGTCAGTGAGCCGCCGTAGTGCTGGCGGCCAGCTTCGGCAAACGTCTCATACGTGCCTTGCACGATGCCTTGGGTGCCGATGTAGATCCAGCTGCCGGCCGTCATCTGGCCGTACATCATCAAACCCTTGCGATCGAGCTCGTTGAAGTGCTCCCAGTTGGCCCAGTGCGGCACCAGATTGGAGTTGGCGATCAGCACGCGCGGAGCGTCCGGGTGCGTCTTGAATACACCGACCGGCTTGCCCGACTGCACCAGCAAGGTTTCGTCGGCTTCCAATTTCTTGAGCGAGCTCAGGATGGCTTCAAAGCAGTCCCAGTTGCGGGCCGCCTTGCCGATACCGCCGTAGACCACCAGGGCGTCGGGGTTCTCGGCGACCACCGGATCCAGATTGTTCTGGATCATGCGGAAGGCGGCCTCGGTCAGCCAGCTCTTGCAGCTGAGCTGGGTGCCGGTGGGGGCGTGCACGACGCGCGGCTGAGCAGAAGTCTTGGGCGTGGTCGACGGTGAGGACATGACGGGCTCCTGTGGGGCTGCGGAATGTGGCGAACTCTAGTTGTCTATACAAGTAAAGTCAACTACGATCCGGCCATGGTCAGAAAATCGCCAGCGAGCCCGGAACCGCAGTACATCAAGGTGCAGAACCATCTGCGCGAACGCATCGCCTCGGGCCATTGGGTGGCCGGTGATCTGCTGCCCTCAGAGGCGGAACTGGTGCAGACCTTTGGCGTCAGCCGCATGACGGTGAACCGGGCCCTGCGCGAGTTGCATCAGGAAGGTCTGATCGAGCGGGTGCAAGGCGTGGGCACTTTTGTGGCCCAGCTGCACCGCATCTCTTCGACCCTGACCGTGCGCGATGTGCACGACGAGATTGCCGAGCGCGGCCACCGCCACGAGGCCGTGCTGCACCGCCTGGAGGCGCTGCGGGCCACGGCCGAGCAGGCGGCCGAGTTTGAGCTGCCGGCCGGCGCTGAGCTCTTCCACAGCGTCATCGTGCACCTGGAAAACGGTGTGGCGATCCAGTGCGAAGACCGTCTGGTCAACCCGGCCAGTGCACCCGATTACATGGGTCTGGACTTCAGCCAAACCACGCCCACCCACTACTTGTTACAAGTTGCCCCCCTCAGCGAGGCCCGCTACACCATCGAATCGACACTGCCGAGCGATTCCGAGGCTAAGCTTCTGGGCATTTCGCGGCGCGACCCCTGTCTGGTGGTCAAGCGCAGCACCCTGAGCCGCGGGCGCATCGTCACCACCGTCCGTTTGACCCACCCCGGCTCGCGTTATCTATTGCAGGGGAGCTTTCAAGCATGAGCACAATGATCGGCCGCCCGGAATTGGGCGAACATCCGCTTGGCGGGTCGGAGCGCAGCGACGGGGTGCACCAATGAGTTGGAGTGTGATCAGCGCGGAAGATTTGGCGCCGCAGCCATGGAAAAACTGCGGCGGGCAGACCCGCGAGCTGCTGGCCTGGCCGAATCCCAGCGACTGGATCGTGCGCCTGAGCGTGGCCGACATCGAGCGCGACGGGCCCTTCTCGGCCTTCGAGGGCATTCAGCGCTGGTTCGCGGTGCTGAGCGGCGCCGGTGTGCGCTTGTATGAATATGAGCTGCGCGTCGGCGATGAGCTGCTGAGCTTCGACGGCGCCCTGGCACCCGACTGCGAGCTGATCGGCGGCGCCACCCGCGATTTCAATCTGATGCACCGGCGCAGCCGCGGCCGCTTGATCGTTCAGCCAGCCGACCATCCCTTTCTGCCCGAGGCCGGCAACAGCCGCTGGCTCGGTTTGTTCACCGCCGGCGGCGGCCTGCTCAGCCACGGTGCACGCGCCATGCCGCTGCGCCCTTTGAGCCTGGCCTGGTGCGAAAGCCCGGCGCGGCAGAGCTGCATTTTTGACGGCGAAGGCGCCGCCTGGTGGATGGCCTGGAGCGAGGCCGAAAGTTTGGGCGACTGACACGAAGGAGCTTGACGCGCATGAAGACACAGCTGTGGACTGGTGGCCGTTTGGCCACACTCGTGGGTGACACCGCCTGGGGCTGGGTGGAGCAGGGCGCTTTGCTGACCCAGGGCGAGCACATCGTCTGGGCCGGCGCTGCAGCCGACCTGACGCCCGAGCTGCGCGCCGATGTGGCGCAGACCCACGATCTCGGCGGCGCGGTCGTGACGCCGGGCCTGATCGATTGCCACACCCATCTGGTCTACGGCGGCCAGCGTGCGCGCGAGTTCGAGCTGCGCCTGCAGGGTGCCAGTTATGAAGAGATTGCCAAGGCGGGAGGCGGTATCCGCTCCAGCGTGGCCGCGACGCGGCAGGCGACCGAGCATCAGCTCTATGCCCAAGCGGCTTACCGCTTGCTGAACCTGATGAAGGAGGGCGTCACGACCATCGAAGTGAAATCAGGCTATGGCTTGAGCCAGGCTTCGGAAGCCAAGATGTTGCGCGTGGCGCGACGCCTCGGCGGCCTTGGCGTCGATGTGCGCACCAGCTACCTGGGCGCCCACGCCGTGCCGGCTGAGTTCGAGGGCCGGGCGGACGACTATGTGCAGGCGGTCTGCGACTGGCTGCCCCTGTTGCAGCGTGAGGGCCTGATCGATGCGGTCGATGCCTTCTGCGAGGGCATCGGTTTCTCGCCGGCGCAGACGCGCAAGATCTTCGAGGCCGCGCGTGCCGCCGGACTGCCGGTCAAGCTCCATGCCGAGCAGCTCAGTGACCAGGGCGGCAGCCAGCTGGCGGCTGAGTTCAAGGCTTTGTCTTGCGATCACCTGGAATACCTGAGCGCCGAGGGTGTCGCCGCCATGGCCGAGGCCGGCACCGTGGCCGTGTTGCTGCCGGGCGCCTACTACTTCCTGCGCGAGACCAAGCTGCCTCCCGTGCAGGCCCTGCGCGACGCCGGCGTGCCCATCGCCATCTCCACCGATCACAACCCCGGCACCTCGCCCACTTTGTCTTTGCTGTTGATGCTGAACATGGCCTGCACCCTGTTCCGTCTGACGCCGGAAGAGGCGTTGCGCGGCGTGACCATCAACGCCGCACGCGCCCTGGGCCTGGCCGACCGCGGCCAGCTGGCCCCGGGCCAGCGCGCCGATTTCTGCCTCTGGGATGTGGAGCATCCCAATGAGCTGGCTTATTACTTTGGCCGCAACCCGCTGCGCCAAGTGGTGCGCGGTGCCAAGTTGCGCGCTTGAATGAACCCGAGACTGTTTGCACGATCATGAGTCCTGTTTTCCAGCTGCGGCAGGGCCGCACGCCTTTGCTGATCAGCATGCCCCACGTGGGCCATCTGATTCCTGATGACCAGCGCGCGCGCTACCAGCCCCGTGCCTTGGACAGCGAGGACACCGATTGGCATTTGGAGCGCCTCTATGGCGGCATCGCCGAGGAGCTCGGGGCCAGCCTGATCGTGCCGAGCTACTCGCGCTATCTGATCGACCTGAACCGCCCGCCCGAGGACACGCCCATGTACGCGGGCGCCTCCAACACCGAGCTCTGCCC
This sequence comes from Roseateles sp., assembly GCF_965262435.1. NCBI lineage: Bacteria > Pseudomonadati > Pseudomonadota > Betaproteobacteria > Burkholderiales > Sphaerotilaceae > Roseateles > Roseateles sp. The sequence continues at coordinate 2,396,654 of NZ_OZ253537.1, forward strand.
GACCCGCTTCTTCACCGGCGAGCCGCTCTACTTGGCCGGCCAGGAGCCCGATGAGGCCGAGAAGCTGCGCCGCCGCCAGCTCTACTGGTTGCCTTATCACCGCGCGCTCAACGCTGAGCTGCAGCGCCTCAAGAACTTGTTCGGATACGCCTTGCTGTTCGACGCGCACAGCATCCGCTCCGAGCTGCCCTGGTTGTTCGAGGGCCGCTTGCCCGATCTGAACCTGGGCACGGTCGAGGGGCAGTCTTGCGCGCCCGAGATCACCGCCGCCCTGGGTGAAGTCCAGGCCGGCCAGAGCGCGTACACGCAGGTGGTCAATGGCCGCTTCAAGGGCGGATACATCACCCGCCACTACGGCCAGCCCGCCGAGCAGATCCATGCCGTGCAGCTGGAGATGTGCCAGCGCTGCTATATGAGCGAGCTGCCGCCCTACGCCTACGACGCCGAGCTGGCCGCGCAGGTGCAGCCTCTGATCCGCCAGTTGCTGAGTAGCTTGCTGCAGTGGCAGCCCAAGAACCCCCAGGCCTGAGCATGAACGACGACAACAAGCGAAAGTTCTGGGCGGCGCAAGCCTGGGTCGATGGGTGCTGGCAGCGCGAGGTGCTGCTGGAAGTCGGCCCCGATGGCCACTGGCTGCGCGTGCAAGCCGGCCAACCCTGTGCCGAGGGCGTCACACGCTTGGATGGTCCGGTCATCCCCAGCCTGGTCGACACCCACAGCCATGCCTTCCAGCGCGCCTTTGCCGGCCTGGCCGAACGGCGCGAGGCGGGCGACGACGATTTCTGGTCCTGGCGCGACCGCATGTACGGCCTGGCCTTGCGCGTCACGCCCGAGCAGCTGCGCGACATCGGCGCCCAGCTGTATCTGGAGCTGCTGCAGGGCGGCTACACCCAGGTCTGCGAGTTCCACTACCTGCAGCATCAGGAAGACGGCAGTGCCTACCCCGACGAGCTGGCCATGAGCTGGGCCTTGGCCGACGCGGCCGCCGAGGTGGGCCTGGGCCTGACCTTGCTGCCGGTGCTGTATGCCCATGCCGGCTTTGCCGAGCCGGCCCTGCGTCGCGACCAGCGCCGTTTCGCCACCGATGCCGCCTGGGTCTGGCGCGCCAGCGAACGCATCCGCGCCGCCGGCCGGCCGCTGCTCCATGCTGGCGTGGCCCTGCATTCCCTGCGCGCCGCCCATGCCGGCGACATCCAGGAGCTGCAGGCCCTGGTTGGCGATGCCGACATCCCGATTCACATCCACATCTCCGAGCAGCAGCAAGAGGTGCGCGACTGCCTGGCCGCCACCGGCCAGCGGCCCATGCAACTGCTCTGTAATGACTTCCTACCCGACCGGCGTTGGCATCTGGTCCATGCCACCCACAGCACGCCCGAGGAGATCGCCCAAGTGGCGGCTGCGGGCGCCTCGGTGGTGATCTGCCCCGGCACCGAGGGCAATTTGGGTGATGGCCTGTGTGATCTTTCGGGCTGGCTGGAGGCCGGCGTGCCCATCAGCATCGGCTCGGACAGCCATGTCACCCGCAACTGGGTGGAAGAGCTGCGCTGGCTGGAATATGGCCAGCGCTTGGGCTTGCAGCAGCGCAATGTGGCGGCGGACCCCGGCCGCGAGGCCAGCACGGCGGCGCGCCTGTTCGAGGCGGTGCGTGCCGGCAGCGCGGCACCGGCCGGATTCAAGCAATGGGGTCTGGAGGCCGGCGCTCGGGCCGACTTCCTGGTGCTGGACCCCTTGGCCAGCGGCGTCGCCGGTTTGCCCGATTCGGCGGTGCTGGACGGCCTGGTGTTTGCCTCCCAGGGTCAGGTCTTGCTGTCGGTCTATGTGGCCGGCCAGCGACGCCTCCACCAGGGCCGGCATGAGGCCCGCACCGAGATTGGCGCCCGCTTCTTGAAGACCATGGCGGCCCTGGCCTGAGCAGCCGCGCCCGAGCTTTCGGGCGCGCGACCTGCGGGTCGAGTATGTTGCGATTTGGTAGATTTCCCGCGCGCTTTTCTTGAGTGTGCGATTGGCGTTTCGAATATGCTCTGCGGGCGAAGGGTTTCTCGCCTTTTGGGAGCTGACGATGCTGAATCTCCAGGATTTCACGGTGCGCGCTCGTTTGTATGCCTTGGCGGCCGTGTCCATGTGCATGCTTTTGCTGGTCGGTGGGGCCGGGCTGTACAGCCTGAATGAGGCCAAATACTCCTTCAAGCACTTTGTCGACAACGACAACCAGTCCCTGATCTACGCCTCGCGCCTGCGTGCGGAAGCCGGCAATTTGCGGCGTTATGAAAAAGACATGGTGATCAACCTCGAGGACGCTGCGGCGGTCGAGAAATACCGTGCCGACTGGAACAAGTCTTACGACGCCTTCCTGAGCACCGGCAAGCAGCTGGGCGAGCTGGACATCCCGCCTGAGGAGCGCAAGATCATCCAGTCCGTCGAAGACGGCCTCAAGCAGTACAAGGCCGAGATGGATCCCTTCATGACCAAGCTGCTGGCCAAGGGCTTTGCCGATCCTTCTGAGGCCAACAAAGCACTCGGCGCGGCCAAGAAGGCCATTCGCCCGATGGAGGAAAAGCTGGCCGAGTTGGTTCGTTTGATCGACAAAGACGCCGACGAGGGTGTGGCAGAGATCGCTCGCCATGAGCAACGCACGCGCATGACCCTGATCTCCATCCTGGTCATCAGCCTGACCCTGATTGGCTTCTACACCTTCTTCAATCTGCGCTCCATCCTCCAACCCCTGAGTGAGGTCAAGCAGTCGGCGGAGCGCATTGCCGGCCAAGATTTGAGCGAACCCATCCATGTCACAGGTCGATCGGAAACCTCTGATCTGATGCGCGGCGTGCAGGCCATGCAAGTGTCCTTGCGCGAGGTGGTGGGCAAGGTGCGCAGTGCCACCGACAACATCGCCAATGCCTCGGCCGAGGTGGCCATGGGCGGCAACGACCTGAGCCACCGCACTGAGCAGGCAGCCTCGAATCTGGAGGAAACCGCTTCGGCCATGGAGCAGTTGACCGCCAGCGTCAAGCACAATGCCGAATCGGCGCGCCAGGCCAACCAGATGGCGGCCGAAGCCGCAGGCGTGGCCCAGCGTGGCGGTGAGGTGGTGGGCGAGGTGGTCAGCACCATGAGCCGCATCAGCGCCTCGTCCAACAAGATCAGCGACATCATCTCCACGATCGACGGCATCGCCTTCCAGACCAATATCCTGGCCTTGAATGCCGCAGTGGAAGCGGCCCGCGCTGGTGAGCAGGGCCGTGGCTTTGCGGTCGTGGCCAGCGAAGTGCGGTCCTTGGCTCAGCGCAGCGCCGAGGCGGCCAAGGAGATCAAGGCCCTGATCACCGCCAGCAGCGAAAGCGTGGAGGCAGGCGCGGCCTTGGTGGAGCGCGCCGGCGGCACCATGCAGGATGTGATCGCCTCGATCGGCCGCGTCGGCAGCATCGTCGCCGAGATCAGCCATGCCACGGCCGAGCAAAGCACCGGCATCGGCCAGATCGGCCAGGCCATCAGCCAGCTCGACACCATGACGCAGCAGAACGCGGCTCTGGTCGAGGAGTCGGCCGCGGCAGCGCAAAGCCTGCAGGCGCAGGCCGACGAACTGGCCAAATCGGTGGCGGTGTTCCGTCTCTGATCCCGAAAGGTCCAGGGTCAGGGTTTGCAGCGAACTCGGTTTGCCCAGTTCCGGCCGCTGATTTTCAGTCTTTCGCAGTGCCCGAGCTGCCTACAAATTTGCGCAGCTCGCCGGCCATGCGTTCCAGCGAAGGCGGGTGGATGTACATCATGTGGCCGGCCTCGAAATAGCTGACCTGCACATTGTTCTGCAAGCTGCCGTGCAGGCCCAGATGGCTGAGCGTGTAGTCGCCGGCTGCGTGCGGTGTGGCCAGGTCGTAGTAGCCGCTGGCCACATAGATGCGCATGTCCGGGTTGGCATGCATGGCGCGGCGCATGCTGTCGCCGACATTGACGTATTTGCCCTCGAAGCCCTTCCAGGCCCAGGTATTCCAGAGAGGCGCGATCACGAGATAGGGCGCGTCGCTCTCGTACTTCAGCTTCTCGCGCAAAACACGGTTGATGCCCACGGCATAGGCGCCGACCAGATTGTTCATGCCAGCGTCGTCTTCTGGGTGCTCGCCGGCATCGTCCCGGTCCAGGCCCAGGAAGCGGCTGTCCAGGCGCCCCACCGTCTGGCCTCGTTCGCGCAGCAGTTCCTTGAAGAAGCGGAATTCCGTTGGCCGCAGGTCGCAGCGCAGCAGGTAGGCCACGCTCAGGCCGCTGTAGCTGGACAGCGTTTCGGCAACCTTCTGGCGCCGCTCGGGGCTCAGCCGTGAACCCTGCATCAAGGCCAGCCAGTACTCGCCGTTGGCGAATTCTTCAGCTTCGCTGACGACTTGCTTCAGCGGCTTCTTCTGCAGGGCCGGCTTCAAGGCCTTGTGGTACCAGGCCGTGGCAGCGTAGGTGGGCAAGAAGAGCGGGAAGGGCAGTTCATTGCCGTGGTCGAAGCCCAGGGTCTGGAAATCCACGGCCATGGACACCAGCATCAGGCCATTGAGGTGGATGTTGTGCTTGTCCTGGAGGTGGCGCGAGAGCCCGGCCGCGCGGGTGGTGCCATAGCTTTCGCCGATCAGGTACTTGGGGCTGGCCCAGCGACCGTAGCGGTTGAGGTAGAGGCGGATGAACTCGCCCACGGCGTCGAGGTCGCGTTGGTACTCGTGGTACTCGGCCAGCTTCTCGCCCTCGGCCACCAGGGAGTGGCCGGTGCCCACGGGGTCGATGAAGACCAGGTCGGAGTCGGTCAACAGGGTGAACTCGTTGTCGGTCAAGGCATAGGGCGGCGCGCCGCACTGGCCCATGTCATCGGTCGGTACGCGCTGCGGCCCCAGCAAGCCCAGGTGCAGCCAGACGCTCGAAGAGCCCGGGCCCCCGTTGAAACTGAAGGTCAGGGGCCGAGTTTCGGCCGCCGCCGATTTTTTGCCCGAAGCCTTGAGCGTGTAGGCCACAAAGAACACGCTGGCCCGGGTCTTCTTGCCTTTGAACTGGCCTTTGTGGGCGCCCTCGGCCTCGCTGTGCACTTCTTGCAGCAGCAAGGTGCCGCAAGTGGCTGTGTATTCCAACGTGCGCTTGCCGAGCACCAGCTTGTGCTCGGTGACGACCAGATGCTCAACCGGCGGCTTGTGCACCGTGTCGCTGCTGGACGCGGCGTTCTTGCCGTCCGACGGGGCTTTGGAAGAGGGGTGATCGGCCGAGGACATGGCTTTCCTTTGCGTGATGTGCTCTAGAGTGCGGTCCATGCACTCTAGCTTGTCCACACCCTCCACCGACTCCCCCTTGCTGGGGCTTGATTTCAGCAGCGCACCGACGCGCCGCAAGCCCATCACCGTGGCCCAAGGCCGGCGTCAGGGTCAGGTCTTGCGCCTGGAGGGCTTGCTGGCTTTTGAAAGCCTGGAGTCGCTTGCGGAATTCCTGCGCCGGCCCGAGCCCTGGTTGGGTGGTGTCGATTTTCCCTTCGGTCTGCCGCGCGAACTGGTGCAGGCTCTCGGCTGGCCGCAAGACTGGGCGGCGCTGATGGCGCACTACTGCGGTTTGAGCCGTGCCGAGATCCGCGCCACCTTTGCGGCCTTCTGCGCTGCCCGGCCTGCCGGCGGAAAGTTCGCCCACCGGGCCTGCGACTTGCCGGCTGGCTCATCGCCGAGCATGAAGTGGGTGAACCCGCCGGTGGCCTACATGCTCCACGCAGGCGTGCCCTTGCTCTTGCAGGCCGGCGTGCATCTGCCGGGCCTGTACGCGGGCGACCCCCAGCGCGTTGCGCTGGAGGCCTACCCGGGCCTGCTGGCGCGAGAGTTTCTGGGCCGGCGCAGCTACAAGAGCGACGACCGCGCCAAGCAGACGCCAGATCGCCTGATCGCCCGCAAGGACTTGATCGATGCCCTGGAGCAGGGCCGCAGCCGCCTGGGCTTGCGCCTCAAGCTCAGCCACAGCCAGCGCGAGGCCTTGATCGATGACGCCAGCGGCGACCGTCTCGATGCCGTGTTATGCCTGATGCAGGCCGGCTGGGCGCAGACCCAGCCAGGCTACGGCCTGCCGGTGGCGATGGATCCGCTGGAAGGCTGGATCCTCAGCGCCTGAAACAAATTGGAACAGCTGCGCCGAGCCGCCCTGACAACCCGGGTCGCGGCGCGAGCGTTGCTGTGGCCAGGAACCAGACCAAGCAAGACCAAGAGGGGGACGGTGTGAATCGACAGCGCTTCGTACGAATGATGGGGGCCGCCTTGTGCCTGGGCGCCTTGCCTGTGGCTCGGGCCCGCGACCGAGATGCCTGGGATGAGGGCGACTACCAGATTCTCCATGCCCGTTATGGCACGGCGCAGCACCATGAGGACGTCAGTGCACAGCTGCGCCGCCTGGCCCGCCGCGATGGCCATTTCCAGGTCAGTAACGAGGTGCTGGGTGTGGACCCCGACCCCGGACAGCGCAAGACTTTGCGCATCATGACCCGCGATCGGGTCGGGCAGCGGCGCCTGTTCGAGTATGCCGAGTACAGCCTGGTCGACGGCAGTCACTTCATTGGCTGGCGGCAAGGCGACTGGGGTCATGCCGAGGGTGGCAGTTGGGATTCCATCGAGCACCGTGATCCGGGACCACACGGCGGTGGGCGTGGTCAGGACGATGGGCGTTATGAGATCGTCCGCGCGATCTACGGCACCGAACGCCGTCAGATCGATGTGACGCAGGAGCTGCGCCGCGTGGCGCGCCGTGATCGACGCGTGCGTGTGGGCAACGAGCTGTTTGGTGGCGCCGATCCGGCACCCGGGCGCCGCAAGAGCTTGTGGTTGGAGACCCGCACGCCCAGCGGCCGTCAGCGCCGCTTCGAGTACGAGGAAGGCAGCTGGATCGATGGCGAGATGTTCCTGGGCTGGGGCGCAGGTGGGCCATGGCGGGAGGACGACAGCGGCCCGCCGCGGCCGGGCTATCGGCCTCTGCGCATCATCAGTGCGCGCTATGGCGAGGGCGGGCGCAGCGCTGACGTCAGCGATCTGCTGCGCGCCCAGATCCAGCGCAACAGCCTGCGCTTGCGGGTGGACAAGGGCTCAATGGGCGGCGACCCCTCGCCCGGCCGCCGCAAGCAGCTGACCCTGACCTACGCCTTCGAGGGCGAGGACATCCGCCAGCTGCGCATCGACGAAGGTGAATGGTTGACGCTGTCCTGAGGGCGGGACTCAAGCGAAACGCAGAATCTCTGCCAGTGGTTTGCGCGGCTTTTGCGGCCAGTTGCCTTCGGCGGCGTAGCCGACCGGCAGCAGCATCACCGGCAGGACCTCAGGCGCCAAGCCAAAAGCCAGGCTCAGTCCTTCTGCATCGAAGCCGCTCATGGGGCAGGACGCCAGCCCCATGCCCTCAGCGGCCAGCATCAAGGTCATGGCCGCCAGGGAGGCGGAGCGAATCGCCTCGTCGCGTTGCGCCTGCGCTTGCTGCTCCAGCGCGGCGGTGGCCATCTGCTGCCAGCTCTGGCTGACGGTGGCTGGCAACTGCCCGGCTGCGACCATGGGCTCCAGGGTCTGCGCCAGCTGGCGGTGGGCGTTCAGGGTGCCGCAGATGATGAAGGTGACGGCGGCGTCCTCGACCTTGTGCTGGCCATAGGCCAGCTTCACGAGCCGGGCCTTGGCCTCGGCGGTTTGCACGGCGATGAACTGCCAGTTTTGCAAATGAAAGGCCGAGGGCGCCCGCCCGGCCAAGCTGGCCAGCAACTCGATCTGGGTTGGGCTCAAGCTGCGATGTCGATCGAAGTGGTTGTTGGAGGCGCGTTGTTCAATCAAGGTCTGGATGTTCATGGCATAGGCGGCCTCAGGCCGGGAGTGAGAAAAAAGACAGGGAAGGGGCTTGCGCTGCATATCGCCGTTAAGCCTTGGTGCCTGGTGCCGCGCTGCTCAGGCTGGCGCGCTGCACCAACGCGATGCTGATCAGCACACCCAGAAAACCGAGCGCGCCGATCGGGCTGAGGCCTTGATCCAGCCAGAGCCAGCCCAGCAGCACGGCGCACAGCGGGCTCAGCAAGCCCAGGGACGCCACCGAAACGGGCGGCAGCACCCGCAGGCCGCGGAACCACAGGGCGTAGCTCAGCAAGGTGCCGATCAGGCTGAGGTAGAGGTAGGCGCCGGCTTCGCTGGCGCTGATCTGCGTCAGCGCCGGGTCCAGCCAGAGCGCCCAGGGCAGCAACATCAGGCCACCGAGCAGCAACTGCCAGCCTGTCAGAGGCAGTACCGGCAAATCGATGCGCCAGCGTCGTGACAGAAAAGTGCCTGCCGCCATGCAAGCGGCGCCCACCAGGGCTGCGCTCACCCCCACGGCATCCCAGGCCGCCCCGGGGGCCAGCAGCAAGGCGGCCATGCTCAGCACCCCGCCCGTGCCGGCCGCCAGGGCCAGGCGGCGCGGCCTCCGGCCATCCATCGCCCAGGCCATGGCCATCACCAAGAGTGGCTGGATGGCCCCCACCACCGCCGCCACGCCGCCGGGCAGGCGGTAGGCGGCCACGAAGAGCAAGGCCTGGAAGGCGCCGATATTGAGCGCTGACAGCAGGGCCAGCGGGCCCCAATCTTGGCGCCTCGGCCACTGGCGAAAGCACAGCAGCAGCAAGAGCCCCGCCGGCAGGCAGCGCAGGGCGGCGGCGGTGAAGGGTCGGCCGGCTGGCAGCCATTCACTGGTCACCAGATAGGTCGTGCCCCAGATCAAAGGGGCGATGGCGGTCAGCAAGAGCTGCGTGCCGAGCGGCGTGTTTGTCGTGTTTGGTTTCATGTATTTATCTTGAATTCAAGATAAATATCGCAGGAGATAATCTTGAAGTCAAGATGATTTGGAGATCAGGCCATGACACGAGAGACAAGCGCGGGCGCGGAGGACGCGGTCGACCGCATCTTGAAACAGTGGCAGGTGGCGCGACCGGATCTGGCGCTGGAAGCCATGGCCACGATTGGCCGCTTGAAGCGCTGCGCACAGCTGCTGCAGCGGCGGCTGGAGGCTAGGTTCGAGCAGTTCGGCCTGAGTGCCTGGGAGTTCGATGTCCTGGCCACTTTGCGGCGCTCCGGCGAGCCCTATTGCCTCTCTCCCTCGGTTCTGCTGAATTCCCTGATGGTGAGCTCGGGCACCATGACCCATCGCATGCAGCGCTTGGAATCCGCCGGCTGGGTGGAGCGGGTGCCTAACCCGGAAGATGCACGCAGCCTGCTGCTGCGCCTGTCACCTCAGGGCTTGGCCCTGATCGATCAGGCGGTGGAGGCTCATGTCGCCAACGAAGAGGCGATTCTGGCGCCGCTCAAGAGCAGCGAGTGGCGCGCCCTGGATGCCGGCTTGGTGGCCTTGCTGGCGACGCTGGAGCCCGCGGCTTCCTGATCGGCCTGTAGGGGGACTGAGGAGCCGGTTCGGCGGTGCTCGCATCCCGCGGCGCCACCGAGTCCCGGTCGATCAGCCTTACTTACTTGCGCATGAGGGTGGATTTTCCGAACAGCGATTCGATCAAGTCGACCGCAACCTTGGCCGTCTTGTTCTGCAGGTCCAGGGCTGGGTTCAGCTCCATGACATCCAGCGATGCCATGAAGCCGGTGTCAGCGATCATCTCCATGCAGAGCTGCGCCTCGCGGTAGGTCGGGCCGCCGGGCACGGTGGTGCCCACACCGGGGGCGATGTCGGGGTCGAGGAAGTCGACGTCGAAGCTGACGTGCAGATGGGTGTTGGCGTCCAGCGTGGCCAGGGCCAGCTCCATAGTGTGGCGCATGCCCATCTCGTCGATGTAGCGCATGTCGAAGACTTCCAGCTCCTGCTCGTTGACGAAGCGCTTTTCGCCTGCGTCGACGCTGCGGATGCCGATCTGGCGCACCCATTTCGGGCTGATGGCCGGCACCTTGCCGCCGATCTCGATCAGCTGCTGCGGGCCGAAGCCGCACAGGCAGGCCACGGGCATGCCGTGGATGTTGCCGGAGGGGGTGAGGGCGCTGGTGTTGAAGTCGGCATGGGCGTCCAGCCAGAGCACGCGCAGCTTCTTGCCGGCATCACGGCAGTGGCGGGCCACGGCGCTGATCGAGCCCAGGCCCAGGCAGTGGTCGCCGCCGAGCAGGATGGGCATGCGGCCGGTCTTGAGTTCGGCATAGACCGCGTCGTGCACGGTCTGGTTCCAGGTCGTGACTTCGTTCAGGTGGCGGTAGCCATCGACCGGCGGCAGCCAGGGGTTGGACGGGCCGCTGAGGTTGCCACGGTCCAGCACGTCGACGCCGTGGCTCTGCAGGGCCGCGGCCAGGTCGGCCACGCGCAGGGCTTCCGGGCCCATGCTGGCGCCGCGGGCACCGGCACCGATGTCGGTGGGCGCGCCGATCAGGGAGACGGATCGAAGTGTGGTCATGTCAGTGGTCCTGTTTTGTTATGGGTTGAGGCAGGGCGGGAGGGGGAATTCAGTCGGCCGTGTCGCCGTCCAGCGCGCCGGGGTTCATGTCGTATTCCGATTCGAGCAGGGCCCAGGCTTCTTCGGCACTCTCGACGAAATGGAACAGCTTCTCGTCGCCGGGGCTGATCATGCCGGTCTCGACCAGCCAGTCGAAGTTGATCAGCCGGGTCCAGAACTCGCGGCCGAACATCAGGATGGGGCGGCGCCGGCTCTTGCCCGTCTGGATCAGCGTCATGGTCTCGAACAATTCGTCCAGGGTGCCGAAGCCCCCGGGGAAGCAGACTAAGGCCACAGAGCGCATCAGGAAGTGCATCTTGCGCAGGGCGAAGTAGTGAAAGCGGAAGCACAACTCCGGCGTGATGTAGGGGTTGGGGTGCTGCTCATGCGGCAGCACGATGTTCAGGCCTATGCTCTTGCCGCCCACCTCGTAGGCGCCGCGGTTGCCAGCTTCCATGATGCCGGGGCCGCCGCCGGTGACCACGTAGATCGGGTTGTGGCGCTGCGTGGAAACGGTGGTGACCAGTGCCGCAAAGCGCCGCGCTTCCTCGTAGTAATGGCTCATGGAGAGCTGCATCTCGGCGCGCTTGAGCGCTTCGGCGTCGCCGCTCTGCCGGGATTGTTCGACCTTTTGCTCGGCCACATCGCGCGGAAGGATGCGGGCGCTTCCGAACATGACGATGGTGGACTTGATACCCAGTTCTTGCTGCACCAGCTCGGGCTTGAGCAACTCCAGCTGCATGCGCACCGGCCGCAGCTCCTCGCGCAGCAGGAATTCGCTGTCGTCGAAAGCGAGACGGTAGGCGCTGCCGGGCTGGTCGTAATTGGGCTGCGGAATGCCGCGCCGGGCTTCTTGCACCTCTTCTTTGGCGCTGGGGAAATTGCGGGCGATCAGGGGTTTGCGCTTGTGGCTCATGTCGGGATCCTGGCCTCGGGCCTGCGGGCCGTCGGTCGTTTCAGTTGCGGACTCAGCCGCTTGGCTCAGCTTACGAGAAGCTGCGGGGAATTTTGTTTCGTAAAAACTGGAAAAACAGTGGTTTGGTGTGCGTGACTATCAGCTTGTTTGCTTGCAAACGCTACAAGCCAGGTCTTTCTGCACGAGTATTTCGCTCCACTCCATGCGTTTGCCGTCCAGCATCAGCAGGCGCCCAGCCAGAGTTTCACCGGCGCCCAGCAGGGCTTTCAGGGCCTCTGCCGCCTGCATGCTGCCGATGATGCCCACCAGGGGCGCCAGCACGCCCATCAGGGCGCAATGGGCCTCCTCGAAGCGGCTGTCGGGCGGGAACAGGCAGGCATAGCAGGGCGCCTGAGCCTGACGGCTGTCGTAGACGCTGATCTGGCCATGCCAGCCGGTGGCGGCGCCCGAGACCAGGGGCTTGGCGTGTTGGACGCAGGCGCGATTGACCGCCTGGCGGGTGGCGAAGTTGTCGCAGCAGTCCAGCACCACATCGACCTCGCGCACGAGTTCATCCAGCAGCGCTGCATCGGCGCGCGCTTGCACCGTGCGCAGCACCGGGTCGGGGTTGATGGCCGCCATCGCCTGGGCAGCCGACTCGACCTTGGGGCGGCCGATGCGCCCTCGCGTGTGGGCGATCTGGCGCTGCAGATTGGTCAGCTCCACGGCGTCATCGTCCACCAGAGTGATGTGACCGACGCCGGCCGAGGCGAGGTAGAGCGCGGCCGGCGAACCCAGGCCGCCCGCGCCGATGATCAGGGCCCGCGATTGCAGCAGGCGCTGTTGGCCCTCGATGCCGATTTCGTCCAGCAGGATGTGGCGCGAGTAGCGCAGCAACTGTTCGTCATTCATGGCGCCAGCATAGCCTGCAGCGCCCATGAAAAAGGCCCGCTTAGAAGCGGGCCTTACCTTACCTTGCTGCCGGTAAGCAGTGGCTTACTCGCCAGTCTTGGCTTCGGCCTTGCGCTCCACCGCGGTCTTGGACACCAGCACCGGCTGGCCCTTGAGCTGGTTCAAGGCCTGGACCAACTGGAAGTCCTCGGCACTGCCGAACTCGGGCAGGGGCTTGGGCGGTTCGTTCTTCTTGGCGTACTCGGCTTCCAGCTTCTGGCGCGCTTCTTCGCGGGCCTTCTCGCGGGCTTCATCCTTGACCTCGTCCTTGCCACCCAGATGCTTTTCCAAATCAGCTTCGCGGGTGCGCAGGGCGGCGAAGACATTGCCTTCGGCGGTTTCGTCCAACTGGATGTCGGGCACGATGCCGGTGGCCTGGATGGAACGGCCGCTCGGCGTGTAGTAACGCGCGGTGGTGATCTTGAGCGCGGTGTCCGGACTCAGCTGGCGCACCGTCTGCACCGAGCCCTTGCCGAAGGTCTGGGCGCCCATGATCAGCGCGCGCTTGTGGTCCTGCAGGGCGCCGGCGACGATCTCGCTGGCCGAAGCCGAGCCTTCGTTGACCAGCACGACCATCGGCACCTTTTTGAGCGCTGCCGGCAGCTTCTTGAGCGGGTCGGTGCCGCCGCGGCGCAGGTAGTAGTCGGGGCTGGCCTTGAAGCTGGCCTTGGAGTCGGCGATCTGGCCATTGGTGCTGACCACCTCGACATCGCGGCTCAGGAAGGCGGATGAGATGGCCACCGAGGCTTCCAGCAGACCGCCCGGGTCGTTGCGCAGGTCCAGCACCAAGCCCTTGAGATTGGGCTCCTGCTTGTAGATCTCTTCCAGCTTCTTGGCGAAGTCTTCCACCGTGCGGTCTTGGAACTGGCTCACGCGCAGCCAGGCATAGCCGGGCTCGACCACCTTGCCGCGCACGCTCTGGGCGCGAATTTCTTCGCGTACGATGGTGACGGGGAAGCTGCGGTTTTCGCTCTTGCGGTAGATGGTCAGCTGAACCTTGGTGTTGAGCTCGCCGCGCATGCGCTTGACGGCCTGGTCGAGGCCGAGGCCGCGCACCAAGGTGTCGTCGATCTTGCTGATCAGGTCGCCGCTCTTGAGGCCGGCGCGGAAGGCGGGCGAGCCCTCGATCGGCGAGACGATCTTGACCAGACCGTCTTCCATGCCGATCTCAATGCCGACGCCAACGAATTTGCCGGTTGTGCCTTCGCGGAATTCTTTGAAGTTCTTTTTGTCGAAGAACTGAGAGTGCGGATCCAGGCCGGAGACCATGCCGGCGATCGCGTCATTGATCAGCTTTTTCTCATCGACCGGTTCGACGTAATCGGACTTGACCATGCCGAACACGGCGGCGAGCTGTTGCAGCTCTTCCAGCGGCAGCGGCGAGAGGCTGCTGCGGGCGTTGGCCTGCAATTGCATCGTGGTCAACGCGCCTGCAACGGCGCCCAGAGCGAGCCAGCCGGCAACTTTCAATTTGGCACTCATGATGCGAGCCTGTCCTGTCGGTGAAATACAGCAATGTCGTGGTGGGCGAAGCGTAGCAGTCGCAGGAAAACCACGCCTTCAGTATATGCCCGTGGGGCTTTCGCTTGGCGGGCAGACAGCTGCATTTGCCCCTCCAAATCGCTGGATTCAAGTGCACAAACAGACGAAACGCAGGGCTTTACGCCAGCTTTACGTTTGCGGTGACTTTCGGCACCCGGTCAGTTCGGGCTCTCCGTAAGGGCCGCATCGCCGCTCAGCGCGGGGAAGGTCACGACGTGGTCGACATGGGCTCGTATGCCGATCCATTCGCCCAGATGGTGGTCGTGGTGCGAAGGCACATGGGCCTTGAGGCGGTCGCCGGTGGCCAGACGCAAGGTGTAGAGAAAGTCCGCGCCGCGAAAGATCTTGCGTTCGATTTGCGCTTTCACCGGCGCCGCGTCGTCATGGATGATGTCATCGGCCCGCAGCAGTACATCGCAGGCACCGTCCGGGTAGGCGCTGGCCATGGCGCAGGCTTCCGCATCCACCAGCGCACCCACAGGGGTCAGCACCTCGGGGCCGTCAGCCCCGGCGACGATGCGGCCCGGTGCGAAGACGCTGTGGCCGATGAAGTCGGCCACAAAGCGTGTGGCAGGCCGGTGGTAGACGGTGTAGGGCGCATCCCATTGCTCCAGCCGGCCCTTGTTCATGACACCGACGACATCGCCGATGGCAAAGGCTTCGGACTGGTCATGGGTCACGAACAGTGCGGTGGTGGCGCTGGCATGCAGGATGGCGCGCAACTCTTGGGACAGGTGCTCGCGCAGGTCGACGTCGAGGCTGGAGAAGGGCTCGTCCAGCAAGAGCAGTCGCGGTGCCGGTGCCAGGGCCCGGGCCAGGGCGACACGCTGCTGCTGGCCGCCGGAAAGCTGGTGCGGTGCACGCTTGGCCGCATGGGCCAGGCCGACCAGGTCGAGCATCTCGGCAATGCGACGGTCGCGGTCGCTGCGGCTCAGGTGGCGCAGGCCGAAGGCGATGTTCTCGGCCACGGACAGATGCGGGAAGAGGGCGTAATCCTGGAAGACCATGCCGATGCGACGCGCCTCGGGCGCCAAGTGCAGGCCTTGGCTGGCGTCGGCCAGCGCTTCCCCTTCGATCAGGATGCGGCCGCTGTTCAAGCGCTCCAGGCCGGCGATGCAGCGCAGCAAGGAGGTCTTGCCGCAACCCGAGGGCCCGATCAGCACGCCGATCTGCCCCCGCGCCAGACCCAGGGTCACACCATCAACGGCGCCGGGGCGGACCTTGTTGCTGGTTGCCGTGGGTGGGTGCTGCAGGGAAGGTTGTTCCGGGCCTAGGTTGGCGCCGGGGTAGCGCAGGCCGATCTGGTCGAGTGCAAGAAACATGGCCTTTATGATAGCGGGCCGTCTCGCGTGTTTCGAATGCGGATCGTTCGCATTTGCTTGATTCAGGTCAAGAGTGCGTTTTTGGTGGCGCTTGCCGCGAGCCGGGAGTGGCGCGCTGTGGCCCGCTTCTTCGCCCGGATTTGAGCTCCCGACGCCCTCCTTGGCCGTTTCCTGTTGTTTGTCGCCCGCATGCTGCGTCTGATCACTGTTGTTTGCCTCTTGCTGGCCGTGCCCGTGCTCGGCGTGCTGGGTTCCTGGCTGAGTCTGGACGCACAGAGCTTGGCGCTGCTGCGCCACCAACTGGAAACGGTGCTGCCGGCCTATGCCGCTTCATCTCTGGTGTTGTCGGTGGCGGTGGCGCTTGGCGTGGCTCTGCTTGGAGGCGCGACGGCTGCCGCGGTCAGCCTGTTTGATTTCCCCGGGCGGCGCTGGTTCGAATGGGGCTTGCTGCTGCCCATGGCCATGCCCGCCTATGTGGCGGCCTACGCCTACACCGATGCACTGCAGTACAGCGGCGCTTTGCAGACCTGGCTGCGCGATTTGCTGGGCACGAGCCGGCCGCTCTGGTCCGATGTCCGCAGCTTGCCAGGCGCGGTGCTGCTCTTTGTGCTCTGTCTCTACCCGTATGTTTATCTGCTGACCCGTACGGCGCTCAGCGAGCGCGGTGTCACCTTGATGGAAACCGCTCGCATCCTCGGTGCGGGCACCTTGCGCCGGGTGCGCGAGGTGGCTCTGCCCCTGGCCCGACCGGCACTGGCAGCCGGCGTGGCGCTGGCCTTGATGGAGACCCTGGCCGATTACGGGGTCGGGGCCTACTTCGGCCTCAACACCCTGACCACCGGCATCTACAAGGCCTGGCTGGTGATGAACGACCGCATGGCAGCCGCCCAGTTGGCCTCGGTGCTTTTGCTGGCCGTGGCCGGCCTGCTCTGGTTGGAGCGGCGGGCACAGGCTCGGCTGCGCTTTTCCAGCAGCCGAGCAGGGGCGCAGCATGCGGCCGAAGCCCGCCCCCTGCGGCTGCACGGCCTGGCGGCGTTCATGGCGGTCGCGCTTTGCGCCGTGCCCATCTTGCTGGGCTTTGTACTGCCGGTTCTGGCCTTGCTCAAGCTGATGTGGCTGGAGGCGCGCTACGGTGAATTCGGCCTGCCGCTGGCTCGCTTCGCTCAGTGGGCCTGGACGAGTTTGCAGCTGGCCGGCCTCTCCGCCGCATTGGCGGTTGCCATGGCCCTGGTGCTGGCCTATGCCGGCCGCATGGGGCACGGCGCCGGCGCGGCGCGCGGACCTGGCGCCGGCTTGCTGCGCCTGTCCACCCGTGTGGTGTCGCTCGGTTATGCCGTGCCTGGCGCGGTGATTGCCGTCGGCATCCTGTTGCCCTTGGGCTGGCTGCAGGAGCATGCGCCACAGCTGGGCCTGACCGGCCTTGTGACCGGCACCATCAGCGGCCTGATTTACGCCTATCTGGTGCGCTTTTCGGGCGTGGCCCTGCAGTCGGTCGAGGCGGGCTATGCCCGCATTTCACCCAATGTGGATGAAACGGCGCGCCTGCTGGGAGCCAGTCGCTCTCGGGTGTTTTGGGAGCTGCATGCGCCACTGCTGGCCCGCTCCAGCTTGGCGGCGGCCTTGCTGGTGTTTGTGGATGTGATGAAGGAGCTGCCGGCCACTTTGGTGCTGCGCCCCTTCAACAGCGACACCCTGGCCGTGGTGGCCTATCAAATGGCCCGAGATGAGCGGCTCGGCGAAGCGGCGCTGCCCTCGCTGGCCATTGTGCTGGTGGGCTTGGTGCCGGTGTTGATGCTGTCGAGGGCGATGCGACAGCGCTGAAGGTGGACGGTGGCGCCCAATGCCAGCTCCCGTCTTGACCGAGCCTGCAGGCTCCCAGCCCGCGGCGAGAGATTGAATGCGAATGCCTAGCGTTTCAGTGGTTTGAGTTAGGGGGGAGTCTGCGCGCACCCCCTTGACTGAGGGGGATATTGAGGGCGTTCGGGAACTTTGTGCGATTGCCAGAGCATTTTTGAAGTCGGACGATGCGTTCACAGCAGTCGCGGTCGCGGCTGTACTTCGAGAAACGCAGGAGTTCGCAATGGAATTTCACTTCGTCCGCACGCTGGGT
The DNA here is from genome assembly GCF_965262435.1 of Roseateles sp. Lineage (NCBI taxonomy): Bacteria > Pseudomonadati > Pseudomonadota > Betaproteobacteria > Burkholderiales > Sphaerotilaceae > Roseateles > Roseateles sp. The sequence continues at coordinate 2,413,879 of NZ_OZ253537.1, forward strand.
CAGCGTGCCCGTGAGGCGCTGGCCCTGACGCTTGTTTGCTTGCCGCTGCTGAGCGCAGCACAAGTCACCGCCAAGGCTGCCGCCCCCAGCTTGGCCGGCCCCTCGCTGGTGCAAGCCAGCAAAGGTGCCGTCTTTGAGGGGCGAGGCTACAAACCCAACACCTCGGTTTCGATCGCCTTGGTGGCGCCCAACGGCGTCGAGACGCAGCTGACCGTGATGGTCAACGCTGAAGGCAATGTCAGCTACCGCCTGCCCGGTGGCGCCGCTGGTCAGTACAAGCTCAGCGTGTTGGACAGCTCGGGCAAGGCCCTGGCAAGCACCAACTTCATGGTTGTCCAGTGAGGCTGATGATGAATCATCAGCAAGTAAAAAAACTGGGCTGGAATCGTTTGACCTGGGCTTTGGCTGCCGCAATGCTGCCTTTCGTCGCCCCGGTGGTCCGCGCGGCCGGCCCTACGGCTGGCATGGCAGCAGCACCTTCTTTGGCCAGCTTGGCCTATGTGTCCTTGCGCAGCGGCGACCCTCAGATCTGGGTTCGAGACAACCAGGGCCATGAGCAGGCTTTGACCAGCGGCCGGGGTGTCTACGCCCAGCCAGCGCTTTCGGCTGATGGCCGAATCGCTTTTGTGGCGCGCGAGGCCGGGCGCCCTGTGATTCAGGTCATGAGCGGCGATGGCTCCGGCGCACAACGCGTGTCGACCGGGGCGGATGCCGAAATGGCGCCGAGCTGGGCGCCCGATGGCCGCACTTTGGCGTTTTATGCCCTGGACCTCAGCAGTGGCAACACGGTGCTTCGCATCGTCGATGTGCAAACCCGTGCCATGACAACGATCAAGGTGCAGGGCAAGTCCATGGGGCCCGCTGCGGCGAGTTGGTCTTCAGACGGAATGCGACTTTGCTTTTTGGCCCAAGACGAGAAGGGCCGCAACCAAGCGTTTGTCGTGCAGCAGGACGGCAGCGGCTTGAAGGAACTGAGCAGCAAGTTCGCACCTCGCGGCGCGGCATGGGCGGAGCTTTCTCCCGATGGCTCGAAAGTGGTGTGGGTGGCGGACCTTCGCGAGAAGCGTTCGCACCTGATCATCACCGAGGTGGAGAGCGGCAAGTCGGTGGACCTGACCGCGGATGTCTTGGCGTCGCATGAGTCGCCCCGTTGGTCGGCCGACAGCCAGTACATCGCCTTTTCCAGCACCCGCGATGACCCGGGTGGTACACGCACCGATGTCTTCAGCATGAAGTCTGATGGCAGCGAGCTGCGCAATCTCAGCCAGCATCCGGCCGAGGACTTCGACCCCAAATGGAGCAGCGACGGCCGCCATGTGATTTTTGTCAGTCTGCGCAGTGGCACTTCATTGCTCTATCAGGTGAACGTGCAGAGCGGCAAGACCGAAGTGCTCGCCCAGCATGCTTCACACGATATGGATCACTCGGTACGGCCTGTGGCCATGCTGGCTCGCTGAGCCCTCATCAACCAAGATCGGGCGCCGCCGGTGTGCGGCCCCAAGCCAATCAAGGATGTCACCATGAACACCCAATTCAAGCCGCTGCGCCGTGCAGCAAGTTCAGCCCGCAGCGCTTTGAGCCTCGTCGCCGCCTTGACGCTGGCGGGGGGAGCGCTTGCCGGCTCCAAGACCTACACCTTCGATGCCGATTTCGACCTGGGCTTGCTCTCCGGCGTCAATCATGCGGCGCCCAATAACAACCAGCTTCAGCTGAATACCGTGGGCACAACTTTCCCAGTGATGTGGATTGCAAATGCTGGCGAGGACACGGTGAGTAAATTCGACACCAATTCCAATGTCGAACTCGCCCGCTATCGCACCTGGTTTGGTCCTGCAGGACAAGCGGGCCATATCAACCATCTGGGCAACGCTTACTCTGGTCCTGCCCCTTCGCGCACGTCGGTGGATATCAATGGCAATGCCTATGTGCTGAATCGCTGGTTCGCCAATCGCAAGCCGGTGCTTTTGAAGCTGCTCGCCGAAGGCTTCATCGATCGCAATGGCAATGGGGTCATGGACACATCGAACGGTTCGACAGCCTTGCCCATGGCTGACACCAACGGCAACGGGCAGATCGACGACAGCGAGATCACGGATGAACGCGTGGCTTGGGCCGTCCAAGTCGGCGATCAGAACGGTCTGGGCCGAGCGCTTTGCATCGGCACCGACGGCAATCTCTGGGTGGGCATGTTCAATACCCAGCGCTACTACAAATACAGCTCGAGCGACGGCAGTTTGCTGGCCGGCCCGGTGGCTACAACGCCGACCGCAGGTCAGCCGAGTTCCGGCAACTGGCAGCCCTACGGTTGCTTGATCGACAAGAACGGAGTGCTCTGGAGCGCGTCATTGGGTGGCCCTCTGGGCAAGATCACCAACACGGCCAGCAACACCGGCCCTTACACCGTGGCCTCCTTCCCGGGCGGCATGTACGGCATTGCCTTGGGCAACGACAAGGTCTACACCGGCAGCAACAACCGTGTCTTTGACCCCGCGACCAACACGTCCTCGTCCATCGCAGGTTTGAGCGTGAGCTCCTCCGGTATCGTCGTCGATGGCTCCGGCAACATCATTGCCGGCACCAACACTGTGCAGAAGGTGTCGCCTGCGGGCGTTACCTTGTGGACGGCGCCTTTGCAGGCGGGCGGTGCCTACTCGGTCGGTATTCAGGTCGATGCCAACAACGACATCTTCCAGATCGGCTATAGCTCCAACCGGGTGCACAAGTACCGCGGCAGCGACGGGGCGCCACTTGGCACCTTCCCGGTCGGCGACGTGCCTTACACCTACAGCGATGCTGCTGGTTTTGCTGCACGCAATTCCACCACGCCGACAGGCACCTGGACCGTCACCTACGACAGCGGCGCCGCCGGCACAGCCTGGGACCGTATCAACTGGACGGATTCTGTTCCCGCAGGCGCGGCCATCCTCGTCCAGTACCGAACAGCCGATGTGGCGGCGAATCTGGCCGCACAGGCCTATCAGACCGTCAGCAAGAACGTTCCCTTCACGGCCAGCGGCAAGTTCATCCAGGTGTTGACTCGCCTGAATGCCAGCACCACCAACGCCTCACCTGTGCTGTTTGACCTGACCATCAACACCAAGGTGACCGCCTGTGATGTGGACTCGGACGGCGATGTCGACACAGCGGACATGGCACTGATCCGTGCAGGCATTGGCCAGGTGCCTGCTGCCGGTGATCCGCGCGATGGCAATGGCGATGGCCGCATCGATGCCCGTGATGTGCGCGCCTGCACCCTGAAGTGCACACGCAACAACTGCGCGACGAATTGAAGTCTATTTGATGCACCCCTCCAATTTGGATTTGCTCGCAACCCCCAGGAGTTCAAAATGAAAATGAAACTGCTTGCCACAGCCGCCAGTGCACTGGCGCTTGCCATGTCATCGGCGCACGCCGCCCCAGTAGTCAGTCTCAGCCCCAGCAATTCGTCGCAGATGATCGGCGGAACCTTCTCTTTGGATGTCAAGATTTCAGGCCTCGGCTCGGAGATCGTTTCGGCCTTCGATTTGAACATCTACTTCGACCCGGCACAGCTCAAGGCCGTTAGCTACAGCCTGGGCTCGGGTCTGGGTGGCAGTTGGACCGAAGAGCCTCCGATAGTTCCATCAATCAATTCGTTCGATCTATTTGCATATTCGAACTTGGTTGTGCCCGGTGACCCCGGCACCGACGATCTGCTTGCCGCTGCGCAGGACGACGACAGCTTTGTCATGATGACCTTGAACTTCGAGGCGGTGGGCGCTGGAGTTTCACAAGTCTGGTTCGGGACCGGGCCCAACGAGCGCGATCTTGTGGGCCGTAATGAGGCTTTTCTCATTGATGTGCAGTTCCAGGGCGCTTGTGTGGCTGTCAACAGCCTCACGGGCGGCAACAACGAATGCCGCCAGGTTCCGGAGCCTTCGAGCTACGCCTTGCTGGGGCTGAGCCTGTTCGCGGCTTTCGTGCCGGGTGCAGTCAAGCGCCGCAAAACCTTGGTTGCCTGAACCAGGCCACTGAACCCGAAGAACCGCGCCGTGGGCGCGGTTTTTTTGTTTGGGCCTCAATCGGCCTGGATATCAGCGCGGTTCTGGCAAAGACTGCTGACATGCTGCGCGTGGCGGCGGCTACTTGACTTGTGCCAACTCCGACGCAGCCACGCTTGAATCGCAAGGCTTTGGTTTAGGCCGCGTCGCGCCTGGTCCCGCCGACAGGAATCGAACCTGTATTTGCCGCTTAGGAGGCGGCCGTTCTATCCATTGAACTACGGCGAGTTTGCATCGTGGGGGAGGGCGGCGCGAATTCTCGCATGAAAGATTGGCTGCCTACTCCGCTTGGTGCTGCGGCCTCGCCGACATCCGCTGCAATCGTTCGTTAGGCCATTGCGCGCATGATTATTCCCACTTCCACTGCCAGATCAGGTCAAGCGCGTTTTCATCGCCGGCCTGGCCGCGCAGGGTGAAGCGCTGGGCGATGCGGTAGATCAGCTGCCAGCTGCCTTGCGTGGCGTTGAGGCCGCGCTCAAAAGCCACATACCAGCGCTTTGACAGTTGCTTGCCCACGCGCACCACCGTGCCGCGCACTTCGCCATTGCCTTCGCTGACTGAGAGCTCGTCCAGGCCGATGGACTTGATCACCTTGCCGGTGCGGCTCTCGCCACCGCCGTTGAGCAAGGCCATGGCGGCTTTTTGCAGCAGGGCAGTGTCGCTGCGTTCGAGGTTGTCTGGCGCGCGGCCCAGCAGCAGCCAGGAGAGCTTGGCCGTGTCGGCCATATCGGGGTCAGAGAAGAGCTTGATGCGCGGAGACTGAGCGCTGCCGCCGATGGTCACGCCCACGCGCACCTCTTCTTCGCCGGGGCGGATGGCCAGGATGTCCAGGCGCGGGTTGTCCATCACGCCGCTGAAGGTAACCTGACCTTTTTCGATCGTGAGTTTTTGGCCGTAGGCGTCGACACTGCCGTTGACGGTGCGGATGCTGCCGTGCAGCTGCGGCCGGCCCTGGGCTTGGGTCATCTGCAGCTCGCCGGCCAGCAAAGTATCCACGCCATGGCCACGTACGCGCAGCTTCTGGCCCAGGTCGATGTCCAGCTTGAGCTTGATCTGTCGCCGGGCCGCGGCTGCTTCCACGGGCGCAGTCGGCGCTTGCGCCACGCGCCGCACCTCGACATCGTCGTCCAGCTCGGGCGCATTGCCGCGCGAGAAATCAAACAGACCGTCCTCGACATCGAGCTTGCCCTGTAGATCCAGGGCCTGGGCGTCCATGTGCAGGCGCAGCTGGCCATTCACGGCCAAGCGACGGTCGACGCGGCGCAGCAGGGCGAACTTGCTGGCCTGGGCCTGGATGTCAGCTTGCGGCTTGGCGCCCAGTTGCAGCTGACCCTGGGCATTGAGTTCGCCGTCGCCGGCACGCAGGCGCAGATGCTGCAGTTCGGCATGGCTGCCCTTGAGCTGCAGGGCGAAGCTGCCGTCTTGCACATCGATGCCCAGCAGCGGGTTGCGCAGGCCCAGCTTGCTGCCCTGGATCTGGCCCACCACCTGCGGGTCGTTGAGCTTGCCGGCAAAGCTGGCGCTGGCGGCCAAGCCGCCGGCCACACGCCAGCCCGAGGGCACCCAGGCACCCCAGGTGCTGAGGTTGTCCACCCGCGCTTCCAACACGCCCTCCAGACGCGACTGGGTCGAGGGCCAGGGGCTGCCGTCGCCCGCTTCGTTGCGCGCAGTCACGGCGCCGGCCAGCACGCCGATATTGCTGCCGGCAAAAGCCTGGGTCAGGTGCCAGCGGCCGGGCGCGCCGATCACGCCCAAACGCAACTCGCTCAGGCCGAGGGCCTGGGTGCCGCCATCGTCGGTCACCTTGAGGTCGCCGCTGCGGCGCTGCAGGGACAGCTCCACGCCCAGCTGGGGCAGGGTGTGGATGCGGGCGCTGCCGTCCACCACCAGATCGCCGCCCCAACCGAAATCGGGCTGCCAGCGTGCCATCAGGGGCGCGACGGCCAGGGGTTCGAGGGCCAGGTCGAGCTGCAACTGATCGGGCCCCTCGGCGGTCTTCCAGGCCAGCTGCTGCCAGCGAAGGCCGGCGCCGAACAGCTCCAGCCGCCCAGGTTCGAACTGCGCGCCGATGAGCTGGCCTTGCGGGCCGCTGTCCACGCGCAGGGCCAGGTCTTGCGCCTGCAGCCAGGGGGCCGGGGCTTTGTCGGCCGGTTTGGCCGTTTTGCTGGCTGCGGTGGCGGCGGGCACGCGCGCATCGAGCTTGAGGCCAGTGGCGCGCCACTGGCTGCCCTGAGCCCAGAGCTGGCCCAGCTCGGTCGTCGTCGGGCTGGCGTTGCTTGCCGTGCCCAAGCTGCCTTTGAGGTCCATCTGGAATTGGCTGCGCGAGGGTTGGTCGGCCGGCTGCTGCGCGGGGCGCAGGGCGGCGGGCAGCAGGGCTGTGCCCAAGGCCGCTGAGCTGCAGCTGGTGCTGAGCCCAGCTGCCGCTGAGGTGCAGCTGAGCCTGGGGCAGCTGGGCCTCGGGGCTTTTGAGTTGCTCCAGATCGAGCTGCAGGGCCAGCGGCGCGTTCAGGGCGCTGGCGAGTTTGGCGCTCAGCCGGGCCTTGTCCAGGCTCAGCTGGTCGAGCTTGAGGGCCTGGCCTTGCAGTTCGGCCTGGCTTTGCCAGCTCCAGCGCGGGCTGCTGCCGCTGGAGTTCTTGCCACTGGTCTTGTCCGCTTCGGCTCGGCCCTGCCAGGCCAGCTGTCCGCTCAAACTGCCGGCCAGCTGATGGGCCGGTTCGCCCTTGGCCAGGGCGGGAGCCAGGGCTTGCCAGAGCGGCTGCAAGCGCTTGCAGCTGGGGCGCTTGCAGCTGCAGCTGGCCCTCCAGGCTGTGATCGGCCAGCAGCTGGGCGCGGCCTTGCAGCTGGTTGCCGCCGGCCTGCAGATCGGCGCGCAGGGTGGGCACTTGCTGATCGTTGGCGCGCTCGTAGCTGAGGTCAGCAGCCACTTCCATGCCGGCCTGGCTGCCGGGCAGCAGGCGCAGCCGGGCCTGGCCGCGCGGGGCTTGGGCCAGCAGGCCGGCATTGCTCTGTTGAGCCGGGGCCTGCAGGTCGGCGCTGAGGTCCAGATCCAGGCGGGCGCTGGGGCCGGGTGCATTGGGCCAGAGGCGGCGCAGCTCCGGCACCATGCCGCGGGCGCTGGCCTGCAGCTGCCAGCCGCCGGTCAGGCTGCCGGGGCGGCTTAAGGCCAGCTTGGCGCTGCCCTTGAGCTGGGCTTCGCCGGCTTGCATCAGCAGTTCTTGCAGATCCAGGCCTTGCATCGAGGCGACGGCGCTGGCTTGCAAGCGCACCGGGCTGTGGGCATTGAGCGGTGAATTTTGTGGGCTGGTGGCGGCGGGTGCGGCCAATTGGGCCTTGGCCGCGGCCGGCGTGACCGGGCCCGGCGGCAGCCAGCGGCCTTGCAGATCGGTCTTGATGCGCAACTGCAGTTGCGGCGTGACGTCGACCGCTTTCGCGCCCTTCTTGTCGGCGCCATCGTTGCTGGCTGCGACCCAACCCTGCGAGGTGCTGAGCTCGACCGTGCCGGCGGCCAGCAGGCCAGCAGCGCGCGCGTCCAGACCCTCGCTGCGCAGGTTCTCCAGGCTCAGCGTGAGCTGGCTGCCGCCGGCGCTGCTGCTCTTGCCGCTGCCACGCAAACGGCCGGCGGGCAGGGCGCTGCTTCCCAGCAGCACATCGAAGGCGCGCAGCTGGATCTGGCTGGGGTCCTGGGCCGAGGCCTCGGCGTCCAGGCTCAGTTGGCGCACCGGCAGGCGCTGCTCGTTCCAAAGGCCGGCCGCGTGGTTGGCGAGCTGGGCCTTGATCTGCAGGGCGGGTGACTTCGAGCTTTGCTTGCCGGCCGCACTGTTGTTGGCTGCGTTGTTGTCGGCTTGCAGGATTACTTGACCGCTCAGCGCTGTTTTGGGCAGGCCCGACATCAGGGCCGAGAGGTCCAACTGCTGCGTGTCCAGCTGCAGCTGGGGCAGGGGCCAGGCGGCGAAGGGGCGCAGCTGGGCCTGGGCTTGCAGCTGCTGGTTCTGGGCGCTCAGGGCCGCCTTGAGCTGCAGCTGGGCCAGCGGGCCTTGCAGGTCCAGCTGTGCGCCCCAGGCTGGCAGATCGGCCTGGGCGGCCGACTTCAGGCCCAGGCTGGCCTGCAGGGGCAGGCCACTGCCGGCGCCCAGCGTGGCGCTGCCGCTGAGCTGCAACTGGTCCCAGGCCAGCTGCTGGATCTGCAGCCGGTGCTCGGCGCCGTGGCTGTTGTCGGTCACGCTGCTCAGGTCCACCCGGGCTTGCAGCCCGCGCACCGGCAGCTGGCTCAGTGTGGGCAGAGACAGGCTGTCCACTTGCAGCTGCGCGATGTGCACGCCCAGGGGAATGGGCAGCTCCTCGGGCACCGGGCTGGGCTCGGCGCTGGGCGCCAGATGCACCGTCACCTGGCTGGCACTCAGGCGCTCGACCATCAGGTCGCCCCAGAGCAGGGGCGAGCGGTTCCAAGCCAGGGCCAGGCCGGTCCAGCGCAGATCGTCGATTTCGATACGGTCCTGGCCGCCGGGGATGGTGAGGCTCAGGCGCTTGGCCGAGAAGTCGCCGATCAGGCGGCCTTGCGGCGCCTCGACCTGCAGGCCGGGCACTTGCTGCAGCAGCCAGCGGCTGCCCGCCTCGCTGCCCAAGCCCCACCAGAGGCCCAGGCCGGCGCTGCCGGCCAGCACCGGCAGGGTCATCAGGCCCAGCAGCAGGCCGCGGCCGCGGCGCGGCTTGGGCCGGGTGTCGCTCGTAGGGGCGGCGGGCGTGCCGGGCTTGGAATCAGAGTCGCTCATGGGGCCGGGTCAGGGTTCGCAGCGTTGGCGTTCAAAGCGCAATGCCGACGCTGAAATGCATGCGCCATTTCTGGGTCTCCTGGCCGCGGGCCAGGTCCAGGCGCAGGGTGCCCAGGGGGCTGCGGTAGCGCAGGCCCAAGCCGTAGCCGAGGCTGGGCTTGAGCTCGCGCCAGTGCTGCGCCGCCTGGCCCGCGTCGACGAAGACGGCGCCGAGCAAGGCGGGCATGCTGGGCGTCAGGCCATGGGCCAGCTCGACGCTGCCGTTCCACAGGATGCGACCGCCGGTGGCGTTGCCATCGGCATCGCGCGGTCCCAGGTCGTCAAGGCCGTAGCCGCGCACCGAGTCGTCACCGCCGGTGCGAAAGCGCAGCTTTTCGGGTAGGCCCACCTCCTGCGAAGCAAAGACTTGACCCCACTCGCTGCGGGCGCTGCCGAACCAGCCGCCGGGCAGGGGCTGGTAAGCCTGTAGTCGCAGATGGCTGCGCAGGAATCCGCCGTTACGGGCTTCGGAGCTGTCGGCCCGACCGACGCCCAGCAGCAGGCTGGCGCTGTAGCCCCGGGTGGGCGTGAGCGGGCTGTCGAGCCGGCGGTGGATCCACTGCACATTGGCCGAGGCAGCGCCAGCGCTTATGGTGCCTTGCGGGTCGGTCTCGCGGGCGCGCAGCAGCTCCAGGTAATAGGTGCGGTCCTGCCGCTCGGTCTCGCGGGTGCGGCCGGCGCGGGCGCGCAGATTGACCGTGGTCTTGTTGTCGACCACCAGGCGCTCCAGGAACAGGGCGCCGACATTGCGCTGCATATCAGGCTGCGGGTGCGAGCTCAGCTCCAGGTCGTAGGAGCTGTTCTTCTGGCTGAGCTTGAGCTTGCTGCGCGCGCGCAGGTCCAGGCCGAAGGGGCGGCGGTGGATGTAATCGGCGCCCAGGCGCGGGCCGCTGCCGGTGTCGTAGCCGATGCTGGCAGTCAGCTGCTGGCGCGGGGCCTCGCGCAGCTTGATGTGCACGGGCGCGGCTTCGGGCGGATCGCTGAGCGGCTGGATGTCGACATTGACGCTGTCGAACAAGGTGGTGCGGACCAGGCGTTCCTGGAAATCGAGCAGCAGCTGCTCGGTGTAGGGCTGGCCGATGCTGAAGCCGGCCAGACGCTCGACGCTGCTGCGCGGCTGGTGTTTCAGGCCTTCGATCTGCAGCTCGCCGAGGCGGAACAGCGGGCCGCTGTCCAGCTTCAGGTCCAGCTCGGCGCTTTGGGTCTCGGCATCGATGCGGGCGCTGTGGGTGTCCAGTGTGGCCAGCGGGAAACCGCGCGCGCGGGCCGTGGCCAGCAGTTCGTTCTTGGCCTGCGACCAGCGCGGCTGCGAGAAGCCCTGGCCCAGGCCCAGCGACCATTGGCCCTGCAGGCGCTCGCGCAGGGCGGCCAGATCGGCGCCCGCCACCTGGGGCTGGTCCGGGGCCAGGGCACCGGCGAACTCGATCTGCAGCGCCTTGACCCGGGTCTGCGGGCCGGGCTCGACCTTTACGGTCACCACCACTGGGCTGCCTTCATTGCGGCTGACCTGCACCTGGGCATTGAAAAAGCCCTCGGTTTCCAGCAAGGCCTGGGCCTGCTGCGGCGCGGCCTGGATCAGGCGGCCCAGTTCCTGGCGGCTCAGGCGTTGGTCTTCGGGCGCGCTGCGAAAGCGGGCGAGGTCCAGGTGTTCCTGCAGCAGATCGCGCAGCGCGCTGGGCGCTTCGACCACCAGCTCGTATTCGGCCACCAGGCGCACCGCTGCGCCATCGGCGGCCGAGCCCGCAGCGGCGCTGGGCGGCGGCGGCTCGTCCTTCCAGAGGCTGCTGATCGAGGCGCAGCCGGACAGGCCCGCCGCCGCGAACAGCAGGGCGCCGCGCAGCAGCCAGGGCAGGGTGTGGCTCATTGGCTGAGCAAACGCATCGCGCCTTCCAGGCCTTGCAGGGACAGGGGGAACATGCGTTGCTGCATCAGGTTCTGGATCAGGGACACGCTCTGGCGGTACTGCCAGACGCCTTGCGGCTCCGGGTTGATCCAGGCGTATTTGGGGAAGGCGTGGGTCAGGCGTTGCAACCATTCGGCGCCGGGCTCTTCATTGTTGTATTCGACACTGCCGCCGGGCTGCAGGATCTCGTAGGGGCTCATCGTGGCATCGCCGACAAAGATCAGCTTGTAGTCACGGTTGTATTTGCGGATCAGGTCCCAGGTCGGGGTCTTCTCGGCGAAGCGGCGGCGGTTGTTCTTCCAGACAAAGTCGTAGACGCAGTTGTGGAAGTAGAAGAACTCCAGGTGCTTGAACTCCGTCTTGGCGGCCGAGAACAGCTCTTCGACGCGGTGCACATGCTCGTCCATGGTGCCGCCCACATCCATCAGCAGCAGCACCTTCACCTTGTTGTGGCGCTCGGGCACCATGCGGATGTCCAGCATGCCGGCGTTGGCGGCGGTCTTGCTGATGGTGTCGCCCAGGTCCAGCTCCAGGTCCGAGCCCTCGCGGGCAAAGCGGCGCAAGCGGCGCAGGGCGACCTTGATATTGCGTGTGCCCAGCTCCAGCTGGTCGTCGTAGTCCTTGTAGGCGCGCTGCTCCCAGACCTTGACGGCGCTCTTGTTCTTGCTGGCGCCGCCGATGCGTATGCCCTGCGGGTTGTAGCCGCTGTGGCCGAAGGGGCTGGTGCCGCCCGTGCCGATCCATTTGTTGCCGCCCTCGTGGCGCTCTTTCTGCTCCTCGAAGCGCTTTTTGAGCGTCTCCATCAGCTCGTTCCAGCCCATCTTCTCGATGGCGGCTTTTTGCTCGTCGCTCAGTTCCAGCTGCAGATGCTGGCGCAGCCATTCCAGCGGCACCTCCTGGCTGAAATCGCTGAGCAGCTCCACGCCCTTGAAATAGGCGGCAAAGGCGCGGTCGAACTTGTCGAACTGCGTCTCGTCCTTGATCAGGGTGGTGCGGGCGAGGTAGTAGAAATCGTCGATGGAGGCGGCGCCCTCGCTGCCGATCACGCCTTTCTCCAGGCCTTCAAGCAGGCTGAGGAATTCCCGCACCGACACCGGCAGCTTGGCCGCCCGCAGGGTGTAGAAGAATTTGATCAGCATGGGAGGAGGGGCAAGAAAGGTGGTGTGCGCGCCGGCGCGGGGAATGCGTCGATTATCTGCGCCCAGCTCATCGCTTCTTGGTCACCTTGGCCAACTTGGCGCCCGGGTCATGGCGGCCCAGCCAGTCGAAGAACTCGCCGTACCACTGGCGGCTGTTGCGTGGCTTGAGGATCCAGTGGTTCTCGTCAGGGAACCAGAGCAGGCGGCTGTCCACGCCGCGCGCCTTGAGGGTGTTGTAGTAGGCCAGGCCCTGGGCGTCGGGCACGCGGTAGTCCATGGCGCCGTGGATCACCAGGGTGGGCGTGTTCATGTGCTGGGCAAAGCTGTGCGGGCTTTGCGAGGCGATCTTGGCCGGGTCGTCCCAGTACCAGCTGCCCAGCTCCTTGGCATGCCAGGTGTAGGCGTCGTCGGCAAACATGGCCTGCCAGTCGAAGCAGCCCGCGTGGCACACATAAGCCTGGTAGCGGCCGGCCGGCACATGGCCGTTCATCCAGGCGACCATGTATCCGCCGTAGCTGCCACCGGTGGCGAACACGCGTTTCGCATCGGCCCAGGGCTGGGCCAGCAGCCAGTCGGTGCCGGCCTCGATGTCCTGCAGCTCCAGCTCGCCCCAGCGGTGGGTGATGGAGTCCAGGAAAGCGTGGCCGAAGCTGGACGAGCCGTGGTAGTTCACGCAGGCCACCACATAGCCTTGGGCGGCAAACACCTGGTGGTTCCAGCGCCAGTGCCAGCTGTCGCCAAAGGCGGTGTGCGGGCCGCCGTGGATGACATGCATCACCGGGTAGGCCTTCTTTTTCTTGGGGTTGAAGCCGGGCGGGTAGATCAGCCACATCTGGACCTCATCGCCCTGGCCGCCCTTGAGCATCACTTCCTGGTGCTGGCCGAATTCGTGACGCTTCAAATGCTCGGTGTTGAAGCGCTCGATGCGCGCGCTGCTGCCGTCCTCCAGCAGGCGCGAAAGCCGCGGCGGGAACTGCACGCTGTCATGGTTCAGCACCACGGTGCCGGCGGCCAGCGCGAAGCTGCCCACATGGCCGCCTTCGAACACGATCTCGGCCTGGCAGTGCTTCAGTTCGAAGCGCCAGAGGTGGCGGCGGCCGGCCTGTTCGGCGGCCAGCAGGATGGACAGATCGTCTTCATCCCAGACCAGGGGCGCGCTGACTTCATGGTCCCAGTCGGCCGACATCACGGCCCAGTGGCCGGCCGTGTCCAGCACGGCCAGCTGGCCCGGCATGGTGTGCTTCAAGCCCTGGTGGCTGGCGACGAAGGCCAGATGCTGGCCGGCGTGGCTGTGGCGCGGCGCGCGGAAATCCCAGCCCTCCACCTGCAAGAGCACGCGGTGCTGAGCGCTCTTGACCTCGACTTCGCCGAGGGCCAGGTCATGGTCCAGGCGCTTGTCTGCCTCGGGGTCGAAGGCGTAGACGATGCGGCGGCCATCGGGCGAGATGTCGAAGCTGTGCTCGTCGGGGTCGGCCAGGCTCAGGGCCAAGTCTGTCCCCTCGAAGAGATCGCGCACCTTGCCACTGTCTACATCGACGACCAGCAGATGCGGCACCCGGCCCATGGGCACATGGTGATCCCAGTAGCGGTAGACGGCGTCTGAGGTGACGTAGCCGCTTTCCTTGCGGTCCTTGAAGTCCTTGAGTGCCTGGGCCTGGGCAGTCTGGCCTTTCAGTTCGGGCCAGACCCAGGAGATGAAGGCGATGCGCCGGCCATCGGGGAACCATTTGAAGGCTTGCACGCCGGTGGCTAGCCCTGTGCCGGGCAGGCCGACGCGACGGGCCTCGCCGCCATCGGGGGCGATCACATAGAGCTGCGGCTCGCTGTCCTTCGCGCCTTCCTGTTCGCGCCGGGCGATGAAGGCGATGCGGTCGCCGCGCGGGCTCCACTGCGGCGCGCCGTCTTTGCTGTCGGGGCTGCCGGCCTGGGTCAGCTGGCGCGGCTCGCCGCCCAGGGTGGAGAGCAGGTAGAGGTGCGACTCGGTCTTGTTGCTCGCCATGTCGCAGCGGCTGACGCTGGCCACGGCCTGGGCGCCATCGGGCGAGAGGCTGGGCGCGCCGACGCGTGCCAGGGCCCAGAGGGCCTCCACATCAAAAGTCTCAGGCTTTGCTGCGCGTGGGGATGCCGCCATGGTCGGTTCTCGAAAGAGGGAGGAGGGGAAAAAGAGGCGCGGCTACTTGCGGTTCAGGCCGTCGAGCTGGGCCAGCAAGGCGCGGGCCGCCCAGCGCCCAATACCGCAGCCACCCAGGATGAAGCCCAGGCCCAGCAGCTGGGGCAGCTGCCACTCGGTGCTGCCGATGAAATCGAAGCCGAGGGCGCGGCCCAGCTCCCAGCCGGCCAGGGCGCCCAGCACAAAACCGCAGGCATCGGCCAGGCCTTGTTTCAGGCCTTGTTGGAGGTTTTTGTCCATGGCTGTCTCAGCGATGTTGGCGTTGCATGAAGACCAGCTTTTCGAACAGGGTCAGGTCTTGCTCGTTCTTCAGCAGGGCGCCCACCAGGGGCGGAATCAGGTGCTCGGCACCCGGCTGACTCAGGGTTTCGGGCGGCATGTCTTCGGCCACCAGCAGCTTGAGCCAGTCCAGCAGTTCCGAGGTGCTGGGCTTCTTCTTCAGGCCCGGCAGATTGCGCACCTCGAAGAAGGTTTTGAGCGCGGCGGCCAGCAGCTCTTTCTTGAGGCCGGGGAAATGCACATCGACGATGGCCTGCATGGTCACCGGGTCGGGGAACTTGATGTAGTGGAAGAAGCAGCGGCGCAGGAAGGCGTCGGGCAGCTCTTTCTCGTTGTTTGAGGTGATGAAGACCAGGGGGCGGTGTTTGGCCTTGATCAGCTGGCGCGTCTCGTAGCAGTAGAACTCCATGCGGTCGATTTCACGCAGCAGGTCGTTCGGGAACTCGATGTCGGCCTTGTCGATCTCGTCGATCAGCAGGGCGACGGGCTGATCGGCCTCGAAGGCCTGCCAGAGCACGCCCTTGATGATGTAGTTCTCGATCTTGCTGACCTTGTCCACGCCCTCGATGCCGGAGAGTTGGCTGTCGCGCAGGCGACTGACCGCGTCGTACTCGTACAGGCCTTGCTGGGCCTTGGTGGTCGACTTGATGTGCCACTGCAACAGTGGCAGCCCCAAGCTGCGCGCCACTTCCTCGGCCAACATGGTCTTGCCGGTGCCGGGCTCGCCCTTGAGCAGCAGGGGCCGCTGCAGGGTGGCGGCGGCGTTGACGGCCAGCTTCAAGTCATCGGTGGCGATGTAATGCTCGGAACCTGCAAATTTCATGGTGTGGATCAAAGTCCTGAAGGTGACGATTCAGTATAAGTGGCCCCCTATAATGCCCGTCGGTACAAGATCTAGACACCCCGGGACCATGAAAAAACTGCTGCAGATCTCGCTCGCTCTGGCCACGTTGTTTGGCGCCAGCGCCTCCGTTCTCGCCAAGGACGCCGCCCCCGCGGCAGTTGTCGGCCAGGACAAGATCGCCATGTGCATTGGCTGCCATGGCATCCCGGCCTACCAAGCCAGCTTTCCTGAAGTGCACAAAGTGCCCATGATCGCCGGCCAGAACGCAAAGTACATCGCCGCGGCCTTGACGGCCTACGCCAAGGGCGAGCGCAAGCACCCGACCATGCGCGGCATTGCGCAGTCGCTGAGCGAGCAGGACATTGCCGACATCTCGGCCTTCTACGAGAAGCAGGCACCGGCCCAGACGCTGCCGGAAACCGCGGCAGCTCCCTCGGCTCAAGTGGCCGAACTGCTGACCAAGGGCGCTTGCGTCTCCTGTCACGGTGCCAATTTCAACAAGCCCATCGATGGCAGCTATCCCAAGATCGCTGGCCAGCATGCCGACTATCTGAACGTGGCCCTGAAGTCTTACCAGACCGAAGGCAATGCCGTGGTCGGCCGCAGCAACGCCATCATGGCCGGCCAGGTCAAGCAATTCAGCCACGCCGAACTCAAGGCCATCGCCAAGTACCTGGCGTCGCTGCCGGGTGAGTTGCGCACCGTGCCGCAGAGCAAGTTCCGCTGAAGCCGCCTGGCGCGGCAAGTGCCAAGCAGTTCACAAAAAGCCGCCTAAAGGGCGGCTTTTTTGTGCCTGATCGCAGGCTGCCCGTGGACCCTCCGGCCCCATACTGAGACGCTTGCATTCCCGAGTTTTTGTCCAGGCTCATGCTCAAGAAGATTCCCATCCACCAGGTTCAGCTGGGCATGTATCTCCAGTCGATGGAGGGCTCATGGCTTTCGCATCCCTTCTGGAAGACCAAATTCGTTCTGCGTGAAGTGGCCGATCTGGAGGCTTTGCTGACCAGCGGTGTGCCGGCGGTGTGGATCGACATCAGCAAGGGCGCCGATGTCGATACGGCCCCGGCGCAGGACGGCCTGGTCCAGGACTTGGTGGACGAGCCTCAGCCCGCTCCTCCACCTCCCGCTCCCGCACCGGCGGCTGCGCTCGCCCGTCCCGAGCGTGTCAGCATGGGCTCCGAGATGGGGCGCGCGGCGCAGACCATCAACCGCTCGCGCCAGGCCGTCACGGCCCTGTTCGGCGAGGCCCGCATGGGCAAGGCGGTCGATGCCGAGATGTGCATGCCCCTGGTCGAGGAAGTGGCCGATTCGGTCTCGCGCAACCCCTCGGCCCTGATCAGCTTGGCCCGACTCAAGACCAAGGACGACTACACCTATATGCACTCGGTGGCGGTGTGCGCGCTGATGGTGTCCTTGAGCCGCCAACTGGGGCTGGACGATGCGCAGACTCGCGAGGCGGGCATGGCTGGCCTTTTGCACGACATCGGCAAGATGATGATGCCGCTCAATGTGCTGAACAAGCCAGGGCAGCTGACCGAGGCGGAGTTCGACATCATGCGGTCACATCCGATGCGTGGCTACATGATGCTCAAGGAAGGCGGCGCCGTGCCCGAGTCGGCGCTGGATGTCTGCCTCCACCACCACGAGAAGATGGACGGCAGCGGCTACCCGCAAGGGCTCAAGGGCGAGGAGATCAGCCTGCTGGCCCGCATGGGCGCGGTCTGCGACGTCTATGACGCCATCACTTCGACCCGGCCCTACAAGGCGGCCTGGGATCCGGCCGGCTCCATCCAGCGCATGGCGCAGTGGACCGGGCAGTTCGATCCGGTGATCTTCAAGGCCTTCGTGATGAGCGTGGGCATCTACCCCGTGGGCAGCCTGGTACGCCTGGACTCGGGACGCCTGGCGGTGGTCATCGATCTGAATCCGCAGAATCTGGCTGCGCCCCATGTGCGAGTGTTCTATTCCACCAAGTCCAAGCTGCCGATCCCGGTTCAGCAGCTGGACCTGTCCAACCCGGCCGTCGGTGACCGCGTGGTCGGGCGCGAGTCGCCACAGGATTGGGGCTTCACCCACCTCGACGACATCTGGCGCAAGACCTGACCCTGATGGCGCGCGTCGCCGCGCCGCCGTGCTCGTGAGCCTGAAGGTTTACCCCATGCGGCAGGGCTGTGCCGGCTCCCTACACTCGGCCGTCGAAGCGGCTTGAGGGTGTGGTGATGAAAACTCTGTCTTCTCTGGTGATGGGCCTGGCGCTGTGCAGTTTGGTCCCCATGGGCGCGGCCCAGGCACAGACCCTGAAATGGGCCAGCCAGGGCGACCCCCAGACCATGGATCCGCACTCGCAGAACGAGAGCATGACCAATATGGTCAATGGCCAGGTTTATGAGCGCCTGACCCGCCGCGACCGCAATCTCAACATCGTGCCTGGCTTGGCCACCGAATGGAGCCAGGTCGGCCCGCTGCTGTGGCGCATGAAGCTGCGCCAGGGCGTCAAGTTTCACGACGGCCAGCCCTTCACGGCCGACGATGTCGTCTATTCCATCCAGCGCGCCAAGGAGAGCACGTCCCAGCTGTCCATCTATGCCAATGCCGTCGGTGTGGCTCGCAAGGTCGATGAGCAGACGGTGGAGTTCGTGCTGCCCGCCTTCAACCCGATCTTCCTTCAGCACCTGGACACCCTCTGGATCATGAGCAAGCCCTGGTCGGAAGCGAACCGCTCCACCCGGCCGCTGGACTTCAAGAACAAGGAAGAGGGCTTCACCAGCATGAATGCCAACGGCACCGGCCCTTACATGCTGGTCAGCCGCCAACCGGGCATCAAAACGGTCTACAAGCGCAATCCAAACTGGTGGGGCAAGTTCGAGGGCAATGTGCAGGATATCGTCTTGACTCCGATCGCCAATGACGCCACGCGCCTGGCGGCCCTGGTCTCGGGTGAATTGGATTTCGTGCTCGACCCGGCGCCGCGCGACGTCCTGCGCTTGCGCAACACCCAGGGCGTCAAGGTCATCGACGGCCCGGAGAACCGCATCATCTTCATCGGCATGGATCAGGGCCGGGACAAGCTGCTCTACGGCAATGTGCCGGGCGACAAGAACCCCTTCAAGGACCTGCGTGTGCGCCGCGCGCTCTACCAGGCCGTCGACGTGGAGACCCTGCGGGTCAAGCTGATGAATGGTCTGAGTGTGCCCACGGGCGGGCTCACGCCGGCTTCGGTGGCGGCTTACGACGACCCCAAGATCGAGGCGCGCTATCCCTTCGACATGGCGGCTGCGCGCAAGCTCATGGCCGAGGCCGGTTATGCCGACGGCTTTGAGGTCACCCTGGACTGCCCGAACAACCGCTACGTCAATGACGAAGAGATCTGCCAGGCCCTGGCCGCCATGTGGGCTCAGCTCAAGATCAAGGTGCGCGTCTCGGCCATGCCGCGGGTGCTGTTCTTCCCCAAGGTGGAGAAGCTCGACACCAGTCTTTACCTCTACGGCTGGGGTGGTGCCATCACCGATGCAGAGTCCATCTTCGGCCCGGTCTTCCGCAACCGCGGCCAGCGCGGCATCGGCGCCTACAACTACGGCAACTGGCGCAACGACAAGTTCGACAGCCTGGCCGCGCAGTCCAGCGTCGAGGTCGACCCCAAGAAGCGCGAGCAATTGATCAAGTCGGCCCTGACCGAGCTCAAGGACCAGTTTCAGGTCCTGCCTCTGCATCGCCAGATGATCCCCTGGGCCGCGCGCAGCAATGTCTCGGTGGTGCATCGGGCCGACAACTGGTTTGAGGTGTCCTGGGTGACGCTGGGGAAGTAGCCCGGCCCGGGGATGAATAACGCGCCGAAAGCGCGTGCTTCTTCGGCGCTTGCCGGCGCAGCTTGAGGCCTAAGATGAAGGGAATAGCAGCCCGAACGAACCTCAACTTCATGCATCCCCAATCCCATCCCACCGCGGCTTTGCCGGGTTTGAAGGCCGGCCTGATCCTGCTGTCCAGCCTGACTCTGGGCCTGGTGCTCAGCGCCTGCGGAGGTGGCGGCGGTGGCAGCAGCGGCACGGATTCCGGCGGCACCGGGGGAGCAGCCGCCGGGGTCACCACCTTCGCCGTGACGCCGACCCTCAGCGGCGTGGCTGCGGTCGGCGCACCGCTCAGCAATGCCCAGATCAAGGTGATCGATGCCGCCGGTGCGGCCGTGGGCTCGGCCACGACCCAGCCCAGCGACGGCAGCTACAGCCTGACCCTGAGCAGCAAGAGCCTGAAAGGCCCGCTGCTGATCCAGACCTCCGGCCTGGACTCGAATGGCAACCCGCAGGTCCTGCACTCCATCGTGCCCATTCTGGATGCGGCCAATCCAGCCATGGTGGCCCACATCACACCGCTGAGCCAGGCCATCGTCGCCCTGTCCCTGGGCGGCGAGCCACAGGCGGTGTTTGCTTCCGCCGCGGCCAGTGCCGCCCTGATCGCGCCGGCCGCCTCGGCGGCCAGTGCGGCAGGTGAGTTCGTCAAGACCTTGATCAAGACCCAGCTCACCGATCTCAAGATCACCAACACCGCCACCCTGAACCTGCTGTCCGATGCCAGCTTTGCCGCCAACAAGAGTGCGCAGGATCTGCTGCTGGAGGTTCTGCGTGTTCAGGTGGCTCGCAACAACAAGGGTGTGGACCAACTCCTGATCAGCAACAAGCTGCAGCCCACGGCCGTGCCTGAGGTGGTGGTCGGCCTGGCCGCGGCGCAGGCCGAACTGGTCAAGGCCACCGGCGGCTTGCCGGCCAATGCCATCAGCTCGGCCCTCAAGCTGGCCTCGACGTCCAAGGCCACGCTGGACAATTTGGCCAGCCTGGACGAGCTGAGCGCTGGGCTCAACAACCTGATCGCCCAGGGCAAGCTGGCCGCCGATTTCAGCGCTTCGACCCTGCTGGGTACGTACGAGAGTCACAACGCCGGCAGCAAGGCCGAGCTGGCCGATCGCTTGGCCAGCTATGCCGCCAACAAGCGCCAGCTGGGCCGGCTGATGGTGCTCGGTTGTGCCGATGATGTGTTGACGGCCGGCCTGTGCAAGCGCGTGCTGGTGGCCGCAACCGTCAGCGATTCCAGCGGCGCCGTGCTCGAGTACTTCAGCGATGCAGCCACCTTCACCAAAGCTGCCGCCCCGGCCACCACTGGCGGCAAGTGGAGCTTGATCGGCAACGCCCGCAAGCTCGCCATCCAGGTCTACCCGGTCAGCGTGCTTGATCTGGGCGCCGATGGGGGCCTGAACAGCGCCACCAAGCCCAATCCCTGGGTCGGCATCCAGGTCGAGATGCAGGCGCAGACCAGCACCGCCACGCCGGTCAAGCTGCTGGACACCGCCACCGTGCAGATGCCCAGCGGCTACAGCATTCCCTTCGCCTACTGCAGCCGGCCCCTGCTGTGCATTTCCTACACCCCCGGGGCAACCCGGGTGACGCCAACCGGCAGCATTGCCGACAGTGCCCTGCAGCAGTCCGCCATCGGCTGGCTGGGCAGCGCCGAGAGCCAGCGCGGTGCCAAGTTCGTGGCCGCCTACACCTCGGGCGGCACGGCAGAAACTCGTGCGGTCTTCCTGCCGGCCGATGTGCCCGCTGACACGGCGCGCAGCCGCTTTCCCAGTTTGGACGCGATCACCGCCACGGCGCCGCTCAAGGCCGCCGCCTTGCGTGACGGCTTCACTCTGAATTACGCCACTTGGGCGGCCGCCAATCCGGACCTGCGCTTGATCAGCGTGCGCACCTTGCTGACCGGCGGCTTTGTACCCTTGCTGGTCGACAACGCGCCGCCCTTGCCCCCCAAGACTTCCTTGGCTTTGCCGGGCCTGAGCTTGCCCAATCCGCTCACCCTGTCGGCAGAAATCTGGCTGGGCGCGCAAGACGCGCAGGGACGGCGTTACTACACGAGGTATGCGCTGCAGGCCGAGTGAGCGGCAGGGCGCCAGGCCCACAACAAAGAAAAACGGCCTGCTTGAAAAAGCAGGCCGTTTTCATGTGGCGGAAGCTGTGAGATTCGAACTCACGGAGGGGATAAACCCTCGCCGGTTTTCAAGACCGGTGCCTTAAACCGCTCGGCCAAGCTTCCAAATATCTTGGGCGTTCGTCGCGGTGGACCTGCATTCTAGCTGCAAGCTTGCATCAGCCCGGCTTCTGCGCCTGCTCGCACTGCACCTGGATGACTTCCAGGCAGCGGCCCTGTTCGACGCGGGCCGCGCTCAGCTGGCCGCCCCAGATGCAGCCGGTGTCCAGGGCCAGCAGGTCGGGGCGCTGCAGCAGACCCAGGGTCGACCAATGGCCGAAGGCGATCGGCTGGCCAGCGCTGCGGCGGCCGGGCGCGTCGAACCAGGGCTGCCAGCCGGGTGGGGCGCTGGCGCTGTCGCCCTTGGTCTTGAGGTCCATGCGGCCCTTCTCGTCGCAAAAGCGCAGGCGGGTGAGGGCGTTGATGACCAGGCGCAGGCGATCGGGGCCGCGCAGGTCCTCTCTCCAGCGATCGGGTTCATTGCCATACATCTGCGGCAGAAAATCGGCAAGGTCAGGGCCGCGCAGCACGGCTTCCACCTCGCCGGCCAGGCTCAGGGTCTGCGCCACGCTCCAGTCCGGTAGCACGCCGGCGTGCACCATCAGCCAGCCCTGGGCCAGGCAGGCCATGCGTTGCTGGCGCAGCCAGTCGAGAAGGGCGGCTCGGTCGGGAGCGTCGAGGATGTCGCTCAGCGTGTCGCCCTTGGAGGCCTTGCGTGCACCGTGGGCCACGGCCAGCAGGTGCAGGTCGTGGTTGCCCAGCAAGCAGGTGGCTGCCGCGCCCAGGCCGCTCAAGCGGCGCAGCGTGGCCAGCGAGGCCGGTCCGCGGTTGACGAGGTCGCCGAGGAAGTAGAGATGGTCGCGCGACGGCGAGAACGCGATTTTCTTCAGCAGGCGTTCGAGTGCATCGCAACAGCCCTGCAGGTCACCGACAAGATAGTTCATTGCGGGATTGTGCTGCCTTCGCTGTCAAACGCTTCTGCTACGCTTGCGGCCTCTTGCAATCGCCCGCGCTCAATCTGGGGTTAACCCTCGGTAGTGGCGCCCTCAATGGATACCGCGCTCGTTCTCTTTCTGATTCTGATCAACGGCTTGTTTGCGATGTCGGAGATGGCTTTGACGGCCAGCCGCAAGGCGCGTTTGCAGGTGATGGTCGAAAGCGGCGAGGGTGGCGCGCAAGCGGCCATGGACTTGCACGACAACCCGACCAAGTTCCTGTCCACCGTGCAAATCGGTATCACCTCGATTGGCGTGCTCAACGGTATCGTCGGCGAGGCAGCTTTTTCGGGCCCCTTGTCGGCCTGGCTGATTGCAACGTTTGAGCTGCCGCAGCGCGCAGCCGAGTTGTCGGCCACGGGCCTGGTGGTGGTGATCCTGACCGTGCTGACCATCGTCTTTGGTGAGCTGGTGCCCAAGCGGATCGGTCAGATCTACCCTGAGACGGTGGCTCGCCTGGTCGCCCCGCCCATGAATCTGCTGTCGCTGACGGTGCAGCCCCTGGTGCGTTTGCTGACCTTTTTCACTGAGACCACCCTGGGCCTGATCGGCCTGCGCGGCCGTGCTCAGCGCGGCGTGACCGAAGAGGAAATTGCCGCGAGCCTGGAAGAAGGCTTGGACGCCGGCGTGATCGAGGAACACGAGCACCAGATGGTGCGCAATGTCTTCCGCCTTGATGAGCGCGAGATCGGCTCGATGATGATCCCGCGTGCCGAAATCGCCTGGCTCGACGCTGATGACACGCCCGAGCAGGTGCTGACCGTGCTGCGCGCCCATGGCTACAGCCGCTACCCGGTCTGCCGCGGCGACCTGAGCGAGGTGCTGGGTGTGGTCTCGGCCCAGGCCTTGCTGCAGCGCGCGCTCAGCGGCGAGGAACTGGCCCTGGTGCAGGACCTGGAGCAGCCGGTGTTCGTGCCGGAGACGCTCTCGGGCATGGAATTGCTGGAACACTTCCGGGCCTCGGATGCGCCCCTGGTGTTCGTGGTGGATGAGTACGGCGAAGTGCAGGGCGTGATCTCTGTGCGCGACGTGCTGGAAGCGATCGCGGGCGAGTTCAATGCGCCCGGTGACGGAGATGCCTGGGCGGTGCAACGCGAGGACGGGAGCTGGCTGCTGGACGGCCTGATTCCCGTGCCCGAACTGAAGGACCGCCTGGCGCTGAAGGAACTGCCCGAAGAAGACCGTGGGCGCTACAACACCCTGGCCGGCATGATCATGCTGCTGCTGGGGCGCTTGCCGCGCACGGCCGATGTGGTGGAGTGGAACGCCTGGAGATTCGAGGTCGTGGACCTCGATGGCAAGCGTGTGGACAAAGTGCTGGTCAGTCGACTGGCCGTAGATGGAGAAGAGTAAATGAGTACACCCCCGCTGTATGGCAATTTGGTGCCCCTGGACCGCGAGGCCCACAAGAAGCTGCGTCTGAAGACGGAGCTGTCCACCGTGGACCGCGTGGTCGGCCAGAACTCGCTGTTCCTGGCAGCGGTCGAGTTCGCCGAAGCCTGCAAGGAATACCCGATCGTGTTCGTGCGCGTCGGCGAAACCCCGACCGACGGCTCCAAGCAGGCCGTGGCCCCGCTGGCCGTGTTGGGCCTCAAGCCCGGCAGCAATCTGTTCGTCAAGGACGGCAAGTGGACCGGCAACTATGTGCCCGCCTTCATGCGCCGCTACCCCTTCGCCATGGCCCGTCTGGACCAGAACGAAGACCAGGTGGCCGTGTGCTTCGACAGCGAATGGCCCGGTTTCTCCGAGACTGAGGGCAGCTCCCTGTTCGCCGATGACGGCCAGCCGACCGAGTTCTTGCTGAACGCCAAGAACTTCCTGGAAAGCTTCGAGCAAGAGTCCGAGCGCACCCGCGCTATCTGCAACCATTTGGTGGAACTGGACCTGCTGCGCGACATGCGCTTCGAGGCCACCATGGGCAATGGCGAGAAGCTGGACGTCGAAGGCTTCCTGGCCGTGGACGAGCAAAAGCTGGCCGAGCTGGCCGACGACAAGGTCGTGCAACTGCACCGCAACGGCCTGCTGGCCTTGCTGGAAATGCACCGCGTGTCCATGGGCAATATGAGCCGTTTGGCCATGCAGCACACCAACGCCGCTGCTGCTGTTGCCGCCGCCTGAGCGACGCTGACCATGCCCTGACGGCCTGCTTGCACTGACAGGCGGCCGCTGCAGCTCCTGACAAACCCGCTGCGGGTTTGCAGGAGCTGTTTTCTTTGGGGTCGCTGGCTACCATGCGGCCACAAAAACCTTCTGGGCGTGTAGTTGATGTCGGTCTTGGTGTTTGAAGGCTTTTTGTCCACCCCGGAGATGCTGGCCCTGTTGGAGCCGGCCTCGGTGGTGCAGACCATGATGGATTTCGAGGCCGCGCTGGCGCGTGCCCAGGGCCGCTGCGGCGTGATCCCGCTGCCGGCGGCGCAGGCGATCGCCAGCTTGTGTCGGGTCGAGCTTTACGATCTGCCGGCCCTGGTCGAGGCCAGCGGGCCGGCTGGCAGCTTGGCCATTCCGGTGCTACAGAAGCTGGCCGATACGGTCGCCCTGTTCGACCCGGTGGCCGCTGGCTATGTGCATTGGGGCAGCTCCAGTCAGGACATGGTGGACACCACCCTGGTGTTGCTGCTGCGCCGCAGCCTGCGCCTGATCGAGGACGATCTGCTGACCTTGCTCGGCCACCTGATCGAGCTTGCTGAACAGCAGCCCGGCGTGCCCGTGCTGGCGCGCACCCTGATGCAGCCGGCCCAGATCAGCAGCTTGCGCAGCCGCGTGCTCAACTGGGCTCTGCCACTGCTGCGCAGCGCCCAGGCCCTGCGTGATGCCGCCGATGGCGCTCTGCAACTGCAGTTTGGCGGCGCTGTCGGAACCCTGGCCAGCCTGGGCGAACAGGCCGATGCCGTCAGTGCAGCCCTGGCCGCCGAGCTGCAGCTGCCCGAGCCCGCCATGCCCTGGCACACCCAGCGCGACCGCATGGTGCGCCTGGGTGCCGAGCTGGGCATTCTGTGCGGCGGCTTGGGCAAGCTGGCGCGCGACCTGGCCTGGCTGTGCCAGCCGGAAGTGGGCGAGCTGGCCCAGCGCGAGCCCGTCACGCGTGAAGCCGAGCGTGGCTTCAAGCGCGGTGCCTGCAGCGTCATGCCGCACAAGAACAACCCGGTGGCCTTTCTGCGGGCCCTGGCCGCGGCCGAGCGGGCGCCGCAGCGTGTGGCTGCCCTGCTGGCCTGCATGCCGCAGGAGCTGGAGCGCGGCCTCGGTGGTTGGCAGGCCGAGCTGGCGGAAATGGCCGGGCTGCTGCTGCATGCCCATGGCTCGGTGCGCGCCTTGTCTGAGGGCCTGGCCGGCCTTCGGGTGTTCCCGGCGCGCATGCGCGAGCAGATCGATGCGCAGCGTGGCTTGGTGTTTGCCGAGGCGCTGAATCTGCTGATGTGTCCGCTGCTGGGGCGCGAGGCGGCCCACGCATGGGTGGAGCAGCTGTGCCGGCAGATTGAGTCCGACAGCAGCGCAGCCGGCTCGGCAGACCTGCTCTCGCTGGCGCAGCAGGCCGCCACGCGGCAAGCTTTGATGCCAGAGCGTCTGGACCCGGCCGCCTTGGCCCAGGTGTTCGATGTCGAGGTCGCGACCGCACATGCCGACCGTCGTGTCGCCGCTGTGCTGCAAACGGCGCGCCGGCAATGGGCCGAACTCTCGGACCGGCCGCATTGGTGAGTGCTGCCGTTTTGGCGCTTGCTGCAAGCTTGCGTGCGGCGCACCAGATGTAAGCGCGCGAACAAGGGAACTGGCCCGCTGCGAGCACCTTGTTCCGGCGACTGAAAGTGCCTGCGATCTGTGCGTCCAGCACTGGCGCGGCCTGTGGGGCAGGCCCCTGCGGTGCTGGGTGCGTGTCCGGATGTAAGTGGCGCGGCACCGTGTAAGTCACGTGTTTGGCCCCGATTTTTAGGGTGTTCTGTCTCTAGACTGGCCTTCGATTTCGCTCAGATTCGAGCCTGGTCGCCAACCCGAGAGCAGTACATGAAACCCGTCGCACCATGCTTTGAAGCCCAGGACCTACCCTCGGGGCTGGCCTTTCGCACCGCCCAAAGCGAGAGCCGTATGGGCGCTTACAGCCTGCTCGCCAGGCGCTATGCCGAGCGCGGCTATCTCTGCCAGGAGCTCAGCACGCACAGCGAGGGTTCCGTGACTATCTGCTCGGCCTTTCTGGGGCAGGCGACCGTGGCTACCATTGCTGTGCGCTTCGATGGAGCCCAGGGCCTGGCGGCCGATGCCTTGTTCCCGGAAGAGCTGGCGGCCTTGCGCGCCAGCGGCCTGAGCCTGTGCGAATTCGGCCGCCTGGCGCTGGATCACGATGTCAGCGACAACAAGTCCTTGCTGGCGCGGCTCTTCCACCTGGCCTTTCTCCATGCGCACCGGCTGGCCGGCTGCGAACTGCTGGTGATCGAGGTCAACCCGCGTCATGTGCCCTTTTACAAACGCATGCTGGGCTTCGAGCAGCGCTCCGAGGTACAGCTGAACCCACGCGTGCAGGCGCCGGCCGTGCTGATGGTGTTGAACCTCGTTCATGGGCGTGAGCGGATCGCCAACTGGGGCGGCCGGGCTGCCGAGTTGGGCGCCGCCAGCCGCACGCTCTTCCCGTACTTTTATGGCCCGGACGAAGAAGCGGCGCTGCTGCTCAAGCTGCGCAACTGAGGCGTTGGCGCGGCGCCTCGAGCTTCAGCGCCTCAGCGCTTGAGGGCGTCGATCTGCTCGGCTGCCACCAGGCCCTGGAAGGCCGGGCGCGCGAACAGATAGCCTTGCATCAGATGCGCGCCTTGGCTCCACAGCCAGTCGCGTTCTGCGCGGGTCTCCACGCCTTCGGCGATGACCTGGACGCCCATTTCGCGGCACAGGCCCAGCACGGCCTTGATGATCAGCTGGCGCGGGCCATGGCTGTCAATGTCGCGCAGCAAGCCCATGTCAAGCTTGATCAGGTCGGGCTGGAAGTCGGCCAGCAAGGCCAGGCCCGCATAGCCGGCGCCAAAGTCGTCGATCGCGTTGAGAAAGCCGATGCGCCGGTACTCGGTCATCACCTCGGCGTACCAGCGGCCGTCGCCGACGCGCTCGCCTTCGGTGGTTTCGAAAATGATGCGTTCCAGCGGCAGCCCATGGTGGCTCGCCGCCGCCAGGGTGGTGCGGATGCAGGCCTCCGGGCGGTAGACCGCATTGGGCAGGAAGTTGATCGACAGCCGCGTGCCAGGCAGGGTGGCCAGGCCCAGGCTCACCGCGTCCTTGATGGCCTTGACCCGGCAGGCCTGGTCGAATCGGTAGCGGTTGTCGTCGTTGATCAAGGCCAGCACGCTTGCCGCTGATTCGCCCTGGGGGCCGCGAACCAAGGCTTCATGGGCGTAGATGCTGCCGTCGCGCAGGTCGACGATGGGCTGGAAGGCGTAGCTGAACTCGAATCCGAGGCGCTCTTCGCCTTGGCAGCCCGGGCAGCCGGACTCGTCCAGTTCGCCAAAGTGCGTTGCAGAAATCGGGATGTGCTGCGCTGGGTTCATACCTGCCTCATGGAAAACAAGCGTTGGGGTGTTCGCGCGGAGGCCAGCTGGCTTGGCGTTAGGGTTGGGGATGCGGCCGCCAACCCAGTTGGCTGGAGACTTCCTCGGCCGCGCGCCTGAGGCTGCGTGCGGGCAGTCCGCTGGCCGCCAGGCTGAAGCCGCGACTGGGGCCGATGGCTGTCAGGCTCAGCACCATGCGGCCCTGGTCGTCGAAGACCGGCGCGGCCAGGGCACTGACGCCGGCGACCACGCCGTCCTCGGCGCTGGCCAAGCCGACCGTGCGAATTTGGGCCAGCGTCTCGCGCAGGGTTTCCCAGTCCGGGTCGTTCAGGCGGTCGGGTTCAGAGTTGAGGGCGGCCTGCACTGTGCTTGCGGGCAGGTGGGCCGCGAACAGCCGGCCCGAGGCCGTGCCGCGCAAGCTCATCACCGTGCCATGTCGCATGCTGATATGCACCGGGCTGGGCGCCTCGGCCACGCGCACGATGGTGGGGCCGCGGTTGCCCCAGACGGCGATGGCCACGGTCAGGCCCAGGGTCTGGGCCAGCTCCTCGATGCGCGGCGTGGCCAGTCGCACCGGGTCGTATTGCTGCAGGCTGATCAGGCCCAGTTGCAAGGCCAGCGGCCCCAGGCCGTAGCGGCCGCTGGCCGCCTCCTGCTCAACCAAACCCAGCTTGATGAAGCTGACCAGATAAGGGTGGGCTTTGGCCGGCGCCATCTCGGCCTCGCGGGCCAGGTCTTTCAGGGCCAGTGGGCGGCCATGGTGAGCCAGGGCGGTCAGCAACTGCCCACCGACCTCGATGCTCTGGATCCCGCGCGGGCTGCGCTCGGGGCTGGCGTCGGTGGCGTTGCTTGCGTCAGCAGTGTCTGGAGGTTGGGCCATGGCTGCAGATTAGAACCGAAGCGCAGGTGAGTGAGCCTCGATTCAAATGACCTTGCGACGGCACTGGCTCGGCCGGAGGCTGCAATCGGCGCAAAGCAGCCTTCTTGTTCTCCCTCGTGAGGCCCTGCAGTCCGGGCCGCCGCCGGGCTCATGGTTCCGGGGTCGGCCCTGCCGGGCCGACTGCCTTGCGCTGCTCGCGCCTCGGGGCTGGCGCATAACTCACTTCACTCACTGCGTTCGTTCCGTTCAGACAGACGCGCCAAGTCAGCGCTTGAAGCGCGCGGGTACGCGCGCGCCCCGAGCCGCTGCGCTGCTCAGCCCTTCACAAATCGCCCAGCGGCGGCCCGAACTGCAGGGCGCTTGCATCGCGATCGATGTGCCCCTCAATGGTGGAATACGCCACATTCGGAGGTGGTTCGGCCCGACGGCGGGCGATTTGTGCGCGGCCGAGAGCGCAGCGGAGCGGCTCAGGCGCGCGTACTCGCGCGCTTCAAGCACTGACTCGGCGCCACTGTTTGACCACAGTGAGCGCAGCGAACGGAGGGAGTTTGGCGCCGCTGAGCCGTGCAGTGAGCAACGAGGGGAGTCGGCTCGAAGAGCCGACCCGGGCACCATGAGCACGGCGGCGGGCCGAGCCACCGCAGCGAAGAAACCAGGCCATCGAGGTTCCGCTTTGTGCCGATTCCAGCCGACCATTTCGCGGTATTCGTGTTGGACGAATTTGTTAAATA
This sequence comes from Roseateles sp., assembly GCF_965262435.1. Taxonomy (NCBI): domain Bacteria; kingdom Pseudomonadati; phylum Pseudomonadota; class Betaproteobacteria; order Burkholderiales; family Sphaerotilaceae; genus Roseateles; species Roseateles sp. Next base: position 2,443,199 of record NZ_OZ253537.1, read on the forward strand.
TAGACAAACTCATTTGACTTTGGTTAAATCGGGCCCTGCCGCTTTGTGCTGTTCCGGCGCCCGCGATCGCCCCTCACCGAGAGCTTTGCCATGAGCAACCCGACCCCGACGAGCCCCAAGACCTTTGCTTCGCAAGCCGATCTGGAGGTCAAGAAGGTCAGCTTTGACCAGCTGTCGCCGCATGCGTACGCCTACACGGCCGAGGGCGACCCGAACACCGGCATCGTCATCGGCGATGACGCGGTCATGGTGATCGACACCCAGGCCACGCCGGTGATGGCGCAAGACGTGATCCGCCGCATCCGCGAAGTGACGGACAAGCCCATCAAGTACGTGCTGCTCAGCCACTACCACGCAGTTCGGGTGCTCGGCGCCAGCGCCTACCGGGCCGAGGGCTGCGAGCAGGTCATTGCCAGCCAGGACACCTACGACCTCATCGTCGAGCGCGGCGAGCAGGACAAGGCCAGCGAGATCGGCCGCTTTCCGCGCCTCTTCAATGCCGTGGAATCGGTGCCGCCGGGCCTGACCTGGCCGACCCTGACCTTCACCGGCAAGATGACGCTCTGGCTGGGCACGCTGGAAGTGCAGATCCTGCAGCTGGGCCGTGGCCACACCAAGGGCGACACGGTGGTCTGGCTGCCGCAGGACCGGGTGCTGTTCTCGGGCGATCTGGTCGAGTTCGATGCCACGCCCTATGCCGGCGACGCTTACTTCCAGGATTGGCCCGCCACCCTCGACCGCCTGGCCGCGCTCAACCCGGCCAAGCTGGTGCCGGGCCGCGGCGCCGCGCTGCAAACGCCCGAGCAGGTGCAGGCCGCCCTGAACGGCACCCGCGCCTTTGTCAGCGAGCTCTACGAGAGCGTCAAGGCCGGCGCCGCCGCGGGCCTGGACCTCAACGCGGTCTACCGCGAGACCTATGCCCGCTTGGCTGAGCGTTATGGCCACTGGGTGATCTTTGCCCATTGCATGCCCTTCGATGTGACCCGGGCGTTTGATGAGGCCAGCGGCCACGCCGACCCGCGCATCTGGACGGCCGAACGCGATGTGGCCATGTGGAAGGCGCTGGAAGGCGTCTGAGGCTCAAGCCCATGCGCGATCCCTACGTCTACCCGCAGTACGAGGCGCGCATCAGCGCCGACCAGTTGCATTGGCGCGCCACCGGCGAGGCGGTACGCTGCCCGGTGGTGATCGTCGGTGCCGGGCCGGTCGGGCTGAGCTTGGCGCTCGATTGCGCGTCGCGTGGGCTGGCCGTCGTGCTGCTGGACGACAACAACAGCGTCAGCATCGGCTCGCGTGCGGTCTGCTATGCCAAGCGCACGCTGGAGATCTGGTCGCGCCTCGGTGTGGCGCAGGATCTGGTGGCGCAGGGTGTGAGCTGGCGTCTGGGCCGGGTCTTCCATGGCGAGGGGCTGGCTTACGAGTTCGACCTGCTGCCCCAGGCCGGCCACGAGCAACCGGCCATGATCAATCTGCAGCAGTACCACCTGGAAGAGCGACTGGTGGCCGCCTGCATGGCCGAGCCGCTGATCGATCTGCGCTGGAAGCACAAGCTGCTGGCGTTCGCCGACGACGCCAGCGAGGAGGGCGGCCCGCGGCGCTTGCGCATCGAATCCCCCGAAGGCGAAGAGTTCGAGCTGCTTGCCGATTGGCTGCTGGCTTGTGACGGCGCCAGCAGCGATGTCCGCCGCATGGTGGGCGCGGAGTTCAGCGGCAAGGCCTTCCAGGACCGCTTCCTGATCGCCGATGTGCACATCCCCGAGGCGCTGGGCTTCCCGACCGAGCGACGTTTCTGGTTCGACCCACCATTCCACCCCGGCCAATCGGTGCTGCTGCATCGGCAGAGCCGCAATATCTGGCGCATCGATTTCCAGCTCGGCTGGCATGCCGACCCCGAGCAGGCACGCCAGCCCGAGAACGTGCAGCGCCTGGTGCGCGCCATGCTGGGCCCGGAGGTGCCGTTCGAACTGGAGTGGGTCTCGGTTTACCAGTTCGCCTGCCGCCGCATCGACCGCTTCCGCCATGGCCGCGTGCTCTTCGCCGGCGATGCAGCGCACCAGGTTTCACCCTTTGGCGCACGCGGTGCCAACAGCGGCGTGCAGGACGCCGACAACCTGGCCTGGAAGCTGGCCGCCGTGCTGCAGGGCCGCGCGCCCGACGCCCTGCTGGACAGTTACCACCTCGAGCGCGCCGCCGCTGCTGACGACAACCTGCGCCAGTCCACCCGCTCGACCGATTTCATCACCCCCAAGACCGCCACCTCGCTGCAGCTGCGCAATGCCGTGCTGGAGCTGGCTCGGCGCGAACCGCTGGCCCGGCCTTTGGTCAACAGCGGCCGGCTTTCCATGCCCACGGCCTACCGCGATTCGCCGCTGAACACGGCCGATGTACCAGGTGCATTCGAGGCCGGCCCGGCACCGGGTCAGCCCGTGCCCGATGCGCCGGTGAACCGCGCCGGCCAGGCCAGCTGGCTGCTGCGCGAACTGCACCGTGCGGCGGCAGGCTTTGTGCTCTTGAGCTTCGGCGCGGTGGCCGCGACAGTGGTGCCGGCTGAGTGTCATGCGCTCGTGGTGGGCGAAGACTTGATTGACGCTGATGGCCTGCTGGCCGCCCGATTGAACGCCCGACCCGGCACCGTCTACCTGATCCGCCCTGACCAGGTGGTGGCGGCACGCTGGCGCGCCTTCGACGCGGCGGCTGTGGCGCAGGCCTTGGACCGCGCCCTGGCGCGCAGCCCGGCGGCCTCGACCGCGCCCGCAGTTGCCCCCGCGAGCGCTGCTCTGAAACGCGAACCCAATCTGCAAGACCCCGACGGTTTTTACGAACACCTGATCGCCGCTCAGAGCGATCTGGACGAGGGCCAGGCCCAGCGCTTTCTGGCCAAGCTGAGTCTGATCCTGGCCAACCAGATCGGCGACAGCGCCTTGCTGCGCGAGGCGATCGACCTGGCCCGCGAACCTGAAACATCGACTTTGACTTCCAACGAATCTGCACCATGAGTGAAGCCCTGAACTACCAAGCCGGTTTCGGCAACCAGCATGTCACCGAGGCCGTGGCCGGCAGCCTGCCCGTGGGCCGCAACAGCCCGCAGCAAGTGGCCCATGGCCTCTACGCCGAGCTGCTCTCGGGGGCGGCCTTCACCGCGCCGCGTGCCGAGAACCTGCGCACCTGGATGTACCGCCGTCAGCCCTCCGTCGTGGTGGGTAGTTATCAGCCCCTGATCCATGCCTTCCTCAAGACCGGTGCGGCCGAGGGCCAGGCCGCTCCGCCGGACCCGCTGCGCTGGGCACCGACCGCCATCCCCGAGGCTCGCACCGATTTCGTCGCCGGCCTGCGCACCCTGGTCGTCAACGGCGACCCCGACGCGCAAGCGGGCATGGCTGCCCATCTCTACCTGGCCAACGCCTCGATGGAGCGCAGCGCCTTCGTCAACGCCGACGGTGAGCTGCTGATCGTGCCGCAGCAGGGTGCCCTGCGCATCACCACCGAGCTCGGTCGCTTGGATGTGAAGCCGGGCGAGATTGCGCTGATCCCGCGAGGCCTGGCCTTCAAGGTGGCGGTGGACGGCCCCTCGCGCGGCTACATCTGCGAGAACTACGGCGCGCCCTTCCGCCTGCCTGAGCTGGGCCCGATCGGCTCCAACGGCCTGGCCAATCCGCGCGACTTCCTGGCCCCGGTGGCGCATTTCGAAACCGAGGCCGGCGCCTACGAGATCATCAAGAAGTTTGGCGGCAAGCTCTGGCGCGCCGAGCAGGGGCACACGCCCTTCAATGTGGTGGCCTGGCACGGCAATCTGACGCCCTACAAGTACGACACCGCGCATTTCATGACCATCGGCTCGATCAGCTTCGACCACCCGGATCCGAGCATCTTCACCGTGCTGACCTCGCCCAGCGACACCGCCGGCTGGGCCAATGTGGACTTCGTGATCTTCCCGCCGCGCTGGATGGTGGCCGAGGACACCTTCCGCCCGCCCTGGTACCACCGCAATGTGATGAGCGAGTTCATGGGCCTGGTGCTGGGCCAGTACGACGCCAAGCCCGAGGGCTTCAAGCCCGGCGGCTCCAGCCTGCACAATGCCTATGTGCCGCATGGCCCGGACACCGAAGCTTTTGCCAAGGCCAGCAGTGTGGACCTGGCGCCGCACAAGCTGGACCACACCTTGGCCTTCATGTTCGAGACCCGCTGGCGCTTGCTGCCGACCGAGTTCGCCATGAACGGTGGCGCGCTGGAAACCAGTTATTCCCAGTGCTGGAGCGGCTTGCAAGACCGCTTCAGCGCCTGAACCGATATTTGCAGTTTGACCGACAGTTTGAGAACCCCATGAGCTTGATCGACCACACCCACAGCCCCAGCGCCCAGTCCTGGGTGGACAGCGCCAACGCGGCCGACACCGACTTCCCCATCCAAAACCTGCCCTATGGTCTGTTCCGCCGCGCCGGCAGCAATGAGAGCGCCCGCGTCGGCGTGGCCATTGGCGAGCAGATCCTCGATCTGCGCTTGGCCGCCGCTGCCGGCAAATGGAGCAGCAGCGTGCAGGTGCTGCTGCAGCCCCTGGCCGATGGCAATCTGAACGCCTTCATGGGCCAGCCCTCGGCGGCGCGCCTGGAACTGCGCCAGGCCTTGTTCGATGCGCTGTTGGCCGGCTCCAAGCAAGAGGCCGCTCTGCGCTCCTGCCTGCTGGTCCAGGCCGAGGCTCAGATGGCCGTGCCTTGCCGCATCGGCGACTACACCGATTTCTACACCGGCATCCACCACGCCACCACGGTGGGCAAGCTGTTCCGTCCGGACAACCCGCTGCTGCCCAATTACAAGTGGGTGCCGATCGGCTACCACGGCCGCAGCTCGTCCATCGGCGTGAGCGGCGGCACGGTGCGCCGCCCGCTGGGCCAACTGAAAGCGCCCGACGCCGAGGTGCCGGTGCTGGCCGCTTGCAAGCGCCTGGACTATGAGCTGGAGCTGGGCGTCTTCGTGGCCAGCGGCAATGAGCTGGGCACCCCCATCCCGATGGAGCAGGCCGACGAGCACCTGTTCGGCGTGACCCTGCTCAACGACTGGTCGGCCCGCGATGTGCAGGCCTGGGAGTACCAGCCGCTCGGCCCCTTCCTGGCCAAGAACTTCGCCACCACCATCTCGCCCTGGATCGTGACGATGGAAGCGCTGGAGCCCTTCCGCGTGCCGTTCTCGCACCCGGCCGAAGATCCCCAGCCCTTGGCCTACATCGATTCGCCCCGCAACCGTGCGGAAGGCGGCTATGCGATCGAACTCGAAGTTTGGATCCAAACCGAGAAGATGCGTGCCGCCGGCGAGCCGGCCACACGTCTCATGCGCTCCAACTTCAAGCACGCCTACTGGACCCTGGCTCAGATGCTGACCCACCACGCCAGCAATGGCTGCAATCTGCAGCCGGGCGACTTGATGGGCACGGGCACCCAGTCCGGCCCCGAGGCGGCTGAAGGCGGCTCGCTGTTGGAGCTGTCGCTGGGCGGCAAGCAAGCCCTGACCCTGCCTAATGGCGAGACGCGCACCTTCTTGCAGGACGGCGACACCATCAGCCTGCGCGGCTATGCCGAGACCAGCAGCCTGGCCGGCGGCGCCCGGCGCATCGGCTTCGGGGACTGCAGCGCCACCATCCTGCCCGCGCCGCAGCTCTGAGCCTTTTTGCACAGGCGGGGAGGGCGGTGTCGCGAGGCGCCGCCCTTTTTTGCATGCGGGAAGTTCATGGTTTGGCTTGCCGGTTTCGGCACAAAGCAGCCTTCTTGCTCTCCCTCGTGAGGCCCTGCAGTCCGAGCCGCCGCCGGGCTCATGGTTCCGGGGTCGGCCCTGGCGGGCCGACTGCCTTGCGCTGCTCGCGCCTCGGGGCTGGCGCATAACTCTCTTCACTCACTGCGTTCGTTCCGTTCAAACAGACGCGCCAAGTCAGTGCTTGAAGCGCGCGGGTACGCGCGCGCCCCGATGCCCTGCGCTGCTCAGCCCTTCACAAATCGCCCAACGGCGACCCGAACTGCAGGGCGCTTGCATCGCGGTCGATGTGCCCCTCGACGGTGGAACACGCCACATTCGGAGGTGGCTCGGCCCGACGACGAGCGATTTGTGCGCGGCCGAGAGCGCAGCGAAGCGGCTCAGGCGCGTGTACCCGCGCGTTTCAAGCACTGACTCGGCGCCACCTGTTTGACCACAGTGAGCGCAGCGAACGGAGGGAGTTTGGCGCCGCTGAGCCGCGCAGTGAGCAGCGAGGGCAGTCGGCTTGCAGAGCCGACCCGGGCACCATGAGCACGGCGGCGGGCCGAGCCACCGCAGCGCGAACACCCTGCCATCGAGGTTCCGCTTTGTGCCGCTTCCCGCCCTTCAAACCCCGGGTATCCCCGCGCTTTTGTCTTGCACCAACCCCTGCTTTGTAAGACCGATGCAATGAAGTCCTGCAAAACGCAACGTGCTGATCTGGCGCCGCTGCCGGCCGTTAAATTGCCGAGGTCGAAGCCTGGGCCTGCCCGGCTTGCTGCCTGAGCTGTGGCAGCGGACCCCTCATCAAGCAAGACGCAAAAAACTCTCGGAGACCTGTTCCATGAACCAGCCCCTGTCGTTCCAGAAGAAACTGCTGCCCCAACTGATCAGCGCCGTGATTGGCACGCTTGCCTTGCAAGCCGCCCATGCGGCCGACGAGCCGGCCAAGACCAATGAACTCGACAAGGTGGAGATCCGCGGCATTCGCGCCACGCTGAACAAGAACCTCCTTGAGAAGCGTGAGAACTCCAGCATCGTCGATTCGATCTCGGCCGAGGATGTGGGCAAGTTCCCCGACAAGAACGTGGCCGACTCTCTGCAGCGCGTGCCCGGCATCTCGGTGGACCGCAGCTGGGGCGAGGGCAAGGCCATCTTCGTGCGCGGCACCGACAAGAACCTCAACATGACCCAGCTCAACGGCCAGGCCGTGGCGAGCTCGGAATGGTGGCTGAACGAAGCGCAGACCCGCAGCTTCAACTACGACGTGTTGCCGTCTGAAATCGTCGGTAGTCTTGATGTCTACAAGAGCCCTTCAGCCGATCTGGATGAGGGCAGCATCGGCGGTCTGGTCATCGTCAAGACCCGCAAGCCCCTGGCCTTCAAGGACCCGCTTACCCTGCAGGCCTCGGCCGAGGCCATCTACAGCCAACTGCCTGGCAAGACCGACCCGCAGCTCTCGGGCCTCTTGAACTGGAAGAGCGCGGACAAGACCATCGGTGTCATGCTGGCCCTGAGCAAGCAAACGCGCACCATGCGTCGCGACGGCCTGGAGATGTTCGACGACGGCAAATACGATGTGCTGCCGGTCGACAAGAACAACGTGCCCACGGGTGCTGCCAAGACCAATGCCTATGCCGCCTGGGGCGGCGGCTCGGCCATCTTCCGCCAGGACCGCGATCGCACCACGGGCAACCTGGCCCTGCAGTTCCAGCCCAACCAGCAGACCGACATCGTCCTGAATTACATGAATTCGGACATGAAGATGGACAACAGCAACCAAAACTACCTCTGGCAGGCCAGCGGTCAGGCGGTGGATGGCGTCATCAAGGTTCAGAACCCGAGCTTCATCACCACCTCGGACGGCAGCAAGGCCCTGGTGGGCGGCTCGATCGGCCCGACCAATGTGTCCTTCGAGCCTATCTACCGCGAGTCCTATGTGAAGGCCAAGGTGCTCGATCTGGACGGCACCTTCCGCAGCGATCGCTGGACCTTCCACGGCCAGGCAGGCACGACTTCGTCCGAAGGCGGCAGCCGCCATGACCGCCATTTCTGGATGGAAGGCAATGCCACGGCCACCATCGATATGGGCCTGGACAAGTACGGCGTCAAGTACGACATGGACCCGCTGAGCTACAAGGGCCTGGTTCTCAAGCCTGGAGGCGGCACCAGCGACCGCGTGCGCCGCATGGAGAGCAAGGAAAACTACCTGCAGGGCGACGTGACCCTGGACGTGGACAACGGTTTCATCACCACCGTCAAGTTTGGCGGCAAGCACCGCGACAGCACGCAGCAGAACTTCCGCAGCCAGGGCACGGCCAACGGCGCTGCCGCCAGCTGGCAAAACCTGACCCTGGGCGATCTTTCTACCGGCCCCTCGCCGCTGCTGAGCCAAGCCGCTGCGTCACCGGGTGCCCTGACCCAATACCTGTGGTTTGATGATGCACTTGTGGCCAGCAAGGCCACCCCTATGTTCGACAAGAACATGACCTATGCCGACGTGCTGAACGAGCACTACAAGATCAAGGAAAAGATCTCGGCCGCCTATGTCAAGGCAGACTTCTCCAGCGGCAAGTGGCGCGGTGATTTTGGCCTTCGCTTCGTCAAGACACAGCAGACCTCGAATGGCTTTGCCCAGGCGGCCGACAAGACCTTCAAGCCCATCAGCCAGGACAACAACTACACCGACACATTGCCCAGCCTGAACGTTGCCTACTCGCTGCAGAAGGACCTGATCCTGCGTGGCGCCATCTCCAAGGCCATGGCCCGCCAAACCTTCGACGTGCTCAACCCGGGCCTGACCCGCGACGGCACCGTGCTGACCAAGGCCAAGGCCGGCAACCCGCTGCTCAAGCCCATCCATTCCAATCAGGCGGAGCTGGGTGCCGAGTGGTACTTCGAGGAAGGCTCGCTGCTGTCCGGCACCGTCTTCATCAAGAAGCTGGACACCTTCAACTACACCGACACCAAGCAGGAAACCATCAACGGCGAGCTGCTCAATGTGTCGCGCCCCTTGAATGCCGACAACGGCGCCAACATCAAGGGCTTCGAGTTGCAGTGGCAACAGGCCTTCGGCCGCAGCGGCTTCGGTGCCACGGCCAACTACACCTTCACCGATGCGAAAGCGGGCGCCGTGGCCGGCCAGCCGCGCCTGCAGGTGGTGGGCAATTCGCGAGATCAGTACAACGCCAGCGTGTACTACGAGCGTGACGGCATCAGCGCCCGTGTGTCCTACAACTACCGCTCTAAGTCCTACGGCGGCATGACCATGGGCGGCCAAGTCGTTAACAGCGCTTACGGTCAATGGGATGCTTCTGCCGGATGGGACATCACGCCCAAGGTCTCGCTGTTCGCTTCGGCCGTCAACCTGGGCAACGAGCTGGTGCGCAGCAACACCACCGATGGCCTGCCGCTGGGCATCTACGAGAACGGCCGCCGCTTCGGCATCGGCCTGCGCGCCAAGTTCTGATGGGCGTTGAATGCGCCTGAACGTGCCAGCCCGAGCGGGCATGCACGCTGGAGCCGCTGCGGCGGGCCTCCCGCCCTCAGGGGAGGGCGGCCCGTTACCCTGTTGGTGGCTTTTGACTGGCGGCTTGGTGCGGGGCGAAAGCGCCCGCACCCTCTTGTGATCACTTGGATACCTTCATGAACCAGCAGCAGACCTCATCCGCCTCCCGCGCCGGCGCCACAGCCAGCAGCGTGGTCCTGGCCATGCTCTTCATCGGCCTGATGTTCTTCATCCTCGGCTTCGTCACTTGGTTGAATGGCTCCTTGATCCCCTTCCTTAAGGTGGTGTGCGAGCTCAACAACTTCCAGGCGCTCTGGGTCACCTTTGCCTTCTACATCGCCTACACCGTGATGGCGCTGCCCTCGGCCGCCATCTTGGCGCGCAGCGGCTACAAGCGCGGCATGACGCTGAGCCTGGCCGTCATGGCCTTGGGGGCCTTGCTCTTCATTCCGGCGGCCAAGGTCGGGCATTACGGCCTCTTCCTGCTGGCCCTGTTCACCCTGGCCTCGGGCATGACGCTGATGCAGACGGCCATCAACCCCTACATCGTCTGCATCGGCGCGCGTGAAAGCGCGGCCATGCGCATCAGCATCATGGGGCTGTTCAACAAGGGCGCGGGCATCGTCGTGCCTTTGGTTTTTTCGGCCTTGATTCTTTCCGGCTTCGACCAGAAGGCCGCCGTCGACCTGGCCGCGCTGGAGCCCGCTGCGCGCGCGCTGGCCCGCGCCGAGCTGGCCTCGCGCCTGATCACGCCCTATCTGGTCATGGCCGGCGTGCTGCTGGTCTTCACGGCCGTCATCCATTTTTCGTCCCTGGCCGAACCCGATCTCGATGATGCGGGCGACAGCGCCCCGCTGCGCATCGGCGAGGTCTTCCGCTTTCCCCAGGTGGTGCTGGGCGCGCTGAGCCTGTTCGTGTATGTGGGCGTGGAGGTGATCGCCGGCGACACCATCGGTCTTTACGGTCAGCAGCTCGGTGTGGCGAACTACGCCGTGCTCACCAGCTACACCATGGCAGCCATGGTGATCGGCTACCTGGCCGGGGTGCTCCTGATTCCTCGATTCGTTTCGCAGAAGACCGCGCTGCAGGCCTCGGCCGTGTTGGGCGTCGTGTTGTCTGCGGCCGTGGCCCTGAGCTCCAGTCAGGACAGCGGCATCTCGCAGCTTCTGCTCGGCTGGGCCGGTGTGCCGGCTGTGCCCAATACCGTGCTCTGCCTGGCCGCCCTGGGCCTGGCCAATGCCCTGGTCTGGCCTGCCGTCTGGCCTCTGGCCTTGCAAGACCTCGGCCGCCACACGGCCAGCGGCTCGGCCCTGCTCATCATGGGCATCGCCGGCGGCGCCCTGCTGCCCATGGTCTACGGCCGCTTGGCCGATTCCGGTGGTCCGCAAAGTGCCTACTGGGTCATGCTGCCCTGCTACCTGATCATCCTGTTCTACGCCACCGTGGGTCACAAGCTGCGCCACTGGGGCGCGGGGCAGGGGAGCTTGAAGCGGGTTTGAGCGAAGCAGGCGGCAAGTCCTGCGTGCAGCGCAAGTGCCTTGCCGCAGGCGTCGTGTCAACAGGCCCTAGCCGGCCCGCGAGCGGAACTCCAGCGCGGTGCTGACCAGCAGGCGCAGGCCGAAGGCACCGACCACCAGGGACGAGAGTTGATTGAGGCGCCGGAAATTGCGCAGGTAGGCGCGCTGAATCATGGGCTGGGACAGCGCGAGCGCCAGCGAGGTATGCCAGGCCACCGAGTTGGCGAACACCAGCAAGACGGCGGCGGCGGACAGCATCAGCGAAGGCTGCGCCGGCATGGCCGTGGCGAAGACGCTGCCGTAGAAGAGGGCGATCTTGGGGTTGAGGATGCTGGTCATGAAGCCGGCGCGGCATGCGCCGGCGTGTGAGAGAAGCCGCTCGCCCTCACTGCGCGGCTGGTGGCGCGAACCCCAGAGCTTGTAAGCCAGTTGCAGCAGATAGAGGCCGCCTGCCAGCTGCGCCACCTGGCGCAGTGCCGGGTGTGCCGCAAAGATGACGCCGACCCCCATGACCGCAAGAAGCGCCCATGCCAGGGTGGCGCTGGTCATGCCGGCCACGGCGGCGAGCGCCTTGGACCGGGTGTCACCGGCTGCCAGCTGCCCAATCAGGATGAAGTTGAAGCCGGGAACCAGCAGCACAGCCCAATGCAAGAGCGCGATCGGCAGGAGGGTGGCGAGCATAGGGGTGGATTCGTGCAAGGCGTGGACTGGGCAACGGGGCAGGGCCGATTGTGTTTGGCGGGCCCTCGATGACGTCCACGGCCACCTTCAATCCCAGCCGGGTCTGCTCACGATATGCCCGAATGGCTGGAATTCTAGAGCTCGGGTCTTGGGCCAATTCCTTGACGCGCTCAGAGGGTTCGGAGAACTGGCCCCACGCCATGCCTCAGTGCTAGAGAAGTGCGTACAGCCTGGCTTCAGTGTGCCGCCAACGCTCCCGGACCCGAATCAGCGGGTGTCGGCGCTTTCGCACGCTTGTTGCTCCGCGCGCCAACGGCCTCCAGCATCAAGGCAGCGATCTTGCTCAAGCAGGTCGCTGACGTAGCCGTAGATCGGGGCGACGATGGCCACCGCGACGACGAACAGCAGGGCGAAGGCGAAGCTGTACCAGAGCATTCTCGGCCCGGAAACTTGCTTTCCTTCCGCGCGCTTCTCGAAGTATCTGGTCGCTTGTTTGATTCCAGGTGCTGCGAAGAACGTTTGCACCATCAGTTCGACTGCGCCACGGACGAGGATGTATGTTGGCGGTCCGGCTACGAGCCACAGCACCCAGGTCATCGGGCCGGTTGGCTGGAGAAGGAAGAGCGCTGCCCCTGCGCCTGCGGCGGCAGCAAGCCAGGTGACTAGAAAAACGACCGTTCTTCGAGACATGCTTGCTGGTCAGGGTGATGGCTTGGGTGCACAACCTTGAAGCTTGCCGCTGCGGCCCCCCTTGAGAGCTGGGTCATGCAGCACCTTCTTCCCAGACTTCGGGGTCCTTGACCCAGTCAAGCAATGTTTCCGCCCTGGATTCGAGCATCGGGGCCAACTCAGCGTCTTGTAGACCTGAGCCAATCCGGAACGTTGGGTGTGGCTCCCCACGAGACATGTACTGAGCCGCCTCCTTCCAAAGCAATGCGATAGCGCCAACGGCTTCACGAGGAGTTTTCGCATGGCTTGCAGAGACATAGTCGTTCGGCAAATCTCCAGAAATTGCCCACCAGCCGACTGCGTCCGCGGTGGCAAGACTTTCGACGGCCCAAACTGAAACATACGGCGCAACATGCCAGGCCGGAGCGGCTCCTATGTGGCCGTGGACGACGCCCTCCCTCTGTAGGTACGCTGCCACTTCCTCGCGGCGTTCAGCACACCATTGCGCATCATTCTCTGGATCGTCGTAGTCGCGCATGATTTTTTCCTAGCGAACTTGTCCAATAACCCGAAATCTACAAGCACCCTCAACACTCAGAGCTTCCCTGGTCATAGAAGGACTCACGATGGACCTCTGACTCCGCCATGGAAATGGCTCGCTTTAGATCCGCAAGCGAGAGAACGACATCCTGGGGCCGCCCGTGAAGCACCACTTGAAGCCCGAGTGCTTCGTCCTCCCGAAACGAGACCAGAACTTCGCCGTCCGCTTCGGCCGCAAGCTCGACATGCATTCCATCGCCTACAGCAGAAAAGCACGACAGGCGTGTGGCAGTCATGAGTTTTGGATCGTGCGAATGCATGTGTTTGAAACCGTGTTGACTTTGCCCTATTCGTGAAGGGTGCGATCGAAAAAAAAGCTCAGATCTCATCCTTCACCTCGCCGCAGATCACCAAATCGGGCCAGCGCTCATCCCAGGCTTCGACTTCATCCTGCGCATGGGAATGATGGAAGCGCTCGCCCATGCACTCCATCTTGTTAGCGGCGGCCCACATGAATTCAGCCAACGCACGGATGGCTTTCGGATCGGCAGAAATGGAAAACTCAGTCAGTTCGAGCAAGCCCTGCTCGTTGATCGGTTCACCCTTGGGATATGCAAATGCGCGCATGAGCTCTAACGTTTTTTCTCATTGGCCGGCGACGGCAGGGCACCGCAGGGCCAGAATGGAATGAGGCCCGAAGATGGTTTGCCCTTGTGGGTCTGCTTGAGTGTCTGATTGAGCGATGAGTTAGGCATTGCTGCGTGCTTGCTTTGGTTTGGGTAGCAGCTTTCCCGAGCGAGACTTTCGGGCAAGTAGCAGCCGCTCCGCAAGCTCCGTGACAACCCACTCCTCTGCAATGAGTGAGCCGGAGAAGTGACTGACGACCATCTCGCGCCAGACGATCGCTTGGCCTGTCCCAGGGAACCCCTTGAAGGCCCCTGTGTGGGTTGCGCGCATCGTTCTCTGCCAGCCCACAGTGTCTGAGGACTCAAAGAAGAAGAGCACTTCCACACTCAGGTCAGAAAACGCACTCCGATACAGCTCGACAACGGATCGGACCAACGCCGGCCCGCCTCGAACGTCTTGATCCGTGAGGTGAACCACGTAGTCAGGGGCGAAGTACTTGCCTACAGCCTCGAGTTGGCCCTCGCGAAAGAGCGCGGACGTGGCACTGAGGATCTGATCTCGAGCGGTCTGGTTCATGCGCAGTGAAGGGTATGGTTCGATGCCTGAGGTAAAGATGACCGGCGCCTTGCCGCAAGGTGACCGAGTGGACCGACCTGTCAGGCCGCATCTCAGCCTTCATACAGACCCCTAGCGCTGGTGGCCTCACCGTCCTTCGACCAAGGGAACCGCCACCCGCGTTCGATGAGATCAGCACCCGGGCTGCAAGGAGCCGCGTTCCGAGTATTGTTGCTTGCCATCTAACTTCGCCGTAAATATTCCCCGGGCTCGCGCTCAATGCCTTCCCCCCCCCCCAAAAAAAAAGAAAAAGCTGACTTCGGCGCCCCACTCACCTCCGGGCGGCCTTGCCCTTGGGCCTCGCTTCGACCGAGGTCTTCGGCCTCACTTGCCGGTGAAGACGGACTGCACCTTGGCGTTATCAACGTACTTCTGCAGCAATCCCATGCCCGCATTGATATTCTTGTCTGTCATGAGTTCCTGCATTGCCAACTGACCCAGCACGGAGAACGCAGACTGAAAGGCGATAGGCCCGACAGCGTCTACCGCTGCCTTCGCTTCTTTGGGGCAAGCTTCAATGATCAACCTGTTGAACAGGGCGCCAGAGACACGAGAGGAGTCTTCAGGGGCTGAAGGGTTGATGCTTGAGATCGCCTTCATTTCGGGGTGTGCGCCCATGGCGACGAACAGCCAACGAGCCAGGTCCTTTCGATCCTTGCCTGAGGTGTTGTCAGCCAAGCATTTTCCAAAGGCATCAACGCTGGGCTGAGCATGGGCGACTGCAGCTGCGGCAGCGAGCACCAGGAAGATCAGGGGTCGTTTCATGGTCTGTGAGCTCAGATTGAGGTTTGGAATTGGCTTCGATTGTGAGGCCGAGCGTGAAAGTGAGCGGACGCCGAAGGCGGTCCGCTGCAATGACAGCTTGTGCGTTGCGCGTGAAAGGCTGCCAGATTCAATGAGCATGCTTGGCCTCGTAGTCGTGCAGCGCTTCCGCCAATCCCGCCGCAACATCGTCACAGTCTTTGCGCCAAAGGTAGTCCGTGTCTTGGCGCGTGATGACAACCGTGCAACGAAGCCTCGACCTTTCCCCGTCCCACTTGAGCAAGACAACGGCTCCTTGCGCTTGAGCATTCTCAATCTGCGGAATGAAACGGTCGATCATCTCGGTCACCAATCTAGCGACGCACAACGTTTGACATGAGAGACGTGACCCGGCTTGCCGGGGCACGTCCGCTCGGCGGAAGGGTTGGGTGGTCTCGGAGGCAAACATTTGGCTACCGCCGAATCTTTGTTGTCGAGACTGGTGATGCAAGAACTCTGAGTTCGGTCCGAAGTTCGCTTGCTGTCACCTGGAGTTCCTTTAGCCTTTCGACAGGGACCTGTAGCTTCGGGTCGCTTTCGGCTGCGATAGATGCAACGACCCAGAGGTACATCTTCTCGATCTTCACGAGATCACGAGAGGTGAACTCGGATCGTGCTTTCTCTCGAGCGCCAGCATATATATCTATGACTGCATCTGCGCTGATGTCTCCACCACTACGAGCAAGGCCCTTGATCCCTTCATTGAATATGCGCGATGTGTTGTATGTCGCAGCACCGTAGGCGCCAGTCGCCAATAGGACTCCAAGACCAACCCATGTAGCAATTTGCGCAAACAGTTCCATCGCGTTCCTTAGGCCCGTTGTCGGGCTATGTCAGCAAAGACGCCCAATGTTGAAGCTGAGGGGTCGCAGCCAGCTGGCCGCGAGGTGCTGAAAATACAGAGCCAGCATAACGCGGCCAGCTGGCGGAGGTCCACGCGAGCGAAGGGTTAGGCGTCATTTCGAAACCGGAGGCAGACTTCCTCAACTTGGCGACCGCCGAGTTCAAACTGCTTTTCGCTGCCTTCGACGTGCGAGAACCCACAGCTCTTGTAGAAACTGACTCCGCGCTCGTTCCGGCCAATGACCCATAGTGAGACTTCGACATAGCCACGGGCACGTAGCTCCAGGAGGGCTTGAGCCATGAGCGCGCGACCGACGCCCTGACTCCACGATTGCGGCTCGGCGTAGAGCGCCCAGATTTCGCCTTGCTCTGGAGACGCTTGCTCGTGGCGCCAGTGGCCGTAGCTGATGAAGCCGACGACGCTGTCGTTTCGGAGCGCAACGAGCGTCTTGGACTCTTGCTTCTGGAGTATGTCCTCCCACCGAAGCGCCCGATCCTCGACGGAAAGTTGGTCCAGGAACGCTTGGTCGAGGATGCCAGCGTAGGCCGCTTGCCAAGAGCGGATGTGGACTTTGGCGATGCCGGACGCGTGCTCTCGAGTGGCAGGAGCGATGTTCATGATGCCTAACGTGTTCTCGGGCGACAGACCATGACGAATAAACCAGAGGCCTGCTGCATAAAATTGGTCTGGAGAAGCGTCGCAAGCCCTTGAATTTCTTAGGAAGTGAACTCGACTAACTGTTTAGTCATACAGCATTAAATATCGCGCAAAAAAGGCGGGCCTGTTACAAATTGCCAGGGCGAGGTTCGCCTGCGGCCCGGTGCAAAAGAAATCGGAGCGTATGTTGCCAGCAATTCCTGGTGTTAGGTCGGCTTGCCGGCGACGGCGTGCATCATGGGTTGCAGGGCCATGCTGGCTCAGGGCTTCAGGATCAGGTTCGCGCCAGGCCCTGGCCCAAGCGCGCCAAGGCCTGCCGATGCGGCATGAAGAACCTTCGGGTCTGGTCCATCAAAGAAGCTCGGGCCTGCAGGCCGCTGAGTGCGAAGGTCTGTGCCGGCAGGGCCAGGCTGCCGGCCGCGCTCGCCGGGAACCTCCCCATGCCCGCAAGCAGGCAATACCAGGAGGGGCGTTGATACATCAGCGCGGCCTCGTGCCGGCTCAATGCGGCATCGAAGTCGGCACCCTGGTCCCAGGCCCTTAGCAGCTCAGCCAGTCGATCGGAGCAGGGCTTGAGCGCCCGGTTGGCGCGCCAGTAGTCGCTGTCTTCGCGGGTGTTGAGCAGGTAATGCGTCTGCACATACTCCAGCACGCCGTCGAACATCTGGTTGATCTCGGCGTTGTAGCGCTGGCGCAAGTCTTCCATCGTGCCGCTGCCGCCCCCCGATTGCAGCGCCTCGATCAGGTGCTGCACCGAGAACTGAATCAGCATCAACGCCGTGGCCTCCAGCGGCTCGATGAAGCCTTGGGACAAGCCGATGGCTACGCAGTTGTGGCGCCAGTGTCGGGCCACTCGGCCCACGCGCATCTTGAGTCGCCGGGCGTTGGCGCCCTCGGCCGCCGGGCCCAGGTGGGCGCGCAGGGCGGCTTCCGCCGCGTCGTCGCTGATGAAATCAGAGCTGTAGACGTAGCCGTTGCCGTAGCGGCTGCTCAGGGGAATCTGCCAGGCCCAGCCGTGGCCCAGGGCGGTGGAGGTGGTCTCGGACGGGATGTCCTGATCGGGCTCCAGCGCCGTGGGGATGGCGATGGCGCGGTCGTTGAAGAGCCGGTCGCCCCAGGGGATGAAGGGCTCGCCCAAGATCTCGTTGATCAACAAGCCGCGGAAGCCGCTGCAGTCGATGAAGAAGTCGCCTTCTAGACGCTGGCCGCTGTCTTGCAAGCGCAGTGCCGTGATGTCGCCGGTTTCGGCGTGGCGCTCCACGGCGGCCACGGTGTCCACGCAGTGCTGCAGGCCCAGTTGCTCCTGCGCATGGCGTTTCAGAAAGGCGCCGAGCAGGCCGGAGTCGAAGTGATACGCGTAGTCGGTCGCCGGGCTGTGCTCGGGCTGGCTGTAGACGGGCGCGCGACGCTGACGCGCCAGTTCAGCGGCAAGAAAGAAGTCTGCCGGGTTGGCGTCCACATCCTCGCCGCGGCGGCGCAGGTTCGCCTGCTGGATGAAGGCCTGGCCGAGCGGACGGTCGGCTTCGTTGAAGAAAGGGTGGACATAGCTTTCGTAGCCCGGCTGCGTGGACCAGCCGGGGAAGCGGATGCCGGCTTTGTAGCTGGCGTGGCAGGCGGGCATCCAGTCGCGCTCTTCCAGGCCGAGCTGGCGGAAGTAGTCGCGCAGATAGGGTGTTGAGCCTTCGCCCACGCCGATGGTGCCGATCTCGCTCGATTCGACCAGGGTGTAGCGGCAGGCCGGGCCCAGCTGGCGCGCCAGCAGGCAGGCCGTCATCCAGCCTGCGGTGCCGCCGCCGACGATGATGAAATGGGGCGCTGCAGCGGGCGAGGGTGTGCTCATGAAGAGGAAGGGGTAGAAGGGAGAGAGGGCTTAGGCCGCGGCGGAGCAGCGGCTTCATGTCCAGGCAAGGCCAGGCGGACTTCGAAGCCGCCTTGCGGATGGTTGCGAAAGCGCAGGCTGCCGCCGTGGTCAGCGACGATGTCGCGCACGATGGACAGGCCCAGGCCCAGGCCTTCCCCGCGCAGCTTGGAGCCATGGTCCAGCCGGGTGTAGGGTTGACCGAGCTTGGCCAGGGCGCTTTCGGGCACGCCGGGGCCATGGTCGCGCACGGTCAGCAAGACCTGACCCTCTTCTGCGCTGCCGGGCTCGCCCGAGGCCATCTCCAGCTCGGTGCGGTGCTGCTGGGCGCCGGCGCCGTAGAACATGGCGTTGTCCAGCAAGTTGCCGAGCGCGCGCTTGAGGGCCAGGGGCTTGCCGAAGACGGTCAGGGGCAGTTCTTTCAGCTCGATTTGCTGGCCGGTCATGCGCGCGTCGCGCACCATCTTCTGCAGCACCAGGTCGATGCGCACGGGCGCGCGGTTCTCGTGGATGTCGGTGTCCTTGACGATCTGCAGCGCGGTCTTGACCATCATGTCCAGCTCGTCCAGGTCCTCGTGAAACTCGTCCTGCACGGCGGGGTCGTCGAGCAGCTCACTGCGCAGACGCAGCCGTGTGATGGGCGTGCGCAGATCGTGCGAGATGGAGGCGAACAGGCGCTCCCGGTCGCTGAGGTAGCGGCGGATGCGTTCCTGCATGTCGTTGAAGGCCTGGATGGCGCGGCGCACCTCCGAGGTGCCGCTCAGGCGCAGCGGCTGCGGCGTGGTGCGGTGGCCGACCAAGGCCGCGGCCCGGCTCAGGCCGCGCAGCGGGCGGGTCAGCGCGCGCGCAGCGATCACGGTCAGGATCAGGGCCAGGCACAGGGTCAGCAGCTGTGGGGCCAGGCGTTGCCAGGTGAAGAAGTCCAGCTGCTCCAGAAAATAGGGGTCGGGCATGGCGCTGCTGAGGTAGACCCATTGCCCCGGTTCTGTCTCCACCTGGATGACCAAAAAAGGCGCCGGCCGCTCGCTGGCCAGCAGGGAGGGGTCGACCCAGCTGTCGGGCAGGTCGGCCAGCAGGGCGCCGCTGGGCGCCACCTTCAGGCCTTGCGGCGAGGCCAGGGCGACACGAATGGGCGTGCCGGGCGCCAGCTGAGCGCTGATCTCCTGGCGCACGATGGCTTCCACCGAGCGTGCCAGTGGCAGATCGGGCAGGGCTCGCGTCGCCACTTCGCCCTTGTTCAGAAAGACCAGGAAGCGCGTGCCGCCCATGGTGCGGAGCTGCTCGATCACCAGCGGTCGGTAGGGCGCCGGCAGCTCGCGCAGGGCGCGCAACGCGCCCAGCACGCCGCTGGCCACATGGTGGGCGGCCAGCTCGGCCTGGCGCCGGGTGCGCTGCTCCACCTGGCGATACCAGAGCAGATTGACCAGCAGCTGCACGATCAGCAGGCCGGCCAGCATGGCCAGGGTGAAGCGGCCCTGCAGGCTGTCGAACCAGAAGCCGACGCTGCGGCGCGGCCAGCTCTGGGTGTCGTTCAGCCCCGCGGCTTCATAGCGCATGCGAGGCGTTGACCGTGGTGGCAAAAACATAACCGGAGCCCCGAACGGTCTTGATCAGGGCCGGCTGCTTGCCGTCGTCTTGCAGGCGCTGGCGCAGGCGGCTGACCTGCACATCGAGCGAGCGGTCCAGCGGTCCGAGGTCGCGGCCGCGTGTCACCTCGGCCAGGCGGCTGCGGTCCAGCACCTCGCCGGGGTGCTCCACCAGCAGCTTGAGTAGCTGGAAGTCCATGCCCGAGAGGGCCGAGGCAGCGCCCTCGGGGTCGATCAGGCTGCGCTCCAGCACATCGAGGGTGAAACCGTTGAAGCGGAAGTAGCGCGGCGTCTGGTTGCGCTCCTGGCCGCTGCGGCGGTGGATGGCCTTGATGCGGGCCAGCAGCTCGCGCGGGTTGAAGGGCTTGCCGATGTAGTCGTCGGCGCCCAGCTCCAGGCCGACGATGCGGTCGGTCTCCTCGGCGCTGGCGGTCAGCATGATGACGGGCACGTCGGAGCGGCGGCGCACCGCCTGGCACAGGGCGAAGCCCTCGGTGTCGGGCAGCATGACGTCGAGAATGCACAGGCTGATCTCGTCACGGAAACGCTCGAATTCGGCCATGAAGCTGGCGCCGTCGTGGGCCAGGCGCACCTCGTACTGGTTCTTCTCGAGGTAGGTCTTGAGCAGGGTGCGGATCTTCTGGTCGTCGTCGACGAGCAGGATGGTGCGGGTCATGGCAGGGCTTTCGGGGGGCGCGGGCCGAGTGCGCGCAACAGCGCCTGAAGGCGGCGCTGCGCGGCGGCGGGGGTCTGGTTGGGGTCGAGGGCGAAGCGGTGCACGGTTTCGATGAAGGCGTTCTTGCCGACCTCATCAAAAGCCATGCGGTGCACCAGGCTGGGCACGCGCGGCGTGCCGGGGTTGGCGAACAATCGGTAGGAGCGTTGGGCGCAGAGGTCCAACTCGTCCACCGGCACATCGCGCCGCACCGGCACCGAGCCCTTGATGCGGTTGTAGCTGATCTGCAGCGTGGCGTTGCCCAGCAACTCGGCCATGCGCTCTTGTGCCGGCTGCTTGCTGCCGTCGCCGGCCAGCATGGCCAGGGTGTCGATGCTGAAGAGATGGGCTTGCGCCGTGCCGGGCACGGCCTTGCATTCGAAGTCGCGCCCGCCTTCCTGGCCGAGTGCGCCGAGCTCGCCACGCACCCAGTCGCCGCTGATCAGCATGGCCGTGCGGCCGGCGGCAAAGTCGGCCACCAGCTCGGTCCAGCGGCGCTCGCCGGGGTTGGCGTTGCCGACCTGATTGCTGCCGCTGCCTGTACTGACCGGCGCGGCCAGATTGCGCCATTCGCGCAGGCGCTTGAAGCTGCGCTCCAGGGCCGGGTCGTCAAAGGCCTGCAGGTCGCGCTGCACCACCATGCGCTGGTAGAGCGCCGGGCCGGCTTCGCCGAGCAGCATGGCCTCGAAGACCGTGGCCACCTGCCAGGGCTCATCGCTGAAGCCCACGGGGGTGATGCCGGCCGAACGCAGGGCGCTGGCCGCACGCATGACGCCGGCCCAGTCGCTGGGCGGCTCGATCTTGAGCTGGCGGAACAGGGCCAGGTTGAGGTAGAGGTTGTTGATGCGGTGGATGCCCAGGGGCGCGGCCACCACATGCTCGCGCACATTGAGCTGGCTCATGACCTGGGGAAACAGGGTGCTGCGCCAGTCGCGGCGTTGGGCCACGCCGTCCAGGCGCAAGAGCAGGCCCAGCTCCGCCCACTCGCGCAGGGCCTGGCCGTTGAGCTGGGCGACCTGCGGCGCTTGGCCGCGCAGGGTGCGCTCGTTCAGCACCTTGATGGCGCCACCGCCGCCGCCGCCGGCCACGGCGCCGTCGACCCAGCGCAAGCCCTGCTCGGCCATGCGGGCCGCCACCAGGTCCGCTGCGGCCCGCTCGCCGGCCGAGGTCCACCAGTGCAGGACGTTCAGGTCCTGGTTGGCCGGCAAGGCACTGGCAGCCGGCGCCGTGGGCGCGGCGCTCAGCGGCTGCAGCATGGCGAAGGAAGCGACAAGAGCGAGCATGAGCCGCATCTTGCCCTGCAGGCGCGCGGCGCAGGCCTTGCTTTTGTTGGACTTCGGTGAGCTTGTGTAAGGCACGGGCGGGCGGCGCGATGGCGGTTGTGACAATTGTTCCTCGCGCCGCAGGCCTTGGCGATTGGGGCTTTCGCGGCGTTCCGGGTGGTGTCCACCGCGGACTTTGGGCGCGCCATGTTAAGTAAGGTAACAAGCGCTGGAATCAGCGGGAAAAGTGGGCCTGGACTGGCGCGCCCATTCCATCGGTGCTGCCGGTCTTTAGCGGCCACGCCGCGCCCAGGGTCAGTGGCTGCCGTCGTGCGATTGCGTTACGTGAGCCGAGCGCCTATCGTGGCCAGCATGTCGGCCAGGGTGGGTGTGCGCGCGCTGACCGGTGCGGTGTGGCCGGGCGTGTGTGCAGGCTCACTCGGGACCGTGCTCCGAAGGCGCGCCGGTCGCGCCGAGGCGAGGGCCAGGGTGCTGGATGACACCGAGCCCGCGTTGCTTGAAGCTGCTCCTTGCCTGCGAGTGCGTCCTCCGCCAATGTGGACGTACTCGCAGGTTCTTTCTTTTTCCTCGGGTTCAGGCAGGCTGCTCAGCCGGCCTCACTGGGCGTGGTCGTCTTCCAGTTCGTCGTGCTCGTCATCGAGCTCGTCGTTGTCCAGTACGGCCACTTCGGCGTACTGCACGCCGTGCAGCTGGTGGCGATAGGCGAGGTGCGCATGACGGCCGGTGGCTTCATGGTCGCCCTCGTCGTCAGCGGCTGCGGCGGCCAGGTGGTGATCGGCTGCGGCCGAGAAATGCCGTGCCGCCAGGCGGTGGTAGTCGGCCACCGATTCGAAGTCTTGCTCCAGCAGTTCCGTGCTGGCGTCGACGGGCAGGTCTTGCTTCAGGTCTTGGCTCATGGGGCTTCTTTCTTTCCGTTCGCTCGGTTGAGATGCAGTGCGGAGGGTTGCGCGCCGCCGGCGGCAAACCAGCGGGCGCATACCCAGCATCACGTGGCGATGTGAAGCCTTGGTGACAGGCCTGTACAGCCCCTCAGGACACGGGCTGCTGCGCGTCCAGGTAGCTCAGCGCCGCCGCGCGGGCGGTTTCAAAGGCCTGGCGGAAGGCCTGCAGTTCGGCTGAATAATCGGCCGAATTAGCGGAGGAATCAGCGTCGAGCGTGTCGCCGGCCTTGTCGCTGCAGACCCGCTCCAAAGCGCCGGCCCGCTCGCTCAACTCGGCCATGCCGAGGTAGCCCGAGGGGGTGCCGCTGGCATGGGCCAGCTGGCGCCAGCCGTCACGGTCCGCGTCGTCCAGCGCGAGGATGCGCAGCTGGGTGTCGGCGAGAAAACGGCGCAAGAGCGCCTGGAAGCGGCTCGCCTCCTTGAAGCGGCTTTGGCCGACGGCAGCATCGAAGCCGGGCGCTTCGCGCGGGGGCTCTGCAGGCGTTGGCCGGTCTGCCGTGGCTGAGTCACCCTGGCCGTCGCTGGCCCGGCCCATCAGCTGGTTGATCTTGCCCACCAGCTCGTCGACGTTGAAAGGCTTGGCCACGAAGGCGTCCATGCCGGCGTCGAGTGCGGCCTGACGCTGCTGGCTGAAGGCGCCGGCGGTCAAGGCGATCACCTTCAGGTGCTGCAGCTGCGGTGTGGCGCGGATTTTCTCGGTCGCGGCATAGCCGTCCATGACGGGCATCTGCACATCCATCAGCACCACGTCGACGCTGTCCGGCTGGCCCAGCAGCTGGGTGATGGCATCCAGGCCGTCTAGCGCCTGAGTGACGACGGCGCCTTCGCCGAGCAGGATGTCCTGGGCGACGTCGCGGTTGATCTCGCTGTCGTCGGCCAGCAGGATGCGCAGGCCCTTCAGTCGATGCAGCTGCGGTGCGGCCGGCTTGCTGGTGAGCAGGGCACCGCGCCGGTTCTTGGCGTCCAGCACCGCGTTGTAGAGCCCGGAGGCAGTGACCGGCTTGGTCAGCACCGCGTCGATGAGCTCGCTGCCGGCTTGGTCGCGCAGGCGGTCGCGGTCAAAGGCTGTGACCATGATGATGATCGGTGCGTCGGGCTCTTCCGGCTGGCCGGGCTCATGGGGCTTGCCGCCGTGCTCCTGCTCTTGCTGCTCGCGGATCAGCATGGCGGCGGCCAGGCCGTCGACCACCGGCATGCGCCAGTCGAGCAAGATCACGTCATAGGGCAGCTGCGGCGCCCGCTCATGCAGGAGCTGCAGGGCCTGTTGAGCTGAGTCGGCGCTGTCGGCGTACCAGCCCAGGCTTTGCGCGGTGTTGCACATCACTTGGCGGGCCACGGCGTGGTCGTCGGCGATCAGCACGCGCTGGTGCACCATGGCGGGCAAGGAGCTCTCACCCACCTCGCTCAGCTGGAAGGGCAGGCTGACCGTGAAGGTGCTGCCGCGGCCCAGCTCGCTGCGAACGGTGATGCTGCCGCCCATCAGCTCGGCGAGCTGGCGGCTGATGGTCAGGCCCAGGCCGGTGCCGCCGAAGCGCCGGGTGGTCGAGCTGTCGGCCTGGCTGAAGGCGTGGAAGATGCTGTTCAGTTTGTCCGGGCTGATGCCGATGCCGCTGTCCTGGACACTGAACTCCAGCTGGATCCAGTCGGTGCCCCGTTCCGCAGGCGCTGCCAGGCGCCGGACATGGACCACGACCTCGCCCGCAGGTGTGAACTTGATGGCATTGCTGGCCAGATTGGTCAGCACCTGCCCGAGTCGCAAGGCATCGCCCTTGAGGAACAGGGCACCGGCCGGCGCGGCGCCGACCAGCACCTCCACCGGCTTGTTGCCTACGGCCGTAGCCATCAAGCTGGCCAGCTGGTCCAGCACATCGTCGAGCCGGAAGGGCATGGACTCGATGTCCAGGCGGTGCGCCTCGATTTTGGAGAAGTCCAGGATGTCGTTGATGATGGCCAGCAAGTTGTTGCCGGACAGCTCGATCTTGCGCACCATCTGCAGCACGCCGGCCTCCAGGGGCTGGCGTTGCAGCAGGTAGCACATGCCCAGGATGGCGTTCATGGGCGTGCGAATTTCATGGCTCATATTGGCCAGGAACTCGCTCTTGGCCTGGTTGGCGGACTGCGCCTGTTCGCTGCGTTCGAGCAGTTCGAGATTGAGCTCCTGCAGGCGCAGCTGGGCTTGCTTCAGCGCGCTGACATCGGTGACCAGCACGAAGAAGCCGCGCACATGGCCGCCGTCGAGGTCGGGGATGAAATGCACCCAGACCTCGCGGCTGTGGCCGTCGGCATCGAGCAACTGGCGTTCGAGCTGCTGCGGCTCGCCCTGCAGCACGCGTTCCACAAAGGGCTGGTACCAGGCATAGCGTTCTTCGCCGAGCAGCTCGCGCATGGACCGGCCCTGCAGTTCGGTCTGGCCCAGGCCCAGCCAGGTCTTGAAGGCGGCGTTGGCAAAAGCGCAGCGCAGGTCGGGCGTGCAGTAGAGGATCATGCCGGGCACGATGTCCAACAAGCTGTGCAGAAAGCGCTCGTCGCGCTGCAGTTGCTGGCGTTGTGCGGTGATTTCGCTGATGTCGTGCACGACCACGTAGAAGCCCTGCACCTCACCGTTCAACCAGTCCGGCAGGTAGTGGGTCAGGGCATGCCGCATGCGCTCGCTGCCGGGGATGCGGAAGCTGCGTTCGAAGGTCTGGGCTTCGCCGCGCAGGGCGGCTTCGATGTGCTGGCGGTTGGCTTCGAACAGCTTTGGCCCGAGCAGGGCGGAAATGTGCTGGCCCGGCAGGGCTTTGGGGTCAACGCCGAACCAGCTGGCGTAGGCATGGTTGGCCACCTGGTTGAGCAGCTGCTTGTCCCAGTAGCCGATCATGGAGGGCAGGGCGTCGATCACGCTGCGCAGGCGTCGGCGGGCAGTCTCCAGCTCCTGGGTGCGCGTCTGGACCTGATCCTCCAGGCTGGCGTTGAGCTGAAGGATGCGCGCCTCGGCCCGCTTTTGCTCGCTGATGTCGCGCACGATCTTGGCCGCACCGACCACGCGCTGCGCCGCATCATGGATCGGGGATACGGTGACCGAGACGTCGATGCGCGAACCATCGGCGCGCTGGCGCACGGTGACGAAATGCGGGATCGGCTCGCCACGTGCAATGCGGGCCAGGATGTCACGCTCCTCGTCCTGCAACTCGGGCGGCACGATCAGCTCGCCCAGGGAGCGGCCGATCGCCTCGCCAGCCGAGTAGCCGAAGATGCTTTCGGCGGCTGGATTCCAGCTCTTGACGTGGCCCTCCAGGTCCTTGCTGACAATGGCATCGGTGGAGTCGGCCACGATGGTGGCCAGATGGGCCGCGTTGGCAGCGGCTTGCTGCTTGCGCTGGCGGTTGCTGGCCAGCAAATGCGTGAGCAAGGCCAAGAGCGCGGCGATGCCGACCAGGCCGGCGCCGACCAGCTTCGGCTCGACAAAGTTGCGCTGAAGCAGGAAGTCAGGCTGCGCCCTGACCTCTAACAGCCATTGGCGACCGAACTCCTGCAGCGGCATGCGCAAGCTGAGCCCGGCCGCAGCGACGGCTCCTGGCTTGGAATCGTAGAAGGGCAGGGGCTCGGGTGAAGCCTCGGCATCCAGCAGGCGCAGGGCGAAGCTGTTGCGGTGGAAATCCAGGCCGGCCAGCACCTCCTCCAGCAGCAGCGGTGCATAGGCCAGACCCTGGACTTCGGCCTGGCGCTCCGCCACGGTGGCCGGGGTGCTGCCGCTGCGAAAGATCGGCAACATGAAGAGCAGGCCTTGGCCGGGCTGGCCACTGGCTTGCAGCAAGGTGACGGGCCGGGTCAAGGTGGCCTGGCCACTGGCCACGGCGGCCAGAGTGGCTTCGCGTCGCGTCGCCTCGGAGGCGATGTCCAAGCCCAAGGCGGCTGCGTTGCGCGCCTCCGGCTCGATGAACTGAATCACCCAACGTTCGCTTTGATTGGGGCTGAGCGCCTGGATGTGGAAATCAGGCCGGCCGTCGAGCTGGATGCGGCGCAGAAAGGCCGCTTCTTGATGCGGCAGCAGGCGCCGTATCAGGCCGAAGCCGCGGGCACCGGGAAACTCGCGCTCCAAGTCGCGGGAGCGCATGTATTCCTGAAAGCCCTCGCGGTTGAGTCGGTCCAGCCCGGCTGCCAGCGCCGCACCACGGGCGCCCCGCAGCCCGAACTCGTAGCTGCGCAGGCGGTCCTTAACCTGGCCCAGTGCTTGCTGAGACAGCTCGGAGAAGTGGGTCTGTGCCTCGGTCGCTTGCTGACGCTGCAAAGCAACGGTGCCGACCCATGCCAGCACGCAGCCGCCCAGCAGCACAGCCAGCGCCAAGGCCCTGGACTTGTTGCCATGCTTCATATCCGCTCCCTGCGGCCGGCCTTGGGTGCTCTGACCGCTGGAGCGAGACTAACTCAATTCGTGTCGTGAGGGGCTGGACGCAGCAGTCGGCTCAAGGCCCAGCTTGCCAGACTGCCGAGCAAGAGCCCTAGGGCGTCGGCCAGCAAGTCAGGCCATTCGCCACTGCGTCCGGGAACCAGGCCTTGCAGCACTTCGATCGCAGCGCCATAGGCCAGCAAGGCCAGAAGCACGGCAAACGTGCGCCGCGGCCAGGCCAGGCGCCCGAGCAAACCGAGGGTGGCGAAGGCACTGAGATGGTTGAGCTTGTCCCAGCCCAAGTTCATCTGCTTGGGCGGCGCCGGGCTCAGGGCCAGCCAGCTGATCACGAGGATCAGCAGCAACATGAGCCAGGCCAGGCCGCGCTGGACATCAGGCCGGTCGAGCAGGGCGGCAGTTGGGGTGGCGGGTGAGTTCACGGGAGTGCTTGCATCAAGCGAGGCCAGAAACAACAAAGCCCAGCTCTTGCGAACTGGGCTTTGCGGATTTTATGGATGGTGCCGGAGAGATGAATCGAACACCCGACCTTCTCATTACGAATGAGCTGCTCTACCGACTGAGCTACACCGGCATCAAGCCCGAGATTCTAGCAGGGTTTATTTGGCCGAATCAAGGTGGTAGGCGGTCACGCGCTCGACTTCATTCTTGGAGCCCAGCACCACGGCCACGCGCTCATGCAACTGCGTGGGGGTCAGGTCCATGATGCGCTGGCGGGCGTTGGTGGCCGCGCCGCCGGCCTGCTCCACCAGGAAGGCCATGGGATTGGCTTCGTACATCAGGCGCAGCTTGCCGGCCTTGTTGGGTTCGCGCTGGTCCCAGGGGTACATGAAGACACCGCCGCGGGTCAGGATGCGGTGCACATCGGCCACCATGGAGGCGATCCAGCGCATATTGAAGTTCTTGCCGCGCGGGCCTTCTTCGCCGGCCAAGCATTCGTCGATGTAACGCTTTACTGGGGCATCCCAGTGCCGCATGTTCGACATATTGATGGCGAACTCCTTGGTGTCCTCGGGGATCTTCACGCCTTCTTGCGTCAGCACAAAGCTGCCTTGCTCACGGTCCAGGGTGAACATGGCCACGCCGGCACCGAAGGTCAGCACCAGGGTGGTCTGCGGGCCGTAAACGCAGTAGCCGGCGGCCACTTGCTGATGGCCCGGCTGCAGGAAGTCGTCTTCCGACACGCCCTTGCTGCCCTCGGCCTTCTTGAGCACCGAGAAGATGGTGCCGATGGAGACGTTGACGTCGATGTTGGATGAGCCGTCCAGCGGGTCAAACATCAGCAGGTATTCGCCCTTGGGGAAGCGGTTGGGCACCAGGTAGATGCCTTCCATTTCCTCGGAGGCCATGGCCGCCAGATGGCCGCCCCATTCATTGGCCTCGATCAGCACCTCGTTGGCGATGATGTCGAGCTTCTTCTGGATCTCGCCCTGCACGTTCTCGCTGCCGGCCGTGCCCAGCACCTCGCCGAGCGCACCCTTGGTGACGCTGATGGCGATGCGTTTGCAGGCGCGCGCCACCACCTCGATCAGGAGGCGCAGCTCCTGCGGGATGTGGCCATGCTGGCGCTGTTGTTCGATCAGGTATTGAGTCAGGCTGATGCGACGTGTCATGGTGACGGTCTTTCTCGGGGAAGTAAAAAATCGGTTCGGAGCGCGGCAGACGAAGAAAAGGGGCCTCGCGGCCCCTTGTCATCTGCCCGTTCAGGCGGCGGCGTCGGCCGACTTGTCAGACGCCAGTGCACGGTCGATGACCTCGCGCACATCGCTGGACAGGTCGGGCTTGGCGGCCACGCGACGGATCGCTTCCAGCGCGGCGCTGCGGTAGGGCTGGGCCAAGGTGGTCCAGCGGTCCATGGCACGCGCCAGGCGGCTGGCGATCTGCGGGTTGATGGCGTCCAGAGCCAGCACTTGCTCAGCCCAGAACACATAACCCGCCGCATCAGCGCGGTGGAAGGCGGCCGGGTTGAACATGCACAGCGAGGAGATCAGGCTGCGCGCGCGGTTCGGGTTCTTGAGCGTGAAGTCCGGGTGCTGGGTCAGCTGCTTGACGCGGGCGAAGCTCTTGCCGTCCAGCTCCGGCGTGCGGCCTTGCAGGGCGAACCACTTGTCGATAACCAGGGCGTCGTCCTTGAACAGCTCGTGGAAGCGGGCCAGGGCCGGCTCGGCCAGCTCGGCATGGGCGTTGACCAGGGCGCTGAGGGCGCCGAGGCGCTCGGTCATATTGCCGGCGTCCTTGAAGCGCTGGTAAGCGCGGCCGGGCCAGACCGTGTCGCCGCTGCGGGCGGCGTCCAGCACCAGCATGCTCAGGGCCAGATTGGCCAAGGCGCGCTTGCCGGAGGACACCGGATCAGGCGTGTAGCCGCCCTGGATCTGGTTGGCCTCGAAGGCTTCGATCCAGTCCTCGCGCAGGGCTTGGGCCAGCTGGCTGCGGGCGGCCTCCACGGCGGCGTGGATGGCTTGCGGGTCCACCACCTCCAGCTGCTCGGCGATATAGCCTTCGCCCGGCAGGGTCAGGGCCAGGTCCTTGAAGGCGGCGTCTAACTCAGGGTGGCGCAGCACGGCGCGCATGGCTTCGATGAAGGCGCTGTCCAGCTGCAGGGCGCTGCCATTGCGCACGGCCGCCAGGATGCGGTTCAAAGCAAGGCGCTGGCTGGCTTCCCAGCGGTTGAAAGCGTCGGCATCGTGCTGCAGCAGCACCAGCAGGTCCGCATCGCTGAGGCCGTCATCCAGCACCACCGGGGCCGAGAAGCCGCGCAGCAGCGAGGGCACAGGCTGGCTGGTCACGTTGGTGAAGACAAAGCTTTGTTCCGCTTCGTCCAGCACGATCACGCGCTCCAGGCCGGCGGCCTGCGCTTCGCCCTGCAATTGCAGAGGCAAGGCCTGACCCTCGGGGCTCAGCAGGCCCAGAGCCACCGGGATCACCTGGGGCAGCTTGTGCTCCTGGCCCGGGGTGGCGGGGTTGTGCTGCTTGAGCGTCAGGGTGTAGGTCTGGGCGGCCTCGTCGTACACGCCGCGGGCTTGCAGGCGCGGCGTGCCGGCTTGGGAGTACCAGCGCTTGAAGTTGTCCAGGCGTGTGCTCAGGGCCGAGCCGGGGTTGGCGTCGGCGATGGCGGCGGCGAAGTCGTCGCAGGTCACGGCCTGGCCGTCATGGCGCTCGAAGTAGAGCTTCATGCCCTTCTCGAAGCCGGCGCGGCCGACCAGGGTCTGGTACATGCGCACCACTTCCGAGCCCTTTTCGTAGACGGTGGGGGTGTAGAAGTTGTTGATCTCGACAAAGGTGTCGGGGCGCACCGGGTGGGCCATGGCGCCCGAGTCTTCGGGGAACTGGCTGGCGCGCAGGGCGCGCACGTCCTGGATGCGGCAGACCGCGCGGGCGCTGGCGCCGCCGGCCATGTCCATGCTGAATTCTTGGTCGCGGAAAACGGTCAGGCCTTCTTTCAGCGAGAGCTGGAACCAGTCGCGGCAGGTGACGCGGTTGCCGGTCCAGTTGTGGAAGTACTCGTGCGCGACGATGGACTCGATGCGGCCGAAGTCAGCGTCCGTCGCGGTGGCCGGCGAGGCCAGCAGGGCGCTGGTGTTGAAGATGTTCAGGCCCTTGTTCTCCATCGCGCCCATATTGAAGTCGGACACGCCGACGACCATGAAGCGTTCCAGATCCAGGGGCAGGCCGAAGCGGGCCTCGTCCCAGACGATGGAGGCGATCAGCGAGTTCATCGCGTGTTCGGTCTTCTCCAGGTCGCCGCGGCGCACGAAGACTTGCAGCAGATGGTCCTTGCCTGCACGGGTGCGCACGCGCTGTTCGCGCGCCACCAGATCGCCGGCCACCAGGGCGAACAGATAGCTGGGCTTGGGGAAGGGGTCGTGCCACTTGGCGAAATGGCGGCCGTTGTCGAGATCTCCCGAGTCCAGCAGATTGCCGTTGGACAGCAGCACCGGGAACTTGGCCTTGTCGGCGCGCAACAGCACGGTGTAGACCGCCATCACATCGGGGCGGTCCAGGAAGTAGGTGATGCGGCGGAAGCCCTCGGCCTCGCACTGCGTGAAGAAGCTGCCACCCGAGGTGTAGAGGCCGCTGAGCGCGGTGTTCCTGTCGGGCGCGCAGGTGTTGCGGATCTCGAGCGCGAAATCGGCATCGGGCACGTTGTCGATGATCAGCTCATGGCCTTCCTGGCGGAAGGACACGCTCTCGCCATTGATCAGCACGCGCAGCACATTGAGCTCTTCGCCGTGCAGGCGCAGGGCGCCATGGGCGACGGCGGCATTGCGCTCCAGCTGCATCTTGGAGGTGACCAGGGTCTTGGCCGGTTCCAGATCGAAAGTCAGGTCGACGGTACGGATCCAGAACGCGGGCGCGCAGTAGTCCTCGCGGCGGATCAGGGTGGCAGAGCCTTCACGCATGGCGGGCATCCTTGGGTGGCAAGAGGTTTGAAGCCCCGCGCGGGTGGCGCGGGGTCAGAGGCAGGGCAGGGAGCGGTCAGGGAAAGAGCCGGGCGGGCGTCTGGGTCTCAGACGCCTTGCTTCAGGCTCTCGGTGATGAAGGGGTCGAGGTCGCCGTCCAGCACCTTCTGGGTGGCCGAGGTCTCAAAGTTGGTGCGCAGGTCCTTGATGCGGCTCTGGTCCAGCACATAACTGCGAATCTGGTGGCCCCAGCCCACATCGGTCTTGGTGTCTTCCAGCTTCTGCTGTTCTTCCATGCGCTTGCGCATTTCATGGTCGTACAGGCGCGAGCGCAGGCGTTTCCAGGCCACGTCGCGGTTGCTGTGCTGGCTGCGGCCGTCCTGGCACTGGACGACGATGCCGGTGGGGATGTGGGTCAGGCGCACGGCCGAGTCGGTCTTGTTGATGTGCTGGCCGCCGGCGCCGGAAGCGCGGAAGGTGTCGGTGCGCACATCGGCCGGGTTGATGTCGATCTCGATCGAGTCATCGACTTCCGGGTAGACGAACAGCGAGGCAAAGCTGGTGTGGCGGCCGCCCGAGCTGTCGAAGGGGCTCTTGCGCACCAGGCGGTGCACACCGGTTTCGGTGCGCAGCAGGCCAAAGGCATATTCGCCTTCCACCTTGATGGTGGCGCTCTTGATGCCGGCCACGTCGCCGTCGGTCTGGTCTTCCAGCGTCGCCTTGAAGCCCTTGCGCTCGGCGTACTTCAGGTACTGGCGCAGCAGCATGCTGGCCCAGTCGCAGGCCTCGGTGCCGCCGGCGCCGGCCTGGATGTCGACAAAGCAGTTCAGCGGATCGGCCGGGTTGTTGAACATGCGGCGGAATTCCATCTGCTCGACGATTTCCGTCAGCTTGGCCGCATCGGCCTCGATGGCTTCCAGGCCCGCGAAATCGTCGTCGGCCTTGGACATGTCGTAGAGCTCGGCGTTGTCGGCCAGATTGCTCTCGAGGTGGTCGACGGTGTTGACCACGTTTTCCAGCGTGCGCTTTTCTTTGCCCAGTTCCTGGGCGCGCTTGGGCTCGTTCCAGACGCTGGGGTTCTCCAGCGCGGCATTGACTTCGTTCAGTCGCAGTGCTTTGCGATCGTAGTCAAAGATACCCCCTTAGCGCGGCAGTCCGCGCTGTCAGGTCGGCCAGGGTGGTACCGATGGTGTTGATGCGTTCGATGTCCATGTTCTTGGTTCCCAAGGAGTTCTTGCGGTGGAATGCGTGGGCGGGCGCCGCGCGGCCCTGAGCGGGGTCGGGGCCGGGCGCACCTGCATCCGAACCCGCTATTTTCACATGCCGGGGGCCCCGGGTGGCAAAGCGCTTGCCCCAGGCCGGACACCAGGGGAAATGCTGCACACTGCCCAGCTATGAATCTGCATGATTTTGACCGCCCCGCGCCCCAGCCGAACTCGGCCGAAACCAGCGCACGCCAGCTGCAGTACTGGCAGCGCACGCGGCGGCTGACGGCGTGGCTGCTGCTCGTGTGGCTGGCCGTGGCCTTCGGTTTGACCTACTTCGCCCGCGAGCTCAGCTTCGACTTCTTCGGCTGGCCTTTCAGCTTCTGGGTGGCCGCCCAGGGCGCCTTGGCGGTGTTCTGCGTCATCGTGGCCTTCTATGCCCGGGCCATGCGCAAGCTCGACGAGCTGTACGGTCAGCCCGGCTGAGCGCCCCAGCCCCAGGCCGTCACTGGAGCAGGAAGTTTTCCAGGCAGCGCGCCAGCGCCTCGGGCTGGTCGTGGTGCAGCATGTGGCCGGCTGCGCGGATCATCTGCTTGTCCAGGCGCGGAACCGCACTCAGCCGCGCTTCGAAATCGGCCCGCGGATAGCGGTCCCCCCAGAACTGGCTCAAATCGCTCGCGTCACCCTCCACCCACAGGGTCGGCGCCGTGATCAGCTTCCAACCGGCCACGATCTCGTCCTTGCGGTAGAGGATGGGGTTGGCGCGCTT
The DNA here is from genome assembly GCF_965262435.1 of Roseateles sp. Lineage (NCBI taxonomy): Bacteria > Pseudomonadati > Pseudomonadota > Betaproteobacteria > Burkholderiales > Sphaerotilaceae > Roseateles > Roseateles sp. The sequence goes on from NZ_OZ253537.1 coordinate 2,476,520, forward strand.
GTGCGCCGGGTCGGCCAGCAGCTGCCAGCTGCCATCGGCCTGTTGGCGCGACCAGTGCGGGGCCAGCCAGGCGGCCTTGTCCGGGCTCAGGCGCGGGTTGGTCTTGATCAGGCGCTGGGCCACGGCCTCGAGGCTGGCGTAGGGGCGCAGCTGCGGCGGCTCCTTCAGCTCCTTGAGCCAGGTGGCCAGGCGGCCGGGCGCTTGCTCGGGCTTGGCCTCGGGCAGACCGAAGCCCTCCAGATTGATCAGCCGGCGCACCCGCTCGGGCCGCACGCCGGCGTAGCTCATCACGACATTGCCGCCCATGCTGTGGCCGAGCAGGTCGACCGGCAGCTCCGGGCTGACCTGGTCAAGCAAGGCGTCGAGATCGGCCAGGTAATCCGGGAACCAGTAGTTGCTGCCGGGCGCGTTGTCACTGAGGCCGAAGCCGCGCCAGTCCATCGCCAGGATGGGGCGCTCGTCATTGAGCGCGCTGAGCGCGTCGACCAGGAACTGGAACGAAGCACCGACGTCCATCCAGCCGTGCAGCAGCACCAGCAGCGGTTGCTGCGGGCTGGCCGACGCCGTGGGGCCCCAGCGCAGCAGGTGGTGGCGCAGGCCGCGCAGGGTCAGGAAATCGCTGTCGTGGGGGCGGCGCAGGCGGTAATCGCTGGGGGTGGGGCTGGGCGTCATGCGTCGACTGTAGGTCAGGCCGGTCGGCGGGTCTGTCAGTCCAGCGACAAGGGGCGCAGTCTGTCATCGTTCCCGGGCAGAATGCGGCGCATGATTTCATACACCTTGCGTTCCGCCGAGCCCCGAGATGTGCCGGCCATTGTGGGCCTGGTCAAGGAACTGGCCGAGTTTGAAAACCTCAGCCATTTGCTGGAGCTGACGGCCGAAAAGCTGCAGCTGCACCTGTTCGGCGCCAAGCCCGTGGTCGAGGCCCTGGTCGGTGAAATCGACGGTGAGGTGGTCGGCTATGCCCTGTTCTTCACGAACTTCAGCACCTTTCTGGGCAAGCCGGGCCTCTATCTGGAGGACCTCTATGTCCGCTCTGCCCACCGCCGCAGCGGCCTGGGCCAGGGCATCCTGAGTCGCCTGGCGCAGATCGCCGTTGAGCGCGACTACGGTCGCTTTGAGTGGACCGTGCTGGACTGGAACGAGGACGCGATCCGTTTCTACGAACGCATGGGCGCCCATGTGCTGCCCGAGTGGCGCATCTGCCGTCTGGCTGGGCCGGACCTGCAGCGCTACAAAAAAGGTTGAGGTTGGCAGCCGGGCGCGCTCAGCGCAGCCAGGCCCGCAGCAGCTCGGGCGGCCGGGCGATCAAAGCCCGCTGACCGTCGATGACGATGGGTCTTTGCAGCAGCCGCGGGTGCGCCGCCAGAGCAGCCAGCAGCTCCGTCTCACCCAGCTCGGGCCGCTCCAGGCCCAGGGCCTGGTACTCGGGCTCGCCGCTGCGCAGCAGCTCTCGGGCACCCAGACCCAACTGGCCAAGCAGGGTCTGCAAGGCCGGCAGGTCGAGCGGGGCCTGCTGGTAGTCGATCACTTCGACGGCATGGCCGCCGCTTTGCAGCAAGGCCAAGGCTTCGCGCGACTTGGAGCAGCGCGGGTTGTGGAGAAGGCGCAATGTCGTCATGGCTTCAGTGTAGGGGTGGGCGAGACGGGCGCGATTGGCTTCACTTGCTGCTCAAGACGCGCACGCTGAGCCGGCTGTCCGGCGGCGCGATCAGGCGCGCCTCGTCGGGCCAGCTTTCCTGGCCGCTGAGCACGGTGCAGCTGCGCGGTGCTTGGCCCTTGATGGCATCGGGGTCGACATCCTTGGGGTCGGCCGTCAGCGGCAGTGCCAGCAGCTGGCCCTTCTCGCGCCACTCCAGCTCCCACGCCGGTTTGCCGCTGCAGACCCGCACGCCTTCGAACTGTGGGAACAAGGGCCGCAAATACCAGGGCAGCATCTCGCTGCGCAGCTTGTGGGCCAGGCGGGCGATGCGGCGCACCGTGCCCATGGTCAGCTGTTCCGGCCGGATCGACAGCCTGAGGCTTGCGCTCAGCGAGGCCGAACCGCGCTTCCAGTTTCGGGCCAGGTCGGCATCCTTGCCCAGTTCGGCCGGCAGCAGCGGCAGCTGGAAGCTGCCGTCCTCGGCCAGCTTGACGGGCAGCACACCGTCGTTGTGCTGCACCGCCAGCTTGGGCGTGAAACTCGCTGGCTTTGGCTCCTTGAAGGCGAGCTTGAACTCCATAAAGAACAGACCTTCGCCATGCTTTTGCATCAGGCCCAGGATCTCGTTCATCTTGGCATAGGGGATCAGCGAGCCGTCGCGTTGCAGCGTCATGGATACCGTCTCCAGTTGCACCGGGCTGTCCGGGGCTGCACTGGCGGCTGCGGCGGCGGGCGTGGGCTGAGCTTGCGCGCTGTGGCCGAGTGCCGCCGCCGCCAGCAGCAGCAAGGACAAGGGCCGCGAGTAGCGCAGATTCTGGCGAGGTGTGGTGTTGTGCATGGTGTCAGAGGGCGTGGATGTTGGCGTTCAAGGGCTACTTCTTGCAGGCAGACACCAGTTTGGGCGCGCCGCGCGCGACCGCATCAAAGGCGAACAGCTCGCTCACGCGGGCGTCCTGTACATCGATGCAGCTGCTGCCCTGGCGGAAACGGGTGTGGCCGGGCTTGATGGACTCTTCGCTCATCTCGGCATTTCCGAGGGCCGAGGCGATGCGCGCTTCCACGCTGAGCCGCGGGGTGTTGGCCCGGGGATCGCGGCGCACCATCTCGGCCAAGCCAGGCAGAGCACCCGAAGCCGCGCGGCCGGGCAGGCCCAGCTGCAGGGGCGCAGGTGAGGCCTGGGCGCTGGCTTGCGGCGAAGCAGGCGCGGCCGGCGGCGCCACCCAGGTGATGGCATTCGGGCCGGGCTCGGCTGATGCAGGCGCGGGGCTTAGAGGTGACGCGGCCACGCCGGGCTCCGCCCGTGGGCGTGCCGAGCCCGGCGGGCTGACCTGCCGCGCCCGCTCGGGTTTGGGCCGGCTGGTCATGGGCAGCAGCGAGGGACGGCTGAGCAATCGCATGCTCACCCATTGGCCTTGTGCTGGGGCCTTGGGCAGACCTTGGAGACTTGCTTGCCGGGCTTGGAAGAACAAGGCCAGCAGGACGATGTGCACGAACAGAACCACAGCCCAGCCCCCGAACCTGTTGTGGCGGGCGGCGAAGAACGCAGCGGGGGCGTTCATGAGGATGCCTCGGGTTCTTCAGACTCGGGCCCGGCTTCATAACGCAGCAAATCACCGGGCTGGCAATCCAGGATGGCGCAGATGCGGCTCAGGGTGTCGAAGCGCACGCCGCGCACCTTGCCCGACTTCAGCAGCGAGAGGTTGGCCTCGGTGATGCCCACCCGCTCGGCCAACTCGCGCGAGCGCATCTTGCGCCGCGCCAGCATCACATCCAGGGTCAGAACGATGGGCATCAGATGAACTCCGCGTTCTCCGCTGCCACCGCCTGCGCTTCCTGCATGACCTGGGCAATGCCCCAGATCACCAGGCCGATGAAGAAGCTGATGAAGTGATCGAAGGCCAGGCCCAGCACCAGCTGGCGCTGGCCGACCGGGTTGCCCAGGGTTAGGGCCAAGATGGACAGCGTATGGCCCAGTGGCTGGGCCAGCGCGTGCGCCATCAAGGCCAGCGCCAAACGGCGCAGGCGGCGAACCGGTTCCAGGGTGAAGACCTGGCCGAGCCGGTAAGCGCCGAACAGGCACCAGACCTGCCAGAGCGCGAACAGCAGCACGATGCTGGGCAGGCAACTGGCCGCCCAGCCCCAGGCGCGCGAGGCGGCGTCCAGTTGCAGGGGAATGTCGGTGTCGGTGACCCAGTAGTGACGTGTCACTTTCTCCAGCCAATCGGCCCGGCTCCAGAGTTGGGCCGGCACCAGCACCACGATGGCGGCGCCCGCCAGGCACAGCAGCTGCACCCACAGCGCCAAGCGGCGCACACGCTCCAGCGGGCCGATGCGAGCGGCCATTGTGCGGGTGGGGATGTCGTTGGGGGATTCGGGAGGGGCGCGCATGGCCCACATTCTGACTTGATAAATTTCTGTAAAACAATAATTTATCAAAATCAGCCAGCAAGTTTTTGGCATCAAAACGCGATGCCGGTCGGAGCGTGGCGTGCACCGGGGCGCAGCTCGTGCGCCCTGGATCAGGGCGCTTGGTCCTCTGGCCAGCCGGGGTTCACCAAGTCGAAAAGCTCGTGGTCGCGCCAGGCGCCGTTGATGAAAAGGTAGCGCCGGCTCAGACCGATGGGGCTGAATCCCAGGCGCTGCAGCACGGCACGGCTGCGCCGGTTCTCGGGCCGCACGGCGGCTTGCAGGCGATGCAGGTGCACGCGCGGGCCGAACAGCTCGGCGATGACGGCTTGCAGGGCTTCATGCATCAGGCCCTGGCCTTGCGCGCGGGCGTCGAGGCTGTAGCCCAGGCTGGCGTTCTGGAAGGGGCCGCGCGCCAGTTGCGAGACGCCGACCTGGCCGATCAACAGGGCCGGCGCTTCGCGGCGTGCGAACCAGTAGCGCAACGCCGTGCCGGCGGCGAATTCATCGGCGCCTTGCTGCAGCCGAGCGCGCACGAACTCGGGCTCCAGAAAGTCGGCGGGCTGCGGCGGGTCCCAGGGCGCCAGGTGTTCGCGGTTGCGGGTCTGAAAGGCAATCACGGCTTCCAGCAAGGCAGGTGAGGGCGCGCGCAGCAGCAGGCGCGGGCTGTGCAGTTCGGGGAGTGCCGCAGCCGTGGCTTTTCCGCTCATTTCAGTTGCTCGCGCAAAAAGCCCAGCAAGGCCAGCCGGGCCGGATCCACCTCGTCTTGCTGGGGCAGGCTGGCGAGGGCGCCGGCGTTCAGGGCCTGCAGCCAGCTCATCAGAAGAAGTCGGGGGCGGGTCAGCATGGCGGGAGCAGCGAAGAATGGGTGGACAGCGCGGCGCCGCGATCTTGGAGGCGCGCGCCATTATTGGCCGGCAAGCGGCGCAGCAACCTCGCTGCTCGCACGGTCAAGAGTTTGTGGACTTGCTGAATTTTCAGGAATTCTTGAAAATTCAGCAAAATCTTGAAGCAGATCAAATTCCTCCACCCTCAGAAGTCGCCGGCTTTGCGCTGGCGCAAGGACAAACCGCCATGCAAGCCATGAGTCCCCTGGTTCGTAGTTTTGTAGCCCATTTCGGGGAAATGGGCAGCCGCTGGGGCATCAATCGCACCGTCGGGCAGATTTACGCCCTGATTTTTGTCTCGCCCCAGGCCATCAATGCCGACGACATCGCCGAGAACCTAGAGTTCAGCCGCTCCAATGTCTCTATGGGCTTGAAAGAACTGCAGGCCTGGCGCTTGGTGCGTCTGCGCCACCTGCCGGGCGACCGGCGCGAGTATTTCGAGGCGCCGTCGGATGCGTGGGAGATCTTTCGCACCCTGGCCGAAGAGCGCCGCCGCCGCGAGATCGAACCCACCTTGTCCATGCTGCGCAATGCCTTGCTGGAGGCGCCGACCTGCGAAGAGGACCGCGTGGCGCAGGAGCGCATGCGCGGCATGCACGACCTGATCGAGCTGATGACGACCTGGTTCGACGATGTGCAGAAGATGGATTCGCAGACCCTGGGCCAGCTGATGAAGATGGGCTCCAAGGTGCAAAAGATGCTGGAGCTGCCGGGCCGCATCGGCCGCGCCGTCAGCGGCGTTGCGGCTAAGCCGGCTTCGGAGGCTTGATGCCATGGATGCCCTTCATGCTCTTGATCCCCTGGTGCTGGCCCGCATGCAGTTCGCCGCCAACATCACCTTCCACATTCTCTTTCCCACCATCAACATCGCCCTGGCCTGGGTGCTGCTGTTTTTCCGCTGGCGCTGGCTGAGCACCCACCAGGAGGCCTGGCTCCATGCCTACCGTTTCTGGACCAAGGTGTTTGCGCTGAGCTTTGCGCTGGGCGTGGTCAGCGGCATCACCATGAGCTTCCAGTTCGGCACCAATTGGCCCGGTTTCATGGAGCGGGCCGGCAATATCGCCGGGCCGCTGCTGGGCTACGAGGTGCTGACGGCCTTCTTCCTGGAGGCGAGTTTCCTCGGCGTGATGCTGTTCGGCCATGGCCGGGTCAGCGAGCGGGTGCATCTGGCCGCGACCTTTCTGGTGGCCTTCGGTACCAGCCTGAGCGCCTTCTGGATCCTGAGCCTGAACTCCTGGATGCAGACGCCCCAGGGCTTCGAGATCGTCAACGGCGAGTTCCATGTGCTGAGTTGGGCCGAGGTGATCTTCAACCCCAGCTTCCCGTACCGACTGGCCCACAAGCTGCTGGCATCGGGCCTGACGGTGGCATTTCTGCTGGCCGGCCTGAGCGCCTGGCAGCTGCTCAAGCGCAAGAGCCAGCCCAGCACCGCCCGCGTGCTGCGGGTGGGCCTGACGCTGGGAGCGGTGCTGATCCCGCTGCAGATCCTGGTGGGCGATATGCACGGGCTCAACACGCTAAAGCACCAGCCGGCCAAGGTGGCGGCGATGGAAGGCGTCTGGCAGACCGAGCGCGGCGCGCCCTTGCTGCTTTTCGCCTGGCCGAATGAGAAGACGCGCAGCAATGACTTTGCGATCGGCATCCCGAAGCTGGCCAGCCTGATCCTGACCCATGAAGCCGAGGGTGAGATCCGCGGCCTGGACGAGTTCAAGGGCGCGCATCCGCCGGTGGCGCCGCTGTTCTTCGGCTTTCGCATCATGGTCGGCACGGGGCTCTTGATGCTGGCTTTCAGCTGGGCGGGTCTGTGGCTGTACCGCCGCCGCGCCTGGGTGGCCGAGCAGTTGCCGCGGCCGCTGCTCTGGGGCCTGACGGCCATGAGCGTCTCGGGCTGGCTGGCCACGGTGTCCGGCTGGTATGTCACCGAAATCGGCCGCCAGCCCTTCATCGTCTACGGCCTGCTGCGCACCAGCGAGGTGGCCTCGACCACGCCGGCGCCCTATATCGCCCTGACCTTGGCGGGCTATGTGACGCTGTACCTGTTCCTGATCGTGGCCTATATCGGCGCGCTCAAGTACATGGCGGAGAAGCCACTTGAGCATGGCCCGAGCACGCCCTCGCGCCTGACCCAGAGCCGGAGTTTTGCATGATGGACGCCTTGATGAACCTTTCGAACCCCGACTTGAGCACGCCTGCCGGCTGGATGCCCTTGGTGTTCCTGGGCCTGATGGGCCTGTCCCTGCTGATCTATGTGGTGCTGGACGGCTACGACCTGGGTGTCGGCCTGCTGATGCTGGGCGCCAGCGACGCCCACAAGGACCAGATGGTGGCCTCGATCGGGCCCTTCTGGGACGCCAACGAAACCTGGCTGGTGCTGGGGGTGGGGATCTTGCTGGTGGCGTTTCCCAAGGCCCATGGCTTGATCTTGCAAGCGCTCTACCTGCCGGTGGCGCTGATGCTCTTGGGCCTGATGCTGCGCGGTGTGGCCTTTGACTTCCGCTTCAAGGCGCCGGCCGACTGGAAGCCGTTCTGGAACGGTGCTTTCATCGCCGGCTCTGCCCTGGCGGCCCTGTCGCAGGGCTGGATGCTGGCGCGCTATATCACCGGCTTTGCCGAGGGGCCGGGCTATACCGCTTTTGCCTTGTTGATTGCCCTGGCCCTGGCCGCGGCCTACGCCATGCTGGGCGCGGGCTGGTTGATCATGAAAATGGACGGTGCCGTGCAAGCCCTGGCCGTACAGCGGGCCAAGCTGGCCTGGCCGGCCGTGGTCTTGGGTCTGGCCGGCGTGTCCCTGATGACGCCCTGGGTCAGCGCCACGGTCAGCGAGCGCTGGTTCCGCATGCCCGAGCTGATCGCCTTGCTGCCCATCCCGCTGATGACGGCGCTGTCCTTGCTGGCCTTGCGCGCCTTGCTGAACTCGCACCGGGTGCGCGGCAAGCTCTGCTGGCTGCCCTTCGCCCTGATGGTCGCGGTCATGTTGCTCGGCGCCCTGGGCCTGGCCTACAGCCTCTATCCCTATGTGCTGATCGACCGTCTGACGGTCTGGCAGGCGGCGGCCGCGCCCAAGTCCCTGGCCGTCATTCTGTGGGGGGTCTTGGTCACACTGCCGGCCATCCTGATCTACACGTGGTTCGCCTACCGGGTATTCTGGGGAAAGTCGAGTGAGCTTCGGTATGCTTGAGGCAGATCAAAACTAGAAAGCAGTGGGTTGATGGGAAATTCAGGCGCTTGCAGCGCTGCCTCGTCGCCCAAAACTGCAGTTCGTCGCTTTTTGCTGGAGCCGAGTGCGTGGCTTGGTGATACTCCGCTCCATTGAATACACATCGCCCAAAGCAGGCGGGGGAGATTTGGAAATGCAGCAGAGAACCACACGGGCCCGTCCCTTTTCTCGCGCCTGGGCCGCACCGCTGGCCTTGAGTGCCGCTTTTCTGGGGCTGGCCTTTCCGCCGGCGCCGGTTCAGGCCAGTGAAGTGGTCAAGTTGGCTCGCCTGGTCGTGACCGGCAAGCGCCTGAGCTCCGCCCCTGTCGTGCGGGCCCCCGCCAAGCAACTGCCCAAGGTCGTGGTCGAAGGCCAGGCCACACCGGAAGAAGTGCGCATGGCCGACCTGCGCCGCGCCCAGTTCCGCCCGATTTGAAGTTTGCCAGCGCCTGCTGGCGCCTATCTCTTCCACCCCTATGCAAAAAGGCCGCGTTCGCGGCCTTTTGCTTTTCAAGCAGCCCGAGGGCCTCAATCCCAGCGCGGCGGCTTCGGGTGCAGCCTGGCCATGGCCAGGGTGTCGACAAAGGTGCCGTTGCGCAGGGCGTAGGCGCGCATCAGACCCTCGCGCTGGAAGCCGAAGTGCTCATAGAGCCGGATCGCGCGCGTGTTGTCGGCGTAGACCGTCAGCTCGGTGCGCAAGACCTGGCCCCAGTTGTCGGCGTAGTCGAGCAGGGCGGCCATCAGGGCGCGGCCGACGCCCTGGCCCTGGGCTTCGGCTGCGACCGAGATGCCCATGCCCATGGCATGCCGGCGGCGCAGTGAAGCTCCGGCCGGATGCAGACCGGCGCTGCCGACCACCGCGCCCTGGACTTCGGCCACCAGCGAAAGATCGGTTTTGCCCGGTGCGGCGTTGTCCTGCAGGCGGGCGCGCCAGAGTTCCTCGCTGGGGTAGGGCAGTTGCAGCAGACCGGAGAAGACCTCGGGGTGGGACATCAGCCGGGCCATGGCGGCGGCGTCTGAGACCTGGCTGCGTCGGATCGTGATCTTCTCCATCGATGGGCTCCTGGTGGTGGGGGCAGTGGGCAATAAAAAAGCCCGCTGGGGGCAGCGGGCTTGGAGGGATTCGGGGGGGCTCGTCTGGGAGTTCAGGACGAGAGCTGGGGCCGCTGCAGCCTGCTCGTCTCCGCGTGCTGGACTTGCGCCAGCAGCACAGGCATGTGCGCCAGTGCCATCGGTACTACCAGCGGCTGATGGCAGCTGCGGCTGGCGTGGCTGTGAATTTGAGTGGCGGCGGAGCTCATGCGGGCCAGTATGTCGGCCGGCCCTCGGCGGGGTCAAGTAGCAGGCGATCACGTTTGGGCGGACTGCGGCGCCGCAGCGACAATCGCAGCACCATGCCTCGAATTTCCACCTTGCCCATCGAATCCGCCCCGGCCGCGCCTCAGCCCGAGCCCGCCGCAGTCGGCAAACGCCCACCCTTGCCGGCCGAGCGCTTTGCGCTGCGCGTGGGCGAGAGCGACATCGATGGCATGGGGGTGTTTGCCGCCGAGCCTATTCCGCAGCGGCGCAAGATTGGCGAGCTGCGCGGCGAGGCGATCTCGGTGCGCGAGGCGCGTCGCCGGGCCAAGGGCCGCGAGCGCATCCATATCGTCGAGGTCTCGGAAACCCGAGCGGTGGATGCCACCTTGTCCACCGATGCGCTGCGTTACATCAACCACAGCTGCGCCGCGAACGCGGTGCTGCGCATCAGCCAAGGCCGGGTGGAGTTTTATGCCTTGCGCGATATCGCGACCGGCGAGGAGCTGAGCTGCGATTACGGCGAGAGCCACCATGAAGGGCGGCTGCGCTGCCGCTGCGGCGCGCCCAACTGCGCCGGGCGCTTGTGAGCGGCGGGGCAGCGACAGGGCGAGCGCCTGGGCGAGGCCCCGCTCAGGTCTGCCGGATGCGAATCCGGTCTCAGGCGTCCGGGCCTGCTTCGTCGTTGGCGGCTTCGTCGTCCGACTGCTGAATCCAGAACAGGCGCAGGTCCTGGGCCGAGAACAGGGCGTCGTCCAGCAGCACGTCCTGGTCGACTTCTTCGCCTTCGTCATAGGCTTCGGCGATGTAGGCCTCTCGTTGCTCGCCCGGAGCCATGGCCACAGCAGCGACCGACATCAGCATGGCGTCCAGCATCTGCGCTTCTTCGCTTTCGCTGTCGAAGATGTACCAGGCTTCTTCGAAGTCATCGACGGCTTGCATAAAGCCTTCCACCCACATCAGGCCGTTGGGCGGCAGCTGTTCCAGCTGTTCGGCCGTCAGCACGCCTTGGCTCAGCAGGTCGGCCTTGGTGGCTTCGTCGAACTCGGTGATCAGCGGTGTCAGCTGCATGGCTTCCGGGTTGGCGGCCAGGGCTTCGGGTTCGAGGCTGTCAGCGATCTCGTTCCAGCGCTCGTGCAACACGCTCATGAACTCTTCGGTCGCATCCTGCTCGTCCAGGGCATCGGCCCAGTCTTCGCCGAACAGCGCGTCCATGGCCTGGATGGGCGTGACCACCACCGGGCCGCAGATCAGCGCGGTCAGGTAGCCGTCCAGCATGTCGATGGGCACGGCAGTTTCTTCTTCGGGGGTGGCGGCCACGAGGATCTGCAGGAGAGCGGCCAGGCGCTCGGCGTTTTGGTGGTCAATGGTGTCGCTCATGCGGACTCCTGGTGGGGTGTAGCTGAAAAGAATAAGGGCCCATTCGCTTGGGCCCTTGCGTATGGAGAGGATGGTAGGGGGTTTACAGGCGTTCGGCCACCCAAGCCTGGACCGAGGCCAGCGCGGCCGGCACAGCCGCCGGCTGCGTGCCGCCGGCCATGGCCAGATCGGGCTTGCCACCGCCCTTGCCGCCGCATTGCTGGGCGACGAAGCTGACCAGCTCGCCGGCCTTCAGGCCGCGGGCAATGTAGTCGGCGGTGACGCCGGCCGACAGATGCACCTTCTCGCCTTCGACGGCGGCCAGCACGATCACGGCCGAGTGCATCTTGTCGCGCAGCTTGTCGATGGTTTCGCGCAGGGTCTTGGCATCGGCGCCGTCGAGCGTGACGGCCAAGACCTTGGCCCCTTTCACCTCGACAGCCTGGGTCAGCAGCTCATTGCTTTGAGCGGCCGCAAGGCGGCTCTTGGCCGTGGCCAGTTCTTTCTCCAGCGCTTTGACCTGATCCAGCACGGCATGCAGGCGCGGCTCCAGATCGGCCGGTGCGGTCTTCAGGGTCTGGGCGGCGCGGCTGACCGTGCCTTCCAACTGCTGCAGATAGGCCAGGGCGTTGTCACCGGTGACGGCTTCAATGCGGCGCACGCCGGCGGCCACGCCGCCTTCGGACACGATCTTGAACAGGCCGATGTCGCCGGTGGCCTTGACGTGAGTGCCGCCGCAGAGTTCCTTGGAGGAGCCGATGCTCAGCACGCGCACGGTCTCGCCGTACTTCTCGCCGAACAGCATCATGGCGCCGCTCTTCTGCGCATCATCGAGGGCCATGACTTCGGCCTTGGCGCCGGCATTGGCCAGGATTTCGGCGTTGACGATAGCCTCGACCTCGGCGATCTGCTCGGCGGTAACGGGGGCGTTGTGGGCAAAGTCAAAACGGGTGCGCTCGGCGTTGACCAGGGAGCCCTTTTGCTGCACGTGGGCGCCCAGCACTTCGCGCAAGGCCTTGTGCATCAGGTGGGTGGCGCTGTGGTTGCGCACGGTCTTGGCGCGGGCTTCGGCGTTGACCTTGGCCACAAAGCTGTCGCCGGCCTTGATGGTGCCTTCCAGCACCCGGCCGTGGTGACCGAAGACATCGGCCTGGATCTTCAGCGTGTCTTCCACGGCGAAGCGGCTGCTGTTGTTGCGCAGTTCGCCGGCATCACCGGCCTGGCCGCCGCTCTCGGCGTAGAAGGGCGTGTGGTCCAGCACGATGACGGCGTCGTCGCCGGCATTCGCCTGCTCGACCAGGGCGCCGTCCACGTAAACGGCGATGACCTTGGAGGTCTCGCAGCTCAGGTGCTCGTAGCCGTGGAAGGCGGTGGGGGCACCGCTGTACTCAAGGCCTGCGGCCATCTTGAACTTGCCGGCGGCGCGGGCTTGTTCGCGCTGGCGCGTCATCGCGGCGTCAAAGCCGGCCTGGTCGACGGTCACGCCGCGCTCGCGGCAGACGTCAGCGGTCAGGTCGACCGGGAAACCGTAGGTGTCGTGCAGCTTGAACGCGGTTTCGCCGTCGAACACGGTGCTGCCGGTCTTGCCCATCTCGGCCAGGGCAGCGTCGAGGATTTCCATGCCGTTGGCGATGGTCTGGAAGAAGCGCTCTTCTTCCTGCTTGAGCACGTCGGTCACGCGAGCTTGTGCCTGGCGCAGCTCGGGATAGGCCTCGCCCATCTGGTTCACCAGCTCGGCCACGATCTTGTGGAAGAAGGGGGTGCGGGCGCCCAGCTTGTAGCCGTGGCGGATGGCGCGGCGGGCGATGCGGCGCAGCACATAACCGCGACCTTCATTGCCCGGGATCACACCGTCAACGATGGTGAAGCTGCAAGCGCGGATGTGGTCGGCGATGACCTTGAGCGAGGCGCTGTCCTTGTCGCAATCTTGAGCGCCGGAACTGTCGACCGCCGCCTTGGCCGAGGCCAGCAGGGCCACGAAGGTGTCGATCTCGTAGTTCGAGTGCACATGCTGCAGCACGGCCGCCAGGCGCTCCAGGCCCATGCCGGTGTCGACGCTGGGCTTCGGCAGCTTGTGCATCACGCCGTCTTCAGTCCGGTTGAACTGCATGAAGACGTTGTTCCAGATCTCGATGTAGCGGTCGCCGTCTTCGTTCGGGCTGCCCGGAGGGCCGCCGGCGACATCGGGGCCGTGGTCGTAGAAGATCTCGGTGCAGGGGCCGCAAGGGCCGGTGTCGCCCATCATCCAGAAGTTGTCGGACATGTAGCGGCCGCCCTTGTTGTCGCCGATGCGCACGATGCGCTCCGCGGGCACGCCCACCACCTTGTTCCAGATCTCGTAAGCCTCGTCGTCTTCGGCGTAGACGGTGACCCAGAGCTTCTCGGCCGGCAGCATGAACTTGGTGGTCAGCAGCTCCCAGGCGTAGGAAATCGCGTCATGCTTGAAGTAATCCCCGAAGCTGAAGTTGCCCAGCATCTCGAAGAAGGTGTGGTGGCGCGCGGTGTAGCCGACGTTGTCCAGGTCGTTGTGCTTGCCGCCGGCGCGGATGCACTTCTGGCTGGTGGTGGCGCGGCTGTAGGCGCGCTTGTCAAAGCCCAGGAAAACGTCCTTGAACTGGTTCATGCCCGCGTTGGTGAACAGCAGCGTCGGGTCGTCGCCGGGCACCACGGGGCTGGATGCCACGATCTGGTGACCTTTGGATTCAAAAAACTTCAGAAAAGTCTGGCGAATTTCAGCTGCTTTCATTCCGTGGCTTTCTGCGGGCAGCCCTGTCTTGCGAACAGGGTAAATGCTTGATTTTTGGGGGCTTTTGATTATAGGTTGCGGGCCGCACCGGAATTCAGGGCAGCTCGGGTGAAGCGGGTAGAGTGTGGCCCCAAGAACCCATCAAACCCCCAAGACACGTGGAGCTTTTGCAATGGACCATGCCCTGACTTCCCCGCTCGCGGCCCTCGAAGACGCCAGCCTCCTGCGCACGCAAGCGCTCATCAATGGCGAATGGGTGGCCGGCACGGACCGCTTTGCCGTCTGCGATCCTGCCACCGGCCAGCAACTGGCCGAAGTCGCCAACCTGGGTACGGTCGAAGCCGAGGCGGCCATTGCCGCTGCACACAACGCTTTCGGCCCGTGGCGCAGCAAAACCGCCAAGGAGCGCGCGGCCATCCTGATGCGCTGGTCGCAGTTGCTGAACAAGCATGCCGATGATCTGGCTCGCATCATGACGGCCGAGCAGGGCAAGCCCCTGGCCGAGGCGCGTGGAGAGGTGACTTATGGCGCCAGCTTCATCGACTGGTTTGCTGAAGAAGGCAAGCGGGTCTACGGCGAGACCATTCCCACCACCGACAACAACAAGCGCTATCTGGTCATCAAGCAGGCCATGGGCGTCTGCGCGGCCATCACGCCCTGGAACTTCCCGATCGCCATGATCACGCGCAAGGTGGCGCCGGCCCTGGCGGCCGGTTGCACCGTGGTCATCAAACCCGCCGAGGCGACGCCGCTGTCGGCCCTGGCCGTGGCTGAGCTGGCGCAGCGGGCCGGCATGCCGGCCGGTGTGCTCAATGTGCTGACGGCGGACGCCAGCAACTCCATCGCCATCGGCCACGTGCTGTGTGACAGCGATGTGGTGCGCCATTTGTCCTTCACCGGCTCGACCGAGGTGGGCCGCATCCTGATGCGGCAATGTGCGCAGACGGTCAAGAAACTGTCCCTGGAGTTGGGCGGTAACGCACCCTTCATCGTCTTCGACGATGCCGATCTCGACAGTGCGGTGGAAGGCGCCATCGCCAGCAAATACCGCAATGCCGGCCAGACCTGCGTCTGTGCCAACCGCCTCTATGTCCAGGCCGGGGTCTACGAGGCCTTCTTGGAGAAGCTGGCCGCCAAGGTCAGCGCGCTGAAGCTGGGCAACGGTTTCGAGTCGGGTGTGCAGATCGGACCGCTGATCGACGAGCAGGCGCTGGAGAAGGTGGAGCGGCATGTCAACGACGCGCTGGCTCTTGGTGCGCGCCTGCTGGCGGGCGGCAAGCGCGTCGAGGGCCCGAATGGCTATTTCTTCGAGCCAACCTTGTTGGCCGATGCCAGCGCACAGATGCTGTGCTCGCGGGAAGAAACCTTTGGCCCGGTGGCGCCGGTGTTCAAGTTCCAGACCGAGGCGGAGGCGATTGCCTTGGCCAACAACACCGAGTTCGGCTTGGCCAGCTATTTCTACAGCCGCGATGTCGGCCGTATCTTCCGCGTGGGCGAGGCCCTGGAGTACGGCATGGTCGGCATCAACACCGGCCTGATCGCGACCGCTGAAGTGCCCTTCGGCGGCGTCAAACAATCTGGCCTCGGCCGCGAGGGCGCGCACCAGGGCATGGACGACTATGTGGAGGTCAAGTACCTCTGCTTGGGCGACATCCAGAAGTAGTCAGCGCAAAAGCGCGGGACGAAAAAAAGGCAGCGTGAGCTGCCTTTTTTGTGGGCCCTCCGCAGCCGAAGGGCCGAGGAGGGTGCTCGCGCTGGCTTAGAACTCGTACTTCAGGGTCACTTGAGCGGCCCAGGCGGATTCGCCGCGGGTCTGCTTGGTCGTGTAGCCCGTCGGGTCGGTGACCGAGTAGATCATCTTGCCGGTGGCCGGGTCGATACCCGCGAAGTTCACGAACTTGCGCACATTGCCGCCGGTGTCGAAACCGATCTCGTCGATGCGGCCCCAGCGCTTGTTCAGCAGGTTGGTGAAGTTCAGGATGTCCAGAGTGACCACGCCCTTGTTCTTGCCAAACAGGCCCGGCAGTTCCTGGCTCAGGCGCACGTCCATGCTGTTGGTGAACTTGGAGAAGGACTTGTTGCGAGCCGTCACGCCACCCTTGGCGTCGCGCAGGCCGGACTCGCTTTCGACGATGGTCCAGAACTTGGCTTCAGCCGCAGAAGCAGTGCTCTTCTGGTAGGCGTCCAAAGCGGCCTGGGTCGTGATGTTGCCGGTCGTCGGCAGACGGAACAGCACTTCGCCCGAGCCCGGAGCCTTGGGGATGTACAGCAGGTCGTTGCCGGCCACGTTGTCGCCGTTCATGTCGTTGTTGAAGGTCCAGCTGTAGGGGCGGCCTTCACGACCTTCGTAGACCAGACCGATGGTGGTCTTGTAGCTGCCGATGAAGGCCTTGGACCAGCTGGCTTGCGCATTGAAGCGGTTGCGCACCAGGGTGGCCGAGTTGGCTGCCACTTCTTCGTTCGGGTTGAACACAGCCCGGTTGATGAAGTTGGAGTTGGCTGTCGAAGAGGTCAGCGGGCTGACTTCCGTTGCGCTGGTCCGGGTGTAGGCCACGCCCCAGCCGAAGCCTCGGGTGTTGGGCAGCGACAGGCTCAGGGTCAGGGCGTTGCCGCCACCCTTATTGGTCTTTTCCACCACAGTCACGTTGGTGAACGAGCTGTTGTTCAGGGCGCGGGTCAGGCGACCGCAGGCGGTGGCGCTGGAGTCATTGCCGTTGGCGTAGCACAGCGGCGAGCGACCTGCCGCGTTGTAGTACATCTCGCGGCCATCCAGCGGCGAGGTCGACATGACGGGGCCGAAGTTCAGGAACTTGTAGTACAGGCCGTTGTCGACGCGGGTGTTGAGCAACTCAGCACCAGCGACCAGACCGTGCCAAGGCAGCTCGGTGTCGAAGGCCAGGTTGGTCTTCCAGACCGAAGGCTGGCTCACGCCAGGAGCGACGAAGTCAACCAAGGCTGCGGGCGGGGTGCCTGCCACGCCTGGCTGAGAACCGGTGTTCGGTGTGAACTGAATGGCCGAGCAAGGGGTCGAGCCGCTGCCGCAGTTGAAGTTGGCCGTGGCCGCGCCGTTGTTCTGGAAGGGGTTGGTCAGCCAGACCGAAGCTGCCGAGCCCATGAACAGGCCGATACCGCCGCGGACTTGCGACTTGCGTTTGTCCACCGGGTCCAGGGCGTAGTTGAAGCCCAGTCGCGGCTGGATCAGCTTTTCGCCGTCCAGGGTGTTGGTGTTGTCGTAACCGAAACCGCCGGTCTGGCGGGTGTTGGTGGCCACATTGCCGGCCACCACGGGACCGGATGCCTTGGCATTGGCCTTGGGGCGGTCGCTCGTGCTCATGCTGTCGATGCGCACACCACCGGTCAGGGTCAGCTGCTTGCTGACATTCCAGGTGTCTTGCAGGAACAAGCCGACGTTGGTCAGCTTCCAGTCGGCGGCGCCGTCTTGCAGCACGCTGCCGGCCAGCGGCAGCTGGACGGTGTAGCCCGTCACATTGCTGGCCTTCCAGAGCGCGATCGGATCGGTGCCGGAGAAGGTGTAGGTGCCCTTGGTGTTCTGCAGGAAGGCGTTGAAGATCTCGTTGCGCTGCAGGTCAGCACCGGCCTTGATTTCATGCTTGTCCAGAACCAGGGTGCCGGCGAAGAAGGCATCAAAGGTCTTGGTTTGCAGGCTGTTGAAGTGGCGGCTGGCTTCCGTGCCGAAACGCAGGGTGCGGTTGCCGGACTGCGTGCCGGCCGGGGCCGGGGTGGTCCAGGTCAGGCTGACTTGCGGCAGATCGCTGGCATTGACCGGATCGCTCTTGTAGTCACGCTGCGACAGCTTCAGCTCGGTGGAGAAGTTGTCGGTCCAGTCGGCGAACCATTGGCCCACCACGGTTTCCAGGGTTTTGTCCTGCTTGTACCAGTGCGAAGACAGCGACAGGGTGCCGGCGTTCAGGTTCGGGAAAATCGGGTTGCTTTCCTCGGACTTGGTGTAGCGCAGGTTGGCCTTGTGGTTCTCGCTGATGTTCCAGTCCAGCTTCAACAAGGTGTCCTTGGCCACCAGCTTGATGCCGCTGGGCACGGTCAGGCTGCCGATGTCGATCTTGTAGAGGTCTTGGGCTAGCGCTTGGGCGGCGGCGATCTGCTCGTTGGTGATGCCGACATTGGCCTGACTGCTGCCCACGGGGCCGAAGCTGGGTGCGGTCCGGCTGCTCTGCAGTTCTTCGTAGCTGGCGAAGAAGAACAGCTTGTCCTTGATGATGGGGCCACCGAGGGTGAAGCCCTTCAGGTTTTCATCGAAGGGGGCAGGGCGGTTGTAGGTCTTGTTGGTCAGGTTGTAGCGGTCACCCGAGGTCTTGTCATTGCGGAAGACGTAGTAGACGCTGCCCTTGAATTCGTTGGTACCCGACTTGGTCACGGCGTTGATGTTGGCGCCGGTGTAACCCTGCTGGGTCACGTCGTAGTTCGAGATGTTGACCTGCACCGCCTGGATGGCGTCGACCGAGATCGGCTGCTTCAGCGTCGGCAGGCCGTTGGATTCCAGGCCGAAGGTGTCATTGACGCGCACGCCGTCGACGGTGATCGAGTTGAAGCGGGCGTTCTGGCCGGCGGCGGAGATTTCACCGCTGCCTTTGTCGGTTTGCGACAGGCGCGGGTCATTGCGGGCGTAGTCAGACAAGCTGCGGCTGATCGACGCGAATGCATCCAACTCCTTGCGGCCCATGCTGGTGCCCGAACCCATGGTGGAGTTCGTGAACTTGTTGTTGGCCGCGCTGCTGCCGCTGACCACCACCGTGCTCAGGACATTGCCGCCGAGCGTGAAGTCCAGTGACAGGCTTTCGGCCAGGGCCAGGTACACGCCTTCGCGCACATCCTTGTCAGCGCCCTTGACGATGTTGATCGTGTAGGGGCCGCCGACGCGCAGGCCGCGAGCCGAGTAACGGCCTTCGCTGTCGGTCACGAGGTTGTTGACCGAGCCCGACTCTTCGTGACGGATGCTCACGGTCGCACCGGCGACGGCCTTGCCGTCAGCGCTGAGCACACGGCCGGCGATGGCCGAGGTGGTGTTCTGGGCCATGGCGGGCGCTGCCGCCACGATGGCGACCGCGACGCTCAGCGCCGTCCGGGAAAAATCTGTCCAATGCCTGCTGCTCATCGTGATCACTCCAATAAAAGCGCTGAAATACGCGTAAAAAATCTGTCACAAAAATGTACATCGAAGGCGGCCGCAAACGTTTACTTGCGCCTGTTTTCCGCATTGAAGCCACATGCCTGCGGCTTCGCGGAAATTCCTTCTTGTCAAAATCCGGGCCTTGTGCCTGTCACATTTCAAAACTTTCCGGCTTCAGCGTTTCCATTCGAAAACGTTTGCGCGTTGAGTCAAAAAAAAGCGGCAGAGCGGGCAGAATGTTCAATTGTCGACCTAGGGTCTGATCATGCACGGTCAGAAACTAGATCGCAGGGCCCAATTTTCCAGTGAATGCCCACTTGGGCGATATCCGGGTGCACCCGGAAATCGGGGGTGGCGAGCACTGGCTTGCTGGGCACATCTGGCTCCGGACCGGACTGTGCCTCGTCCATATTGAAGTTCCGTGACAGTGGCAGCGCTTCGCGTCTTGCGTTGTGAATTTGCTACGTTCACTGCCGTTCCGTGACAGCGCGGCCCATGTGCGCTGTCATCCCATGTTCATAGCATGGCCGCATCCGGCTTCCCCGGCGCGCCCATTCGATGTTTGCCTTCTGCCGTTTTGGAGTCTGCCTTGCCCATGTCCGCCATCGCCATCGCCAAGCCCCTGCCACGCGTCTTTCAGCATGCCTCGCCCCCTGTCCGGCTGCGTCTGCTGGGCAGCATCGGTCTCGTCGCCGCCTTGCTGAGTGCCTGTGCCGGCCCTGATCGTCGGCCGGAGGTTTCTGCGCCGCCGACCGCTGCAGCGTCGCGCCAACTCAGCATCTTCTCGATCAACGACTTCCATGGGCACATCCAACCCAAGTCGCCGACCCCCTTGATGCCGCGCCTGCCCGACCCGCAGACCGGCGAGATCAAGCCGCAGCCGGCCGGTGGCGTCGCCTACTTGGCCGATGCCATGCAAAAGCTGCGCGCGCCGCGCCAGCATTCGGTGTTTGTCGCCGCAGGGGATCTGATTGGTGCGTCGCCCCAACTCTCGTCCCTGCTCAAGGACGAGCCCAGCCTGAGCGCCTTGGGTGAGCTGGGTCTGGTGGCCAGCGCGCTCGGCAACCATGAGCTCGATGCCGGTCTGCCCGAGTTGATGCGCAAGGCGCGCGGCGAATGCCCGAGCAACGGTTGCGCATGGCCGGAGTTCAAGGGCCCCGGATTCCCCTATCTGGCGGCCAACCTTCTGGATGCGGCCACCGGCAAGGCGATGCTGCCCAGCCATGTGATCAAGGATGTGGGCGGCTACAAGGTGGCCTTTGTGGGCGCCGTCACGCGCGACACGCCCTTGGTCGTCGTGCCGCGGGCCATCACCGGGCTGCGCTTTGCCGACGAGGCCGACACGCTGAATGCCTTGGTGCCTCAGTTGCGAGCCGAAGGCGCGCAAGTGCTGGTGGCGGTCATGCATGAAGGCGCTACGCAGGCGGGTGGTGCCAATGACCCCAGCTATGTCTGCCCCGGCATCCAGGGGCGTGGTGTCGACATTGCCCAGCGCCTGGACCCGGCCTATGCCTTGATCATCAGCGGCCACACGCACCAGGCCTACACCTGCAAGATCAATGGCCGCCTGCTGGTGCAGGCGGGCAGCTACGGCGGCTGGGTGACCGAAAGTCGCCTGACCCTGGATGCCAAGGGCAAGGTGCTGGATGCGCAGGCCGTCAATCACCCGGTGCTGCAGTCGGCTTACCAGCCGAACCCGGCATTTGTGGCCCTGGTGCAGCGCGCTGCCGCCTTGACGGCCGCGGTGCGCACCAAGCCGGTGGCGACGCTCAGCCAAGGGGCCCAGCGCAGCGCCCGCGCACCGTTTGGCGACGGGCCGCTGGGCAATCTGGTGGCCGATTCCCAGCTGGCTTATGCCAAGAAGCGCGGCAGCGCCGATATCGCCTTGATGAACCCGGGCGGCATCCGTGCCGATTTGACGGTCGAAGCCGGCCGGCCGGTGACCATGAGCGATCTGTTCGCCATCCAGCCCTTTGCCAATGAGCTGGTGGTCATGAGCATCAGCGGTGCACAGTTGCAGGAGCTGCTGCTGCGCCAGTTGCCGAAAGGTGATGCCCCGGCGCGCTTGTTGCAGGTCTCAAGCAGCCTGCGCTATCAATGGACCCAAGGCAGCGACGGCCAGCCGCGCCTGCTGGACGTCAAGGTCGATGGCAAGGCACTGGACCCGCAGCGCAACTACCGCGTGGTCGTCAACAACTTCATGGCCGACGGCGGCGATGGCCTGAGCGTGCTGCGTCAGGGCAAGGACCGCGTGCCCCTGGGTGTGGACATCGACGCCATGGTCGAGTGGTTGTCGGAGAACGGCGCTGCCGCAATGGCGCAGATCGAGTCGGGCCGCATCCGCCGCGAGTGACGAGCTCGGGTGCCAGGCTCATCAGACCGAGGTCGGGGCCTGTCCGTACCTGAAGCGGCTGATGCTTGCCGTTCGGCCTGCGGGCGCGAACAGACTGGCTCAGAAGCCCAGCTCGCGCCACAGCAGCACCAGGGCGGCGCGGGCATAGCGCAGCCCCGGCGCCTCCCATTCGCCCTCGATCAGCACCTGGCCGCGCCAGCTGTGCGCGGCCATGCCGGGCGGCGGGGCGGATGCCTGCAGCACGACGCGGTAGACCGCATGTTCCGGAATGTGCTGGCCTTGCTGGTCGCGCGTGGCAATCGAGCCGCCCTGGGCCAGACTCAGCTCGGCGCCCGGCAGCTGGCGGGTGGCATCACGGTCGATGGCCAGCACCTGCAAGGCGATGGGCGGGCCTTCGAGGCCATCGGCCCGGAAGCGTCCAGGGTTGCCGACGGCGATGCGGCGCACTGCCTCCTCGTCCAGCCAGGTCTCCACCTGCCAGGCTTGCGGATTGACGAGCAGGGCCAGGCGCTCGCGCCGGGCCACCCAAGTGCCGGGCTGTAGCTCCGGGTTGATGTCGCGCAGCACGCCCTTGAAGGGCGCCTGCGGTCGGTACTGGGCCAACTCGGCTTGCAGATTGGCCAGCTCGGCCCGGGCGGTGTCTTCCTCCTGCTGCAGCACGCCGAGATTGCGGCGCTGCTCCTGATCCACGCCGGCCAAGCTGGCCTGCCAACGCAGCCTCTCCAGGCGCGCCTTTGCTTTTTGTTGGCGCAGCTGCAGTTCGGGCGAGTCCAACTCCAGCAGCAGCTGGCCGGCCTCCACCGGCGCGCCCTCGGCCCAGGGCAGGCTCTGCAGCCGCGCCCCGGCCGGCGCATACAGGGCCATCACCTGAGTTGGCTTGAGCAGGCCCGAACTCGTCTGTCGCTGCGGCCAAGGCAGGAGCAGGGCCAGCAGCAGCAGGCCCAGCAGAAGGAGCGGGCGGCGCCAGGCGCGCGCCCAGGCTGTCCAGGATGAGGCGCCGTCCGCCGCGCCTGCCCGCTGGCGCAGCAGGGCCGGCCACAGCTTGATCTCGCGCCACAGCGGCAGCGCGACGAACCAGAGCAGCTCCAGCACAAAGAGCAGCACCCCGACCGCTTTGATGAAGAAGCCGTAGACCAGCACGGCGATGCCGAGAAAGACCACCAGTCGGTACAACCAGGTGGCGTAAGCGAACAGAATCAGGCCGCGCCGGCGCTGCCGGCTGAAGGTCTCGGGCGGCGGCAGGCCCAGCTTGAATAGGCTCTCGCGCAGCTGCCAGCGCGCCAGCGCAAAAGCTCGGCCATGCAAGTTGGGCATGTCGAGCGCGTCGGACAAGAGGAAATAGCCGTCGAAGCGCATGAAGGGGCTGCTGTTGATGGCCACCGTGGCCAGCCAGGTCGTGGTGGCCAGCATGAAGGCGGCAGAGCGCAGCCCACCGTCTGGCAGCAGGCTCCAGGCCAGGGTGGCCCAGACGGCGATCAGCAGCTCGGTGGCGATGCCGGCTCCGGCCACGGCCAGGCGCTGCCTGGCATTGCGCAGCTTCCAGACCTCGTTGGTGTCGGTGTAGGCCATGGGCCAGAGCACCAGAAAGGCCAGGCCCATGGTGGGCACCCGGCAGCCATAGCGCTTGGCGGTGAAGGCATGGCCCAGCTCGTGCATCAGCTTGGCGCCGCTGAGCGCCAGGCCGTAGCCGAGCAGGCCACCCCAGGAAAAGGTGTCGACCAGGGTGGCCGAGAAGCGGCCCCAGTCGCGGTAGACCTCGACCAGGCCGATCAGCAGGGCCAGCAGGCTGAGCCGGGCAAAGCCGCGGCTGTACAGCGGCGCCACCCAGGGCAGGGCGCGGTCCAGCCAGCGGTCCGGTCGGGCCAGGGGGATGCGGAAGAACAGATAGTGGTGCAGCAGCCAGGTCCAGGCATTGCCGCGTGCGCGCTGCAGACGCGCCGCCAGCTGCTGGGCGCTGTCGGCGGCGCGCGGCTGCACCAGCTGGTTGTCGATCAGGAACTGGGCGAAGGCCTGCACATCGGCGGCCTGTGGGCGCAGCGTGGTGCAGGCCTGCACGTCGTCGGCAATCCGCTGCAGGTCATCGAGCGCCCAGCGGCTGAGGATCTCGAAGCTCAGCCAGTCGATGCGGAAGAACTGGTGACGCACCGGATCCTGCAAGGTCCAGCTGGGTTGGCCGTCGGCCAGATCGGGTCCGGGGTGCAGGGCCAGTTCCTCGCGCAGCAGCGGTAGCCGGGGCGCGCCGCCCGGCCGGGGCGGATCGAGCCGCAGCGGCGCGGCCATCGAGTCCGACGTCGGCAGCAAGGCGGAGCTGTGGTTCAGCATCAGCTCACCAGCCCAGCACCTGGCGCAGCAGGGCCAGCGGGCGGCGCAGCACCCAGTAGATCAGCGGCACCCGTTCGCCGGACAGCTTGGCCGTGCCTTTGAGACCGACCCGGTGCTCGGTGGCCTGGTCGAGCCGGGCGCGCACCCGGTAGGCATAGCGCCCGTCGGGCCGCTGCACCGCCTCGAAGGCCATGTAGCGCAGCTTGGCCTCGATGGCCTGCAGCGGGCTGGCGTTCAGGTAGAGGCGGACTTCGGCCTGCTCAGGCAGCGGGATGGCATCGCCGAGGTCCAGCCAGGCTTCCAGCTCGACGTCGCCGGCCCTCGCCAGCCGCATGATGCGTTCGCCGGTCGAGACCGGCCGGCCTATCCATTCGCTGGGATCGTCGAAGAGCACGATGCCGTCTTCCGGTGCCAGCACGTGGGCGCGCTCCAGCTGCCCTTGCAGATACTCGGCCTCGGCCCGGCGCTCTTCCACCTTGCCCATCAGCGGCGCCAGCTGGGCCTTGTAGCGGGGGTCGGAGACGGCCAGCTGGGCTGCTTGGCGGTACTCGGCTTCGGACCCGGCCAGCGATTGCCGGGCCACCTCCAGCCGGGCCTGCAGGGCCGCGTCATCGAAGCGGAACAGCGGCTGGCCGGCCTTGACGGCCTCGTTCGGCTTGACCTGGAAGCTGCCCAGCACGCCCTCCAGCGGCGCACGGATGACGGCCGGCCGGGCCGGCACCAGCTCACCCGGCGCCAGCACGCTGAGCCGCACCGGCAGCAGCGCCACCCCGGCCGCCAGCAAGAGCCAGCGCAGCCGCGGGCGGCGCCACCAGGCGCGCGGCGGCTCGGCCGTTTCTTGATGCTTGCCGCCAGTCAGTCGGAGCCACCAGCCGCCCTCGGTTCGCGGGGCGGCCGCCCGCCAGGCATGCGTCCAGATGGCCGCCCATTCCAGCAGACAGGCTTGTTCCTCGGCCGACCAGGCCGGCTCGCGCAGCAGCAGCAGGCCGCCCTGGCCGTCCAGCAGCGGCAGCCACAGGCCTTGGGCCGGCAACCAGTCGGCCCATTCGCTGGCCAATTCGGGCGGAAGGGACGCGGCCGTGACCGCGCTTGGCGCGTCACCGGCGCGCTCGGCCAGATGGCCGCACAGCCGCGCCAGATAGTGCACATAGGGCGCGTTGGCCTCGATCTGCACGACCCCGGACAGGGCGCGCACGCCGCCCTCGCGCAGCCACAGCGCGCTCTGCCGGTAGGGCGCCAGCTGCAGGCTGTCGTTGACAGCCAGAAAGCCCAGCACCTCCCGGCTGCCGGCCTTCCGGGCTCGGCGTGCCAGCTCCAGCAGGCGCGCCGCCGAACTGGCATCCGACGCAGATCCTCCCTCAGCTGCCGTCATGCCGGAGTGGATGCGCCATCGGCGTCAGCCTGTTCAATGATGGCCTGCATCAGGCGGCGCTCCGCGGCAGCGCGGCCACAGCCCGCTCCAGCGGCTGGCCGCGGCCGGCCATGCGAATCTGCTCGCTGAAGCTGGCCCGGCCGCTCGGCTTCAGCTGCGCCAGCGGCTTGACCTGGGAGTCGGGCACGTGGCCCTCCTGGTTCGGCACACTACCGTCGAACTCAAACATGGGGGTGTCAGTGGCTAGGGCCTCTGGCTCGGCCGGCAGCTCCGTGTCGTTCAGCTCCGTGGCTTGCAGGCTTCGACTTGAGGTCGCAGCACCGGTGTTGACGCTGACTGTGATGCGGAAGATCGCCACCACCTCGCGTCCGTCCTGGTCACGTGCCATCACCCGCACGCTGAGATCACCGCGTAGCCCTTGCGGCGGAGTGCCATTGAAGCTGCCGTTGCTGGCGTTGAAGCTGAGCCAGCTCGGCAGCGGCTGGCCGTTGACCTGGCTGGCCGCCAGCTGTACGACGGCGCCTGCATCGGTGTGGGCAAAGGCATCGGCCGGAATGGCGAAGCTGAGGCTGCCGCCGCTGCTGATGGTCTGATCCGGCACGCCTTTGAACAGCACCAGGGCCGGCTGGTCGGCCTGGGTGACCGCGATCTGGAATGCGCCGCCACCACCGCCGCTGCTGGTCAGCACTGGAGTCGCGTTGGTCGGCGCTCCGGTGGCGATGCCATCCCGAGCGGGTGTCGCGGTGATCGGGCCACTCGGCGGTGGCGCGGCGACTGGGGCTGCTGGCGGTGCCGGTGCGAGCGCTGCGGGAGCTGGTGCTGGCGCCAGATCGACCGGCAGCGCTTGCAGCGGCTGCAAGGGCTGCAGCGGCGAGGGCAGGTTGTTTGCACCGGGGCGGGTGTCCTGGGTCAGGCCGGTGTCGGCGGCCGGCGGCAGGCTGGGGGCAGGCACCGGTGCTGGAGCCGGCACAGGTGCGGGCGGGGCTGGCGGCGGCGGGGCTGGCGGCGTCTCGGGTACCGGCGGAGGCGGAGCCACCGCCGTGATCACGATCTGGAACTCGCTGCTGGCCGAGGCGCCGCCACTGTCGCTGGCCGTCAGGCGCAGGCGCAGCAGGCCGCTGTCCGCCGTGCCCGGCGTGCCGCTGAGGCTGCGGGTGGCCGGGTCGAAGCGCAGCCAGGCGGGCAGGGGGCTGCCATCGGCCAGGCTCAGGCTCAAGCTCAGTGGCGCCGTGCCGTCGGGGTCGCTGAAGGCATCGGCCGGCAGGGTCAGGGCCAGCGTCTGGTCCTGGCGGATCTCGACATTGGCCGGCAAGCTGCCGACCCGCGGGCTGTCGTTGCTGCCATCGGCACGAATCAGCAGTTGCTGACTGCTGCGGTTCTGTCCATCGGACACGCTGATGCCGAAGCTCGCGCTGGCCAGCTCGGCCAAGCCGTTGATGGCGGCTTCATTGGGTGTGAAGGTGTAGGCGCCGGTGCGGGTGTTCAGTACCAGGCTGCCCAGCGGGCCGCTCAGGCTGCTCAGCTCGCCCTGCACGGTGCCGCCGTCCAGGCTGTAGCTCAGCGTCGCGCCTTCGGCGTCGCTGGCGGCCAGATTGCCAGTCATGGGGCCGAAGCTGTCTCGGCCGGGGCCATCGACCAGGCGCAGGACCGGCGGCGTCTGCAGCTGCGGCGCGTCGTTGCTGCCCTCGAGCCGCACGCGCAAGACGGTGCTGCTGCTGTTGCTGCCGTCGGACACGCTCAATTCGAAGCTCTCCTCGGCCGCGCCGGCCAGGGCATTGATGGCGGCGTTGTCGGGGATGTAGCGGTAGCTGCCGTCGTTGTTGTTCAACACCAGGCTGCCGAAGCGGCCCCGCAGCGTGCTGAAGCCACCGGCTGTGGTGCCGCCGACCAGGCCGTAGCTGAGGCTGCCGCCCTCGGCATCGCTGACCGCGATGCGGCCCTGGATCTCGCTGAAGCTGTCAGCCGCGGCCGTGTCGCTGAAGACCAGATCGGCCGGCGCGCTGATCACCGGCGCGTTGTTGCTGGCACTGATATTCACGCTGAAGACGGCACTGCTCTGCGCGCTGCCGTCCGTGACCTGCAGGCTGAAGCTCTCGCTGGCATCGGTGCCCAGGCTGGTGATGGCCTGCGCATCCGGCGTGTAGACGTAGGCGCCCGTCGCGGTGTTCAGGCTCAGGCTGCCGTAGCGGCCCTGCAGGCGGCTGATGCCGTCCGTCGTCACGCCGCCGGCAATGCTGTAGCTCAGGCTGCTGCCGGCATCACCGTCACTGCCTTGCAAGTTGCCGCGAGTCGGCAGCAGCTCTTGCGGCGTCATGCGGTCGTTGTACTGGGCGGCCTGCGGGCTCGGCAGCTGGGGCGCGTCATTGCGGCCGCTGAGTTGCACGTTCACGTTCACGCTGCTGCTGTCGCCACTCCCATCGGAGACGCTGACCGTGAAGCTCTCGCTGCTGTTGCCGGCCAGCGCGTTGATGGCGGCGTCATTGGGCGTGTAGCTGTAGGCGCCGGTCGCGGTGTTGACACTCAACGTGCCATAGCTGCCCACCCGGGTGCTGAAGCCGCCTGCCACCGTGCCTCCGCTGACGCCGAAGGTCAGCGTGCTGCCCGTGTCGCGGTCGCTGCCGGCCAGGTTGCCACCGACGCTGGCGAAGCTGTCGTTGGCCTCGGTGTCGGTGTAGCTGACCGGGGTCGGTGTGGTCAGCACCGGGGTGTCGTTGGCGGCCGTCAGATTGACGGTGTACGTGCTGTTGACGCTGCTGTTGCCGTCCGACAGGCTGATGGTGAAGGTCTCGCTGGTGTTGCTGCTCAGCGCATTGATGGCGGCGCTGTCGGGCGTGAAGACAAAGGCACCGGTGCTGGCATTGACCGACAGCGTGCCGTAGCTGCCGGTCTTGCTGCTGATGCCGCCGGCCAGGGTGCCGCCAGTGATGGCGTAGCTGAGTGTGGCGCCCTCGGCGTCGCTACCACCGAGACTGCCACTGACATTGGCGAAGCTGTCATTGGCCGAGGTGTCGACGAAGCCGGCTGCGGCCGGCGTGGGCAGCAGCGGCGCGTCATTGGCGCCGGTGAGATTGACGGTGTAGCTGGCCGTGGCGTTGCTGACGCCGTCGGACACGCTGACGGTGAAGCTCTCGCTGCCGTTGCCCGACAGGCTGTTGATCGCCGCCGCATTGGGCGTGTAGCTGTAGGCGCCGGTGCTGGTGTTGAGCCGCAGCGTGCCGTAGCTGCCGACCAGCGTGCTGAAGCCACCGGCCACCGTGCCACCTTGCAGGCCGTAGCTCAGGCTGGCGCCTTCCGCGTCGCTGGCGTTGAGGCTGCCGGTGCTCGTTTCGAAGCTGTCGGTCGCTGAACTGTCTTGTAGCTGCAGCGGCGCCGGTGCCTGCAGCAGCGGGGCATCGTTGCCGGCTGTCACATTGACGGTGAAGCTGGCGCTGTTGCTGAGCTGGCCATCGGAGATGCTGACCGTGAAAGTCTCGCTCGTGTTGCCGGCCAGGGCGTTGATGGCTGCATCGTTGGGCGTGTAGTTGTAGGCGCCGGTCGTGGTGTTGACGCTGAGGCTGCCGTACAGGCCTTGCAGCACGCTGAAGCCGCCGCTGCTGCTGCCACCGTTGATCGCATAGCTGAGCGTGCTGCCAGCGTCGGGGTCGCTGCCGGCCAGGTTGCCGGTGCTGGCGCCGAAGACGTCGGCGCCGGCCGTGTCCACATAGCTGACGCTGACCGGGCTCAGCTGCGGCGTCCGGTTGGCTTTGACCAGATTGACCACATAGCTGGCCGTGCCGGTGGCGCTGCCGTCCGACAAGGTCAGAGTGAAGGTCTCGCTGCTGCTGGCCACAAGGGCGTTGATGGCCACCGCATTGGGTGTGAACACATAGGCGCCGGTGCTGGTGTTGACGCTCAGCGTGCCGTAGCTGCCCACCCGGGTGCTGAAGCCGCCGGCCACCGTGCCGCCGCCGACGCCGAAGGTCAGCGTGCTGCCGCTGTCGCGGTCGCTGCCGGCGAGGCTGCCACTGGCGCTGGCGAAGCTGTCATTGGCCTCGGTGTCGGTGTAACTGATCGGGGCTGGCGCCGTCAGCACGGGGGTGTCGTTGGCGGCCGTCAGATTGACGGTGTACGTACTGTTGACGCTGCTGTTGCCATCCGACAGGCTGATGGTGAAGGTTTCGCTGGTGTTGGCGCCCAGTGCATTGATGGCGGCGCTGTCCGGGGTGAATACGTAGGCGCCGGTGGCGGTATTGACCGACAGCGTGCCGTAGCTGCCGGCCTTGCTGCTGATGCCGCCGGCCAGGGTGCCGCCGGTGATGGCGTAGCTGAGTGTGGCGCCCTCGGCGTCGCTACCACCGAGATTGCCGCTGGTGTTGTTGAAACTGTCATTGGCCGCCGAGTCGACGAAGCTGGCCGCGGCCGGGGTGGGCAGCAGCGGGGCGTCGTTGGCGCCGGTGAGATTGACGGTGTAGCTGGCCGTGGCGCTGCTGCTGCCGTCGGACACGCTGACGGTGAAGCTCTCGCTGCCATTGGCCGACAAGCTGTTGATCGCCGATGCGTTCGGCGTGTAGCTGTAGGCGCCGGTGCTGGTGTTGACGCTCAGCGTGCCGTAGCTGCCCACCAGGGTGCTGAAGCCGCCAGCCACCGTGCCGCCCGTGATGCCGTAGACCAAGCTGGCGCCCGCATCGACGTCGCTGCCGGCCAGGCTGCCGGTGTCGGTGCTGAAGCTGTCGGCGGCGCTGGTGTCGACGTAACTGGCTGGGGTGACGGCACCCAAGCTCGGCGTATCGTTGACGGCGCTGACCACGATGGATGCGCTGCCGCTGGCGCTGGAGAAGGCGCTGCTGCCGCCATTGCCGGCGGTGCTGACTTTCTGCGCGCTGCCGAAGCTTGAGGCCGTGCCGCTGCTCTGGTCCCAGGCGCGGTAGGCCAGCGTGGCGGTCTCGCCGTTCTGCCCGTCGGGCATGTAGCGCAGGCGGCTGCTGGCGCTGAGCAGCAGGGCGCTGTTGCCGGACACGGCGCCGACGGCCGCCCAGTTCGTGCCGTCGGTCGAGTACTGCCAGCTGCCGTTGCCGCTGCTGGCCGTCAGGGCCAGGCCGGCAAGGGCGCCGCTGTCGACATCGGCCCAGCCGCCGCTGGCCAGGATGTCGGACACCAGGGCGCCGGCGCTGGCCGTGTCCTCGTTGGTGCCTGTGAAGACATGGTTGACCCCGCCCAGCGTCGGCGCGTCATTGACGGCCGTGACGGTGATCAGCGAGCTGGCCGTGTTGCCGGCCAGGCCGCCGTCGCTGTTGCTGCTGGAGCCGCGAACCGAGAAGCCGGCGCTGCCATTGAAATTGGCCGTCGGCCGGAAGTAGACCGAGGTGCTGATGCCGGCGCTGGCGATGAAGCTGCCCTCGGCGATGACGCTGGTGTAGCCCGCATCGCTGTACAGCGTGCCGCCGTTGATGGCGCTGAGCTTGTAGAAAGCGTCGGCGCCGGAGATGGTGATGGCGCCGGAGTCGCTGTCTTCGTTGATGGTCGCGTTGGCCACGGCGACGCCGGCGGAGATGACAGCATGCACCAGGGCGCCGCCGAGGCCGCCGTCGTTGTTGCTCAGCGAGGCTTGGGCGTCGAAGCTGCCGTCGCTGGCGCCGCTGGGTGTGAACTTCAGGCCGGCGCTGCCCTGGGCGAAGGTGATGAAGCTGCCCTCGCTGACAACGGTCGTGCCGTCGTTGAGGTACAGCGTGCCGTTGCTGATGCCGGTGATCTTGAAGTGGCTGACCTCGGCGCCGTCGGCGGCATTGCGGCTGAACACCAGGCCGCTGCTGCTCTGCGTGGCCGGCGTCGTCGCCGCGCCGGTGACGCTGGGCGTGTCGGCCACGGCGTTGAGGTTGAGGGTCACGGTGTCGCTGTCATTGAGCGTGCCCGCGCCGTCGTCGCTGCTGCTGATCGTCAGCGTGGCATAGCCGGTGCCAAAGGCATTGGCCGTCGGTGTGTAGCTGACCGAGGCCAGGGCGGCCTGCACCTGGGCGGCCGTGCCGACGATCTGCACTGAGTTCGTTCCGTCGCCGCTGATGCTGGCGCCGCCACCGAGCGTGACGCTGAGGTTGCCCTTGCCGGCGCCGACCGAGAGCACCGTGGTCAGGACGCTGCCGGCATCGACATCGCCGACGGAAAGCGCGTTGCCGTTGCCGACCGAGAAGACCCGCACCGCGTCCTCGTTGAAGGTCTGGGCGCCGGGCACGGTGTTCACCGGCGCTTCGTTGACATTGCTGAGATTGATGGTGATGGTGGCGGTGGAGTCGGCCGTGCTGTCGCCGTCCTCGTCGTCCACGGTCACGGTCAGGCTGAAGCTGGGGTTGCTCTCGTAGTCCAGGGCCGCCGCATTGGCCACGGTGATAGCGCCGGTCGTGGCATTGATGGCGAAGGCGCCGCCGGTGTTGCCGCCGGTGATGGCGTAGTTCAGGCCATTGGTGTCGCCGGTGGCGGTGACCGTGGTGACGGCCGTGCCATTGCCGCTGTTCTCGGCCAGGCCGACGCTGGCGTTGCTGATCACCGGGTTGATGTCGGTGGTCGTCACCGTGATGGTGCGGGTGGCCGTGCCGCCATTGCCGTCGCTGACCTGCACGGTGAAGCTGTCGCTGCCCGAATAGCCGGCGGTCGGTGTGTAGGTGATGGTGCCGCCGGGGGTGATGTCGCCGCTGCCGGAACTGGCCGTGGCTGCGCTGAAGCTCAGCGTGCCATGGCTGGGTGCCGCACTTTGCGACCAGGTCAGCGTCTGGCCGCCGTCGGCGTCGCTGGCATGCAGCAGGCTCTTGATGTCGGCCGCGCCCGAGTTCTCGTCCACCGTCAGGGTGGTGGTGGCGCCGACAAAGCTGGGCGCGAGATTGGGCGGGGTGGCGGCGCTGAGGTTGATGGTGTCCAGGAGCAAACCGACTCCGCCACCGGCTGTGGCGGTGAATCGCACCGTGTCGATATTGTTCCAGGCACTGCCGAAGCTCAAATTGCCACCGTCTAAGTTGGTGGAGTCCTTGCTGTAGACGATCGCCGAACTGCCGGCCCCGTACGTGGCGCCCTGCGCGAAATTGAAGCCGGTCACTTGTGCCACCACCGTGCCGCCGGACCCGCCTTGATAGCCGGTGATGGTGAAGTTGCTCGGGAAGCCGAAGGGGCTGCCCAGCGCGTTGGCGGCCAGTGAAATCAGTCGGAAGTCATCGGCGAGGCCTAGCGAGCTGAACTGGAAGTAGGTGATGGTCGTGTCGTTGGAGATGGATGTGTCGTTGAAAATGGCATTGCCGGTGAAGTTGGTGAACGACTCTCCAGGGAAAGAACTCACGTCCATGATGTCCACTTGGGCTATGCCATTGCTGCTGAACACGAGGTTGCCGATGGTGCGGCTGGTGCTGGAGTT
Organism: Roseateles sp.; assembly: GCF_965262435.1. Lineage (NCBI taxonomy): Bacteria > Pseudomonadati > Pseudomonadota > Betaproteobacteria > Burkholderiales > Sphaerotilaceae > Roseateles > Roseateles sp. Next base: position 2,508,614 of record NZ_OZ253537.1, read on the forward strand.
GCCATTGCTGCTGCTGGATTCGAAATTCTGATCCGCCGGCTCGGCCAGGTTGTTCAGATTGACCGTGACCGTTGCCGTCGCGTCGGCGGTGCTGCCGGCGTCCTCGTCGTCGACGGTGACCGTCAGCGTCAGGCTGCTGGCGGCCTCGTAGTCGAGGTCGGCACCGGCCGCCACGCTGATGGCGCCGGTGCTGCTGTTGATCGTGAACAGGCCCTGTCCGCTGCCGCCGGTGATCGCATACGTCAGGCCGTTGGTGTCACCAGTCGCGCTGATCGTGCCCACGGCGCTGCCGCCGGCCACGTTCTCATTGACGCTCATCGTCGCGTTGCCCAGCACCGGATCAACGTCATTGACTGTGACGGTGATGGTGCGGGTCACCGTGCCGCCGCTGCCATCGCTGACCTGCACGGTGAAGCTGTCGCTGCCGGTGTAGCCGGCAGTCGGTGTGTAGGTGATGGTGCCGCCGGGCGTGATATCACCGCCGCCGGAGCTGGCGGTGGCAGCGCTAAAGCTCAAACTGCCATGGCTGGGCGCCGAGCTTTGCGACCAGGTCAGCGTTTGGCCGTTGTCGCTGTCGCTGACGTGCAGCAGGTTCTTGATGTCGATGGCGCTGCTGTTCTCGTTGGCGCTCAGCGTGGTGGTGGCCCCGACGAATACCGGGGCCGCATTCGGCGGCAACAGCACGCGGCCTTCCACGCCCTTGTTGCTGCTGCCGTCCGAGCTGTTGTCGGTCCAGACGGCGGCAAAGCGATCGCTGCCGACGCCGGTCAGCGCGACCGTGTTCTGGTGGCCGCGGCGGTACTGGTTGATCTCGAAGTCACTGCCGTCCACGGCCACGCCGGTGGCCGAGAAACGGCGGCCGAACAGGCCCGACTCGTCGTAGTCGCCGGTGTCGGCCTGCCAGCCGATGACAAAACCGCCGCCCGACAGGGCCGCAACCGTCGCTGCATCTTTGTAGGTGCCGGCTGCGCTGCTGGTATTGGCCTGGGTGATGCTGCCCTGGGCCACGCCGGCACTGTTGTAGCGCTGGAAGTAGATGTCACATTGCGCGTAGCCGGCGTCGTAGGCGCTCCAGGCGACGACGAAGCCGCCGCCGCTCAGACCGACGACCTTGGCGGCCGGCAGGCCGCTGTTGGCCACGTCGGAGGAGGCCAGGCCGTCGCTGGTGACGTCGATGACCGTAGACGGCGCGCTGCTCACCACGGCCTTGATGTTGTAGCTGTTGCTGTCACCCCAGGCCAGCACATAGCTGCCATCGCTGAGGGCGGCCAGGCTGGGGTTGACATTGCCGCCGCTGGCGTCCAGGCTCAGCTCGACGCCGTTCTTGCTGCCGTCGGCGGCATTGAATTTCTGGGCCTGGACACCGGCGGCGGTGGTCCAGGCGATGACGAAGGATCCATCGCTCAGCGTGGCCATCGTCGGCGCCGCCTGTTCACCAGCTGTGGCGGTGTTGGCGATCAGCTGGCTGCCCACCGTGCCATTCGCCTCGACGATGCGGTAGCCAATGTCGCGGCCGGTGCCGGTCGTGGTGTAGGCCACGGCGAAGCGGCCGCCGTTCAGCGCGGTGACCACCGGCGTGATCTCGTCCACGCCGTTGCCGGCGGTGGTGATGGCGAACTCCGCGCTCAGCGGCGCGCCCATGGCGTCGTAGATGCGGGCATAGATGCCGTTCTGACCTGCAGACTCGCCGCCCTGGCCATCGCTCTGCCAGACCGACACGAAGTTGCCATTGCTGAGCGTGGTCACGCTGGCATTCGTCTGGTCCCGGGTGGCGGTGCTGCTGACGTCCAGGTCGTCACCGAAGTTCAGGTCCTGCGAAGTGGCGGAGACCACGGTGTAGGTCAGGGTCTTGGAGTAGCCCTGGCCATTGATCGGGTTGTTGCTGTTGTCGGTCTGATAGCGGTCGTAGTAACGCGCGGTCACCGTGACTGTTTGCCCCACGGCCGGCAGCACGCCCGTGCCCATGCTCAGGGTGGCTGTGTTGCCATTGGCCACGGGAGCAATGGTGAACAGATTGGCGACCGACTGGCTGTCGATGGCCCAGACGCCGCCCGTGGTGTAACCCGTGTCGGCTGGGGTCAGCGTGGCCGCTGCCATGTTCTGGCTGGCGTCCGACAAGACGTAATTGCGGTTGCTGCCGATGTCTGTCGGCGCATTGTCGGGGCCCACGAACATGCCTGAGGTGGTGGTGGAATTGGGAACCCCCGAGGACTGGTAGCCGATGAAAAAGGAATTGGTCGAGGTGGTGTTCGCGGGTAGGCTGTCGACAAAGCGCCAGGTTGTGCCAGCCACGGTGATGTAGGAGCTGAAGTTGCCGTCGTAGTTGTAGGTGATCCAGGACGCCCCGCCATTGCTGCTGTACTGGAAGCTGCCGCGATCCAGGGTGCCCGCGCCAAAGGCGACGGTGGTCGTGGGCTGTGTGCCATGACCCGGGATTTCACAGGTTCCAAAGCTCCAGGTGTCACTGATGCCCCCAGGCCTGGTATAGACCGCGGTGTTGCCCGTGCCCGGATTGGCCACCCGTGGCGCGGGCAGGATGGCGTCGTAGGCGTGGTTGCTGATCGGTTGGGTGTCGGCCACCTCACCTGACTTCGATTCCAGCACCCAGTTGCCGCCCAGTGCCGCCGCGCCCGTGGCGTCGACAGAGGCCGCCACATCGGCTTGGGTGGCGCGCGCCATGGCGTCCACAAAAGCCTGGCCTTCGGCGCCGGCTGCGATATTGCAGCCATACAGCAGCACATCCCCCTGAGGAGCCAGGCTGGCACCGATGGCGGCCAACTTGTCGGCATGGGCGGCCATGTTCTCGCGGGTCAGGGTCACCGAACCCAGGCCCAGCACGCCCTTGGCACCGTGGGAGAGGATGTGCAGGGCATCGATATCGCTGCGCCCGGCCAGCGCGGCCGCGATCTGCGCCAGTCCGTCCTGGGTGGAGTCCAGCACATGGACTTCGGTGCCCGGCTTGAGCCCGTCCAGCAAGGTCTGGTAGTTCGCGACATTGCCCTCGACGAACACGATCTCGGTGCGTTGCCCTGCTGCCCCATGGTCAAGCGGCGTCGCACGTACGGGCTCCGGCACTGCCCTTGCCGCCTCGGCCGCCGGTTCAGCATGGTGCTCGGCTTCCACGGCAGTGGCCAGGCCCGCGCCGTCGAACATCAGGCGCGCTTCCAGTGCCAGCATCTGCGGGCGTGCTTGCAGGATCTGTCTGGGCCCCTCGGCCGGAGCTTCGCGCCGGCTGCTGCTGCGCTTGCCGCGGCCGCTCACATGCTCGCCGACCGCGACGAAGGCCTGGGTGACTTCGTTCCAGATGGAGTTGTAGATGCGGTTCATGCTGAGTTCTCCGGCAATTTGACAAGGTCCGCTGGTTGCGCTGCGGGGCTCGTTTGATGCGTGTGTTGGAGCGTGTGCGCTGGCCTACTGGCCGCCCGGCGCGACGATGCTGACCCGGCCGCTCATGCCGGCGATCAGCTCCGGGTAGCGGCCGCTGATGGTCGCCACCAGACGCACCGACTGGCTGACCGGATCGACCCGCGCGGCGATGCGCTGGACCTTGGCCGGGTAGCTCTTGCGGGTCTCGTCGATGCCGACCTGGAAGACATGGCCGACCTTCATCCAAGCCAGCCATTTGCTGGGCACCAGGAATTCAAGCTCCAGCACGCTGTCATCGATGATGTCCAGAATGGCCTGGCCTGGCTGGATGTACTGCTGCTCGCGCGCCTTCTGCTCGGCCACCCGGCCCGAGAAGGGGGCGCTGATGCTGCATTTGGCCAACATGGTGCTCATGGCGGCGAGCTCGGCCTGGTTCTTCTGCACCTCGGCCTCGGACAGGTCCAGCTCGACCCGGCCGACCGAGTTCAGCTCGGCCAGGCGCTTGTTGGCGGCCCAGCTTTTCTCGGCGCCGACCAGGGCGGCACGGGCCTTGTTCAGCTGCGCCTGCTGCAGCGAGCAGTCGAAGCTGACCAGCACCTGGCCGGCGCGGAAGCTGCCGCCGTCCTGCACCGGCAGGCGCTGGATCTTGGCGCCGATCTCGGCGGCCAGCGTGGTGTAGCGATGCGGCGCCAGCTGGGCGCGGATCTCGCGCTGCTCCAGGCTGGGCTTGGGGGCGACCGTCGCCGAGGAACCTGGCGTCGGTGAGGGCACCTGCGCATGCACCGGTGCCACGAGCAAGACGGTGACCAGGGCGGCCGAGGCACTCAGGCCCCGGCCGAAGTGGCAAGCAAATTCATTCATCCGGACGGCCTGGTTGATGACGGTCTCAACCGGCCGAGGCCGGAGCAGCGACCTCACCGTGACTCGGTAGATCGCCTGCTTCCCAGCGCTGGATCGCAGCCGCGATGGCCGCCTTCAGCTCGGCCAGACTGGCCTCGTGGACGCTGCCCAGCTGCGGCTCCATGCCCAGCGTGGCTTGCAGTCGGCTGGCCGCGGCATGGGCTTGCGCCAGCGATTGGTAGCGTCGCAGCTGGCTCAGGATGGCGGTCGTGTGGTTGGCCACGGTCTCGAGCTTGCTGGACGCCTGGGCTTGCTCGCGGTTGCTCATATGCATCTTGATGCGGTCGTCGACGACCCAGATCGCGTCCGAGCGCTGGTACTGCTGCAGTGCATTGGCGTACTGCAGGCGGGCGATGTGGACCTGGGCCAGCAAGGCCATCTGTGCGGCCAGGCGCCGCTGCTCGGCCAGCGTGACCCCGGCTTCGGCCAGTTTGCGCTGCGAGGGCAGGGAGAACAGATTCAGCAGGTTGAAGGACAACTGCGCCCCGGCGGCATTCCAGTGGTCATGGACCAGGTACTTGTCGTTGTCGTACTTCAGACCCAGGTTCAGGTTCAGATTGGGGAACAGGCGCAGCAGCACCTTGCGCGCCTCGTCGCTGGCCAGGCGGGTGTTGTAGAACTGCTCACGCAGATCGGCATTGCCTGAGATGGCCGCGGCCTCCATCGCCTCCATCGGCAGTTCCAGCATGCGCCGGCTCAGCGTGCCGCTCGACTCCAGCACCTGCAGCTCCGTGCCGGCCGGTGCATTGACCAGATGGGTCAGCTCGATGCGTGCTGTGGCCAGCTCTTGGTCGATTGACTCCAGCAGGCGCAGGTTCTCCAGCAGCTGGCGTTGGTAGCGCAGCGCATCCAGCGGCGAGCGCAGGCGCTCGTCCTCGGCCTTGCGGGCGTCATTCAAGGCGTCCTCAGCCAGGCTGATGGCCGACTTGACCTCGCCGCGCAGCTTCTGCGCGCTGGCAGTGCGCCAGAAGGCGCTGCGAACGTCCTGGATCAGCAGATGCATGGCCTTGCGGCGGCGCTCGACGGCGATCAGCGCGCGGTCCGCGTTCTGCTTGGCACCGTAGTAGGACAGGCCGAAGTCCAGCAGATTCCAGGTCAGGCCGAGATCGCTGGCCGTGTGGCTCTTGTCGCTGGAGATGAAGGGGTTGGCCAGCGAGGGCTGACCGGTCACGGAGTCGACCGCCCGGCTGGTCGCGAACTCGCTGCGTGTGCTGTAGCCGGCCGACGCTACCAGCTTGGGCAGCATGTCGTAGCGGCTGGCATCCAGCTGGTTGAAGGCGATGGCTTCTTCCATCAGCCGGGTGCGTCGGTCCAGATTGAACTTCAGTGCCCGCGCGATGGCTTCCTCCAGGCTCAGCGGCCCGGTGATGGGATCGACGCCTTGCTGCGACAGGTTGCGGTCTAGCGCGGCCTGCGACTTGATCTCGCCAACTTTCAGCGGCTCTGGCTGCACGCTGGCACATGCCGCCATCAGCGCGGCCGCGCCGAGCACAGTGGCGAGCTGCCAGGGCGAGCGACGCTGTGCTTTGCCATTCGCTGCTGCTGCCGATCGAATCCGTCCGGGATCGTGGCCCTCAGCTTCAATGTTCTTCTGTCGAGCAACTGATGAAGGGCTGCAGGCAACAAATCTGACCATGGCAAAGCTCCGCTGGAAGACGTCGAAGTTGCAGCCTAGCACGCGGATAAATGTGCGCCCCGTGAAAATGAACGACCGAGTTGGTTCAGTTCGACAGCCAACGCATGGCAGTCGTTCTTGCTTGTTGACGGTGGATGCGGTCCGGTGTAAGTCAGCTTGAAATGGCGGTCAGTTTGGCGACAGGGAAGCAGCTCCTCAGGGGCTGCCTCGTCTGCGTCAGCGCCACAACTCGGCATGAACCGCCTCCCATTCGGCCCAATCCGAGTCTTGCACCATCAGGCCGGGAAGTCGTTCTTCGCCGAGTGACGCGGCCTTCGCCGGCGGGCAGCCGCCAAGCAGGGCGTGATGTGGCGCCATCGGGTCCTTGGGCCGCAGAGCAAACGGGCTGTCGCTGAGGGTTTCGAAGTCGCAGTTCTGATGTGCGGGCATGGCGGCTGTTTGGCAAGGTCGGGATGCCGCCAGCATCGCCTACGCGCGACCCGACACCACTTCACCCGGAAGGGGGGCACCTTTTGGGGGGGTGTCTTTCGGCCCGAAGGGCTTGTTGCCAATCGGGGGGGCTTGGAGACGGCGGAACGGACCAAGCCAACCCGCGCCATGCCTCAACTCCTGATGGGCATCACCCGGGAGGTGATGCGATTGGGTAAAGGTGCCAACTTTCCGGCGATTCTGACGTCATTTGAAGCCCGGCGAAGATCCAAACCGCTCGGTTAGACTGCGGCCCATGTTCCGTCGGATCGTCGCCGTCATCCTCACCCTGTGCATGTGCTGGCAATCGCTGGCGTTTGCAGGTGCTGACCTTGTCCTGGCCGATGCGCACGATCATTTGCATGAGCTCTTGCATTTCGAGGGAACCGCGCATCACCACGACGACCACGACAGCCATGCCGCAGACGATTCCGCCAACCCTGAAGGCGGCCTGCATCAGGATGAATCCACCGAGTCCGTCGTGCATGTCAGCGCTGACGCCAGTGTGTATGCGCCCGCGCTGCTGCCGGTGCCGGCTTTGCTGCTGCCCGCGCCTCAGCCGATTCGCCCCGAACTGACAGCTTTGACGGCGCACTCGCATCCTTTCCTGGACGGTCTCGAACGACCTCCACGGTTCGCGGTTTAGTCCACCGCCCTTGCTCGGGTGCGCCCGAGCCTTCTGGACCGATGCCCTGAATTGCCCGCGCATGCGCGACGAGGATCTCCGGGGCGTCTCTCAATTCCGACACCATGAATCACCTTCCATGGCCCAAGCCATGGCGCTTGGCTCGCCCTTTGGCGGCCAGCGCGCTTTGCTTTGTCCTCAGTGCTGCGTGGGCGCAGACGCGGCCGGTGTCCGCGCCGCCCGATCCGCCCCCCGCGATCGTCATCACCATGGACATGGCCCTTCACATGGCTTGGCGGCACTCGGTTGAAATGGCTGAAGCGAAAGGCCGCCAAGCGCGTGCCCAGGCTGAGCAGGCCGTGGTGCAGAGCTGGCTGTCCGCACCTGCTGCCGTCTCCCTGAGCCAGCGCGAGGGGGGCTCCGGTTTGCCTGCCGGTGCACGCGAGACCGAGCTGGCGATTGCCATGCCGCTCTGGCGTCCGGGCCAGCGCGGAAGCGGAGCTCAAGCCGCTGAGGCCGAAGCCCTCTGGGCTCAAGCGGCCGAAGAGGCGGCTCGGCTGCGCCTGGCCGGTGCCTTGCGCGAAGCGGCTGGGTCAGCCCATATGGCCCAGGCTGAATCACGCCTGGCTGATCAGCAGGTCGAGACCTTGCGCCAACTGGCTGATGATGTCGCGCGCCGCGTCAAGGCCGGAGATCTTGCGCCAGCCGACCTGCTCGCAGTCCGAGCGGAGCTGCTGGCGGCGCAGGCGCAAGCTCGCGGCAGCCAGCATGCGGTGCAATCGCAACTGGCTGCTTGGCGTCTGCTGACGGGCTCCGAACAGCTGCCTCAAAGCACCGATCGCACGTCCAGCGAAGCGCAGGTGCCCAACTCGCAGCCCGAGTCGCATCCCGAACTACAGCTGGCAAAGGCCGTGGTCGCGCTGAGCCAGCGCAAATTGGCCCAAGTGCTGGCACAGCAGGGCGGTGCTCCCGAGCTGACCATCGGTCTTCGACAGGAGCGACCCGGCCTGGGCGGCGCCGCGCAGAACAGCATGGTCGTGGGCCTGCGTCTTCCCTTTGGTGGGGGCACGCATCAACAGCCCCGCATCGCTGCCGTCTCGGCTGACCTCGAAACTGCCCAAGCACAGGCACGACGAACAAGAGAGCGGATCTCAGCCGAGCTGGCACTGGCCGGCGCCCAATTGCAGGCCAGCCAGGCTCAGGCGGAGATGGAACAAGTCCGCGCGGCATTGCTGCGCGAGCGCGCCCAACTCATTGCCAAATCCTTCCAAGCCGGCGAGTCGCCCCTGCCGGAATTGCTGCGAGCGCTTGGCGCCGCCGCCCTGGCCGACAGCGCCAGCGCCCGCCAGCAAGCAGCGGTGCAGCTGGCCCATGACCGTCTCCAACAAGCTCTCGGACAACTGCCATGAAGCTGATCCAATTACCCCGCTTCCTGCTCCCCTGGGGCTTCGCGTCGCTGATGGCGCTGTTTGCAATAGCGAGCCATGCCGGCCCCGGCGCCCACGGCCCCAATGGCGAGCACCTTGACGCGCCTACGGTCTCGGCCAGCGGCAAGGCGAGCCCTCGTATCGAAGCGAAATCCGAGCTCTTCGAGTTGGTCGGTACGCTTGCAGGCGGCGAGCTGTCCCTGTTGATCGACCGCTTTGAGAGCAACGAACCGCTGCTCAAGGCCGACGTCGAGGTCGAGTCCGGTGGACTCAAGGCCAAGGCTAGATTCCATGCCGACATTGGCGATTTCTCAATCGATGACCCGGCCTTGCTGAAAAAACTGTCGACACCGGGCGAGCACGCCTTGGTCATCACCGTGCTGGCCGGCGCTGACTCCGACCTGTTGGACGGCGTGCTGCGCGTGACTGAAGCCGTCAGCGACAGTGGGCAGGGGCACGCGCACGGTGCAGCGGAGGACCACGAACACGAGCATGACTTCCCTTGGCAACGCTGGGCGCTGGGCGCCGTAGTGTTGCTACTGGGTCTGGCGGGCTTGGCCTGGCGTCTCCGCCAAGCCCGGAGTTTCGGCAATAGCAACGGAGGCCAAGCATGAAGCTCATGGCTCGATTCCAGCTTCGCCTGGTCAGCGCGTTTGCGCTGTGCTCTGCCTTGTCCTTCGCCGCGGCCGGCCCCGGAGCCCACGGGCCCAATGGCGAGCACCTCGACCAGGCCAGTGCTCCTGTTGCCAACGGCCTGGCTCGCCTGCCAGACGGCAGCGTCAATGTGCCCAAGCTCGCGCAGCGTCGTATGGGCTTGCGCACCCAGCTCGTGCCTGAGACGGAGGCCTCGGCCACCGTCCAACTGCCCGCTCGCATCGTGGCCGATCCGAACGCCAGCGGGCAGCTGCAGTCCGCGCATGGCGGTCGCATCGAGGCCGGCCCCAAGGGCCTCCCTGTCGCTGGCCAAACCGTACGCCAGGGCGAGCTGCTGGCCTGGGTGCGGCATCACGCTGAGCCCTATGCCGTGGCCGGACAGCAAGCCCAGCGCCTGGAGCTGGCGGCCGCCCGGGAGCTGGCCGAGCAGCGTGTGCGCAGACTGGTGTCCTTGGAGGGGACGGTCGCTCGCAAGGACATCGAGGCGGCGCGCATTGAGGCCCAGTCCTTGGCCGCGCGCGAGCAGCGCGTGTCGGCCAGCCTGGATGCGCGGGAGCCACTTCGCGCGCCGGTCACGGGCGTTATCGCCCGCACCGATCTCAAGATCGGCCAGATCGTGGAGTCTCGCGAGGTGCTGCTTGAGGTCGTTGACCCCAGCCGCTTGATGGTCGAGGCCAGCACGCCCGATGTGGCTTTGGGCGCCAAGCTGGTGGACGCCAGCCTGCTGGGTGTGGAAGGTGTCTCGCTCAAGTTGCTTGGGTCAGCCATGGCGCTGCGCGATGGTGTGCTGCCGCTGACTTTCCGCATCAATGCAAAGACCGGTGCCACGCCTCTGGCGCTGGGTCAGTCGGTCACGCTGGTCGCCGCATTGAAGGACAAGCGCAAAGGCATCGTCTTGCCGGCCACAGCGCTCGTGCGCAGCCCGAGCAATGAGACGGTGGTGTGGATCAAGGTCGGCTTTGAGCGCTATGTGCCGCAGCCGGTGCAGGTCCAGACCTTGGACGCCAACACGGTCCTGGTCACCCAGGGTCTGGCAGCCGACAACCGTGTGCTCGTCCAGGGCGCCGCCCTGGTGGCGCAGATCCGCTGAACGGGGCGCGACCATGTTCAATTGGATCGTCAGAGTCAGCCTGCAAAACCGGCTGTTCGTTCTCGCCTTTGCTGCGCTCTTGATGGCCTATGGCGCTGTCACCGCCTGGCGCACGCCTGTCGATGTCTTCCCCGACCTGAACAAACCCTTGGTCACCGTGCTGACCGAAGCTGGAGGCATGGCGCCCGAAGAGGTCGAGCAGCTCGTGACCTTCCCGCTGGAGACCGCGCTGAACGGCATGCCCGGCGTGACCCGGGTGCGCTCGACCTCGGGCGTCGGCCTGTCGGTGGTGTACGCCGAGTTCGATTGGGGTACCGACATTTACCGCAACCGGCAATTGGTGGCCGAGCGCCTGGCTCAGCTGAGGGGGCAACTGCCAACAGACATCACGCCCATGATGGGCCCGGTCTCGTCCATCATGGGCGAGGTGATGCTCATTGCCTTGCCGCTGCAGGGCGGCGCCGGCGCGGCCAGCCCCATGCAGGCGCGCGAGTACGCGGACTTCGTGCTGCGGCCACGGCTGCTGGGCATCGCGGGCGTCTCGCAAGTCATTCCCATCGGTGGCGAAGTGCGGCAGCTGCGCGTGGAACCCGACCCCCAGCGCATGGCCTTGTTGGGCATCTCGCTGAGCCAGGTCGAGCAGGCGCTGCGCGGCTTCGCCAGCAATGCCGGCGGTGGCTTCATCGATTTGAACAGCCGCGAGTACCTGATCCGTCACGTGGGCCGCACCAACAAGCTGGAGGATCTGCAAGGCATGGCCGTGGCCTGGAAGGACGGCCGCGCCGTGCTGCTGCAGCAAGTGGCTGAGGTGCGTTTTGCCGCGGCCATGATGCGTGGTGACGCCGGTTACAAGGGCGCACCTGCCGTCATCGTCAGCGTGCAGAAGCAGCCGACGGCCGATACGGTCAAGCTCAGCCAGCAGATCGAGCGTGCCCTGGAAGAGCTCAAGCCGGGGCTGCCAAAAGGCTTGGCAGCACCCCAGGTGCTGTTCCGCCAGGCGGACTTCATCGAGTCTTCCATCGGCAACGTCACCGAGGCGCTGCGTGATGGCGCCGTCATGGTGGCCATCGTGCTGTTCGCCTTCCTGCTGTCCGCGCGCACCACCCTGATCTCCTTACTGGCCATTCCGCTGTCGCTGGCCGTTACGGCCTTGGTGTTCCGCTTGCTGGACCAGTCCATCAATGTGATGACACTGGGCGGCCTCGCGATTGCCATCGGCGAGTTGGTGGACGACGCCGTGGTGGACGTGGAGAACATCCTGCGTCGGCTCAAAGAGAACCGCGCGCTGGCACAGCCCCGCCCGCTGCTGGAGGTGGTGAAACGGGCCAGCGTGGAAGTGCGCTCGGGCATTGTTTACGCAACCGTCATTGTGGTGTTGGTCTTCGTGCCGCTGTTTGCGCTTCCGGGGATCGAGGGCCGTTTGTTCGCGCCGCTGGGCATCGCCTACATCGTGTCCATCCTGGCTTCCATGCTCGTCTCGATGACGGTGACGCCGGTGCTGTGTAGCTTCCTGCTACCCAGCATGAAACAGCTGGCTCATGGCGACAGTCCGCTGGTGGCGAGGCTCAAGGTCTGGGATTCGCGGCTGTTGAGCTGGTCCTTCCCTCGAGCCAAGTTGCTCCTGGGCTCGGCCACGGTCGCCGTGGTGCTGGCAGCAGCCAGCGTGCCCTTCTTCCCACGAGCCTTCCTGCCGCCTTTCAATGAGGGCTCCTTGGTGCTTGGCATGGTGTTCAACCCCGGCACATCCCTCGCCGAGGCGAATCGAATGGGAGCCTTGGCAGAGCAACTGATCGCCCAGGTGCCCGAGGTCACCCAGGTCGGGCGGCGCACCGGTCGAGCCGAGTTGGATGAGCATGCCGAAGGCGTGCATTCGGCCGAGATCGATGTGGACCTGCGGCGCGATGGCAAGCCGATCAATCGCGAGGTGGTGATGGCGCAGATCCGCGCCCAGCTGTCTTCGCTGCCGGCGCAGGTGGCCATCGGCCAGCCGATCTCGCACCGACTGGACCATTTGCTTTCCGGGGTTCGCGCTCAGATTGCGTTGAAGATCTACGGCGACGACACCGACACTTTGCGCGGCCTGGCCGAGCAGATGCGCGGCCAACTGGCCGCCGTGCCGGGTTTGGTGGATCTGACGGTCGAGAAGCAGGTGCTCATCCCGCAGATCATGGTGCGCCTGGACCCCAAGCGTTTGGCGCAGACCGGGCTGCCTCCGGGTGAGGCGGTGCGCATCTTGCAAGCCCTGACCGATGGCGCCCATGGCGCGCAGATTGTTGACGGCTCGCGCCGCTACGAGCTGGTGCTGCGCTTGCCCGACGGCCAGCGAGGCCCGCAGGACCTGGCTCGCACCTTGGTCGATACGCCGGCCGGGCGTCTGCCTGTGTCCAGCTTTGCCACCGTCGAGGAGGCTGACGGCCCCAACCAGATCGGCCGTGAAAACGGCCGCCGCCGCATCGTCGTCTATGCCAACACCGATGGTTCGGACATGGGGCGCGTGGTAGCCGACATCCGGCAGCTCATCGCGAACACGCCCCTGCCCAGCGGGAGCTTCATCAGTCTGGAGGGGCAATTCCAGGCCCAGGAGCAAGCGACCCGACAAATCATCGGCCTGTCCTTCATCTCGCTGGCGATGATGTTCCTGGTGCTGTACTCGCGCTACCGCTCGGCGGTGCTCGCCGGCATCATCATGGCCAACATCCCGCTTGCCTTGATTGGCAGTGTGGCGGCGATGTGGCTTGCCGGTGTCAGCCTCTCTGTGGCGACTATGGTCGGTTTCATCACGCTGGCAGGCATCGCCACGCGCAATGGCATCTTGAAGGTCAGCCACTACATCAATCTGTGCCGTTTCGAAGGCGAGGTGTTCGGGCAGGCCATGATCGTGCGTGGCTCGCTGGAACGCCTGACGCCGGTGTTGATGACAGCGCTGGTGGCAGCGTTTGCCTTGACCCCTTTGCTGTTCGCTGGCGACGCCCCGGGCAAAGAGATCTTGCATCCGGTGGCGGTGGTGATCTTTGGCGGCCTGGTCAGTTCCACGCTGCTGGATACCTTGCTCACTCCTTTGTTGTATGGGCTTCTGGGGCGCGAGCCAACCGAGCGCTTGCTGCGCGAAGGCGATGAGGCATCTTTGGATTCAAAACCGCAGGACGCCTTCTGAGCAGGCGTCCTCAGGGCCTTGCAGTGCCGCCCTCAAGCGCACCGCGTTCAGATTGGAGAAAGAGACGATGAAACTGAAGCAATCGATCCAGATCGCACTGCTGGCCATGAGCGCCTTGAGTTTGAATCAAGCGCTGGCCCACGGCGCCGGCAAGCCTCTGCACGGCGGGACGGTGCAAGTGGCCAATGACGTGAGCTTCGAACTGGTCGTCGAGGCCGACGGCGCCACCATTTACCTGGTGGACCACGACGTGCCGATGTCTTCGAAGGGCATTGCCGGCAAGTTGACCGTGCTTCAGGGCGGCAGCAAGACCGAGGTGGAGGTGAAGGAGGCGGGCGACAACAAGCTGCGTGCCACGGGTGTCAAGCTCAGTAAAGGCGACAAGGTTGTGGCGGTGCTCAACAACGTTGAGGGCAAGACGGCGACGGTGCGATTTGCGGTGAAGTAAGCAGCATCTGCGCAAACACCGGAGCAAGGACTCGGCTTCATCCACTCGGTGCGCTGCTGGGTGGCCATATGGCCTCAGTCCCGAGGTCGCAAGACGCTCGCTCGCAAGAACCCCGTGTCTCACTCAGTTTTGTAGCAGGGTGATGTAGCAGGAGGGGGAGAAGTGAAAATCCTGAGACGGATCCATCACTTGGCGAGAAGTGGAGCGGGCGAAGGGAATCGAACCCTCGTCTTAAGCTTGGGAAGCTTCAGCTCTGCCATTGAGCTACGCCCGCCTTCGCGGCAGTATAGCGAGCGATCTCGCCGCGACGCTCACGGTGGCGCAAGGCGCGCGGCCAGCGCTTCAGCCTGCGGGCCGAAGGCATAGGCATCCATGGCCAGGCAGCCGTAGCTGAGGGCGCTGTGGATGCGCTGCGGTGCGTACTCGCTGCCGCCCGCGCCAGCGGCCACATACCAGGGCAGCAGGTGCTCGTCACTGGGATGCATGGCCACAGCGTGTGGCGCCTGCCGGCGATAGTCGAGCAGGGCGGGCCAATCGAGCGCCGCGCTGCGCTGTGCCCACCAGGTCCTGAATTCGGCCGAGGTCGGCAGCTCTGGCGCGTCGTAGGCGGGCATCTGGCTCGAAGTGAACAAGAGGCTCAGGTTGTGGGTCAGGCTGCCGCTTCCGATGATGAGCACACCCTGCTCGCTGAGCGAGCGCAAGGCCGCGCCAAGCGCAAATTGCTGAGCAGGTGACTGGCTGGCCACAAAGGCCAGGGGCAGCACAGGAATGTCCGACTCGGGGTAGAGCGAGCGCAAGGGCACCCAGATGCCGTGATCCAAACCACCCTGGTGCAGGACTTGCAGATTCAGGCCGGCCGCGGCAGCAAGGCCATGGATTTCTTGCGCCAAAGCCGGTGCGCCGGGTGCGTCGTAGCGCAGCTCGTACAAGCGCGGGTCGAAGCCACTGAAATCGTAGATGGCTTCATGCTGGGCCGCAGCCAGCAGCAAGGGCTGGCGCGCCGACGTATGTGCCGAAACGACGACGATGGCGCGCGGCCGGCCGTAGTTCGCATCCAGGCTTGCGCCCAGCTGGCGCCAGAACTGGCCGGTCTCATGACCCTCCAGCGCGGTCATGGGCGAACCATGGGACAGGAAAAGACTGGGCAGAGGGCTTGGGCGATTGGAGGTGTCCATGCCGCTATTGGGCGCCTGCGGTCGGGCATTTGGGCTGCGACTGCCTGAATGCAGCGTTCAGCCTGCCTGCACGGTCCTGCGCCTGAGGACTCCAGTGACGGGGCTTGGCCTGACGAACGGCAAGTTTGGCGGGGACTCGCTACAGTGCGCAGCATGAATTCAAGCACCGCACCCGCTTTGTCCTCCCAGCCTTTGCGTGCCAGCCACCAGCCGCCTCCGGTCTGGCTCTTGGCCTGGCGACAGCTCTGGCGCGACTGGCGAGCCGGCGAATTGCGCTTGCTGATGTTGGCGGTTTGCCTGGCGGTGGCGGCTTTGTGCGCGGTCAGCTTCTTGTCGGATCGTCTGGAGCAAGGATTGCGGCGCGATGCTGCTCAGCTGATCGGCGGCGACGCGGTCTTGCTGGCCGACCAGCCAATCCCGGGCGCCTTGCAGGACCTGGCGCGGACGCAGGGTTTGACCAGCACGTTGAGCAGCAATTTCCCCAGCATGGCCCGGGCTTCCGAGGCCCAGGGCGGACGCAGCCGATTGGTGGCGGTGAAGTCCGTCGGAACGGCCTACCCCCTGCGTGGCAGCCTGCTGCTGGCGGACGGCCGCCGAGTGGGCGCACCGGCAGCGGGAACGGTGTGGGTGGACGCTGCGGTCATCGATGCCTTGCAGATCCGGGTGGGCGACTCGCTTTTGCTGGGCGAGAGCACGCTGACCGTAGCCGGGGTGATCGCCACCGAGCCCGATCGCGGCGCCGGCTTCATGAATTTCGCACCGCGCCTGATGTTGGCCGAGTCGGATCTGGCCGCGACGGCCCTGGTGCAGCCGGCCAGCCGCGTCACCTATCGCTTGGCGGTGGCGGCGCCCGATGCGTCCGGCCAGGCTGCTGTAGCTGGGGATGCGGTGAAGCAGTTTGTCACGCGTGCCCAGGCCTTGATTGAGCGCTCGGGCTGGCGCGGCGTGCGCCTGGATTCGCTCGAAAGCGGCCGCCCGGAGATGCGCCAGACCCTGGACCGGGCGAGCAAATTCCTGAAGCTCGTGGCCATGCTGTCGGCGCTCTTGGCGGCCGTGGCTGTGGCCTTGGCCGCACGGGATTTTGCGGCCCGCCATCTTGACGATTGCGCGGTGCTGCGCGTGCTCGGCCAGGCGCAGAAGCGCATCGCCTGGGCCTACAGCATCGAGTTCGGCCTGGCCGGCCTGACGGCCAGTCTGCTCGGCATCTTGCTCGGCTGGGGCCTGCATTTCGCCTTTGTCAGTCTGCTCGCAGGGCTTTTGAATGTCAGCTTGCCCGCGCCCTCGCTCTGGCCCGCGCTGCTGGGCCTGGGCCTGGGCTTGAGCCTGCTGCTGGGCTTCGGCCTGCCGCCGGTGCTGCAGCTGGCGGCCGTGCCGGCCTTGCGGGTGATCCGGCGCGACCTGGGCGGCCTCAAGGCGGGCTCCAGCCTGGTGTTGGTGGCGGGCGTGCTGGGCTTTGCTGGCATCTTGATGGTGCTGGCTGGTGAGCTGACTCTGGGCCTGATTGCGGCCCTGGGTTTCGCCCTGGCCCTGGCCTTGTTCGCGGCCATGGCCTGGCTGGCAGTATGGTTGCTCAAGCGTTGGGTGCCCCTGGGCGCGAGTGCTGCCCAGGGTGACGGCACCGGCAAGGGGCCGACACTGCCGCGCTGGCTGGTGCTGGCGACCCGGCAGGTGGCGGCGCGACCGGGCTTTGCTGTGGTTCAGGTGTCCTCGCTGGCCGTGGGCTTGCTGGCACTGGCCTTGCTGGTGCTCCTGCGCACCGATTTGATCGACAGCTGGCTCAAGTCCACGCCGGCCAATGCCCCCGATCGTTTCGTCATCAATTTGCAGACCGATCAGGTGCCGGCCTTCCGCACCCAGATCGAGGCGGCCGGTGTGCGCAGCTATGACCTGTTTCCGATGATCCGGGGTCGCTTGCTGGCCATCAACGGCCAGCCGGTGCGGCAGCAGCAATACAGCGACGATCGCGCCCAGCGTCTGGTCGAGCGCGAGTTCAATCTCAGCCACAGCGCCCCACTGCCCAAGCACAACGCGGTCGTCCAGGGGCAATGGGTTGAGGATGAGGCGGACGGGCTCAGCGTCGAGCAGGGCTTGGCGGAGACCTTGGGTTTGAAGCTCGGTGATCGCCTGCGTTTTGATGTCGCCGGCGTGCCGGTGGAAGGGCGTATCAGCTCCCTGCGCAAAGTGGACTGGTCGTCCATGCGGGTCAATTTCTTCGTGCTGTTCCCGCGCGAGCACATGCCCGACCTGCCCAGCACCTGGGTCTCGGCCTTTCATGCGCCAGCGGGTGGCGGTCTGGACCGTGCCTTGAGCAGCGCCATGCCCAATTTGACCGTGGTCGATGTCTCGGCCCAGCTGACTCAGGTGCAGACCGTGCTCAATCAGGTGATCCAGGCGGTACAGCTGTTGTTCGGTTTCACGCTTGCCACGGGTTTGGTGGTGCTGCTGGCCTCGGTGGGCAGCACGCGTGAGGCGCGCACTCGCGAGTTCGCCTTGATGCGGGCTCTGGGCGCCAGTTCGCGCCTGCTGGCTCAGGTGCAGCGGGCCGAGCTGCTCGGCGTCGGTGCTCTGGCGGGTTTTTTGGCCGGTGCTGTGGCGGTCCTGCTTGGGGCTTTGCTGGCGCGCTTTGCGTTCGGCTTTGCCTGGAACCTCAACCTCTGGGTCCCGCTGTTCAGTCTGGTGGCCGGCGCCTTGCTGGCCCAGCTTGCCGGCTGGTGGAGCTTGCGTGGTGTGCTTCGCCGTCCGGTGATGCAAACCTTGCGCGAGGCCGATACGCAGTAGGCGGTTCTTGAGGGCGTCGAAGCGGGGGCCAAAACAAAGGCGCGCTGCCTTGCGGGAGCGCGCCTTGGGTTCAGCGGGCGGGCCGCAGCCCGCACTTTCAGAACGACTGCCAGTCGTCGTCGTTGGTGTCGGCCTTGCTGGCTGCGGGGGCCGGTGCCGGGTTCGGTGTTGGGCTGCTTGAAGCGGCAGCAGGGCGGGTCGCGCCGGCCTTCGGTGCCGGCTTGGGGCTGGGGCTTGGGCTGCTGTGAACGGCAGGCTTCTTGAACTGTGCGGAGCTATTCATACTGGAGCTGCGTGGCGCCGGGCTGCGCGCAGCCGAACGACCAGCTTGGCCTTCGTCAGCGCCCAGGCGGAACACCGACACCACTTCGGTCAGGCGCTGAGCCTGATCGCGCAGGCTCTCGGCGGCGGCGGCGGATTCCTCCACCAGGGCCGCATTCTGCTGGGTCATCTGATCGAGCTGCACGACCGCGCCGTTGACTTGCCCGATGCCGTCGCTCTGTTCACTGGAGGCAGCCGTGATCTCGCCGATGATGTCGGTGACACGCTGAACGCTGGACACGATGTCGTTCATCGAGGCGCCGGCGGCTTCCACCAACTTGGAACCCACTTCAACCCGGTCCACACTGGCGCCGATCAAGCCCTTGATCTCTTTGGCCGCCTCGGCGCTGCGCTGCGCCAGGCTGCGCACCTCGCTGGCCACCACGGCAAAGCCACGGCCTTGCTCGCCGGCCCGCGCGGCCTCAACCGCCGCGTTCAGGGCCAGGATGTTGGTCTGGAAGGCGATGCCATCGATCACGCCGATGATGTCGCTGATCTTCTTGGAGCTGTTGTTGATCTCGTCCATGGTGGTGACCACCTGGCTGACCACCTCACCGCCCTTGGCCGCGGCCGAGGAGGCCGAAGAGGCCAGCTGATTGGCGGTCTGCGCGGCATCGGCCGTCTGACGCACGGTGCCGGTCAGCTGTTCCATGGAAGAGGCGGCCTGCTGCAGATTGGATGCCGTCTGTTCGGTACGCTGCGACAGGTCCTGTGCACCCAAGGCGATCTCGCTGGAGGCTGTGGTGATGGAGTTGCTGGCCGAACGCACGTCCAGCAGGATGCGTTGGATCTTCTCGGCAAACATATTGAAGGACGCGGCGATTCGGGAGATCTCGTCGCGGCCGCTTTCCGGCAGGCGCTGGGTCAGATCGCCCCCGCCGGCACTGATTTCGTCCAGCGCCGCGCGCACGCCTTCCAAACCGCGCAACATGGTGGAGATCACTGTGGCCATCAGGGCGCCAGCCAGCACCATCACCACCACCAGCACCAGTGCGGCCGTGCGCAGCAGCGAGCTCAAAGAGGCCAGCGCCTCGCTGCGGTCTGCCGCGACGACCAGTATCCAGTCGGTGTTGTCGATGGCCACGCCGCGCAGCAGGAAGTCGCTGCCACCGATCGTGGCGTCCACCCAGGGGGCACCCGCCTCCTGCAACTGTTTCAAGGCTTTGGCATCGAGCTGGGGCGAGAGTTCGCTGACTGGCTTGAGCGCCAACTCAGCATTCGGGTGGGCGACGATGCTGCCTTTGCTGGACATCAGAAAGGCGAAGCCATTGGGCGTCGGCTTGATGGCCTTGACGGTGGTGGAGACCTCGTTCAGGAACACATCGGTGGCGGCCACGGCCTTGGTCGCCCCGCCGTCCTTGACCGCCAAGGCAAAGGTCACCACCAGCAGCTTGCGAGCGGCATCCATATAGGGGTCGGTGATGACGGGGCCGCTCGAATTGGCGGCCAGGGTGTACCAGGGGCGGCCGGTCGGGTCATAGCCCGGTGGCAGGTCCTGGGGCGTGTTGAACAGCACGCGCTTGTCGGCATGGCCGATATAGGCCGCTTCCAGCCGACCTGATTTGGCGGCCTGCACCAGATAGGGCTTGGGGTCCGCCTCGGCCGCCGCCGGCACCATGGAGCTGACGATGTCGCGTTGGGTGCTCACCCATTGGTTGATGGATGCCGCGCGGCCGGCTGCCAGGGCGTCCAGGCTGGCCAGTTCACTGCTGTAGGTGTGGCTTCGCACGATCACATAGTTGGCGATCGTGGCCAGGCTCAGCGTGAGCACCACCACCACAATGCTGAGCGTGATCAGGCGGGTTTTGATGGAATCGAACATGAGGGATCCTCTGCGAAGGTCGGAGCGAGGCGGGTAGGGCCGGGGGCAGCGCCAGTGGCTGTGCGTCAGAAACTCTCCCAGTCACCCTCTTGCTGGGGTGGACTGGCGGGGCTGCTCGCACGTGCCGGCGCGGGGGCTCGGCTTGGCGGGCTGCTGGTTTTGCTGGCATTCAGTGCAGGCTCAGGCGCCTTGGCCGGTTTGAGCGCGGGCTTGGGCTTGCTGGCGCTTGCGCTGACCGGCCGGGGGGCGGGCGCTGCAGGCACCGATGTGCTCGGGCTGGCTGGCTTGGACCGGGCCAGGTTCTGGCTCACCATGCTGGACTGCGCCAAATGGAAGACCGAGACGGCCTCGATCAAGCGCTGGGCCTGGTCGCGCAGACTTTCGGCCGCAGCCGCGGATTCTTCAACCAGGGCGGCATTCTGCTGCGTCATCTGATCAAGCTGCACCACCGACTGGTTGATCTGGCCGATGCCGTCGCTCTGTTCGCTGGCTGCGGCGGTGATCTCACCGATGATGTCCTGCACCCGCTGCACGCTGGAGACGATGTCGGTCATGGAGTTGCCGGCCTCATTGACCAGGCGTGAGCCCATCTCTACACGCTCGACGCTGGCGCCGATCAGGGTCTTGATCTCCTTGGCCGCTTCGGCGCTGCGCTGTGCCAGGGAGCGCACCTCGCTGGCGACGACCGCGAAGCCGCGGCCCTGCTCGCCGGCACGCGCGGCTTCAACGGCCGCATTCAGGGCCAGGATGTTGGTTTGAAACGCGATGCCGTCGATCACGCCGATGATGTCGTTGATCTTGCGCGAGCTGGCATTGATCTCGTCCATGGTGGCGACCACCTGGCCGACCACCTGGCCACCCTTGGCTGCTGCCGTGGCGGCCGACGACACCAGTTGGTTGGCCGTCTGGGCCGAGTCGGCCGTTTGCTTGACGGTGCCGGTCAGCTCCGTCATTGAAGAGGCGGCGAGTTGAAGATTGGAGGCCGTCTGCTCGGTGCGCTGGCTGAGGTCTTGATTGCCCGAGGCAATTTCTGCACTGGCCGTACCGATCGAATCGGAGGACTGCCGGACCGTGCCGATGGTCTCGGCCAGGCGCTCGCGCATGGATTCGGTCTGCTGGATCAGCAGGCCGATTTCATCATTTCGCTGGCTGATCACCGATTGCGACAGGTCGCCCTGCGCAATCGAACTGATGGCGTCGGTCAGGTCGCCGAGGGGTTTGGTGATCCAGTTGCGCATCATCCAGAACAGGCCGAAACCGAGGCCGGCCGTGGTCAAACTCAGCATGATCCAGAACGGCACCATGGTGGCCCAGTGCGAAGCCATGGACTCGCTGCGTGAGACCTGGGCGATGATCCAGAAGCCGCCTTGTGGATTGCGCCGGCCGACGGCGAAATAGCTGCCCCCCTTGCCGTTCAGCACATCGGGCGCGTCCGCGACATAGCCATCCTTGGAGTCCAGCAACGCGGTCATGAATTTGTCGAAGTCCGGCGACACCTCGCTGACCAACTTGTTCTTGGCGCTGGGGTGCGACACCAGCCGGGCATTCTTGCCATCGGCGTCCGCGGCAATGGCATAGGTGCCTCCGGACTCGAAGAACTTGGCGTCGGCCGCCATCTTGTCCATGGCCTTCTGGAAGCCCTCCATGTCCAGCGCGATTGCCAGCAGGCCGATGACCTTGCCAGCCTCGCTCTTGATCGGGTCGTAGTAGGCCATGAAGACCTTGCCTTCGAGCACCACGCGGCCAGCAAATGCTTTGCCCTGCATCAGGCTGGCATAGCCAGGGTGGTTCTTGCCCAGCGGGGCGGTGTTGCGCTCGCCAGCGGCGTTCTTCAGCGAGGAGGTGATGCGGACGAAGTCGTCGCCCTTGAGCGCGAAGATGGAGGCAGCGCCGCCGGTGGTGCCGGCGAATTTGTCCACCTGGGTGGTATTGCCATTGAGCTTGGGGCCCCAGTCACGCAGGTCGCCGGTGGCCTCATCCAGCTGGAACACCGGCCCGAATTCCTGGCGGAAGGTGCCGTAGCTCTGCTGAACCATGGTCTTGGCCACATCGTCCATGGCCGTCATGGAGTCGACCAGGGACTGAGTCTTGTCGCCTACCCAGCTGGTGACGCGCTCGTGAGCCACCCGGGTCAAGAGAACACTGACGGCGCCGCTGACGGTCAGCAGGGATCCTGCCAGGGCAATCACGCCCACCATCGAGACGCGCCGTGCGATCGAGGTCACACCTGATGCCATAGTGGCTGCTCCAACGAATGCTACGAAGACTTGTTCCTCCGCCGGCAATGCCGGCAGGGCAGGGCATCCCGTCGCCAGTGCTGGCGTGGACGAAACTTACATGGCCAGCGAGTCCATCAAGCCCATATCGGCGCTGCTCATCAGACCTTCGATGTCCATCAGGATCAACATGCGGTCACTGACCGTGCCGATGCCTGTGATGAAGCTGGTGTCGACCGAGGCAGAACTCAATTCCGGCGCCGGGCGGATCGCGTCGCGGTTCAGTTCCAGCACATCGCTGACCGAGTCCACGACGGCGCCGACCACGCGGTTGCGCACGTTGAGCACGATCACCACGGTGAAGCTGTTGTACTCGGCACTCGGGCATCCCAGCTTCAGGCGCAGGTCGACGATGGGGACGATGACGCCGCGCAGATTGACCACGCCCTTGATGAAATCGGGCGCGTTGGCGATGCGGGTCGGTGGCTCGTAGGAGCGGATCTCCTGGACCTTCAGGATGTCAATGCCGTACTCCTCGGCACCCAGGCGGAAGGTCAGGTACTCGCCGCTTGCTGGGCCGTGAGCCTTCAGGGCAAGGTTTCCATTGTCCTGGCGCAGCGCCGGCACATTGTCTCGGGTGGTTTCCATGGCTTACCTCGTTGGAAGTTCGGGTTTGACGTGTTGCGAAGGAGGAGGATGGCGAAGGGCGATCAGAACGATTCCCAGTCACCCTCGGCTTGCGCCGGAGCGGGAGCCGGCGAACGCGCGGGGGGGCTGGGTCGGGCCGCTGGTGCAGGTGAGTGCGAGGCGTGGCTTGTTGCCGGCCGGGGGCTGGCGGCGGCGGGCTTGACCATCTTGCTGGCGGCCGGGCGGGGCGCTGCGGCGGGCTGGCTGGTTGATGGCTGCGGGCGTGATTTGCTGGCCCCGAAACCAGCGCCATGCGCGGGCTTGACTTCGGCCGTGACCCTGAAGCGGTCCACGGCCTCGGCCAGACGTTCGGCCTGGTCTTTCAGGCTTTCGGCCGCCGCCGCGGATTCCTCCACCAGGGCTGCGTTCTGCTGGGTCATCTGGTCCAGTTGGACCACGGACTGATTGACCTGGCCAATGCCGTCGCTCTGCTCGCTGGCAGCGGCCGAGATTTCGCCAATGATGTCGCTGACGCGCTGCACGCTGCTGACGATCTCGGTCATTGAGGTGCCGGCGTCTTGCACCAGGCGCGAGCCTGTTTCTACCCGCTCGACGCTGGCGCCGATCAGGGTCTTGATTTCACGCGCAGCCTCGGCGCTGCGCTGGGCGAGCGAGCGAACTTCGCTGGCCACCACGGCAAAGCCACGGCCTTGTTCGCCGGCACGGGCCGCTTCGACGGCTGCATTCAGGGCGAGGATATTGGTCTGGAAGGCGATGCCATCGATCACGCCGATGATGTCGCTGATCTTCTTGGAGCTGGTGTTGATCTCGTCCATGGTCGCGACGACCTGGCCCACCACATCACCGCCCTTGGCTGCCGCCGTGGAGGCCGAATTGGCCAACTGGTTGGCGGTGCGCGCCGAATCAGCCGTCTGCTTGACCGTGCCCGTCAGCTGCACCATGGAGGACGCCGCCTGCTGGAGGTTGGATGCGGTCTGCTCGGTGCGACCCGACAGGTCTTGGTTGCCGGTGGCAATCTCGACCGAGGCCGTGCGGATGCTGTCGGCCGATACGCGCAGATGACCGACCAGGCTTTGCAGTGCCTGCTGCATGTTCTGCAGCGAGTTCATCAGATGCGAGGCTTCGTCCTGCCCGATCACCTCCTTGGCGGTCATGGTCAGGTCACCCTTGGCAATGGCATCGGCCAAGGCGCCGGCTTCTGCCAGCGGTGTGCAGATGCTCTGCATATTGAGCAAGGTCAGCGGCACCACGATCACCGAGCTGAGAACCAGCACGGCGATGAACACGGTGAACACCGTGCCTTGGGTGGCTTGGCTGGCCTTCATGGCCTTGTCCGATTCCTGGGCCAGTGACTTGCGCAGCTCAGCCAACAGCTTTTCAGCCTCTTGTGCGTGCTCCTTGGCGGCCTTCAGCGCGCCATTGGCATCGCTGGCATTGGCGATGCTCCCAGACTCCAACTGGCCCAGGACGGGTTGCGCCTTGGCCACGTAGTCATTCATCAAGGGCAGGATCTGGCCCAGCACCTTGTTGTTGGCGTCCTCATGGCCGTGCATCAACTCCTTGACGTTGTCTTCGAGCGCTTTGCGGGCCTCATCCCATTTCTGGTGGTAGGCCTTGACCTGATCGGCCTGGGCATGATTGATCACCATGTCCTTTTCATAGCGCCGCAGATTGCCCATGGCCTCGATCAACAAGGTCATGTGATGGGCGTCGCCCACCGACTTTTCCGCGAACTGCTGGTTCTGGCCGCGCAGCGAGTTCATGCCGTAGAGACCGACACCACCCACGATCAGCAGCAGGGCCAGAACCATGGCAATGGCGCCGATCATGCGGGTGCGGATGCTGAACATTCGGAGCATGGCGCTCAGATTCATCGAATACCTCTGTATCTCTTGGGTAAGGAACCGGCCGAAGCCGGATCAATGGCGCGAGCGGCGAACCAAGCTGCCGACGTCCAGGATCAACGCGACCCGGCCATCGCCCATGATGGTGGCTCCGGAGACATCGGTGACCTTGCGGTAGTTCGCTTCCAAGTTCTTCACCACCACCTGCTGCTGGCCGAGCAGCTCGTCCACCAGCAGGGCGACCCGGCCGCCTTCGGCCTCGACGACCACCATGATGGAGGAGACATGTTCGAAGTCGAAGCGCGGCACATTGAAGATGGTCTCCAAGCCAATGACAGGCATGTACTCGTCACGCACCTCCACCACACGACCCGAGCCGGCCACCGTCTTGATGGTGTCGGCCTGCACCTGGAAGGACTCGACCACCGAGGACAGCGGCAGGATGTAGACCTCTTCGCCCACACCCACGCTCATGCCGTCCATGATGGCCAGGGTCAGCGGCAGGCGCACCGAGACCTTCATGCCGTAGCCTTCGGCAGAGTCGATCTCCACCGTGCCGCCGAGCGAGGTGATGTTCCGTTTCACCACGTCCATGCCGACACCGCGGCCGGAGACGTCGGTCACCTGGTCGGCCGTAGAGAAGCCGGGCGCGAAGATCAGGCCCCAGACTTCCGAGTCGGTCATGGAGTCCGGCGCGTCGATGCCTTTTTCGCGGGCCTTCTTGATCAGCTTTTCGCGGTTCAGACCGCGGCCGTCGTCGCGCACCTCGATCACGATCGAGCCGCCTTGGTGAGAGGCGACGAGGGTGATGGTGCCTTGCTCGGGCTTGCCCTTGGCGACGCGGTCGGCCGGTTGTTCGATGCCATGGTCGCAGCTGTTGCGCACCAGGTGGGTCAGCGGATCGGTGATCTTCTCAACCAGACTCTTGTCCAGTTCGGTGGCTTCACCCTGGGTGACCAGCTCGACCTTCTTGCCCAGCTTGGCAGCGAGGTCGCGCAACATGCGCGGGAAACGGTTGAAGACGACCGACATGGGAATCATGCGGATCGACATCACCGACTCTTGGAGATCGCGGGTGTTGCGTTCCAGATCGGCCAGGCCGGAGGCCAGCTGCTGGTACAGGCCAGGTGCCAGATCGCGGCTGTTTTGCGCCAGCATGGCTTGGGTGATCACGAGCTCGCCGACCAGATTGATCAGCTGGTCCACCTTCTCGATGGACACGCGCAGCGTGGACTGCTCCATGCCCGCCGCAGCAGGGCGGGCTTCGGCCTTGACGGCGGGTGCCGCAGCCACCACCGGCTTGGCCGCTTCGGCCTGCACCTTGAGTTCGGTGCCGGTTTCGGTGCTTTCAGGCACGCCGGGCGCGTTGTCGAAGAAGCCGTAGCCGGGGTCGTTGTCTTTCTCTTCGGCAGCCGGAGCGCCCGGAGCGTCGGCATGGAAGCCGAAACCGGGGCCGAAGGGCGTCAGCTTGACCTGTTCGCGGGCCACATGGAAGGTGAACAGATCGAGCAGATCGTTGTCCGAGCTGCCGGTCAGGACCTTGAATCGACGCACGCCGTCGGCGGCCACGCCGCCGTCCAGCGGTTCGATGGTGCCCAAGTCGGTGATTTCCTTGAACAGCTCGACCAAGTTGTCGGCCAGGCTCAGGTCGCTGAGCGGGCCAACTTGCAGCTCCAGTTCGCGGGCGGTCGGCTTGGCCGGCGCTGCTGCCCGAGGCGCTGGTGCCGGCGCTGCGGCAGTGGCTTTGGGCGCGGGGGCGGGCGCTGCGGCCTGCTCGCCTTCGACGAAGCTGCGGATGCTGATCAGCAGATCGCTGGTGTCCACGGCAGCCGCACCAGAGCCCTGGTGGCGGCCCAGCTGAGCGCGCAAGGCATCGCCCGACTGCAAGAGCACGTCGACCATGGGCGACGTGGCGTTGAGCTCATGGCGGCGCAGCTTGTCGAGCAGCGTCTCCATTTGGTGGGTCAGCTCGGCCACATCGCTGAAGCCGAAAGTCGCGGCGCCGCCCTTGATGGAGTGGGCGCAGCGGAAAATCGCGTTGAGCTCTTCGTCGTCGGCAGTTTCGACATTCAGGTTCAGCAGCAGCTGTTCCATGGTGTCGAGGTTCTCGGCCGCCTCTTCGAAGAAGACTTGGTAAAACTGGCTCAGGTCGATGCCGGCGCTCAGGCTGGCGCCCTCGGAGGTCATATCACCCATGCTTTGCTCCAGTGTGGTGAGGGCATCAACGGATGACTTTGCCGATGACTTCGATCAGCTTGGCCGGGTCGAAGGGCTTCACCAACCAACCCGTGGCACCGGCAGCGCGGCCGGCCTGCTTCATCTGGTCGCTGGACTCGGTGGTCAGGATCAGAATCGGCGTCGTCTTGAACTTCGGGTTGTCGCGCAGCTTCTTGGTCAGGCTGATGCCATCCATGCGCGGCATGTTCTGGTCGGTCAGCACCAAGTCAAAGTCACGCGTGCCGGACTTTTCGAGGGCGTCCTGGCCATCGACGGCCTCGACCACATTGAAGCCTGCGTTCTTCAGTGTGAAGGAGACCATCTGGCGCATCGAGGCCGAATCGTCCACAGCAAGAATTGAGTGCATTGTTGTTTCTCCGGGTATCAAGCTGGTTTCGGAAAATTACTGGGGTTCTTTAGAACAATTCGACTGAACCGGCGTCCATCTCATCTTGCGTGACCGGATTGGGCCGTAGCGGAGCAATTTCCACCACGGTGGCACCGTCTTCGTCATCGCCAAAGGTATCGCGCGCCAGTTGGTCCGCGCAGTTGCGCAAGCGCTGGCTGGTGTGGGCGATCAGCTGGGTGGCCATGTCCTGGAACTGCAGCGCGGTGATCGCGCCGGCAATGTCCAGCATGACCTTCTGCAGGACCGGGGCGTGGCCGTCACCGGGTGCTTCGCCCCCATTCAGCAGCCCATGCACATGACCGGATGCACTGTAGAAGTGGGTGGACAGGGCTTCCCCTGCGTCATCGAGCAGGCGTTGCAGGCGCTCCAGGTCATGGGTGACCGTCATCAGGTGATCCTGGAGCTCGGCCGCAGCCAGCAGCGGCGTCATTCCCTGTTCGGGTGGGTCAGGCGTTTCATTCATCAGCATCTTTGCTCCACGCTTATGGACCTGCCAAGCGCAAGACCTGACCCCGTTTCGGGGCAGTGTCTCGGCCCAGCGGGGCGACCGGTTCTTGCGAGCATCTTCGGCAATTCCTGCAGAACTGTCGACAGGACAATGGACGCATAACCGGCCTATTTGTGTGATTCGACACCGGCGACGAAGTAAATATAAGGGTAAACCCTTTTATGGCGTCGCTTCCTCGCTGATTCGTGCCAATGCCGCAGCTGTCACGGACTGAGTGGTTCATTCATTCCCGGCATACTCGCCCCCCATGACGATCTCTACCGCTGATCGCCGGCTGCGCGTGTTGCATATAGAAGACTCTGAGCTCGATCATCAATTGATCATGGCTCAGCTGCGCCGTGCCGGTTTGAACCTGGAATTGCACCGAGTGGACACCTTGGCTGAGGTGCGGCAGGCCCTCGATGAGCCCTGGGATGCTGTGGTCTCCGACTACAACCTGCCCGGTTTTTCCGGCCTGCTGGTGCTGGACATGCTGAAGGAGAGCAAGCGACTGCTGCCCTTTGTGCTGGTGTCCGGCGAAATTGGTGAAGACACGGCGGTGGCGGCGATGCGCACGGGCGCCTCGGACTACTTGCTCAAGAAAGACCTGGCGCGCCTGGCGCCGGCCTTGCTCCACGCCATCGAGGCCTGCGAGTCGGAGCGTGCCCGCATCGAGGCCGACCGAGAGTTGCTCAAGTCGAAGCAGCGTCTGCACGAGTTGGCTGGCCATCTGCAGACCAGCGTCGAGATGGAGCGTGCAGCGATCGCGCGCGAGATTCACGACGATGTCGGTGGCTCCTTGACGGCGCTGAAGTTCGACCTGGCCTGGATCAACCGCCACGCCCAGGACCCGGCCGTGCTGCAGCGGGTGCAATCGGCGCTGGAGACCGTGACCTCGGCCATCGAGGCCAGCCAGCGCATCATGCACAACCTGAGGCCGGCCATTCTGGAACAGGGTTTGGTGGCAGCCGTGCAATGGATGGCGGCTCGCTTCGAGCGCCGCACCGGTATCGTCACGACCATGCGCACCAGCCATGATCAGATGCAGCTGCCGGCTGGCGTGCCCTTGGTGGCCTACCGCACGGCCCAGGAGGCTTTGACCAATGTCTCCAAGCATGCACAGGCCACGCGGGTTCATATCGAGCTGAGCGTGGACTCCGGCGTGCTAACGCTGGAGCTCAGCGACAATGGGGTCGGCATTGCTGCAGGCGCCTTGGCCAAGGCGCGCAGTTTTGGCATTCGCGGCTTGCACGAGCGCGCCGCAACGGTAGGAGGTTGGGTGGACTTGAGCAGCAACAGCAAGGGCACGAGCCTGATTCTTTCGGTGCCACTGATGGCGGATGCCATGGATCAGTTCGGCGGCGATGAGGGCGCGGCGGTCGCGCATGACCCGTCGGCATGGGGTGGCGCATGATCAAGGTGATCCTCTGCGACGACCATGCCCTGATTCGCCGTGGCATTCGTGACACCTTGTCCGATGTGCCCGATATCGAGGTGATTGGCGAGGCCGGCGACTACGGTGAGCTGCGCAGCCTGCTGCGCGATCTGGGGCCTAATGCGGCGGTCGATGTGCTGGTGCTGGACATCAATATGCCGGGCCGCAGCGGCCTGGATGTGCTGCATGTGATGAAAGATGAGGGCACGGCGATCCGCACCCTGATCGTGTCCATGTACCCGGAGGACCAGTACGCGATCCGTGCGCTGCGGGCCGGTGCTTTCGGCTACGTCAACAAGGGTGGGGATCCGCAGGTGCTGGTGCAGGCCGTGCGTACGGTGGCCCAGGGTCGCAAGTACGTGACCCCGGAGATCGCGCAGATGCTGGTGGAAAGCCTCACCGCGCCGGTCAACGAGCAGGCGCACCAAAAACTGTCCGATCGCGAATTGCAGACCTTGGTGATGATCGCCTCCGGCAAGCGCCTGTCGGACATTGCCGAGGAGCTGATGCTCAGCCCCAAGACCGTCAGTGTCTACCGGGCCCGCGTGCTGGAAAAGCTGGCCCTGGCCAACAATTCCGAGCTGACGGTCTACGCCATCCGCAACGGCCTGGTCGCCAGCTGAAGCTGGCGCAAGCTCCGGGCGATGTCCTCTGGTTCGTGAGCTCAGGCCAGCCCTTCGTCCGTCCCTGCAAAGCGGGCATTTGACCGCGCTGTTTCCCCGATAGACCGGGGCGGCTGGATGGTAAAAAATCCGGCTCATGACTGGTGCATGTTGCGCCGGGCCAGGCAGGGCATGATCGATGAGCGTCGCAAGAAGCAGCAAGAGTGCCACTGCACAAGCAGCGGGGCCCGAAATGCCACCTGTCAGTGGCGTCAAGACCGGGGCTGCGGCGATGAACCTGCCCATCCGGGGTGAGATCCAGCATTCGCTGGTGCGTCGCCTGACGCGCTTGAATCTGCAGGTCCTGTCCATTGCCATGGTGCTGAGCTTTGGTTTGATCGCCGCCATGCTCTGGCTGGGCGCCCGCGAACGGCAGGCCCACAGCGCTGAGCTCAGTGCCCAGTTGCTGGCCAACAGCTTGGCGCCCATGCTGGTGTTCGAAGATCGCGCCGCCGCCAGCGCCGAGTTGGCGGCCTTCGTCCGGCGTGGTGAGGTGCTGGAGGTGCAGGCCTTGAGTGCTGGCCGGGCGCCTTTTGTCCAGTGGTCGGCCGGCAGCGCGCGTGCGCTGGAGCGCAGCGTTCCGATCGGGCTCGATCAGGCCCAGTCCGTCCGCTTCATGCGTCTGGCCGAAGTCGAGGTCTGGGTGCCTGTGAAGCTCAAGGGTGAATGGGTCGGCAGCTTGGTCTTGCGCGAGAGCTTGCAGGAGCTGCAACTGCTGGTGCTGAAAATGGTCGGCGCGGCCGCCCTGCTGATCGCAGTCGCCATCGCCATCGCCTGGCGGGCATTGCGGCGCGTTCAACGCCGAGCATTGGCGCCCATTGTGGAGCTGTCGAGCTTGGCTGAGCAGGTGTCTGCCGATCAGGACTTCACACGTCGCGCCATCGTCCACTGGCCCGATGAGGTCGGACGACTGAGCGAACGTTTCAACCAGATGCTGCAGCGCGTGGAGACCACGCAGGCTGAACTGAATCTGCGCTTGCGCAAGGAGCAGGAGGCGGGCCAGCAATTCGAGCAACTGGCCCACCGGGATGCCCTGACCCAACTGCCCAATCGCTTGTATTTCCAGTCAGCGCTGGAGAGGCACATGGCCCTTAGCTGCCAGAACGTAGAGCTGATGGCGTTGATGTTCATTGACCTCGACAACTTCAAGACTGTCAACGACAGGCATGGTCATGAGGCCGGTGACGAGGTGCTGCGCGAGGTGGCGCGGCGCATGAGCCGGGTCTTGCGCGGCAACGATGTGTTGTGCCGCTTGGGCGGCGACGAATTCGGCCTGATCCTGCCGGCCTTGCCCAATGACGCGGCCGCCGAGCAACTGGCCGTACGCCTGATCGCCGCGGTGCGCGAGCCGCTCTATGTTGGCCAGCATCTGATGCCAGTGGGCGCCACTGTGGGGCTGGCCTTCTGCCCGACCGATGAGGTTGATCCTGCGCACTTGCTGGTCGCTGCCGATGTGGCCATGTACGAGGCCAAGCGCGCAGGGAAGAACACCTTCCGTCGAGCCAGCCATGCTGGCCTGGGCTGAGGCAGCCTTGCCTTCGGCTCCGCGTGTCAGAGCTGATGGCGCTGGTTTTTGCTCCAACACAATTGAAGCCATGGCAAGCAAGGGCTGGCGCTATCCGGACTCCTGGCTGACCTAGGTCACTGGACTCAAGTCCTGTGGCATGAGCTGGCTTTGTGTGCGGCCAGTTCGGCCCGGGCGCGGCAGATCAATCCGGAGGCCATCCTCATGCTTGTGCCCGCCTTGGGCTGGCCCTCGGCGCGCGCATGCGCTCAGACCTGGATGCCAGCCGCCTGTGCGCTCGACCAGCCCAGCACCTGCTGGACAAAACGCTGAAACTGAGCGGCGTCCCCGGTGGTCTCCAGACGCAGCGAGTGGGCTGTCGGCAACGGCTTTGCTTGTTCGCTCCAAAGCGCCGCGGCGCGCTGTGCCACCGCGGTTTCGATATTGAGCAGTTGCACGGCCGGCCCCAGGGCTTGTTGCAGCGGTCCCTGCACCAAGGGGTAATGCGTGCAGCCCATCAAGACCGTATCCACGCGTGCATCGCGCAGCGGCTGGCAGAGGCGTTCCAGCAGGGCATGCAGCTCCGGCGTGTCCAGCTGGCCGCGCTCAATCAGGTCGACCAGGCCGGGGCAGGGCTGGCTGAAGACCTCGATGCCTTCAGCATGGCGGCTGACCAAGTCCTGGTAGCGGGCGCTGGCGATGGTGGCCACGGTGGCCAGCACGCCAATTCGGCCCCGACCGGCGCTGCCGTTCACGCGTGCAAGACTGGCGGCCACGGCCGGCTTGATGCCGGGTTCGGTGCCGACGATGGGCAGATCGGGCCAGCGCTGGCGCAGGGCTGCAATCGCATGCGCCGTGGCGGTGTTGCAGGCCACCACGAGCAGGCTCGCACCCTGGTCTTGCAGGTAAGCGGCCAGGCGCAGGCTGCGTTCGGTGATGTAGTCGGCGCTGCGCGGGCCGTAGGGCGCGTGGGCGGTGTCGGCCACATAGTGCAGAGCCGTGCCGGGCATTTGCGTTTGCAAGGCACGCAGCACGGTCAGGCCGCCGACGCCAGAGTCGAACACGCCGATCACGCCCGGGGTGGTCGCTTCTGGCGCGGGGGAGGGGTTGCTGCTCGTGCTCATTGGGGGCTGCAGTCTAGCGGCAGCCCGACGCGACTCTGGCTTCATGCTTAGAATAGAACGATCGTGCTTTTTTGGCTGCATCCCCGATGTTGGCAAAGATGCCCCAACCGCCTGCGGGTGGCCCCCTTAGAATCTGATTAACGTTAACGTCAATTAGCCTTGGAGTAATCGATGAAGGTCTTGGTCCCAGTCAAACGCGTGGTCGACTACAACGTCAAGGTGCGCGTCAAGAGCGACGGCAGCGGTGTGGACACCGCCAACGTCAAGATGTCGATGAACCCCTTCGACGAGATCGCCATCGAAGAAGCCGTGCGCCTGAAGGAAAAAGGCGTGGTCACCGAGGTGATCGCGGTGTCTTGTGGTGTCACCCAGTGCCAGGAAACCCTGCGCACCGCCATGGCCATCGGCGCCGACCGCGCCATCCTGGTCGAGACCGATGCGGAATTGCAGCCCCTGGCCGTGGCCAAGATCCTCAAAGGTCTGGTCGACAAGGAACAACCCCAGCTGGTCATCCTGGGCAAGCAGGCGATTGACGACGACTGCAACCAGACCGGCCAGATGCTGGCGGCCCTGACCGGCCTGCCGCAAGGCACGTTTGCCAGCAAGGTCGAAGTGGCCGATGGCGCCGTGTCCGTCACCCGTGAAGTCGACGGTGGACTGGAAACCGTCAAGCTGAGCCTGCCGGCCGTCATCACCACCGACCTGCGCCTGAACGAGCCGCGCTACGTCACCCTGCCCAACATCATGAAGGCCAAGAAGAAGCAGCTGGACATCGTCAAGCCGGCCGATCTGGGTGTGGACGTGAGCCCGCGCATCAAGACCCTCAAGGTCGAAGAGCCGCCCAAGCGCAGCGCCGGCATCAAGGTGGCCGATGTGGCCGCCCTGGTCGACAAGCTGAAGAACGAAGCCAAGGTCATTGGCTGAACCCAGATCAGAAGAATTCGGAGAAAACACAATGACTGCTCTCGTGATTGCTGAACACGACAACGCCTCCATCAAAGGCGCAACGCTGAACACCGTGACCGCGGCATTGGCTGCCGGTGGCGACGTCCATGTGCTGGTGGCTGGTTTCAACGCCGGCGCCGCGGCCGCTGCCGCGGCCCAGATCGCTGGTGTGAGCAAGGTGCTGCACGCCGACTCCGCCGCGCTGGAAAACGGCCTGGCCGAAAACCTGGCCGCCCAGGTGCTGGCGATTGCCGGCGGCTACAGCCACATCCTGTTCCCGGCCACCGCCTCGGGCAAGAACGTCGCCCCGCGCGTGGCCGCCTTGCTGGACGTGGCGCAGCTGAGCGATGTCACCAAGGTCATCAGCGCCGACACCTTCGAGCGCCCCATCTACGCCGGCAATGCCATCGCCACCGTGCAAAGCAGCGATGCCACCAAGGTGCTGACCGTGCGCACCACCGGTTTTGACGCCGCCGCCGCCCAAGGCGGCAGCGCCGCCGTGGACACCGTGGCTGCCGCTGCCGACAGCGGCAAGAGCAGCTTCGCCGGCCGTGAAGTGACCAAGAGCGACCGCCCCGAGCTGACCGCTGCCAAGATCATCGTTTCCGGTGGCCGTGCCCTGGGTTCCAACGACAAGTTCATGGAAGTGCTGACGCCCCTGGCCGACAAGCTGGGTGCCGCCCTCGGCGCCTCGCGCGCCGCCGTGGATGCCGGTTATGCCCCGAACGACTGGCAGGTCGGCCAGACCGGCAAGATCGTCGCGCCCCAGCTCTACATTGCCTGCGGCATCAGCGGCGCGATCCAGCATCTGGCCGGCATGAAGGATTCCAAGGTGATCGTCGCGATCAACAAGGACGCCGAAGCGCCGATCTTCTCGGTGGCCGACTACGGCCTGGAAGCCGATCTGTTCACCGCCGTGCCGGAGCTGGTCAACAGCCTCTGAACCCACGCCTCGCCCCCTCTATCGAGTGAGCCCCAGGGCGCCCGACTCACGGTCGCGGCGCCCTTGTTGTATCTGAATCTGAGATCGCTGGAGACAAAATCATGACCTACCGCGCCCCTGTCAAGGACATGCTGTTCAATATGCAGGAGCTCGCCGGCCTGCAGGCCCTGACCGAGCAAATCCCTGCATTCGCCGATTTCGGCATCGACACCGCCCAGGCCGTGCTGGAAGAGTGCGCCAAGTTCAACGAGGACGTGGTCGCACCGCTGAACTGGGAGGGCGACAAGGCCCCGTCCTACTGGAAAGACGGCGAAGTTTTCACCACCACCGGCTTCAAGCAAGCTTTCAAGCAGTTCGCCGAAGGCGGCTGGCAAGGTCTGCAACACCCCGCTGATTTTGGCGGCCAGGGCCTGCCCAAGACCATCGGTGCCGCCTGCGGCGAGATGATCAACAGCGCCAATCTGAGCTTTGCGCTCTGCCCGCTGCTGACCGATGGCGCCATCGAAGCCCTGCTGACAGCAGGCTCCGACGAGCAAAAGAACACCTTCATCCCCAAGCTGATCGACGGCAGCTGGACCGGCACCATGAACCTGACCGAGCCCCAAGCCGGCTCGGACCTGGCCCAGGTGCGCACCCGTGCCGAGCCCCAAGGTGACGGCACTTACAAGATCTTCGGCACCAAGATCTTCATCACTTACGGTGAGCACGACATGGCCGAGAACATCGTCCATCTGGTGCTGGCCCGTGTGGTCGGCGCGCCGGAAGGCGTGAAGGGCATCAGCCTGTTCCTGGTGCCCAAGTTTCTGGTGAACGCCGACGGCTCCCTGGGCGCGCGCAACGACGCCCACTGCGTGTCCATCGAGCACAAGATGGGCATCAAGGCCAGCCCGACCTGCGTGCTGCAGTTCGGCGACCATGGCGGCGCCATCGGCACGTTGATCGGCGAGGAAAACCGCGGCCTCGAGTACATGTTCATCATGATGAACGCCGCCCGTTTCGGCGTCGGCGTGCAGGGCATCGCGGTGGCCGAGCGCGCCTACCAAAAGGCCGCCAGCTTCGCCCGCGATCGCGTGCAGTCGCGCCCGGTGGACGGCTCGCTGCCGGGTGCCGGCGCCATCATTCATCACCCCGATGTGCGCCGCATGCTGATGACCATGCGCGCCCTGACCGAGGGTTGCCGCGCCATGTCCAGCGTGGCAGCTGCCGCCTACGACGCGGCCCACCACCATGCCGATGCCGAGATTCGCAAGCAGAGTCAGGCCTTCTACGAATTTCTCGTGCCCTTGGTCAAGGGTTACAGCACCGAGATGAGCCTGGAGGTCACCGACCTGGGCGTGCAGGTGCACGGTGGCATGGGCTTCATTGAGGAAACCGGCGCCGCCCAGCATTACCGCGACGCCAAGATCCTGACGATTTACGAAGGCACGACCGCCATCCAGGCCAATGACCTGGTCGGCCGCAAGACCGCACGCGACGGCGGCGCCTTTGCCCGCTCCATCGCGGCCATGGTCGAGGCCACGGAAGCGCAGCTGCTGACACGCGACAGCGCCGCCGCCCGCGCGGTGCAAAAGCGCCTGACCGCGGCCCGTCTGGCCTTTGTCGATGTGGTGAACTTCATTGCTGCCAACGCCCGCAGCAACCCGAATGCGACCTACGCCGGCTCCGTGCCTTATCTGATGCTGGCTGGCAATCTGGTTGCTGGCTGGCAGCTGGCGCGATCGCTGCTGGTGGCCGAGGACAAGCTGGCCGCCGGCGAAGACGCGGCCTTCATGTCGGCCAAGATCGCCACCGCGCGCTTCTATGCCGAGCACATCCTGAGCCGTGCCGGTGGCACGCGCGATGCCATCGTCGAGGGCGCGGACAGCGTCACCGCCTTGGCACTGGACGCTTTCTGAGCGGGCGCGGAACGATGGCACTCCCTGAGATCCTGAAGCAGCTGCCGCTGCCCATCATCGGCTCGCCCCTGTTCATCATCAGCAACCCCAAGCTGGTGATCGCGCAGTGCAAGGCCGGGATCGTCGGCTCCATGCCGGCGCTCAATGCCCGGCCGGCCGAGCTGCTCGATGAATGGCTGAACGAAATCACCACCGAACTGGCGGCCTACAACCGCGCCCACCCGGACAAGCCGGCGGCGCCTTTCGCCATCAACCAGATCGTGCACAAGAGCAATGAACGGCTCGAGCACGATATGGCGGTGTGCGCCAAGTACAAGGTGCCCATCATCATCACGTCGCTGGGCGCGCGCGAGGATGTCAACCAAGCCGTGCACGCCTGGGGCGGCATCGTGCTGCACGACGTCATCAACAACAAGTTCGCCAAGAAGGCGATCGAGAAGGGCGCCGACGGCCTGATCGCCGTCGCGGCTGGTGCCGGTGGCCATGCGGGGGTGAAGAGCCCGTTCGCGCTGATCCAGGAAATCCGCGAGTGGTTCCAGGGCCCGGTGGCGCTGTCCGGCTCCATCGCCAGCGGCGACGCGGTGCTGGCCGCCCAGGCCATGGGTGCGGATCTGGCCTACATCGGCTCGGCCTTCATCGCCACCGAGGAAGCGCGCGCGGCTGAGGACTACAAGCAGATGATTGTCGACAGCAACAGCGACGACATCGTCTACAGCAACCTCTTCACCGGCGTGCACGGCAACTACCTGCGCGGCTCCATCGTCAAAGCCGGCATGGACCCGGATCACCTGCCCGAAAGCGACCCGAGTGCGATGAACTTCGGCGGTAGCTCTGGCGGCAAGGCATGGAAGGACATCTGGGGCTGCGGCCAAGGCATCGGCGCCATCCGCGCCGTGGTCCCTGCGGCCGAACTGGTGGCCCGATTGGCGAGCGAGTACCAGGCGGCACGCCAGCGATTGAGCCTGGGTTGAACTCGCATCGGCTGCTTAAGACGTGGCTGACGTAGGGGTGTGCCGGGGACCGCTTGCGGCACTGAGCGGAAGTTCGTTGGCCGGGCTAGCTCGCTACGGTGGCTCGGCCCGCCGCCGTGCTCATGGTGCCCGGGTCGGCTCTGCGAGCCGACTCCCCTCGCTGCTCACTGCGCGGCTCAGCGGCGCCAAACTCCCTCCGTTCGCTGCGCTCACTGTGGTCAAACAGTGGCGCCGAGTCAGTGCTTGAAGCGCGCGGGTACGCGCGCCTGAGCCGCTCCGCTGCGCTCTCGGCCGCGCACAAATCGCCCGTCGTCGGGCCGAGCCACCTTCGAATGTGGCGTGCTCCACCGTCGAGGGGCACATCGATCGCGATGCAAGCGCCCTGCAGTTCGGGCCGCCGCTGGGCGATTTGTGAAGGGCTGAGCAGCGCAGCGGCTCGGGGCGCGCGCGTACCCGCGCGCTTCAAGCTCTGACTTGGCGCGTCTGTCTGAACGAAACGAACGCAGTGAGTGAAGAGAGTTATGCGCCAGCCCCGAGGCGTGAGCAGCGCAAGGCAGTCGGCCCGACAGGGCCGACCCCGGAACCATGAGCCCGGCGGCGGCCCGGACTGCAGGGCCTCACGAGGGAGAACAAGAAGGCTGCTATGTGCCGATAGGTGTTGCTCGCTGCATCGCTGATTAAGCAAAAAAGCCACCTCGAGGGGTGGCTTTTTCATGATGCATGGCGTTGTTGCCTCTCTACTTCAGCGTCGTGAAGCGCGCTTCGGGTTTGTCGTCCGCGCGGTGCACGGTGTCCACATTGCTGCGCATGGCCCAGGGGCGGACTTGGTGGTGGACCGGGATGAAGAGGTACTCGTCGCGCACCCGTAGCAGCGCTTCGCGGATCATGCTGTTGCGCTTGGCCACGTCGTTCTCTGTCTTCATGGCCTGGACCAACTGGTCGATCTTGGCATCGCTGACCCGCGAATAATTGCCCTTGCCGTCCACGCCCGAGGTCTTGGTGTGGACGATGTCTTGCAGCGTGTACTGGCCGTCAAAGGTCGGCACGCCCCAGCCGTAGAGGTAGAAGGGCGATTCGTATTTCTGCAGCAGCACCGAGTGCTGTGACATGGGCTGGGCACTGAGCTTGGCCTTGACGCCGATCTTGGCCCACATGGCCACCGCGGCCTGGCAGATTTCTTCGTCGTTGACGTAGCGATCATTCGGGCAGTTCAGCGGCACCTCGAAGCCATCGGCATAGCCGGCTTCGGCCAGCAGTTTCTTGGCTTTCTCAATGTCGGCCTTGAGCGGCTGGTCGATGTCGGGCGTGTGACCGTTGACGCCGGGCGCCACCATGATGGCAGCCGGTACCGACAGCCCGCGCATCAGGCTGCGGCGGATCGCTTCGCGGTCGATGGCCAGGTTCAGGGCTTCGCGCACGCGGCGGTCTTTGAAGGGGTTCTTGCCCTTGATGTTGGAGCCTCGCAGCTCGTCGCTGCTCTCGTCCATGGCGAAGAAGACGGTGCGATTCTCGGGGCCGTCCAGGACCTTGAGCTTGGGGTCGGCCTTGAGCTTGGCGACGTCTTGGGTGGGCAGGTCGGTCAGCAGGTCGACGTCGCCGGAGAGCAGGGCGGCCACGCGGGTGGCATCGCTCTTGATTGGCAAATAGCTGATCTCGGTGACATTGCCCTTGTTCGTGTCCCACCAGTCCTTGTTGGCCACCATGCTGATGCGTTGGTCGGGCTGCCACGCAGTGATGCGGTAGGGGCCAGTGCCCATGGCATTGCGCGAAGCAAAGGTGTCTTCCTTGGCCTTGTAGTCCTGCGGGTTGACCGACTTGTTCTTCTCCGCCCACGCCTTGCTCATGATGCGGAAGTTGGTCAGGTTGCGCAGTAGCACCGGGTTGGGGCCGTCGAGCAGCAGGTCGACGGTGTGGTCGTCGATCTTCTTCGCCTCCTTGATGCCGCTGACGAAGATCTGCATATTGGCCTGCGGCTGGCGAATGCGAGCCAGGGAAAAGACCACATCGTCCGCCGTGAAGGGCGTGCCGTCATGGAACTTGACGCCGCGGCGCAGTTCGAAGCGGATCTGCGTCGGGCTGATCTGCGTCCACTTGCTGGCCAGGGAGGGCTCGGGCTGGAATTTCTCGTTGTAGCGGGTCAGGCCTTCGTAGGCATAACCGGTGATGTTGGTGGTGGTCGAGTGGTTCTGCGAATGTGGGTCCAGAGTCTGGATGTCATTCTGGGCGGCCCAGCGCAGCGGTGCGGCCTGGGTGGCGTTATGCAGACTCATCAGGCCGCTGAAGGCCATGGCCAGGGTCAGGGCGGAACTGCCGAACAGCGCCGAGGTGCTGCGCTGGATCAGAGGCTTGTATGCGTGCTTCAAGGAATACTCCTGTCGAGTTTCGAGCGCGGCCCACACGGGATGGCGGTGGGCCGGTTTCAGCGCGCATGCTAGCCCTGCTGTTTGGGCTTTTTCGTAGTGGCTTGCCCGGATGTCGGGGCGCTCTGGGCTTCGAGATCGGCATCGCAACCGATGCCTGCGGCGATCCAACGCCGGCAAAGCCGTGCCAGCAGTCGGTTGCGGCGGCTGGCCGCATCGTGTGCCCAGGGGCGAACAGCGCCCAGATGGCGCCAGGGCGTGCTCAACATGCCGCAGACATAGCGCTGCGTTTCAGCGCACCAGCGCAGCGCGTCGCAGCGCCCCACACGACGTCGGCTGATCAGCATGCCGACCGGGCAGGGCTCGCTCAGGCAGCACAGCCCGCAGCCATTGCAGGGCTGCCCCAACGCCGGCTTGGGCGGCGCTTCGGGGTGGATCTCGATGATGGAGGGGCCGGGCATGGCGCGATTGTGGCGCCGCCCGGTCTCAGGCCTTGACGCCCAGTTCGCGCAGGCGCTCCTGCAGATAGCTGTGGGCGGTGTACCGCTCGCTCAGCACCACCTCGTTGCGCGGATGTAGGAACAGGGGCAGGGAGATGCGGCTCTTCTTGGCGCCGTCGCCCGTGGGGTTGACCACGCGGTGCTGGGTCGAGGGGTAGTAGCCGCGTGAAGCTTCCTGCAGCATGTCGCCGATATTGATGATCAGCATGCCGAAGTCGCAGGGCACATCGATCCAGTTGCCGTTCATGTCTTGCACCTGCAGGCCCGGCTCGTTGGCTGCGGGCAGGATGGTCAGCAGATTGATGTCGCCATGGGCCGCGGCGCGGATTGAACCGGCCGGTTCTTGGCCAGTCAGGGGCGGGTAGCGCAGCACACGCAGCAGGGTTTGCTGGCTGTCCTGGATCATGTGCGAGAGCGGTTCGCTGTAGCGCTGGGCAATCTCTGGCGGCGTGTAGCGCTCCACCCAGCCCAACAGTTCCTGCGCCAGGGTGTTGGCCTGGGCGTAGTAGGTGTCGGCATCGGCCTTCAGTGAGGCCGGCACACGACCCCAGGGGTAGATATGGAAATACTCCTTGATGTCCTTCTGGCTTGCGCCTTTGGCCGTCTCGGAAATTTCGGTCGAGAAATAGCCGTCCTGCTTTTCCTTGGAAAAGGCGAATTGGTGTTTTTCTTCGGTGTTGAAGAAGGCCAGCCAATCGGCGTAGATCTTCTCGACCAGCGTTTGCTGGATGGGGTGGTTGACCAGCACACCGAAACCAGTTTCGTGCAGGGAACGAGTGAAGGCTTCGGCCGCATCGGCCGCCTGGTAGTCAACGACGCGAACTTGCATGGGATCTCCTGAACTTTGTCCCGACGCCGTGCCATTCAATCGCGGGGCCGCGGCGCGCAGGGTTGAGTCTAGCGCCAATCGAGAATGATTCGCAAACGTTTGCTTTTCGAGCATAGCCGTGTGTTGCCAACGGCTGCCGGGTTTCTTGTGAAAGCGGGGAAGGGCAAGCGTTCGCTGCGGGCGAGCGAAATCCGTGCACAAAGCCTCAACTTCGGCGTGGGGTGGCCGATACAGCCGAAGGTCTGCGAGCTTGGCGGTTGCGGTAACTCCCGCGTAATTCGGGGGTGGAAGGAAATCAAGGGTGTTAAAGTCGCGCCCTTGAGACTTCAGGTCCTTCCCGTCCCTTTTCCTGGCAACAGCGAAGGTGGGTCGCAATCCGCCAACCGGTCGAGCCGTGTCGCGGAAGGTTTATCAACCAGCCAAATCCCTGGAAGCCGGGGCTAGAGGTGAGCGAAGATGATGCAGCAATACAGGTCCAATTCATACCTGTTCGGGGGCAATGCGCCCTATGTCGAAGAGATGTACGAGGCTTACCTCGACAACCCGGGCTCCGTGCCTGACAACTGGCGTGCGTACTTTGACGCGCTACAGCATGTGCCCGCCACCGATGGCGGCGAAGGACGCGATGTTCCGCATGCGCCGGTGATCGAATCCTTCGCTCAGCGCGCCAAGGCCAACGCCTTTGCCGCCAAGGCCTCGAGCGCCGATCTGGCCGTTGCGCACAAGCAAGTGCATGTGCAGAGCCTGATCGCCGCTTACCGTTTTCTGGGCAACCGCTGGGCCGAGCTCGACCCGCTCAAGCGCGCAGAGCGCCCCAAGATTCCCGAACTCGATCCGGCGTTCTACGACCTGACCGAGTCCGATATGGACATCAGCTTCTCGGCCTCCAACACCTACTTTGGTGGCGAGACGATGAGCCTGCGTCAAATCGTGCAGGCGCTGCGCGAAACCTACTGCAGTTCGGTCGGTTCCGAGTTCATGCACTGCACCGATCCCGGCGAAAAGCGCTGGTGGCAAGAGCGCCTGGAGAAGGCCCGCGGCAAGCCGACTTTCACCGCCGAAGAAAAGCGCCACATCCTGGATCGCCTGACGGCGGCCGAAGGCTTGGAGCGCTATCTGCACACCAAGTACGTGGGCCAGAAACGCTTCTCGCTGGAAGGTGGGGAAAGCTTCATCGCC
Source organism: Roseateles sp. (assembly GCF_965262435.1). Taxonomy (NCBI): domain Bacteria; kingdom Pseudomonadati; phylum Pseudomonadota; class Betaproteobacteria; order Burkholderiales; family Sphaerotilaceae; genus Roseateles; species Roseateles sp. The sequence goes on from NZ_OZ253537.1 coordinate 2,550,646, forward strand.
GCCATGGACGAGCTGATCCAGCGCGCCGGTCAGCGTGGCGTGCAGGAAATCGTGATCGGCATGGCCCACCGCGGTCGTCTGAACGTGCTGGTCAATACGCTGGGCAAGATGCCCGCCGACCTGTTCGCCGAGTTCGAGCACAAGGCGGCCGAAGACCTGCCGGCTGGTGACGTGAAGTACCACCAAGGCTTCAGCTCCGATGTGAGCACCAAGGGCGGTCCGGTCCACCTGTCGCTGTCCTTCAACCCTTCGCACCTGGAAATCGTCAATCCGGTGGTCGAGGGCAGCGTGCGTGCCCGCCAGGAGCGCCGTGGTGACAAGAACGGCAGTCAAGTCTTGCCGGTGCTGGTGCACGGCGATGCGGCCTTCGGTGGTCAGGGCGTGGTGCAGGAAACCTTGTGCATGGCCCAGACCCGTGGCTACGGCACCGGCGGCACGGTGCACATCGTCATCAACAACCAGATCGGTTTCACGACCAGCGATCCGCGTGACCTGCGTTCCACGGCCTATTGCACCGACGTCGTCAAGATGATCGAAGCGCCGGTGCTGCACGTCAACGGCGACGATCCGGAAGCGGTGGTGTGGGCCATGCAACTGGCCATGGACTACCGCGCTGAGTTCCGCAAGGACGTGGTGCTGGACATCGTCTGCTACCGCAAGCTGGGCCACAACGAGCAGGACACCCCCTCGCTGACCCAGCCCTTGATGTACAAAAAGATCGCGGTCCACCCGGGTACCCGCAAGGTCTACGCCGACAAGCTGGCCGCACAGAACGTGGTCGATGCTGCCGGTGCTGATCAGATGGTGAAGGCCTACCGTGCCGCCATGGACGAAGGCCGCCACACCGTGGATCCGGTGCTGACCAACTTCAAGAGCAAGTACGCCACCGACTGGTCACCTTTCCTCGGCAAGAAGTGGACCGACAGCTGCGATACCGCCTTGCCGGTGTCCGAGTGGAAACGCTTGGCTGACAAGCTGACCACGTTGCCCAAGGACCTGGTCGCTCACAACTTGGTGCAGAAGCTCTATGCCGATCGCGCGGCCATGGGCCGGGGTGAGATCAATGTGGACTGGGGCATGGGCGAGAGCATGGCCTTCGCCTCCCTGGTGGCCAGCGGCTACCCGATCCGCCTGTCGGGCGAAGACGCGGGCCGCGGCACATTCACCCACCGCCACTCGGTCATTCACGACCAGAACCGCAGCAACTGGGATGAGGGTGCCTACATCCCGCTGCAGAACGTGGCCGAAGGACAAGCTCCTTTCGTGGTGATCGACTCCATCCTCAGCGAAGAGGCGGTCTTGGGCTTCGAGTACGGCTATGCCGCCGCCGAGCCCAACTCGCTGACGATCTGGGAAGCTCAGTTTGGCGACTTCGTCAACGGCGCCCAGGTGGTGATCGACCAGTTCATCGCCTCCGGTGAAGTGAAGTGGGGCCGGGCCAACGGCTTGGTGATGATGCTGCCGCACGGCTATGAAGGCCAAGGCCCCGAGCACAGCTCTGCGCGCCTGGAGCGCTTCATGCAGCTGGCCGCGGACAACAATATGCAGATCGTCCAGCCGACCACGGCCAGTCAGATCTTCCACGTCCTGCGTCGTCAGATGCTGCGCATGTTCCGCAAGCCTTTGGTGATCATGACGCCGAAGTCCTTGCTGCGCGCCAAAGATGCGACTTCCGAGCTGAGTGAATTCACCAAGGGTGAGTTCCGCACGGTGATTGGTGAGCAGTCTGCGTCGATCAGTGCCGACAAGGTCAAGCGCGTGATCGTCTGCTCGGGCAAGGTCTATTACGACCTGGTGCGCAAGCGCGAGGAAAAGAAGTCCACCGACGTGGCCATCATCCGCGTCGAGCAGCTCTACCCCTTCCCGCACAAGGCCTTCGCCGCCGAGATCAAGAAGTATCCCGGTGCGACCGAGTTGGTCTGGTGCCAGGACGAGCCCCAGAACCAAGGCGCCTGGTTCTTCGTGCAGCACTATGTGCACGAGAACATGGCTGACGGTCAGAAGCTGGGCTATGCGGGTCGTCCCGCCTCGGCCTCGCCGGCTTGTGGCTATGCGCACTTGCATCAGGAGCAACAGAAGTCCCTGCTGGATCAGGCCTTCGGCAAGCTCAAGGGTTTCATCCTCACCAAGTAAGAAGGGCCGAGCGGGCGTCTGCCAAGACAGCGCCCGCTTTTTGCCGCCCTTGATGTTGTTGTTGATGCCGCCGCAAGACGGCGCCTCAGCTCCGCGAACACGTTGAAAGAATACAGATCATGGCAATCGTTGAAGTCAAAGTCCCCCAGCTGTCCGAATCCGTCGCCGAAGGCACACTGCTGACCTGGAAGAAGAAGCCCGGTGAAGCCGTCGCCATCGATGAAATCTTGGTGGAAATCGAGACCGACAAAGTCGTGCTCGAAGTGCCCGCGCCGAGCGCCGGTGTGATGGCCCAGATCGTCAAGAACGACGGTGAGAGCGTGGTCAGCGAAGAGGTCATCGCCCGCATCGACACCGATGGCACGGCACAAGTCAGCCCGCTGGAAGTGAAGGCCGTGGTGGCCGCCGCTGCTCCGGCTGCTGCTGCCCCGGCCGCCGCCACCGGCGGTGCCAAGGGTGATGTGGCCATGCCGGCCGCCGCCAAGATCCTGGCCGAGAAGGGCCTGTCGGCCACCGATGTGGCCGGCTCCGGCAAGGACGGCCGCGTGACCAAGGGCGACGCCCTGGCCGCTGGCGCCAAGCCCGCCGCTGTGGCCGCTCCGGTGTCCGTGGCCGCCGCTCCGTCTGTGGCCAAGCCGCTGCCGGCCGTGGCTGCACCGGCTGCCCTGAATTTGGGCGATCGCCCCGAGCAGCGTGTGCCCATGACCCGTCTGCGCGCCCGCGTGGCCGAGCGTTTGCTGCAATCGCAATCGACCAACGCCATCCTGACCACGTTCAACGAAGTGAACATGGCGCCCGTGATGGAGATGCGCAAGAAGTTCCAAGAAAAGTTCGAGAAGGAGCACGGCGTCAAGCTGGGCTTCATGAGCTTCTTCGTCAAGGCCGCGGTTGCCGCCCTGAAGAAGTACCCGGTGCTGAACGCCTCGGTCGATGGCAATGACATCGTTTACCACGGCTACTTCGACATCGGCATCGCTGTCGGTTCGCCGCGGGGCTTGGTGGTGCCCATCATCCGCAATGCCGACCAGCTGAGCTTTGCCGACATCGAGAAGAAGATTGCCGAGTTCGGCCAGAAGGCCAAGGAAGGCAAGATCTCGCTGGACGACCTGACCGGCGGTACCTTCTCGATCTCCAACGGCGGCACCTTCGGCTCCATGCTGTCGACCCCCATCATCAACCCGCCTCAGTCGGCCATCCTGGGCGTGCATGCGACCAAGGACCGCGCCGTCGTTGAAAACGGTCAAGTGGTGGTGCGCCCGATCAACTATCTGGCCATGTCGTATGACCACCGCATCATTGACGGCCGCGAAGCGGTGCTGGGCTTGGTGACCATGAAGGAAGCCCTCGAGGATCCTGCCCGTCTGTTGTTCGACATCTGAGCCTAGGGCTACTGCGCGGCTTCATGGCGGCGTTGCGGGGCCCGTCCTCGGCATCCTCACGTAGCGCCGCTACGTTCCGGTGCCTCGGCACCCGCGCCTTGCCCTGAAGCCGCTCGCTACGCCCCGCTGCTGCGGGGTTTGCGTTGGAAGGAAATCAAATGAGCACCAAACAATTCGACGTCGTCGTCATCGGTGGCGGCCCTGGCGGCTACATCGCCGCCATCCGTGCCGCCCAGCTGGGCTTCAACACCGCTTGCATCGACGAGTGGAAGAACGAGAAGGGCGGCCCGGCGCCTGGCGGCACTTGCACCAATGTCGGCTGCATCCCGTCCAAGGCCCTGCTGCAATCGAGCGAGCACTTCGAGCACGCCAACCACCACTTTGCCGACCACGGCATCTCGGCGGACAACGTGCGCATCGACATCAAGAAGATGATCGGTCGCAAGGACACCGTCGTGAAGCAGAACAACGACGGCATCCTCTACCTGTTCAAGAAGAACAAGGTCACGTTCTTCCACGGCCGCGGCTCCTTCATGGCGGCAAAGGATGGCTTGTATGAAGTCAAGGCCGGCGACGAAGTCGTGCTGGCCAAGCATGTGGTGCTGGCCACCGGCTCCAATGCCCGCCAGCTGCCCGGCGCGGCGTTTGACGAAGAGCTGATCCTGTCCAACGACGGGGCCCTTCGCATCGCTGAAGTGCCGAAGAAGCTGGGCGTGATCGGCTCCGGCGTGATCGGCCTGGAAATGGGCTCAGTCTGGCGCCGCCTGGGTGCGGAAGTCACCGTGCTGGAAGGCCTGCCGACCTTCCTCGGCGCGGTCGATGAATCGGTCGCCAAGGAAGCCGCCAAGCTGTTCAAGAAGCAGGGCCTGAAGATCGAGCTGGGCGTGAAGATTGGCGAAGTCGCCAAGAGCAAGGATGGCGTGACGGTGGCCTACACCGATGCCAAGGGCACCGCCCAGACTCTGGCCGTCGACAAGCTGATCATCTCGATCGGCCGCGTGCCCAACACCATCGGTTTGAATGCCGAGGCTGTCGGCCTGAAGTTGGACGAGCGTGGGGCCATCGAGGTGGACGGCGACTGCAAGACCAATCTGCCCAATGTCTGGGCGGTCGGCGATGTGGTTCGTGGCCCGATGCTGGCGCACAAGGCCGAAGAAGAAGGCGTGGCTGTGGCCGAGCGCATTGCTGGCCAGCATGGCCATGTCAACTTCAACACCATCCCCTGGGTCATCTACACCAGCCCCGAGATCGCCTGGGTCGGCCGCACCGAGCAGCAGCTCAAGGCCGACGGTGTCGAGTACAAGGCCGGTCAGTTCCCCTTCCTGGCCAATGGCCGCGCACGCGCGCTGGGTGACACCAACGGCTTCGTCAAGTTCCTGGCTGATGCCAAGACCGACGAAATCCTGGGCGTGCACATCATCGGGCCGATGGCCTCCGAGCTGATCTCGGAAGCCGTGGTCGCGATGGAGTTCAAGGCTTCGGCCGAGGACATCGCCCGCATCTGCCATGCCCACCCGAGCTTGAGCGAAGCCACCAAGGAAGCGGCCCTGGCCGTGGACAAGCGCACGTTGAACTTCTGATTCCGGTCGGATTTCTCAAGCAACAAGGGGCGGCCGTGGTCGCCCCTTGGTCCATCTCGAAGAAGGTTGTAGTGTTTCTCTCATGACCCGCGTTACCGAGCTTTATCAGCAAACCCTGGCCGAGCGCGGCTACACCGCCGACCCCGCGCAGCTGCGCGCCGTGGCGGCGCTGCAGCGCTGCCAGGACGAATGGGCCGACTACAAGGCGCGGCGCAGCAATGCCGTGACCAAGCTGCTGGTGCGCCCGCCGCTGCCGCGCGGCGTGTACATGTTCGGCGGGGTGGGGCGGGGCAAGAGTTTTCTGATGGACTGCTTCTTCCAGGCCGTGCCGCTGACGCGCAAGACCCGGCTGCACTTCCACGAGTTCATGCGCGAGGTGCACCGCGAGCTGCTGGAACTCAAGGGCATTCCCGATCCGCTGGAGGAGCTCGGTAAACGCATCGCCAAGCGTTTCCGCCTGATTTGTTTTGACGAGTTCCATGTCTCGGACGTGACCGACGCGATGATCCTCTATCGCCTGCTGGACTCGCTGTTCCGCAACCGCGTGTCCATCGTCACCACCTCCAACTTCCACCCCGATGGCCTCTACCCGAACGGCCTGCACCGCGATCGCATCCTGCCGGCCATCGAGCTGCTCAAGGACAAGCTGGAGGTCATCAACGTCGACAACGGCTTTGACTACCGCCGCCGCACCCTGGACCAGGCCCAGCTCTACCACCAGCCGCTGGGCGATGACGCCGAAGCTGCACTGACCGCCACCTTCGAAGCGCTGGCCGAGGCCCGCGAGGAAGACCCGCGTCTGCAGATTGAGCAGCGCCAGATCCGCGCCCGGCGCCGCGCCGGTGGCGTGGTCTGGTTCGACTTTGCCCAGCTCTGCGGTGGTCCGCGCTCGCAGAACGACTATCTGGAGCTGGCCACCCAGTTCCACACCCTGATCCTCTCCAATGTGCCGGAGATGCCACCGCGTCTGGCCAGTGAGGCACGACGCTTCACCTGGCTGGTCGATGTGCTGTACGACCGCCGCGTCAAGCTGGTGATCTCGGCCGCCGTGCCGCCCGAGCAGCTATATGCCGACGGCCCGCTGGCCCATGAGTTCCCGCGCACGGTTTCGCGCCTGCAAGAGATGCAGTCGCAGGAGTACCTGTCCCTGGCCCGGCGTGATGTGGATACCTCGCTGACATGAGGGCCCCGTTTCGCTTCGGTGGTGTGATGCCGGCCTTGGCTTTGATGCTGGCGCTGGTCTGCGCGCAGGGCATGTCGCTGGCGCAGGTCGCGGAGCCTGCTTCGAAGGACGCCGCTGCCGAGCAGTTGGAGCTGCGCCGGCTCAAGCAGTCGCAGCGTCAGCTCGAGTCCAACTACCTCCTCGGCGTTGCCGACTGCCAGCGGAAGTTTGCGGTCAATGATTGCATCGAGCAGCTGCGCTTGCAGCACCAGGCGCAGCTGCGACCCCTGAAGCAGCGCGAGGATGAGATCGAAGCCCAGTTGCGCCGGGCGCGTGCGCAAGCGCAGCGTGAACGCGTGCTTCAGCGTCAGCAGGAGTTCGCCTCGGAAGAAACTGAGCGACACAGCCAGGCGCTTCTGCGGCCCGAAGCGCCTACCGTGCCGCCGGCGGCCGCATCGGCGGCGGTTCGAAAGCTGGGTAAAGCGTCGCCAGGGGCTGGTGCGCAGCTCAAGCAGCAGCAAGCAGAACAGACGGCAAAACGGCACGCCTCACAGCGAGCCGAGCAAGAGCGCATCTTGCAGGCGCATCAGCGGGATGTGAAGCAGCGCCAGGAGCAGCGCAAGAAAGCGCTGGCGCCTCCTTTGCCGGTGCCCAGCGCTGCGGAGATCGCTGCATTGCGGGCCGCGTCGGCGCCGGCCAGCGGGGCGCGCTGAAAAAGGCGCAACAGCCGAAAGAAGCCTCGCGCTGCCTCAGCTCAAGGGCTCAAACTTGGTGATCGCCAAGGAGAGGTTGTCACCGCCTCCGCGTGCCCGTTGACGAGCTTTGCTGATCAGCAGTTCGGCGGCTTCCCGGGGCGGCAGACTGTGCAGCACGGTGCCGATCTCATTGGCGCTGAAGTAATGCCATAGGCCATCGCTGCAGCACATCAAGGTGTCGCCTGCGACCAGGTTTTCAATCGTGTGGGTGCTGATGGTGGGCTCTGCCACCGTGCCCAGGCAGCCGGTCAGCAGATTGGACTGCGGATGGCTGCTGGCTTCGGCTTCGCTGATCTGGCCCTCATCGACCAGGCGCTGCACATAGGAGTGGTCCATGGTCCGCTTGACCAGATTGGGCCCGCGGTAATGGTAGATGCGCGAATCGCCCGAATGGATCCAGTGGCAATGCCGGTCCGGCCCGATCAAAAACGCGGCCACGGTGCTGTGCGGCTCTTCTTCCGCGGACAAGGCGGTCAGCTTGATCATCAGATGGGCTTCGGCCACCAACTGGTCCAGCAGCGTCTGCGGCATTTCGCTTTCGGGTGAAAAGCGTTCGAACAGTTGCTGGGCCGTCAGCATGACTTGGTCGGAGGCCTTGCGCCCGCCGCTCTTGCCGCCCATGCCGTCGGCCACCACGGCCAACAGACAGCCGCTCAGGCGGGCATGGGTCAGGACTTGAACCTGATCTTGCTGGTACAGGCGGTCGCCGCGATGAATGCCGGTGGCCGCGCTCAGGCGAAAGCCTGGAGGAGTGCGCGTCATGCCGAAAACTATAAACGTTAAACTGCGCCACTTCGCCCGGGCAAAGCCCTCATGGATGAACAACTTCACTCTCAGTCGCGCCGCTTGATCGAACTGCGCATCGAACATGGCGATCTGGATGTGTTGATTGATCGTGTCGCGCTGGAGTTGCCACTGGATGAGCTCAGTTTGCGGCGGCTCAAGAAGCGACGTTTACAGCTGCGTGACCTGATCTCGCGGCTGGAAATGGCCAGCGGTCCGGACGAGCTCGCCTGATCGGTGTTTGCGCCTTCAGCGCTTTCTGCCGGCCGCGAGGGCGTGGCCTCCACTTTGAATCTAGCGAGACAGCCTGCGCGCTGAACTGATGTGACCGCTGCTGATCTTCCTTCCGACAATGCCAGCATGCCGCCCGAATGGCCCGTCATGGACGAAGCTCCTGCCGGTGAGCTGGACGCGGACTTTGTGGCAGCTCTGGACGTGGCGCCGACTCTGCAGGCCAGCGAACTTGAGCAATGGGTGGTGGCGGCCTTCGATGTCGGAGGCCCTTTGTCGCGCAGTGACCCTGGCTACGCGCCACGCGAACAGCAGCTGGCCATGGCACAGGCCGTGGCGCAGGCAATTGCCCGGCGCGAAACCCTGGTGGTGGAGGCAGGCACGGGGGTCGGCAAGACCTTCGCCTACCTGGTGCCTGCCCTGCTCAGCGGCGGGCGTGCGCTGATCAGCACGGCGACCAAGAATTTGCAGGACCAGCTGTATATGCGCGATCTGCCGCGCCTGTGTCAGTCCCTGCAAGTGCCGGTTCGCATAGCCCTGCTTAAGGGGCGGGGCAGCTATCTCTGCCTGCACCGCATGAATCAGGCGCGCCACAGCGCCGAGCTGCCGGATCGCCGCGCGGTCATGGCCTTGGCACGGGTGGAGCGCTGGGCGCAGGGCACATCAAGCGGCGATCTGGCTGAGATGGATGGGCTGGACGAGCGTTCACCCGTGATCCCATTGGTCAGCTCCACCCGCGACAACTGCCTGGGTTCGGAGTGCCCGGAGTTCAAGTCCTGTTTTGTCGTCAAGGCGCGGCGCGAGGCCATGGAGGCGGATGTGGTGGTGGTGAATCACCACCTCTTCTTTGCCGACGTGACGCTGCGCGACAGCGGGGTCGCCGAACTGCTACCCAGCGTCGATCTTGCCGTCTTTGACGAGGCGCATCAGCTGGCCGAGGCGGGCGTGCAGTTTCTCGGCACCTTGCTGGGCAGCTCGCAGCTGCTGGACTTCGGCCGCGATCTGCTCGGCCTGGGTCTGGCGCAGGCCCGCGGCTTGCAGGACTGGCAGGCTTTGCAGGCGCGCATGGAGCTGGCTGCGCGCGAGCTGCGCCTGGTCTGCGCTGGTCCCTTGGCCACCGCCGGGCGTGAAGTGCGCGGCATGCTCAAGCTGAGCTGGAAAGAGCGTGCCGGACGGCCCGGTTTTGACGCGGCATTGGACGAAGTGGCGGCGGCGGCCGAGCAGGCGATTGAATGCTTGGCCACCGTGACCGAGCTTTCGCCTGACTTCCTCAGGCTGCACGAGCGCGCTGTGGCCTTGCGCGAGCTGGCCGAGACCTTTGCGCAGGAGCCCGAGCCCGGTGATGTGCGCTGGATCGACTTGAGCCCGCATCAGGCGCGCTTGGTGCAGTCGCCGCTGGACATCCGGGAAGCCATGCAGGAGCAGCTCCAGGGGCCCCCAAAGGCTTGGATCTTCACGTCCGCCACCCTCGGTGAAGACGAGCGTTTGAGCTGGTTCACCGAGCCGGCTGGCCTCGAGCAGGCCACCGTGCTGCGCGTCGGCAGCCCCTTCAATTACGCCGAAAATGCGCGGCTCTATGTGCCGCGTGGCTTCCCCAAGCCGAATGAACCCGACCATGCACCCCAGGTCGCCGCCATGGCCGCGCGCTGCGCCCGCGCGCTCGGTGGGCGCACCTTTGTGCTGACCACCACCCTGCGCGCGCTGCAAATCATTGGCGACGGCCTGCGCGCCGAGTTCGAGGCCGGCGGCGATGCGATCGCCGTGTTGCAACAGGGCGCAGCGCCCAAGCGTTTGCTGCTGCAGCAGTTCCTCGACAGCCCCAGCGCTGTGCTGGTCGGTTCGGCGAGTTTCTGGGAGGGCATTGACGTGCCCGGTGACAAGCTGCAATGCGTGCTGATCGACAAGCTGCCGTTTCCGCCCCCCAATGACCCCTTGGTCGAAGCGCGGGTGCAGCGGCTGGAGGCGGCCGGGCGCAATGCCTTCTCGGAGTACTTCATCGCCGAGGCCGCCATTTCCCTCAAGCAGGGTGCCGGCCGCTTGATTCGTACCGAGCAAGACCGCGGGTTGCTGGTGGTGTGCGACCCGCGCATGGCTGGCATGAACTACGGTCGCCGTTTGCGTGCGGCTCTACCGCCCATGACGCCCTTGAACGATGAAGGCCAGGCACTGGCCTGGCTGGCTCAGCTGGCCGTCGAGCGTCTGCCGGTCTGAAATGAAAAACGCGTGCCTTGGCACGCGTTCGATGTTCGGTGATGCAGGCTGTGTGGCCGGCGTGTCACCAGAAGCGCCACCAGGCTTTCTTGCCGCCGTCATAGTCGCCGCTCAGGTATGGGCTGGCCGGGAAGCTCTGCTTGAGCACGCGGGTCGCGTCGTCTCGCAAGGCGGGCAAGTCCAGCTTGTCATAGCTCTGGGCGAGGATGAACAGGGCTTCCTCGGCGGCCGGGGCGCGTTGGAATTCCTGCACGGCCTGCTGGGCGCGGTTCGCTGCCGCCAGGTAGGCGCCGCGGTTGAAGTAGTAGCGGGCCACATGGACTTCATACACCGCCAGCGTGTTGGTGATGTAGTCAACCCGGATGCGTGCCTCGGCCGAATACTTGGAATTCGGGAACTGGTCGATGAGCTGCTTGAACGCCAGCATGGCATCGCGTGAAGCTTGCTGGTCGCGTTCGGAAATGTCCTGGCTGGCCAGGCGGCCGAACAGGCCCAGGTCTTCATTGAAATTGACCAGGCCCTTCATGTAGAGCGCGTAGTCCATGGCCGGGCTGGACGGGTTGAGCTTGATGAAGCGGTCCAAGGTGCTGACCGCTTGAGCGCGCTCGCCACTCTTGTGAAAGGCCCAGGCCAGATCGAGTTGGGCTTGCTGGGCCACCACCGTGCCTGCGGCCCGGCCTTCGATGCGTTCCAGGCTCTTGATGGCGCGGTCGTAACTGCCGGAACTCAGGTCGTCCTTGGCCTCTGAGTACAATTTGTCCAGACTGGCCTGAGAATTCGGGTCGTCCTTGGGGGCCGATGAACAGGCTGCCAGGGCCAGGGCGAGGGCCGCGATCAGGCCCGAACGCCAAGCCACAGTCCGGGGAAATCCCGCCACTGAAGCCTCTTGGCGCTGCTCTTGGAGCGATTGGGCTGGCAAGCCGTTTGATGCCCGCGCCAGGCGGCGCTCCACGCAATTTTCGATCATGATCCCTACAGGGCGGTGCTCATCACCGGCCCTCAGCTGAAGACGGAGCAACGATTATATGGTTCAGGCTCTGCCTGCAAGTCCGACCCTCGCGCCCGTGGATGGCGACGATGAATGGGACGGCGAACAAGACCCCGCGGTAGCGGCAGACGAGACCGTCGAGGTCCGCGAAGCTTTGGTGGATGCCGGCTGGCATGGCCAACGCCTGGATCGCTGGATGGTGGACCTGGCGCCCGAGTTTTCGCGCAACCACCTGCAAAGCCTGATTGAGCGGGGCTGCGTCAGCATCAACGGCCAACCGGCGCCCAGCGCGTCGCGCAAGCTGCAGGCTGGGCAGCGCGTGCGGGTCGAGTTGCAGCCCACGGAAGAGAGCAGGGCCTTCCGGGCCGAAGTCTTGCCCCTGGACATCGTCTATGAGGATGAGCACCTGCTCGTGCTCAACAAGGCGGCGGGCATGGTGGTTCATCCCGCGTCCGGCAACTGGACCGGTACCGTCATGAACGGTTTGCTGGCCTACCACCCGGCCGCAGCCTCGCTGCCTCGTGCTGGCATCGTCCACCGCCTGGACAAGGACACCAGCGGCCTGATGATGGTGGGAAAGAGCCGTGAAGCCGTGACGGCGCTGACCCGAATGATCGCGGCGCGCGAGGTGCACCGCGAGTATGTGGCCCTGGCCTACGGCCGGGTGCCTGAGGAAATGACCGTGGACGCGCCGCTGCGTCGTGACTTGATCTCGCGCATCAAGATGGCGGTGCTGGCCACCGGCAAACCCTCGCGCACCGATGTCTATCTGCTGGGCATGGGTGAGCAGGGGGTGCGCAGCATCAGCGCTGTGCACTGTGTGTTGCACAGCGGCCGCACCCACCAGATCCGGGTTCACTTGGCTTACAAGGGCTACCCTCTGGTCGCCGATGCGCTTTATGGAGGCGTCCCGGCCCTGGGGCTGACGCGTCAGGCGCTCCATGCCGCACGGCTCTCTTTCGCCCACCCTGTCAGCGGTGTCGCCTTGCAGTTTGAGGCGGGCTTGCCGGCCGATTTGGCTGCGGCTTGGGAACAACTGGATCTGCCGCCGCTGAGCTTGCCGCCGATCTTCGATTGAGGGCGCTACAATCGCGAATAGTTGATGACGCAGCATATGAAACGCGGGTGGCAGTCCCTGGCCCGCGTCGCGTGTCTCAAGCTCGGTGCGGTGGTGCCGCGGGTTCAGGGTCGATGTCGTGCCGATGTCGATGCAGACGCCGCCCAGCCCCCGGCCACAAACCCAGCCCGCCTCTTGTCTGACAGTTGGAATGGACGCAATGCCGACCCGGCGCTGCCTCCCTGGCCCGAGTGTCAATGCGCAACTGGCATGGCTTGAAGCCAAGCGCCCGACCCAGCAAGGTCGGGACAAGTAAACACCCGCACGAAACGGGAATGATGACGAAAGTCAATGAACACACAGGATGCTAAGCGCGTCCTCGAGACCGCGCTGATTTGCGCCCAGCAGCCTTTGACGCTGCGCGAAATGCGCAGCTTGTTTGTCGACGCGGTCGGCCCGGATACCTTGCGCATGGTGCTGGATGAGTTGTCCCGTGATTGGGAGGGCCGGGGCGTCGAGTTGGTGGCTGTGGCGAGTGGCTGGCGTTTTCAAAGTCGGCCCGAGATGCGTGAGTTCCTGGATCGAATGCACCCCGAAAAGCCGCAGCGCTATTCGCGGGCCGTGATGGAGACCCTGGCCATCATTGCCTACCGGCAGCCTGTGACGCGGGGTGATATTGAGGATATTCGCGGTGTGGTGGTCTCCACACAGATCGTCAAGCAGCTCGAAGATCGGGCTTGGATTGATGTGATCGGTCATCGCGAAGCGCCTGGGCGACCGGCCTTGTATGCGACGACCCAGCAGTTTCTCGACGATCTGGGTTTGAACAGCCTGGAGCAACTGCCTGAGCTCGATGCCGGGCAACTGCCAACTGCGGCCTTGGCCGAAGTGGCCGGGCTGCAAGGCCAGTTGCTGGAAGGTGAGCCAGCTTCCGAAGATGTGAGTGAAAAAGAATCGGCAGAACCCGCTGTGGATCTGCCAGCAGAACCAAGTTCCGCGCCTATCGGCAACGATATCGGCGCATCCGTTCCGGCCTTGCCGGACCCTCAGACTGACGCCGCCGAACCGGTGCAACCCGACGCATGAATTCCAACGAAACCGATCCCCAAGCCGACTCCAGTACCCAAGCTGCCGAAGGCGGTGAAGCCGCTGCGCCCAAGCGCAAGCGCGCTCCGGCCAAGCCCAAGGTGGCGGCGGTGACTGCGACGGCCGAGGCCGGTGCGCCTGCTGCGGCCGTGGAGCCGGCGGCGGAAGCCGCGCCGGTGAAGCCGCGTGCCCCGCGCAAGACGGCCGCCAAGAAGCCTGCCGCTGAGGCGGAGGTCGCTGTGATCGCCGCGGAGCCGGTGCTTGCCGAGGTGCCGAGCGACGCTGAAGCCCCCAAGCGCCGAGCCCCGCGCAAGACGGCTGCTGCCAAGGCGGTGCAGGCCCGGCCAGAGGGTGATGCCGCCGTCGCGCCGGCGCCGGCCGAGCGCAAGCCGGTGTTCACACTGGCACCCGAGATTGAGTCCCAGCAAACGGTGGCGTCGTCGGCGTCGGCCGACTCGGTTGAATCGGCTGAAGGTGGTTCTGCGGGTGACGACGCCGAATCTGGCGAGGCCGGCGAGCGCGGTGGCCGCAATCGCAACCGTCGCCGCGGTCGCAAGGACCGACCCAATCGCGTCGATGGTGTCGAGGGCGCGCCGGCAGGCGAGGGTGCCGAGCGTCCGGTCCGTGTTGCGGTGCAGGCGGTGGCGCCCGCACCTGAGGTTTTGGCAGCCGTCGGTGAGCGCTTTGCTGAAGTGCTGGCGGGTGAGTTTGATGGCGGCGAGGACGATGTCCCCGAGGCCGCCGTAGCAGCCGACGAGGAAGAGGTTGACACCAAGCGCGTGCTGGCCGCCGAGCCCGACGCGCCCAAGCTGCAGAAAGTGCTGGCCCAGGCTGGCATTGGCTCGCGTCGCGACATCGAAGACATGATCGCCGACGGCAAGATCGAGGTGAACGGCGAGGTGGCCCATATCGGCCAGCGCATTTCATTTGGCGATCAGGTTCGTGTGGCTGGCAAGCCGATTCGTGTGCGCATCTCGCCGCCGGCGCCGCGCATCCTGGCTTATCACAAGCCGGCGGGTGAAGTCGTCACCTTCAACGATCCTGAAGGTCGCCCGACTGTGTTCCGCCATCTGCCGCGTTTGCAGCAAGGCAAGTGGCAGTCGGTTGGTCGCCTGGATATCAACACCGAAGGTCTGTTGCTGTTCACCAATTCCGGTGAGTTGGCCAACCAGCTGATGCACCCGCGCTTCGGCGTGGAGCGCGAGTACGCGGTGCGCGTGCTGGGCACGCTGACGCCCGATCAAAAGGCGCGCCTGCTGGATGGCGTCATCGTTGAAGGTCAGAAGGCAGCCTTCAAGAGCATCGAGGATGGCGGCGGCGAGGGTGTGAACCACTGGTACCGTGTGGTCATCACCGAAGGCCGCAACCGGGAAGTGCGCAAGCTGTTCGACACCGTCGGCCTGACCGTCAGCCGCCTGATCCGCATCCGCTATGGCACCGTGGTCTTGCCGCGTGGCCTGAAGCGCTGCGTCTGGATTGAGCTGGGCGAAGAGGATGTGCGTGTCATCCGCCGCCTGGCCGGTGGTGAGCCGCAGGCGCGTGGTCGCGACGATCGAGGCGAGCCGCGTGGTGAACGTCAGGAGCGTGCTCCGCGCGCCAATGACCGCGGCGGTGATCGCGGCAATGAGCGCGGTGCTGAGCGTGGTGGCGAGCGCGGCGCTGAGCGCGGTGCCGGCCCTGATCGCAATGCCGACCGTTCGCGCGGCCGCCGTGCCGATGGTCGCCATGCTGGCGTTGGCCCGCGCCCCAGTCGGGCGCCCGAGCCACGCGGTCCGGAGCGCAATGAGCGCGGGCCCGATCGCGAGCGTCCGCGCAACCAGGAAGCGGCCCCCAGCCGCGATCGCGACCTGGACCGTGGCGATGATGATTTTGACGACGTGATTCCGCGCAACATCAACCCGCTGGAGCAGACCTTTGACCGCCGTTTTGCGGGCAACAAGGGCCGTGGTTTCCCGCAGGGCTTTGGTGCCGGCGGCAGCAGCAGCCAGGAGCCGCGTGGCGGCCAGGGCCGTGGCGGCCGTGGTGGTCAAGGCGGTGACGGCCCGCGTCAACCCGATCCCATGCAGACCTCGGTGGGCTATATCGGTGCCGATGCCTTTGTGCGTCGCACCGGGCGCGGCGGCGGCGGCCGCGGTGGCCAAGGCGGGCAGGGCAGCAGCAGCGGCGGTGGTGGCCGCAGTGGCGGCGGCTTCGGTGGTCGCAAGCGCTGATTTGCCGTGCCGCAAGGCGCATTTCGGTGGTCGCTCCGGCGGCCACTGAAACAGCGCTGACACCGGCACACAGTACAATCGCGGGTTTTGCCAAGCCCTTAGATTTCAGGAGAAATACCATGGCGATCGAACGTACCCTTTCCATCATCAAGCCCGATGCCGTCGCCAAGAACGTGATCGGCCAGATCTATGCCCGTTTTGAAGGCGCAGGCCTGAAGATCGTTGCGGCCAAGATGACCCATCTGTCGCGCGGCGAAGCCGAAGCTTTCTACGCCGTGCACAAGGCACGTCCTTTCTTCAACGACCTGGTGAACTTCATGATCTCCGGTCCGGTCGTGATCTCGGCTCTGGAAGGCGAGAACGCCATCCTGAAGCACCGCGACCTGATGGGCGCCACCGACCCGAAGAAGGCCGAGAAGGGCACCATCCGTGCTGACTTCGCCGACAGCATCGACGCCAACGCCGTGCACGGCTCTGACGCCGCCGAGACGGCCGCCGCTGAAGTGGCGTTCTTCTTCCCCGGCATGAATGTCTACAGCCGTTAATTCGGTCTGACGCCTCTTGTGCTGGCAGCCTGGAGGCTGTGAGTTTGAGCTGTGAACCGCCTGCCGGCCTTCGGGCTTGCGGCGGTTTTTGCAAACCAGGGCGGCGCCCTTGCGGCATCCGCCCTGACGACAAGAGATAGAGGCAAGATCATGGACGCGGTCAACCTGCTTGGATTCGATCTGGAAGGCCTGGCTGCGTACTGCGAGCAGCTGGGGGAAAAGCGCTTTCGCGCCACCCAGCTGTTCCGCTGGATCCATCAAAAAGGTGCGTCTGACTTCACTCAGATGACCGACCTGGCCAAGTCGCTGCGCGACAAACTGGCCACCCGGGCGCATATTCAGGCGCTGCCGGTGATTTCTGAACACCGCTCCTCGGACGGCACGGTCAAATGGTTGTTTGACGTCGGCGCCGGCAATGCCGTGGAAGCCGTCTACATCCCCGAGAGCGATCGCGGCACGCTGTGCGTGTCCAGCCAGGCTGGCTGTGCGGTCGGCTGCCGTTTCTGCTCGACCGGCCACCAGGGCTTCAGCCGCAACCTTGAGACCTGGGAAATCATCGCCCAGCTCTGGTATGCCGAGCACCAGTTGCGTCGCGATCTGGGTCGTGATGAACGCATCATTTCCAATGTGGTGATGATGGGCATGGGCGAGCCTCTGCAGAACTACAACGCCTTGGTGCCAGCCTTGCGCATGATGCTGGACGACCATGGCTATGGCCTGTCGCGCCGTCGTGTGACAGTCTCGACCTCGGGCGTGGTGCCCATGATCGACCGCCTGCGCGATGACTGCCCGGTGGCGCTGGCGGTGTCCCTGCACGCACCGACCGATCCGCTGCGCGACCAGCTCGTGCCGCTGAACAAGAAGTACCCGATTGCCGAGTTGCTGGACGCTTGCAATCGCTACCTGGACAAGGCGCCGCGCGACTTCATCACCTTCGAATACTGCATGCTGGATGGCGTCAACGACACGCCCGAGCAGGCGCAGGCCCTGGTCAAGCTGCTGCGCGGCCATGTGTCTTGCAAGATCAATCTGATTCCGTTCAACCCGTTCCCTGCTTCCGGCTTGCTGCGCAGCTCGAATGAGCGCGTCAAAGCCTTTGCCGAGGTGCTGCTCAACGCAGGCTTGGTGACGACGGTGCGTAAGACGCGCGGCGACGACATCGACGCCGCCTGTGGTCAGTTGGCCGGCGAGGTGCAGGACCGCACCCAGGCCCACATTCGCATGGTGCGTGCGCCGGTGGTGGTAAAAGGCGCGAGCTCTCCCTGATTGCCGTTCAATTTCGAAGCCCTGGTGAAGACAACAGCCCGATGAAAAAAACTGATGACACAGGTTTTGGGTCTCTGATGCTGAGGTCCGGGTCCCGCATGCTGTTGGCGGGCTTGGTGCTGGTACTGGCTGCTTGTGCGGCGCCGGCGCCCAGCAGCTCCGGGCCGCGTACCGATTCTGACCAGACCGATGCCGACCGCCGGGCCGGCGTTCGCCTGGAGCTGGCTGCCGGCTATTTCGCGCGCGGTCAGTACAACACGGCGCTGGACGAGATCAAGCAAGCCCTGGCCGTCAAGCCGGACATGCGCGAGGCCATCAATTTGCGCGGCCTGGTCTATGCTGCCATGGGCGAGCCCCAATTGGCTGACGAGAACTTCCGCCGCGCCCTGACGCTCTACCCGCAAGACCCGGACACCCTGCACAACTATGGCTGGCTCTTTTGCCAGCAGCAGCGATGGGCCGAGGCGAACATCCGATTCGACCAGGCCTTGGCGTCGCCCAGCTACCGCGCGCCGGCGCGCACCTACCTGGCCAAGGGCGTCTGTGAGGCGCGTGCGGGCCGCTTGGCCGACGCCGAAGCCAGCCTGGTCAAGGCCTTCGAGTTTGACCCCGCCAATCCGGCCGTGGCTGTCAATCTGGCGGAAGTGCTGTACCGCAACCAGCAGTTCGAGCGAGCCCGCTTTTACATCAATCGCGTCAATGCCCAGTCCGAGCAGAGCAATGCCCAGACCCTGTGGCTGGCGCTGCGCATTGAACGACGCATGAACAATCAGAGTGGCGTGGAACAGCTCAGCCAATTGCTGCGCCGCCGCCATCCGCAGTCGCCAGAACTGCAGGCCTTCAACAACGGGCGCTTCGATGAGTGAAGAGGGAGAACGCATGTCTTCGATCCTGAGCGAGGCCGGGCCTGGCTCTGGCGCGGCCGCGCCGCGCCAGACCGCCGGTGCCTGGCTGCGCGAGGCGCGCCAGCAGCGCGGCCTGCATATCGTTGCTTTGGCGGCCATGCTCAAGGTGCCGCAGGCCAAGCTGGAGGCACTGGAGGCCGACCGCTGGCAAGACCTGCCGGACACCACCTTTGTCCGCGCCCTGGCCAAGGCGATCTGTCGGGTGCTCAATGTCGACGCAGCACCAGTGCTGGCCTTGTTGCCGAGCAGCGAAGACCGTGAGCTGACCATGTCGCGCGGCCTCAACCAGCCATTTCGCGACCACGTATCGGGCGGCGCAGGTTTCTCCTTGGCGCTGCTGCAGCGCCCGGTGGTCTGGGGGCCGGCCTTGCTGCTGGCAGCGGCTGCGGCTGTTTATCTGATGCCCGCGGGCTGGTTGCCGAGCGCTGGAAGTGCTGGCAGCGGTGCTGCTGAGCCTGTCGAAGCCACGCCGACCCTGATGCCGTCTGCCGTACCCGAGGCCGCGCAACAGGCGGCTTCGGCCGTCAGCTTGCCCGCCTCCGCGCCGACGGCGGCCATGCTCCTGCCGCCGGCCGCCAGTGCTGTGCCACTGTCAGCTGCGCTCAGCGCTGCGCCATCTCCTTCGCCGGCACCGCTGCTTGGCGCCGCCGCGCTGACCCGCCCGGTGGTCGCGACGGCCGAAGCTGTGCCCGCCGCAGCGCCGGCGCCTGGATCGGTGCCGCTGCAAGTCAAGGTGAGTTCGGAGTCCTGGGTCGAGGTGGTCGATGCTTCAGGGCGAACCTTGCTCTCCAAGCTGCTGCGCCCCGGTGATGCCCAGACCCTGCAGGGGCTGCCGCCGCTGCGGGTGCGAGTGGGCAATGTCTCGGGCACCGAGCTCATCCTGCGTGGCGAACCGGTCGATTTGCTCGGCCGCTCCAGGGACAACGTGGCCCGCTTGGAACTCAATTGAAATGAACTGATCGAAGCCCGCGCCGGTGGCGTGTGGCCGGCATGAACAGCAAAGCAGCAGCATCCACTATGAGCGCATCGCCCGTCCTCCCCAGCTCCGCGCTGGAGCTTTCCATTTCCCAAGCCATTGCGGCCGCCCAGCCGGCGGCGCGCCGTTCGCGCCAGGCCCAGGTTCGCTGGGGATCGCGCGTGGTCACCGTGGGCGGCGACGCGCCGGTGCGCGTGCAGTCCATGACCAACACCGACACGGTGGACGTGATCGGTACCGCCATTCAGATCAAGGAGCTGGCGATCGCCGGCTCTGAGATGGTGCGCATCACGGTCAATACGCCCGAGGCGGCCGAAGCGGTGCCGCACATCCGCGAGCAGCTCGACCGCATGGGCATCGACGTGCCCCTGGTCGGTGATTTCCATTACAACGGCCATCGCTTGCTGACCGAGTTCCCGGCCATGGCGCAAGCCTTGTCCAAGTACCGCATCAATCCTGGCAATGTGGGCAAGGGCGACAAGAAGGACCGCCAGTTCGCCATGATGATCGAGGCCGCGATCAAGTACGACAAGGTCGTGCGCATCGGCGTCAACTGGGGCAGCCTCGACTCTGAACTGCTGGCCCAGATGATGGACGAAAACGCCGCCCGCGCCGAGCCTTGGGACGCCAAGCAGGTCATGTACCAGGCGCTGATCCAATCGGCCCTGAGCTCGGCCGACTATGCCCGTGAGCTGGGCATGAACCCCGACAACATCATCATCAGCTGCAAGGTCAGCGGCGTGCAGGATCTGATTTCGGTCTACCGTGCGCTCAGCCAGCGCTGCGATTACGCCTTGCACCTGGGTCTGACCGAAGCTGGCATGGGCACCAAGGGCACGGTGGCCTCGGCCACGGCCCTGTCTATCTTGCTGCAAGAGGGCATCGGCGACACCATCCGCGTCTCGCTGACCCCTCAGCCCGGCGAAGCACGCACGCAAGAGGTGGTGGTGGCGCTGGAGATTTTGCAGTCCTTGGGACTGCGCGCTTTCAACCCCAGCGTGACCGCCTGCCCGGGCTGCGGCCGCACCACCAGCACCACTTTCCAGGAATTGGCCAAGCAGATCGACGACTTCCTGCGTGAGCAGATGCCGGTCTGGCGCAAGAAGTACCCCGGCGTGGAAAACCTCAAGGTGGCCGTGATGGGCTGCATCGTCAACGGCCCGGGCGAGAGCAAGCATGCCGACATCGGCATCAGCCTGCCCGGCACCGGCGAGGCGCCGGCCGCGCCGGTCTTCATCGACGGCGAGAAGGCCCTGACCCTGCGCGGCGAAAACATCGCCAACGAATTCCACGCCCTGGTCGAGAGCTATATCGAGAAGCGCTTCGGCGCTGTGCAAGCGGTTTGAGCGCCGGCATTGCTTGAAAAGAAGAACCCCGCGAATTCCACACCCATGAGTGAACAGAAGAAGTTGCCCCAGCTGCAAGCCGTCAAGGGCATGAACGACATCCTGCCGCCGGACTCGGCGCGCTGGGAATGGCTGGAGGCTCAGATGCGCAGCGTGTTGCAGCGCTATGGCTATCAGAATGTGCGCACGCCCATCGTCGAGCCCACGGCTTTGTTCGTGCGCGGCATCGGCGAGGTGACCGACATCGTCGAAAAAGAGATGTACGCCTTCGAAGACCGTGCCGACAAGCATGGCCAGGCTGAGCATCTGGCCCTGCGCCCGGAAATGACGGCCGGCGTGGTGCGCGCCATGATCGAGCATTCCTTCCTGCGCGACTCGGGTCGCCGCCTTTACTACTTCGGCCCCATGTTCCGCCGCGAAAAGCCGCAGAAGGGTCGATACCGCCAGTTCCATCAGATGGGTGTCGAGGCCCTGGGTTTTGCTGGCCCCGATGTCGACGCCGAAGTGATCTTGATGGGCAGCCGTCTCTTGCGCGAGCTGGGCTTGAAGGATGGCGAGCATGTCAGCTTGGAGCTGAACTGCCTGGGCGAAGCGGCCGAGCGCCGCGCTCACCGCGAGGCCTTGATCGCCCACCTGGAGGCGCACAAGGACCTGCTCGACGAAGACAGTCAGCGCCGCCTCTACACCAACCCTTTGCGCGTGCTGGATACCAAGAATCCAGCCCTGCAGGAGATGGCCAATGCGGCACCGCAGCTGCTGGATTTCCTCGGTGAAGCGTCGCTGGCACATTTCAACGGCGTGCGCGCCATCCTCGATGCCGCGGGCGTGGCCTACCGCATCAACCCGCGCCTGGTGCGCGGTCTGGACTACTACAACCTGACCGTGTTCGAGTGGGTCACCGACAAGCTGGGCTCGCAAGGCACGGTTTGTGGTGGCGGCCGCTACGACGGCCTGATCGAGCAGCTGGGCGGCAAGCCCACGCCGGCCGTGGGCTTCGGCATGGGCATGGAGCGCATGCTGCTCTTGCTCGAAGAAGTGGGCGTTGCACCGGCTGCGCCGACCCCGCATGCCTACGCCATCGTGCCCTCGGCCAATGGCCTGGCTCAGGTCATGGTGGCACTGGAAGCCTTGCGTGGCGCCGGCGTCAGCGTGATCCTGCACCCGGGGCAGAGCAGCATGAAATCGCAGTTCAAGAAGGCCGATGCCAGCGGCGCGGCCTTTGCCCTGATCTTCGGCGAGGACGAAGTCGCCCGCGGTGAAGTGGCCGTCAAGCCGCTTCGCCAGGGAATGCAACCCGAGGGTGCGGCGCAGTACACCCGCAGCATTTCGTCGGCGGCCGACTGGGCAGCCGAGCTGCTCAACGCATAATCGCGGCCTTCCTCCCGTTTTCACCACCGCAATCCGAGAATCTTTCATTCATGGCGTCGCATCTCGATCTCGAAGAACAAGAACAGCTGGACCAGCTGAAGGCTTTCTGGAAAACCTGGGGCAATCTGATCACCTGGGCGCTGACCATCGCTCTGGCCGCCTATGCGGGTTGGAATGGCTGGAACTACTACCAGCGTGACCAGGCCGCCAAGGCCGCGGCCATGTATGACGAGCTGGACCGTGCCGTGCAGGCCGGCGATGCCGACAAGGCCGGCCGCGTGTTCACCGATCTGAAGGATCGTTATCCGAGCACCAGCTATGCCGCGCAGGCTGCGCTGCAAGCTGCCAAGGCTCAGTTCGACAAGGGGCAGGCCGATGCCGCCCGTGCCAGCTTGAGCTGGGCTGCCGGCACGGCTTCGCAAGAAGCGGTGCGTGATGTTGCCCGCTTGCGCCTGGCTGGCCTGCAGCTGGATGCCAAGCAATACGACGAAGCCGGCAAGACGCTGGATGCCATCAAGTCCCCGGATTTCCTGGCCTTGCAGGCCGACCGCCGCGGAGACCTGCTGGTTCTGCAAGCCAAGCCTGACTTGGCCCGTGCCGAGTACCAGAAGGCCTATGCGGCCCTGGAAAAGAACCAGGACTATCGCCGCCTGGTCGAAGCCAAGCTGAGCACCCTGGGCGTCGCACCGGCCGCCGAAGACACGGCAGTTGCGGGAGCCGCCAAATGAAGCGCGCCTTGAAGCTGCCGGGCCTGCGTGCCGGCCTGCTGGCGCTGGCTGCTGGCGCTGTCCTGACGGGGCTGTCGGGCTGCTCGATCTTCGGTTCCTCCAGCGCGCCCAAGCCGGCGTCACTGGAGACCTTGAGCCCGAGCATTGCCGGACGTGTGGTCTGGAATGCGCGTGTCGACTCGGTCCAGTTCCCCTTGTCGATCGCAGCACGGGGCGAACAGTTCGTGGTCGCGGGCAGCGGCGGCGTGGTCGAGGCCTTGAACGCGCAGGACGGTCGCTCCATGTGGCGCGTCGAAGTGGGCCAGAAGCTCAATGCCGGCGTCGGCAGCGACGGGCGCTTCGCTTCCGTGGTGACGCGCGAGAACGAAGTGGTGGTGCTGGAAGCTGGCCGGGTGCTGTGGCGCAAGCCGCTGCCCAGCGCGGTGCTGGCGGCGCCCTTGGTCGCCGGCGAGCGTGTGTTTGTGCTGACCGTGGACCGTCAAGTGCTGGCCTTCGACGCGCTCGATGGCCGTGCGCTCTGGACCCTGCGCCGCCCTGGTGAACCCCTGACCCTGGCTCAGCCTGGCGTGATCGCTGCTTTCAAGGACACCTTGATCGTCGGCCAGGGCCCGCGCATGGCCGGTGTTGATCCCTTGCGCGGTACCGTGCGTTGGGAAGCCAGCGTGGCCAACCCGCGCGGTACCAACGAAGTCGAGCGCTTGGCCGATCTGGTGGCGCCGTCTTTCCGTCAGGGCGATCTGATCTGCGCGCGCGCCTTTCAGTCGGCCGTCGGTTGCGTCAATGCCGAGCGCGGCAGTGTTCTGTGGAGCCGCAATGTCGGCGGCATGAATGGCATTGGCGGCGACGCTACCGCCGTGGTGGCCGCGGATGCCTCCGACCGTCTGACCGCCTGGAGCCTGGCCAACGGCGATGTGCTCTGGACGGCCGACCAATTCCAGAATCGCCGCCTCAGCGCTCCGCTGGTGGTGGGCAAGAATGTGGTGATCGGCGATTTCGAAGGTCAGGTGCATTTCCTGGACCGCGTGAGTGGCAAGACCGAATTGCGCCTGGCGACCGATGGCTCGGCCATCCAGTCGGCGCCGGTGGTGCTGGGCAACACCATTTTGGTGGCCACACGCAATGGCGGCCTGTTCGCCTTGCGGCCCGAGTAAGACCCCGGCTTGACCGGTTTTGAACCCCTAGCAGTGAGAACAATAAAAATATGAAACCCGTCATCGCCCTGGTCGGACGCCCCAATGTGGGCAAGTCCACGCTCTTCAACCGGCTGACCAAGAGCCGGGATGCCATCGTGGCCGACTTTGCCGGGCTGACGCGCGACCGCCACTATGGCGACGGCCGCCTCGGGGACCGTGAGTTCATCGTCATCGACACCGGCGGCTTCGAGCCCGACAGCACCACAGGCATCGTCAAGGAAATGGCCAAGCAGACCCGCCAGGCGGTGGCCGAGGCTGATGCGGTGGTCTTTGTGGTCGATGTGCGCCTGGGCCTGTCGGCTCAGGACAGCGACATCGCCCGCTATCTGCGTCAAGCCAACAAGCGCATCTTCCTGGCCGTCAACAAGGCCGAGGGCATGAGCGAGTCGCCTCTGCTGGGCGAGTTCCATGAGCTGGGGCTGGGCGAGCCGCACCCGATTTCGGCCTCGCACGGCCAGGGCATCCGCAGCCTGCTGGAAGTGGTGCTGGAGCCCTTTGAATTCGAGGAAGACGAAGAGGCTACGCCCGAGAACGACGGTGTCATTCGCCTCGCCGTGGCCGGCCGCCCCAATGTGGGCAAGAGTACCTTGATCAACACCTGGCTCGGTGAGGAGCGCCTGGTGGCTTTCGACATGCCGGGCACCACGCGTGATGCCATCAGCGTGCCTTTCGAGCGCAATGGCCAACAGTTCCAGCTGATCGACACCGCCGGTCTGCGCCGCAAGGGCAAGGTCTTCGAGGCAATCGAGAAGTTCTCGGTGGTCAAGACCCTGCAGGCCATCGCTGACGCCAATGTCGTGCTGCTGCTGCTGGATGCCACCCAAGGCGTGTCCGACCAGGACGCGCACATCGCCGGCTACATTCTGGAAAGCGGCCGCGCCGTGGTGCTGGCCGTCAATAAATGGGATGCCATCGACAGCTACCAGCGCGAGCAACTGCAGCGCTCGATCGAGCAGCGCCTGGCATTCCTGAAGTTCGCACCCATCCACAACATCTCGGCCCTGAAGCGCCAGGGTCTGGGCCCGCTGTGGGGTGCTTTGGCCGATGCCTATGCCTCGGCCTACCGCAAGATGACCACGCCGGTGCTGACCCGCCTGATTCAGGAAGCAGTGGAGCACCAAACGCCCAAACGCAGCGGCCATTTCCGGCCCAAGCTGCGCTATGCGCACCAGGGTGGCATGAATCCGCCCCTGGTGATCGTGCACGGCAACTCCCTGGAAGGCGTGACCGAGGTCTACAAGCGTTACCTGGAAGGCCGCATCCGCGCCCACTACAAACTGGTGGGCACGCCCATGCGCATCGAAATGCGTTCGTCCAAGAATCCTTTCAGCGACAAAGACAGCTGAAGCGGGGCCGGGCGGTGCGGCAGCGTTGCCGGTCGGCCTGTGTTAAGGTGATCGTCGTTCCCTTCAAATCCCTCTCACAACACGGAGCATATCGTGAGCAATAAAGGCCAACTCCTGCAAGATCCCTTCCTGAACCTGCTGCGCAAGGAGCATGTGCCGGTGTCCATCTACCTGGTCAACGGCATCAAGCTGCAAGGACATATTGAGTCCTTCGACCAGTACGTGGTCTTGCTGCGTAACACGGTCACGCAAATGGTCTACAAGCACGCCATCTCTACGGTGGTGCCGGGTCGCGCGGTGAATTTCCATACCGCCGACAGCGCTGAAGAAGCGAACTGAACCCTGGGCTTTTGCCCCTTGTCCTCACCTTGAGTTCCGCTGACTCCACCCACACGACGCCGCCTTCTGAGGCGGCGCGTGCCATTCTTGTGGGCGTTGATTTTGGTCGCCACGCCAAGTCTTCGTTTGCTTCCACGTTCGACCCCACCCTGGATGAATTGGCCTTGTTGGCCGAATCCGCTGGCGACACGCCGGTGGCACGGGTGATTGCTCGCCGCCAGGCGCCCGATGCGGCGCTGTTTGTCGGCTCGGGCAAGGCCGACGAGATCAAGCTGCTGGTGCAGATGCACCAAGCGCACACCGTGCTGTTCGATCAGGCGATCTCTCCGGCGCAGCAGCGCAATCTTGAGCGGGTGCTGGGCGTGCCCGTGGCCGACCGCACGGCCTTGATCCTCGAGATCTTCGCGGCGCGCGCGAAGAGCCATGAGGGCAAGATGCAGGTGGAGCTAGCTCGCCTGCAATACTTGGCCACGCGCTTGGTGCGCCGCTGGAGCCATTTGGAGCGCCAGAGCGGCGGCATTGGTATGCGCGGCGGCCCTGGCGAAGCGCAGATCGAGTTGGATCGGCGCATGATCGATGACCGCATCAAGGCCATCAAGGAAAAGCTCAAGAAGGTGCAGCGTCAGCGCAGCACCCAGCAGCGGGCTCGTGCCCGCAACAGCGTCTTCCGCGTGTCCCTGGTCGGCTATACCAATGCCGGCAAGTCCACGCTCTTCAATGCGCTGGTCAAGGCCCGCACCTACGCGGCCGACCAGTTGTTCGCCACCCTGGATACGACCACGCGTTCGCTCTACCTGGAGCAAGCGGGGACCAGCGTGTCCCTGTCCGACACCGTGGGCTTCATCCGCGATCTGCCGCACAAGCTCGTCGAGGCCTTCCGTGCCACGCTTCAGGAGGCTGCCGATGCCGACCTCCTGCTGCATGTGGTCGATGCCGCCTCGCCGGTGCTGGAAGAGCAGATGCTAGAAGTCGAGCGTGTGCTGGAAGACATCGGTGCCGCTCATATTCCTCAGATCCTGGTTTACAACAAGCAGGACATGCTTGAGGAAAGCCAGCGCCCGCGCACCGGGTTCGACTGGATCGAGCGCCAGAGCGAAGACAGCGTTGGTATGCGTGTGCCGCGTGTGTTCGTCAGTGCACTGGATGGCAGCGGCCTTGACGTCCTGCGCGAGCAAATTGTCCAGGCCTTGTTGCTGCAGCGCCCGGCCGACTTGAATTCCAAAGAGTTCACCCCAGATACAGCGGCGGACTCCGAACGGCTTGATTTCGAAGACTCCGACAACCCGCAGGCAGACGTCGATATTGACGACCCCGCCGCCACTCAATCCACACAGGCATGAGCATGAACACCTACGAGCGCGTGAGCCCCGAGCGGCCCGTGATGAGCAGCCCCGCTGCCGGCCGCATCAAGCCTCTGGCGGCGGCTGCAGCCGCCTTGCTGCGTGGCCTCATGCCGCAAGGCTGGCAGGCCGGTCGCACCCTGAATAACAACGGTCGCAATGACGGCCCGCCCGATCTGGACGAGCTGTGGCGCGATTTCAATCGCAAGCTGTCCGGCATGTTCGGCGGCAAGCCCTCGGGCGGCGGTCAGGGCGGCGGCGATGCCGGCGGCGGCAACAACTTCCAGCCTGATATGAAGAGTGCGGGCGTCGGCGCACTGCTGATCGGCGGCGTGGTGTTGGTGGGCTGGCTGGGCAGCGGCTTCTTCATCGTGCAAGAAGGCCAGCAGGGGGTGATCACCTCCTTTGGCAAGTACAGCAAAACCGTTGATGCGGGTTTCCAGTGGCGGCTGCCCTTTCCCTTCCAGGCCAGCGAAGTCGTGGCTGTGACCCAGTTGCGGCAGGTCGAGGTCGGGCGCAATTCGGTGGTGGCTGCCACCGGCCTGCGTGATTCATCGATGCTGACGCAGGACGAGAACATCGTCGACATCCGCTTCACCGTGCAGTTCACGCTCAAGGATGCGCGTGACTTCCTGTTCGAGAACCGCGATCCGGAGGCGGCGGTGACGCTGGCCGCCGAATCGGCCGTGCGCGAAATCGTCGGCAAGAGCAATATGGATTCGGTGCTGTACGAGCAACGCGATGCGATTGCCGCTGAACTGGTCAAGTCGGTGCAGGTCCAGATGGACCGGCTCAAGGCCGGCGTGTTGATCAAGAACGTCAATGTCCAGAATGTGCAGGCGCCCGAGCAGGTCCAGGCTGCATTCGATGATGCCTTCAAGGCCGGTGCTGACCGCGAGCGCCTGAAGAACGAAGGCCAGGCCTACGCCAACGACGTGATTCCCAAGGCACAGGGCACTTCGGCGCGTCTGCGCGAAGAGGCTGAAGGCTACAAGGCACGTGTGGTGGCGCAGGCAGAAGGTGACGCGCAGCGCTTCAAGAGCGTGCTCAGCGAGTACCAGAAGGCGCCGGGCGTGACCCGTGACCGCCTCTACACCGACACCATGCAGCAGGTCTATTCCAACGTCAGCAAGGTCATGGTTGACAGCCGCAACGGCTCCAATCTGCTCTATCTGCCGCTCGATAAATTGATCCAGCAGGCCGGCGGTACGGTCACGGCCACGCCGCCGGCTGCGGTGCCGACCACTGAAGCCCCGGCCACCGTGGGCAATACCGATATGCGTTCGCGCGACGGCTTGCGCAGCCGCGACGGACGTTGAGACCAGGGAGTGTTGAGATGAACCGTATTGCCTCCGTCGCTGTCGGCGCTTTGATCGCCTTCATGCTGGCCAGCTCCATGCTCTTCATCGTCGACCAGCGCCAGTTCGCGGTCGTCTATGCCCTGGGTGAAATCAAGGATGTGATCACCGAACCGGGTTTGAAGTTCAAGCTGCCGCCGCCGCTGCAGAATGCGGTGCTGTTGGACCGCCGGGTGCAGACCCTGGACAGCCCCGAATCGCGCCCCATTTTCACGGCCGAGAAGAAGAGCCTGGTGATTGACTGGCTGGTCAAATGGCGTGTCTCCGAGCCGCGTCAGTTCATTCGCAACAATGGCTCCGACATGCGCAATGTTGAGAACCGCTTGAGCCCGATCGTCCAGGCAGCCTTCAACGAGGAAGTGACCAAGCGGACCGTGCTGGCGGTGCTGGCCACCGAGCGCGAGAAGGTCATGAACGATGTGCGCAAGCGCCTGGAAGACGAGGCCAAGCAGTTCGGCATCGAAATCGTTGATGTGCGCATCAAGCGCGTGGATTTCTCCGCCAACATCACCGATTCCGTGTATCGCCGCATGGAGTCCGAGCGCAAGCGCGTGGCCAATGAGCTGCGCTCCACGGGCGGCGCAGACGGTGAGAAGATTCGCGCCGACGCTGATCGTCAGCGCGAGGTGATCGTCGCCGAAGCTTATCGCGATGCTCAAAAGGTCAAGGGTGAGGGCGATGCCAAGGCATCCGCTCTGTATGCCGAAGCTTTTGGCCGTGACCCGCAATTTGCCCAGTTCTACCGTCAGCTCGAGGCCTATCGCAGCAGCTTCCGCAACAAGTCCGATGTGATGGTGGTTGACCCGGGCAGTGATTTCTTCAAGGCCATGCGTGGCTCCGGCGGCGCGGGTCAGGCGCCGGCACCTGCGCGCAAGTGAGTGAGTGAGTGAGGGTGGGCCGTGGATGGCAACAGCCTGCTGACGGCGCTGGCCTTGATGCTGGTGATCGAAGGCTTGCTGCCTTTGCTGAGTCCAGCAGCTTGGCGGCAGGTCTTCGCGCGCATGCTGGCCATGAGTGACGGGCAGATCCGCTTCGTCGGTCTGCTCAGTCTGCTGGCCGGGCTCGCGGCACTGTTGTGGATTTCGCAGTGAAGGCTGATTGAGTCGCGCGCTTGTCACGCGAATGCGCTGGGTTTCCGGGCAATCCGGCCGTGAGGCCGGTACAATGCGTTTTTAACCCCCTCCCGAATCCCCATGGCCTCTGCTTGGCTGCTGCCCGAGCATATTGCTGACGTCCTGCCCTCCCAGGCTCGCCGCATCGAAGAACTTCGGCGCGAGCTCCTGGACATGGCCCGCAGCTACGGTTGCGAGCTGGTGATGCCGCCGCTGCTGGAGCATCTGGACTCGCTGCTCTCTGGTACCGGCCATGCGCTGGACCTTCAAACCTTCAAGCTGGTGGATCAGCTTTCGGGCCGTAGCCTGGGTCTGCGTGCCGACACCACGCCCCAGGTCGCCCGCATTGACGCCCACTTGCTCAACCGCGCCGGGTGTGACCCGTCTGTGCTACTGCGGCCCGGTGCTGCACACCCGGCCTGCCGGCTTGCATGCCACGCGCGAGCCGCTGCAGTTCGGCATCGAAATCTATGGCCACGCCGGTCTTGAGGCTGACCTTGAAGTCCTGGAATTGGCGCTCGATGCCGTCCAGCACGCGGGTCTGAAGCAGGCGACCTTGGACATGGGTGATGCCCGCCTGGTGCGCGGCGTACTGGCCAATGTGACCTTGGTACCAGCTCAGCTCGATGCCCTGGTGGCCGCCATGGCCAGCAAGGATGCGGGCGCGCTGGCAGCCTTGGCGGTGGATCTGCCTGCTGCGGTGCAAGGGCATCTCCAAAGCCTGCTGTCTCTGTTCGGCGGGGTCGAGGTGCTGGCGCGTGCGCGCGAGCAGCTTCCGGCTCACCCCTTGATCTCCGCGGCGCTCGATGATCTGCAATGGCTGGCGCTGCATCTGCAGCACAGCCATCCAGACATCCGCATTGGCTTTGATCTGGCGGATCTCACCGGCTATGCCTACTACAGCGGCGTGCGTTTCGCGCTGTATGCCGCGGGCTTCAGCGATGCTGTCTTGCGCGGTGGACGCTATGACGAGGTGGGCGCGGTGTTTGGTCGGCGGCGCCCGGCCGTGGGTTTCAGTCTGGACCTGAAAACACTCGAGGCCTTGAGCCCTGCCAGCCCCTTGCGGGCGGCAGTGCGTGCGCCCTGGGGCGAAGATGCCGAGCTGCGGGCTGCGGTGCGGCGTCTGCGCGAAGCGGGTGAAACCGTGGTGTGCGTGCTGCCAGGGCACGAGCACGAAGGCGACGAATTCGACTGCGACCGGGAACTGGCGCTGGTCGACACTCAGTGGGTGGTACGCGCGCTTTGAGCCGCGTGTCGCCAGGATTTACTTTTGATCATCGGGTTATCAAGATGAATAGCGAAATTGCTCGTGGCCGCAATGTGGTTGTTGTGGGCACTCAATGGGGTGACGAAGGCAAGGGCAAGGTGGTCGACTGGATGACCGATCACGCGCAAGGCGTGGTGCGTTTCCAGGGTGGCCACAATGCCGGGCACACCTTGGTCATCAAGGGTGTGAAGACGGCATTGCAATTGATCCCCTCGGGCATCATGCGCGACGGCGTGGCCTGCTACATCGGCAACGGTGTGGTGGTGGACCCCACCCACCTGCTGGGCGAGATCGAGCGCCTGGAAAAAGCCGGTGTGGAAGTGCGTTCGCGCCTCTTCATCAGCGAATCCTGCCCGCTGATCTTGCCCTTCCATGTGGAAGTGGACAAAGCTCGCGAAGCCCTGCGTGAAAGCAGCGGCGCCGGCAAGATCGGCACCACCGGCAAGGGCATCGGCCCGGCCTATGAGGACAAAGTGGCTCGTCGTGCCTTGCGCGTGCAGGACCTCAAGCATCCCGATCGCTTTGCCAAGAAGCTGCGCGAGTTGCTCGACCTGCACAACTTTGCACTCAGTGGTTACCTGAACGCCACCGCGCTTGAGTTCCAGCCCATCTTCGACCAAGCCATGAAGATGGCTGAGGTGATCAAGCCCATGATGGCCGATGTGGGCTACATGATCCACAAGGCTCATCTGGCGGGCGCCAACATCCTGTTCGAAGGCGCGCAGGGCACGCTGCTGGACATCGATCACGGCACCTATCCTTACGTCACCTCCAGCAACTGCGTGGCTGGCAATGCCGCCGCCGGTGCCGGCGTCGGTCCGCAGATGCTGCACTACATGCTGGGCATCACCAAGGCCTACACCACCCGCGTCGGCTCGGGCCCGTTCCCGACCGAGTTGGAGTGGGAAAAAGAGGGCACCGTCGGCCATCATCTGGCCACTGTCGGCCAGGAGCGCGGCACGGTGACAGGCCGCGCCCGCCGTTGCGGTTGGTTTGATGCGGCCGCACTCAAGCGCTCGGTCATCATCAATGGCATCACCGGCCTGTGCATCACCAAGCTCGACGTGCTGGACGGCCTGAGCGAGATCAAGATGTGCGTGGGCTACAAGCTGGCCGACGGCCGCGTGCTCGACATCCTGCCGCTGGATGGTGACGAAATCGTCGGCAGCGAGGCCATCTATGAAACCTTCCCGGGTTGGACCGAGACCACCTTCGGCGTGACGGCCTGGGATGCATTGCCGCAGAATGCCCGCAATTACTTGCAGCGCATCAAGGAAGTCATTGGCGCGCCGATTGATATGGTCTCGACCGGACCGGACCGCGAGCACACCATCCTGCTCCGTCATCCCTACACGGCTTGATCCGATCCCTTGCCTAGCTTTGGGCATTTCTTTAGTTTTCTGAGCCTCACCCGCCCACTCCACAGGAGAAACCATCCATGTTGACCGACGACGGCAAGCATCTGTACGTGTCCTGGGACGAATACCACATGCTGACCGAGCGCCTGGCGCTCAAGATCCACGCTTCCGGTTGGGAGTTCGATCAGATTCTTTGCCTGGCCCGTGGCGGCATGCGCCCTGGTGACGTGCTGTCCCGCGTGTTCGACAAGCCGCTGGGCATCATGTCCACCAGCTCCTACCGTGCCGAAGCCGGCACCATCCAGGGGCGCCTGGACATTGCCAAGTACATCACCATGCCCAAGGGCGAGTTGGCCGGCCGTGTGCTGCTGGTGGACGATCTGGCCGATTCCGGTGTGACGCTCAAGGCTGTGGTTGAGCGTTTGCGCGGCATGCCGGCGATCAGCGAACTGCGTTCGGCCGTGATCTGGACCAAGGGTGTGTCCAGCTACACGCCGGACTACTATGTCGAAATGCTGGACACCAGCCCCTGGATCCACCAGCCTTTCGAAGAGTACGACGACATGCGCCCTGATGCGCTGGCCAAGAAGTTTGTTGTCTGAGCCTCCGCTGCAGGCCATGCAAAAAGCCGGCGACGCTGACCTTCTGCAGGTCGGCGTCGGCCGGCTTTTCTCTTTTGACCGCGCTGCCCCAGGCTTTTGGGGCGCGAGAATGACAAAGGCCGATATCTTGCGATATCGGCCTTTGATGGATTTGGTGCCCAGGAGAGGACTCGAACCTCCACGGAGTTACCCGCTAGTACCTGAAACTAGTGCGTCTACCAATTCCGCCACCTGGGCAAGGTTCAAAGCTTTGCTCTCAAGAATGATCTTTTGAGTAAGCCCTGACGTTTCAGGAAAGCAAGGATTCTATCATCAAAAACTTTAAGAACTCAAGTGCTGGCAGCGCAAAGGCTGTGGCGCCCGCCGAAAACGCAGGTTTGCTCAGCGAAGTCGACGGGACTTTGCAGGGGCACCGCGATGGGCATGGTTTCCTCTTGCCCGATGTCGGCGCACAGGACATCTACCTGTCGCAGCAGGAAATGCACGCCGTCATGCATGGCGACCGACTGCGCGTGCGAATCACGCGTTATGACAAGCGCGGACGGCCCGAGGGTCGGGTGCTGGAGATCCTGGAGCGCAAGAAGAAGCCCATCATCGGCCGCTTGCTGCTGGAGTCGGGCATCTGGTTGGTGGCGCCGGAAGACAAGCGCATGGGTCAGGACATCCTGATTCCCAAGAACGGCATTGCCAATGCGGTGGCCGGGCAGGTGGTGGCCGTGGAACTGATCGAGCCGCCCTCCTTGTATGCGCAGCCGGTCGGCCGGGTGGTTGAGGTGCTGGGGGAGATCGACGACCCGGGCATGGAGATCGAGATCGCCGTGCGCAAGTACGAGGTGCCGCACCGCTTCAGCGCCGAAACCTTGGCCCAGGCAGCCAAGCTGCCCGAGAAGCTGCGCGCCGCCGATTTGAAAGGGCGCATCGACCTGCGAGACGTCGCCCTGGTCACCATCGACGGCGAAGACGCGCGTGACTTCGATGACGCGGTCTACTGCGAGCCGCACAAGCAAGGGCGCGGCAAGACAGCCTTTACCGGCTGGCGCCTGCTGGTGGCCATCGCCGATGTCAGCCATTATGTGAAGCCCGGCGACCCCCTGGACGGCGATGCCTACGAGCGCGCCACCTCGGTCTACTTTCCGCGCCGCGTGATTCCGATGTTGCCGGAGAAGCTCTCCAACGGGCTGTGCTCCCTGAATCCCTATGAAGACCGCCTGTCCATGGTTTGCGACATGCTGGTCAGCGAGAGCGGGGAAGTCCAGGCCTATCAGTTCTACCCTGCGGTGATTCGTTCTCAGGCGCGTTTCACTTACAACGAGGTCGCAGCCATCCTGGGCAACACCCATGGGCCGGAGGCGGCCAAGCGGCGAGAGCTGGTGCCGCATCTGCTGCATTTGCACGAGGTCTACCGGGCCTTGCTGGCCGAGCGTCATCGGCGCGGCGCCATTGACTTCGACACGGTGGAGACGCAGATCGTCTGCGATGACAACGGCCGCATCGAGAAGATCATTCCGCGCACGCGCAACGAGGCGCACAAGCTGATCGAGGAGGCCATGCTGGCCGCCAATGTCTGCGCGGCTGATTTCATCGAGCATTCCAAGCATGGCTCGCTGTTCCGTGTGCACGAAGGGCCCACGCCCGAGAAGCGCGTGGCCTTGCAGGCCTATCTGCGTGCCTTGGGTCTCGGGCTGTCGATTGGTGACAATCCCAAGCCGGCCGAATACCAGGCGATTGCGGCAGCCACCAAGGACCGGGTGGATGCCACGCAGATCCATGCCATGCTGCTGCGCTCCATGCAGCAGGCCATGTACACCTCGGCCAATGCGGGCCATTTCGGTCTCAGCTATCAGGCTTACACCCACTTCACCAGCCCGATCCGCCGCTATCCCGACCTGCTTGTGCACCGGGTCATCAAGGCGCTGCTGGCCGACAAGAAGTACCAACTCGACGCCGGCAAGATGAACGTGCCCATGCCGGCCAAACGCCCAGGTCGCGCGGCACCGATTGACCCGGCCAAGGCCTCAACCGAAATCGAACGCTGGGACGTGGTCGGTGCTCATTGCAGCGCCAACGAACGCCGTGCCGACGAGGCTTCGCGCGATGTCGAGGCCTGGCTCAAATGCCGCTATATGCGCGAGCATCTGGGAGAAGAGTTCGCAGGCACGGTCAGTGCCGTGACCAGCTTCGGTCTCTTTGTCCAGCTCGATGCCTTGTTTGTCGAGGGCCTGATCCACATCACCGAACTGGGCGGCGAGTATTTCAAGTTCGACGAAGTGCGCCAGGAGTTGCGCGGCGAGCGCACTGGCATCCGCTATGCCACGGGCGCCAAGGTTCAGGTTCAGGTCAGTCGCGTCGACCTGGATGCCCGCAAGATCGATTTCCGTCTGGTTCAGGAAAGTGGCGAGGCCAAGCTGGTCGCTCGTGCGGCGCGCGACAAGGCGGGGCTCAATGCCCGGCCCCTGCCGGCCACGGCCGAGGAGGAGTTGGAGCAGCTGTTGAGCCGCGATCGAGAGCTCAAGTCAGTGGCAAAGTCCGCTCGCCGTGGCGCCGCGGGGCGCAGCCGCGCCACGGCTTCGTCGGTCCAGCCGGCGCATCCGGTCGAGCTGGCGCGCCAGGTGGCGCGTAAGAATCAGGCGAGTAAATCAAGCAAGGCGAGCAAAGCAGGCAAGGCGGGCAAGGCAGCAAAGACTGCCGAGCAGCCCGCCCGCAAGCGTCGCTGAGCTGCGGCTTCAGCCTCGGTGGAGCGCATGCATGCGCTCCACCAGATCGGCGGCTCGCAAGGGGCCGCCGCTGTATTGCTCGGCGGCCAGCCCGTGCCAGAAGCAGGCTGCGCTGGCCACGGTCTGCGCGGGCAGGTCGGGTTTCTGCGCCCACAGCCCGCCCAGCCAGCCCGCCAGCACATCGCCGGTGCCGGCCGTGGCCAAGGCCGCATTGCCGCTGCTGTTGATGGCCGGTGGTGCTGCCCCACCGGCAGCGCCGCTTGGGCTGGCGATCACGCTGCCCGAGCCTTTCAGCAGCACCGTGCAGTGCCAGCGGTCCGCAAGCGCTTGCGCGGCATGCAGCCGGTCTGACTGCAGCTCGGCAACGCTGCAGGCAAGCAGGCGCGCAGCTTCCAGCGGGTGGGGGGTGAGCACCGTGGCTTGGCCGCGTGCCGCCCGCGCTTGCAGCTGGGCACCCAGTTCTGGCGTGCGCGCCACCGCATTGAGTCCGTCGGCGTCGAGCACGAGGCGCTCGGCTTGCTTCAGCACCGTCGCCAGATGGGCCGCCACGGCTTCGCCGCCGCCGCAGCCGCAAACCACGGTGCGAGCTCGCCAGGCGCCGACATCGGCAGGGTTCTCGGAGGCCGCCCAGCGCATCAGCTCGGGGCGTTGCGGGTCAATGTCGCTGTCCGCTGAGGAGTCCAGCAGCCAGGCGTAGACACGGCCCGCGCCGGCTGCCAATGCGGCTCGTGCGGCCAGACGCGCGGCGCCGCGCATGCCGGTGGCTCCGCCGATCACCAACACATCGCCCTGGCTGCCTTTGTGCTGCAGATGGCGTGCGCCGGCCGGCTCGCCGCGCCAGGGCGAGAGACTGTCGTGGCCGAGCAGGCGGGCCGTTGCGGTGTCGCTGCTGCTGATGCCGTCGGTGCCGAGGCGGTCAAGCCAGATGCGACCGCAGAAGGCCCGGCCTTGTCCGGTGAAAAGACCTGGCTTGAGCGTCAGCAAGCTCAGGCAGTGCTGGGCCTTCACTGCCAGGGCAGGGCTGTGAGTGTCGCCTTCCGCGGGCATGCCGGTGTCGGCCAGCAGGCCGCTGGGCAGGTCCACCGCCAGCACCTCGCACATCTGCTGCGCATTGAGCGCGCGAATGGCTTCGCCCAAGGCGCCACCCGGTGCGCGTTGCAAGCCCAGGCCGAGCAAGGCGTCGACGGCCAGGCTACTGCCCGCCGGCGTTTGCCAGCCAGCGTGAATGCTGACGCCTGCGGCCTGCGCGGCCTGCAGTGCGTCGCGGGCATCGCTGGCTTGGCTGCTGCCGTTCCTGGCCTCGATCAGTTGGACACGCACGGCCAGCCCATGCTGATGCAGCAGGCGGGCAGCGACCAGGCCGTCGCCGCCGTTGT
This sequence comes from Roseateles sp., assembly GCF_965262435.1. Classification (NCBI taxonomy): domain Bacteria; kingdom Pseudomonadati; phylum Pseudomonadota; class Betaproteobacteria; order Burkholderiales; family Sphaerotilaceae; genus Roseateles; species Roseateles sp. Next base: position 2,587,360 of record NZ_OZ253537.1, read on the forward strand.
TGCCTGGGCCGCAGGCAAACAGGACCGGCCCTTGCCCACGGCGTGGCAGCGCCAGGATGAGTCGGGCCAGGGCCAGGCCGGCGCGCTCCATGAGGGCGCCCTTGGGTTGGCCGGCCAGGGCCGCTGCCTCAAGGGCGCGGCTCTGGGCGGCACTGTGCAAAGTCAGTGCGTGGGTGGGGAGGTCAATGGGCTGCAGCACGGGCCGAGCTTGTCAGGCCCAGCGCCCAATGTCCAGCCCGCCGATATCGGGCAGGGTCGGGTCTTGCTCGCCCTGGGCTGCGGTGCCGCCACCGATCTGCCGGGCCAGCACAGCCGCCGCGCCGCAGGCCAGGGTCCAACCGGAATGGGCCAGCGATTGCTGAGCGAGATTGAGCCAGATGCCGGCTTGGCCGCTGGCGCCCAGCAGGGGCAGGCCGTCGTCCAGCGCCAGATGACGGCCCTGCCAGTTCTGCACCTGCCCGCCTTGCATGGCGCCGGGAAACCAGTCGCTCAGAGCCTGGTGCAGCGGTGCCAGTGAGCTGGCCTTCAATTCAAGCGCAATCGGGCTTGGCAGGCTGGCGATGCGAACGCGCTGGCCGATACGGCTGATGCCGACCTGGCGCTGCCAGTCCAGCAGGCCGGCGACCGGGCCCAGGTGGGGGTGGGCTTCCAGAACGCGCAGCGGCGCCGTGATGGATTGCGTGTGCAGCTCGCGCCAACGCGGCTTCAAGCCCAAGGCCTTGAGCAGGGGCGCGGCGCCCGTGCCGGCGCACACCAGCACGGCGTCAAAGCGCTCCTCTTGCGGACCAAGGCGGCGCGGGTTGGGTGTCGCCCGCGTCTGGTGGCTCGGCGCGGCGCAGCTGGTGCGTGCTCGGGCCCAGCTGCTCATCGGTGGGCGTGTACTCATGCACCAGGCTTGCGGGCGACCCGGCCTCCAGGCGGCGCACCGTGGTGTGAAAGCGGAAGCGAGCGCCCAGGCGCTGCGCTTCGCTGCGCAGCAGGTGGCAGAACTGCCGGGTGTTGCCGACCTCGCCTAGGCCCAGCTGGATGCCGCCGTGCAGGGCGATCTCGGGGTTGAGGCCGGGCTCCAGGGCCAGGCACTGCGCGGCATCGAGCAAGCGATAGGGCATGTCCAGTCGCTGCAGGCGCTCCAGTCCGAACTGGATGGCCTTCTGGTCCTTGTCCTGGCGCAGCAGCACCAGTTGCCCTTCGGCCCGTTCATGGTCCAGCTGCAGGTGGCGGCGCAGTTGCTGCAGGCGCTCATGGCTGAAGCGTGCCAAGTGCAAGACGCGGTCCTGCGCCTCCTGCATGGCCGGCTTGCGCTGGCTGCGCCAGCGTTGCCACTGCCAGCCCAGCGGGCCGGCGCCGGGGCGCGGGAAGCTTGGCGCGAGCCAGGGCAGGGCCAGAGCGGGCGCGATATGTCCGCCAGTGGCGAAGCTGCCTTCGGCGGCCACGCTGCCGCGGCGTTCAAACACGGTGACCTGGTGGCCGGCTGCGGCCAGCTCGTAGGCACTGCAGACGCCGGCCACGCCGGCGCCAATGATGGCGATGCGCATCTCAGTGCTCCTCGCCGTGAGTGTGTGCTGAACGCAGGGCCTGTTCGATCTGCAGGCCCAGGCTCAGCAGTACGTCGTCCTGCAAGGCCGGGGCCCAGAGCATCAGGCCAACCGGCAGCTGGCCGGGTGCATGGCAGGGCAGGGACAAGGCGCAACCGTCGAGCAGATTGACCACCGAAGGATTGCGCAGCAACAAGGCGTTAGCAGCGAAGAAGGCCTCGTCGCTGAGCAGCAGGGGCTGCAGCAAGGGTGCGACCACCGGCACGGTGGGGCTGAGCACGGCATCAAAGCCTTGCAGCTGCGCTTCCATGGCAGCAATCCAGCGCCGGCGGGTGTGGATCAGGTCGATGTAGTCGGCCGCGCTGATCGCCGCGCCGCGGCGGATGCGGGCGGCCACGCGCGGGTCGTAGGGCGAGTCGCCATGCTCTGCCATCAGTGGGCGGTGCCAGGCCCAGCTTTCCGCTGCAGCAAAGCCGCCCTGCGCTTGCAGCAGGGGCAGGTCTTGCAGGGCGGGCAGTTGGATCTCCTCGATTTGCGCACCTTGCTCGCGCAGACGGCGCAGGCTGGCCTCAAAGGCGGCGCTGACGGTGCTGTCCATCCCGTCGAGGAACAGCTCTTTGACCACGGCAAGTCTGGTGGCGCGCAAGGGGCGGGGTTTCAGCCGGACCTCGCGCGCAGCCAGCACCTCGTGCAGCAGCACTGCGTCGCGGACCGACCGCGTGATCGCGCAGGCCGTGTCCAGCGTGGTCGAGAGCGGAATGCAGCCTTCGGTCGGCGTCAGGCGGGCGGTGTTCTTGAATCCGACCAGGCCTTGCAGCGCGGCGGGAATTCGAATCGAGCCGCCGGTGTCCGAGCCCAGTGCAGCCCAGGCCGCGCCGCTGGCCACCGATACCGCGCCGCCCGAAGTGGAGCCGCCCGGAATGCGCTGCAGTCCGTCGATCGCTTGCGTGACCGGATTGGCGGGTGTGTCGTGGTGGGGGTTGATGCCGACCCCCGAGAAAGCGAACTCGCTCATATTGCTGCGCCCCAGCAGTGCGGCGCCGGCTCGGCGCAGGCGGGCGACGGCGGGGCTGTCCTTGCTGGCGGTCGGCTGGCCTTGCAGCAAGCGGGAGCCGGCGCTCGTGGTGCAGCCGGCGCTGTCGAACAGGTCTTTGATGCTGATGGCCAAGCCGCCCAGCAGCGGGCGGGGCGCACCGGCTCGCGCTGCGGCGTCGCTGGCGCATGCGGCGGCCTCGGCGCTCGGCGTCATGGCGGCGAGGGAGTCGCCGATGAAGGCGTGACGGCAGGCGTCGGAGTGGGCGGCTTGCTGACTGGTGCGCAAGGCATCCAGGGCATGGAGGCGGCCTTCATGCAGTGCGGTCAAGGCGCTGCTCAGGTCGTGGGGCATAGGTCGTGTATACTCTTTGGGTTTTGCCGGACGCCCCTTTGCAATTGTTGCTGGGGGTTGGTGCTGGTGAATCAATCGCAAACCGGCCACTGAGAGGTGTTGCTGCTGCAAGTTGTTGCAAGAGGCCAGGCCCTGTTTTGATGCAGGGCTGGGGCCACGAAGCAGAGCAATTCGGGCCGGATTTTAGACACAACCTTCGGAGTTAAAAACATGTCCGTTACGATGCGCGAAATGCTGGAAGCCGGCGTCCACTTTGGTCACCAAACCCGCTTCTGGCACCCCAAGATGGCCCCGTATATCTACGGCCACCGCAACAAGATCCACATCATCAACCTCGAGAAGACGCTGCCCGCGTTCGAAGAGGCTTTGAAGTTCATTCGCCAACTGTCGGCCAAGCGCGGCACGATCATGATGATCGGCACCAAGCGCCAAGCCCGTGAAGTGGTGGCCATGGAAGCTCAGCGCGCCGGCGTGCCTTACGTCGACCAGCGTTGGTTGGGCGGCATGATGACCAACTTCAAGACGGTCAAGACTTCGCTGAAGAACCTGAAGGACATGCAAGCCCAAGTTGACGCCGGCACCCAGCCCGCGATCAAGAAGGAAGCTCTGATGTTCCAACGTGATCTGGCCAAGCTGGAAAAGAACATCGGCGGCATCCAGGACATGAACGGTCTGCCGGACGCCATCTTCGTGATCGACGTGGGTTTCCACAAGATCGCCGTGCTGGAAGCCAAGAAGCTGGGCATCCCCGTGATCGGCGTGGTTGACACCAACCACTCGCCCATCGGCATCGACTACGTGATCCCCGGCAACGATGACTCGGCCAAGGCCGTGGCCCTGTACGCTCGCGCCGTCGCTGACGCCGTGATCGAAGGCCGTGCCAACGCTGGCAACGAAGTCGTGCAAGCCGCTGCCCCGGCTGGCGACGAGTTCGTGGAAGTCAGCGAAGGCGCTTGAGTTTCAAGCTGCCAGGCTGACGCCGACGCAAAGGGGCTGTGTTCAGCCCCTTTTTTTCAAAGCAAATTGAAGTGTTCGCCTGATTCAAAACCGGGCGAGTCCATTGAGTAACGGAGATTCAAATGGCTGCAATTACCGCAAGCATGGTCGCTGAGCTGCGCGCTCGCACTGATGCCCCGATGATGGAATGCAAGAAGGCGCTGACCGAAGCCGAGGGCGATCTGGCCCGTGCCGAGGAAATCCTGCGCGTCAAGCTGGGCAACAAGGCCGGCAAGGCTGCTTCGCGCGTCACCGCTGAAGGCGTGGTCGCCTCGGCCGTGGTGGGCACGACCGGCGCGCTGCTGGAAGTGAACTGCGAAACCGACTTCGTCACCAAGAACGACGCTTTCCTGGCCTTCGCCAATGCCTGCGCCCAAGTGGCTGCTGCCAATGCCGTGTCTGAAGTGGAAGCCCTGGCTGGCTTGCCGCTGTCGCAAGAAGGCTTCGGCCCGACGGTGGAAGATGTGCGCCGCGGCCTGATCGGCAAGATCGGCGAGAACATGACCCTGCGTCGTATCAAGCTGTACAACTCGGGCGCCCAGCTGGCTTCCTACCTGCACGGTACCCGCATCGGCGTGATGGTCGAGTTCGACGGCAATGAAGTCGCCGCCAAGGACGTCGCCATGCACGTGGCCGCCATGAAGCCGGCCGCTCTGTCGGCTGCCGAAGTGTCGGCTGATCTGGTCGAGAAGGAGCGCAAGATCGCTGCCGAGAAGGCTGCCGAGTCCGGCAAGCCGGCCGACATCGTCGCCAAGATGGTGGACGGCGCCGTGCAGAAGTACCTGAAGGAAGTCTCGCTGCTGGACCAAGTCTTCGTGAAGGCCGCTGACGGCAAGCAAACCGTCGCCGCCATGCTGAAGGACAAGGCCACCACAGTGAAGAGCTTCACCCTGTACGTGGTGGGTGAAGGCATCGAGAAGAAGGTGGACGACTTCGCCGCCGAAGTGGCCGCGCAAGTGGCCGCCGCCAAGGGTCAATAAGCCCTGAAGCAAACAAAGGGCGCCTCTGGCGCCCTTTACACTTGTGCCCGTTGATGTCGGCAGCTCCTACCCCCAGGGTTGCCGCAGGTGCCCAAACGGCACGCCGCTGACGCGGCACAAGCCAGACACTCCCATTTCCAGCAACAGCAGCCATCAAGAGGTCCTCATGCCCGCGCACAAACGCATCCTGCTCAAACTTTCCGGTGAAGCCCTGATGGGCGACGACGCTTTCGGCATCAACCGCGCGACCATCGTGCGCATGGTGCAAGAAATCCGTGAGGTCACCGAGCTCGGTGTTGAGGTGGCGGTGGTGATCGGCGGCGGCAATATCTTCCGCGGCGTCGCGGGCGGCTCGGTCGGCATGGACCGCGCTACGGCCGATTACATGGGCATGCTGGCCACGGTGATGAATTCCCTGGCTCTGGCTGACACCATGCGCCAGGAGGGCATCGTCGCTCGCGTGATGTCGGCCATCGGCATCGAGCAAGTGGTGGAGCCCTATGTGCGCCCCAAGGCGCTGCAGTATCTGGAAGAAGGCAAGGTCGTGGTGTTCGCGGCCGGCACGGGTAACCCCTTCTTCACCACCGACACGGCCGCGGCGCTGCGCGGTGCTGAGATCGGCGCCGAGATCGTGCTCAAGGCCACCAAGGTGGACGGTGTTTACACCGCCGACCCCAAGAAGGACCCGAACGCCACCCGCTACTCGCGCATCAGCTTCGATGAGGCCATCACCCAGAATCTGCAAGTGCTGGACGCCACCGCCTTCGCGTTGTGCCGCGACCAGAAGCTGCCGATCCGCGTGTTCAGCATCTTGAAGGCGGGCGCACTCAAGCGCGTGGTGATGGGTGAAGACGAAGGCACTTTGGTGCACGTTTGAGAAACAAAGGTTTTCAAGGTCAAGAATCATGAGCATTGCAGACATCAAGCAGAACGCCGAAACCAAGATGGGCAAGTCGGTCGAGGCACTGAAGGGCGAGTTGCACAAGATCCGTACCGGTCGTGCCCACCCCGGCATCCTCGACCAGGTCAGCGTCGACTACTACGGCTCCATGGTGCCGATCTCCCAGGTGGCCAATGTGACCTTGCTGGATGCCCGCACCATCAGTGTTCAGCCCTGGGAAAAGGGTATGGGCGCCAAGATCGAGAAGGCCATCCGTGAGTCTGATCTCGGCCTGAATCCGGCCTCGCAAGGCGAGTTGATCCGTGTGCCGATGCCGCCGCTCAACGAAGAGCGCCGTCGCGACCTGACCAAGGTGGTTCGCAACGCCGGTGAAGACGCCAAGATCGCCGTGCGCAATCTGCGCCGCGAAGCCAATGAGCAGGCCAAGAAGCTGACCAAGGACAAGCTGATCAGCGAAGACGACGAGCGCCGCAGCCTCGACGATGCGCAAAAGCTGACCGACCGCACGATTGCCGAGATCGACCGCTTGGTCGCCGGCAAAGAAGCCGAAATCCTGGCAGTTTGAGCGGGCCGGACGCAGTGACGAGCGAGAAGAAGGCGGTGCCCCGCCATGTGGCCATCGTGATGGATGGCAACGGCCGCTGGGCCAAGAAGCGGTTTCTGCCGCGCTTCTTCGGCCACAAGCAAGGCGTCGATGCCTTGGTCAAGGTGGTCCAGGCCTGCATCGATCGTGAGATCGAGTACCTGACGGTGTTCGCCTTCTCCTCGGAGAACTGGAAGCGCCCCAGCGACGAGGTCTCGGGCCTGATGGGCTTGGTGCTGGCGGCTGTGTCGCGTTATCTGGCGCGCATGGGCGCCATGGGCGTGCGCATCCGCATCGTCGGCGACCGCGAGGCCGTGTCCGACAAACTGCGCAATGCCTGGAACGAAGCCGAGAGCAGTACGGCACACAACAGCAAGCTGACCCTGTCCGTGGCCTTCAACTACGGCGGCCGCTGGGATGTGGTGCAGGCCTGCAAATCGGCCATGGAGGCGGGCGTGCCGCCGGCCGAGCTGACCGAAGCGCGCCTGTCCGAGTTCATGGCCATGAGCTATGCGCCTGACCCAGACCTCTTCATCCGCACCGGCGGCGAAGTGCGCATCAGCAATTTCCTGCTCTGGCAGGTCGCATACACGGAATTCGTGTTCTCTGACTGCCTCTGGCCCGAGTTCGGTGAGGCGCAGCTGGACGCGGCCATCGAGTCCTTCCGTGAACGCGACCGCCGCTTCGGCGGCGTCAAAGAGGCGCCGGCCCTGGCTGGCGTTTGAACCCCATGCTCAAAGCCCGCATCATCACGGCCTTGGCCTTGCTGGCCGTCTTGTTGCCCGCTCTGTTCGCCGCCTCGCCCTGGCCTTTTGCCCTGCTGACCTTGCTGATGATTGGCGCGGCCGGCTGGGAGTGGTGCCGGCTCAATGCCGCCGGCGGCCTGCCGGCTCTCGCATTCGGCGCCGCCCTGGCCGCCGCCTGTGCCGGCACGCTCTGGCTGTTTGGCCTGGCGCCGCGGCCGGCTTGGTGCTGGTGGCTGGCGGGCCTGATCTGGGTGCTGGGCGGGGCCTACGCCTTGCGCGGCGGCCCGGCGGCTTGGCCGCAGGCCTCCAAGGCCTTGCGCCTGCTGCTCGGTGCGCTTGCGCTCTGGGCTGCCTGGGGTGCCATGCTGGAGGCCAAGGCCGCCGGCATCAACTTCCTGCTTTCCATCTTCTGCCTGGTCTGGATGGCCGATGTCGCCGCCTACTTTGGTGGTCGTACCTTCGGTCGCCGCAAGCTGGCCGTGACCATCAGCCCCGGCAAGAGCTGGGAAGGGGTCTGGACCGGCATGGCCGGCGTGCTGGCTCTCGGCCTGTTCTGGACCTTTGTGATCGACCGCCAATTCGCGGTCGATTCCGCCAGCCTCTACCAGCGCCTGCTGCAAGGGCAGGGCCTGTTCACGGGCCTGCTGGCCCTGGTCTTCCTGGCCAGCATGAGCGTGGTCGGTGATCTGTTCGAATCCCTGATCAAACGTGCGGTCGGCGCCAAGGACAGCAGCCAGTTGCTGCCCGGCCATGGCGGTGTACTCGATCGCGTCGATGCCTTGCTGCCGGTGTTCCCGTTGGCTCTGGCGCTGAGTTCCTTGAGTTCCTCCCTCCCATGAGTCTTCATTCCCGTCCGCAGCGCATCTGCGTGCTCGGCTCCACCGGTTCCATCGGCGTCAACACCCTGGACGTGCTGGCCCGGCATCCCGAGCGTTTTGAAGTCTTCGCGCTGAGCGCCATGAGCCGGGTCGACGCCTTGTTGGCCCAGTGTCTGCAATGGCAGCCACGCTTTGCGGTGCTTCCCGATGCCACCCTGGCCGCCCAACTGCGCAGCTTGCTGCGCGAGCAGGGCAGCCGCACCGAGGTGCTGCACGGGGCTGACAGCCTGTCGGCGGTGGCTGCGCATCCGGACGTGGACATGGTCATGGCCGCCATCGTCGGCGCCGCGGGCCTTGCGCCTTGCCTTGCGGCGGCGAAAGCGGGCAAGCGCCTGCTGCTGGCCAACAAGGAAGCCATCGTCGTTGGCGGCGCCTTGTTCATGCAAGCGGTGGAGCAGGGTGGTGCGACTTTGCTGCCCATCGACAGCGAGCATTCTGCGATCTTCCAATGCCTGCCCGAGGACCGCAGCACCTGGGCGCAGCGCATCGATCACATCGTGCTCACCGCCTCCGGCGGCCCCTTCCGCCAGCGCGACCCAGCCACCCTGCACGAGGTAACCCCGGCCCAGGCCGTGGCGCACCCGAATTGGGTGATGGGCCGCAAGATCTCGGTCGACTCGGCAACCATGATGAACAAGGCGCTCGAGGTGATCGAAGCGCGCTGGTTGTTCGCGCTCAAGCCCGAGCAGATCAAGGTGCTGATCCATCCGCAGAGCATCATTCACTCGATGGTGGTTTGTCGCGACAACTCGGTGCTGGCCCAGCTGGGCACGCCCGATATGCGTGTGCCGATCGCCTACGGCCTGTCTTTCCCTGAGCGCATTGAGGCGGGCGCCAGCCGGCTTGACTTGCTGACCCAGCCGTCCCTGAGCTTCGAAGAAGCCGATGAACGACGCTTCCCGGGCCTCTATCTGTCCTGGCAGGCCCTGCGTGCGGCCGAGGGCTCGACGGCCGTGCTCAATGCGGCCAATGAGGAGGCCGTCGCCGCTTTCCTCGATGGGCGCCTGCGTTTCGACCACATCCACCGCGTCAACGCGCAAAGCCTGGAAAGCACGCTGCCGCAAGCTGGTGAGTGCCGCAGCGTGGAAGGCTTGCTGAGTCTGGATCAACGCGCACGCCGCCAGGCCCTGGCTCTGATTACGGAGCTGGGTGCATGAGCACCGTTCTGGCCTTCATCCTGACTCTGGCGGTGCTGGTCATCGTGCACGAGTACGGCCACTACCGCGTGGCGCGCGCCTGCGGCGTCAAGGTCTTGCGCTTTTCGGTCGGCTTTGGCCGCGTGATCTGGCGCCATCAGCGCAGCCCTGAGCACACCGAGTTCACGCTTTGCGCCTTGCCCCTCGGCGGCTATGTGCGAATGCTCGATGAGCGCGAGGGCCCCGTGCCCGCAGGTTTGCGCGAGCAGGCTTTCAACAACCGGCCGCTGCGCCAGCGCGTCGCCGTCGTGGCTGCCGGCCCGGTGGCCAATCTGCTGCTGGCCATTCTGCTGTTTGCTGGCGTCAACTGGGTCGGTCAAGAGGAGCCCAAGGCGGTGCTCGGTTCGCCGGCCCGAGAGTCCTTGGCCGAGCGGGCCGGTTTGCGTGCCGGTGACTGGGTGCAGGCGGTTTCGCTGGATGGGCAGCAGTGGCAGGATGTGCATTCCTTGTCCGATTTGCGCTGGCGCCTGACCGAGGCGGTGGAGCAGGGGCGCAAGCTGCACCTGGAGCTCAGCGATGCCCAAGGTCATGGCCGGCGCAGCGTGCAGCTTGACACTGACATCCTGGGCGCCCACGAGATCGATGCGCAAGTGATCACCAAGCTGGGTCTGGGCCCGGCCTACAGTGAGCCGGTGCTGGGTCCATTGACCCCCGGTGGTGCGGGTGCACTGGCTGGCCTGCAGGTGGGTGACCTGGTGCGCCAGGTCGATGGTGTTGTCGTGCCCGATGCCGCCAAGTTGCGTGAACGCATCCGCTTGGCCGGCGCGCAAGAGCCGGCCACTGCGATGCGCTGGCAAGTCGCGCGCGGCGGTCAACTGGTCGAGTTGGAGGTTCAGCCCAAGGTGGTGGTCGAGAACGGCCGCAAGTTTGGCCGCATCGAAGCCATGGTCGGTGGGCAGCCTGCCATGGTGATGGTCCGTTACGGTCCGTGGGATGGGCTGCTGCGGGGCGCCGAACGCACCTGGGACGTCTCGTGGATGACCCTCAAGATGTTCGGCCGTATGCTGGTCGGTGAGGCTTCGCTGAAAAACCTCAGTGGCCCGCTGACGATTGCGGACTACGCGGGTCAGTCAGCGCGGTCGGGTCTGGCGCAGTATCTGGGCTTTCTGGCCCTGGTCAGCGTCAGTCTGGGTGTGCTGAACCTGCTGCCGCTGCCGATGCTCGATGGTGGACACCTGATGTATTATCTTTTCGAGGGTTTGAGCGGCCGCCCCGTCTCGGAGTGGTGGCAAACGCAACTGCAGCGCGCGGGCGCGCTGATCCTGATGCTGATGATGGCTTTGGCCCTTTCCAACGACGTGGCCCGCTTGACGGGCCTGCATTGACTCTACTTGCATGTCCTCATTCTTTAGAACGGGAGCGCCCCTGCGCCCCTCCATCCTGACCTTGGCCCTTGCGGCCACACTGCAGTCAGGCGCCGCCTGGGCGGTGGATCCCTTTGTTCTCAAGGATATTCGCGTCGAGGGTCTGAAGCGTACCGACCCCGGCACCGTCTTTGCCTCCTTGCCCTTCCGCGTCGGCGACAGTTACAACGATGACAAGGGCGCTGCGGCCTTGCGCGCCCTGTTCGCGACCGGCCTGTTCAAGGATGTGCGCATCAATATTGACGGCAACGATGTCGTCATCATGATTGAAGAGCGGCCCATCATTGCCAATGTGAGCTTCATCGGTTTGAAGGAGTTCGACACCGAAGCGCTCAGCAAATCTTTGAAGGACGTGGGCATCGGCGAGGGCAAGCCCTTTGACCGCGCCTTGGCCGACCGCGCCGAGCAGGAGCTCAAGCGCCAATACCTGACGCGCAGCCTCTACGGTGCTGAGGTCACCACGACCATCACGCCGTTGGAGCGCAACCGCGTCAACGTCAGCTTCACCGTGAGCGAAGGCGAGCCGGCCAAGATTGGCGAAGTGCGCATCCTGGGCAGCAAGGTGTTCTCTGAAAGCACCTTGCTGGGTCTGCTGGAGCAGACCAGCAGTGGCTGGTTGACCTGGTACACCAAGACCGACCGCTACTCCCGCACCAAGCTCAATGCCGATCTGGAGACGCTGCGCTCCTACTACATGAACCGCGGCTATCTGGAGTTCGCTGTCACCTCGACCCAGGTGACGATCTCGCCGGACAAGCAGAGCATCAATATCGCTGTCACGGTCAATGAGGGCCAGCCCTACACCGTGACCGCGGTCAAGCTGGAAGGCGAGTTCCTGGGGCGCGAGGAGGACTTCCGCCGCATGGTGTTGCTGCGCCCCGGCCAGCCCTACCAGGGCGAGGCCGTGGCCCAGACGACCCGCGCCTTCACCGATTTGTACGGTAGCTTCGGCTACGCCTTCGCGCGTGTCGACAGCCGCCCCGAGATTGACCGGGCCACCGGCCAAGTGGTGGTGACTTTCGTGGCCGAGCCGGCCCGTCGCGTCTATGTGCGCCGCGTGCTGATCGCCGGCAACAACCGCACCCGGGACGAAGTGATCCGTCGCGAGTTCCGTCAGTTCGAATCGGCTTGGTACGACGGTCGTCGTATCAAGGCCTCGCGTGACCGCGTTGAACGCCTTGGTTACTTCAAGGAAGTGACCGTCGACACCAATGAGGTCGCCGGTGCGCAGGATCAGGTCGATGTGATCTTGACGGTGGAAGAGCGGCCGACCGGCAATATCCAGGTCGGTGCCGGTTATTCCAGCCAGCAGAAGCTGTCCTTCACCGGCGCGATCAAGCAGGAAAACGTCTTCGGCTCGGGCAATTACCTGGGCGTGGAAGTGAACACCTCCTCGGTCGGCCGCGCCTTGGTGCTGTCCACGGTGGATCCGTATTTCACGGTCGACGGCGTCTCGCGCGCGCTCGATGTGTTCTACCGGACACAGAAGCCGCTGAACAATCTGGGTGAGCAGTTCGAGATGATCACGCATGGCGGTTCGATCCGCTTTGGTGTGCCATTCTCGGAGCAGGACACGGTGTTCTTCGGGGTCGGCTACGAGCGCACCAAGATGACCACCAACCAGGGCCTGCCCCTGAGCTATCTGCTCTACGGCCGCGCCTTCGGCAACAACAGCCTGTCCTTGCCGCTGACCATCGGTTGGCAGCGCGACAGCCGCGACAGCATCATCTCGCCCATGTTCGGCAAGTACCAGCGTATCAACCTGGAAATGAGCCCGGCCGGAGATGCGCGTTACGTGCGTGCCAATCTGCAGTACCAGCATTACATCCCCATCACCAACAAGATCACCCTGGGCTTGAACAGTGAGCTGGGTTGGGGCGCAGGCATTGGCGGCCGGCCGTATCCAATCTTCAAGAACTTCTACGCCGGCGGCCTCGGTTCGGTGCGTGTGTTCGAAGCGGGCTCTCTGGGCCCGGTTGATGTGACCGGTTCCTACTCGGGCGGCAACCGCCGCGTCAACGTCAATGCCGAACTCTATCTGCCGGTTCCGGGCAGTGGCAATGACAAGACCTTCCGCCTGTTCGGTTTCGTCGATGCCGGCAACGTCTGGGCCGAGCATGAAAAGATCAATTTCGACACCTTGAAGAACGGCACCTCCATGCTGAGGGCTTCGGCAGGTTTCGGCTTGAGTTGGGTCTCACCCATGGGTCCGCTGCGTCTGAGCTATGGCGTGCCCTTGCGCAAACATCCAACAGATAGAATCGAAAAATTCCAATTCCAGATCGGGACTGCATTCTGATGAAGAGCAAGCTTTTTAAGGCGGTGGCTTTGGCTGCCATGATGTCTGTGTCGACGCTGGGCGTGCAGGCGCAGGACTTGAAGATTGGCTATGTCAACAGCGACCGCGTGTTGCGCGAAGCCAATGTCGGCAAGGCTGCGACCCAGAAGCTGGAAATCGAATTCGGCAAGCGCGAGAAAGAGCTGAAGGACATCGAGTCCAAGCTGCGCAATTCCGCTGAGAAGTTGGAAAAGGAAGCGCCGACCTTGTCGGAAGCCGAGCGCAACCGTCGCCAGCGCGACTTGGTCGAGTTGGATCGTGATCTGCAGCGCAAGCGCCGCGAATGGCAGGAAGACCTGACCCAGCGCAAGAACGAAGAGCTGCAAGCTGTCGTCGACCGCGCCAACAAGGTCATCAAGCAGATCTTCGATGCTGAAAAGTATGACTTGATCTTGCAAGATGCCATCCACTTCAGCGCCCGCGTGGACATCACCAAGAAGGTGATCGACGCGCTCAACGCCCAGAAGTAATCAGTGGGCGCAGTCTCACTGGCTGATGTGATCGCCGCCTTGGGCGGCGATCTTCATGGTGCGTCCGAAACGCAGATCACGCGCATCGGTCCGCTGGAAGCGGCTGATGCGGGCACGCTGAGCTTTCTGTCCAATCCGCGCTACCAGGCGCAGCTGGCCAGCAGCTCAGCGGCCTGCGTGATCGTGGCGCCGGCCTTTGCCGAGGCCGCTGCGGCCCGCGGTGCCGCCATCGTCACGCCCGATCCTTACCTCTATTTCGCGCGGCTCACCCAATGGTGGGCAGCGCGCGTGCGCCCGCGCCCTGCGGCAGGCATCCATCCCAGTGCCGTGATTGACGCGAGTGTGTTGATTGGCGCGAATGTCAGCATCGGCGCTTTGGCCGTGATCGAGGCCGGTGCGCAAATCGGCGACGACGCCCAGATCGGCTCGCACTGTGTGGTCGAGCGCAATGCCCGCGTGGGATCCGGCAGCCGTCTGGCGGCTCGCGTGACCTTGGGCTTTGATTGCCAGATCGGTGAGCGCTGTATCGTGCATGCGGGCGTGGTCATCGGCGCAGACGGCTTCGGCTTCGCGCCGACACAAGGGCGCTGGGAAAAGATCGAGCAGCTGGGCGCCGTGCGCATCGGCAACGATGTGGAAATCGGCGCCAACACCTGCATCGACCGCGGCGCACTCGAGGACACCGTGCTGGAAGACGGCGTCAAGCTCGACAACCTGATCCAGATCGGCCACAACGTCCATGTCGGCGCACACACGGCCATGGCCGGCTGCGCCGGTGTGGCGGGCAGCGCGCGCATCGGCGCCCATTGCACGGTCGGTGGCGGCGCCATCATCCTGGGGCATCTGAGCTTGGTGGACCATGTCCATGTGTCGGCCGCCACCGTGGTCAGCCGCAGTATCAAGCAGCCGGGCCAGTACAGCGGCGTCTTCCCCTTCGACGACAATGCCAGCTGGGAAAAGAACGCGGCCACACTGCGTCAATTGCATACCTTGCGCGATCGCATCCGCGCACTAGAGAAGAAGAATTCAACATGATGGACATCCACGAAATTCTCAAAAAGCTCCCGCACCGTTACCCGCTGCTGCTGGTGGATCGCGTGCTCGAGATCGAGAAGGGCAAGCGCATCCAGGCGATCAAGAACGTCAGCATCAACGAGCCCTATTTCGTCGGCCATTTCCCGCACCGCCCGGTCATGCCAGGTGTGCTGATGCTCGAAGCCATGGCCCAGGCCGCTACCTTGCTGGCCTTGGACAGCAACGGCACGGTGCTCGATGAAAGCACGGTGGTGTACTTTGCTGGCATCGACAACGCGCGCTTCAAGCGTGTGGTCGAGCCCGGCGATCAGTTGCTGCTGGATGTGACCCTGGACCGCGCCAAGGCCGGCATCTACAAGTTCACCGGCAAGGTGATGGTCGGCGAGGAGCTGGCTTGCGAGGCGCAGCTGATCTGCACCATGCGCCGTATCGAAGCCTGAGGCACTGCGCGACATGACGAGCAGGATTCACCCGACGGCCCTCATCGACCCCGCTGCCGAGCTGGACAGTTCGGTCACGGTCGGCGCCTACACGCTGATCGGCCCGCAGGTGAAGATTGGCGCGGGCACCCGCATCGGCCCACACTGTGTGATCGAAGGCCGCACCACTATCGGTGCCGACAACCATTTCTACCAGTTCAGCTCCATCGGTGCGATGCCGCAGGACATGAGCCATGGTGGCGAAGTGACCGAGCTGGTGATCGGCGACCGCAACACCGTGCGCGAGTTCTGCACGCTCAACACCGGCACGCTCAAGGAAGAGGGCATCACCCGGGTCGGGTCCGACAACTGGATCATGGCCTATGTGCATCTGGCCCATGACGTGCAGCTGGGCAATCACTGCGTGCTGGCAAACAACGCCACGCTGGCCGGCCATGTGCATGTGGGTGACTGGGCGGTGATTGGCGGCCTGACCGGCGTGCACCAGTTCGTCAAGATCGGCGCTCACGCCATGATCGGTTTCCAGGGCCATGTGTCGCAGGATGTCGCGCCTTTCATGACGGTAGACGGCAACCCGCTGGCTGTGCGCGCCGTCAACCTGACGGGCCTGCGCCGCCGCGGCTTCAGCAATGAACGCATCGCCGTGATCCGTCAGCTGCACAAGCTGATTTTCCGCAGCGGCCTGACGCTGGAGCAGTCGGTCGAGCAGATCTCGGCGCTGCATGCCGAGCAGGGCGAGGACTCTCAGGCCGATGTGCAGCTGATGCTGGACTTCATCGCCAGCGCCAAGCGCGGTCTGGTGCGCTGATCCCATGGCTGAGCCTTCGCTGAGCCTAGCCTTGGTGGCCGGCGAGGCTTCCGGAGACCTGCTCGCCAGTTTGCTGATCCAGGGCCTGCAAGCGCGCTGGCCCGAGCTCAAGACCCAGGGCATTGGCGGCCCGCGCATGGCCGCCCGTGGCTTCGAGGCCTGGTGGCCATCGAGCAAACTCTCGGTGTTTGGCTATGTCGATGCCTTGCTCAATATCCGCGAGCTGCTGGCCATCCGCCGCCAGTTGGGTGACCGCCTGCTGGCCCAGCCGCCGGCCGCCTTCATCGGTGTGGATGCACCCGATTTCAATTTCGGCCTCGAGCAGCGCTTGCGCGAAGCGGGCGTGAAGACGGTGCATTTCGTCTGCCCTTCGATCTGGGCCTGGCGTGCCGAGCGGGTCGAGAAGATCAAGCGTTCGGCCGACCATGTGCTCTGCCTGTTTCCCTTCGAGCCAGAGCTTTTGCAAGCCCATGGCATCGGCGCCAGTTATGTGGGCCATCCCTTGGCCGATGCGATTCCGCTGGAACCGCCGCAAGCCCAGGCCCGCTCAGCGCTGAAGTTAGGCGATGCCGACACCGTCGTCGCCTTGCTGCCCGGCAGCCGCCGCAGCGAGATCCGCTACATCGCCGAACCCTTGTTGCGCGCCGCGGTCCTGATGCAACGCGCGCGGCCCGAGCTGCGCTTTGTCATGCCGGTGGCACCGGGCTTGCGCTCGCTCATTGATCCGCTGGTGGCTCGGTACGCGCCGGGCTTGCAGCTCGATCTGCTGGATGGTCGTTCGCACGAGGCCCTGGCTGCCTGCGACATCACCCTGGTGGCCAGCGGCACGGCCACGCTGGAGGCGGCACTGTTCAAGCGGCCCATGGTGATCGCCTACCGCATGCATGCGCTCAACTGGTGGCGCATGAAGGGCAAGAACTACCAACCCTGGGTGGGCCTGCCCAATGTGCTGGCGCGTGAGTTCATCGTGCCTGAGCTGATCCAGGATCAGTGCACGCCCGAGGCTCTGGCGCGTGAAGGCTTGGCCTGGCTGGACGACGCGCCGCGCTGCGAGCGGGCGCGGGCAATGTTTCAGCAACAACATGAGCTGCTGCGCTGCAATACCGCGCAAAAGGCCTGCGATGCGATCGCGCAAGTCCTCGGCTGCTGATTTCGGCCAGCCTCAGCAATTGGGCTTGAGCTGGGATGGTATCGGCCTGCTGGCTGGCGTCGACGAAGCTGGCCGCGGGCCCCTGGCTGGCCCGGTGCTGGCCGCTGCCGTCATCCTCGATGATGCCAATCCGATCATGGGTCTGGCCGATTCCAAGGTCCTGACCGAAAAGAAGCGCGAGCGCCTGTTCGACGAAATCCGTGCCAAAGCCTTGTGCTGCTGCATCGCTGAAGCGAGCGTCGAAGAAATCGACCGCTTGAATATTCTGCAGGCGACCTTGCTGGCCATGAAGCGGGCGGTCGAGGGCTTGCGTCTGAAGCCGGCTAAGGTGCTGGTCGACGGCAACCGCTTGCCCGTGCTCAAGATTCCGGCCGAGGCCATCGTCAAGGGTGACTCTAAGGTGCAGGCGATCTCGGCGGCCTCCATCCTGGCCAAGGTGGCGCGCGACCGCCAATGCATGGCCATGCACGAGTTGCACCCTGAATACGGTTTTGCCGGCCACAAGGGCTACCCCACGGCCGAGCACCTGGCGGCTTTGCGCAGCCACGGCGTGACCGCCTGGCACAGGCGCAGCTTCGGCCCGGTGCGCCAGATCATCGAGAGCGCATGAGCAGTCAGATTCTTCACATCACCTCGCGGGACAACCCCGCTTTGCAGCGCCTGCGCAAACTCAGCCAGGATGGCGGCGCCTATCGCAAGCTGGGCAGCGTCTGGCTGGAGGGCGACCATCTGGTGCGCGCCTGCTTGCAACGTGGCCATCCGGTGCTGCAGGCAGTGTTGACCGAGGCGGCCGCGGCGGACCCGGTGTTGCGCGCTCTCGGTGACGCGGCACCGCGCCAGTTGGTCGTACCGCTGGCCTTGTTCAAGCAGATCAGCGGCCTGGAGTCGCCGGCGCAGATCGGCTTTGAAGTGCCCTTGGATGCTGGGCAAGACCTGACACCCGAGGCGGACACCGTGGTGCTGGACCGCCTGCAGGACGCCGGCAATGTGGGCACGATCTTGCGCAGCGCGGCGGCCATGGGTTTTCGCCAGGTCTTGGCGCTCAAGGGCACGGCGGCTCTGTGGTCACCCAAAGTCTTGCGTGCCGGCATGGGCGCGCATTTCGGTTTGCGTCTGATCGAGGGCCTGGCGCCCGAGGACCTGGCCGCCTTGAAGCTGCCGCTGGTGGCCACCAGCTCCTATGCCGAAGCGCAACTGCACCAGGTCCAACTGCCCAGCCCTTGCGCCTGGGTCATGGGCCATGAAGGGCAGGGCGTTCAGGGGGAGCTGATGGCTCGCTGCAGCTTGACCGTGGGCATTCCTCAGCCCGGCGGAGAAGAATCGCTGAATGTCGGCAGTGCAGCGTCCATCTGCCTGTACGAGTCGGCGCGTCAGCGCTTGGTGGCGCAGCGTTAATAGATCAAACGGTCCGGCCGGATGTCGCGCAGGATGGTGGTGGCGATTTCCTCGATCGACTTGTGGGTCGATGACAGCCAGGCAATGCCATTGCGCTTCATCATGGCCTCGGCCTCATTGACCTCGTAGCGGCAGTTCATCAGGTCGGCGTACTTGCTGCCCGGGCGGCGCTCGTTGCGAATCTGCGAGAGGCGCTCCGGGTCGATGGTCAGACCGAAGCATTTGCGCTTGTGCGGCTCCAGCATGGACGGGATCTTGCTTCGCTCGAAGTCTTCCGGGATCAGCGGATAGTTGGCGGCCTTGATGCCATGCTGCATGGCCAGGTAGAGCGAAGTTGGTGTCTTGCCGCTGCGCGACACGCCGACCAGGATCACATCGGCCGACTCCAGGTTCTTGGCCGACTGCCCGTCGTCGTGGGCCAGCGAGAAATTGATGGCCTCGATGCGGTCGTGGTACTCCTGGCTGCGCGCCACATCCGAGAAGCGGCCGACCCGGTGGTTGCTCTTGACCTGGAATTCTTCTTCCAGCGGTTCGATGAAGGTGTTGAACATGTCCAGCACCAGGGCCTTGCAGTGCTCGCGCACGACCTGCAGCACCTCGCGGTTGACCAGGGTGGCGAAGACGATGGCGCGCCGGCCTTCTTGCTCGCTGGTCTGGTTGATCTCGTGCACCACCTGGTGGGCCTTCTCGGCCGTGTCCACAAAGGGGCGGCGCACATGGCGCGGCTTGCCAGGAAACTGGGCCAGGATGGAGTTGCCAAAGGTCTCGGCGGTGATGCCGGTGCCGTCCGAGACAAAGTACACGGTGCGATTGGGCATGGTCGGAATGCTCTAGAGTCTTTCTTCATCATAAGTCGGGCCTGCCCGTAGAATCGCTCGAAATGTCCTGCCTTCGCGCCATGACCATCCCCGCCTCACAAACAGAATTACAAAGAATCGGCCGGGATGCCGTGTGGCTGCATTTCATGGGGGGCGCTGCGGGCGCCCCGGCGGGACTCCGGAATTTTCAACATCACGGAGTTTTCCCATGTCTGCACGCTATGAGCCGACCGCCCTGGTCGTCCCCTTTGAGAATCTGAGGATGAGCGACGTCGAGGTCGTTGGCGGTAAGAACGCCAGCCTCGGCGAGATGATTTCGGAACTGGCCCATTCGGGCGTTCGCGTGCCTGGCGGCTTTGCCACCACCGCGCACGCCTTCCGCGAGTTCCTCAAGCACGAAGGCCTGGACAAGCGCATCGAGGCGCGCCTGTCGACCCTGAACACCGACGATGTGCGCGCTTTGGCCGAGGCCGGTGCTGAGATTCGCGGCTGGCTGGAGGCGCAACCCTTTCCGGCCGACCTGGAAGCAGAGATCCGTACCTCGTTTGCGCAGCTGACCGCCGACAACCCTGGCGTGTCCTTTGCCGTGCGTTCCTCGGCCACGGCAGAAGATCTGCCCGACGCCTCTTTCGCCGGCCAGCAGGAGACTTTCCTGAACGTGGTGGGCATCGAAGAGGTCTTGCACAAGATGAAGGAGGTGTTCGCCTCCCTCTACAACGACCGCGCCATCAGCTACCGCGTGCACAAGGGCTTCGCCCACGCCGACGTGGCCTTGTCAGCCGGTGTGCAGCGCATGGTGCGCTCCGACCTCGGTTCGGCCGGCGTGATGTTCACCATCGACACCGAGTCTGGCTTCAAGGATGTGGTCTTCATCACATCCAGCTACGGCCTCGGTGAGACCGTGGTGCAGGGCGCCGTTAACCCGGACGAGTTCTATGTGCACAAGCCGGCTCTGGCCCGTGGCAAGCTGCCCATCATCCGACGTAACCTCGGATCCAAGCTGATTCGGATGGAGTTCTCCTCGCCGGAAGAGCGGGCCGCCTCGGGCAAGCTGGTCAAGACCGTGGACACCCTGCCGGAAGCGCGCAACCGCTATTCGCTCAATGACGCGGAAGTGATCGAGCTGGCCAAGTACGCACTCATCATCGAGCAGCACTACCAGCGCCCCATGGACATCGAGTGGGGCCGCGACGGTGTCGATGGCCAGCTCTACATCCTGCAGGCACGCCCCGAAACCGTGAAGAGCCAGGCCGAAGGCCAGGTCGAGCACAGCTACAAGCTCAAGGGCCACAGCGCCGTGCTGGCCGAGGGCCGCGCGATCGGTCAGAAGATCGGCACCGGCCCGGTGCGTCTGGTGCACAACATCAGCGAAATGGAGCGGGTCCAGCCCGGCGATGTGCTGGTCACCGACATGACCGACCCGAACTGGGAGCCGGTGATGAAGCGCGCCGCCGCCATCGTCACCAACCGCGGTGGCCGCACCTGCCACGCCGCCATCATTGCGCGCGAACTCGGCATTCCGGCCGTGGTCGGTTGCGGTGACGCGACCGAGACGCTGAAGGATGGTCAGCTGGTGACTGTGGCCTGCTCGGAAGGCGACACCGGCTATATCTACGACGGTCTGCTGGAAACGGAAGTCAGCGAAGTCCATCGTGGCGAGCTGCCGTACTGCCCGATCAAGATCATGATGAACGTCGGCAATCCGCAGCTGGCTTTCAACTTTGCCCAGATGCCCAGCGCCGGTGTCGGCCTGGCCCGCCTCGAATTCATCATCAACAACAATATCGGCGTCCACCCCAAGGCCATCCTGGACTATCCGAATATCGATGCTGATTTGAAGAAGGCGGTCGAGTCGGTGGCGCGCGGCCACGCCTCGCCGCGCGCTTTCTACGTGGACAAGCTGGTCGAAGGCATCGCCACCATTGCGGCTGCGTTCTACCCGCGCCCGGTGATCGTGCGCCTGTCGGACTTCAAGAGCAATGAGTACCGCAAGTTGATCGGCGGTTCGCGCTACGAGCCCGATGAAGAGAACCCGATGCTGGGCTTCCGCGGCGCTTCGCGCTACATCAGCGGCGAGTTCTCCGATGCCTTCGCCATGGAGTGCGAGGCGCTCAAGCGCGCTCGCAGCGATATGGGCCTGAGCAATATCGAGATCATGGTGCCCTTCGTGCGCACGGTGCGCCAGGCCGAACGCGTGGTCGGCATGCTGGCCGAGCGTGGCCTCAAGCGCGCCGCCGATGGCGGCACGGACGGCCTGCGCGTCATCATGATGTGCGAGGTGCCCAGCAACGCCATCCTGGCCGAGCAGTTCCTGGAGCATTTCGACGGCATGTCGATCGGCTCCAATGACCTGACCCAGCTGACCCTGGGCCTGGATCGCGACTCCGGCTTGGAGCAACTGGCCGGTGACTTCGACGAGCGCGATCCCGCCGTCAAGGCCATGATCTCGCGCGCCATCACCGCCTGCCGCGCCACCGGCAAGTACATCGGTATCTGCGGCCAAGGGCCCAGCGACCACCCGGACTTCGCCGACTGGCTGGCCAGTGAGGGCATCGTGTCCATTTCCTTGAATCCGGATACCGTGATCGAGACCTGGCAGCGTCTGGCCAAGCGTTGAGCTGAGCTGAACCCTGTTCTTGAATGGCCCGCCTCGTGCGGGCCTTTTTTC
Organism: Roseateles sp.; assembly: GCF_965262435.1. Lineage (NCBI taxonomy): Bacteria > Pseudomonadati > Pseudomonadota > Betaproteobacteria > Burkholderiales > Sphaerotilaceae > Roseateles > Roseateles sp. The sequence continues at coordinate 2,609,048 of NZ_OZ253537.1, forward strand.
TTGCGTGGCACCGGGCGGCCTGTCGGTCGCGCTGCGGGGCCGGGTTTCCGGTATCGACAGTCGCCCCTGTGTGCTCGCATGATGTGGCTTGCGCCTTCCCCTGTTGCAGAACTGACCCCTATTTGTCCGTGGCCTTTGTTCGATCTCACCCTCCTGGCGGCGCCAAGGCTCAGCAGCCATTGGCCGCGCGCCTGAAGCGCATCTATCTGGGCTTCACCCTGGGCTTTGTTCTGTTCCTGCTGGGGCTGGCCCTGCTGGAGCAACTGGGCTTGTCGAAGAACGCGATTGGCATCAGCTTTCTCGCGGCGACCGTGGGCGTCTATGCCTGTATCGGCCTGTTCAGCCGCACGACCGACGCCGATGAGTACTACGTCGCCGGCCGGCGTGTGCCTGCCATCTTCAATGGCATGGCGGCCGGCGCCGATTGGATGAGCGCGGCCTCCTTCATCGGCCTGGCGGGCACTCTTTACTTGAGCGGCTATGGCGGCTTGGCCTATGTGCTCGGTTGGACGGGGGGCTTCTGCCTGGTGGCCTTGTGTCTGGCGCCTTATCTGCGCCAGTTCGGCCAATACACCATCCCAGATTTTCTCGGTGCTCGCTACGGCGGCATGGCGCCGCGCCTGCTGGGAGCTTTGGCGGCCACGCTGGTGTCATTCATCTACGTCGTTGCCCAGATTTACGGGGTCGGCCTGATCACCGCTCGCTTGACGGGTTTCAGCTTCGAGATCGGCGTGTTTCTCGGCTTGGGGGGCGTCCTGCTGTGCTCCTTCCTGGGTGGCATGCGCGCAGTCACCTGGACCCAGGTGGCGCAGTACATCGTGCTGCTGATTGCCTATCTGGTGCCGGTGATCTGGATGTGCCTGAAGCAGACCGGGGTGCCCTGGCCGCAGTGGGTCTATGGCCATCAGCTGCAACAGATCACGGCCACCGAACAACGATTGAATCAGGACCCGGCCGAGTTGCAAGTCAGGGCGGTCTTCACCGAGCGCGCCGCCAGCTTCGAACGCAAGCTCAGCGACGTGCCCCAAGCCTTGGCCGCGGACCGGGCGGAGGCTGCTCGGCAAGTCGCGTTGTTGAAGGCGCAGGACGCCTCTCTGGCCGCCATCCAGGCCGCCGAGAAAAGCCAGGCGGCCTTGCCGCGCACACCGACCGAAGCCAGCGAGCAATGGCAGCGCGGCCGCGCCAGCAATACGGCCTTGGCCCAGCCCTTGGCGGGCATGCCGCCCCATGCGCTGGCCTTTGCCGGCGACCCCGAGGGTGATGCCGCCGAGCGCCTGAAGTTCGACGAGTCACGTCGCAACTTTCTGGCCCTGGTGTTCTGCTTGATGGTGGGGACGGCGGGCCTGCCGCACCTGCTGACTCGCTACTACACCACGCCCACCGTGGGCGAGGCGCGCCAGTCGGTGGCCTGGTCCTTGTTCTTTATCTCCTTGCTCTACTTCACGGCGCCAGCCTTGGCGGTCATGGTCAAGTACGAGATCTTCACGCAGTTGGTGGGTACCGCCTTTGACCAGCTGCCGACCTGGATCATGCAGTGGACGCGCCTGGATCCTGGTTTGCTGTCGGTCAGCGATGTCAATGGTGATGGACTTTTACAGCTGGGCGAGCTGCGCATCAGCGGCGACATCGTCTTGCTGGTGGCGCCAGAGCTGGCGGGTTTGCCTTTCGTGATCTCGGCGCTGGTGGCCGCGGGCGGTCTCGCGGCCGCGCTGTCCACGGCCGACGGCTTGCTGCTGACCATCTCGGCGGCCTTGTCGAACGATGTCTATTTCCGCCTGCTCAACCCGAATGCTTCAATGACGCGGCGCGTCACCTTGTCCAAGGCTTTGCTTCTGGCCACAGCGCTGGCCGCCGCTGCAGTGGCGGCGCAAAGGCCGGCTGACATCCTCTTGCTCGTCACCTCGGCGTTTTCGATTGCCGGGGCGACCTTTTTTCCGGCCCTGGTGCTGGGCATCTTCTGGCGGCGCGCCAATGGCTGGGGGGCTTTGGCCGGCATGCTGACCGGTTTGGCCGTGACGCTCTATTACATGGTGGTGGCGAGCCCGAGCTTGCGCCTCGCCCTGGGAGTGCCGGGGCCGGCGGAGCTGTTGTGGGGCATTGCGCCGGTTTCGGCCGGCGTCTTCGGCGTGCCCGCCGGCTTCCTGGCCATTGCGGTGGTCAGCTACTTCACTCCGCGGCCGGCGGCGGAGCAAGCGCAGTTGGTCGATCGCCTGCGCAGCCCGCCGCAGCGCAGCCCCGCGCCTGGTGGCGTCGGCGTACCCTAGGTCGCCAGCTTCTCAAGCAGCTTCACGAAGCAAAAGCTGGCGTAAACCACCAAGCTGCGCTAGAATCGCGGGTTCCCCCTTGCCGTGACCACGTGAATTGACGCTGTGGCGCGGCTTCCTCAGGCGAGCCGAGAGGGTCAACCGACCGTCGGGTGAGTCTGGAATCCACAAGGAGTATTTATGCGTCACTATGAAATCGTTCTGCTGATCCATCCGGATCAAAGCGAACAAGTTCCGGCCATGCTGGAGCGCTACAAGACCCTGATCACCAGCAATGGCGGCGCTGTGCACCGCATTGAAGACTGGGGCCGTCGTCAGATGGCTTACCTGATCCAGAAGCTGGCCAAGGCTCACTACCTGTGCGTCAACATCGAATGCAGCAAGGAAACCCTGGCTGAACTCGAGACCGGCTTCCGCTTCAACGACGCCGTGCTGCGCCACCTGACCGTGGTGAAGCCCAAGGCTGAGACCACGCCTTCGGTGATGATGAAGACCGTGGAACGCGAAGACGCTCGCAAGGCGCCTCAAGTCGCAACGGCCTGATCAGGCTTAGCTCCGTGTTCATGAAGGTTGCCAGCGCACTGGCCACCAGCGTGCAAACCAAGACCGGCAAGCGTTCTTCACTTTGAACCAACTGGTTTTGCAAGCACAGCTGCTGGAGCTGGGACTTGTCAGATACACACCGGCCGGATTGATGGCCCTGGACGGCATGCTCAAGCATGAATCCCAGGTGCAGGAAGCCGGCAAGCCCCGCAAGGTTTCCATGGAAATCAAGGCGGTCGCGATCGGTGAAATCGGCAAGCGCCTGCAGTCGCTGGGAGTTGGAGGAAATGCACTGTTCACAGGCTTCCTCAGCGCTCAAAAGAACGGCCGTGGAACGATCTTCCACATCACCGCTCTGACACCCAACTGAACACCGAATTGTTCGAATCCGGATTAAATTAAAGAGGTCATACGATGGCACCACCACGTGGCAAGGGTCGCTTCTCCAAAGACAAGAAGCCCAAGCGCAACACCCAATCTCTGCTGTTCCGTCGTAAGCGTTTCTGCCGCTTCACCGTCACCGGTGTTGAGCAGATCGATTACAAGGACATCGACACCCTGCGCGATTTCATCGGCGAAAACGGCAAGATCACGCCGGCTCGCCTGACGGGCACCCGCGCTTTCTTCCAGCGTCAGCTGACGGTCGCCATCAAGCGCGCTCGTTTCCTGGCCATGCTGCCTTACAGCGACCAGCACAAGGTCTGAGGAGTAACCCAACATGCAAATCATTCTGCTTGAAAAGGTCGCGAACCTCGGCAACCTGGGCGACGTCGTCAAGGTCAAGGACGGCTACGCACGCAACTTCCTGATCCCGACACGCCAGGCACGTCGTGCCACGGCCACCGCGATCGCCGAGTTCGAAGCCAAGCGCGCCGAACTGGAAAAGGCTGCTGCTGAAAAGCTGGCCGCTGCCCAAGCCGTGGGCGAAGCCCTGGCCGGCAAGACCGTGCGCATCAGCCAAAAGGCTGGCGTGGACGGCCGTCTGTTCGGTTCGGTCACCAACGCCGACGTGGCCGATGGCCTGGTGAAGCTGGGCTTCACCATCGCCAAGGCTCAAGTGCGCATGCCCAATGGTCCTCTGAAGGCTGTGGGTGAGTTCACCGTCAGCGTCGCTGCCCACACCGATGTGGTCGTGGAAATCAGCGTGCAAGTGGTGCGCGACGCCGAGTAAACTCAGGCGTCACTGACCGTCAGTGGTCAGACAGTCAAAAAGCCGATGCTGTCCGCAGTGTCGGCTTTTTGCGTTTTCGGGCAGCGGTTTATACAGCGCTGCCCCCAGGCTATCCACAGGCTTGTCCACAATGCAGGCTGGTGGAGGGTCTGGCCCCGAAGTACCCAGTTTCCAGGTCCTAGTTTCCAGTTCACAGCTTCCAGCCCTTTGCTGCCCGCCATCCCGTACGACCAGCGACCCCTTCAGCCATGAGCGCGACCTTTTCACCCACGCCCTTGCCCAACTCTTCAGGCTCTTCGAGCTCTTTTAGCGTCGGCGGTGCCGATCGCCGCGATGAAGAAGTGGCCCGCCTGCGTGTGCCGCCGCATTCCATCGAGGCCGAACAAAGCGTGCTGGGTGGACTGTTGATCGACAACAGCGCCTGGGATCGGGCGGGTGATCTGCTCACCGAGTCGGATTTCTACCGCTTCGAGCACAAGCAGATCTACCTGTCCCTGGGCAAGCTGATCAACGCAGCCAAGCCGGCTGACGTGGTCACGGTGTTCGAGGAACTGACCTCGCTCGGCAAAGCCGAGGAGTGCGGAGGCCTGGCCTATCTGAACGCCCTGGCGCAAAGTGTGCCGAGTGCCGCCAATTTGCGCCGTTATGCGGAGATCGTGCGTGAGCGCGCCGTCTTGCGCAAGCTGGTCACAGCCAGCGACGAAATCGCCAGCGCGGCCATGAACCCGCAAGGCCGGGCCGTCAAGGAAATCGTCGACGAGGCCGAAGGCAAGATCTTCCGCATCAATGAGGAAGGCAACCGCAGCAGCCAGGGCTTCCAGAGCATGGACAACCTGGTGGTGGCGCTGATTGATCGCGTCAACGAGCTCGCTGAGAACGGCGCCGAGGATGTGACCGGCGTGCGCACCGGCTTCTTCGATTTGGACAAGCAAACCGCCGGCCTGCAGCCCGGTGACCTGATCATCTTGGCCGCTCGCCCCTCCATGGGCAAGACCGCCTTCGTGGTCAATATCGGCGAGAACGTCGCCATCAACGAAGGCCTGCCCGTCGTCATCTACTCCATGGAAATGGGCGCGGCTCAGCTGGCGCTGCGTATGGTCGGCTCGGTGGGCCGCATCGACCAGAGCCGCTTGCGCCTGGGCCGCTTGGCTGACGATGAATGGGGTCGCCTCTCGGAAGCTGTGGACAAGCTCGGCAAGGCCGCCATCTACATCGACGAAAGCCCGGGCCTGAGCCCCTCGGAGGTGCGTGCCCGTGCGCGCCGCCAGGCCCGCATCAGCGGTCAGCTCGGCCTCATCATCATCGACTACCTGCAGCTGATGAGCGGCAACGGCGGCGGCAACGAGGAAAACCGCGCCACGGTCATCGGCGAAATCTCGCGCGGCCTGAAAGCCCTGGCCAAGGAGCTGAAGTGCCCGGTGATCGCGCTCTCGCAGCTGAACCGCTCGGTGGAGCAGCGGCCCGACAAGCGGCCCATGATGTCCGACCTGCGCGAATCGGGCGCCATTGAGCAGGATGCCGACATCATCATGTTCATCTACCGCGACGAGTACTACACCAAGGAAGAGTGCAAGGAGCCGGGCGTGGCCGAGATCATCATCGCCAAGCAGCGGAATGGCCCGGTGGGCACCATCAAGTTGGCCTTCCAGCGCATGCACACCAAGTTCGAGAATCTGGCTCCGGACTATGTCAGCCCGGTCGGTGACGAGTACTGAGGACGGCGGCGCCGCGGCAGCGCCGCCCGCAGTGACCGAGCCCGCCAGCCTGCCGGATCTGCTCTATGTGCCGCAGCGTTTCGAGCCCACGGAGGAGCAGCAGCGCATTCAGGCGGCGCGGGCGCGTCATGTCTTGATCGAAGCCAACGCAGGCGCCGCCAAAACCACCACGCTGGCTCTGCGCATCGCGCAGGCGCTGCAGCGGGGCGCCGACCCCGCCATGATTCTGGCGCTGACCTACACCGATCCGGCCGTGCAGGCCTTGCGCGCGCAGCTGCGCTGGGTCGGCTTGGCTGCCGAGCAGGTGGATGCGATCCGAGTCCAAACGTTTGAAGCGTTCAGCACGGACATGCTGGAGGACCTCGAAGGTGGCAGGTCGCTGGCGCTGCAGCGCCTGGAGCAGGTCAAGCCCTATCTGCTGCGGGCGATTGAGCGGGCGCAAACCCTGCCGTGTGAGCGTCACCCCGATGAGCTTTGCGTCGACGGTTCGCCGGCCGCCTTGGCCGAAGGGCTGCTACGCACTTTCGCGGTGCTGAAAGGGCGGATGCTGATCGAGCTGCAGGCCGCTGACGAGGCCATGAGCCCGGCATTGGCGGAAGAGCTGGGTTTCGATTACATGAGCCTGCGGGTGCGCTCGGCCTATGAGTTCATTCGCCGCGGCGGCCATCCGGACCGGCCTGAATTCCGCTTCGAGGGCGACGCCTGTTACGACCTGGCCCGCGCCCTTCTGATGGAGGAGCTTCCCCCCGAAGGTTCGCCCCTGGCTCTGGGTTTGGCGCTCATCGTCGTTGACGAGATGCATGACACCAACCGTGCCATGTTCACCGTGCTCAAGGCCTTGCTCAATGCCAACCGGCGCGCGGCCTTTGTTGGCGTGGGCGACCGTGACCAGGTGATTCACTCCCAGGCCGGCGCCGATGCGACCTTCATGCATGACTGCTTCGTCCAGGAAATTGGCAAGCCGCTGCGTTTGCCGTTGACGGCCAGCCACCGCTTCGGCTCGGAGCTGGCCCAGATGGTCGGACGCCTCGCGCACAACAAGCCCTATGCCGCCGCCTTGCACTGCGCGACCGAAGTGGAGCCGCTGCCTTGCGAATCCCCGCGCGTGATGGCGCAGATGGTGGCTCGGTTGGCTCGCGAGCACATGGCCCAGACGCAGCGAAAGGATTTGCGCATCCTTTTGCGGCGGCCGGCTCAGTCCATCCTGATCGAGCGCGAGCTGCTCAAGCTCGGGGTGGACTACCGGGTCGATGGTTTTGCACCTTTTCTGCGCCGGCCCGAGGTTTTGCTGGTGCGCGGTCTGTACGCCTACTGCAGCGGAGATTTCAGCGGCTTTGTGAGCAAGCCGCTGCGCGAGCAGACCCTGGCCGCGCTGATGTTGTTCGCCGGCGCCCTGATCGAGAGCAGCGAGTTGCGTCAGGTCGACGCCGTCACCGCCCAACGCCAGGCCATTGCCGAGGCGACCGAGCATCCGCAGGGCATGCGCGATTTCATCGAGGGTCAGGTCTTGCGCAATGCCTCGCCCCGTGCTTTGAATCGTCTGCGCGCGGCCATGGCGGTGATGGAGTCCGGTGACTTGCAACATTTCGGAAACAGCTTCGGACTCGCCCTGGAGCCCGAGGGCCTTGCGCGTTCGGTGCTGGTGCGCAAAGAGGATGTGCAGCAGGTGCGCGACAACATCAGCCAGTTGCTTCAGTCCATCGTGGCCGAAGGCGAAGGCCTGGGCGAGGCCTTCCGGGTGCTGCATCAGCAGGATCAGATCCAAGCACGCATGCGCCTGAATACCCGCGTGACGCTGTCCAGCATCGAGTCCGCCAAAGGCCTGGAGTTCGACCATGTGCTGATTCCGTATCTTTCGCGCGGCGAGTTCGTCGGCGATGTCAGCGCCGCGGAAAACCGCAATCTGCTGTACGTCGCGATGACGCGTGCGCGCCAGCGCCTGACCCTGGCCTACAAGGCCGATTCGCCTTCGCGCTTCCTGGTCGAAGCCGGCGTGCTGTAGTTTGGAGCGCACCGGGCCCGCAGCAGCTTGAGCGGCAGCTGTTCTTTGTGCCGGGTTGGTGCGAAATACTGTATAAACAAACAGTATGAAATCCAGGCCAAACCCACCCATCCAGGCGTCACAACCGCTCTACATTGCCGCGGACACCCTGAAAGGTCGGGGCAGCGCTTGGGCAATGGCCCATCGCTTTCAGGGCGAGCAGCGCGAACAGTTCGATGACGGCTGGGGTTCCTTGGCGCAATCGTTCGACCCCGAGGCCTTGCCGCCGGCCACGCAGATCATCGAGGAATGCGCCCAGCGCATCCTGTCCAGCAACCAGTCGCCGGACATTCCCTTTGACCAGTCCATCAACCCCTACCGGGGCTGCGAGCATGGCTGCATCTACTGCTTCGCCAGGCCAACGCACAGCTACCTGAACCTCTCGCCGGGGCTGGACTTCGAGACTCGCATCATTGCCAAGGTCAATGCGGCCGAGCGACTGCGGGCCGCCTTTGCCAAGCCGTCCTATGTGCCACGCCTGACCTGCCTCGGCACCGCCACGGATGCCTACCAACCGGTGGAGCGCACGCTCGGTTTGACGCGGGCCTTGATTGAGGTCTTGCAGGAGTACCGCCACCCCTTCTCGGTGCTCACCAAGTCGTCGGGCATCGAGCGCGATCTGGACCTGCTGCAGCCCATGGCCGAGCAGCGCTTGGTGTCTTGCTACATCTCGATCACCACGCTGGACCCGGCGCTGGCCCGCATCCTGGAGCCCCGCGCGGCCTCGCCACAGCGGCGCTTGCGCACCCTCAAAACCCTGGCGTCGGCAGGCGTACCGGTCGGGGTCAGCGTGTCGCCATTGATCCCGTTTTTGAACGAGCCTGAGCTGGAGCGCATCTTGGAGGCAGCCGCCGAGGCCGGTGCGCGCTCGGCTTTTTGCATCCCGCTACGCCTGCCTTGGGAGGTCAACCCGCTGTTCCAGGACTGGCTGCAGCGCCATGTGCCCGAGCGGGCCGCACGCATCATGGCGCGGGTGCGCGAGATGCGCGGCGGCAAGGACAACGACGCCCGCTTTGGCAGCCGCATGCGCGGCGAGGGCATCTGGGCCGAACTCTTGTCCCAGCGCTTGCACAAGGCCTGTGCGCGTCTGGGTTTGTCGAGAGAACGCCAGCCGCTCGATCTGTCGCTCTTTTGCCGGCCAGTCGGCCATGTCGAGGCGGACGGCTGCAGAACTGGGCCCGAGCAAGGCCGCCTGTTCTGAGCCCTGCGGATCAGTGGATCAAGTGCGCAGGGCCAGGCCGCCGGCGGCGCGGTTGCGGTTGTTCAGGCTGGCAATCGGAAGCACATAGCGTTCCTGCAGTACACGAATCTGCTCGGCCAGTTGCTCGGCATCGTCGATCTTTTCGGCATGGCGCTTGAGCACCAGGCTGGCCATATCGATCAGCTTGGAGTTGCGGGTCGCTTCGCCTTGCTGGATCAGCAGCTCCACGCCGGTTCGGGCCGATCCGCGCATGGAATGCCGCATCGCAGTTTCCGCCACGCCAAAGATGCGGGTGTGGCAGCTGCGGAACTCGTTGGCCACGGTCTCGTTGTCCTCGCTCACCGAGACCAGCAATTCCGAGCTGGCCTTGGAGGTGCAAAAGCGCAGCCCCAACTTGGAGATGATGGGCCCCATCTCATCGAGCTGAATGGCCAGCTTGGAGAGGCGAATCCAGATACCGACCAGCAAGCTGCCCGCCTCCAGGTCGAAGTCCTCGGCGTCGGCCTCCTGGCTCAGCTGGCGCGCCAGTTCCAGGGCATTGCCGACCTTGTGGTCTGACAGAAAGCGTAAGCCGCGGAACACGGCCTCGAAGCGCTGCAGGCGCTTGGACTGCGGGCGCCGTTCCAGCTCCTGCATCATGGCGTCGTGCGAATACTTGAGCCCCTTGCTGTCCTTGTTGTCGAAGCGCATCAGGCCAATCAGCACCAGGCTCAGCATGTCGAAGAGCTTGGAGCGCAGGCCCTGTGCCATGGTGCGCTCCAGCATCTTCAAGGCGTCATCACGCTGGCCGGCATAGAAGGCGAGGCTGCCACAGCGCTGTTGGCGCAGCAGGCATCCCGGGGTGAGCTTGGCCGCGGTCCGGTAGGTTTCCAGGGCCGCGCTGAGTTCGCCTTGCTCCATCTGCACGCGGCCCATGACGTCGTAGGAATCGGCGTGATCGGGAATGTCCCCGATCAAGGTTTCCAGCGTGCGCCGCGCCGCGACCAGATTGCCTGAGGCCAGCTCGGAGCGCGCGACGCCGAGACGCGCCCAAGGCACAGTCTTGGCTTCGATGATGGCGTCATACAGCTTGTGGGCGTCTTCGTGGCGGTTCAGGCGCAGGAGCAGCTCGGCGCCGATTCGGGCGGCGTAGAGCCAGAATTCGGCGCGCGCGTTGAAACGCTTCAAGCAATGGGCGGCAGCGCCCTCGAAGTCTTGTTTCTCGATCGCTTCGAAGATGTCCTTGAGCACGCGCTTGCGGTGGCGTGCGTGGGCCAGCCGGTCGGCCAGTGAGGCACTGGTGTAGGGCTTGATGAGGTAGGCGTCGAGCGCCGCTTCCGCCGCTTCAGCCACTTTGGCGTAAGAGGCCTCACCGGTCACCATCACGAAGACGGTGGAGTAGGGCAGGAGCTGCTCGCGCCGCAGTTCGTCCAGCAGGTCCTGGCCGGACATTTCGGTGCCATCGAAGTGGTAGTCGCACAGCACGATGTCGTAGGTCTTGTGCTCCAGGATCACCCGGGCATCACTGACCCGCGAGGCCTGGCGCACCTGCTGCACACCGAGGTCGCGCAACTGGGCCGAAAGCAGGCTGCGCGAGGTCGAGTTGCTGTCGATGATCAGCGCGCTGGCGCTCTGGATCTCGCGGTCCATCATGGCCATGCTGTCTCCTTGCAGGCGCGTCCGGGCCCAGTGCCGGTCATGCCTGGGGCGTGGGATGGTTTGATGGGCTGATGGGGGATCACTCAGCAAGTATCGGCTGCTCGGCGCTTTGACTTGAGCCTACTTAAGGACACAACAAGGGGGTGATCGCCCGCCAGATCGCAGGGCATGGCCGCATGTGGGCGTAAAAAAGCGCCCGGGCTCCGAGGAGCGAGGGCGCCGTCATGGCGGGTCAGGCTCGGCTCGCCGAGCCTTCAAGGCTCACTTGAAGATATCCTTGACGCGGTCGGTCCAGCTCTTGGCATTGGGCGAGTGACGCTCGCCACCATCGCGGAAGCTCTTGTCCAACTCCTTCATCAGCTTGCGTTGATGCTCGGTCAGCTTGACCGGGGTTTCCACACTGATGTGGCAATAGAGGTCGCCCGGGTAGCTCGAACGCACGCCCTTGATGCCCTTGCCGCGCAGGCGGAAGGTCTTGCCGTGCTGGGTGCCTTCGGGCAGTTCGATTTCGGCCTTCCCGCCCAATGTGGGCACCTCGATGCTGCCGCCCAAGGTGGCCGTGGTCAGGCCCACCGGCATGGTGCAGTGCAGGTCGTCACCGTCGCGCTCGAAGATCTCGTGCTGCTTGATGCGGATCTCGATGTAGAGGTCGCCCGAGGGGCCGCCGTTGACGCCAGGTTCGCCATTGCCGGCCGAGCGGATGCGCATGCCTTCATTGATGCCGGCCGGAATCTTGACTTCCAGGGTCTTGCTCTTCTTGACCTTGCCCTGGCCGTTGCAGGCGGTGCAGGGGTCCGGAATGATCTTGCCGGTGCCGTGGCAATGCGGGCAGGTCTGCTGCACCGAGAAGAAGCCCTGGCGCATATGGACCGTGCCCGAGCCATTGCAGGAGCCGCAGCTCTTGGCACTGGTGCCGGGCTTGGCGCCGGTGCCGTTGCAGGTCTCGCAGCCTTCCCAGCTCGGAATGCGGATCTGCGATTCCTTGCCGCGCGCCGCTTCCTCCAGCGTGATCTCCATCGCATAGGACAGATCGCTGCCGCGATAGACCTGCTGGCCACCGCCGCGTCGGCCGGCACCACCGGCGCCGCCGCCGTTGAAGATGTCGCCGAAGATGTCGCCAAACGCCTCGGCAAAGCCGCCGAAACCTTCCGCGCCCGGGCCACCGCGACCGCCCATATTGGGGTCCACGCCGGCGTGACCGTACTGGTCATAGGCCGCGCGCTTCTGCGCGTCGGACAGCATCTCGTAGGCCTCTTTGACCTCCTTGAACTGTTCCTCGGCCTTCTTCGCACCGTCGCCCTGGTTGCGGTCGGGGTGGTACTTCATGGCCAGCTTGCGGTAGGCCTTCTTGATCTCGTCCTCGGTGGCGCTCTTGGCGAGGCCGAGGATTTCGTAATAGTCACGCTTTGCCATGGGCGGGGTCCGTGCGGTTCAAAACAACAGCGCCGCGTCGAGCGTGGGGAGCATCAATACTCCGTGGCTGCGGCGCGGCGGCGATGACGGCCGGACCCTTTCGGAGCCGGCTCGTCGACGGTCTTGCTTACTTCGAGTCCTTGACTTCCTTGAACTCGGCGTCGACCACATTGTCATCGGCCGGCTTGGCCGAAGCCTGCTGGGCCTGCGGCTGTTCGCCACCGGCGGCGCCGGCTGCAGCAGCCTGGGCCGCTTGTGCGCCTTGGGCGTCGGCGTAGATCTTCTCGCCCAGCTTCTGGCTGGCCGTCATCAAGGTTTCGGTCTTGGCTTCGATGTCGGCCTTGTCGTCGGACTTGATGGCTTCTTCGGCGGCCTTGATGGCTTCCTCGATCTTGTCCTTCTCGCCGGCTTCCAGCTTGTCGCCATGCTCGCTCAGCGACTTGCGCACGCTGTGCACCAGACCATCGGCCTGGTTGCGGGCCTGCACCAGCTCGACCTTTTCTTGTCCTCGCCAGCGTTGGCTTCGGCGTCCTTGACCATCTTCTCGATCTCGGCCTCAGACAGGCCGGAGTTGGCCTTGATGGTGATCTTGTTTTCCTTGCCGGTGCCCTTGTCCTTGGCGCCGACGTGCAGGATGCCGTTGGCGTCGATGTCGAAAGACACTTCGATCTGCGGCGTGCCGCGCGGTGCCGGCGGGATGCCTTCGAGGTTGAACTCACCCAGGCTCTTGTTGCCCTGGGCCAGCTCGCGCTCGCCCTGGTAAACCTTGATGGTCACGGCCGGCTGGTTGTCGTCGGCGGTCGAGAAGGTCTGGCTGAACTTGGTCGGGATGGTCGTGTTCTTGGCGATCATCTTGGTCATCACGCCGCCCAGGGTTTCGATGCCCAGGCTCAGCGGGGTCACGTCCAGCAGCAGCACGTCCTTGCGCTCGCCGCCCAGCACCTGGCCTTGAATCGCGGCACCGACGGCCACGGCCTCGTCCGGGTTCACGTCACGGCGCGGTTCCTTGCCGAAGAACTCCTTGACCTTCTCCTGCACCTTGGGCATGCGGGTCATGCCGCCGACCAGGATCACGTCGTCGATGGCGCCGACGGCCACGCCAGCGTCCTTGATGGCGGTGCGGCAAGGCGCGATGGTGCGCTCGATCAGCTCGTCCACCAGCGACTCCAGCTTGGCGCGGGTCAGCTTGACGTTCAAGTGCTTGGGACCGGTGGCATCGGCCGTGATGTAGGGCAGGTTGACGTCGGTCTGGGCGCTGTTGGACAGCTCGATCTTGGCCTTCTCGGCGGCTTCCTTCAGGCGTTGCAGGGCCAGCACATCCTTGGTCAGGTCGACGCCTTGCTCTTTCTTGAACTCGCTGACGATGTAGTCAATGATGCGCTGGTCGAAGTCTTCGCCGCCCAGGAAGGTGTCGCCGTTGGTGGACAGCACTTCGAACTGCATTTCGCCATCGACATCGGCGATTTCGATGATGGACACGTCGAAGGTGCCGCCGCCCAAGTCATACACCGCGATCTTGCGGTCGCCCTTGCCATGCTTGTCCAGGCCGAAGGCCAGGGCCGCAGCGGTCGGCTCATTGATGATGCGCTTGACGTCCAGGCCGGCGATGCGGCCGGCGTCCTTGGTCGCCTGACGCTGGGCGTCGTTGAAGTAGGCCGGCACCGTGATCACGGCTTCGGTCACTTCCTCACCGAGGTAGTCCTCGGCGGTCTTCTTCATCTTGCGCAGGATTTCGGCCGAGACTTGCGGCGGTGCCAGCTTCTTGCCGCGCACATCCACCCAGGCGTCGCCGTTGTCGGCGGCGGTGATGGTGTAGGGCATCAGGTCGATGTCCTTCTGCACTTCCTTCTCGGTGAACTTGCGACCGATCAGGCGCTTGACCGCGTAGATGGTGTTCTTGGGATTGGTCACGGCCTGGCGCTTGGCCGAGGCACCGACCAGGATCTCGCCATCTTCTTGGTAGGCAATGATGGACGGGGTGGTGCGAGCGCCTTCGGCGTTCTCGATCACGCGCGTCGTGTTGCCTTCCATGACGGAGACGCACGAGTTCGTGGTGCCCAAGTCAATGCCAATGATCTTTCCCATGGTCTTACTCCTGAAGATTTGTTGCGTTGCCGGCGCCCTGCCTCGTTGAAGCCTGGGCTGCCTGATGGTTCTTAGCTGTGGTTGCAGGCGCGGCTTTCAAGCCGGGCCTGCGCTTTTCTTTACTTCGGCGCGGTGACCGTCACCAGGGCCGGGCGCAGCACGCGCTCGGCGATGGAGTAGCCTTTTTGCAAGACCATCACCACGGTGTTGGGTTCCTGCTCGGCCGGCACGACCGAAATGGCCTGGTGCTGATGCGGGTCGAATTTGGTGCCGGCGGCCGGGTTGATCTCGGTCACCTTGTTGCGTTCCAAGGCCGCGGCCAGCTGGCGCTTGGTGGCGTGCACGCCTTCCAGCACGGTCTCGACTTTGGCGTCGGGCAGGGCGATGGCGGCTTCCATGCTGTCCATCACGGGCAGCATCGATTCGGCAAAAGATTCCACGGCGAACTTGCGTGCCTTGGACATTTCCTCTTCCGAGCGGCGGCGGATGTTCTCCACCTCGGCCTTGGCGCGCAGGTAGGCGTCCGACATCTCGGCCAGGCGCGCTTCCACTTCAGCCAGCTTGGCCTCAGGGTTGCTGCCAGCTTCGGTGGCTGCGGTCTCGGGAGTCGGCTCTTGGGGGGTAGGGGTCGCTGTGGTCATGATGCAAAAAGAAGCAATGGCTGACAGATGGGCGTGATGCCCTGGAATTCAAGAGGGGTTTTTCAGCCGAAATGACAAGGGGCAACTTTTGATTGTCTCATTCGGGCTCGGCCGCAGCCGACCAGCGCTCCCAGTCGCTAAGGCGGCGCCGGTCCTGTTTGGTGGGCCGGCCCTGGCTGATGGTGGCGGCCGGCTCGGGTGCCAGGCGCCGGCGCTCGGCCGCTTGCTCGCGCCGACTGACGCTGTCCGGCGTTTCTTCATACATGCCCTGGGCCTGGGTGGCCGGGCCGCGTTGCGGGCTCAGGCCGAGTACGCGGACCTCACGGTCCACCACACCCTGGCGAAAGCGCAGCAGGTCGCCCAGCTTGAGTTCACGCGAGGCCTTGGCCAGCTGGCCGTTGATCTGTACCCGGCCTTTGCCGATCTCCTCGGCCGCGAGCGAGCGGGTCTTGAAGAAGCGCGCCGCCCAGAGCCATTTGTCCAGGCGCACGCCGGCGCTGGCCGACTCTTGTGATTTCATGGGCCAGATTTTCGCTCAGGACAGCGGCAGGTCCACGCGGGCGTCCAGGCCGGCGATGCTGTGGCCATCGGCCTTGCCATCGCCATCCACCCGGTTGCACAGCTCGATGCGCCCGCCGAGCGACATCACCAAGGCGTGGCAAATGGCCAGGCCCAGGCCCGAGCCCGACTGCGAATCGCCGCTGGCAAAGGGCAGGAAGAGCCGGGCCTGCTGGGCGGGCGAGAGGCCGGGGCCGCTGTCGGCGATGGTCAGGCGTGCCCAGCGGCCCATGAGCGCCAACTGGATGCGCAGGCTGCCACCGGCAGGTGTGTGCAGGATGGCGTTGTGCAGCAGGTTGCGGGTCAGCTCGCGCAAGGCCCATTCATGGCTGGCGATGGTCGCGGGCTCGGTGTCGATGTCGAAGTCCAGGCCTTGCTGCACGATCAGAGGCGCCAGGTCCAGTGCCACGGCGCGAGTCACTTCCGACCAGTCCTGCAGCGGCATCGCCGCGTCGGACTGCGCGCCCTGCTGGCGCATCTGCTCCGCCTTGGCCAGGGCCAGCATCTGGTTGGCGACCTGAGTGGCGCGTGCCACCGTGGTGTCGATCTCGGCCAGCGCCTGCATGGGCTCGACATCGCCTTGCCGAGCTGACTGCACCTGCACTTTGAGCACGGCCAGCGGTGTGCGCAGTTGGTGCGAGGCGTCGCGGACAAAACGCTTCTGGTGCTCCAGCAGCCGGGCCTGGCGCGTCAGCGCCTCGTTGGTCGCGGCGATCAGGGGCTGCAGTTCGGTGGGCAGGCCCGGCGCAGGAATGGGGCTCAGGTCGTCGGCCTCGCGCGCTTCGATCAGCTCGCTGAGGGCGCGCACCGGCCGTGTCGAGCGCTGCACCACCAGCCAGACCACGCCGGCAATGACTGCCAGCATGGTCGCCTGGCGCCAGAGGGTGTCCAGCAGCACCTGGCGAGCCAGGGCGTGACGCAGGTCCAAGGTTTCGGCCACCTGGATGGTGGCCTGGCCGATCCCGGCCTCGCCGGCCACCGGTTGCAGCAGCACGGCCATGCGTACCGGTTCGCCGCGGTAGAAGTCGTCGTAGAAATCGACCAGGGCCGCGTATTTGCTGCGGTCGGGCAGCTTGCCATGCCAGGCGGGCAGGTCGTCGTAACCCGAGACCATCTCGCCCTGGAAACCGATCACCTTGAAGTACAGACGCGTGCTGTTGCCCGACTCGAAGGCTTCCAGGGCGGAGTAGGGCACGCTGGCCAGCAGGCGCGGGCCTTGCGGTGTGCCGGCCACGCCCAGCAGTTCGCCGATCGCCTTGGCCGAGGCCAGCAGGGTGCGGTCGTAGGCGGTGTCCACGGCGCTCAGGGCCTCACGGTAGAGGCTCACGGTGTTGATCGCCACCAGCACACCGACTGGCAGCAGGATGCCCAGCAGCAGGCGGCTGCGCATGGACAGCCGGCTCCAGCGTGCGGCTTCTGCCCCGGCCTCAGCCATGGCCGTCGTCGGCCTGCAGCAAATAGCCCAGGCCGCGCAAGGTGGCCAGCTTGGCGCTGCTGCCACTCGCCGCCAGCTTCTTGCGCAGGCGATAGGCCACCACCTCGATGGCATCGGGCAAGGCCTCGCTGGCATCGGCAAAGACGAGATCGAAAAGCCGCTCCTTGGCCACCGCCTGACCGGGCTTGGCCAGCAGGGCGCGCAGCAAGGCGGCTTCGCGCGGCGCCAGGTCCAGAACCTGGCCCTGCAGGTAGACCGCGCCACTCTCGGGGTCGGCGCGCAAGCCGCAAAAAGCCGGCGTGGCCAGCCGCTGTTCTTCCGGAGCTGCGGCACTGCCGCGGCGCCGCACCAAGGCGCGCACCCGAGCCTCGAGTTCATCGAGGTCGAAGGGTTTGGGCAGGTAGTCGTCGGCGCCGATATTGAGGCCCAGGATGCGGTCGCCCAGGGTGCCGCGCGCCGTGATGATGATGACCGGCGTGTTCAGCCCTTCGGCGCGCGCCTCGCTGAGCACATCGAGGCCGTCCCGCCCCGGCATGGACAGGTCCAGCAGCACCACATCGGGCAAGCTGGCGCGCCAGCGCGAGAGCGCGCGTTCGCCGTCGTCGCAGGTGCTGACCTGAAAGCCACGGCGCTCGAACGAGCGCTGCAGCGTGGTCTGCATCGCCTGGTTGTCCTCGATCACCAGCAGTTTCATGGCGGCGACGATAGCAGAGCGCCTTGGCTCCGAGCCGGCTCGGTCGCCTCAGGTTTTGTCCCAGGGCTTTGGACAGGCATTTGACAGCCAGGGTCAGCACCATGTCAGTGCCAGCCGGGTTTCGCCCGCCTTGCGCGCAGCGCCCTCGCAGCGTTGTGACCTCAAACCTAGAACCGGAGACAAGAACGATGAAGCGTGGAAGCAAATCCTGGGCCCCCTGGCTGGCCCTGGCCGTTCTCGGCAGCAGTGCCGGCCTGGCCTCAGCCCAAAGCAATGTGACGATCTTCGGCGTGCTGGACGTGGGCGTGCAGCGCCTGAAGAACGGCAGCAAGAGCCTGTCCATGGTCAGCATCGACGGCATGCAGACCAGCCGCCTCGGCTTTCGTGGCACCGAGGATCTGGGCAGTGGCCGGAGTGCCAGCTTCCATTTGGAAGGCGCGATTGGCCCCGATGTCGGCTCGGGCGGCGACTGGCGTCGCCGTGCCACGGTCAGCTTGAGCGACAAGGCCGCCGGCGAGGTCCGCCTGGGCCGCGACTACACGCCCACCTTCTGGAGCATCAGCCGCTTCAATGCCTTCGGCACCAACGGGGTCGGCGCTGCCAGCAATCTGGTCTATGGCTTTGACGGCGTCTCCGGCACGTCCAAGACCGTGGTTCGCTCCGACAACTCCGTTGGTTACTTCCTACCCGGCAATCTCGGCGGCATTTATGGCCAGGCCATGGTGGCCGCAGGGGAAGGGTCCACCGGCAAGTATGTAGGCGGGCGCCTGGGTTATGCGGCGGGCGCTTTCGATGTGGCCGGCGCCTGGTCCGAGACCAGCAACACCGCCGCCAATGCCAAGTTCAAGGTCAGCAATCTGGGCGCCAGCTACACGGTCGACGCCTTCAAGCTGATGGGGCTCTACCACGTCAGCAAGCAGACCACTCGTGAGCAAACCAACTGGGTGCTGGGCGGCAACTACACCCAGGGTGCCCATGTGCTGCGTTTCAGTCATGTCCGCTCCAAGAACAGCGACAGCGCCAACGGCAGCGACTACAGTGGCAAGCTGCTGGCCCTGGGGTATGTCAACAACCTGTCCAAGCGCAGCTCGATCTATGCCACGGCATCTCGGGTGCAGAACAGCGCGACCGGCAAGTTCCTGATCCCTGGTGGTTCGGCCGTGCTGGCCGGTCAAAGTTCCACCGGCACGGAACTGGGCATCTACCACTCGTTCTGATCGCTGCGGGCCGCCCTGGACCAGAGCTGGGGCGGCACCGGTCGACAACAAGACATCAAAGCACTGGAGACAAACACCATGCGTCGCGACACCTTTCTGAAATCCCTGGCCGCCCTCGCTGCCGCCGGCGCCCTGCCGGAGTTGGCCAGCGCCGGCGCCAGCTTCAAGATGATGATTCCCGCCAACCCCGGTGGCGGCTGGGACACCACGGGCCGTGCCCTGGGCAAGGCCATGCAGGACGCTGGCATGGCGTCCTCGGTGCAGTATGAGAACAAAGGCGGCGCGGCCGGTGCCATCGGTCTGGCCCAGTTTGTCAACGCCAGCAAGGGCGATGGCAATGCGCTGATGGTCATGGGTGCCGTGATGCTGGGCGGCATCATCACCGGCAAGCCGCCGGTCAGCCTGACGCAAGCCACCCCGATTGCGCGCCTGACCAGCGAGTACAACGTCTTTGTGCTGCCGTCCAACTCGCCGCTCAAGACCATGAAGGATGTGGTCGAGCAGATGAAGAAGGACCCCGGCAGCGTCAAGTGGGGTGGCGGCTCGCGTGGTTCCACCGAGCATGTGGCGGCAGCGATGATCGCTCGTGATGTCGGCGTCGACGCCTCCAAGATCAATTACGTGCCCTTTCGTGGCGGCGGCGAAGCCACGGCGGCCATTCTGGGTGGCAATGTCACCGTCGGTGGCAGCGGTTACAGCGAATTCGCTCAGTACATCGAGAGCGGCAAGATGCGCCCCATCGCCGTGACGGCACCGACCCGGCTCAAGGGCCTGAATGTGCCGACGCTGCGCGAGCTGGGCATCAATGTCGAGATTGGCAACTGGCGCGGTGTTTACGCGCCCCCGGGCATCAGCATGGAGCAGCACAAGGCGCTGACCGACATGATGACCCTGGTGTTCCGCAACAAGAGCTGGATCGAGTCGCTGGAAAAGAACGGCTGGACGCCGACGCTGCTGACCGGCAAGGCCTTTGCCGACTTCGTGGACCAGGAGTTCGCGATGTTGCGGGCCGTGATGGTCAAGTCCGGAATGATCTGAGCGATCACGCGCCGGCAAGGCGCGGCATGCGTATCCAGCCAGGCGGGAGCCTGGCGGGATGACGCTGAACACATTTGTTAGCGAGGGTCCTATGGCGACCGAAACCTCTTCCTCCGTGCTGCACCAAAGTCTGGTCGGCGGCGGCGCGCTGCTCATTGGCGCGCTGATGGCTTACGGGGCCACTTTCATCCCCTCCGACGCGGGTTACGCCGGTGTGGGCCCCAATGCCTTGCCCTGGCTGGTCTCGGTGGTGCTGATGATTTGCGGTGCCTGGCTGATCTGGGAGGCGCGCAGCGGCGGCTACCGCGCCAGGGAGACGCCTTCGGGCTCGGCCCGGGGCGACTGGAAGGCCGTGGCTTGGGTGGTGGCGGGGGTCTTGGCCAATGCCGGCTTGATCACCGTGATCGGCTTCATCCTGGCCTGCGCGCTGTGCTTCACGCTGGCGGTGCGTGGCCTGCGCATGTCGGAAGGCCGCCCCGGCGGCGATCTGCGTCAGACCGTGGTCGACGCGGTCAGCGGTGTGCTGATTGCCGCGCCAGTGTTCTGGCTCTTCACCAAACTGCTGGCCATCCAGCTGCCCGGCCTGACGGCCAGCGGCTGGCTCTGAGGGCGACGCCATGATGGATCTTTGGAATCAGCTGCTCGGCGGCTTCATGACGGCCGGCACGCCGGTCAATCTGTTCTGGGCGTTTCTGGGTTGCGTGATCGGCACGGCCATCGGCGTGCTGCCTGGTCTGGGCCCGGCCGTGACGGTGGCCATGTTGCTGCCCATCACGGCCCAGGTCGAACCCACGGCCTCGATGATCTTCTTCGCCGGTATTTACTACGGTGCCATGTACGGTGGCTCCACCACCTCGATCTTGCTCAACACACCGGGCGAGACGGGCACCATGGTGACGGCGCTGGAAGGCTTCAAGATGGCCAAGAGCGGCCGTGCCGGTGCGGCCCTGGCCACCTCGGCCATCGGCTCCTTTGTGGCCGGCACGATTGCTACGGTGCTGGTCACTCTGTTCGCACCCGTGATGGCCGAGTTCGCAGTGACCCTCGGCCCGCCAGAGTATTTCTGCCTGATGCTGCTGGCCTTCACCACCGTCAGCGCGGTGCTGGGCAAGAGCACGCTGCGCGGCATAACGGCCTTGTTCATCGGACTGGCCATGGGCCTGGTCGGCCTGGACCAGATCACCGCGCAAGTGCGCTACACAGGCGGCGTGCCCGAGTTCATGGACGGCATCGAGGCGGTGCTGGTGGCCGTGGGCCTGTTTGCGGTGGGCGAGACCTTGTACAACGCCTTGTACGAGGGCCGCAGCACCCAAGAGATCAACAAGATGAGCAGCGTGCACATGACCGGCAGCGAGTGGCGCCGCTCCTGGCCGGCTTGGCTGCGCGGCACGGTGATCGGTTTCCCCTTCGGCACCATTCCGGCCGGTGGCTCGGAGATTCCGACCTTTCTGAGCTATGCCGCCGAGCGCAAGCTGAGCAAGAACCCCGAGGAGTTCGGCACCACCGGCGCCATCGAAGGCGTGGCCGGCCCCGAGGCCGCCAACAATGCCGCGGTGACCGCCACTCTGGTGCCGCTGCTGACCCTGGGCATCCCGACCTCGGTGACCGCGGCCATCATGCTCTCGGCTCTGCAGAACTACGGCATCCAGGCCGGGCCGCAGCTGTTCCAGACCTCGTCCACCCTGGTCTGGGCCCTGATCGCTTCGCTCTACATCGGCAATGTGATGCTGCTGGTGCTCAACCTGCCCTTGGTGGGCCTGTGGGTCAAGCTGCTCAAGATCCCCAAGCCGCAGCTTTACGCAGGCATCCTGATCTTCGCGACCGTGGGTGTGTACGGCATGCGCCAGAGTGCGTTCGATCTGGTCGTCATGTTGGCCATTGGCCTGCTGGGCGTGGTGATGCGCCGTTTTGATTTCCCGACCGCACCGGTGGTGGTGGGCATGATTCTGGGCCCGATCGCCGAGGCGCAGATGCGCAACGCCCTGTCCATCGGCGAGGGCCACTGGGGCGTGTTCGTGCAGCGGCCGATGTCGGCCGGCCTGCTGGCGCTGGTGGTACTGGTGCTGGTGTTGCCGCGGCTGTGGCCGCGGGTGGTGCGCTGGCGCGAGGTGAGGCTGGCGGCGCAGCGCAATGCTGCGCACAGCTCCTGATCTTCGACAAACCGCCTGATCAGTCCTTGGCGCCCAGGGCCAGCGCGCGTTCGCGCTGTGCCGCCAAGGCGGATGCATCGGCCACTTCGCGCGTGGGCCAGCCTTGCAGATGCTGTTCGGCCAGGTCGGCCAGGGCGCGCATGCCGGCTGGGTCGTCGTTCAGGCAGGGCACATAGCTGAAGCGCTGGCCGCCTGCGTGCAGGAACGCTTCGCGCGCTTCCTGATTGATTTCTTCCAGCGTTTCCAGGCAGTCGGCACTGAAGCCGGGGCAGATCAGGGTGACGCTCTTCAGGCCCTCTTGTGCCAGCTTGATCAGGCTGGGTTCGGTGTAGGGTTCCAGCCACTTGGCCTTGCCGAAGCGGCTCTGGAAGGTCACCAGCCATTGCTCACGAGCGAGGCCCAATGCCTCGGCCAGCAGGCGGCCGGTCTTCAGGCATTCGCAGTGGTAGGGGTCGCCCAGGGCCAGGGTGCGGGCCGGCATGCCGTGGAAACTCATCACCAGCTTGTCGCTGCGGCCGTGCTCGGCCCAGTGGCGACGCACGCTGTCCGCCAGGGCGGCGATGTGCTGGGGCTGGTCGTGGTAGCGGTTGATGAAGCGCAGCTCGGGCAGGTGGCGGGTCTGCAAGCTCCAGCGCGCCACATCGTCGATCACGCTGGCCGTGGTGGCGCCCGAGTACTGCGGGTAGGCCGGCAGCACCAGCACGCGGGTGACGCCTTCGGCACGCAGGGCATCGAGTTGCGCAGCGACGGAAGGTTGGCCATAGCGCATGGCATAGCGCACGCTGACACGGTGACCGCGCTCGCCCAGCAGGCCTTGCAGCAGCTTGGACTGGCGTTCGGTCCAGACCTTGAGCGGAGAGCCTTCTGGCATCCAGACGGTGGCGTACTTGGCCGCCGACTTGGCCGGGCGCACGCGCAGGATGATGCCGTGCAGGATGAGCATCCAGATCAGGCGCGGTATCTCGACCACGCGCGGGTCGCTGAGGAACTGCGCCAGATAGGTCCGCAGCGCGGCGGCCGTGGGTGCTTCGGGCGTGCCGAGGTTGCAGTAGAGGAGGGCGGTCTTGGGGGCACTACCGTGGCGGTAGGCGGGTTCGGGCTTCATGCTCATGCGGGCATGATAGGTCTAGTCAATCGCTGACTGGCCTGCGCTGCTGCGTCCTTGACTGAGTTGCAAGGGCTCTGTGTCGGCGAAATGCAGAACTTCGAAACGCACCGTCGGCGAGGTCGCGTCGACTGGCGGGCTGCCCAGGCCGATGGCGCCGCTGCCATGCAGGGTGCAACTGCCGCGCTTGAGGCTGACGATCTCGCCGTCCAGACCGAAGCGCACGAACGTGCCGTTGTAGCTGAGGTCGGTGATGGAAAAGCTGCCGCCATGCCAGTCAACGCGGGCATGCGAGCGCGACACACGCGCGTCGGTGATGCAGTAGGTGGCTTGCACGCTGCGCCCCAGCACGATGGGCATGCTGTCGATGTCGAAGACCCGGTCCAGGTCCATCCAGACCAGGCGGATGCCGTCCGGCTCCACGGCATGGACCACTTCGCCGAACTGCGTGGCTGCCATATCGCCCTGGTTGGGCTGATCGAGCACATGGACATGCACGGGCTCGGCGCGGCCGCGCACTGCGATCAGGTCCAGGCTTCGAAAGCGCAGCTTTTGGGTGCTGGGCAGGCCGTTGAGCACCTCGACGGTGATCAGGGTTTCGTTGTCGCCGGCATGGTCGAGCAGGCGTGCGGCCACATTGACCGCGTCGCCGAAACAATCGCCATTGAGCTCCACCACCTCGCCGCGGGCCAGGGCCACCTGCATGCGCAGGGCGCGCAGGCCGGCCGAGCCTTGCTGCTTGCCGCGTGCCACCAGGCGCTCGAGTTGCTCGTGCATGCGGATGGCTGACTTGACGCCGTCGCGCGGCACCTCGAACACCGCCATCAGCCCGTCGCCCAGGGTCTTGATCAGGCGCCCATTGCACTCGTCCACAGCCCGGGCAATCTGGTTCACCGTCTGGGTCACCAGGGCCGAGGCCTCCGCATTGCCCAAGGTCTCGAACAATGCCGTGCTGCCGCGCAGATCGGCAAACAAAACAGTGCGTTCCCGGATGTGGGTCATGTCAGGGCGAGAGCGGCGAGCGTGAAGTAGTTGGCAGTGTAGCCGGGGCCTGAGCTGGCTCGCTTCGGGAGAAAGCACGCGCCAGCGCCGCTGATGGCCGGATCGCCGGCGCACGTCAAGCGCTCAGGCAAGAAAAAAGGGCTGGATCGCTCCAGCCCTTGGCTCTTCAGACCAACCCGATTACAGATTGTCCAGATACGTGCGCAGCTTGTGCCTGCGGCGCAAATTGCGATGTGCCTTCGGCACAGAGCCGAGCGCTGAACGCTCGGCCACCTATTTGTTCAATCAAAGATTGTCCAAATAGGTCCGCAATTTGTCACTGCGGCTCGGGTGCTTGAGCTTGCGGATGGCCTTGGCTTCGATCTGGCGAATGCGTTCGCGGGTGACGTC
Organism: Roseateles sp.; assembly: GCF_965262435.1. Lineage (NCBI taxonomy): Bacteria > Pseudomonadati > Pseudomonadota > Betaproteobacteria > Burkholderiales > Sphaerotilaceae > Roseateles > Roseateles sp. The sequence goes on from NZ_OZ253537.1 coordinate 2,633,349, forward strand.
GAACTGCTTGCCGACTTCTTCCAGCGTGTGGTCCGTGCTCATTTCGATGCCGAAGCGCATGCGCAGAACCTTGGCTTCGCGCGGGGTCAGGCTGTCGAGGATGTCCTTCACCACATCGCGCAGGCCGGCTTGCATCGCTGCTTCGATCGGCGCGGTGTTGTTGGTGTCCTCGATGAAGTCGCCCAGGTGGCTGTCGTCATCGTCACCGATCGGCGTTTCCATGGAGATCGGCTCTTTGGCGATCTTCATGATCTTGCGGATCTTGTCTTCGGGAATCTCCATCTTCTCGGCCAATGTCGGCGCATCCGGCTCAAAGCCGAATTCCTGCAAATGCTGGCGCGAGATGCGGTTCATCTTGTTGATCGTCTCGATCATGTGCACCGGGATACGGATGGTGCGGGCCTGATCGGCGATCGAACGGGTGATGGCCTGACGGATCCACCAAGTGGCGTAGGTTGAGAACTTGTAGCCGCGACGGTATTCGAACTTGTCCACCGCCTTCATCAGGCCGATATTGCCTTCCTGGATCAGGTCCAGGAACTGCAGACCGCGGTTGGTGTACTTTTTGGCAATGGAAATCACCAGGCGCAAATTGGCCTCGATCATTTCCTTCTTGGCGTCGCGCGAGGCCTTTTCGCCCTCGTTCATCTTCTTGTTGATGTCCTTCAGGTCATCAATCGGCACGACGGCCTTGCTCTGGATGTCGATCAGCTTTTGCTGCAGCTCCTGCACGGGCGGCAGATTGCGCGCCAGCACATTGGAATAGGGCTTGCCGGCGGCCACTTCCTTCTCGGCCCAGGCGCGGTTCAGCGCATTGGGCGGGAAAGTCTTGATGAAGTACTCCTGCGGCATGCCGCATTTGTCCACCACGATCTTGCGCAGCTCGCGCTCATAGCGGCGCACATCGTCGACCTGCGAGCGCAGCAGATCGCAGAGCTTCTCAATCGTCTTGACGGTGAAGCGGATGGTCATCAGCTCGGCGCTGATCGCTTGCTGAGCCTTGTTGTAGGAGGCCGACTTGTAGCCGTCCTTCTCGAAGGACTTGCGCATCTTGTCGAAGTTGACGGCCAGCGAATCGAGCTTGACCAGGGCAGCGTTCTTCAGCTCTTCGAGCTTCTTGGTCAGGGCCTTGGAGCCGCCATTGCCGTCGTCGTCGTCTTCCTCGTCGAATTCGTCGAAGTCTTCTTCGGCCACATAGTCGTCCGCCTCATCGGCAGCGACGAAGCCGTCCACCACCTCCGAGATGGTCTTCTCGCCGGCGCGGATCTTGTCGGCCAGGTCCAGGATGTGGGCGATGGTGGTGGGTGAGGCCGAGATGGCCAGCATCATGGCCTGCAGGCCGCCTTCGATGCGCTTGGCGATTTCGATTTCGCCTTCGCGGGTCAGCAGTTCGACCGTGCCCATTTCGCGCATATACATGCGCACCGGGTCGGTGGTGCGGCCGAATTCCGAGTCCACGGTGGACAGGGCGGCTTCGGCGGCTTCTTCGGCTTCTTCTTCGGTCGATGTGGCGGTGGCGCTGCCCTGGATCAGCAGGGTGGCGGCGTCCGGTGCCTGCTCATAGACCGCGATGCCCATGTCGTTCAACATGGAGATGATGGCCTCGAGGATTTCCTCGTTGACCAGCTTCTCGGGCAAGTGGTCGTTGATTTCCTGGTGCGTCAGGAAACCACGCGTCTTGCCCATCTTGATCAGGGTCTTCAGCTCGTGGCGGCGCTTGGCGGCTTCCTCTTCCGTCAGCGCGGTTTCTTCCAGGCCGAACTCACGCATCAGCGCGCGCTCCTTGGCGCGCGAGACCTTCATGCGCAGGGGCTTGGCCTTGGGCTTGTCTTCTGCGACCTCAGCGACTTCGGTTTCCGCTTCAGCTTCCGGCTCGCCTTCCAGGTCGGCTTCGAGATCGGAGAAGTCCTCTTCTTCAACCTCGGTGGCCTTCTTGCCGGTGGCCTTCTTGGTTTCCGTGGCTGCCTTGGGCTTGCGGCCGCGCTTGGGCTTGTCCTCGCCTTCGACCGTGGCCGCCGCCGCCTTGGGGGCCTTCACGGCCTTGGCGGGCTTTTCGGCCTTGTCAGCGGCTGCTGCATCGGCCTTCACGGCCTTGACCACCCGGACAGCCTTGGCTGCGGGCTTTTTGGTCTCTTCGGCTTCGGGAGCGGTGGGCGCGGTCTTCTTGGCAGTCATGCAGATCCTCGGGTGGATGGTGGCGGGCGGGCCGTAAAGCTAGGGAAAGCTGGAAACTGAAAACATTTTTCGCTGAACTCGGTGTGCCGCAGCGTTTTGCAAATGCAGCAGCCACCTGGGGGCGGTTGCTGCGCTTTTCAAGGCGGAGCTCGACCCAGGTGGCATTCAGACGCCGCCGTCAGTACCTGCAATGCAGGCGCCTTCAGCAACGTGGCGCGACCAAGCTAGCGTGTACGTTTTTCAATGCATGGCTTGGCGGATACAGGTGGCCTTGATACCGCTGTGGGTGCCCAGTGTCGCTGGGTGGCCGGGTCCGGAAGCACATGCCGTCACTCTTGAGACGCGCGCGAAAACCCTGAATTATCGCTGATATTGACAGGGCGGCCTCGCGGTTGCCGTCAAATATTGCAGATCAGGCGCTTTCCCCGGGCGTCAAGGCCGTGCTCTGCAAGCTCTGAATACGGGCGCGCAACTGCCTGAATCGCTCCAGGCTCTCGCCCTGCGGGTTGCTCATGGCCAGTTGCTGCGCCTCGGCACCCAGCTGCGCGATCCAGAGCTGGCGCATGGCCATCTGGAAGACCTCGAAGTGCGGCTCATCTTCCGTGAACAGGTCCACCAAGAGGCCGCGCGCCGAATCCAGCACACCGTCCTCGGCCATGGCCGCCTCCAGCACCGACCAGGCACTGGCGCCGTGGTGGACCAGGTGGCGCTCCAGCCAGGCCACCAGCTCGCCATGCACGCCAGGCAGCTGGTGCAGCAGTTGGTGGTCTTCGGCGCTCAGGCGCTCCCACCAGGCACAGTTCAGCAGCAGCATGCGCAGGGCGTTGTCGACCGGCGAGCTGGGCGCGCGCCGCGGCAGCTGTGGCCCCGAGTCCTCGCCGCCATCGCGGCGCTTCCAGCCGCCTTTGCCTTTCCAGTCCTTGGCGTCCACCCATTCTTTCTTGGGCTTCCATGGCTTGCGCTCCGGGCGCGGCTCGCCGGCATGGGCTTGGGGTGCTGCGCTGTCGTAGTCGCCGCCCGCCGGCGCGAAGTCCATCTCGTCATAGTGGGCGGGCGCATCGTCGGGGCCATCGAAGGCGCGTCGGGGGACGGCTTGGCGCGGGCCGGCCTCACGCGTGCCGCTGCGACCCGGGTTGCCTTCGCTTTGCACCTGCCAGGCCGACATCAGGTCCTGGTCGCTCAGCTGGGCGCGGCGCGCCAGTTCGCCGAGCAGGGCGCGCTTCATCAGGCCCTGCGGCAGCGCCTGCCAGAGCGGGCGAGCGTTCGAGAGCATGCGGGCGCGGCCTTCGACGCTGCCCAGGTCGCAGCCCTCGGCCGCGGCCTCCATGAGCTGGCGCGACAGTGGAATCGCCTCCTGCACGCAACGCTCGAAGGCCTCGGCGCCGAGCTCGCGCACATAGGAGTCCGGGTCATGCTCGGCCGGCAGGAACAGGAACTTGACGTTCCGCGTGTCAGTGGCGTGGGGCAGGGCGGCCTCCAGTGCCCGGCCGGCAGCGCGGCGGCCGGCGGCGTCGCCGTCGAAGCTGAAGATCACCGATTCGGTGAAGCGGAAGAGCTTGTGGACATGCTCGGCCGTGCAGGCCGTCCCCAAGGTGGCCACGGCATTGTTGAAGCCGCTTTGGGCCAGGGCCACCACGTCCATATAGCCTTCCACCACCAGGGCGTAGCCGCGTTGGCGCAGGCCGGCGCGGGCCTCGTACAGGCCGTAGAGCTCGCGGCCCTTGCTGAAGACCGGGGTTTCCGGCGAGTTCAGATACTTGGGTTCGCCCTTGTCCAGCACCCGGCCACCGAAGCCAATGGTTTCACCCTGGACATTGCGGATCGGGAACATGATGCGGTCGCGAAATCGGTCATAGCGCTTTTGTTCTTCGCCTTCTTCGCCCGAAACAATCACCATGCCGGCCTCGGCCAACAAGGGGTCGTCATAGGCCGGAAAGGCGCTGGCCAAAGCGCGCCAGCCTTCGGGCGCATAGCCGAGGGCGAAATGGGCCGCGATCTGGCCGGTGAGGCCGCGCTTCTTCAGGTAGTCGATGGCCCGAGGCGATTTTTTCAGCTGGCCGCGGTAATGGTCGCTGGCGCGCAGCAGCACATCGGTCAAGGTGGCCTGGCGCTGCTTTTGCTGGGCTGCGCGTTCGCGTTCCTCGGCCGAGCGCTCGTCCTGCGGCACTTGCATGCCGGCCTGCTGAGCCAGGTCCTGCACGGCTTCGACAAAACCCAGGCCGCTGTGCTCCATCAGGAAGCCGACCGCATTGCCGTGCACGCCGCAGCCGAAGCAGTGGTAGGTCTGGCGCGTCGGGCTGACGATGAAGCTGGGCGACTTCTCGCCGTGAAATGGGCAGAGCCCCTTGTGGTTGATGCCGGCTTTTTTCAGCTCGACATGGCGCCCCACGACTTCGACGATGTCGGTGCGGGACAGGAGATCTTGGATAAAGCCAGGAGGAATCACGCGGCGAGTCTACAAGCTGCCGCTGCCGCCGGCCTCGCGGGCGCGCAGCGCCTGCATCCAGCCCGATTGCGGAAACTGCCGCACCCAGGCCTCGACCTCACCGGCCGGCATGGCCTCGGCGATGCCATTGCCCTGGCCGTGGATGCAACCCAGGCGCAGCAGGGCACGAGCATGGGCGGCGGTCTCCACGCCTTCCGCCACCACCGTGCAGCCAAAGTTGCCCGCAAGGCCGATCACGCCCTCGACCAGGGCGCTGTCCTGGCTGTTGATCAGCATGTTCTGCACGAAGGACCGGTCGATCTTGAGCGCATCGACGGGCAAGCGCTGCAGATAGGTCAGGGTGGAGTAGCCGGTGCCGAAGTCGTCCAGGGCAAAGCTGACGCCGTAGCCGCGGCAGCGTTTGATCAGGGCTTGGGTGGCGCTGATGTCGGCCAGGGCGGCTGACTCCAGCACCTCCAGGCACAGGTGGCGTGCCACCGGCTCACTGTGGCGCTGAATCAGTTCCAGCAAGCGCTGCGCAAAGTCCGGCATCTGCAACTGGCGGGCGGTCACGTTGACGCTGATGTTCAGGCGCAGGCCCAGGGCCAGCCATTGCTCGCTGTGCTTGAGCGCTTGCTCCATCACCCAGTCGCCGACCTGCACACCCAGGCCGGTGCTTTCGATCAGGGGTAGGAAATGCGCGGGGCCGAGCAAGCCGCGCTCGGGGTGTTGCCAGCGCAGCAGGGCTTCCATGCCCAGCACCTGGCCGGTTTGCATATCGATCTTGGGCTGGAAGTGCAGCTGCAACTCGCCCGCATCGAGTGCCTGCTGGACGCGAGCCAGCGCGATCAGGCTGGCCTCATTGCGCAAGCGCTTAGCAGTGTCGAAGAGCTGGAATCCCTTGCGGCCGCCATGCTTGACGCGGTAGAGCGCGTGTCCGGCATGGCGCATCAAGGTTTCGGCATCGCTGTCGTCCTGCGGGAACAGAGTCGCGCCAATGCTGGCGCTGAGTTCGCTGATGACAGGGGCGGGCTCGACCAAGCTGTGGGGCGCGCCGGAGCTGAGCTGGTAGGGCTGGGCCACCACCGAGAGCAAGCGTTCCAGTGCCTGCTGGGCTTCCTCCGGGCCATGGGTGCGCAGCAAGAGACCGAATTCGTCGCCGCCCAGGCGCGCCACCACATCCGACCATTGCGGGCTGCTGCGCAGGGCGGACTGCAGGCGCTGCGCCACTTGCAGCAAAAGGCTGTCGCCTCGCTCCGGGCCCAGCTCTGCATTGATGTGCTTGAACTGGTCCAGATCCAGTCGGCAGATGCTCAGGCGAAAACCTTCGCGCTGGCTGCTGTCCAGCCCCTGGCGCAACAGGCGCATGAACTCATCCTGGTTGGGCAGGCCGGTCAGAGGGTCGAAGCGAGCCTGGCGGTCGAGCAGCTCTTGCTGCTGCAAGGCCAGGGTCAGGTCGGACATGGTGATCACGCGGTAGCGCAGCGGGCCGCTGGGCTCCGGGATGCTGGAAACGGTCAGCTGCAACTGGCAGGCGCTGCCATCGGCTCGGGTCGCCTGGACGCGCGCTTGCCAGAAACCTTCGCTCAGGAGTTGCTGCTGCAGATGCTCGGGGTTCAGGCCCGAGGTCCGCAGCACCGGCAGGGTCAGCGGTGGGGCTGGCTGGCCGACCAGGGCTTCACGCTGCAAGCCCAGCATGCGGCAGAAGCTGGGGTTGGCATCGAGCACGCGGTAGTCGGTGTCGGTGACCGCCAGGCCCTCGTGCAGATGCTGGAACAAGGCCACGCTCATGCGTTGGCGTTCTTCGGCCTGGTGTTGCCAGTTGACATCGCTGAGCAGGGTCAGCAATCGCAAGCTGTGTCCTTGGGCATCTCGCTGCTGAACGCTGCCCTTGAGTTCGTACCAATGCCATTGGCCGGCCGCCGTATTCAGCCGCAGGGGTTCGAGGAATTCATCAGGCCCGCCGGGCGGCAGCAAGCTCTCGATGGCTTGGCGGCAGCGTTCGCGGTCCAAGGGGTGTGCGACGGCCAGCCAGTCGCTGGGCCACGCATCGCGTTCGAGCTGTGTGCCGGTGTAGCGCGCCCAGGTCGGGCAGGCTTGGCTGCTGAGCTCCACCTTGCGCTGGCCGCGTTGGCCGTGGCCGAAGCGCCATTCGGCCAGGCCGATGCCGGTGGCCGCCAGCAGTCCCTGCCAATGCCGTCGTTCTTTGTGTATCTCGGCGCGCTGGGCAAACAACAAGCCAGGCAGCAGGCTCAGGGTGAAGCCGTAAAGCGCTAACACGGCGCTCTGCTCGATGTTGCTCAGCGTGGCCAGAGGCCCTTGAGCCTGAGCGGTGGCCAGGCTCAGGCCGCCCAGAAGCAGGGGAAGCGTGCCCACGGCGAGGCTGCCCTGGCCGCGCAAGGCCAGGACGCTGAACAAGCCCAGCGTCAGCAGCAGCCAACTCAGGCTGGCGACACCGAGTTGCGGCTCTCGCAGCAAGCAGGCCGTGCAGGTCACGCAGGCCGCCGCCAAAGTGACACCGAGCAGTTGCGCGGGCCAGGTACTTGGAGCAGCTGCAAGGTCCGCCAGCTTGAACCGGGCTATGCGCATCAGCAGTGCCGTCAGACCGAGCGCCCCCAGTGCCTGGCTGGCCCAGCTCAGCAAGAGGTGGGCCAGTGCGGCATGTGCGGGCATCAATCCGGCGGCTTGCAGTGCCAGGCAGGCGCCCAAGGCCGACAGGCCGCTGCCGACCAGGCCGCCCAGGATGATCAGCTGCACCATGTCCCGACCGCGCTGCAGCGATGCCTGGAAACCGACCGACTTGAGCCAGTGCACGGCGACCCAGGGGCCGAACACCTGGCTGCAGGCCAGGGCCAGGGCCAGCAGAGGCGGGGTGTCCAGCATCAGGGCCAGCGCCAGATTGCCCAGCCACAGCGCAGTCAACTGGCGCGTGCCCCAGCAAAGAAGGGCTGCCAGCGCCAAGCCGGCGGGCGCCCACAGCAAGCCGCCATGGTGAACGAGGGCGCCAGATCCCGAGCCTGCAGCGGGTTCCAGCCGCATCACCCACCAGGCCCAGAGCACATGGACCAGCAAGAGTGCCAGTGGCTTGAGCAAGCTCAGGCTCGCCGTGGCCAGCGGGCTGCGGTGCACGTGGCGAGGTGTGGGCAGTGAGGAGGTGTCTTCCAAGGCAGTCGATCGCCGGGCTGGCGGCCTGGGCGCGGGAGTTGGGCAGCGGAAGGTGGGCAGCGGTAGATGGTCGAGTGCCGAATGCCCTGCGGTGACCCAGGAGCGGCGCGCCGATGCTAGCAGCCTGGCTCTGAATCGCCGCAGTGCGGCCCCCTCCAAACAGGTGGAATGGCCCCGGGAAAACTATCGGTCTGAACTGGTGTTCAGGGTATGTCCGGGCAAGAAAAAGCCGCCATTGAAAGGCGGCTTGGTGAACAGCGAGCGGGCCGTGCAGAAAATATGTCGGCGCGGCGCCCGAATCGCTCTCAAACGTGGAAATCAGCCAGCGAAGCACCGCCGGCAATTGCGGCCTTCAACCATTTGGGTTGCAGGCCACGGCCGCTCCAGGTCTCGCCGGTTGCTTGGTTGCGATACTTGACTGCGACCTTGGAAGTTTTCACCGGCTTCGGTGCGCGAGTACTCAAGTCAGCAGCGGTCAGGCCAAAATCAGACATCAGAGAACGGACTTTGGCGATCGCATCGGCACGTTCGCGTTCCTTGGTTTCTGAAATTTGTAGGTCAAGCGCAGCCCGTTGGGCCAGGAGGTCTTTCAGGGATGACATTGATGCAAATCCTCGCAAGGTTTGGAGTCCCACCATGGGTGTTCGAATGATTATAGGCATACAAGCCCTAAATCAAACAAGCCCTATGAAACCCTGCTGTGGTTTGCTACGCAGTATTGCCAATTATTTGCCAAAGGCGTTGCGGCTAAATAGTAAAGCGCTGCACCGCTTGGCTGTATCTGCCGCGGCGCAGCGCATGGGCTTCACTTATAGCCGACCCGGTCTAGGATTTGTTGCACCTTTGGCTGGTGGCTGCCCACCACGGCCACGGGAATGGTTTCACTCTTGAAGCGGCCCAAGGCCTCGAGTGCCGGGTTGGCCGGGCGCACCGAGGCCACGGCCGGCCATTCATTGTTGCCATTGGCGAAGTAGGCCTGCGCGGCATCGCTGCTCAGATACTCGAGGAACTTGATGGCATTGGCGCGGTTCTTGGCATGGCGCGCCACGGCTCCGCCAGCAATATTGATGTGGGTGCCCCAGCTTTGCTGATTGGGGAACACCACGCCAATCTTTTCCACGCTGCTGCGATCGTCCGGTTTCTCGGAGCGCATCATGCGCGCGAGGTAGTAGGTGTTGGTGATGGCAATGGCGCATTCACCGCTGGCCACGGCCTTGATTTGGTCGGTATCGCCACCCTTGGGTTCGCGGGCCATATTGAGCACCATGCCCTTCAGCCATTGTTCGGTGGCCGCTGCCCCCAAATGCTCATACACCGAGCCGAACAGGGACAGGTTGTAGGGATGTGAGCCAGATCGGGTGCACAAGCGGCCTTTGTTTTTGGCCGCACCGAGGTCTTCGTAATTGAGGACGTCTTCTTTCTTGACGCTCATTTTGTTGTAAACGATCACGCGTGCTCGGGTCGACAGGCCAAACCATGCCGTGCCTTGCTCGCTTTCCTTGGCTCGCAATTGTTCGGGAATGCGCTGGTTCAGCAAGCTGGATTTCACCGGCAGAAACAAACCCTCTTCCTCGGCTTTCCACAGGCGGGCCGCGTCCACCAACAAAACCACATCGGCAGGGCTGGCCGAGCCCTCGCTTTTCAAACGAGCCAAAAGGCCGGCATCATCGGTGTCGACGCGATTGATGCGAATACCGGTGGTTTTGGTGAAATTGGCGTACAGGGCTTCGTCGGTTTGGTAATGCCGCGCCGAATAGAGGTTCAGCACCTGATCCTGCGCTTGGGCCGTGGCGGCCAGACCCAGGCACAGCCCCAGGCTCAGAAGCGGGCGGGTCAGTGAAGAGGCAAGGTTTCGCATGAAAGAAAACTCCAGACTGTGTGTGTGCGGCGAAGTTTACATTGAACAAGAATGATTCTTGTTTGTGATTGAAAAACAAGCCCGAACACTGCGGGCTTGTTTTTGCACTTGCATCAGGAGCGCGGCTTGAGGCTACTTGCGGATGGCCCGGTCAGGATGACCCCATCACCTCCGCTGTGCGCAGGTGAGTGCTCCCCGCAATTCTTGCCTTCGCGTCGCTCAGGCCGCCGGCGGGACGTAGCCCGCCACTGCTTCGGCGCCGCCGCCGAAGAAGAATTGCTCCATCTGGCGGGCCAGGTATTGGCGCGCGCGCAGATCGGCCAGATTGAGGCGGTTTTCATTGACCAGCATGGTCTGGTGCTTCATCCACAGGGCCCAGGCTTCTTTGCTGATGTTTTGGTAGATGCGTTTGCCCAGCTCGCCCGGGTAGGGCGCGAAATCCAGGCCTTCGCCTTCTTTGTTCAGATGGGTGCAGTGAATGGTGCGTGCCATGGTGTGTTCCTTCTTTTCTCGGGTGTGTGCGGGTCGCTCGGGCTCGGGCTCGGGCTTGCGCTGGGTGGCGCGGACTCTAGCGCGCCGGCAATACCGGGGTGGGCCGTCTGTGTTTGTGTGAGGCTGAGCTCAGAGCTTTTTGACCAGCACCTGGGAGCGGCGGTCCCAGTTGTACTTGCGCTTGCGTTCTTCGGGCAGCCACTCGGGGTCCACGGGGTGGAAGCCGCGCTTGATGAACCAGTGCATGGTGCGTGTGGTCAGCACAAAAATGCTGCTCAGACCTTGCGCCTTGGCGCGCTGTTCGATGCGTTTGAGGATGCGGTCGCCGTCGCCCTGTCCTTGCACATCGGGCGAGACAGTCAGCGCGGCCATCTCGGCCGTGCGCGCTTCCACGTAGGGGTAGAGGGCAGCGCAGCCAAAGATCACGCCGTCATGCTCGATCACGGTGTAGAGCTCGATGTCGCGCTCGATCTCGGTCCGGTCGCGCTTGACCAGAGTGCCGTCGCGCTCGAACGGTTCGATCAGGGCAATGATGCCGCCGATGTCGTCGGAGTCGGCCTCGCGCAGGCTTTCCAGCTTTTCATCGACCACCATGGTGCCGATGCCGTCATGGGTGTAGACCTCTTGCAGCAAGGCGCCGTCAACGGCAAAAGGAACGATGTGCGAGCGCTCCACGCCGGCCTGGCAGGCCTTGACGCAGTGCTGCAAGTAGAAGTCGACGTCGATCGGCGGTGTTGCGCCGGCCGTCGGCTTGTTCGATCGGGCCAACATGCGCACGGCATCGGCCAAGGCCAGTTCGGTGTCCACCGGGCTGTCCGGGTCGCTGGGGTCCTCACGCACGCCGGCCACTTCGCAGACAAACAGCAGCTTGTCGGCCTGCAGGGCAATGGCAGCACTGGTGGCCACGTCTTCCATGGTCAGATTGAAAGCTTCGCCGGTGGGTGAGAAGCCGAAGGGGGAGAGCAGCACCACGGCGCCGCTGTCGATGGCGCGCTGGATGGCCGCCGCGTCGACGCGGCGCACCAGGCCGCTGTGCTGGAAATCAACACCGTCGACGATGCCGACCGGCCGGGCTGTCAGGAAATTGCCGGACACCACACGCACTGTGGCATTGGCCATGGGCGTGTTGGGCAGGCCCTGTGAAAAGGCCGCTTCGATCTCGAAACGCAGCTGGCCGGCGGCCTCCTGGGCGCAGTCCAGGGCCACTGCGTCGGTCACCCGCACGCCGTGGCTGTACTGCGCCTGCTGGCCCTTGGCCGCCAACTGCTCGTTCACCTGGGGCCGGAAGCCATGTACCAGCACGATTTTGATGCCCATGGCGTGCAAGATGGACAGGTCCTGCACAAAGGCATTGAGCTTGCCAGCCGCCACCAGCTCGCCTGGCATGCCCACCACAAAGGTCTCGCCTCGGTAGGCATGGATGTAGGGCGCGACGGAGCGAAACCAGGGGACGAAGGTGTGGGGGAAGACAAGGCTCATGGCCCGCGATTGTGCCGCAGCTCCGGGTCTTCCCTGGGGGGCTTGCGCTTGAACTAGGGTGGGGCGCCCAGGCGAGAAACAGGCAGGTGGATTCGGAGGCGCCTGCCCTTGTTTGGAGCCGGCCGCCGCGGGACAACGATAATCCGCGCCTCGTGAACGCCAAGCCCCCCCATCCCCCTCGTCCGCCGGGCACCGCCCGCCGCGCCCCCAATGAAGCCAATGCAGCCCGTGCTGCCGGGCAGGGCCGTCCGCCGCGTCCACCTCAGCCCGAGCAGACAGGCCAAACGGCGCCTGCCGCCCAGGCCTCGGAAGCTCCGCGCCCTCCGCGCGCCCCGCGCCCGCCTCGTCCGCCTCGGCCAGAGAACGAGCGGCCGCTGCCGCCGGCCAACCCGCTGCCGCCCATCACCTTCCCCGAGTCCTTGCCGGTGTCGAGCCGGCGCGAGGACATCGCTCAGGCCTTGGCCGAGCATCAGGTCATCATCGTCTGCGGCGAGACCGGTTCCGGCAAAACCACCCAGTTGCCCAAGATCGCCTTGGCCCTGGGCCGCGGCCGCGCCAACACCGGCCGCCTGATCGGCCACACCCAGCCCCGGCGCATCGCCGCCAGCAGTGTCGCCAAGCGCATTGCCGACGAGCTGAAGACGCCGCTGGGCGAGATCGTGGGCTACAAGGTCCGCTTCCAAGACCGCCTGCAACCGGGCGCCAGCGTCAAGCTGATGACCGACGGCATCTTGCTGGCCGAGACGCAGACCGATCCGCTGCTGAAAGCCTACGACACGATCATCATCGACGAGGCCCACGAGCGCTCGCTGAACATCGATTTCCTGCTCGGCTATCTGCGCGAGGTGCTGCCACGCCGGCCGGATCTGAAAGTGATCGTCACCTCGGCCACCATCGACGCCGATCGGTTTGCCAAGCATTTCGAGTCCGCCAAGGGGCCTGCTCCCGTCTTGATGGTCTCGGGCCGCACCTTCCCGGTCGAGCAGCGCTACCGGCCGTTTGAAGAGTCGCGCGAGTACGACCTCAACAACGCCATCTGCGACGCGGTGGACGAGCTCTGGCGCGAGGGCGGCGGCGATGTGCTGGTCTTCCTGCCCGGCGAGCGCGAGATCCGCGAAGCGGCCGAGGCCTTGCGAAAGCACCACCCGCCCGGCGTCGAGGTGCTCCCACTCTTCGCGCGCTTGTCGCAGCAAGAGCAGGACCGCGTGTTCGAGCCGCACGGCCAGCGCCGCATCGTGCTGGCCACCAATGTGGCCGAAACCTCGCTGACGGTGCCCGGCATTCGCTACGTCATCGACCCTGGCACCGCACGGGTCAAGCGTTACAGCTACCGCAACAAGGTCGAGCAGCTGCAGATCGAGCCGGTCAGTCAGAGCTCGGCCAACCAGCGTGCGGGCCGCTGCGGCCGGGTCTCAAACGGCATCTGCATCCGGCTCTACGACGAGAAGGACTTCAACGAACGCCCGCGCTTCACCGACCCGGAAATCCTGCGCAGCTCGCTGGCCGGCGTGATCCTGCGCATGAAGTCGCTGGGCCTGGGCCAGGTCGATGAATTCCCCTTCATTGAGCCGCCGCCACGCAAGGCCGTGGCCGATGGCTACCAACTGCTGCAGGAGTTGGGCGCGGTCGATGATTTGAACGAACTGACGCCCTTGGGCCGCGAGCTGTCCAAGCTGCCGCTGGACCCGCGCGTCGGCCGCATGATTTTGGAAGCCCGCAACCGCGAGGCGCTCAACGAGGTGCTGATCATTGCCAGCGCGCTTTCGGGCCAGGACGTGCGCGACCGGCCCATGGAGCAGCAACAAGCGGCCGACGAGAAACACAAGAAGTTTGACGACGAGAAGAGCGAGTTCCTGGGCTACCTCAAGATCTGGAAATGGATCGAGGAGGCCAAGGGCGGGCATGGTGAGCACAAGCTCAGCAATCGGCGCTACGAAGCCCTGCTGCGCGAGAACTTCATCAGCCCGCGCCGCGTGCGCGAGTGGAAGGACATCTACTCTCAGCTGCACACCGTGGTGGCCGAGCAGGGCTGGCGCCTGAATGGCAGCCCCGCCACCTACGAGCAGTTGCACCTGTCCATGCTGGCCGGCCTGCTGGGCAATCTTGGCCTCAAGAGCGAGGACGAGGATTGGTACCTGGGCGCGCGCGGCATCAAGTTCTGGCGCCATCCCGGCGCTCACCTGAGCAAGAAACCGGGCCGCTGGATCGTCGCCGCCGAGCTGGTGGACACCACGCGGCTGTTCGGACGCGGCATTGCCGCCATCGAGCCGCAGTGGCTGCCCGGCATTGCCGGCCATTTGATCAAGACCCAGCTGCTGGAGCCGCATTGGGAGAAGAAGGCGGCCGAGGTGATCGCGCTCGAGCGCGCCACGCTCTACGGCATCGTCATCTACGCCAACCGGCGCGTGAACTTCGGCAATGTCGATGCGAAAGCGGCGCGCGAGATCTTCATCCGCGAGGCCTTGGTCAATGGCGAATGGGAATCGCGCCTGCCTTTCCTGGCCCACAACGAGCGCCAGATCAAGAAGGTCGAGGAGCTCGAGCACAAATCGCGCCGCCAGGACGTGCTGGTCGACGACGAGCTGATCTACGCCTACTACGACAGCCAGCTGCCGGCCGAGGTCTGCTCGGGCGCCACGCTGGAGCGCTGGTACCGCCAGGCCAGCAAGGCCGAGCCCAAGCTGCTGCATCTGAGTCGCGAGGAGCTGATGCGCCACGAGGCCGCTGGCGTCACCACCGAGGCCTTCCCCAAGACCCTGCGCCTGGGCGGCGTCGACTGCACGGTCAGCTATCTGCACGAGCCCGGCGATGCGCGCGACGGTGTCACCGTCAATGTGCCCATCTTCGCGCTCAACCAGGTCAGCGAGGAGCGCTGCGAGTGGTTGGTGCCCGGCATGCTGGCGCAGAAGATCACGGCCTTGCTCAAGAGCTTGCACCAGCGCCCGCGCTCGCGCCTGGTGCCGCTGCCCGATTTCGTCGCCGAGTTCATCGCCAGCAACCCCTTTGCCCAAGGCGCCCTGGTCGAGGTGCTGCTCAAGGCGGTCAAGGAGCGCAGCCAGCTGGCCGTTCAGCGCAATGATTTCAAGCTCGAGCAGCTGCAGCCGCATCTGTTCATGAACTTCCGGGTCGTCGACGAACATGGCCGACAGCTCGGCCAGGGCCGCAATTTGGCGGCGCTGAAGTCAGAGTTGGGCGGCCAGGCACGCTCGGCCTTCCAGGCATTGGCGGCGCTCAAGCTGCCTTCATCGGCGCCTGCTGCCGAGCCGCTGCCACCGGTGGCCAAAGGTGGCATTCGCGCCGAGGTGGTGCAAGCCAAGAAGCCGGTGCAGGAATCCGCCAAGACCTACACCAGTTGGACTTTTGGCGAGCTGCCCGAGCTGATGGAAGTCAGCCGCGGCGCGCAAAGCTTGATCGGCTTCCCGGCCCTGCTGGACCGTGGCGCGCATGTCGAGATCGAGGTCTTCGACGAGCCCGATGTGGCCGCCGCCAAACATCGCCTGGGCCTGCGTCGCCTGGTGGCGCTGCAGCTCAAGGAGCCGCTTAAGTTCCTGGAGAAGAACATCCCCGACCTGCAAAAAATGTCGGTGCTGTTCATGAGCTTGGGCACGGCCGAGGAGCTGCGCGACCAGATCATCGGCGTGGCCCTGGACCGGGCCTTTCTGGCCGAACCTTTGCCCAAGGACGAGTTCAGCTTCAAGACCCGCATCGAGGAGGGCCGCAGCCGCCTCAATCTGATCGCCCAGGAAGTGGCGCGCCAGACCGGCGTGGTGCTGCAGGAGCTGCATGCGGCGCAGAAAAAACTCAAGGACGCGCGCGCTGGCAAGGAGGCGGCTGAGGACATCACAGCCCAGCTGCAGCGCCTGTGCCCGAAGAACTTCGTCAGCGCCACACCTTGGGCACAGCTGCAGCACCTGCCGCGTTATCTCAAGGCCGTCACCGCCCGCCTGGACAAGCTGCGCGCCGATGCCGCCCGTGACGCCAAGTTGCTGAGCGAACTCAAGCCCCTGGAGCAGCGCTATCTGCGCCGCGTCATCGAGCTCAAGGGCACGGCGGACGCACGTCTGGCGGATTTCCGCTGGCAGCTGGAGGAGCTGCGCGTCAGCCTCTTCGCTCAGGAGCTGCGTACGCCCCAGCCGGTCAGCGTCAAGCGATTGGACAAAGTCTGGGCGCAGCTGCAGGGCTGAGTCCAGACTTTGCGGCGAGACTGACATCTGCCCGCAGGGCCTGTCATGTCGGAGCCACAAGCTTGGGCGCAGTTGCAGGGCTGAGTCCCGAGGCTTCGTGAGAGAGCCGGGCGGGGCAGCAGGGCTGAAATAGGCCGGCTTTCCCGCCCAGCTTGTGGCCTGCAGTTGTTGCAGTTTGTGTCCAATAGGGCGAAAACGATCTCGGTCCTGTTGGGTACCGCTTTGTCCGTGTCAGACGCCACCGCCTCCTCATCCACTCCCGCCGACAAGCCGGTCGCCGCTGCGCCCATGCGCCGCTTCGGCCGCTTCGAGCTGCGCGCCTTGCTGAGCAAGAGCGCGCGCAGCATGTTGTGGGTGGTCTATGACGCCCGCCTGGGGCAGGAGCTGTACCTCTGCATGCCACGGGTGGCACCCAACAGCGCTGCTGCAAGTGCGCATTGGCAGAAGATGGCCCAGGCCGCCTCTCGCGTGCAGCACCCCAATCTGGCTCACGTCATTGAAATCGGCCAGGTCGAGCAGTGGCCGTTTGTGGCCTATGACCGTGCCCTGGGCGAAACTCTGGACGAGCGCTTGGCGCGCCAGAGCGCACCGCTGCCGGTCGAGGCGGCCGACTGGGTCTGCCAATACCTCGAAGGCCTGGCCTTCGCCCATGAGGCCGGCCATGCGCACCGCGACGTCCAATGCGCCACGCTCGTCATCGGCGCCAACAACCAGGTCCGCGTGCTGGGCCTGGAAGTGGCGCAAGAGGTGTTTCCGGCGACCGTCGACTTCAACACCGTCACCCGCCGCGCCGTGCGCGAGTCGGCGGCGGAAGACGTGCTCTGCGTCGGCCTGCTGCTGCACCGCATCCTGAGTGGCCGGCCGGTGCTGGAACAAAACGATTTGCAGGCCGTGGTGCAGCAGATGCAGCCCCTGGGCCGCGAGCTGGTGCGCCTGGGCTGGGAAACGCCGCACCCCATCCCTGACCCGCTGCGCGCGATCTGCAACCGCGCCAGCGACCGTCAGGCCCGCCAGCGCTACCACATCGCCCGCAGCCTGCTGCGCGCGCTCGAAGGCTGGCGCACCACGGCCTCCAGCGATGCGGGTGGCCCGATTGCCCTGCTGATGGACAAGCTGCAGCGCATCGGCCATCTGCCCAGCACCAGCCCGAATCTCAGTCGCATCAGTTCTGGCCTGGAGCGCCAGCACAGCAGCAGCGTGTCAGCCCTGGTGCTGCAGGACATGGCCCTGAGCCTGGAGTTGCTGCGCCGTGTCAATTTGTCGCTCAAGCAAAGCGGTGCGCCGGTCGACGGCACCGTGCTCAATATGCAGCGCGCCATCGCCATGTTGGGACTGGACGGCGTGCAGCAAGCCGCCCGTGCGCTCAAGCCCTGGCCCGGGCCGCTGAGCGAGCTGCAGGCCACCCTGCTGCGCAGTCTGATGAAGCGCGTGCACCGCGCCGGGCAGATTGCCCAGGTGCTGCGCCCGGCAGGCTACGACGGCGAGGTGGTCTACCTGATCACGGTGATGCAAAACCTCGGCAGGCTGCTGCTGCAGTACCACTTTCCGGACGACGCCCAGCAAATCCGCCAGCTGATGCAGCCGCCCGAGCCGACCGAGGACCAGCCTCACCCGCAGGGCATGAGCGAGCAGGCCGCTGCCTACGCCGTGCTGGGCTGCGATCTGGAGGCGCTGGGCGCGGCCGTGGCCAAGCACTGGAGCCTGGGCGAGGAGCTGGTGCACATGATCCGCCGCCAAGCGCCCGACGCTGCCGTGCGCCACCCCAACAACGACGCCGACCTGCTGCGCCTGACCTGCAGCCTGGCCAATGAGCTGGTCGATGCCCTGACCCAGGTCGAAGCGCGCCGCCAGCCCAGTGTGGAGGCGGCCACACGCCGCTATGCCCGTGCCCTGGGTCTGGGCTTGCAGGACATCAAGCAGGCCCTCAATCCCGAGACCCCGCCGCCGGCCACCTTCGATGCCCAACAGCCTCCGCCGCTGAGCGAGGGCCCCCGGGCTTCGGCCTTGCGCAAGCGCTTGACCGGTGGCAGTGCGCCACCTGCAGCCGGCGGTGGCGCTTGAAGGCTTTCGCGCGGCGATTGAAGCCCATGCAGGCGGCTGTCCCTGTGCCTTTCCCTGCGCTGCCCACTTGAGGGCCGAGAGTTGCCCGCCATGCTGCCCGAGTTCCCCGCCGAAGATGCCACCGATGCCGCCGATGCTGGCGACTCGGGTGCCTACACCATGCCCGCTCCGTTGAGCGATCTGCATGTGCCGCAGCTGGGGCGCTTCCATTTGCTCAAGCGCCTGGGCGAGGGGGCACAGGCCACCGTTTGGCTGGCCCATGACCCGCGCCTGGACCGCGAGGTGGCGCTGAAGGTCTTGCACCCGCCCAGCGACGGCCGCAGTGTCGATGAGTGGCTGCATGAAGCACGTGCCGTCAGCCGCCTCAACCACCCGAACATCGTGCCCGTGTTCGAGGCCGACATCCAGGACGGCCAGGCCTATCTGGTGTTCGAATACGTCGCCGGAGGCTCCCTGGCCGACCGCTTGCGCCGTCAGGTCGACGGTGGTGGCGCCTTGCCCGCCCGCGTGGCGGTCGAGCTGAGCCTGGGTCTGCTCGACGGACTGCAGGTCGCGCATCAGGCCGGTGTGGTGCACCGCGATCTCAAGCCCAGCAACATCTTGATCGACGCCAAGGGCCGGCCGAGGGTGATGGACTTCGGCATCGCCGGGCGCCTGAGCGCGCCAGCGTCGGGCCCGCAAGCCCAGGCGCCGCAGCGCATCGTCGGCACGCCGGCCTATCTGTCCCCCGAGGCCGCGCGTGGCGAAGCGCCGGCCCCTTCCATGGACGTGTTCGCCGCCGCCATCCTTTTGGCCGAGATGCTCAGCGGCCAGCGCCTCAATCACGAGGCCGACCCCTGGGCATCGGTGCGCCGCCTGCGCGAGCAAGAGCTGCATTTGCCGCCGGGCCTGGGCCCCGAGGTGGACGACGCTTTGCGTGCCATCGTCCAGCGTGGCCTGGCCCGCGAGCCGGCCCAGCGCTGGCCGAGTGCCCAGGCCATGCATGATGCCCTGGCGCACTGGCTGCACCCCGAGGCTGCGCCGGAAGCGGCCGCCGCCCAGGGCGAGGGCGCGGCCCTGGAATTCCTGCTGCGCCGCATGCGCATCAAGAGCGATTTCCCGGCCATGAGTCAGGCCATCGGCCGCATCCAGCGCCTGACCCAGTCCGAGCATGAAAGCCTGTCCAGCCTGTCCAACGAGATTCTCAAGGACGTGGCGCTGACGCAGAAGTTGCTGCGCCTGGTCAACACCGTGCAGTTCCGCCACACCAGCGGCGGCGCCCAAGGCGGCATCAGCACGGTCTCACGCGCCGTGGCCCTGATCGGCTTTGGCGGCATCCGCAATCTGGCCTTGTCCTTGATCCTGCTTGAGCGCATGGAGAACAAGGCCCATGCCCAGGCCTTGCGTGAGGAATTCCTGCGCTCCTTGATGGCCGCGTCGCTGGCGCGCGAGCTCTGTGTCAACAGCCCGGAAAGCGAAGAGGCCTTTCTGGCCGGCATGTTCTATCACCTGGGCCGCTCGCTGACCGAGTTCTACTTCCCCGAAGAAGCGCGCCAGATCCGGCGCATGCTCAGGCCGGAAGCCAGCGAACTTGGCGAACGCCCGCGGCCGGCGCTGAGCGAGGCCAGCGCCTCCATCCAGGTCTTGGGCATGAGCTATGAACAGCTCGGTCTGGGCGTGGCCCGCCAGTGGGGGCTGCCTGATGGCTTGCAGGAAAGCATGCGCCGCCCCAGCGGTGAGCCGCCCCAGCGCTGGATCGAAAAACCGTCCGAGCGCCAGCGCTGGCTCGCCCATGCGGCCAATGCGGTGGCCGATGTGATCCTGCACACCGAGCCGGAGCAGGCCCATGCCAAGGTCCACGCCATGGCCCAGCGGCACGCCCGCGCCCTGGGCGTCAGCGCCGCCGATTTCGACCAGGCGGCCGACCGCGCCCGTGCCCGCCTGAGCGAGATGGCCGAGGCCATGGGCATCACCTTGCCCAAGGGCTCGCCGGCGCGCCGCTTGCTGGCGCCGCTGCAGCCGGCGCCCGACGATTCCTTGAGCCCGCACCAGCTGCAAGCCACCCAGGTGCTGGAGCCCACGCTCAGCCTCAGCGGCCAACAGCTGACGCGCGAGCAGGCGGTGGAGATGATGGCCTCGGGCATCCAGGACATCACCAACGCCATGGTGGACAGCTTCAAACTCAATGAAGTGCTGCGCATGATTCTGGAAACCATTTATCGCGCCATCGGTTTCCGGCGCGTGGTGTTCTGCTTGCGCGAGCCCAAGAGTGAACAACTGACCGGTCGCTTCGGCCTGGGCGAGGGGGTTGAGGCCGTGGTGCCGGCTTTCCGCGTGCCGCTGCGCCTGCCCAGCAGCGGTGCGGTGGACCTGTTCACGGCGGTCTGCCACAAGGGCGCCGACACCTTGATTGCCGACGCCTCGGCCGCCAATATCGCCGAGCGCTTGCCGCCCTGGTACCAGGGGCCGGTGGCCGCGCCGAGCTTTCTGCTGCTGCCCATGCTGCTCAAGGGTCAGCCCTTCGCCATGATCTACGCCGACAAGGCCAAGGCGGGTGCCATCGACCTGGGCGAAAAAGAGCTGGCTTTGCTGCGCACCTTGCGCAACCAGGCGGTGATGGCCTTCAAGCAGCTGGCCTGAGCTGGCCCAGCAATCCGAGGGTCTTCCTGGCTCGGCTAGACTGCGAGCCCATTCCAGAAGCCCGTCCAGCCGCCATGTCCAGCCCCGTTCAAGAAGCCACCGTGTTGCAAGCCCTGCAGACCGTGATCGATCCCAACACGGGCAGCGATCTGGTGACGGGCAAGCAGATCAAGAACTTGCGCCTGAGCGGCGCTGATGTGGCCTTCGAGGTTGAGTTGGGTTATCCGGCTGCCAGCCAGCATGCGGCCCTGCGTTCCAGGCTGGAAGCGGCGGTGCGCACACTGCCCGGTGTTGGCCAGGTGAGCCTCGCCATCGGCAGCAAGATCGTCGCCCATGCGGTGCAGCGCGGCGTGCAGCTGCTGCCGGGCGTGAAGAACATCATCGCCGTGGCCTCGGGCAAGGGCGGGGTGGGCAAGAGCACCACCGCGGCCAATCTGGCGCTGGCGCTGGCCGCCGAGGGCGCGCGCGTCGGCGTGCTCGATGCCGACATCTACGGCCCCAGCCAGCCCCTGATGCTGGGCGCCTCGGGCCGTCCGGACAGCCTGGACGGCAAGCTGATGGAGCCCAAGATGGCCCATGGCCTGCAGTTGATGTCGATTGGCTTCCTGGTCGAGGAAGACCAGGCCATGATCTGGCGCGGCCCCATGGCCACCCAGGCCCTGGAGCAGCTGCTGCGCCAGACCCGCTGGCAGGACTTGGACTACCTGGTGGTGGACATGCCGCCCGGCACCGGCGACATCCAGCTGACCCTGAGCCAGCGCGTGCCGGTGACCGGCGCCATCATTGTCACCACGCCCCAGGACATCGCCCTGATCGATGCCAAGAAGGGCCTCAAAATGTTCGAGAAGGTCGGCGTGCCCATCATCGGCTTGGTCGAGAACATGGCCGTGCACATCTGTACGAACTGCGGCCATGCCGAGCACATCTTCGGCGCCGACGGCGGCAAGAAGATGGCCGCGCAGTACGGCCTGGACTATCTCGGCGGCCTGCCCCTGGCCCTGTCCATCCGCGAGCAGGCCGACGCTGGCAGGCCCTCGGTGGTGGCCGAGCCCGAGGGCGAGATTGCCGTGCTCTACAAGGCACTGGCGCGCAAGGTGGCCGTCAAGATTGCCGCTCAGGCCAAGGATTATTCGGCCAAGTTTCCGACGATCTCGATTTCCAGCGGCACCTGAGTCCGCGCTGATCCAGCGTTCGCCTCAGGTCAGCCCAAGCCCCAGCGCCCCCTGCAGCAGCTCGCCGCAGAGCGCATCGATTGCGCTCGGTCGCCCCTGTGTCAGGTGATTGGCCATGCTGGCGCGTGCCTCAGGTCGCCGGATGGGCCAGGTCGCGCAGGTGGGTGGGGCCCACGCGGGCCTCGATTTCGGCCAGCATGGCGCGGCCCCAGCCCAGGGCGAACAAGGCCTCGCCGACCACGAACATGGGCCCGACCAGCAGGCCAACCAAATCGTCAACAAAGGCCGGCTTCTTGCCTTCGTAGTAGTGGCCGACGAACTGAATGATCCAGCCCAGCGCAAAGCTGCCCAAGCCCCAGGCTAGCCACTGCGAGCCGCCGCCCGCGGCCAGCGGCTCGGCCAGGGCCATCAACACGCCGTTGACGGCGCTCACGGCTAGGCCCAGCACCAGATTGCCACGCGTCAGGTACCAGGCCGTGCTCAGGCCCCAGATCGCCCAGGCACCGTTGAGCTGCAGGCCCAGGGCCTCAAACTGTAGGCGTGCCAGCAGCACGCCCACGGCAAACACGATCAGGGGAATGCCGACAAAGTGGGTGGCGATATTGCGCCGGTCGCGGTGGTAGCTCGCGTACTGGGCCATCAGATCGATGGCGGGGCGGAATGGGCTGGCGGCCATGTCTGGCTCCTTTGATATGCGTCTTGGAGGCGATGCTAGCGCAAGCGCTGCCCCTCGCACTGTCAGAATGCCCCCGTGTTCCCTGCATCGAGGCCTCAGCCCTTGAAGAATCCCGAGAAACGCCGTCGGTGCAACACCCTGCTCCTGAGCTTGGCGGCTGCGGCCTTGTGCAGTGCCTGCGCGACCGTCGCGCCACCGAGCCCGGTGGCCGAGGCGGCGAGCCTGCCAGAGTTTGCCCTGGCGCAAGCGCAGCTGGAGGGGCAGTCCGGTGGGCGCCTGTACCGTCTGGACCCTGCCGCCAGCCGGGTCCATATCCATGTGTTCCGGGCCGGCCGTGCGGCCGGACTTGGGCACAACCATGTGCTGGCCGCGCCGCAGGTCCGGGGCTTGCTGTGGTGGCCTTTGGATGCCGAAACGCAAGGCCCGGCCTTGCGCGGGGCCGGGGCGGCTCGTTTCGAGCTGCAGCTGCGTCTCGATGAGCTGCAGCTCGATCCGCCCGAGCTGCGCGCCGCATTGGGCCCGGGCTGGGCCTCGCTGCTGAGTCCTGAGGCGGTGGCCGCCACCCGGCGCAATATGTTGGGCGAGGCCGGCTTGCAGGCCGAGCAGTTCCCCGAGCTGCGCATCCAGGGCCTGCAGCTGATCGGCGAGGCGCCCAAGCTGGTGGCACGCTGGGCGCTGAGCTTGCACGGCCGCACGCGCCAATACGAAGTGCCGCTGCAAGTGGAAATGAACGCGCAGTCGGTGCGTCTGAGCGGCGCTTGGGTGCTGCGCCAGAGTGATTTCGGCCTGACGCCGTTCTCGGTGGCTGGCGGGCTGCTGGCGGTGCAGGACGAACTGCTGGTCGAGTTTGCGCTGCAGGGGCGATGAGCTGAGCTGGGCTGATCTCAGCGCAGCCTTCGGCTCATCAAATCCTTGTCCACCAATCGGCCGTCCGGCAATTTGATGGCTCCCATCAGGCGGCCGTAGCGAATGAAGCCGCAACTCTCATAAAGGCGCACGGCGGCCAGGTTGCTGGCGGTGACGCTGAGCGTGACCAGCTCCAGCACAGGCTCACCTTCCAGCAACATGAGGGCGCGCTGCAGGAGCTGGCGGCCGACGCCGCGGCCATGCAGGCCGTCGCTGACCATCATGCCGACGATGTGGGCGACATGGCGCACCTTGACGCGCGCTTCATGCTCGCAGCTGATGGCGCCGACCAGCTGTCCGTCCAGCCAGGCCGTCAGGGTGAAGAGGTTGGCGCCGCCGTCGCCGCCGCTGAGGCGGCCGCGGTAGCTCTCGGCATCGCGTAGCAGCTCGGTGCGGGCATCCGAGGTGAAGGCCTCGGGGTGGCCGGCCAGCATGCCATCTCGCAGCTGCTTGTAGGCCGTCAGGTCGGCTTCGCGCATCAAGCGGATCTGACAGTCGAGCCGGCTGCGCTGGGGCGTGGGTGTGGGGCTCTCAAGCATGGTCTTGCCACTCCTGCAATTCGCGCAGGCTGTTGATATTGAGAAAGGCCTGTGGGTCGCCAGGTCGATCAAAGGCGACCGCCACATGGTTCTGTGCCGCTTGCCACTGTTGCAGGCGCCGGCCGCCTCCGGCCAGAAACTCGGCGGCGCTGTCGGCCAGGCGGCGGTGCATCAGGCAGAAGACCGGCTCCGCCTGCCCGGCGCAGCTGGGAAAGGCGAGCTCGGCGCCGCTGCTGACCAGGGCTGTGGCCAGGCGCTCGCCCAGGTCCAGGGGCAGGAAGGGGCTGTCGCAGGGCACGCTGAGCAGCCAGTCGCTGCCACAGGCCCGCAGACCGGCCAACATGCCGGCCAAGGGGCCGGCGAAGTCGGCGTCGGCATCGCTGACGACGGGGCAGCCGAAGCGGCCGTGCTCTGGCAGCTCTTGGTTGGCGTTGATGAGCAGGGTTCCGACCTGCGGCTGCAGCCGCTCCAGCACGCAGGCCAGCAGCGGCCGGCCCTTGAACACTTGCAAGCCCTTGGCCACGCCGCCCATGCGGCGACCCAGACCTCCGGCCAGCAGCAGGCCGGTGATGTTCTCGATGGCGTCCGGACGGCCGCTGCCCACCATGGCTCAGCCGCCGATGTAGTGCATTTCGATGCGGCGCTCGCCAACCGGCGGCTCGCCCAGGCCTTGGCTGCGCAGCTGCGAGTAGCGGTCGCTGCGCTGCGACCACAGGCCAGCCACCGTGGCCTCGATCTGCGCATCCGTGGCCGGGCTGCGCAGCAGGCTGCGCAGGTCCTGGCCGCGGTGGGCGAACAGGCAGGTGTAGAGCTTGCCTTCGGTGGACAGGCGGGCCCGGTTGCAGTCGCCACAGAAGGCCCGGCTGACGCTGGAGATCAGGCCGATCTCGCTGCTCAAGCCCTGGCGGCTGATGCGCCAGCGCTGCGCGGTCTCGCCGGGCGCGCTGGCCGACAGCGGCTGCAGATCGAACTGCTCGCCCAGGCGTTCCAGCAGCTGGGCCGAGGGCAGCACCTCGTCCATGCGCCAGCCATTGCTGGCGCCGACGTCCATGTACTCGATGAAACGCAGCTGTACGCCGGAACCCAGGAAATGCTGGGCCATGGGCAGGATCTGGCTGTCGTTGACACCCTTCTTGACCACCATATTGACCTTGATGGGGCCTAGCCCGGCCGCTTGCGCGGCGGCGATCCCGGCCAGCACCGAGGCGACCGGGAAGCCGACATCGTTCATGCGCTGGAAGATGGCGTCATCGAGACCGTCCAGGCTGACGGTCACGCGC
The DNA here is from genome assembly GCF_965262435.1 of Roseateles sp. Lineage (NCBI taxonomy): Bacteria > Pseudomonadati > Pseudomonadota > Betaproteobacteria > Burkholderiales > Sphaerotilaceae > Roseateles > Roseateles sp. Next base: position 2,658,380 of record NZ_OZ253537.1, read on the forward strand.
CGCAGGCCAGCTTGCTTGAGCCGCTCGGCCATGCGCTCCAGCAGGGAACCGTTGGTGGTCAAGGTCAGATCAAGGGGCTGGCCGGCCGGTGTGCGCAGCTCGGCCAGCATGGCGATCAGGCGGTCGACATGCTTGCGCAAGAGCGGCTCGCCGCCGGTCAGGCGGATTTTCTCGACGCCGAGCGCCACAAAGCTGCGCGCCAGGCGGGTGATCTCCTCGAAGCTGAGCAGCTCGCTGTGCGGCAGGAATTCGTAATGCTTGTCAAAGACCTGCTTGGGCATGCAGTAGCTGCAGCGGAAATTGCAGCGGTCGGTGACCGAGATGCGCAGATCGCGCAGGGGGCGACCCAGCAGATCGTGCGGCGGGCCGACTTCGCCCGAGGTCGGGGCGGCAAGCGCGGCCGAGATGGCGGACCGAGTCGAACTCTCGCTCTGGCGCAGATCGACGATGGGAATCACAGGCTTGTTGACCATGAGCCCATTGTGCCCGCTGCACAGAAGCCCGGCCGGGCGAGGGCCAGCCTGGCCACGTCGAGGCCACTGGGCGTAAGCTCCCTGATATCACCCCAAGAGGGGGCTTGCCCTCGGGGAGCGCAGCAGTTGGAATGCAAGGCATGACCGGCGTACTCCATCCTGACCTTCCTCACTTCATCGCTTTCGGCGCCGTCTACACCGAGCTCAGCCGCAGCGGCCCCGACCTTTGGCGCAGCCGCAACCGCGGCGCGCCCTGGCAGGTGGCCGTGGCCCTGTCCACCCTCGGCGAACTCAGCGCCTTTGCCGGCGCCATCAGTCAGGACCAATTCGGCCAGGAAATCTGGATCGACAGCAGCGACGCCAACCTGGATTTGCGCTTCATTCAGCAACTGCCCAAGCCGCCCTTGATGGCCCTGAGTCGCGGTGATGAAGCGCCGCAGTTTTTTGTCGGCCAGGACAGTGCCGACCTGCATTTCCGCCCCGAGGGCTTGCCCAGCGCCTGGCTCAAGGCCTTGCGCTGGGCGCATTTCGGCGGCCTGAGCCTGGTTCGCCAACCTTTGGCCATGCGCTTGCTGGCCCTGGCCGAAGGCTTGAAGGCCGAGGGCAAGACGCTCAGCTACGCGCCCGAGTTCAGCCTGCAGATGGACTCGCGCTACGACGAGACCCTGGAGCGCATGTGCCGCCTGGCCGATGTGATCCAGGTCTCCGAAGCCGAGCTGCGCGGCCTGTTCCGCGCGCAGGACTACCGCCTGGGCCTGGCCCAGATCAGCGCCTGGAACCCGGATGCCGTGCTGCTGCTTCAGCACGGCGTGGCCGGCCATGCCACGCTGTTCCGCGGGCGCGAGGAATGGCATGCGCAAATTGCTGATCACGAGTCGGTCGATCCGGTCGGCGCGCGGGAATCCGGACTTGCCGGACTGATCTTCAGCTGCCTGCACCATCGGGCGGCACCGACGCAGCAGCATTTGCGCTGGGCTGTGGCGGCCGAAGCCGCGGCCTGCGGCGCGGCGGGCTTTTGCCCGCCCTCGGAAGCCTTGGTGGCCACGCTGGCGGAGCGGGTTTTGCTCAAATCCGGCCTTTGATGGGGCCGGGCTGAGTCGCCCGCAACTTGCGCACGAAACGACCCAGGTGCGGGTCGCTGCGCGCCAGCGGCAGGGCGTCGATCCCGAACCAGCTCAGTCCGTGGAATTCTTTGGGGTCGTGCCGCAAGGCTTGCTGGCGCGGGATGCGCAGCCAGTACCAGAGTGAGACATCGGTGTGGCCAGCGGTCAGGCCCACGGTCTCGCTGCGGCTGAGCATCAGCGGCGAGCCGAGTTCATGGGGCAGGGCCAGCCCCAGTTCTTCCTGCAGCTCGCGGCGCACAGTTTCGCGCGGGTGCTCGCCCGGCTCGACATGGCCGCCGGGCGGCAGCCACAGCTGGGCGTTCTTGTGGTCCACCAGCAGCAAGGCTTGTGCCGTCTCGTCGGTGACCACGAAGTAGGAGACCAGATGTTCGGGCGGTGTGTCCGGCTTGGCTCGCCGGCACAGCTCGGCCCCGCTGTCCACCCAGGCCAGCGCGGCCTTCAGTTGCCTTGCTTCTTCGGCGTCGTCAGCGTGGATGGATGCGATCTCCTCACGGATCCAGGCGCGCACTTGGTCGGCTGCATTCATGCCTCGGCATTCTGCATGGCCCTGAGGGCGCCAGCTCTCAGCCTCTCAGTCGGGAATGCGGTAGTCGGCCGGGCCCATGAGGTCGATGCCGCAGGCCAAGTTCTCCGCCCAGGCAATGAACTGCTGCACGGCCGGGCCGCTCATGGGGCTGCCGTGCTGAGGCACGATCATGTCGATCGGCAGTTCACGCACCATGGCTGCCCACAGGCGCATGACCTTGTTGCTGACCATATAGCGGCGGTGGAAGCCTTCCATATGGCGGATGTGGCCGGCCAGCTCGGTCACGGGCTTGGCCGGGTCCAGATTGGCGCCCAGCGAGGCGCCGAGGTCGCCCGAGAACAGGATGCGGCTGATCGGGTCGTAGAACTGGAAGTTCCCCTCGGCATGCAGGAAGTGGGCGGGCAGGGCCCAGAGCTCGAAGCTGTCGTCGCTGCCCTGGCCCAGGCGCAGGCGCTGGCCGGCGTCGGGCAGGCCGATGATGCGGCCCGCTGTCTTGCCGGGTTTGCAAAAGTGCGGTGCGAAGCGCTCCCAGATGCGCGAGATGTAGACCGGCGCCGTGGTGGCCGTCATCCAGCGGTCCAAGGAGGCAATGATGTCGGGGTCGGCGTGGGAGGCCAGGATGGCGGCCAGTTTGTGTGGCGCTATGGTTTGCGTCAGGCCGAGATACAGCTCGTTGTAGGCGATATTGCCGCCCGGGTCCAGGATGGCGCCGGTGTTGCCATGGACCAGCAGGAACTGGTTGGATTGCACGGCCTCGCCGTCCTCCAGGCTGAGCTTGGAGAACATCAGGCATTGGTGCGAGCCCTGGCGGAACAATTCAATGGACATGGCGCGTGAGCGGACGAATCCGACAGTGGAGTGCGGTCACTCTAGCGATGTCGGGGTCGCGCGGACTTGAGTCAGATCAATCGCAGTCGCCGCTCGTCGGCTTGAGCGTGCTGCGTAGGGCCAGCAGGCCCGCCTCGGGCAGGGCGGCGCTGTAGAGCCAGCCCTGGGCATCGCTGACGCCCAGGTTCAGCAGTGCCTGGCGCTGGTGCTCGGTTTCTACGCCTTCCGCCGTGATGGCCAGGCCCAGCGTGTCGGCCAGGGCGACGATGGCACGCACGATGGCCAGGTCGTTGCCGGCACGCTCGATGTCGCGCACAAAGCTCTTGTCGATCTTGAGCCGGTCGAGCGGGAAGTACTTGAGCAGGGACAGCGATGAAAAGCCGGTACCGAAGTCGTCGATGGCCAGCTTGACCCCGAGGCGCTGCAATTCGCCCAGGATCAGTCGGCCACGGTCGATCGACTGCAGGGTCGATTCGGTGATTTCCAGCTCCAGGCAGGCCGCTGGCAGGCCGTGGCGAGCCAGGGCCTGCGCGACCACGTCTACAAAGCCGGGGCGTTGCAGCTGGCGCGCCGAGATATTGACAGCCAGCCGGTCCAGCGGGCGGCCGCTGGCCAGCCAGCGCACACCCAGGCGGCAAGCCTGATCCAACGCCCAGCGGCCGAAGTCCTCAATCAGACCGATTTCTTCCGCCACCGGAATGAAGCGCTCGGGGCTGATGGGCCCCAGCTCCGGGTGGTTCCAGCGCATCAAAGCTTCGGCACCGATGACGCGGTGGCGTGCCATGTCAACAATGGGTTGCCAATGAAGCACCAGCTCTTGGCCCAGGCGCGCGCGGCGCAGGCCCTGCTCGATCTGCATGCGGGCGACGGCCTTGTCCGAGAGCGTGGCGCTGAAAACCTCGCAGCGGTTACGGCCGCCGGCCTTGGCTTCGTACATGGCCGTGTCAGCCGCTTGAATCAATGCGTCGGCCGTGTTGGCGTGCTCAGGAAACTGAGCGATGCCAATGCTGGCCGACACGGAGACGGGCTCGCGGCCTTCCAGTGCCACCGGCAAACGAATTTCGCCCAGCAGCTTCTCGGCCAGAGCGGTGGCGTCGTCTATGCGATTGATCTCGCTGAGCAGGATGATGAACTCATCGCCGCCCAGGCGTACCGAGACATCGGAACGGCGCAGGCAGAGCTCGAGGCGACGCGCGATCTGGATCAAGAGCTCGTCACCGACGCTGTGGCCCAAGGTGTCATTGATGGTCTTGAAACCGTCGAGGTCGAGAAAGAGCAGGGCGAAGCGGGCGCCTTCGCGGCCTTCGCCGGGGCTGTCCTGGCGCTCATCGCCGCCGATGAAATGGCGCAGGCAAATCTCCAGATGATGGCGGTTGCCCAGGCCCGTCAAGGCATCGTGATAGGCCAGGTGCTGGATCTGGGTCTCGGCGCGGCGAAGGGCCGAAATGTCGGTGAAGGTCAGCACCTGGTGGCTGAGTTGGCCCTGCGGGTCCAGCACCGGCGCGAGATGCTGCCAGGCGGGAAAGACGCGGCCATCGCGGTGCCGGCAGATGGTCTCGCCATGCCAGATCGTGCCGCTGTCACGGGTCGGCGATGGCGGCTTGCCCAAGGCCTGGAAGCCGGCCGCATCGCCGACTCTTTGTGCGTGGAGAAAGCTGCACACATCGCGCCCAACGATCTCATGCAAAAGCCAGCCCGTCATCTGGCTGAAAGACGGGTTGACGGCTTGCACGCGCAACTGCTCGTCGAGGATCAGGATGGCATCTGCGGCCGATTCGAACACCACCGCGGCGCGGCGCAGCTGGGCTTCGCTTTCCCGCTGCAGGCTGATGTCGCGGAACACGCCGATGATCTTGCCCTCCTCGGGGAAGTGGCAGGCCTTGATCTCCAGCCACACGGCTGGCTCTTCCTCCGGGCGCCAGCGGGTGACACAGTGAACGGAGCCGCCGGGGGCCAGCAAACCCGACATCTGCTGGCGCGCCCGTTCATCGATGCACGACAGATATTCCTGGCGTGAAATCGCAAAGCCGCGCGGCTCGCTGGTGAACAAGGGCTTGATATGGCCGTGCAGCTCGATGTCGTCGGAATCCGGCCGGAACTCCACCACACCCAGCTGCGCGGCATCGAGCGCCAGGCGGTAGCGCTGCTCGGCCCGTTCCGCCTGCTGCTCGGCCGCGCGCCGCGCCAGGGCCATGCGTATGGTGGCGTTCAGCTCGCGGAGCTCGAAGGGCTTGAGCAAATAGCCATATGGCGCCGTCAGGCCGGCGCGTTCCAGGGTGGCCGGTTCGGCATAGGCGGTCAGGTAGATGACCGGGATCCTCAGCTGGCTGATGACGGTGTGGGCGGCGCGCGTGCCGTCGCCGCCGTGGCCCAGGTTGATGTCCATCAGCACCAGATCGGGGCGGTCACCGCGGGCCAACTCGACAGCGCGGCTCTCCGACGCGGCCATGCCGCTGACTTCATAGCCCAGGGATTCGAGGTCTTGCTTGAGGTCCAGAGCAACGATGCGCTCGTCCTCGACGATCTGAATGCGCGCCAGCCGTGGCGCAAGGGGCAAAGCCAAGGCGTCCGTCATGTCGTGGTTTCCTTTGCATCCCTCGGGTTCATGAAGTTGACTCGCACGTGAGTCCCCGGTCCAGCCATCAGGTGGAGTGTGCCGTCGAGTTGCTCAGTCAGCATGGGGACGAGCTGGAAACCCAGTGTCTTGCTGTTTTCCCAGTCTGGACTCGTGGGCAGGCCGATGCCGTCGTCGCTGACCTCGATCTGCAGGCTGTGGTCTTCGGCACGAAGCGCGCTGATCATGATGCGCCCACTGGCCCGATGGGGGAAGGCGTGCTTGAAGGCATTGGTCACCAGTTCGTTGACGATCAGGCCGCAGGGGATGGCCGCCTGCAAGTCGATGGCCATGCCTTCGTCGGCTGCCTGCACGTTCAGCTCCAGTGTTTGCCCAGGGTTGGCGTAGCTGTCATGTAGCAAAGCGGCCAGGCGCTTGAGATAGGGGCCCAGTTCAAGAGCGGAAAAATCACTGCGTTCGTAGAGCAGCTGGTGGGTCAGCGCCATGGCGCGGATCCGGCTCTTGCTGTCGCGCAACACGGCCTTGACCGAGTCATCGACATGGCGGGACTGCAGGCGCAAAAGGCTGGAGACGATTTGCAGGTTGTTCTTGACCCGGTGGTGCACTTCGCTGAGCAGGGCGGTTTTCTCCTGCAGGGCGCGCTCAATCTGGGCCTGCGCCGCCAGGCGTTCGTCGATGTCCATGACGGTGGCCAGCACCTCAGCGGGCTCGCTGTCTGGAATCGGGTTCAACCCCACTTCGACATTGAAGCTGCTGCCGTCATGCCGCAAGGCCTGCACCCGCCTGCGTTTGGCCATGGGCCGGGTCTGGAGGTGGGCAAAGAAGTGGCTGATCAGCGCTGGATGGCCGGGTCGAGAGGCCAGGGGCACCAGCTCGTTGATGTCGCTGTTTTCCAGCGTCCCGGGCGGGCAGGCAAACAGCCGGTCCATGGCGGTGTTGGCGAGCAGGATGCGGCCCTCGCCGTTGACCAGGGCCATGCCATCAGGGGCGGCGTTGAAAGCGCTGCGGAAACGGGCTTCGCTGGCCCGCAATGCGCGCTCGCTGTGCACACGGTCGGAAATGTCGATGCCCGAGGCGATCACATGGGTGACTTGCTCACCATCGTCGCGCAGCGGCGCCAGCATGAAGTCGATGGTCATGCGGCTGTCGTTGCGCATGCGCACGACGATGTCGCGCCGCACCACATCGCCCTTGGCGGCCTCGGTCAAGGCGCCGCGCAGCCATGCTTGCAGGTTCGGGTCATGCGACCACCAAAACGTGTCCCAGAAGGGCTTGCCGCGGACCTCGTCGATGCTGATGCTGGCGGCTTCAAGCGGCGCCCGGTTGGCTTCCAGCAGGATGCCCTCGGTGCTCAGCACCCCGACGAACGCGAACAAGCCGTTGAGCACCCGGCGCAGGCGCTCCTCGCTCTCCCTCAGGATGGCCTCGGCCTTGCGATGGCTGGTGATGTTGACGGCCTGAACCAATATGCCCACCACGGCTTGCTCAGCATCGCGGATGGGCAGGTAGCTGGCTTCCCAGTCGGACGGCGTGTCGGGATGGCTGGGCACCAGGACCCGGACACGGAACTTCTCCAGCGCGTGGCCATGGTCCAGCACCGCGCGCAGCAGGGGCTCGAGCTTGTCGAAGGCTTGGGGCAGCATTTCGGCGACGCTGCGCCCCAAGAGCTTCTCGACCGGCACACCGTTGAATTCGGCCAAGGCCCGGTTCACCCGGGTGTAGCGAAGTTGCCGGTCCAGCACGGCCAAGCCGACAGGCAGGTCGCTGGCGAACAGGCAGTCGAGTACCGCGTGCTCAGCCGGCCCGGCCTTCATGTTTGGCGCACCCGTGGCGAGACGCCTGTTTCGGCGCACATGGGGCGGGCTGCGGGGCGCCCGCGGGACGAACGCATCGGGTACTGCATGCTGGTTCTCTCCCTGAGAAACATCGTGAACTCGAAGACATCGGCGCCGACCCCATCTATCTTGATGTGTGTCAATTTCGAGTCTACCCGGCAACTGCCGTCCAGCTTGTTTGTTTCTTGGTTCAGCGACCAGCGGCAGGTTCAGCGCTGGGTATCGGTCTTGCCGTCGTTCTTGGGTCGATGCGTGCTGACTTGCAGGCGGGGTCGCCCGGCATCTTCTTGGGCCAGCGGGGCGACTTCCTGCAAGCTGGCGAGGCAGCGCAGGGTCAGGTCTTGATAGGTCTCGGTGCCGGCGCGCTTCCAGCTGATTTCGTCTTCGCTGAGTTCGCGCATGACCTTGGCCGGCAGGCCGGCGATCAGCGAGCGCTCGGGCAGCTTGAGCCCGGCGCGAACAAAGGCGCAGGCCGCAACGATGCTGTAGGCGCCGACCTCGGCCGCATCCATGACCACCGCATTCATGCCGACCAGGGCGTCATGGCGCACGATGCAGCCATGGAGCACGGCGCCGTGGCCGATATGCCCATTGCGTTCGACCACGGTCAGCGAATCCGGGAAGCCATGCACCACACAGCTGTCCTGGACATTGGCGCCTTCGTGGATTTCGATGCGGCCGAAATCGCCGCGCAAGCTGGCCAGGGGGGCGATGTAGCAGCCCGGGCCGATGTGGACATCGCCGATCAGCACGGCCGTGGGGTGGACATGGGCGCTGGGGTGGACGACCGGGATGACGCCGTCGATGGAGTAGGAGGGCATGGGTGCGGGGGTGAATCGTGAATCGTGAATCGTGAACGGGTGAACGGGTGAACGGGTGAACGGGTGAACGGGTGGGGCGCGCTGACGAGTGTGGCTGATTCACCTGTTCACCCATTCACTTGTTCACTGCATTCCAAGGGTTTACGCTGAGTAGCGCCGTCTTGCGCCAAATCAAGACCAACCTTACGATCTACCGACCGGTCGGTCAAGAGTGTTTGAGCTGATCGATTCGCTGCCTTCCTTCGTCGAACGAACCGCCCCGAGGCCTGCCGCATGCAAGAACCGCAACTCCTGAGCCAGCAGGACGGTGCCGTCCGCACACTGACTTTGAACCGCCCGGCGGCGCTCAATGCCTTCACGTCCGGCCTGCTGGCCGAGCTGCGCGAGGCCCTGGATGCGGCCGCGGGTGATGCCAGCGTGCGCTGCGTGGTGATCACGGGCGCCGGTCGTGCTTTCTGTGCCGGCCAGGATCTCAGCGACCCCATGGTCAACCCCGATCTCAAGCCCGGCGAGTCGCCCAAGGACATCGGTGCCTTGCTCGATGGTTTCTACATTCCCCTGGCCCAGCGCGTGCGCAGCATGCCGGTGCCCGTGATCGCCGCCGTCAACGGCGTGGCGGCCGGTGCAGGCGCCAACCTCGCCCTGGGCTGCGATCTGGTGCTGGCTGGCAACTCCGCCAGCTTCATCCAGGCCTTTGCCAAGATCGGCCTCGTGCCCGATTGCGGCGGCAGCTGGTTGCTGCCGCGCCTGGTGGGGCGCGCCAAGGCCTTGCAGCTCGCCTTGTTGGGCGAGAAGCTGCCGGCCGCCGAGGCGCAGGCCATCGGCTTGATCTACAAGGCCGTGCCCGATGAAGAACTGGCCGCCAGCGCCCAGGCCCTGGCGCAGAAGATCAGCCAGATGCCGGTGCGCGCCATGGCTCAGACCCGAATGGCGTTTGACGAAGCTGGCCTGCTGGACTTTGACGACGCCCTGCGCTTGGAGGCGGTGACGCAAAGCCAGCTGGGCTTCTCGGCCGACTACCTGGAAGGCGCCGCGGCCTTTTTGCAAAAGCGCGCGCCCAAGTTCAGCGACCGCTGAACAGCCATGCGCCAGCATCAAGACGGAGCCCGCCCATGAGCATGGATGCACAAGAGATTGCCGAGGCCGTGCGGCACGGCATGTGGGCCCAGGACCGGGCCAGCCAAAGCTTAGGCATGGCGGTGCTGGCGATTGCCCCCGGCAGTGCCACCCTGGCCATGACGGTGCGCGAGGACATGCTCAATGGCTTCGAGATCTGCCACGGCGGCCTGATCACCACCCTGGCCGATTCGACCTTCGCCTTCGCCTGCAACTCTTACAACGAGTTGACCGTGGCCTCGGGTTTCAGCATCGACATCGTCGCCCCGGCTCGCCTGGGTGACCGGCTGACCGCGGTGGCGCGCGAGGTTTCGCTGGCCGGCCGCACCGGCGTCTACGACATCACGGTCAAAAACCAGGCTGACCAGCTGGTGGCCGTGTTCCGCGGCAAGAGCTACCGCATCAAGGGCAAGCCGGTGGTGCTGCTGCCGCTGGCCCCGAATCTGGATTCGTCGGAGGCCGAGGCATGAGTGAGAGCAAGAGTGGCCCCGCATCGCGTCTGGGTCTGGACGCGATCGAAAATGCCAGCCAGGACGAGCTGCAAGCCCTGCAGCTGACGCGCCTGCGCTGGAGCCTTCAGCATGCCTACGACCAGGTGCCGCATTACAAGGCGGCGTTTGACGCGGCCGGCGTGCATCCGTCAGACCTGAAGAGCCTGGCCGACCTGGCCAAGTTTCCCTTCACCACCAAGAAAGACCTGCGCGACAACTACCCCTTCGGCATGTTCGCCGTGCCGCGCCAGCAGGTGGCGCGGGTCCATGCCTCCTCGGGCACCACGGGCAAGCCGACGGTGGTGGGCTACACCCAGCAAGACATCGACACCTGGGCCGGTCTGGTGGCGCGCTCCATCTACGCCGCCGGTGGCCGAGCGGGCGATCTGGTCCATGTGGCTTATGGTTATGGTCTCTTCACCGGCGGGCTGGGCGCGCACTACGGCGCCGAAAAACTGGGCTGCACAGTCATCCCCATGTCCGGCGGCCAGACCGAGAAGCAGGTGCAGCTGATCCAGGATTTCCGGCCCGACATCATCATGGTCACGCCCAGCTATATGCAGGTGATCATCGAGGAGTTCGCACGCCAGGGCCTCGATGCGCGTGAGATGTCGCTGCGCATCGGCATCTTCGGCGCTGAGCCCTGGACCGAGGCCATGCGCCGCGAGATCGAGGGCAAGGCCGGCATCGACGCGGTGGACATCTACGGCCTGTCTGAGGTCATGGGTCCGGGCGTGGCCAGCGAGTGCGTCGAAAGCAAGGATGGCCCGGTGATCTGGGAAGACCATTTCTACCCTGAGATCATCGACCCCGAGACCGGTGCCGTGCTGCCCGATGGTGCTGAGGGCGAGCTGGTCTTCACCTCGCTGAGCAAGCAGGCCCTGCCCATCATCCGTTACCGCACCCGCGATCTGACCCGGCTGCTACCGCCCACCTCGCGCAGCATGCGGCGCATGGGCAAGATCGTCGGCCGCAGCGACGACATGCTGATCATCCGCGGCGTCAATATGTTCCCGACCCAGATCGAGGAGCTCGTGCTGCAGGAGCCACAGCTCTCGGGCCAGTACCAGATCGTGGTCTCGCGCGAGGGCACGCTCGACGAGGTGGAGGTGCGCTGCGAGCTGCAGCCGGCCGCCGCGGCCGCCGATGGCAGCCAGGTCGCCCAGGTGGCCAAGTCCTTGCAGCACCGCATCAAGACCCTGGTGGGTGTGTCCACCAAGGTCCATGTCGGTGCCCCCGATTCCATTGAGCGCACCTTGGTGGGCAAGGCCCGCAGGGTGATCGACAAGCGCCCGCGCTGAGCCCCGCGGCGACCTCTTTCAGGAGCAAAGCAGATGTATACCCAAGCCATGAGCGTCGGCCCACAGGATGTGGCCGCCAAGGCCAAGAGCGCCGAGGACGCGGCCCGCGAGGCCGCCTTCGAAGCCCGCATCGACGCGGGCGACTTCATCGAAGCCAAGGACTGGATGCCCGAGCATTACCGCAAGACCTTGGTGCGCCAGATCAGCCAGCATGCGCATTCCGAGATCGTCGGCATGCTGCCCGAAGGCAACTGGATCAGCCGTGCGCCCACGCTCAAGCGCAAGGCCATTCTGCTGGCCAAGGTGCAGGACGAGGGCGGCCATGGCCTCTATCTCTACTCGGCCGCCGAGACCCTGGGAACCAGCCGTGATCAGATGCTTGATGCCTTGCACAGTGGCAAGGCCAAGTACAGCTCCATCTTCAACTACCCGACGCTGACCTGGGCCGATATTGGCGTGGTCGGCTGGCTGGTCGATGGAGCGGCCATCATGAACCAGGTGCCCTTGTGCCGTTGCTCTTTCGCGCCCTATGCCCGAGCCATGATCCGCGTTTGCCGCGAGGAGAGCTTCCACCAGCGCCAGGGGTATGAGTCCCTGCTGGTGATGATGCGAGAAGGCACGGCCGAGCAAAAAGCCATGGTGCAGGACGCGGTCAACCGCTGGTGGTGGCCGTCTCTGATGATGTTCGGCCCGGCCGACAAGGATTCGCCCAACTCCGAGCAATCCATGCGCTGGGGCATCAAGCGCATCAGCAACGACCAGCTGCGTCAGAAGTTTGTCGATGCTACCGTGCCGCAGGCCCAGATTCTGGGCATCACGCTGCCCGACCCCGATCTCAAATGGAATGAAGAACGCGGCGAGCATGACTTCGGCGCCATCGACTGGGCCGAGTTTTGGCGCGTGGTCGGCGGCGACGGCCCCTGCAACCGCGAACGCCTGGCCACCCGCGTCAAGGCCTGGGACGAGGGCGCCTGGGTGCGCGAGGCGGCACTGGCCCACGCCCGAAAACAAATGAACAAGGAGCAAGCAGCATGAGTTCGACTGACAAAGAATGGCCTCTGTGGGAGGTCTTCGTGCGCAGCAAGGCTGGCCTGGACCACAAGCACTGCGGCAGCTTGCACGCCCCTGACGCCAAGATGGCGGTGCAGATGGCCCGCGAGGTCTACACCCGGCGCCAGGAAGGCTGCAGCATCTGGGTGGTGCTGTCCAACCAGATCGTCGCCTCCGACCCGGGCGAGAAGGGCATGTATTTCGATCCGGCCGAAGACAAGGTGTACCGCCACCCGACCTTCTATCAGCTGCCCGACGCCATCAACCACATGTAAAACATGAAGCCCCCACGTTCATTGCATTCACTGCCAAAAGGCCTGCATGCCTTTTGGCCTTCGCCAGCCTCGAACGAGCGCGCAGGCGCTCGTTCGGCGCGGGCACAGCCCCCCGAGGGGGCGCAGGCCTCCCTTGGGGCGGCCCGGCGGGAGTCCTGAGGTATGAGCCAAGCATCGATTCAAGTGGGCAGCAGCCCGCAAGTGCAGTACCTGCTGCGCATCGCCGACAGCTGTCTGATCCTGGGCCAGCGTCTGGGCGAGTGGTGCGGCCATGGCCCCATCCTCGAGGAAGACCTGGCCCTGGCCAATATGGCCCTGGACCTGATCGGCCAGGCGCGCGCGCTGCTGACGCATGCCGCGCATCTGGACGGGCAGGGCCATGACGAAGACCAACTCGCCTTTTTGCGCGAGGAGCGCCAGTACCTGAACCCGGTGCTGATGGAGCTGCCTCGCGGCGACTTCGCCTTCACCCAGGTCCGCAACTTCGCCGTCGCCACCTGGCTTCAGCTGCTCTGGGGTCGTTTGGCTTCCAGCAGCGATGCCGAGGTGGCGGCGATCGCCGCCAAGGCCGTCAAGGAATCGCGTTACCACCAGCAGCATGCAGCCGATTGGGTGGTGCGACTCGGTGATGGCACGGATGAATCCGCTGCCCGCATGCGCGAAGCCCTGGCCCAGCTCTGGCCCTTGTTCAATGAGCTCTTTGACGCCGACGCGGTGGACGCCTCCGCCGTGGCCCAAGGCCTGGGCCCGGCCTGGTCGGAGCTGCGCGCCGACTGGCAGGCGCAGATGGACGAGGTGCTGGCCGACGCCACCCTGGCCCATCCCAAGCCCAGCGCCTACGTGTCCGCCGGCCGCCGTGGCGTGCACAGCGAGCATATGGGCCATCTGCTGGCCGAGATGCAGTACCTGCAGCGCGCCTACCCCGGGGGCAAGTGGTAATGAGTCTGCCATCAAGCAGCGCCTGCGGTCGGCTCGAAGCCGCCTGGGAGGTGCTGCGCCAGATTCCCGACCCCGAGGTGCCGGTGATCTCGCTCTGCGAGCTCGGCATCGTGCGCGATCTGCGCCTGCGAGAGGACGGGGTGGAGGGCCTGGAGGTGGTGCTGACGCCCACTTACAGCGGCTGCCCGGCGACCGAGCTGATCCAGGACGATGTGCGTGCGGCCTTGTCCGCTTTCGGCGCGGTGCATGTGACCCTGCAGCGCGCGCCGGCCTGGACCACCGACTGGATCACGGCCGAGGGCCGAGAGAAGCTGCGCGCCTATGGCATTGCGCCCCCCGGGCCGGTGGCGGCGGGCGGCGAGCAGCCGATCCGCCTGGTGCACCGCGCCTCGCTGAGCCAGCTGGCCTGCCCGCGCTGCGGCAGTCTGCAGACCGAGAAGCTGTCCGCTTTTGGCTCTACCGCCTGCAAGGCCCTGTACCGATGCTTGAGCTGCCGCGAGCCGTTTGAGCATTTCAAACCCATCTGAATACAAAAGACGGATCCCTGCGATGAGTCTGCATTTCCATCCCCTCAAAGTTCGTGCGGTGACCCCGGACACTGACGACGCCGTGATCCTCAGCTTCGAGGTGCCTGCCAGCCTGCAAGCCGATTTCCAGTTTGTGCCTGGGCAATACCTGACCCTCCGCCATGAGGTGAAGGGCCAGGACCTGCGCCGCTCCTATTCCATCTGCGCTGGCGCCGATGATGGCGAACTGCGCGTGGGCGTGCGCCGGGTGGAGGGCGGTGCCTTCTCGACCTGGGTGCACGGCGAGCTCAAGGCCGGCGCGGTGATCGAGAGCTATCCGCCTCAGGGCCGTTTCGGCGCCCAGGCTCTGGACGGGCGCGGCGAGCACCATGTAGGCATCGCCGCCGGTTCGGGCATCACGCCCATCCTGTCCATCATGAAGACGGTGCTGGCGCGCGACCCCGAGGCCCGTTTCACGCTGATCTACGGCAACCGGGCCCAGGCCTCCACCATGTTCAAGGAGGAGATCGAGGACCTGAAGAACCGCTACATGACGCGGCTGTCTTTGCACCCGGTGTTCTCGCGCGAGCAGGTCGATGCGCCGCTGCAAGCGGGGCGCATCGATGCGGGCAAGCTGGCGGTCTTTCTGGCCACGGTCTTGCCGCCGTCCAGCATTGACCAGGCCTATGTCTGCGGGCCGTTCGAGATGAATGAGGCGGCGGAGGCCACGCTGCGCGCTTCAGGTGTGGACGAGTCGCGCATCCATGTCGAGCGTTTCGGCACGCCCGAGATGCAGGCGGGCCAGCCGGCGCCCCACCAAAGCCTGGCCGGCGACGCCGACAGTGCCCGCGTGACGGTAATTCGCGACGGCATCAGTCGCGAGATCGAATTCGCAAAGAGCGATGCCAGCCTGCTGGACGCCGCCGCGCGTGCCGGCATGGATGTGCCCTTCTCATGCAAGAGCGGGGTCTGCTCGACCTGCCGCTGCAAGCTGCTCGAAGGCGAGGTGCGCATGGACAAGAACTTCGCGCTCGACAAGCATGAGGTCGCCGCTGGCTTCATCCTCAGCTGCCAGGCCCATGCGCTGACGCCACGTGTGGTCATTTCTTTCGATGAACGTTGAATTGATGTTGCGCTTCCGTTCAACGATGGATGCGCGCTGATGGCACGCGGACGCGCCCCCGGTTTCGAGAACCAGCGCGAGCAGATCTTGCGCGAGGCCGCGCGACTGTTCGCGCATCAAGGCTATCCGGGCACCTCGATGAATGCCGTGGCTGAGGCCTGCGCAGTGAGCAAGCCCACGCTGTACCACTATGTGCGCGACAAGCACGAGCTCTTGGTGCAGATCTGCGAGAGCCATGTGCAGGACTTGGAGGCCTTGGTGCAGGAGGTTCTGGCGCAAGAGCTGTCCCCCGAGGCTCGCCTGCGCGCACTGATCGCCCGCTTCGTGCAGGCCTATGGCGAGGCGCAGAACGAGCACCGGGTGCTGACGGAAGATGTGAAGTTCCTGGACGAAGCCGACCGTTTGCGCCTGACGGCGATTGAGCGCCGTGTGGTCGCGGCCTTTGCCGACAGCGTGGCGGCCGTGCGGCCCGAGCTGCAGGCGGTCAAACTGCACAAGCCGCTGACCATGCTGCTCTTTGGCATGATCAACTGGACCTTCACCTGGCTCAAGCCCGATGGTGAGCTGACCTATGAAGCGGTCGCCCCCATGGTGGCCGATCTGTTCTTTGGCGGACTGGGCGCGGTGCAAGCCGAGCCTGGGGCGCAGGCCTTGCAAGCTTGATGAAGGCTTGGCGGCGGACCATGGCTGGCTTGCCTAGGCACGCCTTTTTTCACGGACAACACACAGGAGACAGAACGAGCATGAATGCCACTTCGCTGAAGCACCCATCGTCGTCACACCGCAAGACCTGGCTGAGCCTGGCCGCTGGACTCTTGCTGTGCGCCCAGGCCCTGGCCGACATCAATGTCGGCGTCACCGTCTCGGCCACCGGGCCGGCCGCTTCCCTGGGCATCCCGGAGAAGAACACCTTGAGCCTGATGCCCACCAGCATCGCCGGTCAGAAGGTCAATTACATCGTGCTCGACGATGCCTCCGACACCACCTCGGCCGTGGCCAATACGCGCAAGCTGATCACCGAGCACAAAGTCGATGTCGTGATCGGCTCGACCACCAGCCCCAATTCCCTGGCCATGATCGACGCCGTGGTCGAAGGCGCCACGCCCATGATTTCCATGGCGGCCTCCAACCGCATCGTCGACCCGGTGGACGCCAAGAAGCGCTGGGTCTTCAAGACCCCGCAGAACGACATCATGATGGCCCTGGCCATCGCCCAGCACATGGCTTCGGCAGGCGTGAAGACGGTGGGCTTTATCGGCTTTGCCGATGCTTATGGCGAGGGCTGGTTCCAGGAGTTCAGCAAGATTGCCGAGCTCAAGGGCCTGAAGTTGGTCGCGTCCGAACGCTACAACCGCACGGATACCTCGGTCACCGGCCAGGTGCTCAAGCTGGTGGCGGCCAAGCCCGATGCGGTGCTGATCGCGGGCTCCGGCACGCCGGCCGTGCTGCCGCAAAAGTCGCTGCGTGAGCGCGGCTATGCCGGCAAGTACTACCAAACTCACGGCGTGGCCAACAACGACTTTTTGCGCGTCGGCGGCAAGGATGTGGAAGGCACCTTCCTGCCCAGCGGCGGCGTGCTGGTGGCCAACCAGCTGCCGGCCGATCATCCGGTCAAGAAGAGCGCACTCGACTACGTCGCCAAGTACGAAGCAGCCTTTGGCAAGGGCACGGTCTCGACCTTCGGCGGCCATGCCTGGGACGCCGGTCTGCTGCTGCAGGCGGCCTTGCCGGTGGCGCTGAAAAAGGCGCAGCCGGGCACGCCGGCTTTCCGCGCCGCTCTGCGCGATGCGCTGGAGGGCGTCAAGGAGCTGCCCGGCGCACACGGCGTGTTCAATATGTCGCCGACCGATCATCTGGGTCTGGATCAGCGGGCGCGGGTGATGGTGAAGATCGAAAAGGGCGCTTGGCTCTACCAGCCCTGAGCTTGAGGTTTTTCTACTGCGCGGCTGCCATGCTGCGTTGACCGGCGCTGCAGGATCCTCACGTACAGGGTGTACGTTCCGGTCCTTTCGCGTCGGTCGCCTTGCCTGACAGCCGCTCGCGACGAAAAACCCCTTCAAGCTTTCCGCCAGATACAGCATTTTTTGAGTCAGGGGCCCGATCGGGCCCCTTTTGAAATCCATCCAAAGAAACACAAACGCCATGAGCGCCACCCCTCCCATTCTTCAAAGCCTGATTGCCAACCGCTGGATCGGCAGCCAGGCGGCCCGTGCCCTGCACAGCGCGGTCAACGGCCGGCCGGTGGCGCTGACCCATGCGGATGAAATCGACTTTGCCGAGAGCCTGAGCTATGCGCGGGGTCAGGCCTTGCCCGCCCTGCTGGCCCTGGACTTCCAGCAGCGCGCCGCCCGCCTCAAGGCCCTGGCCAATTACCTGATGGAGCGCAAGGAGGGGCTGTACGCCATTTCCGCCCACACCGGCGGCACGCGCAGCGACAACTGGATCGATATCGAGGGCGGCATCGGCACCTTGTTCGCCTACGCCAGCATCGGCCGGCGCGAGCTGCCGTCCAGCAATGTCTTCCATGAGGGCCCGGCCATCCCGCTGAGCAAGGAAGGGCAGTTCATGGGCTCCCACATCCTGGTGCCCAAACGTGGCGTGGCGGTGCACATCAATGCTTTCAACTTCCCCATGTGGGGCATGTTGGAGAAGTTCGCGCCTAGCTTCCTGGCGGGCATGCCTTGCATCGTCAAGCCGGCCACCGCCACCTCTTTCGTGGCCGAGGCCTGTGTGCGTTTGATCCATGAAAGTGGCTTGTTGCCCGCAGGCAGCTTGCAGCTGATCGTGGGTGGCTCGGGCGATTTGCTGGACCGCCTGGAAGAGACTGATGTGGTCACCTTCACCGGCTCGGCCGACACCGCCGCCATGCTGCGCGTCAACAAGAACCTGATTGCGCGCTCGATCCCCTTCAACGGTGAAGCGGACAGCCTGAACTGCGCCATCCTGGCGCCCGATGTGGAGGTGGGCGACCCCGAGTTCGAACTCTTCGTCAAGGAAGTGGCGCGCGAGATGACGGCCAAGACCGGCCAGAAATGCACGGCCATTCGCCGCGCCATCGTGCCCGCCCGCCACATCGATGCGGTGGCCGAGGCCCTGCGTGCGCGCCTGGCCAAGATCAAGGTCGGTGACCCGGCCGTGGACGGCGTGCGCATGGGCGCCCTGGCCTCCAAGGCTCAGCAGGCCGATGTGGCCGAGCGCGTGGCCTTGTTGAGCGCCGGCAATGAAGTGGTGTTCGGCGCCAAAGACGGCTTTGCGCCGGTGGGCGAGGGCGTCGGCGAGGGCGCCTTCTTCGCGCCCACCTTGCTGCTCTGCCGCGATGCCTTTGCCAACGAGCAGGTGCACAACTTGGAAGCTTTCGGCCCGGTGTCCACCTTGATGCCTTATCAGGAACTGGACGAGGCCCTGAGCCTGGCCGCCAAGGGCCGCGGCAGCCTGGTCGGCTCGGTGGTCACCAAGACGCCGGCGATTGCCGCGCAAGCGGTCTATCATGCCGCGGCCTTCCACGGCCGTCTGCTGGTGCTGGACCGAGATGCCGCCAAGGAATCCACGGGCCACGGCTCGCCCCTGCCACAGCTCAAGCATGGCGGCCCGGGCCGCGCCGGCGGTGGCGAAGAGCTGGGCGGCATCCGCTCGGTCAAGCACTATCTGCAGCGCTGCGCGGTGCAGGGCAGCCCGACCATGCTGAGCGCCATCACCGGCGAGTACCAGCGCGGTGGTCGGGTGCAGGAGGATGCCGTCCACCCCTTCCGCAAGTATTTCGAAGAGATCCAGGTCGGTGATTCCCTGCTGACCCACCGCCGCACCGTCAGCGAGGCCGATATCGTCAATTTCGGTGGCGTGTCGGGCGATTACTTCTACATGCACTTCGACGAGGTCGCGGCCAAGGACACGCAGTTCGGCCAGCGCATCGCACATGGCTACTTCGTGCTCTCGGCGGCGGCCGGTCTCTTTGTGTCGCCGGCTCCAGGCCCGGTGCTGGCCAACTATGGCCTGGACACGCTGCGCTTCGTCAACCCGGTGGCGATTGGCGACACCATCCAAGCGCGCCTCACTTGCAAACGCCGCATCGACCGCGGCAATCGCCCGGACCAGCCGCCGCAGGGCGTGGTCGCCTGGGATGTGCAGGTGATGAACCAGCGTGGAGAGCTGGTGGCCAGTTATGACATCCTGACCCTGGTGGCCAAGAAGGCGGCTTGAGCGTCCTCTGCTGACAAGCCCGGGCCGGCGCCGTGATACCGTGCCGGCCATGAACACGCATTTGCAAGCCGCTCAGAGCGCGGTGCTGAACGAAGAAGACACCTGGGTGCAGAGTGATCTGCTGTGGCGCGATGAGCGCTGGACCGCCCAGGTGGTCAAGAACGAAGACGACGAAGGCTGGGCTGTGGCTATGACCTTGGCCGGTGAGGCCGAGCCGGCCCTGGTCGGTCCCTGGACCATGGGCCGGGACAAGAAGAACCCCAAGCCATTGTCGGCGCCAGCCTTTCACACCTTGGTGAAGACGGCCTCCGAAGTGCTGCGTCGCCATGAGCAACAGCTCCATGCCCAGCTGCACAAGAGCTTGAAGGTGGATACCGAGCAGGGGCGCATCCAGGTGCTGTTGGACATCGTGCCCGATGAAGACAACCCTTATGCCACGCTGACCGCGCGCAATGCCGATGGCGACACCTTGGCCCAGCTCAAGGTCGATGCCGGCTTTCGCTTGACGGAAAGCTCGGCGCTGGCCTGGGTGGCCAAGGACTTTTTGCGGCCCTGAGGGACAGCTGATTTGGTGAACGGGTGAGCAGCGAGGGCTGCCCCGTCACTTTTCCTTGGTCGCGGCTGCGTTCAAGTCAGCGCGGCGAGCGCCGGTGAAGCGCTTGGCCCAGTAGGCTTCACGCATGTCTTCCACACGCACGGCGCCACCGACGCGCGGTGAATGGATGAACTTGCCTTCGCCCACATAGATGCCGACGTGGGAGAAAGTGCGTTTCATGGTGTTGAAGAACACCAGATCGCCGGGCTTGAGCTCGGTCTTGTTGATGGGCAGCAGGCTGGACAGCCGCGCCTGTTCGTCGGCGCGGTGCGGTAGCACCATGCCCACGCTGAGTTCGAAGATGTGGCGGGTGAAGCCGCTGCAATCGAAGCCGCTTTCGACCGATTTGCCGCCGCGCGTGTAGCGCACACCCAGGAAGTTCATGGCCGAAAGCACCAGGCCCGAGGCCGTGTCTCGCACCTGATTCAACAAGCTGTTCGATTCTGCTTGGGCCAGCAAGCCGCGCTCTTGCAGGAAGCGGCTGACGGGATCATTGGACGTCGCCGCGGGCAGGGTGCTTGCGGAGGCCGCGGCCAGGGCAGCGGTGGCTGCCACAGGGCCGCCACCTGCTGGCGCGCCCGGTGCCGTCAACAAATGACTCTGACCCCAGGCGCCGGTGACCATGCCGGGTGGCGGCTGGGTCTGAGCCTGCGCTTCCACAGCCAGGCCCATAGCCGCACAGACTGCCAGGGCACAAACGCTCAGCGCACAGACGGCGCGTCCGAGCGAAGCGAGAGTAGCGGCAGTGATGGGGCGGCGGGCGTCGAGCATGGTGTTCGGCGCGCAGCTTATGGGGGGGCTGTTGCGGGTGTCAAGCAAAGTGGCGGGCGACCGAGGGAAATCCCGGCGCAGATAGCGGTGATGGCGGAAAAGCAGTCCTATGGCGGCTCGAGAGCCTAGGGCTAACCCTTAATTGGAACACAGATGCTCGCACAGCCTGCGGCGCCCGCTCTTGCTTTGCGGCAAGGTTTCACGGCCTGCGCCCGTGTGCAGCGCTGCATGCGCCGCCTGAGGCGCTGCGGCCTGTCGCAAACCCGCAGGCATGGTCGTTTTTCAAGGGGCACAATCCGCGCGTTCCCGCCGGGTCTGATCCGGGCTGCGGCGGCCACCAGCACTCGTTCGGAGCTCCCTTTATGAAGCAAGCCCCCTGGTTCGCCGGCGCTGTTGCGCTGCTGCTGACCGCCTCACCCTGGAGCGGCGTCCACGCCGCCAGCCTGCCGGGCCCGGCTTTTCCGCAATTCCAATCGGCTGCTCAAGTCAAGACAGCCTGTGCCAGCGGCCTGGCCGCCGCCAAGAAGCGACTGGCAACCCTGGAACGCCGCAAGGTCGATACAGGCTGGCTGGCTGCGTTCGACGACTACTACGCGCTGCAGGAGGATGTGCAGTACCCGATCGAGTTCGTGCTCAATGTGCACCCGGACAAGGCGGTGCGCGAAGCGGCTCAGGCTTGCGCCATGGCTTGGTCCGAGTACAACACCGCTTTCGGCCAGAACGAGAAGATCTACCGTGCACTGAAGCGCGCGCCCACACCCACGGCGCTGGACCGGGAACTGCAGCGTGTCAGTCTGGGCAGTTTTGAAGATGCCGGTGTGGCCCTGCCGCCCGCCAAGCGCAAGCAGGCCAGGACCTTGCTGATGCGCCTGGCCGAGTTGGATCAGAAGTTCAGCCAGAACCTGCGTGACGCGGGCGTCAAGGTGAGCTTCAGCGAAGTCGAGATGAAGGGCGTGCCCGATGGCGTCTGGGCCAAGGCGCCGCGCGACGAGCAAGGGCGCATCGTGTTGGGCGTCGATTACCCGAGCTCGGGCCCGGTGATCCAGATGGCCGAGGACCCGGCCGCGCGCGAGCGCATGTGGCGAGCCAAGAACAGCGAAGGTGGGGATGCCAATCTGAAGCTGCTGGACGAGATCACGCAAGCGCGCCAGGACTTCGCCAAGCTCTTCGGCTACAACAATTTCGTGGATTTCAATCTCCGCCGCCGCATGGCCAAGGATTCGGCCACGGCCTGGAAGTTCCTCAATGAGGTGAAGCGCCAGGTTAGCGAGCGAGAAGTGGCCGATATGGCCCAGCTGCGCGCCGCCAAGGCCGGGCATCTGGGCACGCCGCTGGAAGCCACCCAGCTGCAGGCCTGGGACAGTGCCTTCTACAGCGAGCGCTTGCGCCAGAGCCAGTTCTCGGTCGACCAGGAGGCCTTTCGCGAGTACTTCCCGGCCCAGGAAAGCCTGCAGTTCGCCATGCGCGTGATCGAGCGCCTGATGGGCGTGAAGTACACCCGCGTCCCGGCCGAACTCTGGCATCCGGAGGCTCAAGCCTATGCCGTCAGCGACGCTGCCAGCGGCAAGGCCCTTGCGACGCTCTATGTCGACCTGTTTCCGCGCGAGGCCAAGTACAACCACGCGGCCGTCTGGTCGCTGCGCTCCAGCGCCACCCGCATCGGCCGCACGCCCACGGCCGCCTTGGTGGTCAACTTCAACCGCAAAGGCCTGACCCTAGGTGAAATGGAAACGCTGCTGCATGAGCTCGGCCACGCCGTGCACAACAACCTGTCCAACACCCACTACGCCCTGCAAGGTGGCACCAGCGTGATGATGGACTTTGTCGAAGCCCCGTCGCAGATGCTGGAAGACTGGGTCTACGACAAAAAGGTGCTCAAGCTGATGGCCGAAGTCTGCCCGAGCTGCAAGCCTGTGCCCGATGCGCTGGTGGACAAAGCCGTGGCCGCCAAGGAGTTCGGCAAGGGCTCGCAGTACGGCCGCCAGCACCTGTTCGCCAGCTATGACCTGGCCCTGCACGGCCCCGAGCACCAGCAGCCTCTGGCCCTGTGGGCCAAGATGCAGGGCGCGACACCTCAGGGCTATGTGGAAGGCAGCAAGTTCCCGGCCGGCTTTGCCCATGTGGCTGGCGGTTATGGGGCGGGCTATTACGGCTATCTGTGGAGCCTGGTGGTGGCCATGGATTTGCGCACCGCCTTCGCGGCCGACAAGCTGAGCCCCGAGACCGGCCTGCGCTACCGCAACAGCGTGCTGGGGCAGGGTGGGCAGAAGCCTGCGCCCGAACTGGTGCGCGACTTTCTGCAGCGCGACAGCAATGCCAAGGCTTTCGCCGACTACCTGAGCCATTGATCATCGCCGCTATCGCGGCACTGATGCACATCGCCAGCCCGTCACTCTTTCATGGAGTCACGGGCTTTTTCATTTGCTTGCAGCTCAGGGTAATTGTTACGTCGACGGATACATGAAGCCCGCACAATGCCGCCCATCGGGCCTTCTTTCCGAGGCTATCGCACCGCTCAGATGACAGGTTTTGCGGCGCATTTCAAAAACTTGTGACAACCGGAGTTCGAGTCTTGAGTCACCACACGGCGCGTGCCCTCTTTGTGTCCGGCCTCTTGCTGCTGCCCGCTTTGGCAGCCCAGGCTCTCAGCTTTGCTGTCAATGAAGGCGTCACTTACCGGGTGCCATTGAGCGAGATTCGCGCTCGCTATGAGGGCATCGCAGCCGACCTCAGCAAACTCTTGCGTCAACCCGTCACCATCGAGCCGGTCGGCGACTACCCCTCGCTGCGCCAAGGCCTGGCTGAAAAACGCTGGGAGCTGGCGCTGGTCCATCCAGCTCACATCTCGATTGCCGCCATCCGCGACCAGGGCTACAGCCTTGTGGCTGTCACCAAGGGCTTCACCGGCTACAAAGCCAGCTTTCTGGTGCGCGCGGACAGCGCGCTGAAGTCGCTGGCCGAGCTCAAGGGCTTGCGCCTTGGTGCTCCCGACGAGGATTCCATCACCTCCATGATGGTGCGGGCCACCTTGCGTGACAACGGTATGACACCCAAGCAGTTGGAGGTTACTTACACGCGCTACCAGGATGCCGTGCCCTTCTTTGTCGAGAACCGCCTGACCCATGCCGGTGCCACGGCGTCCAATGCTCTGGTCAAGGAATGGCAGGGCAAGGGCGGCAAGGTGCTGATGGCCTCCAAGCCCGTGCCCATCAAGCACATCATTGCCAGCCCCCAGCTCAGCGCGGAGCAGCTTGAGAAGGTGCGCGGCTACTTCCTGGCCCTGGACAGCAGCGAGGAGGGCCGCAAGAAACTGGAGCCCACCAAGTGGAAGGGCTTCGAAGCCTACGACCAGGCGGCACTGCTGAAACTCGGTGTTTGGCTGGATGTGAAATGACATCTTGCGCTGCGACACTGCGGCGTGAAGCTGTCTGGTCATGGATCTGAATGAGATGCAACGATGAGCCAAGATTCCCTGTTTGAAATGCTGCGTCAGAGTTCGCCCGAGGCCGCCGCCTTGCGCGCGCCGAGCCGGCCGGCCCTGAGCCATGGTCAGCTGACTCAGCTCGTGGCCGACACGGTCGCTCGCCTCAATGGCCTCGGTTTGGGGCGCAATGACCGGGTCGCTCTGGTGCTGAACAATGGCCCGGAGATGGCCGCCTGTTTCCTGGCCTGCGCCTGCGGAGTGGCCAGTGCGCCGCTGAATCCGGCCTATCGTGCCGACGAATTCGAGTTCTATCTCGGCGACCTGCAAGCGCGGGCCTTGATCGTCGAGCGCGGCAGTGAGTCGCCTGCTGTAGCGGTTGCGCTCAAGCTCGGCGTTCGCATTTTGGAGTTGGTGGTGGAGGCGGGTGCGCCGGCGGGGCAGTTCAGCCTGCAGGAGGCTGGCTCTTCTGCCGCGCCCGCAGCTGAGGCATCCGCGCTCCAGGGCGGCTATGCCCAGGCCGACGACATCTCCATGGTGCTGCACACCTCGGGCACGACCTCGCGGCCCAAGATCGTGCCCCTGTCGCAGCGCAATCTCTGCGCCTCGGCTCGCAATATCCGCCAGAGCCTGCAGTTCCAGCCCAGCGACTGCGGGCTGAACATCATGCCGCTGTTCCACATCCACGGTCTGATCGCCGGGGTGCTGGCGCCGCTGTCGGCCGGCTCCCAGGTCTTTTGCACGCCGGGCTTCAATGCGCTGAAATTCTTTGCCTGGATGGATGAGGCGGCGCCGAGCTGGTACACGGCCGTGCCGACCATGCATCAGGCGATCCTGAGCCGGGCCGGAAAGAACGGCGAGGTGATCGCCCGCCACCCGCTGCGTTTCATGCGCTCCTCGTCCTCATCGATGCCGCCGCAGGTGATCGCCGAACTGGAGAAGGTCTTCGGCGCGCCCTTGATCGAGGCCTATGGCATGACCGAGGCGACCCATCAGATGTGCTGC
Source organism: Roseateles sp. (assembly GCF_965262435.1). Classification (NCBI taxonomy): domain Bacteria; kingdom Pseudomonadati; phylum Pseudomonadota; class Betaproteobacteria; order Burkholderiales; family Sphaerotilaceae; genus Roseateles; species Roseateles sp. The sequence goes on from NZ_OZ253537.1 coordinate 2,683,352, forward strand.
AACCCCTTGCCCCCGGCCACCCGCAAACCGGGTACGGTGGGCGTGGCCGCCGGCCCCGAGGTGGCCATCATGAATGCGGGCGGCCAGCTTCTGCCGAACGGTGAAACCGGCGAGATCGTCATTCGCGGCGCCAATGTGACGGCAGGCTATCAGAGCAATCCCGGCGCCAATGCCGAGGCGTTCAGTCACGGCTGGTTCCGCACCGGTGACCAAGGTGTCATGGATGCCGAGGGTTATGTCTCTATCACCGGCCGGCTCAAGGAGATCATCAACCGGGGCGGCGAGAAGATCAGCCCGCGCGAAGTGGACGAGGCCTTGATGGACCATGCCGCCGTGGCTCAGGTGGTGTGCTTTGGCATGCCGCATGCCAAGCTGGGCGAGGACGTCGCCGCTGTCGTGGTCTTGCGCGAAGGCGCTGCGGCCAGCGAGCGCGAGCTGCAGGATTTTGTGAGTAAGCGCCTGGCTGACTTCAAGGTGCCACGCAAGATCCTGTTCATGGATGAGATTCCCAAGGGGGCGACGGGCAAGCTGCAGCGCATCGGGCTGGCGCAGAAGCTCGGTCTGGGTTGAGCTTGCAGCTCGGCACATATTCATTGCAATCAGCGAAAGAGGGAGAGCAGGTCATGGGAGTGCGTGTGAACAAGAACAACAAACCCTTCTGGCTTGCCGCTTTGTTGGGCCTGGCGGCCTGGCAGGCGCAGGCGGCGGGCTGGGTTCCGACCAAGCCGATCGAATTCATCGTGCCGGCCGGCACCGGCGGCGGCGCCGACCAAATGGCCCGCTTCATCCAGGGCATGGTTGGCAAGCATCAGCTGAGTCCGCAGCCGGTGGTGGTGGTCAACAGGGCCGGCGGCGCTGGCGCCGAAGGCTTTCTTGACGTCAAGGGCGACAAGGCCAATCCGCACAAGCTGGTCATTACTTTGTCCAATTTGTTCACCACGCCCATGGCCACGGGTGTGCCTTTCAATTGGCGTGACCTGACCCCGGTCAGCATGATGGCCTTGGACCAGTTCGTGCTCTGGGTCAATGAAGAAGCGCCTTACAAGACTGCCAAGGACTACTTCAATGCGGTCAAGACTCAGAACGTCAACAGCTTCAAGATGGGCGGCACGGGCTCCAAGCAGGAGGACCAGATCATCACCGTGATGCTGGAGAAGTCCACCAGCAAGAAGATGATCTACATCCCCTACAAGGGCGGTGGCGATGTGGCGGTGCAGCTGGTGGGCAAGCATGTCGACTCGACAGTCAACAACCCCATCGAGGCCGAGTCGCACTGGCGCGCGGGCAAGCTGCGGCCGCTGTGCGTGTTCGACGAGCAGCGCATGCCCTACCCGGACAAGGTCACCGCGACGCAAAGCTGGGCCGATCTGCCGACCTGCACCTCTCAGGGTATTCCGGTCAGCTATCTGATGTTGCGCGGCATCTTCATGCCACCGGGCGTCAGCGCTGAGCAGACCGCCTACTACCAGCAACTGCTGGCCAAGGTGCGTGCCCTGCCCGAGTGGAAGGACTTCATGGCCAAGGGCGCCTTCAAGCAGAGCGCTTTGCAGGGCCCGGAGTTCGTCGATTGGCTGGGCAAGAACGAGCAGCTGCACCGGGTGCTGATGAAGGAAGCGGGCTTCATGGCGCAGTGAGCCGGGAGTCCATCTCGACTGGGAGGCGAGGTGATGCAGGAAGAACAAGACTTGCAGAGCGAGGCGCCGTCGGGTGCCTGGCAGCTGCGTTGGGTGGAGCTGGGCGTGGCTCTGTTTTTGCTCATCGTGGCAGGCCTGGTGATCAAGGACAGCCTGAGGCTGGGCATCGGTTGGGCCGATGACGGGCCGCGTTCCGGTTACTTTCCCTTTCGCATCGGCCTCGCCCTGGCGGGCTGTTCAGCCTGGCTGCTGATCCAGCAGCTCTTGCGCTGGCCCCGCTTGCGCAGCCGGGTGTTTGCCGAGCGCGGACAGCTGCGCGATGTGGCGGCCGTGCTGCTGCCCACCGCGGTGTTTGTCGCCGCCATCCCTTGGCTGGGCATGTATCTGTCGGCCAGCCTGCTGATCGCCTGGTTCATGTGGCGCAACGGCGGCTACCGCTGGCCTTGGCTCGTCGGTCTGCCGGTGGCGGTGAGTGTCAGCTTGTTCCTGCTGTTCGAGCGTGCCTTCACCCAGCCCCTGCCCAAGGGGCCGATCGAACACTGGCTGGGCTTCTGAGATGGATGATTTTTCCAATCTGCTGCACGGCTTTTCGGTCGCTGCCACCGTGCCCAATCTGGGCTATATGTTGGTGGGCATTCTGCTGGGGGTTTTGATCGGCGTGCTGCCGGGTCTGGGCGGCGCCAATGGCGTGGCCATCCTGCTGCCGCTGACCTTCACCATGGACCCCACCACCGGCATCATCATGCTGTCCTGCATTTATTGGGGGGCTTTGTTCGGTGGGGCCATCACGTCCATCTTGTTCAACATTCCTGGTGAGCCCTGGTCGGTGGCCACCACCTTTGATGGTTACCCCATGGCCCAGCGCGGCCAGGCGGCGCAGGCGCTGACGGCGGCATTCACCTCGTCCTTCGTGGGCGCCATGTTCGCCACGCTGCTGATCACCTTCCTCGCGCCCTTGCTGGCCCGCTTTGCCCTGCGCTTCGGTCCGGCCGAGTTGTTTGCGGTGCAGCTGCTGACCTTCTGCAGCTTTGTGGGCATGAGCCAGGAGGCGCCGGTCAAGACCCTGATCGCCATGTTGCTGGGCTTTGCCTTGGCCGCCGTGGGCATGGATGACATGACCGGCCAGCTGCGCATGACCTATGGCTTCACCGATATGCTCAAGGGCTTCGATTTCCTGATCGCGGTGATCGGGCTCTTTGGTATTGGTGAAATCTTGCTGACCATGGAAGAGGGCCTGGCCTTCAAGGGTCAGAGCGCCCGCATCAGCCCGCGTGTGGTCTGGCAAACCTGGATGCAGCTGCTGCGCCACTGGAAGACCTTTCTGCGCTCCATGGCCATCGGCTGCTGGATGGGCATCACGCCCGGCGGCGCCACGCCCGCTTCATTCATGAGTTATGGCGTCGCGCGGCGCATGGCCAAGAACCCCGAGGCCTTTGGCAAGGGCGAGTTGGCCGGTGTGGTGGCGCCCGAGACGGCCGCCCATGCGGCCGGCACCTCGGCCCTGTTGCCCATGTTGACGCTTGGCATTCCGGGCTCGCCCACGGCTGCCGTGCTGCTGGGTGGCCTGGTGATCTGGGGCTTGCAGCCCGGGCCCATGCTGTTTGCCGAGCACAAGGATTTCGTCTGGGGCCTGATTGCCAGCATGTACCTTGCCAATATCGTCGGCCTGATCGTGGTGTTGACGACCGTTCCTTTCTGGGCCGCCATCTTGCGCGTGCCCTTTGCCATCATCGCGCCCATCATCATCGTCACCTGCGCCATCGGCGCCTACACCGTGCATGGCTCCATGTTCGATGTCTATCTGATGCTGGGCTTCGGCGTGTTGGGCTATCTGTTCAAGAAGCTCAAGTACCCGATGGCGCCGCTGGTGCTGGCCCTGGTGCTGGGCGACAAGGCCGAAGCCAACTTCCGCCAGTCCATGCTGCTCTCGCAGGGCGAGCTCAGCATTTTTTGGTCCAATGGCCTGGTCGGTGGCATCACGGGCCTGGCTTTGCTGATGCTGCTCTGGCCGATGTTCGATGTGGCCAAACGCTGGGCCCGCGGTCCGGCGGCAGATGCACAACAAGAGGTGAAGGCTGTATGAGCGGAATGAGGGCAGGGGCATGAAGTTCGCCATCGTGGGCGCAGGCGCCATCGGCGGCCTGCTCGGGGTGCGCCTGGCCGCGGCCGGTGAGCAGGTCTGCTTCATCGCCCGCAACAAGAACCTGGCCGCCATCCAGGCCCAGGGCTTCACCCTGATCGAGGAAGACGGTCGCAAGCTGACGCAGCCGGCTGGCGCTAACTTGCATGCGGTTCAGCGCATGGCTGAAGCCGGTGTGCAGGATGTCGTGCTGCTGACCGTCAAGGCGCATCAGCTGGTCGATCTGCTGCCCGAGCTGCCGGCCCTGATCGGCCCGCAGACCTTGATCGTCAGCATGATCAACGGCCTGCCCTGGTGGTACTTCCAGGGCTTGGCCGGCCCGCATGAGGGCCGCGTGTTGGAGTCAGTGGACCCGGGCGGCGCCATCGCCGCCACGCTGCCCTCGGCCCAGGTGATCGGCAGCATCGTCTACCCAGCGGCGCAGCTGGAGGCGCCCGGGCGGGTGCGCCTGATCGAGGGCAATCGCTTCAGCCTGGGCGAACTCGACGGCCAGCGCAGCGAGCGCATCGAGGCCTTGTCACAAGCGCTGATGCGCGCCGGCTTCAAGGCGCCGGTGGCCAAGGACATCCGCTCCGAGCTCTGGGTCAAGCTCTGGGGCAATCTGAGCTTCAACCCGATCTCGGCCCTGAGCCACGCCACGCTGGAGGACATCTGCCGCTTCCCGCTCAGCCGCGAGCTGGCCGCGCGCATGATGGGCGAGGCCCAGCAGGTGGGCGAGAAGCTGGGCGTGCAGTTCAAGATCTCCCTGGACAAGCGCATCGCCGGCGCCGAGGCCGTGGGCGCCCACAAGACTTCGATGCTGCAGGATGTGGAGGCCGGCCGGGCGCTGGAGCTGGAGGCCTTGCTGGGGGCCGTCGTCGAGCTGGCCCGCATCACCGAGACAGTGACGCCCAATCTCGACGCCATCTATGCCGTCACGCGCCTGCTGGCCTTGAGCCTGAGCCGGCAGGGTGGCCGCTTGCAGATCAGCCCGGCCTGACGCCCCTCACAGAGGCGCGCTTCAGCGCTGCCAGTCGCTCTCGATGAAGCGCAGTACCGCATCCTCGTGGTGCGGGCCGATCACCTGGTGGGCTTCCTGCTTGACCGCCTCGATGGCGTTGGCCACGGCGATGCCGCGGTGGGCGGCACGCAGCATCTTGACGTCGTTGACATGGTCGCCAAAGACCACGACTTCGCGCTCCTGCAGGCCGTAGCGCTGGGCCAGCAGCTGGATGCCCTGGTCCTTGGTGGCGCGCCGGTCGTGCACGGTCAGCCAGGGCCAGCCGGGCTTGTAGAGGTCCTCGGCGAGATGGGTTTCCACCGCATCGCCGCAGAGCGCGTCGATGTCCGCCTGCAGTGCCGCCAGCGGCGCTTCGCGTTCCACCACCACAAAGGTCACGGCCGGGTCGCGCAGCTCGTCTTGCAGGCGCGGGCTGTGGCGCAGGCGCGGGTCCGCATTGCGCTGGCGTTCGGTGACAAAGGCCTGCTGCGCCTCGTTGTGCACCGATTGGTAAAACAGCTGGTCGCCCAGCGGGCCGTGGGTGGAGACGAAGGGCATCAGGCCATGCTGGCGGATCAGGGCGAACACGGCCTGAGCCAGGGCCGGCTCCATGGCGTTGACCACTTCATGCTCGGCGCTGGCCATATCGCTGAGGTAAGCGCCATTGCTGCCGATCACAGGCAGGCGCAGGGGCAGATCGCCGAGGATGTGGCGGATCGAGGTGACATGGCGGGCGCTGGCCACGGTGAAGAGCAGGCCTTGGTCCAGCAGGCGGGTCAGGCCGGCGCGGGTGCTGTCAGCCAGGCGGCCTTGCGGGTCGAGCAAGGTGCCGTCGAGGTCGGAGACGTAAAGCGTCATGTCGGGATCAGGCTGCGAAAAGAAAAAGGGCGGCTGAAGCCGCCCCGGGGCAAAGATGCGATCGGCGCAAGGTGCTCAGAGCACCTCGGAGGCAAAGTCTGCCAGACGCGAGCGTTCGCCGCGGGCCAGCGTGACATGGCCGCTGTGGGCCCAGCCCTTGAAACGGTCCACGGCGTAGGTCAGGCCCGAGCTGCCTTCGGTCAGGTAGGGCGTGTCGATCTGCGCCAGATTGCCCAGGCAGACGATCTTGGTGCCGGGGCCGGCGCGGGTGATCAAGGTCTTCATCTGCTTGGGCGTCAGGTTCTGCGCCTCGTCGATGATGACGAACTTGTTCAAAAAGGTGCGGCCGCGCATGAAGTTCAAGCTCTTGATCTTGATCTTGCTGCGCACCAGGTCGTTGGTGGCGGCGCGGCCCCATTCGCCGGCGGCGCTGTCGCCACGGGCCAGCACTTCCAGGTTGTCGTCCAGGGCGCCCATCCAGGGGCTCATCTTTTCCTCTTCGGTGCCGGGCAGGAAGCCGATGTCCTCACCCACAGGCACGGTCACGCGGGTGACGATGATCTCGCTGTAGCGGCGCTCATCCAGCACCTGCGAGAGGCCGGCGGCCAGGGTCATCAGCGTCTTGCCAGTGCCGGCCGTGCCGGTCAGGGTGACAAAGTCGCAGTCGGGATCGAGCAGCAGGTTGAGAGCGAAGTTCTGCTCGCGGTTGCGGGCGGTCACGCCCCAGACCGAGTGCTTCTGGTTGCCGTAGTCCTTGAGCGTGCGCAGCACGGCGGTCTTGCCGGTGATTTCCAGCACCTTGGCGTAGAGCGGCACGGCGCCGGGCGCTTCCAGGTAGACCAGCTCATTGACCAGCAGCGATGGCACCAGGGGGCCGCTGATGCGGTAGAAGGTCAGGCCGCCTTGCTGCCAGCTTTCCATGGTCTTGCCATGACGCTCCCAGAAGTCGGCCGGCAAGGCTTGCACGCCGGTGTAGAGCAGGTCGGAGTCTTCCAGCGTCTTGTCATTGCGGTAGTCCTCGGCCGGCAGGCCCAGGGCACGCGCCTTGATGCGCATATTGATGTCCTTGGACACCAGGACGACTTCGCGCTCGGGCTGCTGGATCTTCAGCGCCTGCACCACGGCCAGGATCTGGTTGTCGGCCTTGCCCTGGGGCAGGCCGGCGGGCAGGGGCGTGTCGATCAGCTGGGTCTGGAAGAACAGCTTGCCGCCGGCTTCACGGTGGCCGGTGTGGTCCAGAGGCAGGCCTTTGGCCATTTCCTCGATGCCGCTGCTCTTCAGGCCACCGGCCAGGTTGTCCAGTTCGCGGCTGACCTGGCGCACATTGCGCGCCACTTCGGTCATGCCTTTTTTGTGCCCGTCCAGCTCTTCCAGCGTGATCATGGGCAGGTAGATGTCGTGTTCCTCGAAGCGGAACAAGCTCATTGGGTCGTGCATCAGCACATTGGTGTCGAGCACAAAGAGCTTGGGCGCGGCGGCGCCGGCCTTGCTGGAGCGGCTGGCCTTGCTGGGCTTGGCCACCGGCGCGGCGGCGGCGGTCGCCCGGCTGGCTTTGGGCTTGTCGGCTGGATAGACCGTCGGCGTCATTGCGTCCAGGGCCTGGCCAGGCGCGGCCTTGGGGGCGGCGGGGCGTGCCTTGGCCGCGGAGGCTGCGGCGCTGACGGTGACGGGCAGCGGCGCGGCGACGACCGTCTTGCTGGCGCTGCTGCGGTTGGGCTTGGGGGCAGGGGCTTCAGCCTTGCTGGGGCTCACCGCCAAGGTGTTTGCAAAGGCGGTGGGCTCGAGGCGGGCGGCGCGTTTGGTCGGGGGCTTGGGCAGTGGCATGGTGCTCAGTGTTCTGACGGGCGCGAACCCGCCATGCTGTCGGAATCGGGAGACGGCAAAAGCCAGCAGCGGCGAAAAAAGCAAAAAGCCGCACAGGCTGCTGTGCGGCTTGATGGGCTTTGTTCTTGGGCTGCGTGGCTCTCGGGCATGAAACCATTATGCACAATGCCGACGACGACTCGTGGCGATCCAAGCGACTCGCTTGGCCCATGAAAAAAGCCGGCGCGGGCAAGGCCCGGTCCGGCTTCGTATCGGCGGCAGCGGAGCTGCCGGCCTGTGGATCAGGCGGTGGTCTTTTTCAGCGCGCCCACTTCCTTCAGCACTTCGTCCACATGGCCGGCCACCTTGATGCCGCGCCATTCGGCACGCAGCACGCCCGAGGCGTCGATCAGGAAGGTCGAGCGCTCGATGCCCTTGACCTTCTTGCCGTACATGATCTTGTTTTTGACGACGCCAAACATATGGCAGAGCTTCTCCTCGGTGTCAGCGATCAGTTCGAAGGGGAGTTCCAGCGTTTGCTTGAACTTGTCGTGCGAGGCCATGTTGTCGCGTGAAACACCGAGCACAACTGCGCCAGCTTTCACGAAGTCCTTGTGACGGTCGCGAAATTGCATCGCTTCCGTAGTACAACCGGGGGTGTTGTCCTTCGGGTAGAAGTACAGCACCACGGCTTGACCTTGATAGGTATGTGGTGTGAACTTCACGCCTCCGGTGGCAAGGGCTTCAATTTCCGGGAGAGGTTTGTTGAGCGCTGGCGTCATGTGGCGTTCTATGTATGATGTGCCCGGCTGGGCATAGCCGTTGATTATACGGCCTTTGATGAGCCCCCTCCGGGAGGCGGCCGCTCGTCATTTAGGGGGATTGCCCTCACCCCTACTCCTCTGGTCTTGTGGCATCGCTCTTTGACTGCCCTTGGCGCTGAGGCTCAGCCTTCGATCAGCAAGGCCGCCAGCACCGCCCGACTCTCGCTGCTCAGCACGTTGTAAGTGCGGCATGCGGCAGCTAGGTCCATGGTCTCGATGCCGATGCGGGCTTCGATCAGGCAACGGTAGAGGCGTGGATTGGCGAAGCGGATGCGGCTGCCACTGCCGAAGATCACCAACTCGGGCTTGAGAGCCAAAATTTGCTCAAAGTGGCTTTCGCTCAAGTCTTCGAAGCGCGTCAGCGCCCAGGCTTGCACATCGCCGCGCCAAGGCACCAGCACGCTGCTGCGGTGTTCGTCGGCATTGACCCGGACGCTTTGCCCGTCGTGGCGCGAAATGATGTTGCCGCCTTGCGGCTCGTCGAGTTGGAATTTCATCGTGGAGGGGGAGGGGGTGGCGACAGCGCCGGGACCTGCGAAGGCTCACTTGCTTGTACTCTCAGGCGGCAGGCGTCTTGGCAGCCGCAGCCCTGTGATTAAATTGTATGGTTTTGCACTGCAACATGAATATCGAAGGCCCATGACCGCAGCGCAGACTCTGATCCTCTACCCGACCGCACCAGGAGTCCCCGTCTTGAAGCCCATCGCCAAGTCCAGCAAGCTCGCCAGCGTCAGCTATGACATCCGTGGCCCCGTGCTGGACAAGGCGCGCCAGATGGAGGACGAGGGGCAGAAGATCATCAAGCTGAACATCGGCAATGTGGCCGCCTTTGGGCTGATGCCGCCGGACGAGATCGTGCAGGACATGATCCGCAACCTGCCTGATGCCGCCGGCTACACCGACAGCAAGGGCCTGTTCGCCCCGCGCAAGGCCGTGGTGCACTACACGCAGGAAAAAGGCGTCAAGGGCGTGACGGTGGACGATGTCTACCTGGGCAATGGTGCTTCTGAGCTGATCCAGATGGCGATGAATGCCCTGGTCAACGACGGCGACGAAGTGCTGATCCCGGCGCCCGACTTTCCGCTCTACACCGCCGTGGTGGGGCTGTCCGGCGGCAAACCGGTGCACTACCTCTGCGACGAAGGCGCGGGCTGGCTGCCCGACCTGAACGACATCGAGTCCAAGATCACGCCGCGCACCCGCGCCATCATGGTCTGCAACCCCAACAACCCGACCGGTGCGCTGTACCCGGACGACCTCTTGCTGGGCATCATCGAGATCGCCCGCCGCCACCAGCTCTTGATCTTCGCGGACGAGATCTACGACAAGACCTTGTACGACGGCAACACCCACACCAGCATGGCCAGCCTGGCCGACGATGTGCTGTTCGTGACTTTTAATGGTCTGTCCAAGAACTATCGCGCCTGCGGCTACCGCGCCGGCTGGATGGTGGTCAGCGGTGAAAAGCGCCATGCCCGCGACTACATCGAGGGCCTGAACATGCTGGCCTCGCTGCGCCTGTGCTCCAACACGCCGGGCCAGTTGGCCATCCAGACCGCGCTGGGCGGTTATCAAAGCATCAAGGATCTGGTGGCCCCGACCGGCCGCCTGTGCCGCCAGCGTGATCTGGCCTACGAGCTGCTGAGCCAGATCCCGGGCGTCAGCGTGGTCAAGCCCAAGGCAGCGCTCTACATGTTCCCGCGCTTGGACCCCAAGGTCTACCCGATCACCGACGACCAGCAGTTTGCCTACGAGCTCCTGGCCGAGGAGAAGGTGCTGATCGTCCAGGGCACCGGTTTCAACTGGGTGGCGCCAGATCACTTCCGCCTGGTCTTCCTGCCCAATTCCGACGACCTGAAGGAAGCGATTGGCCGCATCGAACGCTTCCTGGCCCATTACCGCAAGCGCCACGGCACCTGAGCCGCCCTCCCGGGTTTGTTTTCTTCGAAACGTGAACAGCAAAGTGACAGACAGCATGAAAGCGATCAAAGTCGGCCTCCTCGGCATTGGCACCGTGGGCAGTGGCACCTTCCATGTGCTGCGTCGCAACCAGGCGGAGATCAAGGGCCGTGCCGGCCGCGGCATCGAAGTGAGCATGGTGTGCCGCCGTGATCTGGCGCAGGCGCGTCAAATCGTGGGTGACGCCGATGTGGTGGTCACCGCCGACCCCTTCGAGATCATCCGCAACCCCGAGATCGACATCGTGGTCGAAACCATCGGTGGTTGCGATCTGGCCCGCACCCTGGTGCTGGAAGCCATCGCCCAGGGCAAGCATGTGGTCACCGCCAACAAGGCGCTGCTGGCCGTGCATGGCACGGAGATCTTTGCAGCCGCGCGCGCCAAGGGCGTGATGGTGGCGTTTGAAGCGGCGGTAGCCGGTGGCATCCCCATCATCAAGGCCTTGCGCGAAGGCCTGACCGCCAACCGCATCGAGTGGATCGCCGGCATCATCAACGGCACCACCAATTTCATCCTGTCCGAGATGCGCAGCAAGGGCCTGGACTTCGCCACCGTTTTGAAGGAAGCGCAGCGCCTGGGCTATGCCGAGGCCGACCCGACCTTTGACGTCGAAGGCGTGGACGCCGCCCACAAGCTGACGCTGATGAGCGCCATCGCCTTTGGCGTGCCGGTGCAGTTCGACAAAGCCCATGTGGAAGGCATCAGCCAGCTGCAAGCGGCCGACATCAAGTACGCCGAGCAACTGGGCTACCGCATCAAGCTCTTGGGCCTGACCCGCCGCCGGGACACGGGCATCGAGCTGCGCGTGCACCCGACCCTGGTGCCCATGAGTCGCCTGATTGCCAATGTCGAAGGCGCGATGAACGCCGTGGTGGTGCAGGGCGATGCCGTCGGCACCACGCTTTACTACGGCAAGGGCGCCGGCGCAGAGCCGACCGCTTCGGCTGTGATCGCCGATCTGGTGGACATCACCCGCTTGCACACCGCCGACCCCGACCACCGTGTGCCGCATCTGGCCTTCCAGCCCGACGCGATGAGCGACACCGCCATCCTGCCCATGGCCGAGGTGCTGACCAGCTACTACCTGCGTCTGCGCGTGGCCGACGAGGCCGGCGTGCTCTCGCGCATCACCACCATCCTGGCCGAGCACGACATCTCGATCGACGCGGTGCTGCAGCGCGAATCCAATGAGGGCGAGCGCCAGACCGACCTGATCATCCTGACCCACGAGACCCAGGAAGGCCGCATGAACCTGGCCCTGGCTCAGATGCAAGCTTTGAACACCGTGCTGGCGCCCATCGTGCGTCTGCGCAAGGAAGAGTTGGCCTGATGAGCATGCGTTACATCAGCACCCGAGGCGACAAGACGGAGCGCCGTTTCTGCGACATCTTGCTGGAGGGCTTGGCGCCCGATGGCGGCCTTTACCTGCCGGTGAGTTACCCGCAGGTGGACGATGCGACCCTGACACGCTGGCGCGGCCTGGCCTATGCCGACCTGGCGTTTGAGATTTTGTCGCTCTACATCGACGACATCCCGGCTGAAGACCTGCGCGCCATCACCCGCCGTACCTACACCGAGGCCGTGTTTGGCACGCCCGAGATCACGCCTCTCAAGACTCTGGAGCCGGGCCTCGCCCTGGAAGCGCTGTCCAACGGCCCGACTTTGGCCTTCAAGGACATGGCCATGCAGCTGCTGGGTCAGTTGTTCGAGTACGAGCTGGGCCGGCGCGGCCAGACGCTCAACATTCTGGGCGCCACCTCGGGCGACACCGGCAGCGCGGCCGAATACGCCATGCGCGGCAAGGCCGGCGTCAATGTGTTCATGCTCAGCCCCCATGGCCGCATGAGCCCCTTCCAGCAGGCCCAGATGTTCAGCCTGCAGGACGCCAACATCCACAACATCGCCGTCGAGGGCGTGTTCGACGACTGCCAGGACATCGTCAAGGCGGTCAGCAATGACCTCGAGTTCAAGCGCAAGTACCAGATCGGTACGGTCAACTCGATCAACTGGGCGCGCTTGCTGGCCCAGGTGGTGTACTACTTTGCCGGCTACTTCCAGGCGACGACGAGCAATGCTGAGCGGGTCAGCTTCGCCGTGCCCTCGGGCAATTTCGGCAATGTCTGTGCCGGCCATGTGGCGCGCATGATGGGCCTGCCGATTGCGCATCTGGTGGTGGCCACCAACGAAAACGATGTGCTGGACGAGTTCTTCCGCACCGGCGTCTACCGCGTGCGCGGCAGCGCCGAGACGCACGAGACCTCGAGCCCGTCCATGGATATTTCCAAGGCCAGCAATTTCGAGCGCTTTGTGTTCGATCTGCTGGGGCGAGACGGCCAACGGGTCAAGGGCTTGTTTGGCGAGGCCATTGCCCGCGAAGGGCGCTTCCAGATCAGCGCCGGCGAACATGCCGAGATTGCGCGTTATGGCTTCCAGTCGGGTCGCAGCAACCATGCCGACCGCCTGACCACCATTCGCGCCACCCATGCACGCTACGGCGTGGTGGTGGACACGCACACCGCCGATGGCCTCAAGGTGGCACAAGAGCGCCGCGAGCCCGGTGTGACCATGCTGGTGCTGGAGACAGCTTTGCCGGTCAAGTTCGCGGCCACCATCGAGGAGGCCTTGGGTACAGCGCCGCCGCGCCCAGCGGGCCTGGAGCACATCGAATCTCTGCCCAAGCGGGTGGTGGTGATGCCGGTCGATGTGGCCGCCGTCCAGCGCTTCATTGAAACCCATGTCTGAGCCCCTTGCCGCAAAGGCCAAGCCGGCCATGCTGCCGCTGGACGAGGCGCTGGCCCGCTTGCTGGCTGCTGTTCAGCCCTTGGGCTTGAGCGAAGTGCTGCCCACGGCCGAGGCCCTGGGCCGGGTGCTGAGCCAGGACGTGGTGTCCTTGCTCGACGTGCCGCCTGCCGACAACTCGGCCATGGACGGCTATGCCTTTTGCGCCGCCGATGTGCAGGAGCCGGGCACGGTTCTGCCGGTGGCGCAGCGCGTGCCGGCCGGCGTGGTCGGCGCGGCCCACCAGCCGGGCACGGCGGCGCGCATTTTCACCGGTGCGCAAGTGCCCGTGGGTGCCGACACCGTGCTGATGCAGGAGCAGTGCGAGGCCGTGCCGGGCGAGGGCCTGGGCGCTGTGCGATTCTTGAGCGTGCCCGAGCCGGGCAATGCCATCCGCCGCCGCGGCGAGGATGTGGAGCGCGGCGCCACCGTGCTATCGGTGGGAAGTCGCCTGGATCCGGCGGGCTTGGGCCTGGCTGCTTCGGTTGGCGCGGCACAGCTGAAAGTGGCGCGGCGCCCGCGCGTGGCGCTGTTTTCCACCGGTGATGAGTTGGTCATGCCCGGCGAGCCGCTGCGCCCCGGCGCCATCTACAACTCCAACCGCTTCACCCTGCGCGGCCTGCTGCAAGGCCTGGGCTGCGAGGTGCTGGACCTGGGCATCGTGCCGGACCGGCTCGATGCCACGCGCGCGGCCCTGCGGGAAGCGGCGGCGCGGGCTGACCTCATCATCACCTCGGGCGGCGTTTCCGTCGGCGAGGAAGACCATTTGCGGCCGGCCGTGCAGGCCGAAGGGCAGCTGGAGCTCTGGCAGATCGCGATCAAGCCGGGCAAGCCCTTGGCTTTCGGTTCGGTGCGGCGCAATGGTGATAGCGGTTCAGCATGGTTCATCGGTCTGCCTGGCAATCCAGTGGCCAGTCTGGTGACCTTCAGCTTGCTGGTTCGGCCGGTGATCTTGCGCCTGCAGGGCGCCACCCGCCTGAAGCCGCGCGCCTATGCGCTGCGTGCCGATTTCGCCTGGCCCAAGGCCGACCGGCGCCAGGAGTTCCTGCGCGCCCGGCTCAACGAGGCCGGCGGCCTGGACCTGTTCGCCAACCAAAGCTCGGGTGTGCTGAGCTCGGCGGTCTGGGGTGACGGCCTGGTGGACAACCCTTCGGGCTGCCGCATCGCTCCAGGCGACACGGTGCGCTTTTTGCCTTTCAGCGAGTTGTTGTCATGAGTGAGGCCGTGGTCTTGATCCAGGTGCAGCTGCGCTTCTTTGCATCCTTGCGTGAGCAGCTGGGTGCGGGCGAGCGACTCGAGATCCCCGCTGGCACCAGCGTGGCCGCTTTGCGCGAGCAGCTTTGTGGACGCTCGGCGACGCATGCAGAGGCCTTGGGGCCTGGGCGAGCCGTTCGTTGTGCGCTCAACCAGCAGATGGTGGTGCGCGATGAGTTGCTGATTCCGGCCAACGCCGAGCTGGCTTTCTTCCCTCCGGTCACCGGCGGCTGAGGCGCTGAGGCTGCTGTGCAGGGCTTGCACCTGACTGCCGATTTGCGCGGCTGCGATCCGCAGTCGGCGCTCATGCTGGACCCGGCTGCGCTGGGACGTTTGTGCCGTGAGTCCGTCCAGTCTGCGGGTTTGGGCGCTGTGGCCGAGCTTTTCCATCGCTTTGAGGTCGCACCCGGCTGCGAGCAAAGCGGCATCACAGGCGTGGTGCTGCTGGCCGAATCGCATCTGGCCATTCACACCTGGCCCGAGCTGGGCGGCGTCACGCTCGACGTGTACGTCTGCAACTTGGTGGGCGACAACAGCGCCGCGGCCGAACGGTTGATGCAACTTCTTTGCGATGCTTTTTCAGCGCGCGAGCGGCGCAAGCAGCGTTTGGTACGCGGCTGACGAGGTCGGCTGGAATCTGCGGCGGATTCAACCGGTCGTCGCAACACATTCGCTGAATCTCTCAGCGGGCGTTTGGAAGCCGAGCGTCTTGCGCGGCCTCTCGTTCAATTGTCTGGCGATCGCGTTGAGTTGGTGTTGTGAGTAGCCCGAGATGTCGATGCCTTTGGGTAGGTACTGCCTGAGCAGCCCATTGGTGTTCTCGTTGCTACCTCGCTGCCAAGGGCTTTGCGGGTCACAGAAGTAGACCTGAATATCGGTGGCCATGGTGAATCGCTTGTGCCCATGCATCTCCGTGCCTCGGTCCCATGTGAGCGACTTGTAGAGCTCCTGCGGCAGCTTGCGGGCATGCTTGATAAGCGCGTTGACGACCGTCTGCGAGTCCTTGCCTTCCAGCTTCACCAGCATCACGTATCGCGTCTGGCGCTCGACCAGCGTCGCGATCTGGCTGTTGCTGCTGCCGAAGACCAGGTCTCCTTCCCAATGGCCAGGCACCGCCCGGTCCTCGATTGACGCGGGCCGCTCGCTGATCGAGACCGCGTCGACGATCTGGCCATGAATCGCGGTCTTCTGCGTGTATGAGCGAGAGCGCCGCATGCCGCGCGTGCGCCGCAGGTGCTCCAGCAACTCCTTCTTCAAGGCACCGCGCGCTTGAATGAACAGGCTGCGGTAGATCGTCTCGTGTGACACGTGAAAACTGTGGTCGTTCGGATAAGTATGCTGGAGCCGGCCCGCAATTTGCTCGGGCGACCAGAGCTTACGAAGCATGTCAGCCACGATGCCAGCCAAAGCCCGGTTCTTGGCAAGCTTACAGAGCTTCGGTCGAAGGGCCCGCTCCCACGCAGCTTGGTCGGCCAGGGCTGCGCGATAGCCATCCTGCCCGCCGTTGCGGCTGACTTCTCGGCTGATCGTCGACGGCGCCCTTCCGAGTTGGGCAGCGATCGAACGCATTGAATGCCCGGCCATCAGCGCCCGCGAGATCTCCTCTCGCTCCTCCAGCGTCAACGCACTTGCGCAGCGCTGCCGCTCGGGCGGTCGAATACCACCGGTCTTCGAAAGAATGCCATGGATCGACGTGTGCGGCCGGTCGAACAGCTTGCCAATCTCATGAAGCGTCCAACCCTCCTTCCAACGTTCCCACATCAATGCCTTCTGGGTGGCCGTGTAGTACGTACGAGTCCGGTACTTCATCTGCAACACTCCTTCTGCTCAAGCAGTGGTTAGTGTGTTGCATTGACCGGTTGAATCCGCCGCACTGAGCAGCCGTTCGGTTGGGCGGAGATTGGGCCGCCTGGCCACTCTGCTCCGTTCATGTCCCCCGGCCCCCGACTGCGTCGGGCGCCTCCTCCTTTACTTCACTGCGCAGAGCACCCAGCCGGCCCAATCCAGCACGGTCTTGCCCTTCGACGAAGACGGCGACCGGTTGAACTGACAAGGGGTGTCGGGTGAGTGCTGAAGCGAAGTCAAGGAGGAGGTCCGCGCGCAGCGCGGGCCGGGGGACATGAGCGGAAGCACTCGCCCGGCGACCCTTGGCAACGGCCAAATCTGAGCGGCTGCTCAGTGCCGATCGCAGTCTTTCAAGGTGCCGCTCACAAGCAAAAAAGCCCCGCAGTTGTGGGGCTTCTTATGGATACGATCGGATCGGTGAAGATCAGAAGGCGTAGTTCAGGCCCAGGTTGAACTGGTGAATCTTGAACTCGGCGCTTTCGCCGCCAGCGCTGATCTTGTTGTTGCCCAGGTTCACGTACTCAGCACGCAGGCTCAGGGCCTTGTCGAACTGGTAGGCGCCGCCCAGACCGAAGAAAGCCTTGGTCTTGTGCAGCGAGAAGTCGACCTTGCTGAAGGTGAAGTCCAGCGAGTTGCGGCTCACGCCCAGGCGTGCGAACAGCGAGAACTCCTTGTTCAGCGGAGCGATGCCCAGGGCCGACAGTTGCAGGGAGTTGGCCGACAGCTTGATGCCGTCTTCCTTCCAAGAGCCCAGGCGGCGAACCGAGGCTTCGAAGGCCACATTGGTGTTCAGCTGATAACCCACGGTCGCGCCGAAGCCGGTGCGGGTCGAGGAATCGCCTTGAGCCTTGAACTTGGTGGAGCCGATATCGCCTCCCACATACCAGCTGTTGTCAGCGGCGCAAGCGGTGGAAGCGGCGAAGGCCAGAGCGGCCAGGGCAAAAATCTTCTTCATGGGATAGGTACTCTTTTTTAGGATCACAAGAAACTCTCCCTCCGGAGAGAGGCGCGGATCCTCCCCGTGCTTTCGCGAGGGTGTTGTATCGACCCATCAAGGTTTGATCACACGCTGAGCTGGTGCGGCGGCTGCGGGCGGTGCGCTGTCTCCGAGCAAGTAACGTGCACCCGCGCCGTGCCGCGCCGCTTGGTCTTCCGGGTTGTAGAGCGCGCATTTGCTCAAGGAGAGGCAGCCGCAGCCTATGCATGAGCTCAAGGTGTCGCGAAGTCGCGTGAGTTCGGCAATGCGCTGATCGAGCAAGGGGCGCCAAGAGGCGGAGAGTCGCTGCCAGTCGGCCACGGTGGGTGTACGGCCATCTGGCAGCTGGGCGAGGGCGGTGCGGATCTGCTCCAGGCTCAAGCCGACCGCCTGAGCCGCACGGACAAAAGCCAGACGGCGCAGATCGCTGCGTGCGTACTGGCGCCGACCGCTGCCGCTGCGCGTGCTTTGCATCAGCCCCGCGTCTTCATAGAAGCGCAGGGCACTGGCCGCCACGCCGCTGCGGCGTACCAGTTCACCGATGGGGAGCCGTTCTGTGGGTGCCGCAGTGGCCTTGGCACGCCTTTTCGGTTGCGCCGTGGCAGCGTCGATGGGTAGCTTGGTGGCGGACTTCAGGGGCATATGTGTCCTGATCAGCACGACAAAACAGAACTTGACTTCAAGTTCACTTGAGCTTTCAGTATAGAGGTCTTGCATCACCTCCGAGCGCTTCCACCATGCCCAGTTCCACCGTTTCCAGCAGCAGCCAGCTCCATGCCTGGCTGGACCGCAGCCTTGCTTTCCCGCCCGAGTATGGCCAGCAGTTGAGCAGCCATCTGCCCATGGCTCTTCAGGCTTTGCACAGCCTGGGCGCCGATGAGGCTCGCATCGAAAGCTTCTTCGCAAGCTACACCGAGCGCTTCGAGGGCCGCCGCAGCCAGAGCGAGGGGCGAGTCTTGCCTGATTGGCAAGCGGCACTGGGTCGCTACGAGGCCTTTGCAGATCTGCGGCACAGCTTCGCGGCTGCTCTCGCCGAGCAGGGGTGCGACGCATTGTTGCGCCAGGTTCTGCCGGTGCTGCTGCCTGGTGTCTCGGCCGTGGCTTTTCATGGCGCAATCCGTACCGCACATGCACTCGAGTCCAGCCATGCTGTGGAGCTGGCCTCGGCCTTGGCCTACTGGGCTTGTCGCTGGCAAGTCTTGCCGGCGCCGGCTGCCGGACCCGCTTCGCTGCGTCAGCAGGAGGGCTGGTCACAAGCGCTGGTCGACGGTGCCAAGTCCTGGCGCAGTGAGGCGCCCTTGATTTTTCTGCGCATGGAAGCGGCGACACAGACGCCCTTGTATGCCGAATTGGCCCACGGTCTGGCGCCCGCCGCTTCGCTGGAGCAGCGCCTCGCTGAGTTTGCGCATTTGGCATTGACTTACTACCTGGACAGCGCCAACTTCACCGTCTTGCACATGATCACCGGTCTGCGCGCCCTGCGCCTGCTCTTGCCCTGGCTGCCGGAGACCTTGCGTTCTGATCCGGCCGCCCAGGATCTGCTGGGCGAGGCTTTTGTCGCGGCCTATATGGCGGGGCGGGTCCAGCCTCGATCGACTGCGAAGGCACTGGCCCGAACTGCGGACCTGAGCTGGAGCGAGTTGGCTGAGGCTGCCACGCAAGCCCGCGATGACCACACGATCAAGCTCGTCCACGCCTGCCACGAGGAAATGGCAGTCTATGGCGATGCCCGTTATCTCCAGGCGGCGGCCCTGGTCTTGCGCTGATTCCTGAAAAAGGAAAAGCCCCGCTGTGGCGGGGCTTTGCTGTCATTCAGAGGAGCCGGCGGACCGGCGTCAAGGCCGGCCGGCTCAGAAGGCGTAAGTCACGCCGACGTTGAACTGGTGCATCTTGACGCTGGTGTCGCCCACCTTGTTGTTGCCCAGATTGGTGTACTCGCCGCGCAGAGCGACGTTCTTGGCCACTTGGTAGCTGGCACCGATGCCGAACAGTGCCTTGTTCTTGTGGACCGATGCACTGACCGCACCTTCGGTCAAGTCCAGGGAGTTGCGGCCCATGCCCAGGCGGCCGTAGATCGAGAACTCGTTGGTGATCGGAGCGATGCCCAGCACCGAGGCTTGCAGAGCGTTGGCGCTGATCTTGCTGCCGCCTTCATTGAAGTTGCCCAGGCGGCGAGCCGACAGTTCGAAGGCCACATTGGGGTTCAGGGTGTAGCCCAGGGTGGCGCCGAAGCCGGTCTTGGAGCGGGATTCGCCATCGGCTTTGAACTTGCTCGAGCCGATGTCACCACCGACGTAGAAGTTGCTGTCGGCGGCAGAGGCGGTGGTGGCGATCAGGGCCAGGGCGGCGGCGGCGATGAATTTGTTCATGGTGTGGACTGCTTTCAGGGAAAAGTTGCGGTTGAAATCAAGCTCCCCCTCGGGAGATGCTTCGCACTCTAATCAGGCTTCTCTGCGGTGTCGCGGCCTGCGCTGCAGGTGCCGGCATGCAGTCGATAAGTCTTGAATATCGCTACCTTCCCTTGTTTTTTTATTTGATGGATGCAATTTTCGCAACCGTAACCGCGGTTTCGCGGCCACGGGTGTAGGCCTCTTCAAACACCGAGTAGCCCGCCAAATCGCTGTGTGCGAAGTGAATCCGCCCCTGCGGTCGGCGCAGGGCCTGCAGGGCGGGCGAGCCGCGCAGGCCCGGGCTTGGAATGCTCATCGCATGGCCCCAGCGCACCAGATCGGCCCGCTGCAAGAGCCCGGGCAGATCGGGGTGAACCGTGCTCAATTCGGCCAAGACCTCGGTCAGCCAGTGGCGCCAATCTGAGCGCAGCAGCTCGCCGCGGCGCACCTGCGGCAAGGCCCAATAGGCGCTGA
Source organism: Roseateles sp. (assembly GCF_965262435.1). Lineage (NCBI taxonomy): Bacteria > Pseudomonadati > Pseudomonadota > Betaproteobacteria > Burkholderiales > Sphaerotilaceae > Roseateles > Roseateles sp. Next base: position 2,703,266 of record NZ_OZ253537.1, read on the forward strand.
GGACGGTCGGCCCGCTCACGGGCTTCAGACTCTGGTGCATGGCGTCCACATAGCCGAGCGCCTGGCTGCCATAGACGACATTGTCCCAAGACGGCGCCACGCCCAGGCCTTGCAGCATGGGCCCTTTGAGCTGCAGATTGGCGACCAACCAGGGGGCATGACGCTGCAATGCGACGGCATCGTTCAGCGCTGGAATGGCCTGGCCCAGCAGGCGCTGAGCGACGAACAGCGGTGTTGCCAGGACCAGTTGCTGGCATTGCCATCGCTCTTCGCGCTGTGCGGCCTCGTTCCAGACCCGCAGCGTGATCTCATGCTTGCCGGTATCGACATGCAGCACCGTGCGCCCGCGCTGAATCTGCGGCTGCAAGGGGGCCGCGATGGCTTCGCTGAGAAAGGCATTGCCCTGCGGCCAGGTCAGCACGGGCTCGCGCTCCTGCGTGTCCGAGCCCGGCGGATGGAAGCCGTGGCGGCTGGCGAAATAGTGCAGGCCGGCCCAGGCCGAGACGGCCTCTGGACCGGCGCCGTAATCGTCACGGCAGCAGTAATCCAGGTACCAGCGCAGCTGCGGGTCATCGAGCCCTTGCTGGTTCAACCATTCGGCAAAGGTCTGGGCGTCGAGCGCTGCATGGCTGGCGGTCCAGGGCAGACGATGGCTGGGCATGGCAAAGCCGAGTTTGCGCTGCGCGCGCTCCACCGCCTGTTCAAAGCGCTGAAGCTGAGTGACGGCCGCTGGGCTGCGCGCCGGCGGCAACAGACCCTCCAGCCACTGGCCTTGGAAGTACAGGCGCTCCTGCGGGCTGTGGCAGAGCTGACGTTCATCCCAGACGGGGCGGCCGAGCTCCTGGCGCACCAGGCCCAGTTCTTCAAGCAACTGATAGACCTCGCGCGCATGTGGCCCCGGCAAGGGCAGGTAATGGGCGCCCATGGGGCAGGCCATGCCGCCCATACGGTGGCCCCGGCTGTTGCCACCGACCTCGTCTTCCAGCTCCAGCAGCGCGAAATCGTCGATGCCGGCCTGGCTGAGGCCGCGCGCGCAGCCCAGACCGGCGATGCCGCCGCCGACGATCAAAACCTGGCGCCGCTGTGTCGGCAAGCTGTGGTGGCTGCTGCCCGCGGGCAGGGGCTGGCGCAGGCGGTGACCGCGTTCGGCGCTCGCGCCCAGCCAGCCGCCGGGCAGGCCGGCCAGATCTGGCGCCTGTGCCTGGCAGCCTTGCAAGAGCGCGCTGCCCCCGCCGGCCAGCGCTGCCAGCATCAGTTCGCGACGACGCAGCGCCATCAATGCACCTGCCCCCATTCGGCCTCGAATTCGTGCACCAGAACCTGGTTGGACAGGCGGTTCACTTCGGTCGGCACTCGCGCCATATCGGGCGGGAAATTGAGCAAGGCCGGCAGGCCGGCCGTGCTCAGGAAACGCAAGCCCTCGGGCAGCTGTCGCGGCATGGCCCAGGGCCGGCGCCCGGCCAGCACAAAGCCCCATTCGCCGAAGCTGGGTACATGGGCGTGGTAAGGCGTGGTCGTGAGCCCCGCCGATTCCAGGGTGCTCACTACCGTCCAGAAGCTGCGCCGTGCGATTAGGGGCGAGGTGGTCTGCACCACGGCATAGCCGCCGGCATTGAGGCGCTGGTCGATCAGGCGGTAGAAGCTGCTGCTGTAGAGCTTGCCGAGTGCGAAATTGCTGGGGTCGGGGAAGTCGATGACGATGACGTCGAAGTGTTCGTCGGCCGGCTGTTCTTCCAGCCAGCCAAAGGCGTCGGCATTGACGATCTTCAGCTTGGGGTTGAGCAAGGCGTCGCGGTTGAGCTGGCGCAGCAGGGGGAGGGTGGAGAAAAGCCGGGTCATGTGCGGGTCCAGCTCGACCAGGGTGACACGCTCGACGCTGGGGTAGCGCAGCACCTCGCGCACGGCCATGCCGTCGCCGCCGCCCAGCACCAACACGCGCTTGGGCGCGCCGTGGCCGGCCATGGCGGGGTGGACCAGGGCTTCGTGGTAGCGGTATTCGTCGCGCGAATGGAACTGCAGATTGCCGTTCAGAAACAGGCGCGTGCCGGCCTGGCCCGAGGTCACCACCACGCGCTGGTAGTCGCTGCTTTCGCGCACGATGATGTGCTCGCCGTAAAAACGGTCCTCGGCCCAGGTGTTGAGTCGCTCCGCCAGGAGCATGGCGACCAGCAACACGAGCAGGCTCAGCGCGCATGCGAGGGCATGGCCGCGCCAGGCGCGCAGCTCGCTGCGGAACAGGTAGAGCGCCCAGATCGCCACGCCCACATTGAGCAGGCCGAAGAACAGCCCGGTGCGCACCAGACCCAGATGCGGCACCAGCAGCAAGGGGAAGGCCAGGGCGACCACCAGGGCACCGAGGTAGTCGAAGGTCAGCACCTGTGAGACCAGATCGCGCAAGGCATAGCGGTGGCGGAACTGCTTCTTGAGGATGCGCATGACCAGCGGAATCTCCAGCCCGACCAGGGCCCCGACCAGCAGCACCAGGCCATAGAGCAGCACGCGAAACGCGGCCTGATGGCCCGGAGGAAGCAGGCTGTGAGCCAGGAAGAGGGCGGCCGGCATCAGGCCGCCGACCAGCCCCACCAGCAGCTCGATCTTCAGGAACTGCGCAATCAGCTGGCGCTCGACATAGCGGCTCAGCCAGGAGCCCAGGCCCATGGCAAACAGATAGGTGCCGATGATGGTGGAGAACTGCAGCACCGAGTCACCCAGCAGATAGCTGGCCAAGGCCCCGGCCGCCAGCTCGTAGACCAGACCGCAGGCAGCCACCACAAAGACGCTGGCCAGCAGCAGGACCTCGTGCAGGGAAATGCGGCCGGCCGCCGCTTCCGCGGCTTCAGTTGGGGCAATGCGCTGCGGTGCTGGGGTGCTCATGGTGTCGGGCGACGAAGGGGTGGGCGTGGGGGGCTTCATTGTGGCTGGCCAGTGCTGCGTGGTGTTTTGGGCGGCACCGTGCGGCGGGGTGGGTGGGTTCACCACCTGTTTACGGGGGCGTGGAGCAGATGTGCGGTCTGAGCGTGAAGTGCATCACTGCTGCTATGCCAGCCCCAGAGTTTTTGCCCTGACACTGGATTCAATCCACAAGCCAACAGGAACCGACGATGAAGCGCATGACTCTGAGCCAACTGTCCCGCAGCGCCGCCTGCCTGATCGCCCTCAGTGCGGGCGTAGCCCAAGCAGGCATCGTCAGCAATGGTGGCTTCGAGAACCAAACCGGAAGCAATGTGGGAGGCTACTGCTACACCAACACGGCAGGATGCTCTGTGTCCGGCTGGTCCAGCACCGGCAGCAATGGCACCGTGGTCATTGGCGCCAACAGCGGCGCCTGGGGCACGCCCAGCAGCCTGGCGAACAGCCTGGGCGGCCTCGGCAATATCGTGATCGGTCTGCAGGGCAACAGCAGCACGATTTCCCAAACCCTGAACCTGGATGCCAACAGCCTGATCGAGCTGAGCTGGTACGACGCCGGGCGCAGCAACTGGTCGGGCCTGCAGAGCTACAGCGTTTCCTTCGGCGGCAAGGACCTGGGCACTTTCTCCACCAATGCCGGCCAGGGCTGGAGCCAGCATCAGCTGCGCTTCACGGCCAGTGGCTCGGGTCTGCTGGAGTTCCGCAGCCTGAATCTGGGCAGCTATGACCGCACCAGCTTCATCAACGGCGTGCAAGCCACTGCCACCCAAGTGCCGGAACCGCAGTCGCTGGCCCTGACCTTGGTCGCCCTGATGGCCGTAGGCCTGGTGCGTCGCCGCCGCAGCGCCTGAATCTTCAGTGATGGGCCCGCCTGGCCTGAGCCAGTCGCGCCCATCAGCCGTGAATTGCCGCGGCCACGATCTGGCCGATCGAGATGCACATCGCCCCAACCACGATGGCCAGGGCGACGTTCTTGTGTTCGACGATCTCCTCCCAGAGCTTGTAGGGCGTCAGCTTGTCGATGATGACGAAGCTGATCCAGAACACCAGCACGCCGATCAGGGCGTAGAGGATGGAGCCCAGGACGATGCCGGGCTTGAGCCATTCAAATGTATGTTCCATGGGTGTGTTCTCCTCAAGTCTTGCCTTGTCGCGGGTTCATTTGTGGCCGCCGCCACCGCTGCTGTAGCCGCCGTATGAGCCACCGTAAGAGCCGCCCGATGAGCCTCCGTACGAACCTCCGCCCGAACTGATGCGAGCGCCGCTTCGGCGGCATTGCTGGTACTCGGCGCTGGCTTCGCCGTAGCTGTCCTTGTAGGCCTGACAGTCGTCCCGGCTGCAGGCGCGTAGCAGCAAGACCAGTACCAGCAGGATGAAGACCGCAATGACGATCTTGCGCAGCAAGCCGCCGCCGTCACTGAGGCTGCTGGCATCGCGGCCCAGGGCCGCAGCGCGCTCGGGTGCCAGTTTGAAAGCGCGAGCCACCACGGCCGAGTCGAGCTTGCGCCCGAGGCTCCAGACCACCTCGTTGTCGGTCTGCTCGCGGCTGAGCAGCATTTGTCGTGCCTCGCCTTGACCCTCGTAGTCGCTGACCAGGGCGCGCTGCTCGCGGCTGACCTGCCAGTAGAACTCGCCGAGCACATAGGTGACTTTGGCCTGGTAGGTCCAGCGCTTCTTGTAGCTCTTGCCGCCCCAGTCGATGCGTTCGCCGCGGCTGCTCACCGGGGCGCCGGTCAGGGGCCGCACCAGGCTCCAGCCTTCCTCGGTGTCGACGAGAAAGGCAAAGCCTTCCACCTTGTTGTAGAGCAGGTACTCGCGCCAGAAGGTTTGCTCGTCCTCGCTGCTTTCGGGCAAGTCGCAGCGCTCCTGGTAGCCGACCACCTGCCAGCTGATGGCCTGGCCGGTCTCGGTCTGCAGCATGCCCGTGCTGCCCAGACGCAGCTGTGGCTCCATGCCGTTGTTCTGGGCATAGTGTTCGAGATCGGCCCCGGCGCCTTGCGAGATGTCCACCACCGCATGGCACTGGCCGCAGACGATCGAACGGGTGCTGCTGAGGCTCGGCGTCAGGGCGGCGCCGCAGCTGGGGCATTCCAGGCTGCGCGATTTCAGGTCTTTGCTGCTGCTGGCCTCCTCGCGCAGGCCTTGCATGGCCATGGCGTCCAGGCGGATAGCGCGGCCCAGCGACCAGATCGGTGCCGCGCTGCTCGATTGCAGGTTGGGGCTGAAATCCAGACTGCCGACTTCATTGCCGGGCCCGCGCAATTCGGCCACCAGGTACTGCCGCTCGGCACCGAGCTGAGGTGGACTTGGCAGCTCACCTTGAGCCGCACGCAGATGGCACTGGGTGACGGCCGCCACCGTCCAGCGCTGGCCGGCCAGTTGCAGCGTGCGGTCGAGGATCAGCTCTTGCGCCTTGGGCGCGGTTTCGGACAGCGACGCCTCGAAGGCCATGACATAACTGCCGTTGTCCTCGGCCAGCCAGCCGGAGCGCGGCCCGGCGGCACCGCCATCAAACAGCACATGCCATTCGTTCCAGCTGCCCTCGGCATAGGCGATTTGCTGGCGGCCGACGACGGTGAAGGGCGCTCCGGCGTAGCGTCCGCTGGCGCCGATCTGAAGCGGCGAATAGTCTTCGATCAGCTCGGCGCTGAGGCCGATCTTGCGCAGGGCATCGCCCTCGCGCAAGAGACTGCTGCGGCAATAGCTGCAAACAGCGCTGGCGGAGGCCGCCGAAGCGAACTCCACCGTGGCGCCGCAATTCGGGCAGGCCGCCTGCCAGCGGCGCTGAGGCGCGCCGGACGGGGTCGTGTCGGATGTCAAGACGCGCGCTGCTTCAGCTCAGCTTTTTCAGCAAGTCGGCCTTCTTGGCGGCGAATTCCTCGTCGGTCAGGATGCCCTTGGTCTTGAGGTCACCGAGCTTCTCCAGCAGCAGCACGATGTCATCGGCCGTTTGTAAGGCTGTTTGCACAGCCGGTGCGGCTGCGGCCGCCAGGGGAGCGGCGGCAGCCGCCAGTCCGCCTTGCAGCTGCTGGGCCAGCACCTGGCCCATGGCCAGGCCCGCGCCCAGGCCCATGGCGTCGCCCGCGACGCCGCCGCCTCCGCCCTGGCCCACGCCTTCGGCCAGCTTGGGGATGGCTTGCGCGGTCTGGTACTGCATGAACTGGCCCATGTTCTGGCCGATCATGCCCATGCCGATCTTTTGGTCCAGGATCTTCTGCAGCTCTTCCGGCAGGGAGACGTTTTGCAGCGTCACGCTTTCCAGCTTCAGGCCGATTTTTTCAAACTCGGGCGCGGTGGCGGTTTGCAGCTGGCGCGCAAACTCGATCTGGTTGGCCGCCAGGTCCAGGAAGGGGATGCCGCTCTGGGCCACCGCGTCGCTGATGTGTTGCAGCATCAGGCCGCGCAGCTGGCCGTCCAGATCCTGCACGGTGTAACGCTCGCGCGTGCCGGAGATCTCGGTGTGGAAGAGCTTGGCATCGGCCACGCGGTAGACGAAATTGCCGAAGGCGCGCAGGCGCACGGCACCAAAGTCCTTGTCGCGGATGGTCACCGGCTGCTGCGTGCCCCAGCGTTGGTCCACCTGTTGGCGGGTGCTGAAGAAGTAGACATCGCTCTTGAAGGGCGATTCGAAGAGCTTGTCCCAGTTCTTCAGGTAGGTCAGCACCGGCAGGGTCTGGGTATTCAGGGTGTGGGTGCCCGGCCCGAAGACATCGGCCACCTTGCCCTCGTTGACGAACACGGCCAGTTGCGACTCGCGCACCGTTAGCGAGGCGCCGTACTGGATTTCCATGTCGGCCATGGGGAAGCGCCAGGCCAGCGTGCCGTCTCCATCCTCGGTCCATTGGAGGATGTCTATGAACTGCTTCTTGATGAAATCCATCAGGCCCATGGCCACGTCTCCTTGTTGTCACTCCGTTCGCATGCTGCTGGCACTTGTTGATGAAATTGATCATGAACAAGCATCGAAGCCCATACTTCGACCCGAACCGACAGCGCTTGGCGGGCAGTATGCGACAAAGTACCAAAGCTACCGTTCGGCAGCCCGGGTCAAATTCACCGTCGCTCCCCAAGCTGGATGTGATACCTCCGACCGCCGATGACACAATTCGCGCCATGACAGCCAGCCCTACCCGCGTCCGCATCCAGACGGAAGATTTTGACTTGAGCCAGGAAGCGGCTGCCTTGCGCGCGGGCGATGGTCGCACAGGTGCTGTAGTCAGTTTTTTGGGCACGGTGCGCGATGTGGGCGGCGAGGCGCCCGCCATCGAGGCGATGGAGCTGGAGCATTACCCCGGCATGACTGAGGCCAGCATCGAAGCCATGATCGATGCCGCCATGCAACGCTTCGACATCCACGGCGCGCGAGTGATTCACCGCGTCGGCCGCCTGGCCGCGCTGGACCAGATCGTGCTGGTGCTGGTGACATCGCGTCACCGCGGCCAGGCCTTTCAAGCCTGCGAATTCTTGATGGATTACCTCAAGACCCAGGCACCGTTCTGGAAGAAGGAATACACGGCCGAGGGCGGGCAGTGGGTCGATGCACGCGAATCGGACGACAAGGCCTTGGCACGCTGGGGCATTGATGCGGCCGGCAATGCTGGAGCGGCCGCATGAGCAGCGCATCCTCGGTCTGGCTCGTCCAGGGGGTAGCCGTTGCAGGCGGTGCCGCTCTGGGGGCGCTCTGCCGCTGGATCGCCGGCGTCTACCTCAACAGCAGCTACGCCGGTTTCCCGCTCGGCACCTTGCTGGTCAATCTGGTCGGCGGCCTGCTCATCGGCATGGCGCTGGAATGGTTCGGCCGCACGCCGGATGAGTTCCTGCGCCTGCTGCTGGTCACCGGCTTTCTCGGTGGCTTGACCACCTTCTCGGCCTTCTCGGGTGAATCGCTGGGGCTGCTGCAGCGGGGCGAGATGGGGATGGCCTTGCTGCACGCCGCGGCCCATGTGCTGGGCTCGCTGGCGTGCGCGGCGCTGGGCATGAAGCTGATGCGGCACTGGCTGGCGATGGGCGCTTGATGTCACCAGCAGGGCTGGGGCGGCGACCGAGTTCATGAGTTGCTAACTCGACGGCGCCCCGAGCCAGCCAGGTGCCGGCTTATTGCTCAGCCATGCGGCGGCGCCGCGACGACAACCAGCCGAACAAGGCCAACCCGGAGAACATCAGTGCCCAGCTCGAGGGCTCGGGTACGGCTGCCACCCGCAAGGTGATGTCGCTCGCGTTGTATTCAATGCTCAGCGTCAAGCCCGGGTTGCCCAGCCATTGCACCTGGCTGAAGCTCCCCCCGCCGATCATCTGGCTGAAGCTGGCGATCTTGAAACTGTCTCCCACCTGAGGGGCGAATCCGTCCAGGCTTTCCACCTTCAGCACGCCGGCGACGCGCAGGTCACTGCTGATGCTGATGGAATCAAAGCTGCTCAAGCTGGCCAGATCAATGTCCAGTACCGAGCCGCTGCCCAGGGTCAGATCGCCATCGATGGCCAGGTGACCGACAGTGGACAAGGTTCCCGGGGCGATTTCGCCCAGGTTCAGCAACGCATAGTTCAGACCCGCAGTCCGGACCGTGCCGTCGCCTTCCAGTCGCCCCTGGTTGTTGAAGCTGGCCTCAGAGGAGGCCAGGTTCGCGCCCGCGGCAATGCGGGCGATGCCGGTGTTGTTCCACGCGCTTCGCAGCAAGAAGGTGCCCGAGTTGATGTTGATCCGGCCGCTGTTGTTGAAGCCATAGGCGTTGGTGGTGCCCAGGCCGTTGCGCTCGTAGGTGCCGGCGTTGTTGAAGCTGCCGTTGCCGTAGTAGCCCAGGGAGCGGCTGCCGGAGGGGCTGAGTGCGCCGGCATCGACGAAGCTGGTGCCGGTGGCGACGTTGATGCGGGCATCGGTGCCGGTGGAGATGGTGCCGTTGCCGGCAGACCAGGTGGCGCCACCGTTGAGGTTGAGGGTGTGGGTGGCGTCGACGGTTTGGTTGTTGGTGCCGGTGAAGCTGGCGGCACCGGTGATGGTGGTGGCGCCAGGGCCGAAGAGAGAGCCGGAGACGAAGGTCAGGGCGCCGCTGGTGAGCAGGCCACTGCCGCCGCGGTTGCCGCCGGCCAGGCCCAGGCTGGACAGGCTGTGGCTGCCCTCGTTGTAGAAGCTGCCGTAGTCCAGTTGCAGGGCGCCGTTGATGGTGGCGGCTGCGGTGAGGGTGAGGTTGCCACCGCTCTGGCGCAGCAGGCCGGCGTTGCTGACGCTGCCGGAGATGGTGGAGTTGCCGCCGTTGTAGTCGAGCAGGGCGTCGCTGGCGATCTGGATCTGGCCGGTGGAGGTGGAGGCCGAGCGCATGATCAGATTGCCGGCATTGACCTTGAGCAAGCCGCTGTTGTTGAAGCCGTAGGCGTTGGTGGTGCCCAGGCCGTTGCGCTCGTAGGTGCCGGCGTTGTTGAAGCTGCCGTTGCCGTAGTAGCCCAGGGAGCGGCTGCCGGAGGGGCTGAGTGCGCCGGCATCGACGAAGCTGGTGCCGGCGGCGACGTTGATGCGGGCATCGGTGCCGGTGGAGATGGTGCCGTTGCCGGCAGACCAGGTGGCGCCACCGTTGAGGTTGAGGGTGTGGGTGGCGTCGACGGTTTGGTTGTTGGTGCCGGTGAAGCTGGCGGCGCCGTTGATGGTGGTGGTGCCAGGGCCGAAGAGAGAACCGGAGACGAAGGTCAGGGCACTGCTGGTGAGCAGGCCGCTGCCGCCGCGGTTGCCGCCGGCCAGGCCCAGGCTGGACAGGCTGTGGCTGCCCTCGTTGTAGAAGCTGCCGTAGTCCAGTTGCAGGGCGCCGTTGATGGTGGCGGCTGCGGTGAGGGTGAGGTTGCCACCGCTCTGGCGCAGCAGGCCGGCGTTGCTGACGCTGCCGGAGATGGTGGAGTTGCCGCCGTTGTAGTCGAGCAGGGCGTCGCTGGCGATCTGGATCTGGCCGGTGGAGGTGGAGGCCGAGCGCATGATCAGATTGCCGGCATTGACCTTGAGCAAGCCGCTGTTGTTGAAGCCGTAGGCGTTGGTGGTGCCCAGGCCGTTGCGCTCGTAGGTGCCGGCGTTGTTGAAGCTGCCGTTGCCGTAGTAGCCCAGGGAGCGGCTGCCGGAGGGGCTGAGTGCGCCGGCATCGACGAAGCTGGTGCCGGCGGCGACGTTGATGCGGGCATCGGTGCCGGTGGAGATGGTGCCGTTGCCGGCAGACCAGGTGGCGCCGCCGTTGAGGTTGAGGGTGTGGGTGGCGTCGACGGTTTGGTTGCTGGTGCCGGTGAAGCTGGCGGCGCCGTTGATGGTGGTGGTGCCAGGGCCGAAGAGAGAACCGGAGACGAAGGTCAGGGCACTGCTGGTGAGCAGGCCGCTGCCGCCGCGGTTGCCGCCGGCCAGGCCCAGGCTGGACAGGCTGTGGCTGCCCTCGTTGTAGAAGCTGCCGTAGTCCAGTTGCAGGGCGCCGTTGATGGTGGCGGCTGCGGTGAGGGTGAGGTTGCCACCGCTCTGGCGCAGCAGGCCGGCGTTGCTGACGCTGCCGGAGATGGTGGAGTTGCCGCCGTTGTAGTCGAGCAGGGCGTCGCTGGCGATCTGGATCTGGCCGGTGGAGGTGGAGGCCGAGCGCATGATCAGATTGCCGGCATTGACCTTGAGCAAGCCGCTGTTGTTGAAGCCGTAGGCGTTGGTGGTGCCCAGGCCGTTGCGCTCGTAGGTGCCGGCGTTGTTGAAGCTGCCGTTGCCGTAGTAGCCCAGGGAGCGGCTGCCGGAGGGGCTGAGTGCGCCGGCATCGACGAAGCTGGTGCCGGCGGCGACGTTGATGCGGGCATCGGTGCCGGTGGAGATGGTGCCGTTGCCGGCAGACCAGGTGGCGCCGCCGTTGAGGTTGAGGGTGTGGGTGGCGTCGACGGTTTGGTTGCTGGTGCCGGTGAAGCTGGCGGCGCCGGTGATGGTGGTGGTGCCAGGGCCGAAGAGAGAGCCGGAGACGAAGGTCAGGGCGCCGCTGGTGAGCAGGCCACTGCCGCCGCGGTTGCCTCCGGCCAGGATCAAGCGGCCCAGCAGTCGGTCGCTGTCCAGAATGGCGCTGCCGGTGTTGATGCTTGCCGTGTCCCCGGAGCCAGGCAGGCCCAGCAGGGACCACTTGCTCGTGTCGGTCCAACTACCAGTTCCGCCCAGCCAGACGTAGTCCAGCGCCTGGGCTGGACCGGCGCCCAGTGCCAGCAAGCTGGCCAGGAGTAGGGGGCTCATGCGCATGGGCATCGGCTTCTTTGATGGGCGGCGAGATGGAATACGCGGTGCGTTTTTCATGTGGATCCCTGTGGTGAAGTGGTGCGGACGTGGGCAACTGGACGGAGTGAATGACGATGGGGTGCCGGGCTTCATGGGCCTGATCAGGCGAACGAGGCTGAGCCAGTGAAACGGCTGGTCGTCCCGTCGCCAGCGCCTTGTGCGCACCGACCCCTTAGAGACGAGCACGCCCCAAGCTCGTCAGGGCCGGATGAACTTCAAGTTAGGGGGCTCGCGGACAAGCCTTGGGTGTCGTCGCTCACGCGAGGGACAGGCAGCGTTGCCCCGGACATCGGGCGCGCTGGTTCAGGGGCTAACGGTAGCGATGCAAACCGTCAAAGTCCTGCTTGCCCAGGGGCACGCCGCTCTGGCGCAGCAAGGCGTAGGCGCAGCTCAGATGGAAGAAGAAATTGGGCAGGGCAAAGTGCTGCAGAAACTCGGTGGCGGGCAGTTGCAACTGCGCTCGGCCGGCGTCACTGTCGATCACCCGTGCTTCGGCGTTGCGGAAGGCCTCGGCAGGCAGGGCGTCGAGGTAGCTTTGACGCTCACGCAGCAGGGCTTGCAGGCCGGCCAGACCGGGCGCCGGGCTGCCCAGTGGCGGCGCGGGCAGTCCTTGCAGCGGGGCGCAGGCGCGCAGGACAAAGCCCGAGGCGATCTGTACCTGCAGCTGCAGGGGCAGCATGTCCGGTGCCAGGCGCGCTTCCAGCAACTGCGCTTCGTCGACGCGGCCCATCGTGACTTCGGCTTGAGCTGCATCAAGCATCAGGCCCAGCTGCCTGAGGTAGCGTTGGAACACGGGCACGCTGGCGGTGTAGAGCTGGGGCGGGTTCATGGTGTGGAAGGCTGGCTGGCAGTCGGTGAGCGGGTGACAGGTTTGCGGCGGCGATTGTGCCGCTCGCCGCGTGCCGTCGGTGGCACGCGAATCGCTGGAGCACTCCCCCTAGAAGCCGCGCTCTGCGCCGCGGGCCTCTTGAAAGCCGGGTCTATGGCCTCAGCTGTCCGAGCAACGGAGGATTCATCCCATGCGTGCAGACAAGTTCACCACCCGTTTCCAAGAAGCCCTGGGCGAGGCCCAGAGCCTGGCCATCACCCGCGACAACCCCTATATGGAGCCGGCCCATGTGCTGAGTGCCATGTTGGCGCAGGAAGACGGCCCTAAAGCCTTGCTGGAGCGTTCGGGCGTCAAGGTACCGGCGCTCAAGACCGCGCTCGACAGCATCATCGCCGGCCTGCCCCAGGTGCAGGGCGAAGGCCAGCAGGTCAGCGCCGGGCGCGACCTGGTGGCCTTGCTGCAGGCGGCCGAGAAAGAGGCCTCCAAGCGCGGCGATCACTTCATCGCCAGCGAGATGTTCTTGCTCGCCCTGGCCGATGCCAAAACCGATCTGGCCGGCATTGCGCGTGGTCACGGCCTCAGCCGCAAATCGCTGGAAGCCGCCATCGAGGCGGTGCGCGGCGGCCAGAAGGTCGACAGCCAGGAGTCCGAGGGCAACCGCGAGGCGCTCAAGAAATACACCCTGGACCTGACCGAGCGCGCTCGCGAAGGCAAGCTGGACCCGGTGATCGGCCGCGATGACGAGATCCGCCGCGCCATCCAGGTGCTGCAACGCCGCAGCAAGAACAACCCGGTGCTGATCGGCGAGCCGGGCGTCGGCAAGACCGCCATCGTCGAAGGCCTGGCTCAGCGCATCGTCAACGGCGAGGTGCCCGATTCCCTGAAGAACAAGCGCGTGCTGGTGCTGGACATGGCCTTGCTGCTGGCCGGCGCCAAGTACCGTGGAGATTTCGAGGAACGTCTGAAGTCCGTGCTCAAGGAAGTGGCCCAGGACGAAGGCCAGACCATTCTCTTCATCGACGAGATCCACACCATGGTCGGCGCGGGCAAGGCCGAGGGCGCCATCGACGCCGGCAATATGCTCAAGCCGGCCCTGGCCCGCGGTGAGCTGCATTGCATCGGCGCGACCACGCTTGACGAATACCGCAAGTATGTGGAGAAGGACGCCGCCCTGGAGCGCCGCTTCCAGAAGGTGCTGGTCGATGAGCCGACGGTGGAAGCCACCATCGCCATCTTGCGCGGCCTGCAAGAGAAGTACGAGGTTCACCACGGCGTGGAGATCACCGACCCGGCCATCATTGCCGCGGCGGAACTGAGCCACCGCTACATCACCGATCGCTTCCTGCCCGACAAGGCCATCGACCTGATCGACGAAGCTGCGGCCAAGATCAAGATCGAGATCGACTCCAAGCCCGAGGTGATGGACAAGCTCGATCGCCGCATGATCCAGCTCAAGATCGAGCGCGAGGCCGTGCGGCGTGAGAAGGACGAAGGCTCGCAAAAGCGCTTCGCTCTGATTGAAGAAGAGCTGCTCAAGCTGCAGCGCGAGTACAACGACCTGGAGGAGATCTGGACCGCCGAGAAGGCGCAGGCCCAGGGCAGTGCCCACGTCAAGGAAGAGATCGACCGCATCAAGCAGCAGATCGAGGAGCTCAAGCGCAAGGGTGATTTCAACAAGGTCGCCGAGCTGCAGTACGGCCGCCTGCCCGAGTTGGAAAAGGGGCTGAAGGAAGCGCAGGCCAAGGAGGCCGGCAAGGCCAAATCGGGCAAGGACGGAGCGGCCCGCCCGCAGTTGCTGCGCACCATGGTCGGCGCCGAGGAGATCGCCGAGGTGGTGGCGCGTGCCACCGGCATTCCGGTGTCCAAGCTGATGCAGGGCGAGCGTGACAAGCTGCTGCAGATGGAAGCCAAGCTGCACCAGCGCGTGGTCGGCCAGGACGAAGCCATCACCGCGGTGGCCGATGCCATCCGCCGCTCGCGCGCAGGCCTGTCCGACCCGAACCGCCCCTTGGGCAGCTTCCTCTTCCTGGGCCCCACCGGCGTGGGCAAGACCGAGCTGTGCAAGGCCCTGGCCGGTTTCCTGTTCGACAGCGAAGAGCATCTGATCCGCATGGACATGAGCGAGTTCATGGAGAAGCATTCGGTGTCGCGCCTGATTGGCGCGCCTCCGGGCTATGTGGGCTATGACGAAGGCGGCTACCTGACCGAGGCGGTGCGCCGCAAGCCTTACAGCGTGCTGCTGCTGGACGAAGTCGAGAAGGCCCACCCCGATGTGTTCAATGTGCTCTTGCAGGTGCTGGACGACGGTCGCCTGACCGATGGCCAGGGTCGTACCGTGGACTTCAAGAACACCGTGATCGTGATGACCAGTAACTTGGGATCTCAGCAGATCATGGGTCTGGCCGGCGAGTCCAGCGAGGTGATTCGTGAGGCCGTCTGGGGCGAGGTCAAGGCGCATTTCCGCCCCGAGTTCCTCAACCGCATCGACGAGACCGTGGTCTTCCATGCTCTGGACGAGAAGAACATCGCCTCCATCGCCAAGATCCAGCTGCAGATCCTGGAGCAGCGCCTGGAAAAGCTGGAGATGAAGATCGACGTCAGCGCGGCTGCGCTGGCCGAGCTGGCCAAGGTCGGCTTCGACCCGGTGTTTGGCGCCCGTCCGCTCAAGCGTGCCATCCAGCAGCGCATCGAGAACCCGCTGTCCAAGCTCATCCTGCAAGGCCGCTTTGGCCCCAAGGATGTGATTCCGGTCGATGTGCTGGACGGCGAGTTCCAGTTCGGGCGCGTGGTGCATTGAGTGCGTGGCGGCCCCTCTCGTTTTGCGAGGGGCTGCGAGCGGCATAAAGTGGAAACTTGATGGCCGGGTTCCCGCGCTGCGGTGACTCGGCCCGCCGCCCTGCTCATGGTGCCCGGGTCGGCTCTGCGAGCCGACTCCCCTCGGTGCTCACTGCGCGGCTCAGCGGCGCCAAACTCCCTCCGTTCGCTGCGCTCACTGTGGTCAAACAGTGGCGCCGAGTCAGAGCTTGAACCGCGCGTTGCGCGTCTGAGCCGCTCCGTTGTGCTCTCGGCCGCGCACAAATCGCCCGTCGTCGGGCCGAGCCACCTCCGAGCTTGGCGTGTTCCACCGTCGAAGGGCAGATCGATCGCGATGCAAGCGCCCTGCAGTTCGGGCCGCTGCTGGGCGATTTGTGAAGGGCTGAGCAGCGCAGGGCATCGGGGCGCGCGCGTACCCGCGCGCTTCAAGCTCTGACTTGGCGCGTCTGTCTGAACGGAACGAGCGCAGAGAGTGAAGTGACGATATGGGCTCAGGCGCCAGCCCCGAGGCGCGAGCAGCGCAAGGCAGTCGGCCCGACAGGGCCGACCCCGGAACCATGAGCCCGGCGGCGGCCCGAACTGCAGGGCCTCACGCACTAGCGCCAGAGGGCTGCTCTGTGCTGTTTTCTGCCATCCCAGCTAGCTGGTCACCACACCGACCGATGGTCCTCGGTCACGCCCAGCAATCGGTGAACCTCACGCTTGGGCCCATCGGGTGATGCGCGCACCCAGCCGCTGAAGCGGCCGACCGGCTGCACGTAGTGGCTGGCGGCAAAGCCGAGGTTGCGGGCATCCTGGCGCGCGCCTTCGGGTTGGAACTGCAGGTCGAGCAGCCCGTCGTCTGTGCTCACATGCCAGGGTTGCAGGGGCCGGGCTGCATCGAAGGCGAAGCGTGCCGCGCCGAGCGGGATCAGCTTGCCATCAAGCCAGAGCGCGTTTTCCTGGCCTCCGAAATAGCCCTGCTGCAGATTGAAGCCCAGCTCGGGGCCATGCGCGCTGGCCCAGCGCCAAGCGGTGTGGCGGGGGAGCAGTCCGTTGGAGGCGTCGAGCGCTCCCCAAGCTTGGGCCAGGTCCAAGTCTTCGTGGCCGGCGGCGCCGCGCAGCCTGGCTTGGCCGCGCAAGGGCAGGGCGCTGGTCTTTTGCGTGGCGTGGGCGACACCGCCGGTGATGGGGCCGATGGCCAGCAGGGGCGGCGCCATGGCCGCCAGGTCCAGTTCGGCCTCGATCTGCAGCTGCGGCGTGTCCACCTGAATCTGCATGCGCTGGTCATTCCCGCTGCTCAAGGCGAGTCGAGCGCGCAGGCCGCGAAACCAGGTGGAGCTGCCTGCTGCAAACGGGTCGTCGGACACCTGCGCCTGCAAGCCCGGCAGGCCGTCCTGGCTCCAGTCCACCCGCATGGCCCGCTCGCGCCGGTCGAACAGATAGGCAAAAGCAGTGCAGGTCCAGCCCACATCGACAATGGCCAGGCCGATGAACAGGCCCTCGTCACCGAGGCCCAGGTAGAGCCAGCGTTTGTGATGCAGACGCCGCCACAGCCAGCTGCGCATGTGCGGGGCATGCAATCCACGCCAGTCAAAGCCGGCTTCGAGTCGCCCGGCATAGCGGCCGTTGGCGGGCTCGCCGTTCAGCACCAGGTGGGCTGGTGGCGTGGGCAGTCGGTCGAGCTTCACGAGCTGTGCCCCTTCTGGTTCTGGGTGCGCCGCCATTCCTGCAGCGTCTGCCCCGTCCACTGCCGGAAGGCGCGGCTCAGTGCGCTGTGCTCGGAGTAGCCCAGAAGGCCGGCCACTTCGCTGAGCTCCAGCTCGGGGTCGCGCAAATAGGCTTCCGCCAGCTGCTGGCGGGTCTGGTCCAGCAGGACTTGGAAGCTGCTGCCTTGCTCGCTCAGGCGGCGCTGCAAGCTGCGCGGGCTCATATGCAGAGCCTGGGCAAGATCGGCCAGGGCGGTGCGGCCGGAGCGGATCAGACCGATCAAGGTGTGGCGCCACAAGGCCACCGGCTCGCTCAGCGCCGTGCCCAGCTCGCGCAGCAGGCGCTCGGCCTGCTCGTCCAGCAGGGCCAGCAAGGTGCTGTCCGAGGCTCGCAAGGGCAGGGCCAGGTCCGCATGGGCCAGCGTCAGGCGGGTGAGCGGCTGGGCGAAGCGCACCGGGCCGCCGAAGTAGGCCTCGTAGGGCTTCACATCGGCCGGCCGAGGGTTGACGAAATCCACGCCCAGGGCGCGCAGCGGCTTACCGCTCAAGTCACGCGTCAGCTGCATCAGGGCGGCCAGCGCGGTCTCGTCCACCAAGGGGCCGGGCCGGCCGCGCTCCACGCCCCAGACGATGCGCAGGCCTTCCGGCCGCAGCTCGACCTGAGCCTGGTTGACGTCGTAGACCGAGCGGTGGTGGCGCTCCAGGCGCTGCAAGGCTTGCGCCAGGGTGCCGCAGGCCAGGGCGGCATAGCCGATCACGCCGAAATGTCGCGGACTGATGCCCCGGCCCAAGCGCAGGCCGAAGGTGGCCGGCGGGCCGGGGTCCAGGGTTTGCGCCTGTTGAAGCAAGGCTTGCCAACGCTTCAGCGACACGAAATGCTCGCCCGCGGCCGGGCCTGTGCCCAGCAGGGCGGGTGCGTCAAGCCCGAGCGCGGCGACATGCTCGTAGAGCAGCTGCACATAGCTGGCGGCAACGCGGGCTTCGGTCATGGGTGAGGTGATGAGCGGCAAGTCATGGGAAAACAGGCCGCGATGATGCCCGAGCAGTGTTTCTCTGCGGTCGGGATAAACGCCAGGGCGACCCGGTTTTGGCGTGATCCGTCAAGCGATTGGCCCGCTGCGTCAAGCAGCAGCGCGCGCAGCGGCGCATCATGTCGGCTGCCACGGCTTCTTCCCTTTTGCGCACCCACCATGGACGCCCTGATCGACTTCTTCCAGCAGCTCTACCTGCGCCACGGCGACTGGCGCGACTTGACCCTGCTCTTGCTCTCGCCGCTCTTCATGGTCTTCATCGCCCTGGAGGCCTGGCGCTTGCGCCAGCGCCGCGTCTACCGCTGGCGCGACACCCTGGACAGCATGAACAGCGGGGGCAGCTATTTGCTCGTCGATCTGGTCTTGCTGGCAGTCTGGGTCTTGCCGGCCATGGGCTGGATCTACCAGCACCGGCTGTTCACCCTCGAAGTGACGCCGCTGAACTTCATCGGCCTGTTTCTGGCGGTGGAGTTCTTGTACTACTGGTTCCACCGTGCCAGCCATCGCATCCGTTGGTTCTGGTGCGCCCATGTGGTGCATCACGGCTCGGAGCAGATGAACTTCACCACGGCGCTGCGGCAGAGCTGGTTCTACCCCATCGCCGGCAATTGGTTGTTCTACACGCCCATGGTCTGGTTGGGTTTCGAGCCGCGCTGGGTGCTGTTCGCGCTCTCGCTCAATCTGGGCTACCAGTTCTTCGTCCACACCCAGTGGGTCGATCGCATGCCGGCCTGGTTTGAATGGGTGTTCAACACCCCCTCGCACCACCGCGCCCACCATGGCCGCAACCCGGTCTACATCGACCGCAACTTCGGCGGCATGCTGATCGTGTTCGACCGGCTCTTCGGCACGTTTGTGCCCGAAGAAGAACCGGTGGACTACGGCCTGCAGCACCCGGTCGAAACCCACAATCTGTTCTGGCTCAATGCCCACGAATGGGCGGCCATGTTCGCGGACATGCGGCGCGAACGCAGCCTGTGGCTGGCGCTCAAGCATCTCTGGGCGCCGCCGGAATGGCAGCGCCACGGGGACAAGACGGGCTCGTCCGTGAGTCCGGGCTGATCTCCGTAGAATGCCTCTTCTTTTATATGACGCCCGCGTGACAGACAAGAAGCGCGGCGTTTGAGGCTCCCTATCCATGACAGGCTTTCCCGCAGGCACGAGCGCCGAATCTGCATCCACCCAGCCGGTGGTGATCGTCGGGGCCGGTCTGGCCGGTTTGACCGCAGCGCTCCATTTGGCCGACCGCGTGCCCGTGGTGGTGCTGGCCAAGCGCCAGCTGGGCGAGGGCGCCACTGCCTGGGCGCAGGGCGGCATCGTCGGCGTGCTGGGCAGCGATGACAGCATCGACTCCCATGTGCGCGACACCCAGGACGCTGGCGCTGGCCTGGTGGACGAGGAAACGGCTCGCTTCATCGCCGAACGCAGCGCCAAGGCGGTCGAGTGGCTGGTCAACCAGGGCGTGCCCTTCACCGCCGACGAGGAAGGCCCGCTGGGCCTGCACCTCACGCGCGAAGGCGGCCATGCCGTGCGCCGCATCGCCCATGCGGCTGACGCCACCGGCAAGGCCATCCACGAGCAGTTGCTGGCCGCCGCGCATGCCCACCCGAACATCGACCTGCGCGAGCGCTGGATGGCGCTGGACCTGATCACCTCGCGCCATGTGCAGCGCGAAGAAGAGCCGCGCTGCTACGGCATCTACGCGCTCAATATCGACACCCAGCGCGTCGAGGCCCTGGCCGCGCGCGCCGTGGTGCTGGCCACCGGCGGCGCCGGCAAGGTGTATCGCTACACCACCAACCCCGATACATCCACCGGCGACGGCATCGCCATGGCTTGGCGCGCTGGCTGCCGGGTGGCGAATATGGAGTTCATCCAGTTCCACCCGACCTGCCTCTACCACCCGCAAGAACGCAGCTTCCTGATCACGGAAGCGCTGCGCGGCGAGGGCGGCCACCTGGTGCTGCCCGACCATGTCGGCGGCGGCCGCTTCATGGCCGCGCATGACGAGCGCATGGAGCTGGCGCCTCGCGACATCGTCGCCCGCGCGATTGACTTCGAGATGAAAAAGCATGGCGTCGACCACGTTTGGCTGGATGCCACCCATCTGGGCGAAGCGTTTTTGAAGGAACATTTCCCGACCGTGCATGCGCGCTGCCTGGCCCTGGGCATCGACATCGCGCGGCAGAAGATCCCGGTCGTACCGGCCGTGCATTTCACCTGTGGCGGCGCCGTCACCGACTTGCAGGCCTGCTGTGATCTGCCCGGGCTCTATGCCGTGGGCGAAACCGCCTACACCGGCCTGCACGGCGCCAATCGCCTGGCCAGCAACTCGCTGCTGGAATGCGTGGTGCTGGGCCAGACCTGCGCCGAGCACATCCTTGGCCTGCCCGATCTGCCGGCTGCGCCCCTGCCGGCCTGGGACGAGAGCCAGGTCGAAGACGCCGACGAGCAGGTCGTCATCGCCCACAACTGGGATGAGATCCGCCTGCTGATGTGGAACTACGTCGGCATCGTGCGCACCACCAAGCGCCTGGAGCGGGCTCTGCACCGCATCCATCTGCTGCGCGCTGAAATTGACGATTACTACGCGAATTTCCGCGTCACCCGAGATCTGCTGGAGCTGCGCAATCTGGTCGACTGCGCCGAGCTGATCGTGCGCTCGGCGCTCTTGCGCCACGAAAGCCGCGGCCTGCACTACAGCCGCGACTACCCGCGCACCTTGCCGGTCAGCTTCCCGACGGTGTTGGTGGCCGAGCGCGGCCTGCGCACCAAGCGCTGAGCGATGGGGGCTGTACGCAGTCTTGCGGCATCCGCCGTGCTCTTCGCCTTGCTGGGTGCGGCCGAGGCTGCGGACCTGACGGTGTCGGCGGCCTCCAGCCTCAGCAATGCCTTCAGGGAGCTTGCCCCCGCCTTCGAGGCTCAGAACTCCGGCACCCGCCTGCTGTTCAATTTTGCCGCTTCGGACACGCTGCTGGCCCAGATTGCCAAGGGCGCACCGGTCGATGTGTTCGCCTCCGCCGACCAGGAGACCATGGACCGCGCGGAGGCCCAAAAGCTCTTGCTGCCCGGCAGCCGGCGCAACTTCGCCGGCAATGACTTGGTGCTGGTGACGCCGCTTGAGGGAGGGCTGGCCGTATCCAGCCTGGCGGATCTGGAGAAACCAAGCTTCAAGCGCATCGCCTTGGGTCGGCCGGAAGGCGTGCCGGCAGGGCGTTATGCCAAGAGCGCGCTTGAGGTGGCCAAGCTGTGGCCTGTGGTGGAGCCCAAGGCCATTTATGCCATCAATGTGCGCCAAGCCCTGGACTATGCGGCGCGTGGCGAAGTGGACGCAGGGTTTGTCTACGCCACCGATGCCCTGGCGCAAAAGGACAAGGTCAAGATCGTGCTGCTGGTGCCCACCGAGACGCCGATCCGCTATCCGGTCGCAGCCGTCAGCGGCGGCAGCAAAGCTGCCGAAGCACGCAAGTTCATCGACTATCTGCTGTCACCTGCCGGCCAGACGGTGCTGGCCCGACACGGCTTTCGCAGGCCTTGAGTTGAAAAGCTCAGCCTTGCTGACGCAGCGCTGTGCGCGCTTGCACGAAGTTGAAGGCGTAGTCGACCGACTCCTCGATCGCAGTGTCGATCTCGCGGCGTTCGTGTTCGGTCAGGTAGAACAGAAAGTCCACCGCATGCCGGATGTAGCGCGGCGGCAGGCGGTTCAGGGCCACGCAGGCCACGTCGCAGAGCAGGTCGCTGTCGGCCTGGATGGCTGGGTACTGCGGCGCCAGCGCCATCACGGCGGACAGCACCTCGCGTTCATGGTGGTTGTAGAGCGAGCTGAAATCTTGACTCATGGTGCAGGGGTCTCCGCGTATCGCCAGCAAGGCGGGTTGATCCTTGCAACGATAGCCGCTTTTGCGCGCCTCGCGTGGCAGAAAAAGCCGCGCCCGGCCGCTATTTCGCTCCCCTGCCCGTGGCTCAGATCTGCTGGCTGAAGCTCAGCTTGAGATTGCGTCCCGGCGCATAGACCGCCTCCGCCAGATAGGGCTGGTAGCTGCGGTTGAACAGGTTGTCGACACTCAGCTGCATCCGGCTGCCGGCCCAGCGGCCCCGGCCCTGCCACTGGGCGAACAGGCCGTGCACGGCATAGTCCTTGGCCACAGGCAGGGCGTAAGGCACGATCTCGTCGTCAGGCACCTGCGTTTGCGCGCCGACGAATTTGCCCTGCCAGCCCAGCGCCAGGCCTTGCGCCGGCCATTTGCCGCCGAGTACCAGCACTGCCTTGGGCGCGCCGATGTCGATCAGCGGCTGGTTCTTGGCCGACCAGGGGTCGCGGATGGAGCCCCGGTGTTCGCCGTCCATCCAGGTCAGCGATGCCGTCATGAAGTAGCGGCGTTGCTCGTAGTGCGCCTCCACCTCCAGGCCCTCGCTGCGGTAGCCGGGCAGATTGCGGTAGAAGGGCAGCTGCGCCGGCCGCACGCTGCCGGGCTCCACCATGACGCCGAAGCGCTTGTGGATGTTGTCCTGCACCAGATTGCGGAAGGCGGTGAAGGTGGCGGCCAGTGCATCGCCATCGCTGAGCCAGTCGGCCTGCTGGAGCTTCAGCCCGCCGCGCAGGGCAGTGACCCGTTCCTTGCGCAGGCCGCGGCTGGTCGCTGGCGCGCTGGCCGCGGCCGACTGGACCTCGAACATCTCGTCGATCACCGGCGCCCGCCAGCTGCGGCCGGCATCGGCGAACCAGCTCGTCGCAGCGCTGGCCCGCCAGCTGGCGCCCAGATGCTGGGACCAGCCGCTGTGCCGGGCGGCACTGTAGTCATGGCCAGCCTTGGGGTCGTTGTAGCGCGGTGCCAGATTGGGCTGACCTTCGGTGCGCACCTGCTCGTAGCGCAGGCCGGGCTTCAGGCTGAAACGGCCCCAGCGCATCTCGTCCTCCAGCCAGCCGGCGAGGCTGCGCTGCTGGCCGCTGGGCATGTAGTAGGGCTGCAGCCAGCCGTAGTTGTAGCTGGCGTCCTGCGTGCGGGTGTGCAGCAGCATCAGGGTGTCGCGCTGGTGGCGCTGCACTTGCAGGCCGGCGGCCAGCTCGTGCGCCAGCGCGCCGGTGGCGAAGCGGGCGGTGTTGCTCAGCTCGAACTGCTGGTCGCGGTAGCTGGCATGGCTTTGCTTGCCCAGGCTGGCGGCGAAATCGCTGCTGATGCTGTCGGGCCGCTGGTCGTCCTGCACGCTGGACGAGCGCGTCAGGCGCAGCTGCAGGTCCAGCAGTGGCTGTGCCGCCGGGGCGTACTGCCACTGCAGCGTCTGACTGCTGTCGCGCTGATCGCGCCACAGGACTTTGCGCAGCCAGGCCTCGCGTTCGCCGTATTTGGCGATCTCGGCCGCTGTCGGCGCCGGCATCTCGTCACGCTTGGCGGCAAAGGGCGACCAGGCTTTGCTGCGGCCTTCGATGGCTGACAGGGTCAGCTTGGCCTCGCCGATCGGCAGGCTCAGCTTGGCCAGGGCCGAGCGCGCATGGGTGCTGGAGAACTCGTATTCGCTGCCGTCGGCGCGCCGCTGGTTGTCGGAGTCACGGGCGGTGACGGCGAGCAGGAACTGCCAGGGCAGGGCGGCCTCGTCTTCGGCACGCGCGAACACGCTGGCCGAGCCCAGGCGCTGGCCGTCATTGCTGTGCCAGGCGAGCTTGGCCAGACCGCCCAGGCGCTGGCCGGGTTGCAGCAGGTCGGCCGCATCCTTGCTCTCGATCTGCACGGTGCCACCGAAGCCGCCATTGCCGAAGCGCACCGAGTGCGCGCCCTTGTCGACCGTGATGCGCTTGATCAGCTCAGGCTCGATGAAGATGGAGCCCTGGCGGTATTTTTCGAAGCCTTTGTTGGCGCCGTCCAGCTGCACCCGGATGTCTTCGACATCGCCGAAGCCCCAGATATTGAGGCTCTGGCCGCCGGGGCGGAAGCTGCCGTTCAGGTCGACGCCGGGCAGATTGTCCAGCAGCTGCTGCACCGTGAGCGCCTGCTGGCGCTCGATTTCGGCGCTGCTGATGCTGGTCTTGCCGGGGCTGACGCTGCGTACGCCGTAGACGGTGACCGGCGGCAGCTCCAGTTCGGCAGGGGTGTTGGCGGCGAAGGTCTCGGGGACGGCCAGCAGCAGGGGGAGGAGAAGAGACAGCGAGGGGGCGGGGTGCGGGGATTTCACGAAAACTCAAATGAGAATTATTATCATTTGAGTATAAGGCAGTCCAGCAGCTCAGCCCTCAAGCCAAGCGGCCAATCTGCCAACGAGCTGGAAGCGCGGCGGGCCCCAGTGGCCGGCCGCTTGCGTGCCGGCGCCGCTGCCGAATCAGGCGGCGCCGATGCCGGGCACCAGGCTGCCAGCAGCGGGAACCGGCGCCTGGGCCTGCGCCTGGCGCGCCTTGAGCGCAGCGGTGAAGTCCAGCATGCGGTCGATGCAGCCCAGGGCCTCGACCCGGATCGTTTCTTCGATGTGGATTTCGCCCAGGCCCTGTTCCAGGCAATCGACCAGATTCTGCAAGCCGTTCATGGCCATCCAGGGGCAGTGCGCGCAGCTCTTGCAGGTGGCGCTGTTGCCGGCGGTGGGGGCTTCGATCAGGGTCTTGCCCGGCGCCAGCTGGCGCATGCGGTGCAGGATGCCGTTGTCGGTCGCGACGATGTACTCCTGCGCTGAGCCCTCGACCACGGCCTTGATGAGGGCCGAGGTTGAGCCCACCACATCGGCCTTGTCGACCACGCTCTTGGGCGACTCAGGGTGCACCAGCACCATGGCGCTGGGGTGCTGCTCGCGCAGCAGCTCCAACTCCAGGCCCTTGAATTCGTCGTGGACGATGCAGGCGCCGTTCCACATCAGCATGTCGGCGCCGGTCTGCTCCTGGATGTAGCGGCCCAGGTGGCGGTCCGGCGCCCAGAGGATTTTCTGGCCCTTGGCATGCAGATCGGCCACGATCTCGAGCGCGCAGGAGCTGGTCACCATCCAGTCGGCACGCGCCTTCACGGCGGCGCTGGTGTTGGCATAGACCACGACCTGGCGGTCCGGGTGAGCGTCGCAAAACGCGGCGAATTCATCGGCCGGGCAGCCCAGGTCCAGCGAGCAGGTGGCGTCCAGATCGGGCATGAGCACGCGCTTCTCGGGGCTCAGGATTTTGGCGCTCTCGCCCATGAAGCGAACACCTGCCACGACCAGGGTTTGGGCCGCATGGTCGCGGCCGAAGCGGGCCATCTCCAGCGAATCAGAGACGATGCCTCCGGTTTCCAGGGCCAGGTCTTGCAGGTCGCCGTCCACATAGTAATGGGCCACCAGCACGGCCTTGTGCTGGCGCAGCAGCTCGGCCGCGCGGGCTTTCAAAGCCTGTCTTTGGCTGGGGTTCAGCGGCGCTGGCACCTTGGCCCAGGCGTGGGCGGTGCAGCTGTCGCCCTGGGCGTCCTGGCGGGTGTAGTCGAAGAGTACCTGTGTCATGGGCCGAAATGGTAGCGCAGGCCCGATGAGCCGAGGCCGCAAGGGTCGATTGACGCGGCCTTCAGGCCTCCGCAAAGAACTTGCTCGGCGGCATGCCCACCGTGCGCGTCACCATGGCGCTGAAGGCGCTGGCGCTGGCGTAGCCCAGCTCGGCGGCGATCAGGCTCATGGGCCGCTTGCGGGCGGCCAGGCTCAGGGCTTGGGCCAGCAGCACCTGCTGGCGCCACTGCGCATAGCTGCTGCCCAGCTGTTCGCGAAACAGGCGCGAGATGGTGCGCTCGCTGGCGCCGACCTCGGCCGCCCAGTCGGCCAAAGCCGTGTGGCGTTGCGGCGCTTGCAGGATGGCCTCGCAGAGCCGCCGCAGGCGTGTGTCCTGAGGCAGGTCCACGCCCAGGCGCAAGGGCTTGGCGCGGCTCAGTTCATCCAGCACCAGGCTGGCGATCCAGTGCTCCCGCTGCGCCTCGACTGCTGTGGCGTTTGGCTGGGCCTCGCTGCTTGTGGCCAGCTGCAGCACCAGCTCGCGCAGCAGCGGCGTCACCTCCAGCACCCGGGCTTGGCTCCAGGCCAGCGGGTCGGGCGCGGGCGGTTCCGCGTGCAGATACAGCGTGCGCAGGTCGGCGCGTTCGACGGCGGTCACCGCGTGTTCGCGCAGCGGCGGAATCCAGCAGGCGCGTGAGGGTGGCAGCAAGAAGGTGGCATCGGGCGTGTTCACCCGCACCACGCCGCTGATGGAGAACACCAGCTGGCCCCAGTCGTGCTGGTGGGCGTGGATGTCCATCCAGTTTTCCATCTGTCGCGCCTTGGCCCGCACCGGGCGCGCAGCGCTGGGTGCGTAGCGCAGCGGGTCCAGTGGCGGCAGGCTGGTGCGGCCCGGCGGTCGGCTTTTCTTGGGAGCAGGGCTCATGGCGGAAATTCAATACTCTTTGGCGAACTATCGTAACCCGGCCTCTGCCGGGCCGCCTACATTGAGGTCATGAACTCTTCCGCAGTCCTGTCCTCCTCCACATCCGGCTCGGCCTTGAGCCCGGACGAGCAAGCCGCCGCGCAGAAAAAGCGCGATATCGCCACCATCAGCCTGATCGGCCTGGCGCATGGCACCTCGCATTTCTTCCACATGCTGCTGCCGCCGCTGTTCCCGGTCTTCATTCGCGACTTTGGTCTCAGCTATTCCCAGCTTGGCCTCTTGGTCACCACCTTTTTCGTGATTTCTGGCATTGGCCAGGCTTTGGCCGGCTTCCTCGTCGACCGCCGCGGTGCCCGGCCGATTTTGTTCGCGGCCCTCGCTTGCTTCGTGGCGGCTTCGGCCGCGGCCGGCCTGGCCCAGGGCTTTGGCGGCCTGATGCTGGCGGCGGCCCTGGCCGGCCTGGGCAACTCGCCGTTTCATCCGGTCGACTTCACCATCCTCAACAAGCGGGTCTCGCCGGCGCGGCTGGGCCATGCGTTCTCGGTGCACGGCATCTCGGGCAATATCGGTTGGGGCCTGGCGCCGCTGTTCGCCTTGGGGCTGAGCAGCTGGAGCGGCAACTGGCGCTACGCCTACCTGGGCACGGCTCTGCTGGGCCTGGCGGTGATCGCCGTGCTGGCTTGGCAGCGCGCGGCGATCGACGATGCCCACGGCAGCTGGGCCCATGAGAAAGCCGGCGCGGCCACCTTGGCGCCCGAGCATCCGCTGGCGTTCTTGCGCCTGCCTTCGGTCTGGCTGTGTTTCTCCTTTTTCCTGTTCACCACCGCCTCTCTGAGCGCCATCCAGAGCTTCGCCAGCCCGGCCCTGGCCAGCCTCTACGGCCTGCCTTTGGCGACCACGGCTTTTGTGGTCACCGGCTATATGTTCTGCGGTGCCATCGGCATGGTGATCGGCGGCTTCTGGGTCGCCAAGGGCAAATCCCTTGAGCGCAATATCGCCATCGCCTTGAGCATTGCAGCGGCCCTGCTGATCTTGGCCGCCACTGGCTGGGTGGCGCCGGCGCTGGCCGGCTTCATCGTCGCTTTGGCCGGCTTCGGCACCGGGCTGGCCGGCCCCTCGCGCGATATGTTGATCAAGCGCGCCGCGCCTCCGGGCGCCACGGGCCGGGTCTATGGCACGGTGTACTCGGGCCTGGACATCGGCTTCGCCGCAGCGGCGCCCGTCTTCGGCGCGCTGCTCGATGGCGGCCATGCCGGCGCCGTGTTTGCCGGTGCGGCCCTGTCCTTGCTGATGGCGATGTCGGCGGCTGCCTTGGTGCGGCGGGTGCGCGGCGCTTGACCCAGCGCAAGCCCGGGCGATCTTCATCTCGCCGCCTTGGCAATGGCGGGTAAGTCCAGAGTCAGACCGCGCCCGGCCGCGCTTAAAGTCGGGCGCATGAACAGCAGCCCCAGCCTCATTCCCACTCCGTCGCCTGCCGCGGCTTCAGCACGCATGGCCGGCCACCTGCTGGTCGAAGCCTTGATCGCCCAAGGCGTGACGGAGGTCTTCGGCGTACCCGGTGAGTCCTATTTGGCCGTGCTCGATGGCTTCCATGAGCACCGCGAACAAGGCATACGCTTCATCGCCTGTCGGCAGGAGGGCGGTGCCGCCTTCATGGCCGAGGCGCAAGGCAAGCTGACCGGCCGCCCCGGCATCTGTTTTGTCACCCGCGGCCCTGGCGCGACGAACGCCAGCATCGGCTTGCACACCGCCTTCCAGGACAGCACGCCGATGATTCTCTTCATCGGCCAGGTGGCCAGCGACCAGCGCGACCGCGAGGCCTTCCAGGAGCTGGACTACCGCCAGATGTTTGGCCCGGGCACGCTGGGCTTTGCCAAATGGGTGGGCGAAGTGCAGGACGCCGACCGCCTGCCCGAATATGTTGCCCGCGCCTTCCACACGGCTTTGCAGGGCCGCCCCGGCCCGGTGGTGCTGGTGCTGCCCGAGGACATGTTGACCCAGTTCACGACGGCGCCGGTGCTGCCGCGTGTGCAGGCGGCGCAGAGTTATCCCAGCCCCGCCGCCTTGGTCGAGCTGCGCGAGCGCCTGCTGGCTGCGCAACGCCCGCTGGTGATTGCCGGCGGCGGCGGCTGGACGGCCGAGAGCTGCGCCGCACTGCAAGAATTTGCGGAGAGTTGGCAACTGCCGGTCGGCTGCGCCTTCCGTTTTCAGGACCTGTTCGACAACCGCCACCCGCTCTATGCCGGCGATGTCGGCATTGCCATCAACCCCAAGCTGGCCCAGCGCGTCAAGGACGCCGACCTGATCATCGCCGTGGGCCCGCGCCTGGGAGAGATGACCACCGGCGGCTACAGCCTGCTGCAGGCACCGCGCCCTGCCCAGACCCTGGTGCACATACACGCCGGCGCCGAGGAACTGGGCCGGGTCTACGCGGCCGACCAGATGATCAACGCCAGCATGAGCTGCGCCGCCCAGGCCCTGGCCTCGCTGCAGGCGCCCGAGGCGGTTGCGTGGAGCGCATGGGCCCAACAGGCGAACGCCGATTACGAAGGCAATCTGCAGCCGCAGGCCGTCAGCCCCCTGGACATGGCCGAGGTCGTCAAGACCCTGGGCCGGCGTCTGCCCGAGGGCACGGTCTTCACCAACGGCGCGGGCAATTACAGCGGCTGGCTGCACCGCTTCCACCGCTACACGGGACTGCAGCGTTATGGCCGCAGCCAGCTGGCACCGACCAGCGGCGCCATGGGCTATGGCCTGCCGGCAGCGGTGGCCGCCAGCCTGCTTCAACAAGAGCGTTGGGTCGTCAACATCGCCGGCGATGGCGACTTTCTGATGAACGGCCAGGAGCTGGCCACGGCCACCGGCTATGGCGCCCGCCGCCTGATCTGCGTCGTGGTCGACAACGGCACCTACGGCACCATCCGCATGCACCAGGAGCGCGAGTACCCGGGCCGGGTCTCGGGCAGCGATCTCTACAACCCCGACTTCGCCGCCCTGGCCCTGGCCTATGGCTGGCGCTCGGCTCGTGTCGAACGGACGGAGGATTTCGAGCCGGCACTGCAGGCCGCCATGGATGCAGAAGGCCAGCCGACCCTGATCCATCTGCGCTTGTCCAGCGATGTCTCGACCAGCCGCAGCACGCTGAGTGCCATCCGCGCCGCCGCCGAGCAGCGCCTGGCCGCCCCGAAATCTTGAGCACGCCGATGTGGCTGACCCTGGAGCCCGGCGGCCGGCGCCAGGTGCACAGCGCGGCGGAATTGGCGCAGGCGCTGGAGGGCTGGAGCGCTCGCGCGCCGGGCAGCTTTGTTGTGCTGGAGGCGCCCACGGGCCGCTGCCTGCAGGCCGCCGGCTGCACCGCGACGGGCTTTCAGCTGGAACTGCTGGACGATGCGGCTGCGGATGCCGAGCACCATGTGCTGCGCACCGAACGCGATGACCTCAGCCGCGCCGAGCTGCTGCGGCGTTTGCTGGACTTCTGGGCCTGCGGCGGTGCGGCCTGTGACGCCAAGGTGCCGTGGCGCCGCGGTCGGCGCTGGTTGTCGGAGGACGAGCCCGGTGGCGGGCGCAGCCACGAGGTGGCACCGACCTTGATGACCCGGCTGCGCGACCTCTTGATCCTCATGGTCGTTCCCGCCTTGCTGACCCTGGCGGGCTGCTGGGAGTCCCGCGAGAACGAGCGCTTTCGCAGCCATGCGAAGCCCTTGGAGATGCGGGTGCTGGCGCGTGAAGAGCTGGGCAGCGGGCGCAAAGCGTATGCGCAGCTGACGCTTTTGCATCGAGACGCGCAAGGCCGTGAGCAAGGCCACGCCTACGCCGCCGGGCGCAAAGATGCCTGGCACGGGGCTCAGCCGGGGGATGTGATTCGACTCTGGCAGCTGCAGGATGGCAGTGGCCGGGTACACGATGCCGAGCCCTATTCGGGCCTGGGTTTTTTGCTGGGCGGAATCTTCGGCCTGGGGGCCTTGATGATTTGGCTGCGCGGCCTGTATCAGGCCAGGCGCATGCGAGCTCAGGCGCCGCGCTGGAGCGGTTTGCCGCCGCGTTCAGCGGCGGCAGGGGACTGAGGCCCGCAGCGCTTGGGCCTCTACCGGGCTGACGACTCAGACAGCCGCTCGATGTCTCGCTGTAAGCCTTCGATCTGAAAGCCCAGGCCATCGCAGACGAGCGCTTCGGCGCTGGCAAAGGCATCACGAGGAATCTGCGCATAGGCCTGTCGTAGCGCCTCCATGGCGGGTTTCAGCAGGCGAGGCTGGGAGACCTGGTCGATCTGCTGGTGCAGTTCCAGATAGGCCTGGCGCGCGGCCTGCACGGCCTGCTGCGCATCGCTTGCGCGATGCTGGCGGGCCAGGCATTGGAAGTCTTCCAGCACGCCGGGGTGGCTTCGCGCGTGATCACGCCGCAGCTCTTGCATGGCTTCTGAATCGCCAGCGCTTGCCTTGGCGGCGGCGTTGCAGGCTTGGATTCGGGTGACCACATGTTCCTGAAGCTGGGCTTGCACGCTCTTCTGGCGATTGAGGCCGTGTTTCAGCAGCACCTGCTCGCGCGGCCAAGCGCTCAGTGCGCGTTGCTCTGCTTGCGTGAAGGCGATGACGGGTGCGGGCGCCACGGCCTGGCCCGGCCGTGGCGGGCTCAGGGTTTGCCGCAGTTCGGCCAGCAGCAACTGCAGTGACTTTTGGCCCAAGGCTGTGGAAAGAAAGCGGTCCAGGCTGCGCAGCTCGTCGGGCTTGTAGGCCAGTGGCGCCAGCTCGCCGGCGAAAGATCGGAAGTTGTCCGGGCCGAGGGCCTTGAGGCACATCGCGGCTTCCGCGCCGGTGCCCGGGCGGGCGTGGAGTGCCCGGGCCTCGGCCACGGCTTGGGTGACGGTCCACAGCTGCAGGGCAATGGCCGTCTCGCTGCGTTCACCAGCCAAAGCCGGCATGGGGACGAGCAGGCTCAGTCCCAGGCTCAAGCTGAGGCTGAGCAGCAGACGGCGGCAGCCGGCGAGCGGCGTGTGGGGACGAGCGAGAAGAAGGGTGGAGAGGGCGCCGCCAATTGGCGATCGAAGGGTTCGAATCATGGTTCAGCGGCGAAACTGCCGTGGGCTGGATCTCAGGGTCTGAAAGCCCAGGCCTCTGAACTGCAGGCCGAGCGCCGGATGGTGGGCGGGCTGGAGTTTAGACGCGCGCGGTCCTGCAGCAGGCAGCCAGGCCACGCCACTCTGGGACAATGGCGCCATGCAACACATCGATTTCGAATTGCGCGGCGAGTTCATCGAGCTGGACAAGCTCTTGAAGGCCAACGGTCTGGTGGAGAGCGGCGGCCGCGCTCGCGTGGTCATCAGCGAGGGCCATGTGCAGGTGGACGGGCGCGAGGAACTGCGAAAGACCGCCAAGATCCGCGCCGGCCAAGTCGTGCAGTACCAGGATGCCCGCATCAAGGTGCTGCCCCCGGTCTGAGTCCGCCGTTTCCAAGGGAGCAAGTGTCACGCCATGGAATTCTCGACCTGCGATTTTTGCGATGCCTTCAAGTCCGACGAGTCCGGGCGCCTGCGCGTGCTGCCCAGCGTCTACCGCAGCTACGGTGCGCTGTCCCGCTTTGCCGGCCCCATGCGCACGGTCAAGTGTTTCGAGGACAACAGCCGGGTCAAGGAAGCCGTGGAAAGCCCGGGCCTTGGCCAGGTGCTGGTGGTGGACGGCGCCGGCTCCCTGCGCCGTGCCTTGCTGGGCGGCAATCTGGCGGCGGCTGCCGCGGCCAACGGTTGGGCCGGCCTGCTGATTCACGGCTGCGTGCGTGATCTGGCCGAGCTGGCGGCCACGCCTCTGGGCATTCTGGCCCTGGGTCATGTGCCCATGCCAACCGATCGCAAAGGTCAGGGCCAGAGCGAGCTGGTCCTGCATTTTCACGGTATGCCTCTGCGTCCCGGCGAGTGGCTGTATGCCGATGCCGACGGTGTGGTGATCTCTGAGCAGGCTCTGCACGGCCGCTGAACGCTCACAGCAGCCGCGCTCGCAGCGCCTCGACCTGGGTGCGGCCGACCGGCAGCTCACTGCCATCGCACAGCTCCAGCGTGTAGCGGCTGCCGCTGGCCACATGCAGGCGGCGTGCCTGCTTCAGATTGACGATCCAGGAGCGATGGCAGCGCAGGAACTCGCCGGGCAGCAGGGCGGCCAGTCGTTCCAGTGATTTCGCATGCAGCTCGACACGGCCGTCGATCAGGCGCAGCTCGCTGGCCTCGCCGTCGGCCCGGAAGCACAGCACCTCGCTCAGCTCGACCAGGGCCACACCGCGCGCGCGCCAGACGGCCAGCTGGCGCAGGCTGCGGCGTGCGCCCTCGGCCTGGCCGAGCAGGCGCTGCAGCGCCTGCTGCAAGCGTTCGCGGCTGAAGGGCTTGGGCACGAAGTCCAGTACGCCCAATTCGAAGGCCTGCAACGCCCGCTCCGCATGGGCGGACACCACCACGGTGTGGAAGGTGCCGGCCACGGCCTGGCGCAGCAGGTGAAAACCGTCTTCGCCGGCCAGATTGAGGTCCAGCAGCAGGCCGTCGCAGCCACCCGTGCGCAGACGTTCCTGCGCCTCGCCCAGCTCGGCCACGGCCTGGCAGTGCACGCCTGGCCCGACCAGTTCGCCGCACAGGCGCAGCAGGCGCTGACGCACCAGGGGTTCGTCTTCAACGATCAGCAGGCGCATCAGGGCCGCCCTCCGGCGTTCAAGGGCAGGCGCAGCAGGCTGCACCAATGGCCTTGGCCGTCGGGTCCGTCGCTGAAACGCCAGCGCCCGGGGAAGGCTGTGGCCAGGCTGGTTTCGATGAATTGGCGTCCGGCTCCGCTGGGTCCCTTGCTGGTACGGCCCGGTCCTTGTGGCGCCCGGAAGCGCAGCTCGGTGGCGTCGCCCTGCGCTTCAATCTGCAGCAGAAAGGCGGGCTGGCCGTGCAGTTCACCGCCATGGGTCAGTGCATTCTCGACCAGGGTGTGCAGCAGGCCCGGCGGCAGCATGATGCCGGCCGCCTGGCCTTCGACCTCCAGCGCGATGTCATGCCCGCGCAGCAGGGCCAGGATGCGCAAGTGTGCGCGGCAGAGCTCCAGTTCCTGCTCCAGCGTGATCAGCGGCGCATCGCCGAGCCGGCGCAGCTGGCTGAACTCCTCGGCCAGCAGGTCCACCATGCGGCTGGCGCGAGCGGGCTCGGTTTCGATCAGCTCTTGCAGCGAGGTCAGGGTGTTCATCAGCCAGTGGGGCTGCATGCTGTTGCGCAGCAGCCGCGTCTGCAGCTCGGCCCGCTGTGCTTCGCTGCGGGCGGCCTGTTCGCCCAGGCGCAGCAGGCCACGGGCATGGCCGAGCAGCAAGAGGCTCATCAGCAGCGTCAGGGCTAGAAAGTAAAAACCATCAAGAAAGGCCCCCGGCCAGATCAGGGCCAGGGCCAGGCTGCACAGCACGGTGGCCAGCAGTGGCCAGGCCATGCCGGGCTCCTGCGACCGGCCGCGCCAGCACATCAGGGCCGCCGCCAGCAGGCCCAGCACATGGGCGAAATAGCCGGCCATGTCGTAGCTGTAGCCCGGGCCGGCCCAGGCCAGCAGCAAGAAGGACAGGCCGGCCACCGGCCCCCAGCGGCGGGCTGGCCCGAGCAGTTGCCAGCGCGCCGCCAGGGCCAGGGGCAGCAGCCAGGCGGCCAAGCCGGTCAGCCCCAGGATCAGGCCCAGGCGCCAAGGGTGCCAGGGATAGGCATAGCCCAGCACCGGCCGCCACGCCTCGGCCAGCGGAAGCAAGAGGCCGACCAGGCCCAGGACCAGCAGCAGGCGCTGCTCGCTGCGCCGCCCGGTCTGCTGCTTGGCCTGCTGGCTGGCATGGTGGGCCGCGAGCAGGAAATAGCCCCAGGCCAGGGCCAGGCAACCGAAGGCTGCTGCCGCGACCAGCCAGGGTGCATAGCGTGCGGTGGCCTGGGTCTGTAAGTTGGCAATGCGCAGCTCGGCTTCGGCCGAACGAATGGCCAGCGGCCAGTGGCTGGATGCCCGCACGTGCAGCTGGTGCCGGCCCGCCCTCTGCGGCGGCAAGGGCACCCAGTGGTCCACGCGGCCGGGCTGCTCCTCGGCTTGATTGAGGCCGACGCGGCCATTGCCGGCCAAAGCCTGCCCGTCCCAACTCAGCTCGCTGGCGGCGCGCAGGAGCAGGCCCAGCACCAGGGGCTGCCGCGCCGCCTGCTCGTCCAGATCGACTTCGAAGCGCAGCTCGTAGGGGCCGGCCCATTGCGCCAGCAGGCGGCGGTCCAGTTTCTGCCATGGTCGCTCGGGCTGGCTGAGCTCGCGCATCTGAGCGGGCTGGATCTGCACCCCGGCCCCTTGACCCTGCGCGGCGCCGAGCTGCCAGAGCGCACACAAGAGCAAGAGGGCCAGCACGGCCAAGAGCGAACGCAGCAAGAGTGTCATGGCCGGCATGGTAGCGAGGCTCCGGCATTTGGCGGAGTCGTTCAGCGGTCTGCTGGAGCAGTTCAGCAGGCTGCGGCGCGGCGCGAGCCGGCACCGCGAGCACAGTGAGGCTTCCAGTTCAACTGATGGAGTGAGTGAGGCCACCATGGGATCCATAACTTTTTATCGAAGCGTCTTTCTGATCGCGACTCTGCTCGCTTGTGGGGCAGCCTATGCAGCGCCCGCAGCCGGTGACTTGAGCTATGAGCCCTATGCCTTGCCTGTGCGCGGCCAGGCGTCGGTGGCGGCCGAGCTGGGCACACTGACCGTGCCGGTCCGCCATGCTCAGCCGGCCGGCGCCACGCTGAGCCTGCGCTTTGTGCGGCTGAAGGCTGTGCAGCCGGTGGCCGGCTTGGCGCCTGTGGTGTACCTGGCCGGCGGGCCCGGCGGTTCCGGCATTGGCTCGGCCCTGGGTGCTCGTTGGCCGTTGTTCGACCGTGTCCGCCAGCAGCAGGATTTGATCCTGCTGGACCAGCGCGGCGCCGGCCGTTCCGGCGCGGCACCGAACTGCCCGTATGCGCTGGAGCTGCCCAGCCAGGACCTGCAGGACCATGCCCGCCAGCTGGCGGCCAGCCAGGCACATGCCCGCCGCTGCATGGCGTTCTGGCGCCAGCAGGGCTGGGATCCGAATGCGTTCAACACCGAGGAGAACGCCGCCGATCTGGCCCTGCTGCGGCGCGCCCTGGGCGTGCCCAGGCTCAGCCTCTGGGGCATGAGCTATGGCACGCATCTGGCGTTTGCCGCGCTGCGCACCCAAGGGCAGACCCTGGAGCGTGTGATCCTGATGGGCAGTGAGGGCCCGAACGACACGCTCAAGCTGCCGCTGGACGCCGACCGGCTGATCAGCCAGATCGCCGCCCAGCGGCAGCGGCCTGACCTGCCGGCATTGATGGCCTCGGTGATCGCCGGCTTGGCCGCCAAGCCGGCGCTGCTGCAGGCGCCGGGGCTGGAGGGCGGCAAGGACAGCACGCTCAGGGTCGGCGCCTTCGATCTCCAGCTGGCCACCGTCCTCTGGCTGGCCCGGCGCGACAGCGCGCTACAGCTGCCCGAGCTCTACGACGCGCTGGCGGCCGGCAAGTGGGACGCTTTGGCCACCCTGGTGCGCGACATCCGCCGCTACGGTGGCGAGCAGCGCCTGATGCCGCTGGCCATGGATGTGGCCTCGGGCGCCTCGCCGCTGCGCTTGCGCCAGATTGCCGCGGAAGAAGGGCGCAGCCTGCTTGGGCCGGCACTGAATTTCCCCTTCCCGCAGATCAGCGAGGGCCTGGGCATCGAGGACTTGGGCGAAGGCTTCCGCGCCTTTCCGGCCAGCGCTGTGCCGACCCTGTTCGTCAGCGGCGAGCTGGACGGCCGCACCCCGCTGCACAACGCCGAGCGCCTGCAGCGCGGCTTTCGCCACAGCCGCCATCTGGTGATCGAAGGTGCCGGCCACGACGACGATCTGTGGCTGGCCAGCCCGGTGCTGGCCGAGCGCATGGCCGACTTCCTGGCGGGGCGGGAGGTGAGCACGGCCTGGCTGCCGCGCGGGTCTGGCAAGTAGGGCTAAGAGCTTCTCGGGCGCAGCGCTCCAGGCTTGCGCCGCGCCCAGTGGATGGCCAGGTTCGACAACACCATCACCAGCAGCAAATCGCCCCAAAGCGTGTACCAAAGCCAGGCGTCTTTGGACATCAGGCTGGCCACGGCCGCATTGACCCCGGCCAAGGCCAGGCCCATGGCGCACATGCCGGCCGAGAGCCGGCGCGCGTCGATGTCGCTGTAGACCAGATAGTTCATCACCCGCTTGCCCAGCCAGCGGCCGCTAGCCAGCGCGTCGACGCCGAAGGCGCAGGCCACCAGGCCGCCGATCACGCTGGCCTTGAGCTGCACCAGAAACTCCGACTCGAAGTACCAGGAGAAGCCGGCCGACAGCAGCATCACAACCACGCCGAACAAGGCCATGCCACCGAGCAGATCGACTCGCCGCGCGGGCGGCGCGAAGCGGTTGATCGCCCATTGCAAGGGCAGCAAGGCCAGGCCCGCCGCGGCTGTCACCAGGGCGGCCGTGCGCAGATCACCGAGCTTGCCCATCACGAAGAAAAGCAGGCCGAGCGCAATGTCCACGGCGATGGCGGGCGCCTGGCCCTTGAGGCGCGAAAAATCGGGCGCGCCCGGCGCCGAAGCCTGCCGCTGGCGCTTGGC
This sequence comes from Roseateles sp., assembly GCF_965262435.1. Taxonomy (NCBI): domain Bacteria; kingdom Pseudomonadati; phylum Pseudomonadota; class Betaproteobacteria; order Burkholderiales; family Sphaerotilaceae; genus Roseateles; species Roseateles sp. Next base: position 2,739,754 of record NZ_OZ253537.1, read on the forward strand.
CATCATGGCCTGCACCCGGGCCAGGTAGGCGAAGGGGTCGGGGTGGGAACGGTAGAGCACCTGGCCTTGGCGCGACACCTTGACGCCGTAGCTGAGCACCGTGCGCGGGCCCAGCTCGAAGAGCAGCGGGCCTTGTGCCGTGTCCACCTGCAGCCGATGCAGGCGATAGGGAGCGCTGCTGTAGTCTTGCCGGTCTTCCAGCGTCTGCCCCTCATGCGTGAGCAGGAGGCGCGAGCTGCGCAGGCCGGTTTCGAGGCGCAGGGCGTAGCGCTGGCCGTCGATGTCGACCGGGTAGTGGTAGGTCCAGATCTTCAAGGTCGGGTGGCGATGTCGGGGTTCAGCGCAAGACCTCGAGCAGGCGATCCAGCCCGCCCGCGTTGATCGCCACCATGGCCTGCTCGCGCACCTTGGGCTTGGCGTGGTACGCCACCGACAGGCCGGCCGCGCCCATCATGGGCAGGTCGTTGGCGCCGTCACCCACGGCGATGCACTGCGCCGGCAGGGCGCCGATCTCGGCCGCGCATTGCTCCAGCATGCGGCGCTTTTCCTCACCGTCGCAGATCTCGCCCCAGGGCTGCATCACGAGCGCGCCGGTCAGTTGGCCGTCCACGATCTCCAGCTCATTGCTGCGCACCCAGTCCATGCCCAGCTCGGCGGCGACATAACGCGTAAAGAAGGTGAAGCCACCCGAGACCAGCAGCAGCTTCAAGCCCGCAGCCTTGAGCGCCGCGCACAGCTCGCGCGCGCCGGGGTTGAACTGCAGGCGTTCCTGCAGCACCTGCTCCAGCGCGCTCACCGGCACGCCTTGCAAGAGCGCCAGGCGGCGGCGCAGGCTGTCCTTGAAATCGCTGATCTCGCCGCGCATGGCGGCTTCGGTGATGGCAGCGACTTCTTCCTTCTTGCCTGCGGCGGCAGCGATCTCGTCGATGCACTCGATATTGATCAGGGTCGAGTCCATGTCGAAGGCGGCGAGGCGGAAATCGCTCAGGCGCAGCGGGGGCGTGAAGCCCTGGGTCACGAGATCTTGCATATCAAAAAACTCAGTCCTGCTTGAGGGGTTGGCCGAGCAGCCTCAGCACTTCGCGGATGGCCTGCGCCCGGTCCTTGGGGTCGCTCAGCGCCTTGTCGATGCGCAGCTTGTCGTTGCCGACCAGCTTGATGCTCTTGTTCTTCTGCACCAGCTCGATCACGCGCATGGCATCGATCGGTGGGTTGGGGCGGAAGTTGATGTTCATGACCATGGGCGCGGCGTCGATCTTGCTGACGCCGTAAGGCTTGGCCAGCACGCGCAGGCGGTGGGTGTCGAACAGGGTCTGGCCTTGCGCCGGCAGCTTGCCGAAGCGGTCGGTGACTTCTTCCAGCAGCTTGTCGATCTGCTCGCTCTTCTCGGCCGTGGCCAGGCGCTTGTAGAGCGAGAGGCGCTGGTGCACATCGCCGCAGTAGGCGTCGGGCAGCAGGGCGGGGGCGTGCAGATTGATCTCGGTGGTGGCGCCCAGGGGCGAGAGCAGATCGGGCTCCTTGCCGGCCTTGAGCGAGCGCACGGCTTCCGACAGCATCTCGTTGTAGAGCTGGAAACCGATTTCCATCATGTTGCCGCTCTGGTGCTCGCCCAGCATTTCGCCGGCACCGCGGATCTCCAGATCGTGCATGGCCAGGTAGAAGCCCGAGCCCAGCTCTTCCATGCCCTGGATGGCGTCCAGGCGCTGGGCGGCCTGCTTGGTCAGGCCTTCCAGATCGGGCACCATCAGGTAGGCATAGGCCTGGTGGTGGGAGCGGCCGACGCGGCCGCGCAGCTGGTGCAGCTGGGCCAGGCCGAACTTGTCGGCGCGGCTGATGATGATGGTGTTGGCGCTGGGCACGTCAATGCCGGTCTCGATGATGGTCGAGCACAGCAGCACATTGTGTTTGCCGCCCACGAACTCGCGCATCACCCGCTCCAGCTCGCGCTCGGGCATCTGGCCGTGGGCGATGATGATGCGGGCCTCGGGCACCAGCTCTTCCAGCTTCTGGCGCCGATTCTCGATGGTCTCGACCTCGTTGTGCAGGAAGTAGACCTGGCCGCCGCGCTTGAGCTCGCGCAGCATGGCCTCGCGGATGGTGCCGCTGGTCTCGCTGCGCACAAAGGTCTTGATGGCCAGGCGGCGCTGCGGCGCGGTGGCAATGACGCTCAAATCGCGCAGACCTTCCAGCGCCATGCCCAGGGTCCGCGGGATCGGCGTGGCGGTCAGCGTCAGCACATCCACCTCGGCCCGCATCGCCTTCATCGCCTCTTTGTGGCGCACACCGAAGCGGTGTTCCTCGTCGATCACCAGCAGGCCGAGCCGTGCGAACTTGCAGTCCGCCGAGAGCAGCTTGTGCGTGCCGACCACGATGTCGATGGTGCCGTCGGCCAGGCCTTCGAGCGCGGCCTTGATTTCCTTGGCCGAGCGGAAGCGGCTCATCTCGGCCACTTTGACCGGCCAGCGGCCGAAGCGGTCGGCGATGTTCTGGTAATGCTGCTCGGCCAGCAAGGTGGTGGGCGCGAGGATGGCGACCTGCTTGCCGCCCATCACCGCGACGAAGGCCGCGCGCAGCGCCACCTCGGTCTTGCCGAAGCCCACATCGCCGCAGACCAGGCGGTCCATGGGCTTGGGACTGATCATGTCCTGGATCACCGCATGGATGGCGGCGCGCTGGTCCGGCGTTTCCTCGAAGCCGAAGCTGGCGGCGAATGCCTCGTAGTCAGGGCCCGAGTAGCGGAAGGCATGGCCCTCGCGGGCGGCGCGGCGGGCGTAGAGATTGAGCAGCTCGGCGGCGGTGTCGCGCACCTGCTCGGCGGCCTTGCGCTTGGCCTTTTCCCATTGGCCCGAGCCCAGGCGGTGCAGCGGCGCTTCTTCCGCTGAAACGCCGGTGTAGCGGCTGATCAGGTGCAGCTGGGCCACCGGCACATAGAGCGTGGCCTTGTCGGCGTATTCCAGATGCAGGAATTCGCTGGCGCCATCGCCGATGTCGATATTGATCAGGCCCTGGTAGCGGCCGATGCCGTGGTTGTTGTGCACCACGGGGTCGCCGACCTTGAGCTCGGACAGATCCTTGATCAGGGCGTTGACGTCGGAGACCTGCTCCTGCTTGCGCCGGCGCCGCGTGGTGGGCGTGGTGGCGAAGAGTTCGGTCTCGGTGAAGATCTGAATCTGGTGACCGCCCTCGGGGTCGTTCCAGAAGAAGCCGGCCGCCAGAGGCGCTGCCGTGATGGCGAACTTTTCCGGGCTGGTCTCGAAATCGGCCAGGCCGCTGACCGAGGGCGGGTCGATCTTGTTGTCGCGCAGCAGCTCCAGCAGGCTCTCGCGCCGGCCTTCGCTTTCGGCCAGCAGCAGCACGCGGTGCGGTGTGCTCAGCAGGTGCGCAGCCAGGCGGGCCAGGGGCTCTTGCGCGCCGCGCTCGACGGACACATCGGGCAGGGGGCGGGCATAGTCCACCGCCTCCTTGCCGCGCACGGCCAGCACCGCGTGGCTGTGAGTCAGGGCGAAGAACTCCTCGCTCTTGAAGTAGATCTCCTCGGGCGGCAGGATGGGCCGCTCGGGGTCGTGCTGAATGAAGCGGTGACGCTCGCGGGTGTCGGTCCAGAAGCGGCCCAGGGCCTCGTCGATCTCGCCGTGCAGGGCCAGCGCGCATTGCTCGCCCAGGAACTCGAAGATGCTGGCCGTCTGCTCGAAGAACAAGGGCAGGTAGTACTCGATGCCGCCGGTGGCGATGCCCTGGCCCATGTCCTTGTAGATGCGCGAGCGGCTCGGGTCGCCCTCCATCTTCTCGCGCCAGCGCGAGCGGAAGGTCTGGCGCGCTGCCTCGTCCATGGGGAACTCGCGGCCCGGCAGCAGGCGCACCGCCGGCACCGGGTAGAGGCTGCGCTGGCTGTCCGGGTCGAAGGTGCGGATGGAATCGACCTCGTCACCGAAGAGGTCGACCCGGTAGGGCACCAGCGAGCCCATGGGGAAGAGGTCGATCAGGCCGCCGCGCACGGCGTACTCGCCCGGCGACACGACTTGCGCCACATGGTTGTAGCCGGCCAGGGTCAGCTGCGATTTGAGGCTGGCTTCGTCCAGGCGCTGTTTTTGCGCGAAGTTGAAGGTGGTGGCGGCCAGGAAGCTGGGCGGGGCCAGGCGGGTCAGCGCCGTGGTGGCGGGCAGCAGCACCACGTCCAGCTCACGCTCGGCGGCCGGCTTGCCGCGGCTTTGCAGCAGCTGCCAGAGCGTGGCCAGGCGCTCGGAGATCAGGTCCTGGTGGGGCGAGAAGGTGTCGTAGGGCAGGGTTTCCCAATCGGGGAACACGCCCACGCGCAGCTCGGGCGCGAAGAACTTGAGCTCGTCCTCCAGGCGCTGGGTGTCGCCCGGCTCGGCGGTGATGATGGCCGTCAGCCGGCCGGCGCCCAGTTGCTGCTGAGCGAAGCGCGCCAGCAGCAGCGCATCGGCCGAGCCCGTGGGTCGGGGCAGGCTGAACTTTTTTCCGGGCTGGATCAGGGGGAACTGCAGGGACGAGGGCATGGCGGGCGCACAAATGAGAGCAGCCCCGAATCGGGGCTAGCGGGATTGTAGGTTTGGCGCCGGGATCGAGCGGCGATCCGAACGATTGGCCCGCTCTCGGTAGCGTGCATTGAAATAATAGAAAAGACAAAAAATCACGCGCAACTGCCGAGTAAAAATGATTAAATTGATTCGTCACTGCATGCAAATCAAACGGACCAGGAGTCAGGCCATGAGCAATTGGAGTCAGAAGTACGGGATTGCCTCGCGCCTGTATGCCTTGGGCCTGGTTTTGGCGGTCGCCTTGAACGGGCTGGCGTGGGTGGCCTATGTCAATTTGTCACGCGTTGATGTGATTGCCGAAACCACCAGCGCCTTGCGAGTTCCTCAGCTGATTCGCATGGGGGATGTGGAGCTCAATGTCACGCGGGTGTCACTGCAACTTCGCCATGCGATGTTGGCCCGTGATCAGGCGGAGTTGCAGCACGCTTTGGCCGATGTGGCGCAGAAGCGCGTGGACATTGACGCCTTGTTGAAGGCATATGAAGCCGACCTGCATACCGCCGTGGGACGCGAGGGCTATGTGCAGCTGACCCAGGAGCTCGGGAACTTCTGGCGCGTCGGCGCCGCCAATGTGGACTTGATCAAGAAAGGTCAGAAAGACGAGGCCTTTGCCTTCTTGAACGAACAGACCATACCGGCTCGGAACTCACTGCTTGCAAGCCTGGCGCAGGCGGTCGAGCATCAAGAGCAGGAGCTCCACGCGGACATCGAGAGCATTCAGGCGCAGGCGCGCCGCACCTGGCAGCTTTTGCTGGCGCTGGTTGCCGCAACGGTGCTGACCCTCGTGCTGTTCTCGACGCATGTGGCGCGCTTGCTCAAGCGACGCGTCGCCCAGTCGCAGAATTTGGCAGAGCGAGTCCGTGATGGCGATTTGAACTCTGTCGAACACGATCCAAGACATGACGAATTCACCCCCTTGCTGGCCGCGCTGGGTGATATGCGCATGGCTCTCAGGCGGGTGGTGGGCGGCGTGCGTGGCAGCGCGGAGAGTGTGTCCACAGCCAGCGTGCAGATCGCCTTCGGCAACCAGGATCTGTCGGCGCGTACCGAACTGCAAGCTTCAGCACTTCAGGAAACAGCGTCCACCATGGACCAGCTGGGGCAAACCGTGCGTCATAACGCCGAGAACGCCCAGCAGGCGAAGAAGTTGGCGGAGAACGCCTCCTCGGTTGCCATGCAGGGCGGCCAGGTGGTCGGTCAGGTGGTCCACACCATGAAGGACATCAATGCGTCCTCGCGCAAGATCTCGGACATCATCGCCGTGATCGACAGCATTGCCTTCCAGACCAATATCCTGGCGCTGAACGCGGCCGTGGAAGCGGCGCGCGCCGGTGAACAGGGCCGCGGCTTTGCCGTGGTGGCCAGCGAGGTGCGCAGCTTGGCGCAGCGCAGCGCCGAAGCGGCCAAGGAGATCAAGAGCTTGATCACCGCCAGCGTCGAGCAGGTCGAGCAAGGCAGCAGCCTGGTTGATCAGGCCGGCCAAACCATGGACGAGATCGTCGGCGCCATCAAGCGAGTGGCCAATATCGTCGGCGAGATCAGCGTCGCCAGCCAGGAGCAGAGCCGCGGCGTCGAGCAGGTGGGCCACGCCATCACGCAGATGGACCAGAGCACGCAGCAGAACGCCGCCCTGGTGGAAGAATCAGCCGCCGCGGCCGAGAGCCTCAAGGGCCAGGCTGCTCAGCTGGTGCAAGCCATGGCGGTGTTCAAGCTGCAGCAGCGCTGAGCGCGCTGCGCTTCAGGCCGGCGCGCTGCGCCGCTGCACCCGAATCACCGCCTCGCTGGCGCTGCCATCGCTGGCCAGCGCCCGAGCGCGCAGCTGGCCACAGCCGCCGTCGACATCCTGGCCGGCCGAGTCACGCAGCTTGGTCAACACACCGCGTTGGTGCAGGGCGCGGGCAATGCCCTCGGCCTTGTCCCAGCTGGGCCGGGTGAAGGGTAACTCGGGCACGCTGTTGTAGGGAATCATGTTGAGGATGGCGTACTTGCCATGCAGCAGGCGGACGATGCCGTCCAATTCCTCGGCCGTGTCATTGATGCCGTCCAGCAGGGTCCACTGGTACTGGATCGGGTAGCCGGTCTGGCGCGCGTAGTCTTCGCCCAGCTCGACCAGCTCCTCGGGCGTCAGCCGCGGCGCGCGCGGCAGCAGGCGCTCGCGCAAATCGGCGCGGCTGGTGTGCAGGGACAAAGCCAGGGCCGGCTTGACCGGGCCCAGGGGCAGACGCTCGAACACGCGCGGGTCGCCCACAGTCGAGAACACCAGGCTCTTGTGGCCGATATTGCCTTCCAAGCCCAGCAGCTCGATCGCCTCCATCACATGCTCGAGGTTGTGGGCCGGCTCGCCCATGCCCATGAACACGACCTTCTTGACCGGCCGCAGGCTGCGCGCCAGGGCCACTTGCGCAATGATCTCGGCGCTCGTCACCTGGCGGATCAGGCCCTCGCGCCCGGTCATGCAGAACTGGCAGCCGACCGCGCAGCCGACCTGGCTGGACACGCACAAGCCATCGCGCGGCAGCAGCACGCTTTCCACCGTCATGCCGTCGCGCAAAGCCAGCAGCAGGCGGGCCGAGCCGTCTTCGCCGGGGTGGCTGGAGACAAGCCGGGTCAGGCCTTGCAGCTCGGCGTCCAGCGTTTCCAGGCCTTCACGCAAGGCCAGGGGCAGGAAGTTCTCGGGCTTGCGTCGACTGCGCTCATGCGGGCGCGCCCGCACCCAGTCACGCAGGAGGCGGAGTTCATGGGGCGGCTTGGCGCCCAGGGCGCGCAGGCGCTGGCGGATGTCTTCGATGCGCATGGGGCGGCGATTGTCGCTCAGGGCCGTCACGGCGCAGAGGGCCGAGCCGTGCGTCCGGGTTCAGCGCCGAAACTCTGCGCGCGGCGAGCGCGTGCCGCTTGGCGCCTGGAACATCAGGCCGACGTGGATGATGTCACCCTCGTGCCCGATCTTCGGGCGCTGGTAGCCGGGCAGGATGCAGTCGCTGTCCTGTGGGTCTTCGGGGTCATTCTGGCTCAGCGGCCTCATATAGGGCTCCTGTCCCGCTCCGCCGTCCATGCTCAGATACACACGGCTGCGCGGGATCGCGGCGCTGGGGTCCAGGCCGCGGGGACGGAAGCCGATCCGAAATTCCTCGGCCTCGCTGCCCTCCGCCGTGGGCCTGGTCGCCGGGGAATGCGCCGGGGAATGCGCCGGGAAGTGCGTCGGGAAGTGCGCCGCCTTGTGGTTCTGTCCGTAAGCGTCACGCCAGTGCAAGCGAAGCTGGGGTGTGGGCTCTTGCGATGACCACATCAGATGCAGATCGCCACCCCGGGTACAAAACTGCGGGTGGCTGACGCCTGCGCTGGGGTACCAGGGCCCGGCCACACGTTGGTCGATGCTGAGCAGGCGCAGGCCTTCGGGCGCGATCAGGCTTTGAGTCCAGACCAGGCCGACCCCGGGCATTCGGTAGAGCTTGGGCGGCAGCACCCGATGAGGCAGCGGCGATTCGTCGGGCGCTTGCTGAGGGCTGGCACTGAGCCGGCGCGCTTCCTTGGCGATCTCCATTTCCACCATCTGCGCGGCCATCAGGGGCAGACCGAGCAGCAGCACCAGCCCGAGCAAGGCCATCACCAGCGATTCCAGCCAGCTCATTGGCGGCCGCAGCCGCCGCCCCAGCCACGCATGGCTGCCGAACCACAGGCCCGGGCCGACGGTCAGCAAGAGCAGGTAGAACACGCCCAGGGCCATGGGCCCGGACACCGCCCGCGCGGGCAGCCAGACCACAGCGAAGCACAGCGGCGCCATCAGCAGGGACAGCAGGCGCAGCTTCAGCCAACTTCCCGCCTTGGCCCGGCGGCGGAAATACAGCAGCTCCAGCAGCAGGGGGGCCAGCAAAGCCAGGCCGAAGCCGACCGCACCTTGCCACCACAGCGCCCGGCGATCCGGCGCCATGGCCAGCCAGGTCTCTTGCATCTGTGCGAATTCCATGGACTCCCCCTTCGCCCAAGCTGTGGGCACCCAGTCTAGGCCGGCTGAGGCAGGCTCAAACGCACTTCCAGACCGCCACCCTCGCGGTTGCTCAGGCCGACGCGGCCGCCGTGCGCCTCGGCGATCTCGCGCGCCAGGGCCAGGCCGAGCCCGGTGCCACCCTGCTGGCCGCCGCTGCGCTTGGTCGAATAAAAGGGCAGCAAGGCCTGGGCCAGCACCGCTTCGCTCATGCCGCTGCCGCGGTCGCTGACGCTGAAGCAGAGTTCGCCGGCCCGCCATTGCACGGCCAGGCTGACCTCCTCGGCCGGGCCGCCGGCTTCCTGCGCGTTCTTGAGCAGATTGAGCAGGGCCTGGGCGATCTGGCCGGCGTCGAAACGGGCGGCTTGCGTCGGCGCCTCGCCGTCCAGGCGGTAGGGCTGCTGGGCCAGCAGGCCACCCAGAAAGCTCGGCCAGTCCACCGCCTGCCACTGCGGTGCCGGCAGTTTGGCGAACTCGGCATAGGCGGCCAGAAAGCTGTGCAGATGGCGCGAACGCTCGCCGATATTGCGGAACACCGCCTCCAGGCGCTCGATCTGGCCGCGCCGCGCCAGTTCGGCGCCGCTGTGGGCAAAAGAGGAGATCGGCGCCAGCGAATTGTTGAGCTCGTGGCTGATGACGCGGATCACCCGTTTCCAGCTCGCCACCTCCTGGCGCGAGAGTTCGCGCGTCATGCGCCGCAGCAGCAGCAGGCGCTGCGGCTGGCCTTGCAGCTGCAGGCGGCGCTGGGAGAGGTGGAAAAGCTCGTCCTGCCCGCCCTCGCTCATGGCAAACACCTGGTCCTGTTCGCTGGCCAGAGCCTGGCGCAAGCTCTCGGGTGCCTCGCACAGCAGCTCGGCCAGGCTGCGGCCAGCGAGGCTGCGCCCCTGGTCCAGCAGCTGGCGGGCGGCGATATTGGCATAACTGACCCGGCCCTCGGGCTCGCTGAGCAGCAGCAGGGCCAGCGGCGTGTTCTGCACCACCGTGTCCAGCAGCAGCTCGCGCCGGGCCAGCTGCTGGCGCTGCTCGCGCAGGGCCAAGCCCAGTTCCTGGTGGGCGCGCAGCAAGGCCGCCAATTCCTTGCCGCCCAGGCGGCCCATGCCGCCGGCAGCGATCGACATGCTGAAGTCGCCATCTCGGTAGTTCAGCACCGCGCCCTCGAGCGCGCGCAGCAGGCGGCGCAGCGGCGCGAGCAGCACGCCGCTCAGCCAGAGCAGGGGCAGCAGCACGAGGGCCAGGCTGGCGAGCGGCAGCTGCCACCGGGCCACCGCCGCCTGGGCCGCCATGCCGAGCAAGGCGGCCACGAGCAAGGCCAGGAAGAGACGCAGATGCATGGTGAGGCGTGCTCGGACTCAGAGCGGGTCGGCGATGCCGTAACGCTCCATCCGCCGGTACAAAGCCTGACGCGACAGACCCAGGGCCTGGGCGGCCCGACTGACCACGCCGCCACTGGCGTTCAGTGCGGCCTGCACCGCAGCGCGGCTGGGCTCATCGAGATTGCGGTGGTTGGCATTGGCGCCTGGGCCCACAGCTGATACTTGCGCGCTGAGCAGGCCCAGGTCGGCCGGCTGGATCAGGCCCTCGCGGCAGAGCAGGGCCGCGCGCGCCATGGCGTTCTTGAGCTCGCGCACATTGCCCGGCCAGGGGTGGGCGAGCAGGGCGGCGCGGCTGGCCTCGCTGAGTTGGGGTCGCAGGCCCTTGGCGGTCTGCGCCGCCGCCAGGAAATGCTCGGCCAGAGGCAGGATGTCCTCGCGCCGCTGGGCCAGGGGTGCCAGGCGCAGCTCGATCACATTGAGGCGGTAGAACAGGTCTTCGCGAAAGCTGCCGGCCGCCACCATGGCTTGCAGATCGGCATTGGTGGCCGAGAGCACGCGCACCCGGGTTTCGCGCGTGCGGTTGGAGCCCAGGCGCTCGAAGCGGCCGGTCTCCAGCACGCGCAGCAGCTTGATCTGGCCGGCCAGGGGCAGGTTGCCGATTTCATCCAGGAACAAGGTGCCACCATCGGCCGCCTCAAAGCGGCCCTCGCGCGCTTTGTTGGCGCCGGTGTAGGCGCCGCTCTCGGCGCCAAACAGTTCGGCTTCGAGCAAGTCGCCGGGCAGGGCACCGCAGTTGAGTGCGATGAAGGGCCCACCAGCCACCGCCGAGTTGGCATGGACGATGGCGGCAATGCGCTCTTTGCCGCTGCCGTTCGGCCCGGTGATCAGCACTGGCAGCGGTGCGCGGGCAACCTGGCAAGCAGTCTCCAGCGTCGCCAGCATGGCGTCGGAGCGGCAGACCAGGTCATCGAGGCGATAGCGCTGATGCAGCTGTTCCAGGCGCTGGCTGCGTGCCTGGCGGCTGAGCTGCAGCTCGCGCGTGGATTCCGACAGCTCCAGCAGGTTTTCCACCGTGGCCAGCAGCTTGTGGTCGTCCCAGGGTTTGGCCAGGTAGTCGGCGGCGCCGGCCTTGACCAGGGCCACGGCCTGCTCCAACTGGGTCCAGGCGGTCAGCAGGATCACAGGCAGGTCGGGGTGGGCCGCACGCACGCGCTGGAACAGGGCCCGGCCTTCCTCGCCCGAGGTGGTGTCGGCGCTGAAGTTCATGTCCTGGATCAGCAGGTCAACTTCGTTACGTGCGAGCAGCTCCAGGCCTTGCTCGGGGCTGGGCGCGTAGAGGGCGCGGATGTCGTGCAGCGAGAGCAGCAGGCTCAGTGCCTCGCCCACGCCCGGGTTGTCGTCAATGATCAGAATCGTTCGCATGGCGGGGCGGAGCATAGCCCGGGGGGAGGGGGGGACAGGTGAATGTGTGAACGGGTGAACAGGTGAGCGGAAGGGGGCGATCCATTCACGGGTTCCCCTGTTCACTTGTTCACCGGTATTCCACCCTCATGCCGCACGCAGCGCCGCCACCGGCGGCAGAGCGGCCGCGCGGCGGGCCGGGCCGAGCACGGCCAGCTGGCCCAGGGCCCAAAGCGTGAGCGCACCCACCGGCAGGTAGTAGGCCGGCAGCAAGGGCAGCTCGTAGCTGCGCATCAGCGCCAGATTGATGCCGTAGGCCGCGGCCATGCCCAGGCCGATGCCGAGCGTGGACAGCAGGAAGTTCTCGAGCTGGAAGTAGCGCAGGATCTGGCCTCGCGTGGCGCCCAGGGCGCGGCGCGTGCCAATCATGCGCGTGCGCTGTTGCACCCAGAAGCTGGCCAGACCGACGATGCCCAAAGCGGTGACCAGCAACAGGGCCACACAGACGCCGCCAAGCAACCAGATCATGGCGCGGTCCTGCGCGTAGTAGGCGCTGCGCATCTCTGCCAGGGTCTTGGCCTCGCGCACGATGCGGCGGCCGCCGATGCGTTCCAGCGCCGGGGCGACGGCCTTGAGCACTGCCTCGCGCTGCGCCGGGTCCACCCGCAGCACGTAGTAGCCGCCGCGGAAGCTGTTGCGCAGCGGCAGCAGCATGCCGTACTGGCCCGCGCCTTCGGCTGCGTCCGGGCCCTTCGCGTCCCGGCCGGGATGGACATTGCCCAGCGTCTGCACGACACCGATCACCTCGATCGGCGTATCGCCGAAGACATAGACCTGCCGGCCCAGGGCGGAACTGTCGGGGAACAGTCGCTTGGCCAGGGCCTGGCTGAGCACGATCTGGCGCGGCCGCGGCGGGTTTTCGCCGGGGCCGTTGAAGGCGTTGTCGAGCACGATTTCTTCGGTGCGGAAGTTGCGGCCCTCGACCAGCTTCAGGCCCAGGGTCGTCAGGCCATGCTCGTCAACCGAGTGCTGCGGCACGCCGAGGCTGCTGCCCTCTCGGTTGGGTTGCAGGCGCACGCCGCTGAAGGTGTTGCTGTTGCCGTACATCACTTGGTTGCTGATGCTGGCATCGCGCACGCCGGGCAGGGCGCGCAGGGCCTGCAGGTCCTGGCTGGTGATCTCATCGACATTGCCAGCCGCGCCAATGCCGCTAACCCGCAGGGTGACCAGCTCGGATTCGGCCTGGCCGCTGTCGACCTGGATGCGCTCCAGGCGTTGGTGGATCAGGTGCAGGGCATTGCAGACGATGGCGCAGCTCAAGGCCACTTCGAGCACGATCAAGCCGGCGGCCGTCTTGTGGCGGCGCAGGGTGGAGAGGATGGGCATCAGTTCCATGGATCGAAACCTCACTGTGTTTTCAGTTGTCGGGCGGGGCTGACACCGGCGGCATGCCAAGCCGGCAGCAGACCAGCGGTGAGGCTGGCCAGCAGGGCCAGGCCCAGGGTCAAGGCCAACATGGGCCAGTCCATCTCGGCGAAGCGGGCATAGGGCGCCGGGCTCAGCCGCACCAGCCACAGCCCCAAGGCCGCCAGGGCCAGGCCCAGCAGGCCGCCGATCAGGCCCAGCACCCCGGCCTCGACCAGGAACTGCTGGAAGATGGCGCGGCGGGTGGCGCCCAGGGCGCGGCGCACGCCGATTTCGGCCGAGCGACGCAGGCTCTTGGCCAACAGCAGGCCCACGGTGTTGGTCAGGCAGACCAGCAAGAAGCCAAAGGCCAGCCAGACCTGCAGCCGCACATCGTTGGGCAGCACCTGCTGCTGCTCCAGCCAGTCCATCACCGGGCGCAGGCGCACATTGCTCGGCCGCTCAAAACGCCCGGCGCGGCGCTGCTCCTCGGAGTACTGCTGCAGGTAGCGACGGTAGTCCTCGGCTTGCGAGGCCGACTCCAGCTCGACCCAATACTGCAGCCAGGCGCAGGGCACGTTCAGGTCGCGCGGATTCTTGCCGTCCAGATCGCCCCAGCAATTGAAATTGCCGGAGGCGCCCATGTTCAGGCGCAAGGAGGTCGAGATCGGTGCGAAGACCTCGGCCGGCAGGTTGTAGGAGCCCAGGGTCAGGTCGAAATAGTGCGGTACCGGCCGCCAAGGCTTGAGCACGCCGACGACGCGGAAACCTTGCTCGCGCAGGCGGATCTCGCGGCCCACGCTGTTGACGCCACCGAACAGCTTTTCGTTCAGACTGTGTGAGATCACCACCACCCGGGCGTCGGCCTGGTCGGCGGCTCCGTCCCAGCCGCTGCCGTACAGGAACGGTGCGTCGAACATGGTGAAGAAGTCGGCGCTGGTCCAGCGTGCCGAGGCGATAAAGGGTTGGAGCGCGGGGTCTTCCGGCAGCACCGCCGTCTGTGCGCCCGTCATCATGACCTGGCGCTTGCCCTTTTTGGCCCGCAGCAAGGCCTCGGCATCGAAGCGGGTCAGCTGCAGCGTCGGTTCGTCGCCGGGCTTGAAGCTGGGGTCGCTCCGCTCGGCGTCCAGCTGCACATTGAACAGCCGATCGCTCTTGCCCGGAATCGGGTCGCCGCCCAGCACATGGAAGACCGTCAGCGTGGTCATGCAGGCACCGATGCCCAGGCCCAGGGCCAGGATCATCAGCAGGCTCAGGCCTCGTGAGGCGCGGAAGCTGCGCAGGGCGAGGTCCAGGTAGTAGCCCAGCATATTCATCATCAGGAGTTCTCCTTGGCGCTGCTGGCTTTGCCAGGCGCTTGCAGCAGTTGATTGACGGCGGCCAGGCTGGCCTCGTTGAGCTGACCGGCGGCTTGTTGCAAAAGCACGGTGGCCAGCACATGGCGATGACGCGCCTGTTCATGGGCGCCTTGCGCGGCGGTCTGCGACTGAATCGCCAGCAGCAGGTCGGTCATGCTGCGGGTGCCCAGGGCTTGGCCTGCGCGGGTGGCGGCCAGGGCCTCGTTGGCGGCCTGCACGGCCGCGGCGGTGCTGTCCAGGAGCTGGGCGCTGAAGTGCACGGCCTGGTACTGGGCCTGGGTTTCGCGCTGCAGGGCGCGGCGCGCTTGCTCCAGCTGCTCGCGCTGAGCGTCGCGCTGGTGAACGGCGCGCTGACTCTGCGCCCGGGTGGCGCCGCCGGTCAGCAGCGGGATGGTCAGGCGCAGGGCCACGGTGTGCTCATTGCGGCCCTCCAGCGCCACCGGCACGGCCGCGCCCTGCAGGCGCTGGCTGTCCAGGCCCAGGCTCAGGCTGGGCAGATGGGCGGCGCGGCTGGCGGCGATGCGGTCTTCGCTGGCTTGCAGGCGCAGGGTTTCGGCGCGCAGGGCCGGGTTCTGGCGCAGGGCTTGCTCGACCCAAGCTTCGCGCGAGGCCGGCTGCGGGGGCTGGGCTTGCAGCTCGGGGCTCAGTCCTTGCAGGGTGGCCGGGGCCTGGCCGGTGATTTCGGCCAGGGCGGCGCGGGCGTCTTCCAAGGCCTCCAATGCGTGCAGGCTGTTGCCGCGCGAGAGCTGGTGGTAAGTGCGCGCCTGTTCGACATCGACTGCGGCTGACAAGCCCGCCTCGAAGCGCTTCTGTGCTTGCCCCACCTGGCCGGCAAAGGCCGCCTCATTGGCCTGCGCATTGCGCAGGGCGGCCTGGGCCGAGAGCACGCCGAAGTAGGCGCTGGCGACCCGGGCGCAAAGGGCTTGCTCGGCCGCCTGCAGCTGGGCCTCCTCGGCCGAGAGCAGGCGGCTTTCGGCGTCCCATTCGCGCAGACGGCTGAGGTCGAACAGCGCCTGGCTGATGCGGCTGCTCAGCTGCTGTTGGTGGGCACCGCCGGGCTGGCGCCTGGCGGCCAGCTCCAAGCTCCACTGCGGCAGCAAGGCAGCGCGGGCCTGGGCCACGCTTTGCTGTTGCACGCCGCGCAAGGCCTGGGCCTGGGCGAGGCGCGGGTCGGCGGCGTGGGCCTGGGCGTAGACCTGGAGCAGGTCCTGGCTCGCCTCGGCCCGCACCGAGCCGGCCAAGCCCAGGCCCATGCTCACAAGCGCCGCGGCGGCCAGCCGGCGCCAGGTCGGGTGTGATCGCTTCATCGTGTGGCTCACTGCGCTGCGTGCTCGGTGCTCTGGCCATGCAGCAGCTGCGGGTCCAGGCGCAGCTCGGCCGCCAGGTCGACCACCTGGCCGTCGATCACATGGACATTGCGCTGCGCGCGCGCGGCCAGCTGCATGTCATGGGTGACCATGACGATGGTGGCGCCGTCGCGGTGCAGCTCTTCCAGCAGATCCATCACGCTGCGCGCCATGCTGCTGTCGAGGTTGCCGGTGGGTTCGTCAGCCAGCAAGAGCTTGGGTTCACCGGCCAGGGCGCGAGCGATGGCCACGCGCTGTTGCTGGCCCCCGGACAGCTCGGCCGGGTAATGCTTGGCGCGTGCCGACAGGCCCACGCGGGCCAAGGCTTCGGTGGCACGCTTTTTACGTTCGGCCGCGCCCATGCCGCGGTAGCGCAGCGGCACCTCGATGTTGTCGAGCACGTTCAGATCGGGGATCAGATTGAAGGCCTGAAAGATGAAACCGATCTTCTGGTTGCGGATGCGCGAGCGGGCGTCGTCGTCCATGGCGCTGACGTCTACGCCGTCCAGCTCGTAGCGGCCGCCGCTGAAGGCTTCCAGCAGGCCGGCGATGGTCAAAAACGTGGTCTTGCCCGAGCCCGAGGGCCCGGTCACGGCGACAAACTCACCGGCCTTGACCTCGAGGTTGAAGTTGCGCAGGGCATAGGTCTCGACCATTTCGGTGCGGTAGACCTTGGCGAGCGATTGCATCTTGAGCATGGGTGGGTACCGGTTGGGTGTGAATGGGTGTGGGGCGGATGAGTGAACAGGTGAACGGGTGAACAGGTGAACAGGTGAACAGGTGAACAGGTGAACAGGTGAACAGGTGGTGGCAGGGGAGTGATTCACTTGTTCACTCGTTCACCGGTTCACCCAAGAGTTCAACTACTCACTCACCGTCCCCCGTTCTTTGCCTTGAAAGAGTTCGCCGCCGTTGCTGACGATCTGCTCGCCGGCTTGCAGGCCTTCCAGCACTTCGATGCGTGCCAGGCTCTGGGCACCAAGGCGGATGGCGCGGCGCTGCACCTGGCCGTCTTTCAACACGTAGACAAAGCGGCCGCCGCCTTCGTCGACAAAGCTGCCGCGGGCGACGCTGAGCACGCGTGCGCGCTGGTCCAGCTGCACACGCACCGAGAGGCGCTGGTTCTGGCGCAGCTGCTCGGGCCGCTGGCCCTCGAAGCGCAGACGCGCCGCCACTTCGTTGTTGACCACCTCGGGCGAGATCGAGCTGACCACGCCCTTCCATTGCTGGCCATTGCCCTCGATGGTGCCGGGCATGCCGGGCTGCAGCTCGCGGGCAAAGCTTTCGGCCACCTGCATCTGAACTTCCAGCGCGCTCAGGTCGACCACCGAAAGCAATTTGCCGTCCTTGGCCGTGCTGGCCCGGTCGGTGATGAAGAGCTGGCCGACCTGGCCGTCCACGGGCGAGCGCACGGCCAATTCCTCGACCTGGCGGCTCAGGTCCTGCACATTCAGCTGCTGGCGCTCGAAGGCCTGTCGCTTGGCCTGCAGTTCGAACTTGCTCGCCTCGTCCTTGAGGTCCAGCAGGCCGCGGGCCTGGCGCAGGGCCACCTCGGCGCGGGCCAGGGCGTCCTGTGCCTGGTCCACCTGCATGCGCGCGGTGGCGCCGGCCTCGAAGGCCTGGGTCTGGCGCCTGAGCTCGTTGCGCGCGCTTTGCTGGGCGATGGTGGCGGTTTCCAGATTGCTCTGGCTTTGGGCGCGCTGTTGGCGGGCGTCGGCTTCGGCGCGCAGCCATTCGCTCTTCAGCGCATCAGCATTTGATCGCTCCTGGGCCAGGCGGGCGGCCAGCTCGGGGCTTGCGATGCGGGCCAGGATCTGGCCCTGCTTGACCGGGTCGCCGGCCTGCACCGCCAGGCTGACACTGCCAGCATTGCCGGCGTAGAGCGTGGGGCTGACGGCGGCCACCACCTTGCCCTCGCCGCTGACTTCACGCGTCAGCGGGCCCCACTCGGCGGTGGACAGGCTCAGACGCGCGAGCTTCACCGAAGACGCGCCGCTGCCGCCGACCTGCTCGCGCAGCTTGGGCACGGTATAGCCCAGGGCCAGCACGGCGGCCAGGCCGATGCCGGCCAGCAGCCAGCGTCGGGCCCGGGTGTTGCGGCCCGGGCTGAGGATCTGGTCTTGTGCGGAAGTGTCTCGGATCATGGGGTCTGGCTCTCGCTGAAGCGGTTTTGCTCAGAACGTTCGCAAGCCCCGTGCCAGCTGGCGTCCGAGAGCCGGCGCCTTGTGAATCAAGCACTTGAAGGTGTGGACGCGGCGGCGGCAGTGTCCGCGGACAGTGAGGTGGACAGACGCGTGGACAGTCCGCCGGACAGGGTGACCCGGTGGTGGCCCCCTAGAATCCGCGCCATGAGCAATTTCCCCATCGGGCTGCAGCCGCGCTGCTTCGCCCTGGTGCCGGCCGCCGGCATCGGCGCCCGTTCCGGCGCGGCCGGCCCCAAGCAGTACGTGCCGCTGGCCGGTCGGCCCATGATGGCCCACACCCTGGAGGCCCTGGCCCAGGTGGCGGCGCTGGAAGCCACCTTGGTGGTGCTGGCGCCCGAAGACGATCAGTTCGAGGCTGCCATCCCGGAGTTCCAGGGCGGGCGCGCCTGGCTGGCCCGGGTCGGTGGTGCCAGCCGCGCCGAGACCGTCAGCGCCGGCCTGACCGAGCTGATGGCGCGCGGCGCCCAGGCCCATGACTGGGTGCTGGTGCACGACGCAGCGCGCTGCCTGATCCGCCCGGAATGGGTGCTGCGCCTGATCGAAGCCTGCGCCGAAGACGAGGTGGGTGGCCTGCTGGCCTTGCCGCTGGCCGACACCCTCAAGCAAGCCGAGGCCGGCCGCGTCGCCGCCACCGTGGACCGGCGCCACAAATGGGCCGCCCAGACGCCGCAGATGTTCCGCCTCGGCTTGCTGAAGCCCGCGCTGATGATGGCCGGCGATTCGGTCACCGACGAGGCCAGTGCCGTCGAGGCGCTCGGTCATGCGCCGCTGCTGGTCGAGTCACCGATGGAGAACTTCAAGGTTACGTGGCCGGCGGACTTCGCCCTGGCCGAGCGCCTGCTGAAGAGCCGCTGAAACTGGCCGGCAGGCCAGGATCGCACCGAACCGCAGTTCGTCGAGCCTGGCTGCAGTTCATGCCGAGGATTCGTAAAACTGAACTTTCATTGTTGAATTCTGTAATTTGGTATTACGATGCGCTACCAAATTGAGTTCAGCGAGAGGAGAGTTCCATCATGAGCAGCCCCGAAGTCCTGATCCAGGTCCTGCGCAGCGAGATGCGCGCTGCCGGCATCACCTACAAGCAATTGGGCCAGCGCCTGGAGATGAGCGAGTCCAGCATGAAGCGCATGTTCTCCCAAGGGGACATGAGCTTGTCGCGGCTGGCGCAGATCTGCAAGGCAGTCGGCGTGGCGATGGAGGATGTGCTGCGCCAAGCGGCCGACGCCACGCCACACGCCGATACGCTGACCCTGGCGCAAGAGCGCAGCTTGGTCAGCGACCCCAAGCTCTTGCTGGTGGCCATCTGCTGCCTCGGGCATTGGACGCTGGAGCAGATCGTCGAGACCTACACGATCAGCGAGACCGATTGCATCCGCTACCTGGTCAAGCTCGACCGCCTGGAGCTGATCGAGCTCAAGCCGCTGAACCGCTATCGCATGCGGGTGTCGATTGCCTTCCACTGGCTGCCCGACGGCCCGGTGCAGAACTTCTTCCGCAAGTACGTGGTCAACGACTACTTTGCCGGCCGCTTTGATGGCACGGGTGAGGCTTTGCTTTGTGTGCATGGCCGCCTGTCCAACCCGAGCGCTCAGGAATTGGTGCAGAAGATCCGCCAGCTGGCCGCTGAGTTGGCGCGTTTGCACCAGGACGATCAGCGCCTGCAAGCCAGTGAGCGTGATGGCTTCACCCTGCTGCTGGGTCTGCGCTCCTGGGAGTTCGAGCAGTTCACGGCCATGCGCCGCAGCAAGAACGACTGAGGGTCAGTGAGCCCGGCGCGCTACCAGGTTGGGCCGAGGAAGAGGTAGGCCGAGGTGTCGCCGCGGCGGGTGCTGCCGGCCCCCAGATAGAAGGGGCCGAAGCGGGTGTCGAAGGCCAGGAACGCGCTGCCCGCCAGCTTCAGCTGCTCGCGCGCAAAGGACTCGCGGTCCCGGATGATGCCGCCCAGCTCCAGCGACATGCCGGCGCGGATGGCACCGCCCAGACCGAGCGGCATGTCGCCAATGCGGCGCGCCATCACCAAGCGGGCGAAGCCGATGGTGCGGCCGCTGAGCGAGTTCTCCGTCGTGCCTGACAGACGCAGGAATCCGCCCAGGCTGCCGCCGGTGCTGCCCAGGGCTGCGTGGCTCCACTCGGTGTAGAGATGGCCGGCCCAGCGGCCGGCGCGGAAGGCGGCCATGCCGATGGCGTCGAAATTCAGGTAGTCGCTGCCGCTGTCGGACCTGACGTACTGGGCGCGTGTGCCCAGCAGGTAGCCGCGGCTCGGAAATGCCAGGGAATCGAGCGTGTCGGCGCGCAGCTGCAGGAAGCTGGCGCGGAAGCCGTTCCGCTCCAGGGTCCGCTCGTCCGGCTCGGGGATCAGCACCTTGCTGCTGCCGGAGACCCGAGCCAGGCCGAAGCGCACATCGCCCCAGTTGGACAGGCGCCGGCCGAAGGCAATCTGGGATTGCGTCTGCTCGTTGCTGATCCGCATGCGGCGCCGGCCATTGATGTCGTGCAGGTCGCCATTGCTCGCGCCCAGCTCCACACTCATGTCGACATACCAAGGCGAGCCGGCGCCCAGGGGCTGGATCAAGTCCAGGGACAGGCCGCGATCCTCGCCCAGGCTGGCATAGCTGCGCAATTCGGCACCCCAGCGGTTGAGCCAGGTGCTGACATGCATGGCGCTGATGCTGAAGCGGTTGGTGTCACCGAAATTACTTTGCAGGGCCAGGCCGAAGCGCAGGCGGTTGTGGGCCCATTCAGCCTCTTGCACATGCAGGGTTACATGGCGCTGATCGCCCTGGTCGCTGATTTGGGCGTCGATGCGTTCGAAATCTCCCAGGCCGTAGAGGGCTGCCGTGGCGCGCTTGATGTCCTCGGGGCCGGTGAGTTCACCCAGCTTGAGGCCAAGCTCTTCGCGCAAGGCCTTGGGGTTGCTGCGCTGCGTGCCCTCGATCTTCAAGCTGGCCAGGCGCAAGGCCATCTGCGACAGGGGTTCCGGTTCGCGCAAGCGCAGGCGCTCGAAGCTCGCGTACTGCGCGTCGTCCACGGCCAGGCCGAGCAGGCGCTCCTGGGCGGCCAGGGCCGAGCGCTGGCCCGAGGCCATGGCTTCGCCAAAACGGTCGAAGTCCATGAAGCCGATATTGCCCAGGTCGGGGTCGATCAACACATCCACGCCCTTGAGTTCGCGCAGGGACTGGGCCACGTTCTGGTTGGTCAGGATCTGCAGCATCTGGTTGGCCACGCCGACCGCGCTGGTGATCTCGCGCTCTTCCAGCAGGGGCGATCCGACATTGACGGCGATGATCAGCTCCGCCCCCATCTTGCGGGCGATGTCCACGCCCAAGTTGCGCACCAAGCCGCCGTCCACCACTGCGCGGCCGTTGACCCGCACCGGCGAGAACACGCCGGGCACGGCCATGGAAGCACGCATGGCCAGGAACAGCGGCGTGTCCACCATCTCGACCAGGTCGCCATTGAGCAGGTCGGTGGCCAGGGCGCGGAAGGGCAGGCGCAGGCGATTGATGGGGGTTTCGGCCTGCTCGCCGCGCACCAGGCTTTCCAGCGCGGCTTCCAGCGCGCTGTTGCCCGCCGCGGATGGCGGCAAGGTGGTGCGGCCGCCGCGCGGGTCAACGCCGAGTTCCAGGCGGGACGGAATCAACTGATCCTCTTCACGGCGCCGGTAGCTGAGGTTCTGGCGTGGCGGCCGGTCGGCCAGCACGGCGGGCCAGTCGGTGTGCTGGACGAACTCTTCCAGCTCCTCGATGCTACGGCCCGAGGCATAGGCACCGCCGACCACGGCGCCCATGCTGGTGCCGACCACCAGATCGACCGGGATCTTGAGCTGCTTCAGCACCTTGAGCACGCCGATATGGGCCAGGCCGCGTACGCCGCCCCCCGAAAGCACCAGGCCGACCTTGGGCCGTTGGCCCTGGGCGTTCATCAGCAGGCTGGGCAGCTGCGGGTCGCCGGGCAACACGGTCTGGGCCCAGGCGCCGCCGCTGCTCAGGAGGGCGCACAGGATGGCGCAACCGGTGGCCAGGTTCGGGCGGAGCAAGCGGTGGAGCAAACGGTGGCGCAAACGGTGAAGCAAGAGCATGGGCAGCGGTGCAAAAGTGGCGAGGCGTAGCAGGCGGACAGGTCGCCACGATAGCGCGTTCGAGGCTGGCGATACGCTAAGCTGCGCCGCATTGGAACTCCTGGCCGCCACTGCGCCCACTCGTCATGCCCCTGAACGACCCCGCCCCCGCTCCTTCAAACCCTTGGTCTGCGCTGCGCATTGGCGAGGGTTGGGACACCCATGCCTTGGTCGAAGGCCGGCCACTGGTGCTGGGCGGCGTGACCATCCCGCACAGCCACGGCCTGCTCGGTCATTCGGATGCCGACGCTTTGGCGCATGCCATCACCGACGCTTTGCTCGGGGCTGCCGCGCTGGGCGATATCGGCAAGCTCTTCCCGGACACCGCGGTGGAATTCAAGGGTGCCGATTCCATGGTTTTGCTGGCCGAGGCCTATCGACAGGTGAAGGCCGCCGGCTGGCAGATCGTCAACCTGGACAGCACCATCGTCGCGCAGGCGCCCAAGATGGCGCCGCACATCCTGGCTATGCGCAGCCGCCTGGCCGAAGTGCTGGGCATCGAGTTCGCGCGGGTCAATGTGAAGGCCAAGACGGCCGAGAAAATGGGCCCGGTGGGCGAGGGCAAGGCGATCGAGACGCGGGCGGTCTGCCTGCTGATGGCCGGGGGCTGAACGGCTCAGAGCTTGAGAATTTTTGTCGCGCAGTAAAAAATTTTCGAGCTCTCAGTTCGCGCGCTGCAGGCGAATCAGGGTCTGCAGGCCGCCGTCAACGGCATTGCCGATGCGCAATTGCCCGCCCAGGCGCAACACCGATTTCTCGACGATGGCCAGGCCCAGACCGGCGCCGTTGGCGGCCGTGCGTGCCGCATCACCGCGGAAGAAGGGTGTGGTCAGGCGCGCCAGCATCGCGGCGGGCACGCCCGGTCCGTGGTCGCGCACCTGCAACGTGACCCAAGGGCCGCTCTGGGTGCAGGTGACTTCCACCAAGGCCGCCACATCGGGGGCATGGCCGTAGCGGCGCGCGTTCTCGAAGAGGTTCAGCAACACCCGGGCCAACTCCGTTTCGTCGGCCCAGACCTTGGTGCCCGAGGGCAGGGCCACGGCGATGCGGATCTGCTCCGGCCAGCGGAAAGCTTGGGCCTCGCGCTCGACCAGGGCGGCCAGCTCCAGGGGCTCGCGCCGCAGCTCGTTGGGCCGCGCGTAGTCCATGAATTTGTGAATGATGGCATCGAGCTGGTCGATGTCCTGGGCCATGAATTGGCGTGCTTGCTCGTCGGGCACGCTCATCTCGGCCTCCAGGCGCAGCCGGGCCAGGGGTGTGCGCAGGTCGTGCGAGATGCCGGCCAGCATCACGGCGCGGTCTTCCTCGACCTTGGCCAGCTCGCGCGCCATGCGGTTGAAGCCGGTGTTGACGTCGCGGATCTCGCTGGTGCGGGTGGTTTCGTCCAGGCGCGAGTCGTACTCGCCCTCGCGGATGCGGTGGGCCGCTTCGCTGAGCGCGCGCAAGGGCTGGTTGATCAGCCGGGTGATGGCAGCCGAACCGAGCACGCTGGCGATCAGGGCGATCACCAGCCACCAGCCCTTGCCCGAGAGGCTGACCGAGACCGGCGCCGCGCTGGTCTGCAGCCAGTAGGCATCCGGGCCGATGCTGAAGCGAACCCACAGGCCGGCTTCGTCGTTGACGCTGCGTGCCACCACGGTGTTCGGCCCCAGGCTCTGGCGCAGCTCGGCGGCCAGGCGCATGGCAAAGGTGTTGATGTCATAGGCCAGCCAGCGGTCGGTCTCTTCCGCCACCCGCACCTTGACGGTGTTGCTGCGCGCCAGCGACTTGAGGGTGGTGACGCGGTTGATGGCGTCGCTGCCTTCCAGCGCCACCCGGCTCAGATTGACCAGGCCGGCCAGCTGCTGGGCGGCCTGCAAAGCCCGGGGCTCGGCCTCCAGCACCTTGAAGGTCTGCTGCCATGCCAGCACGCCACCGGCCAGCAGCAGGGCCAGCAGGGCAAACGTGCGCCAGAACAGGTTCAGTGCGAACTCCGGCTTGGGCAAGGACGCAGAGGCGATTGGCACTCAGCTGGCTTCATCAGGCACAAACACATAACCAACGCCCCAGACGGTCTGGATGTAGCGGGGCTGGGTCGGATCGGTTTCCAGCAGCTTGCGCAGGCGCGAGATCTGCACGTCCAGGCTGCGATCAAAAGGCTCGAAATCACGGCCGCGCGCCAGCTGGGCCAGCTTGTCGCGCGAAAGCGGTTGGCGCGGGTGCCGCACCAGGGCCTTGAGCATGGAGAACTCGCCGGTGGTCAGGGGCAGCACCTCGCCGCCACGGGCCAGGCGACGCTGCGCCAGATCGAACTCGAAGGGCCCGAAGCTCACCGTCATCGGCTCCTTCGAGGGCGCGCCAGGGGCTTCCAGGGCCGGACGGCGGCGCAGCACGGCGTTGATCCGGGCCAGCAGCTCGCGCGGGTTGAAGGGCTTGGCCAGGTAGTCGTCGGCGCCGACTTCCAGGCCAACGATGCGGTCCACCTCTTCGACCTTGGCGGTCAGCATGATGATGGGGGTGTTGTCGCTGGCCGCGCGCAGGCGCCGGCAGATGGTCAGGCCGTCTTCGCCTGGCAGCATCAGGTCGAGCACGATCAGGTCCACGGTTTCGCGGGTCAGGTGCTTGTTGAGGGCGCGGCTGTCTTCGGCCAGCAGCACCTCGAAACCTTCCTGAGTCAGGTAGCGGCGCAGCAGTTCACGGATACGGGCGTCATCGTCGACGACCAAGATGCGGTTGGGCCGGGGGTTGCTGGTGCTGGTCATGGCCGGGTCCTGAGTGCTTTGAATTTGTAACAGAGCCATTGTCAGCCGGTTTTTCGCACTTGCAGCTCGGCGGTGACCAGCGTTACAGCTCGTTAACAATTTTCCGGCCATCGGCCTTGCAAGCTTGTGCGTTGTGACCAGCTAAGCTGTTCCGGCTTGCCATGCCCCACAAGGAGAACCCGCATCATGAAGAAGCACAAGACCCGCAAGATCCTCGCCGCCGCCCTGGGCGGCCTGCTGCTGCAGGCCAGCGCCCAGGCGGCCCCGGGCGACCAGTTGCCGCGCGACCGACTCAATCTCTCGGCCACGGCCAGCGTCGAGGTGACCCGCGATGTGCTGGGCGTGGTCTTCAGCACCAGCAAAGAAGGCAGCGACGCCGGCGCCGTGCAGCAAGCGCTGAAGCAGGCGCTGGACAGCGCCCTGGCCGAGGCGCGCAAGATCGCCAAGCCGGGCCAGGTCGAGGTGCAGACCGGCAACTTCTCGCTCTATCCGCGCTATGCGGCCAAGGGCGGCATCAATGGCTGGCAGGGCAGCGCCGAGCTGGTGGTCGAGGGGCGTGACAGCGCCGCCATCGCCCAGCTGACCGGCCGCATCGGCAGCATGAGCATCGCCCGCGTCGGCTACAGCCTGTCCAAGGCCCAGCGTGAGAAGGTCGAGGCCGATGTGGTGGCTCAGGCCATCGCGCTCTACAAGACCCGAGCGGCCGACTACGCCAAGCAGTTCGGCTACCCGGGTTTTCAGATCGGCGAGGTCAGCGTCAACACCGGCGACAACGCGGCCCAGCCCATGGCGGCGCCACAGGTCCGCTACAAGGCGATGGGCGCTTCGGCTGAGATGGCCCTGCCGGTGGAAGCCGGCCAGGCCACGGTCAGTGCCACGGTCAATGGCTCGGTCTTGCTGGTGCGCGAGGCGATTTCACGCTGAAGCCTTGCCCGGGCCGGGCACGCCGGATTTATTGCGCTGTCCAGCCGCCGTCCAGGCTCCAGGCCTGACCCTGCACATTGCTGGCCGCGCCGGAGCACAGGAAAGCGGCCAGCTCGCCCAGCTGCTCGGGCGTGGTGAACTGCAGCGATGGCTGCTTTTCCGCCAGCAGGCGGCGCTTGGCTTCTTCGCCGTCCACGCCGTCCGCCAGCGCTCGCGCGTCCACCTGCTTTTGCACTAGCGGGGTCAGTACCCACCCGGGGCAGATGGCATTGGCCGTCACGCCGCTGGTGGCGATCTCCAGGGCCACCGATTTGGTGAAGCCCACCAGACCATGCTTGGCCGCCACATAGGCTGACTTCTGCGCCGAGGCCACCAGGCCATGCACCGAGGCCACATTGATGATGCGGCCCCAGCCCTTGCTCTTCATGCCGGGCAGGGCCAGGCGGGTGGTGTGAAAGGCCGAGCTCAGATTGATGGCGATGATGGCGTCCCAGCGCTCGACCGGGAAGCTCTCGACCGGCGCCACATGCTGGATGCCGGCGTTGTTGACCAGGATGTCACAGCCGCCGAATTCGCTCTGGGCATAAGCCATCAAGGCCTCGATCTCGGCCGGCTTGCTCATGTCGGCGCCGTGGTAGCCGACGCGAATGCCGTGAGCCTGTCCGGCTGCCTGCACCTCAGCGAGCGGGCCTTCATGGTCGCCAAATCCGTTCAGCACAATGTTCGCGCCCTGGCGTGCCAGTACCAGCGCCATGCCCAAACCAATACCGCTGGTTGAGCCAGTAATCACGGCGCATTTGCCTTGAAGCATCAGGATTCCTTTCGAGGGTTGCTAGGATGGACTGTAGTGGGACTTGCGAAAAACCGTTCCAGCGTCGTTCTGACGTACTGCCTGCGGCGTCATGCCTGGCTGGCACGGCTTTTCGCAAGTCCTCGTTTTTTGGATCTCAATCATGGCCGAACCACAACTGAATTTCGTGAAATGCCTGGGGCAGGGCGGACTGCACCGCATGGCCTATTGGGAGTGGCCCTGCCGCGCTGCCTTGCCGGTGGGTGAGAAAGCGCCGGTGCTGGTCTGTGTGCATGGCCTGTCGCGCCAGGGGCGGGACTTTGATCAGTTGGCGCAAGCCCTGAGCGAGCGCTACCGCGTCATCTGCCCCGATGTGGTCGGCCGCGGCCGCTCGGACTGGCTGGCCCAGCCGGCCGGCTACCAGGTGCCGGCCTATGTGGCCGATATGGTGACCTTGCTGGCCAGGCTGGACGTGGATCAGGTCGATTGGGTGGGTACCTCCATGGGTGGTTTGATCGGCATGGGCCTGGCCAGCTTGCCGGGCAGCCCTGTGCGCCGTTTGGTGCTCAACGATGTGGGGCCGACCATCCAGTTCGACGCCTTGCAGCGCATCGGCCGCTATCTGGGCCAACCGCGGCATTTCGCCAGCGTGGCGGAGGGCTCGGACTACCTGTTGAGCATCTCAGCGAGCTTCGGCCCGCACACGGCCGAACAATGGGCGGCCTTGTCTGCGCCCATGTTCAAGCCCGAGGGTGAGGGCTTCAAGCTGCACTACGACCCGCAGATCGCCCAGGCCTTCCATGCCGTGACGCCCGACTTGGCTCAGGCCGGCTCGGCCGCGCTTTGGTATGCCTTTGACGCGCTGCGCTGCCCGACGCTCTTGCTGCGCGGCGCCGAGTCGGACCTGCTCAGCACGGAAACGGCGCAGGCCATGACGCAGCGTGGCCCGCGCGCCCAGTTGCGTGAAATCGCCGGCGTCGGTCATGCGCCGACCCTGGTGCAGCCCGATCAGATTGCACTCGTGCGGGCATTTCTCGAGGCGGCATGAAAACAGGTTTGACCAGCCAGGCGCCGGCCCTGGATCAGGCGGCGCCCATCGTGGCATTGCTGGACACGCCCGCGAGCGGTCTGCCCTCCGAGGCCTTGCCCTTTGCCCGCGCCCGGGCGTTTGCTGAGCCATTGCTGGCCGGCCAGCCCTTGGATACCGGCGAGGACGCCCTGGCCCATGCCGATGGCGTGGCCGCCATCCTGGCCGGCATCGGCGCTGCGCCGACCATGCAGGCGGCCTCCTACTTGGTCTATGCCGGCGAGTATCTGCAGAAGCCCGAGGAAATCGTCGCCAAGGCTTTCGGCGAGTCTTACGCCAGCCTGGTGCTGCACACCCGGCGCCTGGTGCAGATCCAGCGCGCTGCGCGCGAGGCGCGGGTGGAGGACGAGCGCCGTGGCGAGCAGACCGAGCGCGTGCGCAAAATGCTGCTGGCCTTCTCGCGTGATCTGCGCGTGGTGCTCTTGCGCCTGGCTTCGCGCCTGCAAACTCTGCGCTACTTTGCCGCCTCCAAGCGGCCTTGCCCGGCCAGTCTGGCCCAGGAAACGCAGCAGGTCTTCGCGCCCCTGGCCAACCGCCTGGGCATCTGGCAGATCAAATGGGAGCTGGAGGACCTGTCCTTCCGTTTTTCCCAGCCCGAGGCTTACCGCGAAATTGCGCGGGCTCTGGACGAAACCCGGGTGCTGCGCGAGCAAGGTATCGAGGCCACCCGCGCGGCCCTGCAGGCCGATCTGCAAGCCCATGGCCTGCAGGCGCTGGTGCAGGGCCGGCCCAAGCACCTCTACAGCATCTACAAGAAGATGCAGGGCAAGAGCCTGCAACTGGAGCGGGTCTTCGATCTGCGCGCCCTGCGGGTGGTGGTGCCGACGGTGGCCGACTGCTATGCCGTGCTGAGTCGCTTGCATGAGCAGTTCACGCCCGTCGCCGGAGAATTTGACGACTACATCGCCCGGCCCAAGCCCAATGGTTATCAGTCTCTGCACACCGTGGTTCAGACGGCCGACGGCAGGGCCATGGAGGTGCAGATCCGCACGCAAGCCATGCACGAGCATGCCGAACATGGCGTGGCGGCGCACTGGGCTTACAAGGAAGCGGGGGCGCGCGGCTATGCCGGCGTCAGCGCCGCAGGTGAGTTCGAAGATCAGGTGGCGCAGGCGCGCAAGGCCGTGCTGCGTCAGCTGCTGGCCTGGGAGCGCGACTTTGTCGAAGGCCATCCGGAGGATGCGCGGCCTGAAGCCGGCGATGGGCAGGCTTTGTTCGATGAGCGCATCTATGTGTTCACGCCCCAGGCCACCATCATTGAGCTGAGCGCCGGCGCCACGCCGGTGGATTTTGCCTACGCCGTGCACACCGACCTGGGCCACCGCTGCCGCGGTGCCAAGGTCGATGGCGCCATGGTGCAACTGAACACGCCGCTGCAAAGCGGACAGACCGTGGAGATCACCGCGGCCAAGGAGGGCGGCCCCTCGCTGGACTGGCTCAACGCCGAGCTTGGCTACCTGCAAAGCCAGCGTTCGCGGGCCAAGGTGCGCGCCTGGTTCAATGTGCTGGCTCAGGCGCAGACGGCGGCGCGCGGCCGCGAGGCGGTGGAGAAGCTGCTGCAACGCGAAGGCAAGACGGCGGTCAAGCTGGAAGACTTGGCCGCGCGCCTGGGCTTCAAGAGCGCTGACGCTCTGTTCGAGGTGGTGGGCAAGGACGAGTACTCGCTGCGCAATATCGAGCTGCTGCTGCGCCCGCCCGTGCCCGAGCCCGACAACGACGAGCTGCTGGCCCAGCGCCGCACCAAGCCCACGCGGGGCGGCCCGCGCGGCGGCGTACTGGTGGTGGGCGTCGATTCGCTGCTGACCAATCTGGCCCGTTGCTGCCGGCCGGCGCCGCCGGATGCCATCGGCGGCTATGTCACCCGCGGCAAAGGCGTGGCCATCCATCGCCTGGATTGCAGCAATTTCCGCCAGATGGCCCAGCAGGCCGGTGAGCGGGTGATCGAAGTCGAGTGGGGTGGGGCGGCAACGGCCGGGAGCGGCGCCAAGGGGCCGGCCATGTACCCGGTCGATGTGGTGGTCGAGTCCAACGATCGCCAAGGCCTGCTGCGCGATGTGTTGGAAGTCTTCGCCAAGGAGAAGATGAACGTCATCGCCGTCAACACGCAGTCGGTCAAGTCGGCGCGCAGCGACACCGCCTGGATGAATTTCACGGTCGAAGTGGCCGACTCCGGCCGCCTGGCCCAGGTGCTGCGCAGTGTCGCCCAGGTCAGCGGCGTGAGGGCTGCGAGAAGAAAATAGAAGTTTTTTCAGCAAAGACTAGACAGACCTTAAAAACGTGGGCTATACTGCGAAGCTCTTGAGGCGCGTAGCTCAGCTGGTTAGAGCACCACCTTGACATGGTGGGGGTCGTTGGTTCGAGTCCAATCGCGCCTACCAAAATACGTAAGTAAGACGGTAGGCGTTACTCTCAAGTAACGTTGTTGCAGAAGCCCGGTAGATCCCAGATCTCCCGGGTTTTTTGCTTTTCGGGCCCGGCATCTGCGTGTCGCCTGGCTTGGGTCTGAAGAGGGGTGGTGAGCTGTGCTCAAATGCGGCGCCTCTCCTGTATCTTCACCGCTCTCGATTCTCTATCGCCGTATCCCGATGACTTCCGCGGACCACCCCAGTCGCCTCGATCAGTTGGATCAGCTGAGCATGACGGAGATCCTGCGTTGGCAGGCCCGGCTGGAGCAGGAGCTCAAGCGCCGGTTCGAATTCAGCCGGGCGCTCTTGTTTTCGGACATGGTTGGTTCCTCGAGCTATTTCCAGCGCTTTGGCGATGCGGCAGGGCGCCAGTTGCAGCAGATCCACCAAGATCTCTTGCAGGCTGCGGCAAGTCAGCATGGCGGGCGCGTGGTCGATACCGCCGGGGACGGCGTCTTCCTGGTCTTTTCCGACAGCGCACAGGCCTTGGCCGCGGTGCAGCAGGTGCAGGCGCAACTCAGCGAGCGCAATCTCGCCCATGCCCGGCCGCACCAGCTGCAGCTCCGTATGGGGCTGCATTGGGGGCGCGTGCTCAGCGACGGGCAGTCGGTGTCTGGCGATGCAGTCAATTTTTGCGCCCGGGTCTTGGCTTCGGGCGAGCCGGGCGAGGTGCGCTTGAGTCGCGAGGCCTTTCAGGAGCTGCCTGCTGCATGGCGCGTGCAATGCCGGCCGCTGGCGCCGACCTTGCTCAAGGATGTGGCCGGCGCGGTCGAGCTGATGGCTTTCGATTGGCGTGACCGCAGCACCTTTCCTACCCATGTCTTGATCGGGGACGCCAAGGAGCCCCAGGCCTTGCCTCTGCTGGACATCATCAGCTTTGGTCGTCTGCGTGAGCATGAGGGCGTGCCTGCCAATGATGTGGTGCTCTCTCATGTTGATCCGTTACAGGCTTTGCAGATCAGCCGCTGGCATTTCGAGCTGCGCTGCGGGGCGCAGTGCATGGTTCTGAGGGCCTTGTCCGACAGCGTCACCTTGGTCGACGGCCAGCCGGCGCCCAAAGGCCAGGACCTGCCGGTGCGGGTCGGTTGCCGCATTGACGTGGCCCATGTCCTCAGCCTGCGCCTGCTGGCGCCCTTGTCCCGTCATGCGCCTGATGCCGACCAGACCTTGGTCAGCCTGAGTCGCGCCCGACTTGATCTGGCGGCCGTGGCCGCCGCCGGCCCGCTTCCGGGGGAAATCCCCGCCGGTTTGAACCGCCCGGGCTCCTAGAATATTGCTGCACCTGCACAACATCCTGTGCCGGTCGGATAAGGAGCATCCATGGTGACGGCCCGTAGAGGCAGCAAGGCAGCAGGCATGGGGTCATCCCCGGCTGGCGGCAGCGATGAAGCACAAGCGCCCGCCGTGCGCGTGCTCAAGAAGTACCCGAACCGCCGTCTTTATGACACCCAGACCAGCAGCTACATCACGCTGGCTGATGTCAAGCGGATGGTGCTGGATGGGCAGACCTTTGAGGTTCGCGATGCCAAGACGGCTGAAGACCTGACGCGCAGCATCCTGCTGCAAATCATCCTGGAAGAAGAAACCGGGGGCGTGCCGATGTTCAGCACCGCCTCGTTGGAGCAGATCATTCGTTTTTACGGCCATGCCATGCAGGGCGTGATGGGCGACTATCTGGAGAAGAATGTCCAGACCTTTGGTGCTCTGCAGAGCAAGTTTGCCGAGCAAAGCCAGGGCCTGGCCTTTAGTCCGGAGCTCTGGACCCAGTTTCTCGGCGCCCAGGCGCCGGTGATGCAGAACCTGATGGGCGGCTATGTCGAGCAGAGCAAGAACCTGATCGAGCAGATGCAAGAGCAGATCAAGCAGGCCGGGGCCATGTTTCCGGTGATGCCAGGAATGCCGGGAATGCCCGGCTTTGGCGGCAAGAAGTAGGGCGCGGGCCGATGCCGGCGGCTGGCTCAGGCAAAATCGGGGGATGAGCGAAACCATCACCCCTAGCCCGGCCGCCGCGCCTGCCGCAGCCGCCCCCAAGATCGGCTTTGTGTCCTTGGGCTGTCCCAAGGCCCTGACCGACTCCGAGCTGATCCTCACCCAGCTGCGGGCCGAGGGCTATGAAACTTCCAAGACCTTTGCCGGCGCCGACCTGGTGATCGTCAACACCTGCGGCTTCATCGACGATGCCGTCAAGGAAAGCCTGGACACCATCGGCGAGGCCCTGGCCGAGAACGGCAAGGTCATCGTCACCGGTTGTCTGGGTGCCAAGGCCGGCGCCAGCAGCAGCGATGCCGGCAGCCTGGTGCGCGAAATGCACCCCAGCGTGCTGGCCGTGACCGGCCCGCATGCCACCCAAGAAGTGATGGATGCGGTGCACACCTATGTGCCCAAGCCGCACGACCCCTTCATCGACTTGGTGCCCGAGTCGCGCGGCATTGCCGGCATCAAGCTGACGCCCAAGCACTATGCCTACCTAAAGATCAGCGAGGGCTGCAACCACCGCTGCACCTTCTGCATCATTCCCAGCATGCGCGGCGATCTGGTCTCGCGCCCGGTCGGCGATGTGCTGAACGAGGCGCGCGCGTTGTTCGAGTCGGGCGTCAAGGAATTGCTGGTGGTCAGCCAGGACACCAGCGCCTACGGCGTGGACGTCAAGTACCGCACCGGTTTCTGGGACGGCAAGCCGGTCAAGACCCGCATGCTGGACCTGGTCGCACAGATGGGCGAGTTGGCCAAGCAGCACGGCGCCTGGGTGCGCCTGCACTATGTCTATCCCTATCCGCATGTCGACGAGGTGCTGCCCTTGATGGCCGAGGGCCTGATCCTGCCCTACCTCGATGTGCCGCTGCAGCATGCCCACCCCGATGTGCTCAAGCGCATGAAGCGCCCGGCCAGCGGCGAAAAGAATATGGAGCGCATCCTGCGCTGGCGCGAGACCTGCCCGGATATCGTCATCCGCTCGACCTTCATTGCGGGCTTCCCTGGCGAGACCGAAGAAGAATTCCAGTACCTGCTGGACTTCATGAGTGAAGCTCGCATCGACCGCGCCGGCTGCTTTGCCTACTCGCCGGTGACTGGCGCCACGGCCAATGAGCTGCCAGGCGCGCTGCCGATCGAAGTGCGTGAAGAGCGCCGCGCCCGTTTCATGCAGATTGCCGAAGCCGTTTCCATCGACAAGCTGCGCGCCCGCGTCGGCGCCACCATGCAGGTGCTGCTCGATTCCGCGCCGGCTCTCGGCCGCAAGGGCGGTGTCGGCCGTACTTATGCCGACGCGCCCGAGATTGACGGCACGGTGCGCCTGTTGCCGCCCGAGAAGGCCAGCAAGACGCTCAAGGTGGGCGAGTTCACTCGAGCACGCATCGTCGCGGTTGAGGGCCATGACTTGATCGGCATGCCGATCTGAGCCCTGTTCGATCTGAGTCAGAATCAAAGCGGGCTTCGGCCCGCTTTGTTTTTTCAGCGCCCTTCTAGGACCTCATCGTGAGCAAGCACGCCCCAGCCCCAGACCTCGCATTGGCCACTCAGCAAATCCACCATCCTTACCAGCCGCCTGAAGGCTGGGCGGCCCATCCGGTCGGCGTGTACAAGGCCTCGACGGTGCTGTTCAAGAACACCGCAGATCTGCATCAATACCGCCCGCGTGACGGCAAAAGCTACCGCTACGGCCTGCATGGCACGCCGACCAGCTACACCTTGGGTGCGCGCATCGCCAGCCTGGAAGGCGCCGAACATTGCCTGCTGGTGCCCAGCGGCTTGGCGGCCGTGACCCTGGTGTCGCTGAGCCTGCTGCGGCCCGGTGACGAGGTGCTGGTGCCGGACAATGTCTATGGACAAAACCGTTACTTGAGCGAATCGCTGTTGCCGCAGTTTGGCATCCAGCATCGTTTTTACGATCCGCTCGATGTGGAGGGCTTCAGTGCGCTGATCAACGAGAAGACCAAGCTGGTCTGGCTGGAGGCGGCGGGATCCATCACGCTGGAGTTCCCGGACCTGATCGGTCTGCTCCGGGTCTGCCGTGAGCGCGGCATCACCACGGTGCTGGACAACACCTGGGGCGCCGGAGTGGCTTTCAAGGCTTTCGACCTCTTGCCTGAGAGTGAACCCGGTTTTGGCGTCGACATCTCCAT
The DNA here is from genome assembly GCF_965262435.1 of Roseateles sp. Taxonomy (NCBI): domain Bacteria; kingdom Pseudomonadati; phylum Pseudomonadota; class Betaproteobacteria; order Burkholderiales; family Sphaerotilaceae; genus Roseateles; species Roseateles sp. The sequence goes on from NZ_OZ253537.1 coordinate 2,773,506, forward strand.
GCACGCGCTGACCAAATACCCCTCGGGTGGTGCCGATGTGCTGATGGGCTCGGTCTGTACCCGTGACCTGGCCCTGCACGAGCGCATGAACTACATGCACGAGCACCTGGGCTACGGCCTGGGGCAAAACGATGTGGAGCTGGTGCTGCGCAGCCTGCCAACGCTGGAGCTGCGCTACGGGGCCCAGGATGCGACGACGCGGGCGCTGGCCGCCTGGATGGAGGCGCAGCCGGCGGTGGCTCAGGTGCTGCATCCGGCCTTGCCCGGCTCACCGGGCCATGCGCACTGGCGCGAAGTCAGCAGCGGAGGTGCGGCTTGTTTGTTCTCGGCGGTTTTCCAGCCGCAGTACAGCGCGGCGCAGGTTGATGCCTTTGTCGATGCGCTGCAGTTCTTTGGCATCGGCTACTCCTGGGCGGGCCCCATGAGCCTGGCCGTGCCCTACAACATGAGCCGCAGCCGCTCGCTGGGTCTGCCCTATCGCGCGGGGCATCTTGTGCGATTTGCTATCGGCCTGGAGGCGGAGGCCGATCTGCGCGCCGATCTTGCGCAGGCCCTGTCGGTACTGGAAACCTGAGCTCAGCTGCGCGTCTTGGTGGCCTGCCGCATCAGCTGGCCTTTCTCTTTTTCCCAGTCGCGCTTCTTCTCGGTGTCGCGCTTGTCGTGCTCGGCCTTGCCCTTGGCCAGGCCGATCTCGGCTTTGACGAAGCTGCCCTTGTAGTGCAGGTTCAAAGGCACCAGGGTGAAGCCGCGCTGCTCGACCTTGCCAATCAGGCGGCGGATGTCGCCCTTGCTCATCAAGAGCTTGCGGGTGCGATCCGCCAGCGGGCTGACGTGGGTGGACGCCGTGCGCAGCGGGTTGATACGACAACCGATCAAGAAAAGCTCGCCATTCTTGATCAGCACATAGCCATCGGTCAGTTGCACCTGGCCGGCACGAATCGCCTTGACCTCCCAGCCTTCCAGCACGATGCCGCATTCATGCCGCTCGTCGATGAAGTAGTCGAAGCGGGCGCGCCGGTTCTCGGCGATCGGGGCAGTGGACACGGCGGCCTTGGCCTTTGGTGGCGGACGCGAGCCGTGGTTGTGAGCGGTGGCAGCAGTGGACATGAATCTCGATTCTGGGTGGGCGGCTTGGGTCAGCTTGGGCGGGCCTGGCGCGCCAATACAATCCGGCCATTGTATGAAGCGCTATGAAACACGTTAGGAAGTCTGTTTTGCTCTGGTACTCGCCGCGCGAGATGTACGAGCTGGTGCTCGGGATCGAACGCTACCCCGAGTTCCTGCCCTGGTGCGAACGCGCGGAGGTGCTCGATCGTCAGGACGAGTCGGTGACTGCCCGCCTGTCTTTGGCCTACGCCGGGGTGCGCCACGCCTTCACCACCCGCAACACCCATGTCAGCGATCGCCGTGTCGGCATGGCCCTGGTCGATGGGCCTTTCTCTTCATTGGACGGCGTCTGGAATTTCCTGCCTTTGAGCAAGCCGGGCAGCGACAGTGCGGAAGAGGTGGCCTGCAAGATTGAGTTCGAGCTCAGCTACGCGTTTTCCAGCGTGGCCTTGGAGGCTGTGGTCAGCCCGGTCTTCGACCGCATCGCCAACACCTTTGTCGATCGTTTTGTGCAGCGCGCGGAAAGCGTCTATGGTCCGCGTTGATCTGGAGCCGGCTGTCCTTTCCATCGAGTTGGTCTGGAGCTTGAAGGCGGGAGAGTTGTGCCGCGTCGATCTGCAGCTGCCTTCGGGCAGTACCTTGGGGCAGGCCTTGCAGGTCTGTCCAGAGTTCGCATCTGTGCTGCCGCGGCTCAGTGAATTCAAGCTGGGCATCTGGGGGCGGCAGCAGCCGCTTGCGACCCCGCTGCGTGACCGCGACCGCATCGAGGTCTATCGCCCCTTGACTGTCGACCCCAAGGAGGCGCGACGTCAGCGCTACAAGGACCGCGGCGAGCGCATCGTTTCGCGCCACCGGCCGCTGGCTGGCAAGACCAGCCGTCAGGCCTGAAAGCCGGCCGGCTGGCAGGCCTCCGGGCTCATTGGCATTCGCTGGCGATCGCGGCCCGGCTGCGTTGAATCTCTTCGGCGCGCTGCCGGTCGTCGATGATCACCGTTTCGCCGCGCTCATTGCGCCGGCTGATGCGCATGCCATCTTGCAACATACGCAGGTTCTCCTGGGCGCGGCTGCAGTTCTCGCGCTTTTGTTCGGCGAAGCGTCGGTCTTCCTGCTTCTGCTTTTCTTGGGCTTCGCGCTCTTGCTGTTTCTCCAGCTCCTTTTGGCGGGCTTGACGGTCCAGCTCGGCTTTGCTGGGGCTGCTGCTGGGCGCCGAGGCGGCGCTGGCGGCCGCATCGGCCTTGCTGCCGAAAGGAACGATGAAGACCGGCGGAGGCTTGTAGCCGGCCGGGCGTTGCAAGATATCCTTGTCCGGCGTGCCATGAGGGGGCGGCAGGTCGCTGATCTGCAGGCGACCCGAGCCATCGCGCCATTTCCACTGCGCCTGTGCGGGCAGGGCGATGCACAGCATGAGGGCCAGGCTCATCCAAGCTGCCCAGCGCTGGGTGCGAAGGGCGGTCGGAGCTTGGCCCGAATGAGTCGTAGAAAGGCTGATTTTCATGGGCGAAGTGTAGCGGCCCCGGTTGCTTGACGTCGCCTCGCAAACTGCGTCAATTTGCGCAAATTCAGCGTGTCACAGCCGTGCGCGGGAAAAGCAGGCCCCGTCCTCCGTATAATGCCGCTTTGCGACTGGAGCTTCCCTCATGCGCCTTTTAGGAAAAGCGCTCACCTTCGACGACGTGTTGTTGGTGCCAGCGTTCTCCCATGTGTTGCCTCGCGACACCTCTCTCGCCACCCGGCTGTCCCGCAATATCCGTCTGAACCTGCCCCTGGTCTCTGCGGCCATGGATACGGTGACAGAAGCGCGCCTGGCGATCGCCATCGCGCAAGAGGGTGGCATCGGCATCGTGCACAAAAACCTCTCGGCCGAGCGCCAGGCGATCGAGGTCGCCCGCGTCAAGCGTTATGAGTCGGGCATCGTGCTGGAGCCCTTCACCATCACGCCGTCGACCACGGTGCGCGAAGTGGTCGAGTTGCAACGTCTGCACGGCGTCTCTGGCTTCCCGGTGCTGGAAGGCAAGAAGGTCGTCGGCATCGTCACCGGCCGTGATGTGCGCTTCGAGACCCGCATGGACCTGGCCGTTCGCGAGATGATGACCCCGGCTTCCGCCCTGGTCACTGTCAAGGAAGGCGCCTCGCTGGAAGAGGCCAAGGCCTTGATGCACAAGCACAAGCTGGAGCGCGTGGTCGTCATCAATGACGCCTTCGAGTTGCGCGGCCTGATGACCGTCAAGGACATCACCAAGCAGACCAGTTTCCCCAATGCCGCCCGCGATGCCCAAGGCAAGCTGCGTGTCGGTGCTGCCGTCGGTTTCGGCGATGACACCGAAGAGCGCGTGGCCATGCTGGTCAAGGCCGGCGTGGATGCCCTGATCGTCGACACCGCCCACGGCCACAGCGCCGGTGTGCTGGAACGCGTGCGCTGGGTCAAGCAAAACTTCCCCGGCGTGGATGTGATCGGCGGCAATATCGCCACCGGTGCGGCTGCTCTGGCCTTGGTCGAAGCCGGCGCCGACGGCGTCAAGGTCGGCATCGGCCCCGGTTCCATTTGCACCACCCGCATCGTCGCCGGTGTGGGCGTGCCCCAGATCACCGCCATCGACAATGTCGCCACCGCCTTGCGCGGTACCGGCGTGCCGGTGATCGCCGACGGTGGCGTGCGCTTCTCAGGTGACCTGGCCAAGGCCATCGCTGCGGGCGCCGATTGCGTGATGATGGGTGGCGCCTTTGCCGGCACCGAGGAAGCCCCTGGCGACCTGATCCTGTACCAGGGCCGTTCTTACAAGAGCTACCGTGGCATGGGTTCCATGGGTGCGATGGCCAAGGGTTCGGCCGATCGCTACTTCCAGGACACCTCGGCCAACAATCCCAACACCTCCAAGCTGGTGCCGGAAGGCATTGAAGGCCAGGTGCCGTACAAGGGTTCGGTGGTGCAGGTCATCTTCCAGATGGCCGGCGGCTTGAAGGCTTCGATGCACTACTGCGGTTGTGCCACGATTGCCGACATGCAGAACAAGGCTGAGTTCGTGGAGATCACCTCGGCCGGCATGCGCGAAAGCCATGTCCACGATGTGCAGATCACCAAGGAAGCACCGAACTACCGTTCCGAGTGAGGCTGAAGTCCCGCCGCCTGCGCTGAGGCCTCAGGGCAGGGCGGGGCGTCGGGGAACTTCCAGAAAAGGGGCTTTGGCCCCTTCTTTCTTTTCTTCGTACGCGGCTTCAAGCCGTCAAAGCAAGGAAATCGATTGAGCGAGCGAGTGACAGAAGGCAGTGGCCAGCAGGGCGGTAAGGTCAGGTCGGCCGGCATGGGCTTCATCTTGATTGCCGTGCTGATCGACATGATCTCGATCGGCCTGATCATTCCCGTGCTGCCGCCCTTGGTGGGCACCTTCACCCAGGGCCCATCCGAGCACACGCTGGCGCAGCTGGCCGTGGCCTTTGCCTTCGGCATCGCCAATTTCTTCGGTTCGCCCATTCTGGGCGGCCTGTCGGACCGCTACGGCCGCCGCCGCGTCATGCTGATCGGCTTCTCGGGCCTGGCGCTGAGCTTCTTCGTCACTGCCATGGCCGATGCGCTGTGGATGCTGATCGTGGTGCGTCTGTTCTCGGGTGCCATGCAGGCCAATGCGGCCGTGGCCAATGCCTATGTGGCCGACATCACGCCGCCGGCCGAACGCGCCAAGCGCTTCGGCATGCTCGGCGCCGCCTTCGGCATGGGCTTCATCCTGGGGCCGGTCATGGGCGGCTTGCTTGGCGACATCAATCTGCACCTGCCCTTCTATGTGGCCGGTAGCATGGCGGTGCTGAACTGGATGTATGGCTTCTTCGTGCTGCCCGAGTCGCTGAAGCCCGAGAATCGCCGCGCCTTTGACTGGCGCCGTGCCAACCCGCTCAAGTCCCTGAGTCGCGTGCGCGATCTCAAGGGCGTGGGGCCTCTGGTTTATGTGCTGGCGCTCAGCGGCCTGGCGCAGATGATTCTGCAGAGCAGCTGGGTCATGTACACCACCTACAAATTCGGCTGGGGCCCCAAGGACAACGGCCTGTCCCTGTTCGCCGTCGGCGTGATGGCGGTCTTGGTCCAGGGCGTGTTCCTCAAGCACATCCTCAAGCGCGTGTCGGCTGCACGCCTGGTGCTGCTCGGCCTGGCTTCGGCCGTGCTGACCAACACCATCTGGGGCCTGTCCAGCGCCGGCTGGATGATGTACGCCGCCATTGGCGTGGGCGTGCTCAGTTATGCCGCCGGCCCAGCTTTGCAAAGCCAAATTTCCAATGCCGCCGATGCCCGCAACCAGGGCGAGACCATGGGCGCCATCTCCTCGCTGAACAGCCTGATGGCCGTGATCGCGCCGGTGCTGGGCTTGGGCCTGATCTACTTGGTCAGCGAGCTGCCCAAGGGCGACTGGCGCATTGGCGCCCCGTTCTATTTTTGCGCTGCGCTGCAGGCGCTGTCCCTGTTCTTCGCCTGGCGGCACTTTGCCCGTGTGCCGCAGGAGAGCCCCGTGGAAGCCGCACCTGCCGCCCCAGCCGGACCTTGAATTGAAAATCCAGACAGAGAGTGAAAGACCGACCATGCATGACAAAGTCCTGATCCTTGATTTCGGTTCCCAGGTCACCCAGCTGATCGCCCGCCGCGTGCGCGAGGCCGCGGTGTTCTGCGAAATCCACCCCAACGATGTCTCGGACGAGTTCATCCGCAGCTTCGCGCCCAAGGCCATCATCTTGTCGGGCAGCCACGCCTCCACTTACGAAGACCACGAGCTGCGCGCGCCGCAGGCGGTCTGGGATCTGGGCGTGCCGGTGCTGGGCATCTGCTACGGCATGCAGACCATGGCGGTGCAGTTGGGCGGCAAAGTCGAGTGGAGTGACCACCGCGAGTTCGGCTACGCCGAGGTGCGTGCCCATGGCCACACCAAGTTGCTGGACGGCATCCAGGACCACGCCACGCTGGAAGGCCACGGCATGCTCAAGGTCTGGATGAGCCACGGCGACAAGGTCACCGCGCTGCCGCCCGGCTTCAAGCTGATGGCCGAGACGCCCAGCTGCCCGATCGCCGGCATGGCCAACGAGGAAAAGGGCTATTACGCCGTCCAGTTCCACCCTGAGGTGACACACACGCTCAAGGGCCAGGCCATGTTGACCCGCTTCGTGCGCGACATCGCTGGCTGCAAGGGCGACTGGATCATGGGCGACTACATCGAAGAAGCTGTGGCCAAGATCCGCGAGCAGGTCGGTGATGAAGAGGTCATCCTGGGCCTGTCCGGCGGCGTCGATTCCTCGGTCGCCGCGGCCCTGATCCACCGCGCCATCGGCGACCAGCTGACCTGTGTCTTCGTCGACCACGGCCTGCTGCGCCTGAACGAAGGCGATATGGTCATGGACATGTTCGCTGGCAAGCTGCACGCCAAGGTGATCCGCGTGGACGCCAGCGAGCTCTTCCTGGGTCAGCTGGCCGGTGTCACCGACCCCGAGAAGAAGCGCAAGATCATTGGCGGCCTGTTCGTCGATGTGTTCAAGGCCGAGGCGGCCAAGCTCAAGGCGGCCGATGCGGGCGCCAAGGGCGCCAAGTGGCTGGCTCAAGGCACCATCTACCCCGATGTGGTGGAAAGCGGCGGCACCAAGACCAAGAAAGCCACCACCATCAAGAGCCACCACAACGTCGGTGGCCTGCCCGAGCAACTGGGCCTGAAGCTGCTGGAGCCTCTGCGCGAGCTGTTCAAGGATGAAGTTCGGGCCCTGGGTGTGGAGCTCGGCTTGCCGCCCGAGATGGTCTACCGCCATCCCTTCCCAGGCCCCGGCTTGGGCGTGCGCATCCTTGGCGAAGTGAAGAAGGAATACGCTGACCTGCTGCGCCGTGCCGACGCCATCTTCATCGAAGAGCTGCGCGGCTGGAAAGACGAGGCCAGTGGCAAGAACTGGTACGACTTGACCAGCCAGGCTTTCACTGTCTTCCTGCCGGTCAAGAGCGTGGGCGTGATGGGCGACGGCCGCACCTACGACTATGTCGTGGCCCTGCGCGCGGTGGTCACCAGCGACTTCATGACCGCCGATTGGGCCGAGCTGCCCTACGGCCTGCTGCGCAAGGTCTCGGGCCGCATCATCAATGAGGTGCGCGGCATCAATCGCGTCACCTACGACGTCTCGACCAAGCCGCCGGCGACCATTGAGTGGGAGTGAAATATCGTTGTGCCGGGTCGTCCAGAACGATTCGGTGTAACGGTAAAAACCTATGCGCGACAAGGACTTAGTGTCCAAGTTCGTCTAAGGTCTTCCCAGTTCAACCGACATTTGCTGACGGTACTGGTTGCGGTAGTGAAGCACTGGTTCTCGATGACCCGTTTTGATACCGTCAGGCTCGCTGACGGTACTGCTAGCGGTATCAGACGAGGAGAGCCAGATGCTCACAGACATGCAGTTGAAGGCGCTGAAGCCTGCTGAAAAGATCTTCAAAGTGGCCGATCAGCAGGGGCTGTATGCAGCGGTGACTCCCACCGGTGTGATCAGCTTCCGATTTGACTATCGGATACATGGCCGGCGTGAAACGCTGGTGATTGGGAAGTACGACGCCTCTCGGGGTGCTAGGAAGCCGCGGGAAGCGGCCGAGCTGGCCTACGGGCAGGCGGTGACTTTGGCCGAGGCGCGCTTGCTGTTGGCGAAAGCGCATCGATCTGTCGATGTCGGCGAGAGCCCATCACGTTCAAAGACTGACAAGCGACTGGAGGCGGCAGAAGCGCTGACCTTTGGCTCTTGGGCAGAGAAGTACTTTGCCGAGGCAGATTTGGCCGATTCGACCAAGGCAATGCGCAGGTCGGTGTACACAAGGAACCTGGCTGCCGAATTTGGTCGCTTGAAACTGGAAGAGATCACTCCTGCTCGCTTGTTGGCCAGGTGCGAGAAAATCAAGGAACGAGGTGCTGCAGCACCAGCGGTCCACGCCCGCGAAATCGTGCTTCAGGTGTATCGCTTTGTCCAGGCTCGGGGCTTGAAGATTGACAACCCAGCAGAGGACATTCGGCCGAGCGCGATCGCCACCTTCAAGGCGCGAGACCGAGCGCTTTCACCGTCTGAAATCCATGTGTTCTTCAACGCTTTGGAGCAGACGGCGACCATGCCAACCTTGCGTCTGGCCGTTAGGTTCTTGTTGCTGACCTTGGTGCGCAAAACAGAGTTCATCCAAGCCACCTGGGACGAGGTCGATTTCGAGGCGGCGGCCTGGTGCATTCCCAAGGCGCGCATGAAGGCAGGGCGGCCTCATAACGTCTATCTGAGCCAGCAGGCTCTGGACATCCTTGTCGCATTCAAGACCTGCTTCGGTGCCAGTGCCTACCTGCACCCCGGGCGCTACGAAACGAATCTGCCCATCAGCGCAGCGACGCTGAACCGCGTCATCGATGCGACCTTGAAACTGATCCGCGCTCGCGGTGAAGACTTCGAGCCGTTCACGGTCCATGACTTACGCCGCACGGCGAGCACTTTGCTGCATGAGGCTGGCTTCAATACCGACTGGATCGAGAAGTGCCTTGCCCATGAACAGAAAGGCGTGCGCGCCGTCTACAACAAGGCCGAGTACGCCGAGCAGCGACGAGCGATGATGCAGGCGTGGGCCGACATGCTTGACGGATGGATTCATGGGAAGACTGCGGTTGACGCGCCGAGCGAGCACCGGTTCGAGTTCGCGAAGAAAGGCTTGGTGTCTCACTCATAAGCAGGAGCGAGTCAGATGGCAGAGGTGTGCTGGTGTAAGGGGCTGGCTGATGTGGCGTCGAAATCCAAGTTGCATGGGGTGCAAGGGGTAGTGAGTTCGAATCCCACCGTTCCGACCATTTTATTGAAGTAAATCAACGGGTTAGCAGCGAAAGCAGCTAACCCGTTTTTCTTTTCCGGCAGCGATTACGCTCAATGGGTAAACCAATGGGTAAACCGGGGGGTGGCTGTTGGGGTGCTTCGCTGGACGTTTTTGGCCTCAGCCCAACGTACATTTTTGCTGGCGGTGACTTTTTTCTGCGATTTGCGCGGAGCCGGGCGCCGAACCTGGCGCGAGTTCGTGTCATCGGGGATGCCAGCCTCGTTCGTCAGCAAAAGTGCCCCATGCGACGCTTCAACAGGTCGTCGCGAGTGGATCACCATCGATGCTTTTCGGCATCGCCCCGGCGATGCTCGCTATTGAGCGTTCCCACGGTACGAATGCGGCAGCTTTGGTCGGAGCAGTCTTGGGTTATTGCCCGGTGTAGCAGGCCGTGGATACTTCACCAAGCCGCGTGAGTTGCACGATGCCGGCCCAGGCTTGCCTGTTTCTCAAAGAAACCAGCTTTGCCAAGGCTAACCTTGCGCATGCGCCGAGGTGCGCTCCAGCCGTCTGCATAAGGCCTTAGATACAGTTTTTTTCGTGACCCGATATGCGATGAGTGATGATCGACGTACTGAGCCACAAGTAGAGGTCGAGCGCCTCTTGGGCCGATGCATGCTGCGCCTGCAACAGTACGAGTGCTTGATGAAGGCTCTGCTGGTCCACCACGAGTTGGCGGGCCCTGCACGGACCATTGAGACGCAGCTTGCCACTCGCGTCGAGAAGTTTGCTGACAAAACCCTTGGCACGTTGGTCAAGTCTTTGTTCGAGACTTATGCCGTCCCTGACGGCTATGAGCGCGACCTGCTACCAGTAGGCGAAGTGCCCACCGACCATACCTCCCTGGCGGTGAGTCATCGGATCACGATGGAGCCTCAACGGCTGGCCATAACGCGGGCAGCTATCGAGGAATTGGTGGTCATGCGAAACCAGCTGGTGCACCATCTCATTGAGAAATTCGACCTTGGCAGCGACGCGGGTTGCACTGCCGCCCTGGAGCACCTCGAACACTGCTACGAGCGTATTGAACTCCACCACTGCGAGTTGCTCGCCTGGGCTCAGGGTATGGAGAAGGCACGCGCAATGATGGCGGCCTTCGCAGCAACTGAAGCCTTCCATGACATGGTGGTCAACGGCATCGCGCCAGACGGCAGCTTCAGTTGGCCTTTTTCCGGCATCGTTTCGGTGCTAAGGCAGGCTGCCACGGAGCTTTCTGAGGATGGCTGGGCGAGGCTGGAACGGGCCCAGGCTTGGATAGAGGCTGACCACGCCGAGCAGACTCCCGCCAAGTACGGCTGTCGGACCTGGCCGCAGGTGCTTTCGGAATCTCGAATGTTCGACTTGGAGTACCGGGTGAGCGACGATGGTCGTAGGGTGGCCTGGTTTCGCTTGCGGTCCGGGATGTGAATTCGGGGGCTCTTGACGCTGCAATCCAGCTTGCGATCAATTTGTGATGACGCTTCACATCTGACGGCTGTGGGTCGATGTCGACAGAAGCAAGACGGGGCGTTCAACAGTAATCGCTTGAACCGCCATTCGGCGAGCTCCGCACTGAGGGGCTGATTCCGGCGGGGTCCGGACGTTCAGACACCCAGACTGAGCGTCGGAAAAAATCCCAAAGCCGACAGGTGGGTTCATAGGCGGAGGTCAGCAGGCGATCAGCCGCCGAGTTCACGCTGCCCGGCAAGAAGCAACCGCTGGCGCTCTTGCCAGTTGACGGCTTCGACGACCGGAATCGAAGGTGCTGCTCTCGCGACGCTTGTCTGCCTGTGGCTGTCGGCGTCAAATCGCGCCGGAATGTCTGGTCCTCGAAGCTTTGGAATGGCACTTCCGACCCGGAGCGAAAGCTAGCGCTTCCGAAATGAATCGCTGCAATGCAGTCACTCAACCGCCCAACCGAAGGTGCCTACTCGTCACCTCGGCGCGAAGCGCGGGCAGTTAGCGCACATCCTTCGGTTGCATAGACCACTGCCTAAATCCAATGAAGGCCGCTGCAATGCCACCCAAGACGCAAGCGGAAGCAACAGTGAACCAGAGATTTCGAAGCAACTGAAGATGAGCCGCCAAATCCACGTGCTTGCGTGAATCGCCCAATATGCCATCCATCTCCCGCCCCAAACTCTCAGTGTCGGGATTCAATGCGTGAATCCTGGCGGCGATCTCCTTGCGCTCTTTGCCTGTAACAACACTGGCGACGGCTTCGTTGCTGATCCGGATCATCTCGTTCACCTTCTCAGCGTAGCGGCGATAGGCAGATGCGGCCTTTCGATCCTTGGCCTTTGCTTCAATCCGGTGGACATCAGCTTCGTGGTACTTCTGGAGCGGGACCGTGAAGCCAAGTGCGACCAAGGCAAGCCCACCCAGTGCGAGCAATTCATTAAGCCGATTAGTAGGTGGTGTAAGCATGCGTTCAAGCCTACTCGAAGGCCGTCAATCGTCGAAAGCCGCTTCTGGCCGGCACTTCGAATTCTCAGCGGATACCGACGTCATCCATCTAGCGATTTCGGACCGGATACATGCTCAAGTGCCAGGCCGAGTGACAGCGCCTGACTGATTTGCCTTTGAAGCGCTTTCGGGTTGGGGCACCGGAACTTGAACTCCCGCAGAACCAGGGGGCGCTGCGTTTGCTCTAGGAGATGCGCCCCCCGCGGAGGCCGCGCTGCTCGCTGCCGAGCCTGCGGACAGCTGTGTTGCAGTCGCTGCAACGCTGGTCCCAGTAAGCGCACTGCTGGTCAACGTGAGGACCTTTATCTCGGATGCCGCAATGAGCGATACCGAACGCGCGTCCGGATCATAAAATGCGAAGCGGTCACCGAGCTTGCCGATGAAACGCTGTTTATCAGCATGAGCAAGCCTCGCCGTTGCATCTTTGGTCGGCAGTTCAGAAGTCACGGTCTGATAGCTGGCTCCATCGACCACAGCGCTTCCTTCTGAGCGACCACGGTCGAACGCGACGGGCACCGCCATGATGAGCATAAAGATGATGATGGATCGAGCGCTGTCCGACGGAATTTCGTTGGCAAGCAATGCCGACTTCTTCAGCTGAAAGTAGACCGGGACCGCGACAAGCACTCCCACGACGAGCCACTTGTTCGGCCAGCTAAACATCACCGCAACGGCCAGCAAGACAACGTAAGCTGTTCCGAGAAATGGCAAGGAGTTATTGAGCAGCTTGCCAATGCGCGTGTTGGCGCCGGCACCCGGCTCTAGCCGCGGCGACATCAGCTCGCCCAGCAGCGCTCCTACGGCAAGGGCTATCAGTCCCGTCATGACGGGGTAGACCGCCGCCTTGACGATGTCGCTGATTCCGATGTAGTCCAGCACGTTGATTCCGAAGGTTCCCCAGTAGCCCCAGAGATAGAGGGTGGAGACCGCAAGTGCGTAAGGCGCGAGCCAGAACTTGACGGACAGAAGTGTGGAGGAAGTCAATTCAGAGGTAGGGGGCGACGTGGTCATGTGTCTTGTAGTTCGTTTGCGCGGGGTTGTGCCTGCGCTTCGGGCGATTCTTCCCTATGCGCGCCTGCGCACGCTACTAGCGGCGCCCGGAAACTTGGCGGTTAGCATCCCCGAATGAAACCGCCTCTGCGGCCGGCCTGACAGCCCGGCTTGACCCCGCCTCGTAATCTTCAGCTTCGACGTTGCGGCATCGCCACGCTGGAGGTCATGCCAGTAGGGGTGTCGTCGCACTGGGATAGCTGGCTCTCCCGAGGAGCGTCCATCTTCCAGATCGTGGGGATCGGGTTGGCCTTGGCAGGCTTGTTCTACACGGTTATACCGCTTTACCAGAGGGCTGCAGTCGACGAACAGCTGGCGCGCCCAGAGGCAGGGCTGAAAGCGGTTGAGAGTTCCCTGGCCGAGGCAAGGACGGAGACGTACCGGCTCAGCCGTGACAACTACCTACGCAATGCGACACGTGCCGCTGCTGATGAGTGCGCTGACGTGCGCCAAAGCTTCATGACGATTCCGCCCGGAGCACCTGAATCCGAATTCCGCCTTCGGTTGGACGTTGACGTGGTCGAGTGCGTCAATCGTTACCTCGCCCGCGCGGATGAAGTGAAAGTGCTGAACCCTGCTGACTTGGTAGTTTGGCGAGATTGGGCTACGTCCATTGCATCCGACCTCGAAGCGGAGCGGCAGTCTGCTGACGAGAAAGTCGTCGGTGTACGCCAGAAGGCCGCGGCAGACCTATCGGTGCTTGAGTCGCTCGGCGACTTCGCGCGCCGAATCGATGAATTTCTCTCCCGGTACGACGCACTTCGGACCCCGGAGCAACGCCAGGAACGGCTGCACCGACTTTTCGATCAACGGGTCGAAAGGACCCAGACAAGCATCGCGACTTCGTACCGCCAGCGTGCCTCCCTTCTGCTGTTTCGAGACCTTGAGCCTAAGCCCTGGAGGGGTGAGCGACGGATGCGTGAGGAGGCCACGCGGCCACCTGCGCCGGCGTCAGCCGCGAGCCGGCGGACGTGAATGCGGCGATGCGGGGCGCAAGGCAGTTTGGTTCGGTGGCCGCCTAAACCCCCGCCTCAGCCAAGCCCACTGGAGTGAATCTCGCTGCGCAGCAAAATTGTTGGGCTGCTGCTACTTCGGCTACGGCTAACGTCTACATCTTGAAAGATGCTGGTTGACCGCTCAGTGTCCACACTAGTTTGCCGCGGCGTGCTGAAGCTGCAGCTAGAGCTTGTGCGTGGCCTGTCCCGCAGGCGAGTGACTGGTTCCGCGGGTGAAACCGCCGGACGTCGCCGGCGCTGCCCAATGACCGGCGTTCACTATTGCTGCCGTCCAGGACTTACGCGAGGATGACTCAGGTCAGACTGAAGGTGTCGTTGGCCGTCGGCCGGCAGATATGCAGCGGGAGCAGCCTCGCACTCGCCAATAGCTAACTAATGCTGTCGGTCAAGTACCGGTCACTGATTGGCTCTGTTTGTCGTTGGGCCAGCGGCCGGTCCGAAGAGGTCTGGTGACATTAGCGGTGTCGTACGCCCCACCGGTGCATCGCGTCACGGCAAGGGACTCACAAGTCGGCACCAAAGGAAAGCCTCTGTTCATGTAGTCTTTCGACGCGCGATGGAACGGCCCTTTACGCTACGAACTGATAGGGGCAAATCTGCAGAACGATGCCAACGCAGCACTGGAGGATCTCTTCGGGATCGTTGGAGAGGTTGCGAAACGAGATCCTTAGTAGCATCCCTTGGCGAAGCGCGCACATAACGGCGAGTTGCCGCTGCTATAGTTGGTTGCTTCTGGTTACGCTCACTAATCCTCCAACAAGACAGAGCGAAGACACCGGCGACAGCAAGCGGAGGCTGTCAGCAAAGCGCCCAGGGCATCAGCTCGCAGCCGCACGCGGCGCGAGTGGCTTTGCTCTATTCGCTGCGCCTCCGATGGCTGATTGACAGGCAGTCTTCCGAAGCCGAATGAATCAGTCGAATTACAGGCCCAAGTATTTCCTACTCGCGGGAAGCGCATCGGAGTCCGCTGCAGCGACGTCCATCGATCGGGCACACGAGTTCGTACGCGAAGTCACCAAGAAGGTGCTAGAGGCTGGAGATGGATTCGTTGTCTACACCGCCTCTGAGCCGGTCAATGCGGCAAAGCAACCGCTGATCTTTGACTGGACGATCCTCCGTGAGATCGATGTTTGCCATCCTGGTCAGGCGACATCGCCCCGCGTCGTTATCGTCCTGGCTGAGCGGCATCGCCAAGCAAGCATGAACCCCGAACAGCGCGCACTGATCGCGCGTCTCTCGATGCGTGGGCTTGCCAAGGTCGATGTCATCCCCGATGAGGTCGTCACCGGTGGGAACATCGGGGACGCCCAGGCCTCTCACGCATCGGGGATGCTTGCGCTCGGCGGCGGCAAGGGGGTCTCCGATCGAGCCTACAAGATGGTGAAACTGGGCCTGCCGGTCTATCCGATGGATTTGAAGATCGGGGCCAATAGCGAGGACGGTGAAGGCGCGCTGGGTGTGTACAGGAAGTTCATGTCGGCGCCATTGTCCTACCTGAGCCATACCGGCGCAGAGGTCGTCTCCAAAACGCCCGCTCTGTCACTTGAGGAGCCGGCCCTGCCGGTCCCCGAGATCGCGGCGCATGTTGTCGCGATCCTGGAGAACGAGCTTGCGGCCGAGGCATACGCAGCGCCCACGGACGTGTTGGTGCTGACGGCGCTGCCGATCGAACTCAACGCGGCCCGCTTGGCCTTTGGGATCGATGAAGAAACCCCAGCCGCCAAAACCGATATCGGGCAGAACCACTGGCGCGCGCAAGTGCGGACGAACAAGGGCACGCTTGCCACCTGCACGATCGCCACGTTCGGCACCGCTGGCAATGTTGATGCCGCAGCCATCACCGCCACGCTACTGATGGAGTTCAAGCCCAAGCTCGTGGTCATGATCGGCATCGCGGCCGGCATGCGCGAAAAAACCGCACTGGGCGACGTCATCATCGCCGATCGGGTTGTCGCCTATGAAGGGGCGGCGCTGTTGGACGGCGGCAAGACCGAAGCACGGCCCGAGATTTATCGCCCGGAGTTTTCCGTGCAGCAGGACATCGCGAACTACCTCGCCTCAGCCAAGTCCGCCTCCGCACGCATCGATAGCGCGCGCGCGCACCAAGACCTGGTCTTCCCGGAGACCTCGGATGCCGGAGCGGTATCCAAGCGCTTGATGCCGCAGGCCGCAACCATCGGCAGTGGCGAGAAGCTGCTGCGGGATCCTGAAAAGTTCCGGCAGTTGCGTGATCTTCACGGCAAGGTGGAGGTGGCTGAAATGGAGGCCGCCGGTATCTTTGCGGCGTGCGCGCAGCACAGTGTCCCTTCGCTCATCGTTCGTGGCATCAGCGACTTCGGCGATACGAAGAAGGACAACACGTTCCACGATCTGGCGTCCAGAGCCGCAGCCATCGTTGCTGCAGACCTGGTCGTGTTCGGCATAGGCTCCTAGAAGCCATTAGATCTTTTCAACCCGGTCACGCGCGCCGTAGAGCGCCTTTGGGAGGACCACTTTGCCTTTGACAAATACACAACTGCTTTGGTACGACAGCAATGTGCTGCGCCTGACGCAGAAGAAGCGCACCGAGTACCACGAGCAGGTTGATCGCCTGATCAAGGAATTGCGAAAGCAAGTCGAGAACCGCGAAGAACTGAAGGTCACCAAGGTGGTCAAGGCAGGCTCGTTCGCGAAATACACCATCCTGCGCAAGACCAACGACGACGCGGTCGACGTAGACGTGGTGTTCTACATCACCGGCAAGGACGCGAACCACGAGACATTCAAGCAGCTGAGCGACACCATCTACGAGCTGCTGATCGCTATCTATCCGAACAAGAAGGTCGAGGACTTCGAGATCCAACGACGTGCTGCGACCGTCACCTTCGTGGGATCAGGCTTGGCCGTCGACATCGTCCCCTTGATCCAGGATCCAACGCGCCCAGACTACGGTTGGCAGTTCGACATCCAGGACGGCTCCAAGAGCGAAACCTGCGCACCCTGCTCGATCAAGTTTGTCGCCGATCGGAAGAACACCGATACGCACTTCAGAACTTTGGTCCGGATGGGTAAAAGGTGGAAAAACCATCACAAGCCGGCCGGCCTGAAGTCGTTCCACATCGAGCTAATCATGGCGCATCTACTGGAGAAGAACGGCACTGGCGGCAGCATCGAGAAGCGCTTCAGGGACTTCCTTCTCTACATTGCGCAATACGGCTTGAAGGATCGCATCGACTTCGTCGAGAACCGTAGAAGCTCAGCCGTGCAATTCAGCGACCCTGTCGTGATCGTCGACCCTGTCAACAACCGCAACAACGCGGCTTCTCGGATCACAGAGGCAGAGCGACTTGAGATCAAGCAGGCTGCCCACCAGTCGTGGGAAGACGCAGTGCACGCATCAGATGAGGACGACGTGGAACTTTGGAAAGAAGTATTTGGCCCACGCTTCAAAGTGGAGGATGACGAATGAGCGGCACCAGCAGCATTACCAAGACCTTCACCTTCACGCAGGAGGATGTCGCCAAGGTTGTCCGTCGATTCACGTCGGACTTGAGAATGATCGCGGAGAGCTCTAAGAGCATGACCGAGGCCGAGGCCGCTAAGTACGGCCATGACGTCGAGTACCTCGCCCAACGGGGATACCTCAAGATGGTCGATGTCACCCTTCTGAGTGCTGATGCGGAAGTGAAGGCCGTCCAGTACGTCGTCCAAGTAGGGAGCAACGATCTCACCCCATCCAAGCCCGGCGGCGTTCTTTGGCCGGAGGTGAACCAGCCATTCTTGCGGATCATCCTGAGCTACACCAACGACTACACCGCGGCGGTGAAGGAGAAGACTCTCCCGAACCTCAAGCTCGGCTGGGTTCCAACGGATGCAAGCACCGCCCACGTATCCCTCAAAGAATCCGGTGGGCGCGACTACAGCAGCAATGCGTTCGGTGTGACGCGAAAGGATTTCACATGAGCACCTCTGTCTTCGAAAGCAAGACCCCCCTGCCCGACCCAGACATCACCGCTCGCACGAAGGGGTTGCTTGGCTTCGAGAGCCTATATCTCAGGGTAAGCAAGCAGTTGCAGTTGCTTATCAATCTCGACCGTGTTGAGGCCTGGAGCAAGCAGCACCATGGCAAGCGCTTGGCGCTGGTGGATGTGCTTCGAGATCAGTACCCGTTTGCCATCTTCTACGGCGACGTCGGCACCGGCAAGTCGGCCATGGCCGAAGCGATCGGCAATCGCATTGCCAAGGACGCGAAGATCGAAGACTCGATGCTCTTCAAGCTAAGCAATCGCGTGCGCGGAACCGGCAGCGTTGGCGAAATGGGGACATTGATCTCCGAGGCTTTCGCTGAGATCAAGAAGTCCATTGGCAAGGATCGCCGCGCGATCCTGGTCATCGACGAGGGTGACTCCCTGGCGGCCTCGCGGACCCAGGAGCATAGCCATCACGAGGACAAGGTAGCGGTGAACACGCTCATCCAGGCCATCGATGAGCTGCGGT
This sequence comes from Roseateles sp., assembly GCF_965262435.1. Classification (NCBI taxonomy): domain Bacteria; kingdom Pseudomonadati; phylum Pseudomonadota; class Betaproteobacteria; order Burkholderiales; family Sphaerotilaceae; genus Roseateles; species Roseateles sp. The sequence goes on from NZ_OZ253537.1 coordinate 2,791,437, forward strand.
CCAGTAAGGGCCGGATCTTCACGATCCTGTGCACGAACCGGATGTCTGTTCTTGACCCCGCCATCCAGCGCCGAGCTGCGGTGGTCGAGCATTTCCGCCGGCCCAATGCTGGGCAGCGAAAAGACCTTTTCGACATGGATCTGGCGGACCTAGGCCTGACGCCGCCCCAGATCGCATCGCTCGTGGCTTCGACGGGCGCGTTGGCCGGTAAACCCTCTTGGACCTACTCCGACATTCGGACGCGCCTTTACCCGGCGGCCGTTGCGCTGGCCTTCCCTGAGACTGGCCTCACGTTCGCGCACTTCGAGCACGCGCTGCTGGTGACGTCGCCATCACCAGCGCTGGCCGATTGACAGCGTTCGGCAGCCACAACTGGAACAGGAGAGCCCATGACCACTAAGCAGGAAGTCTTCATCTCCGTCGACGTCGAAACCGCCGGCCCCATCCCCGGCGAATACAGCATGCTCACGCTGGGTGCTTGCTGCGTGGATGATCCGAGCAGGACGTTCTCGTGTTCGATCAAACCGATCAGCGACAAGTTCGTGCCGGAGGCTTTGGAGGTCACCGGCCTGTCGCTGCAAACGCTCGCCAAGGATGGGCTTCCGCCCGATGTTGCAATGCTGAATTTCGCCGCGTGGGTTGGCTCGCAGTGCACGCAGTGGGAACTCCCGGTCTTCGTTGGCCTCAACGCTCCGTTCGACTGGTCGTTCGTCAACTACTACTTCCATCGTTTCACCGGCTCAAACCCCTTTGGTTTCACGGCGGTGGACATCAAGGCGCTGTACATGGGCGCCACAGGCAGTACGTGGCAGGACACGCGATCCAGCGCCATGGCTCGCAGGTTGAATCCGACTCTCCAGGGCGACCATGACGCCTTGCATGACGCGCTGTACCAAGCGGAGCTCTTCCGTCTCGTACTCAAGTTGACTCAGCCCTAATCGGCATCAGCTCGGTACAGCTTAGCCGTCGCACCTCGCCTTTGTCTTCCAGGACCGCCCCCAACGACAGGAGTCCATCGAGTGTCGGGTCTGGGGGGTAGCGGACACACGAATGGTTGCTCGTCGAATGGCGGGAGCTGATCCCATCGGTCGTTTGAACTACCGATCGCGATTGACTCTCTTCAGCCTGAACCTGCCCATCAAATGTTGATAGGTGGGTCAGCAGCGGCTGCGGCCGGTCGGCTGGATCAAACTGACTGGCCGCTTTCGTCGATAGCCGCCCCTCAGTCGATTAGAGCCAGCAGACCGCTATCGGCTTAGTTCTGACGGTCGAGGAACTTTTGCTGTAGGTACATGCTGCCTCTAACGGCTGAAGACCGACCGGCCCCTATGGGTCAATTTGGGCCAGGTGCCTAGCCTACAGGAACGCCAGCTCCTAGCCTCAAGCCGATGCTCGGTATCAGTCGCTGGGCCTTAAAGCCGGGCGGCCGCGACCAAGGTCGCCAAACTGGTGTCTAGGGCCTGCGCGATTTGGGCTGCGAGTACAAGCCCCACGTTCTGCCCGCCGCGCTCGACGCTGCTCACGTAGGAGCGGTCGATTCCCGCCTCGTGGGCCAAGGCTTCCTGAGACAGGCCAAGACTCAGCCGACGTTCTCGGACAGCTGCGCCGAACGCCAACAGTGTTGGTGTTTGAGCGTGACGAGGAGACTTGCGCGGCATCCATAAATGGTTTGCTATTGACGTCAATAGCACCACGGACGATCATCCACATTCTACGGTTTTTGTACGAACGCGGTGCGCGGCACAGATCGAGGTGGCCGAGCTGCTTCGAGTGCCTTTTCTGTTGCATACGGAGGGGCGCGTTGTGGCTCGGGCTGCAGTCCGAGCTGCTGCTCGATCTGAACTGGCCGCCTTGGCTTTAGCCCTATCTGTCTGACCCTGCCTGGAGGGATATCCCATGCTCAAGAAACTACCCCCGGTCTTTTTCCGCATACGCACCGCGCTGATGCGCAGCGGTCGTTCCTCCCATGACGCGGACGACCTTGTGCAGGAGGCTTGGGTTCGCCTGGCTTGCTATGAAGACGCGCAGGTGGTTGCCAAACCTGAGGCTTTCATGATGCGAACGGCTCTGAATCTGTCCATTGATGCTCATCGGTCCAGCGTCTGCCACGGCGAACAGTTGATGGTGGATGAGGTGGTCCTGCTCGACACAGCTCCTGGCACTGAGGCGATCGTGCTGGCTCGGGAGCGCATGGCGCGTTTAAGCCTTGGATTAGGGCGCTTGACTGAGAAGACCCGGGACATTTTTCTGTCACACCGGATCGATGGTTTGACCTACCAAGAGATTGCCCAGAATCATGGCTTGAGCATCAGCACGGTGGAAAAGCATGTCGCCAAGGCCACCCTGCAGCTGACTTGCTGGATGGAAGGTTGGTAGTGGTTGCTGAGTTTGATGGGGAGCCCGGTAGGGCAGGGGGGGTGGGTAGTGGGCGAGACGAGTTGGCTGCAGAAGCCGGGGATCGGCTTCCGCCATTGGTGTCGGCTGACATCGCTGCCGAAGCTGCTGTGTGGATCGCCCGATTGCATGGCCCCAGCCGCACGCCAGCTATGGTGCGCGAGTGCTTGGCTTGGCAGGCCCAGTCACCCTCGCATCGGCTTGCTTTCGAGCGGTGCACAGAGACATGGCAGGAGGTTGCGAATCTCAGTCTCAGTGCGTATGCCAACACCTTGAGCAGTGCCAAAAGGGTTCCACCACAAAGAGTGAGAGTCACCAGGCCTATGCAGTGGGCCTTGGCAGGGGTTTTCCTGGTGCTGGCCTCCGTGCTGGTTTTGGCGCTGCAGCCTTGGCGCACTGGAGAGGTGTACGCCACGGGAGTGGGGGAGCACCGGGTGGTGATGCTGCAGGACGGCAGTCGCATGTCTCTGAACACCGCCACCAAAGTTCGGGCACGTCTGAGTTCGTCTCAGCGGCTCGTTGACGTCGAGTCCGGGGAGGCGCTGTTCGAAGTGGCCAAGGACGCAAGTCGCCCCTTCCTGGTGACGGCGGGCGAGACTGAGGTCAAGGCGACGGGAACGTCGTTTCTCGTGCGCTTGCAGTCGAGCAGTCAGGAGGTCAGCACCTCGCTCGAAGTGACTTTGATCGAGGGGCAGGTTGTCTTGCGGCCTCAGGCAGGTCTGGTGGGCGTAGCGGCGGGTGCTGATCCGGTCGTGATGACTGCTGGGGAACGTGTGCGCGTTGATGGCGCAATGGCCGCTTCAGGGGTCTCCAAGGTGCGAGTTGAAGGGCCAGGCCTGGACCGAGCTGTGGCCTGGACACGTGGTGAGGCCTCGTTTGACGATGTCACCCTCAATGAGGCCGTGGCCGAGATGAACCGCTACAGCTCGAAGCCCATCGTGATCGTCCATGCCGACAGGCTCAAGGCGCTGCGAGTCAGTGGCCTGTTCAGGACCGCTGACAGTGCAAACTTTGCGCGCGCGGTGGCGGCGCTGCATGGCTTGGACGTCAGGGACCACTCTGATAGTTTGGAGCTGGCTCCCCGCTAAAGCGCTGCTGTAGCAGTGGCAGGGCAGGGAAGAGGCGGCCCGCTCCCGTGTCAGCAGATGGGGGCTTCAATGCCTTCATGCGATGCATGAACGCGCCCCCGTGCCGGACAGGCCTTTGGCCAGACCGGCACCGCTGACACCCGCCACGCCCGATGCCAGGCCGCCGGAGCCCGTTCCGGCCGACTTGATGTCGTGCCTGGGAGGCCAAACGTGCACTGGGCTCAAAAGGGCCCGGATACGGTCCGGATATGGTCCGCTTTTGGTCCGGATACGGTCCGGATACGGTTCGCTTACGGTCCGGTTTTGGTCCGGATACGGTCCAGATACGGTCCGGATACGGTCCGGATATGGTCCGGTTTCGGCCCACATCCGCCAGGTTGCTGTCGGTTGGCTAGCGACCAAGCTCGCCGCGTGCTCGGAAAGTTAGGCATTGGCGATGACTTGAGCTCGAATTTCAGCGCTTGGCCGCAACTTTGAAGATCAAGAACAGTAGAGAAAGCTGAGTGCAGGATAGGCTAGCTGCCAGCATTTGGATGCCAATCTTGCCTTTCCGCGCGCTGCTGTGGTTTGGGGTTTTGGCGGACCCGGGCGCTATGTTGATCTGATGGATTTAGAACGCAGGTTTAGGCTGGTTGCAGCCAATTGGATTCGGCAATCGTGGGGCAGCAATGTGCCCAAAGCCGAAAATCACCGAGCTACAGGAACCGGCTGTCTGCCGACTTCGAGTTTGGCGCCTGAGGTCCAGTGAGAATGACAGCAGTGCAGCGCTGGCTGTCGTTCCGCTGTGCCTCTCAGGAGATGGACCGAACGAAAAAATCATAACGGTCCTGGATGTGTGCTTCCTTGAAGACACCATTGATTGCTTGTCGGAGAAATACCTCCAGGTCACGTTGCGTGAGTATTAATACAAAGCCCGCCCGGTTCTTATTGGCAACATTTCCAACATGCCGCAAATATGAGTCTTTAATCTCATTGCCTCGAAAAGCGAGAACACCAAACTTTCCAAATGTTTCGCTGAAATAGTAGTTGACTTGATGAAAATCATCTGCAGACAACTCCTCATAGTTCTTGCATTCAAAGACTACTTGAGTCGCACCGTACTTTGTTCGCACTACGTCCCAGAAGCCATCGCTGGCTCGATTTGATGCAATCCAGTCTCGAATTTGCGATCCGTCTATCGTGCGGGCCTTAGGCTGGATGTTCGTAAGGGAGCGGAAGAAGCAAAGTTTCACCACCTGGCCCACGATCTCTTCGAATTCTTTCGCCCCTGCATGACCCAGCGGTAGAGTTTTTAGATCTTCCAGCGTTTTCTTGAGCTCTTCCTTGTATTGGTCAAAGCGGTAATTCTCGGGGAGATCCTCAAGAATGCCTTCATGTTTAAGAGGCGTATCCTCGGAAACCTTTTGGATGAGAATACTTCTAAGATTCAGGGCCGGTTGGTAAGTTGGGTGGACGACGAAGTGGGTTGCTTGGTCGATGGGAAGTTTGGCGTTAGAGTCTTTGCCGGGTTCCTTGAAAATCGTTCGACCCGATCGACGAAGTCCCATGAAACCGATTCCGTAGAGCAATTCGACGAGACGGCTCGCGGTTGTGTAGTCGAAAAACCAGGTCGCGCAGTGCTTCTTTATCTTGTCGTTGACGATGAGTTTGGCAATGAAATCCTCCAATCCAAGCAGAGAGTACTCGTTTCCTAGCCCATAAAAAAGCTCGAGCAGCACGCTAATATTGGGATAGTTCTCAGCAAACTCGTCGCCAAGATCCTTCAGCCGGCTGGTGCTATATCGCTTGGCGGCAGCCTCCACATCAGCGATTTGAATAATTTGATGACTGCTATTCACTGCGGACTCAATGGCGTAACTAACCAACATCAAAATGTCTCGAGGACGGTGCTGGCATAGTGACATCACGGCGCTTCGACTGCTTCTGTCTGGCGTCTCTTCGAAAAAGCAGTTCCAAGCATCCCCTCCCAGTTTCGGCTTGGTTGGAAGCGCGCGAACGATGCGACGTTCCACAAGCTCGATTAACTTTTGCTCGGACCAATCTAGAAATACTACGGCTGTCTCGAGCCGCGAGAACTCGTTGTCTATTGCCCGAATTCGGTCATAGATATTTTCCCGAATAAAGATGTACGGGCGGACCGCTGGATACGAAGCACTCAGTCGAACAGTTGCATGCATCAGAGCCATTAGGCAAACTATGGCGGACTCAGATCCATCCCAAGATTCATCTAGACGGTCTACAAGAAGAGTAAAGTGATAATTCGATTGAGCGCTTATGGATTGAAGTTCAGCGCCCAGTTCCTTGCTCCGATTTATTTGACGAAGCCACAGCTTGTCTTGGGATTTTGAGTAGGCGTCAAATATTTCTTGAGTAAGGCTCAGCACCCGCTGATCAAAGTCGCAGTCTTCAATGAGATTGCGCTCCTTGGTGACAGTTGTCGGCAAAGCCTTATTCTTAAATCGTTGAGTTGCAAAAAGATGGCGGAAGCACTCATCGAGAAGTGCGCGCTCAAAGGTGTGCATGAGCGACTTAAATGGGCGCTGTCGAGTATCCCGAAACTCTTCGTGTGCAAAAGGTAGCTGCAGCAGGTCGAAAATCTGGGGAACGATCGGGATCGCATCGGCGGTGCGGCGGAGTAACTCATATGTGATCGCCGTCTTTCCAGCACCCCTTCGCCCCACGAAGAAGCACTTCTGCGCAGTTTGGTCGAGGGCGGCCAGCGCCGCTGGCGTCGAGACGAAGAGTTCGGGCTCGTCCCGGATGAGGTCGTACTCAGCGAATGCCTGGCCGATGTGAATGCGCTCCAAAGCGCGCTTTGGAAGGACGAACTTGGTGCTCATTGTTTGCCTTGTCGATCGGTGACCTGGCAAACGTGCGCTTGGCCGCTTGCCTCCCTTGTAGAGCAGGCTATCAGGTCCGTTGCCTCTAGACATTAGGGCGACCCTCAGGCTCCGCTCAGGGCATCCGCATTTCGACAATCACTGCCGCGTTTTCATCGGAAGGCGGCCGGCAAAGCTATTGGTTGACATGCATGTGGCAAATGACGGCATTCGGCGACTCCTGCTGCCGTCTGATCAATTTCGGCTTCGGGCACATTCCTGAAGCTCAATTCAACAGCCTCGTCAGCCGCTTTGTGCCCAAAGCCGAAATTCTCGGAACTTGAGCAATAAGCTGCTTGCAGACGCTCAACTTGGGCGGTTCAGGAGCCAGTTGGCAGGCCACTAGGTTCAACTAGGCGGCCACCATCAGCTTCGCAACGCGAAATGTTCATGTCCAGCCCATTGTCTCTGCGCCTTCCCACACCCTCCAGGTAGTGTTCGAACGGCATGAGCCTATATCGCATGACTGGAGATCCCGCTGGCACAGCCCTTACCGCGGGCCTTTCGCCGTTGACCATCCCCGTCCCAACGCCCCAATTGCCGTCCTTGGCGATAGCCGTCGCTTGTTCCCAGACCGACCAACTGTCGAACTCAATGTGGTTTGGCGGACGATAGACAAAATGATCTGTCCAAGAGCCGTCGGAATTGGGAAAGCGGACCAGGATGGCGCGAAGTTCGTTGGGGTGAGCTGTAAAGAACTCGAATACCGCCTGGGAAGAGCTCGTTCGCCCAGTAAGTTTCTGGCCGCCACCGCCGACGGAATACGCCGTGACAGTCTGAACAGAAATGAAATTGCGATCAACGCCAATTGGGACGCACAACTGCGCAATAACTCTGACCGCTGCAGGTACCGCATCTCCCTGAATTGGCCCGTGTGTCACCGGCTGAGCACATCCGGCTAGGGCCAAGACCGTGCAGGCCACGGCCGAAATTGACATTTTCATTCCGAATCCCCGATCTGAGAGCGTCAGCACCCCCATGCCGACCATCGTAGCTTTCCCATGTGCGCACGGTGCCGCCCTTCGACATCTATCTCGGATTTCCGCTTTGGGCACATTGCGGCCACATGCTTGGCGGATCCATGCGCCTACAACCAGCCCAAAGGTGCGTCTTCCGAGGCTGGTTAGTACGAGTCAGTACAGGCAAGCAAAGTGGGCAGTAGGAATCGGCACGGATGATCAATGAGGCCGAAAGCCCCAAGCTTTGTCCCTGTGAAGCTGGTCGGATCGCCTAGGAGATGAGCATTGTGCTCAGTGGATAGAGGCTGGAGGAGCAGCGGGGCGCCACCGCCGAGCTTCGTACACAGGTAAGCAAGTCAGTTGAGCGCCGCAACAAGGCTCGCGAAGAAATCGATAAAGCCCGAAGTTTCGAGCCGCTCAACGCAGAGGGGGCAATTGCCGTCCTACAAGAGACCCTCAAGGTCGCCTACATCCACGATCTGCACATCACAGCGAAGTACGCCAGCCTGATATCGACCAAAGGGACCCGCCCCATGTCTCCAGACTCAGGGCAGCGACTCTCAACGAAGCCTTACGCTAGCTAGCGTGCAAGCTCAGCACAAGCCACCCAGGCAGTCGGTACAGTCGCTGTCGGCTTCGTGCTGACAGCTTGTTTGAAGGGAAGAGCCCATGCCAAAGAACCTGACCACGACCTTGATCCTGTTGATGGTCTTCGGGCTGGCCGTGACGATGATCGCCATCAAGAGCATGAGCGCTGGGCGCCGCAGGGCCAGGGGCGACATTCGCGCGCGCAAGCTGCTAACGAATCGAGAACAGGCAATGTTTCACCGCCTGCAGCAGGCCTTCCCTGAGCACATCGTGCTCACCCAGGTTGCGTTCTCCGCACTAATCACGGCCAAAGACCTACCCACTCGCGCCATCTTCAATCGCAAAGTGGCGGACTTCGTCCTGGCGAGCAAGGCCTTCGACGTCGTGGCGGTCATCGAGCTCGATGACGCCAGCCACCGTGGTCGGGAAGATCATGACCGCGGGCGTGACATCCTGCTGGAGCGCGCGGGCTATCGCGTGATGCGGTTCAAAAACGTACCGGACGTTGAAGCAGTCCAGCTCGCGGTGCGCCCGCCTATCGCAGCGGACCCGGCGCTTCGGGTTTGACGCTGCAGGTAGACGGCGGTTGTCGCATCACAGGGCCACGCCCCCAGCGCGCAGCGTGTTGGCGATAGCCAGTTGGCTCTCGCTATGCCTCTGCACGATGAAAAATTCTGTTTTGGGTTACTATTCTTTCAGCAGAAATAAGAAAGAGCACCTAAGGAAGAGCCATGCAAGCCAGCCCCGTAATGGAAGTTGACCGCACCCATGTGCTGGGCAAGGCCACGCAACGTGCCGCCGAAGCCCTGGGCCTTAACGGCCGCGAGTTGGCACTGACCGTCGGATTCAGTGAGCCGACGGTGTCACGCATCGTGAAAGGCGAGCGTGGCATTGATCCTGCATCCAAGGAAGGCCAACTCAGCCTCATGCTGGTGCGCGTGTTTCGCTCACTCGACGCGCTGGTGGGCGGCGATGCCGCAAAGCGCCAGACCTGGATGAAGTCGCACAACTCAGCCCTGAACGGTGTTCCGGCGACACTCATCGTCACGGCTGAGGGCCTGGGCCGCACACTGGCCTACCTCGACGGCATGCGCGCTCCGATCTGATGACCACGGCTCCAATCGAAATTCCGTTCGCTTGGGAACCAGCATGGTTTCAGACTTGCGCGCCGGCCGAAATGACAGCCTGGCGAGGCGTGGAAAGCCAAGCACAAGTCGCCACATGGCGGCTCGTCGATTCGAGCGCCGAACACGACGCATTGGAAGGAATGCTGGAGGCTTCGAAGCCACCGCTGCCTGAAGGCTGCCAGGGACTTCACTATTTGCTGTTCACACCGTTTCGATACACCTCGCCCTACCAGTCACGGTTTCGGCGCCCGAACGAGGCTGGCATCTGGTATGGCGCCGAATCGGTGGAGACCGTGTGCGCCGAGCTCGCATATTGGCGCCATCGCTTCATTCTCGATTCAGCAGGCTTGGCCAAGGATGCCGATGGACTGCTGACGCTGCACACGCTTTTTCAGACTCGTGTCCAAGGTCAGTCAATGAACCTGACTGAGGCCCCTTGGGATGCTGGGCGCGCCCTGTGGACACACGGCGCCGACTACAGCAGCACACAGGCAGTCGCCGCCGAGGCTCGCGTTCATGGCGTCGAGTGGATTCGTTACGAGTCGGTGCGTTGCCCCGGGACGCACTGCGCAGCGGTTCTTAGCCCGCGGGCACTGCGCTCAGTTCCGCCCTTCGGCATGCAGGAATGGGTCTGTAGTACAACCCGCGCTCGGGTGATCGTCACCCACAAGGACAGCGGCACGACCTTCAGCTGGGATTTCTAGCGTCAGATGCAATGCTGCGACGGGGTACTCCTGCAGTTAAACACTACCGTCACTGAAATCGGTACCTCGTGCAGTTTGGCTGGGCTTGTGGGTCAGCACTTATCGTCTGTTCCGTGTCAGTTGGCAGCTTCGTGCCCGAAGCCGAAGTCTGTCGAATTTCAGCAATAGGCTGATTGCGGATGTTCACCATCGGCTGCTTCGAGACACTTCGTTGACCGGCACGGCGATGACGATATCCAGCGCCTTGAGCTCGTGCTCGCACACACGATGCGTCCTTTCTTCGGCTCGTAACTGCAGACCAAGGCCGCCGCCGACATCCCACCGCACTAGAGCGAGCGCTCGAAGAGGGCCGCCTGGCGCGCAGTGCGTCGTGCCAGGCGACCGGCAGGTGCCATTTGACCGGAATGGCACGGGCCACGACTCGCTGCGGGAACCTACGCGCCCCGAGAGTGGCGAAAACATGGCGCTTGAGATTTTTGGCGCCACAGAGTCATCGCTCTGGTGCACGAGCACATGGGCAGTGCAAAGGCGGTTCAACCGGGTAAGCGCATGCAACTGTACCCGGCACCGCGGCAGCGTTGTAGACAGTCACTATCGACTAGGCACGCACACTGGCAGTCCAACTTCTGGGGTCAGTGCAAGTCGTTGATGGATACGAGCATCCTAGGCACCGCTCAGCGGATCAACATGCCTTGCCAGGGCGCTTGCACTGCGCTTGCAAACTGACGAGTTAACCCTTCAGCATCTGTTCCAGCACGTGTAGCTGCTGGTTCAGCTCTGTATTCTTTTGGCGCTCGCCGGCGATCTTGCGCACTGCGTGCAGAACAGTCGTACGGTCGCGACCACCGAAAAGTTCGCCAATCTCGGGCAGGCTTTTCTGCGTAAACTCCTTGGCTAAGTACATCGCAATCTGGCGCGGAACGCCGATCTCGGCCGTGCGCCGTTTGGAATACATCGTGGCGACGCTGACTTTGTAGAAGTCGGCCACCGTCTTCTGAATGTTCTCCACACCGATCTGGCGGCTCTGGACGTTCAGCAGATCTTTCAGCGCCTCGCGTGCCAGCGCAATGCTGACTTCCTTGTGCGAAAACTTGGCGTAGGCCAGCACTTTGCGCAGCGCGCCTTCGAGCTCGCGCACGTTGGAGCGCACGTTCTTGGCGACGAAGAAGGCGACGTCCTCCGGCATCAGCGTGCCCTCGGCCTCGGCCTTATTGATCAGGAGGGCGACGCGCATCTCCAACTCTGGCGGCTCGATGGCCACCGTCAGGCCGCCGTCGAAGCGGCTGCTCAGGCGCTCGTCAATATCCACCAGACCCTTGGGGTAGGTGTCCGACGTCAGGATGATGTGGGCTTTTTTTGCGAGCAGGGCCTCGAAGGCGTTGAAAAACTCTTCCTGGGTGCGTTCCTTGCCGGCGAAGAACTGCACGTCGTCGATCAGCAGCAGGTCCAGTGAGTAGTACTTGGCCTTGAGTTCGTGAAAGGACTGGCGTTGGTAGTTCTTGACCACGTCGGAGATGAACTGCTCGGCGTGCAGGTAGAGCACACGGGCGTCGGGGCGGTCCTTGAGCAACGCATTGCCTACGGCATGGATGAGGTGGGTCTTGCCCAGGCCCACGCCGCCGTAGATGAAAAGCGGGTTGTACAGGGCGCCCGGTGCGCCGGCCACGTGCAGGGCGGCGGTACGGGCCATCTGGTTGGAGCGGCCGGGCACTAGAGTCTCAAAAGTCAAGGATGGGTTGAGGTGGTGGGGAGAGCGGCGCGATGCAGAGGCTGAGCCTGCGACAGGAGCTGTACGCGCGGCCGGGTGTAGGGCACGGGGACTACTTGGTGCGCTTGAAAGACTGTTTGGCGTCCCCTGCGCGCTTGAGGGCAACAGCGCCTGCCGTGTGTTCTTGTCAGAACTTCTGATTGCCCAATTCTGCCCAGGGAGACTACCCAGCATCCAACGAAGTCTGTCGGTGTCGAGACCGGCGGGAAGCTTTACGTCGTTTTGTAGGAGGAGGCTGCGAGTAGCAAGAGCCCAAGCGGTTTGGACCGCCTCGCCGCCGTCACCGATCAAGCGTTCGCTTCGCGAAGCGAGCCTAAGCATGAAGTCCGCAACGTCTTGCGTGAGGTCTTCTGGGCCATGAAACAGCCACAGAGCAGCGCACTCCATTAAGCGTTCGCCCTCAGCGCATGCGTTGCGCAGCACGGTGGCCATCTCGCTCTTGCGAGTCATCAGAGGGAGCACCAACTGGGCATACTCTGTGCGAACCAACGGCGACATTGCCAAGAGCGCCTCCCAGTGTGTGCGAACTACTGTGTCGCGCAGTGCGTCTGGTAGGCGCGCGAAGTCCTGACCAATATCGTCTCGACTTTCAGGGCGCAGAGCGCAAGCATTGGTCGAAGCGATGACTGCTGAGTCATGCCAGACTTCGTTTTCAGTGGCAATGTCCACTTCTATCCCAGCACCTTGCAACTTGCGTCTGAGCTGGCGGAAAAGAGTGGACGGCACATACGCATTGCCGAAAAGAGCGGCGCGAAGGATTACGGCGCCGTCCGTCAAATCGCGCGGCGCTTCGTCGGATGGGAGCGCAATGCCGGATCTTGCGATGCGCAGGCGTGGACCATCATCAAGAACAATCACTGAATAGGCAGCAGTGGTCGCCGGATCCAGTCGTCTGGCCGCTATCGGTGCGAGGAGGAATGCCTTTCCTCCACTCCGGCGCTGCTTCTCGCCGCAGGCGGTCCATCGGCGATGTGATGCACTTCCCGGCCGATATTGCCCTCCGTCGCTCAGCACGACTAGTGGCACTTGCCCCAGGCGTAGATGGGCCTCTTGACCGTGTTGATTCACTAGGCGGGTCGGGTCACCATCCGACCGGTAAAGCTTTACGCGATGCCCAAGCGTACGTTGGATCTGCTTGGCGAGTGGCGCAAGGTCCTGTCTGAACGGATTGACGGCAACCCCGGTGTCAACGACCAGCTGCAGTGTGGATGGCCAGCGCGGGCGGGCCGCAGGTGGCCATTTAATGATCGGCCGGAGGAGAGCGATTTCACGCACGATCTTCGCGAGGTCGGGCAGCCGCCCGGCGCAATCCTCCGTCAGGTTGCGACGGAGAAATGAAGCGAACCGCGGGCTCGGTACGAACGGCGCGACTCTTGGGGGAACAGCGTCGGGACTGCTTTCGAATACGTTCTCTGATGGCGGTTCGCCCATTTCAAGCCACGCGGGAATGTCGACACTTCCACGCGATTCGGCTTTGTCCCCGCCTAAACGCATCAGTCGCTGCGCAGCGGGTGACTTAATTGCAGGACTCGCGACAGGCTGAGTCAATGCAAATGTCGCGTCGCGCCAAGCGCCCAGCGATTGCAGGGCTTTGGCGTCATAGCCCAGCGCGGCAGCTGCGGCAACGTGTTCATGCGGATCCAGTTGGGCTAGGACACGCAACAGATCAGCCTCGGAGATGACGGCAAACGACATCCGAGTAGGTCCTCAAGCCCGACTGGGGACAGACTTTCGGAAGGCGAATTCGTCGAGCCGTTCAATTGACTGGATCTGAGCCTTGGCATCGTCCGGCCACAGTGCCGAGAGCGCGTTGATCAGATCCAGAAATTCGGCTGTGCCAGGCATGTATTCCGCCGCCTTGCGGGCACCCTCCCGAGCGTCCCAAAGTCGCTCTGCTGCCTGCTGCATAACGAAGCAACGTCCAGCCCGCTTGGTCAGAAGAAACCTCTCGTGGCGCTGCCCAATGTCGACCAGGTAGTTACATAGCGCAGATTTACCCTCTGGAAGTTCGAGCGTTAGGACTAAGCATCGCCTTAGAAAGGCGCTGGGTAGCTCCCGCTCTTCGTTGGTCGTAATGACGACGAGCGGACGGTTCTGATCGCCGCACCGGACAAGCTGACCGCCATACGGCACACGGAATCCTTTGTTCGCCAGAATCTCCAATAGGGCGTTTGGAAGGTCGGGGTCCGCCTTGTCGATTTCATCAATCAAGAGCACGGCTCGATTGTTTTCAGGATCCCAGTTGTGGGGCCGTTCGCATGGCGGCGGGTGCTCGCCTGATTTCGACGCAGCACTTACCCAGTCGTAGGCCCACCAAAGCGCCTGTGGCTCGACATACGAAGCCTCCTCCGCGAGCAGGGCATCGCGGCGCGTTGCCTGAGCATCCGACAAGCGTCTGACGGCGTCGAAGCGCCACATAAGGTCATGCGCCTCCGTCCTGCCGTCGATGACGACTGATAGAAAGGGTCGTTCGGCAAATGCAGCCGCAGCGCGAGCGGTTTGACTTTTTCCGACGCCAGGTGAGCCACGGACAAGCAAAGGTCTGCCGCATGCCTCAGCCGCACGAAGGGCTGCGACAGCACGCTCGTCGAAGTGATGAATAGATGCCGGCCAGGTTCCCTGGTCGTTCAACTGCACATCTGCGTCCACTGGGTAGGCGGGGATCATGCACACTCCTCGATGGCGCGCAAACAAAGAGCCAGCGCGCTGTTTAGTTTTCCTTCGTCGACCAGCAGAATGTCTCCTGCGATACCGCTCCGCGCTACTGCCACTACCGGAAGAGTCTGCGCGAGCCTTCGCAAACCCGCGCCGCCGGTTGTATCTACACCTGTCAGCACGAATGGTCGATCGTCTCCTTCTGAAAGGTTCGTCATCGCATCAACCAATTCTTTATGAAGTGACGCGTGCAGCGGTTGCTCACCGGACGGAAAGGCCTCTATGAAGACTTGGCACCAAAATTCTTTTTGAACTTGAGCAACTCTGTCTTTGCCAACGCCAGCATCGAGCCCTGCGTCATCAACCATTCGCTCCACGCGAAAATTGGAGCGCATCGGGCTGGGCGAAATCTTGACACCTGCGCTGGAAGCAACGGCATGAATGAATGCAGAGGCCTCGGCGGACTGGCAGGGCAGCGTGAGCTGTTTGTTAATCCATGTCCTGGCTGATTCACCGTCGATGGCTAGTCGGTACACACGCGCAAGGATGTCTCTGCATCCATCTTTAAATCTACGCATGGATCGGCCGTCGAAGGTCAGCCCTTCGCTGGAGGCTAACTCGATGGCTGCGCGCATCCGGTTCACTACGCGTGTGACGTCGTGGGTGGTCAGGCCTTGGAGGGGGTCAGTCCCCCACGTGCGGGAAAGAGCAAGCATTTCCTCTCGCAGAAGGATGACTCGTATGGCATCACGCGTCTCTGCGTATGGAGCTCCTGTGACGTCTGACGAGAAAGCGCTCAACGTTGGAGCATGGCTTAGCAACCATGGCAAGAGCCGATGCATAGAGACCGCGCGGCAAAGGGGTTCACCCTTCATTCGCGCAAACAACAGGCCAACCACCTGATTCTTCCAGGTGATGACGCCGCCACTGTGGCCGCGGGCGTTGTCTGGCGTGAGAACGTACTCAGCACGTCCGGCGTCGTAGCTGCCTATCTGATAGTCCGCACGATGAACTCCATGGTGCAGAGGGTCGATTGCATGCATCGTTACCACTTGATTATTCAGTGAAATATGTTCGTTCATCAGCCAGGGCGGCGGACCATTTATCGGACATTCAGCATCGAGCTGGAGAATTGCTGCATCGTGGTCCTGATGGCAGTTGATGACGGTGGCGGCAACAAGACCATGATGGTCATCGACAAGGCCGACGTATGCTTTTTCCCTGTCACGAACTAGATGCTTTGCAGTCAGAACGTGTCGGCCATCGAGCTGACATCCCGATCCGAGAAATGCATGAGTCAAGTCAGGCCCGCTCCAGATCGAGAGAATCTTGGCTGCCCCCACGTCTCAGCCGCCTTTTTTCCACTTCGCAGTGACTTTGAAGGCTGCATTTGCCTCACCTTTGGTCAGGCATGGGATCCCTGCTTCGCCTTTGAATCCAATGTTCAGTTCAACGCTCCACTCATTTGGCTGGGCATCCTCAAGCGACTGCTTGGCTGACTTGACGACGGCATGAAGCATGCGACGCAACTCGTCACCGACGTCGGCGACTCTGTCAGTGACTCCCGTTTCCTCAAGGGCGCGATCTGTCAGCGTGCCTTGCGTGCCGTGCAGACTTACCGGCGTTTCGAGGCCGTCAATTTCAAGGTGAACAGTGACCCCGTCGAGCAACACTGATGTGATTGGCATGGCTTCGTCCTTTCAATTGGTTAGGCCTGCTTGAGGGCTAGAGGCAGATTTAAGAGTTAGAGCGGCTATCAACGCCCTACGCACCCGCAGCACGGGGAGTAGGGGCGGACCTACTACGCAGCAGGCGAACACGGACGGTCCGAGGGCAAGCCGGCTATACAGCCTGCAAAAGCAGCCGTACAGGCATGGGGCTTTGGCGCCAACAACTGCTCCTGAACTTGCATACCTCCCTCCCTCGTCTTTGGTCGCCAGCGTCGCGTTGGCACGCGCTGGGTATGCGCGAGATGCTATCCCGTGAGGGCATCTGAGACAAACGTCTGGACCCCGAGCGCTCGAAGAATACATGAGGCCGGAAAGCTGGCTCTAGCAGCACGGAGACGGCCCATCATCTCGACGGCGATCCAGGAGTTGCGATCAAGCTTTCGGCGTGAGTGGCTGGGGCCCTCCCGCGCCCTTGGACCGCGGGCCAGATACCTTCCCGCTACGCGTGAACGGGCCCACTTGGCGAACAGTCCGGTCCGGATCGACTGCGCTGCGCGCGTGTCCGGCCAGATCGCCACCCCATGCGCCCTCCAAGCCCAAGGCCGGGCCACCAAAATCCGCGATGTGCTCGTCTCGGCTTGGCCGTCGCGCCGGCCACGGGGCCGCCTCAGCTCGTGGACATGCGGGGCCTTCGCTGCATCTGCTGCGCCAGCTAGGCCGTCACATCGAACGTGGCGGCTGCGGCGCTGTGGGGTAGGGCAGCCCTGTGCGCCAGTCGTCCACCATGCTCCCCCCAACACCCCCCATGCCTGGGTGAGGGGGCGAGGGAAGACTCGTGGGGGTCTTCAAGCGGTGGGCCGGGTAACCGGCTCACTGCTTCGGCTGCGAGTCAAAACTTCCATCCCCCACCCGTTCCCGCTGAAAGGGACAGTGCCCACCCCGGCCCGCCCGTGGGCGGGAGCGAGGAAGTCCGAGCGATAGGATCTGCAGTCAGGGAACCCGTCATTACAGGCGACAACCTACGGGTCGTGCCTGAACTCCAGCGTTAAACGGCGGCTATGGGGCGTCGAGTTCGAGTAAAGAAGATGCCGCAGACGCTGCATAGATGCCGGCCGACGGCCAACGATGCCTTCAGGCTGATCTGAGACGGTCGACGCCCGAGTCCTGAGCGGCGCCAACGACGAACACCGGTGATCCAGCGCCGGCTGCCCTTACCGACAGCGTCACCGCCGATTCCTGTCGCCTGATCAAGGCCGGCCTAGCAAGCCGGCCCGAACGCCCCCGGATTGCTGCAGGCTCAAAGCGGCCCTGAGCTGTAGGTCAGTCATGCCGCGACCGTCTGACCTAAACCAACTGCCTGCCGCGGAAATCGGGGCGGTTCAGTCCGAGGTCGCGATGCGGTACCGTCACCGATACCGTCGAGCGGAGGGTGAACGGAGACGGCAATACCGTCAGTCATAGACGGGGCCAGAATCAAACTGTCAGAGCTAGCCAGCAGTGATTGAGACAGGCTCGTTGGCGTCCGGGGCGTCGCGGTCGTCGGTCAGTCCAGTGGTGCGCTCGGACGGTATTGGTGACGGTATCGGTACGGGCGAGCTATCGCGGACCTGCTCACTTCCCAGGAGGGGCGAGTTGGATTGACAATCGAGTGGGAATGATCTTTCTGGCCTGAACTCGATGCTCGGGCCATGAGTAAAAAAGGCGGCCCGCAAGGCCGCCTTTCTTGTTTCAGCTCAGCAAGGCTGAAGGCTCAGAAGAAGCCCAAGGCGTTCGGCGAGTAGCTGACCAGCAGGTTCTTGGTCTGCTGGTAATGGTCCAACATGGCCTTGTGGGTTTCGCGGCCGATGCCGGATTCCTTGTAGCCGCCGAAGGCCGCGTGCGCCGGGTAGGCGTGGTAACAATTGGTCCAGACCCGGCCGGCTTGGATGGCGCGGCCCATGCGGTAGGCGCGGCTGCCGTCGCGCGTCCAGACGCCAGCGCCCAGGCCGTAAGGCGTGTCATTGGCGATCTGCAAGGCCTCGGCCTCGTCCTTGAAAGTGGCCACGGCCAGCACCGGGCCGAAGATCTCTTCCCGGAACACGCGCATATTGTTCGTGCCCTTGAACAGCGTCGGCTCGATGTAATAGCCACCGGCCAGCTCGCCGCCCAGCTGCTTGCGGCCGCCGCCGATCAGCAGCTGAGCGCCTTCCTGTTTGCCCACTTCCAGATAGGACATGATCTTGTCCATCTGCAGCGAGGAGGCCTGCGCACCCATCATGGTGTCGGTGTCCAGCGGGCTGCCTTGCTTGATGGCGGCCACGCGTTTGAGCGCGCGTTCGATGAAGCGGTCGTAGATCGACTCCTGGATCAATGCCCGGCTCGGGCAGGTGCAGACCTCGCCCTGGTTGAAGGCGAACAGGACCAGGCCTTCGATCGCTTTGTCGAGGAAGGCATCGTCCTGCGCCATCACATCGTCGAAGAAGACATTCGGGCTTTTGCCGCCCAGCTCCAGCGTCGCCGGAATCAGATTGGTCGCCGCAGCCTGGGCGATCACACGGCCGGTGGCGGTGGAGCCGGTGAAAGCGATCTTGGCGATGCGCTTGCTGGTGGCCAGGGCCATGCCGGCTTCGCGGCCATAGCCGTTGACGATGTTGAGCACGCCGGGCGGCAGCAGGTCGGCGATCAGCTCGGCCAGCACCAGGATGCTGATGGGCGTTGATTCCGCCGGCTTGAGCACCACGCAGTTGCCCGCGCCCAGGGCAGGTGCCAGCTTCCAGGCCGCCATCAGGATGGGGAAGTTCCAGGGGATGATCTGGCCGACCACGCCCAGGGGCTCGTGGAAGTGATAGGCGACTGTGTGGTCGTCGATCTGGCTCAGCGCGCCTTCCTGTGCGCGCAGGCATCCGGCGAAGTAACGGAAATGGTCAGCGGCGAGCGGAATGTCGGCATTCAGGGTTTCGCGGATGGGCTTGCCGTTGTCCACGGTCTCGGCATAGGCGAGCAGTTCCAGATTGGCATCGATGCGGTCGGCGATTTTGAGCAGGATGTTGGCGCGGGCGGCAGCATTGGTCGCGCCCCACTGGGCGCTGGCCGCATGGGCTGCATCGAGGGCCAGCTCGATGTCCTCGGCGGTGGAGCGAGCTGCGCGGGTGTAGACCTGGCCGCTGATGGGGGTGATGACATCAAAATACTCCCCCTTGACCGGTGGCACGAATCGGCCGCCGATGAAGTTGTCGTACTGTGTTTTGTAGGCGAGTGTGGCGCCGGGGGTGTTGGGGCTGGCGTAAAGCATGTCGGTCTCCATTTGTTGTGCGGTCAGGCCTGGTCTCCAGGCCTGTCTTCTAAAGGCATGGCTTGCGTCGGATCCATCCGCGGATGGATGTCGCCGCAAGCACACCTGTGAGATGACTTGCAGGGAGCGTGCCAGGCGCCTGGCTTGTACAGGAAGCCCCGGCTTTTCTGCACGAGCCGGGGAGCGAGTTTGGAATCCGGCCCTCCTGGTGCTGACGCCTGTGACGGCGTACTGTCACGAAACAGCACAGTCTTGGGCGTCGTTTGGCACAACTTCCGTGGAATTCGACGGGAAGTCGCCAAAAGGAGTGCAAATGCTTGGCAGCGGACGGAGGCCTGTTAAGGTCGCGCTGCGACGGTGGGTGCAGGCCGCAAAGGCGTGCTCCGTTTGAGCCTCAGCGTCCGATTCAGAGCCCATGCAAGGGCCGACCACGGAGACAAGTGAGATGACTGCGAATGCTTTGATGAGCCTGCGGGCGGCGCCCAGCCGCTTGCGCCAGGCGCGCCGACAGTTGCTGGAAACCGGTGAGCTGGGCGACGGCCTGCTGGACCCGCGCCTGCAGGCCAGCTGGCTGCGCAGCCGGGCTTTCGGCCTGACTCCCGAGGGCCGTGCGCAAGGAGTGCCGCACGCCTCGGCCGCCCAGCTGGCACGCTCGCTGGAGCAACGGCGGGCCTTGCTGGCCCAGGCCCGGCCGGTGATGGAGTTCGTGGCAGAACAGGTCAAGGCCAGTGACAGCTTGGTCATTTTGGCCGACCCGCAGGGCATGCTTTTGCATGCGCTGGGTGATGATGGTTTCGCCGACAAAGCCGCCCGGGTGGCCCTGCGGCCTGGCGCCGTTTGGCTGGAACAGTGGCGGGGCAGCAATGCCATCGGCACGGCCTTGGCGGATGGGCGTCCCGTGGTCATCAATGGCGCCGAGCATTTTCTGGAGCGCAATGGTTTCTTGACCTGCGCGGCCGCACCGATTGCCGACTCCAGCGGTGCCTTGCTGGGCGTGCTGGACATCTCCGGCGACCGTCGCGGCTACCACCCTCACACCCTGGGCCTGGCGCGATCGGCGGCGCGCATGATCGAGCATCAGCTGTTCCAGGCTCGCCATGGCAGCGGTTTGGTCTTGCGTCTGCATGCCCGCCCCGAAGGCCTGGACACGGTCACCGAGGGGCTGCTGGCGCTGGCTGACGACGGCATGATCTTGGGCGCCAACGGGCTGGGCCTGGAATGGCTGGGTCTGAACAGTGCTGCGCTGGGGCGTTGCACGGTCGAGGCGGCGCTGGGTTTGTCCATGCAAACGCTGCTGGGCGATGGCCTGCTGACCCAGCCGCGGCAGTTGCAGCGTGCCGATGGCAGCCTGCTCTATGGCCGACTCGATGGCGCGCGGCCGCGTGCGCGCTCGGTCGTCTCTGCGCCGGCGGTCTCGGCGCTGCCCGCACTGCCTGCACGCTCCGCTCTATCCGACGCGGTGGTGCCGGCACCCGATGCGCTGAGCGCCCTGGATACGGGCGATGCCGCCGTGCAAGGCTTGCTCTCGCGGGCCCGGCGCGTCTTGGGCAAGCCGATTGCGCTGCTCTTGCAGGGTGAGTCCGGTGTCGGCAAGGAGTTGCTGGCGCGCGCCTGCCACCAGAGTGGGCCGCGTCGCAGCGGCCCATTTG
Source organism: Roseateles sp. (assembly GCF_965262435.1). Taxonomy (NCBI): domain Bacteria; kingdom Pseudomonadati; phylum Pseudomonadota; class Betaproteobacteria; order Burkholderiales; family Sphaerotilaceae; genus Roseateles; species Roseateles sp. The sequence continues at coordinate 2,812,189 of NZ_OZ253537.1, forward strand.
TGGCCATCAATTGCGCGGCTCTGCCCGAGTCACTGATCGAGGCGGAGTTGTTCGGCTACCGCCCGGGCGCCTTCACCGGCGCGCTCAAGGAGGGTGCGCCGGGCCTGCTGCGGCAGGCCCACGGGGGCACGCTTTTCCTTGACGAGATCGGCGACATGCCTCTGGCCTTGCAGGCCCGGCTCTTGCGCGTGTTGCAGGAGCGTCAGGTGTCGCCCTTGGGCGGCGGGCCAGCGGTGGCGGTGGACTTCGCCCTGATTTGCGCCAGTCACCGGCGCCTGCGAGATGAGGTCGAGGCGCAGCGTTTTCGTGAAGACCTGTATTACCGGATCAATGGCCTCAGCCTCTTGATCCCGCCCCTGCGCCAGCGCAGCGACTTTGCAATGCTGGTGGAGCGCCTGCTCAAGGACGCCGAGCCCACACGCAAGCTCAGCGTGGCGCCTGAGCTCTTGGCGGCGCTGGGCGCTCACCCTTGGCCCGGCAATCTGCGCCAGCTGGCCAATGTGCTGCGCACCTGCTGTGCCTTGATGGACGGCGCAGAGGCGCAGATCGATTGGAGCCATCTGCCTGACGATATCGCCGAGGACTTGAACGCCTCAGCGCAGGCGACTCGCGCGGCCGCGCTGCCGCCCTTGACGCCGGCGGTGGACAGCGCGCTCGATCTTCGCCTGCAGTCCAGTCGTTGTGTGCAGCAGGCCTTGGCGCTGGCCCAGGGCAACCGCAGCGAAGCCGCGCGACGCCTCGGTGTCAGTCGCAACACCTTGTACCGGAAGATGCGAGAGGCCGGCCTGGAGCCAGGGCAGGGCGGTGGCTTCGAGTAGGCTGGCGGTTTGTCAATCAGAAGCGGAGCCGAATCGATGCGCGCAGCTTTCAGCATTCTTGGCCTGGTGATCGCCCTGGCCGCGGTCTTGTTCCTGGTCAAGCAGCAGGCGCGCACGCTGGCGCCGACCACGGCTCCAAGCTCCGCGCCGGGCAGCGCCGCCAGCGCGACGGCGACGCGGCCCGAAGCTGTGCGGCAAGAGGTGCAGCAGCTGCTCGATCAAGCTGCGGTGCGTGCCTCAGAGGCGCAGCCCTGAGGGCTTTCCCTGGGGGCGCTGAGGGGCTTGCTACACTGCGCCGGGCCGACCATGTCTGAAACCCGCATCCTCACCCCAGAGCCCGCCGCCGTCGCCATTTCGGCCGCCTTTTCGGCCGCCGATGAATTTGCCATGCGCATCGCGCTGGACCAGGCCCATAACGCCTGGCTTGCCGGGGAGGTGCCGGTCGGCGCCGTGCTGATGCGTGCCGGCCAGGTGATCGCCACCGGCTACAACCGCCCCATCACCACGCACGATCCCACGGCCCATGCAGAGATTGTGGCCTTGCGCCATGGTGCCACGCTGCTGGGCAATTACCGCCTGCCGGAATGTGAGCTGTTCGTGACCCTGGAGCCCTGCGCCATGTGCGCGATGGCCATGATGCATGCGCGCCTCAAGCGGGTGGTGTTTGCCGCACGCGACCCCAAGACCGGCGTGGCCGGTTCTGTGCTCAACCTGTTTGAGCAGCCGCAGCTCAACCACCACACCTGCATCCAGGGTGGCGTGCTGGCCGAGCCCTCGGCCCAGTTGCTGCGCGAGTTTTTTGCCCAGCGGCGCGATGCTGCCCGGCAGCGCCGTGCGGCTGCGCGCGCCGAAGCCTCCGGTGCGGAGCTGGCCGACGCCATCCCGACTGGTGATGCGACCCATCTCGATTTCTCCCCTGAACCTCCATCGGAACCCCTGCCATGAGCGCCTCCAACAGCTTGACTCTCTACACCCCGGCCGGCGTGCTGGCCCACGCCGCACCGCTCAAGCGCGCCGCCAAGCGCCTGGAGAAACTGGGGTTTGCCGTCACGGTGGATGAGGACGCTTTGGCTCGGCATCAGCGTTTTGGTGGCGACGACGCGACACGCTTGGCGGCCTTGCACCGCGTGGCTGCTGCGGCGCCCAGCGTGGCCTTGGCCACCCGTGGCGGCTACGGCCTGACTCGCTTGCTGGATCAGATCGACTGGAAATTGCTCGCGCGCAGCGTCGAGCAGGGTACGCGTTGGGTGGGCTACAGCGACATCACTGCCTTGCAGTTGGGCTTGCTGACCCACGCCAAGGCGCAGAGCTGGGCTGGCCCCTTGGCCTGCGGTGATTTTGGCCGCAGCAAGGATGAAGGCGGTGTCGATGATGTCACCCAGGACTGTTTCGTCGAGGCCATGGACGGACTGCTGGAGGCCGTAGGCTTTCGCACCGAAAAGGGCTTTGAGGGCCTGGGCCTGAAGGGGCAGCTTTGGGGTGGCAATCTCTGCGTGTTGACCTCCATGCTGGGTACACCGCATTTCCCGCGCATCAAGGGAGGCGTGCTGTTCCTTGAGGACGTGGGTGAGCATCCTTACCGGGTGGAGCGCATGCTCTTGCAACTGCAGCAGGCTGGTGTGCTGGATGCGCAGAAGGCGGTGCTGCTGGGCGAGTTCAGCGCCTGGAAGAAGTCGCCGCTGGACCATGGCTACACGCTCAAGCACGCGATCGAAGCGGTGCGCGCGCGCACCAAAACGCCCATCCTCACCGGACTCCCCTTCGGTCATGTCGACACCAAGGTTTGCCTGCCCGTGGGTGCCAAGGTCGAGCTGGTAGTGGAGGGGCGCGATGTCATGATGGGCTGGCAGGGCGACCCACAGCATCGCCACGATCACTCTGAGCCTCATTCCGAGCACGCGCACTGAGCCTCATTGGTCGCCGCGCGGCCTTGTTGGTGAGCCCGGGAGGGCTTGCCCAGCGAGCTTTCTATCCAGCCTAACTGCTGACTTGCGCTGTCGCGAATGCAGTCCGACCGCCCGTCGAGGAGTGAGGTACCTGGGTGACTTTGTCTGTCGTCGGGCCTTTGTCGCTCAGGCGACAGGAGGGCGCAGAGTGCGCATTTCCCGTTGCGTCAGGGCGACAGCGCACAACTTTACTTTTGGCTGATCCGCCCATTCAGCGCTAACCCTGCAGTCCCATGTGAACGGGAAATCCCCTGCGGAATCAAGCACCTAGCGGTGCGGGTCGGGTGTGAGAAGTTACCTTTCGAAATTGCGCCGCGCGTAGTTTCCCTAGGCTGCCGGGAAGCCGCCAGACTCGAAGAATGTACGCAAGCGTGCGTCCAACGCACCGAGGCTTTCATCAATCGCCCTGCGTGTGCTGACCATGCTCAGTGTCTATCGACCTCGCAATTTCCCCCAGGAGTAGCTCATGTTCAAGAAATCCCAGATCAGCACCGCTGTCTGGACCGCCCTCGGCGGTCTGGTGCTGTCTGCTGTGCCCGCTCACGCTCAGCAAACGCTCGAGCGCATCGAGGTCACCGGTTCGTCCATCAAGCGCATGGTCGATACCGACAGCGCCTTGCCCATTTCCGTGATTTCGGCTGCCGATCTGCGTGCCACTGGTGTCAATTCCGCCGAAGGCGCATTGGCCAAGATCGCCGCCAGCCAGTCCATGACCGGCAGTTCGCAGACCATCGGTTCGGGCACGGGGGGTGCGGCCTATGCCAATCTGCGCGGTCTCGGCTCCAACAAGACCTTGGTGCTGTTGAATGGTCGCCGCGTGGCTGCCTTCGCTTTCAGCTCGGCCTCGGTTGACCTGAACTCCATCCCTTTCGCCGCGATCGACCGCGTCGAAGTGCTGCGTGACGGCGCTTCAGCCATCTACGGTACCGACGCCATCGGCGGCGTGATCAACTTCATCACCAAGCGCGATTACCGTGGCATGGACGCTTCGGTGAACTATTCCAAGCCGAAGGAAGAGGGCGGCGTCAAGAAGGGTATCGCCGTCAGCGGTGGTTTCGGCAACCTGGAAGCCGACGGCTTCAACGTTTGGGCCTCGATCGACAAGCAGACCAATGAGCGTGTGCGCGCTGTGGACCGCGATTTCGCCCGAACCGGCGTGATCCCCGATCGCGGCCTGCTCAAGACCTCGGGCACATCCTTCCCTGCCAACTTCGCCCAAACCCAGCCGGTGCTGGATGCCAATGGCCAGCCGGTGCTGGACGAGACCGGGGCTCCCACGACTATTTCGCTGTCGGGTAATCCTTCATTGAAGGGTTGCTCGCCGCCGTTCTCGCTCTACCTGCCCAGCATCTCGACCAGTACCTGCCGTTTTGACTACACGGCCTTTATCGACATCATTCCTGACACGGAAACCAAGACCGGTCTGCTGAAGGCGTCGGCCAAGCTCGGCAGCAACTACCTGTCTTTGGAGCACATGGCGACGGACAACAGCAATATCGCTCGCGTCGCATCGGATCCGGTGACTGGCCTGAGCATGCCCGCCAACAGCCCCTTCTTCCCGAAGACCTACGCTGGTATTGACGCGACCCAGCCCATCACCGTGGGCTGGCGCATGATCCCGGCCGGTGCGCGTACCAACCAAGCATCGACCAAGGCCAACCGTACCGTGATCTCCCTGGATGGCACGTATGCCAACTGGGACTATCGCGCCGGCTTCTTCAATGCCGAGAGCAAGGGTGCTCAGGACATTCAAGACGGCTACGTCAACAAGTCCCTGATCCAGAAGGGTGTGACGGACGGCAAGCTGAACCCCTTCGGCGATGCTGATGCAGCCGGTTTGGCCATCATTGAAGCCGCCAAGATGAAGGGCGTCTACTCCAACGCCAAGGGCAGCAGCCAGGGCTTGGACTTCAATGCCTCGACCCAGTTGTGGGACATGGCCGGTGGCCCGGTTGGCGTGTCGGTGGGTGCCGAGTTCCGCAAGGACAAGTACCGCAATGACACGGTCGACAGCATCGTCGAGAACGTGCCTTCCCTGGGTGTGGCGCCTTACCACGTGAGCGGCGATCGCAAGATCTCGGCTCTGAGCACTGAGTGGCTGTTCCCGGTCAGCAAGGAAGTGGAATTGACCTTCGCCGGTCGCTTCGACAAGTACTCTGACTTCGGTTCGACCTTCAACCCCAAGGCCGCGATTCGCTGGACCCCGGTGAAGAACGTCAATCTGCGCGCCTCTTACAACACGGGCTTCCGTGCACCGTCCTTGGACGAGGTCTATGGCCCGCAAGCCGTCAGCTTCACGGGTGACCCGTACGACGATCCGGTCCTGTGCAAGGGCGGCGTGGTGCAGCCTGGTGGTGTCGAGTCGCGTGACTGCGGTCAGCAAGGTCAGATCCAGTCCGGTGGCAACACCGATCTGAAGCCAGAAAAGTCCAAGACCTTCTCGCTGGGCTTGGCCTTCGAGCCGGTCAAGGGTCTGACGGCTTCGATCGACTACTGGAACATCAAGATCACCAACTCCATCTCGGCCGTGTCCGAGCAGGCGATCTTCGGTGACCCGGCCAAGTACGCATCGCGCTACAAGCGCTGCAAGGACTTGAGCTCGGAGATGCAAGCCACCCTGGATCGTTGCAATACGCCTGAGTGGAAGAACTCCAATGCACTGGGCTATGTGGTTGCGTTGAATGACAACCTGGGTGACGTCAATACCGACGGTTTCGACTTCGCTGCAGGCTACGCCTTCAACAATGCCATGGGCCGTTTCCAGCTGGGCTGGGAAGCCACCTATGTTCGTAGTTATGAGTACCAGCGCGACAAGGGTGATCCGTTCATCCAGAACGTCGGCAAGTACAGCGACTCGAGCCCGGTGCTGCGTTGGCAGCATGCCGTGACCGTGAACTGGCGTCTGGGCGACTTCAGCACCAACTTCGGTCTGAGTCACAAGTCGGGCTATGTGGACCAGAACGCGGTGGAGGACCAGTACCTCAACAACGTCAAGGCTTACACTTTGGCCGACCTGTCGGTGACCTGGAGCGGCATCAAGCACACCAAGTTCACCGTGGGCGTGAAGAACCTGTTTGACACCAAGCCGCCGTTCTCGAACCAAGGCACCGTGTTCCAGCAGGGTTATGACCCCCGCCTGACCGATGCTTACGGCCGCACGCTGCTGGTTCGCGCCAGCCTGTCGTACTGATCGTTTCGCGCGCCTCGTAAGAGGATGAAAAACGCGGCCCTTGTGGCCGCGTTTTTTTTGCTGTCGTGTCAGAGCGGGTTCCGCGTCGATTCGCGAAAACCCTAGGCTTTGATGGTGGCTTGAGTTTCTGGATACCACTAAAATACCAGTGACGGATTGGCTTCCTTGTCGTCGGTCGGGCTCGGGGTGCTTTGCAGCACTTGCTGCAAGCTCGGTTCTTCGGGTAAGCCCCATGTCAGGCGGTCTTTGGAACTCGTTTATGATCGCAGGCGTTTGAGGATTTGCCCTGTTTCGGCTCGCCGATCGGGTGGATACCAAGCCGAAGCCCGTGGTCGAAAGCTGACGGGCATTTTTGTTGTAGGAGTTGTCGTTGATGCCGAGATCAGCAGCGCTTCATCATCATTTGATGAAGCACATCTGTTCGGTACCATGCGCCACTCAAAGGTTCGAGACGGGCGCTGCGCAGGGGCTGAACCCCCACGTGTCTTGATGGAAGAATTTCGCAGTCTTAAGAAGGAGCGCGCATGAACTTTGCGCAGGATAAGCAAGGCTCGTCACGCTTTACGGGTATCGGCATCGTGGTCATGATCCACGTGTTGATCGCGTGGGCGTTGGCAAGTGGACTGGCCCGGAAAGCCATTGAGGCGGTCAAGGGTCCCATCGAGACCAAGGTGATTGAAGAGAAGGTCAAGCCGCCGCCGGAGCCGGAAAAAATTGTGCCGCCGCCGCCGGATCTGAAGGCTCCGCCGCCGCCCTTCATTCCGCCCCCGGAATTCCAAGTCACGGCACCCACGCCTCCGGCGCCGGCTATTCAGTCGACCCAGGTCGCTCCGCCTGCGGCTGCCCCCGTTCGCCCGGCTCCTGCTCCGGCACCGGCTGCAGCACCTGCGCCGGCACCGGTTCGCGCGGGCCCCAAGACTGCCGGCATGGTTTGCACCAAGATGGGCAAGCCGGAAGTGCCTTCGGTGAACTGGAGTGGTGAAGCCTTGTACAAGGTGACCGCGACAGTCAAGTCCGGTCGCGTGGCCAGCATTGAGGTGCAAAGCTTGCGGCCTGGTGTGGATCGCAAGGCGCAACGCGCCATCATTGCGGCCATCGAGGAAACGCTGCGCGACACCTATGAATGCCCGGGTGATCACGTGTTCGAGCAGGAATTCCAGTTCCGCATCGAATAAGGCAGCGTCAGGCTACAGTTCTGCAAGACCCCAACATTGGGGCAGGGCATCGCCCGGCTCCATTTCTCTCAAACCGATTTCGATTTCATTCGCAGGAGTTGACTCCATGATTTCTCGTATTTCCGGCCTGTTCGCCGCCATCGCTTTTGCTGCGGCAATGGCTGTTTCGCCTGTGCAAGCTCAAGAAGCTGCTGCTTCCGCTGCTGCACCTACCGAGGCAGTTGCTCCTGCTGCCGACGCCGCTCCCGTGGCGCAAGCCGCCGCCAAGCCTATTGACAACCCTTACGGCCTGCAGGCCATGATCGCTCACGGCGACATGGTGTCCAAGGGCGTTCTGGCCCTGCTGCTGATCATGTCCATGGGCAGCTGGTACATTCTGATCACCAAGCTGTGGGACACCCAGAAGCTGTCCAACGAAGCCAAGGAAGTGCGCGCCACCTTCTTCAAGAAGGCCAGCCTGGCCGAAGGCATCAAGGGCCTGAAGGAAGCCAGCGCATTCCGCTACATCGCAGCCAATGCGATCGAAGCTTCTGAGCACCACGAAGGCGCCCTGACCGAGAACATCGATCACAACACCTGGGTGTCGACCAATATCGAGCGCTCGGTCGCCGAAGTGCAGGGTCGCGTTCAGACCGGCCTGGGCTTCCTGGCTACCGTCGGTTCGACCTCGCCGTTCATCGGCTTGTTCGGTACCGTGTGGGGTATTCTGCAAGCGCTGACCGCCATCGGCGTGGCCGGCCAGGCATCTATCGACAAGGTGGCCGGCCCTGTGGGTGAAGCGCTGATCATGACCGCCATCGGTCTGGGCGTCGCTGTTCCTGCTGTGCTGGGTTACAACTGGCTGGTGAATCGCAACAAGACCGTCATGGGCCAAGTGCGTGCCTTCGCTGGTGACCTGCACGGCGTCCTGATGGGCAACCGTCAAGTTGCTAAGCGCTAATCAGCGCTGACCCGGAGAACCCATCATGGGAATGAACGTCGGATCTTCTTCCGGCGATGATGAAGTGGTCTCAACGATCAACACCACGCCCCTCGTGGACGTGATGTTGGTTTTGTTGATCATCTTCCTCATCACCATCCCGGCGGTGGTCAGCACGGTCAAGGTTGAGCTTCCTAAGGAAACCAACGTCGTCCGCGTGACCAAGCCTGAGAACATCGATATCTCGGTCACCAAGAGCGGCGAGATCTACTGGAACACGCAGCTGGTGCCTGATGTCGATGCCCTGGTGCAGCGACTGGGCAAGGTGGCGGTGCTGAATCCGCAGCCTGAGGTGCATGTTCGTGGTGACGACAAGTCGCGCTACGAATCCGTGGGCCGTGTGGTTTATGCCTGCCAGCGCGCCGGCATCATGAAAGTCAGCTTCGTCACCGAGCCGCCTGCGCGCGGTGGTTGAAGCGAGGAGCGAATAGCATGGGAATGAATGTAGGTAGCTCCTCCGGCAGTGAAGAGCCGGAAGTCATGATGGACGTCAACACCACGCCGTTGATCGACGTGATGTTGGTGTTGATCGTGATGCTGATCATCACGATCCCGATCCAGCTTCACTCGGTGAACCTGGACATGCCACCCCCGAGCAACTCGGTGCCGTTGAAGGATCCTGTGATCCACGTGGTGCTGATCGACTTCGATGGCAAGGTCTACTGGGACGAGAACGAGCTGCCCAACCACGAGGCTGTGGAAGCCAAACTGGCTGAAGTGGCCGCCGCGTCGGACCAGCCCGAAGTGCACATCAAGCCCAACAAGCTGGCCGAGTACGGCGCCGTGGCTGCTGTCATGGCATCTGCGCAGCGACTGGGTGTCAAGAAGATGGGCATGGTCGGCAACGAACAGTACGTCAAGTGAGACGGCGCAAGCCGTGAGCTGAGACGTCAAATGAACAGCGCGCCGTCCGTCAAGGGCGGCGCGTTTTTTTTCGCAAAGAGGGTAGAAGACGATGAAGATCAGGACATTGGCCTCGGTCGCTATTGGCACCATGGCGTTTGTGTTTGGCAGCGCGCCCCAAGGCGAGCTGGGCTTTGCGCAAGCCCAGGCGCAGGCCGAAGGCGTGCGTCCGCAGGTGGGCAAGGCTCTTAAGGATGCCGTCGCCTTGATCAAGTCCGGCAAATACAAGGACGCGCTGGCCAAGGTTCATGAAGCGGAAGCTGTCAGCGGCCGCAATGCCACCGAGAACTACAACATCGAAGCGATGCGCATGGCCGCCGCTTCGGGCGCCAGCGACACCGAATCCATGGTCAAGGCCTTTGAGGCGCTGAAGGCCAGTGGCAAGCTGTCGGGCGCCGATCAGCTGCGCTACATGGAGTCCATCTCGGGCACCTACTTGCGCAACAAAGACAACGCTCGCGCTCTGACTTGGGCCCAGCGCTACTTCAAGGAAGGTGGCAACAGCTCCACCATGAAGCAGGTTCTGACTTCGGCACAATTCAATTCCGGCGATATGGGGTCCATCATCAAGGACACCGAAGCCGAAATTGCTGCCGATGAAAAGGCGGGTCGCACGCCCTCGCAGGATAAGCTGAACCTGCTTCTGAGCGCTGCCATCCGCCAGAAGGACGGCAATGCCGAGCAACTGGCCATCTCCAAGCTGCTGAGTTACTACCCGCGCAAGGAGCTGTGGACGCAGGTCCTGTCGGGCATCCAGACCAAGAAGGGCTTCTCGGATCGCTTCTCGCTGGACGTCTATCGCCTCAAGCTGGCCACCGGCAACCTCAAGGATGCCAACGACTATATGGAAATGGCTCAGCTCGCTGCTCAGGCCGGTTTCCCTGAAGAAGGCAAGCAGGTCGTGGACAAGGGCTTTGCCGCCAATGTTCTGGGCCAAGGCAAGGAAGGTGAGCGTCACAAGCGCCTGAATGACCTGATGGTCAAGCGCATTGCTGAGGCCAAGGCTGCTTTGCCGGAGGCTGAGAAGGCCGCGCTGGCTGCTAAGGACGGCAATGCTCTGGTCGCGCTGGGCTTGGCTTACTCCTTCCGTGGCGATGCCGCCAAGGGTGTCAAGTACATCGAGCAAGCGATCGAAAAGGGCAACCTGACCCGTCCGGAAGACGCCAAGCTCTATCTGGGTCTGGCTCACTCCATGGCCGGCGAGGCGTCCAAGGCGCAAGCCGCTTGGCGTTCGGTCAAGGGTAGCGACGGTTCGGCCGATTTGGCTCGCCTGTGGGGCATCCACTCCCGCAGCGCCAAGCGTTAAGCACTCGCCTGCATTTGCTGGCTCAGGTCTGACTCCGGTCGGGCCTGAGTCGGCGATGGCAGCCGAACGAAAAAGGGCCCTGGCGCGCAGCCAGGGCCCTTTTGTTTGTCCGGATCTGCTTTCTGCTTACTTCGGTGCCAGGCGGATGGCGCCGTCGAGGCGGATCACTTCGCCGTTCAGCATCTCGTTGGTCACGATCTGATGCACCAGCTTGGCGTAGTCAGCCGGAGTGCCCAGGCGCGAAGGGAAGGGGACGCCGGCAGCCAGGGCGTCCTGCACCTCTTGCGGCATGCCGAAGAGCATGGGCGTGCCGAAGATGCCGGGAGCGATGGTCATGTTGCGGATGCCGTTGCGGGCCAGATCGCGGGCGATCGGCAAGGTCATGCCGACCACGCCACCCTTGGAGGCGGCGTAGGCTGCCTGGCCGATCTGGCCGTCATAGGCGGCCACAGACGCGGTCGAGATCAGCACGCCGCGCTCACCGGTGGGCTCCGGCTCGTTCTTGCTCATGGCCTCGGCGGCCAGACGGATCATGTTGAAGCTGCCGATCAGATTGACCGTGATGGTCTTGTTGAACAAGGCAAGGGCATGAGCGCCGTCCTTGCCCACGGTCTTGGCAGCCGGGGCGATGCCAGCGCAGTTGACCAGGCCGAAGAGCTTGCCCAGGCTCAGAGCCTTGGCGACCACGGCCTGGCCGTCGGCTTCCTGGCTGACATCGGCCTTGACGAAAGCACCGCCCAATTCGGCCGCTACGGCCTCGCCGCGCTCGACCTGCAAGTCGGCGATCACGACCTTGGCGCCGTGCGCCGTCAGCATGCGTGCCGTGCCCTCGCCGAGGCCCGAAGCGCCGCCGGTGACGATGAAAACCTTGCCTGCGATGTCCATGTTCAATCCTTTGAAAGAAGGGTTGGTTGACGTTGACGTAAACGTCAATTATTGGTCAAAAGAAAGCCGCATTGAAGCGGCTTTGCTTGAGAAGAAAAAATGATCAGCTCAGGGCTGCCAGAGCGCGCTGGGTGATGTCATCGACCGAGCCGATGCCTTCGATGCAGCGGTACTGGGGGGCGCCGGCTTCGCCGCTGGCGGCCCAGTTTGAGTAGTAGGCCACCAGAGGACGGGTCTGGGCCTGATACACCTCCAGGCGCTTCTTGACGGTTTCTTCCTTGTCGTCGTCGCGCTGGATCAGCTCTTCACCGGTGCCGTCGTCGCGACCCTCCACCTTGGGTGGGTTGAACTTGACGTGGTAGGTGCGGCCCGATGCCACATGGACGCGGCGGCCGCTCATGCGCTCGATGATGGCGCTGTCAGGGACGTCGATTTCCAGCACATAGTCCAGCTTCACGCCGGCCGCTTTCATGGCGTCAGCTTGCGGAATGGTGCGGGGGAAACCGTCGAACAAAAAGCCCTTGGCGCAATCGGCTTGGGTGATGCGTTCCTTGACCAAGCCGATGATGATGTCATCGCTGACAAGGCCGCCCGCGTCCATGACCTTCTTGGCGGCCAGGCCCATCTCGGTACCGGCCTTGACGGCGGCACGCAGCATGTCGCCGGTGGAAATTTGCGGGATACCAAATTTTTGGCAGATGAAGGCAGCTTGGGTGCCTTTGCCGGCGCCGGGGGCGCCCAGAAGAATCAGTCGCATGGGTCTCCTTGATGCAGCATGGAAGGCACGCAAGGCCCTCTTCAACAGCGGGCGAGGATAGCACGCGCTGACCTACGCCAGACTGACGCAGGCCCCGCTTCTTGCCTCAGGGTAACCCCAGGGTTCAAGGGACGCCCTCAGTGCCCACCCGAGGCCCACCCGAGGCCCGCGCGCGGAACACGGCGCGCACGCGCGCGAGGTCCTCGGGGGTGTCCACGCCCGGGCCTGGCCGCTGTTCACTCACGTGCACCGCGATGCGCTCACCATGCCAGAGCACACGGAGCTGTTCCAGCGATTCGATCTGCTCCAGTGGGCTGACTTGCAGCCGCGGGAAGCTGCGCAGGAAGCCGGCCAGGTAGCCGTAGAGGCCGACATGGCGCAAGGCCGTGCCCGGCTGTGGCTGGCCTGGGTTTTGCGCTTGGCCGTCGCGCCAGAAGGGAATGTGAGCGCGGGAGAAGTAAAGCGCCAGGCCGTTCTTGTCGGTCACGACCTTGACGACATTGGGGTTGGCGAACTCAGCTCGGCCTTCCGGGCTGTCGTCCAGCGCGTGGGCGACCGTGCTCATCACGCATTCCGGGCGCTGGCGCAGCAGTTCCGCGCAGGCGTCGATCATGGCCGGCTCGATCAGGGGCTCGTCGCCTTGCACATTGACGACCAGATCCTGGCCGTCCAAGCCCAGCAGCTCGCAGGCTTCGGCCAGGCGGTCGCTGCCCGAGACATGGTCGGCGCTCGTCAACACCGCTTCGATGCCATGCGCGGCACAGGCTTGCACCACAGTGGCTGCATCGCTGGCCACGACCACACGCGCGGCCTTGGACTCTGCCGCCCTCTGCGCCACGCGCACGATCATGGGCAGGCCTTCGATCTCGGCCAAGGGCTTGTTGGGCAGGCGGGTGGAAGCCAGACGTGCCGGCACGATGACAGTGAAGCTCATGGCGCAGCGGGCTTGTTGCCTTCTGCCTCCGGGTCGTAGGCGCGGGCCTCGTTCTCCAGCATCACGGGAATGCCGTCGCGCACGGGAAAGGCGAGGCGGTCAGCATGGCAGATCAGCTCGCGACCGCCCTCGGGGCTGCGCAGATGTTCCAGGGGGCCTTTGCACAAGGGGCAGACCAATATTTCCAGCAAACGGTTATCCATCGTCATCCCCATCTAGGTTCGGTGAGCAGGCTCACGGGCCGGGCAGCCCATGGCCGCCAGGCGCTCAAGCAAAGCCTGCTCAAAAGCGTGTTCGGGCCGGAAGTCTAGCGTCACCACCCAGATTCGCGGCCCGCCGGGCTTGCTGCCGGGCGTCGGGCGCAGCTTGACGGCATCTTTCTCCGTCACCAGCACATCGGCTGCGTCCGCGCGCCAGGGGCGGGTGGCGAAGTCGAAATGGTCGGGCAGGGCGTGGCGCTCTGTGATCTCAAGGCCGCAGGCTTCCAGCATGTCAAAAAAACGCGCCGGCTGGGCCATGCCGGCTGCCGCGACCAGAGGGCGGCCGCGCAAGCTTTGCACGCTGGATAGACTCGCTGGCTGGCCATCCCACCAGTCCTGCAGCGACACCGCGCCGCTGAGCGTGCGCTTTGCCAGATGCCCGGGCAGGGCGGTGCTGGCTTGCGCGGCGTTGTAGAGCACCAGATGGTCGGCCGGCAGCCGGGCTTGAAAGGGTTGGCGCAGCGGGCCAGCGGGCAGCACATGGCCATTGCCGATGCCGCGGCTGTCGAACACCAGGATCGACAAGGCGCGCGGCAGGCGGCCATGCTGCAGGCCATCGTCGCTGATCAAGATTTGCAACTGCGGGTGGGCTTGCAGCAGCGCGCGCGCGGCGGCCACCCGGTCGCGGCCCACGGCCACGGGTACGTCGCTGCGCAAATGGATCAGCAGCGGCTCATCGCCGACGGCGCGCGCCGGGCTGTCGCGCCGCACCAAGGCGACCTCGTCGCTGTCGCGGCCATAGCCGCGCGAGATCACGCCGGCCTTGATGCCCCAGCTTTGCAGCAGTTGCAGAAGGGCCAGGGTGGTGGGGGTTTTACCGGCGCCGCCGACGATCCAGTTGCCGACCACGATCACCGGCACCGGCAGCGCTTCCGCGCGCTTCAGGCCCCAGCGGTACAGCAGGCTGCGCACGGCCCAGAGCAGTCGGTACAGGCCCGAGAGCGGCAGCAGGCAGGTGGACAGCGCGCCGCCGCTGAGCCACTCGCGTTCGAGGCGCCGGGCCAGGGTCGCGGCGGCTGGGTCGTGCGGCCCGGCCATCACTGGCCGTTGGTCTGGGCGGCGAAGGTCAGGCGGGACAGTCCAGCGCGGCGTGCCGCATCCATGACATTGATCACCGACTGGTGAGCGGCTGAAGCGTCGGCCGAGACGATCACCATGGTCTCGGCGCGGCCTTGGCTGGCCTGGGTCAGCGCGGCGGTCAGCAGGTCAACGGTGCGGCCTTCCACGGCTTGACCGTTGATTACATAGCGGCCATCGGCCGAGACGGCGATGATGATTTCCTGCGGCCTCTCCTTCAACTGCTCGGCGTTGGCTACCGGCAGCGCAATCTGCAGCTCGGTGAACTTCGAGTAGGTGGTGGACAGCATCAGAAAGATCAGGACCACCAAAAGGACGTCGATGAAGGGGATCAGATTGATCTCTGGCTCTTCGCTGCGGCGCTGTCTGAATTTCATCGTGGCAACTCCGGCGCGGACTCAGGCCGTGTAGCGTTGCAGCTGGCTCAAGAGGCGTTCGCCGCTTTGCTCCAACTCCAGCACATACTCTTCCACGCGGCCACGGAAGTAGCGGTAGAACATCAGCGAAGGAATCGCCACCATCAGGCCGAACGCGGTGTTGTAGAGCGCGATCGAGATGCCGTGCGCCATTTGCGCCGGGTTGCCGCCGCCGGGCGCCTGGCTGCCGAAGATCTCGATCATGCCGACCACCGTGCCCAGCAGGCCCAGCAAGGGGGCTGCAGTGGCAATGGTGCCCAGGGTGTTGAGGTAGCGCTCCAACTGGTGGATGGCTCGGCGGCCCGCCAGCTCGAAGACCTGGCGGAGCTTGGCCTCTTGCATCTGCGGCTCCAGCGTCACGGCGCGCAGGCCGGACGCCAGCAACTCACCGAGCAGGGAATGCTCGGCCAGGCGGTTGACCATCTCGGGCGTGGGCAAGGTCTGGCTGCTGATGCCCAGCACCTCATCCAGCAAGCGCGGCGGCACGATGCGGCTGCGGCGCAGGCTGGAAAAGCGCTCGATGACCAGGGCCAGGGCAATAACGGAACAGATCAGCAGGGGCCAAATCGGCCAGCCGGCGGCTTGTATGATCGAAAACAAAGACAACCCCTGTCGTTGAATGCTGCGATTGCTGGAAAACCTGCCGCGTGCTCCGGCCCGATTGGGTGGCTCGCGATTGCGGGCGATTATGGCCCGAAGCGCGTGCCATTCGAGAGAGTCTCTACCCGAGTCGGCGAGGCGGACCGCGGACACCGTTTTGGGGCGAAGTCCGGATCTTGGAACCATCCACTTCATCTGTGGATAACTTTGTGGGCAAGCTGATTTTTCAGGGCGCCAAGGCCCGAAAAATCAGGGTCTTAGATAAATTGCCTCTTTTTTGAGCAGAAAAAACACTTGAAAAACAAGCCTTTGTGTGCCTGTGACGGCACCGTGACGCGCGCTTCAGCCGGCCGGCCCATGATGGCCGTGGCTGTGGAGTTCTCGCGGGTGGACGCTGATGTTTGAGCGGTCTGTGACGCCGCCGCCGCGCGTGGTCTGGGGCGTGCAGGCCTTGCTGACCGCGGTCAGCGACAGCCTCGCGGCACGCTTCTCCGTCTGTGTTGTGGGCGGTGAGGTTTCGGGCTTCACTCGTGCTGGCAGCGGCCATTGCTATTTCAGCCTCAAGGACTCGGGCGGTTCGGGTGCCTTGCTGCGCTGTGCCATGTTTCGGCGTGCTGCTGGCCTGCTGGACTTCTCGCCGGCGGAGGGCATGCTGGTCGAGTTGCGCGGCAAGGTCACCCTGTACGAGCCGCGCGGCGAGTTGCAGTTCATCGTCGAAAGCATGCGCCGGGCCGGCGCGGGTGCCCTTTACGAACAGTTCTTGCGCTTGAAAGCGCGGCTGGAGGCGCAGGGCTATTTCGATGCCGACCGCAAGCGGCCGCTGCCGGCCTTTCCGCGCCGCTTGGGCGTGGTCACCTCGCGTGCGGGTGCGGCCCTGCATGATGTGCTGACGGCGCTGGCCCGCCGCGCGCCTCATGTGGAAGTGGTGATCTACCCCTGCTTGGTACAGGGCGAGCAGGCGCCGCCGCAGATCGTGCGGGCGCTGGAGCTGGCCAATGAGCGGCACGAGGTGGACGCCTTGTTGTTGGTGCGCGGCGGCGGCTCGCTGGAAGACTTGTGGGCCTTCAATGACGAACGGGTGGTCCAGGCCGTGGCCTTGAGTGCCTTGCCGCTGATCTGCGGTGTCGGCCACGAGACCGATGTCACCCTGGCCGACCTGGCGGCTGATTTGCGGGCGCCGACGCCGACCGCAGCGGCCGAGCTGGCCGCGCCCTCACGTGAAGCGCATCTGGAACGCCTGGCCGCCATCTCGGACGCCCTGAGCCGGCGCCTGGAGCAGCGCTTGGACGGATTGGCCCAGCGCCTGGACCGCGCGGCCCTGCGCCTGGCCCGGCCGACCGAGGTGCTGACGCGCCAGCGCCGCCGCCTGGCACTGCTGGCCCAGCGCTGGGGTCAGGCCTTGCCTCGGGTGCAAGGGGCAGAAGCCCAGCGCCTGGAACACATGACCCAGCGCCATCGCCGCGCTGCACCGCAGCTGCTACGAGCTCAAGAGCTGCGGCTGGATGCCTTGCAGGCCCGGCTCTTGGCGCTGGACCCGCAGCAGGTGCTGGCGCGCGGCTATGCCTGGCTGGACGATGGCCAGGGCAGGGCGCTGATCTCCGTGCAGCAACTGCAGCCAGGTCAACAGGTCCATGCCGTGCTGGCCGACGGAGAGGCGCAGATGCAGGTTCTGGAGCTCAAACCGAAGGCAGCCGCGAGTGGCATGTGAGGGTGTGGCGAAACCCGTGGTTTGAAGGGTTATCGCCAGCGCACCGTCAAAGGCAGCCAGCCTGCCTACAATCGCCCGCAAAGTCGTTTCACCCCCGCCTTTTTCTTTTCTCAATACTGCCCTGAGGAGTTGATATGGAACATCTGTTGCCCGCACTGCCCTATGCCAAGGACGCCCTGGCCCCTCACTACAGCGCCGAGACGCTGGAGTTCCACCATGGCAAGCACCACAACGCTTATGTGGTCAACCTGAACAATCTGCAAAAGGGCACCGAGTTCGAAGCCCTGAGCCTGGAAGAGATCGTCAAGAAGTCCAGCGGCCCGATCTACAACAACGCCGCCCAGATCTGGAACCACACCTTCTTCTGGAACTGCATGAAGCCCAATGGCGGCGGCGCACCGACCGGCGCGCTGGCCGAGGCCATCAACGCCAAGTGGGGCAGCCTGGATGCCTTCAAGGAAGCCTTCACCAAGAGCGCCGTGGGCAACTTCGGTTCCGGCTGGACCTGGCTGGTGAAGAAGGCCGACGGTTCGCTGGACATCGTCAACACCGGCGCTGCCGGCACGCCGCTGACCACCGCTGACACCGCTCTGTTGACCATCGACGTGTGGGAGCACGCCTACTACATCGACTACCGCAATCTGCGCCCCAAGTTCGTCGAGACCTTCCTGAACAGCTTGGTCAACTGGGACTTCGCTCAGGCCAATTTCGCTTGAGCTCCTGAGATGAAGTCTGGCGGCTTGACCGCCACCCCTTGAAAGCCGGCCTTGTGCCGGCTTTTTCGTGGCGTCTGTGCGGCACGCAAGCGACATGGGCTTGATAAATGTCATGACGATGGGGGCGGGCGTGACCTAGATTACGTTCATTCCGCCGCCCTATGACTCCCGCCATCGCCTCCCTCCCCACGATCAGCGCCGCAGTGCAGGCGCTGGATGACCCTGATTTGCTGGCGCCCTTCACGCGTTGGTTGCCCGCGGTGCCAGCCGAGGCCACGCCGGCTCTGGCTGAATCGCAGTTCCAGCTGTCCGGCCTGCACTGTGCCGCCTGCGCCGGCATCATCGAGCGTGCTTTGCAAGTTCAGCCTGGTGTTGTCGGTGCCACGGTCAATGCCGCGAGCGCCCGCCTGACGCTGCGTTGGCGCCCTGAGCAGACGCGCTTGGCGGACTTGCTGGCCAGCATCGAGCGCAGCGGCTATGGCGCTGCCCCCGATGTGGCCGCCCCAGCCCGAGCCTTGCGTGAGCGCGAGCAGCGTCAGGCGGTCTGGCGCTTGTTTGTGGCGGCTTTTCTGATGATGCAGGTCATGATGATGGCCGCGCCGGCCTATTTCGCCGAGCCCGGCGATCTGAGCCCCGATCTGGCCCGTCTTCTTCAGTGGGCCAGCTGGGTGCTCAGTCTGCCGGTGCTGCTGTTCTCGGCCGGGCCATTCTTTCGCGGCGCTTGGCTTCAGCTGCGCGCCCGCCGCTTGGGTATGGACGTGCCGGTGGCGCTGGGTTTGGCCGTCACCTTTGTGGCCAGCAGCGGAGCCGTGTTCGAGCCCGGCGGCGTGTTTGGCCATGAGGTTTACTTCGACTCGCTGACCATGTTCGTCAGCTTCTTGCTGGCCGGGCGCTGGCTGGAGCTGCGGGCGCGGCACCGGGCGGCCGCGAGCCTGGAGGCGGCCAACTCGGCCTTGCCCGATGCCGTTGAGCGCATCGAGGCCGATGGTTCGGTCAGCCGCGTCGCACCCATGCGTCTGCGCGTCGGTGACTTGGTGCGGGTCTTTGCCGGCCAGTCCTTTCCGGCGGACGGTCGGGTTGAGAGCGGCAGCAGCGCTGCCAACGAGGCCTTGCTGAGTGGCGAGTCCCTGCCCGTGGCGAAGGCCGCGGGTGATGAGGTGGTCGCTGCCAGTCTGAATCTGCAGGCACCTTTGCTGGTGCGCATCAGCCGGGTGGGCGCGGACACGCGGCATGAGGCGATTCAACGCCTGATGCGTGAGGCCATGAGTCAGCGCCCCGCTTCCATCGAGTTGGCCGACCGGGTTGCGGGCTATTTCCTGTGGGCGGTGCTTCTGCTCGCGGGCGCCGCGGCCATGGCTTGGAGTGTCATCGAGCCCGGCCGTGCGGTCTGGGTGGCTGTCTCGGTGCTGATCGTCACCTGCCCCTGTGCCTTGTCCTTGGCCGCGCCGGCTGCGCGTCTGGCGGCCACCGGGGCCCTGGCCCGGCGTGGCCTGCTGCTGGTGAACATGGATCTGCTGGAAACCTTGTGCAAGGTCGACACGGTGGTGCTGGACAAGACCGGCACGCTGACCGAGGACCGCATGGCCTTGCTGGCGCAGGCGGCCAGCGAACCGGCGGCCGAGGCCGCCTTGCTGGCGGCGGCGCGCAGTCTGGCGCGGCAGTCGCAGCATCCCTTTTCGCGCGCCTTGGTGCAAAGTGGGGCCGGACAGGCGGCCGCAGCGGATGAAATTCCGGGGAGCGAGCCAGCCTGGCAGCAGGTGCAGGAATCACCCGGTCGTGGCTTGCAGGCGCTGGACGCCCAAGGTCGCGTCTGGCGCCTGGGCGCGCCGGCCTGGGTGGCTTCCGCGGAGGCGCTCGCGGCCTTGCCCGAGCGCTTGCGTGCCGAGGCTCAGCTGGCTTTTGGCCAGCCCGAGGGTCAGGTCTTGCTGATGCAGTTCGGGGAAGTCTTGCGTGCCGATGCCTGCGAGGCGGTGCAGCAGCTCCATGCCCTGGGCTTGAGCACCTGCCTGCTGTCCGGCGACGCGCCCGAGCGCGCCGAGGCGCTGGCTCGCCAGGCCGGCCTGCAGCGCGCCGTCGGCGGCGCCAGCCCCGAGCGCAAGCTCGCTGAAGTGCAAGTTCTGCAGGAGGCTGGGCATTGCGTGCTGATGGTGGGGGACGGCATCAACGATGCGCCCGTGCTGGCGCGGGCCGATGCCAGTGTGGTGATGGGGCAGGGTGCCATGTTGGCACGTGCCAGCGCCGATGCCTTGCTGCTGTCGGGCCGCTTGATGGACCTGGTGCTGCTGCGGCGCCTGGCCTTGCGCACGCGCCGCATCATCCGGCAGAACCTGGCCTGGGCCGCTGCCTACAACGCGGCCTGCATTCCTCTGGCCTTGGCCGGCTATCTGCCACCTTGGGCCGCGGGCCTGGGTATGGCCGGCAGCTCGGTCTGGGTGGTCTTGAACGCGCAGCGTCTGGCGCGCAATCTGAGCGGACGCTGAGCATGGAAGTTCTGTATCTCTTGATCCCGGTGTCGGTGCTGCTGGTGCTGGTGATCGTCGGTGTGTTCGGGTGGGCAATTAACAACGGCCAGCTCGATGATCTGGAGCGCGAAGGCGTTCGTATTCTTGAAGAAGTTGCGGGGGTTGATGAAGGTCAATCTCCGTCGCCGGGCGCTGGCAAAGAATCGCCCTCGTCAAACTAAAAGCTGCAAGGAGCCAAAACAATGGCAAAGACTGCTGCGCCGGACATCGCTTCCGGAGGCGTATATGAGGATGGTGTGGTGCGTGCCTTTGCACTCGCCGCCGTCCTATGGGGTGTTGTGGGCATGTTGGTGGGGGTGATCATTGCTGCCCAGCTGACTTGGCCGGAACTCAATCTGGGCATTCCATGGCTGAGCTATGGCCGCCTGCGACCGCTGCACACCAATGCGGTGATCTTCGCCTTCGGCGGGTGCACGCTGTTCGCCACCGCTTACCACGTGGTTCAGCGCACCGGTCAGACGCGCCTGTTCGCGCCCGGTCTGGCCTGGTTCACCTTCTGGGGTTGGCAGCTGGTCATCCTCTCGGCTGCGATCACATTGCCCCTGGGTCTCACCAGCGGCAAGGAGTATGCCGAGCTGGAGTGGCCGATCGACATCTTGATCACCCTGGTTTGGGTCTCGTATGCGGTGGTGTTCTTCGGCACCGTCGGTACCCGCAAGGTCAAGCACATCTATGTGGCCAACTGGTTCTTCGGCGCCTTCATCATCGCCGTGGCCCTGCTGCATCTGGTCAACAGTGCCGCCATCCCGGTCTCGCTGTTCAAGAGCTACTCGGCCTATGCCGGCGTGCAGGACGCCATGGTGCAATGGTGGTACGGCCACAATGCCGTGGGCTTCTTCCTGACTGCAGGTTTCCTGGGCATGATGTACTACTACATCCCCAAGCAAGCCGGCCGCCCGGTCTACAGCTACCGCCTGTCCATCGTCCACTTCTGGGCGCTGATCTTCACCTATATGTGGGCGGGCCCGCATCATCTGCACTACACCGCGCTGCCGGACTGGGCGCAATCGGTGGGCATGGTGTTCTCTCTGGTGCTGCTGGCTCCCAGCTGGGGCGGCATGATCAACGGCATCATGACCCTGAGCGGTGCCTGGCACAAGCTGCGTGACGACCCGATCCTGAAGTTCCTGATCGTGTCCCTGTCCTTCTACGGCATGTCGACCTTCGAAGGTCCGATGATGTCCATCAAGACGGTGAATGCCCTGAGCCACTACACCGACTGGACTGTGGGCCACGTGCACTCCGGCGCCTTGGGCTGGGTGGGCCTGATCTCCATGGGTTCGCTCTACCACCTGATCCCGCGCATGTTCGGCCGCACCGAGATGTACTCGAAGAAGGCCATTGAGCTGCACTTCTGGATCGCCACCCTGGGCATCGTGCTCTACATCGCCGCGATGTGGATTGCCGGTGTGATGCAAGGCCTGATGTGGCGTGCAGTCAACCCGGACGGCAGCCTGGTCTACACCTTTGTCGAAAGCGTCAAGGCCACCTATCCCTTCTATGTGATCCGTTTGCTGGGTGGCTTGCTCTACCTGGGCGGCATGTTGGTGATGGCCTGGAACGTGGTGAAGACGGTGCAAGTGGGCCGTGCCGTCAAGGCACCGATCCCCACCTTGGTGGCCGCCTGAAGCGCTGAACGCGAGAACCTAGGAGAAATACAAAATGGCATCCACAGAACACAAGTCCAGTGGCCACCAACGCATCGAGACCAGCAATTTCTTGATGATCGTGCTGGTGCTGCTGACGGTGATCGCCGGTGGCGCGGTGGAAATCGTGCCGCTGTTCTTCCAGCGCTCGACCACCGAAGCTACCCCGGGCCTCAAGCCCTACACACCGCTGCAGCTGGCCGGCCGGGACGTCTACATCCGCGAGGGTTGCTACAACTGCCACTCGCAGATGATCCGCCCCTTCCGTTCGGAGACGCTGCGCTACGGCCACTACTCGACCGCCGGTGAATTCGTCTACGACCACCCCTTCCAGTGGGGTAGCAAGCGCACTGGTCCTGATCTGCATCGCGTCGGCGGCAAGTACAGCGACGAATGGCACCGCATTCACCTGATCAATCCGCGTGATCTGGTGCCCGAGTCCAATATGCCCGCCTACCCCTGGTTGGCCACGGCTGCTCTGAACCCGGCCGATATGGCGCCCAAGATGAAGGCCCTGCGCACCGTGGGCGTGCCCTACACCGACGCTGAAATCAGCGCTGCGGCCGACGAGGTCAAGGGCAAGACCGAAATGGAAGCTGTGATTGCTTATCTGCAAGTGCTCGGCACTTCGCTGAAGTAATAGGCAAGAAGGAGATCCGCAATGGATATCAATAGCTTGAGAACGGCGGTGACCCTGCTGTCACTGCTGGTGTTCCTGGTGATCGTGGTCTGGGCCTATTCCAGCCGCAACAAGGCGCACTTTGATGATCTGGCCGGCATGGCCTTGCAAGACGAAGCCGATGGGAGGCCTCAATGAGTGATTTTTTCTCTGATGGTTGGTCCATGTTCGTGGCCGGCACGACGATCGCTGGCCTAGTGTTCTGCATCATTTTGCTGCTGATCGCCGCTCGCCACCGTGTCATGGCCAGCGACAACAGCACCGGCCATGTCTGGGACGAAGACCTGCGCGAGATGAACAACCCGCTGCCGCGCTGGTGGGCCATCCTGTTCGTGCTGACCGTGGTGTTCGCCGGTATCTACCTGGCCGCCTACCCGGGTCTTGGCAGCATGAAGGGTTCGCTGGGTTGGTCCAGCGCCGGGCAGTACCAGAAGGAGCAGGATGACGCACACAAGGCCATGAGCGCGCTCTACGCCAAGTTCACCGGCAAGCCGGTTGAGCAGCTGGCTCAGAACAGTGAGGCCATGGCCATCGGTGAGCGTCTGTTCGCCAACAACTGCGCCAGTTGCCACGGCTCGGACGCCAAGGGCAGCAAGGGCTTCCCCAACCTGACCGACAGCGACTGGCTCTACGGCGGTTCACATGAAGTCATCGTGCAGACCATCACCAATGGCCGCAACGGCGTCATGCCGCCCATGGCTGCCGCCGTCGGTACTGCCGAAGATGTGCGCAATCTGGCCAACTATGTGCTGAGCCTGTCGGGCAGCGCCCATAACTCGATCGCCGCGCAGAAGGGCAAGGAGAAGTTCATGGCCTGTGCCGCCTGTCACGGTGCCGACGGCAAGGGCAACCAGGCTCTGGGCGCGCCCAATCTGACCGACAAGATCTGGTTGCACGGCTGGGGTGAGGATGCGGTGATGGCCATGATCAACAATGGCAAGAACAATATGATGCCGGCCCAATCCACACGTCTGAGCCCTGAGCAGATCCAGGTTCTGGGCGCCTATGTCTGGAGCCTGTCCAGCAAGACGGCAGTCGCCGCCCCCTGACCATGACTGAAGCCCGGGCAGTCCCGCCGGCGCCGCGTGTCGGACCGGCCATTTCTCCCTCCGCGTCGGCCGCCCAGGCGGCGGGCGAGGATGCGGTGGTTGAAATCATCTCGCTCTACGCAGCGCAGAAGAAGATCTACCCACGCGCCGTGTCCGGCCTCTTCGCCAGCTGGCGTTGGGGCTTGGTCTGGTTCACGCAGATCTTGTTCTATGGTCTGCCCTGGCTGCTCTGGAACGACCGGCAGGCCGTGCTCTTCGAGCTCGCCAGCCGGCGCTTTTACATTTTTGGCTTGGTCCTGTACCCGCAGGATTTCATCTACTTGACCGGCCTGCTCTTGATCTCGGCCTATGCCTTGTTCCTGTTCACGGCCGTGGCTGGGCGCTTGTGGTGCGGCTATGCCTGCCCGCAGACGGTCTACACCGAGATCTTTCTCTGGATCGAACGCCAGTTCGAGGGTGACCGTCAGGCGCGCATGAAGCTCGACGCTTCGCCCTGGGGCTTGAACAAGCTCTGGCGCAAGGGCGGCAAGCAGGCGGTGTGGATCACCGTCGCTTTGTGGACCGGCTTCACTTTCGTCGGCTATTTCACGCCCATCAAATCGCTCTGGGCCGAGGCTTTCACGCTCAGCTTCGGTCCCTGGGAGTGGTTCTGGGTGCTGTTCTACGCATTTGCCACCTACGGCTTCGCCGGCTTCATGCGCGAGCAGGTCTGCAAGTACATGTGTCCCTATGCGCGCTTCCAGAGCGCCATGTTCGACAAGGACACGCTGATCATCAGCTACGACGCCGAGCGCGGCGAGCCGCGCGGTTCGCGCAGCAAGAAAGCCAGCGTGGATGAGGTCAAGGCTGCCGGCTTGGGTTCCTGCATCGATTGCACCCTGTGCGTGCAGGTCTGTCCGACGGGCATCGACATCCGCCAGGGCTTGCAGTACGAGTGCATCGGCTGTGCCGCCTGCATCGACGTTTGCGACGGCGTCATGGACAAGATGAACTACCCGCGTGGCCTGATCCGTTACGACACGCAAAACGGTCTCCAGCAGCACCTGAGCCCGGCGCAAAAGCTGCGCCGCATGTTCCGCCCGCGCGTGATCATCTACACCGTGGTCTTGTTCGTGCTGTGCACGGCCTTGCTGGCCAGCCTGCTGTTCTTGCGCAGCCCCGTCAAGCTCGATGTGGTGCGTGACCGCGGTGTGCTAGCACGCGTGGTGGAAGACGGTTATGTCGAGAACCTCTACCGTCTGCAGGTCATGAACGCGACCGAGCAGACCCATCGCTACCGTGTCACCGTCAGCGGCCTGGAGGGTATCCAGCTCGAGAAGGCGGTCGAGTTGAGCGTCGCACCGGCCGAGGCGCGCTGGCTGACCCTGTCGGTGCGCGTGCCGCCCGAGACGGCGGCACGTGCGGCCCAAGACCACAAGGGCTCGCATGGCATCGAGTTCCAGTTGCGCAGCCAGGATGGCGGCCAATCCGGCGCCACCGTGGTGCACGAGAAATCAACCTTTATCGTGCCGCGCTGAGCGCCGGCTCGCACACGCACAGTCAGGAGACATACCCATGAGCCAGAACCTGAATCTCGATGCCCAAGCCCCGCTGGACAAGCCGGCCGGCTGGTGGCGTACCCCCATGATGTGGCTGGTCGTTGGCGGGCCCGCGCTGGTGATCGTCGCCAGCTTTGTGACCCTGAGCCTGGCCATCAGCCATCCCGACCCGGTGCTGGAAGAGAAGGTGGTGGCCAACAAAGCCAGCGGCGCCAAGGCCTTGCTGCCGGCCCGTGAAGCACGCAACCACGCTGCCACCGGCGGGCAGTGAAATGGACAGCGCTGATCGCTCCGCGTCGGCCGTCCCCAAGCTCAGCAGCCGCTGGGCCATGGCCGTGGCCTGGCCATCGTTTTTCATGGCCGGGGTGATGGAGGTGCTGGTGTTTGCCGTCATCGATCCCAGTGATCTGACTTGGTTCGGCGCTGAGCGGCTGGACTGGTCGCGCCAGGCGGTCTACACCGTCAGCTTCATGATCTTCTGGCTGGTGATCAGCCTATCGGCCAGCGTCAGTGTGATGTTGGCGACCTTGCCGGATCTGCCCGAAGACGCCCATCCACGCGGTTGGCCGCGCTGAGCGCCGCGCCAGACCCAGTCGCCATGGCGCGCATGAAAAAAGGCCTTCGGAATTCCGAAGGCCTTTTTCTTGGAGGTAGTTCGTCTCAGCAGGTGCTGTTGTTGACCAGCTTTTGTAGGCCTGCTTGGTCGAGGATGCGCAGATGGCGCTGCTTCACTTCGAGCAGGCCTTCTTCCTGGAATTTGGAGAAAGTGCGGCTGACGGTTTCCAGCTTCAGGCCGAGATAGCTGCCAATTTCCTCGCGCGTCATGCGCAGCACCAGGGCGGCGGCGGAGAATCCGCGCGCCTGCAGGCGTTGGGTCAGGTTGAGCAGGAAGGCAGCCAGGCGCTCTTCCGCACGCATGCTGCCCAACAGCAGCATCACGCCGTGGTCGCGCACGATCTCGCGGCTCATGATCTTGTGGAACTGGCGCTGCAGGTCGGTGAACTCACGGGACAGCTCTTCAAGCTGTTCGAAGGGGATCACGCAGACTTGCGAGTCTTCCAGCGCGACGGCGTCGCAGCTGTGGCGGTCGGTGCTGATGCCGTCCAGGCCCAACAACTCACCGGCCATCTGGAAGCCGGTGACCTGGTCGCGCCCGTCTTCTGAGGACACGCAGGTTTTGAAGAAACCGGTGCGCACGGCGTAAAGCGACTGGAACTCGTCGCCGCTGCGGAACAAGGTGTCGCCGCGCGCCACGGTGCGGCGAGTCGCGACCAATTGGTCGAGCTGGTCCAGGTCACCGGAGGACAAGCCGACCGGCAGGCACAGCTCGCGCAAATTGCAGCTGGAGCAGGCGACTTTCAGGGGCTCGATCTTGATCGGGACGGTGACGTTCATCGTGTGCTTCTTCAGGGGTTCAGCCCGCTCGCTTGAGCCGGCTTGCGCTTGTGGGACTTCCAGATTCTTGACGGACATGAGCATGATGCACCTCAAAACTTGAGGCATTGTTGTTCCGTCAAAGCGCGCGGAGCTTGATCCTTGTCAAGTCGCGCGGCCAAAGCCTTGGCAAAGTGCTGGACATGGTACAGAACATTCAAGGCCGCGCGCGCCCGGCCCCCGAGACAAGCCTCCCCGCCGCTGCCTGCATCAGTGAGGAGTTGCTGCGCCGCTTCGATGTTTCCGGCCCGCGCTACACCTCGTATCCGACGGCCGACCGCTTTGTTGAGGCTTTCACGCTGGAGCAATACCAGCAGGCCCTGGCGCAGCGATCGGGCGGCTCCCAAATTGGAGGCAACACGCCGCTGTCGCTGTACATCCACATTCCGTTCTGCGAATCGGTCTGTTATTACTGCGCTTGCAACAAGGTGATCACCAAGCACCATGACCGTGCCACCGAATATCTGCAGGCTCTGGTCACGGAAATGGACCTGACCCTGGAGCATCTCGGTCGCGGCGCCGCGGTCTCGCAGCTGCACCTGGGCGGCGGTTCACCAACCTTTCTCAGCGATGCCGAGCTGAGCCAGCTGATGGCGGACTTGTTGGAGCGATTCCGTTTGGCGCCCGGTGCCGAGGTGTCCATCGAGGTCGATCCGCGCACCGTGACGAACGAGCGTCTGGCTCATTTGCGTCAGCTCGGCTTCAACCGCCTGAGCTTTGGTGTGCAGGATTTTGACCCCGAGGTTCAGAAGGCGGTGCATCGTCAGCAGAGCTACGAAAGTGTGGAGGCGCTGATGACGGCTGCGCGCACGCTGGGTTTCGAATCCACCAATGTGGATCTGATCTACGGCCTGCCGCTGCAGACGCCCGAGTCCTTTGCGCGCACCATCGCCCAAGTCGGTGCGCTCAAGCCGGACCGCATTGCCCTGTACGGCTACGCCCACCTGCCGCAGCGTTTCAAGCCGCAGCGGCGCATCAACGAGGCCGAGCTGCCGGTGGCGGGCGACAAGGTGACCATGCTGGCCGCGGCCATCAGCGGCTTCGAGCAGCATGGCTACAGCTATATCGGCATGGACCACTTTGCACTGGCCACAGATTCCTTGGCTGTGGCCAAGCGCCAGGGGCGGCTGCATCGCAATTTCCAGGGCTACAGCACCCAGCCTGATTGCGATTTGATTGCCCTCGGCGTGTCTGCCATCGGCCGGGTCGGCGCCAGCTACAGCCAAAACGCCAAGACCCTGGACGAGTACTACGACTCACTGCGCCAAGGGCAGTTGCCGATTCAACGCGGCCTGGCATTGACGCGCGACGACATCGTTCGCCGGGCGGTGATCATGGCGCTGATGTGCCAAGGGCGGCTGGAGTTTGAGTCGATCGAGCTGGCGCATCTCGTCGATTTCGAGAGCTACTTCCGGCCTGAGCTGGAACGCATGCGCGGCCTGGCCGAGCAGGGTCTGGTGACGCTGGAGCCCGGGGCCATTCAAGTGACCGCCATGGGCTGGTATTTCGTGCGCGCTGTTGCTATGGTGTTTGACCGATACCTGCAAGCCGACCGCAGCCGTGAGCGCTTCTCCCGCATCATCTGACCCCCATGCTTGACGCCAGCCTGGCCGCATCTGCCGCTTTGATGGGCCTGGCGGGCACGCCGCATTGCTTGGCCATGTGTGGCGCGACCTGCGCTGCGGCCGGCGGCCGTTCGCCCTTGTCGTTTCAACTCGGCCGTTTGCTGGGCTATGTGATCGCGGGTGCCGTGGCCGCGGCCAGCATGCAGTTGCTGGACCAGATGGGGCAAGCCACGGCCTTGTTGCGGCCGCTCTGGGTGCTGGTCCATGTGGCGGCTCTTCTCTTGGGCCTGTCCCTGCTGTGGCGTGGCCGCCAGCCGGCCTGGTTGGAGCGGGTGGGGCAGGATGTGGGGCGCCAGGTCGAAATCCCTGTCGCCGGCCTGCGTCGCGGTGGCCAGGCTTTGGCGGCGCCGGCGCGGGCAGGCTTGGCCGGCCTGGCCTGGGTGGCCTGGCCATGTGGTCTGCTGCAATCGGCGCTCTTGTTGGCGGCGCTGGCCTCTGGGCCGGCACAGGGCGGGGCGGTCATGGCCAGTTTCGCGCTGACCTCGGGTGCGGGCCTGGCCGTGGGGCCGTGGCTGTTGAGCCGGATGGGCCGCACGCCATTCGGTGTGGACGGCTTGCGGCTTTCGGTGCGTCTGGGCGGCTTCGGTCTGGCGGCCGCGTCGGGCTGGGCCCTGGGCCATGGGCTCTGGGCGCAGATTGCTGCGGCATGCAGTGTGCCGGTCTGAACCGGCTGGCCTGAAGCAAGCGCCGAAATGCCAAGACTTATATAAGACTTGAGTCCGCAGCGGGCGCCGCTGACTTAGAATCGGCGCCCTAATCGTTCCAACCCTTGGGCCTGATTGCTGGGCCGATCTGGATAGCATATGACCGCTTCGCACCCCACCATCATCTACACCTTGACCGACGAGGCGCCGCTGTTGGCGACCGCGTCCTTCTTGCCCATCGTGCGCGCCTTCACGGCGCCGGCAGGCGTGAACGTCGAGACCAGCGACATCTCCGTGGCGGGCCGCATTCTGGGCCAGTTCCCGGAGTTCCTGAGCGAGGCACAGCGTGTGCCTGACCATCTGGCCGCGCTGGGCAAGTTGACCCTGAAGCCCGAAGCCAACATCATCAAGCTGCCCAATATCAGCGCCTCGGTGGCGCAGCTGAAGGCCGCCATCAAGGAACTGCAGGGCAAGGGTTATGCGATTCCGGACTACCCGGAAAGCCCCAAGACCGACGAAGAGAAGGACATCCGCGCTCGCTACGGCAAGTGCACCGGCAGTGCCGTGAACCCGGTGCTGCGCGAGGGCAACTCGGACCGTCGCGCGCCCAAGGCGGTCAAGGAATACGCCCGCAAGAACCCGCATAGCATGGCCGACTGGAGCCAGGCCTCGCGTTCGCATGTCTCGCACATGCACAACGGCGACTTCTATCATGGCGAGAAGTCCATGACCCTGGACCGCGCCCGCAATGTCAAGATGGAGCTGATCACCAAGAGCGGCAAGACCATCGTCTTGAAGCCCAAGGTGGCGCTGCTGGACCGCGAAGTGGTCGACAGCATGTTCATGAGCAAGAAGGAACTGCTGGCCTTCTACGAGCGCGAGATCGAAGACGCGCACAAGACCGGCGTGATGTTCTCGCTGCACGTCAAGGCAACGATGATGAAGGTCTCGCACCCCATCGTTTTCGGCCACTGCGTGCGCATCTTTTATCGCGAAGCGTTCGAGAAGCACGGCAAGCTGTTCGATGAGCTGGGCATCAATGTCAACAACGGCATGGTGGACCTCTACAGCAAGATCGCCTCCTTGCCGCAAAGCAAGCAGGAGGAGATCAAACGTGATCTGCATGCCTGCCATGAGCACCGCCCCGAGCTGGCCATGGTGGATTCGGCCAAGGGCATCACCAACTTCCACTCGCCGAACGACATCATCGTCGACGCCTCGATGCCGGCCATGATCCGCAATGGCGGCAAGATGTGGGGTGCCGACGGCCGCCTGAAGGACGTCAAGGCCGTGATGCCGGAGTCGACTTTCGCCCGCATCTACCAGGAGATCATCAACTTCTGCAAATGGCATGGCGCCTTCGACCCCAAGACCATGGGCACCGTGCCCAATGTCGGCCTGATGGCCCAGCAAGCCGAGGAGTACGGCTCGCACGACAAGACCTTTGAGATCGCCGAAGACGGCGTCGCCAACATCACCGACCTGGATACCGGCGAAGTGCTGATGAGCCAGAACGTGGAGCAGGGCGACATCTGGCGCATGTGCCAGTGCAAGGACGCCGCCATCCGTGACTGGGTCAAGCTGGCCGTCAATCGCGCGCGCAACTCAGGCATGCCGGTGGTGTTCTGGCTGGACCAGTACCGTCCGCATGAGGCGCAACTGATCACCAAGGTCAAGATGTACCTGCACGAGCACAACACCTCGGGCCTGGACATCCAGATCATGAGCCAGGTGCGCGCCATGCGTTACACCCTGGAGCGTGTGATCCGCGGCCTCGACACCATCAGCGCCACAGGCAACATCCTGCGTGACTACCTGACCGATTTGTTCCCCATCATGGAGCTGGGCACCTCGGCCAAGATGTTGTCCATCGTGCCTTTGATGGCAGGCGGCGGCATGTATGAAACCGGTGCCGGCGGCTCGGCGCCCAAGCATGTGCAGCAGCTGGTGGAAGAAAACCATCTGCGCTGGGATTCGCTCGGCGAGTTCCTGGCCCTGGCCGTGAGCCTGGAGGACCTGGGTCTGAAGAACGGCAACGCCAAGGCCAAGCTGCTGGCCAAGACGCTGGACGCCGCCACGGGCCAGCTGCTGGACAACAACAAGAACCCCAGCCCCAAGACGGGCCAGCTGGACAACCGCGGCAGCCAGTTCTACCTGGCCTTGTACTGGGCCCAGGCCTTGGTTGCGCAGACCGAGGATGCCGAATTGGCAGCCAAGTTCGCTCCGCTGGCCAAGGCGCTGACCGAACAAGAAGGCACCATCGTGGCCGAGCTGGCGGCAGTGCAGGGCAAGCCGGCGGATATCGGTGGCTACTACATGCCTGATATGGCCAAGCTGGCCGAGGTGATGCGCCCGAGCGCGACCCTCAATGCGGCGCTTGCGGCCATCACGGCCTGATCCTTCGAGGGTCCACTGACAAAGCCGGCGCCTTGACGCCGGCTTTGTCTTTCATCCCGGTCCGGCGCGCGATTGCCGCTAGAATTTTTGGCTGCTTTCAGCGCGACGGCATCTCGTCCAATTCGGAGACATTCCCCCATGTACCAGCACATCCAGATCCCTGAGCAGGGTTCCAAAATCACGGTCAACGCCGACATGTCGCTCAATGTGCCGGACGAGCCCGTGGTTCCGTATATCGAGGGGGATGGCACCGGTCTGGACATCACGCCGGTCATGCTGAAGGTGGTGGACGCGGCGGTGGCCAAGGCCTATGGCGGCAAGAGGAAGATCCACTGGATGGAGGTCTTTGCCGGCGAGAAGGCGACTCGCGTCTATGGCCCCGACGTTTGGCTGCCGGCTGAAACCCTGGAAGTCTTGCGCGAGTACGTGGTGTCGATCAAGGGGCCTTTGACCACGCCTGTGGGCGGCGGCATCCGCTCGCTCAATGTGGCCCTGCGCCAAGAGCTCGATCTCTACGTCTGTCTGCGCCCGGTGCAGTACTTCAAGGGCGTGCCTTCGCCGCTGAAGGAGCCGGAAAAGACCAATATGGTGATCTTTCGCGAGAACTCCGAAGACATCTATGCAGGCATCGAGTACGAGGCCGAGAGCGACAAGGCCAAGAAGCTGATCAAGTTCTTGCAGGATGAGATGGGCGTCACCAAGATCCGTTTCCCGAACACCTCAGGCATCGGCATCAAGCCCGTGTCACGCGAAGGTACCGAGCGTCTGGTGCGCAAGGCCATCCAGTACGCGATCGACAACGACAAGCCCAGTGTCACCATCGTGCACAAGGGCAACATCATGAAGTACACCGAAGGCGGCTTCCGAGATTGGGCTTATGCGCTGGCGCAGAAGGAGTTCGGCGCCGAGCTGATCGACGGCGGCCCCTGGTGCCGTTTCACCAGCCCGAAGAGCGGCAAGCCCATCACCATCAAGGATTCGATCGCCGACGCCTTCTTGCAGCAGATCCTGCTGCGCCCCGCTGAGTATTCAGTGGTGGCCACGCTGAACCTCAACGGCGACTACATCTCTGACGCCTTGGCTGCTCAGGTGGGCGGCATCGGCATCGCGCCCGGCGCCAATATGTCGGATTCGGTGGCCTGTTTCGAGGCCACCCACGGCACGGCGCCCAAGTATGCCGGCAAGGACTATGTCAATCCGGGCAGCGAGATCCTCTCGGCCGAGATGATGTTGCGCCATATGGGCTGGACTGAAGCCGCCGACGTGATCATTCGTTCGCTGGAGGCCGCTATCGCCAGCAAGAAGGTCACCTATGACTTCGCGCGCCTGATGGACGGTGCGGTTCAAGTGTCATGCTCTGGCTTCGGTCAGGTCATGATCGACCAGATGTAAATCTGGCAGCGGGCTGCCCAGCCCGCCTGCGCCAAGAAAAAAAGGCCCGCAAATGCGGGCCTTTTTGCTTGAAGGCCGGCCAAGTTCGTGGCCGGTCTGTTTTCGACCGCACTCAGGCCGCTTCGCTGAACTCCATGGCGGGCTGTGCCGCGCCGTTGTCCAGCGGGGTGATGTTCTGCGCCAGCTGACCCTTGGGGCCTTGCACCAGCTCATAGCTCACCTTGCCGCCTTGTTGCAGGGTTCGAAAACCCTCCATCTGGATGGCCGAAAAATGGGCGAACACATCTTCGCCGCCCGCTTCCGGTTCAATAAAGCCAAAACCCTTGGCATCGTTGAACCACTTCACCGTTCCTATCGTCATAACGCCTCCGTCCCGGTGTCTGATGCACCGCGGCGGATTTTTGGGGGCGGGTGGCTGGCTGTCAATTCAGGGCCTGCCCTCATGGGGCAGACCCGGAGATGGCGGCAGCGCCGCAAAAAAGCTGTCTGAGTGCAGCCAATTCCAGTCTTGTAATCTCGGCCACAGGCGCAAGATGAATTCCTGTGTGCCAGCGGCTCTCGGTGGCACTCGATAGAATCAGCCCATGCCAGATTTCCCCAGTCAACCGCCGATGCCTCCCGGCCTGCCTCCAGGGCGGGAGGACGCTGACGGCACGACCACCGTTGAGCGCCTGACCCAGAAAACCGAGCCGCCGCGCCTGTACCAGGTGCTGCTGCTCAACGACGATTTCACGCCCATGGAATTCGTGGTCATGGTTTTGCAGGAATATTTCCGGCATGACCTGGATACGGCCACCCAGATCATGCTCAAAATCCACCACGATGGGCGTGGGGTCTGCGGCGTCTTCAGCAAGGACGTTGCAGCGACCAAGGTCGAATTGGTGCTGGCAGCCGCAAGGCGCGCCGGCCATCCTTTGCAGTGCATTATGGAGGCCGCATGATTGCGCAAGAGCTTGAAGTTAGCCTGCACATGGCGTTTGTCGAAGCACGCCAGCAGCGCCATGAGTTCATCACCGTCGAGCACTTGCTGATGGCCCTGTTGGACAACCCCTCCGCCGCCGAAGTGCTGCGCGCCTGCTCGGCCAATCTGGACGATCTGCGCAAGAGCCTGACGCAGTTCATCAAGGAGAACACGCCCACGGTGGGCGGCTCCGACGAGGTGGACACCCAGCCGACGCTTGGTTTCCAGCGCGTCATCCAGCGCGCCATCATGCATGTGCAGTCCACCGGCAGCGGCAAGAAGGAAGTGACCGGCGCCAATGTGCTGGTGGCGATCTTTGGCGAGAAGGATTCGCACGCCGTCTACTACCTGCACCAGCAGGGCGTGACCCGCCTGGACGTGGTCAATTTCATTGCCCACGGCATCAAGAAGTCAGATCCGCCGGAAGCGCCGGGCTCGGGCAAGGGCCAGGAAGGCAGTGCCGGCGCCGAGGCCGAGCGCGAGGAAGGCGAGGGCCAGGGCAAGGGCTCACCGCTGGAGCAGTTCACCCAGAACCTGAACCAGCTGGCCAAGGACGGCAAGATCGACCCGCTGATCGGGCGCGAGCATGAAGTCGAGCGTGTGGTGCAGGTGCTCTGCCGCCGCCGCAAGAACAACCCGCTGCTGGTGGGCGAAGCCGGCGTGGGCAAGACGGCCATCGCCGAGGGCCTGGCCTGGCGCATCACCGAGGGCGATGTGCCCGAGGTGCTGGCTGAGGCCGTGGTGTATTCGCTGGACATGGGCGCCTTGCTGGCTGGCACCAAGTACCGCGGTGACTTTGAACAACGCCTCAAGGCCGTGCTCAAGCAGCTGAAGGACCAGCCGCATGCCGTGCTCTTCATTGACGAAATCCACACCTTGATCGGTGCCGGTGCGGCCTCGGGCGGCACGCTGGACGCCAGCAATCTGCTCAAGCCGGCGCTCAGCTCCGGCGCGATGAAGTGCATTGGCGCCACCACCTTCAGCGAGTACCGTGGCATCTTCGAAAAAGACGCGGCGCTGAGCCGTCGCTTCCAGAAGGTCGATGTGGCTGAGCCTTCGGTCGAGCAGACCATCGAGATCCTCAAGGGCCTGAAGTCGCGCTTCGAAGAGCACCACAACGTCAAGTACGCCCTGGGTGCTCTGCAGGCGGCGGCCGAGCTGTCGGCCAAGTACATCAACGACCGCCATCTGCCTGACAAGGCCATCGATGTGATCGATGAGGCCGGTGCCGCCCAGCGCATTCTGCCCAAGAGCAAGCAGAAGAAGACCATCACGCGCAGCGAGGTGGAGGACATCGTGGCCAAGATCGCGCGCATCCCGCCCGCGTCCGTGTCCAGCGATGACCGCAGCAAGCTCAAGAGCCTGGATCGAGATCTCAACAGCGTGGTGTTCGGCCAGGAGCCGGCCATCGATGCCTTGGCTGCCGCCATCAAGATGGCACGCTCGGGCTTGGGCAAGCCGGACAAGCCGATCGGTTCCTTCCTGTTCAGCGGCCCCACCGGCGTGGGCAAGACCGAAGTGGCCAAGCAGCTCGCCTACATCCTGGGTATTGAGCTGATCCGCTTCGACATGTCCGAGTACATGGAGCGTCATGCGGTCAGCCGCTTGATCGGCGCGCCTCCGGGCTATGTCGGTTTCGACCAAGGCGGTCTGCTGACCGAAGCCGTGACGAAGAAGCCGCATGCGGTGCTGCTGCTCGACGAAATCGAGAAGGCGCACCCGGATGTCTTCAATGTCCTGCTGCAGGTCATGGACCATGGCTCGCTGACCGACAACAACGGGCGCAAGGCTGACTTCCGCAACATCATCATCATCATGACGACCAATGCGGGCGCCGAGGTGATGAACAAGAGCAGCATTGGCTTCATGAATTCGCGCCAGCAGGGCGATGAAATGGCTGACATCAAGCGCCTGTTCACGCCGGAGTTCCGCAACCGCCTGGATGCCATCGTGTCCTTCCGTGCGCTCGATGAGGAAATCATCATGCGCGTGGTCGACAAGTTCCTGCTGCAGCTGGAAAGCCAGTTGCAGGAGAAGAAGGTCGAGGTCACCTTCAGCGATGCGCTGCGCAAGCAGCTGGCCAAGAAGGGCTTCGACCCGCTTATGGGTGCTCGCCCCATGCAGCGCCTGATCCAGGACACGATCCGCCGCGCCTTGGCCGATGAGCTGCTGTTCGGTCGCCTCGTGGACGGTGGGCGCCTTGGCGTCGATGTGGATGAGGCCGGCGCGGTGCAGCTGGACATCCAGCCGCTCAGCAAGGTCAAGGACAACAAGCCCAAGGCGGAGCCCGCGACCGCCAGCTGATCGCTTTCTTCAGTGCTGCTAAGGCCCTGGGACGAACCGTCTCGGGGCCTTTTCTTTTTCCTTTGCTGTTTCAGGCGGCCGGATCCTGGTGGAAGAAGCCGGCCAGGAGGCGGTAGAGCGGCGCTTGTTCGGCGCGCAGGGCTTTCGGGGCGACGAAAAATGCCTCCACCGCCACGGCGAAAAACTCCTCCAGACTCTCGGCGCCATAGGGATCGATCAACGTCGCTTCACCGGCATCCACGCGTTGGCAGAAGGCCTGCCATTCGGCCTCGATCACGTCCAGCCACTGCTCGCGTGCGGCGAGGCTGGCCAGGGGCGGCACGCCGTCGGCCCAGCCATCTCGCATGTCGATCACGTGGGCGAACTCATGGATGACCACGTTGAAGATGCTGTCCCCGTGGTCCATGGCGGGGTCGGCCAGCGGCGACATGGCCTGCCAGCTCAGCATCAAGGGCCCGCCTTCCATGGCCTCGCCGGCCAGTTCTTCGTCAAAGGCATGGACCACGCCGTCTTCGTCCATCACCTCGCGCCGAGCCAGCACTTCGTCCTCGTGCATGACGATGCCGACAAAGCCGTCGTACCAATCCAGCCCTAGGCGCAGCACCGGTAGGCAGGCTTGCGCCGCGACGGCCAGAGCGACTTCATCGCGCACTTCAAAACCAGCCGCGCCGTGAAACTCCTTGCGGTCGAGAAAGAGCGAGCACAGACGACGCAGCTCGATCAGGTCTTCTTCAGAGCGCTCGGCCAGGAAGGGGTAGCGCAGCAGCGTCAGCTGCCAAAGGGGCTCTGGGATGGCCAGGCGTTGAACCGTGAGCCGATCGCGACGCCGCGTCCAGGCCTCACGGAGCCCCTGCAGGCGGCGCAGCCAGTTCAGCATCAAGCCAGTTCAATGCGGCGCAGGCCGGCGTGGCGCAGGCGCAGCACATCGCCTCGGGGCTGTTGTGCGTCTTCAAAGTCCCAGTCCGACAGCACATGGCGGCGCAGTCCTGGTGCCAATTCATGACGCGCCGGCCGGTGGGTGTGGCCGTGGATCAGGTCGCTGCAGCCCGAGGCTTTAAGCCAGTTCTGGCAGGCGGCGGGGTCGAGGTCGACGTATTCGGTCTGTCCGGCCTGGCCTGCTTTGCTTGCATCGCGCATCTGGCGGGCCAGGGCGCGGCGCTGCTCGAGAGGGCGGGCCAGGAAGGCCGCCTGCCATGCAGAGCTGCGCACCTGGGCCCGGAAAGCCTGATAGGGCTTGTCGTCCAGGCACAAGGCGTCTCCGTGGCTGAGCAGCCAGCGTTGCCCGAATGCGTTGAGCACGGTGGGGTCGGCCAGGCCTTGCATGCCGCAAGCGGCCAGCATGTCCGGGCCGACGAGAAAATCGCGGTTGCCGGCCATGAAGTAAAGGGTGTGGCGCTGGCTGGCGGCGTGCAGCAGTTCCACGCAAGAGGCTTCGAAGTCCTGGTGCCGGGCGTCGTCACCGATCCAGACTTCAAAGATATCGCCGAGCAGAAACACCGCCTCGGCGCTAGTTTCTTGCAGATGCGCGGCCAGGGCGGCCAGTGTGGCCGGCGTATCCGGCGAAAGGTGCAGGTCGGACAGAAAGTCCAGCCGGCGCCACTCGGCGGGCACGCTCAGCTCGGCAAACTCGGGCAGGGCAGGGGTGGTGTCACCGGCTGCTCCTGCCATGGTGCTCGTCTCAGGCTGCAACTTCGACGGCGCGTTCGATCACCACGTTTTCCAGCGGCACATCGTCATGGAAGCCCGAGCGGCCGGTCTTGACCTTTTCGATGGCGTCCACGACTTCCTTGCCTTCGATCACGCGACCGAACACGGCATAGCCCCAGCCCGATGGGGTCTCGGACTTGAAGTTCAGGAAGCCGTTGTTGGTGGTGTTGATGAAGAACTGGCTCGAGGCCGAGTGCGGCGCATTGGTGCGTGCCATGGCCAGGGTGTAGTGATCGTTCTTGAGGCCGTTGTTGGCTTCGTTTTGGATCTCGCCCGTGGTCGGCTTTTGCTTCATGCCGACTTCAAAACCGCCGCCCTGGACCATGAAGCCCTTGATCACGCGGTGGAACACGGTGCCGTTGTAATGGCCGCTGTTCACATAGGACAGGAAGTTGGCAACCGAGATCGGCGCCTTGGCGTCGTCGAGTTCGACGCGGATCAGGCCGTGGTTGGTGTGCAGTTCAACGATCTTGCTCATTTCTTGGGCTCCACAAGGGCTTTGGTGATGGTGATGGGGTTTTGCGGAAGGTTTTGGTGCGGGCCTTGGGCCGTGGTCGGCGTGGTGCGGATCTTGTCGACCACGTCCATGCCTTCGAGCACGAGGCCGAAGACGGCATAACCATTGCCGTCTCGCGAGTTGTCCGCATCCAGGAAGGCGTTGTCCACCGTGTTGATGAAGAACTGCGATGTGGCCGAATTCGGGTCATTGGTGCGGGCCATGGCCAGGGTGCCGCGCAGGTTCTTCAGGCCGTTGCGCGACTCCAGCGGAATCGGCGGTTTGGTCGGGCGCTGCTGCATGTCTTTGGTGAAGCCGCCGCCCTGGATCATGAAGTTCTCGATGACGCGGTGGAAGATCAGGCCGTTGTAATGGCCGGCCTTC
Source organism: Roseateles sp. (assembly GCF_965262435.1). Classification (NCBI taxonomy): domain Bacteria; kingdom Pseudomonadati; phylum Pseudomonadota; class Betaproteobacteria; order Burkholderiales; family Sphaerotilaceae; genus Roseateles; species Roseateles sp. The sequence goes on from NZ_OZ253537.1 coordinate 2,850,637, forward strand.
ACGTACTGCACGAAATTGGCCACGGTCTTGGGCGCCTTGTCGGCATCGAGCCCGATGCGGATGTCACCTTCGCTGGTGCTCAGGCGTACGAACACGGTCGGATTGATCTGCGCAGTGGCTGCTGCTGATGCGGCCAGGGGTGCCTGTGCCTCGGCGCCACAAACAGCCAGGGCCGCCAGCGAGAACAGGGCCAGTCTTCGGCCCAAGGATTGAATCGTTTTCGTTTGCATGGCTTTCATTCCTCCAGGATGTGGGGCAATTCTCGGTGGTGCTTGCTTGAGGCTCGGCGCCGTCGTGAAAACCGCTGGCTTGTCACTGCGGGCGGCGCGAGGCCTCTTGCAGCAAATCATGGGTTCGCTTGAGCTTGAGCGCCAGGGTGGTGGATGGCGCCGCCAGGGCCTGCTGGGCCCTCTGGTAAGCCCGCAAGGCCTGGCGCAGCAAGACGTCGCCCAGGTTCTCCTGAGCCTGCGCGTGATTGGGTTGCAGGCGCAGGGCTTGTTCCAGTTCGTTGCGGGCGCGGTCAAGGTCGCCCTGGCTGGCGTGGATGACGGCCAGGTTGTTGTAGGGGTCGGCCAGGTCGGGGAAGTCTTCGGTCAGCTGGATGAAGATCTGCTGCGCGCTGCCCTGTTCACCCAGCTCCATGCGCATCACGCCCAGGGCAAAACGCAGCTTCAACTCATCCGGGGTCTGCTTCAGAGCGGCTTCCAAGGTGGCCACCGCCTGCGGCCGTTGGCCAGCCAGCCACTGCCTTTGGGCAATGTCGAGCTCGCTGGCATGGGCCAGAGGCAGACCGAACAGATGGAACAGCAGGGCGGCGAGTGCCAGACGGAGCGTCGCGGGAAAGCGAGCCTTTGCTGGCCGGCTGGCGCTGCGTTGCGGACGAATTGACGGGTGTTGGAGGGGCATTGAGGGCGGGTTTGGGCTGGTTGCGGGGTAAGTGCCAAGGCCTGGCCGCAAAACCCTGCCGGTATACTGAAGCTCATTCTACGGCGCCCGCCTCAAGTCGTCCGGCCGGCCTTCGACGCAGTGTGCGCATCGCTTGGAGCCGAACCGGCTCGCAGCGCATGCATCCAAGCGCAGCGCGGGCAGGCCAGCCGAATTCAAGTTCCCGGCGGTTCGGCGCGTACATCCTGGTTCAAGCACCCATGTCTCTTCGCATTTACAACACGCTGACCCGCTCGGTCCAGCCTTTCGCCCCTATCGAACCCGGTCATGTGCGCATGTATGTCTGCGGCATGACGATTTACGACCTCTGCCATGTGGGCCACGCTCGCATGATGATGGCCTTCGATGTGGTGCAGCGCTGGCTCAAGGCCTCGGGCTACCGCGTGACCTATGTGCGCAACATCACCGACATCGAGGACAAGATCATCAAGCGCGCGGTCGAGCGCGGCATCAGCATCCGCGAGCTGACCGACGAGATGATCGCCGCCATGCACCGCGACATCGGCGCCCTCGGCGTCGAGCGTCCTACCCATGAGCCGCGCGCCACCGATTACGTCGGCCAGATGCTGGATTTGATCGGCACGCTTGAGAACAAGGGCTTGGCCTACCGCGCCAGCAATGGCGATGTGAACTACGCCGTGCGCAAATTCCCTGGCTACGGCAAGCTCAGCGGCAAGTCGCTGGACGATTTGCGCGCGGGCGAGCGCGTGGCCGTGGACGATGGCAAGCTCGACGCCCTGGACTTTGTGCTGTGGAAGTCCGCCAAGGAGAGCGAGCCCGAGGACGCCAAATGGGCCAGCAGCTACGGCGCCGGCCGCCCGGGCTGGCATATCGAATGCTCGGCCATGGCCTGCGCTTTGCTGGGTGAGCGCTTTGACATCCACGGCGGTGGCATGGACCTGCAGTTCCCGCACCATGAGAACGAGATCGCCCAGAGCGAGGGTGCGCTGGGCCATGCTTTCGTCAACGTCTGGATGCACAACGGCTTCTTGAACGTGGACAACGAGAAGATGTCCAAGAGTCTGGGCAACTTCTTCACCATCCAGGACGTGCTCAAGACTTACGACGGCGAAACCCTGCGCTACTTCATGCTGCGCACCCATTACCGCAGCCCCTTCAATTTCAGCGATGCCAATCTGGACGACGCGCGCGCCGCACTGCGCCGCCTCTACACGGCGCTCGATGGTTTGGACGTGCCGGAACTGGCTGAGTTGGACTGGAGCGAGCCGCGCGCGGCTGCCTTCCGCGCCGCCATGGACGACGACTTCAACACGCCGGGCGCCCTAGCCGTGTTGTTTGAGTTGGCCAGCGAAGTCAACCGCTCGCGCTCGCTGGCTGATGCCGCCTTGCTGAAAAAGCTGGCCAGCACCTTGGGCTTCTTGCAGCAGCCGCCGCGCCAGTATCTGCAGGCCGGTGCCGGTCTGGATGAAGTTGCCATCCAGGCTCAGATCGAGGCTCGCGCCGCTGCCAAGGCCGCGCGCGACTTCGCCGGCGCCGATCGAATTCGCGCCGAACTCCTGGCTGCAGGCATCGTCCTGCAGGATTCCGCCGCTGGTACCAGCTGGTCGCGGGCCTGAGCGTGGTGCGCTCCAATCCGGCCGGGGTGACCCCGGACTACTGGGATGAGGCTTGCCGCCATCTGGTCAAGCGCGACCGGGTGCTCAAGAAGCTGATCCCTCAGTTTGGCGAGGCGCGCCTGCAGAGTCGCGCCGATGCATTCACGACCTTGGCTCGCTCCATCATCGGTCAGCAGATCTCGGCCAAGTCGGCGCAGGCCACCTGGGAGAAGTTTGTTGCACTGCTGCCCGGCAATGCCGCGAAGATCCAGCCCGCGGCCTTGTTGGCCCAGGCGCCGGAGGGCTTGAGGGTGGCCGGGCTTTCGGCTCGAAAGGTCGACTATCTGCGCGACCTGGCTCAGCATTTCGAAGACGGCCAGGTCCATGTCAAGCAATGGACGCAGATGGACGACGAAGCCATCATCGACGAGCTGGTGGCCATTCGCGGCATCGGTCGTTGGACGGCCGAGATGTTCCTGATCTTCCATCTGACGCGGCCCAATGTGCTGCCGCTGGACGATCCGCGCTTGATCAAGGGCATCAGCGATTTGTACTTTTCCGGCGAGCCGGTGTCGCGGGCGGAAGCGCGCGAGCTGGGCGACGCCTGGGCGCCTTACCGCTCGGTAGCCACATGGTACATTTGGCGCAGCCTCGATCCGGCCCCGGTGCAGCCCTGATTCGCCAGCCCTCTGGCCTGCCTTAAAATGGTGGCTTGAGTCGTCTTCGGACCCTCCTCACTGACACGAAATCGCAGGATGAGCAAAAAACATTTTCTCGAGTTCGAGCAGCCTATCGCTGAGCTGGAAACCAAGATCGAAGAGCTGCGCTATGTGCAAAGCGAATCGGCGGTGGACATCTCCGAAGAGATTGATCGGCTCTCCAAGAAAAGTCAGCAGCTGACCAAGGACGTCTACGCCAGCGTCGAGCCCTGGCAGGTCTACCAGATCGCCCGGCATCCGCAGCGCCCCCAGACCCTGGACTACTGCGCCGAGGTCTTCACCGAATTCCAGGAACTGCACGGCGATCGTCATTTCGCTGATGACGCTGCCATCGTCGGCGGTTTGGCTCGCTTCAACGGCCAGGCCTGCATGGTCATCGGCCATCAGCGTGGCGCCGATTCGAAAGAGCGCGCACTGCGCAACTTCGGCATGCCGCGCCCCGAGGGCTATCGCAAGGCCTTGCGCCTGATGAAGCTGGCCGAGAAGTTCGGCCTGCCGGTCTTCACCATGATCGACACCATGGGCGCCTACCCTGGCATCGGTGCTGAGGAGCGTGGTCAATCGGAAGCGATCGGACGCAACATCTTCGAGATGGCGCAGCTGGAAGTGCCCATCATCGCCACTGTGATCGGTGAAGGTGGCTCGGGCGGCGCCCTGGCCATCGGCGTGGCCGACCAGGTGCTGATGCTGCAGTTCTCGGCCTATTCGGTGATTTCGCCGGAAGGTTGCGCCTCCATTTTGTGGAAGTCTTCGGAGCGCGCTCCGGAGGCTGCCAGTGCCCTGGGCATCACCGCCCACCGCCTCAAGGCCATGGGCCTGATCGACAAGATCGTCAATGAGCCGGTCGGTGGCGCCCATCGCGACAACAAGCAGATGGCATCCAACCTCAAGCGCGCCCTCAGCGACGCCCTGCGCCAGGTCAGCGACCTCAAGCCCAAGGAACTGCTGGATCGTCGCTATGAGCGCCTGCAGGCCTATGGCCGCTTCGGCGACACCAAGAGCCGCTGATTCGTCGGCGGATCTCAAATTCCGGGCCCCGTGGGGCCCGTTTTTCATGGGCGATCTGTGGTTGTGCTGAATCCCGAACTGAATGCCGATCTGTCCGCGCCCCGGCGCGTGGCTGTGGCATTCAGCGGAGGCCGTGATTCGACGGCCTTGCTCCACTGTGTTGCCCTCCAGGCCCAGGCACTCAATCGAACGATCGATGCACGTGTTCAGGTGCTGGCCTTGCATGTCCATCACGGCCTGAGCTCGCAAGCTGATGCCTGGCTGCAGCACGGCCAAACGCTGTGCCGAGATTGGGCGGCGCAAGGTCTGCCGGTCGAGTTCCATCACCGGCGCTTGGCAGGCCAGCCCGCTGCGGCGCAGAGCATCGAAGCCTGGGCGCGCGAAGGGCGCTACGCCGCCTTGGCCGAGATGGCGCTGGAGGCGGGTTCCAAGCTCATCCTCTTGGCCCACCATAGGCGTGATCAGGCCGAAACCCTGCTGCTGCAAGCTCTGCGCGGTGGCGGCGTTGCTGGGCTGGCTGGCATGCCGCGCTTGCAGGAGCGAGCGGGGCACACCGGCCTGGTTTGGGCGCGGCCCTGGCTGCAGTTGGGACGAGAGGCCATCGAGGCTTATGTGGAGGCTCAGGGCTTGCCCCATGTCGAGGACGACAGCAACAGCGACCCGCGCTACAGCCGCAACCGCCTGCGTTTGCAGATCTGGCCGGCGCTGGCCGACGCCTTTCCGGCGGCGGAGCGCAGCTTGGCCCTGGGTGCGCATTGGGCCCAGCAAGCGCTGGCCCTGCAGCGCGAAATGGCCGAGCAAGACTTGCCGGCTTTGCTGAGTCAGCAAGGCCTGCATCTGCCGGCTTTGCAGGCTTTGAGCCCCGCGCGCGCCAGCAATGCCTTGCGTGCCTGGCTGCATCAGCAGACGGGGCAGGCCGCTTCAGCGCACCTGGTCACCGAGGTCTTGGCGCGCGAGGACTGGGGATCAACACTCAGCTGGCCTTGCGGCCCTGGCGTCTTGCATCTCTACCGCCAGCATCTGAGCTGGCAGGCGGCCCTTGAGGTGGGTGCTCCGATGGGTGAGGCGAGGCTGCTCGATTTGAGCCGACCGGGTGTCTACCCTCAGCCCGATTGGGGTGGCGCCTGGGAGGTCGTAGCCGTGAGTGAGGGTGGCGTGCTGCCGGAAAGTCTCGCCGCTGTCTGCATGCGGGCCCGGCAGGGCGGCGAACAGTTTCAGCGTCAGCCTCGTGGCGTGGCGCGCAGCCTCAAGAAGGCTTATCAGAGTGCGGCGCTGCCGGCCTGGCATCGAGAGGGGCCCTTGTTGCTGCAAGCCGCAAGGCAGCAGGTGCTGTTCGCGCCAGGCCTCGGCCTTGATGCGCGCCATTGGGCTCCGCCGGGCGCGTCGCAGCTGGCGGTGCGCTGGCTTCGTCTGGGTGAGAGTGAGCCTGCATTGGATGCGTAAGCCTCGGCCCGCAGGCCCGGGGGAGGGCGTCATATTGCTGCAATGCAGCAGCTAGAATCTTTGGCTGCGACCGCGGCGCACCCCACCCGACCGGGAATTTTCCTATTCCGCGCGTGACGAACGAACCCTTATGGCCTTGATTGTTCACAAGTACGGCGGCACCTCGATGGGGTCGACCGAGCGCATCCGCAATGTCGCCAAACGAGTCGCCAAATGGGCCCGCGCCGGGCATCAGATGGTGGTCGTGCCCTCGGCAATGAGCGGTGAAACCAACCGTCTTCTGGGCCTGGCCAAAGAACTGGCCCCAGCGGGCAGCAGCGCCGCGCTGAACCGTGAACTGGACATGATTGCCTCGACTGGCGAACAGGTCTCGGTAGGCCTCTTGGCCATCGCCTTGCAGGCCGAAGGCCTGGAGTCGGTCAGCTACACCGGCTGGCAAGTGCCCGTGGCCACCGATTCGTCCTACACCAAGGCACGCATCGAAAGCATCGACGACACCCGCGTGCGCGCCGACCTGGCCGCCGGCAAGGTGGTCGTGATCGCCGGTTTCCAGGGCATCGACGAGCACAAGAACATCACGACCCTGGGTCGTGGCGGTTCGGACACTTCGGCGGTGGCGATTGCCGCGGCCATGAAGGCCGACGAATGCCTGATTTACACCGATGTGGACGGCGTCTACACCACCGACCCGCGCATCGTGCCGGAGGCCCGCCGCCTGCACACCATCAGCTTCGAAGAGATGCTGGAGATGGCCTCGCTGGGCTCCAAGATTCTGCAAATCCGCTCGGTCGAGTTCGCGGGCAAGTACCGCGTGCCGCTGCGCGTGCTGTCCAGCTTCACGCCCTGGGATATCGATATCAACGAGGAAGCCAAGTCCGGCACCCTGATCAGTTTTGAAGAGGACGAGAAAATGGAACAAGCCGTCGTGTCGGGCATTGCCTTCAACCGTGACGAAGCCAAGGTGACCCTGCTGGGTGTGCCGGACAAGCCCGGCATCGCCTTCCAGATCCTGGGCCCGGTGGCCGATGCCAATATCGACATCGACGTCATCATCCAGAACGTCTCCCACGACGGCAAGACCGACTTCAGCTTCACCGTGCCGCGCAACGATTACGCCCGCACGCTGGAACTGTTGGAGACCAAGGTCGGCCCCGCCACCAATGCCTCCAAGGTGGTTGGCGATCCGCGCATTTGCAAGGTCAGCATCGTCGGCATCGGCATGCGCTCGCATGTCGGCGTGGCCTCCAAGATGTTCCGCGCGCTGAGCGAAGAGGGCATCAACATCCAGATGATTTCCACCAGCGAGATCAAGACTTCGGTCGTGATCGACGAGAAGTACATGGAGCTGGCCGTGCGCGCGCTGCACAAGGCTTTCGATCTGGACCAAGACGAAAAATCTTGAAGAAGTTCTTGCGAAGCCTGAAATTCTTCGTATAGAATGCAAGGCTACGCTGGAGTCGTGACCGAGTGGCCGAAGGTGCTCCCCTGCTAAGGGAGTATGTGGGCAAAACCTGCATCGAGAGTTCGAATCTCTCCGACTCCGCCAGCTGAAGTTGGCAGACTGAAAAGTCGAAAACAGACGCTGCAAAAATGCGAAACCCCTGATGAGCGAAAGCTGATCAGGGGTTTTTGCTTTCTGGGCTCGCCATGGCTGCGGGCTTTGATGGGGGCAATAAAGCCCGGCCACCTTGCGGCTGCGGGTTGCCGCCCAACTAACGGTTTACGAAGACGCGGCTGCCGCAGCACCGAGTTATCTCCTTCGGTCCTGAGGCTTTGGGTCTGTGGGCTTCCGACACAGCGCGCTTGCCGCGCTTCAAGCCGTGCCGCGCCGGACGGTCAAAAGCAGGAGTAAGCAGGGTACCCTGCGTCGCCGCTTGCTGGGTGGGGTACTTCAGTGGGACAGGCGGTTGCTTATAAGATTCATTTTAAATATTGCTTTTAAGCGCGGATGGCGGGACAATAGATGCATTCTGAATGCAACTTATCGGAGGTCCCGTATGAACATCGACTCCACCCACTGTGCCGTGCCGGCCGTGCCCCCTGTCATTGATGTGCGTCTGATTCCCCCCGCGCAGCGCCATGGCCTGATCGTTCAGCACTTCGAAAGCTTGCCGATCGGGGCTTGGTTCGAATTGCACGCCGACCATGAACCTCTGCCCTTGAAGCAGCAGTTCCAGTCCTTGTGGCCGGGTCAGTTCGATTGGGAGGTAGTGGAGGCCGGTCCGACGCAATGGCGTCTTCGTATCGGTCGGCGCCCGGCGGCTCAAAGTTGCTGCGGCTGCTGCAGTGGCGCCCGCTGAGCGAAGCGGCAGGAGGAGAGCAGGATGGGCACTGTGTTCGTTCAGTTGCAGGAGCCGCCTCGGCGGCACCGGTCCGGCCAGGGGTTGGCGCTCTGGGATCTGGGCTTTCGGCCGTTTTATCTGTTGGCTGCCTTGCTGGCCATGCTGTCCGTGCCTTTGTGGGCGCTGCAATTCAGCGGCTTGCTGGCCAGTGGAGGTCTGCGCGGTTCAGCCTGGCATGCCCATGAGATGGTGTTCGGCTATGCCCTGGCCATCGTGATCGGCTTTCTGTTCACGGCCGGTCGAAACTGGTCGGGGCGGGCCACGCCGACGGGCCGCCGCTTGATGGCGCTGGCGGCGCTCTGGGTGCTCGCCCGCGTGCTGGTGCTGACGCCTTGGCTGTGGGCCTCGCTGGCGGTCAATGTGGCCGTGCCTTGGCTGGCGGCTTGGGGTTTGTGGCGGGCCCTGCACGCAGGTGGCAACCGGCGGAATTACTTCTTTGTCGGCCTGCTGCTGGCCTTGGGCTTGGCAACCGCTGCTTTGCATCTCGAGCAGTTGGGCCTGTGGGCCGCGCTTCAGTTGCCGTCGGCACCGTTTCAAGGCCTGGGCTTGCCCTTGGCGCTCGATCTGCTCTTGTTCATGATTGCCGTCATGGCCGGCCGAGTGCTGCCCATGTTCTCCAACAATGGTGTGCCTGGCATGAACGCGCGCCGTGAGCCTCGCCTGGAGCGCGTCGCACTGGCGGCGCTGCTGCTGCTGGCCGCCTGTGACGCACTGGGCTTGAGCGGCCCGGTGATGCTTCTGGCGCTGCTGCTGTCTTTGCTTGCGCACAGCCTGCGCTTCGCGCTCTGGCAGCCTTGGAAGACCCTGGGCAACCCTTTGGTCTGGGTGCTTCACGCGGCCTACGCTTGGCTCTTGCTGCACCTCGCTTTGCGTGCAGCGGCGGCCCTGGGTTGGCTGCCCGCGGCCTCTGCGACCCATGCCCTGACGGTGGGTCTGATCGGACTGATGACCCTGGGCATGATCACGCGCACCGCCCTCGGGCACACCGGTCGGCCGCTGAAAGCTGGGCCGGTGGAGACGACGGCCTACCTGGCCTTGCTTGCGGCCGCTGTGCTGCGGGTATTTCTGCCACTGCTGCTGCCGGCGGCCTTGCTATGGGCAGTCCGGCTGTCTGCCCTGTGCTGGACATTGGCATTTGCCCTGTATTTGTGGCGTTATGGTCCCATGCTGCTGCGGCCCAGGGTTGATGGGTTGCCAGGATGAGAACATGGCTCCGTTCATGAAAACCAACAAGGATCAGCCATGCGTTTGACCACCATGACCGACTACGCCTTGCGCATGCTGATCTATCTGGGCCAGCATCCCGATCGGCTCTGCACCACGGCTGAGATCGCTCAGGCCTATGACATCTCGGAAGCCCATCTGACCAAGATCACCCACCAGCTCGGGCTGGGCGGCTGGATTCGTACGGTGCGTGGCAAAGGCGGGGGCATGAGCTTGGCTTTGGCGCCGGAAGACATCATGCTCGGCGAATTGGTTCGCGCCGTGGAGCCCGACTTCTACCTGGTGGAGTGTCTCGGCAATGGAAATGCCTGTAGCCTGACCGGCCGCTGCCGCCTGACCGGGATCTTCAACGAGGCGCTCGCGGCCTTCCTGGAGCAGCTGGATCGCCACAGCCTGGCTGATCTCCTGAGCCCGGCCCAGACTCCCGCCAGCGCCACGTCGCGCGGCGTGCCTGTGGGCTTGTCCGGCTTGAGCATTCAGTCCGTCCCCATCAAACGGCGCAGCCGAAAGCCCCATGAGCCACTCTGACACCCCGCGCTCACCGCTGGGTTCGACGGCGTCCCGGGTGATTCCCCTGTATGTGGCCGAGGCCAAGGTCTACCCGCGTTCGGTCAGTGGCCGCTTTGCCAACTGGCGCTGGCTGATGGTCGCCCTGACCCAGCTCTTCTTCTACGGCGTGCCATGGCTGCAGTGGAATGAACGCCAAGCCCTGTTGTTCGATCTGGACGCTGGGCGTTTCTATGTCTTGGGCCTGATGTTCGTGCCGCAGGACTTCATCTACCTCGCTGCCTTGCTGGTGCTCAGCGCCCTGGCCTTGTTCTTCTTCACCGCCGTGGCCGGCCGCCTCTGGTGCGGCTACAGCTGCCCGCAGACCGTCTACACCGAGATGTTTCTGTGGATCGAACGCCATACCGAGGGCGATCGCCAGGCGCGCATGCGCCTGGACCGCTCGCCCTGGTCGGCCGAGAAGCTGGCACGCAAGACCGCCAAACACGGAGGCTGGTTGGCCCTGTCCTTGCTGACCGGCTTCAGCTTCGTCGGCTACTTCGTGCCGATCCGCGAGCTCAGCCAACAGCTCTTGCACCTGCAGCTCGCGGCTTGGCCGAGTTTCTGGGTGCTGTTCTACGCGGGCGCCACCTATGGCAACGCCGGGTTTTTGCGCGAGCAGATGTGCAAGTACATCTGCCCCTATGCGCGCTTTCAGAGTGCCCTGATTGATGCCGATTCGCTGATCATCAGCTACGACGCCGCCCGCGGCGAGCCGCGTGGCGCGCGTTCGCGCAAAGGGCCAGAGCTCGCGCTTGGCCAGACCGCCGATTGCGTGGACTGCACCCTGTGCGTGCAGGTTTGCCCCACCGGCATTGACATCCGCAATGGCTTGCAGAACGAATGTATAGGCTGCGCCGCCTGCATTGACGTCTGTGACCAGGTGATGGACAAGGTCGGGGCGCCGCGTGGCCTGATCCGCTATGCCACCGAGAACGGCATCAAGAATCACTGGACGCGCTCGCAGATGCTGGCCCGCGTGCTGCGGCCGCGGGTCTTGATCTATGGGGCGGGCCTGTTCTTGCTGAGCGGCGCCTTTGCTTTCAGCCTGCAGCAGCGCCAGGACCTGTTGATCGATGTAGTCAAGGACCGCAGCACCATGGCGCGCGAGGTCGAGGACGGCGTGGTCGAGAACGCCTACCGCCTGCAGCTGATCAACCGCACCGAGCGGCCTTTGCGCCTGACTCTGAGCGCCGAGGGTTTGGACGGGCTGCAGTTGCAAGCCCAAGGGGGTAGCCAGTTTCTGTTGGCGCCGGCCGCCATCGGCGCCGTGCCGGTTCAGCTGCGCTTGCCTCAGCAGGCCGGCCTCGCACCAGGCACCCATACTGTCTACTTCGTCGCCGAGGATCGCGACCACCCCGGCAGCCGCTTCCGCAGCAAGGCCGTGTTCTACCTGCCGCGCTGATCTCTGCCGGCGCCTGCACATGCTGTCGCCCCACCGTCCGTTGTTCGCGGCTGCCGCTGCGCTGTGGCTGAGCAGCGCACTCTGGTGGAGCGCGTGCTTGTTGGGGCAGCGGCCAGCCGGTGTGCTGCCGGTGTCGGTCCTGCATGGCTGGCTGATGAGTCTGGGCATGATGCCGCTGTTCATTGCCGGCTTTGCTGGCACCAGCTTTCCGCGCTGGCTGGACCAAGAGCCGCTCGACGGCAGCCGGCTCGTGCTGCCCGCTGTGGCCGCCTGGCTGGCCTGGCTGGGCTTGCTGCTGGCCGATGCTGCGGGCCGACGCGGTCTGGCCGCCGGGTTTGCCGCTGTGCCGGGCCTGTTCATGCTCGGCATGGCAATGGTCCTGCTGCGCCGCTGCGCCCGGGACGGTGCGCGCTTTTCAGCGCATGCCTGGGGCATCGCCGCCGGCTTGCTCTGGGTTGGCCTGTGCCAGCTGTGTGCTGCGCTGGCCGTGCTGTTCGAGCAGGCGACGCTGTTGCAGGCGGCACAGCGTCTGGCTTTGTGTCTGGGTGTTGGCAGCATCTTCGTGCTGGCCTTGCAGCGCTTGACGCCGTTTGTGCACCAGCAAGGCCGACGCGCGCCAGGCCTCTTGATCGGTCTGCTGCTCAGCCTGCTGCTGCGCGCTGGCCTGGACCTGGCCGCGCTCTGGGCCTGGCCGCTGCCGGCGCCGATTCACCTCTTGGCTGCCGCGACCCTGCTGTGCCTGGCGGTGTTCGTTTTGCGTGACGCGCAGCGGCGTGAGCTGCACGCCGCCCGGCGCACGCCCCTGGTCGCCCAGCTTCATGCCGGCTATATGTGGCTGGGTCTGAGCCTGGCCTTGGACGCGCTGGCGCAAGGGGGCGCCGGACTGGGCCGCCCGGATCTGCAGCGCGCGCTGGCCATGGCTGCCTTGCATGCGCTGACGCTCGGATTTATGGGCACGACTTTGCTGGCCATGGCCAGCCGGGTCAGCGCCGTTCAACAGGGCCGAAGCGTGGCCGTCGACCGAGGCCTGAGCTTGATGCAGGCCCTGCTGCAGTTGCTGACTGCTGGCCGCTTGGCTGCCACGCTGGCTCCTGTCTGGCCGGGCCTTGTAGACCTGCTGCCTGCTGTTGCGCTGGCCTACCTCGTTCTGGCGCTGGCCTGGAGCTTGCGCTATGGGCCGTGGCTGCTTCAAAGCGGGAGAGGAAGAGGTCGTGAACGATGAAGCGCAATGCAGCTGCCCCGGGCTAGGACGCCTCAAAGGCCGGACCTCAGCTCATGGGCGCGCTGGCTTGACGCTGGCTCAAGGCGGCGAGGCGCGCGGGATCCGGGAAGCGCAGCTGGCTGTGCTTCATCACGATCAGGCCTTGCTCATGGAACTGACGCAGGGTGCGGGACAGGGTCTCCGGCGTCACGCCCAGTTGCGCAGCCAAGTCCCGCTTGAACTGACTCAGAGTCAGGCAGTCGCCTTGGCCCTTCAGCATGAACTCATGAAGCAGCCATTCGGCGAGCCGAGACGGGAAGTCTTGAGTGGCCAGGGCCTGGCGCGATTCCAGGGCATCGCAAGCGCTTCGACTCAGGCTGTCCAGCAAGGTGGCCAGCAGCGCCGGATGCTGGCGGCAGAGATCCAGCACGGGCAGTGCCGGAAACTCATGGGCCACCACCGGGCTGAGGGCCAGGGCGGACTCGGGGAAGGGCGCCTGGGTCCAGGCTGTGACCAGGTCCAACCATTGCCCCCCTTGCAGCGCCCGGCTCTGTCGCCAAACCCCCTTGTTGTCCTGTCTGCCCAGGCTGAGCTTGCCGCGGACCAGCAGCCACAAGCCGCCCGCCTGGTTGCGCAAGCCATCGCTCAGAAGGCGCGCGCCTTGCCGCGCGCGGTGCCCGCATCCCAGTGAGGCCAGCCTGATCAGAATCTCATCATGGCCGGCCAGTTCCGGCCATGCTTGCTGCAATGCCAGGAGCAGGGCAGGGGACGGGCGGGCCGATCCTGACTTCGAGCTTGGCATGAGGCTTGTGCCCGTCGCTGTCGGCGTGAGCAGCACCGGGCCTGACCGAGGCTGACTTGGGTGCGATGCATGGCTGCTGGGTGTCATGATGGTGGCCTTTTTGGCAAAGCAGGGCAATACCGGGGCGGCGTGCGGGCCTGCGTGAGTGCCTGCGTGTGATGGGCTCTAGTCGAACACCGATGGCCCCCGCTCGACCTTGAACTGGTGCAAGAATGCAGCGCTTTCCAGCACCTTTCCCTCATGCGATCCTGCTTGGACCCGCTGCCTCGCCGTTCAGGCATGGGCCGCTGCCTCGACGGACACCCAAGTACCTAGACCCTGCCGTCTGACTCGAAGTCCATCGCCACAGCTCATGAATCTCTCCTCGCCGCGTTTGCCCTGGTCACTGGGGGCCAAGCTGAACCTGATTGGCGCTTGCCTGCTCTTGCTGGCCCTCAGTGGCATCGGTTTGATGATGTCTTTCACCCGGCAGTTGGACGGGGGGGCTGCGGCGGTCAACGAAGCCGGCCGGATGCGCATGCAAACCTGGCGCTTGGCCCAATCTCTGGAGGGCGGCAATTCAGCGCTGATTGCGGGCCAGCTTGCGCAGTTTGAGCAGAGCTTGCTCTTGCTCAGTCGCGGCGACCCCACGCGGCCGCTGGTCCTGCCCAAGGACCCAGCCACTCGCGCTGCATTTGTCGTGGTGCAGGACGAGTGGCTGCGTTTGCGCTCAGATTGGACCTCGGGCGCGGCGCCTCAAGCCGAACAAGTCGCGGAACGAGCCACGCGGTTTGTCGCCCACATCGATGACTTTGTGTCGGCGATTGAGTCGCAGCTGGCGAGCCTGACTGCGCTTCTCAACTGGCTGCAGTTCGCCATGGTCGGCCTGGCCTTGACGGCGGCGGCTGCCTTGCTGCACGCCGGCTACCGCCTGATCCTGCGGCCTTTGAGCCGTTTGCAGACAGGCCTGGCTCAGGTCGGCCGCGGCGATCTGGAGGCGCGGGTGTCGGTCAGTTCGCACGATGAGTTCGGCGCGCTTTCGGAAGGTTTCAACGCCATGGCCGCCACCCTCCAGGGCCTGTATCAAAACCTGGAGGCCCAGGTGAGCGCCAAGACCCAGGATCTGGCGCTGCAGAACACCCGCCTGGCGGCGCTCTACCGGGCTGCCGACTGGGTGTCCAAGGCCGACAGCCTGCCCACGCTGGCCCAAGGCTTCGCCACCCAGCTCCGAGCCGTGGCTCAGGCCGATGCTTCGGCCGTGCGCTGGTCTGACGAGGGCAATCGACGTTACTTGCTGCTGGCCTCCGACGGCCTGCCGCAAGCCCTGGTGGACGAAGAGCAGTGTGTGCCGACGGGCACTTGTTTTTGTGGTCAGACGCTGGACAGCGCCGAAACCCGGGTGATTCCCATACTGCCGCTGCAGGACGGGCCCGACGCAGACGCGAGAGCCATGCTCGGCCATTGCGAGCGCGCCGGTTTTCAAGCCGTCATCACCGTGCCGGTGCGCCTGCATGAGCGCATGCTGGGCGAGCTCAATCTCTTTTACCGCCAGCCCAAGGAGTTGGCGGCGGACGAACGTGCGCTGCTGGAAACCTTGGCCAGCCATCTGGCCGGCGCCATCGAGGGCTTGCGTGCATCGGCGATGGAGCGCGAGGCCGCCGTGGCCGAGGAGCGCGGCCTGCTGGCACGCGAGCTGCACGACTCCATCGCCCAAAGCCTGTCCTTCTTGAAGATCCAGGTCAGCCTCTTGCGCCAGGCCCAGGAGCGCCAGCAGCCGGAGGCGGCGGCGCAAGCCGTGGCCGAGCTCGACGCCGGCGTGCGCGAGAGCCTGGCCGATGTGCGCGCCTTGTTGCTGCATTTCCGCACACGCACCAACGGCGAGGACATCCTTCCCGCTTTGCAGAGCACCCTGCGTAAGTTCGAGCAGCAGTCGGGCTTGCAGAGCGAGCTCTCCATGGCCAATGACGGCCTGCCGCTGGCGGCCGATGTGCAGGTGCAGGTCCTGCATGTGGTGCAAGAAGCGCTGTCCAATGTGCGCAAACATGCGCAGGCGCGGCGGGTCTGGGTCAGCGTGCAGCAGCGGCCCTTCTGGCGTGTTGAAGTGCGTGACGACGGCTGTGGCTTCCAGCCCAATGCGGCGGCCTGGGACGAGACCCATGTCGGCTTGCGCATCATGCAGGAACGAGCTGCCCGCATCGGCGGCCGGGTCGAGGTCAGCTCCGTGCCAGGGCAGGGCAGCCGCGTGGTCTTGAGCCTCGAACCCTTGGTGTCGGCTGACGCCGGTATTCAAAAAGGAAATGCATGAACGCTGAAAGCCCCAAGGCACGGGTCTTGGTGGTCGACGACCACAGCCTGTTTCGCCGTGGCCTGATTGCCTTGCTGGCCGGTGACGGCCGCTTCGAAGTGGTGGCCGAGGCCGGTGACGCCGCGGAAGCGCAGCGTCGGGCGGCCGAATGCCAGCCCGACGTCATCCTGCTCGACCAGCATTTGCCCGGCGTGCTCGGCGCCGATGCCGTGGCTGGCCTGCTGGAAGTGGCGCCGGCTGCGCGGGTCTTGATGTTGACCGTCAGCGAAGACGAGGCCGACCTGGCCCGGGCCTTGCGCCAGGGCGCTTGCGGCTACCTGCTCAAGACCACGGACAGTGATGTGCTGATCCAGTCCCTGCTGCAGGTGCTGTCCGGGCAGTCGGCCGTCAGCCCGGAGATGACCAGCAAGCTGGTCAGCGCGTTCCAAAACCTGGGCCGGCAGCCTCTTGCTGCGGCCGCATGCGCGCCGGCTGCTGCCGAGCCGGTCGTGCCCGAGGCCCAGGCCGTACCTGCGGTCTCGCCGCGCGAGCAGGAAATCCTGGCCCATATCGCCAAGGGCGCCAGCAACAAAGAGATCGCGCGCGCCCTGGGCATTGCCGAGACCACGGTGAAGATCCATGTGCAGCACATCCTGCGCAAGCTCGGCCTGAGCTCTCGCGTGCAGGTGGCGGTGTTCGCCAGCCAGCGTGGCCTTTGAGCCGCTCCCCTAGCCATCTTGTCTGAGGGAGCCGCTGTGCCCCATCGTTCCAATTCACCGCGCCCAGGCCCTGGGTCGGCCGGGCTTGCCGGCTGGCGCGCCGCGTGCCTGGCCTGGCTGAGCGCCTTCCTGCCGGCCCCCCTGGCCATCGACGGCCGCGAGCGCCTGCGCGTGGTGGCTGGGGCCAGTCTGGGTATTGGCTTGACGGCCTGGCTGTGCCACGCGCTGGCCGGCGCTCAGCCCAGCCCGTGGCTGGTGGCGCCCCTGGGGGCCAGCGCGGTGCTGGTGTTCGCCGTGCCGGGCAGCCCGCTGGCCCAGCCCTGGGCCGTGATCGGCGGCAACACGGTGTCAGCCCTGGTGGCCGTGCTCTGCATGCAGCTCCAAGTCGGGCCGGAGTGGACCGCAGCGCTTGCGGTGGGGGCGGCTATCGCTGCCATGATGGCGCTGCGCTGCCTGCATCCGCCGGGCGGGGCTTGCGCTTTGCTGGTGGTTTTGAACGGCATCAGCGACCCCGCTTTTGCCTGGCAGCCGGTGTTGCTCAACTCGGTCTTGCTGGTGCTCTGCGGCATGGTCTACAACCAGGCCACAAAGCGGCCTTATCCGCACCGTGCGGCCGCGGCCGTGCCGGCGGCCGATCTGGACCTCGACCAGGTGCTGGCGCGCTACAACCAGGTCCTGGACATCAGCCGTGACGAGTTGCGGGCGCTGATTGAAGACACCCAGCTGCAAGGCTATCAGCGGCGCCTGGCCGATCTGCGCGCCCGCGACATCATGTCCACGCACATCATCACCGTGGCGCGCAGCTGGCCGCTGGCTCAGGCCTGGCCCTTGTTCCGCCAGCACAAGATCAAGGCCATGCCCGTGGTGGACGCCCAAGGCGAGCTCGTGGGCATCGTCACGCCGGCCGACTTTTTGCGCAGCCCGGGCTTCGACGCCGCGGCGGCTCTGGCGCCCGGCGGCCTGCAGGTGGGCCAGATCATGACGCGTTCGGTGCGGGTGGTCTCGGCCGATCGCCATTTGGCCGAGCTGATCCCGGTCTTCGCCGGCAGCGGCCACCATCACCTGCCCGTGATCGATGCGCAGCATCGACCGCTCGGCATGGTCACCCAGTCGGATGTGGTGGCCGCCCTGTCCGGCAGCCTGCTGCGCGCTGCTCCGCCGACCTGAGCGGCCGCAGCGCCTGTATCAGTGGAGCAGGCCCAGCGGGTGGTGGGTACGCGCCACGGTCACCATCAAGCCCAGCACCAGCAGTGCGGCCAGCAAGCCCGCCGCGCGATGGCCGCGGCTGCGGCCGCGCTTGAGGGCGATGCTGCCCAGCACGATGTAGAGCAGCAGCAGGCTCAGCTTGCTGGCGAGCCAGGGATCCCGGCCGGGGTTCAGGCCCAGCAGGCTCCAGAGGCTGAGGCCGGCGGCCAGCAAGGCCACATCGATCAGCACGCTGAGCCGGCGCGCCACCCTCTGCATGGGCCAGGCTGCACCGGCCAACACGGCCAAGCCACGCGCTGTGAACAGGCTGGCGCTGCAGGCGACCAGGCTGATGTGGGCCAGCTTGATGACCGGGTAATGGGGCTGCAGCAGGGCTGGCAGTTGTTCAAGCAGATTCATGGCCCGCCATCATCGCTCACCAGCGCCCGCGCAGGCTCAGGCGCCAGGTGCGCGGCGCCTCGGCCCAGGTGAACAGCGGTGAGCGCTGCGACAGCACGCTGTTGCCCAGATTGCTGACGCCCAGGTCCAGGTCGAGCTGGGGGCCCAGGCTGCGGCCCAGGCTGGCGCCGCTCAGGGTCAGGGCCGGCACGGCCTGCAAGGGCTGGCCAACGATGGCGGACGCCATCAGCTGACCGATGCTGCGCTCCGTTCGAATCTGGGCACGCCAGGGCCCTTGCGCCCAAGCCAGTTCGGCTGCCACGGTGTGGCGCGGGCGTTTTTCAAGCCGCTGATCCTGGCCGTCACGGGCGTCGAGGTATTGGTAGTTGAGGCCGGCGCTGAAGCCGCTGCCGAGGCGTGCGCGGGCGCTGAGCTCCAGGCCGCGCAGGCGGGCACGGTCCACATTCTGGAAGCGGAAGGTGCTGCGTGGGCCGCTGCTGCTGACCAGCACGGGCACGATCAGGTCGCGCAGGCGGTTGTCGAACAGCATGGCCTGCAGTCCGGCATCCTGGCGGTCCCAGCCCAGGCCCAGCTCCAGGCCGCGGTTCTTCTCGGGCTTGAGCGCGCTGTTGGAGACGTAGGTGTACGGGCCCTCGTCTTCCTGGTAGCCGGGGCTGATCTGCTTGATCGTGGGCGGCTTGAAACCGGTGCTGGCCCCGCCCTTGAGCGTCCACTCGGGTGCGAGATGCCAGACGCCGTAGAGGCGCGGACTCCAGGCGGTGCCGAAGCGCTGGTGCTGATCCTGGCGCAGGCCCGCGGTCAGGCTGAACTGACGGCCGAACTCGAGTTCGTCCTGCACGTAGAGCGCGTGGTGGCGGGCTGAAGCCCTACCGCCGGGCAGGCCCTCGTTGTCCAGCCGCTCCTGGCGGGCCTCGAAGCCGGCGCTCAGCTGTTGAGCCCCGACACGACCGCTCAATTGTCCCTCGAGCACCTGGTCCTTCAAGGTGTTCGGGCGCAGGCTGGCGACCCCGTTGCTGCGCGTGTTTTCCATGGCGATGCGACTGTCGTAGAGGCGCAGCAAGCTGTGCAGCCCTGCATCCACTCGGTTCACCCTTGCGCCTGCGCTGCCATTCCAGTCGGCCTCCCAGCTCAAGCTGCGGTGACGCCGCTGCAGCGCGGTGTCCGAGGCATAGACGCGTTTCTTGCCGCTGCGCTCGACGGCGAGGCCGTGACGATCTTCGTCGCCGCTGCGCAAGTCCAGGTCGAATTGATGGCCTGCGAGCGGCGTCCAGCGCAGGGCGAGGGCAGCGTCGCGGCGATGCCGGCCTTCGATGTCCGAGATGCGCGCATCGCTGGCGGCGGCCACATCGTCACGGCGACTGTCGGCCAGGCTGAGCCGTGCGCTGAGCTCGGGCGCCAGGGCGCCGCTGAGGCGTGCCGAGACGCGGTGGCCGTCGCCGCCGCGGCCGCCCTCGGCCTGGCTGCCTTCCAGGCGCACAGCGCCTTGCCAGGCCAGGCCCGGGGCGCGGGTGATGATGTTGACCACCCCACCCAGGGCTTCGGCGCCATAGAGCACCGAGAGCGGGCCGCGTACCACCTCGATGCGCTCGATGTCGTCGGTCGACAGCCAGTCGATCTGGAAGTCCGAATGGCCGATCACGCCGTCGCTGGCGCCGATGCGGCGGCCGTCCACCAGGAACAGGGTGTGGCGTGCGTCCATGCCGCGCAGGCTGAGGGTTTTGCGGCCGCTGATGGTGCGCCCGAACACGGCCACGCCCGGCTCGCCGCGCAGGGCTTCCAGCACATTGCCGGCGCCGCGCTGCTCGATCTGCTCCTGTGTGACGACGCTGATGGCGGCCGGTGCGTCCACCAAGGCCATGGCGTGGCGGGTGGCCGATACCACCACCAGGGGCAGTTGCTCCAGACCGCCAGCCGGGCCTGGAGGGGCATCGGCGCAGGCCAGGCCACTGGCCAGGGCGCACAGGGCGGCGGCCGCGAGAGCGCGGCTTTGGACTCGTGGGCCAGTTGGAGGCAGAAGAGGGGCGAAGCGGGGGCGGGCAGGGTGGGCGTGGAGGGTCTTCATATCAAGGTGACTTGGTGTGCGATGAACACAGCTTGCGTGCGGCGGCGCTGCCGCGCCTTGACCCAGTTCGGGTTTGCGCTTGGCTGAGGCGGCGGCGCCACGCTGGCCAGCGGCTTCATCGCCGGACCTTGAACCAGTTCAAGGACGGCCGCCGAGCGCGGCGGGACCATGCCGGCAAACCCCTGCATGGCGCAGGGCTTGCTGAAGTTCCATCCCGAAGAAGAGAGGTATGACATGAAGCTGAACCGAACCCATTTGCCACGGCCTTTACGCTATCCGAGCCACCTGAGTCTGCTGGGTCAGCTGGCCTTGCTGGTCTGCTTGCCGCTGAGCCTGGGCGTGCAGGCTCAAGAGGGCAAGAAAGACATCAGCCCGGGCGATGTGAAGTACCACGCTGCGCCCTCGGCACTCAGCGATGTGCCCATGGTGCAGAGCAGCAACCCCAAGGCGCCGCCCATGACTCAGGCCGAGTTCGATGTCGCGCGCAAGATCTATTTCGAGCGCTGCGCCGGCTGCCACGGTGTCCTGCGCAAGGGCGCCACCGGCAAGCCCTTGACGCCCGACATCACCCTGGGCAAGGGCACGGACTATCTGAAGGTCTTCATCGCCTATGGCTCGCCCGCCGGCATGCCGAACTGGCAGACCTCGGGCGAGATGAGCGAGCAGCAGGTGGACCTGATGGCGCGCTACATCCAGCACGACGCGCCGACGCCGCCCGAGTTCGGCATGGCCGATATGAAGGCCACGTGGAAGGTGGTGGTGCCGCCCGAGAAGCGCCCGACCAAGAAGATGAACAACTACAACATCGAGAACATCTTCTCGACCACGCTGCGTGACACCGGCGAAGTGGCCCTGATCGACGGCGACAGCAAGCAGATCATCAACATCGTCAAGACCGGCTACGCGGTGCACATCTCGCGCACCTCCGCCTCGGGCCGCTATCTGTTCGTGATCGGCCGTGACGCCAAGATCAATATGATCGATCTGTGGATGGAGAAGCCCGACAACGTGGCCGAGATCCGCATGGGCCTGGAAGCCCGTTCGGTGGAGGCCAGCAAGTACAAGGGCTATGAGGACAAGCTGGTGATCGCCGGTGCCTACTGGCCGCCCCAGTACGTGATCATGAAGGGCGACACCCTGGAGCCGCTGAAGATCGTCTCCACCCGCGGCAACACCGTGGACAAGCAGGAGTACCACCCCGAGCCGCGCGTGGCCTCCATCGTGGCCAGCCACTACCGGCCCGAGTTCATCGTCAACGTCAAGGAAACCGGCAAGACCTTGATGGTGGACTACACCGATCTGAATGCACTCAAGACCATCGAAGTCGGTACTGCTCGCTTCTTGCATGACGGCGGCTGGGACAGCACCAAGCGCTACTTCATGGTGGCCGCCAACCAGAGCAACAAGATCGCCGTGGTGGACGCCAAGGAAGACAAGCTGGTGAAGCTGGTTGAGGTCAGCAAGATCCCGCACCCGGGCCGCGGTGCCAACTTCATCCATCCCAAGTTCGGCCCGGTCTGGAGCACCGGCCACCTGGGTGACGAGGCCATCTCCCTGATCGCCACCGATCCGGTCAAGCACAAGCAGTACGCCTTCAAGGAAGTGGCGCAGATCAAGGGTCAGGGCGGCGGCGCGCTGTTCATCAAGACGCACCCGAAGTCCAAGCATCTGTACTCGGACACGCCGCTGAACCCCGACGCCGCGATCTCGCAGTCGGTGGCGGTGTTCGACATCAATGCGCTCGACAAAGGCTTCAAGGTGCTGCCGATCGCCGAGTGGGCGGGTATCAAGGACGACGGCGCCAAGCGCGTGGTCCAGCCTGAGTACAACAAGGCCGGTGATGAGGTCTGGTTCTCGGTCTGGTCGGCCAAGGACAAGCAGAGCGCCATCGTCGTGGTGGACGACAAGACGCTCAAGCTCAAGGCCGTGATCAAGGACCCGCGCCTGATCACACCGACCGGCAAGTTCAACGTCTACAACACCCAGCACGACGTTTATTGACCCACCCCCGAGGCGCTGACGCGCCTCCCCCTCAAGGGGGCACGCCCGCAGGCCCGGCAAAGCCGGATCCTCGGGCGTCGTTGGAAGACCCCTGGAGCTACGCCCAGGGACTCGATGAGCCTGAAACGGAGATATTCTGATGCGCACGATTGCATTACTGCTGGCCGGCCTCGGCCTGACCCTACCTGCCGCCGCGGCCACGCCCGAGGAGTCGCTCAGCAAGGCCGGCTGCATGGCCTGCCATGCCAAGGACAAGAAGCTGGTCGGCCCGTCCTTCAAGGACATTGCCGCCAAGTACAAGGGTCAGGACGCCGCAGCCGCGATGGCGCAGAAGGTGCGCAGCGGCGGCAAGGGCGTTTTCGGCCCCATCCCCATGCCGCCCAATCCGCCCGAGAAAATCAGCGATGCCGACCTCAAGGAGGGGGTGGGGTGGATCCTCAAGCAATGAGCTGACCAAGATCTCAGCCAGCCAGATGGGCGCCCATGGGAAGCTATGGGCGCCCTTTTACTTCGTGGTTCCAGCCGGCTCAGGCGCCGACCTCCCGCGCCTCTTGCAAGACCAGCTCCACCAGAGGCGCCAGTTCGGCCGCGCTGAAGTGGGGCGGCGCGTCGGCGAGGTCGGGCGCATCGCCCACCATCGCCACGATGCCCGGCCACTCGGGCCAGAGCATGGGCTTGCCCACGGCCGCACGCCAGACCTCCAGCTTGGGGAAGTCGCCGCCCTTGAAGCCCTCGACCAGGACCAGGTCGCAGTCCTGGATGCGGCTGAGGAGGTAGTCCAGATCCGGCTCGGTATCGCCGCGCAGCTCATGCATCAGCGCCCAGCGCGTGCGGCCGAGCAGCAGCACCTCCTGGCAGCCGGCCTCGCGCAGGCGATAGCTGTCCTTGCCCGGGCGGTCGACTTCGATGTCCTTGTGGCTGTGTTTGATCAGCGAAACACGCAGGCCGCGGGCGCGCAGCGCTGGAATCAGGCCTTCCAGCAAGGTGGTCTTGCCCATGCCGGAGCGGCCGGCGATGCCGAAAACTTTCATGGGAGATGCTCGCTGCAAAGAGTCATGGGAATGTGCTCGCCTTGATCTCAAATAAGGCGGCGGGAGCGCGTGCGCAGCACAATGCGCGCATGGATCCTGGTCGCCGTTTTTTGTTCCGTCCCTCCATGGCACGCGCCGCCGTGCAAAGGCCGCCCGGCGCCGTGGCCGAGCCGGCTTTTCTTGCCAGCTGTACACGCTGCGACGCCTGCATCAAGGCCTGCCCGGCCGGCGTCATCCGGCGCGGCGATGGAGGTTTTCCTGAAATGGACTTCAGGAGCGCCGGCTGCGATGCCTGCGGGGCCTGCATACCGGCCTGCACCGTGTCGGCACTGCGCCCGCCGCTGCTGTTTCGCGACTGGCAGGCCCAGATCGGCGCGCAATGCCTGGCCCAACAAGGGGTGGAGTGCCGGGTCTGTGGTGAGGCCTGTGACGCCGCTGCGATTCGCTTCAGGCCACGCCTGGGTGGCGTGGCCCAGCCCGAGATCAGCCCGAGTGCCTGCACCGCTTGCGGCGCCTGCGTCGGGGTCTGCCCCTCGGGCGCGGTTTCAATGCGCCGAGCCTGAAGCAGCGCTGGCCGGCGGCAGGGTGATTTCACCGGCCTTGTGAGCGCCAATCGGCTGGGCAATCGGCGGCAAGGTGTGCGCGATGCCCTTGTGGCAATCGATGCAGGTCTGGCCCGCCGAGAAGGCCACTTGGTGCCGGGTCGCGGCGCGGCTGTTCTGCTCCGCATAGTCCATATAGCTGAAGTTGTGGCAGTTGCGGCACTCCTGCGAGTCATTGGCCTTCATGCGGTCCCACTCATGCTGGGCCAGGACGGCGCGCTTGGCATTGAACTTCTCGGGCGTGTCGATCGAGCCCAGCACCTTGTGCAGCACCTCGTTGGAGGCCTGGATCTTGCGCCACATCTTCGGCCCCCATTCCTTGGGCACATGGCAGTCCGGGCAAGTGGCGCGCACGCCGGTGCGGTTCTGGTAGTGGATGGTGTTGCGGTACTCCACGTAGACGTTCTTTTCCATCTCATGGCAGGAGATGCAGAAGGCCTCGCGGTTGGTCCACTCCATGGCGGTGTTGAAGCCACCCCAGAAGATGATGCCGCCGGCGAAGGCGAGCGCCAACAGCCAGAACAGCTTGGTGTGGGCGAAAGCCCAGGCACGTCGGATCAGGTTCTTCACAGCGGGCTCCTCACTTCATGCCCTTGGCACGCTCATAGGTGTTGGCCACCAAGGGCTTGGCATCACTCTGCGGCACATGGCATTGGGTGCAGAAGTAACGGCGTGGGCTGACGGAGTCGAGCTCAATGCCGTCGCGGGTCTTGAAGTGGGTGACGCTGATCTTGGTGGCGCCGCTTTCCTTGGTCTTCTGCCAGGCGTGGCAGTCCATGCATTTGTTGAAGTTCTTGGTGATCTGATAGCCGCTGATGGTGTGTGGGATCAGCGGTGGCATCTGCACGAAGTCACGATCACCGACAGGGTGGTCGCGCTCCTGGCGGTTGTTGGCGGGCGGGTTGTCCTGGTTCAGGGGCGTGCCTTGGCGCAGCCCTTCCAGTTTCACGGGCGCGGCCTTGTCGGCAGCCGCTGCCGGCCCGGCGGCAAACACGGAAAACGCCAGCAGCAGGCTCAGGGCGGGGCGGAGCAGGGGGGGGATCTTCATGGTCAGTCCCTTCGGGTGTCAAAGCGGTGGGTGAATCGGAAAACGGAGCTGTCGCACACATCGATGCAGCGGCCACAGGCCGTGCAGTCGGGCGCCAGGATCAAGGGGCCGGCGTCTTGCTTGGCCTTCAGTGGGCCGACGATGATCTGCGGCTCGGGGCAGACGGCGAAGCAATCGCCGCAGTCATTGCAGCGGCTGCTGTGGGCGGCCGAGACGCGCAGCAGCGGTTTGGCGCCGATCAGGGCGTAGGCCGAGCCCATGGGGCAGACATGGCCACACCAGCCGCGCGGCGCCACCAGCAGGTCGAACAGGAAGACGGCGGCCAGCGCGCCCCAGGCCAGGCTGCCGCCGAAGATCAGCGCACGCTGGGTCAGAGTCACCGGGTTGACTTGCTCCCAGACCGGGCTGCCCAAGGCCGCGGCGGCCAGCAGCACGCAGGCCAGCAAGGCGTGGCGCAGCTGGCGGCTCGGGGCGCGACCGCTGCTGATCTTCAAGCGCCGGCGCAGCCAGGCGGCCGCATCGGTCACCGCGTTGACCGGGCAAACCCAGGCGCAATAGGCCCGGCCCGCCAGCAGGCCGTAGAAAGCCAGGACGATGGCCGCGCCGATCAGGGCGCTGGCGGCGGGCCAGAGCCCGTGCCGCAGGCCCGCAAGCAGGCTCTGGGCCAGCACAAAGGGGTCGCTCAGCGGCAGCACATCGAGGGTCAGGCTGGAGGCCAGATTGCCCTTGACCCACCACAGGCCGAACAGCGGGCCGAGCAGGAAGAGGCCGATCACGCCCAGTTGGCTGCTGCGGCGCAGGATCAGCCAGCGCTGGGCGGCCCAGGGGCTGCGTGCGGGCTGCGAGGGGATTTGAGCCGGGCCGCTCATCGCTGCGGCTCCGATGAGGCTGTGGCATAGGGCTGGCGCACCGCTGCGCAGCGGGCCGATGTCGCTGCCGCCTTCGGGCAGTCGCTGCTCGGGCTGGGCGAAGCGGGGCTTGCCCTGGCGGTTCTGCTCTTCCCAGCCTTTGCGGTAATGCGGGCCCAGCTCGCCCTGGGCCAAGTCGCGCGGCAGCACCTTGATGGCCGGCTGCTCCAGCACGCAGGCGCGCTCGCACTTGCCGCAGCCGGTGCAGGCCTCGGCGTGCACCGTGGGCAGCAGCATGGCGTGGCGGTCGCTGCGCGGGTTGCTTTGTTTTTCCAGCGAAATGGCGCTGTCGATCAGCGGGCAGACGCGGTAGCAGACATCGCAGCGCAGGCCGAGGAAGTTCAGACAGCTCTCATGGTCGATCAGCACGGCCAGGCCCATGCGGGCTTCGGCGATGTCCTGCAGGCCGGGGTCGAGCGCGCCGGTCGGGCAGGCCTTGACGCAGGGGATGTCCTCGCACATCTCGCAGGGGATCTCGCGCGCTTCGAAGAACGGCGTGCCGATCGCCACCTCGGCGGCCAGGCCGGCGCCCCATTCGCTGAGCTTGAGGTTGTGCGGCGGGCAGGCGCGCACGCACAGGCCGCAGCGCACGCAGGCGGCCAGGAAGTCGGGCTCAGCCAGCGCGCCCGGCGGCCGCAGGGCCTGGGCCGGGTGCGCTTGCGTCGGGCGCGAGAGCACGGCCGCAGCCCCGGCCAGAAGGCCGGCGCTGGCGGTGGTGCTGGCGCCTTGCAGCAGCGCACGGCGGCTCAGGTTCATGTGCTCACTCCGGCTCGGCTCAGCTCGGGTTCAGGCCTTGACGACCTTGACCGCGCACTTCTTGAAGTCGGTTTCCTTGGAGATCGGGCAGGTGGCGTCCAGGGTCAGCTTGTTGACCAAGCGGCCCTCGTCGAAGAAGGGTACAAAGACCAGGCCGCGCGGCACCTTGTTGCGGCCCTTGGTCTCGACGGCGCAAGTGATCTCGCCGCGGCGCGAGGCCACCTTGACCTTCATGCCGCGCTGCAGGCCGCGGTCCTTGGCATCGTCGGGGTGGATGTAGAGCAGGGCCTCGGGCACGGCACGGTGCAGCTCGGGCACGCGCCGCGTCATGCTGCCGGTGTGCCAATGCTCGAGCACCCGGCCGGTGCACAGCCAGAGGTCGTACTCTTTGTCCGGGCTCTCGGCCGGCGGCTGGTAAGGCAAGGCGAAGATCACGGCCTTGCCATCCTTGTGGCCGTAGAACTTCACGCCCTCGCCCTTTTTGACATAGGGGTCGTAGCCCTCGCGGAAGCGCCACAGCGTTTCCTTGCCGTCGACCACGGGCCAACGCAGGCCGCGCACTTCGTGATAGGTGTCGAAGGGGGCCAGGTCATGACCGTGGCCGCGGCCGAATTCGGCGTACTCCTCGAACAGGCCCTTCTGCAGGTAGAAGCCCAGCTCCTTGGACTCGCTGTTCATGTAGTCGGGGATGTACTTGCCGTTGATGCGGCCGACATCGGCGAGCGGGAACTTGTTGACCTTGCCGTTCTTGAAGAGCACGTCGAACATCGTCTTGCCCTTGTACTCGGGCTTCTTGGCCAGCAGCTCGGCCGGCCAGACCTCTTCCATCTTGAAGCGCTTGCTGAACTCAATGAACTGCCAGAGGTCGCTCTTGGCCTCGCCCGGTGCGCTGACCTGCTGGCGCCAGACCTGGGTGCGACGCTCGGCGTTGCCGAAAGCGCCTTCCTTCTCCACCCACATGGCGGCGGGCAGGATCAGGTCGGCCGCCATGGCGCTGACGGTGGGGTAGGGGTCGCTGACCACCACAAACGCCTTGGGGTTGCGCCAGCCAGGCAGGATCTCGCCGTTGATGTTCGGCCCGGCCTGCATATTGTTGTTGGTCGTGACCCAGTAGCACTTGAGCTTGCCGTCCTTGAGCGCGCGGCTCTGCGCCACGGCATGAAGGCCCACCTTGTCAGGGATGGTGCCGTCGGGCAGCTGCCAGATTTCCTCTGTGTGCTTGCGGTGCTCGGGGTTGGTGACCACCATGTCCGCCGGCAGGCGGTGGGCAAAGGTGCCGACTTCGCGCGCCGTGCCGCAGGCGCTGGGCTGGCCGGTCAGGCTGAAGGGGCTGTTGCCGGGCTGGCTGATCTTGCCGGTCAGCAAGTGGATGTTGTAGACCATATTGTTGGCCCAGGTGCCACGGGTGTGCTGGTTGAAGCCCATGGTCCAGAAGGACACCACCTTGACCTTGGGGTCGGCATAGAGCTTGGCCAGGTCTTCCAACTGCTTGACCGGCACGCCCGACAGCGCGCTGACTTTTTCGGCCGTGTAGTCGGCGACGAACTTGCCGAACTCCTCGAAGCTGATCGGTGTGGCGTCGTTGGGGTTGCCTTTGGGCTTGCCATCGGCGCCGGGGTAACCATTGCTCTTGGCGTCTTTCTCCAAGGCATGGGCCGGGCGCAGGCCGTAGCCGATGTCCTCGGCGCCCTTCTTGAAGTTGACGTGGTTCTTGATGAACTCTTTGTTGACCTTGTTGTTCTTGATCAGGTAGTGGGCGATGTAGTTCAGGATCGCCAGATCGGTCTGCGGCTTGAAGATGATGGGCTGGTCGGCCAGGTCGAAGCTGCGGTGCTCATAGGTCGAGAGCACGGCCACCTTGGTGTCGGGGTGGCTGAGGCGGCGGTCGGTGATGCGGCTCCACAGGATGGGGTGCATCTCGGCCATATTGCTGCCCCAAAGCACGAAGGCATCGGCCTGCTCGATGTCGTCGTAGCAGCCCATGGGCTCGTCGATGCCGAAGGTGCGCATGAAGCCGGTGACCGCGCTGGCCATGCAGTGGCGAGCATTGGGGTCCAGTTGTTGGAGCGAAAGCCCGCCTTCCAGAGCTTGGCGGCGGCATAGCCTTCCCAGATCGTCCACTGGCCGGAGCCGAACATGGCGATGCCGTTCGGGCCGTCGGTCTTCAGCGCCTCTTTCCACTTGCTGGCCATCAGGTCCAGGGCTTCGTCCCAGCTGACCGGTGTGAACTCGCCTTCCTTGTCGTAGACGCCGTTCTTCTTGCGCAGCAGCGGCGTGGTCAGGCGGTCCTTGCCGTACATGATCTTGGACAGGAAATAGCCCTTGATGCAATTCAGGCCGCGGTTCACCGGGCTTTCGATATCGCCCTGGGTGGCCACCACCTTGTCGTCCTGCACGCCCACGACGACGGAGCAGCCCGTGCCGCAGAAGCGGCAGGGTGCTTTGTCCCAGCGCACGGCGCTGTTGCTGGTCGGTGCCTTGGCGGCCGCGCCGTGGACGGTGATGGGAATGCCGGCGGCGGCAGCGGCGGCAGCAGCGGCCTGCAGTTTCAGGATGTCGCGACGATCGACTTGCATGAGGTGCTCCCGTGGCCGCCCGCCGTCTTGGCTGGCGCCCGTGAAATGAAGATGTAGATGAAAAGCATGGTCCTGGAATTGGCGCGTTTGCGCCTTGAACTGCTTCAAGTTTTTGCGCTGTCCAACTCTCCAAGACGGGTTCGCCAGCCCTGCGCGGGTTCCAGGTGGCCGTCTGGTGCGGGGGCATCCGGGCCGCTGTACTCGAACACCAGGGAGGTGCCCAGCACATCGGGCCAGAGCGCGATGGCACCGAGCTGGGCCGCGGCGGAGATCTGCTCGCAGTCCTCCATCACCAGGACCAATCGGCCGTCACCGGGGTTGTGTGTCAGTTCCACGCCTGGCAGGGTCGCGAGCCGAGAGCTCACATCGGATACATGCTCGGGCCGCATGCGCAGCACCACGCCGAGAACACTCATGGGGAACTCCTGTTCATGGCCGGCGCGCCGAAGCTGCACCGGCCGGGGTTGATGGGGGCGCAGCCGGGGCGCGAGGCCCCTGCGCGCGTGCGGCCACCAGGCCTTGCACCGCCAGCTCGCGCAAGGGGTGCTCGGCTGGGGCGATGTCTTGCAGGCGCTGCCAATGGCGGATGGCGCCGGCTGCGTCACCCTGGCGCATGGCGCGGGTGCCGGACAGAGCCAGGGCCTTCAAGTGATCTGGCGCGATCTGCAGCGCGCGCTGCAGCAGGGCCGCCGGTTCGCCTTCCAGCGAGCCCTGCTGGCCACTGGCCATGACATCGGCCAGATCGGCCATCAGGTCGGCATCCTCGGGCCGCAGGGCCAGGGCGCGGCGGTAGGCGGCGATCGAGGGTTCGCTGCGGCCCAGCACCAGGTAGGAGCGGCCCAGCATGGCCCAGCCGGCGGCGTCCTCGGGCTGCTGCTGCAGGCGCCGGGCCAGGCCCGCGACCATGGCCTCGGTGCGGTCCGGTGCTGCCTCGGGCGAGATGGCCTCGGGCTGACCCTTCCAGGCATAACCGCCCGCGCCGACGAGCAGCACCAGGCCCAGGCAGGCTGCCAGCAGGCGCTTGGAAGCCCGCGGCAGCGGCGCGGGCGGCGGCGCCAGCACCTGATCGGCGATCTCCTGGCGCAGCCGGTCCAGCCGGGCTTGCAGCGCGGTGTGGTCTGCAGATTCACCGGTCGTGGCGCTGCCGCTCAGCTGGGCTTGCAGGGCCAGGCCTTGGCGGCGCAGCGCTTGCAGTTCCTGCTGCTGTTCTTGCGTGGGCCAGCTCATCGGATGTCTCCCTCCTCTTCGGGCGCCGCCTCAAAGGCTTCATCGGGCTCGCGTGCCCGGCGGCGCAGGTTCAGCACCAGGCCGGCCAGGGCGGCGGCCATCAGCAGGGCCGGGCCGGCCCAGAGCAGCCAGGTGTTGGCTTGCAGCGGCGGCTTGTAGAGCACGAAGTCGCCGTAGCGCTCGGTCATGTAGTGGATGATTTCTTCGTCCCGGCGGCCGGCCTGCAGCTGCTCGCGCAGCTGGGCTTTCAAGTCCATGGCCAGCGGCGCATGGGAGTCGGCGATGGTCTGGTTCTGGCAGACCAGGCAGCGCAGCTGCTGGGCCAGGTCCTGGGCGCGGCGGTCCAGCTCGGCAGAGATGGGCTTGGCAGAGGCGGGCTCGGCCTGGGCGCAAGACATGGCGCCGAGGCTCAGCAGCATGAGGCAAGCAAGCAGACAGACAAGCAGGGGTCTCATAGGCGGTCCAGCAAGGGTTCCAGGGTGTCGCGCAGCAGCTCGGCCGTCAGCGGGCCGACATGCTTGTAGCGAATCAGGCCCTGGCGGTCGATCACAAAGGTCTCGGGCACGCCGTAGACGCCCAGGTCGATGCCGACCTGGCCGCGCGTGTCCGAGCCGATGGCGCGGTAGGGGTTGCCCAGCTCTTTCAGCCAGCGCGTGGCCTGGGCGGGCTCGTCCTTGTAGTTCAGGCCCAGCAGCTGCAACTCCGGCCGGCGCCGCGCCAGGTCCAGCAGCAGCGGGTGTTCCTCGCGGCAGGGGCCGCACCAGGAGGCCCAGACATTGAGCACGCTGATTTTGCCCGTCATGTCGGCCTGGCGCAGCTGCGCGCCGCCCTCCAGCAAGGGCGGCAGCACAAAGGCCGGCACCGGCTTGCCGATCAGCGGCGAGGGGATCTCGCGCGGCTTCAGCTGCAGGCCACGCGCCAGGAACAGGGCCAGCACGGCAAAGCCCAGCAAGGGGATCATCGCTTTGAGCTTCATGGGCGTGCGCTCGCTCGTTGGCTGTTGCTGCGGTAGCGTCGATCGCTGGCGGCCAGCAGGCCGCCCAAGCCCATCAGCAGGCAGCCGCCCCAGATCCAGTTGACGTAGGGCTTGATGGTGATGTGGACGATCCAGGCATCGGCCTGCTCATTGATCGGCTCGCTCAGCGAGACGTAAAGATCGCGCAGCAGGCCACTGGCGATGCCGGCTTCGGTCATGGGCATCTCCTGGCTGCGGTAGAGCCGCTTCTCGGGGTACAGGGTGGCCACAGTCCGGCCCTCGCGAGTCACCTCCACCGTGCCGCGCATGGCGCGGTAGTTGGGGCCGTCCACGGCGCGCAGCTCGCTCAGGCGGAAGCTGTGCTCGCCCAGGCGGGCGCTCTCGCCGCGCTGCAGCGGCAGGTCCTGGCTCAGGGCCAGGCTGCCGACCAGGGTGACGCCGATGATGAAGACGCCGACGCCGGCATGAGCCAGCAGCATGGCGGCCGCTGAGCGCGGCAAGGCGCGCGCGCGCGCCCACCAGCCCTGGCCCGGCGTTGGCCACAGGCGTTCACCCAGCTCCAGCGCCACCGACACCAGCACCCACCAGGCCAGCAGCAGGCCGCCCCAGGCGGCCAGGCTCAGCTGCGCCGTGGCCCAGCCATGGGCGCCGGCGGCCAGCGGGCTCAGCAGCAGCGGCCAACGCAGGCGACGCAGCAGCTCGGCGCTGTCCATGCCCTTCCAGCGCAGCAGCGGGCCCAGGCCCATCAGCAGGATCACCGGCGCCATCAGCGGCACGAACACCGCCTCGAAATAGGGCGGGCCGACCGAGATCTTCTGCCCGCTGACGGCATCCAGCGCCATCGGGTAGAGCGTGCCCAGCAGCACCGCGCCGCAGGCGGCCAGCAGCATCACATTGTTGGCCAGCAGCGTGGTTTCACGGCTGCGCCAGTGGAAGCGCGCCCCCAGGCCGACCGCGCCGGCGCGTGCCGCATACAGGCTCAGCGAGCCGCCCACCACCAGCACCAGAAAGACCAGGATGGCCAGGCCGCGCTGCGGGTCGGTGGCGAAGGCATGGACCGAGCTGAGCACGCCCGAGCGGACCAGAAAGGTGCCCAGCAGGGACAGCGAGAAGGTGACGATGGCCAGCAGCACCGTCCAGGCCTTGAAGACACCGCGCTTTTCGCTGACGGCCAGCGAGTGCAGCAAGGCGGTGCCGGCCAGCCAGGGCATGAAGCTGGCGTTCTCGACCGGGTCCCAGAACCACCAGCCGCCCCAACCGAGCTCGTAGTAGGCCCACCAGCTGCCCAGGGCAATGCCCAGGGTCAGAAAGGCCCAGGCGGCGCTGGTCCAGGGCCGGGCGAAGCGCGCCCAGGCGGCGTTGAGTTCACCGCCGGCCAAGGCCGCGATGGCGAAGGCGAAGGCCACGGCGAAGCCGACATAACCCATATACAGCATGGGTGGGTGCAGCACCATGCCGGGGTCCTGCAGCAGCGGGTTCAGGTCGCGGCCCTCGGGCAGGCCGGGCACCAGCCGGGCAAAAGGATTGGAGGTGACGAGCAGAAAGACCAGGAAGCCGGCCGCCAGTGCGCCCAGCACGCCCAGCACCCGCGCGCGCAGCGGCGCCGGCAGCCGCCGGCCGGCGGCCGCGACGGCCAGGGTCCAGGCCACCAGCAGCGCCACCCACAGCAACATCGAGCCCTCATGCCCGCCCCAGACCGCGGCGATGCGGTAGGCCAGGGGCAGCTCGCGGTTGGAATGCTGGGCCACATAGGCGACCGAAAAATCGCTGGCCACAAAAGCCTGGGTCAAGGCCAGATAGCCCAGGCCGACCAGGGCTGCCAAGGCCAGGGTCAAGGGCCGGTCCAGTGCCATCCAGTCGGCGCGTTGGCGCTGTGCGCCCAGCACCGGCAGGCCGGCCAGCAGCAGGGCCACGCCCAGGGCCAGCCAGAGGGCGAGATGTCCGAGTTCGGGGATCACGGCGTGCTGCCTTTCAGGGTCTGGGCGGCGCGCTCGCGGGCCTGCTGGCTGCGCTGCAGCGCGTCGGCGGCCTCGGGCGGCATGTAGTTCTCGTCATGCTTGGCCAGCACCTCGCGGGCCAGGAACTGCCGTCCCTGCAACTGGCCTTGTGCGACCACGCCCTTGCCCTCTTTGAACAAGTCGGGCAGGGCGCCGCTGAAGCTGACGGGTACATGCTCGCTGCCGTCGCTGATCACGAACTGCACCTGCACGCCTTCGCGCCGGACGCTGCCCGGCTGCACCAGGCCGCCGATGCGGAAGCTGCGGCCTTGCGGCGCCTCTTGCGCGGCCACCTGGCTGGGCGTGTAGAAGAAGACCAGATTGCTGCGGAAGGCATTCATGACCAGGGCCGCGATGGCGCCCAGGGCCAGCAGGCCGGCGGCGATCAGCAGCAGGCGGCGGTGGCGAGCTTTTTTAATCATCATGCGACGTCCTCCTCGGACAGCTGCAGCAAGGCTTGGCTGTGGCGGCGCCGGGCCAGGCCCACCTCGACCAGCATCCAGAGCAGGGCCGAGCCGTAGCTGCCCCAGACAAAAAAGCCGTAGCCGTCCATATGGAAGAAATCGGCGGCGCTGTGCCAGTTCATGTGGCTTGTCCTTTCTTGCTCAGGGCCTGCACCCAGGCCTTGTCGCGTTCGCGCTCCAGGATCAGGCCGCGGGCGCGGGTGAAGATGACGGCGAAGGCATAGGCCCAGCAGGCCAGGCTCATCACGGCCAGGGCCTGCAACATGGTCTCGGCCATGCGCGGCGCGGCCGTCAGGCTGATGCTCGCGCCCTGGTGCAAGGTGTTCCACCAGCGCACGCTGAAATAGATGATGGGCACATTGACCACGCCGACCAGGGCCAGCAGGGCGCCGGCCGGGTCGGCCCGCTGCGGGTCCTCGATGGCGTGCACCAAGGCCAGATAGCCGAGGTAGAGAAACAGCAGGATCAGCTCCGAGGTCAGGCGCGCGTCCCAGACCCACCAGCTGCCCCAGCTCGGCTGGCCCCAAAGCGCACCGCTGAGCAGGGCGATCACGGTGAAGCCGGCGCCGGTCGGTGCGATCGCCCGCGCCAGCAACGAGGCCATGCGGGCCTTGAAGGCCCAGCCGATGGCGGCCCAGAAAGCCAGGGCCAGGTAGAGCAGCATGGACAGCCAGGCCGCCGGCACATGGATGAAGAGGATGCGATAGGCCTGGCCCTGGGTGGCGTCGGTCGGCGCTTTGAAGAAGGCCAGGTACAGGCCCAGGGCCCCCAGCCCCGCGGCCAGCAGCCACAGGCCCGGCAACAGGCGTCCGGCCAGCGCGTAGAAACGCGAGGGCGCGGCATAGGTGTAGAAGCGGTGCGTGTGTGTCATGGGATGTGGGGGCGAGCTCAGCATGTCCATCAGATCAGGGCAATGCGCAGGGCCGCGGCGGTGGCCGCCGGCAGGGCCAGCAGGGCGCCGATCAGCAGGGCGGCCAGCAGGGACAGATGGCCGTCAACAGGCAGGCCGGCCTCCAGCGCGCCGACGGCGCCGCTGCCGAAGATCAGAACAGGCACCGCCAGCGGCAGCACGATCAGCAGATTGAGCAAGGCGCCGTTGCGCAGGCCGAGGGTCAGGGCGGCGGCCAGATTGCCCAGCAGGCTCAAGCTCGGCGTGCCCAGCAGCAGGCTCAGCATCAAGAGACCGAGGCTGTCGCTGTGCATGCCGTACATCAGGCCCAGCAGCGGCGTGGCCAGCAGCAGGGGCAGGCCATGGCTCAGCCAGTGCGCCAGGGCCTTGACGGCGGCCAGGCGCCAGGCCGAGTGCGGCGGCAGCAGCAACTGGTCCAGGCTGCCGTCCTGGGCATCGGCGGCATACAGGCTGTGCAGGGACAAGAGACTGGCCAGCAAGGCCAGCACCCACAGCACGCCCGGCGCCATGCGACGCAGCTGCTCGGGTTCGGGCCCCAGGCCGAGCGGAAACAGGCAGGCTGCCAGCAGCAAAAAGGCCACCGGCAGGCCAGCGTCGACGGGCCGGCGCATCGCCAGGCGCAGCTCGCGCTGCAGCAGCAGCCAGATCATGGGCGGCCTCCGCTCAGTGGCAGCTGGCGGCTGGCCAGCCCAGGCAGATGCTGGTGGCTGGTGAACAGCACCGCGCCGCCTGCGGCCGCATGGCTGCTCAACAGAGCGCACAACTGCTGCACGCTGTCGTCGTCCAGCGCATCGAAGGGTTCGTCCAGCAGCCAGCAAGCACCCGCCTGCGGCAGGGCCAGCGATGCCAAGGCAGCGCGGCGTTGCTGGCCTTGGCTGAGCTGAGCGCTGCGGCGGCTGCGCATGGGCGCCAGTCCGAAATGCTTCAGCGCCTGCAGCAGGCTGGCCTCATCGTCCGCCAGGCCTTGCCAGCGGGCCTGAAAGCGCAAGCCCTCCAGCACGGTCAGGTCCGGCTTCAGGCCATTGTTGTGGCCGAGAAAGCGCAAAGCCGCCGAATGCTGGATGCTGCCCCGCTCAGCCGGCCGCAGGCCCGCAAGCGTGCGCAGCAAGGTGCTCTTGCCGCTGCCATTGCTGCCCTGGAGCCAGACGATGTCGCCCGCGTTCAGCTGCACGCTGAGCTCTTGGAACAGGGAGCGGCCTCCGCGCTCGCAGCTCAGTTGCTCGGCGCTCAGCAAGCAGGGCGAGGCCATGCTCATGACTCTGCTCCATCGATGCCTACGCAGGGGTCTGCCGGTTCCACCGCATCAGCAGCAAGGGTCGGCCTGGGGTAGCGCCCTTTCAGCTGGCTCCACGGCAACTTTCGCAGTGCGTCAGTCAGCGACGCGCTCTGGGCCTGGCCCACAGCGTTTGCGATCCTGGGCAGGTCCAGGCCAAGCGGTGGGTGAAGGCGCTGGAGGTCGATGAACTCCAACGGGTCCTGACCCTGACCCTGCGCCGGAACGGCCAGGACGGGATGGCCTTGTCGCTCAAAGAGCAGGCCCGCGCTCAGCTTCACGGCGCGGCTGAGCGGCATGCTGGCGATGGCGCGGCGAACATCGAGGTGGAGCAGTTGCAGCCGCAGCCCGCCGCCCGCCCTGGGCTGCAAGGTGAGCCAGATGTGAGGGGCGGCCGTGCCCTTCAGCCAGTCCAGCACGGGCGCTTCCAGCGGTGTGCGTCGTGGATGCAGAAATCCCGGCTGGCCCAGGGCTTCGCCCATGCGGTAGTCATGGACCAGACCGTCATGGACTTCCTCCGCCAGCGGGTCGTATGAAATCTCCCAAACCTCAGCCAGGTCCTGCAGTGCGACCAAAAAGCTGCGGCGTTCTGGTAGGTCGCGAATGGCCGCGACGCGTGTGCGCTGCCGGCCGTCCAGGCTTTGCAAGGCAATCGTCTTGACCGGCTGCAGCTGCCCATCGAAGAGCTGCAAGGCGCTGGCCTGCTCGGTGCTGGCCAGCAGCCAGCGGCCATCGCTGCTCAGGGCCAAGGCTTCGAGTGAGGAGGCGATCCGTCGCTCTTGCCGCAGGCTGCTTGGGTTCATGTCAAACACGGCCACCCATCCGTCTCGCGATGCCAGCACCAGTTGGCGGTCCTTGGAGGCGAGCAGGGGCGGCAGGTCGGCAGAGTTCAGAGCCTCAGCCTTGGATTCGGCCGCGGCGAGCGGGCTGGCCTCGCTGCCCGCAGATGCACCGGGCAGCAAGGCGAGCAAGCCCAGGCAAGCGGCCAGGCCATGGCGCAGCCGCGAACCGGCACCGGTGCTGAAACAGCAGCTGCTCATTGCAGGGTGTAACTCGCCAATTCCTCGGGCTGCAGAATGTGGATGTCGCGCCGCGAGATTTGAATCAGGCCTTCGTCCTCCAGCTCGCGCAGCACCCGTGAGAAGTACTCGGGGGTCAAGCTCAGGCGCGAGGCGATCGTCGCCTTGCTGACGGGCAGCGACACCGTGTGGGGCGCGCGCCGTTCGGGGCTGTGCCGCTGGTCTTCCAGCAGGAAGCCGACGACACGCTGCAGACCGCTGCGCAGGCAATAGCTCTCCACATCGTGCTGCAGGCCGCGGATGCGTTGCGATGCGTCGGCCAGCAGACGCAGGGCAAAACCGGGGTCGCGCTTGATCTGGGCCGTGATGGCGCGCTTGGGGATGCGCAACAGCAGCGCTTCCGTGAGGGTCTGCGCATTGAATGCCTGGGGCTGGTCGTTGAAGATCGACGACTCGCCGATGGTTTGCCCGGGCCCGATCAGCTCCAGCACCTTTTCGCCACCATGGGTGGCCAAGGCGAACACCTTGACCTGCCCGGTGATGATGATCATCAAGTGCTCGCAGGTCTCGCCGCTGCTGAACAGGGCCTGGCCGCGAGGCAGGCGCATCAGGCTGCTCCCTTGGTCCACGATCAGGCCGAGATCCGCTTCACTCAGGCCCTGGAACATGGGATGAACCGCCATGTATCGCGGCAGCTCAGAGGCAGTAGAACGATGGGCAGTGGGCATGGTTTGAGCCTTGTCGAGCAGGGAAAGAAGGGCTTGCGGGGGCCATTCTGTTCAGCGCTGACCGTGCTCGTTTGACCTGTATCAAGCGGCCTGATCCAGTAGTTCTACGGAACGATGGTCAATACTCCTTTCGAACGATGGGTGCTTGCATCAGCCCGCTTGCTGGCCGCCGGTATAGGCCGCCAGGCTGGCGACATCGCGAATGCGGATGTCGCGCTTGTCCACTTCGATCAAGCCCGCGGCTTCGAGTTCATGCAGCACGCGCGAGAAGTACTCGGGCGTCAGGCTCAGGCGCGAGGCGATGGTGGCTTTGCTCACCGGCAGGGACACCGTGACCATCTCGCCGCTGACGCGGTCCTCGGCCAGCTGGTCGCGCAGCAGGTAGCCGATCACGCGCTGCACGCCACTGTGCAGGGCATAGGCCTGAACATCATGGACCAGGCCATGCAGGCGGCGTGAGATGCCCGCCAGCATGCGCAGGGCGAAGCGGCTGTCGTGCTCGATCTCGGTCAGCACCGCCTGCTTGGACACCGAGAGCAGCAGGGTGTCCATCAGTGCCTGGGCATTGATGATGTAGGGGCGGCCCGTGAACATCAGCGCCTCCGCGAAGCTGTGTCCGGGGCCGACCAGTTCGATCACTTTTTCCTGCCCCGCGGGCGAGATGGCGAAGAGCTTGACCTGCCCGGTGACGGTGACATGGAATTCTTCGCAGGGTTGGCCAACGCGGAACACCGGGTCGCCGCGCGTCAGCCGCCGCAGGCTGCAGCCTTGCGCCAGGCGGGCCAGCTCCGGAGCACTGAGATCGGTGAACAAGGGCAGCACGGAGAGGTAACGAGGAAGGTCAAAGGCGCGCATGTCCATGACGGGACTCCGGTCTGGGGGGGCTTGAGATGCCGCCATTGTCGAGAGCGTTGCGGCGCACCGCCTTGATCTGTTTCAAGCGCGCGGAGTTGACGCTGGCCAGCTGGCTTGCTCGCTCGTACACAGAGGGTGAGAGTCTTTCGTAGCGAGCGCGCAGTAGAAAACTCTCACCCGCTCAGGCGCAGCGAGTCAGCCGGCTGTAGACGCCGGCCAGGCGCAGCGGCAGCTCGGTCGGGCGGGCCACGCGAGCCCAGCCCTGGTGGCCGAAGAGATGGGGCAGATAGTCCTGGGCCTGCTCGTCGATGCTCAGGCAAAAGGGCTGCAGGCCGGCGCGGCGCGCCTCGCGCACCGCTTCGCGCGTGTCTTCGATGCCCCAGCGGCCCTCGTAGACATCGAGGTCATTGGGCTTGCCGTCGGTCAGCAGCAGCAGCAGTCGCTGGCGCTCTGGGCGCTCTTGCAGCCGGCGTGTGGCCAGGCGAATCGCTGCGCCCATGCGGGTGTAGTAGCCAGGCTTGATCGCGCCGACCCGGCTTTGCACCGGGCCGGACCAGGCTTCCTCGAAGCCCTTGAGTTGATGGATGCGCACCTGGCTGCGCCGCACCGAGCTGAAGCCCAGCATGGCAAAGGGGTCGCCGCAGCCATGCAAGGCCTCGCCGAAGACATAGAGCGCATCGCGGATCACATCGATCACCCGCTGCTCGTTGTTGGCATAGGCGTCGGTGGACAGGGACAGATCGGCCAGCAGCAAGGTGGCCAGGCTGCGCTCGCTGCGCTGGCGTCGGGCCCAGACTTGGGGCTCGGGGCTGCTGCTGGCGTGCAGGCCGCCCAGATGCCGCACCCAGGCATCGAGATCGAGCACCTCACCCTCGTTGCAGCCGCGCTGCCACTGCGGCGCGCTGCGCAGGGTTTCGAGCCGGCGGCGCAGGCGGCGTGCGGTCTGGCGCAAGGCAGCTGGGGGCGAGAACGCCGGGCCGCTCGGTCGCGCCACCAGGGTCTGAACCCGGCAATGTTCGGGCAGCAGGCATTGCCGCTTCCAGTCCCATTCGGGCAGCGACTCGCCCTCGCCCAGGGGCAGGTCGTCGGCGCTGGCGCTGGGCAGGTCGAGGTCGAACTTGATGCGGGCGGCGCTGGCCGAGCCCTCGCGCGCCAGCGTCAGCTCCTCCATATCGTCGGCCGCGGCGCGTGCCTCGTCCTCGTCGGTCTCGTCTTCGCTGGCCCGGTCCAGGGGCACATGCTCGCTCCAGCTGCGCAGGGACTCGGCCTTGGAGGCCAGCAGCAGCGGCGCCCGCTGCGAGGCCGGCTTGGCCGGGCGGGCGCGGCGGCGCTTCGCTTTCTCCTGTTCTTGCTCTTGTTCCTGCCGAGCTTGCTGCCCGCCGCCCGCGGCCGCGCTGCGCGCCTGGCCCGTCGCCCCCGCCGCGGCCGCAGGCAGGGCCTGCAGCCACAGCCAGACCGGGGCCAGCAGCGGGGCCTCCACATCGAAGCGGCCATCGAGGCTGCCATCGATCCTGGCCTGCCCGGGTTCGGCCAGCAGCAGGGCTTGCAGGCGCGCCTCGGCCGCCCGCGCCTCGGGCGTGCGCAGCGCCACGGCCTCGGCGCGGCGTTGGGCCAAATGGGCCTCGCGCAAGCGCAGCCAGCGCGGCCGCAGGCCCGGGCAGCGCTGCAGGGCCAGCTGGCAAGCGGCCAGGTTGTCGCCCGCCCAGCTGCCGCTGGCACCGAGTTCGAAGCAGGCGGCCAGGGCGGCCAGCCAGAGGTAGAGGTCGCGGTTCAGTTCCGCCTGCTCGAACAGGGCGATGCGCGGCGGCAGGGCCAGGGTCTCGCTGTCCAGGCGTGGCAGTGCGGCGCGCGTGCCGCTGCCGGCCAGGCGCTGCAGCCAGTGGCGCGGGCCGCCAATGCGCATATCGGCCGAGGGCACGATGCGCAGGCTGTGGCTGCCGCCGGCGGCGCGGTAGAGCAGGCCGGCGGCCTGCTGCACATCGGGCAGCGCCACGGCGGCCCCGGCATGGCCGCGCTCGGCGGCTCCGGTGATGAAGCGATGCCAGCGTTCGCCGATCCACTCTTCCATGGTCTAACTTCCTACTTCAAGGGTCGGTTCTGTTGCTGTTCTTTTTCGACTGGCGCAGCGTCTCACGCAGCGCGTCCACGCCCACCGTCCATTCCAGCTGGGGCTGGGGCAGCTGCGGCTGCGCCTGTTGCGACTCGGCGCATTGGTCCACGCAGCGGCCGCATTGCACGCAGGAGAACATCAGGCGCTTGATCTGGCGCGGCCGTAGCCGCATCGGGCAGACGCGGTCGCAGGCGCTGCCCTCGGGCGCACGCTCGGTGCTGCAGGTCCGGCAGTCGCTGGCGCGTTCGCGCTTGAAGGCCACGACCAGGGCGCGCGGGTTGGCCATCCAGGCCAGGCTCTGGAACAGGCCGACGGCGCAGCCGAAGCGGCAGAACAGGTGGCGGGCGAACAGCAGCTCCAGGGTGAAGGCGCTGCCGGCAATCAGGATGAAGCGGCTCTGGTTGGCGGTCAGCGTGCCTTGCAGCAGGCCGCCCCAGATCGCTTGCGGCGGCAGCAGATAGGTCAGCAGGGTGATGGCCCAGAGAAAGCCGAAACCCGCGCAGCTCAAGGCATAGATTGGCCACCAGCGGCGCTGCGCTGTCTCGCCCGGCCGCAGGCTGGCCTGCTCGTCCCAGAGGCTGAATTTGCCGCAGGCCTTGTGCAGCAAAGCGTTCAGGCCCTCGACCAGCGAGAAATGTGGGCACAGCCAGCCGCAGTACAGCCGGCCCCAACGCCAGGCCACGCCGAGAAAGATTGCCACCAGGGCCAGGCCTGGGAGGATGCCGCGCAGAATCAGAGTGATTGCCGCTTGATTGGCGCTGACCTCGCCGCGCTGCAGGGCGCCTAGCCCCAAACTCCAGCGCTGGCCCAAGACCCAGAGCTGTGTTTCGTTGAGGTCGAAGCGCAGCAGGTTCAGGGCCGGCGCCAGCAGGAAGAGGGCGAAGAAGGCCAGCTGCGTGGCGCGCCGGCGGCGCTGCAGGCGCTGGCTGTGCTGAACTGAGGAGCCCGTCGCGGGGCCAGGATCAGGCATCGCCGATCACCGCGCGCAGCACCTCGTGCAGGGCGGCGCCGGTGTCGGCCTCGTCCGTCAGCGCGTCGACGATAGCCGCGCGGCAGGCGGGCAGCAGGGCCAGGCCGGCCACATGCAGGCGCGCCGCCATCACCAGCAGCCGGGTGCTGGCGGTTTCTTCCAGGTCTTGCTCGGTCAGGCGGCGCAGGGCCTGGGCCAGGCGGACCAGCTGGGCAGCCACCGCGTCCGAACAGCCGCTCTCGCTGGCGACGATGGCGCGCTCGATGGCTGGCGCCGGGTAGTCCAGGCCCAGGGCGACGAAGCGCTGGCGGGTGCTGGGCTTCAGGCCTTTGAGCAGGTTCTGGTAGCCGGGGTTGTAGCTGATCACCAGCATGAAGCCGGGCGCAGCCTGCAGCAGCTCGCCGGTGCGCTCGATGGCCAGCTGGCGCCGGTCATCGGCCAGCGGGTGCAGGACCACGGTGGTGTCCTTGCGCGCCTCGACCACCTCGTCCAGATAGCAGATCGCGCCTTCGCGAACGGCCCGGGTCAGCGGGCCGTCGCACCAGCGTGTGTCGCCGCCCTGAATCAGATGGCGGCCCACCAGGTCGGCCGCGCTGAGGTCGTCATGGCAGCTGACCGTGATCAGTGGCCGGCCCAGCCGGGCCGCCATATGCTCGACCAGGCGGGTCTTGCCGCAGCCGGTCGGGCCCTTGATCAGCAGGGGCAGGCGGCTGGCATGGGCCTGCTCGAAGAGCCGGCACTCCTCGCCTTGGGGCGCATAGAAGGGCAGTTGTTGCAACTGCCTGGCACTGTGCATTTCCATGCTCAGGCCGCGCGGGGCAAGGCGCCGTTTTGCTGGGCGCTTTCGTGCAGGGCTTCATCCTCGGCCCGGCCGGGGCCGACGAAGAAGCTGGCCAGATAAGTCAGCAGGCCCAGCAGGAACATCACGCCGCCGACCATGCGCAGCCAGTAGAAGAAACGCAGCTGGTCTTGCGTGGCCATGAAGCTCATCGCGCCCTCGGTGGGCATGCGCTGCAGCCAGACCTGCAGGATGCCGGCGCCGGTCAGGGCCAGCACCATCACGCCCATGCCTATGGTCATGATCCAGAAGCTCCACATCTCCACGCTCTGGGCACGGCGTGAGTTGGCTTCGCGGCCGCGCAGCAGGGGCATGGCATAACTGATCATTGCAATGACCACCAGCACATAGGCGCCGTAGAAGGCCAGGTGGCCGTGGGCGGCGGTGATCTGGCTGCCGTGGGTGTAGTAGTTGACCGGGCTCAGCGTGTGCAGGAAGCCCCAGACGCCGGCGCCGAGGAAGCCCATCACCGCGCAGCCGACGGCCCAGAGCACGGCCGCCTGGTTGGGATGCTCGCGCTTGCGCCGCTGCACCATATTGAAGGCGAACAGGGTCATCATGAAGAAGGGAATCGGCTCGAAGGCGCTGAACACGCTGCCGACCCACAGCCAGTAGCCCGGCAGACCGATGAAGAAGAAGTGGTGGCCGGTACCCAGGATGCCGGTGACCAAGGCCATGGTGACGATCAGGTACAGCCACTTGTCGATCACTTCACGGTCCACGCCGGTGGTCTTGATCAGCACAAAAGCCAGCAGCGCGCCCAGGATCAGCTCCCAAGTGCCTTCCACCCAGAGGTGAACCACGAACCACCAGTACATCTTGTCGCGCACCAGATTGCTGGGGTTGACGAAGCTGAACAGGAACATCAGGGCCAGGCCCCACAAGCCCATCAGCAGCACCAGGGTGATGGCGGTCTTGCGGCCCTTCAGCACTGTCATGCTGATGTTGAAGAGAAAGGCCAGGGCGACGACGACGATGCCAAGCTTCGTCGGCAGCGGCTGCTCCAGGAACTCGCGCCCCATGGTGGCCAGCAGGTTGTTGCCGGTCATCTCGGCCAGCGTGGCATAGGGCACCAGCAGATAGCCGAGTATGGTCAGCGCGCCGGCGCCCAGGAAGACCCAGAACAGGATCTTGGCCAGCAAGGGGCTGTAAAGCTCGGTCTCCGCCTCCTCGGGCACCAGGAAATAGGCGCTGCCCATAAAGCCCATCAGCAGCCACACGATCAGCAGATTCGTGTGCACCATGCGGGCGATATTGAAGGGAATGGCCGGGAACATCAGGTCCCCGATCAGGTACTGCAGGCCCAGGGTGATGCCGAAGACGATCTGGCCAAGAAAGAGTGCCAGTGCGCCGACGAAGTAGAGCTTGGCGACGGCTTGGGATTTGTATTTGAGGGTGATGGGTTTCATGTTGTCTCCTCAACCTTCGATGTTTGGCGGCCACTTCTCGGTGTCCACGCCATTAGTCCAGCGCAGGAACTCGACCAGGTCATTGAGCTGCTTGTCGTCGAGCTGGAAGTTGGGCATCTGGCGGCGGCCGGGGGCGCCGGTCGGCTGGGCCTTGATCCAGGCCTTGATGAAGTCAGGGCCGCGGCGCTTGTAGACATTGCCCAGCTCGGGCGCGAAATAGGCGCCTTCGCCGAGCAGGGTGTGGCAGCCGATGCAGTTGCGGGTTTCCCAGATGTGCTTGCCGCGCACCACGGCCGGCGTCAGTTCGCCGGCATTGGATCGCTTGGGAATTCTTTGCTCGGTGTCGAAGATCAGCGCGGCGAACAGCAGCACGAAGAACAAGGTGCCTCCGTAGAAGATATTGCGCGCCATCTGGCTGGTGAAGCCTCGGCTCATGATGGTCCGTCCTCAGGGTCTGTTGCAGATGCCGCAAGACTAGGGACTTATGTCAGCCGCTTCCTTGAACCGGAATAAGGAAAGTAGTGTTCGCTGCCTTCGGCGAGCCCGGGCTTCAGGGCGGCTGCGTTGTGACAAGCGCCTCAGACGGGGTCAATGGCCCAGA
The DNA here is from genome assembly GCF_965262435.1 of Roseateles sp. Classification (NCBI taxonomy): domain Bacteria; kingdom Pseudomonadati; phylum Pseudomonadota; class Betaproteobacteria; order Burkholderiales; family Sphaerotilaceae; genus Roseateles; species Roseateles sp. The sequence goes on from NZ_OZ253537.1 coordinate 2,894,776, forward strand.
TGGGCTCGAGGATCCAATTGCTTCAGCAGGGAACGCGGCACCTCGGCCAGGCGCATCGCTTGGCCACCGCGCCGCTGCGCGAAGGCCAGCGCCGCCGCGCGGTCGGCAAAAGCCGGCAGATTGCCGGCCCGCATCGGCCCCAGCGCATCGGAACCGCTGACGAAGACGGCCTGGCCGGCGTCCAGCCAGGCGCCTGGCTGAGCACGGTTGCCGCCCGCGTCACGGACATAACGTGCTGCGACCTCGGTGACACTGCGGCCACGCGCATAGCGGCCGACGTCCTGCAGATAGATCAGCATGGACACCGGCGAATCGAAGAACTGCGTAGCGCCGTCGCTGAAGATCAGCTGCGCCGCCCACTCCGGCGCACGCGCCGGGAACATGCCGCAGACCGGGCAGCGCGCATCGGCCGGAATGGGGCGAGCCTGCAGCAGGCCCAGGCCCGAGCTCGGCTCATAGGCCAGCGGCGGTGCCAGCACGCAGAAATCGTCCACCGGCAGGGCTGCTGCCGCGGCCGGCGAGCGCTGGCGCGCCCAGAGCAGGCCGGCGCCCAGCAGGCCGCTTGCCGCGAGGCCGGCCGCCAGCAGGCGGCGCCGCGCGAAGGGCGAGCGCTTCATGAATGACTACATCCGGCTGTCATGCAAGGCGCCGCCGCTGAGGTCCACCATCTCGGGGCGGATCTCGGCATAGCGCAGCAGGCGGCCGCCCCAGCTCTTGATGAAGGCCTGGGCCTGGTCCTCGCGCCTGAAGCTGGCCAGGGTCGGGCCCATGGAACCATGGCGTTTGCTGCCCAGCACATAGAGGCCGTTCTTGGCTTCGAACCAGTGGCCGCGCGGCTGTTCCCAGTCGGCCAGGCCCATGTCCTGCACAAAGGCGGCGCGCACGGCGCGCACCTGCTCGGGCCGAAGCAAGGTGTTGAACAGCTCCACCGTGTCGCAGAAGAACAGGGGCTGCGGTGTGCCCTCGTAGAAGATCTGTGCCTTGGGACCGGGGTAGTCGGCCAAGAGCATGCCGTCGAGGTCGCAGGTGCTGCGTGGGTCGATCTCGGCCGGGACCAGGGCTTGCTGGCTGTCCTCGGCCGATTTGCCGCAGGCGGCCAGGCCCAGGCCGGCCAGTCCTGCCATGCCGGCGATCAGCAGGCTGCGGCGCGGCAGCACGGGGGATGAATCAAGCAGTGTTTTCATGAACGGAATCTCCAGCGTGCCAGGGCCAGCGGCAATACGATCCAGACCCCCATGACCAGGCCCATCAACCAGGGCTTGGCCATGGCCGGAGGCACCAAGGTGCCCAGGCCGTAGAGCGTGCGCATGTCCTCCAGCGAAAAGATATTGAGGATGCGGAACACATCGGCCGGGTTCAGCAGCAAGGCATAGGCCAGGGCGTCGCCGGCCAGCCAGCCACCCCCGGCGCCGGCCACCAGCAGGCCCAGCAGCACCAGGTCGAACACCAGAACGAAGAAGAACCAGAGGGCGATGGCCAGGCCCGAGGCCCGGGTGCGCTCGCGCGCCAGCACCGAGAGCAGCACGGCCAGGCTTAAAAAGGCCAGGCCCAGCAGCAGGGCGCTGAGTACAAAGCCCAGGTAGTGATAGAGCCCGGCCCAGCCGAACTGCTGCCAGAGCAGGCCGGCCACCAGGGCAAAGCCGCTCAGCGTGGACAGGCTCAAAGCGGCGGCCAGGCCCAGGTACTTGCCCAGCAGCAGCTCCAGCCGGGTGATGGGCAGGGCCAGCAGCAGGTCCAGGCTGCCGCGCTCGCGCTCGCCGACCACGGCGTCGAAGCCCAGCAGCAGGGCGATCAGCGGGATCAGGTAGATGACCAGGCTGACCAGGCTGGCGATGATGAACTCGATCGAGCGCGGCCCGATCTGGCCCTGGGCGGAGCCGCCGAAGTAGGTGATGGCCAGCGAGAACAAGGTGAACACCAGGGCCACGGCCAGCACCCAGCGGTTGCGCATGCGTTCGCGGAACTCCTTGGCCGCCAGGGTCAGGATCTGTCGTGCGGCTTCCATCAGGCGGGCCTCCGGGCGGCGTCACCGAGGCCGAAGAACAGGTCTTCGAGCGAGGGCTCCAGAATCTTCAGGTCCAGCAGGCGCGAGCCCAGCTGGGTGGCAAGGGCCAGCGCGGCCATCTTGTGTTCGCGTGGGCAGCTCAGGCTGAGCCGGCAGTCCTGGGCGCCTTGCTGCAAGCCCAGGCCAGGCAAGCCCTGCTTGTCCAGCAGCTGGCTGGCAAACAGCACATCGGCCTCGCTGGCCAGGCTCAGCTCGATGTGCAGCGGCGCCTGCTGCTGCTCGCGCAGCGACTGCACCGTGCCCAGGGCCTGGATGCGGCCGGCCGCCATGATGGCCAGGCGGTCGACCCGCTCCTGCAGCTCGGCCAGGATGTGCGAGGTGATCAGCACCGTCACGCCCTGCTCGCGCAGCGCTTGCAGGCTGCGGTAGAAGTCGCGTATGGCTTGCGGGTCCAGGCCGTTGCTCGGCTCGTCGAGAAACAGCAGCTGGGGCCGGCCCAGCAAGGCCTGGGCAAAGCCGAGGCGCTGGCGCATGCCTTTGGAGTACTCGCGCAGCGGCCGGTGGCCGGCGTCGGCCAGACCAACCTGCTCCAGCAGCGGCTGGCATTGCGCGGCCGCTGCGCCCTTCAGACGGGCGAAGAACTGCAAGGTCTCCAGTCCGCTGAGGTTGTCGTACAGCACCACGTTTTCGGGCAGATAGCCCAGGCCGCGCCGGATGGCGCGGAAGTCGCCGCCGCTGATGGGCCGGCCCTGGATCAGCACCTCGCCGCTGCTGGGCGCGACCAGGCCCAGCATCATCTTGAACAAGGTGCTTTTGCCGGCGCCGTTGTGGCCGATCAGGCCGAAAATCTCGCCGCGCTGCACGCGCAGGTCGACGCCGTCGACCGCGCGCAGGCTGCCGTAATGCTTGCTCAGGCCGCGCAGCTCAATGGCCGGGCTGCCGCCCGTGCCTTCGTGTTCGCGGCCGGGGCTGTCAGAGGCCGGGATAGTGCTTGTCACGCCATTCACTCCATTGCTTGTGGGCCGCCCGCATCTGCGGGCGGGGGTCGATCACGCTGGGCACGCGCAGCACTGGGAACTGCTGGCCGACCAGGCGCAGGGCCTGGATGGCCGGGCTGGCCAGCAGCAGCTTGAGGCCGGGGTAGCGCCAGCTGAGGCGGTCCACCATGTCGTTGGCCTCGTAGGGCACGTCGCCGCGGCCGTCGCCATTGCGGTCCCAGCCCAGGTAGTTGCTCCAGTGGTTGCCGGCGCACTGCTCGGGCGGGACCGGTTTGCCACGATCCTTGCGGTCTTTGGGCAAGGGGCAGCCCCAGACCTCGTCGCGCGCGCCGATGTAGCGGATCTGCTCGCGGTTGGCGATGAAGTCATTGCCCTCGACCACATTGCGGGTCGAGCCGGCCGAGAGGTGCACGCCGACATGGTTGTCGACGATCAGATTGCCTTTCAGCGTCGCGTACTCGACGTCGTAGATGAAGAAGCCGCGGTTGTTGCCGGCGATGATGTTGTTCTCGATCAGCGAGTCCTGCAGCGTGCGCAGCATGATGCCGTGGTCGCTATTGCCCCAGGTGCGGTTGCCGCGCACGACCTGGTCGCGCACCTCCATCAAGGCCAGGCCACCGCGGTTGTAGTAGCTGTCGTTGTCCTCCCACAGGTTGTAGTAGGAGTTCATGTAGTGGCTGCCGTAGCGGCTGTGGTGCAGCTTGTTGCCGCGGAAGACGGCGTGGTGCGAGACATCGACGTAGAGCGCGTCGCGCACAAAGCCGATGTTGTTGCCGATGATGCGGGCGCCGGTGGTGTTGTAGAGCTGGATGCCGTTGCCGCGCTGCGAGCTGTTGTACTCGCGCTTGCCGGTGATCAGATTGGCCTCGATGCGCACATCGTTGGCCTTCTCGATCCACAGGCCGAACAAGTTGTACGTCAGGTCGCAGTTCTGAACCACGGCTCGGTGCGCGCCGGGGCGCAGATAGATGCCGGCGTTCTGGTCCTTGAGGCTGTCGCCCGAGTCGCGCACGATCAGGCCTTCGATGGTCACATCGGCGGCCGTCACCCGCAGCGTGTCGCCCTGCATGGCGCCGCTCAGGGTCGGCCGGCCGATGCCGCGCAGGGTCAGCGGCTTGTCGACCGTGAAATTGCCGCGGTACAGGGCGCGCTCCAGCTCTACCGTGTCGCCCGGGCTGGCGCGGTCCAGAGCCTGCTGAAGCGAGTCACCGGGGCGCACTCGCACGGTGGCTGCGTCGGCCGAAGCGCCGATCAGGAGCAGGGCACTCAGCCAAGCGGCTGCGACTGCTCTCATGCCGACAGCCCGCCCATGGACTTGAGCGCGAGGAAGAGCACGGCGCCGATCAAGAGGTTCTTGAAGCCGACATAGCTGAGCATGTCCATCACGCTGGCGCGGCGGTAGTTGGCTTGCCACCAGGGGCCGTCTTTGACATAGCGTTTGCCGGCCAGGCGGATCCGCACCTCGTAGACGCTCCAGCCAAACCACCAGGCGATGATGGCGCTCTGCGAGAGCCGGCCGCTGCCGGCCAGCACCCAGGCCAGGCTGGCGGCCAGGGCCAGGGAGAAGCCGGCGATCTGCAGCGCCCGCTGGCTGGCAAAGGCGCCGGCGTTCCAGGGCCAGAGATGGTCCCAGAGCTCGCGCGCCAGCCAGGCCAGGCCGCTGCGGCCGGTCTTGTGCGCGGGGCTCACCGCTTCGCTGGGCATGCGCGGGTCGGGGCCGGCGGCGACCTTGGCCGAGATCGCCGGCACCGAGTCGATGGGGATGAAATAGCCGTCGCGGCCGATCGGCGTGATCAAGAGGCCGTCGCGCTCGCGCCGCTTGCGTTCCTTGGCCAGGGGCGGGCAGCCCTTGGCATCGGTGTAGAGAATCATGCAGTCCAGGCAGTGCAGGCATTCGCGGTGGTCGATGCGACCGGCCGCGTCGATCGCCAGCGAGCCGCAGCCAACCGCGCAGGCCTTGCAGCTGTTGCAGTCCTGCTTGCGCTTGAGGCCGAACCAGCGGAAGGTGCTGGGCATGGCCAGGGCCGCGCCGAGCGGGCAGATGTATTTGCAATAGGGCCGCTCGATGAAGAGCGAGACACCCAGGATCAGGCAAACGAAGAGGCCGTAGGGCCAGGCGCGATTGCTGATGCCGACCAGAAAGGTGGTCTTGAACGGCTCCACCTCGGCCAGCTTTTCGGCCAGGCCCATGGAGAACATGGACACGCTCAGCAGGCCGAAGAAGACGCCGTACTTGAGCCATTTGAGCCGGTCGTGCCAGCGCTGTGGCAGATGGCCTTGCCAGCGCTTCAGGCCCAGCTTGCTGCCGATCTTGTAGAGCGCCTCGGACAGCGAACCGAAGGGGCACATCCAGCCGCAGAACAGGCCACGGCCGAACAGGAAGACGGTGGCGATGATGAAGATCCAGAAGCAGAAGATGAAGGGGTCGCTGAGGAAGAGCGACCAGGTCCACTGGAACAGCAAGGCATGGAACCAGGTCAGCACCTGGGTGATGGAGGGCTGGGCCATGGCGCCGAAGCCGACAAATGCGATGCTCAGCGCCCAGGCCGTGTACTTGAAGGCATTGACCGGCCACTTGTTCTTGTGCGTGGACAGGCGGGTCAGTCGCTCGCGCAGGGCATAGACCACGGTGACCGTCAGCAGCAGGGCGACGAAGAGCGCGATCTCCAGTGCCCGACTCTTCCAGACCTGCACCCAGGGCGCGGCGGCCTCGGGCAGGGCCGGGCGGCCGCCCACGAGAAGGCGATCATCGAGCCAGACCTGGGCGTCGAAATTGACGAAGCTGCGGGTGCCGGTCGCGCGCTCGACCTTGTTGCCCAGAAAGGCCAGCTTCCAGGGGTAGGCGGGCGAGAAACTCTTGTTGCGAACGATGAAGATGGCCGACTCGTCAAAGGCCGGTGCGCCCTCGGCTTGCAGGCCGTAAAGATTGAGGTAGTCGAGGTCGCGGAAGGTGAAGGCATCGGCGCCTTGCTTGAGCTGCACCCGGTCGTAGAGACCGCCGCGCACAAAGCCCGAGCCCTTGAAGGACTCCACACCGGCGCTGCGCACCACGAAGATGGCATGCTCGCCCGGCTTGAGCGAGGCCTGCAGCTGCTGCCGGCCGCGCTCGCCCAGCAGGCTGCGGGCGACATCGGGGTGGTTGAGGTCACCGAACCAGAGTTCGATGAAGGGCTGGTCGCTGTGCGCCAGGCCCAACTGCTCGCTGCGCACGCTCAGGCGCTGCAAGGCGCCCAGCGCCTTCAGCTGCGCCCAGCTGAGCGCCTGGTCTTGGGGTTCGGTGGCCTGGTAGCGGGCGGCTTCGCGGAGGGTGGGCGGCAGGATCCCGACCTGGCGGGCCACGGCCTGGCCCGAGGTCATCATGACCTGGTTCTGCGCGATCACGGTGACGGTGGCGCCGGAGATGGCGTCCAGGCCCAGCACGCCTTCATCGGGGCGTGACTGGCCGACCTCGATCTTGTCGGCCACCGACTTGCCCAGGTACTGCTTGTTGAAGTTCAGCAGCGCGGACTCCGGAATGCCCAGCAGCAGGATGGGCTCGGAATGCTTGAGCACCTGGGTGCCGACGAAACGGCCGGCACGGTCCATGCCGATCAGGGTGACCACCGGCTTGCCGGAATAGGCCGGCGTGTCGGTGATGTCGGTGGACAGCATCACATAGCCCAGCAGCGGCTTCTTGCCGGCGGCGTCGGCGGCGCCATAGGCCTCGACATAGGGCGGCGTGCCCATGCGCTCGGAAAAGCTCTGGGCGCCGGGGAAGACCTGGGCGCAGGGCAGCAGGGCGCAGAGATCGCGGGCCTGAGCCAAGCCAGCGGGCAGCTCCGCCTCGTAGGCGCCTTCCTTGGCGCTGGCGGTGCCGGGGAGGGCGGTGAAAGCAAGCAAAAACGCGGCCAGACAGAAGCTGCGCTTCAGTGTGGCCGCCAAGAGATGGCATCGCGAAAACATGGGCACTTTCAGGGGAGCCGGCGCACCGTCCTGTTTGAGGTCCAGGTGGGCGCCGGAGGTCAGGACGGCAGGGCTCGAGTCCGCCGTCCTGGGCTCTTCTTTTGCTTTAAGCCTCAACAATCATCCGCGTGCGCATCTCGAGGTGCAGGGCATGGCAGAAGTGGGTGCAATAGCACCAGTACACGCCCGGCTTGTCCGCCACGAAGGTCACCGAGGCGGTTTCCTGCGGGTTGACGATGAAATTGACGTTGTACTTGGGGATGGCAAAGCCGTGCGTCAGATCCTCGATCTTGTCCAGATTGGTCAAGGTCAGGGTCACCACATCGCCCTTCTTCAGCTTGAACTCGCGCAGGCTGAAGGCCGGGGCCTGCGAAGTCATCTTGACCTCGACCTTGTTGCCCTTGCGGAACACGCCCGATTCCTTGGGGTCCTTGATCGCATTGGGGAAGTCGTCGAGCTCGTAGACCTTCTTCGGATTCAGCAACTCGCGCTTGAAGATGATGAAGTCATGCGGTTCGCCTCGCACCGGGTGGTCGGCCATCAGCACCATCTTCTCGCCCGAGATGTCGATCAGCTGCTCGTTCTCCGGGTGCAGGGGGCCGACCGGCAGGAAGCGGTCCTTGGAGAATTTGCAACCGACGGCCAGGTACTTGCCGTCCGCGGCGCGGGTTTCCGACTGGCTGGCGTTCAGGTGGCCCGGCTGGTACTGCACATCGATGCGGTCGACCACGTACTTGGCGCTCTTGTCGCCGGCATGGAACTTGATGGCAGCCTCAAGATTCCACTTGACCACCTGGCTGTCCAGGAAGAGCGTGGTGTAGGCATTGCCGCGGCCGTCGAAGGCAGTGTGCAAGGGGCCCAGGCCCAGCTCGACCTCGGCGACGATGGCCTTGTCCGGCGACTCCAGCTTGCCGTCGAAGTAATCGAGCACCTTGGCCAGCTCGATCACGGTGCCGGTGGGCGAGAGCTTGCCGGCGCAGATGAAGTACTTGGCGTCTGGGCTGGCATTGACACCGTGCGGGTTCTTGGGCACCGAGACGTAGGCGGTCAGCGCGGTCTTGGGGTCTTTGTTGGCGGCGTGCGTGCCGTCCACCACTGGCACCTTGGAGTCGCCATAGGTCTTGAACTTGCCGGCCTTGACCGCGGCCTCGATGCGGGCGATGTTGAAGAACAGGCAGGCATCGCGCTCGGAAGACATCATGTCCTCGTACTTGGCGCCCATCTCGGTGTTGTACTGGTTGGTGGCGGCCAGCTTGCCGTCGTAGGAGGTGGCGGTCAGGTCGCAGTTGCCGTCGATCAGCACTTGCCAGCGGACCTCCATGCTCTCGGCATCGACGCAGCTGAACAGCGAGTGATAGGTGCTCGCGTCTTCGTTGCCGGCCGTGTTGGGCAGGGGGACGGAGAACTCACCGCCGCAGAACACGCGGGTGGTGTAGTTGATCTTCGGGTCCACCGGGTCGGCCTTGTCGGGGAAGATGCCGTGGAAGCCCTGCACATTGGGCAGCTCGGTGATCTTGTCGCAGACGAAGTAGTCCAGGCGGATGCGGGCGATGCGGCTGTTGATCTTGTCGTTGATCCAGGCGTAGCGGCCGTCGTAGTTGCCGTCCTTGTAGGAGGCGTGGGTGTGGTGGGTGTCGGCGACGGTGTATTTCAGGCTGCCGTCGGCCTTGGTGCCCATGACCTTCTTGGACTCGTTGGTGTGGCCCCAGCCGACCAGAGCATCGGGCACGAAGCAGGGGATGCGGGTGATCTCGCGGCCCGAGGGCAGGCCCAGCACGCGCATATCGCCGGTGTGGCCGCCGCTCCAGAGTCCGTAGTAGCTGTCCAGCTCACCGGGCTTCAGATGTGCGGCGTTGGCGGCGCCGCTGCCTGCCGCAGCATGGCCACCCGGCGCCGGGCCGGAGGCGGCCGCCGGAGCGACTGAGCCGGGCTTGTCGCTGCAAGCGACGGCGCCGAGGGTCAGGCCGGTCAGTGCGGCGGTGCTGACGAAACGGCGGCGGCCCAGTGCGGGCTGTTCGATGGCTGCCGGTGTCTTGCTCTTCTTGTCGTTCATGGGGGACGTCCTCTTCAGTGGAATCGGGGGTTCGGGGGGCCGCGTGCCGGGGGCGGCGCAGCTTGGAAGGTGTGGGGAGCGGGCGGCCTGGCCGCGCCGCTGGGGCCGGGGCCGGCCGGTGGCGTGGCCGCTGGCCACAGGCAGGGACCGGGCAAGGGCCCCAGCAGCAGGCAGTTGGGACAGTCCAAGCCCGAGGGGCTGCCGGCTTGGCCGGCTGTGCCCTCGTCGTCGCCGAGCTGAACCAGGCGCATCTGCCCGGAGCCCGAGCAGACGAGATCGAGCCTGCTGTGCTGGATCAGCGGTGTCGCCCAGGCCGCCGCCATGGCCAGCAGCAGCCAGCCGAGCACGCAGCGGCGCAGCGTTCGGCTGAAGGTGGGGACGAGGGTGGCGGAGCACATGGGGCGGAGGGGATCGGGCTGGGCATCAGAAAGCTTGCAGCGATGATCCCGACCCGGGTCGCTGTACGCCTTGAACTGGTTCAAGAAAAGCAAATAGAGCGGGCTTGGCTGCAGATATCGCTGGCCGGGCCTTCTCCCGGCGCAGCACGCTTCCTAGAATCTGCGCAGAACGCCGCATTGGTGCCACTTGAAGGATTCGTTATGTCCAAGTTTGTCAATACCACCCTGGCGCTGGCCGGACTGCTCTTGCTGCTGAGCGCCTGCGGCAAGAAAGAGGCCGCCGAGCCGACGCCAACGCCCGCGCCCGCCGTCGTGGCGGCACCGGTGCCCAGTGCGCCGGCCGTGGCCGAGAACACCGTCGGCAAGAGCATCTATGGCAAGACCTGCGCCATGTGCCATGCGGCCGGCGTGGCCGGTGCACCCAAGCCCGGCGACAAAGCCGACTGGGGCCCGCGCATCGCCCAGGGCAAGGAGCTGCTCTACAAGCACGCGCTGGAAGGCTTCACCGGTGCCAAGGGCATGATGCCGGCCCGCGGCGGCGGTGCTTCGCTCAGCGACGAGGACGTCAAGGCCGCGGTCGACCATATGGTGGCCTTGTCCCAGTGAGGATCCAACCATGAAGCGACCGGCCCTCACTGGCGCCGCCCTGTCGCGGCGCAGCGCTTTGGCCTGGGCCTTGCCGCTGCTGGCCTCGGCGGCAGCCCTGCCACAGCCGGCGCGGGCCATGGCCACGCAGCGCCGTGATTCGCGCCCTCTGCTCGGAACCCGGGTGGGCATGGTGGCCGAGGGCGGCTCGGCCGCCTTCCTGGCCGAGGCCATGGACAGCGCCTTCGGCGAGATGGCGCGGCTGAGCGCCATGATGAGCCGCTACGAGCCCGAGAGCCCGCTCAGCCGCATCAACCAGGCCGCGGGGCGCCGCGCCGTGGCGGTTCCGAGCGAGCTGATGGCCGTGCTCCAGACCGGCCTTGTGCTGCATCGGCGCACCGAGGGCTGGTTCGACATGACCGTCGGCGCGCTCAAGAGCTGGCGCTTCGAAGCCGGTCAGCATGGGGCGGTGCCGAATGAAGGCATCTTGGCGCACGAGCGCAGCTTGGTGGATGCCGCGGGCCTGCGCCTGGATCCTGCTGCAGGCCGTGCCCATTTGCTGCGGCCCGGCATGGCGCTGGATCTGGGCGGTGTGGCCAAGCTGCCGATCTTGGCGGCCGGCATGCGCCGCCTGCAAGACTGGGGCGTGGCGAACGCCTTGATCAATGGCGGCGGCGATGTGCTCTACCGCGGCCGCAACCAGGGTCGCCCTTGGCGGGTCGGCTTGCGCGACCCGCGGCGGCCGCAGCAACTGCTCGGCGTGCTGGATCTGCAAGGCCAGGGCGTGCTGGCGGCCAGTGGCGACTACGAGCGCTACTTCATCGCGGACGGCCAGCGGCAGCACCACATTCTCAGCCCCCGCTCCGGCCGCCCCAGCCAAGGCGCTTGTGGCGTCAGCTTGTGGGCGCGCGATGTGGACTTGGTCAACGGCCTCGGTGCGGCCTTCATGCTGGGCGGGCACGGCTACAGCCGCGACTATCTGGGGCGGACTCCTGAATTGCAGGCCTTGCTGGTCTACCCCGATCAAACTGTGTGGGCCACGCCGGACATGCAGCGAGCCCTGCGTCCTTGGGTGTAGCAAGGGTCTGTTAACACGACGTCGATGGGCCGCGAAGGCTCGCCTCAGCGGGTCAGGCTAGGCGCAGCGTGCCGACCGCACTCGCGTATTTGGCAATCGTGGGGCAGCCATGCGCGGCGGATTCAACCGGTCGTCGCAACACATTCGCTGAATCTCTCAGCGGGCGTTTGGAAGCCGAGCGTCTTGCGCGGCCTCTCGTTCAATTGTCTGGCGATCGCGTTGAGTTGGTGTTGTGAGTAGCCCGAGATGTCGATGCCCTTGGGTAGGTACTGCCTGAGCAGCCCATTGGTGTTCTCGTTGCTACCTCGCTGCCAAGGGCTTTGCGGGTCACAGAAGTAGACCTGAATATCGGTGGCCATGGTGAATCGCTTGTGCCCATGCATCTCCGTGCCTCGGTCCCATGTGAGCGACTTGTAGAGCTCCTGCGGCAGCTTGCGGGCATGCTTGATAAGCGCGTTGACGACCGTCTGCGAGTCCTTGCCTTCCAGCTTCACCAGCATCACGTATCGCGTCTGGCGCTCGACCAGCGTCGCGATCTGGCTGTTGCTGCTGCCGAAGACCAGGTCTCCTTCCCAATGGCCAGGCACCGCCCGGTCCTCGATTGACGCGGGCCGCTCGCTGATCGAGACCGCGTCGACGATCTGTCCATGAATCGCGGTCTTCTGCGTGTAAGAGCGAGAGCGCCGCATGCCGCGCGTGCGCCGCAGGTGCTCCAGCAACTCCTTCTTCAAGGCACCGCGCGCTTGAATGAACAGGCTGCGGTAGATCGTCTCGTGTGACACGTGAAAACTGTGGTCGTTCGGATAAGTATGCTGGAGCCAGCCCGCAATTTGCTCGGGCGACCAGAGCTTACGAAGCATGTCAGCCACGATGCCAGCCAAAGCCCGGTTCTTGGCAAGCTTACAGAGCTTCGGTCGAAGGGCCCGCTCCCACGCAGCTTGGTCGGCCAGGGCTGCGCGATAGCCATCCTGCCCGCCGTTGCGGCTGACTTCTCGGCTGATCGTCGACGGCGCCCTTCCGAGTTGGGCAGCGATCGAACGCATTGAATGCCCGGCCATCAGCGCCCGCGAGATCTCCTCTCGCTCCTCCAGCGTCAACGCACTTGCGCAGCGCTGCCGCTCGGGCGGTCGAATACCACCGGTCTTCGAAAGAATGCCATGGATCGACGTGTGCGGCCGGTCGAACAGCTTGCCAATCTCATGAAGCGTCCAGCCCTCCTTCCAGCGTTCCCACATCAATGCCTTCTGGGTGGCCGTGTAGTACGTACGAGTCCGGTACTTCATCTGCAACACTCCTTCTGCCCAAGCAGTGGTTAGTGTGTTGCATTGACCGGTTGAATCCGCCGCCCAAAGCTGCCGTTGACGGGCAGACAGTTGGATCGTCAAAAGGTTGGGGGCTTCAGATTCAAGACCTGACCCCGGCCTTCTATGGCAGTGGATGACACCTTTGGGCGGTGCATCTGCACGCAGGGTAACGGCGCCGCAGAAGCAGGCGCCCAAAAGTTCAGTGCTCATCACAAGGTATCCCGACCGAGTTCAACAAATGTCTCCGCCGGTCGGGCCATGAACACTGCGCATGGCGCGGACCACATCGTCCTGGAGGGTGGGCAAGTCCAGGCCGGTCAAATGGGCTCCCCAGTTCACGCCGACTGCCTCCAAGACCAGGGCCTCGCCTACCAGAGCGTCGGGCAACAAGGGCACGGGGCGCGAGACGCGCAGGCTGTAATAGCTGTCCACCACGCCCGGCACTACGCTCGGCACGGTGCGCTCCTGCAAGCCTAGCTGCGTGAACTTCATCTCAGACAGCAGCCAGGCCAGCCGCTCCACCCGCTCTCGGTCAAAGCTGCACAGCGTCCACTGAATCGCATAGATGCCGCCGTATACACAGCCGCGACCTTCCAAGCCATCAATTTGCGATTTCAGCTGGGTCTCCACCAAGACTCTGACGGCGGTGGCTTCTTCGGGGTTGAGTTGGGTAATGTCCATGCAGTTCCAGACGGATACAAACGCTAGGCGGCAGCTGCTGCCGGCTGGGCGCCAGCCTTGTGCGTGGCGGCATCGTCATTATCATCGGGCAGTAACATGAATCGCCCCGGGATTCGTGGAGGCCATTTGGTTTAAGTCATGCCGCCACCACGACGGCTTGATTGGCGAGTTGCCGGTAGTAGTTTGCTTCAGCCTCTGCAGGCGGTATGTAGCCGATGGGTTCAAGCACGCGATGGTTGTTGAACCAGGCCACCCACTCCAGCGTTGCCAGCTCTACTGCTTCCTTGGTCTTCCAGGGTGCTCGACGATGAGTCAGCTCGGCCTTGTAGAGTCCGTTGATCATCTCGGCCAGTGCGTCGTCGTAGCTGTCGCCCTTGCTGCCCACCGAGGGCTCGACGCCGGCCTCACCCCAAAGCGACGGGTACTCCCCGCGATGCTCCAAAACCATCCGCACGGCCCGCTCACGGACCTCAGGTGAGAACTTGTTCGACTTGTTCCTAGCTCCATCTTCTCAAGAGTTGGAGTCTCCTCAAAAACCGGGGCGATTCAGTTGTCGAAGAAGAGCTTCCCGCAAGCGGGCATGGGTGGGTGACTCCTTTCGCTGCAGTGGTTACCGTCAGCCCTTGAGTTGTACTTCGGCTTTGGGCACTGAGTTGGCAGGCCGTCAGGGCCGTCGCAATGTCCGGGCATGTTCTAGGCCGACAGTTCGAGCACGCGCCGCAAAGCTGACGTCTGGTCCGCCGGCCGTTTTGGTCGACGGCCGCTTACTGGCGACTATGCGGCCTCACGGTCCCGGCCAGTTCTTGTCATTCGGATGCGTAACGTGGGCGCCGGCCCGGTGCCCAAAGCGGAATTCCGCCGGACAATAGCAACAGGCTGATCTCAGACGTTGGCGGCTTGGGAACATCTGCGCAGACTGGCCCGAGATTCACGATGAAGTTGTCCGAGTTCTTGCGTTGACCAAGGCCGTGTGAGCCTGTAGTTGTTGCCTTGTGAGCCGGCCAGAGCCCAAGCGCCTACGCAAAGCAAGCTACCCGGCTCTGCCTGCTGAAATTGGCAGACTGAAAAGTCGAAGACAGACGCTTCAAAAATGCGAAACCCCTGATGAGCGAAAGCGGATCAGGGGTTTTTGCTTTGTGCGTTTGTCTTCTCTCAAGTCCTCTCGTCCATCTGAACGGTGGGCACAAAAGAAAAGCCCGGCCACCTTGCGGCGCCGGGCTGCCGTCCAGCGAACGGTTTACTGCGATGTGGCTGCCGCAGCGCCCGCCTTGCTGACCGCTTCAGCGGCCTTGGGCTTGTAGGCCTCCGACACATCGCGCTTACCGCGTTCCAGCCAGGGCACGGGTTGGTCCATCCAGCTCGGGCGCGGCGCGTCCAGCAGGTAGTGGTCGAAGAACTCGGTCATGTGCAGGCTGTAGTGCTTGATGTTGTCGCGCTCGCGCAGGCCGTGCTTCTCACCGTTGTAGTTGAACCAGTAGGCTTCCTTGCCCAGGCGGCGCAGGGCGGTGAAGAACTCGATGGCCTGATAGAAGGGCACGGCATCGTCCTCGTCGTTGTGCACGGTGAGGTAGGGCGTTTGCACTTTGTGGATCTGGAAGATGGGCGAGTTCTCGATGTAGAGCTGCGGCTTGTCCCAGGGCGTGGCGCCGATGCGGCTTTGGCCCTGCTCGTACTGCACGGCACGGCTGATGCCGGTGCCCCAGCGGATGCCACCGTAGCCACTGACCATATTGGCCATGGACGCGCCGGCCTCAGCGGCACGGAACATATTCGTGCGCGTCAGCATGTAGTTGATCTGGTAGGCGCCCCAGCTGTGGCCCTGGATGCCCACGCGCTTGGGGTCGGCATAGCCTTTCTTGATCAACTCGCGCACGGCCGGCAGCACCGTGTTCATGGCGCTCTGGCCCGGGTGGCCGACGCTGAACACCACATCGGGCCGCAGCACCAAGTAGCCCTGGCTGGCATAGCGCGTTGGGTTGATGTTCTGGCCCGGCGCCGGTGCCACATGGTTGTGCAGCTTGTCCGTCATCTTTTCGTAGATGTAGACCATCACCGGGTACTTCTTGGCCGGGTCGAAGTTCGCCGGCTTGGCCAGCAAGGCTTGCAGCTTCTTGCCGTCGGCGCTGGTGTAGTCCATCAGCTCCTGCGTGCCCCAGAGGTAGTCGGCCTGCTGCGGGTTGGCCTGGCTGATCTTTTTCGGCGTAGCCAGTGCGGTGTTGCTGGCCCAGAGGTCGGGGAACTCGCTGAAGCTCTGCTGCGTGTAGAGCAGGGTGTCGGCTTGCTTGGCCTTGATCACCGTGCCCAGCAGCTTGTCGGCATGCAGCAGGCGCTGCGGCTGGCCGCCGGCCAGCGGCAGCTGGTAGAAGCCGGTGTCACGTTTCAGCAGATGGGTGGCGCCCAGCATCAGGCCCGCGGCGGGCAGGGGCTTGTGCTCGGGCTCTTCGCTGTCCAGCACGATCTGGCGCAGCTGCAAGCCGTTCTTGCGGCCCCAGCCCTGGCTGAGAATGCGAGCGCTCAGGTCATTCAGCTGCACGGCCCAGAGGTCGTAGCGGTCGTAGAGCACGACGCTGGCATCGCCCTCGGTCCAGCCCACCGAGCCGTAGGGTCCGGCCGGCCCGGGCGTGTCGCGCTCTTCGTTGTCGAAGCGCACGCCGCTGCTCTTGCTCAGCTTGGCGGTCAGCGCATGCGCCTGGCCATTGTGCGTGTCCCAGGCCCACCAGCCGCGGTCCTCGACCTGGTAGCCCAGCACATAGCGCCCGGTCGGCGAGAGCTTGGGCGTGAACTTGAGCTTGCGGGCCAGCAGCTTGGCCTCGCCGGTGTTCAGGTCCACGGCATAGGCGTCCTGCTTCTGCCCGGACCAGGATTCTTCGATCTGGTAGGGACGGTCGTTCAAGCCCAGGGCGATCTCGGCGTTGTCGTTGATCACGACCGTGGGCAGCTCGGTGCGGGCCAGCTGCACCAGGCGCGGCGGCTTGTCGCTGCCCGACGCCTGCAGATGCAGCACGGCGCGGTAGCTGCGCTGGCGTTCCTTGTCGGCCTTGACCTTCTGCACGGATTGCAGCTCGGGGTCTTTCCAGTGCCAGAGGTCCACCTTGATCGGCTCGGGCGCGTCCTTGGGCTCGGGCTTGGGCAGAGGCGCGGTGCCCAGGAATAGGCGCTGGCCGTCTTTGCTGAAGCTCAAGAGCCCATGCTCGCTCGGACCCCAGCCGGCGGGCAGGCCGGCGGTTTCGGCGCTGGCCACGGTTTGTGCGGTTTTTTGATCGGCGCGCCAGAGGAAGAGCTTGAATGGCGTCGGCTCGTCCGCCTTTTCCTTCTTGTCGTCTGCTTTGGCGTCGGTCTTGTTTTCTGGCTTGGCGGCCTGCGCTGCCTGGGCGGCTATATGGTCGCGGTTGCTCAGCCAGGCCAGCTGCTGGCCGCTGCGGTCAAAGGCCAGCTGCTTGTAGCTGCCAGCGCCGGCGAGCAGCGCTTGCGGCGTGGCGTTCTCCGCGCCCAGCTCCAGCAGGTAGACGCCTTCGCGTGCCCGGGCCTTGGCCGTGGCGGCTGCGTCGGCCTTGCCCGAGGGCTCTTTCACGCTGAGGGCATAGGCGAGGCGCTGGCCTGAGCGGGCCCAGACGAAATCGCTGGCTTCCTTGTCCAGGCTCTGGCGCTGGCCGGTGGCAGCGTTGATCAGTACCAGCTCGCTGCCGGCCTCTTTCTTTTTGCTGGCTCCACTGTTGGTTCCCGTGGCGGCGGCGGTCTGGTCATCAGCTATATCGGCCTCATCGGTCTTGGCCTTGGCGGCCTCGTCTTTCTTGGCGGCCTCTTTGACCGGCTCCAAGAGCAGGGCCAGCTGGGTGCCGCCTTCTTCGGCCCAGGCGAAGCGCTTGACGCGCTCCAGGCTCTCGGGCTTGCCGCTGCTCAGGTCCAGCCAGCCGGCGCCGGGCTTGGGGGCGTCCTCGCCTTTTTTCTTGTCCTTCTTGGCTTTGTCCAGCTCGGCGCGGCTGGGCTGCACGGCGTAGGCGACAAAGCGGCCATCGGCGCTGAAGACCGGCGCCGTGCCGCGCGGCACGCGCCATTCCTGGCCGTCCGTCAGGCGGCGCAGCACCAGCTCGCCATCGCTTTCCTGGCCCACCAGGGCGTAGGCCGCCCATTGGCCGTCGCGGCTCAGGGCCGTGCCCTGGATGCTGCGCCAGCCGGCATAGGCGGCATGGTCGATTGCGCGCTTGGCGGGCTTGGCCTGGGCGCTGGCCAACGAGGGCGCCGAGACGGCGTTTGCATCTTGCGCCAGCAACTGCGGGCTGAAGCAGCTGCACATTGCGAGCAGCAGTAGTCTTAGCTGTAGCGGTAGCGCGTGGGCGCGCCGAATAGGGGTCGTACCAGAAGAGCCGGACATTGCAGCGGTCCCCGCAGGGAGTGGTCATCAAGCTGCGCTTTATAACCGTCCTGGCCGCAGTGCCGCCCGGCAGCCTCAATCTTCCAGCGTCATACCGCTCAGTTCGCCCAGGCTCAGGTTGTCGAGGTTGAAGCGCGCCATCACCCACCACATCCAGGCCGCCATGCTGAAGGTCGGCACGATCAGCAGCAGAGTCAGCCACCAGCCCGTGCTCATGAGGAGGCGCCGGTGGCGCTGCCGAGCTCGCGGCCTGGCGTGTGCTGCTCGCGTTCGACGTCCAAGGTGTCGGGCCGTTCGTCATGGCGGCCTTGCGGCGGCAGCTGGCGTTCTTCATCGAAGACGTGGTTGAGGTCGCCCGCCCGGGCTTCGGCAGGGCTCGGTGGCAGGCGCTTGGGCAGGCTGAGGACGGGGCGGTTTTTCATGGGGTTCGCTTTCATGGGGGTGGGTGTCTGCTGTTTATAGGTGCGACTGGCGGCCCGGTCGGTTCGCCAGCGCACGAGTCTGGCCTTTCTGTGTGCGCTGGATAACAGACCAGCTGAGCGGTATGGCCCTAGTCTGCAAGCATCCCAACCCGATCCATCAAGGAGCCTCCATGAACTACGAAGAACGCGATCCCTACGGCATGTACAAGGGTATGAACTCAGCCTCGCTGCGCAGCTCGGCTGCACTGAGCGATAGCATGAATCAGCATGGCGGCCCCGGCCCGCAGCTGATGGGTGCCGACACCTTGATCGGCAACGATGTGGTCAGCCTCAGCGACGACGATCTCGGCGACATCAAGGAGCTGATGCTGGACATGAAGAGCGGCCATGTCGCCTACGCGGTGCTGTCCTTTGGTGGCTTCCTGGGCATGGGCGAAAAGCTCTTCGCCGTGCCCTGGAGCGCCTTGCGCCTGGACACCGTCAACAAGCGTTTCGTGCTCAATGTCGAGCGCGAGCGCCTGCAAGACGCCCCGGGCTTTGACAAGGACCAGTGGCCCGATATGGCCGATTCCGAATGGGCTCGTGGCATTCACGCCTACTACGGCAGCAAGCCCTATGCGGATGCACTGAACCGTTGAGCGCCACACCGGCGCCGCCGGCTCCACCCGAGTCGGCGGCGCCGCTGGCCGCCGGTTTCAACCCCGGTCTGGGCCGGCGCTTTTGGGTCATTGCCCGCCTGTTCTGGGTGGCCGAAGGGCGCTGGCGCTCTTTGGCCATGCTCGGCTTGTTGATCGCGCTTCTGCTGGCTCAGACCGCCTTCAATGTGCTCTTCAACCATGAGACGGGCGAGTTCACCTCGGCCCTGGCCGCCCGCGATGGGCCGCGCTTCTGGGCCACGATCTGGCGCTTTGCGGCTGTTCTGGCCGTGGCCGTGCCGGTCTATGGTTTCTACTATTTCGTGCGCGACAGCCTGGCCCTGCAATGGCGGCGCTGGCTGAGCGAGCATTTCTTGGGACGCTACTTCCAGGGCCGCGCCTACTATCGGCTCGGCATGGGTGCTTCTGGCATCGACAACCCCGACCAGCGCATCGCCGAGGACATCAATGCCTTCACCCAGCAGTCGCTGTTCTTTGCCATGGTGCTCTTGGGCGCTTTGCTGCAGCTGCTGGCCTTTGCCGGCGTGCTTTGGTCCATCTCGCGCGGCTTGGTCTACTTTCTGATCGGGTATGCCCTGCTGGGCACGGTCTTCACCGGCGGCCTGTTCGGGCGCCGCCTGATCGGCCTGAACTTCGCGCAATTGCAGCGCGAGGCCGACTTCCGCTTTGCCCTGGTGCGCGTGCGCGAGCATGCCGAGCCGATTGCCTTCCACGAAGGCGAGGCACGCGAGCGCTCGGCCCTGCAGCGCGTGTTCGGACGGCTCTACGACAACTACCGCCAGGTCCTGCGCTGGCAGCTGCGCCTCAATCTCTTCCAATATGGCCACAGCTTTCTGACCCTGCTGCTGCCCAGCGTCATCATTGCCGATGAGGTGCTGGCCGGGCGGCTGGAGGTCGGGCGGGCGCTGCAGGCGGCCGGTGCGTTTGCGGCCATCCTCAGTGCCTTGACCCTGATCGTCGAGCACTTCGAAGGCCTGAGCCGCTTCTCTGCTGGCATCGAGCGCCTGCATGCCTTTTCTCTGGCGCTGGCCGAGCCGCCCCTGCCGGCCCTGCAATGCATCAGCAGCCGGCCGGCTTTTCAGCTCGGCCTGCAAGACCTGACCCTGTTCACGCCGCGCCATGAGCATCTGCTGATCCAGTCCCTGAGTCTGCAGGTGGAGCCCGGCGCCGGCTTGCTGATTGCGGGCGCCAGCGGCTCGGGAAAAACCTCGCTGCTGCGCGCCCTGGCCGGGCTGTGGACGGCTGGCTCGGGCTGTGTGCTGCGCCCAGGCGGCGAGGACATGCTGTTCCTGCCGCAGCAACCCTATCTGCCGCTGGGGGACTTGCGCAGCCAGCTGCTCTACCCGCAGGCCGAGCGTGACATCAGCGATGCCGAGCTGCTGCTGTGGCTGGAACGGGTCAATCTGCCGCAGCTGGCCCAGCGTTTCGGCGGATTGCAGGCGGAGATGGATTGGGCCCATGTGCTCTCGGTCGGCGAGCAGCAGCGTCTGGCCTTCGCCCGGGCGCTGCTGGCCAAGCCGCGCTACCTGCTGCTCGATGAATCGACCAGTGCGCTGGACCGCGGCAACGAGACCTTGCTCTACGGCCAATTGGCCGCTCTGGCCATCACCCCGATCAGCGTCAGCCATCACGAGGCCTTGCTTGGCTTTCACAGCCAGGTGCTGGACCTGGCCGGCGAGGGTGGGGGCTGGCGGCTGAGTGCGGCGGCGGACTATCGGTGGGGGTGAGGGGAGGTGAATGGGTGAATGGGTGAATGGTGAGTCGTGAATCGTGAATCGTGAATCGTGAATCGTGAATCGTGAATCGGGGCCGGTATGCTGCGGCGCAAGTGCTGTGTGTTTTTTTTCTTGTCATGTCTGGAGTGCCTGTTTCGTGAATCCCAAGCTGCAGCAATACCTTCAACTTGCCGCGCTGGCTGTCGTGGTGGTCGGCTGCTTCCAGATCCTGCAGCCTTTCATTCCGGCCCTGCTGTTTTCGGCCGTGGCTTGTCTGTCCAGCTGGCCTTTGTATGCCCGTCTGCGCCGCCGCTTCGGTGGCCATGAGACGGCCGCGGCCTTGCTGATGACGAGCTTGCTGGTGGTGCTGGTGATCGGCCCGAGCAGCCTGCTGGCCCTGAGCCTGGCCGACGATGTCACCCATGGCGTGGAGTGGTTGCGGCATATGCTGGACGCCGGCCCCGTGCAGCCTCCGGCCTGGCTGCGCGAGCTGCCCTTGATCGGCCAGCCCTTGGACAGCTACTGGCACCGCATCGCCGACAGCCGCGATGAGTTCGTGGCCCTGCTCAAGAGCTTGATCGAGCCGACCAAGACCGTGCTGCTGGTGGCCGGCCGGGCGGTGGCATCGAGCCTGATCCAGATGTTGTTCGCGGCCTTTGTGCTGTTCTTTTTCTACCGCGACGGCGAGCGCCTGGTCGGCGCCCTGCGCGCCATGCTGCGTACCCTGGCGGGCGATCATGGCGAGGAGATCCTGGAGACCGTGGACCACACCGTGACCGGCGTCGTGCACGGCATCTTCGGCACGGCGCTTGCGCAAGCCGCGGTGGCCTTGGCCGGCTTCTGGATTGCCGGTGTTCCCGGCGCCCTGGCCCTGGCGGCGGCCACCTTTTTCTTCTCCATGGTGCCGGTCGGGCCGCCCTTGCTCTGGGGCGGCGCCACGATCTGGTTGTTCCAGCAGGGGCAGACCGGCTGGGCCGTGTTCATGCTGCTCTGGGGCCTCTTGGCCATCAGCAGCATCGACAACGTGGTCAAGCCCTTGCTGATCAGCCGGCACAGCAGCCTGCCCATGCTGCTGATCGTGCTCGGCGTGTTCGGCGGCATTGCGGCCTTCGGCTTCATCGGCGTCTTCATCGGCCCACCCATGCTGGCCGTGGGTCTGACCCTGGTGCAGATGTGGACCGCACGTACGGCGGCGAACAAAGAAAAGCCGGATCAGATGTTGCTCTGATCCGGCTCGCAGCACAGGGCCCAAGGGGGGCTGGGCCCTGCTGGCTCTACATGCCGTCGGGCACCTTGCCGTCGCTCTTGGGCTTGGGCTCGCTGAACCAGCCAT
Organism: Roseateles sp.; assembly: GCF_965262435.1. Taxonomy (NCBI): domain Bacteria; kingdom Pseudomonadati; phylum Pseudomonadota; class Betaproteobacteria; order Burkholderiales; family Sphaerotilaceae; genus Roseateles; species Roseateles sp. The sequence continues at coordinate 2,916,318 of NZ_OZ253537.1, forward strand.
CCGTGGCGCGGACTTCCCAGGCGGCCAACTGTTTTTCGGCTTCGTCCTTGAGCAAACCGTAGCGCTCCTGGATCAGGCCGGCCAGCTGTTCGCGGCGGCCGGCGACGATGTTGAGGTCGTCATCGCTGAGCTTGCCCCATTGCTCCTTGGCTTTGCCAGAAGCTTGTTTCCAATTGCCTTGAATGCGATCCCAGTTCATGAGGGGGTCCTTTGGGTGGTGGGTGGTGGGTGATGGGTGAATCGTGAATCGTGAATCGTGAATCGTGAATGCGGATGGGGATGGGGATGGGTGATGTGGGGTTCTGAGCCAATAGCTGCCCACGAATCACGATTCACGAATCGCGATTCACCGCGCCCCTTTGTCACGGCCGTACAGCAATCTCGTTCTTGACCGCCTTCACGCCGACCACTTTCCAGGCCAGCGTTTCGGCCGTGGTCTTTTCGCGGCCGCTCTTGGCGAAGCCGGACAGCATCACCGTGCCATTGAGCGTCTCCACGCTGATGGCCGAGGCGTCCACGTCCTTGTTGTCGACAAAGCGGCCCTTGACGGCCGTGGTGATGGCGCTGTCGTCCAGATAAGCGCCGACGGTTTCCTGGCCGCGGGTGACAGCACAGCCGCTGCCGATGAGCAGCAGGCCGGCGCAGAGAACGGTCCAGCTGAGGGTGCGCAAGTTCTTCATGGGTGGCTTTCGTTGGGTGAAGGAAGCGAGAGGTCCGATTCAATGTAGGCAGCCGCCCGCGGCCTGCGAATAGGCCTGCAGGCGAGGCTGCTGTAGGACGAAACGCCGTCGCACCCACCGGCTTGCCTGTGTTCTCTAACGCACCGACCGAGCGCATGGCAGCCGCCAGGCTTGCAGGTCTACGAAACCCTTGGAGACCGCATCATGTTGAAGTTCCATGCAAGACCCGATTCGCTGCCCGGGTCCATCGGGCGAGCAGTTGCGCCAGCGCGGGGCGCCCCGCGTTCTCCCTTGTTTTCAGTGACCTTGAGCCTGGCGCTGCTCGGCGCGAGCTTGCTGGGCGCTTGCGCCAGCATGCCGCCGCCGACCGAACAGATGGCCGTGTCGGCCGCTGCCCTGAACAGTGCCACGGCAGCCGGGGGTGTGCAGTGGGCACCGCAAGACATGCGCAGCGCCCAGGACAAGCTCGACCGCGCCCGCCTGGCCATGAACGACAAGGACTACGAACGCGCGCTTTGGCTGGCCCAGGACGCCCAGGCCAATGCCCAGCTGGCCGAGAAGAAAGCCGGTGCCGGCAAGGCGCGCAAGGCGGCCGAAGAGTTGGCCGAGTCCAGCCGCGTGCTCAGCGAAGAACTGAGCCGCAAGCGCCCATGAGGCCGGCGACCGCCTTGCCCTCTTTTCCCGCGCTCGCGGCGCCGCGCTCCGGCCGGCCCTCCATTCAATTTCGAAAGGCAGCTCCCATGAAGATCCCACGTCGTATCCATTCCCTGTCCTTGGTCAGCGCCGCGCTGCTGGCGGTCTCGGCCAGCCTGATCGGCTGCAGCAGCCTGCCCAGCAACAACGCCATGCTCGATGAAGCCCGCAGCGACTACCGCGCCGCCCAGGACAACCCGCAAACCCAGTCCATGGCAGCGGGCGAGATGAAGCTGGCCGCTGACGCGCTCGGCCGGGCCGATGCCGCTTGGGCCCAGCAAGACGAAGTGGCCAAGGTCAACCACCTGGCCTATCTGGCCAAGCAGCAGGTCGCCATCGCCCAGGAGGCGACGCGCCAGAAGGTGGCCGAGGCAGCCATCAGCAGCGCCAATGTGCGGCGCGACCAGATCCGTTTGCAGGCCCGCACCGAAGAGGCCGATCGGGCCAGCCGCAAGGCCGGCCAGGCGCAGGCTCAAGCGGCGCAATCGCAGCAGGACAGCCTGAACGCGCAAGCGCAGACGGCGGCTGTGCAGCAGCAGGCCCAGATGCAGGCCGAGGACGCGCGCATCCGCACCTACCAGCTGGAGACGCAAATCCGCGAGCTCAATGCCAAGCAGACCGAGCGCGGCCTGGTCATCACCATCGGCGATGTGCTGTTCGACACCAACCGCGCCGAGTTCAAGAGCGGCGCCCAGCGCAGCCTGGACAAACTGGCCAGCTTTTTGAAGGCCTACCCGCAGCGCCGCGCCCAGATCGAGGGCTATACCGACAGCGTCGGCAGCGATGCCAGCAACGAGTCCTTGTCGACGCGCCGCGCGGCCGCCGTGCGCAATGCTCTGATCGCCCAGGGCGTGGATGGCCAGCAGCTGCTCAGCCAATCCTTCGGCGAATCGCATCCGGTGGCCAGCAATGACAATGCCGCCGGCCGCCAGCTGAACCGCCGTGTCGAGATCGTGCTGTCCGATGACAGTGGGGTGATCGCTGCACGTTGAGGAGCTCGCCTTGCAGGCATGACAAAAAAGCGGCCTCGGCCGCTTTTTCTTTTGGGTCTCTCTGTTTTTCCTCCGTGGGAGAAGCGGCGCCAGCCCTCAGATCGGCAGCACGAAGTGCGCCTCTTGCGGCAGGCCCAGCCAGTCCAGCGCCTCGCCTGGCTGCAGCAGCCGGGCACCTTGGGCCTGGGCCAGCTCCTGGGCCGCCGCCTGGCCCCCGCGCAGCAAGGTGAAGTGCATCAGGCGGCCATGGCGGCGCAGGCTCAGCTCGGCGCGCGGCCAGGCTGCGGGCAGGCAGGGCTGCAGCATCAGGCTGCGGGCGCTCAGGCGCAGGCCGAATATGGACTCGATGGCCGCGCGGTGCAGCCAGGCGGCCGAGCCGGTGTACCAGCTCCAGCCGCCACGCCCGGTGTAGGGCGGGGCGCTGTACACATCGCCGGCCACCGCATAAGGCTCGGTGCCATAGACCGGGCCTTGCCCGGGGTCGCTGGTCCGGTGGGCTGGGCACAGGTAGCGGAAGTAACGGTACACCTGCTCGCCGGCCGCATCGGCCTGTTGCCGCAGCGCCGCGGCTGCCTCGGGTTCGCGTGCAGCGGCCTCGCGCAACTGCAGGGCCAGGCCGGCCTGTGCCATCAAGGCCCAGACACCGGCGTGGGTGTACTGGCCGCCGTTCTCGCGCACGCCGGGTGGGTAGGCCTGGATGTAGCCCGGGTTGGGTGCGGGCTCGGCCTCGGGCTCGGTCTTGCTTTTGGGGGCTGACTCCGGGTTCGCGTCCTGGAAGGGCGGGTCCAGCAGCCGTATCAGCCCCGCCTCGCCGTCCACCAGCAGCGCGTCCATGGAGGCCAGCGCTTCTTGCTGCCGCGCCAGCGGTGCCACGCCCGACAGCACACTCCAGGCCTGCGCGATCAAATCGATGCGGGCCTGCGCATTGGCGTGGCTGCCCAGGGCCTGGCCCTCGTCGAAGAAAGCGCGCCGGTACCAGGCGCCGTCCCAGGCCTGTTCGAGCAGGGCTTGCCGCCAGCCCTCAGCGGCGCTGAGCCAGCGCTGAGCCCGCTCGGCCTGGCCGCGTTCGAACGCCAGCGGCGCGAAGTCGGCCACCAGGCGGCACAGAAACCAGCCCAGCCAGACCGACTCGCCGCGGCCTTGCGGGCCGACCAGGTTCATGCCGTCATTCCAGTCGCCCGTGCCGATCAGGGGCAGGCCATGGGCGCCGACACGCAGGCTGTGGTCGATGCACAGCGCCGCGTGTTCGTAGACGCTTGCGCGCTGGGAACTGATCCCCGGCCGGGCATAGCGGTCTTCGCCGTGCTCGGGGAGGGCCACGCCGTCGAGAAAGGGCAGCTCCTCCTTGAGCAGGCCGGCGTCGCCGCTGGCGCGCAGATGGTGCAGGCAGGCCAGGGGCAGCCAGAGCAGGTCGTCCGAGCAATGGGTGCGCACGCCGGCGCCCAGCGGCGCATGCCACCAGTGCTGGACATCGCCCTCGGCGAACTGGCGCCCGGCGGCCTCCAGGATCTGCGCCCGCAGCAGCTCGGGCGCTGCCCAGGCCAGGGCCATGGCGTCCTGCAGATGGTCGCGGAAGCCGCTGGCACCGCCGGCCTGGTAGAAGCCCGCCTTGGCCCAGAGCCGGCAGGCCAGGGTCTGGTACAGCAGCCAGCGGTTGACCATGGCGTCGAACAAGGGGTCGGGCGTGCGCACCTCGGTGGCGCTCAGCAGCTCATCCCAGCCGGCCCGGGCTTCGTGCAGCCGGGCGGCCGGTGGCTGCTGCAAGGCCTGGGCGAGCAGGGCTTGGGCCGCTGCCGGGCTGTCGGAGTGGCCGAGCAGAAAGCTGTGCTCGCTGCGCTGCCCGGCGGGCAATGTCCAGCGGCGGCTGATCATGGCGCAGGGGTCCAGGCCGGCGCCGCTGACCTCGCCGCCATGGTCAGGGAGCTGCAGGCGGCCGCGGGCGTCGAAGAGCTCGCGCCGGTCGCAGGTCCAGTCCAGTCGTTCACCCTCAAAGCCTTGGCCCGCCGCCCCGGCTGTCCCCGCCAGTTTGGGCAGCAGGGCCAGGAAGGCCGTGTTCTGGCCGAAGCCGGCCGAGGCTTCGGTCTGCGTGCACAAGAGGGCGGTGGCGCCGCCTTGCTGGAGATGGCTGCAGCGGCTGCTCATGCGCTCGTTGCGGCTGGCCCCCATCAGCCACTCCGTCAGGCCAATCAGGCGCAGATGGCGCTCGCGCTCGCCGCTGTTGTGCAGGCTGATCTGCAGCTGCTTGATCGCCAGGCGGCTGTCCACGCACCAGCGCAGGGTCCAGCTCAGGCTGCCGCGCTGCTGGCTGATCTCGCTCCAGCCCTGGCCGTGGCGCACCTGGGCCGGCCCGCCGTCGCCCCAGGCCGAGGGGCACAAGCTCCAGGTCTCCTGGCTGCGCTCGTCCTGCAGCAGGCACCATTCGGCCGGCGTGTCGGCCACCGGGTCGTTGGACCAGGCCGTCAGCTGATGCAAGCGGCTGTTGACAGCCCAGCTGTAGCCGGTGCCGCTGTCGGAGATCTGGCAGCCGAAGCCGGCATTGGCCAGCACATTGATCCAGGGTCGATCGGGCCGCTGCCTGGGGCTGACCTCGAATTCAAAGTGACTGCCGTCGGCACTGAACTGGCCTGGCGCGGCCTGCTGCTGTGTCGGCATGGGGCGCAGCTGCACGCTCAGCGCTCCGCCGTCCTGGCGCAGCGCGCAGGCCGTCTCGAACTGTTCGGCCCAGGCCTGCACATGGTGGTGCAGGGGGCGGCCGTCGGCGTCCAGGGTGATGCAGGCGAGGCTGCGCAGGCTGGCGAACTCGGCAGCGCTCAGTTCCTCGGCGCGCAGCAGATGAAAGCCGCTGCGGCTGGGCTGGCCCGGGGGCTGCTGCATTTGCGCTTGCGCACTGCACTCGGCCAGATGGCGCTCGCGCAAGGCCGCGATCTCGCGCTGCAAGCTCATCTGGTAGGACGCGGCCTCGCCATTGACCACCACCAGATCACAGGCCACACCGGCCCAGGCCCAGATCCGCATGGCCTGCGCCAGGCTGCGCAGCAGGCCCAGGCCTTCGATCACGCCGGCTTGAACCAAGACGATGGCTTGATCCCCGGAGATGCCGAAACGCCAGAGCAGGCTGCGGTCGCAGGTATCCGGGGCCGTGCCGGAGCCGGCAGCGCCCGCCTGGGCCAGATGCGGCCGGCTCAAACTCATCAGCAAGGCGGTGCTCAGGGTCTGGGCGGCGGCCAGATTGGCCGGGCTGATGCGCAGGCTGCGCAGACGGATGCCGGTCAGCGTGGCCGACATCAGCGAGGCGCGCTGCACATGGGCGGCCTGGCGGTATTTGTCGATCACCGCATGGAGCAGGCCGGGCAGATGGCTGGCCGCCGTGGCAAAGGTCAGGGTCAGCTTGGCGCCTGGCGCAATGCGCAGCCGGGTTGCCAGCACGCAGACCGGATCAAGGCCGGTGTCCAGGGTGACCGACTCCCGGCCACCGGGCACGGCGCGTACTTGCCCCAGCGGCTGGCTGGCAGGCCGCAGCCGCCCACGCCAGCGCTGGCGGTCGGTCTGCACGGCCAGGCCGAGCAGCGAGCCGCGTTCGGCTGGGGCGTCGCTGTCTTCGCTGAGCACCAGCTCGGTCAGGAAATGCGCCAGGTGCAGCTCCGGCTCGCCGGGCAGGCGGGCCTTGCGCTGCCAGAGCAGGGCTTGTTGCTGCGGGTTCCATTCGGCGCGCAGAAACAGGTTGCTGAAGGCCGGGTGGGCCTCGTCCGCGCGCGGCTCGGCCAGGGTCGGCTCGAAGGCCGAAATCAGCTCCAGCTCCAAGTCCTGCTCGCCGAGGTTGTGCAGCTCCACCTGGCGGAACTCGATGTCGTCTTCGGGGCTGATCCAGACGGTTAGCTGGCTGCTCAGACCCGGCCAGCGCGCGCTCAGGCAGACCCGGTCCGGGTGAAAGCTGCAGCGGTAATGGGCGGCCGCATCGGGCGCCGGGTGCTGGGTCAGCGAGACCAGGCGCTGCGGCGCCGCGGCGTCCAGGCCGCGCAGAAAGAAGAAGCTGCCGTACTCGTCGCGCAAGGCGTCGTCGCGGCGCCGGCTCAGGCCCATGGCGCCCAGGTTCGACGCACCCGCGCCATTGGGGCGCAGGCTCAGCTGGTAGCGGCCGTTGGACAGCAGCTGGCTTGGTTCGATCGCCGCCATGCCAGGGTGGACCTCGCGCAGCAGGCCGCCCGCGCGGCGCTCGAACACCTGGGCCGGTAGCACCGCGGGGGCCTGGTAGAGGCGCGAGATCTCGCGCGGCGAGCGCTCATGCAGCAGCGAGGCCACCGCCTCCAGCGGCGCGCAGGCCATGCCCCAGCGCTGCACCTGGCCGGCCAGCAGCACATTGGCCAGGGCGGCGATGCTCATGCCCTGATGGTGGGCCATAAAGGTGGCCACCGGCACATGGCCGGCCGGACCGGCCTGGGGCAGGCCCGGGCCTTGCTCCTGACCCTGGCGGGCCGGGCTGAAGTCCAGGGCTTCGATGAAACCGTAGCGGCCGCGTGCCGCCAGCGCTTCCAGACGTTCGAAGTTGCGGCAGGCTCGCTGCGGCTCCAGCTGCGCGGCCAGGGCGGTGGCATAGGGCGCGATCACCAGCTCGTCGGGTGGCGTGCGACGCAGGCTCAGGCGTGGCACGCCCTGCGGCGCGTACTGGTAGGCCAGGCTGTGGTCGCGCCCGGCATAGGCCGACTCCGAAATGCCCCAGGGCAGGCCAGCCGCGGCCGTGAACGCGATCTGCTCTTCGATGGCGGCACGGCAGGCCTCGCGCAAGGCGCTGCCCACCGGCTCGTCCAGCATCAGGCTGGGCATCAGGTACTCGAACATGGAGCCCGACCAGGAGCGCAGGCCCGCGGCCAGGCCGACGGCGAAGAATGGCCGGCCCAGCGCCGCCCAATGGCGCACCGGCACATCGCCCTTGGCCATGGCCCAGAGGCTGGTCAGTCGCGACTCCGAGGCCAGCAAGTCGTAGAAGCCGGCATCGAGTTCTTGCTCGGCGACCCGCAGGCCGATGTGCAGCAAATGGCGCTTGGGGTGGTAGAGGAAGGCGAAATCGGGCTCGCCGGCATGGGCCTCGCAGCGCTGCGCCAGGTCCAGCAGGCGAGCGCTGGCGGCTTGCTGCGCAGCGGGCAGGCAAACCGCCAGCTGGTCCTCCAGGGCCGAGCGCAAGGTGTTCAGGTGATCGATCAGCAGCCAGGCCAGGCGCTGGCGCGCCGAGCTTGGATCGATGCCTGGCCCGGGCCGGTTCAGTGCGTCCATGCCCTCGGCGGCCTCGCGCAGCAGCTGCTCAAAAGCTTGTGGCGCGCGGCGCGCTTCCTGCAAGGGGTTTTCGATCAGCAGCAGGCGCATCAAGCCCTGGTTGAGCATGATCTGTGGCTGCTCCGGCCACAGCGGCGCCAGCTCGCGCAGGCGCTGCAGCGAATCCTGTACCGCAGCGGCGGCCGGCTCGGCGGCATACGGTGCCAAGGCCAGGGCGCGGCAGGCCTGGGCCACCGCCAGCAGGTGGCCGCAGAGGTTGCCGCTGTCCACGGTCGAGACATAACGTGGCAGCAGGGCGGCGCCGGTTTCGGTGTCGTACCAGTTCAGCCAGTGGCCGCGGTGGCGCTCCAGCGTGCCCAGGCTGTCCAGCGTGGCCTGCAGGCGGCGCATCAATTCTTCCGTGCCGATCCAGCCGAACTGGCGCGCGCAGGCCACGCTGAGCAGATAGAGGCCGATATTGGTCGGCGAGCTGCGATGGGCCAGCATCTCCTGCGGCAGCATCTGCAGATTGTCGGGCGGCAGGTGGCGGTCTTGCGGGCCGACGCAGCGCTCGAAGAAGCGCCAGGTGTCGCGTGCGATGCCGCGCAAATAGGCGCGCTCTTGCAGGCTGACGCGCTCGGACCGGCGGCCGCCGATCAGGCCTTGCGGCCGGCTGGCCCAGCCGACCCAGAGCGGCGTGGCGGCCCAAAGCAGGCACAAGGCCGTGGCCAGAGCCGGCGCCTCGGTGCCGGCCAGCAAGAGGCCGGCCAAGGCCAGCAAGGCGCCCAGGCTGGCGCGGCGGTGGCGGGCGAACACGGCCGGCCAGCTGCGCGCGGCTGCCGCTTGAGCCGCTGCCGCGGTGGTCCATTGCAGCAGCAGCCGGTGGCTGTGGCCGCTGCGCCAGAGCGCGCGCACGATGGCGTCCAGGGCCAGGGCGCTTTGTTCCAGCAAGAGGGCCAGCTGCCACAAGCTGCCCAGCAGGGCGCGCGCCAGCTCGGTCAGACCGCGCAGCCAGAAATGGCCCGGCGCAAAACCGCCGTGGCTGGGCAACAAGCCGGCCAAGGCGCCCAGCAAGGGCCCGGCGAGGTGGGCGGCCAGCACCAGGGACAGGGCCGGGCCCGGCGCCAGCCACAGGCCCGCGGGCAAGGCCAGGGCCAGCAGCAGGAGCAGCAGGGAGGCGGGCGCCACCAGGGAGCGGCGCAGATTGTCGAGCAGCTTCCAGCGGTTCAGCGCGCCCAGGCGCAGGGCCTGCTGGCTCCAGCGGCGGGGCAGCAAGAAAGGCAGCAGCTGCCAGTCGCCGCGGATCCAGCGGTGCACGCGCGAGGCGGCCACATCGGCGTGAAACGGTGCGTCTTCGACCAGGCTGATGTCGCTGACGGCGGCGCAGCGGGCCAGGGCGCCTTCCAGCAGGTCATGGCTCAAGACCTGACCCTCGGGCAGGCGGCCGTTCAGCACCGCCTGCAGGGCCTGCACATGGAGCAGGCCCTTGCCGGTGAAGCTGCCTTCGTCGAACAGGTCTTGGTAGGTCTCGGAGCTGGCCGAACCATAGGGGTCGAGGCCGCACTGGCCGGCGAACAGCCAGTGGTAGGGCGTGAAGTCGCCGCGCGCCGGCAGCGGCGTGAGCACCCGCGGCTGCAGGATGGCGTAGCCGGCCACCACCCGGCGCGGCCCGGCCTGGCCGGCCGCATCGGCCGGACTCAGGCGTGGCTCGTTGCGTGGGTGTGCGGCCACGCCCACCAGCTCGCGCAGGCGGCCCGGTGGCATCTGGGTGTCGCTGTCCAGGGTCAGCAGATAGCGGGTGTGCGGCGCGGTCTGGGACAGCGGGCCCAGGTCGGCGAAAGCCAGGCCGCTGTTTTCGCCTTGCGCCAGCGCTTCCACCAACTGCTCCAGCTTGCCGCGCTTGCGCTCCCAGCCGATCCAGCGTTGCTCGCTGTCGCTGAAGCGGCGCTGCCGGTGCAGCAGCAGAAAGCGCGCCGGTGCGCCCGCGGCCACCGGTGTGGCCAGATTGAGGGCACGGATCGCGGCCACGGCGGCGTCGAGCAGGGCTTGATCGCCGGGCAGGCTGGCGCTGTCGGCATCGGCCCAGTCGCTGAGCAGGGCGAACTGGGCTTGTGCTTCCGGGTTGGCCAGCTGGTGCAGCTGCAGGCGGTGGGCCAGCTCGGCAATGGTGGCGGCGTCGCTGAGCAGCACCGGCATCACCACCAGCACGCGCTGGGTCGGCGCAATGCCCTCGGCCAGGGCCAGGCGCGGCAGCTGGGCCGGCCGCAGCGATTCACTGAGCAGGCGGTTCATCAAGGCCAGCCAGGCTTCCGAGGCCGGCAGCAGCATCAGCGCCAGGCAGGCCAGCAGCCAGGGCCAGGGGGCGGCGGCCAGCGCGGGATCGAAGCGCGCCAGACCGGCCAGCAAAGCGGCGCAGCCCAGGCCCAAGCCGCCCAGATAAAGGACCAGGGCATGGCGGCGCAGTGCGGCCCGCCAACGCAGGCTGGCCGATTCCTGCAAGCCCAGGGCCTGCAGCAGGGCGGGGCGGCCTTCGCCCTGCAGCCAGTGGCCGGCGGTCTGGGCATGGGGCGGCACGGGGGCGCCGCCGGCGTGTGGGCATTGCATGACATCGATCAGCACCTGCGCCACGCCGAGCTCGCTGCGGCCGCAGCGTCGCGCCAGGGCCTCGATGCCGTGCAGGGTCTGGTCGCGGGTGCGGCTGTGTTCGGCGGCAAAGCTGTCGCAGCTCAAGAGCAGCTGCATCAGCGGGCTGCTGCGCGCCACGATCTCGGGCCAGTCGGCCTCGCCGATCACGCGCAGCGAGCTGACGGCATTGCTGACGCTGAGGTTGTCGGCGGTCTGCTCGGCGGCCTGCTGCAGCTGCGCGCCGGCCGGGTCGGGCAGGGCCTGCAGCAGCCAGGCGCGGCGCAACTCGGCCCCGGCCTGCTGCAAGGGCGTGTCCGCGACCGGGCTGATGCTGCCCGTGCGGTGCAAGAGGCGCTGCGCCATCTGCGCCAGAAAGGCCTGGTCCAGGCCGCGCTGGCGCAGGCCGGCGAGCTGCTGGTCGAGCTCGGCCAGGCCCATGCGCTCGATGCGGTCGCAGCATTGGTTGGCCAGTTCGCGTGCGGCCTTCTGGCCGGCCACGCGTTCGGCCAGACGGCGCAGGTTCTCGATCAAAACCACGCGCAGCGTGGTCGGCAGCGCCCACATCTCACCCAGATTGAGCGGCCGCACCTCCTGGTAGGCACACAGAAAGTGCACCAGCAGCTCTTCGTCAAAGGCACCGTCGGTGTGGGCCACAAAAGCCCAGGCGACCCCGTAGACGCGCGGCAGTCCCGCCAGAGGCGGGTCTTGCAGCACCGGCAGGGCGCGGAAATAGCGGCGCGGCAAGCCCTCGTGGACTTCCTTGAGCTGGGCCTCGATCAGATGGAAATTGTCCAGCAGCCATTCGGCGGCTGGGCTGATGTCAAAACCGGTGCTGGCTTGGGCGGCGAGAAAACGGTGGGCCCGGCGCAGGATGTCGACATTGCTGCGCAGGCGCGGGAAGAAGGTCTGGCCCCGGCGCTGCTCGCGCACCGCGCGCACCCGGTGCGTGGCCGCCAGGCTGCGGCCATGCTGGGCAAAGCGCTGCTGGCCGAAGATCTCGGAGCGTATCGGCGCCAGCACCGGGCCCTCATGCGGGTCCAGCATTTCCTGCAGCAAAGCCGGTGCCTCCGGCTCGGTGGTGGTCAGGAAGAATGCCGGGCCGACATGCCGGGCCAGCCAGGCCCAGGCCTTCAAGCTGCGCAGTTGGACCATGGGTCAGAGCAGGCACAAGGCCAAGAGACCGCCAGCCAGCAGCAGCACCAGAGCGCTGGTGACCAGGCGCGCGCCGATAAAGCTGCGCAGGGCATCGGCGCTGCAGCGCAAGGCGAACAAGGGGCCGCGCAGGCGCAGGCAGGCGATCAGGTGCTCGCCCAGGCCGCTGTGTGCGGCCGGCTCAGCGGAGCCCGATTCGGGTGCGAAAGCGGCCGTGCTCCAAGGTCCGGAGGCGAAGGTCTTGCTGGGGTTCATGAGAGGCTCCTTGTCTGCTCTTAGCGTAGAAACGCCGGGCGGCGCTGTCTGTCAGACAGTCCGGCCCGGCGCTGTAGGACAAGCCGCTGGGCTTCAGCGTTGCGCGCTGATTTCGGCCTGCACTTCGACCTCGACGCGGCGGTCCGCCTTCAGGCAGCTGATCAGGGCCGCGCTCTTGCCCTGACCCTTGCAGTCTTCCGGCCGGGTCACTGGCATGGACTCGCTCTTGCCGACCGCGCTGATCTTGTTGGCGGCGATGCCGCCGGTATTGACCAGGTAGTTTTTGACCGCCTCGGCGCGCTCTTGCGACAGGGTCTGGTTGTACTCACTGCTGCCCAGGCGGTCGGTGTGGCCCTCCACCATGATCAGCTGGAAGTCCGTCCCCTTGAGTTCCTGGGCCAGGGCGTCCAGTGCCCGGGCACCGGCCGGCTGGATGGCGGCCTCGTCAAAGCTGAACAGCGACTCCGCCGAGAAGCTCATGCGGCGCGGCGGGATCGGAATGCCGGCCGCCGGCGGCGGCAGCGGCACGGGCACGACCTCGGGCATGGGCGCGGCCGGTGGCGGCGCGGCGGCCATCATCACTGGCTGCGCTTGCTGCACGGCACTGACACGCGGTGCCGGCGTGGGCGAACGGCCGAAGGGGAAGACCAGGCTCAGCGACACCATGTTGACGGGGATGTGATAACCCAGGCCGTTGCGGACCCGGTAGCGCTCGGCCTCGGCGCGCAGCGCCATACCGCCCATCTGGTATTGCAGGCCTGCGCCAAGCTTGATGTTGGTGTCGCGACGGCTGGGGTCGGAGGTGGCGGCAGCCGCTGCGCCCGAGCCTTCGAAATGGGTGCGGGTGCGGTTGAACTGCGTGCCGATGCGGCCCAGCAGCGACCAGCTCTCGTTCATGGGCAGGCTGCCGACCAGGTCGAGGTTGATGCCCTTGAGGTCAAAGCGCCCGGCGACCGCACCGGTCGGCGTGGTCTGGGCGCCGAGGTTGAAGCGGCCCAGCTGAAAGTAGCCCGCTTCAATCGCCCAGTTGCGGTTCATCTGGTAGCCGAGAAAGGCTTTGTAGGCGGTGTCGCGTTCGTCGCGGCTGATGTCCTGGGCGCTGACGCCGGCTGGCAGGACGGCATTGATCGCCCGTTCAGCGTCCAACTTGGCGCGTGACTGCCCGACGCCGAAGCCGCCGTAGACATAGGGCTCCTGGGCGAGTACGGTGCCGCACAGCAGCGGCATCACGCCGGCCATGCCCAGCCAAGCCAGGCGCTGCAGCGGGCGAGGCCGAGCGCAGAGTGATGATGATGAGGAAGAAGATGAGGCCGGAGTCGGCGAGGGCTGGTGATTGGAACGCTTGTTCATGGTCATCCTTGTGAACGGCAATAGGACCGGATTCCCGATGAGCCCTGCGAGGTTCGGCCAGGGGCCGGTAGCGAACTTTCAGTTTCAGCGGATACAGCGGACCCGGTCTGTGCGTTGGCGTACCGGCCGGGACCCTGTTGTTTTGTGGGCTCATGGGCTACGGCTGCGCTCGCTGAGGCCGCGCTGGCGCAGGTGGCTGCCCAAGGCGCGGTCCCAGAAGGTGGTGCTGACGCCGTAGCAGCGGGCTTGGCCAGATTGGTGGTGCAGGGCATGCCAGCGCTTGCGCCGCTCCATCCACATGCCGCGTGCCGGCCAGTGGTGGCTGGCGTGGTGCGCCATGGAGTAGATCAAGTAGCCGGCCAACACCCCGATCATCAGCGGGCCGGCGCTTGCCGCGCCGAGCATGGCCCGCAGCGGCAGGTAGACCAGGGCTGTGAACAGGGCCAGGCTGAGCCAGGTCGGCAGACCCAGGTGCTCGCGCGGATGGACATGGTGCTCGGTGTGCCAGCCCTGAAAGGGCTGGATGCCGTGCAGCACGAAGCGGTGGGTCAGGTATTCGATCAGCGACCACAGGGCCAGGCCCAGCAGGGCCAGCACCAGCAGACCGACTGCGGCGCGCGCGGTCTCCTGCGGTGCTAGGCTGCCGGCCAGCCCCACCATCAGCAGGGTGTAGACCGCAAAGTCGAGGTAGCAGGCGCGCAAACTCTGGCGCAGGGAGATCAGGGTCATGGGTGGCCTCGGTCAGCAAGAACGGACGCAGACCCGGCTGTGTGCCGCGGGTCCGTGGAAAGTTCAAGGTAGGGGGGGGCTGGGCCAGGGTCTGTGCGCCGACGAACGCTGACGCACTGCTGAATTAGGCTTCTCTGCGGTGCCGAGGCGCTTTTCAGGTATGTGCGCTAGCGAACATACCTCCATGCCGTGCAAACCTATAGTCAGATCGCCAAGGGCATGTCAGGCCGGCAGGGGGGCATGCCTCTTATTGCAGTATGTACAGGGAGTTTGTTAGATGGCGCACACCATGGATCCGAAGAAGAACCACTTGCTCGCCGCCTTGCCAGAGGCCGAATGGCAGCGCTGCCGCGGCTTCATGGAGGCGGTGGACATGCCGCTGGGTCAGGTGCTGTATGAGTCGGGCCGGCCGATGAGCCATGTCTATTTCCCCTGCAATTCCATCGTCTCGCTGCTGTTCGTGATGGAAAACGGCGCCTCGGCCGAGATCGCCGTGGTCGGCAACGAAGGTCTGGTGGGCATCTCGCTCTTCATGGGTGGCGGTTCGACGCCGAGCCGGGCCGTGGTGCAGAGCGCCGGCCAGGGCTACCGCATGCGCGCAGCTGCCTTGAACGAGGAGTTCAATCGCAGCGGCCCTCTGATGCATCTGCTGCTGCGCTACACCCAGGCCCTGATCACGCAGATGGCGCAGACGGCTGCCTGCAACCGCCACCACAGCCTTGATCAGCAGCTCTGCCGCTGGTTGTTGTTGAGCCTGGATCGTCTGCAAGGCGATGAGCTGGTCATGACGCAGGAGCTGATCGCCAATATGCTGGGCGTGCGCCGCGAGGGTGTGACCGAGGCCGCGCTGAAGCTTCAGAAGCTGGGCCTGATCCGCTATGTCCGCGGCCACATCTCGGTGCTTGATCGCCTGGGCCTGGAAGCGCGCAGCTGCGAATGCTACGGCGTGGTGAAGAAGGAATACGACCGACTGCTGCCAAGCAAGCTGGTGGGCTGAGTGGGCGAGCGGCCTCGGACCCGCTCCATGACAAGGCCCTGCCTGTCTGTCTATGTGTGCTGGCAGACAGTTCTACGGCGTCGCAGCCCTCATGCTTGGACCGCAAGCGTCTCTTGTCCTGTGGCGCACAAAGGATTCCGCAGTGAGCGACCTCCGAGTATTGTGCGGCACCGAGACGGCTGCCAGCAGTCGGGCTCCTCCCTCAGCCTCGGCCGTCGAGGCGGCGCTGCAGAATCGCCTGATCGCCGCTTTGCCGGCGGCGGCGCGCAACAGCTTGCTGGCGCTCTGCGAGCCGGTGCAGCTGAGCTTGTCCGAGACCTTGTGCGAGGCCGGCGAGGACACCCGCCATGTCTACTTTCCCACCGAGGCCTTCATCTCCCTGCTGGCTCGCATCGACAAGCATCCGAGCCTGGAGATGGGCATGATCGGCCGTGAGGGCATGCTGGGCATTCAGCTGAGCTTGGGCGTCAACCGGGCGCCCCTGCGAGCGCTGGTCCAGGGCGACGGCCAGGCCTGGCGCTGTGCCGCACCGGTGTTTGTGGCCGAGCTGGCGCGCAGCAAGCCCTTGCAGGCGGTCCTGCAGCGTTATCTCTATGTGCGCCTGGCCCTTCTGACCAGCGCGGCCGGCTGTCTGCGCTTCCATCAGATCGGCCCGCGCCTGGCGCGCTGGCTGCTGATGAGCCAGGACCGCGCTCGCGCGCCGCAGCTGGCCGTCACCCATGAGTTTCTCGCCTATATGCTGGGGGTGCGCCGGGTCGGCGTGACCCAGGCGGCCGGCGCCATGCAACGCAGCGGCCTGATCGAGTACCACCGCGGCGAGCTGACTGTGCTGGACCGCAGCGGCCTGGAAGCCGCCGCCTGCAGCTGCTATGCCGCTGACCTGGCAAATTATGCCGATCAGTTCCCCTGCCCGCAGCTGCAGCCCACGCTGCGCCGCAGCGGCTTGAAGCGCGCGGCCTTTGTGCCGCGCCGGGTCGTGCATGGCCGCTAACCTTCGCCCCGCCAGGCTGGGTCTGCCCCAGACACCGCCGCCTGCGGCCGCCGCGCCGGTGTCAGAGTTGCCAGCCCATGCCCTGCTCAAGGCGGGTGCCGTGCTGGCGGCTCGCGGGCGCGACGGCGTGGCCGTGCAGGACTGGGAGTTGCTGTTCACCGCGGTCAAGCACCGACTGCAGAGTCTGGACGGCGCCGATCGCCCGCCCGGACAGGCGCCGGATGCCTGCGTGGCCGACTGCGTGGAGGCACTCGATCAGCTGCAGCAGACCCTGCGTCATGAGCTGGAACGGCGCGGGCGCTTGGAGCAGGACGCCGAGCAGGCCCTGGGCGACCTGCAGCAGGTCCGCCAGGAGCTGGACCATGCGCACCAAGCCGCGCGCCAGGCCCAGGTGCTGGCGCGCCGCGACAGCCTGACCGGTCTGCCCAACCGACGCTGCTTTCGCGAGCGCCTGTCGCTCACCTTGAGACAGCTCGATCGGGCCTTGCCCGCGGCCACTCAGACGTGCAAGGAGACCGGTCTGGCTGTGCTGTTTCTTGATCTGGACGGGTTCAAGGCCATCAACGATGTGCTCGGCCATGCGGCCGGCGATGAGCTGCTCAAGATCGTCGCTTTGCGCCAGGCCCGGGCCTTGCGCTCGGGCGATCTGGTGGCGCGCTGGGGCGGTGACGAGTTTGCCTGCCTGCGCACCGAGGGCCTGGGTCGCGAGGCCCTGGAGCGCCTCGCCCGCAAGCTATTTGATGCCGTGTCGGCGCCGGTGCAGCTGCAGGGTCAACTCGTGCAGATGCGCCCCAGCATCGGCATCGCCTGCTGGCCTGCCGACGGCCGCAGCGCCGAAGCCCTGCTGCTGCAAGCGGACCGCGCCATGTACCAGGCCAAGCGCCTGCAATGCGGCTCGGTGTTTGCCGCGGACCTGTGCGACAGCGCACCGAGCGAAGACGGGGGCGGGGGTATGTTGGGGGGAAGTGAGAAGTGAGAAGTGAGAAGTGAGAAGTGAGAAGTGAGAAGTGAATGGTGAATGGTGAATGGTGAATGGTGAATGGTCTTGCCTCTCCCCACCCTAAGCCCTAAGCCCGACTCACGACTCACGACTCACGATTCACGATTCACGATTCACCACCCCCCCCACCACCCAAGGCCCCCATGTCCACCACCCAACTCCAAACCGCCCCGAATGCCCTGGCGCGACGCAGTGGCGCGCTTAGAACACCGACCGATCTGCAGGCCAATGCCACGCGTGACATATCGGCCAGCCTGAACGGCATCTTGGCCGACGTCTTTGCGCTCTATATGAAGACCAAGAACTTCCACTGGCATATGAGCGGGCCGCATTTCCGCGACTACCACCTGATGCTGGACGATCAGTCGGGTGAGCTCTTGGCCATGACGGACCCGCTGGCCGAACGCATCCGCAAGGTCGGTGGTTCGACCCTGCGCTCGATCGGCCACATCTCGCGCAGCCAGCGTCTGCTCGACAACGACGCCGCTTTCGTGGAGCCGGCCGATATGCTGGCCGAGCTCTGCGAGGACAACAAGACCTTGGCTCAAATGCTGCGCCAGGCCCATGGTTTGTGCGCCGAACACCGCGACCTGGCCACGGCCAGCTTGATCGAGGTCTGGATCGATGAGGGCGAGCGCCGCACCTGGTTCTTGTTCGAATCGGGCCGCCGCAGCGACAGCAGCGGCCATTGAACCCACGGCCCTTCACCTGAGGAGCAGCTCATGAACGCAGCACGACCCGTCCGCCTGTGGCGCTGGGCAAGAATCCTGACCTTGATGTCGGCCGTCGCGGCGACGATCGCTCCGGCGCTGGCCCAGCCCGGCAGCGAAAGGCGCGGCGCGCGCGAGCGCGATGCGCGCAGCCATGAGCAAGAACGCAGCTCGGACCGAGACCGCGATCGGGATCGTGATCGGGAACTTGATCGTTACGGCGACCGCGGCCCTGAGCGCAACCGTTCGCCCTCGCGCGCCCAGGACGAGCGACACGGCGGCGGGCCCTACCGCGCTCCTGCCTACAACTATGGCCAGCGCCGGGCCGATGACCGGCGCGGTGGCGGGCCCGACCATGCCTACTACCGCGGCGGCCGTCTGCCTCCGGCCTACCGCGGCACGCGCTATGTGGTGGACGACTGGCGCGGCCACCGTCTGAGTGCGCCGCCGCGCGGCTACCACTGGGTGCAATCGGGCGGTGACTACCTGCTGGTCGCTATTGCCACCGGCGTGATCCTGCAACTGTTGCTCAAGGACTGAGCCAGCGGCCAAGGACACTGGAGCGGCCTCAGCGCGGCCGGCGGCTTCTTGCTATGCTGCGCCGCGCCCTCCAGCCTTTCTTGGAAAGCCCGCACCATGAGCTTGTACCGCCTGCATATCAATGGCCAGATCCGTCAGGTCGAGGCCGCACCCGATACACCTCTGCTCTGGGTCCTGCGTGACAGCCTGGAGCTGGCCGGCACCAAATACGGCTGCGGCGTCGGCGCTTGCGGTGCCTGCACCGTGCACCTCAACGGCGTGCCGACCCGGTCTTGCATGACCCCGGTGGCCACCGTCGGCCTCAAGAAAGTGCTGACCATCGAAGGCCTGGATGCCCAGGCCAGCCATCCCCTGCAGCAGGCCTGGGTGGAGCTGGACGTGCCGCAATGCGGCTACTGCCAGGCCGGCCAGATCATGACGGCCGCGGCCCTGCTGAAAGAGAACCCCAAACCGAGTGACGCCGACATCGACGGCGCCATGTCCGGCAACCTCTGCCGCTGTGCCACCTATCTGCGCATTCGCGCGGGCATCCACCGTGCCGCCGAAATCTCGGCCAAGGGGGCCGCCGTGCCGGTCAAAGCGCCCGTGTCCCGCAAGGCCAAGCCGCAAGCGAAGGAGGGCGTATGAGCATGCCCGCGACTGTGAACCCCAGCCGCCGCCGTTTTCTCGGCCAGAGTGGCGCCGGCCTGGTGCTGGCGCTCAGCGGCTCGACCGTGGCCCTGGCTCAAAGCGCCAAGCCCGCAGCGGCAACGGCCTTCAAGCCCAGCGCCTTCATCAGCATTTCGCCCGAGGGCGTGGTGACGCTGATCTCCAAGCAGCCCGAGATTGGCCAGGGCATCAAGACCTCGCTGCCCATGGTGATCGCCGAAGAGCTGTCGGTGAACTGGCGCGATGTGAAGATCGTGCAGGGTGATCTGGACCCCATCTACGGCAGCCAGGGCGCGGGCGGCTCCACCTCCACGCCCACCAATTACCAAGACTTCCTGCGCCTGGGCGCCACCGCCCGCACGCTCTTGGTTCAAGCGGCGGCGCAGCGCTGGGGCGTGCCGGTGGCGGACTGCCAGGCACGCGACTCCTTCGTCCACCACCGGCCCACGGGCCGCAAGCTGGGCTATGGCGAGCTGGCCAGCCTGGCCGCCACGCTGCCACTGCCCGATGCCGCCAGCGTGCAGCTCAAAGACCCCAAGGACTACCAACTGCTGGGTCAGCGCATCGGCGGCGTCGACAACGCCGGCCTGGTGCGCGGCGCGCCGCTGTTCGGCATCGACGTCAAGCTGCCCGGCATGCTCTACGCGGTGTACGAGAAATGCCCGGCATTCGGCGGCAAGGTGCTCAGCGCCAATCTCGCGGCGGTCAAGGCGCTGCCCGGCGTGCGCGATGCCTTTGTGATCGAGGGCACCAGCAATCTCAACGGCTTGATGCCCGGCGTGGCCATCGTGGCCGAGTCGACCTGGGCGGCCTTCAGCGCCCGCAAGCAGCTGCGCGTGCAGTGGGACGAGGGCGCCGTGGCCACGCAGAGCTGGGACGGCTTTGCCGCCCAGGCCGCGGCCCTGCGCGGCAAAGCCGGCACCAGCAGCCTGCGCCGTGACGGCGATGTCGAGCAGGCCTTGCGCGCCGACGGCGCCAAGGTGGTGGAGGCCAGCTACAGCTACCCCTTCATCTCGCATGCCAGCATGGAGCCGCAGAACTGCACGGCCTGGTGGAAACCAGAGAGTTCCAGCCTGGAACTCTGGGCGCCGACCCAGAACCCGGCCTCGGGCCAGAACCTGGTGGCCAACACCCTGAACATTCCCAAGGAAAAAATCAGCCTGCACATCACCCGCAGCGGCGGCGGCTTCGGCCGGCGCCTGAGCTCGGATTTCATCGTCGAGGCGGCCGCCATCGCCCAGCGCGTGGCCGCGCCGGTCAAGCTCTGCTGGAGCCGTGAGGATGATCTGCGCCACGACCATTTCCGCCCGGGCGGCTTCCACCACCTGCGCGGTGCGGTCGATGCGCAAGGCCGGGTCAGCGCCTGGCACAACCATTTCGTCACCTTCGCCAACCGGGTGCAGCGCGAGGGTCAGTCGGTGCTGCAGCCGGGCAGTGGCGGCAGCTTGTCGGGCGATGAGTTTCCCGGTCGTTGGCTGCCCAATATCCTGCTGGAGCAAACTGCGCTGGAATGTGGCGTGCCGATGGGCCCCTGGCGGGCGCCGGGCAGCTGCGTGTTCGCCTGGGTCTTCCACAGCTTCATCGACGAGCTGGCCCATGCGGCCGGGCGTGACCCGCTGGCGCTGCGCCTGGAGCTGCTCGGTGAGCGCGACATCGTGCCGCCCAGCACGGAGCGCGGCCAGCCCTACCATGCCGGCCGCATGCGCGCCGTGCTGCTGGAGGTGGCGGCCAAATCCGGCTGGGGCAAGAAGAAGTTCCCGCGCGGCCAGGGCCAGGGCATGGCCTTCCATTTCAGCCATCGCGGCTATATCGCTGAGGTGGCCGAGGTGACGGTCAGCAAGAGCGGCCAGCTCAAGGTGGACCGGGTGGTGGTGGTGTCCGACATCGGCCGCCAAATCGTCAATCTCAGCGGTGCCGAGAACCAGGTCGAGGGCTCGGTGCTGGACGGTCTGGGCACGCTGATGCATGCCCAGCTGGACCTGCAGCGTGGTCGCATCGTCCAGGGCAATCTGGGCGAATACCCGCTCTTGCGCATGCACGAGTCGCCAACCCGGGTCGATGTGCATTTCCTGCGCAGCGATCAGCCGGTCACCGGCCTCGGTGAGCCGGCTTTGCCGCCGCTGGCGCCGGCGGTATGCAATGCCATCTTTGCCGCCACCGGCCACCGCGTGCGCCAGCTGCCGCTGAGCCTGAGCGACCTGAGCTGGAGTTGAAGGGCTACTTCGTCACTCGGGCTCAGCCGCGCGGCTGGAAGTCGGCGCAAGCGGCCGCCAGCTGCTCGTAGGCGGCGCGTGCGGCCGGGCTCTCGGCCAGGGGCAGGCGCAGTTCCAGCTCGGCATAAAGGTCGCCGGCCGGCAGGTTCAGATGGGCGGGCAGACCTCGGCCCTTGAGTCGCAGTTTCTGGCCCGCACAGGCGCCGGCCTGCACCTGCAGCTCCAGGCGGCTTCCGCCCGGTGTGCGCAGCTGCACGGCCGCGCCCAAGGCGGCTTCCCAGGGTGCCAGCGCCAGGCTGACGAACACATCGCCGCTGCCGGCCGGGTCGCTGGACTTGCCTGCCGGGCTTGATGCACTGTCGAGCCGAAACGGCGGCTCGGCCCGCAGCTGCACGGTGATGTAGAGGTCGCCCGCGGCGCCGCCGCCCAGGCCGGGACCGCCCAGACCGGCCAGGCGCAGACGCTGGCCGCTGCGCAAGCCGGGCGGGATCTGCAAATCGACCGGGCAGTCCTGCAGATGGCGCCGGCCTTGCTCATCAAGCCGTGGCAGCTGCAGGTTCAGACGCCGGCTGGCGCCTGAATAGCTGTCCACCAGGGCGATTTCGGCCTCGGCATGCAGGTCCTCGCCCCGCAGCAGTGGCTCGCGGCTGGCCGCGCGCCAGGCGGTGTTGCCGCGCGCCTTGCGCAAGAGCTCGCCGAGTTCGCTGTCGGCGGCGAACTCGAAGCCTCGGTGCGCCTTGGCCGCCTTCTGTTGCTGCAGCTGGGCGTCATAGGCAGATCGGCGTTCGCTGTCGATCAGCACCTCGTGGGCTTGCGCCACGGCTTTGAACTGTGCCTCGGTGTCGGCCCGGCTGACATCGGGGTGGAAGCGGCGTGCCAGCTTGCGGTAGGCCTGCTTGACCTCGGCCGCGCTGGCGCCATGGGCCACACCCAGGGTGGCGTAGTGGTCGGCTCCGACGGCGCCGCTGGGTTTGGCCTTGGCCCCGGTCTCGTGGTCTTGCGGTTTGGCGTTCAAGTGTGTGGGCTCGCGGCAAGAGGGCGGGGGCGCAGAAGGGATTGATTGTGCGCTGGGTGGGGGCGAGGCCTCTGTGCGACAGCGAACCGGGGCCTTGCACAAATGCTGCGCCCCAAGCCGCTTCTGTGTTCGCCAACGCACCGAGTTTCGGGGCGGCTGCGCCTAATCTCGACGACGAGCGGCGTGCCTTGCATGCCGCCCTGGTCCCTTCCGATTTCTGAACTGGAGTTCCCCATGAGTCTCTTTACCTTGCTGCTGATCATCCTGATCGTCATGCTCATCGGTGCCGTTCCGACCTGGCCGCACAGCCGCGGCTGGGGCTATCTGCCCAGCGGTGGCTTAGGGCTGGTGCTGCTGGTGCTGATCGTTCTGATGTTGATGGGTCGACTCTAGACCTTGAGACTGGTGTCGCGACCTGGTTTGACGGTTCCTTGGGAGAGGAAGGCTATGCACAATATGGGTGGTAAATACCGGGCGCCGCAAGGCGAGGAGGGCCCGTCGCTGGCGGCGGAGCGCGTCTTGCCGAACCGCTGGGCGCGCGCTTCGGCGCAGGCAACGCCGAGCCCCGCGCAGGTCTTTCCTTCAGCCACTGCGCCTTCGCTTGGGTCGGCCCAAGACGGTGTGAATGCCGTGCAGGCACGGCGTTTGGCCGCCGCTGCCGCCGATGTTTCTCTGGCGGACTGGAGCGTGCTGCTGGACGCCGTCAAGCTGCGCCTGCGCGCCAGTGTCGCGGGGCCCAGCGGACCGGCTGGCCTGGCCGAGCCGCTGCAGGCCGGCGCCGCCTCGCCGGCCGCCCCGTCGCCGCAGCTCCAGCGTACGGTGCTGGAGTGCGTGGACGCGCTCGATCAGTTGCAGAGCACCTTGCTCCACGAACTGGCGCGCCGCTTGCAGCTGGAGCTGCAGGTCTTTGATGCCCAAGTGGCTTTGGCCCAAGCGCGCTCCGAACTGGGCGCGCGCCTCGGCGCGGCGGGTGCGGGTGCGGGTGCGGGTGCGGGTGCGCAGGCTGCCACGCCCATGGCGCCTCTGAGCGGCCCCGATGCCTTCAGCCGCAGCCGCCACCAGACCTTGCATGACAGCCTGACCGACTTGCCCAACCGGCGCTTCTTTTTGGAGCGGCTGGAGCATGGCCTGCAACACCTGCCGCGCCCGGATTCCTTGCTGGCCGTGTTCAGCATGTGCATTGATGGCTATGCCGCCATCGAGGCCGAACATGGGGCTGATCTGGCGCAAGCCTTGCTGAAGGTTGTGGCGGCGCGCTGGGGTCGGGTCTTGCGGGTCGAGGACATGTTGAGCCGCTTGGACGGCGCTGAGTTTGCCTGCCTGCGCCTGGCCCAGGGAGAGGATCCGGTCGCGCTGGCGGGGGTCTCGGCCAAGCTGGTCGAAGCCCTGGCCTTGCCCGTCAGCCTCGCGCCGCTGAGCCTGCAGCTGCGTGTCCGCATCGGCATGGCCCAAGGCGGATCCGGCCAGGGCGGCGCTCAGGCCTTGTTGGCGCGTGCGGTGGGGGCGAGGTGAAGGAGTGAACAGGTGAACTGGTGAATGGTGAATGGTGAATGGTGAATGGTGAATACCGTCAGCCACGACTCACGACTCACGACTCACGACTCACGATTCACGATTCACGATTCACGATTCACGATTCACGATTCACGCCCCGGCAACACCACCCGCAGCGTGCTGCCCTCTCCAGGCCTCGAGCGCAGGCTCAGCTGGCCTTGTTCGGCCTCGACGCGAAAGCGCATGCCGAGCAGGCCGTAGGCGGATCCGCGGCGGGCGCTGCTGTCGAAGCCGCAGCCGTCGTCGCGCACGCAGAGCTCGGCGAAGTCCTGCCGCGCCGTGCAGCCGGGCACTGGGCCGGCCGTCATTTGCAGGCTGACCCAGACGCTGCGGGCCTGGGCGTGTTTGGCGATATTGGTCAGGGCTTCTTGCAGGGCCCGGTACAGCACCAGGGCACTGGCTTCGCCCAGGCCCACCGGCCGCAGATCGCTGTGCACTTGCAGGCCGCTGCTGTCGGCGAACTCGTGGCAGAGGATGTCCAGGGCCGCCAGCAGGCCCAGGTGGGCGAGGGCCGAGGGGCGCAGGTCTTCGATGATGCGCCGCTTCATGGCGATGCCGCTGTTGAGGGTGGCGACCAGATGCGCCAGGCGCTCCAAGGCCACGGCCGGCTCGGCCGGCAGGGCGCTCAAACGGGCTTTGATGCGTGCGGCATCGAGCTTGGCCGAGGTCAGCAGGGCGCCGAGCTCGTCATGCAGATCGCGGGCCAGGCGTTGGCGCTCGTCCTCGCGCGCGGTTTGCAGGTGCAGGGTCAGCTCGGCCAGCTGAACGGTGCGCTGGCGCACCAGTTCGTCGAGCTGCCGGTGCAGGCCGGCTTGCAGCTGGCGGCTGCGGCGCTGCTCCATGCGGCAGCTCTGGCGCCAGGCCGCGAGATGGGCCAGGCGGCGCAGCCGGCTCACGGCGGCGCCGCGCGAGCGGCCCGAAGTTTTGGGTTTGGTTTCAACATGACGATGACGATGAAGAAGAGGTCCAGCAAATGATTCGAATTGCACTTGTCGATGATCATGCGGTCGTGCGGGCCGGCTTGCGCCAGTATTTTTCGGAGCAGTCGGATTTCTCCGTGGTGGCCGAGGCGGCCAATGGCCGCGAGGCCCTGGCCATCGTGCGGCGTGGCGAGATCGACGTGATGCTGATGGACATTGCCATGCCGGACCAAAGCGGTGTCGATGCCCTGATCGCCATCCGCGCCCGTGCCCCGCATCTGCCGGTCTTGATGCTGAGCGGCTTTGCCGAGGCCCATTACGCCACCACCTTGCTGCGTCAGGGCGCCAGCGGCTATCTGAGCAAGGACTGCGAGCCCGAGCAGCTGGTCCAGGCGATCCGCACGGTCTGCCGCGGCCGCCGCTACATCAGCCCCAGCGTTGCCGAGCTGCTGGCCGGCCAGCTGGCCGATGCCCCTGGCCCGGGTGGCGCGCTGCCGGTGCATGAGCAACTGTCCGAGCGCGAGCTGCAGGTCTTTCTGCGTCTGGCGGCTGGCGAGACGGTCGGGCATCTGGCCCTGGCCATGTCCCTGAGCGTCAAGACGGTCAGCACTTACCGCAGCCGGGTGATGGAAAAGATGTGCCTGGCCTCGAACAGCGACCTGACGTATTACGCACTCAAGCAAGGCTTGATCCGCTGATCCGCTGATCCGCTGATCCGTGGAGTTCTCAGTGCGGCCCCGGCAGGGTTTGGACCAGGCCTTCGCAGTACTGGATCAGGTCCTCGATTTCGCGCGACTTGTCGAAGATGCGGTCGGCGCCCAGCTCCAGGCAGCTGCGCCGGATGTCGGGCGTGGCGTAGTTGCTGAGCACCACCCAGTGGCGTCGCGGGTCAACTTGTGCGCGCAGATGCTGGGCAGCCCGCAGCACGCCCAGGCCCGAACCGCCCTTGAGGAAGATGTCGACGATCACCACGTCCACCGCATGGC
This sequence comes from Roseateles sp., assembly GCF_965262435.1. Lineage (NCBI taxonomy): Bacteria > Pseudomonadati > Pseudomonadota > Betaproteobacteria > Burkholderiales > Sphaerotilaceae > Roseateles > Roseateles sp. The sequence continues at coordinate 2,941,615 of NZ_OZ253537.1, forward strand.
CGGCCTGGCCCAGCCAGAGCAGGGCCGCGGCCTCGTTGTCGGCTGCGCCCAGCACCTGCAGCGGCAACAGCTCTTCCAAGGTGGCGATCAGCTCGGCCTGGATCAGCGGGCTGTCTTCGACAAGATAGGCCGTCAGTGGGCGCATGGTGGGGCTCAGGGCAGGCACAGCCGGGGCTGCGTAGGCCGCCAAGGAGGCAGCGTGGGCTTGCAAGGCGACCCGATTCAACACTCCGGCGGGCCCGCAGCGGCCAGTGTGCCAGCCACTCGGGGCGCCGCCCATCGGCAGCAGGATGGCTCGCCTGTCAGACAAGGCCTACAAGGGCGCGCAGCGGCTAGCGGCTTAGATCGACGGCAGCGGCAGGGTTTGTAGGCAGCGGCCTACGCCGTCTCGCGGCCCTGTCCGCTGGGCGCTGCGGCCCCGGCCTCTCACACTGAGCCAGGGCTTCAAGAGCTGCCTGCCGATTCGGCCGGTGGCCGGCCCGAAACCCTGAGAAAGCCGCCGCCATGAAACTGCCCCGCCTCCTGCCTCTGTGTCCGCCGCCCTCAGCCTTGCTGTGCAGCGCTGTGGCCCTGCTGTCCTGTCTGCCGGGCCTGGCCTGGGCGCAGCTGACCGCCTACGAACGGGAAGACTTCGGCGGCTCCTCCTTTGTGAGCCGGCGTGCCGTTCCCGATCTGCGCCTGCAGAACTTCAACGACCGCGCCTCCAGCGTCGTGGTTGCGAGCGACCGCTGGGAGGTCTGCGAGGACCTGCGCTTCAGCGGCCGCTGTGTGGTGCTGCGGCCGGGCAAGTACGCCTCGCTGGCGGCCATGGGCCTGAACAATGAGATCTCCTCCTTGCGCCGCCTCGATGCGCGGGCGCGCGTGGATGATGACCGTTATGCCCCCGAGCCGCTGATCGTGCGCGACTTCGGTCGCCAGCGCGAGGAGCGCCTGTTCGAGGCCGATGTCAGCTCCGTTCGCGCCGTGCTCGGCCCGCCGCAGCAACGCTGCTGGATGGAGCGCGAGCAGGTCTCGGTGGACAAGCGCGAGGCCAATGTGCCCGGTGCTCTGGCCGGCGCCCTGATCGGCGGCATTCTGGGTCACCAGATTGGCGGCGGCACCGGCCGCGACATCGCCACCGTCGGCGGCGTGGTGGCCGGCGCGGCCATTGGCTCCAAGACCGGCCGCGACGCCGGTGCGCCGCAAATCAGCAGCCGGGATGTGCAGCGCTGCCGCAACCTGCCCGCCGACGCCGACCGGCCCGCCTACTGGGATGTGAGCTACCAGTTCCGCGGCCGCCAGCACCGGGTGCAGATGACCACGCCGCCGGGCGACACCATCACCGTCAACCGCAACGGCGAGCCGCGCGGTTGAGGCTTCAGCCCATCAGTTTCAACTTCACCTTCACTCCGCTTCCCCCACCCACCCCAAGAGGTATTCCATGATTCAACGCCACACCCCCTTCCAGATGTCTCTGCTGACCTTGCTGCTGGCGGCTTTGCCGGTGGCCAGCGCCATGGCCATGAGCAAGGCCGAGCACAAGGATGCGCAGGCCCGCATCGACACCACCTACAAGGCCGACAAGGCCGCGTGCAACAGCCTGGCCAGCAATGCCAAGGACGTCTGCATTGAGGAAGCCAAGGCCAAGGAAAAAGTGGCCTTGGCCGAACAGGAGTTCGCCTACACCGGCAAGCTGGTCGATCAGCGCAAGGTCGGCGTTGCCAAGGCCGAGTCCACCTATGCCGTGGCCAAGGAACGCTGCGACGACAAGGCCGGCAATGACAAGGATGTCTGCGTCAAGGAGGCCAAGGCCGTCGAGACCAAGGCCCTGGCCGACCTGACCCTGGCCAAGAAGGTCGGCGAAGCCGTCACCGAAGCCAAGGACGAGAAGCGCGATGCGAACTACAAGGTTGCCACTGAGAAATGCGATGCCATGGCCGGCTCGGCCAAGGACGCCTGCGTGCTCGATGCCAAGATGAAGTACGGCAAGACCTGATCGTTCAGAGCAGACCCCGCCAGGCATCCGCCAGGGCCCGCACGGCCTGGCGGATGTCTGCCGTGGGCACGGTCGCGAAGCCCAGCAACAGGCCGGCCTGCTGGCTGTGCGCGGGCAGGCCGCCCATCTGCTGCAGGCAACCCACCTCGACCCCGACGGCCTGGGCGCTCTGGCTCAGGCGCTGCTCCTCGCTGCGATGGGCCAGGGGCAGGAAAACCTGCAGGCCGGCCGGGATGGCCGGCAGCTGAAAGCGCGGGTGCAGCGGGGTCAGGTCTTGCGTCCAAGCCTCCATGAAAGCGTCGCGACGTTCGCGCGCGGCCCGGCGCATGCGTCGCACATGGCGCAGGAAATGCCCTTCGGCCATGAAGTCGGCCAGCACCGCCTGGTCGGCGATGGCTGCCTGCCGGTCCAGCACCGAGCGCAGGCGCGCCAGAGTCGGCAGCCAATGGGCCGGGGCCACCAGATAGCCCAGACGCAGGCCCGGGAACAGCAGCTTGGAAAAGCTGCCGACATAGAGCGTGCGGCCGGCCTGGCCCGCTTCCAGCGAAGCCATGGGCGCCAGCGGCACGCCGCTGAAACGGTATTCGCCGTCGTAGTCGTCCTCCAGCACATAGGCATCGTTGGCGCGTGCCCAGGCCAGCAACTCCAGGCGCCGCTGCAGGCTCATGACCACGCCGGTCGGGTATTGGTGCGAGGGCGTGGTGTAGACCAGGCGGACCGGCCCCAGGGCCCGCAAGGCGCCGACACGAAGGCCTTGCTCATCGAGCGGCACCGGCAGCACGCGCGCGCCGCCCAAGCCCAAGGCGGCCGCCGCCGCGCGGTAGCCGGGTGACTCCATGCCGACCCGGTCGCCCGGGCGCAGCAAGGCCAGGGCGGCGATGGCGATGGCCTGCTGCGAGCCTGCGGTCACCAGCACCTGCTCGGGCCGGCAGGGCAGTCCACGTGAATGGCTCAGGTAGGCGGCGATCAGCTCGCGCAGTCGCGGCAAGCCGGCGGGGTCGCCATAGCTGAGCGCCGCATCGGGGTCGGGGCGTGCCTGGCGGCGCCAGAAGCGCGCCTGCAGGCGCGACCACAGCGCATGCGGGAACAGGTCCAGGGCGGGCAGGCCGTGGCGGAAGGCCCGGCCTCGGCCGACGGTCGTGGCCGTGGGCTGGTAGTGCTGCAGCGCCTGCCAGAGCGGGGTTTCTGGTAGCTCGACAGGCGTGGGATCTGGCGCAGGGAGTGGCTTGGCCAGGCCTGCTTGTGCGAGCGGCACGCTCGTTTCACCGGCGCTCAGCGTCTTCAAAGCGCTGACAAAGCTGCCGGCGCCCATGCGCGCTTCGATCAAGCCTTCGCTTTCCAGCTGCTCGTAGGCGCGCAGCACACTGTTGCGCGAGACGCCCAGCGCCTGGGCCAGGGCGCGTGTGGTGGGCAGGCGCGCACCATGGCTCAGCTGACCTTGCAGGATCCGGGCCTTGATCTGGGCGTGGATCTGTCGGCTCAGGCCGAGGCCAGGGCGCAGCTGCATGCCGGCCAGGTCCAGTTCCAGTGCGGAGGGTGGTGCCAGCGTGGGCTCTGGAATTGGTTCCATCAAATCAAGTAAAAGTGGTTCTTTCATGGTACCAAGCGGGCGGCTATTCTTGCGGCCATGTACCAGAACCCATCTTTTCGCTGCGAAGATTTCGCCCAGGCACGCCGCTTCATGGCCGAGCAGCCCCTGGCCTTGTTGGTCGGCCCCGACGCCCAGGGCCAGAGCTTCGGCAGCCACCTGCCACTGAGCCTGCAAGGCGAGGACCCGGCGCTCTACCTGGAGGGCCATATGGCGCGCGCCAACCCGCACTGGGCGTGGCTGAGTGCCTTGTCAGCCGGCGGCCCCGAGGTGCTGGCGGTCTTCAATGGCCCGGGCGCCTACGTTTCGCCGCAGCACTACGACGGCGTGCAGAACGTGCCGACCTGGAACTACATGGCCGTGCATGTCTATGGCCGCTTGGAACTGGTCGAAGGCGAGCTGGAGAAGGACCGCCTGCTCAAGCGCCTGATCGAGCAGCACGAGCCCGGCTATGCCGCGCAGTGGCGTGCGCTGCCCGAGGCTTACCAGAGCCGCATGCTGAAGGCCATCGTCGGCTTTCGTCTGCACATCGTGCGCTGGGAGGCCAAGTTCAAGCTGAGCCAGAACCGCAGTGCGGTCGAGCGCCAGCGTGTGCAGGCCGCTTTTGCCCAGGGCCAACCACGCGAGCAGGAACTGGCGGCCTGGATGGCGCGCTTGGGTTTGTGATGCCCGGCCAGCGCAAAGATGAAGAAGCGAGGAATGAAGTGAGTAGTGAATTGACGACGATGATGAAAGTCCAGCCCCTGACCCTGAAAGGCAGCCTGCTGCGCCTGGAACCCCTGAGCCTGACCCACCTGCCAGGCCTGTGTGCCGTCGGCCTGGATCCCGAACTCTGGCAATGGGTACCGAGTCAGGTGCACAGCGAGGCCGATATGCGGGCCTATGTGGAAACGGCCTTGGACGAGCAGGCACGCGGTGTCTCGCTGCCCTTTGCCATTGTGTTGAATGGTGTTGAGGAGGAGGACGGCGGGGGCGGGCGTGTCATCGGCTGCACCCGCTTCGGCAACATCTCGCCGCGCGACCACCGCCTGGAAATCGGCTGGACCTGGTTGGGCCGCGACTGGCAGCGCAGCGGCGCCAACACCGAGGCCAAGACCTTGCTGCTGACCCATGCCTTCGAAAGCCTGGGCGCCTGGCGGGTGGAACTCAAGACCGATGCGCTCAATGCCAAGTCGCGTGCGGCGATTGCGCGCATTGGCGCTCAGCAGGAAGGCATCCTGCGCCGCCACACCTTGACCGACACCGGCCGCGTGCGCGACACCGTCTACTTCTCGGTGCTTGACCACGAATGGCCGGCGGTGAAGGCCGGCCTGCTGGCGCGCAGACGCTGAAGCAAGGGAGGCTTGCGGGCAAACCCCGGCTCGATGCGGAAGGGGCGGTGTTAGGGTGCGGCCTTCGCATTTTTCCAGCGCGTGGCCTCTTGGCGGCGTGCGCCCGCCATGAGCACCGCTGCCAAGATCCTGGTCGACCCGGACCGCAAGGCCCCGCATCCCGCCCTCTATATGTTCCTGATCGCGCCCTTCGGTGCGACCTCGGGCTACACCGCCGTTTGCGTGGCTTATCTGCTGACCCAGGCCCAGGTCGGCGCCGAGGCGGTGGCCGGCCTGCTGGCCCTGGCCTATCTGCCGCAGACCTGGAAGTTCCTCTGGGCCCCGGTGGTGGACCTGAGCCTCAGCCGCAAGACCTGGTACGGCATCGGCCTGGCCGGCATCGTGCTTGGCATCCTGCTGGTGGGCAGCAGCCCGCTGACACAGGCGGCCATGTGGCCGCTGACCCTGGCCGTGCTGCTGATGGGCACGGCCTCGACCTTTCTGGGCATGGCCGTGGACAGCCTGATGGCGCACCAGACGCCTGAGCACGCCAAGGGCAGGGCGGCCGGCTGGTTCCAGGCCGGCAATCTGGGCGGCGGCGGCCTGGGCGGCGGCGCGGCCTTGTGGCTGGTGCAATCGGGCGGCCTGACGCCGCAAATGGGCGCCGCTGCCTTGGCCGGCCTGTGCCTGCTTTGCGCGCTGCCCATCCTCTGGGTCAGCGAAGGCGAGGCGACGGCCGACAGCGCTCCGCCACCAAGCATCGCCCAGCGCCTGCGCGACACCGGGGCCGATCTTTGGTCCGTGGTCCGCTCGCGCAACGGCGCCCTGGCCATGCTGCTGGTCTTCTTGCCCATGGGCACCGGCTCGATGGCAAATATGTACTCCATCATGGCGACCGAGTGGCAGGCCTCAGCCAACACCGTGGCCCTGGTCACCGGCACGCTGAGCGGCCTGATCTCGGCCCTGGGCTGCCTGATCGGCGGCTACATCTGCGACCGCATGAACCGGCAGCTGGCCTATGTGCTCTTCGGCCTGGTGCTGGCCGGCGCCAGCCTGATCATGGCGCTGGCGCCGCATACGGAATGGCACTTCATCGTCTGGACCAGCGTCTATGCCTTGATCACCGGCCTGTGCTACGCCGGCTTCTCGGCCGTCACCCTGGAGGCCATCGGCAAAGGCGCCGCGGCCACCAAATACAACCTGATGGCCTCGCTGTCCAACACGCCGATCGGCTGGACCACGGCCTTGTACGGCTGGGTGTTCGCGCAGGCCGGGGGCCGCCTGACCCTCTTGGTCGAACTGGCGCTGACGGTGCCAGCGGCGCTGCTGTTTGTGTGGGTTTTTCGCAGGGGGCGGGCACGGGCAGCGGCTGCTAGCGGGGTCTGAGGCCGGGGTGAGTGCTTGGTGGCGCCAGGGTTGCGGTTGTGCCGGTTCAAACCTGAGATGCAGAGTACGGGTGAAGGCGGCGTGAGCTAATCATTCGCCAAGAATCTGCTGCGGATTGTGGAAAGTCACGCTTCAAGGCTCACGGCCTTTGGCGGCTCCGGACGCATGGTACAAACCTCGAAAATCGACGCATCGGCAATGGCTTTGCGGTGGTTTGTCGAGTTGCCAAGACTGGATATGGGCGCAGTCGATGCGATACGGAACGGGGGAGTCGCTCGAAATCATAGTTAGAACGCACGCGCACCACCATGCCAACTGAACCACTCGAGAGCCTTCACGCCCGGTTAACCTCGCAGAATGCGGCCCCGTCGCAACTATCGCGCATCTCCGATGTTCGATCCCTTTGCGAACGTTCGCCCCATTGCCATGGACTGGCGTTGGTCGGCTCCTTCGCCCAGGGTACGGGAGATCGAATCTCTGATCTTGACCTCGCTGCATTCGTTACGGAAGGGCGTGAGGCAGAGTTCATGGCGCAGGCACACGAGTTTCTTGGTTCGAGCGAAGTTTTAAGTGTCTACGGCCAGGATCACATCGGCGAAGCCTCCTTCCGCAAGTACGTTTACTTGGATTTTTCGAGTTGCGAGTTCTATGCGTTCAGCAATCTTGCTCCGTTCAAGCTGAGGCGGCCCTTCCTCTCTGTATGGAACCCGCACGATTACCTCGAAACGCTGGTTGTGGACGAAGACCCTCCACGCCACGAGACCTTTGATCCCTATCCGCACGGGGATGACGCTCTCGTCTGGGAGCTAGTCGACTGCATAAAGTGGCTGAGCCGCGGCCGCCAGGCTCTCGCCAAGAGCTACTTGCTGAGGCTCGCCGAGGCGCTGAAGGCCAAAGGTGCGGTCTAGCTCATTGCTCGAGTGGACCTCAGCCAGCCAACTGGCCGCGCTACGCTGCCTGTATATTCTCAGCTCCGCGCGTCCAGCTAGCTGAAGACGCTCATCTAGAACGTTATGTTTCTAGGGCAAACATGCAATATCGAATCACCGCACTACTTTCCCTGCTGCTGGCAGCATGCACAAGCCAGCAGCGTCAGCCCGCATTCGATGTGCCAGCGGCCGTAGGTGCGCTCAATGCCGAGCTAGAAAGCTTTGCCAACGCCAGCAATCTATCAAACAGTCGTTTTGAGATTCATGGCGACTGCCAAACGATCCTGGTTACGCGCTGGTCTACCCAAGCAGCTAGCCGCAAAGGGTTCGCGAGCGCGCGAACTGAAGTTCCAGTGAACTTCTCGACAGTTAGGGCGATCGATTTCTCCGGCCCAAGGTCTGTCGCGGATGCAAGGGGTGTTCAGTCTTTGGATGCTGGCATCCGGATGGATTTTCTAGTTGCTGGCGTTCGGATGAAGACCACAGCAGTCCTGGCTAGCAATTCGCAGGAGCGATCTGCCGAGTTCGAGACCGATTTCGTCGAGATTTCTGTTGCTCAAGATGCAACAGCGGCAGACGCTTCAGTTCGCAGCCTAATGACCAAGCTTAGGGAAGTTCAAACGGCGTGCAAAGCAAGATGAGGATGCTGGCAATGCAGAAACACAACCGGTCGCGCGGGTGGGCCTTCTCCAGCTTGCCGAGCTTCGCTTCCTACATGTTTTCAGCCCCGCGCGACCAGCTGGCTCCGGCCCCACCCATTCCAGGTGATCAAGCGCCAGTTCGGCCATGTGAAGGTGCGCTATCGCGGGTTGGCGAAGAACACGGCGGAGTTGCACACGCTGTTCGCGCTGTCCAACCTGTGGAGGGTGCGGCGCCAATTGGGCGGGCTTCAACATTCCACTTCAGGTCGGGGCCATCACAGATGACTGCGCTTTGTGCAGACCTTCCCTTGGCGCTTACTGCGTCAGGTCTTTGGTTTGGGTTTCGCTCTGCCGTGTTGCTATCTTTCGACGGCGGTCGAATGCTGGATCGATTTTTGGTTTCGGGGTCACCGTTTCACAATCAACAACCAGTTCGGTGAGTATTGGTTCTTCGTTAAGAATCCTGCTTGCCCGCGCGCCATCTTGGAGGAAGTTGCTCAGCATTTCTCGAGGCTCTTGTCCAGCCAAAAGAACGTCCTCTGAACCTCCGATCAAACGGATGTGTGACGGCCCTTTCGGCCGGTCGCGTCATGCCACGAGCTCGGAGCGGCAAGCCGATTCCATACGAGTTCATGCGTGCATGTTCCCTGGGTTTCCGGCTATGTAAGAGTCTCTCAAGGCCTCTCATGCAACAGTGAAGCCGCAGCCGACATGCATCCACAGACCTTGTCGTACAACGCTGCCCAGGCACCCGCAGATCAGCTGACCTGCGAACTCCTGGCCCAAGAGATCGACCTTGCCTTGCCCGAGGCGGAGAACAAGTTGTGGCATGCCCACCCGGTGTGGTTCCTCGACGGCAACCCGGTGGTGGGCTACAGCAAGCTGAAGGGTGGTGTGCGGCTGCTGTTCTGGAGCGGCCAGTCCTTTGCCGCGCCAGGGCTGCACCCTGAGGGCAAGTTCAAGGCCGCTGAAGCCCGCTTCGCGTCGGTGGATCAGATTGATCTCGCGGCCTTGCGAGGCTGGTTGGCTGAGTGCCGAGTCGTGCAGTGGGACTACAAGAATATCGTTCGTCGAAAGGGCGTGCTGGAGCGGCTGCGCTAGTCGCGTTGCCCGTCAATCGCGGCTTGACGAACCGGTACAGACATCAAGCCTTTCAGGGTCAGCGTCAAACCTAGAACTTCAAGGCAAGACCTGACCCTCCTCTGCCAGAGCTGCAGTCTCTTCAGAGCGCCAGCTTCAGGCTGTAGGCGCCGGTGGTTCCCGCGCTGCGCAGCACGCGCAAGACCAGCACCACGGCCTTGCTGCCGGGGTTGCTGATGCGGACCTGCTGGCTGGCGCCGACGATGCCGTTGGACAGCAGCACGGTCTGACCCGTGCTCATGTAGACACCGACGCCAAAGCCTGAGGTCGCGCTGCCGGCGCTCAGCACGGCGGTGACCGTCTTGCCGGCCGGCAGGGTGAACTTGAAGTAGTCGTTGTCGGTGTTGCTGCTGATCCTGCCGGCCACCTGGGCGGGCAGGATGGTGACAGCCTGGGCCGTGGCGATGCTCTCGTTGGGTTCCTTGTCGCTGAGCTGGAGCAAGGCTGGAATCGGCGAGGGTGCCGGGGTGGGCACGGGTGCTGGTTTGGGAGCCGGGGTGGGAGCAGGTGCGGGTGCTGGCGCAGGGGACGGGGAAGGGGCCGGCGCAGGAGCCGGGATGCTGGCCTTGGCCGCCAGCGCCGCCAGCACGGCGGCATTGGCATCGACCAAGCCGCTGCCGCAGCCGCTGCAGCTTGCAGGGAAGGCGCGGGCGCTGCTCTTGAGCAGGGCGGCCACCTGGTCCGGCGTCAGTTTGGGGTTGGCGGCCAGCATCAGGGCGGCGACACCGCTGACCACCGGGGCGGCCATCGAGGTGCCCATCATCGAGCCGTAGTTGTCCGCGCCGGGCGCGGTGGTGCCGGCGTTCCAGGTGGAGAGGATGCCGAAGCTGCCGTCGCCGCCCGGGGCCGCCAGGCTCACCTTGCTGCCGAAGTTGGAGTAGCTGGCGCGGCCGCCGGTCTTGCCGGTGGCGGCCACGACGATCACGCCGCTGCAGTTGGCGGGCGAGCTGCCCGCGGCATCGGCGCTGCTGTTGCCGGCCGCCACCACGAGCACCGCCCCCTTGGCTCGCGCTGTGTTGATGGCGTTCTGCGTGGTGATGCTGCAGGCGCCATTGCCGCCCAGAGAAAGGTTCAGCACCTTGGCCGGGTTGGGGTTGAGGGGCAGGCCGCTGACGCTGCCGCCCACGGCCCAGACGATGGCGTCGGCAATGTCCGAGGTGTAGCCGCCGCAGCGGCCCAGCACACGCAGAGGCAGCACCTTGGCTGCATGGGCTACACCGGCCACGCCCACGCCGTTGCCGCCGCTGGCTGCGGCGATGCCAGCCACATGGGTGCCGTGCCAGGAGCTGTTGCTGGCCCTGGAGCCACTGGCGCACTGGTTGGCGGTGGTGAAGTCGCCGGGGTCGCTGGCGTCGGCGTCGCGGGCATTGCCGTCGCCGGCAAAGCTGGCACTGCTGATGAAGTCGTAGCCAGGCAGCAGGCGAGCGTTCAGGTCGGCATGAGGGCGCACCCCGGTGTCCAGCACCGCCACGGTGACGCCGACGCCGGTGCTGCGGTCCCAGGCCGTGGGCGCACGGATACCGGCCACGCTGTCGCTGAGGCTCCACTGTTGGGCCAGCAAGGCGTCGTTGGGCACCAGGGTCGGGTGGTGCAGGCGGTCGGGCTCCACGTATTCGATGGCGGCATCGCCCATGCGCAGATTGGCGGCCATGGCGCCAGCATCGGCCAGGCTCAGGCGGCGGTCGAGGTGGAAGACCTGGGCACCGTTGGCCATGCGGCGCAGGTGCTTCATGCGCACGCCCTGGCGGTTGGCGGCCACCTGCATGGCGGCTTCGCTGCGGGCGTTGGGGCTGCCGTCGGCATTGCTGCTGACCGCAGCGCTGCGGTACTTGACGATCAAGCGGTCGGTGTGCACGGCGGGCTCGAATCGCGCCATCATGGGCGTGAACTCGTCGAGCTGCACGGGCGGGCGGGCTTGGGCTGGGAAACTGACCGAGGTGGCCCAGGTGGCCAGGGTGAGCGCGGCGGCGACTTGGGTGGCGCGCAGGGGGAAAGTGGCCAGGTACTGCATCAGGGGTCTGCCTCGTGAGGATCGAGGCCAGGCGCCACCGTGTCTAGGCCGGCACCTGGCAGCCCCGCTACCGTGGTGCGCTGTCAGGCAGCGCGCTTTAGGCCGGAGGCTTTGCGTCCCTTGCTTTCACAAGGTTTGCGGGTGCTCGGACGATAGGGCCGAGGCTTGCAGCAGTCCAGGTGCGCAGAGCGCACACCACTCAATTGTGAGAATTTGTACGCGGCGGGCGCGCAAAAAAGGCGGGCCCTTGTGCAGGGCCCGCCTCAAGCAATGTTTCTCTGTTACATGCCAGCGTAGTTCGGCCCGCCACCGCCTTCGGGCGTGACCCAGACGATGTTCTGGCTCGGGTCCTTGATGTCGCAGGTCTTGCAGTGCACGCAGTTCTGGGCGTTGATCTGCAGGCGGTCCTCGCCGGCATCGCTCTTGACGAACTCGTACACGCCGGCCGGGCAGTAGCGGGCCTCCGGCCCGGCGAACTTGGCGAGGTTCAGCGACACCGGCACCGACGCGTCTTTCAGCGTCAGGTGGGCGGGCTGGTTTTCTTCGTGGTTGGTGTTGGACACGAAGACCGAGGACAGGCGGTCAAAGGTCAGCTTGCCGTCCGGCTTGGGGTAGTCGATCTTGGCGCAGTCGGCCGCGGGCTTGAGGTAGAGGTGGTCGGGCAGGGGGCGGTGGATGGTCCACGGCGGGCTCTTCATGCCCAGCTTGGGCAGCAGCCATTGCTCGATGCCGGTCATCAGCGTGCCGACGGTATTGCCCTTCTTGAACCACTGCTTGAAGTTGCGCGACTGGTTCAGCTCTTCATGCAGCCAGCTTTGCTCGAAAGCGGCAGGGTAGGCGCTCAGCTCGTCATGCTGGCGGCCGGCGGCCAGGGCCTCGAAGGCGGCCTCTGCCGCCAGCATGCCGGTCTTGATCGCGGCATGGCTGCCCTTGATACGCGCGGCGTTCAGGTAGCCGGCATCGCAGCCGACCAGGGCGCCGCCCGGGAACACGGTCTTGGGCAGGCTCAAGAGGCCGCCGGCCGTGATGGCGCGGGCGCCGTAGCCCAGGCGCTTGCCGCCTTCGATGTGCTTGCGGATGCTGGGGTGGGTCTTCCAGCGCTGCATCTCTTCAAAGGGCGAGAGCCAGGGGTTTTTGTAGTCCAGGCCGACCACATAGCCCAGGGTGACCTTGTTGCCCTCCAGGTGGTAGAGGAAGCCGCCGCCATAGGTGTCGCCGTCCATGGGCCAGCCGGCGGTGTGCACCACCAGGCCGGGCTGCGCTTGGGTTGCGGGCACTTCCCAGAGTTCCTTGATGCCGATGGCATAGCTTTGCGGGTCTTTGCCGGCGTCGAGCTGGAACTGGGCGATCAGCTGCTTGCCCAGATGGCCGCGGGCGCCTTCGGCAAAGATGGTGTACTTGCCGAGCAGCTCCATGCCGAGCTGGAAGTTCTCGGTCGGCTCGCCGTCCTTGCCCACGCCCAGATTGCCGGTGGCGACACCGCGCACGCTGCCGTCTTCACCGTAGACCACTTCGGCGGCGGTGAAGCCGGGGAAGATCTCCACGCCCAGGCCCTCGGCTTGCTCTCCCAGCCATTTGGTGACGGCGCCCAGGGAGATGACGTAGTTGCCATCGTTGTGGAAGCAGCCCGGGATCAGCCACTGCGGCGTGCTGGTGGCGCCGGTTTCGTTCAAGAACAGCACCTCGTCGGCCTGCACCGGCTGGTTCAGCGGCGCGCCGAGCTCCTTCCAGTTGGGCAGCAGCTCGTTGAGCGCGCGCGGGTCCATGACAGCGCCCGAGAGGATGTGGGCGCCCGGCTCCGAGCCTTTTTCCAGCACCACGACCGACAGCTCCTGGCCTTTGGCCGCCGCCAGCTGCTTGAGCCGGATCGCAGTGGCCAGGCCGCCAGGGCCGCCGCCGACGATGACCACGTCGTATTCCATCGATTCACGCGGTCCGTACTGGCTCAGAAGATCTTGGTTTGTCGTCATGGTGTTCTTGTCCTGGCTGAAGCTGTTGAGCTGGCTTGTCTGCGCGGCATTCTATAAGGGGCTTTGATAAAACGAACGGTCGTGCTTTTCTTGCCGCTAGGTGCAAGGCTCTAGCGGCTTGTCGCATGTCAATCAGACCTCGGCCGGGCGCTCTGTTTTCCTCGTAGGCCCCGGGGTCGCGTGCTACGCTTCCCCAGCAGTTTTCCCAGAGGATGACCATGAGTTACAGCATTGATTTGTCGGGCCGCGTGGCCCTGGTGACCGGCGCATCGAGCGGCCTGGGCGCCCAGTTCGCCCGAACTCTGGCCCAGGCCGGCGCCTGTGTGGTCCTGGCCGGCCGCCGCACCGAGCGGCTCAAGACCTTGCGCAGCGAAATCGAAGGCGCCGGTGGCGACGCCCATGTGGTGACCCTGGATGTCACCGATCTGGACAGCATCAAGTCGGCCGTGGCCCATGCCGAGACGGAAGTCGGCACGCTCGACATCCTGATCAACAACTCCGGCGTCAGCACCACCCAGCGCCTGACCGAGGTCACGCCCGACGACTACGACTTCGTCATGGACACCAATGTCCGCGGCGCCTTCTTCGTCGCGCAAGAGGTGGGCAAGCGCATGCTGGCCCGCGCCCAGGGCTCGGCGCCCGGCACCTTCATCGGCGGCCGCATCGTCAACATCGCCTCCATGGCCGGCCTGCGGGTGCTGAGCCAGATCGGCGTCTATTCCATGAGCAAGGCGGCGGTCATCCACATGACCCGCGCCATGGCGCTGGAGTGGGGCAAGTACGGCATCAATGTCAACGCCATCTGCCCCGGCTATATCGACACCGAGATCAACCACCACCACTGGGGCACCGAGCAGGGCAAGAAGCTGGTGGAGCTGCTGCCGCGCAAGCGCGTCGGCCAGCCCAAGGATCTGGATACCTCCTTGCTCATGCTCTGCGCCAACGAGAGCCATTTCATCAACGGGGCCATCATCCAGGCCGACGACGGCTTCGGGGTCTGAACATCCATGTCTTTGCGAACCTTGAGCGCCCTGGAGGCGCGCGTGCTGGCGGTGCTGGTGGAAAAAGAATCCACGGTGCCGGACAGTTATCCCCTCTCCCTCAATGCCCTGACCCTGGGCTGCAACCAGAAGACCGCGCGTGAGCCGGTCATGAACGCCAGCGAGGCCGATGTGCTGCTGGCGCTGGAAGAGCTCAAGGCCATGCACCTGGTCAACACCGTCAGCGGCAGCCGCGTCGTGCGCTTCGAGCACAACGGCGCGCGCGGCCTGGGCGTGCCCGGTGCCGGCCTGGCCTTGCTGACCTTGCTGATGCTGCGCGGCCCGCAGACCACGGCCGAGCTGCGCCTGCACACCGAGCGCCTGCACCGCTTTGCCGATGTGTCCTCGGTCGAGGGTTTTCTGGAAGAACTGGCCGAGGCCACCGAGCGGCGCCCGGCCTTTGTCGTCAAGCTGGCGCGTGCACCCGGAGCCCGCGAAGCGCGCTGGGCCCATTTGCTCAGCGGTGAGCCGGCGGCCGATGCTGGCGCTTATGCTGGCCCGCCCGGTGCCAGTGCGGCGCAGGACGAAGACATTGCGTTTTTGCGCGCCGAACAGCAACGCATGGGCAAGGAGCTGGAGCAGCTCAAGGCCTTGGTTCAGCGCATGGCCGCTGAGCTGGGTATGGACGCCGGCGGGGCGATCTGAGAACGTTTCCGTCGATGAACCGGGTTATCCCGGAGTGGCGGCCGGCCAGTGCTGGGCAGAATTCGCAGGCCCGATTGAGGGTTGAGATCGCGACCGGTGCTCAAGAGGCCCGGTTCGACACCAGGGAGACCATGTCCATGAAGCAAGAACAACGCAATTCCATCCTCGGCCTGCTGTCGGCCGTCGCTTGTCTGGCCCTGACGGCCTGCGCCAGCAACCAGGCCCCGGACGAAAAGGACGCCGCCTACGAGCGTCCCGAGTACACCACCGGTAGCAATCTGGCGCGCAAGGACCGCAATGCCCTGAACGTCAAGCTGGTGGACAAGGATGCCTACCAGTCCAGTCTGTCGGGCAACTCGGGCACCGCGCAAGGCGCCAAGAACTGAGGGCACTGGGGCCTTTGAGCCTGGTGGCTTAAAGGTCGCCCCAGCGCTTGATCATGGGCTGCCAGAGCTGATGGCCGGCCAGGCTGTTGCTCAAAAAGACCAGGCCGCTGCCCTGTGAAGGGTTGAACTGGCAGAAGGCGCGAAAGCCGCTGCTGTTCGTGCCGGTGTGATAAATCACCCGGCTGCCATCGGCCATGTGATTGAGGATCCAGCCCAGGCCCCAGTGGACCTTGACTGGCGGGCCTTTGACTGCCTGGGCTTGCCCGGCGCGGTCCAGGGGCTGGCGGTCTGTAGCGACGGCCTGCGCGGCCAGCATTTCGGCGCGCAACTCGGCGCTGAGCAGGCCTGGGCCCGATTGCCTTGGGCGCAGCAAATGAGCCAGAAAGCGGCTGTAGTCGCCCGCCGTGGTGTAGAGGGTGTAGGCGGCATTGGCTCGTTCGTAGCGGCTCCAGGGCAGGGCGCGGCCATCTTCGGCGTGGCCGCGTGCCCGCTGGGCTTCTATCGCTGGGTTCAGCACAAAGCTGCTCTGGCTCATGCCCAGGGGCTGAAACAGCTCGCGCTCTGCCGTTGTCTGCAAGGGCTCGCCCAGCAGATGCTCCAGCGCTCTTTGTAGATAGAAATAGCCTTCGCCCGAGTACTGAAAGCCCTCGCCCGGCGCAAAGCTCAGGGGCAGGGGACCGGTGCTTTCATCGCCCTCGCGCCAGTTCGGCAGGCCCGAGCTGTGGCTGAGCAGTTGGCGCGCGGTGATGCGCGCCTGCGCAGGCTGCGCCGGGCTGAAACGTTCGGGGTAGAAGTCCAGGATGGGCTGGTCCAAGCCCAGTCGGCCGCGCTGCACCTGCTGCAGCAGCAGGAATGCAAACACCGGCTTGCTCATGGACGCGCATTCGAACACCGTGCTGGCGTCCACCGGCGCGCCGTCCTCCGAGCGTTCGCGCCACCCCAGATGCCAGGCCTGGCTGGGTTCGCCGTGACGCAGCAGTTGCAAAGACAGGCCGGGCACGCCCAGGCGCCGCATGCTGTCCGGCAACTGCTCGTTCAGCTCGCGCTGGCGTTGCTCCAGGCGCTGCGCCACTTGCAGCGCCGACAGGGCGGCATCGCTCTGTGCCCAGCTCAGCCTCGAGCCGGCCAGCAGGGCACCGGCCGCGCCACCCAGGCAGTGCCGGCGCTTCATGGCTGCGATACCCGGGATCAGCGGAACTGGTACTGGGCACTCAGATAAGCGAAGCGGCCGCGCGGGTCGGTGTAGCTCGGGTCATAGCCGGACAGGAAAAAGTAGGCCTGGTTGGAATAGGGCGGCGTGGTGTTCAGTAGGTTCTTCACACCGGCGCGCAGGGTCAGGTCTTTCGTTGCGTTCCAGGCACCGGACAAATCCCACAGCGAATAGGCCTTGACCTTGTTGGGCGCCACGATGGTGCCGGAATTGGTGTCGATGGCCGAGTTCTGATCGGTGTAGGCGCTCGAGTAGGTGTTGCTCAAGGCCAGGCTGTACGCGCCTTGCGTCCAGTCCAGGGTCAGGCGATGGCGCCAGCGTTGCACCACGCCGTCGGTGACGAATTTGCCGAGGTTGCTGATGTAGTTGTCGCCGAAGCCGGTCTGCTTCTGCGATTTCAGCACCACGGTGCCGGCCAGGCGCACGCCGAACTCGCCGACGCTGCTCTTCAAGCCCTTCAGATCGATGCCGATGTCCAGGCCCGAGGCGCGCTGGCGGCCGCGGTTTTCCTTGCGCAGCTCGATGAAGCAGATGGTCGAGTCTTCTTCGTCGTAGTCGCAGCCGGCCAGACCTTCATCTTCGTTGTAGCGGTGCACCAGGCTTTCGTACTTGGACAGATTGCCCAGGATCACGTCGTCACCGATGGTGCTGATCACGTTCTTCTTGGCAATATTCCAGTAGTCCAGGCTGACGGTCCACTGCGGATGCGGCTCCATGACGAGGCCGAAGCTGAATTGCTTGGAGGTCTCGGGCTTGAGCTTGGCGTTGGCGTAGGTGCGGGTCTCCCAGAAGTCGGCGCAGGTGGCGAGGTCGTTGTCGTTTTCCTTCATGCAGACCGGGTCAGGCAGCACCGCGGTCTGGCCGGTCTTGACCGGGCGGTAGAGGTCGTTCAGCGAAGGCGCGCGGAAGCCGGTGCCGGCCGATGCGCGCAGCAGGACCTGCTTGCTCGGCGCATAGCGCAGGCCGATCTTGGGGTTGGTGGTGGAGCCGACCACGTCGTAGTGGTCATGCCGCAGGGCCAGCTGCACTTCCAGCTCCTTGCTGATCGGGGCGTTCAACTCGCTGTAGACGGCCCAGACCTTGCGTGAGCTGTTGGTGAATTGGGCATCGCCGGGCGTGCTGTCGCCGACGATATTGTCGGACAGCAGCAAGTCCGAGGCGGCTGAGCTGCCCTTTTCGCGTCGCACTTCGGCGCCGATGGCCAAGGCCATCTCGCCGCCGGCCAGCTGGGTCAGGGCGCGTGTGCCCTTGATGTCGAAGACATCCATCGTGCCCTTGGCACTGCGCACTTCCTCGTTGATCTGGTTGTTGCGCAGGAAGGCCAGGCCCTTGTCGCTTTGTGCTCCGAAGGGGTTGATGGTGCCGTCGGCAAAGGCGGCCATGGTCTTGTCGTAAAGCAGGTAGCCGGCGGTGTCGCGGTCAGCGATGCGGTTGCTGCTGTGGTTGTAGGCCAGGTCGTAGTCCCAGCCGGCGCCGCTGCCGCTCAAGCCCAGCACGACACGGCTGCCGGTGCTGGTCAGTTCACTGGCGCGCTTGCCGGCGTCGAGCAGGCGGGTGCGCACGGTGATACTGCGGTCCTCTGCGTCGGGGAACTCTTCGGCAATGCCGGAGTTCTTCAGACCCGGGATCATGGATACATCGACCTCGGCGTCAATCCGGTTGGAGGTGCCGACGTACCAGCTCTTGGATCGAGTCAGCGAGGTCTCGACAAACGCTTGGGTGTTGGCATTGATCTGCAGCACGCCACGCCCCAGGAAGCCGACTTTGTCGGTCTTGGGGTAGAGCTCGATGTCGCGCATGAAGTCATAGGTGCAACCGGTCTCGCCGCCGATGCCGTCCTTCAGGTAGAGCGTGTGGGGGGCCTGGCAAGTCGGGATGCTGAAGTTGATGGTGCGGCTGACGATGTCCTTGCCATTGACCTTGAAGCCTTGGTCTTGCAGGAAGCTGCGCTGCGCGCGGCTCAGGATGATGTTGGACGGAAAACCGGCCGAGGACAGCAGATGGGGCAGGCGCTCGGGAATTTTGAGGTCGGAGATGAACTGGCGCTGCGAGGTGCTCAAGGCGTCGGTGCGCTGCACATCGAGCACGCCGAAGACATTGAAGCCATCACGCACCACATCGCCGCTGCCTCCGGCGATCGAGAAGCTGCGCTTGCCCGCGCCGCCTTCCTTGCTGGCGCCGACGTAAGCGTCAAGCTGCACGCCCTGGTAATCCTTGCGGGTGATGAAGTTGACGACGCCGCCAATGGCGTCGGTGCCGTAAATGGCCGAGGCGCCGTCCAGCAGCACTTCCACGCGCTGGATGGCGGCCATGGGGATGGTGTTCAGGTCCACGCCCGAGTCGTCACCGGGCGAAGCGAAGTTGGCCATGCGTCGGCCGTTCAGCAGCACCAGGGTTGAGGAGGTGCCCAGGCCGCGCAGATTGGCCGAGTTGAAGCCCATCTGGTCCTTGAAGCCACCGGTGCCGATGGACACACCGTCGGTCAGGCTGTTGCTGGCGGCGCTGAGGCTGGCGACCAGCTCGGCGGCGGTGGTGATGCCGGCCTTGACGATGTCGGCCCGCGTGATCACCTGCACCGGCAGGGCGGTCTCCGACTCCAGGCGCTTGATGGCCGAGCCGGTCACTTCGACGCGGTTCAAGGTGCTGGGCGCTTCCTGGGCTTGGGCCAGGTTGCTGGCCAGGCCGGCCGTGGCCATCAGGGCTGCCAGGGCGGTGGCGCGCAGAACGGGGGTGGGGGTGCAAGCGCGGGGCTGGGTCATCTGTACTTCTCCCGGGGGTGTGAGGGGGCCGGGGCACGCGCCGAGGCGGGTGGCGACCGGTCGTCCAATGAGGATTCCGCACCAGTCTAGGAAGCATGTGCCTGTCGGGCCATAGGGGATTCACGCGCCAGTCGCATCAGCGCAACTCAGGGTGCATATCTTTCGCGCGGCGTTCGCATAGCGTTCCAAGTGTCCCGTGCTCTGCCTCAGACTGGCTGGTGCAATGAGCCGTCGGTGCGGCCGTGCCATGATTCGTTTCGTCGCCATCGATCCCCTTGAATTGAACGGCGGCCAATCCACACAGTCTCCCAGGCCATGAACACCAAGCACGTTTCTGATTTCTTGATTTCCACCCTGGCAGCCGGCCTGCTGGTCACGGCGAGCCTGGGCGCCCAAGCCCAGGGCGGCACCGTGCACACCTTGAAACCCGGCTCCTTCGGCCCGGCTGGCACGGTGCTGGGCGCCACGCCGCCGCCGCCGACCACGCCGGTCAAGGGCGTGCATGCGCCCTCGCCGGTGCCGGCCAAACCGGCCAGCTCGACGGCAGGCAGCAACGCTTCGAACAGCAATGCGGCGGGCCCGGGGCCGCTGGGCGCGGGCGAGGGCGCCATCAAGGGCTATGCCGTGCCCATCGGTGGGGCACTCAAGGCCGACAACGAAGACGTCTGGGGCCGCATCGTCCAACTGGCCGGCGGCAAGGGTGCGCGCTTCGTGGTCTTCGGCACCGCGGCCGAGGACCCCGAGGCCAGCGCCAAGACGGCGGTGGAGATGCTGCAAAAGCGCGGCGCCGTGGCCGAGGCCCTGCCGGTGGCGCCCAAGTTCAGCTGGGTGGACCTGAGCAAAGTGGTGCGCGACCCCTCCCTGATCGCCAAGGTCAAGAACGCCCGCGGTGTGTTTTTTACCGGCGGCTCGCAAGAGCGCATCGTCGACGTGCTGATGCCGGGCGGCAACAGCACGCCCATGCTGGAAGCGATCTGGGACGTCTACCGCCGCGGCGGCGTGGTGGCCGGCACCTCGGCCGGCGCCGCCATCATGAGTACGGTGATGTTCCGTGACGCCCCCAGCGTCATCAACATCATGAAAGGCAAGTGGGCCGAGGGCAAGCAGATCGACCGCGGCCTGGGCTTTGTCGGCCCCGACCTGTTCGTGGACCAGCATTTCCTCAAGCGCGGCCGTTTCGGCCGCATGATCCCGCTGATGATGGCCAAGGGCTACAAGCTGGGCTTGGGCGTGGAAGAGAACTCGGCCGCCGTGGTGCACGGCGACGAGGTCGAAGTGATCGGTGCCAAGGGCGCCTTGCTGGTGGACCTGACCGATGTGAAGACCGACCCGACCCTCGGTGCCTTCAACGTGACCAATGCGCGACTGAGTTTTCTTGACCAGGGCGATCGCTACAACCTCAAGACCCGGCAGACCACGCCCGCGCCGATCAAGCTGCGCGGCGCCAAGCATGACCACACGGCGCCGGACTTCAAGCCTTACTTCACCGAAGACCGTTTCGATCTGGACATGCTGGGTGACTCCACCATCGCCAATGCCATGACCTATCTGATCGACAGCAGCCGCAACGAGGTGCGCGGCCTGTCCTTCGACGTGCTGCCCAGGCCCGGTGACCCGGTGGCCGAGCTCGGTTTTCTGTTCCGCCTGTACAAGGGCAAGGGCAGTTATGGCTGGAGCACCGAGGAGTGGGGCGGCGAGGAGTTCACCGTCGTCAACCTCTACCTCGACGTGACTCCGGTGCGCATGCCCCAGCCGCTGTACAGCCCCTGGCCGGGACCGGACCGTGCCACCGGCCCGGCCCCCGAGCGGGGCGACGGGCCCAGCAAGTAAAGCAGGCCAGCCGCGAACATGAAAGCAAAAAGGGCCGGGAGCGTGATGCTCCCGGCCCCGTTGCTTTGGGGCTTGGCGGCTTCAGCGGAAGCTGTAGTTCAGGCTCATGTAGAAGTTGCGGCCGCGCGGGTCGGTGTAGGTCGGGTCATAGGTGGCGAGGAAGTAGTAGCCCTGGTTGGAGAAAGGCGGCTGCGTGTCCAGCAGGTTTTGCACGCCGGCGCGCAGCTTGAGCTGCTTGTTGATGCGCCAGGAGCCTGACAGGTCCCACAGCGAGTAGGCCTCCACGCTGCGGGCCGGCAGCAGTTGGCTGGTGTTGGGGTTGAAGGCGGTGTTGTGGTCGCGGTAGCCCGAGTAATAGGTGTTGCCCAGGGTCAGGCCGTAAGGGCCCATATCCCAGTCCAACGACAGGCGGTGGCGCCACTTCTGGATCACCTGGTCGCTCAGGAACTGGCCGGCGTTGTTCATGAAGGGCTCGCCGGCGCCGGGCTGGCGCTCGTACTTGAGCACATAGGTGCCGCTCAGCGAGGCAGTGAAGCGGCCCCAGCCCTCGGTGGACTGGCGCAGCGTCATTTCCAGGTCCAGGCCCGAGGTGCGCAGTTCCCCCTGGTTGTCCTTCTTGAGCAGGATGGTGTCGATGAACTCGCCGAACTCGTCGCGCTTGACGTAGTCCTTGCCGTACTTGGGCAGGTTGCCCAGGATCACCTGTTCCGAGAGGTCGCTGATGACATCGGTCTTGCGGATCATCCAGTAGTCCAGGCTGGCGGTCGCCTCTTTGCTGGCCTCGAAGACCACACCGAAGGAGGCCTGCTTGGACTTCTCGGGCTTGAGGTTGGGGTTGCTGCGGCGCTCGACGCGCCATTGGTCGGTGCAGTCGGCGACGGCAAAGCCTTGGGCCACGCAGCCGGGGTCGGTCAGGAAGGCCGAGCTGCTGCCAAACGAGGTCGGGCGGGTCAGTTCGTTGATGGTGGGCGCCCGGAAGCCGGTGCCGGCCGAGCCGCGCAGCACCAGCTGCTTGCTCGGCTGCCAACGCACGCCGAGCTTGGGGTTCAGGGTGTCACCCACACCGCTGTATTTGTCGTAGCGCAGGGCGGCTTGCAGCTCCAGCGCCTTGCTCAGCGGTGCATTCAGCTCGGCGAACACGGCGCCCACCCTGCGGCTGTTGCTGCTGGCCACCGGGGCGTCGCCACGCGAGCTGCGGTCGCCCTGGATGTTGTTGGTCAATAGCAGGGCCGAGGGCGTGAACTCGCTCACCTCGCGGCGCAGCTCGGCGCCCAGGGCCAGGCCCAGGTCGCCGCCTTCCAACTGGGCCAGGCTACCGCTCAGTTTGAAGTCCAGGGTGGTGGTCGTGCCCTTGGAGCGGCGCGATTCGTCCTGCACGCGGATGCTGTTCAGCAAGTCCTTGCCGGCTTGCGGCGAAGGGCCGAAGGGGTTGATCTTGCCGGTGCGCACGCCGGCCACGAACTCGTTGTAGAGGAAGTAGCCGTCCTGGATGGCGTCGGTCGAGCGGTTGACGGCGCGGTTCAGGGCGACGTCATAGTCCCAGCCGCCAAACAAGGGCAGGCTGCCGCTGGCGCCCACCACCAGGCGCTCGGCATCGCTGGTCACTTCGTTGCTGCGGTTGCCGGCTTCGCTCACGCGCTGGCGGATGTCCACATTGCCGCCGAAGGGCAAGGGCTTGCTCAGGAAGGGGTTGATGGCAGCGGTCGGCACCGCGGTGATTTCGATCGGATTGGGGCTGGCCACGTACTGTGTCGTGGTCTTGCTCTTCAGCACTTCGGCAAACAGCTGGTGTTGCTCGTTCAGCTGGAAGACGCCGCGGCCCAGGAAGGCGAGCTTCTCGGATTCGGGGTAGAGCTCGGTGTCCTGCATGTAGTCGAAGCTGCAGGCCTCGGACAGGTTGTCGGGCGCGTAGACCGTGGCCGGCGGATTGCAGGCCGGGGCCGAGAGGTTGATGGTGCGCTGGGTCAGCGGTTTGCCGTTGAAGTTGAAGCCGGCGGCATTGAGTGCATCGAGCTGCACCTTGCGTGCGGCCGCCCGGCTGGCCAGGCGGATGTTGCCGGGGTAGGTGCGGCTGCTCATGTAGAAGGGCAGGGTGCTGGCCAGCGGGCGCTCCTTCAGGAAGTCGCGCTCGCTGCTGCGCAGGGCGCCGAGCTTTTGTGCGTCGATCACGCCGAAGACATTGAAGCGGTCCTTGGCAAGGTCACCAAAGCCACCGCCCAGCGAGGCGGCCGTCTTCTCCGCGCCACCTTCTTGCGTGCGCGAGGCGTAGACGTTGACATCGGCGCCGCGGTAGTCCTTGCGGGTGATGAAGTTGATGACGCCGCCGATGGCGTCGGTGCCGTAGATGGCCGAGGCTCCGTCCTTGAGGATTTCCACCCGCTCGATGGCACCGGCCGGGATGTTGTTCAGGTCCACGCCCGAGTTGTCGCCGGGCGAGGCGAAATTGGCCATGCGTCGGCCGTTCAGCAGCACCAGGGTGCTGGAGACGCCGATGCCGCGCAGATTGGCGCCGTTGAAGCCGCGTTGGCCGCCGGTGCTGTCGGTGATGGAGGCGCCGTCTGTCAGGCCGGCCGCATTGCCGCTGATGGACTTCATGATCTCGGCCGCGGTGGTGGCGCCGGTCTTGTCAATGTCCGCGCGCTTGAGGGTCTGCACCGGCAAGGCGGTCTCGCCCTCCAGGCGCTTGATGCTGGAGCCGGTGACTTCCACGCGCTCCAGTTTGGCTTCCTGGGCCTGGGCGGTGCTCAAGAGCTGGCTGCCGAGCAGCAGCATCGCGGCCTGGGCCAGGCGCTGGGTTTGAAATCGATGGGGGCTGCGGGGTTTGGTCATGGCGGGGCCTTGGGGAGGTGGGGAGGGGAGGAACAGGTGAATGGGTGAACGGGTGAACAAGTGAATGGGTGAAGCGTGAGTCGTGAGTCGTGGGGTGACGGGTTGGAGCGGACTCTAGAAGTGGCCCTCGTGACTTGCCTATGGGGTTTTGGCGCCTCGGTCGCTTGCGTGTAAATGCATGTCGCAAGCGCGCAAACCTCGATGAACAGGGGTGAAACGCGCTTGCATGGATGCGACACGCACTTGCGCTTTGCGTCCTTTGCGGGCGCTGCAGCGGGCCAACCCGCTGGTTTTGCGGCGCGCGCGCTGACAGACTGGCGCCATGCAAACCCCACGCCACTCCATCGCATTCGGCGCTCGCGCCCCAGGCCGCCGTCGCTTTCTGCTGGCCTCGCTTTTGGCCAGCGCTGGCCTCTTCGCCACGCCCAGCCATGCACAAGCGCAGACCTCAGTCGAGACCGCGCCGCGCGGCACGGCCATCGTCATTGGCGGCGCCCTGAAGTACGACAACGACGCGGTCTGGAAGCGCATCGTCGACGAGGCCGGCGGCCCCGGCGCGCGCTTCGCCGTGTTCGCCACGGCCGCGGCCAACCCCGAGCGCAGCGCCGGGCAAATCATCGAAGCCTTGCAGCGGCAGGGCGCACGTGCCGAGCACATCCCCGTGGCGCCGCGCCTGGCCGGTAGCGATGTGGCCGCTGCCGTGCGAGACCCGGCCTTGCTGGCCAAGGTGAGTGCGGCGCAAGGCGTGTTCTTCTCGGGCGGCGCGCAAGAGTTGATCGTCGACAGCCTGCAGCCCGGCGGCCAGCCCACGCCCATGCTCGATGCCATCTGGGCGCTCTACCGGCGCGGCGGTGTGGTGGCCGGTACCAGCGCCGGCGCGGCCATCATGAGCAGCACCATGTTCCGCGACGCGCAGGACTCGCTCAAGGTGCTCAAAGGCCAGCTGCGCCGCGGCCAGGAGGTGGACCGCGGCCTGGGCTTCGTCGGCCCCCATCTCTTCATTGACCAGCACTTCCTCAAGCGTGGCCGCATCGGCCGCCTTCTGCCCCTGATGCAGGCCGAGGGCTATCGCCTGGGCCTGGGCGTGGAAGAGAACAGCGCCACTGTGATCAAGGGCGAGGCGCTGGAGGTGATCGGCGCGCGCGGCGTGCTGCTGGTGGACTTGAGCGAGGCCAGCCGCGATGCGCGCTTGCCGGCCTTCAACATCCGCGGCGTGCGCCTGAGTTTTCTCGACCGCGGCGACCGCCACCACCTGGGCAGCGGCGAGACCACGCCTTCGGCCGCCAAGCGCGCCGGCCACAAGATCGACCCGCGCGCGTCGAACTTCAAGCCCTTTTTCACCCAGCAGCCTTTCCTGATGGACATGTTGGGCGACAACACGATTGCCAACGCCATGGCCCAGCTGATCGACAGCCCCTTTCCGGACTTGCTGGGCCTGGCCTTTGCTGGGCCGCGCTCGGCCGCCGCTCAAGCCGCCGGAGGGGGCGACAGCGAGCTGGGCTTTGAGTTCCGCCTCTACAAAGGCCCCGACAGCCTGGCCTGGTTCACCGGCACCATGGGCGGCGAGGACTACACCGTTCTGAATTTGCGCCTCGATGTGCTGCCGGTGCGGGTGCAGCAGCCCTTTTATAGGGCCATCAGCCCACAGCCTTGAGCTGAGCCTGCGCCACCCGCGGGCGGACCACTCCCTTGAGTCTTTCGAACTCGGCCCTGGGCTCCTGCCCAGCCGAGCCGGGCAGGGCTGTGCCCGCCCACTTCATTCCAGCTCTTTCTCTTCTTCATCCACACCATCATGCGCCGCCACGTTCATGCCCTACCGCCGGCCCATGCCGGCAGCGCCCGCCAGCTGCACAGCCTGCATTTCGGTGCGGGCCACAGCGGCCGCAAGGTCTACATCCAGGCCTCACTCCATGCCGACGAGGTGCCGCCCATGCTGGTGGCCCAGCATCTGAAGGCCCTCCTGCTGGAGCTGGAAGCGGCCGGCCAGCTGCCCGGCGAGATCGTGCTGCTGCCTCTGGCCAACCCCATCGGCCTGGCCCAGGAGCTGCAGGGCACGTCCTTCGGCCGCTTTGATCTCAGCACCGGCGTCAATTTCAACCGTGGCTATCAACACCTGACCCCGGCGCTGCTGCCGCGCCTGCAGGGGCAGCTGGGCGCCGATGCCGCGGCCAATGTGCGCCTCGTGCGCGCGGCCGCACAGGCCTTGCTGGCCGAGCGGCCCGTTGCCACCGAGACCGAGGCCCTCAAGCGCCTGCTGCAAAGCCTGGCCTTGGATGCCGATGTGGTGCTGGACCTGCACTGCGACAACCAGGCCGTGCTCCATGTCTACACCGGCACGCCCCTGGCCTCGGCACTGGCGCCGCTGGCCGCTCGCCTGGGCGCCCAGGCCTATCTGATCTCGCGCGAGTCGGGTGACGACCCCTTCGATGAATCCCTGGCCCGCCACTGGTGGGAGCTGGCCGAGCACTTCGGCCCGGCCACTCCGGTTCCCCTGGCCTGTCTGGCCGCCACGGTGGAGCTGCGTGGCGAGACCGAGGTTTCGCACGAGCTGGCCGCGGCCGACGCCGCCGCCCTGATCGAGTTCCTGCGCGAGACCGGCGATGTGACGGACCGCTCGCCTGTCGCGGTGGAGGGCATCGCTTGCCCGGCCACGGCGCTGGAGGCGGTGGAGCCCATCGTCACGCCCCATGCCGGTGTGCTCGTCTTCCTCAAGGCGCCCGGTGATCGCGTCGCCGCCGGCGAGGCCGTGGCCGAGCTGATCGATCCTTTGAGCGAGCAGCGCAGCCTGCTCTGTGCCCGTGCCGCTGGCCTGATGTTTGCCCGTGTGTCTCGGCGTTATGCCAGCGCCGGCATGCGGGTCTGCAAGGTCGCAGGCGCCATTCCTTTCCGCAGCGGCAAGCTGCTTTCCATGTGAGCCCGGCCATGTCAACGCCCATCACCCCAGCCACCCCCGCCACCCCCACCGCCACCCCCGCCAAGCCTCTCAAGTTTCCCAACACCTTTGTCCTACTGTTTGCCCTCTTGGCCCTGATCGCCCTGGCCACCTGGGTGCTGCCCGGCGGCCAGTACCAGACCGAGCTGGTTGATGGCAAAAAAGTCATCGTGGCCGATTCCTTCCGCCACATCCCCAGCCAGCCGCAAGGTCTGGTGGCCTTGATGACGGCGCCGATCAAGGGTTTTGTCGAGGCGGCCCTGATCATCGGCTTTGTGCTCATCGTCGGCGGCGCGTTTTCGGTGCTTCAGCGCAGCGAGGCCATCGACGCGATGATCAAGTCCGTGGCCCGGGCTCACCGCCATTCGGCCCTGGTGCGCGCCGGCCTGATCCCGCTCTTCGTCGGCCTGTTCTCCCTGGGCGGCGCCACCTTCGGCATGGCCGAGGAGGCGATTCCCTTTGTGCTGATCTTCATCCCCCTGGCCCTGGCGCTGAAGTACGACAGCATCGTCGGCGTGGCGATTCCCTTCGTCGGCTCGCAGATCGGTTTTGCCACGGCCTTTCTCAACCCCTTCAATGTCGGCGTGGCCCAGAACATTGCCGGTGTGCCCATGTTCTCGGGCCTGGGCTACCGCCTGCTCTGCTGGCTGATCTTCACCACGGTGACCATCGCCTTTTTGATGTGGTACGCGGCCCGCGTGCAGCGCGATCCGCGCCTGAGCCCCTGCTTTGAACAAGACCAGGAGCGCCGCCGCCATCTGGACCTGAGCAGCTTCGAACAGTTCGAAGGCCTGCAGCCACGCCATAAGTTGGTGCTCGGCCTGTTCGTGCTGACCTTGCTGTCCATGATCGTCGGCGTGGTGCGCTTCGGCTGGTACATCGAGGAGATTGCGGCTCTGTTCCTGGTGATGGCCCTGGCCGTGGGCCTGGTGGCGCGGCTCTCGGCCGAAGACTTCGTCGCCGCCTTCATGCAAGGCGCCAAAGACCTGGTCAGCACCGCCCTGGTGATCGCCCTGGCCAAGGCCACCGTGGTGCTGATGCGCGACGGCCACATCATCGACACCGTGCTGCACAGCCTGGTGCCCTTGGTGGAATCGAGCAGCCCCATCTTCTCGGCGCAGAAGATGTTTTTGATCCAGTCGGTGATCAACTTCTTCATCCACTCCGGCACCGGCCAGGCCGCCCTGACCATGCCGGTGATGGCGCCGCTGGCCGATCTGGTGGGTGTGAGCCGGCAGACCGCCGTGCTGGCTTTTCAGTTCGGTGAGCTGACCACGCCGGTCATCCCGACCTCGGGCATCACGGTCGGCGTGCTGGCCCTGGCCGGCATCCCTTGGACCAAATGGGCGCGCTGGATGATCCCTTTGCAGCTGGCCTATCTGGTGCTGGCCCTGGGCTTGCTGGCCCTGGCGAGTTCCATGTCATGGCAGTGAAGCAGGCTGCTTGATTGCCGGTCATGGCGTCAGGGCGTGGGCGGGCCGGTGACGAAGGCCGGCAGCAAGGCCGTGACCATGTGGATGCGCTGCTGCGACTGCGCCCACAAGACACCGCTGGCAAAGGCGGCTGGCCGGCCTTGCTTCGGGGCCAAATGCAGCAGCAGCTCGCGCCCCACGTCCGCATCGTTGAACTGGCCCAACAAGTCCTGCAGCGCGCTGAGCTGCGTCGACTGGCCGTTAGCTCTTGCGACAGCGAAGGACTGGAAAAACCCATGCGCATAACGAAGCTTCTTGACTGCAATGCGTAGCCGGTGCCAGTCCTCAGCGCGGGCAGGGTCCGGCAAGCTCGTGATCCGCTGGCTCAGCTTTTGGTTGCGCAGCGTCAGCATCGCTTGTGCCGCAGCCTCCAGCGGCATGCCCAGCTCCTCGGGCCGGGGTGAATCAACGCGCCAGCCGCGTCGCTTGAGCCAGCGCTGCAGATCGGTCTGCAGGTGCTGGTATCGCTCCGAGTCCAAGGCCTGCACGGCTTTGCGACGTCGCTTTTGGGCCAGACCCGCTGCGGCGTCTTGCAGCTTGCCCAGGTCCTCGACTCCGGCGCAGGCCAGCGCCAGGGCGGGCAGCGTCGTGTGGGCCAAGACCTCGGCATCGCGCACCGTGCCCAAACGCTGGCCCAGCCAGCGGAGATCATGGGCCAGAGCCTGCGGCAGCGGGATCCAGGGCTTGAACAGACTCAAGGCTGAACGCAGACGGCGCAAGCCGACGCGGATCTGGTGCACAAACTCGGGGTCGCTGCTGAACTTCAGGCCGGCCTCATTGGCGCGGATCTGGCGCAAGCATTGGCGCGTGATCAGGGCGAAACCGGCCTCCAGGTCGAGGCCGGCACGCAGCACGAGCGGCCTGGCTTTGTTCGCTGATTTCGCTTGGGGCATGGAGCGTCCGAGGGGTGAGGCTTGCGGTGTGGGTGTGTCTCAGGCCAGGCTTGTCGCGCCGCGCGCAGCTCAGCCTGTCGCGGCATTCGTTCTGAGGGCCATACCTGGGCGACGGCTGGTCAGTGTGCGCCATCCTGGCGCTTCGTTCCGGCGCCGATGCCAAGACCCCATGCCGGCTTGGATGTTCCAGGGTTCACGGCGTGGCCAGCGAGATTTGCCATGCTGAGCTGCCTTACAGTCCAGGCGGTGAACAGCACTGCCTATTCCGCCTTGCCAGTCGAAGCCGGCGCCGCCACGGCGGCGCTGCGGCGCTGTGGCTTGCTCGTCATGCCCGGTGCTTCGCTGCTGGCCTTGGCCGGCGTGCTGGAGGCCTTGCAGGCGGCCAATGGCTTGCAGCCAGAGGCGCGCTATGAGGTTCAACTGCTCTCTTTAGACGGTGCGCCTGCCGCCTGCTCCGGCCAGCTTTTGAGCCCGCAAGCCTGGGCGGCGGCGCTGCCCCTGCTGGCGCCCGAGCGAGCCTGGGATTTGCTGTTGGTGTTCAGCGGCGAGTCGCTGCCTGCCGATGCGGCGCTCTTGCTCGCGCTGCAGGCCCAGGCTGCTGCGGGCGTGGCCCTGGCCGGCGTGGACGGCGGCAGCGCCTTGCTGGCCGAGGCCGGCCTGCTCAGCGGCCAGCGCGCCACGGTCAACGGCGCCTGGATCGATGCCTTGCAAGAGGACTGGCCCGAGTGGTCTGGAGCGACAAGGTCTGGGAGATGAACGCCGAAGCCAGCCGCATGAGCTGCGCCGGCGGCAGCGCCAGCCTGGACCTGATGGTCGCCTGGCTGGGCCGGCGCCATGGTGAGCGCTTCGCGCAAGACCTGACCCTGGCCCTGGGCCTGGAGCGCGCGCGTGGCCGCGACGAGCGTCAGCGCCGCGCTGTCGCCGAGCAGCGTGGCGGCAGCCCCAAGCTGGCCGAAGCCCTGAGCCTGATGGAGGCCAATCTGGCCGAGCCCCTGCCGACCGAGGAGGTGGCGCGCCTGGTGGGCGTGTCACGGCGCCAGCTGGAGCGCCTGTTCAAACAGCATCTCGACGCGCTGCCCTCGCGCTACTACCTGGAGCTGCGCCTGAACCGCGCGCGCCGCCTGTTGCAGCAGGGCAGCCAATCGATTCTGCAAATCGGCCTGAGCTGCGGCTTTTCCTCGGGCCCGCATTTTTCAAACGCCTACAAAGCCCATTTCGACAAGACGCCGCGCGATGAGCGCAGCCAGCGAGCCGCGGCCTGGCGCCGCCCGGCAGGAGAGAGCCCCCCATGAATGTCACTGAGCCGCACGATCTGCGCGAGCTTGTCTTGCGCCCTGTGGCGCTGTCCGACCTGGCGGCCCTGGAGCGCATTGCCGCGGCCAGCGCGCATGGCATCGGCTCGCTGCCGCATGACCGCGAGCAGCTGCGCCAGCGCATCGCCCATTCCATCGAGTCTTTCGCCAGCGCCGACGATGCCAGCGGTGAAGAGCGTTATCTCTTTGTGCTGGAGGATCTGTCGCGAGCCCAGGTGGTGGGCTGCAGCGGCATCGCCGCCAGTGCTGGTTTTCACGACCGCTTCTACAGCTACCGCAATGAATTCGTGGTCCACGCGAGCGCCGCCCTGGGCGTGAGCCGGCGCCTGCACACCTTGCATCTGTGTCACGACCTGACCGGCTACACCTTGCTGACCTCGTTCTACATCGACCCGGCCTATGCCGAGGGCCCGGCGCCGCAGCTGCTTTCGCGTGCCCGCTTGCTGTTCATCCTGCGCCATCTGGAGCGCTTCAACGACCGCATCGCGGCCGAGAGCCCCGGCCTGGCCGACGAAGCCGGGCAAAGCCCATTCTGGGACGCCGTGGGCCGGCGCTTCTTCGACATGGACTATCCGCAGGCCGAGGCCGTCACCGGCGGGCGCAGCAAGTCCTTCATCGCCGACCTGATGCCGCAGTCGCCCATCTACGTGCCCCTGCTGCCCGAGGCCGCGCAGTTCGCCATCGGCCAGCTGCACCCTGTCGGCGAGCTGCCGTTTTCCATCCTGCAGGACGAGGGCTTCGATGCCGACAGCTATATCGACATCTTCGACGGCGGCCCCACGGTCGAGGCCAGCCTGCATCTTCTGCGCAGCGTGCGCCACGCCCGCGAGCTGGCCGTGCAAGCCGATGCCATGGCCCTGGGCCAGCCGGTCTGGCACCTGGCCGTCAACAGCGCCCGGCCCGGTTTTCGTGCCGTGCTGGCCGAGCTGCCGCCAGCCGCCCAGGCCCTGGCGCCGGGGCATGAAGCCGTGCAACGCCTGGGCCTGAGCGAGGGCCAAAGCCTGTGGGTGACGCCGCTGCAGCCTGAAGCCCTGGAAAGGAGCAGGTCATGACCGAGATCGGAAGCTTGCGTTCCTGGCGACCCGAAGACGCGACTGAGATCCTCTCGGCCGGCTGGCGCAACCAGACCGGTGCCGCCCTGCAGCTCGACGCACCGGCCGAGCAATGGATGCTGCTGGCGGACCCGTCGAACGACCGGCCCCTGGCCTGCTTGCGCCTGGTCGAACGCCTGGGCTTGGCGCCGCTGCCGCGCTACAGCTACCACCTGGGCCAGATCGTCCACGCCGCCGCCGAGCTGGGCTTGTTCCGCGCCCAGCCGACCTTGCTGCTGGGCAATGACCACACGGGTGAGAGCGAGCTGGCCGATCTGGCCTGCGCGCCGGAGCTGGACGCTTCGCAACAGCAGGCCGCCCTGGCTCAGCTGATCCACGCCGCACTCCAGCGCGTGGCCGCTCAGCGTGGTCGTTATGGCCGCCAGCTGGTGCTGGAGCTGGCAGGCCCGCGTGATGCCTCGGGCGCCTCGCCTTTCTGGCTGGGCCTGGGCGCGAATTTCTACAGCGGCGACCCGGT
The DNA here is from genome assembly GCF_965262435.1 of Roseateles sp. Classification (NCBI taxonomy): domain Bacteria; kingdom Pseudomonadati; phylum Pseudomonadota; class Betaproteobacteria; order Burkholderiales; family Sphaerotilaceae; genus Roseateles; species Roseateles sp. The sequence continues at coordinate 2,973,443 of NZ_OZ253537.1, forward strand.
GGCCGCTGAGGCGAAGCTGGGCGAGGCGTGGCGCAGCCACCTGGCCGCGGTGCTGCCTCGGCAGACGCTGTACCTGTCCTTCCTGAGCGCCGAGGCGCAGGCTGCGGTGGGGCAGGTGGGTGCCAGCGGCTTGGTCGCTGCGGCCGCTGCCGCCTCGCTGGGCTTTGCAGATTCCAGCCATGTGCGGATTGATGATGGCGGGCCGGTGTGGGGGCTGCGGCTGGATTGAGTTGGATGGCGCTGCTTGGGGTCTGAGGTGGCGAGTTCGGCTGCCCTCTGACCGGGGCTGCTGCCTGCATGGTGTGCGTGCAGGCAGCGGCGGGCAAGGACCCAAAGGAGACGGTCGGGCTTCAATCGTCAGTGGCAGCAAAGTGCCCAAAGCCGAAGTTCGCCGACCCGTAGCGGTAGGCTGGTCAGAGACATAGGTCGAGTGGAGGCAGACGTCGGCGGCCGCACAGAGCCACCAGTCAACTGGGGCGGCGGTGGGTGACGAGTATTGACCCCGAACCGGCCGCACTGCGAACGCTCGACCGACGCCGCCCGCTTAAGCACGTGCTCGGCAATTTGATCACCGCTGCCGATCACGGTGAGCTGCCTACTCCGCCATGTCGCCGACATGGCGTGAGCCAATTTTGAACGTGGGAATCGGTCAGTTCGGCTGTACCGCATTGCGGTTTGCCATGCATCCCAAAGCGCTCGCCCCTGAGCCCGCTTATTTGCGACGAAGTTCAAATAGCTATAGCCATGGACCAGGCGCCCTACGGCACGTCCATCGGAGCAATGGCCGCCCCGGCGGGGTAGCGGCGCCAGAAGTCCAGGTTGAATATCTGCCACGCTGGGATGGCCCATGACGATCCCAGGTCGTTGCCCGCGATATGCATACCCACGAGGGTCATGCTGCCGTCGCTGTGCCGCACGACGATGGGCGACCCGCTATCGCCGCCAGCGGGGATCTTGCTGCCGTTGGTCTTGAGCACGATAAGTCCAACCTGCAGCACGGCGCAGCTGACCGCGCGGCCGTTGCGTGAAAGCGTGTATTTGATTGAGACGATGGTGGAGTCGGTTGGAATGACGCTCAACATAAGCGGTATGGCGCCCCGAGGATCGGGGTGGTTGTCTGGAGTAAGGAGATGGAACGCGTTGGTGCCGTTGGCGTTCAGAGCCATCAGCTCCTTGATGTCTCGCACCCACGGTTGCTTGGGGTGAAAACGTCGGAGGGCGATGAGATCAAATAGTTGTGCTCCGGCCTGAGCCAACTGGACGTCGAAGCTAGGGCGATCCTTCAACTCATCGCTGCGCAACACGCCGCCATAGGGCAAGGTCGTTGCAAGTGAAGGCGAGTCCAACGGATCACCGTTGCTCGCGCGGGGCAGCATGGAACGTTGCGAGTCCATCTGCAGGGAATCCGCGTCTGCAAAGGGCGTGAGCACGTGCTGCGCACTCAGAACGCAGGTTATGGGTTCGGCGTCGCTGCTTGTTAGCTTCACGAGGCAGGTGAAGCTGCCCGGCGCGTCTGGCCAAGGCGAGCGACTCACCCAGACGCCACTGTTGGTGTGTGCTGTTGCGCCGGCGAAGGCGTTGGCGTCTTGCACGTCAGTAGGCACGGCAAAGACCTTGCGCGTGCCGCCATGCTCCGCATAGACCATCAGCGCCTTGGGTAGCATTTGCGGTCTGCCTTCGGCCACGCTGCCCTTTTCTCGGACGACGAACAACACACAAACCTGTTTCGTGAGACGCCGGCGCTCCTGTCGGGTGACTTGCCGAAAGCCGGGCACCATCCAGACGAGGTTCTTGTAGGCAGGCGTCATATCCACCGCCCGCGTATCGCAGAGCTCTTGGGCCAGGCGCATTTGGAACACAGGGTCATCGTTGGCGGCGCGCCAGTTTGCGCGCCCCTCCTTGAGTAAAGAGGGTAGCGCGGCCAGAGAGCGCTTCTCCGCGGCGCCGGCCCACGCCTTGACATGGCGCGCAGAGCGGACGGCATCAGTGGCACGGCGCGGCATCAGCTCAGTCTTTCACGCAGGGCTTGCTGCGCGTCAGGTCGATCTGCGCAAGCTTCGCGTCCAAGGCGTTGTTCTTGCGCAGCGTGGCAATGGCCTCAGGAGCGGCTGCCGCAAGCTCGTCTCGCACGGCATCGGTTTCGAGGCCGGCATCAGGCTTGCTGCACTTGAGCTTGATGAACAGGCGACCGGACTTGAGTTGCGTGGACTCCACGTTCAGCGTCACGCCCTTCAACGCACGGCTGAATCCTGGCGTCTTCAGCGTGGCCTCCAACGAACGCCAAGCCGCCTCGGTAGCGGTGGGGTCGGGGGCAGGAGCAGGCGTTGGGGCGGGCGCCGGTGTTGGAGAGGGCGAAGGCGAAGGTGCAGGAGAGGGCGTTGGTCCCGGTTTGGGCCCGGGCTTAGGACCGGGCGTAGGTGCCGGCGTGGCCGCAGGTGAAGGCGCGGGCGTTGGGGAGGGGGGCGGCGCGGCATTGACCTTGATGACCAGCTGCTGCGTCTGAGATGGGTTGCTGCGGTCACTGACAAGGATGCGCGCCTCCACGGGCTGCACCTTGTCGTTGGCGGCGATGCTGACGGTGTTGGATGAGTCGCCTTCGAAGGTGATACTGAGGCCATCTGGCAGGGTGCCCAGCACCTTGACACGGTAGTTGGGTAGGCCGCCCTTGATCTCGAAGCCTTTGGTCTCGGCATGGCCTTGCGTGAAAGCTAGAGTGGCGGGCACCAACACAAAGGGTTTGATGACATCGGCCACGGTGCAGACCTTCAGTGCTGTGATCGCAGCGGCGCTATCGACCTTCGCGAGTGAGGTGTTGATAGCCTTCTGCGTTTCTGCCAGATCCGACAGCGCCTGGTTCAATGCCTTGGTGGCGTCGACCGCCTCGCTGCCGGCCTGGGCTGTAGGAATCGAACTAGCAGGCGCTGGCGGTGGGGTCAATGCACCGGGAACGATTGCGTTGATCTGTTGCGGCAGTCCGGCGAGGATGTCCTTGACTGCAGATACCGGCAGAGAAACGGTGCCTTGAACCTGGGTCACCTTGCTGGAGATGCGGTTCACCGTCGCTGACAACTCACCGCCGCGAGAAGCCCGTAATTGTGTCTGGCCGGCTTCCTCAGTCTTAGTCGCCTGCTTCACCGCCTCGTCTGCTTTGGCGAGCAAATCGTTGATGGCCTGATCATTTTCGGCGGTGTTACCGATTTGGCCCCGGTACGCGGCTAATCGGGCTTGCGCGTTCTCGACAATCGTTTTGCGCGCCCGAAGTTGCCTCAGGTAGTCCACCAGCAACTGACGTTCGCCGTCGCTCATCTCCAACTGCAAGATGGCATCGCGCGCGCAGTCCAGCGCCTCGATGCCTGCCTGCCAAACGTCGATACGGCGCTTGTCGAGCTGGGCGGCCGTGAGCCCGTAGGTAGTGCCGCCTACAACGCCCGTGGTGACCAGCACGTCACGATGCACGTGCGACGACGCCCCCAGCAGTACGGCACCCAGCCACACCAAGCCGGTGACGGTGTTCTGTGTAGCTCCCGTCTGGTCGCGAATGGCCTCGTAGTAGGTCGCCCGCACGTAATTGAGCTTGGCGACGGCCTGCGCCATGGACTCGGGTTCGCCATTCGGTGCGGGACTAGCTTGGAGGCCGTGGCCCGCGACGTCCAGCTTGACGATGGGGTTGGCGCAGCCGCCGAGCAGCGCCAGCACGGCGACGCAGACGAGGCGGCTCGCCGGAAGGCGAGGGTTGGACTTGGACATGTTTTCCTCCTTGGCGTGGCGCGCGTTACTGGGGCGTAGCCGAATAGCCCACTTTGGCCTCGGCCACGGTGTCGACGATCAGCGCTGCGTCGCCATCGGTCTTCTTCTCGGGGATCTTGAGACCCACGTAGGTGGCAGCGCTGATTCCCATCAAGGTGATCAGCGACGCGTCGAATTCGGGCATGGTCAACTGCCGCGCCACGTGGGACAGGAACACCAGCCCCAGCGCCATGGTCATGACGACCATCTGGAAGCGGTGGATGGTGATGCCGTCGGCATCGCTCAGCAGGTCACCGAAGAAAACGTCCTTGACGCCATCTGCGCCTACGCGGGGGCCGTTCACGCCCATTGACGCTGCGGTCGTTGTGCTGGAGATGCCCAGGAGCATCAATGCCTGGGCGCTGATCGCCGGCGTCTCGCCCGTCACCATCCACAGGAAGACGAAGCTGGCGAAGATGATGGCGAACCACCAGGCCATCTGCACCTTGGCCAGGCTGAACGTGCGTTGCGCCAGCGGAACGCCCGACGCGCCGGCGTCTCGTACCAGCGCGGAGCGAGCACCGAGATAGCACATCGCCCCCCAAACCAGTAGCACCAGAGCCACTGCGCCTGACGCCCACCACTCGAAGATCACGAGGGAGACCTTACCGTCGCCACTGGTTTCAGTGCTAGCGGGCGCGATGTTGCCGTCCTTACCGTCGGAACGACGGATTTCATAGCGCAGCGGCCGGCCTTCTTTCAAGGTTTGCAGTGGACGGCCCAGGATTACGGACCACACAGCCTGATCGTCGGCTTCGCTCAGGCTGTTGGGCTTAGCATGCTTGAAATCGAACCTGGCCGTCGACCCTTCAAGAGGGGAATCGAGGCAGCTGTTTGTGCGCAGGCCGGTGTCCATGCCCTCAATGAAGAGCATGAGCGTCGTGGACCTCAACTCCTCGCAGCTAGGCACGCTCAAGCGCTCGAAGGAGTGCACCGTGTTGATGCGCAATGGCTCAAAGCGGGGTGGCTTGCTGAACTGCTTGCATACCCCCATCGCGATGGCCACCGCCATGGCATACAACGCCAGCCAGACTAGGCCTTTGCGATGCTCGTGCAGGAACATGGATTTCTCCCTATCTATCGATTCAGGCGGCAGCGAGGAACAGCTCTCGTTCGGCGTTGCGGCGCCTGACGAGGCCCGCGAACGGCTTGCCACCGGCCAAGATCCAGCGGCCGAACTGGTCCGCCGCGCCCTGGCGGTCGCCGCGGTTAAGCAGTCGCAGCAACGTGGAACTGCGCAGGTTGGCTGCACCAAGGTTGAACGTAAAGCTCACCAACGCCGCGAACTCGTTGTCATTGAGCGGCACGACCACAGCCGCGGTGACATCGCGGCCCGAATCCGAAAGATCGGCCGCGAGCAAGGTTTCCGCCTGGGGTTCCGTCAACCCACCTTGGTACAAAGCCGTAGCCGTCGCCCGGTCAGCCTCACCACGCAAGAACCGGCCCTGGTAGCGAATGGCATGGCCCCAGCCGATCGTCCAGATATTCACCGGGTCCAGGTAGGGATCGATGTTGACGGTAGCCGGATCGCCGTCTGGAATGCCTTCGAACGACTTGACCAGCTCGATTCCCGCCTGATTTACCTCGCGCTGCCCCATTGCTCGCTCCTCCCTTGTCTTCGTAGTCTTGTTACCACTGCAGACGGCGTCATCCACACTTGTGATGAACGTAGGGCTATGACCTCCGGCTTGAATCGCCGCAGGTTTTACACAGGGCCGTTAGTTCTGGTCAGGCGGTAACGGCTTGAAGTCAGAAAAGGCTGCGACTGGGCACCGAGCCAGTTGAGGCTGAAAGTCTTCGATGGGTCGGGTTGAGCCCGTCGCCCCGACCCGGACCGTGCCTTGATCATGCGAGACCACCCAGCCGATTTGCGAAAGGCTGCTGTCCATCGCTTCTCTGTTATTCACGGCGTCACCTGCCGCCGTACCGAAGGTCGGCTTGAATCGCCCTGGGGCGATTCATACTCGCCGACATCATTGATTGGTTCAGCCAAGAATTGGCACGTCCAAATTTGGCAGCGCAGGTTGGATTTGACACAGGTCACTCATGGTGTCTTCAGGGCGCAACGCACGATGGGCCTTTTCGCTGGCACGATTCGGTTCGAGCTGTTTCAAGCCCCAATAGCAAGACCTGACCCTACGCCAGGCACAAGCGCATTGTGCCCAGACTCCGCCTGCGCATGGGCTCTTCGAGCGCCTGGCAACGCTCTGAACTGAATTCAATACACGCCGGCCCGGCTTTGCCCAAGCCTCGCCAGCTTGCGCTATTTGGCCCCAACAATGGCCCGACCGTCGACCGAGCGGGTGATCGGGCAGTTGACGATGATGTCCGTCATCTGCAGCGAGAGTTCCTGGGCTTCCACGGCGCTCAGGATCTGCTCCTCGGACTTTAACTCCCGCACTTGAGCCGACTGCTTCCACTTCACCAGCACCATGCGCCACAGCGGGCTGTAGGAGGTGTCGGTGTTGCCCGGGCCGGTCGGCGAAGGGGCGGACTGGAAGACAGTGATCTGGGAGTCGTCGACGAATTTGTAGACACGCTCCACCACCGAAGGTCGGCCTGGCGCCGGCAAGGCCAGGGCCAGCCGCGGCACGAGATTGACGCCCAGGGCCTGGGCCATGGCTGGATCCGAGATGTCCGTGGTCACATAGTCGACCTTGCGTCCGTCGAACCAGGCGTGGTGCAAGGGCAAGGACACCGTCGGTGACCGGCCCGCATCGGGCACGGCGCTGCATGCGCAGAGCAGGACCGAGGCCAGAAGAGGCAAGTAGATACGGGTACTGCGCATGGCTCTAGGTCCTCGAAATCATGGTGTGGATGGATGTAGGGATGGATACGAAAGCCTTCAGTCGCCCGCGATGGCATCGGCCCAATCGAGCACCAAGGCTTCGATCTGAGCGCGGTCCAGGTCGGGCTCCAACTCTTCGGGCAAGGCGTGGTCGCCGCTTGGCAGGGCTTGCAAGCCCTGTTCGGCGGCGGCCCAGGTGAACCGGGCCGCGCAAGCGGGGCAGGCCAGGTGGTTGCCAGCGCGCGCGCTGCGCGTGCGCACCAGGGTCGGCCCGCAGGCGGGGCAGTGCTGCAGCGGAATGCCCTCATCGCTATGGCCGACCACCGCATCCAAGGCGCCGGCCCGCCCCATGCGTACAAACGTCGCCCCCAGCGCCCGATCGAACTGCTGACCCAATTCCGACTCGATGATGTCGAGGGCCTTGGCGATCGGCATACCCGCGCGGTAGGGCCGTGTGCTGGTCATGGCATCGAAGGCATCGCAGATGCCCACCAGACGGGCATCGAGCGGAATCTCCATGTCCACCAGGCCCATGGGATAGCCACGCCCATTGGGCATTTCGTGGTGATGGTGAATCACGCCGACGACCAGGTCCGCCAAGGGATGGCCGGCCAGCATGCGTGCGCCTACGCGCGGGTGGGTCTTGATGGTTGCGAACTCTTCGTCGCTGAGCCGCCCCGGCTTGCGCAAGATGGCGTCGGGGATGCCGACCTTGCCCAGGTCGTGCAGAAAGCCGGCCATGGCGATGCGGCTGGCCTCGCGCGGCGTGCTGCCCGAAGCCAGGGCCAGGGCATGCGCCATGCGAGCCACGCGCCAGAGGTGGCCGCCGGTGTAGGGGTCGCGCGCTTCGACCATCCAGGCCGAGACCAGCAAACTGGCCAGCAAAGCCTGGCGCTGGCTGGCCAGCTGCTGGCGCAGGCCTTGCACCTCATTCGAGGGCGCATCAGAACTCGTCATGGCAATTGGGGTCGTGTTGCGGGCTGGCACTGCCTGCCATGGTAGACCCAAGACCGCCATGGGGCCTATTTCAGAAGCGTTCACAGGCCCAATTCACTGAGGCCGGCATGATCCGCGGGGCGCGGCCCTTGGGGCCAATGGAACAGGCGCTCCTGCGTCGAGATCGGCCGGTCGTTGATGCTGGCGTGGCGCACAGCCATGTAGCCGCCGTCATCGAACTCCCAGTTCTCGTTGCCGTAGGAACGAAACCAGTTGCCGGCATCGTCGCGCCATTCATAGGCAAAGCGCACCGCGATCCGCCTGCCCTCGTGTGCCCACAGCTCCTTGATGAGGCGGTAATCCAGCTCACGCGCCCACTTGCGCTCGAGCAGTTGCTGAATCTGCTCGCGGCCGCGAGGGAACTCGCTGCGGCTGCGCCAGCGGCTGTCCGGCGTGTAGGCCAGAGCCACTCGCTGAGGATCACGCGTGTTCCATGCGTCCTCGGCCATGCGGACTTTCTGCACCGCGCTCTCCAGCGTGAAGGGCGGCAAGGGTGGACGTGGGGCTTCAGGGTTGTGGCTCATGATCGCTGGCAGTGGGAAGTGAGGGCAAAGACGGACCGGCAGCCAGGCCGCCCAGCGCAGGCGCAGGCTCAGGCTCAGGCTCAGGCTCAGGCTCAGGCTCAGGCTCAGGCTCAGGCCGCAGCCTTGGCGGTGACGACGGGGAAGTCGATGTCGGTCTGAGCCACGTTGTTGACGTAGTTGGTCAGCACATTGAGGGCCACGTTCAAGATGATCTCCAGCACGGCGGCTTCGTCGAAATCGGCGGCGCGCAAGGCTGCCAGATCGGCATCGGCGACACGGCCGCGCGACTCGGCCACGCGGCGCGCAAACTGCAATGCAGCCGCGGTACGCGCATCATCGGAGCGGGCCTCGCGGGCGGCTTCGACTTCGCTCGCGCTGATCTTGGCCACGTTGGCAGCGAGGTAGCTGTGGGCCGAAAGGCAGTAGTCGCAACCATTGAATTCGGCCACGGTGAGGGCGATACGTTCGCGCAGCTGCACACTCAGCTTGCCTTTGGCCAGCGCACCACTCAGCGACAGATAGCCTTCCAGGGCGGCCGGACTGTGGCCAACCAGCTTCATCAGATTGGGCACCACGCCCAGTTGCTTGTGGACAGCAGCCAGCAAGGGCTTGGAAGCTTCGAGGGATTGGTCGACGCTAGGGATGCTGAGGCGGGACATATTCATTCTCCAGATGGGTCAAACAAGGTGGGTTCGCGGTGGGTATCCGCTGCGTATTCAGCGAATGACTGAACTGTCGTTGAATCGGCCGATGATTAGAATAACCAGAAAATCCAATACACCGTTACGCCTGGAGGAACAGTTGGACCGATTGCATCTCATCAGTGTCTTTGTGGCGGTGGTCGATGCCAGCGGTTTTGCTGGCGCGGCGCGCAAGCTGGGCATCTCGCCGCCAGCCGTCACACGGGCCATCAGTGAACTGGAGGTGCACCTGGGCGCACGTCTGCTGACCCGCACCACGCGGGTCGTGCGGGTGACCGAGGCCGGAGCGCGTTATGTGGAGGACTGCCGGCGCATCCTGGCCGAGCTGGCCGAGGCGGATGAGTCGGTCAGTGGCCTGCATGGGGCGCCACGTGGGCGTCTGACCGTCACGGCGCCTGTGCTGTTCGGCGCCCTGCATGTCACCCCGGTCGTGACCGAGTTCCTGCAGCGCTATCCCGAGGTCAGTGCGTCGTGCTGGTTCCTGGACCGGGTGGTGAATCTGACGGACGAAGGGGTCGATGTGGCGGTGCGCATCGGGGAGCTGCCGGACTCCTCATTGCAGGCCATTCGCGTGGGCAGCGTGCGCCGCGTGATCTGCGCCGCGCCGAGCTATCTGGCCCAGCACGACGAGCCGCAAGTACCCGAGGACTTGCTCGCCCACACCCTGATCTCGGCCAATGCCGTGACGCCGGCGCCGGAGTGGCGCTTCAAGGTGGAGGGGGATGTGCGGGCGGTCAAGGTGGTGCCACGCATGCTGACCACCACCAACGACTCGGCCATTGCGGCCGCGGTGAGCGGCTTCGGTCTGACGCGCCTGATGTCCTACCAGGTCGACGCCCTGGTTAACAGCGGCCAGCTGCAGCGGGTGCTCGAAACCTACGAACAGGCACCGCTGCCGGTGCATCTGGTGCACCGTGAAGGCCGCCACGCGTCTCACAAGGCGCGGGCCTTCATGGACCTGGCCATCGAGCGGCTGCGCGAGCGGCTGCTGCCGCCCGGCTGACGATCAAGGCGCTGGCTGCGAGGCGGCTCGCAAGAGCGCGAGCTCGCGCTGGGCTTGCTCCAGTTCCATGCGCAGGGGCAGCACGGCGTGCTCGATCTCGGCCTCGGTGAAGCGCGGCGTGATGTGCTGGGGGCAGTTCCAGTCGAAGGCCTCGACCGTGATGACAAAGGCACGCTCGACTTGGGCGCGGTACTGCAGCAGCTGAAGCCGGGCCAGCATGGCCGGGTCTTCCTGCACATCGACCAGGCGCACCCGGCCGAGAATCTTCAGGCGCCTCTGATGGGCGTAATCCATCAACATCAGGGAGACGCGGTCATTGCCCGCGAGATTGCCCACGCTGATGTATTGGCGATTGCCGCGGAAGTCGGCGTAAGCCAAGGTCTGGGCGTCCAGCACTTTCAAGAAGCCGGCGGGGCCGCCGCGGAATTGGACGTAAGGCCAAGCGGTCTCGCCCACCGTGGCTTGATAGAAGCCATCGCGTTCGTGAATGAACTCGGCCTCGTGCGCCGTCAAGGCATCGCGCCGGTTGTCGGCCTGATCCAGGCGCGCGTACGCGGAGCGGCTGCCCATGCGGGTCTGCATGGCGCGCACAGCAGGCGTGAAGGCAAGGTCGGAATAGGCGCGGCTCATGTTCGTTCGGTCCGGTGAGGTGGATCAAGCTGCAAGGTCTGCAGCGAGTGACAGAACTGTGATGGGCGACGCCCAAAAACAGAATGCCCAGCCCACTGAATGGAATGTTTCGCTGAGCGGAACAGCGCGGGTGTGAGCTGGCCAGCCGGTTCGACGGCAGCGCCCATCCATCCGGTCAGCAGGGAAATGGACTTTTATCAGGAAGCGTAAGGAATTCACGCTGCACCGCGACTCAGAGGGGCACGCAAGACGGCGTCACGGCCAGGCGTGCGAATCCCGTTCACCCAGCCCACATCAACCTCTCTGGAGAAACCTATGCACCCATCCTTCAAGCCCGGTCTGCGCAAGACCGTGGCCAGCGCGGCCCTGATCGCCGCGGCCGGCTTCAGCCACATGGCCCACGCAGCGATCGTTGATTTGACGATCACGGTTCACAACCTGGCGCCGAGCAATGGAGTGGTGGTGGCGCCGCTGAGCGTCGGCCTGGGTCAAGGCGTGTTTGACGGTTTTGATCTGGGCGCAGCGGCCCATGCATCCATCGTCAGAGCGGCCGAGCTGGGCAATGGCGGCCTGTGGCGCGATGCATTTGCAGCGACGGATTCGGGCGCTGTGCTCGGTGTGGTGGGCGCGGCACCGCTGGCTGCGGGCCTGTCGGCCACCCAGACCTTTCGCATCGACACCTCGCTGAACAGCTATTTCAGCTTCATTGCCATGGTGGTTCCCAGCAATGACTTCTTCATCGGCAACGATGCTGCCCAGGCCTACAAGCTTTTCGACGCCGCCGGCAATTTGCAGATCAGCAGCATTGGCCAAAAGGCACGCGACATCTGGGACGCCGGCTCGGAAGAGTTCAACATCGCCAACGCGGCCTTCATCGTCGGCTCCAATGCCCTGGCACGCGATGAACAGAACTCCGTGGTGGCGCGCAACTTCGCAGAGTTCGCGGCCTACAATGGCCAAAGCACCGCCTACGGCTACACCTTCAACAGCGGCTTGGCGGCCGGCACCGATGTCTACCGCATCGACTTCTCGGCCCAACCGGTGCCCGAGCCCGAAAGCTACGCTCTGATGCTGGCCGGACTGGCAGCCATGGTGTCCGTGGTTCGTCGGCGCAGCCGGAAGTCCTGAGCCGGGAGGCTCTGCCCGCCGCGTTGAGTCGTCAGCTTGGGTTGCCATGCTGCGTGTTGGCGCAGTATGGAGCCCGGGCCGACGTCGTCACCCAGAAGCCCGGGTGCTAGGACCGCAAGGGTCAGAGAATCAAGGCCAAGATCACGGAACCCGAAGCCAAGCTGTGGCGCCCACAGAGGCGTCATTCAGTGCCGTGCAGCGCAAGCGGCTAGGGGTCAGGTACGCCAGACCTGCAAGTACAGGCACCGTTCAAAAAGGCACCATTGAGCCAGTTTCTGTCGGGATGCGGCAATGTTGGCTACAAGCCTCGAGGCTTCGAGATCCCGCCCGTCAGTTCGGGGACGGCTTCGGCTGCGGCATTTTCCGACGCCAAAGAGGTTCTTCAGCCGGCCCGCAAGATCGTGATCTTTTTCGATGGCACTGCGAATGACGAGGGCTCCGATAACAACGTCAAACGCTTGAATTCGTTGATCGCGCTCCAGGAGCGTGGTGACATCGTTAGCCGGTACGTGCTTGGCGTCGGGACTAGAGTCGACCCGATCGGTGTCATCACTGGATCCGGAATCAACGCTCGCGTCAGGCTTGCCGACTAGTTCATCCTCAACCATTACCGAGCCGGCCAAGGCAAGGGGCCGGCAGACGAGATCTACATCTTCGGCTTCAGTCGAGGCGCGTTTGGCGCTCGCATTCTGGCTACCATGCTGAACTTCGCTGGCATTGTGAGAGAGGCACCGCAGCAGCCAAGGCAGTTGAGGAGACACACGCCTCACGAGTTGGGAGAGATCGTGCACGGGGGTGTCCTTCCCAGGCTTTGGACAAGGCGATGCGGATAGGACGCCGCTGCGCGCGCATATGCTGGCACTGGCTTTGAAAGAAAGGGGGGTGGAGTCCGTGGCAAACGACGACACGCACGAAATCTCTGTGCCAATCAAGGTGCTCGGACTGTGGGACTCGGTCGAGGCGCTGGGGCTGCCTGCCGTGATTGGAAACCTGCGGGTTCGCTTCCTGTCTGCTCCGCCAACGATCGACTTCGATGAGCCGAATCGCCGTTACGGAGAGAAGCTGTGCAATGTCCAGCGCGCATACCAAGCCCTGTGTATCGAAGATAGCCGAGCCACGATCTCTACGCCGTTGCAGCTCTCACGCGCCCACGTGTTTGAAGATTGCCCCAAGGGCAAGGGCAAGGGCAAGGGCAAGGGCAAGGGCAAGGGCAAGGGCAAGGGCATGCTCGACAGCGGCGGGCGAATCAAGACCGGTGCGTTGCAGGAGGTATGGTTCTCAGGGGCTCACTCGGATGTTGGCGGTGGCTACGCCCCAGGGGCTCTAAGTGGAGTCAGCCTGAACTGGATGCTCAACCGACTGCGCTGCACCGGGCTTTTGCCTAGAGAATTATCAGGCAAGGAGACGTGCCCAAGGGCTGACGGCAACGACTTGGTCGATAGCAAATACCTGCGTGACGATGCTCTTGGCGGCAGCCATGACCCCACGGATGGAATATGGTCCTTTTACCCAAAGGTCAGCCGCAACCTCGTGGCATTGGCCTTCGACAAGGCGTCTGTATGGCCAGGCAATCCCGCAGCCATCTGCGTACATTCAAGCGTTCTGAATCGACGCGCGCTTATAGGACCCGAGCCTCATGAGTACGACCAACTGTCCCTCGAGCACCCAGGACGGGTGGAGTTGGTGATCGGAGAGTATGGCAAGGGACGCAATTGGACTTGGTTGCGCGAGCGTCGAGATTCAATGGAGCCATCGACGCCCGAATCGATTGAAATTCAGCAGTATCCGAAGTGCTACTTCAATGCAGGCTTCACGCCCGTCGAGGAACCTAGATAGTGAAATTCGTACTAAGCCTTGTCGCCATTCTCGCCTTGTCAGCCTGTGCAGCCATGGACTATACGACCGCGACGGTGGATTCCGCTCCACCTGCTAATGCAGCGCAGTTGTCCAAGTGTCCCGCCGAGTTGAAGAACGGCATGTCGTGCACGGCCCGAGTACAGGCTGATCAGTGGGTGTCTCCGACCGGCATCGGTACGAAGGTCATTGGTGAAATCTATTGCGTTGCTGTGTGGCCGAACCAGGTGTGGTTCGATGCGAGTCGGCGCAATAGCCCCCCCGATGGCGAGAAAGGCAGTTGGCTTATGAACTTAGCGAAAAAGCGGCATGAAGGCGCGGGGTTCTTCAGCCTAATGATCGATGTTCAATCCGCCGCCTCCACTGGCGAGACCGCAAAGGAAGTCGGCGAGCTTTCCGGAGGGGCCTTTGCTGCACCAGGTCCGGGTGAGTTGGTACTCTATCCCAATGATGCGATCGGTCCGGTGAAGGAGCCAGCGTGGTACTACAAGAACAACTCTGGCTACGTCTGGGTGACCATCAAGCGTTGCGGTTGATGGAGCACCCCAAGGTGTGAGCTTAAGGACCTGAACTAGACCGCTCAAGCTGATCGCGACACTGCAATGTAGTGCTTGCCGCAGCCTCAATCGTGCCGAAAGCCAGAGTGTTCGCGCGAGCGCGAACACTGCCCTGACCGTAGTTCGGTCAGCGTTGATCTGCCGTTATCATGGCCTTGAGTCGAACCGAGTGAAGTCGGTCACCGCCCCTTAATGACGGTTGATTGGCACTGGTGAATGAAGCAGATCCGGTCCCCCTAAGCAGGCGATCACGGCAGGCCGCTTGTGGCCAGAGACGGACCTGGGTTCACTGCGGCTGAGCGGCGGCTTTGGGCACGAAGCAGTCGGCCATCAACGTCCGGAACGTGCCCATTGCGGGTGTTGGACTGAGTTCGCTCAGCTCACCCAGTCGGCCAGGAGCTGTCGCGCGAATCGATGGATTTATCGGCCGGTAGCGGACGTCCAGCCGCCAACGATTCAGCCCAACTTTCCGAGGTTGCGAGGGATGGCGCGGGCTGGCGGCCCGTTCTGCCAGGTCCCTACAGAATTTGCCTCGTATCCTCGGGCCAAAGGAGGACCGTTCCGATGGCCAAACCGCCAGTGATCGAGGACGCACAGATGCGCCACGCCTTCAAGGTTGCGGCCGCCACCGGCCAGACGCCAGCCCGCGATGTGGCCCTGCTGCATGTCCTGTACGGCACCGGCATGATGGCCAACGAAGTGGCCCAGTTGGAGGTGGCCGATGTGCTGGACGAGCGCGGCGAGTTCCGCAGGCAGTCCGCCGTGCGGGCAGCGATCAGCTTCAACGGCCGGGCGCGGCCCGTGTTCTGGGTGAACCAGAAGGTGCGCGATGCACTTTCGGCCTACTTCGAGGAGCGGCTACGGCTCGGCCACGGAGTCACGGCCTGGCGCTCGCAGTGGCGCGGCCTGGTGCAACTCGGCCCGGTCTTCCTCACCAACGATGGCCGGCCGTTCACACTGACCGCGCGCCGGACGGCTGCAGGTAGCACCTCGCGTTCCTGCGAGTCGCTTACGCAGGTGATCGCAAACTGCACGACCAGGCCGGCATAGAGGCTGCTGGGGCCACCGCAGCGCGTCGTACGTTCGGCGTGCGCCTTAAGCGCGAGGGCTACGACCTGAGGCACATCCGCGAGGTGTTGGGCCTCGCCACGCTCTCGGCGGCCAAGGCACTTTGCGAGGGCGATCCGGTCGATTTGGGAAGGATCGTGTCGCAGGTCCGGTGAATGGTTCAGAACAGCAGTTTAGGGCTTGTGCAAAATGTTGCCTTACATTAAAGTAAGGCGCAACAGGAGAAAGCAAGATGACAACGGCAACAGTCAGCAGCAAAGGGCAGATCACCATCCCGGCAAACGTCCGCCAGGACCTTTCGGTGAACACCGGGGATCGTGTGGAATTTGTTCAGATCAAACCGGGTCAGTACCTCTTCGTCGCAGCCAATCGCTCGGTCACCGAGTTGAAGGGCATGTTCGGCAAGGCGCACAAGACCGTTTCCATTGAGGACATGGGCCGAGCCATTGCTGGTCGTGGAGCTGCAGCGCGATGATCGGACTGGATACCAACGTGCTGGTCCGCTACATCATGCAGGACGATGCCAAGCAGGCGGCCAAGGCGACCAAGCTGATCGAAGGCCTGACGGCTGATGCGCCGGGCTTCGTGCCCCTGGTGTCGGTGGTCGAGTTGGTTTGGGTGTTGTCCTCGTGCTTTGACCTGACCCGCGAGCAGATTGCGCAGATGCTGGAAGTGCTGCTGCGCTCCAAGCAACTGGTGATCGACCAGGCCGAGCATGTGGTTCGTGCGCTTCGGGCCTTCAGTGCCGGGAATGCGGACTTCGCTGACTGCTTGATCGAGCGCACGGCGGCTGCGGCTGGCTGCGCTCAGACGATGACCTTTGACGTTGCTGCAGCCAAGACGGCAGGCATGACGTTGATTCAATAACAGGGAAAGAAGATGCGAAAACCTGTCGAGAAAAGCTATGTGAAATCAGCTGCTTTAGTGGCCTTGATCTTGGCAGCCGCGTCAGCACTTCAGGCTTTCGTTCCAGGGTTTCTTCGCGACTCCCTGCGTGTCGCCTACAACGTGCTGCGCGACCTGGGTCCATCTCTGTTCGCCGGAGCGACGCTGGTTGTCTTGGTACAGCAAACACGATTACTGAGACATAGCAAGATTGTCGAAATGATGTGGCAGGCGAACTCGCGCTTCGAGGCTGTGTCTGCGCTACGCTTTGGCTACCAGGCCAAGCCCGACTGCGCGCAAGAGACGAAGGAGGCCGCACTTGCCTTTTTCTTCCGGTTCTGGAGCCTCCAACTGGATCAATTCGACTCTTGGCAACTGGGATTCATTCCCGACGAGATCTATATGCGTTGGTTGGCCCAGCGGCAGGCTGAGTACAAGAAAGAAGATGACGGGTTCCCATTCGGCGGCTATGGACAGCCAGGATTCATGAGCTTTCGTGAGGGTTGGGAAAGAGTGAGCGGCAGTTGGAATGAGGATAGGTATCACACGTTCAAGAACGCGATGGAGGCGGCGATGCGCTACGCCGGTCCCTCAACCGTGATCGTGGCCCGAGGGTTCTTGCCGCCTGCATCCGCACCACATAACCTGCCATGAAGCCGGAATGCACGATGAAAACCAAGATCCACTTTGACTCGCGTTTCGACGGCGAGTCTGGAAAGTTTGCTGCTGTAGTTAAACCTGGACCGGGCTCGCGGGTCGAGCCCTTCACGTCTGAGCCACTTTTTGAATCACACGAGCACGCCGTGATTGCGGGCATCAAGCATGTCGAGGCGCAAGGCTTCAATATCAATTGGCATGCGATTGCTGAGCTGCTTGCATAGCCAAGGAAAGAACATCATGGCCAAAGGGACCATCGGGCAGTTCGGGTACGAACTGTTGAAGCGCACGAAGGATCAGCCGATTCCGGTGCACCCATTTATTCGTCTATGCCTTCAGCATTGGGACGGGACACTGGAGCAATCAGCTGCGCCGGTGATCTCCGGTCATTTGATAACGGAGCAAGAGATCTTGACCCATATCCAGCTTCTTAAAGAGGATCTGGACAAGGTCGGCGCGGAGGCGATTCGTGCCTTGCACAAGGCCGTCGTTGCCCACAAGGCTGATCCGAACAAGAACTGAACGGAAAGCAAACCAATAGTCCATTGCCCCACTTCCTAGGAGATGACATGAAGATCAAACGCTTTGCCGCCGCCGTGGTTCTGCTCGCAGTTGCGTTGACCGTCGCATCAGCAGCGGGCAGGCCTTGGTATGTCGTCCAGTCGGCCTCATCGAACGTGGCCCTCATGCTGGTCGATGCTGACGGCACCCAAAACAATGGCGGCGACATCACGACGCTGGCGTTTGTGATGCTCAAGGGAATGACCGAACAGGAGCCACGTTGGGACACCCAAAAAGCATACGTGCAGTTCAACTGCCATGCCAAGACGGCAAGAATGATCGTTGCCCAGTCCCTACTCAGAGGGCAAGAGGTGGCCAGCAATGTAACGGTGCTGTTGCCCCTGGAGAATTTTGCTCCTGGCTCGCCCGTCGCGCCGCTCGTCCCTTTCGCGTGCCCTCCCGATGGGGATTTGAAGACGGTGGCCAGGCCCACCTTCAAAGTCGATTCGCTTCCAACCACGGACGAAGCACGCAGGGACGTGTTTAGCAAGTTCAACCGCTGGCGCCGCCAAAACGGCCTCAGCACAGACGACTAGGAAAGAGATGTCGATGTCGATCATGACTTGGAGGTGCGAGCTGCAGGAGCAGGGTGATCCGAGGATCGTCGTCGAGTACCCGAGCAACGATGAGATGGCCAAAGTTATCCAGTTGGTTGAGGAGACGCTCTCTAATCACTCGTGAAGGCTACGAGATTCAATGCGCTGGCAGTTGCTGCAAGGCTCCGCAACGCATCAATTGGACGGTCAGCGTTGAGTTCGAGTCGGTTGGTGTGGCCAACGTCGTGGCGCAAGCCTTGACGCTTAAGTTTGGGCCGCCCGAAGATTTGAGCAAGGCTGCGTATGAGAGCCGGCAGCAAGTGCTCACCCGATAAGCCATAGGAAAGCAGAGAGAACACCATGGCATTCGAGGAATTGAACGCACAAATCGAGGTGATGGACTGCCTCTTCTCCCAGGCCTGCGTGATTAAGAGCTTTGCGCTGTGCAACCAGCTGCTCAATGACGCGCGCTACGCTAAGGGTGAGCTGTTTTAGGCCTGGATAGACAGCGCAAGGGGGAGACATGACGTGTATCCGCACTTTGGCATTTGCTCTAACGACCGTGCTGGCGTGGCCTGCGTTCGCAGAGCCAAAAATTAGCTTCGCTTGTGTGAGCGGAAGCGGCCTTGGAATCAACAGCGTTCGCCCCGAAGTGAAGCCGTACGCGAATGGTGTGACCGGTGCATCCGGTGCGACGAGTGATCCGGTGGCCTTCTATGTAAACCAGCGTGCTCGTTACACTGGAGTGGTACTCAATAGCGAAGGCGGCAACTGTTTAGCGCTCATCGAAGGTCCTTATCAGTTCACCGAGGGAAGCAGCTTCTACGAAGTACTTAGCTGGGAACACGAAGGCAGAGGCGCAACGGTCCCGTTCGGCACTGCAGTGCGTGTGTCAAGCGACCTGTTTTGGCACCGGAAGGCTATTCGCTGGCATGTGCGCTCAAGCTTTCCGCGCAAGGCAAGCATGTCGCTGAAGTTCAGCGTCGAGTACATCAACGAGGCCGACGCGCCGCCCTTGCCACCGCCACCGCCACCGCCACCGCCACCGCCACCGCCACCGCCGCAACCGCAACCGCAACCGCAACCGCAACCACTACAGCCAACGCCGGTAAAACCGGCCCCTCCCGGCGTTGATGGCCCTGGATGCATCATTTGCATGACACAACGCTACCAGGCGTGTGACATGGATTTTCAGGGGTGCGAAATGAACTGTGCGACGACCTACTCTTTCCCTGGCGAGGCAGCCGCGAAGGCTGCGTGCCGCCTCCGTTGCGCCTCTCAATCATCGAGATGTAAGTCTGGTGCACGCGGGTACTGCGTGGGGCATTGCCGGTAGTCAGATCCAGCCTCTCATCGCAACCGTCAATGATCGGAAAGAGCTAAGCAATGAATGCTGACGATACGAGGGCCCCGGTTGCGGGCGAATCTTGGGAGCGTAAGCTCACCTGTCAAGAAGACAGTTGATTTCTAGAGTCCGCGGCGGTTGTGGTGATCAATCGGGGCATGAACTGCTTGGGCGGCACGCCGCCAAGCACGTCATGTGGTCGGTACTCGTTGTATTGGGTCAGCCAGTCGTCAGCGATCGTCTGCACCTGCTCAATGGAATTGAACAGGTAGGCATCGAGCACTTCCGTTCGGAACGTCCGGTTGAAGCGTTCGATGTACGCGCTCTGGTTGGGCTGGCCGGGTTCGATGTAGTTCAGGGCAATGCCTTTGCGCTGTGCCCATTCGACAAAGTCGTGGCTGCTCATCTCCGGGCCGTTGTCCATTCGAATCGACAGCGGCGCGCCGTACCAGTCCACCAGGCGGTCCATCGTGCGGATTAGCATCGAGGCGGGCAGCGACTGGGCCACCTGGATCGCCAGCGCCTCGCGGTTGGCCTCGTCGATCACGTTGAGGGTGCGGAACCTGCGGCCGTCGTAGAGCACGTCATGCATGAAGTCCAAGGCCCAACCCTGGTTGACGAACGAACCCGCAGCCAACGGCACCGGCTCTCGTTTGGGGATTCGGCGCTTGGTGCGGCGAGGGATGTATAGCCCCAGCTCGCAATACACGCGCCAGACCCGCTTGTGGTTCCGGGGCCGGCCATCCAGGCGCAATCGGTCGAAGCATTTCCAGAACCCCCAGCGGCCATTGCGCTCGACGACGCCATTGAGCGCTTCGATCAGCGTCACCAAGCGTGTTCTGGGAAGGCGTATGGCCTCAATGCGCGCCGCGTTGGCGGCGACACGCTGAAGATAGATTTCTACGACCGCGACCGGATCGCCCGCTGGGTCCGGCAGTACCCGGGTGTTGAGATGTGGGTGCGCGCTCGAGTCGGCATTCCGTTGCAAGGTTGGCAGGGATACGGCGCTTGGGCGATGTGCACGTACCGTCACCGATACCGTCGACATATGCTTGAGCAAGAGTCGCGATACCGTCATGGGATCGCATTTCATGTTGGAGCGACCAAAGTTTGTCCCTCGGGAAAGAGGTAGGTTAGGGCGTACATCTGGCGCCGCTGCTTGTTAGTTAGTACAGCCGCGTTAACGGACGGTACTGGTGACGGTATCGAGCTGGGCGTTGGCGGCTAGGCCACGTTCATTTCCCAGGAGGGGCGTTTCGGGTTGACAATCGAGTGGGCACCTAGCTCACCCCAGTAGCCTGTTTCCTAAGAAAAAGTTCCCAGTCGCTCATCAGAGTTCTTCGCTTCTCAAGCGCATCCCCACGGCGATAAGCCGCTTCGACTTTGTTTTCAAGCACGTGTGCAAGGGCTTGCTCAGCAACTTCTCTCGGATGGTTGGTCCGCTCGCCGGCCCAGTCTCTGAAAGTGGATCGGAACCCATGAGGAACTGCGTTAGCTCCCATGCGTCGTAGCAATTGGGTCAATGCCATGTCCGATAGCTGTCCGCCTCTCGGGGCGGAGAAGATGAATTCGCTGCCGTCGATCCTGGGCATGCTTTCAATCAAGAAAAGTGCACCATCGGTCAATGGAACTCGGTGTTGCTTGCCGGCCTTCATGCGCTCTGCAGGAATCGTCCATACTTTGCTGGACTTGTCTATTTCGGCCCAGGTTGCACCCCGGGCCTCACCACTACGAGCTGCGGTCAGAATCGTGAACTCAAGGGCTCGTGCCGCGGTGCCTTCGCGCTGTCGCAGGTCGCGCATGAACTCGGGCATGGTATCGATGGGCAGGGCTCTAAAGTGCTCTACCTTCTGAATCTTGCCGGGCGCTGCCAAGAGCTTGTCGAGATGCCCTTTCCACCGGGCTGGATTGTCTCCAGTTCTGTATTTGCGAACTGTCGTCCAATCCAGAACAGCCTCCAAACGCCCACGGAGTCGGCTTGCGGTTTCAGTCTTGTTTTTCCAAATCGGTTCGAGAATCTTCAGGATATGCTCTTGCCCAACGTCTTGGACTTGTAGGTCCCCAATAACGGGGTACACGTAGTTCTTCAACGAGCCTGTCCATTGGGAACGGTGTTTTGCACTTTTCCATGTGTCTCCGTGAGCGGTGAGGTAGGCCTCAGCTGCAGTTTGAAATGTGATGGCAATCGCCTGCTTGGCGCGGAGTTGACTCGCTGCTTCGCGCTTCCGCACGATTGGATCGATGCCTTGAGCGATCTCGTCGCGGGCCTTTCTGGCGCGCTCCTTTGCTTGAGCCAGAGAGACATCTGGGAATCCGCCTAAACCTATGTGGCGTCGCTTTGACCCCACCATGACCCGCAGGACCCAAGACCGCGAGCCGGATTCGCCGACGTAGAGGTAGAGGCCTGCAACGCCACCTACGGCGTGGCGGCCTTTTTGATTCAGGCGTCCAACCGAAAGTGGGGCGAGCTCTTTTGCCTTCCGTGCCATGTGTGTAAGGCTAGGACTTTTCCGCCATCCTTTCCACCATTAAATTTGCGATTGAGGTGGCTTTTGGCGGATCAGTTCGAACCTTGAAAACTGTCTTTCCCCTATGACACGAGTAGTTTTTTGGATGTTTATGGATGCCTAAAAACTAGGCAAATCACAGACCCCCTCTCCTCCATTTTGCTCATGTGTCTCCTCCCCTCATAGGGGGCGCGTACTTGCAAGCGTTTCTGCCCTGTTGACTGTGTACTTTTGATGTGTTCCGACGCGGCCCGCCTTGACCAACAAGAGGGCAGCATGAGGAAAGCAAAAGGTGTGAGCACCCGCAATGGGACTCGCATGTATCAGTGGGCCATCAAGACCCCAAAAGATCTACTCATCGACGGCGCGAAGCCATGGGCTTGCCGCGTATCGCTGGGCACCGAAGATCTTGCAACCGCCAATCGCAAAGCTGCGCAGCTTGAGCACGAATGGCTTGAGCGGTTCGAGCGTCAGCGTAAACAGCGCACCCCCACTACGATTCACAAGGTAACCCCCGCGGTCCTGCAACTGATCAAGAGCAGTGCTTCCCATGGGCTTCTGAACTTCGACCAACAGTTACGTTGGGACGACGAGTACCTGCGCCACGTATGCATCGCATTGAATGTGATGGACGAAGCGAGAGAGTCCCCTGGCATCGCACCTGACGCCATTCAGCTTCCAGCTCATCTGGACATTGAACCGGCGCAGATCGCGTCGGAACATCTGCGCAGAGGTTTTATTGAGTACCGCAAGGACCTCATGCTCAAGCGGCTCCGAGTGCTCATGCAGGAGATGAGGGATCGAAGCGGCAAAGCCTACACCCATGGCGACCGGCAAGCCGCTGTTGAGATCGCCAACACCCGAGCTAAGGAGTGCGGCCTTCAGATCGACTGGCTAGCCCCTGAAAACAGCGCTTACTTGCCAGAGATCCTGGAAGCGGAGTTGCAGGCTATTGACGCGGTCCTTGCGCGACATGACGGCGCAGTGATCCCGACGCCTGCGAAGCCTCAACCACCCGTCGAGATGGAGTCAACACCTGCGTCAACGACTCACACGATCTTTGATGCTTTGGCCGAGTGGAAGCTGAACGAGGTCAAGAGGCCCGCAAAGACCGTCAGTCAGTTCACGTATGCAGCGAAGCTCTTTGATAGTCTGATGGTCGGGCGTTCGCTTGAGTCCTTGACGACTGCCTGCGGGGTTGCTCTGACCAACGGCCTAAAGCGCTGGGCTGACAGCGAAGGCCGCAGCCAGACGACCGCGCACAATCGACATCTTGAAATACGTGCACTACTGAAAGTCGCAACCCGCAAAGGTTGGTGCGCAGTCGATCCGATGCAAGGGACTTCGATCAAGAAGCAAAAGACTGAGCGAGAACCCTGGACCCCTGACGACCTCAAGCGCTTGTTCTGTGCGCCGCTGTTTGACTCTTACGCCCTGCCGAAGACCAGCAAAGCCGGGCTAGACGCTGCCTACTGGATCCCCTTGCTGGGCCTGTTCACTGGTGCTCGCATCTCGGAACTTTGCCAACTTCGCACCGACGATGTGAGCGAAGGGACTGAGGGACTGGTCATCGAGATTCGCGAGAGCACCGAACACGGGCAGCGACTCAAGAACGACAACTCACACCGAGCGATACCGGTTCACTCCGAACTGATACGCCTTGGTTTCCGCGACTACTGGAAGGCCATTGCCGAAGCTGGTGCTACCCCAGGCCCACTGTTCCCTGTACTACCCCAAAGCGGCATGAACGGCGCGGGCGGTCAATTTGGGAAATGGTTCGGCGAGTTTAAGAAGGCCCAAGGCTTCGACACCTCGCGCACCTTCCATAGCTTCAGGCACACCCTGGAGACGGAGCTGGGCTTCGCTGGGGTCGGTCAGACGCTGGTAGATGCCATCACCGGGCACGCTGGACAAGGGATCGGTCGAACCACCTACGGGACGACACTGCGCCGCCACGCCGACCGCCTACGGCCAGCCCTTGAGCGCCTGACTTTCCCCGACCTGAAGCTCCAGCGAGTCTTCGTCGCTCCCGCCTGGACCAAACCGACCGCCTGAATCAGGCGCACCAACTATGCGCCATCAGTCGATGGCCGCACCCGGTTTGGCTGGCCCTGGGCATGAAGTGCCGCCGCATGTTCTCTGAACGAGACGAATGATCCCCCACGCCCTCTTCACGACGCAAGACCGCGCCGCCATCAGCGCCCTCTGCCTAGAGTTGACCCGCGCCTGTGAGACCCTGGTAACGGCAGAATTCTGCGGCTTGGATGGCGACTAATGGGCCGCGATCTGCCTGCCAGTGGACGGCATCAAACCGTCTGTCCTGTCGATCCAGACGGCAAGGGGCTCCGGTGCTCATCGGGCGTGATGGCCGCAGCATTCAGCGAGGCCCCCTTGACCGACTGAGCCTTTTCGCTCAGTTCATGGATGCTCGCGAAAGTGTGCTGACCTGACGTAATTCAAAGACCATGGGGGTCAGTCGTACCCCTAAGCCTTTGCGTTCCCCCAAACCATTGTGCAATCCATGACGAAGAAGGTGCTGAGAAAAGCACCCCCATGCAACTTCCAGGCGACCGTCTGAGCATGAGGTGCGCAGTAGACCGGAGAACCAAAAGGTGCGCAAGAGGAGGGGGAAAGGGGGCATCTCCAGTTCTTGAGAACTTGAGAACCATCGGAAGAAACTGATGAACTTCACTAGCTTCAGATAGTGGGGGCTTTTCAGCCTCAGCGCCCCATCAGATTGAATCTCCAAGTCCGTGAGATCCCCTTGATCCTATGAAGGCACGCGACCCCCCCAGCTATGCCTGCAAGGAATCGCCAGCTCCTATGGTTTCGCTCCACGCTGCCGGGTGCCCGAGAGGTCGCCTGAATCGCTGGCTGAGATCAATGACCCTGGGGGTCAGTCTGGCCCCTGTGCCTGTGAGCTTACCCAAGACCATGGGGAGTCCTTGACCGACGATGCTGGGAAGCATCTGCTGTCTGCCCCTCGCGAATCGCCGTGACCCGCCAGGGTCCGACCGCCCGCCATCCCGGTAGCACTAGCTGCTTTCCGAGAGCAAGCGGACCTCTACCAACAACCACTAACCCCCTTGACCTGCTGACCCTTTCGGGGCCGGGCAGTTTCGCCCATTCCAACCTAACTGACTTGCGCCAACCATGACAACCACTTCTATCCACACATCCAGCACCGCCACCTTACCTAAGCACACTCTGCGCCTCACGAACCACGGAACCCATTACGGAGTGCGGGTTCCGAATGGACTAAACGCCCTAGAAGGCTGCGAGATCCTGATTGACCATGGCGACCTCGCAGCGCTCCTGAACGAAGGTTTTACGTGTGGGTGGCAAGTTGACGGAAAAGCACACTGGAACCAACACGTGAAGCTATACATCCCCACTACAGTGCGTGATCGCTACCCCGATCCCAGTGACCGTGCGAAGAAGCGATACGCGCAAGCCGGCCGCATCATCTGCGGAGCACGCAGCGGGGAAATTGTCCGGCACAAGAACGACAACAGCCTTGATCTGCGACGGGGCAATCTGGAACTGCGAAGCTCATCGGCATACCACGCGCCCAGTCTCCCCCCGCGCGACCTTGAGTGGGTCAGCGACCCTCGCAAGACGCATCTGGCGCCGAAGCCTGCCGATGCTCAGCAGACCCCTCCGACCGGCCTTGGTTCCGAAGAGGTCCCCGCGCTGCGACCAGAGCCAGGACAGCGGAGCCCCGCCGCGCACGCATTGGCACTGTCCATTCTGCTACTGGTCCCAGAAGCCCCTGACGCCACAATGCTACCCGGGGAGGTCACCACCGTTCGGTATTTGGCACAGAGGCTTAGCAACCATGCGCGTAGTCATGAAGAGCACACACTGGCGACGACTCTCCTTGAAGTAGTTCCCTCAAGCTACAGACCCTGCGCAGCTGAGCGCACCGCAATTCGGACCTTAGCCCAGAGCTTGCACGACAGCATGTCGGCCTAAGGACGAAGCGCCTCGGTGCGTCGATGAGGCCGTCAAGCGCTCACAGTTTCCGCATGTTGGCGGATGCAAAGAATGGAGATCGGCAGTCCCTTCGGGGGCGGCTGATCTCCATTTTTTTGGCAGAGCTACGAGCCAGCCGGGGCTATCGGAAGAACCCCGGTACACCTCGGGCTAGGTCAAGCGCCTCAAACGCTTCCTGAGGCCTTTGCGGGCTCCGCAGACCCATCGCGCTGTACGCCCCGCGATACCAAAAATTCCCAAAAAATTTCCAGCCATCCCCCTGCCCCCGCAGGATCACACGGTTCCCCCCATACCGGGGGTCACGCGACCCTGACCGCTTGGTCGCTTGAGTCCCCGCCAGCTCAAACGAACCGCAAGAATTGACGGCTTCGGCCAGCGCCGATGAGCCATCAGGCGACCACACCACCAGCAGGGCCAGAGCAACCGCTGGGACCATCGAAAGAGTCCCGGCATACCAGGGCCTGCCGAAGCGACTCAAACGCTTCCTGAGGGCTTTGCTGGCTCTGAGGCTAACGTCGAGTGTCCTGAGGGCCTCTTTCCCCCCCCTGAGCTGTCAGGCTTCCCGATGATCTTGGGCTGCGCAGTACCGCTTGACGGTCGAGAGGGACAGTCCGAACTGAGCCGCCGTCTGGCTCATGCTGGCGCTGTTTGAGTTCCTCCACTCGGCCACCTCGCTAGGGTCAGCCTCAAATGGACGCCCCATGCTGGCCTTACCCCTATGGGTTTTGCCGGTTGCTTCCAAAGCCGCCTTCGCTGTCGCTCTGCCTGCCGCAGTGCGCTCTGAAATCCTGGCCCGCTCCATGCTAGCGACCTGGGCCAGTACGGCAAGGATCAACTCCCCGACACCCTTAGCAATCAGACCGAGCCCGTGGACATGGACGGAGACCCCCCGATCAATGAGACCTCGGACAGTTCCTTGGACATCCAGGGCATCGCGGCCTAACCGGTCAACCGCGTATACGTACAAGGTGTCGCCCTCCCGAACGTAGGCCAGCAAGTCCTTGAAGCCAGGACGAGCAGCAGCTAGGACCGCACCACTGACCCCTTCGTCCTTGAATTCCTTGTCGAACTCCTGACCGCCACTGATGGCAGTTCGTTGGGATTCGATCGTCTGGTCACGGGTTGAGACTCGGTAGTAAGCGATGCGGGGCATGAGGTTCTATCGGTGTCAAAAGATATGCAATCATTTTGACCCAAGACCACAAGTGCACGCAAGTAACTTCTGAGCCCACTAAGTCATGTAGTTCTGGCTGGTGTCAAAAGGAACAACTACTGAACCCTGCCGATTGGCCAATTGTCTTAACGAGATGGCATTGACTCGCATTGCCCACAATGAATGCCTGACGCTGGTCGTATGGCCTGTCAATTCCGATCTCCACTCTTTGGAGGGAGAGGCTAATGCCTTCGTGGCCGACTACATTTGAGACTTTTCGCTGCAAGTGAGGAGAAATCGTGCTCAGAAAAGACCTAGCCGCGGGCGTCAATGAAGTTCTTGGTGCAATCAAGAAGTCATCGATTATGGAAGCATTAAAAATTGAACGCACTGATAAAACACGCGACTTAGGTGCAGCCCTGAAGGCATTTCGTGACTACTCCATAGCCGCTCAGTCCTTTTCTCCAGTCGCACGGACAGTCGCGGACACTTTCAATATGGAGCTTCTTGAAGATACCCAAAACTGGCTAGCGTTGATTACCGATGCCTCACCAGGGAAGATGAGACTGGTTCGAAGCATTACGACGATGCAATCTGAGTTACCACGGCTATTGGCCCTTCTTCATCAAGACTCTGTGCCGTCAAGTTTCTCCAGTTTGACTGACTCCGAGCATCCCGGTGAGGCGAACGTCGTCTCGGTTCGAATCTCGCTCGTCGAAGACGCTGGCCAATTCTCAACGGTCCAGCGGGTGATCGATGGTCTTTCTGCCTGTCAAGAGATGTATTCAGCCCTGCAACGAATCAACAGTGACTACAGTACCCCGCTGGCGATTGGCGCGATTGATTCCGGCAGTGATAAGTCGTTCGACCTATTTGGTGCTGCGGAACTGATGAAGCAGTTTCGTGAACTAGTTGTCTCAATCTGGGGTCTAGTTGTGTTCCACAGAGAGCAGAAGATTGGCAAGCGGCTCGAACTCATCGCTGCAGCACTCCCTATCCTCGAGCAAGTTAATACGCTTGAGCAATCGGGACGCCTGGGCCGAGAAGAAGCCCAGATCATCAGAAATGAGCTGATTGATGGCACGAAGAAGTTCGTTGCAACGGGAGTCGTAACAGAAGACTTGGCCTCTCACGCGACCTATAGCCCACGTGCGCTCATGGCACCCGAGCCAAAGTTGCTAACTGGACCTGCGTCAGCCCCATCGGCCAAACCACCTTCACACCAATCTCAGAGCCTTGGAGACCATGACAATTCTTTAGCCCACAACGGGCGACCTACACTCGCAGGTCTGTCTGAGGAGGATTTAGATCGGCTGGCTGAAATGCTGTCTAGCCGTGACCAGGGAACAAGGAGTTCGGTGCCGAAAATGCCAGATGCTCCTACCGTAGATGAAAACGAGTCCTAACCCTTCAATTGGGGGCCGCTCAGAATGCCGCGCCGTCTAGCAGGCCGAGGCAAAATGACGCACCGCCATGCGCCACTGATTTTTTGGCATTCCATCGAGCGGCCTGCATGGCACAATGGCAACAGTGGTGTGGCCCGACTGTGTACCTTGACACTTGCACGACGCAATCAAGCACTTGATTCATAAGGACTTTCGGAAAGATCGCGGGAATCCCCCCCTCTCCTCCAAAAAGCCTGCCTCAGCAGGCGCAGCGAAAACGGGCCCAAGTGGCCCGTTTTTTGTTTGGTGCGTGCCGATTCATGATCGGCGCTGGAGTAGCGGCAGAGGGGCGCCGTCGATTCAGTCCGGCACACCCATCAGCAGGTCGCCGCCGGCATCGAGCCAGGTTTCCCAGTCGCAGTCTTCGAGCTCTAGCGTTTGCGGAGTGGCCGTAGGCAGGGCGGGTGCCATTGGGGCGATGTTGCCGTGCTGGGATTCGCGCATGCTGCGGGCCTTGATGCGGCGGCGCACGGCGTGTTGCGGCGTGGCGGCAGCGTGGACCTGCGGCAGGACCGAACTGAGAAACGAGGCGTGGCTGCTGGAACGGTTCTGGAACTGCATGTGGGCTCTCCTGTCGATGGATGCAACTGTCCTCCGAAGGTGGCCTGCTTCACACCCCCGCAAAGGGTGCCCTCCGATGGGGGAGGTGAGCTGGCTTGACCGATGCTCCCAGCTCTGATTGTCCGGCGTGCCCGCGCATCTGTGACGCCCGGCGTGAAGATGACCAAAATCTCCTGAGGCCGCCCTCACAATGAGTCCATGGGTCAGCGCCGTCGATGCTTGCGCTGTGATGAACGCAAAGGAGTCTTTCATGTGGCCACGCAATTCGTTGGCAAGGCGTCTTTTGCTGGCCATTCTGTTCGGCCTCGCTGGCTTCGCGAACAATGCTCTGGCCAGTACGAGTTCACTGCAGATTTCGGCTGACGGCGCTTGGGTGCTGGAAGGCGAGGGCCTGCTGCGCTGGCCGCGCTGCGTCGAGGGCATGCAGTGGGATGGCAAGACCTGTCGCGGCACGCCGATGTTGATGACGCGCGACGAAGCCATCTCCTTGGTGCGGGCGCGCAATGCAGCCCTGGCAGCCGACAAATCTGCCGGCTCGGACGGTGTGTGGCGCTTGCCGCGCGTGCCCGAGATGCGACGTCTGGCTCAGGCCGCGCACCGGACTGCCGGCGGCAAGGATGGCGCACCTGCGGGCCTGGACCCGCGCTTCTTTCCTGCAGCGCCGGCAGGGCTGCACTGGTCGGTCACCTCACAGGTCGATACCGCAGCGGTCAACCCTTACAACTACGGCAATATCGCCCAGGGCAGGCGGCCAGACAACGCCAACAGCATCGCTTTTCTGCATGGCTGGGCGGTCGATCTGGACAACGGCGAAGCCCGGGGCGAAGTGCCCAAACGCAGCCGCTTGCCGGTGCGCCTGCTGCGAGTTCTGCCCTGAGCTCCAGTACGCGGTGCGGGCAAAAAAATGCCCCGGCAGACTCACAAGCCTGCAGGGGCCGGTTCAGTCGCCCGGAGGCGGCAAACCAATCGATCGGGCATCCGATCGAGGAGACAAAGTGGAACTGAAGCGCGGTGTGGCTTGCTTTTCAGCAGCGAGCGGCCTTCAGTCACGATGAATGCCACTATAGGACCAATTCGTGGTCCTGGCTTCGAAGGATTCCGGCTTTCTATTGCCGTTTTTTGCACGATTGAACGAAAGTTACAGGCTTCGTTCTGTGCCGCTCAGAGGCTGGCCGGGGATGCTGATTCCTGTGCGGCTGCTTCCACGGCCTCGCGCGTCAAGGGTGCGGCGAAGGTGGACATGAAAGCGTAGACATAGTCCCGCAGATAGGCGCCACGGCGCACCGCCAGACGAGTCATGTTGTCGGCAAACAGATGACGCGCGTCGATGGCCGAGAGATGCAGGTCGCGCTCGTCGTCGTAAGCGATCGAAGCGACGATGCCCACACCCAGGCCCAGCTCCACATAGGTCTTGATCACGTCGGCGTCCATGGCGGCCAGCACGACATTGAGGTCCAAGCCAGCGGCGCGGAACGCGTCGTCGATGTGGGACCGGCCGGTGTAGCCGAGCTCGTAGGTGATGATGGGGAACTTGGACAGGCGCTCCAGGGTCAAGACCTGACCCTCGGCCGCTTCTTTCGCCAGCGCATGGTCGGGCGGAACGACCACCGAGTGGGTCCAGCGGTAGCAGGGCAGGGCGATCAGCTCGTCATATTGGGCCAGGGCCTCGGTGGCGATGCCGATGTCGGCCTCGCCGTCCAACAGCAGGCGTGCCACCTGCTGAGGTGAGCCCTGGTGCAGATGCAGGGCGACATCGGGATGGGCGGCGCGGAAGTCGCGCACCACCGGCGGCAGGGCATAGCGCGCCTGGCTGTGGGTGGCGGCTATGCGCAAGGTGCCCACTCCGGTGCGGGCAAAGTCATCACCGGCGCGGCGAAGGTTGTCGGCCTCGTGCAGCATGCGTTCGATGATGGGCAGCACATGGCGGCCCGGTTCGGTCAGGCCGGTCAGGCGCTTGCCCGCGCGCATGAAGATCTCGATGCCCAGCTCGTCCTCCAACTCGCGGATCTGCCGGCTCACGCCCGGCTGCGAGGTGTGCAGGGCATGGGCGACCTCGGTCAGGTTGAAGCCGCGGCGCTGGGCCTCGCGGATGGAGCGCAGTTGCTGGAAGTTCATGCCTCAGGCAGCCCGGGTGGTGCTGGCCGCGCGCGGGGTTTCGGAGTTCTGGCCCGCTTCAAACAAGCTCAAGCGGCTGGCCGCCAGATGCACGCGCTGGCCGCTGTACAGGCTCAGGGCCTCGGCGCGTTCACGGCTCAGCTCGGCCTCCAGGTGCTGGCCCTTGGGGCCGAGCAGCTCGACGCGAGCGCTGGCGCCAAAGCTCAGCACGCGCTCCACCGTGGCCGACAGGCCTTGCGCATCCGCCGCAGTCAGGATCTGCAGCTCATGCGGGCGGGCATAGGCCTGCACCGGACCGGTGGTGTTGAAGGTGGCGCCGTGTTGCAGCTGGTGTTCGCCGATGTGGACCACGCCGTTTTCGGCATGGCCCTCGAAGCGGTTGACCGCGCCGAGGAAGCCATAGACGAAGGGCGTCGCCGGCTTCTCGTAGACCTCTTGCGGCGTGCCGATTTGCTCGACCCGGCCGTGGTCCATCAGCACCACCCGGTCGGCCACTTCCAGGGCTTCTTCCTGGTCGTGGGTGACGAAGACGCTGGTGATGTGCAGTTCGTCGTGCAGGCGGCGCAGCCAGCGGCGCAGTTCCTTGCGCACCTTGGCGTCGAGCGCGCCGAAGGGCTCGTCCAGCAGCAGCACGCGTGGCTCCACCGCCAGGGCGCGGGCCAGGGCGATGCGCTGGCGCTGGCCGCCGCTGAGCTGGGGCGGGAATCGGTCGGCCAGCCAGTCCAGCTGAACCAGGCTCAGCAGCTCGTGGACCTTCTTCTTGATCACCGCCTCGCTGGGCCGCTCCTTGCGCGGCTTGACGCGCAGACCGAAGGCCACGTTCTCGAACACCGTCATATGTCGGAACAGGGCGTAGTGCTGGAACACAAAGCCGACCTGGCGCTCGCGCACATGGGTGTCGGAGGCGTCTTCGCCGTCCAGCAAGACCTGACCCCGGTCGGCCGTCTCCAGGCCGGCAATGATGCGCAAGAGCGTGGTCTTGCCGCAGCCCGAGGGGCCCAGCAGGGCCACCAGCTCGCCGGTGGGGAAATCGAGGCTGACGTCGCCCAGCGCGGTGAAGGCGCCGAAGGACTTGTGGATGTTGCGGACTTGGATGCTCATGTCGATGCTTCCTTCAGGGATCGGTGGGCGCGCCACTCGACGAATTGCTTGAGAACCAGGGTCACCAGGGCCAGCAGGGCCAGCAGTGAGGCGACGGCAAAGGCGGCCGCGAACTGGTACTCGTTGTAGAGAATTTCCACGTGCAGAGGCAGGGTGTTGGTGTAGCCGCGGATATGGCCGGACACCACCGAGACGGCGCCGAACTCGCCCATTGCGCGCGCATTGCAAAGAATCACGCCGTAGAGCAGGCCCCACTTCACATTGGGCAGGGTGACGCGCCAGAAGGTCTGCCAGCCGCTGGCGCCGAGCACTGTGGCGGCTTCTTCCTCGTCGCGGCCCTGCGCCTGCATCAGCGGGATCAGCTCGCGCGCCACGAAGGGGAAGGTCACGAAGATGGTGGCCAGCACGATGCCGGGCACGGCGAAGATGATCTTCACATCGTTCGCCTGCAGCCAGGGCCCGAACCAGCCTTGCGCGCCGAACAGCAGCACATAGACCAGGCCTGCCACCACCGGCGAAACCGAGAAGGGCAGGTCGATGAAGGTGATCAGGAGCTGCTTGCCGCGGAAGTCATGCTTGGCCACGGCCCAGGCGGCGCTGACGCCAAAGACCAAATTCAAGGGCACCGAGATGAAGGCCGCGATCAGGGTCAGCTTGATGGCCGAGACCGCATCGGCTTCGACCAAGGCGGCGATGTAGACATCCCAGCCTCTGCGCAAGGCCTCGTGGAAAACAGCCACCAGGGGCAAGCAGCAGGAAGAGGAAAAAGAAGCTCAGTCCCAGGGTGAGCAGGGTCCAACGTACCCAGGGCGCTTCGCGGGTGGCGGGGTTGCTCTGGTAGCGGCCGCCGCTGCTCTTTTGCGGCACGCCCAAGGCGGAAACGATGCCGGCCATTATTTGCGTCCTTCCTGTCCGTTGCGGCGCGAGCTCCAGGCTTGCAGGCCGTTGATGGCCAGCAGCAGCACGAAGCTGAACATCAGCATCACCGCGGCAATTGCCGTGGCGCCGACATAGTCGTATTGCTCCAGCTTGGAGATGATCATCAGCGGCGTGATTTCGCTGACCATGGGCAGATTGCCGGCGATGAAGATCACCGAGCCGTATTCGCCCACGGCGCGCGCGAAGGCCAGGGCAAAGCCGGTCAGCAGGGCCGGCGTCAGCGTCGGCAGCACGACCAGGCGGAAGGTCTGCCAGCGGTGCGCGCCCAGCGAGGCGGCGGCTTCTTCGAGCTCGGTCTCCATGTCCTCCAGCACCGGCTGCACCGTGCGCACGATGAAGGGCAGGCCGATGAAGATCAGGGCCACCAGAATGCCCAGCGGCGTGAAGGCCACCTTGATGCCGTAAGGCGCCAGCAGCGAGCCGAGCCAGCCATTGCCGGCGTACAGCGCGGTCAGCGCGATGCCGGCCACGGCCGTGGGTAAGGCGAAGGGCAGGTCGATCAGCGCGTCCACCAGCTTCTTGCCCGGGAACTCATAGCGCACCAGGCTCCAGGCCAGGATCAGGCCGAAGACCAGATTGATGGCGGCTGCGAGCAGCGACAGGCCGAAGCTGAGCTTGTAGGAAGCCACCACCCGCGGCGCACTGGCTGCTGCCCAGAAGGCCTCGGCGCCATGGCCTGCCGACTTGATGAACACCGCCGAGAGCGGGATCAGGATGATCAGGCCGAGGTAGAAGAGCGTGAAGCCCAGGGTCAAGCCGAAGCCGGGCAGCACGCGGCGCTTGGCCCGGCGCTGGCCCGGGTCCAGCGAAGGCAGCCCGGCCGGACCGGCGCCGCCGGCGATTGCGTGAGAACTCATGAGAAGCGATTCCAGCCCTGAGGTTCAGCGCTTGATGGCGGCGACGATCTG
Source organism: Roseateles sp. (assembly GCF_965262435.1). Lineage (NCBI taxonomy): Bacteria > Pseudomonadati > Pseudomonadota > Betaproteobacteria > Burkholderiales > Sphaerotilaceae > Roseateles > Roseateles sp. Next base: position 3,007,187 of record NZ_OZ253537.1, read on the forward strand.
GTCGTACTGGCCACCGTCGGCAAAGTGGGTCTTGCTAACCTTGGCCCAGCCTCCCAGCAATTGGTCGACGCTGAACAGCTTGATCGGTGCGAAGCGCTTTTCTTCGCGCTTGAACACGGCCGCATCACGCGGGCGGAAGTTGTGGCGGGCCATGATGGACTGGGCCTCGGGCGTGTAAAGGAAGTCCAGGTAGGCCTTGGCTGCGGCGGCTGTGCCCTTCTTGGCGGCGACCTTGTCGTTGATGGCCACGGGCGCGTCGGCTTCAATGGAAACGCTGGGGTTGACCACCTCGAACAGGCCCTTGCCGAATTCGTTTTCGATCAGCTCGGCTTCCGACTCGAAGGTCAGCAGCACATCGCCGATGCCGCGCTGGGTGAAGGTGGTGGTGGCACCGCGGCCACCGCCGTCCAGCACCGGCACATTGGCGAAGATCTTGCTCACCAGATCCTTGGCCTGCGCTTCAGAGCCGCCCTTGGCCAGCACGCTGCCCCAGGCCGCCAGGTAGCTGTAGCGGCCGTTGCCGGTGACCTTGGGGTTGGGGATGATGACCTGCACACCGGCACGGGTCAGGTCGTTCCAGTCCTTGATGCCCTTGGGGTTGCCTTTGCGAACCAGGAACAGGATGGTGGAGCTGTAGGGGGCGGCGCCGTTGGGAAAGCGGCTGCGCCAATCGGCCGGGGTGAATCCTTTTTCGGCCAGCACATCGACGTCGGTGGCCTGATTCATGGTCACTACATCGGCTTCCAGGCCGCCGATGACGGCACCGATCTGCTTGCTGGAGCCGCCGTGCGATTGGTTGATCGCCAGCGTCTTGCCGGTCTTGGCCTGGTACTGCTTGATGAAGGCCGGGTTGATCTCTTTGTAGAGCTCGCGGCTCACGTCGTAGGACACGTTCAGCAAGGCATCGGCTGCGCCTTGGGCTTGCGCAGCGGCGGGCATCAGGCTCCAGGCCAGCAGGGCGGTGGCGGCCAGGGCAACGGTGCGGCGGGAGGTCTTGTCCATGATGTGCGGCGGGGCAGGGCATGCCCGGATATGAGGTCGGACCCGCACTGTGCCTGCCGCTCTTTATTCATGGAACAACAGTTTTTTAATTTGTTTATCTGCCAATCGAATAACGAGCCGAATTGAAAGCCGGCCGCCGCTGCAGGAGTTCGGGCGCTGCTGTCGGCCGCCCGAGGGCGTGAAGCTCCTCTGATTCACTTGGAGCCCACGGTGACCCAGCGCCATTCCAGCCAGTTGTCCGGCCGGTGCACGACTTGGACATTCGCGCGTGCGGCCCAGGGGATGAACTGGCGGTGCAGGGGGATGTAGTGCACCTGCTCGGCCTGGCGGCGGAAGGCCTGTTTGATCAGCAGCTGGCGCTTGGCCTCATCGGGCTCCTTGCTGGAGGCGGCGACGATGGCATCGAGCTCATCGTCCTTGAAATTGCCGCGGTTGTACTCGCCCACACCTTTCTCGCCACGGTTGCGGAAATGTGAGGTGAAGATGCTCTCGGGGTCGGTGATGGAGCCACCCCAGCCGAAGAGATAGGCCGAGGTGTCCAGCTGCTCCAGCTTGCTGAAGATCAGGCCCTTGGGTTGGGCGTTCACACGGGTCTTGATGCCGAGCTTGGCCCATTGCGAGGCCAGGGTCATGCAGATGCGCTCGTCGTTGACATAGCGGTTGTTGGGGCAGTCGAGCGTGAACTCGAAGCCATTGGCATAGCCGGCCTCGGCCAGCAGCTTCTTGGCGGCCGCCAGGTCGTAGGGCAGGCGGGCCTCCAGCGCCGGGTCCTTGAAGCTGCCCAGGGGCGAGGGCACCAGGGCGCCGGTCGGGGCCGACTGGCCGTTCATCAGCTTGGTTTTGATCAGATCGATGTCGATGGCCTGGTAGAGCGCACGCCGCACACGTACATCTTTGAATGGGTTCTTGCCTTTGACATTGCTGTAGAGCAGCTCGTCGCGGCCCTGGTCCAGGCCGATGAAGATGATGCGGTTCTCGGGGCCGTTGATGATCTTGACGCCGGGCGTGCGCGACAGGTTTTCCAGATCACGCGGCGAGGGGTCGAGCACGAAATCGACCTCGCCCGAGACCAGGGCGGCGGTGCGGGTGGCGTCGCTCTTGATCGGGGTGTAGATCACCTCCTGCACATTGCCCTCGATCTGGCCCCAGTACCTGGGGTTGCGCTTGAACACCGTCTTGCTGTCGGGCGCGCGGCTGACCAGCATGAAAGGCCCCGTGCCGTTGGCGTTGAAGGCGGCGTAGGACTCTTCTTTGGACGAGAAATCCTGGGTGCGCGTGGCCTTGTGGGCCTCGGCCCAGCCACGGCTCATGATGTAAATCGTGGCCAGGTGCTGCAGAAAGACCGGGTTCACCTGGGGCAGCTTGAACTCCACGGTCAGCTCGTCCACCTTACGCGGCTCGCCGACGGCGTTGGCGTACATGGCGATCTGCGAGCTCGGCTGCTGGGCGCGCTGGATGGAGAAGACCACATCGTCGGCCGTGAAGGGCCGGCCGTCGTGGAACTTCACGCCCGGGCGCAACTTCAAACGCCAGCTCTGCGGCCCCATCTGCTTCCATTCCGTGGCCAGCTGCGGCACCAGGTTCTGCTGCGGGTCGCGTGTGACCAGGAACTCATAGATCTGGCCGTTGACGGTGTTGGTCAGGGTTTCGTTCTGGGCGTAGGGGTCCAGGGTCAGCGGGTCGCCGGCGCTGGCCCAGCGCAGGGTTTGGGCCTGGGCGGGGGCCAGCAAGCCCAGGGCGGCACTCAAGAGACAGGCCAGCAAGGGCGATTTCATGAAGGGGACTCCGGGGAACAAAAGCAGGTGGGCATGGGGGAGGGGCGGCAGTGTACGCAAACCGCTCCTTCGGCGTGCCCCGAGTGGCCAATGGTCGCAGCTTTGCCATTGCCATTGCGAAGATCGTCTTGCGAAAAGCTTCGTAGACAAGGAGACTGCCAAGCGGTTTGAATGCCGGGTTGATGGCCCGAGCTGACCGCTCCGGTCTCAAGACCGGCCCAGCGCCCCTCAATGCACCCACGGAGCCGCGACCCATGACACGTTTGACCGCCCAGGATTTCTCGCCCGAGATCCTCCAGCTCTTCGATCACTATGTGCACGGTGGCCTCAGCCGCCGTGGTTTTCTGGACCAGGCCCAGCGCGCCTTGGGCAGCGCGGCTGCGGCCACGGCCACCCTGGCCGCTTTGTCGCCGCGCTTTGCTGTCGCACAGCAGGTCAAGCCCGACGATGCGCGCATCAGCAGCCGCTGGCTGGAGATCGATTCGCCGCAAGGCAATGGCCGGGTGCGTGGCTATCTGGCCCGGCCCGCTGGCGCGAAGGGCCGCCTGCCGTCGGTGTTGGTCGTGCATGAGAACCGCGGCCTGAACCCGCACATCGAGGACATCACGCGCCGCCTGGCCCTGGACGGCTTTCTGGCGTTTGCACCCGATGCCCTGTTCAATCTGGGCGGCTATCCCGGCGATGAAGACAAGGCGCGCGAGCTCTTCGGCAAGCTCGATGCCGGCAAGACCCGGGCCGATTTCGTGGCCGCGGCCCGCGCGCTACAGGCCTTGCCTGAGGGCAATGGCCGTGTGGGCGTCGTCGGTTTCTGCTTCGGCGGCGGCATCGCCAATTACCTGGCCACGCAGCTCCCCGATCTGGCCGCTGCCGTGCCTTTCTATGGCGGCCAGCCGCCGGCCGAGGAAGTGGCCAAGATCAAGGCGCCCCTGCAGATCCATTACGCCGCCCAGGATGAGCGCATCAACGCCGGCTGGCCCAAGTACGAAGCCGCGCTCAAGGCGGCCGGTGTGCCGTTTGAGGCCTACATCTATGCCGGCACCCAGCATGGCTTCAACAACGACACCACGCCGCGCTTCGACGCCGAGGCGGCCAAGCTGGCCTGGCAGCGCACGGTGGACTTTTTCAAGGCCAAGCTGGCTTGATGTTGATGCATCGATGAGCTTGTCAGGGCAAGGTCATGGGCAGGCGGCGATGATCTGCCGCTGCGTTTCATTTCAACTCCATTCCTTGCTTGCCCATGTCTGATCTGAGCTCCTTCGCCATCACCCGCAAATGGCCGGCCCGCCACCCTGAGCGCCTGCAGCTCTACTCGCTGCCCACGCCCAATGGCGTCAAGGTTTCCATCGCGCTGGAGGAGCTCGGTCTGCCCTACGAGGCGCACCGCGTCAGCTTCGACAGCCAGGACCAGTTGTCGCCCGAGTTCCTGTCCCTGAACCCGAACAACAAGATCCCCGCCATCCTGGACCCGCAGGGGCCGGGTGGCGCGCCGCTGGCGCTGTGGGAATCTGGCGCCATCCTGGTCTATCTGGCCGAGAAGACCGGGCAGCTTTTGCCCACCGATGCGGCGCGCCGTTATGAGACTTTGCAGTGGCTGATGTTCCAGATGGGCGGCGTCGGCCCCATGTTTGGCCAGCTCGGTTTCTTTCACAAATTCGCCGGCAAGGACTATGAAGACAAGCGCCCGCGCGATCGCTATGTGGCAGAGTCGCGCCGCTTGCTGGCTGTCCTGAATCAGCGCCTCGCGGGGCGCAGCTGGCTGATGGGCGATGACTACACGGTGGCTGACATTGCGGTGCTGCCCTGGGTCAGCAATCTGCTGAACTTCTACGGCGCCGGCGAGCTGGTCGGCTTTGCGGATTTTCCCGAGGTCGACCGGGTGCTGCGCAGCTTTCTGGCCCGCCCGGCCGTGCAGCGCGGCTTGCAGCAGCCAGCCACGCCTTGAGCGCCAGCCCCTCCAAAGGGGGCCCTCTTTGGAGCTAGAGCGAAATGGAGCGCCGGCGCGCACAGTGCACCGCAAGCGGGATGTTCCGCGGCGCACAGGAGCTCATCATGCATTTCGAAGAAGTCGACACCGGTGACTACCGCATCTACGCCGGGGCCATGAACCGCCTGAACAGCTATGGCTATGTGGCCGCCGTGGTGGTGGTGCGGGTGCGCGGCCAGCAGGCGCGGCAGGAGGCCTTTCGGGATGAGAGCCTGGCGGGAGGTTTTGGCTGGTCTTCGCCGGCCGAGGCCCTGCGCTTTGCCATCAATGCCGGCCGCGACTTTGTGATGTGCCGGGTCGGCGCCCTGGCCTGAGGCGCGGGCCGGCGCTGTGGCCTGTGGCTGAAAAGCGCCGTTCCCTGGGGCGGGCGGCAGTCGCCCAAGGTCGATAAACCGCTGTTCGTCGCCTCGACGCTGGCAAAGCCTTGGTCGCCGGGCGCGGTGCGGCTACGCTGGCCAGATGTTGAAAGTTCCCTCTCCGCTGAGCCGCTCGCCGACTGGCACCGCCAGCCCGATCGCTGGCCTGCACCCTCCGGCCGAGTCGGCCGTGCTCAGCCAGGGCGAAGCCTGGCAGGCCTTTCTGGCCTATCTGAACCCCAGCCGGGTCTTGTCGACCTTGGGTCTGGCCGGCTTTGCGGCCTTGCTCTTGTCGCCGATCTTCGCCACCAGCTTCCCGGTGCTGCTGGGCCGCACGCTTTTCGTGGGTCTGCTGGGCCTGTTGGCTTTTGCTGCAGCGGGCCATTGGCCCCGCCGCTTGCCCAAGTGGTTGGGGCGTTGGCTGATGCAGGTGCTGGCCGTGGTGCTGATGGTGCCCACCGCCACCTTGGTGGTGTATCTGGTGGCGGTCGGTGGTGATCTGCAGCGCTTGCTGAACAGCGAGAACCGCATCTTTGGCTTCCTCTGGATCGCTGGCTCCGGCTTGCTGGTGGCACCTTTGCTCGCCATGGGGGCGCTCTACCGGCAGCGCGACGCCGAGGCACGTAGCCAGGCCTTGCGTTTTGAGCTGGAGCGCAGCGAACTCGAGCGTCAGGCCCTCGATGTGCGCCTGCGTCTGCTGCAGGCCCAGGTGGAGCCGCATTTCCTGTTCAACACCCTGGCCAATGTGCGTGCCTTGGTCGAGACCGGCAGCCCGCAGGCGGCGCCGGTGCTGCGCAGCCTGATCGCTTACCTGCGCGCTGCCATGCCGCGCCTGCAGAACGAAGCGGCCACGCTGGGCGACGAGCTGACCCTCGTGCGCGCCTATCTCGAGCTGATGCATCTGCGCATGCCCGACCGGCTCAGTTTCGAGATCCAGCTCCCTCAGACCATGGAGGCCTTGCGCTTCCCGCCCATGGCCTTGCTGACCTTGGTAGAGAACGCGGTGCGCCATGGCATTGACCCCAGCGAAGAGGGGGGCCACATCGAACTCGGCGCTGCGCGCGAGGGAGATTCGGGGGCGGTGCGCCTCTGGGTCAGCGACAGCGGCATCGGTCTGCAGCAGGGTGGCGGCAGCGGTACCGGTTTGCGCAATCTGCGCGAGCGCCTCAAGGTCTTCTACCCGGCCGGCGCCCAGCTGACCCTGAGTGAAAATTCGCCGCACGGCTTCCGTGCCGAGATCGAGTTCCAGCCATGACTCACAGCCTACTTTCGAATACTCATGATGCCGTGAAGGCTGCACCCACGGCCTTGGTCGCCGACGACGAGCCGCTGCTGCGCGACAGCCTGGTGCGCGCGCTGGCGCAGGCCTGGCCTGAGCTGCAGGTGCTGGGCCAGGCACGCAATGGCCGCGAGGCGGTCGAGAAATTCGAGCAGCTGCGGCCCGACATTGTCTTTCTCGATGTCCATATGCCGGGCATCAATGGCGTGGAAGCAGCGCGCCAGCTGGCTCGGCGCGCCCACATCGTGTTCGTCACCGCCTATGAGCAGTACGCTGTCCAGGCTTTCGAGCAAGGGGCTTTGGACTATCTGGTCAAGCCGGTCGAAGAGGCTCGCCTGGCCGACACCGTGGCCCGGCTCAAGCAGCGTTTCGCCGAAAAACAGCCGCAGCCGCAGCAGCTGCAACAGCCGCAGGCAGCGGAGCAGTCCGCGGCGGCGCTGGATGCTGTGCTCGCCCAGCTGCTGGAGCGGCTCCACCGCGCGCCGACGGCGAGCGCGGCCATGCCCTCAGACGCGGTGGCAAGCACCTCGCCGACCACCTCGCCGGCCGGGCCGTTTTTGCAATGGATACGCGCTTCGGTCGGCGCCAGTTTGAAGCTGATCCCGGTCGACGAGATCATCTATTTGCGCTCGGACGAGAAGTACACCCTGGTGGTCTGGCCCGAAGGTGAGGCCTTGATCCGCACGCCGATCCGGGAGCTGATGGAACAGATCGACCCGCAACGTTTTGCCCAGGTCCACCGCTCGGTGGTGGTCAATCTGCATGCCATCAGCCATGTCACCCGCGGGCCCAACGAGACCGCCGATGTGCACCTGAAGGAGCGGCCCGAGGTGCTGCCGGTCAGCCGCAGCTACCTGCACCTGTTCCGGCAGATGTAGCCGTTCGCGACATCGCCGCCGTGCTTGCCGCGGCATTTTGGGCATGGAAAAAGCGGCCGAAGCCGCTTTGCTGAGAGGTGCACTGCGGGTGCGATCAGATCGCTTCCGTGCGCGCCATCAGCCAGGCCAGGCCCGCGCCGCTGAGCAGCGGCGCCAGGCGGCGGCGAACTTCGGCGTGGTACTGGTTCAGCCAGGCGATCTCGTCCGCGCGCATCAGGCTCAGGTCGATGCAGCGGGTTTCGATCGGGCACAGGGTCAGGGTCTCGAAGCGCAGCATCTCGCCGAACTTACCGCGCTCAGGCGTGTCCAGACCGGTGTTGAGCACCAGGTTCTCGATGCGCACGCCCCATTGGCCCGGGCGGTAGAGGCCCGGTTCGATCGAGGTGATCATGCCGTGCTCCATGGCCATGGTCGCGTCGGGCACGGCCTTGGAGATGCTTTGCGGGCCCTCATGGACGTTCATGAAGTAGCCGACGCCGTGGCCAGTGCCGTGGCTGTAGTCCAGGCCGTGTTCCCACAGCGGGCTGCGTGCCAGCGCGTCCAGCATGGGGCTGAGCGTGCCGCGCGGGAAGCAGGCGCGCGAGAGGTTGATCGTGCCCTTGAGCACCAAGGTGTAGTCGCGCTTTTGCGCGGCGCTGACCTCGCCGATGCCCCAGACGCGGGTGATGTCGGTGGTGCCGCCCAGGTACTGGCCGCCCGAGTCGATCAGCAGCAGGCCGTTGCCTTCGATCACGCTGTGCGAGGCGGGCGTGGCGCGGTAGTGCGGCATGGCGCCGTTGGCATTGAAGCCGGCGATGGTGGGGAAGCTCAGGCCCTTGAAGCCAGGGCGGCGGGCGCGCGCGGCCGTCAGCTCTTCGTCGATGGTCAGCTCGGTGATGCGCTGCTGGCCCAGGGCACCTTCCAGCCAGGCGTAGAACTCGCACATGGCGGCGCCGTCCTGCTCCATGGCTTCGCGCACAAAGGCCGCTTCGGCGGCGGTCTTGCGGCTCTTGGCCAGGGTGCTGGGGTTGATGGCTTCGCGCACGCTGGCGCTGGCCGGCACGGCCTGGCGCAGGCCGAAGGTGACGCGCTTGGGGTCCATCAGCACGCGCGCCTCGGCCGGCAGGGCGGCCAGGGCGGTGGCGGCTTCAGCGTAGGGGCGCAGGCTCACGCCGTCGGCGGCCAGGCGGGCCTGCAGGGCGGCGTCGATCTTGCCTTCGGCCACGAACAGGGTGGCCGCTTGCGCGTCCAGCAGCACATGGGCCATGAAGACCGGGTTGTAGTCGACATCGGCGCCGCGCAGGTTCAGCAGCCAGGCGACATCGTCGACGCTGCTGATGAAGTGGTGGCTGCAGCCTTGGGTGGCCACGGCGGCGCGGATGGCGGCCAGCTTGTCGGCGCGGCTGACGGTGGCTTGCGGGGCGGCGTGTTCCCAGACGGCGCTGTCGGGCAGGCCCGGGCGCTCGGCCCAGACTTCATCGATCAGGTCGATGTCGGTGCGCAGGTTGATCCGGGCCTCGGCCATGGCCGTGCTCAGCAGGCGGGCCAGGGCCAGGCCCAGCACCTGGCCGTCCACAGCCAGGGTCTGGCCGGCTTGCAACTGGCTGGCGATCCAGGCGATGTAGTCGGTGGCAGCGCCGCTCATGACCTTGACCAGCTCAATGCCGGTGCCGGCCAGCTCGGCCTCGGCCTGGGTCCAGTAGCGGCTGTCGGCAAAGATGGCGGCGCGCTCGCGTGTCACCACCAAGGTGCCGACCGAGCCGGTGAAGCCCGACAGCCACTGCCGTGCCTGCCAGCGCTCGGGCAGGTACTCGGACAGATGTGGGTCGGCCGATGGCACCAACACGGCGTGCACATTGTTGCGCTGCAGGGCATCGCGCATCTTTTCAATGCGCAGGGTCAGGGTGGAAGTGCGGGCGTCCATGGTCTGGTCTCCGAAGCTGTCGAGCGGCGCGGGTGTGTGCCGGAAGTGGGCGGAATTGTAGGTGGCCCGGCCCGATCGGGTGGGGCCTCAGACAGCGCGGCCGGTTTCAGGCGGGCGGCAGCCGGAGTTCGAACAAGCAGCCGCCTTGGGCATGGTTGTGGGCACTGATGGTGCCGCCATGCGCGGCCATGATGCGGCGCGAGATTGCCAGACCGAGGCCGATATTGCCAACGCTGGGCTTGTGGTCGCGCCCCTGCACAAAGGGTGCAAACACCAGGTCCAGCTCGGCCGGCGCAATCCCGGGGCCGTGGTCGCGCACGCTCAAGCAGAGGCCGGCGGCGTCTTGGCTGGCGCTCATCTCGACGCTCGATCCCTTGGGGCTGAAGCGCAAGGCGTTGTCCAGCACATTGCGCAAGGCCTGCTGCAGGCGTGCGGGTTCTACCGCGGCGCGCAGCTCATGGGGCGGCAACTGCAGGTTCAGCTGCACGCCGGCCTGCTCGGCCTGGGTTTGAAGTTCGCGTGCCAGGGCGATCAGCAAGGGGCTCAGGTCCTGCACGCCCAGCTTGAGCTGGCCGGCGGTGCTTTCCAGCTGGGACAGGTCGAGCAGCTTGTCCACCAGCTCGAGCATGCGCTGGCTGGCGGCATGGATGCGCGCAAACATGTCCTGCAGGCGCGGCGTCTCACCGCTGCGGCCCACCCCCAGCTCCGAGAAACCGATGATGCTTTGCAGTGGCGTGCGCAGCTCGTGGCTCATATGGGTGACGAACTCGCTCTTGACGTTGTTGGCGCGCTCGGCGGCATCGCGTGCTTCGCGGGTTTGGCGTTCGGCCTCGACAAAGCGGCTGATGTCGATGGCGCTGCCCAGCACGCCGGCGGTGCGGCCCTGGGCGTCGGTGAAGACGGTGCGGTGGGTCAGCAGATCGCGCCCGTCCTCCTGAAACTCCAGCTGCTCGCTGCCACCGCTGCGCAGCAGGCGCGCATCCTGTTCCTCGGCCTGGCGGGCCAGCGTGACCGGGCGCAGCTCGCTCAGGCGGCGCCCCAAGGCCAAATCCTTGTCGACCCCGGCCATCTCGCTCCAGGCCTGGTTGACCATGACAAAGCGCAGGCCCAGGTCCTTGGCGAAGATGGGAATCGGGCAGACGTCGATCAGCCGGGCCGTGAAATCGAGCTGGGCCTGCAGGCGCTGGCGCGCATCCTCGCGTTCGGTCACGTCGATGGCAAAGCCGACGAAGCCGCCAATCTGGCCGTTGTCCTGGCGCACCGCCGTGACGCTGACCTCCAACACCCGTTGGCGCCCTTGCTGGCCTTGCAGGCGCAAGGCGATCGGCAGATTCAGCAAGGCATTGCCAGCGTGAAAGAGGCTGCGCGCGCGCGCCTGGTCGCGCGGGTCGATCAGCGCTTCGAACTGGGTGCCCAGCTTCGCGCCCTGCTTGCCCAGGAAATCGGCATGGTTGATGAACTGCAGCCGGCCCTCGGCGTCGGTGCGGAACATCAACTCCTGCACGCTGCTGATCAAGAGTCTTTGCTCGCCTTCCTTGCGCGCCAGATCGGCATGCGCAGCCTGCAGATCCTGGCGTGCCAGGTCGTAGGCGGCCAAGGCTCGCCAGGCCATGGCGCCCAGCAGGGCCATCAGCGCCAGACCGGCCAGCACGCTCAGGCCAACCACCTGAGCTCGCTGGGCGAAATGCTGGGCCAGCAGACTTTGCGAGCGCTCGACGATCAGAACCCAGGGGTAGTTGCGCGTGAGGCGGTAGCTGCCCAGAGCCGGCTCGCCGTCCAGGCCATCGGCCGTGCTGTAGCTGCCGAACTCCCGGTTCTGCACCAGATTCTTGAATACCTCATGGGAGGGCAGCAGGCTACCTGGCGCCAGATGGAGGGCCTGGTTGGCAGCGATCAGCTGGCCCTGAAGATTGAACAAGCCCACCCGGTGCTTGCTTTGCCCGAGCTGCCGCTCGAACAGGTTGGCAAAGTAGTCGGGGTTGAGCACCGCGATCAAATGCTGGGCCCCTTGGCTCTGCTTCAGGGGCATGTTGAAGGCCAGCAGGGATGCGCCCGAGGCCGGCACCGCCTCCTGCACTTCATACAGGTCGCGCCCGGCGATCAAGCCACCCAGGCCAGGGCCGCCGCCGCCGGGCAATAGCCGGGCCAGCTCCACCACGCGGCCTTGGTTGTCCGGGTTGCTGCTGGCCAGCACCCGACCACGTTCATCGAGCAGGGAAAAGCTGCGCACAAAAGGCAGGTTGTTCAGGCTCTGGCTGAGCAGGCGGTCGATGGCCCGGCTGTTCCCCGGGCTCGTTTCCAAGCTCTCCAGGCTGCGCGCCACGCCCAACAAGGCCAGCTCGGAGCTGCCCAGGGCCTGGTTGCTCTGGACTTCCAGGGTGTGGGCGTAGAAGGTGCAGTGTTCAGTTTCGGCCTGTCGCTCCTGGCTGTTGACCAGCCAGAGAAAGCCCGCGCCAAGCAGGACCAGGGCCAGGCTCAGCAAGCTGCAGCCCCAGATGGCCACTCGGCCGTTCACCCAGGCGGGAAGTTGCTGTGCTCGGTGGCTGCTCATGAAGGCCAAGCTGGGCGCGCTGCAGGCTTCAGCGTTTCAGCACGATGTCGCTGAGCCCATGCTTGCGGGCAGCCACGGCCAAGCGCCCGTCGCCTTGGATGGCGCTGACAAAACCGTTCAGACGCTGCAGCCATTCCTCGTCACCGGGCTTGGTGGCGTAGGCATAGGGCATGACCGAAAAAGGCGTGGGTGGCGACACCAGGCGCGCCCAGTCGGCCTTGTCCAGCAGGCGGCGGCTGTAGGGGTAGTCGGTCATGAAGATATCGACCCGGCCCGCTTCGAGCTCTTGTTCACGCGTCTGCGGGGGGCGGATCACCACGGTCTGCGCCTGTTTGAGCCAGGCGCTGACGATGGGCTCCATGAAGGTGCCAGCCTGCACGGCCACTTTGACACCGGGCTTGTCGATGTCGGCCCAGCTGCGGATGCTCCGGCTGGACCGGGTGGTGATGCCATAGACATCGCTCTGCAAATAGGGCTTGCTGAAGCTCAGCTGCTGGCGCCGCTCGGCCGTCATGCCAATGGCGAACATGGCGACATCGCAGCGATCGCTGCGCAGGTCCTCGATCAAGCTGGCGAAGGACGATTCGACATGCTCCAGCTTGACGCCCAGGTCTTGGGCCAGGGCGGCCGAGAGGTCGATGTCGATGCCGATCAGCTCCTGCGTGCGCGGGCTGCGGAAGGTGACGCCGTAATAGGCGGGCCAGATGCACACGCGCAGCAGCTGGCTGCGCTGCACGCGTGCCATGACCTCACCGGCCTGGGCCGGCACTGGCTTGATGCTCAGGAATGCGAAACAGCCCAGGCCAGCCAAGACTGCCGCAAGGCCTGGAATACGGGTCGAACTGCGCATGACTAAAACCCCAGTGTGCGGCATGCATCCCGGCACTTCTGATGGGGCCGATCAGGGCCCGGTGCTCCCACGGGCTGCCGACCTCGGCGACTGTATAGCAAAGCCCGGGGGGTGAAAGTCATGGAAAGGGCGGAGAAGCCGACTTGGCCACGCTTTGCCGCCCGTTCTGCCTCACAGTTCCGTGCGCAGGGCCCAGAGCTCGGGGAACAGCACCGTGTCCAGCATCTTGCGCAGGTAGGACACGCCCGAGGTGCCGCCGGTGCCGCGCTTGAAGCCGATCACCCGTTCGACCGTGGTGACATGGCGGAAGCGCCAGAGCCGGAAGGCGTCTTCCAGGTCGACCAGTTCCTCGCCCATCTGGTACAGGTCCCAGTGCCGTTCGGGCTGGCGGTAGACCTCCAGCCAGGCGGCCTTGACGCCTTCGCTGGCGGCATAGGGTTGGGTCCAGTCGCGCTCCAGTGCTTCGGCCGGCACGGTGATGCCGCGGCGCTGCATCAGGCGGATCGCCTCGTCGTACAGCGAAGGCGCGCGCCAAGCCGCCTCCACCTCGGCCAGCAGATCGGGCCGGTGGGCGTGCGGCTTGAGCATGGCTGCGTTTTTGTTGCCCAGCATGAACTCGATGCGCCGGTACTGCGCACTCTGGAAACCGCTGCTGTTGGACAGGTAGGGGCGGATGGCCGTGTACTCGGGCGGCGTCATGGTGGCCAGCACATCCCAGGCATGGACCAGCTGCTCCATGATCTTGGACACCCGGGCCAGCATCTTGAAGGCCTCGGGCAAGCGGTCGGCCGCCACACAGGCCACGGCCGCCTGCATCTCATGCAGCATCAGCTTCATCCAAAGCTCCGAGGTCTGGTGCTGGACGATGAAGAGCATCTCGTTGTGTTCGGGCGAGAGCGGATGCTGGGCGCTGAGGATCTGGTCGAGCTTGAGGTAGTCGCCGTAGCTCATGTCTTTCGAGAAATCGAGCTGCGCACCTTCGTCTCTAACGATCTGTTCGGTTCGGCCGCCTTGGCCTTCGCGGTGCGGGCAACTCATGTCACCGCTCCTTGTCGTGCGAATTCAGGGCGCTGCCACTCTTCGGTCTTGAGCACCTGGTAGAGGTGTTCCACGGCGGCATAGACGTCCGCGAAGCCGATGTAGAGCGGCGTGAAGCCGAAGCGCAGGATGTGGGGCACTTCGGCGAGGCGGGCGGGGTCGCCGGCGCGGAAGTCGCCGATCACGCCGCGTGCGATCAGGGCCTGGATCACCGCATAGCCGGCATGCTGCAGCGGTGCGTCCAGGCTTAGGCAGACCTGGCTGCCGCGTTGCTCAGGCTTGCGGGGCGAGGCCAGGCGCACGCCCAGGGCGCCGCAGCGTTCCTCGGCCAGCTCAATGAAGAGCTCGGTCAGCGCGATGCTCTTTGTGCGCAGCGCGGCCATGCCGCCCAGGCTCTCGGCCGCCAGCACCGTGTCGACCCCGCATTCCAGCGCCGCGGTGGACAGCATGGCCGGCGTGCCGCAGATGTATCGCTTGATGCCGGGGGCGGGTTGGTAGTCCGGCGTGAACTGGAAAGGCGCGGCATGGCCCAGCCAGCCCGAGAGCGGCTGCCAGAAGCGGTCGGCATGGCGCGGGTGGGCCCACACAAAAGCCGGGGCGCCGGGGCCGCCGTTCAGGTATTTGTAGCCGCAGCCGACGGCAAAGTCGGCATCCGCGCCTTTCAGGTCCACCGGCACGGCGCCGGCCGAGTGGGCCAGGTCCCAGATCACCAGGGCGCCGGCCGCGTGGGCGGCGGCGGTCAAGGCCTTCATATCGTGCTTGTAGCCCGTGCGGTAGTTGACCTCGGTGATCATCAGCACGGCCAGATCGGCGTTCAGCGTGCCGGCGATCTCGTCCACGCTGTCCACCAGATGCAGGCGCGCGCCATGCTGGCGGGCCAGGCTTTCGGCGATGTAGAGGTCGGTCGGGAAGTTGCTGCGCTCGGAGACGATCACTTTGCGCGCCGGGGCATCCGCTTGCGCAATGCGCAGGGCGGCGGACAGCACCTTGTAGAGGTTCAGCGAGGTCGAGTCGGCCACCACCAGCTCGCCCGGGCCGGCGCCCACCAATCGCGCGATCTTGTCGCCGATCTTGCCGGGCAGGTCCATCCAGCCGGCCGTGTTCCAGCTCTTGATCAGGTCCTGGCCCCATTCGCGCTGGATCACCTCCTGCACGCGGCCCAGGGTGGCGCGCGGCAGCACGCCCAGGGAATTGCCGTCCAGGTAGATGACGCCGGGCGGCAGGTCGAACTGCTGGCGCAGCTCGCGCAAGGGGTCCTCTTGGTCGAGGACGTCGCAGTCTTGCAAGGTGGTCATGGTCGTGTCTCCAGGGGAAAGTCGAAATCAGTGGGTTCGTTCAGAGCGCGCGCAGCACGGCGCGCACCGGCGAGGCGCAGGCGCCGGCCAGCTTCAGGGGCAGGGCGATCAGCTCGTAGTCGCCCTCGGGCACCTCGTCCAGCACCAGGTTCTCCAGCACGCGCAGGTCCAGGCGCAGCAGCTGCTGGTGGCTGTCCAGGCTCTTGCTGCTGGCCGGGTCCACCGAGGGTGTGTCCAGGCCGATCAGGCGCACGCCGCGCGCGGCCAGCCAGGCCACGGTCTCGGGCGCGAAGGCGCTGAAATCAGGGTTCCAGACCGTGTCTGCGCGCTCGCAGCAACGCACCAGCACGCGCGGCGGCAGTCCTTCGGCCGCATGCTGCACATGTTCGATGCGAATCAGCGGCCCGCAGCCGATGGCATGGATCACCCGGCAGGGGCCCAGGTAGACGTCGAGCGCCACGCTGGCCGCGTCGGCGGCATCGTTGGCGTAGTGCAAGGGCGCATCGGCATGGGCGCCGACATGAGGCGACATGGTCAGCGCGCTCAGATTGACCGGGCAGTCGGGCGAGAGCCGTGCCGTCCAGTTCAGGCGGTAGGGCTCGTCGCCGGGAAAGATCGGGGCCTCGGGCGAAACCGTGGGCGAGATGTCCCAGAGTGTCTTGGGCGGCATGTGTGGGTTGCTCTCAGTGAATCATCAACAGCTCAGAAACTGCGGCCGGCCCGGAGGGGCCAAGCTCACAGCGGGCGAGACCTTAACAAGGCCTGAAAGCGCGTGGTGTCGGTTAATTCCAACATCTGCTCACGCGCATCCAGCGCCGGGTTTGAAGCGAAATATGAAGCCAGATTGAACAGGGTAAGTCCCGATCCGGCAAGCTCAGAATAATTGTTGACGCTTAAACTATCAAGGCCTAAAGTGCGTCGCAAGTTCACAGATTCAGCGGGAGCAGAGCATGCGCATCACCTGTATCGGCGGCGGTCCAGCCGGCCTGTATTTCGCCCTGCTGATGAAGCAGCAAGACCCCAGCCACGAGATCACCGTGCTGGAGCGCAACCGCCCCGGTGACACCTTCGGCTGGGGCGTGGTCTTCTCCGACCAGACCCTGGGCGCCATGCGCGAAGCCGATGCGCCCACGGCCGAGGCCATCCTGACCGCCTTCAACCACTGGGACGATATCGATGTGCACATCGCCGGCCGCAGCATGCGCTCGGGTGGCCATGGTTTCTGCGGCATCGGCCGCATGAAGCTGCTGAACATCCTGCAGTCGCGCTGTGCCGAGCTGGGTGTGAAGCTGGTCTACGAGCACGATGTGCAAGACGATGAAGGTGTGGAAGCCGATCTCATCATCGCCTGCGACGGCCTGAACAGCCGCATCCGCCAGAAGTACAGCGCCACCTACCAACCCGATATCGATCTGCGCCACTGCCGCTTTGTCTGGCTGGGCACGACCAAGCTCTTCGACGCCTTCACCTTCGATTTCCAGAAGACCGAACATGGCTGGTTCCAGGCCCATGCCTACAAGTTCGACGAGACGCACTCGACCTTCATCGTCGAGACGCCCGAGTCGGTCTGGCAGGCCGCCGGCCTGGAAGCCATGAGCAAGGAAGAGGGCATTGCCTTCTGCGAGCGCCTGTTCGCCAAGGTGCTGGACGGCCACTCGCTGATCAGCAATGCCTCGCACCTGCGTGGCTCGGCGCAGTGGATCCGTTTCCCGCGCGTGGTCTGCAAGAACTGGGTGCATCACAACGGCCGTGCGCCTGTAGTGCTGATGGGCGATGCCGCCCACACCGCGCACTTCTCCATCGGCTCGGGCACCAAGCTGGCGCTGGAAGATGCGATCGCCCTGGCGCGCGATATTGGCGACGCCGGTGGTGATCTGACGCGCGCCCTGGAGGTCTATCAGGCCAGCCGCAGCATCGAGGTGCTGCGCATCCAGAACGCCGCGCGCAACTCCACCGAATGGTTCGAGAACGTCGAGCGCCACGCCCATCTGGCGCCTGAGCAGTTTGCCTATTCCCTGCTGACCCGCTCGCAGCGCATCTCGCACGAGAACCTGCGCCAGCGCGACGCTGGCTATGTGGGTCGCTTCGAAGCCTGGCTGGCGGCGCAGAGCGGCTTGCCCGAGCAGGCGGTGCCGCCCATGTTCACGCCCTTCCGCCTGCGCGGGCTGACGCTGAAGAACCGCGTCGTGGTCTCGCCCATGGCGCAGTACTCCTGCGTCGATGGTGTCGTCGGCGACTACCACCTGATGCACCTGGGCGCCCGCGCCACCGGCGGCGCCGGCCTGGTCTTTGCCGAGATGACCTGCCCCTCGGCCGATGGCCGCATCACGCCGGGCTGCCCTGGCCTCTACACCGACGAGCAGGGCCTGGCTTGGCAGCGCATCGTGGATTTTGTGCACACGCACAGCAGCGCCAAGATCGCCATGCAGCTGGGCCATGCCGGCGCCAAGGGCTCGACCCGGCGCGGCTGGGAGGGCATCGACCAGCCGCTGGAAACCGGCAACTGGCCCTTGATCTCGGCCTCGCCCCAACAGTACCTGGCCGGCGTGAGCCAGACCTCGCGCGCCATGGACCGCGCCGATATGGACCGGGTGCGCGATGACTTTGTCGCCGCCGCCCGCCGCGCGGCCGCGGCCGGTTTCGACTGGCTGGAGCTGCACTGCGCCCACGGCTATCTGCTGTCCAGCTTCCTCTCGCCGCTGACCAACCACCGCGAGGACGAATACGGCGGTTCGCTGGAGAACCGCCTGCGCTATCCGCTCGAGGTCTTCCGCGCCTTGCGTGCGGTCTGGCCGGAGGAGCGGCCGATGTCGGTGCGCATCTCCGCCCATGACTGGGTGCCCGGCGGCAACACGCCGGAAGACGCGGTGCTGATCGCGGCGGCCTTCAAGGCGGCCGGCGCCGACCTGATCGATGTGTCCTCGGGCCAGGTCAGCAAGCAGGAGAAGCCCACCTACGGCCGCATGTGGCAGACCCCGTTCTCGGAAAGCATCCGCAACCGCGTCGGCATCGCCACCATGGCCGTGGGCGCCATCTCCGAGGCCGACCATGTCAACAGCATCATCGCTGCCGGCCGAGCCGACCTCTGCGCCATCGCCCGCCCGCATCTGGCCAACCCGGCCTGGACGCTCAGCGAAGCGGCCCGCATCGGCTACCAAGCGGGGCCCGGCCTCGACTGGCCGCGCGCCTACCTCTCGGCCAAGCCGCAGCTGGAAAAAGAGTTCGAGCGCCAGCGCGCGCAAGCCTCGGCCAGCGCGGGCTTGAGCGCACAAGAGCAGGCCAACAAGGCCTTGGGGGTCTGAGCCATGGCTGGCAACTTTCCGCCTCTGGTCCAGGAGCCTTTGCCAGGCCTGCATGCCGTGGTCACCGGCGGTGGCAGCGGCATCGGCGCGGCCATTGCGCAAAGCCTGCTGCAAGCCGGCGCCCGCGTTACCTTGATGGGCCGCAACCGCGAGCGCCTGCAGGTGCAGCAGCTGGCCCTGGCGGCCCTGGGTGAGGTGGGGTTTCAGATCGTCGATGTCGGGGATGAGGTCAGTGTGCAGCGCGGCTTCGCCGCCGCTACGGCGTTGGCGCCGGTGGACATCCTGGTCAACAACGCGGGGCAGGTGGAAACCGCGCCGATCTCGCGCACCTCGCTGGAGCTCTGGCAGCGCATGCTGCAGGTCAATCTGACCGGTACGTTTTTGTGCAGCCGCGAGGTCTTGCCGGTGATGACGGCGCGCGGCTTCGGCCGCATCATCAATGTGGCCAGCACCGCTGCGCTGACCGGTTATGCCTATGTGGCGGCCTACTGCGCCGCCAAGCATGGCGTGCTGGGCCTGACCCGCGCCATGGCCCAGGAAACAGCCAAGAAGGGCGTCACCGTCAACGCCGTCTGCCCCGGCTACACCGAGACCGACATCGTCGACCGGGCGGTGCAGACCATCATGCAAAAGACCGGCCGCAGCGCTGAAGAGGCCCGCGCCGAGCTGGCCGCCGGCAACCCGCTGGGCCGCCTGATCCAGCCGCAGGAAGTGGCGGCCACGGTGCTCTGGCTGTCGCGGCGCGACAGCGCGGCCATCAACGGCCAGGCGATCTCGGTCTGCGGGGGCGAGCTGCCATGACAAGCATGACAAGCGCCCTCGGTCCGGCCGAGCTGGACCCGGGCCTGGACCTGGGGCCGGACCTGGAATCGCGGGTGATCGACGACCACCACCAGGCGCTCAAGCTCTGGCTGCGCCTGCTGGCCTGCACCAACCGGGTGGAGGGGGTGATCCGCAAGCGCCTGAGCCAGGACTTCGCCACCACCTTGCCGCGCTTCGACCTGCTGGCCCAGCTGGAGCGTCACCCCGAAGGCCTGGCCATGCGCGAGCTCTCGCAGCGCCTGATGGTGACCGGTGGCAACATCACCGGCATCACCGACCAGCTCGAATCCGAAGGCCTGGTGGTGCGTGAGGCCCACCCCAGCGACCGTCGCTCCTTCACTGTCAAGCTCACGCCGCAAGGCCGGCGCCAGTTCAAGCGCATGGCGGCCACGCATGAGCAATGGGTGGTGGAGCTGCTGGGCGGCTGGTCGGCCGAGCAGAAGACGGAGCTCTACGGCCTGATGGCCGTCTTGAAAAATCACCTGGGGGCGCTGGACGCCGCCTCGGCTGCGACCACCGCGGCCACCAGCCCCGTGAGCAAGGAGAAAAAGAAATGACGGAACGCGCCATGAGCGAACACCTGCGCGAGGGCAACCGCCAGAGCCTGCAGGGCTACACGCCCCAACACTTCAGCTGGGCCCAGCACGGCGATGTGGGCCTGATCACCCTGAACCGGCCCGAGCGCAAGAACCCGCTGACCTTCGAGAGCTATGCCGAGCTGCGGGATCTGTTCCGCCGCCTGAGCTATGTCGATGAGGTGCGCGCCATCGTCGTGCAGGGCGCTGGCGACAACTTCTGCAGCGGCGGCGATGTGCACGAGATCATCGGCCCGCTGACCCAAATGAGCATGCCCGACCTGCTGGCCTTCACCCGCATGACGGGCGATCTGGTCAAGGCCATGCGCGCCTGCCCGCAGCCGGTGATCGCTGCCATCGACGGCGTCTGCGCCGGTGCCGGCGCCATCATGGCCATGGCCTCGGACCTGCGCGTCGGCACGGCGCGCAGCAAGACCGCGTTCCTGTTCACCCGCGTCGGCCTGGCCGGCTGCGATATGGGCGCCTGCTCCATCCTGCCGCGCATCGTCGGCCAGGGTCGCGCCTCGGACCTGCTCTACAGCGGCCGCAGCCTCGGTGGCGAGGAGGGCTTGAGCTGGGGCTTCATGAACCGCCTGGTCGAGCCCGAGCGTCTGCTGCCCGAGGCCCTGGAATGGGCGCAGCAGATCGCCGGTGGCCCGGCCTTTGCCCACGCCATGACCAAGAAGATGCTGCACCAGGAATGGGCCATGGGCGTGGACGAGGCCATCGAGGCCGAAGCCCAGGCCCAGGCCATTTGCATGATGACGCAAGACTTCCACCGCGCGTATCACGCCTTCGTGGCCAAGCAGCGGCCCGAGTTTCAGGGAGACTGAGCGATGAGCGAGCCCATGATGAACCCGGCCCTCAAGCATCTGGAGTGGCCATTTTTTGAACCGCGCCACCGCGAGCTGGCGGCGCATCTGGACGCCTGGTGCGCCGAATTTCTGCACAGCGGCCATGGTGCCGATGTGGATGCCGAGTGCATCAGCCTGGTGCGCGCGCTGGGCCAGGGTGGCTGGCTGCGCCATGCGGTGGCCGGCACGGCGCTCGGTGGCGCGGCCGAGGTGATCGACACCCGCGCCATCTGCCTGCTGCGTGAAACCTTGGCTCGCTACAACGGCCTGGCCGATTTCGCCTTTGCCATGCAGGGCCTGGGCTCAGGCGCGATCTCGCTGGCGGGCACGCCCGAGCAAAGAGAGCGTTATCTGCCGGCCGTGGCGCGCGGCGAGAAGCTGGCGGCCTTTGCCCTGTCCGAGCCGCAAGCCGGCTCCGATGTGGCGGCCCTGCAGTGCAGCGCTCGGCTGGACGGTGACAGCTATGTCTTGAACGGTGAGAAGACCTGGATCTCCAACGGGGGCATTGCCGATTTCTACGTGGTGTTTGCTCGCACCGGCGAAGCGCTGGGTTCGCGCGGCATCAGCGCCTTCATCGTCGATGCTGGCACGCCGGGCTTCGAGATTGCCGAGCGCATCGAGGTGATCGCGCCGCACCCGCTGGCGCGGCTGAAATTCAGCGACTGCCGCATCCCGGCCAGCCAGCGCATCGGCGCGCCGGCCGAAGGCTTCAAGATCGCCATGCGAACGCTCGACGTCTTCCGCACCTCGGTGGCTGCCGCCGCCCTGGGCTTTGCGCGGCGCGGCCTGCAAGAGGGCCTGGCCCAGGCCAAAAGCCGGGCCATGTTCGGTGCCCATCTGGCCGATCTGCCCCTGGCCCAGGCCAAGCTGGCCGAGATGGCCTGCACGGTGGACAGCTCGGCCTTGCTGGTCTACCGCGCCGCCTGGCAGCGCGACCAGGGTCAGACAGTCACGCGCGAGGCGGCGATGGCCAAGCTCATGGCCACCGAGGGCGCGCAGCAGGTGATCGATGCCGCGCTGCAACTGCATGGCGGCCGCGGCGTGCGCAGCGGCGAAATCGTGGAATCGCTGTACCGGGAAATCCGTGCCCTGCGCATTTACGAGGGCGCGAGCGAGGTGCAGCAGCTGATCATCGGACGGGACTTGCTGAAATGAACGCTTCTGCCTCCAGCACTGCCATGACCTACACCTCGCACCAGGATCGCTTTGCCTTCGAGCACCTGCCGCCGCGCGAGCAGTGGCCCGAGCTGATCTTCGAGCTGCCCGAGCTGCAGTTCCCCGAACGCCTGAACTGCGCGCATGAGCTGCTGGACGCCTGGGTCGAGCGCGGCCAGGGCGAGCGCCTTTGCGTGCAAGGCCTGGGTGTCGGCGGTGAGCCGCTGCGCTGGAGCTATGCCCAGCTGCAGGCCGAGGCCAACCGCATCGCCCATGTGCTGGTCGATGAGCTGGGCGTGGTGCCGGGCAACCGGGTGCTGCTGCGCGGTGCCAACACGCCGGCCATGGCGGCCTGCTGGTTCGCGGTGATGAAGGTGGGCGCCATCGCCGTGGCCACCATGCCCCTGCTGCGCGCGGTGGAGCTGGAACAGATCATCCAGAAAGCCGAGATCCGCCACGCCCTGTGCGACGAGCGCCTGGCCGAGGAACTGAGCCTGGCGCGCGAGCGCTGCCCGGGTCTGACCCAGGCCCTGCTGTTCCACAGCGCAGCGCCTGAAGGCCTGGAGGCGCGCGCCGCGGCCAAGCCGGCGCAGTTCAGCCACCGTGGACACCGCCGCCGAGGACTGCTGCATCATCGCCTTCACCTCGGGCACCACCGGCCAGCCCAAAGGCACCATGCATTTCCACCGCGATGTGATGGCCATCTGCCGCTGCTGGCCGCCGCATCTGCTGCGCCCGCAGGCCGACGATGTCTTCATCGGCAGCCCGCCGCTGGCCTTCACCTTTGGCCTGGGCGGCCTGCTGCTGTTCCCGATGACGGTCGGCGCCTCGACCGTGCTGCTGGAAAAAGCCTCGCCCGAGGCCTTGCTGCCGGCCGTGGCCCGCTACGGCGCCACCGTCTTGTTCACCGCGCCCACGTCTTACCGGGTGATGGCCCCTCTGTTGGGCGAGTATGAGCTGAGCAGCCTGCGCAAATGCGTCAGCGCCGGCGAGGCCTTGCCCGCTGCCACGCGCCAGCTCTGGAAAGAAGCGACCCGCGGCCGCACAGCAGCGGGCGAGGGCGGCATCGAGCTGATCGACGGCATTGGTGCCACCGAGCTGCTGCATATTTTTATCTCGCACGACGAGGCCACGGCCCGGCCCGGTGCCACCGGTCGGCCCGTGCCGGGTTACCGCGCCTGCGTGCTGGGCGAGGAGGGTCAGGTCTTGCCTCCCGGTCAGGTGGGTCGTCTGGCCGTCAAGGGCCCGACCGGCTGCCGCTACCTGGCCGACGAGCGCCAGAAGAACTATGTGCTGAACGGCTGGAACCTGACCGGCGATGCCTACCTCGTCGACGAGCAGGGTTTCTTCGTCTACCAGGCGCGCACCGACGACATGATCATCTCCGGCGGCTACAACATCGCCGGCCCCGAAGTGGAAGCGGCCCTGCTGCTGCATCCGGCCGTGGCCGAGTGCGGGGTGGTGGGGCAGGCCGATGAAGAGCGCGGCCAGATCGTCAAGGCCGTGGTGGTGCTGCGCCCCGGCTTCGAGGCCGGGCCCGAGCTGTGCAAGACCTTGCAGGATTTCGTCAAGGCCACCATTGCCCCGTACAAATACCCGCGCGCCATCGAGTTCCGCGAGCGCCTGCCGCGGACCGAGACCGGCAAGCTGCAACGCTTCCGCCTGCGCCAACCGGCCTAGAGCTTGTGAATTTTCTACTGCGCGACTGCCATGCGTCGTTGGTCCGGTGCTCGGAATCCTCACGTACAGGAAGTACGTTCCGGTTCCTGCGCTCCGTCCGCCTAGCCTGACAGCCGCTCGCTACGAAAATTCCCAAGCTAACAGTTCCATTCCTCGTGTTGTGATTTGCTGATTGCCCCATTCACCCCCGCCCTGGAGACCCTTGCCATGAAGACCAAGCGCTCAATGATGATGAAGCTCGTGCCCGCCGCCTTGAACTCAGCTGCGATGGCTTGCGTGTTGCTCGGCGCCAGCGGCTCCGCTTTGGCGGCCGACAAGGTCAAGGTCGGCCTGCTCAGCACCTTGTCCGGCCCCGGCGCTGGCCTGGGCGTGGACATCCGCGATGGCTTTCAGCTGGGGCTCAAGCATGCGGGCGGCAAGTTCGGCGGCCTGCCGGTCGAGCTGATCACGGCGGACGACCAGCAGAACCCCGAGGTCGCCAAGCAGACCTCGGACCGCCTGATCAAGCGCGACAAGGTCGACTTCATGACCGGCATCGTGTTTTCCAACCTGATGCTGGCCGTGGGCCCCAGCGTGTTCGAGAGCAAGACGCCCTACATCAGCGCCAATGCCGGCCCCTCGCAATACGCCGGTGAGCAGTGCAACCCATTCTTCTTCAACGTGGCCTGGCAGAACGACAACCTGCATGAGGCCGTGGGCAAGACGGTGATGGACAAGGGCTTCAAGAAGCTGGTGCTGCTGGCGCCCAACTACCCGGCCGGCAAGGATGCGCTGACCGGCTTCAAGCGCTTCTACAAGGGCGCGGTGGTCGAGGAGATCTACACCAAGCTCGGCCAGCTGGACTACGCCGCCGAGCTGGCGCAGGCGCGCGCCGCCAAGCCCGATGCCATGTACATCTTCCTGCCCGGCGGCATGGGCATCAACTTCATCAAGCAGTTTGTCGGCGCCGGCCTGTCCAAGGACGTGACGCTGTTCGGCCCCGGCTTCTCGGCCGACGAGGATGTGATCAAGGCCGTGGGTGAGCCCATGCTGGGCATGTTCAACAGCTCGCACTGGGCGCATGACATGGACAACGCCGCCAACAAGAAGTTCGTGGCCGACTTCCAGAAAGACTATGGCCGCCTGCCTTCGCTCTACGCCAGCCAGGGCTATGACGCGGCCTTGCTGATGAATGCCGCGGTGCGCGATGTGAAGGGCAAGATCGAGGACAAGGATGCCGTGCTCAAGGCCATCAAGGCCGCCAAGTTCGAGTCCGTGCGCGGTGCCTTCAAGTTCAACAACAACCAGTACCCGATTCAGGACTACTACCTGCGTGTGATCGGCAAGGACGCCCAGGGCCGCGTCACCAACAAGACCCTGGGCAAGATCTTCAGCAACCATGCAGACGCCTACGCGGCGTCTTGCAAGATGAAGTGAGTGGTGTGAATGGTGAATGGTGAATGGTGAATGGTGAATGGTGAATGGTGAATCGAGGGGCATGGTTTTTCCACGCGTTCATGGCACACGGTGCTTGGCAAGTCGACGGTTGAGGTGCGTATGCAGCGAGGACATCGAGATCTGCTGGCGTGGCAAGAGGCCATGAAGCTGGTTGAGGCTGTGTATGCCCTCGATTTGCCCAAGGAGGAGCGATTTGGTTTGCTTGGGCAGATGCGCCGCGCTGCGGTCTCGGTGCCATCAAACATCGCCGAAGGTGCCGCCAAGGGCAGTACGCGAGAGTTCTACAGATCCTTGAATATCTCGAGAGGCTCACTGGCCGAACTGGACACTCAAATCGAGCTCGCAGCGAGGATTTATCAGGTGGACTGCACGGCAACACGGTTACAGCTAGAACGCGTCGCCAAACTCGTTTCGGCATTGACCCTCTCCATCCGCTCAAAGCTCAATCCCCCAGCCACCTAAGCCACCCGCCACCACTCACCGGTCACGACTCACGACTCACGATTCACTCCAACACCCACCCATGTCCCCCATCCTCCTCGCAGAACAAGCCCTCAACGGCCTGCAGTTCGGACTCATGCTGTTTTTGCTGGCCGCCGGGCTGACCCTGGTGTTCGGCATCATGGACATGATCAATCTGGCCCATGGCTCGCTGTACATGGTGGGCGCCTACCTGGCGGCCGCCGTGGCGCAGGCCACGGGTTCCTTCGGCCTGGCGGTGCTGGGTTCGCTCTTGGGCACGGCGGTGTTCGGCATGCTGCTCGAGATGAGCGTGCTGCGCCGGCTCTATGCGCGCGACCATCTGTCCCAGGTGCTGGCGACCTTTGCCCTGATCCTGATCTGCAACGAGGGCGTGCGCATGATCTGGGGCGAGCAGCCGGTGATGCTGAACACGCCGGCGGCGCTGTCCGGGCCGGTGGAGCTGCTGCCGGGCCTTTATTACCCGGCCTACCGCCTGCTCATCATCGGTGTCGGTCTGGCCGTGGCACTGTTGCTCTACGTGCTGGTGACGCGCAGCCGCATCGGCATGTGGGTGCGGGCCGGCGCCTCGAACCGGCCCATGGCCACGGCCTTGGGCGTGAACATCCGCTGGTTGTTCACGGCGGTGTTCGGCTTCGGCGCGGCGCTGTGCGCGCTGGCCGGCTCGCTGCTGGGCCCGCTGCTGGCGGTGCAGGTGGGCATGGGCGAGAGCATCCTGATCCTGGCCTTTGTGGTGGTGGTGATCGGTGGCATCGGCTCTATCCGCGGTGCCCTGGTCGGCGCGCTCTTGGTGGGCGTGGTGGACACCTGCAGCCGCAGCCTGCTGCCCGCCGCCTTGCGCCAGCTGGCCTCGCCCGAACTGGCCGCCAATCTGGGCCCGGCGCTGGCCTCCATCCTGATCTATGTCTTGATGGCGGCCGTGCTGTTCTGGAAACCGCAGGGCCTGTTCCCGGCGCGCGGTTGAGATGCGATGCGGACCCACAGGCACAATTCCATGAAGCACAACAGCACCGTCTCTGCAGCGCCCGCGCTCAGCCGCCTGGACCACCGCGGCCTTGGGCCTTGGGCCTGGCCGCTGCTGGCGGCCCTGGCCGCCTTGCCGCCGCTGCTCACAGCCCTGGGCCTGGAGTTCTACACCGGCGTGGCCAGCCGGGCGCTGATCTTTGTGATCGCAGCGTCCAGCCTGAACCTGATCCTCGGTTTCGGCGGCATGGTCAGCTTTGGCCACGCGGCCTTTGTCGGCCTGGGTGCGTACACCGTGGGCATCTTGATGGACGCGGGCATCAGCTCGGCCTGGATCGCCTGGCCGGTGGCCATGTTGGTCAGCGGCCTGGCGGCGGGCTTGATTGGCGCCATCAGCCTGCGCACACGCGGGGTCTACTTCATCATGATCACGCTGGCCTTCGCGCAGATGTTCTATTACCTGGCCGTGTCCTTGAAGGCCTACGGCGGCGAGGACGGCCTGCCACTGGTCCAGCGCTCGCAGCTCAGCGGCCTGGTCAATTTGCAGAACGATGCGCAGATGTACTGGCTGCTGCTGGCCTTGGCGGCGGCGGTGATGTGGGGCTTGCAGCGCCTGATCAACTCGCCCTTTGGCCACCTGCTGCAGGGCATCAAGGAGAACGAGGCACGCATGCATGCCCTGGGCGCGCGGGTGTTTGCCCTGCAGTGGCAGGCCTTTGTGCTGGCCGGGGCGATCGCCGGCCTGGCCGGGGCGCTGCTGGCGAACCTGAACGGCCTGGTCACGCCGCACACCTTGCACTGGTCGCAGTCGGGCCAGCTGATGATCATGGTCATCATCGGCGGCGCCGGCTCGCTCTGGGGCGGGGCCCTGGGTGCTGTGGTGCTCTTGCTGCTAGAGGAACTGCTCAGCGGCTACACCTTGCATTGGCAGATGGCCCTGGGCCTGCTGCTGCTGGCCGTGGTGATGCTGGCGCCGCAAGGCCTGGCCGGCCTGGCCGCACGCTGGAGGGCACGGGCATGAGCGCGGAACTGCAGAACACCGGGCCCATGCTGCAGGTCGAGCGCCTGTGCAAGCGCTTCGGCGCCCTGGCTGCCACGGATGAAGCCAGCTTTGCACTGCACCGCGGCGAGATCCATGCCTTGATCGGCCCCAATGGCGCCGGGAAGACCACGTTGATCCACCAGCTCTCGGGCGCGTTGCGGCCGGACAGCGGCCGGGTGCTGCTCGATGGGCAAGACCTGACCCCATTGGGCATGGCCGGCCGCGTCGCCGCCGGCCTGGTGCGCTCCTTCCAGATCACCAGCATCTTCAAACGCCTGAGCGTGCGCGACAACATCGCCCTGGGCTTGCAGGCGCGTCGGCCCGGCTTGCCCAACCTCTGGCGCCGCGCCTCGGCCGAGCGGGCCTTGCAGGAGCAGGCGGCCGCCTTGCTGGAGCTGTGCGGCCTGGCGGCGCGGGCCGACGAGCTGGCGGGCAGCCTGGCCCATGGCGAGCAGCGGCAGCTGGAGGTGGGCCTGGCCCTGGCGGCGCAGCCGCGCCTGCTGCTGCTGGACGAGCCCATGGCCGGCATGGGCCCCGATGAATCCGAGCGCATGGTGCTGCTGCTGCAGCGCCTGCGTGCCGAGCAAGGCCTGACCCTGCTGCTGGTGGAGCATGACATGGACGCGGTGTTCCGCCTGGCCGACCGCATCTCCACCCTGGTGTTCGGCCGCATCATCGCCAGCGGCACGCCGCAGGAGATTCGCGAACACCCCGAGGTGCGCCGCGCCTATCTGGGCGACGAGGCCAGTGACGAGATGGAGGCCGCGCTGTGAGCACAGGAACTGGCGTGCAAGCCTCGGGCGGCGAAGCCCTCTTGGAAGTGAGCGGTCTGCAGGCCGCTTACGGCAGCAGCCAGGTGCTGTTCGGCCTGGACCTGCGTTTGCAGGCCGGCGAGGTGCTGACCCTGCTGGGCCGCAATGGCATGGGCAAGAGCACGACGCTGCGCTGCCTGTGCGGATGGATGGCGCCCACGGCCGGGCGCATTCGCTTCTGTGGCGAGGACGTGACCGGCTGGTCGGCCGACCGCATCGCCCGCCTGGGCCTGGGCCTGGTGCCGGAAGGGCGGCAGATCTTCCCCAACCTCAGCGTGCGCGAGAACCTCACGGCCTTTGCCGCCAACCGCTGCGCCGCGCGCGAGCCCTGGACCGAGGAGCGGGTGTTCCACCTGTTCCCACGCCTGCAGGAGCGCGCCGCCAATATGGGCAACCAGCTCTCGGGCGGCGAGCAGCAGATGCTGGCGATTGCGCGCGCCCTGATGGGCAACCCGCGCCTCTTGGTGCTGGATGAGGCCAGCGAGGGCCTGGCGCCCCTGGTGCGCGAGGAGATCTGGCGCTGCCTCGATCACCTGCGCGCGGCGGGGCAGACGATTCTGGTGGTGGACAAATACGTGCGGCGCCTGATCCGCCTGGCCGACCGGCACCACATCCTGGAGCGCGGCCGCATGGTCTGGTCGGGCGACTCGGCCGAGCTGGCCGCGCAGCCCGAGCTCTGGCAGCGTTATCTTGGGGTGTGATTGGTGAGCACGAATATGAACGCAAACATGAATCTCAGCGAGCCCGCCCCCCGCTGGGTGTTCGAGCGCCGCGAGCGGGTGCGTTTCGGCCATTGCGACCCGGCCGGCATCGTCTTCTACCCGCGCTATTTCGAGATGCTCAACGCCTTGATCGAAGACTGGGTCAGCGAGGGCCTGGGCGTCGATTTTTCGCAGCTGCTGGGCCCGCGCCGCGTGGGCCTGCCGACCGTGCACCTGGCCACCGATTTCCGGCGCATCAGCCGCATGGGCGACACTCTGATCCAGCGCATCGCCATCACCCGGCTGGGCCGCAGCTCGCTGGGGCTGACGGTGCATTTTGAGGGTGAGGGTGATGATGAGGGCAGGGCGCCTGAGTCGAGTGAGCCCCATCCCGGCCCTCGCGTGGTGTTTCAGCAGGTGCTGGTCTGCACCTCGCTGGACACCCACCGCCCCCAAGCCTTTCCCGATGATTTGCGCGCAGCCTTGACTTTGGCCTTGACGCTGCGCGCGCCAGGCCCGCAAGACGGGCCCAAGGAGTGAACTCACCATGAGCAGTACCGATCACAACCAGAACCCGTCATCGCTCGACAAACAAATTCTGCAACCGGCCGGCTGGGCCGCGCCACGCGGCTATGCCAATGGCGTGGCGGCCACGGGCCGCCAGGTCTTTGTGGCCGGCCAGATCGGCTGGAACGCGCAATGCCAGTTCGAGAGCGATGACTTCATCGCCCAGGTGCGCCAGTCGCTGATCAACATCAAGGCCGTGCTGGCCGAGGCCGGCGCCACGCCCGCCCACATCACCCGCATGACCTGGTACCTGCTGGACAAGCGCGAGTACCTGGCCCGCGGCCGCGAGGTGGGCCAGGCCTACCGCGAGGTGCTGGGGCATGAGTACCAGATCGCCATGTCGGCGGTGCAGGTGGCGGGCCTGATGGAAGACCGGGCCAAGGTCGAGATCGAGGTCACCGCCGTCATACCTTGAACGCCAACCCGGACTTTGCGCTGCCTCAGCCGGGCTGAGGTTCCGGCTGGTTACAGTGGCGTTACTTGCAATGGCCTGGGCCGCAGGCCGCGATGAGATCCACAAGCGCGGCCGGTGCCAACCGGCCGCACTTTCAGAGACCACGAACGAAGAAAACAGATCGAGAGACACACCATGAGCAAGAGCAACAAGGCACCTTCTCCTTCATTCCACTGGGACGACCCCCTGCTGCTGAACGAGCAGCTCAGCGACGACGAGCGCATGGTGCGCGACGCCGCGGCGGCCTACTGCCAGGAGCGGCTGGCGCCGCGCGTGCTCGAGGCCTTCCGCCATGAGCGCACCGATCTGGCCATCTTCCGCGAGATGGGCGAGATCGGCCTCTTGGGCCCCACCATCGCGCCCGAGTACGGCGGCCCTGGCCTCAACTACGTGGCTTACGGCTTGATCGCCCGCGAGGTGGAGCGCGTGGATTCGGGCTACCGCTCGATGATGAGCGTGCAGAGCTCGCTGGTCATGGTGCCGATCAACGACTTCGGCAACGAAGCCACCAAGCAGAAATACCTGCCCAAGCTGGCCACCGGCGAATGGATCGGCTGCTTCGGCTTGACCGAACCGAACCACGGCTCCGACCCGGGCTCCATGGTCACCCGCGCCAAGAAGGTGGACGGCGGCTACAGCCTGACGGGATCCAAGATGTGGATCACCAACAGCCCGGTGGCCGATGTCTTCGTGGTCTGGGCCAAGGACGACGAAGGCGCCATCCGCGGCTTCGTGCTGGAGAAGGGCTGGAAGGGTCTGAGCGCCCCGGCCATCCACGGCAAGGTCGGCCTGCGTGCGTCGATCACCGGCGAAATCGTCATGGACGGCGTGTTCTGCCCCGAAGAAAACGCCTTCCCCGAGGTGCGCGGCCTGAAAGGCCCCTTCACCTGCCTGAACAGCGCCCGCTACGGCATCGCCTGGGGCGCGCTGGGCGCGGCCGAAGACTGCTGGCACACCGCCCGCCAGTACGTGCTGGACCGCCAGCAGTTCGGCAAGCCCCTGGCCGCCAACCAGCTGATCCAGAAAAAGCTGGCCGATATGCAGACCGAGATCACCCTGGGCCTGCAAGGCTGCCTGCGCCTGGGCCGCATGAAGGACGAGGGCACGGCCGCAGTGGAGATCACCTCCATCATGAAACGCAACAGCTGCGGCAAGAGCCTGGACATCGCCCGCATGGCCCGCGACATGCTGGGCGGCAACGGCATCAGCGATGAATTCGGCATCGCCCGCCATCTGGTGAACCTCGAGGTGGTCAACACCTATGAAGGCACCCACGACATCCACGCCCTGATCCTGGGCCGGGCGCAGACGGGGATTGCTGCGTTTTGAGCCGCCCGCGGGTCGCCGCCGCACCTACTCAGCCTTTGGAGCGCGAGTCTTGGGGCGCGAGTAGGGTCAATGTTGCAAAGCCGGCTTGTGAATAGGAAGGCGGTACTTTGCCTGCGGCTCGCGCAGCAGGCGAGGCAGGCTGTCTACCGGGCTGCGCACCGCGCCACCGCCGACATTGAGAACATGGGTGTAAATCATCGTGGTGGCCACGTCCGCGTGGCCCAGTAAGTCCTGGACGGTGCGGATGTCATAGCCTGCCTGCAGCAGGTGTGTGGCGAAGGAGTGTCGCAGGGTGTGGGGCGTGGCCGGCCGTTGGATTCCGGCTTCGAACACCGCCTTTTTGAAGGCGCGTTGGAACGTTTGGTCGTACATGTGATGCCGACGGATCAGCCCACTGCGAGGATCTATGGAGTGCGTGGACTGCGGAAACACCCAGAACCATGCCCAGGTGTGACCGGCTCTCGGATACTTGCGCTCCAAAGCGTCAGGCATCTCCACCCCACCTTTGCCCTGGGCTTGATCTGCAGCCCACCACTGATGTGAGCGTGCCAGTTGTTCGCGCAGTGCGGGTATCAAACTCTCGGGCAGCATCAAGAGACGGTCCTTGCCTCCCTTGCCGGCGCGCACGATCAAACTGCGATGCGCAAAGTCCACATCCTTCACGCGCAGTTGCAGGCCTTCGGTCAGCCGCATGCCGGTGCCATAGAGCAGTTGAGCGAACAGGCGCTGTTCGCCCTGTAGCCGCAACAGGATTTGCGCGACCTCATCCTTCGAGAGCACCACGGGCAATCGCCTGTTCGCTTTGGGCCGGCCAATTTCCTTCAACCATGGCAGCGAGACACCCAAGACCTTGCCGTAGAAAAACAGCAGGGCTGACAAGGCTTGCTTGTGCGTAGATGCTGCCACCGAACGTTCGCAGGCCAGCCAGGTGAGAAAGGCCTCGACTTCGGCCTGACCCATGTCTGTCGGGTGCCGTAGCTTGTGAAAGCGGATGTAGGCCTTGCACCAATGAACGTAGCTTTCCTCTGTTCGCCGGC
Organism: Roseateles sp.; assembly: GCF_965262435.1. NCBI lineage: Bacteria > Pseudomonadati > Pseudomonadota > Betaproteobacteria > Burkholderiales > Sphaerotilaceae > Roseateles > Roseateles sp. Next base: position 3,039,308 of record NZ_OZ253537.1, read on the forward strand.
TGTAATGCAAAAAACGAATACGCTCCCGTAACTGGTCAATCACTTTGACCGATTTGAGCGGCGGTAAAGCTGGCGCCGCAACGGGAGGCCGCAGGGCAGAGCGGGGAGGTCGTGCGCCAACATGGTTGTTGTCAGAAACGGTTGCGGCCATGACAGGCTCCTGAAACAGCAACAAGTCCCCGTTTCAGCATCTGACTGTGACGCTTGCCAAGGCTTGAACGGCCCGGCAAAGTGCGGCTCACGGGGAGTGCCGCTTTTGTCGGCAATTTAATACTGTATGTATAAACAGTCAATTGATCTTTGCGGCAATGTTCTAGAGGACTTAGGCGAGTACTCGCAGCCAGAGTTGGGGCGACAGCTGCTAGAGTTCGGGCGCAGTTTTGTCGCTCCAAATTAACGCTATGCAGCAGGCTAAGAAAATCTCGAAGATCCGTTTTCGGTTCCGCGTTCGCGGCGGCCACGCGGTGCAACGGACCGAGGTTTTCTCGTGTTCGGGCTGGGCGCGAACGGCACCAGCTTTCGGTTGCGAGGATCTTGCCGGTTCAAGCCAAGCTGGCCGTACGCTTTCCTCGGTTCGCAGCCTGCCGCATGATGCGGATGCAGCCTGTCGCCTCAGCCGCCTGCGGCGTGGGTACCGCTTCGGTATGCTCTCGGCCACCTCCACCGCACTGCCTCCGAAGGTGGCTCTGCATAGCCGGTCGTTGCAGCGGACCGCCTGCGGCGTCCGCTGACCTTTACGTTATAGCGCTCGCCATGAGTGAAGAGTCCTTCCCTTGCCCAAGCTGCGGGTTCCTCGTCTTTGGCGAGCCGCCTGGCAGTTACGAGATCTGCGATTTGTGCGGCTGGGAAGATGATCACGTGCAGCTTGCCCACCCGGCAATGGGCGGCGGAGCTAACAAGCAAAGCCTCGTCCAAAGCCAGTTGCTTGCTCTTCAAAGATTTCCCGTGGGTGTTTCCGTTGTCGGCACCATCCTTCGCGCTCCGGGCTGGCGGCCATTGCGCCCCGAAGAGATCGAGCCTGCGCAATCACCAGCGAATGGGCTTGCATACTTCGACGCCGCTGCGGGCGATGCCAAAAACTACTACTGGGTTCGCGATGCAGCGCTATAACCTTTTGGTCAAGCGGACCTGCGCCAGCTACGCTGGCTGGTCCGCTTACCGCCAACGTTAGGCTCCGCAAGTGAGAGTCAGAGTTGTCCATATCGTAGTTCTCGCGGGAATTGCTACCCTGTTGACCGCTGCAGTCGTTTTGAATCGGCGCCCGGCCCCTCAACAGACCTTCGCCTGTGTGGAATCCCATTCATGCCGTCCAAGTTATGCGAACACCAGCATTTGCGAGGCACTGCCCGTCGGCTCAAATGAACGCGAATTGCTCGTCCGGTTGGGGCAGCCAGTTCGCAGGAATGGCGCCTCGCTCTATTTCCAAGCGAGCCCCACCGAGCGAGGTCCTGTGGAAGTCGAACTGGATGAATCCCGGAACGCGAGACGGTTCTTCTGTCGCGGCCGCGCCTAACCACTCCATCGAGGGGACAAACAACGGCGGCCCAGGTTCTGGCTCCTCGCCCACGCCTGTGCCGCCGTCGTTTGCCCCTCATGTCAAACGTTAGGCCTCAACTGCTATGCCGATGTTCGAGTCTGAGCAAGATCTCATGCTGGCACTGGATCGACACGATGATCTAGTGCGGCAATGCGTTTCAGGGACCATTTCATTCGATAAGTTCTGCGCGGAATACAAAGACTTCTATGCCTTCTATGCCTTCTATGCTCTCGATGGGCACGAATCCGACCTGGATGAGCAGACACTCTTCGAGAAGCATGAACAAAGAATTCAACCTCACGAATTCATCGCGTACCAAATACTTGGTCGCGTATGCGCTGACGCCGATGCTGAGCTCGAAAGCTACAAGAAGGCTGGCCGCTTTGGTTCGCGAGTGGCAATCGAGATGCTCGCCCGGGTCGAGTTCCCTGGCAATGCGTAGGCTAAGGCCTAACCATTCGCTCGAGTGGACCTCCGCCAGCTGGCCGCGCTATGCTGCCTGTATATTTTCAGCTCCGCGCGGCCAGCTGGCTGCGGCCCCTCAGCTCGAACGTTATGGCGCAATATGATTCAGCGCGAGATCATTCTTGAGAACATTGCAGAAGCAAGGCAGCAACTCGAGGCGATCGAGAAGTCAATGCTCGACGCCCAGTACGAGGAATGCGAGTTGAGGCTTGATCTGGAGCATGCGTATCACCACATAAACTACGCTTGGAATATTCGCAACGAATCTGACGCTGCGCTTGTTCGGCACTCAGACGAGGATTTCGTTAAATGGTCGAAGTACCCAGTCGGCGAGATCCGAGAGTATGAATAGCAACGAGCGCCATAACCAGTCGCTCAACCGGACCTGCAACGGCACGCCGCCTTCGGGCCTCATTTCATTCTGGCCCTTCGGCGTCCTGCCGTCGCGGGCCGGTTAGCTCGAACGTTAGGCCTCACAAATGAGACCTTCGCGCTCTTCAACCGCTGCGCTCTTGTTCGCAGCATTCGCCCTAAAGACTATGGCAGAAGACCTCTCAACACCGGAAACTGCACTTCGCTCCCTGGAAGCAGCCTATTCGCAAAAGAACATAGAGGCTGCTGTTGCGGCGAGAGACTTCAAGTTCGAAGCGAGAGAACTTCTAGTGAATTTGAAAGGTATCAAAGATCCTGAACAGAACCTCGTTGATGAGACGTCGCACGTGCTCGAATTGAGTTTCAGAAAGCAGATGCGGGATTCTGGATTTCCGAACTTTAGCTATCTTAGTTGCGTAGTCGTCGCAAAGAAGGTGCTGAGAGAGGACCTCGTGGAACTCATAGAAGAGTGTGTGTTCCCGGACGGCGGAAAGTCGCGGGATACCGTGCATGCGGCCAAATCTCCAGCGGGCTGGCGCATAGTGATTCTCCCCCAGTGAGGCCTAACCCTGCGCTCGAGTGGACCTTCGCCAGCTGGCCGCGCTACGCTGCCTGTATATTTTCAGCTCCGCGCGGCCAGCTGGCTCCGGCCCCTCAGCTTCAACGTTCAACCGCAAGAGGCCATGCCGTAGGCAGCATCGCGCTATGAAACCACTAGTCATTCCCCCTGCCGCGCAGCGTGATGAGAATTCCGTGCAAATGCTTAGCGCATGGATTGCCGAGCGAGGGCTACATTGCACCTTGAACATCGGTTTTTTTGAAGCCGCAGGGCACACAGAGGCGAAAGCTTGGGGGATCCTTCTGGCCGATCTCGTAAGGCACATTGGCAATGCCGTCGCGGAAGAGCGCGGCACGCCAGCGAATGAAACGGTCACGGCTGTCTTCGCCGCGATTCATTCAGAGCTGGACATGCCTACATCGAACGCCGTTGGCGAATTTCATGTGGGTCACGCTTAATCCTGCATCGCCCTCGCCGCACGCCTTGCGGTTGAACCAGTCATTGGAGCGGACCGCCTTCGGCGTCCGCTCACTTTCACGTTATGCATGAGGAACGACAAGGAAGGATGGGCGATGGATTTGAGTAACGCGAACGGATCGAGAACGTTGAGGTACTGTTTGTCCGTTCTTATCTTCGTTGCGATAGTCTCGACAGTAATTTTTGGCGAGTACCTCCCGAAATGGGTGTTCGTTCTGATTGTTCTTGCAGGAATATTCGGTGGGTGGGCGAGCTTCTTCTTGGCCCTTGGTGAGATCAAGGAACGCAAGCGGCTTGCAGCCACGAAGACGGAAACCACAGCCGGCGACGAGAGCGCTGAGCTGGGGCGAGATCATGCATAACCAGTCGCTCGAGTGGACCTCTGCCAGCTGGCCGCGCTATGCTGTCTTTCCATTTTCAGCTCCGCGCGGCCAGCTGGCTCCGGCCCCTCAGCTTCAACGTTATGCCTCGCCATGAATCTCCGGCAGTCTGAGTATTCCGAGAACCGGCTTTCTGCACATTGGCTGGACAAAGCGCGCGCCAAGAACGCATACGATTACGCACTTCAGTTCAGTGCCAAGACCCATTACGGCCTGAGCAGTACGACCGTCAGTCAGATCGAGCATCTCGACATTGAGAGCTACTCCGTGGCGGACGCATGGCTGAAGGACCGGATTTCGGCCGAATGGACCGTTCAAATTGTCTACGGTGACAACGACGTTTGCGTGCTTCCAGCCAACGAGTTCCTGGCGAAGTGGCAAGACATCTTCGTACCTGCCAGGGATGACGCTGTTGTGCTGCACAACCTGAGCCCCGATGTGCTCTTCTACTGCCACGAGGAGGAACTAGAGTATGGCCAGCGCAAGGCATAACCCTACGCTCGATCCGACTCGCAACGGCTGGTCACTACAGGCCCGCCATTTCATTCTGGGCCTTCCGTACCCAGCCGCCGCTCGCGGCTCAGCTTGAACGTTAGACGCCTCCGAATGCCCCGTACCCAAGCGTCAGATTCAGGCGAGCAAAAGCTGCTGGATGACATCCGCGCCTTCGGATGGCATTGCTTGAGTGTTTCCGGAGACGCCGAACACGAGCCGTTCTCCTACACGGTCGGACTATTTCAGACCTACGGCTGTCCGGAGCTCTTGATCTACGGCCTCCGGCGAGACACCGCCCACTCAGTCCTATGCATCGCCGCTGCCGCTGCGGCCCGCGGCCAACCCTTGAAGCCTGACGAACCAACGGATGAGCTGCTCGAAGGCTATGCCTGCGTGGTTGTGCCGGTCCCTAGGGGGGAGTACCAAGAGCATTTTGGCTTCGCAATTTGGTACTACGAAGGCTATGACTTCCCTGTCCAACAGATCGTTTGGCCGTCACGTGCAGGGCATCTTCCATGGCACGCAGAAGCGACCGATTCATTTCGAGCAGCACAACCCGTACTTGGTCAGCATGAAAGAGGCGCCTAACCGGTCGCTCGAGTGGACCTCCGCCAGCTAGCCGCGCTACGCTGCCTGTATATTTTCAGCTTCGCGCGGCCAGCTGGCTCCGGCCCCTCAGCTTCAACGTTATCCCGCATGGCTAAGCTGATTCTCCGCCTAGCATTTGGTCTAGTCGTCGCCACAGCATTTTTGGCCGCCGCTGGGTCGATGGCGCTCTACTGGCTTGGACTCGGCGCAATTGATACCCTGCCAATTCCGCCATCTGCGGTCGCGACTACAGAGCAGCAAGCCCTATCCTGGCAACGTGTGCGAGGTGTAGGAACGCCAAAGGTCCCGAGGCTCAATCCCTACTCGTATCTCTTGTCTACGGTCCGGGGTGCACCGCAAGATCCAGGAGTGCTTGCCGCGTGGCAAGTTGCTTCGGGCCATCTCCTGGTTCATCGACGTACGTCGGGCATGTTCTGGTGGCACCTTTCAGGTGCTGCGCTCACAATCTGGATAACCCGTAATTGGTCAGTCCAGCAGATACTGAGCCAATCAAGCGAACACGGGGTGCGCGGTGCGGGATAACCAGTCGCTCAACCGGACCCGCAACGGTATGCCGCCTACGGGCCTCATTTCATTCTGGCCCTCCGGCAGCATGCCGTCGCGGGCCAGTTAGCTTCAACGCTATGCAGCAGGCTAAGCAAATCTCGAAGATCCGTTTTCGGTTGCGCGTTCGCTGCGATCACGCTGGGCAATGGGCTGAGGCTTTCTCGTGTTCGGGCTGGGCGCAAGCAGCCCCAGCTTTCGGTCGCCGTGATCTTGCCGGGTCAAGCCAAGCTGGCCTTTCGCTTTCCTCAGTTCTCCGCCTGCCGCATGGTACGGATGCAGCCTGTCGCCTCAGCCGACTGCAGCGTGGGTACAGCTTCGGTATGCTCTCGGCCACTTTCACCGCAGTGCCTCCGAAGGTGGCTCTGCATAGCCGGTCGTTGCAGCGGACCGCCTGCGGCGTCCGCTGACCTTTACGCTATGCAGCAGGCTAAGCAAATCTCGAAGATCCGTTTTCGGTTGCGCGTTCGCTGCGATCACGCTGGGCAATGGGCTGAGGCTTTCTCGTGTTCGGGCTGGGCGCAAGCAGCCCCAGCTTTCGGTCGCCGTGATCTTGCCGGGTCAAGCCAAGCTGGCCTTTCGCTTTCCTCAGTTCTCCGCCTGCCGCATGGTACGGATGCAGCCTGTCGCCTCAGCCGACTGCAGCGTGGGTACAGCTTCGGTATGCTCTCGGCCACTTTCACCGCAGTGCCTCCGAAGGTGGCTCTGCATAGCCGGTCGTTGCAGCGGACCGCCTGCGGCGTCCGCTGACCTTTACGTTATGCAGCAAGCTAAGAAGCGCTTGAAGGCCCGTTGTCGGTCTGGCGACCGCCACGAATGCGCTGCGCGTTGCGCCGTGATTTTCTCGGAGGCAGGGGCTTCCCGCATATTGCCAGCCTCCGGCCGCCGTGATCTCGCCGGTCTTGGCCAGGCTGCTCGTACTCTCTTCTTGGTTCGCTGGCGGCCCGCAGAAGAACAACGCGCTTGCCGCCTCAGCCGTGCGCCTCATGGGTACAGCTTCGGTATGCTGTCGGCCACCTCCACCGCAGTGCCTTCGAAATGGCTCTGCATAACTGGTCGCTCGAGCCGATCGCCTGCGGCTCCGGCTCAGCTTCAACGTTAGGCCTTTCATTCAACTCCCATGAAACTGCTGCTCAAACTTGCCGACGAGACGCTGGGATTCGCGGAGACCGCGGAAGCGCTTACTGATCCACCGATGGGATGTGGTGACGTTGCGTTTCAGCCATTGGATGCGTACTCGACGGTCGAGAGTCTCTTTAGAAGTCGAAGCGTTTGTATCGGTGGACTCGGCGACCAAGGCACAGAATCCCTGGAAACTATTGATCGCAAGTTGTCCGAATTTAACTTGGTCCTCGTCGCAGAAACTGGCGAGCCACTGGACATCATGGGATTCTCCATTCAGGACTTCAGACCTGAGTTTCCTGAAGAGGGATTGCACCTTGAATTTGTCGGAATGCACCAGGAGCAGTTTGGGCGGCTCTTTCCCGGGCACTATGCAAAATACGAGGCTGCTTGTGCATCCAAGGCCTAACCGGTCGCTCAACCTGACCCGCAACGGCAAGCCGCCTTCGGGCCTCATTTCATTCTGGCCCTGCGGTGTCCTGCCGTCGCGGGCCGGTTAGCTTCAACGTTAGACCGCAATGAGGAAGTCCTGTGCTTGATCCCAACGTCGTACTCGCCGGAGCCCGAACTACGGTCAGTTTTCAACCTGCGTCGATGGTACGGGAGTTGATGGCTTATGGTGAATTTGAAGCAGCCGAGCAAATCATGCAGCTCGACTCTCAGGCTATTGCGGCTATCGGCGTTCTCGCTTCTCAGCACTATTCGACTCCATCTAGCCCAATGCTCGACACGGCAATCTGCATGGGTGTCGTCGAGTTCTTGGAGGAGAAGTCACGTCCTCTTAAGCGTAGGCGACGCAGCTACAGGGAATGGGAGAGGATGAATGCGGTCTAACCTGTCGCTCGAGTGGACCTTCACCAGCTGGCCGCGCTACGCTGCCTGTATATTTTCAGCTCCGCGCGGCCAGCTGGCTCCGGCCCCTCAGCTTCAACGTTAGGCCTCACAAATGAGACCTTCGCGCTCTTCAACCGCTGCGCTCTTGTTCGCAGCATTCGCCCTAAAGACTATGGCAGCAGACCTCTCAACACCGGAAACTGCACTTCGCTCCCTGGAAGCAGCCTATTCGCAAAAGAACATAGAGGCTGCTGTTGCGGCGAGAGACTTCAAGTTCGAAGCGAGAGAACTTCTAGTGAATTTGAAAGGTATCAAAGATCCTGAACAGAACCTCGTTGATGAGACGTCGCACGTGCTCGAATTGAGTTTCAGAAAGCAGATGCGGGATTCTGGATTTCCGAACTTTAGCTATCTTAGTTGCGTAGTCGTCGCAAAGAAGGTGCTGAGAGAGGACCTCGTGGAACTCATAGAAGAGTGTGTGTTCCCGGACGGCGGAAAGTCGCGGGATACCGTGCATGCGGCCAAATCTCCAGCGGGCTGGCGCATAGTGATTCTCCCCCAGTGAGGCCTAACCCTGCGCTCGAGTGGACCTTCGCCAGCTGGCCGCGCTACGCTGCCTGTATATTTTCAGCTCCGCGCGGCCAGCTGGCTCCGGCCCCTCAGCTTCAACGTTATGCATGAGGAACGACAAGGAAGGATGGGCGATGGATTTGAGTAACGCGAACGGATCGAGAACGTTGAGGTACTGTTTGTCCGTTCTTATCTTCGTTGCGATAGTCTCGACAGTAATTTTTGGCGAGTACCTCCCGAAATGGGTGTTCGTTCTGATTGTTCTTGCAGGAATATTCGGTGGGTGGGCGAGCTTCTTCTTGGCCCTTGGTGAGATCAAGGAACGCAAGCGGCTTGCAGCCACGAAGACGGAAACCACAGCCGGCGACGAGAGCGCTGAGCTGGGGCGAGATCATGCATAACCAGTCGCTCGAGTGGACCTCTGCCAGCTGGCCGCGCTATGCTGTCTTTCCATTTTCAGCTCCGCGCGGCCAGCTGGCTCCGGCCCCTCAGCTTCAACGTTATGCCTCGCCATGAATCTCCGGCAGTCTGAGTATTCCGAGAACCGGCTTTCTGCACATTGGCTGGACAAAGCGCGCGCCAAGAACGCATACGATTACGCACTTCAGTTCAGTGCCAAGACCCATTACGGCCTGAGCAGTACGACCGTCAGTCAGATCGAGCATCTCGACATTGAGAGCTACTCCGTGGCGGACGCATGGCTGAAGGACCGGATTTCGGCCGAATGGACCGTTCAAATTGTCTACGGTGACAACGACGTTTGCGTGCTTCCAGCCAACGAGTTCCTGGCGAAGTGGCAAGACATCTTCGTACCTGCCAGGGATGACGCTGTTGTGCTGCACAACCTGAGCCCCGATGTGCTCTTCTACTGCCACGAGGAGGAACTAGAGTATGGCCAGCGCAAGGCATAACCCTACGCTCGATCCGACTCGCAACGGCTGGTCACTACAGGCCCGCCATTTCATTCTGGGCCTTCCGTACCCAGCCGCCGCTCGCGGCTCAGCTTGAACGTTAGGCCTCAAGAATGAAGATCGCATTGACGCATCGATTGATTCATGGCGTTGGTATAGCCGGGATGTTGGCTCTGCTGCAGAGCTGCGCATTCGTGTCGCATGCGGTCGACCCGGAAGTCGTCGCGTGTATTGACGAAAAGGGCAAGGTGCATCTGATGGTCCAGAACGTCGAAACAGTGAGAGGAAGCCTCCACACTCCGTTCGACTATGGGAACAAGTCTGTGCACCGGATTGCATATGAGGTGGTTGTTCCGTTGGCTAACGGTCAATGGACCGAGGTAGATATCGAAGTTTTTGCTGCCAAGTTTCGGCAGGAGAAGAAGCGAGGAACTGTGACCATCTCGAAGAACGACTTGGCATTCGATCTTTACGTTGCGGCTCGCGATTTACCGAACTACTCGCTGGTGCCGATTCAGGGCGTGGCATCAGGTCGTGGAGAGGCCTACCTTCGGTCAGCGCCGCTGTGCGCTGCTGGCACGTGAGGCCTAACAGGTCGCTCGAGTGGACCTACGCCAGCTGGCCGCGCTACGCTGCCTGTATATTTTCAGCTCCGCGCGGCCAACTGGCTCCGGCCCCTCAGCTTCAACGTTAGGCATCTGCAAATGAAGCGAATCGGTTTACCGATGGCGGTAGCTGCGTTGGCCGGGGTCACTTGTGTTTATGCCTTCCCGCCTAGTTGGCTCGCGCCAGTCTCGGCCGCAGCGGCCGTGATCGGCATAGTCTTTTGCATCATTGTGCGTGTTGGCACAAAGACTGAACCGAATGCCAATCCGGCAGTAGGGCTCTTGCTTTCAGTGGCAAACCTGCCTGAGCAGCCGCTTGCGGAAGCCAAGCCTTGTTGGGCGTTAACCGGCTTCCTAGCGTCAGCGTCATTTCTTGTGGCGCTCGGCTTAGCAGTAATGGCGCGAGCATATGCCTAACCTGTCGCTCGAGTGGACCTCCGCCAGCTGGCCGCGCTATGCTGCCAGCTTATTTTCAGCTCCGCGCGGCCAGCTGGCTCTGGCCCCTCAGCTTCAACGTTAACCCGCACAATAATGAGCGCTGCCTTTCCGCTTCGGGGCTTGCCTCCATTCATCTTCGGGATGCGCCGAGATGAGGTGCTTTCTGCGGCGGGCGAACCGGACGCTATTGAAGCGATTGAGTCTGAGTTCACTGGCGCCGCAGAACGGTGGATCTATCTAGACCGCGGCATACAAATATCGTTCGGCGAAGAGGAACAATGGCGGTTGGAGGCAATCGACGTTGAGGATCTCAGCGTGACTATTGAAGGTGTTCGGCTTCTGGGAGTAGAGGCCATCAAGCTTGCTCAGCATGCTGCGCACATGGGCATTCCAGATGTACACGTGACCGACGACCACGGAGAGTTCGGCAAGTGCTACGAAAGCACCAGAGCTGGCTTGCTCTTTTGGGCGGTAGATGGCGTCATCGTCAACTTCACCATGTTTCCGGAGTACGACGAAGGCGGGGAGGTCGTGCTTTGGCCTGGCACACAGTGAGTGGTATCCCTGGCATGAGGTTTCAAGCAGTGTGCACTGCGGAGCGGGTTAACCAGTCGCTGGAGTGGACCTACGCCAGCTGGCCGCGCTACGCTGCCTGTATATTTTCAGCTCCGCGCGGCCAGCTGGCTGCGGCCCCTCAGCTCGAACGTTAGCCATCAAATGAATCAGCCGCGCTGGCTCGTAGAGATTACGGGCGACAAGTTCCACCTCGAGGATCTTCCGGCGTACTTTCCAGACGGAGACATGTACGTCGTGTTGGAGGGCGAGCGGTACTACATTGTTGGCTCCGCGCTAGAGGTGACAGCCGACCACGCGGAAGTTCGCGCGCTAGCCCTGGCTCGGCTAGAAATCTTTGCAGCGGCGATGAAGCTTATCTTCGGCCACTACAAGACTCCTGCTCTTGCTGGAACTTACAGGGAGCATCCCGATGGAAGGCGTGATGCTTTTGCATCCGGCGTGGTCGCTGAACTGACAATCGTCTCGAAAATTCGGGCCAATCTGGACGGAGTTGCTGGTCCCACGCAGGCGCAAATGCTAGCGACAGCCTCAATGAAGAATAGGGCGCTCACAACCGCAATGATCCTGTGGGCAGACGAGGCCAGAACCTGGCCTCGTCTGTATCGCATACTTGATGAGGTTGAAGAGGGCCTCGGGAATACGGTGAGCAACCTTGACCTTTGTTCGGACAATCAGCGAGAGCGCTTCATGCGCTCGGCAAATAGCCCGTCTGTTGCTGGGCTTGACGCACGGCATTCCGCCGGTAACAAGATTCCGCCGGCAAAGCCCATGACGCTCGTCGAGGCCACGAAGTTCATGCAAGGCGTAATGCTGAAAGCCCTTTCTTCGGCTAGCAGTCGGGGCGCTGATGGCTAACCAGTCGCTCGAGCCGACTCGCGTCGGCAAGCCGCCGCTCGCGGCTCAGCTTCAACGTTATGCCTCATGATCTTCGTCGTAGAAACTCAAGAGCGCGCAATTTACGTCTTCTCTGACGAGAACGAGGCCATTGCACACTGCGAAGGCTTGGACGTTGAAGCTGCGGTTTGGCTGTTCTGGGATGACGCAGGGCGTCCGCTTGAACCTCACTTCACCGTCCCAAATCAACGTGGATTCTTTGGTTCAAAGAATGGTGTCTACACCCTTGTGCCCTCATCGACAGACCACCATGCCGTCCTCGACGAAGCGTTAGAAGAGATACTCAATTTCGAGGGCAAGGCGCCGCTCAACTCCTTGGCTGGTGTGCGGGCGCACATCAACTCTAGTGCTCGTGCCGGAAATGATGCATAACCTTTCGCTGAACTGGACCTGCAACGGCATCCCGCCTTCGGGCCTCATTTCATTCTGGCCCTTCGGCGTCCTGCCGTCGCGGGCCAGTTAGCTCGAACGTTAGACCTCAGTCCATGCCAATCGATCTTCGCGAGTTTTGGGGAACCAATTACTACAACCATCCGCCGCTGACGGACGAAATGGTTGCTATCGCAGAGGCCAGGCTGGGTGTGACACTCCCGGTCCTTCTTGTTGACCTTCTTCGTATGCAGAACGGCGGGTACACAAAGGGCTTCGCACATCCAATGACCGAGCGAACGACTTGGTCTGACGATCATGTCCCGCTTGACGACCTTGCCGGGATAGTCATCGGAGCAGCGGCAGGGACACCCCAGAATCTACTGCACTCGGAAACCATGAGAGCTGAGTGGGGCATACCGCCGAAGCAGGTATTGCTATCTGGCGACGGGCACTACTGGCTAACGTTGGATTACCGATCAGGTCCTGCCCCTGTAGTTTCATGGATCGACGTTGAGTGCGGTGAAGATCTGCGGGTTGCAAGTTCGTTTGAAGAGTTTGTCAATGGGCTAGTGCCAGCGGAGAGCTATGAGGTCTAACCGGTCGCTCGAGTGGACCTCCGCCAGCTGGCCGCGCTACGCTGCCTGTATATTTTCAGCTCCGCGCGGCCAGCTGGCTGCGGCCCCTCAGCTCGAACGTTAGGTGTCACAGGACGAGTCACATGCCACTTCCACTAATCCCGATCATCTCAGCACTTGCCGCCGGCGGTACTCTGGTCCCACATGCAGCCGGCGGAATGATCGTGACCTCCGCGGCGGGGTATGTTGCAGGCACGTACCTGAGCACCATGACTATTACCGCACTTCTCGTGGGCGGTGCCACGGCTCTAGGGACCGGGGCTGCCGTTGTCTCTGGTGCTGCAGCTGCAGTAATTGGAAGTGCAGGAATCTTCGGAACAACGATTGGCGCCTCAGGCATCACAGGAATGCTCATGTCTGCCGGCCTAATCGCCTCCACCCCTGTTTGGGCCCCAGTGGGCGTCGCGGGAGCGGGGATCGGTGTCGGGTATGGAGCCTTTCGCTATTACAAGCTGCGCAAGAAACTGGTTGCTACGCCAGAGGGAGAGGAGGCGCAGTTTTCTGAAGGTGAAGCAAAAGTAGTTGAGTGGCTGCTTCGCAGAATTGCCAAGACCTCGAGTGGGCAATGACACCTAACCTTTCGCTCGAGTGGACCTCCGCCAGCTGGCCGCGCTGCGCTGCCTGTATATTTTCAGCTCCACGCGGCCAGCTGGCTGCGACCCCTCAGCTCGAACGTTCAACCGCAAGAGGCCATGCCGTAGGCAGCATCGCGCTATGAAACCACTAGTCATTCCCCCTGCCGCGCAGCGTGATGAGAATTCCGTGCAAATGCTTAGCGCATGGATTGCCGAGCGAGGGCTACATTGCACCTTGAACATCGGTTTTTTTGAAGCCGCAGGGCACACAGAGGCGAAAGCTTGGGGGATCCTTCTGGCCGATCTCGTAAGGCACATTGGCAATGCCGTCGCGGAAGAGCGCGGCACGCCAGCGAATGAAACGGTCACGGCTGTCTTCGCCGCGATTCATTCAGAGCTGGACATGCCTACATCGAACGCCGTTGGCGAATTTCATGTGGGTCACGCTTAATCCTGCATCGCCCTCGCCGCACGCCTTGCGGTTGAACCAGTCATTGGAGCGGACCGCCTTCGGCGTCCGCTCACTTTCACGTTGGACGTCAATACAGCCGCTGCAATGACGCTCAGCTCACCGATTCCATTGCCGTTCGTCCCCGAGTCTGTAGCTCGGGTCTTGGCCTGGGGCGCATCGCCTGATGCCGCGCCGTATTCGCACAAGCAGATCGCTGAATGGTGCGATGCGTTCTGGTGTTGCTACTTAGAAGTTGACGCGCCGGCGGAGATCGAGCGCCTGCTGCCGCTGCTCACGGACGTCGAAACTCAATGGGACTTGTACCTTGCGAACACCTATTCGTTGGATCAGCTTCGGACTCGTTCTTTCGAGAGCGAGCGGATGCCAACAGAGTGGTTTGAAGAGTGGCTCAAGGCGCTGGAGGCTCAGTCGTGACGTCCAACCAGTCATTGCAGCGGACGCCTTCGGCGCCCGCTGAACTCGCACGTTAGAGCGCAATGTCAGCAGATTAACAGCGAGCCATCATGCAAGCACCCGTAACGTCTGGCGCTGTCCTCTACGCGAAAGACCTCGGCTTGGTCAGCGAGTTCTACTCTGCAGTCGTTGGACTTAAAGTCACTGAATCAGAATCTGGTCACGTAGCCTTGGAGGCCAATGGCTTCCAGTTGGTGATCGTTGCTGTTCCGCAGCACATTGCTGCAACCATTGAAATTCAATCACCTCCGGTCCGTCGCGAAGGCACGCCCATCAAGCTGGTCTTCTTTGTCCGCAGCATTGAAGACGCAGCATCCAAAGTAGCCCAGCTGGGTGGTCAAATGAACCCCGCCGAGCGATCGTGGCAGTTTCAAGATAGCGCCGTCCTCGACGGTCATGATCCTGAAGGTAATGTGTTTCAGCTTCGGCAAGGTGCGCTCTAACAGGTCGCTCGAGTGGACCTCCGCCAGCTGGCCGCGCTACGCTGCTTGTACATTTTCAGCTACGCGCGGCCAGCTGGCTGCGGCCCCTCAGCTCGAACGTTATGCAGCAAGCTAAGAAGCGCTTGAAGGCCCGTTGTCGGTCTGGCGACCGCCACGAATGCGCTGCGCGTTGCGCCGTGATTTTCTCGGAGGCAGGGGCTTCCCGCATATTGCCAGCCTCCGGCCGCCGTGATCTCGCCGGTCTTGGCCAGGCTGCTCGTACTCTCTTCTTGGTTCGCTGGCGGCCCGCAGAAGAACAACGCGCTTGCCGCCTCAGCCGTGCGCCTCATGGGTACAGCTTCGGTATGCTGTCGGCCACCTCCACCGCAGTGCCTTCGAAATGGCTCTGCATAACTGGTCGCTCGAGCCGATCGCCTGCGGCTCCGGCTCAGCTTCAACGTTGAGCGTCAAGCATGCAGTCGCTTTCAGAACTACTTCCGCGCTGGACGGCAGAGGCCGCTGAACCACTGCCGCCGCCACCTGCGGCGTCGGTAAGACAAGCCTTCGCCAAACTTGGCTCCATTGCCACCAGAGACGTTCTTTCCCTATACGGCGCGCTTGGTGGCATGCGCATGATGGACAACGAGTACTGGCGCTTGTGGTCGTTGAACGAAATTGAAGGACAAACGCCTTCCGAATTCGGTGTGCTGTTCTCCGACTACTGCATCTCGTGCTGGGTGTACCGGCTCAAACCAGTGAATTTGGAGCACAGCGCGGTTTACGTTGATTACTTCGACGGCTGCGCTCCCAAGCTGGTAGCAGCGACGCTTAAGGAGTTCTTTGAACGCTACACAACTTCAGCTCGGGCGCTCCTGGATGAAGGCTCGATCAGGGCAGAAGATGCCGCTCAACCCGTTGCTGCAGCGGACGGCTTCGCCGCCCGCTGAGCGCGAACGTTAGCCGTCAGCCCAATTGTCGCCATCACATGAAAGCGCAAAGGATGAGTCTTCCATCACTGCTCTTCGCGGCAGCATTCGTTTTTGTGGGCGTCTTTTTGCTAGCGTCAGCGATCAGCGGCCTCTTGCACGCGACCAAAGCGTCTGCGTGGCCGACGGTGCCAGCAGTTCTACAGTCCGTTGATTTGAAGCAGGAGTCCGACTCGGACGGCACGGTGTACCAGGCCGCGGTCAGCTACAGCTACCGAGTGAGCGGATCTACGTACACCGGCTCAACGGTATCTTTCGGCTACATGGCCACCAGTGGCAAAGAAGCTCACCAAGAGATCTTTAAGAAGCTCAAGTCGGCCAAGATCGTCGAAGCCCGTTACAACCCCGGAGACCCAGGCGAATCGTGCCTTGCATACGGGATAAGTCGATCGCACCAGATTCACATGGCCTTCGCCGTGACGTGGGTGCTCTTCGCATTTGGCTTCTTTGCGACGACCTTCCTGTTTGGGCAAAGTGATTCTCGTCTGCTCAATCGTATCGTTGTAGTTGAGAAAGCCGGCTAACCATTCATTCGAGCCGACGCCTTTCGGCGCGGCTCAATTCAAACGTTAGACATCGAATACACCGATGACAGTTCTTCGATTTCCGCCTGACTTCCCTCCGACGGACCGTTGGGGCAAGCTCTTCATTGGGGTTCGCTGGCTGGGGCCCGATCTTTCATTTTTCAAGGAACTCAAGAATCTCCAAGCGCGTAGACCGCAAACGGCAATGGCGCAGTGGGGAGGCGGTGAGCGGCAGGTGCTTGCCGAGGCTATCGCTGAAGTGCTTGCTATTCAACTACAGTGGAAGTCAAAGGTATTCCTTCCAGACGACGCGGCCATGGCTGCATTTCACGGACCGAGTTTTGACTTCAGTGATCCTGTAGGCGCATTCGATGCCGTTGTTGAACTTGTAGGCCGCGACTTCGGCATTCAAGTGTCGGCAGCGTTCTGGCAGTCGCACGGCGACAGCTTGATGGGCGCGCTGGTTGATGCGCTGCTTCGGAGCCGCGATGTCTAACCGGTCGCTCGAATGGACCTCCGCCAGCTGGCCGCGCTACGCTGCCTGTATATTTTCAGCTCCGCGCAGCCAGCTGGCTCCGGCCACTCAGCTTCAACGTTATGCCGCATGAACCAAGCCCCCGCTACCTCATCGAAATTCCGACGCACCTGGCTAGCAATCGTCGTCGGAACAGTCGGGCTGATAGTCTTATTCTTGTCCTCGGTCGTGGCAGAGCCATATCTGATTGCACTAGCAAGTGATACCAAGATTGCTGAGCCGAGGTCAAGCGCTGGCGGCTGGGCAAACAGCAATACATGGCTGATTGCTACTCTCGCTTGTTGCATCGCCTTAGCGCTGATAGGTTGGATCGCAAATCGCCTTAGTCCAAGGCGGTCACGACTTGCCGTGCTTTCAGTGTTCGCAATGGTTGTCGGGTACATCGTCTTTGCGCAGTTCCCGGCCACGAGATCGCTGGCTCGCATAGGGTTTTGGGCCGTTGGGCTGCCAGCGAGTATGGCCATTGGCGCTTGGCTGGAATCTCGGTGTCAAAATGCGGCATAACCGGTCGTTCGAGCCGACTCGCAACGGCTGGTCACTCCAGGCCCCCATTTCATTCTGGGCCTTCCGTACCCAGCCGCCGCTCGCGGCTCAACTTCGACGTTAACCAGCATGCAAATTCGCCCGGTGCTTATCCACGTTGTGTTTGCCGCGCTCGTCGGAGCGGCGATTTCCGCCTTCACCCCAGCACGTTGGTTGGCTGCATCGCTATGGGTGTCCGCTGCAATGTTGTTGAATGGCGCTGCTGCCACCGTTGAAGATTCCCAGCCGGGCGCCCTAGACAACCCAGATGGATCTATTCCGCGGCCTGGTTTGGGCGTGCTCGCGGCCAAGCTCGTCGCTGTCGCGATTGGGCTGACGTGCCTCGGCTTCTGGGTCCAGTTCGCTTGGCACGCGTCGGCATGATGGTTAACCGGTCGCTCGAGCGGACCTCCGCTAGCTGGCCGCGCTATGCTGCCTTTGTATTCTCAGCTCCGCGCGGCCAGCTAGCTGCGGCCCCTCAGCTTCAACGTTAGGCCTCACAGCACCACTTTTTGCAGCACTCCCAGGGAAACTAGCGTCTTATGGTCCTCGATCAATGCCCGCACTGCGGCGTACGCCACGTACAAACGACTCATGTATTCGATCAACCGCTAAAGGCGGGGGATGGCGCCCGCTTCTGGTACGTCGAGCGATGTCAGAATCACCAGTGTCAGAAGCTCGTGCTGGTCTCCCTTCGCAACGGAGGCGGCGTGGATTACATCTACCCCTTTGCAAACTACGAACTTGACAGTACGGCGCCTGTACCTGATGCCGTACGGGAAGATTTCAGAGAGGCAGGCATCTGCTTAGGCGCATCGTGCCACAAGGCGAGCCTAGTCATGAGCCGCCGAGTCTTGCAACGTTGCCTGGCCGACCAAGGGTGTGCACAGAACAAACTTGTTGATGCCATCAACGCGGCGATTGCCGGTGGGATCCTGCGAAAAGCATTCCATCCGCTCGCGGAAGAGATTCGGCAGTACGGCAACCTCGGTGCCCACCCAGACGATGACAACCTTGCAGCAGCCAATCAAGAGACCGCGCTTCAGGTTCTAGAGTTTGCTCGTTTGCTCATTCATGAGTTCTACGAACTTCCGGCGTCTGCAGCCGCGCTGAGAACGCTACGCAAGAAGTGAGTCGAGTGAGGCCTAACCCCTCGTTCGAGGCGAGGCCCAACGGCAAACCACCAGGCCCGGCTCCTGGTGATGGTTATCATCCCTCCGCCGGGCCTGGCGCTTTACCGTCGGTCCCGCCTCAACTCGAACGTTATGCAGCAGGCTAAGCAAAGCTCGAAGTTTCTTTTCTGGATGCTCGCTCGGGGCAAGCTACCGGGTCAACTCGCCTCGCCGAAAGTTGCACCAGGCCGAGCGCCAGCGGTTTCAGGCTCCGGCCACCATGATCTTGCCTGTCTTAGCGAAGGCTACGTTTTGCCTTCCTCGGTTCGCGCCGAGCCGCATGGCAAAGAATCAGCCTGCCGCCTTAGCCAGCCGAGCGCCGAAAGAGTACAGCGTCGGGTTGCTATCGGCCACTGCCACGTTAGTGCCTTCGAGGCGGCTCTGCATAACCGGTCGCTCGAGTGGACCTCCGCCAGCTGGCCGCGCTATGCTGGCTCTGTATTTTCAGCTCCGCGCGGCCAGCTGGCTGCGGCCCCTCAGCTCGAACGCTATGCAGCAGGCTAAGAAAATCTCGAAGATCCGTTTTCGGTTCCGCGTTCGCGGCGGCCACGCGGTGCAACGGACCGAGGTTTTCTCGTGTTCGGGCTGGGCGCGAACGGCACCAGCTTTCGGTTGCGAGGATCTTGCCGGTTCAAGCCAAGCTGGCCGTACGCTTTCCTCGGTTCGCAGCCTGCCGCATGATGCGGATGCAGCCTGTCGCCTCAGCCGCCTGCGGCGTGGGTACCGCTTCGGTATGCTCTCGGCCACCTCCACCGCACTGCCTCCGAAGGTGGCTCTGCATAGCCGGTCGTTGCAGCGGACCGCCTGCGGCGTCCGCTGACCTTTACGTTATGCAGCAGGCTAAACAGAACTCCATCGCTCGCTTCAGGCAGGGCTTGTGCGGCGGGCATGCCGCGAAGGCGGCCTTGGCGCTTGCAGCGAAGTCTGGCGAGCACGTTGCGGCGCCAGGTCTTGCCAGCGCCCAGGTTTCGGGTTTGCGCCGCGCTGCGGTTGCGGCTAGTCCAGCAAGCCTGCTCGCCTCAGCCTTCGGCGGCCTTCAGCTTCGGCAGCGCTGCGCTGCCGCCGTCGCCGTGGCTTCGAAAAACGAGGCTCGGCATAACCGGTCGCTCCAGCGGACGGCTTCGCCGCCCGCTGAGCTTTCACGTTAGCCATCGCAAAGACATGCGCCTCATCATCCTTTCTCTTGCTCTTGCTTCAACGCTCTGCGCTGCGGAGCCAAGACCCGCGCCGGATCGTGGGTACGTGCCGCCCAGCGGAATGGTGCCGGATGCGGAGACAGCAATTGCGATCGCGGTGGCCATCTGGAAGCCGATCTACGGCGCCGAAGAAATTCAGGCGCAACGCCCGTTCAAAGCCAAGCTCACCAAGGGGGTCTGGCACGTAGAGGGCTCACTTCCGCCTGGCATTCCAGGAGGAGTGGCGGAGGCGAGAATCTCAAAGACGGACGGTAGAGTCCTCTACGTACTTCACGGCCAATGAGCACCACGATGGCTAACCGGTCGCTCGAGCGGACCTACGCCAGCTGGCCGCGCTACGCTGCCTGTATATTTTCAGCTCCGCGCGGCCAGCTGGCTGCGGCCCCTCAGCTCGAACGTTGGGCGTCATGTCGTTGCGTTCCTTCCTAAGTAAAGAGCGCTCTCGTGATCGCACGCTGTTCGTCGCTTGTGGCATCGGCTTCGTCGCCTACGCTGCCTGGCACTTTTGGCGTGGTAGCTGGGGTGTTGCTTGCTTTCTTGGGGGCTTCGGCTTGCTCTCCCTTGCCGCTGGCGCATTGCTGAGCGAACAGCGCCTCAATACACTGGCCACGGTACTCTTGCTCATCAATTTCGTAGCTGCCGCGGCAGCACTTGTCGCAGGAGTGGGCGTCCAATGAGGCCTTGTATGTACCGAGTCGCGATGACGCCCAACCAGTCGCTCGAGTGGACCTCCGCCAGCTGGCCGCGCTACGCTGCCTGTATATTTTCAGCTCCGCGCGGCCAGCTGGCTCCGGCCCCTCAGCTTCAACGTTAGGCGTCAGAAAGCATGCACCCCTTCGAAGGCTTCCTAGACCGCGTCCGGCGCGATGGCGGCACTATCGTCGCCCGCATCGTTACTGGCGGTTTCGATCCAAAACCCGATATCCATCCGGTGCTCCTTGTCACGGTGGAGGAGCCAGTTGAAGTGGAGGCTCTCTATGCAGAGCTTCTCCGTGCCAAGGACCTCGATGACGGTTGCCACTTCGCCCTGAATTCTGGTACGGAAGCAGTGCTCACCACCGATCATGGCAACGAGATCGTCCTGCGCGGCGTCAGAGTGACGGTCATGGAATGTCAATACGACGAAAATGATTTTGAACGCCTTGCCAAGCAGAACCACGAGTGGGGCATGTCTCAGCACAAAGCCCTCGCAAAGGAGTCCGCGCGCCTGCTAAGGGTTCGTCAGTTGCTTCAGGATCAGCATTCGCGCATATCGGTCAAGATCCAAGGGCACGAGGCGGGCACAACGGCCCATACACTCTATGAACAGCATCTTTCGTTCTTGGCTCGGGTTCTCGCAGAACCTGACGCCTAACCCGTCGCTCGAGTGGACCTCCGCCAGCTGGCCGCGCTACGCTGCTTGTGTATTTTCAGCTCCGCGCGGCCAGCTGGCTCCGGCCCCTCAGCTCCAACGTTAGCCGTCACATGAAGCGCTTTCTCGCTGTCCTCGTCTCCTTGCTCTCCCTTTCTGCCTCGTCGGCTGAAATCACGGAGTGGGCAACCGCCGTCTCCAAGCAACAGGGTACCGATCGCACAATCGTGTTTCGCTACGCCAAGTCGTTCCGTCAGGGGTTTCAGCGGTCGGCCTTCCCTGACCGAGTGATCATCGTGTGGAAGTACAAATCCGATTCGGGCATGCCGGTGCCCAAAGAGCGGGAAGCGATGGACCGCATGGAAGACCTACTTGAACCACTCGTCGAGAAGTCTGGAGCCAGCGTTCTTGCGCTCGTGTCAACCGGCGAAAACCTGCGCGAATGGACGTTCTATTCGAAATCGGAGGAAGCCTTCTTTGCCGCGCTCAACGAGGCTCTCGCAGGTCAGCCTCGGTTCCCAATTGAAATCCACGCTGGCCCTGACGCCGCATGGTCTACATATGAGCAATTTCGCAAAGGCGTTCGCGAGTGAATGCGACGGCTAACCCCTCCGTCAAGGTGACGCCTTGCGGCAAGCCGCAAGCCGCCCCTTACGTCGAACGTTCAACCGCAAGAGGCCATGCCGTAGGCAGCATCGCGCTATGAAACCACTAGTCATTCCCCCTGCCGCGCAGCGTGATGAGAATTCCGTGCAAATGCTTAGCGCATGGATTGCCGAGCGAGGGCTACATTGCACCTTGAACATCGGTTTTTTTGAAGCCGCAGGGCACACAGAGGCGAAAGCTTGGGGGATCCTTCTGGCCGATCTCGTAAGGCACATTGGCAATGCCGTCGCGGAAGAGCGCGGCACGCCAGCGAATGAAACGGTCACGGCTGTCTTCGCCGCGATTCATTCAGAGCTGGACATGCCTACATCGAACGCCGTTGGCGAATTTCATGTGGGTCACGCTTAATCCTGCATCGCCCTCGCCGCACGCCTTGCGGTTGAACCAGTCATTGGAGCGGACCGCCTTCGGCGTCCGCTCACTTTCACGTTATGCCGCTTGAAAACTTTCACCATGGATGAAGCCAGTCTCAAATACTTCGGGGAATTCCTCGCCGAGTTTCAGAAAGAGTCGGACCGCGGCGCTGCCCTCGTCGGCGCGGCACTTCTAGACACCCGGCTTGAGCGTCTACTTATCTCGCACATGCTGCCTGGGAAGGTCACCAATGACTTGGTTCTAGGCGGCAACGCGCCGTTGGGAACGTTTTCCTCTCGAATCAACGTATGCCTTTCGCTTGGCCTAATCACATCTGCAGAGCGGCATGACATCAATCTTGTTAGAAGCATTCGCAATGAGTTCGCGCATCGCGAGCACGGATTGACGTTCGAGGACGAACGAATTGCTGGCCTGTGTAGCTCCTTGACGTCTCGGAGGCCGCCAGAAATGGTCGCCGACCGCGGCTACCCTCCGAGGCAAAGGTTCAACGATGCCGTCACATTCAACGCACTTCAGCTCTGGTATCGCCCTGAACATGCTGCCGCCCTTAAAGCCAAAGAAAGGACGTGGCCATACTAGCCTGCGGCCTAACCCTTCCATGGAGGGGACGGCCAACGGCGGGCATGGTTTATGCTGTTTGCCAAAAGTGTTGCCGCCCCTGTCCGCCCCTCATGTCAAACGTTATAGCGCTCGCCATGAATGAAGCGTCTTTCCCTTGCCCAAGCTGCGGATTTCTCGTCTTCGGCGAGCCGCCTGGCAGCTATGAGATTTGCGAATTGTGCGGCTGGGAAGATGATCATGTACAACTCGCAAACCCAGCAATGGGCGGCGGGGCGAACAAGCGGAGCCTGGTCCAAAGCCAGTTGCTTGCTCTTCAGAGATTTCCCGCAGGCGTTTCCGTTTGCGGCAGCATTCTTCGCGCTCCAGGGTGGCGACCATTGAGGACCGAAGAAGTTGAGCCCGCGAGATCACCAGCGAATGGTTCCGAATACTTCGTCGCCGCTGCGGGTGAGGCCCCCAGCTACTACTGGACTCTCGATGAAGCGCCATAACATTTTGGTCAAGCGGACCTGCGCCAGCTACGCTGGCTGGCCCGCTTACCGCACACGTTAACCAGCATGCAAATTCGCCCGGTGCTCATCCACGTTGTGTTTGCCTCGTTTGTCGGGGCGGCGATTTCCGCCTTCACCCCAGCACGCTGGTTGGCAGCATCGCTGTGGGTGTCCGCTGCAATGTTGTTGAACGGCGCTGCTGCCACCGTTGAAGATTCCCAACCAGGCGCCTTAGACAACCCAGATGGATCTATTCCGCAGCCTGATTTTGGCGTGCTCGCGGCCAAGCTCGCTGCTATTGCGCTTGGGCTGGCGTCTCTCGGCTTCTGGGTCCAATTCATTTGGCTCGCGACGGCATGATGGTTAACCGGTCGCTCGAGCGGACCTCCGCCAGCTGGCCGCGCTGCGCTGCCTGTCTATTTTCAGTTGCGCGCGGCCAGCTGGCTGCGGCCGTTCAGCTCGAACGTTAGGGCACAAGAATGAGCGTTTCCACAGAAGCCTTGCAAATCATCGGAGCCGTCACGGTTGCAATGATCGCGGGTCTTGCGTCCTTTATCGTCACAATTCTCACCAAGGAGCAGAAGACCTCCGAGTTCCGTCAGTCGTGGATAGATTCCTTGCGCCAAGAGCTGTCTGACTTTGCAGCCATCTTGATTTCAATTGCTGATGCAATTCAAATCAGGTCAGAACGAGGTGAATCCGGGCGAGAGATCTCTGACCAAATTCACAATGAGCGCTTTGGCGACATCAGGCAACTTGAGGGGTTACGGGTCCGCATTCTTTTGCGGCTGAATCCGGACGAGCATCAGGATCTCATTGCACTCGTTGACAAGGCCTATCTCTATAACCAAACCATCCGAACCCAGGATGAGGATGGCGGCAGTCTTATCAAGTCCTTTACGTCGGAGTCGCAGCGGGTTCTCAAAGAGGAGTGGCGCCGCGTTAAGCGTGGCGAACTAGCCTTTCTTCTTACCAAGTGGGGCTCATTTGGCTTCTTCATGGCTGCGACCGCTGTCACTGTTGTCTACGCAACCGGGCATCTCTATGTGGCCTATGTGCCCTAGCCGGTCGCTTGAGCGGACGTCCCTCAGCAAGCCTCGGTCCGCCGCACAGCTTCAACGTTAGACATCAAAGACAAATGCCTCGTATCACTGGCGGTCAAGTCCTCTCTTTCCTCGGCTTCCTTGTGCTCGTTGGGGTTTGGACGATCATCGACCGCGTCTTTGGTCAGCGCGAGGCTTTTCGCTTTTGGGGTCTCATGCTCCTGGTCACATCTCTGGCGTTCACATTCATGAAGCGCATCCCGGTAACGGTCGGGAACACCGAGCTGAAGCCGCTCGAGGGCTGGCGGAAGGCCTACGTCCTGATTCCGACCTATGCGATCGGACTGGCCGTGACCACCTTCCCGCACGAGGTCGCTTGCGCTGTCCATCTCAAGGGGTATGTGTGCGGCTGAGGTCTAACAGAACGGTCGACTCGGACACGTTGCGGCAAGGGACCGCACGGCGCCGTTGGAAATCGTGCGCCGTGCGGTCCCTTGCCTCAACGTGCCGGTCACCTTCACGTTAGCCCGCATGAGCCTACTTGTCCCCACATCCCGCGCAGAGGTCCTTCGAGCCAGTTGGATGTTTTTTCCATTCATGGTCATTCCGCCGGTCTTACTCATTAGTTTTTGGTGGAGTGTCTACTTCTCGATCGATGCGCATCGCCAAGCGGCACTTTTCGCGGTCGTTGCCAGTCTGCCCGGAATTTTTCTGCTGCACCGGCGGGTAACGAAACACGTCTCTCAGGGAATTCATCCGTACTTTCACAGTTCCCGTCGGATTTCTTTGGGAACGTATTTTTCTGGTTGGCTAGGTATCTTCCTGCTGCTGTATGGCTGGGTTCTTGTAATCTTTGCGCTTGCGTTGCTGCTATCTCGCAGTCAATCAACCGAGTACTCATACTTGGTGCTGGAGGCCGAGAGTTGCACCAAAAAGTGCCTGGGCTGTCCGTCCCGCGTCAAACTTTCAGGCTGGCCAGGGCTGTCCGAGTCAAGCCTCTGTGTTAGCGGCATGGAACCTTCTGTTCATGTAGGCCAACTCCTGCTTGTCCGGGGCTACTTCTCCAGCCACGCAATCTATGTCAAAGGCCTGCTTTACGTCAAAGCAGGCTAACCGGTATTTCGAGCGGACTGCCTTCGACGCCCGCTCGCTTTCGCCTTGTGCGTCATCGTGATCCGCGCACTGCTGTTCCTGGCCGTCTCCCCGAGTCCCGTGAACTGCTCGATCCCCATTCAAGCGCAAGTAGGATCGACTGGCGAGACAATCCGTCGAGTTTGAGAATAGAGAGCCTGAGCAAGCGATGGGACAAACTATTGGGAGTCAAGTATTCGGGCTCTGGTACGACGTGGCGGGTTGGGCTTTGGGTGCCGCCGTTTTCGCGTACTTCGCTGTTTGTGGACGCAACAACTTGCCTGAGCAACTCAAGGCGTCGCTTCCCGCGTTCTTGCAAGACCGTGTTGCGAATATCGTGTTGTCAGGGGCTTTCTTGCTGGCAGCGCTTGGAAAGCTGCTTCTGTGGTGGTGAGGCGTCCAGTGAAAATTGGCATAACCATTCACTCAAGCTGATATGGTGCGTCAGTTGGATTTTGGTATTCGTTTCGTTTTTTTGTTTTGTTTCAATCCACACCAAAAGTGGCCGACCCCAAGGCGCAGGTCAGCGCGAACCTTGCACGGCACACCGAAGCTCTCCCCCTGACTACCGTTCCAAATGCAAGTCGAACATCGCATCACCGTTTCTGCTTCACCTGAGGCGATCTTCCGTATCTATCAGGACGTTCAGAACTGGCACACCTGGGATCCGGACACGAAGCAAGCCAGTCTTGAAGGCCCGTTCGCGGTGGGAAGCAGGGGCCGGCTGACGCCGATGAAGGGCAACACGGTCCCCATGCTGCTGACGCAAGTGGTTCCGGGGCGGTGCTTCACGGTCGAGTCCAAGATTCCGCTCTTTCGCATGCTCTTCGAGCACGAGTTGATCCAAGGGTCAGAAGGCACGGAGGTGGTCCACAGAGTCACGTTCTCCGGTCTGCTGTCCGTCGTACTGGGGCCCATGCTTTCAAAGCAGTTGAACACGGGGCTTCCCATCACTCTGGCTCGGCTCAAGGCGCTGGCAGAAGAAGAACAAGAACAAGAAGAAAAACGCAGTGCGGCCTAGCCCGGCGTTCGCGCCCATTCGCTTCGGTGGGTCTTTCCAGGTTTGTTTTTCATTCTGGGCCTTCCGTGCCCAGCCGCCGCTGGCGGCTCAGCTTCAACTTCAGTCATCACAGGAGACTTCAGTGCCCCGAACCTTCATGCTTGTCGTCGCGTGCGCCGCATTCACCTGCTTGCCCGCAATTGCTTCTCAGCAATGCGAAGGCCCGCTCCAGCGAGATGCCACCGATTTCTCTGCTGTCGGGGACGGTTCACAGGTCTACGACAAGCGCACCCAGCTGATCTGGATGCGCTGCGTCGAGGATCAACGTTGGAATGGTTCGGTGTGTGTGGCCAATGACCCAGAGGCAGTCAACCCGGGCCCGCGACTGAGCTTTCAGCAAGCGAAGGCGCTCGCCGCGAGCAAGTCCACCAGTGAGGAGCAGTGGCGGCTTCCCACCCGCAAAGAGCTGCTCTCGCTGCGCGAGCCGAATTGCTACAACCCGTCGCTCAGCCTGACGGTGTTTCCAACGAAGCCAGCGTGGAGCTCCGATGGTGCGTTCTGGACGTCGACCCGGGAAGCCAAGGGCGTATCGCTGGTGTCGGCCATCGGTACGAGCGATGCGTGGGCGACCACGGACGAAGGGAACACGAATCATGTTCGTCTTGTTCGTACGCCTCCGAGGCCGAGCAAGAAGTAGGGTCTCGCCGTTATGAAGCGCCCGGCCGCTCGGCGGCTTGGAAAGTCAAACCGTCGACCTCAAAGGTAAGGACGCATGCCAAAGAAGACACGATTCGCGAGCTGGCTTTGCCGCTTGGCTACGTCGACGTCAAGGTTTGCGCGGTCACGGAAGTCGGGTCGGGGCTCAAGTTGGTGGTTCGCAAAGAGCTTCGCTGAGAATGCGGCTTGAGTCTTCCAAGTGGCAACTGCTCTCGTGTGCTCGCAGGCTTGGACCTTGAGTTCCCGAAGCCAGCCATTGGTGGACCTTGGCCTTTTATGCCGGGACTGAAGAGCCGCATGTCAAGGCCTCGCAAGATGTCTCGAGACACCTCACCACAGGACTTGAAAGCATGACGACGACCTACCTCGGAACCTGTCTTTGCGCGGCCGTGGCCTTGGAGGTGGAGGGCGGCATTGAGGCCATCATCCACTGCCATTGCTCCAAGTGCCGCAAGGCCAGCGGAACAGCTTTCGCCACCAATGGATTCATCCAGGCCAGCGGTCTGCGCATCACGCGCGGTGAGCAGAGCATTCGCACCTATGAATCCGCACCGGGGCGGCGGCGGCATTTTTGCGGCATCTGCGCGGCGCCGCTGTTCAGTTCGAACGCCAGCGACCCCAGCCGGCTGCGGCTTCGTCTCGGCATCCTGGATTCCGAGATCCGCGAGCGGCCCGTCTCGCACAACTTTGTCAGCTCCCGTGCCTCCTGGGAGGACCTGGATGCGACGCTGCCGCGCTACGAAGGCCATGAGCCGGGGCGCTGACGCCCCTGGGCCCGGCGCTGTGGGCGCCCGGGCTTCGTTCAATCGTTGACTTCGGCCTCGTCGGCGCCGGTGGCCGGGCGGGGGCGGCGCACGCCAGGCTTGGCGAGCAGCTCCACATAGAAGCTGTCGGCCTTCTCGGCCGCATAGGCATTGATGCGCTCGGTCAGGGCGGCCATGGGGATCACCTCGGCGGTGGCCGGGCTGCTGCCGAAGCGGCAGTCGAAGTCCCAAAAATCCACGCCGGCCGGGCGCGGCTTGTTTTGCTCGCGCTTGATGTATTTGCGGATTTCGTGCTTGGTGGCTTCGAGCAGGCGGTCGGGGTGCTTGCCTTCGACGTGGAGGGGGTAGGTCTTCTTCAAGAGGGCTTTCTGGGCAGTGGCGTCGGCGGGCGTGGCGCAGGGCGTCCAAGAAGGGACAAACAGCTGCGGCGCCGAAGGACGTAGGCGGCAATTATCGCCCCGATGGCGTCGGCACGGCGTCCGGCGGCCCCGCGCTGCTGGCTCGGGTGTCTGAGTCCGCCCTAAGTTTGGCCCGGGCTTTCCCCCTGAATTGCCCATTGGGCCGCCGCGTTTGGGTTGATACTGAGCTGTATATGGTCTGCCTCGTTGTCCGCTATCCCCAGGCTTTCGCCAGCGGCCGCGCGGCTTGGGCCGGGTTTGCGGACCGCAGGCGGCGGCAGCGGCAGGGATGCGGGCAATCCAGGTGCTTCGATGGGACGATGCATGGCCATAGGCGGTGACAGCTCAATGCGTGGGGCAGACAGGCTCGGCCAGCCAGGCCCGGCCCGTGTTGGGTCTGCTGAGAGCCGCTGGCGGGCCTTGTGCCCGCTGGCCTGCGTGTTCCTGACCTGGGCCGCCGCTGGATTTCAGGTGCATGCCCAGACCACGGCTGCGCTTGCGCCGCTGACTCCAGTGGCCTCCGCGGCTTCGGCCGCTGTCGTGCCTGATGTGTGGGCCCAGTTGGAGCGCATCGAGCGCGGTGGTGCCGCGCGGGCGGCTGCCAATCTGCTGGTGCTCGACACCTTGCTGCCGGCCAGCGCGCCGGGCAGTCTGGAGCGGCTGGAAATGCTGGCCTTGCGCGGCGCCGCCCTGGTTGAGCGCAATGAGGGCCCGGCCTTGCAGCGCTTGCTGGACAGCCTGCAGAACTGGCCGGACCCGCGCTTGCGCAGCGCCGCGCAGCTGGCCGAGGCCGTGGTCCGGGCTCAGCAGCTGACGCGTGAAGGCAAATCGGACCAGGCTTTCAAGGCCATGGCCGTGCTGCCGGCCCAGCTCAGCGCCGATATACCGCTGAGCCTGATGTTTCGCGCCCTGGTGCAGCTCTGCATCGCTGAGTCCGAGGCCGGGCGCGTGGAGTTGGCCTTGGGCCACGCCAATCAGGCCTTGCAACTGGCCGAGCGCTCGCAGGCTTCATGGCGCCGGGCTGCGGCGCTGTCGGTGCTGGCCTACGCCTTGCTGCGTGCCCAGCAATATGAGCGCGCGGCCAGTGCCATCGAGGAGGCGCTGCAGGAGGCCACACGCGACCCCGACCCCATGCTGCTCTACCGGGTCCACAACACGCGCGCTGTGATCCTGGGCGTCCTGAAGCGCTTTGACCGCGCCCAGGCTTCCATGCAGTTGGCCTTGAACGCGGCCCGCGACAGCGGCTCACCGACCCTGCAATCGCTGGCCCTGGCCAACTCGGCCGATTTCTATTTGCGCCAGGGCAATTTCGCCAAGGCGCGCCAGATGTCTGAAGAAGGGTTGGCCCTGGCCCGCCGGCATGGGGACAGCTCCAACGAAGCCTTGGCGCTGCACAACCTCGGCATCGCCCTGATCCAGCTGCGCCAGATCGAGTTGGGCAAGTCTCATGTGATGCAGTCCATCACCATGAGCCAGGCCGAGGGCTTGAACGGCCAGGTGGCGGACAGCTTCAATGAGCTCGGCGAAGCGCTCGAGCGCATGGGCGACCTGGCCGGGGCGGCGCGCGCGTTTCAGCAGTACCGGCGCATGATCGACCAGCAGCTGCGCGAGGAAACGCGCAGCGCGGTGCTGGAGTTGCAGGCCCAGTACGACGACGACCGGCGCGGCAAGGAGATGGCCTTGCTGGCCCGCGACCGCAGCCTGAAGCTGGAGCAGTTGCGTGCCCGCGACCTGCAGCTGCAGCTCTGGGCCGCCGTGGGCGCCTGTGTCGTGCTTTCGGCGCTGCTGCTGGGCCTGGCCTACCAGCGCATACGCAAAACCAACCAGGCGCTGGCGCACAGCAATGCGGCGCTCAAGGTCCAGGGCGAGCGCGACCCGCTCACCGGTCTGGCCAACCGGCGTCATTTCCAGTCGGCCATCGTGCGGCTGGCCGAACATGGCCGATTGCAAGCCTCGGTTTTCTTGATCGACATCGACCACTTCAAGCGCATCAATGACAGCCACGGCCATGCGGTCGGGGATGCGGTGCTGGTGGAGGTGGCGCAGCGCCTGCGCAGCTGCTTGCGCGACGAGGACTTGCTGGTGCGCTGGGGCGGCGAGGAGTTCCTGATCGTCATCGACATCCGTCACCCGGCCCAGATCGAGAGCCTGGCCCAGCGCCTGCTCGATCAGATCGCGTCGACGCCGGTGCGGCACGGGCCGGCCGGCGCACAGGGCTTGAACGTCAGTGCCTCCATGGGCTTTTGCAGTTTTCCGGTCGCGCCCCATGGCTGGAGTGTCGATTGGGAGCGCGCCATCGCCCTGGTCGATACCTTGATGTACATGGCCAAGGCCCACGGCCGCAACCGCGCCTTCGGGCTCAAGGCCATGGCCCCGCATCAGGCCGAGCTGGACGCTGCGGCCTTCCTGGCGTTGAGCGAGCGCATGGAAGAGGCCTGGCGCGCCGGTGAGCTGGAGCTGGTGCAGCTGCAGGGGCCGGTGTGGGCGGCAGGCGAGGGTCGATCATGAGCGGCACGCGCATCCGGGTAGGCTGGCGCCGCTGCGCCGGGCTTTTGACTGTGGCGGCCGGGCTGGTCCACGCTCAGCCTCAGCCCACCGTGGCTGCAACAGCCGCCTCGGCCGCCCCGGCGCTGCCTGCTGTCGCCTGGCCGGTCGAGCGCAAGCTGAGCGAGCAGCTGGAGTTGCTGCTGCGCCAGGGCTTTGATCGCCCGGAGCAGGCCTTGCGCCGGCTGCGCGAGCAGCAGCAAACCGACCCGCCCGCGCCAGCTCTGCAGCTGCTGCTGGCTGAGGGCCGGCTGCTGGTGCTCAGCGGAGACTTCGAGCAGGCCGAACAGGTGGCCGAGCGCCTGGCGCGCCAGCCCGAGGCGCGCGACGCGGCGCTGCTGCTGCGCGCCGAACGGGCCGACCGCATGGGCGCCGGAGAGCAAGCTCAGAAGCTGGCGCATCAAGCCCTGGCCGGCCTGAGTCAGGCCTGTCCCAGCGCCGCCAGCTTGCAGGCCCAGACCCCCAGCACGCTGCCTGCGGCCTGCGACTTCCGCCTCGTCTGGGTGGCGCTGCGCCTGATCGAGCGCAGCCAGATCCGCGCCGGCACCTTGCCCCTGGCCGAGGCCTCGGCGCAGACAGCCCTGGCCTTGGCCCAGGCCGGCGGAGACCGCCATCTGGCGGCCAGCAGCCTCGGTTCCCTGGCCATGATCGCTCAGCTTCAGGAGCAGCCCGAGGCGGCCAGCCGCTGGTTGAGCCAGGCCCGCCAGCAGGCCCAGGGTGACACCTTGGCGCTCTTCAAGATCAAGAGCTACGAGGCCTATGTGGCTGGCCTGCGCCAGGACGGCCCGGCCAAGCTGCGCGCCATGGAGGAATGCGTGGAACTGGCCCGTCAGGCCGACGCACCGCGCTGGTTGGCGCAGTCGCAGAGCAATCTGGCTGACGCGTATTTGCAGCTCAAGCAACCGGGGCGGGCGCTGGACGTGGCACGCCAGGCCTTGCCGCTGTTCGAGCAGCGCGGCGATCTCCGCATCCAGCGTGCCATTCGCCACAATATGGCCGTGGCCTATGTGCAGCTGGGCGACTTCGAGCAGGCGCGGCGCGAAATCGCCCGCATCGAGCAGATGAGCCTGGGCCAGGTCGACCAGGGTTTGCGCACCCAGGAGCTGCGCGAGCTCGGCGAGGCCTGGACCGCCGCAGGCCAGTTCAAGGAGGGCCTGGCGGCCTACCACCTGGAGCGCCGCCTCAGCGCCGAGCTGGTCGAGCGCAACCGGGCCAGTGCCTTGCAGCAGTTGCAGCTCAAGTACGACAGCGAGCGCAAGCAGCGCGATCTGGAGCTGCTGCAGCGCGACCAGGCCCTGGTCGACCACCAGCTCGGCAACCGCCAGCGGGTGCAGCAGGTCGGCGTGGCCGTGGCCTTGCTGCTGGGGCTGTCCCTGCTGCTGGTGGCTTTGATGGTGCAGCGCGTGCGTGCCGCCCACAAGCGCTTGCGCGCCAACGAGCAGATGCTCAAGGCCCAGAGCGAGCGCGACCCCCTGACCGAGCTGGCCAATCGCCGCCATTTCCTGGCCGTGATGCAGCAGCAGCCTCGCGCCGAATTCAATGGGGCGCTGCTGATGGTGGACATCGACCACTTCAAGCATGTCAACGACCAGCATGGCCACGGCATCGGCGATGTGGTGATCTGCGAGGTGGCCCGACGTCTGAGCCTGGCGGTGCGCGCCGAGGACCTGGTGGTGCGCTGGGGCGGCGAGGAGTTCCTGGTGTTTGCGCCGGATATTGCACCGGAGCGGCTGCTGCAGCTGGCCGAGCGCATCTTGTTCGGCATCGGCGGCGAGCCGGTGCCCGGCAGCGATGGCCCGCTGCGCGTCACCGTGTCCATCGGCTGTGCCCATTTCCCGTTGCAGCCCAGCGCCTTGCCCCAGCATTGGGAGCAGGCGGTCAACTGGGCCGATATGGCGCTCTACACGGCCAAGGCGCGCGGCCGCAACCGGGCCGCTGCCATCGTCACCGTCAAGGCCGGCGACCGTCAGGCCCTGCAGCAGATCGAGGCCGATTTCGACGCGGCCTGTTCCAGCGAGCGGGTGCAGCTGCAGCAGGTGCTGGGCCCGGGCGTTTGACGCTGGTCCGGCGCGATCACTGGTACAGCTTGAGGATGGTGGCCAAGCGGCCCGATTTGTGCAAATGCTCCATGGCCCGGCGCAGCGCGCGTACCTGATCTTCCGGCAGATCGCGGCGGGCGTAGAGGCTGTAGTTCTTTTCGTTCACGACAAAGGGCGGTGCGAAGGCTTGCGGATCGATGCCGGTTTGCCGCAGGGCGTAGCTGAGCAGGTAGTCCGAGGAGATCACCGCATCCAGGCGGTCGACGGCCAACATGCGCACGCCCTGGAAGGGGTCGGCCATGGGGAATTTCTGGATCGCCTCGTCCTTGTTGATGCTGTCGTCATAGAAGGCGCCTCGGGCCACGCCGAGCAGGCGGCCGCGCAGCTGGCTGACCTGGCTGATGCCGGCGGCTTTGCGCGTCAGCACCACGAACTTGAAGCTGTGAAAGGGTGCCACCCGCTGGGCCAGCGCGTCCAGCTCCGGCCCTTCGACACCCACCACCAGGTCGGCGCTGCCGTCCTTCAGCCCCATGGCCAGGCGCACGTAAACGGCCGAGTTCAGGCTGACGGCCAGCTCGGCCTGTTGGGCCAAGGCGTTCATGATCTCGATGTGCATGCCCGGGCGCTGAGCCTCGCCGCGCAAGGTGTAGGGCGCGACATCGTTGATCAGCACGCGCAAGGGCGCGGCGGTGGAGCCGGGCGTAGAAGTTTGCGCCGCTGCACCGGCGCCGGCCCAGAGCAAGCAAAGCGCCAGCAGCGTGGCCGGCCATGAGGGTCGCAAGACAAGCATGCGGCAGTTTAGTGCCGCCGCCGTATCGAGCCTTGGCGCCTACTCGCTCAGCAGCAGCACGCTGGCCCGAACCGGCAGCTGCAGGCGCAGGCGGTGGCCGCCGTCCAGCGTCTCGAAGGCGGCGGGACCGTGGCCGGGCTGCAAGCCGCGCCATTGCTGCACCTGCAGGGGCAGCTGCCAGACGGGCAGGTCCAGGCTCAGGGCCTGGTCGCCGCGGTTCACGGCCACGACCGTGGCTTCCCAATCGGTGTAGCGTGCAAATACCAGGGCCTGCTCGCTCACGGCCAGGGTCTGCACCGCGCCGTGGCGCCATTCGCCGCGGCTCTGGCGCAGCGCGATCAGCTCGCGGTAGTGCTGGAACAGGGGCTGCTTCCACTGCGCGCGGTCCCAGGGGAAGGGGCGGCGGCAGTCGGGGTCCTGGCCGCCGGGCAGGCCGATCTCGTCACCGTAATAGACGCAGGGCGCGCCTGGGCTGGTGAAGAGCAGGGTGGCGGCCAGGGCCATGCGGGCCGTGTCTTCGCCGAGCAGGGTGAAAAAGCGCGAGGTGTCGTGGCTGTCCAGCAGATTGAGCTGGGCCAGCTGGTTGGCGTAGGGAATGGTGGCGCGGCCGCGCGCCAGCCAGCGCTCGAAAGCCGCGGTGCTCAGGCGGATCGGCTGGTAGGCCACGTCCAGGCCGGCCAACCAGGCGCGCACCGGGTGGGCGAAGCCGTAGTAGTTCATGGCCCCGTCTTCCTGGTCGCCCTGCAGCCAGCGCGTGGCTTCCGAGAAATGCTCGCCCAGCACATAGGCCTGGCCGTTCTCCTGCTTGATGGCCTGGCGGAACTCGCGCACGAACTGGGCGTTGTTGCGCGCGCCCGGGCCTTCGCCCAGCATGTGGATGACGTCGAGGCGCCAGCCGTCGACGGCATAGGGTGGGCGCAGCCAGTGGCGCAGCACCGCGTTCGGCCCGGCATAGATGGCTTCGCGCAGCGGCGCCGAGCTGAAATCCAGCACCGGCAGGGAGTCATAACCCTTCCAGCCCAGCGGCCGGCCCTGGCCGTCGAAGGCATAGAAGCTGCGGTAGGGCGAGTGGATCGACTGCGCCGCGCCCAGCTCCGCATGCACGCCGGTCTGGTTGAACCAGGGGTGGTTGACGCCGGTGTGGTTGACCACCGCATCCAGCACCAGCCTCATGCCGCGCGCGGCGGTGGCCTCGCGCAGCTCGACCAGGGCGCGGTTGCCGCCCAGCTGCGCGTCGACCTGGAAGTAGTCGTCGCAGTCGTATTTGTGGTTGCTGCCCGAGCTGAAGATGGGGTTCAGGTAGAGGGCGCTGATGCCCAGCTCCTGCTGCAGATAGTCGAGCTTTTCGGTGATGCCAGGCAGGTCGCCGCCGTAAAAGCTGTTGGCCGCATGGGCCGGGTCCACTGGCTCATGCCAGGCCGGCTCCACGACCGTGCGGCCGGCCTGGCCGGGCAAGACCTGACCCTGGCGGCTGGGTGGCCGCGGGCTGTGCTCGGCGGCATGAAAACGGTCGGGGAAGATTTGGTAGAAGACCTGCTCGCGCACCCAGTCGGGCGGTTGGTGCTGGCGATTCAGGCGGAAGTGCAGGCTCTCCGGCGGCAGGTGCTCATGCAGGCCGTCGGCCGCCAGCCAATGCTGGTTGCCGTTCACCAGCACTTTGAAGGCGTAGAGCGTCAGCGCATTGCCATGGTCCCAGGGCAGCCAAGCCTGCCAGCGGTGCAGCTGGCCCTGGCGGCCGACGTAGCGCATGGTGATCAGCTGCTCTTCATTGTCGGGTTGGCTGCGCAGATAGACCTGGTCCAGCTGCTCGCGCTCGCTGAGCAGGCTGATCTCGCTGCCTTCGGGCTGGCGCTGCAGCCAGGGGGCGATTTGCGGGTGGATCAGCAGCAGCGGCGATGGCGCGGCGCCGTCGGTCGCTGGGGCCTGGTGAGCTGGGGCGGTGGCGGGCTGTGCGTGCATCGGATCTCCAAGTCTGGCGTGGCCGGCATTCTGCTCAGCGGGCGGCGCTGAAATCATCCGCCCCGGGGGTTGAATCGGGGGTGGAGGCCGCGGCCTTCAGCGCCGCGCTGAGCGGGCTCTTTGAAGTGCTTCCTCGCGCGAGCTGATGTGCAGTTTGGCGTAGAGGCGGTTGATATGGGTCTTGACCGTGGCCAGGGAGACGAAGAGCTGGGCGGCGATCTGTTCATTGCTCAGCTCATCGCCGATCAGGCACAGCACCTGCCATTCGCGCGGTGTGAGGCCAAAAGGTGACGGCGCGGCTCGGCCGGAGGCTTGCGTGATGGTCGTGGCCTCGGCAGGAGCCGTCCGGTTCGACATGGGCGGCGTTTCGTTTCGCAAGGCCTGCAGCCAGCGCCTGGCGTTCTGGCGCGCCAGCGGGTGGTGAACGATGGCGGGCTGAGCCAGCAAGGCCGCCAGCGGCCCGACCAGCTTGGGCGCGAGCAGGCGCACGCGCTCCAGGCCGTCCTCCAACTGGCGCGGGCCAGTCAGCTGCTGCAGGCTGTCGCGCAAGCCCTCGAACCCGAGCAGGGGGCTGCTGCTCAGCGCGTGCAGCAGCTTTTGCTGCCAGGCCAGGCGCCGCAGGCCGCGCGCCTGCATGGCCTCGGACCAGGCGCGCAAGCGTGCTTCCGGCCAGGGCCGGGCGGCCAAGAGGGCGGCGCAGCCCTGCAGCCAGGCGCGTTCGAAATCGCAGAGCTGGGTGGCTGGGGAGGGCGTCACCGCAGCGGCATCGTCCGACTCGGCCGCGTCGTCGTTCAGCGCCGCCCAGTGCAGCAGGCGCGCTGTCTGGTGCTGCAGCGAGGCGAGGTGGATCTGCGCCTGCAGCAGGCGGTTGCGCCAGCGGTAGCAATAGAAGGTCTGGCTCTCGCGCTGGCTCAGGCCTTCGATCTGGCGGGCGGCCGCCTCGATCTGCCCTGCATTCAGGCCGGCCTGTGCCTCGGCCACCAGCTGGGGGAAGGCGTAGTAGTGCTCGGTTGGCAAGGGCCCGGCCACCAGGCCCAGCGTCTGCCGCAAGCCCTGGGCTTCCGCGCTGAAAAAGCGGGCGGTCTCGCCGGCTTCGGCACCGGACTCGCTGTCCAGTTCCAGGTGCACGTCGGCCAAGGCCTCCAGCGCTTCGATTTGCAGCAGGGCGCAGTCGTCGCGTCGGGCGCCTTTGAGGGCCGCGGTCAGCGGCGCCAGCGCTGCCTGTGGGTGGCCGGCAGCCAGCCAGGCGCGGCCCAAGGTGGCGCGTGCCAGCAGGGCGGGAGGTTCGAGATCGTGCGGAAAGGCGTCGATGGCGGTTTGGGCGGCCTCGACCGCGCGCGTCGCCTGGTCAAAGGCCAGGGCAATGCGGGCCTGCAGCGTGGCCTTGAGCCCGATGCTCAGGCCTGGGGCCTCGGCCAGCTGGCGCTCGACCGTGTGCGGCTCGCCCAGGGCTTCGATGGTCCAGGCCAGGCGCAGGGCCAAGAGCTCGCCCTGCTGCAAGGCCGGCTGCAAGAGATTGGGTTTCAAGAGGCGCCCGGTCAGGGCCTGGGCGGGGCTCAGCAGCAAGCTCCAGCCGGCGCGCTCCAGCACCTGCAGCTGCAGGGCCGCCCAGCCGAACTCAAGCGCCAGCTCGGCCGCCAGCACCGCCTGCCGACTGCCCAGCAGCAACTCGACCGCTCGGCCCAGCATGGCGTCGAAGCCCTGCGGGTCGGTCTGGCGCCACTGCGCGACGGCGGCTCGTGCAGCGTCGCTGCCCTGGGCCTCGGGGCCGAGTCGCTGCAATTCGCGCGGCGCACAGGCCAGAGCCGCCGCCACGATCGCCATGTCCTGCACGCCCAGCAGGGCCTGCAAGGCCAGGCGCTGGCGGCCCAGAGCCAGGTCGTCGGCCGGGGGCTCGCGCAGCGGCAGTGCAGCGAATTCGGGGTGCAAGTCGAGGGGATGGCTCACGAAGGGGCGGGGTGCGCGCTGCGGGCTGTGCATCAATTCCACTCCGGGGGTGGATGCTCTGCGGCAAGGCTGTGGCAACAATGGGGTGCCCGCAGTCTACGTTCATTCGCCTCGCTCTCTCCCTTCGTTCCGTGCCCCACAACGCCGCCACACCCGATCAGCCGCCGCCGGCGCTGCGCCCCGCTCGCTCCCTCCGCCCCCAGCCGCGCCTGCTCAGCCTCGCCTGGCCCCTGTTCACGGAGCTGGGCTTGGGCATCGCCCTGGGCCTGGTGGGCATGGCTCTGGCTGCGGCGATCTCGGATTCGGCCGGTGCCGCTTTCGCCCTGGCCAACCATGTGTCGGCCATGCTCTTCATCCTGTTCCGCATCATTGGCGCCGGGGCCAGCGTGGTGCTGACCCAGAGCCTGGGCGCTGGCCGGCGCGATGCCGCCGATGCCGTGGCCCGGGCGGTGCTGGGCGCCAGCAGCTGGATCGGCCTGATCACGGCCCTGGCAGCCTGGTTCCTGGCCGCACCCTTGTTGCGCCTGCTCAATGCTCCGCCCGAGGTCTTGCCCCTGGCCCAGCCTTTTTTGCAGGCCCTGGCGCCGGCGCTGCTGCTCGATGCCTGGAACGCCTCGATGAGCAGCGTCATGCGTGCCCATTTGCGCAGCCGCGAGGCCTTGGGCGTGGTGGTGCTCATGCACACCGTGCACCTTTTGCTGGCCTGGCCGCTGATGCAAGGCTGGGGGCCTTTGCCGGCGCTGGGGCTGCCGGGCTTTGCCGTGGCGCTGGGTTTGAGCCGCGCCGTGGGCTTGAGCCTGCATCTGCTGCTGTGGCGTGCGCGTCTGGGCCTGCGGCCGCAGCGCAGCGACTGGTGGCGGCTGCCGCGCGCCGAGCTGGCGGCGGTGCTGCACATCGGCCTGCCGGGGGCGGCTGAGAACATCGCCTATCGCCTCGCCTTCATGGTCAGCGTGGCGGTGGCGGCACTCTGGGGCGCCGGCGCCCTGGCCACCCATGCGTATGTGTCGCAGCTGATGTACGGGGTGCTGCTGTTTGGACTGGCCACCGGGTTTGCGGTGGAAATTGTGGTCGGCCACCTGATCGGCGCGGGCCAGTTGCATGCGGCGAACCGCATCGTGCGGCGGGCCCTGGCGCGCGGCCTGGTGGTCAGCGTGCTGGTGGCCCTGAGTGCGGCGCTGGCCGGGCCCTGGCTGCTGGGCCGATTCACGGCGGACGCGCAGATCATCCAGGCCGGCACCCAGCTGCTCTGGCTGACCGTGCTGCTGGAGCCCGGGCGGACCTTCAATCTGGTCGTCATCAATGCCTTGCGGGCGGCCGGCGACGCACGCTACCCGGTGCTGGCCGGTGCCGCCTCCATGGTGTTGGTGCTGGCCGGCGGCGCCTGGTTTTTGGGGGCCTTCTGCGGCCTGGGCCTGCCCGGGATCTGGCTGGCCTATGCACTGGACGAGTGGATTCGCGGCCTGCTGATGTGGCGGCGTTGGAACACTTTGGCCTGGGTGCCCATGGCGCGGGCCGCGCACCGGAGGCTGCGAGCGGCATGATTTGACGCTGGCGCAAGATCCAGGTCTTGCGCGGGCAGGCCTGCTGCGATACTCAGCTCGATGAGCCCGAAGTTCGAATTCAGCGCTGTTTCCACCGCTCTTTGTGCCGCTCTTTCTGGCGCGCTTGATGTCGCGCTTGATGTTGGTTTAGTGGCCGGGCTGCTCATGGCCGCAGGCCTGCAGCCGAGCTCAGCCCAGGCCCAACAAGCACCGCTTGTCGTCGCGCCGGCAGCAGCCGCTTCGGCTGCGGCGGTCGCCGCTGAACCCGACCTGGAAGAGTTGCTGCGCCAGCAACTGCGCGAGGTGCCGCGCGAAGTCGAGGTGTCTGCCGCCTCACGCTTTGCACAGAGTGCCGCCCAGGCCCCAGCCGTCACCTATGTGGTCACGGCGGCCGAAATCCAGCGCTACGGCATGCGCAGCCTGGCCGAGATCTTGCGCGCCATGCCCGGCGTGCACATCAGCTTCGACGGTGTATTCAGCTATATCGGCGCGCGTGGTCTGGGCCGTCCGGCCGATTTCAACAGCCGCCTGCTGGTGCTGCTGGATGGCATGCGGATCAACGAGAACATCTACGACGCAGCCCTGATCGACGGCGACTTCTTTGCTGAAGTCGACCTGATCGACCGGGTCGAGTACGCGCCCGGGCCGGGCTCGGCGGTTTACGGCAACAACGCCTTTCTCGGCGTGGTCAACGTCATCACCAAGCGGGTCGACAAGCTGCGCGGCGGCCAAGTTCGCGCCAGCCTCAATTCCGAAGGCCAGCAGCGCGCGCGCGCCAGCTGGGGTTGGCGCGGCGAGTCGGGCTGGGAGGGCTGGCTGTCCGGCAGCCAGATGCGTCATGCCAAGCGCCCCTTGCTGAGCGAGGTGCCGCCCGAGCACGAAGCGGCCCTGCGCGAGCTCCGATGGAGCCGGGAAAAGCGCCTGATCGGCGGCCTCAGCGGCCAGGGTTTGAGCGTGCGCGTCGGCTTCAGCGATGTGCAGGAGGGCTTCCCCTATTTCCTGACCGAGGACACTTGGCAGTTGGGGCAGTACAAGAGCCGCGGCGTCAACAATTTCCTGGCGCTGGACTACGAGCGCAGCCTGGGTGAGAACTGGGACTTGGCCTTGCACCTGTCCAGCAAGCGGGTCGACTTTCAGAAGCACTCGCCCTTTCTCGAAGACCCTGAAACCATCCTGAATTACAACGAGCGCGCGCTGGGTCGCTGGGTCAATGGCGATCTGCGCCTGAGCAGCCAGGCCTGGGCCGGGCACAAGCTGATGCTGGGGCTGGAGTACCAGCGCGACCTGGTCCAACGCGTGTCCAGCAATGCCGACACCTACGGCGATCTCTATGTTTTCACCGGTGACAACCGCCGCAACGGCTTGTTCATTCAGGACGACTGGCGCCTCAATGACAGCCACCGCCTGATTCTTGGCCTGCGCCAGGACCGGGCGCAAATCGGTGGCAGCAGCTGGAACCCGCGCCTGGCCTGGGTCTGGAACGTCCGCTCGGATGCCACGTTCAAGCTGCTCTACGGCAGTGCGTTCCGAGCCGCCAATTTGTTCGAATTCCAGGTCAACGAGCCGCGCTCCCTGCCCACGCCCAGCCCCGAGCGCGTGCGCACGCTGGAGGCGGCCTGGGACCAGGCGCTGAGCCCGCAGCTGCAGCTGCGGGCTTCGGTCTATACCTCGCGCCTGGTCGACCTGATCAGCCTGGATGATTCGCCCGATCCCTATTTCATCAACAGCCCCAAGCTGAACAACCAGGGCCTGGAACTGGGCCTGGAGCGTCGCTGGGACCAGGGTGCGCAGCTGCGTGCGTCGCTCTCGCTGCAACGCACCCGTGATGCCCAGGGCAAGGGTTTGAGCAACTCGCCACATGCCCTGGTCAAGCTGCATTACAGCCAGCCGCTGCTGGGTGACCGCCTGCAACTGGGCTGGCAGCTGCTGGGTGTCAGCCGGCGCAGCACCGATGGTGAGGACCTGCCCGGTTATGTCACCAACAACCTGAGCCTGCTGTGGCGGCCCCTGGCGGGTCATGAGTGGAGCCTGGGGCTTTACAACGTGGGCAAGACCCGCTACTTCGACCGACCCGCGGTGCAGAGCTATCCCGTGCCGCAAGCCGGCCGGGTGCTGCAGCTGAGCTGGACCTGGAGCATGGATCCATGAGCGTTCCGGCCCGGCTGATCGGGGGCTGGAAGAAGCTGTTGGGCTTGATGAGCGCCTGGCTGCTGGCGCTGGCGCCGGCCAGCGCCGGCCTGGGGCTGGACGAGGCGCAGCTGAAGGCCGCCTTCATCTACCGTTTTGCCCAGTTCACCCAGTGGCCCGGCCCGGCCGCGGCCGAATTCAGCTACTGTGTGGTGGGCAGCCCGGTGCTGCGCGAAGCCATGGCCTCGCTGGCGCAAAAGCCCCATCTGGCCAGCGTCGTGCGCGTGCGCTCGGTCAGTGAGCCGGCGCAGGCGCAGGGCTGCCAGGTGTTGGTGCTGGGCCTCAGTGAACGCAGCGAACTGCTGCGCTGGCAGCTGGCCCTGGGCGCTGAGCCGGTGCTGGTCGTGGGTGACAGCGCCGAGGCCTTTCGCGCCGGGGTCTGCATCGCCTTGATGGTGGAGCCCAATGGCCTGGCCTTTCGCATCAACCACAGCGAGGCCAAGCGCCGCGGCCTGAACCTGAGCTCGCAGATGCTCAAGCTGGCGCGTGAGGTGAAGTAGGGCGCTAGGGCGCCGCGAGTCGTCCGGGATGGCGGTCTTGCGCCATGGGCCGTTTGCATCATGGGCGCTTCATGGCTGCGTCACCCCGCGCTTGAAGAATGTGCCGCATTCGCAGGATGTCCCTGCGTGTGAGGAGTCTTCGTCATGAAATCAAAAACACCGGCGCTGCGCCTGCTGGCCGCTTTGGGCTGTGTTGCCCTGTCCCTGCCCGCTGCTGCGCAGCTGAACACCCTGGTCGGCTGGGCCAAGATGCCGGCCAACACCTTCGCGGACGGTCCGACCTCGGGCCAATTCGCCTCGGGCGCCGGTGGCAACCCGCTGCCCTTGCTGAACAAGCAGCCGGTGCAAGGCTTCTCGGCCGTGCTGAACGGTCCGAGCGCCGGCAGCTTCCTCTACATGCCGGACAACGGCTTCGGCACCCAAGGCAATTCCGGCGACACCTTGCTGCGCATGTACGCCGTCACGCCTGATTTCAAGACCGCCCTGGGCGGCAGCGGCACCGTGTCGGCCGCGAACTACCAGACCGGCAGCAGCCTGCCGGCCTTCAATGCCGACAGCCGCATCAACCTGGCCGATCCCGACCGCAAGCTCGGCTTCAAGATCCAGGCCGACTACACGAACTACTACAACAACGCCGCCAACCCCCTGGTCGATGCCAGCATCCGCTCGGGCCGTTTGCTCACTGGTGCCGATTTCGACATCGAGTCGGTGCGCAAGGACAAGAACGGCAATCTCTGGTTCGGGGATGAGTTCGGCCCCTTTCTGGTCAAGGCCGATGCCACGGGCAAGGTGCTGCGCGCCGAAGTCGGCCTGCCTGGCGTGATGGCACCGCAGAACCCGCACCTCAACGGCGGTGTGGCCAATCTGCCGGGTTCGGGCGGCTTCGAAGGCATGGCCATCAATCCGGCCGGCGACAAGCTCTACACCTTGCTGGAAAAGAGCGTGGCCGGCGATGCAGCCGGCACGCTGCGCATCAATGAGTTCAGCATCGACAGCGAGAGCTACACCGGCGCCAGCTTCCGCTACAAGCTCGATGCTGCAGGCGTGGCCATCGGCGACATGACGGCGCTGAACGACCATGAGTTCATCATCATCGAGCGCAACAACGCCACCGCCACCGGCGGCGGCACACCATTCAAGAAGCTGTTTCGCATCGACATCAATCGCGTCGATGCCCAGGGTTATGTCAGCAAGACCGAGTTGGTCGACCTGATGAACATCGCCGACCCGAACGACTTGAACGGTGATGGCAAGACCAGCTTCACCTTCCCCTTTGTCACCATCGAAAGCGTGCTGGTGCTGGACGCCAACACCTTGTTGATCGCCAATGACAACAACTACCCTGGCACGGGCGGCCGTGATCTGGGCTCGGACAACACCGAGTTCCTGAAGATCCAGCTGGCCAACCCGGTGCCGGAGCCGAGCAGCTACGCCATGCTGCTGGGTGGCCTGGGCCTGATGGGGGCCTGGCTGCGCCGCCGCAAGGCGGCTTGATCGGACCAAGCCCTAGCGACGATGAAAAACAGGCCGGGTGACCGGCCTGTTTTTATGCTTGGAGTCAAGCGGGCTGCAGGTCCAGGCTGGGCCACTGCTCGGGCTTGATCTCGAAGCGCGGGTACCAGTCCGAGGGCAGGGCGCCGGCCCAGACGCGGTTGTGGTGGGGCTGCAAGCGCTTTTTGCCGAAGGTCAGGCGGGCGTCGGCCAGCGACAGCAGGCTGTGCGCGCTCCAGTCCGAGCCGGCCGGGCTGGCGGCGGCTCCCAG
The DNA here is from genome assembly GCF_965262435.1 of Roseateles sp. Lineage (NCBI taxonomy): Bacteria > Pseudomonadati > Pseudomonadota > Betaproteobacteria > Burkholderiales > Sphaerotilaceae > Roseateles > Roseateles sp. The sequence continues at coordinate 3,082,325 of NZ_OZ253537.1, forward strand.
GGAAATCGTCAGCGGCGCCGGCCCAGCCAGACCGGCGAATTCGGCCTGCACGGCGCTGCGCAGGGCCTCGGCTTTTTCTGCGGCGGCCGGCAGGTCGGTGGCCGGCAGCAGCATCACGAATTCATCGCCGCCCAGGTGTACCAGGCTGGCGCCGCTGGGCTGGTGCGCCTTCAGCAGGCCGGCCACGCGCAGCAGCACGGCTTGCGCCTGGGCCTGGCCCTGGTCTTCCAGATAGACCTTGAAATGGTCGAGGTCCATGGTCAGCACCGCCAGCGGTTGGCCCGCGGCGCGCGCGGCCGCGGCCGCCTGATCCAAATGACCTTGCAGGGCCTGGCGGTCCAGCAAGCCGTTCAACTCCAGTTTGTCGGCAATGAGATTGGGCATATCAGCGCTCTCCGGTCTAAGGAACGACCCCATCCTAAGCAGGGGCCCGAACCCGGAGCATGCTCCTTTTCCCGCGGGTTGCCAGCGGCCAGTGCGCCCTTTTCTTGTGCCAGATCAGCGGCTGTGCGAGGTCAGACGGGCCAGCGGCGCGGCCAAGCTGACACCGGGCGCGGCGCGGCGGGCGCCGCTGCGTGCAGTTGGGCTCGCAGCGTCGGCGGCGGATTCCTCCAGCGAATCCTGTGGGCTGGCGGCGATCAGACTGGCCGGGTCGCGCTGCATGGCCACCCCGACCGCCAGGATGTCGATCACCAGCAGGTGCAGGATGCGGCTGACCATGGGCAGGTGGGTGGAGACATCCTCGACATGGTCAATGATCAGGGCGACATCGGCCTTGCGGGCCAGCGGCGATTGGCCGGCTGTGATGGCCACCACATAGGCGCCGCGCGCCTTGGCCTTTTCCACCACCTCGAGCAGCTCGGGCAAGCGCCCGCTGTTGCTGATGACCACGGCCACATCTCCGGGCTTGAGCACATTGGCGGCCAGCAGCTGCAAGCGCGGGTCGGTGTAGGAGCAGCTGGACATGCCGAAGCGCAGGAACTTGAATTCCGCGTCCTGCGCCACCACGCCGTAATGGCCAACGGCATAGAACTCGATGCGGCCGGCCTTGAGCAGCAGGGCGACCGCCCGGTCGATCATGTCGCGGTTGAGCTGGCTGCGCACCTGCAGGATGGCCGAGGCCGTGTTGCCCAGTACCTTGGCGCCCAGCTCCAACATGGAGTCATCGCCCTTGACCTGGGTGTGGGTGACGGGCACGGTGCCGGTCAGGCCCGAGGCCAGGCGCAGCTTGAAGTCGGACAGGCCCTCGCAGCCCAGGGTGCGGCAGAAGCGGATGACGGTGGGCTGGCTGACATTGGCGGCGCGGGCGATTTCGACGATGGGGTCGTTCAGGGCCGAGCGCGGGTGGGCCAGCACATGGTCGGCCACGCGCGCCTCGGCCGGTGACAGGCCCGGGCGGGCTCGGCGGATCTGGCCCAGCAGGCCGGCGCCGGGCGCTTCTTCCAGCGTGGCCAGCTGGGCTTGCAGAATCGCCGAGGCGCCCTTGAAGGTTGCGTGCTCGGCCGTGATGACAAAGGTCGGGATGCCGGCCACGTAGTCGCTGAAGCGGCCTTTGTCTTCGAAGCGGGCGCGGAAGCTGGAGCGGTCGAAAGCCTCACCCAGCCGCGGCACGATGCCGCCGCCGATGTAGACGCCGCCCAGGGCACCCAGGGTGACGGCCAGATTGGAGGCGGCCGTGCCCAGCAGGCCGCAGAAGACCTCCAGGGTTTCGACGCACAAGGGGTCGCTGGCGTCCAGGGCGCGCTGGGTGATCTTGGGCGCGTCCAGCTCCTCGGCCTCCTGGCCGGCATGCTCGGCCAGGGCGCGGTAGATCAGCTCCAGACCGGGTCCGGAGAGCAGGCGCTCAAAAGACACGTGGTCGTACTGCTTCCAGGCGTGGCGCAGGATGGCGATCTCGCGCTCGTCGCGCGGCGCGAAATTGGTATGGCCGCCTTCGGTACCCAGGGCGATCCAGCCGTCGCCGGCCGGGATCAGGCCCGACACACCCAGGCCCGAGCCCGAGCCCAGCAGGCCGATCACGCTGGGCATGCGGGCCTCGCCGCCGCCGACCTGGCGCACGTCCAGGGGCGAGAGCCGCGGCAAGGCCATGGCCAGGGCTGTGAAGTCATTGACCACCACCAGGGTGTCCAACTCCAGGCGCTGGCGCATCTCTTCGATCGAGAACTGCCAGTGGTAGTTGGTCATGCGCACCTGGTCACCCTCGACCGGGTTGGCGATGGCGATGGCCGCGTGGGCGATATGGGGCGTGCCCGTCAGGCCGCTCAGATAGGCGCGGACCGCGGCGTGGAAGTCGGCGTGCTCGGCGCAGCGCAAGGAGGCGATCTGGCTGAAATCGCCGGGTGCCGTTTCCAGGGCGAAGCGCGCGTAGGTGCCGCCAATGTCAGCAATCAGGCGGGGGGCTTCAAACGGGGGCAGGGCAGACATCGGCGTGGGCATCCAGGCAGTGATTCAGGGAACAGGCAATCCAACAGGCAAACAAGCAATCAATCAAACAAGCGCAGCCAGACAAGCGATGCCGGCGTTCGGGCGCGCGCCAGGCGCGCGGCCCTGGTGGCGCTGCATTATCGGGCGCAGCTCCGGGCCTCGGTAAGCCGGGCTGTCCCTGCCTTGCGCCGCTGGCTCTGCCTGTGCGCTGGGCGCCCAGATTGCGGAATCCGAACTCATTGATGGGTGCATGCGCGCTTCTGAATTTGTAGCTTGACTACTTTTTCTGTCGTGAGGTCGACAAGGGCCTGGCTGCAGTCTGAGCTGTGGTTCCAGTCTATTTTCATGGGTAAATTGAGGTACCTCTAGAAATTTGAGACCGATGCGGCTGAACTTCTCGGGAAGTTGCTCTTGTCATGCGAATGTAGTTTTGCTACCTTTTGCCTGTGCGTGCAACGGGCGGTCTGCTCGGGCACTCGGACACAGCAAAGCAATGCAGGGGCTCTCGGAGTGACCTGCATCGACCGGGGATCGAGGATGTGGCGAGCAAGAGTTGAGTTCAAGCCAGGGCAAGGTGGCGTGCTGTGAGTGCTGCACCTGAGCTTCTGCGGTCGGCTGCAACGCCGGAAAAGGGCGTGTCGGCGGCCGGCTACCCGAGCCTGGTGGCCGATGTGGGTGGCACCAATGCCCGATTTGGTTGGCTGGCCCATGCCGGCGCGGTGGTTGCTGATGTGCAGGTTTTGCCGGTGCGTGAGCATGGCAGCCCGCTGTCGGCAGTGCAGGCCTATCTGGCGCTGCAGCAGGCTCGGCTCGCTTCGTCGTATCGGGCGCCGCGCCGCCTGGCTTTTGCTCTGGCGACTTCGGTCGGCGGTGATCGCCTGGAGCTGACCAATGCGCACTGGAGCTTCTCGCGCAGCGAGCTGCAGCAGCAGCTGGGTCTGAGTAGCTTGCTGGTGCTCAATGACTTCGAGGCGCTGGCCTTGTCCCTGCCACGCCTCAGTGCAGCCCAGCTGCGCCAGTGGGGGGGTGTGGGCGGCTTGCCGGGTGGGCAGGGCGCGTTGGCGGTGATCGGGCCGGGTACCGGTCTGGGTGTCGCGGGCGTCTTGCCGTCACGCCATGGCTGGATGGCTCTGCCGGGTGAGGGTGGGCATATGACGCTGTCGCCGGCCGATGCCTTCGAGAGCGAGCTCCTGGCCCATGTGCGGACCGAGTTTGCCCATGTGTCGGCCGAGCGCCTGTTGTCGGGCATCGGCCTGCCGGTCTTGCATCAGGCGGTGTGCGTGGTCTCTGGTGTGCCTGATGCACCGGTTTTGACGACGGAGCAGATCGTCGAGCGCGGCCTCTCGGGCGCGGACTCTGTGTGTGAGCGCAGTCTGGCCAGCTTCTGTGCCTTGCTGGGTGGCTTTGCCGGCAATGTGGCCCTCGCGCTGGGTGCGCGCGGCGGGGTCTACATCGGCGGCGGCATCGTGCCGCGCCTGGGTGAGTACTTCTTTGCCTCTCAGTTTCGTGAGCGCTTCGAGGCCAAGGGGCGCTTCCGTGCCTACCTCCAGGACATCCCGGTGGCTCTGATCACGGACACCTTGGCGGCCCTCAGTGGGGCGGCCTTGGCGCTGGAGCAGCAAGACGGAGAGGTTCTGTAGTTTTATGTAGTTGAATTACATGACGCATGACTTTCGTGAGTGCTGTTGTGGATCAACTGGGATTGAAGTGGTATTAAAAATGCGCTAAATCCGCCGTTTTGCGAGAAAAAGACGTCTAAAAATGGTTGCTTGCACGCAAAACTAGGGTTTACGTTTGTTGGTCTGAAAATCTAGTTTTGATACAAACTAGCTCAGACATCAGGTTCGAGGCCAGGTGCCTCCAAAGCGCAAGCGGCGGGGCGGGGCGGCGAAGGGTTCGGTGGTTCGGTCGTTGATTAGCAGTCGAGATTCAGGAGACAAAAGATGAGTACTTCCGCAGAGAAGCGCAAGCAGGCCCTGGCAGTGCAGCGCGAGATTTTCAAAATCAATCCGGTGGCCGTGGGCTGCACCTTGTTGATGATGGCCACGGGTGCGTTTGCTCAGCAAACGCCGGCTCAGCTGGAAACCGTGCAGGTGACCGGTATCCGTAAGGGCATCGAAGACGCCATCTCGGTCAAGAAGAACAACGACTCCATCGTTGAAGCCATCTCGGCCGAAGACATCGGCAAGCTGCCCGATGCCAGCGTGGCTGAATCCATCTCGCGTCTGCCCGGCGTGACCGCCCAGCGCAACAAGTCCACCGGCAAGGCCTCCAGCATCAGCGTGCGCGGCATGTCGCCCGACTTCAACGGCGCCTTGCTGAACGGCCGCGAGCAAGCCTCCAGCGGCGACAGCCGCGGCGTCGAGTTCGATCTGTACCCGTCTGAGCTGCTCGGCTCCGTCGTGATCTACAAGACCCCCGACGGCGCCCTGGTCGGCCAAGGCCTGGCTTCCACCATCGACCTGCAGACCGTGCGCCCGCTGAACTTCGGCAAGCGCACCGTCGCTGTCAATTACCGCAAGCAGCGCACCGGCGTGGCTTCGGGCGCCGGCGAAGGCGACGGCGACCGCACTTCGCTGTCCTATGTCGACCAATTCGCTGACCGCACCATCGGTGTGGCCCTGGGCTTTGTGCGCTTCGATGAAAAGGGCGCCGACCAGCAGAAGTTCAATTCCTGGGGCGGCTGGACGCCTGACAACTGGGTGGTCTCGGGCGCGGCGGGCTCGCCGATGCGTACCCTGGGCAACTGCGATCCCAAGGACACCTCCAAGCCTTTGGATGCCTTGTGCAACAGCACCAAGTACAAGGTGCAGGGCGGCTTCACGGCCGACACCGAGACCAGCACCAACAAGCGCGATGGCGCCATGGCCACGTTCCAGTTCAAGCCCAACAAGAACTTTGAATCGACCCTGGACTTCTTCTACTCCAAGGGCAGCTTTGGCCTGAAGAAGACCGGCCTGGAAGGCGCCATCGGTGGCGACACCAACGGTGCATACGACCCCGCAGGCGTGATCACCAACTACACCCTGGCCAATGGCGTCGTCACCGCCGGCACCTTGAGCAACTACAAGGGCGTGGTGCGCAACCACGTCGAAGGTGGCGACGACAAGATGCAGTCCTTCGGCTGGAACAACAAGTTCAAGCTCGGTGACTGGCAAGCCACGGCCGACATCTCGCGCTCTAAGGTCACCCGCGACAGCTCGCGTTATGAAACCACGGCCGGCCAGGCTGGTGACAACAAGAACCTGGGCAGCATCAGCTGGACCGGTTTCGACGGCGGCAACTTCACCGACGTCAAGTACAGCACCGGCCTGAGCTATGCCGACCGCGCCGTGGCCAAGTTGACTGACGTCAACGGCTGGAGCGGTGGCGTGAGCTCGCCGCAGGCCGGCTATGTGGCCCTGCCGCATGTGGAAGACAAGGTCGACGCCATCCGTCTGGCGGCCAAGACCGACCTGTCCTTCGGTCCCCTGGTGGGCGGCGAGTTTGGCGCCAACTTCACCAAGCGCGACAAGCTGCGCAGCACGCAAGAAGGTCGTCTGGTCGTGAAGGGCGGCAACCCCTACGGCGTGGCCGATGTGCCTGGCGGCGCCACCAGCGCGGCCGGCACCACCGGCTTGCAAGTGGTGTCCTGGGACCCGCGCGGTTCGCTGGGCGGCATTTATGAGCTGGGCCAAAAGGTCGACGCCGACATCCTCAACAAGGACTGGACGGTCAAGGAAGAAGTCAACACCTTCTACTTCAAGGGTGACCTGGAAGGCGAACTGGCCGGCTTCAAGTACCGCGGCAATGTCGGCGCGCAATACGTGCACACCGACCAGAGCTCGACCGGCTTCAATGTGGACCGCGCCAAGTGCGTGGGCAACACCCCGGAAACCTGCCCCGGCGCCACCGTCGGCAAGGGCCGCACCTACTCTGACGTGCTGCCCAGCCTGAATGTGTCTTTCGATCTGGGTTCGGACCAGTACCTGCGTATGGCTGCGGCCAAGGTGTTGTCGCGCGCCAATATGGGTGATATGCGCGCCAGCCTGGGCTATTCGATCAACAGCAGCGGCGGCCAGCAGATCCTGACCGGCTCGGGCGGTAACCCCGATCTGGAACCGTTCCGCGCCAAGGCCCTGGACGTCTCCTACGAGAAGTACTTCGGCAACAAGGGCTATGTGTCGGTCGCCGGCTTCTACAAGAAGCTGGACAGCTACATCCTGCGCGTGCCCACCGTGTTCGACTTCAAGCCCTTCATCGGCGCAGGCGTTGTGCTGCCCCCGGGCGTGAGCACGGTCGGCCTGATCAACCAGCCGATCAACGGCCAGGGCGGCAATATCAAGGGCATCGAGCTGTCAGTGAACATCCCCTTGTCCATGGCTTCGTCCTGGCTCGACGGCTTCGGCGTGATGGTCAACCACTCGAGCACCAGCAGCTCGGTGGAACTGCCGACCGAAGGCTTCAGCGTCGAAAACGTCAGCGCGATCAAGATCCCGCTGCCGGGTCTGTCCAAGAAGGTCACCAATCTGCGCTTCTACTATGAGAAGAACGGCTTCCAGATCGCCGTGGCTCAGCGCAAGCGTTCGGACTTCCTCGGTGAAGTCAGTGACTTCCAGGACAACCGTCAGCTGACCTTCATCAAGGGCGAGTCCATCGTCGACCTGCAGGTCTCCTACGAGTTCCAGTCCGGCTGGCTCAAGGGCCTGTCGCTGCTGGCTCAGGGCAACAACATGACCAATGCCCTGTTCCAGCGCTACAACACCAGCCCGAGCGAGATCACGGACAAGATCAAGTACGGCAAGACCTACCTGTTCGGCGCCAACTACAAGTTCTGAAACTGAGCCGGGCGGCGGCTGCCGCCCGATTCAACAAAGGACTAACCCCAAGCCCTGCCGACGCCTGCGTCCGCAGGGCTTGTTTTATTCTGGGGTATGGCCGCTGCAGTGCGGCCTCTCCCCAAACAGCTATCAGCGCAGGTGCATGCCATGCAAGATCCCCACATCAAAACCATCGTCGTCGTCGGCGGTGGCACTTCGGGCTGGATGACGGCCGCGGCCCTGGCCACCACCTTGCGCGGCCGCTACCAGATCAAGCTGGTGGAGTCCGACGAAATCGGCATCGTCGGCGTCGGGGAGGCCACCATCCCCATGATCCAGCGCTTTAACAAGATCGTGGGCATCGACGAGAACGAGTTTCTGAAGGCCACGCAAGGCACCTTCAAGCTCGGCATCGAGTTCGTCAACTGGGGCCGCCAGGGCGACCGCTATATGCACGGCTTCGGCGTGCTGGGCCAGGACCTGTGGACGGTGCGCTTCGACCAGTACTGGCAGAAGCTGCGCGCCCAGGGGCGTGCCGCCGATCTGGGCGAGTACAGCATCACCCGCCGTGCTGCCCTGGCCAACAAGTTCATGCCGCCGCGCTTCGATGTGGCCAATTCGCCGTTGGCCGACATCGCCTATGCCTATCACTTCGATGCCAGCCTGTATGCGCGTTACTTGCGCGGGCTGTGCGAGGCGCGCGGCGTGCAGCGCATCGAGGGCAAGATCAGCCAGGTGCTGCAAAAGCAGGAGGGCCAGCGGGCCGGTGATGTCGCGGCCGTGCTGCTGGAAAACGGCCAGCGCATCGAGGGCGAGCTCTTCATCGATTGCTCGGGCTTCCGTGGCCTGCTGATCGAGCAGACGCTGAAAACCGGCTACGAGGACTGGACCCACTGGCTGCCCTGCGACCGCGCCCTGGCCGTGCCCTGTGCCTCGGCGCCCCGCCTCTTGCCCTACACCCGCTCCACCGCCCACCGCGCCGGTTGGCAATGGCGCATCCCGCTGCAGCACCGCATCGGCAATGGCCATGTCTACAGCAGCGCCCACATCAGCGACGACGAGGCCGCCAGCACCTTGCTGGCCAACCTGGACGGCCAGGCCCTGGCCGAGCCGCGCCAGATCAAGTTCAACACTGGCATGCGCCGCAAGGCCTGGAACCGCAATGTCGTGGCCATCGGCCTGTCCAGCGGCTTCATGGAACCCTTGGAATCGACCAGCATCCACCTGATCCAGTCGGCTGTGGCCCAGCTGATCGAGTTCTTCCCCGACCAGGGCTTCAACGCCACCGAGATCGACGAGTACAACCGCCGCAGCCGCTTTGACTACGAGCGCATCCGCGACTTCATCATCCTGCACTACCACCTCAACCAGCGCGACGATTCCACCTTCTGGCAGGACTGCGCCCATATGGCCATCCCGGACACGCTGCAGCACAAGCTCGATCTCTACCGCAACCGCGGCCGCTTGCTGCGGGTGGACAACGAGCTGTTCTCCGAGGTGGGCTGGCTGCAGGTCATGCAGGGGCAGAACCTGGTGCCCGAGCGCTACCACCCCCTGGTCGACCTGCAAAGCATGGACGACACCGCGGCCTATCTGGAGAGCGTGCGCCAGGTGATCGGCAAATGCGTGGACGTGATGCCCGAGCATGCGGCCTACATCGCCCAGCATTGCGCAGCGCCCAAGCTGGCGATGTGAGACACCAGCCGTGCTCCATGCAATGAAGCCCGCGCCCGGCCTGCAGCGCCGCCAGCTGCTGAGCGCCGCCGCCCTCTTGAGCCTGGGCTTGCCTGTTCCGGGCCTGGCCGCAGAGGAGGCTGCGGGCCCGGTGGATGCCGCCCGCTTCATCCGCCCTGCGCAGATGACCGGCGCCGTGCTCTCGCCCGATGGCCAGCGCCTGGCCCTGCGCACGACCGGCCCGCATGGCCGCTGGATGCTCAGCGTCTTGCAGCTGGACACCATGAAGCCGACCGTGGTGTACAGCAGCGAGGGCGCCGATGTCGGTCGTTTCTTGTGGGTCAACGCCGAGCGTCTGGTCTTCGATGTGCAGGACCGCGAGACCCCGGAGGGCCGGCTCGATGCCGGGCCGGGCCTGTTCGCCGTCGATCATGACGGCGGGCGATTCCGCCAGTTGGTCGAGCGCCAGCGTGTGCTCGCGCGCAACGGCAATGACAGCCAGAACCTGCAAGCCTGGAACACGTTCTTGCTGCATGGCGACACCCAGCGGCGCGGCGATGAGGTGCTGGTCGTCCGTCCCGAGGCCTTCAGCGACAAGGAGCTGGGGCATTTCAAGCTCTTGCGCCTGAACACGGTGTCGGGCCGCAGCAGTGAGGTGCTCAGCCCGCTGCATGCGCAGAGCTGGTGGTTCGACGCGGCCGGCAACTTGCGCCTGCTGCGCACGCAGGAGACCCCGACGGTCGCAGCAGGTGAGCGCCCGCCCGCGCCGCGTGGCCGCTACCTCTGGCGCGAGGTGGGTAGCGATGCCTGGCGCCCGATCGCCGAGTTCAACCCCATCACCGGCGAAGGCGATTTCCGCGTGCGCCACCTCGGCGCCGATGGCAAGCTCTATGTCAGCGCTCGCCGTCTGGGGGCCGACAAGATGGCCTGCTGGCTGCTCGATCCGGCCACCGGCCAATGGTCAGAGGCGCCGCTGGCTCAGCACGCGCAGTTCGACATCGATGCTGAGGTGATTGCTCGTCAGGACCGGGTGCTGGGCTTGCGTTTCAGCATCGACGCTGAAGTCACGCAGTGGATGGATGCGGACATGCAGGCGCTGCAGGCCCAGGTCGACAAGGTGCTGCCGCGCACCGCCAACCGCCTGTCGCTGCCTTGGAGCGGCGACGCGCCCTGGGTGCTGATCGAGGCTTCGGCCGACATCCAGCCCACGCTCTACTTCCTCTACAACCGCCAGACCCGCAAATACACCCGCCTGGGCAGCGAGCGGCCCGATGTCGAGGCCAAGCAGATGGCCGCCATGGACCTGCACCGCCTCAAGGCGCGTGACGGCCTGGAGCTGCCCGCCTGGCTGACCCTGCCCAAGGGCAAGAGCCTGGCCGACAAGCCGCGTCTGCCCCTGGTGGTGCTGATCCACGGCGGCCCCTGGGTGCGCGGCCCGGCCTGGGTCTGGGACCCCTATGTGCAGTTCCTGGCCGCGCGCGGTTATGCCGTGCTGCAGCCGCAGTTCCGCGGCACCCTGGGTTTCGGCCTCAAGCACGAGCGCGCCAGCTGGAAGCAGTGGGGCCAGGCCATGCAGGACGACATCAGCGACGCCACCCGCTGGGCCATTGAGCAGGGCGTGGCCGACCCCGCCCGTATCGCCCTGATGGGCGCCAGCTACGGCGGCTATTCGTCTCTGATGGGGCTGGTGCGTGAGCCGGCCTTGTACCGCTGCGCCGTGGCCTGGGTCGGGGTGACCGATCTGAACCTGCTCTACAGCGTCAGCTGGAGCGACACCTCGGATGCCATCAAACAGCACGGCATGCCCTTGCTGCTGGGCGATCCGGTGAAGGACGCGGCCATGCTGCGCGCCCAGTCGCCGCTCAGCCATGCGGCGGCCATCCGCCAGCCGCTCTTGCTGGCTTACGGCGAGAAAGACCGGCGCGTGCCCCTGATCCACGGCGAGGCCTTCCGCAAGGCCTTGCAGGCCGCGCCCGGTCGCGCGCCCGACAGCCTGGAGTGGCAGGTCTATGCCGACGAAGGCCATGGCTGGCGCGCGCCCGCCAATGACATCGATTTCTGGAGTCGTGCGGCGCGCTTTCTCGATCGCCATCTGAGCGCCTCGCCCTGAAAGGCTGTGCCATGGATTCACGCCAAACTCTGGCAGCGCACCCGGTCATTGCGCGACGCCCTCAAACCCAGGTTCATGCTGGCCGCGTCGGACCCGGTCGATCGGCCTGCGACGGCTTTCGACATGACTTGCGTTTGTGATCAGATCAAGCTTGTGCGCGCGAGACCGCCCAGGGCAAGGCCGATATCTGCGCGCATGTTTGGCTGATTGAGCGGCAGAACTGCTGAGTGACTCTCAAGAAACAGAATCCGAAGCACGAACGCAGAACCAACAGCCGAGGGACGCAGAGCGCGCAGAGGACATGGCTGTAGCCTCTTCTCTTTGCGTGTTCCGCGTCTCTTTGCGGGCTCTGTGCGCGTGTTTCTTCATTTGCGCCGGGCGCCGACAGGAGCCTTGGGTGCTCTGTGGCTGCAGGGCGGCCAGCTCGGGCGGATCGTCTGCGTTCAGGCACTCAGGCCGGTCCGCATGCCCGCATACATCCGCGGGATTCAATCCCTGATGCAGCGACCTGAGTGGGCGGGCATGCCTTTGCTGGCCTCGTCGATGCGGTTCAAGGTGGCGATTCGCGCTTCGCTCACCCGCGTGCACTTGCTGCCCTGTCTGATCAAGGTGGAGCTCAGTCCGTCGGTGGACGTCTGAATGATGACGGGCAAGGTGCCCGCTGCGTCTGCGACGGCCCATGCCAGGCCACGTCGCTCACTGTGGGCGCGCGGATCTTGGCGTACCTGATCTCGCAGTGTGGGCGGCTGCGGGCTGGAAGCGGAGGGTTCAGGCGCCAGGCTCAGCATGAGCCGCCGGGGCGTCTGGGCCGCCACTGCGGCTGACGAGCTTTCGAGTCCGGTTTCTGCCACAGCGGCCTGGACCGGGTGCTTGGCGGCGTGCTCGGCGGCGGGAGCCGCTGCAGCTTCAGTTGCAGCCAGGATCAAGGGCTGCGGGCGGCGCCCCCGCTGCTCCTTGGTGGCCGGCGCCGCCACTGGACGCGCGGGTGCAGGCGTTGCGGGGGTGAGCCAATGCAGCTCGATCAAGACCGAGGCGGGCTGTGGGTCTGCCGCTGGCTGCCGCTGGCTCCAGGCCCAAAGCGCCAGGCTGTGTGCCAGCAAAACCAGCAAGCCTCCTGCCCAGGTTCGGACAGTCGGACAGACTTGCAGGCTCATGGACGGAGTAGGGCGGTTCAAGGCCGGGATGCTAACCCAGGGCTGCCAGGCGGCCCGTCGTGCTCATGCACAAGCTCGGGTGGGTGTGGCGGCAGCGGGCTTGCAATCGGGCCGCAGCTGCCGGCCGTGGCCCTCGAATTGGCAGGCACTACAGTGTCGGCATGAGCAACGAGACTTCCGCCTTGCAGGCCCTGGCCGGCCGCCATTCCCAAGGGCCCAAATACATGGTCGCGCCGGCGCCGAGCCGGGCGCAGTGGCAGCAGGCGGCCGATCTGGCCTTGCGGGCGCCCGACCATGGTGGCTTGCGGCCGTTTCGCTTTGTGCTGGTGTCTGAAGAGCAGCGCGCACCGTTGGCCGAGCTCTTCGTCAATGCCGCCCGGCGCTGGGGTCAGAGCGAAGCCGAAGAGTTGCAGCGCGCCCATGAGCGCGCCTGGAACGGGCCCGGCCTGGCGGCCTTGATCGTGCGCCTGCGCGAAGGTGAGCCTGAGGTGCCGGCTCATGAGCAGCTGATCTGTGCCGGGGCGGGCCTGATGAACTTCCTCAATGCCCTGCATTTGATGGGTTATGCCGCCAAGACCTTGAGCGGCGCCGCCCTGCGCGACCCGGCGCTGCAAGCAGCGTTCTGCCGGCCCGGGGAGCAGCTGCTGGCCTGGGTGCTGGCCGGCACGCCGCTCAAGCCGGCCCTGCCGCGCGCGAGGCCCGTGGGCACGGCGCAAGCCCAGACACCGGCTCAGGCCGAGGTCTGTTCTGTCTGGGAACCGCCGGCTTCCTGAGCCCGCCCATTCTTGCTTCGGCTTTTCCGGCTTGTACGAAGTCAGGGCGCGGAGCGGAGTCGGGGTGAGGCGTGATGCGTGATGAACCTGGCCGGCGTGCTCGCGGCTGACCACGCCGACTTCAGACCCATGCGACGCATGCCGCCATGCGGAGACGAATAGGCGTGTCTTGCAGATCGAGCGCTTCGTCCTCGCCCTTGGACGTTTCGTCACAAAAGCGACCAAGGCGCCATGGTGAAACCCTAGCATCGGCCCGCTTTCTGCCTCAAGGCTTGCCACTGGAGCACTTGAACCGATGAAATCTCATTCACTGAACATCAATGGGCGCCTGCAGCGCGTCGCGGTTGAAGCCGACAAACCCTTGCTTTGGGTGCTGCGCGAAGACCTCGGTCTGAGCGGTACCAAGTTTGGCTGCGGCGCCGCACAGTGCGGCGCCTGCACTGTGCATCTGGACGGCGCAGCGGTGCGCTGCTGTGTGCTGCCGCTGCATGCAGCGGCTGGCAAGCGCGTGACCAGCATCGAGGGCTTGTCCGCGACTGAGATTGGCCGCGCTTTGCAGCGAGCCTGGCTCGAGCATCAGGTGCCGCAATGCGGCTACTGCCAGGGCGGCATGTTGATGGCGGCAGCAAGCCTGCTGGCCGAACACCCGCAGCCCAGCGATGGGCAGATTGATGCCGCAATCACCAATCTCTGCCGTTGCGGAACCTATCCACGGGTGCGTGCCGGCATTCATGCCGCGGCCGCAAGCCTGGCGGCCAAGGTGGCGGCATGAGGCGGCCCGAACTCCTCCGGCCCGCTCCCGCTCGGCCCGACCGGCGCACCTTCTTGCGCTCCAGCCTGGCGGCCGGTGTCTGGACCTTGACGCTCTCGCCGGTGGCGGCTGCAAGCTCGCCGACCGTGCCTGCGACCAGGCCGCTCGGCTTTGCCCGCGGCCTGCGCTTTGACTCGCGCGGCGGCTTGACCGTCCTCAGCCAGGTGGTGGAGATGGGGCAGGGCACACAGACTGCGATCTGCCAGATCGCGGCCGAGGAACTGGACCTGGCTTTGGATCGGGTCCAGGTGGCTCAGGCCCCTGTCACCCCCGAGTACGCAAGTGCGCAGATGCAGCCGCCCAACTACGCCAGTTTTGGCAGTCTGGGCTTGCCCCTGAGCATGGCCGAGGTGGGCGGCATCTGTGCTGCGGCCCGTGCATTGCTGCTTCAGGCGGGTGCTGTGCGCTGGGGTGTTCCTGTGGCGGCCTGCAGCACCCGTGACGGCCATGTCTGCCACGAAGACGGCCGGCCGCCGCTGGCCTATGCCGAGCTGCTGGCGGCTGCCGCCCAACTGCCGCCTCCTGCCAAGGCCAAGCGCAAGCCGCGTGCTCAGTGGCGCTTGCTGGGTCAGAGTGCGGCGCGCGTGGACCTGCCGGCCAAGGTGGACGGCAGTGCTCGTTTCGGCATCGATGCGAGGCGCCCCGGCATGCTGGTGGCCACGCTGATGCATGCGCCTCGCTTTGGTGCTGAACTGCTGGCAATGGACGAGCGGCCGGCCCGCGCGATTCGTGGTGTGCGCCGAGTGGTTCGCTTGCCTAGCGCAGTGGCGGTCGTGGCCGACAGCTATTGGCAGGCGCGTCGTGGCCTGCTGGCGCTGAGCCCTCAATGGAGTGCCGGCCCCCACGCCGAGACCGACACTGAGGCACTGCGCTTGCAGCTCCGGGCAGCCTGCCAGCAGGGGCAGGGCCTGAGCTTCAGCAAGGACGACGATCCCGCCATCGACCCGGCGGCCGTGGCGACAGAGCTGACGCGCGCGGCCCGCGTGCTGGATCTGAGCTATGACGTGCCCTATCTTGCCCACGCCACGCTGGAGCCCATGAATGCGCTGGCCGAAGTTGGCCCCGACCATGCCGAGCTGTGGCTCTCAACCCAAAGCGCGCAGGACACCCAGCATGGCGTGGCCCGTGCCCTGGGTTTACGGCCGGAGCAGGTCACCGTGCACCCGATGCTGATCGGCGGAGGCTTCGGGCGGCGGCTCGAACATGGCTTCGCGGTCGAGGCCGCGCTGCTGGCTCGGACCATGGGCCGGCCGGTTCAATTGATCTGGTCGCGCGAAACCGATATGCGGGCCGGCGGCTACCGTCCGGCTGCGGCCGCTCGGGTGCGCATGGCCCTGGGCGCCGACGGTTGGCCGCAAGCCCTGCGGGTGGACTGCGCCAGCCCCTCTGTCCTGGATCACAGCCAGCTGAGCAACGGCGAGCCCCGGCCGGCGCTGGATTGGACGGTCAGCATGGGCTGGCTGGGCCACGACTATGCCCTGGGCCCCAAGCACTTGGGCTGGACCCGTGTCGACCCCGGCGTGCCTTGCGGTTACTGGCGTTCGGTGGGGGCCTCGCAGAACACTTTTTTCATGGAGTGCTCGCTGGACCGTGCCGCTGCCTGGGCCGGCATCGACCCTCTGGCCTTTCGCCTGCGACTGCTCGCCGCCAAGCCACAGAGCCAGGCCCTGTTGAAGGCCCTGGCCGAGGCCGCGGGTTGGGGCCGCCCTTTGCCCCCTGGGCAGTTTCGCGGCCTGGCCATGAGCGCTGGCAATGCTGCGCGCAGCGCCCATATCGTTGAGATTTCAGTGCCCGCTCCGGGGCGCTTTCGCATCGAACGCATCGTCGCCGCGGTCGACGCCGGTGTGCTGATCAATCCTGGTGCGGTGCAGGCCCAGATGATGGGCGGGACCTTGTTTGGCCTCGCTGCGGCGCTGAGCGGCGAGATCACCCTGAAGCAGGGCGAGGTTCAGCAGAGCGGCTTTGACAGCTATTCCGTGCTCGGCCTGGCCCAGACGCCGCCGCTGCAGGTGCTGGCATTGGGGCTGGGCGAACAGCCGCAAGGCGTGGGTGAGGAGGGGCCGGCCTCGATCGGCCCGGCCCTGGCCAATGCCTTGTTTGCCGCCAGCGGCCAGCCGATCGAACGCCTGCCACTGAGCCGAAGTGGCTGGCAGCTTGCGGACTGAACTCAGACATCACCCTGGAGCTGAACCCATCATGACAAGACCAACACGCGCTCATGCCTTGCTGGCCCTGGCGCTGACTCTGAGCTTTGCCCAGCCGAGCTCGGCCATCGTGATTCGCCATGATGTCGACGCCTCTCGCTACCAGGCCAGTTCGACGGACTTCCCGCCTCTGGCCACGCTGTACCGGGTCGGTGCCCATGGCACCCTGATTCATCCGCAATGGGTCTTGACCGCCGCTCACACGGTGTTCTGCCTGGACAAAGGCCAGCCGATCCGTGTGGGAGAGGAGATCGTCGAGGTCGAAGCTCGCTACAGCCACCACCGCTACCAGCTGGATGGGCCGCATGACCTGGCCCTGATCAAACTGGCACGTCCGGTGCACTCGGTCGTGCCTGCTGAACCGTACACCGAGCGAGATGAGGCAGGCCGGCAGGTCTGGTTCATCGGCTCGGGTGGCAGCGGCACCGGTCTCAAGGGCCAGGCCAGCGGTAAACGCGATGGCCAGTTGCGGCGCGCCCAGAATCGGGTCGAGGCCGCAGACGGTGGGGATCTGGTCTTCCGTTTTGATCGAGGCGACCAAGCCGAACCCTTGGAAGGCGTCTCGGGCAATGGCGACAGCGGCGGACCGGCCTTTGTGCAGCAACAGGCCCACGGCCGTTATCGCTTGCTGGGTGTCAGTTCGCGCACCGACAGCTGGCTGCACCAGGTGGGCGAGTACGGGGTCAAGGAACGCTACACCCGCGTCTCCGCTTACCAGGAATGGCTGCGCACCGTGATGCAGGGCACGCCGGAGCAGGTCGCTGCCGTCAGCACGCAGCAGGCCTTTTTGCAGCCTCAGATGAAAGGGCGCGACATGGTGCAGCTGTGCCGTTCCTTGCGCGTCGAAGCCTCGAGTGCGGCTGCGGCCGCGCGCTGATGCAGGCGCTCAGCCGATGCACTAAGGGACGCTGATCAGCACCTGTCCGCTGCGCGCGGGCAGCTTCAGTGTCAGGGTCGCGCCGCTGGCGATCCGCTTGGCCTGCTGCGGATTGAGCGCGTCACGCCAGGCGCGACCTTGCAGAGCGGCCGGCAGGGTGAGTTGGATGCGGCGCGGCGTGGCCGCATTGTTCATGGCCGTGAGGGCCCAGGTTTCGCCGTCCTGGCGCGCCAGCACGATGACATTCGCATCCAGGTGCAGCGGCGCACTGAGGCTGCCGTGGCGCAGCACGGGCTCGGCATGGCGCAGGGCGGTCAGTCGCTTGAAGTCGGCCAACAGGGCCTGGTCGGGCCGGCCGCCTTCGTCGGCCCAGGGGTAGGGCGCGCGGTTGTAGGGGTCCTCACCGCCGCCCAGGCCGACTTCGTCGCCGTAGTAAATCGTCGGCGCGCCGGGGAAGACCATTTGGAAGAACACCGCCAGGCGCAGGCGCTGCTTGGCCAGGCTCAGGGCCTGGGCGCTGCGCTGCTGGGCGCTGGCTCCGGGCTCATCCGAATAGCCAAAGTGGTGCAGGGCGCGGGCCTGGTCGTGGCTGGAGAGCAGGTTCATCAGCGCATAAAAGGCCTGGGGCGGGTAGGCCTCGCGCATCAGCTCGATCTGGGCGTAGAGTGGCCTCGCATCACCACCGGCCGCGTACTCGAGCACGGCATTGCGGAAGATGTAGTTCATCGTCGAATCGAACATATCGCCGAGGAAATACTTGCTGGCATCGAACCAGGTCTCGGCCACGGTCAGCGCATCGGGCCGCGTCGCTTTCACCACCTGGCGCCATTCGCGCCAGAAATCGTCGGGCACCCAGGGCGCCACATCCATGCGCCAGCCGGCGGCGCCGAAGTCCAGCCATTGCCGGGTCACCGAGTCGGGTGCACGGTAGGCAAACTCGCGGAAAGCAGGCGAGTTCTTGTCCAGCTCGGGCAGGTCTTTCACCCCCGTCCAGCCCTGGTACTGATCCTCGGGCTTGGCCTGGTTGGGGTCGAGCTTGAACCAGCTGGCGTAGATCGAGTCGGGGTTGAGCCGGCCGCCGTCGAAGGCGCCGCCGGGCTTGAAGTTGTTGAAGCGGTTGAAGTAGGGCGAGTCGCTGCCGACGTGGTTGAGCGAGGTGTCCGGGATGACGCGCATGCCGCGCTTGGCGGCCTCCAACGTCAGGCGCTTGAAGTCCTCGTTGCTGCCGAAGGCCGGGTCGATCTGCTTGTAATCGCCGGTGTCGTACTTGTGGTTGCTGGCTGCGCGGAAGACCGGCGTCATGTAGATTGTGTTGGCACCGAGCTCGCGGATGTAGTCGAGCTTGTCGATGATGCCGGCCAGGTCGCCGCCGAAGAAATCGTTGTTGTAGACGCCGTCTGAACCGTCGCCGCTGCCCGGTTTGTAGGGCTTGCTCAGCCAACGGCTGTGGCGCTCCACGCCTTGGTTTTGGTAGTGCTCGCGGCCTGGCTGCGGGTCGTTGCTGCGGTCGCCGTTGCGGAAGCGCTCGGGGAAGATGTAGTAGTAGACGATGTCGCGCGCCCAGTCGGGCACTTTGAAATCGGCGGCGTAGACGGTCTGGCGGTAGCGGCGGATCTGACGCGGGTTCTCGGGCAGCGGGTCCACGCTGCCGGCGCCCATGCTGCCTTTTTCGCGGGTCCAGAACACCGGGTCGCGGTTGTTGTGGAACACATAGCTCTTGCCGGCGATCTCCACTTCGAAGTGGTAGCCGTAGATGGCCGGCTCCGCGAGCACCACCGTGCTGCTCCAGCGCTCACGGCCGGCTTCTGTTTTGCTTTCCTTTTGCAGAGTCAGGCGCTGCACCTCGCTGTACTCGAGCAGCTCCTGATTGCCCTCCAGCCGCCGCTTGGCGACTACGAGGCTGGCGCGCTGGACACCGGGCAGGGCGCTCAGACTCAGGCGCAGCGGCGTGCCGGGCGTGACGGCGCCAAACGGTGCTTTGTGCTGCAGATTGCGCGAATCAAAGCGCAGGCTCAGGGCCACCGGGTCACTGACGCTGACTGCGCTGCTGAGTTTGGGCGGCTTGCCGGCAAAGGGCTGGATGGCCAGGCTGCCGCTTTTGTCCTTCAATCGCAGCACCAGCTTGTGTCCGCCCTTGAAGCGCTCGTTCAGCGACTGGCCTTTCAGCTGCAGCTGACGGGCCTGGCCGCCGAAGTCGGCATCGGCCGACCAGTCCTCGTCGCCAATCTTGAAAGACTGCTCGCCTTGCAACTGGAGGTAGAGCTCATAGCGGTCACAGACATAGACAAAGCGATGGGCATCGCTCGCGCTCCAGTTGTTGAAGCTGCCGCGCAGAAACAGTTCGCGCGCGCCAAGCGGAGAAGGCTGGCAGTTCTTGTCGCCTGGGGTGATGGCGCTCGCAGCAGGCAGCAGCGCCAAGGCCGCAAGGTTGGCGGTCAGAAACTTCAGAGTGGGTGTCATTGAACGCGCTTGTAGCGGTTGTAGCCGCCCAGGTTCTTGGGGCGGGGCTGAAGCAGCAACACGCCTTGCGGCGGCAGCTCCACGGTGATGAAGCCGGGGCCGATGGCGATGGACGGCGCGGGCGAGACCAAGCCGAGCAGGTCGACCATGGGGGTGTCGTCCATCAGGTGGGCGTTGGGGATCAGCAGGCGCTCGCGCACCGGCTGGTCGCTGGGGTTGGCGATCACGATGCGGCTGTCCAGCACGCGGTCGGTGTGGCGCTCGAAAGCGAACAGGCGCTCGCTCTCGATGCGGCGGAAGTCCCCGATGCGCAGCGCCCGGTGGGCCTTGCGCAGCCCGATCAGCTGGCGCACCCAGGCCAGCTCGGAGTTGTCCTCGCGCATGAGATCCCAGCGCATGGGGCCGCGGTTCTCGGGGTCGGCACCACCGGTCATGCCCAGCTCAGCGCCGTAGTAGAGATTGGGCGCGCCGGGCAGGGTGAACTGCAGGGCCTGCACCAGGCGGCGCTGTGCGGTGTTGGGCAGCTGGGTGGCGATGCGCGGGATGTCGTGGTTGTCGATCACCACCCAGGACTTGAGCAGGGGCTCGATGCCCGCGTCCTGCACCAGGCGCTCCATCAGGCGTGCGGCGGTGGCCGGCGCGATCTCGCCTTTGCTCATGCCAAGGATCAGGTCGCGCAGCGTGAAGTTCATCACCGCATCGATCGATTTCAGCCACTGGTCGGGGTAGTTGGCGATTTCGCCGACGACCAGGGAGCCGGGCTTTTCCTGGTGGGCCGCGTCGGTCAGCTCGCGCAGATAGCGCTGGCCCAGCTCAAACGCCGTGTCCAGGCGCCAGCCGTCGGCGCCGTCGCGCAGGTAGGAGCGCACCACCGAGTCCTTGTCCAGCCACAGGTGGCGGCGCACGGCCGGGTTCTCCAGCCTGAGCTCGGGCAGGTTTTGGTAGCCGGTCCACACCAGGGCGCCGCCCTGGTACTGCGGGCCGATGGAGAACCAGTCGCGCCAGGGGCTTTTGGGGTTAGCCAGGGCCTGCTTGAAGATGGGCGCGTTGCGGCCCATGTGGTTGAACACACCGTCCAGCACCACCTTGAGGCCGCGTCGGTGAGCCTCGGCGGCCAGACGCTTGAAATCCTCGCGCGTGCCGTATTCGGGGCTGACCTGCTGGTAGTCGAAGGCGTCGTACTTGTGGTTGGTCCAGGCCAGGTGGATGGGGTTGAGGTAGAGCACATCGGCGCCCAGCTGCTGCACATGGTCCAGGCGTGTGCTCGCGCTGGCCAGGTCGCCGCCCCAGAAGTCCAGCTCATGGGCGGCCAGCTTCTGGTCTTCCAGATAGGGGCCGGGTTTGGGTGTTTCGCTCCAGGGCCGCAAGACCTTGGGCGCTGGGTAGAGCGCGCGCTTGGCCTCGAGATTGGCGCTGGGCACAAAGCGGTCGACGATGATCTGGTAGACCAAGGCGCCGTTGCGCCAGTCCTGCTCACGCCGCTCGAAAGTGCCGGCCTGGGCGGCGCTGGCCAGGGCCAGGCTGGCCAAAGTAGCCTGGAGCACGCGTGCTGACTTTGGCTTGCGCATGATCACCCCTTCACCCCACCGGCCGTCAGGCCCGAGACGATCCAGCGCTGGGCCAGCAGGAAGACTGCGGTGATCGGCAGGCCCGAAAGCACGGCCGCGGCGGCGAAATCGCCCCAGAGGAAGCGCTGGTCATGCAGAAAATACTTGGAGCCCACGGCCAGGGTCAGATTGCCTTCTTCGCGCAGCAGCACCGAGGCGACCGGGTACTCGATGATGGTGCCGATGAAGGCCAGCACAAAGACCACCATCAGGATGGGCAGGGCCATGGGCAAGAGCACCATGCGGAAGGCCTGCCAATGCGTGGCACCGTCGACCTTGGCGCATTCCTCGATCTCGACCGGGATGGTTTCGAAATAGCCCTTGATGGTCCAGATGTGGGTGGCCACGCCGCCGAGGTAGGCCAGCACCAGGCCGCCGTGGGTCTCCAGGCCCAGGGCCGGCACGAAGTTGCCCAGGGTTTCAAAGATCGCGTAGATCGCCACCAGGGCCAGCACCGGCGGGAACATCTGCAGCAGCAGCATGCTGTTGAGAATGGGCGTTTTGAAACGGAACTGCAGGCGGGCAAAGCCAAAGGCCGCGGTGGTGGAAATCGCTACGATCAGAAAGGCCGAGATGGTCGCCACCTTGACCGAGTTCCACAGCCATGTCAGCACCGGGAAGGGCGGCTGCACCAGGCTGCCATCGGCCGCCTGATAGGGGATGCCTAGAGCCAGCATCCAGTGCTCCAGGCTGATCTCGCTGGGGATCAGCTGGCCGGTGGCGAAATTGCCTGGGCGCAGCGAGATGCTGACGATGGCCAGCAGCGGGAACAGGGTCAGGGCCAGGAAGAGCCACATCAGCCCATGCGCGGCCCAGACCTGCCAGCGCGCTTTTTTGCCTCGAACGATGGCCATCAGCGGCTCCCCCAGACGACGGGTGTGTTTGTCATCATCATGATCATCATGAATTGGCTTTGCGCATCAGGCGCAGATTGATCAGGGACATGGCCGCCACCAGGAAGAAGATGAGGGTGGAGATGGCCGCGGCCAGGCCGAAGTCCGAGCCTGAGTCCTTGAAGGCGATGCGGTAGGTGTAGGACACCAGGATGTCGGTCTGCCCGGCCGGGATCTTGGTCGAGAGGAAGTCGGGCCGGCCGTCCGTCAAGAGCGCGATCAGCACGAAGTTGTTGAAGTTGAAGGCAAAGGCGCTGACCAGCAGGGGCGCCAGCGGCTTGATGACCAGGGGCGCGGTGATCTTGAAAAAGTTGGTCAGCGGGCCGGCGCCGGCAATCGCCGAGGCTTCGTACAAATCGGCAGGGATGCTCTTCAGCAGGCCGGCGCAGAGAATCATGATGTAGGGGTAGCCCAGCCAGACGTTGACGATCAGCAGCATCACCTTGGCCAGCAGCGGGTCGGCAAACCAAGCCGGCTTGATGCCGAGCAGGGCGTCGAGGATGGCGTTGATCTCGCCGAAGTTCTGGTTGAACAAACCCTTGAACACCAGGATGGAGATGAAGCCCGGCACCGCGTAGGGCAGGAAGAGCAGGGTGCGGTAGGTGCCGCGGAACTTGAGGTCGTCCCAGTTCAGCAACACGGCCAGCAGCATGCCGATGGCGGTGGCGCAGAGCACGGTCAGTGCCGAGAACAAGACGGTCCAGCTGAAGATGGCGAGAAAGGGGCCGCGGAACTCCGCGTCCATCACCATGCGGGTGTAGTTGCGCCAGCCCACCACGACCTTGAAGCCGGGTTGCTGCACCTCGCCGCTGGCGCTTTCGAAATAGCCGGTTTGCAGATTCGGGCTGAAGCGGGTCTGGTCGGCCAGGCGCAGCAGGCTGCCATCGTCCAGTGCCTGCCAATGGCGGCTGATGGCGCCGAACTCGCGCAGGCCCAGATAACGCAGCTCTTGCGCGGCGCCGGGCAGGCGCAGCTTGAGCTGCATCAGCGCCTCGCGGTGCTCGATCAGCTCGCGCAGGGGCAGGGCTTGCTGCAGCGGCGCGGTCAGCGGTTGCTGGGCGGATTGCGCGGGCAGCATGTCCACGCTCAGCTCCTGGCGGGTGGTCTTCAGGGCCAGGGCCGGCGAAACCCAGCTCGGGCTGCCGTCCTCGGCGCGCAGCACCAGGCGGAACTCCGGCCCATCGGCATGCAGGGTGAAGCCCTGGGTCTGGCCGGCCACCGCCTCGTGCTGGTCGAGCAGGTACTCACGCACCCGATCCTGGCTCAGCAAATGGGCCGAGGAGTAGTTGGTGAAGCCGATCTGCGCCGTGTAAATCAGCGGGAAGGCGATGAAGATCAGCATGCCGGCGATGCCGGGGAAGAGGTAGCGCAGGGCAAAGGCCGCCTGGCTGATGTAGATGTAGAACACCAGGACGAAGAAGCCCAGGGCGCCCAGGGCCAGCCAGGTCTGGCCGGCGGCATGCATCAGGAACACCAGGTAGAGCGAGGCCAGGCCGGCTGCGCCGGTCAGCGGCCAACGCAGGCGCTGGGCCAGGCGTTCCAGGCGGCTGGGCGGCAGGCGGGTGTAAACGCCGCGACCGAGCGGCAAGGCCGTGTGAGGTGACGATGGGTCCGGAGTCGGGAGGCTGGCGGGCATGTTCATGGACGGGCTCATTTGTTCAGCAACATGCGGCCCGCGGCGCCGTCGAGGGCGTCCTTGGGCGACTGCAGGCCATTGGTGATGGCTTCCAGTGCGGCGTCCATGGCGGTCCAGAAGCGGCCGACTTCGGGGATGTTGGGGATGGCTTCGCCAAGGCGGGCGTTCTCCATGCTGGCGCGGATCAGCGGGTTGACCGCCAGTTCCGCATAAAACGCTTTGTTGGCCGGCACGCCGATAGGCACATCGGCATCGAGCACCTTGAGCGCCTCGGGCCGCATCAGGTGGTTCTCGATGAACTCACGGGCCAGGTCTTTCTGGCGCGAGGGCGCGGCAATCATGCAGCCCAGAACGCCGACAAAGGGCTTGGAATACTGGCCGGCCTTCACGCCGGGAATCGGCGCCACGCCGAAATCGATCTTGGCCCGGCGTGCGTTGTCCCAGGCCCAGGGGCCGGAGATCATCATGGCCACCTCGCCGCGGGCAAAGCCACTTTCCATCTCGGCGTAGCGGGCG
Source organism: Roseateles sp. (assembly GCF_965262435.1). Classification (NCBI taxonomy): domain Bacteria; kingdom Pseudomonadati; phylum Pseudomonadota; class Betaproteobacteria; order Burkholderiales; family Sphaerotilaceae; genus Roseateles; species Roseateles sp. The sequence continues at coordinate 3,106,263 of NZ_OZ253537.1, forward strand.
CCCTTGGGCATCTGGCCTTCGCGCAGCAGGCGGGCGATCATCTCGGCGCCGGCCAGGGCGCCGGCATTGTTGACGCCGACCTTGCTGCTGTCGAATTCACCTTGGGCATCGCGGCCAAAGATTTGCCCGCCCGCGCCGCCCAGCAGCGACCAGCTGAAAAAGCTCTTGTTGTAGTCCCAGAGGATGGCGTGCTTGCGGCCGCCGGATTCGGCCTGCAGGCGCTTGTCCAGGGCGATCACCTCGTCGAAGCTCTTGGGCGGTGTCGGCACCAGGGCCTTGTTGTAGATCAGGCCGGTGGTTTCGATGGCGATCGGATAGCCCCAGAGCTTGCCCTGGTAGGCGAAGGCCTTCCAGGCGCTGTCTTCCACCTCGTCGTAGAGCTTTTTGCCCGGGCGCAGCGGGGTCAGCAGGCCCGATTTGGCCCATTCGCCGACCCGGTCATGCGGCCAGCAGAACACATCGGGGCCCTTGCCGGCGCCGGCGGCTTGCTGGAACTTGTCGGTGGCGTCCACCGGGTGCTCGACCACGACCTTGACGCCGGAGGCCTTCTCGAAGGCGTCGCCGACTTTTTGCAGGCCGTTGTAGGCCTTGTCGCCATTGATCCAGACCAGCAGCTTGTGGTTCTTGGCCGCCAGCGCAGGCTGGCTGGCCAGCAAAGCAGCGGTCAGCAGCAAGAGTTTCGGGGCGCGCGTGTTGCTCATGTCGGCGATCCGCTCAGGCGTTGGAAGGCCTGGCCCTGGGCATCGAAGAGATAGCAGGCCTCGGGCGGCAGGCCCAGGCGGATGTCCTGGCCCGATTTGATGCGGGTGCGTCCGTCGAATTCACAGGTCAGCGCGTCCTCGACACCGGGGTAGGCGCAGTAGGCGTGGGTGGCGCTGCCCAGTGATTCGACAAAGGTGACGGTGGACTGGATTGCGTTGTCCTCAGCGCCGACCACAAAGTGCTCGGGTCGCAGACCCAGCGTCAGTTTGTCACCGGCTTGGGCGCGGGAGGCGTCGACGGTGGCGAGGATTTGGGTGCCGGAGGCGAGGCGGACCAGGGCTTCGGAATTGGTCCCCCGGACCAGTTCAGCCTCCAGGAAGTTCATCTTGGGCGAGCCGATGAAGCCGGCGACGAAGAGATTGCGCGGGTGTTCGTAGAGCTCCAGCGGCGTGCCCACCTGTTCGATCTTGCCGGCCGAGAGCACGACGATGCGGTCGGCCAGGGTCATGGCCTCCACCTGGTCGTGGGTCACGTAGACCATGGTGGTCTTGAGGTCCTCGTGCAGCTTGGCGAACTCGTAGCGCATGCGCACGCGCAGGGCGGCGTCGAGGTTGGACAGGGGCTCGTCGAACAGGAAGACCTCGGGCTTGCGCACGATGGCGCGGCCGATGGCCACGCGCTGGCGTTGGCCGCCGCTTAAGTCCTTGGGCTTGCGGTCCAGCAGGTGCTCGATGTGCAGGATGCGCGCGGCGTTCTTGACGGCGGCGTCGATCTCGGCCGGCGGCACCTTGGCCAGCTTGAGGCCGAAGGCCATGTTGTCGTAGAGATTCATATGCGGGTAGAGCGCATAACTCTGGAACACCATGGCAATGCCGCGCTCGGCCGGCGGCACCTCGTTGACCAAGCGGCCACCGATGCGCAGCTCGCCGCCGGTGATCTCTTCCAGGCCGGCGATGGTGCGCAGCAGGGTCGATTTGCCGCAACCCGAGGGGCCGACAAAGACCATGAATTCGCCGTCGCGGATCTCCAGATCAATGCCGTGCAGGATCTTGATGCTGCCGTAGGCCTTGCTCACGCCGCTGAGTTGAACGTCCGCCACTTGCTGTCTCCAGGGCGCGGCGAGGTGGCCGCGCTTGTGTGTCTTCTGCTTGTGTGTTCCTGGCTGGCAAAAGCTTGCCGCCCCAGGCTTGATTTGTAGACAATATACAGCTTCAAAACTTCTTGAACAACAGCGGTAACCCGATTGAATCAAGATCAAAACAAGTAAAAACAACGACTTGCGGAGATCATCGGGATAACCCGATGTAGTGAAACTACACAAAACTACGGGCGTCGGCGATACTTTTGTCAGCACTGCATCGCCCGCACATCGCGGCCTGCGATGTGGCTGCCTTGCATTCTTGCCCTGCCGCCCCTGTGGCGCACTGATGAACACCCGAACACCCATTTGGCCGCAGGCTTCGTTTGCGTCCTTTCAACCGATCGCCGTCATGCCTCAGCCCACCACTCTTGTTTCGCCCTCGCTGACCTCGCTTGCGAAAGCCGTGCCCATGAACGACTCTGCCTCCAGCGCCCTGACTTCCTCGGCCTCCCCCGAGCTGAGCGCCGCCTTTGCCGCCGCCTACCGGGAGGCGCAGCGCCAGAACCTGGGTCAAAGCTCGGCGTCTCTGGCCTTGCGTACGGCCGCCACGGCCTGCCGCCAGGTCTTGGCCGAGCGCTGGGCCCAGACTCAAGCGCAGGATGCGCAACGCCCGGTCGCTGGCGAGGCCGTGCGCCGCGTGCACTACCTGTCCATGGAGTTCCTGATGGGTCGCGCGCTGAGTAATGCCCTGGCCGCCCTGGGTCTGCAGGGTGATCTGCAAGCGCTGCTGGCGGCCGAGGGCCTGAGCCTGGGTGAGGTGCTGGAGCGCGAGCCCGATGCGGCGCTCGGCAATGGCGGCCTGGGTCGTTTGGCCGCCTGCTTTCTTGACTCCTTTGCCGAGCTGGGCCTGCCGTCTTTCGGCTACGGCCTGCGTTACCAGTACGGCATGTTTGCCCAGGCCATCCAGGACGGCCGCCAGGTCGAGGCGCCGGACGACTGGATGCGCCTCGGCGCACCCTGGGAGGTGCGCCGCGAGCAGGTCCGCTACACGGTCGGCTTCGGCGGCCGGGTCGAGCTGGATGCCGGAGGCCAACGCCGCTGGCTGCCAGCCGAGCTGCTGGAGGCCCAGGCCTTTGACTTCATCGTGCCGGCCCACCACAGCGAGCGCGTGTCCACCCTGCGCCAGTGGCAGGCCAGCGCCGTGGCGCCGATCGACTTCAAGGCCTTCTGCCAGGGTGACTACGCCGCGTCCGCGCGCCACCGTGTCGCCGCCGATGCGCTGAACTGGGTGCTCTACCCGGATGACAGCAGCGAAGCCGGCCGCGAGCTGCGCCTCAAGCAAGAGGCTTTCCTGGTTAGCGCCTCCTTGCAGGACTTGCTGGCCCGGCACCTGGCCGAAGGCGCGCCCCTGCATGAGCTGGGCCGCTGCAATGCCATCCATCTGAACGACACCCATCCCGCGCTGGCGCCGGCCGAGCTGATGCGCCTGCTGCTGGACGAGCAGGGCCTGGGCTGGGACGAGGCCTGGGCCATCACCCGCCAGGCGGTCTCCTACACCAACCACACCTTGATGCCCGAGGCGCTGGAGACCTGGCCGGTGCGTATGTTCGAGGCCTTGCTGCCGCGCCACTTGGAGATCATTTACGAGATCAACCACCGCTTCCTGAGCGAGTTGCGCCAGCGCTTCCCCGGCGACGAGGCTTTGCTGGCCCGCGTCTCGCTGATCGACGAAGGCAGCCCCTTCGGCGGTGAGCGCCGCGTGCGCATGGCAGCCCTGTCCATCGTCGCCTCGCATCGCGTCAACGGCGTGGCGGCCCTGCATTCCGAGCTGATGGTGCAGACCATTTTTGCGGACTACGCGGCCATCTTCCCCGAGCGTTTCCACAACGTCACCAACGGCGTCACACCGCGCCGCTGGCTGCAGCAGGCCAACCCGGCGCTGTCCAGCTTGATCGATGGCCGCATCGGCACGGCCTGGCGCCAGGACCTGGCAGGCCTGGCCCAGCTGAAGCCGGCCGCCGATGACGCCGAATTCGGCCGTCAGTTCATGGCCGTCAAGCGCGCCAACAAGCAGCGCCTGGCCGAGCGGGTGCGCGCGGAGCTGGGCCTGGTGATCAGCCCGGACAGCCTCTTCGATGTGCAGATCAAGCGCATCCACGAGTACAAGCGCCAGCTGCTCAACATCCTGCATGTGATCGCGCGCTACCAGGCCATCATCGCCAACCCGCAAGCCAACTGGACCCCGCGCACGGTGCTGATCGCCGGCAAGGCCGCATCGGCCTATGTGGCGGCCAAGTCCATCATCCAGCTGGCCCATGATGTCGGCCGCGTGGTCAACAGCGACCCGCGTGTGGGCGACAAGCTCAAGCTCGTGTTCTTGCCCAATTACGGCGTGTCGCTGGCCGAGACCATCATCCCGGCGGCCGATCTGTCCGAGCAGATTTCCACCGCCGGCACCGAGGCTTCGGGCACCGGCAATATGAAGTTCGCCCTCAACGGCGCGCTGACCATTGGCACCTGGGATGGTGCCAATATCGAGATGGCCGAGGCCTTCGGCCCGGAGAACATGTTCTGCTTCGGCCTGCGCACCGAAGCCGTGGCGCAGATGAAGGCCCTGGGCTACGACCCGCGCCTTTTCGTCGAAGAAAACCGCCAGTTGGCCCAGGTGATGGAAGCCATCGCCAGCGGTGCCTTCAGCGGCGGCGACCGCGAGCGCTACCGCGCCCTGGTCGACAGCCTGCTGGGCCGCGATGTCTACATGCTGATGGCCGACTTCAAGGACTATGTGGCCACCCAGGCCCGCGTCGACGCCTTGTTTGCTCAGCCTGAGGCCTGGGCCCGCCAGGCGGTGCTCAATGTGGCCGGCATGGGCTGGTTCTCGGCCGACCGCACGATCACCGAGTACGTGGATCGCGTCTGGTCTTTGAAGAGCTTGGGTTAAACACCAGTCACCGCTCAGCCATGGCATTGATCTCCGCGCAAGACCTGACCCTGCTGGCCCGCGGTGAACACCCGCGGCCGCAGGAGTTGTTGGGTGCCCATGTCGGGCGCCTGGGTCGCAAGCACGGCGTGCGCTTTGCCGTCTGGGCGCCCAATGCCAGCCGGGTCAGCGTGGTCGGCAGCTTCAACAGCTGGGACGGCGAGGCCGATCCCCTCGTCAAGGACGAGGCCTCGGGCGTGTGGCAGGGCTTCGCCACGGTCGCGCGCGTGGGCGATCTCTACAAATTCGAGATTCATGACCGCGCGGGGCAACTGCTGCCGCTGAAGGCCGACCCCTTCGCGCGCGCCGCAGAGCTGCGCCCGGCCACGGCCAGCATCGTGGCGCCGGCTTTGCCGGTGCTCAAGACCCGGCCGCGCCTGAGCCCGGAGCGCGCGATGGCCAATGCGCGGCAGGCGCCGGTGGCCATCTACGAGGTCCATGCCGCTTCCTGGCGCCGTGGCACTGGAGCCTTCCCGAGCTGGGACGAGCTGGCTGAGCAGCTGCCGGCCTATGCCGCCAGCCTGGGTTTCACCCACATCGAGCTGATGCCCATCAGCGAGCATCCCTTCGATGGCAGCTGGGGCTACCAGACCCTGGGTCTGTTCGCGCCCAGCGCGCGCTTCGGCCCGCCCGAGGGTTTTGCCCGTTTTGTTGAGGCCTGCCATGCGCAGGGCCTGGGTCTGCTGCTGGACTGGGTGCCTGCGCATTTCCCCATGGACCCGCATGGCCTGGCGAAGTTCGACGGCACGGCGCTGTTTGAATACGCCGACCCGCGCGAAGGTTTCCACCGCGACTGGAACACCGCCATCTACAACTTCGGCCGCTACGAGGTGCGCCAGTTCCTGGCCGGCAATGCGCTCTACTGGATGGAGCGCTGGGGCGTGGACGGCCTGCGTGTCGATGCGGTGGCCTCCATGCTTTACCGTGACTACTCCCGCCCGGCGGGCGAGTGGCTGCCCAATGTGGACGGCGGGCGCGAGAACTTGGAGGCCATCAGCCTGTTCAAGCGCATCAATGAGCTGCTTGGCCAGGAGGCGCTCGGCGCCATCACCGTGGCCGAGGAGTCGACCAGCTTTCCCGGGGTCAGCGCACCGACCTATGCCGGAGGCCTGGGCTTCCACTACAAATGGAATATGGGCTGGATGAACGATTGCCTGCGCTATATGCAGGAAGATCCCATCCACCGCCGCTGGCACCACGACAAGCTGACCTTCGGCCTGGTCTATGCCTTCAGCGAGAACTTTGTGCTGCCGATCTCGCACGACGAGGTGGTGCATGGCAAGGGCTCCATGCTGGGCAAGATGCCTGGCGACGCCTGGCAGAAGTTCGCCAATCTGCGCGCCTTCTACGGCTTTATGTGGGGCCATCCGGGCAAGAAGCTGCTCTTCATGGGCCAGGAGTTCGCTCAAGCGAGCGAGTGGAACCATGACGCCGAGTTGCCCTGGCATCTCCTGGACGATGCGCAGGGCCACCATGCCGGCATGCAGCGCCTGGTGCGCGACCTGAACCTGCTCTACCGCCGCGAGCCGGCCCTGCACCAACTGGACTGCGAAGCCCGTGGTTTCGAGTGGCTGCAGGCCGAGGACCGCGAGCAGTCGGTGCTGGCCTGGGCGCGGCATGAAGAAAGTGAAGAGGGCGAGCGCCGAACGGTGCTGGTGGTCTGCAACTTCACGCCGGTGCCGCGGCCCGGCTATCGCCTAGCGCTGCCGCCGGCCCTTGCAGCAGGTGGCCCGTGGCGCGAACTGCTCAACACCGATTCTGCCCACTACGGCGGCAGCAATCTGGGCAATCTCGATGCCGGCTTGCAGGCCGAGGCCGATGGCAGCCTGCTGCTGACCTTGCCGCCGCTGTCGGTGCTGTTCCTGGGGCAGGAGAAGTCATGACGCTGGGTTTGAATCGACGCGAGGCCATGATGAAGACGGGGGCGGTCTTGAGCGGCGCGGTGCTCGGCTCTGCCGCGTCGGCCGAGCCGATTCAAGCAAGCCCTGCGGCCCAGGTTCAGCTGGGTCGGCTGGAACGTTGGGCGCCGTTCCCCTCGCGCGCCGTGCCGCCGCGCCCGGTGGAGGTCTGGCTGCCGCCCGGCTACGACGGCCGCCGCCCGCATGCTGTGCTGTATATGCACGACGGCCAGATGCTGTTCGACCCGCGCAGCACCTGGAACGGCCAGGCCTGGAAGGTCGACCAGGTGGCCGCGCCCCTGATCGCCGCTGGCCAGCTGCGCGACTTCATCGTCGTCGGCATCTGGAACCGGCCCGAGTTTCGCCACGCCGAGTTCTTTCCGCAGGCCTACGACCAGGCTTTGAAAGATTCGCCCACGGCCCAGCGCTACCGCGCCGAGCGCATCAAGCATCCGGTGATGTCGGATGCCTACTTGCGTTTCATCGTCGAGGAACTCAAGCCCGCCGTGGATGCGCGTTATGCCACCGCGCCCGGCCGCGAGTCCACCTTTCTGATGGGCGCCAGCATGGGTGGCATGATCAGCGTCTATGGTCTGTGCGAATACCCCCAGGTCTTTGGCGCCGCGGCCGCGCTGAGCACGCACTGGATCGGCAGCTTCGAGCGCAACCGAGAGATCCCCGCGGCCGCGCTGGCCTATCTGCGCCGCAAGCTGCCGCCACCGGGTCAGCTGCGCCTCTACATGGATCGCGGCACGGCGGATCTGGATGCACAGTACGACGAGGCACAGGCCCAGGTCGATGCGCTGATGGCCGAGCTGGGCCAACGCGCCCCGCAGCTGCAGTCGCGGGTGTTTGAAGGCCAAGGCCACAATGAGTTGGCTTGGTCTGCCCGCTTCGCCCAGCCCCTGAGTTTCTTACTGGGCGCCAGCGCCTGAGCTTGATGATGATGACGACGAGCACTGCATTCCGTTTGCCCGAGGTGTTGGAGCCCGGCCGCCACGAGCCCTTGGGCGCCGAGGTTCGCGATGGCGGCATCAACTTCGCCGTGTTCTCCGAGCATGCGCAGGCCATCGAGCTTTGCGTTTTCGATGCCGCCGGCCAGCGCGAGCTGCGCCGCTACCGCCTGCAAGGCCCGCAGGACGGCATCTTCCAGGGCTTTCTGCCCGGCCTGGGTGCCGGCCTGGTCTACGGTCTGCGTGCCCACGGCCCGTATCAGCCCGAGGCCGGCCATCGTTTCAATGCCCACAAGCTGCTGCTCGACCCCTATGCCCGCGAGATCGTCGGTCACTTTGGCTGGCATGCCGAGCACCATGGTTATGAGCTGGGCCATCCGGATGGCGCGAGGTCGTTTGACCGCCGCGACAACGCCGCCCAGGCGCTGAAAGCGCGCGTGCCCGCGCCGCTGGCCGGGCCCAGCCCGCGCCGCTCGGCGCCGCGCCACGCGCTGCAGGATGTGGTGCTCTACGAGGTCCATGTCAAAGGCTTCTCGCAGCAAATGGCCGAGATCCCGGCCGAGCTGCGTGGCAGCTATGCCGCCCTGGCGCATCCGGCGGCGATTGCGCATTTCAAGGCCTTGGGCGTGACGACCCTGTCCCTGCTGCCGGTGCATTACGCGCTGGACGAGCCGCATCTGGCCAGCACCGGCCTGCGCAACTATTGGGGCTACAACTCCCTGGGCTTTTTCGCGCCCGACCCCCGCCTGGCCCAGCCGGCCCACCGTGAAGACGCCAGCGCCGTGGTGGCCGAGTTCCGCGCCATGGTGCAGGCTTTGCACGAAGCGGGGCTGGAGGTGGTGCTGGACGTGGTCTACAACCACACGCCCGAGGGCAATGAGTTCGGCCCGACGATTTCCTTCCGTGGCCTCGATCACAAGAGCTACTACCGCCTGGTGGCCGAAGACCTGAGCCGCTGCGAGAACCACAGCGCCTGCGGCAACACCCTCAACACCGCGCACCCGCGCGTGGCGCAGCTGGTGCTCGATTCCCTGCGCTTCTGGGTGCAGGAGATGGGGGTGGATGGCTTCCGCTTCGACCTGGCCCCAGTGCTGGGCCGCACCCGCCATGGTTTCGATGGCAATGCGGCCTTCTTCATGGCTTTGCGCCAGGACCCGGTGCTGGCTGGTGTGCACCTGATCGCCGAGCCCTGGGATGCGGGTTATGACGGCTACCAGCTGGGCCGTTTTCCTGGCCGCTTTCTGGAGTGGAACGACAAGTTCCGCGATGCCGTGCGCGGCTACTGGCTGGGCGCCGGCGGAGCCGGTGGCACGGGCCGGGGCGAGTTCGCGCGCCGCTTCACCGCCTCCAGCGATGTCTTTCACCATGGCCAGCGTAGCCCCTTGGCCTCCGTCAACTTTGTGGCCTGCCACGACGGCTACACGCTCAACGATCTGGTCAGCTACTCGCGCAAGCACAACGAGGCCAATGGCGAGAACAACCGCGATGGCCGCGACGGCGAGCTCTGCGCCAACTTCGGCGTCGAAGGACCGAGCGAGGACCCGCTTGTGCGCCGCCGCCGTGAGCGCGCCCGCCGCGCCATGCTGGCCAGCTTGCTGCTGGCCCAGGGCACGCCTATGCTCAATGCCGGCGACGAGATCGCCAACAGCCAGGGCGGCAACAACAACGCCTACTGCCAGGACAACGCCCTGGGCTGGCTGGACTGGCCGCACGCCGACCGCAGCCTGGCGGCCTTTGTGGGCCGCCTCACCGCTTTGCGCCGTGCGCACCCGCTGCTGCGCCAGCCGCATTGGTTCGGTGAGGCTGGCGCGTCCTGTGCGGCCAGCCTGCGCTGGCTGAGCCCGCATGGCCATGCCATGCAAGTGCAAGACTGGCACCATGGCGGCGAACCGGCCTTTGCCGGCCTGCTGCAAGGCGAAGCTCAAGCGCCTTTGTCGTTGCTGCTGCTCTTCAACCCGGCTGATGCGCTGCAAGCCTTTGCCTTGCCGCCCGGTCGCTGGTGCCTGCTGCTGGACAGCAGCGGCGAGCTGGCCGAGCATGGCGAACATCTCAGTACGCTGGCGGCGCCGGCCTGCAGCCTGCTCTTGCTGAGCCAGGCGCCGGAAGCCCCTCTTTCCTGACTCTCTTCTTTTTTGTTTCCCTACGAGAACCCACCCCATGGACCTCACCCAACGCAGCGCCGGTGTGCTGCTGCACATCACCTCCTTGCCCGGCCCGCATGGCATGGGCGATTTCGGACCCGATGCGTATGCCTACGTCGACTGGCTGGCCAGCGCCGGCCAGCGGCTGTGGCAGCTGCTGCCGACCACGCCCATCGGCCCTGGCGATTCACCCTACCAAGGCGTGTCGGCCTTTGCCGGCTGCCCCTGGATGGTGGCCTTCGAGCCCCTGGTGGCCAAGGGCTGGCTGGCCGCACCGGAGCTGCCGGCGGGCGGTTTCGATGCTCACAAGGTTGATTACGGTCGTGTCCTGCCCTGGCGCGAGCAGCAGCTGCGCCTGGCGGCCCAGGGCTTCTTTGCCCGCGCCAGCGCCGAGGACCGCGCCGCTTTTGCCGCCTGGTGCGCAGCCCCGGCCCAGGCCGACTGGCTGGACGACTACGCGCTCTTCATGGCCATCCGCTCGCCGCTGAACGGCCAGGCCTGGTGGACCTGGGCGCCGGCCCTGGCGCGCCGCGAACCGGCCGCGCTGGCGCAGGCGCGCGAGAGCCATGCCGAGGAGTTCCGCTTCTGGCAGTTCGTGCAGTGGTGTTTCGACAGCCAGGTCAGTGCGCTCAAGGCCTACGCCAACAGCAAGGGCGTGCATCTGATGGGCGACCTGCCCATCTTCGTGGCGCACGACAGCGCCGATTGCTGGTCGCGCCCGGACCTGTACGAACTGGACGAACACTTCCAGACCGCGGTGGTCGCCGGCGTGCCGCCCGACGCCATGTCGGCCGAGGGCCAGCGTTGGGGCAACCCGCTCTACCGCTGGGACCGCATGGCCGCTGAAAACTACGCCTGGTGGACGGCGCGCGTGCGCCGCGCGCTGAGCCAGGCCGATGTCTTCCGCATCGACCATTTCCGTGGCTTTGCCGGCTACTACGAAATCCCCGGCGACAGCCCCGACGCCCGCCGCGGCGAGTGGAAAACCGGCCCCGGCCAGGCTTTGTTCGATGCCATCGCTGCGGCCCTGGGCCCGCTGCCCATCGTGGCCGAGGATCTGGGCTTCATCACCGAGGACGTCCATGCCCTGCGCGAGGGTTGCGGCTTCCCGGGCATGAAGATCCTGCAATTCGGTTTCGGCGGCGATGGCAGCCACGAGTTCCTGCCGCATATGTGGCCGTGCGAGACGGTGGCCTACACCGGCACCCACGACAACGACACGGTGCACGGTTGGTGGCGCAGCGCCTCGGCGCGCGAGCGCGCTTATGCGGGCGCCTACCTGCCTTGCAATGCTCAGGATGTGCACTGGGCCATGATCCGCGCCTGCTGCAACTCGGTCGCCAATATCGCCGTCTTCCCCATGCAGGACGTGCTGGGCCTGGGCAGCGAGCACCGCATGAATGTGCCCGGCGTGCTGGGTGGCAACTGGGCCTGGCGCTTCAGCTGGGACATGGTGGGCAGCGAGCCCGCCCGGGTTTTGGGCTTGATCACTGCGGCCAGCGGCCGTACTGCGGTGGACAAGCTGGGTTTGCCGGCGTGAACCTGTTGCAGGTCGGTGTCAAGGGTTCTTTCTGATTGCGCGCTTAACATTTCGTGACTAATTTCATGCCTGCTAGGGGTGGGCAGCCCGGCCTTGGGCTGTCATGCTGCGCTGCAACACGCTCGGGTGCTTCTGGTGCCCGGCTGTTTGCTGTCAACCCATCTATCTATGCGAGGTACTGCATGAAATTCAAAACCACGGCTGTCGCCGTCTTCGGTCTGCTGGCGGCCCTGTCCGCCCAGGCTGCAGAGGTCGACTACGGCGCTTTCAAGGTCAATTACGACGCCAGCACGGTCTTCGGTTCGCCGTCGCTGAGCTTCAGTTCCTCCGGCAATGTGGTGGGCTTTGGCTGGACCGTACCCACCGATGTCCAGGTGGTCAGCCTGGGTTCTTTGGTAACTGCCAGTTTCGACCTGCCTTCCTTCACCATCACCGCGAACAGCGGTTGGGCGTTGAGCGGCGGGGTCAATGGTTTCCTGGGCAATCTGGTCTACAACGAGCTCGGTGGCAGCACCGCAGCTTCGGTGACCGGTTCGGTGGTGGTGGACGGCTCGCCGGCTTTCCCCTTCGGCGGCGCCCTGGACAAAGTGGTGTTGAGCTCGACCGGTGGCCTGTCGACCGGCTACTACTCGGGTTCCTATTCGGCGCCGGTGGGTGCGTTCAACAGCTTCAGCTTCAGCGGTGGCAGCCTGTCCCTGCAGGCTTCGGGCGGTTTGTTCTCGTCCATCATCGGCCAGCCGCAGAACGAGCTGCGAGTCAGCCTGGTGGCGATGCCGGTACCTGAGCCGGAAACCTATGCCATGTTGCTGGCCGGCTTGGGCGTGATGGCCCTGCTGTTCAGCCGTCGTCGCCAGAACAGCTGAACCCATCAGACGCGATAACAGGTAGGAGCAGAGAAGGGGGCCGCAAGGCTCCCTTTTTTGTGGGCGATTGACGGCTGCTTCGGGCCCTGTTTCAGGCTTGTGCCAGGGCTGGCACCGAGATACGAAGCCATGCCGCAAACATACGATGGCGACATCGTTCTCCGGTGCGAGTGGTGTCCAGTTGCGGATGCTGCCGCACCACTTTTTTTGCAGCCATGAACACGACCGAAATTTTCCTGATCGCCATGCTCATCATCCTGAGCGTGCCCTACCTCGTATGGCGGCTGTTCAGGACCGACCATTTCGCGCCCCTGGTGGTGGTGCAGATCATTGCCGGCATCTTGCTGGGCCCCGGCGTGCTCGGTGCGGCATTTCCTGAGTACTACCAATTCGTCTTCAACCCGGCGGTGATCCAGTCGCTCAACGGCATTGCCTGGTGGGCGGTGATGCTGTTCGTCTGGATCGCCGGCATCGAGCTCGATCTCAAAGCCGCCTGGCAGCACCGGCGCGAGAGCGGCATCACGGCCGGCCTGGCGCTGGGCATGCCCTTGCTTTTCGGCTGCGGCGCGGCCCTGGTCATGCTGGCGGGCTCGGGCTGGATCGGCCCCAAGGCCCTGGACTGGCAGTTCGTGCTGGGCGTGGGCATGGCCTGTGCCGTGACGGCTCTGCCCATCCTGATCCTGCTGATGGAGAAAATGGACATCCTGCGCCAGCCCCTGGGCCAGCGCATCCTGCGCTACGCCAGCGTGGACGATGTGGCAATCTGGGGCGTGCTGGCCCTGATCCTGATGGACTGGCAGCGCGTCGGCAAGCAACTCGCCTTTGTGCTGGCCTTCATCGTCGTGGGCGCCTTGTTCCGCCGCCTGATGGCGCGCCTGAGCGCCAGCGACCGCTGGTTCGTCAGCCTGATCTGGCTGGCCTTGTGCGGCTTCGGGGCCGACTGGTCGGGCCTGCATTACATGGTCGGCGCCTTCCTGGCCGGCGCCATCATGGACGCCGATTGGTTCGATCAGCAGCAGCTCGACAGCCTGCGTCACCATGTGCTGCTGGTCATCATGCCGGTGTTCTTCCTGAGCACGGGCCTGCGCACCAACTGGGGCGTGGGCGGCAGCATGGTGTTCCTGGCGGCTGCTGGGCTTTTGCTCGCCTCGGTCGCGGGCAAGCTGATCGGCGTGCACATGGCCGGGCGCATCCTGCGCTGGCAGCCGGGTGAGGCCTCGCTGATCGGCTGGCTGCTGCAGACCAAGGCGCTGATCATGATCATCTTCGCCAACATCCTGCTGGACAAACAGATCATCACGCAGGAGAGCTTCACCGCCTTGCTGCTGATGGCGGTGGGCAGCACCATGCTGACCACGCCGGTGGTCAAGCCCAAGCTGGCGCGCATGGCGGCGCTGCTGGGGCGCAGCAGCTGAGGCCTTTGTGCCTCAGCGCCTCAGACCATCAGCGCAATTCCAGCAGCAAGGCCGAACGGGCCGGCAGCTCCAGGCTTTCGCTCCAGCGCAGCGTCTGGCCGCCGAGCACATCGCGGCCCTCGCTGTGGCTGCCCAGGGCTTCGCGGAAGCGCGTCATGTCGACCCGGCGCGGCTCTTTGGCCTTGTTCAGCATCAGCATCACCGTCTGCCCTCCGCCCTGGCGGAACAGGGCATAGACCTGGTCCATGGGGGCGTAATGCAGGCTGCGTCCGCCGTGCAGGGCCGGGGCGCTCTTGCGCCAGTTGAAGAGCCGGCGCACCAGGGCCTGGGCTTCTTGCTGCTCGGCACTCAGGCCCTGGCCGGTGAAACCATTGGCCGCATCACCGGCCCAGCCGCCGGGGAAGTCGGCGCGCACCCGGCCGTCGTCGCGCTGCGCGGGGCTGGTGAGCAAGAGCTCATCGCCGTAGAAGAACTGAGGGATGCGCGGCGCGGTGGCCAGGTAGAGCAGGGCCATCTTCCACAGGGCCAGGTCTTGCCCTAGCACGCTGAACAAGCGGGGTGTGTCGTGGTTGCCCTCGAACAGCACCAGGCGCTGCGGGTCGGGGTAGAGGAAATCGTGGGCCAGGGCTTCGTAGAGCTTGGTCAGGCCGCTGTCGTGGCCGTCGTCTTCCTTGAGGCCGGCGAGCAGGGCGCCGTGCAAAGGGAAGTCCATCATGCTGGGCATGTGGGAGGCGTAGCTGTCGTGGTTGCGCTTGCCGCGCTGCCAGTAGGCCACCACGGCCGGGTGCGGGCTCCATTCCTCGCCCACCAGGTTCAGGCGCGGGTACTCCTGCATCAGGCGCCGTGACCAGTCGGCGAGAAAGCCGCGGTCGGAGTAGGAGTAGGTGTCGGTGCGCAGGCCCGAGAGCCCAGCGTACTCCACCCACCAGATGCTCATCTGCGTCAGGTAGCGGGCCACGCGCGGGTTGCGTTGGTTCAGATCGGGCATGCCGGGTGTAAACCAGCCGCTGACAAAGCGCTCACGGTCGCTGGCGGCGGCATGCGGGTCGTGCAGGCTCAGGCGCGCATGGTGGGTCTCGGTGTAGCCCGGCCACTGGTTGAGCCAGTCGGGCTCGGGCAACTGGCGCATCCAGCGGTGGCCGGCGCCGATGTGGTTGAGCACGATGTCCTGGATCACGCCCAGGCCGCGTTGCCGCGCCGCAGCCGCCAGATCGCGGTAGTCCTCATTGCGGCCGAAGCGCGGGTCGATGCGGTAGAAATCGGTCGCCGCATAGCCGTGGTAGCTGTAGCTGGCGCTGTTGTTCTCGACCAGGGGTGTGGGCCAGATCTGGGTGAAGCCCAGGCCAGCGATGTAGTCCAGGTGCTGGCGCAGGCCGGCGAGGTTGCCGCCGTGGCGGCCGCCGGGCTGGCTGCGGTCTTCGGCCTCCAGCATCTCGGCGTTCGAGACGCTCTCGCCCGCCTTGGCGAAACGATCGGGCACCAGCAGGTAGATCGCATCCTGCGGGCCAAAGCCCTGGCGCAGGGCCGAGCCGGGCGCGCGCGCCTGCAGGGCATAGCTCAGGCGCTGGGCGACGCGGCCGTTGGGCTTCAGCAGCTCGATCTGCAGCGTGCCCGGCTGGGCGGTGGGGGCGATGTGCAGGTTCAGAAACAGGTAGTCCGGGCTGGCCACACGCTCGGGCGGCAGCAGGCGCACGCCGGCATGGGGCGTGTGGAGCCGCGGGCGCAGGCTGCCGATCTGCGAGCCCTGCAGCATCAGCTGCAGGCGCGGCTCCTTCATGCCGGCCCACCAGCTGGGTGGCTCGATCTGCTCAACAGACTGCGCATGGCTGCGGCTGGCGGGCAGCAGGGCGGCGGCGAGGAAGAGGGCGGCGAGCTGCAAGCGTTTCATGGCCGGCCTTTCTTGGATAGATCCAAACGCCAGACCTGCACGGACCGGGCGGGCGCCCGCAGCAGGGCCTGGCCTTGCGCGTCGCTGCCAAGGCTTGCTTGGGCTGGGTAGGCCTGCTGCAACAGGGCGCCCGCGGGCAGGCCGCTCACCGCCTGCGTGGTGGCCTGCTCGCCATAGTTGATCAGCACCAGGCTCAGCTCATCGCCGAGCCGCCGCTGAAAGCTCAAGACCTGAGCCTCGGCCTGGGCCTTGCGGAGGTCTCCGCGGGCGATTGAGGGCAGCTGGCGGCGCAGGGCGATCATGGCTTTGTAGAAGTTCAGCAGCGAGCCGGGATCGCGCGCTTGTGCGGCGGCGTTGTGGCTGGCGGCGTTGGGCGAGAGCGGGCGGTAGGGCGTGGCGCTGGAAGTGAAGCCGCTGATGTCAGCCGTCCAGCTCATGGGGGCCCGCAGGGGCTCGTCGCCGGGCAGCTGCGAGACGCCGGCCATGCCGATCTCTTCGCCGTAATAGATGAAGGGCGTGCCCGGCGCGAGCAGGTAGCTGGCGGCCGCCAGCTTGTAGCGCGCTTCGTCGCCGGCCAGCTGATCCCAGACGCGCGCGCCGGCAAAGATGTCGTGGTTGGCCAGCACATTGGCCATGGTGCTCGGGGCCTGGCTCAGGATGCGGGCGATCTCGCCCACGGCAGCGGTCTCGCCGCGCGCGGCCTTGATCATCTGCGCCTCCAGGCCGAAGGCAAAGGCGCTGCCGCAGACCTCGGGGCTGGCGTACTGCTGCGGGTTGGCCGTGGCTTCGCAAACCACATGGCGGCGCGGGTACTGCTTGATCAGGGTTTGCAGTTCTCGGGTCAGGCGGCGGCTCTCGGGCTGGTCGTTCCAGTCGACGGCGTTGTTCTCGATCAGGTGCGGTACGGCGTCGAGTCGGAAGCCGTCCAGGCCACGGTTCAGCCAGAAGCGCAGGCTGCTGCGGTGGTAGTCGAGCACGGCGGGGTGGCGCAGATTGAAATCTGGCATGTGCGGGCCGAAGGTGCCGAAGTAGGCGCCAAGGTTGTTGTTGCTGTTGCTGCTGCCGTCGGCGCTGGGTTTGACGGTGGTCCAGGGGTTCTTGCCCCAGATGTCCCAGCCTTCGGGGGCTTGGTCTTGCCAGACAAACCAATCGCGGTAGGGGCTGCGGCGGTCTTTCAGCGCCTGCTGGAACAGCGGGTGTTCGTGCGAGGCGTGGTTGATCACATAGTCGATGATGACGCCGATGCCGCGCCGGTGGGCTTGGCGGATGAGTTCATCAAAATCGCGCAGGCTGCCGTACTGGGGCTCGATGTGGCGGAAGTCGGTGGTGGCGTAGCCGTGGTCGTGGTCGGCGCTGGCGGTGATGGGCATCAGCCAGATGCCGCTGACGCCCAAGTCCTTGAGATAGTCCAGGCGCTGAATCAGGCCGCGCAGGTCGCCGATGCCATCGCCGTCGCTGTCCTGGTAGCCGCGCACGAAGATTTCCATGAAGGCGCCATGCTCCCAGCCCGGGGGCAGGGTGCTGGCCTTGGGGCGGGCGGGCACGGGCGACAGATCCACCGGCGGGGCGGCGAGGCTGGCGCCGCTGATCAGGGCGGCGCCGAGTGCCAGGCCGGGGAGCAGGCGTCTCAGCCCTGGAAGGTGGCCTTCTGATTCTGTAATTGAATTACGTTTCATGGCGTGCCTCGGCATAATTTCAATAGTGAAAAGCTTAGATGCTTTGTGAGGATCATGGAATCCGTGCTGTTGCTATTGATGTAGTTTTGCTACTATTTTGAGATCGGGGCTGCGGATCATGTGGGCGCAGCGACTTCACACCTTGCACCGAACGGATCGCTGTCGATGACTTCCCTCTCTTCCTCCCGACTTGGCCTGATCCTTGCGCTGAACTTGCTGTCGAGTGCCGCCTGGGCCGCGATGGCCTCGGCGTCACCTGCTGAGCTGCGTGCCGCCTGCGACAGCGCCGATGCAGCCACCGTCTTGCAGCCGGCCGCCATGGCCGCGCCCGAGGCCCGCGCCTTTGCCCTGAGCCCCGCTTTGCTGCAATGGCCGGGCCAGAGCCTGGTGCCCGGCGAGCGTGTGGCTCTGCTGGCCAGCGCGCGCGGCGGTGCGCAGGTCAAGGTCGGTGCGGCAGCCCAGGGCGTGGAACAGCGCGTCGAGCTGCTGCCCAGCACAGCCCCGCTCGCACCCGAGCTGGCGCAGCGCTTCAAGTACCTCGAATCCTTCGGCCCCGGCTTACGCCTGGCTTTGAATTCGGCCGACCAAGCCCGCTTGCCCCAACTTTTGCGCGGCGAGCTCTTGCTGGTCAAGGAAGACGCAGCAGGTCAGGTGCTGGCGGTCACCGGCTTGCAGACGCCCGGTGCTCTTGATGCGCTCTACGCCGACGCGGCCGAAGCGGCGGGCGAGCTGGGCGCGGTGGTGAAGCAGGGCCGGCAGACGGAATTCAAGCTCTGGGCGCCGACCGCGCAGCAGGTCTACCTCTGCCGCTACGCCGGGCCTGAGAGCCCGGCGCAGGCCGTGGAAGCGTTGGGCTTCGATCCGCGCAGCGGCTTGTGGCAGCAGGGCCTGCCCGCCAATTTGAGCGGCAGCTACTACCGCTATCTGGTCGAGGTCTGGGTGCCAGGCCTGGGTCTGGTGCGCAACCGGGTGACCGATCCCTATTCGCTGAGTCTGAGCGCCGATTCGGCGCGCAGCATGGTGGTCGATTGGGCCGATCCGCGTCTGCAGCCGCGCGGCTGGCAAGACCGCCGTGCGCACAGCCAGGCCTCAGCCCGCGTGCGGCAGTCCACCGATATGGTGATTTACGAGCTCCATGTGCGCGACTTCTCCATCGGCGACGCCAGCGTGCCGCCGGCGCAGCGCGGCAAGTACTTGGCCTTCACGCAGGCAGGCTCGCAAGGCATGCGCCACTTGCGCGCCCTGGCTCAGGCCGGCCTGACCGATGTGCATCTGCTGCCGGTGTTCGACCTGGCCAGCGTGCCCGAGCAAGGCTGCCTGACACCCCAGGTGCCGGAGGCGGCCGCTGACAGCCCGGCCCAGCAGGCCGTGGTGATGAAGCTGGCCGACCAGGATTGCTTCAACTGGGGTTACGACCCCTGGCACTACAGCGCGCCGGAGGGCAGCTATGCCAGCGATGCGCAGCACGGCGAGCGCCGCATCCGCGAGTTCCGCCAGATGGTGCAGGCCCTGCACCGGGCGGGCCTGCGCGTGGGCATGGACGTGGTCTACAACCACACGGCCGCCAGCGGCCAGGGCCGCCACTCGGTGCTTGATCGCATCGTGCCCGGCTACTACCAGCGCCTCGATGCCAAGGGCCAGGTCGAGCGCTCGACCTGCTGCGACAACACGGCCACCGAGCAGCGCATGATGGCCAAGCTGATGATCGATTCGGTGGCCATGTGGGCGCGCGAGTACCGCATCGATTCCTTCCGCTTTGACCTGATGGCCCACCAGCCACGCGCGGTGATGGAGGCGCTGCAGCAGCGCGTCAACGCCGCCGCCGGCCAGCCGGTGCAGCTGATCGGCGAGGGCTGGAACTTTGGCGAGGTGGCCAACGGCGCCCGTTTCGTTCAAGCCTCTCAGCTCTCGCTCAATGGCAGCGGCATCGGCACCTTCAGCGACCGCGCCCGCGACGCCGCCCGCGGCGGCAGTGCCGGCGACAACGGCCTCGATGTACTGAAGAACCAGGGCTGGCTCAATGGCCTGGGCTTTGCGCCCAACCGCCACGTCAGCACGCCTGCAGCGGCCACGCAGCTGATGGCCAGCGCCGACCTGCTGCGCGTGGGCCTGGCCGGCTCGCTGCGCAACTTCGAGCTGGACACCTGGCGCGGCCCGCGCCTGCCCGCGGACCAGATCGCCTACGGCGACCAGCCGGCTGGCTACGTCTCCGAGCCCGGCGAGGTGGTCAATTACGTGGACAACCACGACAACCAGACCCTGTTTGACATCAATGTGCTCAAGCTGCCCCAGGACACGCCGCGCGCCGAGCGGGCGCGCGTGCAGCTGCTGGGCGCGGCGCTGACGGCCTTCAGCCAGGGCGTGGCCTACTTCCACGCCGGCATCGATGTGCTGCGCTCCAAATCGCTGGACCGCAACAGCTACGACTCGGGCGACTGGTTCAATCGTCTGGACTGGAGCTACCAGCGCAACTTCTTTGGCACCGGCCTGCCGCCGGCCGCCGACAACCAGGCCATGTACCCCTGGCTGGCGCCTTTGCTGGCCGACCCGGGCATTGCCCCCGGCCCGGCCGAGATCACCTGGATGCGCGATGGCTTTCGGGACCTGCTGAAGATCCGCGCCAGCAGCCGCCTGCTGCGCCTGAGCAGCGCCGCCGAAATCCGCCAGCGCCTGCGTTTTCTCAACACCGGCCCGTCACAGAACCCGCTGGTGTTGGCCGCTGAAATCGACGGCCAGGGCCTGAAGGACGCGGGTTTTGCCCGCCTGGCCTATTTCCTCAACACCAGCCCTGAGGCCCAGGTGTTGCAGCTGCCTGAGTTGGCCGGACGGCGCTATGCGCTGCACCCGGTCCATCTGGCGCCGGGAGCGGCGGACCCGCGGCCGAAGCGGGAGTTCGCGTTTGATGCCGCCAGCGGCCGGGTCAAGGTGCCGGGGCGCACGGCCCTGGTGCTGGTCGAGCGCTGAGAGCTTGTGAATTTTTTGCTGCGCGACTGCCATGCGTCGTTGGTCCGGTGCTCAGAATCCTCACGTACAGCTAGTACGTTCCGGTTCCTGCGCTCCGTCCGCCTCGCCTGACAGCCGCTCGCTACAAAAATTCTCAAGCTCTGAGTCGGCTCGCTTTCAGCCCAGCTGAGCCCAGCGCTCCAGCATCAGCCGGGCGCCGGCCGTGTTGGTGGCGCAGGGCACGTTGTGCACGTCGCAGGCGCGCACCAGGGCATTGATGTCGGGCTCGTGCGGCTGCGGCGTCATCGGGTCGCGCAGAAAGATCACAGCGTCGACCCCACCGACAGCCAGGCGCGCGCCGATCTGCAAATCGCCACCATGCGGGCCGCTGAGCAGGCGCTCCACGCTCAGGCCCAGCTCGGCGACGAGGCGGCCGCCGGTGGTGCCGGTGGCCATCAGCTGGCAGCCCTGCAGAAAGGCCTTGAACTCGGCCGCCAGGGCGACCATCTCGTTTTTCTTGCCGTCGTGGGCGATCAGTGCGAGTTTCATGGCGGGCATCTTAGTGAGTCCGGCCTGGCGGGACACAATCAATCGGGTTACCAAACCGCTTGCTGCCCGGACCTGCCATGCCCCGCTTTGCTGCCAACCTGTCCATGCTCTACACCGAGCTGGATTTCCTCGACCGCTTTGCCGCCGCCGCGCGCGATGGCTTTCAGGCGGTCGAGTTCCTGTTCCCTTATGCCTTTGCGCCCGAGGAGTTGGCAGCCCGCCTGCAAGAGCATGGTCTGCAGCAGGTGCTCTTCAACGCCCCTCCGGGTGATTGGGATGCGGGCGAGCGGGGGCTGGCTTGTCTGCCCGGCCGCGAGGCCGAGTTCCGGGCTGGCATCCACCAAGCCCTGGCCTATGCCCAGGCACTGGCTTGCTCGCGCATTCATGTGATGGCGGGTGTGCTGCCCCCGAATCAGAGGCTGGAGGACTGCCATTCCACCTACCTGGAGAATCTGCGTTATGCCGCGGCGGCAGCGGCCGGGCAGGGCGAGCAGATCATGATCGAGCCGATCAATGAGCGAGACATGCCCGGCTATTTCCTGAACCGGCAGGCGCAAGCCCACGCCCTGCTGGACGAAATCGGCTCGCCCTATGTCATGGTGCAGATGGACCTGTACCACCTGCAGGTCAGCGAGGGCGATCTGGCCAGCAAGATCCGCCACTACCTGCCCGGTGGCCGCATCGGCCACATCCAGGTGGCCGGCGTGCCCGAGCGTCATGAGCCCGATGTCGGTGAGCTGAACTACCGCTACCTGTTTCAGCTGCTGGACCAGCTGGGCTACCCGGGCTGGATCGGCTGTGAGTACCGGCCTGCGCGCGGCCAGCGGCCCCACGCCACCTCAGAGGGCCTCGGCTGGTTGCAAGCCTGGCTGTGAATCGGGGCTGCGTGCAGCCAGAAGTCATGGGTATTCATCTGGGGCTGCGAGCGCTAGTTTGATGACTACACTTTGAAGCGCAGGACCCTGCCGTTCGGTGGGGTCTGGCCTTGTGAGGCCTCGTGCGGCCTTGCTTGGTTTGGGGAAGGAAGAGCCATGAACATGCTTGCCTTGCGTACGCTTTCAGTCTTGCTGTGCACCCTGCTGCTGGGGGCTTGCGCCACGGTCGCACCGCCGCCGCACGCGCCCTTGCAGGAGCTGTTCCATGACCAGCTCTTCAAGCCCAGCAGCAAGAACATGGACCCGGAGCAGGTCTTCGCCCTGAGCCCGGCCATGCGCGACTATCTGGACCGCGAGATTGCCTTCCAGATCCGCAACCGCGGTCCACGCGATGCCTTGCTGGATTCGCTCTACACCAAGGGGCAGCTGCAGCTCGAGTACGACTCGGACCGAACCCGCAATGCTGCCGAGGCCTTCGCCCAGCGGCGCGGCAACTGCCTGTCCCTAGTGATCATGACCGGCGCGTTTGCCAAGCACCTGCAGTTGCCGGTGCGCTACCAAAGCGTCTATGTCGAGGATTTCTGGTCGCGGCACGGCGACATTTATTTCCTGACCGGACATGTCAACCTGACCCTGGCGCGCCGTAAGCCCGAGGTCCATGCCTTCACTACCATGGAGGCTGATCAGCTGACCATCGATTTCCTGCCTGGCGCCGATATCCGCGGCCAGCGCAGCCGGGAGATCGATGAGCAGACCGTGATCGGCATGTATATGAACAACCGCGCCGCTGAAAGCCTGGCCGCCGGCGCCATCGACGATGCCTACTGGTGGGTGCGTGCTTCGCTCAAGGCCGACCCGCGCATGATGGCGGCCTACAACACACTCGGCGTGATCTACCGGCGCCGCGGTCTGCCTGAGCTGGCGCAGGCCAGCTTCCGCCACGTCTTGCGCCAGGAGCCGGACAACACCCAGGCCTTGTCCAATCTGGTGCTGGTGCTGGACGATGGCGGCCCCGGCTCGGAGTCGGCCCTGCTGACGGCCAAGCTGCGGGATCTGCAACCGCATCCGCCCTACAAGTTCTTTGACCAGGGCGTGGCGGCGATGCGTCGGGGCGAGTTCGAACAGGCCAAGGCCTTGTTTGACCGCGAGATTGCCCGCTCAGCCTTTTTTCATGAGTTTCACTTTTGGGCGGCTCTGGCCAGCTACGGGCTGGGCGACGTCAGGTCGGCCCACAAGCACATGACCCTGGCCCTGGAAAACAGCAGCAACGAGCGCGAGAAGCAGATGTATTCCGCCAAGCTCGACTGGTTGAGGACGCGCAAGTCCAGCTTGCACTGAGCCCTGCTGCGGCCTGGGTCAGATGGGCTCAGGGCAGCGGTGGCAGCCCATGCCGCGCTCTGGCTCTGGCGCAGGCCTCATCACCGATACCCATGGGCGCGCGCAGCCCGAATTCCCGGCAGGGGCCGGGCCGCCATTCATAGATGCCGCAGCCTGCCGCCTGGCCCACCGTGCCGACCAAGGCGGCGCAGCGCGGCCGGGCGTGGTCGGTCCCGCGCATGCGAGCCAGGGTGTCGGTCAGTTCGATCGCCAAGCCGTCGGGCACGCAGCCGCCCTCGCTTTGCAGTTCCTCGCGAGCGAAGTCCACGCGAAAACTGGCGCAGCAGGCGCCGCATGGAATGCAGGGGTTGTTCGTGGCTTCTGGGGCAGTCATGCTTGGGTGTCCGTTCAGGCCTCGGCGCCAGCCGGCTCGCGCACCACGGTGACCGAGCATTCCGACTGTGTCACCACCTGGGCCGAGACGCTGCCCAGATAGCGTCGCAAGGCCGAAGCGCCGCGGGCGCCCATGACGATGTGGTCGGCGCCATTCTTGGCCGCGAATTCGATGATGGCCGTGGCCGCGTCGGGCGCTTCCAGCACATGGAAGGTCAGGCGGCCGTCCTCCAGATTCAGCGCCTTGCTGATCGGCCTCGCCCAATGCTTGAGGGCGATCAGCTGCTTCACATGCACGCTCTTGCCGTCCTTGTCGGTCAGCTCGTCCATGCCGATGCGGGCCGTCTTCATCACGCTGACGCAGGCCAGGCGGGCGCCCGGCTCGGTCTGGACGATACGGCGCACGGTCTCGCGCAACTGGTCGAGCAGGGCCGGTGTGGCGTGCTGGGTGTCGACGGCGGCCATGATGATGGGGCTGCGCGTCACCTGGTTGCTGACGGTGGCCTGCGGTGCCGGCTCCGAGCCGAGGGCGAAGAACCAGCGCTTCAGGGTCTTGAGGCTGCTGCTGCCGGTCATCTTCTCGGCGCGGCGGGTCAGGCTCACGCCCTCGGGTTGTTGCAGATCCAGAACCAGCTGGGCCGCGCTTTGGTAGCGGCGCTCGGGCTTGACCTCGAGGCAATGCAAGACTACTTCCTGGAACCAAGGGGGCAGTTCGGGGTCGATGGCGCGCGGTGGCACCGGTTCGATGTAGAGCCGGCGCCGCAAGCCGCGCACCGAGCTCGGTTGGCCGAAGGGCCGCTCGCCGGTGGCCAGGTGATAAAGCATGACGCCCAGGGCAAACAGATCGCTGCGCGGATCGTTGCGCACGAACTGCACCTGCTCGGGCGACATGTACGGCCCCGTGCCCATGGGCAGGGAGAACTCTTCCTCCAGCAGGTCGGGCAGGTGGTCGTGGCGCGAAAGCCCGAAGTCGACCAACACGGCCAGCCCATCCGGCCGGAACATGATGTTGCTGGGCTTGATGTCCAGGTGCACCACATGCTGGCGGTGCAGGTCTTGCAGGGCGGTGGCCACGCGTATGCCGATGTCCACCACTTCGTCGAGCGGCAGCGGTGCCTCATCGAGGCGCGGGCGCAAGGACTGACCCTGCACCTGCTCCATGACGATATAGGCTTGTCGTGTCCAGTCGCCGCGCGCGACGAAGCGCGGCACATGCGGGCCTTTGAGCGCCGGCATCAGCATCTGCTCGACCTCGAAGCCGACGATGGTGGCCGGGTCCTCGCCGCCCTTGATGCGCGGCACCTTCATGATCAGCGGGAAGTCCTCACCGGGCTTGGGCTGCAGCCGCGTCACGCGCCAGATATGGGCCATGCCGCCCTGGTGCATGCGCTCCTCCAGCCTGAAACCGTCGAGCTCCATACCCGGCTCCAAGGGCCCCAGGGGTGGCGTAATGAACTGGGTGCTGAGGGGGCCGGAAGCGGAGCTGGGCATGGTGGAGAGAGTCCTGTTCGGTGGCCAGTGAGGGGTGCCGGGTACCGTGGTCCTGTCGGCCTGGGGTCAGGTCTTGCCTTTGGCCTTGATGCTACTCGCCCTGCAGCAGGCGGGCCGCCAGCCGTTCGGGCAGGCCGGCGGCGCGGATTTGCGCGGCGGCGGCTTCGGCGTCGTAGGCCACGCGCTGGAAGCTGAGCTCGCCGGCCGTACTGTCAAAGATGGCGTAGCAGGCCGCCGGATTGCCGTCACGTGGCTGGCCGCAGGAGCCCGGGATGGCCAGCCATTGGCGGTTCGGCAGCAAGGGGATGGTGACGCCTGCAGCGGGCGTGAACTCGCCCGCCTTGCCGGTCGAGCTCAGGTGGTACAGCATGGGCTCGTGCATGTGGCCGCAAAAGGTGTAGCGGCATTCGGTGGCATGCAGGCTGCGCATGGCTTCCAGCCGGCCTTGGATGTATTCGTAGCCGCCCGGGTCGAAGGCATTGGCATGGACGTAGAGGCGATCTTCGCGGGTGACGCTCATCGGTAACTTGGACAAGAAGTCGAGCTGCGCGGGGCTCAGGCGCGCATGGGTCCACTCCACCGCCAGGCGTGCGTCCTCGCGCATGCTGCTGGAGCTGCCTTGCACCACGGCGGCGTCGTGGTTGCCCATGACGGCCGCCGCACCTTGCTCGACCAAGTCGGCCACCTTGTCCAGCACCCAGGCTGGGTCGCCGCCGTAACCGACGAAATCGCCGAGCAAGGCGTAGTCGTTGACGCCCTGGGCCTGGGCATGCTCAAGCACCGCAGCAAACGCCTGCGCATTGGAATGAATGTCAGAGATAAGGGCAATTTTCATGGCGATGCTGAGCTTGCCATGAGCGGCTGACGGCAGGCTGAAGGCGGGGAGGCCAGAAGACGGACGGGGGAGGGCCGCCGAAATCGGGAGTGTCTGACTGCGCAACTTGCGCGGTCAGGTCACTTGCAGCTTGCCGCCTGTATGCGCAAACTTCAACGGGGATGACCCGCACGTGTAATCTCGCTGCAGCGACACGCACAGTCGCCAGATCGCGTAAGCTGTGGCCGATCCGTGGACGGGGCAGTCTCCCTGAGCAGGTTGTCCTGCGGGTCGTCAAATCGAGACGCGGCTCTCTCGATTTCGTGCGTGATGACTTCTCACAATTCTCAAAAGGTGCCTGATGTTGCGGTGGCCGTGGTGCGATGAAGTGTTGGAGTTCCAGCGGGCTTGTTCTGTTTGGCTGGCGGCGTTTGCCTTAGCGGCCATGCCTTGGAACGTCAGGGCCCAGCTTGTCTGCTCGCGCGACATTACCGTGCCGGTGGCACCGATCGGGCTCAGCGTCACGGTGACGGGAGAGGCCGTGGCGGGCGTCTACCCGGAGGTCTTGCGCAGCAGCGTGGCGCGGGAGGGCTGCCCGCTGAAGTTCTCTGTGGTGCCTCGGGCGCGGCAGGAACTGATGTTCGAGACCGGCCGCGCTGATCTGCTGGTGCCGGCGACGCGCACGCCCAAGCGGGACGAGTCAGGGGTGTTTGTGCCCATGGTCAGCAGCCGGGCGACCGTGATTTCTTTGAGTTCAGAGCGTGCGCCGCTGCGCAGTCTGGCTGAGTTGCAGGCCCGGCGCGAGATGCGCGTGGTACTGGTGCGGGGTTTTGATTACGGCGAGTCTTACCAGGCCTTGATCAAGGAGTTGGATCAGCAGGGGCGCTTGTCATTGGCAGCCGATGCGGTTTCGGTGGCACGAATGCTGGGCAATGGCATGGCCGAAGCCACGGTCATGGCGCCCAGCATCTTGGTGGGTGCTTTGCTGAGCGATGCGCGCGTGCGGCCTCTGCTGGAACAACTGCGCTACGAACCGGTGGACGAGCTGCCTTGGGGCGAGAGCGGCGTATACGTGTCCAAGACCGCCTTGTCGGAGGCCGACCGGCAGAATCTGCTGGCGCTGCTGGAACGTGCTGCCAAGTCGGGGCAGGTGTGGCGCGAGTTCGTCAAACACTACCCACCGGGGAGTCTGACGGGCAGCGTGCGGCCGCGGTGAGGGCAGCCAGGGGCGCTCCGGCTGGTCAGCCGATGCGACCCAGCAGGAGGTACTCCATGAGTGCCAGCCCTTGCGGACATGGGCTGGCCTTCGTCAGGCGTCAGACAGGCCGTCGGGCCTGTCTTCGGTCCTGACTCAGCCTTTTGCACGTTCATTCTGTTTTGGTGCGCACCCGCCGCTGGCGCGGCTTCACTTGGCTGGCGCCAAGTGAGTACGCCCCGAATCGCATGCAGCCCTGGCGGGCTTGGCTCACATCGGCTGGTCAGCCGATGCGACCCAGCAGAAGGTACTCCATGAGTGCCTTCTGCACATGCATGCGATTCTCCGCCTCATCCCAGACGACGGATTGGGGGCCGTCGATGACTTCGGCGGTCACCTCTTCGCCACGGTGGGCGGGCAGGCAGTGCATGAAGAGGGCGTCGGGCTTGGCCACGCCCATCATCTCGGCATCGACGCACCAGTCGGCAAAGGCCGCGCGGCGCTTGTCGTTCTCGGCTTCATAGCCCATGCTGGTCCAGACATCGGTGGTCACCAGGTCGGCGCCGCGGCAGGCGTCGAGCGGGTTCTTGAACACCTTGTAGCAATCGCTGTTCTGGATGCCGGCGACCTTGGCGTCCACCTCGTAGCCGCTGGGCGTGCTGACATGGACGGTGAAGCCCAGGATCTCCGCCGCCTGCAGCCAGGTGTTGGCCATATTGTTGCCGTCGCCGACCCAGGCCACGACCCGGCCCTTGAGGCAGTCGACATCGACGATGCCACGCTGGTTCATGCCGCGCGCTTCGATGAAGGTGAACAGATCGGCCAGGATCTGGCAGGGGTGGTACTCGTTGGTCAGGCCGTTGATCACGGGCACGCGCGAGTGCGCTGCGAAGCGTTCGATCTTGGTCTGCTCGAAGGTTCGGATCATCACCAGGTCGACCATGCGGCTGATCACGCGGGCGCTGTCCTCGATGGGCTCGGCGCGGCCCAGCTGGCTGTCGCCGGTGGTCAGGTGCACCACCGAGCCGCCCATCTGGTACATGCCGGCCTCGAAGCTGACGCGGGTGCGCGTGCTGGCCTTCTCGAAGATCATGGCCAGTGTGCGGTCGGCCAGGGGTTGGTAGCGCTCGTAGTTCTTGAAGCGGCGCTTGATGATGGCGGCGCGCTCAAACAGATGGGCGTATTCCTCGGCGCGGAAGTCCTTGAACTGAAGGTAGTGGCGCATCAGGCCTTGGCCGGGCTTCATGCCTTGGGCTCCGCCAGGAAGGCCTTGATCAAGGGCACGAGGATGGCGGCGATCTGGGCGGCTTCCTCGCTGCTCAGGATCAGGGCGGGCACCAGGCGCACCACGCGTTCGGCGGTGACGCTGATCATCAGGCCGGCATCGGCCGCGCGCTGTAGCAAGACACCGCAGGGGCGATCCAGGGCCACGCCCAGCATCAGGCCCTGACCGCGCACTTCGACGACACCAGGCACGCCTTCCAGGCCCGCTTTCAGGGCGGCCTTGAGCTCGCCGCCGACCTTCTCGGCATGCGCCAGCAGGCCGTCTTCTTCCATGATCTTCAGGGTTTCAACGCCGGCGCGCATGGCCAGCGGGTTGCCGCCGAAGGTGGTGCCGTGGTTGCCCGGCTGCATGATCTTGGCGGCGCGTGGGCCGCAAACCACGGCGCCGATGGGCACGCCCGAACCCAGGCCCTTGGCCAAGGGCATGACATCGGGGCGGATGCCGGCCCATTGATGGGCGAACCACTTGCCGGTGCGGCCGATGCCGCACTGAACTTCGTCCAGCATCAGCAGCAGATCGCGTTGGTCACAGATGCGGCGCAGGCCTTGCAGAAACTCGATGCGCGACTCGTTGATGCCGCCTTCGCCCTGAATGGTCTCCAGGAAGATGGCGGTGATGTTCGGATGGGCGTCCAGCGCCGCTTCAACGGCAGGCAGGTCATTCAGCGGCACGCGCACAAAGCCGGGCACCAAGGGGCCGAAGCCGGCATGGATCTTGGGGTTGGCGGTGGCGGAGAGGGTGGCGATCGAGCGGCCATGGAAGGCGCCCTCGAACACCATCACCTCGGGTGCATGGTTGCCGCGGTCGTTGCCGAATTTGCGGGCGATCTTGAGTGCCGCTTCGTTGGCCTCCAGGCCGCTGTTGCAGAAGAAGGCCACGTCCAGGCCGGACAGCTCGCACAGCTTGGCAGCCAGCTGCTCTTGCAAGGGCACGTGGTAGTAGTTGCTGCTGTGCATCAGCGTGGCCACCTGCGCCTGCAGGGCCGGCACCAGGCGCGGATGCGCATGGCCCAAGGTGTTGACGGCGATGCCGCCCAGCCCGTCCAGGTATCGTCGGCCGTTCACGTCCCAGACCCAGCAGCCTTCACCGCGCGCCAGGGCGATGGGCAGGCGGCCATAGGTTTGCATCACGTGAGGTTCGGACGGCACAACAGCAGACGGGACAACGGGGGCGTTCATCAACTCTCCATAGGTGGGGGACAAGCAAACAGGGTGGCGTTTCGGCGCGGCGGAACCTCGCCCAAACGTCGGCGGATTCTAAGGGCCAGGTCTTTCCCGAGGCCCTGACACGGGCCTGACGCGTGCGAATGTCCGGTCTTGCCGAGCTGCCTGTGCTGCGGCGCAACACATCCAAGGCACAATAGCGTCTGTCGTAAAACCGTCTATTTTCGCGGCCGCGGGGCTGGAACCCAGCCCGGCGTCGAAGTCGCCCACCCATGAGCCAGTCCCCCAAATCGCGCGAAGTATTCATCCAGGGCCTCACCCTGGAGGGCCGGACCTTCCGGCCGAGCGACTGGGCCGAGCGTCTGGCAGGCGCCATGTCCTGCTTCCGCCCTGGCGGCGCCCGCGGCGGTATCGGCGCCTACATCGGCTACTCGCCGCTGTGCGTGCCGCGGGTGATCAACGGCGTGAAGTGCGTGATCGTCAACGAAGAGTTGCGCCGCCTTGAGCCCATGGCCTGGGACTTCGTCATGAACTTCGCCCGCGACAACAGCCTGCAGGTGGCCGAGGCCTGCTTGTTGCCGGACAGCCCCAGCGCGGAAAAGCGCTCGGCGGACTGAGCCGCAGCCGGCGCGGACTGAGCTTCAGCGCTGTCGGCGCGCCCTTTGCAGGGCCAGCAATTCCAGGCTGCCGCCGAGCAGGCACATCAGCCAGATCATGCGACGACGCAGGCTGCCGACAAAGCCGGCGGGAAGGAAGTGGTCCGCATCGCTGCAGCGCTCGTTTTTGAGGGGTTGCATGGCGGGTAGGCTATGTTGGCTTCGTGACGATCTGATGACGCGCATATGAGGCGTTCAGCATGTGCTGCGGCCTGATGCTGGAGTCCGGCCGGGGCTGCGGCTATGCTTGCTGGCTTCGAGCCCAAACCCTTTTCTTCAGCGGATCTGATCCTGGTGTCTTCCTCTGTCTCTTTGCTGCCGGCCTTGCCCGAACTCGCTGAGCTGGAGTCGCTGCTGCGCCAGGCCGGGCCCTTGCTGCAACAACATGAACTCGGTCAGGTGGCGGTGGGCGGCGGCAGCTTGCCCTTGCTGGCTTTGACACTGGGCAATCCGGATCCTGCCGTGCCGGCGGTGGGCTTCTTTGGCGGCGTCCATGGCCTGGAGCGCATTGGCGCGGAGGTGGTCATGGCTTTTTTGGCCAGCCTGATCTCGCGGCTGCATTGGGACAGCAGCTTGCACCGCATGCTGGAGTCCTTGCGTGTCGTGTTTTTGCCGCTGGTCAACCCGGGCGGCATCTGGAACGGCACACGCGCCAATCCGCGTGGCGTGGACCTGATGCGCAATGCGCCGGTGGAGGCGGGCCCGGGGGTGTCGCCCTGGGTCGGAGGTCAGCGTCTGAGCCCCAGGCTGCCCTGGTATCGCGGTGTGGAAGCGGCAGGCATGGAAGCTGAAAGCCAGGCGCTGTGCGACTTGGTGGAGCGCGAGTTGCTGAGCCACAGGCAGTCGATCGCGGTGGACTGCCACTCGGGATTCGGCTTGGCCGATCGCATCTGGTTCCCTTATGCCCACACGGCCCGGCCCTTGCCGCATTTGGCGGAAATGCATGCCTTGTGTCAGATTCTGGATCAGACCCATGCCCAGCATCGCTACGTGTTCGAGCCGCAGAGTCGACAATACTTGACCCACGGTGACCTGTGGGACCATCTCTATTTGCAGGCCTGTGCGCGCGACGATTGTCTGCACCTGCCTCTGACCTTGGAGATGGGCTCCTGGCTCTGGGTCAGGAAGAATCCCAAGCAACTTTTTTCTCGCCACGGCATGTTCAATCCTCTGGTCAGTCATCGACAGCAGCGTGTGCTGCGCCGCCATATCGCATGGCTGGACTTCATGCTTCGTGCGGCGGCTGGCATGCCGCGCTGGTTGCCTCAGGGCGAACAACGTGCCAGACATGAGCAGCAAGCGCTGCAGCGTTGGTATCGCCGGAGTGCTGGCGCATGACGGGGCCGGTTACTGCGCCCGCGCCGGTCGAGGCGCAGCCGCAGGCTGCCAGCACCTGGGTTTTGCTGCGCGGGCTTTCGCGGGAGTCTGGTCATTGGGGGGACTTTCCTCGCCTGCTGCTGCGCAAGATCCGCGAGCAGCAGCCCGGGGCTCAGCTGATTTTGCTGGACCTGCCGGGCAATGGCATGTTGCACCGTCAGACCAGTCCGAGCGAGGTGCCGGCCATGGTGGAAGCCTGCCGCTCGCAAGTGGCTCGTTTGGGAATCAAGGGGCCGGTCCATGTTCTGGCCATGTCCCTGGGTGCCATGGTCGCCAGCGACTGGATCGCGCGCTACCCCAAGGAGGTCTGCGCCGGCGTCCTGATCAATACCAGCCTGCGTCCCTTCAGTCCCTTTTACCGCCGCCTGCGGCCGCTCAACTACTTCACTTTGTTGATGCTGAGCCTGAGTCGCCTGGGTTACCGGCAGCGCGAGGCCAAGGTCCTGCGCATGACCACCCGCTTGCTGCCGCGTCCTGAAGAAGTGCTGGACCATTGGGTGTCCTTGCAGCGCGAGCGGCCGGTGGGGGTGCGCAACACCATGCGGCAGTTGCTGGCAGCGGCTCGGTACGAGGCCACCCGGCGGCGTCCGGCGGCGCCGATTTTGCTGCTATGCAGCAAGGCCGATCGTCTGGTCGACTGGCGCTGTTCGCAAGCCATCAGCCGTGCCTGGGGCGCGCCCCTGCGCCTGCATGAGCATGCCGGCCATGACTTGCCGCTCGACGACGCGCCGTGGGTGGCACAGGCCGTGGCGGACTGGC
Source organism: Roseateles sp. (assembly GCF_965262435.1). Classification (NCBI taxonomy): domain Bacteria; kingdom Pseudomonadati; phylum Pseudomonadota; class Betaproteobacteria; order Burkholderiales; family Sphaerotilaceae; genus Roseateles; species Roseateles sp. The sequence continues at coordinate 3,138,217 of NZ_OZ253537.1, forward strand.
TGAAGATGCGGCGTATGCAGGGTCTGGATCACGGCGAGTGGCATTGATTCAGCCCCGGCCTGAGTGGGAGGAGGGGACTCCCGCCGGCTCGCATCCAGACGCAAATCCAGACGCAAAAAAGCCCGCTTGCGCGGGCTTTTTGACTTTGCACCAGAACTGGTTGTTAGGCGGCCAGCGCCTTGATCTTTGCCGACAGACGGCTCTTGTGACGAGCAGCCTTGTTCTTGTGGAAGATGCCCTTGTCAGCGACCGAGTCGATCACGGATTGAGCTGTCTTGAACAGTTCGGCAGCCTTGGTCTTGTCGCCAATGACCACGGCTTTTTGCACGTTCTTGATGACCGTGCGGAAATGGGAGCGCAGAGCCGTGTTGGCTGCGTTGAGCTTGATGTCCTGGCGAGCGCGCTTGAGGCCCGATGCCGTACGGACTGTCTTCTTGACTTTGGAAGAGGATGCCATGCTGTAAATCTACCCAGTTGGTGCAAAGACCGCGAGTATAGCACTGAAATAACAGTGAAACAAAGGCCGATGCGGCGTTGGCCACTCGGAAGCGGCGAGGGGGCACATGATAATGCGGCGCCCGGCCTGTCATCAAGCGGCCTTGCTGTTTGAGGTCTGGGCCGGCCCGGTATGGATCCCGGCGGCTGAATCTGGCCGTTCAAAGCCTGCAATAGGTCTGCTGCATGCCTCTGCTTGTATTTCCCTCGCTCTTCTTGCTGACTGCGTCCCTGTCATGAATCTGCTGCGTGCTGCGTCTCTGATCTCCGTCTTCACCTTGGTCTCCCGCATCACCGGGCTGATGCGGGAGCAGATGGTGGCCGCCATGTTTGGCGCAGGCGTGCTGTCTGATGCATTCCTGGTCGCCTTCCGCATTCCGAATATGTTGCGCCGCCTGTTTGCGGAAGGGGCCTTCTCGCAGGCCTTTGTGCCGGTGCTGGCGGCCACGCGCGCCAAGCATGGCGACGAAGCGACCCGCGATTTGATCGATGCCGTGGCCTCGGTGCTGGCATGGGCCTTGGCGGCCACCTGTGTGATCGGCGTGCTGGCGGCGCCGGTGCTGGTCTGGATGCTGGGTTCTGGCATGCCGGGCAAGGGGCAGGACGCGGCCGTGGTGATGACGCGCTGGATGTTCCCTTACATCGGCTGCATGTCCATGGTGGCTTTGGCGGCAGGCATTCTCAATACCTGGAAGCGCTTCATGGTGCCGGCGGTGACGCCGGTGATCCTGAATCTCTGCGTGTTGGCCTTCGGCTGGTGGATGACGCCGGTGGTGGCGGATTGGGGTTACCCACCAATCTATTCGATGGCCATGGGCGTGATGGTCGGAGGCGTCTTGCAGTTGCTGATTCAGTTTCCCGCGCTCCGCCGCATCGGCGTGCGTCCGCGCATTGCGTTTCGCCCCTCGGATGTGCGCCGTGCCAGCACCCACCCGGGTGTGGGCACGATCTTGCGTCAGATGGGGCCGGCCCTGCTGGGCGTCGGGGTTGCGCAGCTCTCGCTGCTGATCAATACGCAGATCTCCAGCCACATCGCTGTCGGTGCCACTTCCTGGCTCAACTATGCCGACCGCTTGATGGAGTTCCCCATGGCCTTGCTGGGCGTGGCGCTGGGGGCGGTGCTGACGCCTCAGCTCTCCTCGGCCCAGGCTGAGGGCGATACGCAGCGCTATTCGGACATGCTGGACTGGGGTCTGCGCCTGGTGGTGTTGTTCGGTCTGCCTTGTGCGCTGGCTTTGCTGGTTTTTGCCGAGCCCTTGGTGGCCGTGCTGTATCACCGCAAGGCCTTTCTGGCCGTCGACGTGGTGAATACCGCGCAGGCGGTCATGGGTTGGGGCGTTGGCCTTCTGGGATTGCTGGCCATCAAGGTACTGGCGCCGGGCTTTTACGCCAAGCAGGACACGCGCACCCCGGTGCGCATCGCCATTGGCGTGCTGGCGCTGACCCAACTGCTCAATCTGGTTTTCGTGCCCTGGGTGGGTGTGGCTGGACTGGCGCTGTCCATCGGCCTCGGCGCCATGGTCAATGCGTTCTGGTTGCTGCGCGGCTTGCGCCGTCAAGGCAGTTACACGCCCGAGCCCGGCTGGGTGCGTTTTGCCCTCAAGGTGCTGCTGGCGAGCACGGCCATGGCCGTGCTGCAATGGCAGCTGGCGCAGCGTCTGGACTGGATTGCTTTGGGTCAGAGTGAAGGTTTGCGGGCCTTGGTCATGGCTGGCAGCCTGGCGGCCTCGGCCCTGCTGTATTTCGGCATCCTGGCTCTGCTGGGTTTGCGCCTGCGTCAGTTCATGCGGCGCGGCTGAAATGGCCTTGGCCCTCTAAACTCACCTTATGAGCTCTTCCTTGCGCCTGGATGCGCCAACCCCGCTGGAGTACTTCGCCACCTTGGTGCAAGAGGACGTCAGCCTGAACTTGCTGGAGGCCGCGGCCTCGCTGGCCCAGGATGAGCAGCCGGCTCTCGATGTGCAGGCGGTGCTGGCCGAGGTCGATGGTCTGGCCCGGCGCCTGCGGCAGCGCCTGCCCGCCGATGCCTCGGCGCAAGTCAAGTTGCGCAGCCTGTGTCGCTTCTTCCATGAGGAGCTTGGATTCGGTGGCAATGTCAACAACTACTACGAGCGTGGCAACAGCTATGTCCACCAGGTTCTTGCGACGCGCCGCGGTATCCCGGTCAGCCTGGCGGTGATCTTTCTGGAGCTGGCCAGTCAGTTGGGCCTGCGGGCTCAAGGTCTGGCCTTCCCTGGGCATTTCCTGGTGCGCGTGCGCATGGGCAATGGCGAGGTCGTGCTGGATCCCTTCAGCGGTGACTCCTTGTCGCGCAGCCGGCTGGATGAAATGCTGCAAGCATTCCGTGGCAGCACCGGTCTGCAGGGCGAGGTGGATTTGCCCGTCGATCTGTTTTTGCAGCCGGCCTCGGCGCGCGACATCCTCGCCCGCATGTTGCGCAATCTGAAGGAGATCCACCGGGCTGCCGGCGACTGGCCGCGTCTTCTGGCCGTGCAGCAGCGTCTGGTGGTGCTGCTGCCGCATGCGGCGATCGAGCGGCGCGACCGCGGGTTGGTGCTCGAATCGCTGGGTCATTGGCCGGCTGCAGCCGAGGACCTGGAGGCCTATCTGGCTCAAGAGCCGCAGGCCCCCGATGGCCCCTTGCTGCAGGAGCGTGTGGCGCAGCTGCGCCAGCGTGGCGGGCCGGCCTTGCACTGATTGAGCAGCGCCTTGGCGAGTGCCATGAGGCGCCGCCCTTAGAATTGCCGCCGCCCCACCCGGGCCTGCTGTCGCTGCGGGTTCCCTGATGGATTTCGAGCTGCGTTTGGTCTTGGAGATGACCCGGTTTTGAAGCAGATTCCGCTTGCCATCGGCCCCGCGCCGATGTTCACCTTTGACAATTTCCTGCCCGGCGCCAACAGCGCGGTCCTGGCACATTTGCAGTCGCTGCGGGCCGGTGCCGTGGCGCCGCCGCCGGTGTTCCTCTGGGGTCTGCCTGGTTGCGGCAAGACCCATGTGCTGCGTGCTTTGGCTCATGCTTGGCAGGACGCCGGCGCTCAGGTTGGCTGGTACGACGCTGACACGCCGCTGCCCTGGGAGCTGCCAAGCCAACCCAGCCTGCTGCTGATGGATGATTGCGAACGTTTCGACGCCGGTCAGCAGCATGCGGCCTTCGCCTTGTTCGTTGAGGCGGCCACCCATGGTCTGGCGGTGGTGGCCAGCGGCAGCGCGCCGCCGGTCGATCTGGCGCTGCGCGAAGACTTGCGCACGCGGCTGGGCTGGGGCCCGACCTTTGCCTTGCAGCCTCTGAGCGAGCAGGAAATGCGCGCCGCCTTGCGCCGTGAGGCCGATCGCCGCGGCATCCTGCTGGCCGATGAAGTGATCGACTATTTGCTGACCCGCTTTGCCCGTGATCTCAAGCATTTGATGCGCTTGCTGGATCGACTCGATGAATTTGCTCTGGCCGCCAAGCGTGCGGTCACGGTGCCACTGCTGCGCCAAATGCTGGCCGATGAAGGAGTTTCTGGATGAGTCAGAACGCAGGACAGGCGCTGACCTTGTTCGATCTCGACGGCACTTTGATTCCGAATGATTCGGACCATGCCTTCGGTAGCTTCATGGTGGCGGTCGGCTGGGCCGATGGGGCTCAATGGCAGGCTCGCAATGATGAGTTCTACGCCCAGTACCAGGCCGGTTGCCTGGATCTGGACGCCTATATCGAGTTCGCCACCTCCGTCTGGCGCCGCCGTCCACTGGCCGAGGCCCTGGCCATGCGTGAGCGTTTCATGGCCGAGGTGATGCAGCCCTTGATCGGTGACAATGCGCGGGCCTTGGTCCGCCGCCATGCCGAGGCCGGGGATTTGCTGGCCATCGTTACCGCGACCAACGAATTCGTGACGGCGCCGATTGCCGCTGCTTTTGGCATCGAGCACCTGATCGCCGTGCGCCTGGCGCGTGATGAGCAGGGTGCTTGCACCGGGCGCATCGAAGGTGTGCCTTCCTTCCAGGCCGGCAAGATCGAGCGTGTCCAGCAATGGCTGGCGGGCTTGGGGCGACAATGGCAGGACTTCGAGCGTGTGAATTTCTACAGCGACTCGATCAATGATTTGCCGCTTCTGGACTTGGTCAGTCACCCGGTGGCCACCAATCCTTCGCCGGCTCTGGCGGACATCGCGTCCGCTCGCGGCTGGCCTCAACTGAACCTCTTCGCATGATCAAAAAATTCATTGACAAGCTGCTGGGCAAGCCTTCCGCCGGCAAGGCCGCCAAGGCGCCGAAGGAAGCGAAGCCCGGGCATGGCTCCCTGGGCAAGCGAGTTGAAGTGGGCGTGTCCGAGCATGGCATTGACCCCAGCCTGCTCGACGAGCGCGCGGTGCGCGTGGTGGAGACCTTGGCCGATGCCGGCTTTGAGGCCTATATCGTCGGCGGCGCGGTGCGCGACCTGCTGCTGGGCATGCGCCCCAAGGATTTCGATGTGGCTACCAACGCCACGCCGGAGCAGGTCAAAGGCCTGTTCCGCCGCGCCTTCATCATCGGCCGGCGCTTCCGCATCGTCCATGTGGTCTATGGCCGCGGGCGCGAACATGAGGTGATCGAGGTCTCCACCTTCCGCGCTCTGCTGGGTCAGGAAACGGCCGAGCAAGTCGCCGGCAACGAGAAGACTTCCAAAGCCGAGTTGGCGGGCAAGAGCCATGTGGTCGATGCCGAGGGTCGGGTCTTGCGCGACAACGTCTGGGGCCCACAGATTGAGGACGCCGCACGTCGCGATTTCACGGTCAATGCCTTGTACTACGACCCGCGCCGCCAGTTGGTGGTCGATTACCACGGCGGCCTGGCCGACGCCAAGAAGCGCGTGCTGCGCATGATCGGCGACCCGGAAGCCCGCTACCGCGAAGACCCCGTGCGCATCATTCGCGCCGTGCGTTTCGCGGCCAAACTGGGCTTTGAGCTCGAGCCCAAGACGCGCGCGCCGGTCAAGGCCAGTGCTGCGCTGCTGGCCAATGTGCCGATCTCGCGCATGTTCGACGAGATGATCAAGCTGCTGCAGACCGGCCATTCTCTGGCCAGCCTGGAAGAGCTGCGCAAGCAAGGCTTGGCGCGCGGCGTGTTCCCCGTGCTTGACGCCATGCTCAATGAGCGCGGTGAGCTGGCCGAAGGCACGCGCGGCGATTTCGTGCGCATGGCCTTTGAAGACACCGACCTGCGCGTGCGCGAGGGCCGCGGTGTGTCGCCCAACTTCATGCTGGCCTGCATGCTGTGGTTCGAGGTGCTGGAGCGCTGGACGCGCCTGCGTGAAGCGGGTGAGCCGGTGGTGCCGGCCTTGCAACAGGCCATTGACACCGTCTTCGATGCCCGCATCGGTGACATCTCCGGTCGCGGCAAGTTGGCCACCGAGATGCGTGAAATCTGGATGATGCAGCCGCGTTTCGAGCGGCGCAGCGGCAGCGGTGTCTACACCTTGATCGAGCAGCCTCGCTACCGTGCCGGCTTCGATTTCCTGCGCCTGCGTGCCGATGCGGGTGAGATCGACCCCGCTCTGGCTGATTGGTGGGAAGACTTTGCCCTCGGCAGCGACGAAGAGCGTGAAGCCTTGCTGGAAGATGTGCGCGAGTTGGAAAAGTCGCAGCGCCGCAGCGCCAAGACCCACCAGCTGCCCCGTAAGGAAGGTATCGGCCCCGTCGGCGCGCCTGATGATGTGGAAGAAGCGCTGTCGGAAGGCAAGGCTCCGGCCAAGAAGCGTCGCCGCCGGCGCAAGCCCGGCGGGCGTGCGGCCGGTGAGGGCGCTGGCAGCGCTGCGCCCGCCGCTGAGGGCGGCAACGGCGAGCTCTGATGCCGACGGCTGCTGGGAAAGGCTCGCGCGAGGTGCGAGCCTTTGTCGGTCTGGGGGCGAATCTCGGTGGTGATCTGGCGGCCACCTTGCGCTTGGCTCTGCGGGATTTGCAGTCCTTGTCAGGCTGCGAGCTCGTGGCTGTTTCCAGCGCCTACCGGAGTGCTCCGGTCGATGCGGGCGGCCCGGACTATCTCAACGCGGTGGCGGAGTTGCGTACCTGCATGAAGCCGCTGGAGCTGCTGGATGCCTTGCAAGCGATCGAGCAGGCCCATGGCCGTGAACGCCCCTATGTCAATGCGCCGCGGACCCTTGATCTTGACCTGCTGCTGTATGGCCAGGATCAGCTCTCGGAAGCCCGCTTGTCGGTGCCGCATCCGCGCCTGCATCAGCGCGCCTTCGTGCTGAAGCCTTTGCTGGAACTGGCGCCCGATCTGCAAGTGCCCGGCCTGCCGCCGCTGCAGGAATGCCTGCTGGCGCTGCAGGACCAGGCGATCGAATGCCAGGGCGCCCTGTGATGGGTTCGGTTACTGGCTGATTTCCTGGGCTGCCTCGACCTGGGACTCGAAGTAGCGCTGGGCGCTGAAGGCGATGGTGGTCATCAGACAGATGCCGCCGATGAAAACGCAGGCCACGACGCCAATCACTGCCGCCCAGCCGCTGGCCTGTCCGCGCTGCCCTGGGTTGTGTTGTGCGTCCCATTTCTCGTCGGATGTCAGGCCATAGACGATGCCGCAAATCATCGCGTTGACCAGCATCAGGCCCAGCCAGGGCATGAGGAGCCAGCTCAGGTGGTCGTCTTGGCCCAGCAGCTCCATGCGCTGCAAGCCATAGAGACCGAGCAGGGTGGGCCAGGGGTGCAGCCAGGCCAGGCGATCGCTGAGCCCGTACAAATAGAAACGATGCAGGCCCAGGCTGCCCAGCAGCAAGGCCAGCCAGGTCGCGACGGTCTTGGACTTGTAGTGAACGGTGCCGCTCATTCCGGGCTGCCTGTGTCGCCGAGGCCGAGCTGCCGCTGCATCAGCACCACATCCAGCCAGCGGCCAAATTTCCAACCCGCACTTTTCAGAACGCCCGTGTCTGTGAAGCCCAGGGAACGGTGCAGGCCGATGGAGCCGAGGTTGTCGGCGTCGCCGATCACGGCCAGCATCTGGCGAGCGCCCAGCGCTTCGCAGCGCGCCATCAGCTCGGCCAGCAGCAAGCGGCCCAAGCCTAGGCCCTGGCTGTCGTGGCGCAAATAGATGGAGTCCTCCAGACAGAAGCGGTAGGCCATGCGCGGGCGGAAATAGTTGGCATAGGCATAGCCCAGCAACTCGCCTTCGCGCTCGGCAACCAGCCAGGGCAGGCCGCGGCTCAGCACCTCGCTGCGGCGGCGCATCATTTCGGCATGGTCGGGCACTTCGGTTTCAAATGTGCCGGTGCCGTGCAGCACAGCATGGGCGTAAATGGCCTGGATGGCGGGGAGGTCGGCTTCCGTGCTGGGGCGCAGGGTCAGGGTACCTGGCTTGTTTGTGATTTTTTCTGCGGGCATATCGTTAGAGATCGGTTGAGCCGAGTTTATAATGCTGGGTTTTGGCCTTGGTCGAACTTATCTGTCATTGCGGCTCGCATTTCGTGGGCAACAAGGGCGTCAAGTGCGGCGTATCTACAGGGCCATCCACGGCAGCCGGTTTCAACAACAAAGCGGGCAGCGCATTGTGCAGTGCAATCCTTGGGATGCGCACTTCAAAAGCACAGCGTGCGGTCAGCGGTTGATGCGACTTGGTGCCACCCCGATCTACTCGCCCTGAGTGTCTCCTGGTGCGATGGATGCAATAGATTCATAGGAAACATCATGGTTGTTATTCGACTGGCTCGCGGCGGCTCCAAGAAGCGCCCCTTCTACAACATCGTCGTGGCCAACAGCCGCCAGCGCCGTGACGGCCGCTTCATCGAGAAGGTCGGTTTCTACAACCCGGTCGCTTCCGGTGCTGCTGAATCCCTGCGCGTCGCCATCGACCGCGTCAGCTACTGGGTGGGCGTGGGTGCTCAGCTGTCGCCGACCGTTGAGCGTCTGGTGACCGAAGCCAAGAAGGCTGCGGTCTAAATGTCGAGAACACCCGGCTCCGATCCGCGCGCTTCCGCCCCCGTCGGTTCCGACGAGCTGGCCTGGCCCGAGGACGCGGTTGAAGTTGGGTGCATTCTTGATGCCTGGGGCGTCAAGGGCTGGTTCAAGGTGCAAGCCTACTCCAGCGATGCCCAGGCCTTGTTTTCCTCGCGGCGCTGGTTTCTCCGTGCGCCCGAGGGCAACGCGCCGGCGGTGGTCAAGGTCAACAAGCCCTTGCCGCGCCTGCTGAAAATTCTCTCGATCCGCGAGCATGGCGAGGGCCTGGTGGCCAACGCGCAGGACTACGCGGATCGCAACGCGGCCGAATCGCTGCGCGGCGCGCGCATCTTCATCTCGCGCTCGGCCTTCCCGGCTGCCGACCCCAATGAGTACTACTGGGTGGACCTGATTGGCCTGAGCGTCAGCAACCGCCAAGGCGAGGTCTTGGGTGAAGTGCTCGGTCTGATCGATGCTGGCCCGCACAGCGTGCTGCGCATCATGCCGCCCGGGCTGACTGCGCCGATCAAGCCCGATCAAGAGCGTCTCGTGCCATTTGTGGCTGCCTTCGTCGACGATGTCGATCTCGAGCAGCGTCAGATCACGGTTGATTGGGGCCTGGACTACTGAGTCCGTTGCGGCGCAGACATGTCGCCGCATCCATTGCTGTCGGCTTCTTTGTTTCGGCCATCGGCCATCTGTCCGCCATGCGCTTCGACATCCTGACCTTGTTTCCCGAACTGTTCGGTCCGCACCTGAGTCAGGGCGTGACACGCCGTGCTTTCGAGAGCCGTCAGGTCGATGTCCATCTGTGGCAGCTGCGCGATTACGCCAGCGACAACTACCGCCGCGTCGACGATCGCCCATTCGGTGGTGGGCCGGGCATGGTCATGCTGGCCGAGCCGCTGGAGCGCGCACTTGCTGCTGCCAAGGTGGCGCGGCAGGAGGCGGCTGTGGCGGAAGCTGCGCCGGCCATCATCCACTTCAGCCCCACCGGGCGGCGCATGGATCAGGCCTTGGTGCAGGAGCTTGCGGCAGGGCCCGGTGCGGCTCTCCTCTGTGGCCGTTACGAGGGCATGGATCAGCGCTTTCTGGATCGCCATGTCACGCTGGAGCTGAGTCTCGGCGACTTCGTTCTGTCCGGCGGCGAACTGCCGGCCCTGGCCCTGCTTGATGCCGTAGCGCGCCTGCAAGAGGGTGTGCTCAATGATGCCCAGTCCCATGTGCAGGATAGTTTTTCCGATGGCCTGCTTGACTGCCCGCATTACAGCCGGCCCGGAGTACTGAGTGGCTTGCCGGGTCAGGTCGAGGACCTGCCGGTGCCCGCGGTGCTGATGTCCGGCCACCATGCGCAGATTGCCCGCTGGCGCCGTGAACGCTCGCTTGAAATCACCCTGCGCCGCCGCCCGGATCTAATCACTGCGGCGCGCGCGGCAGGGCGCTTGAGCAAGGCCGACGAGCGATATCTATCACAGCTTCAGGCCGCTTCATCGAGTGCTCCTGCGCCCTGAGTTTGGATCACGGCAAAAGCGCGCTATAATGGCGGGCTGTCCGATCCTCTGGCGGGTCGAGGTGAGATCAAAAGCTGCAAAGTTCCTTGATCCCACATGCCGGTGAAACAAGGAAGTGCGCTCAAGTCGCGAGTTGCGGGAACGCAAATCGCTCTGGCACATGACCCGACGCCACCGGCGCCATTTTCAGCAGTCTTTGGGTTTCAAGTGAGACCACAAAGCGTCGGCGCCGCCACGATCACATGGAGAACCACATGGACTTGATCCAAACCCTTGAGCAAGAAGAAATTGCTCGTCTGAACAAGACATTCCCGACTTACTGCCCTGGCGACACCGTCATCGTCAGCGTCAACGTCGTTGAAGGCACTCGCAAGCGCGTGCAGGCATTCGAAGGCGTCGTGATTGCCAAGCGCAACCGCGGCCTGAATTCCAGCTTCATCGTGCGCAAGATCTCCAACGGCGAAGGCGTGGAGCGTACGTTCCAGCTGTACAGCCCGCTGATCGCTTCGATCGAAGTGAAACGCCGCGGCGATGTGCGCCGTGCCAAGCTGTACTACCTGCGCGACCGCTCGGGCAAGTCGGCACGTATCAAGGAAAAGTTGGGCTGATCCAGGCAACTGGGTTTCCCGACGAAAAAGCCGCCTTCGGGCGGCTTTTTTTTGCCCGATTTTCGTTTGCTACCCGGCCGGTGTCGCCCCTGCCAGACCTTATGCTGATGCCATGAGCCGAGCTCCCATTCTTGACCCCCGCGCCGTGCCTGTGACGCAGGTCGACTCGGATCTGCCGCCGGTGGCCGGGGACCGCCTGACAGCCACTGCACTGCGGCAGCGTTTTGCCCGGCCGCCGACCTGGCAGCCCGAGTTGGCGGGCGACGGCGGCCGCTTCAGCGAGCGCGAGCCCGCTGCAGCTGCCGTGTTGCTGCCCCTGGTGGAACGCTCTGACGGCCTGCATCTGCTTTTGACCCGGCGTACCGAGCATCTGCGCAACCATGCCGGACAGATCAGTCTGCCGGGCGGCAAGACCGAAGCCTCGGACCCAGATGCCTCAGCCACGGCACTGCGGGAAACCGAAGAAGAAATTGGTCTGGCCCGCCGGCACATCGAGGTGCTGGGAAGCCTGCCGATCTACACCACGGTGACTTCCTTTCTGGTCACGCCCGTGGTCGCTTTGGTGCAGACCGGCTTCGAGCTGCGCCTGGATCATGGCGAGGTCGACGAGGCCTTTGAGGTGCCGCTGCAGTTTCTGATGACGCCGGCCCACCACCGCCATCATCACTTCGAGTTTGCCGGCGGGCAGCGACAGTTCCTGTCCATGCCCTGGTCCGGCCTGGCGGGCGAACGAGACGACTTCATCTGGGGCGCGACGGCCGCGATTCTGCGCAACTTCTACCGCTTCCTTTCAGCCTGAGCAACTGCGCCCGCTATCATCCCGGCCCATGAACTTCTTCGCGGTCCTTCTGGCATTGCTGTGCGAGCAGCTCAAACCTTTGCGCCATGGCAATGGCATCCATCATGGCGTGATCAGCTGGGTGCGCTGGACCGGGCGCAATTTCGACGCCGGTGACGAGCATCATGCGTCGGTGGTCTGGGCGATCACGGCGCTGGGGCCGGCCTTGCTGACCTCGGCGGTCTATTTGGCCGTGCATCACTTCAGCGTGCTGCTGGCTCTGGCCCTCGATGTCCTGGTGCTTTATCTGACTTTGGGCTTCCGCCAGTTCAGTCACTACTTCACAGACATCCGTGACGCACTGGAGCGGGGCGACGATCAAGAAGCGCGACGTCTTCTGTCGGAATGGCGCCATCTCGACGCCAGCGAGCTGCCGCGCACCGAACTGGTTCGCCACGCGATCGAGCATTCCCTGCTGGCTGCGCACCGCCATGTGTTCGGCGTGTTCTTCTGGTTTGTGGTCTTGTCCACGCTGGGCTTGGGCCCGGCGGGGGCCGTGTTGTATCGCATGGCCGAGTTTGCCAGCCGCTACTGGGCCTTCAAAAGCCGCACGCTGGACGCACCAACCAATGAGCGCCTGATGTTGCTGTCGCGCCGTTTGTTTGGCTGGATCGACTATTTGCCGGCCCGTTTCACCGCGACCGGCTTCACCATCGTTGGCAATTTCGAAGAGGCTGTGAACGGCTGGCGCCGTGATGCCGGCCTCTGGCTGCATCCCAACGAAGGCATCATCCTGGCTTCGGCCGCCGGTGCATTGGGTCTGCAATTGGGGGGTGTTGCGGCGCCCGGCGTGACGCCAGATCGCAGCAAGACTTTTGAGGCCGGCGTTGATGCCGACGCCACCCGAGCCGATGGCAGCACGCCGGGTCAGCCGGCCCAGTTCGGCCATTTGCAAAGCGTGGTCGGCCTGATCTGGCGTTCGGTCGTCCTGTGGATGCTCTTGCTGGCTCTGTTGACGCTGGCCAATCTGGTCGGTTGAAACTGCGGTTTCTTGGCGGCGCTTCGCCGCAAGGGCCGGATTGGCTGGTTTTTTTGCCTTGTTTTCGGTGATTGCGGGCCCGCGGACCCGACATGATTGGGCAGTCGCTGCCTTCAAGCATTAAAGTGGATGCATTCAAGTTGCGTGAAGGAGTTGTCGAAATCCTTCACATGTACTGGTCGCTTGCTGTGCGGTCTGTTGCTTCAGATCCAGCCTTGGGTAGGCCAGCCCTGCAAAGTCTCTCTCGTGGAGGTTTGCCATGATCAACGCAGTTTCAAGTCTCAATGAGTCTCCCGGCGCTGCCCCGGCGGTGCCCTCCCGTGCCAGCGTCGGCGATGAAGTTCAGCGGCGGCGCAGCCTGCCCGCCAAGCTGGAAACCAACTTGAGCGAGGCCGAGTCCGCCGTGGTGGCCATCTCCAGCGAAGGCGCGCGTCGCGCTCAAGCGGCTCCCGTCCGTCAGGGGCCACAGAGCCCACCCAGCACACCCGCGGTGGCACAAGAGGCATCGCCCGACAAGGATTCCGCCCCTATCAGCCTTCCCGCTGACAACCCTTCCAGCGCTCAAGTCGCCACAGCGAGCACCACTGACGAGTCTGCCAGCAAGGTGGCTGGTGGTGCCGCTGGCAACGCCAAGCAAACCCAGGCGGACCTGAGTACGCCCAACTTCGATGAAGCCGATGCCAATCAGGACGGCGCCGTCGATGTGATGGAGCGCAAGATTTATGACTTCAACTACCCGACGCTGGACGGCAAGAAGTCGGCGCAGCCGGAGTCGGCCGCTGAGGCCACCCGGCGCCAGACCTTGGTCGAACTGAAGGCCTATGAGGATGTGGCCCGCAGTGGCCGCAGCTACTGACGATACGCTCCCATAGCGACCATGAAAAAGGCCCGCAGCTGCGGGCCTTTTGTTTGCTTGCTCGAATGTGTTGGGCCCCGGTCGATGGGCGGGACCCTACAAGCGCTCAGGCCGTGGCCTGAATACCTGCAATCGCCCACTCGCGGCTTTCGTCCAGGGGGCGAACCAAGTGCCAGACCTCGTCGAAATTCTCGGCGGCGGCCTCGCTCTGTTCGCGAATCAAGCCCCAGAAGCGCACGCTGACGATTTGTTGGCCGTTTTCCTGCACACGCTCGATCACACGAGCGTCCAGCTGCAGCACATCGGTGCGTTGTACCGCGCCCTTGCGGTCCAGCAGCTCTTGCTGCACGGCGCCATACATTTCGGGCGTCGTGAAGCGGCGCAGGTCGGTCTGGTCGCCAGCGTCATTGGCCGCTTGCAGTCGGATGAAGACGCGCTTGGCCAATTGCTCAAAGGCCGCGTCTTCGCTGTTGCCGGCCGCTGCCTGTGCTGCTGGGGCGGTCTGCACGGCTGCCAGTGGGGTCACCGAGGCCGGCTGCTGCGCGGGGCTTGGCTGCGCTGTCTGGAAGGGCATGGGCATGGGCATGTTGTTGCCGCTGCCATTGCCTGCACCGGCACCAGCGTATTGCATGCCCGGCGCCTGGGCCTTGGCGCCGCCGAAGCGCCGCATCAGGAAGGTCACCAGCAGCAGCACCGCGCCACCGATCAAAAGCATGGTCATGATGTTGGCCAGAGCTCCGCCCATGCCAAAGTGGCTGGCCAGGGCAGCCAGGCCCAAGCCGGCCGCGAGGCCAGCGATCGGGCCCATCCAGTTGCGCTTGGGCGCAGCGGCTGCGGCGCCGGCAGCGGCAGGCACAGCAGGAGCCGCTTGTTGCGGCGCGGGCGCAGCCTGTTGGGCTGGCGGGCTGGCTTTGCCGGCGTCACTCTGGCTTGGGGTCGTCCGCTTCATGCCGGCCGAACCTCCGCCGCCCAGGCGTTTGGCCTCGGCATCGAAGGACGTCAGGCTGAGGGCCGAGACTGCGGTCAGGGCGATCAGGGCAGACAAAAAAGCACGTTTCACAAAATCTCCTTGCGGCCGACAACGGCCTGGTCGCTAGATGGGGGGCATGAACGAAACTTCAAGCATCCCGCACATCGGCGATGACTGTAGAGCCAAAGCCGGGTGTGTTCAGAAAGCCCACAATCTTTGTGGCTGCTTGCTCAGGGCTCATCAGCTGGCCGCCGCTCTTGAAGTCGGCAAACACCTGTTGGTTGGGGAACTTGGCCGGGTCAGCGCTGCGCAGCTGCAACTGCATGTCGGTGTCGATGATGCCGGGCGCCAGAGAGGCGATGGCTGCGCCCTGTCCGGCGGGTTTGGCTTCTTCGTCCAGCGCCATGGCGCGGGAGAGGTTGTCCATGCCGGCCTTGGCCGCGCAGTAGGGCGCGCTGCCGGCCATGGCGCGGCGACCCAGGCCGGAGGAAATGTTGAGGATGCGTCGGTTCGACCCCAGGGCTACCGTGCCGCGCAAGAAGGCGCTGCTCAGCAGCAGCGTGGCCTCCAAGCCCACTCGCAATGCCATGGACAGCTCGGCCAGTGGCACGCCGTCCACGGGGCCGGGCGTGCTGACCACGCCTGCGTTGTTGATCAAGGTGGCGCGCTGGAAACGGGCCAGATCCTGCTGCTCCAACCAGGCCAGCAGGCGTTCGGCAGCGGCCAGAGGTTCGGCCAGATCAGCCTGCCATTGCTCTAGAGCCAGGCCACGGGTTTCTGCCGCACGCTGCAAGGCATCGCTGCGGCCGCGTGAAATGCCAATCACCTGGTGCTCGGGCGCCAGCAGCTGCAGGGCGATGGCCTCGCCCATGCCGCGCGAGGCGCCGGTGATGATGAAGAGTTCTTGGGGGGCAGTCATGGCGGCTCCAAACAGTGGGTGGAATTCAGGCCTGGCGTGCAAACACCAGCAGCAGATTGTTGGCCGGCAGCTTCAGGCGCTGACGCAGCTGCAGGCCGGCGTCGTGCGCGCAGGCCTGCACTTCGTCGAGGCTGCGCAGGCCCCAGGCGGGGTTGCGACTGCGCAAATCGGCATCGAAGGCCAGATTGCTGGGTGCCGTCGGCTCGCTCGGCACGACAAAGGGGCCGTAGACCGTCAGCAGGCCTGTTTCGGCCAGATGCCGGGACGCACCCTGAAACAGCGCGGCGCTGCTGGACCAGGGCGAGATGTGCAGCATGTTCGCGCAGTGGATCAAATCCAACGGCAGATGCTCGGCGGGCAGGTCCCAGTCGCTGTTTTGTACATCCAGCGCCAGGGCCGCCGGGCCCTGTGGCCACCAGGCGGCAATGGAGGCGCGGGCCTCGGGCGAAGGGTCGGAGGCCAGCCAGTGCCAGCCGGGCAGGCCTGCCGCGAAATGGGCGATGTGCTGACCACTGCCGCTGGCGATCTCCAGCGCCCGGCCATTGGGCGGCAGCAGGGCCTGCAAGGCCTCCAGCAGGGGCTGCTTGTTGCGCTCAGCGGCGGGCGAGTGCAGGGCGCTGGGCGAGTCGGGCAGGGTTGAGGACATCAAAACTCCGGTGGGCAATCGAAACACCAGCCGCGTTCGGGCAGGCTGAGGTGGCAGGCGTGCAGCAGCAGACGCGGAGCCGGGTCTTCGGGTGCGTACAAGGCATCGCCGACGATGGGGTGTCCCATGGCCAGCATATGCATGCGCAATTGGTGGGTGCGGCCGGTGATGGGCTCCAGCTCGACACGGGTGCAGGCCTGCCCCTCGTGCAGCTCATGGCCAAGCATGCGGTAGCGGGTCTGTGAGGGCTTGCCGTGTTCGAAGCAGACTTTTTGGCGCGGGCGCTTCGGCCAATCGGTGATCAAGGGCAGGTCGATCAGCTGCCAGCCCTCGCCACACGCCAGGGTGCCACGCACGACCGCGATATAGCGCTTGTGCACACGTCGCTCGGCAAAGTCCAGGCTCAGGCGGCGCTGCCAGTCGGGGCCACGGGCCAGCAGCAGCAGGCCCGAGGTGGCCATGTCCAGGCGGTGGACGATCAGGGCTTCGGGAAAACGGGTCTGGGCGCGGTGGATGGCGCAGTCTTGCTTGTCTTCGCCACGACCAGGCACGGACAGCAGGCCGCTTGGCTTATTCAGCAGCAAGGCTTCGTCGCGCTCGGCGAAGAGATTCAGAAACGGGTCCAGAAACGGTGCCGGGCTCACGCTCAGAACTGGTCCACCCAGCCCGACTGCAGGGCCGATTGCGGGTTGGAGCCGGCCGCGCGCACGGTGGACAGGGCCGCTTCACGCGGCAGCCCCAGGCTTTTCAGCACGCAGGCGGCCACCGTGCCGGTGCGGCCGATGCCGGCGGCGCAGTGCAGCAACACCTGCTCGCCCAGCACCAGGCTGTGGGCGATCTGCTCCACGCCTTGGCGGAAGGCTTGCGGGTCGGCGCCCAGGCCGAAGTCGCGCATGGGCAGGTGCTGCCATCTGAAGGGCAACCGGCCCTCTGCGATCGCCTTGTGATAGCCGGGTGAGAGCTGGGCCACTTCTTCCAGCGGATTCAGGCAGACCACCAAATGCAGCTGGCGCAGCCGGGCTTCGTCAAGGAAGGCGGGCCAGGATTCCAGCCGGCCGGGCATGGACTGCAGCCACAGGCGGCCGGGGATTGGGCTGCCCAGATCGGGGACGGGGACGGGACGAAAAGGCATGGCGTCAAGAGAAACAGGGAGGGCTCAGCCCTGAGGGGCCGAAGTGATGCTCAACCAGGGGCCATCGAGGATATCGCGGGTTTCTTGCACAGCGATGGTCCAGAGTCGCTCCATCACCTCGGGTGGCTGCAGGTAGTGGCCGCCGTAGCAGCCGTCGCCTAAGTAAGCGCGCTTGGCCTTCGGGTCCATCAAGGCCATGCGCGCGTAGTCGACGAGAGGCTTGGGTGCATCGGGCAGGGCGACGCCGGGCAGGCGGGTCAGGCCCTCGAAGTTTTCCATCCAGCTGGCGTGCGATGCCTGCGGGTCTTGCTCGCGCACAAAAGCCATGGTGCGCGGCGCGGCCCACCAGTTGTGCCATTTGAGCTGGATGCCAGGAAGCTCTGCGCCCAAGGCCTGCAAGAGGGCGGCCGCGCCGTTGTTACCGCCATGCCCGTTGACGATGACGATGCGGCGAAAGCCATGCTGGTGCAGCGAGCCGATCAGGTCACGCAAGACCTGCAACAGGGTCTCCAGGCGCAAGCTCATGGTGCCGGGGTAGGCCATGTAGGTGGGCGTCACGCCGTAGGCCTGGGCCGGAAAAACGGGCACACCCAGCGGCTCGGCCGCCGCCGTCGCCACCTCTTCGGCCAGGATGGCATCCACGGCCAGGGACAGAAAAGCGTGCTGCTCGACGCTGCCCAGGGGCAGCACGGCGCGGTCGTCCTGGCGCAGGTAGCGCTCGACCATGGACCAGTTGCAGTCTTTGATGCGCATGAGCTGAGAAGAGAAGAGGAGGGGAGCGAAAGGTGGTGAAGGGCAGGGCGAAAGGCGTGGCGATTGTGCCCTGCAAGCGACGCTTCGCGCGCCCGAGCTGCCATGATGGCGGCCGCGTTCTTGCTGCGGGCCCTTGCCTTCTTCCTTCTTGTTCCCACGTTTCTGAATGAGCCCACCTGCCGCTGCGCCTGCCATTCGCCACCCCCGCTGGGTGCTGCTGGCCATCTGCGCCCTGTCCTTGATGAGCACGGTGGGCATGGCCTTGCCCTATCCCATCCTGGCGCCGATCTTTGTCGGCGGGCCGGTCGATGATTTCACCCATTTCGCCGGCCTGGACCCGCGCCTGCTGATGGGGCTGGCGCTGGCGGCCAATCCGCTCGGCATCCTGATCGGCAATCTCTTCATCGGCCCGCTGTCCGATCGCCATGGCCGGCGCCGTGTGCTGGCCGTGACCATCACCGCCACCTTACTCAGCTATGGTTTGACCGCCTTCGCTCTCGGTCAGCGCTGGTACCTGCTGTTCGTGCTGGCGCGCTTCATCACCGGCCTGACCGAAGGCAATGTGGCGGTGGCGCGCGCCTTGCTGGCCGATATGCATGAGCAGATCGACCGCACGCAGGCTTTTGCCTGGCTCAATGCCTGCCTCTACATGGGCTGGCTGCTGGGCCCCTTGGTCGGTGGCCTGACCCTGCCGCTTGGGGAGAGCGTGCCTTTTTTGCTGGCCGGGCTGGCCATGTTGCCCTGCCTGCTGGTGCTGACGCTGTGGGTGCCCGATTGGCGGCCGGCGCCAGCGGCCAGCGGCGCCCCACAGCCGGGTTTCTGGCGCCAGCTGCGCGAGCAGCAGGTCTTGGGTCTGCTCCGTGCCGATCCGGTCTTGGCAGCCTTGTTTGCGCTGCAGCTGCTCTACTGCCTGGGCGTCAATGCGCTGTATGAGTTCGCGCCGCTGTGGATGCTGGAGAACATGGGCCTGGGCAGCGCCGGCATCGCCTGGGTGACGGCGGCGCAATGCGCGGCCATGACCACGGCCAGCGTGGTGGCGGGCCGCTTGCCGGCCAGTCGCCGGCCGCTGCGGCGGGCGGCCTTGCTGGCGCTGTGCGCGGCCCTGGGCCTGAGCAGCCTGGTGCTGTTGCCCGGTCCTTTGGGCCTGGCCGCCATCGTGAGTCTGGGCTTGCCGCTGGCGCTCTACAACGCGGTGCTGCCGGCCTGGATGTCCGAGCGCTTTGCAGCCCATGGCCAGGGCCGGGTGATGGGCCTGCTGTCCACGGTGTTCTGCCTGTCGAATGTCTTGATGGCGGTGATCGGCGGTGGCTTGGCCCTGCTGTCCACGCGCTGGATCATGGGCTTGGGCGGCGTTTGCTGCGTGGCCGCGTCCTTGCTGCTGCTGCGCCTGGCGCGGCGTGAAGCGGCCCGACCGTAAGAGGTTCAGGAAACGATGTAGGCGCCGGCACCGCAGCTGATCAGACGGCCTTCAACGTCGAAGAACTCCATGCGAGTGGAGGCCACCCGGCTGCCCAGGCGCAGCACCTGGGCCGTGGCGCGAAAGGCGGGTCCATGGCCGGGGCGCAAGTAGTCGATGCGCAGGTCGATGGTGCCCAGTTTGCCAAAGCGCTGCAGGCGGGCCTCGGCGCTCTCAAGCGGATGCCGCGCGCCGATGGCGGCCATCACGGCCAGGCCGCCCATGGCATCCAGTGTGGCACTGATGACCCCGCCATGCAGGCGCTGGTGGGTGAAATGGCCGATCAGCTCGGGCCGCATCAGCAGGCTGGCGCTGGCGGCGTCAGCGGCCAGCGATTCGATCTGCAGGCCCAGCACCTGGTTGAAGCAGATCTGGCGCTCGAACATCTCGCACAGGCGCTCGGTGAACTCGGGGTCGAAGATGCTGCGCACAGGGTTTTGCTTCATAGGGTGGTGGTGGGCGGATTCAGATGACCAGCAGCTTGTGGACCAAGTCCGGCGTTGAAGCCGCGCCGTACTTCTTCATCAAGCGCGCCCGGTAGACATCGACCGTGCGCGGGCTGATGGCCAGGCGGCGGCCGATCAGCTTGCTGGTCAGGCCTTCAATCAGCAGGGCGGCGATCTCGCGTTCGCGTGGGGTCAGCTCGGCCTTGAGCTGGCGATGGGCGGACAAGTCGGCAAAGCTCCAGATCCCTTCCGCATGGGGATCGTCGGGCTTGAGGGCCCGGCCCGAGACATGGCACCAGAACAACTGGCCCGTGCTCAAGCGGCGCATGACCCGGTCGTCGGCGTAGCAGCCTTGGGCGTCGAGGCTGGCGACGATGCGTTCTCCGGTGCGCTCGAACTCGACCACGCTGGGGTACAGCAGCTCCAGACTCTTGCCGATCAAGGCCGAGCGCGGCGCCTGGAAGATGTCCAGCAGCTGCTGGTTGCAATCCTGGATCAGGCGCTGGGCCGAGAGCAGCAGGCCGATCGGTGCCAGCTCGAAGGCGGTGCGGTAGTCGAGAGGCATGAGGGAGCCGTGGGTGCAAGGGCGCGATTGTGGCTCAGCCAGGCTCAGGGGCTGGCCGCTGAGGGGGGCGTTGGCATATAGACGACCTTCAGCGTGGGATCGAGGCTGCTGCTGTCCAGAAAGGCCAGGGCGTTCGGCGTGCTGACCAGCCAGGCCCGCAGGGCCGCGGCCGTGCTGAATTCGCGCGGTGCTCGGCCGCGGCCGCTGAAGGTCATGCGCGACCAAATGGCCTTGAGTTGGGCGGCGTCCTTTTCCAGCACCTGGCTGAAGAACTCCTGGCGCAAGGCGCCGCCGAGGCTGCCCAGCACCGCCCGCCCGCCGCCAGGCAGCTCCAGCATCTCGCCGAGAAACAAGGCACTGATCTGCTGCCGACTCAGCTGCTGCACGGCGCTGTTCGCGGCCATCACCAGCACCGGCTGCGGCGGGCTGTAGTTGCGAACGATGCGCTCAATCTGACCGCTGGCCAGCAGGCGTTCGAAACCGGCCAGCAGCAGCGAGGCCTCGATGCGGCCGTTGCGAGGCACGGCACAGCGGTAGTCGGTGCGCGTGATGGGCAGGCGCCAGGCTGCGAACTGGTGGCCGGGATCCTGGCGCAGATGCCAGGCGATCTCGCGCGTGTCAGCCACCGCATAGGGGGAACGGATCAGCTTGAGCTTTTGCAGATTGCGGTCGACTGCGAAGGTATCGTCGCGGCGCAAGCGCCCGTCGCTGAAGCGCTCTTCCAGGCCCGGGTAGACAAAGCCCAGCACCGTGCCCACGGTCTGGCCGCGATGCAGTTGGTCGAGGTGGGAGACCGGCACTGCCGATTCATGGCCGACCAGCACCGTGGCCAACTCGAACAGCGGCGGGCTCCAGCTGTAGGCCTCGGGCGCGCGCACCCAGTCGGGGCTGAGGTGGCAGCGCAGGTCCAGCTCACCGGCCGCGACGGCTGCATCAACCCGGGTGCGCGGCAGCACCAGGGTCTGCAAGCTCATGCCCAGGTGTTCTGCCAGGGCTTGGACGATGTCGTGATTGATACCGGCCACCGGAGCGCCATCACGGTACAGCGCATAGGGCGCGGACCAGGATTGCACGGCCGGCACACGCAGGACCCGCTGTTCGGCCCGGCTTTGTGCCTCGGCCATGCCAGCCGCCGCGAGCAGCGCCAAGCTCAGCAGCCAGAGCCAGGCAAAGGCTTTGTAGCCAAGCGGCTTGCGGGCGGTGCGGGCGGTGGCTGGGCTCATGGCGTGCGGCCCGGTGCTCAGAAGACAAAGTCCAGGTTCAGGCTCAAGACGCGCACATGGCCATCCCAAGCCGGGCCCCGGTAGTTGCCGATCGGCGGCGTGGCCGGGTAGCTGATGCTGCCGGTCTGGCCGAGTCGGATCTCCTGGGTGTTCTTCAGCCACTCGAGGTGCAGCTTGAGGGCCAGGTTTTCGGCGCAGTCCCAGCGCAGGCCGGCCTGCCAGCTGCGGCGGCCATTGGCGCTCTGCAAAAAGCGATCAAAGGCGGCGTTGGCGGCTTGTGCGGCGGGCGCTGCGCCGGCCTGTGTCTGAAAGCCCAGGGGCGCTTCGACAAAGCGGGTTCGGCCCACGCCGACAAAAGGCGTGAAGGCGCCTTGGCGGTGCGCGAGCTGCGCATACCAGGCATCGGCGTCAGCCACCAAAATGGAATCGGAGCGGCGCTGCATCCATTCGCTGTTGAAGCTCCAGCGACCGAGTTCCAAGTTGACGCCCACGGTGTTGATGGCGGCGCGCACGCGAGCCGGCGCCCGTTCGGCCAGCACGGTCGCGCAATTGCTGCAGCCGGTGGCGCCCGAGGCCAGCACTTGCAGCTGGGCCAGGGTGCCGGGCAACTGCGCGTCCAGCCGGTAGTCCGAGCGCCCCAGACGCACGCTCCAGGGCCCTTGCTTCCACTGCGCTGCCAGGGCGTTGATGGCGCTGGCCTTGACCCGGCCGGTGCTCAGGTCCACTTGCGTCTGCCCATGCACCCAGTCCAGGCTCAGCTCGGCCGCACCCACAGGCTGGCGCCAGACGGCACCCAGGCCATCGACCTTGGTGATCGGGTTCAGGTGGTAGAGCGAGCTGTAGGGGCGCACATTGGTCTGCGCGTAGGCCACATTGCGGGTCTCGGACAGCTGGAAAACCGGCAGGGCCAGGCGGCCGGCATGCAGACTGAGGTGGACCGAAGGTTCCCAGTCCAGATACAGCCATTCGGTGCGCGGGCGCAAGCGCAGCACGATGTCGTCCTTGGCCAGCACCTGCCAGACCAGGCGCAGGGCGCCGTTGGGGTTCACGGTCAGCTGGGCCGAGATCTGGCTGTCGCCGTCCAGGCGCCAGTCGCGCAAGGAGGCCGCAGCATTGCGGGCATCGGGCCGCATGCTGGCGACGGGGTCGTCGGCGCGATAGGCGCTCAAGGTGCCGAAGCCGTCCAGCTTGAGCCAGTCGCCGAGCTCGTCGCCGGCTTCCGCGCTCGCGGCTTCGGCGCGGGCCAGGCCCGCCAGCAGCAGAAGACCGAGCCAGGACCAGTGCGCCTTCATAGCAGGGCGTAGGTGGTGGTGGCCTGGGCGGCCAGACGCTCGTCAGGGTTGAGGATGTCGATGCTACCGAAGGCCAGGCTTTTGCCGCTGCGCAGCACCTTGGCGCGGATCAGGCAGAACGGCCCCGAGACCGGGCGCAGAAAGCTGGTCTGCAGCTGCACCGTCGTCATGGGCTTGAATTCGCCCAGCTCCGCCATCATGGCCAGCACCATGGCCGTGTCAGCCGCAGCCATGGCGACCTGGCCGCACATCACGCCGCCGACATGGACGAACTCGGCTTTCACCGGCAGGCGCAGCTCCACTTCACCGGGCGCGCTGCTCAGCACCTCCAGTCCCATGTTCGCAATCCACGGCGCAAAAATTCGCGGCAGGGCGGCTTGCAGGTCCGCGGCTTGTATCGTGGAAGCAGGTGTCATGGCGTTCCTTCAGGGCAGATAGACGATGCGCAAGGAGCTGTCGACCAAGGCCAGGGGCAGGTAGCCGATGGCTTCAGTATGGCGTTGCAAGTAAGTTTTGGTGGCCTCGGCGCTGCTCAACTCTGTGGGTGCGCGTCTCCGCCCACCGAACTGTTGCGTGGCCCAGGACGCGCGGTACTGGGCCGGTTCGCGCTTCAGGATGGCCGCAAAGAACTGCTGGCGCTCAGGCCCGGCGCTCATCACGGGGAGAGTTGGAACCTCGTCCAACAGGTTCTGGCGTTTCCCCATGAACAGCTCGATCAAGGCGCTGCGACTGACATCGCGCACCGGGCTGCGCACTGACACCACCACAGCCAGCGCCGGAGCGGTTCGGGCGGCTACGATTTGGTCGATACGGCCGCTGCTGAGCAGTTGTTCGAGGCCGGCCAGCAACTGCTTGACCTCAAATCGCCCCCGTGGCGACACGGTACACCGGTAGGGGCGCGAACCCAGCAGCAAGCGCCAGGACGCCAGCCGCTCCTCGCCACCCGTGTTGCTGAACCAGCTCAAGGTCTGGCGACTGCTGATGCCGTAGGGATGGCGGTCCTTCGCCAGCTTGCGCAGCATGCGCTCTTCGTCGAGCGCATCGTCTCGCTTGACACGCCCTTGCAGGAACAGCGCATCGAGCTGCGGGTAGGCCTGCCCCTGCAAGGTGCCGATCACAGCGCCATTGGGCAGCTGCTCTAGGGCGTCCACGCCCGTCGCATCCGGGTGAGCGCTGAGCATGTCTTGCAGGTCGAACAGGGGCGAGCTTTGGGGCAAGCTGTCGGGGCGCAGAGTTTGCAGGGGGCTCAGATTGCAGGCGATATCGGCTTCACCACTGAGCAAGGCTCCCTCAATCCGCAGCCTGGGCAAGGCCACCCACTCGACGCGGGTTTTGAGCCCGGCCGCCAGCTCTTGCGCAATTTCCACATCAATGCCGGCACTCGCTTGCTGCTCTCGCCACACGACGAAGGGCGGGCTGATCGCTCTCGAGACCGCGACGCGCAAGGCCGGGACGTCCTCCGCGCACCAAGCTTGGTCGGGAATCGCAAGGCACAAAAGCAGGGCCGATGTCAGAGTCAGCCACCCCGAGGCGGTGCTGCGACCGAGGGCCGGGTCCATTCCTTGAGCGAGGCAGCTGGGCATGTCCACTCCGTGTTCAGAACACAAAATCCGCGCTGACCGTCAGCATGTTCAAACGCCCATCCCAGGGCGCGCTGTTCGGCAGGAGGCGGATTTCGCCGTCGCGCGGGCTGCTGCGGTCGCGGGTAGCGGTCCAGCGTTCGACCTGCAGCTTGAGGGCCAGTTTCTCGAAACAATCCCAGCGCAGGCCCAGCAGCTCGATGCGGCGGTCCCAGGGGCGTTGCAGGCTGCGGTCCAGGTCCGCCAGTCTTTGCGCGCTGGATTCGGGGCTGCCCGCTGCTGCTAGCAAGCCCAGCGGCGACTCGGTGTAAGCGGATTGACCGATCGCGACATAAGGTGTCCACCGACCATAGCGACGCGATAGCAAGGCGTACCAGGCATGCACCCCGGGGCTGAAAACCGAATTGCCGCTCCGTCGCATGGCTTCGGCCGTCAGCGTCCAGTCTTCATGCTCCCAGACCAGGGCGAGGTTGAATAAGCGGCCCTCCACGCCTGAGGTGCGCGCGCGTTGCGGCAAGAGCTCGCTGCAATTGGCGCAAACTTGTTGCGAGTCCGTCAGCGCCTGCAATTGCGTCTCCAAGCTTGGGGAGATCAAATCAAAGCGAAACGCAGCCACGCCCAGACGCAAGGACAGGCCTTCGCGCTGCCATCGCAAGGCACTGGCCAGCAGCGCATGGGTGTCCACGCGTCCGGTCGGCACGGTGAGGCTGTTGCGGCCGGCGCCCAGATCCCAGCTGAGGTTGCCGCCCAGTGCCGTACCGGTCCAGCTGGCATTGATGCCGTCGACCGGCTCGCTGCTGTTCAGGCCGTAAACCGCCGACATGGGCCGGATGGAGGTGTGGGCAAAGCCCACGCGCGTGCTCTCGGAGCTCAGAAAGATCGGCAGCGGCTGGCGCCCGATACGCAGAGTCCATTCGGGGTCGAGCTGCCAACCCAGATAGGCCCACTCGGTGTTCGGTCGGTAGCCGCGGGACAACTCATCCCGGGCTTGCACCTGCCAGACCCATTCCAAGGTGTCGCTGCTCTGCCAGCGCAGCTGCAGGCCCAGGACGGTGTCGCCGTCGGCACGCCAGTGGCCAGCCTGAGATGCCTGCTTCACGCGTTCGCCGGGGCGGGCTGCAGCGACCGCATCGTCATTGCGGTAGGCCGACAAGGTGCCGAAGCCCTCCAGCTGCACGCCGTCCGCGAGCGCGCTGCCGCAGAGGCCGTACAACAGCCACGCGAGCCAAGGCGTTTGCCATCCCTTCATGCGGTTCTCCTGGAGTGAGCGCGCGTGCGCATTCCGACCGTCGAGTGTTAGGCGATTCTACGTAATGCCTACCTAATCTCTTAGGTAGTACGCTCTGCGCCTTCCGGTGGATCGTTTGTTTGATTGATTGATGGATGGAGAAGCATCGATGAACAAGGTTTTTGCGAACGCGACCGAGGCCCTGTCCGGCTTGGTCCGAGACGGGCAGCTGCTGGCCGTGGGCGGCTTCGGCCTCTGCGGCATTCCCGAGGCTTTGATTGCCGCGCTACGCGACAGCGGCGTCAAGGACCTGACCGTGATTTCCAACAATGCCGGCGTGGACGGTTTCGGCCTGGGCCAGTTGCTGGAAACCCGCCAGATCCAGAAGATGATCTCCAGCTATGTGGGCGAGAACAAGGAGTTCGAGCGTCAGTATCTGGCCGGCGAGCTGCAGCTGGAGTTCACCCCGCAAGGCACGCTGGCCGAGAAGCTGCGCGCCGGCGGCGCTGGCATCCCGGCCTTCTACACCCGCACCGGTGTGGGCACCATCGTCGCCGAAGGCAAGGAGCTGCGCGAGTTCGACGGCCAGACCTATGTGCTGGAGCATGCGCTGACGCCCGATGTGGCCTTGGTCAAGGCCTGGAAGGCCGACAAGAGCGGCAATCTGGTGTTCCGCCGCACGGCGCGCAACTTCAACCCGGCCGTGGCCATGGCCGGCAAGGTAACTGTGGTCGAGGTGGAGCAGCTGGTCGAGGTCGGCGAGATCGACCCCGATGCCGTGCACCTGCCCGGCATCTATGTCCAGCGCATCGTGGTCAATGCCACGCCCGAAAAGCGCATTGAAAAACGTACCCTGACTGTGAAGGAAGCCTGATCATGGCCTGGACACAAGATCAAATGGCGGCCCGTGCGGCCCAGGAACTGCAAGACGGTTTCTACGTCAACCTCGGTATCGGCATTCCCACCCTGGTGGCCAATTTCGTGCCCAAGGACATCGAGGTCTGGTTGCAGAGCGAGAACGGCATGCTGGGAATCGGCCCTTTCCCGACCGAGGGCGAGGTCGACGCCGACCTGATCAACGCCGGAAAGCAGACCGTCACCACCATCCCCGGCTCCAGCATCTTCGGCAGCCATGAGAGCTTCGCCATGATCCGCGGCGGCAAGATCAATCTGTCCATCCTCGGCGCTATGCAGGTCAGCGAGAAGGGCGACCTGGCCAACTGGATGATCCCGGGCAAGATGGTCAAGGGCATGGGCGGCGCCATGGACCTGGTGGCCGGCGTCAAGCGCGTGATCGTGCTGATGGAGCATGTGGCGCGCAAGAAAGACGGCAGCACCGACCTCAAGATCCTGCCCCAGTGCACCTTGCCACTGACTGGCCTGGGCGTGGTCAACCGCATCATCACCGACCTGGCGGTGATGGACGTGACACCGCAAGGCCTCAAGCTGGTGGAGCTGGCCGAAGGCGTGAGCCGCGAAGAAGTGCAGAGCAAGACCGGCGTGCCTTTGCTCTGACACGCAAGCAGGCATTTCAAGTCCTTATAGGCAAGGCCGGTCCATACCGGCCTTTTTTCATGGTCGCGGCGTTTGCTGCGTGAGCCTGCAACATTCGCTTGCAAAGCAGGCCTTGTGGCGGCTCGGACCTTGTGCGGGCGCGGGCTAGAGTGGCGGCTTGTACCGAGAGACGCCATGATTGAAGACGAGACCCCAGCCGTGTTCGCAATGGATGCGCCAGCGCCAAGCGAGCCAGCATCAGCTCCTGCCACCGACCTGGCACCGGCCCAAGCTTTGCCGCGAATCAGCTTACTGGCTGCGATGCCTTTGGCTGCCTGTGGCGGTGGCGGTGGCAGCGATGGCAGCCCGGCGCCAGCTCCGACACCCGCAGCTCCGCCTCCCGCCTTGCCGACCGAAACCGAGGCAGCGCGCTTCCTGGCCCAGGCCGGCTTTGCCGCCAGCACGGCCGAGATGGCCAAGGTTCAGGCCCAGGGCTACAGCGCTTGGCTGGATGCGCAGTTCGCGGCGCCCGGCAGCCAGGGCCATTTCGACTGGATGGTGGCCAAGGGCTATGCGGTCGATGCCAACAAGAACAACTTCAACGGCGTGGACAACACGCTCTGGCGCAAGCTGCTGAGCTCGCCTGACCCGCTGCGCCAGAAGGTGGTGCTGGCACTGTCCGAGATCTTCGTGGTCTCCATGGCCGGGCTGCCGATCACCTGGCCCGGTTTCGCTGTGGCAGCCTATGTGGACATGTTGGAGCAGCGCGCCTTTGGCAGCTTCCGTGACTTGCTGGACGGCGTCAGCCTGTCCAATGCCATGGGCGCTTACCTCAATATGCGAGGCAACAAGAAGGAAGACAGCACCAGCGGCCGTCTGCCGGACGAGAACTATGCGCGCGAGCTGATGCAGCTCTTCACCATCGGCTTGGTTGAGCTGAAGGCTGATGGAACGCCGGTGCTCGATGCCGCGGGAAAGCCCAAGGACAGCTACACCCAGGCCCAGATCAGCGAACTGGCGCGGGTGCTGACCGGCTGGGAGTTTGATGGCGCCAGCGCCACCGACCCGGCCTTCATGCGAAAGCCCATGGTGCATCTGTCCACGCGCTTTTCAGTCGGGCCCAAAAAGGTGTTGACGGTCGATGTGCCGGCCTCGGCCACCGGGCCGGAAGCGCTCAAGATCGCGCTCGACACCCTGGCCAACCATGCCAATGCCGGCCCCTTCTTCAGCCGCCAGCTGATCCAGCGCCTGGTCGCTTCCAACCCCAGTCCGGCCTATGTGCAGCGGGTGGCGGCCGTGTTCAACAACAACGGCCAGGGCCAGCGCGGCGATCTCAAGGCGGTGATCCGCGCCGTGCTGCTGGACAGCGAGGCGCGCACGCCCGGCAGCTCGCCCTCCAGCGGCCGCTTGCGTGAGCCGGTGCAGCGCTTCATCCAGTGGGGCCGCAGCTTCGGTCTGAATTCACCCACCGAGCTCTGGAATATTGGTGATCTGAGCAACCCGGCCAGCCGCCTGGGCCAGAGCCCGCTGCGCAGCCCTTCGGTGTTCAATTTCTTCCGGCCCGGCTATGTGCCGCCCAACTCGCAGCTGGGCGCGGCCCAGATCACCGCGCCCGAGTTCCAGCTCTGCAACGAGAGCACGGTGGCCGGCTACCTCAATTACATGCAGAACGTGATCGCCAATGGCGCCGGCGAGGTCAAGCCCAGTTACGCGGCCGAGCTGGCGCTGGCGGCCGATGCGCCGGCCTTGGTGCAGCGCGTCGCCCTGTTGTTGGCCGGCGGTGGGGTGAGCCCGACCACAGTCAACACCATCGCCACCGCTGTGGCCACCATCAATGCCAGCAGCGATGCGGGCAAGCTGAACCGCGTGCAGGCCGCCATTCTGTTGGTGATGGCCAGCCCCGAATACCTGATCCAGAAGTGAAGCGAAAGAGACTCGCCATGACATCGGTTCACCGCCTCCCGACTCTGCAACGCCGCGAGTTCCTGCGTCGCGCCTCCGCCCTCGGCGTGGCCGGCGCGGCCGCGCCTTGGGCCCTCAATCTGGCCGCTCTCGGAGAAGCCGCGGCGCAGACGGCGCCGAACGACTACAAGGCTCTGGTCTGTGTGTTTCTGTACGGCGGTAATGACTATGG
This sequence comes from Roseateles sp., assembly GCF_965262435.1. Taxonomy (NCBI): domain Bacteria; kingdom Pseudomonadati; phylum Pseudomonadota; class Betaproteobacteria; order Burkholderiales; family Sphaerotilaceae; genus Roseateles; species Roseateles sp. Next base: position 3,167,231 of record NZ_OZ253537.1, read on the forward strand.
CAACACCGTCATTCCCTACGACGCGCCCAATCACGCCGCCTACCAGACCATACGCCAGACCCTGGCCATTCCGCGCGATCAGCTGGCCGCCACGGCGCTGACGCCGCGCGTGGCCCTGCCCGGTGCGCGCCAGCTGGCGCTGGCGCCGCAGATGGGTCGGCTGAAGACCATTTTCGACGCCGGCAAGCTCGGCGTGCTGCTCAATGTCGGCACCCTGGTCCAGCCCACCACCCTGGCCCAGTACAAGGCGCAGAGCGTGCCCTTGCCGCCCAAGCTGTTCTCGCACAACGATCAGCAAAGCGTCTGGCAGGCCAGCACGCCCGAAGGCGCCATATCCGGCTGGGGCGGTCGCCTGGGCGACCAGTTCCTCGGCGCCAACGGCAATGCCACCTTCACCTGCATCAATGTCTCGGGCAATGCGGTCTTCATGGCCGGACAGCAGGCGGTGCAGTACCAGATGTCCACCAGCGGCGCGGTTGCCATCAACGGCGTCACCCGGCCGATGTACGGCTCACAAGCCTGCGCCGATGCGCTGCGCAGCCTGATCACGGCCGAGCGCAGCCACTGGATGGAGCAGGAGCTGAACCGCGTGGTCAGCCGCTCGGTCAATGCTCAATCCATCGTCGCTTCGGCGCTGAATACCTTGCCGGCCCTGAGCACGGTGTTTGACACGACCAACAGCCTGGCTACCCAGCTGCAGATGGTGGCCAAGATGATTGCCGCGCGCAGCAGCATGGGCGCCAAGCGGCAGGTGTTTTTCGTTTCCATCGGCGGCTTCGATCTGCATGATTTCCTGCCCGACCAACACCCGGGCCTGCTGCGCAAGGTGTCTGAGGCGCTGGGCAGTTTTTACGATGCCACGGTGGAGCTGGGCGTGGCCAACCAAGTCACTGCTTTCACCGCCAGCGATTTTGGTCGCACCTTGAGCAGCAATGGCGACGGTTCCGACCATGGCTGGGGCAGCCATCATTTCGTGCTGGGTGGCGCGGTCCAGGGCGGGCGCTTCTGGGGCCAGGCCCCGGTGGTGGCGGTCAACGGGCCGGACGATGTCGGCCAGGGCCGGCTGCTGCCCAGCAGCTCGGTCGACCAGCTCGGCGCCACCTTGGCCAGCTGGATGGGCGTGCCGGCCACGGACCTGAGTCGCGTCATGCCGCAGATCAGCAACTACACGCAGAAAGACCTGGGATTCTTCCAGTGAGGGCAGGGCGGCGGCTGGACTAGGATCGACGGGTCATTCCCGTCACCCTTCTGCCCCGATCGGCTGCCCCATGTCTTTTGTTGTTCGCACCCTGAGTCCGGCGCTGTCCCTGAGCGCCTTGGCCTTGCTGGCGCTGGCCGCCTGTTCCACACCGGACTCTTCGCCCCAAGCCGCCAAGTCGGGTGCAGCGGACCTGATTCAGCCCGAGTCTGCCAGCGGCTGGACAGCCAAGCAGGCCCAGGCCAGCGCCCATTTCGCTGTGGCCGCGGCCCACCCGCTGGCCTCGGATGCCGGGCGCGAGATCCTGCTGGCCGGCGGCAGCGCGCTCGATGCCGCGATCGCCGTGCAAATGGTGCTGACCCTGGTCGAGCCGCAGTCCAGTGGCATCGGCGGCGGGGCCTTCTTGCTGCACTGGGATGGCGCCAAGGTGCAGGCCTTTGATGGCCGCGAGACCGCCCCGGCTGCGGCCGACGAGAACCTCTTCCTCAAGCCCGACGGCAAGCCCATGCCCTATCTGCAGGCCGTGGTCGGTGGCCGCTCGGTCGGCACGCCGGGCCTCCTGCGCATGCTGGAGCAAGCCCATGCGCAGCACGGCAAGCTGCCCTGGGCGCGCCTGTTTGCGCCGGCCATCCGCTTGTGCGAGCAGGGCTATGCCTTGAGCGGGCGCAGCCACAAACAGCTGGCCAACAATGCCGCGCTGCGCCAGGACCCGCAGGCTGGTGCCTACTTTTTCGATGCACAAGGCCAGGCCCTCCCCGAGGGCACCCGGCTGCGCAACCCGGCCCTGGCCGCGGTGCTGCGCCAGGTGGCGGCCGGCGGCGCCGATGCCTTTTTGAAAGGCGCTGTCGCCCAGGACATCGTGCGCCGCGTGCGCGGCCATGCCAGCAACCCCGGCTTGCTCAGCGAGACCGATCTGGCCGCCTACCAGCCGCGCCAGCGCGAGGTGCTGTGCACGCCCTGGCGCGGCCAGCAGGTCTGCGGCTTCCCTCCACCGTCCTCCGGCCACCTGACCGTGATGCAGATGCTGGGCATGATGCCGGCGCAGACCCCGGCCCAGGCTTTCAGCGAAGGCGTGCCCAGTGCCGCCTGGCTGCACCGTTATGCCGAAGCCAGCAAGTTGGCCTTTGCCGACCGTGCGCAGTACATTGCCGACCCCGATTTCGTGCCCGCACCGAGCGGCGATTGGCGCAGCCTGCTGGCGCCTGAATACCTGCAGGGGCGCGCGGCACTGATCGGCCCGCGCAGCATGGCCAGCGCCGCCGCGGGCCAGCCAGCCGCGCCCGTGCGCGTGGGCTGGGCGCCCATGCCCGATCAGCCCGAGCATGGCACCAGCCACATCAGTATCATCGACGCGGCCGGCCGTGCCGTGGCCATGACCACCTCGATCGAGGCTGGCTTTGGCGCGCGCCTGATGAGCGACGGCGGCACCGGCCTTCCCGGTGGCTTCATGCTCAACAACCAGCTGACCGACTTTGCCCTGGCGCCACGTGATGAGCAGGGCCGGCCGGTGGCCAACCGCCTGCAGCCGGGCAAGCGCCCACGCTCCAGCATGGCGCCCACCCTGGTGTTTGACGCCAGCGGACGCCGCTTGAACATGAGCCTGGGCTCGCCGGGTGGCCCGGCCATCATCCACTTCGTGGCCAAGACCTTGCTCGCCACGGCCGACTGGCAGTTGGATGTTCAGCAGGCGCTGGACCTGCCGAACTTCGGCAACTTCGGTGGGCCTGTGTTTCTGGAGCAGGGGCGCTTCCCGGCGGCCACGCGCGAGGACCTGCAGGCGCGCGGCCACCGCCTGGTCGAGACGGAGCTGACCAGCGGCATCCAGGCCATTCAGCGCAGTCCCACGGGCTGGCTCGGCGGGGCCGACCCGCGGCGCGACGGCGCGGTGCGCGGCGACTGAGTGTTCAGGCGAGCGGCGCGCATTTGCTTACAGCCTGAGGCGCGATCTCGTCATCGGTCGAGCGAACTCCGGCGTTGGGCATGGCATCGCCACCATCCTCTCGGAGCTTGAATCATGTGGACCTCGCGCACCTCAGCTGTTGTGGCTGGCTTGGCTTTGGGCCTGGCTGGCTTGGGGCAAGCCGCCCAAGCGTCCGACATCGGCGTGTCCGTGTCGGTCGGTCAGCCCGGTTTTTACGGACGCATCGATTTGGGTTCGGCCGGCCCGGCGCCGCGCTTGATCTACAAGGAGCCGGTCTGGGTGCAGCGGCGTCCGCACCACAACCGTGAGCGTCTGCGGGTCGAACCCTGGTATCTCTATGTGCCGCCCGGCCATGCCCGCCGCTGGGCGCGCCACTGCGGCGATTACGGCGCCTGCGGCCGGCCGGTGTACTTCGTTCAGGAGGGCTGGTATCGCGAGGCTTACGGCCCGCGCCGTGGCGATGATGAGGGCTGGCACTCGAGCCGTCATGGCCGCGACCACGACCACCATCATGATCGTGGCCGCCACCGTGGCCACGGCGACGATCGTTGATGAAGTCCGCTGCCTAGCTCCGGATCGCGCGCAGCGCCTGCAAGCCGCGCAGCAGCGGTAATGGCAGCCGCGGCTTGCGGCCGGTCAGCTGGGCGCTGATGGCCGCCTGCAGCGGCGGCAGGCGGCGGGCGATCTGCAGCACGCCCTTGCGCAGAAGACGGGCCGGTGTACGCTCGTCGGTGAACAGATTCACTACCGCATTGGTGCCTTGGTAAATCGCCCAGGTGCGGCGGCGGTGGCTGTCGGCATAACGCTGCAGCAGCGCGGCATCGCCGAGATCCTGGCCGCGTACCCGGGCAGGTCCCAGCAGGCCGGCCAAGTTCTGCACCCCGTAGAGCCCGAAGTTGTAGCCATGTGCCGTGACCGGGTGCATGCCCACGGCGGCGTCGCCGACCAGGGCCAAGCGCCGGGTGGCGAAACGGTGGGCATAGCAGGCGACCAGGGGGTAGAGGTGGCGGGTGCTGGCCAGGCGGATCTCGCCCAGGCGGCCTTGCAGCTGGTCTTGCACCCAGGCGCGGAAGCGGGCCTCATCCCAGGTCTGCATCTCGGCCGCGCGGTCGGCGCTGACGGTCAAGACCAGGGAGCTGCAGCCACCGTTCAGTGGCAGCAGGGCCAGGGTGTGGCCATAGTGAAAACACTCCAGCGCGATGCCCTCGTTCGGCGCGCTGTGGGCCAAGCGGCAAACGATGACGCTGCGGCCGAAGTCGCGCATCTGCGCACCGATACCGGCCATGCGCCGCAGCGCGGAAAAGCGGCTGTCGGCGGCGATCACCAGCGGCGCGCGCAGGCTTTCACCCGTGCTCAAGCGCACTTCGGTCAGCTCCGGTGTGGCGTTCAGATTCAGTCCACTGACACGGCAATCGGTGCGCAGCTCGATGCGGTCTGCGCGCTGCTTCACCGCCCGGTAGGCGATGCGGCGCAGCCAGTGGTTGGCGACCAGATAGCCCAGTTCGCCTTGGCCATCGGCCGTGCCAAAACCCAGGTGCTCGGGCGCCTCGCCGTCGAAGACATGGGCGCGGCGCAAGGGTGCGATTTCCTCCGGCGGCAGCAAGGCCCATTGGCCCAGCGCTTCCAGAACGGCGCGACCGGGGTGGGTGAGGGCGATTTCGCGGCCGTCTTCGGCCGGATCTTGCAGGGCGCTGAGCGGCGCGGCTTCCAGCACGCAAGTGCTGATGCCGGTATCGGCCAGGGCGCAGGCCAGGCTCAGGCCGGCGGGTCCGCCGCCGACGATGAGCACGCGCTCGGTTTCAGCGGCTGGGGCCCTTGGAGGGGATGAAGGAGAAGGCTGGATCGACATGGGCGCCCAGCCTAAGGCCGGCCGGGCGCATTGGCCTTGATCGGGATCAGCGTTTCTTGTTGAGCGCCAGCAGGCTCAGGCCGGCTATCAGCAGGAAGGACAGGCCGCTCCAGATCTCGTAAGGCAGGCCCAGCAGCCGGTAGGCCGCAGCCTCCTTGCAGGTGGCGGTGACCATGAAGACGAAGGGCCAGCGCATCTCCAGATCCAGCGCCTCCAGCACGGTCTCGGCGAAGGTCAGCTTGCAGGTGTCCATCAGCGCGGCCACCTCATGCTGGTAGTAGGCCGAGGCCAAGCCGGCCACGGCCAAGAGCAGCAGCGCCGTCAGGCTGGCTGTGCGGAGCGGCCGCTGGCGCTTGAACAACCAGCCCAAGAGGGCGACGGCGGCGATCAACAAAAAGATGCCACGCTGCATCACGCACCAGGGGCAGGGCTTGACCCCGAAGCCATGCTGGGCGATCAGGGCGAAGGCCACGGCAGCCAGGCTGCCCAAGCCGATGGCGGCCAGCGCTTGATCGGGGAACTTTGAGACCTTGAGGAACATCAGTCGGCTTCCACTTCCACAATCATCTCGATCTCGACGCAGGCACCCATGGGGATCTGCGCCACGCCAAACGCGCTGCGGGCGTGGGCGCCCTTGGCGCCGAAGACCTGGCCGATCAGCTCGGACGCGCCATTGGTGACCAGATGATGTTCGGTGAAATCGGGGGCGCTGTTGACCAGGCTCATCAGCTTGACGATGCGCTTGATCTTGTTCAGATCGCCCACGGCAGCGTGCAAGGTGCCCATCAGATCGATGGCGATGGCGCGCGCGGCGGCCTGGCCGGTGGCGGTGTCGGTGTCGCGGCCCAGCTGGCCGACCCAAACCTTGCCGTCCTTCTTGGCGATATGGCCGGAGATGAAAACCAGATTGCCGGTGCGCACGAAGGGCACGTATGCCGCGGCCGGCACGGCCAGCGGCGGCAGGCTGATGCCCAGGGTTTCGAGCGTGGTGTAGACGTTGGAAGTGCTGTTGCTCATGGCGAGGCCGCTTTCTTGCATGCTGAATTCGGAGGATCGCGCCGCGGGCGGGCGGCTGTGAAAGCGGCGCCGCCCTGGCTACGATCGGGTGGCGCGCATCCTACACCGAGCGGCCTGCCGCCCCTCTTCGTCTGGGTCGGGCGAAGCCCGTAGCGCGCGTCTGCCGGAGCCTGAGTTCGTGATGCGCTCTCCCGCACTCGATGAATCCCCTGGTCCTGCCAGAGCTGTCCTCTGGCCGGTGCTCTTGGCCTTGCCGGTCCTGGCCTGGCTGGGCGGGCTGGTGCTGCTGCAGACCCAGCGCGAACTGCCTGGTGAAGCCGAGTTCGCCGCCAGCCTGCTGGCCGGTCTGGGCTGCTGCGTCATGGTGGGCCGCTGCTGGGGCCGGCGCCGCGCAGCGCTGCTGTGGGCCGCCCTGGCGGGCCTGCTGCTGGCTTTCAGCTATGCCAGCTGGCGCGCGGAACTGCGCCTGGCCGAGCGCCTGCCCGAAGCCTGGGAAGGGCGTGACCTGCTCCTGATCGGCCGCGTCGATTCGCTGCCGGCCGCCACCCTGGGCCAGGCCGGCGCGCCCGGCTGGCGCTTTGAGTTTGAGCTGGAGGCCGCCCATGCCGGGCCTCTGTCCAGCGACCCGCCGCTGACCTTGCCGTCGCGCTTGCTGCTGAGCGCCTATGCCGAGCATGCCGATGCCGCGCCCCCGCCCCTGCGAGCAGGAGAGCGCTGGCAGTTGCTCGTGCGGCTCAAGCGGCCACAAGGGCTGATGAACCCGCATGGCTTTGACTACGAGCTCTGGTTGTTCGAACAAGGCCTGCGCGCCAGCGGTGTGCTGCGGCCGGGCGGGGCGCAGCGGCGCTTGGCGGAAGCGCCCATCGCCAGCATCGACGCGGCACGGCAGCGTCTGCGCGAGGCCTTGCAACGCCGCGTCAGCGAGCCCAGCGCGGCCGGCGTGCTGGCGGCACTCAGCCTGGGCGACCAGGCAGCCATCAGCCGTGCCGACTGGGCCTTGTTTCGCGACACCGGCCTGAGCCATTTGCTCAGCGTCAGCGGCTTGCATGTGACCATGTTCGCCTGGGCTGCCCAGGGCCTGCTCGGCTGGGCCTGGCGCGGCAGTGCGCGCCTCTGCCTAATCTGCCCGGCGCCCGCCGTGGCGCGCTGGGGCGGCGTGGCGGCGGCTCTGGCCTATGCCTTGTTTTCGGGCTGGGGCGTGCCAGCGCAGCGCACCGTCTGGATGCTGGCCAGCCTGGCCCTGTTGCGCGGCCTGGGCTTGCGTTGGCCTTGGCCGCTGGCTTTGCTGCTCTCGGCCTTGGTGGTCACCGTGGTCGACCCCTGGGCCGTTTGCCAGGCGGGCTTCTGGCTGTCTTTTTGCGCCGTGGGCCTTTTGATGGCGGCTGGTGATGGGGAACCCGCGCGCGGCTGGCGCGCGCAGCTCTTGGCCGGCTTGCGCAACCAGGCGGTGGCCACGCTGGGCCTGGCACCGCTGAGCCTGCTGTTCTTTCAGCAGCTGTCTGTGGTCGGCGTGCTGGCCAATCTCTTGGCCATCCCCTGGGTCAGTCTGGTGATCACGCCCTTGGCGCTCGGCGGCGCCATCCTGCCCGGGCTGTGGATCTGGGGTGCCTGGTGTGTGGAGCTGATGATGGCTTTGCTGCGCTGGCTGGTGAGCTGGCCGTTGGCGGTCTGGACCGTGCCGGTGGCGCCGCTGTGGGCCCAGGCTGCGGGTTTGGCGGGCGGCGTCTTGCTGGTGCTGCCCCTGCCGTGGCGACTGCGTGCTTTGGGCTTGGCGCTGGCGGTGCCCTTGCTGTGGCCGTCGCCGGATCGCCCAAGCGAGGGCGAGTTTGAATTCTTGGCCGCTGATGTGGGACAGGGCACGGCCGTGTTGCTGCGCACCGCGCATCACGCCTTGCTCTATGACGCCGGCCCGCAGTACGCGCCCGGGGTGGACGCCGGCCAGCGCGTGCTGCTGCCGCTGCTGCGCGCGCTCGGTGTGCGTCAACTGGATCAATTGATGCTCAGCCATCGCGACAGCGACCATGTCGGCGGTGCCGCCTCGGTGGCGGCCGGCCTGCCGGTGCAGGGTTTGCGCAGCTCGTTGGAGCTCAGCCATCCCTTGCACCGTTTGTTTCCGAGCACGCTGCCCTGCGACGCTGGCCAGCGCTGGGTCTGGGACGGCGTGCAGTTCGAGCTGCTGCACCCGAGCACTGAGCAGGTCCGCCTGCAGCAGCTCAAAAGCAATGAGCTGTCTTGCGTGCTGCGTGTGCGCAATGCCTCAGGGCGCCAGACCGCGCTCTTGGTGGGCGATCTGGAGGCGTTACAAGAGGCGGAACTGCTGAGCCGCCATCGGCCAGGAGAGCTGCGAGCCGAGCTGCTGCTGGTGCCGCACCACGGCAGCAAGACCTCGTCCACGCCCGAGTTGCTGGCCGCCGTGGCGCCGCGCTGGGCGGTGGTCCAGTCGGGCTACCGCAACCGCTTCGGTCACCCGGCCTTGCCGGTCCTGGCGCGCTACCAGGTAGCCGGCATCGAGGTCTTCAACAGCCCGGACTGCGGCGCCTGGCGCTGGCGCAGCGAAAAGGGGGAACCCAGCTGCCAGCGCCTCTTGGACCGGCGCTACTGGCATCGCCGGCCGCAGACTCAGCCTGCTCTGCCTGGGCCGCCGGCGCCCGGACCGGCGGGCGCCACCTCTGTCTCCGAGCCGGACGATCCGCCCACGGCTTGGTGAGGGCGGCCGGGGCCCATCAGCCCCGGCGCTTCAGCTTGATCTCGAACAGCGTCGGCCAGAGCTTGCCGGTCACGAACAGGCGTTTGCCGGCTGCGTCCCAAGCGATGCCATTGAGCACCTCGGGCGCCTCCTCCGGCCGAGGCTTGCGTGGGCCGAACTGGGCTGGGGCTGGCAACTGGCTGCGCAGGCCGCGCAGGTCGATCCAGCCACGCACCTGGCCGCTGGCCGGGTCGATGCGGGCAATGATGTCGGCTTGCCAGATGTTGGCGTAGATCTCGCCGTCCACCCATTCCAGCTCGTTCAGCTGATCGACCGGTTGGCCCAAGGCGCGAACGGAGATGCGGCGCAGCTCGCGGAAGGTCTTGGGGTCGAGCACGCGCAGCTCGGCGCTGCCGTCGCTGAGGTAGAGCTGCTGGCCATCATGGGTCAGGCCCCAGCCTTCGCCGGGCAGCTTGTACTCGCGCTTGGGCTCGAAAGTCTTGAGGTCGAAGACAAAGACCTTGTGGGTGGTCCAGGTCAGCAGGTAGAGCTCGTCCTTCCAGGCCGTCAGACCTTCGGCGAAGTGTTCTTGTGCGATGTCGCGTTTCTGTTGCACCTGGCCGTCTTCCAGACGCACACGGCGAATGCTGGAGCGGCCGTTCAGGCCGGTGCTTTCGAACAACTGTCCGTCGCGGAACAGCAGGCCCTGGGTGAAGGCCGTCGGGTCATGAGGGTAGCGCTTCACCAGCTCGGGTTCGTCCACCGGCAGGGCCACGCGCTGCGCCTGCGCCAGCGGGCTCCAGGCGGCCAGGGCCAGTGCGCCCGTGCACAGGAGCAGATGCAGACCTTGGCGTAGCGATTGGCGGCGGGACGACCGCGGTGCAGCAGGTTTCATTGGCGAACGTGGATCGTCTGGGATATCAGGGAAGTTCAAAGGCGGGCCGGAGCTCCGCGCAGGCCGCAGTGTGCCTCACGGCCTTGCTCATGCGTCCAGCGCAGTCATGCCCTCAGGCCCACCGAAACGCGGCAGGCCATCGCTCGCGAAGGCCACCCAGGGCGCGCCATCGCTGCAGAAGTAATGCCCGCTGGCCGTCGGCCAATCCTCGATAGCCGGGCCACCGGCCTCGGTTGCGAGCACGGCACCGGCGGGCACACCGATGATTTCGGGCAGGCGGGCATCCACGGTGTAGAGGTGGCTGCCGCACTGAGCGCAGAAAAAGCGCTGGCCATTCGCCGTGGGCCTGTACTCGCGCAGAGCGGCCTGGCCCGCGATCTGTACATCCTCCGCAGGCAAACTCAGCCAGGAACTGAACGCCGCGCCGCTGAGCCGCCGGCACTGGCCGCAGTGGCAGTGCATGAAGCCGCGCGGTGCGGCGCTGCAGAGGAGCGAGGCCGCACCGCAGTAGCAAGCGGCGCGCCAGCGGGGCTTGTTCATGGCGTGCTCTTCATGTGCTTGCCTCAGCGCATGGCGAAGCTGATTTGGAACAGATACTGCATCTTGCAGGGCTGGCCGCTGCAGACGGCGGGTTTGAAGCTTGTGGCCATCAGCACGCGCGCTGCGAACTTGGCCATGTCGGGGTCGACCTTGCCGTGTGCCGACACATGCGTGGCGCGGCCTTGGCTGTCGACATCAACCAGCAGGTCCAGTTCGCCGCGAGCACTGTAAGCCTCCATGCCTTTTTTGATGGTGTTGTACACCGGCAGCAGGCCATCGGCTGGGAAAGGCGGCTCATCCCCTGGCTTCATGTCCTCATACATGGATCGCAGGGCAGTCTTCTCGGTCTCGTCCAATTCGGCGTAACGGCGATTCAATGGAATCACCTTGGACGTGGCCCAGACCTGTTTGAAACGGGTGCCGGTTTCGTCTTCCATCAAACTCATCTGTTTTTTGGGCAAGTCGGCCGCCAGCGTGGGGCTCAAGCCTGCGAGCTGCAGCAGCGCGGCCAGGACCAGGCCCCGGCAGGCGGAGGTGCGTGTGTTCATGTGTTTGCGCTCCCGTATCGTTGAAGGTCGTGGATGAAGGCCTGGGGCCCGGCTTTTCTTGCAGGCCCAGCCTAACTGGCCGCGATAGTTGCGCGGCCCCGAAGCTGGCAGCTTGCGAACTCAAGGGGCAAGAGACCAGGATGGTCACCCAGAGACCCTGCTGCGCACAAGTAGGGCAGCACCTCAGCGGGCTGCAAAGCTCAACGGATCAGGCTGGCAGGCCAGCTTCCCGCAGTTGCAGAACATTGCCTTCCGGATCGTGTCCGTCGCAGGCCCGGAATCCGCGCATCTCCCACTCCTGCTCCGGGCCTTGCAGATCGCCGCCCAGCGCGCGAGCGCGGGCGCGGGCTAAGGCCAGGCTAGGCACCGGGAAGAAGAGCTTGAGGGCGCAGTCCTCCCGGCGCTCGGGCGGCGTGCTGATGCTGAAGGTGTCGGCGATGGCGCGCGGGATGCCGTGCACGACCAGTTCCATGCCTGAGGCGGCGCGCAGCACGCAGTGATCGTCGGCGCTGTGCAGACGCTCCAGACCGAGCACAGCCTCGTAGAACCGGGACAGTGTGGGCACATCCTTGGCGAACACGACGGCACCGAAAGCGAGTTCAGACGACATGAGAATCCTTCAGGTGATGGAATGAGACGCCGAGCTCGCCTCAGGCGGGCGACTTGCGTGGCCCCACCCGAATGGCCATGCCCACCGAACGCGGCGCGGTCAGCTGGAAACCAAATTGAGCATAGAGCTCATGGGCCTGGCCGTCGGCGATCAGGCTGACGTACGCCGACTCGGGCAGCTCAGTCTGGATGTGCTTCATGATCTCGCCCATCACCCGCTTGCCCAGGCCACGGCCCTGGTGGGCAGGCAGGACGGTGATATCGGTCACCTGGTAGAAGCAGCCGCCGTCACCGATCAAGCGGCCCATGGCCACGGTTTCGCCCTGGTGCTGAATCTGCACGGCAAACAAGGTGCCGGCCAGGCCACGGCGGGCGGCGTCTTCGGTCTTGGCGCTCAGGCCGCAGGCGCTGCGCAGGTGGCGGTAGGTGTCGATGCTGGGCGTGCCCAGCTGGACGGTGTACTCATCTGTGGTGTTGGTGTTCATGGGCTGAAACTGGCTTGGGTTCAGGCCTCTGCAGAAGCCGGAGGCCGTGTAAAAGTCTCCGGGCCCGCCACCGCGCTCAGTTCGCACGGCCGGCGCCGCTCCACGCTGCGCCAGCGGTGTTCCGTGCATTCGCGCAGGAGGAGGTCGTGCATGCCGATCAACAGGGTGACCCGTGCCCGGTCCCAATGCCCGGTGAGGCGATAGCAGGCCACCCCGTCCACTGGCTTGAGGCCGCGAAAGCGCAGGCGTTTCAGCTCCAGCAAGGAGCGGCCGCCGCCGCCCGGGAACAGCAGGGAGGCGATGGTGTGCGCGGCCCCGTGGGAAATGCCAGTGGCACTTGCAAGCGCCAGTTCGCGGTTCTCGAAACGGCGCGTCAACGGCTGTTCGGCCTTCGGGTAGTCCACGCGCAGGTAAGCCTCGCCTGCGACCCAGCCCAAGCTGTAGTGGCTGATGCGGTCGCGCAGCGGCGGATAGGGGTGTGGGCAATCAAAGTCGAAGCGGAAATCACCTGCCGAGTTGTGTGCCGTGCGGAACTCGATGGCATAGGGCAGGCGACCCAGCCAGATCTGGACTTGGCCGCGGTCCGCGTATTCACTCAGGCTGGCATAGCGCTGCAAGACGGTCTGCAGAAACTGCCGCGCGCTGGCGTGGCCAGCGCTGCTGTACTTGTTGGTGTTGCCGCTCATGGCTTCGAGCCTTCGTGCGCGGCGCTGCTCAGTTCGACCCGGACCGGTGCCGCGTGCATCAGCAGCGGCGATTGCGCCCAGGACTTCGCTTGCGCGATGTCACGCTCGAGCTGCTCCCGCTCGGCGGCCAGGGCCTTGCTCCGTCGCCAGGCCAGGGCGCGAGCTTCGGCGCTGCTGTCCTCGCGGCTCAGTTGTTCGTCCAGGCGCTTCTGGTCTTGCGCCATCACGCTCAGGCGCTCCTGCAAAGGCAATACACCCGACTCGACCGGCTGATAGGCCTGCACCGAGAGCAGGCATGAGGCGGCGATTCCACAAGCAATTCGCTTCAAGTTCATATTCATCCTCTCCGCTGGCTTTCAGGCTTATCAGCGTCCCGCCGCCCGCATGCTGGCCAGCGAGCGACCCATCTCGATCACCGCGAAAGCGTAGTAGCTGGACCAGTTGTAGCGGGTCAGCACATAGAAGTTCTCCGTTCCGATCCAGTAGCTGGGCGCGGCTTCGCCATTTTGCAGCTCCACCACGGCGAGCAGCTGCTTGGGCGGGTGTTCCAGCGCCGCTTCGCTGAGCTGGGCGCCGGCGGCCTGCAGATCTTGCGCGGTGAAGGTCGGTTTGATGTCGGGCCCCAGCAGGCGGGCGCGGGCGCTGGTGTCCACCGGCATGGCCAGGCTGTAGTGGGTGGGCAGGCCGCGCTGCCAGCCGTGGCGGGCCAGGTAATGGGCGACGCTGCCGATGGCGTCGGCCTGGCTCTTGATCAGGTCGATGTGGCCATCACCGTCAAAGTCCACGGCATAGCGGTTCCAGCTGCCGGGCATGAACTGGGGCCAGCCCATCGCTCCGGCGTAAGAACCTTTCACCTCGGCGGGATTGAAACCTTCGCGGCGGCAAAGCTTGAGGAACTCGGCCAGCTCGCTGCGGAAGAAGGCGCTACGGTCGCTGCGCCCACTGGGGAACTCGAAGGCCAGGGTGGCCAGGGCATCCAGCACCGAAAAGCCGCCGGTGATCTGGCCGTAAAAGGTCTCAACGCCGATCAGGCCGGCGATCAACTCGGCCGGCACGCCGTACTCGTTCTCGGCCCGTGCCAGGCTGGCGGCGTTCTGTTCCCAGAACTGCAAGCCGGCCTGCAGGCGGCGCGGTTCGACAAAGCGGGCGCGGTAGGCGGCCCAGTCCTTGGCGGTGCCGGCCGGCGGCGGCATGATCAGGCGCTGCACGCTCGGATGGATATGGGCTTGCGTCAGCTGGGTTTGAACTTGTTGCAGGCTGGCTTCGTCCCAGCCTTGCTCGCTGGCCAGGCCGGCGGCAAAGGCCAGCAGATCGGGCCGGGTGCCGAAGGCTTTGAGCGCGGCCGTCTTGGCTTTGGGCTTGGCGACGGGTTTGGCAGCCGCTTTGGCCTGAGCCTTCTTCTTTTTTGCTTGCGGATGCTTGGTGTCAAGCTGGGAAGGCGCGGCCCAGGCCGGCATGGGCGCGCTCATCATCAGAAGCGCCGCGCTGAGCATCACTAAGGAGAACAAACCCGGCAGCCGTGCTGCCTTGGGAGCGCACGGCCTTGAATTCAGGGCAGGCGGCGAGAAAAGCGAGAGAAAAGGCAGTCGCATCAAAAATCAGATCGGTCAGACAACAGAAAACGGGCAGCTCACCCTGGGCAGCAATGAGCTCAGCATACCCGGCTTGATCGCCGGGTTCGGCGGGGGGCTTCAGCTGCGGCAAGGCCGGCAGGCTGCGCGGAAGGCTGCCAGCCAACGCCGACGCTCGCGCCAGCCCGGTGCCTGGGCGCTGGCGCTCCTGCCGTAGCGGGCCGCTTCTTGTTCGCGAAGCAAGCGTGCCGCGGGCTCGGCCGCCTCGCCGAAACGCTCCTGCAGCAGCTGTGCCCAGGCGCCCGGGCTCTGGTGCGGCGCAGCCTCGCGCAGGCCCAAGGTCTGCAGCTCGCGCAAGACCTGGCCCCGCTGGCGGCTCCAGGCGTCCTGCGGACGGTGGCGCTGCCACAGGCTCCAGGCGGCGCCGAACAGCCCCAGGCTGGCGATCACGGCGGCGCTGAGCTGGCCCAGGGCGGTCCAGTCGGGCTGGCTGACGCCCAATTGCTTGAGCAGATCGAATTGGTTCTGGCGCGAGTAGTTCAGCACCTGCTGCTGCCAGCGGTTGTTGAGCGCCTCCCAGCTGCGCCGCAGGTTCAACCACAGCGTCGGGTTGATCTGGCCCAAAACACCGGCCAGCACGCCGGGTGCTGGGCGCAAGGCCTGGCCCCGCATGACGCGTTCGGGCGCCACCGCGGCGGTCGGGTCGGCGCGCAGCCAGCCGCGGCCTGGCAGCCAGTACTCGACCCAGGCATGGGCATTGCTGTTGCGCACGATCCAGTAGCCGTCTTGCGGTAGGTTGTCCATGCCCTGGAAGCCGGTGACGATGCGTGCCGGCACGCCCATGGCACGCAAGACCACCACCATGGCCGCCGAGAAGTGCTCACAAAAACCCAGGCGCCGGTCGAGCCAGAACTCATCGATCAGGTGCGGGGTACTTTCGCCATAACGGCCCGGCGCCAGTGTGTAGCTGAAGTCGGCGGTGCGGATGTGCTGGAGCACGGCCTCCACCAGCAGCGGCGTCAGCTGCGCTTCTTCAAGACTGGCAAAGCGGTTTTGGCGGCGCAGGTCGGCGGCCCATTGCAGGCTGCGCGGGTTCAGGCCCGGTGGCAGGTCCAGGTAGTTCTGCAGCACCAGGCTGTTCTGCTGCGGCCCATGGCGGTAGCTGAGGTAGGCGCTGGCGTCCAGGCGCAGGCGTTCGGTGATGGGGCGGCCAGCCTGCCACTGCAGTTCGCCCGCTCGGCTCAGGCGCAGGCTCTCGACTTGGCGCATGGTGCCGGCCTGCTCGCCGCTCATCTCCAGCAAGGGCAGCACGCTGATGCGCTGCGGCTCCAGGGTCAGCTCGTAGCGAAGCGCCGGGCCGCTGACCTGCAAGGCATCGCTGCGGCCGGGGAAGTTCATGACGGCGGGCCGCCAAGTGCGGCCATTGAACTGGCCCAGCACCGGGCCGCGAAAGTAGCGCGCTTCGGGCGGCGGCACCGGGCCTTCAAAGCGCAGGCGCATGGCGATGGTGTCGTCGTTGGCGATCTCGGCCATGGCGCCGAAGTCCATGCTGTTGGACAAGCCGGTGCGGCCCACAGCGTCCGAGGGCAGGCCCCAGAGCGGCGCGATGCGCGGGAACAGCAGGAACAGCAGCACCATCACCGGCAAGCCCCAGGCCGTGGTGCGGGCGGCCTGTGTCGCAGCCAGGCGCAGGCTCGGTTGGCCCACCGGCATCTGCGCCAGCACCAGGGCACTGAGCAGAGCCCAGACGCTGGCCAGCATCCACAGCGCCGTCAGCAGCGACTGGGAGTAGAAGAAATTCGTCAGCACCAGGAAGAAGCCGAGGAAGAACACGACGAAAGCGTCGCGCCGCGCGCGCAGCTCCAGGGTCTTGAGCGCCATCAGCATCACCAGCATGGTGATGCCGGCCTCGCGGCCCAGCAGGGTGCGGTGGCTCAGCCAGGTCAGCGCGGCCGTGATCAGCAGCACGCCGACCAGCGCCCAGCGTCCAGGCAAGGCCTGACCCCGCCAGGCCAGCCAGCCACGCCAGCCCAGCACCAGGCCGGTGATGGCACTGGCCCAAGGCGGCAGATGGTCGAGATGCGGCAGCACCACGGCGGCAATGATGGCCAGCAGGAACCAGGTGTCCCGGGTGTCGCGTGCCAAGGGCTGGCCGCTGCGGCGGAGGGCCTTGCTGTTCATGGGCTGCGGTCCGCGGCTTGGCGTGCCGTTGGCAAGCCATGGCGAGCCAGGGCCTGCAGGCAGAGCTCTTGGTGGCTGGGGCCGAGCTCCGGCGGCCATTCCTCGCCGTCCAAGCGCAGGCCGTAGGGGCGCTGCAAGGCTTCGGCTGCCAGCATCCAGGCGCACAGGCGCGAGAGGCGCCGCTCTGTGTCGGCCTGGCCGGCGGTGTCCTGCCAGTCCAGCCACAGCTCCTGTGCGGCCTGGGCCTGGCTGTCGCGCACCCAGAGCGGCGCGCCCTGCACACCGCTGTCCAGGCTCAGCGCGGCCTTCTTCCAGAGCACTTGGCGCATGGAGTCGCCGCGCTGGTAAGCGCGCACGCCGTCCAGCTCCAGCCCGGCCTGGCGCAAGCGGCTGGGCTGGGCCTGGCCTTCGCCCGCGCCGGCGTGGACCGGAAAGGGCGGTGGGTTCACTTCGGGCCGCGGGTAGACCCAGACCTGGGCCGCCGGCCGCCAGACGCTCCAGGCCCGAAACAGCCCGAGCGGAAAGCGGCTCAGAACCTGCAGCTCCGGCAATTCATGCAGGCCGCGCTGCGCGCTGGCAAAGCGCAGTTGCAGAGGCGCGTGACCACCGGCCGGGACATCGGTCCAGGCGACGCGGTCAAGGTCTCCACCGGGCATCGATTCCTTGACTTGAAGGCCGACACCGTAGCGGGCCGCACCGTCGTTGTGCAGGCGCAGGTCCAGTTGCACATCGTCGCCGGCGAACACCGACGCGGGCGGTTTCAAGTCCAGGCTCAGGCCCTGCAGATTGCTGTGCGTGCTGTGCATGGAGGCCAGGCCGGCGCCGCCGAGCAGAAAGGTCAGCAGATAGCCCAGGCTGAGCTGCTCATTGATCGAGGCCAAGAGCAGCACCAGCAAGGTGGCGCAAAAGAACAGACCCGGCCGGCTGGGCAAGATGTAGAGGTTGCGCTGGCTCAGCACCAGGCTGTCGCTGCGCCGGTGGCGGGCCAGCCACCAAGCCTGCACGCGGCGGCGCAGGAGCTGCACAGGGTTCCAGACCATCTCGGCCACTCAGGGCAGGGCGATGGCTTCGATCATGGCCCGCACCTGCTCACGCGGCCCTCGCCCGGCGCCGGCCTTGGGCCGCAGGCGGTGGGCAATGGTCTGGGGCAGGATGGCCTGGATGTCGTCGGGCGAGACGAAATCGCGCCCCTCCAGCAGGGCCCGTGCACGCGCCGCACGCAGCACGCCCAGGCCGGCGCGCGGGCTCAGGCCTTCGCTGAACCAGTCGCCCGAGCGGGTGGCCTTGAGCAGGGCTTGCAGATAGTCGAGCAGGGCCGGTGCTGCGTGCACCGCGCGCACCGCGGCCTGCGCGGCCAGCAAGTCGGCCGGCGTCATCACCGGGCGCAGGGCGCGCAGGGCTTCGCGGCTGTCCTGGCCGGTCAGCAGCTCGCGCTCGGCCGCTTCGTCTGGGTAGCCGAGCGAGATGCACATCAGAAAGCGGTCCAGCTGTGATTCGGGCAGGGGGTAGGTGCCGAGCTGTTCGCTGGGGTTTTGCGTGGCGATCACGAAGAAGGGTTGGGGCAGGGCGTGGCTGGCACCGTCGATGCTGACCTGGTTCTCTTCCATGGCCTCGAGCAAGGCGCTCTGGGTCTTGGGGCCGGCGCGGTTGATCTCGTCGGCCAACAGCACCTGGGCGAACACGGGGCCCGGGTGGAAGACGAAGCCGGCTTTCTCGCGCTCGTAGATGCTGACGCCGAGCAAGTCCGAGGGCATGAGGTCAGCGGTGAACTGAAGGCGTGAGAACTGCAGGCCCAGGCTGATGGACAGGGCGTGGGCCAGGGTGGTCTTGCCAACGCCGGGCAGGTCTTCGATCAGCAGGTGGCCGCCGGCGATCAGGCAGGCCAGGCAGTCGCGGATCTGCGCCGATTTGCCCTTGATGATCGTGCTAACCTGTTGCTGCAAAGCCGTCAGTTGCGCCGCGCTGTCTTGTAGGGTCTGTGTTTCACGCTTCATGCAGGACACCATAGCGGAAAACCGTTCGGCCAATCCGACCTCACAACATTCCGCCTCCATGTCGACAGCCTATTTCAGCCACCCCGACTGCCGCCGGCACGATATGGGCCCTGGACACCCGGAATGCCCGCAGCGCTTGACGGCCATCGACGACTGGCTGCTGGCCACCGGCATCGACCAGGCTTTGGAGCGCCACGAGGCGCCGCTGGTGGACTTGGCCGCCGTCGAGCGCGCCCACAGCCACAGCTATGTGGCTGAGCTGGCTGATCTGCTGAAGGGCTTGGCCGAGCGCGGCGAGTCGCATGCTGTGGACCCCGACACCGTGGCCACGCCCCACACCTGGGCTGCGACCTTGCGCGCAGCTGGCGCGGCCGTGCGCGCCACCGATCTGGTGCTTGATGGTGGTGCCGAGAACGCGTTCTGTGCCGTGCGCCCGCCGGGCCACCATGCCACGCGCGACCAGACCATGGGCTTTTGCTTCTTCAACAATGTGGCCGTGGCAGCGCGTCATGCGCTGGACGACCGTGGCCTGCAGCGCGTGGCCATCGTCGACTTCGACGTGCACCATGGCAATGGCACCGAGGACATCATCGCCGGCGACGACCGCGTGCTGATGGTCAGCATCTTCCAGCACCCGCTCTATCCCTACAACGGCGCCGTGCCCAAGGGCGAGAACATGGTCAATGTGCCGGTGCCGGCCTACACGCGTGGCCCTGAGGTGCGGGCCATGATTGAGGCCATGTGGCTGCCGGCGCTGGAGCGCTTCAAGCCGCAGATGATCTTCATCTCGGCCGGTTTCGATGCCCACCGCGAGGACGATCTGGGCCAGCTCGGCCTGGTCGAAGCCGACTACGAGTGGATGACTCAGCGTATCAAGGATGTGGCGCAGCGCCACGCCGAGGGGCGCATCGTTTCCTGCCTGGAAGGTGGCTACAACCTCGATGCCCTGGCGCGCAGCGTCGGCGTGCATCTGCGCGTGTTGGCCGGCATCTGAGCCCGGCACTGCCGCCCTTTTTTTAAACCTTTTCTCCCTTCACGCAGTCTTCGCAGACCTGCGTTTCACTGAGCGCATGAGCAACAGCAAGCCGATCGATCTTCAAGAACTTCACGCCCTCACCGCGGCCCTGTTCAGCCCCACGGCCTTGGTCGGCCTTGCGGTCCTGGTGGCCTGCTTGGGTCTGTCTTGGCTGGTGGTCAGTGTGCTGCACCGGCGCGTCGCCCACCGGCCGGACTCCGTGCTGTTTGGCAGTCATGTGGTCGACGGCGCCCTGTTCCCCGTGCTGGCGCTTTTGCTCGCCTTGCTGGCCAAGCAGGTGTTGCCGCATTTCGGGCTCTCGCCGGCGGTGTTCAAGCTGGCCGTGCCGGTGCTCATGTCGCTGCTGGCCATCCGCATGACGGTGCGGGTGCTGAGCGCAGCCTTGCCCAATTCCGGCCTGGTCAAGGTCATCGAGCGCACGGTCTCATGGCTGGCCTGGGGTGGCTCCATCCTCTGGGTCACGGGGCTCTTGCCCTGGTTCCTGGAGGAGCTGGATGCGATTGATTTCAAGGTCGGCGTCACCAAGATTTCGTTGCGCAATCTGATCGAGGGTTCCTTTACGGCGGTGGTGGTGCTGGTGCTGGCCTTGTGGGCGTCCTCGGTGATCGAGGCGCGCCTGCTGCGCGGTGGCCGCATGGACCTGTCCCTGCGCAAGATCGCCGCCAACATCACCCGCGCCTTGCTCTTGCTGGTGGGTCTGCTGTTCGCCCTGTCGGCGGCCGGCATCGATCTGACGGCGCTGGGCGTGCTCGGCGGTGCTCTTGGCGTGGGTATCGGTTTGGGCTTGCAGCGCTTGGCGGCCAATTACGTCTCGGGCTTTGTCATCCTGGCCGAGCGTTCACTGCGCATCGGTGACATGGTCAAGGTCGACAACTTTGAGGGCCGCATCAGCGACATCAAGACCCGCTACACCGTGATCCGCGCTCTCAATGGCCGCGAAGCCATCGTGCCCAATGAGATGCTGATCACGCAGCGGGTAGAGAACTCTTCGCTGGCCGACCCCAAGGTCTTGCTCAGCACCGTGGTGCAAGTGGCCTACGGCACGGACGTGGACGATCTGATGCCCAAGCTGGCCGCACGCGTCGGCGAAGTGCCGCGGGTGCTCAGCGAGCCCGGTCCTGCGGTGCAGCTGAGCAGCTTTGCTGCGGACGGCCTCGAACTGACGGTCTTTTTCTGGATCGCCGACCCCGAGAACGGCCAGGGCGGTGTCCGCTCCGACGTCAATGTGGCCATCTTGCGCTTGCTCAATGGCATGAAGATCGAGATCCCGTTCCCGCAGCGGGTGGTGCGCCAGGCTTGAGTTGAGGCCGCATGCGGCTTCATGTTCTCCCTCGTGAGGCCCTGCAGTCCGGGCCGCCGCCGGGCTCATGGTTCCGGGGTCGGCCCTGGCGGGCCGACTGCCTTGCGCTGCTCACGCCTCGGGGCTGGCGCATAACTCTCTTCACTCACTGCGTTCGTTTCGTTCAGACAGACGCGCCAAGTCAGTGCTTGAAGCGCGCGAGTACGCGCGCGCCCCGAGCCACTGCGCTGCTCAGCCCTTCACAAATCGCCCGGCGGCGGCCCGAACTGCAGGGCGCTTGCATCGCGGTCGATGTGCCCCTCGACGGTGGAACTCGCCACATTCGGAGGTGGCTCGGCCCGCCGACGGGCGATTTGTGCGCGGCCGAGAGCGCAGCGGAGCGGCTCAGGCGTGCGTACCCGCGCGCTTCAAGCTCTGACTCGGCGCCACTGTTTGACCACAGTGAGCGCAGCGAACGGAGGGAGTTTGGCGCCGCTGAGCCGCGCAGTGAGCAGCGAGGGGAGTCGGCTCGCAGAGCCGACCCGGGCATCATGAGCACGGCGGCGGGCCGAGCCACCGCAGCGAAGAAGCCAGGCCATCGAACTTCCGCTCAGTGCCGGAACCACTCATGGCTGGCATGAATGGGCAAGGGCTCGCTGGAATGATCAGCCGGCTGTCACCGGAATGCTCACAGCCTTGCCGCTGGCAATGCGTTCTTTCCAGTCGGCCGGGCCGGTGATGTGGGCACTGGTGCCGCCGGCATCCACGGCCACGGTCACGGGCATGTCGACCACATCGAACTCGTAGATCGCTTCCATGCCCAGGTCGGCGAAACCGACCACCGGCGCGGCCTTGATGGCCTTGGACACCAGGTAGGCGGCACCGCCCACGGCCATCAGGTAGGCGCTCTTGTTGTCCTTGATGGCTTCGATGGCGACCGGGCCACGCTCGGCCTTGCCGACCATGGCGATCAGGCCGGTCTTCTCGAGCATCATGCGGGTGAAACCGTCCATGCGGGTGGCGGTGGTCGGGCCGGCGGGGCCGACCACTTCATCGCGCACTGGATCGACCGGGCCGACGTAGTAGATGACCCGGTTGGTGAAGTCCACCGGCAGCTTCTCGCCCTTGGCCAGCATGTCGGCGATGCGCTTGTGGGCGGCGTCGCGGCCGGTCAGCATCTTGCCGTTCAGCAAGAGGGTGTCGCCAGGCTTCCAGCTGGCCACTTCTTCCTTGGTCAGCGCATTCAGGTCGACACGCTTGCTCTTGTTGTAGTCCGGCGCCCACTTGACGTCGGGCCACAGATCCAGGCTGGGCGGGGTCATGAAGGCCGGGCCGGAACCGTCGAGCACAAAGTGGCCGTGGCGGGTGGCGGCGCAGTTCGGGATCATGGCCACCGGCTTGCTGGCCGCGTGGGTCGGGTAGGTCTTGATCTTGATGTCCAGCACCGTGGTCAGGCCGCCCAGGCCTTGCGCGCCAATGCCCAGCGCATTGACCTTCTCATACAACTCGATGCGCAGCTCTTCGAGCTTGTTCTGCGGGCCACGGGCCAGCAGCTCGTACATGTCGATGTCTTCCATCAAGGACTCTTTGGCCATCAGCATGGCCTTCTCGGCCGTGCCGCCGACACCCAGCCCCAACATGCCCGGCGGGCACCAGCCGGCGCCCATCAGGGGCACGGTCTTGAGCACCCAGTCGACGATGTTGTCGCTGGGGTTCATCATCACGAACTTGCTCTTGTTCTCGCTGCCACCGCCCTTGGCGGCCACCATCACGTCGACGGTGTTGCCCGGCACGATGGACACGCTGATCACAGCCGGCGTGTTGTCCTTGGTGTTCTTGCGCTCAAAGATCGGGTCGTTCAGCACCGAGGCGCGCAGCTTGTTGTCGGCGTTGTTGTAGGCCTGGCGCACACCCTCGTTGACCGCATCTTCCAGCGAACCGGGGAAGCCTTGCCAGCGCACATCCATGCCGACCTTGAGGAAGACGTTGACGATGCCGGTGTCCTGGCAGATTGGGCGGCGGCCCTCGGCGCACATCTTGGAATTGGTCAGGATCTGCGCGATCGCGTCCTTGGCGGCCGGGCTTTGCTCGCGCTCGTAGGCGCGGGCCAGGTGGGCGATGTAGTCAGCCGGGTGGTAGTAGCTGATGTATTGCAGGGCGCCGGCGACGCTGTCAACCAGATCTTGGTAGCGAATCTGTGTGCTCATGGTGTGAGTCCGTACAGGGGAGGGGAGAAGTGGGAGGAACTGCGAAATTCTTGCGGCATCATGCCGGTCTGAGCTTGCGGGGCGCTGAATGGGCCGGGACTTCTTGGATCAAGAGTCCGGTCGGGCGCGCCGACGCAGCCACATCCATCAGTGTAATGTCGAGGAGGATTCCGTCGTGACCCCAGCCCTGCGCCGTTTCTTTGCCAGCGAATCCGCCAGCGGCATCATCCTGGCCTGTGCGGCCGTGCTGGCCCTGATCATCAGCAACTCGCCCTGGGGTGAGGCGTATCAGGCCTTCACCCGCATCCCCGGCGAAGTGCGCATCGGCGATGGCGCCGGCGGCACCGCTTTGCTCTTGTCCAAGCCTCTGCTGGTGTGGGTCAACGACCTCTGGATGGCGGTGTTCTTCTTTCTCGTGGGCTTGGAGATCAAGCGAGAGTTCGTCGCTGGCGAGTTGGCCTCGCGCCGCCAGGCCATATTGCCGGCAGTGGCGGCCCTGGGCGGCATGGTGGTGCCGGCCCTGATTTACAGCGCCATCAACTGGGGCGATGCCCAGGCTTTGCGCGGCTGGGCGATTCCGGCGGCCACCGACATTGCCTTCGCCATCGGCATCGTCATGCTGCTGGGTTCGCGCGTGCCGCCCTCGCTCAAGGTCTTCCTGACGGCCGTGGCCATCATCGACGACCTGGGTGCCATCGTCGTGATTGCTTTGTTCTACACCCAGCAGCTGTCCTTGTTGATGCTGGGTATGGCGGCGCTGTGCCTGCTGGGCCTGGCCTTGCTGAACCGCGCTGGCGTGATGCGCAGCGATGTCTACATCGTGTTGGGGCTGTTGCTCTGGCTGTGCGTGCTCAAGTCGGGCGTGCATGCCACCCTGGCGGGTGTGGCCACGGCGCTGTTCATTCCCATGCGTGACCCCAAGAGCGGCCACTCGCCGCTGGAGACGCTGGAGCATGGCCTGCATCCCTGGGTGGCGTTTCTGATCCTGCCCATGTTTGCGTTCGCCAATGCCGGCGTTTCACTGGTGGGCTTGAGCCCGGCGGCCTTGCTGGAGCCGCTGCCCCTGGGTATTGCCGCTGGCCTGGTTCTTGGCAAGGCTCTGGGCGTGTTCGGCAGCGCCTGGTTGCTGATCCAAACCGGCGCGGCCAGTCGGCCGCAGGGGGCGAGCTGGACGCAGTTCTTCGGCGTCTGCGTGCTCTGCGGCATCGGCTTCACCATGAGCCTCTTCATTGGTGGCCTGGCCTTTGCCGGGCTGGACCCGAGCTTTGAGACGCGAGTCAAGCTGGGCGTGCTGAGCGGCTCACTCCTGGCCGGGGTCCTGGGTGCCTTGATCCTGAGCAAAGCGGCGCCGGCGGCTGCGAGGTAAAAATTCCCCAAGCGCGGCTTGCCGGGCGGGTCAGTGAGGGAAAACGCTCAAGCTCGACGGCATCCGGTCGAAGAAGCAGACTGGCGCGAAATGGCGTTCGGCCGGTGCTGAAGCGTCGTTTGCGTGCCAGATTTGTCAGTTTGGGCTGCGAAGCAGCAGGTGTCGGGTGTCTGTCATATGCCCGCGCTTCAATCGCATCGCAGCGATCTTGTCTTCGGTCATTCGCTCTCAGAAAAGGAACCCGCTATGAAATCCTTGCCTGTCCATGCCGCCCAGCGCACCCTCGCGGCCTCAGCCGCGCCAGCCCTCTTGATGGGCTTGGTCGCGCCGGCTTTGCTGGCTTTTTCAGCGCTGCTGCCGCGTCCGGCCCTGGCGGCTGAAGGCGGCGCCACACCTGATCAGGCCGTGGCCATGGTTAAAAAGGGCGTGGCCTTCATCAAGAAAGAAGGCAAGGACAAGGGCTATAGCGAGATTTCCGTCAAGGGTGGCCAGTTCAGCTTTGAGGACCTCTACTTGGTGGTCTACGGATTGGACGGTACGGTCCATGCCCATGGCGCCAATGTCAAGATGGTGGGCAAGAACTTGATCGAGTTGAAGGATGTGGACGGCAAAGCCTTCGTCAAGGAACGCGTTGACATGGGCAAAGCCAAGCCCAGCTTCTGGCAGGACTACAAGTTCACCAACCCGGAGACCAAGAAGATCGAGCCTAAGAGCATGTACTGCGAGCGGCTCGAAGAGACGGTGGTGTGCGGCGGCATTTACAAATAAATAGAACAAAGCCGGCCAGCACCATGTGTTTCTTCCCCAGGGAGTCTTATGAAACTCGCAAGCAAATTGCTCGCAGCCCCACTGCTGACCGCGGTCATCGTGTTCGGAACCGGGCAGATCAACGCTGTCTTCCTGAGTCGAGCGGCGACCGAGAACCGCGCCAGCTTTGAGGCGCAGAAAGATGTCTTTCGCACCCTGACCAGTTCGCGGGAGCAACTGGCCCTGGTTCATGCCAGCGTCTACCGGACCTTGACCATCATTGCCTCTCTGGACGAGGCCAAGGTCAAGAGCGTGCGTGATGACCTGGCCCGGCAGCTGGCGGGCGTCAAGCGGGTCACCCAAGCCCTGGGGGAGTCTCCGGCTGCCGACGAGGACGTCAAGTCCGCCGCCGCGAAGCTGGGCGTGCTGATCGACAAGTACCTGAAGCAGGCCGACTCGGCCCTGGACCTTGCCACCATGGACCCCAATATCGGCGTGGCCTCCATGCAGGAAGGGGATGCCACCTTTAATGCCCTGGCCGCGCAGATGAATGCCGTGGTCGAACATGCCGAGGAGTTCGCCACGGAGAGCATGAACGCTGCCGACCGGACTTCCAGTGGCATCGCCTGGGGCTTGGGTGCGCTGGGCCTTCTTTGCGGCGTGCTGGCGGTGACGGCCTCCCGGCTGATGCAAAGGGCATTGACTGCCGAACTGCGGCGGGCGGCCGATTTGGCTCGTGAGGTAGCAGCTGGCAACCTGACCATTGACGCGAGCAGCCAGCGCCAGGACGAAGTGGGTGACCTGATGCGCGCACTCGGCGCCATGGCCGTGCAGCTCGGTCATTCCCTGCGCACGGTCATGGCTTCCAGTGAATCCATCCGAACCGCCAGTGCCGAAATTGCCCAGGGCAATCAAGATCTCAGTACACGCACCGAGCTGGCGGCTTCCAATCTGCAGCAGACGGCTTCCTCGATGGACCACCTGACGGGCAACGTCAAGCATTCCGCCAGTTCGGCCGGCGAGGCCAATCGGCTGGCGGCTTCGGCCGCAGAAGTGGCGGCCCGCGGCGGCGTGGTGGTGGGCCAGGTGGTCAGTACCATGGAGGACATCAACACCAGCTCGCGCAAGATCGGCGACATCATCGGTGTGATCGACAGCATCGCCTTTCAGACCAACATCCTGGCCTTGAATGCCGCGGTGGAAGCGGCCCGGGCCGGCGATCAGGGGCGGGGTTTTGCGGTGGTGGCCAGTGAAGTGCGTTCTTTGGCTCAGCGTAGCGCCCAGGCTGCGCGCGAGATCAAGACCTTGATCGGCGCCTCGGTGGACAAGGTCGAGGGGGGCACCCGCTTGGTGGCCGATGCTGGTCGCACCATGAGCGAGATCGTGGCCAGCGTGCAGAAGGTGTCCGACATCATCGGTGACATCTCTTCGGCCGCTGAAGCCCAGTCCAGTGGCATTGGCGAGGTCAACACTTCGGTGTTGCAACTGGACCAGATGACGCAGCAGAATGCCGCCTTGGTCGAACAGTCTGCCGCCGCCGCTGAAAGCCTTAAGGAGCAGGCCGTGCGCCTGGCCGAGGTGGTCCATACCTTCCGGCTGGGTGATTGATCGGCGCTGGTCCGGCAATAAAAAAAGCCGCTCCTCGGAGCGGCTTTTTCATGTCTGGGCTGAGGTTTCGCGTCAGTGCTTGGCGGCCTGACCATGGCT
Source organism: Roseateles sp. (assembly GCF_965262435.1). NCBI lineage: Bacteria > Pseudomonadati > Pseudomonadota > Betaproteobacteria > Burkholderiales > Sphaerotilaceae > Roseateles > Roseateles sp. Next base: position 3,193,753 of record NZ_OZ253537.1, read on the forward strand.
GCTGTTGAGCAGCTTGTCGGTGTAGGCGATGGCGATGGCCGAGAACAGGAAGGCGATGTGGATCAGGGTCTGCCACATCAGCGTCTTCTCGCTGTAGTTGTCGGCGTTGATGAAGGTCTTGAGCAGGTGGATGGACGAGATGCCGATGATGGCTGTCGCCAGCTTGACCTTGAGCACCGAAGCGTTCACATGGCTCAGCCATTCGGGCTGGTCCGGGTGGTCCTCCAGACCCATGCGCGAGACAAAGGTCTCGTAGCCGCCGACGATCACCATGATCAGCAGGTTGGAGATCATCACCACATCAATCAGGCCCAGCACCACCAGCATCAGGATGGTTTCGTTGAGCTTGGCAATCGGCTCGTAGCCGATCACCGCGCCGCCCGCGTCCTTGATCGCCGTGGCCTTGTAGCCGATGCTCTTGACCAGCATGCCCAGGGCATCCTGGTTGCCAAAGGCGGCTTCGATCAGATGGACCAACTCGGTCCAGAACTGGAAGACATAGACCGCCTGCGCCAGGATCAGGCCCAGGTACAGAGGCAGCTGCAGCCAGCGGCTGGCAAAGATGATGTTGGGCAAGGGGCGCAAAGGGCGCGACGGGGTGCTCATAGGGTTTGTACTCGGTGGTCTGTTCGAACTGGCGCGATTCTATGGGTGAGTCCGCGGTGCGAGGTGAAGACGCAGTGACAGCGCGGCCCAGCGGTACGCTCAGTTACCGCGCTAGAGTAAGCGCTTCGTCAGAGACAAGACGCACAGTTGCAAACATTCGCACAGTTTGCAATCAAGCCCGCCCGAGGAGACAAGTTCATGAGCGAGACACAAGCGTACCTGCCCAGCGCCGCCTGGCAAGAACAGGCCCACGTCAAAGGCATGGCCGCCTATCAGGCCCTGGTGGCTGAGAGCGAGGCCGACTACGAAGGCTATTGGGCCCGTCTGGCGCGCGAATTCGTGAGCTGGCAGACGCCGTTCACCCAGGTGCTCAACGACAGCGAAGCACCGTTCTTCAAGTGGTTCGAAGATGGCCGCCTGAATGTCTCCTACAACTGTCTGGACCGCAATGTCGAACGCGGTCTGGGCGACAAGGTCGCCATCATTTTTGAAGCCGACGACGGCGCGGTCACCAAGGTCACTTACAGCGAACTGCTGGCCAAGACGGCCCAGCTCGCCAATGTGCTGAAGTCACGTGGCGTGAAGAAGGGCGACCGTGTCGTCATCTACATGTCCATGTCGGTGGAAGGCGTGGCGGCCATGCAGGCCTGCGCGCGCATCGGCGCCACTCACTCGGTGGTGTTCGGCGGTTTCTCGGCGCAGAGCCTGCGCGACCGCGTGCAGGATGCCGGCGCGGTCATGGTCATCACCGCCGACGAGCAGCTGCGTGGCGGCAAGGCTTTGCCGCTCAAGGCCATCGTGGACGAGGCCTTTGCCGACGGCAGCTGCCCGACCTTGAAGGATGTGATCGTCTATCAGCGCACCGGCGGCAAGATCGCCTGGGTCGAAGGGCGCGACCACTGGCTGCACGAGCTGCTGGCCGGTCAGTCCACCGTCTGCGAACCGGAATGGGTGGAGGCCGAGCATCCGCTGTTCTTGCTCTACACCTCGGGCTCGACCGGCAAGCCCAAGGGCGTGCAGCATTCGAGCGGCGGTTATCTGCTGCATGCGGCACTGACCACCAAGTGGACCTTTGACCTGAAGGACGACGATGTCTTCTGGTGCACGGCCGACATCGGCTGGGTGACCGGCCACAGCTACATCACCTATGGCCCGCTGGCACTGGGCGGCACCGAGATCGTCTTCGAGGGTGTGCCCACCTACCCGGATGCCGGTCGCTTCTGGCAGATGATCGAAAAGCACAAGGTTTCGATCTTCTACACCGCGCCGACCGCGATTCGTTCGCTGATCAAGGCGGCTGAAACCAATGAGGCTGTGCATCCGGCTCGTTATGACTTGAGCAGCCTGCGCTTGCTCGGTTCGGTCGGTGAGCCCATCAACCCTGCCGCCTGGGAGTGGTACCACAAGCATGTCGGTGGCGGCCGTTGCCCCATCGTCGACACCTTCTGGCAGACCGAGACCGGCGGCCACATGATCACGCCGCTGCCGGGGGCCACGCCGTTGATCCCGGGTTCCTGCACCTTGCCCTTCCCGGGCATCACCACTGCCATCGTCGACGAACTCGGCAATGATGTGCCCAACGGGCAGGGCGGCATCCTGGTGGTCAAGAAGCCTTGGCCTTCGATGATCCGCACCATCTGGAACGACCCGGAGCGTTTCAAGAAGAGCTATTACCCGAGCGAGCTGCGCGGCTACTACCTGGCTGGCGACGGCGCCATCCGCGATGCCGACACCGGTTACTTCACCATCACCGGCCGCATTGACGATGTGCTGAACGTGTCCGGTCACCGCATGGGCACGATGGAGATTGAGTCGGCCCTGGTCAGTTGCACCGAGCTGGTGGCGGAAGCAGCCGTCGTCGGCCGCCCCGACGACACCACCGGCGAGGCCATCTGTGCCTTCGTCGTGCTCAAGCGCCCACGGCCCAGCGGCGATGAGGCCAAGGCGATCGCCAAGACCTTGCGCGATTGGGTGGCCAAGGAAATCGGCCCGATCGCCAAACCCAAGGACATCCGCTTCGGCGACAACCTGCCCAAGACCCGTTCCGGCAAGATCATGCGCCGCCTGCTGCGCTCGGTCGCCAAGGGCGAAGCCGTCACCCAGGACACCAGCACCTTGGAGAACCCGGCCATTCTTGAGCAACTGGGTCAGGCCTACTGAGCGAGTTACGCCCTTGGAAATACAAACAGGCCCCGTGGGGCCTGTTTCTCTTTCATGGCTGAAAGGGCTTGCGCCCTTCAGTCAAGCTGCTTCACTTGGTGCTCAGCACCCAGGTTGCCAATTGCTTGGCTTCTGCCGCGCTCACTTGCGTGTTGGCGGGCATGGGCACGGGGCCCCAGACACCAGCGCCGCCCTTGACGATCTTGTCAGCCAGTTTGGTGGCGGCGTCCTTGTCCTTGGCGTACTTGGCCGCCACATCTTTGTAGGACGGGCCCACCAGCTTTTTGTCGACGGCGTGGCAGGCCATGCAGTTTTTCTTCTGCGCCAATTCAGCGTTGGCGAAGGCTGCCGGTGCAGCGGCAACAGTGGCCACGGCGGCCAGGATCAGTGCGAATTTCATGACTTCCTTTCGAGGGCAGACAAAGGGGCAATTCCGCAGATTCCGGCTGGCTTTGTGTTCTACAGTTCAGGCCAACCAGTGCTGCCGGAATTGTAGTGTTGACGATTGCCGCTGGGCTGCATGTGCAAGGGGTTTCTCTCTATGTTGTTTTTGGTCTTGGGTGTTCTGGCAGTGCTGCTGAAGTGGGCGGGCATCGAGCCTGTGGCCAGCAGCAGCTGGCTCTTGGTCTTGTCGCCATTTGGCTTGGCCGTCGCCTGGTGGGCCTGGGCAGACGGCACCGGCTACACACAGCGCAAGGCCATGCAGCGCATGGACGAAAAGAAGGCGGCCCGCCGCGAGAAGGCCATGGAAGCCTTGGGGCAGATCGACCCGAAGAACAAGAAAAAGCGCTGAAGCCGCATACCGCGCGCCATGGCATAGGATGCGGGCCCGCATGTGGCGGCGCCCATCGGCGTTGCTGCTCATTGCATGCCTCTGACCAGACCTTGCCTTTCCTGTGCCCGCTTTCTTCAAGTCTCGACTCTTCGCCCTGACCCTGGTACTCGCCGCCTTGTTGGTGCTGGGCTTGGCCGTGATCAAGCTGCAGCGCCACCGGTCTGCGCTTGCAGGTGGCGAGGCTGCCGGCCATGCTGCTGCGCCCCCGGCCGCCGACGCAAGCACTCCGATCGCCCCCGACCTGCCGCTGAAACCACCGGCCAGCGAGTTCGGCGCTGCGGCTCGCCTCGAGTTGTGGGCGGGCGACGGCCATGCCGGTTTGCGCGAAGGTCCTCGTCGGGAGGCACGTTTTGCCGACCCCTATGGTTTGGTTGTCGATGCGCGGGGGCTGGTCTACATCAGCGATGGCGGCGACAGCAATCGCATCTTGCGGCTCGCGCCGGACGGACACCTCAGAAGCTACGCCGGGGGCGAGGAGGGCTTTCGCGACGGCCCGGCGGCTGAGGCTGCCTTTCACACGCCCTCAGGGTTGGCGCTCGATGCCCAGGGCAATCTCTATGTGGCGGACACCGGCAATCATGCGATTCGCAAGATCAGTTCTCAGGGTGAGGTCAGGACCTTGGCCGGCAATGGCCAGCCCGGCTTTCGCGATGGCCCTGCGGCTCAGGCTCGCTTCAACGGGCCTTTGGGTGTGGCCGTCGGGCGCGATGGTTCGGTCTATGTGGCCGACAGTTACAACGACCGGATCCGGGTCATCAGCCCGCAAGGCGAGGTTCGTACCCTGGCCGGCAGTGCCTGGCCGGGTGAGCAGGATGGTCGCGGAGCCACGGCTCGTTTTGATACGCCCACGGCCTTGGTGGTCGATGCTGAAGACCGGGTCTGGGTGCTGGACAGCCGCAACGATGCGGTGCGCGTGGTGCAGCCCGATGGCATGGTCAGCACCTTTGTGCGGGGCAAGGATGACGATGAGCAGGAACTGCTGCGCCGACCCTTGAGTCTGACCCGGAGTCACGATGGCTTCTTGTACATCGGTGTGCTGCGGCGTGGTGCTCTCTTGCAGATTGCGCCCGATGGCCGGGTGCATCGGCTCAGCGGCGGCCCGCAAGCACATCTGGCCAGGCCGGCGGGCTTGGCCTTGATGCCAAGCGGCGAACTCTTGGTGTCGGACGCGGCGTCCTACCGATTGCACCGCTTGAGCTGGCATTCGGAAGCGGGCCAGACTGATGATGAGGTGGCACCGCGGCCCGACGTCGGGCCTGCGCCGGATCTGGCGCTGCCTCGCACGGAGGGGCGCTGGCCCCTGTTGCCTCAAGGGAGCTGGCATGAGGTGGTGGGCACACCGGGCGAGGTGCGTGGGCGCTCAGGGGGTGACGCGCGCGATCATCTGCACGAAGGGCTCGATGTGCGCGGCGATGTCGGCGAAACCGTGGTCGCCATGGCCGATGCCAAGGTCAGCAGCCCCTTGGCCAACTGGGCTTATGGCAGCAATACTGAGGGCCTGGCCCTGGATCGCCTGAGCTATATCCACATCCGGGTCGGCCGAGACAAGCGCGGCCATCTGTTCAATGCGCGTCAGTTCCAGCTGGTGCTCGATGCCGCGGGGCGCCCCGAGCGCATTCGCGTCCGCCGCGGCATGCGCTTCACGGCCGGCGATGCGCTGGGCAGCATCAATCCCATGGCCCATGTCCACATCAATCTGGGCACGGGTGGCTACCACCGCAACCCCTTGCAGCTGGGTTTTCTGGGTTTCAGCGACCAGCAGCCACCCATGATCGAGGCTATCGAGATTGCGGATGCCGCCGGACGCCGTTTGCAGGCACAAGATCGTGGTCGCCTGGTTCTGCCCTCGGGACGATCCGGTCTGCAGCTGGTGGTCGATGCCTGGGATCAGGTCGATGGCAATGAAGAGCGGCGCCGCCTTGGGCTGCAGGCCTTGGGCTATCAGCTCTTGCGGGCGGATGGCCGACCCGTGGCGGGCTTTGAACAGCCACGCATGCTGCTGGATTTCGCGCGCCTGCCGGTCGATGACAAGGCCGTCAAGATGGCTTACGCAGCCCGCAGTGGTGTGACCGTGCACGGCAGCGCGGTGACTCGTTTCCGTTATCAGCTGGGCAGCTTGGTGCGCGATGGTCGCAGTGAAAGCGCCAGCTTGGGGCTAGAGACGCTGCCCCCCGGAGAGTATGTGCTGCGGGTGCTGGCGCGAGATTTCAGCGGTAACGAGGCTCAGCTGCGGCGCGACCTGCGCTTGCTGCTGCTTCCCTGACAGCTCAGCGGCCGCCGGGTCTGCTCAGACCAGGCCCTGCTTGCTCGCCAGCACGGCGGCTTCAGCGCGGCTGGATACATTGAGCTTTTTGTAGATGGACTTGATGTGGTCATTCACAGTGAACCACTTGATGCCCATCAGGTTGGCGATTTCCTTGATGGTGAAGCCCTTGCTGAGGTAGGTCAGGACTTCGCTCTCGCGAGGTGTCAGGCGCTCCCACTCCGGCGGCGGGTCCAGAACCACGCCGCGGCCGGCGGCAAAGGTGCTGGACGAGGACAAGGCGCCGAAACCGGAGTTCAGGGCCATGGGACCGCTGTCACCGCTGGAACTGGGGCGGAAGTGCGAGAGCAGCCGGCGTGCAATCGCGGGCGAGAGTGGCGGTTGGCCACGCACGATGCGCTGCAGCTCTTCGACCAGCACTTCAAAGCGGTCTTCCTTGAGCAGATAACCGTCGGCGCCGCATTGCAGGGCCGGGAACAAATGGTCGTCGTCGGAATAGAGGGTGGTGACGATTTTGAGTGCAGGGGTGCCGGCCATTTCGGCCAGCAGCTCCATGCCATTGCCGTCGGGCAGCTCCAAGTCCACCAGCACCAAACGGAAGCAGGCCTCGGGGTCGGTTTGCGCCAGCTGGGCGATGTGTCGTCGCGCCCCTTCCAGATCGCCGGCCTCGGAAATCTCCATGGGATCACTGAAGCTCTCTCGCACGACGCGGCACAGAAAGCTCCGGGCAACCGGGTTGTCTTCGATGATCAGTACTTTGACGGCCATAGTGAGAGGTTCAGCACAAATTCCATCCTAGCTTACATCTGAGCTGAGCGGCCCTTTGATGCGCCCGTGTTTGCGCTTGGCTAACGTCTTGTTGCAAAGCTGCTGGGGTCCGGACCTAGGGATTGCTCGGGTGAGAGGCCGGTCCGTGCCTGAGTAGTCGCTGTCTGGCATGTTCGCTGGATCACTCGACTCAGGGTTGTGCTGGGGTTCTACCGGCGAGTGCTTGCCTACAATGGCGCGATGCGCATATTGATCGCCAATGATGATGGTTACCTCGCCCCTGGTTTACATGCGCTGGTGAAGGCGTGCGAGGGGCTCGGGCAGATCGAGGTCATCGCCCCTGAGCAGAATGCCAGCGGCACCTCCAACTCCCTGACACTGGGCCGGCCGCTGTCGGTTTTCACGGCCAGCAACGGCTTCCGCTACGTCAACGGCACCCCTTCGGATTGCGTCCATGTTGCGTTGACAGGCTTGCTTGATTACCGCCCGGACCTGGTGCTTTCGGGTATCAATAATGGCGCCAATATGGGCGACGACACCCTGTACTCAGGCACCGTCGCTGCTGCGACGGAAGGCTACCTCTTCGGCATTCCTTCGATCGCGTTTTCCCAGGTCGACAAAGGTTGGGGGCAGCTGGAGGCCGCCGCGGCCATGGCTCGTGACTTGGTCCAGCAGGTGATCGCCGGCGGCTTGGGCCCTGCCTTCTTGCTCAATGTGAATATTCCGAACCGTGTTGACGCGGTCGAATTGCCGCGCCGTGTCACGCGCCTGGGGCGTCGCCATGCCAGCGAGCCGGTGATCAAGCAGATCAGCCCGCGCGGCGAAGCGATCTACTGGATCGGCCCGGCCGGCGATGCGCGCGAGGCCGGTGAAGGCACCGACTTCCACGCCACCGCCAATGGCATGGTGTCAGTGACGCCGTTGCAGGTCGACCTGACCCACCATGCAGCGCTCGCCGGCTGGGCCCAGCGTCTGGATCGTTTCGCATGAGCGCCGGCAAGCCGGCCGCCCGTCCGCAGCGCTTCCCTTTGCCCTTGGGCAAGATGGGCGGCGCCGGCTTGGGAGCACCGGCTGGTAGCGGCACCGCTGTGCGTGAAGTGCTGATGCCCCAGCGCCATTTGCGCGAAGCTGCGCAGGATGCGGCCCGGCAATTGGCTCCCAGTGGCCTGGGCTTGGATTCCGTCAAGGTTCGTCAGCGCATGGTGCAGCGCCTGCGTCGCGACGGCTTGCACGATGAGCGTGTGCTGGAGGCCATGGCTCGCGTACCGCGCCATGAGTTTGTCGACAGCGCCTTGGCCATCCAGGCCTATGAAGACACCAGCCTGCCGATTGGCCATGAGCAGACCATCTCCAAGCCTTCGGTCGTCGGGCGCATGACGGCTTTGTTGCTTGGTGGCCAGTCGGCCCGCCAACATGGCCACCTTGGGCGGACCATGGAAATCGGCACCGGCTGCGGCTACCAGGCGGCTGTGTTGGCACTGCTTTCGCAAGCCCTGGTCTCCATCGAGCGCCTGAAGCCCTTGCATGACAAGGCGCGACTGAATCTGGCTGCCGTGCAGCTGAGCCAGGTGCGCTTGATCTACGGCGACGGACGGCTCGGTTGGCCGGCCGGAGGGCCGTTTGACAGCATCGTCGCCGCGGCGGGTGGCGAGGACCTGCCCGAAGCCTGGCTGGCGCAGCTGGCGCCTGGTGGGCGTTTGATCGCGCCGATGGCCGCTCCGGGGGGGCGAGGTCAGGTGTTGGTCTGTGTCGATCATGTGGCAGAGGCCGGTCGTTCGCGCTTTGTGCGCAGCGAGTACGAGGCCGTATTGTTCGTGCCCCTAAAATCAGGCGTCATGTGAGGCGCTAGGTGCGCCTCGCGATCTTGGACTCCGGCCGCAGGGGCGGAGCCTTCCAACGCACCAGCTCTTACGGCGACGCATGCAACCGACAATTCATCCCTCCATCAAGCTCTTGCTGGCCAGCAGCCTGCTTTCTTTGACGGCTTGCGGGACCAGCCTCAATCGGGCCCCGGTGGAGGAGCGCCCGATCAGCGGAGCTGCCAAGACGACGCCGGCGAGCGCGCCGGTGCCGGCCACCGCGCCTGTGACCGTAGCGGAGAGCAAGCCCCTGCCGGGTGCCGAGAACGCGGGCAAGCCGGGTTACTACACCGTCAAGCCCGGTGATACCTTGATTCGAATTGCCTTGGATAACGGCCAGAACTGGCGGGACCTGAGCAAGTGGAATGGCCTGGACAAGCCCAATCTGATCGAGGTGGGTCAAGTCTTGCGCGTTCTGCCGCCGGGCGTTGATGCGGCTTCGGTGGCGGCGCGGCCCATCACCAGCGCCAAGGTGGAATCGCGGCCGCTGGACGCCAAGCCGGGCGCGGCTGCAGGAGGTGCATCGACGACGGCGCCAGGCGTGGCCACGGCCTCAGCTTCCGCTGCGTCGGCAGGCGCGAGTGCGGCCGCAGCTGCGCCGGCAGCGGCGCGGGACACCGACGAAGACCCCAGCTGGGCTTGGCCGACCGGCACTGCGGTCGGCGCTGGTTTTGACGAGCAACGCAACAAGGGCCTGGCGTTTTTCGGCAAGAGCGGGGATGCCGTGCTGGCCGCAGCGGATGGGCGCGTGGTGTACGCAGGTTCGGGCTTGCGCGGCTACGGCAATCTGGTCATCATCAAACACAACGCAACCTATCTGACCGCCTACGCGCACAACCAAACCCTGCTGGTCAAGGAAGACCAGGCGGTGCGCAAGGGCCAGAAGATCGCCGAAATGGGGTCCAGCGACGCCGAGCAGGTCAAGCTGCATTTTGAAGTGCGCAAGCTGGGCAAACCGATCGACCCCGCCAAGGTCCTGCCCTCACGCTAGCCTCCTTTTGGCCGGCGCATTCAATGTGAGCCCGCCATGAAACGAAGCGCGCCGACCGTAGTCTCTGATGCTTCAGCCTCTGCGGGTGCGCGCGAGCACGCGCTGCCGCCGCCGCGAGATGTGATGGAGCTTCACGGGGAGCTCGGAACGGCAGCGACAGACGATGAGGCGCAGGCCTCGCACCAGAGCTTGGCAGCCGGCAGCGATCTCGAGGTAGGCAATGCACTGCAGGCCTATTTGCGCGATATCCGGCGCACGCCCTTGCTCAGCCCCCAGCAGGAGTTCGCGACGGCCGTGAAGGCGCGGGCGGGTGATTTTTCGGCCCGCCAGGCCATGATCGAGCACAACCTGCGTCTGGTGGTCAGCATTGCCAAGAACTATCTGGGTCGCGGCTTGCCGCTCAGTGATCTGATTGAGGATGGCAATCTCGGCCTGATGCATGCCATCGGCAAATTCGAACCCGAACGGGGCTTTCGTTTTTCCACCTACGCGAGCTGGTGGATCCGTCAGAGCATCGAAAGTGCCTTGATGCACCAAGCACGTCTGGTGCGTCTGCCCGTGCATATCGTGCGCGAACTCAACCATGTGTTGAAGGCCCGGCGTGCGCTGGAAGCGGTGCAGAGCCAGAACGGCGGCGCCGGTCAGGTGCGCGCAGAGGATATCGCCGCCGCATTGGGGCGACCCTTGGCTGAAGTGTCCGAGTTGCTGGCCTACGCCGAGCTGCCCAGCTCGCTCGACTCTCCGGTCGACCGCAACGGAGAGGGCGGCGAGTCGATGATGGACCTGGTCGCTGATGAGCAGTCCGTCGATCCGCTGGGCCTGCGGCTCAGTCATGAGTTGGAAGAGTTGCTGGTGCACGGCATGGCGGCGCTGAACGAGCGCGAACGCGAGGTGCTGGCCGGGCGATTTGGCTTGTTTGACCGCGAACCCGAGACTCTGGATGTGCTGGCGGTGCGACTCAAGCTGACCCGCGAGCGGATCCGCCAAATCCAGATCGAAGCCTTGGCCAAGCTCAAGCGCAACATGATGCGGCACGGCATCGACCGGGACTCGATCTTCTGAGTATTGCTGGACCGGCGCTCAGGGCTGGGATAATCAGCCCATGAGTCAAGAAACAGAATGGCTGACGGTCGAGTCGCTCGACCTCGATGCCCAGGGCGTGGCCCACAAGGAAGACGGCAAGGTGGTGTTCATCGAGGGCGCTTTGCCTGGTGAGCAGGTTCAGGTCAGCATCGGCCGCAAGAAGAACGCCTGGGAACAGGGCACCATGACGGCAATGCGTCGTGAGAGTTCTCAACGCGTGACGCCGGGCTGCCCGCATTTCGGCCTGCATCCGGGGGCATGCGGTGGCTGCAAGATGCAGCATTTGCACGCCAGTGCCCAAGTGGCGGTCAAGCAGCGGGTGGTGGAGGACAACCTCTGGCATCTGGGCAAGGTCAAGGCGGAGATGCTGCTGCGCCCGATCGAAGGGCCGACCTGGGGCTATCGTTATCGGGCTCGCTTCTCGGTCCGCTATGTGCCCAAGAAGGGTCAGGTCTTGATCGGCTTCCACGAGCGGAAGAGCCGCTATGTCGCCGACATGCAGGTCTGCAAGGTGGTACCTCAGCGCGTCAGCGACTTGCTGATGCCTTTGCGTGATCTGATCGCCAGCATGGACGAGCGTGATCGCCTGCCGCAGATCGAGCTGGCCATGGGTGATGAGGTGATCGCCCTGGTGCTGCGCAATTTGAATCCGCTGCTGGAGGCCGACAAGACGCGCCTGCGCGACTTCGCTGCCCAGCATGAAGGGGTGCAGTGGTGGTTGCAGCCCAAGGGGCCGGACACGGTTCATTTGCTGGACGAAGGCGGACCGGAGTTGGCCTACCGCCTGCCCGAGTTTGGCGTGCTGATGCCCTTCAAGCCGACCGATTTCACCCAGGTGAATCCGCATATCAACTCGGTGCTGGTCGGGCGGGCCCTGCGTTTGCTGGATGTGCGGCCGCATGAGCGGGTGATCGATTGGTTCTGCGGCCTCGGTAACTTCACCTTGCCGTTGGCGACGCGCGCGCGTGAGGTGCTGGGCATCGAAGGCAGCGAAACCCTGGTGCAACGCTCGCGCGAGAACGCACGCCGCAATGGGCTTGAGGCCAAGACATCGTTTGTCGCCCGCAATCTCTTCGAGATGACGCCCGAGTTGTTGGTGGCCGACGGCGTGGCGGATAAATGGTTGGTGGATCCGCCGCGCGACGGTGCATTCGCCTTGGCCAAGGCGGTGGCCGACATTGCGCAGGATCCGAGCCTTGCGCCCGGCTGGACGCCGCCGCGTCGGATTGTCTATGTCTCCTGCAATCCATCGACGCTCGCGCGTGATGCTGGCCTGCTGGTCAATGTGGCGGGCTACCGCTGTACGGCGGCCAGTGCGGTCAATATGTTCCCGCACACCTCGCATGTGGAGAGCATTGCTGTGTTTGAGCGCGACGTGGTTTGAAGCGCAGCTGAGGCTGCTACCAAATGAAAAAGGGCCCACGGGCCCTTTTTTGTTTTGTGCTGCGCGGCGCCAAACTGAGCGCCGTCCAACAGCTCATTCGCGCTCGCCGCCGAAGATGCCTAGCAGGGACAGCAGGCTCTGGAACACGTTGTAGAGGTCGAGATAGATGGCCAGGGTGGCGGAGATGTAGTTGGTCTCGCCGCCGTCCAGCACGCGCTTGATGTCGTAGAGCATGAAGGCTGAGAACACGGCCATGGACAGCACCAGCAGGGTCAGCATCAGGGCCGAGGACTGCAGGAACACATTCACCACGCCGGCGACCAGCATGATGACGGCGCCTACGAACAAGAACTTACCCATGCTGGAGAGGTCGCGCTTGATCACGGTGGCCAGGCTGGCCATGGCAAAGAAGATGGCGCCGGTGCCGCCAAAGGCGGTCATGATCAGGCTGCCGCCATTCTTGAAGCCCAGCACCGCAGCCAGCAGGCGCGAGAGCATCAGGCCCATGAAGAAGGTGAAAGCGAGCAGGGCGTAGACGCCGGTGCTGCTGTTCTTGGTCTTCTCGACCAATATCATCAAGCCGAAGGCGCCGGCCATGAAGACGATCAGGCTCATGCCGGTGCCCATGGTCGCCATCACGCCGGTGGACACGCCCACCCAGGCGCCCAGCACGGTGGGCAGCATGGACAGGGCCAGCAGCCAGTAGGTGTTGCGCAGCACGCGTTGGCGCTCGGCCGCCAGGCCTTGGCCCAGGCCTACGTTCAGTTGGGTTTGCAGGGTTTCATTCATTTCAAGCGTCCTCCGTCGTTCAATCCATCGGTGGTGTGGCGCATGCAGGTCCCTCTGCGTCACTCCGGGCGAAATGTAGCGCGTGCTGGCTTGATTCACCGTGCGCCAGCGCTTGTGTCCGCGCAGCCGGGCTTTCGGGGTCAGGTCAGTACTGCAGCCGGCCACATGAATGCCTGCTGCCCATGGAGCTAAAGTGCGGCCTTTCCCGTCCCGATTCAAGAGAGACCATGAAACAAAAACCGTATCTGAGCCTGGAAGACGTCAAGCGCATGGCCGCAGCCGCCGAGGCTGAAGCATTGGCCCATCAATGGGCGGTCACCATCGCTATCGTCGATGACGGCGGCCATCTGCTGTGGTTGCAGCGCCTGGACGGTGCGCCTGCGGTGTCGGCCCAGATCGCTCCGGCCAAGGCCCATACGGCTGCGCTCGGCCGCCGCGAGTCCAAGATCTACGAAGACATCATCAACCAAGGCCGCGTGTCCTTTCTGAGTGCGCCGGGCTTGAGCGGTTTGCTTGAAGGCGGTGTACCGGTGCTGGTGGATGGCCACTGCATCGGTGCAGTGGGTGTCAGCGGCGTCAAGTCCAGCGAAGACGCGCAGATTGCGCGTGCAGGCATCGCGGCCCTGGCTTGAATGAGACTGGGCGCCGTCGTTTCGTGATGGCGCTCTGCTGAGGTTGAGGGTAGACATGCCGTGCGGCGAAGGCTGACTTGATGCCGTCATTTGCGCAAAGTATGCAAAACCGGGCTTGGTGATAACCCTGCTCGGTTATACTCAGCAGGTTTACCCGCAACCACAGCCACCCCAGCGAAACTCGCTTCAGTTTCTCCACCGAACTCAGGCTCCTCGGCCCGGTCCACCAGCGACCCGGGCCGGTCGGACGAGCAGAGCCGGGCGTGCGCACCTCACCGGAGTTCCCCGTGCTGCCCGATCTGCTCCATACCCCCAAAGCGATTCTCGCCCTGGCAGACGGCACGGTCTTCACAGGCACCTCGATCGGCGCAGCCGGTCACACGGTCGGCGAGGTGGTGTTCAACACCGCCATGACCGGCTACCAGGAAATCCTCACCGACCCCAGCTACTGCCGGCAGATCGTGACTCTCACGTATCCGCACATCGGCAACTACGGCGTCAATGACGAGGATGTCGAGGCCCCGAAGATCCATGCCGCTGGCTTGATCATCAAGGAGTTGCCCATCCTTGATTCCAACTTCCGCAAGACCCGCAGCCTGGCGCAGTACCTGCGCGACGAAGGCACGGTCGCCATTGCCGACATCGACACCCGCCGCCTGACCCGCTTGCTGCGCAGCACTGGTGCCCAGAACGGTTGCATCCTGGCCGTGCCCGAGGGGCAGCTCGTGACCGAGGCCCTGATCGCCGAGGCCGTGGCCAAGGCTCAGGCTGCGCCCAGCATGGCTGGGCAGGACCTGGCCAAAGTGGTCAGCACGCCCGAGGCACATGGCTGGACGGAAACCGAATGGACCCTGGGCAAGGGCTATGGCCAGCTCAGCCAGCCGCGCTTCCACGTGGTGGCCTATGACTTCGGCGTCAAGCGCAACATCTTGCGCATGTTGGCCCAACGCGGCTGCAAGATCACCGTGGTGCCGGCGCAGACCCCGGCTTCGACCGTGTTCGGTCTGGAGCCGGACGGTGTTTTCCTGTCCAACGGCCCCGGCGATCCGCAGCCCTGCGACTATGCGATTGCCGCCGCCGCGCAGCTGATCGAGGCCGGCATCCCGACCTTCGGCATCTGCCTGGGTCACCAGATCATGGCCCTGGCTTCGGGCGCCAAGACCTTCAAGATGAAGTTCGGCCACCACGGTGGCAACCATCCGGTCAAGGACCTGGACAACGGCCGCGTCAGCATCACCAGCCAGAACCACGGCTTTGCGGTCGATGCTGACAGCCTGCCCCCTAATCTGCGCGCCACCCACATCAGCTTGTTCGACGGCACGCTGCAAGGCCTGGCCCGCACCGACAAGCCGGCTTTCTGCTTCCAGGGTCACCCCGAAGCTAGCCCCGGCCCCCACGACATCGCCTACCTGTTTGACCGCTTCATCGGTCTGATGGCCAAGTCCTGATCACGGCCTGATGGAGTAAAGACATGCCCAAACGTACAGACATCAAGAGCATCCTCATCATCGGCGCCGGCCCCATCATCATCGGCCAAGCCTGTGAATTCGACTATTCCGGCGCCCAGGCCTGCAAGGCCCTGCGCGAGGAAGGTTACAAGGTCATCCTGGTCAACAGCAATCCGGCGACCATCATGACCGACCCGGACACGGCGGACGTGACCTATATCGAGCCCATCACTTGGCAGGTGGTCGAGAAGATCATCGCCAAGGAACGGCCCGATGCCGTGCTGCCCACCATGGGCGGCCAAACCGCGCTGAACTGCGCCCTGGACCTGCACAAGCACGGTGTGCTGGCCAAGTACGGCGTGGAGATGATCGGCGCCAACGAAAAGGCGATCGAGAAGGCAGAAGACCGCCTGAAGTTCAAGGATGCGATGACCAAGATCGGTCTCGACTCCGCCAAGTCCGGCATCGCCCATTCCATGGAAGAAGCGCTGACGGTGCAGAAGCGCATCGCCATCGAGACCGGCAGCAATGGCTTCCCCATGGTGATCCGCCCCAGCTTCACGCTCGGCGGCAGCGGTGGCGGCATTGCCTACAACCCGGAAGAGTTCGAGGAAATCTGCAAGCGCGGCCTCGACCTCTCGCCGACCAATGAGCTGCTGATCGAAGAATCGCTGATCGGCTGGAAAGAGTACGAGATGGAAGTGGTGCGCGACAGCCGCGACAACTGCATCATCGTCTGCTCGATCGAGAACCTGGACCCCATGGGCGTGCACACCGGTGACTCCATCACCGTGGCCCCGGCTCAGACGCTGACCGACAAGGAATACCAACTGCTGCGCAACGCCTCGATCGCCATCTTGCGCGAAATCGGCGTGGACACCGGCGGCTCCAACGTGCAGTTCTCGATCAATCCGCAAAACGGCCGCATGACCGTGATCGAGATGAACCCGCGCGTGTCGCGTTCCTCAGCACTGGCGTCCAAGGCCACCGGCTTCCCGATTGCCAAGATCGCCGCCAAGCTGGCCGTGGGCTACACCCTGGACGAGCTGAAGAATGACATCACCGGCGGCGTGACCCCGGCGTCCTTCGAGCCCTCGATCGACTACGTGGTCACCAAGATCCCGCGTTTCGCCTTCGAGAAATTCCCCATGGCCGATTCGCGTCTGACCACGCAGATGAAGTCGGTGGGCGAGGTGATGGCCATGGGCCGCACCTTCCAGGAATCGTTCCAGAAGGCGCTGCGCGGTTTGGAAACCGGCATCGACGGCCTGAGCGAGCGCTCGACCGACCGTGAAGAAATCATCCAGGAAATTGGCGAGCCCGGCCCGGAGCGCATCCTCTTTGTCGGTGACGCCTTCCGTCTGGGCATGAGCCTGCAGGAAGTGTTCGAAGAAACCGCCATCGATCCCTGGTTCCTGGCCCAGATCGAACAGCTGATCAAGATCGAGCAATCGCTGGCCGGCCGCAGCCTGGCTTCGTTGAGTGCCGACGAGCTGCGCCTGCTGAAGAAAAAAGGCTTCTCTGATCGCCGCCTGGCCAAGTTGCTGGGCACGAACCAGCATGAAGTGCGCGCCACCCGCCATGCTTTGAAGGTGCGCCCGGTCTACAAGCGCGTGGACACCTGCGCGGCTGAGTTCAGCACCGAGACGGCTTACCTGTATTCGACCTATGAGGAAGAGTGCGAGGCTGAGCCGACCAACAACAAAAAGATCATGGTCCTCGGCGGCGGCCCGAACCGGATCGGTCAGGGCATCGAGTTCGATTACTGCTGCGTCCACGCCGCGCTCGCCATGCGCGAGGACGGCTACGAGACCATCATGGTCAACTGCAACCCCGAGACCGTGTCCACCGACTACGACACGTCGGACCGCCTCTACTTCGAGCCGGTGACGCTGGAAGATGTGCTGGAAATTGTCGACAAGGAAAAGCCGGTCGGCGTGATCGTCCAGTAC
Source organism: Roseateles sp. (assembly GCF_965262435.1). NCBI lineage: Bacteria > Pseudomonadati > Pseudomonadota > Betaproteobacteria > Burkholderiales > Sphaerotilaceae > Roseateles > Roseateles sp. The sequence continues at coordinate 3,210,523 of NZ_OZ253537.1, forward strand.
GGCGGCCAGACGCCACTGAAGCTGGCGTTGGATCTCGAGCGCGCCGGCGTGCCCATCATCGGCACCTCGCCTGACAGCATCGACATGGCCGAGGATCGCGAGCGTTTCCAGAAGCTGCTGCACGAGCTGGGCCTGAAGCAGCCGCCGAACCGCACGGCACGCACCGAAGAGCAGGCCGTGGCCCTGGCCAACGAAATTGGCTACCCGCTGGTCGTTCGCCCGAGCTATGTGCTGGGCGGCCGCGCCATGGAAATCGTCCATGGTGACAAAGACCTGGAGCGCTATATGCGCGAGGCGGTGCGGGTCTCGGAGAAGTCCCCCGTGCTGCTGGATCGCTTCCTGGAAGACGCCGTGGAAGTCGATGCCGATTGCATCAGCGACGGCACCGACGTGATGATCGGCGGCATCATGGAGCACATCGAGGCTGCCGGCATTCACTCCGGCGACTCGGCCTGCTCGCTGCCGCCCTACACCCTGTCCAAGGAGCTGCAGGATGAGCTGCGCCGCCAGACGGCGGCCATGGCGCGCGCGCTCAAGGTCGTGGGCCTGATGAATGTGCAGTTCGCCATCCAGGGTGACGTGACGGGCGGCCTCGACGGTGCCACGGTCTATGTGCTGGAAGTGAATCCGCGCGCATCGCGCACCGTGCCCTTCGTCAGCAAGGCGACCGGCCAGCAACTGGCCAAGATTGCCGCGCGCTGCATGGCCGGCCAGAAGCTCAAGGACCAGAAGGATCGCCTGGGTCGCGTGCCCGCCGAGGTGATTCCGCCGTATTACAGCGTCAAGGAAGCGGTCTTCCCCTTCAACAAGTTCCCCGGCGTGGATCCCATCCTCAGCCCGGAAATGCGTTCGACCGGCGAGGTGATGGGTGCGGCCAAGACCTTCGGCGAAGCGATGCTGAAGAGCCAGCTCGGTGCCGGTTCACGCCTGCCGCGTCAGGGCAATATCCTGATCACGGTGAAGAACGGCGACAAGGCGCGTGCTGTGGCCGTGGCCAAGGATCTGCATGCCCTGGGCTTCGGCGTCGTCGCCACCAAGGGCACGGCCGCTGCGATTGCTGAGGCGGGTGTGCCGGTCAAGCTGGTCAACAAGGTCAAGGATGGCCGCCCGCATATCGTGGACATGATCAAGGGTGGCGAGATTCAGCTGGTGTTCACCACCGTGGACGAAACCCGCACTGCGATTGCGGACAGTCGCCACATTCGCCAGGCGGCGCTGGCTGCCCGTGTCACCTACTACACCACCATGGCCGGTTGTGAGGCCGCGGTGGAGGGTATGAAGCACCAGAATGGCCTGCTGGTGCAATCCCTGCAAGAACTACATGCCGAACTGATCTAAACTTCAGTCCAACGATGTCCGCCGCCGCGCTCCTGGAGACACCAGGGTCGCAGCGGCGGCTTCATTTTGTGGAGCGAGCTTCAAGCAAGCGTTTGCGCTTTCTCGCCATTCAGCGGCTCTGGCCCGTGTTTCGCGGTCAGTCCCCAGTTTTTTCAAGGTTTCATTCAAATCATGGCCACTATTCCATTGACCGTCCGCGGTGCTGAGAAGCTCAAGGCAGAGTTGCATCAACTCAAGAGCGTTGAGCGTCATGCCGTGATCAATGCAATTTCCGAGGCTCGTGCCCAGGGCGATCTGTCCGAGAACGCCGAGTACGAAGCGGCCAAGGACAAGCAAGGCTTTATTGAAGGCCGCATTCTGGAGATTGAAGGCAAGCTCTCTGCCGCCCAGATCATCGATCCTGCGTCGGTCGATGCCGGTGGTCGAATCGTCTTTGGCTCGACCGTTGATTTGGAAGAAGAGGCCAGCGGCGCCGAAGTGACTTATCAGATCGTCGGCGATGACGAGGCGGATCTGAAGCTGGGCCTGATCTCCATCAGTTCGCCGATCGCTCGCGCCCTGATTGGCAAGGAGGCCGGTGACGTGGCCGATGTGCAGGCGCCCGGCGGCGTCAAGCGTTATGAGGTGGTGGAAGTCCGCTACGTCTGATTGGTTGTCGGTGCTGCTGCGCGCTCAACTCTTGCTGGCTGCCCTCTGGGGCGGCCTTTTGCTTTGTGTCGCTTTCATGGCGGCACCCAGCGCTTTCGCGGTTTTGGAAAAGGCGCAGGCTGGGCTGCTGGTCGGGCGTTTGTTTGCTCAGGAAGCGCACTTGAGTTTGGCCGCGGCGCTCTTGCTGATGATGATGGATCGCCGCATGACCCGCGACTCGCAATCGTCGGCTGTCCGAGCGGAATTTTTGCTTCCGGCTGCGGCGCTGTTTTGTACGGTGCTGGGCTATTTCGCCTTGCAGCCCTTGATGGCTGAGGCTCGGGCGGGCCAGGGCTCATGGTCATTCATGAGCTTGCATGCCGTGTCCTTTGCCTTGTACGGGCTCAAGACCTTGGCGGTCTTGGCTCTGGCGTGGCGCTGCAGCGGCCGTGCGCCGTAGCTGAAGCTCTCAGGGTGGTCGTCAGCTCCCGCTGACGACCGAGACCGTTTTATTGGTCTTGCGAAGTTTTCTTGATGCTGGTCAGTCGGCGCTTGGCGCGCTTGATTTCGCCACCTTGGGCGACGCGCTCGTTGCCGAGCACACGCAGCTTCTTGGTTTGCGGCCGGTGGTTGCCGCTCTTGGAGAACTTGACGATCTTGACGACGCGCGGTCCGAACTTGTTGTCAGCACGTGTGTTGTCATCTTCCTTTTCGGGCATCGGACGCCAGATGATGAGCAGCTTGCCGATGTGCTGAATCGGCGCCGCATTGAGCTCGCCGCAGAGGCTGGCAAAGATACCTTCGCGGTTGGCGCGGTCGTCCGAGAAAATCCGCACCTTGATCAGCCCGTGGGCGTTCAGTGCGGCGTCGGTAGCTTTGACGACGGCAGGGGTGAGTCCATCCGCGCCTATCATGACCACGGGGTCGAGATGATGGGCTTCGGAGCGTTTTTCCTTGCGCTGGGCAGGGGTCAATTGAATCGCAGGCATAGGCGTATTATCCGTGCAACATGAAGTTCACAACAAAAAGCAAAAAACTTAATAAGGCGTGGTTGCATGATCACATCAATGATCCCTACGTCAAGATGGCGCAGCGTGATGGTTATCGCGCTCGTGCGGCTTACAAGCTGAAGGAAATTGACGAAGAGCTCAAGCTGATTCGACCGGGGCAAGTGGTCGTTGATCTGGGTGCTTCGCCGGGCGCTTGGAGCCAGTACCTGCGACGCTGCTTTGCGCCCAAGGAAGCCGGTACAGGCGGCGCAGCGGTTGGGCAGTTGAACGGCATGATCATTTCCCTCGATCTTTTGGAGTGCGCGCCGATTGAAGGCGTGCATTTCATTCAGGGTGATTTCCAGGAGGAGGCCGTCTTGCATCAGCTGGAAGCTGCCTTGGGCGGCAGGCCTGTTGATGTGGTGGTGTCGGATATGGCGCCCAATCTCTCCGGTATCGAGAGTTCGGATGCGGCCCGTGTTGCTGGCTTGGTTGAGTTGGCTTTGGACTTTGCCCAGAACCACTTGAAGCCCGAAGGAGCTTTGGTGGCCAAGGTGTTTCATGGCAGCGGCTACACCCAGTTGGTCGAACAATTCAAGGCTACCTTCAAGAAGGTCAAGCCGCTCAAGCCCAAGGCTTCCCGGGATCGTTCGTCAGAAACCTTCCTGATCGGTATCGGATTGAAGAGGCCGGCTGCAGCCAAGGCTTGAAAGGCGGTCTTTTCGCATGGCCATGCAAATCGGCCGTGCCACTTGACTGCAATAGAATCGACCCCATATGCCGTGCACGTGGCTGAGATCAGTGCAGCCTGGCCGTAATGAACAAGGAGTGGCGGTGAACAATCAGTGGTTCTCGAAAGTAGCGGTCTGGATAGTGATTGCCCTGGTGCTGTTCACCGTCTTCAAGCAATTCGACCGAGGCGTGGCTCAAGGCAGCGCCATGGGTTACTCGGAATTTCTAGACGAAGTCCAGTCCGGGCGCATCAAGCAGGTGACTCTGCAAGAAGGCAATGGCGGGACCGACATCATTGCCGAGGGTTCGGACGGTAAGAAGATTCGCGTCACGGCCACCTATCTCGACCGTGGCTTGGTCGGTGACTTGCGCAACCATGGCGTCAAGTTCGACGTCAAGCCGCGCGAAGAGCCTTCCTTCCTGATCAGTATGTTGGTCAGCTGGGGCCCGATGCTGCTGCTGATTGGTGTGTGGATCTACTTCATGCGCCAGATGCAAGGCGGTGGCAAGGGTGGCGCGTTCAGCTTCGGCAAGAGCAAGGCTCGTATGCTGGACGAAGCCAATAACTCGACCACCTTTGCCGATGTCGCCGGTTGCGACGAGGCCAAGGAAGAGGTCAAGGAATTGGTCGATTTCTTGAAGGACCCGCAGAAGTTCCAGAAGCTGGGCGGTCGTATCCCGCGTGGCGTGCTGCTGGTGGGCCCGCCAGGAACCGGCAAGACCTTGCTGGCCAAGGCGATTGCTGGCGAAGCCAAGGTGCCTTTCTTCAGCATCTCGGGTTCAGACTTCGTTGAAATGTTCGTCGGTGTCGGTGCAGCGCGTGTGCGCGACATGTTCGAGCAGGCCAAGAAGAGTGCGCCCTGCATCATTTTTGTCGATGAAATCGACGCGGTCGGCCGTCATCGTGGCGCAGGGCTGGGCGGCGGTAATGATGAGCGTGAGCAGACCTTGAATCAGATGTTGGTTGAGATGGATGGTTTCGAAACCAATCTCGGCGTCATCGTCATGGCCGCCACCAACCGCCCTGACATTCTGGACCCGGCTTTGCTGCGTCCGGGTCGTTTTGACCGCCAGGTCTATGTGACGCTGCCCGACGTGCGTGGGCGTGAGCAGATTCTCAATGTACACATGCGTAAAGTGCCGGTCGGTCAGGACATCCGCGCCGACATCCTGGCGCGTGGCACTCCCGGTTTCTCGGGTGCCGATCTGGCCAATCTGGTCAATGAGGCGGCCTTGTTTGCGGCTCGCCGAAGCGGCCGCGTGGTCGAGATGGTCGACTTCGAGAAGGCCAAGGACAAGATCATGATGGGCCCTGAGCGCAAGTCCATGGTCATGCCTGAGGAAGAGCGCAAGAACACGGCTTACCACGAGGCAGGTCATGCCCTGGTGGCACGCTTGATGCCCAAGACCGACCCTGTTCATAAGGTCACCGTGATTCCGCGTGGCCGCGCACTGGGCGTGACCATGCAACTGCCGGAAGGTGATCGCTACAGCCTGGACAAGGAGCGCATGCTCAGCACGATCTCGGTGCTGTTCGGCGGCCGCATCGCGGAAGAAGTGTTCATGAACCAGATGACCACTGGCGCCAGTAATGACTTCGAGCGCGCCACCGCTATTGCTCGTGACATGGTGACCCGCTACGGCATGACTGATGAGTTGGGTCCTATGGTCTACGCCGAGAACGAAGGTGAAGTGTTCTTGGGTCGTTCGGTGACCAAGACCACCAGCATGTCGGAAGAGACCATGCGCAAGGTTGACAGCGTCATCCGTCGCATCATCGACGAGCAGTACGCGATTGCCCGCAAGCACATCGAGGACAACCAGGACAAGATGCACGCGATGGCGAAAGCCTTGTTGGAGTGGGAAACCATCGATGCCGATCAGATCGACGACATCATGGGCGGCAAGCCACCGCGTACGCCCAAGGACTGGACACCTCCTTCGGGCGGCAAGACCGAGCCAGCAACGCCGGTGGTCAATGCTGACGGGGCCGCTGCCGCAGCTTGAACGAATCGCGGCGCCGATAGGTGCAGCGTACTGCTGTGTTCATCGGGCCGGAATGAGTTGAAGCAAGGGTCAGCCTGAAAGGGCGGACCCTTTTTTCTTGTCTTGGAGTCCATGCCTTTGAGTTCACTGTCATGAAGTGGCAAACCACCCGATTCCTGATTGACCTGCAGCGCCCTCAGGTGATGGGCATTGTCAATGTCACACCGGACTCCTTCTCAGACGGCGGCCAGCATGCCCAGGCCCGTCAGGCGATTCTGCATTGCCAACGCCTGGTGGAAGAGGGGACCGATATCCTCGATATTGGCGGCGAGTCGAGCCGACCGGGTGCGCAGCGCCTCAGTGACGCTGAAGAATGGTCGCGGGTGGAGGCGGTGCTGCGCGAGGCCCTGACGCTCGGCGTGCCGGTGTCCATCGACACCTGCAAACCCGGGCTGATGCAGCGTGCGCTTGATATGGGCGTGGACATCATCAATGACATTCAGGCCTTGCGGGCCAAAGGCGCGCTGAGCGCGGTGCGAGGGCATCCCCGGGCCGGTGTCTGTCTCATGCATATGCGCGGCGACTCCGGCAGCATGCAAGGACTGGTTGACTATGCGGATCTTGTCGGCGAGGTGGCGAGCTTCCTCGCTGAGCGTGCCTCTGTGCTTCGAGCTGTCGGTATTGATGCCGACCGTATCGTCTTGGATCCAGGTTATGGTTTCGCCAAGACCAGCGAGCAGAATTTTCAGTTGCTTGCCCGGCAGTCTGAGCTGATGGGATTGGGCTACCCCTTGCTGATTGGTTGGTCGCGCAAGCGTGCTTTGGGTGATTTGACCGGCAGGCCCGTGGAGCAGCGGCTTGCGGGCAGTCTGGCTGCGGCGCTGGCCGGCGTGGCACGTGGTGCGCGCGTGCTACGTGTGCACGATGTAGCTGCCACGGTGGACGCGATCAAGGTGTGGCAGGCGGTTTCGAGCCGCGCGTGAATCGGTGGTGCAGTTGCTTCGGCGACTGACCGACAATAGAGAATTGTCTTTCAGGAGGGTGCTCACAATGAGCCGCAAGTATTTTGGTACCGATGGTATTCGTGGCACGGTTGGCCAGGCGCCAATCACGCCGGACTTCATGCTGCGCCTGGGTCATGCAGTGGGTCAGGTCTTGCGCAAGAAGTCGAGTCGTCCCAGCGTTCTGATCGGCAAGGACACGCGTATTTCCGGCTACATGATCGAGTCGGCATTGGAAGCCGGCTTTGCTTCGGCGGGCGTCGATGTGCAGTTGACTGGGCCTCTGCCGACGCCTGGCGTGGCCTACCTGACCCGGGCATTGCGGCAGGATTTGGGCGTGGTCATCAGCGCCTCGCACAATCCATTTGCAGATAACGGCATCAAGTTCTTCTCGGCCAAGGGTGAGAAGCTGCCCGATGCCTGGGAACTGGCTGTAGAGGCTGCATTGGAGGAGCCTCCTACCTGGATCGATTCCGCCAATTTGGGGCGCGCCCGACGGATCGGTGATGCCCGAGGCCGCTATATCGAGTTCTGTAAAAACAGCTTCGGCTCGGATCTGACCCTCAAGGGCCTGAAGATCGTGGTCGATGCAGCGAACGGCGCGGCCTATCACGTGGCGCCCGACGTGTTCCATGAGTTGGGCGCCGAGGTGATCTCGATCGGCTGCAGCCCTGATGGCTTCAATATCAACGCCGGTTTCGGCGCGACTTCACCTGCGGCCTTGGTCAAAGCCGTTCATGAGCATGGCGCGCATTACGGCGTGGCACTGGATGGTGATGCCGATCGCCTGCAGTTGGTCGATGCTCAAGGGCGTCTCTACAACGGCGATGAGCTGCTTTACGTCATGGTGGCCGACCGACTGTCGCAAGGCTTGCATGTGCCGGGTGCGGTGGGCACGCTGATGACCAATATGGCCGTCGAGCTGGCCCTTCGTTCGCGCGACGTTGACTTTGTTCGTGCCAAGGTGGGCGACCGTTATGTGCTGGAGGAGCTCAGTGCGCGCGGCTGGCAGCTGGGCGGTGAAGGCTCGGGCCACCTGCTGGCCCTCGACAAGCACACCACAGGTGACGGCATTGTCAGCGCGCTCTTGATCTTGCAGGCCATCAGCCGCACGGGGCAGTCTTTGTCCGATCAATTGGCGGCGGTGACGTTGTTCCCGCAGACCATGATCAATGTGCGCTTGCAGCCTGGGCAGGATTGGCGCAGCAATGCGCACCTGGCGCGTGAGCAGGCGGAAGTGACGGCTGAGCTTGGCGATCGGGGTCGCGTGCTGATTCGTGCATCCGGCACCGAACCCTTGTTGCGTGTGATGGTGGAGGCCAGTGATGCCGCCCTGGCGCAACAGAGCGCGCAGCGCTTGGTCGAGGCCGTCAAGGCCTGAGGAATGACTGTTGATCAGAACGGGTCGCTTGCGGCTCGTGTCTGCCCTTGAAAAAAGGCCTCTGCAGCTTTGATCTGCAGAGGCCTTTTTGGTGAGCCGAGCGGAGCGCAGTGAGGCTTCAGAGCCGTCTCAGAATCACGAAGCCGCTGGTCTTGTCGGAGGGACGTCGCACCGCGGCAACCAAGGTCCAGCCCTTGGAAATTTCGATCGCATTGCTTTGGACGGCGTGGCTGCAAGCGGTCTGTTGCAGGGTCTTGTCGGCCTCCACGCGCCAGTGGCCCTGGAATTGCAGTGCTGCCAAAGTGGCCAGAGATTGATCGGGTGCGGCCACGCAGTTGACATCAGCAGGCAGATGCGCGCGCAGACGTTCCACCAATGGACCATTGCTGCGGATGAAGTCCAAGGGCGGGAGCAGCAGCGTCATGATCAGCAGCCAGCTCAAGCTGACGCCACCGGCTGGCAAGACCAGACTCTTCCAGAGCGCATGTTGATGGCGGGCCGTGCGCCAGCGCACCAGGGCGATCCAGGCCGCCGTCGCCAGGGCGGCTAGCAGCAAGGCGAGCGGATTGAAGCTGGGCTCGAAGCTGTCCCCCAGGCCAAGGCGGCGCAAATTGCTCATGGGGGTGCGCGGCCAGCCTAGGTGCATGGAAACGTAGTGCAGCCAGAACAGCAAAGCCCAGGCACTGAAAAAGAAAACCGAAAACCAATCCATGGCGGCGGCAATGCCGCGTTGCAAAGTCGGCAGGGCAAAGCTGGCCAGTACCGCCATGGCCGGCAAGCTGAGCAAGAGTGCGCGGTCCGAGCCGCCCATGAGCACACTGGTCAGCAAAGGCACCAATGCCGCAAGGAGTGGCAGCAAGATGTGTCGACCTTGCCAATGAGCGCGCCAGCGCCACAGCGTCCACAGCGACATAGGCCAGACAGGCCAGCAGAACCACGCGAGCAGGCTCAAGTTGCGTTGAGCTTGTTCCCAGTCCAATGTGCCCTTCAAGCGCCAGGCCCAGGCGTTGAACTCCCAAGCGCTCAATGCAGCCAGAACTCCGGCAGCTAGCAGCCATGGCGTCAAGCTGCGCACTTCGGAGAAGCGTGAGCGTTGGCACAGCCAGGCGCCGACAGCGGACAAAACCAGGGCGACCGCCGGCGCGCCACTGGCTGCCAAGATGGGCAGTGCAAACAGACTGGCCCAGCGAGCCTTGGTGGCCCGATAGGGCGCAGCAGCCAAACCGTAGAGATAGATGCTGATGGCCAGCAGCTGCAGGAGTTCGGGCGTGGTTTCATGGCCCAGCTGGAGCAGACCCAGAGTCGCAATCAAGGCCAGCACCGAGCCATCTGCAAGTGCTCGTGCATAGTCCACCGCTTGGGCTTCTCCACCGAAGGCAAAAGCCACCGGTTGCGCCGCATCGGTGCGCGCCAAGTGAAAGCAGCTGTACCAAACCAGCATCAGCACCAGCGCAAGAATCAGCGCATAGGGCAGGCGGGCCGCAAATGCTGCGTCGGCAAAAGGCATGGCCTTGATGGCCAGTGCGCCAATCCAGTAGGGCAGGGGGCCGCCCTCGGCCGGGATGCCGGCGATGGCCGGCTGCCACCACGGTGCGCTGCCTTGGGCGATGCTGGCCATGAAGCCGAATGCGCTTAGGTCGGCGTTGCGCCAGGGGTCGCGGCCAAACAGTCCTGGCAGAACATAGGCGGCGCAGAACAGGATCAGGGCCAATCTGGGCAGGCGTTGGGCGCTGCGTTCGGCAACGATGGCAGGTGTCGGGAGATTCACTCGTGGTGCGTGCAGGGAGATTCTTGAAGTCGGATCATGCCGCAGAACGGCTGGACTCAGCGGGGCCTGCGCGCTCGGCGTCGGTAAAGTACTCTGGCGCTGGGCTTCTGCAGACAGGCATGAAAAAAGGCAGCCGCAGCTGCCTTTTCGGTCTTCGGCCCAATAGGGCTTACTTCTTGGCGAAGCCCGCAAACTTGTTGCGGAACTTTTCGACACGGCCGCCCAGGGAGTCGATGCTCTTCTGTGTGCCGGTGTAGAAAGGGTGCGATTCGCTGGTGGTTTCCAGCTTGATCAGCGGCACTTCGCGGCCGTCGTCGAGCTTGGTGGTTTCCTTGCTGGTCACGGTCGAACGCGTGATGAACTTGAAACCGTTGGACTGATCCACGAAGCAAACGTCGCGGTAGTTGGGGTGAATGCCGTCTTTCATGAGAGACCTCTCGCTTTGCGCTGACGTGCCGGGAGCCAAGTCGCACCATGCGACGCACTTTCCGACAGCGACAAAAACGCGGATTATAGCAATGTTTTTTGGGAGCCGGCCTCCGGGCTCGGCTCGATGCCCGCGTCTGCGGGCCTGTGTCCAGCAAGCCTCAGCCGCCTCGACGCATCATGTCGAAGAAATCAAGGTTGTTCTTGGTGGACTTCATCTTGTCCAGCACGAACTCCATCGCCTCGATCTCGTCCATGTTGTAGAGTAGCTTGCGCAGGATCCAGCTCTTTTGCAGGATCTCCGGCTTGAGCAGCAGCTCTTCACGGCGTGTGCCGGACTTGTTGATCAGGATCGAAGGGTAGACGCGCTTTTCGGCCATACGGCGATCCAGATGGATTTCGCAGTTGCCCGTGCCCTTGAATTCTTCGTAGATCACTTCGTCCATGCGGCTGCCGGTGTCGATCAGCGCGGTGCCGATGATGGTCAGCGAGCCGCCTTCTTCCACCTTGCGGGCGGCGCCGAAGAAGCGCTTGGGGCGCTGCAGGGCGTTGGCGTCCACGCCACCGGTCAGCACTTTGCCTGAGGACGGCAAGACATTGTTGTAGGCGCGGGCTAGACGAGTGATCGAGTCCAGCAGGATGATCACGTCTTTCTTGAGTTCGACCAAGCGCTTGGCGCGCTCGATCACCATCTCGGCCACTTGCACGTGGCGAGCGGCCGGCTCGTCGAAGGTGGAGCTGATCACTTCACCGCGCACGGTGCGGATCATCTCGGTCACTTCTTCGGGGCGCTCGTCCACCAGCAGCACGATCAGGTGGGACTCGGGATGATTGGCCACCAGCGCATGCGCGATGCTCTTCATCATCTCGGTCTTGCCGGTCTTGGGCTGAGCGACGATCAGGGCGCGTTGGCCTTTGCCGATGGGTGCGATCAAGTCGATGATGCGACCGGTGATGTTTTCTTCGCCCTTGAAGTTGTCACGCTCGAGCTTGAACGGTTCCCGCGGGAACAGCGGCGTCAAGTTCTCGAACATGATCTTGTGCTTGCTCTCCTCGGGCGTCAGTTCATTGACGCGGTCGACCTTGACCAGGGCAAAGTAGCGCTCGCCGTCTTTGGGGACGCGCACTTCGCCTTCGATCATGTCGCCGGTATGGAGGTTGAAGCGGCGAATCTGGCTCGGGCTCAGGTAGATGTCATCGGTCGATGCCATATAGCTGTCGTCGATGGATCGCAGGAAGCCGAAGCCATCCGGCAGCACTTCGAGCACGCCGTTGCCGAACACTTGCTCGCCAGCTTTGGCGCGCTTTTTCATGATCGCAAACATCAGCTCCTGCTTGCGCATGCGAGCGACGTTATCGATCTCCAGCTCTTCGCCCATCTTGATGAGTTCGGAGACGTGAAGCGCTTTCAGTTCGGAAAGATGCATGGGTGAACACCCGGTAGGTCGTCAGGGTCCTGCCAAGGACCGGGGACTTAAAACTTCGGCGGCAAGCGCAAATCGCCCTGCAAGCCACGCCAACGGCACAGAAACAGCCAGCGGAACTGCGAATACGAAAAACGAGGGAGCTTGGGCGCCGAGTCCACGCGCCAAAACCGTCGATGCGGCCAGGGCGTGTTGGCAATTCACTGTTGCCGCGAGCCGGGATCCGGGTGGTCACGGCAACAGATTGGAATTGATTATAGGTTAGCGTCCAGGAAGGCAGTCAATTGAGCCTTGGACAGGGCGCCGACTTTGGTGGCTGCCAACTGTCCGTCCTTGAACAACATCAGGGTTGGGATGCCGCGGATGCCGAACTTGGCGGGTACTTCGCGGTTCTCGTCGACGTTCATCTTGGTGACTTGCAGGCGGTCGCCATAGTCCTTGGAAACTTCGTCCAAGATCGGGGCGATCATCTTGCAAGGGCCGCACCACTCTGCCCAGTAGTCGACCAGCACGGGCTTGCCGGCTTGAATCACGTCGGCGTCAAAGGATGCGTCGGAAATGTGTTTGATCAGTTCGCTGCTCATGGAATGTCCTTGGACGGGGTCTCGGCGGGGTGCCGACAGAAGTCCAGTCAGGGCTGGCTTGAATGCCGCAAGATTTTGACACAAAGCCTCCTTGTTCGTGAGTCGCTCCCAATTGCGTAGGCTGGTCTGTGCCTGGTGTCTTTGTCGCGATGTCTTGTGGGTCCCAAGCCATGGCATAACGAGTAAATTGAGTGGATCCGCTTTCGTCTGCGAATGAGGTTGTCGAAGAATTGTTGGTCACACACGGAGTAATGCTGAATTTTCGGGCTAGAATAGATGTCTTAGTCGGGGCGTAGCGCAGCCTGGTAGCGCATCTGCTTTGGGAGCAGAGGGTCGCGAGTTCGAATCCCGCCGCCCCGACCAAGACCCTTTCGAGGAACCCGCTGTAAGCAATGGCTTGCAGCGGGTTTTTTCGTTGTGCAAAGGGTATGCGAAGGCCTCGGGTGGAGGCCGTGCTCCACGGGCTTGCCCTGGGTTATCTCGCCTTCACTGCGCGCAGTTCGAACCTGAGAATTGCGCCCTTCGTGGCCTTACCGGGCCAGCCAACCAAGAAGAATCACTGTCATGGCAATTCAACAACTGACCGACGAGCAGATCAGGACCTGGACGCGCGCCCAAAAGGACGAGTGGTGGTTCAAGAACGTGTTTCGTGGTGATATGCCGCAGTTGACGCTGCGCTCGGCCATGACCGGCTTTCTGCTCGGTGCGGTGCTGGCGGCGACTGCCCTCTATATTGGCGGCAAGACGGGCATTGGCATCGGCGTAGGTCTGACCTCCGTGATCCTGTCGTTCGCATTGTTCCGCGCTCTGCATGGTGCGGGGCTGGCCAAGGACTACACGATTCTCGAGAACAACTGCACCCAGTCCATCGCGACGGCAGCTGGCTATGTGGTCGCGCCCCTGTACTCGAGCCTGGCTGCCTACATGCTGATCACTGGGCGCATCATTCCCTGGTGGCAGATGATGATCTGGATGGCCGTCACATCGATTCTCGGCGTGCTGGTGGCTTTCCCGATGAAGCGGCGCTTCATCAACGACGAGCAACTGCCCTTCCCCGAAGGGCGTGCCAGCGGCGTGGTGCTGGACGCGCTCTATACCGGCGATGCGGCTGCAGGCATGTACAAGGCTCGTCTGCTGGGCGCGGTAGCTGGATTCACGGCTCTTTATCAGGCCATGGTCAGCGACGGCTGGATGAAGCTGATCCAATTCAAGATCCTGCGCATGGACCAATGGGCGGGCATGAAAGAGCCCTGGTACTTCCATGAGCGCTTGGATACTTACTATTACCAAGCGGCCGTGAAGGCTGATTTGTGGATCCCCAAGATTCTGGGTACCGATTTCCGCGTGCTGGGACTTCGCCTGACCTTGGATGCCGCCATGATTGGCGTGGGCGGCCTGATGGGTATCGCCGTCGCCACCAGCTGCTTGTTGGGCGCGTTCATCAATTTCGGGATCCTGGCCCCATTGATGATTCAGGCCGGCGACATTGCCCCGCGGGTCAGCCCGACCGGCGTTGTCGTTCCGCTGGGGCGTGCCGAGATCGTCAATCAATGGTCCCTGTGGTGGGGTGTGACGATGATGGTGGTGGGCTCGCTGACCAGCTTGCTGGCCAAGCCAGAGCTCTTCACCAGTCTGTTCAAGGGCAAGCCTAAGGGTTCGGCTGCAGCCGTCAGGGGCCCCGATCTGCTGGCTGGTATCGAAGTGCCGCTGTGGGTGTCTTACGTCGGCATCCCGGTGTTCAGCTTGCTGGGTGCCTGGGTGACACATCTATTTTTTGGTGTGCCCATGTTCCTGGCGCTGGTGTCTTTGCCCTTGATCTTTGTTTTGACGATCATTTGTGCCAATTCCATGGCGCTCACTTCCTGGACGCCCACTGGCGCGCTGTCCAAGATCACCCAGTTCACGATGGGTGCGATCGACCGCAGCAATCCGGCCAGCAATCTGCTGCCGGCTGGTATGACCTCGGAAATCGCTTCGAACGCTGCCAATTTGCTGTCCGACATCAAGCCTGGCTACATGCTGGGCGGTAAACCGCGTCACCAGGTGATTGGCCATGTGATCGGCATCTTCGCTGGCCTTGCGGCGTGCGTCCCCTTGTATTTCCTGCTGTTCCTGCCTGCCGATGCAGCCGGTGTGCGAACGACGACCACGCTGGTGACCGAGCAGTTTGCGATGCCCGCTGCATTGCAGTGGAAAGGTGTGGCGGAGTTGATTGCCAAGGGCATTCAGGGGCTGCCGCAATCGGCGGTGGTGGCCATGATCGTGGCCGCTCTGAGTGCTTTTGCGATTGAGGTGGCCCGCATTGTCACCAAGGGCCGCTTCCCCTTGTCAGCAGTGTCGATCGGCCTTGGCGTGGTTCTGCCGCCTGAATCGGTGTTCGCCATGTGGGTCGGCGCGCTGCTGTTCTGGGTGATGGGCTTGCGCAACAAGAAGGCCGGCAGCTCTGGCCACCGTTTCTGGGTCGAGGGTTGCGAATCCATCTGTGCTGGCCTGATTTCTGGTGCGGCCTTGATGGGCATTGGCAACGCCATCGTCAACGTGTTGCTGGCCTGAGTACCCTGTAGACCGGTCAGCCCAGGCGCATGGCAGCCTTGGGCTGCATGGCACAATCGCGGCCCGCAATGAGTGCCTGTTGCCGATGTGCATCAGGTGGGTCATGCACCCTGCTTAACTGCCTTCATCCGACCATAGCTCAACTGGATAGAGCACCCGCCTTCTAAGCGGGCGGTTGCAAGTTCGATTCTTGCTGGTCGGGCCAATTCTTGCGATCGAACCACTTTTTGGTTTCGTTGAATCGCCGGAGACCTTCGTTCTTGCCATTGGCTGATCGCTAGATTCTTGTCGCGCGTACAAGATTACCGCTGAATATCGGCGTCCTAGGGTTTTCCTGGTGTTTGCGCTAGCTTAAATCGGCCTTTGGCGCCGGATTCCTGCGTTTTGGCCTCCGATTTGCCTTCGCAAGGGTCGTATCTTGCGTGTTACAGAACGTAAAGTGGGAAGCACAAAACGAGGGAAGCGATGCGCTTTGAGGCGCACGCCCGGAGGGGGAGCGGGGTGGGGCTGACCAGGCCCCTCCCGCACCCAGGGGGAATGGCTTGGAACGCGTGCGGGCTTCAATGCTCGCCTTGAGTGTGTTCCTTGTGAGCTGGCGGCGCCCTTGTGGCGCCGCTTTGCTTTTGTTCCTTGCCACCTGCCGCGGAGGCTGGCAGCCGGTCCGCCGGATTCGATTGTTAGACTCGCCGGGCCGTGCTGCCTTGCAACTGCCACTTTGGGCCCGGAAAAGCTGAATCGACCCCCTCTGCACCGCACCATGAATTGCCTTGAATCCCGCCGGCGCTTGCTGCCGCCAGTTTTTGCCGCTCTGGTCGCGCTGACCTTGATGGTGTTGCCTCTGGCCGTGCGAGCCCAGGCTGCTGCAGATTGCCTGATGGTGTTTGGTCATGGGCGCAACTACGAACCCGCCATGGCGGCGCAGAATGCGCAGTGGGATCAGGTCAATCTGCGCTTCAACCGGCAGGTGGTGGAGGTGTTGAACCAGGCGGCTCGACCGGCTCATGGCATGGTGCTTCAGGTCGCCGCTGTGGACCTGGCGCGCAACCTGGGGATGCTGCTCAATGAAGCCGGGCAGCGCGGCTGCTCCCAAGTTCTTGAAACCACGGTGTTTGCCGATGTGGAGTCCGCAACGTTCAAAGCGCGGCTGCGCCTGTACCCCGTGCTTGGCTTGAAAGGCCCGCGTGCGGCCGATGCTGGCTTGAGCGTCGGGCAAGCGGTCTACACCAATGAGCGTGGATTTGAACTCAGCCTGCGCAGCCTGGAGAGGCTGCGACCTGAACTGCTGGCGCGGACCATGACCGAAGAGTTTCTGGCGGCTCAGTCGCAGGCCACGCCGCTTCAGGGGCCGGCCGCATCGGATCAGCCGTGATGACAGCGCCTTCAGCGCCGGCGGTATTGGCCTTTGCCGAACAGCGCGTCGCGAGCTTTGTCATCGAGCAGTGGTTTGCGTTGTCCCTCAAGCACGGCCAGCCCGCGCTGCACCGCTGGCCGAGCCGCAATCTCGTCAAACCAGCCCTTGAGATGGGGGAACTCCGAAAGCTGCACGCCTTGATTTTTCCAGCTGCGCAGCCAGGGGAAGATGGCCATGTCGGCAATGCTGTAGGCTGGCCCACCGACGTAGCGGCTGGCCGCCAGTCGCTTGTTGATGACGCCGTACAAGCGCTGTGCCTCATTGCTATAGCGCTCGATCGCGTAGTCGATTTTTTCCTGGGCGTAGATACGAAAGTGGTGCGCCTGTCCGAGCATGGGGCCTACGCTGCCCATCTGGAACATCAGCCACTGCAGCACTTCATATTTGCCGGCGGTATCGGCGGGCAGGAATTTGCCGGTCTTGCCTGCGAGGTAAAGCAGGATGGCACCCGACTCGAACAGATGGATCGGTCGGCAGTCCGGGCCTTCGTTGTCGGTGATCGCCGGGATCTTGTTGTTCGGGCTGATGGCCAGGAAAGCGGCTTCAAATTGGGCGCCGCTGCCGATATCCACAGGGATCACCCGATAGGGCAGTCCGCATTCTTCCAACATGATGTGAACCTTGTGGCCATTGGGTGTGGGCCATGAATACACTTCAATCATTTGGGTTCTCCACCTTGGCCAGACGGTCGATGCAGACCGCATCGGGTCGCAGCTCTGGCGATTGCCGCATTGTGCTAGCTCATGTTTTTTAAGCAAGTCAAACACTGGTTTGTGGCCCGCTCCAACGCAGCGCGGTGGCGGCCCATCCATGATTGGTCGGAGAGCCGCAACGCTCAGTTCCGGCTGACTCGCGACGGCCGTGGTTTTGTGATGGAGCAGCCCAAGGCCTTGCCTGGAGGCCTGCGCATCGAGTGGGGGGCTTCGCAGCGCGGTTACATCAAAGGCAATGAGCTTCGCATGCGCTGCGAGTTGCGGCTGCACAGCGACCTGCAGATGATGGTCTTGTGCAGGCAGCTGATGGATACGTTGGAGTCCACGGTCTTCGAAGCTTATACGGACACCCTCAAAACCCGTGTTGATACCGATACGCCGGAAGAGATGCGCTGGCTGGTGATGTTTCCCAAGCTCGGGCAGATCAGCTCCAAGCTGGTGCGCCAGCGCTTCGGTGCCGTCGGCGTCAACAAGGACCTGACTGCGGCCTGGCTGGATGGTGAGTTCTCTGAAGTGCTGGCTCAGGCCAGTCAGGATTTGCTGCCCGAGGGTCACCCCTTTGTGCTGATGACCATGCGTGGCAACGCCTATCTGCGTACTGCCATGGAGCAGCCCAGCTTGGCGGTGATTCAGGGTTTGCTCAAGGTGCTGGACTCGGCCTGCCGTGAAGCACAGCGCATCAACGGCCGCTTGTCCGACAGCGGTCCTTGGCCCACCACCACCTCGATTGCCTGGCAGTCTTCGCGGCCGGAAGAGGACCTCAGCCGGCCTTGAGTGCGGAGTTTGGGTCGAGCCGGGTATTGGTCCGTTCTGATAAGAGTCGCGCCCGCGCTGCGCCTTGCTGTGTTGGCTGTCCCGTCTTCAGCGGTTGGCAATTGTCAGCAGTTTGTCCCGGTTCAGCACGACCAGGCGTGTCGGTTCGACCCGCACCGCGCCCTCACGCTCGAAACTCTTGAGCTCCTGATTCACGCGCTGACGCGAGGCGCCCAGCAGCTGGGCCAGGTCTTCTTGGGCGAGTTGCAGTCCAATGCGGATTTCATCGCCCTGGAGCTCTCCATATGAGCGCGCTAGAAAGAGTATTTGCTTGGCCAGGCGTGATGCCAACGGGCGCGTGTTGAGGTCTTCGACCATGTCGAACATCAGGCGCAGGCGGCGGCAGTTCAAGCGCAGGAGTGCTTCATAGAGCTCGGTGTGGCGCTGCAGCAGCTCCTTGAAATCGGGTTTGCGCATGACCAGCAAGGTCGTTTCGCCGTGCACGCTCGCGTCATGCGTGCGAGGCAGGCCATCAAACAGAGAGATGTCACCGAACCAGGTGCCGGGCTCCACATAAGTCAGTGCAATTTGCTTGCCGGCCAGGGAGACTGAGCTGACACGCACGGCGCCCTTGGCGACCGCCATCCATTCTTCAGCGGGTTCGCCGCGGCAAGACAGCAAGGCGCCGTCGTGCAAGCGGCGGACTGAAGCGCGGGCGAGGATGTCGCTGCGCAATGCGGCCGACAGCTTGGAGAACCAGGGGCCGGAGTCGATGTTGTGGCGTTCAAGCTGTGTGAGGGCCGTGCTGTTCATTGTGGATCGCTGACGTGACGGCGGGGTTCCGCTGTCTGGCCCGACATTGTCCATGAGGGCGAGGGGCGCTGCTCCTTGGTGCTGCGAACGAGCGGCAAGATTGGGCACGAGTCTCGCAAATAGGTGGTTGAAGCAGGCTTGTTTCGCAGCTCCATCGAGCCCAGCCGAGGGGCCCTCCATGCTAGAGTGAGTCAAACAACATTGACCCCCGGCATGGACCGAGATTTCCCACTGTCCTCTCATCTTTGGCGCAAATCCCGTGTGCTGGCGCCGCTGCTGATCAGCTGGACCGGCCTGGGGTTCGGGGTCGCTGGCAGTGCTCATGCCCTGGGGGTGGACAGGCCGCTGACTCAGTCAGCCTTGGGCCAGGCCCTGAGTCTGGTGTTCCCGGTCTTGCTCAAGCCCGGTGAGATGCTGGCCGCTGAGTGCGTCCAGGCTGATGTGTATGCCGGTGAAGCGCGTGTGCCTCCCAATTTGGTTCAGTTGGTGCTGGAAGGGGAGAGCGAAGGGGCGGTGCGAGCCGTGCGCTTGTATAGCCCGGTGCCCATCAACGAGCCCTTGGTTCATGTCAGCTTGAGCCTGGGTTGCCCGACTCAGCTGAGTCGCCAGTACACCGCGTTCATCGATCCACCGGGTCTTGATCAAGGTGCCCGCGCCATCGCTGGTGCAGCGACGCGGCCGCCTCAGTATTCGCCAGCCCTGCGCGCAGCCCTGGGTGCTGCCGGCGCGAGACCTGAGGCGTTGCTGGCCGGCTCGGTCCGTATGCCCGTGCCTGCTGTTGTGGCGCCGTCCGCCGCGCGCCCCGCTCAAGCATCGGCCGTGGCGGGCATTCTGGCTGAATCAGGTCAGCCTCAGGCCAAAGCCCGTGCCAAACCGTTCCGATCGGTGGGCGTGAAGACTGTGCCGGTGCAGCCTTTGGTGGCCGGGCCAGCACCACGACTTCGCTTGGAGCCGCCTGATGCGGTGGAAGCAGCCGAATCGCCCCTGGCGCAGATTGCCGCTGCAGAAACGGCTCTGTTGCGCCTGCGCCAGCTCGAAGAGACGCTCAACCGTTTGCAGCAAGACAACCAGGCCAGCCGTGGCAAGCTCCAGGACTTGCACACGCAATTGGCGGCGCCGGAAGTTGCAGAACCACCGTCGCTTGCGTTGCTGTCCTTGGGCTTGCTGAGCCTGTCCTTGGCGGGCTTCAGTGCCTTCCTGTGGCGCAGCCGCAGTCGCGAACGAGCCGAGCGCGATGCGGCATGGTGGAGTGCCGGGCGAGTCGATGCCGACTCCCCAGAGCCATCTCCTGCAGTCGCCGAACCGGCCCGCGGTGCTGCGCCCAGCACTGGCGCGCCAAGCGCATCTTTGGCAGGCCTGCAGGTCGCCGCAGGTGCAGCGGTGCCTCCTGCCCTCGCGCATGAACCTACGCCCTTCGCCGGCTTGCCCTCATTGGGCAGCCGAGACGAACGCACAATCACCATGCCGCCACTGGATTCGGCTGAGCTGGCCGACGGCTTCGCCGAGAGTCGGGTGGGTTCCCTGCGCGATGATGTCGGCGGGCCAGCAGGGCGCAGCTTGCCGGCCGCAGAAGTAGCTCCGCTGGACGATTTGAATTCCGGGCCCTTGAGCATCCAGCTGCTCGACTCGTCGGCCAATTTTGTCAATGAAACTGGCGCGTTCACGGCCCCTGTGCCTTTGAATGTGACCGCCGTGGGCAACGATCACGTCACGGTGGAAGAGCTGATTGATCTGGAACAGCAGGTTGAGTTTTTCCTGGTGCTGGGCCAGAGCGAGGCGGCGATCGAGCTGCTGCAGGCGCGCATCAATTTTGGCGGCGCCAGTGCCTTGCCCTATTTGAAGTTGCTGGAGATTCACCAGCGCCAGGGCGAAGAGATGTACTTCAATGAAGTCGCGGCCAGCTTCGCCAAGCGCTTTGATGCGCTGGCACCCACATGGGGGCCGATCTCAATTCCGGTCGCGATCTCGAAACCTATGCCGCTGTCCTCAAGCGAGTGCAGGGCCGCTGGGCTGATCCTGCGGCTAGCATGGCGCTCTTGCAGGAGCTGCTGTCCAAGGGCGGGGACAACGGTCGCGGTTTCGATCTGCCCGCGTATCGCGAGTTGCTGTTCCTCTACAGCGTGGCCCGTGATCGCTCCGAGCATGAAGTCCGCAGCGATGAGATCGACCTCTTCCTGCCTCTGGACTCCAAGAACCAGCCCGATGACGGCCACCAATTGATGGCGACCATGATCTGGCAGGGCAAGGAAATTCCTGGGCCGCAACATGCGCTGGAGGTCGACATCTCCCTGGATGATGAGCCTGTCGCCCCCGCTTTGTCGCCCGTGGAAAACAGCCGTCACTGAGCCGGGCTAGCCCCGCTGGGCCGCGACTCAGAGTTGGTTGAGCAGCGCCACGGCGCGATCCAAAGTGCTGTCTTGCTTGGCAAAGCAAAAGCGAATGATCTTGCGTTCACTGGCCCGCATCTGATCTTCCGCGCTGTTGTGAAAGGCCGAGATCGGAATGGCGGCCACGCCGACTTCTCGCGTCAGCCATTGGCAGAACTCGCTGTCGTTCAGCTCGCTGGGCTGGCCCAGTTCGCCGTAGTCCACGCATTGGAAATAGCTGCCTGAACAAGGCAGCAGCCGCAGTTGCGAAGCGGCCAGGCCGGCACGGAAATGGTCGCGCTTGCGCTGGTAAAAGGCGGGTACGGACTGGTGAGGGCGAGGGTCCTCGAGGTAGCGCGCCAGACCGAGCTGCACCGGCGTGTTGACTGAGAACACCGTGTACTGGTGCACCTTGCGAAACTCGGTGCTGAGCGAGGCTGGCGCTGCCACATAACCGGCCTTCCAGCCGGTGACGTGGAAGGTCTTGCCGAAACTCGACACGATCAGGCTGCGTGCCGCCAACTCGGGAAAGCGCGCCACACTTTGGTGGGCCGCGCCGTCGAACACCATGTGTTCGTACACCTCATCACTGATCAGCAGTACCGAGGTGCCGCGCAACAGTTCCGCCAGGCTGAGCATTTCCTCCTCGCTCCAGACCGTGGCGCTGGGGTTGTGCGGCGTGTTGATGATGATGGCGCGGGTGCGCGGGCTGAGTGCGGCACGAATGCGCTCAAAATCGGGTCGGAAGCTGTGCGGGTCCAGCGGCACGCGCACCAGCACGCCGCCGGCCAGTTCTACATTGGGCGCATAGCTGTCGTAGCAGGGTTCCAGCACCATCACCTCGTCGCCCGGATGGACGATGGCCAGCAGCGCCGTCAAGATCGCCTGGGTCGCGCCAGCGGTGATGGTGATCTCCCGCTCCGGGCAGTAGGACATGCCGTGGCTGGCCAGAAGCTTGGCGGCTACGGCCTCACGCAGCGCCGGCACTCCGGGCATGGGCGGGTATTGGTTGTGCCCGGCCAGCATGGCTTGATGGACGGCCTCGATCAGTGCAGGGTCGCAGTCGAAGTCCGGGAAGCCCTGGCCCAGATTGACGGCACCATGGGCTTGCGCCAAAGCCGACATGGTGCTGAAGATGGTGGCGCCGACACGCGGCAGGCGGCTGATCAGCGCCGGTGTTTCGAAGTTCATTCGGTCTAGCAGTTGTGGGTCGGCCTTTGGATGACCTGACGTCAGAGTTTGTAGTCGCTGGCGTCGCCGCTCATGGCGCGTTCCAGCAGCGGGCGATTGAGGCGGTCTGACAGCAGCTCGGCAAAGCTGTAGACATAATTCCTCAGATAAGCGCCACGCTTGAAGGCGATGCGGGTGACATTCTGGCCGAACAGATGGCCCAGCGGCCGCGAGGCCAGATCGCTGCCCGGTGCATCTTCTCGCACCGCCATCTCGGCGACGATACCGACACCCATGCCTAGGCGCACATAGGTCTTGATGACATCGGAATCGATCGCTTCCAGAACAAAGTTCGGATGCAGACCGTGCGCACTGAAGGCGCGGTCGATGCGCGTGCGCCCCGTGAAGCTTGGGTGATAGGAAACCAGGGGCTCGGCGGCGAGCTGTTCCAAGCTGGGGCGTTCGACTTGCGCCAAGGGGTGGTCGGCCGGTACCACCAGCACATGCTGCCATTCATAGCAGGGCAGGGTGACCAGCTCCTCGATCTGGGCCAGGGACTCGGTGGCCAGGCCGACGTCCGCGCTGTCATCCAGCAGCATGCGCACGACCTGGTCAGGGTTGCCTTGGTGCAGGCTGATGCGCACCAGGGGCATCTGACGGCGCAGCTGAGCTACGGGCCCGGGCAACACATAGCGTGCCTGGGTGTGGGTGGTGGCAATCGACAGGGTGCCGTTGTCCTGCTTGGAGTACTCGTCACCAATGCGCTTGAGGTTGTTGACCTCGCGCATGATGATTTCGATGGCGGCCAGTACCTGCTGCCCCGGCTCAGTGATGCGGCGCAGGCGTTTGCCGTGGCGGGCGAAGATGTCGATGCCCAGCTCTTCTTCCAGTTCGAGAATCGCCTTGGAGACGCCGGGCTGTGAGGTGAAGAGTGCCTTGGCGGTCTCGGTCAGGTTCAGGTTGCGGCGCGCAGCCTCCTGCACGAAGCGAAACTGATGCAAGTTCATGTCTGCGGCTCGAGCGGGCCATCAAGCCAGGCCAGGCTGGCGTCGGTCATGGCCTGGATGATGCGTTCCTGATCGCCCAAAGCCGGGTGCAGCAACCAGCTCACCGTCGCGCCATAGTGTTGCTGCAGGCGTTCCAGCAGCGGGGGAATGTCGCGCCGCACATGGCCGCCGGTGCCCAGGAACATGGGCACGATATGGATGCTGGTGCAGCCCTGTGCCGCGAGCTCATTCGCGGCCTGTTCCAGGCTGGGTTCCATGAATTCTAGAAAGGCCAACCGCAAAGGCAGGCCGGGGCGCTGGGCCGCCAAGCGGGCGGCCACGGCCGCGAAGGGACGAGCCCAATCGGGGTCGCGTGCTCCGTGGGCAAATAGCAGCAGTCCTTGGCTCATGGGATAGGTTCCGTGGGGGTTGTCAGCGGTAGCGAACCAGCCAGCCAAAGGCGGCCAGAGAAAGGGCCAGATAGACCAGGCTCGGCGAGGCGGCGGCGGCCCAGGGCGTCCAGTTGTTCAGGATGCCCATATGGCCCGCCACATTGTTCAGCAGCACAAAGCTGATACCCAGCATGATGCCGCCAAACACCTTGAGGCTGATGCCGCCCGAGCGCCCATGCAAATAGGCAAAGGGCAGGGCCAGGGCGATCATCACAAAGCAGGCGAAGGGGTAGAGCGCCTTGCGCCAGAACTGGATGTTATGGGCCTGGGCTGATTGCTCTTGTGCCGACAGGTGCTCGGTGTAGCGGTAGAGCTCCAAGGTGGACATGGAGCCTGCAGGCAGCACCGCGGCCGTGATCACGCCGGCATGTAGGCTGCTCGGCCAATCGAGGCTTGGCAGGCGTAGCTCGCGCACTGGAGCCTCTTCTTTGTTGCCGGAGCTGCTGCGGGTGGCCCACTCGGTCCGCTGTACATCCTGCAACTGCCACAGGCCTTGCTTGTCGACACTGGCGCGCTCGGCTGCGGTGCGGGAGATCAGGCCGCCATGTTCATCAAACTCAAAGATGCGCACATCGCGCAGCTGGCCGGCCACATCGGCCTGGCCAACGTTGATCGAATAGCTGCGGTCCTGACCGTCCACGGTCCGGTGCTCCTTGAGCCAAGCACCCTTGGCGCCAGATTGGGTGTTCCCGGTGGCGCTGGCGCGCAACAGGTCGTACTGACGCTTGAAGAAGGGCTCGGCGTAGTCACCGGCCACAAAGGTGAGCACCGCGAAGACCAGGGCCAGATTGGCCAGCAAGCCGAGAGCACGCCCTGGTCCCAGGCCGCCGGTCCGCAAGATGGTGAACTCACTGGATTGGGCCAAACGGGCCAGGGAGAAGATCGTGCCGATCAGTACTGTGATCGGGAACAGCTGGTAGAAATGTCCCGGTATGGACAGCAAGGCCAGCTGAACTGCCACCCAGCTGCCAGCGCCGGCACGGCTCATGCGGTCGATTTCATCGACGCAATCGGTGAAGAAGAACAGGGACAAAAAGGCCAGGGTGACAAAGGCGACCGCACCGACGATGTCGCGGTAGAGCAGGCGGCGGACGGTCTTCATGCGGGGTTCCCCGGGCAGCTGGCTTTCAGGCCAGCGCCGCGGCGGCGAGGCAGGTGGATGCGATTGCCTTGGTCGCGCCACCAGAGCAGCAGCAAGGCCAGAGCCAAAGCACTGCCGTGAACGCTCAGAAGTGCGCCGCTCATGCTCATGCGGCCGCTGGTGATCCAGGCCTGGCTGAGGTTGACCAGGTTGAAATAGACGACAAAAGTCAGCAAGGCGAAAAGCAGGTTCCAGTTGCTGGCGCGGCGCGGATTGGTGGCCGACAGACCGAGTCCCAGCAGGCACATATTGACGGCCGACAGAATCATGCCAAAGCGCCAGGCCAGCTCGGCGCGGTTGCGCGGCGTGGGGGTGGTCAGCAGTTCCATCGTGGCCAGGGCTTTGGGCGGCAACTGATCGGCCGAACGCAGCACTTGGCTGTCCATCAGCACTTGGTACTCCTCGAAGCGAGCCAGGGTCTTCTCACCGCCAAAGCCCTTCATTTCATTGCGCTGACCGCGGTCCAGCACGAGGAATCGGTCGTCGCCGTTTTGCTCGATGCGTCCCTTGGATGAGGTGGTGACTGATTCGGTGTCGTTTTGCTTGGACAGGATGAAGACATTGCGACCAGTGCGGCCGTCTTCGCTGTCGCGTTCGATGAAGAAGACCCGGCTGCCGTCGCGCGAAGGCTGGAATTGGCCGGGCGCGACGCGGGAGAGGTCGCTGCGCTTTTGATAGCGCTCGCGCAGCTGGGCGCTGTTCTGGTTGCCCCAGGGCCAAATCAAGAGATAAAGCGCCATCACCACCAGCAAGACCGGCCAGGCCATGCGGAACACCGGCTTGGCGAATCGGCTCAGGCCGATGCCGCTGGCGAACCAGATGGACATCTCCGAGTCGCGGTACATGCGGCCCAGGCTGGTCACGATGGCGATGAACAGCGACAGGATCAGCATCGTGGGCAGATGGCCCAGCGAGGCGTAACCCAGCAACAGCATCACATCCTGCGGCGCCACGCTACCGCCCGCCGCCTGGCCCAGGGTGCCAATCAGCATGATGGTGAGGACGGTGGTGAGAATGACCACGAGGGTCACGCCGAAGCTGCGGGCCAGCTCGGTGCGTACGGTGGAATCGAATAACATCCTGGGACTTTTTTCTACTCGGCGACATTATGGACTTCCGTACACAGTCTGCGTCCTTTGACGCATTGGCCAGCTTCAATGCTGATGCCTTGATCCTGGTTCTGGGCGGTGACACGCTGCCCGCGGGCCTGGACGCCGGCCTGAGCGCCCTCATCAAGGACGCCATCAAGCTGGGCGACTTCGAGTTGAAAGCCGGCAAGTCGCTGGTGCTGCAGCGCCCCGCCGGTGTGAAGGTTCCGCGCGTGGTGCTGGCCGCCTCTGGCAAGACCAGCGTCAAGGCTGCACGCGCGGCGGTGCAAGCGGCGCTGGGTCTGCTCAAGGGCCGCGGCGTGGCGCATGCCGGCGTGGCATTTGTCGGCTTCGACCTCGCAGCTCACGGCGACAGCTTGGCCGAGCAGTTCGTGCTGGCCGCGGGCGATGCGACTTACGTGTACCGCCACACCAAGCCGAGCGCACCTGAAGCCGGTAAGCTGACCAAGCTGAGCCTGCTGGTGGACAAGGCCGACACGGCCTTCGCCAAGGCCGCCAAGCTGGGCCTGGCCCGCGGCGAGGCGATCGGTGCGGGTGTCGAGTTGGCCCGCGAATGCGCCAACCGTCCCGGCAACTACGCCACCCCGACCTTCCTCGGCGAGCAGGTCAAGGCCTTGGGCCAGACCTACGGCCTGAAGGTCGAAGTGCTGGACAAGAAGGCGGTCGAGAAGCTGGGCATGGGCTCCTTCCTGTCCGTGGCTCAAGGCTCGGACGAGCCGTTGCGTTTCATCGTGGCCCGCTACGAAGGTGCAGCCAAGACCCAGGCCCCTGTGGTGTTGGTGGGCAAGGGCATCACCTTCGACTCCGGCGGCATCTCGCTGAAGCCGGGCGCCGAAATGGACGAGATGAAGTTCGACATGGGCGGCGCCGCCAGCGTCATCGGCACCCTGCGTGCCGTGGCCGAGCTCAAGCCCAAGATCAATTTGGTGGTGCTGATCGCTGCCTGCGAGAACATGCCCAGCGGCCGAGCCCTCAAGCCGGGTGATGTGGTAACCTCGATGTCGGGCCAGACCATCGAAATCCTGAACACCGACGCCGAAGGCCGCCTGGTGCTCTGCGACGCGCTGACCTACGCCGAGCGTTTCAAGCCCGCCGCCGTGGTGGATGTGGCCACGCTGACGGGCGCTTGTGTGATCGCCCTGGGCGGCGTGCGCAGCGGCATGTACGCTAACGACGAGAGTCTTGCGCAAGCCCTGACCGCAGCCGGCGAAGCCTCGCTGGACCTGTGCTGGCGCATGCCACTGGATGACGACTACGAAGAAGGCCTCAAGAGCAACTTCGCGGACGTCGCCAATGTGGGCTCGCGCGCTGGTGGCTCGATCACTGCGGCCAAGTTCCTGCAGCGCTTTGCCAGCAAGTTCGTCTGGGGTCACCTGGACATCGCCGGTACCGCCTGGAAGGGCGGCGCGGCCAAGGGCGGCACCGGCCGTCCGGTCGGTCTGTTGACCCACTTTGTGCTGTCGCAAGTTCGTTGATCGAAGAATGGCGCGGGCGCCGGTGATCGGCGCCCGCCGTTTCTCGTTCACAAGGACCGAATGACTACCGAAGTCAGTTTCTACACCGGCGTTGCCGATCGACTCGGCTACCTCGTGCGCCTGCTGCGCAAGTCACAGCAGGCCGGGGTGCGCACGGGCGTGTGTGGCCCGGCCCATTTGCTGGGGCGGCTGGACAGCAAGCTCTGGGATGCCGAGGTCAGCATTTTTGTGCCGCACGCGCGCTGGGAAGCTGCGCATGCGGGTACGCCCTTGGGCGAGCACACGCCGATCTTGTTGATTGAGCGGTGCGCGGACTTGCCCCATCGCGAGGTGCTGCTCAATGTCGGCGCTGAAATGCCCGAAGGTTTCGACGAATTCCAGCGCGTGCTGGAGGTGGTGTCGACCGACCCTGAGCAGGTGCAGGCTGCGCGCCGGCGCTGGCGCCGCTATGAAGAGTTGGGCTTCAAGGTCACCCACCATAAAGTGTCCTGAGGGATTTGAAGCTTTGCCATTTGCACCCTGGCAAAGCCTGTTGCGCTTCCATGCTTTCCCCATGTCGTCACCCCCTTGTTTTGGGGTATGTTCAAGGGGTTGAGAATTCAACGGCAAATAACTCTCCTTCTTCCAACTCGGAGGTAATTCATGCAGGTTAAATTGAATGTTGTGGTCGGCGCCGTGGCGCTGATGCTGAGCGGTGCAGCCATGTCCCAGGACCTGGTCGTGAAGATCGGTCACGTCGGCCCCACCAGCGGCGCGATTGCCCACCTGGGCAAGGACAATGAGTTGGGCGCTCGCATGGCCATCACCGAGCTGAACGCCAAGGGCGTGATGATCGGCGGCAAGAAGGCCAAGTTCGAACTGCTGGCTGAAGACGACGCTGGCGATCCGAAGCAAGGTACGGCCGCAGCACAGAAGCTGGTGGACTCCAAGGTCAACGGCGTGGTCGGTCACCTGAACTCGGGTACCTCCATCCCCGCTTCCAAGGTTTACAGCGACGCTGGCATCCCCCAGATCTCGCCTTCGGCCACCAACCCCAAGTTCACACGCAACGGCTACAAGACCACATTCCGCGTGGTGGCTGACGACGTGCATTTGGGTGGCACGTTGGGCAAGTACGCCGTCAAGGAGCTGAAGGGCCAGTCGATCGCCGTGATCGACGACCGTACCGCTTACGGCCAAGGCGTGGCTGACGAGTTCGAAAAGGGCGTCAAGGCATCCGGCGGCAAGGTCGTTGGTCGCGAGTTCACCACTGACAAGGCCACGGACTTCACCGCCATCCTGACCAACTTGAAGGCCAAGAAGCCTGATGTGGTCTTCTTTGGCGGTATGGATGCTGTGGCCGGCCCGATGCTGCGCCAGATGAAGCAACTGGGCATCGAAGCCAAGTTCGTGGGCGGTGACGGCATCTGCTCGGGCGAACTGCCTAAGCTGGCTGCTGGCACCATGGGTGACGGCCAAGTGGTTTGCGCTGAAGCCGGTGGCGTGGAAGGCGAATCGAAGAAGACTTCGGACGCGTTCAAGGCCAAGTTCAAGGAAACCTACAAGGTTGAAGTCCAGATCTACGCACCTTACGTCTACGACGCTGTGAACGTTCTGGTGGCTGCCATGGTCAAGGCTGGTTCTTCCGAGCCGGCAAAGTATCTGCCGGTGTTGGCCAAGACCGAAGGCTACAAGGGCGTGACCGGCACCATTTCCTTCGACAACAAGGGCGACATCAAGAATGGCGCCCTGACCATGTACACCTACAAGGGTGGCGAGAAGGCGCAGATCGCCGTGGTTCGTTGATCTAGATAGGTCTTTTTGGATCGCAAAAGGCCCGCGTAAGCGGGCCTTTTTCATTTCACTGAACCGATGATGGGGTCAATTACGTCTTCAAACGTGGCAGTTTGGTTTCTCGTCCTGGCTTGATTTCCGTTTGCACTCGAAGCCCAAGTTTGTTTGCGGCACAGTCCCGTGGAAAAGGCACGCTGTCAGCTGCTGTGTTTTTCAAGGCGAATGTTGGATGCGTTCTACTGTGGGCTCTTAGTCGCTGGCTCCTGAAACTTCAATGGCCGTGTAGCGTTAATTTGTCTTTATTCCCGCGTGTCCCCCTCTAAACGGGGGGCTTTCAAGGTGGGTGGCTACAGGCATCATTCGCTCGCGATCAAGGTACGACCCAGCGTCAGATTTGATTGTCTGCTTCAAGGTCCGCAGCTAAGCGCGGAACGCCGGTGTCCACGCCCTGGGTGCCAAGAGTTTGAGGCAGGCACTTGACGCGGTTTGCAGTTCTGTTTTTGTGATCGGGGAATAGCATGATTCGGATATTCAGCCACTATTTGCACAGGCAAACCTTGCTGCAGGTCTTTTTTGATCTGGGGTTGATTGTTTTCGCGGTGGTGGCTGTGGTCATGAGTCAAGACGAGGCCGCGTCCTCGGTGATTCCCTTTGTTGCCTCTCATGGCTTGTCTTTGGCTGGTTGCATGTTCGTGATCAATTCGGCCAGTGGCCTCTATCAGCACGTTCACAACCGGTCACTGACAGAGTCCTGTGCTCGAGCTTTGCTGGGCTTGTTGTTCGGACTCCCGATTGCATATGCAATTTTCAGCCTCCTGCCTGTGGACCCTGGTCACCGCCAACTGGTGACTGTCGCTGCCATGGCCGCGGTGGCCGCCGTGATGGTGCACCGTGTTTACGCTGCTCACGCAGGAGCTCAGTCCCGGACTCGTACACGCATCCTGATTTTCGGGTCGGGTGCCGTGGCAAAGACTGTCGGTGCAACCCTGAAGGCGGCGGATCCGCATGCTTTGATCGTTGGGTATTTGCCAGGACCCAATGAGGAGAGCTTCGAAGTTCCCCAGGGTGAAATGATTGAATCGCGCGGCTCATTGACGGAGACCGCACGGAGCTTGGGCGTGGATGAAATCGTTGTGGCGCTGTCCGAGCGTCGCGGCGGTAGCATGCCCTTGCGTCAACTGCTTGACTGCAAGCTGTATGGCATTCGTGTGGTCGACATTGCCACGCACTTCGAGAAGACGCTGGCTCAGATCAAGATCAGCCACGTCAATGCAGGCTGGTTGATTTTTGGTGATGGCTTCAATCAAGGCATGGTGCGCACCGCGATCAAGCGCCTTTGCGATATCGTTTTCTCGTCGTTGATCTTCCTCGTCTCTCTGCCGATCATGGTGGTCACCGCCGTGCTGATCAAACTGGAATCGAAGGGCCCGGTCTTGTACCAACAAGAACGGGTCGGCTTGAACGGTGCCATTTTCAAGGTCATCAAGTTCCGGAGCATGCGGACCGACGCTGAGAAGGATGGCAAGCCACGTTGGGCAACCTTGAATGATGATCGGGTGACGCGTGTCGGTCGATTCATCCGCAAAGTGCGCATCGACGAGTTGCCCCAGCTGCTGAACGTGCTGCGCGGTGAGATGAGCATGGTGGGCCCCCGTCCCGAGCGCCAATTCTTTGTTGATGATTTGATCAGCAAGATTCCTTACTTCGCCGTCCGCCACAGCGTCAAGCCAGGTGTGACAGGTTGGGCTCAGGTTCGCTACGAGTATGGCTCGACCGTGGAAGACTCGATCGAGAAGCTGCAGTACGACCTGTACTACGTCAAGAACAATTCCTTGTTCCTCGATCTGTTGATCATGCTGGAAACTGTGGCTGTGGTGCTGACCGGCAAGGGCGCACGCTGATCGAGTTTCTGCGCTACTCAAGATGGGCCGGCTCTTGGAGCCGGCCATTTTTTTGTTCCGCTGCGGGCGAGCTCTTGGCATTTGTGCCGATTCAGCTGACCTGTACGTCGTGCTCCAATCGCTGATGCTTAACAGTTTGCTGGACCTCAGCTTGTTTGGTGATGCGCTGGCCGCTTCGGCCTATGCGGTGTTCACGCTCTATTTCACTTGGAAGCTTTGTTGGCGCCGCAGCGTGCCTGCGCACATCGTTTCCTACGTGTTTTTGTCTGCGCTCAGTGTCAGCACAGCCTGGGCGGCTTTGTCCTGGCTGACCCAGTGGCTGCGCCTGCCCATCGAGGTCGATGTCTGGCTGATCCCGCTGGCCGACTGGTTGCGCTATGCCCTGTGGCTCGCCTTTATCTGTCTGCTCTTGCGTCCGGCTGATGGCGGGGCTCGCGCAGCAGGTTTGCCTAGGTTCGTGCCGCTGGCGGTGTTGGTGTCCCTGGTTTCGCTGGCCTTTTTACTCTCGCGTGAATACAGCAGCCCGTGGCTGTCCTGGCCGGTCATGCTCAGCCGGCCCGCCGCATTTGCGTCGCTGGCTCAGGCTGTGGTGGGCCTGATTTTGTTAGAGCAGTTGCTGCGCAACGTTTCTGCGGATTCACGCTGGAATGCCAAGCCTGTCTGCCTTGGCCTGAGTGCCATCTTTGCCTTCGATTTGTTCTTTTTTTCGCAGGCTGCTTTGTTCCGGCGCTTTGACAGCGATGCTTTGAGCGTGCGCGCCTTGGTTCACAGTCTTGCGGTGCCTCTGCTGTTCATGGCCGCTCGTCGGCAAGTGGATTGGCTGGACAAGCTCCATGTCTCTCGGGCCGCCGTGTTTCATTCGGCCACGCTCCTGCTGGTGGGGGCTTATTTGCTGCTTGTGTCGGGGGTCGGCTATTACGTCCGTTACACCGGTGGTGAGTGGGGCAGGGCGCTGCAATTGGCCCTGATGTTTGTGGCGCTGATCGCGCTTGCTGTGGCTGTGCTGTCGGGCTCGATTCGAGCGCGCTTGAAGATCTACATCAGCAAGAATTTCTTCAATTACCGTTACGACTACCGAGAAGAGTGGCTTCGGTTTACCGCCATCCTGTCTTCGGGTAGCTCACCGCAGGAAATGGGCCTGACGGTGGTCAAGGCATTGGCCAATTTGGTGGAGGCGCCTTCAGGTGCGCTGTGGTTGCGGCGCGGTGTCGAAGCCGAATTGCATCCGGTGCTCCATTGGAACCTGCCCCAACAAGATCAGGCAGAACCGATCGCCTCCAGCTTTTGCGAGTTCCTGCGTGAGCGCAACTGGATTATCGATACCCAACAACTTCGTTCGTGGCGTCAGGATTACCAGGAGGTGGCTCTGCCTGACTGGCTGCTGGACGATGCGCGCTATTGGTTGGTCATTCCTTTGATCGTGGGCGGAGAACTGCTGGGATGGGTCTTGCTCGGGCGGCCACGGGCGCCCATCGAAGTCAACTGGGAAGTCCGAGACCTGCTCAAGACCGCCAGCAGTCAGGCTGCGAGCTATCTGGCCCAAATGCAGGCGGCAGAGGCCTTGCTAGAGGCACGCAAGTTCGATGCCTTCAATCGCATGTCGGCCTTTGTGGTTCATGATTTGAAAAACATCGTGACGCAGCTGTCCTTGATGATGAGGAACGCCAAACGGCTTCGAGATAATCCCGAGTTTCAGCAGGACATGCTGGATACGGTGGAAAACTCATTGGAAAAGATGCGCCAGTTGATGCTGCAATTGCGCGAGGGCGAAAAGCCGCATGGCT
The DNA here is from genome assembly GCF_965262435.1 of Roseateles sp. Taxonomy (NCBI): domain Bacteria; kingdom Pseudomonadati; phylum Pseudomonadota; class Betaproteobacteria; order Burkholderiales; family Sphaerotilaceae; genus Roseateles; species Roseateles sp. Next base: position 3,243,179 of record NZ_OZ253537.1, read on the forward strand.
TGAGCAGTGGCGTGGACCTTGTCGGCATTGCCAAGCGCCTGGCCGCTGCAGCCGATGCGAAGGGGCGACGCCTGAACTTGCAATTGAACCAAGGCTTGCGTACGCGTGGCCACGAGGACCGGGTTGAGCGAGTTCTCGGTCATGTGGTGCAAAACGCATTTGATGCCAGTGAGGCTGAGGCCGCCGTGAGCTTGGTCCTGGAACAGAATGGCAGCATGGCTCGCCTCATCATCAGCGATCAAGGTTGCGGAATGAGCGAAGAATTCATTCAAAACCGGCTTTTTAAACCTTTCCAAACCACCAAATCCAGCGGCATGGGTATTGGGGCATATGAGAGCTACCAGTACCTGCAGGAACTAGGCGGGAAGATTTCGGTGGACAGCAAACTCAAGATCGGGACCACAGTGACGATTTCCTTGCCCTTGTTTCACAGCGGCGGAGCGGGTGAACATTCCTTGGTGGGCGGCGCATGAGTGCCGTGCGTCAACAACCTTTGCTGATCGTCGAAGACGATTTGTCCTTGCAGAAGCAGCTCAAGTGGTCGCTCGATCGGTTTGAGTCCGTTCTGGCTCAGGACGTGGCCTCGGCCGTGTTGCAGTTCCGACGCCACAGCCCGGCCGTGGTGACCATGGATTTGGGGCTGCCCCCGGATCAGGATTCGGTGTCCGAGGGTTTCAAGTGCCTGGAAAAGCTTTTGGAGCTCGACCCTTCGGCCAAGGTAATTGTGCTGACCGGTCAGAACGACCAGGACAACGCACTGCGCGCCATTCGCATGGGTGCCTACGATTTCCTGTCCAAGCCGGTTGATCCGGATGTGCTGAGCTTGACGGTCGAGCGTGCCTACCGGCTCTACGAGTTGCAGCAAGAGAATCGTCGCTTGCAAACCGCACAGCAAACGGGTGCCCTGAGCGGCCTGGTGACCCGGGATTCGCAGATGCAGCGCATCTGCCGGACGATCGAGAAGGTCGCCAGTAGTGATGTCACGGTGCTCTTGCTCGGCGAGAGCGGCACCGGCAAGGAGGTGCTGGCCCAGGGCTTGCATGAGGCATCCAAGCGGGAAGGGCGCTTCGTTGCCATCAACTGCGCGGCCATTCCAGAGAACCTGCTGGAGAGTGAGCTTTTTGGTTACGAGAAGGGGGCCTTTACCGGCGCCAGCAAGACCACCATAGGCAAGATCGAGACCGCCCACGGCGGCACCTTGATGCTGGATGAGATCGGCGACCTGCCCATGCCCTTGCAGGCCAAGCTCTTGCGATTCTTGCAAGAGCGGGTGATTGAGCGGGTCGGTGGTCGCAAAGAGATTCCCATCGATGTGCGGGTGATCGGCGCAACCCATCAGGACTTGAAGTCTCAAATCAGCTCAGGCGGTTTCCGAGAGGACTTGTATTACCGCCTGGCTGAAATCGTGATCGACATTCCTGCCCTGCGCGAGCGTCAGGGTGATGCGGTGCTTTTGGCTCACACGTTTTTGCGGAAATTCAGCAGCGAGCTGCGCCGCCCTGGCCTGAGTCTGGGTGAAGACGCGATCCGCAAGATCGAGGCCTATCCCTGGCCCGGCAATGTGCGAGAGCTGCAGAACATCATCAAGCGTGCCGCCATCATGGCCGACGGCCAACAGATCACAGCCGACGACATCGGCATCGCCGCTGCGGCGCCGGCGGATGGCGAAGAAGCGCCAGTCCTGGACTTGCGCACCGTTCGCGAGCGCGCTGAACGTCAGGCCGTGGTGGCCGCTTTGGCGCGGGTGGACGGCAATATCGTGCGCGCGTCTGAGTTGCTGGGAGTCAGTCGTCCGACCTTGTACGACCTGATGGACAAGTTGCAGATCAAGGCTTGATCAAGCGGGATGGTCGTTGAGGCTGGCTCGCGACACCCTCCGCTGCGATGGGCCTCAGCAGTCACTGTTTAGGTTGGCTGTGGCGGGTATAGCTCGCCTGATTTGCTTGGCTGCAAAAGCAAGGGCCCATTGAAACCGAGTCGATTTGTGGCCGGGCTGTGAAGCTCAGGGTCTTTGTGCTTTCGAAAAGCTGGGCGTCTTGCCGCTTGCAAACTTTGTCACGATTTTGCGCGCGACGTATATTGGCCGAACGGTGGCGAGCATGCGCCCGCAATGCCATGCGGCCCCGTCACTCCCGCTGATTCCATACCCGCCGCCCGAATGCAGCGGAGTTCTGGGGGACGCATCAGATTGAGGAATCTATGAGTCAAATCCGCCGGTCCAGTTTTCGCAAGAGCCTCCATCAACAGCTGCGCGGCTTGTTCCGCAAGTTCCCGCAGAGCATCCGCTTTCCTTTCTACCGGCGCATGGTGGACTGCGATCCCGCGCCCGACAGTCGATTGGAGCTGAAAATTGCGGAGAGCCAGGAAGAGCTGGAGGCATGTTTTCAGATCCTGCATGACGCCTACGTATCCAGCGGCTTCATGAAGCCGCATCCGTCTGGCATGCGCGTTACGATTTATCACGCACTGCCCACGACCACAACTTTGTGTGCCAAGTTCGACGGCCGTGTGGTGGGTACCATTTCAATCATCCGCGAAGGCGTGTTTGGCTTCCCCATGCAGTCGGCGTTTGACCTGACTCAAGTGCGCGCCAAGGGCGGAAAGATTGCGGAGATTTCCGCGTTGGCGGTACATCCTGAATTCCGTCGCACTGGCGGCGCGATCTTGTTCCCCTTGATGAAATTCATGCGGGAATACTGTGCGGAGTACTTTGACACCCGTCACTTGGTGATCGCTGTGAATCCCGATCGCATCGAGCTCTACGAGGCTGTGCTGTATTGCGAGCGGCTTCAGGAAAACGTTGTTGATCGCTATGACTTCGCCAACGGTGCGCCGGCTGTCGGCGCGACCCTGGATTTGCGTACCGCGTCGGCTGTGTTCAAGCAAGGCTACGGCCGCCGCCCACCGCGCAAGAACCTGCACAGGTACTTTTTTGAGCTGACTCTTCCCAATATCAAGCGGCCCAGCCGTAAGTATTTCACCACCAACGACCCGGTGATGACTCCTGAGTTGCTGGACTACTTCTTCAATCAAAGGACTCAAGTTCTTCCCCAACTCGACGATCGCAAGAAGTCCCTGCTGTGGTCGATTTACGATCAGGTCGAGTACCGCCCCGTACTGCCTTTGATGCAGGGCTCGGCTGATCACGGCCATCCATTGCGTCGTCACCAACGCTATTCCATCCGTTGCCCTGGCACAGTGGAGTTCGATCTGGGCGGGCAGAAACAGAGCTTCGTGTTGGATGTCATCGAGATCTCGCTTTCCGGCTTTCAAGCGGAGTCCAAGATCAGTCTGTCGCTTGAGCAGGACGGCTGGGCTGAAATCGATCTGGGGCACAACAAGCGTTCGCGGGTCGAGGTGCGTTTGGTGCGCCATCGAGAAACCGAAGCAGGGAATTTCTACGGCTTCAAGTTGTCCGATCCCGATCAGACGTGGCGCGAGTGCGTGGCCGCCTTGGAGATGAGCTTGACCTCAGGAGATTTGGCTTGATGCTTGGGATGCAAAGTGTTCTGCGGCCGGGCTGCTGGACTTGGGCTTCAGGCCTTCGCAACGTTGTGGCTGCGTTGGCCTTGCTTGTCTCTGCAGCTCATGCCCAGAATGCTTCGCCGCTACCGAGCACGGCCGAGATCATTGCGCGCAGCAAACCTTCGGTGGTGCTGGTCGGTACCTTCAACCCCTTGGCCAATCCGCGCTTTGCCTTCCGTGGCACAGGCTTTGCGGTGGCCGATGGTAGGCGTATCGCAACAAATGCCCATGTGCTGCCGGAGTCAGGGTCCGAGCAGGAGTCTCAATTGGTGGTGCAGGTCAAGCAGGCCAACGGTGCGTGGGAGATACGCAAAGTGCAGGATGTCAGCTTGGAGCGCTCTCACGACTTGGCGATTCTGGACATCGGCGCTCCGGCGTTGCGGCCTTTGCCATTGAAAACCGAGCTGCCCCAGGAGGGCACCGAGGTGCTTTTCATCGGCTTTCCCATCGGGGGCGCGCTGGGCTTTTCGCATGTCAGCCATCGCGGCATGATCTCGGCCATCACGCCCGTGGCCCTGCCTGCGCCCAGTTCCAATTCACTCAACGCTCGCAATCTGTCGCAACTGCGTTCTGGTGCTTTCAACATCTTGCAGATGGACGCTGTGGCCTACCCCGGCAACAGCGGGGGGCCAGTGCTCGATGCCCGTACAGGCGAGGTGCTGGGCGTCATCAACATGGTCTTGATCAAGAACACCAAGGAATCGGTGTTGGCCCAACCCTCAGGTATCAGCTACGCCATACCGATAGATAACGTGGCTCGCATTTTGCAGCGCTGATCCGCCGGCATCTGGCCCGGCACGTCCTGCCTTGCTTGCAGTAGAGGAGTCGTCATGAATGTATTGATCACCGGTGGCGCTGGATTCATCGGCACCCACACCACCCGCGCTTTGGTGGCCCAGGGGCATCGCGTCCGGATTCTGGACAGCCTGGACCCGCAGATTCACGGCGCTGAACCGAAGTTCAGTGCCGCGCTGCAAGAACTGGCGGAATGTCGCCTGGGCTCGGTGTTGAGCTTGAGTGATTGCATGGAGGCCTTGGACGGTATCGATGCCGTGTATCACATGGCCGCGCGCACGGGCGTGGGGCAAAGCATGTATGAGATCGCGGACTATGTGTCCACGAATGTGCTGGGCACGGCCGTCCTTTTGGAAGCCATTCTGAAGAAGAAGGTGGAGCTCCATCGCCTGGTGCTCTCGTCTTCGCGGGCCATTTACGGTGAAGGCCTGTACAACTGCCCGATTCACGGCATCCAGCATCCCGAGATCCGTTCGGTGGCGGCCATGAATCGAGGCGATTTCTCCATGCCATGCCCGCATTGCCAGGCGCCGATGCAGGCCATGCCAACGACCGAGGATTGCCCGTCCGCGCCTTTGTCGGTGTATGCGCGTACGAAGAAAGAGCAGGAAGACTACTGCGACTACTTTGCCAAGACTTACCAACTGCCCGTCACCACTTTGCGCTATTTCAATGTTTATGGCTCCGGCCAGTCGTTGAAAAATCCCTACACCGGGGTGGTCTCGATCTTCTTTTCCTTGCTTCGCGAGGGCAAGTCCCTGTCCATGTACGAGAGCGGACTACCGATCCGCGATTTCGTGCATGTCCGCGACGTGGTGCAAGCCAATGTCTTGGCCTTGAGCACGCCAAGTGCCGCCGGCCAGAAGTTCAATGTCGGCTCCGGCGTCCCTGCCAGCATTGCCGACATCGCCCGGACACAAGCACAGGCGATGAAGCTCGACGCCCAACTGGACGACCGTGGCGAGTTCCGCGTGGGCGACATCTTCGCCTGCTACGCCGATCTGGCGCGTTCTCGCCGAGACCTCGGCTTCCAACCTCAAGTAGACCTGCTTCAGGGCATGGAGGAGTTTGTGGCCTGGGCCTCGGGTGAACAGTCCGAGAATTTGTACGACAAGACTGTGAGCGAGCTCCGCGCCCACGGCCTCTTTGGCCAGGCACGGCGGTCTTGAGGCTTGCTCGCGCCACGTCCTCACCCACACTGAGTCGCGACTGATGATTGCATCGAAATTGCTGTTTGTGGCTGAGGCTGTTTCCTTGGCCCACGTGGCACGACCCAGCGTCCTGGCCCACCGCGCTGTTGAGTTGGGCCATGAGGTTGTGTTTGCGAGCAATGGTCAGTTTCCGATCTGCTCGGCCAGCCCTGAATGGCAATCTCACACCCTGCAGAGCATTGCGCCTGCGCTGTTTCTGCAGCGCCTGGCGGCGGGGCAGCCGGTCTACACCGAGGCGGAATTGCGCCAGTACGTGGAGGCCGACATCCGCATGCTTGAGTCCGTGCGCCCAGCCGCGGTCGTGGGTGACTATCGGCTTTCCCTGAGTGTGGCGGCGCGTAAGGTCGGCATTCCTCTGCTCTCGATCGCCAACGCGCATTGGAGCCCGTTTGCTCGTGATCAGCGCATGCAGGCGCCTGAGATGGCGCCGGCTCGCTATCTGGGCTATGCAGGCCTGGATCTGGTGTTTCGTGCCGTTTGGCCATGGGCCAGCTTGCATCACTGTGCTGCGATGAATCGGGTGCGCAAGGACCATGGCTTGCCGCCCTATCAAACCTTGCGGGAGTACTACTGCGATGGTGATCTGACGCTCTATTCGGACACCCCAGCCCTGGTGCCTACCGAGGGCTTGCCAGCGTCGCACCACTATGTCGGGCCTATCGTCTGGTCGCCGACCATGGGATTGCCCGAATGGTGGGAGCGGGCCGTCAGCCAAACCCGGCCGCTGGCCTATATCACTCTTGGCTCGACCGGCAGCGTTGACCTGCTGCCTGGAATCATTGAAGCCTGTCTGGCCGAGGGCTTGAGTTGCCTAGTGGCCACGGCCGGTCGCAGCGACTTCCGCTCGGACTCACCTCATGTGTTCAGCGCGCCCTATCTGCCGGGCAGCGAGGCGGCCGCCCGGGCCGACCTGGTGGTTTGCAACGGCGGCAGTGCCACCGTGCAGCAGGCCTTGCAGAAGGGGCGGCCGGTGTTGGGCATCTGCTCCAACCTGGACCAGGTTTTGACCATGAAGGCCATGCAGCAAGCGGGCGTCGGGCGCTATTTCCGCGCCGGGCAATTCGCGCAGCCGCGCATGCGTCAGGCCTTGCGCGACTTGGCGACTGATCCGGCGCTGCGCGCGCGAGCCGCAGCGATGGTTGGTGAGTTTGCGCAATGGGATCCCCGCATCCATTTCCCGCGTGTCCTGCACACCGTCCTGGCTTGAGCGGCAGGCTGCGCCTGAGACAATGCGCGGATGAATTTGCCCGTCTCACCCGATTCCCCTGTTTCCCCAGTTGCCGAAGTCAGGCCCGAGGGTTTTCTTCGTGTCCAGGCAGTCTTGCGACAACGCGGCCATGCTCAGCCCCCCCGTTGGCTCGACGTCGCCGCGCGGACTTCGCAAGAAGCAGCCGAGGCCTTGGGCGTCAGCCTGGGCCAGATTGCCAAATCGGTGGTGTTTCGTCGCCGAGCCGATGACGCCGCGGTGATGGTGATTGCCTCGGGCGACCGCCGCGTTGACGAGAAAAAGCTGCATCAGCACACCGGGCCTCTGGGCCGTGCCGATGCCGACTACGTCAAGGCACGCACCGGTTTTTCGATTGGCGGGGTGTCTCCGCTGGGCTTTGCGCCGTTGCCGGGGCTGCCTTTGCCTCAGCTGTTTCTGGACGCTGATCTGCAGCGCTTCGAGCTCATCTGGGCTGCGGCTGGCCATCCGAACGGCGTGTTTCCGATGAGCCCTCAGGAGCTCAAGCATTTGACCGGTGCCGAGTTCATCGAGGTGGTGCAAGCATGAGTGGCCTGCGTCCTCCTGTGCCCGTGGCGGCGCCAGTGCCGGCCTCTACCGTGAGCTCCCCCTGCACCAATATCTGCCGTATTCATGCGCCGACCGGCTGGTGCGAAGGTTGTGCCCGCAGCATTCCGGAAATCACCGTCTGGTCACGCGCCGACGATGAGACACGCCGCGAGATCCTGGCGCGCCTGCCCGAGCGTCGCGAGCAATTGGCAGAGCAGGGCATTTTCATCGCCTGAGTGCCCGTCCGCACGAGTCCTTCAGATCTACTTTCGTCCACCCGCGTTCGGCTGGGGCCCACAGGGCCGCAGCACCCGACAGGAGCCTTACTCATGAAACAGCTGCGCTTTTATTTCGACCCGATTTCTCCCTACGCGGCCTTGGCTTTCGAGCATCTGCCTCAAGCCTTGGAGGGATTGAGCTACAGCGTCGAATACCGGCCGATTCTGTTTGCGGCCTTGCTTCACGCTTTGGGCCAGAAAGGACCCGCCGAGATTGAACCCAAGCGCCAGTGGACTTTCCGTCAGGTCAGCTGGGCCGCTCACAAGTTGGGACTGCCGCTGCAGGTGCCGGCCCAGCACCCATTCAACCCCTTGCCTTTGCTGCGCCTCGCCTGGGCCTGTGCCCCGGCGGGCGGCACGCCGAACCGAGCCACAGTCGAGCGCATCTTCCGTCACGTCTGGCGCAGCGAGGGTGCTCATCCCGCCGATGCCGCGCGTTTGGCCGCGCTGACGCAGGAGCTCGCTCCGGTGCGCGACCCCGCCAGCGAAGAAATCAAGGAAACCCTGCGTGGGGCCACCGAAGCAGCGCTGACGCTCGGGGTGTTCGGGGTGCCGACGATCGAGGTCGACGGCCGGCTGTTCTGGGGCCTGGATTCGCTGGAGATGCTGGCCGCCTACCTCAAGGGTGACGCCTGGTTTGAGCAGGGCGACTGGGAGGCGGCCGCCGTGCCGCGCCCTGGCTTGCGCCGCGCCGGTACCTAAGGCTTGCCGCCAAGTCGAGTGCGGCAGCTCGGGCTGGCGCGGCCGGCGATGTCTTGAGCTGACGCGCTAGTTCAGCGGCATACCGAGGCTGACAGACTCAGCCCGGGACTTACCCTGTAAAGGCTATAAATTTCGGATTGTGAAATTTTTAAGCAGGGTTGCAGCGGATTTTGTCAGCCTGGATTCAGTTCGGCGTCAGAGTTGGGTCAGAGCCGGCTCCCATGATGCGTGTCAAGAGCTACCGGTCGGTGGCTCTCAAGCAAACGTCGGTTTGCAAGAGGATGGGCCCTCAGCCTTTTGCTGGTGAGAGCCTCTCAGGACCCCAGGTCCATCCCCTTGTGGCCGGACGAAATCAACGGAGACACCCACCATGGCAACTGCAAACGCAGTCTCCACCAACACGCCGATGACGGCAGAGGAAAAGAAGGTCATCTTCGCCTCCTCGCTCGGCACCGTGTTCGAGTGGTACGACTTCTACCTCTACGGTTCGCTGGCGGCCATCATCGCCAAGCAATTCTTCTCGCAACTGGATCCACAGGCGGCCTTCATCGCCTCGCTGCTGGCCTTTGCGGCTGGCTTCATCGTGCGCCCCTTCGGCGCTCTGGTGTTCGGTCGCCTGGGTGACATGATCGGCCGCAAGTACACCTTCTTGGTGACCATCCTGCTCATGGGCCTGTCGACCTTCATCGTCGGCATCTTGCCCGGTTCGGCCACCATCGGCGCTGCGGCTCCGGTGATCCTGATCGCACTGCGCATGCTGCAAGGCCTGGCCCTCGGCGGCGAATACGGCGGCGCTGCCACTTATGTGGCAGAGCATGCGCCACAAGGCAAGCGCGGCGCCTACACCTCCTGGATTCAAACCACGGCGACACTGGGCCTGTTCCTGTCGCTGATGGTGATTCTGGGCACGCGAACCCTGGTCGGCGAGGCTGCGTTTGCCGATTGGGGCTGGCGTGTTCCTTTCTTGGTGTCCATCCTGCTGCTGGCCATCAGCGTCTGGATCCGCCTGTCGATGAATGAATCGCCGGCCTTCCAGAAGATGAAGGCAGAAGGCAAGACCTCCAAGGCGCCTTTGTCTGAGTCTTTCGGTCAGTGGAAGAACTTGAAGATCGTTGCCCTGGCCTTGTTCGGCCTGGTGGCTGGTCAAGGTGTGGTCTGGTATTCGGGCCAGTTCTACGCCCTGTTCTTCCTGACCAGCGTGTTGAAGGTGGACAACGCCACCGCCAACATCATGGTGGCTGTCTCGCTGCTGCTGGGTACACCCTTCTTCGTGATCTTCGGCACTCTGTCGGACAAGATCGGTCGCAAGCCCATCATCATGGCGGGTCTGCTGCTGGCCATCGTCACCTACTTCCCGCTGTTCAAGGCTCTGACCAACGCTGCCAACCCGGATCTGGCCAAGGCTCAAGCCAGCGCCCAGATCACCCTGACCGTGGACATGAGCACCTGCTCCTTCCAGGGCAGCCCGGTGGCCAAGGAAGTGGACTTCACCAGCTCCTGCGACATCGCCAAGCGTGCCCTGGCGCAGTCCTCGGCCAGCTATGAAACCCTGCCGGGCCCCGCTGGTTCGGTGGCCGTTATCAAGATCGGCGACAAGGTCGTCAATGGCCTGAACGCGACCAAGCTGAACGACTACAAGTTTGACGAAGCAACGGTCAAGGGCATTGCCGCTTTCAAGAAGGAACTGTCTGAAGGCCTGAAGGCCGCCGGCTATCCCGCCAAGGCCGACCCGGCCAAGGTCAACCAGCCCATGGTCGTGGCCATCCTCTTCGTCCTGGTGCTGTACGTGACCATGGTTTACGGTCCGATCGCCGCGATGCTGGTGGAGATGTTCCCGACTCGCATCCGCTACACCTCGATGAGCTTGCCGTACCACATCGGCAATGGCTGGTTCGGTGGCCTGCTGCCTTCCATCACCTTTGCGATGGTGGCTCAGAACGGCAACATCTATCACGGCCTCTGGTACCCGATCGGCGTCGCCGCCATGACCCTGGTCATCGGCCTGCTGTTTGTGCGTGAAACCAAGGACGTGGACATCTACGCCAAGGATTGAAACAGGCCCTGTCTTGCTTGGTCTCGTGCTCAAGGCGCGGCCAGGCAAGCACGGTGAGTTTGAATTGGAAAGGGAGGCCGCTGGCCTCCCTTTTTTGTGCCTGTCACCCGTTGCTAAGCCGGTCTCAAACTCCACCGGGGCTGGGCTGCGGCCAACTTCTGGGGCTGAGGTGGTCCCCGTTGCCGCCTTGCCGCTGAAGTGCTGGATTAGCTGGAATGCTTGCCCGGCGCCAGCTGGCAGTTTGCGCCTCTGTACGCTCAGCCTGCTGTCAGCTTGGCGCGCAAGAATTCAGCATCCAAACTTTTGATTCGGGAATACAACCATGTGGAAATTGCTCGTCGGATTCTTTTTGTTCGCAGCCCTGGCCATCTTCATCATGAGCAAGGGTGGCGACATCGATATGAGCGGCGAAAAGCATGATGTGACGGCGGGCCATGCCGAAGCGCCTGCGGCGGCCTCTGAGCCCGCTGCTGCGGTGGCCGCTTCGGCACCGGCTTCTGCTGCCTCCAACTGAGGAGCTTGCCCCGGGCTGCCGAGGCAGCCCGTTAGCGCTGCATTGAAACGTTCGAGTGCCGTGTCTCAGTGCAGTGCTTCTTCGCTGCCGCTGCCGCGTTGCGGCGCAACGATAGGCAGGTGCATCACCATGCGGGTGCCCTGGCCGACAGTGCTGAACACTTCGATCTGGCCGCCCAGCACATGGGTGACGATGTTGTGCACGATGTGCATGCCCAGACCGGAGCCGCCGGTGCCCAGCTTGGTGGTAAAGAAGGGGTCGAAGATGCGGCGCCGTACCGACTCATCCATGCCGCGGCCGTCATCCTCGACGCTCAATTCGACCTCCTCGGCACTGGGCAGGCTGCACCGCACCAGGACTTCTCCCTGTTCGCGGCCTTCGAAACCATGTACCAAGGCGTTGATCAGCAAATTGGTCAGCACTTGGCCCAGCGATCCCGGATAGCTGCTCATCTCGATGCCCCTCACCAACTCGGTCCGGATCAAGAAAGGCGTGTGCTTGAAGCTGGGCTCGACCATGACCAGCACGTCCTCGATCACCCGGTCGAGCTCGAAGTCGCGGCGCGAGTCGGTGGTCTGGTCGATGGCCACGCGCTTGAAATCACGCACCAAGTCAGCAGCCTTCTGCACATTGCGCTGCAGGATGTCCTGGCCGCGTCGGGTGTCGCGCACCAGGTCCTCAAGCACGCTGCGTCGCATCGGTGTGTTGTTGCTCAGCATCTCGTCGAGTTGTCGGTAGCGGTCCTCCAGCGAGGACACCACCGTGAGCGAGTTGCCCAGGGGCGTGTTCAGTTCATGGGCCACGCCCGCCACCAAGCGCCCCAGGGATGCCAGCTTCTCTGATTCGACCAGTTCATGCTGGGCCGTCTTCAGGTTGGCCAAAGCCTGGGTGAGATCGCCATTGCTGGTGGTCAGTTCAGCCGTGCGCTGTTCCACCTGTTCCTCCAGGGTGTTGGCGTGTTCGCGCAAGGCGTCGAAGGCTTGTAGCAAAGACTGGCGCATGCGCTCCATGGACAGCCCGACTCGGGCAATTTCATCGCTACCGCCGAGCTTCAGCGGCTGCTGCAGCTGGCCAGCGGCCAAGGCTTCGGCGGCCTGCGTCAGTTGGGTCATGGGTTGCAGCACGCGGCGTTGCATCACCCACAGGATCAGGGCTGAGGACAAGGTCAGGGTCAGGAAACTGCGCCACAAGGTGCGCAGCATTTCGGCCTGCTTGGCCTCGAGCAAGGGCGCGGCACTCATTTCCACCGTCAGCTCGGCAATCTTGCGCCCATCGCGCATGACGGCCCGGCTTTCGCTCAGGGTCAGGTCCGGTTCGGTTGCCGCTTCTTGCTTGCGGCGCAGCTCCTGAAACGGGGCGACGGAGGAGGGCTCGCGCACCACGACCGAAACAAAGCGCGGGTCATCGAACTGGGCCTTGATCATCGGTTCGGCCAGGTCGGGCGAGACCTGCCACACCGGCTCGGCCAGCGACAGGGCCATCACTTCCGTGGTGCGCACCAGGTCACGCTTGAGATCCTCCAGCGCTGTGCGCCGCGTCTTTTGCGCGTCATAAAGCAGCACCAAGGCCGTCGGCACCAGCAGGCCGATCAGCAGGGCGACGATGACCGCGTAACGAAGCGACGCGCGTTCAAACATCATGGAACCCGGTCCGTGCGAGGGCGGCGATGCAAACCAGGGTCGGCAGGGGCAGGAAGCGGTGCGTCATCACGTCAACAGGGGCCGAGGTGCACCGAGTGTATGGGCAGTTGCGCGCGGGTCAAGCGGCGCACGGGTTCGTCGTCGTGCGCGCGCGTCGCCGGGCGCCGCTGCCGTCTGCGACAGCCATCAAGCGGCTTGTGCGCTCAGCACCGTGACGCAGTTACGGCCGCAGCGCTTCGAGGCGTAGAGCGCCCGGTCCGCCCGCGCGAAGAAGTCGTTGGCACTCTCGCCAGGGTGCATCTGGGTGACGCCCATTGAAATGGTGATGCGCTCCAGCGCGGCCTGAGTTTGCGCGGGGCGGATGCGACTCGCCGCCACCGAGGCTCGCATCTGCTCGGCCACGCTCTCGGCTTCGGCGAGCTGAGCCCGCGGTAGCAACAAGGCGAATTCTTCCCCGCCCACGCGCGCCGGCAGGTTGTCGTGGGCGGCCACGCCTTTCAGCGTTTGCGCCACGGCGCGCAGCACATGGTCTCCGAACTGGTGGCCGAAGCTGTCGTTGACACGCTTGAAGAAGTCGATGTCGCCGAGCACCAGGCAGGGTGCTGGCTGCCCTGCGTCTGCAGTGCTGTTTGGCCCGCGATGGCGTGCCGTGCACTGGCTCAGTTGCTGTTCGAAGGCGCGCCGGTTGGCTAGGCCGGTCAGTGCGTCCACCAAGGCATCGGCACGGGCTTTCTGCACTTCAGCGCGCAAGAGACGGATCTCGTTCTGGCTGCTGTCCAGTCGGCCCTGCAATTGCTGCAGACTGGCGCGCACTTCCCGGGTGCTGTCGAGCAGTTCTCGGACCATACCTGCAGGGTCCTGTTCGGCGAACTGAGGTTGAAGGGCGGCGTCGGCGAGTAGCTCTTGGACCCAGCGCTGCAGCGAGGCTTCGAAGCCGGCCGTGTGCTGGCCGGCCTGAGCGGTCGAGGCCGACAAGTTGTCCAACACTCGCGCCATGCCGTCGCCAATGGTCTGGGCGGTTCTGGGGTTGAAGTCGCTGACATGGGCGTCATAGAGCTGCCAGGTCTGGGCTTCGTCAAGGCTGCGACCCTCTTGCGTGAGCTTCTGCACGGCGCGGCTCAAGGGCGGGTTGATGCCGCTGACATGCTCGTACCAGACTGCATAGCTGACCGGGTGCAGCGCCGCCCGCTGCCGTGTCATCAAGGGCAGGGCCGCGCGCAAGTGTTCGGCGCTGCGTGACATCGAATCCTGGTATCTCATCGGGCTTGCCTTTTTTGTTCCTGGCGCGGGTGTGGCCAAGCTCGTCGCGGCAGATGCAGGGCTGCCGTTCCGTCTTGGGCCGGGCCGCCTCGCTCTTGCGGTGCCGTCCACTTGGCTTGCTTCGCTTTCGGCCTGCGGCTGACGAACTCAAGAGCAGCGACTGACTGTGATCGCAGTGCTGCTGACTTTCGTCAATTAGTACCGCCTCTCTAAGCCTTAGTCTGCGGCCTGACTTTCTCTTTCATGGCGCCGACCGCGCCAGCCCATGCTCATGACTACAGACCTCAGTTCCCCGCAGCAACTGCAATCTATGTTTGACCGCAGTGGCTTGCGTGCCCTGGAGTTGCAAGGTCGTCGCCTCTTGCCCATCGTGCAAGGCGGCATGGGTGTGGGTGTCAGTGCCCAGCAGTTGGCCGGCACCGTGGCTTCGCTCGGGGGCGTGGGGACCTTGAGCTCCGTCGATCTGCGCCGCCAGCATCCCGATCTGATGGCCCGCACCGAAGGCCACAACGCGGGCGAGGCGGCCAAGCGCTTGATCAATGAAGTCAATCTGATCGCGCTGGAACGCGAGATCGAGGGAGCCAAGCAGCGCGCCCAGGGCCGTGGCCTGGTGGCGCTCAATGTCATGCGTGCCGTTGCTGAATACGCGCCGCAGGTGCGGCGGGCGCTCGAGTGCGGCATTGAGGCGGTGGTGGTTGGGGCCGGCCTGCCGCTGGACCTTCCGGATCTGGCGGCGGCCTACCCCCGGGTGGCCTTGATTCCCATCCTCAGCGATGCTCGTGGTGTGCAGCTGATCGTGCGCAAGTGGGAGCGCAAGCAGCGCCTGCCCGATGCCATCGTGATCGAGCACCCGCGCCTGGCCGGGGGCCACCTCGGCGCGGCCAAGGTCAGTGATGTCAACGATGCGCGCTTCGACTTCGAACGTGTCATACCCGAGTGCCTGGAGTATTTCGAGAAGGCCGGCATCGCTGGCAAGATTCCCCTGATCGCGGCCGGTGGCGTGCGCTCCTTCGAGGACATCCAGCGCCTGCAGGCCCTGGGGGCAGCGGCCGTGCAGCTGGGCACGCCCTTTGCCGTCACGCTGGAAGGCGACGCGCATCCCGAATTCAAACGGGTCTTGGCGGAGGCCAGTGACGCCGATCTGGTGGAGTTCATCAGTGTGGCCGGCCTGCCTGCGCGCGCTGTGGCCACGCCTTGGTTGCGCAACTATCTGCGTGCAGCTCCCAAGCTGCAGGCCATGGCTCAGGTCAAGAGCCGCTGCACCAAGGCGTTCGACTGCCTGGCGCAATGCGGCCTGCGTGACGGGCTCAAAGAGGCCGGTCAGTTCTGCATCGACAACCAACTGGCCGCCGCCCTGCGTGGCGACGCCAAACATGGGCTGTTCTTTCGCGGCGTGGGCGCCTTGCCTTTCGGCAGCCAAATTCGCAGCGTTGCCGAGCTGATGCAGTGCCTTTTGAGCCCCAGCGGTGGACGGGCCGCGCTGGGCGTTTGAGTCGGGTGCTGAGTCCCTGATCAGGGCCTTGAACCCGCCGTCGTTTCACGGGTTTGTCCGGGTGCCAATGGTCACCCGAGAGGGCCTGCCCTGCGCCACAATCGCGCCTTGAATTTTCGCCGACGGCGCCTTTGTGACCGGCGAAAGACAAGAGACGAGGGTGAGGGGGAGAGTCATGCGTGACGCTGGAGGAAGGGCTGCTGCTGCGGCCCGGCAGCAGGGCACCGTGGTGCCCGTGTGGAGCAGGGCTGCGCGTGCAGCCCTGCTGGCCTGCCTGTGTGCAACAGGCCTGGCACAAGCCCAGATCAAGATCGGCCAAACGGCTGGTTTCAGCGGACCCGCGGCCGCCGGGGTGCAAGAGATCACCGATGGCGCGCGCCTGTATTTCGATGCCATCAATGCCCAGGGCGGCATCAAGGGGCAGTCGATCGAGCTGATCTCGCTGGATGACAAATACGAGCCCCAACTCAGCGCCGCCAATGCCGAGCGATTGATCGAGCAGGGCGTGGTGGCTCTGTTCCTGAGTCGTGGTACGGCCCAGAGCCAGGCTCTGCTGCCCTTGCTCAGCAAGTATCAGGTGGCCTTGGTGGCGCCGTCCAGCGGCGCCATGGTCTTGCATCAACCCTTCATCCCCCAGGTCTTCAATGTGCGGGCCACCTTTCAGCGCGAGGCGGCGCGGGCGGTTCAGCATCTGGCCGCCATCGGCGTCAAGCGGGTGACTGTGGTGCAGGTCAATGATGCCTTCGGCAACGACGCTGGTGTTGGTGCGATCAAGGGCTTGGAGGCCCAGGGCATGAAGGCCTCGGCCATCTTGCGCTTCGATCGCGACAAGCCCGAACTCGCTCCCTTGATGGAGCAGGTGGCCAAGGCGGGCGTTGAAGCAGTGCTGTTCATCGGCCCCAGCTATGCCGTGGTGCAAGGTGTCAACGCTCTGCGCGCCACGGGCTCCAAAGCCCATATCGCCACCCTGTCGAACAATGCGTCCACGGACTTCGTCAAGGCCTTGGGTGAGAACGCGCATGGCGTCATCGTCACCCAGGTCTTTCCGTATGAGCGCTCCAGCAACAACCCCCTGGTGCGCGAAGCTCTGGGCCTGGCCAAGGCACGCGGTCGCAACGAGCTGAGCCCGGCTCAGATCGAAGGCTTCGCGGCCGCCAAACTGATGGTCGAGGGACTCAAGCGCAGCGTCAAGGACATCAACCGCGCCAGTCTGCTCAAGGCCCTGGAAGGCGTGCAGCGCCTGGACCTCGGCGGTGTCGAGCTGCATTACGGGCCCAAGGACCGCAGCGGCCTGGATTTCGTCGACATCTCCATCATCGGGCCTGACGGCAAGTTCTGGCGCTGAGCCTCTGCGGCCTGCGCGGCTGACTCGTCGAGGAGAGAAGGCCCAGCTCGCCCGCGGGCAGAGCCTGGCTTCTATGATGCCGGCGATGTCTTCCCCTGTGCCGAGTGAATGTTCCCCTGCGCCCGCGCGTCTGTGGCCGGGTTTCGCCTTGGCGACGGCCGGGGCTGTTGCCTTCTCGGGCAAGGCCATCATTGTCAAACTGGCCTACCGGCACGGCGTCGACGCCGTGACGCTGCTGATGCTGCGCATGCTGATCGCGCTGCCGATGTTTCTCTTGCTGGCTTGGTGGGCCGGTCGGGGCAAACCGGCGCTGAGCCGGCGTGATGTGCGCGTGGTGCTGGGCCTGGGTTTCAGCGGTTACTACCTGGCCAGCTTTCTGGACTTCGCCGGCCTGGCCTACATCAGCGCCAGTTTTGAGCGCCTGATCCTCTACCTCAATCCGACCCTGGTGCTCTTGCTGGGCTGGGTGTTTTTCAAACGCAGGGTCACGGGCCGGCAGTTGACGGCCTTGACCATCAGCTACAGCGGCGTGCTCCTGGTGTTCGGTCAGGAGTTGTCCGTGCAGGGCCCTGATGTCGGCTTGGGCGCCGCGCTGGTCTTCGGCAGTGCGCTCAGCTATGCCTGCTATTTGCTGTTCAGCGGCGAGGAGGTGCAGCGCCTGGGCGCGATGCGCCTGACCGGCCTGGCCACCAGCGTGGCCTGTGTGCTCTGCGTTGTTCAGTTCCTCGTGCTGCGCCCGCTCGGTGGCCTGGCCCAGCTGGCGCCCGAGGTGCTGTGGCTGTCCCTGCTCAACGCCACGGCCTGCACGTTTGCGCCGGTGTTGATGGTGATGCTGGCGATCGAGCGCCTGGGCGCCAGTTTGGCGGCGCAGACCGGCATGGTGGGGCCCATGTCCACCATCGTGCTGGGCGCGCTGATTCTTGATGAACCCTTCACCGTCTGGGTGCTGTTGGGCACCTTGTTGGTCCTGGGTGGGGTGTGGTTGTTGACGCGTTGGAGGTGATGACGATGGATCTTGGACTGTCGGGCCGTTGGGCCCTGGTGTGTGCGGCCAGCAAGGGCCTGGGTCGAGGCTGTGCCGAGGCCTTGGTGAAAGAGGGCGCCCATGTGGTGATCACGGCACGCGGAGCCGAGGCGCTCGAGGCCACGGCTCAGGAGCTGCGGGCGCTGAACCCTGCCGTGCAGGTGCGCACCGTGGTCGGTGACATCGCCACGCCCGAGGGCCGCGCTGCCGCCCTGGCGGCCTGTCCGCAGGTCGATGTGCTGATCAACAATGCTGGCGGTCCGCCGCCGGGCGATTTCCGTGACTGGGACCGTGCCGCTTGGCTGGCTGCCATCGACGCCAATATGCTGACGCCGATCGAGCTGATCAAGGCCACGGTGGATGGCATGGCGGCGCGTGGTTTCGGTCGTGTGGTCAACATCACCTCGGGCGCGGTCAAGGCGCCCATCGATGTGCTGGGCCTGTCCAATGGGGCGCGCTCGGGCCTGACCGGTTTTGTCGCCGGTCTGGCGCGCCAGCCGCAGCTGGCCGGCCGCAATGTCACGATCAACAACCTTTTGCCTGGCGCCTTCGACACCGAGCGCCTGCACAAGACCCTGGTGGCTGGCGCGGGCAAGAACGGCCTGGCAACCGAAGAGTTTGCGCAGCGCCGCAAGCAAGGCATTCCGGCCCAGCGCTTCGGCACGGCCGCTGAGTTTGGCGCCCTCTGCGCCATGCTGTGCAGCGTCCAGGCGGGCTATCTGACGGGGCAGAACATCCTGCTCGATGGCGGCGCCTACGCCGGGGTCTTCTGAGGCTGAGCGGCCCACATTCGGTCCGTCGCAATTTGTTACCGCTGCCTGCCCTTTTTGGGGGTGGGTGAGCGGGCCGCACTTGGGCACAATGCCGGGCTTCGTGTGGTTATGCCTGAATGGGAGTGCATCTTGATGATGAAGCAGAAGGTCTTCGTGCAGACCGGCGTGGTGGCTGCGGCTGTGATGATGCTGGCGGGCGGCGCCCGCGCCGAGGAGCAGGGCTCCAATGTCGAGAAGTGCTCCAAGAAGCTGGGCGTGATCGCCGTGGCCGAGCCGCAGACCGGCTGGCACCATCTGTCGCGTTATGGCCTGGGTTCGCCGGAGGCGCTGCTGCGCATGATGATCCAGCAGTCCGGTTGCTTCGATGTCGTCGAACGTGGCATGGCCATGCAGAACCTGCAGCAAGAGCGCGCCCTCGGTCAGAACGGTGATCTGCGCCAGGAATCCAATGTCGGCAAAGGTCAGATGCAGGCGGCCGACTTTGTCATGACGCCCAATGTGCAACTGGCGGCATCTGACACCGGCGGCATCGGCGGTGCCTTGATGGGCCGCCTGGGCGTGCTGGGCGCCCTCGCCGGCGGCCTGAAGTTCAAGGAGGCCTCGACCAGCCTGCTGATCGCCGATGTGCGCTCCAGCATCCAGGTGGCCGCAGCCGAAGGCAAGGCCACCAAGACCGATTTCGGCATTGGCGGCTGGGCCTATGGCAACGGCATGTTGGGTGCCCTGGGCGGCTACACCAAGACGCCAGAAGGCAAGATGGTGGCCGCCAGCCTGCTGGACAACTACAACAAGATTGTCCAGACTGTCCGTGACCAGCCTCAGCTGATCCGCAGCAACAGCGCTTCGGGCGATGCCAATGCTGCGGCTTCACAAAAGGCCGAGGCACCGCAAAAGCCAGGCCAGACCTTGTGCCCCAAGATCGCCAATGTTAAGGCTTATGCCAGCGCCTCGCGCGAGGGCAAGGTGGTGGCCACGCTGACCAAGAACGATGAACTGATCGCCTCGGGCGAGCTCAGCAACGGCTTTGTGTTTGTTGACGCTGCCAACTTCAGCGGCTGGGTGCAGCGCACCCTGGTCAGCGCTTGTGGCCTGGTGTCGAGTGCGCCGTCGGTCCAGCCCGTCACGCAGACGGTCGCTGGCGGCATCTTTGGTAATTTCACGGGCAGCTTCAGCGGCCCTGAGCAGGGCAGTTTCACGGTCAGCATCTTGCCCGGCCTGAACGGCAGCGGCACGGTGACCGGCAGTGGCATGTCCAGCCAGACCGGCGCATTCAGTGTCAGCGGTGCGGTGCAGCCGAACGGGCGCCTCACCATGGTCGCCTCGGGTTCGGCCGGCTCCGCCCATTACCAGGGTGGTGTCGACCCGATCAGCGGCACGGTCAGCGGCAGCTGGAGCTACGGTGGCGGCCTGAAGGGCGGTGGTTCCTTCAGCGGCCAGCGCAGCTGAGCCCTTTTGGTTTGAGAATCAGCGCCGAGCAGAAACCCAGATTCCGGCCGCGATCAGGCCCAATGCCGCGCCGTGGTACCACTGCGGCCATTCGCCCAACAGGGCGGCCGACATCAAGCCGGCGAACAGCGGCGTGAGGTTGCCAAAAAAGGCAGCCACCGCCGGACCGGCCTGGGCCACACCGAGACCCCAGCAGCGGTAGGCGATCAGCGAGGGCCCAACGGCCACGTACAGGAGGGTAAAGGCAAGACCTGGCCCCCAAGCAATGGGCGCAGCACCGAGCACTTGCTCGGCGCCTGCCATGCCGCCGGCAAAGACCAGGCCGAACAGCAGCTGGGCCATCAAGGCCTCCGCCCAGTTCCAGCCGGGGCTGTCTGCGCCGCGCATCGAGGCCGGCGGGCGCGCCAGCAGCCAGCTGTACAGCGCCCATGACACGATGGCCAGCAGCATCAAGAGATCGCCGCTGACGAACTGCACCTGGGCCAGGGCAGCTGGCTGACCACGGGCCATCACCAGCGCCACGCCAGCCAGCGACAGCAGCGCGCCGAGCAACTGGCGTCGCTGTGGCCGCACCCCGAACAGCAGGGCGCCCACCGCGAGCATCCAGACGGGCAGGCTGGCCGCGATCAAGGTCACATTGAGCGCAGTCGAGCTGCGCAAGGCCTGGTACTGCAGCGCGTTGTAGCAACCCATGCCGAGAAAGCCGGTCAGGGCCAGGTAGGCCCAGCGTTGGCGTAAGGCTGTGGTGTTCCGCAGCAGGCGCCAGGACAGGGGCAGCAGCAGCAGGCCTGCCAAAGCCCAGCGCAGGGCATTGAGCGACAAAGGGCTGATGCTGCCCACCACCATGCGACCCAGCACCGCATTGCCGGCCCACAGCAAGGGCGGCAAGGTCAGCAGTAGACCGAGGCGCAGGTTCAAAGGTGTGGGCTCTTGCCAGCCGCAGCGTGCTGCGTAGTTCCTTGGCTGCGCATGTCCATGCCTCAGCTCTCCGTGTCGGCAGCAGTTGCGGCGGCCGAGCCGTCGAGCGCCACTTCAAAGCTGAAGCAGGAGCCCGTACCCGGTTGGCTTTCGACCTGCACCTGGCCGCCCATGAGGCCGACCAGGCGCTGCACGATGGTCAGGCCCAAACCCGTGCCGCCATAACGGCGCGTGATGCTGCCGTCGGCCTGGCTGAAGGGTTCAAAGATCTGCTGGATCTGATCGCGTGTCATGCCGATGCCGGTGTCATGGACGCTGAAGCGCAGGCGCAGCGCCGCGGCGGTGCCGCCGGTGGGTGGCAGCTCGCTGGCATCGGCGTCGATGCGTTCCACCTCGACGCGCACTTCGCCTTTTTCGGTGAACTTGAGCGCGTTGCCGACCAGATTGACCAGCACCTGGCGCAGGCGCAGGGCATCGCCGGTCGCGTGTTGAGGCACACCGGGCTGCACACGTGCATGCAGGTGCAGGCCTTTTTCATGGGCTTGCAGCAGCAGCGGATGCAGGGCCTCGCGCAGACAATCGTGCAGGGAGAAATGGGCTTGTTCGATGTGCACACGGCCCGACTCGATCTTGGCCACATCGAGCAGGTCGTTGATGATGACCATCAAGCCCTTGGCCGAGCTGTGCGCCAGCTCGATGAACTTGCGCTGCTTGTCGCTCAACTCGGTCTGCAGCACCAGCTCGGTCAGGCCGAGCACACCGTTCATGGGCGTGCGGATCTCGTGGCTCATATTGGCCAGGAAGCTGCTCTTGGCCTGGCTGGCGGCTTCGGCCACTTCGCGCGCGGCCTCCAGCGCGGCCTGGCTGGCCTTGAGGTCGGCGATGTCACGGGCATTGAGCAGCAGCACTTGCTCCCCAGTCACCGGGTCGCGCATGGGGCGTGCGTTGACCCCATGCCAGCAGCGCCCGCCGTCGCTGAGCAGTTCCAGGTCTGCCTTGAAGCTGTGCCCCGCCCGCACCTGGTTGAAAACTTTGATCGCATCTGCCCGGTCGGCAAACAGGGCTTCGAAGTCGCTGATGCGGTGGCCATCGCTGGCAGGCTTGCGGGTGTCGAAGGCCAGCGCCGCGGCCGGGTTGCGCATCAGGGTGTTGCCGTCCTGCAGGCTGAAGACGGCGATGCGCACGCTGGTGTGCTGCAAGGCTTCGACGCCGCGCAGCATGGCCTTGTCACTGCCGCTGGCCAGGGAGTCGGCCGCGAACAGCATGACCTGGCGACGGTCGGGCGTCAGGATGCCGCGCGAGACCAGCATGACGGTGGCCGGTTGGCCCTTGGGGTAGAGCGTCCACTGCTCGCGCACGATCTTGCCCTGACCATGGTCGGCGGCAGTGACCGCCAGTCGTTCGCGCACGGCTTCGCTGGTGTCCGAAAAATCACGTGACAAGAATTCTTCCGCACTGCTGGCACGCCAGAAGCTCAAGGCGGCTGCATTGGCCCATAGATTGCGCTGGCGTTCGGGATCGAAAACCCACATCGGCACATCGAGCCAGTCGTAGTGGGTCAGGCAGGCAAAGTCGAGCATGGAGGATCAGTGGGGCAGTGGGCTGCCGGTCCGTAGGCGGTGGGGCGCGGAATGCTGCGCATTGTCGCCTGCGCGACCCCATGCTCGGACTCGCTGGGGCGCGAGCTCACGCAAAAATTTGCGCAAACAAGGCGGGCATGTCTGGCATGCGTCGGCATGAGCTGAGCCCTGCGTTTCACTCGACCACGGCTGCCCGGTAGGCGTGCCAGCTGGCATGCCCCAGCACCGGCCCCACCACCAGCAGGCCGGCAAAACCGGGCAGCAATGCCAGCACCACCAGCACGGTGATCAGCGCCCCCCAGAACAGCATCACACCCGTCTGCGTCAACACCAGACGCAGGCTGGTCAAACCGGCCGTGACCGCGTCGGTGGGCCGGTCCAGCAGCATGGGGATCGAGACCACGCTGACGGCATAGATCAGGCCAGCGAAGAAGGCGCCGACGCCGAGGTAGGCGACGATGAAGCCCAGGTTTTCGGGGTTGAGCAGCTTGACCAGGGATCCGCTGAGATCGGGCATGCCGTCAAAGCTGACGGCAAACACCACCAGGGCCGCGCGGCCCCAGATCATCTCCAGAATCAGCAGCACGGTGCCGAAGATGGCGATCTGCGACATGCGCTTGCGCCAGGCGGTCAGGCAGTCCAGCAGTCGCGGCTGGAAACCCTGTTGTAGCCGGCGGCTGACCTGGTACAGGCCCAGACAGAGAAAGGGCCCCATCAGCAGGAAGCCCGCGGACAGGGCCAGGGTGTAGATGGGCGCGTGCTCGTAGACGCCGAGCAGGCACCAGCCCATGAGCATGAAGCAGGCGCCGAAGAACAGGCCGATCAGGGGCGCGCGCCGAAAGTCCCGCCAGCCGGCGGCCAGCCAGCGAAACGGGTCGGCAAAGCTCAAGGGCCTCAGCCCGATGGCGAAGGCGCTGTCGGCGGGGATCTCATCACGCGAGCTGCTGTCGTCAGCCGGAGGTGTGATCGGCGCAGCCGCGTCGGGCGAAGGCGGTTCGGCAGGATTCATGGGCGCAGCTTAGGCGCCCAGCCGGCCCGCGCACCAGCGGGCTTTCCAGCAGACGGCGCGCGCTGCCGTGCGCTGCCTTCGAGGTTCAGCGGCAGCGCCGCAGACTTCAGCCCTTGCGCACCCGGCGGATCTCGTCCCAGATCAGCAGAGCCGCGCCGACGGAGATGGCACTGTCGGCCACATTGAAGGAGGGGAAAGCCCAGCCGTTCCAGTGCAGCTGGATGAAGTCCACCACATAGCCGTGCAGCAGGCGGTCGATGACATTGCCGAGGGCGCCGCCCAGGATCAGGCTCAACGCCGTGGCAAACAGCGTCTGCTGGCCATGGCGTTTGAGCATGACGAGGATGAAGACCGTGGCCACGGCGCCCAAACCGACAAAGAACCAGCGCTGCCAGCCATCCGCCCCTGCCAAAAAGCTGAAGGCTGCGCCGGTGTTGTGCCATCGCACAACGTTGAAGAAGCCATTCACGTAGCGGCTGTCGCCGAGCTGGAAATTGCCCAGGATCAGCACCTTGGTGAACTGATCCAGGACGATGATCAGCAAGGCGATGGCCAGCCACAAGGCCAGCTTGTTGCCGCCGCTGCTATTGCTGCTGCTAACTTTTTTGATCGAGCTTGCCATCGTTCAGGCCACCGTCCGGGTTTCGCCGCTGCCGTGCAAATTGCTGTCGCAACGGCCGCACAGGGTCGGGTGGCTCTCGCTGAGGCCCACGTCGGCGCTGTAATGCCAGCAACGCTCGCACTTTTGGTGCGCCGAGGGTGTGACCGTGACGCTCAAGGCCTCCGCAGCCACCAAGCTGGCGGCCGAGGTGATGAAGACGAACTTCAAGTCCTCACCCAGCGACTGCAGCAGGGTCAGGTCTTGCGCATTGACGCCCAAGGCCACCTCGGCCTGCAGGGAAGCGCCGACGCTGCCGGCCGTACGCAATTCTTCAATGGACTTGTTGACCGCCTCACGGATCTCGCGGATGCGGCCCCACTTGGCCAGCAGGGCCTCGTCGGGCGCGGCGAAGGGCCAGTAGGTCTCCACAAAGATGCTGTTGTCGCCATGGCCGCCGTCGAAGATGGCCCAGGCTTCTTCGGCCGTGAAACTCAGGAAGGGCGCCATCCAGCGCAGCATGGCCTGGGTGATGTGCCAGAGCGCGGTTTGCGCCGAGCGTCGTGCCAGGCTCTTGGGCGCGGTGGTGTAGAGGCGATCCTTGAGCACGTCGAGGTAGAAGGCGCCCAAGTCTTCCGAGCAATAGACCTGCAGCTTGGCCACCACCGGGTGGAACTCATAGCGCTGGTAGTGCGCCAGGATGTCGGCCTGGAGCTGCGACGCACGAGCCAGGGCGAAGCGGTCCACTTCCAGCAGCTGATCCAGCGGCACGGCATCGGTCTTGGCGTCGAAGTCCGAGACATTGGCCAGCAGGAAGCGCAGGGTGTTGCGGATGCGGCGGTAGGCGTCCACCACGCGGGCCAGGATCTTGTCGTCCAGGCCCAGGTCGCCCGAGTAATCGGTCGAAGCGCACCAGAGGCGGATGATCTCGGCCCCCATCTTCTCGCTGACGGCTTGCGGCGCCACCACATTGCCCTCCGACTTGCTCATCTTGCGGCCCTTGCCGTCGACGACGAAGCCGTGGGTCAGCAAGCCCTTGTAGGGCGCACGGCCGTAGAGTGCGCAGCCGATCAGCAGGGAGCTGTGGAACCAGCCGCGGTGCTGGTCGTGGCCTTCCAGGTAGAGGTCGGCCTCGGGGCCGCTGTCGTGGGCGGCGCCGGCATGGCTGCCCTTGAGCACATGCTGGAAGGTCGAACCGGAGTCGAACCAGACGTCAAGGATGTCACTGCCCTTGCTGTAGTGCTCTGCCTCTTCGCCCAGCCACTCGGCCGAGTCCAGCTTGGCCCAGGCCTCGACGCCGCCGGCTTCCACCAGCTGCGCGGCGCGCTCGATGAACTCCAGGGTCTTGGGGTGGGCCAGGCCGCTGTCCTTGTGCAGGAAGATGGGCAGGGGCACGCCCCAGCTGCGCTGGCGCGAGATGCACCAGTCGGGCCGGCCGGCGATCATGTCGCGCAGGCGAGCGCGGCCGTTCTCGGGGTAGAAGCTGGTGGCGTCGATGGCTTCCAAAGCGGTCTGGCGCAGGGTCTTGGCGGCCGGGTCGGTGGCGAACAAACCTTCGCCCTCATCCATGCGCACAAACCACTGGGCCGCCGCCCGGTAGATCACCGGCGTCTTGTGGCGCCAGCAATGCGGGTAGCTGTGGGTGATCTGCACATGCGAGAGCAGGCGGCCGGCTTCTTCCAGCGTCTGGGCGATGACGGCATTGGCCTTCCAGATGTGCTGGCCGCCGAACAGGGGCAGGCTGGCTTCGTAAGTGCCGTTGCCGGTGACCGGGTTCAGGATGTCCTTGAAGGCCATGCCATGCGAGATGCAGGACTGGAAGTCATCCAGGCCGTAGGCGGGCGCCGAGTGCACGACGCCGGTGCCGTCCTCGGCGGTGGCGTAATCGGCCAAATAGACGGGGCTGGTTCGGTTGTAGCCCGCATCGACATGGGCCAGCGGGTGCTTGAACTCCAGGCCGGCCAGGTTCTTGCCAACCGTGGTGGCCAGTACCGAGCCCTCGAGCTTCCAGCGCGCCAGGCACTTCTCGACCAGAGCCTCGGCCACGACATACAGGCCACGTGGTGTATCCACCAGGGCGTAGCTCAGCTCGGGGTTGAGGTTGAGCGCCTGGTTGGCCGGGATGGTCCAGGGCGTGGTGGTCCAGATGACGGTGAAGGCATCCTTGTCCAGCGAACCCAGGCCAAAGGCTGCGGCTAGGCGCACCGGCTCGGCGCTGAGGAAAGCCACGTCCACGGCCGGGCTCTTCTTGTCCTGGTACTCGATCTCGAACTCGGCCAGTGAGGAGCCGCAGTCGAAGCACCAGTACACGGGCTTGAGGCCGCGGTAGACGAAGCCGCGCTCGAACATGCGCTTCAGGACGCGGATCTCACCGGCCTCGTTCTTGAAGTCCATGGTGCGGTAGGGACGGTCCCACTCACCAAGCACACCCAGGCGCTTGAAATCGGCGCGCTGGGCGTCGATCTGCTCGCCGGCATAGGCGCGGCTCTTGGCCTGCACCTCGTCGCGCGGCAGGCCGCGGCCGTGGGTCTTCTCGATCTGGTTCTCGATCGGCAGGCCGTGGCAGTCCCAACCGGGGATGTAGGCCGCGTCCAGGCCTTCCAGCTGGCGGGCCTTGACGATCATGTCCTTGAGGATCTTGTTGGCGGCGTGGCCGATGTGGATCTGGCCATTGGCATACGGCGGGCCGTCATGCAGCACAAACTTGGGCGCGCCGCGGCGCGCTTCGCGCAGACGCTGGTAGGTGCCTTGTTCTTCCCAGGCCTTGATCCAGCCCGGCTCGCGCTTGGGCAGGTCGCCGCGCATGGGAAAAGGGGTGTCGGGCAGGTTCAGCGTGGCGCGGTAATCGGCGGGGGTGTCTTTGGCGGCTGTCATGGTGAAGCGATGGCTTTCAGGCGTGAGCCCGTTCAAAAGAGGCGCCGCGCGCAGGGCGGGCGTTGGAATGCGTGCAGGAGGGGCGAGGGCGCAGAGCCCAGCGCAGGGGCTGCGGCAGGCCGGTGTGCAGCACCCGGCCCCCGCGTCGATCAAATTCGATCGCGGGTGGTCTGTCGGCGCAGGGCGGCGTGAGTGGCCAGGAAGGCGCGGGCCTGCTCGGCATCCTGCCGGATGGCCGCTGTCAAAGCGTCGAGCCCGTCGTAGCGGGCTTCGTCGCGAAGTTTGTGCAGGAGTTCCACGCGCACGAGTTTACCGTAGGCCTCCTCGCGGCCCAGTGGCGCGGGCCAGTCGAAGCAATGCACCTCAAGCAGCACGCGGCCGGCGTCTTCCACCGTGGGGCGCACGCCGAGGCTGGCCACGCCATCCAGCGGCTCGGCGGCCAGGCCGTGGGTGCGCACGGCGAAGATGCCATGCGCGGCCGGCTTGTCGTGGCTGAAGCGCAGGTTCAGGGTGCGAAAACCGTCCAGGGCACCGGGGCTGGATTCGCCCAGGCTGCGGCCCAGCTTCTGGCCATGAACGACATGGCCCGAGATGGCATAGGGCCGGCCAAGCAGTCGCGTCGCGCCCGCCATGTCGCCAGCGGCCAGGGCCTCTCGCACGGCCGAGCTGCTGACGCGCAGCCCGTGTACCTCGTAACTCATCATGCGGGCGACATCGAAGCCGCGCTGCCGTCCGGCTGCGTCCAGCGTGGCGTAGTCACCTTGCCGCTTGGCGCCGAAGCGGAAGTCATCGCCGACCAGGATGTAGCGAGCCCCCAGGCCCTGCATCAGCACCTGTTCGATGAAGGCTTGTGCACTCAAGGCGGCCAGCGCCGCATCGAAGCGCAGCACGATGACCTGGTCGATGCCACAGCGCTTGAGCTCGCTGAGTTTGTCGCGCAAGGTGGCAATGCGTGCCGGTGCGAGCTCGGGCTTGCCGGCGAGCTGGGCGAAAAAGTCGCGTGGGTGGGGCTCGAAGGTCATCACGCAGCTGGGCAAGCCGCGGTGAGAAGCCTCGGACTTGAGCAAGGCCAGCATGGCCTGGTGGCCGCGATGGACGCCGTCGAAATTGCCAATCGTCAGCGCACAGGCGCTGGCGATGCCGGGATGATGAAAACCGCGAAAAACCTGCATGGCGCCGATTATCGTGCGCCGGCGCAGCGGCCGGATTTGCCCTTCAGACCAGGGCGGCCGAGCGGCTCAGCTGCGCGACCTGCATATGGCGCTGCACCACGGCCACGAGGTCGTCCATTTCGAAGGGTTTGACCAGGTAATCGTCCATGCCGCACTGGATGCAGCGTTCGCGGTCGCCGTTCACGGCGCTGGCGGTCAGGGCGACGATGGGCACGGGCGGCAGGAACTTCTGGCGCTCCTGGCTGCGCCAGCGGCGCGTGGCCTCGAAGCCATCCATGCGCGGCATCTGGCAGTCCATCAGGACAAGCTGGTAGTCCTGTTGATTCAGGCAGGCCAGCGCTTCGACCCCGTTCTCGGCGGTGTCCACCTGCAAGCCACAACATTCCAGCATGGAGGAGGCCACCAGCACATTGACCAGACTGTCGTCGACCAGCAGCACGCGGCCGCTGAGCTGCGGCGCCAGTTCGCTGGCCGGCGTTGCAGCACCGAGCTTGCGATAGTCACTGGCCACCGGCGCGCGTGCTGCAGCAGGCTGGCATGCTTGCAAAGGCAAGGTGAATTCGAACAGCGAGCCCTGGCCGGGCACGGAGCTGCAACGCAAGTCTCCGCCCATGGCGCGTGCCAGTTCGCGCGAGATGGTCAATCCCAGGCCGCTGCCGTCCTGGCGCACAGCCTGTGCCTGCTGCGTGGCTTGCTCGAAGGGGGCGAAGATGCGCTCCATCTGGTCGGCGGCAATGCCTTCACCGCTGTCGCGGACCGCGAAGCGCAGCAGGGTGCCAGCACGCATGTCCAGGGTGGCGCTGACTTCCACTTGAACGCTGCCGTGCTCGGTGAACTTGATGGCGTTGCCGATCAGGTTATGCAGCACCTGCTTGATGCGGGAGGCGTCACCGAGTGCATGGCTGGGCAGGGCGGGGCTGAACTGCAATTCGAACGCCAGGCCTTTGTCGCGCGCGGTCTGCACCAGCAACTGACAGACGTCATCGACAACCTCACGCAGGCTGACCGGTCCGGCGTCGACCGCCAGCTTGCCCGATTCGATGCGCGCCAGATCCAGGATGTCGTTGACCAAGGCCAGCAGATGGCGGCCTGAGCGCCGCACGATGTCGATCTGTTCGCGTTGCTCCGGGTTCAGCTCGCTGCGCTCCAGCAACTGGGTCATGCCCAAGATGCCGTTCAGCGGTGTGCGGATCTCGTGGCTCATGACGGCAACAAAGCGGCTCTTGCTGGTACTTTGGTGTTCGGCCGACTGCAGTGCTTGCTGCCTTTGTTCGGCCACCCAGGCATTGGCAAAGCGCAGGCGTAGCAGTTCGGTCAGGCGCAGCTCGATTCGGCGTGACTCGCTCAAGCCCAGGCCAAGAAAGAAGCCCAGGCCGATGGCGATGACCGCACCGGTCTGCGTGCCGAGGCTCAGTTGGTAGGCCATCAAGGGCGCGAGGGCCAGGCTAGAGAAGATCAGGTTGGCTTGGAACCGGCCTCCCAGCACGAACAGCCCCATGGCGCTCAAACCCAGCATCGATGCCAGCATCACGCCTTCAAGCTCAGGTGCTTGCGGGGTATGGAAGAACCAGCCCATGGCCCCCCAGCTCAGCGCATCCAAGGCCAGCAAGCGCAGGGCGCGACGACGCCATGGCAAAAGGACTTCAAGTGGCGGGCTCTCCTGGCTGCCCTTGCCCTGGAACTGACGCTGAAAGTGCAGGGCTTGGGCACAGCGCCACACGGTCATTGCGGCGCGCACTGCGAACCAGCCCAACAGGAGTTCGTGAGAGAGGTGGGGCCAGAGCAGATAGACCGGCAAGGCACAAAAAGCCAAGCCCAACAGGGTGCGTTTGACGGTGCCCTCAAAGAGCCCGAGTATTTGTTCGACCTGAACCTGGGCGGAAATATCGGGGCTCTGGCGCTCTTCTCGCGTCAGCCCCATGTCCTGGGGCCACACCGAGGCCATGCTGGCGCCCGCCTTGTTCGCGGCCCATGACGCCGACTCTGAAGTCATCTGGATACCCCTCGACGTCCCGGCTGCCACTTGATGGGCCGCTCGTTATGCACAGCTCTGCGGCTGCGACCTTCGCTCACTCTCTCGGTCGTCTTTCTACAGGGGCTTGATGACAAACTGAACGGGGTCAACCCTTGAAAAACAATTGCAGACAGGAAATCCCCGGGAATTCCCTGGGTGAGCCGACGGCGGAGTCGCTATCTGCAGCTCAAGGCGTGATCAAGGAGGGGCTGCTGACCCACTGCCACTCGCCGGGTTTCAGATCGCTGGGCAGGACCAAAGCGCCGAACTCCGATCGGTGCAGGCTTTCCACGCGGTTGCCCACGGCGGCCACCATGCGTTTGACTTGGTGGTACTTACCTTCCGTCAAGGTCAGGCGCAGACCGTGGCTGCCAAAAGCTTCTGCGCCCTCGGCCTTGACCATCTCGGGCGTGAAACCCGGGCGCTCGCTGGGGCTGGGCTTGCTCGACTTTTCAGGCTTGCGGGCTTCACTGGCGCGCCGGGCTGCCAACTCTGGCGGCAGTTTGGATTCCGCAGGTTCGCGCAACTCCACGCCGGCCAGCAACTGGGCCACCATCTCGGCAGTGACGGGGTGCTTGCACTGTGCTTCGTAGACCTTGGGCACATGGTGCTTGGGGCTGGTCAGCTTGTGAATCAGGGTGCCGTCGTCGGTCAGCAGCAGCAGACCCGTGGTGTCTTCGTCCAATCTCCCCACGGGCTGGACATTCCGCTCGCGCAGCGGCGCGGGCAGCAGGCTCATGACGCTAGGATGGTGCTTGGGTTTTTGCGAGCACTCGTAGCCGGCCGGCTTGTTCAGCAGGATCAGCGCTTTCTCATAGAAGGGCCAGGTCTTGCCGCCGACCTCAAAGCTGAAACCCTCGGTCTCGAACTCGGCATCGGCGTCGTCGACCTCCTCGCCAGCGATTCGAACTTCGCCGTTGTAGATCAGGCCGGCACAGAGGCGGCGGGTGCCGAAGCCTTGCGAAAAGAGGATGTTGGAGAGGCGCATTTTCATGGCCCTATTGTCTACGAGGACGCTGCGCTGTCCGCACGCGTCAGCTCTTGTGGCGGTCGGCGCTGGCTATCATGAGTCGATGGTTACGCGGCACAGCTGTTTCCTTGGGCATGGGCATGGGCACGCCATGT
This sequence comes from Roseateles sp., assembly GCF_965262435.1. Taxonomy (NCBI): domain Bacteria; kingdom Pseudomonadati; phylum Pseudomonadota; class Betaproteobacteria; order Burkholderiales; family Sphaerotilaceae; genus Roseateles; species Roseateles sp. The sequence goes on from NZ_OZ253537.1 coordinate 3,274,301, forward strand.
CGCAAGGCCCACGGCGGGCTTGTCGCGACGCGTCCATGTCGAACAGCCCCCTTACGCTTGCGAGGAAGCCCCCAAGATGTCTAGCACCCCGACTCCTCGTCCTTTGCCCGTTTTGGCCATTCACGGAGGCGCCGGCACCTTGACGCGTGGCGCCATGAGGGCCGACCAGGAGGCTCTGTACCGCGACGCCCTGAGTCGTGTTTTGATGGCCGGGCAAGAGCAGTTGGCCCTCGGCGCCAGTGCAGTCGATGTGGTGGTGGAGGCAGTTCGTCTGCTTGAAGAATGTGAGCTCTTCAACGCTGGCAGAGGCGCGGTGTACACCGCGGCTGGCACGCATGAATTGGATGCCTGCGTGATGGATGGTCGTGACTGTCGTGCCGGTGCGGTGGCGGGTGTCAGCCGTACGCGTAACCCGATTCTGGCGGCGCGCGCGGTGATGGATCACAGCGCCCATCTGCTCTTTGTTGGCGCTGCCGCCGATGAGTTGGCAGCTCGCCATGGCTTGGAGCAGGTGTCTCCCAATTGGTTCGGCACGCCGCATAGGCTGGAGCAGTTGCGGCGCGCGCAGCGCTTGCAGGCAGGCGCGCTGCGTGATCACGATGGGCAGGATCTTTTGGACCAGGCGACACCCATCGAAGCCTCAGGTCCGATTGATGAAGAAACCAAGTTCGGTACCGTCGGCGCCGTGGCCCTGGATGCTGCTGGTCATTTGGCGGCTGCCACTTCGACGGGCGGCATGACCAACAAGCAAGTCGGCCGTGTCGGTGACACGCCTTTGGTCGGTGCAGGAACCTACGCCAACGATGCCACCGTGGCAGTGTCGTGCACGGGCACAGGAGAGTTGTTCATTCGTGCATGTGCCGCGCACGATGTTTCTGCTCTGATGGCTTATGCCGGCATGTCCCTCGAAGAGGCTTGCGATCGTGTGGTGATGCAGAAGCTGCCAGCCGATGCCGGAGGCTTGATCGCTGTCGCTGCAAATGGCGATGTCTGCCTGCCCTTCAATTCTGAAGGCATGTATCGCGGATACGTCCGTGTGGGCGCAGTTCGGCCTGTGGTCGCGGTGTATCGCTCGAAGTGAAACTCTGGCTTCAATGGTTTTGCCGCAAGCACCTGGGGTGCAAATCGCGCAAACTTCTCAGGCAGAAAAGCGAAAAAGCGGCCAATGGCCGCTTTTCTGTCTGGATCCGGCTGTGCCGAAATCAGCTCTTCTTTCCTTTGCGACGCGTGTACACCACACCAAACACGGCCAAGCTGACCAAGGCCAGCGAACCCGGCTCCGGTACGGCGTTTGCCGTTGCGCGGATCAGGGCTTGGCCGCTACCGCTCGGGTTGGGGTTGTACACCGAGAAGGTGTAGTTCGTCGTGCCAGTCAAACCTGCGGCCCAAGTGCCGTTCAAGCCAGCCAAGTAAGTGTCGACCTGCGTCTTGAATGTGGTGCCGGTTTCATTGAGGTCCAGGCCGCTGTTGGTGTAGCCCGCGCTGTAATACTTCTTGTTGGTCGACTGACCTGCGCCATCGCCGAGGATTTCCCAAATGGCGAATTGGAAGGCGGCCGACTTGACCGAAGAGGTGATGCTGTCAGCGTAAGCATGCTGAAACAGGTTTGTCAGATCGCTCAAGACGCGCGAGGTCGTCGTGGTCGAGTCGTCATAAACGCCCTGGACGCCTGCAGCCTGATAGTTGGCGCCAGCAAAGATCGAGGCATAGCCCAAGGTCGCGCCGCCAGGCGTTGCCTGGTAACCATTGACAAAGTTGCTCAGCGAGACTTTGTCGTAGGTGTCCGGCGAGATGTAATTGTTCAAGGGGTCCAGGCAATAGACCCAGAAGCTGTTGGCCCCCAGAGTGCTGCTGGTACCTTCGTTGACTTTCCAGGCGCCCATGTTGACGTTGCGTGCAGCCGTGTTGCCGAACACCAGCGAGTGAGTTTCTCCCAAGGAAGAGCCCGTGCCGGTCGCCTTGGTCACGGTCGTCGCGCCTTGAGCGTAAGCGGAGCCTGCGGCCACCACGAGCAGAGCCGACGCGGCGAAAGACGCAAATCGACCGGTGGTAGTTGTCGCTGTAGCAGCGTAGTTCATGGTGTGGACCCTGTCGGCGTAGATGGTGTTACGGAAATCTTGGATAGCATCCTACGTGCCCGGTGAATCCGAACAATCCCGCGAACCGGGGGGTGCTTGGAAACCGTAAAAATTCACAGCTGAAATCTGCTGGCCAAACAAGGATGCAATCTTTGTTCTTGTTTGTATTTTGCCTGCTCAATAGCCGACAAGAGAACCCCCGATTTCAAGGGGCGTGAGTAAAGTCTCGGTTGAATTCACCGTGAACGTGAATATTCGCATGGGCCATTCAGCGGATTTCTTTTAACTGACTCCGCCATATTTTCGTCACGAAAAAATCAAAGTATTGATTACAAGCCCAATTCGATTTTCAGGCGATTCAGGTCCTGAGTCATCGGCAGCTTGGGCTGGCTGTTGAGCGCTGCGTTCAGCTCTTCCTTTGCCTCCGCTTTGCGGTTCAATTTTGCCAAGGCAAACGCCAAGTGGTAGCGGATTTCGCCGTTGTTGGGGCTGCGAAGTCGAGCCTCACGCAAATGGCGCAATCCGCCTTCGATATTGCCGCGCTGGACGAGGATCCAGCCCAAGGTGTCAGCTGCATCGGCATTTCCTGGGGCTTGTTTCAGGGCTTTTTCTGCGACAGCGACAGCGCCTGCATCGCCCATGCGCTGCAGCAGCTGGGCATAGTTCAGCTGCATCCCGATGTCGGCGGGTTGCAGAGCCAGAATCTGTTGGTAGTTTTTCTTGGCCGCCTCATTTCGGCCAGCCTGCATTTGCACGCCTGCCACGGCTTTGAGGGCAGTGATGTCGCTTGGTGATTTTTTGGCCCAGGCTTCCAGCATTGCCAAGGCCTTGTCCAGTTCGCCGGCGGCAACCAGGGCTCGGGCCAGCAGGATGGCGTTGGGCGTACTGGGCTCTTTTTCAAAGACGGTGCGGTAGCCGGACTGGGCCGCAGCAAATTGGCCGCGTGACATGGCCACATGAGCGCCGACCAACGCAACTTGTACCTTGCCAGGGTGGGTGCTGTTCAAGGTTTTGAGCGCGGCATCGACCTTGGCTGGGTCACCGCGGCGGGCTTCCACCTCGACTTGGAGCAGCAGGGCGCCGAGATCTCCGGTCTGGGACTGCAGGGCCTTTTGCACGTTGTAACTGGCGCCATCGATATTGCCGGCTGCCAATTGCATGCGACCAATCTGCACCTGCTGCGGGGCGTCAAAGTCAGCCACTCGGGTGGCTTCCTGGAAAACCTGGCGAGCGTTCGCGCCATCGTTCATGGCCAGATAGACGCGGCCCAAGGCCAGCAGGGCGGGCAACTTGCTGGAATAGTTCGCAGCCAAAGCCTTGGCCAGGGGCAGAGCCTGGTCCACCTGGCGCTGCTCCATATAGAGGTCGACCAGCATCAGGCCAGGACGCGCGTCGACGCGTTGTACTTCGTGAGCCTGCTTCAGATGAACAATGGCCTCATTGGGGCGTTTGGCGCGCAGTTCGAGAATTGCCAGTTGGTAGAGCAGTTCGGTGTCGTCCTTGTTGCCGCCTTCCAGCAACTTTTCCAGGCGTTTGCGAGCGGGATCGAACTTGCTTTCCTCCATGTCCAGCCAAGATAAATTGATCGCGGCGGGCCGGAAATTCGGATCCTTCTGCAGCAACTGCTGAAAGGCCTCGCGTGCGCCCTTTTTGTCGCCGGAACGGCCCTTGATATTGCCCAGGAAGTTGAGCATGGTCAGGTTGTCGGGCTCCCGTTTGACGATGGCAAGCGCGGTCTGCAAGGCTTTGGCCGTTTGGCCTTGGCTCAAATAGACATTGGCCAGTTGAACGCCGGCACGACCATCGCCGGGTGCGGCGGCGAAGGCTTTTTCCAAGTTCGCCAGGCCCAGCTTGTCCTGGCCGAGGCTGAGTTGACTGAAACCCAGTTCACGGATGGCCGAGGTCGAACCGCCGCGCGCGGCCGATTTTTCAAAGAACTCACTGGCCTGGACATAGCGTTTGCGAGCCATGTTCACCGTGCCCAGCAGGAACAGCACCTGCGGGTCGTCCGGGTTGATGCGCTGAGCGCCCTCCAGCAGGATCATGGCCCGGCCGTAGTCGCGGGTGTCAACCAGGATGGATGCCAGCATCACCTGGGCGGCGTAGTTCTTGCTGTTGAGACCCAGTAGGAGATCAAGATAGCCACGAGCCTTCTCTGGATTGCCCAGGGCTCGGTGAGACATGGCTCCAGCCAGCAGCAAGGGATCATTGCCCGCCAGTACCTCGGGAGCGATCGCGTCAATCAGGTCGACCGCGTTGGCAAAGGCGGTCTTCGCAGCCGCGAGGTCGCCTTTGCGATTGGCCAGAAAACCGCGCAAAAATGACGCTCGAGGGTCTTCGAGCTCCCAGTCCAGCAATTGCGCCAAGTCTTTGCTGGCTTCGGCTTCCTGGTTCAGGCCGATCAAGATTGAGGCTCGTGCAACTCGTGCGTCGACCTGCTTGGGGTTCAGCTTGAGTGCACGTTCCTGGGCCGCGAGGGCGCCTTTCAAGTCTTGCTGACCCTGCAAAATCGTGCCCAGGGTGTACCAGGCACCGGCTTCGCCCGGTGAAAGTTCTGTCCCTTTGATGGCCGAGGCTTTGGCCTTGTCGCGCTCACCTTGGCGCAGCAGCATGGGCGCTTCCGCGGTCCAGGGGCTGCCCGAGCGAGGGTTCAAAGCCTTGGCATCGGCGAAACTCCTGGCCGCCAAGCTCACATTGCCTGACATGGCGTAGGCTGAGCCGCGCAGCGTCAGGACCTCGGCCTGTGCGTTGGTTGGTAGGCCGCTGGTGTTGATTTGATCCAGTAGCTTTTTCCGGTCGCCCAGTAGCAAATAGATCTGCGCCAAGGGAATGGCCACCTCGCTGCGGCTGACTCCCTGCTTCAGAGCTTCTTCCAGCGCGGCTTCTGCGGCCTTCAGTTCGCCCTGACCCAAGAGCACCTTGCCCAGCAGCAGGTGGGCCGCCAGCATCTTCTGATCCTCCTGGATGGAGTTCTTCAGCTGGATGATGGATCCAGGAAGGTCGCCGCGTTCGAAGCGCCGCAGGCCGTCTTCGTAATACGTCGAGGCCTTGTCGGCAGCCGCCAAGCTCCAGTTTGAGCCGCTCAGCAAGAGCATGCCCAGCACCAGAGGGCGCAGCAGGCGGGGAGCAGATGAGAAGCTCGCATAGAGCGCAGTCGAAGAGGCGGGCGTTTGTTTTGATCGCATGGGCGAAGTATCGTCAAGCGCCAAGAGCGGCGGGCGGAATTTATACCGGGCAGAAGCGCAATTGTGCAGCTTGGTTCGAGCCTCCTGCGGCAAGCAGGCTCGCCTGCTGAACGCGGCGCTACCCGACCTTCAGTAGCGCAAGTCCAGCGTTAGCACGTCATTGTCGCGACGCATCTGGAAACGGGTCAGGAAGCTGTTGCCCAGCAGGACGTGGCTCATCTGGCCTGGAACCACGATGGCCTCGACGTTGCGCACCTCGACGTCGCCAATGCGCACGGTGTCGAGGTAGAGCGCATGAGCCGGCACGATGCCGTTGGCGGTGTGGGTTTGCAGGCGGCGGCCATCGCGGAATCTCAGATTCAAGCGTTCGGCCTCGGCCTGGCTGATGGAGATGGCCGTTGCGCCCGTGTCGACCAAGAATTGGGTAGTACCGCCGTTGATGGTGCCGCCAGTTGTGAAGTGCCCACCATGCCCGGATGCCAAAACGATCTGGCGCCCGGTGTTGGGGGCTGCGCTGGCGTTACCGACGCGGCCCGGCGAAGCGCCGAGCAGCAGGCTTTGACGCCGACCGGCGATTTCGACGACGACCTGGGATTCGTCCAGGGACAGCAGCTTGACGCCACGTACACGTTCGCCCACGGGCACGGTGCGCGGCTCGCCGTCGATCAGGAGCAGGGCCGCCTTGCTGCCCAGGCTGCCGTTGAAGCTGACCACCTGGGCCACTGCCGCTGAGCCCCACAGGACCGCAGCCAGCACGATCAGGCCCGACCGCAGGGTCTTACTCACGGAAATTGCCGTAGTCGAGCGGCACATCGGCCATCTCTTTTTTCAACATATTGATGGCCACTTGCAGGTCATCGCGGTTCTTGCCGGTGATCCGCACGGTGTCGCCCTGGATGGAGGCTTGCACCTTGAGCTTGCTGTTCTTGACCGCAGCGACGATCTTCTTGGCCAGATCGGACTCGATGCCGTTCTTGATCTTGTAGACCTGGCGCACCTTGTCGCCGCCCATCTTCTCGACTTTGTCTTGCTTGTCGAGGAAGCTGATCACCACGCCTTGCTTGACCAGCTTGGCATACAGCACGGCTTCGATCTGCTCCAGTTGGAAGTCACTTTCGCCGACCGAGTGGATTTCCTTTTCCTTTTCCTTCAGCGTGACTTCAGCGGCCGTGCCTTTGAAGTCGAAGCGGGTGCTGATTTCCTTGATGCTGTTGTCGACCCCGTTGCGGATCTTGACCATATCGGCTTCAAGGGTGGTGTCAAAGCTGGGCATAGGTTTGGGTTTCTTATTTCTGTTGGACGGCGGGAGATGCCGCCTTGATCTGGGAAAATTCTGCCATGCCGGAACAAGCTGTAAATCCCCCGAATGAGCTGACTGCACCTTCGTTGCTCCTGGAGCGCGAGGTCAATCTGAAGCCCTACAACACCTTTGCGCTGCCAGCGATGGCACGCCGACTGGTGCGCATCCGCGAAGCGGCCGATGTGCGCCGGGTCCTTGATCACCCGGAATTGGGCCGTGCACCCAAGTTTGTCCTGGGTGGCGGCAGCAATTTGGTGCTGAGCAAAGACCTTGATGCGGTGGTTCTGAAGATGGAGATTCCTGGCCTGCGCCTGCTGGAAGAGCGAGCGGACGCCTGGATTATCGAGGCAGGCGCCGGAGTGCCCTGGCATGAGCTGGTGCAATGGACGATGGACCACGGCTTTCCAGGTCTCGAGAACCTGGCCTTGATCCCTGGCACCGTGGGCGCAGCGCCGGTTCAGAACATCGGCGCCTACGGCCTGGAGATGAAAGACCGACTGGACAGTGTCGAGGTGGTCGACCTGGTCACAGGCCGTCCGGTGCTGCTGCCGGCCGAGGTCTGCAAGCTGGGCTACCGGGACAGCGTCTTCAAGCACAGCACCGATGGCGGTCTGGCGGGCAAATGCGTGATCACCCGGGTGCGCCTGCGCCTGCCCAAGCCCTGGCGGCCGGTGCTCGGCTATTTGGAGCTGGAGCGCAAGATGGCCGAAACCGGCATCAGCGAGCCCAGTGCCCGGCAGATCTTCGACTGGGTGTGCGCGGTGCGCCGTGCCAAGCTGCCTGACCCGGCCGTCATCGGCAACGCGGGCAGCTTCTTCAAGAACCCGGTGGTCAGCCCCGAGCAATGCCGCGACATCATCGGCCGCGACCCTGGCATCGTTCACTACCCCATGCCCGACGGCAGCATCAAGCTGGCGGCAGGCTGGATGATTGACGCCTGCGGCTGGAAGGGCAAGGCCGTCGGCGGCGCTGCGGTTTACGAGAAGCAGGCCCTGGTCCTGGTGAATCGCGGTGAGGCGCGTGGTGCCGAGGTGATCACGCTGGCCCGGGCGATTCAGGAAAGCGTCTACGGCCGCTTTGGCATTCGCCTGGAACCTGAACCGGTGCTGATCTGATCGCCTCGCTCAGACCAGTTGATGCTGGCGGCACAGCGTTGCGCTTTGGGTCAGGTCGGTCTGCAAGGCCTGGCTCAACGCCTGGAGCTCGGCCCAGTCGGCGTCGCTTGGCGTGGCCGGCAGGAGTTTGACGCGCAGCTCCACCGCTTGTGCCGCCCGCGCCACCGTGCTCAGGCCCAGGTTGGCCGCCGCACCCTTGACACCATGGGCGGCCTCGCTCAGTTGGCGAGCATCGTGCGCCCGCAGGCTGTTCTGAATGGCATCACCGGTGCTTGCCAAACTGTCCAGATAGCTGCTGTAGAGCTGACGCACGGTTGCGGCCGGCAGCATCTCGCGCAAGGCTGCCAGCGCCTTCATGTCCAGCCCGGGCTCCGCGACCTGGCTATCGGCTTGCGCCAAATCTGACGCGTTCGCGGCCACCTCCGCCACTTCGCGAGACAGCGGGCGCAACTTCGTCGCCAGCTGGTTCAGGGCTCGGGACAACGCCTCCACGCCGATCGGCTTGGGCAAGAACTCGTCCATGCCGGCTTGCAGGGCGCGCTGGCGTGATTCAGCAAAGGCGTCGGCCGACAGCGCAATGATGCGCACCTGGCATTTGGGCATGGGCAGGCGACGCATGGCTCGGGCCGCATCAAAGCCATCCATGACCGGAGTGTGCAAGTCCATCAGCACCAGGTCGAAGTCCTGCTGGGCCAGGGCCTGCAAGGCTTCCTGGCCGTTTTCGCAGAAAAATGCGGCATGGCCCAGGCGCTCTAGCACGGCCTGCAGATAGCTGCGATTGGTGGCGTGGTCTTCCGAAACCAGGATGCGCAGCCGCGGCGGCGTGTTGCGGGGCGTTTCTTCGCTGGCTGGGGGCGGGCTGACAAGCGGCGCCGCGCAGCTCAACAAGGGCAAGTCGACCGTGAACGTGGAGCCTTGACCCGGGCTGCTGACCACCGATATGTCGCCGCCCATGGCGCGCGCCAGATTGCGCGAGATTTCCAGGCCCAGACCGGTGCCGCCGAAGCGCCGCATGCGCGTGCTGTCGCCTTGGCTGAAGCGCTGGAACAGCTTGCCTTGGGTGTCGGTGTCCATGCCCAGGCCGGTGTCGCTGACGTCACAACGCAGCAGGGTCTGACCCAGGGCAGACTGTTGGCGGCTCAGGTGCAGCATGACCTGACCCTGCTCGGAAAACTTGAGTGCATTGCCGAGCAAATTGAGCAGGATCTGGCGCAGCCGGGTCGGGTCTGCGCTGATCCATTCGGGCACATCGTCATCGGCATGCAGGCGCAGGGTCAGCGCCTTGCTCAGGGCTTGCGGTCGGCTCAGTTCGTCGAGCTCCTGCAGCAAGCGCGGCAAGTAGACGGGTTCGGGCTGGATGTGAATTCCGCCGGCCTCCATCTTGGAAACATCGAGGATGTCGTTGAGCACGCTCAGGAGGTGGCGGCTGGAGTCATGCGCGGCGCGCAGCTGGCTTTTCTGCGAGGGCGTCAGCGCGGTGTCTTGGAGCAGGTCCAGCATGCCCAGCAAACCGTGCATGGGCGTGCGCAGTTCATGGCTCATATTGGCCAGGAACACGCTCTTGGCCCGGCTGCCCGCTTCGGCTTCGGTCTGGGCCTGCTGCAGGCGTTCGGCCAGATCATGCTGCTCCTGGCCGTACTGTTTGAGTCGACGGAATTGGCGCAGTACCAGGGTGGCGAAGCTGAGCGTCAGGGCGCACAGCAGCACGGTCAGCCACAAGCTCATGCGGGCTTGTTCGCGCACCAGCCGGTTGCGCTCGTCGACCTGCTCGGCGACATGGTGTGAGGCGGTCAACGAGAGCTCGCGCACCGAGCTGGACAAGCCTTCCAACTGCTGCAAGGCCGACTGCAGTTGCGCGCCACTGTGCCCCGGCTGGGTTTGCTGGCGCAGCCATTCGGCTTTCAAGGGCAGGGCATCGGCCCAGGCCACGAAGCGCTTGCTGCGGTCCAGGGTCTGGAGATAGTCGGGGTGTTCGCGCAGCACCAGGGTGGCATGCTCACCTTCGATCAGGCCGAGTCGGCTGACGAAGATCTCATAGCGCTGCTCAATCTGTTCGACGTCCACGCTGCCGGCCGCATGCGTGGCCTCATCCAAAGCCAAGCGCAGGCGCAGCGATTCCACCTCGAACTGGAACAGGCTCCAGATCATGTAGTCGTCCTGGTAGCTGCGTGTGGCATTGAGCAACTGGTACTGCCGGATCTGCAGAAAGCCCACCGCTGCCAGTGCCAGCACCAGCATGCCGGCCATGAGCAGCAACAGTGCTCGCCAGCGGCGCAGATGGCCGCCGGCCTGAAGCTGTACGGTGCCGCTCACCGGACCTCCAGCGCCTTCAGCTGCCAGATCGAGCGGCTGTAGTAGATGGTGCTGCGTAGCTGTGGGTCATGGTCATAGGGGTAGACGATGAAGATGGGGCCCTTGTCGCGCAAGGCGATGGGCTTGCCGTCGATCTGCAAAGCCAGCACTGGCTTGAAGCGTTCGGCGTCACTGACCGGAATGCTGACCTTGTAGTCATTGACAGCGCGCGCATGCACGACCTGGCCTTGGGCGCCGGCGCGGCTCAGAACATCCCGCAGCAAGGGGCCGCTGAAGGTGCGCGGGCCGGGGTACCAGGGAGTCTGCGTGTGGATGCTGTGCTGGGGCAGGGCGCTGAGCTGGGCCAGATCAAACTGGACCACCTGGTCCTGCCCACCTGCGAGCTTGCCGCTGACGGTCAGGACCACAGGCCCACGCGCGGCCGCAGCGGCGGCGTCCTGGGCCATGGCGGGCCGGGTTCCGGCGGCAGCCAAGAACAGCCAAGCTAGCCAGGCCCGGCGTCTGGCCCCTGCACAGCGGAGCTTCATGGTCGTGCGGTGGCTGAGGGTCAGCGCGCTTCGTCGCTCTTGTCGTTGGCGAGCTGGAGCAAACTGCCGCTCTGGCCCGCGGTCAGCAGGCCGGCCTGGGTGTAGGTCATCAGCTTGGCGCGCGTGTCGACGATGTCCAGATTGCGCATGGTCAGTTGGCCGATGCGGTCTTGCGGCGAGAAGGGCGCGTCCTCGACCTTCTCCATGGACAGGCGCTCGGGCTTGTAGGTCAGGTTGGGGCTGCGGGTATCCAGCAGCGAATAGTCATTGCCACGGCGCAGCTCGATCGCCACCTCGCCGGTCACGGCGCGGGCCACCCAGCGCTGGGCGGTTTCGCGCAGCATGATGGCTTGCGGGTCGAACCAGCGGCCTTGGTAAAGCAGACGGCCGAGCTTGAGGCCGTTCATGCGGTACTGCTCGATGGTGTCTTCGTTGTGGATGCCGGTGACCAGGCGCTCGTAGGCGATGTGCAGAAGGGCCAGGCCCGGGGCTTCGTAGATGCCGCGGCTCTTGGCTTCGATGATGCGGTTCTCGATCTGGTCGCTCATGCCCAGGCCGTGGCGGCCGCCGATGCGGTTGGCTTCCAGCAGCAGGGCCACCGGGTCGCTGTACTCGACGCCGTTCAGCGCCACCGGCATGCCTTCTTCAAAGCGCACGGTGACTTCCTCGGCCTTGACCACCACGTCATCGCGCCAGAAGGCCACGCCCATGATGGGGTTGACGATCTTGATGCCGCTGTTCAGGTGCTCCAGGTCCTTGGCCTCGTGGGTGGCGCCCAGCAGGTTGGAGTCGGTGGAGTAGGCCTTCTCGGCCGACATCTTGTAGCCGAAACCGGCCTTGCTCATGAAGGCGGACATCTCGGCGCGGCCGCCCAGCTCGTCGATGAAGGCCTGGTCCAGCCAGGGCTTGTAGATCTTCAACGCCGGGTTGGTCAGCAGGCCGTAGCGGTAAAAGCGCTCGATGTCATTGCCTTTGAAGGTCGAACCGTCACCCCAGATGTTGACGTCGTCTTCCTTCATGGCCGCCACCAGCATGGTGCCGGTCACGGCGCGGCCGATGGGCGTGGTGTTGAAGTAGGTCACACCGGCGGTGCTGATGTGGAAGGCGCCGGCCTGCAGGGCGGCAATGCCTTCGTGCACCAGCTGGGCGCGGCAGTCCACCAGCACGGCCTTCTCGGCACCGTACTGCATGGCTTTGCGCGGGATCTCGTCGTAGTCCGGCTCGTCGGGCTGGCCCAGATTGGCGGTGTAGGCGTAGGGGATGGCGCCCTTGTTGCGCATCCAGTGCAGGGCGGCGCTGGTGTCCAGGCCACCGGAGAAAGCGATACCGACCTTCTGGCCGACGGGGATGTTCTGAAGAATGCTGGACATGTGGAACTCGAGGGGGCTGAGTGGGTTCGAGCGAAACGTTCGGGAGCCAGGCTCAGCAGGTGGACAACAAAGGGCGGACGCGTCGCATTTTCTGTCAATTTTCACGAGCGGCCCGGCGCATCGTCGCGCCGGGCTGACAGCGAGCGCCGCCTTGCGGGTTCAGAAGCCGGCGCCGGGTTGGGCGAGGTACTGCTGTTCGGCCTCGGTGGAGGCCCGGCCCAGCAGGGCATTTCGGTGGGGGAATCGGCCGTATTGAGCGATCACCTGCTGGTGGCGGTGCGCGTAATCGGCTGCGCCGGCCAAGCGTGGGTCTTCAGCGGCCAAAGCTTCGAAAGCCCGCACGCAGCGGTTCTGCAAGGTCAGGTCTTCGGCATGTTCCAGCGGCATGAGCATGAACCAGCGCTGCAAGGCGGAGAGCTCACGGGCCTCGGGTTGGTCCATCAGGCTCAGAGCCAGCTGCAGCGCCAGTGGGTCGCCTGCAAAGGCTCGAGCGCTGTCACGGAAGATGTTGCGGGTGAACTGGTCCAGCAGCAGGATTCGAGCCAGTCGCGCTTGCGCGCTATCGCCCCAATCGCTCAGACCTTGCTGCAAAGCCTGTTCGACCAAGGCGCCAAAGCGGCTGCGGATCTCTGCATCGGTGGCCGCGCTCTTGGTGAACCAGAGCGGGCGCACCTGGCCATCCTCTGCGCTGCCCAGCGTGCCGAACCAGTAGTTGAGCACGGCCTGGGCATCCGCCGGCAGACGCAAGCGCTGCCACTGCGGGTGGCGCTGCAGATAGGCCTCGACATAGCTGCAGCCGGGCAGCAGGGGCAGACCAAGGCCCGCAGCCCAGCGCAAGCCGTGCGCCACCAGTTTGCCGGCCAGGCCACGGCCTTGCAGGGCTGGCGCCGTTCCGGTGTGGGTGAAGACCAGATCGCGGCCGCTGAGTTGGTAGTCCAGCTCGATTTGATGGCCGTCGACCAGGGCCCAAAAACGGCCTTGAATCGCGCCGCCGGCGCCGCTCTCGCTGTGGTGTTGGATGTCGAGGGTACTCATGACTTCAGCGTCCCAGTTGTTGCCAGAGGTAGCTGTACTCCAGCGCTTGCAGCGTGGCGCGCTGCTCGTTGTCAGCCGCGCCGCCGTGGCCGCCCTCGGTGTTCTCGAAGTAGTACAGCGGGTGGCCTTGTTCCAGCATCAGCGCCGCCATCTTGCGGGCATGGCCGGGGTGGACGCGGTCGTCGCGGGTTGAGGTGGTGAACAGCACCTTGGGGTATTTCACGCCGGGCTTGACGTTCTGGTAGGGGCTGTACTTGGAGATGAAGCTCCACTCCTCGGCGCGGTCCGGGTCGCCGTACTCGGCCATCCAGGAGGCACCGGCCAGCAGCTGGTGGTAGCGGCGCATGTCCAGCAGCGGCACTTGGCAGACCACGGCATTGAACAGATCGGGGCGCTGCACGAATGTAGCGCCGACCAGCAGGCCGCCGTTGCTGCCGCCCATGATGCCCAGATGCCTGGGCGAGCTGATCTTGCGGGCAATCAGGTCCTCGGCCACGGCGATGAAGTCGTCGTAGCTGCGCTGCTTGTTGGCCTTGACGGCGGACTGGTGCCAGGCCGGGCCAAACTCGCCGCCGCCGCGGATATTGGCCAGCACGAACACGCCGCCGCGGCTGTACCAGGCGCGGCCGAAACCGCCCGAGTAAAAGGGCTGCATGGAGGCCTCAAAGCCGCCGTAGCCGTAAAGCAAGGTGGGGTTCTGGCCATCTAGGGCCGCGCCTTCCGGGCGCACCAAGAAGTAGGGCACGCGGGTGCCGTCCTTGCTGGTGGCGAAATGCTGCTCGGCCTTGATGCCGCGGGCCTCGAACTTGGCTTCACGCGCCTTGAGCAGCTCGCGCGCGTCGCTGCCGGCGCGGGCGAGGAAGAGGCTGTCGGGGGTCAGGAAGTCCGCGTAATTGACCAGGTAGTGCTCGGCCAGCTCGTCCTGGGCCAGCTCGCTGTCGTGCAGGGCTTGCAGATGCAGGGTGCCGGGGAAGGGCGCCTGGATCTGGCGGTGGCGGGCCGGGCGGCCGGGCGCAAAGCTCCATTCTTCGAGCTTGCTCGCCACCTGGTCGTTGATATTGAGGACCAGGTGCTGGCGGGTGGTGATGAAGCTGTCCAGCGAGCGGGTGGCGCTGGGCTTGAACAAGGTGCTGAACTTGCGCTCGCCGCGGATGAAGGCGGCTGCCGGTGCGCTCAGCAAGCTGCCGGCAGCGTGGCGCACGCCGGCGACGCGCCAGTCCTTGCGCGGCTGCAGCAGCACGCGGGCGCCCCAGAAGCTCAGCTGCAGGTCGGTGGGCAGGTCCAGGGCCTGGAGCTTGGCCCCTTGCAGCAGGAAATAGCGCTGGTTGTAGAAATCCAGCGCGCGGCTGAACACGGTGCGCTCATGGCCGGGCGTCCGGTCCACCATCACCGACACGGCCACGTCCTGAGCCTGGCCCTCGAACACCGTGCGGGCCTGGGCCAGCGGCGTGCCGCGCTGCCAGCGCTTGATCACTCGCGGGTAGCCCGAATCGGTCAGCGTGCCGGGACCGAAATCGCTGGCCACATAGATGTGATCGGCATCGATCCAGCTGACCTCGCTCTTGGCTTCGGGCAGGACGAAACCGCCTGCGACGAACTGCTTGCTGACGGTATCGAACTCGCGCACCACATGGGCGTCCGAGCCGCCGCGCGAGAGCGAGACCAGGCAGCGCCGGTACTCGGGGGCCAGGCAATGGGCGCCGGCAAACACCCAGCTCTCGCCCTCAGCGGCGCCGAGCGCGTCCAGGTCCAGCACGGTTTGCCAGGCGGGGCTGGCTTTTTTGTACTCGGCCAGGCTGCTGCGGCGCCACAGGCCTCGCTTGTGGTTCTGGTCTTGCCAAAGGTTGTAAACCCAGGCCCCCTTGCGGCTGATCTGCGGGATGCGGTCGCTGGCGTTGAGCAGGTCCAGCATCTCGCGGCGCAGGCCCGGGTACTCGGGTCGGGCTTGCAGCTCGCCCAGGGTGAGCTGGTTGCGTTCCTTGACCCAGGCCAGAGCGCGCTCGCCTTGCACCTCTTCCAGCCACTGGCGGGAGTCGGCGTTAGGCGCATCGGTGGAAGGCTGTGCGAGGCTCATCGGGCTTGTGCTCATCAGTGCGGTGAAGGCCAGCGCGCAGGCGCTGAAGGAAATCCGGCTCATCGAGGGCATACAAGGCATCCTGGTATTCATGCGTCAGAACAGGCGTGGCGTCTGAGAGGGTGAGAACTTTTTACTGCGCGGCCGCCATACGTCGTTGGCCGAATGCTCGGAATCCTCACGTACATAGCGTACGTTCCGGTTCCTGCGCTCCGCCCGCCTAGTTTGACTGCCGCTCGCTACAAAAGTTCTCACCCTCTGGGCTCAGGCCGGCGTTTTGAGTGCCACCGGGTTGATCTCTACCGAGGTATCCGCGGTGGATACATAAATGCCACCATCCTGAACCGTGACCTGCAGCTGCATGCTGCGTTGCGCCAGGGCGGCCAGGGCCTGTGACTGCTCTGCCGGGATCTGCCAGACGGCCAGGCGCGGGCAGCGCTGCAGCTTGGCTTCGATGCCCGCCCACCAGATCGGCGTGCTGTAGGCATAGCCATAGACCGATACCCGCTCCGAGCGACCATGGGCCTTGAGCAAGCGGCGGTCATCGGGCTGGCCGAGGTCGATCCAGTGCAGGATGTCGCCGGTCAGGTCGCGCTGCCAGAGCTCGGGTTCCTCGGCGTCGGCCAGGCCCTTGCTCAGCTCCAGCTTGCCGCGCAGCTCGTCGGCGGGCACGTTCAGGGCGAAAGCCAGGATGCGGATCATCATGCGTTCGTCCGTCTCCGAGGGCTGGCGCGCGATGGTCAGGTTGTGCTCGCCGTAGACATGGCGGTCCATGTCAGCGATTTGCAACTGGGCTTTGTGGATGGTGGCTTTGATGGCCATAGGGCGTGGCTACTCTCGGATTCTTGCGGCTGGACGGTGCGGGCTCGGTGCGAGCCGGCGCCGGATTATCAACGTAGGGGACAATCAGATCCTTGTTTCCCCCAAAGCCTTTGCCGGCGCCCCTCCGATGAGCATGAAGAAGACCGACCTCGACCGCCTTGCCGGCATCAAACTCGACAGCCAGATGCGTGGCGCGGCCATCCCCGGTCGCTTTGGCAAGCAGGCGGCTCAGCTGCCGGACCGCAAGGAGCAACGCCGGCTCGACGCGGCCGCCGGTCTCGTGCCCTTTGCCTGCAAGCTGCCGGCCGAGCTGACCCAGCAGCTGCGCGAGCGCGCGGCCACGCACGCTGGCGGCATCAACGGTCTGGTGGCAGAGCTGCTGCAGAAATCCCTGGCCTGAGGCCGGGAAGACGCCAGCCCTCATGCCGCTTCAGCCATGGCATGATGGCCGCCGTTGTGCGCCGGCTCAAACCTGCGCACCACAGCTTTTTTTGCATGCGCCCGGATGTCGCTGCCAGCGAGCCCCGGGCGGCAGTCCCGTCATCGAAAAAGAGTCATTGCCATGAAACGTCTCCTCATCTCCTTGGCCGCTGCGGCCCTGATGCCCGCGTTTGCTCAGACCGTCAACCCCGGCGCCAAGGTCGACCCCAAGAACAACAAGGTCGGCAAGCCCGTCGTGGAAAAGCCCAAGGCCAAGTTGCTGAGCCGCGATCAGCTGCGCAACTGCATCGAAATGAGCGAGGCCAATGGCATTGAAGCCGAAGCCGTCAAGGCCGATCAGAACAGCTACAAGGACACCGCCAGCGCCCTCAAGGCCGAGCGCGATGCCCTGCAAAAGGCCGACGAGGCTGCCGGTGTGGCGCTGGCCGAGATGAAGGCCGAGCGTGAAGGCATCTTGAAAGAGTTCGAGAACATCAAGGCCTACGCCGAAAACAAGGATCCACGTCCCGACCCGGAAGTTCTGGCTGCCCGCAACAAGGCCTACCAGGAGCGCGCCAAGGCCTTTGACACTCGCGTGAACAGCATCAACGAGAACAACGCCAAGAGCAACGAAGCCCGCAAGGCCTTCGGCACCAAGGTCGATGCCTTGAATGTCAGCTTCAAGGCCCTGGAAGAGCGCCAGGAAAACCATCTGGACAAGGTCGACACCTGGAAGCAGGAATGCGGCAACAAGCAGTACGACGAAGAAGACGAAAAAGCCATCAAGAAAGAGCGTGCGGCTGCCGGCAAGTGATGCCTGCCCGCTGAGTTTTTCGCGCTGCGCATGAGGCGCCAGGCTCACCGGCTTGGCGCCTTTTTCTTTGTCTTTTAGTTTGCTTTGTGGAGTTTCCTGTGTCCTCGACGCCCACCAATCCCCTTTTGCAAGACTGGACAGGCCCCTTTGGTTTGCCGCCCTTTGCGGCCATCGAAGCGGCTCATTTTCAGCCCGCCTTCGAGCGGGCCTTGGCGCAGCACCGCAGTGAGCTGGATGCCATTGCTGGGCAAGCCGAGGCGCCCACTTTCGCCAACACACTGGCCGCCTTCGACCGCAGCGGCCGCCTGTTGACCCGACTGGAGCATCTCTTCTATTCCCTGGCGGCGTCGGCCTCTTCCCCTGAGATCCAGGCGGTGCAGCGCGCTCTGGCGGCGCCGCTGGCGGCGCACAGCAATGCGGTTTACATGCATGCCGGCCTGTTTCAGCGCGTGCATGCGATCTACGAGCAGCGAAGCGCATTGGGCCTGGCTGCCGAGCCGCTGCGCTTGCTGGAGCGTGTGCATCTGGATTTCGTGCGCGCTGGCGCGCAGCTGGAACCCGCCGCGCAAGCGCGTTATGCCCAGGTCATGGAGCGCCTGGCCGAACTCAACACCCAATTCGGCCAGAACGTGCTGGCCGACGAAACCGGCTTCCGCCTGGAGCTGCGCAGCGAGGACGAACTGGCCGGCTTGCCCGGCTTTGTGCGTGCAGCGGCGGCCCAGGCTGCGGCCGAGCGCGGACTGGAGGCGGGCGTTCATGTGATCACCTTGTCGCGCTCCCACATCGTGCCCTTCCTGACCTTCAGCGAGCGGCGCGATCTGCGTGAGCAAGCCTGGCGTGCCTGGGTGGGCCGCGGCGAGAACGCCGGCCCGAGCGACAACCGCGCGATTGCGCAGGAGATCTTGAGCCTGCGCCAGGAGCAGGCGCGTTTGCATGGCCATGCCTGCTACGCCGACTTCGCCCTGGCCGACACCATGGCCGGTTCGCGCGAGGCGGTGCTGGGCCTGCTCAACCAGGTCTGGGAGCCGGCCAAGGCGGCCGCCGAGGGTGAGCGCCAGGCCCTGGAGGGCATGATGGCCACGCAGGATCACCACTTCCCGCTGGAGGCCTGGGATTGGCGCTTCTACGCCGAGAAGGTGCGCAAGGCGCGCTATGACTTGGAAGAAGCGGAGGTCAAGCCATACTTCCCGCTCGATGCCATGGTTCAAGCCTTGTTCGATTGCGCCCAACGTCTGTTCGGACTGCGCTTCGTGCATCGCCCTGAGGTGGCCGGTTACCACGCCGATGTGCAGGTCTACGAGGTCCGCAATGCCGACGACAGCCTGCGTGGTGTCTTCCTGCATGACAACTTCGCCCGCAGCACCAAGCGCAGCGGCGCCTGGATGAACGCCATGCGCTGGCAGGCGCGCAATGGCATGGACTGCGTGCCCATCATCCTGAACAACAACAACTTCGCCAAGGGCGCGCCGGGTGAGCCCACGCTCTTGAGCTTCGATGACGCCCGCACCCTGTTCCATGAGTTCGGCCATGGCTTGCACGGCCTGCTGTCCGAGGTGGAGTTCGAGCGCCTGTCTGGCACCCAGGTGCTGCGCGATTTCGTGGAGCTCCCCTCCCAAATCTTCGAACACTGGATGAGCGAGCCCGAGGTGCTGAAGAAGCATGCCCGCCATTACCAAAGCGGCGAGCCCATTCCCGACAGCCTGCTGGCCAAGCTCAAAGCGGCCGAGCTGTTCAATCAGGGCTATGAGACCGTGCGCTACACGGCCAGCGCCTTGGTCGACCTGGCCGTGCATTCGCGCAGCGATTCGGAGGGGCCGGATGTGGTGGCTTTTGAAGCCGAGTGCTTGGCCGCTTACGGGCTGCCGGCTGCCGTCGGCTTGAACCACCGGCTGACGCATTTCCAGCATCTGTTCTCGGGTGCCAGCTATGCCGCCGGCTACTACGTCTATATGTGGGCGGAAGTGCTGGACTGCGACGGTTACGAGGCCTTTGTCGAAGCCGGCAGCGCCTTCGATGCGGCCACCGCCGAGCGCCTGCGCCAAAGCATTCTTTCCAGCGGCAACAGCCAGGAGCCGGGTGCGGCTTTCCGCGCCTTCCGCGGCCGCGACCCGGTGGTTCAGCCCATGCTCAAGAGCCGGGGCTTGCTGCCGGCTTGATGCAATCGGCCCGCCGGGCCAGTTCGGCCAGGAACTGGTCCAGGCCGGCGTGGAAGGCTTTGAAATCCACCGGCTTGGTCCAGTAGTCGGAAAAACCGGCGGCCTTGGCGCGGCGCAGGTCTTCCGGCATGGCGTTGGCCGAGAGCGCAATGCAGGGGATGTGGGCTGTGGCGGCCGATGCGCGCAAGGCCTGCAACACCTGGAAGCCGTTCATGTCCGGCAACTCCAGGTCCAAGAGGATCAGATCCGGCAAATAGCTGGCTGCCCGATTCAGGCCCTGGGTGCCGTCGCAGGCCAACTCCAGGCGCCAGGCAGGGCGCATGGCGGTCAGTTCCTCGACCAGCAGCTGATTGACGAGGTTGTCTTCAATGTAAAGGAGGCGGGCTTGGGTCTCGGGTCTTTTCAGCTCTGAGTCAGGCCGAGCCAGCCGGGCATCGGCGTTGCCCTGCCGGTGGCTGTGCACTTGCTTGGGGGCCGCGTGGATTCCGCTGAGGAATTCCGGGCTCTGACTGGAGAGCGAGAACATATCGTTACAGTCTACGGCGCCTCTGTGACAGCCTCTGCGACAAGCGTCGCGCATGTTGAAATGCTGCCACGCTCCGCGACAAGGCTTGACAGGCCCGCGGGCCTTCGTTCCATAACCTTGAATTCCACTGCCATGAATCTTGGTACTTCTGAAAGCAGCAGCTCGGCTGCGCCCGCTGAAACGTACCCGGTTGCCCTGGTCACCGGTGCAGGCTCGGGCATTGGCCGGGCCGTGGCGTTGGCCTTGTTGGCGGCCGGCTACCGGGTTGGCTTGCTGGGTCGGCGCCTGGAGACGCTGGAGCAGACCGCGAGTCTGGCCGGCGGGGGCGGCCAGAGCTGCCTGCTGCTGGTGGCGGATGTCACCCAGCCGGCCGAGGTCGCTGCCGCCTTTGAGCGACTGGGCCAGCATTGGGGCCGGCTCGATCTGCTGTTCAACAACGCCGGGGTCAGTGCCGCCGCGCTGCCCATCGATGAGTTGAGCTTTGAACAATGGCGTGCGGTGCTCGATGTCAATGTCAGTGGCGCTTTTCTGTGCGCCCAGGCTGCCGTCCGTATGATGAAGCAGCAACAACCGCGAGGCGGCCGCATCATCAACAACGGCTCGATTTCCGCCCATGCGCCGCGCCCCAACTCGGCTCCGTACACCGCGAGCAAGCATGCCATCACCGGCTTGACCAAGTCCTTGTCCCTGGATGGCCGGGCTTTTGACATCGCCTGCGGCCAGATCGACATTGGCAACGCCCTGACCGAGATGGCGCTTCCCATGACCCGCGGGGTGCCGCAGGCTCATGGCGCTGTGGCCGTGGAGGCGACCATGGATGTCGCCCATGTCGCCAGTGCCGTGCTTTATATGGCCAGCTTGCCCTTGTCGGCCAATGTGCAAAGCTTGACCGTCATGGCCACGACCATGCCTTTTGTCGGCCGGGGTTGAATTGCGCTTCAATGCCCCGATCTGAATTTCGTTTCGCCGTTTCAATCACCACGAAGGTCTGACCTTGTTCTCCGCCCTCATTTCCCTGATCTTCCGCCTGGTCCTGGCTGTGGCCACTGTCGTGCTGGTGCTGAGCCTGATGGCGGTGGCGGTGCTGACCGTGATCGGCCTGTTGATCTGGAGTCTCTTGCGCGGCCGCAAGCCGGTTATTGACATGGGGCGCTTCCATCGCGCCCGCCAGGCGCGACCTGGTTTTGCTGCCCGTCGCACCAGCCAACCCATGGGCGAGGTGGTCGATGTCGAGGCCCGTGAGGTCAGCCCTGGGAGCCCGCGCCTGCCTTGAGCCATGGCGCGACGTAGGTGGAGGTAGGCGCGGAATTGACTGCAAGCGGCACAAAGCAGCCGTTGCGTCCGGCGGTGATCGGGTCGACTGGGCACTCCGCTCCGTTCATGTCCCCCGGCCCCAGCCTGAGGCTGGGGCCTCCTCCTTAACTTCACTTCGCGAAGCACCCAGCCGACCCAATCCAGCACGGCCTTGCCCCTTCGACAAGAACGCCGACCGGTTGAACTGACAAGGGGTGTCGGGTGAGTGCTGAAGCGAAGTAAAGGAGGAGGTCCGCGCCTAGCGCGGGCCGGGGGACATGAGCGGAAGCACTCGCCCGGCGACCCTTGGCAACAGCCCAATCAGAGCGACTGCTTCGTGCCGGGATCTGCCATCGCTCAAGTTCAGCCAGCTGCAGATTCAGTAGCGCTTGTTAGACAGTTCAGCCAGGATCTCACCGTAAATGCGGTAGCGTGAAGCGCTGATCTGGCCGGCGGCCACGGCGTCGCGCACGCCGCAGCCGGGTTCGTGCTGGTGGCTGCAGTTGTAGAAACGGCAGTGGTCGGCGTGGGCGCTCATGTCGGGCATCAAACGTGCCAGGGTGGCCGGGTCGATCTGGTGCAGTCCGAATTCTTGGAAGCCGGGTGAGTCGATCAAGGCGCTCTCACGTGCGGCGTCGACCCAGTACCACTGCGTCGTCGTGGTCGTATGCCGGCCCGAGTTCAGCGCGACCGAGATATCACCGACTTGGGCCTTGGCGTCAGGAATCAGGAGGTTGATCAGCGTGCTCTTGCCCGTGCCGCTGGGGCCCAGTACAAAGCTGCGCTTGCCGCTGAGCCAGGGCGTCAGCTGTGCGCGCGCATCTTCGGGGTCGGCCTTCATGGCCAGCTCCATCATGGGCATGCCCATGGCGCGATAGGGGGCCAGGCGTTCACGGGCATGGGCCGTGCCGGGCAGGTCGGTCTTGTTCAGGGCGATGGTGGTGGCGATGCCGGCGCTTTCGGCCGCAATCATGGCGCGGCAGAGCTGGCTTTCGCTGAACACAGGCTCCACCGCCACCAGGATCAGCAGCTGGTCGAGGTTCGAAGCAAAGCTCTTGGTCTTCCACTCGTCCTGGCGGAACAGCAGATTGCGGCGCGGCTCCACCGCCTCGATCACGCCTTCGTCTGAACCCGAGGGCGCCCAGCGCACCTGGTCACCGACCACGCAGTCGCTTTTCTTGCCGCGCGGGTGGCAGACCCGGCGCTGCCCTTCGGCGTCTTCGACGATGTAGTGGCGGCCGTGGCCGCGCACCACCAGGCCCAAGTCCAGCTGCGAAAACTTGCCGCTCACGACGCGGCGCCCTGCAGACCTGCGGCGGAAGAAGGGTGCTGCGCAATGGCCGCCAAGCGTTCGCTGGCCGGTGGGTGCGAATAGTAGAACGCCGCGTAGACCGGATCTGGCGTCAAGGTGCCGGCATTGTCTTCATGGAGCTTGAGCAGGGCCGAGGACAGCTCCGAGCCGCTGGCATGGGCGCATGCGTAGGCATCGGCCTGGAACTCGTCGCGGCGTGACATCAGGCTGCCCAGCGGTGTAAAAAAGAAAGCGAAGACCGGCACGACCAGCATGAAGAGCAGCAGAGCCAGGGCATCGTTGGGCGCCGCCATATTGGGCTGCACATTGAAGGCGATGTAGAAGCCCGCCTGGCTGGACAGCCAGCCCAACAGGGCGAAACCGGCCAGGCTGAGCGCGAACATCGTCAGCATGCGTTTGAGCACATGGCGGTGCTTGAAGTGGCCCAGCTCATGGGCCAGCACCGCCTCGACCTCGCTGCCATTGAGGCGCTGCAGCAAGGTGTCGAAGAACACCACCCGCTTGGCCGGGCCGAAGCCGGTGAAATAAGCATTGCCATGGGCCGAGCGGCGGCTGCCGTCCATCACGAACAGGCCTTGCGAGGCGAAGCCGCAGCGCTGCATCAAGCCTTCGACGCGCGCCTTCAGAGCTTCGTCCGGCAGGGGCGTGAATTTGTTGAACAGCGGTGCGATCACGGTCGGGTAGAGCACCAGGATCAGCAGGTTGAAACCCATCCAGCTGCCCCAGGCCCAGAGCCACCAGGCCTGGCCGGCCGTGCCCATCAGCCACAGAATCAGGGCCGCAATCGGCAGGCCGATCAGGGCGCCGACCAGGGCGCCCTTGAGCGCATCGGCCACATAGAGCTTGAGCGTCATGCGGTTGAAGCCGAAGCGCTGCTCGATGCGGAAGGTGTTGTACAGCTCCCAGGGTAGGTCTAGCAGGCTGCCCGCCAAAGTGAAGGCTACCAGCAGGCTCAGCTGGTAGCCCATGGGGCCGAAGCGTTCAGCCGTTGCGGCATGCACCCAATGGTTGAGCAGATCCAGGCCGCCGAGCAGGGTCCAACCGAGCAGCAGGGCGCTGTCGAAGGCCAGGCTGAGCAGGCCGAAGCGGCTGCGCGCCACAGTGTAATCGGCCGCTTTCTGATGGGCGGCCAGTGGCACGGTGGCGGCAAAAGCGGGCGGCACGGCGTCGCGGTGCTGCATGACATGGCGCACCTGGCGGCTGCTCAGCCAGAGCTTCAGGCCCAGGGACAGCAGCAGGGCCAGGGCGAAGGCTAAGCTCAGCACGGTGGGGTGGAGGGTCGGGGATAGGCTTGCAAACATGGGTGGCAAGTGTAGGGCTGCGACAATGCGGCGCACTGATTGCATAGAAAGCCCTGCCCATGAGCGACCTGACCCCATCCGTGCCGGCCGATGCCGCACCCGTGCTGCCCGTCAACGACCAGAACCTGATCTGGATCGATTTGGAAATGACCGGCCTCTACCCCGAGACCGACCGCATCATCGAGATCGCGGTGGTGGTCACCGATGCGCAGCTCAATGTGCGCGTCGAAGGCCCGGTTTTCGCCATTCACCAGAGTGACGAAACCCTGGACAAGATGGATGCCTGGAACAAGGGCACCCATGGTCGCAGCGGCTTGATCGACCGAGTCAAGGCCTCGACCATCAGCGAGGATGAGGCCGTCGCCCAAACCATCGCCTTCCTCAAGCAATATGTGCCCGCCGGCAAATCGCCGATGTGCGGCAACAGCATCTGCCAGGACCGCCGTTTCCTGGCCAACTACATGCCCAAGCTGGAAGCGTTCTTCCACTACCGCAACCTCGATGTCTCCACACTCAAGGAACTGGCGCGGCGCTGGAAGCCGGCCATCTTGGATGGCTTCAAGAAGGCCCAGGCGCACACCGCCATGGCCGACATTCACGAGTCCATCGACGAGCTCGCTTATTACCGCGAGCACTTTCTGTCGCTGTGAACCTGTCACCGTGACCTTGTCAGCGTTTTCGGCGAGGGTGACTGCCTGTGGCTGAGCCGGCTGCCGCCGAACTGTGGGCGGCTTTTGATTTTCCCCGCCATCCGCTGGCCCGGGAAGACGGCGAGCGGGTGCGCGGGGCGTTCTATCAGCCACCCTCGCGCTGGCTGCGCGCGCACCGCCCTGAAGAGGTGGTCGCCGTACTCGATGCCGCCCATGAGGCCAGCCGGGCCGGCGCCTGGGTGCTGGGAGGTTTGCGCTACGAGGCGGCCGTCGCGCTGGACCCGGCCTTGTGTGCCCAAGCGGGCAGTGGCCCTTTGGCCGAGTTTGCAGTCTATGACTGCACGCCTTCCGAGTGGCCCGCTCTTGCAGCTTCGCCCGGCCTGCTGACGGCTGACTGGCTGGACGCGCAGGACGAAGCGGACGAGGCCGGGCAGATCGAGCGCATCCGCGAATGGATTCGCAGCGGTGACTGCTACCAAGTCAATCTGACCACGCGCCTGGGTTCCCGCTTGAGCGCTGAGGTGGATCTGGCCCAGTTCTTCCTGGCCTTGCACCGCAGCCAGCCCGGCGGTTTTTCGCTGTTTTTGCGCGAGGCTCAGGTGGCCAGCGTCTCTCCCGAGCTGTTCTTCGATTGGCGCCCGGTGCCAGACGCCCAGAGCAGTTGGTTGCTGGCGGCCCAGCCCATGAAGGGCACGGCCGCGCGCGGCCGCGACGCGGCCGAAGACGAGGCGGCGCAGGCCCATCTGCGCACCAGCGAGAAGGAGCGGGCCGAGAACCTGATGATCGTCGACCTGCTGCGCAATGACATCGGCCGGGTCGCCCAGCTGGGCAGTGTGCGCGTGCCGCGTTTGTTCGAGTTGCTGGCCTTGCCGACGGTCTGGCAGATGACCTCGACCATCACGGCGGTCAGCCGGCCGCGCCTGCGCCTGTCGGAGTTGTTCGCGGCTCTGTTCCCTTGCGGCTCGGTCACCGGCGCCCCCAAGATCCGGGCCATGGAAATCATTGCCGAGCTGGAAGGGCAGGCGCGCGGCTGGTACTGCGGTGCCCTGGGTCTGCTGCAGCCCGGTGGCGTGGCGACCTTCAATGTGCCGATCCGGACCGTCGAGCAGGTGGGCGGGCTGGAGCTGCAGGCCGGTGTGGGCAGCGCCATCACACTCGATTCCGAGGCGGGCGCGGAAGTGGCCGAGTGGCGGGCCAAGGCACGCTTTCTTTTGCGCGCGCAGGCGCCCGTGGCTGCGCTGGAAACACTGCGTTTGTCCGATGGAGAGTTCGTACGCTTGAGCGGCCACCTGAGCCGTCTGCAACGCAGCTGCCAGCACTTCGGGCTCAAACCCCGGCTGCCCGAAGTTCGCGCCGCCTTGCAGCGGTTGGCGGTCGATCATGCGGTGGGCGATTGGCGTGTGCGCCTGAGCTTTTGCGCGCAACAGGGCCTGCAATTGCGGGCCACGCCGCTGGAGCCGACACCAAATTGCGTGATACTCGCGCTGGCTGCACGGGCCATCGCTTCGCAAGGGGCGGCGGCCGAGTTCATCCAGCACAAGACCACGCGGCGCGAGATCTATGGGGCCTTCGTCGCGAGCAAGCCTGCCGAGGCTTTCGATGTCTTGCTGTGGAACCCGGCCGGTGAACTGACCGAGTGCAGCTTTGGCAATATCGCCGTACAAATTGAGGGGCAGTGGCTGACGCCAGGCCTGCAAGCCGGGCTGCTGCCCGGTGTTTACCGAGAACAACTGCTGCAAGAAGGGCGGCTGCGTGAAGCGCGGCTGATGAAGAGCGATCTGCAACGCGCCCAAGCCCTTGCCTTTTTCAACAGCTTGCGTGGCTGGTGTCCTGCCCGCTTGCTGAACCCAGACGAAGCGCTGCTCTGAGACCAGAGCCCCGCCTCGTCTTTCGCGAAACCAAACAATCTCCCATGGCTACCAAATCCAAACCGCGCGCTGCGGCCGAAGCTGCTCCCGTCGCACTCAAGGCGCCTGCAAAAACCAAGTCCAAGAGCGCGGCTCCGGCCGCCGTCAAAACTGCAACCGAGAAGCCAAGCAAGGTCGTGGCCAAGAAGGCGCCGACTGCTGTGGCGGC
Organism: Roseateles sp.; assembly: GCF_965262435.1. Lineage (NCBI taxonomy): Bacteria > Pseudomonadati > Pseudomonadota > Betaproteobacteria > Burkholderiales > Sphaerotilaceae > Roseateles > Roseateles sp. The sequence continues at coordinate 3,300,668 of NZ_OZ253537.1, forward strand.
AAAAGTCGCCGTAAAGGCAGCTGCAAAAACTGCGGCAAAAACTGCGGCAAAGGCGCCCGTGAAGACGGCAGCGAAGCCTTCAGCCAAGGTGGCAGTGAAGGCAGCACCAAAGGCTGCGCCCAAAGCAGCCGTGAAAGCAGCCCCGGTGAAGGCAGCGGCCAAGAAGGCCGCTGCAACAGCCAAGCCCGCAGCGGCATCGTTGCCCGCTCCCGCTGCAGCCAAGAAGGCCGCAGCGAAGAAGCCGGCCCGAGTCGAGGCCAAGCCCAAGTCCAAGGTGAAAGCCGAAGTCGTGGCGGAGCTGCCAGCGCCGGCAGCCGCCAAGAAAGCGGGGCCGGCCGCCAAGTCGACCCGGGCGGTCGGCAAGGCTGCGGAGCTTCCGCAAGTGGTAGCGCCGGTCCAAGTTGCTGCCAAGCCAGTGGCCAAGTCCGCTGCAAAGTCTTCGGAAAAGGCCGCCCCCAAAGTTGCTGCAAAGGCTTCAGCCAAGAAGAAACCGTCCGATGCCCCAGCCGCGGCGATGCCCGCGCCGGCAGAGCCAGTCGTGCTGAGCGAGCCCAAGAAAAAGCTTGCTGCGAAGACGCCAGTGGCGGAGGCTGCCAAGCCCGTCGTCAAGGAAGTGCGCAGCCCGGCAGCTCGCTCGACAAAGGCCAAGGCCGCGGCGGCTGAGGAGCTTGCAGTGCCTGAGGTGCCGGCCACGGCCAGCAAGAAGAAGGGCAAGCCCGGCAAACTGCCAAAGCTCGCACCCGCGACGGCGGCTGTTGCCGCCCCGCTTGTGGCGGCCCCTGCGCCAGCGCCGGCCCCCAAGCCTGCAGCCAAGCCCGCTCCCGTCCCTCCGCCCGCGCCGGTTCGCTTCACCTTGCAAGCTCAGGATACAGCGTTGTTTGGTCGTTACCTGGTCACCCCTATCGAGGGCGGCGAGCCCTGGAGCTTGCAGTTGCGCGGTCCGCGTCCGCGTGATGTGCTGTGCAGCTGCCAGGCCTTCGCCTTGAGCGAGAACGGCAGCTGCGAACACAGCCAGTTCCTGCTGAATCAGTTGCGCGCCGATCTGGCTGCGGGCTGGCAGGCCGAGTACAGCGAACTGGGGCTGAGCGGCGGTGCGCGTCGTCAGCTCTTGTGGCGCCAGTCGCCGGCTTGCCCGGCGGAGCTGGCAGACGAGGTGCAGCTTGGCCTGCGTGCCATCCAGCAAGGCAAGCGCCAGGGCGTTCAGGTCTTGACCCAGTTGCTGCAGCATGCGGCGGAGCTGGGCCATGAGCTGCGCGTGGATGCGGCCGTGTGGGAACAGCTGGCTTTGGCCGGCGACGCCGCCGAGCGCGTGCGACTGCTGGGTGAAGCCTACCCGCAGCTGTTTGACAGCCCGGGCCTGCGCAATTTGCTCAAGCTGCCCTTGCCGCATTACCAGTTGGAGGCTGCCTTGTTTGCGGTCTGCGCCGGCCGCAGTCTGGTGGCTGATGACCTGGGCTTGGGCCTGTACGCGCAAGCCTTGGGCGCCGCGGAGTTGATGCTGCGCCATTTCGGTGTCGAGCGGGTGCTGGTGCTGTGCGCCGAGTCTTCGCAGACCCGTTGGCTCAGTGAGACCCAGAGCCTGAGCGCACGCCGTGCCGGCTTGATCTGGGGTGACGCGTCGACGCGTCGCGAGCAATTGGATGCGGCCGGTGAGATCAAGATCGCTGCGCTCAACACCTTGCAGCAGGACCTGACTCTGCTGCAGGCCTACGCGCCCGAGCTCATCATCATTGACGAGGCCCAGCGCCTGGATGCGGCCACGCTGGCGCGCTTGCAGCAGTTGGATCGCGGCGGTTTTGTGTTGATGCTGAGCAGCCAGCTGCTCAATGCCCAGCCGCAAATCTTGTTGCCCCTGGTCGAGATGCTGGATTGCCACCGCCAAGGCGCTCTGGCGGACTTCCTGGCCGAGCATGTGCACCGCGATGCCGCGGGCCGCGTCTCGGGCTTCATGGCCCTGGGTGTTGTCGACGAGACGCTGGAGCGCCTGGTGTTCAGCCGCGCCAAGTCCGAGCTCCTGCCCAATCTGCCTTTGGCCCTGGTTCAACTGCGGGCGCTGCCCTTGAGCGAAGCGCAGCTGGCCTTGCAGGCGCCGCTGCAGAATGAGCTGCGTCGCAGTGTCAGCCGTTGGCAGCGCAGCGGCTTTGTCTCGGGCGCCGAGCAGCTGCAACTGCTGCGTTTGCTGCAAGACCTGCGCCGTCTGGCCATCAGCCCGCAGCTCTTGGCCGGGCAGGCCGATGCTGGGCGCCTCAGCGATGCACCCAAGCTGATCGCCGTGGCGGCTGTGGCGCGCGAGCTGCAGGGCAGGGCGCTGGAACGCTTGCGCGTGTGCAGCCAATGGGACGATGCCTTGAACTTGCTGCAGCCGGTGCTCCAGTCGGCCGGCATTGCCTGTGTGCAAATCCAGGCGGCACAGCCGCTGGCCCAGCGACGTGCGCTGGCCGAGCGCTGGCGCAACGAGACGCGTGCGACCGTGCTGCTGTGCAGCGACGCGGCCGCCCAAGGTTTGGATCTGCAGCTGCCGCGTTGCGGCCTGCTCAACCTCGAGCTGGCCTGGGGCGAGGACGTGCTGGAGCAGCGCCTGGCCAGCGTGGCCGATGACGATGCACGCGGCTTGCCGCTGGTGCAGTTGCAAGCGCAAGGTGGCTTCGAGTCTGCCTTGCTGCAGCTCCAGGACGGCAGTGAAGCCTTGCCCGCTTGCAGCCTGGATGGTGATGTTGGCCTGCAGGTGCTTCAGGGTCAGGCCTTGGCTGCCTTCATGCAGGCCCTGGTTGATCTCCTGGCCTTGTGGCCGGCCGACTGATCCGGCTTGGCTTCAGCCTCCGGGTAGCAGCAGCGGGCGTGAATTCCACACGCCCGCTCTGCATTCCGGCGATTTCTTTTCGCAAATGCAGATATTTCTGTCTTTGACGGCCTGATGAAGCTCCCGTGAAAACCCTAGTGTGCTATAGTCATGGACTTGCTTGCAGCTGAAGCTGCTCTGCAATTCGTTCGTCTCCTCTGACCTCGTTCAGGCCGCTGACCACAGTCGAAACTCCACAAGGTGTTTTCGAGCATGTTGCGCTCAGTGACACGAATCCCCGGGCTCCGCCCTGGCTTCGTGAACATCCCTTACCGGGATGGTGTGCTGGACACCCTTCGGGTTCGGTCGGCGGCGATGCCGTCGCTTTGACTGTTCCCCCGGCGCCGCACCTGGCACCTCACGGCTTTGCTTTGCCGTCTCTCAAGTCCCGGTGCACGACGCGAGCTTTCTCCCAGCGACTTTACTGGCTTGACACGCATTCTTTTGCTGCGTGGCAGGCGCGTGTTTTCGTCTCGTTTTTGCGAGGCGGGGCATGGCTTTGTTGAAAGAAGATATGAGCTTTGAAAATCTAGGTTTGCACGAGTCCCTGTTGCGTGCCGTGAAAGATTCCGGTTACGAAACCGCCACTGAAGTGCAAGCCCTGGCGATCCCCGCCGGCCTCAAGGGCCTGGACCTGATGGTGTCCTCGCGCACTGGCAGCGGCAAGACCGCTTCCTTCATCCTGCCGGCCCTGCAAAAGGTGCTGGACGCTCGCACCGCTGCGGCCGCTGCTGCCGGTGGCGAGAACACCCGCCGCGAAAAAGGCAAGGTTCTGGGCCCGCGCGTCCTGGTCCTGTGCCCCACCCGTGAGCTGGCCATGCAAGTGGCCAAGGCTGCACAGACCTACGGCCGCCACATCCAGGGCCTGAAGCTGTCGACCGTGCTGGGCGGCATGCCTTACGCCCTGCAGCTGCGTCAGCTGAGCGGCCCCCTGGACATCCTGATCGCCACTCCCGGCCGTCTGATGGACCACATCCAGTCCGGCAAGGCCGTGCTGGACAATGTCGAGATGCTGGTGCTGGACGAAGCCGACCGCATGCTGGACATGGGCTTCATCGATGACATCAAGTTCATCGCTGACCGCATCCCGGCCACCCGCCAGACCGTGATGTTCAGCGCGACCTTCGCCGGTCACGTCGGCCGCCTGGCCAACGAGCTGCTGCGCGAGCCGCAGCGCATCGATGTGGCTTCGCACACCGACACCCACGAGAACATCACCCAGCGCCTGCACTGGGCTGACAACAACAACCACAAGGACCAGCTGCTGGAGCATCTGCTGGCCGACAAGGATGTTGATCAAGCCCTGGTTTTCACCAGCACCCAGCGCGACGCCGACTGGTTGGCCGAACGCCTGCAAGAGCTGGGTCATGCCGTGGCACCCTTGCACGGCGGCATGCCGCAAGGTCGTCGCAACCGCGTGCTGATGGCGCTGCGCCGTCGTGAAGTGCGCGTGCTGGTGGCCACCGACGTCGCCGCCCGCGGCATCGACGTGCCCACCATCACCCACGTGATCAACTACGGCCTGCCCATGAAGGCCGAGGACTATGTGCACCGTATCGGCCGTACCGGCCGTGCCGGTCGCGAAGGCCTGGCTGTCACTCTGGCCACGCGTGACGATGTGTCCATGATCCGCCGCATCCAGCAGTTCACGACCCAGACCATTCCTTCGGCTCAGATCGAAGGCCTGGAGCCGAAGTCGCAAGAGCCGCGCATCTTCCCGCCTCGGCCCGCTGGCGCCGGTGGTTTTGAAGACCGTGGTGCACGTCCGAGCTGGGGTGGCAAGCCCGGCTTTGGCGGCAAGAGCTTCGGCGGTGGCGCCAAGCCTTTCAACCGTGACGGCGGCCGCCCCTTTGTGCGCGACAACCGTGATGGCGGTGCCCGTCCGCAAGGCTTCGAGCCGCGCGGTGGTGACTTCCGCCCCGATGCCCGTCCTTTCGACCGTGCCCCGGCCGACCGTGGCTTCGATCGTGGTTTTGATCGCGCCCCCGCTGGCGGCGGTTTCGACCGCGGCAATGCCGGCTTCGCCCCGCGTGGTGACAAGCCCGCGTTCGCCCCGCGTGGCGACCGTCCGAGCTTCGGCGACAAGCCTTCCTTCGGCGGCAAGCCGAGCTTTGGTGCTGACCGTCGCCCGGGTGGCTTCGACTCCCGCGGCCCTGGCGGCCCGGCTGCCAAGCGTGGCGGCCCGGCCGGCCCGCGCCGAAGTGGCTTTGGCCGCTGAGCCAAATAACGGTGGCTTCGGCCGCTGAGCCCAGAGCAGCCACAGCGCTGCTCTAAGATGGAAAGGCCCGCTCAGCGGGCCTTTTTTGTTTTCAGCCTTCCTATTTTCAAGTTCGCCATGGCCGCGCCGCGTGAAACCGCCACCTTGATCCAATGGGATGACGCCAAGGGCTGCGGTTTTCTGCGCGGCGATTCGGAGCCGAACCGGCTCTTTGTGAGGCTGCGTGATTTCGAACTCTTGACCGAGCGCCCGCGGCAGGGCGAACGCTTCAGCTTCGAGCCCGGTGTCGATGGCCAGGGTCGGCGCCGCGCCCTGCGCGTGCGCCGTCCGCGTGCGCCCGTGGTTGTTCGTCCTCGCGCTTCGGCGGGCACGGCCGGGCTGTTGTTGATTCCGGGCTTCGCGGCGGCTTACCTCGCCTGCCACTTGCTCTGGGGCCTGCCGCCGGCGCTCTGGGGCGGCTATATGGCCCTGAGCCTGGCCAGCTTCATCGTCTACGCCGGCGACAAGCGCGCCGCCCGCCTGGGGCAGTGGCGGGTCAAGGAAAGCACCTTGCATGGCCTGGCTTTGGCCGGCGGCTGGCCCGGTGCCTTGCTGGCGCAATCCGTCCTGCGGCACAAGAGCAGCAAGGCCCCGTTCCGGCGCCGTTTCTGGCTCACGGTCTGGGGCAACTGCTTTGCCTTCGCCCTGATCTTCACCCCGCTGCGCTCGCTGCTCTGGGTTGCATTGGGCTTCAGTCCGAACTGACGCAGCAAAATGGACAGGCATTGCGGCCCATTTTGGCGCTGCCATTGCCGTGCACTCCAGCTAGGCTACGGCCTCATGGGGAAGTACACATTCGTTTGCCGCAGAGGGCCGCCATGGAGGCCTTGAGTGCTGGCTGGAGTGCCTGGTTGGCACAGGCGCTGCCCACGAGCTGGGCTTTGGTCCGGGGCTCGGTGGCGCTGTTTCTTTTTGCCCTCGTTCCAAGCTTGTTGCTTCTGAATAGCGCGTCTGCCTTGCTGGCTGGCGCGCAGGCGCGCTTGCAGAGTTCACTGCATGTCCAGCCACGTGGAATACCTCGCAGTCGTTGGCTCGGCGCTCTTTTGTTGGCTGCGGCCTTGTGGTGGAGCTGGCTCGGCGAGCTCACCAGCACCGGGGTCGTTCTGGCCAGCTTTGCACTGGCTTTTTGCGGGGGCCATGCCATGCTGGCTGGGCTGCAGCCGCGCCGCGCCCTGACAGCCAGCTTTCGCGGCCTGGTATTGCTGGCCTCCGTGATCCTGATCGCAATGCAGGCTTGGCTCATTCAGGGCGGCTTCGCTGGCTTGCTGTTCGGTGCTGCGACAGCGTTTGCCGCAGCCGGGCTTTTGTGGGTCAACGGTGGATCGCATCTGGCGCGCGCGCTGCGATTCCTGCTGATGTTTGCGGTCGCTGGGCTGCCCCTGGCTTGGCGGCTGCTTCAGAGCGCCAGCGAGTCGGGCTTGCGGGCGGCGCTGGAGGCCTGGCCGGCCTTGGGTCTGGGGGCCCGAGAAGCAGGGCTGCTGCTGTTCCTGCTGCTGGCGACCCAGGGTTTGCCGGCTTTGCTGCGCCATGTCAGTGAGCTGCAACTCGCGGCCGACAAGGAAGGCGAGGCGCATTTCATCGACCCATTGACTGGCCTGGCCACGCGTCTGGGCCTGGAGCGACAGCTGGCTCTGGCCGTGGTGAACAGCGATGCCCATGAGCGGCCGCTGGCCTTGCTGCTGTTTGATTTGGACGGCTTCAACCCGGTTAACAGCAGCTTCGGCCATGACAAGGGAGATGCTTTGCTGCGCCTGGCCGGCGAGCGCCTGCGCGCCTGTCTGGGCGTGGGCGACGTGGCGGCGCGCATCGGCGGTGATGAGTTCGCCGTTCTGCTGGCCGATGCCAGCAGCAAGGAAGCGGTGGCCAGCTTCACCGCGCGCGTGCTGGCGGAGCTGGCGCGGCCCTATGTGCTCGATCGGCGCGAGCTGGCCATTTCCTGCTCCGCCGGCATTGCCCGCTACCCGCTGGACGGCGGCAAGGCGCGCATGCTGGCCTGTGCCGACGCGGCCAAGAGCGCGGCCAAGCGTCTCGGCGGCGCTTGCTACTGCTTCTATGCCGCCGGCATGGACGGCGACAGCCGCGAGCAGCTGGACCTGCTGCGCGATCTGCGCCATGCCGTCGAACGCGATCAGCTGGAGCTGTACTTCCAACCCAAGATCGATGCGCGCAGCGGCGAGGTGACGGCTGCTGAGGCCTTGCTGCGCTGGCACCACCCGAGCCGCGGCATGGTGTCGCCGGTGATCTTCATCCCGATCGCCGAGCGCTTCGGCTTCATGCGCGAGCTGGGCAATTGGGTCATCGATGCGGCCTGCCGCCAGGCCCAAATTTGGCGCGAGAGCGGTCTGCGCATGCGCGTGGCCATCAACCTCTCGGCCCAGCAGATGCGCCAGGCCGACATCGTCGAACGGATTCAAAGTGCCTTGCAGGCCTCGGGCATGCACCCGACCTTGCTGACCTGCGAGATCACCGAGTCGGTGGTGATGGAAAACACCCAGGCCATCCAGGACACCTTCCGCCGCCTCGGCGAGCTGGGCGTGCATCTGTCCATCGATGATTTCGGCACCGGCTATTCCTCGCTCAGCTATCTGCGCCAGCTGCCGGCCCAAGAGCTCAAGGTCGACCGCGCTTTCGTCACCGATCTCGTGACCAGCGCCGATGCGCGCGCCGTGGTCGATGCCGTCATCAAGCTCGCCCATGCTCTGGGCCTGCGGGTGGTGGCCGAAGGGGTGGAAACGCAGGGCCAGCAGCAGGTGCTGGTGAGCATGGGCTGCGATGAGCTGCAGGGCTATCTGTTTGCCCGGCCCATGTCGGCCCAGGCCATCTTGCTCTGGGCCACCGACGACAAGAATTCGGCGCCGGCCTTCCGCGCTTCTCTGTTCGGCGACACGGTGGATCTGGATCAGCTCTGAACTTCCGGCCCGGGTCTGACCAGAAAAGGGCGATCCAGCGGGGATAATCGCCCCCATGCGGGAGACCCCAAACCCAGCGAGCGAAGACGAAGCTCGCTTTGAAGATTTTTTTCGCGACGCGGCTGCCCCCGGTGAGGCGCAGCTCTTGTGGCAGATGGAGCGCCAGGACGGCCTGATGGCCGGCCTGCGCGCGCTCTTCCATGGCCCGGCCAGCCTGGTCAAGCTGCGCGTCTGGGTGTTCCTGGAAGTGATGGCCATGCCGGCCTCGCGCATCAGCCGCGAAGCACTCAACCAGCACTTCCACATGCTGCGCGACGAGCCGCTGGAGCTGGTGCTCAAGCGCCTGCGCGAGGCGGACCTGCTGGCCTGGGACGGCTCGAATCAGCATTACGGCGTCACGCCCCTGGCCCAGCAGCTGCTGGGCCTCTTACAGCCCCTGCTCAACAGCAGCGTGCAGCAGGACGCCGACCTCAGCGCCTTGCTGGCCAATGTGGCCGGTGCCCACCAATTGGGCACCTTGGACCCGGCCCAGCTGCAGCATTTGCAGGCCCAGCTCTCGCGCCTCTACGACGAGTTTGCCGACGCGATTGCCAGCGGCTCGGAGTTTCATCTGCGCCGCGCCCGCCAGCGTTTCGGCCGGGCGCTGAGCCTGGTCGAGAAGGCCAGCGAGGCACTCTCGGCCATCATGGTGCAGGCCCAGGAGCAGGGCAATGCCCGGCTGGAGCGTCTGGCGCGCGAGCTGGGCCTGGCACAAGCGCGCCTGCTGTCCATGGCCAGCCAGTTCAACCGCGCCCTGCAGCAGGCCGACCGCCAACGCGTGACGCTCGGTTCCACCGGCATCACCACCACCGATGTCCGGCGCTGGCTGCAGAACGTGCATTTCCTGGAGAACCTGTCGCTGGGCGCGCTGTCGCGCCCGGTGCATCCGGTGCTGGTGGCCCAGCATGAGCTGCTGGACACGGCCGAGGCGGAGTTCGAGCGTGACCGCCCGGCCGCGCCCGCGCCCGAGGCCCTGCCCAGCGCCCAGGCGGCCCCCGAAGGCCAACTGGCGGTGATGAGTCTGCCGCCCGAGATGGGCATCATGCAGGCCTTGCTGACGCGCTGGAGCGAGGCGGGCGAGGTCGAGCAAGACCTGGCCCCGGCCGTGCTGGGCGGCAGTTATGCCCTGGCCAGCTACCGCGCTCAGCTGCTGCCCTTGCTGGGCGACCGCGAGGCTCAGCATCTGAACGGCGCCACCGGCGATATGGCGCGCCAGCCCTGGCGCGTGCACTGGTCGGCCGAGCAGGCGGCCAGCGACGATGAGCACATCCGCTGGATGAGCCGTGGCGTGCTGCGCCGCCCGGCGGCCGAAGGCAGTGAAGAAGAACAACAAGTACAACAAGATCCGAAGGAAGACCAAGCATGAGCGCTGCTCTTGACGACGCGGCCGCCCTGGCTGCGCAGCTGCTGGCCCGCCGCTGGCTGCCACGCAGCCATCCGCTGGTGCGCCGCGCCCTGATCGACACCGAGGTCTGGACGGCCCTGGGCCAGCGCCTGGCCGCCGTCGGCCTGCGCGTCATCGACAACCTGTACGCCGACCACATCAGCCTGGCCATGCTGCGCCCGGCCGAAGCGGCGGTGTTTGGCGAGACCGGCCTGGCCGCCAACAACAACCTCGATCTGCCGCGCGACGGTGTTGCCTTGCTGGTGGTGCTGTGGTCCTTGATCGTGCTGCCCAAGCGCCAGCGCCAGGTCGCCCGTGCCGATGCCAAGGAGCTGGGCCAGAACGAGATGTTCGCCACCGACAAGCCCCTGCCCACGGCGGCCAGCGTCAGCCCGACCCTGAGCTACCGCAGCCTCTTGGCCGACTTCGGCAACCAGCTGGGCAAGAAGATGCGCCTGGACAGCAACCTCAAGCTGCTCGAGCGCAATGGCTTCATCACCCGGCGCGGCGAGGACATCGCCGAAGGCCCGCTGCTGGACCTGCTGTTGGACTACGACACCCTGGCGCCTCGCATCCTCGACGGCGCCCTGGGTGATGTGCTGGCCCGCAGCACCGACCCCGAGATTGCTGCGGCCATTGCCAAGGCGCGCCAGCCCGAAGTGCCGGAGGCCGATCCAGAACTGGAAGCGGAAGCCCTTCCCGAACAAGAACAGAAGAAGAGCGAGACCTGATGTTTCACCTGCAATCGCTGGAACTGCTGCACTGGGACTACTGCCGGCGGGTGAGCATGCCGCTGGACGGCGCCATCATCACCATCGCCGGCCCCAATGGCTCGGGCAAGACCACCTTGCTCGATGCCATGCGCACCTTGCTGGGCCTGGAATGCTCGGGTGGCCGCACGTACAAGACCTATGCCCGCCACGCCAATGCCGAGAGCGCCTGGCTGCGCGCCTTGGTGGACAACCGCCCGCGTGGCCGTCAGAACAGCTCGCGGCCTTTCGCCAGCTCGCTGCTCTATGCCGACCAGGTGACCCTGGTCTGCCGCATCGAGCGCCACGGTGGCGACTGGCAGCGCCGCTACATGATGATGGACGGCGTCCATGAGATCGAGGCCCTGGCCGAGCGCGGTGACAAGGACTGGATGGGCATCGAAGCCTGGCGCCGCCGCCTGGAAGCCGCCGGCCTGACCCGCGCCATCGGCCGCGTGCTGGCCCTGGAGCAAGGCCAGACCGACCGGCTGTGCGAGCTCAGCCCCAAGGAGTTGCTGCGCCTAGTGTTCGAAGTCTTCGGTGACCAGGAGGTGCTCGACCGCTACGACCAGGCCCGTAGCCATCAGCAGCATTTGCTGAAAGAAGTCGAGCAGGCCACGCACGAGCTTTCACACACACAGGCCCAGCTCTCCGACCTAGCCAACCGCGTCAACAGTTTCCAGCAGTACCAGCTGCGCCAGAAAGAGCGCGAGCGCCTGGCCACCGAGGTGCTGCCCGTGCTGCAGTGGAGCGAGGCCCGCGCGCGCACGGCCCAGGGCCTGCGTGAGCTGCACCGTCAGCGCCTGTTTGCTGGCGCCGATGCGCGCCAGCAGGCGGCCCGGCGGGCCGAGCTGCATGGCCTGTTTGAAGCGCAGGAGCGCGCCAAGCAGCGCCTGGTGGAGCTGGAGACCGAGCGCCGCCAGACCCGCGCCGCGTTTGACGCCGCGCGCGAGGCCGAGCGGCCGCTGGAGCTCTTGGCCAAGCGCGAGGAAGAGCTGCGCACCCTGGCCGCTGTTGAGACCGATGCGCAGGAGCTGGCCCAGCGCGTGGAGCAGCTCAGCGGTGAGCAGCACCGCCTGCGCGAGGGCTTCACCCGCGCCAATGACCAGAGCCGCAAGGCCCAGGCTGCGCTGGAGGCCTTGAGCGGCCAGCGCCTGCCGCCGCCGCCGGCCGAGGTGACGCGCTTCCGCCGCGCGCTGGACGACGCCGGCATTGCCCACCATGTGCTGGCCGATTGCATCGACATTGCCGATGAGGCCTGGCGCGCCGCCGCCGAAGGCATGTTGCGGCCCTCGCGCTGGGTGGTGGTGCTACAGCGCAGCGGCGACGAGGCCCATGCTTTTGCCCTGGCTTCGCGTGAGCGCTACCGCCATTACGTGGTGGCCGAGGCCGAGAACGTGCCGGCCAGCGTGCCGCCCGATTCGCTGCTCGCGGCCCTGCGTTTCAATGCCAAGGCCCCGGGCTGGCTGATCCGCCAGCTCGGCGGCATCCGCCGCGTCAAGGACACCGAGGCCGGCGCCAAAGTGGGCGGTGAGTGGATCACGCCCGATGCCTATTACAAGGACGGTCGTGGTGGCCGCAGCCTCTGGGTTGAACCGCGTGACTTCCAGTTCGGTGTGTCGGCCCTGGAGTCGCGCCGCAAGGCCTTGGAGAGCGAGCTCAACCGCTACGACGCGGAGCTGAGCCGCATCGCCAAGGAACAGGCCGAGGTTGAACGCCAGTTCAAGGATGCGCAGCGCGCGGCCCAGGGCCACAAGGCCGCGCAAGAACTGGCCGAGAAGGCCGAGGACTTTGCGGCCGTGCGCGAGCGCCTGCCGGCCCTGCGCCAGGCTCGCGTCGAGGCCTCAGGCCGCATGACCGCGCTCGACGCCGAGCATGACCGCGCCCTGACCCAGCACAGCCGCAGCGAGCGCGATTACGAGTCGGCCCAGGCCAGCCTCAAGGCCAGCGAAGAGAACGTCGGTCGCGCGCAGCGTGAGCATGAGGGCCGCAAGCGTGAGCTGCTGGCCCAGGCGCGCGAGTCACGGGCGGTCAAGGCACGCTTCCCGGCTGCCTGGGTCACGCCCGCGACCGTGCAGGCCTTGCGCGACGAGTTCGAGAACGCCAAGCAGGCCGAGATTGCCGGCCGCCATGTGCAGGCAGAGCTGGAGAACGGCGTCTGGGAGACCGACCCGCAGGTGCAGGACCGCCATGCGCGCATGAGTGTGTCGGTGCTGGAGCAGACCGCCCAGCTCGACGACCGCCGTGCCAGCAATGAGATGGCCCGCATCGCCGCCTTCAACGCGCGCGAACGCTACATCGACGTGCTGCGCGCCACCGTGCGTCGCTACAAGAAGAATGTGCAGGAGCTCGGTGAGCTGGCCGGCGTGATGGCGCAGGCCGAACTGCCGCATCTGGACAACGACGATATGGTGCTCGCCCAGGCCGGGCTGCAGGTCAAGTTCAACTTCGACGGCAAGGGCGAGGTGGGCCTGAACGACGGCGAAGCCTCGGGTGGCCAACAGGTGCTCAAGAGCCTGATCCTGCTGGTGGGCCTGATGAAGGACGACGATTCGCCGGGCGGTTTTGTCTTCATCGACGAGCCCTTTGCTCACCTGGACGTGCGCAACATCCAGCTGGTCGGCCACTTCCTGCGCTCGACCCGCGCCCAGTATTTGCTGACCACGCCGATCACGCACAACGTCGAGGTCTTCGAGCCCAGCGAGATTACCCTGGTCACCAGCAAGAAGCCGCGTGGCGAACGCTGGGCGCCGCCGATTGCGGTGTTGGCGCGGCGGCCCGAGAAGTCGATCTACGATTGATTTGGGCCACAGGCCGGCCGCCTACGTGCGGCCGGGGCCTGAATGCCTAGGAGGGCGCTGCAAGCCTGGCTTGCGGCGTTTCCTCAGATCTCGATGCTGCGCAGGTAGTCGCGGAAGCCTGCGCCCAGCTGCGGGTGCGCCAGGGCCAGTTCCACATTGGCCTGCAGAAAGCCTTCCTTGCTGCCGCAGTCGTAGCGCTTGCCTTCGTAGCGGTAGGCAAACACCTTTTCGCGGCGCAGCAGACCGGCAATGCCATCGGTCAGCTGGATTTCGCCGCCGACACCGCGCGGTTGGTTGGCGATCTCGTGAAAGACACCGGGCGTCAGAATGTAGCGGCCGGCCACGGCCAGGCGCGAGGGTGCATCTTCCGGCGCCGGCTTCTCGACGATGCGGGTGACGTCGACCAGATGGTCGTTGACCGCGGTGCCTGCGACGATGCCGTAACGGCGAGTGTGCTCGGCAGGCACTTCCTGCACCGCCAGAATGCTGGCCCGCCATTCGGAGAACTGCTCCACCATCTGTTTGAGCACCGGGGAGCCGCCGCTGGGGCCGACCATCAAGTCATCGGCCAGCAGCACCGCAAAGGGCTCGTTGCCGACCAGGCGCTGGCCACAGAGCACCGCATGGCCCAACCCCAAGGCCTGGGCCTGGCGCACGTAGACGCATTCCATATCGTCGGGCTTGACGCTGCGCACCACCTCCAGCAGCTCTTGCTTACCCGCTTGTTCGAGGGCTATCTCGAGCTCGAAAGTCATGTCAAAGTGGTCTTCGATCGGGCGCTTGTGGCGGCCGGTCACAAAGATCATCTCCCGCACGCCGGCGGCATAGGCTTCTTCGACGGCGTACTGGATCAGCGGCTTGTCCACCACCGGCAGCATTTCCTTGGGCTGCGCCTTGGTGGCCGGCAGAAAACGGGTGCCCAGACCGGCGACAGGAAAGATGGCCTTGGTGATGACAGAGTTCGGCTTGCTGGCCATAAAAGTACACTCCTCGATTTGCTTGAGCGCATTGTTGCATGGGCAAATGACGACTCTTCGTTGTGCACACGACCGACTTGAAACATGACTTTGCTGATCGTTGAACCGCTGGAAATGGAAGTCATGCAGTGGCTCAGCGAGCGCCATTCGGTGCAGTTCGCGCCCGAGCTGGCAGGCGAGCCCGCGCGTTTGCTGGAGGCCTTGCACCAGATTCAAGGCCTGATCCTGCCGCCCAATGTGTCCGTCGATGCGGCCCTGCTGCGTGCCGCGCCGCGCTTGCGTGTGGTCGGGCGCATGAGTTCTGGCGGGGAGAACATCGACCTGGCTGCCTGTCGCAACGCCCATGTGGAGGTGATCCGCAGCCTGACCGCCACGGCCAGTGCCGAGGCTGAGTTCATGGTGGGCGCCTTGCTGGCCTTGCTGCGCCGCGTGCCGGTGCAGGGTTCGGACGGCATGTGGGTGGGCCGCGAGCTGGGCTGTGTGACGGTGGGCCTGATCGGCCTGACGCCGGCGGCGCGCATGCTGGCGCAGCTGCTGCCCGCTTTTGGCACCCGTGTGGTCGGCTATGACCCCAGCTTGCATCAGAGTGACCCCATCTGGGCGCAGTGGGGCATCGAGCCGGTTCCCTTGCGCGAGCTGATGGAGCACAGCGAAGGGGTTTGCGTACAGCTGAACTATTTCCCGCGCTACCGCGGCTTGGTTGGCGAGCGCGTGCTGGGCTTTTCCAAGCCGGGGCAGGTGCTGGTCAGCATTGCCCATTCCGCCATCTTTGATGACGTGGCTCTGGCTGAGGCCTTGCGCAGCGGCCGCCTGCTGGCCGCCTGGTTCGACAGCCTGGAGCCCGGCTTGCAGGAGCCGGGCCAGCCCTTGCACGGCGTGGACAGCCTGCAGGTGACGCCGCGTCTGGCCAGCACCACGCGCGAATCGCGCACGCGCGCCGCCTGGGGCGTGGCGCGGCGCATGGATGAGCTGCTTGCCACGCCACCCGAGGTGGCGGAGTTCCGCTCTACTTCACCAGCCGAGCTGCCTGATCCCGCAAGCGAGAGACGGTGGCGCTGAAGTCGTTCAGGCGCTGACGCTCCTGTTCGACCACGGCCGCCGGCGCGCGAGCCACAAAGCCTTCGTTGCCGAGCTTGGCTTCAATCTTGGCGATTTCGCCGTCCAGGCGGGCGATTTCCTTGGCCAGGCGAGCCGTCTCGGCGGCCACATCGATCTCCACATGCAGGGCCAGGCGGGCCTCACCGTGGACCAGCACCGGTGAGGTGGCACTGGCGGCCTGGAAGGCGGCTTCATCGCTGAAGATCTGCACGCCGCTGAGCTTGGCCAGCGCTTGAAGCAGGGCGGCGGCTTCGGCGATGAAACCGGTGTCGCCACCGACCAACAGGGGCACGCGGGTGCTGGGCGAGAGGCTCATCTCGCTGCGCAGGCTGCGGCAGGTACCGACCACGGCCTTGAGGTTGTTGACCCAGGCGCAGGCGGCTTCATCGATGCGCTCCGGCTGGGCAATCGGGTACGCCGCGCTGACGAGGTAGTCGCTGTTCTTCCTTCCTGCAATCGGCGCCACGGTTTGCCACAGCTCTTCGGTGATGAAGGGGGCGATCGGGTGCAGCAGGCGCAGCGTGGTCTCCAGCACGCGAATCAGGGTGCGGCGGGTCGCGCGTTGCTGGGCCTCGTCGCCGTTCTGGATCTGCACCTTGGCGATTTCCAGGTACCAGTCGCAGTACTCATCCCAGACGAAGGAGTAGACGGCGTTGGCGACGTTGTCCAGGCGGTATTCGGCAAAGCCCTGAGCGACGGCCAGCTCAACCTTTTGCAGCTCGCTGGTGATCCAGCGGTCGGCGCGGCTGAAGTCCAAGTAGCCGTGCGCGGAACCGCCCGGGGCGCATTGCTCCTTGCTGTGCTCCAGCAGACCGCAGTCCTGGCCTTCCGTGTTCATCAGCACGAAGCGGGTGGCGTTCCAGAGCTTGTTGCAGAAATTGCGGTAACCCTCGCAGCGCTTGGTGTCGAAGTTGATGTTGCGACCCAGGCTGGCGTAGGAGGCCATGGTGAAGCGCAGGGCATCGGCGCCGTAGGTCGGCATGCCCTCAGGGAACTCCTTCTTCACTCGAGCCGCCACCTTGGGAGCGGTCTCGGGGCGGCGCAGGCCGACGGTGGACTTGGCCACCAAGGTGTCCAGATCCACGCCCTGGATCAGGTCCACCGGGTCCAGCACATTGCCTTCGCTCTTGCTCATCTTCTGGCCTTGCGAATCACGCACCAGGCCGTGGATGTAGACATGCTTGAAGGGCACCTTGCCGGTGAAATGCTGGGTCATCATGATCATCCGGGCGACCCAGAAGAAGATGATGTCGTAACCCGTCACCAGCACGGTGGAGGGCAGGAAGAGGTCTTGCTCCAGCGTCTTCTCGGGCCAGCCTAGGGTGGAGAAGGGCACCAGGGCGGAGGAGTACCAGGTGTCCAGCACGTCCTCGTCACGCGTCAGCGTGCCGCTGTAGCCGGCGGCCGTGGCCTTGGCCCAGGCTTCGTCCTCGTCGCGGGCGACGAAGAGCTCACCGTTCTCGCCGTACCAGGCCGGGATTTGGTGGCCCCACCAGAGTTGGCGCGAAATGCACCAGTCCTGGATATTGCCCATCCAGTGGTTGTAGGTGTTGATCCACTGCTCGGGGAAGAACTTGACCGCGCCGCTCTCGACCGCATCGACCGCACCCTGGGCAATGCTGCGGCCGGTGCTGGCACTGACCTTGTTGACGGCCACAAACCATTGGTCCGTCAGCATGGGCTCGATCACCTGGCCGGTGCGCTCGCAGCGCGGCACCATCAGCTTGTGCTTCTTGACTTCAACCAGGAAGCCCTGAGCCTCCAGATCGGTAACGACCTTCTTGCGGGCGACGAAACGGTCCAGTCCGCGGTAGGCCTCGGGCGCTTCGTCATTGATCTTGGCGTCCAGGGTCAGCACGCAGATCATGGCCAGACCGTGGCGCTGGCCGACGGCATAGTCATTGGTGTCGTGCGCGGGCGTGACCTTGACCACGCCGGTGCCAAACTCGCGGTCCACGTAGTCGTCGGCAATCACGGGGATGGTGCGGCCGCACAGCGGCAGGGTCACCTGCTTGCCGATCAGGGCGGCATAACGCTCATCTTCCGGGTGCACCATCACGGCCACGTCACCGAGCATGGTTTCGGGGCGGGTGGTGGCCACGGTCAGATCGCCGGAACCATCGGCCAAGGGGTAGCGAATATGCCAGAGGAAGCCGTCTTCCTCTTCGCTGCTGACTTCCAGGTCCGACACAGCGGACTTGAGCACCGGGTCCCAGTTGACCAGGCGCTTGCCGCGGTAGATCAGGCCTTCGTCGAAGAGCTTGACGAAGGTGTCGCGCACCACGTGCGAGAGCTTCTCGTCCATGGTGAAGTACTCATGGTCCCAGGACACCGAGTCGCCCATGCGGCGCATCTGGCCGGTGATGGTGTTGCCGGACTCCTGCTTCCATTCCCAGACGCGGGCGACGAAGTTCTTGCGGCCCAGGTCGTGGCGGGTCTTGGCGCCCTCCGCGCCCTTGTCAGCCAGCTGGCGCTCCACCACGATCTGGGTGGCGATGCCGGCATGGTCGGTGCCCGGCACCCACAAGGTGTTGTGGCCCAGCATGCGGTGGTAGCGCGTCAACGAGTCCATGATGGTCTGGTTGAAGGCGTGGCCCATGTGCAGGGTGCCGGTCACATTGGGCGGCGGCAGCTGGATGCTGAAGGACTCGCGGCTCGCATCCAGGGTGGGCTTGTACAAGCCTTGTTGCTCCCACAAAGGGCCCCAAT
The DNA here is from genome assembly GCF_965262435.1 of Roseateles sp. NCBI lineage: Bacteria > Pseudomonadati > Pseudomonadota > Betaproteobacteria > Burkholderiales > Sphaerotilaceae > Roseateles > Roseateles sp. Next base: position 3,318,430 of record NZ_OZ253537.1, read on the forward strand.
GGGCTTCGAGGGCGGCGGGCTCAAACGATTTGGCAAGTTCGGTCATGGCACAAGGGTCGCTGCTGAAACGGCAAAGGGGCCAGTGCGCCAGCGTTCGGCCAGCACCCGAGCCCCTGTTCGGCCGAAATTTGAAAGGAAAAGCACAAAAAGGGATGGTGCGATTGTCCACCATGCGCGCGGCCGCGCCGCCTCCGGCAAGCCGCCCTTCAAACAGACGCTTGCCGACGTTTCAACGGCACTCCGCCGAAACGCCAGGCAGCCGCCAGCCCTTCACATGAACAGATGTTCCCCCGCGTTTTGGCTACGCCGAAACGCCGGAGCAACGCGGCTCTGCTACATGAAGAGGTGTTCGCCGGCGTTTTCACCCCCCAGCACCACATAGTTGACCTTGCGCAGGTCCGTCAGGTTGCGGCCGCCAGCGTAGGAGATGGAGCTTTGCAGGTCCTCGCGCATCTCGCGCAAGGTGTCGGCCAGCTTGCCCTTCACAGGCTCCAGGATGCGCTTGCCTTCTACGTGCTTGTACTCGCCCTTGTTGAAGTCGCTGGCCGAGCCGTAGTACTCCTTGTAGAGCTTGCCGTCGACTTCCACCGTGTTGCCGGGGGACTCCTCATGGCCAGCGAACAGCGAGCCGATCATGACCATGGAGGCGCCGAAGCGCATGCTCTTGGCGATGTCGCCATGGTGGCGGATGCCGCCGTCGGCGACGATGGGCTTGGTCGCCACGCGGGCACACCATTTCAGGGCCGAGAGCTGCCAGCCGCCGGTTCCGAAGCCGGTCTTGAGCCGGGTGATGCAGACCTTGCCCGGGCCGATGCCGACCTTGGTCGCGTCGGCACCCCAGTTTTCCAGGTCGATCACGCCTTCGGGTGTGCCCACATTGCCGGCAATGACGAAGGTCTCGGGCAGGCGCTGCTTGATGTGGGCAATCATGCGCTGCACGCTTTCGGCATGGCCGTGGGCGATGTCGATGGTGATGTAGTCGGCGCCCACGCCTTCGGCCGCCAGGCGGTCAATGACGGCATAGTCGGCGGCCTGCACGCCTGAGCTGACGGAGACCAGCAGGCCCTTGTTGCGCATGGACTTGGCGTAGGCCACCGTGTCGAGGTCGAAGCGGTGCATGACGTAGAAGTAGCCATTGGCGGCCAGATGCTCGGTGATGTTCTCGTCCACCACCGTCTTCATATTGGCCGGGACGGCCGGCAGCTTGAAGCGATGGGGTCCGAACTGGACCGAGGTGTCACATTCGCTGCGGCTTTCCACACGGCATTTGCGGGGCAGGAGCAGGATGTTGTCGTAGTCAAAGATTTCCATGAGTCGAATCGTTCGCAAGTTTCGGGCTGCGTTCATGCAGTGCAGACCCTGGGCTGCGAGCACTTGACTTGGAGATCCGGCCGGCGTGGCGTCTCGGGAAAGAGTCACGCCTGCTTTGCATCCGCGAGGCCACCAGCGAGGGTGGTACGGACGAAAAAAACCGGACGCCAAAATTTGGGCCCGGTGCGCGATTCTACGCTGATCTTGACCGACTCCGCTCCACAAACTCGGCGAAAAGCTGGAGCTGGCCCTCAGTTCTCACACCATGTAGTCTGGCTACACTGCCTGCCACACCCGGGCCATCCAGGCTCCGCGACACCAAAGGTTCCATCCCATGCATTCCGTCGTCATCAGCGGCACCGGTCTCTACCAGCCGCCCCACATCATCAGCAACGCCGAACTGGTCGCTGCATTCAACGCCTACGCGGACCTGCAGAACGCCCAGCATGCCGACGAAATCGCGGCCGGCACGCGCGCAGCGCTGACGCATTCCAGCGTCGAGTTCATCGAAAAAGCATCCGGCATCAAACAGCGTTATGTGATCGAGAAGGACGGCGTGCTCGACCCCACGCGCATGTACCCGCGCTTCCAGGAGCGCAGCGACGAGCAGCTCTCGCTGATGGCCGAGATCGCTGTGGACGCAGCCCGCAAAGCCATTGCTGCTGCGGGCAAGCAGCCGGCCGATGTGGACGCCATTTTCTGCGCCAGCGCCAATATGCAGCGGCCCTATCCGGCCATGGCGGTCGAAATCCAGCAGGCCCTGGGCGCCAGTGGCTATGGCTTTGACATGAACGTCGCTTGCTCCTCGGCCACCTTCGCCATCGAGCAGGCCTACAACGCCGTGCGCTCGGGCGCCTCGAAATGCGTGCTGGTGGTCAACCCCGAAATCACGTCCGCCCACTTGGAGTGGAAAGACCGCGACTGCCATTTCATCTTCGGCGATGTCTGCACCGCCCTGATCATCGAGCGCGCCGACACGGCCACTTCGGCCGACCAATGGGAGATCCTGGGCACCAAGCTGGTGACCCAGTTCTCCAATGCCATCCGCAACAATTTCGGTTTCATGAACCGCGCCGAAGACAGCGACCCGAATGCGCGCGACAAGACCTTCAAGCAAGAAGGCCGCAAGGTTTTCAAGGAAGTCGTGCCCATGGCTGCCGCCCACATCGAGGCCCATCTGGGCACGCTGGACACCGTGCCGGCCACGGTGCGCCGCTTCTGGCTGCATCAAGCCAATCTGGGCATGAACCAGCTCATCATCAAGAAGCTGATCGGCGAGAGCATGGGCGCCTCCGGTTCGGACGTGGCGCCGTTGATTCTCGACACCTACGCCAACACCGCCTCGGCCGGCTCCATCATTGCTTTCCACGAGCACCGCGTCGACCTGAAGGCCGGCGATCTGGGCGTGATCTGCTCCTTTGGCGCTGGCTATTCCATCGGCAGCGTGATCGTCAAGAAGCGCTGAGCCCGCGGCGAGCTCCTGCGCCGCTTGCCGTTCAGGGCAAGGGCGCGGAGGCGGCCTCGCTGGCCGCTGACGGCGGGCTCAGGCTCGCCGTGCCATCGAGGCCGATGGCTCGAATGCCCGCCTCGCCGGCGAATTCTTCAAAGCTCCAGTCGCCGTTGGCGGCACGCAGCAGGCCTTCGGCCGGCGGCGTGATTTCCTGCACCGGCTTGTTGCGCAGGGCCACGCTCATGAAGTCGATCCAGACGGGCAGGGCCAAGCCGCCGCCCGACTCGCGGTCGCCCAGCGAGCGCGGCTGGTCGTAACCGATCCAAACCACGGCAGCCAGCCCAGGCTGGAAGCCGGCGAACCAGGCATCGACCGCATCGTTGGTGGTGCCGGTCTTGCCGTAAATGTCAGGGCGGCGCAGTGTGCCCTGGGCGCGCGCGGCCGTGCCGCTGCGTGTCACTTCCTGCAGCAGACTGCTGGTCAGGAAGGCATTCCGCTCGGAGATGGCACGCTGCTCCTCGCCCAGCTTGGCCTGAGGGGCTTCGAACAAGACCTGACCCTTGCTGTCGGTGATGCGCTGGATGATGACGGGCGGCAGGCGGTAGCCGCCGTTGGCAAAGACCGCGTAGGCGCTGGCCATCTGCAAGGGCGTGACTTCGCTGGTGCCCAGGGCCAGGGTGAGGTTTTCGCGGCCGGCGTCGATCTCGATGCCAAAGCGTGAGGCCCATTCCCGGACCCGCGCCGGCCCGATCAGCTGGGTGATGCGGATGGTCACCATGTTCTTGGAGCGGGCCAGGGCCTGGCGCACGCTCATCAGGCCGTCGAATTTGCCGTCCGAGTTCTTGGGCTCCCAGTCGCCGAAGACCAAGGGCTCGTCAGGCACGACGGTGCTGGGGCTGACGCCTTGTTCCAGCGCGGCCGAGTAGACGATGGGCTTGAAGCTGGAGCCCGGCTGGCGCTTGGCCTGGGTGACGTGGTTGTACTGCTTGCGATTGAAGTCAAAGCCGCCGACCAGGGCATGGACGCGGCCGGTGCCCGGCTCCAGCGCCACCAGCGCGCCCTCGGCCTCGGGCGGTTGGACGATGGACCAGGCGCCTTGCGGCTCGGCCTTGTTGGGCGCGCCGCGCATCACGCGCACGATGGCGCCGGGGCGCAAGCGGCTGGCTTCGCGCGCCTTGTCGGACAGGGCCGATTGCACGCCCGCGCAAGGCCTCGCCGCTGAGCGTCAGCTCCTCGCCGCTCTGCATCACCGCACGCACTTTTTGCGTCGAGGTTTGCAGCAGCACGGCCGCGCGCAGATCGTCCTGGTCTGGGTGTTCGGCCAAGGCTTGGGCGATGGCGCTGTCGCGTTCGGCCTCGTCGTCCGGCAGGGCGACAAAGCCTTCCGGGCCGCGGTAGGGCTTGCGCTTTTCCAGCTCCAGCAAGCTGCGACGCAGGGCGCGGTAGGCGGCGGCCTGCTCTTGCGAAACCAGGGTGGTGTAGACGCGCAAGCCCTTGGTGTAGGCCTCCTCGCCGTACTGCTCGAAGACCACGTCGCGCGCCATTTCGGCGGCAAACTCGGCATGGACGCGCGCGTCCTGGGGCGAGCGGATGTGCAGCTTTTCGGCCTTGGCGCTCTCGGCTTGCTCGGCCGTGATGACGCCGGTGTCCACCATGCGGTTGATCACCAGATGTTGGCGGCGGCGTGCGCGCTCCGGGTTCACCGCCGGGTTGGCATAGGCCGGGTTTTGCGGCAGGCCGGCCAGCATGGCGGTTTCGGCGATGGAGAGGTCCTTCAGCGTCTTGCCGTAGTAGGCGCCGGCCGCGGCCTCGAAGCCATACGCCCGCTGACCCAGATAGATCTGGTTCATATAGACCTCGAGGATCTTTTGCTTGCTCAGCTCGCTTTCCAGCTTCATGGCCAGCAAGGCCTCGACGAATTTGCGCGAGTAGACCTTTTTCTTGGTCAGGTAGAGCGTGCGCGCCAGCTGCTGCGTGATGGTGGAGGCGCCCTGGCTGCGGCCTTGCGTGGTGTTGGCCACGATGGCGCGCAGAATGCCCGGCAGATAAATGCCGCTGTGCTCGTAGAAATTGCTGTCCTCGATGGCCAGCAAGGCGTCTTGCATCTGTTTGGGGATCTGATCGAGCGGCAGGTACTTGCGCCGCTCGGTGCCGAATTCGCCGATGAGCACTTCGTCGCTGGTGAAGACCCGCAGCGATTGCTTGGGCTGGTAGTCGTTGAGCTCGGCCAGATCCGGCAGGGTCGGATAGATCAGCGCCGCCGCAACGCCGAGCAGCAGGGTGATCAGAGCCAGCAGGGCGGCGCCGAAGATCAGCAGTTTTTTGGTCAAGGTGCAGGACGTGAGCGCAGCGGTGTGCAATGGCCGCGATTATCACCAGCTAGGCATGTCGGCTCGCTCGTCACATCAGCCGGCGACAAAGTGCCACCATTCAAGCCCGGCGGGCGCTTGATGTATCGTGCCGCCCATGAGTGAATTCAGCTTCTTGTGGCACGACTACGAAACCTTTGGCCGCGTGCCGCGCCGGGATCGACCGGCTCAGTTTGCAGGCATACGCACCGACGCCGATCTGAACGAAGTCGGCGAGCCGTTGATGCTGTACTGCCAGCCCAGCCCGGACAGCCTGCCGGACCCTGAGTCTTGCTTGCTGACCGGCATCCTGCCGCAGACCTGCTTGGAACGTGGTGTGCCCGAGCATGAGTTTGCGGCGGCCATTGAGGCGGCGCTGTCCGAGCCCGGCACGGTGGGCGTGGGCTACAACACCATCCGTTTCGACGACGAGGTGACGCGCCATCTGTTTTGGCGCAATCTGATCGACCCGTACGCACGCGAGTGGCAGAACGAGTGCGGGCGCTGGGACATCCTCGACGTCGTGCGCTGCGCTTATGCCCTGCGGCCCGAGGGTATCGAGTGGCCGCGCCATGAGGATGGCCGGCCGTCCTTCAAGCTCGAACATCTGACCGTGGCCAATGGCCTGGTGCATGAGGCGGCGCACGACGCGCTCAGCGATGTGCGCGCCACCATCGCCCTGGCGCGCCTGCTGAAAACCACACAGCCCAAGCTCTTCGACTTCTGCCTGCGTCTGCGCAAGAAGGACGCCGTCTGGGCCGAGATCGGCGTGGGCCGGCCCTTCCTGCACATCTCGGGCATGTACGGCCCGGAGCGCGGTTGCATCGCCCTGGTCTGGCCGCTAGCGCCGCACCCGACCAACAAGAACGAGCTGATCGTCTGGGACCTGGCCACTGACCCCGCCGAGCTCTTGACCCTCAGTGCTGCTGAGATTCGCGGCCGCATGTTCGTCAAGCAGGAGGATCTGCCCGAGGGCCAGACCCGGCTGCCGATCAAGACCATTCACATCAACAAGTCGCCCGTCGTCATCGGCAATCTCAAGACCCTGAGCCCGGCCATGGCCGAACGCTGGGGTCTGGACATTGCGCAAGGCCAGGCCCACGCCCAAATCTTGATGGAGAAGGGACGCTTGCTGGACGGGCTTTGGGGTGATGTCTTCAAGCGCGAAGCGGCGCCGGGTCCGGTTGATGTGGACGAAGACCTCTACGGCGGCTTCATCGGCCCCGATGACCGCCGCACCTTGCAGCGACTGCGCAGCCAGACGCCGGAGCAGATCGCCCAGCGGGCCGCCGAGGGCAAGCTGGTGTTCGCCGACGAGCGCCTGGCCGAGTTGGTGTTCCGCTACCGCGCGCGCAACTTCCCGGCCAGCCTCAGCGGGGCCGAGGCGCTGCGCTGGCAGGCCCATTGCGCCGCCCGCCTGCACCAAGGTGCCGGCGGCGCGCAGACCCTGGCGGCGTTTTTCGAGCGTGTGGATGAGCTCAGCGAAGCGGCCGACGAGCGCGGCCAGGACATCCTCGGCGCACTCTACGAATACGCGGAGCAGATCGCGCCAGAGGCTTGAGCCAGGCCGTGCCCGCGGGGCAGGGGGGTGCTTACATCAACTCGGCATTGCGCATCAGCAAGCGGGCCAGCTGCCCGCTGTTCTGCATGTCCGCCATGCCTTTGTTGAAGGCTGCCACGCGCTGCCCGTGGGCGACTTGAGCGCGGTTGAAGGCCATGTAGAGCGGCATGTCCGCCACCGAGGGCTCCAGCCAGGTCAGAGACGCCGCCGCCTCGGACAGCTGGCGGCGCAGCAGATAGGCTGCCACGCCCTTGTCCACCAGGGCCAGGTCGATGCGGCCGGCATGCAGCTTGCGTAGATTGCCCAGGTCATCGAGCGCTTCGTCGCATTGCAAGTTGGCTTGCTCGAACGCAGGTGGGTTGGCGTAGCCCCGCACGATACCGATGCGCAGGCCTTTCAGGCGGCTCAGGTCACGCACATCGATGCGGCGATCGCCGCGCGCCATGAATCCGATCCGGTTGGCAATGCCCAGGGCTTGCGGAAAGCTGAGGTAGCTTTCGCGCTCCGGATTGCGCCAAACGCCGATGACGCCGTCCCAGAGCCCGCGTTGCAGCTCGGCGATCAGGCGCGACCAGGGGCGAAAGTCCATCTCCATCGTCTGCCCGGTTCGCGCCAAGGCGGCGCGGGCGATGGCGATGGCGGGCCCGCCGTCGCTGCTTTCCTGTGTGGTGTAGGGCGGGAATTCGGTGGCCACGACGCGCAGCACGCCTTCGGTGTCCGTATTGGCCGGTGCCATGGTGGGGATGGCCTGCGCGACCGCTGGCGCGGCCAGGAGTGCCAGGGCATGGCGGCGATTGGGCATGAGGGGCAACTCCTCGATCCTCGATTCGAAGGATGAAACTCGGCGCAAGCTGGCGATCCAAGCGTTGCCATGAGCATACGCGGCTTGAGGGCGGCGGTGGGCGGGCGTAGTCTCACACAAGCTCGCTTGGGCAGCCAGCGCTGTGAAATCGGTCCCAGGCGAATTGGTTCAAGGAGATGCTCATGGACGCACTCGCTAGGGGGCACGATCAGTCAGCCGATATGAGCGACACGGGTGGCTCAGGGCATGGCCAGACCTGCCTGCAACGACGCCAACTCTTGCAGCTCAGCTCGGCCCTGCTGTCGGTAGGGGCACTCGGTGCCGCCGCAACGGCAGTTGCAGCGGTGGCCAAGCCCCCTTTGCTGCTGGCGCAAACGCCGCGCGGGGGTCTGGAAGGCCTGGACCTGAGCCGCTATCTGGTCAGCGAGAAATTCGATGGCGTGCGGGCCTACTGGACGGGGGACCGGTTGCTCAGCCGCCAGGGCTTGGTCTTGCCTGCCCCCGAGCGCGTGCTCGAGCGGCTGCCGTCGCAGCAGCCCCTGGACGGCGAGCTGTGGATGGGGCGCGGGCGTTTCGAGGCCTGCTCGGCCGCCTTGCGGCGCAGCCAGCCGCGCGAAGAGGAGTGGCTGCAGATCCAGTACCTGCTGTTTGAGCTGCCAGGTGGGTCGGGCCCATTTTCAGCGCGCGTAGCGCAGCTGCGGGAGATCGCCACCGCGGTCGACACGCCGATGCTGCGCGTCGTGCCGCAAGAACAGGTCGGCAGCCTGGCCGAGCTGCGTCAGCGATTGGAGGCCGTGCTGCGCGCTGGTGGAGAAGGCCTGATGCTGCATGAAGCCGATGCGCCCTACATCAGCGGTCGGCACGAGGCCCTGCTCAAACTCAAAGCGCATGACGATGAAGACGCGGTGGTCATCGCCCATCTGCCGGGCCAGGGGCGCTTGAGTGGCTTGCTGGGCGCGCTGCGGGTGCGCAATGCCGCCGGCCAGGAATTCAATCTCGGGAGCGGTTTCAGCGAGGCCCAGCGCCGCGCGCCGCCGCCCCTGGGCAGCTCGGTCAGCTACCGCTACCGCGGGCTGACCGGCTCGGGCCTGCCGCGCTTCGCCACGTTTGTGCGCGTGCAGGAGCTGTAGCGCTCAGGCAGGCTCAGGGTGCCGGGCGCACTGGGGGCAGGGCGCTGCACAGCTCCACGCGGTCGGGGCTGTGAACGAACCAGCCGCTGCGGTAGCGGCGCGAATCGAGCCAGCGCTTCCAGGTGGTGGTGTCGGTGCGCAGCACCTGCAGCTTGGGGCGCTCGGCCTCGGGCACATCGGCCAGCACGCGCACGCGCTGGATGGGCGTGCGCTCTTCGGCCTTCTCGTAAAAGCCCAGGGCGCCGGTGCCGCGGGGCAGGGCGCTCAGGCGCTCCATGCCTTGCAGCACGCGGCCGACGCTGGTGATGTTGAGGTCCAGCGCGCGCGGGGCATGGCCGATCACGGTGTAGAGGCCGCTGCCGTCGCTGGAGTCGGGGTCATTGCCGCGCGCGGCGCCGACCATGCTGTTGCAATGGGTCAACCAGGCGCGGCCCTTCTTGGGGTCGGCCGCCACCGGCCAGCCATTGACGAAGCCGACCTGGGGTGCCCATCCATCGCGTTCCGGTAGGGCGCGGAAATCCAGGCCTTTCAGCGCGCGGGAAAACTCGACCGGCGCCTTGGCCAAGTCAGCCGGCTTGGCGCGGGCCATCGGCGCTTCGTCATCGGCGTCGCCCCATTGGGTGACGTAGTTGTCCTGCACGCGGATGATGGCCAGGCCGTCGAAATAGCCGCCGCGGGCCAGGCGCACGATATTGCTGGCATGCACGGGCGCGAACTCGCGCGCTAGCTCAATCACCACCGGGCCGCTGGCCAGCTCCATCAGCAGCGCATCCTCGGGCTTGACCTCGCGCCAGTCGCCGGGCTGGGCGGCGGCCAGCACATCGGCGCTGCTCGGGCGTTTGCCCGGGTCGGGCTGGCCGGCGGCCTGGGCGCCAGCGCTCATCAGCAGGGTGACCACAAGGTTGGTGACAAGGCTGGTGGCCAGGGCGGGCAAGGTCTTGCGCATGGGGGGCTCCTCCGTGGGGGTGCGATTGCAATCTGGCCGGCAGCATAGCCGCCGGCAGCGCGCCGGCGGCTGGGGAGAACCATGCCCCTGCCTACAATGCCGCCATGGCTTTTGTTCATCTGCGCACCCACACCGAATTTTCCGTCGTCGACGGCACCCTCAGAACCGATGACGCGGCCGCTGCGGCCGCCAAAGATGGGCAGATTGCCCTGGCCATCACCGACCTGGCCAATATGTTTGGCGGCATCAAGTTCTATAACGCATGCCGCAAGAAAGGCGTCAAGCCGGTGCTGGGCGCCGATTGCTGGCTGGAGCCGGAGGGCTCGGACAAGAACCCCACCCGTCTGCTGCTGCTGGTGCAAAACACCCAGGGCTATCTGAACATCTGCGAGCTGCTGTCGCGCGCCTGGATTCAGAACGTGCAGCGCAACCAGGCCTGCCTCAAATGGGAGTGGTTGCAGGAACTGAACGAAGGCTTGATCTGCCTCTCTGGCGCGCAGTTTGGTGGATTGGGCCAGGCCCTGCTCAGCGGCGACAAGGTGCGCGCGCGAGATTGGGCGCAGCGCTTCGCCGCGATCTTTCCGAATCGCTTTTATATCGAGCTGCAGCGCGCCGGTCTGGCCGGCCAGGAAGCCCTGGTCCAGGCCAGCGTGCCTTTTGCGGCCGAGCTGGGCCTGCCGGTGGTGGCCACGCATCCGATCCAGTTCCTGGGCGAAGACGATTTCGATGCCCACGAGGCGCGGGTCTGCGTGGCCGAGGGCGAGACCCTGACCAACCCCAAGCGCATCAAGCGCTTCCTGCCGGGCCAGTATTTCCGCCCGCAAGCCGATATGGAGGCGCTGTTCGCCGACATCCCGTCCGCGATCGCCAACACGGTGGAAATTGCCCGCCGCTGCTCCATCAGCCTGGTGCTGGGCAAGCCGCAGCTGCCCAACTTCCCGACGCCGCTGCTGGAAGATGGCACGCCCATGCCGATGGAACAGTACTTCCGCCAGCTGTCCTTCGAGGGCCTGGAGGACCGGCTCAAGCTGCTTTACCCAGACGCGGCCAAACGTGACGCCGAGCGGCCGCGTTATGTGGAGCGCCTGGAGTTCGAGCTGAACACCATCATCAAGATGGGCTTCCCGGGCTACTTCCTGATCGTGGGTGACTTCATCAAGTGGGCCAAAACCCATGGCTGCCCGGTGGGCCCGGGCCGGGGCTCGGGTGCCGGCTCCCTGGTGGCCTATGTGCTCTTGATCACCGACCTGGACCCGCTGCAGTACAACCTGCTGTTCGAGCGCTTCCTGAACCCGGAGCGGGTGTCCATGCCCGACTTCGACATCGACTTTTGCCAGGGCAACCGCGACCGGGTCATCGACTACGTCAAGGACAAATACGGCCGCCCGGCCGTGAGCCAGATCGCCACCTTCGGCACCATGGCCGCCAAGGCGGCTTTGCGCGACATCGGCCGGGTGCTGGGCATGGGCTATGGCCAGGTGGACTCCATCGCCAAGCTGATCCCGGCGCCGCCGGGCAAGACTGTGACCCTGGCCAAGCTGCCGGAGAACTTCGATCCTGAAAAGGAGAAGATGATCTACGCCCGGCACGAGGCGCCGGAGCTGAACGAGCGCGAGGCCCAGGAAGAGGAAGTGGCCGAGCTGCTCAAGCTGGCCGCGCGCGTGGAAGGCATGGTGCGCAATATCGGCATGCATGCCGGGGGTGTGCTGATCGCGCCAGGCAAGATCACTGACTTTTGCCCGCAGTACCAGCAGCCGGGCTCCAACTCGGCCGTCAGCCAGTACGACAAGGATGACGTCGAAGCCATCGGCCTGGTGAAGTTCGACTTTTTGGGCCTGGCCACGTTGACGATTCTGGAACTGGCCAAGGACTTCATCCTGGCGCGCTATCCGGACCATCAGAACTTTGCCTTCGAGACCATCCCGCTCGACGACCGGCGCACCTACAAACTCTTCTCCGACGGCTTGACGGAGAGCGTGTTCCAGTTTGAATCGACCGGCATGCAACGCATGTTGAAGGACGCGAAACCCTCGCGCCTGGAAGACCTGATCGCCCTGAACGCGCTCTACCGACCCGGTCCCATGGACCTGATCCCGACCTTTGTGGCGCGCAAGCACGGCAAGGAAGTGGTCGAGTATCCGCACCCGCTGACCGAGCCGGTGCTGGCCGAGACCTACGGCATCATGGTCTACCAGGAGCAGGTGATGCAGACCGCCCAGGTGCTGGGCGGCTACAGCCTTGGCGGCGCCGACATGCTGCGCCGGGCCATGGGCAAGAAGAAGGCCGAGGAGATGGCCGAGCACCGCGCCATCTTCCGCAAGGGCGCGGCCGTCAACGGCCTGGACGAAAAACAGGCCGACGAAGTGTTCGACCTGATGGAGAAGTTCGCGGGCTACGGCTTCAACAAGTCGCACGCCGCCGCCTACTCCCTGCTGGCTTATCACACGGGCTGGCTCAAGGTGCATTTCACGGCCGAGTTCTTCGCCGCGAACATGACGATTGAAATGGACGACACCGACAAGCTCAAGGTCTTGTTGAATGACGCCAAGCTCTTCGGCATTGATTTCGAGCCGCCTAACGTCAACCTCGGTGTGCACCGCTTCGAACCCATCATGCCGGGTGACGGCGTGTTCCCCAAGTGGGCGGCACCGGGCACGCCGGGCGGCCGGCCCAAGCGCATCAACTACGGCCTGGGCGCCATCAAGGGCACGGGCAAGGGCGCGATCGACTCCATCGTCGCGGTGCGTCAGAAGGACGGCCCCTTCAAGAGCTTCTACGACTTCTGCTGCCGCATCGACCGCAAGGCCTGCAACAAGCGGGTGGTGGAAGCGCTGATCAAAGCCGGCGCCTTCGACAGCCTGGAGCCTGACCGCGCCCGCCTGCTGGCCAGCGTGGCCCGCGGCTACACCCATGCCGAAACCCAGGAGGCCAATGCCGACCAGGGCGGCCTGTTCGACTTTGGCGACACCCATGGTTCGTCCACCGCCGAACCCGATCTGGTCGACGTGCCGGCCTGGAGCATCAAGGAGCGGCTGACGCTGGAGAAGACGGCCATCGGCTACTACCTCAGCGGCCATCTCTTCGACCAGAGCGGCGACGAGGTGCGGCGCATGGTCAAGCGCCGCATCGCCAATGTCGAGGACGCGGCGATGAACCGCGAGGTGGTCATGCTGGCCGGCATCGTCAGCGATCTGCGCGTGATCAATGGCAACCGCGGCCGTGTCGCCATCTTCAAGCTTGATGACAAGAGCGATGTCATCGAGGCCGTGGCCAACGAGGAGCTGCTCAATCTGCACAAGGAGCTGCTGGTCGATGACGAGCTGCTGATCCTGCAGGGCAAGGTCCAGCTGGACCGCTTTGCCGGTGGCTACCGTTTCAATGTGCAGGCGGTCTGGGACTTGGCCGGTGCTCGCTCGCGCTTCGGCCGATATTTCTACCTGCCTGTGGGCGGCGCCTTGCCGGCGCTGCAGGAGGTGGTCAAACTCTGGCCGGCGCGGCAGCTGCAGACCGATCAGGGCATGGTGCCCCAGGGCTTGCGCATGCAGACCCACCATTTCCTGCAGGGCGAGCACGAAGGTGCCGAGTTCCGCCTGGAACTGGGCGAGGACAGCCGTTTCTGGCCCTGCGACGAAGCGCTGGCGCGGCTGAGCCAGATCGGTAGCGGCAAGGTCGGCGCCAAGCCCTTGCCACAGGCCCAGATCATCTACGACGCGGGCTGAGCTTTGTCTATGGCAGCCGCGCCTCAAGCGGCTGTTTTTGCCGCGCTCTTCCTGCTTTGCATGGCCGGGAATTCGGCGATGATGTGACGCAAATCACACCATGAGCGAGCCCATCCTGCCCTCCTCACGCATCGGCCTGATCCTCACTGGCGGTGGCGCCCGCGCCGCTTATCAGGTCGGGGTGCTGGCTGCCATCGCGCAGCTGCGGCGCGATGCCGGCCTGGGCGGCCACCAGGTGCCCACGCCGTTTCCCATCGTCGCTGGCACCTCGGCCGGTGCCATCAATGCGGCCACGCTGGCCTGCAATGCCGACGATTTCGATGCGGCGGTCGATGGCCTGGTGCACCTGTGGCAAAACCTCCATGTCGACCAGGTCTATGCGGCCGACGCCTTTGGCGTGATCCGCACCGGCGCCCGCTGGATGACCATGATGAGCCTGGGCTGGGCGGTGGCGCGCTGGCGCCGCACCCGGCCCAACAGCTTGCTCGACAACTCGCCGCTGGGCCGCTTGCTGCAGCGCTGGGTGCGCATGGAGCGGCTGGACTCCATGCTGGCCGCGGGTCATATGCAGGCCCTGGCCATCAGCGGCTCCAGCTACACCTCGGGCCAGCACGTCACCTTCTACCAGACCCATCTGCCTTTCGAGCCCTGGTTGCGCTCACAGCGCATTGCCGTCAAGGCGCAGCTGAGCATCGAACATTTGATGGCGTCCTCGGCCATTCCCTTCATCTTCCCCGCCCAACAGCTGGACCTGGACGGCCAACTGGAATGGTTCGGTGATGGTTCCATGCGCCAAAGTGCCCCCATTTCACCGGCCGTGCACCTGGGCGCCGAGCGGGTGCTGGTGATTGGCGCTGGCCGCATGCATGAGCCGCCCGGACGCCGTCAGACTCTGGTCAGCGGCCATCCGAGCATGGCGCAGATCGCCGGCCATGCGCTTTCGAACATCTTTTTGGATGCGCTGGCGGTCGATGTCGAGCGCCTGCAGCGCATCAACAACACCTTGTCCTTGCTGCCGCCCGACGCGCGGCAGGCCACGCCGCTGCGACCGATCGACGTGCTGGTGATCGCGCCCAGCCGGCGCCTGGACGAGCTCGCTGCCGAGCACCAGGGCAGCCTGCCGCCAGCCATCAAGGGCTTGCTGCGCAGCGTCGGTGTGGCCGGCGAAGGCAAGGGCGCCAGCGGCTCGGCGCTGACGAGCTATCTGCTGTTCGAGCCGTCCTTCACCGGCGAGCTGATCAATCTGGGCATGAGTGACACGCTGGCGCGGCGCCTCGAGGTGCAGAATTTCTTCGGCTGGCCGACACAGGCGCCCACTTTTGATCCGGCCGCCATGCGCCGGCGCCAAGCGGGCTTTGCGCAGCAGGCCGATCAGCAGGCTGAGCTGACGAGCGTGGTCTGAGCGCGGCCAGGGCAGAAGCCCGGGCTGGCTACTGCGGTGTTTTTAGCTCATGACGGCGCATGCGCTAACTCCGCGGCCGCTGGAGAGTTCCAGGCTTGACCGGCCACGCGCAGCCCTTGTGTCGAGAGCTTGAGCGCCAGAGCCGGGCCTACGCCGCGGACGCGCTGCCGCAGGTCCTGCCAGCCCTCAAAGGGCTTCTCTCTGCGCGCTTGCAGCATGCGCTCGACCAGTCCCGGGCCTAGACCCGCCAAAGATTCGAGCTGAGCGCGGCTGGCTGTATTCAGCTCCAGCAAGGTGGCTTGTGCGCGCGCACCCGCGGCCAGCAGCAGCACCCAGATCAGCGCTTTCCGCCGGGACAGGGCCACCACGGTTCAGTCCCCGTTCTGCGCCCGCACCATGGCGGCGTAGCTGCCGTCGCGCTCCAGCAGTTTGGCATGGCTGCCCGATTCGCTGACCCGGCCGCCGCTCATGACGTGGATCTGGTCGGCGCTTCGGATGGTGGACAGGCGGTGGGCAATGACGATCAGGGTCTTGCGACCCTGCCACATCTCCAGCGCCTGCTGCACGGCACGTTCGCTCTCGGTGTCCAAAGCCGAGGTGGCCTCGTCAAAAACCCAGATCGGCGCGTCGCGGTAGAGCGCGCGGGCAATCGCCAGGCGCTGCCGCTGGCCGCCCGAGAGCTTGCTGCCATTGGCACCGACCGGCGTCTCCAGCCCTTGCGGCAGTTGCTGGACAAAGTCCCAGAGGTGGGCGGCGCGCAAGGCCTGTTCCAGACGGGCCTCGTCCCGGGGCTGGGCGTAGGCGATGTTCTCGGCCACCGAGGCATCAAAGAGCACGATGTCCTGAGAGACCACCGCAAACTGGCGGCGCAGATTGGCGCGCTTGAGTTCGCTGATGTCCACACCGTCCAGCAAGACCTGACCCTGGTCGGGCGTGCCGAAACCCAGCAGCAAGTGGATGATGGAGCTTTTGCCCGCGCCGGACGAGCCAACCAAGGCCGTGGTCTGGCCAGGTGCGAAATCGAGGTTCAAGCCATCCAGCGCCGGGCGCTCGCTGCCGGGGTACTGCAGACGCACATCGCGCAGCTGCAGCTCGCCGCGGCATTGCTGCAGCTCGCGCTGGCCGCGGTCGGGTTCGGCTGGCATGTCCAGCAGCTCCAGGCAGCCGCGCGCGATCACCAGGGCATTGGTGATGGGCTGGGCCAGATCGCTGAGGTGGCGCAGGCGCGAGGTCAGCAGCAGCAAGGCGGTGACGAAGGCGGCGAACTCACCCACGCCGGTGTTGGCCTGGCGCGCCTGCAACAGGGCCACGCAGATGATCAGGGACAGGCCGACGCTGGCGATCAGCTGCGACAGCGGCTGGCTCAAAGCGCCGGCGGCCACCGCCTTGAGGCTGCTGCGCTGCAGTTCGCGCGCGCGATCGGCAAAGCTCTTGCGCTCATGCTCGACCGCATCGAAGCTGCGCACCACGCGCCAGGCGCGGGTGATGTCGTCGACCTTGTTGACCAGCTGCAGCTGGGCCTCGTAGCTGCGGCTGGACATGGCGCGCACACGCTGGTTGACCTTTTTCACCACCACGGCCATCAGCGGCGTCACCACCATGGCCAGCAGGGTCAGCTGCCAGTTCATATAGAGCAGGGTGCCCAGCATGGCCAGGGCCGGCAGGCCGTCGCGCAGCACGGTGATCAAGGTGTTGCCCAGCAGCGAGAGGATCTGCTGCGGATCGTTGACCACCTTGGTCACCGCCGTGCCCGGCTGCAGGCTGGTGAAGACGCGCGCATCGGCCTTGAGCAAGGCCTCCAGCAGGGCGGCGCGGAAATCCATGACGCTGCGGCTCAGCGTCCAGTGAAACAGGTACTGGCCGAGGAAGCCAAACAGGCCGCGCACCGCGAACAGGCCGATCAGCGTCACCGGCACCCACCAGACGCTGAAGGCATCCCGGGCAAAACCATCGCCGAACACGTACTTGATCAGCTGCGGGATCAGCGGCTCGGTGGCCGCGGCGCCGATATAGGCCAGGATGGTCAGCGCCAAGCCGCCGCGGTAGGGCCGCACGAACTGGCGCAGTCGCTGTGCGATCTCGCGGTCAGCTTGTGGGGCGCGGTCGGTGGCTTCAGCGGGCGGCGTGCTGGGGGAGGGCTCGGGAACAGGCGCGGTCATAGCGTCGGATTGTCGCCGCTGTTCCTATACTGCCGGGCATGACGCAAGCCTCCCGTTCCGCATCCGCCACAAGCCCGAGCTCCCCTTTGGATGCGGGACCCTCGGAGGCGGCAGGCCCTACAACTGCGGGCCTGCGCGTGATGCATTTCGTCACCGGCGGTTTTTCTGGGGCCACCCAGGTTGCGGTGGACTTGGCCCTGGCCGGTCTGGAGCGCTCGGGCATGCCGACATTGCTGGTGCTGCGTCGCAAGCGCAACACCGATGAGGCGCGGGTGCAGGCCCTGCGTGCACGCGGCTTGCAGGTGGAGGTGGTCGCGGGCTGGTCACATCTGGCCACCTTGTGGGCGCTGTGGCGCTTGTGCCGGCAGTGGCAGCCCGATGTGATGCTGGCCCATGGTTTCCCGGAGCATCTGCTGGGGCGCTGGGCCGGATGCTGGGCCGGCGTGCCGAGGCTGGTGCAGGTGGAGCACAACACGCGCGAGCGCTACAGCACCTGGAAGCTCTGGCAGTCACGGTGGCTGGGCGCGCGCACGGCGCGCATCATTGGCGTCTCCGAGGGGGTGAGGCAGCGGCTGCTGGCCCTGGGCGCGCCGGCTGATCGCACGGTGGCGATTCCCAATGGGATCGAGCTCCAGCGTTTTGCCCGGGCCGAAGCGCAGCCCTTCGAGTCGCGCGAGCCCAGCGTGCTGATGTCGGCGCGCTTCTCGCGGCAGAAGGATCACCTGAGCCTGGTGCGGGCTCTGGCCCTGCTGGCCCAGCGTGGTTTGAAGCCGCGCCTGCGCCTGGCCGGTGCGGGCAAAAGCAGCTACCGCGATGCGGTCGAGCGTGAGGTGCGTGCCCTGGGACTTTCAGACCAAGTGGAGTTGCTGGGGCACCATGCCGACATGCCTGGCCTGCTGATGAGTCAACAAATCTTTGTGCTCTCCACGCATTGGGAGGGCATGCCCCTGGCCCTGCTCGAGGGCATGGCGGCCGGCTGCGCCTGTGTGGCGGCCGAGGTGCCGGGGGTGGAAGGCGTGTTGCAGCATGAGCAGACCGGTCTGCTCGTGCCGCATGAATCGCCGCAGGCGCTGGCCGATGCGCTGGAGCGCCTGCTGCGCGATCCGGCGCTGGCGGCGCGGCTGGGCCGCCAGGCCCGGGCCCAGGCGCTGCAAGCCCATGGCTCGGGCCTCATGTTGCAGCGCTATCTGGACTTGATCCGGTCGCTCTGACTGCTTGCGCTTCAGCCGACGGTCTTGCGCGCTTGGCGGCGTTGACGCCGCCGGCTGTTGACCAGGCCTAGCCACATCTTCAGGCGCAAGCGCCAGTGAGCCTGGGTCTTGGCGATCACGCTGTTCAGCTGGTATTTGCTGGTGAAGCGCTGGTCGCCGAGCTGGTAGCGCTCGAGCAAGGCCTGGCCGTCGCGGCGCGGGTCGAGCTCGGGGTTGTTGCGGTACAGGTCGCCGCCCAGCGGTCGCGTGTGCTTGACCGGCGTGGCGTCGAGGATGGCGATGGCGTCATCGCGCCCCTTGCCGGCCAGCGTGGGCCAAACCCAGTCCAGGCCCCAGCCGCTGCGGCTTTCGCCAAAAGTGCTCACGCAGGCGCGCAAGGCCTGGCGCTCAAACAGGGGGGCCATCACCTCCACAAAGCCGACATGGCGCATCACGTGCTCGGGCTTTTGCAGCAGGGTGCTCCAGCTGTAGTACGAGTCGGCCGTCAGGGCCGGTTGGGCCAGGGCCAGGTTGAAGCCGTGGAAGAGGGCGAACATGCGGTTCAGCGTTTCGGTGCTGGCCGAGAGGTCGTCATCAGGGAACCAGAAGGCTTCGTACTGCTGGATCAGCTCGGGGTTCTCGCGCAGCAGGTCGGCAATGCAGGACCATTTCGGGCCACGGCGCATTTCGTAGTGATCGGCGTCTTCCTTGTGGAGATCGGGCTGCTGGCCGTAGTAGCTGATCAAGAGGTCGAAGTCGCGTGCGCCGTCGGCGATCCAGCCGCGGTGCAGGGACGCATCGCCGGCGCGCAGGATGATCAGGTTCTTGCGGCGCAGCGGGGCCGGCTGCAAGGCAGTTTGCAGCGTGCTCATGCGCGGGCCTCCAGCAGGTCTTCGGCCGCCTTCAATGCCGTGGCGACGATCTGGTCCATGTTGTAGTAGCGGTACTGGGCCAGGCGGCCGACAAAGGTGACGCCGGTCTGGGCCTGCGCCAGGGCCTCGTAGCGTTTGAACAAGGCTTCGTTCTCGGGCCGCGGGATGGGGTAGTAGGGGTCGCCCTCGTCGGTCGGGTACTCGCGCACGATGGAGGTGCCGGCATGCTGCTCGCCGCTCAGGTGCTTGAACTCGGTGATGCGGGTGAAATCGTGGTCGTTGGGGTAGTTGACCGTGCCCACCGGCTGGAACTGCGCGGTCTCCGGCAGGTGCTGGTGCTCGAAGCGCAGGCTGCGGTAGGGCAGCGGGCCGTAGCAGTGCTCGAAATAGGCATCGATGGGGCCGGTGTAGACCACATGGGCTTGCGGGTGCAAGAGGCGCTCGTCCTTGAAGTCGCAGCCCAGCTGTACGCGGATGCCAGGGTGGTCCAGCATGCGCTCGAACATGCGGGTGTAGCCCTCGTTGGGCATGAACTGGAAGCTGTCGCTGAAGTAGCGGTCGTCGTCATTGCTGCGCGTGGGGATGCGCGCGGCCACGCCGGCCGAGAGTTCGCTCAGGTCCAGGCCCCATTGCTTGCGCGTGTAGCCGCGGAAGAATTTGTCGCACAGATCGGGGCCCACCGAGTTCAGCACCACATCCTCGCTGGTCTTGATCGGATCGCGCGGTTGGCGCACCTGTTCAAGGTAACCCGCCACTTCGTCCTCGCTCAGCGAGAGGCCGTAGAGCTGGTTGATGGTGCTGCGGTTGATCGGGATGGGCAGCAGCTGTGCGCCCACCTGGGCCAGCACGCGGTGCTCGTAGAAGCGCCAGTCGGTGAAGCGCGAGAGGTACTCGAACACCCGCTTGCTGTTGGTGTGGAAGATGTGGGGGCCGTAGGGGTGGATCAGCACGCCTTGGGCGTCGCGCTGGTCGTAGGCGTTGCCACCGATGTGGGGGCGGCGGTCGATCAGCAGCACGTGGTGGCCGGCTTCGGCCAGCTGGCGGGCGCAGACGGAGCCGGCAAAGCCGGCGCCAACGATCAGGTAGTCGATTTCAGTGCTCATGGTTCTGTGCTTCCGGGTAAGGCCGTGGGGGCAGGGCCGGGGCGTCAATTCAGGGGCGGGTGGGGCAGCGGGGCGAGTGCAAGTGCCGCAGCGGCGCTCAGTGCTGGCGCCAGCTGTGCCAGCTGTAGGCGGCCTTGAGGCAGAACTTGTGCCACTTGATGGCCAGGCTGCCTTCGCCGGCTTTCTGGCCGATGCTGCTTTGCTCGCTGCTCTCGTCCAGGCGGATGGCCGCCGGCATGATGCCGCGCACCTGCAGGCGGTTTTCCCACCAGTAGCGCAGATCCACATCGACCGGTCGGCCGAAGGGCAGGCGCTGCGCCAGCAGCTTGGCCGCGCCGCTGCGGCTGACCACATAGCCGGCCGTCAGGCTGGGAATGCGGCGGTAGTCGACCAGGCTGAAGCCCGGGCACAGCGGAGCTTGAGCGCGCAGCTTCTCGCGCTTGCCGAGGTCGGACCTGCCGATCAGCTTGATCATGTCCCAGCCGGCCGGCAGGGCTTCGATCGCGGTGATGACCTGGGCAAACTCGTCTTTCAAGCGGATATCGTCTTCCAGCACCACCAGGGCTGGCGCGTCGGAGTCCAGCAGCATTTGCCAGCAACGCAGGTGGCTGGCGTAGCAGCCTTTCTCGCCGTTCACCAGAGGCTTGTGAAATTGGCGGGCGTTGAGCTCGGGCGAGTAGAAACGGGCCTGCTCGTCCGCGGGCAGGGCGGTCCAGCGCGTGGCCTCGAAGCGCCGGCCGTCCAGGCCCAGGCGGGCGAACTCGCCCTCCATGCGCTGGCGGCGCTCCTGGTCGCTGTCGAGGTTGATGAAAATGATGGGCAGCATGGTCGAAGGCAGACGAGTCACTCGCGCCAATGCTGGGCGATCCAGGGCGCTGGCCGGGCATGCCGCCAGTTGCCATTGGTGCGGCCTTCCAGTGCATCGGGCGGGTTCATCACGCCATGGAAGATCAGGATGCGGGCATGCTTGGGAATGAAGGGCTCGCGCCAGTAGCTGCTCGGCCAAGCCGGAATGCAGTGGTACTTGTAGCTGGCGCACCAACTGGCGTCCCAGTAGCTGACCTTGCCCTGCTTGTGCAGCACCGCGGTCAGATACGCCTGCTCATTGCGGAAATCGGCCTTGGCTTGCGCCTGGTTCTCGCGGAACTGTTGCAGCACATCGGCGTGCGCGCCCAGCTCGAAACGGTAGACCGAGGAATTGCCGGTGATGCGCCAGGGGCGCTTCCAGTCGTGAATGATCAGGAACTCGCCAGGCACTTCGAAGAAAGGCGTGATGTCGTCGACGATCACCACATCGAGGTCCAGGAACAGGGCCGTGCCCTTGAGCCCGTGCAGATCGGCTTCAAAGGTGGTCAGCTTCTTCCAGCCGCGCTCGGGCTCGCCGTTAGGCAGGGTCAGCTCGGGGATGGGCAGGCACTGCACTTCGGCGCGAATGCCTTCGCTGCGGTCCGTCAGGCAGACGAAGTTGAACTCGCCCTTGAGGTGGCGACGCACCATGGCATAGAGCCGGTTGACGTATTCGGGGCCGTACTTGGTGCCCCATTTCATGCACAGGATGTGGCGCATTCGGGTCTGGTTTCCTTGTGCGTGAGGAAAAATTTGGTTCGCGGCCGTCAGAGTTCTTCGACGTGGCGCGGCGGGTAGGTGTCCCAGTTGAGACAGCCCGGGCATTGCCAGAAGTAGTGCTGGGCTTCAAAGCCGCAGGCGGCGCAGCGGTAGCGCTGCAGGGGCCGACCGGCGCGTTCCAGCGCGGTGTTGACGAGCTGGGCTTCGTCCTCGCTGAGCTGGCTGTGTGCCTGCTGCAGCAGGCCGCGCGCGGCTGAGAGATTGCCTTGTTCGCGCAGGTGTTCCTGCAGGCGCTGGCGCTGGGCCGGGCCGTCGGGGTCCAGCTTGGCGATGGCCGCCAGCAGGTGCATGCCGGGCGCCCGCTGGTACTGGGCGCTCAGCGCCGCCAGCGCGCGTGTGCGCGTGTCCGCCTGGCCCTGGGCCAGGGCCGCGTCGGCGTAGTCCCGCGCCACCAGATTGAAGGCCTCGGGGTTGAGCGTCAGCAGCTCGGCGTAGGCGGCCATGGCGGCTTCGTGCTGGCCGGCGCGGGCCAGCATCTGTCCGCGCAAGACATGGGCACGCGCCGATTGTGGCGACTGCTGGCGTGCCTCGGCGAGCAGACCTGTGGCCTCGTCAAGCTCCTGTCGGGCTTGTGCGGCCAGGGCCAACTCGCAAAGGTAGTGAGCGATGCGGGCCGAGAAGGACGCGGTGCCGCTGCGTTCCAATTCGCGGGCCACCTCGACGGCGCGGCGCCAGTCGCGCGAACGCTCGAACAGCGACAGCAAGGCCAGCTGTGCCTCGTTCTCGTAAGGCGTGCCGCGCAGCTCAAGGTAGGCGGCCTCGGCGCGGTCGAACAGGCCGGCTTTGAAGAAATCCTGTGCCAGGGCCGATTGGGCGCGCTCGCGTTCGGAGCGGGGCAGGTCGCCGCGCTGCAGCAGATGCTGGTGCACGCGCACCGCGCGCTCGTATTCGCCGCGGCGGCGAAACAGATTGCCCAGCGCGAAATGCAGCTCGGTGGTGTCGGGGTCGTTCTGGACCGCCTCGATGAAGGCGTCGATGGCCTTGTCCTGCTGCTCGTTCAGCAAGAGGTTCAGGCCTTTGAAGTAGGCCTTGGGGGCATCGCGCTGCTCGCGCTTCCACTGGCGGGTGTCCAGCTTGGAAGCCAGCCACCCCAAGGCGAAGGCGATCGGCAGGACCAGAAGCAGCCAGCGAAATTCAAATTCCATCGTGCAGGGCAGGGCCGTTCAAGGGGTCGTTGGGGGCGGTGCCGGGTGCTGGGTTGCCGTCGGCCGTGGGGGCGATGCGTTTGGCCACGCGGCGGTGCTTCCACCAGGCCGGCACCATGGCCAGAACGCCCACCGCGCAGCCGAGTCCGAAGGCCAGCAGCACGATGATGACCAGGGGGGCACGCCATTCGTGGCCGAAGAACCAGCGCACCACACCTTCCTGGCTGTTGTTCAGCGCGAAGGCGAAAAGCGTGAAGAAGAGGAAGGCCCGCAGGAGCCAGACAAGGATTCGCATGGAGCCGCGATTCTACGGTGTGGCCGAGGGGCAAACGCCGCAGAAACGCAGGCTGTGTGGCGCCGCGCTCAGTTCAGCGGCCAGCCGCCGCGTAGTCGGCTTCAGCCGTGCTGTTGGCATCGACGGCCTCGCGCAAGGCCTTGCCTGGCTTGAAGTGCGGCACCAGCTTCTCAGGGATCAGCACCTGTTCACCGCTGCGTGGGTTGCGACCCATGCGCGGCGGGCGGCGGTTGACCTGGAAACTGCCGAAGCCGCGGATCTCGATGCGGTGGCCGCGCGCCAGGGCATCGGACATGGCGTCCAGGATGGTCTTGACGGCGAACTCGGTGTCGCGCTGTGTCAGCTGGCCGAAGCGGTCGGCCAGCAGTGCAACGAGGTCGGATCGGGTCATGGGATGCTTGGTCCAGTGGGCTCAGGGGTTCTCATAAAAAAGGCCCGCGCTCCTTGCGGAGGCGGGCCTTTTGGGCATTGAGGCTTTGCGGTCTCAGCCAAGTCGCAGGTATCGCGACTTGGCCTTCGCTAGCCACAAACTCCTTCCGGAGCTTGTGTGCGAGCTCAGCCTTGGTTGTCCAGCTTGGCGCGCAGCAGGGCGCCCAGGCTGGTCGTGCCGGCGTTTTCACGCTCGGACGTGGCCGACAGGCGCTGCATGGCTTCCTGGTTGTCGGCGTTGTCCTTGGCCTTGACCGACAGCTGGATGTTGCGGGTCTTGCGATCCACATTGACGATCAGAGCGGAAACTTCGTCGCCTTCCTTCAGCACATTGCGTGCGTCTTCGACGCGGTCGCGGCTGATTTCGGAAGCGCGCAGATAGCCCAGCACTTCGTCGGCCAGTTCGATCTCGGCGCCACGGGCGTCCACAGTCTTGACCTTGCCGGTCACGATCATGCCGCGGTCATTGACCGTGGTGTAGGTCGTGAACGGGTCGCTGTCCAGCTGCTTGATGCCCAGGGAGATGCGCTCGCGCTCGACGTCCACGGCCAGCACCAGGGCTTCGACTTCCTGGCCCTTCTTGAAGTTGCGCACAGCAGCTTCGCCGGTTTCGTTCCACGACAGGTCGGACAGGTGCACCAGACCGTCGATGCCTTGGGCCAGGCCCACGAACACGCCGAAGTCGGTGATGGACTTGACCGGACCCTTGACGCGGTCGCCGCGCTTGACGGTTTCAGCGAAATCTTCCCAAGGATTGGCCTTGCACTGCTTCATGCCCAGGGAGATGCGACGCTTGTCTTCGTCGATTTCCAGGACCATGACTTCGACTTCGTCACCCAGGGTGACCAGCTTCGAAGGAGCAATGTTCTTGTTGGTCCAGTCCATTTCGGACACGTGCACCAGACCTTCGATGCCCGGCTCGATTTCAACGAACGCGCCGTAGTCAGCGATGTTGGTGATCTTGCCGAACAGGCGGGTGCTGGTCGGGTAGCGGCGAGCAACGCCGAACCACGGATCGTCGCCCAGCTGCTTCAGACCCAGCGAAACGCGGTTCTTCTCAGCATCGAACTTCAGGATCTTGGCGGTCAGTTCCTGACCGACGGTGACCACTTCGCTCGGGTGACGGACACGGCGCCATGCCATGTCGGTGATGTGCAGCAGGCCGTCGATACCGCCCAGGTCCACGAAGGCACCGTATTCGGTGATGTTCTTGACCACGCCTTGAACGATGGCGCCTTCGGCCAAAGTTTCCAGCAGCTTGGCGCGCTCTTCGCCCATCGAAGCTTCGACCACAGCGCGGCGCGACAACACAACGTTGTTGCGCTTGCGGTCCAGCTTGATGACCTTGAACTCCATGGTCTTGCCTTCGTACGGGCTCATGTCCTTGACCGGACGTGTGTCCAGCAGGGAACCCGGCAGGAAGGCGCGGATGCCGTTGACCAGAACGGTCAGGCCGCCCTTGACCTTGCCCGACACGGTACCGGTCACGAAGTCGCCCGACTCCAGTGCGGTTTCCAGCGACAGCCACGAGGCCAGACGCTTGGCCTTGTCGCGCGACAGGATGGTGTCGCCGTAGCCGTTTTCGATGGCGTCGATCGCCACGGAAACGAAGTCGCCGATTTGAACTTCCAGCTCGCCCTGGTCGTTCTTGAATTCTTCGATTGGCACGTAGGCTTCGGACTTCAGGCCTGCGTTCACAACCACAAAGCTGTGCTCAACGCGCACGACTTCGGCCGAGATGACTTCACCGGCGCGCAGGTCGGAGCGCTGCAGCGACTCCTCGAACATGGCGGCAAAAGAGTCGGGAGCGAAGGCTGCGGTTTGGGTTTGGGACATGGTGTTTCCTGTGCCGGCGGGTCAAGGCGTTTGACCGGCGGACGATGGGTGCTGGGCCTTGCGGCTTCGCGGGTTAGGTTGTGGACAAGACCGGTCTCGATGAACTGACGTTCGGAAGGGAAGACCGGCCCGGCTTGGAATTGAGTCGCTTGCAGATCAACGCTGGTCTGAAAACGGCCCCGCTTGGGCCCACCAAGCCAGCACCAGATCCTTTGATTCCTCAATGGACAGGGCTGAGTTGTCGAGCTCGCGCGCATCTGCGGCAGCACTCAGAGGCGATGCCTTGCGGGATTTGTCCTGCAAGTCACGCGCCTCCAAATCTTGACGCAAGCCCGCGATACTAGCCGAAATTCCCTTGGAAATCAATTGCTTGTAGCGCCGCTCGGCCCGAGTCGCGGCGCTGGCGGTCAGGAAAACCTTGAGCGGTGCGTCGGGGAAGATGGCCGTACCCATATCGCGGCCATCGGCCACCAGGCCGGGCAGGCGGCGGTAGTCCAGCTGCAGCTGATGCAGGGCGTGGCGCACCTCGGAATGCGCCGCCACCTTGGAGGCGAGCAGACCGGTGGTTTCCAGGCGCAGGGCTTCGGTGATGTCGTCGTCGCCCAGCAGCACGCGGCCGCGGCTGAAGTGCAGGTCCAGGCGCGCGGCGATGGCGGCCACGGCCTGGCCATCGTCCAGATCGGCGCCGGCGCGCTGGGCGGCCAGGCCGCTGGCGCGGTAGAGCATGCCCGAGTCCAGCACCACATAGCCCAGGGCATGCGCCACCTCATCGGCCAGCGTGCCCTTGCCCGAGGCGGTGGGGCCGTCGATGCAGATGACCGGGATGTCCTTGCTGCGCGCCTTGGCGACGCTGAACAGGGTTTCGAAATAGTCCGGAAACGTCTTGGCCACGCAGTGCGGCTCAAGAATGCGAACCGGCACCGAGGGCGTGGTTTTGCCCGCCACCAGGCCGTTGAAGGCCGCCAGCGAGAAGCACATGGCGACGCGGTGGTCGTCGTAGGTGTGGATGGCGGCGGCCTGCCAGCTCTGCAGTGGGTGCACGCGCAGCCAATCCGGGCCTTCCTCGACTGTGGCGCCTAGCTTGCGCAGCTCGGTCGCCATGGCGGCGATGCGGTCGGTTTCCTTGACCCGCCAGCTGGCGATATTGCGCAGCGTGGTCGGCGAGTCGGCGTAGAGCGCCATCACGGCCAGGGTCATGGCCGCGTCGGGGATGTGGTTGCAATCGAGCTCGATGCCGCGCAGCGGCCAGCTGCCTCGGCGCACCTCCAGCCAGTTGGGGCCAGCTTCCACGCGTGCACCCATGGCTTGTGCTGCTTCGACAAAGCGCACATCGCCTTGCAGCGAGGCACTGCCCACGCCTTCGATGCGCAGCGGCGCTTCGGTGGCCGCCAGCGCTCCCAGGGCCACGAAGTAGGAGGCCGAGGACGCATCGCCCTCGACATGAACTGCGCCGGGCGAGCGGTAGCGGCTGCCAGCGGGAATCGTGAAGCGCTGCCAGCCTTCGCGCTCGACCGCGATGCCAAAGCGCTTGAGCAACTCCAGGGTGATGTGGATGTAGGGCTTGGAGATCAGTTCGCCCAGCACCTCGATGACGATGGGCTGCTGCTGCGCCACCAGGGGCAGGGCCAGCAGCAGGGCGGTCAGGAACTGGCTGGACACATCACCGCGCACCTGCACCGGGGCGCTGAAGTCGAGCAGCGACGGGCCGCTCAGGCGCAGCGGCGGGTAGCCTTCCTGGCCCAGGCATTCAATCTGGCAGCCGCGCGCGCGCAGGGCGTCGACCAGGTCGCCAATCGGGCGCTCGTGCATGCGCGCCACGCCGCTCAATTCGAAGCTGCCGCCTTGCGTGGCGGCCAGCAGTGCCAGGGCGGCTGTCAGCGGCCGCATGGCCGTGCCAGCATTGCCGAGGAAGAGCTGGGCGGCGTCGACCTTCAACTGGCCGCCGATGCCGGTGACTTGCAGCACGCCGTGGTCCGAGGTCTCCAGGCGGCAGCCCAGGGCCTTGAGCGAATCGAGCATGACGGCGGTGTCGTCGCTGTCCAGCAGGTCGTGGACTTCGGTTGTGCCCTCGGACAGACCGGCCAGCAGCAGCACGCGGTTGGAAATGCTTTTGGAGCCCGGCAGGCGCACGGTGCCGGCGGCGCTGCGCAGCGGCGGCAGGTCGAGGAAAGGGATCTTGTACATGGCGGACGGACGAGAAAAGCGGTGGGGCCGCCCGCGACGCGGGCCAGCCGATTACTTGGGCGCTACTTGGGTGAACGCGGCGCAGCCAATTGCCACTGGCTGCGGGCATCCGAGATCAGGCGGATGCGGGCCTCCAGCGCGGCGGCGTCGTCATTCTTGAGCAGTGCCTCCAGCGCGTCGAGCGCCTGACGGAAGCGCTGCGACTGCACCAGCACCTCGGCCTTGTTGGCCATGAGGATGTCGCGCCAGACCGTGGGTTCGCTGGCGGCGATGCGGGTGAAATCGCGGAAGCCTGGGCCAGCCAGGCTGAGGTAGTCGCGGCCGGCCGGTTGGGCCGCCACCGACTGGAAAAAGGCGAATGCCAGCAGATGCGGCAGATGGCTGACGGCGGCAAAGGCTGCGTCGTGGTTCTGCGGCGTCATCTTGAGCACCTGCGCGCCCAGGGCCGACCAGACATCGGTGGCTTTTTGCACCAGGGCCGGTCGGGTTTGCGGCAGCGGCGTCAGGATGACCTGGCAGTCCTGGTACAGGTTGGCGTCGGCGTTCTGCACCCCGCCCGATTCCTTGCCGGTGATCGGGTGGGCCGGCACAAAGGAGTCAATGTGCTTGCCCAAGGCCTGCTGCGCGGCGCTGACCACATCGCATTTGGTCGAGCCCACGTCCATCAACAGGACTTTGGGGTTGATCAGGTGGCGGATGGCCTTGAGCGAGGTCTCGGTGGCCGAGACCGGCACCGCCAGCAACACGATATCAGCGCCAGAGACGGCCAGCAGGGCCGACTCGGCCACCTGGTCGATCACACCCAGGCGCTTGGCCATTTCGGTGGTGGAGGGCGATTTGCTATAGCCCACCACATGCTTGACCAGGCCGGCCTTCTTCATTGCCAGGGCAAACGAGCCGCCCATCAGGCCGCAACCGATCACGCCGAGTTGGTTGAACATGGGTGCTGGCTCCCTCAGGCTTTCAAGGGGTAGGCGCCGATGACCTTGAAGAAGGCGCAGGATTCACGAAGCTCGGCCAGTGCGGCCTCCACATGGGGTTCGGACGGGTGGCCGTCCAGGTCGATGTAGAAGTAGTAATCCCACTGACCGGTGCGGGCCGGGCGTGATTCCAGGCGCGTCATTGACACGCCGTGGGTCTTCAGCGGCACCAGCAGGTCGTGCATGGCGCCCGGGCGGTTGGGCACAGACACGATCAGGCTGGTGCAGTCGCGGCCGGTGGCCGGTGGCATGGCCATGGTCTGCGGCAGGGTGATGACGGCAAAACGAGTGCGGTTGTAAGCCTCGTCCTGCACCGCGTGCGCCACGATGTGCAGGCCAAACAGGGTGGAGGCGCGCTCGCTGGCGATGGCGGCATAGGCCGGGTTAGCAGCCGCGAGGCGAGCACCCTCGGCGTTACTCGAGACGGCGCGGCGCTCGGCGTTCGGCAGGTGCTTGTTCAGCCAGTTCTGGCATTGGGCCAGGGCTTGCGGGTGGGCCAGCACAGCTTCGATGTCCTGCAGGCTGTTGTCCTTACGCAGCAGGTTGTGGCGGATCAGCAAGCTGACTTCGCCGACCACATGGGTAGGGGTGTGCAGGAATAAGTCCAGCGAGCGGGTGACCACGCCCTCGGTCATGTTCTCCACGCCGACCACGCCATATTGGGCGCTGCCCGAGGCGGTGGCATGGAAGACTTCGTCGAAGCTGTTGCAGTAGATCAGATCGGCCGCTCCGCCGAAATACTCGATGGCCGCTTGCTCACAGAAGGTGCCAAACGGGCCCAGTACGGCCACGCGTTGCGGCGACTCCAAGGCCAGGCAGGCCGACATGATTTCACGCCAGATGGCACTGACATGCTCGTCTTTCAGCGGGCCACGGTTGGCTTGGCGGATCTTCTCGATCACCTGCGCCACGCGGTCGGGGCGGAAGAAGGGCGAACCCTCGCGTCGTTTGACCTCGCCGACCTGCTCGGCCACATGGGCGCGGCGGTTCAGCAGGTCCAGCAGTTGCTGGTCCAGTGCGTCGATCTGTTGACGCAGTGTTCCCAGTTCGGGCAGCGGGCTGCTGCCGTCCGTATCAGCCATATTGAGCCTCGAAATCCTTCAGGTAGGCCACCAGGGCTTGCACGCCCTCCAGGGGCATGGCGTTGTAGATCGATGCCCGCATGCCGCCCACAGACTTGTGGCCCTTGAGTTGCAGCAGGTTTCGCGCCTTCGCACCGTTCAGGAAGGATTCGTTCAGCTGCGGCGTGTCGTACGCGCCGCGCAGGTAAAACGGGACATTCATGCGCGAGCGGCAGTCGGCCGCCACGCGGTTTTCAAACATCGAGGAGCCATCCAGCGCTGCGTAGAGCAGGGCCGCCTTCTCGATATTGCGCTGCTCGATGGCGGCCACGCCGTTGAGATCGCCGTGCCGGAAATCCTTGAGCCACTGGAACACCAGGCCGGCCACATAAATGCCAAAAGTGGGCGGCGTGTTGTACATGGATTTGGCCTCGGCCACGGTCTTGTAGTCGAAGGCCGAGGGACAGATCGCCATGGCGTGACCCAGCAGATCCTCGCGCACGAACACCAGGGTCAGGCCGGCCGGGCCGATATTCTTCTGCGCACCGGCAAAGGCCAAGCCGACGCGTGACCAGTCGATGGCGCGGGACAGCACATGGGAGGAGCAATCCACCACCAGGGGCGCTTCGCTGCCGAGCGCGCGCAGATCGGGTAGCTTGTGAAACTCAAGGCCGTCAATCGTTTCGTTGGAGCAGATGTGTACATAGGCCGCATCGCGGCGCAGCTGCCAACTGCCGGGTGAAGGCAGGCTGCGGTAGCCGCCCGGGCCGCTGTCGCTGGCAATTTGCACATCGGCATAGCGCCCTGCTTCCTGGGCGCTTTTCTTGGACCAGGAGCCGCTGACCACCACGTCCACCTTGCCTATGCCCTGGCGGCCCGCCAGATTCATGGGCACGATGGCGTTCTCGGCCAGGCCGCCGCCCTGCATGAAAAGAATCCGGAAATGGCTGGGTACTTGCAGCAGATCGCGCAGATCCCGCTCAGCGGTCTCGGCGATCTCGGTGAACTCGCGGCCGCGATGGCTCATCTCCATCACGCTCATGCCGGAGCCGTGCCAGTCCAGCATCTCGCTGGCCACTTGCTGCAGCACGGCTTCGGGCAATGCGGCTGGGCCGGCGGAAAAATTGAACGGGCGGGAGCTCATTGGATCGGGCCTGGTCGGGTCAACAGCGAATTCATGGTGCCGATGTGCTCGAAAGAGTCGCCACATCGACCGTCAATCAAGGCTGGGCGCAGGGCACGGTGAGCCGTGCTGCGCGCCCGCCGTTCTTTGATTGAATGCTTACTTCTTAGGCGCCGGGGTGGGCGTCGCCGAGGCGGGCTTGGCCGGAATGCCCAGCTGCTTGGCCACGCTTTGCTGCAGAACCTTGAAGCGGGTGTCCAGCGTGTTGCCGGTATCGGCCATCAACTTTTCGGTCAGCGCTTTTTGCATTTCGCCGCCCATCTGGCTGAACTTCTTGTTCACTGGCGATTCCAGCCAGGCGAGCAATTGCTTGAGCTCTTCTTCATTGAAACGCTCGTCCAGCATGGCGCCCACAGTGCTGGGGGCCAGCTTGATGGCGCGATCGCGCAGCATCGGGGCATTCTCTTCGGCGAACTTCTTGACTTCGGCCTCGATGGACTTGGCCGCTGCTTCGCGCTTTTCGGGCGGTAGTTGCTGCAGGGCGGCACTGGCGCCTTGCATCAGATTGCCCAGCGGGCCTTGGAGCACGGCGCGCGACAGGTTCTCGATGCCGGGCTGCTGCACCTGCAGCAGCTTGGCGATCAGTTCTTTCTTGGCGGGCGACGAAGCAGCCGCGGGTGTGGCTTGCGCATGGCTCACGCTGGCGGCGACGAGCAGAGTGGCTGCAGCAGCCACGGCCTGGATGGCCTTCAGGGCCTTGATGGACTTGGAGTTCAAGCTTATTCCTTGGTGGTGTCGTCGCTGGCGGCGGCGTCGTCGGCGCCGGTGGATTCGCCGTCTTCGGGGTTGGAGCTGGCGTCGGCGTTGCTGTTGTCAACTGCATCGTTTTCCACGATGCGCTGCAAACCGGAGAGCTTGCTGCCGTCGTCCAGGGCAATCAGGGTCACGCCTTGGGTGGCGCGGCCCAGTTCACGGATCTCCGAGACGCGGGTGCGTACGAGCACTCCGCGGTCGGTGATCAGCATGATTTCGTCGTCCGGGCGGACCAGGGTGGCGGCAACGACACGACCGTTGCGCTCGCTCTGTTGGATCGCGATCATGCCCTTGGTGCCGCGGCCGTGGCGGGTGTATTCAAGGATGTTGGTGCGCTTGCCGTAGCCGTTCTCGGTGGCGGTGAGCACGCTTTGCGATTCGTCCTCGGCCACCAGCATGGCGATCAGGCGCTGCTCGGGTTCCAGCATCATGCCGCGCACACCGCGTGCGGTGCGGCCCAGCGAGCGCACATCGTCTTCGTCGAAACGCACGGCCTTGCCGCCGTCGCTGAACAGCATCACGTCGTGCTTGCCGTCGGTCAGCGCGGCGCCGATCAGGTGGTCGCCCTCGTCGAGTGCGATGGCGATGATGCCGGCCTTGCGCGGATTGGAGAAGTCTTCCAGCGAGGTCTTTTTGACCGTGCCCAGGGCGGTGGCCATGAAGATGAAGTGGCCTTCCGGGAAGGTTCGGAAATCACCGGTCAGCGGCAGCACGACGGTGACTTTCTCGTCTTGCTGCAAGGGGAACATATTGACGATGGGCTTGCCACGCGAATTGCGCGAGCCCTGCGGCACTTCCCAGACCTTCAGCCAGTAGACACGGCCTCGGTTACTGAAGCACAGGATCCAGTCATGGGTGTTGGCGATGAAAAGCTGATCGACCCAATCGTCTTCCTTGGTCTGAGTCGCCTGCTTGCCGCGACCGCCGCGCTTTTGCGCCCGGTACTCGCTCAAGGCCTGGCTCTTGATATAGCCCGTGTGGGACAAGGTCACGACCATATCGGTGGGCGTGATCAGGTCTTCCGTGCCCAGTTCCTGTGCGTTGTGCTCGATGGCGCTGCGACGGGCGCCGAGCTTGGTCTGGCCGAACTCCTGACGAACCTGCACCAGCTCTTCGCTGATGATGGCGGTGACGCGAGCCGGCTTGGCCAGGATGTCCAGCAGATCAGCGATCTGGGCCATCACTTCCTTGTACTCGCCGACGATCTTGTCTTGCTCCAGCCCGGTCAGGCGCTGCAGACGCATTTGCAAAATTTCGCCGGCCTGGTCTTCCGACAGCCGGTAGAGACCGTCCTCTTGCATGCCGAACATGGCGGGCAGACCGTCCGGACGGAAGGCATTGCGGCCACCGGGCGTATCACCTTCAGCGCGCGACAACATCTCGCGCACCAGGGACGAGTCCCAGCTCTTGGCCATCAGCGCGGCCTTGGCCACGGGCGGGGTGGGTGAGGTCTTGATGGTCTCGATGAATTCATCGATATTGGCCAAGGCTACGGCCAGACCTTCGAGCACATGACCGCGTTCGCGTGCCTTGCGCAGTCCATAGACGGTGCGGCGTGTCACCACCTCGCGGCGGTGCTCCAGGAAGACGACGATCAGGTCTTTCAGGTTGCACAGCTTGGGCTGACCATCGATCAGCGCCACCATATTCATGCCGAAGGTGTCTTGCAGCTGGGTCTGCTTGTACAGATTGTTCAGCACCACCTCGGGCACTTCGCCGCGCTTGAGCTCGATCACCACCCGCATGCCGGACTTGTCGCTCTCGTCCTGGATGTGGCTGATGCCTTCGATCTTCTTCTCGTGCACCAGCTCGGCAATGCGCTCCAGCAGCGTCTTCTTGTTAACTTGATACGGAATCTCGTCAACGATGATGGACTGGCGGTTGCCGCGGTCGATGTCCTCGAAATGGACCTTGGCGCGCATCACCACCTTGCCGCGGCCGGTGCGGTAGCCATCGCGTGCGCCGGACAGGCCGTAGATGATGCCGGCGGTCGGAAAATCCGGTGCCGGGATGATTTCCATCAGCTCATCGATGCTGGTGTCCGGGTTCTTCAGCGTGTGCAGGCAGGCATCCACCACCTCGTTGAGGTTGTGCGGCGGAATATTGGTAGCCATGCCCACGGCAATGCCGGTGGAGCCGTTGACCAGCAGATTCGGAATGCGGTTGGGCAGAACCAGAGGTTCTTTTTCCGAGCCGTCGTAGTTGGGCCCGAAATCGACAGTTTCCTTGTCAATATCGGCCAGCATTTCGTGGGCGATTTTGTCCAGGCGAATTTCGGTGTATCGCATGGCCGCGGCGTTGTCGCCGTCCACCGAGCCGAAATTGCCCTGGCCATCAACCAGCATATGGCGCATGGAAAAATCTTGCGCCAAGCGAACGATGGTGTCGTACACCGCGGTATCGCCGTGCGGGTGGTATTTACCAATCACGTCGCCAACGATACGGGCCGATTTCTTGTACGGCCGGTTCCAGTCGTTGTTGAGTTCGTGCATCGCGAACAAGACGCGTCGATGCACGGGCTTCAAACCGTCACGAGCGTCGGGCAGAGCGCGGCCGACGATCACGCTCATGGCGTAGTCGAGGTATGAGCGCCGCATCTCCTCTTCGAGGCTGATCGGCAGTGTTTCCTTGGCGAACTGGGTCATGCGCTTGTGCTTGGCTCACCCATCAGATGGGCCTGCATCGTTGAGGACAGAAGCGATGGATTCTAAAGGCATGGGCGATGTCGCAGCTTTGCAACATTCGTCACTGACACAGCATAGGAGCCCGCCACAATACGAAGCTATCGGTGCCCTATGGCACAATCGATGAGTCCCTAGGAGAAACCCGTATCAGGGTATCTTTGAGGTTTTTGTTCAAGTACTGGGCACTCGCAGTGCAACTGCGGCATTCCTTGAGAGGAGAATTCATGAAGAAATTGAACCGCGTGGCATCGCTCTTCGCCGTCGCCGCTTTGGCTGCGTCTGGCGCAATGGCGCAGACCGTCGACAACTGGCGCGCCACCGATGGCACCGTTTGGAAGAACGGTAGCAATGAACACTGCTGGCGCGATGCCAACTGGACCCCGGCAACTGCCGCCAAGGATTGCGATGGTGCATTGAAGCCTGCTCCAAAGGCTGAACCGGCTCCCACACCTGCGCCGGCTGCTCCGGTGGTTGCTCCCCCGGCACCGAAGCCTGTCGTCGTGCCGCCGAAG
The DNA here is from genome assembly GCF_965262435.1 of Roseateles sp. Lineage (NCBI taxonomy): Bacteria > Pseudomonadati > Pseudomonadota > Betaproteobacteria > Burkholderiales > Sphaerotilaceae > Roseateles > Roseateles sp. The sequence continues at coordinate 3,353,111 of NZ_OZ253537.1, forward strand.
CCGGTCAGCGAAAAGGTCACTTACGCAGCTGACGCATTCTTCGACTTCGACAAGGCTGTCCTGAAGCCCGAAGCCAAGGCCAAGTTGGATGATCTGTACGGCAAGACCAGCGGAGTGAACCTGGAAGTCATCATCGCTGTCGGTCACACCGACTCGGTGGGTTCGGATGCTTACAACCAGAAGCTGTCGGTGGCTCGTGCAGAAGCCGTCAAGGCTTATCTGGTGGGCAAGGGCGCTGAAAAGAACCGCGTCTACACCGAAGGCAAGGGCGAGAAGTCGCCTGTGGCTGACAACAAGACTGCTGAAGGCCGTTCCAAGAACCGCCGTGTGGAAATCGAAGTCGTCGGTACCCGCAACAAGTAAGTTCTGAGATGGGCGCTCTTTGCGCCCCTCAAATCAACCCCGCAGCGCTACGGCTCATGCGGGGTTTTTTTATGCCGGCTTGGTTTGTGCCCGTCAAGCTGCCGGTGGTTCTTTGTTGCTACCATCTGCGTCATGATCAATGCCGACCCTCAAGAGCTTGCCAAGTTTGGTGACCTAGCCCATCACTGGTGGGATACCGAAAGTGAATTCAAGCCGCTTCACCAGATCAACCCGCTGCGATTGGATTGGATTTCGTCCTATAGCCCCTTGGCTGGCAAACAGGTGCTGGATGTCGGTTGCGGCGGCGGTATCTTGACCGATTCCATGGCTCGCCGGGGTGCCAAGGCGCTCGGTATCGATCTGGCCACCAAAGCCCTCAAAGTGGCACAGTTGCACGCGATGGAGGCTGGAACCGAAGGCGTTGACTATCGCGAGATTGCGGTCGAGGCGCTGGCCCTGGAGCGACCGGCCAGTTTCGATGTGGTGACGTGCATGGAAATGCTGGAGCATGTGCCCGATCCAGCCTCCGTGGTTCAGGCTTGTGCGGATCTGGTCAAGCCAGGCGGCTGGGTGTTCTTGTCCACACTGAATCGCAATGCCAAGTCTTTTGTCCAGGCCATTGTTGGGGCGGAGTACGTCCTCAAGATGCTTCCTGCCGGCACGCACGAGTACGCACGCTTTTTGCGGCCCTCGGAGTTGGCGCAGTTTTGTCGTGATGCGGGATTGGACCTTCAGGCAAGCCGTGGCCTGGGTTACAACCCGCTCAATCAGCGATACAGCCTGAGCGCGGACACCAGCGTCAATTACATGTTGGCTTGCCGCAAGTCTTCATGAGTGCCTGCATGGTCAATCGTCGTTCGGACCTTCCTTGGCTGGGGGCGAAGGCGGTCTTGTTTGATCTCGATGGCACTTTGGTCGACAGTGCGCCAGATCTTGCTGGGGCGCTCAATGAAATGCGTCTGGCTCGGCACATGGCACCCCTGCCATTGACGGCTTTGCGGCCCATGGTGGGGGCTGGCGCTCGAGGCATGTTGGCGGTGGGCTTGAGTGTTTCGCCGCAAGATGCTGATTTTGAAGCGCTGAAGGTTGAGTTTCTGGATCGATATCAGGCACGGCTGACGCAGGAAACTGCCTTGTTTGATCAGGTGAATGAGCTGCTGCAAAGCCTGTCGGCGGCCGGTTTCGCCTGGGGTGTGGTGACCAACAAGGCCGAGCGATTCGCGCTGCCTTTGACCGAAGCTCTGGGCTTGAAGCATCGCGCACTGGCGGTGGTGGGTGGAGACAGTACGCCTCATGCCAAGCCTCACCCTGCGCCCTTGCTCGAAGCGGCGCGGCGCGGTGGCATTGCCGCCCATGCTTGTATCTATGTGGGCGACGACGAGCGAGACATCGTGGCGGGTCGCGCTGCAGGCATGCGTACGGTGGCTGCAGCCTGGGGCTATCTCGGTCAGGGCGAGCCGGTCGAGGCCTGGAATGCAGATATTGTTCTAAATTCGCCGATCGAGCTCTTGCAAGTGCTTGGCCTGGCCTAAAATACAAGGCTCTGGGGCCGACCAGGTTTCGACGTGGGTGCGGATCCGGAGTAGGGCATGCCGAGCACCAGTCCGCTCGTAAAACCACTGGAAACAAAGTAACTGCAAACGACTCTACGTTCGCACTCGCCGCTTAATTGCGCGTGAGCTTCTCAACGGTTGGCCAATGGGCCGGGCTCAAGCCGCAAGGTTGAAAGCTGAGAAGTCATTCACATTGGCTGGTTGTCCGCCGGGTCACTCGGCAGGCAACAAGATTTAGTGACTGGCGGGAAAGTTAGCGTGCCGCTGCGCGAACTGACCGTGAGATTCAAATCAGACGGCTACGCATGTAGAACTGCCCGGTGATGGCTTGCGGACGGGGGTTCAATTCCCCCCGGCTCCACCATTTAATGATTTCAGGACGTCCAAGACGGGCCCGAAAAATCCAAAAGGCCTAAGTGAATCAAGCACTTAGGCCTTTTTCTTTTGCCCAAGGCATCTCGTGATGTCCCTCAACTTCCGATTGGTAATACAGTAACTTTTACAGTAACCTGAAAAAAGCACGCGATGTGCGTCAGGAGTTACTGTATGGCTCGCAACCTGATCCCCTCTGATCTGTCGATCCGGACCATCAAGCCGGGTGATCCCCGCAAGCGTCTGGGCGATGGTGACAGCCTGTATCTGCTTCTTTTTGTTCGCGGCGGCTCGCATGGCTGGCGCCTGGACTACAGCTTCCAGGGACGTCGCAAGACGCTGAGCCTGGGCACGTATCCGGATACCGGCTTGGCGCTGGCTCGGCAGAAGGCTGACGAAGCGCGGCGCCTGGTGGCGCAGGGCGTGGACCCCAGTGAGGCGCGGACGGAGGCCAAGGTCGAGGCCTCGCGTCAGCGCGATGCGGAGTTGCGTGGCGAAGCCGGTTTGCCTGCAATCGGATCGTTCGAGGCCGTCGCCCGCGAATGGCTGGATACGGTTCACCAGGCTAAGGTCAGTGAGGGGCATGCCAAGCGCACTCAGATTCGGCTTGAGCAGGATGCCTTTCCGTGGATCGGCAGGCGCCCAATAGGGGAGATTGAGCCACCGGAACTCCTTCAGTGCCTGCGGCGGGTTGAGGCGCGCGGTGCGATCGAGACAGCGCACCGGATCAAGCATGCTTGCGGCCAAGTCTTTCGGTATGGAATCGCGACGGGGGTGTGCCGACGAAACCCGGCGGCCGACCTTCAGGATGCGCTGAAACCGGTTCAGGTCAGCCACCATGCAGCGATCACGGAGCCGAAGTTGGTCGGAAAGCTGATGCGCGACATCGACGCTTACACCGGGCAGCCCGTCACCCGAGCTGCCTTGCTTTTATCGCCTTTGCTCTTGTTGCGCCCTGGTGAGATGCGACACATGGAGTGGGCGTGGATCGACTTTGAAGGTGCAACTTTGACGGTGCCAGCGGTGACGATGAAGCGCAGCAAGGCAGACAAGGCGGCCGGGCCGCCTCACATCGTTCCCTTGGCGTCGCAGTCGCTGCGAATCCTACGGGAACTGCATCAGATCACGGGTACAGGCCGGTTTGTGTTTCCGGCGCTGACGACGCGGCAGCGATGCATGAGTGACAACACGGTGCGCAGTGCTCTGCGCAGGCTGGGCTACGGCAACGATGAGATGACGGCGCATGGCTTCAGGGCCACGGCGCGGACGATGATCGCCGAGCGACTCAATGTCGCCGCTGAGATCATCGAGGCTCAACTCGCGCACGCGGTATCTGATTCTCTAGGGCGGGCATACAACCGCACTCAATTCCTTGATCAACGTAGGAAGATGATGCAGTCATGGGCGAACTATCTCGACAAGATCCGCAAAGGTGCGGATGTGTTGCCGCTGCGGAGTAATGGCGCGGCCTGAGCGCGGGTGGCTCAACTCGATCTGTTGATGGGGTGCAAGGGGTCGTGAGTTCGAATCCCACCGTTCCGACCATTTTATTGAAGTAAATCAACGGGTTAGCAGCGAAAGCGGCTAACCCGTTTTTCTTTTCCGGCAGCGGTTCCGCTCAATGGGTAAACCAATGGGTAAACCGGCGGTTGGCTGTTGGGGGCTTTTGCTGGAAGTTTTTAGCCTCGCGGCATCAGCATTTTTTCTGGCGATGGCATTTGGCTGCGTTCTGCGCGGAGCCGTGTAACTGGGCATCAGCTACCGCTACGCAGTGGTTGCGGTCGGTCGGTGCCGAGTGGCTTGCGTCCGGAGATGAGCCCACTGCAGACATCGGACGCAGGCTGGCCGGAGTCTTGAAGGACCGGTTTTGGCTGGGACGAGCCGTCCGTGCATTTAAGTCACAACCGGCCTTGCGAACTTTAGCAATCGCCGAAGAGTCTCGTGAGGTTGCCCTGCGTCCAGGCCAAGACCCGGCCGCCACCCTTCACTCGGGTGTAGCCACTCGCTCGGCTTCCGATGAGCTGCACGATGGGCTTGCCTTCCGCCCGAGCCATCGCCACCTCGGCCAGCACGCCAGGCGCCCTATGCGTATAACGCCCAAGCAAGACGACGACCACGTCGCATTGATGGATCTCCTTCAGCGCCGCTTCCTTCCAACGCGGCTCTGGAGCAGCCTCTTTCAAGGAACCGTCGACCACCGAGAACGGCAGGTTCTTTCGCTTGGTCTGGCCGATCAGCAGATGCTTGAGCTGCTGATCGTTGTCGAAGTCGAAACTGACAAAAACGCGGGGTGGTCGCGTTCCATCTGATTCGGCGAGCCAAGAGAAGAACTTGCTGGCAGCGGCGCCGGCAATGGCGCCACCGACGCCGGGCGCCACCATGTGGCCCAGGGCAGCGCCTATGCCGTAGGTCCAGGCGTCCTTGCTTACGCCTTGAGAAGCATGTGATGCGCAGTAGCTGCTATTGGCCGAAGCTGGCCGCAAGCAGCGCTGATCTCTCTGGTTCTTGCCCTTGCAGCGCCCCATCACCGATCAGATCAACGCCCCGCGGCCTTCGCAGCGGCTTCAATCCATGCCCCGATGTTGTTCCGGCCATCGTCATTGACCCAGTCGTAGGTCTCATAGCCAGCGGGAAGCGGATTGGAGCCCTTTGTGTCGGTCTTGCTTTCCGCGTCTTTCATGTTGTGGATATAGACCCCCAGCAAGCCGTTGCCCCGCGCGACGCTCTGCTCGATCTCGTACTTCACATACGGCCGAGTGGAGGTCTCGTTGCCGATGAGGACCACGGTGACCGAAGATCCGACGAGCTGTTCGTCGATCCACTTCCGGATTTTGTCCGGAGTCTGCAGCTTCACCTTTTCCCATTCCGCGGCGTCCCAGAAGCCCGCGGCCTCGCGATCCTTGCCAACGACCCAGCTGTTGCGCACCTGGCCAACCCGCCAGTTGTCGCGGCCGTGGTGAAAACTGAAAAACGTACGTCGTGCCATCTGACTCTCCTCTGGACGAAAAATTCTTCTAGGAATGGGTGCAGCTTTTCCAACTGAGGGTCCCCTCTCGAACCGACTTGAGGGTCGCCCAGCGACCAAGGCCCTCGATAAAGATCCGTCACCTAGCGCAAGAAGAACGACAGCAGGATCATCAGGAGGGCCAAAGTAACGTAGTACGGGAACAAGGTTCGGGAAAACAATGCCGAGATCCATTGATTTCGTGGGTCGTTCTTGTACGGCTCGGTATTCATCGAGAAGTCGATCTCATCCTCCTTGAGTTGCCGCACGTGCTCGTACAGCGACCGGAAGCGCCTCTCCATCGAGAGGAAGTAGCCGTCCAAGAACCAGAAGATGAACAGCGGGAAATAGGCCACCACGATGTAGGCCTTGTTGGTGTCCTTGGCGGCCAGCGCGAACAGCGCAGCGATCAGGGTGATGCTCCAGCCTTTGAGCAAAAACAGGTTGCCCGACATCCGGCCGATTGACGCCTGGATGAACTCGAGATGCTTGTGCTTGTTGGAGATGTCGGACATAGCGTGCCGGGCTTGATGGGCCTACCTGCGGCGAGCTACGGCGTCATCGACCCAGGCCGCCAAGTGGTCCTTGATATGGTTGTAGGTGCCGTAGGCGGGCGGGTCGTAGACCGGCGGCCGCACGATGTTGTTATTGCCGTCACGAAAAGTGAACTGGTCGAACGGGTTCGTGCCCTTGGAGCAGGTGCCCTGCCGAGGACAGTTCAGGTTGTGGATGTGGATTCCCAGCAGGCCGCGGTTGTCCGTCCAGGCCTTGCGGATCTCATGCTGAATCCAAGGCCGCGTGTGAGTCTCGGTGCCTATCAGCACGACCACGCAGCGCTTGTATTTCATGTTGTCATCGATCCAGCGCTCGACCGCCGCAGAGCCGCGACGCTTGACCGTCTCCCAGTCGTTCGGAGATACGGGCTCGTCGCCGTCGATCATGCCCATTTGCCGGATCTGTTGGACCCGCATGACGTCGTTGTCGAAGTGAAAGCTATAGAACACCGGAACTCGTGCCATCGTCTCCTCCTTGGTTTACGTGCGCTTCTCGCTTTTGGCTAGGACGAATGCCCAGCCCGCCGTACAGCAGCGCGACGAAGTCCAGTGGCGCCAGATCATCAGGGACCTGATAGTTGAGATCTGCGGCCAGCTGCACGGTCGCGCCACCGGTCTGAGCGATAGGGATGCAGGTGGCGTTGGGCCAGTACTGCCTGAACAGCTTGTGCTCATCCAGGATGCCGTGCATGCCGCCGATGAAAACCGCCGCCTCAAAGTCGGTGGACATGAACATGGCCTTGCGCATCTCCAGCAAGCTCGCTTCCACGTCCTCGCCGACAGCGTCAACCAGCGTCACATTGGCAAAGTGCCTGTTCTCGGCGGGCAGCACCTTCTGGAACAGCCGCGACTGAAAGAGTTCGACCGCCACTGTGTACTCGACGCCAACGGCCTGGGCAGCACACCACAACAACGGCGTGATCGCCGGGTGGCCGCCCCAAACCAACTTCTTGCGACCCAGCACTACCTGCGCCAGCGCGTTGACGGCTGCCTGGATCTCCTGTGGCCGACAGTCCGAGCTGTACGGCTCGCGCGTCGGCACGCTAGCTGATAAAAAGATCGCGCCCACGGCTACTGCTCGATGTCGGCCAACTGCCAATCCACCTCTCGGCTTCGCAGCCATTTGACCGCACCAACACGGGAAGCGAGCCAGTCCAGGTGGCGCCGCCATTCCTCGCTGATACCGAGATGGTCGTAGACCACAGCCGCAGCGCGCGAGTCGCTCAGGTCAATGCAGTCGTGGACATCGACCGACGTCGGCACGCCAACGACCGGGTAGGCCACAAGTGAGTTGCCAGAGGGCAGCTTCAGGATGACGGAGCGCTTCTGGCCTACGCCTTCGACGCTGCCGCCCAAGTCCTGGATGGCGGTTCGCAGCGTACCGACCATGTTGGAGTGCCGCAGCGCCACGCTGACGCTTCGCACACGCTCGAGCTCGAGTGCGACATCCGCTACCACCCCTGACGCGAGACGTGCGCCATTGAAGTCGGCTTCGGTCAACTTTTTGCACGTGGCCAGGTGTGACTCGCGCACAGGCGTATGGCCAGGCCAAACCAACTGAAGCATGGAGATGTGCTTGGCGATAGCCCGCCCCCACTCGGCTGTGGTCCACCGGCTGGTGAAGTAGCCCGGGGTGTCGAGCATGACCAGCACATCAGAATCGCACAACCGATGCCAGAGTGCAGCTTGGAAGTCGGCGGCCACGGAGACTGAGTGCGTGTCCAGGAATACATCGAAATGACGCGCAGATAGCGCCTCGTAGAGCTGCAGGGCGACGTCGGCCGACTCCTCACGGCGATAGCTGACGAAGACACGCCGCTGGGCTGGCAGCAATCCTAGACACTGCAATGCAGCCGTGACGACCCGACTTAGGCCTGCATCAGCGGGGTCATGGAACATCGCATTGATTTTGCACAACTCCGCTGGCAACTCGGCGCTGACGCGGGCGGCCGCGCTGACGATGGGCACCACGGGCACACCCAACTTGGTCAGCCGGGCCGCTTCAGGGTACTCAGCGCCGTCGGCACCGAAGAAGACGGCCACTGTGGCTGTCGTATCGCTGAAGTCGGCGTTGATGCCGCGGTCGATCGTGTAGTCGCGGCCGCGCAGCAAGCCAAACAAGCCGAGGCATTCGTCAAACGTCGCCGAGAAGGCAGATGTCTGTGGGTCGGTCGGTGAACCCAGTAGCAGGCATTGATAGAGCGCCATGGACCGCACCCTCACAGGAACGGCACGGTGCGCACGAACTGCCCGTGGTGGCTGCCCGCCGGCACCCAGAGCAGTTCACCGGCGCTGGACGTGTCGACACGGCGGTATAGCTGCATGTACTCGTTGCCATGTGTTGTCGTTGAATCGGATGTCTGGACGATGGCGATACGGTCCTGCTGCTTTTGGCCATCGGCATAGCCCAACTCCCAGGGGCACCAGCGCGAGGCCATGGAGTTGGCGGTGGCCAGAAACAGGAACCAGTCGCATGTCTTGATGCGGTGCTGGATGCGTGACGCCGTTTCTCGATTGGGCTCGGACGGCATCGACGCGTCCTTCCAGTCGATGTAGAGCTCGACACCCTGTTCTGCGAGCAATGCTTGCAACCCCTCAGCGAGCTTGTCGTCACGGTGGCTGTGGCACAGAAAGGCCGTCTTTTGCAAGGCGGCACGAACTTGCGATTTGAGAAGCGGCCGCCGTTGACCGGCCCGCATCAGTTCTGATTGAGCGATTGCCATTGTTTTTTATCCTATCCCTGTAGACACAGTAACGAAATGTTTGCGTGCAGTCAATGCGGAGACACGCTGGCCAGAGATACAAGCTTGGGCCGGGCAGAATCGCTGTCAACAACACAAACCGGGAGGCTGGAATGGGTGAGTGGGTTCTAGTCTTGGCGATAAACATCACCAGCGGTACGCCTGGTGAAGTCCGCGACGTGTCGCTGTCTACTCTGGGTGGTTTCAGCTCCAAGGCAATTTGCGAAGCTGCCGCTCAAACCATCGCGAGCCGCGCGATCTCGGTAGTCGGTCAAGCTCGTATGCAGGCCGGCATCCAGGGTAACGGCGGGAAGTCGACCCCGGTGGTGAACTACGAGTGCGTGTTCATCAAGAAGTGACCTCGCCGCCATGACCGTCATCGCGACCTTTGGCTTCCCTGATCATCCGATGGCCTTCGGCGACATGCTGGTGTCCGGCCCGGAGCGGACGGATCGAAAGATTGGTATCCCGTCGATTGGAGACGTAACCAATTTCTTCCCCGAAGGCTCCGGTTGGTCAATCACCGGCCTCGCGCAGAAGCTGGTCATCGTGTCCGACGAGTGCGTCGTCGGCTGGGCGGGCAGCCAGCTCGGCGCCCGGATGGCGATCCACGACCTGCGCAGTCTGGCGTCGTCGGAGCGGCTGACGCCAGCTAGCATCCGGCACTTCCTCGACAACATGAATGTCGACACGCGCAACCTGGGCACCAGCCTACTCGGCCTGCTTCGCACGGACGCGGGCTTCGAGCGCTTTGCGTTTGACCCCAGCTGCGAGGCCACCATGCTCGACGGAACACCCGTGACGCTAGCCGGCTCCGGCGCGAATACCATCGCGAAATTCCTCAGTACCAGCCGCAGAACGAGACTGCGCCAGGACGATTCTGCAGTGCACCCGGCCGAGAAGGCCTATGAGCTGGGCCTGCAAATCGCTGGGGTTCACCTCCGCATGGAAGAGGCGCATGACGCTCAGCTGCTCCAGTACTTCGGCGGTCTGTATGAGGTTGCAGTGTTCAACGGCGAGCGGTTCACCAAGGACCTCGGCGTCACCTACGTGCTGTGGGAGGGCAAGGACCCTGACGCGAACGGCTTTTCCAGGCCGAGTCACATCATTACGACGAACTACTTCGATGACGTCCTGGTCTTTAGAAGCCAGAAGCTTGTCTGGAAAGAGGGAACGACGTTTGTCGCGGGAGACCTACAAGTCCACTCAATCAGTCCGATATACGGACGCACCGACCCATCGTTCCGGCCGACGCCGGCAATGGTGGTGCAGCAGACGCCCTGGACCTGCCATTGCTTTCTTACCAGGAGAAGCAACGGGAGCATCCGACAGCTGGCCATCGTGCAGCGGCCAAACTATGACGGTTCGGACAACTTCTCGATCGAGGCCCGGGAAGGCATTGTCGTCAAGGTCAATTGGAAGAAGCAGTTCTGGGAGGACCTACAGTTTGCGATTGAGGTGGACTAGGCAGACGAGTCGGTCGCATCCCTGGTGCCGCAGCAACAGGCGGTCGCCAGTGGCGCCATGCATGGGGTCGCGCACGCCGTTGCTGGGCACCTCACTTCGCAGCCGCTCCCCAAGCGCCAGCTTTGCGGAGACAGAACTAGGTTCGCGCCGGCAGAACCCTTGCGCTGAAGGGCGATTGACCGATTCCGAGGGCGAGCCGCCGGGTGGGGCCAGAAGCGCGCAGTGACCGGTTTTTGTGGATGCTGCCGCTCCGACATCGCCATGCCAATGTCTCAGATCAGCCTATTGCTGAAGTTCAGTGGGCCTCCGCATTGGGCGAATTGCAGCCACCGAAGATTGACGACCGATCGTCGCATATGGGGTGGTGGTTGCAAGCGGGCGGGACTATGGCGAAGGGTTGGATGCAGTCCTGTGTCGAGCATCGACGAGAGACCACTGACGCCATGGGCCGAGCGACTTCTTTTAGTCGAGAGTCGTTTGCTGCGCGGCTGAAAGCGAACGACAGCATTGAGGAGAAGACAACAACCCTCACGTGAAACGTGCAGGATGGGCGGCGGAGCAAAGCAGACAACGTTGGTTCAAGCCGCTTTTTCTTTAGGCGCTTCAAACCGATGGAGAACTTCCTTGCTGGAGTTCAAACCGCAGATGCCGACATGCCCGTAGCTGATCGTCATGGCAATCAAGCGGACCGTCTCTTAGGCATTCGGGGTAGTAGGCGAATCGGCTTTCGATTTCGCCGCCTCTGCCTCGACCAGCACAACGATCTGGGAGGCCCTGCGGCGCAGGGGCTTGGCTAGCTTCATCAAAGTCGTCAAGGTCGGCTGCCTCTCGCCTCTCTCGAGCATGCTTATGTAGTTCCGTTCTAGTTCCGCTTCAAAGCCGAGTTGCTCCTGGGTCAGTCCGGCTTGTTTGCGGAGGTCTCGCAAGACTCGCCCAAAAATGATCGCCAATTCCAAGGAAATCTCCAACTATCGTTGGAGAGATTGGGCTGATTTGCTATTATTTTGTCCTCCAACTATGGTTGGAATATCAGGCGGGTCATGAGTACTTGTGGGGCCAAATGCTGCGTAGCTAGCGGTGGCCTGTGATGTTCAAACCGCACGGACTGTGGCGATTGATCGCGAGCAGGCGCCTACCGAGAGACGTAGTCACTCAACCGCAAGGTGGTGACGCGCATGTTGCGTTCGGGTGCATGAATCGCTCAGTGGTTTTCAGGTCCAGCTCTATGGACTCCATAGCAATACAGAAGAGACGGGGCACACCGCTGTGAATTCAAGTTTTCATACTGCCTTCAAACGCGTCCGCGCTGCACTGATTCGCCGTGGGCGATCGGGCGACGACGCGGATGACCTCGTGCAAGAGGCCTGGGTGCGCCTGGCTTGCTACGAGCGCGAGCGGGTGGTGGATGCACCGGAAGCCTTCTTGATGCGGACTGCGTTGAACCTGTCCATTGATGCCCACCGAGCCAGCGTTAGTCATGGCGAACAACTGATGGTGGATGAGGTGGTCCTGCTTGACACCGCTCCTGGCACTGAGGCGATCGTGCTGGCTCGGGAGCGCATGGCGCGTTTAAGCCTTGGGTTAGGGCGCTTGACTGATAAGACCCGGGACATTTTTCTGTCACACCGGATCGATGGTTTGACTTACCAAAAGATTGCCCAGAATCAAGGCCTGAGCATCAGCACCGTGGAGAAGCATGTCGCCAAGGCTACCCTGCAGCTGGCAAGCTGGATGGAAGGTTGGTAGTGGTCACTGAGTTTGAGGCGGAGCCGGGCGGGGCGGCGCGTTTGTACAGTGGGCGAGATGAGCGGGCTGCAGAAGCCGAGCATCAGGCTCCGCCGTTGGTGTCGCCTGACATCGCTGCCGAAGCTGCTGTGTGGATCGCCCGTTTGCATGGCCCCTGCCGCACGCCAGCTATGGTGCGCGAGTGCTTGGCTTGGCAGGCCCGGTCACCCTCGCATCGGCTTGCATTCGAGCGGTGCACAGAGACATGGCAGGAGGTTGCGAATCTCAGTCTCAGTGCGTATGCCAACACCTTGAGCAGTGCAAAAGGGGTTCCACCACAAAGTGTGAGGGTCACCAGGCCTATGCAGCGGGCCTTGGTAGGGGTTTTCCTGGTGCTGGCCTCCCTGCTGGTTTTGGCGCTGCAGTCATGGCGCACTGGAGAGGTGTACGCCACGGGAGTGGGGGAGCACCGGGTGGTGATGCTGCAGGACGGCAGTCGCATGTCTCTGAACACCGCCACCAAAGTTCGGGCACGTCTGAGTTCCTCTCAGCGGCTCGTTGAAGTCGAGGCTGGGGAGGCGCTGTTCGAAGTGGTCAAGGACACCAGCCGACCCTTTCTGGTGACGGCGGGTGGGACTGAGGTCAAAGCGACGGGAACTGCGTTTCTCGTGCGCTTGCAGCCGAGCAGTCAGGAGGTCAGCACCTCGCTCGAAGTGACCTTGATCGAGGGGCAGGTTGTCTTGCGGCCGCAGTCAGGCCAGGTGGCCGCAGCGGCGGGGGCTGGTCCGGTCGTGATGACTGCTGGGGAGCGTGTGCGCGTTGATGGCGCAATGGCCGCTTCAGGGGTCTCCAAGGTGCGAGTTGAAGGGGCAGGCCTGGACCGAGCTGTGGCCTGGACACGTGGAGAGGCCTCGTTTGACGATGTCACTCTCAATGAGGCCGTGGCCGAGATGAACCGCTATAGCTCGAAGCCCATCGTGATGGTCGATGCCGACAGGCTCAAGGCGCTGCGAGTCAGTGGCCTGTTCAGGACCGGCGACAGTGCGAGCTTTGCGCGTGCGGTGGGGGCGCTGTATGGCTTGGACGTCAGAGAGCAATCTGATCGTTTGGAGTTGGCTCCCCGCTGAAACGATGCTGCTGGTGCAGCAGCAGGGCAGGGGAGAGGCGGCCCGTTCCCGTGCCAGCGGGCGGGGGCTTCACTGCCTTCATGCGGTGCATGAACGCGCCCCCGTGCCGGACAGGCCTTTGGCCAGACCGGCACCGCTGACACCCGCCACGCCCGATGCCGGGCCGCCGGAGCCCGTTCCTGCCGACTTGATGTCGCGCCCGGGGCGTCACTCGTGCACTGGGCTCAAAAGGGTTCGGATGCGGTCCGGATATGGTCCGCTTTTGGTCCGGATACGGTCCGGATACGGTTCGCTTACGGTCCGGTTTTGGTCCGGATACGGTCCGGATATGGCCCGGTTTCGGTCCACATCCGCCAGGTTGCTGTCGGTTGGCTAGCGATCAGGCTCACCGCGTGCTCGGAAAGTTAGGAATCGTCGGTGATTTGGGCCTGAATTTCAGCGCCTAGCCACACCTTTGAAGACCAAGAACAGTAGAAAAACTGAGTGCAGGATAGGCGGGGCGCCAGCATTTGGATGCCACTCTTGCCTTCACGCATGCCGTGATGGGATGAGGTTTTGGCAGACGAGTATCGAATGGCGCCAGTTGGGGCATGCGTTCACAGTGCTCTTCCGCCGTGTAGCCATCACGCCAACCTGCTGGGCAGGAGTACTGAGTTTGTTCCGTTCAGCTACTTTGTTGCGGTTTGATGTCAGACGCCATTTCAGCACCTTGACTCACTGCTTCCGCCTCCGGCATTTGGCTCGACGTGCGCCGTCGCCTCGGTACTTGCATGCTCACCCCACCTATTTACGGGGTTAGTGCAGTTTTTTGGGGTCGACTTGCTTAGAATCCGCAGCGCTGTAAAAGCCGGTGTCTTGATTTGACACACGAAGAGTAGAACGAGCTGAGGGAGTGACATGCAGGAGCGAGGTGGACCTGCGGCAGTGCCGCAGGCGGATTTGCTGTGGGTGATTGGTTCGCTGTGCGCTTTGCACGGGCGGCCTTTTTCCGCCGAGCTGCTCGCGCGTGAGTTCCCGGTCCCGTGTGACGAATCTGCGCTTGTCTTGGCAGCCCAGGCCTTGGGCTTGAGGCTGAAAGCCATCAAGCTGCAACCCGCCAAGCTTCATCGACTGGTGTTTCCGCTGGTCGTGGGCTTGCGGCGAGCGGAGCTGGCCGCCGAGCCGGTCGACGGTGTGTCTGGCGCGGAGGCGTCGGCCGAAGGGCCGCAGTTCGGCATCGTGACCGAAGCCGCAGACGGCCATGTCCTGCTTTACCCGGCCGGCAGCCGCGAAGCCCAGCGTCTGTCGTTCGCTGAGTTTTGCGAGCGAAGCGATGGGCGCGCCTGGCTGTGCGCGCCCGTGGCAGAAGCCGCGACGGACCCCGATGCCGTAGGGTCGGTGAACAAGCGCTTCGGTTTCAAGTGGTTCGTGCCTGAACTGCTCAAACACCGGCGCGTGTGGCGAGATGTGCTCTTCGCCTCTGCCGCACTGCAGATCATTGCGCTCGCGACACCGCTGTTCACACAGGCCATCATCGACAAGGTCGTTGTGCACCACACCCAGAGCACGCTGATCGCCATTGGCATTGCGATGGCCTTGTTCACCGTGTTCGGCAGCATCCTGACCTGGGTGCGCCAGTACCTGGTGCTGCACACCGGCAACCGCGTGGACGCCGTGCTGGGCGCCGCCGTGTGGGAGCACCTGCTGTGTCTGCCGCTGCGCTATTTTGAGCACCGCCCCACGGGCGTGGTTGCTGCACGCATGCACGGGGTCGAAAACATCCGGCAGTTTGTCGCCGGCGCAGCCGTGTCCTTGGTGCTGGACCTGCCATTTCTTTTGATTTGCCTGGGTGTGATGTTCTGGTACAGCGTGACGCTGACCGCCATCGTGCTGGGCATTCTTGCGGTCATTGCGCTGGCCAGCGTCCTGGTGGCGCCGGTGTTCCAGGCCCGGCTGAACGAGCAGTTCTTGCTCAGCGCCCGCAACCAGGCCTTCATCACCGAGCACATCGCCGGCTTTGAGACCGTCAAGAGCTTGCAAATGGAGCCGCAATTGCGCAAGCGCTATGCGGGCTTCCTGGCAACTTACTTGCAGAGCGGCTTCCAGACCCAGCAGATCGGCAACACCTACAACGTGATCGCCAATACGCTGGAGCAGGCCATGACCCTGCTGGTGCTGATGGTGGGCGCCTACACGGTCATGAAGGACGATGCCTTCACCATCGGCATGCTGGTCGCGTTCCAGATGTTCTCAGGCAAGCTCAGCCAGCCGGTGCTGCGCATCGTGGGGCTGTGGTCGCAGTTCCAGCAGGCCAAGCTCAGTGTGGACCGTTTGGGCGACCTGATGAATGCGCCGATTGAGCCCTATTCGACAGTGCCCAAACGCCAGGTCGATGGTGCCGGGCGCATCGAAGCCAAGGGCCTGGCTTTCCGCTACGCGGACGATCGCCCCATGCTGTTCGAGAACCTCAATCTGGTCGTGGAGCCCGGTCGGGCCATGGCCATCATGGGGCCCTCGGGCACGGGCAAGAGCACGCTGGCCAAGCTGATGCTTGGCTTCTACCAGCCCACGGCGGGCAGCCTGTGCGTGGACGGCGTTGATGCCCGGCATTTGAGTGCCAACGAGTTGCGCAACTACTTTGGCGTGGTGCCGCAGGAGACCACGCTGTTCAGTGGCCCCATCTTCGCCAACCTGACCGCAGGCAACCCCGGCGCCAGCTTCGAGCAGGTGGTCAGCGCCTGCCGCATGGCCGGCATCCACGAGGTCATCGAGGCCTTGCCCCAGGGCTACCACACCGAGGTGGGCGAGCGTGGCGTCGGTTTGTCGGGCGGGCAGAAACAGCGCCTGGCAATCGCCCGCGCCTTGCTCAAAGGCCCCAAGGTGCTGATTTTTGATGAGGCCACCTCGGCCCTGGATGCCGAGACGGCCGAGAGCTTCGCCCGCACCATCAATGGACTGAAGGGTCAGGTCACCATGCTCTTCATCACCCATGCCCTGCCCCGCAACCTCAAGATCGACGAGGTCTTGCACCTCAGCAAGGACGGCGCCCACCAGTTGCGCGCCGTGGCCGCCGCTGCCGCCCCGGGAGGCGCGCACCCTTCAGGACCCGGGGCGCCAGCCAGCGCTGCGGTTTCCGGCCGCCCCGCACTGATGCCAGCCACCCCAGGCGCGCCGAGTTCGGGCACCCAGGGCTGAGGCGGTCGCCAAGCAGCCCGGCCGCCTATTCATCACCATGCCAAGCCACAAGCCCCCATTTGCCCGGCAGAGCCCGCCCCAGCGCATGCCAAAAGGCTGGCGGCAGGGTGGGCTCTTGATCGTGGCCAGTCTGTTGAGCGCATGTGCCACCGGCCCCAGGTTCTCGGCTGTGGAGCCACCTCCGGACAGCCATGCGCTCGTCTACATCTACCGCGAGCACGGCGTCTTTGGGCTTGCCATGCGACCCGACATCTGGGTCGATGGCCAGCAGGTCGGCGATTTGCCGGCGGGCGGCTATCTACGGGTGGAAGTGCCGCTGGCAAGCGGCCCGCGCCGGGTCTTTGTAGGCGGCCGCCGCTGCAGCCCGCTGCGCTCAAGGGCCGAGGCTCCGGGCGCGATCCACCTGACGCCAGGCAGCACCTTTTATGTGCAGCTCGACATCGAGACCGGCAGCCAGGCCCAGGGTGAGCGCTATGTCTGGAACAACAGCTGCCGCTTGCAAGTGGCCGAGCCCGGCAAAGCCCTTGCCGCCTTGGCCAAGCTCAAGCTGGCCTCCTGAAAAAGAAAACAAGGTTCGAACTCTTTCTTTCCTTCTCATCATGCCCATCCGCATGGCCACCTTGGCCGACATTCCCCAGCTCGTTGAAGGCGGCCGGCGCATGCATGCGCTGACTCGCTTCAAGCACTTTGACTACAACGCCGAGCGTGTGGCCAAAGCCTTTGAGTCCCTGATCACCCAAGGCCAGCACAAATACGTGTTCATGGTCGCCGAAGGCGCCGAGCAGCGCGTTGTTGGGGCGCTGATTGGAGTGCTGGAGCAACACATCTTCAGCGAGCAACTCACGGCCAGCATCATGCATTTCGATGTATTGCCGGAGGCGAGGATGGGGGGGTATGGGGTGAGGTTGCTCAAGGCCTTTGAGCGCTGGGCGGAAAACCGGCATGTGGTTGAAATCTGCTTTGGAGTGAACAGCGAAACTGCCAGTATTGATGTTGGTTGTTTTGCTGGGCGCCTTGGTTACTCGAGGGTTGGCGTGAATTACATAAGACGTTCAAAGCAAAACAGCGAAAAGATGGGGGTATAGATGAGCAATCATCCTGTTGGTAAATTATTTTGCCTCTTGGTTTTTTGTTTTGCCTTGCTTGCGGGTTGCTCAACAGCGCCCAGGATGGTCGACCATTCATTTAAATTCGATACAGTGGATGATAGCCCCGGATTTCATGTACTGGACTATCGATATGGAACGTCTGGAACAACTGGAACTTCGATGCCAGACTGGGTCAAGCGGACAAAGGGTTACTCCCAATCCACAAGCACACACGGCGGGATGCCTTTGGGTGAAACACTCTATGTAAAGTGGATTTCACTAGAAACGGGGCGCGTATGGGAAGAAACGGTTAGTTTGAAAGGGCGTCTGCCTCAAGAGATGACGGGTCGGATACTCTATTTTGTGGTTGGTGAAGCCACCTTGCATGTATATGTGGTCGAAAGACAATTGAGGTCGGCTGATGAGCCATCAATTGGGCCGCAGAAATATAATAGTTATAAAGTCACTGCGATTTACTCGGTAAAAAAATAGGAGGGATTTATGGCCGAAATTGGAAAACTGACCGCGGCAGATGTTAATCGAAATCAGTCTGAGGTCTTGCGGCTTGCAGCTGTTAATCCGACCATCAGGCCCGGGTAATTTGTGTATTTTGCCGCGTTTGATGGAACAAATAATAACAAGAGTGATGTTGGCCTGTCGGGCAATAAATTGTCTACAAATGTTGCCCAGCTGTTCGAGCAAGCGAATGAAGCAAGTGGTCGTGACTTCAAGTCTGGGTATTTCAAGGGGCCAGGTACTGGCGGAGATGATGGAGACTTTGCTGCTAGGTCATTTAACCCTACGCCATATGTTGTTAAATCTGCTGAGCGTGCGTTCAGAGAATTTTCCGATGAAGCGAGCAAATGGCATAAGGAAAATCCTGGAGGAGAGATATCTGTTGCAATCACTGGTTTTAGCCGAGGCGCTGGAACCAGCATCGTTTTCGCCCAATTGCTGAACGAGCGCGGCTTGGTGGCGGCCGATGGGACCGTGCTGATAAAGCCCGGCCAAGTGCCTGTTTCAGCCATGTTGCTGATGGACCCAGTCTTCAGTGGCATTGAGCGGGATTTGTCGATTCCGGGCAACGTGGTCGGAAATATCGCTGTGGCAGGAGCTTTGGATGAGTTCCGCTATGCGTTTAAAGCAGCTGATTTTGGCGCCGATTCACGAGCGCAAATTTATAAATTCATTGGAAATCACTGCGATATTGGTGGTGGGTATGATTTAGGGATTGGTGCCCAGCTACTTGAAGGCTACACCAAGTTTTTTGAGAATTCTGGTGTCCCAATTTCTGCCGTGCCTGCCGAAAGAAAGTTTGATACCTCGGTTTTGCCTTCCCTCCATAGTGAAGGCGTCGACGAAAAGGGTCGGGTGCTGTGGAGTGAATATGGCCAGCGTGGGGGGCGTCTAACGACGGAAATCCCGGCTCCCGCTTTAGGTGAAGCAGGAAGAGTGGTTAAATCCGAGCGCACTGACAATAGTATTTCGAATCCGAATGATCCTACCATTCTGGTTACGACTACTTTTGGGGATGGTCATACCGAACAGCAATTGCTGAATGCGCGTGGCGAGGTGGTGTTGACCACTGGAGCGCTGAGAACACTGACTCGCGATGAGGCGACGGGCGTGTATACGGTGACCAATAGCGCCGATCAGGGAAGTCTGAGCTATAACCCTGGCACTGGCGAGTGGACTCGCAAAGCGCCGGGTAAAGCGTCAGTTGTTTTCGACTCTAATGGCACACTGAAAAGCATCGATGAAGCAGGTAGTGCCGGCGATGCAATTCTCGTTGATGGCAAGGCTTACTGGGAGGATGCTTCCGGCTCTTTGTATCGCAAGGTCAACGCATCATGGATTGAGTCCAGAGATGCGAATGGCAATTCTGCTGGCTTGTTTAATACGGGGCTAGATGGAAGTCTAGATTTGAAGGCGACGTATCAGGCTGGCGAATACCTAAACGGGCGGATGGTCACACAGCTCAGGGATCAGGAGGGGCGGCCTGCTGGCACCTATACCCGACAAGTCTTTGATGATGGGTCTTCGATTGATGAAGCCTTAATGAATGCCGGTCAGGCGCTGCGAATTACACAGGACTCCAGTGGCCGACTTTTTGAAGTGGCTCGCACCAACGTCAATGCTAATGGTACGCAGACAACAACTGTTACCGATTCGCATAACCGTGTGAAGTCAGTTTCTGACAGAACCAAGTTCGATGACGGGAGTTCTCTAACAACGACCGTTCGATCTGATGGTGTGCGGACGACTATCACAAGAGATACTGACGATAAAGTATTTCGGACAACCGTTACTCAGCCGGAGCAGAATGGTATAACGGTTAGTGAAACCTTTGATGGCGGAAGCCAACTCCTCGAAAGAAAGTACGTTGAGAAGTCCTCATACAAGATAGTTACAAAAGTCGTGAAGGCTGACGGCACGGAGTCAATACTCACAACGGATCTGGATGGCAAACCCATTGGGCCTGTTGTAGAAACGCTCAGCTACTTAGACACTTTCGCTGGCGCCATCAACGACACCACCGCCTTGATCAATGCCATCAAGTCCGGCAAACCTCTGCCGACGCTGGTGTCAGGCCTGAAGCTTGCCAATGACATCACACGTCTGAATGGCCAAAACATACCGAACCTGAGTAATGCTGCAACCATTGGTTCTGCAGCGCTCAGTATCTACAGCCTCAGCCAGGCGCTGAAGAGCGGTGACGGCCTGGCCGTGATCAGCAGCGCGGCTCAGACACTCGCGGCGGTGGGCGAAGCCGCGAAAGCACTCAATGGCTCCAGCGCCCTTGCGGATTTCTTCGCCAAAGGCGGCAGCGGCGCCAATGTTTTGCCAGCGTTGAGCCTTATCGTGTCCATCAAGAATGGTGACCCCGTGGGCGTCGTGGGCAGCATTGCATCCATGGCCGGCGTGCCCGGCGTGGGCTGGGCCATTGCGGTCTACCAGCTGGCCAAATCCCTCAAATCCCCGCCCGAGGCTTGGGGCCATGCAGAGTTCAAGTTCGACAGCCAAGGCAGGCTAGCCTTGACGGTTGAAGGTGAAAGCCTGGGGACCAGTCGTGTGCAGGGCTTGATGGAGGGCAATGGCAAACCGCCGACCGACCCGGACTACAACGGTGGCCTCAAAGGCTATCTGGAAGGTTTGATCGCGCAAGCGCAGGCGGCCCACCCGCAAGAGCCGCTGGGCATCATTGCCCAGCGCATGCCGGGCTTGTACTGGCGCGAGGCGCGCCAAGGCGACCCTGGCTATGCAGTGGTGGATGTCGACCCCTTGACGGGCCAGCCCAAGCTGCCCAATTTGCGTTACGACGACGACCTCAAGCCCTTCAATGCCACGGGCAGCTCGCAAGAGGAGCGCTACACCTTGCTGGAGCGCTTGGTGACCTCGGCGATTGCACGCGACGCCATTGCGCCCATGTGGGAGGTGCGCACCGCCCAGATGCAGCAGCAGGCCGGTGACCCGCTTGCGGGCCTGACCGAGGTGATGCGCGCGGGCCGCCGCAACTACCTGGCGCCACTGGACGCTGCGGGCAAGCCGATCAGCGGCGGCAAGTTCCGCCCGGTCGCGCTGGATCTGAATGGCGACGGGCAGGTGACCGTGACCGCGCGTGCGGGCAGCAGCCGGCTGTTCAACTGGGATGACAGCGGTTTTGACAAATCGGTGGGCTGGGTGGGTTCCACCGAGGGCTTGCTGTTCCTGGACCGTAACCCGAACGGGCAGGTGGACGGCGGCGCCGAACTGTTCAGCAATTCGCGCGTGATCGACGCGGCCAAGGGCTTGCGTGCGCTCGATGCCGTGGATGCCAATGGCGACAACCTGATCAACTCCAGCGACCCGGTGTTCGAAGAGTTGCGCATCTGGCAGGACTTGAACGGTGACGGCCGCAGCAGCTCCAACGAGTTGAAGAAGCTGGCCGAACTGGGCATCACCGAGCTGGACTACAAGAGCAGCCGCTTCACTCGCAATGGCCAGATCTACTCCATGGAGAGCCCGGATCTTGAAGCCAGCGATGAGGGCTACCGAAGCAGCGTGACGCCGGAAGGCATCAAGGTGCAGCTGTCCGACGGCACGGTCAAGATCTATGCCTCGCGTGTGGATGACAAGAGCCTGTATGCGGGCGTGGCCAGCATTGACGCGGCCGAGGCGGTGGAGGGCAGTCCTCTGGACTTTGCCGTGCGGCTGAGCACGCCGAGCGCTGGCATCACCACGGTGCAAGTCGGCCTGAGTGCCGGCAGCGCGACGGCGGGCGAGGATTTCGCAACGCAGATGCAGGTGTCTTTCGATGGCGGGCGGAGCTTTGAGCCGGTGGTGAACGGCATCGTGCGCGTGCCTGCCCATGTGCCGCTGTTCACGCTGCGTGTGCCGACGGTTCAGGACACCTACTCAGAGGGGCAAGAAACCCTGACTTTGCAGGCCACCACCACGGCCAATCTGGTGCCGGCGGTGGCTGTGGGCACGATTCGCAATGTGGATGTCGCTCGACCTGCGGTCTCTGTGAACGCACCGGTGAGTGTGAGTGAGACAGATGGATTTGCCACGATCGAGTTCACGCTCAGCAGCGCGGCGCCGAACTCGGTGACCATGAACTGGCAGACTGCCGACGCTGGCGCGACGGCTGGCTCGGATTACGCGGGTGTGAGCGGGGGGCAGATCATCTTCGCCGCCGGTGAGACCCGCAAGACGGTTCGCATTCCCATCTTCAACGACAACGAGGTGGAGTCTCCCGAGGCGTTCAAGGTTTTGATCACCTCAGCGATTGGCGCGGACCTGGGCGTGAGCCAGAGGTCGATTTCCATCATCAGCGAAGACACGCCGCCGGTGGTGCTCAAGGTTGGCAGTATTTATGCCAGCGCCGATGCCAACGAAGGCGACCCGGTGACCTTCAATGTGGGGCTGAACATCCCCGTCGGCGCAGCCGCGGGTGCGGCCGTGCCATTGCGCTTGCGCACCGGCGCAGAAGGGGGCAACCAGGGCTTGTGGGCTTCTGCACCGGTCAAGGTGTCTTTCAATGGTGGCAGCACTTGGACGGCGATGAGCACCGATGGCTATGGTGACCTGAACCTGGTCGTGCCTCAAGGCGTACAGAATTTTCAAGTGGTGGTGCAAACGGAGTACGACACCGTTCGCAACCAGAATCGCACAGCCAGCTTGTCTGCTGCGGACCAGTCCATCTCGGGGACCGCAGTGATTCGAGATCGCGGTACCTCTGATGTGTACTTCGCCAGCGATGTGGCATCCGCAGCCGAGGCAGCCGGTGGCCGAGTCTTCTACACACTGAAGCTTGATTACGCGCGCAGCACGCCGGTGACTGTGGGCGTTGCTGCCGATCCGAGCAGCACGGCTCTGGCGGGCCAGGACTTCATCATCCGCACCCCGTCGGTGACGTTTGCGCCTGGGCAGACGACGCAGCAGGTCGAGGTGGAAATCCTGAAGGATGCACTCGTCGAAGGTGACGAGAGCTTCAAGCTGCTGCTGCAAAGCCCAACAGGCGCAACGCTTCCCGCCGGGGGAAGCAGCACGGCAGGCACCCTGATCAGTGATTCCCCGGTGCCGGACGCAGCGCTCAGCATCGCAAGCGTCAGCGCGCGATCGGCCCCGGAGGGCAGCTATGTCGGGTTCACGGTCAACCTGAGCACTGCGGTTGCTGCTGACGCTGGGGCGACTGTTGATTTGGAGTTGTTGAACGGCAGCGCCGTCGCGGGCCAGGATTTCGTGAATGACATCTTGGTCTCCATCAACGGTGGAGCCTTCACTTCTGTCGGGTCCAGCGTATGGGTGCCAAAGGGCGCCAGCAGCTTTGAGGTTCGCGTGGTGGCCCAGTCGGACTTGGCCAATGAGCCTGATGAGAACTTCAGTCTCCGGGCCAAGGTGGGATCGTCGTCATGGCGCAGCGGCCTTGCCACGATTTACAACGTGGCTCCGCCTCAGCTGAACATTCAGGCGGATGCGGCCTCTGTCAGCGAGGGCCAGCGCACGATTGGCTACACAGTGACCCTGTCTGCTGCGTCGGCGGGGCCGGTGTCAGTGAGCTACTCGGCCCAGGGGCTGACTGCTACGGCGGGTAGTGATTTCTCTCTGCTGCCGCAAACCGATGGAAGCTTCAACCTCGCATTTGCGCCGGGCGAAACCAGCAAGCGCTTTGAGGTGCAAGTGCTGGATGACAGCACCTATGAAGGCAACGAGACCTTCAATGTGCAGCTGGGTGCGGTGGCGGGTCTGGCTGTGCTGGGGAATGCGGCCAGCGTCACGACGCGTATTGATGAGAACGATGCAGCACCACCGCCCGCATTCAGCGTGGTCAACGACGCCCTGAGCTCGGCGCGAGAGGATGATCCGATCTCCTTCAGTCTTGCCGACCTGCTGCGCAACGACAGCTTTGGCGGTGTCGCCGGCAATGATGCGGCGTCAGGCCTGAACATTACTGCCTTCTCAGCGGGCACTGGGGTGCAGTCCATTCAGCGCAACGGCGACAACTTCGAGCTGCGCTTTGTGCCCAACTTCAATGGCACCGCGGAATTCAGCTACACGGTGCAAGCTCGTGATGGCCGCACGGCGGCTGGGCGGGCGACCTTGGAGGTCTCTCCGGTGGCCGATGCGCCGGTGGTGAGGTTTGTTGCGGATCAAAAGCCGATCTATGGTTACGGCCCAAGCGTTGTTCGCACGAGTTACAGGGGTGATGAAACCGTAACCATCACAATGGGTGCGGGTTTGGCGCAATACGAACCATATCAGACCGTTGCGAGTCCCTTGAGGCTGTCATATCGGGACAGTGAATATTGGGGCACAGAATTTGTCGAGTACGACATTCCGTATAGCTACTTCCTACAAGAGCTCGCGTCTCAGCGCTACTCTGATGGTGAGTACCCTGAGTACATCGTGGTAAATACCAGCGACGGACGAACTGTCAAGTTGGCGTCGTTTTCTCAGCCAGTAAGCAAGAACGCAATTATTGGTTGGGAAACCAGTAATGACGGGCATATTGAAGTTGCTGACATCGACGATCCAAGCGGGCAGTCGACCTACGTGATCACGAGTATGTCGTCCGACGAGACTTACGGTGGGCGGGTAGACTCATTTTCAGGCAATGGTTTCCAGTTTACGGGGCGTCGTTATGTAGATCGTGGCCCTGATGGACGCTATAAAGGTAACAACTATTTCACAGACGAGCACGGTCGCTATGAATCCTCGCGGACGACCTTGGTGCATGGTACGCTGAGGAACTCGTCGGGCAAGGAAATCCCTTTCAGCTTTGATGTGCCAGTTTTTGGCCCTGCGCCTGAGCCCAATATTCACAACGGCTCGAAAAAGCCGATTGCGATTGATTTGAACGGCGATGGTTTTCACTTCACCGATATCGATGACAGCAATGTCTTCTTTGATGTGAATGGCGACGGCTGGCGCCGCAAGATCGCTTGGAACAACCCGCAAGACGGCTTCATCGTGCTCGACAAGAACAGTGATGGAAAGATCACTGACTTTGACGAGCTTTCCTTTGTTCCGCACAAACCCGACGGCCAGTCTGACCTTGAAGGCCTGAAGGCCTTCGATACCAACAAAGACGGTGTGTTCTCGGCGGCTGACAAAGACTGGGGCAAGTTCGGCGTTTGGCGTGATGCCAACAGCAACGGGGTGACCGATGCGGGTGAACTGCTGACCTTGGACAGCCTGGGCATCCAACGCATCGAGTTGAGCACGGATGGCAAGCTGCAAGTGATCAATGGCCAGTCGGTCACGGGCCAAGGGCGAGCTGTCAAGGGCGATGGCGGGGCCTATGCCCTGGCCGACGTAACGCTGAAGTACCGTGACGTGACCGTGGTGACGCCGCCAAATGGTGGGCCCAGCTATGTGACGGCGATTCCGAAGTACCAGCCCGGCCAGAAATTCGAAGGCACCAGCGGCAAAGACTTGATTCTGGGCGCAGCAGGCTCGGATGAGTTCATCGCCGGAGACGGCAATGATGTGATCCACGACGACGGCGGCAACGATCATGTTCGGGCTGGGGCTGGCGACGATGTCATTTTTACGGGCATGGACAACGACGTGATCGAGGCGGGCCTTGGCAACGACCAGGTGTTTGCGGGCGTCGGCGATGACTTGGTGTTCGGCGAGGAGGGCGATGACCTTTTGATGCTCGAAGGGGGCAACGACATTGCTTTCGGCGGCGCGGGTCAGGACTCCATGTCCGGCGGCAATGGCAACGACGCTTTGTCTGGCGATGACGGTGACGACAAGCTGTTCGGCGAGGCTGGTTGGGACGCCTTGCTGGGCCAAGATGGCGATGACGAGCTCCGCGGCATGGAGGGCAACGACTACCTGGATGGTGGGGCCGGCAACGACCTGCTGCTGGGCGGCGCAGGCGACGACAAGATGGATGGCGGCGCCGGAGATGACACTTATGAAGTCGACAGCGCTGGGGATCAGGTGGTCGAGGCTGCCAATGCCGGTATTGACACGGTTCTGGCCTCAATCAGTTACGACCTCGCGCGGGCCGAGAACGTCGAGAACATCACGCTGACTGGGACCGCAGACCTCGGCGCAACCGGCAACGCTGGCAGCAACAAGCTTGTCGGCAACACCGGCAAGAACCTGCTCCAAGGCGGAGCTGGAAATGATGTGCTCGATGGCGGCGCTGGAGCCGACACCATGGTGGGCGGCCAGGGCGATGACACCTACTACGTGGACAACGCACAGGATGTGGCGACCGAGTTGGCGGGTGAGGGCCTGGACCTCGTCATCAGCCGGATTGACTATGTTGCGGCCGACCACCTTGAAAACGTGACCTTGGCAGGCATTGCTGCCACCGCAGCCACTGGCAATGCGCTGGCAAATGTCTTGACCGGGAACGATCAGGACAATGTGCTTGACGGCAAGGCGGGTGCCGACTCGATGATCGGTAGCAGGGGCAATGACCGTTATGTGGTTGACAATGCTGGCGATCA
Organism: Roseateles sp.; assembly: GCF_965262435.1. Classification (NCBI taxonomy): domain Bacteria; kingdom Pseudomonadati; phylum Pseudomonadota; class Betaproteobacteria; order Burkholderiales; family Sphaerotilaceae; genus Roseateles; species Roseateles sp. Next base: position 3,379,230 of record NZ_OZ253537.1, read on the forward strand.
GGTGATTGAAGCCGCTGGCGAGGGCTATGACACGATCGTTTCCAGCTTGCAGGCGACCGTCCTGTCGGCAAACGTTGAAGCGCTGGAGCTGACAGGCTCAGCCACCCAAGGTGTTGGTAACGCGCTCGACAACTACATCGTAGGCACGGCGGGTGACAACCTGTTGCAAGGCCTGGAAGGCAACGACACGCTGTCTGGCGGGCAAGGGAGCGACCGCTTGGAGGGTGGCACGGGTGACGACCGACTCGACGGCGGCGAAGGCAATGATCACCTTGATGGAGGTGATGGCAACGACCTGCTGGTCGGGGGCGCCGGTGGCGACATCATGCGTGGCGGCTCCGGGGACGACCAGTACTTTGTAGAGTCAAGCGGTGACCAGGTCCAGGAAACGGCCGGCGGTGGGGTGGACTCCGTCAACGTGACGGGATTGGACAGCTACACCCTCACTGACGAGGTGGAAAACTTGACCCTGGGTGCTGGAGCCCGCAAGGGCCGGGGCAATGCCTTGGCCAATGTGATCCGCGCCTCGACCGGGACGAATGTGATCGAGGGCCTGGCTGGCGACGACACCATCACGGATGCCGGTGGCAGTGATGTGATCGATGGCGGAGACGGCGACGATGTCATCACGGATATCGGAGCGGGCACCAATGAGCTGCGCGGCGGTGCAGGAAAGGACTCCATCACGGTAGATGCCACGGCGACCAACTCCATCTTTGGCGATGCAGGAGACGACTCGATTCTGGTGAGTGTTGCAGCGGGTTCGAATGCAAGTCTGGGCATCAATGTCATCGATGGTGGAGCTGGCAATGACTCCATTCGCACAGCGGCTGGCGCAGATACCGTGCGCTTCGGATTTGGCGATGGCAGTGACGTCTGGACCGATGACGCAACTGCCGGCGCCGTCAATGGCATTGCTGGTGCCGATACGCTTGCCTTCAAAAATGGCGTGACATTGGAGAACCTCCTGGTCGAAAGGGTCGGCTCCGATTTGAAGATTCGTCTTGTGACGGGTGCAGCCAACGGGACTGACCACTTGCTCATCAAAGACTGGTTCACGTCGAACGCTCATCGTATGGAGCGCGTGATGTTCTCGGACGGATCCTCGATCACGCCAGAGTTCCTGGAACGCCTCCGCCATGCATTGCGCGGCACAGACGGTAACGATGTGCTCACCGGTACCTCGCAGGACGATGTCATCTTCGGGCTTGGCGGCAACGACACGATTTCCGGCTTGGAAGGAAACGATTTGCTGTTCGGCGGCGGCGGCGACGATACCTTTTTGCTTCAGTACGGCACCACAAACAGCGACCTGGATCAGTTCGACGGCGGCAGTGGTGTCAACACGGTCCAAGGCGTTGACGGTGCGGTGGTGCTGAACGTGCTGAGTGGCCTGAGCAACTTGAAGAACATTCAAGTGCTGGACGGCGGCACGGGCAATGTGCTGGGCAAGGTGATCCAGGGCACGACCGGGAACGATGTGCTCGACTTCTCGACGCTGACGGTGAAGAACTTCACCGTCAATGCGGGAGCGGGCAACGACGTGGTGACGGGCACGAGCAGCAACGACATCCTTGCCGGCGGCGAAGGCAGTGACTCCCTGATCGGCGGCGACGGTGACGACACCTTCTTGCTGCAGTACGGACCTGTGAACAGCGATCTGGATCAGTTCGACGGCGGCAGTGGTGTCAATACGGTCCAGGGCGTTGATGGCGCGGTGGTGCTGAACGTGCTGAGTGGCCTGAGCAACTTGAAGAACATTCAAGTGCTGGACGGCGGCACGGGCAATGTGCTGGGCAAGGTGATCCAGGGCACGACCGGGAACGATGTGCTCGACTTCTCGACGCTGACGGTGAAGAACTTCACCGTCAATGCGGGAGCGGGCAACGACGTGGTGACGGGCACGAGCAGCAACGACATCCTTGCCGGAGGCGAAGGCAGCGACACCCTGATCGGGGGCGACGGTGACGACACCTTCTTGCTGCAGTACGGACCTGTGAACAGCGATCTGGATCAGTTCGACGGCGGCAGTGGTGTCAACACGGTTCAGGGCGTTGATGGAGCGGTGGTGCTGAACGTGCTGAGTGGCCTGAGCAACTTGAAGAACATTCAAGTGCTGGACGGCGGCACGGGCAATGTGCTGGGCAAGGTGATCCAAGGCACGGCCGGCAACGACGTGCTCGACTTCTCGAAGTTGACGGTGAAGAACTTCACCGTCAATGCCGGAGCGGGCAACGACGTGGTGACGGGCACGAGCAGCAACGACATCCTTGCTGGAGGCGAAGGCAGCGACACCCTGATCGGGGGCGACGGTGACGACACCTTCTTGCTGCAGTACGGACCCGTGAACAGCGATCTGGATCAGTTCGACGGCGGCAGTGGTGTCAACACGGTTCAGGGCGTTGATGGAGCGGTGGTGCTGAACGTGCTGAGTGGCCTGAGCAACTTGAAGAACATTCAAGTGCTGGACGGCGGCACGGGCAATGTGCTGGGCAAGGTGATCCAAGGCACGGCCGGCAACGACGTGCTCGACTTCTCGAAGTTGACGGTGAGGAACTTCACCATCAACGCCGGAACTGGCAATGACTCGGTCTGGGGTACCAGCGGCAACGACATCATCATGGGTGGTGAAGGCAACGACACCATCGTTGGAGGTGAGGGCGACGACGTGCTCAACGGAGGGGCAGGGGATGACACCTTTGTCTTGCCCTACGGTCAGTTGAACAGTGGCTTGGACCAGTACGACGGTGGAAGCGGTGTCAACACAATTCAGGGGGGCGATGGCTACACGACCTTGAATGTGGTGAGCGGCTTGAGCAACCTGAAGAACATTCAAGTGCTGGACGGAGGTACAGGCAGCATCCACGGCAAGCAGATCCTGGCCACAGCGGGCAACGATGTGCTGGACTTCTCAGGCTTGACGGTGAAGAACTTCACCATCAATGCGGGAGCCGGGAACGATACGGTCACGGGTACAAGTGGCAACGACACCATCGTTGGCGGTGAAGGCGACGACGTGCTCAACGGTGGGGCAGGGGATGACACCTTTGTCTTGCCATACGGTCAGTTGAACAGCGGCCTGGACCAGTACGACGGTGGAAGCGGCGTCAACACGATTCAGGGGGTCGATGGCTACACGACCTTGAATGTGGTGAGCGGCTTGAGCAACCTGAAGAACATTCAAGTGCTGGACGGAGGTACAGGCAGCATCCACGGCAAGCAGATCCTGGCCACAGCGGGCAACGATGTGCTGGACTTCTCGGGCTTGACGGTGAAGAACTTCACCATCAATGCCGGCACCGGGAATGACACGGTCGTGGGTACAAGTGGCAACGACACCATCGTTGGCGGTGAAGGCGACGACGTGCTCAACGGTGGGGCAGGGGATGACACCTTTGTCTTGCCATACGGTGAGTTGAACAGCGGCCTGGACCAGTACGACGGTGGAAGCGGTGTCAACACGATCCAGGGGGGAGGTGGCTACACGACCTTGAATGTGGTGAGCGGCTTGAGCAACCTGAAGAACATTCAAGTGCTGGACGGAGGTACAGGCAGCATCCACGGCAAGCAGATCCTGGCCACAGCGGGCAACGATGTGCTGGACTTCTCGGGCTTGACGGTGAAGAACTTCACCATCAATGCGGGAGCCGGGAATGACACGGTCGCGGGTACAAGTGGCAACGACACCATCGTTGGCGGTGAAGGCGACGACGTGCTCAACGGTGGGGCAGGGGATGACACCTTTGTCTTGCCATACGGTGAGTTGAACAGCGGCCTGGACCAGTACGACGGTGGAAGCGGTGTCAACACGATCCAGGGGGGAGGTGGCTACACGACCTTGAACGTGGTGAGCGGCTTGAACAACCTGAAGAACATTCAAGTGCTGGACGGCGGCACGGGCAATGTGCTGGGCAAGGTGATCCAGGGCACGACCGGGAACGATGTGCTCGACTTCTCGACGCTGACGGTGAAGAACTTCACCGTCAATGCGGGAGCGGGCAACGACGTGGTGACGGGCACGAGCAGCAACGACATCCTTGCCGGAGGCGAAGGCAGCGACACCCTGAGCGGAGGCGACGGTGACGACACCTTTTTGCTGCAGTACGGTCCTGTGAACAGCGACCTGGATCAGTTCGACGGCGGCAGTGGTGTCAACACGGTCCAGGGTGTTGACGGTGCGGTGGTGCTGAACGTTCTGAGTGGCCTGAGCAACTTAAAGAACATTCAAGTGCTGGACGGCGGCACGGGCAATGTGATGGGCAAGGTGATCCAGGGCACGGCCGGCAATGACGTCCTCGACTTCTCGAAGCTGACGGTGAAGAACTTCACCGTCAATGCGGGAGCGGGTAACGACGTGGTGACGGGCACGAGTGGCAACGACATCATTTTTGGCGGCCAAGGCAACGACCAACTGATGGGGGGCGTTGGAAACGACACCTACCTGTATGAGCGTGGAGATGGGGTCGACACCATCACCGATTTCACTGGTGTGAACCAGATCGAGTTCGGATACGGCATACGTCTCGATGATGTGAAACTCGCGTTGACCTCCACAAGTTTGTCGATCAGCCTCCTTAGCAACGGCGTGACCAACGAAGTCATCAAAGTCATGCGAGCGCAAGATGGGCAGTTAGGGGTGACTTCAGTGCGTGTAGACGGAAACGTCTATGACGTTTCTCTGTCGAATGGCGCAACCTTGACATTGCGGCAGTCATCGTCACCTCAGTCTGCCCAAAATTTCCTGGCACCGCCGAGTCAGGTTAAAGCGGCTTTTGTTCGAGGCGCCGAAGCCGACGGTGGCTCGGCCGTTCTTGACCGTTGGTCCGTAATGCAAGCGAGTCTTGTTGCAATGCCTAGCGGCTATGGAAGCTCTGTTCCAGAGCTGATTCGGACCGATTCAAACGAAGCAGTGAATGTAGTACTGGCTACCGCCTCGACGGGTATGCGTCGTGAGAATGGCCGCATTGGAATTGCATGATGCAGGAGGGAAACAAGATGGAAGAACATGAACTGCTTCAGGCCAAGGAAGAACTGGCCAAGTTGCCACTACTCGGCCCCGTGATGTGGCTGCTGAGTCGCGATGCTTCAACTCGCGACGCTCGGGTCGCTGAACTGGACTGGCGTTTTATGCCTCCGCTGATTCTGGATCAGCTGCAGATCGTGACTCGCTTCGATGTGCCTTGGGGCTTTTCGACCTGGGCCTATGTGTCTGAAGAGGTTCATCAGCGCCTTTGCGGGCCTGACGGACAGCTTTCGCCGCACGAATGGCACAGCGGCAGCATCCCTTGGTTGATTGAAGCTTGTGCGCCATTTGGCGGCTGGGAAGAGGTGGCGCAGTCAGCCGTCAACGCCATGAATGTGCTAGGGCCTGCGCACGTCTGGGTGAAGACTCCGGAGGGCTTGGAACTCAGAACTATCAGTCCCAATGTTCAACGGTAAGTTAAGCCAAGAACGGCAAACGCGTTTCTCTGCAGAAGCGATCGATTTCGCACCGGATCTTCTAGCCATTCAAGAACGCCCACCTGAGAGGCTCCCCAGAGCCATCTTGCTATCAGTACTGCTACTTTTGGCTTGCCTGATTCTGTGGGCGATCCTTGCGCAACGCGACTTGGTTGTCGCGGCTGAAGGCAGGCTGATTCCTCAAACTTTCTCTAAAGCTGTTCAGACGCCGGAAGGTGGGGTCGTGGCAGAGATTTTGGTGAAAGAAGGTGAACATGTCGCTGCGGGTCAGGTGGTCGCACGCATAGATGCGCGGTTGGCGGAGGCTGACCAGCGCTCATTGCGGAATGAGGTCGATACATGGCGACTGACTCTGCAATTCATCGAAGCTGAACTTGTAGGCAAGCAACCGATATTGGCCGCAAACGAGCGGTCAGAGATTGTGGCCGCTGTGCGCTCGCGTATGGAAGCCCGCCGCCGCGCCATGTTGGATGCGGTCGCTCAAGAGAATGCCTCAGTGCAAAGGGCAAATGCGGACGAAGCAACAGCAAAACAAGCGCTTCAGAAGACCCAGCAATTGCTGCCTTCCTTTCAGCAATCGGCCGAAGCTTATGAAAAGCTGCGCAAGGAGGGCTTCGTGGGAGATCTCGCTGCAGCTGAGAAGCGACGAGAAGCGTCCGAGCGTGAGCAGGAGCTGAAAGTTCAGGCTGCTGCAGTGGAGAGCCAAAAGGTTGCCGTGCAGCAGGCGCGAGCAAAGCTTGCGTCTATTCAGTCCGACTATCGGAGTCAAATCGAGAATGAAAGGGCCGAAGTCCTTCAGCAGCTTCGTCGCGGGCAAGAGGAATTGGCAAAGCTGGGCGTAAAGACCACGCTCATGGAACTAAAAGCCCCTCAAGCAGGTGTCATCAAGGATGTAGAGGTCATTGCCAAGGGCGCTGTTTTGGCCGCGGGCGCCACGGTGTTGACCGTCGTTCCTATCCATGAGTCGTTGCGCGGGGAAGTTTTGCTCAAGAACGAAGACGTTGGCTTTGTCGTTCCTGGTCAGAAGGTTCAAGTGAAGGTTGCGGCCTATCCGTTTCAGCGCTACGGTCTTTTGACCGGCTCCGTGGAGTTGGTCGGCGCCGATTCAACGGATCCACGCCAGACACCGCCTGGCCAGCCTCCAAATTTGAGCTACCGAGCAACGGTCTTGCTAGATGCCCCTATGAATCGCCCCGGGTTTTCTAGACACCTCTGAGCCTCAGACCTGAGGCCCAATTGGAGGTGCCATGAGTAAACAGAGATACCCCGAACAATTCAAGACCGAAGCGGTCAAGCAGATCACGGAGCGTGGGCACAAGGTGGCCGACGTATCAGCCAGGCTTGGCGTGAGCCAGCACAGCCTGTACGAGTGGATCAAGGCGCGCCGAACGCCCCCTGGGGAGCGCCAGGCCCAGCTGTCGCAGACCGACGAACTGCGTCGCTTGAAGTCCGAGCTCAAGCGCGTGACCGAGGAGCGCGACATCCTAAAAAAGGCCGCAGCGTACTTTGCCAAGCAGTCCGGGTGAAGTACGCGTTCATCGAGCGCCACGAGCATGAGCACAGCGTGCGGCGCATGTGCAAGGTCATGAAGGTACATCCCAGCGGCTACTACGCCTGGAAGGCCGAGCCCGCGAGCCCTCGCGCCAAGGACGATCAGCGGTTGCTGGGCCTGCTCAAGCACGCCTGGCTGGAGAGCGGCGGCGTGTACGGCTACCGCAAGCTCACGCTGGACATGCGCGACCTGGGCGAGAGCTGCGGCAAGCATCGTGTGGCCCGATTGCTCAAGCGCGAAGGGCTGCGCTCGCAGACTGGCTACCGTCGCCGCCCCGGCATGCGCGGCGGCACGCCTGCTGTCGTGGCGCCCAACCACCTGCAACGCCAGTTCACCGTGGCCGAGCCCAACCAATCCTGGGTGACCGACATCACGTACATCCGCACCCATGAGGGTTGGCTGTACTTGGCTGTGGTGGTCGATCTGTTCTCGCGTCAGGTGGTCGGATGGTCAATGGGCAGCCGCATCGATACCAGCCTGGTGCTTGACGCGCTGATGATGGCCTTGTGGCGCCGTCAGCCTAAGAAGCCGGTCACGGTGCATTCGGACCAGGGCAGCCAATTCACCGGTCACGAATGGCAAGACTTCCTGCGCGACCACAACCTGGTCAGCAGCATGAGCCGTCGAGGCAACTGCCATGACAATGCCGTGGCCGAGAGCTTCTTCCAACTGCTCAAGCGCGAGCGCATCCGCCGCCAGACCTACCCTACCCGCGATGACGCGAGAGCCGATGTCTTTAATTACATCGAGATGTTTTACAACCCAAAGCGCCGTCACGGCACTGCCGGTGATACTTCGCCGGCGGAGTTCGAGAGACGCCATTCCCAACGGCTCAAAAGTGTCTAGGGAATCCGGGGCGATTCACTAAGCTCAAGAATCAGGAGGGGAAGGACCTGCTGCTTACCCCGGGTATGGGTATCGTTGCCGAGATCAACCTGGGTAAGCAGTCAGTGCTGTCATATTTGATCTCTCCCGTTCGCAAGGTCGCGGCTGAGGCGGCCAGAGAGCGATAGCAGCAAAGGCAGTTTGGCGTACTGCCAATTGACTCGAGCAGCAGGCCACATTTCAATCCCTGGGGCTATTTAGATTTGTTGCCGCAAAGCGATACAGTGATTTTTGAAGTAACTCACTTCCCTTCGAGAGCGTAAGCTAGCCATTGGTGCGTGCTGCAGCGAAATGTTCAATTCCCCCCGGCCCACCATTTAACGATTTCAGGACGTCCAAGACGGGCCCGAAAAATCCAAAAGGCCTAAGTGAATCAAGCACTTAGGCCTTTTTATTTGTCCATCGTAGTGCATGAACTTCCGGGGCTGACTGGGCAGAATTTGCAGTAGCTGGTGCAGTAGCCCCGCAATCCGGCCCATTGAGGCCTGAAAGCTACTGCGTGGCAAGCCACCTGGTGCCCTGCGACACCACCACCACCAAAGCCATCAGCGGCGGTGATGCGTGAGCGCCTCAACGATGGTGGCGGCTGGTATTTGTTGCTGGTCGTCAAAGGTGGGGTGTCCTTGTCCACCAGTCAAAGCAAGAGGATGGCAACACCGATGTACACGCCGCCGTAGGCAGCTTAGACGCGGCCGGCCGACGTCGGATGCAGAGAGAGCAACCACGCAAACAGCGCCAGGCTGAGGGCGGCTGGCACAGGCGGCTAGGCGGACTTGCCCTGCTTGGTCCAGAGGCACGGCAAGTAGCAGCCGACGATTTCCGCCATTGCCGTCGCTGCGATCAATCCAAATGTCTTGATGAACTCCATGGGAGCACTGTCTCCTGCCGCCCCCGACGTAAACGTCCGGCATTGCATCTTGACCGAAAGCCACTGGCAAAGGCCTCATGCCTAAACGCTGACCACTGGCAGTCGACTGCGAGGCATTCGCACAGGGAGCCCGAGCGGGGCAGCAGCCTGATTCATCACTCCGACAGAGGCTCTCAATACGTCAGCATTCGATGCACCGAACGCTTGGCGGAAGCTGGCGTCGAACCGGCCGTTGGCAGCAAGGGTGACGGCTACGAAAACGCTCTGGCTGAAACGATCAACGGGCTCTACAGGGCCGAGTTGATCCCCCGTTGCGCCCCTGGAAGACGAAGGAAGCTGTGGAGCTGGCCGCGCTGGAATGGGTAGCCTGGTTCAACAACCATCGGCTGCTCGAACCCATCGGCTGCATACCGCCTGCAGAGGCTGAGGCAAATTGCTACCGGCAACTCTCACCAGTCAAACCGTCGCGGTGGCGGCCCGTCTTAAACCAAATGGCCTCCACGAATCTGAACTGACCCCCAGGGCGATTCAACCTGGGTTTCATGAGCGTTGGCGGGAAGAGTTCAAGCGACCCCGTCCCAATGTTTGGCTCGCTGGTTTTCGCGAGCATCCAAAAAAGCCCAAGTTACGTGACGCCTTGGGCTTTCTATTTTTCGCATTGATGGCAGCAACCTTCTTCTGCTGACTTGCTCGTGCTCGCTAAAGCAGCATCTCTTGTTCTGGCAGGTGGCGTCGCTCTGTTATGGCACTTTTCACTCTTTGGTCTTCAAGGGCGCTGGAGTCGGCTTTTGGTGGGGTGCAAGGGAATCGTTCGATCAGATGCTGCCGGTGGCTGAACTCGTCTCAGCCTTTCCGTCTCAAGCCTGTGGTAGCGTGTTGCGCTTTGATGGGCCTGTAGCCCAGGGGTTCGGCTGTGGAACTGAGGTTGCTGAGCCTTCGCGATTGCTGCTTGTAGTGCTTCCTGGATAGAAAAAGAGATTGCTTGTGAAAAACAACTTTGCAAAGTCTGTGATTGGGTCCGTGGTGCTGGCTGCTTTGATGGCGGGATGTACCAGTGAAACACCTGAAAAGCTGGTGGGGTCAGCCAAAAGCTATCTTGAAAAGAATGATCGCAAGGCGGCTTTGATTCAATTGAAGACGGCAATTCAAAAAAATGGCAATTTGTCAGAGGCCCGTTTTTTGCTGGCCAAGACTTTGTCTGAAATGGGTGACCAAGACGGCGCTTTGATTGAATTGGGCAAGGCCGGAGAACTGGGCTACCCAGACGAAGAGGTTCAGCCGCTGGAAGCAAGGGTTTTGATTCTGCAAGGTGACATGGAACGTGTGTTGAGTCGCTTTGCAGCGGTGACTTTTAAGTCGCCGGACGCTCAAGCCGACTTGCAGACATCTGTGGCGGTGGCTTACTCCGCGCAGGGGAAGCTGCCCGAGGCGAGAAAGACCGTGGAGCAAGCGCTGGGCGCAGCTCCCAAGTACGTCAGGGCTCGTTTGGTGGAGTCTCGGCTGAAAGCAGCCGAAGGCCTTTTCGACAAAGCTTTCGCACAGGTCGAAGCATTGGCCAACGAGGAGCCCAAGCGCAGTGATGTTGCTTTGCTCTTGGGGGAGTTTCTCGAGTTCAAAGGCGAGTCGGCAGCTGCGGTCAGCGCCTACAAAAAGGCAGTGGAACTGGACTCGATGAACTATGTGGCCCAGAGTCGCGCCATCGCAGCTCTGATTCACCAGCAAGACTACAAGTCCGCACAAACGATCTGGGACTCCATGCAGTCCAAGATTCCTAACAACCTGAATACTGCCTATTTTGGGGTTCTGCTTGCCTTTGAACGTGGTGATATGAAGTTGGCGGAAGATCGGCTGCAGCCTTTGCTTAAGCGAGCTGCGGACAGTGGGAAGGTTCTCTATTTGGCGGGTGCCATCAGCTTTCAAAAGGGAGCAATGACCCAGGCGGAGACCTATCTGGGCAAGGCCATGGCGACAGACTTGGGCGAATCTTCGCCTGGCGTGCGAGCACTGCTTGCGCGTGTGTTGATTCGAATCGGCAATCCAAACAAGGCCTGGACCCTGGTGAAACCCTTTCTGGAGCGGCCGCCTGTCGACCCGGAGATCGTGACTGTCGGTGCTGAAGCCAGCCTCAAGTTGGGCGAGTTTGGCCGGGCTGAAGCGCTGTTCAAGCAGGTCATGCAATTGAATCCTAAAGATTCCCGCGCTCGCACCTATCTTGCCGTCGACAAGCTCAACAAAGGCGAGGTGGAGTTGGGTATTCAAGAACTGCGGGCTATTTCGGAAAAAGAGAATTCCGTCACCTCCGATTTGGCGCTGATCAGCTCTTTGATGGGCAAGAAGGACTACCAGCGGGCGCTTGAAGCGGTTGCAGTGCTGGAAAAGAAGGAGCCGCAACGTCCCGATGCTGCGAACTTGCGCGGTCAAATCGAGGTCCAAAAGGGCAGCGCGGACAAGGCTCGTATGGCGTTTGAGTCCGCGCTCAAGATTGACTCACAGTCTTTCCCTGCGGCGCGTGGCTTGGCTGATCTCGACCTGAAAGAACGAAAATTTGATGCGGCCACTGCTCGCTTTGATCGTATGGCTGTGGAGAACCCCAAGAACCTTCAGGCTCGCATGGCGGCCATTGGCTTGCGGGCGCAACGTGGGGCGCCGCTCGCCGAGTTGGCTGGCCTCCTAGAAGAAACGGTGAAGGCTCTTCCAGGAGAGATTTCGCCACGTGAGCATTTGTCAGGCGTCTATCTGGATCAAAACAATGTCAAGAAGGCACTGACATTGGCTCAGGACACCGTCACGCAGTTTCCGGGTCGCCCAGAGGCCTTGCGAATTCTGGGTACGGTTCAGATGGCGGGGCGTGATTTCAACCAAGCAGAAGCCAGTTTCGGCAAATGGTCGGCTTTGCAGGCGAATTCGCCTGTACCCCTGATGGCGTTGGGGCGCTTGTATGTGGCAAAGGGCGAGCCTGCTCAGGCGATCTCAGTTCTGAAGAAGGCTTTGCTGGTGCAGCCTCAAATGCAGGACGCTCAGGCGGCCATGGCCTCAGTCTTGGTGGGTTCGGGGCGTGCGGAAGAGGCTGAGAAATTCTGTTTGCAAGTCCAACGCGAACAGCCCAAAGACTATTTTGGTTACGCTTTGGCCGGGGATGTCGCATCTTTCCAAAAGGCATGGCCTTCGGCGGCGCGCTGGTACAGGCAGGCCTTGAATGTCGACTTCCGACGCAGCGAAGTCGCGATGAAGCTCCACAAAGCCTTGCTCAACGGCAAGGATTTGGATGCGGCTGACAAATTCGCTCAGGAGCGTAGCAAGGCTTATGGCACAGATGCCTTGTTCTTGTTTTATCTTGGGGACGTAGAACTTGCTCGTTCCCGGCCCGAGCAGGCAGAGCGTTGGTATACCCAAGTGCTCAAAGTACAGCCCGAAAATGTGGCCGCCTTGAATAACCTTGCCACGCTAGCGCTCAAGCGCAAGGATGCCAAAGCACGAGAGTATGCGGAAAAGGCGCTGGCATTGCAGCCTTACAGTCCTGGCGTCATGGACACCGTTGCTGAGGTCTATGCAGCCGCTGGAGAGTATTCCAAAGCTGTAGAACTTCAGCAGAAGGCTGTAGCAATGGTGCCCGGTAGTTCGGAGTTTCGCTTGAACTTAGCGCGGCACCTGCTTGCCGCAGGGCAGAAGGACCAGTCACAAACGCAACTGAAGAAGTTGGCCGCAGATGACCCGGCGTTTGCGAGTGGTGCTGAGTTCAAAGCTGTCCAGTCAAAACTGTGAATATGCCTTGTCGAAATTCTTTACAGGCTCGAGCGTGGTGGCGACCATTTGATTGGCTTTGGTGTCTAAGCTGTTGTTTTTGAATGAATTTTTCCTTCTGGCACGATGTGTGCATTTCGTTAGCCAGGGAGCGATTCCCACCAATCTCAGGAGAAATACCATGAAAGCAACGAAGAAGTTTCTGTCCGGTTTGAGCCTGCTGGCTTTGCTGGGTTCGGCCAACGCTGCAACATTCAACACCCCCGACGGTGTTCTCAACAACTTTGGCGGCTTCGACTGGACTTCGTCCGCGTCGGTTCTGGTCAAGAGCTATGACACCCGTGCAGGTGTTCCCGGCAACTTTGTTGGCAAGCAAGACGTCATCGACGTGTACTACAACTCGTTTGCATCGACCATCATTGACGCCAACGGCGGCATTTTCACGACGCCCAATTTGGTCAAGGGCACAGGCGGTGCGGGCTATGAAGTCACGGTCACTGCTCACTTCCAGGAACTGGTCACTTGCGTGGTTGCCGATTGCAGCTTCGTGACCATCACCCCGCTGACCGGCAGCTGGAATATCTTCCTGGATACATCCGCTGATGCTGATCTGTTGAGCCAGAGCGGTTTTGGTGATGGTGTGAGCATTCTGAGCGGTGTGTTCACCGGCGGTCAGACCGTGTTCACCCAGCAGGCTGCTGTCAATCCCGGTACCGGTACGACCTTGGCCAGCGTCCAGGGCAACACGACCACCACCAACAATGCCTACATCAACCCGAATCTGAATGGCACCACGGTGTCGTCCACTCTGTCCTTCGGCCCCAAGGGTGCAGCCAATGGCCCGAATGGCACTTGGGTTCAGCCGACCAGCTGGCAAGGTAGCGGCATCGGCGGCGGCGGCAATGGTGTGCCTGCCACTGGTGGTAACCAGCCCAACTTCGTGGGTCAGGCTGACGCCAGCCAGTCCTTCTTCTTCAGCGTGCCTGAGCCGACTTCCTTGGCTCTGACTGGCTTCGCTCTGCTGGGCTTGGGCCTGTCGGCTCGTCGCCGTAAGCAAGCCTAATGAATGGCGGGTGTTCAATCGGGGCCTTGGTGCTGCGATTGAACTGAGGGTTGAAAAGGGTGCTTCGGCACCCTTTTTCTTTGGTGATTCAGTTCGCGGATCTGCAAGTCCATCCCTCGATTGCGGGTGTCGGGTGGGTTTCCAAAGCTATCCCTAGTTCTTGGGGGTTCTGGATTTTTTGTCTGTAAGGTTTTGATACTCAAGGAATTTTTCTTTTTGGCATGAGTCATGCTTATTGATGTGCAAGGGTGAGGCGTCTCTCTCTTTGTATTTTCGGAGCATCTGATGAAAGCAAGCAAAAAACTCCTGGCGGCAGCCGCCCTCCTGGCTGCCGTGGTGTCGGCTCAAGCGGCGACCTTTGTGACGCCGTACGGCGTTTTGAACAACTTTGGCGGCTTTGACTGGACCTCGTCCTCGTCGGTGCTGGTCAAGGGGTATGACATTCAGGCCGTTGCTTCCGGCAACATTGCCGGCAAACAGGATGTCATCGATGTGTACTACAACTCGTTCGCAACGGCGATTCTTGATGCCAACGGCAGTACGTTCTCGACGCCCAATCTGGTCAAAGGTACAGGCGCTGCCGGTTATGAACTCACGGTCAAGGCTCACTTCCAAGAGGTGGTGACTTGCGTTGATCCCCTTTGCAATTTCGTGACCATCACCCCGCTGAATGGTACTTGGAACATCTACCTGGATACTGCTCCCAACGCCAACCTGGTGAATCAGGCGGGTTTTGGGGATGGGGTGAGTATCTTGAGCGGCGTGTTTACCGGCGGCCAAACCGTGCTGACCCAGCAGGCTGCGGTCAATCCAGGTACGGGCACCACCTTGGCGAGCATTCAGGGCAGCACGACTGTGACGAACAATGCTTTCATTACCCCGAATCTTGCGGGTACCTCGGTGTCGTCGACACTGTCCTTCGGCCCCAAGGGTGTGGCCAACGGCCCGAACGGTACATGGGTTCAGCCGACCAGCTGGCAAGGTAGCGGCTTCGGCGGCGGTAACGGCGTCCCTGCCACGGGCGGCAACCAGAGGAACTTCATTGGCCAAGCGGATGCCAGCCAGTCCTTTTTCTTCAGTGTTCCTGAGCCGACTTCCCTGGCTCTGACCGGCTTCGCTCTGCTGGGTCTGGGTCTGACGGCTCGCCGTCGTAAGCAGGGTTGATTTGCCGATGCTGTGAACTTCGCCTATCGGCTGAATGTTCGCGGTGTCAGAATGCAAAAGAGGGCGTTTCGGCGCCTTCTTTTGCATGGCCGACCTGGTTCTTGAGGCCGTGTCTGCTTCAGCGGGGGTGGGGGTGTGTCAGCAATTCGACCAGTGGTCTGCGCAGTGAGCGGGACCTGGCTTGCCTGCTTGAGCCAAGGCGCCCCATGAATACCGATCGTTGTGCAGCTTCCTCACCCAGAAGTTGCTCCAAATCGAGCCTGACTTTCTCAGCCAGTGCATCCAGTCCGGGAGTGCGCGAGAACGGTCGCGCTTCTCTGGCGTAGCGGGAAAAAATCAGGGGCGTGATTTCAGGTTGCATCTGTAGGCCCACTTGAGTGGCTGTGAGCCAAAAGCGTTGCATGGCACGGCCTCCGGCTACATAGTCGCTCAGGGTCTTGGGTGGGCTTGGTGCGAGCAGGGCGAAATGCGCGCCGCAGAACAGGCTGGGCAGGAAATCCAGTTGAATGCGTGGCGTCCATGTGCCGGCCATATAGCGATTGAAAAACTCAACCCGCTCCCAGCGGGCCATTACAAACTGCATGAGTCGGGTGGTCAGCGGGTCGGTGCCAAGTGCCTGATCTGGAACCTTGGTGGCGCTGAATTGTTGCTTCCACTCGATGATGTCGCGGTGGACTTCGTAAGCTTCGGGAGAGGTCAGGCGAATTTTGGCCGACTGGAACATCAGCAACGCAGTTTGAAGTCTCGTCGGAAAGCTCTCCAGCCACTGGATCTGGTGCCCGCCCTGGGCGCTCTGCGCCAAGCTGGTCTTCTGTGCTGCAGTGAGGGGCCGCGTTCGCATAGGGCGCCTTTGAACACTTCGCAGTTCGATGACATCAATCAGGGTGTCCCGGGTCAGGTCTGGTGCCGATTCAAACTTCAGGTCAAAGACGGGTCTCGTCTCCGGGGACTCTGCACGATGAGTTGCTAGCGCGCGCCATCCGTGTTCGCTGGCGGCGATGGAAGCGGTTTCGATCAATGCGCCCATCGCGATCTGGCTGGGGTGGCCGTCCAGGTCGTAGACACAGTGATCACGGGTATCAAAGCCGTGAATGATGACGTGCCTTGGGTTGACGACTTCGAAGCGCCAAGGTTGGGTGTTGTCGCCACTCGGCGCCCAGCGAGCCAGGTCAAGAATGCGTCGAATTTGTGATTCGGGGGTCATGATGTTTCCTCGGAACTCGTGTGTTTGGGTTGGTTTTCTTGTCGCGGCTGGATTGTCTTGTTGTCCTCGGGCATCATGCCGCGATATGAAGAATGGAAGCGACTCAAACACAAGGTGCCGCCATGGATGTTCGACCTGAATTTAACTATGCGCGCGCGTTTTCTCGAAATATTGGCTGGGTAACGCAAGAGGAGCAGGTGCGACTGCGCGCGTCGAAAGTGGCGGTGGCCGGCTTGGGTGGTGTTGGTGGCGCGCACTTGTTGACACTAGCCCGTTTAGGCGTGGGTGCTTTCCATATTTCGGACTTTGACCGCTTTGAGGTCCACAACATGAATCGCCAGGTTGGGGCGCAAATGTCGACCCTGGGCCGGACCAAGGTCGAGGTCTTGGCCGAAATGGCGCTGGACATCAATCCCGAGGCGCAGATCGAGACCTTTGGCGAAGGCGTGACGGCGGAAAACCTGGATGCTTTTCTATCTGGAGTTGACGTGTATGTCGACGGAATAGATTTCTTTGCCATCGAGGCCCGGCGGATGTTGTTCCGGGCTTGTTATGAGCGTGGAATCCCTGCTTTGACTGCTGCGCCTTTGGGGATGGGGGTTGCGTTTCTCTACTTCAAACCCGGCGGCATGAGTTTTGAGGACTATTTCAAGGTTGAAGGTCGCAGCCAGCAGGAGCAGTACGCACGTTTTATCGCTGGCTTGTCGCCGGCTATGTTGCAGCGTGGCTATTTGGTGGCGCCCGAGGCTGTGAATTTTCACGAGAAACGTGGTCCCTCCACCATGATGTCTTGTGATCTTTGCGCTGGCGTGATGGGTGTCTCGGTGCTCAAAGTCTTGCTTAATCGCGGTGCTTTGAAGGCGGCGCCATGGGTGATGCACTTTGATGCGTACAAGCAGAAGCTGAGCTTCAGTTGGCGCCCTTTTGGTAATGCCAACCCCTTGCAGCGCTTGCTTTTGTTGTTGATTCGTCCCTTGCTGAAGGGGTCGGGTCGTCCTGGCTCTTGATGTTTCTTGACTCCGGGTATGTCCGGGGTGTGTCGAATATCCGTTCAAATTCGTGCACCACTGCCGTTTTCGGGCATGGGAGACGCCTGTTTGCAGGGGCTGAGCGATGGTCGCCCTGTGGCATGATGCCGGAGGTTTTTCAGGTTGCTTTTTTGCGTGGCGTCCGTCGCAGCACTGGCAGTGTTTGCCGCAGCCGATGAATTTGAGAGGACAAACCTTGAACAAGTTTCTTGCTTCGACCCTGCGCCGTGTTGGCCTTGTTTTCGGTGTTGCAGCGTCAATGCTGTTTTCCGGCTGTGCCAGCGTGGACGGCAAGTTCCCTCCGGCGCCCGCGAGCGCCACGTCGGGTGACTACAGTTACATCATTGGTGCCGGTGATTCGTTGAACATCATGGTCTGGCGAAATCCAGAGCTGTCCATGGTCGTGCCTGTCCGTCCGGACGGCAAGGTGGCTGCGCCCTTGATTGACGAGATGGTGGTTCAGGGTAAGAACTCGGTCGCGGTAGCGCGTGAGATTGAGGCTCAGCTCGGCAAGTATGTGCGTGATCCCGTGGTTACCGTGATCGTGACCAGTTTTGTGGGACCTTACAGTGAGCAGATTCGCGTGATTGGGGAAGCCGCGCGGCCGCAGGCGCTTCCCTTCAAGCAGAAGATGACGGTGCTGGACGTGATGATCGCTGTGGGCGGCCTGACGGACTTCGCTGCCGGTAACGAGGCCACCATCCTTCGCTCTTCGGAGGGAGCGGGTAAGCAGTACTCGGTTCGATTGAAGGATCTGATCAAGCGTGGCGATGTCTCCGCCAATGTGGAAATGCGGCCAGGTGATGTGCTGATCATCCCGCAAAGCTTGTTCTGATCTCGATATTGCGAGTCCTCGTGCGAAAGGCCAGAGCCGACTCGGCGAGGCTTCCGGCATGGGTTTGGCCCGGGTTGGGCTCGCCGCTTGTGTCCTAATTCTGGAACCCTATCTCGATGGACTTACTCATTGCGCAGCTGCAGGCGATTGCCCGGCGGGTGTGGAAATATCGTTGGACCGGTGTCGCAACAGCCTGGATCGTTGGCTTGATTTGCGCCGTGATTGTTTGGATTCTTCCGGATCGATACGAGGCGAATGCCCGAATCTTTGTGGACACGCAGTCCATATTGAAGCCATTGATGTCCGGTCTGGCGGTCCAGCCGAATATCGAGCAGCAAGTGACCATGTTGAGTCGGACTCTGATCAGCCGGCCCAATGTGGAAAAGCTGGTTCGGATGGCCGACTTGGACTTGAAGAATCAGTCCAAAGCGCAGCAAGAAGCCACGATTGAAACCGTGACCAAGAATTTGTCGATCCAGAGTACGGCTCGAGATAACTTGTACACGTTGGCCTACCGTGACCACGATCCTGAGACGGCCAAGCGTGTGGTGCAGTCTCTGGTGTCTATCTTTGTAGAGTCTAGTCTGGGGGCGAGTCGCAAGGATGCGGCCACGGCCACTTCCTTCATCAACGAGCAGATCAAGTCCTACGAGGCGAAGCTGGAAGAGGCGGAGAGTCGCCTGAAAGAGTTTCGGCTGCGCAACATCCAAAATATGTCGGGTGATGGCAAAGATGCCGCCAGCCGCTTGGGTGAGTTGAGCGCACAGCTGGAACGTGCCCGCCTGGAGTACCGTGAGGCCGTCAATGCTCGTGACGCAGCCAAAACCCAGCTGACACAGGAGCGAGCTGGAACCACGAACTCCCCGGTCAAAGCCTTGCTGCAAGAGGGTGATGCGGTGGTGGCTACTCCCGAGATCGATTCGCGCATCGATGCCCAACGCCGAAACCTTGACTCTTTGTTGCAGCGATACACCGATCAACATCCCGATGTGATCGGCGCTCGCAAGTTGATCAAAGATTTGGAGTCGCAAAAGGCCAAGGAAGTGTCCGAGCTGCGCAAGGTCGCAGCAGCGGCGGCGGCTGCGCCGTCGCCGTTGGGGGGTAACAGCGGCAGTTTGGCCTACCAGGAAATGAATCGCCTGTTGGCAACCAGCGAAGTCCAGGTGGCTGCGCTCAAGGCCCGGGTGGACGAGTACTCCTCGCGTTATGCGCAGGCGCTATCGGCAGTGAAGACTGCGCCGCAGTTGGAGTCTGAGGCTGCGCAGCTCAACCGTGACTACGCGATCCATAAGAAAAATTATGAAGACTTGGTCTCACGCCGCGAATCGGCTTCCATCACCGGTGAGCTGGATGTGGCCTCAGGCGTGGCGGACTTCCGCCTGATTGATCCGCCGCGGGCCAATCCGAAACCGGTGGCGCCAAATCGCCTGCTCTTGCTGCTAGGCGCGCTCTTGGTGTCTTTGGCTGCTGGCGTGCTGGCCAGTTTTGCAGTCAGCCAGTTGCGTCCGGTGTTCCATGACACGCTGGAGATGCGTGCTCGACTGGATGTGCCGATTCTTGGCGTGGTGACGCGCTTGGTCTCCGAGGCTGACAAGCGCAACCAGCGGTCGGACTTGATCCGTTTTGGTGCTGCGACCGGCGGCTTGGTGGGACTCTATGTACTGGGCTTAACGGCGCTGGCAATCATGTTGAGCAGGCAGGTGGTCTGAGATGAGCAGTCTGATTGAACAAGCAGCCCAGCGGCTGGAGCAACTGCGACAGGCTGGTGTGGTCCTGCCCAATGATGTGCAGTCCATGCCGCAGTCAAACCCCGTTGGTTTTCCTGGTGAAAACTCGGAGGCATTTGGCAGCTTCGCGGCCCCCGGGGTCGGCCAGTCGGAGGAGCTGCATCCCGCATCCAAGCGTGTGGACCTGGACCTCGAAGCACTGGCAGCCCAAGGCTTCTTGACGCCCAACGCAGCGCGCTCCCACATGGCGGATCAATATCGGGTCATCAAGCGCCCCTTGATCAAGAACGCCATGGGTAAGGGCGTAGCCAGCCTCAACCACTCCAACCTGATCATGGTGACCAGTGCTTTGGCGGGCGAGGGCAAAAGTTTCACCTCCCTGAACCTGGCCCTGAGCATCGCCGCTGAGTTGGACAACACGGTGATGTTGGTCGATGCCGATGTGGCGCGGCCTTCAGTGCTGCGCATGTTGGGTTTGCCTCAAGGGCCGGGTTTGTTGGATGTGCTGGAGGAGTCTGTGGACATGTCCAGCGTCTTGTTGCGTACCAATGTTGACAAGCTCACCTTGTTGCCGAGCGGTACCCCACATGCTCGCGCCACCGAGTTGCTGGCCAGTGATGCCATGAGTCACTTGCTGGACGATATGGCACGTCGCTACCCCGATCGGATCATTATTTTTGATTCACCGCCTTTGCTCTTGACCACCGAGTCGCGAGTTCTTGCGTCGCACATGGGGCAAATCGTGGTGGTGGTCCATGCGGAGAAAACGGCGCAAAGCGCGGTTCAGCAAGCTTTGGCGACCATCGAAACTTGCCCCTTGAAAATGCTGTTGTTGAACCAGGCCAACGCGAACACCTCGGGCGGCTATGGCAGTGGCGGTTATGGCTATGGCTACGGTTATGGCACTGAAGACACGGCCAGCTGAACTCATGCCCAGCCGATATTTTCATGAGCGAAACTTGTCGCCGCGGCCTCGCGCACTGGCCTTGGCGGCGGCCTGCTTGTTGTGTGCGGGTTCAGCCTGGGCTCAGGACGGGTCGTCTCAAGTCGGCGCTGCCGGGCCTACGGCCACGGGTCGGCCGTCTGTGCTGGTGGAGCCGCGATTCGGTGTCATGCAGACCTGGACCGACAACAACCGCTTGACTCGCACGGGCAAAGATGCCGCCCTCCTGACGACCCTGACGCCTGGCGTGTCCATCAGCACGACGCGTGGTGCAGTCCGGGGCTCCCTCGACTACTCACTGAACGGCATCGTTTATACAAAGAGCGACGAAAAGGCTCGTATCCAGCACAGCCTGTCGGCCAAAGGCGTGGCCGAGCTCATTGACAGGCTGTTTTTTGTGGACGCCAACGCTTCGATTTCTCAGCAGGCGGCGTCAGCGTTTGGCGTGCAGTCGGTGGACCCATCCCTGGCCAATTCCAATCGCCGTGAGACGGCCACTGTCAGCTTGGCGCCGCGTCTGCAGGGACACATCGGCAGCGTGGCTAATTTTGAGTTGCGCGCCAACACCTCAGCGACCAATGTGTCGGATGCAGTGATTGGCGACAGCCATGCCAATGGAGCGAGCCTTCGGGTCAGCCGAGCGGGGCGGGCGGCGCTGACTTGGTCGGTCGATGCTTCGACCCAGAAGTCCAGTTTCAAGACCGGTGCGCAGAACCGCGTCAGCAGCCTGACCGGCAGCCTCAGCTACAAGCCCGATATCGATTGGCAGTTGGGCGTGTTGGCGGGGCGAGAGCGCAGCGATTTGAAGGACTTTGTGCTGCGCAACAGTTCGACCTATGGTGCCAATCTCAGCTGGACGCCGTCGCTGCGCACCAAGCTCTCCGCCGACTTCCAATCCCATGAGTACGGGGACTCTTTCAGCTACAACTTGGAGCACCGGTGGTCGCGTTCGGCGCTGCGCTTCTCCGACTCCCAGTCGGTCAATGCGGCCAACTTTCAAAACGCTGGCGCACCGCGTAGCAATTACGACCTGTATTTCTTTCAGTTCGCCTCCCTGGTGCCGGATCCAGCGCAGCGCGACGTGTTCGTTCGCAATTTCCTTCGCACCCAGGGCCTGAGTGCAGACGCCTTGGCGAGCAGTGCGGTGGTGGACACAGGTCCGACGGTGCTTCGTACCCAGTTGTTGTCCTACTCTCTGCAGGGGGTGCGGACCACGGTGACGACGACCGCCAGTCGCAGCAACAACCGGCGCTTGGCCTCGGCCAGTTCGAGTTCAGGTGATTTCGCAGCCAATGGTCGCGTGTTGCAACGCAGCCTCAGTTTGAACGTCTCACACAACCTGACGCCGACCTCAAGCGCCGTCCTGAGCGTGATACAGCAGGACAGCGAGGGTGATTCGGCCGCTCAGTCCACGACGCTGCGTTCTATTTCAGCGAGCTGGAACTGTCGCCTCGGCGCACGGGTCAATTTCACTTTAGGCGCGCGTGCCGCGCACTCGGGTGGGTTGATTTCTTACCGCGAAAACGCCATGTTCGCCAACCTCGTCCAGCAGTTCTGAGCCATGTATGAATCCTTCTACGGGTTGAGCAGCAAGCCGTTCCAGCTCAGTCCTGATCCTAATTTCTACTTCGGCAGCAAACAGCACAGGCGCGCCAAGGCCTATTTGGACTATGGAGTCCTGCGCAACGATGGTTTCATCGTCATCACCGGTGAAATCGGTGCAGGCAAGACGACGCTGCTGCGGGGCTTGCTGGACAGCCTGAATCGCAGCAATGTGGTGATCGGCAATCTGGTTACCACGCAGCTTGATGCGGAGGACACGCTGCGAATGGTCGGCTCGGCCTTTGGCGTGCGCTTGAAGGACTTGCCAAAGTCTGAGGTCTTGATGACTCTGGAGGCCTTCTTCGTCAGCCAGACCACGCAGGGCAAGCGCTGCCTGCTGATCGTGGACGAAGCGCAGAATTTGTCAGCGCGTGCGGTGGAAGAGCTGCGCATGCTGTCGAATTTCCAGTTCGGCAACCAGTCTTTGCTCCAGACCTTTTTGGTCGGCCAGCCGGAATTCCGAGGCATCCTGCAGCGGCCTGAGATGGAGCAATTCCGTCAGCGTGTGGCGGCCACCTGCCATATCGGACCCTTGGATGAAGACGAAACCAAGGCGTATATCGAGCACCGCCTGAAATGCGCAGGCAGCACTGGCAAGCCGACCTTTGATGCGGATGTATTTCCGCTGATTTACAAAACCAGCCAGGGCATTCCTCGCCGTATCAATTCCTTGTGCGATCGTCTGCTGCTGCTGGGTTTCATGGGTAACAAGGTCAATTTGACCCTCCATGAACTCCATGACGTGCTCAAAGATATTGCGCAAGAAGCACAAACACCCACTCAGGTGGTGGGTGGCGGATCGGACACAGGTGTGGGTAAATTCCTGGACACCGATCAGCCCATTGATTTCTCGCGAGTGAAGCTGAATTCCGAGCAAGTCAATGGCTTGAGTGAGGAGCTCTCGAACCTCAGCCAGGGGCATCTCGCAGAACGGTTGCAGCGACTCGAGAATGGCTTGCAGCGTCTGGAACGCATCAATCTGCAGACTCTGAGCTTGCTGCAGAAGCTGGTGGAAGCGGTCCGGACCAACTGAAGCCCGCGGTCCAGCGCTCGCAGGCTCCACCTGGAGGTCGGGCCGAGAAGGGCAGTGGGGTGTCGGCCACGATCAGTCGATCGTGCTTGAGAAAATTTTTGGAAACCAACAAGAGTGGGTGCGCAGAGTCTCATGTCTGAACAAAAAGCCATACGGAATGCGATGACCGTGGATGTGGAAGATTACTTCCAGGTCTCGGCCTTCGCGCCCTATATTGCGCGTGGCGATTGGGAAGGCTGCGAATGCCGGGTGGAGCGCAATATCGAGCGCATCCTGGCCCTGTTCGCCCAACATCAAACCAAGGCCACGTTCTTCACCCTGGGTTGGATCGCGGAGCGTTACCCGCAGGTGGTGCGGGACATCGTGGCGGCGGGCCACGAACTCGCCAGCCATGGCTACGGCCATGAGCGCGCCAGCGATTTGAGCCCGCAGGCTTTCATGCAGGACATCGTCCGCGCCAAGAAGCTGCTGGAAGATCTCGGCGGCCACGAGGTGATTGGCTACCGCGCGCCAAGTTTCTCGATCGGCAAGAGCAATCTCTGGGCCTTCGACACTTTGCGTGAGGCCGGCTACCAATACAGCTCCAGCGTCTACCCGATCCAGCACGACCATTACGGCATGCCCGATTCGCCGCGCTTCGCCTACCCGGTGCGTGAGGGCCTGCTGGAAGTGCCGGTCACGACCTTGCGGGTGATGAACAAGAACCTGCCGTCCAGCGGCGGTGGCTATTTCCGCCTGCTGCCCTATCCGGTGTCGCGCTGGTTGATTCGCCAGGTCAATGCCCAGGATCAACAGTCGGCCGTGTTCTATTTCCACCCCTGGGAAATCGACGTCGACCAGCCGCGTGTCGCAGGTATCGACAGCAAGTCGCGCTTCCGTCATTACGTCAATATTGCGCGTACTCACGACCGCATCGGCCGCCTGCTGCAGGATTTCGCCTGGGGTCGCATGGACGAGATCTTCCTGGGTCGGCGCACTGTGGCGCTGGCCTCCAGCGCGGTTGCAGCCTGAGCCATGGCTGCACTCCAGATCAAGCGCCTGACGGCGCAAGACGCCGCGCTTGCCCGCCGCTGGGACGAGTTCGTCCTGGCCTGCCCGCAAGCCACCTTTTTCCATCGCGCCGGCTGGCTGCGCATGGTCGAGCAGGTGTTCAAGCACCAGGGCTTTTTCCTCTACGCTGAGCGCGATGGCCAGATCGAGGGCGTGCTGCCGCTGGCCCAGGTCAAGAGCATGCTGTTCGGCCATTCGCTGGTGGCCTTGCCCTTTGCGGTGTACGGCGGTGTTGCAGCCCTGAACGACGAGGCAGCCGCCGCTCTGGAGCAAGAAGCGCAGGCCATCGCGCAGCGCCTCGGTGCTGAGCATCTCGAGTTCCGCAATATCGCGCCCCGTCACGCCGACTGGCCCAAGCAGGATCTGTACGTCACCTTCCGCAAGGAAATCTTGCCCGAGGAAGAGGCCAATATGTTGGCCATCCCGCGCAAGGCCCGGGCCAGCGTGCGCAAAGGCATCAAGAACAATCTGGTCTCGCACATCGATCCAACGGTGGATCGCTTTTTCGCGCTCTACGCCGACAACACCCACCGCCATGGCACGCCGGCCATGCCCAAGCGCTACTTCGCGGCCTTGCTGGACGAGTTTGGTGCCGATGCCGAAGTGCTGACGGTGACCGATGCTCAGGGCAAGCCGGTCAGCTCGGTGCTGAGTTTCTATTTTCGCGACGAGGTCTTGCCCTATTACGCCGGCGACGACGAAGCCGCGCGCGATCTGGCGGGCAACGACTTCAAGTACTGGGAACTGATGCGTCGCGCCTGTGCACGCGGGCTCAAGGTCTTTGACTACGGCCGCAGCAAGCAGGGCACCGGCTCCTACGCATTCAAGAAAAACTGGGGCTTCGAGCCGACGCCCTTGAACTACGAGTACTGCCTCTACAAACGTGATGCCGTGCCGCAGAACAATCCGAGCAATGCGAAGTACCAGCTTCTGATCAAGACTTGGCGGCGTTTGCCCCTGGGCTTTGTCAACTGGCTAGGCCCCTTCATCGTGCGCAACCTGGGTTAAGCCATGCCCGTCTCGATCCCGCGCTTGGTCTTGTCACGAAGCCGCCTAACCAATCTGTTTTTTCGCGCACGTCTGCGCGTCCAGCCGCTATGAGCTTGCGCGTTCTCCACATCCTCGACCATTCCCTGCCCCTGCACAGCGGCTACAGCTTTCGCACCGCCTCCATCCTGCGCGAGCAGCGCGCGCGCGGTTGGATCACGTCCCACCTGACCAGCCCCAAGCAGGGCCCGGGTGAGGGCCTGATTGAGGAGGCGTCGGGCTGGGCTTTCCATCGCACGCCCAGCACCGCGGCCGATGGTCTGATCCGCCAGATGCAGCTGACGGCCGCGCGCATCCGCGAAGTCGTCGCCATCGAGCGCCCTGACATCATCCACGCCCATTCGCCGGTGCTCAATGCCTTGCCCAGCCTCTGGGTCGGGCGTCAGCTGCGTCTGCCGGTGGTGTACGAGATGCGTGCCTCTTGGGAGGACGCTGCCGTGGACCATGGCACCACCAGTGAAGGCAGCCTGCGATATCGTGTGTCGCGTGCGCTGGAGAGCTTTGCGCTCAAACGCGCCGATCAGATCACCACCATTTGCGAGGGCCTGCGTGGCGACATCATGTCGCGCGGTGTGCCGGCTGATCGCATCACCGTGATCCCGAACGCGGTCGATGCCCAGGCCTTCCAGTTCGGCGTCAGCCCGGACCCGGTGCTGCGCACCAAGCTGGGCCTGGACGGCGCCGTCGTGCTGGGCTTTGCCGGCTCCTTTTACGGCTATGAAGGCCTGCATCTGCTGCTGGATGCCGCGGCCCGCCTCTGGCCCACGTTGCCGCAGCTGCGCGTGCTGCTGGTCGGCGGCGGCCCGCAGGAAGCGGCGCTCAAAAGCCAGGTGGAACGGCTGGGCTTGCAGCAACATGTGGTGTTCACCGGCCGCGTGCCGCATGCTGAAGTTCAGCGTTACTACGAGCTGATTGATGTATTGGCTTATCCGCGCTTGCCGATTCGCCTGACCGAGCTGGTGACGCCGCTCAAGCCTTTGGAAGCCATGGCCCAAGGGCGCATGTTTGTGGCCTCCGATGTCGGCGGCCACCACGAACTGGTGCGCCACGGCGAGACCGGCCATCTGTTCAAAGCCGGTGACGTCGGCGCTCTGGCCGCAGCCATCGAGCAGCTGCTGGCCCAGCGCGAGCAATGGCCGCGCATCGCCGCGCAGGCCCGCCATTTCGTGGAAACCGAGCGCACCTGGGCCCGCAGCGTGGCCCGCTACGAAGAGGTCTACCGGCGCGCCCTGAGCCGCTACGGCCGTACTTTCCCTGTTGTTTCTTCCTGAGGCCCGACCCAGCTATGTGCGGCATCCACGGCATCCTGCGTCTTGACGGCGCCCCGGTCGAATCGGCCCATCTGAGCCTGATGGGCAACATCACCCAGCATCGCGGTCCCGACGATGAAGGCCAGCACATCGACGGTGCCTGCGGCATCGCCATGCGCCGCCTGTCCATCATCGACCTGGCTGGCGGCCACCAGCCCCTGTCCAACCAGGACGGCAGCCTCTGGCTGGTCTGCAATGGCGAGATCTACAACTACCGCGAGCTGCGTGCTGAGCTGCAAGCCAAGGGTTTTCAGTTCAAGACCGGCTCCGACAGCGAAGTGCTGCTGCATCTGTACGATGCCGAGGGCGACGACTTCGTCCACCGCCTCAACGGCATGTTCGATTTCGCGCTTTGGGACGCGCGCCGCCGCCGCCTGCTGATCGGCCGCGACCGCATCGGCGTCAAGCCGCTCTATGTGATGCAGGACGGCCAGCGCCTGGCTTTTGCCACCGAAGCCAAGGCCTTGCTGGCCCTGCCTGGCGCCCGGGCCGAGCTGGACACCCGCGTGCTGTCCAGCTATTTGCAGCTGGGTTATGTGGCAGCGCCGGGCAGCATGTTCAAGGGCATTCGCAAGCTGCCACCGGCGACGCTGCTGGCGGTGGAGGGCGGTCAGGTCAAAGAATGGCGCTACTGGCGTATCTCGCCGCAGATCCGCCGCGATTGGAGCGAGGCCGAGTGGATCGAGCGCTCGCGCGAAAGCCTGCAGCGCGCCGTGCGCATGCAGATGGTCAGCGATGTGCCGATCGGTGCTTTCCTCTCGGGCGGCGTCGACTCCAGCGCGGTCGTGGCCTATATGGCCCGTGAGTCGAACGAGCCGATCCGAACCTATGCCATCGGTTTCGAAGGTGGCGAGGCGGAAGCCCTCTACAACGAGCTGCCGTATGCGCGGCAAGTCTCCGAGCTGTTCAAGACTCAGCACAAGGAAATCGTCGTCAAGCCCGATGTGGTGGGCCTCTTGCCGCAGCTGCTCTGGCATATGGACGAGCCGCTGGCCGACACGGCCTTTATCACCACTTATCTGGTGTCGCAGTTCGCCCGCCAGGATGTGAAGGTGATTCTCTCGGGCGTGGGCGGTGACGAGCTGTTTGGCGGTTATCGCCGTTATCTGGGCGGCCATTACGCACGCCGTTTCCAGGCGCTGCCCGCTTGGCTGCAATCGGCCATCGGCTTTGCGGCGGGCCGCCTGCCGGCCGATAGGCACTCGGGTCTGCTCAATACTTTGCGCTTGGCCAAGGGCTTTGTGGCCAGCGCCGGCATGGGCGCCGATGCGCGCTACCAGAGCTATTTGCAGGTGCTGGGGCAGGATCTGGTCGGTCGATTGTTGGTGGACGGCGTGGGCGGGCAAGACCCGCTGGCAGCGGCCTTTGCCGGCGCCGGCCATGAGGACGAGCTCAACCGCATGCTGGCCGTGGACGCCGAAACCCAGCTGCCTGACGACCTGCTGATGTTGACCGACAAGATGAGCATGGCCGTGTCGCTGGAGTGCCGCGTGCCCCTGCTCGACCATGAGCTCTTGGAGCTGGCGGCGTCAATGCCTTCCGACATCAAGATCCGCGGTGGCCGCCTCAAGCATGTGCTGAAGTCGGCGCTGGCCGATGTGCTGCCCGACGACATCTTGAACCGCAAGAAGCGCGGCTTCGGCACGCCCATGGGCGCCTGGCTCAAGAAGGAACTGGCGCCGCTGTTGCGCCGCCTGCTGGCGCCTGAGGTGGTGAAGGCCCGGGGCCTGTTCGTGCCGGCCGTGGTGTCGGGCCTGATCGCCGACCATGAAGCCAACCGCATGGACGGCACCGATGCGCTGCTGTCCTTGATGAACCTCGAAATCTGGAGCCGGGTCTATCTGGACGGCCGCAGCCCCGCCGATGTGGCGCTGGAGCTGAAGTCCTACCTGCCCCGCGCTTGACGCCCCAGCTCCTCCATCTGCCCGCATGAACATCCTCTACGTCTGCCATCGCTTTCCCTTCCCGCCCAAGCGTGGAGGCAAGATTCGGCCCTTCAATATGATCCGCCACCTGACGGCGGCGGGGCATGAGGTCACCGTCTGCTCGCTGGTACGGGCCGAGGACGAAGGCGTGGAAGGGCAGGGCATTGCACCGCACTGCAAGGCCTTCCATATGGCGCGCGTGCACAACCCGGTGCAGGCCTTGCGCATGGTGGCGCGTCTGCCTCTGACCACGCCCTCGTCCATGGGCTTTTTCTACTCGGCCGAGCTGGCAGCCAAGATCAAGCATCTGCTGGCCACGCAGAAGTTCGATTTGATCTTTGTCCACTGCTCCTCGGTCGCGCAGTACGTGGAGCATGTGCAGGACATTCCCAAGATCCTGGACTTCGGCGATATGGACTCGCAGAAGTGGCTGGAGTACGCGGACGCCAAGCCTTTTCCTTTGTCGCTGGGTTATCGGCTTGAGGGCTACAAGATGCTGGCGGCCGAAAAGCGCCTGGCCCGTCGCTTTGACATCTGCACCGCCACCACACGCGCTGAGTGGCAAACGCTCAACGACTACGGCACGGGTGCAGCGACCGACTGGTTCCCCAACGGTGTTGATGCCGATTACTTCAGCCCCGATGGCACGGACTACGACCCCGACACCATCAGCTTCATCGGGCGCATGGATTACTACCCCAACCAGGAATGCATGTCGCGTTTC
Source organism: Roseateles sp. (assembly GCF_965262435.1). NCBI lineage: Bacteria > Pseudomonadati > Pseudomonadota > Betaproteobacteria > Burkholderiales > Sphaerotilaceae > Roseateles > Roseateles sp. The sequence goes on from NZ_OZ253537.1 coordinate 3,408,391, forward strand.
TGCGCGGAAACCTGGCCCTTGATCAAGGCGCGTCGCCCGCAGATGAAGCTGACCATCGTCGGCGCCGATCCCTCTCCCGCCATGCGCAAGCTCGGTGAGATCGACGGCGTTACCGTGACTGGCTCGGTGCCGCATGTGCAGCCCTATGTGCGCAAATCGGCCCTGATGGTGGCCCCGCTGGCGATTGCCCGCGGCACGCAGAACAAGATTCTCGAAGCCATGGCCATGGGCGTGCCGGTGGTGACCAGCAGCATCGCTGCGGGTGGTGTCGACGCGGAGGCCGAGACCCATTTGTTGGTCGCCGACACGCCGCAGCAATGCGCCGATGCGGTGCTTCGCATCGTCGAGAACCCCGCCGAGCGGGAGCGCCTGTCAATTGCCGGTCGCGCGCGCATGCTCAGCCACCATGCCTGGCCGCGCTCCATGGAGCGCCTGGACAAGATCATTGCCCAGGTTCTGGCCTCGGCATCCACATCATCAAAAAAGCAGGCGGTGAAGTCATGAAGATCAGCATATTCGGATTGGGCTATGTGGGCGCGGTGTCGCTGGCCTGCTTGTCGCGAGACGGCCATGATGTGGTGGGCGTGGACATCGAGCCGGCCAAGCTGGACCTGATCAAGAACGGCAAGACGCCGGTGGTCGAGGAGGGCATGGTGGAGCTGATGGCGCAAGTCGCGGCTAGCGGCCATGTCAGCGTGACGACGGACGCGGTGCAGGCGGTGCTGAGCACCGAGATCTCGCTGGTCTGCGTGGGCACGCCCTCGGCGGCCAACGGCAGCCAGGACCAGGGCGCGGTGCTGCGCCTGGCCGAGCAGATCGGTGAAGCGCTCAAGCAAAAGAGCGAGCCGCATGTGGTGGTGTTCCGCTCGACCCTGGTGCCGGGCACGGTGGAAGACGTGCTGCGCCCCATCATCGAGCGCGCCTCGGGCAAGCGCGACGGCGTGGACTTCCACCTGTGCTTCCAGCCCGAGTTCTTGCGCGAAGGCAGCTCCATCCGCGACTACGACAAGCCGCCCTTCACCATCGTCGGTGCCAACCATGACTACGCGGCCGAGCGGCTGCAAGCCTTGTTCGGCCATCTGCCCTGCAAGTTTCTGAAGACCTCGGTGCGCGCGGCCGAGATGATGAAGTACTGCTGCAACAACTTCCACGCGCTCAAGATCACCTTCGCCAACGAGACCGCGCGCCTGTGCGGCGCGCTGGGTGTGGATGCCTTTGAAGTGATGGACCTGGTCTGCCAGGACACGCAGCTCAACATCTCCAAGGCCTATCTGAAGCCGGGCTTTGCCTTCGGCGGCTCCTGCCTGCCCAAGGATTTGCGCGCGACGACCTATCTGGCGAAGACGCACGATTTGGAGCTGCCCATGCTCTCGGGCATCCTGGCCTCCAACCGCCAGCACTTGGACCAAGCGCTGGACAAGCTGCTGGCCCTGGGCAAGCGCAAGATCGGCTTCATCGGTCTGTCCTTCAAGACCGGCACGGACGACCTGCGCGAAAGCCCGCTGGTGACCCTGGCCGAGCAGCTGATCGGCAAGGGCATGCAGCTGTCGATTTATGACCCTGAGGTGCATCTGGCCAGCCTGCTGGGCGCGAACCGCAGCTTTGTGCAGAAGCATCTGCCGCACATCGGCGAGATGCTCAAGGGCGAGTTGGCCGAGGTGGTGCAGGACAGCGAGGTGCTGGTGATGGGTCTGTCGGGCGCAGAGATCGCCGCGCAGGTGGCGGGCCTGGCGCGTGCGGACCAGGACCTGCTGGACCTGGTGAACCTGCCCAACAAGGCGGACTTCAAGGCTCGGGTGCAGGGGCTGTGCTGGTGATGAATCCGGCCAACCACCCTCCCGCGCAAGGGGGCGCTTCATTCGGTCTCGCTTGGCCGCGTGCTCTGCTCGGGCTCGCGGTGGTCTCGCTCTTGGTGCTGGGCCTGTACCATCAGACAGCCTGGGCCATGGTGCAGATTTGGGACCGCTCGGAAACCTTTGCCCATGCCTTCACGGTGCCGCCGATCGCGCTGTGGCTGATCTGGCGTCAGCGCGCGGCCTTGGCTCTGGTCGAGCCGCGCCCTTCGCCGTGGTTTCTGCTGCCGTTTGCGGCCTTTGGCTGCTTGTGGTTGCTGGGTGATCTGGCGGCCGTCAATGCCGCCACACAACTGGCCTTGGTGGGCATGCTGGTCTTTGCCGTGCCTTTGTGCCTCGGCTCGGCTGCGGCCCGTGTCATCACCTTCCCGCTCGCCTTCTTTTTCTTTGCCGTGCCCATCGGCGAATTCCTGATGCCGCTGTTCATGGACTGGACGGCCGACTTCACGGTCAGCGCCCTGCGTTTGAGCGGCATCCCGGTCTACCGCGAAGGCTTGCAGTTCGTGATCCCGAGCGGCAATTGGTCGGTGGTCGAGGCATGCAGCGGCATTCGCTATTTGATGGCCTCGGTGATGGTGGGCGCCTTGTTCGCCTATCTCAACTACCGTTCACTCAAGCGGCGTGTGATCTTTGTGATCTTCGCCATCCTGCTGCCCGTGGTGGCCAACTGGGTGCGAGCCTATCTGACCGTGTTGCTCGGCCATGTGTCCGGCAACAAGCTGGCCACAGGTGCCGACCATCTGCTGTACGGTTGGGTGTTCTTCGGCATCATCATGGTCGCCATGTTCATGGTCGGAGCGCGCTGGGCAGAGCCCGATGCACCCGCGCCCGAGGGCAATCCGGGGCCGGGCATGCTCGGTTTGCCTCGCCGCCTGAGTGCTTCTGCCGTGGTCACGCTGGTGTCGGCTCTGGTACTGGTGTTGCTGCCGTTTGTCTGGTCGCAGCGCCTGTCCCTGCAGTCCCCGAAGCCGGATCTGGTGCTGAGTCTGCCAGCCGGCAAGGTCGGCAGCTGGCAAGTGGCACCAGGCAGTCCAGTCATGTTGAAACCTGTGTTCCAGGCGCCAGCTGGGCAGACCGATGCGGTCTACCGCAAGGGCGACCGGCAATTGGGTTTGCATCTCGCCTATTACCGCCAGCAAAGCTACAGCAGCAAGCTGATCAGCTCGGTCAACACCTTGGTCACCAGCGAAGATCGCCGGTGGTCTTCGGTGTCGCAGGGGAGCGTGGACTTGCAAGAACCCGCCATGCGCATGCGCCGTGTCGAACTGCGCAATGTGCAGGGCACGGGCAGCCCCTGGCCGCAGCGCCTGGACGTCTGGCAGGTCTACTGGGTCAATGGCCAGACCACCAGCAGTGACTCACGGGCCAAGCTGTTCGGCCTCTGGCATCGCTTGATGGGGCAGGGCGACGATGCGGCTGCATTGACTCTCTACACAGACCGCGGTGACGACGGTGCGGGTGAGGCCGCACTGCGTGAGTTCGTGCAAGAAAACTGGGCTGCATTGGACGCCGCCCTGCGCAAGACCCGGGACGGCCAGGGCAGCGTGCCTGCCGCGTCTCCGTGATCAGCTGTTTTGAAATTTGAACTGACAAGGGAAACAAGATGACGACCTTAGCGGTGATCGGCCTGGGCTATGTGGGCCTGCCATTGGTGGTGGAGTTCGGCAAGCAGATCCGGACCATCGGTTTTGATATTTCGACCGCCAAGGTCGAATCCTGCCAGCGCGGCGTCGACCCCTCGCGCGAGTTGAGCGACGAGCAAGTGCAAGCCGCCACCCATGCGGTCTACACCGACAAGCCCGAGATGCTGGCGGAGGCCGACATCATCATCGTCGCTGTGCCCACGCCGGTGGACGAGGCCCACATCCCCGACTTCAAGCCCCTGATCGGCTCCAGCACCAGCGTCGGCCGCCACATGAAGAAGGGCGCCATCGTCGTGTACGAGAGCACCGTCTACCCCGGCGCCACCGAAGAGGTGTGCATCCCGGTGTTGGAGCGTGAGTCGGGCCTGAAGTGGAAGCAGGACTTCTTCATCGGCTACAGCCCCGAGCGCATCAACCCGGGCGACAAGGAACACACGCTGACCAAGATCCTGAAGATCGTCTCCGGCGACACGCCCGAGACGCTCAACAAGGTGGCTGAGCTCTACGAAAAGATCATCGTTCCTGGCGTGCACCGCGCCTCCAGCATCAAGGCCGCCGAAGCCGCCAAGGTGATCGAGAACACCCAGCGCGACCTGAACATCGCGCTGATGAACGAGCTGGCCATCATCTTCGACAAGATCGGCATCGACACCTCCGAAGTGCTGGCCGCGGCCGGAACCAAGTGGAACTTCCTGAAGTTCAAGCCGGGTCTGGTCGGCGGCCACTGCATCGGCGTGGACCCCTACTACCTGACCCACAAGGCCGACATGCTGGGCTACCACCCGCAAGTTATCCTGGCCGGCCGTCGCATCAATGACAGTATGGGCAAGTTCATTGCCGAGCAGACCATCAAGCAGATGATCGCCTCGGGTTCCCACATCAAGGGCGCCCGCGTCAATGTGCTGGGCTTGACCTTCAAGGAAGACTGCGGCGATCTGCGCAACTCCAAGGTCATCGACATCATCAACGAACTGCGCACCTACGGCGTGGAGGTGTTCGTGACCGATGCTCAGGCCGAGGCCGAGGAAGCCATGCACGAGTACGGCGTGAGCCTGCTGCCCTTCGATGATTTGCCGCGTGCCGACGCGGTGGTTGCTGCTGTGGCCCACAAGGAATACGCGAAGCTGAGCGTGGAAGACCTGGGCAAGAAGCTGGTCAAGGGCGGGGCCTTCATCGATGTGAAGGCAGCGTTTGATCAAGGCGGGCTGGAGGCTGCAGGCTTCCGCGTCTGGCGTCTCTGATCGAGCGCATCGCTTGTCCCCAGATCGCATGAACGAACGCCGACCTCTGGTCGTCCATCTGCTGTTCCGCTTCGACACCGGAGGGCTGGAGAACGGCGTGGTCAATTTGATCAACCACATGGATGCCAGCCGCTGGCGCCATGCGGTGGTGGCCATGACCGAGGTGACCGAGTTCCGACGTCGCATTCAGCGTGACGATGTGCAGTTCCTGGCGTTGAACAAGCCGCCGGGGCCGGGCGTTTTGCAGTGGGGCGCGCTCTACCGCATGTGCCGCCAATTGCGCCCGGACATCGTGCACAGCCGCAATCTGGCCGCGCTCGAAGGCCAGCTACCGGCCTGGCTGGCCCGTGTGCCGGCGCGCATCCACGGCGAGCATGGTCGGGACATGGACGATGTGGACGGCCTCAATCGCGGCAACCGCCTAACCCGGCGCTTCTACAGCCCTTATGTGCAGCGCTATGTGGCGCTGTCGCGCGATCTGGGTGGCTATCTGGAGCATGCCGTCGGCATCGCGCCGCGCCGCATCAGCCAGATCTACAACGGGGTGGACACGGACAAGTTCCGTCCGCGCGGCGATGCTAAGGCGTCGATTGAAGGCTGCCCCTTCCAATCTGGACCTCATGTGCTGGTCGGCACAGTGGGGCGCATGCAGTCGGTCAAGGACCAACTGACTCTGGCCCGCGCCTTCGTCTTGGCCCTGCAGCAGCAACCGATCTTGCGTGAGCGCCTGCGCTTAGTCATGGCGGGGGATGGCCCGCTGCGCGCCCAGGTGGCCCAGGTCCTGGCGGAGGCGGGCATGAGTGAGTTGGCTTTCTTGCCCGGTGAGCGCCGCGATGTGGCGGAGTTCATGCGCGGGCTCGATGTGTTCGCCCTGCCTTCGCTGGCGGAAGGCGTGTCGAACACCATTCTGGAGGCCATGGCCAGCGGCCTGCCGGTGCTGGCGACCCGGGTCGGTGGCAATGCGGAGTTGGTGGAGGCGGAGCGCACCGGGCTGCTGGTGCCTTCTGCCGATGTGTCGGCTATGGCTGGGGCCTTGCTCCGTCTGGCACAGGACCCGGAATTGCGCGCCGCCTTCGGCCAAGCCGGTCGCCAGCGGGTGGAGCAATGCTTCAGCTTGCGCGCCATGGTGGCAGCATATGATGCCCTGTATAGCCAAGCCCTGGGGCGGCCCACGCTCGATCTCGAACACGGTCTGCGGACCACAAAGTAGAACAAGATATGTGCGGAATCACTGGAATCTTCGACACGCGCGCGGACCGCGAAGTCGATGCGGCGCGCCTGCATCGGATGAACGAATCGCAGTACCACCGGGGCCCCGATGAAGGCAGCCTGCACACCGAGCCTGGTCTGGGCATGGGGCACCGCCGCCTGTCCATCATCGACATCTCCACCGGCCAGCAGCCGCTGTTCAACGAGGATGGTTCGGTGGTCGTGGTCTTCAATGGCGAGATCTACAACTACCAGTCGCTGATCCCCGAGCTGCAGGCGCTGGGTCATGTGTTCCACACCAAGAGCGACACCGAGTGCATCGTCCATGCCTGGGAAGCTTGGGGTGAAGACTGCGTGCAACGCTTCCGCGGCATGTTTGCCTTTGCGCTCTGGGACCGCAACAAGCAGACCTTTTTCATGGCCCGCGACCGCATGGGCGTGAAGCCGCTGTTTTACAGCGTCCTGGACGATGGCCAGCTGCTGTTCGGTTCGGAGCTGAAGTCCTTGCTGGCCCATGGCCAGATGCGCCGCGACATCGACCCGCTGGCGGTCGAAGAGTATTTCGCGCTCGGCTATGTGGCCGAGCCGCGCTGCATTTTCAAGCAGGCGCGCAAGCTAGAGCCTGGCTACAGCCTGTGCATCCGTCGCGGTCAGCCGATTCCTGAGCCCAAGCAGTTTTGGGATGTGCGCTTCACGCTCGACCGCCAGATTGGCGTCGAGGAAGCCTGCCTCGAACTGCAGGAACGTCTCAAGGAATCCGTGCGCCTGCGCATGATTGCCGAAGTGCCGTTGGGCGCCTTCCTGTCTGGCGGCGTGGACTCCAGCGCCGTGGTGGCGACCATGGCTGGCATCAGCTCGGACGCGGTCAACACCTGCTCGATCGCTTTCGACGACCCGGCCTTCAACGAGTCCGAGTTCGCCAAGCTGGTGGCCGACCGCTACCGCACCGAGCACAAGGTCGAGACCGTCAAGTCCGACGATTTCGACCTGCTCGACACCCTGGCCCGGCTCTACGACGAGCCCTATGCTGACAGCTCGGCCATCCCGACCTACCGCGTCTGCCAACTGGCGCGCAAGCATGTGACCGTGGCCCTGTCGGGCGATGGCGGCGACGAGACCTTCGGCGGCTACCGCCGCTACCGCATGCATCTGATGGAAGAGCGCATGCGCTCCATGATGCCGGCCGGCTTGCGCAAGCCGCTGTTTGGCACGCTGGGGCGCCTCTACCCCAAGGCCGACTGGGCGCCTCGCGTGTTCCGCGCCAAGACCACGTTTGAAGGCCTGTCGCGCAATGCCGTCGAGGCCTACTTCCACTCGGTGTCCATCCTGCGCGGCCCCATGCGCGAGCAACTCTTCAGCCCGCAATTCAAGGCCCAGCTCAGCGGTTACGAGGCCCAGGAGGTGTTCGACCGCCATGCCGCCAAGGCCCAGACCGACGATCCGCTGGCCCTGATCCAGTACCTGGACACCAAGACCTATCTGGTCGGCGACATCAACACCAAGGTGGACCGCGCCAGCATGGCGCATTCGCTGGAAGTGCGTGAGCCGCTGATGGACCATGAGCTGGTCGAATGGGTGGCCAGCTTGCCGTCGGATCTCAAGATCCGCGGCCAGGAAGGCAAGTACCTGCTGAAGAAGTCCATGGAGCCACTGCTGCCCGACGAGGTGTTGTACCGGCCCAAGATGGGTTTCGCCGTGCCGCTGGCGCGCTGGTTCCGCGGCCCTCTCAAGCAACGGGTGCAGGACGCCGTGCTCGGCCCGCGCCTGGCCGCCACCGGCTGGTTCAACCGCGAGTACCTGCAGCACCTGGTCGAGGCCCATCTCAGCGGCGCGCGTGACTACAGCGCGCCTCTGTGGACGCTGCTGATGTTCGAGGCCTTCCTGCGCCAGGTGGTGGATGAAGAATTGCCCTTGGCCGTGCACAGCCGGGACGGCGTTCCCGCCTGAGTGTGACCAGCCTGCCCGGCTTTGGCTGATGGCGGGCCTACGTGGATTCCGGGGCGCTCGCGCCCCGGAGCTGCATCAAGATTTCGGAGACTTAGAGCAATGAAGATCAGCATATTCGGATTGGGCTATGTGGGCGCGGTGTCGCTGGCCTGTTTGTCGCGAGACGGCCATGATGTGGTGGGTGTGGACATCGAGCCGGCCAAGCTGGACCTGATCAAGAACGGCAAGACGCCGGTGGTCGAGGAGGGCATGGTGGAGCTGATGGCGCAAGTCGCGGCCAGCGGCCATGTCAGCGTGACGACCGATGCGGTGCAGGCGGTGCTGAGCACCGAGATCTCACTGGTCTGCGTGGGCACGCCCTCGGCGGCCAACGGCAGCCAGGACCAGGGCGCGGTGCTGCGCCTGGCCGAGCAGATCGGTGAAGCGCTCAAGCAAAAGAGCGAGCCGCATGTGGTGGTGTTCCGCTCGACCCTGGTGCCGGGCACGGTGGAAGACGTGCTGCGCCCCATCATCGAGCGCGCCTCGGGCAAGCGCGACGGCGTGGACTTCCACCTGTGCTTCCAGCCCGAGTTCCTGCGCGAAGGCAGCTCCATCCGCGACTACGACAAGCCGCCCTTCACCATCGTCGGTGCCAACCATGACTACGCGGCCGAGCGGCTGCAAGCCTTGTTCGGCCATCTGCCCTGCAAGTTTCTGAAGACCTCGGTGCGCGCGGCCGAGATGATGAAGTACTGCTGCAACAACTTCCACGCGCTCAAGATCACCTTCGCCAACGAGACCGCGCGCCTGTGCGGCGCGCTGGGTGTGGATGCCTTTGAAGTGATGGACCTGGTCTGCCAGGACACGCAGCTCAACATCTCCAAGGCCTATCTGAAGCCGGGCTTTGCCTTCGGCGGCTCCTGCCTGCCCAAGGATTTGCGCGCGACGACCTATCTGGCGAAGACGCACGATTTGGAGCTGCCCATGCTCTCGGGCATCCTGGCCTCCAACCGCCAGCACTTGGACCAAGCGCTGGACAAGCTGCTGGCCCTGGGCAAGCGCAAGATCGGCTTCATCGGTCTGTCCTTCAAGACCGGCACGGACGACCTGCGCGAAAGCCCGCTGGTGACCCTGGCCGAGCAGCTGATCGGCAAGGGCATGCAGCTGTCGATTTATGACCCTGAGGTGCATCTGGCCAGCCTGCTGGGCGCGAACCGCAGCTTTGTGCAGAAGCATCTGCCGCACATCGGCGAGATGCTCAAGGGCGAGTTGGCCGAGGTGGTGCAGGACAGCGAGGTGCTGGTGATGGGTCTGTCGGGCGCAGAGATCGCCGCGCAGGTGGCGGGCCTGGCGCGTGCGGACCAGGACCTGCTGGACCTGGTGAACCTGCCCAACAAGGCGGACTTCAAGGCTCGGGTGCAGGGGCTTTGCTGGTGAAATCGGGCGCTTCGCCCTGGCTGAGCGAAGGCCGGTGGCGCTGGGGCCAGCGCCTTGGCTGCTTGCTGGTTGTGCTGCCGCTGCTGATCCTGCTGCCGCAGGTGCTGGGCAGCACCGACCGGGTACGTCTGCGCAATGCTCTGGTGCTGGACGAGTCCGTCAATCCGGCCGTCGATTGGCCGGCCGGGGCTCCGCCGCGCAGCTTCAAGCGTGAACAGACGCCCGCCTCTCCTGTGTTTGTCGAACAGGTGCGCAAGCTCGGCCTGGCCGAGCTTCCCGGGCCTTGGGAACGCTCGCTGGCGATTGCCTCCCATTTACTGAGTTCGGCGCCGGTGCTCACCGGTGGGCCGATTCAGAGCGATCTGCAGCGCACCTACCAACGCATCGTCCAGGACGGCGAAGGCTATTGCGGCGATTTCGTGCGCAGCTTCATGGCCTTGGCGCATGCAGCCCAGATTCCTACGCGCAGCTGGGGCTTTGCGTTCGATGGCTTCGGCGGTCATGGCCACATCTGGGTCGAAATTTGGAACGAGCCGCTGGCCCGCTGGCAGCTGCTGGATGTGTTCAATAACGTCTATTTCAGCCGGGGTCACGGGCCGCTGTCGGCGCACGAGGTGCGTGCCGCCTTGCTCGCCCGTGATGCCGAGCTGCGCATGGTGCCGATCGAGCCCAAGGCTCGCCCGGGCTATGTCGAGGAGGCCAAGGCTTGGGAGTACTACCACCGCGGCGAGACCCAGTGGTTCCAGTGGCTGGGCGATAACCTCGAGAGCTACGACCACGAGCCGGCAGTGCGCTTGACAGGGGCGATCTCGCGCAGCATGGAGCAGTTTGCCGCCATCGCCACGGGCGTCTACCCTGGCATGGCCATCTGGCCGATGGCCGAGAGCCGCGCGGCCCATGAGCGCCTGCGTCGGCTGAAGACCTTGCTGCCAATGTTGGGCCTGAGCTTGGTTTTGGGTCTGGGCGTTTTGATCATCAGCAGTTGGCGCCTGCGTGCTCTGCGCCCGGCTCTGCAGCAGTGGGCGCAGGAGCGTGGCCATGTCCTCGTGGTCGGGCCGCTGCCGCCGCCCGCCGGCGGCATGGCCAACCAATGCGAGCAGCTCTTGCGCCTGCTCAAGGCCGAAGGTGTGTCGGTGCGCTTGCTGCGCAACAACTCGCCCTACCGCCCCGCCTGGACGGGCCGTATTCCGGTCTTGCGTGCGGTCGTTCGTCTGCTGTCTTATGTGCTGGCGGCCCGACGCGAGATCCGCGGTGCGCGTGTGGTGCACATCATGGCCAACTCGGGTTGGGCATGGCATCTGTTTGTCCTGCCGGTGGCGCGCCTGGCCCTGGCACGTCGTGTACCACTGATCATCAACTACCGAGGTGGCTTGGCCGACGAGTTCCTGAGCCAGGGGCCGAATCATGTGAGGCGTTTGCTGGCTCGGGCCGATTTGCGTGTCACGCCCTCGGCTTTTTTGCAGCGGGTGTTTGCCAAGCATGGCCTGAGCGCCGAGATCATTCCCAACATCATCGATCTCTCCCGCTTCAAGGCCAAATCGCCAGCCTCCGCAACGAGCGCCCCGGTGCTGCTGGTGGCGCGCAATCTCGAGCCCATTTATGACAATGCCACCGCGATCCGTGCCTTTGCGCGCGTTCGCGAGCGTTTCCCGGCAGCCCGCCTGATCGTGGCCGGGGAGGGCCCCGAGCGGGAGGCCTTGCTCCAGCTGTGCGAGCAGCTCCAGATCATGGCGGCAGTTGAGTTCGCCGGGCGTGTCAACAATGCCGACATGCCCGCGCTCTACCAGCGCGCCGACCTGGCCCTCAATGCCAGCACTGTGGACAATATGCCCATTTCCATTTTGGAAGCTTTTGCCAGTGGCGTGCCGGTGGTGAGCACCGATGCTGGTGGCATTCCCGATCTGCTCGAGCATGGCCGCACCGGCCTGCTGGTACCGATTGGCGATTCCGAGGCCATGGCCGCGGCGGCGCTGTCGCTGTTGTCCGATCTGCCACTGGCCCAGAGCTTCAGCGCGGCAGCGCATCTCGAGGCTCAGCGTTATGCCTGGTCCGCGGTCAAGCCCCTGTGGCTGGCTGCCTATGCCAAGGCTGGCCGGCCATCCGCGGCGCCCATTGTGCTTGCCTCCGTCCGGGGTGATTGAACTGTGAACGTCTATACCGATCTTTGCGCGCAGTTGCTGTTTCCGCTGCATGAGGCCTTGAAGGGCCATGACAGCGTGGCCCGCCTGCGCGAGTTGGAACGCAGCCAATGGCTTTCACCGGCTGAACTGCGGGCCGTGCAGCTCACCAAGCTGAGGGCTTTTCTGGAGGATGTCGGACGCCATGTACCTTACTACCGTCAGCTCTTTGCCGAACAGGACTTCAAGCCGGCTGAGCTGCATAGTTTGGCCGATCTGGGGCGTCTGCCGCGCCTGGACAAGCCGCTGATTCGTGCTCATCAGGAAGGCCTCAAGGCCGAGAATCATGGTGTGCTGAGCCGCTACAACACGGGCGGCTCCTCGGGCGAGCCTTTGATTTTCTTCATGGGCAAGGCCCGCAAGAGCCATGATGTGGCGGCCAAGTGGCGCGCAACGCGCTGGTGGAATGTCGACATTGGCGACCCCGAAATCGTGGTCTGGGGCAGCCCCATTGAACTCGGTGCCCAGGACCGTGTGCGCCGCCTGCGTGACGGGCTGATGCGCAGCCACCTGCTGCCCGCCTTCGAGATGAGCGAGGCCAAGCTGGACGCTTTTGTGGCCGACATCCGCCGCATCCGTCCGGCCATGTTGTTTGGCTACCCGTCCAGCCTGTCCCTGATCGCGGCCCATGCCATGAAGCGCGGCGTGAGCATGCGCGACCTCGGCATCCGTGTGGCCTTCGTGACCTCGGAGCGGCTGTACGAAGAGCAACGCCGCCTGATCTCGGAGGCCTTCGCCTGCCCAGTGGCGAATGGTTATGGCGCACGCGACGCAGGCTTCATCGCCCACCAATGCCCAGCCGGCAGCCTGCACATCAGCGCCGAGGACATGATCGTCGAAACTCTGGATCCTCAGGGTCAGCCGGTGGCCGAGGGCGAGATTGGCGAGATCGTCGTCACCCACATGGCCACGCGCGATTTCCCCTTCATCCGCTACCGCACCGGCGATATGGGCGTGCTGGGCAGCCAGGCTTGCAACTGCGGCCGCAGCCTGCCGGTGTTGAAAGAGGTGCATGGCCGCAGCACCGATTTCGTGGTGGCGCAGAACGGCACCATCATGCACGGCCTGGCCTTGATCTACACGGTGCGCGATCTGCCCGGCGTCGAGAAATTCCGCATCGAACAGCTGAGCCTGGATCACACCCAGGTGCAGGTGGTGCGTAACGCTGAATTTGATCCGGCTGGCGTGCAGCGCATCGAGGACGACTTCCGGCGCCGGCTGGGTGCGTCGGTGCGCGTCGAGGTGCTGCTGGTGGACGACATCCCGGCCGAAGCTTCCGGAAAATTCCGCTACGTGATCAGCCGCGTCAAGGCTTATGCATCTTGAGTTTGGGCTGTGAAGGCCTGAGGCACTTGGAACACTGACATGCTCACGAAACTGGCCTATGGCCTGCTCTCACCGGCGGGCGCCCGCGGGCGACTGACCATTCTGACCCTGCACCGCGTGCTGCCGCAGGCCGATGACATTTTCCCTGGCGAAGTGGACGCACAGCGCTTCCGCGAAATCCTGGGCTGGCTCAAGGACTGGGCCCATGTCATGCCGCTGGATGAGGCGGCCGAACGCCTGGCCCGTGGCAGCCTGCCGGCGCGAGCCTGCGTGCTGACCTTTGACGATGGCTACGAGGACAATGTCTCGGTGGCCCTGCCCATCTTGCAAGAGTTCCGCATGCCGGCCACCTTCTTCATCGCCACCGGCTTTCTGGGCCAGGGCCGGATGTGGAACGACCGCATCATCGAGGCGATCCGGCATGCGCCGGTGGGCGCCTTGGACCTGAGTACGGTTACCGGCGACGAGCGCTCACGCTTTCAGATCGGCGAAGCCGGCAGCCGCCGGCAGGCCATCGACGCGCTGCTTGGCGCCATCAAGTACCGGGCGCCGGATGAGCGCCTGCACTGCGTGGCCGCCATCGAGACCTTGTGTGGCGGCGCCCACGATCAGCCTTTGATGATGGGTGATGCGGGCATCCGCCAGCTGCGTGCCGCAGGCATGCAAATCGGCGCACACACCGTCAACCATCCCATCCTGGCCACCCTGGACGCGGCTGGCATGCGGCGCGAGATTGGCGACAGCAAGGACTACCTTGAGGGCGTACTCGGCGAGCCGGTGCGTCTGTTCGCCTACCCCAATGGCAAGCCGGGCCAGGACTACAACGCCGACAGCGTGGCTCAGGTCAAGGATCTGGGCTTCCTGGCCGCGGTCAGCACGGTTTGGGGCGCGGCGCGCCAGGGCGACTCGATGTTCGAGCTGCCCCGTTTCACGCCCTGGGACACGAACCGATTCCGCTACCGTAGCCGCATCGTCGAAAACCTGATCCGCCACTGAGGTGAGGCCCACATGACTGCCTTGCGCCGCAGCCAGCTTTCCAACGCGGCGCTTTGCGCTCTTTCGCCTTTTGAAGGCGCATCGTTTTGGCGCCTCTGGGCGCGCCCGGGCTTGTGTGCTGCCGTGCTGCTGCAGACATTGGTTTGGCCGAATCAGGCCGTGGCGCAGGTGCCCGCCAACGCCGGGCCTGGCTTGGTGATCGGTGATGGCGAGGCGGGCCCGAGTTGCGCTTTTCTCACCGGCATGGGCGAGATCCGCTGGCAACATCCGGGCGGAGACTGGCTCGATGCTCAGGGCAAACCGCAAGGCGATCGCCCCTTCTCCCTGCTCAAGCTGCAGCGCGGCATGGGCCGGCCCTTTGTAGAGATGGACCTGAGCAGCTTGGTGCAGCGTTGGCAGGCTACGCCAAGTCTTCCTCGTGTGGTCTTGCTGCGTGCTGTGGGTGCGGCCGGCGCGGGCGACATCTTGGACTTCCACAGCAAGGAATCGCCTGATCGAGCCGCGCGACCGATGCTCAAGCTGGAACTGGAAGACGGCAGCCGCCTGCGCCTGATCCCTGCGGCTGACACCTTCACTGACTGCAGCAGCCTCAGCAGCTTGGGCCAGAGGCCGGAGCTCAAGCTGGGCGGTGGCCGCCATGTGCTGCTGCGCTTCGAGATTCCGGAATCGACCAAGGTCAAGAAGGCGGTGCTGATGCTGACGTCGGACCAGCAGTACGGCAGCGCCTTCATTGATGTCGGCAGCTTTGCCCTTTACCCCTCATTCAGCCGGCCGCCGCAGGCGCAGGACGGCCTGGCGGTCAAGTACCCGGGGGATCGCGGTATTTCGGCCCATGCAGATGTTTTGTTCAACGCGGACTTTGAAGCCTCGAACTGGCTGCGCCAGTTCGGTGAATGGGTGCTGCGCGGCGACGGTGGCGTGATCGCTGCGAACGATGCGGCGCCCGGCTTCCAGCCTTGGTCTGGGCGCGCGCTCAAAGTGCGCATTCCGAAAGGCCAGAACCTGGGGCTGGATCTGCGCTACAAGTTTGCGGCTCACGGTCAGCCCGAACCCGAGGAGCTCTACTTCCGCTACTACCTGCGCCTGGGCACGGACTGGCAGCCCGTGCTGGACGGCGGCAAGCTGCCCGGCATTGCCGGTACCTATGGCAAGGCCGGGTGGGGCCGGCGCAAGGCCGATGGCAGCAATGGCTGGTCGGTGCGTGGCGGCTTCGCGCGCCGTCCAGCGGGGGACCGCTCCGTCGCCGAGCTCAGTGCTTTGAACTTCTATGCATACCACGCGGACATGAAGGACGAGACTGGCGATCCCTGGGATTGGTCGCAAGGCCCCACCGGCCTGGTGCGCAATGAGCGCTGGTACTGCATCGAGCAGCACGTCAAACTGAACCAGCCGGGCAAGGCTGACGGTGTGGTTGAGGCCTGGATCGATGGCCAGCAGGTCATGAAGCGCAGCGGTGTGCGCCTGCGCGACACCAAGCGGCTGGCCATTGAGGAAGTCTGGTTCGATGTCTACCACGGCGGCGTGTCGCCAGCGCCGCAAGACATGCACCTCTACATCGACAACGTGGTGATCGCCCGCAGTTACATCGGCCCGATGCGGGCCGCCGCTCCTGCTCGCCCTTGAGGGCGGGAACTCAGTGCGCCGGTAAGGCCCCGGCAGCCGTTGTTCCGGGCTGAGGCGGTGTTTGCGTTTGAGCCTTTTTTACGATGTGATCGGCGATCATCACGATGGCACACAGGTAGTAGGGCAAGTCGAAGTGCACCAGAGTCAGGAAGGCGCCGCCGACGGCGAAACCGAGCAAGCTGGTCTGGGACATGCGCATCAAGAGCGGCAGCCAGGACTGTAGTTCCGGAATTTTGGATGCGGCGTTGGACACGGCGCTGGCTCGCACCCAGGTCACGATGCCGAGAAGCAAGAAGAGGATGAGCCCTGGGAAGCCATGTTCGCCCAAGGCCTGGAAGTAGATGCTGTGCGCCACCAGCACCTGACCCCCTGCGAAGTCATAGCCGCCCACTTCCACGGCCGGGCCGTAGAGCCGGAACACGATGGGGTTGTCAGTGCGGAATCCGGCGCCGACAAAAGGGCGGTCCACGGCGCAATTCCACAAGGTGGTCCAGGTGTAAAGACGCGACATGGCTGAACCATCGGCCTTGAAATCCTGGATGGTGTTCATGCGACTGCTCCAGCTGTCGGGCATGAACACAATCGCAATGCTCAGCACCACGGCAATGCCAAGCAGTGTCAGGAATGGCCGCCGGCTCTTCAAACCGAGCATGCATGCCATGGTCACGATGGCCAAGAGGGCTCCGCGTGACTGGGTGCCCAGCACGCACAATATGCTGATCAGACCCGAGAACAGCAGACCACGGCGAAGCCAGCGGCGTTCCGTGATCTGGTAGAGGTAGTAGAGCAGGGGCAAGATGATGACCAGGGCCACGCCGATCTCGTTATTGCCTTCGATGATGCCGCCTGAGGGGCCCCAGACCCGGCCGCTGCCGCCGCTGGTGATGGTGAAGATGCCACCCTTGACCCCGTAAAAAGCCAAGGAACCCACCAAGGTCCAGACCAGCGCTTCAAGCTGCTTGCGCTCGTGGATGAGCGCGATCGCCAGCATCACCATGAAATGGATCTTGAGCACCGTGACCAACTGCTCGGTCACCAAGGCTGAGCTGTTCAGGGCAAAGATCGAGGTGACGAACATCCAGCCGATGAACATCAGGTAGACGGTTTTCACGCTGCTCTTTGGCCAGGCCATCTTGGGCCGCATGGCAATGATGCCGATCACGGTGCAGATCGCCACGATCATGGCGAAGGGCAGACCCCGTGCGAAGCCATAGGCCAAGCGGTAGGGAATCATCATGGCCAGCCAGACCCAAACCACGGTGCCTGTCCAAGGGCGTTTGATCACCATGGGCAGCAGGCCCAGGATGATCATGGTGATGAGGATGTCTCTCATGGCGTTGGCCAGGCGCGTGGCGCGTATGCAGGGTTCAAGATGGGAAGTAGGCCAGCGAGATCAGTGCGCCTGAATACGGTAGTCTGGCTTGTGTCGCTCCAGCCATTGTTCGAGCATCATCAGGATCCAGACCATTTCACCGAAATAGCCTGGATAGGCCGGCAACTGTTCGTTGAGCAGGGTGTGGACGTAGTCGGCGCGCACCAGTCCGCGCTCGACCAGGGAGTCCAGTGAGCGTCGCGCCAGCTTTTGCAGGCCAGGATTCTTGACCGTCCAGACACCGAAGGGCAGACCAAAGCCCTGCTTGCGCTTGGTGATGATCTCGTCCGGCAGGAAACCCCGCAGCGACTCCTTGAAGAACCAGCGCAGCTTCTGGCCACGCAACTTGAAGTTGCTGGGCAATTGCAAGGAGAAATCCAGCAGCCCTTGGTCCAGCATCGGGAAGCCCACCGAGACGCCAGCCAGACTGGTGGCGGCCCGCACTTTGGGCAGATCGCTCTCGCCCAGGGTGTAGCGCCAGTCATAGGCCAGTTCCCGGTTGAGTTCGCTGCAAGGCTGTGGGGTCGAGCGCCAGACTTGGCGCTGATGCTCCAGAGGACCATTCAGCTTGACCTGCTGCAGCAGCGCGGGGCTCAGCACCTGCTCCGGACCGACGCGCGTGATCAGGTTGTAGTTCTGCAGCCGGTCCGGCATGGGCTGCTTGGCTTGGCGCACATAGCTGCCGGCCTTGCGGACCAGCGGAATGCGACTCAGGGCGGCATTGCCGACGATGGGCTCGATCAAACCGGTGCGCAGAATGCCCGGCACCTGGTCGTAGAAGCCGAACAAGCGCTGGGTCGCATAACGCGAATTGCCGCCGTACAGTTCGTCGCCACCGTCACCTGCCAGCAGCCGGCTGACGCCGTCTTCCTTGGCCATCTTGGCGCAGTAGAAAGCTGGCAGCACCGACGAGTTGCCAAAGGGCTGATCCAGATGCGCCGCCATGGTGGGGATGCTGCGCACCAGATCATCCGGGGTCACGTAATACTCATGATGCTCGGTGCCGAAATGGCGTGCCGCCAGGCGGGCGTACTCCATCTCGTCGTAGCCCTCGGCATCGAAGCCGATGGAGTAGCTGGCAGCGCCTGAGGGGCTGGCACGCATCAACATGCCGGCCACGGTGGAACTGTCAGTGCCGCCGCTCAAGAAACACGCGGCCTTGCTGCCGTCAAACTGACGCTGCACCGACTGCTGCATCAATCGCAAAAACTCCTGCTTGCCCGCTTCGAAACTCAGCGATTTGTTCTCGCGGAACTCGGGGTGCCAGAAAGGTTTGACTTCCAATTTGCCTTGGTCGAACCAGGCGTAATGCCCAGGCGGCAAGCGGAAAATGCCTTTGTAAATGGTTCGGGGTGAGGGAATGCAGTGGAAATACAGATAGTCGAACAGGGCCTGTGGGTCGAGTTCGGTGGCATCGTCTGCCAGGGCGTCGGCTCGCTCGGCAAATTGGAGTTGTCCCCCGACCAAGCGGTAGCACAAGCTGTAGGTCGCAAAGCGGTCCTGCGCCATGAACACCTGCCCCTGTTCGGTGCTCACAGCGACGGCGAAGTCACCTTCTGCGCCTTGTGCCGCCGCCGCTGGTCCGTGCTTCAGGGCTTCCAGCCATGCTTGAACCATGCCCGCCGATGCCTGGATCGATTGAGTTCCTGGATTCTTGAAACGAGGCTGGCCGAGCACAATGGCTTGAAGCAAAGGGGCAGTTGTTTCCATTGGTGACAAAAAAGAGGGTGGGCGCGGCCGAATTCCAGCCGAAAGGCGTGACTATAGTGGTCGATATTGGATCCTCAACCCTTCAATCAGGGCGTCCCGGGAAAAATGTGTGTGTGCACGGTCAATCGAAAGCAATGTTTTGAAGCGAGACAGTGATTTGATCAAGGAAGAAGGCCCAGCCAGTTTTGGCGCGGAGCGTGAGGGCGCTTGGGATGCGCGCCGCGTGTTTCTGCGCTCATCGTTGGCTGCGCTGGGAGGCGTGTCCCTGTCCGCTTGCGGCGGCGGTGGCGGTGGCGGTGAAAGCGATGTTGCACCCAAACCTGCACCTGCTCCGACGCCGATCCCCGCCCCGAACCCGAGTCCGTCGCCAAACCCGCCGCCAAGCCCTGCGCCCTCACCAGCCGTGACGCCAGCCCCGGCACCTGCGCCTGCACCCGTGACCGGCGAATTGCCTCAGTTCCTAACCTACGACGGCGGCAGTGGTCCCAACAACACGTATTGGAGTGAGCGACTCAAGCTGGGCTGGCAGAACGTCCTCGTCGGCGACTGGTTGGACGCCAAGCAAGTGGCGCAAGGAACCGTGCCCTATGCCACCGCCAGCGTGGCCTTGGGCTGGGTCAATCTAGAGGTCGGGGATCTGGTCAAGCGCTGGCTTGCGCAGGGCGTGAACCGTGGCTTTTACCTGCGCACGAACCAAGATTGGTCCTTCCATTTTGCGGGTCGCCACCATTCAGACGTCAGCTTGAAGCCGGTGTTGGAAGTCGTCACCGATAAGGGTACCTTCCTCTTACCGTGCATCTGCAATGCGGCCTGGAGCCCAACATCGTCAGCGAGCAAGAACACCCGCAGCAAATTCGAGGTTTCCAAGGGCAACTGGTTGGCTGCGATCCAGTTCGATTTGAGCAAGGTGAGCGGGCAGATCAGCAAAGCCACGCTCAAGTTGCATTGCCTCGAGCTGAAGTACCCCGGCAGCATTTATGCCTTCGAATTGAACCCTCCGACCTTCAGGATTGGCGCCGGCAGTCGCACGGCTCAGTCTGGATTTGCCAGCAAATACCTGGGCGACCAAGGTATCAGTAAACACGCTTCAGTACTTTTCGCCACTGATTTCTCCGTCATTGATCGCGCGCGCTGGCAGGCTGGCGATATGTCTCCTGGTTTCAGCCAGGTTCAGGAGTCGCCGACGACGGGCACCTATGTTCGCGGTGTGATCGCCAAAGGCATGTTGAAAGGTGGAGATCTCCAGCGCAATGTAGTGACCGGTGGTGTCAAGGGTGTCCCAAGTGCGGTGGAGACGCGCCTGTTCGCTCGCTATATGGTGTACCTGGAGAAAGATTGGGGCTCCACGCTGCAGGCCAACAAGATGCCCGGTTGGGATGGGCGCTTCGGCTGGTGGAATACGACCGGTTCAGGATACTGGCAGTCCACCACCGGCAATGGTGGCTCCCCCGGTACGGGCCGCAAGGTGGCGAACGCGAGCACCGGGGGCTGGACTTATGAGGGCTGCTCGATGCGCGGCTTGGGGGGCATGGCCAGCAAGGATGGCAACCCTTATGACGGCCTGTTCACCATGGCCAACTACATGTACCACCTCGATCAGGCCTCCGCGTTTGGCGAGGATTGCTACTGGACAGGCGTGGTGCTGAGCAAGGAGCGCTGGTTCTCGATCGAGCACGAGATCGTCATGAACACCATCAGTGGCCCGTACGACGAGTTTGGCAACGGCGTGGCCAATCGAGATGGCCAATACCGTGTCTGGGTCGATGGGGTCCTGGCTTGGGAGCGCAAGGATCTGCGTTGGCGCCGCCACCCCGAGATGGGCATCCAGGGTTTTTGGTTGGACTGGTACCACGGTGGCACAGAGGCCGCGGCCGCAGATATGCATTTCCGCATGAACTCGGTGGTGATCGCGCGCGAGTACATCGGTCCGCGCAGCGCCGGCTGAGCTAGGGCGCCTGACTAAGCCCTGCGCCGGATCAACTCAGGCGCAGGACCTGAGGCGGCTCAGTGGAACTGCTCACTCGCAAGGCTACATTGACGCCTCCCATGCGCGCGACCCGGAATCGGCCCCAAGTGCCGTGTCCAGCGTCGCTCAAAGCCGCGGGACCTGCCTGCCGGCTGACGCGCCAGTTCGTGCTGTCCAGACCGTCGATCCGGTAGAGCGCACCATCCTTGGCATTGCTTTGTACCCACAGGCAGGCGAGCGTGTGGTCGTAGTGCATGCCGGCGTTTGCCAAAGCGCCATCGTCGGCCAGGTTTGCGCTGTTGAAGTCACGGTGGGAGCCGTCTGAAGAACTCAGATTCAAGCGCTCGTGATAGTTCGTCCAGTTGCTGGCCTTGGCATCCAGTGCTCGGCCGTGGTGCACTCTCACGCCTGAAGCATCGCCAAACAGAGATACCTGTTCGCGACGTTCGCGCATCAGGGTCCAGGCCCGGTTGGCATAGGGCAGCGCCGTGCTGGAACTGAAAGCGTTGAACTTCAGCTGCCCCAGGCTTTGCGGGCTCCAGTCTGTGGCTTCGCTGCCGTTCAGGTCAAACTTGAAATAGGCAAAGCTGTCGTGCGGCCCGTAGAGTGCGCTGCCGTCCAGAAAAGCCGCGCAGTAGGACCAATTGCCGCTGGCATTCAAGGGGTTGAACCAGTGAGCGTTCGAATATTGAGCCAGGTCCAAGTTCACGATGGCGCGGGCATTGCCCGGGTAGAAGAGCCCGCCCGCTGAAGGCCCGGCGCCAGGCAGGCCTGGAGGTATCCAGACCAGGCCGTCGTAGGTGTGAATGGAGGCCGGCACACCGTGTCGCAGGGGCATGTTGGTCGCGTTGCCTGAAGATTGAGGCATGACCTTGCCCTGGCTGAAGTCCCAGCTTTGTACCGTGTCCAGAGGCGAGCGATTGACCACTCGCTTGAACTGCAGTTGGGCGGCGTTCAATGCGTAGATGCCGGTCTCGCACTCATGCGCATCGCCATGTCCGCCACCGCTGATGTACATCACCTGATTCAGATAGTCCCAGGCCGCGCCGCCCCAAGCCGCAATGATGTTGGGGCTACCGTCACCGCTGTTGGCCTTGGGTTTGGGATAGCGCGGCGTTTCGATCACGGTATCCAGGATCGCATCGCCGACGAAAAACCAGCGCATCGTCGGCAGCTGGATCCAGTCGCTGGCCAAGACTTGTCCGGCAGCATCGCGATTGGGTGTCCAACTGCTGCCTTCAAGCTTCAGGGGCGGCGCTGGGGCTGGCGGTGGTGGAGCCGGTGGTGGGGACGGCGAAGGTGTGGCGCCAGCAGCTCCGCCACCACCGCAGGCCACCAAGCTGGCGGCCCCTCCGAGGCCGATCACCGACTGGAGAAAGTCCCGTCGTTGCACCCGAGGTTTCATCTTTGGGTCTTTCATGCCGGGGCGGGGAGGGAGGTTGCGGCTCGGTTCACTGGGCTTGCTTTGGATGGAGTTTGGCGACGATCGCCTCGCTCCAGAGCTGTGCGGCTGCGTCCAATCCCTTGGTCGAAAAATGGCAGCCGTCACGGCGCAGTGTGAGGTCGGCCAAGGCGTCGGTGTCCGGCCCGAGCTGCAACTGGTCATGCTGCTGTGCCAAGGTTTGCAGTGCGCCACGAATTGTGGCCGCGTTCACCGCCAATGCCTGAGACTTGCTTTCGGTACCTATCGCCTGCGCGAGTTGGCAGTGGGTCGATCGCGCCAGTAGAACGGGGGCGTGTACGCCTGCCTCCTTCAGCTGACGCAACAAATGTTCCCAGCTTCGGATGTAGGCGGCGCTCGATGTGCCAGACAGGACGTCTGCCTCGCCTTGCTGCCAAAGCACCATATCCGGCACCCAGGCCGCGGCGCTCAGCGCCTTAAGCTCTTGCCGCAAGGCCTGATTCAAGGGGCTACTTGGGCGGGCCCAGTCTTCGATGGTGGTGGACTGTATTGCCAGCAACGCAATCCGTGGCGTGCGCTTCAGCCCGTCTTGGCGAAGCTTCTCCGGCAACTGGCTCCAGATGCTGGCGCCATTGCCGCTGGCGCCCGGCAAGGGGTCTTGAACGGCCACACAGGCCCCACCGAGCTGCATCTGCACTTGCGATTGTTCGGACCTGCCGCCAACGCTGGGGCCATGATTGCCTGCGTTGGATTGCCCCAGAACGAGAAGCTTCAGTGGTGCCGAATCGTCGCTCGTACAGCCGGCGCTGGCCAGTGGTGGCTGGGCTCGCTGAGCGAGTTCGTCGTTGAGCCAGGCATCTCGCCTGGCTTGCTGCCTCAGTTGCAAGGCCTGCCATGCTGCAAGAGCAGCGAGCACTGAGGCGAGCAGCAGCCACATGGCCCACTGCCTACCGCGGCGCCCGCGCGCGGTTGTTGGGGTGGAGCCGGGCGCCGAGTTCACGCGGGTTTTCAAGCGGAGTGGACGGGACCGCGCTTCGCGCCTTGCCGCTGCACCCAGCGGCGGCGGATGGCCGCCATGGCCGGGCGCTCGACCGCTTGCGTCACCAAGTGAGCCAGGGCGAGGCTGAAGACCAGCGTTAAGGCGATGGTCACGTCAGTGGGCAAACCACGAGCCAGCAACTGGTTCATCAATACCCAACCGATGTTCTCATGCAGCAGATAGAGCGGGTAGGAGATCGCTCCCAGCCAGCCCAGTAGTTTCATGCGCAGCATCGGCAAGCGCCCCAGTGCCGCTGCATAGACGAGGGCGGTCAAGCCCGCTGCCAGCAAAGCCATCGGCCAGCCTTCACCCCATGCAATGGTCAGCAAGGCCAGCAGTACAGAGCCAGCCAGGCTGCGCTTCAGGCCCGGTGCCGGTGCTTGGGTGACACCAGCAAGTTGTGTCATCTGACGCACACAGATGCCCAGGGCAAACCAAGGTGCGGTGCTCAGGAACAGCGCGCGATGCAGGATCCAGGGGAGATCGACGGCCAGGAACTGCCCGCAGGCCAGGTAGACCAGCTTGATCGAGAGCAGGACCGCGATGGCACGATGAATGGATGACAAACGCCCTGTGCGGTACAGCGTGAACATGGCGATGTAGAACAACATCTCCACTTCCAGGGTCCAGTACACCCCGTCGACATGCGGCACGTGGGCAAAGCCATGCAGCATGAACACATTGGCCAGCGCCTGCCACAGGCTCACCTCCTTGCCCGGCAAGCCGAAAGTGCTGACCACCGCAAAGGTCAGGCCGATGGCCAGCCAGTAGGACGGGAACAGGCGGCTGAAGCGTGACACCACGAAGTCCATGGGCTGCCGGCAACGGTCCAGGGTCATGAAAATGACGAAGCCGCTGATGATGAAAAACAGGTTCACGCCGAGGTGGCCCCAGGGCACCGAGAAGCTCGCGCTGGTCACCGGAGCGAACAGCTTCTGGTGCTGGGTGGTGTAGTGAAACAGGACAACGGCAAGGGCCGCCAAGCCCCGCAAGGCATCAACCTGATCCAGCCTTACTGAAGCGGCTGAGGAAGGGGGCATTGAGCTCATGCCGTACGCTTTCGCAACTTGATTTTCTGGGCTACTGCAGTGCCCAGGGTGCTGAACTCCAGCCACAGAGGATGCTTGAGGGCCTTGATGGCCAGCAACCAGACCGGGATGGAAAGTCCGGCCGCTGCAAGCAGCATGCGGACGAAATTGTCAGCGTTGAGCGGTACTGCTTGGATCAGCAGCCATGCCGGGATGAAGCTCAGCACGGCCACCAGCGCACTGCTGCGGCAGGCCGCAAATAGGTGCTGCAGCCGGAAATCCACGACCTTGTGCAGCAGGGCGTGAGACACGGCGGCGGTGCAGAGCGCCGCGAACAGCAGGCCCCAGCAGGCGCCGACCAGGCCGAAAGGAAGCACCAAGGCCAGGGCCAGCAGGCGGAAGCACTGCGTGGCGAACTGGAGTTTGGTCGCCAGGTCGATGCGGCCCTGTGCAATCAGCATTTCACCGGCCAGGTAGTAGGGCAGTTCCGCCGCAGCCACCAGGCAAAGGATCTGTGCCAGCGGCACGCTGTCCAGCCACTGCGAGCCGTAAAGAATGCGGATGGCGGAATAGGCCAGCAGACCGATGAAGAGGAAGAAGGGCCAGCCGATGCCGGTCAACAAGGCCAGGGCCTTGATATAGCCAGTCTTGGCGTCTTCGCCGGCACGCGCAGCGCGTGCGAAGTAGGGTAGGCAGATGGGCATGACGGCGCGCAAGACCGTCCGGTTGAAAATCTCCATCAGGCCGTTGGCACGGCTGTAGAAGGCCACGGCCGCCATATCGAGCACCCGGCCGATGACGGCCTCAGGGGCGCTTCGACCTGCTTGGGAGAACAGGTAGATGCCCGTCGCCTGCTTGCCGAAACGGATGACCTCGCCAATGCCCTTGAGTCCGGGCCAACGCGGCATGCTGGCCGGCCGCATGAAGTTGGCCAGGGCCACGGTCCAGACGATCGAGGCCAGCGAAGACCAGGCCATGCTCATATAGCCCAGACCAGCCAGGGCGCATGCCATCACGACGACGAAACCGACGAGATTGGCGCTGATATTGACCAGGAAAATGGGCCGGTAGTTCATGTCCCGCCGGAAGCAGGCCATGGTGACGGCGCCAAATGGCACAAGCAGAAAGTTCAGCGACAGCACGCGCAGCACATCGGTCACGCCATCCTGACGGTAGAACTCACCGACCCAGCTGCTGCCAAAAAAGAGCAGGGCTGCCATCAGCCAGGACACACCGATATTGGCCGCCAGCGAGGCACGGATCTTGTCGTCGCTCAGTTCCTTCTCCTGGATCAGGTATTCGGCGACGCCAAAATCCCGGAAGGTCGAAGCCAGACTGGAGAGCACCGCCGCCACGGCGAAGATGCCGATCTCGGTGGGGTTCAGCAGGCGGGAAATGACCAGGGTGCTCAGCAATTGCAGCACCACGCCCAGATAGTTGTCGGCCAGGGAATAGGCCAGGGAGCGGCGGACAGTGGTCATGAGGCAGCGGCGATCTCGAGGGCAAACAAAGCCATGGGCAGGCGGGGCTGGAGTCAGCGGCTGCCGGCGGCGGCGCTGGCGGGGGCACTAGGGGCCACGGCGGACGCCGCCACAGCTGGCGCGTGCGGTACAACCTTGGACGGGTCACCCCCGTAGCGCCGGAACGTGCTGCGCAGTTCCGGGGATTCAGGCGCGTGGCGCAAGCCTTCTTCGATCAATTCACGGGCCGCATCTTTTTGTCCGGCCTTGAACAGCACATCAGCCCAGCCGGTGTAAGCAGGGGGATAACCTGGCTTGAGTTGGCGGGCGTTGTCGTAGGCGTCGAAGGCCTTGCTGAAGTTTTCCAGCTGTAAGGCCGCGTCGCCGATGCGCGCATAGACCTCTGGCTTCAAGCGGAAGTCGGCCGTGGCATTGCTGATCACGTACTCCAGGTCGTTGATGGCCGTAGTAACCAGATGAGCCCGCTTTTCCTTGTTGGGGGTCATGCTGGCACGTCGCAGGCTGACCAAGGCCCAGCAATAGTGGTGCACGTGCTTGAAGGTCTCGCCCATCCGACTGCCCCAGTACGCCCATTTGGGATGGGAAAAGGAATAGACGGGATAGTTCAGGCGGTCTTGGCAGAAGTCCGGCAGCAGCGAAATTTCACCTGCCGTGAAATTGCCCTGTTCGGCACTTCGGGCTGGCGCATGGAGTGTCAAGCACAGGACCGCAACCACCAGCATGGTGCCGTGGAGCAGACGAGGGCGGCGGATGGCGATACGGGTTGAGGACATGGCTTGCATTCAAGCATTGTCAGGGAGGTTCGGCGCTTGCGATGCTGCACCGTCTGGTGATTTGCGCAGTCTTTGCACGAGCTGCTGCAGCCGTGCGGCCCAGGGTCTGAGCAGTTCGGCCAACCGGTCTCGGATGTGGAAACGCAGACCCGGCCAAGTTCGCGGGTTGTACGCCACCCAGCCCCAGCGTTCGCGGCGTTGGCTGAGCCAGCGCTTCTTGTAGGCGTCGTCACCGATCAGATAGTCCACTTCCTTCACCTGATCGATGTCGATCACATGCTTCATCACTTCGGCCGTCAGCACGCTGCCGGGAGCGAAACGCTTGTACTCTTCGTCGTATGCCACCTTGTAGATGTCGGCCCGCCCATGGGCTGAAAGCCACAGCTGGGCGGCGATGGGCGTGTCGCCATGCCAAGCCAGGCCCAGGCGCAGCCAGCCACGTTGCGCGCATTTGCGCATCAGGTTGGGGATGAAGTCGGGGTAGGGCTCGGGCTTTTTCCAGCTGCGCGCGTAGACCGAGGCAAAGGCCTCCAGGCCACGCTCTAGATCGGCCGGGTCGCAGATCACCTCCAGCCGACCTTGTTCTTGCAGCAACTTCTTGCGCATGCGGCGGACCGTGCCGCGCAAGCTGCTGCTCAGCTGGTCGACAAAGGCCTCGCCACCAATGGTGATGGTCTGGAACCAGTTGCCGAAGCAGAAGTAGGGGTGGGTTTTCAAGCCAGCCTGGCGCATGCCTTCGCCCAGCATGCGGTAGGCGTCGGAATCATGGTCCAGGGGCGCAAAGTAGAGGGCATAGGTCTCGGGTCGCTGGGCCAGGATCAGCCGGAACATCTGCGCGATATCGGCAACTTGAGTCTCTGGGGCCAGCACCGGTGCGTACAGTGCGGTGTAGTAGTTGCCCAGCGCCACCAGGCGACCGTGGTGGGGCGCACGGTCCATCTCCATGCGAACGGGCAGCACGATCAAGGGCTTGCCATGGCGCCGCAGCACGTAAAAGCCCGGGTGGTCATCGGCCGTCATGACCGTGTCGAGCAGCACTTGGTACCAGTCCGAGCTGAACTGTGCCGATCGCCGCTCGGCTTGGGCCATCAAGGCTTTGACGTCTTCGGGAAACTCGCCCGGCTGTTTGTAGAGCTCCAAGGCGTCATCTGCTTGAGGCATGGTCGGGTCGAGCAAGGCTGGCGTGAAGAAACGCCGGGCTCGGCGTGCGGCGCTGAAGGTTCGTGCCATCAAGGCGTGGCGATACAGGCTGAAATGCAGGATCAGGCGAGTCTCGCTGCCCCAAGACAACAAGTCCTGGTCGGCATTGGTGTAGAACTCAATGCGTCGGCCCGGGTAGCGTTGGTGCAGGTTCCTAATGACAAACATCAGCAGTATCCTTCCCGGAGCCAGTTTGGCATAAGCCTCTGCATAGGTGGTCTTGAGAAAAACCACCGATTCGTTGCGCAGAATCACCAGGCGGGAGGCGACCATCTCGGCCCCCAGCCACATTTCAAACACCAGCGCTTTGCCCAGCTGGGCGAACTCGCGCATGATGTCCCGGTAGAAGTGTCCCTGCTCGTTGTCGGCAGTCAAGGCCGTTCCGGTGCTGCCTTTCCAGCCGCGCGATTCCAATGCGGCATAGCGAAGCACGGCGGCATCAATCTCGAGTGCCTGATCCACGATCCGGAACTCGGGCTGCAGCGCCTCTTCCTGCATGCGGCGTTCATAACGCCGCATATTGCTGGTCAGCTTTTTGTGTCGGCTGGCCCAGTAGCTCTCAAAGCTGCCAGTCATGGGGATGGCAATGGTGCGAGCATGCTCCAGCGTGCGGCTGGCCGCTCGCGGTGTTGCTTCGAGCCCGCCCGTTTGCGTGAAGCCCGTGTCGATGCACATCAGATCCAGCGCCCAGGCCGGCGAGGGCAGATGGCGCAACAGGTCTTGAGCGGCGGCCAGATCCGGCAGCAGGGCCGGGGCGATTTGAGCTTGGCTCGGCAAGAAGGTGGCCCAGGTGCCGAAGTCACGTCGCCGCAGCACCAGCATGGCGTCGGCCTTGCCTTCAAGGCGGCGCACGCAGAACAGCTCGCTGCCGTTGCCGAAATGGCGCAGCAGCTGATTGACGAATCCGCTCCAGAGCATGGGATGCGCGCGGAAGCTGCGGCTGTTCAGCTCATCCCATTCCGCACTGAACTCGCCGAGGCCACGTTGCAGTGCATGGCAGCTCCAAACGCCGCTCACGCGACGGCTCCCGCGTGGCTCAGTCCTGCGCCGTTCAAGCAGGCGTGCAGTGTCCGCTCCATCCATTGCCATTGACCCTCGCTCAAGCCTTGATGGCAGGGCAGGTGCAGCAGCCCTAGACGGTAGCGGCTGGCGGTGTCGCATGGCGAGGCCAGCTCATCGTCCCAGCGCCAGATCGGCAGACCGGCATGCTTCAGTACCGCAAAGTGTATTCCGGGGGCGTCCAGCAGCACAGGGAACATATAGGGCACACATACATCTGGCAGCGTTGCGTGCAGGGGCTGCAGTTGAGGCAGACCCTTGCACAGTGACAGCCAGCGCTGGAAGTTCTCGCGTCGGCGCTCGGTGACGAGCTTCAGCGGCGTGCGTTCGAGGATGAAACTGGAGATGGGCAGATGATGGCGACCCTCTTCGCTGGGCAAGTAGTGCGAGGAAATTCCCACGCAGTCCTCCTCCCACTCGCGCGCGGGGGCGGCGCTGGCTGCGGACTTGGGGTTTGGCGCCTTCCAGGCTGGCGCTCGGCCCGGTTGAGTCGCCCATCCGCGCAGCAGGGTTGCAGCCTGGCGCCAGCCTTGGCGCCCTGTGGCGGGCGGGGTGTCGGAAGCGTCCAGCGTCCCACCTTGCTTGGACCAGAGCAAACCCATCTCAGGCACGGGAATGAATTTGTAAGGGCTGGACACGGCAAAGTCGCCATGCGAGCCGATGCTTTCGGGCAAGCTGCTTGGCCCGAGCGCCAGGCAGTGCGAGCAGTCTTCGATCAGACGGAGCTGGTGCGTTGCGCACAGGGCCTGGAGGTC
The DNA here is from genome assembly GCF_965262435.1 of Roseateles sp. Lineage (NCBI taxonomy): Bacteria > Pseudomonadati > Pseudomonadota > Betaproteobacteria > Burkholderiales > Sphaerotilaceae > Roseateles > Roseateles sp. Next base: position 3,437,607 of record NZ_OZ253537.1, read on the forward strand.
CTTGATGATCGCCACAGGCTGCGCAATGCCGAAGAAGTGGGTCAGCAGCAGGCAATCGCCGCTCTGCGGCTCGGCCTGGAGCAGCCGCTGCAGTGCCTGCACATCGACGGTCAAATCGGCCTTCAGCGGATAGAGAACGATGTCGGCACCGAGCCGCAAGCCGGGGTCTGCCATGGTGGGGCAGTGATAGCTCGGGACCAACAGCCGTTTGCCGGGTCCGAGCCCTGCGCGGCGAAGCGCTTCATGCAGCCCGTAGCGGCCGCGCAGAAAGACCTGTGTGCGCGTGGTATCCAGCGTCACACCATCTCGGCGCAGGAGGCTGAGTTGGCGGCGATCAACCGGCGCCAGCATCGGCACGGCCGCACGCGGGAAATTGCAAGGGCTGGCGTCGAAGCGCAAACGACGCAAGCCAGGCTCGGGGGCGCGACTCATGACCGAGCCGGATCTCGCGCCGCTGGCGAGCTGAGGTGCTGACGCAGCCAAGCGGCGGTCGCTTGGGCCACCTGATCGCGCGCCTGCGCATTCGAAAACGTGTGGTCGGCCTCGGGGAAATCGGCTCGCGTCACATGGGGAGCCTGCAGCAAGCCCTGCCAAGCCGCGTCGGCCTGCGCATGCTCCAGAAATTCCTTGGCGGTCAGGTCCCGTCCGCTCAGGATCAGCAGCAGTGGGGACTTCAGCTCCGTCCAGGCGAGCGCCATTTCTTGCTGGAAGTTCATGGAGGCTGCGGCGCGCGTGCCGGCTCCAGCCCCGCGCGCACGGCGCAAATTGCCGACCAAATCGCGGATGGCGGCGCCGGCAACCCGGCCACTGAGCAGCTTCTTCCAGAAGTCAGGTTGCTTGAGACGGTCCAGGTAGTAATGCTTGACGGTGGCCTTGGCGAGGCTGGCTTCGGAACGAACCCAGGGGTTGAGCAGGCACAGGCCCGCGATGCGTGGGTCGCGACTGCGCTGCCAGTACATCAGCGCCGCTGAAGCCGCATCGCACAAGCCCCAGATGACCACCCGGCGCAGGTCGGGGTGAGCACGTTGGAAGGCCTCAATGGCGGCGCCGATGTCGGGTGTGATCTGCTTGAAATCATGCAAGAGGCCGCTGCTGTCGCCCAAGCCCCGGTGGTCAAAACGCAGCACTGGGAAGCCCTGGCGCGCCAACTCACGAGCCAGCAATGTGAACTGGCGGTGGCTGCCGGCGCGGTACTGCGGGCCGCCCACCACCACCAGCACACCCAGATCATCCATGGTCGTGGCGGCAGGCGGCAGCGTCAGCACGGCCTGCAGGGTCTGTCCCTCGCAGTCGAAGCTCAGGCACTGCTGGCGGTAAGCGCTTGGCGTCACCGCACTCATGCCATCAGCTCCAGGGTGGTGGGCAGCAGATCCGGCGCGTCTTCGATTTCTGTCGTCTGCCAGAACGCGGGGCCAGCCACCACAGCGCTTTGCTGGCGGTAGCCGGCGTTCGCCCATTGCTGGCTCATGGTTTGTGAGGCGGGGCTCAGCTCTGGCGCCGTGCGTGAGATTTCGATCCAGGCCAGACGCGCTTCGCCATCGCCTTTGCGCTGCGGCGGTTTGAGGCTGGCGGCCTCCAGGCCCTGGGCCAGGGCGGGGGGCAGGCGATAACCGGCGATTTCCACGCATTCGCCCTGGGCCAAGGCTTGGCGCACTTGCTCGGCCATGCCTTTTTGCTGGCCGTCCATCATGGCGGCGGCGGTTTTCAAGCGAATGAATTGCTGGAGCACCAGCTTGCCTTGGGTGCTGGGTTGCCAGAACAGGAAATGGCAAGGTTCACTCAGCGCTTCGGCCAGCGCGGGGGCGAGCAGGCAGCCGGCACGCAGGCCCCAGAGAGTCAGGGGCGTTTCAGCGCCGACCTGGGCATTTAGATACTCGAGGCCCAGCAGGCAATCCTGAATCCAGCCCTGCCAGGAGGCATCGGCAAAGTCGCCATCGCTGTCGCCGCAGCCTTGCAGATCCAGCTGCAACACGGCGTAGCCGGCTTCGGCCAGCGCCCGCGCTTGCAGGGCGGCCATGCGCCGGCTTTTGTTCATCTCCTCCGCGAAAGGAGGGAGGTAGAGCACGCGCCCGCGAAGCGGACCCACAGGCCGGTGAAGCAGGGCATAGCGCTGGTCAGCGCTATGAGGGGCATCCAGGAATACGGCGTGCGGCGCGCTCATGCAGGCGTGGTTCAGCCGGCCAGCTTGGCGTCGACGAAGTCCACCAGCGAGCCAACGGTGGCGAAGGTCGCGCCGTCAATTTCATCGTCGTCGGTGACGATGCCCAGCTGTTCTTCCAGTCCGGTGATGAGGCTGACCACGGCCATCGAATCCAGCTCCGGCACGGCGCCCAGCAGAGGCGTTTCGCGGGTGAAGGTGGCGCTGCGGCCATCCAGACTCAGGACCTCGTCCAGAATCCTCAGGACATGCTTTTCTGTGCTCATTCGGCTGCTTCGGTTGTAGGGCGCGGGGATTGCGCCAGCGGGCATCGCCAGTGGCGTTGCGGCGCGCGATCTTATCAGGCCGAAATGGCGCGATTTCCCGGTGTCAGCCCCCCTGCTCCTGGGGGGAAGAGGTAGTTTTCACGCGCTGGGCGAAAGCGCAGCGGCCAATCGCGTGCACACTCCCGCCTGCTCGCGTGTGGTGCTGGGCATGATGGGCTCAGCCTGGAGGCCATGCGCTACATTTTGAGCTCTTGTTTTCTGGCCTGCCTATTTGCTTGGTGAAGCATGACTGAATCTAGTTCCGCGTCTGTTCGGGAAGCCCATTTGCTGCATGAGTTGATTCTGGTGAGCGCCGCGCGCACGCCCGATGCCCTGGCCTTGACGGCGGGCTCGACCCATTTGAGTTACGCGGAACTGGCTGAAAGTGTGCGTGTCTTCAGCGCCGGCCTGATGGCCACGGGCTTGGCTCGCGCCAGCCGCGTGGGTATCTATTTGGACAAGCGGGTCGAGACCGTGGTGGCCAGCTTTGCTGCGCCTGCCGCGGGCATGGTGTTCGTGCCCATGAATCCTTTGCTCAAGCCCGAGCAGGTCGGTTTCATCATGGCCGACTGTGCTGTTAGCGTGTTGCTCACCTCGCCCGAGCGTTACGCTTTGCTGCAACCCACACTCGCGCAAGGCAGCAGCCTGAAGCACATCGTGCTCACGGAAGGCGCTGCGGCCTCGCTGCCACCGCCGCCCGAGGGCGTTCGCCTGCACACCTGGGCCGAGTTCATGGCCGCCCCGTCCTGCGCCGGCCATCGCGTCATCGACACCGATGTGGTCGCCATCCTGTACACCTCGGGCTCCACCGGCCGCCCCAAGGGTGTGGTGCTCTCGCACCGCAATATGGTGGCCGGCGCCAAGAGCGTGGCCAGCTATCTGGAAAATCATGCGCAGGACACCTTGCTGGCCGCCTTGCCCCTGTCTTTCGATGCCGGCTTCAGCCAGCTGACCACGGCTTTCCATTCGGGTGCGCGCGTGGTGCTGCTCAATTATTTGATGCCCCGCGATGTGCTCAAGGCCATGGAGCGCGAGAAGGTCACCGGCCTCACTGCCGTGCCGCCGCTCTACATCCAGCTCTCGCAGCTGGAGTGGCCGGCCGCCATCAATGAGAACTTGCGCTACTTCGCCAACACCGGCGGTCGCATGCCGCGTGAAACCCTGGACCTGCTGCGCCAGCGCGTGCCGGGCGCCAAGCCTTTCCTGATGTACGGCCTGACTGAGGCCTTCCGCTCCACCTATCTGCCGCCGGAAGAGGTCGACCGCCGGCCCGATTCGATCGGCAAAGCCATTCCGAATGCCGAAATCTTGGTGCTGCGCGAGGACGGCAGTGAATGCGCGCCTGAGGAGCCGGGCGAGTTGGTGCATCGTGGTGCTCTGGTGGGCTTGGGCTATTGGAACGACGCCGAGAAGACGGCCGAGCGTTACAAGCTTCTGCCTGTAGGAGTGGCTGGGCGTGAAGGCGGCCTGCAACTGCCCGAGTACGCCGTGTTCTCGGGCGACAACGTGCGCCGTGATGCCGAAGGTTTCCTCTACTTCATTGGCCGCCGCGACGAGATGATGAAGACCTCGGGCTACCGCGTCAGCCCGACCGAGGTCGAGGAAATCCTTTACGCCACCAAGCTGGTCGGTGAATGCGTAGCCTTCGGCGTGGACCATCCGACCTTGGGGCAGGCCATCCAGGTCATCGCCACGCCGCCGGCCGGAGCGGAAACGCTGGACTTGGCCGCGCTGCAAGCGCAGTGCCGCCTGCACATGCCAGCCTATATGGTGCCGGCTGGCATCGAAGCCCAGCCCGGCCCGCTGCCGCGCAACCCCAATGGCAAGATCGACCGCAAGCTGCTGTCCACCGCCTGGGTTGAGCGTCAGCAGACGTCGGCCTGATCGACCGCAGAGCCGTCACCCATTCAAAGAAGACGTTCCCGAACCCATCATGTCTGACGCCACGCCCACCCCCAAGCGCGCCCCGGTGCACGCCCCCATGACCCAGTTCCCGCAAGCGGCCGATGGTTCGCTGCAGATCGGCGGTCAGAGCCTCAGCCTGCTGGCCGAGCGCGTGGGCCAGACACCGTTCTATGCCTATGACCGCGGCCTGTTGCGCGAGCGCGTGGCCCAGCTGCGCGCCGCCTTGCCCAAGCAGGTCAAGTTGCACTACGCCATGAAGGCGAATCCTCTGCCTGCCGTGGTGGGCTGGATGGCCGGTCTGGTCGATGGCATCGATGTGGCTTCGGCCGGGGAGCTGCAGGTGGCACTCAATGCCGGCGCCGATCCGGTCGAGATCAGCTTTGCCGGTCCCGGCAAGCGAGACATCGAGCTCCATCAGGCCGTGGCGGCTGGTGTGCTGGTCAATGTGGAGTCAGCACGAGAGCTGCCAGTGCTGGCCGCTGCGTCCAAGCGGTATGGCCTGCCGGCCCGCGTGGCCGTGCGCGTCAACCCCGACTTCGAGCTCAAGGGCTCGGGCATGAAGATGGGCGGCGGCCCCAAGCAGTTCGGCATCGACACCGAGCAGATGCCGGAGCTGCTGGCCGAAATCGGCCGTCTGGGGCTGGCGTTTGAAGGCTTCCACCTGTTCGCCGGTTCGCAGAATCTGAAGCCCGAGTCCATTTGCGAAGCACAGCAAAAATCCTATGAACTGGCCCTGCGCCTGGCAGCTTTGGCGCCTTCGCCGGTCAAATTCCTGAATCTGGGTGGTGGCTTCGGCATCACCTACTTCCCGGGTGAACAAGTGCTGGACCTGGCCCCGATTGGCGCCAATCTGCAGCAGCTGGTCGAGCGTGCGGCCGTCGAGATGCCGCAAGCGCATCTGGTCATCGAGCTGGGCCGTTATCTGGTCGGCGAGGCTGGTGTCTATGTGACCCGCATCGTCGACCGCAAGGTCTCGCGCGGCCAGACCTATCTGGTCACCGATGGCGGTTTGAACCACCATTTGTCGGCCTCGGGCAATTTCGGCCAGGTTATCCGCAAGAACTACCCGGTCACCATCGTGCGCCAACTTGGCGGCGCGCCGTTCAGCGAGCGCGAGACCGCCTCGGTGGTCGGGCCGCTGTGCACGCCGCTGGACTTGCTGGCCGACCGCATGGACCTGCCGGTGGCCGAGATCGGCGATCTGGCTGTGGTGTTCCAGTCGGGGGCTTACGGCGCGAGCGCCAGTCCGGAGCACTTCCTGGGCCACCCGCGCTGCGTGGAAGTGCTGGTCTGATCTCGGTGTTCAGGCATTGATGCGCAGCCAGGTGGTCTTCAACTCTGTGTACTTGTCGAAGGCATGGAGTGACTTGTCCCGCCCATTGCCGCTTTGCTTGTAGCCGCCGAAGGGCACGGTCAGGTCGTCCTCGTCGTACTGGTTGACGTGCACCGTGCCGGCGCGCAGGGCGCGGGCGACGCGGTGGGCGCGGTCGATATGGCTGCTCCAGACGCTTGCCTGCAGGCCGTAAGGGCTGTCATTGGCCAGGCGAACGGCCTCGGCTTCGTCCTTGAAACGCAACACGCTCATCACCGGGCCGAAGATCTCCTCGCGGGCAATCTTCATGGCCGGCGTCACGCCGTCAAAGATGGTGGGTGCGACGAAGTAACCGCCAGTTTCAACGCGCTGCTGCTCGCCGCCGACGACAGCGCGCGCGCCCTCGCTGCGGCCCGATTCGATATAGCCCATCACCGTGCCGAGCTGCCCGGCGTCCACCAGGGCGCCCATCACGGTCTTCGGGTCCAGCGGGTCGCCGGCTTGGTACTTGGGTGCTTCGGCGGCCAACAATGCCAGGAACTCGTCGGCGATGCTGTCATGCACCAGCACGCGTGAGGGCGCATTGCAGCTCTCACCCTGGTTGAAGAACATGCTGCCGGCCACGGTCTTGGCCGCGCGTGGCAGGTCGTCGAAATCGGGAAAGACCAGGAAGGCTGATTTGCCACCCAACTCGTTGTAAACCCGCTTGAGGTTGCTGCGGCCCGCGTACTCCAACATCTTGCGGCCGACCCGGGTCGAGCCAGTGAAACCGATGGCGTCCACGTCCATGTGCAGAGCCAGGGCCTCGCCGGCCTCGTGGCCGTAGCCGGGCACGACATTGAAGACGCCCGGGGGCAGGCCGGCTTCCAGTGCCAGTTCGGCCAGGCGCAGCGCCGTCAGCGGGGACTTTTCGCTGGGTTTGAGCACCACCGAGTTGCCCGCGGCCAGGGCCGGCCCTAGCTTCCAGGCGGCCATGATCATGGGGTAGTTCCAGGGCACGATGGCGCCGATCACACCCATGGGCTCGCGCTGGATCAGGGCCAGCGCATTGGGGCCGGTGGGCGCGATCTCGTCGTAGATCTTGTCCACGGCCTCGGCATACCAGGCGATGCAGCGTGCCGTCGAGGGCACGTCCACCGCCAGCGCGTACTGGATGGGCTTGCCCATGTCCAGGGTTTCCAGCAGGGCCAGTTCTTCCTTGGCCGCCAGAATTTTCTCGGCAAAGGCCAGCAGCACGCGCTTGCGCGCGGCCGGGGCGCGGCGGGACCAGCGGCCGTCGTCAAAGGCCGCCCTGGCCGAAGCCACGGCGGCGTCGATGTCGGCCGCCTGTCCGCGCGAAACCAGCCCCAAGCTTTTGCCGTCGAGCGGAGAGATGCAGTCGAACTGCAAGCCGGCCAGCGTGTCCCGGCGTTGCCCTTCGATCACCGGGCGGCCGTCGATCTTGAGGGCGGCGGCGCGTTCATGCCAGTTGATGGCGGCAGGGCTGGGGCGGTTCATGGTCGAGAGGCTTTCGGTGCGGGGTTCAGAGGATTCAGGGAATTCAGAATTTGACCACCATGGCCGCGCCCAGCAAGCTGTTGCTCTTGCGGAAGCTGCCGTCCTTGACCTGTTCGAACACGCTGACATTGGCGCGGTCCAGGCGGTATTCGAGCTTGAAGCTGGTGTTCAGGTCGTAGAGGTAATTCAGGCCCAGAGAAAGCGCCGTGCGGGTGGCACCTTTTTCGGCGTCGCCGAAGATCAGCTCGCCACTGTCCACGTCACGGCCGACAATGGCCGGGCCGATGCCATTGCGCGGGTCGGCGCCATAACCGAGCAGGCCGCCGCCATGCTTGTCGTTCTTCAGCCAGTCCAGCCGGGCAATGCCCTCGACGCGCGGCGAGAACTTGTAAGCCGCCAGGCCCGAGAGGCCCAGCCATTGGGCGGTGCGCAAGGCGCCGGTTTCTGGGTCGGGCGTGATGGCGGCGCGCTTTTGCTGGCCCAGGCTGAGCTGGCCTTGCACGGTCCAATCGCCGCGGATGAAATAGCCGTCCAACTCGAACAGGTGCAGCTCGGTGTTGCCGGTGCCGCCGACACCATTGGCCGCCTTGCCGTGCACGCCGGCGAAGCCGAAGCCTTGGAATTCGCCGCGGGCGTAGTCGACCCGGTAAGCCAGCACCGGTGCTTTTTCGCCGGACGGCAGCTTGGAGGCATTCATATTGGCGAGCACGGCCTTGCTGATCCACTTGCCGCGAGTCAGCTCGATGCCGGCGCCGGTGTAGGCGGTGGGCAGGGTGAAGTCGAACAGCAGGTTGTGGGTGATCAGCTTGTTCTGAGTCGGCGGCAGGTACTCGTAGCCAGACCAATCCGGGATGTGGCCAGCGATCATGCGGGTCTGCAGGTCACCGAGCGGCACCGAGACCGAGGCCTCCTGGACGATGCCGCCATTGCCGATGACGGCATCGGTGCCGCGGTTGGGTGAGAGGGTCAGGCGCCAGCGCGTGCCGTTCTCGGTCTCCTTCTGCAGGTCCAGGGCCAAGGTGCCCATGTACGAGTTGTCGTAGTTGAATCCGTCATCGGCGACATTGTTCAGAAACTGGAAGCTGGCCCGGTTCTGTGCGCGGTTGTAGATGTAGGTCGGCTCCATATAGCCGCTGAACTTCAGGCCCTTGGTGCCCATGGCCTCGGCGTTGTCTTCCAGGGCCTCGGTCTTGACGGCGATGCGGTTGAACTCCTGGACCTGCTGCGGTGTCATGCCCCACTGTGCTGTCGTGGGCGCCGGCGCTGCGGTTTTCTGCTCCGCGGCCTTCAGCTTGTCTTCCAACTGGCCCACACGCTCCTTGAGCGCGCGCAGCTCTTTCAGCAGTTCTTCATTGCTCTGGGCCCGCGCGGCGCCAGGGTAGGCTGCCAGGAGAGCCAGGCTCAGTGCGGCCAGCAGGGGGGCGACGGTCTTTGCATGCGAGTGGGGTTTCATGGCATCGGCTCCTTGGTTTTGTGGGTCGGTTTCAGCCGCCGCGCTGGGCGGCTGCCATATCGAGGCTGCGCCGGCGTTCGGCGCGTGCAATCAGGTAACTGGCCAGCACCACGCCCAGGGCCACCAGCACGATGATGACGGTGGCCACGGCATTGATGCTGGGGCTGACACCCAGGCGGGCGCGCGAGAAGATCACCAGGGGCAGGGTGGTGGAACCCGGCCCGCTCAGGAAGGCCGACAGCACCACATCGTCCAACGACAGGGTGAAGGTCAGCAGCCAGGCCGAGAGCATGGACTGCGTGATCATGGGCAGGGTCACCAGCGCAAACACCTGCAGTGGCCGAGCGCCCAAGTCCATGGCGGCTTCTTCCAGCTGAGGGTTCAGCTCGGACAGGCGAGCCTGGATCACCACCGTGGCATAGGCCATGCCAAGCAGCAGATGACCCAGCCAGATGGTCAGGGCGCCCCGCTCCGGGAAGCCCAGTGCGCGCTGCAGCGACACCAGCATCAGCAGCAAGGACAGGCCAACGATGACTTCGGGCATCACCAAGGGCGCATTGACCATGCCGGCGAACAAGGTGCGCCCCTTGAAGCGCTTGTATTTGACCAGGGCAAAGGCCGCAAAGGTGCCCAGCAGCACCGAGGCGCAGGCGGTGGCAAAGGCGATCTCCAGCGAGAGCTTGAGGCCGCTGAGCAACTCGCTGTCCTGCGCCAGCTCGACATACCACTTGAAGGTGAAGCCGCCCCAGACCGAGGGCAGCTTGGAGTCGTTGAAGGAGTAAAGGATCAGGGTGAAGATGGGCAGGTAGAGAAAGGCGAACACCAGGCCCAGCCAGCTGCGCGCGAACCACCGAGTGGCCTTGGGGCCGAGCAGGGCGCGGTTCATGGCTGGCCTCCTTTGCCGCGGCCAGCGGCCGGCCCGGCCTGGCTTTCCGCCTGGTAGCGGTTGAACAAAGCCAAGGGCACGATGATCAGCAGAATCATCACCACAGCCACGCTGGAGGCCATGGGCCAGTCGTTGTTAGAGAAAAACTCGTCCCAGAGCACGCGACCTATCATCAGGGTCTGCGGCCCGCCCAGCAGCTCGGGAATGACGAACTCACCCACACAAGGGATGAAGACCAACATGGCGCCGGCAATGATGCCCGCCTTGGACAAGGGCACGGTGATGCGCCAGAAGGCCTGCCAGGGCGTGGCGCCGAGGTCGCTGGCCGCCTCCAGCAGGCGCAGGTCCATCTTGGCCAGGTTGGCGTAGAGCGGCAACACCATGAAGGGCAGGTAGGTGTAGACCATGCCCACCACCAGGGAGAAGGGCGTGTTCAGCAGCTTGCCCAGCGCTGGAATCATGCCGGCCGAGTACAGCAGCTGATCCAGCCCCAGGCCGGTGATCGCTTCGGCCACCCAGCCATGTTCGCCCAGCAGGCCTTTCCAGGCATACACGCGCAGCAGGAAGCTGGTCCAGAAGGGCAGCATCACCAGCATCAGCAGGGCCGGCTGCAGACTGGCCCGGGCGCGCGCCATGAAGTAGGCAAAGGGGTAGCCGATCAGCAAGCAGCCCGCCGTGGTGATGGCCGCGTACTTGAGGCTGGCCAGATAAGCCTTGAAGTAGAGCTCGTCCTGGGTGATGAAAATGTAGTTGCTGGTCTTGATGGCGATGCGCAGCATGCCGTCGGCATAACTGAGCAGGTCTTTGAAGTGCACTGTCTCCATCTCGGAGACACTGATCTTCAGGACGATCAGGAAGGGCAGCGCAAAGAAAGCCAGCAGCCAGGCGTAGGGCAGGGCGATGACGGCGCTGCGGCCAGAGAGCAGCTTGGCCCTCATTGGGTCAGTACCACCTGGGCCGTGGGCGACCAGTGGGCCCAGACTTGCTGGTCCCAGCTCAGCGGGTCGGCGCGGTGGCGCTCCAGATTGCTTTCGCTGACCTTGATCACCTGGCCGCTGGGCAGTTGCAGGTGATAGACAGTGAAGGCGCCGAAGTAGGACAGGTCGCGTACCGTGGCCCGCACCTGATTGAACTCGCCTTCGGGTTTCTCGCTGCTGAGGCGGATCTTCTCGGGCCGCAGCGCGACGCTGACCGCCATGCCGGCCGTGCCGGTGATGCCATGGCCGACGTAGTGCTGGCAGTCCGCGCAATCGATGACCACATGGTCGGGCTCGTCGACGCTGAGCTGGCCCTCCATCAAGTTGACGTTGCCGATGAAGTCGGCCACGAAGCGGGTGGCAGGGGTCTCGTAGATGTCGGCCGGTGCACCCACTTGCAGGATGCGGCCCTCGCTCATCACGGCGATGCGGGTGGCCATGGTCATGGCCTCTTCCTGGTCGTGCGTCACCATCACGCAGGTCACGCCCACGCTCTCGATGATGTTGACCAGCTCGATCTGGGTTTGCTCGCGCAGCTTCTTGTCGAGCGCGCCCAGCGGCTCGTCGAGCAGCAGCAGCTGTGGCTTCTTGGCCAGGCTGCGCGCCAGAGCCACGCGCTGCTGCTGGCCGCCTGAGAGCTGGTGGGGCTTGCGCTTGGCGTACTTGCCCAGCTGCACCAGCTTGAGCATGGCCTCGACGCGGCTGGCGATTTCGTCCTTGGGCAGGCCGTCTCGGCGCAAGCCGAAGGCGATGTTGTCCCAGACGCTCAGGTGGGGGAACAGCGCATAGCTCTGGAACATCATATTGATGGGCCGGGCATAGGGCGGCAGACCCGCCAGGTCCTGGCCGTTCAGGATGATGCGACCACTGCTCGGCGTCTCGAAACCGGCCAGCATGCGCAGCAAGGTGGTCTTGCCGCAGCCCGAGGAGCCGAGCAGGGCGAAGATCTCACCCTTGGCGATGTCGATGGACACCCGGTCTACGGCGACAGCCCCGCCGCCGAAGTCCTTGACCACGTTGTCGATTTGCAGGTAGTTGGTGGACATGGGGGGAAGAGGTGAATGGGTGAACAGGTGAACGGGTGAGTCGTGAGTCGTGAGTCGTGAGTCGTGAGTCGTGAATCGTGAATCGTGAATCGTGAATCGTGAATCGTGAATGGCGAGTTCCGGGGCGGCTGCGCGAGGTTGTGGTTCACCTGTTCACCCATTCACTTGTTCACTCCTCCCGACTCACAGCCCCGTCTTGAAGCTCGTAAAGATCCGCGTCATCTGACGCCGCACATCGTTGTTGATGGCATCGGGCGCGGCCATCTTCTTCATGTCGCTGTCGCTGAGGAAGACGCTGGGGTTGTTGGCCACATCGGGCTTGACGAACTTCTTGGCCTCTTTGTTCGGGTTGGCGTAGAAGACCTTGTTGGTCAGGCCGGCGTGGACCTCGGGGCGCAGGATGTAGTTGATGAATTTGTGGGCATTGCCAGGGCGCGGTGCGTCGGCCGGGATCACCATCACGTCCATGAAGATGATGCCGCCGGTCTTGGGGATCAGGGCCTCGATCTTTTGGCCGGTCTTGCCGTCGATGGCGCGCTGGCGGGCGATGTTGATGTCGCCGGAGTAGCCCATGGCCACGCACAAGGAACCATTGGCCAAGTCGTTGATATAGCCCGAGGAGCTGAACAAGCTGACATGGGGGCGCACGGCCTTGAGCAAAGCGGGCACGGCGGCAAAGTCGCCGACATTCTTGGTGTAGGGCGGCTTGCCCAGGTAGTGCAGGGCGGCAGGCACCACCTCGGTGGCGGAGTCCAGGAAGCTGACGCCGCAGCTCTTCACCTTGGCCATGTACTCGGGCTTGAAGATCAGGTCCCAGGCGTTTTCGGGCATGGGCATGCCGCCGAGTGCAGCCTTGACCTTGTCGACATTGATGCCCACGGTCGAGAAACCCCAGAGCCAGTTGACGAAGAACTCATTGCCTGGGTCCAGCTTGGACAGCTGAGCCTGCACCTCGGGGTCCAGGTTTTTGTAGTTGGGGATCAGGCTCTTGTCGATCTTGCGCAGCAAGCCACCGTCGGCCTGCATCTTGGCCCAGTAGCTGGAGGGCACGACGATGTCGTAGCCGGTCTTGCCCGCCACCAGCTTGGCATGGACGATTTCGTTGTTGTCGAAATTGTCATAACGCACCTTGATGCCGGTTTCCTTCTCGAAGTTCCGGATCGTGTCCTCCGCGATGTAGTCGGACCAGTTGTAGACGTTCAGGACCTTCTCTTCCTCCTGCGCCCGGGCCGGGCCGGCCGCAGCCAGCAAGGCAAGAGCCGGGGTGAGTGCACAGACGAGGCGACGCAGGGCGGGCGACAGTTTCATGGTGTGGAGTTCCCGAAAAGTTCAGTCAATGACAGGACGAAAGGAAGGATGAAGAGAGGTATGAAAACCGGATCGACTGCGCCACAGTCTAGGCATTGGCCAGGCCTCGCCCATTGGCCAAAACCCGGGGCTGTGGCTGGAGCGGTGCATGTTCACAGCCAGCCGCGCTTGCCCAGGTCCTCAAAGGTCAGGTCCAGGCAGCGGCGGATCAAGACCATCATTTCGTCGACCTGGGCGCGTGTCATCACCAGCGGTGGCGCCACGATCATGCGGTCGCCGACGGCGCGCATGATCAGGCCGTTGCCGAAGCAATGGCCGCGGCAGACCATGCCCACTTCGAGCGCGCCGTCGAAGGGCGTTGCCGTGGCTTTGTCCTTGACCAACTGGACCGCGGCCATCATTCCGCAGCTTTGCGTTTCGCCGACCAGCGGGTGCCCGTCCAATTCGGCGATGCGCTGGGCCAGATAAGGGCCGATGTCCTCGCGCACATGGCGCACCACATCTTGTTCGCGCAGCAGGCGGATATTGGCCAGTGCCACGGCACAGGCGGTCGGGTGGCCCGAGTAGGTGAAGCCGTGGTTGAACTCGCCGCCTTGTTCGATCAGCACGCGCGCCACGCGCTCGCCCACCATCACCCCGCCGAGCGGGATGTAGCCCGAGGTGACGCCTTTGGCGAAGGTCATCAGGTCCGGTTTGCTGCCCATGGTTTCGCAGCCGAACCAATGACCGGTGCGGCCGAAACCGCAGATCACTTCGTCGCTGACCAGCAGAATCCCGTACTTGTCGCAGATGCGCTGGATCTCGGGCCAGTAGCTGGCCGGCGGCACGATTACGCCGCCCGCACCCTGCACCGGCTCGCCGATGAAGGCCGCCACCTTGTCGGCACCAAGCTCGAGGATCTTGGACTCAAGCCAGCCCGCGGCCTTGAGCCCGAACGATTCACGGCTGAGCCCGGCCGTTTCACCGCGCAGGCCGGCGCCATGCTCGAACCAATGGGGCTGATCGATGTGGCTGATGTTGGGAATCGGCAGGCCGCCCTGGGCATGCATGCCGCTCATGCCGCCCAGCGAAGCCCCGGCCATGGTCGAGCCGTGGTAGCCGTTCTTGCGGCCGATGATGACCTGGCGCTCGGGCTGACCCAGCACATCCCAGTAGCGTCGCACCATGCGCACAATCGTGTCGTTACCTTCCGAGCCCGAGCTGGTGAAGAATACATGCTGGAACTGCGGCGGGCTGATCTCGGCCAGCACTTCGGCCAACTCGATCGCCGGTGTGGTGGCGGTCTGGAAGAAGGCGTTGTAGAAGGGGAGCTCCTTCATTTGCGCGGCGGCCGCGTCGATCAGGCTTTGCTGGCCGTAGCCGACGTTGACACACCACAGGCCGCTCATGGCGTCGAGGATTTTGTGGCCTTCGCTGTCCCAGAGGTAGATGTTCTCGGCGCGGCTGATGATGCGCGCGCCTTTGCCGGCCAGGCCCTTGAAATCGGTGAAGGGATGGAGGAAGTGGCGGCTGTCGGCCGCCTGCCAGTCTTTCGTCGAGCGGCCTGCCGTGTCCGCAAGCGGCTGGTTGTGCAAGGTGTTCATGAGTTTTCCTTGGATCGTGGCGTTGAGGGCGTTCAGACGTGCAAGAGCAAATGCTCGCGCTCCCAAGGCGAAATCACCTTCATGAACTCCGCATATTCGATCTCCTTGACCTCGGCATAGACGGTGACAAAGGATTCGCCCAGCACCGCCGCCAGTTCCTTCTCGGCGCGGAGCAGATTGAGCGCTTCACCCAGGCTGCGCGGCAGCTGGAAGTCGCCCAGATAGGCATCGCCCTTGCATTCGGGGCTGGGCTCGATGCGGTTCTTGATGCCCAGATAGCCGCAGGCCAAGGTGGCGGCCAGGGCCACGTAAGGGTTGGCGTCGGCGCCGATCACACGGTTCTCGATGCGCCGCGCCGCTGGCTCGGCCAGGGGCGAACGGATGCCCACGGTGCGGTTGTCCGTGCCCCACTGGATGTTGATCGGCGCGGCCGTGTGGCGGGCCAGGCGGCGGTAGCTGTTCACGTAGGGCGCGAACAAGGCCATGGCGGCCGGGATGTAGCGCTGCAGGCCGCCGATGTACCAGAAGAACTCGGCGCTGGGCGAGCCATCTTCATTGCTGAAGAGGTTGCGACCGGTGGCTTTGTTGATGACGCTCTGGTGGATGTGCATGGCGCTACCCGGCTCGCCGGCAATCGGCTTGGCCATGAAGGTGGCGAACATATCGTGGCGCAGCGCCGCCTCCCGCACCGTGCGTTTGAAGAAGAAGACCTCGTCGGCCAGACCCATGGGGTGGGCATGGAAGAAGTTGATCTCCATCTGCCCGGCGCCGACTTCGTGGATCAAGGTGTCCACGTTCAACTCCATCTTTTCGCAATAGTCGTAGACGTCTTCGAACAGCGGGTCGAACTCGTTGACCGCGTCGATGGAGTAGGCCTGGCGCGAGGTTTCAGCGCGGCCCGAACGGCCGATCGGCGGCTTCAGCGGCATGTCCGGGTCGCTGTTGCGAGCCACCAGGTAGAACTCCAACTCGGGCGCCACCACCGGGTCCCAGCCCTCGGCCTCAAACAGGCCGCAGACCCGGCGCAGCACCGAGCGTGGCGCGAAGGGCACGAGCTCACCATTGCGGTCGAAGCAGTCGTGGATGATTTGTGCGGTCGGGTCGATGGCCCAGGGCACCAGGCGCGCGGTCGTCGGGTCGGCGCGCAAGTGCATGTCGCGGTCGTTGGGGCTGATGACGTCGTAGTAGGGGCCTTCTTCTGGAAACTCGCCCGTCACACCCATGGCCACCACCGCCTCGGGCAGGCGCATGCCGCGGTCTTCGGTGAACTTCTCGCGCGGCAAGATCTTGCCGCGCGCCACGCCTGTCAGATCCGGCACCAGGCATTCGATCTCGGTGACGCGCTGGTCCTTGAGCCAGGCTTCCAGTTCGCTGAAAGTGAAATTGTTTCTGTCGACCATCTTGAATCTCCGTGGGTTCTTGAACCCCGCGCCGCCGAAAGCAAGTTGGGCATTGGGCGCGGGTCTTGAGGGGACGGACGTTCGACAGGAACTCTAGGTCTCGGGGTCGCGCAAGGAGTCGTGACGGGGTTGGTGAATTTGCTCGCGGTAGTCGCGGCAGGCCTGGCCAAAGGCTTGCAGCAAGGCCATGGAATGCGGGTTGCGTTCGGCCTGCCATTCCGGGTGCCATTGCACGCAGAGCGAGAAGCCGGGTGCTTCGGCCATGCTGAAGGCTTCGATCAGACCATCGGGTGCGAGCGCCTCGACGCGCAGGCCCGGCGCCAGGCGTTTGACGCCCTGGCCGTGCAGCGAATTCACACGGATGCGGTCCTGGCCCAGCAAGGCCTGCAAACGGCCGCCCGCCTGGATGTGAATCTCGTGTTGATCGGCATAGGCGATCTCCGGCGGCTGGCCTTCAGGCGCGCGGTGATCCTGCAGCCCGGTCTGCTCTTGCACCGCCTGGTGCAGGCTGCCGCCCAGGGCCACATTGGCTTCCTGGAAACCGCGGCAGATGGCGAACAAGGGCAGGCCGCGCGCCAGGGCCTTGGGGATCAGCGGCAGGGTCCAGGCATCGCGCTCGGGGTCCAGGGGCAGGGCCGGGTTGTGCACCCCCTCGTCGAAATGGCTGGGGTGCACATTGGACGGTGAGCCGGTCAGCAGCACGCCATCGGCCAGGTCCAGCAAGGCATCGAGGTCCTGCGCTTCGACATTGGGCACGATCAGGGGCAGGCAGCCGGCCAGGCGGACCGCATCGACGTATTTCTTGCCGGCGATGTGATTGGGGTAGTCGCCCACCATGCATTGGCAGGCGGGCACCAGCACCACCGGTTTTCGTGGTGCTGCTTGCGTTTGGGGCTTCTTGACCTGTGTCACAGCAGATCCTTCAGTCGGTAGTACGCCATGCCCAGCACCAAGGCTGGCATGCGCATCAGTGTGCCACCGGGGAAGGGCCGGTGGCGCAATGTGGCAAAACAATCAAAGCGGCTGGCGTCGCCCGCCATGGCCTCGGCCACCAGCTTGCCCGCCAGCCCCGTCAGGGCCAGGCCGTGGCCGGAGAAGCCCTGCAAGTAATAGATATTCTGAGCGGTGCCCAAGCGGCCGAAATCGGGGGCGCGGTTCATGCTGATGTCCACAAAACCACCCCACGCATATTCCATGCCGACGTCGGCCAGCTGTGGGAAGGTCGCATGCATGCGCGCCGCCATGCTGGCCTTGAGGTCCGGCGGCGTGCGCGTGCTGTAGCTGACGCGGCCGCCGTAGAGCAGGCGTCGGTCCGCCGTGGGGCGGAAGTAGTCGAGCACGAAGTTGGTGTCGCACACGGCGCTGCGCGAGGGGATCAGGGCGTTCAGGCGTTCGGCCTCGATGGGCGCGCTGCAGCCGATGTAGGTGCCGACCGGCATGATGCGATGGGCCAGCTGGGGGGCGATCTGTGGCGCCAGTTCGGGCAGGTAGACATTGCCGGCCAGCAGCAGGTACTTGGCGCGCAACTGGCCCTGGCTGCTGCGCAAGGTGATCCCTGTTTGGGCGGCCGTGCCCTGTTCCAGTGCCAGGGCCGGGCTGTGTTCGAACAGCTGCACCGGCGCGGTGCCCGGGCGGCGCGCGGCATCGCCGAGTAAGTGAGCGAGCGCGCGGCAGTACTTGAGCGGATGCAAGTGGCCCGAGGCCGGGTCGTGTACACCGGCCTGGTAGCGCGGGCTGGCGATCCAGCCGGGCAACTCGTTCTTGGGAATCCAGCGCTGTTCATAGCCGTAGACCTCGGCCATGCGCTGTTGCGAGGTCTGCAGGTCGGCCGCCTTGTGCGCGCTGGTGGCCACGCTGAGAAAGCCGTCCTGCCAATCACAGTCGATGGCGTGGTCTTGGCAACGCTGACGGATCAGCTCGACGGCTTCCAGGCTCATGGCCCAGATGCGGCGGGCTGTCTCCAGCCCAAGCTGATGTTCGATCTCGCCGTGCTCGCAGGCCAAGCCGGCCAGGGCCTGGCCGCCATTGCGCCCGGACGCGCCGCCGCCGATCTCGCCAGCCTCCAGCAAAGCCACGCTGAAGCCACGCGCGCTCAGCTCCAGCGCGGCGGAGAGCCCGGCCAAGCCGCCGCCGACGATGGCCACATCGGCCTCCACCGTGCCTTGCAGCGGCGCAAAAGCCGGGCCTTGCGGCGCGGTGGCCGCGTAGTAGCTGTCACGCGCGAGCTGGCGATCGATTTGCAGCAAAGGCATGCAAGCGTCGGGTGGATGGAAGCTCAGGCGGCGCGATGCAAAGCGGCGCGCACGGTGTCGATCAAGCGGTCGATGTGCTGCTTCTCGATGATCAGCGGCGGGCTGAAGGCAATGGTGTCGCCGGTGGTGCGGATCAAGACGCCTTGCTCCCAGCAATCGAGGAAGACCGAGAAGGCGCGTTTGGCCGGCTCGCCCGGCAGCGGCGCCAACTCGACGCCGCCTACCAGACCCATATTGCGGATGTCGATCAAATGGGGCGCGCCTTTGAGCGAATGCAGGGCCTCGGCAAAGTAGGTCTGCATCTCGCCGGCGCGGGTCAGCAAGCCGTCTTCGGCGTAGGTGTCCAGCGTGCCCAGGGCCGCCGCGCAGGCCAGAGGGTGGGCCGAGTAGGTGTAGCCGTGGAAGAATTCGATCAGGTGCTCGGGTCCCTGCATGAAGGTGTCGTAGATGGACTGCTTGGCGAACACCGCGCCCATGGGCACGGCGCCATTGGTCAGGCCCTTGGCCACTGTCATCAGGTCGGGCGTGACGCCGAAGGTCTGGGCGCCGAAAGGCTGGCCGGTGCGGCCGAAGCCGGTGATGACCTCGTCGAAGATCAGCAAGATGCCATGCTTGTCGCAGATCTCGCGCAGGCGTTGCAGATAGCCCTGAGGCGGGATCAGCACGCCGGTGGAGCCGGCAATCGGCTCAACGATGACGGCGGCGATGGTGCTGGCGTCATGCAGGGCGACCATGCGCTCGAGGTCGTCGGCCAGCTCGGCGCCGTGCAGGGGCTGGCCCATGGAATAGGCATTGCGAGCCGGGTCGTGGGTGTGGCGCAGGTGGTCCACGCCACTGAGCAAGGTGCCGAACATTTTGCGGTTGGCCACCATGCCGCCGACCGAGATGCCGCCGAAGTTCACGCCGTGGTAGCCGCGCTCCCGGCCGATCAAGCGGGTGCGTGAGCCTTCGCCGCGTACGCGGTGGTAGGCCAGGGCCATCTTCAGCGCGGTCTCCACCGCCTCGGAGCCCGAGTTGGTGAAAAAAGCCTTGCTGAGCCCGGCGGGCGTCAGCTCGACCAGGCGCTCGGCTAGTTCAAAGGCCTTGGGGTGGGCCATCTGGAAGGGCGGCGCGAAATCGAGCTCGGCGGCTTGTTTCTGTATCGCCTCGACGATGCGTGGGCGGTTGTGGCCGGCATTGACACACCAGAGTCCGGCAATGCCGTCCAGCACCTGTCGGCCCTTGTCATCGGTGAAGTACATGCCGTCGGCGCGCGTCAGCAGGCGCGGCGACTTCTTGAACTGCCGGTTGGCCGTGAACGGCATCCAGTAGGCGTCCAGTTTTGGATCGGAAATCTGGCTCATATGGGGCTCTCCTCAAGACCTGTGATTGAGATCCAGTCTAGAGAGCCTCACGCGCAATGTGCGAGCGCAATCGCCCCGGTGCTTACCCGAGGTTCTGCACTTTCGTGCCATCATTCATTGAATGATTCGCACAAAATTCGAAATATGAGTTCAGAAGTGACTTTGGATGCGATCGATCGCAGCATCTTGGCCGAGCTGCAGCGCGACGGCCGCATCAGCAATGTGGAGTTGGCCAAGTTGGTCCATCTCTCGCCCTCGGCCTGCCTGCGCCGTGTCAAACAGCTGGAAGATGCGGGTGTGATTGCCGGCTATGTGGCGCTGCTGAGCCCCAAGGCCATCGGCCAACCGGGCACCAGCTTCACCATCATCAATCTGGAGCGGATGACGCCGCAGGCGCTGGGCGCCTTCGAGCAGGCGGTGCGAGACATCCCGGAGATCCTCGATTGCTTCTATGTGGCGGGCACCAATGACTACCTGATGCGCTTCGCCTACAAGGACGCTGAGGACCTGGAGCGCCTGCATAGCAATGTGCTGATGCATCTGCCGGGGGTGGCGCGCAGCAACTCGATGCTGGTGCTGCGCACGGTCAAGAAGACCACGGCGTTTGAGCTTTGAGCCCGGTGCGGGCCGTCTGATCGCAAGGCGCGATCAGGGCGGGTTTACATCGCCAGGCCCATCATCAGGGCAGTCAGACCGAAGCAGCTCAGCGTGGCAGCCAAACCCAGGGTCTCGGCCACGAGATGGGTCTGCTTGCCGAGGCCGAAGGTGCCGGCCAGAGAAGGCTGGGCGTCGGCGCTCAGCAGGTATTGTTGCGATTGGGCGAGGAAGAAAGGTGTTGCAGTCATGGCTTTGTTTTGTCTCGTAGGGGCCGCCCTTTTGGGTGGCTTCGAGTGCAATTATCAATGCCATTCGTGAAAACCCTATGACAAAACCAAGGGTTTTTACTTAATTGGTGAAACTTCACTTGAACTTCGTGCCGTCTGGAGCAGGGGCAGAAGCTGCACCAGCAACAAGCTGCCCAAGATCAGGGCGCAGCCGGCCAGACCGGCCGGTGCCAGGCGGTCGCCCATCAACCAGTAGCCGAACAGGGCGGCAAACAGAGTTTCCGAAGACAGCACGATGGCGGCATCGGCCGCGTGGGCATAGCGCTGTGCCACCACCTGGGCCGTGAAGGCAACGCCGACCGACAGGATGCCGGTGTAGAGAATCGGCGTGGCCGCTGACTGGATGCCGGCGGCGCTGAAGGGCTCGAACAGCAGGCCCCAGGCCAGGGCCAGCAGACCGCAGACGAAGAATTGGCCACAAGCGACCAGGAAGGGTGCGGCCATGCGGTCGGCCACGCGGCCGATCAAGAGCACATGCAGACCCCAGGGCAGGGCCGAGGCAATCACCCAGAGGTCGCCGAGGCCGATCTCCAAGTGCTGCGCACCCGAGAGCAGGAAGGCGCCCACCAAGCAGGCCAGGGCGCCCGGCCAGACCGACCAATGCGGCAGTTGGCGCAGCAGCAACCAGCCCAGCACCGGCACCAGAGGTACATAGAGCGCGGTCAGAAATCCTGCATTGGTGACGGTTGTGTACTTGATGCCAATCTGCTGCATCGCCGCACCCAAGGTGAGCAGAATGCCCAGGCCGAGAATCTTCAGGCCGTCATCGCGGTTCAGGGCCAACTGGCGCCCGGCCAGATGCTGCCACTCGCGCCAGGCCAGGGGCAGCACCACCAGGGCGCCGACCAGAAAGCGCAGGCCGGTGAACATCATCGGCCCCAGCTCCTGCATGCCATGGCTTTGCGCCACAAAGGCAGAACCCCAGATCAGGGCGATGAGGGTCAGCAGGAGATTGGCTTGGATGCGGCTCAAGGGACTGGGCTTTCTTGGGAGCAAGGGGCGGCAAAAAAAGAGGCGGCGCCGATTATCGCGGCGCCGCCTCTTGCTTCTCGCGTGAGCCCGGACAGGCGCTCCGCGAAATTGGGGTCAGAGTGATTTTTGGCAGTCTGCCCGAATCATTCCTCGCGGCCGCCGAAGATGCCCAGCAGGGCCAGCAGCGACTGGAACACGTTGTACAGGCTCAGGTAGACGCCCAGTGTGGCGGTGATGTAGTTGGTTTCCTCGCCGTCCTGCACCCGCTTGAGGTCATAGAGGATGAAGGCCGAAAAGATGCCGATGGCCAGCACCGACAGCGTGATCATCAGCGCGCTCGATTGCAGGAAGATGTTGGCAATGCCCGCCACCAGCATCAAGATCATGCCGATGAACAGGAACTTGCCCATGGAGCTGAGGTCACGCTTGATCACGGTCGACAGCGAGGCCATGCCCAGGAAGATGGCGCCCGTGCCGGCAAAGGCCGTCATGATCAGCTCAGCACCATTGGCCAGGCCCAGCACCGTGCCCACCAGGCGAGAGAGCATCACGCCCATGAAGAAGGTGAAGGCCAGCAGCATGGGAACGCCAGCGGCCGAGTTCTTGGTCTTCTCGACGGCATACATGAAGCCGAAGGCGCCGGCCATGAAGACGATCAGGCCGACCATGGGCGACATGGCCTTGGAAATACCGGTGGCCACGCCCAGCCAAGCGCCCAGCACGGTCGGCACCATGGACAAGGCGAGCAGCCAGTAGGTGTTGCGCAGCACACGGTTGCGTTCCTGGCGCAGAGCGCCGTCGCCCAGGCCGGTTGAGACATTGTTAAAGCTTGCGTTCATGACAGCTCCTGAGAGTTGAGTGAAGGGAAAACAGAGTTCTTGGAAAAGTTCAGGCTTGGCTGCTGGCCTCGGCCGCCGCGGCGCGGCGCTTGCCCCGGGCACGGATGTTCAGCGCCTCCACGGCCAGGGAGAAGCACATGGCGGCGTAGATGTAACCCTTGGGCACATGCTGGTCGAAGGCTTCGGCGGTCAGCGCCATGCCCACCATGACCAGGAAGGCCAGGGCCAGCACCTTGACCGAGGGATGACGGTCCACAAACTCGCCGATCGGTTTGGCTGCCACCAGCATCACGCCCACCGAGGTGACCACGGCCGCCACCATCACGCCGATCTGGTCCACCATGCCCACCGCCGTGATCACGGAATCGAGCGAGAACACGATGTCAATGATGGCGATTTGGCCGATGATCATCCAGAACAGCTTCTGCCCCGCGGCCTTGATGGCTGCGGCATCAGCCGCCGGTGGGCCGTCTTGTTCACGTGCCTCGACTTCGACAAAGATCTCATGTGAGGCCTTGTACAGCAGGAACAAGCCACCCAGCAGCAGCACCAGATCCCGCCCGCTGATGCCCTGGCCAAGTACATGGAACAGGTCGGCCGTCAGGCCCATGACCCAGCTCAGGGAGAACAGCAACAAGAGCCGCGACACCATGGCAAAGCCCAGCCCCAAGCGACGGGCCTGGTCGCGTTGGGCGGCGGGCAGGCGGCCCACCAGGATCGAGATGAAGATGATGTTGTCGATGCCCAGGACGATTTCCAGGGAGGTCAGCATCGCGAAGGCGATCCAGAGATTGGGGTCGAGCAAGAAGTCCATGGCGTGTCAGCGAGAGGGAAAGGCCAAAAAAGGCGGAAGGCCACAGAGTGCCAAAAGATCAGGGTGGGGATGCGCTCGCCCGGAATTTCCGGACGGTAAGGCCTTGAGGCCTGCGGGTGCGTTGCTGGATTCAGCCCGGCAGGCGCGAATCCAGTCCTTGCGGCGGCCGTTGCGGCACCGCCAGCGCCGGCGCCACCGGCAAGCGGCAGGGCTGGGCCTGCCAGTGTTCCAAAGGCTCCGCCGGCGCTTGCAGCACTGCGGAGTTCAGCGCCAGTTCAGGCCATTCCAGGCTGCCCGCCTCTTGGCCGCTGCCTGCGTGTTCATGCTCACCCGCGGGTGCCTGCAGATCATGAGCCGCGGGCGCAAAGTTGGCGTCGACGGCGGACGGCCCGGCCACGGACTGGGCCTGACTCAGAGCCGTGGCAGCCACCGTCGCGCCCACCATGACCTGCGCCACCGCCATGTTCTGAGCGAACAGGCTCAGCAGCACGAACAGCTGGGCAGTGAGGAAGGCGATCAGGCGGGGTGTCACGGGCTCAGTTTAACGCCCTCGCGCCTTCAGGGCTCGCGGCCGGCCGTGTCGGGGCGAATATCGGACTGCAGATAGGCCAATTCCTCGGCACTGAAGCCGGCTGCGCCACGCGCCGTCAGGTTGAAGGGCGGGCGCAGACGCGGAGCCTGGTACTGCAGCACCAAACCCGGGTAGATGGCGACCGGATCCAAGCCGCGCAGACGGCAGCAGTACCGATACCAGCGATTGCCGATCTCGACATGCCCGATCTCCTCACGCAGGATGATGTCCAGGATGGCCACCGCCCGGTGGTCGCCTGCGCGGGCCAGCTTGGCTTGCAGCGGCGGTGTGGCGTCCAGCCCGCGCGCTTCCAGGGTGCGCGGCACCAGGGCCATGCGCGCCAGCACATCCTCGGCCGTGCGCTCGGCCATGGTCCAGAGGCCGTCGTGGGCGTCGAAGTCACCGTACTGGTGGCCTAGGCTATTCAGGTGCTCGTGCAGCAAGCCGAAGTGCTGGGCCTCCTCGGCCGCCACACGCAGCCAGTCGAGGTAGAACTCGCGCGGCATGCCGGCAAAGCGCCAGACCGCGTCGAGTGCCAAATTGATGGCGTTGAACTCGATATGGGCGATGGCGTGGATCAGCGCGGCCCGTCCCTCCAGGGTGAAGGGCGAGCGGTTGGGTACTTGCAGGGCCGACAGCAAACGTGGCCGCTCGGGTCGGCCGGGCACGCCTTCCGGACGCTGCAGCTGCGCATCGGGGTCCAGGGCCAGGCCGTTCTGAGCCTCGACGTAAAGAGCCTGCGCGGCGGCGGCCTTGTCGGCAGGCGAGTTCAGGCATAGGGCGTGCAAGGCACGGGCGCGGCAGTCCGGAGGCATCATGGCCAAATTATCCCCGGCCCCGCGGTTAAAACCCCGGGGCGGGTGGCCCGCTGTGCTCGGCCGCTTAAAATGTCTGGTTTTGCTGCGGCCGGGGGCCGTCCGGGAGTGCGAGATGGCGATTTTCCAGTTGGACGAACACCGGCCCGAAGTCGCCGCCAGCGCCTGGGTGGCCGACAGTGCCCAGGTCATCGGTCGGGTGCATCTCGACGAAGACGTCAGCATCTGGTTCAACGCCGTGCTGCGCGGTGACAGCGAACACCTGCACATCGGCCCGGGCTGCAATATCCAGGACGGCTCGGTGCTGCATGCCGACCACGGTTTCCCGCTGCGCCTGGAGGCGGGCGTGACGGTCGGTCACCAGGTGATGCTGCATGGCTGCACCGTGGGCGAGAACTCACTGATCGGCATCGGCGCTGTGGTGCTCAACGGCGCCCGCATCGGCCGCAACAGCATCGTTGGCGCCGGTGCCTTGGTCACCGAGGGCAAGGAGTTTCCAGACGGCAGCCTGATCGTCGGCAGCCCGGCCAAGGTGGTTCGAGAGCTGACGCCCGCCCAGGTCGAAGGTCTGCGCGCCAGCGCCCGTCACTACATCGCCAACGGCCAGCGCTACGCCAGCGGCCTCCAGAACATCAGCAGCGACTACCCCCAGAATTCCAAAGCCAAACCATGAGTGAACTGCACAAATTCTTGTTCGAAGGCCTGCCAGTGCGCGGCATGCTGGTACGCCTGACCGACAGCTGGCAAGAGGTGCTCAAGCGCCGCGAGACCGTCGGCGCCCACCCACCCGAGCTGCGCGCTTTGCTCGGCGAGATGGCCGCGGCTGCGGTGTTGATGCAGTCCAATATCAAGTTCAACGGCGCCCTGGTGCTGCAGGTCTTTGGCGACGGCCCGGTCAAGCTGGCTGTGGCCGAGGTGCAGCCGGACTTGAGCTTCCGTGCCACCGCCAAGCTGGTCGGCGAGGTGCCGGCCGGTGCGCAACTCGAGGCCATGCTCAATGTCCATGGTCAGGGCCGCTGCGCTATCACCCTGGACCCCAAGGATAAATTCCCCGGCCAGCAGCCCTACCAAGGCGTGGTGCCTCTGCATGGCGACCAGCGTGAGCCGCTGCAGAAGCTGTCCGAGGTGCTGGAGCATTACATGCTGCAGTCCGAACAGCTCGACACGAAGCTGGTGCTGTTTGCCAATGACGAAATCGCCGCCGGCCTGTTGATTCAGCGCCTGCCGGTGCAGGGCGAGGGCAATCTGGGTGGGGCCAAGAACGAGGATGACATTGGCCTGTCCGATGCCTTCAACCGCATCAGCATGCTGGCCGCTACCCTGACGCGCGACGAACTGCTGGGCCTGGATGCCGAGACCATTCTGCGCCGCCTGTTCTGGGAGGAAACGGTGCGCCGCTTTGAGCCCCTGACGCCGCGCTTCGCTTGCAATTGCTCGCGCGAGCGCGTCAGCCAGATGCTCAAGGGCCTGGGGCGTGAAGAGGTCGACGAGGTCTTGGCCGAACGCGGCAATGTCGAGATCGGCTGTGAGTTTTGCGGCCTGCAGTACCACTTCGATGCGGTCGACGTTGGCCAGCTGTTCGCGCAAGACCTGGCACAAGCAGGCGGCAGCGGCACGGTGCAGTAGTAAGGCCCTGGAGCCGCCTCACTTTCTGGCAATAAGCACTGTGGGATTGACGTCCCCGCCCTGATCCCCGACCTTGCCTGCCGACCCCTCATGCGATGGGCCGTGCACAGGCCCGCGGGCCGGGAAGGGCGACGATGGACAACAAGGGCGGCGGATTTCCCTGGACCAGCTTGGCGGTGCTGGTCGCCTTTGTCACCAGCACCCAGCTGGTGCCCCATGCTTTTGATCAGCTGCGGCCGGCCGAGAAGGAGCGGGCGCAGGCGGTCACCGCGGCCGACCTGGAGGTCGAGGCACGGCTCTGGGAAGACCCGTTTGTTGCCGTGCGCCGTCACGAGTCCGAGCGCCTGGAGCGCTGCGACAAGCTCTACAAAGACGCGGCCAAGGCCACCGATTGCAAGCTCAAGTCGGTGGCGTCGCTGCGCACGCCCAAGGAGTTGTCGCGCCGCCTGATGGGCGACGACGATCTGGACGCCGATGAAACCCTGGTGCTGGTGGCCCTGGTTCCTGGCAATGCCTTTGTCGGCGCCGAAGAAGGGCGGCGGCGCACGCGCTATGCCGTGTTGGCGGGCCTGCAGGCCAAGGGTTATGTGCCAGACAATGCCGAGCGTCTGGGCCTGTTGCAGCTCGATGAGTCCAAGCTCAGTGCCCAGCCGGCTGCCAGCGACGGCGCGCGGCCCGGCTTGCTGGTGCCCTATGAGTTGCTGTCCGCCAGCGCCCTGAGTGCGGCGGTGGCCACATCTTCGCCTGCGCGTCCCGCGCAAGCGGCATCCGGCGTGTCCGACATTGCCGATGCTTCGCGCTACAGCCAGGTGGTCTTGCTCTGGGTTGATGAGACGGCCCTGCCGTCGCGCAAGCTGGACTCACTGGCTTTGATGCTGCACACCTTGTTCGAGCCCTGGGTGGCGGCTCGGCAGGCGCCGCCTCCGCTGGCGGTGATCGGCCCGTCCACCACCGATGCGCTGCGCGTGGCTCTGGCTGATTTGCGCAACAGAGCATGGCGCCATGGCCCGGGCCGCAACTCGCGCGCGAGTTGTGCCGACCCGGCCGGCCAGCGCCCATTGGCCCAAGCGCCATCCAGCCAGGACCCTTGGCTGGATGGCTATTGGCATCTCTCGCGTGCCTTGCTCTTGAGCCCCTTTTCGACCGCCAGCGACGACATGCTCAGCGAGCTGGGCGGCAGCAGCCTGGAAGACTATGTGGCCTGGCGTTTTTGTCGTTTGCAAGGCGGCCGCCAGGACCCGCCGGTGCGCCTGATTCGCAAGATCGGCAGCGACAAGGAATTGCTGGCTCAGCTGACGGGCGAGCTGAGCTTGCGCTTGGCGGCCAGCAAGGACTCGCCCCAGCGCGTGGTGCTGATCGGCGAGCGCGACTCGCTTTATGCCCAGGCCTTGGTCGGTCAGCTGCGCGCCAAGCTCTCTCAGAACCCGGCTTTGCAGCTGGAGGAGCTGTATTTCTTCCGGGGCTTGGATGGTGTCACCACACGCGACGCTGGCCGCGACGACGGGCGGGCAGGCGCAGGCAAGATCGACGCCCAGGCCCGCATTGAGTGGCCCGAGGCCCGCGACCAGCTGGACTATCTGCGCCGCCTGGCCCAGCAGCTGCAGCGCAGCGAAGCCAAGGTCGGCGCTGTGCCCATCGGCGCCATCGGCCTGATGGCCAGCGATGTGCATGACAAGTTGCTCCTCTTGCAGGCCTTGCACGAGAGCTTTGCTGACAAGGTGTTCTTCACCACCGATATGGACGCGCGCTTTCTGCATCCGCGCACCCAGACCTTCACCCGCAATCTGCTGGTCGCTTCCAGCCTGCCCTTGGAGTTCCCTCGCCTGCCTTCAGCGCACTGTCAGGCGGTGGCGAATCGGGTCGGCTTGCCTGCGCCCGACCTGGCCGCCGGCAACCCGCCCTGGCGTGATGTCTACCAATCCTCGGCCTACCTGGCGGCGCGGCATGCCGGCTGCCGCAGCAAGGCTTGCCGGGCGGTCGAAGACTGCGCGGCCGAGGAAGCGCTGGATCGCCCTTCGCTCTATGAGGTGGGCCGAAGTGCTGCCGTTGCCCTGAGCGGTTACGCCTTCGAGCGCCGGCCGGCGAGCAAGCCCTATGCCGTGCGCTTGGTGGCGGTGGCACTGCCGGTGCTGATGCTGCTGGGCTTGCTGGTCTGGCCCGGCACGCCGGTGCTGCGCTGCATCAAGCGACGTTGGGCGGAGGCTGCGCAGGATCCGACTGGGGGCGTGCTTGCGCCCAGCATTTCCCTGCCCGAGCTGGGCTTTGTGGCGCTCTACGCCTGGCTGTTCTTCTTCACTTTGGTCAGCTTCAGCGAGATGCTCTGGCCCGGCCGCCTGAGCTTTGCGCCCGGCATGCTGGGCTTGAGCCTGGGAAGTACCTTGCTGTTGCTGCTGTCACTGGCGCCCGAGCATCGTTTCGGGTTCCGCACCGGGCTGGCGATGGCACCTGGCGCACGCCGGGTTCTTCGGGGTCTGTGCTGGTTGAGCCTGCTACTGCTGTGGGGGCTGACGCTGCGCCAAGCGGCGCCCACGCCTTGCCAGAACTGCGAGCCCCTGGCCTGGCTGGAGGGCATCAGCGCCTGGCCCTCGCACCTGATCCATTTGCTGGCCTTGCTGGCCATTGTCGACACCTTGGATGCCACCTGGTCGCGCAGCGTGCATGGCATGGCCGAGGAAAGTGCCTGGCTGCGCCTGCCCGAGCAAGCGCCCAAGCGCGCCGGTGTGGCGGCACGTGAAGGCGGGCTGCGCTTCCTGCGCCGGATCTGGTCGCGGCATCTGAGCGTGGCCGGATGGCATGCGCCGGCCGGCGGCAGCGTGGACTTCCGCATCCTCTGGCATCAGTACGGCCGGCGCGGCAGCCGGGTGCCTCGGGCCTTGCGCATCCTGCTGGGCTATGTGCTGACCCTGGCGGTGGTGCTGGGCCTGTTTTTTGGTTTCAGTGATGGGGCCGGGCCGGCGGTGCCGGTGCGCGGCAACGACCACCGGGCGTTGATCCGCTTCACGCTCGATGCCATCCTGGTGCTGCTGCCTCTGTTGGTGGTGGCGGTCGGCGATGCGACCATGCTGGCGTGCCGCTTCATCCGCCTGCTCACGGCGGCTCGCGCGGTCTACCCCGGCTCCACGCTGGCGTATTTCGCGGCCAGCCTGGGCAGCGCGCATGAGCAGCTGTGGCTGCGCCCCATTGCCGCCGACCCCGCGCTGCGTGCCGACGCGCCGCTCTCGCTGCGCCGCCACAGCCTGCTCGATGACTGGATCGATGTGCAGATCGTGGTGCGCCGCAGTGCCCGCATTGGCCCTTTGGTGATGGGGCCCTTTGTAGTGCTGACCTTGTTGATCGTCGGGCGCAGTCGCTTGTTCGACAACTGGTCGCTGACCCTGCCCGTGGCCATGGCCGCCAGCGCCTATCTGCTGGGGCTGCTGGCTCTAGCCGTCTTGCTCAAGCAGGCGGCCGAACAGGCGCGCAGCAGGGCGCTGCGCCGTATGGAGGCCGATCTGCGCTGGCTGATGGGCGGCGATGAGGATCAACGCAAGCTGATCGAGCCCTTCAAACGCTTGATGAGTTCGGTGCAAGAGGAGCGTGGCGGTGCCCTGGCGCCGATCTTTGAGCAACCCCTGGTCAAGGCCTTGCTCGTGCCTCTGGGAGGCGCAGGCGGCGCGCAGCTGTTTGAGTATTTCCTGCTGGCACGCTGACCCATAATCGCCGCTGCCACTCCAGCAACGACGACAACAACGGGCCCAGCATGCACATAGCCATCCTCACCGGCGGCGGCGATTGCCCCGGCCTCAATGCCGTGATCCGGGCCGTCAGCCTGGCCCTGATCCAGCAGTGCGGCGCGCGCGTCAGCGGCGTCGAGCGCGGCTTTCTGGGCCTGATCGAGCAGCGTCTGCGGCCCCTGGCTCTGGCCGATGTGCAAGACATCCTGGCCCAGGGGGGCACCATTCTCGGTACGCACAACCGCTGCGACCCTTTCCATTACTTCGCTGAGGGCGGCGCCGATGTGTCGGCGCGCGTGCTGGACTACGTTCGGACTCAGGGCATTGATGCCCTGGTCGCCATCGGCGGTGACGGCACCATGGCGATTGCCGAGCAATTCAGCCGTTTGGGCCTGCCGGTGGTGGGCGTGCCCAAGACCATCGACAACGATCTGTTCCTGACCGAGCGCAGTTTCGGTTTCGACAGCGCCGTGGCGGTGGTGTCAGAAGCACTGGACCGGCTGGAGACGACAGCGCGCAGCCACGGCCGGGTCATGATTGCCGAGACCATGGGGCGCAATGCCGGCTGGATTGCGCTGGAAGGCGGTCTGGCGGGCGGGGCCGACGCCATTCTGCTGCCCGAGCTGCCGTACCGGCTGGAGGCGGTGATTGATCATTGCAAGCGCCGGACCGCCGGTGGCGGCCATGCCTTGATCTGCGTGGCCGAAGGGGCGCATGCCCAGGCGCAAAGCCAGGTGGTGCGCGCACTGTTGAGCGATAGCCCTGACCCGGTGCGTCTGGGCGGCATTGGCGCGGTGCTGGCGCAGCAACTGCAGCAGGCATTGGGGGCGCGGGGCGAAGTTGAAGTGCGCTCCACCTTGCTGGGCCATGTGCAGCGCGGCGGCACGCCCACGGCCTTTGATCGCGTGCTGGCCACGCAGTTCGGCTGGGCTGCGGCTCAGCTGGTGCGCGAGCGGCGCTTTGGTCGCATGGTGGCCTTGCAGGGGGCCGAGTTCACCAGCGTGCCCTTGGCCAAGGTGGCGGGGCGCAACCGCCTGGTGCCGCTCGACCATCCGCTCCTACAGGCGGCCCAGGGATTGGGGCTCTGCCTCGGTCAGTGAGGCGGCCGCTGCGCCTTCAGCGGCGCAGGCTCAGGTGCTCGCATTCGGGTACATCGCAGTTGTCACAAGCCCAGCGCCATTCGGGTAAGGCGTCCTGGCGCGCCTGCAGGCGGCTGAACAAGCCTGTGGCCGGTAGGGGCGCAGTCCGCCGGGCCAGCAGCAAGGGCGTGATGGCATTGAGCGCTGCGTCCACGCGCCGCTCGCCGCTGCCGGCCACCACCGACCAGCCCAGGCCGGCGCTCATCAAGGCACGACGCACGGCGGCATCCACCGGCGCGCGCACATGGGCACCGTCGCGCTGTAGGCCATCGGCCACCCAAGGCAGGTCCAGTGCGGTCAGCAGGGTCAGGGCGCAGCGGCGATGAAAGGCCAGGCCAGAGCCGAGCAGGGAGCGGTCGGCAAACAGCAGCTCGCTGTAGACGGCCGTCATCAAGGACGTGGTGTCGCAGAGCACCAGATCGGCCGTCAGGGCCAGGGCCTCGCAGCGTGCGGCCTGGGCCTCGGCAATGCCGGCCTGTTCCTCGGGCCGCGGCGTGCGGCCGGCGGCTTCGCACCATTCACGCAAGACTTCGGGTGCCAGCGCACAGCGCAGGCCGGTGGCCATGCTCAGCGCAACTTGGAGAGCCTGAGCGAGGCTCGATTTGCCGGTGCTTTCCGCACCGACGATGGCGATCAGCAGGCCGGGCACGGGCAGCTGAGTTTCAGGCCAGCGCCTGGCGCGAAGCCGGCGGTGTGCCTTGTTGCAGCTGCTGCGCCCAGGCGCGCCAGCCGGCCACCGACATGGGGATGAAGACGGCGTAAAGCAGCACCGTCAACCAGTAGCCCTTGTAGGCAAACAAGGCCACGCTGACGCCATTGACCAGCACCCACACGCCCCAGTTCTCCTGGTACTTGCGCGCCAGCAGCCATTGGCCCAGCAAGCTGGCAACGGTGGGGAAGGCGTCCCAGTAGGGTACCTGGGAGTCGGTCTGGTGCTGGAGAAACAGGCCCAGCAGCGGCCAGGCCAGCAAGGTGGCCAGCACCGACAGGGCCAAGCCTGGCCGGCTCAGTCGCTGTACACGCAAGGCCTGGCCGTCCCCACCCTTGCCGCGCAGCCACTGCCACCAGCCCCAGAGCGACACGCTGATGAAGACCAACTGCAGGCTGGCCTCGCCGTAGAGCTTGCCGCTCCAGAACAGCAGGAAATACAGCAGGGAGCTGATGATGGCCAAGGGCCAGGCCAGGGCGTGGACGCGCATATTGCAGACCACCATCCACAGGGCCAACACAAAGGCGATGAGCTCAGTCCAGCTGATGGGGCTGCCCAGCAGCTCGAAAGCAGGGGCGAACAGGGGTTGCAGCAAGTGCAGCAAGGCGTCCATGCGGAACGGCGTCTCCTCGAATGGGGTGTGTGGCGGCGCCGCAGCGTGTGTGCGCGTCGGCTCAGCGGCGCACTTGCACGTAGATCTCGTCGGGCTTGATCATGCCCAGCTCGAAGCGCGCCTTTTCCTCGACCATCTCCAGGCCCTCGCGCAGATCGCGCAGCTCGGCTTCGAGCTGAGCATTGCGGGCGCGGGCCTGTTCATTGGCGGCCTCGACGCTCGCCAGCTCGGCGCGCAGTTGCACGCCGCGAGGCAGGCTGCCCTTGCCCATCCAAAGCTGGTACTGGATCAGCATGAGAAAGGCCGCGAGGATGACGCCGAGTGTTTTCACGCGCGCAGTTTAGCCGAGGCGCGAGAGGATGAAAAAACGCCGCGAGACCGGGCGGTCTGGCGGCGTTTGCGGCACACAGCCACTCGCTGCGGAGTGGCGGGCAGGGTCACTTCAGGTTGTAGAAGGCAGCGCGTCCGGGGTACACGGCCACATCGCCCAGGTCTTCTTCGATGCGCAGCAGCTGGTTGTACTTGGCCATGCGGTCCGAGCGCGACAGCGAGCCGGTCTTGATCTGGCCGGCGTTCAGGCCGACGGCGATGTCGGAGATGGTCGAGTCTTCGGTTTCGCCCGAGCGGTGCGAGATCACGGCAGTGTAGCCGGCGCGCTTGGCCATCTCGATGGCGGCGAAGGTCTCGGTCAGGGTGCCGATCTGGTTGATCTTGATCAGGATCGAGTTGGCAATGCCCTTCTCGATGCCTTCTTTCAGGATCTTGGTGTTGGTGACGAAGAGGTCGTCGCCGACGATCTGCACATTCTTGCCCAGGCGATCGGTCAGTAGCTTCCAGCCGTCCCAGTCGCCTTCGGCCATGCCGTCTTCGATCGAGATGATGGGGTACTTGTCGACCCAGGTCGCCAGCATGTCGGTCCATTCCTGGGCCGTCAGCTGGATGCCACCTTCGCCTTCGAGCACGTACTTGCCGTCCTTGTAGAACTCGCTGGCGGCGCAGTCCAGGCCGATGGCGATCTGCTCACCGGCGGTGTAGCCAGCCTTGTCGATCGCGTCCAGGATCAGCTGGATGGCGGCTTCATGGCTTTCCACGCTGGGCGCGAAACCACCTTCGTCACCCACGGCGGTGGAGATGCCCTTGTCGTGCAGGATCTTCTTCAGCGCGTGGAAGACCTCGGCGCCCCAGCGCAGGGCTTCACGGAAGCTCGGTGCGCCCACGGGGATGATCATCAGCTCTTGCAGATCGAGGCTGTTGTTGGCGTGCGCGCCGCCGTTGATGACGTTCATCATCGGCACGGGCAGCTGGTTGCCGTTCATGCCGCCGAAGTAACGGTACAGGGGCAGACCCGACTCTTCGGCCGCAGCGCGGGCCACGGCCATGGATACGGCCAGCATGGCGTTGGCGCCCAGGCGGCTCTTGTTCTCGGTGCCGTCCAGGTCGATCAGGGTGCGGTCCAGGAAGGCTTGCTCGGAGGCATCCAGGCCCAGCACGGCCTCGGAGATCTCGGTGTTGATGTGCTCAACCGCCTTCAGTACACCCTTGCCCAAATAACGGCTCTTGTCACCGTCACGCAGTTCGATGGCTTCGCGCGAGCCGGTCGAAGCGCCCGAGGGCACGGCGGCACGGCCCATCACGCCGGATTCCAGCAAGACA
The DNA here is from genome assembly GCF_965262435.1 of Roseateles sp. Lineage (NCBI taxonomy): Bacteria > Pseudomonadati > Pseudomonadota > Betaproteobacteria > Burkholderiales > Sphaerotilaceae > Roseateles > Roseateles sp. The sequence goes on from NZ_OZ253537.1 coordinate 3,471,380, forward strand.
TCGCATTCGACGGTCGGGTTGCCGCGGCTGTCCAGAATTTCGCGGCCGACGATATCAACAATGGCACTCATTCAAGCTCTCCAAAAGGTCAAAAATTCGGGTTCGGCGCGCATCTTGCCAGCTGGCAGTTACCGGCGCTGAACAATCGTGCGCAGGGGCCGCCCGCCAAGGCGGGCGATCCAATTCAGGCCGAGAAATCGTTCTCGAGCAGGGGCTGGCTCTTGACCACGCGGTCCAGGGCCACCAGCTGTTCCAGCAGGGCGCGCATGCGCTTGAGCGGCACGGCATTGGGGCCGTCGGACCAGGCCTCGGCCGGGCAGGGATGGGTTTCCATGAAGAGGCCGGCCACACCGGCTGCCACACCCGCGCGGGCCAGCACCGGCACCATCTCGCGGGCGCCGCCGCTGCTGGTGCCTTGGCCGCCGGGCTTCTGCACCGAGTGGGTCACATCGAACACCACCGGCGCGCCGGTCTTGCGCATCTCGGCCAGGCTGCTCATGTCGGCGACGAGGTTGTTGTAGCCGAAGCTCACGCCGCGCTCACAGGCCAGGAAGCGGTCTTCCGACAAGCCGGCTTCGCGCGCGGCGTCGCGGGCCTTGTCGATGACATTCTTCATGTCCCAAGGGGCCAGGAATTGGCCCTTCTTGATATTGACCGGCTTGCCCGACTTGGCCACGGCACGGATGAAATCCGTTTGGCGGCAGAGGAAAGCCGGAGTCTGCAGCACGTCCACGACGCTGGCGACTTCCGCCACCTGAGCCTCATCGTGCACGTCCGTGATGATGGGCAGCTGCAGTTGGCGGCGCACTTCGTCGAGGATCTTCAGGCCGGCATCGATGCCGACGCCACGCTTGGTCGAGCCCGAGGAGCGGTTGGCCTTGTCGAAGGAACCCTTGTAAATCAGCGGAATGCCCAGAGCCGAGCAGGCTTCCTTGAGCTGGCCGGCCACGTCCAGTGACATTTCCAGGCCCTCGATCGAGCAGGTGCCGGCGATCAGGAAGAAAGGTCGGTCGATACCGACCTCAAAACCGCAAAGCTTCATGGGCAGGATTCCTTCAGGCCTGTTTGTGGTTCAGCGCCGCCTTGATGAAGGCGGTGAACAGCGGGTGGCCGTCCCAGGGGGTGGACTTGAACTCGGGGTGGAACTGCACGCCGACATACCAGGGGTGCACCTCGCGCGGCAGCTCCACCATCTCGGTCAACTTTTCACGCTGGGTGATGGCCGAGATCACCAGGCCAGCCTTTTGCAGCTTGTCCAGGTAATGGGTGTTGGCTTCGAAGCGATGGCGGTGGCGTTCGCTGACGACCGGGCCGTAGATGTCGAAGGCCAAGGTGCCGGGCGCCACGTCCGAGCTCTGAGCGCCCAGGCGCATGGTGCCGCCGAGGTCGCTCTTTTCATCGCGCTTCTGGATTGAGCCGTCGGCGTCCTGCCATTCGTCGATCAGGGCGATCACCGGGTGCGGGGTCTCAGGTTCGAACTCGGTCGAGTTGGCACCGGTCAGGCCCGCCATATTGCGGGCGTACTCGATGGTGGCAACCTGCATGCCCAGGCAGATGCCCAGATAGGGCACCTTGTGTTCACGGGCGTACTGAGCGGCAAGGATCTTGCCTTCCACGCCGCGCTTGCCGAAGCCGCCGGGCACCAGGATGGCGTCGAATTGCTTCAGCTGCGAGATGTTCTCGGCGTTCAGCATTTCGGAGTCCACATACTCGATGTTGACGCGCGAGTGGTTGTGGATGCCGGCGTGGCGCAGGGCCTCGTTCAGCGACTTGTAGGAATCGCTCAAGTCGGTGTACTTGCCGCACATGGCAATGGTCACGTCCTTGGCGGGGTTCTCGACCTCGCTGACCAGGGTGTCCCAGCGCTTCAGGTCGGCCGACTTGGTGTTCAGCTGCAGCTTGGTGCAGATCAGCTGGTCCAGGCCCTGCTCGTGCAGCATGCGCGGCACTTTGTAGATGGTGTTGACGTCCCACATGGAGATCACACCGTACTCGGGCACATTGGTGAAGAGCGAGATCTTCTCGCGCTCGTCATCAGGGATGCGGCGGTCGGCGCGGCACAGCAGGGCGTCCGGCTGGATGCCGATTTCGCGCAGCTTTTGCACCGTGTGTTGGGTCGGTTTGGTCTTCAGCTCGCCGGCCGCAGCAATCCAGGGCACATAGGTCAGGTGCACAAAGGCGACGTTGTTCGGGCCGGCCTTCAGGCTCATCTGGCGCGCGGCTTCGAGGAAGGGCAGGGACTCAATGTCACCGACCGTGCCGCCGATTTCCACAATGGCCACGTCGACCGCATCGGGCGTTCCGGCACCGGCGCCGCGGCGAACGAAGTCCTGGATTTCGTTGGTGATGTGCGGAATCACCTGCACCGTCTTGCCGAGGTAGTCACCGCGGCGTTCCTTCTCCAACACGGACATGTAGATCTGGCCGGTGGTGAAGTTATTGGCGCGCTTCATGCGCGTGGTGATGAAGCGCTCGTAGTGACCCAGATCCAAGTCCGTCTCGGCACCGTCTTCAGTCACGAAGACTTCGCCATGCTGGAACGGGGACATCGTGCCCGGATCAACGTTGATGTACGGATCCAGTTTGATGAGGGTGACCTTGAGGCCGCGCGATTCGAGGATGGCAGCCAGTGAGGCTGATGCGATGCCCTTGCCGAGTGAGGACACCACACCGCCTGTGACGTAGACGTACTTGGTCATGTCGTGCAGCGTTCTCGTGAAAAACGCTGTGGTGGTAAAGCGCGATTATAGCGAGGCCCGGCGTGTCGCTCGAGCGCGGGCCTGCGATTCAGGCCGGCGCTTGCGTGGAAAGCTGCATGGCATCCAGCAACTGCAGCACCAGCGCTGCAGTGTCGTCGGGGCGCTCAAAGGGAAAGAGGTGGCTGCCCTCCAGCCACACAAAATGTTGCCGGGCCAGGGCCTGGCTGGCCGCGGCGCCGCCCTGACGCAGCTCGTCCGACTGGGTGCCGGCAATGAAGCCGACCGGGCAGTGCGGCGGATGCTGGCGCAGCAAGGTGCCCAGGTGATGGGGCAAGGTGTTGTAGATGCGTGTCTCGATGTCGCGCCGGAAACGCAGCCGTGTGTGGCCTCCGCTCTCCTCGAAGCCGCCGGCGATGTAGTCCTGCAGCACACGTGGGTCCCAGCGTGCAAACTTCCGCTTGGACGCGAAGTGATCCAGCACGTCCTCGCGCGTGGGCCACTCGTGGCGCCGTTGGCTGGAGATCTTGCCGGGCGAGACCCGCTGGATCAGACGCGTCGCCTTGGCCATGCGCACGCTGTGGGCGCGCCAGCCGCTGATCACAGGCGAGTCCAGCATCACCAGGCTCTGCACCAGGTCCGGCCGTTTGCAGGCCACCATCAAGCTCATCAGGCCGCCCAGGGAATGGCCGACCAGGCTGATCGGCCCGCTGGGTTTGACTTCGTCGGTGATGAAGGCGATCAACTCGTCGCGCAGATGCGGCCAGTTGCTGCTGACCGGATAGGCCGGGTTGTGGCCGATCTGGGGCAGGGCGTGCACGGTCCAGCCGGCGCGGCGCCAGGCCTCGAAGTGCAGGCGGTAGCAGGCGGCACCGAAGCCGTTGGCGTGGGAGAAGACGAGGGTGCGGTTCATTCCTGTGGGCGTTTGGCTTGCGTGGCTACTCGGTCTGGCTCAGCTTCTTGAGGCGGTAGACCAGGTCCAGCGCTTCGCGCGGTGTCAGCGTGTCGGGGTCCACATCATTGATGGCCAGGCTCAAAGCGCTTGTCGCTTGCGAGACAGGCAGTGGCTCGGGCGCGGCCGGCGGCGGCGCGAACAGATCGATCTGGGCCTGGCCTTCTCCGGCCTTGGCTTCCAGCGCTTCCAGCGTGGCGCGCGCCTGGCGTACCAGGGAGGCCGGCATGCCGGCCAGACGCGCCACCTGCACGCCATAGCTGCGGCTGGCAGGGCCGGGCTGGATCTCATGCAAGAAGACGATGCTGTCACCGCTTTCGACCGCGCCGACATGGCAGTTGATCGCTTGAGGGTGCTTGCTCGGGAACTCGGTCAGCTCGAAATAGTGGGTGGCGAACAGCGTGAAGGCGCGGCTCTTGTCGTGCAAATGGCTGGCGATGGCGCCGGCCAGGGCCAGGCCATCGAAGGTGGAGGTGCCGCGGCCGATCTCGTCCATCAGCACCAGGGACTGTTCGGTGGCGCTGTGCAGAATCGCCGCACCCTCGGTCATCTCCAGCATGAAGGTGGACTGGGCATTGGCCAGGTCGTCGGCCGCGCCGATGCGGGTGTGGATGGCATCCATGGGCCCCAGACGGCAGGCGCTGGCCGGCACATAACTGCCGATCGCAGCGAGCAGGCTGATCAGGGCCACCTGGCGCATGAAGGTGCTCTTACCGCCCATATTCGGGCCGGTGATGATGGCCATGCGGGTGCGCGCATCGAGCCGGCATTCATTGGCCATGAATTCGCCTGCGCCGGTCTCGCGCAGCCGCGACTCCACCACCGGATGACGGCCCTGGATGATGTCGATGCAGGGTTGGTTGACGAACTCGGGGCGGCACCAGTTCAGGGTCGATGCTCGCTCGGCCAGGGCGGCCAGGGCATCGAGGCTGGCCAGGGCCCGGCCCAGGGCGGACAGCGGTTGCAACTCCTCGACCAACTGGTCCAGCACCAGCTCGTAGAGCAGCTTCTCGCGCGTCAACGAGCGCTCTTGCGCCGACAGCGCCTTGTCCTCGAAGGTCTTGAGCTCGGGCGTGATGTAGCGCTCGGCGTTCTTCAAGGTTTGGCGGCGCTGGTAGTCCAACGGCACCTTGTCGACCTGGCCTTGCGTCACCTCGATGTAGAAGCCGTGCACCTTGTTGTACTGCACACGCAGATTCGGAATGCCGGTGCGGGCGCGCTCACGGGTTTCCAGGTCGAGCAGGAAGGCATCGCAGTTGTTCTGGATGGCGCGCAACTCGTCGAGCTCGGCATCGAAGCCGCCGGCGATCACGCCGCCATCGCGCACCAGCACGGCGGGCTCTTCGGCGATGGCGCGGCTCAGCAGCTCCTCGATATGGGGCGAGGCCAAGAGGCCTTGCGCCAATTGGTCCAGCAAGGCGCTGCCGCCGGCCGGCACGGTTTGCTGCAGCTCGGGCAGGATGCGCAAGGTGGCGCGCAAGCCGGTCAGCTCTCGCGGCCGCACCTGGCGCAAGGCCACGCGGGCGGCGATGCGCTCGACATCGGAGACATGGCGCAGGGCATCCCGCAGCTTGCCGAATGCAGGCTCAGGACTGGCTTGGAGCAGGGCGGTGATGGCCTCGTGCCGACCGAGAGCTTCGGCGCGCTCGCGTTTGGGATGCAGCAACCAGTGGCGCAGGGCGCGGCTGCCCATGCCGCTGCGGCAGCTGTCCAGCAGCGAGAGCAGGGTGGGGCTGGTCTCGCCGCGCAGGGTCAGGGTCAGTTCCAGATTGCGCTGGGTGGCCGGTGGCAGGTCCAGCAATTCGCCGCTGCGCTGCACGCTGAGCGCACGCACATGGGCCAGGGCCCGGCCCTGGGTGTGCTCGGCATAGCTGAGCAGGGCGGCCGCGGCCGCTTGCGCCGCTGTCATCTGCTGGGCGTTGTAGCCGGCCAGGCTGGCCACGCCGAGTTGCTCGCAGAGCTTGCGCGCACCCAAGGCGGTGTCGAACTGCCAGCTCGGGCGGTTGGTGATGGGTGCCCGGGCGGCCAGCACCGCGGCGGGCTGGCGTTCCCGGTCCACCAGTACTTCGGCAGGGCTCAGGCGGGCCAGCCAGGACGGCAGCTCACGCTCCGTGCACTCGGCCAGGCCCAGTTGCCCCTGGGTGATGGACAACCAGGCCAGGCCGTGGGTCTTGCCCTGCTGCACCACGGAGAGCAGCACTGAATCCTGCTTGTCGGCCAGCAGCTCGCTGTCGGTGACCGTGCCCGGCGTGACCACGCGCACCACCTTGCGCTCGACCGGGCCTTTGGAGGTGGCCACATCACCGACCTGCTCGGCAATCGCCACCGCCTCGCCCAGCTTGATCAGCTTGGCCAGGTAGCTCTCCAGCGCATTGACCGGCACGCCGGCCATCACCACCGGTTCACCCGCGCTCTGGCCGCGGGTGGTCAGGGTGATGTCGAGCAGCTGATTGCATTTGCGCGCGTCATCGAAGAAGACCTCGTAAAAGTCGCCCATGCGGAAGAACACCAGCTCCTCGGGGTGCTCGTGCTTGATGCGCAGGTACTGCGCCATCACCGGCGTGTGGGCAGAAAAATCCGGGGCGTGGCTCATGGTCGTGATGCGGGCGGCAGTGATGCAGGCGTCAGAAATGAACAAAGCCCTCGGGCGGAGGGCTTTGTCGGTCAGGGGTGCTGAGACAGCTCAGCGCGCAGTTTAAGCGCCTTCGCCGCCCAACTCGTCCTTGCGGATGCGCACGGCGGCGCGCTTCTTTGGCGCGGCCGCAGCCAGGGCGGCGGCAGGCGAGAGCTCTTCGCCGGCGTCTGCTGCTGGCTTGACTTCGCTGCCAGCCTCTTCGGCTGTGATCACACGGGTGTAGGGCGCCAGGATCTGCACCAGCTGGCCGTAGATCTTGGGGCTGCCGGCCACCACTTCGCGCTGGTGCAGGAAGTCGGACTCGCCGGTGAAGTTGCCGATCAGGCCACCGGCTTCGGTGATGATCAGCGAGCCAGCGGCCACATCCCAGGGCTGCAGGCCGGTTTCAAAGAAGGCGTCGTAGTAGCCGGCGGCGACATAGCAGAGGTCCAGGGCGGCAGCGCCCGGACGGCGCAGGCCCGCGCATTCAACCATCACCGCTTCGAACATCTTCATATAGCGCTTGAAGTTGTCGCCACGGCGGAAGGGGAAGCCGGTGCCGATCAGGGCGTCGCTCAGGCGGGTGCGCTTGGAGACGCGAAGGCGGCGGTCATTCAGGAAAGCGCCTCGGCCCTTGGTGGCGTAGAACAGGTCGTTGCGGGTCGGGTCGTAGACGACGGCCTGCTGCACCACGCCGCGGTGTGCCAGCGCGATCGACACGCAGTACATGGGCAGGCCGTGGATGAAGTTTGTGGTGCCGTCCAGGGGATCGATGATCCAGACGAATTCGGAATGCTTGGCACCGTGCTCACGGCCGGACTCTTCGGCGAGGATGCCGTGGTCGGGGTAGGCCTGGAGCAGGGTTTCGATGATGATCTTTTCCGCCGCTTGGTCCACCTCGGTCACGAAGTCATTGGGCGACTTGGTGTTGATCTTCAGGATATCGAGGTCCATCGAAGCGCGGTTGATGATGGCGCCTGCTGCACGTGCAGCCTTGATGGCGACATTGAGCATGGGATGGAGTGAAGCTTGCTGCGTCATGCGTGAAACCTTGCCTGAAGAAGGAGTGAGGTGGACTGGCGAAGAAAAAGAGCGGTTCCTGATAGCGCAGCGGCACCGTTGAAGGGTTGCTGGCCTAGGATAATCCCGCATTTTAACCGAGGCGGGCTGTTTGCCTAGTGTTTCCTCGGTTTCCTCTTGATTGATCGAAGCGGCCCGCGTTGATATGACACGTTTTGTCCTGATCCAGACCAGCCACCCCGGCAATGTCGGTGCCACGGCGCGAGCCATGAAGGTGATGGGTTTTTCCGAGCTGGTCTTGGTGCGGCCTCGCTTTGCCGATGTGCTGAGCCAGGAGGACACCGTGGCCATGGCCAGCGGCGCGGCCGACATCCTGGCGCGGGCCCGCATCGTCGACAGCCTGGACGAGGCTCTGGACGGCGTGACCTTCGCCTGCGCCACGGCCATGACGCCGCGCGACTTCGGCCCGCCGGTGCGCGAGCCCCGTTCCTTGTTTGCCGAGCTGGCGGCCTCCGAACACAAGTTGGGCCTGGTCTTCGGTTCCGAGCGCTATGGCATGAGCAACGAGGACGTCTACCGCTGCCATGCGGTGCTGTCGATTCCGACCCACCCCGACTACGGCTCGCTGAACTTGGCACAGGCGGTGCAATTGCTGGCCTACGACTGGCGCCAGGCCTTGGGTGGCTTTGCGGTGGCCGCTCGCACGCCGGACCCGAATCTGGCCGATGCCCGGGCCGTACAAGGCTTGCTGACGCATCTGCAGGCTTCGCTGGAAGAGATCGGCTTTCTCGACCCGGCAGCACCGCGCAAGCTGATGCCGCGCCTGAACCAGTTGTTCAACCGCGCGCAGCTGACGGCGGAGGAGGTGCACATCTTGCGCGGCATTGCCCGCGCCATGGTGGAGCCGCCGCGCGCCAAGGGCTGAATACGCCCAAACTCAGTCGCCGCTAAACTGGTCGACCCTGGTTTCTTTCGAGTCACAGCCCTTCATGTTTCAGCGCCTACGCGAAGACATCGCCTGCATTCTTGAGCGCGATCCCGCCGCCCGTTCGACCTGGGAGGTGCTGACCTGTTACCCGGGCCTGCATGCCTTGTGGATGCACCGACGTGCCAACTGGTGCTGGCGCCACGGCCTGCGCTGGACCGGGCGCTTCATCTCGCACCTGGGTCGATTCTTGACCGGCATTGAAATTCACCCGGGCGCCACCATCGCCCGGCGTGTCTTCATCGACCACGGCATGGGCATCGTCATCGGCGAGATGGCCGAGATTGGCGAGGGATGCACCATCTATCAAGGTGTGACTTTGGGTGGGACTTCTCTGGTCAAGGGCGCCAAGCGCCATCCGACCTTGGAAGCCGGCGTCATCGTTGGTGCCCATGCCTGCGTGCTGGGTGGCTTCACCGTCGGGGCTGGCGCGCGCATTGGCTCGGGCGCGGTGGTCACACGCCCGGTGCCGGCCAATGCCACGGCAGTCGGCAACCCGGCTCGCATCATCGAAGCCCAGGCCGATGCCAAGCGCGAGGAGCAGGCCGCCAAGATGGGGTTCTCTGCCTATGGCATCAGTCAGGGCGATGACCCAGTGACCCAGGCCATGCGCGGCCTGATCGACAACGCGGCCAGTCATGAGCATCAGATCGCGCTGCTCTGGCAGGCGGTCTGCAAACTCTCAGCCGCGTCCAAAACCCAGGTGGGCGACTGCGTGCCGGCCGATGCCCAGCAGTGTGAGGCTTTCGATGCGGCCTCGCTCAATCAGCTGGTGAAGTGAGGCCTCAGGCTCGCGTTCGTACGGCGGTCTTGGGCCGGAAGCCCTTGCAGATCTCGTCGCGAGTTTCCAGGTAGGGGCCGTCGATCAAGTCCAGGCAATAGGGCACGGCGGCAAAAATGCCTGGCACCAGGGCACGGCCTTCGGCATCCTTCAAGCCTTCCAGTGTCTCGGCAATCGCCTTGGGCTGGCCCGGCAAATTGATGATCAGGGCGCGGCCGCGGATCACCGCGACCTGGCGCGAGAGGATGGCCGTGGGCACAAAGCGCAGCGAGATCTGGCGCATCTGTTCGCCGAAGCCGGGCATTTCCTTGTCGGCCACGTCCAGCGTCGCTTCCGGGGTGACATCGCGCAGCGCCGGGCCGGTGCCGCCGGTCGTCAGCACCAGCTCGCAGTGCGCCTCGTCCACCAGCTCGCGCAGGGTCTGGGCGATCAGCGGGCGCTCATCGGGGATCAGGCGTGCGACGAACTCGATCGGGTTGTGCAGCGCCGCGCTCAGCCAGCTTTGCAGGGCCGGCAAGCCCTTGTCTTCATACACACCGCTGGAGGCGCGGTCGCTGATCGAGACGATGCCGATGCGAACCGGCTCGGGCGTGGGTGCTAGCGGCAGGGGAAGGGGCAAGCCTGCGCTCATTCTTCTTCGTCCTCCGCAGCCCCGCCTTCAGCGGCCGGGTTGACGCGCAGGCGCTCGGTCTTGATGAACTGGAACAGATCGCGGAAGGCGCGACCGCTGCGCTGCTCGGGCGCAGCTGCGGCGTCCTTGCGGGCGGCACGCACGAGGCTGCGCAACTGCTGCACGTCAATGCCGGCGTGCTCGGCGATGAAACTCTGCAGTGCCGCGTCGTCGGCCAGCAGGCGCTCGCGCCAGGCTTCGCTCTCGTGCAGGGCCAAGCTGTCCTTGGCATGGCCGAGCTTGTAAGCTGCCACCGCCTCGCGCAGCGGCGCCGGGTCGACCCGGCGCATCAGCTTGCCGATGTATTGCATCTGCCGACGCCGCCCTTCGTGGGCAGTGATCTTCTTGGCCATGCGCAAGGCGTCCAGCAGGATCTCGGGCAGGTTCAGCGGTTCCAGGCGGCTGGCGGGCAAGGTCATCAAGTCTTCACCCAGACCTTGCAGATCATGGCTCTCACGCTTCAGCTGGCTTTTGCTGGGGCGGTCGAAGTCGTCGTCGTCTTCGGGCAGATCTTCTTGTGTTCTCATGGTCGTTCTTGGGCGGAAAGAGTTGGGGCAAGGCCTGTCAGGCGACGCCGGGCAGCAAGGCGCTGCGACTCGTATGATTGTCCCCCAGTTCTGAACCCCCGGTTTGAGCGCTCCCTTGTCAGCTGCACGGGCTCGCGAGGGCCGGGCTCCATCTCTTGTTTTGATGCCATCCATGACCCAATCTGCACCGTCCTCTTCCTCCCCTGCCCAAGCCGTCCTGAGCTCCAGCAGCGGCTTCGCGTACCGGGTCGACCAGTTCGAGCAGCTGATCGAAGACGTGCTTGCCGAAGCCAAACGCCTGGGCGCCAGCGATGCCGGTGCCGAGGTTTCGGAGGGCTGCGGCCTTTCCGTCTCCACCCGCATGGGGCAGTTGGAGAACGTGGAACGCAATCGCGACAAGTCGCTCGGCATCTCGGTGTATCTGGGACAGCGCCGCGGCAATGCCAGCACCTCGGATTTCTCGCCCAAGGCCCTGCAGGACACGGTGCGTGCCGCCTTCGACATTGCCCGCTTCACGGCCGAGGACCCGGTGGCCGGTCTGCCTGACGCGCAAGACCTGTCGCTCGATGCCGGTCAGCGGCCGGATCTGGATCTGTTCCACCCCTGGGCCATTGATGCGCAGGCGGCAGCGGCCATCGCCCTGCGTTGCGAGGACGCGGCGTTTGCCACCGACAAGCGCATCGCCAACAGCGAGGGCGCGGCCGTGTCCGCCCAGCAGTCGCATTTCTTCATGGGCAACAGCCGTGGTTTCCGCGGTGGCTATGCCAGCTCGCGCCATTCGATCTCGGTGGCACCAATTGCCGGCCGTGGCGCGCAGATGCAGCGTGATGCGTGGTACAGCTCCATGCGCGATGCGCAGGACCTGGCTTCGCCCGAGGCGATTGGTCGTTATGCGGCGGAGCGTGCTTTGTCGCGCTTGAAGGCCCGCAAGGTCGGTACCGCCGAGGTCCCGGTGCTGTTTGAAAGCACGGTGGCGGCCGGTCTGCTTGGCGCCTTGGTTCAGGCCGTCAGCGGCGGCGCGCTCTACCGCCGCGCCAGCTTTTTGCTCGACAGCCTCGGCCAGAGCGTGCTGGCTTCGCACATCGACATCAGCGAGGACCCGCATCAGGTCAAGGGCAAGGGCAGCTCGCCCTTTGACGACGAAGGCGTGGCGACACGCGCGCGCTCGGTGGTGGAGGCTGGTGTGCTGCAAGGCTACTTCTTGTCCACCTATTCGGCCCGCAAGCTCGGCATGCGAACCACAGGCCATGCGGGCGGTTCGCACAATCTGCTGATGAGCAGCCGCCTGACAGCGCCTGGCGATGATCTGCGCACCATGTTGCGCCGGCTCGGTACGGGCCTGTTCGTGACCGAGTTGATGGGGCAGGGCGTGAACTCGGTCACCGGCGACTATTCGCGCGGCGCCAGTGGCTATTGGGTCGAGAACGGTGAGCTGGCCTTCCCAGTCCATGAAGTGACGATTGCGGGCAACCTCAAGACCATGTTCCAGGACATCATCGGCATTGGCACCGACCGCTACACCATGGGTGGCAAGACCCTCGGTTCGGTGCTGATTTCGCGCATGAAATTGGCCGGCAGCTGAAGCCGGGGCGAAGCAAACGGCTGGGCGCAAATGCCCTTGGTGTCAGTTTCTCGAAAGCCACGTTGTGGGGCGCTCTGCTAGGCTTGTTTGCCACTTGAACTGCGCAGACCGCGAGCCTGTTTCGCAGGGGTTTATCCCCCCGATATGGGCGGATCGTGACTCCTAGAATCAAGCGGGCTTCGACCCTTCAATCACTGAGGAGACATTTCATGGAACGTCGTTCCTTTGTTCGTTCGGCAGGCCTGGCTGGCGTGCTGGCTGCTGGCGTAGCGCCGGCGGTGCATGCTCAAGCCGCCATCCGCTGGCGCTTGACTTCCGCCTTCCCCAAGGCGCTGGACACCATTTACGGTGCGGCCGACACTTTCGCCAAGTCCATCAACGACATGAGTGGCGGCAAGTTCCAGATTTCGGTCCATCCTTCCGGCGAACTGGTACCCGGCTTTAATCAGGTTGATGCGCTGCAGAATGGCACGGTCGAGATGGCTCACACCGCGCCGTACTACTACTTCGGCAAGGATCCGACGTTCGCGCTGGGCTGCGCCATTCCCTTCGGTTTGAACAGCCGTCAGATGAGCGCCTGGATGGTCGAAGGCAACGGGCTGAAGCTGATGCGCGAGTTCTATGCGAACTACAACATCATCAACTTCGCGGGTGGCAATACCGGAGCCCAGATGGGCGGCTGGTGGCGCAAGGAGATCAAGTCCCTCGCCGACATCAAGGGCCTGAAATTCCGTACCGGCGGCTTCAGCGGCGTGATCTTCAATCGCCTGGGCGGTGTGGCCCAGAGCATCCCTGGTGGCGAAATCTATCAAGCCCTTGAGAAGGGCACGATCGATGCGGCCGAGTGGGTGGGCCCGTATGACGACGAGAAGCTGGGCTTCAACAAGGTCGCGCCGTTCTACGGCTATCCCGGCTTTTGGGAAGGCGGCCCTCAGCTGGATTTCTACATCAACACCAAGGCCTACAACGCTCTGTCACCCGAGTACAAGGCCATGATCGAAGCTGCTTCCATGGAAGCAGCCGTGACCATGCAGGCCCGCTATGACGCCCGCAACCCGGCGGCTTTGAAGAAGCTGGTCGCTGGTGGCACCAAGCTGTTCCGCTTCCCCAAGGACATGCTGGACGCCGCCTTCAAGGAGTCCATGGCGACCTATGCTGAGCTGAGCGGCAAGAACCCGGCCTGGAAGAAGATCTACGACGACTACGCCGTCTTCCGCCGCGACTCCAACCTTTGGTTCCGCTTCGCTGAAGCCGGCTTTGACGACTTTATGCAGCAGCAAAAGCTCTGAATCTGGCTGTTCAATCCACCTTCAACGGTGGATTGGCACGCACAACAAGGCCCCGCATTGCGGGGCCTTTTTCGTGCTGGCAAAGCCTCGCTGAAGTTTTGGCTGGGGCTGGGTGTGGCGGCTTGAGCGCCACACCTGTGTAGCGCTTGCTACTTCTTCTCGGCGCTGGCGTCCTTCTTGACGGCTTCCAACAGGCCCGCCATGGGATCGAACGCTTCACTGGCGGCCGGTGCCGGGGCCAGCGGATCGCTGGCAGCCTCGCTCGCGGGCTGTGCGTCGTCTGGGCGCTCCTCTCGGCCTCCCATGCCTTGCAACTGCTCCAGCACGGCTGCATCGTTGAGCTTCTCGGTCTTGGCGATGCCACCGATCACCAGCTCGGGCTTGGCGATGATGACGGCCACCATGATGAGTTGCAAGATGATGAAGGCGATGGAGCCCTTGTAGATCTGAGCGGTGGTGACGGCCGGAATGGTCTTGGCCGTGATGCGGTCCTTGTAGTCCTTCTTGGGTGCCACGCTGCGCAGATAGAAGAGCGCAAAACCAAAGGGCGGGGTCAGGAAAGAGGTCTGGAGATTCATCGCGATGATCACGCCGAACCAGATCATCACTGCATCGGCGGGTACGCCGGGCAGCAGGGCAGGCAATAGCTTCTCAGCCACGGGTGCAATCATCGGAATCACGATGAAGGCGATCTCGAAGAAGTCGATGAACATGCCCAGCACAAAGACCAGGATGTTGACCACGATCAGGAAGCCGAGCGCGCCACCGGGCAGTGACTTGAACAGGTGTTCCACCCAGAAGTGACCGTCGGCCGCATTGAAGGTGAAGCTGAAGACCGTGGAGCCGATCAGGATGAAGAGCACGAAGCAGGACAGACGTGCCGTGCTGTCCAAGGCCTGGTTCAAGGTCTTGAGGGACATGCGTCGACGCGCCAGGGCCATCAGCAGAGCGCCCATGGCACCCATGGCCCCGCCCTCGGTGGGCGTGGCCACACCCAGGAAGATGGTGCCCAGCACCAGGAAGATCAGCACCAGGGGCGGGATCAGCACAAAGGTCACGCGCTCGGCCAGCTTGGACAACAGGCCCAAGCGCAACACCTTGTTGATCAAGGCCAGACCCAGCGCAAGGAAAGAAGCTACGGTCATCGATGAGATGAAAATCTCATCATTCGGCGCCGGGTTGGGGCGCTCGATCAGCTTCTTGAGCATGTCGTCGTGCATGCCGGACCACAGCCAGCCAGCAGCGCCAGCGATCAGCAGCAGCAGCAGCAGGGACTTGTGCCCGCTGGCACCGTTGCTTTCGCGGTAGATGCGGGCTTCCGGCGGCAGGGCGGGCACCCAGGTGGGCTTGATGAAGGCGACGGCCACGATGAAGAGCAGGTAAAGCCCCACCAGCAGCAGGCCCGGCAGCAGGGCACCGGCATACATATCGCCCACCGAACGACCCAGTTGGTCGGCCAGCACAATCAGCACCAGCGATGGCGGAATGGCCTGCGCGAGCGTGCCGGACGCCGTGATGGCGCCGGTGGCGATGGTACGGTTGTAGCCGTAGCGCAGCATGATGGGCAAGGAGATCAGCCCCATGGAAATCACGGCCGCAGCCACCACGCCGGTGGTCGCGGCCAGCAGGGCTCCTACCAGAATCACCGCGATGGCCAGGCCGCCACGCAAGGGGCCGAACACCTGGCCCACGGTCTCCAGCAGGTCTTCGGCCATCCCCGATCTCTCAAGGGTGATGCCCATCAGGGTGAAGAAGGGAATGGCCAACAGCGTGTCGTTCGACATGATGCCGAACACCCGCAGGGGCAGGGCGCCGAACATATTGGCCGGGAAAAGCCCGACCTCAATACCGATGAATCCGAAGAGTAGGCCCGTGGCGGCAAGGCCGAAGGCCACGGGAATGCCCAGCAGCAAGAAGACGAAGAGGCCGACAAACAAGAGCGGCACAAAGTTTTCAGCGATCAATGCAGTCATCTTGTGGCCTCAGCGAGCTTGGGACTGTTTCGAAGCTTCCTCGATGGCGGCCTGCGCCTGCAGTTCCTCCAGAAGCAATTCTTCGGCAGTTTTCTCCTGCTCGACAGGGAAGGGTTCGCTGCGGTGGCCGGTCAGGTAGGCGATACGTTTGATCAGCTCCGAGCCGCTTTGCAGTACCAGCAGTGCGAATCCGACGGGCATCAGCAGGAGCACGGGCCAGCGGATCAGACCGCCAGCATTGGAGCTGGTTTCGCCCGAGATCCATGCGCCATGGAACAGCGGCCAGCTCAGCTCGATCAACATCCAGCACAAGGGGAAGATGACCAGCACGATGCCCAGGATGTCGATGATGGTGTTGGTGCGCAAGGACAGGCGCGAGGAGATGAAGTCAATGCGCACGTGCGCGTTCTTGAGGAATACATAGCCCGCACCCAGCATGAAGACGCCAGCAAAGAGATACCACTGAACCTCCAGATAGGCGTTCGAACTGATGTCGAAAGCCTTGCGCATGATCGCGTTACCCGCGCTGATCAAGACGGCAGCCAACACCAGCCATCGAACGAACTGGCCAACCCATTCACTGAGCCGATCGATGGCTCGTGACAGACCCAGAAGGAATTGCACGGTAACTCCTAAACGCTTGAAAACATTTGCAGCGTGCCGCCCAGCAAGGCTGCTGGCTGATACGTAGCCCGCGCGGATTCTAGGAGTTAGGCCCGTGGCCGTCGCCGGGGTCTTACCCGGTAAGTAGTTTCAACATACTTGGGCAACTGGGCGCGCAGTGTCAGGCTCGGGACAGCTGTTGCTTGACCTCGAACGGTTGGGTGCTGCGCGCGCCGCAGCGGCGAAAGGACCGGGATGGGCTTGGGTAGGGGTGGACCGGCTGCTCGGCGAAGGCTGCGACTTCCTCGTACGAGGTGCCAGTGATGGTGATTCTGCAGGCTAGGGCGGCTCTGGGTCGCGCTATCAGATGGGGCGGTCCTCGATCACGCAAAGGAAAGAGAGTGCGCCTGCCTCGGTCATGGCGCCGAGCTTCGGCTGCGAGGCCGCGCAGAGCTCAGCGGTCGGGGCATGGAGGCGCAAATCAACAAGAACAAACGCTTGGCCTGCGGCTGCCGAAACGACAACTACTTACTCCGGAGTTTGGCAATGAGCCAAAAAAAGAGCCTGTGTTGACACAGGCTTGGTGGTGCGGAGTGTGCAGCGCTTCAGAGCACTGAGGCGGCAGTATAGAGTCGGGTCGAGCGCGCACCCGAGCGGCAAAAAGCCAGGATGGGTTTGGGCAGGCTGTTCAATAGTTGATGGAACTGCGCAATCTCTTCGGGTGACTGGTAGCTGCCGCTGACTGGCAGGTGGCGGTACTCCAGGCCCGCAGCACGCGCTGCCGCTTCAATTTGCGAATGGGTCGGTTGATCTGGGCCGCCTTCGAAATCGGGGCGGTTGTTGATCACGCTTCGAAAACCGGCTTGCGCCGCCAGGGCCATGGCCTCGGGCTGCAACTGCGGCGAGACGCAGAAATCGGGCGCGATGGTTTGCGTGGGCAGGCTCATGGTAGGTGCTCGCTCCGGCATCACTGGCTCAAGGCCTGCTTGACCGCGGCTGACACCAGGCCCATATCGGCCTTGCCCGCCAACTGCGTCTTGACGGCGCCCATGACCTTGCCCATATCGCCCGGACCCTTGGCGCCCAGCTCCGCGACGATGGCTTGAACGGCGGCCCCTACCTCTTCCGCGGACATGCGCTGCGGCAGATAGGGTTCCAGCACCAACAGTTCAGCCTGCTCCTTTTCTGCCAGATCGGGGCGGCCGCCGGCGTTGAACTGGCTGATGGAGTCTTTGCGTTGCTTGATGAGCTTGTCGACGATGGCGATCACGCCAGCTTCGTCCAGTTCCACGCGCTCATCGACCTCTTTTTGCTTGATGGCGGCGAGCAAACCACGAACGGTGATCAGGCGCTCGCTGTCTTTGGCGCGCATGGCGGCCTTCATGTCGTCGGTGATGCGGGCTTTCAAGCTCATGGCAAATCCTGGGTGTCTTGGAGTAGGTTGGAACCGGTGCACGGGGGGCGAATATGCCCGGCGCGCAGTGTGCCTGCGTTTGCGCAGGTTCGAGATCAAAAAAAACCCGCTACAGCGTCCTGTGCGGGTTTTTTCGGCCGAGCGGCTGTTCTGGAAGAACTGCCGTGGCGATCAGGCGATCAGTACAGCTTCTTCGGCAGCTGCATGCTGCGAACGCGCTTGTAGTGACGCTTGACGGCAGCTGCCTTCTTGCGCTTACGTTCAGCCGTGGGCTTCTCGTAGAACTCGCGGGCGCGCAGATCAGTCAGCAAGCCCAATTTTTCGATAGTGCGCTTGAAACGGCGCAGGGCCACATCAAACGGCTCGTTCTCTTTGACGCGAATCGTGGTCATGAAAAGGTAGTTCCTTCAATATGCGCTCGGTGTTCGCCAAGTACTTCGTCCAAGACATTTGGAACTCAGTGTCTGAAACGGCTTATCCGGATTCCGCTTCAGAAAGCGTTGCGAATCGACGCGCAGGGTTTGCCAGCAAAGACGAAGATTATAGCCTGATTTTCAAGCTGTGGAATCATCCTTGTTCAAAGAACGTGCGCAAGCGACGGCACTGGACCAGGCCCATTGGAAGTTGTAGCCGCCCAGCCATCCGGTGACATCCACAACCTCGCCAATAAAGTGCAGGCCGGGCACGCGTTTGCTCTCCATATTCTGTGAATTGAGCTCACGGGTATCGACGCCGCCCCGCATCACCTCGGCCTTGCGCCAGCCTTCGCTGCCATTCGGGCTGAGCTGCCAGCCTTGCAACTGCTGCGCCAGGGTCTGCAGGTCCCGGTCCTTGCATTCGGGCATGGGTCGTTGCGCCGGCAATGCGAGTCGTTCCAGCCAGGCCAGGGCCAAGCGCTGAGGAAACAGGCTGGACAGTTCATTGCCCAGTTGACGCTTGGATTCGTTCTTGGCGGCCTGCAGCAGCGCCAGCAGCTTGTGTTCGGGAGCCAGATCGATCTGCAGGGGCTGACCTTCGACCCAGAAGCTGGAGATCTGAAGAATGGCGGGCCCGCTCAAGCCGCGATGGGTGAATAGCAGGTCCTCGAGGAAGCGCCCTTTGTTTTTGCCCTGCCCGGTGCTGACTGCGACCGGCAGGGAGAGGCCGGCCAGTGCTGAAAATGGCGCCCAGACTTGCTCATCAAAGGTCAATGGAACCAGCGCGGCACGCGGCTCGACGATGGCGTGGCCCAGGCGTTTGGCCAAGCGCAGACCCCAGTCGGTGGCGCCGATCTTCGGGATGGGCAGGCCGCCGGTGGCGACCACCACCGAGCGCGCGGTGACGGTGCCTCTCGAAGTGTGCAGCTCAAACCGCGCATTGGATTCAGGGTTGTTCTTGAGCTGCAGGTCCTGCACGCTGCAAGGCTGCCAGTGGGTGACGCCGCCGGCGGTGCATTCCTTCAGCAGCATCTGGATGATCTGATCGCTGGATTCATCGCAGAACAGCTGCCCCTTGTGCTTCTCGTGAAAGGCGATGCCGTGCTTTTGCACCAGCGCGATGAAGTCCTGACTGCTGTAACGGGCCAGTGCTGAGCGACAAAAAGCCGGGTTGTCCGACAGGAAATTGCCAGGCCCGACATCACGGTTGGTGAAGTTGCAGCGCCCGCCGCCGGATATTCGAATCTTCTCGGCCACCTTCTCGGCGTGATCGATGAGCAGCACGCGCTGGCCGGCTTGGCCGGCCTGGCCGGCGCAGAACAGCCCGGCTGCGCCGGCACCGATGATGATCAGATCGAAATGCATGAAATGGAAGGGAGAGGGTGGCCCGCACGGTGCTGTGCGCGCTGGCATTGTCCCGCAGTCAATCGTCGCCGCCCTTGAGAACCTGCCGGCGCGCGTCGATATGGAGCTGAAGTGCGCCAAACGGAAGAATTTCCTGTCTCCGGCCTCGGTCGGCTCCCCGCGACTTCGCTACCATGCAGCTTGTTGCCAAGTTAGGGGGAACGCCCCTGTCGGCCCGCGATGCGCTTGATTCGCTGACTCGAAGCCATCTACAGTGCCTGAACGTTTGCGCAAAGGCCCGAGGACGGAGCCAGGCTTTGCGTGGGGATCCCGAATGATTGAGAACGCATGAACAATTCAGCCGCTCAGAACGACGCGCCGCCGGCAGCACCGGGAAGCTTGGGCCATTGGCTGGCGGGGCATGCCGACTTGGCGAGCGAGATGGGCGGCACCTTGCTTGGCTTGGTGGAGCCGCTGAGTTTGCTGGCGGCGATCAAGTCGCTGGCCACCGGTCGCTATGTGTTTGCCAGTGCCGGGCTTGATCGTCTGTTCGAGCGCAGCGAAAGCTCGGTGGTCGGCAGCGTCGACAACGACTTGATGCGTGCCGAAGAAGTGGTGGCCATGCGCCGTGTCGAGCAGGCCGTGATGGCCCAACGCACCATCACCGTCAGCGAGCATCGTCTGGAACTGAGTGGGCGACGTCGCGAGTTCACCGTCACCCGTGCAGCGTTGGGCAGCGAGTTTGTCTTGTCCGTGTGGCAGGAGCGAACCGAGGAGCGGCATCGCGAGAGTCACTTGCAGCGCGCCTTGCAGCAGCTGGAGCAGCAGCAAAAAGCGCTGGAACAGATCCGACGTGAGCTGCAGCAGGGCAGTGGCCGCGATGAAGTTTCCGGCCTGTATCTGCAGGCGCAGTTCGATGATCAGCTTCTGCGCGAGATCGATCTGTCCACACGCGAGCACCGTGAGTTCGCTTTGGTCATCATCGCGCTCGATCCGGCGCCGGCCGCCGTGCAGGCCCTGGGCGAAGAGGCCAATCAGCGCTTGCTCGAAGGCATGGGTCGCATGCTGCGCGCCAACACGCGCGCCATGGATGCCGCCTGCCGTGTTGGACACAGCCGCTTTGCCGTGCTGCTTTCAGGCGTGGGCCTGGCGACGGCCCATGCCCGTATGGAGCAGCTGCGCCGCCAATGCATGGCCCAGATCATCGTGCTCAATGGGCAGGACATGGGACTCTCCTTGTCCATGGGGGTGAGCAGCTTCCCGCACACGGCATCCAAGCATGAAGAACTCTGGTCGGCCAGCGAGGCGGCCGTCCATGAGGCTCAGCGTCGTGGCGGCAATCAGGTGGTGCTGGCTTCGATCCCGTTCGGGGCCTGAGTTAGCCTGAACCTGCCGCTGCAGCGCTCAGCTCAGCAGCTCGTTGATCAGCGCCCATTCCTCGGCGCTGACTGGCGTGATGGAGAGGCGGCTCCCCGCCTGCAGCAAACGCATACCGGCCAGGCCCGGCTGCTTACGCAAATCGGCCAAGCTCAAGAGCCGGGTCTTGCGCTCGAAGCGCACGTCGACGTTCAGCCAGCGCGCGGCCTCCGGTTTGGATTTGGCGTCAAAGTAGGGGCTGCTCGGATCAAACTGCGTGGCGTCCGGGTAGGCCAGACTGGCCACCCGGGCCAAGCCGGCGATGCCGATCTGTTTGGGCTTGGGGCAGGATGAGTGGTAGAACAGCACGCCGTCCCCGGGCGCCATGTCGTCACGCATGAAGTTGCGCGCCTGGTAGTTGCGCACGCCGACCCAGGGCAGGGTTTGATCTTGCGCACGCGCCAAGTCATCGATCGAGCATTCCGAGGGCTCGGACTTCATCAACCAATGCTTCATGGTCTGTAGTGCCTCGACAGGGTTGGTTCGGCAATGAAAATCGGCCCGCAAGGGGCCGATTGGAAGAATGAGGTGTCCACCGCGAACCGTGAGCCGCATTCCTGAACCCAGGGGATTCAGGTGGGCAAGGTCAGCCAAACTTCGGGTTCATCTGACGCGAGACGATCACACCAGTCGGGCGATGTTCCAAGCCCAAGCTCTAAGAGCATCGGTTCAAGGAAATATAGAGCTCACGCGAATGCGATGGACGTTGCCATTCTACGGCGACCGGGAAGAGCCGAGGATGAAATCAGAGCAATTGCCCGTCGTGACCCAGGGCTTCATCGAGGCGGCGGATCAGGCCATCGAGGTCGGGTAGTTCGGCGTCACCGGCACCGGCAGCCTTGCCGCGAACCCCGGGCACCGGCTTGTCTTCTGCCAGTTGGTAAGCCAGGTTCAGCGCTGCCAGCACGGCGATGCGTTCGCGCGCCTTGACGCGGCCGGCGTCGCGAATGGCGCTCATTTCTTTGTCGACCTGGCTGACGGCCTTGCTCAGCGCCGCTTCGCCACCCTCGGGGCAGCCCAGCAGATAACTCTGCCCCATGATGGTCACTTCCATCTGCTTCATGGATGATTCTTTCCGGATTCACTTTCGACGGGCAGGCGTTCCAGCAAGGCATCAATGCGCGCGCGCGCGGCATTCAGGCGCGAACGCTGGCTGTCACGCTCCTGGCTCAGCGCTTGAACCTGCTCCTGAAGCAGCGCATTGGTGCGCTTCAACTCTTCATGGCGCAAGAGCAATCGCTCGACGCGGTCGATCAAGTCGTTGAGGCTTGGCATGGTTTCCCGTGGCTCCCTAGGGCTTTTTCGGAACAGTTCCTACTTTGGCAAGCCGGGATTGTAGGCGGCGGCCCTCGTCGCAGAACGAAGCCACGCTGCAGCTTTCACACAGCGGCGCCCGCGCCTTGCAGACATAGCGGCCATGCAGGATCAGCCAATGGTGTGCGTCGACCAGAAACTCGGCAGGAATTCGCTTGAGCAGGCCGAGTTCAACAGCCAGTGGCGTCTTGCCCGGTGCGAGTCCGGTGCGATTGCCGAGGCGGAATAAATGGGTGTCCACCGCCATGGTCGGCTCCCCAAAAGCAACGTTGAGCACCACATTGGCGGTCTTGCGGCCGACACCCGGCAGGGCCTCGAGCGCATCGCGGGTGCGTGGAACCTGGCCACCATGTTGCTCGACCAAAATCTTGCAGGTGGCGATCAGGTGCCGCGCCTTGCTGCGGTAGAGGCCGATGGTGCGGATGTATTCGCTCAGCCCTTCTTCGCCCAGCGACAAGATTTTTTGCGGCGTGTTGGCGACCGGGAACAAGCGCCGGGTGGCCTTGTTGACGCCGACATCGGTGGCCTGGGCTGAAAGCAGCACGGCCGCCAGCAGCTCGAACACGCTGCTGTACTCCAGCTCGGTCTGCGGGCTGGGGTTGGCAGCGCGCAGGGTGGTGAAAAAGCCGTGGATCTGTTGCGCGTTCATGGGCGCGATTGTGCACGGGCCGCCGAGGCGTGACTCAGGCCTGGCGCTGCGCTCGTGCCCGCGCTAAAGCGGCTTGGATCACAGCCCGCTTGCGCTCCAGATCGTCGGGTGCCGTCAGCTTGGACGCGGCAGCCAGGTCAGCCAGCTTGGCTTCTGCCTTGGCCTGCAAGCGGGCGGCGTTGTCGCGCTGCTCACGCTCGGCCTTGAACTGGTGAAAGCCATATCGCTCACGCGCCGCTTCGGCCTGCAATGGGCTCCAAGCCTGCCAGCCGGTTTGCTCGCCACTGACCGGGCTCATGGAGATGCAGTCCACCGGGCAGGCCGGCACGCAGAGCTCGCAGCCCGTGCATTGCTCGGTCACGATCAAGTGCATTTGCTTGGGTGTGCCGACGATGCAGTCGACCGGGCAGGCCTTGATGCACAGGGTGCAGCCGATGCACCAGGCTTCGTCGATGACGGCCAGCGCCCGCGGCCCTTCCTGGCCATGGTCTGCGCTCAGAGGCAGGGTGGCCCGGCCCGTCAGCGCAGCAAGACGCGCCACGCCTTCGCTGCCACCGGGCGGGCATTGATTGATGTCGGCCTCGCCGCAGGCCACGGCCTGCGCGTAGGCGCGGCAGTCCACATAGCCGCAGCGAGTGCACTGCGTCTGCGGCAAGGCCGCATCGATTCGATCTGCCAGCGTCAGGGCGACGGCCGGCATGGCTTCAGTCGAGCGCTTCAAGTCTTGGCGCGGCCTTTGCGTGCCTTGCTGACGGTTGCCTGAGCTTCGGCCTCGGCAGCGGCTTCGCCGTGGTCGTACTTGGCGATGAAGTCGCGCACTTCCGGGTAGACCTTCTCGCGCCAGCGGCGGCCGGAGAAGATGCCGTAATGCCCGGCGCCGACGGCATCGTAGTGGTACTGATGCTCTGGCGCGATGCCGGAGCACAGCGCATGGGCGGCACGGGTCTGTCCGGCGCCAGAGATGTCGTCCAACTCGCCTTCCACGGTCAATAGGGCTGTGCCTTGGATGTCCTGTGGGCGAACCAGCTGACCCTTGACGTTCCAGGTTCCGTTGACCAGCGCAAAGTCCTGGAACACGGTCTTGATGGTGTCCAGGTAGTACTCGGCCGGCATGTCCAGGACGGCGTTGTACTCGTCGTAGAACTGGCGGTGCGAATCAGCGCCGTCGTCGTCGCCGCGCACCAGGTCGAGGAAGTAGTCGTAATGCGAGCTCAGGTGGCGGTCCGGGTTCATGGCCACAAAACCGGTGTGCTGCAAGAAGCCAGGGTAGACCGCGCGGCCAGCACCCGGGAAATTGGTCGGCACGCGGTAGATCACGTTCGACTCGAACCAATTGAAACTGCGGTTCATGGCCAGGTTGTTGACCGCGGTCGGGCTCTTGCGGGCGTCGATGGGGCCGCCCATCATGGTCATGCTGCGCGGCGTGGTCTCGCCAAGGCTTGCCATCAAGGAGATGGCAGCCAGCACCGGCACGGTGGGCTGGCAAACCGAGATCACATGGCAGTCCGGGCCCAGGTGGCGGATGAATTCCTGCACATAGGCGATGTAGTCGTCGAGGTGGAAGGGACCAACTTCAAGCGGCACCATGCGGGCGTCCGTCCAGTCCGTGATATAGACCTTGTGGTCCTTGAGCAGCTGCTTGACGGTGTCGCGAAGCAGGGTGCTGTGGTGGCCAGACAAGGGCGCGACGACCAGCACCGTCGGCTGGTCTTTCATCTTGCTCAGCACCGCCAGATCATCGGTGTAGCGCTTGAAGCGCAAGAGGCGGCAAAAGGGCTTGTTGATGGGCACCAGTTCCTGCACGGCCACTTCCACGCCGTCCACTTCGACTCCGCGGATGCCGAATTCCGGCTTTTCGTAGTCCTTGGCCAAACGGTGCATCAGGTCCAGTCCGGCCGAGACGCGCTGGGCCATGGGGGCATGGGAAAACGGCGACAGCGGATGGCTGTAGAGCTTGGCAGAGGCTGCCGCGAACTCCGAGAACGGGCTCATCAGGGCGCGTTGGGTTTCAAAAAGCTGGTACAGCATGGGTGTGCCTCGGGTCGTGGTGCGCAAGGCTCTGGGGCGCCGCGCGGGGTTGCTGAAGCTCGATCTTGCCTGAAATCAATGGTGCGGTGCAGCATTTTACTGCGGGCTGCACAGTGGCATGGTCGGCTATTAGCGGTGAAAAGCGTGGCAGCTCGCAGCGAACAAACCCGAAAATGTGCGCAGAACGCCCCAAAACGGGGCGTTCTGCGAGCGTCTCAGGCAGCTGCGGGCATCAGCCGCGCAGCACCGCCGCCATGGCTGCCGCCACGGCCGGCAGGTTCTTCTCGTTCAGCGCAGCCACGCAGATGCGGCCCGAATCCACGCCGTAGATACCGAACTCGCTGCGCAGGCGCTGCATCTGCGCAGCAGTCAGGCCCGAATAGCTGAACATGCCCTTCTGGCGGATCACGAAACTCAGATCCTTCTCGACACCGGCGGCGCGCAGGGCGCCGACCAGGGCTGTGCGCATGGCGCGGATGCGCAGGCGCATGCCAGCCAATTCTTCTTCCCACAGCGCGCGCAGGGCCGGGCTGGACAGCACGGTGGCCACAACCTGGGCGCCGTGGGTCGGTGGGTTGGAGTAATTCGTGCGGATGACGATCTTGAGTTGGCTCAGCACGCGGCCGGCTTCTTCGCCAGAAGCGCAGACCACGCTCAGCGCACCGACACGCTCGCCGTAGAGCGAGAAGCTCTTGGAGAAGCTGGTCGAGACGAAGAAGTCGAGTCCGGCGGCCAGAAACTGCTGGATGACGGCGCCGTCTTCGGCAATGCCTTCGCCAAAGCCCTGGTAGGCCATGTCGAGGAAGGCGACCAGGCCGCGGGCCTTCACGGCTTCGACCACCTGGCTCCACTGGGCCGGTGTCAGGTCGTAGCCGGTTGGGTTGTGGCAGCAGGCGTGCAGGACGATGACCGTGCCGGCAGTTGCCGCCTGCAGTGCGGCGAGCATGCCTTCGAAGTTGACGCCGAGATTGGCGGCGTCGAAGTAGGGGTAGGTTTCAACTTGGAATCCGGCGTTGGTGAACAGGGCGCGGTGGTTTTCCCAGGATGGGTCGGAGATCAGCACGCGGGCGCCGGGGTTCAGGCGCTTGAGGAAATCGGCGCCGATCTTCAGGCCGCCGGTGCCGCCAATCGCTTGCACGGTGGCCACGCGCTTGTCGGCCAGCACGGCGCTGTCGGCGCCGAAGACCAGGCCTTGCACCGCCTTGTCGTAGGCGGCGATGCCGTCGATGGGCAGGTAGCCGCGGGCCTTGGGATCAGCCAGCATGGCGCGCTCGGCTTCGGCCACGCATTTCAGCAGGGGCAGCTTCCCGTTCTCGTCAAAGTAGACACCCACGCCCAGATTCACCTTTGCCGGGTTCGGATCGGCATTGAATTGTTCGTTGAGGCCCAGGATGGGGTCACGGGGGGCCATTTCGACGGCGGCAAACAAGGACATGGAAAGCTTCCTGACAGGACGGTGGCATGAACAACAAAGTGCAATCGCTGGGGCTTGCGGCGCTGCGGCTCGGCCTGCGCTACCCTTGCGGGTTGCCCAGCCTTGCGATTTTAGGTGGGCCCTTCGCTTCTCTCCTTGTTACTGACCCGGCTCCAGCACATGCAAGATTCAGATCGCCTCATTGACAAAATCGCCGAAGGTGCTGAGGCGCCCAAGGGTGAGTTCGTGTCTTTCGAAGGCTCGCCGTTCCAGTTGTTCCAGCCATTTCCACCGGCAGGAGACCAGCCGACGGCGATTGCGCAGCTGATCGAGGGCATCAACGACGGCTTGAGCTACCAGACCCTGCTGGGCGTGACCGGCTCGGGCAAGACCTTCACCATGGCCAATGTGATCGCCCGCCTGGGGCGCCCGGCCATCATCTTTGCGCCCAATAAGACGCTGGCGGCCCAGCTTTACAGCGAATTCCGCGATTTCTTTCCCAACAACGCGGTCGAGTATTTCGTCAGCTACTACGACTACTACCAGCCCGAAGCCTATGTGCCGCAGCGCGATCTGTTCATCGAGAAGGACAGCGCCATCAATGAGCACATCGAGCAACTGCGCCTCTCCGCCACCAAGAGCCTGATGGAGCGGCGTGATGTGATCATCGTGGCGTCTGTTTCGGCCATCTACGGCATCGGCAATCCGAGCGATTACCACCAGATGGTGATGACGCTGCGCAATGGCGACAAGATGGGGCAGCGCGATGTCATCGCCCAGCTGATTCGCATGCAGTACACCCGCAATGAGGTGGAATTCAGCCGCGGCGCCTTCCGCGTGCGTGGCGACACCATCGATGTCTTTCCTGCCGAGCATTCGGAGCTGGCCCTGCGCATCGAGCTTTTCGATGACGAGGTTGAGACCTTGCAGCTCTTCGACCCGCTGACCGGCAAGATCCGTCAGAAGATCGCGCGCTTCACCGTCTATCCGAGCAGCCATTACGTCACGCCGCGCGAAAAGGTGCTGGGCGCTATGGAGACCATCAAGGAGGAGCTGCGCGAGCGCCTGGGTTTCTTTGTCAAGGAAGGCAAGCTTGTCGAGGCCCAGCGCTTGGAGCAGCGCACCCGCTTCGACCTGGAGATGTTGCAGGAGGTGGGGCACTGCAAGGGCATCGAGAACTACACCCGGCACCTGTCCGGCGCCGCGCCTGGCGAGCCGCCGCCGACCTTGGTGGACTATCTGCCCAGCGATGCGCTGATGTTTCTGGACGAAAGCCATGTGCTGATCGGCCAGTTCGGCGGCATGTACAACGGCGACCGGGCGCGCAAGACCACGCTGGTGGAGTATGGCTTCCGTCTGCCCTCGGCCCTGGACAACCGCCCGCTCAAGTTCGACGAGTTCGAGCGCAAGATGCGCCAAGCCGTGTTCGTGTCCGCCACACCAGCGGCCTATGAACAGCAGAATGCCGGGCAGGTGGTGGAGCAGGTGGTCCGACCGACCGGCTTGGTCGACCCCCTGGTCGAGGTGCGCCCGGCTACCCATCAGGTGGACGATGTGCTGCAGGAAATTCGCCTGCGAGTGGAGGTCAATGACCGCGTCTTGATCACCACCCTGACCAAGCGCATGGCCGAACAGCTGACCGATTATTTGAGCGACAACGGCGTCAAGGTGCGCTACCTGCACTCCGACGTGGACACGGTCGAGCGGGTCGAGATCTTGCGTGACCTGCGCCTGGGAGCATTCGATGTGCTGGTTGGCATCAACTTGCTGCGTGAAGGGCTGGACATTCCCGAGGTCTCGCTGGTGGCGATTCTGGATGCCGACAAGGAGGGCTTTTTGCGCTCGGAGCGCAGCCTCATCCAGACCATCGGCCGTGCTGCGCGCAACCTCAACGGCAAGGCCATTCTGTATGCCGACCGGGTGACGGAATCGATGCGCAAGGCCATGGGCGAGACCGAGCGCCGCCGCAGCAAGCAGCTGGCGTTCAATGAGGCCAATGGCATCACGCCGCGCAGCATCAACAAGCGCATCAAGGACTTGATCGACGGCGTTTACTCCGACAAGAGTGGCCGGGACGATCAGAAGCTGCTGCAGGTGGCCGAGGTGGAGCAGATGTCCGAGAAGGACCTCAGCAAGCGCATGGCCTTGCTCGAGAAGCAGATGCTGGAGCATGCCCGCAATCTGGAGTTCGAGAAGGCGGCGCGCGTGCGGGATCAGCTGGCCCAGCTGCGCGAGCAAGCCTTTGGCGCGGTCGTGCACGACAATATCGCTTAGCCGCGGCGCTCAGAGCAGCTCTGCCCCTGGGGCTCAAGGCCCTGCCGAATCTCTGGTTTTGGGGTCGCCCGGCAAGACTCTCAGTAATTGAGTAAAATAGTCGGAATTGGTCAAGGGTAAACCCGTCAAGCGGGCCGGCCCTGACCCCAGTGCCTCACAGGGCTTCGCTCTTGGCACCTGGTTCTGCGGACTCAAAGGAGAGTGATATGCGTCTCACCACCAAAGGTCGGTTTGCCGTCACAGCGATGATTGACTTGGCCCTGCGTGAAAACGGTGGCCCGGTTGCGCTGGCGGCCATCAGCCAGCGTCAGCAGATTTCGCTGTCCTATTTGGAGCAGTTGTTCGGCAAGCTGCGTCGCCATGAGCTGGTGGAAAGCACCCGCGGCCCGGGCGGCGGCTATTCGCTGGGCCGCAAGTCCAGTGAGATCACGGTGGCCGACATCATCGTGGCCGTCGACGAGCCCATCGACGCCACAGGCTGCGGCGGCAAGGAAAACTGCATGGGCGAGGACACCGGCCGCTGCATCACCCACGAGCTCTGGACCAGTCTCAACGCCAAGATGATCGAGTACCTCGATTCGGTGTCCCTGCGCAAGCTGGTGGAAGACCAGCTCTCCAAAGGCGTCACCATTGAAGAGTCGCCGATGAAACGCGCCATTTCATCGACCCCGGTGGTCAAACCTATTCGCATCACCGCCCCGAATTCGGTCTTCGCCCTCGGCAACGCCTTTACCAAGTAAGACTGCCAGCCCAGTCGCCAGCACAGAATAAAAAGCCAATCTCGAACATGGACATGACCCCGCATTTCCCCATCTATCTCGACTACGGCGCCACCACGCCGGTGGACCCGCGCGTGGTCAGCGCCATGGTGCCTTGGCTCAGCGAGCATTTCGGCAACCCGGCATCGCGCAGCCATGCCTGGGGCTGGGAGGCGGAAGCGATTGTCGAGAAGTCGCGTGAACAGGTCGCGGCTCTGATCGGCGCCGACCCGCGCGAGATCGTCTGGACCTCGGGTGCCACCGAGTCCATCAACCTCGCCATCAAGGGCGCAGCCCAGTTCTACAAGACCCGCGGCAAGCACATCATCACACTCAAGACCGAGCACAAGGCGGTGCTGGACACCTGTCGTGAGTTGGAGCGTCAGGGTTTTGAGGTGACTTACCTCGAGGTGCAGGCGGATGGCCTGCTGGATCTGGATGCGTTCAAGGCGGCTATTCGCCCGGACACCATCCTGGCTTCGGTGCTCTACGTCAGCAACGAGATTGGCGTGATCCAGGATGTTCCGGCCATTGGCGCGATCTGCCGCGAACGCGGCATCATCTTCCACGTCGACGCGGCCCAGGCCACCGGCAAGATCGCCATCAATCTGGCCGAGCTGCCGGTGGATCTGATGAGTCTGGCTTCGCACAAGACCTACGGCCCCAAGGGCATCGGTGCCTTGTATGTGCGGCGCAAGCCGCGTGTGCGCCTGGAAGCTCAAATGCACGGCGGCGGCCAGGAGCGCGGTATGCGCTCGGGAACTTTGGCCACGCACCAGATCGTCGGTATGGGTGAGGCATTTCGCATCGCCAAGGAAGAAATGGCGTCCGAGGGCGAGCGCATCCGCATGTTGCATCAGCGTCTGCTGAATGGCCTCAAGGACATCGAACAGGTCTTCGTCAATGGCGACCTCGAGCGCCGCGTGCCGCACAACTTGAACATGTCCTTCAACTATGTGGAGGGCGAGTCCTTGATCATGGGTGTCAAGGGCTTGGCGCTGTCCTCCGGGTCGGCCTGCACTTCGGCCAGCTTGGAGCCGAGCTATGTCTTGCGCGCCCTGGGTCGCAGCGACGAGCTGGCGCATTCTTCTCTGCGCATGACCATCGGCCGCTTCACCACCGTGGAAGAGATCGATTACGCCATCGCTACTCTGAAGGACCGCGTGGCCAAGCTGCGCGAACTTTCGCCGCTGTGGGATATGTACAAGGACGGTATCGACCTCAGCACCATCCAGTGGGCTGCCCACTGAAAGACCACAGCCCGCCGCGGACCTGAATCTGTGGTGAGCCGGCTCTGCGACCACTTTGTCGCAGGGCAGCCAATAGCTAGGAGAAAAAATCATGGCATACAGCGAAAAAGTCGTTGATCACTACGAAAACCCGCGCAACGTCGGCGCCTTTGAAAAGGGCGACGACTCGATCGGCACCGGCATGGTCGGTGCGCCGGCCTGCGGCGATGTGATGAAGCTGCAGATCAAGGTCAACCCGGCCACCGGTTTGATCGAAGACGCGAAATTCAAGACCTACGGCTGCGGCTCGGCCATTGCATCGAGCTCGCTCGTGACCGAATGGGTCAAGGGCAAGAGCCTGGATCAGGCCCTTGCCATCAAGAACACCCAGATCGCCGAAGAGCTGGCCCTGCCGCCGGTGAAGATCCACTGCTCCATCCTGGCCGAGGACGCCATCAAGGCGGCCGTGGACGACTACCGCGCCAAGCACACGCAGTAAGGACGGCGCCATGTCAGTGACCGTGACCGAAGCCGCCGCACGCCATGTGACGCGCTACATCAGCAAGCGTGGCCGAGGTGTTGGCGTGCGCCTGGGCGTCAAGACCACCGGCTGCTCCGGCCTGGCCTACAAGCTGGAGTACGCCGATGAGGTGGCCCCCGAGGATGTGATCTTCGAAGGCCATGGCATCAAGATCCTGATCGATCCCAAGAGCCTGCCCTATCTGGATGGCACAGAGCTGGACTTCGTCCGCGAAGGCCTGAACGAAGGCTTCAAGTTCCGCAACCCGCGCGAGAAAGACCGCTGCGGCTGCGGCGAGTCCTTCCGCGTGTAATACAGTGCTGCGCCGCGTAAGCGGTGCAGGCCAGGAGGGCGCGGCGTCGGTCCGCGCTTTTTTCATGGCTGAAGCCGAGTGGCGGCAGCCCTGTGCCCGCCCAAAGATTTGAAAAGCCCGAGACCTGTTTGCCCATGAAACTCGATGACGACGACTTCAGCCTGTTCGGCCTGCCGCAGCGGCAGACCCAGGATCGCGCCGCCATCGATGCCAGTTGGAAGGCCTTGCAGGCCCAGGTGCACCCCGACCGTTTTGCGGCCCAAGGTGCCGCGGCGCAGCGCCTGAGCGCGCAGTGGGCGATGCGGGTCAACGAGGCGCACCAGCGCTTGCGCGATCCGCTCAAGCGCGCGGCCTATCTGTGCGAGCTGCGCGGTGTGCCGCTGCAGATCCACGAGAACACCCGCATGCCCACGGCGTTCCTGATGGAGCAGATGGCCTGGCGCGAGGCCCTGGACGAGGCGCAAGGCCTGGCCGAAGTGGAGGCGTTGGATGCCGAGGTGGCCACGCGCGAGCGTGAGCTGCTGGCCGAGGTGCAGCGCCTGCTCGATGCCGACACCGATATGGCCGCCGCCACCGCCGCGGCCGCCCAGCAGGTGAGGGCGCTGATGTTCATTCACCGATTCCGTTCCGATCTCGATCGACGCCTGGAAGCCCTAGGACAATAAAACATGGCTTTGCTGCAAATTTCCGAACCGGGTCAGTCGCCCAATCCGCATGAGCGTCGCATCGCGGTGGGGATTGACCTGGGCACCACCCATTCCCTGGTGGCCGCTGTGCGCCACGGTGTGGCCGAATGCCTGCCCGATGAGCAGGGGCAGGTGATCCTGCCCTCGGCTGTGCGCTACCTGGAAGAAGGTCGCCGTCAGATCGGGGCCGCTGCACTGGCCGCGCAGGCCGAGGACCCGGTCAACACCATTGTTTCGGTCAAGCGTTTCATGGGCCGCGGCCTGGCCGATGTGGCCGAGCGCAGCCAACTGCCCTATGACTTCGAAGACACGCCGGGCATGCTGTCCCTGCGCACCCGCGATGGCCTGAAGTCGCCAGTGGAGATCTCGGCCGAGATCCTGGCCACCTTGCGCTTCCGTGCCGAGGACAGCTTTGCCGATGATGTGTTCGGTGCCGTGATCACCGTGCCCGCCTATTTCGACGACGCGCAGCGCCAGGCCACCAAGGACGCGGCCCAACTGGCCGGCCTGAATGTGCTGCGCCTGATCAACGAGCCCACGGCCGCGGCCATTGCCTACGGACTCGATAACGCCAGCGAAGGCCTTTACGCCGTCTACGACCTCGGCGGCGGCACCTTTGACATCTCCTTGCTGCGCCTGAGTCGTGGCGTGTTTGAGGTGGTCGCGACGGGCGGCGATGCTGCGCTGGGCGGCGATGATTTCGACCGTGTCCTGGCCGATTGGGCGTTAGCGCAAAGTGGCCTGCAGCTGAGCTCTGCCCATGACAAGCGTGCGGTTCTGGTGGCAGCGCGTGCGGCCAAGGAGCAACTCTCAAGTGCTGATAGCGCAGTGCTGCAGGTTCGGCTGGATGCAGGCGCGCTCGAGCTGCGCGTGTCTCGCAGCCAGTTCGAAACCCTGGCCCAGCCGCTGCTGGCTCGCACGCTGAGCGCCGTCAAGCGCGTGCTGCGCGACGCCAAAGTGCGGGCCGACGAGGTGCAGGGCACGGTCATGGTGGGCGGCTCCACCCGCATGCCTTGCGTGCGCGAGGCGGTGAGTGCCTTGTTCGGCCGCGAAGTGCTGACCAATCTGAACCCCGATGAGGTGGTCGCCCAGGGCGCCGCCGTCCAGGCCAACCAACTGGCCGGCAATGCCGCCGATGGCGACATCCTCTTGCTGGACGTGATCCCGCTCTCGCTGGGTCTGGAAACCATGGGCGGCCTGGTCGAGCGCATCATCGAGCGCAACGCCACCATCCCTGTCGCCCAGGCGCAGGACTTCACCACCTTCAAAGATGGCCAGACCGCCATGGCCCTGCATGTGTTGCAGGGTGAGCGCGAGCTGGTCAGCGAGTGCCGTTCGCTGGCGCGCTTCGAGCTTCGCGGCATCCCGCCCATGGTGGCCGGTGCTGCGCGCATCCGCGTGACCTTCCAGGTCGATGCCGATGGCCTGCTCAGCGTGGCAGCCAAGGAATTGGGTTCGGGCGTTGAAGCCACCATCCAGGTCAAGCCCAGCTACGGCCTCAGCGATGACCAGATCGCCGGCATGCTTAAGGACGGCTTTGCCAGCGCCGAATCCGACATGACGGCACGCAAGCTGCGCGAGGCGCGTGTCGAGGCCGAGCGCATGCGTCTGGCCACGCTGTCCGCCCAGGCCGCCGACGGCGACCTGCTGTCCGAAGGCGAGCGGGCCGACATTGCCAGCCTGCTGCAGGCGATGGCGCAGGCGGCCGATGGCGAGGATGCCGATGCCATCACCGCTGCCGTTGAAGCCCTGGCCAAGGGCACCGAAGCCTTTGCCGCCGCGCGCATGAACCGCGGCATTCACAAGGCCTTGACCGGCCGCAGCGTCGACCAGATCTGAGCCGGCGCGCCGCGCCAGGAGAGCCCCATGCCTGTCATCAAGATTCTTCCCCACGCCGAGTATTGCCCCGAGGGCAAGACGGTCAACGCGCCGGCTGGCACCTCGATCTGCGAGGCGCTGCTGGACAACCAGATCGCCATCGAGCACGCCTGTGACATGGTTTGTGCCTGCACCACCTGCCACGTGATCGTGCGCGAAGGCATGGCCTCGCTGTCCGAGATGGAGGAGGGCGAGGAGGACATGCTGGACCGCGCCTGGGGTCTGGAGCCTGATTCACGCCTGAGCTGCCAAGCCATCCTGGGCCAGAAGGACGTCACCATCGAGATCCCCAAGTACTCGATCAACCACGCCAAAGAAGGCCACTGAGCAACGCCATGCTGGTTCTGGGATTCGAATCGTCCTGCGACGAAACCGGCGTGGCGCTGGTCGAGGTGCCGGCTGCTGGCGCGCCACAGCTGCGCGCCCAGGCCCTGCACAGCCAGATCAGCATGCACCAGGCCTACGGCGGCGTGGTGCCAGAGCTGGCTTCGCGTGATCACATCCGCCGCGTATTGCCGCTGACGCGTGAGGTGCTGTCGCAAGCCCAAGTGGCTTTGAGCGACATTGATGTCATCGCCTACACCCAGGGCCCGGGCCTAGCAGGCGCCTTGTTGGTGGGCGCCGGTGTGGCGGTGGCCATGGCGGCGGCGCTGGACAAGCCCACGGTGGGTGTTCATCACCTCGAGGGGCATTTGCTCTCCCCGTTTCTGTCGGTCGATCCGCCGGAGTTTCCCTTCGTTGCTTTGCTCGTGTCGGGTGGGCACACCCAGCTGATGCGGGTGGACGATGTCGGCCAGTACCAGATGCTGGGCGAGACCATCGACGACGCCGCAGGCGAAGCCTTTGACAAGAGTGCCAAGCTGCTGGGTCTGCCCTATCCGGGCGGCCCGCACCTGGCCAAGTTGGCCGAGCAGGGCGACCCGACGGCATTTGATCTGCCCCGGCCCATGCTCAAGAGCGGCAAGCCCGATTTCAGCTTTGCCGGCTTGAAAACAGCCGTGCTGACTCAGGTAAAGCGCCTGGGCGAGGCGCCGACTGAGCAGCAAAAAGCCGATCTGGCTGCCAGCACGCAGGCGGCCATCGTCGAACTGCTGTTGCGCAAGTCCTTGCTGGCCTTGAAAGAGACCGGGCTCAAGCGCTTGGTGGTCGCCGGTGGCGTCGGCGCCAACCAGCATCTGCGTGAGCAGCTCAATGCGGCCTGCGCCAAGCGTCAGATCCGGGTGCATTACCCAGAGCTGAGTTTGTGCACCGACAACGGCGCCATGATCGCCATGGCCGCTGCGATGCGCCTGCAGCGCGGCATGGCCACGCTGCGGCCGGGTGCCGGTTTTGAGGTCAGACCGCGCTGGATCCTGGGCGCGGCCTGAGGCGAGCGTTGCTCAGCTGACCTTGAGCTGGCTCGCGCCACTCGCTTGGCGCTTGACCAGGGTCAGGGTCAGCACGCCGTGCTCGAGTGTGGCGCTAGAGTCGCCCTGGGTCACTTCCTGGGGCAAGGTCAGATTGCGCGAAAAGCGTGTGGCGGCTCGCTCGCGGTGCAGCACGCGGCTGCCTTCGCTTGTGTCTGGGGCTGCGGCCTGTTCGGCATCGATCGTGATGCGTCGACCGTCGATGGTGATCTTGACCGCTTCCTTGCTGACACCGGGCAGGTCCAGTTGCAGGCGGTACTCCCGGTCGGTTTCGCTGACATCAAGCGCCGGGCTGCGCAGCGAAATGGCTTTGCTGTCGGCTTGGAGCAGGCTTTCCAGGCGGCGTTCAATCTGGCGCTCCAGCTGGCGCGAGAACTCGTGGCTGTGGCGGGTCATGGGAAGCACGAACATGGCAATCTCCTGTTGATGTAAGCCGATGGTGGCCTTGGGAAGCTAGCGACTGCTGGCCCCGTGCTGTGTGAAATTGGCCTGCTTGCCGCGCCTTCAAGAGCCGTCAAAAATGTGCTTGTCCGCCACTTGGCAGAAGCGCAAACGCCTCCATTTGCGGCCGCCGCCCATGTGGGGCGGTGGTGGGCGGATCGCCAGCCGCCATGTTTGCGCTATACTCAGCAGGTTTTTCGCCTTCGACTGTGGTCGGGTGGTGGAGAACAAAGGCACGGCTCGGGTCGGTTTCACCCGTGACCGCAAGTTAAAACCATGGAAACCGTCTGTGTATCTGCAAAGCAATTTTTGCGGGCCGGCGGCTTCCGACAATCAGGAACGCAACATGTCCGTCGCAGATATCAACAAAGCAGAAATCGTTCAATCGAACGCCCGCAGCGCCAACGACACCGGCTCGCCGGAAGTCCAGGTCGCTCTGCTGACAGCCCGTATCAACGCGCTGACCCCTCACTTCAAGGCCAATATGAAGGACCACCACGGTCGTCGCGGCCTGCTGAAGATGGTCAACACTCGCAAGAGCCTGCTGGCCTATCTGAAGGCCAAGGACGCAACGCGTTACACCGCGCTGATCCAGAAGCTGGGCCTGCGCAAGTAATTTGCCGCTGAGATCAAGGAGCCTGTCTGGGTTGTTCGTCCAGTACAGGCTCTTTGTCTTTTGGCTTCGCATGGAGTTGAGCTGAAGTGGCGCTGCTGTGTCATTCCAAGGCCTCTGTGGGCGGTGTCGCTCGATCAGATTCCCTGGAATGGCATCCCGCCAAACCCAGTCTCACTCTCGGTCTTGAGGCGGCACCGCAAGCCGCTTCGACACAGCCTGCAGGCCTGGGTGCCGGCGGGCAAAGAGGAGAGACACAATGAGCTTGTTCAATAAAGTCACCAAGACCTTCCAGTGGGGCAACCACTCCGTCGTGATGGAAACCGGCGAAATCGCTCGCCAGTCCAGCGGCGCTGTCGTCGTGAACATCGAAGGCACCGTGGTGCTGGCCACTGTGGTGGCCAAGACCGAAGCCAAGGCCGGCCAGGACTTCTTCCCGCTGACCGTCGACTACCTGGAAAAGACCTATGCCGCCGGCAAGATCCCGGGCAGCTTTTTCAAGCGTGAAGGCCGCCCGAGCGAGCTGGAAACACTGACCAGCCGCTTGATCGACCGCCCGATCCGCCCGCTGTTCCCTGAAGGCTTCTACAACGAAGTCCAGGTCGTCGTGCATGTGTTGTCGCTGAATCCTGAAGTCCAGGCCGACATCGCTGCCCTGATCGCTTCCAGCGCTGCGCTGGCTGTGTCCGGCATCCCGTTCAACGGCCCCATCGGCGCTGCGCGCGTGGGTTATGTCAACGGTGAGTACATCCTCAACCCCGGCAAGACCGAGCTGATCAACAGCAAGATGGACCTGGTCGTTGCCGGTACGCAAGCTGCTGTGCTGATGGTTGAGTCCGAGGCCGATGGCCTGAGCGAAGAGATCATGCTGGGCGCCGTGGTGTTCGGTCATGAGCAGGGCAATATCGCCATCGCCGCCATCGACGAGTTGGTGCGCGACGCTGGCAAGCCGAGCTGGAACTGGGTTGCCCCGGCCAAGAACGAGCCCCTGATCGCCAAGGTCGGCGCTCTGGCCGACGAGGCCCTGGCTGCTGCTTACCAGATCCGCAACAAGCAAGCCCGTACGCAAGCCTGCCGCACCGTCACCGCCAACGTGATGGCTGGCCTGAAGGCCGATGGCGTCGAGTTCGACAAGGTCGAAGTCGAAAGCCTGCTGTTCGAGATCGAAGCCCGCATCGTGCGCGGTCAGATCCTGGCCGGTGAGCCGCGTATCGATGGTCGCGACACCCGCACCGTGCGCCCGATCGAGATCAGCAACAGCATCCTGCCGCGTACCCACGGTTCGGCCCTGTTCACCCGCGGTGAAACGCAGGCTCTGGTCGTCGCTACGCTCGGTACTGACCGTGACGCTCAGCGCATCGACGCCCTGGCCGGCGAGTTCGAAGACCGCTTCATGCTGCACTACAACATGCCTCCGTTCGCCACTGGCGAAACTGGCCGCGTGGGCAGCCCGAAGCGCCGCGAAATCGGCCACGGTCGTCTGGCCAAGCGCGCTCTGATCGCCGCTTTGCCGAGCAAGGAAGACTTCCCTTACACCATGCGTGTGGTGTCGGAAATCACCGAGTCCAATGGTTCCTCGTCGATGGCTTCGGTCTGCGGCGGCTGCCTGGCACTGATGGACGCTGGTGTGCCGATGAAGGCCCACGTGGCCGGCATCGCCATGGGCCTGATCAAGGACGGCAACCGTTTCGCCGTGCTGACCGACATCCTGGGTGACGAAGATCATCTGGGTGATATGGACTTCAAGGTGGCCGGTACCACCGGTGGCATCACTGCCCTGCAGATGGACATCAAGATCCAGGGCATCACCAAGGAAATCATGCAGGTCGCTCTGGCTCAAGCCAAAGAGGCTCGCCTGCACATCCTGGGCAAGATGGTTGAAGCCATGGGTACGGCCAACACCGAGGTGTCCCAGTTCGCGCCGCGTCTGTACACCATGAAGATCAACCCGGAGAAGATCCGTGACGTGATCGGCAAGGGCGGCGCCACCATCCGCGCGCTGACCGAAGAAACCGGCACCACCATCGACATCGGCGAAGACGGCACCATCACCATCGCCTCGACCGACGCTGAAAAGGCCGAATACGCCAAGAAGCGCATCGCCGAGATTACCGCCGAAGTCGAAATCGGCAAGGTCTACGAAGGCCCGATCACCAAGATCCTGGACTTCGGTGCACTGGTGAATCTGCTGCCTGGCAAGGACGGCCTGCTGCACATCAGCCAGATCGCCCATCAGCGCGTCGAGAAGGTGACCGACTTCCTCAAGGAGGGCCAGATCGTCAAGGTCAAGGTCATGGAAACCGACGAGAAGGGTCGTATCAAGCTGTCCATGAAGGCGCTGATCGACCGCGACGCAGCTCCGGTGCAGGCGCCGGCTGACGCTGAGTAAATCCAGCCCATGAAGGCGATCGCCATCACCCGCCCCGGCGGACCTGAGGTGTTGCAGATGGTCGAGCGACCCGATCCCGTTGCCGGGATTGGGGAGTGCTTGATTGCGGTGGAGGCCTATGGCATCAACCGCCCCGATGTCTTGCAGCGCAAGGGCGCTTATCCGGCTCCGGCGGGTGCCAGCGATTTGCCCGGGTTGGAAGTGGCGGGGCGCATCGTTGCTGGTGATGCTGACGCTTTGGCGGCGGCGGGGCTGGGCGTGGGCGATGCAGTTTGCGCCCTGGTGGCCGGTGGTGGCTATGCCGAGCTTTGTGTGGCGCCCATTGGTCAATGCTTGCCGGTGCCGACTGGCTGGACCATGGCCGAGGCGGCCAGCTTGCCGGAGACTTGCTTCACGGTCTGGTCGAATGTGTTCGGCCGTGCCGCGCTTCAGCCCGGTGAAAGCCTGCTGATCCATGGCGGCAGCAGTGGCATCGGCGTGACGGCGATCCAGATGGCCAAGGCCTTGGGTTCGCGCGTGCTGGTGACGGTGGGTTCGGCCGCTAAGGCGGAAGCTTGCTTGAAGTTGGGGGCTGATGTTGCCATCAACTACCGCGAGCAGGACTTCGTCGCGGAAGTGAAGCGAAGCACGGACGGGCGTGGCGTCGATGTGATCTTGGACATGGTCGCTGGCTCCTATGTGGAGCGCGGTGTTCAATGTTTGGCTGACGATGGGCGCATGGTCATCATCGCGGTGCAAGGTGGTGTCGACGCGCGTTTTGATGCGGGTGCGGTCTTGCGGCGGCGGCTGACGGTCAGTGGCTCGACCTTGCGGCCGCGTTCGCTGGCCTTCAAGGCGGGCGTGGCGCGGGCGCTGCGCGAGCGAGTCTGGCCTTTGCTGGCCTCGCGTGTGATCGCACCGGTGATTTATCGTGAGCTGCCGGCCAGTGAGGCCGCGCAGGCTCATGCGCTGATGGAGTCGGGCGAGCACATCGGCAAGATTGTCTTGAGCTGGTGATTGGCCCTGCAGCCCTTCGGGTGGAGAGTTTGGAGAACAAGATGCGCAAGAAACTGGTCGTTGGCAATTGGAAGATGCATGGCAGCCGCGCTGCCAATGCGGCCCTGTTGTCGGGCCTGAAAGAGCAGGGCCCTTGGTCCGCCGAGGTGGCTGTCTGTGTGCCTTTCCCCTATCTGGCGGAAACGGCGCTGGCTTTGACTGGCCAGGCTGTGGTTCTGGGTGCGCAGGATTGCTCGGCTTTTGAGCAGGGTGCGTACACCGGTGAGGTTTCCTCGGCCATGTTGGCCGATCTGGGTTGCCGTTATGTCATCGTCGGTCACTCGGAGCGGCGTGCCTATCACCATGAGAGCGATCAGCTGGTGGCGGACAAAGCCAAGGCAGCACTTGCGCATGGTGTGACACCGATTGTTTGTGTCGGCGAGACTCTGGCGGAGCGCGAGGCGGGGCAAACCGAAACCGTGGTCAAGCGTCAGTTGGCGGCGGTGATCCATACCTTGACGCATTGCATTGGCGAGATCGTGCTGGCTTATGAGCCGGTCTGGGCCATCGGTACTGGTCTCACGGCCAGCCCCGAGCAGGCGCAGGCTGTTCACGCGGTGCTACGCATGCAGCTTCATGCGGCCACGCAGAAGTCCGATGCCATGCGCATTCTCTATGGTGGCAGTGTCAAGCCGGACAATGCGGCCCAGTTGTTTGCTCAGGCGGACATTGACGGCGGCTTGATCGGCGGGGCTGCCTTGAAGGCGGCGGATTTCGCGGTCATCTGCCGCGCTGCGAATTGAATCGAATGTGAGTGGACTCCGCTGTGGATAGCGGAAGCCTTGAAAAAGAACGATTGATTGGAGAGTTAGAAATGCAGGTCATGATGAATTTGGTTTTGGTGGTCCAACTGCTGAGCGCGCTGGCCATGATTGGTTTGGTCTTGGTGCAGCAGGGCAAGGGCGCCGATATGGGTGCTTCCTTTGGCAGCGGCGCCTCGGGCAGTCTGTTTGGCGCCACAGGTAGCGCCAATTTCCTGTCGCGTAGCACGGCCGTTTGCGCCACCTTGTTCTTTGCCTGCACCTTGGCCTTGGCTTACCTTTCCAACCACCGTGCGGGTGCGGCTGGTGCGGAAACCGTTCTGGATCGTGCTGCTCCGGCTGCTGTTGCGGCTTCGGGCGCTGCGGCCATTCCCGGTGCTGCACCTGTGATCGCGCCGGCGGCACCTGCGGCCTCGAACTGAAGCCCTTGGACCGTCCTGGGTCGACTCAGCGTTGACCTTGGGCGGGCAAGCGCCAGAAATTCAGAAAATCCTTGCGAGCTTGTCAAAAAGCTCAAAATTTTCGGTATAGAATTCAAGGCTGCCTGGGAAGCAATCCCTCTCACTGACAAGATCAGTGCCAGGCAGAATGAGTAAGTGAGTATCAGCCGTCGTGGTGAAATTGGTAGACACGCTATCTTGAGGGGGTAGTGGCGAAAGCTGTGCGAGTTCGAGTCTCGCCGACGGCACCAAATGTTCGGTTAATATCCAAAGGTTGGAGCCTGCGGAATATTGGTCGTAGCGCCTCTGTTGCAAGGGTGTGGGCAAACAAAGTTTGTCGCATTTTTGCGGGGGACATGGCGGGCGCAGTCCGTGAGCGATACATTCGCTGGCGGCGCGCCCGTTGCTTTTGTCAAATCACTGCATAAAACTCGGCCGGGGCCTGGAGGCGTACGGCGGTTTTTCAAAGAGCGTCACCTATGAACTTGGATCAGTACCTCCCCGTCATCCTCTTCATCCTGGTCGGCGCAGGCGTCGGTGTGGCGCCCCAAGTGCTCGGCTTCCTGCTCGGGCCGAATCGGCCGGATCAGGCCAAAAACTCCCCCTACGAATGTGGCTTCGAGGCCTTTGAAGACGCGCGCATGAAATTCGATGTGCGCTATTACCTCGTGGCCATTCTGTTTATCTTGTTCGATCTGGAAATTGCCTTCCTGTTTCCCTGGGCGGTATCGCTCCGCGAGATTGGTGCGGCCGGATTCTGGTCGATGATGATTTTCCTGGGCATTCTGGTCGTGGGTTTTGTCTACGAATGGAAAAAGGGCGCCCTGGACTGGGAGTGATTGTTAGCCCCTCGCCCGGCGCTGTGCGCTGGTCGGTCCCCCGAGGGGACGCCAATCCTTGATTGGCATGGCGGGCCCGCTTGGCAGAAATGCTGGGTCAGGGCTTGGCGCTCGGCCCGCAAGGGCCTGAACGAATGAAAGCTTGCAATGGGTATTGAAGGCGTATTGAAAGAAGGCTTTGTCACCACTTCGGTCGACACGCTGATCAACTGGTCCAAGACCGGTTCCCTCTGGCCGATGACATTCGGTCTGGCCTGTTGCGCGGTTGAAATGATGCACGCGGGCGCGGCCCGTTATGACATCGACCGCTTCGGCATGTTGTTCCGCCCCAGCCCACGCCAGAGCGATCTGATGATCGTGGCCGGCACGCTGTGCAACAAGATGGCTCCGGCCCTGCGCAAGGTGTACGACCAGATGGCCGAACCGCGCTGGGTGCTCTCCATGGGCTCCTGCGCCAA
Organism: Roseateles sp.; assembly: GCF_965262435.1. NCBI lineage: Bacteria > Pseudomonadati > Pseudomonadota > Betaproteobacteria > Burkholderiales > Sphaerotilaceae > Roseateles > Roseateles sp. The sequence goes on from NZ_OZ253537.1 coordinate 3,513,107, forward strand.
TGGCGGCGGTTACTACCACTACAGTTATTCCGTCGTACGCGGCTGCGATCGCATCGTGCCGGTCGATGTGTATGTGCCGGGCTGTCCGCCGACGGCCGAGGCCTTGCTGTACGGCATCCTGCAGTTGCAGGCCAAGATTCGCCGTGAAAACACGATCGCGCGCTGAAGGATCAAGCACCGATGAGCAAACTTGACACCCTGAAGGCCGCGCTGCAAGCAGCGCTGGGCGAGCGAATTCAGAGCCTGAAGACGGAGTTTGGTGAGGTCACCTTGCAGGTGCGTGCCGCCGACTACCTCGCTGTAGCCAAAACCTTCGCGACCATTCCGAGCTGCGTTTCGAGCAGCTGATCGATCTTTGTGGCCTGGATTACAGCAGCTACAAGGATGGCGCATATGAGGGGTCGCGTTATGCCGTGGCTTCGCACCTGCTGTCGATCAACAAGAATTGGCGTTTGCGTCTCAAGGTGTTCTGCCCTGATGACAATCTCCCTTGTGTTGCCGCCGTCACGCCGATTTGGAATTCGGCCAACTGGTTCGAGCGCGAAGCCTTCGATCTTTACGGCATCATTTTTGATGGCCATGAAGACCTGCGCCGCATCCTGACTGACTATGGCTTCATCGGACATCCGATGCGCAAGGACTTCCCGACCTCGGGTCATGTGGAAATGCGCTACGACGCCGAGCAAAAGCGCGTGGTCTACCAGCCGGTGACCATCGAGCCGCGTGAAATCACGCCGCGCATCATCCGCGAAGACAATTACGGTGGACTTTGATTCATGGCTGAAATCAAGAACTACACCCTGAATTTCGGTCCCCAGCATCCCGCCGCCCACGGCGTGTTGCGTCTGGTGCTGGAGTTGGATGGCGAAGTCATCCAGCGCGCCGATCCTCATATTGGCTTGCTGCACCGTGCCACCGAAAAGCTGGCCGAGAGCAAGACCTACATCCAGTCGCTGCCGTACATGGATCGTCTGGACTATGTGTCCATGATGGCCAATGAGCAGGCCTACTGTCTGGCGATCGAGAAGATGCTCGGCATTGAAGTGCCGGAGCGCGCGCAGTACATCCGGGTGATGTTTGCCGAAATCACCCGTCTGCTGAACCACCTGATGTGGCTGGGCGCGCACGGTCTGGATTGCGGCGCGATGAACGTGCTGATTTACGCCTTCCGTGAGCGTGAAGACCTGTTTGACATGTACGAAGCGGTGTCGGGCGCACGCATGCATGCGGCCTACTTCCGCCCGGGCGGTGTTTACCGTGATCTGCCGGACACCATGCCGCAGTACCGCGTCTCCAAGATCAAGAACGCCAAGACCCTGGCCAAGATGAATGAGAACCGCAGCGGCTCGCTGCTGGACTTCATCGAGGACTTCTGCAATCGCTTCCCCAAGAACGTCGACGACTACGAAACTCTGTTGACCGACAACCGGATCTGGAAGCAGCGGACGGTTGGCATCGGCGTGGTCACGCCTGAGCGCGCGCTGAATATGGGCTTCACCGGCCCGATGCTGCGTGGTTGCGGCATCCCCTGGGATCTGCGCAAGACCCAGCCTTACGACGCCTACGCCAAGCTGGACTTCGACATCCCGGTCGGCACCAACGGCGATACCTACGACCGTTACGTCGTTCGCGTCGAGGAAATGCGGCAGTCCAATCGCATCATTCAGCAATGCGTGAAATGGTTGCGCGCCAATCCGGGCCCGGTCATCACCGACAACCACAAGGTGGCGCCGCCTTCTCGCGTGGACATGAAGTCGAATATGGAGGAGTTGATCCACCATTTCAAACTGTTCACCGAAGGCTTCCATGTGCCTGAAGGCGAGGCCTACGCGGCCGTCGAGCACCCCAAGGGCGAGTTCGGCATCTACATCGTCAGCGATGGTGCCAACAAGCCATACCGTTTGAAGATCCGCGCCCCGGGCTTCGCCCACTTGGCTGCGCTGGACGAGATGGCCCGCGGCCACATGCTGGCCGACGCCGTGGCCATCATCGGCACGATGGACATCGTGTTCGGTGAAATCGATCGTTGAGTGATGAGCATAGCGATGACAACGAACAACGAATCCTATGTGCTGAGCGAGGCCACTGCGGCCCGCTTTGCGCGTGAAGTGGCCAAGTACCCGGCGGACCAGAAGCAGTCGGCCGTGATGGCCTGTCTGTCCATCGTGCAAGACGAGATCGGCTACGTCTCGCGCGCCAGCGAAGACGCGATTGCCGCCTATTTGGGCATGCCGGCGATCGCCGTCTACGAAGTGACGACCTTCTACAACATGTACAACCAGCGCAAGCTGGGTCAGTTCAAGTTGAACGTCTGCACCAATCTGCCTTGCCAGCTGCGCGACGGCCAGAAGGCGCTCAACCACCTGTGCGAGAAGCTCGGTGTGGAAGAGGGCGGTACGACGGCCGATGGCCTGTTCACCGTGCAGAAGAGCGAGTGCCTGGGCGCATGCGCCGATTCGCCGGTCATGTTGGTCAACGACCGTCAGATGTGCAGCTTCATGAGCCACCAGCGCCTTGATGAGCTGGTCGACGTGCTCAAGGCCCACGCCGCGGCCGAAGCCGCTGCGGCCAAGAACTGAGGAACGGGAAGAAGCATGCTGGATCTATCCAAGTTTCAGAGTCAGGGCGTCGAGACCTGTTTCCACGATCGCCACATCGGCGCTCAGATCTATGACGGTCTGGACGGCAAGAACTGGAGCCTGAGGGACTACGTCGCACGTGGTGGTTATGCCGCGCTGCGCAAGATCCTGAAAGGCGAGGGCGCTCCTGAAGGCACGCCGCTGACCCAGGATCAAGTCATTGCCGAGGTCAAGGCTTCGGGCCTGCGCGGCCGTGGCGGCGCTGGTTTCCCTACTGGCCTGAAGTGGAGCTTCATGCCGCGCCAGTTCCCGGGCGCCAAGTACCTGGTCTGCAATTCGGACGAGGGTGAGCCGGGTACCTGCAAGGACCGTGACATCCTGATGTTCAACCCGCACATCGTGATCGAAGGCATGGCCATCGCCGCCTTCGCCATGGGCATCAAGACCGGCTACAACTACATCCACGGCGAGATCTTCGAGGTCTACGAGCGCTTTGAGGCGGCCCTGGAAGAAGCCCGCGCGGCCGGCTTCCTGGGTGACAACATCCTGGGCTCTGACTTCAGCTTCCAGCTGCATGCGTTCCACGGTTTCGGCGCCTATATCTGCGGCGAAGAAACTGCGCTGCTCGAGTCGCTGGAAGGCAAGAAGGGCCAGCCGCGCTTCAAGCCGCCGTTCCCGGCCAGCTTCGGCCTGTACGGCCGCCCGACCACCATCAACAACACCGAAACCTTTGCGGCCGTCCCCTGGATCATCCGCAACGGCGGCCAGCCCTATCTGGAAATCGGCAAGCCCAACAACGGCGGCACCAAGATCTTCTCGGTCTCCGGTGATGTCGAGCGCCCGGGCAACTACGAGATCCCGCTGGGAACGCCTTTCTCCAAATTGCTCGAACTGGCCGGTGGTGTGCGCAAGGGTCGCACGCTCAAGGCCGTGATTCCTGGCGGTTCGTCCTCGCCGGTGCTGACCGCCGAGGTCATGATGAACTGCACCATGGACTATGACTCCATCGCCAAGGCAGGCTCCATGCTGGGCTCGGGCGCCGTCATCGTCATGGACGACAGCCGTTGCATGGTCAAGAGCCTGCTGCGCCTGTCCTACTTCTATGCCCACGAGTCTTGCGGCCAGTGCACGCCTTGCCGCGAAGGCACGGGCTGGATGCACCGTGTGGTCGAGCGCATTGCCAACGGCCAGGGCAAGCCCGAGGACATCGATCTGCTGAACTCGGTGGCCGACAACATCCAGGGCCGCACCATCTGCGCGCTCGGCGATGCAGCAGCCATGCCAGTGCGCGCCATGATCAAGAATTTCAAAAACGAGTTCGTTCATCTGATCGAACACAAAACGGCTCTGGTGCCGGCCTCGGTCTGAGGCAGGACAGGACACGACATGATTGAAATCGAACTCGACGGCCAGAAGGTAGAGGTCTTGGAAGGCAGCATGGTCATGCATGCTGCTGAAAAGGCCGGCACCTACATCCCGCATTTCTGCTATCACAAGAAGCTCTCCATCGCCGCCAATTGCCGCATGTGCCTGGTGGATGTGGAGAAGGCGCCGAAGCCCATGCCCGCCTGCGCTACGCCGGTGACCCAGGGCATGATCGTCCGCACCAAGAGCGACAAGGCCCTGAAGGCCCAACAGGGCGTGATGGAGTTCCTGCTGATCAACCACCCGCTCGATTGCCCGATCTGCGATCAAGGCGGCGAGTGCCAGTTGCAAGACCTGGCCGTCGGCTACGGTTCCGGCAAGTCGCGCTACACGGAAGAAAAGCGCGTCGTCTTCCAGAAAAACGTGGGCCCGCTGATTTCCATGCAGGAAATGAGCCGTTGCATCCATTGCACCCGCTGCGTGCGTTTCGGCCAGGAAATCGCCGGCGTGATGGAGCTGGGCATGGCGCACCGCGGTGAGCATGCCGAGATCCAAACCTTTGTCGGCCGCTCGGTGGACTCGGAACTGTCGGGCAATATGATCGACATCTGCCCGGTTGGCGCCCTGACAAGCAAGCCCTTCCGCTACAGCGCTCGCACCTGGGAGCTGTCGCGTCGCAAGAGTGTCAGCCCGCATGATTCGACCGGTGCCAACCTGATCATCCAGGTCAAGAACAATCAGGTGATGCGCGTCGTTCCCTTGGAGAACGAAGCCGTCAACGAATGCTGGATTGCCGACCGTGACCGCTTCTCCTACGAGGCCCTGAACAGCGACCAGCGCATCAGCCAGCCCATGATCAAGCAGGGCGGTGCCTGGAAGACCGTCGACTGGACCACGGCACTCGAGTACGTGGCCAACGGCCTCAAGCTGGTCAAGGCCGAACATGGCCCGGCGGCCATCGGTGCCCTGGGTTCGGTCCACAGCACGGTGGAAGAACTGCACTTGCTGGCCAAGCTGGTCCGCGGTCTGGGCAGCGAGAACATCGACCACCGCCTGCGCCACGCTGATTTCAGTAACACCGCCGAGGCCGGTAAGGCGCATTGGCTCGGTGGCTCGATTGCCGCCTTGAGCGAGCTGGACCGTGCCCTGGTCGTGGGCAGCTTCCTGCGCAAGGATCACCCGTTGTTTGCGCAGCGCCTGCGTCAGGCCGCCCGTCATGGCGCCCAGATCCATGTGATCCACGGCAGCGAAGATGACTGGCTGCTGCCGGTCGCTGGCCGCATCACGGTGGCGCCGAGCGCTTGGTTGCAGTCGCTGGCCGCGGTTGCTCAAGCCGTCGCGCAAGCCAAGGGCGTCAGCGCCCCGGTCAACGCAGAAGCCGATGCCGCAGCGACAGCCATCGCCGAGTCCTTGCTGAGCGGCGAGCGCAAGGCTGTTCTGCTGGGCAATGCCGCTGCGCAGCATCCGCAAGCCGCGGCCCTGCTGAGCCTGGCTAACTGGATCGGTGCTCAAGTGGGTGCTCAAGTCGGCTACCTGACCGAAGCTGCCAACACCGTGGGTGCTCAATTGGTCGGCGCTGTGCCGCAAGGCAATGGCCTGAACGCCGCTCAGATGCTGGGTGCACAGCCTGCTGCGCCCTTGAAGGCGGTCCTGCTGCTGAACAATGATCCGGTGCTAGACAGCGCCAATTCCGCTGCCGCGGCGAAGAGCCTGGCAGCTGCCGACATGGTGGTGGTGCTGAGCCCCTTCAAGACCGGCATCGAATACGCGGACGTGATCTTGCCGACCTCGCCCTTCACCGAGACCTCGGGCTCCTTCGTCAATGCGGAAGGCCGCCTGCAGAGCTTCGTCGGCGTGGCCAAGGCTTTGGGCGAAACCCGCCCGGGCTGGAAGATCCTGCGCGTCTTGGGCAATCTGCTGGCACTCGATGGCTTCGGTCAGGAGAGTTCCGAGCAGGTGCGCAACGAAGCGCTGGGTGTGGACGCTGACCTGAGCAGCCGCCTGAGCAATGCCGGCAATGCGACGGTGCAGCTGCAAGCCACCGCCGGTGGCCTGGAGCGCTTGGCCGAAGTGCCGATTTATGCCACCGACGCCCTGGTTCGCAATTCGACTTCGCTGCAGCTGACCACCGACGCGCGTCAGGCGGCCGTGGCCCGTTTGCCGCAGGCGTTGTGGGATCAGCTGGGCTTGGGTGAGGGCGCTTCGGTGCGCATCAGCCAGGACGGGGCCGGGACCGTGCAACTGCCGGCCCAGCTCGACGCCAAGCTTCCTGCGAATCTGGTGCGTGTGCCCTTCGGGCTCCCGGAAACTGCGGCCCTGGGCGCGGCCTTCGGTTCGCTGAACGTGTCCAAGGTGTGAGGCGAGAACAGCAATGATTGACACCCTCTACCAAACTGGCGCTAGCCTGCTGGGCGGTGCCTGGCCCGTGGTCTGGAATCTGATCAAGATCATCGTGCTGGTCGCTCCGCTGATGATTTGTGTGGCCTACCTGACCTTGTGGGAACGCAAGGCCATCGGCTGGACGCAGATCCGTCCGGGCCCGAACCGTGTTGGCCCCTACGGTCTGCTGACCCCCATAGCCGATGCGGTCAAGCTGATCTTCAAGGAAATCATCGTCCCGACGGCGGCCAACAAAGGCCTGTTCTTCCTGGGCCCGATCATGACCATCATGCCGGCCTTGGCGGCCTGGGTGGTGATCCCCTTCGGCCCCGATGTGGCGCTGGCCAATATCAATGCCGGCCTGTTGTTCCTGATGGCGATCACCTCGCTCGAGGTCTACGGCGTGATCATTGCCGGCTGGGCTTCGAACTCCAAGTACGCCTTCCTGGGTGCACTGCGTGCTTCGGCTCAGATGGTCAGTTATGAGATCCCCATGGGCTTCGCCCTGGTGATCGTGCTGATGGTGACCGGTAGCCTGAACATGAGCGAGATCGTGCTCAGCCAGGGCCGAGGTCAGTTCGCCGACATGGGCCTGGGCCTGCTGTCCTGGAACTGGCTGCCTCTGCTGCCGATCTTTGGCGTGTACTTCATCTCCGGCCTTGCCGAAACCAATCGCCACCCCTTTGACGTAGTGGAAGGCGAGTCGGAGATCGTGGCCGGCCATATGGTCGAGTACTCGGGCATGTCCTTCGCCATGTTCTTCCTGGCTGAGTACGCCAATATGTGGCTGGTCTCGATCCTGACGGTGATCTTGTTCCTCGGTGGCTGGCTTGCGCCGGTGGCTGCGCTGGACTTCATCCCGGGCTGGATCTGGCTGGGTCTGAAGACCTTCTGCGTCGTCACCATGTTCCTTTGGGTTCGTGCCAGCTTCCCGCGCTTCCGTTATGACCAGATCATGCGTCTGGGCTGGAAGATCTTCATTCCTGTGACCCTGGTCTGGTTGGTCGTCGTCGGCCTCTGGATCCAGTCGCCGTACAACATCTGGAAGTGAGCTGAGGTCCTCCCATGTCTGCAGTGAACTTCGTCAAGAGCTTCATGCTCATCGAGCTGTTCAAGGGCTTGGCCCTGACCGGCCGCCATTTCCTCTCTCGCACGATCACCGTGCAGTTTCCGGAAGAGAAAACTCCGCTGTCGCCGCGTTTCCGCGGTTTGCATGCCCTGCGCCGTTATGAGAACGGCGAGGAGCGCTGCATTGCTTGCAAGCTGTGCGAAGCCGTTTGCCCGGCGATGGCCATCACCATCGAGTCTGATGTGCGCGATGACGGCTCCCGCCGAACCACGCGCTATGACATCGACCTGACCAAGTGCATCTTCTGCGGCTTTTGCGAAGAGAGCTGCCCGGTCGACTCGATCGTGGAGACCAGCATTTTCGAGTACCACGGTGAAAAGCGCGGCGACCTCTACTTCACCAAGGACATGCTCCTGGCTGTGGGTGATCGCTATGAACCCGAGATCGCAGCCCAGAAGGAGGCCGACGCAAAGTACCGTTGACCCCTCGTCCGAGAGTACTCGGCCGGTCCCCCGAGGGGACGCAGAGGTCCGCCGGCCAACGCCGCCGTACACCTCTGCTCGAGTCGCCCTGAACTTGTTTCAAGGCGGCCCGGCGAGCGACTCGATTGGACAAGAGTTAAGTACTGCTGGAACGCTATGGAAATCACCACTGCTCTCTTCTACATCTTCTCGGCCGTGCTGCTGGGTGCGTCGTTCCGTGTGATCACGGCGCGCAGCACCGTGCATTCGGCCCTGTTCTTGATCCTGGCTTTCTTCAATGCTTCGTGCATCTGGATGCTGCTGAAGGCGGAATTCCTGGCCATCACCTTGGTGCTGGTCTATATCGGCGCTGTGATGGTGCTATTCCTGTTCGTGGTGATGATGTTGGACATCAACTCCGACCACGTGCGCGAGGGTTTCTGGAAGCACATGCCCATGGCCGGCCTGGTCGGCGCGCTGATCGCGCTGGAGATGGCAGCTATCTTGATGGGCGGCTTCCGCCTGACCGATGCGCCTGAGTTGTCGCCGGCCGCCATGCAGCTGGGCAATACCAAGCTGCTGGGCATTGCGATCTACACCCAGTACCTTTATCCCTTGCAGATTGCGGCCGTCTTGCTGCTGGTGGCCATCATTGCCGCCATCGCGCTGACCCTGCGTCGCCGCAAGGATTCCCGCAGCCAGGACGCTTCCGAGCAGGTCAAGGTCAAGAAGGCCGACCGTCTGCGCATCGTCAAGATGGCGCCCACGGTGGAACTGCCCGCCGCTGCGCCTGCAGACGCCGCCGCTGCCGACACAGGAGCCAAAGCATGATGAGCTTGACCTTGGGCCATTTCCTGACCTTGGGGGCGGTCTTGTTCGCCATCTCGGTGGTGGGCATCTTCCTGAATCGCAAGAACCTGATCGTGCTGCTGATGGCGATCGAGCTGATGTTGCTGGCGGTGAATCTGAACTTCGTGGCCTTCTCGCACTATCTGGGCGATATGGCAGGCCAGGTGTTCGTGTTCTTCATCCTGACCGTGGCGGCCGCTGAGTCGGCCATTGGCTTGGCCATTCTGGTCGTGCTGTTCCGCAACCGGGCGTCCATCAATGTCGAAGAGCTCGACGCGCTGAAGGGCTGAAGAACAATGTCTGCACAACTCTCTCAGAACCTCTTGCTGGCGGTGCCGCTGGCACCGCTGGTCGGCGCTGTCGTGGCCGGCCTGTTCGGCAAGCAAGTGGGCCGCAAGGGCGCCCACACGGTCACCATCCTCGGGGTGCTGATCGCCTTCATCCTGTCGGCGATGACGCTGGAGTCCGTCATCAATGATGGCGCGCGTTTCAACCAGACCATTTATGAATGGATGGTGGTCGGCGGCCTGAAGATGGAAGTCGGCTTCCTGGTCGATGGCCTGACCGCCATGATGATGTGCGTGGTGACCTTTGTGTCGCTGATGGTGCACATCTACACCATTGGCTACATGGAAGAAGACCCAGGCTACCAGCGCTTCTTCAGCTACATCTCGCTGTTCACCTTCTCGATGTTGATGCTCGTCATGAGCAACAACATGCTGCAGCTGTTCTTCGGTTGGGAAGCGGTGGGCCTGGTGTCCTACTTGCTGATCGGATTCTGGTATACGAAGCCGACGGCGATCTTCGCGAACATGAAGGCCTTCCTGGTCAACCGCGTCGGTGACTTCGGCTTCATCTTGGGCATCGGTCTGCTGGTGGCTTACGGTGGTTCGCTGAACTACACCGAGACCTTCGCCAAGGCTGGCGAGCTGGCTCAGGTCAAGTTCAATGCGCCGCTCTGGGGCTCGGACTGGATGATGCTCAGCGTGGCTTGCATCTGCTTGTTCATCGGTGCCATGGGCAAGTCGGCCCAGTTCCCGCTGCATGTGTGGCTGCCGGACTCGATGGAAGGCCCGACCCCGATCTCCGCTCTGATCCACGCCGCCACCATGGTGACGGCCGGCATCTTCATGGTCGCTCGCATGAGCCCGCTGTTCGAGCTCTCGGACACCGCGCTGAACTTCATCCTGGTGATCGGTGCCATCACGGCGCTGTTCATGGGTTTCCTGGGCATCATTCAGAACGACATCAAGCGCGTGGTCGCCTACTCGACCCTGTCGCAGCTCGGTTACATGACCGTGGCCCTCGGTGCCTCGGCCTACTCGGTGGCGGTGTTCCATCTGATGACCCACGCCTTCTTCAAGGCCTTGCTGTTCCTCGGCGCCGGTTCGGTCATCATCGGCATGCACCATGATCAGGACATCCGCAATATGGGCGGCCTGCGCAAGTACATGAAGATCACCTGGATCACGTCGCTGCTGGGCTCCTTGGCCTTGATCGGCACGCCGTTCTTCTCGGGCTTCTATTCCAAGGATTCCATCATCGAAGCGGTGCACGCCAGCCATTTGCCGGCGGCGCAATGGGCCTATTACGCCGTCATCATCGGCGTATTCGTCACGGCCTTCTATTCCTTCCGCATGTACTTCCTGGTCTTCCATGGCAAGGAGAACTTCCGTCACAAGCCTTTCCCGGGCGAGCATGACCATCATGACGACCACGGTCACCATGAGCCTCATGTGCCGCACGAGTCGCCTTGGGTCGTGACCCTGCCTCTGGTGCTGTTGGCCGTACCGTCGGTGTTGATCGGCTATTTCACGATTGCGCCCATGCTGCATGGTGAGTTCTTCAAGGACGCCATCTTCATCAACCACCAGGTCCACCATGCCATGACCAAACTGGGGCATGAGTTCCACGGTGCCGCCGCCATGGCTGTGCATGGCCTGCAGACGCTGCCTTTCTGGCTGGCTCTGGGCGGTGTGGTGACGGCTTACCTGTTCTACATGGTTTGGCCAGCCGTGCCGGCGACCTTGGCTCGTGTGCTGCGTCCGCTGATCGTGGTCATGGAGAACAAGTACTTCATGGACTGGATCAACGAGAACATCCTGGCCAAGGCTGCGCGCGGCCTGGGTCTGGTGTTCTGGAAGGCTGGTGACGGCGCCTTGATCGACGGCGTGCTGATCAACGGCTCGGCGCATGCGGTTGGCGGTATCGCTGGTCTGGTGCGTCGCGTCCAAACCGGTCACCTGTACTGGTATGCGCTGGTGATGATCCTGGGCGTGATCGGCCTGATGACCTGGCAGCTGTGGCCCTATATGTGGCCCCAACTCAAGACCTTGACCGGTCTGTGATTGAGGGCGGAGAACAACAATGTTGCTAAGTCTTGCCATTTTCCTGCCCATCGCCTGCGGCGCCGTGCTGCTGGCCCTGGGCCGTGACGACCAGGCGAAAACCGTGCGTTGGTTGGCCCTGCTGGCCGCGCTGGCCTGCTTTGCCGTGACGCTGCCGCTGATCAGCGGTTTCGACAACAGCACGGCTGCGATGCAGTTCGTCGAGAACCAGCCTTGGATCGAGCGTTTCAACATCCGCTACCACCTGGGCCTGGACGGCATCTCCATGTGGTTCGTGCCGCTGACGGCCTTCATCACCGTCATCGTGGTGCTGGCCGCCTGGGAAGTGATCGAATCGCGCGTCAACCAGTACATGGGCGCATTCCTGATCCTGTCGGGCCTGATGATCGGCGTGTTCTCGGCCCTCGACGGCATGCTGTTCTACGTGTTCTTCGAGGCCACGCTGATCCCGATGTACATCATCATCGGTGTCTGGGGCGGTCCGCGTCGCGTGTACGCGGCCTTCAAGTTCTTCCTCTACACCCTGGCCGGTTCGCTCTTGATGCTGATCGCGCTGCTCTACCTGTACTTCCAGTCCGGTGGCAGCTTCGACATCCTGACCTGGCACAAGCTGCCCCTGGCCGGTGGCACGCAGACCTTGCTGTTCTTCGCCTTCCTGGCCGCCTTCTCGGTCAAGGTGCCGATGTGGCCGGTGCACACCTGGCTGCCGGACGCCCACGTGGAAGCGCCCACCGGCGGTTCGGTGGTGCTGGCCGCCATCATGCTGAAGCTGGGTTGCTACGGCTTCCTGCGCTTCTCCTTGCCTATCGTGCCGGATGCGGCCCATCAGTGGTCCTGGCTGATCATCGCCATGTCCCTGATCGGCGTGGTCTACATCGGCCTGGTGGCCCTGGTGCAGCAGGACATGAAGAAGCTGGTGGCCTACTCGTCCATCGCCCACATGGGTTTCGTGACCCTGGGCTTCTTCATCTTCAACGACCTGGGCGTGCAGGGCGGTCTGGTGCAGATGATCTCGCACGGCTTTGTGTCGGGTGCGATGTTCCTGTCCATCGGCGTGCTCTACGACCGTGTCCACTCGCGTGAGATCGCCAGCTACGGCGGCGTGGTCAACACCATGCCCAAGTTTGCGGCCTTCGCCCTGTTCTTCGCCATGGCCAATTGCGGCCTGCCTGCCACCGCCGGTTTCGTCGGTGAATGGATGGTGATCCTGGGCACCGTGCGCTACGACTTCTGGCTCGGCGCGATTGCCGCCACGGCCCTGATCTTCGGTGCGGCCTACACCTTGTGGATGTACAAGCGCGTCTACTTTGGTGCCGTGACCAACGACGATGTGCGCAATCTCAAGGACATCAACGCCCGTGAATTCCTGATGCTGGCGGTGCTGGCCATCGCCGTGCTGTGGATGGGCGTGTACCCCAAGCCCTTCACCGATGTGATGCAGGTGTCGGTGGCTGAGTTGCTCAAGCATGTGGCAACGTCCAAGCTGATCCCCGGTTGATTCTTAGGGCCAACAAGACATGAACAATATGAACTGGCTCGCGGTTTATCCCGAAATCATTTTGCTGGCCATGGCCTGCGTGGTGGCTCTGGCGGACCTGTACGTCAAGGACCCGGCGCGTCGCCCGACCTACTGGCTGACACAACTGACCCTGGTCGCTGTGGCCTGCGCGCACTTCAGCGCCTTCAGTGAAGGCCAGACCCTGTACGCCATGCAGGGCATGGTGGTGTCCGACCCCATGGGTCATTTGCTGGGTTTCTTTGCCAGCATCGCCACCATCGTCGTGCTGGTCTATGCACGCCCCTACGCGGCTTCGCGCGAAATGCTCAAGGGCGAGCTCTTCACCCTGAGCCTGTTCTCCTTGCTGGGTGTGTTCGTCATGCTCTCGGCCAACAACTTCCTGGTCATTTACCTGGGCCTGGAGCTGATGAGCTTGTCGCTCTACGCCCTGGTTGCCCTGCGCCGTGACCACGCGGTGTCGACCGAAGCGGCAATGAAGTACTTTGTACTCGGCGCCTTGGCCAGCGGCTTCCTGCTCTATGGCCTGTCCATGATGTATGGCGCCACTGGTTCGCTGAGCATTCCCCGTGTCTTCGAAGTGATCTCGACCGGTGTGCCCAACAAGTCGGTTCTGGTCTTCGGCGTGGTGTTTGTGACCGCTGGCCTGGCATTCAAGCTCGGCGCCGCACCTTTCCATATGTGGGTGCCCGATGTCTACCAAGGCTCGCCGACTGCCGTCACTTTGCTGATCGGTGCCGCGCCCAAGCTGGCCGCTTTTGCCATCACTGTGCGCTTGCTGGTGGAAGGCATGATTGGCCTGGCCGTGGACTGGCAGCAAATGCTGATCGTGCTGTCCGTGATGTCCCTGCTGGTGGGCAATCTGGCGGCCATCGCGCAGAGCAATCTGAAGCGCATGCTGGCCTACTCGACCATCGCACAGATGGGCTTCATGCTGCTGGGCCTGGCCTCGGGTGTGGTGAACAACAACACCTTGTCGGCCGCCAATGCCTACAGCTCGGCCATGTTCTATGCCGTGACCTATGTGCTGACCACCTTGGGCAGCTTCGGCATGATCTTGCTGCTGTCGCGTGCCGGTCATGAGGCGGAAGAGATCAAGGATCTGGCTGGTTTGGCCAAACGCAGCCCTTGGTTTGCGGCCGTGATGGCGATCTTCATGTTCTCTCTGGCCGGTGTGCCGCCCACGGCAGGTTTCTACGCCAAGCTGTCGGTCTTGCAGGCCCTGGTGTCGACCAATGTTCCGTTCTACTTGGGCTTGGCCATTGCTGCTGTCGTGGTGTCCCTCATCGGTGCGTTCTACTACCTGCGCGTCGTCAAGGTTATGTTCTTCGATGAGCCCACCGATCGCGCGCCGCTGGCTGCGCCGGCCGATGTGCGCCTGGTTCTGTCCTTGAACGGCGCGGCCGTGCTGGTCTTCGGTCTGTTGCCCGGCGGCCTGATGGCCTGGTGCGCGACGGCCATCGTCAAGACCTTGGCCACCTGACCCTCCGAGCGGTTCGATTCCATGGATCAGAGCGCAGCCGTCTGGCTGGTCTTGCTGGCGGCCGTGCTGGCCGCCAATCTGCCCTACATCAGCAAGCGTGTCTTGCTGGTCGGCCCTCGCCGCAATCCCAAGCCGGTGGCTTGGCGCCTGTTGGAGCTGGTGCTGATGGCGCTGCTGACGCTCGGGCTCGGTTTCCTGCTCGAGTCCCGGCTGGGTCAGCGGCAGCCTCAGGGCTGGGAGTTTTATGCGGCCGGTTTCTGCCTCTTTGTGACTCTGGGCTTCCCCGGCTTTGTCTGGTGCTATCTGCGCCGCCATCGCCATGAGTCCTGAGGCTGGCGTCGCGGGCGACGACGCCCATTTGCGCGAAGACTGTCTGTCCTCTGAGCGCGTTTTCTCTGGCAATTTTCTGCAGATCCAGCGCGACATCGTGCGCCTGCCCGATGGTGGGCAGGCCAGTCGGGAGTACATCCGCCATCCCGGCGCGGTGATGATCGTGCCCTTGCTGGACGATGGGCGCCTGTTGCTTGAGCGCCAGTTCCGTTTCCCGATGGGTCGGGTCATGCTCGAGTTCCCAGCCGGCAAGCTCGACGCCGGCGAGGCGCCGCTGCGCTGCGCGCAGCGTGAGTTGCTCGAAGAGACGGGCTATCACGCCAGTGAGTGGGCCCATGCCGGAGTCCTGCACAACGCCATCGGCTACTCGGACGAAGGCATCGAGATCTTCTTTGCCCGTGGGCTACGTGCCGGCACCCGCCAGCTCGATGAAGGGGAATTCATCGAGTTGCTGTCCCTGCCGCCGGACGAGCTCGACGCCATGTGCCGCGACGGCCGCATCACCGATGCCAAGACCTTGATCGGCCTGCTCTGGTTGCAGCGCTGGCGCGCCGGCGATTGGGCCTTGCCTTGGGTGGCCAGCGCGGCCTGAAACCAGACATCGGGGCAGGGCGTTGCCCAGCGCGTACCATCGGCCATGCTTGTTCTGAATCTCTCTTGTGCCTGTGACCATGGTTTCGAAGCCTGGTTTGGTTCCGCGTCCGACTTCGAAAGCCAGCAGGCCGGTGGCTTGATCACTTGCCCGGTATGCGGGAATGCCGAGGTGCGGCGCTTGCCCAGTGCGCCACGTCTCAATGTGTCCCATTTGCGCCGTGATCGTGGTGCCGGTACTGGCGTACCCACGCGGCCGAATGAGCTTGCGCTGCGCGACCGCACCTTGGTGGAACAAGCAGACCAGGATCGGAGTCACAGCGATGCCGAGGCAAGACCTGACCCCACATCCGCCCAGATGGCAATGCAGGCTCAGATGTTCCAAGCCCTGCGCCAGATGGCGGCCAAGAGCGAGAACGTTGGACCTCGGTTTGCCGAGGAAGCGCGTCGCATCCACTACGGCGAAACCGAGGCGCGCAGCATTCGCGGTCAGACCAGCCGCGCCGAGAGCGAAGCCTTGCTGGAGGAAGGCATCGCGGTTTTGCCGCTGCCCGACATCCCTGGATTGAACGACCCGCTGCACTGAGGCTCTGCGCCCATGCGCCGCCGGACTTAAGGGTAAGTCCGAAGCACCAATCGGCTCCATGACCTCTGGCCCCGAAGACGCCGCTCACTTAAGCTGCGTGGCCTTTGCCCGCCGGCTCGCCATGCTGTGCATGGCTGAATTTCCGCCCCTTCCAACCGGAGTTGATCCGATGACGCGTTCGTCCCGCCTTGCCCCTTCCGTTTCTCTGAGTTTGCTGCTGAGTGCCGCCCTGGCCCTCACCGCCTGCGGCAAGCGCGAGGGCGCCGCAGGTGCCGCTGCGCCGGGCAAGGCCGCCAGTGCGGCGGTCAGCTCCCTGCTGGTCGCGCCAGAAGATTTGCGCACCATGAGCTTGGCGTCCTTTGCTTTCGGCCCCGTCATCACCGGCTCCATCCAGCCCGAGAAGCGCGCCGATCTGCGTGCCGAAGTCTCGGCCGTGGTCTTGCAAGTGCTCAAGGAAAACGGCGAGAGCGTGCGCCGTGGCGACCTGTTGGTGCGTCTGGATGACACCTCGATCCGCGACTCCCTGGCTTCGGCCGAAGAAGCGGCGCGCGTGTCGGCGCAGTCCTTTGAGCAGGCTGAACGCCAGATGCAACGGCTCAAGACCCTGCAGGCCCAGGGCATGAGCTCGCTGCAGGCGCTGGAGGACTCGGAACTGCGCCGCAACAATGCCCAGAACGACCTGGTCGCGGCCAAGGCCCGCCTGGTACAGGCCCGCCAGCAGTTGCAACGCACCGAGGTGCGCGCGCCCTTCGACGGCGTCGTCAGCGAGCGCAAGGTCTCGGCCGGTGACACCGCGCAAGTCGGCAAGGAGCTGGTCAAGGTGATGGACCCGCGCAGCATGCGTTTCGAGGGCCTGGTGTCGGCCGACCGGATGCAAGAGCTCAAGCCTGGCCAAACGGTCAACTTCCGCGTCAATGGATTCGCCAATGGCGAGTTCACCGGCAAGGTGCGCCGCGTCGATGCGGCCGCCAATGCCACCACCCGCCAGCTTGAAGTGCTGGTCGACTTTGCGCCCGGCAAAGCACCGCAGGTGGCAGGGCTCTATGCCGAGGGCCGGGTTGAGTCCGGCAGTGTCAGCACGCTGATGTTGCCCGAGGCCTCGCTGCAGCGCTCGGGTGACCTGGTCCATGCCTGGCGGGTCAAGGGCGGCGTGCTCAAGAAGGTCGCCATCGAGTTGGGCGATCGCGACGCGCGACGCGGCGAGTTCGTGGTCCGCAGCGGCCTCGCCGTCGGCGAGCAAGTCTTGCGCAGCCCCGGCTCCAATCTGGTGGACGGACAGAAGGTGGAGATCGCCGTGGCCGCAGCGCCAGCGGCCTCGGGCGTTGCCCAAGCCAGCGCAGGGAAGTAAGCCATGTTTCTTTCCGATTTCAGTATCAAGAAGCCGATCGCCACGATCGTCATCATCATCGCGCTGATGTGCATGGGCCTGCTGGCCCTGAAAAAGCTGCGCGTCAACCAGATCCCGGATGTGCAGGAGCCGGTGCTGGTGGTCTCCATCGCCTACCCCGGCGCCTCGCCCGAGACGGTGGAGCGCGAGGTGGTGAACCGCATCGAGAAGTCGCTGCAAAGCATCTCGGGCGTGCAGCGTGTGCGCGCCACGGCCGCCGAGGGCTTTGCCCAGATCGTGCTGATCTTCAACTTCAACAAGAACATGATCGAGGCCTCGGATGAGGTCCGCAACGCTATCGGCACGGTGCGCTACAAGCTGCCGACCGAGATCCGCGAACCGGTGCTGGAGCGGGAAGACCCCGCCGCCGAGCCCATCATGCAGCTGGCCTTGTCCAGCAGCAAACACAGCCACGCCGAGATCTCGCGCATCGCCGAGGACCAGCTGGCCGACAAGTTCCGTGCCGTACCCGGCGTGGCCGTGGTCTTCGTCAACGGTGCGCTCAAGCGCGAGCTCAGCGTGCTGCTCCATGCCGAGAAGCTGCGCGAGAACAATGTCTCCGTCACCGAGGTGGTGGCCGCGCTGCGTAACCAGAATGGCACTGCCCCTGTGGGCAAGGTGCGCGGTACGCTGGAAGACCAGAGCATCCGTTTGCTCGGCCGGCTGGAGTCGCCCGCCGAGTTTCAGCAAATCGTGGTCAAGCGCCGCGGCACCGAGCTTGTGCGCCTGTCCCAGGTCGCGAGTATCGAAGACGGTTATGGCGAGCTGACCCGCCAGAGCCTGCGCAATGGCAACCCCAATGTGGGCCTGGCCATCACCCGTTCGCGCGACGCCTCCACCGTCACCACGGCCAACAAGATTCGCAGCCTGGTCGATGAGATCAACAAGACCCTGCCCGAAGGCGCCAAACTGGAAGTGACCCAGGACGGCGGCAAAGACGCGCAGAACAGCCTGAACAACGTCATCGAGTCTTTGGTGCTGGGTGCTGGCCTGACCATCTTCGTGGTCTATGTCTTCCTGAACTCTTGGCGCTCCACCCTGATCACGGCGCTGTCGCTGCCGACCTCGGTGATCGCGGCCTTCATCGCCGTCTGGCTCTGCGGCTTCACGCTCAATTTCATGAGCTTGCTGGGCCTGTCTCTGGCCATCGGGGTGCTGATCGACGACGCCATCGTGGTGCGAGAGAACATCGTGCGCCACTTGGAGCGCGGCTCCGACCGTCGCACCGCCGCCCTGGAGGGTACGGCCGAGATCGGTCTGGCCGTGGCTGCCACCACCTTCGCCATCGTGGCGGTCTTCGTGCCCGTGGCCTTCATGCCTGGCGTGTCCGGTGAGTGGTTCCGCCCGTTCGCGCTGACCGTGGTGGCCTCGGTGATGGTGAGTTTGTTCATCTCCTTCACCCTCGACCCCATGCTGTCGGCCTATTGGGGCGACCCACCGAATCATCAGGACCTGCCGAGGAATGCGCTCGGTCGCGCCCTGGTGCGTTTCAATGAATGGTTTGACCATCAGACCGAACGTTATGGCCAGGTGATCGCCTGGGCCTTGCACCACCGCAAATGGATGGCGGCATTTGCCGTGGCCAGCTTGGTGGGCGCCATGGCCCTGCATTGGAAGTTCGGCGGTTCCAGTTTCCTGCCGGTGACCGACAACGGCATGGTGGCTGTGGAAGTGCGCACACCTGCGAGCAGCAGCCTGGAGTATTCGAAACTCAAATTGGAAGCTGCAGCCAAGCTGGCACGCGAGATGCCCGAGACGGTCGCCACCAATAGCAATGTCAACGTCAACGGTGGCCGCATTTATGTGGACATCGGCAAGGCCAAGAACCGCAAGCGCTCTGCCAACGAAGTGGCCAATGAGCTGCGCGAGAAGCTCAAGCGCCTGGTGGGCGCCGAGTATGCGGTGTCTGACAACCTCAACGGTGGTGGCCGCAAGCCGGTGCAGATCCGCTTCACCGGCGTCGATTCCCGCAAGCTGCTGGACATCACCAACGAGTTCATGGCCAAGCTGCGCAATGTCAAGGGCGCGGTCGATGTGGGCCTGTCCGAGCAGGATCCGCAGGACGAGCTGCAGATCGAGCTGAACCGCGGCCTTGCCAACTCCCTGGGCATCTCGGTCAACGATGCGGCGCAGGCCCTGCGCGTGGCCTTTGCTGGTGTGGAAGTCGGTGACTGGGTCGACCCTTCCGGCGAGACGCGTGATGTGGCCGTGCGTCTGCACCCCAATGACCGGGTGGACGCCGGCAATATCGAGCGCCTGCCGATTGCTGTGAGCGGCAGCAACGCCATGGTGCCGCTGGAGCAGATCGCCACCGTGACCATGGGCAAGGGGCCGTCCAAAATCAACCATGCCGACGGCAAGCGCACCATCGCCGTGGCCGCCAATGTGCAGGGGCGCTCGCCCGGTGAGGTCACAGCTGACGCGCTCAAGCTGGCCAAGTCCATCAACTTCCCGCCCGGCTACAGCCTGGAGTTGGAAGGCGACTCGCGCGAGCAGGATGTGGTCTTCACCGAAATGGGCATCGCCCTGATCTCCGGCATCGGCCTGATGTATCTGGTGCTGGTCATGCAGTTCGGCTCCTTCACCGCGCCGCTGCCGGTGATGATGTCGCTGCCGCTGTCCCTGATCGGTGTGGTGCTGGCCCTCTTGATGAGCAAGAGCACGCTGAACCTGATGAGCTTCATCGGCGTCATCATGCTGATGGGCCTGGTGGCCAAGAACGCCATCCTTTTGCTCGATGCGGCGCGCCAGCTGGAGCGTGAAGGCATGGAGCGGGAAGAGGCCTTGATGATGGCCGGCCGCAAGCGCCTGCGCCCCATCCTGATGACCACCCTGGCCCTGATCGCCGGCATGTTGCCGGTGGCCATCGGTCTGGGCGAGGGCAGCGAGTTCTACCGCCCCATGGCTGTGGCCATCATCGGCGGCACCATCACCTCGACCTTGCTGACGCTGCTGGTGATCCCGACCTTCTACGACAGCATCGAGATCGCCCGCGACCGCATGATCGCCAAGTTCCGTCGCCGCATGGATCGCTGGAACGGCCTGTTTGCTTTCGTGATGACCTTTGTCGAGGCCTTGCTGACGTTGACCCTGCTGCGCTTTGTGTTCCGCATGGTTCTTAAGCTGGTCCAACTGGCGACGGGGCGTCGCGGCACGGCCCTCCCGCAAGGTGCCGATTGAGCTTGCCCAACTGACCCCGGTTCAAACCATGAAAAAGGCCTCCCTGGTGGAGGCCTTTTCTTTGGGGGGTGGGAAAGCAAAGCAGTGAAGATGGGCTCAGAGCAAGCGCCCCGGATTCAAAACCCCCTGCGGGTCCAGCGCCTGCTTGATCGCGCGCATCAGGCCGATGGCGACAGGGCTCTTGCGGGCGACCAGTTCCTCGCGCTTGAGCTGCCCAATGCCGTGCTCGGCCGAGATGGAGCCGCCGTGGGCGACGACCGCGTCGTAGACGATGGCATTGATGGCCTTCTCGTGCTCGCGCAGAAACTCGGCGGCCGGCTGGCCTTCGGGCGCTTGCACGTTGTAGTGCAGATTGCCGTCACCCAGGTGGCCGAAATCCACCATGCGGATGCCGGGGTAGGCCTGGGCCAGGGCGGCATCGGTGCCGCTGACAAAGGCCGGGATGGCCGAGACGGACAGGGCGATGTCGTGCTTGATGTTCAGGCCTTCCTCGGCTTGGGCCAAGGGGATGGATTCACGCAAGTGCCAGAGCGCCCGTGATTGCGGCAGGCTCTCGGCCACGGCCGCGTCGCTGATCAACTCGCCTTCCAGGGCGGCCTCCAGCAAGCCTTCGAACAGCCCGCGCGCATGGGCCTCGCTCTCACTGTCCGAAATTTCCAGCAGCACCGTCCAGGGGCAGGGCGCCAGGGGCTGCTGCAGCTGGGGGAAATGCTGGCGCACCAGGTCCAGCGAGAACTGGTTCATCACTTCAAAGCCGGTCAGGCCCGAGCCCGCGCGGGCCCGCGCCAGGCTCAGCAGCTGCACGGCCTGATCCAGGCTCTCGCAGGCAGCCAGGGCGGTCATCTGCGCCACCGGCTTGGGGAAGAGCTTGAGCGTGGCCGCCGTGATGATGCCCAGCGTGCCCTCGCTGCCAATGAAGAGATCGCGCAAGTCGTAGCCGGTGTTGTCCTTGCGCAGGCCCGAGAGGCCGTCCCAGATCTCGCCCTGGGCCGTCACCACTTCCAGGCCCAGGCAGAGTTCGCGGGCGTTGCCATAACGCAGGACCTGCGTGCCCCCGGCATTGCTGGCGAGGTTGCCGCCGATGCTGCAGCTGCCTTCGGCTGCCAGGCTCAAGGGGAAGAGCAGCTCCTGCGCTGCCGCGGCCGCTTGCACGGATTGCAGGACGGCGCCGGCCTCCACGGTCAGGGTGAGGTTGGCAGCGTCGAGGCTGCGCACGCGGTTCATTCGGCTCAGGCTCAGAACGATTTGTGTGCCGCTGGCGTCGGGCGTGGAGCCGCCGACCAGGCCGGTGTTGCCGCCTTGCGGAACCAGGCTCACGCCATGTGCCGCGCACAGCTTGACCACGCCAGCGACCTGCTCGGTGCTGCTCGGCCGCGCCACGGCCAGGGCGCGGCCGGCATAGCGGCGGCGCCAGTCTTGCTCGTAGGCGGACAGATCACCGTCGCGCAAGAGGCCGACATCGCCCAGCAACTGCTGCAAGGCGTTCAGCAACTCGTCGTGAGGCAAGGGCGAGCTCATGGCTGTACCGCAGCTTGTTCAGCCGCCCTTAACCGCGTTCCGCCTTGGCGGCCGCCAGGCGCTGGCGCACTTGCAGCGCGCAGGCCACAAAGATCAGCACGCTGAGCAGCACCTCGGCCGTGGCCAGCCACATGGCCGGGCCGCTTTCGCTGGTGGCGCGCACGGCGCCTTCGGCGAAATACAGCCAGACCATCAGGCTGAGCCAGCGGAAGGTGTAGAGGCGGTAGCGCCACAAGCCCACCATGGGCAGCAGCAAGGGCAGGGCCTTGATGGCCAAGGTGCCGCGGCCGGTCGGGGCCAGCCACAACTCCCAGCTCAGACACAGCAGGAAGAGGGCGATCAGGCCGCCCAGGGCGAGATTGCGCGACAGCGCTTCATCCCGGCTCGCTTGGGTGCGGGCGGTAGGCGGCGGTGGCGGGGCTTCGCGAGCCGCAGCGCGGGCGGCTGCCTTGGCGGCGCGTGCGGCCGCTTTCGCTGCTCTTTCGGCCCGGCGCTGTTCGGCCGGGCTCAGGGGGGCGGGGTGCGAGGCAAGGGGCGTTGGCGCAGGGTTCGCGCTTGCCTGAGAGGAGGGGGGCAGGGACATGCTGGCATCATAGCCAGCATGCGAAATCCCAGCTCCGACCCCCTGGTCCAGAGGCCGACCCTCGACCAGTTCCTGATCTCCCTGCAAAACTGGCCCTGGCGACTGACCGTGCGCAGCCTGCGCGAGCGTTTTCGCGAGGGCCGCCTCGGCCTGACCGCCGGCAGTTTGACCTTCACCACCCTGATTTCCCTGGTGCCGCTGCTGACGGTGATGCTGGCCTTGTTCACCGCCTTTCCCATGTTCGCTTCCTTCCAGGTGGCGCTGGAGAAGTACTTTCTGAAGAGCTTGATTCCGGACAGCATCGCCCGCCCGGTGCTTGCTGCTCTGACCCAGTTTGCCTCCAAGGCCAGCCGGCTCGGCGCCGTCGGCCTGATCGCCCTGGGACTCTCGGCCCTGGCCCTGATGCTGACCATCGATCGCACCTTGAACCAGATCTGGCGCGTCCAGCGACCGCGGCCGATTGCCCAGCGCGTGCTGGTCTACTGGGCCGCGGTCACGCTCGGCCCGCTCTTGCTCGGCGGCAGCCTGGCCCTGACCAGCTATGCCATCACCACCGGCCATGAGCTGGTCAGCACCATGCCGGTGTCCCTGTCCCTGCTCTTCAGCATGGTGCAGTTCCTGTTCCTGTCCTTCGGTATGGCTGCGCTGTTTCATTACGTGCCCAACACCGATGTGCGCTGGCGCCATGCCTTGCTCGGCGGCGTCTTCGTCACCGTCGGCTTCATTCTGGCCAAGGCCGGTCTGGCCTGGTATCTCAAACAGGTGCCGACGTTTTCCACGCTCTATGGCGCATTCGCCACGGTGCCGATCTTTCTGGTCTGGCTGTATCTGGGCTGGGTGATCGTGCTGCTGGGGGCCTTGCTGGCGGCCAATGCGCCGAGCCTGGGCAGCGGCATGCTGCGCCGGCCGGAAGCGCCGGGCCTGGCGCTGGAGCTGTGTCTGTGTGTGCTGCGCGAGTTGCGCGACAGCCAGGCGCGCGGTGAGGGTGGGCTGACGAGTTTGAGCTTGGCGCGCCGCCTGCGCGTGGACCCGCTGCAGCTGGAGCCGGTGCTCGATCAGTTGCTCGATCTGAACTGGTTGGGGCGTCTCGACGAAGCCGGCGCCCAGCGCCTGGTGCTGCTGTGCCTGCCCGAACAGACCCCCGCTCAGGCCTTGCTGCAAGCCACACTGGCCGTGCGCAGCGCCGTGCTGGCGCCGCTCTGGTCGGGCAGCGGCTGGGAGCGGGTCAGTCTGGCCGAGCTGCTCGACACCGAGCCGCGCTGACGCGCTTCAGGGGTGCAGCACGACGAGCAAGGCCACGGCCGGCTCGGCCTGGGCTTGGCCCGCGGCGCTGAGGTGGCGAATGGCATGCGGGCCGTCCACCGCATAACGTGCAGTTTCACCTGCATTCAAAGTCCGGGTGCTGCCGCCAGCCTCCACGCGCAAGCTGCCGCTGAGCACGCTCAGGTGTTCGCGCGAGCCGGGTTCGTGGGCGGCTGATTCCAGTGCGCCACCGGGCTGCACCGTCAGTTCGTACCACTCGAACTGCCCGGCCAGGTCGATGGGGCCCAGGATGCGCAGCTGGCACAGGCCGTCGGGGCTGCTCATGCTGGGTGTGGCATGGGCGGCCACGGTTTCAATGGCCGGCGCCGCGGCGCGTTCGCCGCCGAGCAGCTCGGACAACTCCACCCGCAGCGCATTGGCCAGGCGCCAGACGACCGCGACTGTGGGGTTGGCCTGGTTGCGCTCGATCTGGGACAGCATGGATTTACTCACCCCGGCGCGGCGCGACAGTTCGTCCAGCGACAAGCCCTGGCTTTGCCTCAGGGCTTGCAAGGTGGCACCGACCTTGGGTGGTTCCAGATGATCCAAACTCGGCACGGACATGATGCTTGACCCCAAAAAGGAAATCCCAGATACTGCACGACAGTTCGATATATCGAACTGTGTTCAATTTAACGGATTGTGCACCAAGCCCAAATTGGCAAGCATCCGCGCGCAACTTCAAGCCACACCCAGGAGACCCTCATGGCCAGCAGCGAAGACTTCTACGCCCACATTCGCAATGAATTGGCGGGCATCCGCGAGGCCGGCCTCTACAAGAACGAGCGTGTCATCACCGGCCCGCAGGGCTCGCTGGTGCACACCAACGATGGCCGCGAAGTCATCAACCTCTGCGCCAACAACTACCTGGGCCTGTCCTCGCACCCTGCTGTGATCGAAGCCGCGCATGAAGCCCTGCGCAGCCACGGCTACGGCCTGTCTTCGGTGCGCTTCATCTGCGGCACGCAAGACCTGCACAAGACCCTGGAACAGCGTCTGGCCAAGTTCCTGGGCACCGAAGACACCATCCTCTACGCAGCGGCCTTTGATGCCAACGGCGGCTTGTTCGAGCCTCTGCTCGGCGAGCAAGACGCCATCATCAGCGACGAGCTGAACCACGCTTCCATCATCGACGGCATCCGCCTGTGCAAGGCCAAACGCTTCCGCTACAAGCACAACGATCTGGCCGATCTGCAAGCCCAGCTGGAAGCGGCCAAGGCCGCCGGCGCCCGCCACACCCTGGTCTTCACCGACGGCGTGTTCTCCATGGACGGCACCATCGCCCAGCTGGACAAGATCCGTGCCCTGTGCGACCAGTACGGCGCGCTGCTGGGCATCGACGAATGCCATGCCAGCGGCTTCCTGGGCCAGACCGGCCGCGGCACGCATGAATACCGCGGTGTGTTCGGCAAGATCGACATCATCACCGGCACCCTGGGCAAGGCCCTGGGCGGCGCCTCGGGCGGCTTCACATCGGGCCGCAAGGAAGTCATCGAACTGCTGCGCCAGCGCTCGCGCCCTTATCTTTTCTCCAACACCGTGGCGCCCAGCATCGTCGGCGCGTCCATCGCCGTGCTGGATCTGCTGGAAGCCTCCACCGCCCTGCGCGACAAGCTGGAGGCCAACACCGCCTACTTCCGCGAGGCCATCCAGGCCGCCGGTTTCGAGATCAAGCCCGGCACCCACCCCATCGTGCCCATCATGGTCTACGACGCGGTCATGGCGCAAAAGCTCAGTGCCCGCATCCTCGAGCTGGGCGTCTATGCCGTTGGTTTCTTCTTCCCCGTGGTGCCCAAGGGCCAGGCGCGCATCCGTGTGCAGGTCTCGGCCGGCCATGAGCGTGAGCAATTGGAGCGCGCCGTCGCCGCCTTTGCCCAGGCCGGCCGCGAGCTGGGCCTGATCAAGGCCTGATTTTTCCAAGCCCCTCCGAACTGCATCCAGACCCATGAGCACCACCAAGATCCTCATCATCGGCGCCAACGGCCAGATCGGCACCGAGCTGGCCCAGGCCCTGGCCCTGCGCCACGGCAACGACAACGTCATCACCAGCGACCTGGCGCCTGAAGGCCGCGTGCCCGCCCTGACGCACGAGATGCTGGACGCCACCGACGCGGCGGCCATCGCCGCCGTCGTCAAGCGCCACAGCATCACCCAGATCTATCTGCTGGCGGCCGCGCTGTCCGCCACCGGCGAGAAGCACCCGATGTGGGCCTGGGACCTGAATATGAAGGGCCTGCTCAATGTGCTGGAGCTGGCCCGCACCCAGAAGCTGGACCGCATCTTCTGGCCCAGTTCCATCGCCGCCTTCGGCCCCAACACCCCGGCCCTGGACACGCCCCAGACCACGGTCATGGACCCGACCACGGTCTATGGCATCTCCAAGCTGGCCGGCGAGCGCTGGTGCCAGTGGTACTTTGAGAAGCATGGTGTCGACGTGCGCAGCCTGCGCTACCCCGGCCTGATCAGCTACAAGACGCCCCCGGGCGGCGGCACCACCGACTACGCCGTGGACATCTTCCACTCGGCGCTCAAGACCGGCCGCTACACCTGCTTCCTGGAAGAGGGTCAGGCCTTGCCCATGATGTACATGCCCGACGCCTTGCGCGCCACCATCGAGCTGATGGAAGCGCCGGCCGAGGCCATCAAGCAGCGCGGCAGCTACAACCTGGCCGGCGTCAGCTTCACCCCGGCCGAGATCGCCGCCGAGATCGCCCGCCAGGTGCCTGGTTTCCAGATCGATTACGCGCCGGACTTCCGCCAGGCCATCGCCGCCAGCTGGCCGCAACGCATCGACGACAGCGCCGCCGTGGCCGACTGGGGCTGGAAGCTGGAGTACGACTTGCGGGCCATGGCCACCGACATGCTGACCCAGCTGCGGCCTATCCTGGGCCTCTGAGCCCAGCGCATGGGCATGGCTTGATCTGCATCGGCTGAGCCGCAGCGCACGGACAAATGCCGCGCAGCGCTGCTAAGCTGCGCTGATGCTGCTGAACTCCATCTCTCAGGTTTCTGAACATACGACTTGTCATGGCCCGCGGCCTGCGCCGCCCGCCTTGGCCTGGGCCAAGATGCTGCTGCTGGTCGCCGCCGGCCTGCCGGGTCTCAGCCTTGCCCAAACCCCTTTGGAAGCTGCGGTATCAAGCGATGTGCGCTACTTGATTGGTGCCGCTTATCGCTACAGCCCCGAGTATTTCGGTGCGCGCCAATACGCCGGTGACATCAAGCCGCTGTGGGCGGTGCGTTGGGGCCGCTGGCGCATCGCCACTTCGGGCTCTTCCGGCCTAATGGGTTTCGGCCGCGAAACCGTCGATGGCGGCGCCGGTGCCAGCCGCGAGCTGTTTCGCAACGAGAACTTCAACCTGGGCTTCGGCTTGCGCGTGGACAGCGGTCGCAACAGCCGCGACAGCGAAAGCACCCAGGGCCTGCCCGATGTCAAGCGCACGCTGCGTGGTCGGCTGTTCGTGGGCTTCACCTTGGCCCCGAGTTGGCAGCTGGGTGGCAGCTTGAGCCAGGATCTGGCCGGCCGGGATGGCGGCCTGGTCTGGAACGCCGATCTGCGCAAGCAGCTCTTCCGTTCGGCCGGGGGAGAATTGAACGTGGGCCTGGGCGTTTCGGGAGGTAATGGCCGCTACATGCAGAGTTATTTCGGCGTGCCCGAAGGTCCGGCGGCAGAGCGCCTGGGGCGCAGCTACGCGCCGGGTTCCGGCCTTCGCGATGCGGGCTTGGGCTTGAGCTACACCCGCTCGGTCAGCAAGCACTGGGTGTGCTTCAGCAGTCTTGGCGTGGGTCGCTTGCTGGGCTCGGCCGCCGACAGCCCACTCAACCAGAAGCCGAGCTCCTACAGCTGGAGCCTGGGCCTGGCCTACCGCAACTGAGCGTGAGTTGACGCACGCCATGGACACACCGATTGCCTCAACTCCGGCTGCGCCGCAGCGCCGAACCTTGCCTCGCTGGCTCTTGTGGGGCGTCGGCGTTCTTCTGATCGCTGCAGCCTGGGGCTTGTGGCAAAGCCAGCGCGGCAAGGCCGTGCCGGCCGAGCAGGTGCAGCGGCGCGATTTTGTGCAGACCGTGGTGGCCAGTGCCCGGGTGGAGGCGCCGCACCGGGTGGACCTGGCGGCGCAGATCACCGGCACGGTCAGCGAGGTGCCGGTGGCGCAGGGGCAGACGGTGGCGCAGGGCCAGCTGCTGGTGGCGCTGGAGGCCAGCGAACTCAGCGCCGCGCAGCGCCAAGCAGAGGCGGCCTTGCAGCAGGCGCAGCTGAACCTGCGCCGCCTGGGCGAGGTGCAGCTGCCGGTCAGCGAGCAGCAGCTGCGCCAGGCGCAAGCCACGCTCGATCTGGCGCGTGCCCAGCTGCAGCGCAGTGAGCAGCTCCATCAACAAGGTTTCATCGGCGCGGCGGCCCTGGATGAGGCGCGCAAGAGCCTGAGCCTGGCCGAAGCCCAGGCCCGCGCCAACCAGGCGCAGACCCGCAGCCTGCAGCCGGCCGGCAGCGAGCTGGCCCTGGCCCGCGCAGCCCTCAGCCAGGCTGAGGCCGCCGCCGATCTGGCTCGGGCGCGGGCCCGCTACACCCGCATCCAGGCGCCGGTGGCCGGCACCCTGATTGCGCGCAATGTCGAGGTCGGTGATGTGGTGCAGGCCGGCCGTTTGCTGATGACGCTCTCGCCCCAGGGGCGGACCGAGCTGGTGCTGTCCATCGACGAGAAGAACCTGCGCCTGCTGCAGCTGGGCCAGCCGGCCCTGGCCTCGGCCGACGCTTACCCCGAGCAGCGTTTCGCCGCGCGCGTGGCCTACATCAACCCGGGGGTCAATGCCCAGACCGGCGCGGTCGAGGTGCGCCTGGCGGTCGATGCGCCGCCGGCCTATCTGCGCCAGGACATGACGGTCTCGGCCGACGTTGAGGTGGGCCGGCGTCAGCGGGCCTTGCTGCTGGGTCTGGCGCAGCTGCATGAAGCGCCGGGGCAGAAGCCCTGGGTCTGGCGCGTCGATGCCCGCGAGGGCTTGCAGCGCCGGGAGCTCCGGCTGGGCCTGCGAAGCGGTGGCTGGGTCGAGGTGCTCGAAGGCTTGGCCGAGGGCGATGTGGTGCTGCAAGCCGCGGCCGCCGATTCAGCCGGCCTGAATGCCGGTGAACGGGTGCGGCCGGTGTTGGCTAGCCCGACAGCAGCTGCGTCCTCGCCCGCCAGCCGCTGAAGCCGGGCGAGCCCTCTGACCATGCTCAAGTCCTGGCAGCCCTTTGAGTGGATCGTCGCCCTGCGCTTTCTGCGCGAAGGGCGGCTGCAGACCCTGTTCATCATGACCGGCGTGGCCATCGGTGTGGGCGTGATCGTCTTCATGTCGGCCTTGCTGGCCGGTTTGCAGGGCAATTTCATCCGCCGCGTGCTCTCGGCCCAGGCTCACATCCAGCTGCTGCCGCCGCAGCAATTCACGCGCGAGCTGCGCGGTGAGCGCGAGCTTGGCCCCGACGGCCAGCCCGGCGCCGTGGTCGGCGCCATCGTCCAGCCGCCGCTGCAGCGCCTCAAGTCCATCGACCAGTGGCAGGCTGTGGCTCGGCAGGTGCAGGCCATGCCGGGCGTGCGGGTGGTCAGTCCTCAGGTCAGCGGCTCGGCCCTGGTGCTGCGCGGCAGTGCCAGCCGTGCGGTGTCCATCACCGGTATCGAGCCGGCGCTCTACTACCGCATCGTCGATCTCAGCGACAAGATACTGCGTGGTACGGCCCAGCTGGGCAGCGGCGACATCTTGATTGGCAGTGAGCTGGCCGCCGACCTGGGCCTCGATGTCGGCGACAAGCTGCGCCTGAGCACCAGCAATGCTGCCAATCCGGGCGCCGCACCCAGCCTCAGCACTTTCAAGATCGCCGGCATCTTCGACCTCGGCAACAAGGGCGCCAACCAGCGCAGCACTTTTGTGCCGCTGCGCACGGCGCAAAGCCTGCTGGGCCTGCCCGGCGGCGTCAGCAGCCTCGATGTGACGGTCGAAGATGTCTATGCCGCCGAGCGCCTGGCTCAGCGCATCGCCGCGGAAACCGGCGTGCAGGCGGACAGCTGGATCAAGGCCAGCGCCCAGTTCTTTTCGGCCGTCAGCGCCCAGTCGACAGCCAACACAGCCATCCGCTTTTTCGTCGGCCTTTCGGTCGCCTTCGGCATTGCCAGCGTGCTGGTGGTCGTGGTGGTGCAGAAGTCGCGCGAGATTGGCATCTTGCGGGCCATGGGCATTTCGCGTGGGCAGATCCTGCGTGTCTTCTTGCTGCAAGGGGGCCTGCTGGGTCTAGGTGGCGCGCTGATCGGTTGCGCCATCGGCGCAGCGGCCTTGCTGGCCTGGCAGCGCTTTGCGCGCAATGCCGACGGCACGCCGCTGTTCGCGCTCAGCCTGGACCCGCAGCTGTTTGCCCTGGCCTTGCTTTTGGCCAGCATCACCGGTTTGCTGTCAGCGTTTGCGCCGGCCCTGCGTGCGGCAAGACTTGACCCCGTGGTGGCCATCCGTGGCTGAGGGCGCCGATCGCAGCGCTGTGGTGACCATGCGCGGGGTGCGCAAGGTCTTCAACCCCGGCACGCCATTCGCCAGCGAGGTTTTGCACGGCATTGACCTGGACTTGAACCGCGGTGAGTTTTGCGCCGTCATGGGCCCCAGCGGCTCGGGCAAGAGCACGCTGCTCAATATCGTTGGCCTGTTGGACCGGCCCAGCAGTGGCGAGCTGAGCATCTGCGGCGAGAACACCGTGGGCCTGGACGACCATGCGCTGACCCGGCTGCGCGGCCACAACATCGGCTTTGTGTTCCAGTACCACCACCTGATCAGCGCCTTCACCGCGCTGGAGAACGTGATGCTGCCTCTGCTCGGCGCCAAGGGCCGGCCCGATGCGGCCATGGCGGCGAGGGCGGCCGAGCTGATCGATCAGGTGGGGCTCACGCCCTGGCGCGACAACCTGGCCAACAAGCTCAGCGGCGGCCAGCAGCAGCGCGTGGCCGTGGCCCGAGCCCTGGCCATGAAGCCGGCCTTGCTGCTGGCCGACGAACCGACCGGCAACCTTGACACCAAGAGCGCCGATGCGGTGTTCGAGCTGCTGCGCCGGGTCAACCGCGAGCAGGGCACGGCCGTGCTCTTCGTGACCCACAACCCCGAGCTGGCCCAGCGCTGCGACCGCACCATCCTGGTGGTGGACGGCATGATCCAGCGCGGCTGAGCAGCGGCTTTAGCGCAGCGCCTGGCGCAGGGCCGCCAGCATCGCGTCGGGCGCCTCTGCCATCATCGAATGGCCGGCCGGCAGTGTGTGCACGGCGGTGGGCACCTGGGCTTTCAGGGCCTCGATCAGGGCTTGTGCCTGCTTGGGCGCCGTCATCTGGTCCTGTTCGCCGAGGATGAAATGCGCCGGGCAGCGCACCCGGGCCGCAGCCTCCAAGCCGCCGGCATAGCTGTCGCAGACCCGGAAGTCGTGCTCGAACAAATTGATTGCTGTCTGCCCGTTCTGGATTCGGCTTTTGAGCGCCAGCTCGGCCCCTTGCAGCCAGCTGCCGGGGCCCGGGTAGCCGGGCTTGCTGGCCCAGCTGGCGAAAGAGAAAGTGTTGACCATGGCAATGGCTTGCTCGGGCGCGGTGCGGGCGGTTTCCAGCAGGGCGGGCGAGACCTTCATCGGGTAGGCCGTGCCCACCAGCACCAGACGGCTGACCTGCTCGGGCGAGCGCGCGGCGGCCTCGAGCGCGATCAACGAGCCCATGCTGTGCCCGACCAGTGCGGCGGGGTGGCTCAAGCCCGCGGACTGCATCAAGGCCAGCAACCAATCGGCCATGGCCGGCACATCGGCCAGCGGCGCTTGCGCGCGGTTGCGGCCATGGCCGGGCAGGTCGACGGCCAGCACTGCATGGCCATGGTGGGCGCACCAGCGCGCCAGCAGGGTCCAGACGCTGTGGTCGTTGAGGGCACCGTGGATGAAGACCACGCAGGGCAGGGCGGGGTCAAAGGGCTTGCCGCCGGTGTAGGCGTAGGTCGGTTGTTCGTGGACGTTGAAGAGCATGGTGTGGGTCTCGGTGGCTTCGCTTCAGCGGGCGGCGATCTTGAGCGCGCGCTTCAAGTCGGCGATCAAATCCTCGGCGTCTTCCAGGCCGATGGACAGGCGGATGGTGCCGGGCGTGATGCCGGCCTGGGCCAGGGCCGCATCGTCCATGCGGAAATGGGTGGTGCTGGCCGGGTGGATCACCAGCGAGCGGCAGTCGCCGACATTGGCCAGGTGGGAGAAGATCTTGAGCGCCTCGATGAAGCGCCGGCCTTGCTCGCGGCTGCCTTGCAGATCGAAGCTGAAGACCGAGCCGCAGCCGCGCGGCAGCAGCTGCTGGGCCAGGCCATGGTCGGCGTGGCTGGCCAGGCCGGGGTAGCCGACGCGGCTGACCTGGGGTTGGGTGGCCAGTAACTCTGCAATGCGACTGGCGTTCTGCACATGGCGTTCCATGCGCAGGGACAGGGTCTCGATGCCTTGCAGGATCAGCCAGGCGGTGTGCGGGCTCATGCAGGCGCCGAAGTCGCGCAGACCCTCGCGGCGTGCGCGCAGCAGGAAGGCGCCGGTGCTGCTCTCCTCGCTGAACACCATGCCGTGGAAGCCGGCATAGGGCTCGCAGAGCTCCGCAAAGCGGCGGCCACCGCTGCGATCAAACGCGGCCAGCCAGTCGAAGCGGCCGCTGTCGATCAGCACGCCACCGACCACAGTGCCGTGGCCGGACAGGAATTTGGTGGCCGAGTGCATGACCAGGTCGGCGCCCTGGGCGATGGGCCGCTGCAGATAGGGCGTGCTCAGGGTCGCGTCCACCAGCAGCGGCAGGCCGGCCTCGTGGGCGATGGCCGCGACGGCCGGGATGTCCAGCACGTCCATGCCCGGGTTGCCCAGGGTCTCGCCGAACAGCAGCTTGGTCTCGGGCCGGATGGCGGCGCGCCATCCGTCCAGATCGCCCGGCTTCACAAAGGTGGTGCTGATGCCGAAGCGGGCCAGGGTGTAGTGCAGCAGATTGTGCGAGCCGCCGTAGAGCGCGCTGGAGGCGACGATGTGCGAGCCGGCCGCGGCGATGGTGGCGATGGCCAGATGCAGGGCCGCTTGCCCGCTGGCCGTGGCGATGGCACCGACCCCGCCTTCCAGCGCGGCCATGCGCTCTTCGAACACGGCCGTGGTCGGGTTGGAGATGCGGCTGTAGACATGGCCGGCGCGCTCCATATTGAAGAGCGAGGCGGCGTGCTCGCTGGTCTCGAACACAAAGGAGGTGCTCAGATGCAGGGGGGTGACGCGCGCGCCGGTGGCGGGATCGGGGGCGGCGCCGGCATGCAAGGCCAGGGTGTCAAAGCCAGGGTCGCTGTAACCGGACATATGGACTTTCGTGATGTTGAATGCGCGGATTGTGTGCTATGTTCCCAAGCATCCTGCGGCGCATGGTGCCGGGTCTTGCCGGCAGCGTGGTAGGTCGTGGTAGGCAGTGGCAGGTAGTGACAACGAGGAGAAAGCTGATCATGAAAGTCGTCGACATTTTGCGCGTCAAGGGCGGCACGCTGTTCACCGTCACGCCCGACGAATTGCTGGCCGTGGCCGTGACCGCCATGGCCGAACGCGACATCGGCTCCCTGGTGGTGATGGAGCATGGTGATCTGGTCGGCATGCTGACCTTCCGCGAGGTGATCGCGGCCATCGTGCGCAATGGCGGCACGGTCGGAACCTCCCTGGTTCGCAGCGTCATGGACGACCATCCGCTGACCTGCACGCCCGAGACCGAAATTGACGAAGTCCGCCGCATGATGCTGGGCCGACACGCCCGCTACATGCCCGTGCTCAACGGCCGCACCTTGATGGGCGTGATCTCGTTCTATGACGTGGCCAAGGCCGTGGTCGACGGGCAGGATTTTGAGAACCGCATGCTCAAGGCCTACATCCGCGACTGGCCGCTGGAAGACAACCCGGCCGAGGCGGGGCAGTCGAAATTCTGATCCGGCCACGAGTGCAGTTGGCCGGGCCCGCAGGTCGGGTTTGAATCGGCGACACAGGCTTTCGGCGAGTACGTCGGACGAAACGGAGAAGCTGGCGATTCGGCCAGCTTCTCTTTTTTTTGGGGTGGCTTGCCAGCCTGATTCGCCGCTTCGCAAGCCGGCGCGACGGTTCGTGGCTGGGCCGTGCTGCGCAGCCCTCGGCCCCTATGCGCCGAAGTGAGCGCCTGGTTTGAGCGTTATGTTGTGGATCTTTGTCCCGGGGGGGGCTGGCCGAGCGGGTGGCGTTTCCTTGCACCAACGGTGATGCGGGAATGATGAGCCGCGAGGAAATCCGGCTCCATATCATCTCCCTCGGCGCCTACCACCACGTCATGGTCGGACCGCTGCTCAAGTCGATTTCTGTGAACCCGCCGTGCGACATGCTGGCCTGGTTTTTCAACCTCAGCCAGCCCGAGCGCCGCGGTGGCTGAGCATGCGCTCGGCGGATGATGCGCGCGCCTCGTTGACGGGGCCGGCAATCACGAAGACTTGCTGCGTGGATCGAAAGCTGAGTTCATGCAAACCTTTCTTTTCAGCGGTGCGCATGGGGCCTGGCCCGCTCAGGCTCAGGGTCTATCTGTCAGATGTTCATATGGTCAGGCGAGGCGGGGCTGCGGACACTGCGCTGCCCGGTCGCGTCGACCTCACCCATCTGGAGATTTCCCATGCACGCCAAGTCGTTCCTGCCCCTGGCCACCTTGCTGGCCTTGAGCGCCCTCAGCAGCTCCGCCCTCGCACAAGACCGCAGCGCAACCGTGCTGAACCTCGGCAGTGGCGAGCAATTGATCGAGGCCCTGCGCCAGCAGCACCGCGGCGCGAGCGGCCCCTTCTTCCGCACCCTGGGCAGCGAGTCGCTGGCCGTGCAGATCCAGGATTTCTTCGACAAGAACGGCCTGGTGTCCATCTCCGGCCATGCGCTGGGCAACAGCAACTCGGTGTTCTTCCTCAAAGGCAGCGCCAAGAGCCTGACGGGCTACCTGGCCTTGCATGACAAACGCCTGGCCTTCGAGTTCAGCACCGGCGCTGTGGACGGGGCCAAGGGGCAGGTGACGGTCCGCGAGGTGCCGTACACCCAGGTCTTTCCCGATTTCGAGGAGAGCTTCCAACGCGACTACGACCGCGCCCAGAATCGCACCGCATTGGCCGTGGCCGCGCCGGTCTACAGCCCCATGGCCTTGCGTCAGGCGCCGCACATCGGCCCCTACGCCAACCAGGATCTGACCAAGCTGGAGAGCAAGCCGGGCAGCCCCTGGGTCTTCTATCTCAACACCACGGCGGTGATGAGTGGCAGCACGCCGCTCAATGGCGTCAGCAAGGAGCAGATGTACCGGGCCTGGCAGTCAGTGGCCGACCAGTACAGCATGCTGAACATGAACGTGACGACCAACCGTGCGGTCTATGATGCGGCGCGCACGGCCAACACCTTGCGCACCGGCATCATCAACTTCGTCAACCAGGACGGCCGCTCGTTTGCGCCGCTGCGCTCCTTCGGCACCACTTCGGCTGGCACTCTGTACCGCAACCCCTCGGCCGGTTTTGACTATGGCTATGGCATCGGCATGACCGGCGCCCACGAGGTGGGGCACCAGATGGGCATGGCGCATGACGGCGGCGGCAGCGGCGGCGAGTACTTCGAGGGCATCGCCGCCTACCAGTGGGGGCCCATCATGGGCAATTACTGGATGGGCGGCTCCTGGGCCAACCAGCTCTTCACCTGGAGCCGTGGCGAGTACAGCACGGCCAACAATCAGGAAGACGATTTCCGCATCATGACGGTCAATGAGTCGGTGCCCTATGCGGCCGACGACAACGCCAGTGGCAAGCCTTTGCAATTGCGCGCTGGCGGCGAGATCAACCCGCTGGACAACTGGGGGCAGATCGAGCGCAACAGCGACAGCGATGTCTTCAGCTTCAATGTCGCCAGCGCCGGCACGCTGAATCTGCGTGTCGATCCCATCGAGTACCTGCGCATGCTCGATGTCGATGCGGTCATCCTCAACGGCAGCGGCCAGCAGGTGGCACGCAGCAATCTGTCGGTGAACCGCTCGGCCGAGTTTAAGAACCTGGCTCTGGCGGCGGGTAGCTACCAGATCAAGATTCAAGGTGGTGCTGAGGGCACGCCGCAGAACGGCTTTTCGAACTATTCCTCGGTGGGCTATTACGCGCTCAAGGGCAGCCTGACCGGCGGCGTGCCGGACACCCCGCCCACCCCTCTGAGCAGCGGCGTGCCTGTGGCCAACCAGAGCGCGGCCACCGGCAGCTGGACCTATTACGCCATCACCCTGCCCAGCGCTGCGTCCAAGCTGACCGTCACGCTGCAAGGCGGCAACGGCGATGCCGACCTCTTTGTGCAAAAGACGGCCAAGCCCAGCACCAGCAGCTATGCCTGCAAGAGCGATGGCTCGACCAGCAACGAGAGCTGCGCCATCACAGCGCCGACGGCGGCCACCTACATCGTCGGCGTGCAGGCCTATGCCGCCTACAGCGGCCTGACGGTGAAGGCCACCGTCACACCGTGAAGGTGATGTGAGCGGACGGGCAGGCCGGGCTTCACTCGGCCTGCCCGTAGAATCCTGCGCTTCAGGCAGCACAGGATTCCCATGTCAGGCAGCACTTTCGGCGAATTGTTCCGGGTCACGAATTTTGGCGAGAGCCATGGCCCGGCCATTGGTTGCGTGATCGACGGCTGCCCCCCGGGCCTGGCCCTCAGCGAGGCCGACATTCAGCCTGAACTGGACCGCCGCCGCCCCGGCACCAGCCGCCATGTGACCCAGCGCAACGAGCCCGATGCCGTCGAGATCCTCTCCGGCGTCTATGAGGGCTTCACCACCGGCACCCCCATCTGCCTGCTGATCAAGAACACCGACCAGCGCAGCAAGGACTACGGCAATATCCTGGACAGCTTCCGTCCTGGCCATGCCGATTACAGCTACTACCGCAAGTACGGCCTGCGCGACCCGCGCGGCGGCGGCCGCTCCTCGGCTCGTTTGACCGCGCCCATGGTTGGCGCGGGCGCCGTGGCGCGCAAATGGCTGAAAGAGAAATTCGGCACGGAATTCCGTGGCTGCATGACCCAGCTGGGCGAGATCGAGATCCCTTTCGAGGGCTGGCAGCATGTGGGCGACAACCCTTTCTTCGCCGCCAATGCCAGCAAGATCGCCGAGTTGGAGTCGTACATGGATGCGCTGCGCAAATCCGGCGATTCGGTCGGCGCGCGCATCCGCGTCGAGGCCATTGGCGTGCCGGTGGGTCTGGGCGAGCCCCTGTTCGACAAGCTCGATGCCGACATTGCCTACGCTCTGATGGGCATCAACGCGGTCAAGGGTGTGGAGATTGGTGCCGGCTTCGGTGTCGTCGCCCAGCGCGGCAGCGAACATGGCGATGAGCTGACCCCGCTCGGCTTTGCCAGCAACAACGCCGGCGGCATGTTGGGCGGCATTTCGACCGGTCAGGACATCGTCGCCTCCATCGCCATCAAGCCGACCAGCTCGATTCGCAGCCCCAAGGCTTCGATCAACCGCGCCGGCGAGCCGGCCGTGGTCGAAACCTTTGGCCGCCACGACCCTTGCGTGGGCATCCGCGCCACGCCGATCGCCGAGGCCATGCTGGCCCTGGTGTTGATGGACCATGTACTGCGCCACCGTGCGCAATGCGGCGATGTGGCGCTGCCGCTGGCGCCGATTCCCGGTGCGCGCCCCGAAGCCGCTGCGGGCGCTGACGGATTGCCTGAATGACCGAGCCGCTCAGCGGCTCCGGCAGCTTCGGTCTGCCGCGCGGCGGCGCTTCGGCCCGCACCTTGGCCGCCAGCGCGGCCCTGTCTTGCGCCTACTTCGCCGCCATCGGCGGCTTCAATCCCTACGCCCCGCTCTGGTACAAGGAGCTGGGCCTGCCGGTCTTTGCCATCGGATTGCTGGTGTCCCTGTCCAGCTGGACGCGCTTGTTCGCGCCCTACGCCTGGGGCGCGTTGGCCGATCGCACCGGCCAGCGGGTGCAGATCATCCGCTGGACGGCCTTGGCCAGCTGCATCGCCGGCGCCGGCTTCCTGCTGCCGCCGAGTTTGGCGACGCTGGTGATCGCCACTTTCCTGATGTTCAGCTTCAATGCGGCCATCGTGCCCTTGACTGAGACCGTGGTGGCCAGCCACCTGAGCACGGCCGACGGCGGCATGGACACGCGCCGTTATGGGCGTGTTCGCATGTGGGGCTCGATCGGTTTTCTGGCCACCGTGGTGCTGGCCGGCTGGTGGTACGAGCATTTCGGCATGCGCTGGTTTGCCCTGACCACCTTTGCCTTGCTGGCCCTGGTGGTGCTGATGGCCTGGCGCATGCCTTTGCAGGCGCGGCCCAGCTCGGCCGCACGCAGCGCAGCCGCGGCGACCGAGGGCGGCGACTCGGTGCTGGCCGTGTTTGCCCGTGCCGAGGTGCGCTGGTTCTTTCTGGGCGTCTTCCTGACCGTGCTGGCGCATTCGGCGCTGTACGCCTTTTTCAGCCTCTATCTCGATGCCCTGGGCTATAGCAAGCCAGTGATCGGTGGCCTGTGGGCGATCTCGGTGGTGGTGGAGATCTTCTGGTTCGCCTTTTCGGGCCGCCTCTTGGAGCGGGCCACCTTGCACCACTGGCTGCTGGCGGCGGCGCTGCTGGCGGCGCTGCGCTTCGGCATGACAGCGGCCTTCGGGGCCAGCCTGGGCTTGCTGCTGCTGGCCCAATGTGCCCATGCCGTCACCTTCGCAGCCCAGCACACGGCCTGCATCGCCTTGATCACGCGCTACTTCCCGGGCCGCTTGCGCGGCCGCGGCCAGGCGCTGTATTCGGTGCTGGGCTATGGGTTGTCGGGCGTGCTGGGCAGCCTGGGCGGCGCCTGGTTGGTGGCCCACCATGGCTTCCCGGCCGTGTTCTGGGCGGCGGCACTGTCGGCGCTGGCTGGTGCCGGGTGCGCCTGGCGCAGTCTGGTCTGCGAACGGCAGTCACCGGCGCCCTGAAGGCGGCATTCTGATGGCGGCGGCGGTCCGGTGATCGCAATCCCGCGCAGATCGATCCCGGCTTTCTGCGTTTCGTCGCAAGTGGCCAGCCCCAGGCCCATCGTCTTCCTACACTGCGGCCACTTTATGGTTTTGACAGATGAATGGGGGACTCCATGCGCAAACAATGGCTGATTGGTGGCATCGCTGCAGTGCTTTTGGCCGGTGGCGCGGGCGTGACGGTGTGGGCGAGCAAAGGCGCTGACGCCGCCAAGAAGCCGGGCGAGGAGGGCCCCGCCAAGCTGACCCTGGAGTTTGTGCCCCGCGAGGTGGTCAAGCCCACCATGACCAGCATGCCGGCTCAGATCGAATTCTCCGGCCCCCTGGTCGCGCCCAACACGGCCGTGGTTCGTGCCAAGTCCAGCGGCACCTTGCTGAGCCTGGCCGTGGCCGAGGGCAGCCGGGTGCGGGCCGGTCAGGCTCTCGGGCAGGTCGACCTGGAAGAACTGCGCTACCGCATCGCCGAACGCAGCGCCAGTGTGGAGTCGGCCCGTGCGCAGCTGGATCAGGCCGAGCGCCAATTCAAAGCCAACCAAGGCCTGGCCGATCAGAAGTTCATTGCCAGCACGGCCCTGGACAGCTCGCGGGCCAGCCTGGAAGCCGCCCGTGGCCAGCTCCATGCGGCCAAGGCGCAGTTCGACACGGCCCAGGTGACCCTGCGCCAGGCCGCCTTGGTGGCCCCGATCAGCGGCGTGGTGTCCAAGCGCCATGCGGTGGCCGGTGAGAAGCTGGCGCCGGAGCAGCAGGTGCTCAGCATTGTTGACCTGAGCCGGCTGGAACTGGCTGGTCTGGTCGGCACGCATGAGGTCAGCCGGCTCAAACCGGGCATGGCGGTGCGCGTCAAAGTCGAGGGCCATGACGAGCCGGTGCAGGCCCGGATCAGCCGTATTGCTCCGGCCGCCGAGCCGGGCACGCGTTCGATCGGTGTGACCCTGGAGCTCGCCAATCCCAAGGAAGAATTCCGGGCCGGCCAGTATGCAAGCGCGAAGGTGGAGCTGGCCGATGAGGCCCAGCGTTTGACCGTGCCGGAGACGGCGGTGAGCAGCAATGCGGGTCAGGAGCAGGTCTGGCTGATCGAGAACGGCGCCCTGGTGCGCCGCATCGTCACCACCGGCCGCCGCGACGCGCGGGAAGGGCGGGTCGAGGTGTTGCAAGGCCTGACGCCGGCCGCCCAGGTGCTGTCGGCGCGCTTCGATAACTTGCGCGAGGGCGCCAAGGCGACCGTGGTGCCGGTCAAGACCAAGGTGGCCTCGGCCGCCGCGAACTGAGGAGCGGCACCATGTGGATGACGCGCGTCTCGATTCAAAACCCGGTCTTCGCCACCATGGTGATGGTGGCCTTGTGTGTGCTGGGCCTGTTCTCCTACGCCAAGCTGGGCGTGGAGAACATGCCCGATATTTCCATCCCGGTCGCCTCGGTCGATGTGCGCTATCCGGGCGCTTCGCCCGAGGCCGTGGAACGTGAAATTGCCAAGCCCCTGGAAGAGGCACTGAACACGATTGCTGGCGTCGAGAAGGTGCTCTCGCGCAGCTTCGAAGGCCGTGTTCAAGCCCAGGTCGAGTTCGGTCTGAACACCGATATGGGCCGGGCCATGCAGGAGGTGCGGGACCGCGTCTCCCTGGCTCAGGCCGCTTTCCCCAAGGATGCGAAGACGCCGACCGTGGCGCGCGCCCAGATGGAAGACAACCAGCCCGTGGTGCTGGCCGCGCTGATGAGCAAGACCCGGCCGGCGCGCGAGCTGTCGATGATGAGCGAGCTCATCATCGCCAAGCGACTGGGCCGTGTCGACGGCGTGGCCCGTGTCGACGTGGGTGGCATGGTGGCGCGCGAAGTCCGCATCGATCTGGACCCGCTTCGCCTGCGTGCCTACAACGTGACCCCGGCCGAAATCGCCACCGCTCTGCGCGAGGCCAATGTCGACCAACCGGTGGGCCTGATCTCGGACAAGAGCGCCGATGCCATCCTCCGAGTGGAAGGCCGGGTCAAGGACCCCAAGGCCTTTGCCAAGGTGGTGGTGGCGCGGCGTGGCAATCTGGTGCTGACCCTGGGCGACCTGGGCCAACTGGTCGAGCGCGAGCGCGAGCCCGACAGCCTGGCCCGCATCAACGGTGCCCAGGCCATCACCTTCAATGTCTTCAAGCAGCAAGACGCCAACATCGTCAACACCGGCGAGGGCGTCAAAGAGGCCATGGCCGAGCTTCGCAAGACCTTGCCCAAGGATGTGGAGCTGAACCTGATCTTCGCCTCCAGCGACAACGTCAAGGACTCGCTCAACGGTCTCAAGCACACCTTGGTCGAAGGCGCGCTGCTGACCGTGGCCATCGTCTTCCTGTTCCTGCACAGCTGGCGCTCCACCATCATCACCGGCCTGACTTTGCCGATCGCGGTGATCTCCAGCTTCATCGCCGTCCATGCCTTCGGCTTCACGCTGAACTTCATGACCATGATGGCGCTCTCCTTGTGCATCGGCCTGCTGATCGACGACGCCATCGTCGTGCGCGAGAACATCGTGCGCCATGTCGGCATGGGCAAGAGCCACCAGCAAGCCGCCTTTGATGGCACCAATGAGATCGGCCTGGCGGTGATGGCCACCACCTTTGCCATTTGCGCGGTGTTCGTGCCGGTGGCCTTCATGGGCGGCATCATCGGCAAGTTCTTCTACCCCTTCGGTATCACGGTGGCGGTGGCGGTGCTGGTGAGTTTGTTCGTCAGCTTCACGCTCGACCCCATGCTGAGTTCGATCTGGAAGGATCCGCCGAGCCACTACGTCAAGAAGATTCCGGTGATCGGCCATCTGATCCGCGCCACCGACCATGGCATGGATGTGCTGCACCGGGTTTACGAGCGCCTGATTCGCTGGGCCTTCTCGAGCCGCCGATATCGCCTGTTTGCCTTGCCGATCCCGGTCTGGGCTCGCCCCTTCAATGCTGAGGGGCAACGCGACCGCAGCGCACCGCGCCGTCTGCGCCTGGCCACCATCACACCGCGCGGCTTGGTCATGATGGCCGGCGGCGGCAGCTTCGTGCTGGCTTTGGTACTCAGTGGCTTTGTCGGCAGCGAGTTCGCGCCCAAGACGGACGACAGCTTCACACAAATCAATCTGCGCCTGCCCGTGGCTTCCAGCCTGGAACGCAGCAATGCCAAGGTCTTGCAGGTGGAGGAGTTGCTGAGTCGCTACCCGGAGATCAAGACGGTGTCCACCGTGGTCGGCGGTACCGGCGAGGGCATGGCCACCGGCCGCAACCAGGCATCGCTGAACATCGCGCTGGTGGACCGCAAGGATCGCAAGCGCAGCCAGAAGCAGATCGAAGACGCGATCCGCGCCGAGATTGCCAAGATCCCCGGCGTCGACGCCAGCGTCGGCGGCGACCGCTCGATCTGGATCACATTGCTGGGCAATGACCCGGAAGCGCTGACCCAGGTGGCCAACGACTTGGTGGCCAAGATCAAGGCGGTCAAGGGCGCGGTCGATGTCGAGACCACCGTCAAGCCGGGCCTGCCGGCGTTTGCCGTCAAGCTCAAGGACTCGGCCGTTCGCGAACTGGGCCTGACCGCGCCTCAGGTGGCCGCCTCGCTGCGTGCCTACGTCAATGGCGAGGTCGCGACCTACTGGACCACGCCGGATGGCAACCAGGTCGAGGTCTTGCTGCGTTTGCCGGTCGAACAGCGTCAGCGCGTTGAGCAGATGCTCAAGCTGCCCGTGGCCTTTGCCAAGGACGGCTCGCCGATCTCGCTCGACCAGGTGGCCACCATCGAATCGGTGTTCAACCCTGAGGTGATCCGCCGCCAGAACCTGCAGCGCCGCGAGGCCGTGTTTGCCGGCACCGAAGGCCGCCCTTCGGGCGATGTCAACGCCGATGTGCAGAAGATCATCAAGTCCATGGAGCTGCCACCCGGTGTGCAGTTCAATGTCGACGGCGCTGGCAAGCAGCAGAACGAGGCCTTCAAGGGCTTGCTGGCTGCGATGGGCCTGGCGGTGATCTTCATCTACATCGTGCTGGCCAGCCAGTTCGGCAGCTTTGTACAACCGATCGCCATCATGGCCTCCCTGCCTCTGTCCTTGATCGGCGTGATGCTGGCCTTGCTGATCACAGGTTCGACGCTCAATGTTTTCTCCATGATCGGCTTGGTCATGCTGATGGGCCTGGTGACCAAGAACGCCATCCTGCTGATCGATTTCGCCAACCATGCCCGCAAGGGCGGGGCCAGTATTCCCGAAGCACTGCTGGAGGCCGGCCTGGTGCGCATGCGCCCCATCATCATGACCACGGCCGCCATGGTCTTCGGCATGCTGCCCATGGCGATTGCCTTCAACCAGGGCGGCGAGGTGCAAGCGCCCATGGGCCGGGCCATCATCGGCGGCGTCATCACCTCGACCCTGCTGACCTTGGTGGTGGTGCCGGTGCTGTACTCCTACCTGGTGCGTGAGCGCAAGCCCAAGACTCAGGCTGCTGAGGACCATGCGTCCGTGGCCGACTTGGCGCTGCAGCCCGGTGGTGACTGAAGCCGGCCCGAGCGTGCTTGTAGATCAAGTGGCCTAAGGGTTTGACGGTACGGCCGGCATGGCGCGACATGCC
Source organism: Roseateles sp. (assembly GCF_965262435.1). Classification (NCBI taxonomy): domain Bacteria; kingdom Pseudomonadati; phylum Pseudomonadota; class Betaproteobacteria; order Burkholderiales; family Sphaerotilaceae; genus Roseateles; species Roseateles sp. The sequence continues at coordinate 3,556,217 of NZ_OZ253537.1, forward strand.
GGCCGTTTTTCGCTGCTCCGGCTAACGGGCCATCCGACCGGAGGTGCATGGAGAGACAAGGCGCCGACCGGGCAACGCGCGCGTCGGCCAAGCCCATGTGAAAAAGCCGGAAATCAGCGCGGCCCGCCGTGCCTTGGTGTGAGCGGGTGCTATTCTTTTCGCCGATGGACCGATGCCTTTTCACACGAGCCCTGCTCGCTTCGCTGCTCGCCCTGTGTCTGGCCGGGCCCAGCATGGCTCAGAAACGCCTGCTCAGCGAAGAGTTTCCGCCCATCAATTTCAGCGAAGGCAGTGAAGCCCGCGGCCTTGCGGTCGATGTGGTGCAGGAAATTCAGCGCCGCTTGCAGCTGGACCTGCCGATTGAGTTCTTGCCCTGGGCGCGTGCTTACCGCGAGGTCCAGCTGGGCAGGGAGACCGCCTTGTTCAGCATGGCGCGCACGGCGGGGCGGGAACGACTGTTCAAATGGGTAGGGCCGGTGGTGACCTTCTACAGTTCCATCTACGCACCGGCACGCGGCGGTGTGCGCCTGCGCAGCATCGAGGACGCCAAGCGCGCCAAGGCCGTGCTGGTGGTCCGTGATTGGTACACCTCAGAGGAGCTCAAGCAGCTGGGCTTCCGGAATCTGGTCAGCGTCGCCGACCCACCTGCGGCCATTCGCATGCTCGTGGCCGGCCGGGCCGACTTCTTCGCCACCGAGCGTTTGTCCATGCCCAAGATCATGGCGCAGGCGGGCGTGGCCGACGAGGCGCTCGAAATCGTCTACAGCTATGCCAGCTCCGAGGGCTACATCGCCTTTTCGCTGGACACTCCTGATGCGCGGGTCAAGGCCTGGCAGACCCAGCTCGATGCCATGAAACGCGACGGCAGCTTTGCCGCCATCTACAAGCGTTGGTTGCCGCAAGACAGCCCACCGCCCCGCCGCTGAATCAAGCCCGGCCCTTGAATGGGTTCAGGGCGGCTTGGTGCGCGTCGCAGCGCGATTCCTTCATTTGCAAACCCCGCACCCCCGCCGCGGCGCTTGACGCGCCGTTTGCGCCGAAAAAAGGCGACCCTCGGGCCGCCTTTTGCCTGGGAAGCTTGAGCCCGGTTCAGCACTCCACGATGTTGACGGCCAGGCCGCCACGCGCGGTTTCCTTGTATTTGGTCATCATGTCGGCGCCGGTGTCGCGCATGGTCTTGATGACCTTGTCCAGGCTCACAAAATGGGTGCCGTCGCCACGCAGCGCCATGCGCGCGGCATTGATGGCCTTGACCGAGGCGATCGCGTTGCGCTCGATGCATGGGATCTGCACCAGGCCGCCGACCGGGTCGCAGGTCAGGCCCAGATGGTGCTCCATGCCGATCTCGGCCGCGTTCTCGACCTGCTCGGGCGTGCCGCCCATGACCTGGCAGAGCGCACCGGCCGCCATCGAGCAGGCCACGCCGACCTCGCCCTGGCAGCCGACCTCGGCGCCCGAGATCGAGGCGTTTTCCTTGTAGAGGATGCCGATGGCCGCAGCGGTCAGCAGGAAGTCGACCACGCCGTCTTCGTTGGCTCCGTGATAGAAGCGCGTGTAGTAATGCAGCACGGCCGGCACGATGCCGGCAGCGCCATTGGTCGGCGCCGTGACGACGCGGCCGCCGGCGGCGTTTTCTTCATTGACCGCCAGAGCGTAGAGATTGACCCAGTCCATCACCTGCAGCGGGTCGCGCAGCGCGGCTTCGGGGTTGGCGGTCAGGTCGCGGTGCAGCTGGGCCGCGCGGCGCTTGACCTTGAAGCCGCCGGGCAGGATGCCTTCGGTGCGGCAGCCGCGGCTCACGCAGTCTTGCATCACCTGCCAGATCTTGAGCAGGCCAGCGCGGGTCTCTTCGTCGCTGCGCCAGTGGCGTTCGTTGCGGCGCATGATCTCGGCGATGGAAATGCCATGCTGCTTGCTCAGCACCAGTAGATCGTCGCCCGATTTGAAGGGGTAGGGCAACACGGCCGCATCGGGGGCGATGACTTTTTGCTTGCTGCCGTCGGCCGCCACCTCGTCGCTGACGACAAAGCCGCCGCCGACCGAATAGTAGGTGCGCTGCTGGATTTCCACGCCTTCGGCATCGAAGGCTGAGAAGCGCATGCCATTGGCATGGAAGGGCAGGCTTTGGCGCTTGAACAGCACCAGGTCCTTGGCTTCGTTGAACTCGATCTCATGCTCGCCGCCCAGACGGATGCGGCCGCCGCTGCGGATGGCGTCGAGGTAGCTCGCTACCTGCTCGACATCGACCGTGTCCGGCTCATGGCCGGCCAGGCCCAGCAGCACCGCCTTGTCACTGCCGTGGCCCTTGCCGGTGGCGCCGAGCGAGCCGTACATCTGTGAGACCACGCGGGTGGTCTTGTCCAGCACACCTTCGTGGCGCAGACGCTGCGCAAACATGCGTGCGGCACGCATCGGACCCACGGTGTGCGAGCTGGATGGGCCGATGCCGATCTTGAAGAGGTCGAAGACTGAAACGGCCATGAGGCCTCCAAGCGTTGGTGTGAGATCCGAATCCGGCCCGATGCATCAGGCCAGCTTTGTGACAAAAAAGCCGGCTGGCGTCGATGGGGTGTGGTCCATCAGACTGCAAGCCGGCTCTGGCAAGGCAATGCCGAGCGTCCTGAAACGCTTACTCGTAATCGCTCATCGGCGGGCAGGAACAGCTCAGGTTGCGGTCACCGTAGACGTTGTCGACACGGCCCACCGGCACCCAGTACTTCTGGCGGCGCAGCGAGGCCACTGGGTAAGCGGCTTCTTCGCGGCTGTAGCCATGCGTCCACTCGGCGGCCAGCAGGCTTTCCGCGGTGTGCGGGGCGTTGACCAGAGGGTTGTCGGTGGCGGTCCAGCTGCCGTCGGCCACCTTGGCGATCTCGGCGCGGATGGCCAACATGGCGTCGCAGAAGCGGTCCAGCTCGAACTTGGATTCGCTCTCGGTCGGCTCGACCATCAGGGTGCCGGCCACCGGGAAGGACAGGGTGGGGGCATGGAAGCCGTAGTCGATCAGGCGCTTGGCCACGTCTTCGGCGCCGACACCGGTTGCGTCCTTCAGCGGGCGGATGTCCAGGATGCACTCGTGGGCCACACCGCCGCCCTTGATGCCATCGATATTGCCGCTGAAGTGGATGTCGTAGGCATCGGCCAGACGGGCGGCCACATAGTTTGCCGAGAGGATGGCCACTTCGGTCGCAGCCTGCAGGCCGTCGGCGGCCATCATGCGGCAGTACATCCAGCTGATCGGCAGCACGGCGGCATTGCCCAGCGGGGCTGCGGACACGGCGCCGATGGCGGTCTTGCTGTCATAGCCAGCCGAACGGTGGGTGGGCAGGAAGGGGACCAGATCGGCCACCACGCAGACCGGGCCGACGCCCGGGCCGCCACCGCCGTGCGGGATGCAGAAAGTCTTGTGCAGGTTCAGGTGCGAGACATCGCCGCCGAACTCGCCCGGTGCGGCCACGCCGACCAAGGCGTTCATGTTCGCGCCGTCCACATAGACACGGCCACCATGGCTGCGCACCAGGGCGCAGATTTCCTTGACCTGGGTGTCGAACACACCGTAAGTCGAGGGGTAGGTGATCATGATGGCGGCCAGATTGGCGCTGTGCTGCTCGCACTTGGCCTTCAGGTCGGCCAGGTCGATATTGCCCTCTTTGTCGCACTTGGTCACCACGACCTGCATACCCACCATCTGAGCCGAGGCCGGGTTGGTGCCGTGGGCCGATTCGGGGATCAGGCAGATCTTGCGATGGCCTTCATTGCGCGACTCGTGCCAGGCCTTGATGGCCAGCAGGCCTGCGTACTCACCTTGCGAGCCGGCATTGGGCTGCAGGCTGATGCCGGCGTAGCCGGTGGCTTGGCACAACCAGGCGGTCAGCTGTTCGTTCAGCTGGGCATAACCCTGCAGCTGATCGTGCGGGGCAAACGGGTGCACGCCGGCGAACTCGGGCCAGGTGATGGGGATCATCTCGGCCGTGGCGTTGAGCTTCATGGTGCAGGAACCCAGCGGGATCATGCTGCGGTCCAGCGCCAGGTCCTTGTCCGACAGGCCGCGCAGATAGCGCAACATCTCGGTTTCGGAGTGGTAGCGGTTGAAGACCGGGTGGCTCATGAAGCTGCTCGTGCGCTGCAGCTCGGCGGGGATCAGGCTGGCGATGCCCTTGTCGAAGCCACTCAGGTCCGGCACGGCCTTGCCGTCGGCAAACACAGCCAACACGGCGGCCAGATCGGCGCGGGTGGTGGTCTCGTCCAACGACAGGCTCAGGGACTCAGCGCTGGCGCGGCGGAAGTTCATGCCGGCGGCCACGGCGCGCGCCAGGATGGCCTCGGTCTGCGCGCCGGTTTGCACATGCAGGGTGTCAAAGGCGCTGGTGTTGCCGAGGGCAAAGCCCAGGCCCTTGAGGCCTTGGGCCAGCACGGCGGTGAAGGAGGCCAGGCGCTGGGCGATGCGCTTCAGACCTTGCGGGCCGTGGTACACGGCGTACATGCTGGCCACCACGGCCGGCAGCACCTGGGCGGTACAGATATTGGAGGTGGCCTTCTCGCGGCGGATGTGCTGCTCGCGGGTTTGCAGGGCCAGGCGGTAGGCGGGCTTGCCATGCGCGTCGATGGAAACACCGACCAGGCGGCCGGGCAGGCTGCGCTTGTACTCGTCCTTGCAAGCCATGTAAGCGGCGTGCGGGCCACCGTTGCCCATGGGCATGCCGAAGCGCTGGGTGGTGCCCACGGCGATGTCGGCGCCCAGTTCTGCCGGGGCTTTGATCAGGGTCAGGGCCAGCAGGTCGGCGGCCATGATGACCACGCCATTGCTACGGGCCTTGTATTTGGCGATCCAGTCGGCGTAGTCACGCACCTCGCCGTTGACGCCCGGGTATTGCAGCAGGACGGCGAAGCTGTCGTTGTTCAGGGCCTCGTCGCCGCTACAGATGCGAACCTCAAAGCCGAGCGGCTCGGCGCGGGTGCGCACCACTTCCAGGGTTTGCGGCAGCACATCGTCGGCCACGTAGAAGACCTGACTCTTGCTCTTGCCCACGCGGGCGGCCAGGGTCATGGCTTCGGCGGCGGCGGTGGCTTCGTCCAGCATGGAGGCGTTGGCAATCGCCATGCCAGTCAGGTCGGTCACCATGGTCTGGAAGTTGACCAGGGCTTCCATGCGGCCTTGCGAGATTTCAGCCTGGTAGGGCGTGTAAGCGGTGTACCAGGCGGGGTTTTCAAGGATGTTGCGCAGGATGACGCCGGGGGTCAGCGTGCCGTAGTAGCCCTGGCCGATATAGCTCTTGAGCACCTTGTTCTTGCTGGCCATGGCCTTCAGTTCGGCCAAAGCTTGGGCTTCGCTCGCGGCGGCCGGCAGGTCCATGCCCACCGAGCGTTTGATGCTGGCCGGCACCACGGCTTCGATCAGGGCGCGGCGCGAGGCCGCGCCGATCACCGACAACATGCCGGCTTCATCAGCGGCATCGGGGCCGATGTGGCGAGCGTGGAATTCGGTGGCGTTCTCAAGCACCGACAGGGGCTGCAGGGCGGACATCAACATGGCAAATCCTTGGGGCCCGGCGCCGCTTGTGGCGGCCTCAGGCCGATATCAGTGAAATGCAAGCACAGAGACATAGAGACACGGAGCAAATTGGGGCCTTGGCCAGCCCTGAGTGTTCTCTGTGTCTCTGTGCTTGCGTTTGTGCTTCGACCCGCATGACGCGGGCGAAGATGCATCAGCTGTTCTTGACCAGCTCGTCGTAGGCGGTGCTGTCCATCAGGCCGTCCAGCTCGGCGGCGTCGCTGAGCTTGACCTTGAAGAACCAGCCGGTCTTCAGCGGGTCGCTGTTGGCGAGCGAGGGGTCGTCGCGCAGGGTTTCGTTGACTTCGGTCACTTCGCCGGACACCGGCATGTAGACGTCAGCGGCCGCCTTGACCGACTCGACCACGCCGGCCACTTCCTTGGCGGCGAAGCTGCTGCCCACGGCCGGCAGGTCCACGAACACCACATCGCCCAGGGCGTCCTGTGCATGCACGGTGATGCCCACGGTGACGATGCCGTCGGCTTCGATCTGGACCCACTCGTGGTCAGGCGTGTACTTGATTGTGCTCATGCGGTGCTCCGTTGCTTTCGGAAGGTGGGGGAAAGGAAATTGAAATGTAGGGTGCCCGGTCGTGGCCGGGCAAGCGCGATATGAGCCGAAGCGACTCTCAAGCGCTCAGCCGCTCAGCCGCGGTAATAGCCGTTGGGCGTGAACGGGGTGCTGGACACCGTCATCGGGGTGCGCTTGTCGCGGACGATGGCGAAGACTTCGGTGCCCAGGGCAGCGAATTCCTTGGCCAGATAGGCCAGGGCCACCGGCTTGCCCACCGTCGGGCCCAGGGTGCCGCTGGTGACCACGCCGATTTCCACGCCCTCGGCGTTGACCAGCTTGGCGCCTTCGCGCACCGGCATGCGCTCACTGCTGACCAGGCCGACGCGCTTGCGGGCAGCGCCGTTGGCGAGCTGTTCGTCCACCACGGCGGCGCCGGGGTAACCACCGGCACGGGCGCCACCGGCGCGACGCACCTTCTGGATGGCCCAGGTCAGCGAGGCTTCGACTGGGGTGGTGCTGGTGTCGATGTCATGGCCGTAGAGGCAGAGGCCCGCTTCCAGGCGCAGCGAATCGCGCGCGCCCAGACCGATGGGCTTGACTTCCGGTTGAGCCAGCAGCTTGCGGGCCAGCTCCACGGCCTGGTCTTGATGGACCGAGATTTCGAAGCCGTCTTCGCCGGTATAGCCCGAGCGGGTCAGGAAGGTGTCGATGCCGTCCAGATTGAAGAAGCCGCCGGTCATGAAGGTCAGCTTGGCCACGTCAGCGTTCAGGCGCGACAGGGCGGTCACGGCCTGCGGGCCTTGCAGAGCCAGCAGGGCTTGTTCGGGCAGAGGCAAGACCTGGCACCGATGTTCCGGATGAGCGCCGATCTTGGCCTGCATGTGGGCGATGTCCTGCACCTTGCAGCCGGCGTTCACCACCACAAAGAGATCGTCCGGGCGGCGGGCGATCATCAGGTCGTCCAGGATGCCGCCTTGTTCATTGGTGAACAGGGCATAGCGCTGCTTGAACAGGCCGAGGTCGATCACGTCGACCGGCACGATGGTTTCCAGCGCGGCAGCGGCGCCGTCACCGATCAGGCGGACCTGGCCCATGTGCGAAACGTCGAATAGGCCAGCCGCGGCACGCGTGTGCTTGTGCTCGGCCATCACGCCGGCCGGGTACTGCACTGGCATGTCATAGCCGCCGAAGGGCACCATCTTGGCGCCGAGTTCGATGTGCAGAGCGTGCAGCGGGGTCTTGAGCAGGGGGGCGGAGGTGTCAGCAGCGGACATGGCGGGCAACTTTCGAGGGCAGACATCTGGCCCACACCCTCGAGACCGGCTCAAGGAGTGGGGTGGGTATGCCCTCGCTGTCCGCTTTACCTGAGAGATTGGCCGCCGGCGTATTGCCAACAGCTTGCCCCTTCGGTGGACGGGCTCGAAACCCGTCTCTCTCCAGTGAGGACGCCCGACGTTTTGTGAACGGGCGTTTTATCAGTCCTTTTGCCTGAGCGTTCGCAGCGTGGGATCACCAGTGCCACTGCGCCTTCGGCGGCTTCCGCGAGGAAGCTCTCTCCTGACCGGCGGGATTGTAGCGGCGCTTTTTGGGGCTTCGGCCGAAGTTTTTTGGCCGCCGCTGTGGCAAAGACGGCGGCTCTCTGCGGTGCGACTCCGGCTTTTGGGCGTGGCAGCCAGGCTTTATGCTGAATCGTTCACAAGTGCAATGGATGGGAGCGTGTCAGCCATGGAGGGTCCCCTGCGATGAAGGCCGTGATTCTTGCCGGAGGCCTGGGCACGCGCCTGGCCGAGGAAACCTCGGTGCGCCCCAAACCCATGGTCGAGATTGGCGGCCGGCCGGTGCTGTGGCATTTGATGAAGCTGTATTCGCAGCACGGCATCAATGACTTCATCATTTGCCTGGGCTACAAGGGCTATGTGATCAAGGAGTACTTCGCCAACTACTTCCTGCACATGTCCGACGTCACCTTCGACCTGGCCGAGAACCGCATGGAGATCCGCGACCGGCATTGCGAGCCCTGGCGCGTGACCCTGGTTGACACCGGCGAGCACACCCAGACCGGCGGCCGCCTGAAACGCGTGCAGCATTATTTGAGCGACGGCGCCGACCAAGGGCCGTTCTGCTTCACCTATGGCGATGGTCTGGCCGATGTTGACCTGACGGCGCTGATCGAGTTCCACAAGGCACAAGGTCGTCAGGCGACCGTGACCGCGGTGCAGCCGCCCGGGCGCTTCGGCGCGCTCGACATCGAGGGCCAGCGCATCAGCAAGTTTTCCGAGAAGCCGCTCGGTGACGGCAGCTGGGTCAGCGGCGGCTTCTTTGTGCTCGAGCGTTCGGTGCTCGAGCTGATCGACCGGGGCGATGCCACCGTTTGGGAAAGCGGTCCGATGGAGACACTGGCACGCCAGGGCCAGCTGTCCGCCTACACCCACCGGGGCTTCTGGCAACCGATGGACACCTTGCGCGACAAGACTCGGCTGGAGGAACTTTGGCAGGCCAATGCCGCGCCCTGGAAGGTCTGGCCTTGAAGTTTTCGCCGAGCCCGATTGACGGCCTGTGGGAGATCGAGACCCAGCCGCGCGGTGATGCCCGCGGCAGCCTGACGCGCTGGTTCTGCGAGCAGGAGTTCGCGGCCCTGGGCCGGCCGGGTCTGCTGTTCAAGCAAAGTAATCTCAGCCGTACGGCCCAGCGTGGCACGGTGCGCGGCCTGCATTTTCAGCATGCGCCGGCGCTGGAGGCCAAGCTGGTGCGCTGCATTGCCGGCCGCGTCTTTGATGTCGTGGTCGACCTGCGTGCGGACTCGCCAAGCTTTCTGCGCTGGCACGGTGTGGTGCTGGACGGTTCCCAGGAGCGGCAAGTCTTCATCCCCGAGGGCTGCGCCCATGGTTTCCAGACGCTCAGCGACGATGTGCAGATGCTCTACCAACACAGCGCCCCTTACAGCCCCGAGCACGAGGCCGGCCTGCGCCACGACGACCCGGCCCTTGCCATCACCTGGCCCCTGCCCATCACCGAGGTCTCGGCGCGTGACCGCCAACATGCGCTGATCGACCCGGCCCATTTCTCAGGAGTTCGCTTGTGCTGAGCTGTCGCCATTGCCAGTCCGCCCTGCATGAGGTCTTCATCGACCTGGGCAGCGCGCCGCCGTCCAATGCCTTTTTGCGTGCCGAGGACCTGAATCGGCCCGAGCTCTACTTTCCGCTCAAGGTCTTCACCTGCCAGGCCTGTGGCCTCGTGCAAGTGGATGAGTTGCAAGGGCATGAAGCCCTGTTCTCGAGCGACTACGTCTATTTCTCGTCCATTTCCAGCTCCTGGGTTGAACATGCGCGCCGCCATGTCGAGCGCAGCGTCGACCGCCTTGGCCTGGGGCCTGGATCTCTGGTGCTGGAGATCGCCTCCAACGACGGCTACCTGCTCCAGCATGTGCAGGCTCGCGGCATTCCCTGCCTGGGCATCGAACCCACCCACAGCACCGCCCAGGCCGCCAGAGCGCGCGGCATCGAAAGCATCGAGCAATTTTTCGGCCGCGAGTTCGCCCAGCGTCTGGCGCAAGAGCGCGGCCACGCCGACTGGATCGTCGGCAACAATGTGCTGGCCCATGTGCCCGACATCAACGATTTCGTCGCCGGGCTGAAGGCCGCGCTGGCCCCGGGTGGCTGCATCACGCTGGAGTTCCCGCATCTGCAGCAGCTGGTCGAGCAGGCGCAGTTCGACACCATCTACCACGAGCATTTTTCCTACCTCGGCTTTGCCACCGTGCGGCGCATCCTGGCGGCCCAGGGCCTGGCGGTCTGGGACGTCGAGCAACTGCCCAGCCATGGTGGTTCGCTGCGCGTCTGGGCCGGCCATGCCGAGAGCAGCCCTTCGGAACTGCCCAGCGTCGCGGCGCTGCTGGCCCAAGAGCTGGCGGCTGGCATGGAAGAGCCGGCTTTCTACCGCAGCTTGCAGGCGCGGGCCGATGCCATCAAACACCAGTTGCTGCGCTTTTTGCTGGAGCAGAAAGCTGCCGGCAAGACCGTGCTGGCTTACGGCGCGGCTGCCAAGGGCTGCACCTTGCTGAACTACGCCGGCCTGCGGCCCGATCTGCTGGCGGCGGTGGCCGATGCCTCGCCGCACAAGCAGGGGCGCTTCCTGCCCGGCTCGCGCATTCCTGTCGTCCGCCCCGAGGAACTGCTGGCCGCGCGGCCGGATTTCGTCTTGTTGCTGCCCTGGAATCTGCGCACTGAGCTGGAGGTCCAGCTGGCCGCCATCCGCGGCTGGGGTGGCCAGTTCGTGGTCGCAGTGCCGGAGCTGCAGGTGTTCTGAATATGAGTGACGCCACGGAAGATCGCATCCACTACACCTTGCCTTCGGTCACCGAGCGGGAGCTGCGTTATGTGGCCGATGCCGCGGCCCATGGCTGGGGCCCGCGCTGCTATGACTACATCCAGCGCCTCGAGGCCGACTTCGCCTGCCATCTGGGTGTGCGCCATGCCATCGCCACCAGCAGCTGCACGGGGGCATTGCACATGGGCCTGGCGGCCCTGGGTGTGGGCGCAGGCGACGAGGTCATCCTCGCCGACATCAACTGGATCGCCACCGCCGCGCCCATCCACCATCTGGGCGCCACGCCGGTGTTTGTCGATGTGCTCGAGCACAGCTGGTGCCTGGACCCGGCCCGCGTGGCGGCGGCCATCACGCCGCGCACCAAGGCCATCATCGCCACGCATTTGTACGGCAATCTCTGCGATATGCCGGCCTTGCTGGAGCTGGGCGAGCGCCATGGCATCGCCGTCGTCGAGGATGCGGCCGAGGCCATAGGCAGCGTGCAGCATGGGCAGCGTGCCGGCTCCATGGGCAGCTTCGGCAGTTTTTCCTTTCATGGCACCAAGACCCTGAGCACCGGCGAAGGCGGCATGTTCGTCTGCAATGACAGCGCCTTGTTTGAACGTGTGCTGGCCCTGAGCAACCACGGCCGCTTGGCCGGCCAGGCCCGGCAGTTCTGGCCCGAGGCGATCGGCTTCAAGTACAAGATGAGCAATCTGCAGGCGGCCCTGGGCTGCGCGCAGCTGGAGCGCATCGAAGAGCTGGTGGGCGCCAAGCGCCGCATCCTGGCGGCCTACCGCGAGCGCCTGGCCGATCTGCCGCTGCGCTTGAACCCGGAAGACCCGGGCTGCATCAATGGCTGCTGGATGCCCACGGCCATCGTCGACGCCGGCCTGGGCTTCGATCGCGAGGCCTTGCTGGCCGACTTCAAGGCCGACCGCATCGATGGCCGGACCTTCTTCTGGCCGCTCAGCATGCTGCCCATGTTCGAGCCCCGGCCCGACAACGTCGTCAGCTACGGCCTGCAAGGCCGTGGCATCAATCTGCCGAGTTACCACGATCTGAGCGAGGCGCAGATCGATCGGGTCTGCGCTCATGTTCGGCGTCATGTTCAGGGCCTGCGGCATGGCTGAGGACTTGCTGATCTGGGGCGCCACGGGCCAGGCCCGGGTCCTGCACGAATTGATCGCTCACGGTCAAGGCCAGGGCCAGGCCTGGCGTCTGGTGGCGCTTGGTGACCGGCAAGCCGTGCCCCATCCGCTTCCGGCCAGCGCCGTTCCTTTGCTGCACGGCGAGGCGGCTTTGCTGTCATGGCTGGCAGGCCGCGCGAGCTTGCCGGCTGCCGCCGCCGCCATTGGCAGTGACAACCGCGCTCGCTTGGCCGTGCTGGCCTGGCTGCAAGGTCTAGGCATGGCCTTGCCCAGCCTGGTCCACCCGCGCGCTTTTGTCGCCGCTGACGCGCTGCTGGCCGAAGGCTGCCAGATCCTGGCGCAGGCAGCGGTGTGCAGCCATGCGCGCCTGGGCCGCGGCGTGATCGTCAACACCGGCGCCGTGGTCGACCATGATTGCCAATTGGGCGAGGGCGTGCACATCGCTCCGGGCGCGGTGCTGGCCGGTGAATGTGAGCTCGGCGCGCGCGTCTTCGTCGGCGCTGGCGCCGTGTTGCTGCCTCGCTTGCGCATCGGCGCCGACGCGGTGATCGGCGCGGGCGCCGTGGTCTTGCGCGATGTGCCGTCCGGTGCCCGGGTGGTGGGCAATCCGGCCCGAACCTTGCCGTCCTGAGGGCTCAGGCTGCGAATTTGCGCAGCAGCTCCGACTCCTGAATCACGCAGGCTCCACCCAAGTGTTGCCTCTCCGCCTCGCTCAGCGGCAGGCGGCTGAGCACCAGGCTTTGTTCACCCAGCGGGGGCAGATCGCGGGTGTCGGCAAGAAACTGCACCGGCTGTTCCGAGCGCTGGCGGATGTAGTCGCGCAGGTCTTCGCTGAAGTCGCCCAGGCAGAGGCGCTGCTGCACGCCTCGGCCCAGCTCAGGGTCGGTCAGCCAGAACTGCAGGGCGGCAAAGCCGCGCAAGGTGTCCAGGTCCATGGGCAGCAGCGATTCTGCGCCCAGGGCCTTGAGCCGGTAGGCCAGGTAGTAGGTTTCCACCGCGTCGCGGTCGGCGCCCAGGCGCAGGCGCACTGCCACGGCGATGCGGCGGGCGATCATCTGCTCGATGCGCAGCAGGAACTCGGCGCGCTCGCTTTCGCTCAGCTGGCTGCGGGCCCGGCCCAGGATGTATTCAAGGCCAGCGCGGTAGCGGTCCCAGGCGGTCTCGGCCTCTTCATTGCCGCCTTGCTCGCGTTGGTGGTCGGCGAAGTAGTTGGTGATGGAGACGTAGTAAGGCTCTTTGAGAAAGAGCACGGCCGAGCGGTCCACATACTCGGCCGCCTGCACGTAGGCGTAGTAGGCCTGTTGGTGGATGCGCGGCAGCGCCGCTTGCACGAGCTCGCGCCGGCAGATGTTGATGTCGGGAAAGATGCCGTAGCGCAAGAGCGTGTCCAGCAAGTCGCGCTGCTGGCCGGCCTCGATGCGCACATCGCGGTCCTGGCGGTAGAACTGGCCGAGGTCCAGGTCTTGCACCAGGTCCAGCAGCTTCCAGGGCGCGTAGACGATGCCGACCTCGGGCTGCGCCTCCATCAGCGCAATCACCTCGGCCACGCGCGTGCCCATCACCGCGTCGTCATCGGCGATATAGACCAGGTAGCGGCCCCGAGCCTGGGCTTGCAGAAACTGGTAGTTGGCGCGGCCGCCGCGGTTCTCGGCCTGGCGGACATAACGGATCGGCAGATCGGCTTGGTAGCGGGCCACGACTTCGGCCGTGTCGTCCGCTGAGGCATTGTCCGAAATGAAGACCTCGCAGGGGTAGGGGAAGTCGGCCAGCTCCAGGCACAAGCTGCCGAGCAGCGAGTCCAGGTAGCGGGCGCGTTGGTAGGTCGGGATGCAGAAGCTGACCAGGGTCGTGTCGGACATGGGGGCCTTTGCTTCAGGCGTGAAAGTAGCGCTGCCAGAACGGCGCGGCGCCGGCCTTCAGCGCCTTGAAGATGGGCTTGCGCGGGCCGCCGGGCCCGGCCAGCACATAGCAGTCACCGGGCGTGTCGCAATCGACCAGGACCACGCCGGGGGCAATCACCGTGTTGGCGCGCACCCGGCAGTGGCCGATCACCATGGAGCCCGGGAACATCACCGTGTGGCCCTCGAAGTGCGGGCGGTGGCCGTCCAGCTTGTGGCCGATGGTGCAGCCCTGGTGGAAGACCAGATGGCTGCCGAAGCTGGCCTTGGCGAAGACCAGGCCTGGCGTGTGACCGATCAGGAAGACCTCGGGCAGGGCCACGTCGTAGAACAGTTCCAGGCCGTGCAAGGCCTTGTTGAGCATAAAGAGGCGGGTTGCGGTGACGCCGTCTCTCAGCGTCACGCCGACCTCGTTGGACAGGAAGTACAAGAAGCTCGCGTACTGGCCCGACATCACCGGGTCAAAGCCCTGCGGCCAGGCGATCACCTGGCCGACGCAGTGGCGCACTCGGTCCAGGGCCGCGGGCATGGCCGCCTGCACCACGGCGCGGCTGTCCAGGCCATCGGGGTAGAAGTTTTCGAGCTGGCGGCAGACGAAGGCGGCCAGGCGATCGGGATCGGGGCTCATGCGGCGGCCACCGTCTGACGCCAGCGCAGCGACTCATCGAGCGCGCCGCTGCTGATGTGCTGCTCCAGCACCTTCAAGCGCATGAAGCTGGAGCTGCGGAAGTCGGCATCGCCAAAGCGCATGGCGCGCAGGCCTTCGATCAAGCCGGCGATGGCCGCGTCCAGCGTGATCTGCGGCTGGTGTGCCGGCGCCAGGCGCTGGAAGAGCGAAAAGTCCACCCGATAGCTGCGCCGGTCGGGCGGCGCCTCGGTGTTGATGTGCAGGGCCGTGCCGGGCAAGGCGCGCTGCACGGCGGCGGCCAGATCGCGCACCTGGTAGTTCCAGTCGCTGGCGCCGGTGTTGATGGCCAGAAAGGGCTGTTCCTCGTCGACCGGCCGCAGCAGGGCCCATTCGATCGCCCGGGCCATATCGCGCACCTCGATCAGCGGCCGCCAGGGGCTGCCGTCGCTGAGCACGCTGATCTCGCCCCGGCTCACAGCGCAGGCGACGAAGTCATTGAGCACCAGGTCCAGGCGCAGGCGCTCGGACATGCCGCAGGCAGTGGCGAAACGCAGGGCGGTGAAGCTGTCGCCAGGCCGGGCCAGGGCAGCCAGGGCCTGTTCGCTGGCCAACTTGGAGCGGGCGTAAGCAGTCAGCGGGTTCAGCGCGTCACCCTCGCGCCGTGGCCCGCCTTCGGCCGCGCCGTAGAGGCTGCAGCTGGATGCGAAGACGAAGCGGCGTACGCCAAGAGCACGCGCGCGGCCGGCCAGCTCGGCCACGGCGCGGTGGTTGATGGCGTCGGTGACCGCTTCGAAGCGCGAACCCATGGGGTCGTTGGAGACCGCGGCCAGGGCGACCACGGCGTCGACGCCGCGCAGCAGGGCATCGGGCAGCTCGCGCACATCGCCGAAGTACTGGGCATCGAGCCTGCATTCAGGCAGGGCGGTCGGGGCGCTCAGCACATGAGCAAAGAAGCCGCTGTCGTAAGCGATCAGCTCAGCGGCAGGCAGTACCCGACGCAGATGACGGACCAGCACCGGTCCGATATAGCCCATATTGCCGGTGATCAGGATGCGCATGCTGGCGTCGATGCTGTGGATGCGGTCATTGTCGGCCGCGTCGGCGGCGCCTAGGCGCTGTGGACGGCCGGCTTTTCCTGCTAGTTCTGCGGCTATTGCGGCGGCTATTTCAGCGGCTGCGGCGCTGCTGCAGGGCCTGGCCCAGCAGCGCCAGACCGGCTGCGGCCGCCAGCACCAGGCCGCTGCTCAGCGGCGTGGCCGCCCGGTTGAAGCCCAGCAGGTCGAGTGCGCGGACATCGGGCATCTGGGTGGCCAGGTGCAGCCAGCTCAGGAACAGCATCATAAAGCTGCGCCCGCCCTGGGTGGCCTGGCCCAACAGGCTGGCGCAGGTGCTCAAGAGCAAGAGTCCGGCCAGCAGCGCCGCCGTGGCCATGGGGTCCAGCCAGCGCATCAAGGCCGGCGCGCAGAACAGCAGGCCCAGCAAAAGGCTGGCCAGGCCCTGGCGCCAGTAGCGCAGACTGGCGCCACCGGGCAAGGCGGCCTGCAGCTCGCTGCAGCCTGACTGCGCGTCGCGCGCGGGCAGGTCGCTGATCAGCACGCCCCAGACCGCACAGCCGGCGATCAGCAGAGCCGGCAGTTGCGCCGCTGGCAGCAGCAGGCCGGCCAGCCAGGCGGCGGGCAGCAGCAGCAAGGCCAGGGGGCTGAGGATCAGGCTCAGCAGCGCATCGGCCAGCACCTGGCCGGCCAGTCCCGGCAGGCGGGCGCTGAGCGGTAGCAGGCGGGCACAGGCCCGAGTCAGCGGCGCCAGAAGACGGGCCAGCAGGCCGGCCCAGAAACCGCGCTGTGCCACGGGCCGGGCACGCACCAGATCCGGGTCATAGCGGTGGAACAGCCACAGCGCCGGCAGCAGGGGCAGGGTGGCGACGCCGACGGCGGCCAGGCGCAGAGCCGTCAACTGGCTCGACCAGTAGTCGGCCGGGAAGCTCAGCATCGGCAGGGCCGCATCGAAGGGGCCGCCGCCGACCGAGATGTGTTCGGTGTTCAGCGTGGCGCAGAGCTGAATCAGGCTGCTGGACATGCCCGAGATGTCAAGCGCAAACAGCGGGTTCAGCGTGCGCATGCCCTGGCCCAGGGTCAGGGGCAGGACGGCGAACTGGGCCATCCAGAAGCCGAAGAACAGCAGGTCGCCGCGCTTGCCCATCAGCGGCGCCCAGGCATCGCAGAGCACGGCCAGGCTGGCACTGAAGACCAGCACCGGCAGCAACAGCAGGGTATAGGTTTGCAGATAGACGAAGGGCTGGACGGGGCCTTCGCCGCGTGTCCATTGCAGCACCCAGACGGTCAGCATCATGCCCAGAGTCAGGATCACCAGAAACAGCAGGGCGCCGAGCCAGCGCGCCAGCAGCAGCAGGCTGCTGGACATCGGTGTGGCGCCCAGCACCTGGGCGCAGCCGCTGCGAAAGTCCTCCTGGCAGCGGCCGCGTGAGAGGTAGAAGCCGGCCAGGCCCAGCAGCATGCCGGTCAGCGTCGCGCTGCCGAAGGCCAGGGTGGCGCTGTCGTAAACCATGCGGGCGCGGCCCACCACCATCATGGCCACACCGCTGCGCGGGTCTGCCACCATCAACCAGGCCAAGCCTACGGCCGCCAGCAGCACCAGCAGGGAACTGATGCGACGGCTGCGCAAGCGCAGCTCGTTCTGCACCATCGCTTGCAGTGCGGCCTTCATGCTGCCAGGCCCAAGGCTGCAGCCGGGCTGTCTTGCTGGGCGTAGCGCAAGGCCATCAGCGCTTCTTCCAGGCTCGGCTCGCTGAGCCGCGCTGTGCTGCAAGGCTGCTGATCGGCGGCCATGCGCAGACGGATCTGTTCGCCCAGGCGCTGGCTCTGCAGCACATGGACCTGGCCACGGAGCGCTTCGTAATCGCCCGGGGCCAGTTCGGCGCTCCAGACGCGCGGCCGGGCGCGCTCCAGCAGCTCGGCCGGCGACTCGAAAGCGATCAAGCGGCCCTGGCGCATGATGGCCAGATGGCCGGCCATGTTCTCCACGTCCGAGACGATGTGGGTGGAGACGATCACCAGCTTGGAAAAACCGATCTCGCTGAGCAGCTGGCGAAAGCGCAGGCGCTCCTCGGGGTCCAGGCCGGCGGTCGGCTCGTCGACGATCAGCACATCGGGGTCGTTCAGCAAGGCTTGGGCAATGCCCAGGCGCTGGCGCATGCCGCCCGAAAAGCTGGCTGCCTGGCGCTTGGCATGCGGGGCCAGATTGACCAGCTCCAGCAGGCGCTGGATGCGGGCAGGGTCGCGCACGCCCTTGAGCGCGGCGAAGTACTGCAAAAACTCGAGCGCGCTGAGCTGCGCGTAGACGCCAAAGTCCTGCGGCAGATAGCCCAGGCGGCGGCGCATCAGATCGGGCTTGGCGACGATGTCCTGGCCGTCCAGCCAGATGCGGCCGCTGCTGGGTTTGCTGAGCGTGGCGATCATCTGCATCAGGCTGCTTTTACCGGCGCCGTTGTGGCCGATCAGGCCCAGCACGCCGGGCTTGAGTTCGAGGCTGAGATCGTCCACGGCTTTCAGGGCGCCATAGCGTTTGACCACGTTTTGAATGCTCAGCATGAATCGGCCTTTTTTGTCTGGGTGTTGGCTGGTGATGGCCGCGAGTCTAGGCAGACTGCCGGGCGCATGCCTGCGGGATTCGACAGACCGTCAAAGCGCCGGCATGGGCGGCAGCGGCGGAGCGATTCAGAGCTGGTGCAGCTCGGACTTCAGGTACCACTCGCTGATGCGCTCGCCGTTCCAGCGCAGGGTCACATGCTCGCCCTGGCGGGCCGGGGGGCGGGTGGCCTGCGGGTTGAAGAGGGCGATGCATTGGCCGCCGGTCTGGCGCACGCTGTCATAGACCAGGCCGGCGCTGCCGGCGGCGCGCAGGTCGGCGGCGAAGGGGCGCGAGTGGGCATAGGACTGCGGGTCCAGCAGCGCCAGCAGTTCGGGAGTGCGGGCGCTGCGCAGCTCGTGAAGATCGGCGGCGATGCTGACCCGGTAGCAGCGCAGGTCCACGTCAATGGCCGGTTCGCTCGTGCGGGCCAGGAACAAGGCGCGGTGGTGGCTGACCTCGGCCACGGCCGTGTCCAGCTCTCGGGCGGCGTAATAGACGCCGTAGCTGCCGTCGGAGAAACGGCTGCCTTCCGGGTTCAGATGGGTGAAGGCGGCCATGATGGGGCTGCTGCCCGGGCCGCTGAGGCGCTGGGCCTGCGGCACCAGGCTCAGCTCGCCGGCCAACTCGCGCAGGCGCGGGTTGCCCAACGACTCGATGGCGAAGACGACCTCCAGGTCGGCCGGATCGGCCACCGCATCAAACAGCAGCACGGGCGGATAGCGGCTGGGCAAGAGGCGGCAGGAATCGGGCCAGTGCAGCGGCGTGGTGGTGATGTCGTCCGAGGACAAGGGTTCTTTGCTCAAGCCCAGCCGCCTCGTTGGGCGTCCAGGTATTGGCGGACCACGAACAGGTCCGAGACCTGGCCGCCCAGCATGCGGGCGAGGGCGCTGGCGCCGCCGAACAGCGGTGCGCTATTGGCTTTCTTGATCCAGGCATCGGCCCGCTCGGGAATGGGCAGGAGGATCTGCAGGCCGGCATAGATGCCGAAGACATGGGACAGGCGCTCGAGCGTGGCCGCGTCCAGGCCGCTCTTGATGCGGCCGGCCTTCCAGTCGTAGAAGGTGGTGCGGCCGCAACCGAGCAGGCGCTGCTGTTCTTCGTTGCTCAGACCCCAGGCTTGGGCGATGCGAAAGAAGGTGCGCAAGGCCGCACCGGCGGCAGCCGGGGTTTGCAAGCCCGGCTGGGCGGTCCCGCTGGCCGGGTGCAGATCGGACGCAAGTGCAGCCATGACGAACTCCTGAGGACAAACTCAAAGCGGACCTGATGGGACGGCGAGCGGGGCGCGACGGCGAGGTCTCGATTCCGCATCAAACCGCAGCGGCAGTATAAGTCCTTCTGCGAACTAAAGTTTGACTTTGGTTCGCCACTGAATTCATCCATCCTGCGCCGCGCCCCCCGATTCACCCGTTCACCTGTTCACCTGTTCACCTGTTCACGCCCCTCAATCCTCCCCATGCCCATGCCCATGGCTGTGCGCCTCCACCGGCATGCTGCGGCCGTCGGCGCCGTCGAAGAAGAAGGGCTTGCGGGCCTTTTGGCGCGGCAGCACCTCGTTCATGCTGCCGACCTCGAAGACCCGGCCGTTCTGCATCACATGGCTGATGCGGTCGCTCTGGCGGATGTCCTTGAGCACATCGCCGTCGATGATGAGCAGATCGGCCAGCTTGCCCACCTCGAGCGAGCCCAGGTCCTTGTCCAGGCCCAGGTAATGCGCCGGGTTGGCGGTGGCGGTGCGGATGGCTTCCAGCGAGCTCATGCCGCCCAGGCCGAACATCCACATCTCCCAATGAGCGCCCAGGCCTTCGCGCTGACCGTGGGCGCCGATATTGGCCTTGACGCCACCGCGCTGCAGCTCGGTGGCGGTGCGGGCAACGCGGATGACGTTGAAGTCTTCCTCGGGCGCGGTCTCGCGGCGCACGCCGCGCGATTCCAGCACCGCGCGCGGCACGTACTTGCTCAGCAGGGGGTGTTTCCAGACCTCCGTGCGTGCGTACCAGTAATGCTCGCCATCAAGGCCGCCGTAAGCCACGTTGAGCGTGGGCGTGTAGCCGACTTGCGTCTGCGTCCAGAGCTGCTTGACGTCGTCGTAGACCTCGGCCACCGGCAGGGCGTGTTCGATGCCGGTGTGGCCGTCGACGATCATGCTCATGTTCAGCTGGAACAGCGAGCCGCCCTCGGGCACCACCATCATGCCGGTCTGGCGTGCGGCCTCGATCACCTGCTGGCGTTGCTCGCGGCGCGGCTGCTGGTAGCTCTTGACGCTGATGGCGCCGGCGGCCTTCTGGCGCTTGAGGTGGCTGAGCGCGTCGTCGAGGCTGCTAACCGGTGCATTGATGCTGCCCTTGGCGCCGTAGAGGATGGAGCCGGTCGAGTAGATGCGCGGGCCGGTCACCAGGCCGGCGCGCTGCATTTCGGCCTGCGTGAAGATGTCGCCGTTGCGGTTGGACGGGTCATGGATGGTGGTCAGGCCAAAGGCCAGCGATGCGTAGTTGATCCAGCTTTGCTGCGGGATGATTTCGCTCTCGCCCATGCCGCCGTGCCAGTGCGCGTCGATCAGGCCGGGGATGATGGTCTTGCCGCGCGCGTCCAGGCGCTTGGCGTCGGCCGGGATCTGCACCTGATCGGCGCGGCCGATGGCGGCAATGCGGTTGCCCTGCACGACGATCACGCCGTCTTCGATCACCTC
This sequence comes from Roseateles sp., assembly GCF_965262435.1. Taxonomy (NCBI): domain Bacteria; kingdom Pseudomonadati; phylum Pseudomonadota; class Betaproteobacteria; order Burkholderiales; family Sphaerotilaceae; genus Roseateles; species Roseateles sp. The sequence goes on from NZ_OZ253537.1 coordinate 3,576,595, forward strand.
GTCGCCCTTCATGGTGGCGATGCGGGCGCCGCTGATGGCGATGCGGCCTGTGGGCTTGTCGCTGGCCTGGCTGAAGCCGATCTTGCGGCCGGCCTGCTGCACTGTCTCGGGCTTGAAGGCGCTGGCCACCGGCTTGCCCTCAGCGTCCACGGCCGCGGGCGGGAAGGCCTCGGCCAGGCGGGCGCTGAAGAGCTCGTCGCCATGGTTGAACCAGAGCTGCTGGCTGTCGCCGCTCCACTGCATGTCCTCGCCGGCCACCACATCGAGCTGGCGCACCGGCAGTGCGTCCATCTTGGGGCCGACGGTGATGGTCTTGCCGGCCTGCGGCAACGGCGTCACATAGGCATGGCTGCGCTCGACAAAGCCCAGCCACTGGCCATCGGGAGAGAGGCTGTATTCGCTGACGTACTCGCTGCGCGCGACTTCGGTTTCGCTGCGGTCCTTGAGCTCGATGCGCCAGAGCGAGCGGCGCGAATCGACCTCATTGCTCATGCTGGAGCGGCTGACAAACAGGGCGTCATTGCGGGCACCGAACTGCGGGCTGTCGCCGTCCTTGCTGATGCGCTGTGGCTCGCCGCGGCCATCGGCGGCGGCCAGGTAGACGCCGTTCTCCAGGCCATGCCAGGGCGTGGTCAGGTAGCCGCCTCTGGCCTTGACGTAGGCGATCTGCCGGCCATCGGGTGAGAAGCGCGGCGAGAGGTATTTGCCTGGCGCCTTGGTGATCACGGTCTCGCGGCCGCTGGCCAGGTCCAGCTTGCGCACGCTGCCGAGCTTGTCGTCGTTCCAGCTCACATAAACCAGCTCGCGGCCATCGCGCGAGAAGCTGGGGAAGAACTCAAACGCCTCGCCTTGCTGCTGGGTCAGGCGGCGCGGCGCCGCGTCCGAGCGCAGATCCTTGAGGTAGAGGTGGCCCAGGGCCGAGTAGACGACTGACTTGCCATCGGGCGCGGTGTTGACCCAGCGCAGCTGCTTGACGGCGAACTGGTCGGGCGCCACCTCCTGCGGCGTGCGCAAGGCCTCGCGCACCTCGCGCTGGTCTTTCACATGGAAGGGGATCTCGGCGGCCGTGCTCTTGAAGGGGTCGACACGCCAGAGCTTGCCCTGGGCCCAGACGACGATCTGTTTGGCGTCCGGCGTCCAGGCAAACGCCGGGTAGACGCCGTTGATGGACCAGCTTTCCTGCAGATCACGCTCGAGCTGGCCCCAGGCGGCGAATTCGCGGCCGCTGCTCAGGTCCTTGAGGAAGAGCGTGCTTTGGTTGCGCACGCGGCGCACAAAGGCCAGGTACTTGCCATCGGGCGAGGGGGTGGGGCGGATGGCGCCGCCGGCGCCTTGCACAAAGGCCTCGACCGTGCCGTCACTGAGGTCCTGGCGGAAGATCTTGAAGATCTCGCCGTTGGAATTCTTGTTGTATTCGAAGCTGCGGCCCGGCGTGGTGTCTTGCGAGTAGTAGAGGTATTTGCCGTCGGGCGAGAGCGCGGGCTCGCCCAGGTCTTTCTGCCAGTTGGGCTTCTCATTCAGCTGCACACCCTTGTTGCCGGCCGCGGCGCCGTCCACATGGAAGAGCCAGATCTCGCCCGAGCCGGCCGAGCGGGTGCCGGTGTAGTGCTTGCGCGCGGCGATGTACTTGCCGTTGGGGTGCCAGACCGGGTTGTTGAGCAGGCGGTAGTCTTCCTTGGTCACGGCGCGGGCGCCGCTGCCGTCCGCATTCATCACCCAGATGTTGTCGCCGCCGCCGGCGTCGCTCTGGAAAGCGATCTGGCGGCCATCGGGCGAAAACCGGGCTTGCTGCTCCCAGGCGATGGAATGGGTCAGGGGCTTGGCCTCGCCGCCCGCGATGGGCAGCAGGTAGAGGTCACCGAGCAGGTCGAAGACCAGCTGCTTGCCGTCCGGGCTCACGTCCACGCTCATCCAGGTGCCGCTGCGGGTGTCGATCTGCACCTGGCGGCCGGTGCCGGGTGGCTGGTTGACGTTCCAGGTTTTCTTGTCGGCCGCTTTTTCAGTCGCCTTTTCGGCAGCCGGGGCTGTTTGGGCGATGCCGCTGTGCACGGCACCCAGCAGGGCGGCGGCCAGGGCGCAGGCGCGCAGGGCGGAGGGGCAGGTCTTGCCCGCGGTGGCGGGGCTTAGAAACGAAGGAGTGGCAGTGGGTGTGCTCATGGTGGACTTGGGTGAAGTGCCGGGCGAGGATAGCGACTGCAGCCCAGCCCAGCCATGGGCAATTGCCCTTTGGAAAGGCGATTGCGGCGAGCTTTGGGCGCATGGCGCGCAATGCGGCTGGGGCCGGTTGGACGAGCCCTGCTTGATAGGGCTTCGTGCGCGCCGTGTGCTTGGCAGCAGCCCGAGCTCGCTTGCCCCTGTGCGTCCTTGCAGACAGACGAAGCCCGGGCCGCGCCTCAAGCTGTGTGTGCGGCCAATCGGGTCGCTCACTTCTGCGAGGACGCGATGGCCATGATGCTGAACTCTCGAACGGGCTGGACACTGCTGCTGGTGCTCAACCTGAGTGCCTGCGCCGGCATGTCGCAGCGGGAACGCGATATGGCAGTCGGTGCGGGGATTGGCGCCGTGGGCGGCTCGGTGCTGACGGGCGGCAGTGCGGTGGGCACAGTCGGCGGGGCCGCGGTGGGGGCGATCGTGGGTAGCGAGCTCGATCGCAACAAGAAGCGCGGCCGCAAGGACCCGCCGGTCCAGGACGCTGAGTGAGCCCGCCATGAGAACCCTTCAAGGCAGCGCACAAACCCTCGCGATCCTGCTGTTGGCGCTAGGCGCCAGCGCCGGCTCGGCGGATCAGTCAAGCCCTCAACAGCAGAAGCAGCAACGCGAGGCCTGTCTAAACGGCAGCAGCGGCCAAGAGCTCCGCAGCTGTTTGAAAGAAATGGTGGCTGCCCGAGCGGCGGCGCGCAAGGGCGAGTTGGACAACGGCGAGTCCCCCGCGGCCTTGCGGGCCAATGCCTTGCAGCGCTGCCAGCGCCTCGGTGCTGAGGACAAACCGGCCTGCGAAGCGCTGGCGCGCCATGAAGGCGAGGTCTCGGGCACGGTGCGTGGCGGCGGTCAGTTGCGCCAGATCACCGTGCGCCAGACCGCGCCACCCAGCCCGGCGGCCGCCTCGTCGGCGAAGGCGCCTTGAGTCAAAGGCCCCAAGCTCCGCTCACTTCGCCCGCGTCGCCTCGACCATACGCTTCATCGCCTCGGCCGCGCTCATCTTGTCGCTGTTCCAGTACTGGCTCACCGCATCCTTGAGCGCCCACTCGATGGCCGAGGGCGCCGCCATGCCGTTGGCGATCGAGGGCAGCAAGGAGGCCGACTTGGCAGCGGCATTGAAGTCCAGGGCCGAGGCCTTGGCGCAGTCGTCGAAGCGATCCATCTTCAGCCCCAGGCGCACCGGGATGCTGCCCTTGCTGAGGTTGAAGGCCTCCTGGAACTCGGGCGACATGACGGCGCTGGCCAGGTCTCTCTGCGCCGCGCTGTTGGCGGGGTTCTTGAGCTTGAACATGGCAAAGGAATCGACCACGTAGATGAAGCTCTTGGCCGTGCCCGGCGCCGGCGTGCAGATGAAGCCCTTGCCGGGCAGGCTGCCGGCGGCCAGGAACTCGCCCTTGGCCCAGTCGCCCATCAGCTGCATCGCCGCCTCGCCCTTGATGACCATGGCCGTGGCCAGGTTCCAGTCGCGCCCGGGGGCGTTGCGGTCGGTGTAGGGCTTGATGCGCTTGTAGGTTGTCAGCACCTTTTCCATGGTCGGGCCGCTCAGCTCAGCCGCCTCGCGCAGCACAAAGGCCTTGCGGTAGAAATCGGCGCCGCCGACGCCGATGGCCACAGTCTCCAGCAGGGTCAGGTCTTGCCAGCTCTGGCCGCCATGGGCCAGGGCGATCACACCGGCTTTCTTGAGGGTCTCGGCTGCGGCGAAGAACTCGTCCCAGCTGTTGGGCACCTTGGCGCCGGTGCGGGCAAACACGGCCGGGTTGACCCAGAGCCAGTTGACCCGGTGCACATTGACCGGCACGGCGATGTAATCGCCGCGGTACTTCATCTGATCGCTGACCACCTGGGGCAGCAACTCATCCCAGCGCTCGGCCCGAGCCACCTCGTTGATGCTGGTCAGCACGCCCTCGCGCGCCCAGGCTTGCAGCGAAGGCCCTTTGATTTGAGCCGCAGCTGGCGCGTTGCCGGACACCACGCGTGAGCGCAGCACGGTGATGGCGGAATCGCCGCCGCTGCCGGCCACGGCGAAATCCTTCCAGCTGTGGCCCTTGGCTTGCATGCTGGCCTTGAGCGCCAGGGCGGCGCGCGCTTCGCCGCCACTGGTCCACCAGTGCAGCACCTCGATATCGCCGGCCTGCGCCTGGCGCAGCAAGCCCGGCTGCAGCAGCGAGATCAGCAGCAAGGCCGCCGCCGTCAGCCTGCTGGTGTTGCTGCTGCGGCGGCGGCGACTTGGCCCCAGGGCGGGATTCGGTTTCATTGGCGGGTCCCCATCTGGGGCCAAGTGCCGCGACATGAGAAGAAGCAGCGGCCCTGGCCTCCATTAATTATTAACATGAAATTAACAGTTTGCCTGCTGAATGCACCGGCGGTGAGCGGGCTATCCCTGAATTGCCGCAGGCAGGCAGACCCGCGCGAGGCAGCCCAAGGGTGGCTGCGCCTGCACCGGCCGCAAGGACACGCGGCCGGCATGGCGTTCGACGATTTCGCGCACGATGGCCAGGCCCAGGCCGCAGCCGGTGCCGTCGTGCGTGGCGCGCACAAAGCGTTCGAACACATGCTCGCATTCGCTCTCGGGCAGGCCCGGGCCGTTGTCCTCGACCTCCAGAAGCACCTGGCCGTCGCTCAGGCTGACGCGCACCGTGACGCTGGCGCCGCGGCCGGCGTAGCGGATGGCGTTGTCGATCAGATTGACCAGGGCCTCGCGCAGCAAGGACTCGAAGCCGCGCACCGGGCAAGGGCTGCTCGGCTCGCCGGATTCGAAGCCGAGGTCGATGCCTGCTGCCAGTGCGCGCGGCACCATCTCGGTCGTCACTTCGCGCGCCAGCTGGCGCAGGTCCAGGGTGCTGCGCGCCTGCTGGCTGGCCGATTCGGGTTCGGCGCGCGCCAGGCTCAGCAGCTGATTGACCAGATGGGCGCTGCGCGTGGCGCTGCTGTGCACCAGTTGCAGCCGGGCCTTCAGGGCCGGGTCCTGGGCGTCCAGCAAGGCCAGCTCGGTCTGGCTCTTGAGCCCGGCCAGGGGCGTGCGCAGCTGATGGGCGGCGTCGCTGATGAAGCGCTTTTGCGCCACCACATTGTGGTTGACCTCGACCAGCAAGCTGTTCATGGCCAGGGCCAAGGAGCGCACCTCGGGCGGCGCGTCGTTGATCTTGATCGGCGTCAGGTCATTGGCGGCGCGGCCCTCGACCTGGCTCTGCAAGACCGCCAGGGGCCGCAGCCCGGTGCGCACGCCGGCCCAGACGATCATGGTCATCAAGGCCATCAGGGCGGACAGGGGCAAGACGGTGTCGAGCAGGATCTGCCGCGCCAAGGCTTCGCGGTTGGTGCTGGAGCGGGCCACCTGGACCAGCATGCTTTGGCCCGGCGAATCGGGCGTGCCATAACGCAGCAGCAGGGCGGCGACTCGCAGGCGCTGCGGTTCTTCGGCTACTTCGGGCTTGGCCGGTCCGCTGGCCGGGCTGTCGGCCGCGCTGCCGGGGCCGCCTTCATCGTTGGCGGCCAGCTTGCCGTTGTAGAAGAAGGGCTCGCCATAGACCGGCTTGGCACCGCGCGGCAGCGGCGGCAAATTGCGGTTGCCGAGGATGAACTGGCCCGGCGGCATGCTGACGGTGTAGAGCACGCGGTCGCTGGGGTCGGCCTCCAGAATGTCCTGCGCGGCGCGCGGGAAATCGATGAACAGGCCGTTGTCCAGGGGCTTGACCTGGCGCGCCAGGGTGCGCGAGGTCTGCGAGAGGCTGGCGTCGATGGTGGTGTTGGCGTAGTGCTCGGCCAGCTTGTAGGTGAACAGCGCGGCCGCCAGCCACAGCACCACCTGGGGCATCAAGAGCCAGACGAAGAGTTGGCGGTGCAGGGAGCGCGCGCTGGTGCTCATGGCGCGGCGGGCGCTCCGCCGGCACTGCTGTCGGCCTCCAGCAGATAGCCCAGGCCGCGCACGGTGCGGATCTGCAGGCCCGAGCCTTCCAGCTTGCGGCGCAGGCGGTGGATGTAGACCTCGACCGAATTGCCGCCGCCGTTCTCGCCGCGGTCCTGCGCCCAAGCGGCCACGATCTGCTCCTTGGTGACCACGCGGTCGCGCTCTTGCAGCAGCAGGTCCAGCAGCAGCCACTCACGCGGGCTCAGCTCCAGCGCCTCGCCTTGCACGCTGGCGCGGCGGGCGGCGCGGTCGAAATTCAGCTGTGCCAAGTCCTGGCCTGCCGCCAGCGGCCGGCCGCGGCGCAGCAGGGCGTGCAGGCGCGCTTGCAGCTCCGGGAAGTCAAAGGGTTTGGTCAGGTAATCGTCGGCGCCGGCGTTCAGGCCCGAGACCCGATCGTCCAGGCTGTCCAAGGCTGTCAGCACCAGCACCGGCAGGCCGCGCCGCGCAGCGCGCAGTCGCTTGAGCACGGTCAGGCCGTCCACCATGGGCAGGCCCAGGTCGAGGATGGCGATGTCGTAGCTGTTCTTGAGCAGGAGGTACTCGGCCACCGCGCCATTGGGCGCGTGTTCCACCTCGAAACCGCTGCGCCGCAATTGCACGGTCAGGGCATCGGCCAGGATGGCATCGTCTTCGGCAAGCAAGAGGTTCATGGCGGCGGGCAGCTGGAGGGTGGTGATTTCATCAATTCAAGGGTTAATACCGAATTAATGAAACATTAACATCGTTAAGAATCCGTTTCAGTTTCAGCGATTCATAACAGGTCAGTGTAATGTCCGATCGCTGTTGCCTCAGCCTTGCCCAAGGTCAGTCACAGGAGACAAATCGACATGAACCATTCCAAGCAATACAGCAGCGTGTGCCGGCGCACCTCGGCTTTGCAGATCAGCCCGGTCGCCGCCGCTTGCGTCACCTTGCTGATCGCGGCGCAATCCGCGCAGGCTCAGGTGGCTGCAGCGCCCGCTGCGCCTGTAGCGACGAAAGCCGAGAGCGCCCAGCAGTTGGAGACCGTGGTCGTCAGCGGCATCCGCCGCGGCATTGAGGCTTCGGTCGCATCCAAGCGCAATGCCGACTCCATCGTTGAGGTGATCTCGGCCGAGGACATCGGCAAGCTGCCCGACGTCAGCATCGCGGAGTCGCTCTCGCGCCTGCCTGGCTTGACGGCGCAGCGCGTCGACGGCCGCGCCCAAGGCATCCAGGTGCGGGGCTTGGCGGGCAACTACGCCGGCACCTTGCTCAATGGCCGCGAAATGGTCAGCACCAGCGACAACCGCGGTGTGGAGTTCGATCAATTCCCGTCCGAGCTGCTCAGCGCCGTCAAGGTCTACAAGACACCGGACGCCAGCCTGGTCGGCCAGGGCCTGGCCGGCACCATCGACATGCAGACCGTGCGCCCGCTCAATTTCGGCGGCCGCCAGCTGGTCATGAACGCCCGCGCTGAACGCAACTCCAACGGCCAGGTCACGCCCGGCCCCGGCGCCAGCGGCAACCGCCTGAGCGCGTCCTATATCGACCAGTTCGCCGACCGCACCATCGGTTTGGCCATTGGCTTCGCCCACCTCGATTCGCCGGGGCAAGAGACCCATTACAAATCCTGGTGGTGGGCCGACACCGGCCCCTGGGGTGACCAGGTGCCTGGCGTGCCCAAAGGCGTGGCAACCTTGAACGGTTTCGAAGACACCGTCACCGCGTCCAAGCAAGTGCGGGACGGCTTGATGGCGGCACTCGAATACAAGCCCAACGACAAATTCCACAGCGTGCTGGACCTGTACTACAGCAAATTCAAGCAGGAGCGCAATTACCGCGGCCTGATGTCGAATCTCGGCGCCACCTGGAATGCGGACACCGAGCCGCAGTACTCCAACGTCAAAGTGGGCGAGATCAACGGCGATCAGTTCGTGACCAGCGCCACGGTGGGCAATCTGAAGCCGGTTCATCTGAGCCAGCACAACACCCGCGACGACGACATCGCCGCCGTCGGCTGGAACAACAAATGGAAGCTGGGCGAGAACTGGGTGGCCGTGGCCGACCTCAGCTACTCGCGCGCCAAGCGCCAAGAGCAGTTCATGGAGCTGAGCGCCGGCGCACCCGGCACCACCTCGCTGGGCATCGATGTGCAGACCGGCAGCGGCATCTCGCAGGTCACGACCCAGTTCAACTACGGCGACGCCAGCAAGCTGCTGCTCAGCGACCCGGGCGGCTGGGGCCGTGACGGCCGCAGCAACTACCCGATGTCGAACGACGAAATCAAGGCCCTGCGCCTGTCGGCCAAACGCGATTTGACCGGCTTCTTCAGCAGCGTGGAGTTGGGGCTGAACCTCAACGAGCGGAGCAAAGACGTCGACATGATGGAGTACCAGCTCAATCTGAAGAACGGTCGTGCGCCGATCGCGGTGCCCGCCAGTTTCTTGCTGGGCAACAGCTCGCTGGCCTTTGGCGGCATTCCGGCCATCGTGTCCTATGACGTGATGGGCGTGAAGGACGCGCTCTACACCCAGACCGAAATCGGTGCGGACCAGACTTTTGCGCGCCACTACGGCGTGTCCGAGAAGGTCAATACGGCCTATGTGCAGGGCAATATCGACACCACCCTCTTCGGCCAACCTTTGCGCGGCAATCTGGGCCTGCAGTATGTGCGCACCAGCCAGGAATCGAACGGCTTTGTCTGGGACGGCAGCAAGGCCGTGCCCATCACCGGCGGCACCAGCTATGGCCGCATGCTGCCCAGCTTGAACCTGGTGTCGGAGCTGCCCGCGAACACCATCGTGCGCTTCGGCCTGGCGCGTTCCAACGCCCGCCCGCGCATGAATGACATGCGTGCCGGCTTCACCGGGGTCGGCGTCGACGCGACCACCAAGACCTGGAACGGAAGCGGCGGCAACCCGACGCTCAAGCCCTGGTTGGCGGACTCGGTGGACCTGTCCTTCGAGAAGTACATCGGCAAGCGCAGCTATCTGTCCTACGCGATCTTCCACAAGCACCTGCTGAACTTCATCGGCTCGGGCACGGTGCAGTACGACTTCACCGGCTTCCCCAACACCGGCAAGCCGCCCGTCGTGCCGATCAGCAATATCGGCAACCTGACCACCTTGCAAAACGGCAACGGCGGCATGGTGGCGGGCTTTGAAGTCGCCGCATCGCTGGAGGCAGCAATGCTGACGCCGATCTTGGACGGCTTTGGCGTGGTGGCCAGCTACTCGAAGACGCGCAGCAACCTCAATGACGATGGCTTCAAGAACGGCATCGACGGCCTCTCCGGCGTGGTGCGCAGCCTGACGGGCTACTACGAGAAGCACGGCTTCTCGGCCCGCATCAGCCAGCGCTACCGCTCGGACTACAGCGCCAAGACCCGCGGCATCTTCTACTCCGAGGCGATCAGCAATATCAACTCGGAGACGGTGACCGATATGCAGATCGGCTACAGCTTCGAGACCGGCAGCCTCAAGGGCCTGGGTTTGCTGCTGCAGGTCAACAACCTGACCGACGAGCCCTATCGCACCAGCGTCAGCGTCGGCAATGCCAAGAACCCGGACAACCTGATGCCCGAGCGCTACACGACCTACGGCCGCCAAGTCTTGCTGGGCGCGAGCTACAAGTTCTGACGCCAACCGGCAGGTGTACGACCCGCCAGCGCCACCCGGCGCTGGTGCTTTCTGATGGCTGCACGCTGGACAGAGAACTGGGATCCCCATGTCACTGAATTTCGCTCGCAAACATGTCGCCGCAGTCCAGGGCTTCATTCCCGCCTGGTGCTTGCTGGCCGTTCTGGCCTTGCCGGCCTGTGGTGGCTCGTCTTCGGGCGGCACACCGCCGGCCCCGGTCCCGACGCCGCCGCCGGCGGAAGAGGGGCTGACCCTGCTGCGCAGCCAAGGCGCGCAATGGGTCAAGGCCAGCGGCACGCCGGTCGCCCTCAAGGGCGCCAATTTGGGCAACTGGCTGGTCCAGGAGTTCTGGATGATGGACCAGGGCGCCCCCGGCGTGGTGGACCAGTGCACGCTGGAGGCCAAGCTCAGCGAGCGCTTCGGCCATGCCGAGAAAGAGCGCCTGATCGCCCTTTACCGCGACAACTGGATGAAGGAGCGCGACTGGGATCAGCTCAAGGCCTTCGGCTTCAACATCGTGCGCCTGCCGATTCTCTGGAGCGTGATCGAGGATGAAAAAAAGCCCAAGACCCTGCGAGCCGATGCCTGGAAATACCTGGACTGGTCGATTGCCGAGGCCAAGAAGCGCGGCATCTACGTGATCCTCGATCTGCACGGTGCCGTCGGTGGCCAGACCCCCAATGACCACACCGGCTGCTCGGGCCAGAACAAGTACTGGAGCAGCAGCGAGTACCAGGACCGCACCCGCTGGCTCTGGGAGCAGATCGCCACCCGCTACAAGGACGAGCCGGTGGTGGCCGCCTACGACCCGCTCAACGAGCCCTGGGGCTCGACGCCGGAAGACATGGCCACACGTGTCACCGAGCTCTACCAGACCATACGCAAGATCGACAGCAAGCACATCGTCATGCTGCCCAGTCACTACGGCAATATCGAGGTCTACGGCGACCCGGCGGCCAAGGGCATGAGCAATGTGGCCTTCGAGCTGCACCCCTATCCCGGCCTCTTCGGAGACCGGCCGAACGATAGCGCCTACGACATCCACCGCGATTGGCTGCGCTGCGGCCCGCAAGGGCAGGGCGGCATCTGTGAGTGGAGCAAGAAGATCACCGCCCTCAAGACGCCGCTGTTGATGGGTGAGTTCCAGCCCTGGCAGGGCGCCGGCCTGGAACTGGGTGGCAAGCTGGGTCGTGCCACCTATGACAGCTACGCCGCCAAAGGCTTTGCCTCGACCAGTTGGTCCTACAAGATCGTCAGCGCCCAGGGCGGCCATGGCCGCGGCACTTGGGGCTTGGTGACCAATGCGGTGGACAGCAGCAAGGACGGCGGCCTGGGCCTGCTGGCCAAGGCCAGCAGCTGGGACTGTGCCGGTTGGAACAGCAGCCTGGCCACGGCCTGCGCGCGCAGCCCGGGCACGATCAAGATCGGCGGCAGCGGCGCCAAGACCTACTACCTGGTCGTCAAGACCGGCGCCACCGGCAATGGTCGGCCCGATGTCAGCTATGACAAGCTCAGCCTGGTCAACGAAGCCAGCAAGGCCGAGATGCTGAACAACGGTGACTTCGGCAGCAGCAGTGGCTGGACCACGCTGAACATCAGCGGCAGCCTGGGCCTGGACTTCAACGCCCGCAACAGCAGCCAGATGCCGACGGGCGGCGAGGGCGCGGTGCTGCGTGTCACCCGGCCTGCCGGCGTGAGCGGGGACATCAATGGCGCGGTCTACCAGGCGGTGACCCTGCAAGGCGGGCAGAGCTACCGCTTCAACGGGGTGTTCAAGGACAACGGCAGCGTGGAAAGCTGGGCCGAGGTCTATCTGCTGGCCCAGCCGCCGGTCGACGGCAAGGATGTGCTCGAGCCCAGCAGCAAGCTGGACTTCAACACGGCATCCCTGGCCGAGATCGAAGCCTTGTTCAAGAGCTTTGGCACCCAGGCTTTGGAGCCTCATCCGGGCTTGCTGCAGCAGCTGAACGGCACGGGCACCACGCTCTACACCTTGCCCGCACGTCCGACCGGGCTCAAGCTCAGCACCAGCAGTGCCGGCGTCAGCTTGAGCTGGGCGGCCAATACCGAAGCGGACCTCAGCGGCTACAAGGTCTATCGAAGCACGCAGCCCGGCGACAGCGCCAAGGCGGTGCTGCTGGCCGAAGGCTTGAAGACGCCGGCCTATGTCGACAGCACGGCCCAGCCCGGTCAGCGCTACTTCTACACCGTGGCCGCGACCGACCCTGAGGACGAAAGCTACCGCAGCGATGAGCTCGGCAGCAACAGCGAGGCGGTCGCCTTGCCGGCCCGCATCGAGGCCGAGGCCTACACGGCCATGTCCGGCATCCAGCTGGAAGACTGCAGCGATGTGGGCGGCGGCAAGAATGTGGGCCACTTCGAACCCGATCGATTCATCGAGTTCAAGGTCTCGGTGGCCAGCGCGACCAACTTTGTCATCGACTACCGCCTGGCCTCGGCCAACGGCAGCACCGGCTTTGAAGTCTGGCTGGGCGATAGCAAGCTGGACAGCCTGGCGGTTCCCAACACCGGTGGCTGGCAGACCTGGAAGACCTACAGCAGTCCGGTGATCCGCATCCCGGCCGGCACGCACAGCCTGCGCATCAAGTCGATCGGCAAGGAATGGAACATCAACTACATCGAGGTGAAGGCCGCGAACTGAGGGTAAGGCGCCATAGGGAGTGGCCCGGGTCTGCCCGGATACTCCAGACGAGCACCTGAACGCGACTTTTGAGGGAACGAACCATGCATCCAGCTCCAGACCCTGTCCGTCGGCATGTGCCCAGCCTCTTGGCTTGCGCGGCCGCCTTGTTCTGCGCCACCGGCCCGGCCGAGGCTGCGCCGCGCCCGATGAAGGACTGGCCGGCCGTAAAAAGCGCCGTCGTTGCCGACCCGGCCATGGAGGCGCGCATCCGGTCCATCGTCGCCGGCATGAGCTTGGCGGAGAAGGTCGGGCAGATGACGCAGCCCGAGATCAAGTACATCACGCCCGAGGAGGCGGGCCGTTATCACATCGGCTCGGTGCTCAATGGCGGCGGTGCCTGGCCGGGCAACAAGCGCGAGGCGACGGTGGGCGAATGGGTGGCGCTGTCTCAGGCTTACCACGAGGCCTTGATGGCCAGCGGCGCGCGCACGCCCATTCCCATCATCTGGGGCACGGATGCCGTGCACGGCCATGGCAATGTGCGTGGTGCCACCTTGTTCCCGCACAACATCGGCCTGGGCGCCGCGGGTGACGCGGGCTTGGTGGAAGAGATCGGTGCGGCCACGGCGCGCGCGGTGCGCGCCACCGGCATCCAGTGGGTGTTCGCACCCACCTTGGCCGTCGCACAGGATGCGCGCTGGGGCCGCACCTACGAGAGCTTTTCCGCCGACCCCATGGTGGTGGCGCGCCTGGGTGCCGCATCGGTGCGCGGTCTGCAAGGCCGGCTCGGCGACAGCGGCCGGGTGGTGGCCACCGCCAAGCATTTCATCGGCGACGGCGCCACCGAGTTCGGCCGCGACCAGGGCCACAGCCTGGTCAGCCGTTCGCAGATGATCAATGTGCACGGCCAAGGCTATTACGCCACGCTGGCGACCGGTGTGCAGACGGTCATGGCCTCCTTCCACAGCTGGACCGATGTGGCTGCCAAGCCGGGTGCCCAGGACTACGGCAAGATGCACGGCAGCCATGAGCTGCTGACCGTGGCCTTGAAGCAGAAGATGGGTTTTGACGGCCTGGTCGTGTCCGACTGGAACGGCATCAGCCAGGTGCCCGGTTGCCGCGACAGCAGCTGCCCGCAGGCCATCAAGGCCGGCATCGATATGGTGATGGTGCCCGAGGACTGGCGCGCCTTCATCCAGAACACCATCGCCCAGGTCGAGCGCGGTGAGATCCCAATGTCGCGCATCGACGATGCGGTGACGCGCATCCTGCGCGTCAAGCTGCGCGCCGGCCTGTTTGAAACCTCGCCGCGCCAAAGCGTGGTGGCCGGCCAAGCCGAAGCCTTGCTGGCCCGCGATCTGGCTCGCCGTGCCGTGCGCCAGACCCTGGTGCTGTTGAAGAACGAGCGCGGCGCGCTGCCGTTGGCCCAGGGCAAGCGCATCCTGGTGGTGGGCAAGAGCGCCGACAACCTGGCCAACCAGGCCGGTGGATGGAGTATGACCTGGCAGGGCACGGACACGCAGAACGCCGACTTCCCGGCTTCGCAGTCCATCTTGTCGGGCATTCGTGAGCTTGCCGGCGCGGCGCATGTGAGCTTCAGCGCCGATGGCGCCGATGTGGACCCGCGCCAGTTCGATGCCGTCATCGCTGTTATCGGCGAGACGCCCTACGCCGAAGGCGTGGGCGACATCTCGCCCTCCAGCACCTTGCAGCACAGCCGGCGCTACCCGGAAGACCTGGCCGTGCTGCGTGCCGTCAGCGGCCGTGGTGTACCGGTGATCACCGTGTTTCTGAGCGGCCGCACGGTCTACGCGAATGACTTGTTGAACCTGTCCGATGCCTTCGTCGCCGCCTGGTTGCCGGGCAGCGAAGGTGCGGGTGTGGCCGATCTGCTGTTCAAGAACGAGGCTGCCCAGGCGCCCCATGACTTCCGTGCCAAGCTGCCCTTTGCCTGGCCCTCGGCGCCCTGCGTCAGCGCCAAGAGCGCACCCTTGTTCAAGCCGGGCTATGGCCTCAGCTATGCCAAGCCGGGTGCCGTGCGGCAGCTGCCGGTCAGCGTTCGCAGCGGCGGCTGCGATGTCTCCAAAGAGCTGCTGATCTTCCGCCAGACCGGTCAGGGCCCGTACCAGATGCATGTCGGCAGCCCCAGCGGCGCCTGGCCCAACCGCGGCCTCGGCTCCGACCTCAATGCCGTGCTGGAGGCCCCGACCGATCAGCCCGCCGTCCGTGTCTCGACCAGCCAGATCAACACCCAGCAAGACGCCAAGCGCCTGGTCTGGATGGGCCCGGCCACCTTCCACATTGGTTCCAACCAGCAGGCGGACTTGACCGTCTATCCCGCACCCGCCCTGGTGTTTGACCTGCTGCCGGAGCAGGCGCCGCAAGGCCCGGTGCGCCTGCGCATGGAATGCGGCCCGGGCTGCGGCGGCACGCTGGACTTGCAGCGTGTGCTCAGCGCTTTGCCTAACGGTCAGCGCCACAGCCTGAAGATCCCGCTCGCCTGCTTCGCCGCCCAAGGTGCGGATCTGAGCCGCATCGGCTCGCCCTTCAGCCTGACGGCCGATGCACCGTTCGCCGCCGCCTTCGCCAACATCCGCGTCCGGGCCGGCGCCGCCCAAGAGCCCGATGCGCTGAACTGCGCCCAATTTTCTCCCGTCCCCTGAACATGACTTCCAAGAACGACAACTCCTCCAGCGGCACTGTCTTGCGCCGCGATTTCCCGCCTGACTTCCGCTGGGGCTGCTCCACCTCGTCCTACCAGATCGAAGGCGCGGTGCATGAAGACGGCCGCGGCGAATCCATCTGGGACCGCTTCTGCAGCGAACCCGGCCGCATCCGCGACGGCAGCAGTGGCGCCGTGGCCTGCGACCATTACCACCGCTGGCCCGAAGATCTCGACATGGCAAAGCAACTGGGCGTCAATGCCTACCGCTTCTCCATCGCCTGGCCGCGCCTGCTGCCGCAAGGCCGCGGTGCCGTCAATGAAAAGGGTTTGGACTTCTATTCCCGTCTGGTCGACGGCATGCTGGAGCGCGGCCTGCAGCCCTGGGCCACGCTCTACCACTGGGACCTGCCTCAGGCCTTGCAAGAGCAGGGCGGCTGGGCCAATCGGGCCACGGTGGATGCCTTCCTCGAGTACACGGAGCTGGTCGCTCGTCGCCTGGGTGACCGGGTCAAGCACTGGATCACCCACAACGAGCCCTATTGCACCGCCTTCCTCGGCAACTTCGAGGGCAACCATGCGCCGGGGCTGAAGGACCACAAGACCGCCTTGCTGGTCTGCCACCACCTGCTGCTCTCGCACGGCCGCGCTGTGCCCCTGATCAAGCGCCTGGTGCCCGATGCGAACGTGGGCATCACCCTGAGCCTGCACCCGATCTCGCCGGCCAGCGACAGCGCCGAGGATGCCGCCGCCGCGATCCGCCACGACGGCCTGCGCAACCGCTGGTTCCTGGACCCGCTGCACGGCCGCGGCTACCCCGAGGATGTGCTGGCCTTGCTGGGTTCGGATGCGCCGCAGTTGCTCAGCAATGACCTGCGAGAGATCGCCACGCCCACCGATTTCCTGGGCGTCAATTACTACTTCCCTGAGCGGATAGCAAACGCCCCGGGCGTGGCGCCCATCGCCACCCGCGTGGTCGAGACGCCCGGCGTGGAGCGCACCGCCTTCGGCTGGGAGGTGGACCCGGAAGGCATGGTCACCCTGCTGACCCGCATCCAGCGCGACTACGCGCCCAACTGCGTCTACCTGACCGAGAACGGTTCGACCTTCGAGGACGAGATGCTGCCCGATGGCCGTGTCGAGGATGTGCAGCGTCGCAGCTATCTGCAGCGCCACCTGGCCGCCGCCCAGCGAGCCATGGCGGCCGGCGTGCCCTTGAAAGGTTATTTCGCCTGGAGCCTGCTCGACAACTTTGAATGGGCCGAGGGCTATCTGCGCCGCTTCGGTTTGAGCTATGTCGACTTTGAAACCCAGCAACGTACCCTGAAGGCCAGCGGCCAGTGGTATGCCCAGTTCCTGCAGCCTGGAGAGGCGGACCGATGAAACACGCGAACAAAGCATGGGGCAAGCTCGCCTTGCTGGTCGCAGCAAGCGCAGCCCTTGCGGCGGCCCAGGCGCAGACCAAGCCGACTGCTACTCCCGCTGCAGCACCGCTGAAGGCCGAAGTCATCCACTGGTGGACCTCGGGTGGCGAATCGGCCGCCGTCAAGGCCCTGGCCGACGCTTACAGCGCCGCCGGTGGCGCCTGGAAGGACACGGCCGTGGCCTTGGGCGAGCAGGCACGCTCGGTGGCGATCAACCGCATCATCGGCGGCAACCCGCCGACCGCCGCCCAGTTCAACACCTCCAAGCAGTTCCTCGATGTGGTGGACCAGGGCTTGCTGAACAACATCGACGAGGCCGCCGCCGCCGGCAAATGGGAGCAGGTCCTGCCCGAGACGGTGCTCAAGGTCATCAAGGTCAAGGGCCATTTCTATGCCGCGCCGGTCAACATCCACATGCCGGCCTGGATCTGGACCTCCAAGGCCGCCTTCAAAAAGGCTGGCATCGCGGCCGAGCCCAAGACCATGGACGAGCTCTTTGCCGCGCTCGACAAGCTCAAGGCCGCGGGCCTGATCGGCCTGGCCCATGGCGGCCAGCCTTGGCAAGACAACACGGTGTTTGCCGCCGTGCTCAGCAATGTCGGCGGCCGAGAGCTCTACCTCAAGGTCATGCGCGACCGCGACCCCAAGGCCATCATGTCGCCCGAGTTCAAGAACGTGCTGCTGAGCTTCAAGCGCTTGCAGTCCTATGTGGACAAGGGCTCGCCGGGCCGCAACTGGAACGACGCCACCGCCTTGCTGATCAATGGCAAGGCCGGTGTGCAGTTCATGGGCGACTGGGCCAAGGGCGAATTCGCCCTGGCCAAACAGGAAGCCGGGCGCGACTACGGCTGCATCGCCGGCTTCGGCCCCAACTCGCCCTACATCATCCAGGGTGATGTCTTGGTCTTCCCCAAGACCAACCTGCCCGAGGCCATCAAGGCGCAGAAGCTGCTGGCCACCGTGGCCACCTCACCGGCCACGCAGATTGCCTTCAGCATCAAGAAGGGCTCGATCCCGGCGCGCAGCGATGTCGATGCCAGCCAGCTCGATGTCTGCGGCCAGCAGGGCGTGGCCATCATGAAGGATAAGTCGCGCCACCTGGGCAATGGCGAGGTCTACCTGACGCCGGATCAGAACGGCGCCATGCAGGACATCGTCACCGCTTACTGGAACCGCAACATCCCGGTCGAGAAAGTGCAGAAAGACCTGATCTCTGCGCTCAACAGCAACTGATGGCCAGCCACTGATGTCGAGCAAACCACGGCTTTCAATCTTTCGCAGGCTCACACCCTGGGCGGCCTTGCTGCCCATGGCGCTGACGGTGCTGCTGGGCTACCTCGGTGCGGTGCTGTGGAGCCTGCGCGTTTCGCTCAGCAGTTCACGCACCTTCCCCAAGGACGACTTCGTCGGCCTGGCCCAGTACGAGCGCCTGTTCGGCAACGAGCGCTGGCTGCTTTCGCTCGAGAACCTGGCCGTCTACGGCCTGCTCTTTATCCTGGCCTGCATGGTGATCGGCTTCTTGCTGGCCGTGTTCATCGACCAGAAGGTGCGTGGCGAAGGGCTCTTGCGCACCATCTTTCTTTATCCCTACGCCATGTCCTTCGTGGCCACCGGTCTGGTCTGGCAATGGGTGCTGAACCCGAGCGACGGCATCCAGCAGGCCGTCCGGCAGATGGGCTTCGAGAACTTCACCTTCGACTGGATCATCGACCAGGACAAGGTCATCTACACCGTGGTGATTGCCTCGGTCTGGCAAGCCTCGGGCTTGGTGATGGCCCTGCTGCTGGCCGGCTTGCGCGGCATCGATGAGGACATCTGGAAGGCCGCCCGCATCGACGGCATCAAGCCCTGGCGCGTCTACCTGTCCATCGTCCTGCCCATGCTCGGCGCTTCGTTCGCCACCGTTTTCGTGCTGCTCTTCACTGCGGCGGTCAAGGTGTTCGATGCCGTGGCTGCCATGACCCAGGGCGGGCCCGGCACGGCCAGCGATGTGCCGGCCAAATTCATCATGGACCACCTCTTCGGCCGCGCCAATGTGGCCCTGGCGTCGGCAGGCGCCATCGTGCTGCTGCTGACGGTGCTGGCCCTGGTGGCGCCGTTTTTCTACGCACGCAGCCGCAAGGCGATGAAGGGGAAGGGCGCATGAGCCACTCTGCTGTCATGATGAAAACTCAAGCCGCCCGACGCGCCCAGGCGCGGGGGCGCTTCAATCCGGCCCGCTGGGGCATCTACGCCTTCCTGCTGACCGCGGCCCTGTTCTTCCTGGCTCCGCTCTACATCATGCTGGTCACCTCCTTCAAGACCATGGAGGAGATCCGCCTGGGCCAGCTCTTCGCCCTGCCCATGAATACCACGATCGAGCCCTGGCGTGCGGCCTGGAGCGAGGTCTGCACGGGGGTGTCCTGCGAGGGCATCAGCGCCGGTTTCTGGAACTCGGTCGCCATCGTCGTGCCCAGCACCATCCTGCCGGTCTTGATCGGCGCCTTGAACGGCTATGCGCTGAGTTTCTGGCGGCCGCGCGGTGCCAATGTGCTGTTCGGCATCCTGATGCTGGGCGCCTTCATTCCCGTGCAGGTGATGATTTACCCGCTGGTCAAGGTGATGGCGGCCGTGGGCCTCTACAGCTCGTTGCCCGGCATCGTGGCCGTGCACCTGATCTTCAGCATGCCGGTGATGACCTTGCTGTTCCGCAACTACTACAGCGCCATTCCGCAGGAGTTGTTCAAGGCGGCGCGCATCGACGGAGGCGGCTTCTGGCGCATTTTTGTCCAGCTGATGCTGCCCATGTCCACGCCCATCATCGTGGTCGCGGCCATCATGCAGGTGACCGGGGTCTGGAACGACTACATCCTCGGCCTGGTCTTCGCCGGCCGCGAGCATCTGCCGATGACGGTGCAGCTGAACAACGTCATCAACACCACCACGGGTGAGCGGCTCTACAACGTGAACATGGCAGCCACCATCCTCACCTCCATGGTGCCGCTGCTGGTCTATTTCGTCTCCGGACGCTGGTTTGTGCGCGGCATTGCGGCCGGCGCGGTCAAAGGTTGATTGAGAGAACAATGATGACAACGACGAGCCCACAGCCCAAGAGTGGCGTCAGCATCCGCGAGCTGTGCATTCGCTTCGATGGCAACGAGGTCATCAAAGGCCTGAATCTCGAAATCCATGAGGGCGAGTTCCTGGTCTTGCTCGGCCCCTCGGGTTGCGGCAAGTCCACCTTGCTGCACAGCATTGCCGGACTGACCGAGTTCGAAAGCATCGCCGAAGGAATCGTGGAAATTGGCGGTCATGACATGACCTTCGCCGACCCCAGCGAGCGCGGCATCGGCATGGTGTTCCAGTCCTATGCCCTCTACCCGACCATGACGGTGGAGAAGAACATGTCCTTCGGCCTGCGCGTCGGCGGCTGCCCCAAGGACGAGGTGCAGCGCCGCGTGCAGCGGGTGGCGGCGATGTTGCAGCTGGAGGCCTTGCTGCAGCGCAAGCCAGCGCAGCTGTCGGGCGGTCAACGCCAGCGCGTGGCCATCGGCCGTGCCCTGGTCCGCGAGGCGGCGGTGCTGCTGTTCGACGAGCCCCTGTCCAATCTGGACGCCAAGCTGCGCGGCGAACTGCGCCGCGAGTTGAAGCTGCTGCACAAGACGCTCGGCTCGACCATGATCTACGTCACCCATGACCAGGTCGAGGCCATGACACTGGCCAGCCGCATCGTGGTGATGCGCGCTGGGGTGATCCAGCAGATCGGCGCGCCGACCGAGGTCTATGAGCGCCCCGCCAATTTATTTGTCGCCGGTTTTCTGGGTGCGCCGGGCATGAACTTCGTGGCCGGCAAGCTGCTGCGCCATGCCAGCGGCGGACTGTCTCTGGCCGGCGGCTTGAACGTCGACTTGACGAACTACCCCTTTCAGCAGCCCCCGCAGCATCAGCAGGAAGTGCTGCTGGGCATACGGCCCGAGCATGTGCGCCTCGACCCGGGTGGCGCCTGGTTGGGCTCGGTGCACCTGATAGAGCCCATGGGCAACCATCAGGTGGTCTGGCTCAAGTCGGGCAGCCAGCTGCTGGCGGCCATCGTAGAAGACCATGTGCGGCTGCAGCCCGATCAGGAACTGGGTTTCGACCTGGACCTGGCACGCGCTTCCCTGTTTGACCAGCGCAGCGAACAGCGGCTCTGAGGCGCCGCGTTCTTCTGCCCATTCTTGTTTGACACTTCTCATGCCAGGTCTGGCGGAGCTGTTCCCATGAGCGTACAAACCTTGCGCCGCATCGTCATTGCGGGCGGCGGCACGGCGGGTTGGATGAGCGCTGCGGCGCTGTCCACGCTGCTGCCGGCGGACTGCCAGATTCATCTGGTCGAATCGGAGGAGATCGGCAGCATCGGCGTCGGCGAAGCCACCATCCCGAATATCAAGAATTTCAATGCCGCCCTGGGTATCGACGAGAACGAGTTCATCCGCGCCACGCAAGGCACCTTCAAGCTCGGCATCGAATTCGTCAACTGGGGGTCTTTGGGCGAGCGCTACATCCATGGCTTCGGCAGCTTCGGCCAGGACTTCGGTCGGGTCGGCTTCTACCAGCAGTGGCTGCGCCTGCGCCGCGAAGGCCTGGTGAGCGAGCTGGGCGACTACTCGATCAACACCGCGGCGCCGCGCCAGGCCAAGTTCATGCGCGCCCGGCCCGAAATGGCCGGCTCGCCCTTGGCGGACATTGCCAGCGCCTATCAGTTTGACGCCGCGCTCTATGCCCGCTTCCTGCGTCGCCTGGCCGAGCAGCGCGGCGTTGTCCGAACCGAGGGGAGGGTGGTCGAGGTGCAGCGTGCCGGCGAGCAGGGCCATCTCAGCGCCTTGCTGCTGGACAGCGGGGAACGGATCGAAGGCGACTTCTTCCTCGACTGCACCGGCATGCGGGCCCTGCTGATGGCCCAGACCTTGAAGGTCGGCTATGAGCATTGGTCGCATTGGCTGCCATGTGACCGGGCGGTCGCCGTGCCCAGTGAATCGGCCGGGCCGCTGCTGCCCATGACCCGGGCCACGGCGCACGATGCCGGCTGGCAGTGGCGCATTCCGCTGCAGCATCGCATTGGCAACGGCCATGTCTACGCCAGCGCCTTCACCACCGACGCGAAGGCGCAGGACTTGCTACTGCGCCATCTCGACGGCAAGCCTTTGGCCGAGCCTAGGCTGATCCATTTCCAGCCGGGCCGGCGTGAGCAGGCCTGGCACCTGAACTGCGTGGCGATTGGCCTGTCCGGCGGCTTTCTGGAACCCCTGGAGTCGACCAGCATCCACCTGATCCAGACGGCGCTGGCGCGCCTGATCAGCCTGTTCCCGCACCGCGGTTTCGATGCGGCCGACCGGGCCGAGTACAACCGCCAGACCCAGTTCGAATACGAGCGCATCCGCGACTTCATCATCCTGCACTACAAGGCCACGGCGCGGGACGATTCTCCGTTCTGGGACCACTGCCGCCAGATGGAAGTGCCGGCCACGCTGCAGCACAAGATGGACCTCTATCGCAGCAACGGCCGCATCGTCCGCGAGGGCGATGAGCTGTTTGCCGAACTCAGCTGGCTGCAGGTCATGAACGGCCAAGGCATACGGCCGCAGGGCTACCACCCGCTGGCCGAGCAAACGCCCAAGGCCGAGGCCCTGGAGCTGATGGCGCATGTGAAGCAGGTGATCGCCCGCTGCGTGCAGGCCATGCCCACCCAGGCCGCCTATATCGCCGAACATTGTCAGGCCGCCAGGCCAGGGAGCAGCGTATGAGATGGATGTTGGCAGTCCTGGCCATGGTGGGCTTGCTGGCCTGCAATGTGAGTGCAGCGGCCGGGGCCGGCCCTAGCCCCAGCCCCAGCTTCCACATCGCCAGCTACAACCTGCGCCTGAATCTGGCCTCTGACGGCCCTAACGCTTGGCCCAAGCGTGCCGAGGCCGTCAAGGCCTTGATCCGCTACCATGAGTTCGATGTCTTCGGCACCCAGGAAGGCCTGCCCGAGCAGATCGACGAGCTGGCCCGCATGGACGAGTTTGCACATGTCGGTGTGGGCCGCGACGACGGCAAGCGAGCCGGCGAGCACTCGGCCATCTTCTTTCGCAAAGCCCGCTTCGAGGCGCTGAGCCAGGGCGACTTCTGGCTCAGCCAGACACCTGAAGTGCCGTCCAAGGGCTGGGATGCGCGCTGCTGCAACCGTCTGGCCAGCTGGGTACAGCTGCGCGACCGCGAAAGCCAGCGCCGCTTCTATGTTTTCTCGGTGCACTTCGACCACGAGGGCGAGGTGGCGCGCAAGGAGTCGGCCCAGCTGTTGCTGCGCAAGGTCAAGGAGGTCGCGGGCACGGCCCCGGTGTTCTGCCTCGGCGACTTCAACTCCACGCCGGAGACCGAGCAGATCCAGCGCATGCAGGCCGCGCTGCGCGACGCCTACCTCGTCAGCCAGAGCCCGCCCTACGGCCCGGTGGGCACCTTCAATGCTTTCAAGATCGATGCCGAGATGAAGGCACGCATCGACTACGTCTTTGTCAGCGCCGGCATCACGGTGCTCAAGTACGGCGTGCTCAGCGACTCGCTGTCCGGCCGCTTCCCTTCCGATCACCACCCGCTGCTGCTGCGCGTGCGGCTGGATTGAACCTCCTCCTTTTCTGCCTGATTGCTTTTCATGACCTTCAACATTCTTCGCCATCGCCTCGCCCCTTGCGCGCTTTTGTGGGCGGCATGGGCCAGCATCGGGGCAGCCCAGGCGGCCGACACCGCATCGTCCTGGCAGACCCGTGCCGACCGCACGCGTTTGCTCGCCCGTGAGCCCGACAGCCATTTCAAAGCGGGGCAAAAGGCCTTGCCCCTGCACATCGAAGTCGATGCCGGCCAGCGCTTCCAGACCATGGAGGGTTTTGGCGCCGCCATCAGCGATGCCTCGGCCTGGCTGATCCAGCAGCGCATGAGCGTGCCGCAGCGCCGCGCTTTGTTGGCCGAGCTGTTTGGCCGGGGCCCGGCCGGCATCGGTTTCGACCTCAGCCGGCTGACCATAGGCGGCTCGGACTTTTCGCGCAGCCACTACAGCTACCTCGACCTGCCTCCTGGCCAGACCGATATGAGCTTGGCGGGCTTCTCCATCGAGCCCAATCGCGCCGATGTGCTGCCGGTGGTCAAGGCGGCGCTGGCCGTCAACCCGCAGTTGCAGTTGATGGCCTCGCCCTGGAGCGCTCCGGGCTGGATGAAACAGACCGACAGCCTGATCAAGGGCCGCCTGAAACCCGAGATGTACGGCGTGTTCTCCGAATACCTGGTCCGTTATGTCGACGCTTTTGCGGCCGAAGGCGTGCCCATTTTTGCGCTGACGATTCAGAATGAGCCGCACCACGAGCCGGACGACTACCCCGGCATGCGTGTGGACCCGGCCGAGCGTGCGGCCTTGGTCGGCCAGCATCTGGGGCCCTTGCTGGCTCAGCGTGGCATGAAGACCCAGCTGATCGAATGGGACCACAACTGGGATGAAGTCAAATCGCCGCTGGCCGTGCTGGCCGATCCTGTGGCGCGGCGCTATGTGTCGGGCGTGGGCTGGCATTGCTATGCCGGCGATGTGCAGGCCCAGACCGTGGTCCATGAGGCTCACCCCGACAAAGACACCTGGTTCACCGAATGCTCGGGCGGGGAGTGGGCGCCCGAGTGGCACAAGACCCTGCCCTGGATGATGAAGAATCTGGTCATCGGCAGCACCCGCGGCTGGGCCAAGGGCGTGCTGATGTGGAACCTGGCCCTCGATGAAAACTACGGGCCCCATCTGGGCGGCTGCAAGGACTGCCGTGGCGTGGTCACCATCAATTCCAAGACCGGCGCCGTCACCCGCAATATCGAGTATTACGCCTTGGGCCATGCCAGCAAGTTCGTGCGGCGCGGCGCCCAGCGCATCGCCTCGCCGGCCAAGGTTGGCGGTATGGACACGGTGGCGTTTCGCAATGCCGATGACGGCTCGATCGCCCTGATCGTCAGCAATGGCGAGGCACAAAGCCGCCGCTTCACGGTTGGCAGCGGCGCGCGCCGATTTGCCTACACCCTGCCCAAGCACAGCGTGGTCACCTTCACCTGGGCGGGCCAGCCATGAACTGGCGCGCGGCCACGCTGCTGGCTTGCTTGGCCGGACTGAGCAGTGCGGTCCAGGCCGAAGTTCGGCTGCATGGGCTGTTCGGCGAACACATGGTCTTGCAGCGCGAGGCGCCGATTCCCGTCTGGGGTTGGGCCGAGCCCGGTGAAACCGTGCGGCTGCAGTTTCGCGGCCAAAGCCAGACCGCGCAGGCCGATGCTGAGGGCAGGTGGCGCGTGCGCCTCAAGCCCGAGGCGGCCGGCGGGCCGCACACCCTGAGGGTCAGCGGCAGCCGCAGCGCCAAGGCCTTGGTGCTGGGCGATGTGCTGGTGGGCGAGGTCTGGCTGTGCTCGGGTCAGTCCAACATGGAATGGGCCTTGCGTGATTCGCTGAACGGCCCGGCCGAGGCTGCCGCCGCGCGCGACGATGGCATACGCCACATCAAGGTCGCTCACCGCGCCGCCCTGCAGCCGCAGGACGACATCGCCTCCGCGGCCTGGCAGCCCGCCACTGCGGCCCATGCGGCCGAGTTCAGCGCCGTGGCTTACCACTTTGCCAAGCGCCTGCGCCGTGAACTGGGCGTTCCGGTGGGGCTGCTCAATGTGTCCTGGGGCGGCACTCAGATCGAAGCCTGGATGAGCCCCGCGGCCTTGAAGTCCTTGGCCGATATTGCGCCGCTGCTGGAAGCGCCTCTGCCCAGCTCCGAGCGTGACTTCGTGGCCCAGCAAGAGGCCCGCATGCTGAGCCGGGTGAAGGCATGGCAGGGCAGTGGTCCGGCCGGTGCAGCGGAGGCTGAAAGCTGGGCCAATCCGGACCTGGATGACAGGACTTGGTCGAGTCTGCAAGCCCCCGGCATCTGGGAAACCCAGGGTCTGAAGAACCTGGACGGCAAGCTCTGGTATCGCAAGACCCTGCAGCTGACTCCGGCCCAGGCTGCGGCGCCCGAAGCTGTGCTGCATCTCGCCCAGGTGGACGACTGCGACGAGGCCTTTGTCAACGGCCAGCCCGTGGGCGCCCAGTGTGGCTGGGACCGGCCGCGCCGCTACCTTCTGCCCTCAGGCCTCCTGCGCGCCGGCGCCAATGTGATTGCCGTGCGTGTCAGCGACCAAGGCATGGGCGGCGGTATCCACGGCACGCCCGAGCAGCTGCGCCTGCATTTGGGAGTGCAAGAGGGTGCGCAAGTGGGCGCGCAAGACCTGACCCTGGCCGGCTCCTGGCAGGCCCGGGTCGAATCCTTGCTCGACAAAACCGAGCCCGGTCCGAACGAGCTGCCTTCGCTTTTGTTCAATGGCATGCTGCACCCGGTGCAGGGCTTTGGCCTGCGAGGCATGCTCTGGTACCAAGGTGAAAGCAATGTGGCACGCGCGGCGCAGTACGAGCGCTTGCTTCCCGCCTTCATCAGCGACCTGCGCGCCCGCTGGGGGCAGGGCGACTTCCCCTTCCATCTGGTCCAGATCGCGGCGGAGAACCCGGCGGCGCTCAACACGCTGACCGGCAGCGCCTGGGCCGAGTTGCGTGAGGCGCAAACCCGAGCCCTGCGCCTGCCGCGCACCGGCTTGGTGGTGACCAGCGATGTCGCCGATGACGGCAATCTCCACCCACGCAACAAGCAGGTGGTCGGTGAGCGCCTGGCAGGCCTGGCCTTGCAGCAGAGCGACAAGAAGAAAACCTGGCAAGCGCAAGGTCCGGTTTACCGCAGCATGAAGCGGCGCGGCCGCGAGATCGAGTTGCGCTTTGATCATGCGGGGACGGGCTTGTCGAGCACGGGCGCTGCGCTGCAGGGCTTCACCATCGCCGACGCCTCGGGCCGGTTTCTGCCTGCCCAGGCCAGAATCGTCGGGCAAACGGTGCGCGTGCATCACGATGCAATCCAACACCCGGTGGCTGTCCGCTTTGGCTGGGTGGACAACCCGCAGCACAACAACTTGTTCAACCGTGCGGGTTTGCCGGCGGTGCCCTTCCGCACCGACCGGTGGCCGCGTCTGACGGAGCAGGCTCGCTATGCCTTTTGATTCGATGTGCTCGGCATCCCGCACCATGTTTCGCGCCCTGGCGTTCAGCTCCTGGGTCCTGGCATTTCCGCTCGGGCTCGGGGCGCTGACGCCCGCCGAGGCGGCCCAGGCCGTCGCGACCCCAGCCAAGGCGGCGATGCAGCCGGTGCCGATTCCACTGAGCGCTCTGGTGCCCCAACCCCAATCGCTGACGCTTCAGGTGGAGCAAGCGCCGTTCGTCCTGAGTGCCCAGGTGTTGGTGCAAAGCTCCGAAGTCTTCAGTGGTCCTGCCCGCAGCTTGGCTCAAAGCTTGGGTTTGCCGCGGCTGCCAGCGGGGGCGGCTCTGGCGACGGGCGCAAGACGCATCCGCTTCGAACAGCTGAGCCAGGACAGCAAAGTGAGCGGTGCTTACCGCCTGAAAATTGGCAGCGATGAAATTCTCATCCAGGCCGCAGAAGCGAGCGGCGCGTTTTACGCCACGCAGACGCTGCTGCAGCTCTTGCCTCAAGAGGCCAAGCGGACGCTCAGCGAAGGCCGTTTCGAGCTGCCGGCCGCAGACATCAGCGACGCCCCGCGCTTTGAGTGGCGCGGCATCATGCTGGACGTGGCGCGCCACTTTCATGATGTGAAGCGCGTCAAAGGCGTCATTGATCAGATGGCCCTCTACAAACTCAACCGCCTGCATCTGCACCTCAGTGACGACCAGGGCTGGCGTTTGGCCATCAAGGCCTACCCGAAGCTGAGCACAGTGGGTGGGCGCGGCGATCATTCGCGCCCCGATGCGCCGGCGCAGTTCTGCAGCGCCGAAGACATCCGCAGCATCGTCAGCTACGCCGCCGAGCGCTATATCGAGGTGGTTCCCGAGATCGACATGCCCGGCCACAGCGGCGCGGCGGCGCGTGCCTACCCGGAGTATTTCGACGGTCTTGTGACCTTCAATCCCGCCAAGCCCGAGACCTACCGTTTCATCGACACCGTGCTGGGCGAGCTGGCCGCGCTCTTCCCGGGGCGCTACATCCACTTTGGCGGCGATGAAGTCTGGGTGGAGAAGACCCGTTGGGCGCAGATGCCCGAGGTCGTGGCCATGGCGCAAGACCTGACCCCTGCCGGTCAAGCGCCGCAGATGAAGTATGTCGAGGCTGAGTTCGCGCGCCGCATGGTGCAGCTGATCCAAAAGCACCAGCGGGTGCCGATCGCTTGGGATGAGGTGATCGCCGCCGGCTTGCGTGAGGGCATGGTCGTGCAGTGGTGGCGCATGGAACACCCGGAAGCGGTGCTGACCGCGCTGAACCAAGGCCAGTCGGTGATTCTGTCGCCTTCGGACCGCATGTATCTGGACTACGCCGCCGGCCTGGGTGAACCAGGCGCACCTTGGGAAGGCAATACCGGCGGGCCAGTGTCGGTCGAGAAGATCGTGGCATGGGAGCCCATGCCTCAAGGCCTGGGCGAGGCGCAGCGGCAGCGGGTCCTGGGCATCGAGGCTCCGCTGTGGACCGAGAACGTGCGCAGCGAAGCGTATCTGCAGTTCATGCTCTACCCGCGTCTGGCGGCCGTGGCCGAGGTGGCCTGGCGCCAGCAGGCCAGATCGGAGCCCAAAGCCTTTGTGAAACGTCTGGCGCCGCATATCGCGCGCTGGAAGGCCCAGGGCCTCAATGTGCGGGGCGGCCTAGCAGACGCCCACCAGTACCGCCTGCACTGAGCGGCGCCCCTGAGCACACCCCACTGCTGGATACGCTGCAGCACGTAGGCCGCCTCCACACGAGGGCCAAGCGGCTGCGCAAGGGGGCCGCTGTTGAGACTGGATTGCTTGCATGCCAGGGCGCGAGTGAAAGCTCGGAGACTCAGGCTTGGCGCATTTCAGCGTGCGCTGTCGAACAGACCCGCAACAGTGTGGCGCACAGGCTGGGTACTTGATAGCACCCAGGAAGCCCACATGACACGCAAGATGCTCGCCGCGCAGGTCGAACAGTTCGGCCAGCCGCTGGTCTTCAAGGAGCTCGAGGTGCCCACGCCCGGCCCCGGGCAGATTCTGGTCAAGACAGAGGCCTGCGGCGTATGCCACACCGACCTGCATGCGCGCAACGGCGATTGGCCGTTGAAGCCGCCATTGCCCTTCACACCGGGGCACGAGGGCATCGGCATCGTCACCGCGCTCGGCGCTGGCGTGAGGGCGGTGAAGGAGGGCGACCGCGTCGGCGTGCCCTGGCTCTACTCGGCTTGCGGGCACTGCGAGTTTTGCCTGGCCGCGCAGGAGCCGGTCTGCGCCGATGCGCAGTTTGGCGGCTACACGCGCAACGGCGGCTTTGCCGAATACATCCTCGCCGACCCCAACTATGTCGCCCACATCCCGGCCGGTCTGTCTGCGGTCGAGGCCGCGCCGCTGATCTGCGCCGGCATCACCTCGTACAAAGGCTTGAAGGAGACCCAGGCGCGGCCCGGGCAGTGGGTGGTGATCTCGGGCATCGGCGGGCTGGGCCATCTGGGGGTGCAATACGCCAAGGCCATGGGCCTGCATGTGTGCGCGGTGGACATCGACGATGCCAAGCTGGCGCATGCCACGCGCCTGGGTGCCGATGCGGCCGTGAATGCCAAACAGGCGGACGCCGTGGCCGCGGTCGTCCAGGCTACGGGTGGCGGCGCGCAGGGCGTCCTGATCACCGCACCCTCGCTGCCCGCCTTCGAGCAAGGTGTGCGCATGACGCGCAAACATGGCTGCTGCGTGCTGGTCGGCATCCCGCCCGGCGAGTTCCCGACGCCGCTGTTCGAGGTGGTGGCCAAGTGCATCACGATCCGGGGCTCCTTCGTCGGCAACCGGCGCGATATGGCTGAGGCCTTGGCCTTCGCTGCCGATGGCAAGGTCAAGGCCGACATCGAGTTGCAGCCGCTGTCAGCGATCAACCAGGTCTTCGAGCGCCTGGCCAAGGGCGAAGTGCCGTCGCGCGTGGTGATCGATTTTTCACCACGTTGAAACCCGGGTTCAGTGCTTCGCTTGCGACCGTGATCTCGCGTTTCCTGTACAAGCAAGGCCAGCCCTGGCGAATGCCAGCCAGGTTCGCAATCTCTGCGCCCGCTTCGACCCGGTAACGGAACCATTCCAAGGCAGGCACGGAAGCACGGAAAGGTCTTGCAATGAGTGGATCTCTTTGGCCTCTCAGTTTCCTCAATGTCGCCAAGGCTCTGGCGTCTCCACAGCTAGGGCTTCGCAGGCTTGAGCTGCCGCTGCGACGCCGAGTACCGTCCAGTCGCGCGCGCTCGAAGGTCGTTGCCGTCCTGTTTTCAACCCTGTGTTTGACCACCATCGCCATGCCCAGCCACGCCACCGAAGAGCCCGAGTACCAAGTCCTGCGCGAAGTGGCGGGCATCGAGCTGCGCCAGTACGCCGCCTACGCGGTGGCCGAGGTCGTGGTGCCCGGCCCGGCGGACGAGGCCGGTAGCCAGGCCTTCCCCATCCTGGCCGGCTATATCTTTGGCAAGAACAAGGGCGAGCGGAAGTTCGCCATGACGGCGCCCGTGACGCAGGCCGCCGTGCCCATGAAGTTGGAGATGACGGCGCCGGTCACTCAGAGCGCCGCACCTGGCGGTTTCCTGGTGCAGTTTGTTTTGCCCAAAGGCGTGACGGCCGCCAACGCGCCGGAACCGCTGGATGCGCGTGTCCAGCTTCGCGAGGTGCTGCCCGAGCAGGTCGCCGTGATTCGCTACTCGGGTTTCTGGTCGGCCTCGAACGACGGTGAGCATCTCGCGAAGCTGGAGGCGGCGCTGCGCGCGGCCGACCTGGCATGGCAGGGCGCGCCGGTGTACTCACGCTACAACGCGCCTTTCACGCCTTGGTTCATGCGTCGCAATGAGATCTGGTTGCGCTTGCTCGTGCCGAAATGACTGGCGGTCTGCTCGCCCAAGAGTGCTTGGGGGGCCTTGAGCGATGGCGCCTGTGCTGGCGTTGTGCATTCGGTGCGGCAACGAACGGTGCTGGAGCGCACGGGGGCCCAGACTGCATCATGAATCCCGTCCACGCATCTTCAAGACCCCGCCTCTCGACGCAGCGCGGCGCGGTGGAAACCCCATCACCCAAGTTTGGCGTCCTGAGGCGTGTGCTGGGTCAACTTGCGCCGCAGCTGGGGCGGACGTCGACGCCACCTTCCGCAGGTCCGGCGTCGGACGAGACCGCGATGCATTCGCCATGCCTTTGAGCCCCTGCCTGCCTGAACCCGTTTCATCTACAAGCTTGTCTCAACGGAGTCTGCACCATGACCTACCAGGGTGAACGTTCCCGACCGATGGCCAGTGAGAACGGCCGCTACTTTGAGGTGTCCAAGCTCCGTATGGGCGCCGATGGGCAGGTCAGCGAAGTGCTCTGGTGTGAGGTGAGCATGGGCTCAGACCATGCGCTCGGCACCCGCGTCGTGGCCGCTGCTTCCGAGGTCGTGGACGCCATGCATGACGGCGCCCAAGTCGCCGCAGTGTTCAGTTCCCAGGAACGCTGCCCGGCGCGCAGCTTCACGATCGTCGAACAGGCCGATGGCCGGGAGTGCCTCGCCTTCGACGGTGCGCCCTCAGCGGGTCGGAACCTGGCTGACATTGAAACCTTGGAGGGCTGAGTTGCCATGATTGCTTTTCAGGTCAGTGATATGACATGCGGTCGTTGTGCTGGTGCGGTGACGAAGGCGCTCAAGGAGGTCGACCACGGCGCGCTGGTCCGGGTGGATCTGGCCACCTTCACGGTCGAGATCGAACCCAGCAGCGCGACGGCCCGCCAGCTCAGCGACGCGATCAAGCGAGCAGGGTATTCGCCGGTCGCAGCATGACCGTCGCAATTGCTAGTCCCAAGATTCGACGGGCCAGCCTATGAACACGCTGAAGCGGGCGCTGTGAAGGCCAGACCTGGGCGAGGCCATGCCGAGCAGCACCGCGGTGATCGCATCGCTTGGTTGCGTGCGGCGGTGCTTGGCGCCAACGATGGCATTGTGTCGACGGCCAGCTTGGTGCTGGGCGTGGCCAGCGCAGGTGCGGAGCACAGGACCATTCTGTTGACCAGTGTCTCCGGCCTGATCGCCGGCGCCATGTCGATGGCGGCAGGCGAGTTCGTGTCCGTGCACTCGCAGGAAGACACGGAAAAGGCTGACCTTGCGCGGGAGCGTGAGGAGCTGAAGCAGGATCCGGTGGGTGAGCATCATGAACTGGCGGCCATCTATGTGGCACGGGGCCTGGACGTGGCGCTGGCCGAGCAGGTGGCGGCCCAGTTGATGGCCCACGATGCGCTGGATGCCCACACCCGTGACGAGTTGGGGCTCTCAAGCACGACCGCTGCGCGCCCGATGCAAGCGGCCTGGGCTTCGGCGGCCAGCTTCTCGGTCGGCGCGGTCTTGCCGATTGCTGTCGTCGCCGTGGCTTCACCGGCGCAGCTGATTCCCTGGGTGTCGCTGGCTTCCTTGGCCTTCTTGGCCGGGCTTGGGGCCGCCTCGGCTCGGCTCGGTGGCGCGCCCCTGTGGAGCGGTACCTGGCGTGTCGCATTCTGGGGGTCGCTTGCGATGGCGATCACCGCAGGCGCGGGCATCCTGTTTGGTGCGGTGGCCTGAGGCTCCGGCCATCGAGGTTTGCTTCACTTTGCATGCACCTGCTTGCATGTGGGCCGCCACTCTTTGATGCCTGCCGATCAGTCGGGCAGGGGCTGTGCACTAGTCACTGCGAGCGCTCGAGTTCCACATCGAGATGACGCGCCTGAGCGGGTGGGCGGACTCGAAGCTGAGGATGCTGATGGACGCCGGGGAGATGGCGAAGTGCTGGCCCTGGCTCACCGGCAGGCCGATCCAGCGGGCCGCCAGCACGCGCCCGAACTGGCCGTGCGAGAAGGCAATGATCTTGCCGCTGACTTGTTCGCACAGGCTGGCAATGAGCCGGTCTGCGCGCGCGCTGACTCCGGCAGGTGTTTCACCGCCCGGGCAGCCGTCAGTCCACACATTCCAGCTCGGGTGCCTCTGGTGGATCTCGGCCGTGCGCAGGCCTTCGTAGGCGCCGTAGTCCCATTCGGCCAGCTCGGGCTCCAGCTGGACGTCTGGGTCAGAAAAGCCTGCCAGGCTGCAGGTGCTGCGTGCGCGCAGGCTAGGGCTGCTCTGCACGCGGGAGAAGCGGATGCCCTGCAATGCCGTGGCCAGCCCAAGCGCCATGGCTTCGCCACGCGCCGTCAGCGGCAGGTCTGTGCGCCCAGTGTGTTGGCCGGACAGCGTCCAGTCGGTCTCGCCATGGCGGATGAAGTAGATCTGCAAGGGCGCAAGTGTTTTCGTCATTGCGCTTCCATGGCGGCGCTGTACTCGCCCCGCAAGGCCACGCGATTGCAGCGCGCCCGATGCATCAGCGCCTTCTGCGCCGCGGCCCGGTTCGCGTCCTGGCCGGCCCAGATGTCCAGGGCCGGATGCTGCAAGGCGCGCGCGAAAGAGAAGCTCAGCGGCCAGGGAGCGCGGGGCCTCAGATGCAGGGCGTTCAGCCTGCTGCTGGCCAGCTCGCCGGACTGACCGCCGGACAAGAAGGCGATGCCGGGCACCGCCGCTGGTACCACGCGGCGCAGACATTGCAGGGTCGCATCCGCCACCTCGTCCGCTGTGTTCTGCGTGGGTGCGGCCAGGCCGGCAATCACCATATTGGGTTTCAGGATCAGCGCTTCCAGTGCCACGCCCTGCAGCGTCAACGCTTCAAATACTTCGCGCAACAAGGCCTCGGTGACGGCCTGACAATGCGCCAGCGTGTGTGTGCCCGTCATCAGGACCTCAGGTTCGATGATGGGAACCAGGCCAGCCTCCTGGCACAAGGCCGCATAGCGAGCGAGGGCCTGCGCATTGGCGGCGATGCAAGCGGCGCTGGGCAGGTGGCCGCCGTCCACAGCATTGACGGCGATCACGGCGCGCCACTTGGCAAAGCTCGCACCGGTCTCGACGTAGGCTAGCAGACGCTCGCGAAGGCCGTCCAGGCCTTCCGTTACTTTTTCGCCCGAACGCAAAGCGAGGGCCTTGGCGCCGGTGTCCACCTTGATGCCGACGAGCAGGCCGGCATCCCTGGCCAGCTGAACGAAAGTCGTGCCCTCGGCCGTGGCCTGCCCAAAGGTTTCGTCGCAAAGGATGACGCCGCTGATGCATGAACCTAGCTCTGGTGTGCTCAGCAACAGCTCCCGGTAGGCGCGCCGCATCTCGGCGCTGGGCGCAATGCCGAGGGCTTCGAAGCGACGGTTGCAGGTGCCCGGGCTTTCGTCCATCGCCAGCAGGCCCTTGCCATCAGCGACCATGGCTTGTGCGGTTTCGATCAGCGCCTGCAGATTCATGCTCGGCACTCGGCAGTGGCGCCCCAGGCCCAGTCGCGGATCTCCGGCAGGTCCTGGCCATACTGGTCGATGTAGTGCTTGTGTTCGATCAGCTTGTCCCGGCACATCTGGGCCAGGTAGGCGCTTGGGCTGCCCAGCCCAGGCAGGCATTGCAGCGCTTTTTGCACGAGATGGAAGCGGTCCAGCCCGTTCTGCACCCGCATGTCGAAGGCCGTGGTGATCGTGCCTTCTTCCTGGTAGCCGTGCACATGGACCTTGCGGTTGCTGCGGTGGTAGATCAGCCGGTGCACCAGGGACGGGTAGCCGTGGAAGCCGAAGATCACAGGCTTGTCGCGGGTGAAGATCGAATCGAAGTCGCTGTCACTCAGGCCATGCGGATGCTCGCAGGCTGGCAGCAGCTTCATCAGGTCGACGACGTTGACGACGCGGACCTTCAAGTCCGGCAGGTGCTGGCGCAGCAGGGACGTGGCCGCCAGGATTTCCAGCGTCGGTGTGTCGCCGCAGCAGGCCATCACGAGATCGGGTTCGGAGCCCTGGTCATTGCTGGCCCAGGGCCAGATGCCAATGCCTTCGGTGCAGTGCACGACGGCTTGCTCCGCGCTCAGCCATTGCGGTAAGGCGTGCTTGCCGGCGACGACGACATTCACAAGGTTGCGGCTGCGCAGGCAATGGTCGGCCACGGACAGCAGGCAGTTGGCATCGGGCGGCAGGTAGACGCGCACGATGTCGGCCTTCTTGTTGAGCACATGGTCGATGAAGCCCGGGTCCTGGTGCGTGAAGCCGTTGTGGTCCTGCTGCCAGACATGCGAGGTGAGCAGATAGTTCAGCGAGGCGATGGGCCGGCGCCAGGGCAGTTCGCGCGTCACCTTCAGCCACTTGGCGTGCTGGCTGAACATGGAGTCGACGATGCGGATGAAGGCCTCGTAGCTGTTGAAGAGACCATGGCGCCCGGTCAGCAGATAGCCTTCGAGCCAACCCTGGCATTGGTGCTCACTGAGCATCGAATCGAGCACCTGGCCTTCAGCGCTCAGGAACTCATCGTTGGCCAGCAGCTCCGCGTCCCATTGGCGGCGCGTGACCTCGAACACGGCGCCGAGCTGGTTGGACACAGTTTCGTCGGGCCCGAAGATGCGGAAGTTGCGCGAACTTTGATTGAGCCGTGCGACATCGCGCAGAAAGCCGCCAAGCACGCGTGTGTCCTGGGCTTCGATGGCACCTGGGGCCGTGATCTGCAGCGCGTGGTCGCGGAAATCGGGCAGCTGCAGTTCACGCAGCAGCAGGCCGCCGTTGGCGTGTGGGTTGGCGCTCATGCGACGTTCGCCCTTGGGTGCCAGCACGGCCAGTTCCGGCAGCAAGCGCCCTTGGCGGTCGAACAGTTCGTCGGGCTTGTAGCTGCGCATCCAGGCTTCGAGCAGCGCGAGGTGCTCGGGAAACTCGGGGCTCACCGGGATGGGCACCTGGTGCGAGCGAAAGGTGTTCTCGATCTGCACGCCGTCCAGGGAACGAGGGCCGGTCCAGCCCTTGGGCGAACGCAGCACGATCATGGGCCAGCGTGGCCGGGTCTTCACATTCTTCTGGCGCGCATCGTGCTGAATCTGCTGGATTTGTGCGATGGCCCGGTCGACGGCGGCAGCCATCAGCTGGTGCATGACCATGGGCTCGCTGCCCTCGACAAAGATCGGCGTCCAGCCGCAGCCCAGGAAGAACTGCTCCAACTCTTCAAAACCGATGCGAGCCAGCAGCGTCGGGTTGCTGATCTTGAAGCCGTTGAGATGCAGGATGGGCAACACCGCACCGTCGCTCGCCGGATTCAGCAGCTTGTTGGAATGCCAGGCGGTGGCGAGCGGGCCGGTCTCGGCCTCGCCGTCGCCGACCACGCAGGCCACGATCAAGTCGGGGTTGTCGAAGACGGCGCCGAAGGCATGGCTGAGCGAGTAGCCCAACTCGCCGCCCTCATGGATGGAGCCCGGCGTGGTCGGCGCCACATGGCTGGAGATGCCGCCTGGAAACGAGAACTGCTTGAACAGCTTCTTCAGCCCTGATGCGTCCTGGGTGATCTCCGGATAGACCTCGCTCCACCTGCCTTCGAGGTAGACGTTGGCGACCAGGGCGGCACCGCCATGCCCCGGGCCTGACACGTAGACCATGTTCAGGTCTTGTTGCAAGATCGCGCGGTTCAGGTGCACATAGATGAAGTTCTGGCCAGGCACCGTGCCCCAAGCCCTACCAGCAGCGGCTTGATATGGGCCAAGCTCAGAGGCTCGCGCAGCAGGGGGTTGTCGTAGAGGTAGAGCTGGCCGACCGACAGATAGTTGGCGGCGCGCCAATAGGCATCCATCTGGTCCAGCATGGCCGGGGACAGGGTTTCGGTGTTCATGAGTCAGCGCGTCCCGTGTTCAAGGGCTCGCAGCGAGAACCCGCGGTCTGGCTGAGGCGGGACGGGCGCGCTCCGCCTTCGCGCCGCCATCGCGACAGCGCGAGCCATCGCACAGGGGCTTGCGCCCGGTTCCCGGTTTCCGGGCTTCGGTTTTGCTGTCATGACTGCGCTCCAGGGGGTTGACCACCACCAAGTCCCGAAGGCCCGGCAGACCCTGTCGAACTTAGGCCGCCGCGCGGCGGCAGTCTGTGCGTTGGAGAACAGGGCCATTCAACGTGGCGTGCGCCACAGCTCTGCAGATCAAGCGGCCCATGGGGGCTGGCTGGCCATCCCAGGCAAGGGAAGGGCGGTTCTTGCCCCCCGACCGCCGCGCCGATGCTGGGAATGCTGAAAGGCCGTTTTCTTGATGACGAGGTCAAGCCACGCCCCGAGCTGAACAACAACTTTTCCCGGCTGCGGGGAAGCTCAAGCCTTCAAGCCGCAGACGTCCATGGTGTGTCTCGCGATTTGTTCATCTTCTTTGGACGGCAGGACTTGTACCGCGCAGCGCGATGCGTCCTGGCTCAGCACGCCGTGGCCGCGGGCGTTGCGGGCTGGGTCCAGCTCGACGCCGAGGCTGGCCAGCTGCGCGCAGACCTGGGCCCGAATCTGAGCGTCATGCTCGCCAATGCCGCCGGTGAAGACGATCCGGTCGACGCCTCCCAAGGCAATGCTCATGGCCCCCAGTTCCTTGGCAACCCGATAGCCAAACATCTCGATGGCCAGCCGGGCTTCGGCACTCGCCGCCGATGCTTCGTGGAGCGCCCGCATATCAGCGCTGACACCTGAGAGGCCCAGCAGGCCGCTGCGGTGGTCGATCAGCGCTTCGAGCGCGTCTGCGTCAAGCTTCATCTCCCGCATCAGGTGGATCAGCACGCCGGGGTCCAGATCGCCGCTGCGTGTCCCCATGAGGAGACCGCCGCTGGGCGTGAGGCTCATGCTGGTGTCGATGGAGACACCCTGACGCACCGCGGTGATGCTGGCGTCATTGCCAAGGTGGGCAATGATCAGCCGTTTGGGCAACTGGCTGCCGAGCTGGCGCAGAACCGATTCGCAAGACAGCCCATGGAAGCCGTAACGCTGAATGCCGCGCGTGCGCAGCTCGAGCGGCAGCGGCAGGGTGCTGGCAACGGGCGGCAGGGTGGCGTGGAAGCAGGTGTCCAGGCAAGCCACCTGAGGCCGGCCAGGAAAGTGCTGTTCGGCATATCGAATCAGGGCCAGCGCTGCAGGCGTGTGCAGCGGCGCGAAAGTGGCGGCCGCTTCAAGTTCGTTCATCACCGTGGCGTCGATCAGGCAATGCTGTCGCAGACGCGGGCCGCCATGCACGATCCGGTGACCAATCGCTTGCGGACTTGGGGTCGCTCGGTCTGAGAGCAGCTTGCCGATGCGCAGCACTGCATCGGCAGCAGTCGTCATCGGGGTGCTTTCGTGCAGCAGCACGGCACCATGCGCATCGACGGCGTGGAATGAGGCCGTCCTTTCGCCCAAGCCATCGGCTTCTCCGGACAGCAGGCAGATGGCGTCGGCGCCGCGCAGCCGGTAGAGCCCGAATTTCAGCGACGAAGAACCACTGTTCAAAGCGAGTACATGGGGTTCGGCGTCGGTGCTCGGGGCTGGTGTGGGCATGCAGGGTCGACTGTCGTTCACCGCTGAGACTTTGTCCGTTCGGCGCAGCACATGGGCAGGGCCCAATCAGCGCGTCGAATCGGGGTTCAACATGAAGGCCGAGGATTCAGCTGCAAAAACTCAACAATGTAATTTTACATAATACACATTGTCGATAATATGGAGGCTTGCTGACCCGCAGCCTTTCAACCTCGACGCTTGTTCTCTCTCTGTCGCGTGCAGCTGCTGGCACACACGGGCTGACATGCAAGGCCTCCATAATCCGCGCGCCCCACAACCCGAACTTCTGCCTGCGATGCAGCCCTCAGACCCTGACTTCCTGATCGAACCCGCCGATTCGCCAGCGCCGCTGGTCATCACCTTTGGGTTTGCGCAGTGGGACGTGCCGGTGGCTTTTGATTTTCAGGGCCGGCTGCGCAAGCTCGAGTTCCTGCTCGGCCAGAAGTTCCATCGCATCCATCTGCGTGACTTGAGTGTCTCCTGGTATCTGCACGGCGTGGCCGGCCTGGGTTCCAACTTGCTGCGCACGCTGGACGCGCTGGCCACGCAGGTGCGCGCGCTGGCGCCGACCCGGGTCATGACCTTGGGGCAATCGATGGGTGGCTACGGCGCCATCCTCTACGGCCTGGCCTTGGGGGTCGATCGCATCGTGGCGTTCGGAGCGCTCTCCACCATGGACCCGGCGGTCGCACGGGCGCAGCGTGACAGCCGCTGGCTCTCGGTCATGGAGCGGCTTCAGGCCGAGGGCGTACGGCCGGAGCGGACCGATCTGGTGGCGCTGGCTGCCGCCTCGGCCCGCACGCTGGACCTGCGCCTGCACTACGGCGAGCTGCCGGATGCCCCCGAGCATGGCGCGCTCAACCTCGACCTCTTCCACGCCGCCCGCTTCGCCGCGCTGCCGGGCTGTGTGGTTCATCGCCACCCGCAGGCGACCCATGCGCCCTCACTCCTTCTGCAAGCGCAGCGCCAGCTCGATGCGGTGCTGCTGCGTGATCTGTTCGATGTGGACCCTGCCCTCGTCCACCAGCGCTTCCGCCCCGTGCTGGACGATGCGCGCTTGCGCACGCTGGCCGCGCAGTTGCTGGACGGTGCTGCGCCCGAGGATGCGGTCGCGGCCTTGACCGAGCAAGGCTTGCATCCGGTCACTGCACGCTCCGCCGTCGCCGAGCTGCTGCGCGACCCTGTGTTTCTGGCCGCCATGCAGCGCCAGAACGCAGCGAAGCACTGATGGGCTGATGCGCTGAACTACCGCGTTACCAGTTGCCGATGCTCGGATTGGCGTAGCTGAACTGGTTGGGCAGGTCCAGATTGGTGAACGAGAAAGACATGCTCAGCTCCAGCGCGCTGACCTGGTGCCACCAGCCCAGCGGCAGAAACAGCGTGTCGCCCGGCTCCAGCACGGTTTCCAGCACCGTGGCTTGCCGGAACAGGGGGAAGCGTTCGAAATCCGGCCTGTCCAGGTCAATCGGGCTGAACACGCCCATGCGGTTGTAGAGCAGCGGCGTCTGCCAGGGCGAGATGAAGCGCCAGCGCTTGCGGCCGACCACCTGGGTGTGGAACAGCATCAAAGTGTCGTGATGCAAGGGCGTGTGCGTGCCGCCCGGGCCGAACCAGAAGGACGCCGCGGCAGGCAGCAGGCTCGCGTCGCAAATCGGCGGCATGGAGCCGATGTCCGCCAGCAAAGGCAGGAACTCGGGCCGGCGCAGCATCTCGTCATTGGCCGTCAGGTAGTGGTCGTTGGTGTCACCAGCGCCCTGCACCAGGGCCACGAAATCGCTCACCCGCATGCGTTGCCGCAGCTGTCCCTTGTTCTGCTCAAACAAGGGGTCACGTGAGCGGCCTACCTGCACATCGACGTCCAGATGACCGAAACGGGTGGCGAAGTCGGCCGGCGACCAGCGCTGCAGCGCCGGCCAGTCCGAGGCCACATCCTGCAGCACGACCGGGCGGCAGCCCAGCACATAGCGCTCCAGGAACTCCTCCCGACCGACACCCCGCCGCCGTTCGATGTCGCGGTAGTCCGCCGCGCTCTCCAGCAGTTTCTGCTGGTTCGCCATGATGGACTCCAGCTTGCGCAGCATCTGCTTGTGCTGCTGCGCAGCAATGAAGGCCGGGCTGACCCTGACGCTGGCAATGGCTGCCTCGCAGGCGGCGCTGGGCAGGCCCGCCGCCTGCATCACCGGCAGCATGGCGGCCGGCGAGCCCTCCCACATCAGACTGTCCGCCACCCACTGCAGCCATTCGGCCGGCAAGGCGTGCGGCGCCAGCACCAGCGGCCGGGGCGGCGCCAATCGGTCAAACGTCGAGTTCATCGCAGCGAGGTTCATGTTTCAAGCCAGGATGGAGCAGCGCGCCATCAGCGCTCCGTCTGGCCATCACGCCGGCGCGGGGCGCGCACAGCGGCCGCCGCCAGGGCCAGGCCCGCCAGCCACCAGGGCGAGGCGGCGCCGCCACCGCCGCCGCCCGAACTGGGCGCCGGGGCCGGCGTTGGGCTCGGGGCCGGCGTGGGCGCAGGGGCCGGAGCGGGAGCCGGTGCAGGGGCCGGGACGGGGATGGGCGTGCTGCCCTGGGCCTGGCCGCAGCGGCTCAGGGCCGCGCTTTGCAAGGTCTGCGCGCTGCGCACCGGCGCCGTGTAGCTGCCCGGCGCCTGGGCGTATTTCACCGCCTCGGCCGCGTCCAGCAGGCCGCTGCCGCAGGTCTCGGTGGTGCAGGTGCAGCGGCTCGAATTGCTGCTGCTGCAATAACCCAGGGCGTAAGCGGTGACATGGGGGCGCGCGCTCAGCTTGAGGCCGCCCTCCACCTGGCTCAGGCTCAGCGCCGGGTTGAGCGACCACATCAGCGCCGCCGCGCCGGCCACCTGGGGTGCGGCAAAGCTGGTGCCACTGACGGCGCTGTAGCCGGCCGTGGTCGGTGCGTTCGTGCCCTTGTTGCTGGCCGAGACCAGGCCGCTGTCGGCCAGGTCGGCGTCGCAGCTGCGGCCGCTGTCGGCGTCGCCGCCCGGGGCCAGCAGCTGCACTTCCTTGCCGAAGTTGGAATAAATCGCCTTGAAGCCCTGGCGGTTGGCCGCGGCCACGCCGAACACGCCGGCGCAGTTGGCCGGGCGGCCCACCGTGCTGCGGTAGTTGCCGGCGGCGGCCACCACCATGACGCCGAGCTTGCGCAGCTCCTCGATGGCGTCGCGGTACAGACGCGCGGCGGCGGCCACATCGGCATTGGCGTCGTTGACATCGCAGGAGGTCACGCCGGCAAAGCCGATCACCACGATCTTGGCCGGGTTGGCATTGGCCGGTGCACCGGCCACGGGCAAGCCGGCGGCCCAGCGCATGCCGTCCACCATATCGCCGACCGAGGCGCCGCATTTGCCCGACACGCGCACCGGCAGCACGCGGCCGTTCCAGTTCATGCCGGCCACGCCGCCGGCGTTGTTGGTCACGGCCGCCAGCTGGGCCGCCACCAGGGTGCCGTGCCAGCTGCTGCTCTCGTTCACCAGGCAGCCGTCCCACAGCGCCAGATTGCCGTCATGCTCGGCCTTGCTCAGGGCGTCGCCGGGGTCGGCCGCGCCGGCGCTGCGGCCCACGCTGTTGTTGGCGTACTCGGGCTTGCTGACGAAGTTGTAGCCGGTCAGCACATTGGCGTTGAGGTCGCCGTGCGAGGTGATGCCCGAATCAAGCACCGCCACCACCACCGAGGCCGAGCCCTTGCTCAGGTCCCAGGCCTTGGTGAAGCCGGCAGCCGCGGGGTTGCCGTCGGCCGACTGCTCGTCCAGCCACCACTGGCTGGATTTCGGATCGCTGCCGTTTCGGAACAAGGGGTCGTTGGGCACCGCGGCGCGTTGTTCGCGCAGCTCGGGCATGGCATGGCCGATGCGGGCATCGGCCCGCAGGGTTTGCAGCCATTGCTCACGTGTGGCCTTGGCGGTTTCTGCGGTTTCTG
This sequence comes from Roseateles sp., assembly GCF_965262435.1. Taxonomy (NCBI): domain Bacteria; kingdom Pseudomonadati; phylum Pseudomonadota; class Betaproteobacteria; order Burkholderiales; family Sphaerotilaceae; genus Roseateles; species Roseateles sp. The sequence continues at coordinate 3,618,373 of NZ_OZ253537.1, forward strand.
CGGTCTTGCCGCCCTGCCCTGGCACCGCTTGCAAACGCCACCAGCCCGAGCCCAGCGGCTGGCCGGCGCGCAGCGGCAGGCCGTGCTCGGCCAGCACATGGCGCAGCTGGGCCTGCTGCTGGGCGCTGTCGCGGCCGCCATCGGCCAGCTTGACGATCAGATCCCCACCTGCGGCGGCAGTGGCTGGCCTTGCCGATGTGGTGGCTGTGGCTGCATCGCCCAGCCGGCCCGGCTTGGGCTGGATCTGCGCGGCCAGGGCCCAGGCACTCAGGCCCACAGCGGTGACCAGGCCGAGGCTGGCGGGAGTCTTGCGCAGCAAGCGCGTGAACAGTTGGGGATGTGGCGTTCTCATGGCGCGCACCATAGGCCGTTCTGATGAACCCCTCGTGACAAGGCCCGCGGCCGAACCGCGGCCCGCCGCTTGCAAAGCGCCAGCGCGGCCGCCCGCCGCGTCGCACCCGCGCCACACACCCTAGTCCGTTCGGCGCGCAAACCCGCAATTCGCACGCATACGAGCGTCACTTGTCGCTGCCACAGTGCGGCCTGTCGCAGGACGACACACCTGTTCTTTTGTCTGCCTCGGGAAGCCCCGGGTACCCAGTGCTGCCGCCGAGTCCAAGCCGCCCAGGCTTGCACTCCATCGGTGGTGTCCAGGTGCCGCGCCCGCTGCCGTGGCCCGGTGCAGTCATGCCGGGCCTCGGGGAGGGCTGATGTCATCCCTCCGTCTCTTCACCCAGGCCGCAGGCCTACACATCTCAATCTACTGGAGTACTCACCCATGAAACTGAAACACATCGCTGCCGTCGCAGCCCTGGCCGCCGTCGCGAGCGCCCCCGCTTTCGCCACCATCAAGGCCGTTTCCGTCGGCTCCGAGTTGTTCCTGGTCGTTGGCGACAACAACGGCTCCTACGTGCTGGACACCGGCGTCACCTTCCAGCAAATGATGACCCTGGCCGGTTCCGGCACGCCCGGCACCCTGCTGAGCCAAAGCGTGGTCGGCACCTCTGGCTGGTCCACCTTCGTCTCCACCCGCCCTGACCTGTTCAACGGCGCTTCCAACAGCGTCAACGGCATCCGCTGGTCGCTGTTCGTCTACGAAGGCAACGGCGGTTTCGATCTGACCACCAAGCATGTGCTGACCACGGTCGGCACCGGTGTCAGCGCCGCCTCCATCAGCAGCAGCCTGAACGCCAACAGCTTTGACGGCAGTTTCGGCGCCTCGACCGGTCTCATCCTGAACGCCAACGGCACGGGCACCCACCGCACCCAGCTCAACGGCTCCAGCTACAACGCTGTGGGCACCGCGGGTTATGCCGGTGACCGCTTCTTCAACTGGGGCAGCGCGTTCACCAAGATCGGCAACAAGGTCGGCGTCGATTCCGCCCTGGTCCATGTCAACCCGACCGATCCGGAAGACTATGACGTCTATGTGGGCGCCCAAGCCTTCGAGAACGTCAAGGTCAGCTTCGACGGCCAGACCATCGCCGTGACCAATGTCTCCGCCGTGCCGGAACCCGAGACCTACGCCCTGATGCTGGCCGGTCTGGTGGCCGTGGCCTTCATGGCCCGCCGCCGTCGCGACATCTGATTGACGGCTGGCGCCTGAAGTTCAGGCGCTGACGCCCAAGCAGGGTGTCCCACCGAGCCGGCCGCGTGCCAAGACGTGGCCGGCCCGGTGCTCAGCGCCGCGCCTCAGCGCTTTGATGCATGCCTGATGCGTCCCTGGTGCGTCGTTGCCGGGCTGTTTGTTCAGCCCGTCCAGGTTTTCCTTCTTTCTTTCTTATCCGCCCTTCGAAAGCTCCCTCCATCATGAAGCTCCGCCTCCTTGCCGTTGCCGCTGCTCTGGCCGCCGTGTCCAGCGCCCACGCCCTGACCCCCACCCAAATCGTTGACGCCCGCAGCGCCGGCACCCTGAAGGAAGTCACCTTCTCGGGCGCCTCGGCCCTGCGCCTGTCCCTGGCTGCCTACGTCCAGGAAATCTGCAACACGAGCACCATGCACGTGTTCTTCAACAACGCCGCCGGCGCCAACCACCGCGCCTACAGCTGCAACCTCGGCGTGGCCGTGGGCAACTATGCCGCCGGCACCCCGGTGCTGGTGGTCAAGCGCGACCAAGGCGGCTCCGGCCAAGGCGTGGCCCCCATCGCCCTGAACACGCCCATCGCCCACATGAATGTGGATGCCTCCTGCGTGGTCACCGCCACCCCCAACTTCACCGACATTCAGGTGCCCAACTACACCTGCGGAACGACCAGCAACCGCGTGTCTGACGCCGGCATCTCCGACGTCGAACCCGGCCTGCTGAACGCCTCGGTCAATCTGGCCGACAACACCCCCGGTGATCCGACCAGCGGCCCCTCCTCGCCGGTGGACCTGAGCAATCTGGACGTCAAGCCTTTTGTGCAAGGCATCTTCGGCGTGGCCGTGAACCTGCGCGCCTATCGCGCCCTGCAAGCCACCCAAGGCCTGACCCAGGACGACAGCGACGCCAACCGCCCCAGCCTGCCCACCACCTGGGTGCGCGGCGCTCTGACCGGCGGCCTGACCGCTTCCAACACCAGCCAGCGCGGCTGGGGCATGGTGATCAGCCCGGCCGTGGACGCCTCGGTGCACACCAAGACCCTGAACATCTGCCGCCGCCAGCCCAGCTCGGGCACGCAAGCTGCGTCCAACGCCTACTTCGCCCAGAACCCCTGCGGCCTGTCCACCTCCGGCGCCCTGCGCCAGGCCAGCGCTGCCGCCCCGGTGCACACCGCCACCGGCGGCACCTATGTGGTCAATGAAGGCGCCGGTACCGGCAATGTGGAAACCTGCATCGGCAGCACCGTGGAAAACATCGCCGGCGCCTACGCCATCGGCGTGCTGGGCCGCGAGAACAACCCCCTGGCCAATGGTGGCGACAAGAAGTACCGCTACGTCAAGCTCGATGGTGCTCAGCCCCTGCGCTATGACGCCAGCACCGGCCGCGGCGCCATCTTCGGTGACTATGACTTCGTCTACGAGTCCACCCTGCAGTACAACACCACCAATCCCAACCTGAACGCCGACAAGATCGCCTTCATCGCCGCCATCCGCAGCGGCGCACCAAAGCCCGCTTCGCTGGCCAAGGCCGATGTGGACACGCAACAAGGTGTGATGGCCCCGTCCTCGACCTGGGCGCCCGCCCAGTACGCGGCCCTGCCGGCTGCCGACAAGCCCTTCGCCTCGCGCGTGGCTCGCTTGGCCGGTGACAGCTGCTCGGTGCTGAAGCTGGCGCGCTGATCGCCGCAATTGCAGCACCCGGCCGCAAGCCGGGTGCATCGCGATATCTGTGAAACGTGGGTCGGTGTTCCGACCCCGTTTTTCATGGCCTCCTGCAGCAGCTGTTGCGTGCAGCAAGCCTTCAGATCGCGCACCGCAAGCCGTCTGAGGGGCTTGGCAGACGGGCACGTCAGTTCGGCTGAGCCGAACGGTCTACTTCCAACCTTCTCCGCTGGCATCAGGGTTTCACATCATTTGCGCACACTGCCGCGCATCGGGCGCCTGCCCCGCATCTCGCCATTGAGGATTGCTTCCATGTTGACCGCTTCTACATCTCGTGCTCCCTTGCTGCGCCCTCTTCTGGGGTTTGTCTTGTGCGCCGCGGCACTCGCACCTGCGCAGGCCAAACTTGAAACCGCGGCCCAAAAGTCAGAGCTGGTGCTGCTGCTGCTGGATCAGAAAAAAGCGGAGATGACCTATATCAAGGATCTCGGCATCACGGCCACCGAGTTCTGGATCACGGCGCAGCAGGACATGGGCGCCTCTTTGTTCAAGTATCTGGACCCCGACACGGATGAAGCCCTGAAAACCTTTCTCGGCAGTGCAGACCTGGCCAGCGTCCGCTGGATCGTTGCTGCAAGCAACAAAGGTGCTGGTGAAGGTAAGGAAAGAAACGACTATGTCACCCTGAACAACAGCGGGGACCTGGCCACACAACAAAAGAACTTCAAAGCCATGAGTGAAATGATGTCGCCTTCGTTGGCAGGAAAGGATGACATCAACAAGTACCTCATAAATGTGGCGGCTGCCACCGCGCAGACTATTCTCATCAGCAACATCCGCACTGAAGAGAATGGCAGTGCCCTGGCCAGCAATGCTGCGGGCAACAAGGGCACTTATGCGGGGACTCTCACCAATTTCTTTGCGAGGGGCAGTACCCTGGCCCCTGGAGATTGCGTCGTGACCGCCACACTGTGCATGGGCAACCCTCTGGGCACTTCGTCCTGGTTCTACAAACTCACGCCCGCTCTTGACGAGGATGGCAATGTCGAATCAGACCTCCCCCTCGTTTACGACGAATTCGACAACCTCAGCGGTGACGGCTACTGGGGCTTGATCAAGGACCCCAATTCCAGCAAGTACGTGCTCAGCTACACCCTGGCGGGCTCCAACCCGCGCAGCCTGGTGAGCACCGATTTCGGCCGCAGCCGGCTTTCCTTCACCGACTACAGCGCGCAGAGCGGTTTTGCTCGCCAGATCCTGGCCCTGGCCGGCGACGATGTTGCCAATGCGCCCGATGCAGCGGCGCTCTTCCTCAACGGCAGCCTGGCTGCACAGCAGGCCGTGACGGCCGTGCCCGAGCCGCAGAGCTGGGGCCTGATGGCTCTGGGCCTGCTGGGCCTGGCGGCCCATGCGCGCCGCCGCAGCAACAGCAGCACACGCAGCACACACAGCAGCAGCGCCTCGCAAGCCTGATCTTTTCGGCGAGCACGCAGCTGCGCCGCAGGCGTCCCCGCGAGCCCCAGCGGCTCGCGGGCTGAGCCTGCGCCTTCGCCTGCCACCTCGCTGCGAGCCTTTGCCCCCTGCCGTTCGGACCACGGCGCTTCATCGCGGATTCACCACGGCTCGGGACACTGCCACCACGCGAGCCAGGTGACTGGCGCTGAGCTCGTGCGTTTGCACGCTCACCAGCAGCGCAGGCGTGCTTGTTTGTTTGTTTGCTTGCCGCTCGCGCTGACGTCCAGGTTTTGCTCCTCGCTGCTTCTTCTGCTTTTCGTTCATTCATTCGTCTATCCATCCATCCAGGGAGTCAGCCTCTAGCCGGGCTGGGATTCATGTCGTTCTTGCCCTTGCCGACCTGCCGGACTTTTTGCGCCCTGCCGCGCCCCGTGCTGCCGCCCGCGCGTGGCCGTCTCGTGCCGGCGCTGAGCACGGCCGTGCTGGCCTTGCTGAGTGCTGCGCCGGGCTGGGCCCAGGACGCGCCGCGCGCCACGCCCGAGCCTGCGCCGGCGGCCAGCGCGGAGCAGGCGCCGCGCTTTGACATCCTGGAGTTCGAGGTCGAGGGCAACACGGTGCTGGGGGCGCTGGTGATCGAGCGGGCCTTGCTGCCCTTCATGGGCCCGCAGCGGGCCCTGGCCGATGCCGAGGCGGCGCGTGCGGCGCTGGAGAAGGCCTACCAGAGCGCGGGATTTTTGACCGTCTTCGTGGACCTGCCCGAGCAGCGGGTGGATGGCGGGGTGATCCGCCTGCAGGTGATCGAGGGCCGGGTCGAGCGCCTGGCGGTGACCGGCGCGCGCTACTTTGACCAGGGCGTGATCCGCAGCCGCGTGGCCGCGCTGGCGCCGGGCCAGGTGCCCAATTTCAATGAGATGCAGGCCCAGCTGGCCACGGTCAATAACAGCGAAGACCGACGGGTGCAGCCGGTGCTGCGGCCAGGCCGCCTGCCCGGCACGGTGGAGGCGGAGCTGCAGGTCAAGGACCGCCTTCCGGTGTACGGCTCGCTGGAGGCCAGCAATGCCGGCACGGCCAACACCGACCCGGTGCGCGTGACCGGGCAGCTGCGCTACGAGAACCTCTGGCAGCGCGGCCACAGCCTGGGCCTGACCGTGACCACCGCGCCCAACCACAGCGCGCAGACCAGCGTGTTCGTGCTGAACTACGGCATCCCGCTCGACGGCGGCGACAACCTGGGCTTCTACGCGGTCCATTCGAACAGCAATATCGACGCCCTCGGCGGCACCAAGGTGCTGGGCAAGGGTGACACCTTCGGCCTGCGCTATGCCGTCAACCTCCCTGGTGCGGAAGGCAGCCTGCACAACCTGGCCCTGGGCGCCGACTACCGCGATGTGCAGGAACAGATCAGCCTGGGCGAGCAGCGCATTGCCAAGCCCTTGCGCTACCTGCCGTTGCAGGTGGCCTACACCGGTAACTGGTTTTCGGCCGAGCGCCAGACCCAGCTCAACACCAGCCTCGGTTTTGGCCTGCGGCCGCTGATGGCGCGGCGCATCTCGGGCTGCGAGCTGGAAGATTTCAGCATCGGCATCGACGACCAGTTCCGCTGCAAGCGCAAGGGCGCCGACGGTGGCTTTGCTGCCCTGCGTGTGGACCTGCGCCACACCGAGCAGGGCCGCTGGGGCAGCGTGCTGGCGCGGCTCTCGGGCCAGCTGGCTTCGCAGCAGCTGAGCAGCGCCGAGCAGTTCGCGCTGGGCGGCGCCGAGTCGGTGCGCGGCTACCAGGAGGGCGCGGCGGTGGGCGACCACGGCTTGCTGGCCTCGCTGGAGCTGCGCAGCGCCAACCTGGCCGATTCGCTGCGCCGCCAGCACCCGGGCGCGCCGCTGGACGATGTGGCCGAGCTGAGCCTGCTGGGCTTTGTTGACGCCGGCCGCTTGCAGACCCTGAACCCCGACCCCGGCCAGAACCGCCGCCAGCCCCTGCTGGGCAGCGGTTGGGGCCTGCGTTTCGGCAGCCGGGCGGGCTTCAGCTTCGAGCTGATCGCCGCACGCGCCCACAAGGCCATTGCCGCCACCGACACCCCTCGCCACCGCGTGCATGCACGCATGGCTGTGAAATTCTGAGCCTGCTGCCATGTCGCGTCGTCCTGCCTCCTTGTCCCCCGCCCGCCTGACTCCCCCCCCGCTGCCGCAGACCGGCTCGCTGGCCCATGCCGCACCGCCCGTGCCGCACTGGGGCCATGCCCTGCTGCACCCGCTGGTGGCCGCCATGGCAGCCGTGATGCCGTGGCAGGCCCAGGCCCAGACAGCGCCCAAGGTCAACGCCCTGCCCCAGCCGGCCCCGGGCTGGCGCGTGTTCGGCAGCGGCCAGAGCGCGCTGCCGCAAGGCCTGCCCAATGCGCGCGGCGGCGCGGACATGGTCATCAAGCAGGACAGCCAGCGCGCCATTTATGAGTGGCTGAGCTTTGACATCGGCGCGCAGAGCTCGGTCACCTTCGACATGGCGCAGCGCAATGCCAGCGCCCTGAACCGCATCGGCGGCGCCAACCCCAGCCTGATCTACGGCAGCCTCAAGGCCACCAATGGCGGCGAGATCCTGCTCTACAACCGCAACGGCATCCTGTTTGGCGCCAATGCCCGGGTGGACGTGGGCAGCCTGATTGCCACCTCGCTCAAGCCGCGTGACGAGGATTACAAAAACGGTTTTGCCAGCAACATCCTCGGCGGCGACCCGGCCTTCCGCTACGACCCCGCCGCGGACGGCGGGCGCAGCGGCGCGGCCCTGTTTGCCGACAGCTATGTGAGCGTGGCGCCGGGCGCCGAGCTGCGCAGCGCCGAGGGCGGCCGCATCTTTCTTTTCGCCAAGAAGGTGGAGAACGCCGGCACGATCAGCGCGCCTGGTGGCCAGGTGGTGCTGGGCGCTGGCGCCGAGGTCTACCTGGGCCTGCCGTCCACCGCGAAAGAGCGCTTGAGCCAGACGCTCTACGCCTCGGAGTCCAACCCCGATGTGCCGGCTCTGCGCGGCCTGCTGGTCGAGGTGGGCCAGGCCGATCTGGGCAAGGATGCGGGCGACGGCAAGGTCACCAATGCCGGCCGCGCAGCCACCGGCTCGGGCGCGGCCAATGCCCAGCCCGGCGTGATCGAAACACCGCGCGGCAACACCACCCTGGTGGGCATGGCGGTGAACCAGCTGGGCCGGGTCACGGCCACCACCAGCGTGGCGCAGAACGGCTCGATCTTTTTGCTCGCCCAAGGCAATGCCGCCGGCGCGCCCACCAACACCACGCCCTCGGACGCCCAGTACAAGCGCGCCCGCACGGGCGGCGAGCTGATCCTCGGCGGCGACAGCCGCACCGAAATCAAGCCCGACAACCGCGGTGCTGACGGCAAGCCGCTGAGCTCGGACGACAACGCCGGCTTCACCGCCTCGCGCCTGAACCTGTCCGGCGCCAGCATCAGCCTGCAGCCCGGCGCCCAGGTGGTGGCCCCGGGTGCGCAGGCTTTTGTGCGCGCCAGCGTGACGCCCAATTACGACGGCAGCCCCGGCGGCGATCACCTCTTCAAGCCCGAGGGTGGCAGCCTGAGCATCGCCGCGGGTGCGGTGATCGATCTGTCCGGCACCAGCGACACGCAGGTCGGCGTGGACCGCTATTTCGTCACCACCGAGCTGCTGGGCAGCAATGATTTGCGCGATGCGCCGCTGCAAAAAGACGGTCTGCTGTTCCGCAACAAGGTGACGCTGGACATCCGCAGCGGCTCGGACATTCTGGGCGATCTGTCCAGCTACCGCCTGGGCCTGCAGCGCACGGCCAACGAGCGCCTGGCCAAGGGCGGCAACCTGTCCATCCTGGCCGGCGGCACGGTGGACGTGGCCGCAGGCGCGCGCCTCGATGTCAGCGGCGGCCAGGTGCAGGTAGGCGACGCCAAGGTGCGGCCCAGCCTGCTGACCGCCGCCGATGGCCAGGTCTACAACCTCAACAACGCGCCCAAGGACGTGGTGTTTGACGGCATCAGCAGCGCCTTCGTCAACCGCAGCGCCTGGAAGCGCAACGGCGCCCGTGTGGGCTTCGGCCTGCAGGGCAGCGAACGTCTGGAGCCGGGCTATGTGGAAGGCCGCGCCGGCGGCAGCTTGCAGATCATCGCGCCGCAGCTGAGCTTGCAGGGCGATCTGCGCGGCCAGGTGGCGCAAGGGCGCCGCCAGCTCAACGGCCAGGACGCGCGCGCGGACCTGGCCCGCCTGAGCCTGGGCGCCGCCCGCCATGGCCGCGATTTCGCGGCCGACGCCTATGCCGGCGCCGTACTGGAGCGTTTGGTGCTGGGCCGCAAGGCCGGTGAAACCGGGGCGGACTTTTCGCTGGCTCAAATCGAGGCCGGCGGCTTCGGCCGCGTGCAGCTGAGCAGCGTGCAAAGCCTGGAGCTGCCGCGCGACGCCAGCCTGAGCCTGCCTACCCTGGGCCAGCTGGAGCTGAATTCAGAAAAAGGCTCGGTCATTTTGGGCAGCCATCTGCGCCTGCCGGGCGGCAGCCTGCTGGCGCGCAGCCTGGACGGCGGCGAGGTGCAGCTGGCGGCCGGCGTGCGCCTGGACGCCTCGGGCGCCTGGACCAATGCCTTGCTCGACGGTGTGGGCTCCGGCGCCGGCACGGCCGGCGGCTCGGTCATGCTGGCCAGCCAGCGCGCGGTCAAGACCGACGTGGGCGCGCTGATCGACGTCTCGGGCGGCGCCTGGGTCGACGGCGGCGGAGCGGTGCGCGGCGGCGCGGCCGGCAGCATCACCCTGGGCCAGGACAGCAATGCCGACGACGCCAAGAAGGCGCTCAACACCGTGCGCCTTGAGCTGGACGCCAGCAGCCAGCTGCGCGGCTACTCGGCCCAGCGCGGCGGCGCGCTGAACCTGACGACGCAAGCGATCCAGATTGGCACCGCCGCGGCGGGCGCCCAGCCGGCCGACCTGCGCCTGGGCACTGAATTCTTCAGCCAGGGCGGCTTTGCCAGCTTCTGGCTGGATGGCCATACCGGGCTCGACGTCGCGGCCGGCAGCCGCATCGCCCCGCAGGCCCAGAGCTGGGCGCCCACGGCCTCGGCGCGCCTGGCGCCCAGCGGCTCAGCCGCCGCCCTGCACATGCAGGCGGCCATCGCCAGCACCGCCCTGCCCCAGGTGGTGAACCTCAGCCTGAACGCCAATGCGCCCATCGTCGGCAGCCTCAAGGTTGGCGAAGGCGCGGCCATCGAGCTGCGGCCCACGGCCAGCCTGACGCTGAACGCCGCGGCCCATCTGCAGTTCGACGGCCGCGTGCAGGCCCCGGGCGGCACGGTGGCCCTGCGCGTGGCGGCCAGCGACGACAGCGCGGCGCAATACCTGTGGTTGGGCGCGAACAGCGTGATCGATGTGGCCGGCACCCGGCTGCTGACGCCCAGCAACGACGGACTGCAGCGCGGCCAGGTGCTGGCCGGCGGCACGGTCAATCTGGCGGCCAGCGGCAGCTTTGCCAGCAGCCTGGTCTGGAGCCAGGGCAGCCGCATCAACATCGGCGGCGCCCAGGGCGAGCTCGATGTCAGCCTGCGAGAAAGCGGCGGCAACCGCAGCCAGCGCCAGACCGTGGCCAGCAGCGGCGGCAGCCTCAATGTCAGCGGCAGCGGCGCGCTGATTCTGGAAGGTGATTTGCGCGCCCAGGGCGGCGATGCCAGCCAGGCCGGGGGCCGCGCCAGCATCACGCTGAGCGCCGGCCGCAGCAGCAGCGGCAGCTTGCCGCCGCTGCGCGAGCTGAGCCTGAGCGTGGACCGCGGCCAGGCCAGCCTTGCCCTGCAGCCCGAGCTGCTGGCCAAGCCCGCCGATCTGGCCGGCAACAGCGCTGAGCCCATCGCCGCCAGCAATGCCCGCATCTCGGCCGCCCAGCTGCAGGCGGCCGGCCTGGCCGACCTCACGCTCGGCGCCCAAGATGGCCTGCGCATCGAAAACGGTGTGTCGCTGAACCTGGCTCGCCAGCTGCAGCTGGAAAGCCCGAGCCTGCGCCTGGACCCGGGCGCCAGCGCCCAGCTCACCGCCACCGAGCTGATCTGGGCCAACTTCGCCAACAAGGACCGCCCGACGCTGTCCAACGGCACGCCCGCACCGCTGCTGCAATCGAGTGCCGGCAGCGGCACGCTGGCCCTGACTGCGCGCCAGAACCTGGTGCTGTCCGACCGCCTGGTCACCCAAGGCCTGGGCAGCCTGGCGCTGTCCGCCGGCCAGGACTTGCGCCTGCAAAGCCGCAGCACCGAGGCCAGCGCGACCGGCGACCTCCTGGCCGGCGCCCTGCTGAGCCAGGCCGACTTGAGCCTGCGCGCGGCGCAGATCTACCCGGCCACGGACACCCCCTTCACCCTCGACGCCGGCAGCCACCGCGTCAGCATCAGCCAGAGCGGCCAGACGGCCACCGACCGGCCGGCCAGCGCGGCCGGCCAGCTTTTCATCAAGGCACGCGAGATCGCACAAGGCGGCGTGCTGCGCGCGCCTTTTGGCCGCATCGAGCTGCAGGCCAGCGAACGCCTGAGCCTGCTGGCCGGCAGCGAAACCTCGGTCAGCGGCGCCGGCCAGGACTTACTGCTCGGCAAGGCCGACGCCAGCGCCTGGAACCAGAGCGCCAACAACAGCCTGCTGCTGGAAACTCCGCTGGCCAAGCAGCTGCTGCTCAAGGCCCCGGCCCTGAGCCTGGAAGACAAAGCCCAGCTCGACCTGAGCGGCGGCGGACAGCTGAGCGGCTGGCAGTTTGTGCCCGGCCCGGGCGGCTCCAGCGATGTGTTCAGCGGCAGCGACGGTGCATTTGCCCTGCTGCCCTCGCGCCAGTTGCAAGCGCTTTGGGACCCGAGTCTGGCCGCAGTGACGCCGGCGCTGGGCCGCGAGCTGGAGATCGGCGCCGGCGCGGCGCTGCCGGCCGGTCGCTACACCCTCTTGCCGGCGCGGTATGCCATGTTGGCCGGTGCCTACCTGGTGCGGCCGCTCAGCGGCACGCCGCTGAACCTCGGCGCCATGATTCCGCAGGCCGACGGCAGCCAGTGGATCGGTGCGCGCCTGCGCGACGCCGGCACGCCCTTCCAAAGCGCCCTGCCCTCGGGCTGGCTGCTGCAAAGCGCCGAGCAGGCGCGCAAGCGCAGCGAGATCCGCCTGCGCGATTTCGACAGCTTCTTTGCCGACAGGGCCAGCAAGGCCGGCGAGAGCGCGCCGGCCGGTGCACGCGATGCCGGCGCCCTGGTGCTGAACGCCCAGCAGCTGCAGATGCAGGCCCGCATCGTCAGCGCGGTGGGCAGCATGAAAGCGGCGGGCGGCAACGAGCAGCCCGGCCGCGGCGCCCAGGTCTTCATCGCCAGCGAGCAGATCCAGATCGGCGGCGCGGCGGATGAGAAGCTCGCGCCCACAGTGCTGCGCCTCGACCCGGCGCAGCTGCAGGCCTTGAATGCCCAGCAGCTGGTCATCGGCGCCACGCCGCAGGGCAACAGCACGGACAGCTTGCAGACCGTGGCTCGCGACGTGGTGCTCAAGGCGGGCACGGTGCTGAGCAGCCAGGACCTGCTGCTGAGCGCCAGCAGCCGCCTGAGCCTGGAAGACGGCAGCCAGCTGAGCAGCGTGGCCTCGGCCAGCCCAGCCGCCGGCAGTGATTGGAAGCTCAAGGGCAGCGGCGCCGCCGTGCGCGTGAGCCAGCAGGCCGACGCCGGGCTGCAGCGCCTGGATGTGCCTGTCGCTGTCGACGGTGCGCAAGCCAGCCTGGTCCTGGGTTCTGCGGTCAGCCTGCAGACTGCCGGCGGCCAGGGCGCCATAAGTCTGGACAGCAGCGGCGACAGCCGCATCGCCTCTGGCCTGCAACTGGCCGGCCAGGCCCTGGACCTGGGCGCACGCCATGTGGTGATCGGCGCAGCCGACAGCCAGAGCGGCAGCCTCGGGCTGGACCGGCAGTGGCTGGCACAGATCGGCAAGGGCAAGGCCAACAGCAGCAGCAACAGCAACGGCAGCAAGGGTTCGGGCGCCAGCCTGACCCTGCGCAGCTACAGCAGCATCGACTGGACCGGTGGCGCCACCCTGGGCGAAACCGCCTGGCAGCTCCTGACCCTGGACACGCCCGTGCTGCGCGCGCCGCAAAGCGGCATCGGCCAGGCCGTGGCGCAGAACATCGTGCTGACGCAGAGCAGCGGCCAGAACGTGAAGGCGGCCACGGACGCCACGGCCATCCCGGCCGGTACCCTGCAATTCCTGGCCGGCCAGACCTTGACCCAAGGCGCCGGCAGCCAGCGCACGGACGCGGCGAAAACCCTGTGGCAAGCGGGCCAGGCCCTGCTGGTGCAGGGCAGCGGCACGGCCTTCTTCAGCGGCGCGCTGGACGCCAACGCCCCGCTGCTGGGCCAAAGCGGCAATGCCCGCAGCAGCCTGCAGGTGCGAGACAGCTTCAGCTTCAAGAGCCCCGAGACCTTGATCACGGCCAGCGCCCCGGCGCTGGCGAAGCTCCAGCCGGGCGGTCAGCTCGACATCGAGGCTGCGAGCCTGACGCAGGCCGGCCGCATCGAGATGCGCGGCGGCCAGCTGAGCCTGCAAGCCCGCGATGCCCTGGTGTTCGCTTCTGCTTCGCAAACCAGCGTGGGCGGCCAGAGCGCCAGCCTGCTGGGCAGCACGGTAGACCTGCCCGGCGGCACCTTGCGCGCCGGCAGCAGCCAGCAGAACCTGGTGCTGGAAGCGGGCGCTGGCCTGGACGTGTCGGCTTCGGGCGCCGGCGACGCCGGTTCGCTGCTGCTCAGCGCGCCGCGCGGCGAAGTGCAGCTGGCCGGGCTGATGGCTGGCCTGTCCAAGCCCGGCGCCCAAGCGGCCCGGTTGGAGATCGACAGCGGCAGCCCGGTGCAACTGGCGGCCCTGGCCGGCAGCTTGAGCGCACCGGCGGGCCTGAGCAATTTCAGCGGCAGCCTGAGCCTGCGCAACCGCAACGGCGACCAGCGCCTGGCGGCAGGCGTGCTGCTGGCGGCCGAAGAGATCCGCATCGTCAGCGATGCGGGCCGACTGGACATTGCCGGCAGCCTGCGCGCCAGCAACAGCGCAGCGCTGGGCAAGGGCGGCCAGATCGTCCTGGCTGCGGGCCAGGACTTGAACATTCAGGCGGGTGCCCAGCTGCAGGTGCAAGCGCCGCAGGGCCAGGGTGGCCGCATCGAGCTGCACAGCAGCCAGGGTCAGATTGATGTGCAGGCCGGCTCGCTGCTGGACCTGCGCGGCAGTGACCGTGTCCACGGCGGCCAGCTGCTGCTGCGCGCCAGCCGTGAAGACACAGCCAATGCCAAGGCACCTGAGGGCAAAGAGGTTCGCATCAGCGCCCTGGCCGGCCGCATCGAAGGCGTGTACAGCATCGATGTCGAGGCGGTCAAGGTCTACGGCCAGGCCGACAGCATTGGCCTGGGCAGCGCCATGCAGCCCGCACCCACGCCGGGCAGCGCCCCGCGCCCCGCCCCCACTCCAGCGCCAGAAGAACCCACCGAAGAAGCCGAAAGCCTGAAAGGCCCGGGCCTGATCAGCCGCGCTGCGGCACTGCCGCCTGCGCCCGAGCGCCGTACCGTGGCGGAGGCCAGCGAGGACAGCCCCACAACGTCTGCCGGCAACGGCAACGAAAGCACCAAGGGGCAACTGCCGCCAGTGCCGCCGCTCAAGGCCGGTGACCCGGTGATCCCGGCTCCGCCGCCACCTGCGCCGGCACCGATCCCCACGCCCAGCCCGCAACCGGGCCCCAGCCCAGCGCCTGGTCCTGTGCCTGCCCCAGTCCCGGCTGCGCCGATCCCCGGCAAATTCGGCACCGCCCTGGTCGATGCCGAGAGCCGCGACTACCTGGCCGCCAACGCTGAGGCCGTGTCGCTGCGCCTCACGGCCCAGCAACCCGAGCTGCAGCAGCGCCTGCGCGTGCGCGCCGGTGCCGAGCTGCAATCGGCCGGCGATATGCGCCTGACGGTGGACTGGAACCTGCCCCTGCTGGTGGCGGCCGACCGCGCCGCCATGCCGCATGCGGCCGAAACCTCGATCACCTTGCGCGCCGCCGGCAATCTGTTCCTGGAGCGCGGCCTGAGCGCCGGCTTCCAGTCGCCCAACAACCAGGCCAGCACACCGCTGGACCAATGGCTGGCCCTCAGCGGCATGGCCGGCGACCTGCGCGTGGTGGCGGGCGCCGACCTGAGCTCGGCCGATGTGATGGCCACGCGCAGCGCCACCCACCCCGCTCCCAACACCAGCCCGGACAGCGCCAACGGAGCAGCCGCCCTCACCCCGGCGGCCGAGGTCAAGCTGCAAATCGGCCGCCCGAGCAACGGTGGCACCCCGCCCAGCGTGCCGGTCCGCAGCACCACGGGTTCGCTGCAGCTGGCTTCCTCCGGCGATGTGGTCTTGCTCAACACCGGCGCCAAGGTCTACACCACCGGCCAGCCGGTGCTCAGCCTGCAGCAAGACGACCTGAATCTGCCGCCCAGCCCGCCGATGCCGAGCCCGGCACCTTCTCCAACTCCGTCTCCTGCGCCGGCGCCGGCGCCTGCACCTACGCCGGAGCCTGCCCCGACACCTGCCCCAGCGCCGAGCCCGGCACCATCCCCTGCTCCCTCGCCGGCACCAGCACCAGCTCCAGCTCCCTCACCGGCACCGGCACCAGCACCAGCACCAGCACCGAGCCCAGTGCCCGGCCAACCGAGCGTGGGCAATGGCAACTCCAGCACCGAGGTGACCTTGCCACCGGCGCCACCGATCAAGCCGGGCCCCACACCTTCGCCTGCTCCTTCGCCGAGCCCTTCCCCGGCTCCAACACCTGCGCCCTCCCCTTCGCCATCACCGAGTCCATCTCCCTCGCCTGCACCGGCGCCTGCACCGGCGCCTATCCCGGACGCGCCTTCGGCCGGCAATGGCAATCAGACCACAGGCAACACGCTGCCGCCCGCCCCGCCCCTGGTGCCCGCACCTGCGCCGACCCCGGCGCCTGCGCCTGTCCCGTCTCCGAGTCCGAGTCCGAGTCCGAGTCCTGCGCCAGCTCCGTCGCCGAGCCCGGCACCGGCACCAACGCCTGCACCATCACCGAGCCCTGCACCTGCACCCGCACCTGCTCCTGCTCCTGCTCCTGCTCCTGCTCCTGCTCCTGCTCCTGCACCTGCTCCTGCTCCTGCACCTGCTCCTGCACCAGCACCAGCACCAGCACCAGCACCAGCACCAGCACCGGACGTCCCTTCGGCCGGCAACGGCAATCAGACCACGGGCAACACACTGCCGCCGGTGCCGCCTGTGATGCCTGCACCGACTCCGTCGCCAAGCCCGTCGCCGGCGCCCTCTCCAGCCCCAACGCCCGCACCCACTCCGTCACCGAGCCCCGCGCCGGATCCGGCGCCCACACCTTCTCCTGCACCTGCACCTGCACCTGCACCTGCACCTGCACCTGCACCTGCACCTGCACCTGCACCTGCGCCCGCGCCCGCGCCGACCCCGGCTCCATCGCCAGCACCGGCCCCAGCCCCAGCCCCAGCCCCAGCCCCAGCTCCGGCTCCGGCTCCGGCGCCAACGCCAGCACCAGCACCTGCACCTGCACCTGCACCTGCACCTGCACCTGCACCTGCACCTGCACCTGCACCTGCACCTGCACCTGCGCCTGCACCTGCGCCTGCGCCTGCGCCTGCGCCGGATGTGCCTTCGGCCGGCAACGGCAACGAGACCACCGGCAACACACTGCCCCCGGTGCCGCCCTTGATACCTGCGCCGACACCCGCACCGGGACCAGCACCTACACCAACTCCAGCCCCGGCGCCTTCACCCGCACCAGAGCCGGCTCCATCGCCAGCTCCTGCGCCAACGCCTGCACCGTCCCCCGCGCCTTCTCCGGCGCCGGCTCCAACACCCGCGCCCGCACCAGCGCCCACGCCGGACCTCCCCTCGGCCGGCAACGGCAACCAAACCACCGGCAACACGCTGCCGCCGGCGCCGCCTGTGATGCCTTCGCCGACGCCCGCACCAGAGCCCACGCCCACGCCAGCTCCAGCTCCAGCTCCAGCTCCAGCTCCAGCTCCAGCTCCAGCTCCAGCTCCGGAACCTGTACCCGTACCGACCGAGCCTTCGCTGGGCAACGGCAACGAAACCACCCGCGACGGCCTTCCGCCGGCGCCGCCTGTCGGGCCGCTCGCCGTGCCTGCAGGCAAGGCCACCCTGGCAGCGCGATTGACGCTGTCTGCGGAAGAGCACAGCAGCCAGGACGAACACGAGGACGCCGAGGCCCGCCGCAAGAAGGCGGAAGAGACCCCGAGCCCGGCCACCGAGCCGTCGAACGGCAATGGCAATGACAGCACCCTGGGCCAGCTGCCACCGAAACCGCCGCTGAAGCCGGGCGAAGTGCCAACGCCGGCACCTGTGCCCGCCCCTGCACCAACGCCTGCACCAGTGCCCGCGCCTGCCCCGGCACCCGCCCCTGTCCCCAAGCCAGCCCCCGTGCCGGACCCCATCCCCGATGGCGCCGACCTAGGGCTCGATCTGGACAGCCTCAGCAGCAATTTGCAGCGCAATGGGCTGAGCCCCTTCCTGCGCCAAGGTGGCACGGTGCAAGTGCGTGCCGGCCGCGACCTCCGAGGCGCGCTGCTGGCCCGCGAGCAGGACGACGTCAGCCAGTGGTGGTGGCGTTCGGGCGTGGACGGCGCGTCGGCCACCGCCTGGTGGTCGCGTTATGACCGCTTCGGCCAGGGCATTGCCAGCTTTGGCGGTGGCGATGTGCGCCTGACGGCCGGCCGCGATGCGCAGCAGGTCCATGCCTCGGCCGCCAGCAGCGGCTGGCGTGCCCGCGACACAGCGGCAGACAGCGCCGCCAGCAGCCAGGCACTGCAAGTGCTGGGCGGTAGCGTGTTCCTGCAAGCCGGCCGCGATGTGGTGGCCGGTCGCTTGTTTGCCGCCGGGCCACAGCTGCGGGTGCAGGCCGGCGGCGAAGTGCGCCGCGACACGGCCGCGCCGGCCAATGCCACCCGTGCCGATCAAGGCTTGCAGCTGCTTTACGGCGCCACCGCGGTGCGTGCCGAGGCCGCAGGCAACCTCGATCTGGGCGCATTGCGCAGCGCCGGCTATGCCTTGAGCACCAAGGACAATGAACTGGCCCTGGGCGCTGTGCTGGGCGGCTTGAATGCTGGGGCCTCGGCCCTGCTGCAAAGCCAGTCCGGCCAAGTCACCCTGCGCAACGACGGCGTGCTCGATGGCGGCATGTCCAATGCAGCCGATGCGGTGAATAGTGTGCTGCCGGCCCAGTTGCAAATCCGTGCGCCGCGCGGGGATGTCAACATCACCCACGACATCGTGCAGATGCCTGAGCAAGGCGGGGTGCCGGCGCGCACCGAGATCCTGGCGGCGGGTGAACTGTCCATGGCTGCGCTCAAGGTGGGCGCGCAAGGCGCGGCTCTCGAGCCGGGCCTTTACAGCCGCCGTCAACTGGGCGAGGCGATTGCCAATGCCCAGGTGGCCGTGCCTCTGGCGCGTTATGCCGATTTCGGTGTGGAAGCCCAGCCTGCCAGCGAGGTGCCACGCCTGGACAGCAGCGAGCGCAGCCCGGTGCGTCTGGCGGCCGGCGGTGACATCAAGGTCGCCGGGGAAATCCTGTCGGCCCGGCCGCTGGACATCCAGGCCGGCCGCGATCTGATCGGCGGATCCGGCAATGTCTTCAAGGTCCAGCATCAGGACTTCCAGCTGAACCCGGGCCAGGGCCCGACACAGCCGCTGCGCATCCACGAGTTCACCGTGCTGCAAGCGGGCCGCGACATGCGCAATGTGGCGGTGGAGATTGCCGGCCCCGGCGATCTGCTGCTGCTGGCCGGGCGCGATGTCGACCTGGGCAACAAGGCCGGCCTGCTCTCGCTGGGCGCACTGCGCAACGGCAATCTGCTGCCCAGCCTGGGTGCCGACATCACGGTCGTGACAGGCGTGCGTGCCGATGGGCAGGACTACCAGCAGGCCGTGGCCCAAGGCTTCGCCCTGTTCGGCAGCCGTGCCTGGCAAGGTCAGCTGGGCCGCCTCTTCAGCGCCCTGGGCGGCAGCTTGGCCGGCTTCGAGCAGCTGGGTAGCCGTGCGCAGCTGGACGGTGTGCGCAGCCTGATGGGCCAGGCGCGCTTCGAGGCCGCCTTGGCCGACTATGTGCGCGGCCTGCCGGCCCGGGCCGAAGGCGGCGAACAGGCCTTGCGTGCCGCGGCCTTGTTGGGCAAGCCGGCGCAGGACCCCGCGGTGCAAGCCTATCTGCAGCAAATGCCGCAGAAAACCGAGCCGGCCTGGAGTGAGTTGAGCCGCGAACAAGCGCTGGCCGTCTTCGGAACGCTGAGCGACGTCCAGCAAGCGGCCGCGGTGCAAGCCTTGCTGACGGCCCAGCTGGGCCGCCAGACACCGGCGCAGCGCCAGCAGCTGCTGCTGCAACTGGCCGGCAGCGATGCCAGGGGCCAGGCGGCGCTCAAGGCCCTGGCCGGCTATGTGCGTGAGGTCGGCGGTGACGCGGCGCGGACCTTGAGCGACAGCCAGGCCGTGGCGGCCTTCGAAGCGCTGCCGCTGGCGCGCCAGATCCCCTGGCTGAACCGCCAGCTGGTGCAGGAACTGCGTGTCTCGGGCCGCGAGGCGGCACTGACCGAGGGTGATGCCCGTTGGGCCGCCTACGCACCGGCCTATCTGGCGGTGAGCACCTTGTTCCCGGTCGACGGCCTGGAAGCCCGCCCCAACGGCGAGCTGCGCATGCCGACCAGCCAGATCAAGACCAACCAGCAAGCCGACATCACCTTGCTGGCACCGGGCGGCGGCGTCAACGCCGGTGAGATTGCCAGTTCGGGCGCGGGCAAAAAGCCCAACGAGCTGGGCATCGTCACCGTCAGCGGCGGCAGCATTGCGGCGGCGGTGCGGGACGACTTTGCGGTCAACCAGTCGCGGGTCTTCACCTTGGCTCAGGGCGATCTGCTGCTCTGGTCCTCGCGCGGCAATATCGACGCTGGTCGAGGCGCCAAGACGGTGACGGGTGCGCCTTCGCCGGTGCTGCGCCTGGACAACGAGGGGCAGCTGATCTTTGACACCTCGGGCTCCTTCAGCGGCTCGGGCATTGCGGTGCTGAGCGCCGGCAGCGATCTGGATTTGTTCGCGCCGGCCGGCGAGATCAACGCCGGCGAGGCCGGCATCCGCTCCAAGGGCAATGCCTTCATTGCTGCCGAACGGGTGGTCAACGCCGTGGACATCCAGGTCGGCGGCAAAAGCTCGGGTGGCGGCAAGGTCGAGGCCCCGGCGGCCACGATCAGCGCGCCCGCCAACAACGCACTCAACCCGACCAGTGCCGGCGCCGCCACGAACGAAGGCGAGGACGAGGGCAAGAAAAAGCGCCGTCGTCGCCGCAACCTGTTGCTTGAATTCCTGGGCTTTGGCGGCCAGTGATGCCTTTGCCCTTTCGAGATTGATGAAACACCGGACCGACCCCATGAGAACCAACCTGATCCCTGCCCTGCTGCTGGCCTTGAGCGCCGCCCTGCCCGCCACCTCCCAGGCCTGGTGGGACGCTGAATGGACCCAGCGCACCCGTATCACCCTCAACACCACGGCCCAGGGCCTGGCCACGCAGGAGGCGGCTTCGGCCGTGCCGGTGGCGGTGCGCTTGCACTCGGGCAACTTCGACTTCGCCACGGCCAAGGAAGACGGCTCGGACCTGCGCGTGCTGGCGGCGGACGACAAGACCCCGCTCAAGTTCAGCCTCGAGCGATTCGACAGCGTCAACGAGCTGGCCGTACTCTGGGTGCAGATGCCCAGCGTGCTGCCGGGCAGCGACAAGAACCAGTTCTATGTCTACGCCGGCAACAGCAAGGTCGCGGCTGCAGAGGCCAGCGCGGCGGGTGGCTTCGACCCGGCCCTGGTCTCGGCCTTCCACTTCAGCGACAGCGCCAAGCCGGGCGCCGACCACCTGGGCAGCCCGGGCCGTGAGGCCGGCACGGTCATCGTCGAGACCAACGGCCTCTTGGCCGCCAGCCTCAAGCTCGATGGCCGTGCGGTGCAGCTGCCGGTGGCCGACAAGCCGCTGCTGGACGCGGCTCAACTGAGCCTGAGCCTGTGGGTCAAGCTCGACGATGTGGCCTCGGCCAAGCTGCTGCAATGGGGCGGCCTGCAGGTCTCGGTGCAAGCCGGCCAGCTGCGCGCGGCTGTGGGCAGTGGTGAGCTGCGCGGTGGCGAGCTGACCGTGGGCCGCTGGACCCAACTGGGCCTGCGCCTGGGCGCTGGCAAGGCCGCCCTGCTGCTGGACGGCGCGGTGGTGGCGGAAGCCGCTGCCGCGGCCCTGCCCAGCCTGGGCAACACGCTGAGCCTGGGCGACGGTGCGCGCGGCCTGGCCGATGAGTTGCAGATCTCGGCCAGCGCACGCAGCAATGCCTGGCTGGCCATCAGCGCCGGTGCCCAGGGCGCCCAGGGCAAGCTGCTCAGCGCACAGCGCGAGGACGCTGCCGCGGCCGAGGGCGAGAGCCACGGCTATATGGGCATCTTGATCAAGAACCTGACGGTGGACGCCTGGGTGGTGATCGTCATCTGCGGCCTGATGCTGGTGGTCGCGGTCTGGATCTCGATTGCCAAGGGCCTGCTGGTCGGCCGCATCGACCAGTCCAACCGCGTCTTCCTCAAGCGCTTCCGCGATGCCACCGACAACCTGCTGCAGCTGGAGCAAGGCGGCCAGCATGCCGACTCGCCCCTGTTCCGGCTCTACCAGGCCGGTGTGCGCGAGCTGGCCAAGCGCAAGGCCGGCCAGGAAGGCGCGACGCCGCTGAGCGGCGCGTCCATGGACGCGGTCAAGGCCTCGGTGGACGCCGACTATGTGCGTGAGAACGCCCGTTTGAACGGCGGCATGGTGCTGCTGACCATCGCCATCTCCGGCGGCCCCTTCCTCGGCCTGCTGGGCACGGTGGCCGGCGTGATGATCACTTTCGCCGCCATCGCCCAGGCCGGTGACGTCAACGTCAACGCCATCGCCCCCGGCATCGCCTCGGCCCTGCTGGCCACCGTGGCGGGCCTGGGCGTGGCCATCCCCTCGCTGTTCTCCTACAACTACCTGGCCTCGCGCATCAAGAACACCAGTTCGGACATGCAGATCTTCATCGACGAGTTCATCACCCGCGCGGCCGAGCTCTACGGTGCCCGCTGAAGCCTGACGTCAGGACCCTAAGCCATGGCCGCCGACATCAAGAACGACAACCAGCCCTACGACGACATCAACATCACGCCGATGCTGGATCTGGCCTATGTGCTGCTGGTGACCTTCATCATCCTGACCACCGCTTCGGTGCAGGGCGTGCGGGTCAACTCGCCGCAAACGCAGGCGGCCAACAACCTGGCCAAGCCGCAGACCCGCGCCATCACCATCACCGCGGACGGCGCCGTCTACCTCGATGCCTTCCCGGTCAGCATGGAGCAGCTCAGCAGCAGCCTGGCCCAGTACAAGAGCGCCAACCCGGCCCTGCCGGTGGTGCTCAAGGCCGACGCTGCGGCGCAGTACGAGCGGGTGATGGAGGTGCTGGAGATTGCCAAGAAGCTGGACATCACCGAGATCGGCCTCGTCACCAAACGCAGTGCCGGCTGAACTTTGACCGACCTGGCCAGGAGCACCTGAGATGCAAGTTCAAAACGACGTCAAACCCTACGACACCATCAATGTCACGCCCATGCTGGACCTGGCCTATGTGCTACTGGTGGTGTTCATCCTGATGACCACCGCATCGGTCCAGGGCCTGAACATCAGCATGCCCAAGCCCAGCAACAAGCCCAGCCCGGAAAAGCATGAGCTGGTGATCGTGCAGATCACCCCCGAGGGCCGGCTCTTGATGAACGGCG
Organism: Roseateles sp.; assembly: GCF_965262435.1. Classification (NCBI taxonomy): domain Bacteria; kingdom Pseudomonadati; phylum Pseudomonadota; class Betaproteobacteria; order Burkholderiales; family Sphaerotilaceae; genus Roseateles; species Roseateles sp. The sequence continues at coordinate 3,640,888 of NZ_OZ253537.1, forward strand.
CCAGCGTCAGCGAGGACGAGCTGGAGCAAGGCCTGCAACAAGCCAAGGCGCGCGACGCGCAGATGTCGGTGGCCATCAAGGGCGACGCGCGCTCGCAGTATGCGCATGTGATCGCCGTGGTCGACCTGTGCAACAAGCTGCAGGTCAATATGGGCCTGGTCACGGCCCGGATCGGAAACTGAGGAACACGGCCATGAGCGGACTCGCCGAAGACCATCTGGATGACAAACCCGGCCGCGCCTGGCTGATTCGCGGCTTGATCGCCCTGGCTTTGCTGGCGGTGGTGGGCGGGACGATCGTGGTGGTCAAGTCACTGAAGAGCGCGGACCACAAGCCGCAGCGCCAGATGGCCAAGATCTCCATCTTGCCCAACACGCCGCCGCCCCCTCCGCCGCCGCCCAAGGACGAGAAAAAGCCCGAGCCACCCAAGGACGAGACCAAGCAGGCGCCGCGCGAAGAACCGCTCAAACAAGCCGAAGCGCCCAAGGCGGCGAACGAGCCGCTCAAGATGGAAGGCGCCGCGGGCGACGGCCCCAGCGCCTTCGGCGCCGGCGCGGTCAGCAAGGACTACGCCGGCGGCACGCCCAATACCGGCAGCCCGGCTGCGGGTGGCGGCACCCAGTCCGACCGAGCGCAAGAGCGCTTTTACGCCAACACGGCGCGCCAGTTGCTGCGCGACGAGATCGAGCGCCGCCTCAAGTCCGAGGCCGAGCAACTGACGGCCACCTTCTCCATCTGGCTGGCCCAGGACGGTGCCATACAGCGCTTCGAACTGCAGCCCAGCGGCGACAGCGCTGGCGACCTGGCCCTGCGCAGCGCCCTCGACGAAACCTCGCGCCAGTTCAAGCTGCCGCCGCCGCCGGCCACCGCGCTGGCCCAACCTATGCGATTCAAGCTCAGCGTGCGTCCCCTCGCCTGAGCCTCAACCCCAATACTTCTTTCAGCAGCCCCCACATGTCTTCCACCTCACACCGTTTCCCCGGCCCCGCGGGCTTGAGCGCCAGCCTGCTGGCCGCCTTGCTGGCCTTGCCCACGGCGCAAGCCCAGACCACGGCGCCTGTGCTGGCTTCGTCTGAAGCCCAGCAGCTGGCCCAGCTGCGCGCCACCACCCTGGCCTTGATCGACGCCCTGGTCAGCCAGGGCCTCTTGACCCGCGAGCGAGCCGATGCGATTCGGCGTCAGGCCGAGCAGGCCGGGGCGCAGGCAGCAGGGTCGGCACCTGCCGCCGTGGCGAGCAGCGCGCCGGAGGCCAGCAAGGTCCTGCGCATTCCCTATGTGCCCGAGAGCACCCGGCTGCAGATGCGCGAAGAGATCAAGACCGAGGTGCTGGCCCAGGCCCGCAGCGAGCGCTGGGGCCAACCTGATGCCCTGCCTGAATGGCTGGGGCGGGTGCGGGTGGGCGGCGATGTGCGCGTCCGGGCACAGAACGAGTACATGTCGGATAGCAATGTGCCGGCCGAAATCTTCCGTGCCCAGACCAGCTCGCCCGCTTGGGCACCGGACCTCAGCAACACCACGGTGGACCGCCAGCGCATGACCCTGCGCGCCCGCCTGGAAGTGGACGCGAAGCTCAGCGACCAGGTGCAGACCGGCCTGCGCCTGAGCAGTGGCGGCAGCAGCAGCGGCCCGACCTCGACCTCGCAGACCCTGGGCAATCAATTCAACCGTTATGCCCTGGGCCTGGACCGCGCCTGGCTGCGCTGGCAGCCCGAGTGGTTGCAACACAAGTTGGCTGCTGACTTCGGCCGCATGCCCAATCCGTTTTACAGCAGCGACCTGAGCTGGCCCGAGGACATGGCTTTCGACGGCGTGGCCGCCCAGCTCAAGCACAGCCTCGCGCCGCAGCGCTCGGTCTTCGCCAGCCTGGGCGCCTTCCCGCTGGAAGAGTTCAGCAGCAGCACGCGCGACAAGTGGCTGTTCGGCGGGCAGATCGGTGGCGACATCGCGCTCGGCGGTGGCGCCCAGCTCAAGCTGGGTCTGGCGGCTTATGAGTTCCGCCACATCGAGGGCCAGCGCGAAAGCAGCCCGCCGCCCAGCGGCCCGCGTGCCGGCACCGGCGCCTACTTCAGTTCGCAGTACCCAAGCTCGGTGCGCCTCAAGGGCAACACCTTGATCAACCTGAACGACCCGACCAGCGTGGCCGCGCCCACCTGGGGCTTGGCCTCCAAGTTCCGCCCCATCAATGTGACGGCGGGCCTGACGCTGGAGAACTTTGCCTCCACCCGGCTGGCGCTGAGCATGGATTGGATCAAGAACACCGGCTTCAAGCTGGCCGACATCCAGGCCCGAGCGGGCGTGAGCCTCAGTGATTCGGGCGACAAGGCCAACAGCCTGCTGGCCAAAACCCAGGCCTTGCAAGCCAAGGCGCAGATTGGCCGCGCAGCGTTGGCCCGGCGTGGCGACTGGCAGGCCTACGCCGCCTTCCGCTTTGTCGAGCGTGACGCCTGGGTCGACGGCTTCACCGACACCAGCTGGCACCTCGGTGGCACAAACTACAAGGGCTGGTCCCTGGGCGGCAGCTATGCCCTGGACCTGCGCTTCTGGATGAGCGCACGCTGGACCAGCACCCGCAACTTGGACGACGGTGTGCGCTACCTGGCGGTGCCCGGCGATGCGGCATCACTGAGCGGCAATTTGAGCAGTGCGCCGCTGCGCATCGATGTCTTCCAGCTCGATCTCAACGCCCGGTTCTGAACGCCATGAGCATGCACACCCACCTCTTCAAGCCGCGCCCAGCCGGTCGGCTGGCCGCGGCGGCCCTGGCCGGCCTGCTGATGCTGAGTTTCGGCGCGCAGGCCCAGGACAGCAAAGCCAGCAAGGAACGCGAGGCCTTGCGGCGGGCCCAGACCGCCCTGCGCGCCGCGCAGGAGCAGCAAAGTGGTCTGCAGGCCGAGAAGGCCAAGGCTGAAGCGTCTGCCGATGCGGCAAGCAAGGAAGCAGCCGCGCTGCGCGGACAGGTCGGCGGCCAGGCCGCCAAGCTGCGTGCCCGCGAGCAGGCGCTGAGCGCCGCCCAAAGCCAGCTGCAGGAGCTGCAACGGAACCTGGCCCAGGCGCGCAGCGAACACAGCGCCGAGCAGGAGCGCGGTCAGGGCCTGCAAGCCCAGCTGATGGAGGCGCGCCGCTTGGCCGCCGAGCGCGAGCAAGCCAATCAAGGCCTGGTGGCCTTGCTGGAGGCGCGCAGCCAGAGCCTGGCTGATGCCACGCTCAAAAACCGCCAGCTGCAGGAGCTGGGCCATGACTTGGTGCGGCGCTATCTGAGCCGCAGCCGCGTCGACACGGCCTTGCTGGGCGACCCGGTCTTGGGCTTGCAGGCGGTCCGCACGGAAGACGAGGCCGAGAGATTCCGCGCCGAGTTGGCGCGGCTGGAGCTCTTGAGTGGACGCGCGGCCGGAACGGCCCCCGCATCACAGCCCTGAAGCAAGCCGGGAGCGGCGCCCGCAAGCGCCAAGCCCGATCGATCCGTGACTAGCGATCAGCAGCTGCCTACCACATCGACGCCGTCATCGCCTTCATCGGCGGCATCTTCAATCAGCCGGTCGAAGTCGGCCGAGGCCACGGCGCTCTTGGCGATCAAGGGCTTGTCCAGCGGGCGGTAAACGCGGCTGTGGAGGCGGTTCAGGCGTTCTGAGTGTTCCATCGCGCGCACCACCTGCTCGGGGTCGATCAGCATGGCGAAGGGGCTGCTGAGGCTGTGGGTTTGTGCGTTGAACATGATGTCGGTCTCCTGTGGGTCGGTCGCTGCGAGTCGCTGTAGGCGTCTCAAGATGTAAGCGACTTTAGGAGCCCGGCCTTGTGTCCGACAGTCGGCTGCCCGCCAAAGGCCTTGTCAGTGAACTTCCTAGGTGCTTGCTGCGCGCGCTGGCGAAAAAACAAGCCATTGCCCCGGCTTTACGGCAGTTTGCCGGCGCGACTTTGCTGCCCTTGACGGAGCGTCTGGACCAACTTGTTGCGCCCGGCCGCCTGGGCAAACTCAAGCGGGCTGAGTCCTTGATCGTTGCGCAGCGTCGGGTCGGCGCCGGCCGCCAGCAAAGCCTCGGCCAGGTCCATGGCGCCGTAACGAGAGGCCAGCATCAGCGGCGTGCTGCCATTGGGCGAGCGGGCCTCCAGCTCGGCACCCTGGCTGAGCAGCCACAGAGCGACGCCGTTGTCCGGGCCGCTGCAGGCGTAGTGCAAAGGCGTCCAGCCCTCTTTGTGGATCTGGGCGCCGCGACGCACCAGCTTTTGCACCCAATCCAGGCGACCACGAATCGCGGCCAGCATCAGCGGCGTTTCGCCCGCGGCATTGGCGGCGTTGACATCGCTGCTCGGGTGGCTGAGCAGGCTGTCCAGCGCCCGGCCCGAGCCCTCGCGCAAGGCCACTTCGAGGGCTTTGCGGCCCCGGCCATCGGCGCCATTGGGGTCGACGCCGCGCACCAGCAAGCGCATGACTTCCCGGCCGTTGTCCAGCTCGGCGGCCAGCACGAGATCATCGGCGGGGCCGGCCTGCGCGAGGCCCGCCGTCAGGGCCACACCCAAACAGAGCCAGGCGGCGTACCGGCTCATGCAGCTCAGGCCGGCAGCGCGAACAGCCGCCGTGTGTTGGCCGTCGTCTGCGCGGCCAACTCGGGGATGGACATGTTCTTGGCGGCCGCCAAAGCCGCCGCCACATGGGGTACATAGGCGGGGCTGTTGGTCCGGCCCCGGTACGGCACCGGCGCCAGATAGGGGCTGTCGGTCTCGATCAACAAGCGCTCAACCGGCAGAGCTTTGGCCATATCGCGCAGATCCTGCGCATTCTTGAAACTCAGGATGCCGGAAAAGGAGATGTAGTAGCCGCGCTCAACCGCGGCCTGCGCCACCGCCAGGCTTTCGGTGAAGCAATGGAACACGCCGCCGGCTTGTTCACCGCCCTCTTCGTCCAGCACCCGCAAGGTGTCGGCGGCGCTGCTGCGGGTGTGAATCACCAGGGGCTTGGCCACCGCACGTGCAGCCCGGATGTGGGTGCGAAAGCGCTCGCGTTGCCACTCCATATCGTGCTCGATGCTGCGGCCATTGAGGCGGAAATAGTCCAAGCCGGTTTCACCGATGGCCACCACCTTGGGCGCTTGGGCAGCCGCGACCAGCTCCTCGACGCTGGGCTCATGCACGTCTTCATTGTCCGGGTGCACGCCCACGGTGGCAAAGAGCTGCTCATGTTCGGCCGCCAGCGCAGCCACCCGTGGGAACTCCTCCATGGTGGTGCAGATGCAGATGGCCTGCTCCACCTGCGCCACCATCATTTCGCCGAGGATTTCAGGCAAGCGGGCGTGCAGCTCGGGGAAGCTCAGGTGGCAGTGCGAATCGATGAACATGGGGCTGGAAGCAAGGTGGGCGTGAAGGCTCCAACAAAACGCCCCAGTGCGGGACGCCTGCCGGCTTCACATGGTTTGGGTCGGCTTGGCAGACGAGATCTGGGTGCCGAGGATTTCTTCGATGCGCAGCTTGATCAAACGGCTTTTCTCATCGGCGGGGAAGCGAACACCAACGCCCTGGGTGCGCCCGCCCGAGGCATTGACCGGGGTCAGCCAGGCGATCTTGCCGGCCACGGGATAACGCTGGTTGTCATCGGGCAGGGCCAGCAGCAGGTAGACATCTTCACCCAGGCGGTACTCGCGCGTGGTCGGCACGAACAGGCCGCCGTCGAGGAACTGCGGCATGTAGGCAGCGTAGAGCGCGCCTTTTTCTCGAAACACCAGCTGAATCACGCTGGGGCGCGGGCCCGCGGCGGCGGCCCCATTGGCAGGCGCAGCGGCGCCGAGCGAGGTGGTCAGGCCGGGCGAGGCGGGTTTGGCGGCGGAGTTGTCCATGGCCGCCAGTGTAGCGAAGCCCGTGCCGGCCGGAAGCGTCGATCAGGCCCGGCGTGCTGCCGTTGATCGGCTGGCCGCCTGCAAGGCCTGTTGCCCTTGAGCAAACAGAGATTCCATCAGCAAGCCCGCATTGAGCGGATGTTCGGCATGGCGGGCCGCGCGGCGCAGCACGGCCTCCCACTCGTGCAGCGGACCGGCCAGCTTGGGGCTGGGCAAGGACTCGGCGGGGAAGTAACTGGGCGCTGCGCCATGCACGCGGCGCAGCAAGTCATGGCAGAGCCGCTGCAAGGCATCGATGGCACGCGGCTGCGACCAGTCGCTCAGCGCCGCCGCCTCGCCCCGGGCCAGGCGCTGCGGCAGCTGGGTCCAGGCCTGGGCGCGCAGTCCAGCCTCGAACCAGTCGCGCGCTTCCTGGGGCCGGCCGCCGGCTGCAGCCAGCAGCACCTCGGGGGATTCCACGCCCTGCTCTTTCAGCCACTGCAGACAGGGAGCGGCAGGCGGCAATGCCAGGGGCACGGGCTGGCAACGGCTGCGTATGGTGGGCAGCAGGCCTTCCGGCGCGCTGCTGGCCAGCACGAAGCGCAGGCTGCCGCCGGGCTCTTCCAGGGTCTTGAGCAAGGCATTGGCGGCCACGGTGTTGAGCGCCTCGGCCGGGTAGACCACGACGACCTTGGCGCGGCCGCGCGAGCTGGTGCCTTGGGCAAAGGACAGCATCTGGCGCACCGCTTCGATCTTGATCTCGCGGCTGGGCTTGGTCTTGCTGGCCTTGGGCTCGCCGTCGCGGCCGGTCTCGGCCTCGGCGCCCCAGCCGAGCTGCTCGCGCAAGGCCTCGGGCAGCAGCAACATGAAGTCCGGGTGGGTGTGGGAATGCAGCAGCTTGCAGCTGGCGCAGTGCCCGCAGGCGAAGCCGCCTTCCAGCGGTGCCTCGCACAGCCACGCCTGGGCCAGCAGCAAGGCCAGATCGAGCTGACCGACTCCTGCCGGGCCCTGCACCAGCAAAGCATGCGAGCGCGCCGTGGCCAGGGCCTGGCGCAAGGGCTCGGCCAGCCAAGGCAGCGGGCGCTGGGCGCCGCCTTCCTTCAGCGTTTCCTTCAGCGCTTCGCTCACCATCCCCGAGCCTCCAGCACCGCGTGGATCTGGGCGGCCACCTCGGCCACCGAGAGGCTGGCGTCGATGCGGGCAAAGCGCTGCGGCGCGCTCGCGGCGCGCGCGGCATAACCTGAGCGCACGCGCGTGAAGAATTCCAGGTCTTGCTGCTCGAAACGGTCGGCCTCGCGCGCGGCAGCGCGGCGCTGGGCGGCGATCGCCGGGTCCAGATCGAACCAGAGTGTCAAGTCAGGCTGGCGACCGCCCTGCACCCACTGCTCCAGCGTCTCCAGCACAGCCAGGTCCATGCCACGCCCGCCGCCCTGGTAGGCAAAGCTGGCGTCGGTGAAACGGTCGCAGAGGACAGTCTTGCCGGCGGCCAGGGCTGGCTCGATGACACGCTGCAGATGGTCGCGCCGGCCGGCGAAGACCAGCAAGGCCTCGGTCAGGCTGTCCATGCCGCGGTGCAGGATCAGCTCGCGCAGGCTCTCGGCCAGCTCGGTGCCGCCGGGCTCGCGGGTGTGGACCAGCTCGGCGCCGCGCTGGCGCAGGCGCTCGCCCAGGGCCTCGATATGGGTGGACTTGCCCGCCCCATCGATGCCTTCAAAACTGATGAAACGGGCGCTGGAGGAAAGGGCTGGGTTCACGGAACGGGGCAATTCTTGGCTTCGATTTCGATGACTGCGGCGCGCGCGCTTCAGCGGCCACGTTGGTATTTGTTGACCGCGCGATTATGCGCGGCAAGGTCCTCACTGAACTCGCTGCTGCCATCACCGCGGGCCACGAAGTAGAGCACCCGGCTTGGCGCCGGATGCAAGGTCGCCTGCAAGGAGGCGACGCCGGGCATGGAGATCGCACTCGGCGGCAGGCCGCCGCGGGTGTAGGTGTTGAACGGCGTGTCAGTCTGCAGGTCGCGCTTGCGCAGATTGCCGTCGAACTTCTCGCCCAGGCCGTAGATGACGGTCGGGTCGGTCTGCAGCGGCATGCCGATCCGCAGGCGGTTGATGAAGACGGCGGCCACCAATTGGCGGTCGGCCGGCGCACCGGTCTCCTTCTCGACGATGGAGGCCAGGATCAAGGCCTCATCGGCGGACTTGAGCGGCAAGCCTTCGCTGCGGCCGGCCCAGGCGCTGTCCAGGCGTTTTTGCATGGCGGCATACGCGCGCTTGAGCACGGTCAGGTCACTGACCCCGCGGCTGTAGGCGTAGGTGTCGGGGAAAAACCGGCCCTCGGCCGCCTGGCCTGGCGCGCCCAGGGCGGCCATCAGCTCGGCCTCGCTCCAGCCCGCGGTCTGCTGCTTGAGCGCGGGTGCGCGGGCCAGGGCCGCGCGCAGCTGGCGCAGATTCCAGCCCTCGATCAATCGCAGCTGCTCCAGCACTTCATCGCCACGCACCATCTTGGCCAGCAAGTCGCGCGGCGTCGCTCCCTGGTGGATTTCATAGCTGCCGGCGCGGATCTGGCGCGCCTGGCCGGACCAGCGGAACCATTGGTAGAGCAGGCGCGGATCTTCGGCCACACCGGCTTGGGCCCAGGCTTGCGCGACCTCGCGCGGCGAGCTGCCGGCCTCGATGGATAGCTCCACGGTCGGGTTGCGCAGCTGCATGGGGGCTTGCAGCCACCACCAGGCGGCGCCGGCTGCAGCGCCTGCGGCAAGCAGTGCCAGCAGGAACAGGCCGAGCATCCAGGCCAGCAGGCCTGAGCCTCGCCCTGCCCGCTTGCTCGCTGTGGCTCTTGTTCTTGTTTTGCTTCTCGTCCTTGCCATCAAAACCCTTGCGCGGCCGATTTGTTTCGGGCGCTGATGATAATCGGGGCCATGACGACGAACCTCGAACTCCCTTCTTCCGCTGCTCTGCGCTTGCCCCACTGGGGCGTCATCCGTGCCCAGGGCGAAGACGCCGCCAAGTTTTTGCACAGCCAGCTGACCCAGGACTTCGCCCTGCTGGGTCCGAATGAAGCGCGTCTGGCGGGTTTTTGCTCCGCCAAGGGGCGCTTGTTGGCCACCCTGGTGGGCTGGAAGGACGGCGAGCAGGACGTGTTGCTGGCCCTGCCCGCCGATGTCCTGCCCGCCGTGCTCAAGCGCCTGTCCATGTTCGTGATGCGGGCCAAGTGCAAGCTCAGTGATGCCAGTGCCGACTGGGCCTTGTGGGGGCAGATCGCCCCGCCGCAGGAAGGCGCGCGCTGGGCGCTGCAGCGCGAGGAGGCAGGCGTGCGCATCCGCCTGCCCGATGCGGCCGGTCACAGCCGCTGGCTGTGGGCTCAGGCGGCTGGCGCGGCTGCGCCCAGCCTGCCCGCTTTGGGCCTGCAAGACTGGGCTTGGCTGGAGGCTGCAGCCGGTCTGGCTTGGGTACAGACGGCCACGCAAGAACAGTTCGTGCCGCAGATGCTGAACTTGGAATTGCTCGGCGGGGTGAATTTTCAGAAGGGCTGCTACCCCGGCCAGGAGGTGGTGGCGCGCAGCCAGTACCGTGGCACGCTCAAGCGCCGCACCTATTTGTACGAGCTGCAGGGTCAGGCCTTGCCCGGCCAGGAGATCTTCCACAGCGAAGATCCGGGCCAACCGGCGGGTCTGGTGGCCCTTGCGGCCACGCGCGACGACGGCCGCAGCCTGATCCTGGCCGAGACCAAAATTGCGGCACTGGACGCCGGCAGCCTGCATCTCGGGGCGCCGGACGGTGCGCTGCTGCAGCCGCGCGCCCTGCCCTATGAGCTGAAGGCCCTGGAATGATGAGCTCGATGCAGCCTGAAATCTTCGTCTACTACCGCATTCGGGCGGCAGACAGTGCAGCGGCGCTGACCGCCTTTCGCAAGCTGCAGGAGCAACTGGCCGCTGAAGCTGTGCCCATCAGCGCCCTGCGCGTGCTCCAGCGCCAGGACAGCGACAGCAGCCTGCCGACCTGGATGGAGGTCTATGGCCCAGGTCTGAACGACCCGGTAGGCTTGGAGGCACGTGTGGCGGCTGCGATGGCGCCCTTTGTCCAGGGCCTGCGCCACCGCGAGTGCTTCACAGCGCTCTGACCATCTCCACATGGCCGATGCCGGCCTCTTCAAACACAGCGCCGCGCTGGACGAAGCCGGCGCGGGTGTAGAAGCCGGCGGCAGACAGCTGCGCATGGAGCACCGCCTCGCGCTCGCCGCGCTGTCGGCCGGCCTGCATCAAGGCTTCCAGCACCTCGCGGCCGATGCGGCTGCCGCGCATGCTGCGCAAGACCGCCATGCGGCCGATCTTGGCCACACCCGGCACATGTTCGAGCAAGCGCCCGGTGGCCAGGGCCAGGCCGAAGCGGTTGAAGGCGACGGCGTGAACGCAGCTCTCATCGGCGCTGTCCCATTCCATCTCGGCCGGGATCTTTTGTTCGTCCACGAATACCGCCTGGCGGATGGCACCGGCCTGCGCGCCGAGCTCGGCCCAGCTGCCCACCCGAACCTCGACCACCGATTCACCCGCCTCGAAGCTCTCGATCAGGCTGCGCAGCGCGGCGGGCACCTCGCGCGGCGACTGGTCCTGGCGGTCGGCGAAGACATAGATCAGCTCGCCATGGACCAGCAATTCGGCGCCGCGAAACACCGCGCAAATCACTTGCAGCGAGCTGTGGCCGATGCGCTCACAACGCACGCCGACCTGCAAGAGCTCGTCATAACGCGCTGAACCCAGGTACTCGAGCGTGGCCTTGCGCACGAACAGATCGCCGCCCATCTGTGCCATGGTTTCGACGTAAGGCAAGGCCAGGGCGCGCCAGTAGCCACCCACAGCAACGTCGAAATAGCTCTGGTAATGGGCGTTGAAGACCACCTGCTGGGCATCAATCTCGCTCCAACGCACGCGCAGGGGCTCAAAAAAACGGAAGTCTTGCAGTTTCATAGCGAGGGTGCGGAGCGCAGAGGTGCTGTGGTGCTGTGATTCAGGGCTGCAGTGCTTGGCGCAGGGCCAAGGCGCAGGCATCGAGGGCGGTCAAGGCCTCGGGGATGGTACGCCCCATCTTGATGAAATCGTGGGTCACGCCGCGATACACCTCCAGCTGCACCTGTCCGCCGTTGGCGCGCAACAGATCGGCATAGGCGATGCCTTCGTCCACCAGCGGGTCGCATTCGGCCAGCAAGACGCAGGCCGGCGCGAGATCGCTGTGATCGGGCGCCTCCAGCGGCGCGAAGCGCCAGTCGCGCCGGTGCCCGTGTTCGATGTAGTGGTCGAAGAACCAGGCGATCGAAGCGGCGTCGAGCAAAAAGCCATTGGCGAAGAGCTTGTGCGAGGCGGTGTCGGCATGGGCCGTGGTGCCCGGTGTGATCAGCAGCTGCAGGGCCAGCGGCAGGCCGATGTCGCGCGCATGCAGGGCACAGACCGCCGCCAGCGTGCCGCCGGCGCTGTCGCCGCCCACGGCCAAGCGGCTGCCGTCCAGGCCCAGGCTGGCGGCGTTCTCGGCCAGCCAGCGCATCACGGCCCAGCAGTCGTCCACGGCCGCCGGAAAACGGTGCTCGGGTGCCAGCCGGTAGTTTAGGGATAGCACGGCCACGCCACTGCGCAAGGCCAGCTGGCGGCACAGGCTGTCGTGGGTGTCGATGCTGCCGATGGTGAAGCCGCCGCCGTGCAGGTAGAGAAGGACGGGCAGTGTGGCCTCATCGGCCGTCTGCGGTGCATACAGGCGCGCGGCCAGCGGGCCCTGGGCACCGGGCACCTGCAGGTTTTCTACCCGAGCCACCGGCGCGCGCGGCAGGTCTAGAATCTCGGCGCCCATGAGGTAGGCGATACGGGCCTGTTTGGGGCTCAGGCTGTGGAAGGCCGGGCGCTTGACGCGGTGGATTCTCTCCAGCACACCGGCCATGCGCGGTGTCAACAAGGTGGTGCGACTCAACAAGGGCTCCCGGGGTTAACCCGGTATTTTCGCAGCCCTGGCGATGTGGGCCTCAAAACTCCAGACCGTACCAGCCAAAACCTGCCGTCCACAAGGTCTGCGAACTGCCGTTCTGGCGACTGGCCGTGATGCTCAGGCCCAGCTTGTCGGGGTTCAGCCACCAGAGGCCGCCGATGGTGCGCATGGCCGCACCGAAGACGTCGCGGCGGTCGTTGCTCTGCAATTCGGCGAACAGCAGGTATTGTGCGCTGGGCATCCAAACGGCGGCGAGATTGAACGCCGTGGCGTTGGACCGGCTTGTGCGGTCAAACTGCGGGCCGAGGTTGGCGTGCAGGGCGAAGTCTTCGTTGACAGTCAGCGTCGCCAGGACCAGCAGACCCTGGCCGGTGCGCCGCCAGCCGGCCCCGGCCGGTCGCTCGAAACTCAGTCCCGCCTTCAAACCCCAGGTCAGCTGCCCGGCCGCAGTTGGCACGGCCCAACTCTTGGGCACCCACTTGACCGCCAGACCGGCCTCCCCGCGGACTTCGTCGCGCGGATGCGGGTAGGTGTAATCGGCGCCAAACTCCAGCCCTTCCAGCACACCGCAGGCAGGCGCCAGCACCAGAGCCCGGTTGGCGCCGGCCCGCTCGCCCCAGCCCTCGAGCTGGCAACTACCTGCGTCGGCCGTGCCCGCGTCATCGCTGGACAGCGGTCGGCCGGCCAGCGCCGCTTCCGTGCAAGCCAGAGCACCGACGAGCAGCGCATGCCTGAGCATGCCGGCCACATGGCAGGGATGGCAGGGTCGGATCGAGCTGGTGGCAGGACGCATCAGTGCAACTCCGCAAGTGGCGAACGGCTTCGACTTTAGGCCCTTTCTCCGGCTCCGGTGCCGCCCAGTTGTGCCATGACAGCGGCGCATCATTCGCTTGACTGCACCCTTGAAATGCAGCAAAACCAAGGCCCCTGCGGGAGTGCTGCGCCATGGCATTGATCCAGTATCTGACCCAAATCCACTTTGACTTCGGCGCCGCGGCCCTTTTGCCGCAGGAATGCCAGCGAGCGGGCATCCTGCACCCCCTTGGTTGTCAGTGATGCCAGCGTGCGCGCTGCTGGCGTACTGGATCTGGCGCTAGCGGCCTGGGGCGCGAATGCGCCGCCGATCTGCACGAACGAGCTACCCAGTCCGAATGAGCGTGTCGTGCAAGGGGTGGCCGTGGTCTATCGCTCGAACTATTGCGACGGTCTGATCGCTGTCGGTGGTGGGTCCTGCATGGACCCGGCCACAGGCGTGACGATCGCCGCCACTCATTCCGGTCCGCTCAAGGCCTTCCCCACCATTGAGGGCGACAGCCTATCGATCAGCAAGGCCACAGCCCCGGTGATCGCCGTGCCCACGACCGCCGGCACGGGCAGCGAGGTGGCGCGCGGCGCCATCCTGGTCGTCGCGGACGGACGCAAACTGGGCTTTCACAGCGCCGAGTTGATGCCGCGCGCCGCTCTGTGTGACCCCGAGCTCACCTTGAGCCTGCCGCCGGACCTGGCTGCAGCCACCGGCATGGACGCGATCGCCCGCTGCATGGAAACCTTCATGTCAGCCGCCGTCAACCCGCCCGCCGATGGCATCGCCCTCGATGGCCTGCGGCGCGGCTGGAGCCACCTGGAGCGCGCCTGCCGCAACGGTCTGGATCGCGAGGCGCGCTGGCAGATGAGGAGCTGCAGCCTGCAGGCTCGCCGTGCTGCGCTTCAATGCCAGCGCGCCCAGCATGCAGGCGGAATGGCGTCTGCTTCGCATGGCCGAGGCCATGGGTCTGGGCCATTGCGACCCAGCGGGCCACACCCTGGCCGAGGCCGTACAGACCCGCAATCAAAGACTGGGCTTGCCGGCCGGTCTGGCCGAGCTCGGCGTGGACCCGTCGATGTTCGAACGCGCGGTGACGGGCGCGCTGGCCGACCACTGCCATCGCAGCAACCCGCGCCTGGCCACCCGTGAAGACGATCTGGCGGTGCTGGCTTCTTCTCTCTGAATAGGCTGGCATGCTCGGTTGTCAGGGCTTGGGTGGTCAGCTGTCGGCATGGAAGGGAAATTCGAGGGCCGGGTTTGCCGCGCTGCGGTGACTCGGCCCGTCGCCGTGCTCATGGTGCCCGGGTCGGCTCTGCGAGCCGACTGCCCTCGCTGCTCACTGCGCGGCTCAGCGGCGCCAAACTCCCTCCGTTCGCTGCGCTCACTGTGGTCAAACAGTGGCGCCGAGTCAGTGCTTGAAGCGCGCTTGAAGCAAGCTTCGGCGCGCGCCTGAGCCGCTCCGCTGCGCTCTCGGCCGCGCACAAATCGCCCGTCGTCGGGCCGAGCCCCCTCCGAATGTGGCGTGTTCCACCGTCGAAGGGCAGATTGATCGCGATGCAAGCGCCCTGCAGTTCGGGCCGCCGCTGGGCGATTTGTGAAGGGCTGAGCAGCGCAGCGCCTTGGGGCGCGCGTGTAGCCGCGCGCTTCAAGCTCTGACTTGGCGCGTGTGTCTGAACGAAACGAACACAGTGAGTGAAGTGAGTTATGCGCCAGCCCCGAGGGGCGAGCAGCGCAAGGCAGTCGGCCCGGTAGGGCCGACCCCGGAACCATGAGCCCGGCGGCGGTCCGAACTGCAGGGCCACACGAGGGCCTGCTTTGTGCGCCTGCAGTCAGCCATATTCCCGGCCGATTGAGCACAAAAAGGCCCGGCCTCCTCGTGGGAGACCGGGCCTGCAAGACAGGGCGAAATCCGGGGAATCAGCCGTGCTTTGCTTCGAAGAACTGTTCGTCTTCGGTGGAACCCTTGAGCGCAGCGGTCGAGGCCTCGCGCTCGATGGTGGTGGTGACGGCATCGAAGTAACCGGTGCCGACTTCGCGCTGATGCTTGACGGCGGTGAAGCCGCGCTCAGCCGCCGCGAACTCGGCTTCCTGCAACTCCACGAAGGCGCTCATATTGTTGCGAGCGTAGCCGTAGGCCAGGTTGAACATGCTGTAGTTCAGGCTGTGGAAACCGGCCAGGGTGATGAACTGGAACTTGTAACCCATGGCACCGAGTTCACGCTGGAACTTGGCAATCGTGGCGTCGTCCAGGTTCTTCTTCCAGTTGAAAGAAGGCGAGCAGTTGTAGGCCAGCAGCTTGCCCGGGAACTTGGCATGGATGGCGTCGGCGAACTGCTTGGCGAAAGCCAGGTCGGGCTTGCCGGTTTCGCACCAGATCATGTCGGCGTAGGGCGCGTAGGCCAGGCCGCGGCTGATGGCTTGCTCGATGCCGTTGTTGGTGCGGAAGAAGCCTTCGACGGTGCGCTCGCCGGTGCAGAAAGGCTTGTCGTTGTCGTCGATGTCGCTGGTCACCAGGTCGCCGGCTTCGGCGTCGGTGCGGGCCAGCAGCACGGTGGGCGTGCCCATCACGTCGGCGGCCAGGCGGGCCGCCACCAGCTTGGACACGGCCTCGCGGGTCGGCACCAGCACCTTGCCACCCATATGGCCGCACTTCTTGGCCGCGGCCAGTTGGTCTTCGAAGTGGACTCCGGCAGCGCCGGCTTCGATCATGGCCTTCATCAACTCGAAGGCGTTCAGCACGCCGCCGAAGCCGGCTTCGGCATCGGCCACGATGGGGGCGAAGTAGTCGATGTCGTTCTTGCCTTCGCTCCACTGGATCTGGTCGGCACGGGCAAAGGTGGCATTGATCTTCTTGACCACCTTGGGCACCGAGTCCACCGAGTACAGCGACTGGTCGGGGTACATCTCGCCATTGCTGTTGGCGTCACCGGCGACTTGCCAGCCGGACAGGTAGATGGCCTTGAGGCCGGCCTTGACCTGCTGCATGGCTTGGTTGCCGGTCAGGGCGCCCAGGGAGTTGACGAAGGGCTCGGTGTTGACCAGGCCCCAGAGCTTCTCGGCACCGCGCTTGGCCAGCGTGTGCTCGATGGCCAGGGAGCCGCGCAGGCGCACCACATCGGCAGCGCTGTAGCCGCGGGTGATGCCCTTCCAACGCGGGTTCTCGGCCCAGTCCTTCTCAAGGGCGGCGATCTGCTGTTCACGGGTGGCGTTGCTCATGGTGTGCTCCTGCAAGTGAGTGAATGCGAAAACAGAGGAAATGAATCAGTTCAGGTCCGGCGGCCGGGTGGCCAAACAAAGAAGCTTTGTTGGACTCAAGATTAGCCCCATGCCTCACTCAGTGGAACACTTATGTCTTATATAAGACTTAATTTTTAGTTCAATAAAATCAATAACTTAACTTGCAAATTTCTGATTGTGAAAAGCACTTCGCCATGATGAGAAATTTTGCGGCGGCGCAACATGAAGAAAGTTCACGATGTGAAAACGACTTTTCGCATCGTGCAAAGCCGAGCCAAGGGTTCAACTTGAATTCAAAATGCTCTATGGCTGCGCTTGGCGGGTCCGGCTCTCGCTGACGCACTGCTTGCCGACCGGGTTGCGGGTGAGGGACGTGGGCGCGGTTCAAGCTCCGGCTCAGTCGGCATGGCTCACGCGGACCGAGCCCTGGTGCGAAGTGGCAGGGCCCGGGCTTGTTCCCGAGTGCTTGAACGAAGAGAAACTTCGGCGCCGAAACGAAACCAGCGCGAGGCGCCCGGCCACTCTCCCCGTCCTTCAGTTCCGCTTACAAGCCGCCAATGAAGTAACGCTTCAAGCCGGCCAGACACATCTCCACAGCGATGGCTGTGAGCACCAGGCCCATCAGCTTCTCGATCGCTGAAATCACCGAATCGCCGAGCAGACGGCGGATGCGGTCGGCCATCAGCAGGGTCAGGCCCGAGACCCACATGGCCGCGCACAGCGCGCCGATCCAGTCCCAGATGCGCTCGGGCTGGCGCGAAGCCAGCAGCAGCACCGTGGCCATGGCAGAAGGGCCGGCCAGCAAGGGCACGGCCAGCGGGAAGATGAAGGGCTCTTTGCCCGGCTCCAGGCCGTAGGCCGATTCACCGGCGCTGCCGAAGATCATCTTGATCGCGATGATCAGCAAGATCACGCCACCGGCCACTTCGAGCGAGCGCTCGGAAAGGTGCATCACCCGCAAAAAGCTGTCGCCGAAGAACATGAAGGCCAGCAGCACAATTGCGGCCAAGCCCACCTCGCGGGTGGCGACACGCG
Source organism: Roseateles sp. (assembly GCF_965262435.1). Classification (NCBI taxonomy): domain Bacteria; kingdom Pseudomonadati; phylum Pseudomonadota; class Betaproteobacteria; order Burkholderiales; family Sphaerotilaceae; genus Roseateles; species Roseateles sp. Next base: position 3,657,738 of record NZ_OZ253537.1, read on the forward strand.
CGCGCCGCTCCTTGGGCACCTCGCGCATGATGCCGATGAAGATGGGCAGGCTGCCGAGCGGGTCCAGCACCAGCAAGAGCAGGATGAAGGCGGAGAGAAAACTATGATCCATGGCCGCAATTGTCGCGCCCCCGCCGTGACGCGGGAGCGAACTTGAGCCGCGAAAGCCTGCCAATCCTTGTCTTGAGCCCGCCATGACCGACGCTTCTCCCAAGCTGGACACCATCGACCGCCGCCTGATCGAGGCCTTGCAACGCGACGGCCGAGCCTCCAATGTGGAGCTGGCGGCCCAGGTTCATCTGTCGCCGCCGCAGTGTTTCCGGCGCGTCAAAGCCCTGGAGGAACGCGGCGTGCTGCGCGGCTACCGCGCCCTGGTGGCGCCGCAGAGTCTGGGCCTGGGCGTCACCGCCTTCGTCAGCCTCAATATCGACGGCGAGGCTTTTGACCGCGTTCGCGAGATTGAAGGCCTGATCCGCGACTTCCCCGAGATCCTGGAATGCCACACCGTCTCGGGCGACTGCGACTACCTGCTCAAGGTCGTGGCCAGTGACCTCAAGTCGCTCTCGCAATTTCTGACCGACCGCCTGATGCAGATCCGCGGCGTGGCCGACATCCGCTCCATGATCTGCCTGGAAGAGATCAAGCCGCCCTCGCCTTTGCCGGTGGCACGTTGAGGCGTTTGGTTCCCCTGCTCAGGCTCGCGGGTGGTGCTGGGCATGGATCAGCTTCAGGCGCTCGCGCGCCACATGGGTGTAGATCTGGGTGGTCGACAGGTCGGCGTGGCCGAGCAGCAGCTGCACCACGCGCAGATCGGCACCGTGGTTGAGCAAATGGGTGGCGAAGGCATGGCGCAGGGTGTGCGGTGACATGGGGCTCAGGATGCCGGCTTGCTGCGCGTACTTCTTGACCAGGGTCCAGAACATCTGCCGCGTCATGCCCTCGCCGCGCACAGTCACGAACAAGGCATCACAGGCCTGGCCCTTGAGCAACTGCGGCCGGGCCTCCTGCAAATAGCGCAGCAGCCAGCTGTGCGCCTCTTCGCCAAAGGGCACGAGGCGCTCCTTGCTGCCCTTGCCGGTGATGCGCAGGACCGCTTCCTTGAAACCCACATGCACGCTTTTGAGCGTCACCAGTTCGGTCACCCGCAGGCCGCTGGCATACATCAGCTCCAGCATGGCGCGGTCGCGCAGGCCCAGTTCGCTGCCGACGTCGGGCGCTTGCAGCAAGGCCTCGACCTGGGCTTGGCTGAGCAGCTTGGGCACGCGCAAGGGCGCCTTGGCATTGGCCAGCTTGAGGGTCGGGTCTTGCCTCAGGCGCTGCTCGCGCAAGGCCCAGCGGAAATAGCGTTTGAAGACGCTCAGGCGACGGTTGGCGCTGCTGGTCTTGCTGCCGGCATGGCGGGCCATGGCGTAGCTGTGCAGATCGGCCTCACTGCAGGCATCGAGCGGGCGCTGCACCTGGCGGGCCAGCCATTGGGCCAGCAGGTTCAGGTCGCGGCGGTAGGCCTGGAGTGAATTGCCGGCCAGGCCATCTTCCAGCCAGAGCGTTTCGACGAAGGCGTCGATCGCCTGGTGGCTGGCCAGCTCGGCCGCGCGCTGCTCCGGCGAGCGCGTCGCGGCCTCACCGCCTTCTGCTTCAGTCGAGCTTGAGCTTTTGCTGCTCGACGACCTTTTTGTAGACATCAAATTCGGCACTGATCTGGGCGGCAAACTGTTCCGGGGTGTTGGCGACGATCAGGGAGCCGGTGTCTTCGATGCGCTTCTTGACGTCCGGCAGCTCCAGCGTCTTCTTGACCGCATCATGCACCTTGGCCACGATGTCCTTGGGCAGATTCTTGGGTCCGTGCACACCGTAGTAGGCCATGCGATTGACCGGCTCCAGCCCGACTTCCTTGAAGGTCGGCACATTGGGCAGCACGGCCAGACGGTTTGGCGCGGCCACGACGATGGGGATCAAGCGGCCGTCCTTGATGAAGGGCAGCGCCGAGGGCAGATTGTCGAAAATCATCGGCACCTGGCCGGCCACGGTGTCGTTCAAAGCCGGGCCGGCACCGCGGTAGGGAATGTGCAGCACGAAGACGCCGGTCAGGTTCTTGTACAGCTCCATCTGCAAGTGGCCGATGCCGCCCGTGCCCGAGCTGGCAAAGCTGTGCTTGCCGGGGTTCTTCTTGAGCTCGGCCACAAAGCCCTTGTAGTCACGCGCCGGAAAGCTCGGGTGCACGGCGATCACATTGGGCGTGGCCGCCATATTGATGATGGGCGTGAAGTCGCTGATCGGGTTGTAGGGGATCTTGGGGTTGATGGCCGGGTTGGCCGCCGTGGTCGATACCGTCGCCACACCCAGGGTGTAGCCATCGGGCGCCGCCTTGGAGATCTCGTTGGCCCCCACCGAGCCGCCGCCACCGGCCTTGTTCTCGACCAGCATGTTCTGACCCAGGGCCTGGTTGACCTTCTCGGCCACAACACGGGCAATGATGTCCGTGGTACCGCCCGGAGCGAAAGGGACGATCAGGCGCACCGGCTTGGCACTCGGATAGGGCGTCTGCGCTGCCAGCGGCCCGATGGCCAGACAGGCGGCCGCAGCGGCACTCAGACGGAGGGTTGTGCGGCGGGTGATCTGCTTCATTCCGGTCTCCAGAAGGTGATTTCTCACCATCCTAGCCCGAGCTCGCTGGCCTCAGGCACGCATTTCTACGTAGCTCAGCTGGTGGCCTCGCCCAGCAAGCCGGCCTTGAGCCGTTTATCCACCGGCTTGTCGCCAAGGAACACCTTCAGGAAGGCGGTGTAAAGGTCGGCACCTGGCACGACCTGACCCCATTGCTTGCCGTTGACGTAAAGCACTGTGCCTTGCTCGGGCAGGTAGTCGATATTGATCAGGTCTCCCTTGCGCACCTTGCCGACCGACTGCAGGTTCTGCGTGAACAAGGGCAGGCGCGTGCTCAGCGCTTCTTTCTCGGCCTCGCTGCAATTGCGGCCCACGCCCTTGTTGACGGCCTTGACGAACTCCTCGGCGCCGACCTCGAGCAGCATGCGGATCTGCACCCGCTTCGGGCCACTGGCGGCGTAGACAGCGTCCGGCGAGGCGGACTTGCGGCTCAAATACAGCCCGGCCACATAGCCGCGCAAGATGGACACCGCCCGCTTGCCCACGCCGTTCAGCAGCAAGGCGCTGCCGGCCAGCTGGATCTTGTCCTCGAATTCCTGGTCTTCGTATTTGAAAGCCAGCACCGGGGCGGACATGCAAACGGTGACGGCCACTGCGCTCGCTTGGAGCAGCCACTGGCGACGTGAGGGCGCGGTGGCGGAAAGGGTCGAGCGTGTGGCGTTGGCTGCAGGCATGGGGCATCGCTGAAGTCTGAACATAGGTGCAACGATACCCGCATCAACAGCCTGAAGCGCCTTGGGCGCGTCTTCGCTGAGGGGTAGCACCGAATGCGCCCGGCCGTTCGGCCGCGCGCAGCAAGGCTTCCTGCCCCCTGGCACACTGCGGGCCATGCCCGATGTCTTGCTGCTGCTGCCCGATTTTCTGCTCATCCTTTGCGGCTTCCTGCTGTGCCGCTACAGCGGCCTGGACCGCCCGGTCTGGGAGGCCGCCGAGCGCCTGGTCTACTACCTGCTGTTCCCGGTGCTGCTGTTCAATTCCATCCTGCGCACACCTTTGCAGCCGGGCGCCACTGCCGACCTGGCCCTCGGCGGCGTGCTCAGTTGTGTGATCGGCGTGCTGCTGGCCTACAGCCTGCGCGCCCTGCCCGGCGTCGATGCCCGTTTCCATGCGTCGGGGGCGCAGACCGCCTTTCGCTTCAATTCCTTCATCGCCCTGGCCCTGGCCGAGCGCCTGCACGGCGCACAAGGCGTGGCCTGGGTGGCGCTGCTGATCGCGCTGTGTGTGCCGATCTGCAATATCGCCGCCGTCTGGCCCTTGGCCCGACATGGCGGACACGGCTACCTGCGCGAACTCGCACGCAATCCCTTGATCCTGGCCACCTTGGCCGGCCTGACGGGCAATTTGCTGGGCTTGAAGCTGCCCGAGCCCGCCGCTCTGACCCTGCACCGGATTGGCCTGGCCGCCCTGCCCCTGGGTCTGATGGCGGTCGGCGCGGGTCTGCGTTTCGGCGCCCTGCGCGAGGCGCCGGGCCTGGCCGCTGCCCTGCTGGGCATTCGCCATCTGGCTCTCCCTTTGGTCGGGCTCGGCCTGGCCCTGGCCTTGCAGCTGCCGGCGCCTCAGCGCGCCACGCTGCTGTTGTTCACCGCCCTGCCCACCGCCTCCAGCGCCTATGTGCTGGCCGTGCGCATGGGCGGCAACGGGCCCTTTGTGGCCGGCCTGGTGACCCTGTCCACCCTGCTGGGCATGCTCAGTCTGCCGCTGTGGCTGGTGGTGTTGCGCTGGTTGTAGGCCGGGCAGGCGCTTGCGCCAGCGCCCAGCTGAGGTGCTCCGCCAGCAGCTCGCTGGCCGCCGGCCGCAGGGTCTGCAGCACGGCGCGCAGCTCCGGCCAATCCCGTTGGCGCAAGGCATTGCCCGAGACCACGGCCAGATTGCGTTGCCAGCGTGCATGGCCGATGCGGCGCATGGCCGATCCTTCGGTCTGGCGCAGGAACTGGGTTTCGTCCCAGCTCCAGAACGCGAGCAGATCGCCGCTCGCCATGGCCGGCCGGGCGTCGAAATCGGCCAGGCGGGACTTCTGGGCGAACTTGTTCCAGGGGCAGATCAGTTGGCAATCGTCACAGCCATAGAGGCGGTTGCCGATCAGGGACCGCAGTTCGAGTGGGATGGCGCCCTCATGCTCGATGGTCAGGTAGGAAATGCAGCGCCGCGCATCGACGCGGTAGGGCGCGACGATGGCGCCGGTCGGGCAAGCGTCCAGGCAAGCCGTGCACTGGCCGCAATGGGCCGTGACCGGTTCGCTGAGCGGCAAAGGCAGGTCGATGTAGATCTCGCCGAGAAAGAACATCGAGCCCACGTCCCGGTGCAGGGTCAGGGTGTGTTTGCCACGCCAGCCGATGCCGGAGCGCGCCGCCAGCTCCACCTCGAGCACCGGCGCGGAGTCGGTGAAGACGCGGTAACCAAAAGGCCCGACGGCGTCGCTCAGTCGCGTGGCCAGTTGTTGCAGGCGAGCGCGCAGCACCTTGTGATAGTCGCGTCCACGGGCATACAGCGAGACCTGGGCGCGCTGCGGATCGTTCAAACGCTGCCATTCCACGGTTTGCCAATCGGGCGCACTGTCCTGCGGCAGGTAATCCATACGCAGGCTCAGCACGCGCAGCGTGCCCGGCACCAGCTCGGCAGGCCGGGCCCGTTTGAGGCCATGGCTTTGCATATAGTGCATGGAGCCGTGAAAGCCGGCTTGCAACCAGGCCAACAAGCCCGCTTCTGCACTGTGCAGGTCGATATCAGCCACGCCGATCTGTGAGAATCCCAGCTCATGAGCCCAGCGCTGCAGATCGGCCATCACGGCCGCTGCGTCAAAGTCCGCTGACTTGTCGTCCTTGTTCGATTGTTGTGGAGCCTGCGTCATTTGCGCATTCTAGAAACTCGCTCTTTGCGCTGGCCCGATGAGGCCGCCACCCAGGCCTTCGCGGAGCGCCTGGCGCTCTGCCCGGCCCTGCTTGACGCCAGCCTGGAGCTGCATGGCAGCCTTGGTGCCGGCAAGACCAGCTTGGTGCGCCATCTGCTGCGCGCCCTGGGCGTCGCCGGGCGCATCAAGAGCCCCAGCTACGCGGTTCTGGAGTCCTATGACCTGGCCGACTGGGGTTCGGCCGGCCTCGTCAGCCATTTCGATTTCTACCGCTTCAGCGACCCGCGCGAGTGGGAGGACGCCGGCTTTCGCGACATCTTCAGCGCGCCCGGGCTCAAGCTCAGCGAATGGCCGGAGAAGGCCGAGGGCATGCTGCCGCCGGCCGATCTGCAAGTCTGGATTGAGGCTCAGGACGACGACAGCCGCCAGGTCGAGCTGCGTGCCGGCACGGCCCGGGGTCAGGTCTTGCTGCAGCAGCTGGAGCAGGCTTCGTGAAGCGCGGCTTCGCTGAACGGCGCCAGGCGCTGCGCGCCATGGGCAGCCTGGCCCTGATCTTGCGCGCCCTGCCCGCGGGTGCGGCTGCGGCCGCCCACGCCGGCAGCAATATCGTCGCCGTGCGGGTCTGGCCGGCCGAGGCCTACACCCGGGTGACGCTGGAGTCCGACCGGTCCCTGGCCGCGACCCATTTTCTGGTGGAGGCCCCCGATCGCTTGGTCATCGATGTCGACGGCCTGGAGCTGAGCCCCAATCTGCGCGGCCTGCTGGGCAAAGTCAAGGCCGATGACCCCTTCATCGCCGGTGTGCGCGTCGGTCAGAACACGCCGCGCGTGGTACGCATCGTGCTGGACCTCAAGCAGCCGGTGGCGCCGCAGATCTTCACCTTGGCGCCGGTGGCGGCCTACCAGCACCGCCTCGTCTTCGACCTCTACCCCAAGGTGGCGGTCGACCCCTTGCTGGCCCTGATCAAGGACAAGGTCCAGGCCGAGCGAGAGGCGGCGCAGTCGGTGCAAGATGCGCTCGGCGACCTGATCGCCAAGCTCGACAAGCCCGATCTGAATGCCCAGACCTCGGCCAAACCTGGCGCCAGCGCAGCGTCGTCGCCGCAGCAGCAGAACACACCCGCACCGACGCCGACGCTGCCAGCGGCAGCGCCGTCCGAGCCCTCTCAGGCCAAACTCGATCGCTTGATCGTGATCGCCCTGGACCCGGGCCATGGTGGCGAAGACCCCGGAGCCATCGGCCCCAGCGGATTGCGCGAGAAAGATGTGGTGCTGGCGATTGCCCAGCAGCTGCGCGATCGGCTGAACCGCAACCCCAATATGCGGGTGCTGCTGACCCGCGAGGGCGACTACTTCGTGCCCTTGCAGCAGCGGGTGCAGAAGGCGCGCCGAGTGCAAGCCGACCTGTTCGTATCCATCCATGCCGATGCCTTCTTCACGCCCAAGGCGCGCGGCGCCTCGGTGTTTGCACTCAGCGACGGGGCGGCCAGCAGCCAGGCCGCCAAATGGATGGCCAGCCGCGAAAACGCCGCCGATCTGGTCGGTGGGGTCAATGCTGCGGTCAAAGATGCCAGCGTGCTCAAGGCCATGCTGGACATGAGCACCACGGCCCAGATCAAGGACAGCCTCAAGCTCGGCAGCGAGGTGCTGGGCCAGATCGGCCGCGTCGGTACCTTGCACAAGCGTCGGGTCGAACAGGCCGGCTTTGCGGTGCTCAAGGCGCCCGATGTGCCGTCTATCCTGGTGGAGACGGCCTTCATCTCCAACCCCGAGGAAGAGGCCAAGCTGCGCGATGCCGACTACCAGGCCAAACTGGTCGAGGCCCTGGCCACTGGCATCGCCCGTTACTTCGCCAAGAACCCGCCGCTGGCGCGGCACCGCGCGTTGAGCTGAAAACCTGCAGGCCGCTGGCTTCGCTCGCAAGGGTAAACATCAATGTCGGAAAACTTGGCGTTCACGGGCTAGCCGATTGAAAGGGGCCCGTGCCTGCTGAACTTGCTGCGCATGGCGTGGTTCTTGCATGTTTGGATTTGTGCACTAAGTCACAGTCTTAAAACAACGGAGATCTCCCGATGAAACACAGCAGCTTCCAACTCAAGCATGTCAGCGCCGGCGTGCTGGCCTTGTTGTCCGGCCTCGCCATGGCGGCTCCGGTGGTGGTCGGCAATATGACGGACGGCCAGATCCGCCTGACCGCCGATTACGCCCTTCCCAGCAGCGGCAGCAGCGTGGACGGCATGGCCATCGAACCGCCCAGCATCACCGCCACCGGCGCCGATTTCTATCACAGCCCGAGCACGGCTGAGGGCTCCTTGTTCTTCCATACCTACGGCGATGCCGGCGCGACCAGCTATTTCGGTGCCCGTGTGACCGGCAGCGGCAGCTTCTCGGCCTCGACCAGCACCCGCTACAGCCGCACCTTCACCAACACCACCGGCGTGGCCCAGCTCTTCAACTTCGCCTTCCATGTGGACAGCGGCGAGCTGGGCATTGGTGGTACCGGCCTGGGCTTTGCGGATCTGCTGCTGCAGGTGAGCAAGGACGGCGTGGCCGTGGCCCGTGATCGCACCACGCGCACCCAGGCTGCCGACGGCTCCAGCACCTGCACCAGCGATGACCTGGGCAGCCTGGCCAGCTACATGAGCTGTGGCAGCGAGTACGCCAGCGACGCCGTGTTCAATGTCAGCATGGGCATGATCGGCGTGGGCGAAAGCTTCACCCTGGACTACGACATCGTTGCCACGGTTTCCGGTGATCTGCAGAGTGACGGTGGCGGCTATGGCGATTGCCCGACGCTTGCGGCCAAGGGTGGCCTCGCGCCGGCATTCGAAGGGTGCAACAACGGCGGAGCTGGTTCGGCCACGGCGCGCTCCGGTGACCCGTTTGGTTGGGGCAATCCAAGCAACTTCAACATCAGCCCGACCGCATCCGTCCCGGAGCCGGATACCCTGGCACTGCTGGGCTTGAGCCTGGCCGGACTGGCCGCCACGACGCGCCGTCGCAAGGGCGCGAGCCAAGCCTGATCGGTCAGCGCGACCTGATGCGAGTGCAGCCTGCGCGGCACTCACGGATCGGGTGATTCTTTGGCGGCGCCTGCGGGCGCCGCTTCTCTTGCTGAACTTTGAACCTGTGCCCGCGGCTCCGCTGCCGGGTGCCACCGCCTGATGGCCACGATTGTTTTTGCCTGGGAGCTCGGAGGTGATTACGGTCATCTGTCACGCCTGTTGCCCGTGGCCCTGGCCCTGCGCGAACGGGGTCACCGGCCGGTCTTTGTGCTCCGTGATCTGCTCGGCGCTGAGGCCCTGCTGAGCCCGCATGATGTGCCGGCCCTGCAAGCGCCACTGTGGTTGGGCCGCCTGACCCAGCTGCCCAGTCCGATCAGCTACCCCGAGTTGCTGATGCCCTTCGGCTTTCTCAATCCGCGCGCCCTGACCGGCATCTGTCGGGCCTGGTGCCATCTTCTGGCCCTGATCCAACCCGATCTGCTGGTGCTCGATCACGCGCCAACCGCCCTGCTCGCCACCCGGGGGCTGGGCCTGCCGCGCCTGCATTTCGGCGACGGTTTTTGCATGCCGCCACCAAGCGAGCCCCTGCCGCCCTTTGCCTGGTGGCAGCAGCCGGCGCCGACCGCTCGGCTGCGTGACTCCGAAGCCCATGCCTTGGCCACGGCCAACCAGGTGCTGGCCGCCTTGCAAGCACCGGCGCTCACGGTCTTTGCCGACCTGTTGCACTGCGATGCGCAGGCCTTGTGCAGCTTTGCAGAACTGGACCACTACCCACAGCGTTCCGCGGCGCCGGCGCCCGCGCCGCATTACTTGGGGCCGATCTTCCAGCTCGGACAGGGGCAAGAGCCGCGCTGGCCCGATGGCCCCGGCCCGCGCATCTTTGCCTATCTGAAACCGGGCTACGCGCCTTTGGAACAGGTGCTTCGGGCTTTGCAAGAATTGCCGGCCTCGGTGCTGGCGCATGTGCCTGGCGCTTCGCGCAAGACCTTGGCGCAATTCAGCGGCGGGCGCATGCAGCTCAGCGCTGAGCCCTTGGCCATGGATGCGCTCAGTCGCAGCTGCGATCTGGCACTCAGCCATGGCGGCGCAGGCACCACGGCCGCCATGCTGCTGGCTGGCAAGCCCCTGCTGCTTCTGCCCATGCAGACCGAGCAATGGATGGCGGCGCGGCGGCTTCAGTCGCTGGGGGCTTCAGAAACGCTGTTGGTGGATCAGACCGAGCATCTGCCGCGCCTCCTGCGCCAGATGCTCGACACGGCCCGCTACCGTACGGCGGCCCAGGCCTTTGCCCATGAGCATCGCGACTACCGGCAGCAGGACAGCGTGGCTGCGGTGGTGCAGCAATGCGAGGCCCTGCTTGCTTGCAAACGGCCATTGCAGCCGGAGCCCTGCCGATGAAGCCGCGTGTTCTGCTGCTCACCCGCATCCCGTTCTGGCGCATGGGGGCCGGTGAGCGCACCCGCGTGCTGGCCCTGGTCTGGGTGCTGGGCGCCCATTGCCAGCTGAGCCTGCTCTACCTGGGTGCGCTCCATGCCGACGAATTGAATCTGCTGCGTCGCCTGCGCGTGCAGGCGGCGGTCTATGGCATCCAGGGGCCGGTCAACGAGGCCAGTGAGCGTGAGGCCTTGGTCCGCCTGTGTGCCGCTCAAGACTTTGACGCCTGCATCTTCCAGCGCCTGGCCCTGCATGGCTTGCGCGAGTTCCTGCCGGCCGGTGTGGCCGCCGTGCTGGATACCCATGATCTGGAAAGCCGCGCGGCCGAGTCACGCCGCAGTCAGTCGGTGGCCGTGCACACCACCCTCAGCTTCGAGCAGGAAATGGCCCTGCTGTCGCGATATGAGCGGGTGCTCCTGATCCAGGCCGAGGACCACGGTCTGGTGCAGGCGCGCTTGGGCGAAGCCGCCCTGCTGGCCCCGCATCCAGTGCAGTTCGCTGCCCTGCCGCTGCAGGCCGAGCGCCGGCACCTCGGCTTGGTGGGCAGTGACTGGGCCGCCAATCTCCATGGTCTGGACTGGTTTGCCGACCGGGTCTGGCCCTTGCTCGAAGGCCAGGTCGAAGGCTTGCAAATGCATCTCTACGGCTGGCTCAGCGAGCGCTGGCGCCCCGAATTCAAAGCCTTCCAGCGCCATGGCTTTGTTGCCGATTTCAAGCAGGCCTGGGCCGGCATGGATGTGGCCATCAACCCGGTCCGCTGGGGGGCCGGGCTCAAGATCAAGAGCGTGGAAGCCATGGGCCACGGCCTGCCCCTGGTCAGCACGGCCGAGGGCGCTCGCGGCATGCTTGACGGGGCCGGCACCGCCTTTCTCCTGGCCGATGAGCCGCAGGCCTTTGCAGAGGCCTGCCAAACGTTGCTGCTGCAGCCGCAGCAGCGCGCCGCGCTGGGCGAAGCGGCCCGGCGCTACACCAGCACCTATTTCTCAGCGCAGGCCTGCTTCGGTCCGCTGCTGCGCTGGCTCTACGAGCGGGCACAGCAGCAGAAGGCCAAGCCCTAAGCCTTCAGAGCAATTAGCGCCCCAGCTGGGTCGGCATGGCCGGCGCTTTCTGGCGGTCCGGCGCCTGGTAGGTCTTCAGCCGGCCCAGCACATCGGCGATCGCGGCGTCGAGCTGGCTGTCGCGGCCTTCGTTGACTTGCAGCGGGTTCAGGTCCACGTCCTGGTCCGGCGCCACGCCTTCGTTCTCGATGCGCCACTCGCCGTCCGGCGTGAAGAAGCGGAAGTAAGGCACGACCAGATTGGCGCCGTCGATCAGGCGCGGGTTGTTGGAGATGCCGATCAGGCCGCCCCAGGTGCGCTTGCCGATCAGCGGGCCCAGGCCCAGGCGCTTGAAGGCATAGGGCATGAAGTCGCCGCCGGAGCCGGCGTCTTGGTCGATCAGCATGGCCTTGGGGCCGTAGATGGCGCCACCGGGTGTGTCATGCGTGAGGCCGTCGCGGTCCTTCCAGCTGCCCAACCAAGGCCGGCTCAGCACATCGGTCACATAGTTGGCGGCCTGGCCGCCGCCGTTGCGGCGGTCGTCGAGGATCAGGCCCTGCTTGTCGATCTGGGCGAAGAACATGCGGTTGAAGTGCTGGAAACCATCACCACCGGTGTCGGGCATGTAGACGTAGGCGATCTTGCCGCCGGACTGCCGGTCGACATAGGCGCGGTTGCGTTCGATCCAGTCCCAGCGGCGCAGGCCGGCTTCGTCGGCGATCGGCACGACGGTGATCACGCGACTGGCACCGGCCTTGTCTGCGGCCGAGGCGCTGCTGCTACTGCTGACAGTCAGCTGTACCTGCTTGCCGACGCTGTTCTCCAGCAGGGCATGCACATTGCTTTTCGCATCGAGGGCCCGGCCGTCAACGGCCAGCAGCCAGTCGCCGTCCTTGACGCCCAGGCCCGGCGCGGCCAAGGGTGCTTTCAGGAAGGGGTTCCAACGGTCGCCGCGGTAGATCTTGGCCAGTCGCACGCGGCCGTCCGGCTCCGCGCGCAAGTCGGCGCCGAGCAGGCCCACGGGCACGGCTTTCTCCTGGTGCACATCGCCGCCGCCGACGCGGTTGTGGCCGACCTGCATCTCGCCGATCATTTCGACCAGCAAATCATTGAGGTCCTCGCGGCGCTGCACATGGTCCAGCAAAGGCAGGTAGCGGCGGTAGACCTCGTCCCAGTCCAGGCCATGCAGCTTGGGATCGTAGAAGTAGGCGCGTTCCATCCACCAGACCTCATCGAAGATCTGTCGCCATTCGGCCCGCGCATCGACGCGCGCGCTCAGCCCGCTCATATCGATGGACTTGGCCTCCAGCTTCTCGCCGGCATCGGCGATCTCGAGCTTGCCCTTGGCTCCGACCAACAGCAGTTTCTTGCCATCGCCGCTGAGGCTGATGGCCTGCACGCCGGCGCGCAGCTGCTTGCTCTCGCGCTCCTTGAAATCAAAGCGGAACAGCTCCGCCTCATTGCCGGCCTCTGCGTTCTCGGGCGGCTCGCCGCTGGCACCGCGCTGGCGGCGCTGCAAGTAAAACAAGGCGCCATCGGCGGCCACGGCCAGGGAGTCGTAATTGCGCTCCGCCACCGGCAGGCCGACGATGCGCTGGTCCAGGCCCTCGAGGTCGATGCGGACCGGCTTGCTGTCCGCCTTGGCCTCTTCCTTCTTCGGAACATCTTTTTTGGGCGCGTCTGTCTTGGCGGCGTCCTTGCTCGCCTCGTCCTTCTTGGGCAGCTCTTCATCGCCGCTGCGCGGCAAGAGCGGCGACTTGCCATCGGCCGCCAGCACGGCGACAAACAGGCCGGCGCGCAGGGGGCGGTCCTGGGTGCTCATATCGAGGCCGACCTGGCTGGGGCCGGAATTGACCGAGGCGGTGAAGTAGAGGTAGTCCTGAGCGGCGAACTGCGGGTTGTCGGCATGGCTGAGGCCATCGCTCAAGGCGACATCCCGGCCGCCTTGCAGCTCATGCAGACGGATCTGGGAGAAATGATTGGCCGCCCGCACGGTGTAAGCCAGCCAGCGGCTGTCGCTGGAATAGCTGACCTTGAAGTTGGCCCGGCGCGGGCTGCTGCCGATGCGTTGGCTGCTGCCGGTCTGGCCGCTGGCGTCCAGTTTCAGCGCATAGAGATTGAGGTGGTTGTCCTGGTAGGCCAGGCTCCGGCCGTCCGGTGCCCAGGCCAGCAAGGTGTAGTAGGTCGACGCCGCTTGGGGCTTCTCGCCGGGCAGGCCGAGCGCGATGGCACGCGGCTGGTCCAAACCCGTGGCCGCGCGCAGCATCAGCTGGTGGGTGAAGCCCGGCGCTTCCGAAAGATAGGCCACGCGCTGGCCGTCCGGGCTCCAGAGTGCGTCCTTCTCGCGCACGCCGGCGCTCTGGGTCAGCTTGCGGATCGAGCCGTCCTTAACCGGCACCGTGTACACATCACCGCGAGCGCTGACCAGCACACGCTTGCCGGTGCTGGACAGCTGGGCCGAGCTGATCTGGCGGCTGGCGTCGCGCCACTGCTCACGCGTCTGCGGCGCCTGCGCCTGCAGCTGAATGGCGAGCGTCTGGCCCTTGCCGCTGGGCAGGTCCAGGCTCTTGAGCTGGCCGCCCACCTCGTAGACCAGCTGGCCGTCGCGGGCCGCCACGCTGCGCACATCCCAGACCCGCTCTTGGGTCAGCTGGCGCAAGGCCTTTGTCTTGGGGTGAAAGGCGAAGAGATTGGCGGCATGGCCGTCGCGGTCGGAAATGAACACGACTTCCTCGCCCAGCCAGACCGGGTTGCTGTCGCTGGCGTTCTCGTGCGGAACCTGCTGCCAGGTCTTCTTGACGGGATCGATGATCCAGATCGGCGGCGTCGTGCCGCCGCGGTGCAGGCGCCAGCCGGCCGTGTTGCCATGGGCGCCGCGGTAGGGGCGGTAGGCCAGGCGCTGGCCGTCGGGCGACCAGCTGCCTTCAAAGGCCACGGCCTCCATGATCTTGCGCTCGGCTCCGCCCTGCAGCGGCACTTCGTAGAGCTGATTGCTGCGGTTGTTGGCCACCTCGCGGGCCGAGGCAAACAGCACGCGCTGGCCGTCGGTGCTCCAGCCATTGACCACATCGGCGCCCGGGTGCCAGCTCAGGCGACGGGGCTGGCCGCCGCTGGACGGCATGACATAGACATCGGTGTTGCCGTCGTAGCTGGCCGAATAGGCAAGCCAGCGGCCGTCGGGCGAAAAACTGGGCGCGAACTCGGCGGCCGCATGCTGGGTGAGCTGGCGCGCGTTGCGGCCCTGGCGGTCACTGACCCAAATATCGCCGGCCCAGACAAAGGCCAGCTGATCGGCCGACATGCTGGGTTGATGCAGCAGGCGGCTGGGTTCGGCCGCCCGGGCCGGGCTGGCCAGGCTGGCCATGAGCAGCGAAGTCGCCAGGGCGATGGCGGGTGACACGCGAGAGTTCATGGCAACAGGCTTTCGAAGAAGAAGAACAAGAGATGGCGTGGGGGCGCTCAGCCCTGCGCCTTGGCTGAGCGCGCTTTCAGGCCGCCGGCAATGGCGATCAGGCCGGGGATCAGAATCATGGCCCAGATGATCTTGGAAAAATTCGCCTGCACCCAGGCCAGGTTGCCAAAGGCGTAGCCGAGCAAGGTGATGCCCAGCACCCAGAGCAGGGCGCCGCCGACGTTGTAGGCCGTGAACTTGGCCCGGCTCATGGCCGCCACGCCAGCCACAAAGGGCGCGAAGGTGCGCACGAATGGCATGAAACGGGCCACCACGATGGTGATGCCGCCGTGGCGCTCGTAGAACTCATGGGCCGCGTCAAATGCGCGCCGGTTGAAAAAGCGCGACTGTTCCCACTGGAAGACCTTGGGGCCGAAATAGCGCCCGATCATGTAGTTGCACTGGTCGCCCAGAATGGCCGCGACCAGCATCACCACCAGCACCGTGGGCAGATTGATCAGGCCCGCTCCGCAGAGCGCACCGACGACGAAGAGCAAGGAGTCGCCGGGCAGGAAAGGCATCACTACCACCCCGGTCTCGACAAAGAGAATCAGGAACAGCAGGGCATAGACCCAGGCGCCGTAAGTCGCCACAAAAGCGGCGATGTGCTTGTCCACATGGACGATGAAGTCGATCAAGAAGCTGAGGAATTCCATGGCGGCGGATTATGCGGGCGCTTGATGACCGCTGCGAAGCTCGAAGCGCCGTGCGCCGGGTCAGAATCAGCGCACTACAGTCCCGCTGCCAACTTGCACCCCATGAATTCTCTGACCTGGATCCCCGTGAACGGCGCCCAGCTGCCCTGCCTGCTCTTGCGCCATGCCAGCTCCAGCCTGCCGCCGCTGGTGTTTTTGCATGCCGGCGTCTGCGACCACCGGCTCTGGCTGCAGCAGCTGCAGGCCTTTGCGGTCGAGCGCACCGTGCTGGCCTATGACCGCCGCGGCTATGGCCAGGCTCGGATCGAAGCGGCTGGCGAGTATTCCCATCTGTCCGATTTGTGGGCCGTGCTCGACGCAGTTGGCTTGAGCCGGGCGGTGCTGGTGGGCTGCTCCCTGGGCGGGCGCCTGGCTCTGGAAGCGGCGCTGGACCGGCCCGAACGCGTGGCCGGACTCTTTCTGGTGGCGCCGGCGGTCACCGGAGGGCCGACTCCTGAGCTCAGCGAACGCGAGCTGGCCATGGACGCCGCTGCCGACGCCGCCATGGACGCCGGTGATCTGGCAGGCGCCAACCGGGCCCTGGCCGCCTTGTGGCTCGATGGCCCCAGCAGCGCCGAGGGCCGCGTCGGCGGCGCCGCCCGCGCCCTGTTTCTGGACATGGACGAACGCATGCTGCGCGCCACGCCGCCCGGCACAGCGCTCGAGGCCCCGGCCATCTGGCCGCACCTGGAGCACATCAGCGCGCCCAGCGAGCTGCTCTGGGGTGACTTGGACCTCGGCTACTTTTTTCCGCGCTGCGAGGCCATGGTGACTCGCATGGCCGGCGCCCGCCGCACCGTGCTGCCGGGCGTGGCCCACCTGCCCTCGCTGGAAGCCCCCGAGGCTTTCAACACGGCTTTGGCCGCCTTCCTTGCCACCCTGCCGTCTTGAGGGCCCGCCCCTTCTTACAATAGGCGCATGGATGTATCCGCCCCCGAGCCTTTCTTGTCTGCTGCACCGGCCCTGCCCTCGGCTCCGCGCCGCGCCATCCGCGAACTCCCCGATGAACTGATCAGCCAGATCGCCGCCGGCGAGGTGGTGGAGCGCCCGGCCTCGGTCGTGCGCGAGTTGGTGGACAACGCGCTCGACGCCGGCGCCGCGCAGATCCAGGTCAAGCTGATGGCCGGCGGCGTGCGCGCCATCGTGGTGGAAGACGACGGCCTGGGCATCCCGGTCGAAGAGCTGCCGCTGGCGCTCAAGCGCCATGCCACCAGCAAGATCCGCTCCTTGGACGAGTTGGAGTCCGTGGCCACCATGGGTTTTCGCGGCGAGGCCCTGGCCGCCATTTCCTCGGTGGCCGAGATGGCGGTGGCCAGCCGCTTCGAAGGCGCGGCCCATGCCCACCGCCTGGATGCCCGCTCGGGCGAGTTGGTGCCGGCCGCCCGCTCGCGTGGCACCAGCGTGGAGGTGCGCGAGCTCTTCTTCAGCACGCCGGCGCGGCGCAAATTCTTGAAGACCGACGCCACCGAGCTCGCGCACTGCGTGGAGTCGGTGCGCCGCCATGCCCTGGCCCGGCCCGATGTCGGCTTCACCGTCTGGCATGAGGGCAAGCTGGTCGAACAATGGCGTGCCGGCAGCTCTGAAGCGCGCTTGGCCGATGTACTGGGCACCGAGTTCATGGCCGAAAGCCGCGCGGTCTATGCCGAGAGCGGCCCGCTGCGCATCTACGGACGCGCCGGCCTGCCCGAGGCCGCGCGCAGCCGCGCCGACATGCAGTACGTCTATGTCAACGGCCGCTATGTGCGGGACAAGCTGATTGCGCACGGCATCCGCTCGGCGTACGAAGACGTGCTGCACGGCCACCGCCAGCCCTGCTATGTGCTGTTCATCGAGATCGCGCCCGACCGGGTTGATGTCAATGTGCACCCGACCAAGATCGAAGTTCGTTTCCGTGACGGCCGCGAGATGCACCAGAAGGTGCGCTATGCGGTGCAGGACGCGCTGGCGGCTTCGCGTTCGGCCGAGCCCGCCGTGAGCGAGGCGCTGGTGGCTCAGTCGGCCGCCGCCGAGGTGCCCGGCCATCGCCCGGCACCCGGTTCGCCGCCGGTTTGGTTCAATGCCCCGGCCGCCGCTGCCGCGCGGGCCGAGGAAGCCCAGGCGCCGCTCTACAGCGGCACGCCCAGCTGGCGCAGCAACAGCCAGGCCTCGCTGGGCCTGGCCGAAGTGGCGGCGCTGTACGGCCAAAGTGTGCCGGCCCAGGCAAGACCTGGCCCTCAGCCTATCCAGCAGGCGCCCGCTCCGCTTTCTCCTTTGCCTGACCACGACTGGCCGCTCGGCCGGGCCATCGCTCAGATCCAGGGCGTCTATGTGCTGGCCGAGAACGCCCAGGGCCTGGTCATCGTCGACATGCATGCCGCCCACGAGCGCGTGGTCTACGAGCGCCTGAAAGCCAGCCTCGGTGCTGCGGCGATTGAATCGCAACCGCTCTTGATCCCGGTCACCTTTGCCGCCACGGCCCAGGAAATCGCCACGGCCGAAGCGCATGGCGAGGCCTTGAACCGCCTGGGCCTCGATGTGGCGCCGCTGTCGGCCAAGATGCTGGCGGTGCGGGCACGCCCGGCGGCCCTGGCCGGCGGCGATGTCGTGGAACTGGCGCGCGGCGTGCTGGCCGAGCTGGCCCAGTTCGACGCCAGCCATGCAATCGAGCGCGCCCAGCACGAGATCCTGGCCACCATGGCCTGCCACGGCGCCGTGCGCGCCAACCGCCAGCTCAGCCTGGACGAAATGAATGCCTTGTTGCGTGATATGGAGCGCACCGAGCGCGCCGATCAGTGCAATCATGGCCGCCCGACCTGGCGCCAGCTCAGCATGCGCGAGCTCGACGCCCTTTTCCTGCGTGGGCGCTGAGGCCTTTTGGCAGCGCAGCCCACGATCGCTCTTTTCTCTTTGACGGAAACCCGGAGGCACCATGGCCACTTTGAAACTCAACAAGAAGACTGCAGGCCCGCCCGGTTCCAGCAACAAACGCAATGCCGATGGCGAACGGCGCGCGCCGATCCGCGGCAAGGGCGTGTCGCGCCCGCGCCAGAGCCTGGAGGCTGCCAAGACCGAGCGCGAGCAACGCCAGGCCCAGTTCGAGCAGCGCCGCGGCGAGCAAGACCGGCCCGGTCGCCCGCCCGAGCGAGCCAGTTTTGATCGCCCGCGTGGCGACCGCCCGGCGCCCCAGGGCGGCGGCTATCAAGGCGGCCCCGGCCGCGGCGGCCCGGGCCAACAGCGCCCGCCCGCACGCGACGGCTGGCGCAATGAGGGCCCACGGTTCGAGAGCCGGCACGAGGGTCGCAATGAAGGCCGCGGTGATGGCCGCGGTGATGGTCGTGGTGAGGGTCGCAATGAGGGCCAGCGCTTCGATCCGCGCGGCGGCCCGCAAGGCCGGCCGGACTATCGCGATCAACGCGACCCGCGCGATTCACGTGATTCACGCCCGCAAGGTGGCGGCGGTGGCGGTTATGGCCGCGACGAGCAGCGCCCGCGCTTCGACGACCGCCGCCCCGCCTATGGGCAAGGTCAGGGGCAAGGTCAGGGCCAGGGCCAACAGCGCCCCCAATCGGGCTACAACCAATCTCAGCAACAACGTCATCCGAGCGAGCGCGGCGGCCCCGGCCCGCGTGAAGACCGTTGGCAAGGCCAGCGGCCCAGCTATGCGCAGGAGCCGCGCCGCGATGGTGACTTTGGCGGTGGCCGCGAAGCCAACCGTGAGGGCTACCGTGAACCTCGTCAGGACCAGCGCCGCGCCAGTGGCCCGCGCTCTGGTTTCGGCCAGGGGCCCCGGCCTGATGGCCAACAGAACAACCAGCAGTACGGCCAGCAGAACAGCCGGCCAAACGCCGCCCAGCACCGTGCAGGCGAGCAACTGCCCGCCCATCTGCGCGAAGCGGCTGCCAAGCTGCGTCGCCAGCTCGACGAAGGCGATGACGGCGACGACCGCGACGATGTGTTCGTTGACGCCAACAGCGAAGGCCTGCGCCTGTCCAAGCACATGGGCGTGCTGGGCCTGGCCTCGCGCCGCGAAGCCGATGAATGGATTGCCGCCGGCTGGGTGCGCGTCGACGGCAAGCTGGCCGTGCTCGGCCAACGTGTCGCGCCCGACGTCAAGATCGAGATCGACCCGCTGGCCCACAAAGAGCAGGCCAAGCGCGTCACCATCCTTTTGCACAAGCCCATCGGTTATGTCTCCGGCCAGGCCGAAGACGGCTATGAGCCGGCCTCCGTGCTGGTCAAGACAGACACCCATTGGACCGAGGACAGCTCCGGCATCAAGTACCACATCGGCCACACCCGCGGCCTGGCCCCAGCCGGCCGCCTGGACATCGACTCCACCGGCTTGCTGGTGCTGACGCAAGACGGTCGCATCGCCAAGCTGCTGATCGGTGAGGATTCGTCCATCGAGAAGGAATACCTGGTGCGGGTCGAGTACCAGGGCCGCGACGGCATCAAGAGCGAAGACGGCCGCCTGCCGGCCGAGGACCTGGCCCTGCTCAACCATGGCCTGGAGCTCGACGGGGTCAAGCTGAAGCCGGCCAAGGTCAGCTGGCAGAACGAAGATCAGCTGCGCTTTGTGCTGCGCGAGGGCCGCAAGCGCCAGATTCGCCGCATGTGCGAGCAGGTCGGCCTCAAGGTGGTGGGACTGAAGCGTGTGCGCATTGGCCGCATCAATCTGGGCAATCTGCCGGTCGGCCAGTGGCGCTTCCTGACGCCTTGGGAGCGTTTCGACTGATGACGGCCCAGGCTTTTTCTCGCTTTCACCGGCCCATCTGCATCGCCGGGCCGACCGGTTCGGGCAAGACGGCGGCGGCCCTGGCCGCGGCCGAGTTCCTGCCGGTCGAGATCATCAGCGTCGATTCGGCCCTGGTGTACTGCGGCATGGACATCGGCACGGCCAAGCCGACGCGGGCCGAGCTCGCGTCCGTGCCCCACCATCTGATCGATGTCATCGAGCCGACCGAGGCCTATTCGGCCGCGCAGTTCGTGGCTTCGGCGCGGCGCTTGAGCGATGAGATCCTGGCGCGCGGCCATCTGCCCTTGCTGGTCGGCGGCACCATGCTGTATTTCAAGGCCTTGTTCGACGGCCTCAGTGAGATGCCGCAAGCCGATGAAGGCCTGCGCCGCGAGATTGATGAGCGCGCCGCCCGGCTCGGTTGGCCGGCCTTGCACGAGGAGCTGGCAAGACTTGACCCCGCCACGGCTGCGCGCCTGGCGCCGCTCGATTCCCAGCGCATCCAGCGCGCGCTCGAGGTCTGCCAGCTGGCTGGCCGGCCGATGAGCGAGCTGCACCAGCAGCGCAGCGAGGGGGTCGATTGGCCCTTGATCTCGCTGGAGCCGAGCGACCGTGCCTGGCTGCATCGCCGCCTTGACCAGCGCTTCGAGCAAATGCTGAAGGACGGCCTGGTCGAGGAAGTGAAAGCCCTGCGCGCGCGCGGCGACCTGAGCCTGGACCTGCCGTCCATGCGCTGCGTCGGCTACCGCCAAAGCTGGGAGGCACTGGACAGCGGCGATTTCAGCAGCCTGGCCGAGCGCGGCAGCGCCGCCACGCGCCAGCTGGCCAAACGCCAGATCACCTGGCTGCGCAGCATGCCGCAGCGCCAGATCGTGGCCTGCGATCACCCGCAAGCGCAGATCCAGGTGCTGGCTCTGCTGCAAAAAATCTTGCAGGCCGAGGCCGCGGAGCCCGTGGCCGCGGAGCCTGTGACATGACCGAGCTGCCGCTGCTGCTGGCCCGGGGCATTGCCAAGAGCTATGGCGCCACGCCGGTGTTCGCCGGCATCGACCTGCTCTTGCGGCGCGGCGAGCTGGTCGCCTTGCTGGGCGAATCGGGCTCGGGCAAAAGCACTTTGCTGAACTGCCTGGCCGGCCTGGACGAGGTGGACGCCGGCAGCATCCAGCTGCTGGGCCAGAACCTGGGCAGCATGAACGAAGGCGAGCGCGCCCGTCTGCGCCGAACTCAGCTCGGCTTTGTGTTCCAGGCCTTCCATGTCTTGCCCTATCTGAACGTGCGCGACAACGTTGCCCTGCCGCTTTTGCTGCTGCAGCGGCCCGACGCGGCCCGGGTGCAGGAGATGCTGGAGGCGGTGAGCCTCGGCCATCTGGCCGAGCGCCTGCCGCGCCAGCTCTCGGGCGGCCAACTGCAGCGGGTGGCGATTGCCCGGGCGCTGGTGCACAAGCCGGCCCTGGTGCTGGCCGATGAGCCGACCGGCAATCTGGACAGCCGCAGTGCCAGCGCCGTGCTTGATCTGCTGCTCGACCAGGTCCATGCCCAGGGCGCAGCCTGCTTGCTGGTCACGCACTCCGAGCGGGCCGCCGAGCGGGCCGACCGTTGCCTGCGCCTGGAAGACCTGATGATGAGCGCCGCGTCGCCTTGACCCCCCACGCCTTGAGCCCGCGCGCCCTGATCGCCTGGCTGCGCTTCCTGTCCTGGCCGGCCCTGCGCCACCAGGCCGGGCGCCAGGCCTTGGCCCTGCTGGCCATCGCGCTGGGCGTGGCCCTGTCTTACGGCGTGCATCTGTTGAACGGCGCGGCCCTGGCCGAGTTCGGCAGCGCTGCGGCCAGCCTCAATGGCCAGCCAGACTTGGTCCTGCGCGCGCCCGGCGGCACCGTTCAGGAAGACGCTTATGCCCAGATCGCCGGCCTGCCCGAGGTGGCGCAGGCCTCGCCGGTGCTGGGCGGCCAGGCGCAAGCCCTTGATGCCAAGGGCCAGCCCTTCAACGTCACCGTGATCGGCCTGGACATGCTGCAGGCGGGGCCCATCAACCCCGATTTGCTGCCGCGCCTGGCCTCGCCCCTGGATGGGCTGGACCCGGGCCGCGTCTTCCCCAATGCCGCGCTGCTGCGCCGCCTCGGGCCGGCCGGTGCTGAGGGTCAGGTCTTGCGCCTGCGCGCCGCCAGCCCCGACAGCGGCCAGGTGCAGAACCTGGACCTTCGCATCGGCCCGAGCAGCCCGGACGGCGGGCCCCCGCGCGCCGTGCTGGACATCGCCGCCGCCCAGGTCTTGTTCGGCCGTCTGGGCCAGCTCGAGCGGGTGGACCTGCGCCTGGCCCCCGGTGTCTCGCCGAGCGAGTGGCTGGCCCGCCAGCGCCTGCCAGCGGGCTTGAGCGCCACGCCGCCGGCCGATGAAAGCGCCCGCCTGGGCCGGCTGACGCAGGCCTACCGGGTCAACCTTGGCGTGCTCTCACTGATGGCCTTGTTCACCGGCAGCTTTCTGGTGTTTGCCGTGATTTCTCTGTCCGTGGCCCAGCGCCTGCCGCAATGGGCTCTGCTCGGCGTGCTGGGCATGAGTGCGCGTGAGCGCTCGGCCCTGGTCTTGCTGGAGGGGCTGCTGCTGGGCTTGCTCGGCAGTGCCCTGGGGCTGCTGCTCGGCTGGCAACTGGCAGGCCTGGGCCTGCGGGTGCTGGGCAGCGATCTGGGCCTGGCCGCCATCAGCGGCGTGCGACCGGCCCTGCAGTTCAGTGCCGCACAGCTGCCGGCCGCCCTGCTCTTCGGCGGCCTGGGCCTGGTGGTCAGCCTGCTCAGTGCCTGGCTGCCGGCCCGCAGTGTGCAGCGCATGCCAGTGGCCCAGGTGCTCAAGGGCTTGGGCCAGCGTTTGAGCGAGGGGCCGCCCGTCTGGCTGGGCCCGGCTCTGCTCTTGCTGGGCCTGGGTCTGGCCTTGCTGCCGCCGATCTCTTGGCCCGCGGCCCTGGCCGGGGTTCCGGTCGCCGCCTATGCCGCCATGCTGGCGGTGCTGGCCGGTGGCATGGCTTGCGTGCCCGCCTTGCTGCGCCTGAGCCTGGGGCTGCTGGCCTGGAGCCGGCCCGGGGCGAGCTTGTTGCTGCTGCGCGAGCGCGCCCGCGACCAGGCCGGCGAAGCCAGCCGGGCCCTGGCCGGTGTGCTGGTGGCACTGAGCTTGTCGGTGGCCATGTTGGTGATGGTGGGCAGCTTCCGCGATTCGTTGAACCAGTGGCTGAGCCAGATGCTGCCGGCCGATCTCTACCTGCGCTCGGCCCTGCGCGGCAGTGCCGGCCAGCAGGCTCCGCTGCCGCCGGCCCTGGTGGAGGCGATACGGGGCAGCGCTCAGCTCCGCGATATCAGGCTTCAACGCAGCCAGCAGGTCTGGCTCGACGGCATGCCGGCTGGGGCCGATCCGTTGGACCTGCAAGCCCGTGAGCTCGATGAGCAGAGCTTGCCCCTGGCCGGCGCCCTCGCGCCCGCGCCGGCGGGCCAAACACGTTTAACCCCCATCTACATCAACGAAGCCCTGCGCGATGCCCAAGGCTTGCGGCCGGGTCGGACCGTGCAGCTGCGCCTGCAGCCGGGCGGGCCGCCGCTGCCCGTGTTTGTGCGCGGCGTCTGGCGTGACTATGCGCGCCAGAGCGGCGCGGTGCTGATGCCGCTGGCCGCCTACCGGGCCTGGAGTGGCGACCTGCGCGTCACCGAGCTTTACCTCTGGCTGCCCCCCGGTGCCGATCCCAAAGCCACGGGCGAGGCCTTGCGTGCCTTGGCCGCCGAGCCTCAGGACCTGGAGGTTGCAGCCGTCGCGGAGCTGCGCAAGCTCTCCCTGCAGATCTTCGACCGCAGCTTTGCCGTCACCGTCTGGCTGCAGGCTGTGGCCTTGGCGATCGGTCTGTTCGGCATCGCCGCGGCCGCCTCGGCCCAGGCTCTGGCGCGGCGGCGCGAGTTCGGCCTGTTGCTGCATCTGGGCTTCACACGCGCCGATGTGCTGCGCCTGCTGGGCTTGGAAGCCGTGCTGCTGTGCGGCGTCGGCGCCATTGCCGGCCTGGCCTTGGGCCTGGGCCTGAGTGCGGTGCTGATCTGGGTGGTCAACCCGCAGAGTTTTCACTGGAGCATGGACATGAGCCTGCCCGGCTGGCGCCTCGCTGCCCTGCTGGCCGCCGTGTTCGTGGCCGGCGTGCTGGCCTCGCTCTTGGCGGGTTACCGGGCCGTGGCCCAGCAGGCGGTGCAAGCGGTCAAGGAGGATTGGTGATGCAGGGCGAGCCAGGCGACTGGGTGCCGGGCCGGCGCGCCTGGTTGATGCAAGCGGCAGCTTTGGGCCTGCTGCCGGGGGCGAGCCTGGCGCTCGATTCGACCGGCGCCGCGCGCCCTGCCCGGCTGAGCTTTCCGCGTGACTTTGGCGCTCACCCCGAACAAGCCATCGAATGGTGGTACCTGACCGGCATCCTGTCGCGGCCGGGCCGCTCGGAGCCGGAGTTTGGCTACCAGCTGACCTTCTTTCGCCGGCGCGGCCCGGCGGCGCCTGAGCACCCGAGCCGGCTGGCCGCGCGCCAACTCTTGCTGGCCCATGGGGCGCTCAGCGATCTGCGCCCGGGCGGACACCTGCGTCACGATCAGCGCCTGGGCCGTTCTGTGGCCGGCCTGAATGAGGCCAGCGAACTGGACTGTGCTGTCCGCATGGCCGACTGGCGCCTGGACCGTGTGCCGGGCTCCGGCCCGGACCGCTACCGCGCCGCCCTGAGCAGCCGCAGCAGCGGTTTCGCGCTGCAGCTGGAGCTGCAGGCCAGCCAAGCCCTGCTTTTGCAAGGCGACGGTGGCTTTTCGCGCAAAGGGCCGCAGCCCGAGCAATTCAGCCATTACTACAGCCAGGTGCAGCTGCTCAGCCAGGCGCAGCTGCAGCTGGACGGGCAGGTCTTGAGCCTGCAGGGGCGATCCTGGCTGGACCATGAGTGGAGCGAGCATCTGCTGGGCAAGCCTTCCGACGCAGGGTCAGCTGGCGCGGCAGCGACTGAGAGTGCCATCGGCTGGGACTGGGCCGGCATCAACCTCGGCGACGGCGGCGCGCTGACCGTGTTCCGCCTGCGCCGCGCCGACGGCAGCACGCTCTGGAGTGGCGGCAGCTGGCGCCGGGCCGATGGCAGCACGCTGATCTTCGCGCCTGAGGATGTTCAGATGCAGGCGCTGCGCCACTGGGACAGCCCGCGTGGTGGCGCTCGTTACCCGCTGGAATGGCGGCTGCGCACACCGCAGGGCGAGCAGCGCCTGCGCGCCCTGCTGGATGACCAGGAGATCACCGGTGGCCTGCGCTACTGGGAAGGCGCGGCCGAGCTGATCGACGCCCAAGGTCGGCGCAGCGGCCTCGGCTATCTGGAATTGACCGGCTATGCGGGGGCGCTGCGGATTTGAGCTCGGCCGGTACGGCCGGTACGGCCGGTACTCGGCGCTTCAGGCCTGCAAGGCACTGAACGTTCCCGGCAGCAGGCCCGGGCCGGCGCGCACGCAGTTGCGTCCCTCGGCCTTGGCCAGGTGCAAGGCCTCATCGGCCTCATTGAGCAAGTCGTCGAGGCCGACGTGGCCACTCTTGAGCACGGCCACGCCGATGCTGACGCTGACGGGCACAGGGTGGCCATTCCATGCGAAATCCATGGCCAGCACGCGCTCGCGAATGCGTTCCGCGACATCGAGCGCGCCGAGTGGGTCGGTGTGCGGCAGGAAGAGCATGAACTCCTCGCCGCCGTAACGGCACAAAACATCGGCCTGGCGCAGGGTTTCGCCGCTGACTTCGGCCACCTGGCGCAGCAGCATGTCACCACAGGCGTGGCCAAAGGCTTCGTTGATGCGCTTGAAATGGTCGATGTCGATCAGCACCAGTGCGCAGGGCGTCTGGTAGCGCCGGGCCAGCGACCATTCCCGCTCGACCAGGCTGAGGAATTGGCGGCGGTTGCACAAGCCGGTCAGGCTGTCCCGGGTGGCATAGCGGGCGGTGAAGCGCAGGGCCCGGTCGAGATGGGCCAGCAGAGCCAGCACGCAGGTACTGAGCACGGCCGCCAGGGACAGGCCGCAGAGCGCCGCGATCAGGGCCGCCGTGGGCCGGTCACCGCGCCCCAGCAGGGACACGACCAATTGCGACAGCGCCACGCAGACCAGGGTGATGAAGGCGCAGAAAAGCCAGTGCGCCGGGCGCGGTCCGAGGCGCCGCAGGGCGCTGCGCAGGGGCGGCAACCAGGCCGGCAAGTCCAGGGGCTCGTGCATAAAAGGCGAATGAGGAACGGGTACGTCGACAGCAGGTCTCGGTGCAGCCGGGCATTTCAGCACAGGCCAAGGTGTGGGCGCACAGCGCCCCCCGCAGGCTCGGGGGAGGACTATCCCGCTTTTTGAGGGGCAAACGACGCTTTTGTGGCGGGCTTGCTGAATGTCAAGATCACCCTTGGCAGCGGGGGCGAAACTGTGGCACGGGCGACGGTGTGCTTTCACGGCCACCCAAGACCTGCCCCAAAAGACGAGCCATCAAGAGGCCGGACAGGAGACACGATTGAACAAGAAGAGCCAAGGTCCGGGAACGGACGAGGCCGCAGCGGCGGCAATTGCAGTGGCGCAGCCTGTGCTGCTGACGGATGTGGAAGCGACCGTGGACGAGATCCTGCGCCGCCTGCCCGGTGAGATCCGGCTGGCCCTGCCCCTGGGCGTGGGCAAGCCCAACCCGCTGGTGAACGCGCTCTACCGGCGTGTGGCGGCGCAGCCCGAGCGCCGCTTGCACATTTACACCGCGCTGTCCCTGGAGCGACCCCTGGGTCGCACGGAGCTGGAGCAGCATTTCCTGGCGCCCCTGGTCGAGCGCGTGTTCGCCGACTACCCTGACCTGGCCTATGTGGCGCCACTGCGCGCCGGCCAGTTGCCGCCCAATATCTCGGTGCAGGAGTTCTTCTTCAAGACCGCCGACTACCTCGGCAACGAGGCGGCACAGCAAGGCTTCATCTGCACCAACTACAGCTTTGCCGTGCGGGACATGTGCAGCCAGGGCATCAATCTGCTGATGCAGGCGGTGGCCACGCGCCTGAACCCGGAGACCGGTGAGCGCGAGTATTCCCTGTCCTGCAACCCCGACCTCAGCTTTGATCTGCTCGAGCACCAGGCAGCCGCCGGGCAACCAGTGCTCAGCGTGGCCATGGTCAACGAGGCCCTGCCCTTCATGCCCGGGCCGGCGGTGGCCGACGCCGGGCTGTTCAGCCTGCTGCTGAGCGGGCCGGGCTGCAGCCACAGCGTGTTCGCGCCGCCCAATGCCGCCATTTCCTGGGCCGACTACGCCATCGGCCTGCATGCCTCCAGCCTGGTCAAGGACGGCGGCACGCTGCAGATCGGCATTGGCTCGCTCGGTGACGCCATCGCCCAGGCTCTGATCGTGCGCGAGACCCGCAATGCCGACTACCGGGCCATCTTGGCAGGACTGAGCGGCTGCAGTCCGTCCGACCCGCAGGCTGGGCGCGAGCTGGGCCGCTTCGAGCAGGGCCTGTACGGCTGCTCGGAGATGTTCGTCAACGGCTTCATGCGCTTGATCGATGCCGGGCTGATCCGCCGCCTGGTGTTCGACGATCTGGATTTGCAAGCGCTGGCCCTGGCGGGCCAGCTGGGCCCGCAGCCCGAAGCGAGCGTGATCCGTGCACTGCAGGAGCGCGGCCGCATCGCTTCGCCGCTTCGCCCTTGCGACCTGGAGTTTCTTCAGGCCCAGGGTCTGCTGAAGCCCGAGGTCGAGCTGCAGGCCGATGGACGGCTGGCCTATGCAGGCCAGCATTGGCCCAACTGCAGCGAGGCCATGGCGCCCGAATTGATCGGCCCGGCCTGGCGACGGGCCACGCTGATGCACGGCGGCTTCTTCCTCGGCCCGCGCGACTTCTACCAGCGCTTGCGCGAGTTGCCCGAAGCCCTGCGCCAGCGCATCGCCATGACGCGCATCCACTTCATCAACGAGCTCTACGGCGACACCCTGGGCTCGGAAGCGCTCAAGCGCGCGCAGCGCCGCGATGCCCGCTTCATCAACACGACGATGAAGATGACGCTGCTGGGCGCCGCCTCGTCCGATGGCTATGACTCGGGCCAGATGGTTTCGGGCGTGGGCGGTCAGTACAACTTCGTCGCCATGGCCCATGCGCTGCAGGGGGCACGCTCCATCCTGCTGCTGCGTGCCACGCATGACAACGCCCAGGGCCTGAGCAGCTCCATCGTCTGGCACTACGCCAACTGCACCATCCCGCGCCATCTGCGCGACATCGTCGTCACCGAGTACGGCGTGGCCGACTTGCGCGGCTGCAGCGATGCCGAGGTGATTGCCCGCCTGCTGCAAGTCTGCGACTCGCGCTTCCAGCAGGGCTTGATGGACGAGGCCAAGGCCCATGGCAAGCTGCCGGCCGACTACCAGCTGCCGGCCTCGGCCCGGCGCAATCTGCCCGAGGCCTTGCGCGAGCAGCTGCGCCCCTGGCGCAACAGTGGTGTGCTGCCCGATTTTCCCTTCGGCACCGACCTCAGCGACGAGGAAATGCAGATCGTGCGCGCGCTCAAAAAGCTCAAGCACGCCAGCCACCACCCGGTCGAGCTGGTCAAGCTCATCGTCAAGAGCCTGGGGCCGCAAACCCCGGTGCCCGAGGCCTGGCTGGAGCGCCTGGGCCTCAATGAGGCGCACAGCTTCAAGCAGCTGTTTTTGCGGAGGCTGTTTGCGAGCAATCTTTGAGACTGAAGTCTCGCTCAGGGCCAATTGCCCTCGGCCTCCCGTAGGAGCACATACTGCACGCCATCCTCGGCCTGCAGCTCTACAACCAGCGCATCGGCACTGTAGGGCCAGTGTTTGCGAACCTGCGGCACAACAAGCGCTTGAGCCGCTTCAATTACCGCGGGCAGGCCAAGGTCCGCACGCGGTGGAGCCCGTACTGCATGGTGGACAACATCGCGAAGCTGTCGAGAGCGGGACTCGGGCAAATCGGGGTTCAACAACGCAATCCACAGGCGGCACAATCACAATTCGAGGCCGCCCGAGTGGTTCACAGACCCCAATTTACCGATGAACCCCGAAACACACTTTCGCCGACATTCACGCGCACTGAGCGTTGAAGGTGGTCGTAGATTTCGGGTTGTTGGACAGCCTCGTTAGGCGTCACAATCGCACCCTTCTATCCTCCGAGGCACCGATGAACTGTTTTGTAATCATGCCTTTTGCCCCCGAATTTGATGACGTCTACGCGACCATCAAGAGCACGGTGGAGTCTGTCGCGCCCGTTGAGGGCGGTCGCTGCTTTCGCTTAGACGATTCGAGGCCGGCAGGCCGAATTACTGATCGTCTACTGGCGGAACTCAAGTCTGCTACCGTGTGTATCGCTGACATTACCAATCAAAAGCCAAATGTGATGTGGGAGATTGGGTTCGCCATGGCACTCTCCAAGCCAACCCTAATAATCACCCAAGACTTGGGCCATCTTCCCTTTGACATCAAGGACATGCAGAGTCTGGAATACGACCGGAGTCGACTCAACGCGACGCTTGCCTCGCCACTGAAACGATCTCTCCTGGATACATTGAGCAGCCTTCAGAACACGAACAGCACACCGGCGGCAAGTGCCGACGACAGAAACTCTGAAGCAGTCGGTTCACTGATGGCGGAAGTGGCCGAACTAAAGACGATGGTTTCAGAGGTAGTCACCGCCTGGAAGGAACGGGAGAACTTCTTGCCCGCACCTATCGCTGACACCCGGCAGTTGGAAGGAGATTGGTTGAGCAAGGAATCTGGGAGTCACGTCTATGCGAGATCAATCCACGGGCAGCTGATTGCACCCTACTGCTTCGGAGGTGACGACGGCCTAACTGGCGTCTACTACGAATGGCGGCGCATAGGCGAGTACTGGTTTGCAAAATACAAATGGCTGGATGCCGACCTGTCCGGATTCTCCTTCCTTCGAATGCAGTCCGTCGATCTCATGAATGGCGCGTGGTGGTCATCCGAACAGGAAGTTGGTGTTCAGAAGGCTCCTCCCAAGAGCGCTGGCGTCACGTCTACATGGATTCGTAGAAAAGGCGCCAAAACCCCGAAGTGGGCGACTGCCTTCTTCAAGCGGTTGGAGATTGAGGGTGTGGAGACGGTACTCTCACGATACTAAACCTCAGAACCCAAGATATCGTTGAGTGACGCCTAACCCATCGCTCAAGCGGAGCACCAACGGCAGTGCGCCAGGGCCCGGGCTGTGAAAATGCACCGAGTGCCACAGGCCAAGCCCTAGTGGCCTGCCGTTTTAAATCCGCCTAGATCGAGCGTTACGCCTTGAATCCCTCCCATCCTTGCGTCTATGCCCATATTCAGAATCATTGCACTGGCATTCCTGTGCATCGCCTCAAACGCAGTCAATGCTCAAATTCCAGGTGTGCCTAACATAGACTTTCAACGCTACTTTCCGCACATCACAGCAGTTTCGGAAGAAAAGGTGATGAGAGATTTTCCAGATGGCGTTCAGTACAAGTTCCTGACAGTCCGAGACGCTATCGACAACTCAATAGTCGTTGCACTAACTCGAAAAGAGGGCAAAGAGCGTCTGGTTCGCGTATTTCTCGCCAGGGGACCGATTGAGGGGTCAGAAGAAACACTGAAGAAGACGGTTGCGAAATTCTCAGGCACTCTGGGAGTGAGTTTCGAGTTCATCGATCTAAGGGAAATCAGAACTTTTGAGGAGTTCGAGGCCCATGCGAGAGACCTGGGTTGGGGCCTGCAAGTGCAATCCAAATAGCGCGACATAAACATTCGCTCAGCTAAACCCATTGCAGTAGGCGGCCAAAAGCTCGTCATTTAGTTCTAGACTTTCAGCTGCCTGCCACAACGGTCAGTTTTGCCCCAGCGTTATGAATCCAGCTGCCGCAACAATCGCACTCATCGCCGCAATCACGTCATCCGCCATGGCTCAGCCCCCAGAACTCCCACCACTTCCGCCAGAAGTCATGCGCATGATGGAAGAGTTCAACAACCGGAAGAAGTACGCCGAATTTGATCTGGTGACGCTTCAGGCGATCAAGGACGTGCACCTGGAGCAAGCAATTCTCGATTACATCTTTGCGAAACTAGACGCAAGGCCTGGTCAGCGCGTTCAGGTCATTTCGAACCTACCGCCGGCATTTCAGGCCTTCTACATGTCGTGGCTGGTTGAGGCCGAGGTGATGAATGGTGGGTTCAATCAGTACTTCTGGAATTCGTCGTCAGAGTTCGCTGAACAAACGCCCGCTGCACTGGCAGTGATCGGCGACGAGGTCGCCGCAGAAATGATGCGAAGAGCGATTGCTGTAGCAATCGCGGAAATCCCAAGTATGAAGAAGTACAAGAGCGCAGCGACACTCGAGGCCTTCTCTGATTCGTACAAACACACGAAGCTCAACGATCTCGACAAGCCGTTCTGCAAGCGCGCCGAAGGCTTTCCCGCACTGCGTCTGCACTATGTCCGCAACCACCAGCAGTCGTTTGTCACCCAGTGAGAAATGACGGCCAGCCCTTCACCCGAGCCGGCCCGTGTCGGCAAGCGGTCTGTCGCGGCGCCCAGTGACAAAGGCTTGCTTCGTCCTCTCGTCTCGTCGGCTCGACAATGGTTTGCAGTCGTCTTGTAGGTTTTGGACTGATGCATACCAAGGAGGCCCCACGGAATACGACGAGACAAGGCTGCAGGAGGCTGTCCTTGCCCTGCTGGGTGCGTTTGAATTTGAAAACGGGCGAGTCTGGAAGCGATGCGACTTCGCCGTGATGGACGCGCTTCACGAGCAAGGCTGCATCACGGATCCGCACGGGCGGACGGAATCGATCTACCTGACGTCCGAGGGCCTGCGCAAGGCGAAGGCCTTGGCCGCCGAGAAGTTTGGAACCCGAGCTTGAATGAATGAATGAATAAAGTCAGTGGCGGACCCGATGCGCTGCTGATTGATCAGCAGCAGCCCCGACGCCCTCGCCACTGACCTCAGTGCGCCCCACCCGCATCCACCGCCGCCGCGCCCGCCGCTAACTTGACCGGCCGACGGGTCAACCAGATGCCCGCGATCAGCAGCAAAAAGATGGCCGCCGAGGCAAGAAAGATATCGTCGGCCGCGCGAGTGAAAGCCTGCTGATCGATCAGGCGGTTGATCTGGAAGGCCGCTTGCTGTGGCGACAGGCCCGCGGTCTGCAGCCCGGCCAAAGCTTCGGTGGCGACCGGGTCGCCCTGCGCCAGGCGCTCCACCATGTGCTGGTGGTGCAGCGTGGCGCGGCTTTCCCAGAGCGTGGTCGAGATGGAGGTGCCCATGGCCCCGGCCGTGATGCGCACGAAGTTGGACAGGCCGGCGGCGGCCGGCAAGCGGTCCGGGGTCAGGCCGCTCAGGGTCAGCGTGGTCAGCGGGATGAAGAAGCAGGCCAGGGCCGCACCTTGCAGAATCGTCGGCACCATGATGGTGGCGAAATCGGTCTGCGTGGTGAAGTTGGAGCGCATCCACAGCACCAGGGCGAACATCAGAAAGGCAAAAGTGCCGATCTTGCGCGGGTCCACCCGGGCCACGTTCTTGCCCACCACGGGCGAGAGCAAGATGGCCAGCAAGCCCACCGGCGCCAACGCCATGCCGGCGTCCGTCGCGGTGTAGCCCATCCACTGCTGCAGCCACAGCGGCAGCAGCACCACATTGCCGAAGAAGAGCCCATAGCCGATCGACAGCGTGGCCGTGCCGAAGATGAAGTTGCGGCGCGCGAACAGGCGCAGATCCACCACCGGGTGCTTGTCGGTCAGCTCCCAGGCGACGAAGAAGGCAAAGCCCACGGCCGCGGCGACCGCCAGGATCTGGATTTCGCCGCTGGCGAACCAGTCCAGCTCCTTGCCCTTGTCCAACATGATTTGTAGCGCCCCGACCCAGATGACCAGCAGGGCCAGGCCCACGCCGTCAATGGGCAGCTTTTTGATCGGCGTCTCACGTTTGCGATAGAGCTGCCAGGTCAAGAGGGCCGAGAACAAGCCCACGGGCACATTGATGTAAAAAATCCAGGGCCAGGAGACGTTGTCGGTGATCCAGCCGCCCAAGAGTGGCCCGACCACGGGTGCCACCAGCGTGGTCATGCCCCAGAGCGCCAGCGCCGTGCCCGCCTTGGCGGCCGGGAAGCTGCTCAGCAGCAAGGTTTGCGAGAGCGGGATCATGGGCCCGGCCACCAGGCCTTGCAGCACCCGGCAGGCGATCAACATCTCCAGCGAGTGCGCGAAGCCGCACAGCCAGGAGGCCAGCACGAAGAGCAAGACGCTGGTGGTGAACAGGCGCACCGCGCCGAAGCGCTGGGTCAGCCAGCCGGTCAAGGGCACCGAGATCGCATTGGCCACGCCAAAGCTGGTGATGACCCAGGTGCCCTGCACCGGGCTCACGCCCAGATCGCCCGAGATCGCCGGCAGCGAGACGTTGGCGATGGACGAGTCCAGCACATTCATGAAAGTAGCCAGGGACAAGGCCAGGGTGCCCAGCACCAGGGCCGAGCCCTGCAAGGGCGGCGGCGGCGCTGGCGGCACCAGCGAAGCCTGAGGTGTGGAGGCGGAAGACGAGCTGCTCATTCGCTGGGCTCGCCGATCAGGCCTTGGCGGCCGCGGTGGCAGCATGGGCCGGCTTCACCACTCGTGCGGCCGCCTTGCTGCCCAGATTGGCCTTGATGATGCGGGCCACTTCGGCCTCGGCCGCCTGGTCCTGGCGCTCGAACACCGAGGTCTGGGCCAGCGGTGTCTGGCGGGTTTGCGCTTCGGCCAGGCTCTTGCCGCTCTGGTCTTGCACATCGACGCTGACATTCATGGACAGGCCCACGCGCAGCGGATGCTCGGCCACCTGCTTGGCGTCGAGCGCGATGCGAACGGGCACACGCTGCACCACCTTGATCCAATTGCCGGTGGCGTTTTGCGCCGGCAGCAGGGCAAACGCGGCGCCGGTGCCTGCGCCGAGGCCAGCAATCTGGCCCTTGAACTCGACCTTCTTGCCGTAGACATCGGCCACCAGGGTGGCGGGCTGGCCGATGTGCAGGCGGGCGAGCTGGCCTTCCTTGAAGTTGGCGTCGACCCAGACTTGCTGCAGGCCCACCACGGCCATCAGCGGCGCACCGGCGGCCACACGTTGGCCCAACTGCACGCTGCGGCGGGCGATCCACCCGTCCACCGGCGCCGGCACTTCGACGCGCTGCAGGGCCAGGAAAGCCTCGCGCACACGGGCTGCGGCGCGCTGCACATTGGGGTGCTGCTCGACGCTGACGCCTTCGGTCAGCACCTGGTTGGCGTTCAGCTGCTCCTGGGCCGTCAGCTGGGCCGACTGCGCCGTCTGCAGCGAGCTCTTGGCGCTGGCGACCTGGGCGGTGGCGTGCTCGTATTCTTCGCGGCCGATGGCGCCGGTGCTGAGCAGCGGCGCACGGCGCGCCACATCGGCTTGCAGCGTGGCCAGCTGCACTTCGGCGCGGCGCACCTCGCTGTCGCGGGCGCGGATCTGCGCTTGCAGGGTGCTGTTGTTGGCATAGAGGCCGCGCACCTCCCGCACGGTCTGCGCCAGCTGGCTTTGGGCTTGCTCCAGGGCCACGCGGGCGTCGGCTGCGTCCAGGCTGACCAGGGCCTGGCCGGCGCGCACGAAGTCGGTGTCGTCGGCATGGATGGCGCGCACGGTGCCGGCCACCAAGGGCGTGATCTGCACGACGTTGGCGTTGACGTAGGCGTTGTCGGTTTGCTCGAAGCGGCGGCCGACCATGGCGTCGTAAACACCGTAGCCAATGCCGGCGATCAGCACCACCAGGGTCAGGGCCGTCAGCGCCTTTTTGCGCTTGGGGTTGGATTCGGGCTTGGATGCTTGGATGTCAGACATGATCTTGGCTCTCTTCGATGTGCGTCGTGGCGGGCGCCAGCCCGCTCGGGCGACGCCGCGTGAATAGGGTGTTAGGGCTTGGCTTCGGTCCAGCCGCCTCCCAGGCTGCGCAGCAAATTGAGCTGGGCATCGAGGGTCTGGGCTTGCAGGTCCAGGGCCTGGCGCTGCTGTTGCAGCAGGGTCTGGCTGGCGTTCAAGACGGCCAGGCGGTTGCCCAGGCCGGCGTTGTGGCGCTGGCGGGCCAACTCCAAAGCGGCCTGCACATGGGCTTGCGCGGCGGCCTGCTCGGCTTTTTGCTCTTGCAGCGAGCGCAGGCTGCGCAGCTGGTCGCTGGCGTCGCGCACGGCTTCCAGCAGCGAGCCGTTGTAGGCCGCAACGGCCGCGTCGGCTTCGGCCGCCGAGCCGCGCAGCTGGGCGCGCAGGCGGCCGCTGTCGAACAGAGGCAGGCGCAGCGAAGGTGCCACGCCGTACTGCAAGCTGCCGGCCTTGAGCAGGTTGTCAAAGCCGATGGCGTTGAAGCCGACAAAAGCGCCCAGCGAGATATTGGGATAGAACTGGGCACGGGCGCTGCTGACTTGGGCCGTGGCGGCCTCGACGCGCCAGCGCGCAGCCACCACATCGGGGCGGCGGCCCAGCAGGTCCAGGCCCAAAGCGCCCTCGCCTGCCAGTGCCAGCGTGGTCGGCAGGGCAGGCTTCAAGTCCTTGAGTGCGGCCATGGGCTGGGCGCTCAAAGCGGCCAGCTGGTGGCGCAGCAGATCGGCCTGTTCATCGAGCTGCAAGGCCTGGCGGCGCAGCTCAGGCAGCGGCAGCTCGGCGGCGCGCAGGTCCTGGGCCGTGTCCAGGCCGGCCTGGCTGCGCTGGCGCACCAGGGCCAGGGCTTGCTCGCGCTCGTCGCTCTGGCGCGCCAACAGCTCGCGCTGGGCCAGCACGCGGGCCAGCTGCACATAGCTGCGCGCCAGCTGGCTGCTCAGCATCAGCTGCGCGGCGGCAGCATCGGCACGCGCGGCTTGGGCGCTGCCCAGGGCGGCGTTCAGCTCGGCCTGGTGGCGGCCAAAGAAGTCCCACTCGTAGCTGACCGAGGCTTGCAGGGTGGCGGTGTTGCGAATGGTGCCGGCCAGCGGCGGCGGGTAGACGCTGTGCTCGGGGAAACGCTGGCGGGCGGCATCCAGCCCCAGGCCGACTGCGGCGCGCTCGCTGCTTTGGGCGTTCTCGATGCTGGCCTGGGCGCGTTGAATGCGGGCGCACGCCTGGGCCAAGCTGGGCGCCTCGTTCAGCGCGCGTTGCATCAGGGCATTGAGCTCGGGCGAGTGCAGCTCGGTCCACCAGTCACTGCGCGGCAGGACGGCGCGGCTGGCGGCGTCTGCTGGGGTGTCATCCGACAGACCCAGCTGGCTGGGTGCGAGGCGGCTGGCGGCCGGCGGCAGCGCCGGCTGCAAGGCACAGGCGGCCAGCAAGGCCGGCAGGCTCAGCAGCAGGGTCAGTCGTTTCAAGAGGTGTGCGTTCGGGAGGGACATGGGGGATCCGGAGAAAAGTGGGGGCATGGCAGCGGCACGGGGCGGGCTGGGCAGCGACTCAATCAGCGCCCGGTGCCGACTGCGCCTGGCGCAGGGCCTCGCCGTTGTCGATCATTCGGCGCAGCAGGCTGAGCAGCAGCTGCCATTCCTCATGACTGAAGCCCTTCAGATGGGCGTTGAAGACATCGGACAGCAGGGCCGGCAGCTGGTCGGAGGCGGCAAAGCCGGCGTCCGTCAATCGCACCTGCACGACGCGGCGGTCCTCGACGGAGCGCTCTCGCTGCACCAGGCCCTTGGCTTCCAGGCGGTCCAGCAAACGGCTCAGGGCGCCGGCATCGGCATCGAGCTCGCGGCACAGGGCCGTGGTCGTGCATTGATTGGAGCCAAAGCGCAGCACCATCAGCACGCCCCACTGGGCGTGAGTCAGGTCGCAATCGCTGAGCTGGCGCCCGGCCTGGTGGACGATGGACTGCTGCAGTTTGCGCAGCAGCCAACCCACGCTTTGTTCACGGGTGTAGCTGGCGGGCTGGTAGAAATTGGCCTGGCCCTCTTCGGCCGGCAGCGGGCCGGACGGCAGCGCTGGCGGTCTTGTTTCTTGAGCTTTGGTTTTCGGCATGGTCGGCAATTTATTTGCCTAGGCAAATATTGTCAAGGCAATTAATATCGAAGCGACTGTGCCATGGGCTTGTCGAACACCGGGATTGCCCCATATGCCGACGACCTCGTGCCTGTTCACGCTGCGGCAGCGCGCCGCGCACTCCGCCCCTCCTCCTACACTGCGCCGCATGTCATCACCTTCAGCTGCCACCACGTCTGCCCCTGCACCCGAGCCGACCAACTCGCCAGCCCCGGCCGGCAAAGCCGCCGCTCGTCCGGGCGCTCACCCGCGCTCGCTGAGCGGGCTCTGGCCTTTCTTGCGGCCCTATCGCTTGCGCATCGGCGCGGCCCTGGTGTTTCTGGTGCTGGCCGCGCTGGCCACCTTGGCCTTTCCGCTGGCCCTGCGCCAGTTGGTGGACCAAGGCTTGGGCGGCGCGAGCAACCATGGCGAGCGCTTGATGGCCATGCGCGAGCATTTCCTGGCCTTGTTCGGCGTTGGCGCGGCGCTGGGCCTGTTCTCGGCCGGGCGCTTTTATATGGTGACCTGGCTGGGCGAGCGGGTGACGGCCGACTTGCGCAATGCCGTGTACCGCCATGTGCTGCGGCAAAGCCCGGAGTTTTTTGAAACCACGCAAAGCGGCGAGGTGCTCAGCCGCATCACCACCGACACGACCGTGGTGCAGACGGTGGTGGGCTCCAGCTTGAGCATGGGCCTGCGCAACACGGTCATGGGCATCGGCGCGATGGTCATGCTGGTGGCAACCAACCCGCTGGTCATGGGCCAGGTGCTGGGCATTCTGGTTCTGGTGGTCTTGCCGGCGCTGTATTTCGGCCGGCGCGTGCGCAAGCTCAGCCGCGCCTCGCAAGACCGGGTGGCCGACACCAGCGCCATTGCCGCCGAGGTGCTCAATGCCGTGCCCGTGGTGCAGAGCTACACCCAAGAACATGCGGAAGCCGCACGCTTCGACGCCGCCAGCGAAAGCGCCTTCGACACCGCGCGCAAGCGCACCAAGGTGCGCTCAGGACTGGTGGCTTTCATCATCACCGCCACCTTTGCCGCCCTGCTCTGGGGCCTGTACCAGGGCACGCAAGCGGTGCTGGCGGGCAAGATCACGGCCGGCCATCTGGGCCAGACGGTGGTGTACGTGATTCTGCTGGTCAGCAGCGTGGCGGTGCTGGCCGAAGTGTTTGGTGATGTGCAGCGCGCGGCAGGCGCGACCGAGCGGCTGATGGAGTTGCTGGCCAGTGAATCGCCGGTGGCGGAGACGCGCGATCCCCTGCCTTTGCCAACTGTCCAAGGCGGCACGGCCTTGAGCCTGCAGCAGCTGCAGTTCCACTACCCTTCGCGCCCGGCCCAAGCGGCCTTGGCCGATTTCAATCTGGACATTGCGCCCGGTGAGACCGTGGCCCTGGTCGGCCCCAGCGGCGCCGGCAAGAGCACGGTGTTCCAGCTGCTGCTGCGTTTTTACGAGGCGCAGAGCGGCAGCATCTTGCTGAACGGCGTGCCTACCGATCGCTTGCGTCTGCAAGACCTGCGCTCAGCCATCGGCCTGGTGCCGCAAGACAGCGTGATCTTCTCGACCAGTGCGATGGAAAACATCCGCTACGGCCGGCCCCAGGCCAGCGATGCGGAGGTCATGGCCGCGGCCAAGGCCGCCTTCGCAGACGACTTCATCCGCGCCCTGCCCGCGGGCTATGCCACCTTCTTGGGCGAGCGCGGCGTGCGCTTGTCGGGTGGCCAGCGGCAGCGCATCAGCATCGCCCGCGCCATGCTCAAAAACCCGCCTTTGCTGCTGCTGGATGAGGCCACCAGCGCGCTCGACGCGGAGAGCGAGCGCATGGTGCAGGCTGCACTGGAAGTCGCCATGCAGGACCGCACCACCCTGGTCATCGCCCACCGCCTGGCGACGGTGCAACGCGCCGACCGCATCATCGTCATGGAGCATGGCCGCATCGTCGAGCAAGGCACGCACGCCGAGCTGAGCGCGCGTGGCGGGCTCTATGCGCGCCTGGCGGCGCTGCAGTTCGACCAGTGAAGCCTGCTGGCGGCGCTCAGCCGCGCGCCAGCTGCGCACCGGCCTGAAGCCAGGGCATCAGCGCCTGCTCTGGCATCGGCCTGGCGCCGAACCAGCCCTGGGCCATGCTGCAACCGAGCTGGCGCAGCAGCGCCCACTCCTCCTCGGTCTCAGCACCCTCGCCGACCGTGGACAGGCCCAGATTTCGGCCCAGATCGATGGCGGCCTTGAGCAAGGTCAGCGTGGTGCTGGAGCTGGCGGCGCCACGGACAAAGCTGCGGTCGATCTTGAGCTCAGACACCGGCAGCATGTGCAAATAGGCCAAGGACGACTGGCCCGTGCCGAAATCATCGACCGACCACTCGAAGCCTTGCGCGTTGATCTCCCGCATGCGGTCGATCACGGTGGCCGGGTCTTTCATCACGGCACCCTCGGTCAGCTCCAGGCGGATGTCCTCGGCCTGTGCGCCGGTCGCTGTCAAGAGCCCGGCCAAGAAGCCTGGGAACGCGGCCGAACCGACATCGTGCACGGAGACATTGACGGCAATTTGGGACACCAAACCCGCTCGGCGCAGCTGCGCTGACAACTGCATCGCCCGGCGCAAGACCCACTCGGTGATGCCGCGGATATTGCCGGTACTTTCGGCAAAAGGGATGAAGTCCACCGGAGCCACCTGCCCACGGCTGGGGTGGTTCCAGCGGATCAAGGACTCAAAGCTGGTGACGGCGTTGTCGGCGAGGCGGAATTTGGGCTGTACCAGCAGGGTGAACTCATCATCCTGTGCCGCGCGTTTGAGCTCGGAGATCAAGGAGAGCTGCAAAGGGTCAGCCCGCACCAGGCTGGGTTCGTAGACCGTCCAGAGGGCATCACTGCGCCGGCCCTCGTGCAAGGCGATCTCAGCATTGCTCATCAGGCGATGCATCGAGTTGCCGTGAACCGGGCCGTAAGAAAGCCCCCAGGCGGCGCTGATGTCCACCCATTGCCCGGCCACCTGCAGCGGCGTGGCAAACAAGTCCGAGGCCAGCGCCTGCAATCCAGCCACGTCGGCAGCTTCGCCGGCCAGCACCAGGACAAACTGATCTGCGTAGACGCGGCCGGCTAAGGCCAGGTCAAAGCGGATGCAGGCCTGGCTCAAGCGTTCGCCAACGGCCTGCAATACGGCGTCACCGATGTCTTGGCCAAGTGCCTGGTTGATCGCATTGAAGCGCTGCACATTCAGCATGGCGACTTTGGGCGCAAGCCCGCGCGCAATCCAGCTGTCACCAACCGCGATCAGACGTTCACGATTGCCCAGCCCCGTCAGGCGGTCGCGCTGCGCGGCCTCGATGGCGCGCGTGCTGGCGTCGGTCTGGAACTGTGCCGCGACCTTGCGCACGGCAGCCATGTCCCGTTTCTTGGCCTGATCGAGCAGGCGATGGCGTTGCATCAAGCGGTAGGCCTGCTCCCAGTTGCCCTGGGCGCTGCTCAGCTCGGCCGTCCGGGACCAAAAACGTGACCCCAAGGTCAGCTCACTCCGTGGCATGGTTTGAACCAGGTTCAGCGCTTCGTCGGTGGCTGCCACGGCCTCCGCGCCGCGCCCGGCGGCCTGGTGAACCATGGCCTGCGCCATCCCCAGAAAGCAGAGCACATCGTGGCTGCGCTGGGCCTCTGGCCGTGCCGCTAGGAAGTCGAGATAGGCGCGTGCTTCGTCAACCTGGCCCAGACAGGCAAAGACCTCGGCGCCCAGCACATGGAAGTAGTCGAGATTCGGCCCGTCCAGTTCGGCGGATTTTTCAGGAAAGGACCACTTGCGCAGCAAGGGCATGACTTTCTCGTAGTCGCCGGCGGAGACATAGATGTCCGCGAGGGTGGTCACGGCATTGAATCGGACCCAGCCGCCCAGATCGTTGCTGGCCAAGGCTTGCTCCAGATGGAGGGCGGCTTGCAGCTCATCGCCGGCCAAAAAAAAGGCAATGCCCAAATTGTTCAGCGCCGCCGCCCGCATGCCGCTGTGGTCGATCTCTTGACTCAGTTGCAACATGCGGCAGGCCTGCTGCATATAGCCCACCAGATTGCCAGCGGCCTGGTAAAGCAGCAGCGAGGGACCCATGGCCGCATGCTGTTCCAGCGGGTCTTGCAGGGCGAGGATCTCGTCGCTGAGTTGCTCATAGGCTGCGAGCGCAGCAGCCATATCGTCACCGAAGGTCTCAGCGGCCAGCGCGATGCTTCTCGCGATCAGGCTGCCGGGTCGGTCACCCAGAGCCAGCATGCGTGCGGCCAACTCTCGGTAAGGCTGGCTGGCGCCGGGATTGAGCGAACCCAAACGCAGCAGCACCAACCGCATTCGCAGGATCAAGCGTTCATCGCCGGCGGCCTGGGCCAGGTGCTGCTCGGCCAAAGAAGCGGCCTCGCTGATCGACCCAAAACGCGCCAGCCAGACCTCTCTGAATGCGAGCCTGTGGGCGTCTGCCGAGACCGATGCGGAAGATAGGGACAAGAAACGCCTATGAAGCCAGAGTGACGCTCCGTATTCTAGGGTTGGGCACGGGCGCAGCGATACAGCAAAACGCGGTCAATTTGGCGGGCAATCCTGCAGGCTGCAGCTCAGCCTTGCACTGCGCGGCCAGGGGATTTCCGCTCAGGGCTGAGTGGCAGCCGAAGCTGCGGGCGCTGCAGGGCTGCCGGGGTTGGTGTGGACCACCACGCCCGGAGACAGCGAGATGTCCGAAGCGATCGTCACCTTGGTCACATAGTGGCGGGTTTCGCCAAAACAGCTGGTGGGCAGGCCGACTTTTTCTTCGTAGTGGAGGTTGACGCGCTTGCCCATGACCTCGGTCAGGGCCGCAGCGGTTTCATCGTTGGCGATGGTGAATTGGAATTTTTCAACCGAGCTGCTGCCTGGGATGGACACCAGGGCCAACTCGCCTTCCCAGGTCTTGCAGACCCAGCCCTTCTTGGACAGCTTCTGAATCCAGCCGGCCCGCTCGCCGCTGGAGTAGCTCCAATTCAATGCGGCATAGAAGTAAGCCACGGTCAGGAGCACCAGAACCAGCAGAGCGATGAGCAGGCGTTTGATCAGCATAGGGCCACAAAATGAAAGAAGAACAAGCAGGTGGGAAGTTCGGACGAACGGCAGCACGGGCCGACCGTAAGTTGCCATCATCGCAGCTTGCAAGGAGCTCCCTTGTGACAGCCCCTCCGAACAGACATCCGGCAGCCCTAGAATCCCGGCCCATGAACACCAGCAGCTCCGCCTCCAGCGCACCGGCCGATAACGGCCCGGCGCCCCGCCAGTACGAAGACTTCATGCGCCATGTGTTCGAGCATGGCGTGCACAAAGGCGACCGCACGGGCACCGGCACACGCTCGGTGTTCGGCCACCAGATGCGTTTCGATCTGAGCCAGGGCTTCCCGCTGGTCACCACCAAGAAGGTGCATCTGAAATCCATCATCCTGGAACTGCTCTGGTTCCTGCGCGGCGACTCCAATGTGCAATGGCTGCAAGAGCGTGGCTGCACGATCTGGAATGAATGGGCGCGCGAAGACGGCAGCCTGGGCCCCGTCTACGGTGTGCAGTGGCGCAGCTGGCCCAAGGCCGGAGGCGGTCACATCGACCAGATCGCCGAGGTGGTGCAGCAGCTGAAAGCCAACCCAGACTCGCGCCGTATCATTGTCAGCGCCTGGAATGTGGCCGAGCTGGACCAGATGGCCTTGATGCCTTGCCATGCGTTTTTCCAGTTCTATGTCGCTCCGCCGCAAGCGCCGGGCGAGCGCGGCCGCCTGTCTTGCCAGCTCTACCAGCGCAGCGCCGACATCTTTTTGGGCGTGCCTTTCAATATTGCTAGCTATGCCCTGCTGACCCAGATGCTGGCCCAGCAATGCGATCTGGATCTGGGTGACTTCGTCTGGACCGGCGGTGATTGCCACATTTACGCCAACCACTTCGAGCAGGTGCAGACCCAGCTGGCCCGCGAACCGCGCGCCTACCCACAGATGAAGATCCGGCGCCGGCCGGACTCGATCTTCGGCTACGAGCTGGAGGACTTCGAGCTCGAAAGCTACGACCCGCACCCAGCCATCAAGGCACCGGTGGCGGTATGAGCGGCGAACAGGCAAGCCCCGCTGCCCTGCCCCGCGTGGTCTTGGTCGCCGCCCTTGGCCGCGGTCGGGAGATCGGTCGCGACAACGGCCTGCTCTGGCACTTGCCCGAGGACATGGCCCACTTCAAGGCCCTGACTCAGGGTCAGCCTGTGCTGATGGGCCGCAAGACCTGGGATTCCCTGCCCGAGCGCTTTCGCCCTTTGCCCGGCCGGCGCAATATCGTCCTGTCACGCCAGCCGGGTCTGATGTTGAATGGCGCCGAGGTGTTCACCGATTTGCAAAGTGCCTTGCTGGCTTGCGCCGGTCTGCCCCAGGTCTGCGTGATCGGTGGCGCCCAAATTTACACCGAGGCCATGGCCCACGCCGATGTCTTGGAGCTGACCGAGGTCGATGCAGACTTTGCCGACGCCGACAGTTGGTTCCCGGCCGTGCCTGCGGCCGACTTTGCCGAGACCCGGCGGGAAAGCCAGCACAGCGACAAGAACGGCTGGCGCTTCGACTTTGCGCGCTAC
The DNA here is from genome assembly GCF_965262435.1 of Roseateles sp. Taxonomy (NCBI): domain Bacteria; kingdom Pseudomonadati; phylum Pseudomonadota; class Betaproteobacteria; order Burkholderiales; family Sphaerotilaceae; genus Roseateles; species Roseateles sp. The sequence continues at coordinate 3,701,134 of NZ_OZ253537.1, forward strand.
GAGCGTCGCGCTGCGGTCTGAACGTTCCAAAACTGAAATCTAGAGAGGATTGAAGCCACCATGTCTGGACACGGGTTCCATGTGCACGGCCCGCACGACCATGAGATTGAACACGCTGCCCACGCCGACCCCAAAGGCTTGGCCGGGCAGTTGGCCGTGATCACGGCCATTCTGGCCACGGTGGGCGCGATGTTCTCTTATATGGGCGGCGCGACTCAGGCCAATGCCGGTCTGTACAAGAACGACGCGGCCATCAAAAAGACCGAAGCCGCCAATCAGTGGTCGCTCTACCAATCCAAGAGCAACAAGCAGAACATGGCTGAACTGGCTCTGGCCCTGGTGCCCGAGGACAAGCGGGCGGGCTACCAGAAGGAAGTGGAGCGCTACAAGGAGGAGAAAGGCGGCATCCGCGACAAGGCCGAGGCCTTGGACAAGGAGTCACAAGCCTTCGATGAAAAGAGTGCCGAGCAGATGCATCTGCACCACCGCTGGGCGCAAGCGACCACGGCGCTGCAGGTGTCAATCGCCCTGGCTGCCATCGCTTTGTTGACCAAGAAGCGCTGGATGGAATGGGCCACCGTCGCCTTGGGCCTGTTGGGCTTCGGCCTTGGCGGTATGGCGGCCTTGCATTTTTGACAAGCGACACGCCGGCCATTACTTGACCCGCCGGCCGGTGCGCTTGGGGTTCGTGGTGCGGTGTCATCTCTAGGGAGGCAGCACCCTCAGAACGTTTTGGCGAGGTGGACCGCCGCTGTCTCGCGCGCGCCTCAAGAGTGCTTCAGCGCTCAATTGCCCGCATTTTCTGCCCCGCCTCGGCCTGATTGGCCTATATTTCACAGTCATATGACAGTCTCGGACTTGTCATATGACGGATGAAATTTTTCTACAGCATCGACTTCTGTCAAATTCCGTCATATCTCTGTCACGACTGCTGTTTAGCATCCGGGCTGCTGAAAGAGCACATCCCATCTAATCACTGGAGTTGACGAATGACCCCTTCTCGCCTTGCCGCTGCCCTGCACATTGCAGGCTTGATGATTGTTGCGACCGCCGCTTCGGCCCAGACTGTCAAGGTTGACCCGGCGCTGCCGGCGTATCAGAAGGCTTCGGGCGTGTCTGGCAACTTCACCAGCGTTGGCTCCGACACCCTGAACAATCTGATGACGCTGTGGGCCGAAGAGTTCAAGCGCGCCTACCCCAACGTCAACATCCAGATCCAAGGTGCGGGCTCCTCCACGGCGCCGCCGGCACTGACCGAAGGTGCGGCCAACTTCGGCCCCATGAGCCGTCTGATGACTGCCCGTGAAGTCGAAGGCTTCGAGAAGAAGCATGGCTACAAGCCCACCGCTGTCGGCGTGGCCATCGACGCCCTGGCTGTTTACGTCAACAAGGACAACCCGATCAAGGGCATGACCATCACCGACTTGGACGCCATCCTGTCGGTCAGCCGCAAGTGCGGCGGCGCATCCGACTTCACCAAGTGGGGCCAAGTCGGCCTGACCGGTGAGTGGGCCAGCCGTGACATCGCCATGTACGGCCGCAACTCGGTCTCGGGCACCTACGGCTTCTTCAAGGACGTGGGCCTGTGCAAGGGCGACTTCAAGCGCAATGTGGCCGAGCAGCCAGGTTCGGCTTCGGTGGTGCAGAGCGTGTCGACCCAGATCAATGCGCTGGGCTACTCGGGCATTGGCTACAAGACCTCGGGCGTGCGTGCCCTGCCGCTGTCGAAGAAGGCCGGTGAGCCTTTCGTTGAACCCGATGCCAAGCACGCCATCGACGGCACCTACCCGCTGGCTCGCGTGCTGTACGTCTACGTGAACAAGAAGCCCAACCAGCCGCTGAACCCGCTGGAGCGCGAGTTCTTCAAGATGGTGCTGTCCAAGCAAGGCCAGGAAGTGACCATCAAGGACGGTTTCGTGCCTGTGCCGGCCGCCATGGCTGCCCGTTTCCTGGGCGAAATCAGCAAGTAAGCAGCGTGGCCGCCGCCACCTTCGGGTGGCAGCGGCCGTGACCGAGCGACTGAGGAACACAAGCCATGAAGACATCTGCACTGAACGCGGCCCTGGCCGTTGCCGTCCTGGGCCTGACGGCCTGCGCCAGCACCCAACCGGTGGCCACGCCCGCCGCTCCGGTGGCCGCACCTGCCCCTGTGGTGACCGCTGCCGCACCGGCTCCGGCTCCCGTGGCCGCACCGGCACCGGTGGTCGAACTGATCAAGGAGTTCTATGTCGTCCTGCCGGAGTCGGGCCGCGTGCACGCCTTCGGCGACCTGAAGAACTACCGCGACTTTTTGAGCCACGGCGAAGTCACCCTGACCCGAACCAAGATCGGCGAAGGCCCAGGCGGCGCGACCGTCGTCTTCGGCATCACCGGTGACGACGTCAAGAGCAACAAGCCCAGCCTCGGTGAAAAGGCCCTGAGCGGCCAGTTCGCCGGCGCACCCGAGTTCTACGGTGAAGTGCTGAAGAACGGCCGCTACTACGTGTTTGGCGATCTGAAGGACATGAAGGACTTCGTGGCCTTCGGCGAAGTGGCTTACGGCTTCTCCGACATCGGCGTGGGCCCCAAGGGCGAGACCCTGGTCTACGTGATGAACAAGGACAGCATCAAGGGTGGCAAGCCCCTGAACCGGATCGAACGTTTCAAGGCTTTGCGGGCTGCCTCCCAGTCCTGATTCAGACCCAAGGGCTCATGCCAGAGCCCATGAGCGAAGAGGGTGAGCAGGCCGGTCCTGCCCACCCTTTCATAACGTCAGCGCGGAACATTTCCCACCCATGAATACAGCCAGTCCAACCCAAACGTCGATCAGCGTCGACCGCGCCATGAGTCGGCGACTGTTGACCGACAAGCTGTTCGAGAAACTGATGACCTTTGGTGGTCTGAGCGTCATCGTGGCGGTTTCCGCCATTTTTGTGTACCTGGTCAGTGTCGTGGTGCCTTTGTTCATGCCGCCTGGCGTTGAACATCGCCAGCAGTTCGCCACCCCCGGCGGCGACGCCCAGACCACCCTGTCCTTGACGGGCGAAGAGCAGCGCGAAATCGGTTCGCGCGTCGGGGCTGGCGGTGCCATCACCTTCTTTAAATTCGCCACCGGCGAGCAAATTGCCCAGACCCAGGTGCCGGTGCCCGCAGGCGCCACCATCACCAGCGCCGACATCGGCGAGCGCCGCAGCTTCGCTCAGGGCTTTGGCCTGTCGGACGGCCGCGTCATCCTGGTCAAGCAGAGCTTTGCGGTCAGCTTCCCCAACAACAAGCGCGTCATCACGCCCGCCCTGGAGTACCCGGTCGGCGAGGCTCCGGTGAGCGTTGACCCGCAGGGCAAGCCCATCAAGCTGCTGGGCATTCAGCAGAGCGAAGAGGGCTCGACCCTGGCAGCAGTCACCGAAGACGGCCGCCTGCTGCTGTCGGCCGTCAATGTCAGCACCAACGCCATGACGGGCGAAACCAAGAGTGAAGTCCAGCAATCGGAAATCCCTTCGGCACCGGTCGGCATCCGCCAACTGCTGATCGAATCCAAGCAGCGCGAACTCTATGTGCTGCACGGCGAACGCAAGCTGGCGCGCTTCAACATCAGCAACAAGTCCAGCCCCGTGCTGCTGGAGACCATCGACCTGGCGCCGGCCGACCAGAAGGTCACAGCCCTGACCATGTTGAGCGGCGGCTTCTCGCTGATCGTCGGTACCGACAAGGGCGCCCTGAGTCAGTGGTTCCCGGTGCGCACCGAGGGCACAAACTTCGCGCTCAAACAAATCCGCGACTTCAAGTCCATGCCGGCTGGCATCACGGCCATGAGCGCCGAGTTCTTCCGCAAGGGCTTCATCGTTGGTGACTCGAGCGGCAATTTGGGCAGCTACTTCGCCACCTCGCAGCGCCAGCTGTTCGTTGAAAAGCTCAGCGACAAGCCGCTCACCGTGCTGGGCGTGCCGCCGCGCGGCAACGGCTATATGGCTCAAGACCAGGCCGGTCGCGTCTACACCGCAGCGGTGGACAACCACTACCCGGAAGTTTCCTTCAGCAGCCTGTGGAGCAAGGTCTGGTACGAAAGCTACGAAGAGCCTGACTATGTCTGGCAAAGCTCGGCCTCGAATGCCGACTTCGAGCCCAAGTTCAGCCTTGCGCCGCTGACCTACGGCACCATCAAGGCTGCCACCTACGCCATGATGGTGGCCATGCCTCTGGCCATCCTGGGCGCGATCTTCACCGCCTATTTCATGACCCAGCGCATGCGCGAGATCGTCAAGCCGACCATCGAGGTGATGGCCGCCCTGCCGACCGTGGTGCTGGGTTTCTTGGCCGGCCTGTGGCTGGCGCCCCTGGTCGAGAACAATCTGGCCGGCGTCTTGATGAGCTTGCTGATGTTGCCGCTGGCCATGGTCGTCGCCTCTTACATCTGGCATCTGATGCCGCGCGGCTTGGTCGAACGCGTGGGCCTGGGTTGGGAAGCCGCCCTGCTGATGCCGATCGTGGTGGTGGTGATCTGGGGCTTCTTCCAGCTCGGTCATCCGCTTGAAGCCGCCTTCTTTGGCGGTGACCTGCCGCACTGGCTGTCGAACACCGCCGGCATCAGCTTCGAGCAGCGCAACTCGCTGGTGGTCGGCATCGCCATGGGCTTTGCCGTCACGCCGACCATCTTCTCGATTGCCGAAGACGCCATCTTCAGCGTGCCCAAATCCCTGACCTCGGGTTCGCTGGCCCTGGGTGCCACGCCTTGGCAGACCATGATGGGTGTCGTGCTGCTGACCGCCAGCCCCGGCATTTTCTCGGCCGTGATGATCGGCCTGGGCCGCGCGGTCGGCGAAACCATGATCGTGCTGATGGCCACTGGCAACACCGCCGTGATGGACTTCAGCATGTTCTCGGGCTTCCGTACCTTGTCCGCCAATATCGGTGTCGAAATGCCCGAAGCAGGCGTCGGTGAAACCCATTACCGCCTGCTCTTCTTGTCCGCCCTGGTGTTGTTCGCCTTCACCTTCCTCGTCAACACCCTCGCCGAGCTGATTCGCCAGCGTCTGCGCGAGAAGTACAGCACCATCTGACGGAGCACGATCAATCATGAAAGACTGGTTCAAAAGCGGCTCGCCCTGGATCTGGCTCACCGCCGGCGCCGTGGCAGTGTCCGTGCTGGCTGTGGCCGGCGTGATGGCCCTGACGGCCCTGCGTGGCCTCGGCCATTTCTGGCCCAAGGCGGTCATCGAGACCACCTACAAGGAACGTGATGGCACAACCATCGGCCTGATCGGCGAAATCCGTGAGCGCGAGGAAGTGGCCGTGCGCCGCCTGCGCGAAGCGGGCTTCGTGATCCCGGGCAACGACACCTTCACTGACCGTGTGCTCATCAAGTTGGGCAACCGCGATGTCTCGGGCGTGGACTTCCGTTGGTTCCCCCTGCCCTTGCTGGGTGAGCAGACGCTGCCCGAAGATGTGGTGACCGTGGAGCGCCGCGAATGGGGCAATTTCTACGGCCACCTGGTGTCGGTCAAGCAGGACGGCCAGATCGTGGCCAGCGGCGAGGCCGCTTGGCCCGAGCTGCAGCAGCGCGCCGTGCGCGCTCAGCAGCTGTTCAATGAAATCCATGCGGTCGAGAAGAAGGAAATCGGCCGCGTCAATTTCGAACTGGAACGCCTGCGCCTGCAAGAACGCAGCCTGCAGCTGGAAGGCAAGCTCAGCGACAGCAGCAAGGCCGCCATGGAGGTGCAGCGCGAGGCGCTGAACAAGACCTTCGCCAGCCTGCAGGAAAAGACGGATGCGCTGCGCAAGCAGATCGGCCGCGACAGCTTTGTCGGCCGCGTGGCCGATGGCCGCGAGGTCGAGGTGAGCTTGGCCCAGGTGGCCGACGTCTACCGCGCCAACACCATGGGCCTGTTCGACAAGATTGGCCACTATGCCAAGAAGCTGGGCGAGTTCATCTGGGACGACCCGCGCGAAGCCAACACCGAAGGCGGCATCTTCCCGGCCATCTTCGGCACGGTGATGATGGTGCTGTTGATGGCCGTGATCGTGACGCCGCTGGGCATCATGGCCGGCATCTATATGCGCGAGTACGCCAAACAGGGTCCGCTGATCCGCATCATCCGCATCTCGGTGAACAACCTGGCCGGCGTGCCTTCAATCGTCTACGGCGTGTTCGGTCTGGGCTTCTTCGTTTACTTCCTGGGCGGAAATATCGACCGCCTGTTCTTCCCCGAAGCCCTGCCCTCGCCCACATTCGGCAGCCCCGGCATCTTGTGGTCGGCTCTGACCCTGGCCCTGCTGACCTTGCCGGTGGTGATTGTGGCGACCGAAGAAGGCTTGGCCCGCGTGCCGCGCTCGGTGCGCGAAGGCAGCCTGGCTCTGGGTGCAACCAAGGCCGAAACCCTGTGGCGCACGGTCTTGCCGATTGCCAGCCCGGCCATGATGACCGGCTTGATTCTGGCCGTGGCGCGCGCCGCCGGCGAGGTGGCACCGCTGATGCTGGTGGGTGTGGTCAAGCTGGCGCCGGCCCTGCCGCTGGATAGCTTCTTCCCCTTCCTGCACCTGGAACGCAAGTTCATGCACCTGGGCTTCCACATCTACGACGTGGGCTTCCAGAGCCCCAACGTGGAAGCGGCTCGTCCCTTGGTCTACGCCACCGCCATGCTGCTGGTGATCGTGATCATCGGCTTGAACCTGACGGCCATTCGTATGCGCAACCGTCTGCGTGAAAAATTCAAAGAGCTGGACTCGGTCTGATTTCAGACCTCCGTGCCCGCCCCTACCCACTTTTGATCTGGAGAGACATTCATGAGCTCCCTCGCAACTAGCGCCGAATTGCCCAAGCTTAAGATTTCCACCGCCGTGCCCGAGTCGGCAGTGCCGCTCAAGCCCCTGGACGAGCTGGACGTGGCCCTGTCGGTCAAGGAACTGAACCTGTTCTACGGTGCCAAGCAGGCCCTGCACAAGGTGTCGCTGAATATCCCGCGCGGCCATGTGGTGGCCTTCATCGGCCCCAGCGGCTGCGGCAAGTCGACCCTGCTGCGCTGCTTCAACCGCATGAACGACCTGGTCGACGGCTGCCGCATCGAAGGCGAGATCCATCTGGACAACAAGAACATCTTCGACCGCAGCGTCAATGTGGCGCAGCTGCGTCGCCGCGTCGGCATGGTGTTCCAGAAGCCCAATCCTTTCCCCAAGTCCATCTACGAGAACGTGGCTTACGGCCTGCGCTTGCTGGGCGTCAAGGACCGCGCCCAGCTGGACGAGGCGGTCGAGCGCTCGCTGCGCCAGGCTGCACTGTGGAATGAAGTCAAGGACCGCCTGGACAGCAGCGGCCTGAGCCTGTCGGGCGGCCAGCAGCAACGTCTGGTGATCGCTCGTGCGATTGCCCTGGAACCGGAAGTCCTGCTGCTGGACGAGCCCTGCTCGGCCCTGGACCCGATCGCCACAGCCAAGATCGAAGAGCTGCTGCAGGAGCTCAAGAGCAAGTACACCATCGTCATCGTCACCCACAGCATGCAGCAAGCCGCACGTGTGTCGGATTTCGTGGCCTATATGTACCTGGGCGAGCTGGTCGAATACGGCGCCACGCGCGATGTGTTCATGAAGCCCAAGCGCAAGGAGACCGAGGACTACATCACCGGCCGCTTCGGCTGATGCTCAGGGTGGCCCCGCGCCACCCCGCATGAGCGCCTCGTTAGACTGCAACGATTGATTCAATTTCGCAAAGGTAGAAGTCATGGGTGACAAACATCTGTCGAGCCAGTTCGATCTGGAACTGAGCGGTATCTCGACCCGCGTGCTGGAAATGGGCGGCCTGGTGGAATCGCAGGTCGAGCTGGCCGTGTCGGCGCTGACCTCCTTCGACGGCGAAGCGGCATCGCGCGTGCTGGTGGCCGAAGAACGGGTCAACCAGATGGAAGTCGAGATCGACCAAGACCTCTCGGCCATCATCGCCCTGCGTCAACCGACGGCCCGCGATCTGCGCCTGCTGATCGCCATCTCCAAGACCATCGGCAACCTCGAGCGCGTCGGCGACGAGGCGGCCCGCATCGCCCGCACCGTGCACCGCCTGATCAATACGGGTGTGTTCAGCCGCCTGCGCCTGCCGGTCGGTGACATCTCCTTCGAAGCCGAGCTGGCCACGGCCTCGCTGCGCAAGGCGCTCGACGCTTTTGCGCGCCTGGACACCGTGCAAGCCCTCGAAGTGATCAAGCAGGACAATCAGATCGACCAAGAGTTCGACGGCCTGATGCGCAAGCTCATCACCTACATGATGGAAGACCCGCGCACCATCTCGGCCTCCATCGACCTGGTGTTCGTGGCCAAGGCCATCGAGCGCGTCGGTGACCACGCCAAGAACCTGGCCGAGCAAATCATCTACATCGTCAAGGGCACGGACATCCGGCACAACCCGCTGGATCAGATTGAATCCGTGGCCTTGAAAGACTGAACTCCATAGAGAAGAAGCACAGCATGTCGAGGATTCTTGTCGTCGAGGACGAGTCGGCCATCGCCGAACTTATCTCCATCAATTTGCGCCACTCCGGGTTTGAAGTGACCCTGGCCAGCAGCGCAGACCAGGCTCAATACGAAGTGGACCGGGTGCTGCCCGATCTGGTCGTTCTGGACTGGATGCTGCCGGGCCAGAGCGGCCTGGCCCTGGCCCGCCAATGGCGCGGCCAACAGCGCACCAAGGACCTGCCCATCATCATGCTGACCGCCCGCGCCGAGGAGACCGACAAGGTCTCGGGTCTGGACGCTGGTGCCGATGACTACCTGACCAAGCCCTTCTCCACCAACGAACTGCTGGCGCGCATCCGTGCAGTGCTGCGCCGCAAGGCGCCTGAGGCGCTCGATTCGGTGGTGGTGATCGCAGGCCTGAGCCTGGATCCAGGCACGCGCCGCGTCAGCCGTGAAGGCGCCGAAGTCAAGCTGGGCCCGACCGAGTTCCGCCTGCTGCACTTCTTCATGAGCCACCCCGAACGAGTCCACAGCCGTTCGCAGCTGCTCGACCGGGTCTGGGGCGACCATGTCTTCATCGAAGAGCGCACCGTCGACGTGCATGTCAAGCGCTTGCGTGAGGCCCTGGAGCGCGTGCAATGCGCCCGCATGATCGAAACCGTGCGCGGTGCCGGCTACCGGCTCTCGCAACAAGCCCAGCCCGTTTCCGTCTGAGCCAGGGAGCTTCATGACCGTCATCGGTTTTCTGCCCCGCCTGGCCCTGGTGGGCCTGATCGTGATCGCCGGTGACTTGGTCGGCCGTGCCCTCGGTACCTTGGTCGGCTACAGCCAGATCGGCGAATGGTTCGGTGTGTTGGCCGCGGTGGTGGCCCTGCTGCTGATCGACACCTTGCGCATCCGCCGCCTGATGCAGTGGCTGCGCGAGAAGCATCCAGGCGAGGCGCCGCGCGGCAGTGGCTACTGGGGGGACTTGGCCTATTTGATCGAACGGGCGCTGCGCAAGCGCGACCGGGCGATCGCCCAGGAAAAGCTGCAACTGCAGCAGTTTCTCTCGGCCATCGAAGCTTCGCCCAATGGCGTGCTGATGCTGGACGCGCACGACCACATGACCTGGTGCAACCGCATGGCGGCTGACCATTTCTCGCTCGACCCCCAGCGCGATCTGCAGCAACGCATCACCAACCTGGTTCGCTATCCGAGCTTCGTCAGCTACTTACAGGCAGGCCGTTTCAACGAGCCCTTGCTGCTGGCCAGCAGTCGCGGCCCCGGCACCTTGTCGGTGATCGTGCGGCCCTACGGCGAAGGCTTGCGCCTGGTGCTGACTCAGGACGTGACCGAGCGCGAACGCGCCGAGTCCATGCGGCGCGATTTTGTGGCCAATGTCTCGCACGAAATTCGCACGCCACTGACCGTACTCAGCGGCTTCATCGAGACCATGAGCTCGCTGCCCCTGAGTGAGGCCGAACGGCGGCGCGTGCTGGTTTTGATGGGCCATCAAACCGAGCGCATGCTGGGTTTGGTCAGCGACTTGCTGACCCTGGCCCAGTTGGAAGGCAGCCCGCGCCCCGGAGCCGACCGCTGGCTGGAGCTGGCGCCGCTGCTCAAGCGAGTGGAGGCCGATGCCAATGCCTTGTCAGGGGGGCGCCATCGCATCAAAGTTGAAGCTGACATGTCAATTCAACTGGCCGGCATTGAGGCCGAGCTGCTCAGTGCCATCAGCAATCTCCTCAGCAATGCGGTCCGCTACACGCCGGAGGGCGGTGACATCGAACTGAGCTGGCGCCGCCTGCCCGAAGGCGGCGGCCAGATCTGTGTGCAGGACAGCGGCCCCGGCATTGCCAAGGAACATTGGCCGCGCTTGACCGAACGCTTCTATCGCGTCGACGGCAGTCGCTCGCGCGACACCGGTGGCACCGGGCTGGGCTTGTCCATCGTCAAGCATGTGATGCAGCGCCATGGCGGCGAGTTGCAGGTCTTCAGCGAAGTTGGCAAGGGCAGCCGATTCAGCCTGCTATTGCCTCCAGCGCGGGTGCGCGACAACGCTGCACAAGACGCGCTCTAACGGGCCGGCACGGCCTGCCTTGCCCTGCTGGCTTCGCAGTGGGGCCCTTCGCTGACGGACCCTTGTAGGATGGCGCCTTGCTCTGGTGCGGCCGCAGTGGCGGCTGTCCACCAGACGCCCTCTTCTGAGTTCTTGCCCACGGGTGTTTGTCCGTGTTGCGCGGCCCCGGGTCAGAACTCACATCGAAACCGTCACTGAGGATTGCCTTGAAACTCGTCACCTGGAATGTCAACTCCCTGGCCGTGCGCCTGCCTCAGGTGCTGGACTGGCTGGCCGCCAACCCGGTCGAAGCCTTGGTGCTGCAAGAGACCAAGCTGACCGATGACAAGTTCCCGTTCGCGGAGATCGAAGCGGCTGGCTATCAAGTGCAATGGTTCGGCCAGAAAACGTACAACGGCGTGGCCTTGATCAGCCGCAGCCCGGCGCTGGACGTGGTGAAGAACCTGCCCGGCTTTGAGGACCCTCAGGCTCGAGTCATCACCGGGACGGTCGACGGTGTGCGCTGCATCGGCGCCTATTTCCCCAACGGGCAGGCACCCGACAGCGAGAAGTTTGTCTACAAGATGGCCTGGCTGGAAGCTCTGCGCCGCTTCGTCGCTGATGAACTACAGCGCCACCCGAAGCTGGTGCTCATGGGTGACTACAACATCGCCCCCGAGGACCGCGACGTCTACGATCCGGTGGCATGGGCCGGCCAGATCCACTGCACGCCCGAAGAGCGCGCGCACTTCCAGGGCCTGCTGGACCTGCAGATGGTGGACGCCTTCCGCCTGTTCGAGCAGGCGCCCAAAAGCTGGAGCTGGTGGGATTACCGCAACCTGGCTTTCCGCAAGAACCAAGGCTTGCGCATCGACCACATTCTGGTCAGCGCCGCGCTGCGCAGCCAGGTTACCGCCTGCAGCATCGACCGTGCGCCCCGCAAGAATGAACGGCCGAGCGACCATGCACCGGTCTGGGTTGAGCTGAGCTGAGCTGAGCTGAGCTGAGCTGAAAAGCGCGCAGCCAGCGACGGGGTGTTGCTGGCCCGGGCGACGTTTCGGACGCGCTGGCTCGTCCTGTCAGCTTTGCCACACGGACTTGGCCTTGCCGCCGGAGCCTCGGGTACCCAAGTCTGAGCGGATCCGTTATAAGAAACGGGTGGCGTGCGACATGCGGCCGAGCCCTGTTCATGTGCGCCTTGAGCGTGATAAACATCGCAGATCCAAATGAATACCAGTCTGTAGAATTGGTATTTAGTTGGTTTTAGTGTTTTCAGCTCATCACTGCTTTCGGCCCCGGGCCGGCAAGGACTCCACTTGAACAGTTCAGCGCTCGTTTCCGCACGTCCGGCCCTGCTCCCATCGCAGAAAAAGCCGCATCGCCACGGCCCGAAGCGCGCGCCAGGCTTCACCCTGATCGAGTTGATGATCACTGTGGTAGTACTCGGGGTCCTTGCCGCCATCGCCCTGCCCTCCTACACCAGCTTTGTGAACAAGAGCCGAGCCAAGAGCGCCAGCGCCGACCTCGCTGCCCTGGCTCTCAATATGGAGAATCGATACCAACTGCAGTTGGTCTACCCGGTCAACGCAGCCGGCACCGTGGCCAGCACGACGACCTTCCCGGCCTGGGCGCCCACGCAGTCGAGCTATTTCAACTACACCCTGGTCAGCACCACCAGCAGCTACACCTTGACGGCCACCGGCAAGAGCAGCTTGGCCGGCTGCGTGCTGACGCTCAACAACAGCAACACGCGGACGGCCAGCAGCAGCTGCGGATTCACGAGCTGGTGATGAAGCTGCACCCGTTCTTCCCTGGTGCTCAGAGCGGCGTCTCGCTGATCGAGATGATGGTCACGGTGGCCATCATGATGATGCTGGCCCTGGCCGCAGCGCCCTTCACCTCGTCCTGGGGCAGCCAGGCCTCGGTGCGACAGACCCAGACCCTGCTCATGCAGGGCATGAGCCAGCTTAAGGCCCTTGCCTTGCGCAATCCATCGGCCAGCAGTGCGACGGCAGCAGCCGTGCTGGTGGCCGTGCCGGGCCAGCTTTGCGTGCGTCAAGGCATCCCGGCCGCGCTCGATTGCAGCGCGGTCAGTTGGACCTCGACCCCGCCCGCCAGCATCAAGCTGAACAACGCCACGCGCCAGTGCGTGGCCCTGGACAGCAGCGGCTCGCCGGTGGCCGCCACGGTGGGCGCCACGGTTTGCGGAACTGCGCTCAGTTTCGAAGTCAGCAAAGGCACGGAGACCAGCAGTGGCACGCTCAACTGAGGCGCAACGCCGGCGCCCACTCGCGGGCCAACGCGGAGATGCCTTGGTCGAGGCGCTGATCGCCATGGTCCTGCTCGGCGTGATCGGCCTGGGGCTCGTCTACGCCCTGGGCCGCGCCATGGTGGCTCAGAAGTATCAGAAGGGCCAGAGCCTGGCCATACAGGGCATTCGCGCCGACCTGCAGAACGCTGGCGTGGCCAATGGCTGCCCTGCTGCGGGTGCCAGCACGGTCAGCAGCAATCTGACTCTGGGCACCAATTTACAAGTGACGGGCGTCCAGAAGACTTGCACGATCGCTGCCGTGACCGTGACCCTCAACGGTGTGGCCAAATCCGCCAGCCTGCCGGTGGTGAAGTACGCCGCCGACGCCGAAACCCTGTTCGGCCCCGGCGTCCTGACCGTCAGCAACTGAGGCCGACCGTGTCTGCTTCTGCACCGTTTTTTGGCCATGCCTCGATCTCCAAGCCCGGCTCTTTTCACCAGACCGGAGTGAGCCTGATCAGCCTGATGGTCGGCATGGTGATCTCGCTGATCGCCGTACTCGGCGCGCTGGCCCTGTACCGCAGCACCACGCAAAGCCTTTACGGCGACGGCGGACTGGTGCGCAATTCCATCCAGGACGGCCAGCTCGCCACCGGGCTGCTGAGCGCGCAGATCGCGCTGCAAGGTGCAGGCTACGGCATTGCCGGCCCCAGCAGCGGCAGCCATCTGCTGCTGATCAGCAGCGCGGTGCTCAACACCAGCACCGGTCGGCTGAACGGCAGCGTCGTCAACCTGAGCAGCGCGGCCCAAAGCGGCAATGCCATTGTCTGGGTGCAGAACCCCAATCTGAGCGCCAACAGCAGCGCCTACACCTGCACAGCCCTGCTGTCCGACAGCGGCAGCAAGGCCTTCTATCTGCTGCAGTCCAGCACCAACTGCCACCCCTTGGCCAGCAACTGGAAGACCATCAGCTGGACCAGCCGGGCCCTGGTCGAAGGCCAGGTGATGAGCAAAGCCATCGCCCTCAGTGCCCGCAATGCCAGCAATTGCTGGCCCTATGGCGCCGTGCCCGAGACCATCAGCAAGCTGACAGCGCCGGCCGCCTCGGTCAGCGTGACCCTGAACTACAGCTCCAGCGTCAGCGGCAGCAGCAACACCTACACCAGCTGCCTGGCCAATCTGATTTCTTGAAGCTCAAACACCATGGCCTCCCGCCCCTTTTCCAAGCAATCAGGTTCCACTTGCCTGCGCTCCGGGCGCTCGCAACGCGGCGTGTCCTCGGTGCTCTTCATGCTGCTGAGCGGCTTGTCGCTGGGTGCGATGGTGTTCGGTGGCATCTACTATGTGCGCAGCCTGCAGGTGCAGTCGGTCACCGTCCACGCGCTGACCCAGGCACAGCTGAAGGCCTGGAGCGGCACCGAGGCGGTGCGCCAGTATCTATTCCAACTCGGTGCAACGGATGCAGCCAAGCTGAGCGCCAACCAGACGGTCAGCTTCGCCGGCGTGAGCGGCATCTCGGCCACGGTCACCGATGTGCTGGCCGCCGACAGCGTCAACTGCGGCGGCGGCACCCGCGTCGGCTTCAACATCACCGGCAGCAGTGGCGGCGCCAACGCCTTGCTGGCGGCCACCTTCTGCGCCAAGGGCAGCCCTGGCGGCGGCGGCACGGGGGGGCGCGGTGCCGCAGTCAGTATCAAAGGCAATCTCGATATCAGCGGTGACCTGAATGTGCTTGGAGACGCCAAAACCAAGATCGTCGTCGATGGCAAGGTGACTGGCGCCGGCAGCCTGAACGGCATTTCCAACCTTTACGCCTCGGGCGACATCAGCCTGGGCGGCGCCACCAGCATTGCCACCTTGTTCTCTGAAGGCAATATTGCGCTGAGCGGCAGCGGCAGCTACAGCAGTGTCCAGGCCATGGGGAATGTCGCGCTGACGGGTGGCGTCAGCGTGGGCAGTCTCAAGAGCAACGGGACGGTCAGCCTGCTCGACAACAGCGTCACCGATTTGTCAGCCATCGGCAATGTCAGTCTGGGCAATGGGGCCTTGATTGCCACCCTCAAGACCCGCGGGAATGTCACGGCGGTCAATTCCGAGATCAGTGGCTCGGCACAGGTTCAAGGCAACTACAGCGAATCAAGTGCCGGCAAGGTCAATGCGGGAAACTATGGCGGAAGCTTGAACGTACCGGCCTGGAACAGCGACGTGAAGCTCAGCCGGGTGGCTGGCCTCAATGTGGCCATCACGGCACTTACGGCGGGCACGATCAGCTTGCCGTCATTCGATGCCTATGCTTACCAAAGCAGTGCTAACTACGCGTTTGAACGTGTTGGAAGTGACACCAAGGTCACGATCAAGAACGTCAGCAGCATCCCCGACGGCGTGTATTTTTTGGTGGGAAGCGGCAGCAATCAGGACTATGTCTGCAGCGGCAAAAGCTACAGCGTGGCCTCTTGCCCGGCCAAAATCTGCAATGGCAACAGCCCAGAGAACAGTTGCTTCAGCTACAGCGCCGGCAAATGGACATTGGCGGGCACCACCATGGCGCCTGGCATCGTTTGGTTCAAGGGCGATTTCATGGCCGGCTCGGGCACGTACTACAACAGCTGGGTCGCGACAGGCAACGTTGAAACTGGGGGCGACAACGTCAGCTACGCAGCCAACTACGCCGGCTACAGCCAGCTCTGCACCAACAGCAGTTTCCCCAATCTCGCACCCAAGAACTTCTGCAAAGCCGGCAGCAGCACGCTGCTGACCGTGGGCGCCGGCAATATTGCCTTCGGTGCCGGAGGGCTGGTCGGCAGCAGCTACAGCGGTGGCAAGATCAAGCTCAGCGCCTCCATCCATGTTTACGGCGATGTGCTGGCCGGTGACATCCTGGAAACCGGCGGCAGCACCACGGTGCACGGCTATATCTCGGCCGCCCGCACCGGAAGCAACGCCGGCAACAGCATCATCGGCGCCAGCACCAAGATCGATCTGAGCAACCTCCCCTCCACCTTCAAACCGGGCGAGAGCGCGGTCACGCCGGCCGCGGCCAACAGCGCCAATCTGCTGTGGTCGCGCTACCGCTGAGCGCCTGACTCGGCCTGCTCTGCGGCCAGTGCCGCCGCTTCACGCAGCTTGTCCTTCTTGCTCTTGCGCCGGCCCTTGATGCCGCCGTTCTGGCTCAGAGCCAGCTCTTGAGTCTCGCTCAAGGGGCTGGCGGCAAAACCTGCCACCTCTTCGCGGACCACGCGCTGGCCCTGCCGTTTCTCGATCAGGCGGAAATGGGCCTCAGCACTCGCAGGCACGAAACTCACCGCCAGGCCGGTCTCGCCGGCACGGCCGGTGCGACCGATGCGGTGGGTGTAGTCAGCGGGTGAACGTGGCAGGTCGTAGTTGACCACCACCGGCAGCTCGGCGATGTCCAGGCCGCGCGCGGCCACATCGGTGGCCACCAACACCTGGATCTCGCCGCTGCGCAGCGCCGCCAGCACCTGGCTGCGCGCGCCCTGACTCAGCTCGCCGTGCAGGGCGGCCGCCTTGAGGCCGTGGGCCCAGAGCTTGTCCGAGACATGCTCGGTGGCATAGCGGGTGGCCACGAACACCAGCGCCCGGCTCCAGCCCGCCTCGGTCTGCAGCAGATGGCGCAGCAAGGGCGTGCGGCGACTTTCGTCAACGCGGATGGCCCGCTGCACGATGGCAGCGCTGCGTTGCGGTTCGGGCGCGATCTCGATGCGCTGCGGTTCGTGCAGCAAGCCTTCGGCCAGGCCTTGCACGGCCTTGGGGAAGGTGGCGGAGAAAAACAAACTCTGACGACGTGCCGGCAGCAGGGCCAGGATGCGCTGCAGCTCCTCGGCGAAGCCGAGGTCCAAGAGGCGGTCTGCCTCGTCGAGCACCAGCATTTCCACGCTGCGCAGGTCCAGCGCGTTATGGTCGATCAGGTCGAGCAAGCGACCCGGAGTGGCAACCATGATGTCGCAGCCGCCGCGCAAGGCCATCATCTGCGGGTTGATCGACACGCCGCCAAAGGCCTGGGCAATCTTCAAGCGAACGGGCAATGCCTGCGCGAACTCGCTGAGTACGCCGCCCACCTGCGCCACCAGCTCGCGCGTGGGCAGTAAGAGCAAAGCCTGTACCGAACGAGTCCCGCCCTGGGGCGCGCGCACCCGCTGCAGCAAGGGCAGGCCATAGGCTGCCGTCTTGCCGGAGCCGGTCTGAGCCAGGCCCAGCACATCCTGTCCGGCCAGGATCACCGGAATGGCCGCAGCCTGGATCGGCGTGGGAGCGTGGTAGCCCTGGTCGCGAACGGCACGAACGAGAGCGGGCGACAGGCCCAGCGTGGCAAACGACATCAGCAAGGCCTGACCATGAGAGAGTGGGCTGCGATTTTACGGCCGCCGACGCGGCTTTATGGTTCGAACAGCAAAGACTGTTCGGCCGCCCATTGACCCCGCGCGCGGGCCTCAATCAAGAGCAAGCGCTGCTTGCTCGCCAGACCGCCGTGGGCCGAGAACCCACCCTGCCCGGCGCCGGCAGCCAGCACCCGATGGCAGGGCACGATGGGTGCGAACGGGTTCTGCCCTTCGGCCTGCCCGACCGCACGCGCCGCACCGGTTTGCCCCAAGCGGGCGGCAATCTCGCCATAGGTGAGCGTCTGGCCGACCGGAATCTGCCGCGTCAAGGCCAGCACCTGTCGATGAAAGTCTGGCACAGCGCTGTCATCGAGCTGTACCAGCAGCAGCTCCTCATGGTCGGTCGTCTCGCCGGCCAGCAAACGCTGCACGGCCTGCACGGCAGCGTCGATGGCCGGCGGCAGTACCTGTGTCTCATGGCCGTTCGGAAAGCGCTGCCTCAGGCGATCACGCGTCAGCGCTGCGCTGGCCTCAGGCAACTGGCTGCCGCAGACCCCCTTCTCACTCCAGGCAATTCCACAGGGGCCGAAGGCGGTGTCATAGCAATGCAGCCAAAGCATGAGTCCAGACCCTCGGTCGGTCAGTTCGCAGAAGCTGTGGACGCGCAAGCCGTTGCTGCGGCCATTTCTGCAGCCTTCTCAGCGGCCTGTTCCGCCATGTGCGCGGCAATGGCCTGTCGCGCCTGCGTGGCCAGCTCGGCCACGGCACGTGGCGCCATGCTCTTGTATTGGTGATCGGACCAGATCTGGCGCCAGCGCCGCGAGCCCGCTTGGCCGTTCCACAGGCCGACCGCGTGGCGCATGGCCTGATGCCAGTGATGGTAGGGGCCGCTGGCCACATGGCGGTCGAGATAGCCCAGCCAGGCCTGCTCGACCTGCTCGCGCGATTCGACCGGATTGGCGGCGCCGAAGAAACGGCGGTCCCAATCGACCATCTGCCAGGGCTCGTGGTAGGCCTGACGACCCACCATCACACCGTCCACATGTTGCAGCTGCTCGGCGATCTCTTCGTCCGTTTTGATGCCACCGTTGAGCACGATGGTCAGCTGCGGGAAGTCGCGCTTGAGCTGATGCACCAGCTCGTAGCGCAGTGGCGGGATCTCACGGTTCTCTTTCGGCGACAGGCCTTGCAGCCAGGCATTGCGCGCATGAACGATGAAGACCTCGCAGCCGGCCTCGGCGATCTGGCCGACGAAATCGCGCACGAAGTCGTAGCTTTCGATCTTGTCGATGCCGATGCGGTGCTTGACCGTGACCGGGATGCTGACCGCATCACGCATGGCCTTGACGCCATCAGCTACCAGGCCTGGCTCGGCCATCAGGCAGGCGCCAAAGGCACCGCGCTGCACCCGCTCGCTCGGGCAGCCGCAGTTGAGGTTGACCTCGTCATAGCCCCACTGCTCAGCCAGCTTGGCGCAGGCGGCCAGATCGGCCGGCTCCGAACCGCCAAGCTGCAAGGCGACCGGGTGCTCCTCAGGGTTGAAGTCGAGATGCCGCGCCTGATCGCCATGCAGCAGGGCGCCGGTCGTCACCATCTCGGTGTAGAGCCGGGTCTGGCGGGTCAGCAGGCGGTGGAAGGTCCGGCAATGGCGGTCGGTCCAATCGAGCATGGGGGCGACCGAGAGCCGCCAGGGGCTGATCGAGGGCGAATCGGACGGTGCCGAAGAAGCGGATGCAAAGGGGAGCGCGGTATTCACCACACGATTATCCCAAAGCCCGCTTCCCCGGCGCCAAGCGCCCTCACCTTCAGGGTGTGAAACTCACGTTCAGGTTCAGCCCCGAGTAGGCGGCGTAGGCGTACAGGCCGATATAGACCCAGCCGGCCACCGGGCTGGCGATGCTGCAGGTTTCGGTGTTGGTCGAACCATTTTTGCGGCAGCTGTAGCTGCTCAGGCTCGGCTGGCTGCCGTTCTGGGTGTAGAGATCCATATCGCCGCTGCCACCACTGCCCTTGACGATCAGATTGCGCGCGCCGCTGGGGATGGCGACCTTGTAATAGCGCCAACTGCCTTTGGCGCCGCTGAGGCCGCTGACTGTCTGGCCATTGCTGAGCACCGGCACGTTGTCGGCGCTGAGCACCAGGGGCTTGCTGAGGCTGTTGCTCTTGCCCTCGTTGTCAGTGACCGTCAGGCTGACCGTGTAGCTTCCGGCCGCGGCATAAGCGTGACTGGGGTTGGCCAACGAGCTGGTGGTGCCATCGCCAAAGTTCCAGCTGCGTGAGGCGATGCTGCCGTCGGCATCGCTGCTGCGGTCGGTGAAGCCGACGTTGAGGCCGTTGATGCTGGCGTCAAAGGCGGCCACCGGCGCCGTGCCTCCGCTGCCGTTGTTGATGTTCAGGAATACGGCACTGAAGGCACCCCAGTTGCCTGCCGCATCACGGCCGCGAACGTAGACGATGTGCTTGCCCGGGGCGAGGCCGGCGGTGTCGAGGCTGGCGCGCACGGCTTCGCTGCTGCTGTTGAAACTGCCGTCGCTGGCCTGCAGCGCACGCGCCGTGGCGCCGGCCACCCAAGGTGGGGTGTCGACGTAGGCTTCGGCCGCGGCCACGGCATGGGTCGGCTCGGCACCATTGCTGTTGTTGTAGCGGCTGTCGTCCACCGTTGCCGTCAACGCCACCTGGGTTCCAGCAGGCACGCCGCTGCTGCTGGCGTTGCCGGCCAGAGCCAGACTCAGCACATCGGGCCCTGCCGGGGTTTGATAGGGCGTGCGGACCACCTTGGCGGCATAGATCAGGGCCGGCAGATTGCCGGGCAGAACGGTGCTGTTGTAGTAGCTGCACTGCTCAAAAAATGCCGTGCCCAGCTCGAAGGTGAAGGCGGCCACGCCCAGCTCGCCATAGCTTGGCCCATCGCTGGTGCCGTCGGTTTCATAGAGGCTCAGCGAACGTTGCGGCGTGTGATTGTTCCAAAAGGCAAACTTGCGGCCGAGGGTGGCCAGTTGCTTGTCATTGCCGGCCACCACGCCATTGGTACCCCAGGGCCAGAGCAGGAGGCGGCCGTGGCTGTGGATGTCCAGATGGATGCCCGAGGTGTCCAGCGGTGCGGCATCGGCGCGGTTGGGGCCGCGACGATCGGGCCAAAGGCTGCGGATGTAAGCCTCCACCGCTTGGGTTTCCGGCTCGGATGCGGCGCTGGGCCCGCGGTAGGTCTCATTGCAGGCGCTGCCGCTGGAGCCGGCGCCATTGGTGCTGTTCCACTGGAAGCCGAAATTCCGATTCAAATCGGCGCCGCGGCTGTTGCTGGTGGCGCCGCAATAAGCGGTGTTGGTGTTCTTGCGCCAGAGCAGGCCGGCCTCGGCCTTCTTACGCCCATCGGGATTGGTAGCCAGCAGCAGGTGGATCTCGTGGTGGTCGAGGATCCAGGTCGCGTCGGCATCGACGCCGTAGCCATTGACCAGGCGCTTGGCGAACTCCAACACCAAGGGGGTCGTCGTGTATTCGCGGGCATGGATGCCGGCATTGACGAAGAGGCGCGGCTTGGTGGTTGGGCCGGCGCTGTTGCCCAGTTTGAGCACACGAAGGTCGTAGCCGCCGCTGGCGCGGGTCTTTTGCCAGCTGTCGCCGATGTCCACCCAGCGCGCCAGCTGGGGCTTGGCGGCGATCAGCGCATCGCCTTCGGTGAACACCTCATCCACCGTAGGATAGCAGCTGTAGCTCGGGATGCCGGCGAAGCTGGGCGTCAGGTCCTTGCCCAAGCTGCGGCGGCGCTCGGCCAGCTCGGCGCTTTCGCGGCTGGCTTGCGCCTGCTGCTCGCCCAGCCACTGCTCATCGACCTGCAGGCGGAAACCCAGAGCGCGCAGTTCGCGGGCCTCGCTGGCATCGGCCAGCACGACCAGGTAGCCCAGCTCGTACTTGGATTCCAGCGTGTCGAAGCGGCTGTGGGCAATGCCCTGGGCCAGACGCAGATCCTTGAAGTAGGCGCGGAATACCGTGCGCGCAGCCTCGGCTGGGAGTGCTTTGACTGCCGTAGCGGCAAAGGGCGTCTCGTGGGCCCAGGAACTGCCTGCCGGTGAGAGCAGGACACCGCTGAACATCGAGGTCAGCAGCCAGACAGAGGGGCGAAGTGCAGGCATCGGGCTTCTCCTTGGCGAACTGCCCATCCATGGGCCGTGGATGGCCAGTGTGCGCAGCCGGCTGGGCCATCGCGCACGGAGAAACCCTCAAATTGGGCCGAGTCTGTAAGGCCTTACAGGTTCAAACGTCTGAGGCCTGAAGGGCTCAGAACAAGCCGCTGATGCGCCCCTGCGCATCCACATCGATGCGCTCGGCCGAGGGGACTTTGGGCAGGCCCGGCATGGTCATGATGTCGCCGCAGATGGCCACCACGAACTCAGCGCCTGCAGCCAAGCGCACTTCGCGCACGCGCAGCACATGGCCCTCAGGCGCGCCGCGCAAGCTGGCATCGCTGCTGAAGGAGTACTGGGTCTTGGCGATGCAGACCGGCAGTTCCCCCCAACCGGCGTTCTGCCATTCCTGCAGCTGGGCGGCGGCCTTGGGTTCGAACACCACCTCTCCAGCACGGTAGACCTTGCTGGCGATGGCGCGGATCTTGTCGGCCAGCGGCAAGGCATCTTCGTAGATGCTGGCGACACGCGCCCCACCCTGCTCGCACTGGGCCACGACGGCGCGGGCCAACTCGGCCGCACCGGCGCCGCCCTCCGCCCAATGCGTGGCCAGCACGCAGCGCACGCCGCGTTGCTGGCAATAGGCCTGGATCAGGGCGATCTCTTCGGCCGTGTCGGCATCGAAGCGGTTGATGGAGACGATGGCCGGCAAGCCGTAATGCTGCTGCACGTTCTCGATGTGACGGCCGAGATTGGCCAGGCCAATCTCCAGCGCCTGCAGGGTGTCACTGCCCGGCTTTTTCGCATCGGCGCCGCCGTGGTACTTGAGGGCTCGAACCGTGGCCACGATGACGGCGCAGCTGGGCTGCAGGCCGGCCTTGCGGCACTTGATGTCCATGAACTTCTCGGCGCCTAGGTCGGCACCGAAGCCGGCCTCGGTCACCACATAGTCGGCCAGCTTCAGTGCCGTTTGCGTCGCGATCACCGAGTTGCAGCCATGGGCGATATTGGCAAAGGGGCCGCCGTGCACAAAGGCCAGATTGCCTTCGAGGGTCTGCACCAGATTGGGCGCCAGCGCGTCCTTGAGCAGCGCGGCCATCGCGCCATCAGCCTTGAGTTCACGGGCGGTGACCGGGCGCTTGTCGGCCGTGCTGCCGATGACGATATTGCCCAGGCGGCGTTTCAGATCCTCCAGCGATGTGGCCAGGCACAAGATGGCCATGACCTCGGAGGCGACCACGATGTCAAAGCCATCCTGGCGTGGATAGCCATTGCCCGGCCCGCCCAAGGCCACGGTGATGTCGCGCAAGGCACGGTCGTTCATGTCGACCACGCGGCGCCAGCTGATGCGGCGCACATCGATGCCAAGCGCATTGCCATGGTGGATGTGGTTGTCGATCAAGGCGGCCAGCAGATTGTTGGCCAGGGCGATGGCGTGGAAGTCGCCGGTGAAGTGGAGGTTGATGTCCTCCATCGGCACGATCTGCGCCTGGCCGCCGCCGGCTGCACCACCCTTCATGCCGAAGCAAGGGCCCAGCGAGGGCTCGCGCAGGCAGATCATGGCCTTTTTGCCGATGTGATTGAGGCCATCGCCCAAGCCCACCGTGGTGGTGGTCTTGCCTTCGCCCGGCGGTGTGGGTGAAATCGCCGTCACCAGGATCAAGTGGCCGTTCTCGCGGCCGGCCAGGGCAGGCAGATGCTCGAGGCTCAGCTTGGCCTTGTAATGACCGTAGGGGCTGAGCGCCTCTTCGGGCAGATCCAGCGTGCGCTGGGCCAGGGGCAAGATTTTCTGCAGGGTGGCGGCTTGGGCGATCTCGATGTCGGTGGGCATCAGCGGGCTCTTCGGTTGTGGCTGGCTCGGGTGACGCGCCAGCGCAGGGCCAATGAAAAACGGCAAGGTCCGGTAGGACCTTGCCGCGCAGATTATGTCCTTGCCGCAGGCAGGGATCGGCTGTACCTCGCCTTCAGCTCAGCCCGGCCAGCGGGTGCTGATCGGCCGCCCAGACCGGGGCAAAAAAGGCCTGCACCTCGGCCCCCGTGACGTCTTCGCTGCGCACATGACGCCAGCGCGGCGCATGGTCCTTGTCCACGGCCAGGGCACGGATGCCTTCCACGGTTTCACTTTCGGCCGCCGGGCTCAGGTGGAAGCAGTGGTGCACCATATCGCGCTCCATGCGCAGCTCCGCCCCCAGACCCATGCCGCGCGCGCGGCGCAGCTGTTCGAGCGTGACGGCCAGCATCAGCGGCGAGCGCTTGCGCAAGCCGGCCGCGGTGTGCGCAGCCCATTCGTCATCGCGCTCCGCTTCCAGCGAGGCCAGGATGGCAGGCACATCGGGGAGCGAGAAATGCCGGTCGATACGGGCGCGCAGCTTCAAATGATCGGCCGCCGGGGCCAGGTCCACCTTGTCCATGACGGTCGCCACCACATGCTCGGCGCTGCTCTGCTCGCCGTGGCGGAAGGCTTCGATCAGCGAGGGGAAGGCCGCGCTTTGAACGAACACATCACCGAGGCCCAATTCGATGGCGTCGCCAGCCCCAAGCGCCTGGCCGGTCAAGGCCAGCCACTCGCCGACCGCACCCGGGCATTGGCCCAGGAAGTAACCGCCACCGACATCGGGGAAGAGACCGATATTGGTTTCCGGCATGGCCAGACGCGAATGCTCGTTGAGCACGCGCAGCTTGGCGCCCTGGCTCAAGCCCATGCCGCCGCCCATGACCACGCCATCCATCAGAGCGATATAGGGCTTGGCGTAGTGATGGATCAGGTGGTTGAGCGCGTATTCCTCGGTGAAGAAATCAGCCAATGTCGAATCAGCGGCCAGCGCGGCCTGATGGAAGAAGCGGATGTCTCCGCCGGCGCAGAATGCGGCTGGCTTGCCTTCGCGTCCGGCGCCGAGGATCACCACCGCTTCGATCTCAGGCGCAGCGGCCCAGGTCTGGAGCAAGAGGGTCAGATCGCGAATCATGGCCAGCGACAGGGCATTGAGCGCCTGCGCACGATTGAGCGTGATCAGACCCAGACAACCATTGACTTCGGCCAGCACCTGGCCAGCGGATTGCAACTCGGGTAGCAAGGGCGGCTTCATGCCTGTCTCCTGGAGGATGATGTCAATCGATTCGAGGGGTTTACTGGGCCTCGCGCGGCTTGCTCGCGCCAAGCCAGAAGTTCATTGCCTATCAGTGCGGCCAGCACCAGCCCACCCCCGATCATGGCAGCAGACGAGGGCTGCTCACCGGCCCACAGCCAGGCCCAGAGCACGCCAAAGATCACCTCCAGCTGGGCCAAGAGGGCAAGCTCGGGACCGGACAGAACGCGGCTCAGATGCACAACGAGCAGGCAAGGCAGGGCCAGTTGAAACGCGCCCAGACTGGCCAGCAATCCGACATCGTGCCACGAAGCCTGCAGTGGCCAAGCCAAGGGGAGCATGGCCAGGGCTGAAAGGGCTGCTCCGATCAGTACGGCCAGTGGCATGTCGGCTCCGTCGGGCTCGGAGTCCGTGCCGGCCTCGGCCCGCTGTCGGCCCACATGCTGCATCAAGGACCAGTTGATGGCCGAAGCCATGGGCACGCCGAGGGCGATCGCAATGCCTAGCCAGGCACGACCGCCGCCGGGCGCCCCGCCCTGCCCCATCTCATGGCCGAACATCCAGGCGATTCCGCAGCTGGCCACGACGATGGCGGACCAGGTGCGCAGGGGCAGACGATGGTGCAGGAAGACGCGAGCCAACAAGGCCGTCAGCAAGGGGCTGAGCGCCATGGTCACCAGCACATTGGCCACCGTAGTCAGGCTCAGGGCCAGCATGAAGGCGGTGAACATGACCGCCCAGCACAAGCCGGAAGCCCAGACCACACGCGGCGCCCGGCGCAGCTGCGAGGCCAAGGCTGTGCCGCGCAGCCAGCTCAAGCCCAGCAGCAAGGCCAGGGCATTGAAGGCACTGCGCCAGAAGGTCAACTCAAAGCCGCGAGCCGCTTCCAGATGCCGCGTGACCACCCCCGCCGTGCTCCACAGCAGGGTGACCAACACCATCAGAAACACGGCCTTGCGATGTGTCATGTTCGAGAATTGAGAGCGGCCCCAAGGGGGCCGCGGGTGTCCATCTGACCAGAGCCTCCCTCATGGAGGGAGGCTGGAGGGAGCTCACTGCGACTCGCGCAGCGAGCTTCACGCTCCTTAAGAGCGCGAAGCTCGCTTGCGCTCGTTCTCAGTCAAGAAGCGCTTGCGCAGACGCACGCTCTTGGGCGTGATCTCGACCAGTTCGTCGTCGTCGATGAAGTCGACACCGTATTCCAGGGTCAGGTCGATCGGCGGGGTGATCTTGATCGCGTCTTCCTTGCCGCTGACGCGGAAGTTGGTCAGCTGCTTGGTTCGGGTGGCGTTGACCACCAGATCGTTGTCGCGGCTGTGGATGCCGACGATCATGCCTTCATACACCGGGTCGTTCGGCTTCACAAACATGCGGCCGCGGTCGTCCAGCTTGCCCAGTGCGTACGTGAAGATTTCGCCTTCGTCCATGGAGATCAGCACGCCGTTCTTGCGGCCACCGATTTCGCCCTTGTGGGCTTCGTAGCCGTCGAAGATCGAAGAGATCAGGCCCGAACCGCGAGTCAAATTCATGAACTCGTTGGAGAAACCGATCAGGCCACGGGCCGGAATGCGGTACTCGAGGCGCACGCGGCCATTGCCGTCCGGTTCCATGTTCAGCATTTCGCCCTTGCGCAGACCCAGAGCCTGCATCACACCGCCTTGGTGGACTTCTTCCACGTCGGCCGTCACCTGCTCCATAGGCTCACACTTGACGCCGTCGATGTCCTGGAACATCACGCGCGGCTTGGACACGGCCAGCTCGTAGCCTTCACGGCGCATGTTTTCCAGCAAGATGGTCAGGTGCAGTTCGCCGCGGCCGCAGACTTCAAAGATACCGTCTTCGTCGGTTTCCTTCACGCGCAGGGCCACGTTGTGCTGCAGTTCCTTCTGCAGGCGATCCCAGATCTGACGGCTGGTCACGAACTTGCCTTCACGACCGGCCAGCGGCGAGGTGTTGACGCAGAAATTCATGGTCAGCGTCGGCTCGTCCACCTTCAGCATGGGCAGCGGGCTGGGGTTGGCTTGGTCGGTGACGGTCACGCCGATACCGATGTCCTCAATGCCGTTGATCAGCACGATATTGCCCGGGCCGGCTTCCGTCACTTGCACGCGGTCCAGGCCTTGGAAGGTCAACACTTGGTTGATGCGGCCGTTGACGGACTTGCCGTCCGGGCCTTCCATCACAGCGACTTGCATGCCGGGCTTGATGGTGCCTTGGCTGATGCGGCCGACGCCGATACGACCCACAAAGGTCGAGAAGTCCAGGGCCGAAATCTGCAGCTGCAGCGGGGCGCTGGCGTCGCCCGACTGGGGCGGCACATGCTTGAGCACGGTGTTGAACAGGGCGGACATGTCCGGGCCCCACTGCTCACCGGGTTTGCCTTCTTCCAGCGAGGTCCAGCCATTGATGCCCGAGGCGTAGACGACCGGGAAGTCCAGTTGCTCGTCGGTGGCGCCCAGCTTGTCGAACAGGTCGAAAGCGGCATTGATGACGGCATCCGGCTTGGCACCGGGCTTGTCCACCTTGTTGACCACGACGATGGGCTTCAGACCCAGGGCCAGGGCCTTCTTGGTCACGAAACGGGTCTGGGGCATCGGGCCTTCTTGGGCGTCGATCAGCAGCACCACACCGTCCACCATGCTCAGTGCGCGCTCGACTTCACCGCCGAAGTCCGCGTGTCCGGGGGTGTCCACGATGTTGATGTGGGTACCTTCCCAGGACACGGCGCAGTTCTTGGCCAAGATGGTGATGCCACGCTCGCGTTCGATGGCGTTGTTGTCCATCACCGTGTCGACGACTTTTTCGTGGTCGGCGAAGGTGCCGCTTTGGCGCAGCAATTGGTCGACCATGGTGGTTTTGCCATGGTCAACGTGGGCGATGATGGCGATGTTACGAATCTGCTTGCTCATACGACACTTTCAAAAAATTCTGGACTTCAGGCAGCTTGGGAACCAACAAGGCTTTGCACCTCGGCGGGACTCAGCAGCCGGTCGGCGATCAGTTCACCGGCCTCGATATGGGCGCTGCCTAGAAAGGCTTGCGCTTCGGGCCCGTAGACCCGCACATGGCGGGCGTCGGGGGCGGCAACACGGCGCCGCAGACCGGTGAGAAAGCGGGCGGCTTCTTCGCTGCTCAAACGCAGCTCGGGCCAATCCGCCAACAAGGAGTCGGGTGGGCGCAGCAAGGCTTCACGTTCACTTTCCGTCAGCGCGGCCAAGGCGTCCAGGCTGATCGCCTGTTCGACCGCCACCGGGCCCGAAGCCGTGCGTCGCAGCGCACTCAGACGCGCGCCACAACCCAGCAGACGGCCCAGGTCTTCGGCGAGGGTGCGCACATACGTACCCTTGCTGCAACGCACTGAGATCACCAGCTCGTCATCCTGCCATTGCTCAATGTCGAGCGCGTGAATGGTGACCTGACGCGAGGGCCGCTCGATGGTGATGCCGGCACGGGCGTATTCGTACAGCGGCCGGCCTTCATGCTTGAGCGCCGAATACATCGGCGGCACCTGGGTGATTTCGCCGCGCAGCTGAGCGCAGGCCGCCTCGATCTGCTCGCGATTCACCTCGACCGGGTGGCGCTCGAGTACCTCGCCCTCACCGTCGCCGGTGGTGGTGATCTCGCCGAGCTTGAGTGTGGCGGTGTAGGCCTTGTCGGCATCCAGGCTGACCTGGCTGAACTTGGTGCCGGCGCCGAAGCACAGCGGCAGCAGGCCGGTCGCCAGCGGATCCAGCGTGCCGGTGTGGCCGGCCTTCTCCGCCCGCAGCAGCCATTTGGCTTTCTGCAGCGCGTCGTTGCTGGACAGGCCCAGCGGCTTGTCAAGCAGCAGCACGCCGTGCAGTGCACGGCGCGGTGTCTTGACGCGCTGGGGTCGGGTGTTCATGGTGGACGACAAAAGGCGTGGCTCTTCTTGGCTTCACTCGCCGGCAGCAGCCGGCTTGTTTTCTTCTTCGGCCGCGGCCGGCTCGTCATCGAGCGCGCGCGTGGCATTGGCCTTGTGAATCAGCGCACTCAGTTCGGCCGCGCGCTCGATGCTGCGGTCGTAGTGAAAATGCAGGCTGGGCACGGTGTGGATCTGCAAACGCTTGAACAAGCCGTTACGCAGAAAGCCCGCGGCCTCGTTCAGCGCCTCGGCGGTCTCGGCAGGGTCACCGACCAGAACCGAGAAGAAGACCTTGGCATGGGCGTAGTCGGGCGTGACCTCAACGGCATTGACCGTGGCCATGCCAATTCGCGGATCTTTGAGCTCGCGGATCAACTCAGCCAAATCGCGCTGGATCTGGTCGGCCACGCGGAAGCTGCGGTTGGGAATGACTCGTTTGTGTCGCATCTCGGAATACTCCTGTGCTGAAACTGCAGGCGGCGCCCCTCACAAACACAAACCCCGCCACTCTCGGGAGGGCGGGGTTTGCGCCGGTTGGGGCAACTCCGCTTTACAGCGTTCGCGCCACTTCCTTGACCTCGAAGAATTCCAGCTGATCGCCCTCGGCGATGTCGCTGTAGTTCTTCAGCTTGATACCGCACTCGAAGCCTTCGCGGACTTCGCGCACATCGTCCTTCATGCGCTTCAGCGTGTCGATCTCGCCGGTGTAGATCACCACGTTCTCGCGCAGCAGGCGGAAGCGAGCCGAGCGGTTGACCACACCCGAAGTGACCATACAGCCGGCAATGGTGCCGATCTTGGTCGCCACGAACACGGTGCGGATCTCGGCCATGCCGATGACCTCTTCGCGCTGCTCGGGAGCCAGCATGCCGGTCATCGCTGCCTTCACTTCATCCACGGCGTCGTAAATGATGTTGTAGTAGCGCAGGTCAACGGCATTGCCTTCGGCCAGCTTGCGTGCGCCGGCGTCAGCACGGACGTTGAAGCCGATGATGACGGCCTTGGAGGCGATCGCCAAATTGACGTCCGACTCGCTGATGCCACCGACGGCGGCATGCACGATCTGAACCTTCACTTCGGCGGTCGACAGCTTGAGCAGCGAAGAAGCCAGGGCTTCCTGCGAGCCTTGCACATCGCTCTTGATGATGATGCCCAGGGTCTGCACATCGCCAGCGCCCATGTTCTCGAACATGTTCTCCAGCTTGGCGGCCTGCTGACGCGACAGCTTCACATCACGGTACTTGCCCGAACGGAAGGTGGCGATTTCACGGGCTCGGCGTTCATCCGACAGCACCATGAACTCATCACCAGCTTGCGGCACTTCGGTCAGGCCCTGAATTTCCACCGGGATGGAAGGACCGGCTTCGGTACAGGCCTTGCCGTCTTCGTCCAGCATGGCGCGCACGCGGCCATAGGTAGAGCCAGCCAGCACCACATCGCCGCGCTTGAGCGTACCGCTCTGCACCAGGATGGTGGCCACCGGGCCGCGGCCCTTGTCCAGCTTGGCTTCGATGACCAGGCCCTTGGCCATGGAGGCCACCGGCGCCTTGAGCTCCAGCACTTCAGCTTGCAGCAGCACTTGCTCCAGCAGGCTGTCCATGCCCTCGCCCGTCTTGGCCGAGACCGGCACAAACGGGGTGTCGCCGCCGAAATCTTCCGGCACGACGCCTTCGGCCACCAGCTCGCCCTTCAGGCGTTCGATGTTGGCACCTTGCTTGTCGATCTTGTTCATGGCCACGACGATGGGCACGCCCGCCGCCTTCGCATGGTGGATCGCTTCCTTGGTCTGGGGCATCACGCCGTCGTCCGCCGCCACCACCAGGATGACGATGTCAGTGGCTGTGGCGCCACGGGCACGCATGGCCGTGAAGGCCGCGTGACCCGGGGTGTCCAGGAAGGTGATCATGCCGCGCGGCGTTTCGACGTGGTAAGCGCCGATGTGCTGCGTGATGCCGCCGGCTTCGCCCGCGGCCACTCGGGCACGGCGGACATAGTCCAGCAGCGAGGTCTTGCCGTGGTCGACGTGACCCATGACGGTGACCACCGGAGCACGCGAGAGCGCTTCATGCTGCTGCTCGGCGCCAACGCCCTCTTCTTCCAGGAAGGCATCGGGATCGTCCAGCTTGGCGGCAAACGCCTTGTGGCCCATTTCTTCCACCAAGATCATGGCGGTTTCTTGGTCCAGTTGCTGGTTGATGGTGCACATCTGGCCCAGCTTCATCAATTGCTTGATGACTTCCGAGGCCTTGATGGACATCTTGTGAGCCAAATCGGCCACCGAGATGGTCTCCGGCACATGAACCTCTTGCACCACCTGCTCGGCAGGTGCGACGAAGTTCGAGTTGCCACCACCGCGGCGGTCGGCATTGCGATCATTGCCTCGACGGCCGGCCGGGCCGCCACGACCCGGCGCACGCCAGGCTGTGGACGGACGCGCACCACCCGGAGCGGCCGGGCCGCTGGGCTTGACGCCACGCTTCTTGGCATCGTCGGCCCAGCTGGAAGACAGCTTTTCCGACTTGACCGACTTCTTGTCGCCCGGCTTGGCGGCACCCGCAGCGGCCGAACCCGGCGCGGCAGGCGCGCCCGGTGTGCCCGGCTTCTTGTGGATGGTGCCCTTGATGCCTTCCTTGCTGGCTTCGACCGGCTTGGGCTCTTCCTTCTTCGCGATCATCACCTTCTTGGGTGCATTCATCATCGCGCGGATGGCCGCAGCTTCGGCCTCAGCAGCCTTGCGGCGGCGCTCCAGGTCGACTTGTTTTTGCTTCTCTTCGGCGCCGACATCGACGGCCTTGACCACGCGCAGGGCGGGCTTGGGCGCTTCGACGGGAGCAGCCACCACAGGGGCAGAAGCTTCGACAGGCGCAGGCGCTGCAACCACAGGAGCCACAACAGGTGCGGGAGCCGGTGCTGCCACTGGGGCAGGTGCCGGCGCACGGGCAGCGGCTGAAGCGCGGTTGATCGCAGCCGCTTCCTTGGCCGCTGCCTCAGCGGTCTGGCGAGGCGGCTTGGCTTTGCCGGCCGCCTTGGCAGCGAGTGCCTCCGCGGCAGCACGGGCAGCAGCTTCCTCGGCGGCACGCGCCTCGGCTGCAGCCTGTTCGGCCTTTTCCTTGCGACGCTGTTCTTCGGCTTCGCGAGCGCGGGCTTCGGCTTCTTCGCGTTCCTTGACGCGGGCGGCCAGCTCCTCCTCTTGCTGGCGCAATGCGGCAGCTTGAGCCTGAGCTTCTTCCTCGCGGCGATGCAGCTCTGCATCCTCGGCGGCGGCCGTGGCAGCGTCATCGACTCCGCTGGCATCGTCGCGCTTGACGAAGGTGCGCTTCTTGCGCACTTCGACCTGGATGGTGCGGGCTTTGCCGCTGGCATCGGCCTGCTTGATTTCGCTGGTCGACTTGCGGGTCAGCGTGATCTTCTTGCGATCGGCGCCGCCGGTACCGTGCGCGGTGCGCAGGTAATCGAGCAGACGTTCCTTGTCGGCTTCATTGAGCGCGTCATCGGTAGAAGACGTCTTGACGCCCGCAGCTTGCAGCTGCTCAAGCAGCGTGCTCGCAGGCCTTTGAAGCTCTGCGGCGAACTGGGCGACGGTAGTCACAGCCATTGTTGGATCCTTAACTTATGCGTTCGGTGCTGGGCGAATGATTGGGGCAGACTCGATGGGCACGCGGCCCTCAAGTGTTGAACCAATGTTCGCGAGCCTTCATGATCAGAGCGCGGGCCGCGCCCTCTTCCATGCCGGCCAATTCAACGAGCTCGTCGACGGCCAGATCGGCCAGGTCGTCGCGAGTGTGGATGTCGCCGTCCGCGAGTTTGGCGACCAGATCCGGCGTCATGCCTTCCAGGTCGCGCAGGTCTTGGGAAACTTCCTCGACCTTTTCTTCGCGGGCGATTTCCATGGTCAACAAGGCATCCTTGGCCCGGGTGCGCAATTCATTGACCGTGTCCTCGTCGAAGGCCTCAACTTCCAGCATTTCCTGCATAGGCACGTAGGCCACTTCTTCCAGGCTGGTAAAACCCTCGGCGATCAAAATATCAGCCACTTCAGCATCGACATCGAGCTTTTCGATGAAGAGCTTGCGGACCGATTCCGATTCCTGCTCATGCTTCACGGCCGATTCTTCGGCCGACATGATATTGATGCGCCAGCCGGTCAGCTCGGAAGCGAGCCGCACGTTCTGGCCGCCGCGGCCGATGGCGATGGCGAGGTTTTCCTCATCCACGACCACGTCCATGGCATGTCGTTCTTCGTCCACCACGATGGACTGCACATTGGCCGGTGCCAAGGCGCCGATCACGAACTGCGCTGGATCTTCCGACCACAGCACGATGTCCACGCGCTCGCCGGCCAACTCATTGGTCACGCCGTTGACGCGGGAGCCGCGCACGCCGACGCAGGTGCCGATCGGATCGACCCGCTTGTCGTGCGAGAGCACGGCCAGCTTGGCACGCGACCCGGCGTCACGAGCGCAGCTCTTGACTTCCAGCAGGCCTTGTTCGATCTCCGGCACTTCCTGGGCGAACAGCTCCTTCATGAATTCCGGGCTGGAGCGCGAAAGCATGATCTGCGGGCCACGCTGGGTCGGGTCGATGCCCAGGATCACGGCACGGACGCGGTCGCCGGTGCGCAGATTTTCCTTGGGGATCATTTCCGAGCGCTTCAGACGGCCCTCGATGCGACCGGACTCGGCAATGATGTCGCCCTTGTCCAGGCGCTTGACGGTGCCGACGAAGATTTGTTCGCCGCGGGCCAGGAAGTCGTTGAGCAGTTGCTCACGCTCCGCATCGCGAATCTTTTGCAGGATGACCTGCTTGGCAGCCTGCGCACCGATACGGCCGATGGGCACGGACTCGATGGGCTCTTCGATGTGGTCTTCCACCTCGATGTCAGCGATTTGCTCCTGCGCTTCAAACAACAGGATTTCCGCATCGGGGTTTTGCAAACCTGCCTCGTTCGGCACCACGTGCCAACGACGGAAGGTTTCATACGCACCGGAATCCCGGTCAACCGAAACGCGAATATCGGCCTCGCCGCCACACAGCTTCTTGGTGGCAGAAGCCAGAGCGGCTTCGACCGCACCAAACACCACATCGAGCTCAACGCTCTTCTCACGCGAAATCGCGTCCACCAGCATCAACAGTTCGCGGTTCATTGATCAGGACCTCCGTCAACCTTGTCATCCTTGCGTGCGGGCTTGGCGCGCGGCGGCTTCTTGGCCGGCGCGGGCTTCACACCACGACCCTTGAAGCTCACCACGGGCACCAAACGGGACTCGCGCAGTTCTTCAAGAGAAAAATCCAATGCCTGATCGGCTTCGCCATCGCTGAACACCAGGCGCCAGGCCTGGGTGTCCGCAAAAGCCGACAGCGCTGCCAGAACAGCACTCGGCTCAACGACCGCACCGGCCTCAGCCGCTACCGGCACCAGCGGCAGTGCCACCGGCTCCACGCCGGCCACGGGCTGCTGTGTCAGCACGCCCTTGTACTTCTTGCGCCCCTGGAAAGGCATGCGCAAGGTGATCTCGATTTCTTCGCCGAGAAAGCGCGCATAGTCCAAAGGCTTCTTCAGCGGGCGATCGAGACCCGGCGACGACACTTCCAAGCGCTCGTAGGCACAGCCTTCGACTTCCAGCAAATACTGCAACTGCCGCGTCACGCGCTCGCAGTCTTCAACGCTGATCAGTGCTCCGGCCAAAGCCTCGGCCGGCAGCTTGTCGATGTACACGCGCAGCAAGCCCGCCGGACTGCGCTCGCAGTCCACCAGGTCGTAACCCAAACCGGTCACGGTTTTTTCAACAGCGTCTTGCCAATTCATGCGTGGTCTATCTACTTTTCTTTCAAGGCGCGCCCTCAGGCGGCGCAAATTCAAATGGACGAAGAACGATCGAGCAAAAAAAATGGGCTGGATGAATCCGCCCACGTTCTTACAGCGCTGTTTGCTGACTCGCACTTCTTGAAGTGTCCGCCTGCTGCACTGCCCGACCAGCTTATGGGGCCCGAGCGCCATCGGCACCTTGACCTCCAGCCTGCCAACATCCTGCGCCGATTCATACCGGGCTCTTTGCTACCAAACCGTCCGCCGTGTCCCACAGCGAAGCCGGGATTGTACTATGCAAGCACCATGCCCACAAGCTCACGGCTTGCGAACATCGCTCGGCATGCGAAAATCCTGCGTTGATTTCAAATCTAGGAGCCACACATGGGATTTCTCGCAGGCAAGCGATTGCTGATCACGGGCGTGCTGTCCAACCGATCCATCGCTTATGGCATTGCAAAAGCCTGCCACCGGGAGGGTGCGGAACTGGCCTTCAGCTATCAGGGCGAACGTTTCAAGGATCGCATCACCGAGTTTGCTGCCGAGTTTGATTCCAAACTGGTGTTTGATTGCGATGTTTCCGACGACGCACAAATCGAGGCCTTGTTCAATAACTTGGGAGAAGCCTGGCCCGAGTTTGACGGTTTCGTCCATTCCATCGGTTTTGCGCCGCGTGAAGCGATTGCCGGTGATTTTCTCGACGGTTTGACCCGCGAGAATTTCCGCATCGCCCACGACATTTCGGCCTACAGCTTCCCGGCCATGGCCAAGCTGGCAGCGCCGCGGCTGCGCCCAGGCGCTGCCCTGCTGACCTTGTCCTATCTGGGTGCCGCACGCTTTGTGCCGAACTACAACACCATGGGTCTGGCCAAGGCATCACTGGAAGCCAGCGTGCGCTACCTGGCGCACTCTCTGGGCGCCAAGGGCGTGCGCGTCAACGGCATTTCCGCCGGCCCGATCAAGACTTTGGCCGCCTCTGGCATCAAGGACTTTGGCAAGCTGCTGACCCAATTCGCCGCCAGCACGCCGATCCGCCGCAATGTGACGATTGAAGACGTCGGCAACGTCGCCGCCTTTTTGCTGTCCGATCTGGCCGGTGGCGTCAGCGCCGAGATCACCTATGTGGACGGAGGCTTCAGCCACGTGGCCTTGAGCGAAGGCTGAGCCCACACCGGCCGGCACAAGCCACAACAAAAACGGGACCCTCAGGCCCCGTTTTTTTATGTCCGAGCGGATTGATCAGCCGGCCGCTACGCAATCGACGTAGTAGCGCGAACGACCATCCTCACCCTTCTCTTCCACGAGTCCATGCACATCGGTGGCGAAGCCCGGGAACTTGGAATTGAAGTCGCGCGTGAAGGTCAGGTAGTCGACGATCTTCTTGTTGAAGCGCTCACCCGGGATCAGCAGCGGAATGCCCGGGGGATAGGGTGTCAAAAGCGAAGTGGTGACCCGACCTTCCAACTGGTCGATCTCCACCCGCTCGGTGCGGCGGTGGGCAATGTGTGCAAACGCATCGCTGGGCTTCATGGCCGGCTCGAGATCGGACAGATAGACCTCGGTGGTCAGGCGGGCGATATCACCCTTGGCATAGGCCTCGTGGATGTTCTGACACAGGTCGCGCAGCCCCATGCGCTCATAGCGCGGCTGGGCAGCACAGAACTCCGGCAGGATGCGCCACAGCGGCGCATTGCGGTCGTAGTCGTCCTTGAACTGCTGCAGCGCGGTCAGCAGCGTGTTCCAGCGGCCCTTGGTGATGCCGATGGTGAAGAGGATGAAGAAGGAGTAGAGCCCTGTCTTCTCGACCACCACGCCATGCTCGGCCAAGAACTTGGTGACGATGGAGGCGGGAATGCCGGTCTCGGCAAACTTGCCGCTCATGTCCATCCCGGGCGTGATGATGGTGGACTTGATCGGGTCCAGCATATTGAAGCCGGCAGCGATCTCGCCAAAACCGTGCCAAGCCTCATTGGCACCCAGCATCCAATCAGCCGGCTTGCCATAGCTCTCTTCGACCAGCTTGTCCGGGCCCCAAACCTTGAACCACCAGTCCTGGTCGTACTCTTCGTCGACCTTGCGCATGGCCCGGCGGAAGTCCAGTGCCTCGGAGATGCTCTCGGCCACCAAAGCCGTGCCGCCCGGGGGCTCCATCATGGCTGCCGCCACATCGCAACTGGCGATGATGGAGTACTGCGGGCTGGTCGAGGTGTGCATCAAGTACGCCTCGTTGAACAAATGCTTGTCCAGCTTGACGTTCTGCGAGTCCTGCACCAGCACCTGCGAAGCCTGGCTCAGGCCAGCCAGCAGCTTGTGGGTGGACTGGGTCGCGTAGACCATGGCGGTCTTGGGACGCACCCGGTTCTTGCCCATGGCGTGGTAAGAGCCATAGAAGTTGTGGAAGGCCGCATGCGGCAACCAGGCTTCGTCGAAATGCAGGGTGTCGATCCAGCCATCGAGCTTTTGCTTGATGGTCTCGGTGTTGTAAAGCACACCGTCGTAGGTGCTCTGGGTCAGCGTCATGATGCGCGGCTTGACCGTCTCGGGGTCCACACCCTTGAGCAAGGGGTTCTTGGCGATCTTCTTCTTGATGGTCTCAGGCGAGAACTCGCTCTCGGGGATGGGGCCGATGATGCCGTAGTGGTTGCGCGTGGGCGTCATGAACACCGGCACCGCGCCGGTCATGATGATGCTGTGCAGGATGCTCTTGTGGCAGTTGCGATCGACCACCACCACATCGCCGGGCGCCACCGTGTGGTGCCAGACCATCTTGTTGGACGTCGAGGTGCCGTTGGTAACGAAGAAGCAATGGTCGGCATTGAAGATGCGCGCGGCATTCTTCTCGGATGCGGCCACCGGGCCGGTGTGATCCAGCAGCTGACCGAGTTCCTCGACCGCATTGCAGACGTCGGCGCGCAGCATGTTCTCGCCGAAGAACTGGTGGAACATCTGGCCGACCGGGCTCTTCAGGAAGGCTACACCACCCGAGTGACCCGGGCAGTGCCAGCTGTAGGAGCCGTCTTGCGCGTAGTCCATCAGCGCCTTGAAGAACGGCGGTGCCAGGCCGTCGAGGTAGCTCTTGGCTTCACGAATGATGTGGCGGGCCACGAACTCCGGCGTGTCCTCGAACATATGAATGAAGCCATGCAGCTCACGCAGGATGTCGTTGGGCAGATGCTGCGAAGTGCGCGTCTCGCCGTAGATGTAGATGGGGATGTCGGCGTTCTTGAAGCGGATTTCTTCGATGAACTTGCGCAGGCTCAGCACGGCCGGGTCCAGCTCGGGGCCGGGCGTGAATTCCTCGTCGTCGATAGACAGGATGAAAGCGCTGGCGCGGCTTTGCTGCTGAGCGAACTGGCTCAGGTCGCCGTAACTCGTGGCGCCCAGGACTTCAAAGCCCTCTTTCTGGATCGCGTCAGCCAGGGCGCGAATGCCCAAACCCGAGGTGTTCTCGGAGCGATAGTCCTCGTCGATGATGACGATGGGAAAGCGAAAGCGCAGCATGTGAAAGCCTCCAGGGCCTGGGACAGAAAAACGAAAGGCGCGAAGTGTAGGGCCAAGCCAAGCCACTGTGCGAAGCACCCTGGCCTTTGTCGCACAAACAGGACGCAAGGGGTGGCTTTTGGCATCTGATGCCGGCTCTTTGACACTGGGCGCGACGAGATGGCGGGCCACTCTGGGCACCGTACACTGATTCCAAGGGATCCGACCCGCGCCGCGCTGTTGAGCTGATGATGAACAGGGAGCCATGACATGGAGATGAATTGGACCACCACCTGGTGGATTGCTTGCGGCGTTCTGGTCGCCATGGAGCTCGCCTCCGGCACCTTTTATCTTTTGATGTTGGCCTTGGGCTGCGCAGCGGGCGCACTGGCCGCGCATTTGGGTCTGGGCGCCAGCACCCAGATGGTCAGCGCCGCTGTGGTCGGTGGCGCCGCGGTCCTGATTTGGCACCAACTGCGCCGGCGCAGCCCCAGCCCACCACCCGTCAACGCCAATCCCGATGCGCATCTGGACATCGGCCAGTCGGTGGATGTCAGCCTCTGGAACGAGCAAGGCCGGGCCCAGGTCAAATACCGCGGCGCCGAGTGGCAGGCACGCTTCAGCGGCCAAGGCCAACCGACGGCGGGTAAACACATCATCCGAGGCATCGAGGGCAGCTGCCTTCAGCTCGATCGCTGAGCAGTCAGACGCCCGCACTCGCCAACAAACTTCACCACACACCCCAAGGAACCCATGGAAATCGCCCTGCTTTTGCTGGTCATCGCAGCCATCTTCGTCGTCCAGTCGATCAAGGTCGTGCCGCAACAGAATGCCTGGGTCATCGAACGTCTGGGTAAGTACCACGGCACCCTGACCCCGGGCCTGAACTTCCTCGTGCCCTTTGTGGACCGCCTGGCCTACAAGCACTCGCTCAAGGAAATTCCGCTCGATGTGCCGAGCCAGGTCTGCATCACCAAGGACAACACCCAACTGACGGTGGATGGCATCCTGTATTTCCAGGTGACCGACGCCATGCGCGCCAGCTATGGTTCCAGCAACTACATCGTCGCCATCACCCAACTCGCGCAGACGACCTTGCGCAGTGTGATCGGTCGCATGGAACTGGACCGCACCTTCGAGGAGCGGGCCGTCATCAACACCTCGGTGGTCGAAGCCCTGGACGAGGCCGCGCTGAACTGGGGCGTCAAGGTGCTGCGCTACGAAATCAAAGACCTGACCCCGCCCCCGGCCATCCTGCACTCGATGCAAGCCCAGATCACCGCCGAGCGCGAAAAGCGCGCCCTGATCGCCGCCTCGGAAGGCCGACGTCAAGAGCAGATCAATATCGCCACCGGTGAACGCGAAGCTGCCATTGCGCGCTCCGAGGGCGAGAAGCAGGCCGAGATCAACAAGGCCGCGGGCACTGCCGCCGCCATCACTGCCGTCGCTGACGCCACCGCCGATGCCATTGGCAAGATCGCCGCCGCCATTCAGTTGCCTGGCGGCGATCAGGCCGTGCAGCTCAAGGTGGCCGAGAAAGCAGTCGATGCTTATGCCCAGCTGGCCCAGAAGAACAACACCATGATCGTGCCCGGCAATATGAGCGAGGTATCCGGCCTGATCGGCACCGCCATGGCCCTGCTCAA
This sequence comes from Roseateles sp., assembly GCF_965262435.1. Taxonomy (NCBI): domain Bacteria; kingdom Pseudomonadati; phylum Pseudomonadota; class Betaproteobacteria; order Burkholderiales; family Sphaerotilaceae; genus Roseateles; species Roseateles sp. The sequence continues at coordinate 3,740,200 of NZ_OZ253537.1, forward strand.
GGGTTCCGCCAGCAAAAATTGAATCCCGCCGCCAGATTTCGGCTCAACTTCCTTGGGGGAGCAAAAATCTGCGCTATGATGGCGGGCTTCGGAGAGGTGGATGAGCGGTTTAAGTCGCACGCCTGGAAAGCGTGTGTGGGTTTATCCCCACCGCGGGTTCGAATCCCGCCCTCTCCGCCAGTTTGCTTATGTGTCCCCTCCCCTCATAGGGGACGCGTACTTGCTAGCGTTTCTGCCCTGTTGACTGTGTACTTTTGATGTGTTCCGACGCGGCACGCCTTGACCAACAGGAGGGCAGCGTGGGGAAAGCAAAAGGTGTGAGCACCCGCAATGGGACTCGCATGCATCAGTGGGCAATCAAGACATCCAAAGATCTACTCGTTGATGGCAAAGCCATGGGCTTGCCGCGTTTCACTGGGTACTGAAGACCTCGCGACCGCCAATCGAAAAGCTGCGAAGCTTGAGCACGAATGGCTTGAACGGTTCGAGCGTCAGCGCAAGCAGCGCATCCCTACCACGATTCACAAAGTGACCCCTGCGATCCTTCAACTGATCAAGGGCAGTTGTTCCCATGGGCTTCTGGACTTCGACCAACAGATTAGCTGGGGCGATGACCACCTTCGCCACGTCTGCATCGCATTGAATGTGCTGGACGAAAAGAGAGAGTCTGCAGCGCAGCGGAAGTTCGCATCCAGTTCAAATTGATGCCAGCGTTCCAACGCTGAACCAGGCTGTTGCGCTCCATCTCGACGGTCGCTGGAACATCTGCAACCTGTTTCAAGGAGCCAAGCCGCCAGACCCCCACGCCAGCTATCACCGCTGCGATCAAGAGCACCGCTCCGAACGCCAAACCCAGACGGATCCCAAGTTTGATAGTGCAGCCCTTCATCTAAGTCTCCAAGGACAGGACCTTGGCGATAGCTGCATGCCGCCTGTACTTCTGCCCTCAGCTCGAGGCCAATCGCTGCTCAGCATGCCTCAGGTCGACCCAATCTTTCACGCTCGGCATCAAGGGCCAAGCGGGTGAGCCAGCCACGAGCTAAAACCACGCGGAGACTTCCCAGGCAAAGGTGCATCGGCATTGCGCCGATACGGAGAATCGAGCCGCCATGACCAAGAGCGAGAGAGCCCAGCAGCGAAGCGGCCGGGCGCAAAAGATGGCTGTCGCTATGGCGCGGATGTGCGCCCAGCAGATCCCTGGTCGAACACGAGGCTCAAGCCCTCAGGAGTTTCTGGCGAATTTCGTCGACGGACTAAAAGAACGCGTGTAGCTCGGCAAAGGCTTGGCGACGATTGTCCACGGCGTTCTGAGGGATGCCGCCGAACTTGCGGTAGCCCAGGCGCAGCTGAGCAAAGGCGATCGGCGTGTACTCGTAAACCAGGCTGTAGCGCACCCTGTGGTCATTGCCGATGCGTCGATCCGGATCCAGGAACTCACTGCCCAGCTTGAGGTTGTGGCCTTGAACCATCAACCAGTTGGCTTCCAGCAGACCGGCAAGCTGGCGCCGCTTGCCCTCTGGAAAGCCGCTGTCCGCGACCATATCAACCTCCGAGAGCCAGGCCACGGGCCCGGTGGTCGTGCCCGCGAACAGGCCCCAGGCATCCCGATTGCCGCCCGGTGCCCGAACCTGGGACATCGACAGGCCGGCGCGCCCCCAAGACTGCAGCCAGCTCAGCTGACCGGTCAGTTGGTGACCGGCGTCGCTGCGTCGCTTGCCCGGGCCATTGGTGTAGGCCATCTGTGCGGTCCAGGCGCCCTGCGTCATACCCAACTCAAGACCTTTGTCTGGAACGGTCATGCTGACGCCGCTGAGCTGGCGGACGAAGGTCAGACTGTCCTGCAAGCGCCAACCAAAAGGGAGGTAGAACTGGCCCGCCTTGGCATACCAAGCCATGTCGGAGGTGGACAGCCTCACATAGGCTTCCTGGCGAACGGACTTGCCGGGAGAGAGCTGTTGATCCAGGTAGACGCCGAGCCTGTCCTTGATCAACTGCACATCCGCATAAAGCCGAGCCTGCTCGGTGCCGCGGGTGCTTTGCGAGGACTGGCCTGACACCTCGGTGCGCGTAGCTGCGGAGCGCAAGTCCCCTCCCAGCCTCAGGCGCTGATCCAGCACGCTGCCCGACCAATCCGACCAGCCGGGCGGCAGCGCATTGGCCGCCACACTTCCTTTTGCAAAAGCGTTGCCCACCGCATTGCGCAGACCACCACCGCTTGGATTGACATGGCACGCAGAACACTGCATGCCATACCTCACCGCCAGATACGGCTCCGCCGAAACCAAGGCCGGCGTGGTGAGAAGAAACAGGGTGAGGCAGCGCAGCCATCGATACGCCCTCATTGCGGCGCTCCTTTGTCGATCCACTGACGAATCAGGGTGATCGTGGCGGCATCGAGGTAGGGGCCGCCCAAGGGCATTCGCGCACCGACTGCAGCATGACCTTCGAGCTTGTGGATGAGGTAGCTGTTAGTGGCATTGCCCGGTTTCACCCGCTTGAGGCTGGGCACTTCAGCGCTGTCGACGTCAACCAGCAGCATGTAGCTGTTGCTCACATCCAGGCGCAAACCTGCGGGAGCCGATCCGCCAGCATGGCAGCCGGTGCAGACTGGCGTGAATACTTTGGCCTGTATCGACTTGAAGCTGGCCGTCATCGGGCCACCTGGGTCTTCACCCTCCCCCTGGGGCCGCCCGTTCGCATCCAGCCCGTCGCCACTGCCTCCGCCACAGCCCGCCACCAACGCGGCCACAACGCAGCCGGCGATGCAGCCCAATTTCAAGAATCGCATGTGCTTCCTTTCGCATTCAGCTAATGACGAAAGGTGAGTGCCTCTCTCCGGCAGAAAAGTTGCACATCACGAGACATATGCAAGGCCATAGCTGCGCGCGCATTGATGCAAGAATGCCGAGCCGAACACCCCAAGCTGCGTACTTGAGATCCAACTCCCTCCCTATCGCCACGAAGGCCCAAGGGCCGAGCCGCTTGAGCGCTGCGCTTTGGACAGGTCTCTGCGCAGCGATCGGTGCGGCCGCATGCACGCACGAGGTCCATGCGCAATCGCGTGAATGGTCTGCCGAGTTGGCGGTGAGCAGCGAGCTCACGGAGCGCGGCGCTGTCCTCGGGCAGCGCAAGCCAGTCGTCCAGGGCAGTGCCAGCTTGTACGACGCGGCCGGCTGGTCGGTGGGCGGCGTCCTCACCGTGCAACAAGGCCGCCAAGTGAACACACGGGCCATCGTTCAGGTCGCCCAGGATTGGGTGCTGGGCAAGGACTGGCAGTCCAGAGCGAGCATGCAGTACTACGCCTACCCGGGAGACCGCGCTTCGAGGGTCTTCGATCGCGCCGAGGCCGGTCTGAGCCTCAGCTTTCGGGATCTCTGGGTGTTCGGTGTCTCCGTGTATCGGTACCCCCACAGCAGCATCGACAGCGCACCGATGCGCTGGACGATCGATGTGGGGACGCGCTGGCCTCTGAGTGAGCAGTTCTCGCTGACCGCAGCCCTGGGCCAAGCCCGGGTGCAGCCACGTGGTGACTACCTGTACGGCAGCGCCGGCCTGGCATGGCAACACAAGGCGTGGCGCGCCGAACTAAATTACCTGGACACCGATCGAAACGCGCTGACCGTGCTGAGCTCACCCGCGCGCGGGCATTGGTCAGCCACACTGACGCATTCTTTTTAGGGCGCGTGCAACTTTTTGGGCTTTTTCAGGCACTCACCTGGCAAACCGTTTTTCTCTCTACGCCCTAGCTCATGACCATCCCGTCCCGTGACGACGCGACAGACCTCGCACTGCTGCGTCAAGTGGCCGCACGCGATCGCGCCGCTTTGGCGGTGCTCTACCGTGCCTACCACCCCAGGCTCGGCCGTTTCCTCTCGCGCTTGACCCGTCGCAGCGAGCTGATCGAAGAGATCGTCAACGACAGCTTCTGGATCGTCTGGCAGAAGGCTGAGGGCTTTCGCGGCGAATCTCGTGTTTCCACCTGGCTGATGGGCATTGCCTACCGTTGCGGCCTGAAGTCCGTTCGACAGGACGGCGGCATTGACCTCAGCTTGACCGAGCTGGACAGCGAGCTCCCTGAGCACCAGCAAGCCATGAGCGACAACCCCAGCGACAGCCGGGAACTGCGGGACTGGATCGTCAAGGGCATGGATCGGCTCACGCTCGAACAGCGACTGGTGCTCGAACTGGCCTACGTCGGCGGACACTCGCTCGAAGAGATCGCCGTGATCCTGGAAACCCCGGTCAGCACGGTGAAGGCCCGCATGTTCCATGCGCGGGTCAAGCTGCGCAATCTGTTGCCCGTGCTGGCTGAGCGGCAAACCCCTGCCGAAAGACTGCAGAAATGAAGCCCACTCCAAGTGACCCTCAAGACCAGGACCTGTCGCATCTGCTGGCTCAGCAGACGCTGCCATGGATCGTCAACGGCACGGCCAGCGAGGCCCAGCACGCCAGCGTCGCCGCGCATTTGCTGACCTGCGCGGCCTGCCGCGCCGAGTTTGAGCACCAGACCCAGTTGAAGGAGATGCTTGCGCAGCCACTCGCGCCGCTGCCCGATCTTGAGTCTGGCTTGGAGCGCATGCTCAAGCGTCTGGATCAGGCCGAGGAGATTGCTCGATCGGCACCAGCGCCGGCCGACACGCGCTCACCGGCGGGCCGGCGCGGCACGCGCATCAGCTACGCACTGGCCGCTTGCGTCGCCTTGCAAGCCATCGCCCTCGGGGTCTTGCTGCCGCAACGGTTCGGGCAAGACAAGCCGGACTTCCAGACCCTGAGCCAAGCCAAAGACGGCAGTTCCGCGCCGCGCGCGCAGATCCGCGTCGTTCCCGACGAGCGACTCGCCATCGCCGAGTGGAACCGGCTGCTGCACGAGTTCGGATTGCAAGTGGGCAGCGGCCCCAACACCGCCGGCGCCTACGTCCTCGAGCTGACGGATGGACGGCGCAGCAGCACCGACACCGTCGAGCAGCTTCGTCGCACCGGAAAGCTGCGTCTGGTCGAAGCCCTGGGCGAAGCGCCTTGAAAGCCTGGCTTCTCGCGCTGGCATTGAGCGGCCTCTTGGCCGGCTGCGGCAGCATGCCGCAGGTCGAATCCACAGCGGGCGTGAATCCATCGGAGCTGCCCCGCAGCGACGAGGCCCGGATGCAAGCCAACAGCGAGCGCTTTGTCGTGGTGACCGTCGCCAATCCGCTGAAGCCTGTGCCCAACCGCGCCGGAACAAGCCTGCCCGGCTATGGCGGACGAGCCCGCTACACCCAAGGCGATCAAGCAGCCCAGACGCTCCAAGCCATTGCGCAGGACTACAGCCTGAAGGAAGCCGCGGCCTGGCCCATCCCGGCCCTGGGTGTGCACTGTGTCGTCTTCGAGATCCCCCTCGAGGCCGAGCGCGATCAGCTCGTGGCCCAACTCAGCCGTGATGCACGCGTGCAGCTGGCACAAGCGCTGCAAGATTTTTCGATGCACGCTACGCCAACAGCTGGCGCAGAGGTTTCGTACAACGACCCCTACCTGACATTGCAGTCTGGCTTTGCGGCCATGAAAACCGCCCAAGCCCACCGATGGAGTACCGGCAAGGGTGCCCACATTGCGGTCATCGACACCGGTGCACAGACGGAGCACCCCGAGCTGCGCGGACGCATCCACAGCACCGAGAACCTGGTCGACGCCGATCGCCTCCGTTTTGAACAGGACCGCCATGGCACCGAAGTGCTGGGCATCATCGCCGCTGCAGGCAACAACCGGCAGGGCATTGTCGGCATCGCACCGGATGCGCGCATCAGCCTGTACAAGGCCTGCTGGTACTTGCCCGCGCCTGCTGCGGCACTCGCACGCTGCAACACCTTCACCTTGGCCAAGGCGCTGGCGGCCGTCATGGCCAGCGATGCCCGCATCCTCAATCTGAGCTTGGGCGGCCCCAACGATCCACTCTTGGCAGAACTGCTGGCCAAGCTGCTGAAGCAGGAGCGCATCGTCGTCGCTGCGCAACCGGCTGCCGGCATGCGCAATGGCTTCCCGGCGAATGTGCCGGGCGTCATCACGGTGGGCGTCGCCGACTCGCCGACCGTCAAAGCCGAGGCCACACTGCAGGCCCCGGGGCGTGATGTGCTGACACTGGCGCCCGGGGGGCGCTACGACTTTGCCAGTGGCTCATCAATGGCCGCCGCGCACATCAGCGGATTGATCGCCCTGCTCCAGGCCATCGCACCGGGCATGGATCGCCAGGCCATCGAAAAGATCCTGGGCCATGGGGCCGCCATGCCCGACGCAGCGCTCGCACTGGAGGCAACGCTGCCCGGAACCCGGCGTGTGGCAGAACGCTGAAGCGGGCCCGGCTTTACAACTTGAAACCGCAACCCGGCTGATCGATCCCAGCACTCACTGAGCAACAAGCACCTCAACGGCCCTTGGCCCAGGACTCTATGTTGCTCAAGAACGCACTCACTTTTTGCCACTTGCTGGCGATGGCCTTGGCGGTCGGAAAAATGCTGGACTACGACGTTCGCTTCCTCTGGACCGTGCACACACGGCCATCGGCCCAGCTGCTGCTGGACTTGGAAAGAACCAAGTCCACGATGACACTTGCGCTGATCGCGCTCTGGTTGAGTGGTGCGGCCCTGGTCTATGTCGGCTACACCCAGAACCCGGCTTACCTGATGAACGAAAAGCTGTGGATGAAAGTGTTCACGGTGCTGGTGCTGACCCTCAATGGTTGGCTGATGCACCGCTTCGCTTTTCCGGTCCTCCAGCGCGGCCATGCCTTCCTCGATCTGCCGTACGTCCAAATGCTCGGCCTGACTCTGTTCGCGACGCTTTCGTCGGTGTCCTGGCTCTACGCGTCCTTTCTCGGCATTGCGCGCTCGTGGACCCACACCGCCCCGTTTGGCTTCATCCTGGGGGTCTATGCGACGCTGATTCTTGTCGCAGGTGGAACCGCCCTGCTCGGCATCACGCTGCTGCGCCAGATTCACATAAAACGTCCGCAGTTCAGCCATCCAGCCGATACCGAAATCAAGCACGCGGGCTGCCCCCACTGATTGAGATCGACAAGCTGATTCGGCAGGCAGCACGGTCGAATGAGCCACTCGACATTGCAGCATTTCAGGAGCGAGAGACGGGGCAGATGCTGCGCTCAACAGACGCACGCTTTGGAATACAGAGGCAGAGTTCTGCGAAAAAAGCGTCGCTTGTCGCCAGATCAGCTGAACACGAAGTACCCAAAAAGCCCGGCCTCAGCGAAGAGACCGGGCTTTTTTTGCTTGCACGGGCCGCACGGTGACGCAGCCCGAACGAACGGCCGTGGCACGCTTGCGTGCACTTCTACCGCCTGGGCCAAGGCGCTCCCAAGGAAAGTGCTCGCCATCTGCGGCCGCGCCCTCAACTGCCGATAACATGCGGGGGCTGCATACCTTTGTCGACATCGTCACTCGTCGGCATGGGTTTGTTTCCAAGCCATAACATCGGCGCGCAAAGCCACCGCGCATGCACAGCCCAAACAGGACGTCGACATGAAGAACACCCGCCAGCAGCTCCTCGCCACTCTGTTCGGACTTTGCATGAGCGCCAGCGCCTTTGCCCAGCAATGCGGCGGCAGCTCCAGCACCAGTTCTGGCTCGTCGGGCGGCGGCGTGAATTGCGTGCCGGAGCCCAGCTCGCTGCCTCTGGTCTTGTTGGGCTTGGTCGGTGCAGTGGTGGTTGGCCGATTCCTGAAGAAGAAGTAAGCGCAGCGCAGGCCGAATAGCGCGACGCCGCCGCCCTCTGTCTTCTTGAGCACCTCAGCACGACCCAGGCTCGGTCTGGCGGTTTTCGTCGCACTCTGGTTTCTGCCCGGCCTGGCGGCGAGCGCTTGGCTGCTTGACGCCTTCCGCATGCCCTGGACGGGCGTGCTTCTTCATGCAGCCCTCTTGTTGGCCCTGTTGCTGAGCCTGCTGCTGCCTTTCATGCCAGAGCTGCTCCGGAACAGCATTAGCCGCTTCGCGCGAGGCCTCTTGGCCGTGGCCCTGTCCAGCACCCAGGTCCTGCTGCTTTTGTTCTATGGCCTCAGCGCCCTTGGCCAGCGCAATTGGGGCAATTGGATGAATTGGGAGCTCTTGCTGGCCTATGGCCGGCAACTGCCCGATTTGATGGCCGCGCTCGACGTACCCATGGCCTGGCTGCTACCCCTGCTGCTCGGCCTGGCCCTGCTATGGGTTCTGCTGTTTCTGGCCTACCGCCGATTGCTCGACCGCGCGCTGTGCCCCTGCTTGGGCCGTGCACGTGACCAGTCGCCGCGGCTGGGTCTAGGCGTGCTACTGCTGCAACTGCTTCTCATCGCTGCCTGCCAGCAAAGCTACAGCCTGCAGCCTCAGCTCTGGTGGCGGGAGCCCATTCGCCAGGCACGCATGAACGATGGGTTCGGCGAGGCCGGCATGGGCCAGATGCTGGACCCCGCGCAGCTTCAGTTGGAACGCGAGGCCGTGCGCGACTACCGGCCCGGCCCAGCCCCGCAGCCACGCCCCTTGGTGCTGATCCTGGTGGACGCCCTGCGCAGCGATCAGATGCAGGTTTACGGTGGCCCCACGCCGAATACGCCCTTCCTGAGTCGCCTACACAGCGAAGGTCGCTTGCAGCGCATCGATCACGCCTATTCGGTCTGCACCGTGTCGTATTGCGGCATCCTCGGCACCCTGTCCTCGCGCTACTGGCACCAGATCACGCCGCAGCCCTGGAACCTGGCCGATGCCCTGCAGCGGGCCGGTTACGAAAGCCGCTTTCTGCTCAGCGGCGACCACACCAGCTACTACGGCATGCGCAAGATGTACGGCCCCGCCGTGGCCTTGATGCGCGATGGCAGTGACACGCCGGATCAATACAGCAACGACGACCAGGTGCTGCTCAACACCCTGGACCAGACTGGCTGGCCCAGCGACAAGCCCGGCTTCATGTACTTGCACCTGATGTCAGCCCATCGCTTGGGCCGGGTGGCGCCCGAGCACAAGCTCTGGCAGGCGAGCAATGCGCCAGCCTGGAGCGCTTTCGAACCCATACGCGTGGTGGAGGAATCGCCCCGTGAGCAGGAAGCCAATGCACGCGCCCGGGCCCGATATCACAACGGCATCCGTCAGGCCGACGCCATGATCGAACAGATCTTCGCGCGCCTGGAGCGCTTCAAAGTGCTAGAAAAGGCCCTGGTCATCATCAGCTCCGACCACGGCGAGTACCTGGGTGAGCATGGCCATTGGTCGCACGGCGGCCTGCCGCTGGAACCTGCCGTGCGCATTCCGCTGCTGGTCTACGACAGACAGGCACGTCAGCCTCTTCCCGAGCATGAGCTCGTCAGCCAGGTCGACATCGCCCCGACCTTGTTGCGAGCCGCCGGGCTTGCCGCGCCGCGCCACTGGGCCGGCTTGCCCTTGCAGGACGCCGGGAGCTCCCATCAAGCCCTGGTGCTCGAATCGGCGGAATCGAGCGGCCTCGTCGCCCTGGTCGACGGACGGCGCTACAAATACCTGCGCCTGCTGGGTTCGGGCAAGGAGCGCCTCCATGCGCTGGACGGCAGCGCCCGCAACCCGAGGCAGGGTATGGGTGAGGCCCACAATCTAGCCGCCGAGCCGGCGAATGCCGCACTGCTGCTGCAGCTGCGCCAGATCCACCAGCGCATGACCGGCACATCCACCCAGGCCCCTACTTTGAATCCATGAGCAGCACGCCCTCCACCTCCACGCCTTGGCTGGCCTATGCCTGCCTGGCTCTGAGCACCAGCTTGGTGGGCAGTTATGTAGGGCTGTCCAAACTACTGCTGGCCGTCTTTCCGGTCTTCTTGCTGGCCTGGCTGCGCTTTGGCATCGCCGCCCTGCTGATGTGGCCCTGGACTCGCCGCGGGCCTGAGGAGCCGCGACTCGACGCTCGCCAGCGGCGCCTGCTGTTTCTCGAGTCTTTTCTCGGCAACTTTTTGTTTTCGATCTGTCTGCTGTTTGGCCTGCGGCAATGTTCGGCCGTGGTGGCCGGCGTGATCTTGGCCGGCATTCCCGCGGCCGTGGCGCTGCTCAGCTGGCTGCTGCTCGGCGAACGCCAGAGCAGACGGGTCTGGCTGGGCATCGGCCTGGGTGTGGGTGGCATTGCCCTGGTGGCGCTCGGGCGCGCCGACAGCGGGCCCGCCACCAGCACGCCGCTGGGCCTGTTGCTGCTCCTGGGCGCAGTCTTGTGCGAGGCCTGTTATGTGGTGATCGGCAAGCAGCTCAGTGCAGGCTTGTCGCCCAAGCGCATCAGCGCCCTGATCAACCTCTGGGGCCTGGCACTGGTGACGCCGCTGGGGCTCTGGCAAGCCCTGAGTTTTGATTTCAAGACACCCTCCCCTGGCATCTGGGGCCTGCTGATGTTCTATGCCGCAGCTGCCAGCATGGTGACCGTCTGGCTTTGGATGAACGGACTGCGCAAGGTCGCGGCCGGGCAGGCCGGCGTCTTCATGGTCTTCCTGCCTGTGGCGACGGCCATGGTCGGACTGCTACTGGGCGAAAGCTTGAGCGAACGGCAACTCTGGGCCTATGGCCTGGCCTTGAGCGGCGTGTTGCTGGCCACCCTGCCCGCGCGCCAGGCGGCTTGACCCCAGGCGGCGCCCAGGGAGGCAGCCTGGGCTACAGTGCCCGAATGAAGAATCTACGCATCGATTTCGTATCCGACGTCTCCTGCCCCTGGTGTGCCATCGGCCTCAAGTCCCTGGAACAAGCGCTGGAGCAACTGCCCGAGCTGAGCGTCGAGCTGCATCTTCAACCCTTCGAGCTGAACCCGCAGATGGCGGCCGAGGGCGAAGAGATCAACGCCCATTTGGCGCGCAAATACGGTGCTGCGCCGGCCCAGCTGGAACAGACCCGCGAGGCGATCCGCCAACGCGGCGCCGAGCTGGGCTTCAGCTTCACCAAGGGCGCCCGCGACCGCATCTACAACACCTTTGACGCCCATCGCCTGCTGCATTGGGCGGGCCTGCAAGGCGGCAGCGCCCAGCGAGACCTCAAGCTGGCCTTGCTGACGGCCTACTTCACCGAAGGCCAGGACCCCAGCGACCACGAGGTGCTGCGCCGGGCAATCGAAAGCGTGGGGCTGGACGGCGCGGCCGCGGCACAGATTTTGGCCAGCGATCAGTTCAATGTCGACGTGCGTCAGGCCGAGGCCGAATGGCAGGCCGCCGGCATCAACTCCGTACCTGCCATCGTCATCAACCAGCGCCACCTGATCCAGGGCGGCCAGCCGCCCGAGGTTTTCGTTCAGGCGCTGCGCCAGATCGCCGCCACTGCCGAAGGAGACTCCCGCCCATGAGCCGAAATCCAGATCACGACGCCGTCTTGCAGCAATGGCGTGCCGACGAAGCGGCGGTGCGCGCCCGAATTCGTCCGGAGAATGCCGGCATTGCCCGCCCGGAGCAGGTGCAGGGCCTAAGCGGCCTGCAAATCCTACACGCCATGCTGGACGGAGAACTGCCCCCCCCACCCATCTGCGACACGCTGGACTTCATGCTGGTCTCCGGCGCCTTTGGCGAGGCGGTGTTCCAGGGCCAGCCGATGCGGCGCCACTACAACCCGCTCGGCACCGTGCATGGTGGCTGGTTTGCAACCTTGCTGGACTCGGCCCTGGGTTGCGCGGTGCACACCACCATGCCGGTCGGCCGGGCCTACACGACCTTGGAATTCAAGGTGAATATGGTGCGCGCCCTGACCGAGCAGGTGCCCCTGGTGCGTGCGGTCGGCCGGGTTCTGCACAGCGGTCGCCAAGTCGCGACAGCCGAGGCCTCATTGATCGGCCATGACGGGCGCTTGTACGCCCATGCCAGCACCACCTGCTTGGTGTTTGAACGGCCGGCCTAAGTTTCAGGCTCAGACTCAGGCTCAGGCGCGCAACGCAGCAGCCTCGGCCGCCAGGCGCGTGATGCGCGCCCAATCGCCGGCGTCGACCGCGTCCTGCGGCGTCAACCACGATCCGCCGCAGACTTTCACATTGGGCAGGCTCAAAAACTGCGGTGCAGTCTCCAGGCTGATGCCACCGGTGGGGCAGAAAGCCACATCCGGGAACGGTCCGCCCAAGGCCTTGAGCAGGTTCACGCCGCCCACGGCCACAGCCGGGAACAGCTTCAGAAAGCTGTAGCCCGCCGCATTGGCCTGCATCACCTCGCTGGCAGTGGACACACCCGGCAGCAGGGGCAAGCCATGCTGCTGGCAAGCGGCGCCGATGGCCCCGGTGAAACCGGGGCTGACGCCGAACTGGCAGCCGGCGTTTTTGGCCGCCTGCACATCGGCCGCCGTGCGCAGCGTGCCAGCGCCGACGATGGCCTCAGGCACAGCGCGCGCCATGGCTTCCATGGCTTGCAGGGCCACCGGTGTGCGCAGCGTCACCTCGAGCACGCGCACACCACCGGCCACCAAGGCCTGGGCCAGAGGCACGGCGTCTTCCAGGCGCTGGATCACGATGACGGGGATGACGGGGCCGTGCGCGGCCAGGGCCAGTGTGTTGGAGATGCTCATGGGCTAGAACCTTGTTTGGAATCGAAACGGGGGGATGACGTTCAGCCGTTGATCAAAGCCAGCTGACCGCACCTTCTTCCGCCGTACGCACATTGCGGCGCAGGCCGGCGAACAGCTCGCGACCCAGGCCTTGGCCGTTCTGCGCGGCTTGCTCGGGCGTGATCTGGGCCAGCTCGCGGGCAGCCCATTCGGCCTCGGGCACCAGGGCCAGGAGTTCGCCTGTGACGGCATCCAGGCGCACCAGATCGCCATCACGCAGCTTGCCCAGCGGGCCGCCGGCCAGCGCTTCCGGCGAGACGTGAATTGCAGCCGGCACCTTGCCGGAGGCCCCACTCATTCGGCCATCGGTGACCAGGGCCACCTTGAAGCCACGGCCTTGCAGCACAGCCAGGGGCGGCGTCAGCTTGTGCAACTCGGGCATGCCATTGGCTTGTGGGCCCTGGAAGCGCACGACGACGATGACATCGCGCTCCAGCTCGCCCGCCTTGAAGGCCGCCAGCATGGAGTCCTGGTCGGCAAAAATGCGCGCCGGGGCTTCGACGATATGGCGGTCTTCCGGCACGGCCGAGACCTTGATCACGGCCCGACCCAGATTGCCTTGCAGCAGCTTCAGACCACCGCTGGCACTGAAGGGCGCGCTTGCTCGGCGCACCACGCTCTCGTCACCGCTTTCAGGGGCTAGGTCGTGCCATTGCACCGAGCCCGTCTCAGCCAGGTGCGGCTGACGAGCGAAGGGGCGCAACGAGTTGCCCGCCACGCTCAGCACGTCCTCATGCATCAGGCCGGCATCGAGCAGCTCGCGGATCACGAAGCTCGGGCCGCCGGCGGCCTGAAACTGGTTCACATCGGCTGCGCCGTTAGGGTAGACGCGGCTGAGCAGCGGCACCACCGCGGACAGCTCGGAAAAATCACTCCAGTCGATCAGGATGCCAGCCGAACGGGCGACGGCCACCCAATGGATCAGGTGGTTGGTCGAACCACCCGTGGCCAGCAGGGCCACCATGGCGTTGACGATACAGCGCTCATCGACCAAGCGGCCGATCGGCGTGTAGCGCGCTTTGGCCGTGATGGACAAGGCCGTGCGCACGGCCTCGCGGGTCAGGGCTTCGCGCAACGGCTCATGCGGGTGAACAAAGGCTGCACCAGGCACATGCAGACCCATGGCCTCGAGCAGCATCTGGTTGCTGTTGGCCGTGCCGTAAAAGGTGCAGGTGCCGGCGCCGTGGTAGGCAGCGGACTCGGCCTTGAGCAACTCTTCGCGCCCGACCAGCCCTTGCGCGAACTGCTCGCGCACCTTGGCTTTTTCGTTGTTGGGCAGGCCGCTGCTCATCGGCCCGGCCGGCACGAACACACAGGGCAGATGCCCGAAATGCAGGGCGCCGATCAAGAGGCCGGGCACGATCTTGTCGCAGATGCCCAGCAACAAGGCTGCATCGAAGACATCGTGGCTCAGCGACACAGCCGTGGCCATGGCGATGGTGTCGCGCGAAAACAAGCTCAGCTCCATGCCGGGCAGGCCTTGGGTCACGCCGTCGCACATGGCGGGCACACCGCCTGCCACCTGCACCGTGGCGCCCTGGGCGTGGGCTTCGGCACGGATCAGATTCGGGTAGGCCTCGTAAGGCTGGTGGGCCGACAACATGTCGTTGTAGGCCGTGACGATGGCCAGATGCGGCGCCTTCTCGGCCACGATGCGCAGCTTGTCATTGGCCGGCATGGCGGCCACGGCATGGGCCACGTTGGCACAACCCATGCGCTCGATGCCGCGCTTGCGGCCAGCCAGTCGGTCGACACCGTCGAGGTAAGCGGCGCGGCTGGCAGCGCTGCGCTCGCGGATGCGTTCGGTGACGGCGATCAGGGTCTTGTTCATACAGTCGGCCGGTGTAACTCGGCGGCTTGAAAGTTGGTAACCATATTACAAGATTGCGGCCGGGCGTGGGTTACAGACGAGGTACGGATTCCGTAACGCACAAGCCTGCCCTTCGAGCAAGGAAAAACGGCGCGGAGCCCGAAAGCTCCGCGCCGTGTAGCGCGCATCAAGGACTGGAAATTACCAGCCGATTTCCTGCAGCAGCTTGAAGGTCAAGTCTTGCGGCAGCACTGGAGACTGCGTCAGATCGGCGCTGATCGACGGCTCCATCAGCAGATTGCGAGTAGCCGAGGTGTCAAAGTGAGACACAGAAGAGCCCGACTGGAAGGGATTGGGCGCGAACATCATCATGCGGCCGAGGGCGTCGGTACCGGCGTAACGGTTCATGTCCAGACCCAGCGATGCATACACGGCCGAAGTCGTGCGGGTACGCTTGCCCAGAGCAGCCAACAAGGCCACACCATCGGCCTGTGTGATGCGCACGGACGGGATGGTGACGGTCGGGTCACTGCCACCCAGCCCGGTCACGGTACCGGGCGCATTGTCAGCCACCAGAACGGCACGAGCACCCGCGTTCTGCAGGTTCTTCACCTTGATGGTGAAGCCGCAAACACCGCGACTGACCAGAGCCACATTGCCGCGCACGGCCATGGCATTCAGACCCGTCAAGGGATCGCAGGCCACGTCCAGCGCGCCAGCAGCGGTCACCACGGGCATGATGGCGCCGGTCAATGCCGAAGCCGTCAACGCCGGACCAAAGGAGGCCTCGCCCACTGCATGAGCGCCGGCCGTAGCGCCTGCTTGCGAACCGCTGATGTTCAGCGCCGGGACGCCCTGGCGCAGCACCTGAGGCACGGCGGCATTGACGATCGGACCGTTCCAGACCAGCTTGTCGCCGCTCACAGCCGATGCCTGGCGCTCGGCATTGGTCATGTCCTTCCAGAGCTTGCCGGTGGCAGAGCCCATCAGGAAGTGATCCCAGATCGCAGGAAAGCCGCCGTTCTGTGCACCGGTAGAGCCGCTGGTGAAGGTCTGGAAACCGACGCCATGGCCCATTTCATGCAACAGAGTCACGACAAAGTCGATATTGCTGCCGTGGTTGCTGTCCAGGCCCAGGTAGAAGAACGTGCCGTCCAGGCAACCTGTCTTACCCAGCTTGGCGTTGAAGTTGGCGTTGATCTGGGCCGCACCGGCTGTGCCCAAGTAGGCGCCGGCGATCTTGTTGGCCAGCGCATACGAGTACCAGGTGTTGGCCTTCGGTGCGTTGGCGAAATTGCGGAAGATCGAGGTCGCACCGGCGCTGCCCAGCGTCGCCGACGTGGCCGTGCAAGTCAGGTCAGAGAACTGGGCATTGATCACGATGGGCTGGTCGCTGGTCAGCGTCGCGCCCCAGATATTGGCCGCGTGCGTGAAGGCGATCAAACGCTGTTGGCCCAGGGTGGTACCCGTGTTGCCGCCGACCGGATCCACCGGCGTGGTGTCATTGAAGCCCACGCCCGGAGCGTTCAGGTTGTTGATGGTGATGACGGCTGCGGCTTGTGCTTGCAGGCTGGCACCCAACAGGCCAGCAGCGATCAGCAGAGCGCCGGAGGCGAGCTTGCCGCCAAAGAATTTACTTGTGCTCATGTGCATGCACCTTTGCTGTCTTGCTGATGGATTTCTTGCCCTTGACGATGGCCTGGGCGGCTTCAGCGCCGGTCACGCAGGCGGTGTCGATGCCACCGTCGGCATTGCGCACGGCGACCGAGAAGGACTGGCTGCTTTCGTCCAGCTCTTGCTCGACGGTGCCATCGCGGTGGTACACGGGAGCCGGGTTGACCTTGCCGGTCAGCAGGCCGCGCGGCTGGCTGGCGGCCGCGCTCTGGCGGCCGCTGGCAGCCTTGCCTTGCAGGGCTTGAGCTTCGGCAGCCGTCGGCGCACGCAGGGCGCCGGTTTCAGGATCTTTGGCAACGGTCTGGCCGGCCGCTTGGGCCAGGCCGGCCACTGCGAACAACGCAGCGGCGCTCGCAAGCCGCAAGGCTTGCTGGGTCTTCTTTTCAATCATGGCAATGTCCTTGTATGGAAAGCCGAAATGTGAGTCCGATCGGTCGCAGCAGTTTCCCAAGCAGGGCGCCGCGGCCATCTTTGGCATCAGTCTTGGCGGCGGCGCAGAAAGGCCAGACCCAGCACGCCCAGGCCCATCAGGGCAAAGCTGGTCGGCTCTGGCACAGCGCTCACGCTGACGCTGTCGATGGCGGCCAAATTGGCCGTGGCGGCGTCGCTGACGGCGTATTGAAACGCGATACGACCGGTGGCGGCGTTCGGCAGTGCAATGGTGTACTGCGTCCAACCCGAAGTGCTCAGGGTCACCGTGCCCAGCAGGTTGGTGAAGCTAGTCGTGGCGGCGTCAGCACCGGCGTTGAAATAGACCTTGACCGTGTCCGAGAAGCCTTCAGTGGCTTCGGTGCGAGCGAAGAAGCTCAGCGAGCTTGCACCACCCAGGATCAGCTCAGGGCTGATCAACCAATTGGAGATGCTGCCGTTGAGTGCCGTCGTGCTGGCGTAGGTCGCGAGCGCGTACGAGCCCGTGGCGCCCGATTGAGCGGCGAAATACTCCGGCACACCCTGGAACCATGCCAGACCGGCAGGGCTGCTGTTGTTGCTCAAGGTCCAGCCAGAGGCGGCCAGATCGTCAAAGCCCTCGGTGTATGTGTCTGCCTGGGCAGCGATGGCCAGCGTCACGCCGGCCAATCCCAACAAGCATTTTTTAGCTAGTTTCATAGGTTCCTCGTCATCCCCTCAAATGAGGTATCAATCAGCCTCCGGTCACAGCCCTCGCGAGCGCGATGGTTACAACCGAAGAACGTGCACGGAGGGTAGGACTCTGGTGATATTTCACATATGCGTACAAAGCCCTAATTCCCCTCAGACAAGGGGGATGGGAAAACCCGCAGCCCCAAACAATAAAGGGCAGCCGCAAGCGACTGCCCTTGAAGGCAAGACCTGACCCCAACTTGAAGATCAGGTCGTTCCGCGGTGAACTGGATTCACTCGCCCAAATAGGCCGCCCGCACCTTGGGGTCGTTGAGCAAGGCCAGCCCCTCGCCCGTCATGGTCACCAGACCCGACTCCATCACATAGCCCCGGTTGGCCAGCTGCAGCGCACGGCTGGCGTTCTGTTCCACCAGCAGCACCGTCACGCCTTGCTTGTGGATGTCGTTCACCACTTCGAAGATCTTGTCCACCATGATGGGGGAGAGACCCATGCTGGGCTCGTCCAGCAGCAGCACCTTGGGCTTGGCCATCAGCGCCCGGCCCATGGCCAGCATCTGCTGCTCGCCGCCGCTCATGGTGCCGGCCAGCTGGGCGCGGCGCTCCTTCAGGCGCGGGAAGATGCCGAAGATGCGCTCGATGTCGGCCTCGATGCCGGCCTTGTCGCTGCGCAGGTAGGCGCCCATCTGCAGGTTCTCGGTGATGGTCATGCGGGTGAAGGTGCCCCGCCCTTCCGGCACCATCACCAGGCCTTGTTTGACCAGGTCCCAGGGGCCTTGGCCCTTGATGCTCTGGCCCAGGTACTTCACGTCGCCGTCGGCCACCGGCTGCAGGCCGGTCACGGCCTTGAGCGTCGTGGTCTTGCCCGCTCCGTTAGCGCCGATCAGGCTGACCAGTTCGCCCTCGCGCACTTCAAAGTTCACGCCCTTGACGGCCTGGATGCCACCGTAGGCCACCTTGAGTCCGCTCACTTCGAGCAATATGTTTGTCGCCATGTCTTCAATTCCTTGATTGCACGCACCGAGTCACTGGAAGATTCACTGGCCTTTCGGCCTTGCGTCCTTTGTGTGACTCCGCGCTGGCCTCTGCCATTAGTGGTTGGTGTGGCCCGCGCCCAGATAGGCTTCGATCACCTTCTCGTTGCGCTGCACGTCATACGGCGTGCCCTCGGCGATTTGCTTGCCGTAGTCCAGCACCGTGACGCGGTCGCACAAGCCCATCACCAGCTTCACATCGTGTTCGATCAAGAGGATGGTGCGGCCGTCCTTGCGGATGCGGTCGATCAGCTCGCGGAGCACCACCTTCTCGGTGGCGTTCATGCCCGCGGCCGGCTCGTCCAGCGCGATCAGCTTGGGGTCGGTGGCCAGCGCGCGCGCGATCTCCAAGCGGCGCTGGTCGCCGTAGCTCAGCGTGCGGGCCTTGTACTCGGCGTACTTGCCGATGCCCACGTAATCGAGCAGTTCCTGGGCGCGCTTGGCAATCGCCGCTTCTTCGGCCTTGAAGCCGGGTGTGCGGAAGATGGCGCCAAGCAAGCCCGAGCCGGAGCGCACATGGCGCCCCACCATCACGTTCTCCAGCGCCGTCATTTCAGCGAAGAGGCGGATGTTCTGGAAGGTGCGCGCGATGCCGGTCTTGGCCACCTCGTGCACCGCGGTCGGTGCGTACAGCGCGCCGCCCAGCTCGAACGTGCCGCCGTCCGGGGTGTAGAGCCCGGTGATGACGTTGAAGAAGGTGGTCTTGCCGGCGCCGTTGGGGCCGATCAGGCCATAGACCTGGCCCTTGTTGATCTGGATGCCCACGTCGGACAGGGCTTGCAAGCCGCCGAAGCGCTTGGACACGCCAGCGACCTTGAGCACCACGTCTGCGTTGTTGTTGCTGCTGCTGTTATTGTTGCTTGTCATGGCTTGTTTTCCTTTGCAGACCCGGTGTTCACTTCTGCGGCACCGGCGCGGCGCGGCCGTGCTCGGGCGCCGGCCACAGGCCACGCGGACGCACCAGCATGATGCTGATCATGGCCAAGGCCACCAGCAGCTGGCGCAGGATGGAGGCATCCAGGCGCCCGCCGGTCATCTCCTGCAGCGGGCCGGCGGCGTAGCGCAGCACCTCGGGCAGGGCCGACAGCAGCAGCGCGCCCAGGATGACACCGGGGATGTGGCCGATGCCGCCCAGCACCACCATGGCCACGATCATCACGCTCTCTTGCAAGCTGAAGGACTCGGGGCTCACAAAGCCCTGGAAGGCGCCGAACATGGAGCCGGCCACGCCGCCGAAGGTGGCACCCATGCCGAAGGCCAGCAGCTTCAGGTTACGGGTGTTGATGCCCATGGCCTTGGCAGCGATTTCGTCTTCACGGATGGCCATCCAGGCGCGGCCGATGCGGCTGTTCTCCAGGCGATAGCAGATCAGCACGCTGAACACCACCAGCACCAGGAACAGGTAGTAGTACAGCGTCACCGAGGGGATGGCGAAGCCGAACAGCTCGGTGCCCTTGCCCAGGTCCAGGCCGAAGAAGTGCATGGAGTCGATCTGACCGATGCCGCGCGGGCCGTTGGTGATGTTGGCCGGGTGCTCCAGATTGTTCAGGAACACGCGGATGATTTCACCGAAGCCCAGGGTCACGATGGCCAGGTAATCGCCCCGCAGCTTCAGCGTGGGCGCGCCCAGCATGACGCCGAAGAAGGCCGCCAGCCCCGCCGCCAGCGGGATCACGATCCACAGCGGCGAGTGCAGACCGTTGGGGAAGGCCATGCGGAAGGCCTCGAAGTTCTCGCTCAGGTGCGGGCTCGAGAGCAGCGCGAACATATAGGCGCCGACCGCGTAGAACGCGACATAGCCCAGGTCCAGCAGACCGGCGTAGCCCACCACGATGTTCAAGCCCAGGGCCAGCATCACGTAGAGCAGGGCCAGGTCGATGATGCGCACCGGCCCGTTGCCGAATTGCTGCGCGATCAGCGGCACCACCAGCAGGCCCAGGGCCGCCAGCAGGAAGACGAAGAGTTTGTTCTTTTGCATGATGTGGAGTCTCCTTGACGCTCAGGCCCGCTCAGGCTCGGTCCGCGACACGCTCACCCAGCAAGCCCGAGGGCCGCAAGGTCAGCACCAGGATCAGCGCCACGAAGGCGAAGATGTCGGCGTAGTGGCTGCCCAGCACGCCACCGGTCAGGTCACCCAGATAACCCGCGCCGATGGCCTCGATCAGGCCCAGCAGCACGCCGCCCACCATGGCCCCGGCCAGGTTGCCAATGCCACCCAGCACCGCCGCCGTGAAGGCCTTCAAGCCCGGCATGAAGCCCATGGTGTGCTGCACCGTGCCGTAGTTGGCCGCCCACATCAGGCCGGCCACCGCGGCCAGCGCGGCGCCGATCACGAAGGTGGTGGAGATGATGAAGTCGGGCTTCACGCCCATCAGGCCCGCCACCTTGGGGTTCTCGGCCGTGGCCCGCATCGCGCGGCCCAGTTTCGTGTGATTCACCAGCCACATCAGCGTGGCCAGAATCATCACCGTCGCACCCAGGATCACGCATTGCGTGACCGTGATCACCGGCCCGCCCAGATCAATGGGCGTGGTCGGCAGCAGCAGCGGGAAGGGCTTGGGATTGGGCTTCCAGATGATCATGGCCAGCGTCTGCAGCAGCAGCGACATGCCCATGGCCGTGATCAGCGGCGCCAGGCGCGGCGCATTGCGCAGCGGCCGGTAGGCCACCTTCTCGACCACGAAATTCAGCGTCGTGCACACCAGCACCGCGCAGGCCAGGCCGATCAACATCAGCCCCCAGCCCGGCAGACCGGAATCACCCAGCGCGCTGATCACCGTCCAGCTCACCAGCGCCCCCACCATCAAAATCTCACCGTGCGCAAAATTGATCAGGTTGATGATGCCGTACACCATCGTGTACCCCAGCGCCACCAGCGCATACATGCTCCCGAGCACCAGCCCGTTGATGATTTGCTGGAAAAAAGTTTCCATAGTTGTCGTCCTTTTTTTGCGTCGACTGTGGCGTCGAACTGTCATGAAGGTGTGCAAGCGACATGCCAAAAATCAAGGTTCGCGGGTATTCACCGAGGGCCTCCCATGAACACCAGCGCGCTGCGAGCAGGTGGGCCACGCGCCCTTGAGCGGAATCCCGCACCGCAGCTCAACAGACAGGGCGGGTTTCCGCCCCAACCCAATGCCAAGCGGGCCAGGCCACTGTGGCGCAGTGGCCGCTGGCCGCGCGACAGCAGGGCACACATTGGGCACACTACGCAGCCCTGCCCCTCCGCCCCATGAGTTCGAGCCCCCTTCCCCACCCTTGGCACCTGCTGCAATGGCGCCTGCCGCAATGGCGCCCGCACACCCTGTTGCTGGCCTTGGCCGCCTTGAGCCTGGTCCTGCTGTGCGCCACGCTCGGCCAGCGCCTGAGCGAGCGCGCCGGCATGGCCCAGTTGGCCGCGGTGGCCAATGAACGCCTGGAGCTCTACGCTGCCAGCCTCGAGGCCGAACTGGCACGCCACGCCTATCTGCCCGGCTTGCTCGGCGTCGACGCCGACGTCCAGCGCCTGCTGGCGGAGCCCGCCAGCGAGGCCCTGCGTGCCCAGACCCGGCTCAAGCTGGCCAACGTACGCGTGCGCTCAGGCTTGAGCCTGGCTTTCATCAGTGACGCACAAGGCCGGGTGCTGGCCTCCAGCAACAACTACGGACCGCTGAACCGGGCCGATACGGAGCCCGACGCCGAAGCGCGCCGCCTGGCCGAGCGCCTGGGCGAGCGTCTGCTCAGTGGGCCGGGGCAGTTTTTCGCGGCCCACGAGGACAAGGGCAGCAGCGACTATTTTTTGGTTCAACCTTTGAAGCGCGCCGGGCAACGCTGGGGGCAGATCGTGCTCAAGCTCAATTTGGCGCCCCTGGAAGCGATCTGGGTGGACCAGGGCCTGCGCTCGCTGGGCGAGAAGCTGCTGGTGGTCGACGGCCAAGGGGTGGTCATCATGTCCTCGGTGCCAGCCTGGAAGTACCACCTGCTCGGCCCCAGCACGGTCGAGCAGCGCGCGGCACTGCGCCGCAGCGGCCACTACGCCGGCACGCTCGAGGCCTCGCTGGGCCTGGACATGGGCACCTTGAGCCAGCAGCAAAATGCCCTGGTATCCCTGCCATCGTGGGACCCAGCCACGCCCGAGCGGCGCCACCGCCTGCTGGCCCAGGAGCTTGCCGTGGTGCCCCTGGGCCTGCGACTGGTGACCCTGTCCGACCCCGCCGAAGTGTGGCGTCAGGCTCGCTTTGTTGGCTGGGGCGGCGCAGCGCTCGGTGCGGCCCTGAGTCTGCTGGTGCTTTACCTGCTGGCGCGCCGGCGCGCCCATGCTGAGCTGGAACACCAGGTCAGCGAACGCACGGCCGAGTTGCAGCTCAGTAATGCGGAACTCAAGCGCCAGATCGCCCAGCGCCTGCAGGCCGAGGATGAGCTGATGCAGGCGGCCAAGCTGGCCGTGCTGGGGCAGATGTCGGCCGGCATTTCACACGAAATCAATCAACCCCTGACCGCCCTGCGCGCACTGTCGCGCAACAGCCTGCTGCTGCTCGACAAGGGCCGCTACAGCACCGTGGGCGAGAACCTGGGTGCCATCGACGCCATGGTCGAGCGCATGAGCCAGATCACCCGCCAGCTCAAGACCTTTGCCCGCAAGGCGCAGAGCGCCAGCGCCCCGGTTTCGCTGGCGGCTGCCGTGGAAGGCGCGCGTGTGCTGCTGGACCACCGCATCGAGGCCGAGCAGGTGCAGCTGGACCTGGCCATCGCCCCGGACCTGCGCGTCAACTGTGATGCCAACCGACTGGAGCAGGTGCTGATCAATCTGATGGCCAATGCCTTGGATGCGATGGCCGAGCAGCCGACCGGGGGCAGCGCGCCCCGGGTGCGCAAGCTGCGCTTGAGCACGGCACCCTTCGAGGACGAGAGCCGGAACCCGAACGGCCGCATCTGGGTGCGCGTCTGCGACAGCGGCGCCGGCGTGGCGCCCGAGCAGATGGCGCGCCTGTTCGAACCCTTTTTCACCACCAAGCCACCCGGCCAAGGCCTGGGTCTGGGCCTGGTGATCTCAGCCAAGATCGTGCACGAGTTTGGCGGCACGCTGCGCGCGCGGCCGGCCGGGCGCAGCGATGATGTGGGCAGCCTGCCTGGCATGTGTTTCGAGTTCGACCTCGAGCTGGCGCCGACCGACTACCGCTGAGACCGCCCGCCCTGCCCCACCCGATTCAATCAAGAAAGCAGCTCATCCATGTTTGAGGGATTCAAAGTCCTCTTTGTCGAAGACGATCCGCCGGTGCGGGCCAGCCTGAGCCAGACCCTTGAGCTGGAAGGCCTGGACGTCCTGGCCTGCGCCAGCGCCGAGGAAGCCCTGCCACACATCCAGGCCGGGGCGCAGCTGATCGTGGTCACCGATGTGCGCCTGCCCGGCATGGACGGTCTGGGCCTGCTCGACCATGTCATGGCCACCGATCCCGAGATCCCGGTGGTGCTGGTCACCGCCCACGGCGATGTGGCCATGGCCGTACGAGCCATGCGAACCGGCGCCTACGACTTCATCGAGAAGCCGTTTGCACCCGAGCGCTTCCTCGACGCCGTGCGCCGCGCCCTGGACAAGCGTGTGTTGCGTGTGGCGGTGGAGGAGCTACGCGGACAGCTGCAACGGCGCAGCGGCATGGAGGCGGTGCTGCTGGGCAACTCGGCGGCCATGCAGCAGGTGCGGCGCCAGGTGCTGAACCTGGCCGACACCTCGGCCGATGTGATGATTCTGGGTGAGACCGGCACCGGCAAGGAGCTGGTGGCGCGCTGCCTGCATGACGAGAGCCGGCGCCGTGACCGCAACTTCGTCGCCATCAACTGCGGCGGCCTGCCCGAGGCCTTGTTCGAGAGCGAGCTGTTCGGCCATGAGCCGGGCGCCTTCACCTCCTCGTCCAAGCGCCGCATCGGCAAGATCGAGCATGCCAACGGCGGCACCTTGCTGCTGGACGAGATCGAGACCATGCCCATGCTGCTGCAGATCAAGCTGCTGCGCGTGCTGCAAGAGCGCCGAGTCGAGCGCCTGGGCTCGAACGAAGAGCTGCCCATCAATGTGCGCGTGATCGCTGCCACCAAGGCCGATCTGCGCGCTTTGAGCGAGCAGCAGCAGTTCCGCGGCGACCTCTACTACCGGCTCAACGTCGCCACGCTCTCACTGCCGCCACTGCGCGAGCGGCGCGAGGACATCCCGCTGCTGTTCCAGCACTTTGTCGGCCTGGCCTGTGCGCGCTACGAGCGCAGCGCGCCCGAGCTGAGCCCGCAGCGCCTGCGCGAGCTGATGGCGCATGACTGGCCCGGCAATGTGCGCGAGGTGCGCAATGCGGCGGACCGGTTTGTGCTGGACATCGGCGGCATCGAGGGCACGAGCGCGCCTGAGCCCGAAGCACAGGCCACCCTGGCCCAGCAGATGGATCAGGTCGAAAAAGCGCTGATCGAGCAGGCTCTGCAGCGCTGCCAGGGCAAGGTGCCCGCGGCCATGGAGCTGTTGGGCACGGCCAAGAAGACGCTCTACGACAAGCTGCACCGCCACGGCATCGACCTGGAGCGCTTCCGCTCCAGCTGAAACCCTGACCGTCAAGTTCAGCGGTACTGCCCCGGATCGGGCGAATCGCTGGGCTGCTCGATCAAGCGCAAGAAAGCCGGGCTCATGGGCAAGCGCAGATTCAGGCCCGAGCCCGGCAGCGGGCTCTCGAACCAGCGCTGGTAGACGGCGCGGATCTCGCCGCTTCGGAACAAGGCCCGCAAGGCCTCGTCGACCAGCTGCTTGAAACCCGGGTCGCCTTGCGCCAGGCCCAGGGCATAGGGCTCGATCGAAAACGAGGCCTCGGAGATCAGATAGTCCTGCGGCCGGCCGCTGCCCGCCAGCCAGGTGCGCAGCAGCACATCGTCCATGGCGTAGGCGACGGCGCGGCCGGTTTGCAGCAGGCGAAATGCGTCCTTGTCGTCCTGGCCGACCAGGATCTTCATGTCCAGCTCGCGCGTCTGATTGACCTGGTGAAGGAACTGGATGCTGGTGGTGGCGATGGTGGACGCCACCGGCAGGCCGCGCAGCTCATCCAGGCTGCGGATCGGTCGCTGGCGTTTGGACAGCAGGCGCGTCTCGGCCACAAAGGTGGTCAACGAAAAGGCTTGGATGCGCTGGCGCTCGGCCGTGTGGGTGGTGATGCCGCATTCCAAATCGACCGAGCCATTGGCCACCATGGGCATGCGCGTGGCCGAGCTGACGCTGACCATCTTGGCCTCCAGCTCAGGCAACTGGAGACGAGCACGCACGGCTTGTACCACCCGCTCGCACAGCTCGATCGAGTAGCCCACCGGCTTGAGATCGGCATCGAGGTAGGAAAACGGCGCCGAGGCGACACGGTAGCCCAACACGATCACACCGGTGTCGCGGATCTTGCGCAGCGTGGGTGAGTTCATGGACTCGGCCGCCCGCGCTGTCAGCAGCGACAGGCCCATCAGCAAGAACAGAGTGAGAGACCGAAAACGAGTGTTGAACATGAGGCGGGGTCGGCACAGACGCGGCAGGAAGCTGCTGCGATTGTCACAGCAGCCGCGAGTGGCGCGAGGCTGTGGCAGGATGAGCGCCCTGATGAACCCTCACTTGCCTTCCACCGACTCCGCCGCAAGCGACGCGGCTTGGCGCGAAGTCCTGCCCCTGGAGCAGGCTCTGGCTGCACTGCCACCCCACAGCCAGGACTCGCTGGAGCAGGCGCGCGCGGCTTGGTGCCGAGAACAAGGCCTGCTGCTCTTCGCCTACGGCTCGCTGATCTGGCGCCCGGGCTTTGAGGCGGCCGAGCAATGGCCTGCCCAAGTCCGGGGCTACCACCGGGCCCTGCGCCTGCGCAGCCTGTCCAACCGCGGCAACCGCGAACAACCGGGCTTGGTGCTGACCCTGCTGCCGGGCGGCAGCTGCCGCGGCCTGGTCTACCGGGTGGCACCCGAGCACAGCGCCCGAGTGCTGGATGAGCTCTGGGTGCGCGAGATGGTGGTTGGCTCCTACACGCCGCGTTGGTTGCACTGCCAGACGCCGGCCGGGCCCAGGCTGGCACTGAGTTTTACTTTGAAGCGCCGCAGTCCGGCACGCGTTGGGCCGCTGGACGACGCAGCCTTGCTGCACATCCTGCGCCATGCGCGTGGCCGCTATGGCAGCACCCTGGACTATCTGCAGCGCTGCGTACTGGGCCTGCGTGAGCATGGCATCCATGACGGCGAACTTGAGCGGCAACTGCGCCTGGCCATGGCCCAAGGGCTGTGTGAGGTTCAGCCCCGCACCTGAGCCTTCACTCGCTGCAAGTCTTCGACGGTGTCGACATCGACCAGCACGCCCGGATCATCCACCTCGACCGCCTGAGAGGGGTATCGCGCCACGATGCGCCGTGCGCCCTCATCGCCGTGCAGATCCACCAGCTCCGAGAACAACTCGGCACTGAAAGCCACAGGGTGTCCCTGGCGACCGCGGTGCTGGGCATAGGCCACGGGGTAGGCTTCCAAAGCCTGGGCCACGGCCAGCATGCTCTCGGGCTTCATCAGCGGCATGTCGGCCGGCACGATCAACCAGCCGTCGGCATCGCCGCTGGCGCCCACGCCTGCAGCAATGGAATGCCCCATGCCCACCGGGCTCGCGCGCCCCTGGCTGTCCAGTTCAGGCAGCACGACCACATCGCGAGCGGCCACCAGATCCTGCAAGCTGGGAGCCAGCGCGGCCGTGGTGACCACCACCACGCGCAGCCGGGTGGCCAGCGCATGCGCCACGGTCCGGGCCAGTACCGTGTCGGCCAAGGCGTCGGCGCTGCCGGCGCTCAGGCGCTGCACCAGTTTGTGCCCCAGGCCGGTAAATCTCATGCCGCGGCCCGCCGCAAGCACGACGACAGCCGGTCGCCGATGTGTCATCAGATCAAATCCTTCAAAAAGCCCCTCGGCCCGGGCGCTGCCCGATCGAGTCGCCGGACTGCACTGGGTCGGAGCATGCCGCGCCGGGCGGACTGCGCGCAATGGGGCCATCACTTAAGGTGTTCTACCGTCAGAACAACTACCAGCAAGAGGCCTTGGGCCGATACTCTCGTCATGAACAGCAGCAACAGCAACACCAACAGCAACAGCAAGCCATTGGCCGACCTTCGCAAGAGCTATGAGCAAGGCGAACTTGACGAGGCCATGGCTGCCAATGAACCGCTGAGCCAATTTAAGCAATGGCTGGAGCATGCCCTGGCCAGCGAGGTGCCTGAACCCAATGCCATGACCGTGGCCACGGTGGGTGCCGACGGCCGTCCCTCGACCCGCATCGTGCTCATCAAGAGTTATGACGACCGGGGCATCGTCTGGTTCACCAACTACGAAAGCCGCAAGGGCCAGGAACTGGCCGCGCATCCCTTTGCCGCCCTGCAGTTCCACTGGGTCGAGCTCGAGCGGGTGGTGCGCATCGAAGGCCGGGTCGAGAAGGTCAGCGAGCAGGAATCGGACGCGTATTTCCATTCCCGCCCGCTGGACTCCCGCCTGGGCGCTTGGGCCTCGCCACAAAGCCAGGTCATCAGCTCGCGCGGCGTCTTGGTCGCCAATGCGGCCAAGGCAGCCGTGCAGCATGGCCTGAAGCCCGACCGCCCACCGCACTGGGGCGGCTATCGCCTGATGCCCGAACGCTGGGAGTTCTGGCAGGGCCGCAAGTCGCGCCTGCACGACCGCCTGAGTTACCGACTGCAGGCCGACGGGCAATGGCTCAAGGAGCGCTTGGCTCCCTGAAGCCACGGGGGCTGGCCGTTAGAAGCGCAGCTGCAAGCCCGTATGCAGGCTGCGGCCAGGCAAGGGGCTGAGTTCGCGAATGGTGGCCACTGAACTCGAGCTGTAGGCCAGCTGATTGCCCACATTGTCGAGCTTGAGATACCACAGCGCTTCGTTGCTGCCGATACGCAGCTGACGCGACAGGCTCAGCTTCAGCAGGCCGTAGCCGGCCGTTGCATGGTCCAAGGCCGGCACACGATCTTGCCGTGCGCTCAGACGCCACTCAGCGCGAGCCGTCCAAGGGCCCTGCTTAGCGTCGAGCGCCAGGCTCGCCCGCAGCGGCGCCAGCCGCGGCAAGGCCTCACCGGTCTGGCGGTTGCTGCCGCGCACGCCGTCCAGCGTGGCCGTGACAGCGAGCTGCGTGCCCGGCAGCAGCTGTGCCGGCAAGTGCCAGTGGCCCTCCAACTCAAAGCCGGTCAGCAATGCCGGCACGGCCTTGAAGGCATAGACCGGGAAGGTCTCGCCCTCATCCTCGAACTGCTCGCCGGTGGCGTCGAGCGCGATATAGCTGGCGAATCGGGTGCGGAACAGGTTCAAGCGCACGAAGTTCTCAGCCTGCTTCCACTCCAGCCCCAGGTCCACGCCCTTGGCCCGCTCCAGGCCCAGGCTGGCATCGCCGCGCTCGTAAGCGCCGCTGGCCACGTGGATGCCCTGGGCATGCAGCTCGTAAAACATGGGCGCGCGTTGGCTGCTGTTGAACTGGCCGTTGAGGCTGAATGATTCACTCAGGCGATAGCTGCCACTGAGCGTCAGGCTGCGCGGCTTGAAGCGCTGGCTGCTGGCGGCACCGAAGCGCGGCTCTTCAGCGTCGGCAGCGTCACCGGCCGAGTTGACGCGCACCGATTCAGC
The DNA here is from genome assembly GCF_965262435.1 of Roseateles sp. NCBI lineage: Bacteria > Pseudomonadati > Pseudomonadota > Betaproteobacteria > Burkholderiales > Sphaerotilaceae > Roseateles > Roseateles sp. The sequence continues at coordinate 3,768,960 of NZ_OZ253537.1, forward strand.
GCGTGCACCCGCCTCCAGGGTCAAGGGCCCTGCCGTGTACTGTTCCAGCAGAAAGACCGCACTGCTACGTGTTTGTGAGCTGGGCACCAGGGCCTCGGCCCCGATGGCAGAGAACTCGCTGCGCTCCATCTGCAAGCCCAACATGCCCTTGACGGCCCCGCTCGCGCCCAGCGGCGCATGTTCCAACTCCAGGCGCAGATCCTTGCCGCGGTTCTTGAACACGGTGCCAATCTCACCCGAGCCCTCCACCTCCTGGTGCTGGTAGCGGCTGTTGCTGGCATTCCAGCTCACGCGGCGCAGCAGTTCGGCCGCGCCGCTGCCCGGGGCAAAGCGCCACTCGCCGGCCGTGGCGGCGCGCTGACGCTGCATCTGGATCTGCACATCGGGCTCGACGGTCACGCCGTAGTCGTTGTGATAGTCCTCCAGCGACACCCCGGCATAGCCCTGGGCAAAGATGTAGGAGCCGCCCAGCGCACCGCCGTGGCTGCGCGCCGCGGAATTGCGCACCTCGGTGGCGCTTTCACCCTCGGCCGTGAAGCGCGGAGCAGATTGGTTGGACGCACGCCGGCCGGCCAGATCGGCATGCCAGGCCCAGCCTTGGTTGCCCGAACCGACGCCGCCGTCCAGCACCAGGGCGCCATTGCGTTCTTGTGCCGGGCCGCCGAGGCGGACTTCCGCTGCGCCGCTCAAGCCCGGCTGCACCGCCTTGGGAATGCGGTTGTCCAGGGTGTTGACCACGCCGCCGATGGCATTGCCGCCGTAGAGCAAGGCGGCCGCGCCGCGCAGCACCTCGACCCGGTCGATGACCAGCGGATCGGTGGGCACAGCATGGTCGAAGCTCAGGCTCGATGCATCAACCGAAGCACCAGAATTGCTCAACATGCGCACCCGATCACCGTCCAGGCCACGGATGGTAGGGCGGTTGCTGTTGGGGCCGAAGTAGCTGGCCGAAACGCCGGGCAGGCCATCCAAGGTTTCCCCCAGCGATGAGGCGCGGCGCAGGCTCAGTTCATCGCCGCTAAGGGCGCTGTTGGCCTGGGTCAACTGCTGACTGCGCAAGGGGTTGCCGGTCAGTTGAACTCGGCTCAGATGCTCGGTGCTGGCGGTGCTGGCAGCGGAGACCGGTGCGACATCGGCTGGGGTTTGGGTTTGGGCTTGGGCCTGAACCGCGAGACTCAGGCAAAACAGGCTGGCGCCCAGGGCCAAGGGTTGGCGGGCGAAAAATGGGGTGCTCATGACAAAAACTCTCTGGCGGTCGGGCGCGGCAGGACGAACTCAACATCCGAGCCGGCGCGACGAAATGGGGATGCTCCCGGGCTTCATCTGCTCACACAAGGCAGGGCCTCAGGCGTTGACGCCGCCACGCCACAGCACCCCATGGGGTGCTGCGCGCGCATGGCGCCTTGCGGTCAATGCAGGGGAATCAGACCCGCTGAGGTGGGCCGCGGGCAGCGCGCTTCCAGTGGGCCGCCAGGTGCAGCGAAGCCACCAAGCCAGCACTGGAAACGGCCTGGGGCAAGTCCTGCAACAACGACGCGGGCTTCGTCAGCGGTGCATGGTCGTGGTTGAGCTGGTCGAGCAGCAGGCAGATCAGTTCGCCACGCTGATGACCCCAGCCGTCGGCAGGCGCCAGGGTCCCGTCCTTGGCTTCTGCAGATGAAAGCACCGACGCCAAAGACGACAAGGGCACCAGAGCACGCGCAAAACCGGCGCCGTGCACGATCCGATGTGACTGCCCCAGACCTTGGAAAGCCAACATCAAGGCCAGCAGCGCCCACACCCGCCACGCCATGGCATGGCGATGCAGCGCCAAGGCGCTGCTGGGTGAGGACGGGGGACGCGGGCTCATGGCTTCAAATCAGGCGCGACAGCATTCAATGAGCATTCAAGGGGTGACCAGGCCCTGACCACCGTTGATACGGTAGTAAAGCCCGTAGGGATCATCACTCAACACCGACAGAACGCCCTCGACCAGCACCGGTTCGAGTGAGTAGCGCACCGGTTGCTGGGTGAATACTTCGACCAGACCTTCAGCACCAGCCGGCACACAGAAAGAACAGGACGTGGGCACCGAGGAAAGCAAGAAGTGCCTTTGCTTCTCACCCGGCTCCAGCGGCATCATGAAACCCTGGACCTTGACCTTCTTCTGATTCAGGGCCTGCACGGCCGCGGGGAATGTGGGCAGCAGCCGATTCTTCTCGGCACGGGTCGTCACAGAGGCGAGCACGCTCCAGGACAGCACGCCCTCACGTTCCTGCAGAGGTTTGAACGGGCTGCGCGGGTCGTGATAACCGGGGCCTTGGCCGATCACTGGAGCTTGCGCCTGGGCAAGACCCGGCAACAGGGCCATCAAGCCCATGACGAGCAGGCCGCGACGGGTTTCAGCGAAACGAGCGATGAGGTTCAAGGCGGGTCGACTTTTCATGACGTGGAGGATCGAGTGGGGCATTGTGCCTGCTGCGGCCGTTCAGCGCGGCGCCTGCAACAAGTCGCTGACATCGAGTCGGTAGGCTCGCCAGGCCGGCCAGGCTGAAGCCAGCAGCGCCAGACTGGCCGCCACCAGGGGCAAGCTGAGCTCCCAGAGCGAGAACCAGGCACCAGTCAGGCGCAGGCTTTGACGGTCGGCCAACAGCTGCCCCAGGACCGCGCACAAGCCGTGGCCCAGCGCCAGGCCAATCACACATGCCAGGGCCGCCAGGATGGCCGCTTCCAGCCCGACCAAGGCAGCCACCCGCCACGGTGGCGCACCCAGCATGCGCATCATGGCCAGATCGGCTTGCCGCGCCCGCACCGCATTGAGCAAAGCCACCCAGACCGACAGACCTGCGGCCAGCAATAGCACCACGGCGAATCCGCGCATGACATCGGTACCGGTTCCGACCAGGCGCAGCAAACGGGCCGTCTCCAGCGCCGGCGCCGAGGCCTGCAGACCCGCTTGCGCGTTGACCCAGCGCGGCAGGCTGATGGCGGCCAGCGGGCTGCGGTAGCTCAGCAAAATCAAGGTGATCTCACGACGCGCGATTTCTTCAGCTTCGTCCTCAGGCGCGGCGTCCGCTGCGCTGCCATGGTGAGCTTCATGGAGCTGCCAGACCGAGGCCAGATCGGTCAGCACCAAGCGGTCGATCACGGTACCGGTCGGCTTCAGGATGCCAGTCACCGTGTAGGCGTCGCCCTCATGGGCATCGCCCTGCTCGCCCAGGCCGTGACTACCTGCAAACTCTGCACCCAATGCCAAACCGGTGCGTTGCGCCACTTCAGCCCCCAGCACGGCCTGCAGCGGCGCTTGCCAGAGCTGGCCTTGGGCCAGGCTGGCGCCGTACAGGTCCAGGTAGCTGACCTCGGTGCCGACGATGCGAAAACCGCGCAGGCTGTCGCCCAGCGACAGCGGGACGGCGCGCGCCACCAGAGGCTGAGCACGCAGGGTCTTCAAGGTCGACAGCGGAATGTTGCCGGTGGGCACATCGAGGTGGAACACGCCGGACAACATGATCTGCATCGGGCTGCCCTTGGCGCCGACGACCAGGTCGATGCCCGCGAGATCGCGGCGCACGCCCGCCTCGATCTGCTCGCTGACCAGGAGTACAAAGCTGATGGCCGCCAGGCCCAGGCTCAAGAGCAGCAAGTTCAGCGTGGCCGTCAAAGGCTGGGCCCACAGGTAGCGCCAGGCCAGGCGGATCAAGGCGCTCATACCGCAGCCTCCGCAGCGGCGCTGTCGCTCAAATCGAGCACGCGCCAATCGGCCCTGCCCTGCAAGGGCTGGGCCAGCCGGCTGTCATGTGTGGCCAGGATCAGGGTGATGCCCTGCTCCGCCGCAGTGTCCAGCAGCAAATCCAGCACCTGGCGGGCATGGCGATCGTCCAGGCTGGCGCTCGGCTCATCGGCCAGCAACAGTGCAGGCTGGCGCATCAGGGCCCGGGCCAAGGCCACACGCTGCGCCTGGCCGACACTCAGTTGATGCGGCAGTCGCTGCCCCAGATCAGCCAAGCCCAAATGCTGCAGCAAGGCCTGAGCCCGCTCTGGCCGGGGCGGCAGGCCGGCACTGATGAAGGGCAGAGCCAGGTTGTCCAGCACGTTCAGACTGGCACTCAGGTGCAGGCGCTGCGGCACAAATCCGAGTTGGGCCCCGCGCCAGGCATCGCGTTGCCGCGCGTTCAGGCTGCCCAAGTCGCTGCCGGCCATGTCGATCCGTCCCTCGGTGGGCGTCAGCAAGCCTGCCATCAAGGCCAGCAAGGTGGACTTGCCGCTGCCCGAGGGCCCGCGCAAGAGCAGGTGCTGGCCGGCGGCCATGCGGAAATCAGGGAAAGACAAGAGGCCACTGCCACCGGCATAGCGGTAGCTCAGCCCAGACCATTGGACGCTCATCGAGGCAATTCCCGGCGGCGACAGATTCAAGCCGCCGGGCGCAGTAGGCGGGCAAAGGTCTTGCGGAATTTCTCCACTTTGCCTGCCACCACGAAGGCGCAATAGCCTTGGTCCGGGTTGCGGGCGTAGTAGTGCTGGTGGTAGGCCTCAGCCGGCCAGTAGTTCTGTTCGGGCAGCAACTCGGTCACCAGCCGGCCATCGTGCGCCGCTTGTGCTTCGTCCCAGACCAAGCGGGCTTCAGTGGCCTGCTCAGGCGAATGCACATAAATGCCCGAACGGTACTGACTACCGACATCAGCGCCCTGACGATTCAAAGAGGTCGGGTCATGAATGACAAAGAACACCTCTAGCAACTCGCGCAGGCTGACCACACTCGGGTCGAAATCGAGACGCACGACCTCGGCGTGGCCGGTCTGGCCGGAGCAGACTTGCTCGTAGCTGGGATCTTGAACCAAGCCGTTGCAATAGCCAGACTGCACCGCATGCACGCCGCGGACCTGCTCGTACACCGCTTCGGTGCACCAGAAACAACCACCGCCGAGGGTGATTCGCTGCAATGGGGTGTCAAGGCTGTTCATGCTGTGGGGCGACCGGTTCTTTGAGAGACGGGCCGAGCATAGCCGAGCCCGGAATTCCTAAGAGCGGCAGGGTAACGCGCCGGCACCGGCGATGATGTCCACCCCGCAGTGACACAAACCATGACCGTGGACCTGAATCCGCTGACCCAGTTTTTCAAGCCCTTCGCCCTGACGCTGGTCCAGCCTCCCCTGGTCTTCATACTCCTGGCCGTGGCCGGCGGATTTCGCCTGCAACGGGGCCGCAAGCGGTTCGGCTGGGTTCTGCTCGGCATGGCCGCGGCGGGCATCTGGCTGAGTGGATGCGAGGGCTTCGGGCTGTACCTGGGCCGTGAATGGCTGAAGACGCCGCCCGCCCTGGGACGAGGGGAGACTGAACGGCTGCGCGCGCTGCAGGCCCAGGAAGGCGGGGTGGCAGTGCTAGTCCTTGGCGGGGGCGCTCGCCAATCAGCCCCGGAGTACCAAGGCCCCAGCCTCAATGAATACAGCCTGCCGCGGCTGCGCCTGGGCATATGGCTGGCGCGACAGATCGGGGCGCCGCTGGGCTTTTCGGGTGGCGTGGGTTGGCAGGCGCGCGATCAGACCAGCAGCGAGGGTGAGATCGCCCGGCGTATCGCGGCTGAAGAATTCCGCCATCCCCTGAGCTGGGTCGAGGATCAATCGCGGGACACCCGAGAGAACGCCCGCTTCAGCGTGGCCCTGCTGCGGCAGCACCAGGTCCGGACTTTGGTGTTGGTCACCCATGAGCAGCATATGCCGCGCTCGCTTCGCGCCTTCAGGGATGCCTTGGCAGACAAAGGCGCGGCAAGTGAAATCACCCTCATCCCTGCGCCAGCTGGCCTGCGACCTGCGGAGCGCTGGCGCCTGAGCGCGTGGCTGCCCAGCAGCGAAGGCTATGCACGTGTGCGCTACGTGGTCTACGAGGCCATCGCGCTCGCGGGTGCCCATTGAGACGCACCCAAAACACAGGCACCCAAAACAGAAACCCCCTCCGAGCCTGAGCTGGGAGGGGGTGTGGTGGCTGACGCCACCGATGGGGCTCTCGGGGGATGTGCCCGAGGGCTCCTGGCGCGCAATGATTGCGCCAGAGGTTGTGCCTGAGACAGGCTAAGCAACACTAGGCGAGCCCCGCCCCGCTTTCAAGCCCCGGATAAACCCGCGGGCGCCGTTGTGAACAGCGTCTCGAAGAGTTGATCGGCGCGCGCCTGGACGTCGGCGCTCATGACAATGCCCCGGCCCCATTCCCGGCTGGTTTCGCCGGGCCACTTGTTGGTGGCATCCAAGCCCATCTTGCCGCCGAGACCGCTGACCGGGGAAGCGAAATCCAGGTAGTCGATCGGCGTGCTGTCGACCAAGGTCGTATCCCGGACCGGGTCCATGCGCGTGGTGATGGCCCAGACCACTTCCTTCCAATCACGAATATTGATGTCCTCGTCCACCACCACAATGAACTTGGTGTACATGAACTGGCGCAGAAAGCTCCAGAGCCCAAACATCAGACGCTTGGCATGCCCCGGGTAGGCTTTCTTGATGGAGATCACGGCCATCCGGTAGCTGCAGCCTTCGGGCGGCAGATAGAAGTCAACGATCTCCGTGAACTGCTTCTGCAAGATTGGCACGAACACTTCATTGAGCGCCACGCCCAAGATGGCCGGCTCGTCCGGAGGCTTGCCGGTGTAGGTGGAGTGATAGATGGGCTGCTCGCGCCGCGTCAGTCGGGTGACCTCGAAGACCGGAAACCAATCTTGCTCGTTGTAGTAACCGGTGTGATCGCCGTAGGGGCCCTCCAGCGCATGGAGGTAGCCCCCCTTTTCCTTCACCGCTATACCGTCTTCGCTGAACCCCGTGAAACCAGGGGCAGCCACTGGAATGCAACCTTCCAGCACGATTTCAGCACTGGCCGGCACCTGCAGCATGCGGCCACGCTCACCCACACCGCTGTCAATGAGTTCCGTCCGCGAGCCGCGCAAGAGACCGGCAAACTGGTATTCCGACAAGCTGTCAGGCACCGGCGTGACGGCGCCCAGGATGGTGGCCGGATCGGCGCCCAGCGCCACGGCAATTGGAAATGCTTGGCCCGGGTTGGCCAATGCAAATTCGCGAAAATCCAGCGCGCCACCCCGGTGGGCCAGCCACCGCATGATGAGCTGCTTGCGCCCGATCAATTGCTGGCGATAGATGCCCAGGTTCTGACGCGAGCGCGGCTTGGGCACCGACTGAGGTCCGCGCGTGATGACCAACCCCCATGTGATCAGGGGGCCGATGTCACCTGGCCAGCAGGTCTGAATAGGAATGTCCTTGAGGTTGATCTCGGCGCCTTCCAGCACGAGCTCTTGGCAGGCCGCGCGGCGAACCGTCTGCGGCTTCATGTCCCAGACCGATTTCATCATCTGCAGGAGCCGGCCCACGTCCTTCACGCCCTTCGGTGGTTCTGGCTCTTTCAGGTTCGCCAAGACGTGACCGACCTGGCGCAGGTCCTCCAGGCTCTCAGCACCCATGCCGAGCGCGACGCGTCGCGGCGTGCCGAACAAATTACTCAACACCGGCATGCGATGCCCCGTGGGATTTGCAAACAGCAAAGCAGGCCCTTCGGCTCGCAGCACACGGTCGCTGAGAGCGGTCATCTCCAACACAGGAGACACCGGCTGCTCAATCCGTTTGAGCTCACCCATGGCCTCCAAACCGCCAATAAAGTCGCGCAGGTCACGGTACTTCATAACATCCAGTAATATAAAAACGGGTCTATAAGCTTGACGGGTTATTTTTGACCCTTAAAATCCGCCTGCCTTGAGTTTTCAGGGTTAACCCGTGTCTTCGCCTTTGGGAGGGTGGAGACGCCCCGCTGCCGATGGACGTCGGCCCGGTCGAAGTCGACGCTTGTCGTGCTTCGCCCTCTGGGCCGACCCATTATCACTGCCGCACCTTTAGCCCCTGGCCTTGGCCGGAGACTGGATGGTGTGGAAGAGAAGAAAGGAGTCGCATGACAGCGCGTCGTGATCTTTTATCCCTGACCCGCAGTACCGGTGCCGCTGCATCCTTGTTCGTCAAGGACATCGGCCAAGGTCTGCTGGTTGTCAGCCATAACACGCTGGCCCTCGTGGGCTTGGCTGTCGTGGCGGTCATCCTGACTTTTGCCAGCCAGGCCGAATTGCGCCAGCAATTGGAAGGCCAAGTCCGAGGCTGGTTGCATGCACGCCAAGAGGCCCGCAACATCGCCGACGGCAATACGCTGACCGGCAACGAAGAGCCGGATGCGATCGCCCGCGCAACGGCCGTTGACCCCAAAGACTTGCCACGCCAGCAAGCTGCCATCGCCCAGTGGGTGGCGCGGCGCTACAAGGTCGCCCCTGAACCGATCAGCCGTCTGGTTCAGGAAGCCTACACGGTGGGTCAGCGCGCCCGTGTCGAACCCACCCTGATTCTGGCCATCATGGCGATTGAATCTGCCTTCAATCCCTTTGCGCAAAGCACAGTCGGTGCTCAGGGCCTGATGCAGGTGATGACCCACGTTCACAACGACAAATACGAGGCCTTTGGCGGCAATCTGGCCGCTTTCGACCCGATCACCAATCTTCGGGTTGGCGTGCAGGTGCTGAAGGAATGCATTCAACGTGCCGGTAGCGTCGAGGAGGGCCTTCGTTTCTACGTGGGTGCAGCCAATTTGCCCGACGAAGGCAGCTATACCGGCCGTGTCCTGGCCATGCAAGAGCAACTCAAGGCCGTCGCCTCGGGCCGCGCCCTGCCCGCCCGCCCGGCCAGCACGCCCATGGCAGCGCCCAAGTTGATCGAGCAGACGACGCTGGACGACGAAAAGGTGGCGCAGCTGCGCTGAACCGCTGCCTCGGCCCCGCGAGAGGCACCGCATGCTGAGGCTACACTCGAGGCTTCGCGCGACTGGCGATCAAGAGGGCCGAGCGACCGAGCGTCGCTGGCCACCTGAGGTGGTGGACCACCGGGGAGCGCGAACGGTGATGGGCGGATGCTCACGCCGCCTTCAGCCGTTCGCCTGGGCAGCCTCCTCGGCCTGCATCTTTTTCAATCGATGCCTGGCATGACGGGCACTCCACTTCTAGAGCACTGCCACCCTATGTTTGACCGTAGCACTTCCACACTCGCCCTTGTCGACCCGGATCTCTGGGCCGCTGTCCAGAACGAGAACCAGCGCCAGGAAGATCACATCGAGTTGATCGCCTCGGAAAACTACACCTCGCCCGCCGTCATGGAAGCACAGGGCAGCCAACTGACCAACAAGTACGCTGAAGGCTATCCCGGCAAGCGCTATTACGGCGGTTGCGAGTATGTGGACGTGGTCGAGCAACTGGCCATCGACCGTCTGAAGGAGCTGTTCGGCGCCAACTTTGCCAATGTGCAACCGAACTCCGGCTCACAAGCCAACCAAGGCGTGTTCTTCGCCCTGCTGCAGCCAGGCGACACCATCATGGGCATGAGCCTGGCCGAAGGTGGTCACCTGACCCACGGCATGGCCCTGAATATGAGCGGCAAGTGGTTCAACGTCATTTCCTACGGCCTCAACGCCAAGGAAGAAATTGACTATGACGCCATGGAAGCTCTGGCGCGTGAGAAGAAGCCCAAGCTGATCATCGCCGGCGCCTCAGCCTATTCCCTGCGCATTGACTTCGAGCGCTTCGGCAAGATTGCCAAAGAGATCGGCGCCTATTTCATGGTGGACATGGCCCACTATGCAGGCCTGATCGCTGCGGGCGTGTACCCCAACCCGGTGCCGCACGCCGATGTCGTGACCTCGACCACCCACAAGAGCTTGCGCGGCCCGCGTGGCGGCATCATCCTGTGCAATGACGAAGCCATTGCCAAGAAAATCAACTCGGCCATCTTCCCCGGCATCCAGGGCGGCCCGCTGATGCATGTCATCGCCGGAAAGGCCGTGGCTTTCAAGGAAGCACTGACGCCGGAATTCAAGGCTTACCAAACCCAGGTGGTCAAAAACGCCAAGGTCTTGGCAGATACGCTCATTGAACGAGGCCTGCGCATTGTCTCTGGCGGCACCGAGAGCCATGTGATGCTGGTGGACCTGCGCCCGAAAAACCTGACGGGCAAGGAAGCCGAAGCCATCCTGGGCGCAGCCCACATGACTTGCAACAAAAACGGCATCCCCAACGACCCGCAGAAGCCCATGGTGACCAGCGGCATCCGTCTGGGCACACCGGCGATGACCACGCGCGGCTTCAAGGAGGAGCAGGTGCGCGCGACGGCCCATCTGATCGCCGACGTGTTGGACAAGCCACATGACGAGGCCAATTTGGCAACCGTACGCGAGAAGGTCGCCGCGCTGACGCGCGACTTCCCCGTCTACCGCTGAGCCTGACCCAGCCAAGGAACGCCGATGCGCTGCCCCTTTTGCAGTCATGGAGAAACCCAGGTCGCCGAGACCCGGGAATCCGATGAGGGCGATGTGGTGCGCCGTCGGCGGCGCTGCCTTGGCTGTGACAAGCGTTTCACCACCTACGAACGTGCAGAAATTGCCTTGCCCGTGGTGGTAAAAAAAGACGGCACGCGTGCGGATTTTGACTCCCGCAAAGTCCGCGCCTCCATGCAACTGGCCTTGCGCAAGCGCCCGGTCAGCATTGAGCAGATCGACGCTGCCCTGCTGCGCATTGAGGAAGCCCTGCTAACCAGCGGCGCCCGAGAGCTGCCCTCGACCAAATTGGGTGAGTTGGTGATGCGCGAACTCAAACGCATCGACAAGGTGGCTTATGTGCGCTTCGCTTCGGTCTACCGAAGCTTTGAAGACGTGGATGAATTCCGTCAGTTGATCGGCGAGATCTAACTGCCCCCCATCCCCGCTGAGCAGCCCCCCCCCCTTTGGAGGGGCCCATTCGCCCCCTTAGGGTGACAGAAAGCCAGCGCACGAGCTCCTAAATTTGCTGCATTCCACACAGCAAAGGAGCCGGTCATGAACAACAGCAAGTCAGTCTCGCAACGCGGTCTTTCTGGTGTCGAGAGCCTGCTCGCACTTGTCGTTTCTGCCCTGCTCGCAGCACAAGCCCTGCCAGCCATGCAGCAGTTGAAGCAGAGGAAGGCTCTGGAGCTGCGGGCTCAGGCCTTGATGACCGACCTGAAACAAGCTCGCAGCGAATCGGTGATGGCTTCCGCCCAGCACCACATCCGCTTTCGTCAAATGCCCGGCGGCAGCTGCTACGTGTTGCACTCAGGGCGCCCCAACGACTGCAACTGCGATGAAAGCGGCCAAGCCATGTGCAGCGGTGAGGCACAAGTGCTTCGCCACGAATGGCTGCCGAGCAGCAGCAGAATCACCATCCGCGCCAATGTGGGCACCATGAGTTTCAATGCGCGACAAGGCGCCGTCACGAGCACTGGCAGCATCGACATCACCGAAGCTTCGGGGCTCGGCATTCGACACGTCATCAGCATTGCCGGTCGCGTGCGCAGCTGCGCACTGTCATCCGGTATTGGCAGCCTGCCTGCGTGCGCTTAGATGGCCCCTAAGAAAGCCCCCCCTAAGTGAATGCCCCGCCGACTAGCGGTCAAACGTTCGCGACAAACGGCGCTCGACGCAGGCCTTGATTCAAGGAGGCCTTCACATAATCCGCCATGCAAGTACCGTCAAGACTCAACGCCATTTCGCGTCAGCGACCTTACGAGGCAAGCCAAGGGTTCACCCTGATCGAGCTGATGATCGCAGTGCTGATCGTCGCCATACTCGCGGCAGTCGCACTGCCCTCGTATCGCGAGTACACAATGAAAAGCCGGCGGTCCTCCGCCATCGCAGCCTTGACAGCGGTCGCTCAGGCACAGGAGCGCTGGCGCAGCAATCGCGCAAGCTACTCGAACTCGCTGTCCAACTTGGGATTCACCTCCAGCACCACATCCGATGGCAACTACGAGTTGACCTTGAGTGGGTTGGGTGATCCGGCGCAGTATGTTTCGGGCTACCAGATCAAGGCTGAAGCGAAAAGTACGGGCAAGCAATCCAACGATGTACGTTGCGCCGTCATGATCATGCGCATGGACGGCGGAAGCTTGCGATATCTCGCCCAAACTGACGCTGCCGCTGACAGCCAACAAGAATGCTGGCCCAAATGAGCGCGTCAATTCGCCGACGCCGTGGAGTCACACTGGTCGAATTGTTGGTCGTGCTGGTTGTGCTCGGCGTGCTGCTCAGCTTGGCTTTGCCTTCTCTTGCGGACCTGTTGAACCGGCGTCGGGTTCAAATGGTCGCGGATCAATTGATGACCGACTTTGCCTATGCACGCTCCGAAAGTGGCATCGCTTTTGAGTCGGTGAGCTTGCGCTTCATGGACGACGCGAGCCAGAGCTGCTATTCCTTACTCTATTTTGGCACCGTCGGGGGCTGCGACTGCACTCGAGGCGCTGGCAGAGCATGCATCAACGTCTTAGGGCCGGGTTACACCAGCTTCAGAGAAATCAGAACGACGCAGGTGTTGCGCACGTCCGGCGTCAGACTTGAAACCAGCGGTAGATGGGATGCATCTTCGGTCAACCGTGTTCGGTTTCTATATCCGCAAATGACACCCACGGTGCCCGATTTCGCAGTCAAGGTGATTGGCGTTCGTGGTTTCACCTTGGTAGTACAGCTGAATGCCATGGGTCGCGCTTCTCAATGCACGCCTGATGGTTCTATGCCGGGAGCGCCCGCATGTTGAATTCACTCGGGTCAAGACGTCGTCAATCTGGTTTGAGTCTGATTGAACTGATGGTGGGCATCACCGTCGGCATGATTGTTGTCGCCGGCGCCAGTTTGATGATGACCAACCAGGTGTCGGAGCATCGCCGCCTCACCCTGGAAACCCAAATTCAGCAAGACTTGCGGGCCACCGCAGATCTCATGCTCAAAGAAGTCAGGCGAGCCGGCTCCTGGGCCGTGCCGCAGAATGGGGTTTGGGCACCACCAGCAGCCGGCAGCCCCTTTGTCGCGCCAGTAGCCAACCCCTATATCAGCCGCCTGTCGGTCACCCAAAGCGAAGGCGGAGACGAGCTTCGTTACAGCTACTCGAGGAAAAAAGAGCGTTTCAATGACGCCAGTGCATTTGAAAACAATCTGGTGAACGAGAGCACTGAACTATTCGGCTTCAAATTAGAACAAGGCATTATCAAGTTCCTTTTGGGCGGCGCATGGCAGCCTATGACAGACCCCAGTGTGTTACTTGTGACTGGGATGCAAATCACCTTGAACACCCAGGAAAGCAGTTTGGCTGACAGTTGCGAGAATGTGTGTTTGCCGGCCACAGGCACCTGCCCGAAACTGCTGCAAAGAAGCGTCACCATCCGAATTTCCGGTCGCTCCGCCCATGACGCAGCCGTCACGCGAGATTTGCAAGTGTCGGCTCGGGTCCGAAATGACGAACTCGCCGGGGCATGCTCATGACACCCAAACAAAAGCATGTGCAGGGCGGCGCCGCCACATTGGTGGTCGTCATGGTGCTCTTCCTCATCATGGCGATGATGGCAGCCTATGCCAATCGCAATATGATTTTCGAACAGCGCATCGCCAGCAACTATTACCGTACAGGCGTATCGAGCGAAGCCGCTGACGCCGGACTTGAATGGACGGTTGCCATGCTCAACGGGCTCGGTGTGAATGCAAGCTGCCGAGAATCCGCTGGCGCGAGCGAACGATTCCGGGACCGGTTTCTCAACATCGCCAGCGATCGCACCATTACCGAAAAGGTCACGACCGGATACCTCAGCAATTGCGTCAGGACGAATGCTGGCGCTAGCTGGGCGTGCCGCTGCCCATCCCCCGATGCAGCGGGGTTCCCTGCCCCAGTTGCCGTTGCTGCAGGTGACACCATGCAACCGGGTTTCGTGGTGTCGATCACTCCCCCGCCCGTCACGAGCCCGACCCTGAAGAATCGCCCCGGAGCAATGCGAGTGAGGGTCGAGGGTTGCAGCAGTGGTAACTACATTGAATGCAGAGATCCCTCGGCCGTGGCCTCGCAATTGTTGAGCTTGACGGTCGCTGAAATGGATGTCGCGCTGGTCAGTGCGCTCAAGAACCCGCCAGCGTCGCCGCTCACGATCAAAGGAAGTTTGTCTGTCGGGACCTCAGGGCTTGGCCTGCACAACAGCGATCCGCGGAGTGCAGGCATTCTCCTGGTGAGCGGGCGGCCTGCCGTTGCTTCGCTCAACCCCTATGCCGATCGCTTGGACAGCCTGCCGGGCACGCCAGGTCTGACAGCCATCATCGAGAACGACTCAACCCTGACGAGCAGCAGCGCGGCGCGCATGTTCTCCATGTATTTCGGCATGACGGCGCCCCAGTACCGGGACCAGCCGGCCATGCGCATGGTCAACTGCCCGAATGGCACCGACTGTGGCAGCACTCTCTTGGCCGCCTACAACCGGGGCGTTCGCATGGCTTGGATTGAGGGGCCTCTGATCCTCAACAGCAACAACAACTTGGGCACCGAAACCAGCCCCATGGTGATCATCGCCACGGGCGACGTTGCCATCGATGGCCCAATGACCATTTCGGGCTTGCTGTACACACGCGGAGACTTGATCTGGGCCAATGCCAGTGCGGATGTATCCATGCTCAAGGGTGCTTTGCTGGTGGAGGGCGATATGGAGGTATCCGGTCGAGTGGACCTGTGGTACCGAAGCGCCGTCATCGATGCCCTGAAGAACCAGACCGGCAGCTTTGTGCGCGTGCCAGGAAGCTGGTGGAACTGACATGAAGACGACGAAGCAGAACCTAGACCAGGCCAGATCGAGCGCGCCAATGCCCTTGGAGCGTGGCGTCGCCTTGATCGAGGCCCTGGTAGCGCTCCTGATCATGGCCTTCGGCATGGTGGCCTTGGCAGGCATTCAAAGCACCATGCGCCGCGGCAGCGATCAGGCATTGCAGCGCGGTGAAGCCTTGCGTCTGGCACAAGGTGAGATGGAAACCTTGCGGGACTACTCTGTGCTCAGCGCCGAAGCAGCAGCATCCGGCCCGACGGGCACACGGGCCTATGCCGGAGTCACTTCGGCCGCCGCAAATAGAGCGGGCGGCAACACCAGCTTCAACATCACCCGCACGGTCACCGACTGGGCGGACCCAGTTGCGGGGCAGGAGCAGGCTCAAGCGGCCTTGCGGCAAGTCCGGGTGCGCGTGCAATGGCAGGACCGAGCGGACAACGAACAGTTTGTCCTTTTGGACAGTTTCATTGCACGAGCCGACCCCGCCCTTGGCGCCTCACTCGGACTGCCTTTAAGCAACTCGGCAACTCGGCGGCCGGCTGAACGCGAAGTCAGCATTCCGGTGACAGCCCAGGACCTGGGGAATGGCAAGAGCGTGTTCGTGCCCTCGCCGAATGCAACGGTCGCCTGGGTGTTCAACAACATGACTGGAGTAATCACGGGCGTCTGCACGGTGGCCATGGGAACCTTGAACAGCAGCTTGACAGCGGCTGATGTCGCTGCTTGCTCGAATACCACGGTAGGTTATTTGCTCAGCGGTGTCGTCAAGTTTTCCTCGGCGGAGAGGCCCGACCCGGCTCAACCGGGCGGCACGGCCTGGCCGCTTGATGTCGGCATTGTCAACAGCACGCTGAACGGGGCGATCAGCGCTCCAGTTCACCAGTGTTTCGATGACGCGCCGACCAGCGCAGTGAACACCATGGGTTTTGTCAGTTTCAACTGCATTGTCGAGCCCAACAACGCCACGCCGCGCATCTGGTCAGGCCGACTCGAGCTGTCAGGCTTGAATCTGGGTGTCGGCGCTGATGCCAAGAAGGTGTGTCGCTACAGTGCCGACTATGACGGCAGCGGCAGCATCAGCAACTCCGAGCATCCGGAGAATTACAACGCCGTCTCCGGCTCTCTGGCACGCCAGAACTTCTTGGTCATCAACGCAGCAGCCAACTGCCCAGCGGGTGCCGCCGTCAACCCCGCCAACGGGGTTTTCGTCAACAACAGCACCATTCAACAGCAGCCTCGCTGAGCAGCTCTGTCAACTGAATGCACTGCGAGCTGAGTGACAATCCAAGCTTTGCCGCTCGCACCCCCAGCGAGCGGGCTCCAATGAAAAAGCAAGGACTGCAGTGTTCAAGAATTTGATGGTTTACCGCATTGCTGCGGAATGGCAAGCCACGGTTGAGCAGATTGAAGAAAGCCTGGCGAAGTCGGTCTTCGTCGAGTGCGGCGCCACTCAGGCGCAGTCGTTGGGTTGGACCTCGCCACGAGGCATTCCCCATGCCCCCTTGGTGGAAGACATTGGTGGGCATTGGCTGCTCAAATTGATGCTGGAACAGCGCGTGCTGCCCGGATCGGTGGTCCGCAAGCGGACCGATGAATTGGCCGCCCGAATTGAGCAAGAAACCGGCCGCAAGCCCGGCAAGAAGCAAACCAAGGACCTGAAAGAGCAGGCCACCTTAGAGTTGCTTCCCCAGGCCTTCACCAAGCAGTCGTCGATCCGCGTCTGGATCGCTCCAGCACAGCAACTCTTGATGATCGACGCCGGCAGCGCCAGTCGCGCCGAGGAAGTTGTCACCCTGCTGGTCAAGGCGCTCGACGGCCTCAACCTGCACCTGGTGCAAACGGCAGAGTCCCCTGCTGTCTGCATGGCCGCCTGGTTGATGGACGGCGTGCCGCCCGAGGGTTTCAGCATTGACCGCGAATGCGAACTCAAAAGCGGCGACGAGATGAAGTCGGTCGTGCGCTATGCCCGGCATTCGCTGGACATCGAAGAGGTTCGCCAGCATCTGCAAAGCGGCAAGGCGCCGACGCGCCTGGCCATGAGCTGGAAAGACCGCGTGTCCTTCATGCTCACCGACACCTTGCAGATCAAGAAGATCAGTTTCCTGGATCTCGCGTTCGAGGGCCGGGACACGCCCGAAAAAGATGAAGCCTTCGATGCCGACGCGGCTCTGGCCACTGGCGAGCTGTGCAAGCTCATCCCTGAGCTGATCGACGGCCTCGGTGGCGAGCATGACTTTTTTGCCGCTGGCGCGGCTTTGGCTGCGCTGCCGGCGGCAGAGAGCATGAGCGCGAGCGCAAGCCCGGCGAGCAATGCCAGCACCGCCACGCCCCTCGAAACCGCGCCCTGGGACTGAGCGGTGAGCCACACGGCAGCCCTGCCACGCCCGGCCAGCTTGGCGTCGCCGCAGGAGGCCATGGGCCATGCCCTTCGCCTGGCTGAGCTGGCCGTTGGCTTGACCGACCCCAATCCGCGAGTGGGTTGCGTCATCGTCGCGCCCGATGGCCGCCTGCTCGGCCAGGGCCATACACAGGCGGCGGGCCAAGCCCATGCCGAAGTGATGGCACTGCGCGATGCTCAAGCGCGCGGCGAATCGGTTCAGGGTGCGACGGCCTACGTCACGCTGGAACCCTGCGCTCACCACGGGCGCACGCCACCCTGCTGTGATGCCTTGATCGCGGCCCGCCTGGGTCGCGTGGTCGCGGCTTTGGAAGACAGCAACCCGCAGGTCGCCGGCCAAGGCATGGCCCGCCTGCGCGCCGCCGGCGTTCAAGCCGACTGGATGGGCGACAGGGCCCTCAGCGCAGCGGCACGCGAGCTGAACATCGGCTTTCTCTCGCGCATGCAGCGCGGCCGACCCTTTGTGCGCATGAAGGTGGCCACTTCGCTGGACGGCCGCACAGCGCTGGAAAACGGCCTCAGCCAATGGATCACTGGACCGGCAGCCCGCCAGGACGGCCATGCCTGGCGCAAGCGCGCAGGCGCCGTGCTCAGCGGCATTGGCACGGTGCGCGATGACGACCCGAGGCTCGACGTGCGCCTGGTCGACACCGTGCTGCAGCCGCTGCGGGTCATCGTCGACTCCCGGCTTGAAATTTCGCCCTCGGCCCGATTGCTTCCGCCACCGGGTCAGGTCTTGCTCTGCCATGCGCTCGGCTCGCTGGAAGGCCACGCTTCGGCCGCCGCGCTGCATGAGGAAGGCGCCGAGCTGATCAGTTTGCCCGGCCCGGGCGGCAAGGTCGATCTAGCAGCCTTGCTGGATGAGTTGGGCCGGCGCGGCATCAACGAACTGCATGTCGAGGCCGGACACAAGCTCAACGGCTCCCTGCTGCGCGCTGGCTTGGTGGACGAACTCCTGGTCTACATGGCCCCGCTGCTGCTGGGCCCGGGGCGCGAGCTGGCTGCCCTGCCCGCCCTGAGCCAGCTCGACCAAGCCCAGCGCTGGCAGTGGCAGGAATGCACACCCATCGGCGAGGATCTGCGCCTACGGGCGCGGCCGCGACGCGATTGATGACCCCGCTCCAGTTGGAGCGGCCCTGCCCCGCCTACAATCGGGTTTATGCCCATATCTCCCGTCCCCGAGTTGGTGGCCGAGCTTGCAGCCGGCCGTATGGTGATCCTGGTTGACGAAGAAGACCGCGAAAACGAGGGTGACCTCGTGCTGGCGGCCGACCATGTCACGCCAGAGGCGATCAACTTCATGGCCAAGTACGGCCGTGGCTTGATCTGCCTGACCCTCACCCGCGAGCGCTGCGAGCGATTGCAGCTGCCGCCCATGGCCAGCCGCAACGGCACCAAGCACGCCACCGCCTTCACCGTCTCCATCGAAGCCGCTACCGGCGTCACCACCGGCATCTCGGCCGCCGACCGCGCACGCACGGTTCAGGCCGCCGTCGCCCGCGGTGCCGAAGCGCGCGATCTGGTGCAGCCCGGCCACATCTTCCCGCTGCAAGCCCAGGATGGCGGCGTGCTGATGCGCGCTGGTCACACCGAAGCCGGTTGTGACTTTGCCCGGATGGCCGGCCTCACGCCTGCCGCGGTGATCTGCGAGATCATGAAGGACGACGGCACCATGGCCCGATTGCCCGACCTGATCGAATTCGCCAAGGAGCATGGGCTCAAGATTGGCACCATTGCCGACCTGATCGAACACCGCAGCCGCAACGAGACCCTGATCAGCCGTGTGGCCCAGCGCAAGCTGCAAACCGCCCAGGGTGAATTCGACTGCAGCGTCTACACCGACCGCACCGGCGCCACCCACCTGGCCCTGAGCAAGGGCCAGTGGTCGGCCAGCGACGAGGTGCTGGTGCGTGTGCACGAGCCCCTGTCCGTACTCGACCTGCTGGACACCGGCTCCTGCGGTCACTCCTGGCCGCTGCCAGCCGCCTTGGCAGAACTACAAGCTGCCCCTTGCGGCGTGGCCGTGTTGCTGAACTGCGGCGAAGAGGCCAGCAGCCTGCTGACTCGCCTGCAAGCCAGTGAGCCCGTCCAGCCGCCGCGCACGGTGATGGACCTGCGCACCTACGGCGTCGGCGCGCAAATCCTGCGCGAACTGGGTGTGCACAAGATGCGCCTCCTCGGCAGCCCGCGCCGCATGCCCAGCATGACCGGCTACGGCCTGGAAGTCACCGGTTTCCAAGCCGCCAACCCTAACTCCTGAGAGAAGCGCACACCATGCAAGGATCGGACAAAGGCCACGCCGCGGCTCAAGCCTCGCTGAACGGGCAAGACTTGCGCATCGGCATCGTGCAAGCCCGCTTCAACCACGCCATCACCAGCCGCCTGGCCGAAGCCTGCGTGGCCGAGCTCAAGGCTTTGGGCGTGAGCGAAGCTCACATCCGCCACGTCACCGTGCCGGGTGCGCTGGAAGTGCCGATTGCCCTCAATGCCATGGCCGACAGCCAGGACTACAGCGCACTGGTGGCTCTGGGATGCATCATCCGCGGCGAGACCTACCACTTCGAGCTGGTCGCCAACGAAAGCGGCGCGGCCATCACGCGGGTGGGCCTGGACAACCAGATCGCCATTGCCAACGCGATCTTGACAGTCGAGAACGAAGAACAAGCCTGGGCTCGCGCCGAGGAAAAAGGCCGCGACGCGGCCCGTGTGGCGGTCGAGATGGCCAATTTGATGGAAGACCTGCAGTGAACACGAACGACAAGAGCGCCACACCCCAAGCAAAAAGCGCCACCGGCAGCACCCCGCGCAAGCGCGTGCAGCCCAAATCGGCACGCCGTCGCTCACGCGAAGCCGCGCTACAGGGCCTCTATCAATGGCTGATCACCGGCGATGACGTCGGCACCATTGACGCCCACATGCGCGAGCAACAAGACTTCGACAAGGCCGACCGCGCCCATTTCGACGCCCTGCTCAATGGCTGCATCCTGGAGGCTTCCGACCTCGACGGCGTGCTGGCCCGACACGTGGACCGCAAGACCACCGAGCTCTCGCCGATCGAACATGCGGTGCTGATGATCGGTGCCTACGAGCTCAAGCACTGCGTCGACATTCCCTACAAGGTCGCGATCAACGAAGCCGTCGAGCTGGCTAAGTCATTTGGCGGCACCGACGGCCACAAGTATGTCAACGGCGTGCTCGACCGCGCCGCCGGTGACCTGCGCCCTCTGGAAGTCAGCGCACGCGGCAAGGCCGGCGACGCCAGGAGTTCCGCTTCGAAATGAAGCTGGCCGGCCGACTCGACCACATCGAGCCTTTCTATGTGATGGAGTGCAGCAAGGCTGCCGCCGAGTTGGCGCGCAGCCCCGTCTGCGACCCTGCGCAGGGTGGCCGCCCCATGGTCTTTCTCAATATCGGCGAGCCGGACTTCGGGGCGCCGGCGGCCGTGCAAGCGGCGGCACAGGCCTGCATCAGTGCCGGCCGCACCCAATACACCCCGGCCACAGGCCTGCCCGCACTGCGCCAGGCCCTGTCCGATTGGTATGCCAAGCGTTTTGGCCTGAGCGTTGCACCCGAGCGCATCGTCATCACCGCCGGCGCCTCGGCCGGCTTGCAGCTGGTCTGCCAGGCCCTGTTCGAAGCCGGCGACCGGGTCTTGATGCCCGACCCCTGCTATCCCTGCAACCGGCATTTCGTCGCCGCAGTGGACGCCGAAGCCTTGCTGCTGCCGGCAGGCCCCGAACAACGTTTCCAGCCCAGCCCCACGCAGGTGCGGGAGGCCTGGACCGCACAGAGCCGAGGCGTGCTGCTGGCCTCGCCCAGCAACCCGACCGGCACCTCGATCGAGCCCGAAGCCTTGCGCGAAATTGTTGAAGCCGTGCGCGCCCGCGGCGGCGTCACCATCGTCGACGAGATCTACCTCGGCCTGAGCCAGGATGCTCGCTTCGAGCAAAGCGCGCTCGGCTTGGGCGAGGACGTGATCTCGGTCAACAGCTTCTCCAAGTACTTCAGCATGACCGGCTGGCGCCTGGGCTGGCTGGTGCTGCCGCCCGCGCTGGTGGCGCCGATTGAAAAGCTGGCGCAGAACCTCTTCATCTGCCCGAGCAGCATTGCCCAGCACGCCGCGCTGGCCTGCTTCGAGCCCGAGAGCCTGGCCATCTACGAACAGCGCCGCGCTGCTTTCCGCGAGCGGCGTGACTTCATCGTGCCGGCGCTGAAAGCCCTGGGTTTGCGCGTGCCGGTGCTGCCGGACGGCGCCTTCTATGTCTGGATGGATGCCTCGGATTTCTGCCGAACCAGCAGCTGGGATCTGGCCTTTGACTTGATGCGCAGCGCCCAGATTGCCCTGACACCCGGCCGCGACTTCGGCCGCAGCGGCAGCGAACGCTGGCTGCGCCTGTCCTACGCCAGCAGCATGGAAGACTTGCGCGAAGCCGTGGCCCGGCTGGCCGAGCAACTGCCGCGTTACCGGATCGCATCCGCATGAATGCGAACGACGTGACTCTTGCCAACGCAACGCCAGTCTTCGAGCATGGTCTGCGGGTGTACTGGGAGGACACCGACGCCGGTGGCGTGGTGTTCTACGCCAACTACTTGAAGTTCTTCGAACGCGCGCGCACCGAATGGCTGCGCCGACTGGGCTTTGGCCAGGAAGCCATGCGCCATGAGGCGGGTGCAATGTTCGTGGTCGGCCAGACCTCGGTGCGCTATCTGCGCCCGGCGCGGCTGGATGACTGGCTGTTCGTCACCGTCGAGCCGCGAGAGATCGGCCGTGCCAGCATGCTGGTCTTCCAGCAGGCCTTCATCGAGGGGCCCCAGGGCCGCCGCTTGCTGGCCGAAGGCGAGATTCGCATTGGCTGCGTCTCCGCCCAACTCTCGGGCACAGACGCCATCGCCGAATTCAAACCCTGCCGTATTCCTGCCTCGGTCATCGAGGCGCTCCAAAAACCTGTTGTGGCTCTATGAACCAAGACCTTTCCATCGTCGCCCTGATCATGCACGCCAGTCTGGCGGTGCAGCTGGTGATTGCCGCCTTGCTGACGGTGTCCCTGGCCAGCTGGAGTGTGATCTTCAGCAAGTTGATCTCGCTCTCGCGCATCAAGAAAGGCAATGAGGATTTCGAGCAGGAGTTCTGGTCGGGCAAGAATCTCAATGAGCTCTACACCGCCGTCAACGGCAAGGTCGGCGGCGCACCGCTGGAACGCATCTTCGCTTCGGGCATGCGCGAATTTCTGAAGCTGCGTGAGCGCCGCGTGGTCGAACCCACGGCCTTGCTCGACGGTTCCCGCCGCGCCATGCGTGCCAGCTTCCAGCGCGAGATGGACACCATGGAGAGCAACCTCTCCTTCCTGGCCTCGGTGGGTTCCGTCTCGCCCTACGTCGGCCTGTTCGGCACCATCTGGGGCATCATGCACGCCTTCGTCGGCCTGTCCAATGTGCAGCAAGTGACCCTGGCGACCGTGGCACCCGGCATTGCCGAAGCCTTGGTGGCCACAGCCATCGGCTTGTTTGCCGCCATCCCCGCGGTGCTGGCCTACAACCGCTTCGCGCGCCAGATCGACCGCAGCGCCATCACCCTGGAATCCTTCATCGAAGAGTTCTCCAACATCCTGCAGCGCAACGCCACCCTGCCCGCCCAGCCGGCAGGCCCGGCGCGCTGAGCACGCGGAGCCCGCCACCATGGCCGCCGTCTCCTCGCGCAGCGGATCCCGCCGCCGCACCATCAATGAGATCAATATGGTGCCCTTCATCGACGTGATGCTGGTGCTGCTGATCATTTTCATGGTCAGCGCGCCGCTGATCACCACCGGTGTGGTGGACCTGCCCAGCGTGGGCAAGAGCCGCCAGCAGCCCGAGCATGTGATCCATGTCATTGTCGGCCCGGACGAGAAGCTCAAATTCAAAGTGGATCAGGAAGAGCCGCAGGCTCTGACACTCAAGCAATTGCCCGAGCGTGCGCGCCAGGCCCAAGGCAGCCAAAGCAACACGCCGGTCGTGATCTCGGCCGACAAGAACGTCAAGTACGAGGCCGTGGTCAAGGTGATGGATGTGCTGCAAAGCGCCGGAATTCAACGCGTCGGCCTGGCCGTGCGCAATGGCGGCGGCAACAGCGGGAACCCCTGATCAGTTCATGAGCAGCCTGCCCCTGGGTGCCAGCCACCTGCATGATCCCCTGCGCCCACCGGCCCCGCCGGGCATGGGACGTGGTTTCGCGTTTGCCCTGATCGCCCACGCGGCCCTGCTGGCTGCGCTGAGTGCTGGCGTCAGCTGGCGCACGCAAGACCCGCAGGCTTTCGAAGCCGAGCTGTGGTCTGCCGTGCCGCAAGCAGCCGCGCCCAAGTTGGTTGAGCCCGAGCCGGAACCTGAGCCGCCCAAGCCTGAACCCAAGCCCGAGCCCAAGGTCCAGCAACCCAGCCCTGAAGAACTCCAGGCCGAGCGCGAGGCCGAAATCGCCATCGCCAAGGCCAAGGAGAAAAAGAAGCTGGACGCCGAACGGCAGCGCCTGGCCGAGCTCGAGGCGGAGCGCAAGAAGCAACTCGCCTTGAAAGAGAAGCTCGAACGCGACAAGCAAGCCCAGGCCAAGCGCGAAGCCGAGGACAAGCTCAAAAAAGAGAAGCAGGACAAGCAACTCAAAGAGAAGCAAGCCAAGGCTGATGACGCCAAACGGGAAGCCAAGCTGGAGGCGCAGCGCCAGGAGAACCTGCGCCGCATCCAGGGCATGGCCGGCGCCAGCGGCGGGCCCGGAGCCACAGGCACGGCGCTCAAGAGCTCCGGGCCTTCAGCCAGTTATGGCGGTCGCATCAAGGCACGCATTCGCCCCAACATCATCTACACCGATATGCCGGCAGGCAATCCGGTGGCTGAGGTGGAGGTGCGAACCTTGCCCAGTGGTCAGATCGTGGCCAGCAAGCTGCTGAAGCCCAGCGGCGATGCCGAGTGGGACAAGGCGGTGCTGCGCGCCATCGACAAGACCGAGACCCTGCCGCGCGACACCGACGGCCGCGTGCCGCCGGTGCTGGTGATCAGTTTCCAACCACGCGAATGAGTGTTCAGGCGCGCGTCGCCCGGCGCGCGGCCCACCAGGCATCCAGCGACCAGGGGCCGGCGCCCCAGAGCGCGAGCATCATCAGCAACGCACCCCAGAGCTGATGGCCCAAGAGGGCCGCTGGCGCGATCTCACTCAGGCTGAGCACGGCGATGACATTGACCACACTCAGCCCCAGCGCCGCAAAACGCCCGCCCAGCCCCAATGCCAGCAGCACCGGCAAGACCAGCTCGCCCGCCGTGCCCAGATAGGCCGCCAACTCAGGCGACAAAAGCGGCACATGGTATTCATCCTCGAACAAGGCCAGGGTGCTGGACCAATCGCGCAATTTAGTCAGACCGGACAGCAGGAATACCTGGGCCACATAGAGCCGCGCCAGCAAGCTGGCCAATGCCTGGGCATGGCGTTCGATGACGTGCAAACGCGGCGTCACGGGGTCCTGCGCATCGGCCGCAACCAGCGCTCGGCGTGGGCCGGCATCCATCAGGAACAAGAGGGCCGCCCGCAGGCCGCCGATCAATGGGGTCGCCATGGGGCACCTCCTTGAATGATGAATCAAGAAAAAACGGAAGGAACGAGACAGCAGGCAGGTCGAGCGCGCGAGTCGTTCAGCGCCTTGCCAGCAGGCGTGCGGAGCCCAGCCAGCCCTGCTCCAGCGCGGCCTGCAGCCAGGTTCCAAAATCAAATGCATCGCCGGACGATGCGCTTCGTTGCGCCGCATCCAGGGCCTGCTCCAGGCTTTGCCCCTGCAACAAGGCCCGCATGAACGCAGCTTCGTTCGGACCGAGCAGCTGCAGCTCAGCCCGCCAACGTGGACGCCAAAGCAAAAGCTGCACGGCATCCACGTCTTCGCGCGGACTCTGTTCGCCCTGCCAAGCGCCCCAGGCCGTTCCGCTGAGCTCCAAAAGCTGCGAACCCGCGCGCAGAACCAAGGTGTAGTCCGGCGGCGCTGCCGTCGCCATGAGACCCAAGGAAGCCGGGTCGAGCGCATCATCAGGCCAGCGTTCCAGGCTGTGAATTGCCCACTCCAGTTCTGCAAGCTCGGGCAGCCAGGGCTCCATTCCTGACTGATCAGCCAAAAAGCGAGGCACGACGGCGCCCCATTCGCCCAGGTCCCCGCAATGTGGAGGGCGCAGACGCCAGCAAGCCCAGGCCATGGCCGCAAAGTCGGCTTCACCCAGTACTTGCCGGAGCCGGGGGAAAGCCTGCGCCAGCACCTTGTCAGCCAGCACCTGCGCATTGAGCCGGTAGGCCTGCAGACCGCGCGCCAGCACCGCTTCAGCAAGCGCTGCACCACCACCACGCACGGCCTGCAAGCCTTGCGGCATGAGACCGACGGCTTCTGAAGCCGAGGCCGTCAAGGCCTTCAGCAAGGCTTGCTGACGCTGCAAGAGGATGGCTTCGCTCATGCTTACGCTGCCTGCATTTCCACACGGGCCCGCGCCACCTCGGCAAGCAAGACCGGCAGTTCGGGAATCTCGCTGTCCCATTCGACCAAGCTGGGCACAGGGCCGAAACGCTCAATCGCCGCCCGGTACACCCGCCAGACGGGCTCAGACACACGACTGCCATGGTCATCGATCACCAGATCGGGCAACTCGCGATGCCCAGCCAGGTGGATCTCGCCCACGGAGTCACGCCGAAGGACTTGCAGCCAGTTGATGGCCTGCTGAGCCGCTGCATCAGCGGCAGCACCGCCATTGCGGGCATTGACCACGAGGTTGTTGACATCCAGCAGCAGCCGGCAGCCGCTGCGCAGGGTCAAGGCATTGAAGAACTCGGGCTCGGACATGGCCTCATCGCCTTCAACCTGCCAGCCAAGATAAGCACTGAGGTTCTCCACCAGCAGCGGTCGGCGCAGACGCTCCTGCACTTGCTGCACATGACGGACCATCAAGTCCAGACTGCTGCGCTCAAACGGGATGGGCAGCAAATCGCCCGCATGCATCAAGCTCTGCTGCTCGCCGGACCAAGGCGCACGGGTGAAGGCCGCATGGTCCGAGACCAGCATGGGATCCACCCGCTCGACCAAATCGGCCAGGCGATCCAGATGCCACGGGTCCAGGCCGCAGGCCGACCCCAAGCCGAGGCCGACGCCGTGCAGACTGACAGGCAGGCGCTCGCGCCCGACCATCAAGACCTGCAAGCTCGCCCCACCTCCGGCAAAGAAGTTCTCAGAATGGACTTCGAGAAAATCACAGCCCGGCTCGCTGCGCTCAGTGGCCAAGACCTCGTCGTAATGCGCTTGCCGCCAACCCATGCCCACCAGGCCGCCTGCCATGATGATGAAGCCGCCTGGCCTTACTTCTTCAGCTTGGCTTTGGCTTCTTCGGCGCTCAGGCCGTTCTGTGCCTTGCAACTGCCCTTGGCCACGTACTTCCATTCCTCGACGGCCATGTCCGTCTTGGCCTGACCCGCGCAGGAATGACTGCCGCTGAGGCTGGAGCAGTCGTTCTCACCGGCCTTGGCAATGCCGAAGCATTTTTCCTTGGCCGTCTTGTCCTGGGCGGCAGCTTGCCCGACCAGACCCATGGCGAACACGGCAGCCAGTGCGGCAGAAACCATTTGCTTGCTTTGCATGAACTACTCCTGATGAGTGAGAAGGGATGGATAAGAACCTGTTGAAAGACTCGGTCCCGGCGGCATGATGCCGCGGGCTGGGTTCAGTCGCAAGGCAAGGCCCTGGCCTTACAGCGTTCACGCAAAAAAATCTGAATTCAAGCAATGGCGCCATCTGCGAGCTGCAGATCCTGCGTCACCCGCAGTGCCGCCTGCAGCGCCAGGCGCAGGCCCTGGCTCATGCACGCGAGGCTCATGCTGGCCATGTGGGCGTGCCGAGCTGCTTGCTCAGGCAGCATGGGAATGTGCATGAAGCCGCTGCGCACCGAACTGCCTGTCAACGCATGTTGCAAGCCGAAGAACACATGGTTGCAAACAAAGGTACCGGCCGTCTGGGACACGGCAGCAGGGATGCTGGCTGCGCGCAAGGCTGCCGTCATGGCCTTGATCGGCAGGGTCGAGAAATAGGCCGCCGGCGCACCATGTACCACCGGTGTATCGACGGGCTGGGCTCCGGCGTTGTCGGCAATGCGCGCGTCGTCGATATTGATGGCCACCCGTTCCAGTGACAGCTCGCTGCGGCCCGCCGCCTGCCCCAAGGCCAGCACCAAACTCGGCCGCACCTCGTGCAAGGCGCTGTCGAGCACCTGCAGCGCCTCCCCGAAAACACAAGGCAGCCGGAGCGCCACCACCCGGTGACCTTCGATCAGTTGTCCGTCCAAGGCTTGGGCCAGCAGCCAGGACGGGTTGACGGACTCTCCGCCGAAGGCATCAAACCCGGTCAAGAGGAGGGTGGGCTGAGTCGACGGCAGCTGAGGCATGGAATTTCCGCGGCGTTGTTGGCAATGAGTGAGCGGATTGTGCCGGCAAGTGCCTTGACGGCCGACCCGAGCCGGGAGGGCCAAGGCAAGGCCAGGCCTGCCCATGAAAAAACAAAGAGAATGTGGCACGCCGACCTATTCCCGGTTTGTCGGCACCGCTGCCGGCCTTAGCATTCATGGTGCTGCCTTGCGGCCCCTTCGCTCAGCTGCGGCTGAAGCGGGTTTGCGCCTTGCCCTCATTGGAGAATTTCTGCATGACCGATCTGTCCACCCCACTGCCATGGCCCCACGAGAAGGCCGGCTCCAGTGCGGGCGAGGCCGCCACCGCCATGCGAGCGCAGAGCCGAGCCACCGATGGCTTCGCCTGGCCCATGCCGCCCTATGCGGCCTATCCTCAGGCCACGACGCAGGTGTCCCCTGAGCCTTGCGAGATCCTTGGACTCAACAACAGCCGCAGTGCCGGCCATGTGATCCTGATGGCAGCGCACGAACGCCTGGCGCAGATCAATGTGCCACCGGCACGCAGCGCCATGCCTTTGAAGTTCAGCCAGTTTCGCGCGCTCAAGCTGCTGCGGCCCATCGTGGTGCCGGCCAGAGCCGTGAGCAGTGACGACGTCCTGCGCCTGGACCACCGTCCGCGCAGCGAGTTCAAGCTGCACTTTGTGGGCGGCGGCGAGCTGCGCGGCATCACCGTCGGCCACTGCCACGACGACCTCGGCCTATTCCTGTTTCCGCCCTTGAGCGACAGCGACGACTCGGTCCTGCGCGTCTTCATCCCGCGCGAGGCCCTGGAGCATTTCGAGATCGGTGAACGCATCGGCGACCTGTTGATCAAGGAGCAGCTGGTCACCGCCGATCAAGTCGAAGAGGCGGCGTCGGAGCAATCGCATCTGCGTTCACGCCGCGTCGGCGACATTCTGGTGGCGCAGCAGATCGTCACCGCCGACCAGCTCGTGCAAGCCATCGACCAGCAGGCCCGCATGCCCATGGTGCGCATCGGCGAGGCCCTGCTGGCCTTGGACCTGATCACGCAGGAGCAGCTGGAGCAAGCTCTGATCCAGCAGCGTGATGACCGCTCGGTGCCGCTGGGCGAACTGCTGGTGCGCAAGGGTGTGGTGACCCGTCAGGCCTTGCAATCGGCCCTGGCTCGCAAGATGGGCTACCCGCTGGTGGACGTCGGCAACTTTGCCTTCGAACCCGAGGCCATCGTCAAGCTGCCCTATGCGGTGGCCAAGCGCCTGGAAGTTTTACCTCTGCTCTTGCGCGAAGGCCGCTTGATCGTGGCCATGGAGGACCCGACCCGACGTGATGCCCTGGACGAGGTCGAATTCATCTCCCAGCTCAAAGTCACGCCCACGTTGGCCAAGATCGGCTCGCTGAGTTTCGCCATTCACCAAGCCTATGAGCGCTACGGCAGTGAATCCATGGCGCGCAGCAGCGAACTGAACCTGGGTGCATTTCAAGCCGACTTCAGCCTCGACAAGGCCGACAAGCTGATCGAAACCCTGGAGCGCGAAGGCCAGGAACGCAGCGTCCGCGAGGACGAGCAGCCGATCGAACAGAGCGACAACTCACTGGTCCGCCTGATCAACACCATGATCATCGACGCCAGCAACCAGGGCGTGTCCGACGTCCATATCGAAACCCACCCAGGCAGCGAGAAGGTCAAGATCCGCTTTCGCCGCGACGGTGTGATGCACCCCTATCTGGAGCTGCCCCACACCTACCGCAATGCCATGATCGCCCGCATCAAGATCATGTGCGAGCTCGACATTTCCGAGCGCCGTAAACCGCAGGACGGCAAGATCAATTTCTCGCGCTATGTGCCGCAGTCCAAGCTGGAACTGCGGGTGGCCACCATCCCGACCAACAACGGTTTGGAAGATGTGGTGATGCGCCTGCTGTCCTCCTCGCGGCCGATCCCGCTGGAGAAGCTCGGCCTCAGTCCGGACAATTTGCGAAACCTGCAGGCCGCCGTGGCCCGCCCCTACGGCATGGTGCTCTGCGTCGGCCCCACAGGCTCGGGCAAAACCACCACCTTGCACTCGGCATTGGCCCACATCAACACGCCCGACCGCAAGATCTGGACGGCCGAGGACCCGATTGAAATCACCCAGGCTGGCCTGCGCCAGGTGCAGGTCAACCCGCGCATCGAGTGGACCTTTGCCAAGGCCTTGCGGGCCTTCCTGCGCGCTGACCCGGACGTCATCATGGTCGGCGAAATCCGCGACCAGGAAACCGCCGAGATCGCCGTCGAGGCCTCGCTGACCGGGCATATGGTGATGTCCACCTTGCACACCAACAGCGCGGCGGAAACCATCACCCGCCTGCTGGATATGGGCATGGACCCCTTCAACTTTGCCGACTCCTTGCTCGCCGTGCTGGCACAGCGCCTGGTGCGCCGTCTATGCCCGGCCTGCCGGGTTGGCGAGCCATTGAGCCTGAGCGACCAAGACGAATGGCTGGATGATTACTTGCACGTATTCAGTGCCGAGCACCGCCCCTCGCGCACGGCTCTGCTGGCCAGTTGGCAGGCACAGCACGGCATCAATGGCGAGCTGCTGCACTTCCACAGCCCAGGCTGCGAAAAGTGCGAATTCAGTGGGTTCAAGGGCCGAGCCGGTCTCCATGAACTGCTGGTCGTCAGCAAGCCCATCCGTCGCCTGATCCAGACCGGCGCCCGCGCCGAAGAGCTGTTCCAAGCCGCGCTCAACGAAGGTCTGCGCTCGCTGCGACAGGACGGCATTGTCAAAGTGTTGCAAGGAGTCACCACAATGGGCGAAGTGCGCGCAACCAGCAACGCCTGACATCTGTTTTTCAAATATCCAAGCTTCAAATTGGGGGGCTAGACCTTCTAACACGACCTTCCCCGCTTGCCAGCCTCGGGCGCTTGCCCGATAGTGGTCCATCAAATAAAGCATTCAGGGGCAGGTATTGTTTTCATCCCAAACCGTGAGGCCGGCCGTTTCTGCGCACAGCCAGGCCTTGCACCAAAGCACCATCCAAAGTTCGCACGAGCGCTGCCAGATGTTTGGCTTGCAGCCCCATCAGGCGCCGGATCTCCACCGCATCGAAGGCAGCCGGCTGGCTGAGTTGCAGCTGCGCAATGCGCGCTTGTGCGCGCAAGCCCTGCCCTTGATGGAAATGCTCTACGAGCAGCTGAGCCATGCCCAAAGCATGGTGCTGCTGACCGATGCCAGCGGCGTGGTCTTGCACTCGCTCGGAGACGCGGGCTTTCTGGCCCGGGCGCAGCAGATTGCGCTGGCACCAGGCGCGCAATGGGCCGAAGCCACGCAGGGCACCAATGCTGTGGGCACGACCTTGATGACCGAGCGCCCGACCGTGGTCAATGGCGCCGAGCACTATCTGCGCTCGCTGCAATTTTTGACCTGCTCAGCCGCGCCGATCTTCGACCACAAAGGCGCCTTGCTGGGCGTGATCGATGTCTCCAGCGACCGCCGCAGCTACCACCCGCACACCCTGGCGCTGGCCCGCATTTCGGCCCGCATGATCGAGAACCAGTGGTTCAACGACCGCTTCAGCAACCACACACGTCTGCATCTGCATGCCAGCCCGCAGCGCCTGGGTACGCTCAACGAAGGTGTGCTGGCTCTGGGCGAGGACGGCCAGCTCATGGGCGCCAACCGACGGGCCCTGGACTTGCTGAACCTGCCCGCCACGGCGCTGCGCCGGCTCGATTTGACGCAGATCTTCGGCCTGAACATGGGCGAGCTGCAAGCACTCAGCCGCAGCCAGCCCGACACGGCAATGAGCCTGCTGCTGCACGGCACGGTGGCGCGCGGTCACCCCGATGCCGCGCCCATGCTCTACGGCCGTTTGAGCCCCAGCAGCCACCCGCAATGGCCCGTCACGACAAGGCCTGCGGACACGGCAGCAGCGGCGGCACTTGCGGATGCGCCGTCCATCCAACTCACTTCAGAGGATCCGCTGATCGAGCTCACGACCGTGGCTGATACTTCATTCAGCCCACTGCTGCCGGAGCCCGCCGCGCCCACGGCCGATACCTTGACCCTGCGCGCCTCGGAGATGCGCATGATCCGGCAGACCGTGCACGCCTGTCAGGGCAACCTGGCCCTGGCGGCGCGGCAGCTGGGCATTGGCCGCAGCACGCTGTATCGCAAGCTCAAGAGCCCGGACGCGCACTCCTGAAAGACGCCGAGCCGGACCCGCTCAATAGCCAGCTCAGCGGGTCTTGCCCCAGCCGATCAGCCCCAAGGCCATGGCCGTGCCGGCCAGCACGATGGCGCAGCCCAGCGCCATCTGGCTGGTGAAGGCCTCGGCCAGAAACAGCCAGCCCCACAACACGGCAAAGACCGGGATCAAAAAGGTCACGGCCAGGGTGTTGCTGGGACCGATGCGTTGCATCAGGCGGAAGTACAGGATGTAAGCCAGGCCCGAGCACAGGAGCGCGAGCATCACCACACCCAGCCAGGCTGAGCGGCTCGGCGCCACGGACGGCCAAGCCTGCAACGCCGGCGCGGCCAGCAGCAAAGCAGCATAGACCTGGCTGCCGGTCGCCACCGTCAACGGCCGAATATGCGCGGCAAAGCGTTTGGTGAAGCTGGCCGCCAGCCCATAGCACAGCGTCGCCGCCAGACAGGCCAGCAAGGCCCAGCCACTGCCGCCGGGCTTGAAGTCAGCCTGCCCCCAGGCCAGAAAGAACACGCCGGCAAAGCCGATCGACAAGCCCATGACGCGCGAAAAGCTCAAGGACTGACCCAGCCAGGCCCAGGCGACCAAGGCACCCCAGAGCGGGGTGGTGGCATTGAGGATGCTGGACAGACCGGCCGTGATCGACAGCGCCGCGAAACTGAACAGGGTGAAGGGCAAGGCGCTGTTGAGCAGAGCAATGCCCAGCAGCACCCGCCACTCGCGCCGCAGCTCCTGCCAGCCCTGGGCGCCAAATCGGCCGACCAGCAAGGGCAGGAGCAAAAGGCTGGCGCCGCTGACGCGCAGGGCTGCCATGGCCACCGGGCCAAATTCGTGGGCTCCCAGGCGCATGAACAAAAAGGAGGCGCCCCAGATGGCCGCCAGCAGCAAGAGCTCGCCCAAATCGAAGGGCTTCATGGCGCCCACCTCACATGGCCTTGAAGAGATGGACATAGGCGCGGCTGACCGGCAGCTCGCGCTCATGCCCCTTGAAGCGGACAAACAGACGGCTCAGCTCGTCGCGCCGCGTTCCGGCCAAATGGCTCAGGTTGATCACCGTGGACCGATGAACCTGCCAGAACTGCGCGGGCTCCAGTTGGGCCACCAGCTCGACGATGGGGGTGCGGATCAGATGCTCACCGCGGGCCGTTTGAACCACGGTGTATTTGTCATCAGCATGGAAGTAGAGAACATCCTCCACCGGGATCTGGTGCGTCAGATCGCCCTGGGCTGCGCGCACATAACGCAAAGGGCCAGCGCCAGATTCCGCGCCCGAGACGACACCTGAACCAGCACCTGCGCTCCCACGCAGCAAGGTCTGCAAGGCGGCGGCCAGGCCACCTTCCAGCACGGCCGCAGGTGCCTCATCGGCCGCGGCCGGCACCAGACTCGCGCGCACGCGCTCCAGCGTGCGCGCCAGTCGCTCGGTCTTCAGCGGCTTGAGCAGGTAGTCCAAAGCTGCGTGTTCAAAGGCGGCCACTGCATAGTCGTCATAGGCCGTCACAAAGATCACCCGAGTCGCACCCTCGATGCCCTGCGCCACCTCCAGCCCTGTCAAGCCGGGCATCTGGATGTCCAGAAACGCCAGATCGGGTTGCAGTTCGGCGATCTGTTCGGCGGCTTCGATGCCGTTGCGTGCGATGGCCACGATCTCGAGTTCGGGCCAGAGCTGCTGCAGCTGGGTCTTCAAATAGAGGGCGAGATGCGCTTCGTCGTCGGCAATCAGGGCACGGGTCATGGTGTCAGGTCGGGCTGGCGGTGGTGATGAAAGGAAGACTGAGCGTGGCCACCGTGCCCAGGCCTTGCGGGCCGGTGCTCAGGGTCAGGCTGGACTGCTCAGGATAGCGGGACTGCAGACGGGCGCGGATGTTGACCAAGGCAAGCCCGTGGCCGGCTTGGGGCGCCCGGCGGGGCCGGCGCGGCGCCTCCAGACCGAGGCCATCGTCGAAGACCTGAATCTCCAATCGGGTCCCGTGCACGGAAACGCGCACCCGCACCTGCCCGCCCTCGACCTTGGGTTCGAGCCCATGGTGGATGGCATTCTCGATCAACGGCTGCAGCAACAGAGGCGGCAGCACGGCTGCACGAACTGCGCTGTCCGCCTCGATCTCGAAACTCAGGCGTTCACCCATGCGGATTTGCAGCAGCTGCAAATAGCACTGAGCCATGTCCAGCTCCAGGGCCAAGGTGCTGTCAGCGCCACGCAACTGACCCAGGCTGGCCCGCAAATAGTCGGTGAAGGCCTCGAGCATCTGGCGCGCGCGCGGCGCGTCCACCTCCATCAAGCTCTGCACATTGGCCAGGGTGTTGAACAAGAAATGCGGTTCGATCTGGGCCTGCAAGAGGCGCAGCTGCGCCTCAGTGGCCTGCAGCTGCAGGTGCTTGCGCTGCCAGCGGATCTGCGCCCAGAGGCCCCAGATCACCGACACGGCCAGCGAGATCAGCAGGAACTTGCTGATACCCTGCAGACTCTCAAACGCTTCGATGCGAACCTCCTGCTGCAGCATCCAGGACAGCAATGGGCGCGCTATCAGCATGCCCAAGGCCGTGCCGACGACAGGAATGCCGGCGAACAGCAGGCCGGTGCGCCAACTGGGTTGGTTCTGCAGGCGATCGATGCGCTCCTGCGACAGCAGCAGCTCCGTCGCCCGATACATGGCGTGAATGGTGAAGGCAATGAGAATGCCGAGCACCCAAGACGGCCACCAGGCATGGGTCGGCCAGCGCCCGCGCAACGCCGCGTCGATCAGAATGAAGCCGGTCGGAAAGGCCAGGCCGATGCCAATGGTGATCAGCGCGCGCGCCCAGAAGGGCTCGTCACGCCGTTTTTGCAAGCGCCAAAAGCGCCGCCACGTCTGTTGCAAGGTCTGCCAAGGGCTGTGGTTCATGGGCGTGCAGCATAAAGGTGATGAGGCTTCAGCCTAGCGCGGCCACCCACGCCGAACCCAGCTGAACGCGACAGGTGGACAGGGGCAGCGACGAATGGCAAGCGACCCCAGCCAAATGGCAGCGCTCGGTCTGCCTACAATCCGCCCTCAAATTCCACTCACAGGGGTATCCATGCAAGTTCAGGCGTCCATCTTCAAGGCTTATGACATCCGCGGCGTCGTCGGCAGCTCCTTGAACGAAGAGCTGGCCGAACATCTGGGCCGGGCCTTCGGCACCGAGGCTCGCAAGCTGGGCGAGAAAGCCGTGGCCGTGGGCCGCGACGGTCGCATCTCCGGCCCCAGCCTGGTGGCCGCCCTGATCCGTGGCC
Organism: Roseateles sp.; assembly: GCF_965262435.1. Classification (NCBI taxonomy): domain Bacteria; kingdom Pseudomonadati; phylum Pseudomonadota; class Betaproteobacteria; order Burkholderiales; family Sphaerotilaceae; genus Roseateles; species Roseateles sp. The sequence continues at coordinate 3,803,845 of NZ_OZ253537.1, forward strand.
TGCAGTCGACTGGTCTGGACGTCGTCGACCTCGGCGCCGTGACGACGCCGATGCTGTACTACGTGGCCGCCACGCGCAGCAAGGAAGGCTGCCGCTCCGGCATCATGGTCACCGGCAGCCACAACCCCAAGGACTACAACGGCTTCAAGATGGTGCTCAAGGGCGCCGCCGTCTATGGTGAGCAGATCCAGGGCCTGCGCCGTCGCATCGAGGCCGAGGACTACACGAGCGGCCAGGGCCGCGTCGGATCCATGGACATCATTGCCGAGTACAGCGCCCGAATCGTGCGCGATGCCAAGCTCAAGCGACCGATGAAGATCGTCGTCGACTCGGGCAACGGCATCCCCGGCGCCACCGCGCCGGCCATCTTGCGCGCCCTGGGTTGCGAGGTGATCGACATCTACTCCAAGGTCGACGGTGACTTCCCCAACCACCACCCCGATCCTTCGCGCCCGGAAAACCTGGAAGACCTGAAGCGCATTGTCCACGCGACCGATGCCGAATTGGGCCTGGCCTTCGACGGCGACGGCGACCGCCTGGGCGTGGTCACCAAGGACGGCACCATGATCATGCCGGACCGCCAGATCATGCTGTTTGCCGCCGAGATCCTCAAGCGCAAGCCCGGCTCCGAGATCATCTTCGACGTCAAGTGCACCCAGCGCCTGGCGCCCTGGATCCGCGAGCACGGCGGCCGCCCGCTGATGTGGATGACCGGTCACTCGCTGGCCAAGGCCAAGCTCAAGGAAACCGGCGCGCCGCTGGCCGGCGAGCTCTCGGGCCACATCTTCTTCAAGGACCGCTGGTACGGCTTCGACGACGCCATGTACACGGCCGCCCGCCTGCTGGAAATCCTGTCCAAGGTGGCCGACCCCAGCGCCGTGCTGAACGGCCTGCCCAACAGCTTCAACACCCCTGAGATTAACGTGCCCTGCGCCGAAGGCGAGCACCACGAGGTGGTCAAGAAGCTGCTGGAGGTGGCCGAGTTCCCGGGCGCCAAGGAGATCATCACCATCGATGGCCTGCGGGTGGAATACGAGGACGGTTTCGGCCTGGTCCGCCCCAGCAACACCACGCCGGTGCTGGTGCTGCGCTTCGAAGGCCAAACGCCCGAAGCCCTGGCCCGCATCGAGCACGACGTGCTGGCCCAACTCAAGCGCGTCAAGCCCGACGCGACCTTTGCTGCCGGGCATTGATTCTTGAGCAAGGCTGACACCGCCGGCCGCAGCGGCACCCTGGGCCAGGCTCTGGCACTCGGGCTCTACGGCCTGCTGCTGCAGCTGCTGAGCCCGCTCTACCTGCTGCGACTGTGGCGGCGCGGTGCGGCCGAACCGCTGTACCGCGAATGGCTCGGCGAGCGTTTCGGCTTCTACGCGCAGCCAGAGACGGCAGGTGGCCGACTCTGGCTCCATGCGGTCTCCCTGGGCGAGACCCGCGCCGCTGCGGCCCTGGTGGCTGCCCTGCGCCAGGCCCGGCCGGACTTGCGCCTGCTGCTGACCCACAGCACGGCCACCGGCCGCGAGGCCGGGCGCGAACTGCTGCAGGCGGGCGACGCGCAGGCCTGGCTACCCTATGACAGCCCGGGCGCCGTGCGCCGTTTTTTGCAGCACTGGCAGCCTGCGGTCGGCGTGTTGATGGAAACCGAGATCTGGCCTTGCTTGCAAGCTCGCGCCGAGGCGGTCGGCCTGCCCATGGTGCTGGCCAATGCTCGATTGTCGGAACGCAGCCAGCGGCGCGGCCAACGCTTCGCCGCCCTGCTCCACCCAGCCGCCCGGCGCCTGCGCCTGGTCTTGGCACAGACCGAAGCCGATGCCGGCCGGCTGCGCGCCAGCGGTGCCGCCGAGGTGCAGGTGCAGGGCAATCTGAAGTTCGACATGAAGGTCGATGCGGAGTTGCTGGCGCGCGGCCAGGCCTGGCGGGCTCAGCTGGGCCGGCCCGTGCTGCTGGCCGCTGTGAGCCGCGAAGGCGAAGAAGCCCTTCTACTCAAGGCCTGGCAAGACCTGGCCCCCGGTACGCACCGGCCCCTGCTGCTGATCGTGCCACGCCACCCGCAGCGCTTTGACGAAGTCGAGGCCCTGCTGCTGGCGGCGGGCTTGACCGTGGCCCGACGCAGCCGCTGGCAGGCGCAGCCCGACCCGCAGCCCTGCAAGCCGATGCCTGGTTGGGGGACTCCATGCGCGAGATGCACCTCTATTACGGCCTGGCCGATGTCGCCTTGCTTGGCGGCAGCTTTGCGCCCTTGGGCGGGCAAAACCTGATCGAGGCCGCCGCCTGCGGCTGCCCCTTGATGATGGGGCCGCACACATTCAACTTCGCCCAGGCGGCCGACTTGGCCGCCGAGGCTGGGGCCGCGCTGCGCGTGGCCGATCTGAGGGAGGGGCTGGGCCGAGCCCTGCTGCTGTGCCAAGACCAAGAGCGCCGCAGCGAGATGCAGGCGCACGCCCTGGACTTCGCTGCGCAACACCGCGGCGCAGCTGCGCGCATGGCGGCCGCCATCCTGACGCTGGCACCACCACCGTCGGCCTGAGCTGAGCCGGCTCTCGCTGCCCGAGGAAAAACCGAGCACGCAGAGCGCACACAATCGCCTACATTGCTTAGCGCGAGCCATCGTCGGGCCGCGGTGGCGGAGGGAGCGTGATGCGATCGAGTCCGAGACAGAACGATGTGTCAGAGGCGCTGCAGGCGCCGGCGGACGCCTTGCCTGTGCCAGATTCGCCGCGCCCGACCGGGCATTTCCGGCTGACTCGCTATTTCTCCTGGGTGTCGCTGGGCTTGATCGCAACAGTCGGTCTGCTGCTGACCCTGAGCATGCGCGCGCAGATGGAGCGCGAACTGATCCACATGGCCGAGCGCCGCAACGAGGCCATGACGGCGGTCTTCATCCATGCGCTCGGAGAGCGCTTGGCGCCTCTCCTGCACGACAACTCGGCGCTTGAGCCCGCACAGTTGCTGGCCCTGGTCGAAGCCCAAGAGCTGCACACCCGAGCACGAACCCTGATGTTCGGGGCCGACATCATCAAGATCAAGCTCTACAACCGCCAGGGCCTGACGGTCTATTCCAGCAGCGCCGCGCAGATCGGCGAGGACAAGCGCGACAACCCCGGTTTCCAGGCCGCCCTGGGTGGCCGCACCACCAGCGTTCTTGTCCACCGCAACAATTTCGATGCCTTTGAGGGGCAAAGGGCCACGGTCGACCTGATCAGCAGCTATATGCCCATTCCGGCCGGAGCCGACCGGGCCCTGTCGCCCGGCGTGATCGAGCTGTACCAGGACGTCACACCCTTCGTTCAGCGCCTGGCCGCGCTGCATCGCCGCACCGTGCTGGCCGGCTTCGCCTTGATGCTGGGCCTGTACGGCCTGCAACTGCTGCTGGTGCAGCGCGCCCAGGGCATTCTGCGGCGCCAGGAAGCTGCGCTGCAGGAGGTCAACCGTGTGCTCGACCAGCGCGTGCAGTCTCGCACCGAAGAGTTGCGCGCCGCGCTGGCCCGGCTCGAGCACCTGGCCCATCACGACCCCCTGACCGGCCTGCCCAACCGTCTGCTGTGCAATGACCATCTGCGTTATGCCATCGCCAAGGCGCAACGCCAGCAGCGGCAGCTGGCCGTCCTCTTCCTGGACCTCGATCAGTTCAAGGAAGTCAACGACATGCTCGGCCACTCGGTCGGTGACGACTTGCTGATCGAAGTGGCGCGTCGCCTGGCGGCGCATCTGCGCGGCAGCGATCTGCTGGCTCGCCTGGGCGGCGACGAGTTCGTCTGCGTACTCGATTGCGAGAACGCGGCGCTGGAGTCTCCGCTGGTGGCTGACAAGCTGATCCAGGCCTTGAGCCGCACCATGGAGCTGCAAGGGCACGAGGTACAGATCTCGGCCAGCATCGGCATTGCGCTCTACCCGGGCGATGGCGGCAGCGCCGACGAGCTGGCGCGGGCGGCCGACACCGCCATGTACGAGGCCAAGCGCGCCGGCCGCAACCGCTTCCATTTCTACCGCCCCGAAATGACTCAGGCGGCGCTGGCGCGTGCCCATATGGACCGCCTGCTGCGCCGCAGCCTGGAATGCGGGGAGATCAGCGTGCACTACCAGAGCAAGTTCCTGGCTCGCGCGCCAGGCGTTCCGACTGGCGGTGTCGGCCCCTGCTGCGGCGTCGAGGCCCTGGCCCGCTGGCACAGCGCGGAGCTCGGCGCCGTGGCACCGGCCCGCTTTATTGCACTGGCCGAGGAGAGTGGATTCATCAACGAGCTGGGCGCGTGGATGCTGCGGCGTGCCTGTGAGGACATGATGGTCTGGCGGAGCGCAGGCCTGGCGCTGGACCATGTCTCGGTGAATGTCTCAGTGCGGCAGCTTGAGCGAGGAGACTTTGTCGACTTGGTGCAAGCCACCCTGGCCGCGACCGGTCTGCCGGCTTCGGCCCTGGAGCTGGAAATCACCGAGTCGGTCATCATGAATGCCGACAATGCCCTGGCCACCTTGAACGCCTTGCATGGCCTGGGCGTGCAGCTGTCCATCGACGACTTCGGCACCGGCTACTCCTCGCTCGCTTACCTCAAGCTGCTGCCGATCCAGACGTTGAAGATCGACCGATCCTTCGTGGCCGGCATCGGTGCCGCCGGCCGCGACACCGGCGACCGCGCCATCATCGAGGCCGTCATCGGCCTGGCGCGCAGCCTCGGCCTCAACACGGTGGCCGAAGGCGTCGAAAGCCCCGAGCAGCTGGCGGTCTTGCAAGCGCTGGACTGCGCCCAGGTGCAGGGTTTTCTGTTCAGCGGCCCGGTGCCTGCCGAGCAGTTTCAGCTCGACTACGCGCAGGAAGCTGCTTCGTCAGCCGTTTGAGTCGCCGGGGCCTTGGCCCTGCAGCAAGGCCTGCAGGCCCGCCTCGTCGAGCACAGTGACACCCAGCTCGCGCGCCTTGTCCAGCTTGGAACCCGCCTCCTCGCCGGCCACAACATAGTGCGTTTTCTTGGACACGGAACCGCTGACCTTGCCGCCGGCGGCCTCGATCAAATCCTTGGCCGCATCGCGAGAGAGCGTCGGCAAGCTGCCGGTCAGCACCAGGATTTTGCCCAGCAAGGGCTGCGGACCCTGTTCGGCCAAGGTGCCACCGCCTTCCTCCCAGTGCAGGCCGGCGGCGCGCAGCTGCTCGACCACCTCGCGGTTGTGAGGCTGGGCGAAGAAGGTACAAATGCTCTGCGCCACGACAGGGCCAACGTCAGGCACGCTGAGCAGCTGCTCGGGGCTGGCGTCCATCAGAGCGTCGATGCTGCCGAAATGACGCGCCAGATCCTTGGCCGTGGTCTCGCCGACCTGGCGGATGCCCAGGCCGAAGAGAAAGCGCGCCAGCGTGGTGCGCTTGCTCTTTTCCAGCGCGTCGACAATGTTCTGCGCGCTCTTCTCGGCCATGCGCTCCAAAGCGGCGAGCTTGGCCACGCCGAGCTTGTACAGGCCCGGCAGACTCTGCACGATGCCGGCATCGACCAGCTGATCGACCAGCTTGTCGCCCAGGCCCTCGATGTCCAGCGCGCGCCGGCCGGCGAAATGCAGCAGGGCTTGTTTGCGCTGGGCCGGGCAGGAGATGCCACCGCTGCAGCGGTAGTCCATGCCGCCTCGCTCACGCAAGGCCGCGCTGCCGCAAACCGGGCAGGCGCGCGGCAAGCGGAAATTGGGCACATAAGCCAGGCGCTCACCGGGCACGCGACCGACCACCTCGGGAATGACGTCGCCAGCGCGGCGCACGATCACCTGGTCGCCAATGCGCACGCCCTTGCGCCGCAGCTCGAAGACGTTATGCAGGGTCGCGTTCGACACCGTCGTGCCGCCCACGAAGACGGGCTCCAGCTTGGCCACGGGGGTCAGCTTGCCGGTGCGGCCGACCTGGATCTCGATGCCGTTCAGGCGCGTCAGCTGCTCCTGGGCCGGGTATTTGTGGGCGACCGCCCAGCGCGGCTCTCGCGTCTTGAAGCCAAGCTGGCGCTGCAGCTCCAGGCTGTTGACCTTGTAGACAATGCCGTCGATGTCGAAGGGCAGCTGGTCGCGCTTGGCACCCATGGCCTGATGGAACTCGACCAGGCCCTGGGCGCCCTGCACCACCGCGCGGTCGGCGCAGACCGGCAAGCCCATGGCAGCCAGGGCGTCCAGCAAGCCGCTGTGGCTGGCCGGCAGGTCCCAGCCCTGAACCGCGCCCAGGCCATAGGCAAAGAAGCTCAGCGGTCGCTGCCGCGCCAGAGCCGGATCCAGCTGGCGCACCGCGCCGGCCGCGGTGTTGCGCGGGTTGACGAAGGTCTTCTCGTGGGCCGCACGCTGGCGCTCGTTGAGTGCCTCGAAATCATCGCGGCGCATATAGACCTCGCCACGCACCTCCAGCACCGCCGGGCTCGGGCCTCTCAAACGCAGCGGGATCTGGCCGATGGTGCGGATGTTTTGCGTCACGTCTTCGCCGCTCTCACCGTCGCCGCGCGTGGCGGCCTGCACCAACAAGCCCTGCTCGTAGCGCAGATTGATGGCCAGGCCGTCGAACTTCAGCTCGGCGGCGTACTCGATGGCCGATGCCTCCTCGCTCAGACCCAACTCCCGGCGCACGCGGGCATCGAAATTCAGCGCCCCGCTGGCCTCGGTGTCGGTTTCGGTCTGGATGCTCAGCATCGGCACGACGTGGCGCACCGAGGCAAAGCCGTCCAGCACCTGGCCAATCACGCGCTGGGTCGGCGAATCGGGGCTCAACAGCTCCGGGTGGGCCGCTTCCAGGGCCTGCAGTTCCTGGAACAGCTTGTCGTACTCGGCATCGGGCAGAACCGGCGCGTCGAGCACGTAGTAGAGATGGGCGTGGTGGTTCAGGCTGGCCCGCAGTTCAGCGGCGCGCAGCGTGGGGTCATCGGTTCGAGAGCTCATGGGCTCGATTGTGGCTGAGCTTGGCCCGGGCGAACGCCAACTCAGTACCCAGCTCAGCGAGGCATAGGGCGCTCTGTTTCTTTCAACGGAGGAGCTGCGTTCAGGCCGCGTCTGCCGTGTCGGCCGCTGAAGCCGCCGGCACGCGTGTGATCATCACCTGGTCAACACGGTGGCTGTCGACGTCCACCACCTCGAAACGCCAACCCTCCCAGATCACATGGTCGGTGCGCTTGGGGATGCGGCGCAGCATCACCATCAGGAAGCCGGCCAAGGTGTCGTACTGGCCGGCGTGGGGCAGGCTGTCGAGTTCCAGCGAGCGCTGCACATCGCTGATCGGGGTGATGCCATCGGCCAGGAAGGAGCCGTCTTCGCGGCGCACGATCTGCTCTTCATCGTAGGATGTGACCAAGCTGCCCATGACCGTACTCATGACGTCGTTGAGCGTGATCACACCGACCACCAGGCTGTACTCGTTGACGATGACGGCGAAGTCCTCATGCACTTGCCGGAACTGGGTCAGCACCTCGGACAGGGTCAGGCGGTCCGGCACGATCAGCACTTTCTTGACCAGGCCTTCGGCACGCAAAGCGATTGGCTCATCACGCAGCACGCGCTGGAACAGGTCGGTGGCGTCGACATAGCCGACGATGCTGTCGATCTCGCCGTCACAGACCAGATAGGTGGAATGCGGGTCATCGGCAATGCGGGTGCGGATCAGCGCATCGTCATCGGCGAGAGCGAAGAAGACGATGCGCTCGCGGTTGGTCATCGCGCTTTCGACCGTGCGGGTGTCGAGTTCGAACACATTGGCGATCATCTGCTGCTCGGCATCAGCGACCACACCGGCCTGGTTGCCGGCCTCGGCCAGCGCCAGGATGTCGTAGTGGGTGATGGTGTTGTCGCGCTCGGCCGGCAAGCCCATCAGCTTGATCAGGCTGGCGGTCAAGGCACTGAAAGCCCAGGCCAGGGGCTTCATCAGGGTGATCAAGCCCAGCATCGGCCCGATCACGGCCACGGCCATGCGCTCGGGCTCGTTCATGGACAAGCGCTTGGGCACCAGATCGGCCAGCACGATGAAGAGCGCCGTGATGGTGGCAAAGGACAGCGCAAAGGCTGCGGTCTGCGCCTGCTGCGCGCCCATCACCACCTGCAGCAGGGTCTCGAAATGCGGCGTCAGCGCGCCTTCGCCGACGATGCCGCCCAGAATGGCCACGGTGTTGACGCCGATCTGCACCACCGTGAAATAGTGGCCCGGCTGTTCCTGCACGGCAAGCACCCGCTCGGCCCGGGCGTCGCCTTCGTCGGCCCATTGGCGCAACTTCAAGCGGCGCGAAGCGGCCAGCGACAGCTCGGCCACGGAGAAGAAGGCACTCGCGGCGATCAGGGCCGCAATCAAAAGCAGGCTGGAGGACAAGGCGGGTCTCGTTCGGTCTCGGCCTGCAAGTCTAGCCGCTGACTTCAAGTGACGCCTGGGCCAGGCGCAGCATCTCGCTGGCCTGCGCCGCCGGCACTGGGCGCGCATAGACATAACCCTGCATCAGGTCGCAGCCCCATTCGCGCAGGCAGGCTTCCTGAGACAGGTCCTCCACGCCTTCGGCCACCACGGTCAAGCCCAGGCTGTGGCTGAGCTGGATCAAGGCCTGCACGATGGCGGCATCCTCGCTGCGCCGCATCAGGTCGGTGATGAAGGAGCGGTCGATCTTCAGCCGGTTGATCGGGAATCGGCGCAGATAAGCCAAGCTCGAATAGCCAGTACCGAAGTCATCGATGGCCAGATGCAGGCCGAGCGCGCGCAAGGCATGGAGCTGCGCCGTCGACCCATCGGCTTCGTCCATGACGGCGCCTTCGGTGATCTCCAACTCCATCTGCCCCGGGTTGACGCCGCTGCGTTGCAAGGTCTGCCGAACCATCTCCATGAACTCGGGATGCTGGAACTGGCGCGGCGAGATGTTCACGGCCACCATGGGTTCACCCAGGCCCGCCTCCTGCCAGGCGCGCGCCTGGGCACAGGCCTGCTGCAACACCCAGCGGCCGATGGGCACGATCAGACCCGAGGCCTCGGCCAAGGGGATGAAGCGGTCGGGCGGGATCAGGCCGTCGACACTGCGCCAGCGCAGCAAGGCCTCAAAGCCACTCAAGCGCCGGTCGCTGAGGCGGCACTGGGCCTGGTAGTGCAGCTCGAACTCGCCCTTTTCCAAAGCCTGCGACAGGCGCGACTCCAGCAGCAGGCGCTCATGCTGGCGCGACATCAGATCTTCCGAGAACACCACCGCGCAGGTGCCCGCCTGCTCGCGGGCGCGGTGGCTGGCGAACTGAATCGCCCGCGCGACATCGGCCGGCGTGCGCCCATGCTTGGGGTACTCGGCGGCGCCGATGCTCAGGGTCACGGTCAACTGTTGCTGCGCGATCTGGAAGCTCGGTGCGATCGCCTCGCTCAATTCAAGCAGCAAGGCGTCGAGCCCCAAAGCCTCGCTATTGCCCTTGAACAAGACCCCAAATGACAGGCCGTCGAGCCGGTACACGGTGCCGCCACGTCGCGTCACCACTGCCAGCAGGCGCTCCCCGACCTGGCACAGCAAGGCATCGCCCAGCACATGCCCGAGGCTGCCCATGATCAGGCCGAAGCGCTTGATGCCGATGCCCAGGCCGACAAAGCTGCTGTCCTTGAGTGCTTCGGTGTCGCGTTCGATCGCCCGGCGGTTGGGCAGACCAGTGACCCGGTCATGCAGGCTGACGAACTCCAGCTCCTCGTTCTTGCTCAGCAACTCGCGATTTGCGCGGCGCACGCGCAAGTACAGCAAGCTCGTCAGCACGACCCCCAGCGCCAAACTTCCGGCCAGGGCCAGGCCCATCCAGCGCTCCCAACGCTGACGTTCCAGGCTGCTCGCCAGCAAGGCGCCTTGGTGGGCCAGCTGTTCCCGCTCGCGCTGTTGAGTTTCCAGGCTGGACTGCTGCTGCAGGTCCAGCACGGTGTTGAGCCTGTCCTTGCGCACCAGCTCCGATTCCAAGGCCAGGGCCTCGCGCAGCCGCAGCAGCGCGCCGCCGGCGTCGCCGGTGCGCTCCAGCAGCAGGCCATAGCGGTTGAGTTCCAGCAGCAGCTGTCCCGATTTGTCGCGCTGACGCAGCCAGGCCAGGCCCTGTTCGACCGATTTCTGCCCCTCTGCCGGGCGCCGCAAACCGTGCAAGGCCATGCCCTGATTGATGGACGCCAGGGCCGATGCTTCGGCGTCACGCTGCTGCGCGGACAGCTGCAAACCACGCACGGCCGCGAGGCGAGCCTGTTCAAAGTTGCCGGCGCTCAGGTAGAGGCCGCTGAGTTGCTGCAGCACTTGGACCTGAGAGCTCAGCCAGCGCGGCCCACCGGCCTGGGGATTGATCTCCTGCCCATCGCTCCAGCCCTGACGCTGCATGGCGTAGGCGAGGTCTTGGCCGCGTTTGGCGGCCGCTGTGGCCGCGGCCGGGTCATCCGAGCGCTCGGCCACCAGCGACTCCAGCAAGCTGGCGGCAATCATCAAGGGCCCGACTTTGATCTCATCCGCCAGGCGGTAAGCGAGCAACGCATCGACGCGCGCGCCGACCAGATCACCCATGGCCAGCTTGACCGGAGCCAAGGCCACATGCGCCTGCGCACTGCGGCGAACGTTGCCGAGCTCATTGGCAGCCGCATCGGCAGCTTCGAAATGGGCCCGCCCCAACTCCAGACGACCCAGGAAGGCAGCGAGGTCGCCGGCCGTCATATAGACCCAGTAGCGCAGCGCGGCGTCCGGGCTCTGGGCGACCAAGGGCAAAGCGGCTTCGACCAAGCCATAGGCCGCTTCAATGCGCCCCGAGAATTGCAGCATGGTCGCGCGCAAGGCATAGGCCGAAGCCAGGGCCAGCGGATGGCGCTCCCGCTCACCCAAAGCCAGCAATTCGGCAATGGCGGCGTCGGCCACGGTCGGCTTGTCGAGCGCGCCATGGACATAGCCCCAGGCCGCCAGGAAGACACGCAGATCATCGCCACCGGCCGCACGCGCGGCGGCTTCCAGTGGCTTCAGTTGCTGCACCAGCTCCGGCATTTGATTGCCGTAGCGAGCCTCGATGTCATTGACTTGCTGGGCGATCGACCCGCGGCCCGGCGAAGCCGATGCCGCCTGAGGCGGCTGAACGCCTTGTTGAGCCACGGCCGCGCCCTGACCCAACACACAAAGGCCGCACAAGGCGAGCGAACGCAGCCGGACTGCGCCTTGAGAGCAGGAGCGCGAAAAAAGCATATCTCGCTTTTTCGGCGCGCCATGGGCCAACTTGAGCAGCCGAGGCCTTGCCCGGGCCTAAGCGCCCTCAGGACAAAGGTTCGCTCAGCTGAACAGGCGGCGGGCAGCCAGGCTGCCAGCGGCCAGATCGCGCGAAGCCAAGGCGCGGTACAAGGTGCTGAGCTCCTGCCCGATGCTGGCGAAGGCATGAAGATTGAGAATCTGGGCGCGGTCGTCGCAGACATCGGCCTCGATGTCACGGGCCAGGCCACGGGCCGCCTCCTGCCAGCTGGCAAAGGGCTCCAGGGCCTCAGGCGTTTGCGGCACATCCAGAGACAAGGCCAGCTCGCGCAAGGACGACTGCTGCGGATCTTCAGCCAAGGCGGCCTGGGAGTCGAAGCTCAGGGACAGAATCGGCGGTGCGCCCTCCTCGGCCGAGGGCAGCACCAGGCGCCCGGGCATGGCGCCCGGCACAAAACCGTGGCGCAAGGCCATCTGCTGCACATAACCGAGGGTCCAGGCGGCATTGCGAGCACGCAGGACCACGGCCAACTGGGCATCGTGGGCGCTGGCGAACTGGTCCAGCTCGCGGGCCCGGCCGACCACGTCGAGCATGTCGGGGAACTGGACGAAGGCACCGACGCCATCGGCAAAGCCCTGCACCTTCTGCACAAACTCCGAATACTCGATCTCGTTCATGGCGCCGTTGCGGTTCGCCATCTGCACGCCGGCCTGGAATTCGCCGTAGCGCTGGCCGGCCAGAGGCAGCTCCCATTCGCCGCTCTCGGCATTCAGGCCCTCGATATGAAAGGGCTTGGTGCCAGCGCGCCGGCTGCCGGGCAGGTGAGAGGTGGCCATCTCGCCGCTGATCGGCGTGTCCAGGGTGATGGTGGCAATGGCGTCGATCAGCGCGTCGATGCGGGCCGAAGGCTTGCGCGCGACGCGGCCGACCGCGGGCATGGTTTCGTCGAGCGAGGCAGGCGGGCCGCCGGCGTCGCCGTCCAGACCAGGCTCTTGGCCTTGGCCGTCCATCACCGGCTCCATCTGCGGGTCGGCGCGGCGCGGGCCGGCCTTGCGGGCGCTCCAGGCGCCATGGCCGACCACGCCGGCCAGCACAAGGCCACCGAGCACGGCCAGCATTTCGGTCAGGCTCATGCTCATGCTTCCGCCAGCGCAAGCGCCTTGTCCATGTCCACCGCCACGATGCGTGACACGCCCTGCTCCTGCATCGTCACCCCAATCAGTTGTTCAGCCATTTCCATTGCAATCTTGTTGTGCGAGATGAAGAGGAACTGCGTCCCGCTGCTCATCTCGGCCACCAGTTTGGCGTAGCGTTCGGTGTTGGCGTCGTCCAGCGGCGCATCGACCTCGTCCAGCAAGCAGAACGGCGCCGGGTTGAGCTGGAAGATCGCGAACACCAGGGCAATCGCCGTCAGCGCCTTCTCACCGCCCGAGAGCAGGTGGATGGTGCTGTTCTTCTTGCCCGGCGGTTGGGCCATGACCTGCACGCCGGCGTCGAGGATTTCATCGCCCGTCATCACCAACTTGGCCTGGCCGCCGCCGAACAGGGTCGGGAACATGCGGCCGAAATGCAGATTGACCTGGTCGAAGGTGGCGCCCAGCAGATCGCGGGTTTCCAGATCGATCTTGTGGATCGCATCTTCCAAGGTCTTCATGGCCGACATCAGGTCGGCGCATTGCGAATCGAGGAAAGTCTTGCGCTCGCGCGCCGAAGTCAGCTCGTCCAGGGCCGCCAGGTTGACGGCGCCCAGGGCAGCGATCTCGCGATTGATGCGGTCGATCTCGCCCTGCAGGCCGTAGAGCTTGACCTGACCCTGCTCGATGCTCAGGGCCAGCGCCTCCAGGTCGACCGCGCCGGCGAGCAACTGCTCCATATACTGCGCGCCGCCGAGCTGGGCCGCTTGCTCCTCCAGCTGCAGCTTGGTGATGCGGTCGCGCAGCGGGTCCAAGCTGCGCTCGAAAGTCAGGCGCTGCTCGTCGGCCTTGCGCAGGCGCAGGCTGAGGTCGTCGTAACTGCTGCGGACGGCGGCCAGGGCTTGTTCGCGTTCCATCTTGAGCGCCAGCGCATCCTGCAGGCCGGCCTGCGCGGCGGCATCGTTGAGCGTGTCCATCTCGCGCTGCAGGCTCTCGGCCGAAGCGCTGTTGGTCTGCACCTGCTGCTGCGCGGTCTCGATGGCACGCTGCAGCTCGCCCCGGCGCGAGGCCAGGGCGCGGGCGCTGTACTGCGCCTCCTGGGCACGCCGCTCCAGCGCGCGCAGCTGTTCGCGCGCCTCGCCCATGCGGCGCTCGGCCAGGATCACCGCATCGTCGAGCTCGGCATGGCGCTCCTGCGTGGTGGCCAGCTGCATGTCCAACTCTTCGAAGCGGGCCTCGCCGGTGACGCGGCGCTCCTGCAGCTCCTCGGCCTGGGCGTCGATCTCGCCCAGCTCGCCCTCGAGCTGGCCGCGGCGTGCGCTGGCCGCTTCGCTCTGCTGACTCAGGCGCAAGAACTCGACATGCAGCTGGTGGGCGCGGTTCTGCGCCTCGCCGGCCTCGCGGCGCAGGTTCAGCAAGCGCTGCGAGCCTTCGGTGTAGCCGGCTTCGGCGCGCACCAGGGCGCTCTTGGCTTCTTCGGCAATCAGGGTCTGGGCACGCAGCTCCAGCTGCAGATGTTCGATTTCCTGTGCACGGGCCAGCATGCCGGCCTGCTCGGAGTCGGGCGCGTAAAAGCTGACCGCGAACTGGCTGACTGCGTGGCCGGCCGGCGTCATGATCAGCTCGCCATGGCTCAGGCGGGCGCGCTGGGCCAGGGCTTCTTCCAGGCTGGCCGCGGTGTAGACGCCCTCCAACCAGTCATTGAGCAGGGCTTTCAGGCCGGCGTCGTCCAGGCGCAGCAAATCGCTGAGCCGGGCCAGGGTTTCATGGGTGTTGGCAATGGCCGAGGACGGCGGTGAATAGAACGCCAGACGGGCCGGTGGTGCATCGGCCGCAAAGGCCTGTACCGTCTCCAGGCGGCCAACCTGCAGCGCGCTCATGCGCTCGCGCAGGGCCGCCTCCAGGGCATTTTCCCAGCCCGCTTGAATATGGAGCTTGGTCCACAGTCCTTGCAGGCCGTCCAGGCCATGCTTGGACAGCCAGGGCTTGAGCTTGCCCTCGGTCTGCACCTTCTCTTGAAGAGCGCGCAAGGCATCGAGTCGGGCCGAGAGTTCGGACTGGCGGCGGCCCTGGGCATTGGCGTCGGCCTGGGCGTGGCGGCGCTGCTCGTCCAGCAGTGGCACCTGCTCCTGAAGCTCATGCAGACGGGCGTCGGCCATGTCGCGGGTCTCGTCGGCCGCTTCGCTCTGCTGCTTGAGTTCGCCCAGGCGCTCGGCATCGGGCACCGTCAGGCCTTGGCGTTCGGCCGCCAGGCGCTCGCGGCGGGTGCGCAGCTGACGGGCTTGCTCTTCGATGCTGCGGCTCTCGGCCGCCAACACCTGGATTTGCTGCTGCACCTGCACGACCATGGCGCGCTGCTCATTGGCCCGGCCCTGGGCGGCGCGCACCGCGTCTTCACCGTTGGGCAGATTGGCGGCTTGCTCCTCGGCCTGGGCGGCCAGGATCTCGCTTTGCTCCTCCGCAGTGGCGATCTGCTCGGCAATGGTCTCCAGCTCATCCTGGGCTTGGACCGAACGCTCCTGCCACTGGGTGTTTTGCGCTTGCAGCTCGATCAGGCGGGCCTCGACCCGTTGGCGGCCCTCGACCACATAGCGGATGCGCTCTTCCAGGCGGCTGACTTCCAGCTGCGCCTCGGCATAACGGCCTTGTGAAGCGTGCAGCTCGTCGCCGGCGGCGTAATGGGCCTGGCGCACGGTCTCCAGCTCCGCCTCGACCTGGCGCAGCTCCGCCATGCGCGATTCCAAGGCGTTGACAGCCTCCAAATGCTCGGCCTTGACCCGGCCTTGCTCAGACGTAGCGTCGCGGTGCTTGAGGAACCAAAGCTGGTGCAGCTTGAGCGTGCCGGCGTCTTGCAAGGCGCGGTAGCTGGCCGCCACCTCGGCCTGCTTTTCAAGCTTCTCGAGGTTGTTGTTGAGCTCGCGCAGGATGTCGTCGACGCGAGTCAGGTTTTCGCGCGTGTCCTTGAGCCGGTTCTCGGTCTCTCGGCGGCGTTCCTTGTACTTGGAGACGCCGGCCGCCTCCTCCAGGAACATGCGCATCTCTTCCGGCTTGGATTCGATGATGCGGCTGATGGTGCCCTGGCCGATGATGGCGTAGGCGCGCGGACCCAGGCCTGTGCCCAGGAACACGTCCTGCACATCGCGGCGGCGAACCGGCTGGTTGTTGATGAAGTAGCTGGAGGTGCCGTCACGGGTCAGGACGCGCTTGACGGCGATTTCGGCAAACTGGTTCCACTGACCACCGGCACGGCCGTCTTCATTGCTGAAGACCAACTCCACGCTGGCACGGCTGGCCGGCTTGCGGTTGCCAGAGCCGTTGAAGATCACGTCCTGCATGGACTCGCCGCGCAGCTCGGAAGCCTTGCTCTCGCCCAGCACCCAGCGCACCGCGTCCATGATGTTGGACTTGCCGCAGCCATTGGGCCCGACCACGCCGACCAGCTGCCCGGGCAGCTGGAACACCGTGGGATCGGCGAAGGACTTGAAGCCCGAGAGCTTGATCGAGTTCAGACGCATGGGCGCAAGACCATTCTCACCCGGAGGGCGGCACCCAAGGCGCCAGCCACCGAGCCTCCTAAGCTGTTGATTTATTTGAACAAAAGCCCATAAATCGAGGGCTTGAGCGGGCCTGGATGATACCATCGGGCCCTCCCCATCTTTTGGCATGTCGTCGCGTCTTTCCGACGCGGTGATCGCCCCGCATTGACTCCATGGCCAAGTCCACCCCCACCACGTCTCCCTCTGCCCCCTCCACCCGTCGAAAGACTGCCGCGCCCGCTGTCCTCCCCGCCGAGGCCTACAAGGCCCCGATCAAATCGGCCGCCAAGCCCAGCAAGGCTGCCACCAAGGCAACGCCCAAGATGCGCGAAATGCCACCAAACCCGCCCTCGGCGCCGAGCAAAGAACTGCACGTCTTCCCCAACCCGGCCCCCGAGCGTGACTATGTGATCCAGTTCCAGGTGCCCGAGTTCACCTGCCACTGCCCGCTGACCGGCCAACCCGATTTCGCGCACTTCACCATCGACATGATCGCGGACCAGTACTGCGTCGAGCTGAAGAGCCTGAAGATGTACTTCTGGAGCTACCGCGACGAGGGCGCCTTCCACGAGAAGGTGACCAACACCATCCTGGAAGACATCGTCAAGGTCACCAACCCACGCTTCATCCGCATCACCGCCAAGTGGTATGTGCGCGGCGGCATCTACACCAATGTGGTGGTCGAGCACCGCAAAAAGGGCTGGAAGCAAGAACCGCGTGTGGACCTGCCGGCCCACGGCTTCGAGTCCGGCCTGCTGCGCTGAAGCCCCTTGACCAAGCGTATTTGAGCGGCACGCCGCCTTGGCCCTCGCCTCGCATCCGGCCTACCAGCTGATCGAAGTCACGGTGCGGCGCAGCCGCATCGATGGCTTCGGCGTGTTTGCGGCGGAAGCCGTGCCCGCGGGCGCCCAGATCGGCGCGCTCACCGGCGAAGCCATCAGCGTGGCCGAGGCGCGGCGGCGCGCCCAGGGCCGCCAACGCATCATGCTGGTGGAGCTGTCCAGCAGCCGCGCGGTGGACGCCACCCGCTCCAGCGACCCCATGCGCTTCACCAACCACAGCTGCCGGCCCAATGCCCGCATCGCGGTGGAAGGCGGCGCCATCGAGTTCTTCGCCCTGCAGGAGATTGCCGTGGGCGAGGAAATCACCGTGGCCTACGGCGCCACCCACCACGAAGGCAGGCTTGCCTGTCGCTGTAGCCAGCCGGGGTGCCTGGGCTGGCTATGATGCCGGCGATTCCCCCACCCGCTGTCATGAACGCTGCTGCCGCCTCTTCCGTGCCCCACAACCCGCTGCTGGACAAGCTGCACCCCTATCCGTTCGAGCGCCTGCGGGCCCTGAACGCGGGCATCACACCCAACCCCGCCTACCGGCCCATCAGCCTGGGCATCGGCGAGCCCAAGCATCCGGCGCCCAAGCTGATTGAAGACGCGCTGATGGCCAGCCTCAAGGGCTTGTCGGGCTACCCGGCCACGGCCGGCGAGCCGGCGCTGCGCGAAGCCATCTGCGCCTGGCTGCAGCGCCGCTACGGTCTTAGCCTCAACCCGGCCAGCCAGGTGCTGCCGGTCAATGGCTCGCGCGAAGCGCTGTTCGCCCTGGCGCAAACCGTGATCGACCCCAGCCGCACCGGCGCCACCGTGGTCTGCCCGAATCCCTTCTACCAAATCTACGAAGGCGCGGCCCTGCTGGCCGGCGCGCAGACCGCCTTTGCCAACAGCGACCCGGCCAAGAACTTCGCCGCCGACTGGTCCCAGATCGACGAGGCCACTTGGGCCCGCACCCAGCTGCTCTACGTCTGCTCGCCTGGCAACCCGACCGGCGCGGTCATGCCGCTGGACGAGTGGCGCATGCTGTTCGAGCTCAGCGATCGCCATGGCTTTGTGATCGCCTCGGACGAGTGCTACTCGGAGATCTACTTCCGCGATGAAGCGCCACTGGGCGGCCTGGAGGCCGCCGCCCGCCTGGGCCGCGCGGATTTCAAGAACCTGATCGCCTTCACCAGCCTATCCAAGCGCAGCAATGTGCCGGGCATGCGTTCGGGCTTTGTCGCCGGCGATGCGGCGCTGCTGAAGAAGTTCCTGCTCTACCGCACCTACCACGGCAGCGCCATGAGCCCCATCGTGCAAGCCGCCAGCGTGGCCGCCTGGAACGATGAAGCCCATGTGATCGAGAACCGCGCGCAGTACCGCGCCAAGTTTGCCGCCGTCACGCCGCTGCTGGCCGCACATATGGATGTGGCCCTGCCGGACGCTGGCTTCTACCTCTGGTGCGGCCTGCCGCGCCACATCCACGGCGGCGATGACATCGCCTTCGCTCAAGGCCTGCTGGCTCAATACAATGTGGCGGTGCTGCCGGGCAGCCTGCTGGCGCGCAAGGCCCACGGCGTCAACCCCGGCGCCGGTCGCATCCGGCTGGCCCTGGTGGCCGAAAGCGCGGAATGCCTTGAAGCGGCCCAGCGCATCGTCGCCTACATCGAATCCTTTTCCTCCTCTTCTTCTTCCCTTTCCTCCTGACTGGCACCCGCTGCCGCGAGCTTTCACTCATGACACAAGCCCATCTGCAATCGACCATCGAACTGGCCTGGGACAACCGCGCCAACATCACGGCCGCCAATGCCCCCGAAGTGCGCGAGGCCGTGGAGCATGTGCTGGCCGATCTGGACGCTGGCCGCCTGCGCGTAGCCGAGCGCCAGGCCGTGGGCCAGTGGACCGTGCACCAGTGGGTCAAGAAGGCCGTGCTGCTGTCTTTCCGCCTGAACGACAACCGCCTGATGGGCGCCGGCGACATGAGCTTCTTCGACAAGGTGCCGACCAAGTTCGGCGGCCTGAGCGAAGAAGCCGTCCGCGCCATGGGCGTGCGCGTGGTGCCGCCTGCCGTGGCGCGCCGTGGCAGCTTCCTGGCCAAGAACGTGATCCTGATGCCCAGCTACGTCAACATCGGCGCCTACGTCGACGAAGGCACCATGGTCGACACCTGGGCCACCGTCGGCAGCTGCGCTCAGATCGGCAAGAACGTGCACCTGAGCGGCGGCGTCGGCATCGGCGGCGTACTGGAGCCCCTGCAGGCCAACCCCACCATCATCGAAGACAACTGCTTCATCGGCGCCCGCTCGGAAGTGGTGGAAGGCGTGATCGTGGAGGAAAACTCGGTCATCTCCATGGGCGTCTACATCGGCCAGAGCACACCGATCTATGACCGCGAAACCGACACCGTCAGCTACGGCCGCGTGCCCGCCGGCTCGGTGGTGATCAGCGGCAGCCTGCCCAAGAACGAAGGCAAGTACAGCCTCTACGCGGCCATCATCGTCAAGAAGGTCGACGCCGGCACCCGCGCCAAGACCAGCATCAACGACCTGTTGCGCGCCTGAGCGCAGCACCGCACAGCCCTGGCTGAAACCGGGGCGCGTCCAGCGGCTTGAAGACCAAGAACAGGGAGACAGCACGATGAGTGGAAACATGGAACGCATCCTGCGGCTGATGGCCGAGAAGGGTGCGTCCGACGCTTACCTGTCGGCCAAGATGCCGGTGCTGATCCGCCTGAACGGGCAGATCGTGCAGCTGTCTGATCAATTGCTCGGGCCCATGCAGCCGCGCCAGCTGATCGCCGAGGTGGTCGAGCCGGCGCAGATGGCCGAGCTGGACCAGAACGGCGAGCTGAACATGGCCGTGGCCATTCCCGGCGTGGGCAGCTTCCGGCTCTCAGGCTTTCGCCAGCGCGGCACCATCGCCGCGGTGTTCCGCCACATTCCGCACATCATCCCCTCGCTGGAGCAGCTGAACCTGCCGCCCATCCTGGGCAAGCTGGTGCAGGAAAAGCGTGGCCTGATCCTGATGGTGGGCGCCACCGGCACCGGCAAGAGCACCACGCTGGCCTCCATGCTGGAGCTGCGCAACCAGACCATGGCCGGCCACATCCTGACCATCGAGGACCCGCTGGAGTACCTGTTCAGCAACAAGCGCTCGGTGGTCAACCAGCGCGAAGTCGGCCGGGACACTGCATCTCTGCAGGTGGCGCTGAAAAACGCGCTGCGTCAGTCGCCGGACTGCATCCTGATCGGCGAAATCCGTGACCGCGAAACCATGACGGCCGCGATTTCCTACGCCCTGTCCGGCCATCTGGTGTTGGCCACGCTGCACGGAAATAACACGTATCACGCGCTGAACCGCATCTTGTCCTTCTACACGCCGGAGTCGCGCCCGGCTTTGTTGAACGACCTAGCCGCTGGCCTGAAATCCATCATCTCGCAGCGACTGGTCCGCGCCACGGCCGGCGGCCGCATTCCGGTGATCGAGATCATGCTGAACACCAAGTTGATCGGTGAGTTCATCGAGAACGGCGACTTTGGCGGCGTCAAAGAGGCCATGGAGAAGTCCATTGCCGAGGGCTCGCAGAGTTATGAAGAGCATTTCGCCCAGCTGATCAAGGACGGCGTCATCACCCGCGACGAAGGCCTGGCCTTCGCCGACTCGCCGACCAATCTGCTCTGGCGTTTGCAAAACGACGAGCCGGGCGCCAACAAGCAAGCGGCGATCAAGGAAGAGGCAGCCAGCGACGAGGCCAGCTTCACCGAGATCACCTTGGACGTGCGCGGCGACTGAAGCGCCTCCCTCCCCTGCGCCTTAGCGCGGCCCGATTTCCCCCTGTTGCCCATCCACTGCCCCCCCATGTCCGACACCCTCGCCCTGCTGGAAGCGCTGGTCGCCCGCCCCTCCGTCACGCCCGATGACGCCGGTTGCCTGGAATTGATCGGCGAGCGCCTGTCCGCCCTGGGCTTCGAGCTGCAGCGCATGGACAGCGGACCCGAGTCCTTCCGGGTTAGCAACCTCTGGGCCATCAAACGCGGCCGCGATGCTGAAGGCCCCGTCTTGATGTTCGCCGGTCACACCGATGTGGTGCCGCCGGGGCGCCTGGACGCCTGGACCTCCGACCCCTTCGTGCCCAGCTACCGCGAGGGCCGCATCTACGGCCGCGGCGTTGCTGATATGAAGGGCTCGCTGGCCGCCATGGTGGTGGCCGCAGAGGAGTTCGTGCGCGGCCAGCCCGAACACAGCGGCAGTCTGGCCTTTTTGCTGACCAGCGACGAAGAAGGCCCCTCGGTCGACGGCACCAAGGTCTGCTGTGAGCAACTCAAGGCTCAGGGGCAGCGCCTGGACTACTGCATCGTCGGCGAACCGACTTCGGTCGAACAAGTCGGCGACATGATCAAGAACGGCCGCCGCGGCACGCTCTCGGGCAAGCTCAAGGTCAAGGGCGTGCAAGGCCATGTGGCCTACCCGCAGCTGGCGCGCAACCCGGTGCATCAGGCGGCAGCGGCCATCGCCGAGCTGGCTGCGGCCCGCTGGGACGAAGGCAACGACTACTTCCCGGCCACCACCTTCCAGATCTCCAACATCCACGCTGGTACTGGCGCCACCAACGTCATCCCTGGTGACATGGTGGTGGATTTCAACTTCCGCTTCTCGACCGAGTCGACGCCGGAAGGTCTCAAGGCCCGCGTGCAATCGCTGCTGGCCCGGCATGGCCTGGAGTACGCGCTCGACTGGACCTTGGGCGGCGAGCCCTTCTTGACGCCCGTGGGCAAGCTGAGCGGCGCCCTTTGCGCCGCCATCGAGGCCGAGACCGGCCGTCAGACGCAGCTCTCCACCACCGGCGGCACATCGGATGGTCGTTTCATCGCCAAGATCTGCCCGCAAGTGATCGAGTTCGGGCCCATCAACGCCAGCATTCACAAGGTGGACGAATACCTGCCGGCCGACAACCTTGAACCTTTGAAGAACATCTACCGCCGCACACTGGAGCTGCTGCTGGCATGACATGAAGCGCAGCCTCGAAGGGCTGCTGCATGAAAGGACGCGACTTCCGGTCGGTGACCGACACTGAATGTGGCTTGGCCTATAGGGTGGTACACCTGATGTTCCCGAACAGGGATTGAGATGAGGGCTCCATGGCGTACAGACCCGGCGACCAATAGGTACCGCACCATCGGCGACAATCACGCCCTGCCCTTCACCGAGCCCCCATGAATTTACTGAACTGCATCGAGGCCCAAGCCGCCCGCCTTTCCGAGGCGGGCGTTTCATTTGGCCACGGCACGGCCGTGGCCTTCGACGAGGCCGCCTGGCTGGCGCTCTGGGCCCTGGGGCTGCCACTGGACCAGCTGGACGAGCATGAAGCCCAGGAACTGAGCGCCGAGCAGCAAGCGCGAATTGCCGAGCTGATCGAGCAACGCATCGCGACGCGCAAGCCGGCCGCCTACCTGACCCGCGAGGCCTGGCTGCAAGGCGTGCCCTTCTACGTGGACGAGCGTGCCATCGTGCCGCGCAGCTTCATCGCCGAACTGATCGCCGACGCCAGCATCGACTCTTGGCTCTCCGGGCAGACCACCGAAGTGCTGGACCTGTGCACGGGCAATGGCTCGCTGGCCGTGCTGGCCGCCATGGCCTGGCCCGAGGTACAGGTGGACGGCCTGGATCTGAGCGCCGAAGCCCTGGAAGTGGCGCGCATCAACGTCGACAAGCATGGCCTGCATGCCCGCATCCGCTTGATGCAAGGCGACGGCCTGGCACCGGCGATCGCCGCCGGCCGCCGCTACGACCTGATTCTTTGCAACCCGCCCTATGTCAACAGTCAAGCCATGTCAGCCCTGCCAGCCGAGTACCGCGCCGAGCCCGAGCTGGCCCTGGCCGGCGGCGCCGATGGCATGGACTTCATACGCAGGCTGCTGGCCGATGCGCCGGCTGTGCTCAAACCTCATGGCGTGCTCTTGCTGGAGATCGGCAATGAGCGGCCGTTTTTCGAAGCGGCCTTCCCCGAGCTGGAAGCTGCCTGGATGGAGACCTCCTCGGGGGCCGACCAGGTGCTGCTGATCACTGAAGAATCACTGAATATGAACGCCAACAAGAACAACAACCAGGGCCCGGCTACATCATGATCACGCTGCGCAATATCACGCTGCGACGCGGCACCAAGGTCGTGCTGGATGACGCCAGCGTTCTCCTGCAACCGGGCGAGAAAGTCGGCCTGGTGGGGCGCAACGGCGCCGGCAAGTCCAGCCTCTTTGCCTTGCTGACCGACCGCCTGCAAAGCGACAAAGGCGAAGTGGACATCCCGCGCCAATGGGCCGTGGGTGAAGTGGCGCAGAACATGCCGGAGACCGACATGCCGGCCACCGAGTTCGTGCTCGAAGGCGATGTCCGCCTGATGGCGGCACGCAAGGCCCTGTCCGACGCGGAAGCCGCCGAGGATGGCCACGCCATGGCTGACGCTCACGCCCTGCTGATGGACGCCGGCGCTTTCGATGCCAAGCCGCGCGCGCAGGCCCTGCTGATGGGCCTGGGTTTCAAGGGCGAGCAGGTGGATGCGCCGGTGAACAGCTTTTCGGGCGGCTGGCGCATGCGCTTGCAACTGGCCCGCGCCCTGATGTGCCCGGCCGAGCTGATGCTGCTGGACGAGCCGACCAACCACTTGGACTTGGACGCCCTGGTCTGGCTGGAGGCGTGGCTGCAGCGCTACGACGGCACCCTGATCATCATCAGCCATGACCGCGAGTTCCTGGACGCCATCACCAAGGTGACCTTGCATCTGGACGAAGCCAAGCTGCACCGCTATGGCGGCAATTACACCGCCTTCGAGTCGATGCGAGCCGAACGCATGGAGCAGCAACAGGCCGCGTTTGGCAAGCAGCAGGACCGCATCGCCCACTTGCAGAAGTTCATCGACCGCTTCAAAGCCAAGGCCAGCAAGGCCAAACAAGCGCAAAGCCGGGTCAAGGCGCTGGAGCGCATGGAGCGCCTCGCGCCGGTGCTGGCCTCGGCCGACTTCAATTTCGAATTCAAGGAACCAGTCAGCCTGCCCAACCCCATGCTCATGTTCGATGACGTGGCTTGCGGCTATGAGGTTGACGGCATCGAGAACATCATCGTGCGCGGCATCGACCGCTCGGTGCTGGCCGGCCAGCGCATCGGCATCCTGGGCGCCAACGGCCAGGGCAAGTCCACCGTGGTCAAGACCGTGGCCCGCATGCAGCGCGCCATGGGCGGCAAGATCACCGAGGGCAAGGGCCTGACCATCGGCTACTTTGCCCAGCAGGAAATGGACGTGCTGCGGCCCGAAGAGGGCCCGCTCTCGCACATGGTGCGCCTGGCCAAGGAAGTGAGCCCGCAGGCGCGCGAGCAAGAGCTGCGCGACTTCCTGGGCCAGTTCCGCTTTGTCGGCGACATGGTCAACCAGCAGGTGGGCAGCCTCTCGGGCGGCGAGAAGGCACGCCTGGTGCTGGCCATGCTGGTCTGGCAGCGCCCTAATCTGCTGCTGCTGGACGAACCTACCAACCACCTGGACCTCAACACTCGCGAGGCGCTGTCAATGGCGCTCAACGAGTTCGAAGGCACCGTCATGCTGGTCAGCCACGACCGGGCCCTGCTGCGCGAGGTCTGCGACGAGTTCTGGCTGGTCACCAAGGGCGCGGTGTCACCGTTCGACGGTGACCTGGACGACTACCAGCGCTGGCTGCTCGACCAGTCCAAGGAAGCGGCCAAGGCAGCCAAGGAAGCCGCCAAAGCCATGGCCAAGGCCGGCAAATCCACGGTGGCGCCAGCACCTGCGCCCGTGGCGGCCGTGGCCACACCAGCCGCCGCCCCGGCCGCGCGCGAGGACCGCAAGCTCAGTGGCCAGGCTCGCCAAAAGTTGGCCGACCAAACCCGGCCCTTGCGCAAAGAAATGGACGCCATCGACGCCACGCTGAACAAACTCGCCGATGAGCGCACGGCTCTTGAGGCGCAGTTGGCAGCGGGCTCGGCCACGCCGGGACAAATCGTCGAGGCCGGCAAGCGCCTCAAAGGCATCCATGACGAGCTTGAAAGCGCCGAGCTTCGCTGGCTGGAACTGAGTGCCCAGGTGGACGCGATTCACGCGGCGGCTTGATCATCACGACGCGAAGCAAAGCGCTGCTGTCAGGCACGACTTGACGCAAAAAGGGCCCGATGATTTCGGGCCTTTTTTTCTTGCCTGCTCCAGCGCTCAGGCCAGCAAGACCAAGGCAGCAGCAAGCGCCGCCGGCACGGCTTGCACGAACAGGATCTTCTTGCCCACTGTGGCCGCGCCATACACGCCCGCCACCACCACGCAGGCCAAGAAGAACAGCTGCGTGGGCACGCCGGCGGAGCCCTGCAGTAAGCCCCAGATCAAGCCCGCGCTCAGGAATCCGTTGTACAGCCCCTGATTAGCGGCCAGGGTCTTGCTTGCCTCTGCAAACTCAGGCGTCAGGCGGAACACCCGCCGGCCCAAAGGCTTGGTCCAGAAAAACATCTCCAGCACCAGGAAGTACAGGTGCAAGGCGGCCACCAGGGCCACCAACGCATTGGCCAAAAGGCTCAAAGACATGTCGTGCTCGCTTTCATCGTCAGCTCAGACCTGCGGCGCCCTAGGCCCGCCGCAAATACCCATATGGATTGTGCGCAATTAAATTGCGAAATACATTATCACCCATGCCACGCAAGATCCAAGCAATCAACGGTGAACCGCCCTCAGCTGACAAGCCCGAAGACTGGCTCCGTCTGGACCGGCAACTGTGCTTCGCGCTCTACGCCAGTTCGCTGGCCATGACCAAGCTCTACAAGCCCCTGCTGGAACCACTGGGCCTGACCTATCCACAGTACCTGGTGATGTTGGTCCTTTGGGAGCAAGACGGCATCAGCGTTTCCACCCTGGGCGAGCGCCTGTCGCTCGATTCCGGGACGCTCACGCCCTTGCTCAAACGCATGGAAATCGCAAGCTTGGTGAAACGCCAGCGCGCCACTCATGATGAACGGCGCGTCGACATCCTGCTGACCCCGACCGGCCTCAGCCTCAAGGCTCGGGCCCTCGCCATCCCTCCGCAGCTGGCCTGCGCCGCCGCCTGCCCACTGGAAGAACTGAGTTCCCTGACTCGACGTCTGCACGAGCTGCGCCAGCAGCTGGCGGACGCCGACATTCCTCCCGCCACCTCTGTTTGATAGGAAGAACTGCATCATGTCCATCGAAAAAGTCCTCTACACCGCCCGCGCCACTTCGACCGGCGGCCGCCAAGGCACGTCCTCCAGCTCGGACGGCGCGCTGAGCGTGCAGCTCTCCACGCCCAAGGAACTGGGTGGCGCCGGCGGCCCGGGCACCAACCCCGAGCAGCTGTTTGCGGCCGGTTATTCAGCCTGCTTCATCGGCGCACTCAAGCATGTGGCCATGATGAAGAAGGTCGCCCTGCCGGCCGAAGTGTCCATCACAGCCGATGTCGGCATCGGCCCCATTCCCGCCGGTTTCGGCATCCAGGTGGCACTGAATATCTCGGTGCCCGGCGTGGACCGCAGCGTGGCCCAAGACCTGGTGGATGCTGCCCACCAGGTCTGCCCCTACTCGAACGCCACCCGCGGCAATATCGACGTCACCCTGACCCTGGCCTGAGTCCGAAGCTTGGGGCGCGGTTCAGCGCTGCGCTGGGTTTGAGAGCAAGTCCAGCAGCAGTGCGATCCGTGCCTTCACCGGGCTCAGCGCGCCCGCGCTGGGCAAGGCCTCGTTTGACGCCGTGACTGGCCCAGCATCACAGCGCGTGCTACGCAGCACGCGCACGCCTTGCGCCTGTGCCTCCCGCAGCGCAGCCTCAAGCGACTGAGAAAGACTGCCATTGCCGGTGCCGGCGACCACCAGCCCGTCCACACCATGCGCCAACAAGGCCCGAACCACCGAGCCATCCGCGCCGACGTGGTTGAACACCATCTGCACACGCGGCCAAGTCAGAGCTGACCGCCGCAAAAGAGCGAGATCAAACGCCGGACCTGCATCGCGCTGCGGTCGGGCCGCGAACCAGCGCACGACACCCTCTTCCACCACAGCCAAACGCGCCCCATCAGCGGACGCGAACGCATCCACGCGGTAGCTGTGGACCTTGCGAACTTGTTCGGCGGAGTAAATGCTGCCGGCAAACACCACAAAAACACCCGGCGCTGAACCCGCAGCAGCCAGCGTCACCGCATCAAGCAGGTTCTGAGGCCCATCGGTTTGCAAGGCCGTGGCCGGGCGCATCGCTGCCGTGATCACCACCGGCTTACCCGGCGCCAAGACGCGCTGCAGGAAATAGGCCGTCTCTTCCAGCGTGTCCGTGCCGTGGGTGATGACCAGACCTGCCACCTCGGGTCGCTCCAGGTGGAAAGCCACCCGTTCGGCCAACAGCTGCCAGGTGGTGAAATCCATGTCCTTGCTGTCCAGCTGCGCCACTTGCTCCGCCTCCAGACGGCGCTGAGCCAGCGGTGGAATAGCGGCGATCAACTGACCCACGCCGAGCTGGGCGGCCTGATAGCCGACATTGTCCGAGGCGTCGCTGGCCGTCCCGGCAATGGTGCCGCCGGTCCCGAGAATCACAACCAAGCCAGAATTCACTGCTGAAACTGGCTCATTCACTGCATTTGAGTCTGGCTTGCTTTGCAATTTTAGATTTCCTGGATGAAAATACAGTCACTGGATAAATATTCAGGCACTCAAGCTCCAAGCAGAGGATGACCACCGTGGAAGACAGCCCGAAACTCACCGCGCGCCAACAGCAGATCCTCGATCTGGTACGAGCCGCCATCGAACGCACCGGCGCTCCACCGACCCGCGCCGAGATCGCAGCCGAGCTCGGTTTTCGCTCCGCCAATGCAGCCGAGGAACACCTGCAAGCCCTGGCCCGCAAGGGCGCCATCGAACTGGTTGGCGGCACCTCGCGCGGCATCCGGCTGAAGTCTGACACATTGAGAGCGCTCAACTCCGCACGTGATGCCCGCGAGTCACAAGAAGCACGTGAGTTTCAGGCCGGATATGCGCGCGGCCGAGCCGCGACACGCAGCAGCGATCGCCAGCAACTCGACTTTCCGCTGGCCAGCTTAGCCCAGCTGAATCTCCCACTGATTGGGCGCGTGGCAGCCGGCCACCCCATCCTGGCACAGGAACACATCGAACAAAACTACGCCGTTGAGGCTAGCATGTTCGCCAAGAAGCCCGACTTCCTGCTCAAAGTGAAAGGCATGAGCATGAAAGACATCGGCATCATGGATGGCGACCTTTTGGCCGTGCAAAAAGCATCAGAGGCCAAGAACGGCCAGATCGTGGTGGCGCGGATCGGCGATGAAGTGACAGTCAAACGCTTCAAACGCAATCGCAGCGGCATCGAATTGCTGCCGGAAAACTCAGAGTTCGAACCCATTCAAGTGGCAGCGGATGACGAAAGTTTCGCCATCGAAGGTTTGGCTGTGGGTTTGATCCGCAATCAGATGTTCAGCTGAAACTCAGACTCGGGTGACGCGGCAAACTGAGAGCCTCCCGCTCGATTCAGCAGGACCGCGGGCGAAACTTTGAACCCGCGAAGGTCAGTTTGCATATGCAAAGAGCTCCCAGCGGGAGCTCTTTTTATTGGGCTCAACACGCTTGAGGCGACTTCAAAACAGGTTCAGTCAATTGGGCTGAGCGCTCGGACAGGGCGAAGTCACCTGAAGTTTCAACTCTGAAGTTACCCATCTAAACACAGGTGTGAAGTCATCTCCACCAATCACTTGCCTGTATTGGATATTGCACAGGTACGGAACTGATATCAAACAGCAAGTAGGCGAAACTATTGAGCGAGTATCGATCGGACAAGAAAAAACCCCACAAACTCTCGTTTGCGGGGTTTATCAGATTGTTGGCGGAGTGGACGGGACTCGAACCCGCGACCCCCGGCGTGACAGGCCGGTATTCTAACCAACTGAACTACCACTCCAGATGAGCCACAACATCGAAACCGATATTGCGCTACACCGAACAAGTTACGCAGCGCTGTTTCAAGCACTGCCAAGTCTTGTCAAACTTGGCGTCCCCTAGGGGATTCGAACCCCTGTAGTCACCGTGAAAGGGTGGTGTCCTAGGCCTCTAGACGAAGGGGACTAAACCTTCTTGCCTGATCACATCCTGAATCGCGCGCCACTTCCAAACAGCGTTTGGTGGTGGAGGTAAGCGGGATCGAACCGCTGACCTCTTGCATGCCATGCAAGCGCTCTCCCAGCTGAGCTATACCCCCAGATCCTTGCGAATCTCGGTTGCCGCGCCATTCAAGCGTATCAAACCTCAAAACAATCTTACAAATAACTGCGGCCAATTTCTTGGCCGCCTTTGAAACTCGTTTTACCGAATTTCTTCAACGCAAACAAAGAACCTACATTCTTTGCTAAAAAGCTGGCGGAGTGGACGGGACTCGAACCCGCGACCCCCGGCGTGACAGGCCGGTATTCTAACCAACTGAACTACCACTCCAGATGATGAATCAGATTATATACATAATCCAACTCACATCGAACAAGTTTGCAGCTATTTTTCAATAACTACCAAGCCTTGTCAAACTTGGCGTCCCCTAGGGGATTCGAACCCCTGTAGTCACCGTGAAAGGGTGGTGTCCTAGGCCTCTAGACGAAGGGGACTAAACCTTCTTATTAACTGCCGCAAAGTATACAACAGTTAACTCTATATATTCAAGCTTCGAAGTATATCGCAAAACTTTTGCATTTGAACCGCGCGCCACACAAACTCGACTTGAATTTGGTGGAGGTAAGCGGGATCGAACCGCTGACCTCTTGCATGCCATGCAAGCGCTCTCCCAGCTGAGCTATACCCCCGATGATTCTTATCAGTACTTCAGACCGCTTGATTGATCTCTGCAGATCGACACGCTTTCTGATGCACCGCGAGACATCTAAAGTTTCGCGCTGTTCAAGCAAGACGTAGATTATAGGACGATTTTCACAAGGAGCGCAAGCGTTTCACAACAATTTCTTGATCGAACAGCTCCAGCACCGCATCGACGCTGGGCGTTTGCACACGGCCGCACACCAAAGCGCGCACCGGCATGGCCAATTGAGGCATCTTCAGACCGTGTGCTGCGATGGTTTCCTTGATGGCCGCAGCAATGGCGGGCTTGCTCCACTCAGCCAAGGCATGCAGCTTGTCAGCGAGCGTGACCAACGCTGGCTTCACTGCGTCAGTGACATGAGCAGCCAAGTCCTCGGCCGAAGGGCTGACCGGGCCGAAATACATGGCCAACCAATCGGCCAGCGCCACGGTCGTGGAACAGCGATCCTTGAACAAGGCGCACATCGGCGCAAGCTTGGCAGCATCAACCTGCATGCCACGTGACGCCAGCTGAGCCGCCACATGAACAGACAAGCGGCCGTCATCAGCCTGCTTGATGTATTGGCTGTTGACCCACTCCAGCTTGGCCGGGTCCCATTGCGCGGGGCTCTTGTTCAGATGGCTGCCATCGAACCAAGACACCAGCTGCTCACGGCTGAACAGTTCGTCGTCGCCATGGCTCCAGCCCAGGCGCGAGAGGTAATTCAGCATGGCTTCGGGCAGGTAACCGCCTTCTTCGTAAGCCGTCACGCTGACGGCGCCACGGCGTTTGGACAGCTTCTGGCCGTCGTCACCCAGAATCACCGGTACGTGTCCGAAGGCCGGCAGCGGTGCGCCGAGGGCACGGAAGATATTGATCTGCCAAGGCGTGTTGTTGACATGCTCGTCGCCGCGGAAGACATGGCTGATTTGCATATCCCAGTCGTCCACCACCACAGCGAAGTTGTAGGTCGGCACACCCAGGCTGCCTGCAGGCGCATCTGCAGCCGCTGGGCGCACGATGATCAAGTCATCGATCTCGCGGTTGTTGATGGTGATGGGGCCCTTGACCAGATCGTCCCAGGTGACGTCGCCGTCCAGCGGATTCTTGAAGCGCACCACGGGCGCAATGCCGACTGGCACCGGCGGCAGCACCTTGCCGGGCTCCGGGCGCCAGCGGCCGTCATAACGGGTCTTTTCACCGCGCGCTCGTTGGGCCTCGCGCACCTCATCCAGCTCAGCGGGCGTGCAGTAGCAGCGATAGGCCATGCCCTCAGCAATCAACTGTTCGGCCACCGCGTGGTAACGCTCCAGGCGCTGCATCTGATAGATCGGGCCTTCGTCGTAGTCCAGGCCCAACCACTTCATCGAAGCCAGGATCTGCTCCACCGAATCCTGCGTCGAGCGAGCCACATCGGTGTCTTCGATGCGCAGCACGAACTTGCCGCCGTAATGGCGTGCGTATGCCCAGGAATACAGGGCCGTTCGGGCTGTGCCCAGATGCAGAAAACCGGTCGGCGACGGCGCAATGCGGGTGCGCACAGGAGTGTTGGCGTGTTGGCTCATAAGCTGTTCAAAGTGGAAAGGCCGCGGTTCAGGTCGTCGGTGATGTCGTCGACATGCTCAAGACCGACGGCCAGGCGAATCAGGCCCTGGCTGATGCCGGCGGCCTGACGCTGGGCCTCGCTGAGGCGGCCATGCGAGGTGGTGGCCGGATGGGTGATGATGGATTTGGTGTCGCCCAGATTGGTGGCAATGCTGAGCACGCGGGTGCTGTTGATCACATGGAAGGCCGCGGCGCGTGCAGCCTCGGGCGTGTCGGCCTTCAACTCGAACGACAGCACCGCCCCGCCCTGCCCCGACTGCTGACGCATGGCCAGCTCATGCTGGGGGTGCGAGTGCAAAGACGGGCAATAGACGCGCGCCACCTCGGGCCGGGCTTCGAGCCATCGGGCCACGGCCAAGGCTTGTTCGCTCTGCGCCTTCATGCGCAGGCTCAAGGTCTCCAGACCTTTCAAGATCACCCAGGCATTGAAGGGCGAGAGCACCATGCCGGCCGTGCGCATGACCGGGCCGAACACATCTTTGATCAGGCGATTGGGGCCGCACAGGGCGCCGCCCATCACGCGGCCTTGGCCGTCCATGTACTTGGTCGCTGAGTGCATGACCAGGTCTGCACCAAAGCGTGTGGGCTGCTGCAACGCTGGCGTGGAATAGGTGTTGTCCACCACCAGCAGCGCGCCGGCGCCATGGGCGATGTCAGCCAAGGCACGGATATCGCAGACTTCGGTCAGCGGGTTGGTCGGCGTCTCGGCGAACAGCAGCCGCGTGTTGGGGCGCAGGGCCGCGCGCCATTCCGCGAGGTCGGTCTGCGAAACGAAGGTCGTTTCGACACCGAACTTGCCGAACTCCTTGGCGAACAGATTGATGGTGGTACCAAACACCGAGCGCGAGCACAGCACATGGTCGCCCGCCTTGAGCAAGCCCATGCACAGCAGCAGGATGGCACTCATGCCGGTGGACGTGGCGATAGCAGCTTCGGTGCCCTCCATCGCGGCCAGACGTGCCTCCAAGCTGCGCACCGTCGGGTTGCTGGTGCGCGAGTAGGTGAAATCTTCCGAGTCGGCGAAACGCTGGGCTGAGGTGGCCGCGTCCGGCTGGACATAGGCGCTGGTCAGAAACAGACCCTCGGAGTTTTCGCCGTGCTGGCTGGGCGGCAGCGCCGTGCGCACCGCCAGGGTTTCCGGGCGCAGACCTTCGGGCAGCGCCGCGCGGGCCATGCGGCGGGCTTCATCGCTCAAACTCATTGGCCATCACCCCCGCTTTGCAGCGCCAAGCGGCTTCGCGCCGGGCCCTCCTCTTCATCACCCTGGCTGCGGCGTTGGGCCTCGAGCTTGGCAAAGTCTTCAGCGGTGACATCGCCGGTGATGTAGTGCCCATCGAAGCAGGAAGCTTCGAAGCCCTGCAAGTTGGGCTGCAGGGCCGCGACCACGCGCTTCATTGCGTCCACATCCTGGTAGATCAGCGCGTCGGCGCCAATGAACTCTCGGATCTCTTCGATGCTGCGGTTGTGCGCCACCAGCTCTTCGCTGGTCGGCATGTCAATGCCGTAGACATTGCGGAAGCGCACCGGCGGCGCGGCCGAGGCGAGGTAGACCTTGCGCGCACCGGCTTCACGGGCCATCTGCACGATTTCCTTGGAGGTGGTGCCGCGCACGATGGAGTCATCGACCAGCAGCACATTGCGGCCCTTGAACTCCAGACCGATAGCGTTGAGCTTCTGGCGCACCGACTTCTTGCGAGCGCCCTGCCCCGGCATGATGAAGGTGCGGCCGACGTAGCGGTTCTTCACAAAGCCTTCGCGGTAAGGCTTGCCGATGCGATGCGCCAGTTGCATGGCCGAGGGGCGGCTCGATTCAGGAATCGGGATCACCACATCGATATCGCTGGGCGGCATGGTCGAGATCAGACGCTGGGCGAGGGTCTCACCCATGTTCAGGCGGGCCTGGTAGACAGAGATGCCGTCCATCACCGAATCCGGGCGAGCCAGGTAGACGAACTCGAACATGCAGGGGTTCAGCGTCGGGTTCTCCGCGCATTGCTGGGTGTGCAGCGTGCCGTTCATGTCCACGAACAACGCTTCGCCGGGCGCCACATCGCGGGCCAGCTGGAAACCATTGCCTTCCAAGGCCACGCTTTCGCTCGCCACCATGTACTCGCCATCGGCCGCTTGCCCAAAGCACAGTGGGCGAATGCCATAAGGATCGCGGAAGGCCAGCAGTCCATGACCGGCGATCAAAGCGATCACGGCATAAGAGCCCTTGATGCGCTTGTGCACGGCTCGCACCGCCTTGAACACACCGTCGGGTGTCAGCGGCAGATCACGCGCCACCTGTTCCAGCTCATGGGCCAACACGTTCAGCAAAACTTCCGAGTCGCTCTCGGTGTTGATGTGGCGGCGATCAATGTCGAACAGCTCGGTCTTCAGCCCTTGCGCATTGGTCAGGTTGCCGTTGTGCACCAGCACCAGGCCGAAGGGCGCGTTGACGTAGAAGGGCTGAGCCTCTTCTTCGTTGTACGCATTGCCGGCGGTCGGGTAACGCACCTGGCCCAGGCCGATGGTGCCGGGCAGCGCGCGCATATTGCGGGTGCGGAAGACATCACGCACCATGCCGCGGGCCTTGTGCATGAAGCATTTGTTGCCCTGCATCGTGACGATGCCCGCAGCATCCTGACCGCGGTGCTGCAGCAGCAGCAAAGCGTCATAAATCAGCTGATTGACAGGGGAACGGGAGATCACGCCAACGATGCCGCACATGGCTTTTCCTTCTCTGGATGAGACTTTTGTCTAAATACCTAACGGCCCAGACAGGCGCCGTTCAACTTCCAAGCTGCCCGAGCTTGTGGCTCAAGCAGGCAATCGACTCGCGACCGCGTCTGGCAACAGCGGCCGCAAGGCGCCCAGCACCTGATGCAGCTGCGGCGCCAGCCGCGATTCCTGCCAGGCCGGCCACTGGGCCGCGGGTGTCATCTGCACCAGCACCACCAAAAACAAGGCCAGGAGCAGGCCACGCACAGCGCCAAATCCGGCACCCGCCAAACGATCCAGCACACTCAACGGCGAGGCATGAATCAAGGCGCGCAACAACTTCGCTGCCAGGCCCCAGAGCAACAAGACCAAGGCAAAACTCAAAACCAGCCCCAGGCCCGCGCTCAAACTGGCCCCAAGGCGTTGCTGCGGCAAAAAGGTCTGCAGCCATGGCGCCACATGAGGCGCCGCCAGATAGGCGACCAACCAACCGGCCAAGGACAGCAACTCAAACACCAGGCCGCGCCACACACCGACCAGCACGGACAGCAACAGCAAGGCCAGCAACGTCAGGTCCACCCAACTCATGGCGTGGCAACTCGGAACACGCGATGCTCGGTCGCGCAAGAAGCCGGGTCGCGCCGCATCAAAGCGTCAACACGGCCGCCGACAGGCCAGCCGCTTTGAGCTTGGCCGCCGCCTTGTCGGCTTCCTCGCGACTGGCATAGGGTCCAAGGCGCACGCGTATGCGCTTGCCGGCTGCGGTGTCCACGGCCTGGGTGTAGGTCTTGAGACCCAGATGCTCCACCTTCATGCGCACTTCATGGGCGGACTTGCTGTCGGCAAAGGCGCCCACTTGCAAAATATGTCGCGTGCTGGGCGCTGCCTCAGCCGGTTTGCCGGCAGTGTCTCCAGCACGCCCCTCAAGCAAAGCCTGCACGCGGGCAGCCTCGGGGTTGCTGCGCTTGTCGACCGCTTTCTCGATTGGCTTGATGGCTAGCTTGGGGCTTGCCTTATCCAGGCTCTTTTCGACAGCTTTCTCAGCCGGCTTGTCAGACAACTTCTCGATCGGCTTCGCTGCGGACTTATCGGCCAATTTTTCAATCGACTTGTCTGTACCTTGGGCCGGTGCAGAAAGCGGCGCGGGCACAAGAGCCACCTTGCCTTCGCTCAATCGGGTCGAACTGGCAGCGGGCGCCGCAGGCTCCATTTCCTCGGTCGCAGCCAAAGGCGGCAGGCTGGGTTGCACAGGCCGCGGCTGCGGAATCGCCAAGGGCGCAGCCGCTTCCCTGCTGGGAATATCGATGGGCAAGTCCACTGGAATGGGTCGCGGTTGCGTCTCAAACACCAGCGGAAAACCGATTACACCGACGCCGACCAAGACGGCAGCGCCGATCAGGCGGTGGCGCGCCCGCAAGCGCAGTTGCTGGACGGCATCAGCCGAATCGGACACCCGCTTGGCAGCCGGTGCAGCCTTGTCGCGCTTGAAAAAGGACAGCAAACCCATGGCAAGAAATCCGGCCTGCGCCGAGGTGAAGGACAGCGTTGACGAAAGCAGGAACGAGGCGGCCACCGGTCGCCTCAGCCCAGCGCTAAAGCGCCGGGTTCAAAAACCAGGCCAAAGCGGCCGCCTGGTCTCATCCAACAGTCGGGAAATTCGGTGGCGGCAGCGCTTCCGACGGTGCTTGCTTGGATTGCAAACGGGGCACACCGTTCTTGAGCACGCCACCCACTGTGTAGAAGGAACCGAAGACCAGAATTCTATCAGCGGGGTCTGCCTCGGCCGCCGCTGCCGCCAGGGCGTCGAGCGGCTGCGCATGGGTGTGCAGCCGCACCTGCGGCGGCGCCTTCAGGCGCCCTTCGGCCTGCAGAGCTGCGAACTGAGCCTGCAAATCGGTGGCGCTGGCGGCACGGGGCAGTTCCAGATTGCAGAAATGCCAGACGTCGACCAAGGGCGCCATGCGCTGGAAAATGCTGGCCAGGTCTTTGTCGGCCATGGCGCCGAAGACGGCATGGGTGCGCGGATAAAAGCCCATCTGGTCCAGGTTCTGGGCCAGGGCCGCCACGGCATGCGGGTTGTGCGCCACATCCAGCACCAGGGCCGGCTGGCCGGCCACGACCTGGAAACGCCCGGGCAACTCCACCAAGGCAAGGCCGGTACGCACCGCTTGCGCGCTGATCGGCAGGCGCTCGTACAAGGCCTCGAACACCGCCAGCACACCGGCCGCATTGAGCAATTGGTTGACGCCGCGCAGCGCCGGATAGGCCAGGCCGCTGAAGCGGCGCTCGCGGCCCGACCATTGCCACTGCTGGCGATCGCCGCTGTAGCTGAAATCAACACCCAGTTGACGCAGATCGGCGCCGATCTCGGCTGCACGCGCCGCCAGGCTGTCCGGTGGCATGGGGTCGCTGATGATCACCGTGCGGCCGGCGCGCATGATGCCAGCCTTCTCGCGGCCCACCGACTCACGATCCGGCCCCAGGTACTCGGTGTGATCGAGGTCGATGCTGGTGATGACGGCGCAGTCACCATCGATGCAGTTGACGGCATCCAGGCGCCCGCCCAGGCCCACCTCGAGAATCACCAAATCCAGCGGTTCGGCTGCCAGGCGGCGCATGATGGCCAGGGTGGTGAACTCAAAGTAGCTCAGCGTCATCTCGCCGCGCGCCGCCTCCACCGCCTCGAAATGCGGCAGCAGGCTCTCGGCCGCCACCGGCGCGCCGTTCACGCGGCAGCGCTCCTGGAAATGCACCAGATGCGGCTTGATGTACAGGCCCACGCGGTAGCCCGCCTGCAGGGCGATGGACTCCAGCATGGCGCAGGTCGAGCCCTTGCCATTGGTGCCCGCCACCACCACCACCGGCGGTTCGAAGTTCAATCCCAGGCGCGCGCGCAAGGTGGTGACCCGGTCCAGCGTCATGTCGATGGTCTTGGGATGCAGGCGTTCGCAATGGGCCAGCCAGTCGTCCAGAGTGGCAGGCACGGGCGTGAGGTTCTGAGAGGTCATGGCGAGGAAAACGCTTCCAGCAAAGAAAGACGGCCAGACCTTGTGGGCCTGGCCGTGAGGGGTGAGGAGCGAGAGCTCAGACAGCGGCTGCCAAGGCAGCTCAGGCCACGGCGTCCGAGCTCTGGCGTTGCAGCATGGCCAGCGAACGGGCGATGGTCTCGCGCAGTTCTCGGCGGTCCACGATCATGTCCACGGCTCCCTTTTCCATCAG
Source organism: Roseateles sp. (assembly GCF_965262435.1). Classification (NCBI taxonomy): domain Bacteria; kingdom Pseudomonadati; phylum Pseudomonadota; class Betaproteobacteria; order Burkholderiales; family Sphaerotilaceae; genus Roseateles; species Roseateles sp. The sequence goes on from NZ_OZ253537.1 coordinate 3,840,813, forward strand.
GAACTCGGCGCGCTGAAAGCCAGCCGGCAGCTTCTCACGCACGGTGTTCTCGATCACGCGCGGGCCGGCAAAGCCGATCAGCGCCTTGGGCTCGGCGATCACCACATCACCGACAAAGGCAAAGGAAGCCGACACGCCGCCCATGGTCGGGTCGGTCAGCACGCTGATATAGGGCAGTTTGGCTTTGGCAAGGCGGGTCAGGGCCGCATTGGTCTTGGCCATCTGCATCAGACTCAAAAGACCTTCCTGCATACGGGCACCGCCGGTGGCCGTGTAGCAAATGAACGGCGTCTTTTGCTCGATGGCGGTTTCCACGCCACGCACAAAGCGCTCACCGACCACCGAACCCATGGAACCGCCCATGAAGTTGAACTCGAAGCAGGCCACCACCACCGGCAGCGTCATCACGGCGCCGCCCATGACGATCAGCGCGTCGGTTTCGCCGGTGTTTTCCAGCGCTTCCTTCAGGCGGTCGGGGTACTTCTTGCTGTCCTTGAACTTCAGCGCGTCCACCGGCAGCACTTCCTGGCCGATCTCGTAGCGGCCTTCGCCGTCGAGGAAGGCATCCAGGCGAGCGCGGGCACCGATGCGGTGGTGGTGGCTGCACTTGGGGCAGACGTTGACGTTCTTTTCCAGATCGGTCTTGTAGAGCACCGTCTCGCAGGACGGGCACTTGATCCACAAACCTTCCGGCACCATGCGGCGCTCGGTCGGGTCGGTTTGCTGCATCTTGGGCGGCAACAGTTTCTCAAGCCAACTCACAAGCAGACTCCTTTGTTCTGGTTCTCAGGTCAGGCTACGCGTCGAGCGCAGCGCGGATCTCGCGGATGAACTGGGCACCCGTCAAAGCGACATTATCGCGTGTCTGCGTCTCCAGAAGCTCGACCAGGCGAGAACCGATCACCACCGCGTCCGAAACATCGGCCACGGCGCGGGCGGTAGCGGCATCGCGGATGCCGAAACCCACACCCACCGGCACGCTGACATGCTGGCGGATGCGCGGGATCATCTCGGCCACGGCCGCGGTGTTCAGGTGGCCCGCGCCGGTCACGCCCTTGAGCGAGACGTAGTAGACGTAGCCGCTGGCGATCTTGCCGATGCGGGCCATGCGCGCCACGGTCGAGGTGGGCGCCAGCAAGAAGATCGGGTCCAGGCCGCGCGCCTGCAGCAGAGCGGCAAAGGTTTCGCACTCCTCGGGCGGGTAGTCCACCACCAGCACGCCGTCGACACCGGCTGCCGCCGCATCGTCGACGAAACGGGCAATGCCGTAGCGCTCGATCGGATTGGCGTAACCCATCAGCACCACCGGGGTGACATCGTCCGCCTGGCGGAACTCGCGCACATCGGCCAGCACACGGGCCAGACCGATGCCTTTTTGCAAGGCTCGCTCGGCCGCTCGCTGGATCACCGGGCCGTCGGCCATGGGGTCAGAAAACGGCACGCCGAGCTCGATCACATCGGCGCCGGCCTCGGCCATGGCGCGCATCAACGGCACCGTGGTTTCGGGATACGGATCACCGGTGTGGACAAAGGGAATCAAGGCCTTGCGGCCTTGCGCGGCCAGACGGGCGAAAGTGGCTTGGATGCGGCTCATCACAGGCCTCCTTTCGACGTCACCACATGGACCGGTTGTTCACCACCCTTGACCGACTGACCCTTGCAGGACGGTCGGCAGTAGAACTCGGCTTTGGACAGATCGGCCACGGTGCCGATGTCCTTGTCGCCGCGGCCGGACAGATTGACCAGCAGGTGCTGATCGGCCCGCATCGTCGGCGCCAGCTTCATCGCGTAGGCCACCGCATGGCTGGACTCCAGCGCCGGGATGATGCCTTCGGTGCGGCACAGATGATGGAAAGCAGCCAGCGCTTCCGCATCGGTCACACCCACATACTCGGCGCGGCCGATGTCCTTGAGGTAGGCATGCTCGGGGCCGACGCCGGGGTAGTCCAGGCCGGCCGAGATCGAATGGGTCTCGATGATCTGGCCGTTGTCGTCTTGCAGCAGGTAGGTGCGGTTGCCATGCAGCACACCCGGGCTGCCGGCGCTCAGCGTGGCCGCATGCTTGCCGCTGTCCATGCCCTCCCCGGCTGCCTCCACGCCGATCAGGCGCGTGCCGGCATGGGGGATGTAGGGGTAGAAAATGCCCATGGCATTGCTGCCGCCGCCCACACAGGCGATCACCGCATCGGGCTGGCGGCCGATCATCTCGGGCATCTGCGTCAGGCACTCGTCACCGATCACGCGCTGGAAGTCGCGCACCAGCATCGGATACGGATGCGGGCCGGCCACGGTGCCGATGATGTAGAAGGTCGACTCGACATTGGTGACCCAGTCGCGCATGGCCTCGTTGAGCGCGTCTTTCAGCGTCTTGGAGCCCGACTCCACCGGCACCACGCGAGCGCCCAGCAGATGCATGCGGTAGACATTGGGGCTTTGGCGCTTGACGTCCTCGCTGCCCATATAGACCACGCATTCCATGCCGTAGCGGGCGCAGATGGTGGCCGTGGCCACACCGTGCTGACCGGCGCCGGTCTCGGCAATGATGCGCTTCTTGCCCATGCGCTTGGCAAGCAAGGCCTGGCCGATGGTGTTGTTGATCTTGTGTGCGCCGGTGTGATTCAGGTCTTCACGCTTCAAGAAGACCTGGGCACCGCCGAGCTCGCGGCTCAGGCGATCGGCGTGATAAATCGGGCTCGGGCGGCCGACGAAATGGGCCAACTCGCGCTTGAACTCCTTGATGAATTCCGGGTCTTTGCTGTAGTGGGCGTAGGCCTCTTTCAGCTCGTCAAGGGCGTGAACCAAGGTCTCGGCGACAAAGCTGCCGCCGTAGGTTTGGCCATGGATGGGGCCGAAATGCCCCTGGGCATCGGGCTGTGCGTAGTCTTGCATGGTGGGAATCGTGCTTCTCTTCAGACGCAGTTCAGGCGAGCCGCTTGGGCATCGATTTGGACATCGGCCTCGCGCACGGCGGCGCAGAACTGCTGGATCAGGGCGGCGTCCTTCAGGCCCTTGGCCTGTTCGACGCCGGAACTCACATCAACGGCCGTGGGCCGGACCTGAAGCACGCCAGTCAGCACATTTCCGGCATGCAACCCACCAGACAAAACGACTGGAGAGGGCACGTTTTTTGGAATGAGTGACCAATCGAAAACCTTTCCACCACCGCCATAGCCTTCGACGTGGGCGTCGAGCAGGATGGCTTGTGCTGTTGAAAACTGTTGGGCGTAGTCTAGCAAATCGAAGCCCGGCTCCATGCGCGCAGCCCGCAAATAGGGCCGGCCGAAGCGCTCGCAGTCGGCCGCGCTCTCATCGCCGTGGAACTGCAGCAGCATATTCGGCAATGCCGCCAGCGCCTCCTGCACCTCGGCTTCGCTGGCATTGACGAACAAGCCCACCGGCGTCACGAACGGCGGCAACAAGCGAGCAAGCTCTGCCGCCCGGGCCGGGCTCACAAAACGCGGGCTCTTGGCGTAGAAGACAAAGCCGATGGCATCGGCACCGGCCGCGACAGCAGCCAGCACATCGGCCTCGCGGGTCAGGCCGCAGATCTTGATTCGGGTACGGCTCATGGGCACTCGCGCTTCAAAAGACAGGGGTTGGCAACACGTTCAAGGCAACCAGTCCATGGCTGCCGTGTGGGTCGGAATCTGCAGATCCGCATCGTAGTACGGGCCTTTAAAGTACAGCCCGTCCGGCGGAAAGGTCGGTGCGGCAACGCTGCGCTCGCGCGCCGCCAGCACCTCGCCCACCCAGGACGGTGGCCGGCTGCCATTGCCCACCGCGATCAGGCAACCCATCAGATTGCGCACCATGTGATGAAGAAAGGCCGAGGCGTCAAAGTCGAAACGCCAGTAGGCGCCGCGTCGCGTGATCTCAATCGAGCGCAAGGTCTTGATCGGCGACTTCGCCTGGCATTGCGAGGAGCGGAAGCTGCTGAAGTCATGCTCGCCCAGCAGCAGCGCCGCAGCGGCTTGCATGGCGGCCATGTCCAGCGGGCGAAACACCCAACCCACGGCGCCGGCTTCAATCGCCGGCCGCACCACCGATTCCAGCAAGAGAAAACTGTAGCGCCGGCCTCGCGCGGCAAAGCGCGCATGGAAGTCGACCGGCGGAAACACACACCACTGAATGGCCACATCGGCCGGCAGGTAGCGATTCGTGCCCCGCACCCAAGAGGCTGACTCGCGCCGCACCGTGGTGTCGAAATGAACCACCTGGTTGAGTCCGTGCACGCCGGTGTCGGTGCGGCCGGCGCAGATGGTGCGAATCTCGCGGTCGGCGAATTCGCTGAGCGCCGCCTCCAGCACATCCTGCACGGTCTGGCGGTCGCTCTGGCTCTGCCAGCCGTGGTACGCCTGGCCGCGGTAGCTGACACCCAGGGCGACGCGCTGCACAGCTTCCGCCCGCCCCGCCTGCAGGCCTTCGCCCTGCTCCACCCCAGACACCGTCGACATCAAAGCACTACTCCCCAATGAAAAAGGCGCTCGGCCAGGCCGAGCGCCTCGAAGCATGCCACAGGCTTCAGCGCAGTTCGTTGAGCATGGCCTGAGCCTTGTCGCGCAGACCGCCGCTGGTCTTGGAGATCAGCTCCTGCAGCACTTCGCGCGCTCCCTCGGTGTCACCAATCTGACGGAACTCATCGGCCAACTCCAGCTGACGCAGCAGCGGGTCGCCATCGTCCAGGCCCAGGTCAGCGATGTCCGGGATGGCCGGAGCTGCAGTGGCCGGAGCCTCCTTCATCAAGGCGTCGAACTCGGCAGCCAAATCACCCTCCAGGGCCGAAGACTCGGCGGAAGGAATGGCGGGCGTGGCCGGCAGGTCGAGGTCGATGGACGACAGGTCAAAGTCCAGCGCACCGCCGGCCGCTTCCGGCGTGACCGTGGCCGGGCGATCGTCGTCGAGATCGTCCAGATCGAATTCCAGATCGGTTCCACCGGCTTGGGTCGGCGTCGCCGGCGGCGACAGGTCGAAGTCCATGGCCATCGGGGCCTGGTCCACCGTGGTCGGCAGGGCCTGGGTGGCTTCCATGGAAATCGGCGACGGCGCAGGCGCGGCTGGCGGCGAATCCAGGTCGAGATCCAAGTCCAGATCGAACACGCTGGTCGGGCCGGTGTCCGGCGCATTGCGTCCCAGAGGCTCGGTGGCCAGATGACCGCCCGCGGTCACCGTGTGCGGCATGGTGCTGGCGTCCATGGGCTCGGGATGAACCTCGCGTCCGCTGGCCGGCAAGCTCGGCGCACCGCCCGGCTGGTAGAGCGGATTGTCCGGATCGATCTGACGGCCCAGCTCCTGAGCCTTGGCCCAGTCATCACCGCGGCCTTGCGTTTCCGCGTAGAGCTGGATGGCCAGCTGCTCAAAGCCCTTGGTGTCGCGGCGTTTGGCGTAGACCTCGAGCAGCTTGAGCCGGATGGCCATGCGCTCAGGGTTGGCCCGCAAGGCTTCCTTGAGGATTTCCTCGGCCTGCAGGTCGCGGCCATAGGCCAGGTAAACGTCGGCCTCCGCCACCGGATCGACATCACCGATGGCATCCAGCTGACTCAGCGAGTAGTTCATCGACGAGGCGCCATTGGCCGCATCGCGCGTGTCCACGCGCTGACCACCGGTGGCGCCGAAGAATGAATCCGGCTGCAGACGGCTTTCCTGGAAGCCCGTGTCAGACTTGGCCTGGGCCTTCTGATTGCGGAAACGGTAGAAACCAAAGCCGCCAGCGGCGAGCAACAGCAGTCCCGTCAGGGGCAGCAGTGGGTTGTCCAGCAACTGTTCCAGGATGCCAGGCTGAGCAACTTCGGGCGCGGCCGGCATGACCGCACTGGCCGGCTTGGAAGCGGCCGGAGCCACGGTGCTGGGCAAGGGCTTGGAAGCCACGGGCGCCGGCAGTGGGGCAGGCATGGACGCCGGCACAGGCGCAGCCACCACCGGAGCGGGTGCTGCGACGGGCGCCGGAGCCGGAGCTTGAACTGGCGCTGGCGCTGGCGCTGGCGCTGGCGCTGGCGCTGGCGCCGGAGCCGGAGCCGCCACCGGCGCAGGCGCAGGCTTGGCAGCACTGGACAGCTTTTTCAGCTCTTCCACATTGCGAGTCAACTCGGCCACGCGAGCCGCCGAGTCTTTCTTCTCGGTGTCCTTGGACACCTTGGCAAGCTTCGCATCGGCCGCAGCGGCCTTGCTCAGAGTCAGCTTGTCAGGCGTCGGCGCAGCGGCTTGTTTGCGATCTTCCACCGCAGCCTGAACCTGACCCTTGGCCTGGCGATCGCTCTCGTCTTGCTTGATCGTCGGTGCGGCACCGCTGAGTCGCTGGCGGTAGGCATTGAAGTCGGCGCTCTGCGCGCGAATCACCTGGCGAGCCTCGGCCGTGCTCAGAGAGGACACGCTGTCCGCGGAAGGCACTTGCAGCACGCTGCCGGCCTTCAAGCGATTCATATTGCCGTTGATGAAGGCGTCTTCATTGTTGCGGTAGAGGCCCACCAGCATCTGGTCCAGCGAAACACCGGCCGGCTGCGTCTTGCCGGCGATGCGCGACAGGCTGTCGCCAGGCTTGACCACATACTCGGACGCAGGCGCCTCATTGCTTCTGGCCGGGCGCACCGGCGCTTCGTTGCGCGGGCGAGCTTCAGCCACGGCGGGCGCAGGTACCGGCGCGGGTGCAGCAGGGCGCGGTTCCAGGCGCGGACGGCTGCTGGCTGGCGGCGGCGTGGCTTCGGCGGGAGCGGAGGAAATCACCGGAGCAGCGGCCACAGCAGGCGCTGCGTTGGCTGGCCTGGGGCTAGCCGGCGGATCGAACAGCAAGGTGTACTCGCGCACCAAACGGCCGCTGGCCCAGGTGAGCTCAAGAATCACATCGACAAAGGGTTCCTGAACCGCGCGGTCGCTGCTCACACGCAGCACATTGCGGCCATCGCGGCGCAAGACCTGGACCTGCGTGCCGGTGAGCACAGCGTTGTACTCAACACCGGTAGCGCGGTAAGACTCGGGCGGAGCGACACGCACCTTCAAGGTGCCCGCCTCTTCGGCGCTGATGCTGGTGATGTCGATCTCGGCCTTGAGCGTCTCGCCCAGTGCCGATTGCACGGTCAGCTTGCCCAGACCCAGGCCCCAAGCTCCGCTGCTCGCAGCAGCCAACATGGCGGCAGCCACATGAGTCAGGGAAAAACGGCCCCACGTGCGGCCCAGTGCGCTACCCACGGCGCTTTTATGTAGTTTCAAGGCATCCCCCAAAGCAACAAGGCGGGCACCAACGGGTGTCCGCCTGTTTCGACGATCACTATTCTCCGCTCAACAGCACTCACGATGCCATCCTCATGCGCCAGGTTCGCGAACCGGAAAACTCAATAGCGGCGAGCATATACGCTCAGAAGCTCAGGCAATGCCTGAAAAGCCCATTTGCCCCTGTTGAGTTTCGCCCGTCCGCCCCAGCTTGTCGCTTGGGGGCAACGTGAATGCGGGATATCACTGAGCGGGCGCGCTGCACACCCCGCTCAACGAAGCCCTCCCCTCAGCGGTCCAGCAGGATGCGCAGCATGCGGCGCAGCGGTTCGGCAGCACCCCAGAGCAGCTGGTCACCGATGGTGAAGGCACCCAGATACTCGGGACCCATGGCCAGCTTGCGCAGGCGGCCGACCGGGATCGTCATGGTGCCAGTCACGGCCACCGGGGTCAGATCCTTGATCGTGGCTTCACGCGTGTTGGGCACCACCTTCACCCACTCGTTGTCGGCGGCGATCATGGCTTCGATGTCGGCCAGGGGCACGTCCTTGTTCAGTTTGAAGGTCAGGGCCTGGCTGTGGCAGCGCATGGCGCCCACGCGCACGCAGAAACCGTCCACGGGGATGGCGCTGGAACCGAAGCCTTCGCCGATACCGAGGATCTTGTTGGTCTCGGCCATGCCCTTCCACTCTTCCTTGGATTGGCCATTGCCCAGGTCCTTGTCGATCCAGGGGATCAGCGAGCCGCCCAGTGGCACGCCAAAGTTGGCGGTCTCGGCGGCGCTCAAGGAACGCTGGGTGGCGATGACCTGGCGGTCGATTTCCAGGATGGCGCTCTTGGGGTCATCCAGCAAGGCGCGAACGGACGCATTCAGCGTGCCGTACTGCGTCAGCAGCTCGCGCATGTGCTGGGCACCGCCACCGCTGGCGGCCTGGTAGGTCTGGGTGCTCATCCACTCGACCAGCCCGGCCTTGTAGAGCGCGCCCACGCCCATCAGCATGCAGGACACGGTGCAGTTGCCGCCGACCCAGTTCTTGCCGCCCCTGGCCAGGGCATCCTTGATGACCGGCATATTGACCGGGTCCAGGATGATGACGGCGTCGGATTCCATGCGCAGCGTCGAAGCCGCGTCGATCCAGTGGCCGTTCCAGCCGGCGGCGCGCAGCTTGGGGAAAACTTCGCTGGTGTAGTCGCCGCCCTGGGCGGTGATGATGATCTCGCAACGCTTGAGCTGCTCGATGTCAAACGCGTTCTGGAGCTTGGTTTCGTTCTTGGCCTGGGCCGGGGCGGCGCCGCCGGCGTTCGAGGTGCTGAAGAACAGCGGCTCGATCAGGTCAAAGTCTTTTTCTGCGCTCATCCGGTCCATCAGGACCGAACCCACCATGCCGCGCCAGCCTACCAATCCAACAAGTGTCGTCATCGCTGTTACCTCTATCGCCCTAAAAAAGAAAAAAGCCTCTGGACTTCTTCTCCCCCGGCTCGTGTCGCCGGGGGTGTAGGGGCGAGACGAACCGGAGCTGAACTAGCCCTTCATGGTTTTGGTCGTGGTAATCGCCGTGTTCAATGCAGAAACGACAGCGTCACCCATCTCGCGCGTGCCCACCTTCTGGGTGCCCTCGCTCCAAATGTCTGCGGTGCGCAGACCTTGGGACAACACCGAGCCCACTGCGGCTTCGATACGAGCAGCAGCTTCGGGTTGGTTGAGGGAGAACTTGAGCATCATGGCAGCGGACAGGATTGTAGCCAGAGGATTGGCGATTCCCTTGCCAGCGATGTCCGGCGCGCTGCCATGGCTTGGCTCGTACAAGCCCTTGTTGTTCTTGTCCAAGGAGGCCGAGGGCAGCATGCCGATGGAGCCGGTCAACATGGCCGCCGCATCGGACAAGATGTCGCCAAACATATTGCCGGTCACCATCACATCAAAGCGCTTGGGCGCCTTGACCAGTTGCATGGCAGCGTTGTCCACGTACATATGGTCGAGTTCCACATCGGGGTACTCGGCGCCGACTTCGATCATCACGTCTTTCCAGAACTGGAAGGTCTCCAGCACATTGGCCTTGTCCACCGAGGTGACGCGCTTGTTGCGCTTGCGCGCGGCCTGGAAGGCGACATGGGCGATGCGCTCGATCTCCGGGCGCGAATAGCGCATGGTGTCGAAAGCTTCTTCGCTGCCCGGGAAATGCCCGTCCACCGCGGTGCGGCGGCCGCGCGGCTGGCCGAAGTAAATGTCGCCGGTCAGCTCACGGATGATGAGGATGTCCAGGCCGGCCACCAGCTCGGGCTTCAGGCTCGATGCGTGCGTCAGCTGCTCGTAGCAAATGGCCGGGCGGAAGTTGGCAAACAGGCCCAGATGCTTGCGCAGGCCCAGGATGGCCTGCTCGGGACGCAGGGGGCGGTCCAACTTGTCGTACTTCCAGTCGCCCACGGCGCCGAACAGGATGGCGTCGGCGTCCTTGGCCAGCTGCAGGGTGGAGTCCGGCAGGGGATGGCCAACAGCCTCGTAAGCGGCGCCGCCCACCGGCGCGGTTTCCATCTCCAGCGGCAGGTCCAGGACCTTGAGCACCTTGACGGCTTCGGCGACGATTTCGGTGCCGATGCCGTCACCGGGGAGGATTGCGATCTTCATATCTGTCCTTGAATGGATTCGCGCGGCGCTCAGGCCGACAGCTGGTGTTTGAGCCAGGGCTTGGCGGCCAGGCGCTCGGCCTCGAAGGCCTTGATCTTGTCGGCATGGCGCAGGGTCAGGCCGATGTCATCAAAACCGCCCAGCAGGCAGAACTTGCGGAAGGCCTGCACCTCGAAGGGCAGCTCCGTGCCGTCCGGCTTGATCACCACCTGACGCGGAAGATCGATGCTCAGCTGGTAGCCGGGGAAGGCAAGCACTTCGTCGAAGAGCCGCGCCACTTGTGACTCGGGCAAGACGATGGGCAGGATGCCGTTCTTGAAGCAGTTGTTGAAGAAGATGTCGGCGAAGCTGGGCGCGATCAGGGCGCGAAAGCCGTACTGCTCCAGCGCCCAGGGCGCATGCTCGCGGCTGGAGCCGCAGCCGAAATTGGCGCGCGCCAACAGCACCGAAGCGCCGGCATAGCGCGCCTGGTTGAGCACGAAATCGGGGTTGGGCCGGCGGCTGGCCGGGTCCTGACCGGGCTCGCCCGCATCCAGATAGCGCCACTCATCGAACAAGTTAGGGCCAAAGCCGCTGCGCTTGATGGACTTGAGGAACTGCTTGGGGATGATGGCGTCGGTGTCGACGTTCTCGCGGTCCATGGGGGCGACGAGGCCCTGGTGCAGGGTGAACTTTTCCATGTCTGAACTAACTCCTTGTGTTCGCCGGCTGGCTCAGCTGAGATGGCTGACGTCGACGAAATGACCGCGCATGGCGGCCGCGGCGGCCATGGCCGGGCTGACCAGATGGGTGCGGCCGCCGGCGCCCTGGCGCCCTTCAAAATTGCGGTTGCTGGTGGAGGCACAGCGCTCGCCGGGCTCCAGGCGGTCGGCATTCATGGCCAGGCACATGGAGCAGCCAGGCTCGCGCCACTCGAAACCTGCGGCCTTGAAGACCTGATCCAGGCCCTCCGCCTCGGCCTGCGCCTTGACCAGACCCGAACCCGGCACGACCAGGGCCAGCTTCACATTCGAGGCCAGGCGGCCACCGATACGGCGCACCACGGCGGCAGCCTCGCGCATGTCCTCGATGCGGCTGTTGGTGCAGGAGCCGATGAAGACCTTGTCCACATGGATGTCGGCAATCGCCTTGTTGGGCTCCAGGCTCATGTACTGCAGCGCGCGCTCGATGGCGCCGCGCTTGACCGCGTCCTTTTCCTTGTCCGGGTCGGGCACGCGGGCGTTCACGTCCAGCACCATCTCGGGCGAGGTGCCCCAGGTGACTTGCGGGCGGATCTGGCTGGCGTCCAGCTCAACCACCGCGTCGAAATGCGCGCCGGGGTCCGAGTGCAAACCGCGCCAGTACTGCACGGCCAGATCCCATTCGACGCCGCTCGGTGTGAAGGGCCGGCCCTTGACGTAGTTCAGCGTGGTCTCGTCCACGGCGATCAGGCCGGCGCGGGCGCCGGCTTCGATGGCCATATTGCAAACCGTCATGCGCCCTTCCATGGACAGCGCGCGGATGGCCGAGCCGCCGAACTCGAGGGTGTAGCCGGTGCCGCCGGCCGTGCCGATCTTGCCGATGATGGCCAGCACGATGTCCTTGGCGCCGACGCCGGGCACGACCTGACCCTCGACACGGATCAGCATGTTCTTGGCCTTCTTGGCCAGCAGGGTCTGCGTGGCCAGCACATGCTCGACCTCGGAGGTGCCAATGCCATGCGCCAGCGCGCCGAAAGCCCCATGGGTGGACGTGTGGCTATCTCCGCAGACGACGGTCATGCCGGGCAGCGTGGCGCCCTGCTCCGGGCCGATCACATGAACGATGCCCTGGCGCTTGTCGTTCATCTTGAACTGGGTCACGCCGTGGCGGTCGCAGTTCTGGTCCAGGGTGTCGACCTGCAGCTTGGAGATCGGGTCGGCGATGCCGCCGCTGCGGTCGGTGGTGGGCACATTGTGGTCGCTGACCGCCAGATTGGCGGAAAGGCGCCAGACCTTGCGCGAGGCCAAATCCAGGCCTTCAAAGGCCTGCGGGCTGGTCACCTCGTGCAGCAGATGGCGGTCGATGTAGAGCACGGCCGTGCCGTCGTCTTCGGTGTGGACGACATGCTCATCCCAGAGCTTGTCGTAGAGCGTGCGAGCAGTCATGACAGTCTTCTTTCCTTCAATGCAATCGATGAGTTCGGGGCGGCTTGATGGTCAATCAAGCCTTGGGCGGCGGTGGGCAGAGGCTGTCGACAAAGCGCTGCAGCACGGCCGGCAAGCGTTCCTGGCGCAGCACGCCCAAGCAGTACTCGCGCACGGCCCAGTCTTCGTCCAGGGCCAGCAGCTTGACGTCAAACACGCGCGAGAAGCGCTCGGCCGGCCCGCCGGGCAGCACGGCCACGCCCAGGCCGGCCTCGACCAACTGGGCAATCGCATCAAAGCCGCGCACCTGGATGCGGGCATTGAGCGTGCGGCCGAGGGCCTGGGCCTGCTGGCGCATCATTTCCTGGGCCGAGGCGCCGGCGTGCAGGCCGATCAGGTCGTAGTCCAGCAGGTCGGCAAAGCGCACGCTGTCTTGCTCCGCCAGCGCATGGCGCTTGGGCACCAGCACGGCCAGGCGGCCACGGGCGTAGGACCAGGTCTGCAGGCGGCTGTCCAGCAAGGGCGCGGTGAACACGCCGGCATCGGCCCGGCCTTCGGCCACCGCCGCCTGCACCTCGGCGCTGGTCAGGTCTTCCAGGCTGATACGGATTTGCGGGTGGCCCTGGCTGAAGGCCACCAGATCGGCCGGCAGGCATTCGGCAATCGCGCCGCTGTTGGCGGCGATGCGCAGATGGCCCTTGATGCCGCGGGCGAACTCCACCACCTCGCTCTCCAGCGCATGCAGGGAGGCATGGAGGGAACGGATGTGGCGCACCAGGGCGCGGCAGGCTTCGGTGGGCTCGACCCCGCGCGAACGGCGCTCGAACAACTGCACGCCCAGGCGGGCCTCCAGGTCGGACACCCGCTTGCTGGCCGCGGCCAGGGCCAGATGCTCCTGCTGCGCACCGCGCGTGATGGAGCGCGTCTGCTCAATGGCCAGCACGAGATTGAGGGTGGTCAGGTCAAGGCGCATGGTTGTGTCCGAGGTCTGGATTCAGGGCCGATGGACGAAGAAGCAATGTTTCAGATCGGAAAGAAGGTCGAAAGCGCGACGAGGCCTGGCTCAGTTCAAATCCAGATTGGCCCTCATGCCAGCAGCCAATACTCTGGGGATGGAATTTAGCTTTCGCCAACAACATGCGCACACCGATATTCATAATTGCATCTTCGCAGTTCACGAAGTCTAAACCAAGCAACTGCCCCTTTGTTGCGGAGCCTGAGGCCAAGGATCGCGCGCGGGCTGGCGCAGCGCGCTCGAACACGCGGCCGGCATGACACCTGCAGCTTCGGCGCAACATCGCACCCAGGCCCCGCCGCGGCACCCCGCAAACAAGGGCCGAGGTAAACCCGCGATTCGCGTGCGTTTCAGCGCCTGACTTTCGACAGCGACAAGCCATCTTCCTAAGGTGCTGCCTTCGCGGCAGTAACCGACAAGTTTCGGCCTGCTAGAGCCAGCAGTTCCGCTGCCTCGACAATCGCCGGCTTCGCGCCGACGCAAACACCTGCGCCCGGCTCCACACCATGCCTGTGAAATCGCCATGAAACTGCCCCGTCTGACCCTTCTCGCCGTCTTGCTGCAACTGGGCAGCGCCAGCCATGCCGTGGAAAACACCATCGGCCTGGACCTGCCCGGCTTCGACGCCAGCGTGCGTGTGCAGGACGATCTGTTCCGCGCCGCCAACGGCGGCTGGCTCAAGAGCACCGAGATCCCGGCCGACAAGTCCAGCTTTGGCAGTTTTGCCGTGCTGCGCGACCTGTCCGACCAACAGGTGCGCGCCATCGTCGAAGAGCTGGCACGCCAGCCGCAGCCGGCCGGCAGCGTTGCGCACAAGCTTGCCACCTTCTACACCGCCTTCCTGGACACGGCGGCCATTGACCAGGCCGGCCTGGCCCCGCTGCAGCCCCAGCTGGCCGACATCGATGCGTTGAAGACCCCGCGTGAGCTGGCCCAGTGGCTGGGCCGCATGCAAGGCCATCTGTCGACGCCCGTGGAGCTCTCGGTCGGGCCCGACTTCAAGAACCCCAGCCTGAACCTGGCGGCGGCCAGCCAGGGCGGCCTGGGCCTGCCCGGCCGCGACTACTACCTGAAGAAAGAGCCGCGCATGCTCAAGGCCCGCGCAGCCTATCTGCAGTACCTGCAAACTCTTGCCGAGCTGGCCGGCGAAGCCCAACCCGCCCGCGCCGCTGCACGCGTGCTGGCCCTGGAGACCGCGATCGCCAAGGCCCACTGGGACCCGGTGGCCAACCGCGACCCGGTCAAGGCCTACAACCCCATGAGCCCGGCCGAGCTGGCACGCAAGGCGCCCGGCTTCGACTGGGCTGCGTTCCTGGCAGCCGCCCGCCTGGGCCAGATCGACCGTCTGGTCGTGGCCCAGCCCAGCATGGCCATCGCACTGGGCCGCCTGCATGCCAAGCTGCCGCTGGCCGACTGGAAGCTTTACGCCAAGCTGCACCTGCTGGACGCGCAGGCCTCCACCCTGCCCCAGGCCTTCCGCGATGCGCGCTTTGCCTTCCGCGGCAAGGCCTTGTCCGGCGCCAGCCAGGAACAAGCGCGGTGGCAACAGGGCATGGCCCAGGTCAACGCGGCCCTGGGTGATGCCCTGGGCAAGCTCTATGTCGAGCGCCATTTCCCGGCCGGCCACAAGGCCCGCATGCAGGAGTTGGTCGGCAATCTGATGGCCGCCTTCGGGGATTCGCTGGAAGCCCTGAGCTGGATGTCGCCGCAGACGAAGCTGCAGGCGCGCGACAAGCTCAACAAGTTCACCGTCAAGATCGGCTACCCCGACCAATGGCGCGATTTCAGCGCCCTGGACGTGCGCGCCGGCGACGCCCTGGGCAACCGCCTGCGCTCGGCCGATTTCGAATGGCAGGTGCTGGCCGCCAAGGCCGGCCGGCCGGTGGACCGCAAGGAGTGGGGCATCAACCCGCAGCTGGTCAATGCCTTCTACGACCCCACGACCAACGAGATCCTTTTCCCCGCAGCCATCCTGCAGCCGCCCTTCTTTGATGCCTCGGCCGACGACGCCGCCAACTACGGGGCCATCGGTGCCGTGATCGGCCACGAGATCAGCCACGGCTTTGACGACCAGGGCAGCCAGTTTGACGGCGACGGCAAGCTCCGCAACTGGTGGACGCCGGCCGACCGCAAGGCCTTCGAGGCCGTGGCAGCCAAGCTGGTGGCCCAGTACAACGGCTACGAAGCCATCCAGGGCAAGCATGTCAACGGCGAGCTGACCCTGGGCGAAAACATCGCCGATTTGTCGGGCCTGCAAGTGGCGTACAAGGCCTACCAGCGCTCCTTGGGCGGCAAGCCCAGCCCGGTGATCGGAGGCTTCAGCGGCGAGCAGCGCTTCTTCCTGGGCTGGTCGCAGGCCTGGCGCAGCAAGATGCGCGAAGAGGCGACGCTGATGCAGGTCACCATGGACCCGCACTCGCCCGCCGAGTTCCGGGCCAATGGCGCGGCCGTCAATCACGACGGCTTCCACCAGGCCTTCGGCACCAAGGCTGGCGACAAGATGTTCAAGGGCAACGCGGAGCGCATTCGCATCTGGTGACGGTGAGCGGCCCGGCATGGGCCGCAAAAGCTCAGCACAGAACAAGATTAGGCCCAGGAATGCCCATATTCCTGGGGATGACCGGGCCGGCTTGAGCCTAGGATGCCCGGACACGGTGCAGCCAGCCGGCCACCGGTCGCAATCAGCCCTTGTTTTGTGAAAGACCCATGCTCATGCCCAAGCTCCTCCCCACTGTGAACGGCCTGGCTCTTTTCGCCCTGCTGCTCGGCCCCAGCGCCCACGTGCAAGCCGCCGACGCGGCGCCCGAGAGCCTGCACATCTGCCACGAGAACGAAGACGCTTTCCCCTGGCTGCTCAAGGACAAGCCCGGCTACAGCCAGATCATGATGGCGCAGCTGGAGAAGCAGCTGGGCACGCCGATCAAGCTCATGCCCATGCCTTGGAAGCAATGCCTGGCCGATCTGAAGAGCGGCAAGATTGACGCAGCCATGAATGCCAGCTTCAACGCCGAGCGGGCCGAGTTTGCCCATTACCCGCTCAAGCTCGACGGCGAGGCCGACGCCACCAAGCGCATGTACCGCGCCACCTATGCGCTCTACAAAGGCAAGGCGGCTGCCCTCAGCTGGGACGGCAAGGCGCTGACTGCGGCCGGCACCATCGGCGCGCAAGCCGGCTTTTCCATCGTCGCGCAGCTCAAGCAGCTGGGCGCCAAGGTTGAGGACAACGCGCCGACGGCCGACGAGCTGCTCAACCGCGTGGCCTCGGGTCGCTACCTCGCGGCCGCGCTGCAGACCACCGAAGCGGACAACTCCCTGGCCGCGCTGCCGGCCCTGCAAGGCAAGGTCGAGCGGGTGAATCCGCCATTGGTCGACAAGGCCTACTACACCATCTTCTCCAAGTCATTCTTTGCCAAGCATGGGCAGACCGCGCGTGAAGTCTGGCGCCTGCAAGGCAAGCTGCGCGAGTCGCCAGAGTTCAAGACCCAGGTCTCGCACTTGATGAAATCAGTGGACTGAGTATGTAATGCTGCGTGGCCTCGCCCGCTCGTGGTGAGGCCACGCCAGCCAACTGTTAACCTTGTCCCTGGCTGAACAGGAGCAGGTTTGGGCGATACCGCGGACAGCGCTGCAGCGAACGAAGCACAAGCGCACTGGACCCACGACGAGCAGGGCCCTCTGCTGTGCCTGAGCGGCGACTGGCGCGGCAAGAGCCGCCTGCCGGCCCGGCCCGACACCACAGCCTCCGCCTCAGCAACGCTGCCACTGCGAATCGATGGCCGCGCGCTGGTGGCCTTTGACAGCAGCCTCGCCGCTTCCCTTTGGGCCTTGAGCCGCAGCGCCCGGGCGCCGCTGGACACGCGGGACCTACCGCCGGCCTTGAGCGGCATGCTGGATCTGGCCGCCCGACAGAGTGCCGGCGACGCGCCCGGCGGCCGCCGCCGCCCGCGCTGGTTGACCCGCGTCGGTCTGGCCTGGCAGGCACGCTATCGCCGCACGCGCGACACTTTGGCTTTCACCGGCGATTTGCTGATCGCCGTCTACCGGGCCATGCGCGGCAGCACTGCCATGCGCAGCGAAGACCTGGCCCAGCAGTTGCACGCCACCGGCCCCGCCACCTTGCCCATCGTCACCCTGATCAGCTTTCTGGTCGGGCTGATCATTGCCTATATGGGCGCAGCCCAGCTGCAGCGCCTCGGCGCCCAGGCCTTCATGGCCGACCTGGTGACCATTGGCGTGGTGCGAGAAATCGCTGCCCTGATGACCGGCATCATGCTGGCCGGACGCGTCGGCGCCGCTTTCGCCGCCCAGATCGGCAGCATGCAGGCCAATGAGGAAGTCGATGCTTTGCGCGCCCTGGGCCTGAACCCGGTCGAGCATCTGGTACTGCCGCGAGTTCTGGCCATGGCCTTGATGGCCCCCTTGCTGACCACTTTTGCGGCCGTGGTGGGCATGTTGGCCGGCCTGCTGGTGGCGGTGGGCATCTTCCATGTCGAGCTGCTGGACTACCTCTACCGCAGCTCCAAGGCCATCACCCTGGCGCACGCCAGCATCGGCCTGCTCAAGGGCACGGTTTACGGCGTGCTGGTCGCCATGGCCGGCTGCCGCCAGGGCTTGCATGCCGGTCGCAGCGCCCAGGCCGTGGGCGAGGCCACCACCGCCGCGGTGGTGCAGGCCATCATCTGGATCGTCATTGCCGCCTCGGCGCTGACGATTGCTTTCCAGAGGCTGGGCTGGTGATGAAGCAAACCGCGAGCCCGCTGCTGCGTGCCGAAGGCCTGAGCCTGGCCGTGGCCGGCCGCCTCTTGATGGAGAACCTCAGCTTCGAGCTGCAGCGCGGCGAGATCCTGGTGCTGATGGGCGGCAGCGGCTGCGGCAAGAGCACGCTGATGCGCCATCTGATCGGCCTGCAGGAGCCGGCCCTAGGCCGCGTCATTTTCGGGGAGCGGGATCTGGCCGATGCCGATGTGGAGGAACTGGCCCGCCTGCGCCGCCAGTTCGGTGTGATGTTCCAAGGCGGAGCACTCTGGAGCTCGATGACGGTGGGCGAAAACGTCATGCTGCCGCTCACCGAGTTCAGCGAACTGGACGAGGACGCGGCCGAGCAGATGGCGCGCTTCAAGCTGGCCCTGGTCGGCATGGAAGGCGCGTTCGACGAGCTGCCCAGCGCCCTCAGCGGCGGCATGAAAAAGCGCGCCGCCATCGCCCGCGCCATGGCCCTGGATCCACCTCTGCTGTTTCTGGACGAGCCCTCGGCCGGCCTGGACCCGATCAGCGCCGCCAGCCTTGATGAGCTGATCCTCAATCTGCGCGATCATCTCGGCACCAGCATCGTGCTGGTGACGCATGAACTGAGCAGCATCTTCGCGGTGGCCGACCGCGCCCTCTTTCTCGACGCCAAGGAGAAGACCATGACCGCGCTCGATGCCCCGCGCCGCTTGCTGGAGTCAGGCCCCGAGACGGTGCGCCTGTTCCTGCGTCGCGGCCTCGATGAAGCAGCAGGAGCACGTGCATGAGAAAGCGTCACGGTCACCCTGCCCTGCTGGGCTTGTTTGTTGTCACGGCCCTGATCCTGCTTTTCATCGCTGTTTTTGTGATCGCCGGCGGCAAGCTGCTGGGCGGCAAGGAGCGCGTGGTGATGTATTTCCACGGCTCCATCTACGGACTGCAAATCGGCGCGCCGGTGGTGTTCCGCGGCGTGCACCTGGGCAATGTCAGCGCCATCGGCGTGGCCTACAACAATGCCAGCAATGCCGTATCCATTCCGGTCGAAGCCGAACTGGAGCGAGACATGCTCGGCAATCTCAGCGGCGAGCGCCTGCCTGGCAGCGGCGCCACCTCGCTCAAGGCCTTGGTCGATCGCGGCCTGCGCGCCCAGCTGGGCCTGCAAAGCCTGCTGACGGGCCAACTCTATGTGGACCTGGACTTTCGGCCGGACAAAACCACCACCGGGGCCGCCGTCGAGACCAGCCGCTATGTGCAGATCCCCACCGTGGCCACGCCTTTCCAGGACCTGCGCAACCAGGTGGATGGCCTGGACATCAAGCGCCTGGTCGGCGACCTCTCGGCCATCGCCAGCACCGGCCGACGCCTGATCGAAGGCCCGGAGCTCAGCCGGGCCTTGCAGGACATTGAGGCCGTGAGTGCCAATCTGCGCCGCCTCAGCACCCAGCTCGACCGCCGCGCCGGCCCCATGGGTGATGCGGCCCTGGGCGCCCTGGCAGCCACCCAGCTGGCCATGGAGCGCATGAGCCGCGCGGCCGTGACGGTCAACGAGTCGGCCGAGCGCGTGGGCAAGACCTTCAATCCCGAGGGCGCCGTGGTGCAAGACCTGCGCCGGGTCTCGACCGAGCTGGCCCGGGCCGCGGCAGCCGTGGCCGATGTGGCGCAGGATGAAGCACCGCTGAACCAGAATCTGCAACGTGCACTCAAGGACATCGCCCAGGCCGCCCGCGCCCTGCGCGAACTGGCGGACACCTTGGACCAGCAACCCGAAGCCGTACTCAAGGGCCGCGCCAAATGAGCACATTCATCAGCCGCATGAAGACGATCCCCGTCCTGATCGGGCTCAGCCTGCTGGCCGCCTGTGGCAGCTCACCCAAGGTGCAGTACTTTCAGCTGCGCGCTGAGGTGCCACCGGGCTTGGAAGCAGGAGCATTGGTGGCGCCGGCATCGCCAACGGGCATCTGGGCCCTGGGCCCGGTCCAGATTCCCGAGTACCTGGACCGCGACGCCATCGTCCGACCCAGTGGCCAGGCCACCCTGAATGTCCAGCCCACGGAGCGCTGGGCCGAGCCTCTGCGCGACGCCATCCCTCGCTTGCTGCAACAAGATCTGGCGCGCCTGCTCGGCAGCGCCCGCATCTGGCGCCTGCCCCTGCCGCCGGGACTCAGGGCCGAGCGGCAGCTGCGCGTGGACATCCAAAGGCTGGACGCTGATACCGGCCTACGCCCGCTGCTCGTGCTGCAAGCGCGCTGGACTTGGGTCGACCCCAGTGGCCGTCAGCCGCCTCAGGTGCGCGAGCAGCGCATTGAAGTGCCGGCCGGCGACGGCAGCACGGATGCACTGGTGGCGGCCCATCGCGCGGCACTGTGGACGCTGGCGACAGCCATCACAGCGAACTAGGGCCACAACCGCAGGCCTCAAGCCCCCATCAAGGCCTGACCACACACCCGCAAGGTCTGCCCCCGCACGGCGCCTGACTCGGGCAAAGCCAAGAAGGCGACGGCCTCAGCCACATCGCGGGGCTGGCCACCTTGAGACAGGGCGTTGAGGCGGCGGCCGGCTTCGCGAATGAACCAAGGGATCTGGCGAGTCATGTCTGTCTCAATGAAGCCCGGTGCCACGGCGTTGATGGTGGCGCCGCGACTGGCCAACAGAGTGCTGCGCGCGGCGACGTAGCCAATCAAGGCGGACTTGCTGGCCGCGTAATTGGTCTGACCGGCATTGCCGGCGATGCCGCTGATGGAAGACAAGCAAATTTCTCGCGCGCCGGGCGCCAGCAAATCGGCCTGATCCAGGGCCCCATCGATGGCCAAGATGGCCTGCAGATTGACAGCCAAGACCTGGCTCCACTCCGCCTCGCTCATCTTGAACAGGCTGCGGTCGCGCGTGATGCCGGCGTTGTGCACCAGCACATCGACAGCCATGCCGGGATGCTGGCGCAGCCAGTCGCAAAGCACAGTGGGCGCGGCGGCACTGGTGATGTCCAAGCTCAGGGCGTCGCCCTGGATGCGCCGCGCCAGTTCGCGCAAATGCGACTCGGCCGAGGGCACATCGATGCACAGCACGCGGGCGCCCTCCTCGGCCAGGCGCTCGGCGGTGGCGGCGCCTAGACCACGCGCGGCGCCGGTAACCACGGCCAAGCGCTCACGCAAGCGCCCCGGGACCGTGGGGAAGTCAGGAGCCGCAGGTACCCCCAGACCGGCCTCCAAGCGCAGGATCCGACCGGACACGTAGGCGCTGCGCGAGGAGCAAAAGAAGCGCAATGGCCCCAGCAAGCCGCCCACAGTCGCAGCCGGCACTTGCAACGCATTGACGGTGGCTGCGTGGCTGCGGCCCAGCTCCTTGGCCAGGCTGCGCACAAAGCCTTCGATACCTTGGGCGGCCGCCGCGGCCTCGGGTGAGATGCGAGCGGCGTCCAGCGGACAGGGCGCCAGCAACAAGAGCTTGGCGCAAGGCGCCAGGCGGCGCAGCAGCGGCGCAAAGAAGGTACGCAACTGAGCAAGGGATGCAACCTCTCGGCAACCGGTGGCATCAAACACGGCGATGTCGACGCGAGCTGTCGCATCGGAGGCCAGCTCCGTCTCCATCACCAGGCTGGCACCCAAAGCTTGGAGCAAGCCTCGAGCAGATTGGCCAGCATGCCCACCCGGCATGGCCGCCAACACCAGGCGGCGGCCATGCAGCTCGTCGCCGCGGTAGGGACCTGTCTCGCGGCGCAAGGCGCGCGGGCGCGGCAGGCCGAGCGCGCGCACGAGTGGGCCCGTCAAGTGGCCGGCGGCCAGACCGATCAGAGGATCAGATGTTGTGACCATGGCTGTCCGTTGATTGCCCAATCATCCAAGGGCTGCGACAACCTCTGCGGGCGCCTGCACCAACTCGATCAACACGCCTTCGCCACCGATCGGAAACTCGGCGCTGGACTTGGGGTGGATGAAGCAGATGTCGTAGCCGGCCGCGCCCTTGCGGATGCCACCCGGCGCGAAGCGCACGCCGTTCGCCGTCATCCACTCGACGGCCTTGGGCAGGTCGTCCACCCACAGGCCGACATGGTTGAGCGGCGTGGTGTGCACGGCCGGTTTCTTCTCGGGATCGAGCGGCTGCATCAGATCGACTTCGACCTTGTGCGGTCCCTGGCCGATGGCGCAGATGTCCTCGTCGACGTTCTCGCGCTCGGAGACGAAGTTGCCGGTGACCTCAAGACCCAGCACATCGACCCAGAGCTTGCGCAAGGCCTGCTTGTCGGGGCCACCGATGGCAATCTGCTGGATGCCGAGGATCTTGTAGGGCTTCATGTTTGGTACACCACAAAAGGAAATGTTTCAATCGGTTTGCTGAGCAGGGGAAGAGGAAATGAACGTGTGAACAGGTGAGCGGCGCTGCGCGCCTGGTGAACCATTCACCTGTTCACCCATCAACCTCACTCAAAACGCAGGATCAGCTGATCCACCGACAGGCTCTCGCCCACCTTGGCCAGCACCTCGGCCACCTTGAGGTCGCGTTCGGCGATCAAGATGTTCTCCATCATCTTCATGGCCTCGATCACGGCCAGGCGTTCGCCGGCCTGCACCGTCTGCCCGGGCTGCGCGGCGATCTGCACCAGCAGGCCCGGCATGGGCGAGAGCAGGAACTTGCTGGTGTCCGGCGGTGCCTTGAATGGCATCAAGGCCTGCAGCTCGGCCGCGCGCGGCGAGAGCACATTGACGAGGATGGCGTAGCCGTTGTGCTGCAGGCGGTAGGCGAGCGGCTGCTTGGCCGTGCCGCGCTCGGCCTGGGCCACAAAAGGCTGGCCGTTGACGGTGCCGGTCAGGCGGATGTCGTTCAGGCGCGAGTTGCAGACGATGCGATAGCTCTTGGCCTCGGCGCCTTCACCGACGCGTACCAGCGCCTCGCCCAGATTGCCGACGAACTCGGAGATGTGCAGGGCGTGGCGGGCCTGTTGACCGGCCGTGCCCTCGGACACAAGGGCCACGTAGTCGTGCTCAATGCGCACCTCATGGCCCGGCAGCTGGCCGCTGATGCCGGCCTCGCGCTCGCGCGCCTTGCGGCGGATGAAGCCGGCCAGGGCGACCAGGAACAGCGGATCGCTGTGCGGCACATCCTCAGCGCGGAAGCCACCACCGTAGTGCTGGGCGATGAAGCCTGTGTTGAAGTTGCCGGACTTGAAATCCTCATGCGCCAGCAGGGCCGACTGGAAGGGGATGTTGCTGGAGATGCCGCGGATGACAAAGCCATTCAGGGCTTCCCGCATCTTGGCGATGGCATCGTTGCGGTCACGGCCGTGGACGATGAGCTTGGCGATCATCGAGTCGTAGAACATCGGGATCTCGCCGCCTTCGTAGACGCCGGTATCGACCCGGACTCCGCCAAAATTCTCAGAGGCATAACTCTCACCCTGCAGGGTCAGCGTGCCCTGCTCCAGATTGGCCTGCGGCGGCTGGTACTTGACCAGGCGGCCGGTGGAGGGCAGAAAGTTGCGGAAGGGGTCTTCGGCATTGATGCGGCACTCGATCGCCCAGCCTTCGCGCTTGATGTCCTCCTGCTTGAGGCTCAGCGGCTCGCCGGCGGCCACACGGATCATCTGCTCGACCAGGTCCAGGCCGGTGATGCACTCGGTCACCGGGTGCTCCACCTGCAGGCGGGTGTTCATCTCCAGGAAGTAAAAGCTCTGGTCCTTGCCGACCACGAACTCCACCGTGCCGGCGCTCTGGTAGTTCACCGCCTTGGCCAAGGCCACGGCCTGCTCGCCCATGGCCTTGCGGGTGGCTTCGCTGATGAAGGGCGACGGCGCCTCTTCGATCACCTTCTGGTGGCGGCGCTGGATGGAGCATTCGCGCTCCCACAGGTAGAGCGTGTTGCCCTGGCTGTCGCCCAGCACCTGGATCTCGATGTGGCGCGGCTCCTCGACAAACTTCTCCATGAAGACGCGGTCGTCGCCGAAGCTGTTGCGGGCCTCGTTGCGGCAGCTGCTGAAGCCTTCGAAGCATTCCTTGTCATTGAAGGCCACGCGCAAGCCCTTGCCACCACCGCCGGCGCTGGCCTTGATCATCACCGGGTAGCCGATGCCCTGGGCGATCTTGACGGCTTCTTCAGGCGAGAGGATGGGCTCGTTGTAGCCCGGGATGGTGTTGACCTGGGCCGCGTTGGCCAGCTTCTTGGAGGCGATCTTGTCGCCCATGGCGGCAATCGAGCCATGCTTGGGGCCGATGAAGGCGATGCCCTCTTCCTCGACCCGGCGCGCGAATTCTTCGTTCTCGCTCAGAAAGCCGTAGCCGGGGTGAATGGCCTGCGCGCCGGTCTGCTTGGCCGCCGCAATGATCTTGTCGGCCACCAGATAGGACTCGCGGCTGGGCGCCGGACCCAGCAGCACGGCCTCATCGGCCAGCTCCACATGGCGAGCGTCCTTGTCGGCCTCGGAGTAGACGGCCACGGTCTTGATGCCCATCTTGCGCGCAGTCTTGATAACTCGGCAAGCAATCTCACCCCGGTTCGCAATCAGAATCTTGTCAAACATGATGTCTTGTCCCCATCAAAAATTGTTCGGTCGGCGTCAACGCTGTGCGGAAAAACGCAGGCGCCCAGCCAGGCAGAGATCGGTCCACTCGACGACGCGGCGCTCGATCCAGGCGGCGCCCTGTCCCTTGGCCGCTGCGGCGCCCTGGTATGCAAAGCTCAGCATGGCCGGAGCGCGCTGCGCGTACTCGCTGCCATCGCTGAGCGCGCCTTCGCGCTGCAGATCGGCCAGGGCCTGGCTGCGCGACAGGCCATCGACTCGGTAGAGCAGGATCACCGGCAGGCTGGCCAGATCGTTGCCGCAGGCTTCCACGCGGCTGGCGGCCGATGCGCCGTAGCGCTGCAAGGCGCATTCGGCGAACAACTGCTGCGCCGAGGCGCTTTCCGGCGCAGACGCGGCCAGGGCCTCAGCCATGGCAGAAGACGCATGGGCCTGGGCATGAGCCGCCACGCAGTCCGCCGCCGGCACTGCCGCATGCACCGGCAAGCCGCCGCCCAGAAGCATCAGCCCAGTCCACACCACAAGCGCCTTGGCGTCTCTCACAGCGGAATGTTCCCGTGCTTGCGCCAGGGGTTGTCCAGCTTCTTGTCCTTGAGCATGACCAGGGAGCGGCAGATGCGCTTGCGGGTCTCATGCGGCTGGATCACATCGTCGATGAAGCCGCGCGCGCCAGCGACAAAGGGGTTGGCAAAGCGGGCCTTGTACTCCGCTTCCTTGGCGGCCAGCTTCTCGGGATCGCCCTTGTCCTCGCGGAAGATGATCTCGACCGCCCCCTTGGCACCCATCACCGCGATTTCGGCGTTAGGCCAGGCGAAGTTGACGTCGCCGCGCAGGTGCTTGGAGGCCATCACATCGTAGGCGCCGCCGTAGGCTTTGCGGGTGATGACGGTCACCTTGGGCACCGTGCACTCGGCATAGGCATACAGCAGCTTGGCGCCATGCTTGATGATGCCGCCGTACTCCTGGCTGGTTCCGGGCATGAAGCCGGGCACATCGACAAAGGTGATCACCGGGATGCTGAAGGCATCACAGAAGCGCACAAAGCGCGCGGCCTTGATGGAGCTCTTGATGTCCAGGCAGCCGGCCAGCACGAGCGGCTGGTTGGCGACGATGCCCACCGTCTGGCCTTCCATGCGGGCAAAGCCGGTCAGGATGTTCTTGGCGTAGTCGGGCTGCAGCTCGAAGAAGTCGCCGTCGTCGACCGTCTTCTGGATCAGCTCCTTCATGTCATAGGGCTTGTTCGGATTCTCCGGCACCAGGGTGTCGAGTGAATAATCGAGCCGGTTGCCAGGGTCGCCGCTGGGCCGGGTCGGCGCCTTCTCGCGGTTGTTCAGCGGTAGGTAGTTGAAGAAGCGGCGCAGCATCAGGATGGCTTCGACATCGTTTTCGAAGCTGAGGTCGGCCACACCGCTCTTGCTGGTGTGCGTGCCGGCGCCGCCGAGCTCTTCGGCCGTCACTTCCTCGTGCGTCACCGTCTTCACCACCTCGGGCCCGGTCACGAACATATAGCTCGAGTCCTTGACCATGAAGATGAAGTCGGTCATGGCCGGCGAGTAGACCGCGCCGCCTGCGCATGGGCCCATGATCATGCTGATCTGCGGAATCACGCCCGAGGCCAGCACATTCTTCTGGAACACATCGGCATAGCCGCCCAGGGAGGCCACGCCTTCCTGGATGCGTGCGCCGCCCGAGTCATTGAGGCCGATCACCGGCGCGCCGACCTTCATGGCCTGGTCCATGACCTTGCAAATCTTCTCGGCATGCGCCTCGGACAAGGCGCCGCCGAAGACGGTGAAGTCCTGGCTGAAGCTGAAAGCAAGGCGACCGTTGATCATGCCGTAGCCGGTGACCACGCCGTCGCCGGGGATCTTGTTGTCGGCCATGCCGAAATCCACGCAGCGGTGTTCGACAAACATGTCCCATTCTTCGAAGGTGCCTTCGTCGAACAGCAGCTCCAGGCGCTCGCGCGCCGTCAGCTTGCCTTTTTTGTGCTGGGCGGCAATGCGCTTTTCGCCGCCGCCCAGACGGGCCTGGGCACGTTTTTCTTCCAGCCTTTGTTGGATGTCATGCATGGGGTGTGTCTCCGGAGAAGAAATTCAACAGTTGGCGTGCTGCGGTCGAGGGCGCCAGGCGGCCTTGCAGCACATCTTCGGTGATCTGGGGCAGCTGGGCACTCACGGCCGGCGAGGCGGCAAACTGCTGGCGCAAGCCGGCATGGATGCGCTCCCACATCCAACTCTGCGCCTGTTGCTGGCGTTTGGCCAGCCAGTGGCCTTGGGTCAGTTGCAATTCGCGGTAAGCCGTCACCTGGGCCCAGAAGCGCTCCAGGCCTTCGCCCTGCTCGGGCTTGAGCGCGCTGAGCTGCATCACCTGCGGGTGCCAGGTCTTGCCCGCCGTGGCGTGGTCCGTGTGGCTGTGGCCATGGAAGCCGTAGATCCGCAGGCTGGAGCCGATCTGCGCCTGGGCGCGGGTGGCGGCGGCCCAATCGAGATCGGCTTTGTTGATAACGACCAGATCGGCCAGCTCCATCACGCCCTTCTTGATCGCCTGCAAATCATCGCCGGCATTGGGCAGCTGCAGCAGCACATACATGTCCGTCATGCCGGCCACGGCGGTTTCGCTCTGGCCCACACCGACGGTCTCGACGATGACCACATCAAAACCAGCCGCTTCGCAGACCAGCATGGCCTCGCGCGTTTTCTCGGCCACGCCGCCCAGGGTGCCGCTGCTGGGGCTGGGGCGGATGTAGGCGCGCTCGTCCATCGAGAGCCGCTCCATGCGGGTCTTGTCGCCGAGGATGGAGCCGCCCGAGACGCTGCTGCTCG
Organism: Roseateles sp.; assembly: GCF_965262435.1. Taxonomy (NCBI): domain Bacteria; kingdom Pseudomonadati; phylum Pseudomonadota; class Betaproteobacteria; order Burkholderiales; family Sphaerotilaceae; genus Roseateles; species Roseateles sp. The sequence goes on from NZ_OZ253537.1 coordinate 3,867,817, forward strand.
GGTCCACGGCCAGCACGGCGACGCGGTGGCCGCGTGCGATCAGAAAGAGGCCCAGTGCTTCGATGAAGGTGCTCTTGCCCACGCCGGGCACGCCCGAGATGCCGAGGCGAAAGCTCTTGCCTGTGTGCGGCAGCAGCTCGGTCAGCAAGGCATCGGCTTGGACGCGGTGATCGCGGCGCGTCGACTCCAGCAAGGTGATGGCCTTGGCCATGGCCCGGCGCTGCTGCGGGCCGTGGCCGGCCAGCAGGGCCGGCGCCAGGCTGGTGCTGGGGTTGTGCCAGGCAACCGTCATGCGCGCCCCGGTCGCTCACCTTGCACGCCCGACCAGACTGGCGCAATGCCGTCCGGCACCTGAGCCAGGCGAGCCTCCTCACCTGCGACAGGCAAGCGCCAGAGGTAGTCGATGTCGAACTCGCTCTCGCCCACCGCTTTGAAGCCGTGACGCAGATAGAACCGGTTGGCATCACTGAGCTTGAGGGCCGAGAGGCTGAGGCTCAGGCCCGCCCGCCGCGCCTGGTCCTTGGCCCAGCTGAGCACCCAGGAGCCGAGGCCCTGGCCTTGTGCCGCGGGCTGCAGATACAGCTGCTCCAGGCGCAAGACCGGGGTTTCACCCGCGGGCGTTTCGCGCAGCATCAAGAACCCGACCCGCTCGTTGCCGCGGCAGATATGGCGCATGGTCGCCGGGTCGAACAAAGTCTGGAATCGCTCACGGCTGCGCGCCAGGTCATAGCGGCCCAGACGCTCCAGGCTGGGCCGCAAGGCCTCCATGCGCAATTGAAACAGCGCGTCCAGATCTTCGGCCGCCACCGGCTGCAGCTGATAAGCACTCATGCGCGGCTCCGTGCGCCGGTCACGCCGCAGCGGCCGTCAGCGACTTGCGGATCTGCTCCAGCACATCCTTGGCGCTGGCCGGGATGGGGGTGCCGGGGCCGTAAATGCCCTTGACGCCGGCCTCATAGAGCATGTCGTAGTCCTGCGCCGGAATCACGCCGCCGACGAAGACGATGATGTCATCGGCACCTTGTTCCTTCAGAGCGGCGATGATGGCCGGCACCAGGGTCTTGTGACCGGCGGCCAGGGTCGAGATGCCAACCGCATGCACATCGTTCTCGATCGCTTGGCGGGCGCATTCCTCGGGGGTCTGGAACAGCGGGCCAATGTCCACATCAAAACCCAGATCGGCATAGGCCGTGGCCACCACCTTGGCGCCGCGGTCGTGGCCGTCCTGGCCCAGCTTGGCCACCATCACGCGCGGGCGGCGTCCATGGGCGTCAGCAAAGGCCTTGATCTCGTCCTGCAGCTTGGCCCAGCCCTCGGCCGAGTCATAAGCCGCGGCATAAACGCCGGTGACCTTTTGCGTGTCGGCACGGTGGCGACCATAGACGGCCTCCAGCGCATCGCTGATCTCGCCCACCGTGGCGCGCAGGCGCACGGCCTGGATGCTCAGGTCCAGCAGATTGCCTTGGCCGGACTTGGCGGCTTCGGTCAGGGCATTGAGTGCGGCTTGAACGGCGGCACTGTCGCGGCTGGACTTGATGGCCTTGAGCCGCTCAATCTGGCCGTCACGCACACGGACATTGTCGACATCGAGGATCTCGATCTTGTCTTCCTTGGCCAGCTTGTACTTGTTGACGCCGACGATGACATCGCGGCCCGAGTCGATGGCCGCCTGCTTCTCGGCCGCACTGGCCTCGATCTTGAGCTTGGCCCAGCCGCTGTCCACCGCCTTGACCATGCCGCCCATGGCCTCGACCTCTTCGATGATGGACCAAGCCTTGTCGGCCATATCCTGTGTCAAAGACTCCATCATGTAGCTGCCGGCCCAGGGGTCGATCACGCTGGTGATGTGGGTCTCTTCCTGGATGATGAGCTGGGTGTTGCGGGCGATGCGCGATGAAAACTCGGTGGGCAGGGCAATCGCCTCGTCCAGCGAATTGGTGTGCAGGCTTTGCGTGCCGCCGAAGACCGCGGCCATGGCCTCGATGGTGGTGCGCACCACATTGTTGTAGGGGTCTTGCTCAGTGAGGCTCCAGCCCGAGGTCTGGCTGTGGGTGCGCAGCATCAGGCTCTTGGGGTTCTTGGCCTCGAAGCCCTTCATGATCCGGCACCAGAGCAAGCGCGCCGCCCGCATCTTGGCGATCTCCAGATAGAAGTTCATGCCCACCGCCCAGAAGAAGGACAGGCGCGGCGCGAAGTCATCGACATCCAAGCCCTTGGCCAGGGCGGTCTTCACATACTCCTTGCCGTCGGCCAGGGTGAAGGCCAATTCCAGCGCCTGATTGGCGCCGGCTTCCTGCATGTGGTAACCGGAGATCGAGATCGAGTTGAACTTGGGCATCTTCTGCGCCGTGTACTCGATGATGTCGCCGATGATCTTCATCGAGGGCTCGGGCGGGTAGATGTAGGTGTTGCGGACCATGAACTCCTTGAGGATGTCGTTCTGGATGGTGCCGCTCAACTTGTCCTGCGAAACGCCCTGCTCCTCCGCCGCCACCACATAGCCCGCCAGCACCGGCAGCACGGCGCCGTTCATGGTCATGGAGACGGACACCTTGTCGAGCGGGATCTCGTTGAAGAGGATCTTCATGTCCTCGACCGAGTCGATCGCCACGCCGGCCTTGCCGACATCGCCGGTCACGCGCGGGTGGTCGCTGTCGTAGCCGCGGTGGGTGGCCAGATCGAATGCGACTGACACGCCCTGCCCGCCAGCCGCCAAGGCCTTGCGGTAGAAGGCATTGCTTTCTTCGGCGGTAGAGAAGCCCGCGTACTGGCGGATGGTCCAGGGCCGCACCGCATACATGGTGGCCTGCGGGCCGCGCAGAAAGGGCTCGAAACCGGGCAAGGTGTCGGCATAGGGCAGGCCCGCCGTGTCGGCCGCGGTGTAGAGCGGCTTGACCGTCAGGCCTTCGGGCGTGTGCCAGTTCAGGGCCGAGACATCGCCCCCAGGGGCGGATTTGGCGGCGGCTTTTTCCCACTGCGCCAGCGTGGCTTGCGGGAATTCGAACGCTTGCTTTTTGGATTCAGACATCTCTTGGCTCCTGCGGACGCTCCATCATAGCGCGGCCATCATTCATAATTATAAATTCAGAATTGACGCTACACTGACGGCGACGGACCCCCACCATGCCTGCCGAACCTCGCTCGATCAAGCCCAGCCCGGCACTCGGAACGGCCGCTCCGGCCATCCCGCTTGCCCACGCACTGGCCCACCGCGCTCTCTATCAAGAAGTAGCGGAACATCTGCGCCAACAAATCTTCAGTCGCCAACTGGAGCCCGGCGCCTGGATCGACGAACTCAAACTCTGCGGCGAACTGGGCATCAGCCGAACGCCCATGCGCGAGGCGCTCAAGGTGCTGGCCGTCGAAGGCCTGGTGACCATGAAACTGCGCCGCGGCGCCTATGTCACCGAGATGAGCGAGCGCGATGTACGCGAGGCCTACCAGCTGCTGGCCCTGCTCGAGAGCGACGCGGCCGCCCGCGTGGCCGCCCAGGGCAGCGATACCGACCTGGCCGAGTTGCAGGCCCTGCATGAGGAGCTGGAGCGCCAAGTGGCCGAGCGCGACGCTTTCTTCGCCGCCAACGAGCGCTTTCATCTGCGCCTGCTGGAAATCGAGGCCAACCGCTGGCGCCAGCAGATCGTCACCGACCTGCGGCGCGTCATGAAGTTGAACCGCCACCACTCGCTGTTTAAACAGGGCCGGCTGCAGGACTCGCTGAAAGAGCACCGCATGCTGATGAAAGCCCTGCGTGAGCGGCACGCCGACGAAGCCGCCCGACTGATGCGGGCCCACTTCGACAACGGCCTGGCTGCCGCGACGCAGGCCTGAGCCAAGCCGGCCAAAGCCCTGAATTGGGCCGATAGCGCCCCGCTCCACTGCCTCTTCGCGCCCTGGCATGGCGTGCAAACTGCACGGCATTCGGGTCCTCAGAGTGGTGACTGCTGATGCTCTTGCATGCCAGCGCGCCGTCCGGTGGACCTCCCCTGGAACCAGCCGAACAGGCGAGCAAGGAGAGCCGCGATCATGGTCACACGCGAGGCACTGGAAAAGTCCGTCAAGGAATGGTGGTACTACACCGTGCAACTGGCCCCCGACCTGGTGGCCCAGGGCACCTACCCCGCCGACTTCCCCTATATGCCGCGCATGCTGATGCGCAACGCCCATCTGCAAGGCCAGGACTGCCTGGACCTGGGCAGCATGGAAGGTGTGATCCCGGTGCTGATGCACCGCAAGGGTGCCAAACGCATCATTGCCGCCGACGCCGTGCCGCACTGCGCCGAGAAGATGGACTTGCTGCAAAAAGTCTACGGCGCCAGCTGGGACTTCCGCGAGGTCGGCCTGATGTACGACTTGTCGCAAAAGCTGGCGGCCGATGGCACGTTTGATTATGTGAACCTCTCGGGCGTGCTGTACCACGTGTTCTCGCCCATGCACACCCTGGCCAGCGCCCGGCCGCTGGTGAAGAAGAACGGCCTCTTCATGCTGTCCACCAATGTGGTGAACGAGCAGTCGGACCTGATGCACTTCAACACCGCCGGCAAGCTGCAGACCGAGCCCAACACCTTCTGGTACCCGAGCATTCCGCTGCTCGAGTACATGCTGCGTTACTTCAACTTCGCGCCCATCGACTGCCTCTACAGCCGCCACCCCTCGAACAGCCCCCTGCATGTGCCGGGCAAGGAGTGCGGTTTCATCTCCATCGTCTGCCGCGCCGTCGACCGGGGTGCAGCCGTCGCCGCCAGCGACCACTGGGCCAAACGCTCGATGCTGGGCTCCTGGGAATACACCGGCCTGTCGCCGCAGAGGCACGACCCTGCCGAAGTGCCCTCCAGCATTGGCTACGACATTCCTGATGCATTGAAAGACATGATGGCGCGCAACGGCTCCATCGACCTGCACCTGGCCGTGAACGAACTCGGCCGCCGCGTCGAGCGGGCCAAGCGCGTGGAAGACACTTACTTGCTGCGCTTGGGCGACGAGTCCTGATGGGGGATGCCCTCGTTTGAGGGCAGGATGGCGGACTACTGGATTCAGTGGCGGGAGCCGGCAGATAGCAGCCCTTAGGTCCGGTTTTGATCGGGCCGACTGGGCGCTCTACTCCGTTCATGTCCCCCGCCCCCACCCTGCGGCTGGGGTCTCCTCCTTTACTTCACTTCGCAGAGCACCCAGCCGTCCCGATCCAGCGAGGCCGCGCTCATTCGACGAAAACGCCGAGCGGTGGACCTGACAAGGGGTGTCGGGTGAGTGCTGAAGCGAAGTAAAGGGGGAGGCCTGGGCGCAGCACAGGCCGGAGGACATGAGCGGAAGCACTCGCCCGACGCCCCTTGGCACAAGCCCAGCCTTTAACGGCTGCTTTGTGCCGCAAGCTACCCCTGACAGCACAGCAGATGCTTCGCAAGCACCCGCACTGCGCGAGTAGAGAGGCTCCGCGAACCTCGTTCCTTGAACTCAGGCGCTTCCGGCAGGCCTCTCTTCCACCCGCCCCACCACCCGCGCCGGATTGCCCGCCACGATGGACAGTTCGGGCGCCTGGAAATGCGGAGACAGCACCGATCCGGCCGCGATCACGCAACCGCGACCGATGCGCACACCCTTGAGTATGGTCACACGCGAGCCGATGAAGACCTCGTCGCCAATGACAACTTCGGCCGGCTGCGGGTCGGGCTCGCGGCGGTGGTCCAGGCGCAGGTCGTGCAGATTGCTGTCCATGACCTGCAGTTCGGCACCAACCAGGCAGTTGGCACCGAAACGGATGGCAGCGCCTTCCGAAATCAAGTTCAAGCGGTTGTTGAACACCGTGCCGGGGCCGACTTCGATCAGCGAGTCGGGCGTGCGCGCCTCGACGTAGCTGCAGGCATAGCTGCCCGGTGAACGCGGCACACCGAAGACCGTGCTGGTGCTCAGGCGAATGCGCCCTGCCCCCTTGAGCACTGTGGGTGTGAGGAAGTTGAGATTGCGCGAGCCGGCCCCGCTGATCTCGATCCGGCCCTTGTCGGAGACATGAAAGAAGTAGTGCACCAGCAGCGCGCGCACCCAGGTCTCGAGCTCGAAAGGCGGGCTGCGCGAGATCAGACCACGCCAGCGTTCCAGACGGTTTTGCATGCTCATGACAGTGGGCCGGGGCTCAGAAGCCGTGGGTGTCGAGGAACTGGCGCCAGGCCAGCAGGAACTCGGCCTCGCTGCCGGGTTCACCGGCGGCCATGCGTGGCAATAGCTGGGCGAAGCCCTGCATATCGGCCTGCTCGGCATAGCCCTTGCTCAGGGCATTGCCAATGCCGCGGTAGCAAAGCTGGGCCTGTGCCTCACTGAGCTTGCCCAGACGCAGGCCGCCAATCGCCAGGGCGACAAAGCCAAGATGTGCGCCCTTCATATGGGGGCCATTGAACTGGGCCGAGTGCCCTTCTCCACCGGCACGGAAATAGCCCAGCCGGTCCTGGATATAGGCCACTGGCGCTTGCAGGCTGGCCGCCAGGAAGAAGCCCAGGTCCCACAGGCCGGCATACGACACCTCGCCGAACGCCGGCTGTGCCAGCAGCTCGGCGCAACGCGCCCGCACCACACAGTTGGAAAACTCGCCCAGCCAGTTCTGACACAGGGGCACGGTGCTGCTGAACAAGGCATTCGGCCCGACCGACAGCATGCGGTTGTTGGAGCTGAAGATGGCCTCGGGAATCGGCATGCCCTCGATGGGCTGACCGCGCTCATTGGCGGTCCAGCGCGCGCTGATGCTGCAGGACACCTCGGCCATGGCGTGCGCCGCCAGATGCTGGGTGTAGAAGTCGGGAAAGATCACATCGTCGTCGAGCAGGATGTGAAAAAGCTCACCGCTGCCGTCCCAGAGTTTGACCAGATGCTTGAAATTCTCATACGCGCCGGCACGGGGCCCGCGGTGAATCTCCAGCGGCAAGGCCGCCACCCACTGGGCATAACGCGGTGAACGCAGGGCCTCGCTGAACTCGCCGTTGGGGCTGTCGTCGGACACGATGATGCGGTCCGACTTATGGGTCTGCGTGAGCAGGCCGGCCAGCAGCTCCTGCAGGTACTTGGTCTTGTAGGCCGGGATCAAGGTGGTGATGTGCATGGCTCAGGGCGCGCTCGGGCTCACCGCAGCTTGCGGTCTGCACATTACAACCGCACACCCCCACACCATAGGACGCGAACAGGCGAGGAATGGCCCCGTTTATGGGGCCTTCGCGCAAGGCGTCCATCTCTAGCATCGGCAAACCTGGAAAAAACTTGAGGTCAAATTTTTCATGAACACCGCCGCCCTGTGTCAAACCGCCGTCCTGGCGAACTCGAGCGCTCAAGTCCTCTGGACCAGCGCCGAAATCGCTAGCACGCGGGCAGCCGAACGGTGCTTGGAAAAGACCCTGTTTGTCTGCTCTTTTATGGGATTAGCCGCGCCGCGAACGGGAGCTGCTGAACGCAGCACTCGCCCGATGCGTCGCGTGCAAACGCCTGTTCAGGCCAGTCGCCATGCCCCTGGGCCGGGGTGGGCGCAGCCGAGTGCGAGCGCAATGACGAGCAGGAACTCCAGCCAGACCCAGGCCTTTCACGCCGCCGCCCGGAACGCAATTCGCGGGCGCAGCGCCATGGCAACGCAGCCGGTGAGCCAATCATGACGACTCTGGTCACGCACCTGACGACAACCCAGATCGCCGGTCTGGGGACGCGCACGCTCGCTCGCTTTTCCAGCGAAGACTGGGCGGCGTTCTCCAGCGATCAAATCCAGGCGCTGACCAGCCAGCAATTCGCTTCCCTGAGCAGCTTTGCCATTCGTTCGCTCAGCAGCGAGCTGGTACGTCATTTCCAGACCGAGGACTTGCGCGCACTCAACAGCAGCGCGCTGCGCGCGCTTGCCACCGATCAGCTCGGCGCCTGGAGCTCGGACCAGTTCGCCGCCCTGGGCACGGCCCAAGTCAATGCACTGAGCAGCACACAGATTCAAGGCCTCGCGACCGAGGACTTGAATGCGCTCACCTCTAACCAATTCAAGGCCATCAATTCCGCCCAGGTTGCCGCCCTGCTGACCGAGCAGCTGCGCGCCCTGAGCACTGAAGACTTCGCCGCCATTGGCACAGCCGGGCTCAAGGGCCTGGGCTCGGCCCAGCTGGCTGCCCTCAGCAGCGAGCAGATCGTGGCCCTGACCACGGCGCAGGCCGCCGCGCTGAACAGCGCCCAGGTGGCCGGCTTCTCGACCGAACAGATCAGCACGCTGGCGACCGAGGACCTCAAGGCCCTGAACACCGGCGCCCTGCGCACGCTGAGCAGCGAACAGCTGGCGGCTCTGGGTTCGGACCAGTTCGGCGCGCTCACCACCGCGCAGGTCAACGCCCTGAGCACAGCCCAGCTGCGCAGCCTCGGAACGGAAGACTTCAATGCCCTGACGAGCACCCAGTTCCGCGCCATCAGCTCGGCCCAGGTGGCCGCCCTGAGCACCGAACAGCTGAGCAGCCTCAACACTGAAGACTTTGCCGCCATCGGCACGGTCGGCTTCAAGGGTTTGAGCTCGACCCAGCTCGCCGTGCTGAGCAGCGATCAGATCGTCGCGCTGACGACGGCTCAAGCGGCTGCCTTGAACAGCGCCCAAGTGGCCGGCCTGACGACCGAACAAATCAGCAAGCTGGCCACCGATGACCTGCGGGCCATCAGCAGCAGCGCCCTGCGCGCTTTCAGCAGCGATCAGCTGGCGGCACTCGGCTCCGACCAGATCGCCGCCCTGACGACCGCACAAGTCAGCGCGCTGACCAGCACCCAAATTCGCGCCTGGGGCACCGAGGACTTCGGAGCCCTGAGCTCGGCCCAGTTCCGCGCCCTGAACTCGGCCCAGACCGCCGCGCTGAGCACCGATCAGATCCGCGCGCTGAGCACCGAAGACTTCGCTGTGATCAGCACCGCCGGTCTGCGCGGCTTCAGCTCCAGCCAGATCGCCGCGCTGAGCAGCGAGCAAATCATCGCCCTGACCACAGCCCAAACTGCGTCCCTCAACAGCGCCCAGGTGGGCGGTCTGAGCATCGATCAAATCGATCAGTTGCAAACCGACGACCTGCGCGCATTGGGCACGGCCGCACTGAAGGCCTTCAGCAGCGAGCAGATCGCCGCCCTGGGCTCGGACCAGATCGCCGTGCTCACCACAGCGCAGATCGCGGCCATGACCAGCACCCCGGTCAACCAGCTCGCGGCCCTGAGCACGGACGAGATCCGCGCCCTGACCACCGCCCAGGCTGCCGTGCTCAACAGCGCGCAAGTGCGCGGCTTGAGCACCGAACAATGGGCAGCTTTCGCGACCGAGGATCTGCGTGCGATCAACACCAATGCCTTGCGCGCCCTGGGCACCGACCAGCTGGCCGTGCTCGGCTCGGACCAGTTCGCCGCACTCGGCACCGCGCAGGTCAATGCCCTCACCAGCACGCAGGTGCAGTCGCTGAGCAGCGAAGACCTGAACGCCCTGACCTCCAGCCAATTCAAGGCCATCAATTCCGCCCAGGTCGCCGCCCTGCTGACCGAGCAGCTGCGCGCCCTGAGCACCGAAGACTTCGCCGCCATCGGCACGGCCGGGCTCAAGGGCTTGAGCTCGACCCAGTTGGCCGCCCTCGGTAGCGATCAAATCGTCGCCTTGACCACGGCGCAGGCCGCCTCGCTGAACAGCGCCCAAGTGGCCGGTCTGACGACCGAGCAGATCAGCAAGCTGGCAACCGATGACTTGAGGGCCCTGAACTCCGGCGCCCTGCGCGCGCTCAGCAGCGAACAGCTGGCAGCCCTGGGTTCGGACCAGTTCGCAGCGCTCACCACGGCACAAGTCAACGCCCTGAGCACGACCCAGCTGCGCAGCCTCGGCACGGAAGACTTCAATGCCCTGACGACCACGCAGTTCCGCGCCATCAGCTCGGCCCAAGTGGCCGCCCTGAGCACCGAACAGCTGAGCAGCCTCAACACCGAAGACCTGGCTGCCATCGGCACGATGGGCTTCAAGGGCTTGAACTCGGCCCAACTGGCCGTGCTGAGCAGCGATCAGATCGTGGCGCTGACGACGGCTCAAGCCGCGACGCTGAACAGCGCCCAGGTGGCCGGCCTCACGACCGAACAAATCGGCAAGCTGGCCAGTGATGACTTGCGGGCCATCAGCAGCAGCGCCTTGCGCGCTTTGAGCAGCGATCAGCTGGCCGCCCTGGGCTCGGACCAGATCACGGCTCTGAGCACGGCCCAGGTCAATGGCCTGAGCAGCAGCCAAATCCAAAGCCTGCGCAGCGAAGATCTGGGCGCCCTGAGCACGGCACAGTTCCGTGCGCTCAGCTCGGCCCAGGTGGCAGCCTTGAGCAGCGAGCAGCTGGCCAGCCTGGCCACCGACGACTTCGCAGCCATCGGCACCGGCGGCCTGCGCGGGCTCAGTTCGACCCAGCTGGGCTGGTTGTCCAGCGACCAGATCAAGGCCTTGAGCACGGCGCAAGCGGCCTCGCTGACCAGCGCCCAGGTCGCCGGCCTCAGCAGCGATCAAATCAGCACGATGGCCAGCGAAGACGTGGCCGCGCTCAGCAGCGCCGCCCTGCGTGCCTTGCGCAGCGAACAGCTGGGCGCCTTGGGCTCCGAGCAGATCGCGGCCTTACGCACGGCCCAGGTCAATGCCTTGACCAGTGAGCAAATCAGAACCTGGAGCAGCGAGGACCTGAACGCCTTGACCACGGCCCAGTTCCGCGCCCTGAACTCAGCCCAGGCTGCGGCCTTCACCACAGAACAAGTCCATGGCCTGCGCACCGAAGACCTTGCGGCCATCAGCAGTGCCGGCCTGAAAGGTTTCAGCTCAATACAGATCGCCGCGCTGAGCACGGAGCAAATCGTCGCCCTGAGCACGGCCCAGGCCGCGGCCTTGAGCAGCAGCCAGGCGCAAGGCTTGAGCACCGAGCAGATTGCCGCGCTCCAGACCGATGACCTGCGCGCCTTGAGCAGCGCGGTCATCAAGTCGCTGAGCAGCGAGCAATTGCAGGCCCTGAGCTCGGACCAGGTGGCCAGCCTCAGCACAGCACAAATCGCCGCGCTGGGCAGCGCGCCCATCAACCAGCTGGCCAGCTTCAGCAGCGACGAGATTCGCGCGCTCAGCACAGCCCAGGTGGCAGCCTTCACCAGCGCCCAGGTGCGGGGTCTCAGCACCGAGCAGATCGCCGCCCTGGCCACCGAAGACCTGCGAGCCCTGAAGACGGCCGCCTTGCGCGCCCTGGGCACCGACCAGTTGGCCGCCCTGACCAGCGAACAGCTGGCCGCATTGACCACGACCCAGGTCAATGCATTGACCAGCACCCAGATGCAGTCGCTGAGCAGCGACGACCTCAATTCCTTCACCAGCAGCCAGTTCAAGGCCATCAACTCCGCCCAGGTCGCAGCCCTGCTGACCGAGCAGCTGCGAGCGCTGAGCACCGAGGACTTCGCCGCCATCGGCACGGCCGGGCTCAAGGGCCTGAGCTCGACCCAGATGGCCGCACTGAGCAGCGAGCAAGTCGTCGCCCTGACCACCGCCCAGGCCGCTTCGCTGAGCTCCGCCCAGGTGACTGGCCTGAGCACAGAGCAGATCAGCAAGCTTGCCACTGACGACCTGATGGCTCTGAACTCGGCCGCCCTGCGGGCGATGTCCAGCGACCAACTGGCGGTACTCAGCAGTGATCAATGGGGCGCCTTGGGTACGGCCCAGATCAATGCCCTGCGCACGGACCAGATCCGCAGCCTGGCCAGCGATGACCTCAATGCCTTGAGCAGCGAGCAACTGCGCCAGATCAGCTCCAGCCTGATCGCGGCGCTGACGACCGAACAGCTGCGCACCTTGGGCACGGAAGACTTTGCCGCCATCGGCACGGGCGGCCTGCGCGGACTGAGCTCGACCCAGCTGGCCGTGCTGAGCAGCGACCAGATCATCGCCCTGAGCACTGCGCAGGCCAGCACCCTGAGCAGCGCCCAGGTGGCCGGATTCAGCAGCGAGCAGATGGCCAAGCTGGCCAGCGATGATCTGCGTGCTTTGAACAGCGCCGCATTGCGCGCCCTGAGCACCGATCAGCTCGCGGCCCTGGGCTCAGATCAGATCGCAGCCTTGAGCACCGCTCAGGTCAATGCCTTGACCAGCACCCAGGTTCAGGGCTTGCGCAGCGAGGACCTGAACGCGCTCACCAGCCAGCAGTTCGCCGCCATCAACTCGGCCCAGATGGCCGCGCTGAGCAGCGATCAATTGCGCAGCCTGAGCACCGAGGACTTCGCGGCCATCGGCACCGCTGGCCTGCGAGGCCTGAGTTCCACACAAATGGGCGCCTTGACCAGCGACCAGATCATCGCTTTGAGCACCGCCCAGGCGGCCTCGCTGAGCAGCGTGCAAGTCCTGGGACTGAGCACCGAGCAGATCACCCGCCTGCAGACCGATGACCTGCGCGCGCTCAGCACCGGCACGATCCGCATGCTGACCAGCGATCAGTTCGCGGCGCTGAACAGTGATCAGATCAGCGCGCTCACCACCGCCCAGGTGGCGGCTCTGGTGACCTCACCGAACAACCAGCTCGGCAGCCTCAGCACCGACGAGATCCGTGCCCTGACCACGGCCCAGGCCGCCACCCTGACCAGCAGCCAGATGAAGGGCTTCAGCAGCGACCAGATCGCGGCCTTCGCCACCGACGACCTGCGCGCGCTGAGCAGCAATGCGCTGCGCAATCTGGGCACGGACCAGATCGCCGCGCTCGGCTCGGATCAGTTGGTGGCCCTGAGCACGAACCAGATCAATGCCCTGACCAGCACACAGATCCGCGGCCTGAGTAGCGAAGACCTCAATGCCCTGAGCAGCGAGCAGTTCGCCGCCATCGCCTCCAGCCAGATCGCGGCCCTGGGCACCGAGCAGCTGCGCAGCCTGAACAGCGATGACCTGGCCGCGATTGGCACGGGCGGTCTGCGTGGCTTGAGCTCCAGCCAGCTGGGCGCCCTAGGCACCGAGCAAATCCTGGCCCTGAGCACGGACCAGATCGCTTCGCTGGGCAGCGCACAGACCCCTGGCTTCAGCACCGAGCAGATCAGCAAGCTGGCCAGCGACGACTTGCAGTCCCTGTCCAGCGCCGGCTTGCGCGCGCTGAGCACCGAGCAGATCGCGGCCTTGTCGTCCGATCAGCTGACCCAGCTCGGCACCGCCCAGATCAACGCCTTGACCAGCACCCAGTTCATGGGCCTGACCAGCGAAGACTTGCGCGCGCTGACGACCACGCAATACCAGGCCCTGGCATCCAGCCAGGTCGCCACGCTGAGCAGCGATCAGCTCAAGCTGCTGGCCACGGACGACTTCGCCGCCATCGGCACCGCCGGTCTGCGCGGTCTGAGCTCGCTGCAGATCAGCCAGCTGGGCAGCGAACAGATCAAGGCCCTGAGCACCACGCAGAGCGCATCCCTGAACAGCAGCCAGATTGCAGGCCTGAGCACCGAGCAACTGGCCTTCCTGCAAACCGAAGACCTGCGCGCTCTCAACAGCAGCGCCCTGCGCGCGCTGAGCAGCAGCCAGTTGGCGGCACTGGGCTCAGACCAGATTCAGGCGCTCAGCAGCAACCAGGTGAATTCGCTGACCACGACCCAGATCCAGGGCCTGGGCAGCGATGACCTCAATGCCTTGAGCAGCAGCCAGTTCAATGCCCTGGGCTCGGCCCAGATCGCAGCGCTGAGCACCGAACAGATCCGCACGCTGACGACGGAAGACTTTGCAGCCATCAGCACCGCTGCCTGGCGCGGCTTGAGTTCGACCCAGATCCGCTCCTTGGGTAGCGACCAGATCATTGCCATGAGCAGTGACCAATCGGCGGCCATGACCTCGGCCCAGGTCCAGGGCATCGGCACCGACCAGCTCGCCCGCCTGCAGACCGAAGACCTGCGCCAGCTCTCGACCGCTGCCGTCCAGGCGCTCAGCACCGAGCAGTTCCGGGCCCTGACCTCGGAGCAATTGAAGATCCTGACCAACAGCCAGTTCGCCGCCATGACCTCGGCCCAGGTGGCCACCATCAGCAGCGACGAGCTCAATGCCTTCAGCACCGAGCAGATTCGTGGCTTCACCTCCGTGCAGCTGCAAGGCTTCAGCACCGATATGGTGGCCCAGCTGAGCACCGAGAACGTCGCGGCCCTGAGCATCTTTGCCCTGCGCGGCTTCAACAGCCAGCAGCTCAATGCCTTCGACACCGAGCAGGTGGGCGCCTTGAGCCGCGTGCAGGTCAGCGCTCTGACAAGCAGCCAGATGCAGAGCTGGGCAACCGACGACGTCAGGGCCCTGGACAGCGAACAGATCAGTGGCCTGAGCTCCAGCCAGGTGGCGGCTTTCGGCACACAGCAGCTCGCGACCTTTGCCAGCGACGAGATTTCGGCGCTGGGCAGCAGTGCCGTGCGCGGCCTGGCCTCGGAGGACCTCGCAGCCTTCAGCTCCGAGCAGATCGGTGCTTTGAACAGCGCTCAGTTCGCAGTGCTGAACTCGGTGCAGATGCAGGGGATCGAGGCGGCCGACATTGCGGCCATCCAGACCGAGGACATCCGCGCGCTGGGCAGCCAAGCCTTGATGGGCTGGAGCACCGACCAGTTCGCAGCACTGAGCAGTGAGCAGATCTCAGTGCTCAGCACCGCCAACGTTCGGGCCATGAGCACCGACCAATTGGCGACCTTGGGCAGCGACGACATTGAGGCCCTGGGCACCCAGCAGATCGCGGCCCTGAGCTCCAGCCAGCTTGGCAGCTTGTCGACCGAGCAGCTCAATCATTTCCACAGCGACGACATCCAGGCCTTCACCACCGCACAGATGGCCGGGCTGAGCACCGAGCAGATCCACAGCTTGACCACCGACCAGGTGATCGGCTTTGACCCGGAAGACTTGGCGCAGCTGAACATGGGGCAGATCCTGTCCTTCTCCGATGCGGCGCTGGCCAGCTTCTCGGCCGAACAGCTCGACGCCCTGCAATCCGCCACCCCCATCGTGCTGGACCTGAACGGCGACGGCGTGCACACCCTGGCCGCGGCCGATGGGGTGCAGTTCGACCTGTTCGGCACCGGCAAGAGCGCGCAATGGGCCTGGGCCGCCCCACAGGATGGCTTGCTGGTCATGGACCGCAATGGCGACGGACAGATCAACAGCGGCCGCGAGCTGTTCGGCTCCGGCACCCTGCTGGCCGACGGCAGCCGTGCTGCCAACGGCTTCCTCGCCATGCGCGATCTGGACTTGAATTTTGACCAGCGCCTGGACCAGGGGGACGCCGCCTTCAAGGACCTGCGCATCTGGGTCGACGGCAACAGCGACGGACGCAGCGACGCCGGCGAACTCAAAACCCTGGATGAGCTGGGCATCACGGCCCTGAATCTGCAAGCACAGAGGGGCACGGTCATGGACCAGGGCAATTTGCTGGGCCTGGTGTCCAGCTATGAAAGCGCCGATGGCCGCAGCCACGACATGGCCGATGTCTGGTTTGCCAAGGCCAGCGACAGCGCCGGCGGCGCGAACTCAGTCCAAGCACTGCCCCAGCTGGTCGACTTGCTGAGCAGCCCGAGCGATCGCTTGTTGAGCGGGAGCGGCGCCGGCGAACCGCCGCCTCCCACTGCAGCTCTGGCGAAATCAGAAGGCCTGAGCCTTCATTTGCAAGCTTTGAGACGCGAGCTTGACGACGACGATAGGTCCTTGACGGGCCTGATCTGAGGTGAACCCCATGAGCGACGCTTTCAACCCTTTCACCGCCCATGCCCTGCCTCGGCGACACCGGCGCCAAAGCGAGGTACCCGCATGAAGCTGCTGCCCGTTTGTGAAAGTGACGGGCCGCCTCGCCCTGGGCGCGGCGGCCTTGCGTTCTCAAGTTTGTCCTCAGAGCGTCGAAATCCAACCGAAGCCGGAAGGGGTTCGGAGCGTTCCAAGCGTTTTGACAGCCACCCTTCCCACCGAGTCCGAAATGCCCTGTGTTCTCGCAACTTGGAAGCGCGACCACGACAGCCCGCCAGCGCTTCGCAGTCTCTGCGAGGCAGGCAACCCGCCAGCTAGAACGGTCGCCGTTCGAGAGATACGACATACAAAGCAGCAGTGAGCCCGCAAGGTTCTCTGCTTCTGGAACAAACCAAGTGAGCTCACCATGACGACACTCATCCCCGGCTACTCGACAGAACAGATCGCTGGCCTGTCTACACGTACCCTGTCGCGCTTCACGTCCGAGGACTGGGCGGCCTTCAGCAGCGACCAGATCATGGCGCTGACCACCAAGCAGTTTGCCTCGCTGGGTACTTTCGCCATCAGCTCACTGAGTAGCGACCAGGTCGTATTCATCCAGACCGAGGACCTGCGCGCCCTGAGCAGCGCGGCGATCCGCTCGCTGGATGACGCCAAGCTGGGCAACCTGAGCTCGGATCAGCTGGGCTCGCTGACCACGGCGCAGGTCAATTTCCTGACCAGCTCGCAGATCCGCAATCTGAGCACCGAGGACTTGAACGCCTTCACGACGGCGCAGTTCAAAGCCATCAGCTCGGCCCAGATGAATGCGCTGTCAACCGACCAGGTCGCGGCCCTCAATACCGATGACTTCGCGGCCATCGGCACAGCCGGCATACGGGGCCTGGCCTCGAGCCAACTCGGCGTGCTGACCACCGACCAAGTCGTGGCGCTGACCACGGCCCAAACGGCCTCGCTGACCAGCGCTCAGGTGGCCGGCCTGAGCAGCGACCAGCTCGCCACGCTCGCCACCGACGACCTCAAGGCCCTCAACACGGCCGCCCTGCGCGCGCTGAACTCCGAGCAACTCGGCTCCTTGACCTCGGACCAGATCGCCACGCTGACCACGGCCCAAGTCAACGCACTGACCAGCAGCCAGGTCCAGACTCTCAGCACCGAGGATCTGAATGCCTTGAGCTCCGACCAGTTCAAGGCCATCAGCTCAGGCCAGATCGCGGCCATAACCACCGACCAGGTGGCGGCCTTGACCACGGATGATTTCGCCTCCATCGGCACCGGTGGCTTGCGCGGTCTGACATCGGCACAGGTGGCCGTGCTGACCACGGACCAGATCGTGGCCCTGACGACGGCGCAAGCCGCCTCACTGAACAGTGCCCAAGTCGCCGGACTGACCAGCGACCAGATGGCCGTTCTGGCCACCGATGACCTCAAGGTCATCAATTCCGGTGCTTTGCGCGCCTTGAACTCCGAACAGCTGGGCTCGCTGAGCTCTGACCAGCTCGCCGCCTTGACCACCGCTCAGGTCAACGCGCTGACCAGCACGCAAATTCAGAACCTGAGCACCGAGGACTTGAATGCGCTGACCACGACACAGTTCAAGGCCATCAGCTCGGCCCAGGTGGGCGCCATGACGAGCGACCAAATCGCTGCGCTGAGCACCGAAGACCTGTCCTCGATCGGCACAGCCGGCCTGCGCGGCCTGACTTCGAGCCAAGTCGCCGTCTTGACCACCGACCAGATCGTCGCCCTGAGCACCGCCCAAGCGGCGTCCTTGAACAGCGCCCAGGTGGCTGGCCTGACCAGCGAGCAGATCGCGAATCTGGCCACCGATGACCTGAAGGCCATCAACACCGGTGCCCTGCGTGCGCTCAATTCCGAACAGCTGGGCTCGCTGACCTCGGATCAGATCCCCAACCTGACGACCGCCCAGGTCAATGCACTGACCAGCACGCAAATCCAGAACCTGAGCACCGAAGACATCGATGCGCTGAGCTCCGACCAGTTCAAAGCCATCGGCTCCGGCCAGATTGCTGCCCTGACGACCGACCAGGTTCAGGCACTCAGCACCGACGACTTCGCAGCCATCGGCACGGGCGGCTTGCGCGGCCTGACATCGACACAAGTTGCGGTGCTGGGCACGGACCAGATCGTGGCCTTGACAACGGCCCAGACCGCGGCGCTGAACAGCGCCCAGGTCGCCGGCCTGACCAGCGACCAGATGGCCGTCATCGCCACCGATGACCTCAAGGCCATCAACACCGGCGCCCTCCGGGCCCTGAACTCCGAGCAACTGGGCTCTTTGACCTCGGACCAGCTCGCTGCGCTGACGACGGCCCAAGTGAACGCCCTGACCAGCGTGCAGATCCAAAGCCTCAGCACCGAGGATCTGAATGCCCTGACCAGCAGCCAGTTCAAGGCCATGAGTTCGGCCCAGATCGCCGCCCTGACCACTGACCAAGTCGCGGCCCTGACCACAGAAGACTTCGCGGCCATCGGCACGGGCGGCTTGCGTGGCCTGAGCTCGACCCAGATTGGCGTTTTGACAAGCGACCAGATCGTCGCGCTGACCACGGCCCAGACCGCCTCCTTGAACAGCGCCCAAGTGGCCGGCCTCAGCAGTGACCAGATCGCGGTCCTGGCGACCGATGACCTCAAGGCCATCAACACCGGCGCCCTGCGCGCTTTGAATTCCGAACAGCTGGGCTCGCTGACTTCGGATCAGATTGCTGCGTTGACGACCACTCAGGTCAACGCCTTGACCAGCAGCCAGATCCAGACGCTCAGCACCGAAGACCTCAATGCCCTGAGCTCGGATCAGTTCAAGGCCATCAGTTCGGCCCAAGTGGCGGCCCTGACCACCGACCAGGTGGCGGCCCTCACGACCGACGACTTTGCCTCCATCGGCACCGGCGGTATCCGCGGCCTCAGCTCGGCACAGATTGCGGTCCTGACCACGGACCAGATCGTGGCCCTGACCACCGCCCAAACGGCTGCGCTGAACAGCGCCCAGGTGGCCGGCCTGAGCAGTGAACAGGCACCGACCCTGATGACCGACGACCTCAAGGCCCTGAGTACAGCGGCCTTGCGGGCACTGAACTCCGAGCAACTCGGCTCGCTGACCTCAGACCAGTTCGCCGAGCTGACCACGGCCCAGGTCAATGCCCTGACCAGCAGCCAGATCCAGACCCTCAGCACTGAGGATTTGAATTCACTGACCAGCACCCAGTTCAAGGCCATCAGCTCGGCCCAGGTCGCGGCCTTCACGACCGATCAGGTCGCCGCCCTGACCACGGAAGACTTCGCCGCGATCGGCACCTCCGGTCTGCGCGGCTTGAGCTCCACCCAGGTGGCCGTGCTCACCACCGATCAAGTGGTGGCCATGACGACGGCCCAGACCGCTTCCTTGAACAGCGCCCAAGTGGCCGGCTTGAGCAGCGACCAGATCGCCATCCTGGCGACCGATGACCTCAAGGCCATCAACACCGGCGCCCTGCGTGCACTGAACTCCGAACAACTCGCTTCCTTGACCTCGGACCAGATCGCCGCCCTGACAACGGCTCAGGTCAACGCCCTGACCAGCACCCAGATCCAGAGCTGGAGCACCGAAGACCTCAATGCACTGACTTCGGATCAGTTCAAGGCCATCAGCTCGGCCCAAGTGGCGGCCATGACCACGGACCAAGTCGCGGCCCTGACCACGGATGACTTCGCATCGATCGGCACCGGCGGCCTGCGTGGCCTGACGTCGTCCCAGGTCGGCGTGCTGACCACCGACCAGGTCGTGGCCCTGACGACCGCGCAAACGGCCTCGCTCAACAGCGCCCAGGTGGCTGGCTTGACCAGCGAACAGATGGCCATCATCGCCACCGATGACCTGAAGGCGATCAACACCGGCGCCCTGCGCGCACTCAACTCGGAGCAGCTGGGCGCCTTGACATCGGACCAGATCGCCGCACTGAGCACGGCGCAGGTCAATGCCCTGACCAGCACCCAGATCCAGACCCTGAGCACCGAAGACCTGAACGCACTGACCAGCACCCAGTTCAAGGCCATCAGCTCCGGCCAGGTGGCCGCCATCACCACCGACCAGATCGCCGCCTTGACCACGGATGACTTCGCGGCCATCGGCACCGGCGGCCTGCGCGGGCTCAGCTCCGTCCAAGTGGGCGTGCTGACCACCGACCAGATCGTGGCCCTGACCACGGCCCAGACCGCCTCCTTGAACAGCGCCCAGGTTCTTGGCCTGACCAGCGAGCAGGTGGCGGTGATCGCCACCGATGATCTGAAGGCGATCAACACCGGAGCCTTGCGCGCCCTGAACTCCGAGCAACTGGGTGCACTGACCTCGGACCAGCTCGCCGAGCTGACCACCGCCCAGGTCAATGCCCTGACCAGCACCCAGATCCAAGGTCTGAGCACCGAGGACCTGAATGCACTGACCAGCACCCAGTTCAAGGCCATCAGCTCGGCCCAGGTCGCCGCCTTCACCACCGACCAGGTCGCGGCCCTGACCACCGACGACTTCGCTGCCATCGGCACCGGCGGCCTGCGCGGCCTGAGTTCGGCTCAAGTCAGCGTGCTGACGACCGATCAGGTCGTGGCCCTGACGACCGCTCAAGCCGCTTCGTTGAACAGCGCACAAGTCGCCGGCCTGAGCAGCGATCAAATCGCCATCCTGGCCACCGATGATCTGAAAGCCATCAACACCGGTGCCCTGCGTGCCCTGAACTCCGAGCAGCTGGGTGCCTTGACCTCGGACCAGATCGCCGCCCTGACGACGGCTCAGGTCAACGCCCTGACCAGCACCCAGATCCAGAACCTCAGCACCGAGGACCTCAACGCCCTGAGCTCGGACCAGTTCAAGGCCATCAGCTCCGGCCAGATTGCCGCGCTCACGACCGACCAGGTCGCGGCTCTGACCACCGATGATTTCGCAGCCATCGGCACCAGCGGCCTGCGCGGCCTGAGCTCGAGCCAGGTTGGCGTCTTGACCACCGACCAGGTCGTGGCCCTGACGACCGCACAGGCGGCATCGCTCAACAGCGCCCAGGTCGCCGGTCTGACCAGCGACCAGATGGCAGTCATTGCCACGGATGACCTCAAGGCCATCAACACCGGTGCCCTGCGTGCCCTGAGCTCCGAACAGCTCGGTTCACTGAGCTCGGATCAACTGGCCGAACTGACCACGGCCCAGATCAACGCCTTGACCAGCAGCCAGATCCAGACGCTCAGCACCGAGGACTTGAATGCGCTGACCAGCACCCAGTTCAAGGCCATCAGCTCGGCCCAGATCGCCGCCATCACGACCGACCAGATCGCGGCCCTGACCACGGACGACTTTGCCGCCATCGGTACGGCCGGCCTGCGTGGCCTGAGCTCTAGCCAAGTCGCGGTGCTGACCACCGACCAGATCGTCGCTCTGACCACGGCCCAAACCGCTTCCCTGAACAGCGCACAGGTGGCGGGCCTGACGAGCGAGCAGATGGCCATCATCGCCACCGATGACCTGAAGGCGATCAACACCGGCGCGCTGCGTGCACTGAACTCGGAGCAACTCGGCTCCCTGACCTCCGACCAGCTCGCCACCCTGACAACCGCCCAGGTCAACGCACTGACCAGCGTGCAGATCCAGACCCTCAGCACCGAGGACCTGAACGCCCTGAGCTCCGATCAGTTCAAGGCCATCAGCTCCGGCCAGGTGGCGGCCTTCACCACCGACCAGGTGGCAGCCCTGACCACGGACGACTTTGCAGCCATCGGCACCGGTGGCCTGCGCGGACTGAGCTCGGCCCAGATTGCCGTGTTGACCACCGACCAGGTGGTGGCCTTGACGACGGCGCAAGCGGCGTCGCTGAACAGCGCCCAAGTGGCAGGCTTGACCAGCGACCAAATGGCCGTGATCGCCACCGATGACCTCAAGGCCATCAACACCGGTGCCCTGAGAGCGCTGAACTCCGAGCAACTCGGCTCGCTGACTTCGGACCAGCTGGCCGAACTGACCACGGCCCAGGTCAACGCCCTGACCAGCGGCCAGATTCAGACCCTCAGCACCGAGGATCTGAACGCCCTGACCAGCAGCCAGTTCAAGGCCATCAGCTCAGGCCAGGTGGCAGCCTTCACGACCGACCAGGTCGCGGCTTTGACGACCGAAGATTTCGCAGCCATCGGCACATCCGGTCTGCGCGGTCTGAGCTCGAGCCAGGTCGCAGTGCTGACCACGGATCAGATCGTGGCCCTGACCACGGCACAAGCCGCTTCGCTCAACAGTGCCCAAGTCGCCGGTCTGACCAGCGAGCAGATTGCAATTCTGGCCACCGACGACCTCAAGGCCATCAACACCGGTGCCTTGCGAGCCCTGAACTCCGAGCAGCTTGGCTCGCTGACCTCGGACCAGATCGCCACCCTCAGCACCGCCCAGGTCAATGCCCTGACCAGCGTGCAAATTCAGACCCTGAGTACCGAAGACCTCAACGCCTTGACCTCGGATCAGTTCAAGGCCATCAGCTCCGGCCAAGTGGCTGCGTTCACGACCGACCAGGTCGCGGCCCTGACCACGGATGACTTCGCTTCCATTGGCACCGGCGGTCTGCGCGGACTGAGCTCGGCCCAGATTGCTGTGCTGACGACCGATCAGGTGGTGGCCTTGACGACGGCGCAATCGGCGTCGCTGAACAGCGCCCAAGTCGCCGGCTTGACCAGCGAGCAGATGGCGGTGATCGCCACCGATGACCTGAAGGCGATCAACACCGGTGCCCTGCGAGCCTTGAGCTCCGAGCAACTGGGGTCCTTGACCTCGGAACAGCTCGCTGCGCTGACCACCGCGCAAGTCTCCGCACTGAGCAGTGTCCAGATCCAAACGCTCAGCACCGAAGACCTGAACGCCCTGACCAGCACTCAGTTCAAGGCCATGAGCTCGGGCCAAGTGGCGGCCATGACCAGCGACCAGGTCGCGGCCTTGACCACAGACGACTTCGCGGCCCTCAGCACGGCCGGCCTGCGAGGTCTGACCTCGACCCAGGTCAGCGTCCTGACGACCGACCAGGTGGTGGCCCTGACCACCACCCAGACGGCATCGCTGAACAGTGCCCAGGTGGCAGGGCTGACCACCGATCAGATCGCCCTGATCGCCACCGATGACCTGAAGGCCATCAACACGGGTGCCCTGCGAGCCCTGAACTCCGAGCAGCTGGGTTCTTTGACCTCGGATCAGTTCGCCGAACTGACCACGGCCCAGGTCAATGCCCTGAGCAGCAGCCAGATCCAGGCGCTCAGCACCGAAGACCTGAATGCCTTGACCAGCACGCAGTTCAAGGCCATCAGCTCCGGCCAGGTGGCGGCCTTCACCACCGACCAGGTGGCGGCCCTGACCACCGATGACTTCGCGGCCATCGGCACCAGTGGCCTGCGTGGTCTGAGCTCGGCCCAAGTGGCTGTGTTGACCACCGATCAGATCGTCGCCCTGACCACCTCGCAAGCAGCTTCGCTGAACAGCGCGCAAGTGGCCGGTCTGAGCACCGACCAGATCGCGGTCCTCGCAACCGATGATTTGAAGGCCCTCAACACCGGCGCGCTGCGCGCACTGAGCTCCGATCAGTTGGGGGCGCTGACCTCGGATCAGATCCCGAGCCTGAGCACCGCGCAGGTCAATGCCCTGACCAGCACGCAGATCCAGAACTGGAGCACCGAGGACCTCAATGCCTTGAGTTCCGACCAGTTCAAGGCCATCAGCTCCGGCCAAGTGGCGGCTCTCACGACCGATCAAGTGGCAGCCCTCACCACGGATGACTTTGCTGCGATCGGCACCAGTGGCATGCGCGGTCTGAGTTCGTCCCAAGTCGCGGTGTTGACCACCGACCAAGTGGTCGCCTTGACCACGGCTCAAGCGGCCGCCTTGAACAGCGCCCAGGTTGCAGGTTTGACGACCGAGCAGATCGCCATCCTGGCCACCGATGATCTCAAGACTTTGAACACCGGCGCCCTGCGAGCATTCAACTCCGAGCAACTGGGGGCCTTGACCTCGGACCAGATCGCCAGTCTGACCACATCCCAGGTCAATGCACTGACCAGCACGCAGATCCAGACCTGGAGCACCGAAGACCTGAACGCGCTGACCAGCAGCCAATTCAAGGCCATCAGCTCCAGCCAGGTTGCGGCGCTCACCACCGATCAGTTCGCGGCGCTGACCACCGATGACTTCGCGGCCATCGGTACCGCCGGCTTCCGCGGCATGAGCTCGGTGCAGTTGGCGGTGCTGACCACGGACCAGATCGTGGCGCTGACCACCGCTCAGGCCAACTCTCTGACCAGCGCTCAGATCGCAGGCTTCACCACCGAGCAGGTGCACAACCTGGCCACCGACGATCTCAAGGCGATGACGACGACGGCCTTGCGCAGCCTGTCCACCGATCAGTTCGATGCGCTGACGTCCGATCACATCATTGCGATGTCGACGACCCAGCTGCAGGCGATCACAACCGGCCACCTGGCCACCTTGGGCACCGAGGAAATCAACGCCCTGGGCACCACCCAGATCGCTGCCTTCACCTCGACCCAATTGGGCAGCCTGAGCACGGATCAGTTCCGGGCCCTCCAGACCGACGACATCAAGGCCTTCACGACCGGGCAGATGGCCGGCCTGACCACGGACCAGATCGCCAGCATCACCTCGGACCAGATCAAGGGCTTCGATGCCGAAGACCTGGCCAAGCTGAACATGACCCAGGTCTACGCCTTCCAGACCGAGGCCCTGGCATCCTTGTCGGCAGCCCAGCTCGACGGCCTCTACCTGGCCACACCGATCGTGCTGGACCTGGACGGCAACGGCATCAGCACCTTGTCTGCGGCCAACGGTGTCAACTTCGACACCTACGGCACCGGCACGGTCCAGAAGTGGGGCTGGGTCGGCGGCAACGACGGTCTGCTGGTCCGTGACGTCAACGGTGACGGCGTGATCAACAACGGCAAGGAACTGTTCGGCTCGGGCACCGTGCTGGCCGACGGCCACCGTGCGGCCGACGGCTACGCCGCGATGTCTGGCCTGGACGCCAACCACGACGGCAAGCTCAGCATCCTTGACAAGGAATGGGGCGAGCTCAAGGTCTGGGTCGATGCCAACCACGACGGCAAGACCGACGGCGGTGAGTTGAAGTCCCTGCAGGACTTGGGCATCACCGAGCTGAATCTGGCCTCGCAAGCCAACAGCACGATCGACAACGGCAATCTGGTGGGCCTGGTGTCCGACTACAAGACCAGCGACGGTCAGACCCACAACATGGCCGACGTCTGGTTCGCCAAGGACCTGCCGAAGGACGGCGCGGCGCCACCAAGCCTCGGCGATCTGCTGGCCGGACCGGCGGGCACCTTGCTCGGCGATGGCAGCGCGGTCCAGGGCAGCAAGCTGGAGCACGCAGCGCCGGAAGCCCACTTTGTCCACAAGACCAAGCTGGATGACGACGACCTTGATCGCATCACGCCCCTGATCTGAGCCTGAGCTCGGCAAGAACGGCCGGGCCTCTATGGCCCAGCCGAACGCGGCCCCGGCGGTGACTCTCCAGTCACCCCCGGGGCCGCGTTTCCTTTATGCTGCGCCACCTGGAAGTTCAGCCACGCCACAGCCATGACCGAGACATCGCCGCCCCCCCGCATCCATCCCCTGGCCGATGTACAGACGAGCCAGATCGGGGCCGGCACTCAGATCTGGCAATTCTGTGTGGTGCTTGCGGGCGCGCGCATCGGCCGCGATTGCAATATCAATGCCCAGGTCTTCATCGAGAACGATGTGCAGATCGGCGACCGGGTGACGGTCAAGTGCGGGGTGCAGCTCTGGGACGGCCTGAGCGTGGCCGACGGTGTCTTCATCGGCCCCAATGTCACCTTCACCAATGACCGGCTGCCGCGCTCCAAGCAGTACCCGGCGGCTTTTCAGCGCACGGTGATCGAGGCGGGCGCCTCGATTGGCGCCAACGCAACCATCCTGGGCGGCCTGCGCATCGGCGCGGGCGCCATGGTGGGTGCAGGCAGCGTGGTGACGCGTGATGTGCCCGCGGGCGAGCTCTGGGTCGGCAACCCGGCACGCTCACGCGGGCCGGTTCCGACGCCTGGCAACGCGGAATGAACTGAGGCGCTAGAGCGCGGCCAAGGGCGGCGCCATGGCCGCAGGATCATCACCAGTCAGCGGCTGCGGAAACAGCGCCGCCTGAGCGTGGTAGCTGGCGTGGTAGGCGCTGCCCGGCTGCAGCAGGCCTGGGTTGCGGATCCACTGCACATGCTCGCGCACAACCCGGGCCGGGTTGCCGGCCAAGGCCACATGAGTTTGACTGAAGCGCTTGGTCACCACGCTGCAGGCGCCGACCACGGTCTCGTCGGCGATGCTGACCGATTTGGTGATGTAGACGCCCTCACCCACCCAGACATGGTTGCCGACCTCGACGCCTTCGCTGATGTCCAGGTAGGCACCGCTCTCGCTGTCGAAGATCAGATGCGGTGATTCGCCGCAGCGCAAGGTGATGGAGCTGGAGAACATGCACTCGCGGCCTATCGTCAGGCGATTGCCGGAGTTGTAGAGAAAGAAGCGGCCGCCCGCCTCGATGGTGAACTCCGGGCCAATCTGGATCACGGTGTTGTGAGCCCGGATGTGGTTGCCGCAGCAAATGCCCAGTCCCTTGATCTCGGAATCGCGGTCGATGAAGACGCGGTTGTTGTCGCCATTGATGAAGAGATGCAGCTTGGAGGCACCGGCGGTGTCGCGAATCTCGATCTGATTGTTGTCACCGTTGACATAACCGAGCAGCTCGACATTGGCGCCGACGCTGACCCGGTTGCCGCTGCCGCGCTGCTGGAAGCCGGCGCTGTTGCCCACCCCAGTGCCGCCACTCATGCCGAGGCCCTCACGGCCGCAATCACCCGCTGCACCTGAGCCTCACTCATGCCCGGCCAGAGCGGCAGGCTGAGCACCTGGCTGTGGATGGCTTCGGCGACGGGGAAGTCACCGGGGCCATAGCCCAGCTCGGCATAGGCAGGCTGCAGATGCGGCGGCACCGGGTAGTGGATCAGGGTGCCGATGCCTTGGGCCTGCAAGTCGGCCTGAAGACGATCACGCGCCTCGTGGCGGACCACGAACAAATGCCAGGCCGATTCGAAGCCCTCGGGTTCGATCGGCAGCTGCAGTGGCAGGCCGGCCAGGCCATCGAGGAGCTGGGCGGCAATGCGGCGACGCGCCTCGGTGGCCGCCCGCAGATGAGGCAGCTTGGCGGCCAGCACGGCAGCCTGGATCTCGTCCAGGCGCGAGTTGATACCTTTGACCTCGTTGTGGTACTTGACTCGGGAGCCGTAGTTGCGCAACACCCGAACCTGGGCATCAAGCTCAGGGCTGCTGCAGGTGACGCCGCCGCCATCGCCCATGGCGCCGAGGTTCTTGCCTGGGTAATAGCTCCAGGCCGAGATGTCGGCCAAGCTGCCCACGGGCCGGCCGCGGTAGCGGGCTGCGTGGGCTTGCGCGCAGTCATCCAGCACCTTGAGCCCATGGCGCTGCGCCAGGGCTTGGATGGCGTCCATCTCGGCCGGAAGGCCGTAAAGATGGACGGGCAGGATGACCTTGCTGCGCGGCGTGATGGCTGCCTCGATGCGGGCCGGGTCCATGTTGTAGCTGCGCGGATCGGGCTCCACCGGCACCGGGCGGGCGCCGCACTGGCTGACGGCCAGCCAGGTCGCCACATAGGTGTTCGAGGGCACGATCACCTCATCGCCCTCGCCCACGCCAAGTGCGCGCAGGCTCAGGGTCAGCGCATCGAGGCCGTTGGCCACACCGGCGCAATGCGCGCTGCCGCAGAACTCCGCATAAGCACGCTCGAAGGTCTGCAACTCCTGGCCGAGCAGGAACCAGCCGCTGCCGGCCACGCGCAAGAGGGCCGCGTCGATATCGGCCTGGGCTTCACGGTAGGCCGGCTGCAGGTTCAAAAAGGGAACCGTGATTTCAGCGCCACTCATACCTGCCCTCCCGCGCCGGCCGCCACGGCAGCCAGGAATTCGTCGTAGTTGCGGATGTAGTCGTCCGCGGCATAGGTGTCCGAAGCCAGCACCAGCAGCACGGCATCGGCCGAAAACTGGTATTGGATGCCCCAGACCATGGGCGGGATGTGCAGGCCCAGGCGGGCGCTGTCGAGCAGGATTTCGTCGCGCTGCCCGGCGCCGTCGTCCACCACCAGCCCTACCGAGCCTTTGACGCAGACCAGGAACTGGTGGCAGGCCCGGTGCGCGTGCTCGCCCCGCACCTCGCGGCTGGGCACGTCGTAGACCATGAAGAAGCGCTGCGGCGTGAAGGGCAGATGGGCGCCGATCTCGCCAAAGGTCAAGGCGCCGCGCATGTCCACGATCTTGGGCAGGCGGTGCAAGGTGGCACGGGCCACGTTCAGGCGCGGCAGCTCGGCCGCCGCCGCGGCCGGCCCGGCCGCCACGGTCTGGCCCGGCAGGTCGAGATGCGGTGTGTTGGCGTAACCGGTGATGTGGGCGGGGTTGCCGGCGACGATGGCGTTCGGCGGCACATCGCGGGTGACCACCGCGCCGTCGCTGACCAAGGCATTGGCACCGATGGTCAGGCCGGGACGGATGGTGGCGTTGGAGCCAATGCTGGCGCCCTTGCGCACCAGGGTCTGCACGAAGCGCTCGGGCCGCTGCTTGCTGCGCGGGAAGGCGTCGTTGGAGAAGGTGACATTGGGGCCGATGAAGACATCGTCCTCGATGCGCACGCCGTCCCAGAGCTGCACACCGCATTTGACGGTGACCCGGTCGCCGACCACGACATCGTTCTCGATGAAGACATGGTCGCAGATATTGGCATCGCAACCGATGCGCGCACCGGGCAGGACATGGCTGAAGGCCCAGACCCGGCTGCCGGCGCCGATCTGTTGCGATTCGACCAGGGCCTGCGGATGCACATAGACATCGAGCAGTTTGCGGAAGTCCGCGGGCGGCGGGGCGCTGTGGCTGGGCATAGAGGGGGCTCGCTGCTGTTCCTGGAAAACCGGGTGCCGCACAAGCCGCACCCTCGACCGGAGCAAAGATAGCCGATCGCGGCCGGGCCAATGCACCGTTGAAGGCGAGAATTACGGCACAACTCGTGCGGCCGGCGGTATCGGCCAGCCTAGCGGGGAATTGAGGCCGCTGCCGGGGACTGTTCGCAGGATCTGGGCGACCGGACAGGCCCTATTCTTCAGCGCATGTACAGCAAGGGACATTCATGAGCAAAACCGCACTGATCACCGGCGTGACAGGCCAGGACGGCGCCTACCTGGCCGAGCTGCTGCTGGACAAGGGCTACAAGGTCCACGGCATCAAGCGCCGCTCCAGCATGTTCAACACCGACCGTGTCGACCATCTGTACCAGGATCCGCATGAACCCGACCCGCGTCTGCAACTGCACTACGGCGACCTGTCCGACAGCACCAATCTGATCCGCATCGTCCAACAGGTGCAGCCTGACGAGATCTACAACCTGGGCGCCATGAGCCATGTGGGCGTCAGCTTCGAGCAACCCGAGTACACGGCCGATGTCGATGGCATCGGCACCCTGCGTTTGCTGGAGGCCATCCGCATCCTAGGGCTGGAGAAAAAGACCCGTTTCTACCAGGCCAGCACCTCCGAGCTTTACGGCCTGGTGCAGGAGACCCCGCAGCGCGAAAGCACGCCCTTCTACCCGCGCAGCCCCTATGCCGTGGCCAAGCTCTACGCCTACTGGATCACGGTCAATTACCGCGAGGCCTACGGCATGTATGCCTGCAACGGCATCCTGTTCAACCACGAAAGCCCGGTGCGCGGCGAGACCTTCGTCACCCGCAAGATCAGCCGAGCCATCGCCCGCATCGCCATCGGCACGCAGAACTGTCTCTACCTGGGCAATTTGAGTGCCCTGCGCGACTGGGGCCATGCCAAGGACTATGTCCATATGCAATGGCTGATGCTGCAGCAAGAGGTGGCCGAGGACTTCGTCGTCGCCACCGGCGTGCAGCACAGCGTGCGCGATTTCGTCCAGCGCGCCGGCGCCGAACTGGGCCTGACGATTGAGTTCCAGGGCCAGGGCGTGGACGAGGTCGGCGTGGTGACGGCCGTGGCCAAGACCGAGCTGACCCGCAATCTGCCGCCGCGCTGCAAGCCCGGCGATGTGATCGTGCGTGTGGACCCCGGCTACTTCCGCCCCACCGAGGTGGAGACCCTGCTCGGCGACGCCAGCAAGGCGCGAGACAAGCTCGGCTGGCAGCCACAGATCACGTTTGCAGAGATGGTCAAGGAAATGGTGCAGAGCGACTACACGGCCGCCAAGCGGGACAGCCTGGTCAAGCTGGCCGGCTTCAACGCCTACGACCACCACGAATAGGCGGCCGCAGCGCCATCAAAGAAGCCGCCCTCGGGCGGCTTTCTTCATGGGGCGAGCCATGAACTTCAGGCCAGGCTCAGAACCCGCACCGCGGCCCAGTGGCGGGCGTCCGGCTGGCCTTGCTCCAGCCAAGCCAGGTGCTGCGCATCGCGCCAGCGCGCGCCTTCGATCATTTCCAACTCGGGCGCAAACAAATAGCGCATGGGGTGGGTTTCATGGAACTGCTGCATGGGGCTGCCGTCCGCGGGCTCGACCAGCATGGTGTAGTTGACGTCGCAGACATTGCGCGACCAGTGCATCACCGGCTCGGCCAGGCGGGTGACGCTCATCTGCGCATCGCCGAGACGGCGCACGCGCGTCTGCGGTTGCTGGCTGAGCACGGCCGGGCCGTACCAATGGTCGTGCACGAACACACCGCCGGGTGCCAGATGCCAGGCGGCGGTCTCATGCGCGGCTTGCAAGTCGGCATTGCTGGTCTGGTAGCTCATGACATGGAACAGGGTGATGACCGCGTCGAAATCGGCACCGCCGCCCTGCCCCACGCGCACCTCGCGGGCATCGCCGGGTCCGAAGCTCAGGCGTTCGGACAGCTCCTGGGGCAAAGCCGCTCGACGCGCCTCGGCGCGGGCCAGCATGCTGTCGCTGAGATCGGTGCCGTGCACCGTGAAACCCAGGCGAGCCAGATGCTCGGCATGGGCACCGGTGCCACAGCCCAACTCCAGAATCCGGCGGGCCTGTGGCCGGCGCTGGCGAATCAGACCGGCCACATAGGCGGCCTCGGCTGCATAGTCCTTGTCGGCGTAGAGCAGGTCGTAGTAGCGGGTGTAGAGCGCAAAACGCGCGTCGGCGGACACGGCCGCAGCCTCAGGCGTGCTGGACATGGGCATGCTCCTGGGTGGCACTCATGGCCTGTTCCATCACCTCACGCACCGCCTGCGCCGAGGCCACCATCTGCTCCTCGCTCAAGGCCAGGCCGCTGGGAATATAGAAGCCGCGCCGGGCGATGCGCTCGGACACCGGGTGCGACTCGCCGGCCATGAGCCCCATCTTGCGAAAGACCGGCTGTTCATGCATGGGCCAGAAGAAGGGCCGCGTGCCGATGCCCCGCTCACCCAAAGCCTTCATCATGGCCTTGGCATCGAGCGGCACCGCATCGTCGAGCACCAGGGGGTAGACCCAGTAGATGTTGTCGGCCTCGGCGGTCTGGGCCACGGGCAGCTGAAGGCCCGGCGTGCCGGCCAGCAGCTCGGTGTAGCGCTGACCCATGCGGCGTTTGCGCGCCACGAACTCGTCCAGGCGCTCAAGCTGGGCCAGGCCCAGGGCGGCTTGCAGATTGGTCATGCGCATATTCCAGCCCAGCTCCTCATGGACAAAGCGCTGTTCGGGTTTGAAGCAGAGGTTGCGCAGGCTGCGGCAATGGGCGGCCAGCTCAGGGCTGTTGCAGACGATCATGCCGCCCTCGCCCGTGGTGATGTGCTTGTTCGGGTAGAAGCTGAAGGTGGAGATGTCACCAAAGCTGCCACAGGGCCGGCCCTTGTAAGTCTGGCCATGCATTTCGGCAGCATCCTCGATCAGCTTGAGGCCGTGGCGCTGGACCAATTCCAGCAAGGGGTCCATATCGACGGGCAGGCCGTAGAGGTGGACCACCATCACCGCCTTGGTGCGAGGCGTGATGCAGGCGGCCACCGCCGCTGCGCTCATATTGAAGGTCAGCGGATCGCAGTCGACCACCACCGGCGTGGCACCGGCGCGCACGATGGCCGCAGCGCAGGAGATGATCGTGAAGCTGGGCAGAATCACCTCGTCGCCGGGGCCGATACCGAGCGCCACCACGGCCGCATCGAGTGCCACCGAACCATTGCTGACAGCGATCGCATGCTGGCGTTGTACACGCGCGGCAAACGCAGTTTCAAACTCGGTGATGAAGGGCCCTTCGGATGAGATCCAGCCGCTGTCGATGGCTTGCAGCAGGTATTTACGCTCGTTGCCGTCGAGCAGGGGTTCATTGACAGCGATCACAGATCGGCTCCTTGGGTCGTGGCCGCCGCAGCGGCGGCAGAGGGAATTTCGGCGATTCTTAGCTCAGAGGCGGAAACAGGAGAAAAGCGCAGCTTGTCGCGATCACCGGCATATGGGCCTTGCTTGACCTCGATGATCTCGGCCGCCTCCAGCATCTCAAAGCCATGCCCACCCTGGGCGAGCAAGACCACATCGCCGGCCTCCAGCACCGCCGATCGCAGGTACTGCTGCTCAGGGCTGTAGAAGTCCACACGCACCCGGCCGCTCTTGATGAACAGCACCTCTTGGGTGAACTGCACCTGGCGCGGCACCGGCAGGTGCACATGAGGCGCAATCACATAACCCTGAGGTCGATGCATATAGCCCAGCTGCTGGGTGCTGTCGTCGCCGGTGAAGAAGGTGATGCCGTCCTGGCGGTGGTGGTGTCGCAGGATCAAGGCCAGGTTCAGGCCTTGGTGCTCGATCGATTCCAGACTGGGAAGCATGGTGGGACTCGGCTTCATGGGAGGCCAGGGCTCAGGCGGCCGCAGGGACAGTCTGAACCGCAGCAGCCTGATCGACAGGGGCTGCCGGCGCAGCAAGCAAACCTTGCCACAGCTGCACATGGCGACGCGCGAAGCCGTCCCAATCGCTGAGGCGCTGACGGCGCGCGTGGATCTCGTCCAGCTCACGTTGCAGGCCGCGGGCAACCGTGAGCAACTGTTCGTGGGTGGCGTAGGTGATGATGTCGCCCTCTTGCTCCAAGTGGTAGCCCTGTGCGGTGACGATGGGCGTGACGCCGTAGAGCAAGGCATCCAGGGTGGAAAGCGCGCCCTCATCGTTGCCGGTGTAGAGGAGGTAGTCGCTGCTGCGCAGCCAGTCGATATAGCGGCCGCGCTCGAACTGCGGCTGGTGTTCGACCTGATAGCCCTCGGCGATCAGCTCGGCCAGCCGAGCCTCCCAGCCGGAGCCCATCACACGCAGCAGCAGATCGCCAGGTCGGAAGGCCCGGGCGAAATCAGACACCCAGGCCTCGTTCTTGCGGCCGTCTTCATACAGGCGGCCCGAGACCATCACGGTACGCCGGGTCCGCTCACCCGGCAGCATGGCCGGTGGTGCGAAGTTCGCAAATCGGGGCTCGCCGGTGAGGGTGCTGAGCCGTCGGCTGGTTTCCTCGGACATGCACAAACCCCAGATGCCAGCGCGCGCCTGAGCCTGCACCAGCCCAAACTTCTCCGGCGTGTCGATATGGGTCACCATGGTGCAGTGCAGGCCTGGCACCTGGACCTGGCGCAGACAGGCGTAATTGACATGCAGGGTGACATCAAAACCAGGCATCTGCGAAAAGCCGACCACCGCCTCCTGCACATGGGGCGCCAGCGCGGCGGCCAGGCGGGCGGCGTAGTCGTAAAGAATCCAGCCACCGGCCGGCTCATAACTGAGAACGTTGACGCGCATGCGGATCTAGCTGTGGTGGAAATCAGTGGAAGCGAGCAGCAAGGCACTCACTGGACGCAGGGCTCGAGGCGCCCTGCTGTCCGCACTGTAAGCCTTGGCGCCAAGGCTGGCGCCCGGAACAACAAAGGGAAAGACGCTCAGCTCTTCGCCAGGGCCGGGCCGGCCGCCGAGGGCGCCCAGGAAAAGGCCAGCAAGCCATTGGCCAGGGCCTCGGTGGCGCCGTCATGCTGCGTGCCATGGAGCTGGGCCCGGCAGCGGCCGGTGCCGCCCAGGCGCGCCGTCAGCGCCGCCTCCACGGCCGCCACCTCGGACAGTTCGCAGCTCTCGCTGCCCAGCAGGCACAGCAGGCCGATCGGCAAGAGCGCGCCGGCCACCAAGGTGTGGACGGCGTGCAGGGACGCACCCGGCGCGCCGATCACCAGAACCAGGTCAAAGCCACCGTCCTCGGGCCGGAAGGCCAGCTGGCCGCCGGCCAACTGGGCCTCGGTCAAGTCGATACGCGTGCCGCGATGGGCCGGCAGAAAAGCGCACAGCGCGGCTTCGGCACGGGCTCGCTCCTCGGCATCGAAGGCCAGCGGCCCGGCGGCCGCCACCTGGACCAGCAAGAGCCGACCGCCAGCCTGGCGGCGCGGCTGCAGCAGCTGCTGCAAAGCGCTGGCCATCTGCCGGCGCGGCGCGATTCGCGAACCGAGGCTGGAGCCATGGCGGTGGCACAGGAATTCCAGCAGCTCCAGAGGCGCGCTGAACTGCTTGCCCTCATGCCGACCATGATCGAGGTAATGCTGACGCGGATCCTTCTGCGCGGCCGCATCGCTGCGATGCTGCCAGGCATAGCGCACGGCATCGAAGTTGGCGTGAACTCGGTTGGGGCTGATATTGGCCGAGTTCTGAATCAAGTCGTTGTCATGCTTGAGGCCGGCAAAGTAGCGGATCTGCGCCCCGCTCCACTGGCGCGCGAAGTCGAAGGACATCTGGTCGCGCTTGCAGAAGTTGAGGATCTGCTCCCACCAGGTTTGGCCGAAGCGGATCAGGGTCGGGTGCATGTGCTGGCGCAGGATCACCGTGCAGGTGCTCAGCGGCGTGATCTCGGCCAGAGCTTTCTTGCCAGCGTAGAAATCAAGCTGACCACAGATGCGCTCAGCGCTCTCGTAGCCGAGCTGGATGATGGCCTCGGCCTCCTGCTGCGGGTTGCTGCGGGTGGTGTGCGGGAAGGTGCGAAAGACGGGGCTGCCGGCGGCGAACTCGGGCGCATCGAGGGCCAGATCGCGCTGCTGGGGCAGACGTTTGAAGACGACGATGTTGTCGACGTAGAGGCTGTAGTCCCAGTCCTGCAGATACTCATGCGGCAAGGCCTTGGGTCGACGCGAGAGCTTCTCGGCCGGCAAAGGGATGTCGTCGATGTAGCGGAACTGCCAGACCTCGGATCGCAAGGCACGGTTGTCGGTGAAGCAGACGAAGCCGATCTCCAGGTCGCTGTCCTGGCGCAGACCAGGCGGCATGCCGGCCAGCGGGTCACCCAGCGGCTCCTTGGAACCGGTCAGCACGGTGTAGATGACCAGGCGTGGGCGGGCAGCAGTCGTCGTCATGGTTCAGCAGTCAGCAAAGCCTAGGGGTAAGGAACGAGGGCAGCGCGGCTCAGCGGATCGGCGTGAGCACGCCACGCCCCATGGACCACATCATGGCAACCGCCTGCTGGCCGTCGAACAAGGCGTTGACATGGGCGACCCGCAAGGAGAAGTAGTCCGCCTCGCTGCCCATCACGTCGAACAGCGAGCGGCGGCCGAGCTGCTGCCACTGTTGCAAGGTGGAGGCGCGCAGGCGGTCGCTGTTGCGAAGGATGTCGACAATACGGCGCGCCCGGTCGAAGGACGAGACCGCGGATTCATGGATGTCGGCGATTCGGTAACGGCGCGCCTCGATGCCATCCTCGCGCTGCAGAACCGCCGCCTGCGCCCGCTTGCGCGCCGCACTGATGGCCGGCTCGGCCGTGGCGTTGTAGAGCGGCATCGACACGCTGAGCCCGGCCGACCAATCACCGCCCTTGCTCATCCCGACCATGGCCGTGCTGGTGCCGATGACGTTGATCTGCGGCTTGTAGCCCGCAGCGACCGACTCGGCATAGCTGGCCTGCGCCTTGGCCTGCGCGTCGAGCTGGCCCACTTCGGGAGACAAAGCCACATCGCGCTGCATCTCGGACAAATCGGGCACCTGAATCAGCAAGGCGGAATAGACCGCACTGCGCGGCAGCTGATCGCCGACGAAGCGACGCAGCTGCGTCTCCACCTGGGCCAGTGCCGAATCGGTCTGCTGCACGGCCAGCTCGGCCTGCTGCTTGTTCTTGGTCGCCTGCACCAATTCGCTGGCACGGCCTCGGTCCGCCTTGACGATGGTGTCCAGGGCCTCTACCAAGCAGCCCATCTTGCGCACGTATTGCGCATAGACCTGGGCTTGCAGCTGATAGCGGCTGCGGTCCATGGCCAAGGCAACGGTCTGCAAGGCCAGCTGCTGCTCGGCGCTGGCCAGCCCCAGCCGGGCCGATTCGGCCAGCTGGCTGCGCCAGTTGGCCAGCTGCGCCGTGCGGCCGAAGTCATAGAGGGGTGCACTGATGCTGAGGATAGCGCGGCCCTGCATGCCATGCTCCAAGGGCCGGTTGTCGGACTTCAGCCCGACGTGGTTGAGCGACCCTCCCAAGTTGATCTGGGGCAAGCGGGCCGCGCGCGCTTCCTGCCATTCGGCATGCGCGGCCTGAGCCAGCAAGGTGGCCGCGCCCAGTGATTGGCTGCGCTGCAAGGCCCGGTCCACCAGCTCCTGCAGCTGGCTGCGCGGATCGATGGCACTGGAATCGAGCATCTGGGTGTCGCGCCCCGAGCTGGACGGCAAGGCGTCTTCCTCGCCACATTGGCTCTGCGTGGGGCTGCGCTCGGCGGCGGGCGCCGGGGCGGCCTTGGCTGCGCCCTTGCTGGCGGCTGCAGCGGCGGTCGCCTTGGCGCGCGTCTGCGCCACGGCGCTAGCTGGAGGCATCAGGCAGAACAAGCCCAGCAGCAGGGGCAGGTGCTGCAGCATGGCGTGCAAAGGTGCTGCCTTGCGCGCCGTTTTTTCGCCCCGGAAGTTATCGGTCCACATGAACCGTACTTGACCAGTTTGAGCGCCGAGCGAAGCCCGGAACAACAGCCCTTAGCCTGGGCAAATCAAACGCCTAACTCAGCGTTCGCTCAGGGCTTCACGGGTCTTGAGCACCGGGCGCAGCAGGAAGCTGAGCACGGAGCGTTCGCCGGTCTTGATCTCGACCGTGGCGTTCATGCCGGGAATCACCGCCACGGTCTCGCCCTTGTAGCGAAGATTGTTGCGTTCGGAGCGGACCAGGGCCCGGTAGTAACGGCCGGCGCCGGTCTTGTCGGCCTCGCCCAGGGCGTCGGGGCTGATGTACTCGACCCTGCCTTCCAGGCCGCCATAGACGTTGTAGTCAAAGCCTTGCAGCTTGATCTTGGCTGGCATGCCCACGGCCAGATAGCCGACCTCGGCCGGCTTGATCTTGGTCTCGATCAGCACCGCATCGGTCAGGGGCACGATCTCCATGATGGGCGAACCGGTCGTGATGACGCCGCCGACGGTGTTGGCGCGGATGTTCTTGACCATGCCGCGCACCGGCGAGGTCAGCA
The DNA here is from genome assembly GCF_965262435.1 of Roseateles sp. Taxonomy (NCBI): domain Bacteria; kingdom Pseudomonadati; phylum Pseudomonadota; class Betaproteobacteria; order Burkholderiales; family Sphaerotilaceae; genus Roseateles; species Roseateles sp. The sequence continues at coordinate 3,904,991 of NZ_OZ253537.1, forward strand.
CGGTGCGCTTCAGGGCGTCGTCGCGCACCACCATCTGCTCGTCCTGCATGGCCAGCTCGTTCTGCAGGCGCACCAACTCGGAGCTGGCCTCCTGGCGGAAGCGGCTGATGCGCTCGCTGCGCTGCTGCTGCAGCTCATTGACCTGACGCGACAGGTGCATGACCTCGACATTGGACATCAGCCCCTTGGCCGCCATGTCTTGCGACACCTTGAGCTCGCGGCCCAACATGCCGATGCTGCGCTCGATGCTGGCCACGGCCTCATCGAGCAGACGCTGGCGGGCAGCATAGGCCGCGGCCTCAGCGGCGACGATGGCCGGCACAGCATTGAGCTCGGCGGCAAACTGCAGCGGCTTGCTGGTGGCCTCGGCCGTCAGGCGGGCCACGGTGGCGCGAGCGGCCAGGCGCTTGACCTGACCCTCGTTCTGCTGCGCCTCGACCCGGGTCGGGTCCAGCTTGGCCAAGACCTGGTCTTTCTCCACCCGGTCGCCTTCGCGCACCAGCAGTTCCCGCAGGATGCCGACTTCGGCGCTGGCGATCACCTGCTCGCGCCCATCGGGCACGATCACGCCGTCGCTGCGGCTGAGCTGATCGACCTCGGTGAAGGCCGCCCAGACCACGGCCGTGACCAGGGCCGCCAGCAACAGATAGAGCGCCCAAGTGACGCGCGGCAAGGGTTCATCGACCTGCGCGGCCGCCAAGCTGCTCAGAAATGCCTTGTCGCTTTGACCGACGCTCATGAATTCCGTCCCATCCCCATCATTTGCTTCTTGTTCATCGTGGCGCCGACTGCTGCCTGCACAGGCGCGGCCTCAAACTGAGGCGGAGCGCTGCACGGGCTGGGCCGCCGGATGCAGATGCAGATTCGACGCATCGCCCGCCGCCGGCTGGCTCGGGCGCACGCCGGACAGCGCCGCCAAGACCTGGTCGCGCGGGCCGTCCATGACCAGGCGGCCCGAGTCCATGACCATGATGCGGGTCACCAGCTCCAGCACGGCCGGACGGTGCGTGACCACCACCAAGGTGCAAGCACCGGCCGCATCACGGAGCTGGCGCAAAAAGGCCACCTCGGACTGGGCATCCATGGAGCTGGTCGGCTCGTCCATCAAGAGAATCTGCGGCTTGGTCACCAGGCTGCGCGCCAGGGCCACCAGCTGACGCTGGCCACCCGACAACAGATTGCCCATTTCGCCGACCGGCAAGTCCCAGCCCATGGGGTGGTTGGCGACGACACGGTCCAGGCCGGTCAGGCGTGCCACCTCGACCAAGCGGCTGGCGTCGATATGGGCGCGGCCCATCAGGACGTTGTCCCGAAGGCTGCCATGAAAGAGGCGCGGGTCCTGCGAAACAAAGCCGACGCGGGCGCGGAACTCGGCCGGGTCGACCTGGCGCAAGTCGATGCCGTCCACCTCGACCATGCCCTCGGTCGGCAGGTAGAGGCCGGCCAGCATGCGCAAGACCGTGGACTTGCCGCTGCCGATGCGGCCCAGCACCGCAACACGCTCGCCCGCGGCCAAACGCAGGCTGACCGCGCGCAAGACCTTGGGCGCACTGCCCTCGCCTTCCATGGGATAAGAAAAGCTGACATCGTGCAAGCCCATGCTGCCCGAGACGCGGGACAGCGGCACATAGTTGCGGCTGGCATCGCGCTCGGTCGGGCGGGCCATCAGTTGATTGAGGGCGATGAAGGCCGCTTGGGCGCTTTGATAGCGCGAGGCCAGGCTGACCACGCTGTTGAGCGGCGCCATAGCGCGGCTGGCAAACATGATGGCGCCCATCAAGGCACCGGCCGTGATGCTGCCGTCCTCGATCAGATAGACGCCCCAGACCAGCATCACCAGGGTGATGACCTGCTGCATGCTCATGGCGACATTGCTGCTCAAACTGTTCAGACCACGGCTGCGCATGGCGGCATCAGCGGCGATCGCTGTGCTGGTCTCGTAGCGCTGCACAAAGCGGCCTTCAGCGCCCGAGGTCTTGAGATCCTCCAGCCCCTCGATGGCCTCGACCAGAGTGCCTTGCAGATCGGCCGTTTCGTTCATGTGGCTGCGCACGGCATTGCGCATCTGGCTCTTGATCGCAAAGGTCAGGGCCAGGGTCAGGGGTATCGCGCCGACCAGAACCCAGCCCAGCGGCCCGCCGACCAGAAAAGCCATCAGCACGAACAAGGCGATGAAGGGCAGATCGGTCACCACGGTGACGCTGGCCGAAGCAAAGAACTCCCGCACCACCTCGATCTGCGAAATCGTGCTGGCATAGGAGCCGGCCGAGGCCGGCTTGTGCTCCATGCGCACGCCCAGGGTCTGGCGGAACAGCTTGGAACCGATGATGAGGTCGGCCTTGCGGCCGGCAATGTCGATGACATGGGTGCGCAGCTGGCGCGCGCAGAGGTCGAAGATCACGGCCAGGCCGGCACCCAGGGCCAGGGTCCACAAGGTGACGAAGGACTGGTTGGGAATGACCTTGTCGTAGATGACGGTGGTGACCAGGCCGGTCACCATCATCAGCACATTGCTGAGCAGAGCCGCCACCATGGCGGCGCGGTAGTAGGGAATGAAGCGCTTGAGCGTGCCCCAGAGCCAATGGCTGCCGTCGGTGCGCAGCAGCGGCTCGCCGCGGTTGCTCGCCTGCGAGGTTTCGGGCAGGGTCAGCAGCATCAGGAAGCCGCTGTACTCGGCCTCGAGTTCGCTGGCCGTGGCGGTGCAGACATTGGCGTCCGCGCCCGGGAACACGACCTCGTAGTGGACCTCGGCGCCTTCGCTGGCCGGCTCCAGACGTCGCACCAGCACGCAGGCGTCGCCGCCATTGAGCAGCATCACCGCGGGCAGCAGCAAGGGACTGACTTCCTCGATCTTCTTGCGCGCCAGGCCCGCGCTGTAGCCGGCCTCGCGCATCAGGCGCAGGGCCTGGTCGGGGCTCAGCGCGCCTTCAAAGTGGCTGCCGGCGCAGAGCGACTCGGCCGAGCGCGCGCGGCCAAAATGCTGGGTCATCCAGACCAAGGCATGGAGCAAGGGATTGCCGATGTCGGAGCCGGCCTCGGCCTGCCAGCCCTCATCCGCCACCTGGGCTTGCGCAGGCGCGGCCGTGCGATCGGCAGCCAGGTAGATGCCGGGCTGCGCCGCTGGCTTGCCGCCGTCAAAGAAGGGGTCGTGTCGCTGAGTCACGTGAGTCCTTCAGCGCGAACGGGGTCGCAGCGGTCAACGCACATCGCGTTCTCGCTGCGACAGGGCCATGGCTTCCAGCTTGCTTTCGAGATCCCGCACCAGGCCGGGAATGTCGAACAACTTGGACTGCCGCCCCTGCTCGCGCAAAAAGCGCTTGTAAGACTGCGCTCTCGCCGGATTTTGGCCGATTTGGACCGCCCGCTGCTCATATTCAGCCAGGGAATAGGTGACAAGGTCCGGTAGCCCGACATTGCTGAGCAGGCTGCCGGCCATGCGCGAGATGTAGGTGCGGCCGGAACGGGTCAGCATGGGCGTACCCATCCACAGGCAATCGCTGGCCGTGGTGCCGGCGTTGTAGGGGAAGGTATCCAGCACCAGATCGGCCAACACGAAGCGGGCCAGATACTCGGGCGGCGCCACCCGGGGCGCGAAGATCAGGCGCTCGGCCGCGACACCGTGGGCGGCGGCGACCTTGAGCATATTGTCATGGGCCCACTCGTTGTCGGCGAGCAGCCAGAACACGCTGTCCGGCACCTGCTGCAGGATGCGCATCCAGCAGCTGAACATTTCTTCGCTGAACTTGTGGTTGTTGTTGAAGCTGCAGAAGACGAACTTGTCCTCGGGCAACTGGTACTGGGCGCGGGTCGGCTCGGCGCCGACCTGACGTTGGCGGTCGCTGATCTGGTAGCAGTGGTCGAGGTAGATGGGCCGCTCGGTGCAGTAGGGCAGATAGTCCTCGGGCATGACGAAACGGTCGGCGATCATCCAGTCCACGCCCGGCAGGGCCGAGGTGGCGGGCAAGCCCATCCAGCAGGCCTGAATCGGCGCCGGACGGTAGGCCAGGATATTGGGCCGGGCGCCATTGGTGAGGCCTTGCAGGTCGATCAGCACATCGATGCCGGCTTCGGCAATCAGCCGGGCAGCCGTGTGGTCGTCGACGCCGGCCAGACGCACATGGTGATCAAAGCCCTGCAGGATGCGCGCGCGCAGCGCCGTCCCGTCGTCGCGGCTCCAGCAGAAGGCATGGGTCTCGAAGCGCTCACGGTCATGCAGGCCATAGAGCTCGGCCGTCATCAGGCCCACCGCATGCATGCAGAGGTCGCCCGAGAGATAGCCAATCTTGATGCGGCCGCTGCGCGGTTTGCGCTCGCTGGCCAGCTCATGCAGGGGCCGGCCCTTGTAGTTCAGCACCTTCTCGTGGACAAAGCGCTGCGCCACCATCAGCTGCAGCGCCGGGTCATCGCTGGCGCTGAGCATGGCCAGCAATGAGGTACCGACCAGCAACTGGTTCTGCGTCAGCTCGCCCACGGTCTGGTAGACCGGCCAGTCGCATTGCTTCTGGCGGATGTGCACATAGTGCTGAACCACCGAGCCCTGGCTGGGCTTGAGCTCCAGGCTGCGCCGCATCAGGGCCTGCGACTCGCCGTAGCGCTTGTGCGTTTCCAGCATGCGGGCGCTGTTGTTCAGGGCATGGAGCAGCAAGTCCAGCGATTCCGGGCCCTTGCTGAGCAAGCTGTCATCGGCGGCGACGCGCTGCCACTCGGCCAGCGCTTCGTCGATGCGGCCCAGGTGTTCGAGCTGATGACCCAGGTTCAAGCGGGCCTGCGTGAAGCCCTCGTTCTGACTCAGAGCCAGGCGGTAGGCGTTTTCGGCTGCCGCGTGCTGCTGCAGATTGCCCAGCAAGGTACCCCAGTTGTAGCAGGCGACATGGCGCATGGGCGAAGGCGTGCTGGCGATCCAGTTCTGGTAGACCAGAGCCGCCGCCTCCAGCTGGCCCGCCTGCTGCAAGGCGCCGGTGCGATCCATCAGTTCCGCCAGTTCCATCTGCCCGGAGCGGGCCCGGCTCAGCAATTGCTCGACATCATTCATGGCGGCCTTGGGGCGGGTGGCGGGCGGTGTGGAAAGGTCCATGGCAAGGGTGGCCGCGGTGACGGCGCAAAGGTGGTGCAAGCGGCGCTCGGTACCAAAGCCCTGGCGCTGAACCCCGAACGCAGACGCGGGCAGAAGCTCAGCCGGCCCCAGGGCCATCAGACCGGTCGCTGAGACTCGATGGTAGGAGCGCAAGGCCCTGAAAGGCGGGTCGATTAGGGCGGGAAAGCCTCGCCTATTCGAACCATGGCGGGGCCGCTGCGCCGGGGCGCAGCCCTTCTGGGCGCAGTGCGCCCGCCAAGAGCTCCGCGCAGGATTTGCTCGGTCTTGGCCGGCCATTTCCAGGCTTCATGCCGGTGGCCGACTGATCAGAATCACTTCACCCTGTAGGAGGGGGAGGCGGCCGAACCCGACCGTCGAATGAACAACAACACCACATCAAATGTTGAATGACATTCTGAGCCGTTGGGCCAGACGACGCGCCGCGTCCCTGCATCGCCTGCCAGCCAGCGGCGGTGACAGCAGCCAAATGGCCTCCGGGCGCAGCGGGCAAGCCGTGGACACGATCTGGCAAAGCATCCTGCGCTGGATGCCGGGCGAGGCCGACCCTTGGGGCGCGGCCGGCCCGCCACCGCACCAACGCAGCGACAACATGCCGGCAGCTCGGGCGGAATTCGAGGCCTGCTTGCGCGGGCTGGACAGCGAGCGCGTCGCCGAGCTGCAACGCAGCATCCGGCGCAGCCGCAGCCTGCGCGACCTCTGGCATCTGCGGACCTGGCTTTACACCGAAGTGGCGCGCAGCTTCTCGCAAGCCGAGGCCGAACTGCGCCTCCAAGCACTGCGGCCGGTCTTCCAAGGCCAGGCCGGCCTGCGCACCGATGCTGTCGCCACGGCACAGCCCCGCCACTAGAGCCCGCAACGCCATGAACGACACCCTCGCTTCGCCGGCCGTCAGCAGCCGCATCGCCGTGCGCCGCAACTTCGTCGAACTCAAGCTCTGCTTCATGCAAGCCGCGGCCACCGTGAGCGGGGTCACCGGCTTGCATCTGCAGACCCTGGTGCGACAGTCCAGCGAGCCGTCCGAACTCTGGCTGCTGCGCAGCAGCCTGCTCGCGGCGCTGTCCCGACAGGGTGACAACGGTCTGGCCCATTGCACACGCATACAACTGGCCTCCCAGCGGGTCTATCCCGAGCGCCGACGCCCCTGAACCGGCTGCCGGCACGGCAGCTCTTGCGGCAGAGTGCAAAATAGCCCTCACGCATGAACATCATCATCCTCGACGACTATCAGGACGCGGTGCGCAAGCTGCACTGCGCGGCCAAGCTGGAACACCTCAATGCCAAGGTCTTCACCAACACGGTGAAAGGCATCGGCCAGCTGTCGATACGGCTGCGTGACGCCGAGGTGCTGGTGCTGATCCGAGAACGCACCCAGTTCCCCCGCCAGCTGCTGGAAAAGCTGCCCAAGCTCAAGCTCATTGCCCAGACCGGTCGCGTCGGCAACCACATCGACATCGAGGCCTGCACCCGGCTGGGCATCGCCGTGGCAGAAGGCGTGGGCTCGCCGGTGGCGCCGGCCGAGTTGAGCTGGGCGCTCATCATGGCCGCCATGCGCCGCCTGCCGCAGTACATCGGCAACCTCAAGCATGGCGCCTGGCAGCAAGCCGGGCTCAAGGCCGCGTCCATGCCGCCCAATTTCGGCGTCGGCATGGTCTTGCGAGGCAAGACCTTAGGCATCTGGGGCTACGGCAAGATCGGCCAATTGTTGGCCGGCTACGGCCGCGCGTTTGGCATGCAGGTGCAGGTCTGGGGCAGCGAGGCATCGCGCCTGCGCGCCCAGAGCGACGGCCTGATCGCCGCCGAAAGCCGCGAGGCCTTTTTCGCCAGCAGCGATGTGCTGAGCCTGCATCTGCGCCTGTGCGAGGCCACGCGCGGCATGATCACGCCCGAAGACCTGGCCCGCATGAAGCCGACCGCCCTGCTGGTCAACACCTCACGAGCCGAGCTGTTGGCCGACGGCGCCCTGGTCTCGGCACTCAACCGCGGCCGCCCCGGCATGGCCGCCATCGATGTGTTCGAAAGCGAGCCCATCCTGCAAGGCCACCCGCTGTTGCGCCTGGAGAACGCCGTCTGCACGCCGCACATCGGCTATGTTGAGCAGGACAGCTACGAGCTGTATTTCAACGCGGCTTTCGACAACATCCTGAACTTCATCAAGAGCGAGCCGAGCAATATCGTCAACCCGGACGCGCTGAAAGTGCTGCGATGAGCGCACCCGAAGCGGCAAGCGCGCCGCAGCGCCCGGCCTCGCTCTGGGCCCTGTACCTGGCCTTCAACCGCCTGGCCCTGCAGGGTTTTGGCGGCGTGCTGGCGGTGGCGCAGCGCGAACTGGTGGAGCGCCTTGGCTGGCTGAGCCGGGAAGAGTTTGTCGAAACCCTGGCCATCGCCCAGGTGCTGCCCGGGCCCAATGTGGTCAATCTCTCGCTGATGATCGGCGACCGCTACTTCGGCCTGCGCGGTGCTTTTGCGGCACTGGCCGGCATGTTCGTTCTGCCCTCGCTGCTGGTGCTGAGCATGGCGGCGCTCTACGGCAGCGTGGCCCAGCATCCTGTGGTGGGCAATGCACTGCGTGGCATGGGCGCGGTCTCCGCCGGCCTGATCTTGGCCACCGGCTTCAAGCTGCTGCCGGCCGTGCGCCGCAACCCCATGGGCCGCGCGCTCGCGGCTGTGCTGGCCGTGGCCACGGTGGTGGCGGTGGTGTGGCTGCGCCTGCCCCTGCCCTGGCTGGTCCTGCTGCTCGGCGGCCTGGGCATGGCGGCCGCCTGGCGCGGCCTGAGACAGGCGCCCGCCAGCGCATGATGCAGGGCGCTGCGCATGCGGACCTGCTGGACCTGTTCCTGCACTTCCTGACCCTGTCCCTGCTCTCGATCGGCGGCGCCATCAGCACCGCCCCGGACATGCACCGTTACCTGGTCGGTGAGCGACACTGGCTCAGCGACACCGAGTTCACCTCCTCGATCGCCCTGGCACAGGCGGCACCCGGGCCCAACATCCTGTTTGTGGCCGTGCTGGGCTGGAATGTGGCCGGCCTGAGCGGCGCCTTTGCCGCCATGGCCGGCATCATGCTGCCCTCCACCACCCTGGTGCTGGCCGCCACGCGCTGGGCGCGTCGCAACAAGGACAGCCTGGGCGTGCGCGCCTTCTCGGCCGGCATGGCGCCGCTGACCCTGGGTCTGATGCTGGCCACTGGCTGGCTGCTGGCCGAGCCCTATCTGCGCCTGCCCGAACACCGGCTCGCCACCCTGGCCCTGATGGCCGGCACGGTGCTGCTGACGCTCAAGACCCGCATCAGCTTGGTTTGGCTGGTGTTGGCGGGCGGGGTGTTGGGGGCGCTGGACCTCGTCTGAACCCCAGCACGCCTCAGCGTCCGAAGCGCCGCGCTCCAGCCACACCGAGAACCACCGCCATGCCGAGCATGGCCGGGCTCACCGCCTCGCCCTGCAAGCCTGCAGCCATATTGGCGTTGCGATATCAGATCAATTACTTTGCGAAGCGAGGGCTCGCAATTCGTCTCACTACTCTGCCAATCTCTCCAAATGGATAGGCGCCCAGCGACTTAACTCTCGAAGTATTGGATTTTGAAGCGGCAAGATTGAATGAACGATATTCCGGGAGCTTAAAATTATTCCAATGAATGACGCCACGACAATTGATGTCAGGATACCCATCGAGATCAGCATCATCTACAAAACACGACTCTCTTGGACCGAAGTTATAGATGATGTCATCCCTAAAGACGTAGCCTTCATCATGACCGACTCTCTTCATGCCGACAATCATTCCATCTAAATTACAATCCAGCGCAAAGTCAATTGCCCCATCCTTATTAAAATCACCCCGCAGAAATCTATTCCTCCCAAACCGGAGGCCACATGAATTTGTTATTTGAACCGGCGTTGACCATGAAAAGTGCGAAGTGAATTTTATGTAATAGTAGTTTTCAGCCTCCAATGCCACAACCAATTCATCACGCCCATCGCCGTCAAAATCAAAGAAGCCGACCGGCTTGAATTTATCAAAATACCTATAATTACCCTCAGGCGTACTCAGATAGAGCGTACCATCAGCGTAGAAGTCAGGAATTCCGTCGCCATTAACATCCCTCACCTGGATGTTGGACCACGAGAAACTGATTGATTCAGGGACTGACGCAGCGGCAATACGAAGAATCTTGTGGTTTTCCAGAAAAATCGCCTTCGCATCCTTCTTGCCTTTATTGACAATAAAAGACCCTGCGTAGTAATTTCCAAGCTGATCAAATCCGGGCGCCGGATCAAATTCAATTAAATCCGGAATAGAGTCCCCGTCGTAATCAACTAAAAATCGCCCATTATAGCTGCGATAATTTGAAATCAATTCGGGGTGGTGAACGAGCGCATATTCATCGCGATCACTAAAAAGGGTAAAGCTCTTAGTGACAATGTCTGGCTTTCCATCTCCATTGAAGTCATAGGCACCAAGCAATGCCCCTGAATCGAAGAAGTCGGGAGAGTCCTTTATTTTGATTGCCTTGGCTTCTTGAAAAGTGCGATCGATATTGGCCAACTCGATATGCACCGCTCCAGGTGCAACGTTAACAAGGAGCCCATCAAGCAAACCGTCTTTATTGACATCAACCAATAAGTCAAATCGCTTATATTGCTCGGATGGTTTTTTGAACGGCCTGTCTACTGACTTTATATCCATAAAGAAGTCATAACTCGATGACTCCCCTGTTGGTGTCTTAAGGGCCCCCTTGATCGTCGCAAGATAAGTAGCATCATAGAAAACTGAATTTCCAAGAGAAAACTTCACCTTGGAACCCTCTATCTTGCCCTTTACCTGCTCCGTCGAAAGAATAGAACCACTCCTGAACCCCTTGAGTGTTAGATTGAGCTCACTGGCCGAGCTATCGATTGACTTATCAAACACCAATTCAAAATCAAATGGTGTGCTCACGAGCGGCGTATCGACGTCAAGATTTGTCTTGACTAGCAGCGGCGCGGTGCTTGCGCCCGCTTTGAACTCAATAACTGTCGGACTAACTCTGATCCCGAGCCTATCAACAATGCATGCCGGCATCTCTAGGCTATAGAGACCGGGGTAGTCTATGCGGACATCCAGGCGAACCGTATCCAGAATACCCGACTGCCCCAAATCGACCGAACGAGCTGGAAATGACGGCAGGAGCGTTTTAAATGACGGCGTACTGTACTTGACGGGGCTATTACCACTGCATACCTCGTCAATAAGGACTTGACGGTCAAAACTGATTCGCAAATCGTAAGTACCGTTGACTTCCGCTTTTACTTGCGTCACTTTTGGGGGTATGGCGGGCGAACTGGAAATACTTGTTTTATAAGCTTCCAGATCTTCACTAAAAATCGTGGGCTTGACACCTTCAACCGTGACTTCACTTCGGCGCTTGACCATTCCAATGCCCGGTGCATACCAGTCGATCATGGAGATATTCACCGGCAAGGTCTTGCCATTGCCAGAGAGATAGAACTTCATGGTGCCGAAAGTTTTCACCCGCCAAGCTTCAACAGCACCAAATGGCGTCTGCAGGGTTTCCTTGGCTTCGACGGCTACATCAATCTTGGCGTCGATCGTTTCGGGCTTGCCATCAAGGTCGAAGTCCACAGTAGAGGCGACACCGCTGCGATTGATGGAGTTGAAGGTTTCCCCTGTCTTGAGGGGCAGGCGGAGCATTTGGTAGGTGCCCATGGCCCGTGACAAGGCATCAGTGGATTTGTCGTTGACGGACCAAACTGCGTCGACCGTCTTTCTGTAGGTTTCGGTGACGCTTGGATTGGCTCCGCCGTCGTTACTGATGGTGATCAGTTCCGCACCATCTGCGGTCGTGGAGCTGCTGACTCTGCGAAGAAAGGTCGAGGCCTGAGGATAGTCGGTCCGAATCACCCAGCGGTTGTCATTTGCAGAGGGAAACAAATCGCCCGTCGAGACTACGGGGGGCACAGTGGGCGTAGGTGGGGTGGCACCACCACCGGCCGGAGCGTCGCTCCCGCCGCCGCCGCCGCAGGCGGCCAATAAGCAGCAGGCACTCCAAAGCGCCGCTCGCGAAAGCTCGTAGTTCATGCTCAGTCCTCCCTCGTGATTCAGCACATACACCCCTTGCGGTGAACACAAAGGGCGAATCGACAACAGTTTTGATCCCGGCCGAAGAAAGAGCTATGGATAGCTGTTGACCGGGACACCTTGCTTTGAGGTGCGGGCCGGATTGTCGCTTGTACGCATGATGAAAAGCACCTGCAGAGTGCTCCGAAAGCGAGGGACACGACAACTCACGAAGACGAGACTCTCAATGACTGCTTCAACAGCATGGCTTGCCCAGTGGCCAGCAAGCTCAACGACTTTCCGTGAAGCGCCAGCCCTGACGAGGGCGGCCATGTAAATCAGTTGCTGTGCAGCAGAAGGTGCGCCTCAGCGGATCACAGCGCGCCGAACAGTCAGGGAACTCGAGAATCTCTTCGCCAACAAGCCGGCCCAGCCACGTCCGAACCGTATCTGAGTTTTTCCAGGCACGAAGCAGATCCCTGTCACCGAGGTCTGCCAGGCGCAATCGACGCAAAAATCCGTGCGTCAACCTGATCTGTTAGTGCTGGAGCGAAAGGCTGGACGAAAAAATGGACCGCCCACTTTCAAAGATCAAAAGAAGGCTGCTAGCCTTCAAAGATCGAAAGAGGACTGCTAGCCTTCCAAGATCGAAAGAGGGCTACTAGCCGTCAAAGATCAAAAGAAGGCTACTAGCCTTCAAAGATCGAAAGAGGGCTACTAGCCCTCTTTCGTCCCGAAGATCTTGTCGCCGGCGTCGCCAAGGCCCGGAATGATGTAGCCCTGCTCGTTCAGATGGCTGTCGATCGCCGCCGTCCAGCAGCGCACCTCGGGATGGGCCTTGTTCAAGGCGGCCACGCCCTCGGGTGCAGCCACCAGCACCAGGGCGCGGATGTCCTTGCAACCACGGGCCTTGAGCAGGTCGACGGTGGCAATCATGGAGCCGGCCGTGGCCAGCATGGGGTCGATGATCAGCGCGGTGCGCTCGCCCAGATGGCCCACGAACTTGTCGAAGTAGTTGACCGGCTTCAGCGTCTCATGATCACGGGCCAGGCCCACGACCGAGATCTTGGCGTTGGGGATCATGTCCAGCACGCCGTCCATCATGCCCAGGCCAGCGCGCAGAATCGGCACCACCGTGACCTTGCGACCGGCGATCTGGTCGGTCTCCACCGGGCCGCACCAGCCCTCAATGGTGGTCTTTTCCAGCGGGAAGTCGGCCGTGGCCTCGTAGGCCAGCAGGCGCGCCACCTCGCCCGTCAACTCGCGGAACTTCTTGGTCGAGATGTCGGCCTCGCGCATCAGGCCGATCTTGTGTTTGACGAGGGGGTGCTGGACTTCAATGACGGCCATGGTTGTGCTCTTCTTGGAGGCGATGAATAGGGAAGGCCCCGATTATCCTTGGCTGGAGCGGCGCTGGCGCAGCGCCTCATAGAGGCACACACCGGCGGCGACCGAGACATTCAGGCTTTCCACCGCGCCCAGCATCGGAATGCTGACCAGCTCATCGCAGGTCTTGGCGGTGAGCTGGCGCAGGCCGTCACCCTCAGCACCCAGCACCAGAGCCACCGGGCGGTTCAGGTCGATGTCGTAGATCGATTTCGTCGCCTGGTCCGAGGTGCCGATGATCCAGATGTCGCGCTCTTTCAGTTCATTGAGCGAGCGAGCCAGATTGGTCACCATCAAATAAGGCACGGTCTCGGCCGCGCCGCTGGCGACCTTGGCCACAGTGGCGTTCAGGCCAACGGCATGGTCTTTGGGTGCGATCACGGCGTTGGCGCCGGCGCCATCGGCCACGCGCAGACAGGCGCCGAGGTTGTGCGGGTCGGTCACGCCGTCCAGCACCAGCAGCAAAGGCATCACCTCGGCCGCCTCCAGGTCTTCCATCACGGCATCGAGCGAGTGCTGCATGGCCAGGGGCTGTACCCGGGCGACCACGCCCTGGTGGCGGCTGCTGCCGGCCAGCTTGCCCAGACGATCGTCATCGCTGTCCACCAGCTTGGCGCCGGCTTCGGTGGCGCGCTCGACAAACTGGCGCATGCGCTGGTCGCGCCGGGTGGCGTCGACATAGATCTCGCTGATCGATTTGGGGTGCGTCTTCAGGCGCACGGTCACGGCATGGAAGCCGAAGAGAATTTTGTTGCTGCTGCTCATCCCCGCATCGTAGCGGCTGCGGTCAGCAAACCGATCAAAACCGGTTGATGCAGCATGTAGAAACTCAAGGACCAACGACCCAACGCCGCCAGTGGTTGCAGCGGCGCCGCCAACCCGCCTGCCAGCCAGGCCGGGCGCGCGGCCAGCAGCCAGCGGCCGCCGGCATAGCCCCAGAGCATCATGCCCAGCCAGGGCAAAACCGGCACGTAGTCCTCGGCAATCGGCAAGCGCGTGACCAGGCCGACCCAGTTGGTCCAGCGGCTGTCAAAGAAGGGATGAGTCCAAAACTGCGGCGCAATCCAAGCCAGCAGGCCCAAGCCCAGGCAAGCCCAGAGCGGCAAACGCGGCCCGAGCGCACGCAGGATCAAGAGCATCAAGGCCATGCCGTGCAAGACGCCAAAGCTGATGAAGCTGCGCGGGAACATCAGCGCCGAACCGGCACTGACCAGCAAGGCACAGCCTGCCACCTGGGCCCAGCGCCGCCAAAAGCGTGACCAGGGCTGGCCCTGGTGCAAAGCCAGGGCCTGGCCCAGACCGGCGCACAGCAGGAAGAGGCTGACGATGGCGGTGCGCTGGCCGGTCCAGAAAGGGTCGCGGTAGAAGTTCTGCTGGATCCAGCCGAAGTGGTTGAGGTCAAAGCAGAAATGGAACAGCGCCATCCAGACGATGGCCGCGCCGCGCAGGGCGTCCAGCCGCGGCACGCGTTGCAGCAGCGCTGGGGTGGAAATGAGGGGCGAATCGAGGGCCAAGACAGTGCCGCAAGAGGAGTCAGAATGGCGGCAGTCTACGGGCAAGGCAGGACCGCAGCCGCTCGCACATCCGCTGCGGGCTGCCCGGCATGCGCTGAGCATGACTTGCGACATGCCTTGAATCCCCGCAACTCAGACCGACCTGCAGCACTCGCCTGATCTTTCTCCCAACTGCCCTGCCACGCCCGATGAAACTGCCCACCGCCCCCGCCTCTCAAGCCGCCCTGCTCGCCCTGGCCTTGCTAGCCGGTGTGGGCTTGAGCGCCTGCTGGCCCAACACCGCGCAGAGCAAGCCTCAGGCCGAGCCGCGCGCCGTGCAGCCGCGCGGCCCGCTCGACGCCGCTGAACAGAACAACATCAACGTCTTCAAAAAGGTCTCGCCTTCGGTGGTCCACATCACCACCCTGGCCCTGAGCCGCGACCTGTTTTCCATGAACATCACCCAGCAGCCGCGTGGCACCGGCAGTGGTTTCATTTGGGACGATGCCGGTCATGTGGTGACCAATTTCCACGTGATCCAGGACGGCGACGCGGCCACCGTCACGCTGTCCGACCAGAGCAGCTACCCGGCCAAGCTGGTCGGCAGCTTCCCTGACCGCGACCTGGCCGTGCTGCGCATCGAAGCACCCAAGGAAAAGCTGGCGGCCATCGCCATCGGCAGCAGCCGCGAGCTGCAGGTGGGCCAGTCGGTCTATGCCATCGGCAACCCCTTCGGCCTGGACCAGTCGCTGACCCTGGGCATCGTCAGCGCCCTCAATCGCGAAATCGAATCCGTGACCCGCCGCACCATCCGCGGCGCCATCCAGACCGACGCGGCCATCAACCCCGGCAACTCGGGCGGCCCCCTGCTCGACTCGGCCGGCCGCTTGATCGGTGTCAACACCTCGATCTACAGCCCGAGCGGCGCCAGTGCCGGCATCGGTTTCGCCATTCCCGTAGACGAGGTCAACCGCATCGTGCCGCGCCTGATCCGCGATGGCCGCCTGATCCGACCGGCCTTGGGTATCACGGCCGCGCCGGAGAACGTCAACCAGGCGCTCAAGCTGCCCAAGGGCGTGGCCCTGCTGCGTGTCACCCCAGGCAGCCCGGCGGCACAAGCCGGCTTGCAGGTGTTCGTGCGTGGCCGCGACGGCAGCGTGATCCCAGGCGACGTCATCATCGCCGTCAATGAAGAGCCGGTGCGCGATCTGGACGAAATGCTGAGCCTGCTCGAGCGCCGCCAGGTCGGCGAGCGGGTGACCCTGAGCTTGTGGAACGCCGGCAAGACGCGCAAGCAGGCCGTGCAACTGGGCAGTGCCGACTGAGGGCTGACGCCTCCTCGCATCACAGCGGCCCTCCCTCGCTTCCCCCGGCTGGCAGGCCGCGGGGCCTGTGTTACCGTCAAAGTACCCATCTTTCTCTGTGACCGAGCCCCCCCGGCGATGAGCCCGCAACAACAGCCCCCGGCCACATCCACCCACGCCGCTGCGCCTGAAGCCCTCCCGCTGGCCCGCATCCTGCCGGCCTACTGGCCGGCCTTGTTGACGGCCTTGGTCAGCCTGACCCTGTGCATCGGCCTGGCCTGGGTGCGCCACGACCAGACCCTGGCGGCCGAAGAAGCCCAGGTGCAAAAGGAGCTCAGCGCCCTGCGCAGCCGCCTGGAAGCGGTGGCGCAAACCACCTTCGCGCCGACGCTGGGCCTGGAGGCGCTGATCCGCCTCGACGGCGGGATTTCGGAAGCCCGCTTTCAGGCCATGAGCAGCCAGGTGATCCGCCTGCTGCCCCATGTGCGCAGCATCGTCGCTGCGCCCAACGATGTCGCCGATTTCATCTACCCCCTGGCCGGCAACGAGGCGGTCTACCGCCTGGACTACCGCAGCATCCCGCGCCAGTACGAGCAGGTCCAGCTGGCGCGGCGACTCGCCCAGCCCTTGCTGGTGGGGCCAGTCCAGCTGGTCCAAGGTGGCCAGGGCCTGATCCAGCGTGTGCCAGTCTTCCTGCCCCGATCCGAAGGCGAGGCGCCGCGGTACTGGGGGGTGATTTCGGTGGTGGCCGACCTGCCCCGATTCGTGCAGAGCACCGGCCTGGAGGACCGTCAGGACCTGCGCCTGGGCCTCTACCAGCCGGGCCTGCAGGCCGACCGCCTGGGCGATCTGATTTGGGGTGACGGCAGCCTGGCGCAACGCCGACCGGTGTTGCAGACCGTCAACCTGCCGGGCGCCGTTTGGATGCTGGCTGCCGTGCCAGCCCAGGGCTGGAGCCAGGGGCCAAGCTGGCGTTCCATCGAAACCGCCCTGTCGGTCGGTGTGAGCTTGGTGCTGACCTGGCTGGCCGGGCTGCTGGTCTACCGGCGGCGCCTGCTGGTCAGCCACAACCGGGCCTTGTCGGAAGAGATTGCACATGGCCGCGAAGTGCAAACCGCCCTCGACGCGGAGCAGGCGCGCTTTCGCAGCTTGACCGAGCTGTCCACCGACTGGGTCTGGGAACAGGATCGCGAACTGCGCCTGAGCTATGTCTCGCGTCCTGCCGAAAAAGCCACGCAAGTGCCCTCGCAGTCTTTGCTGGGCTTGCGGCGCTGGGAGTCCCCAGCCCTGGTACCCGGCGTCGATTGGGCCGCCCACCAGGCCCGGCTGGAGCGCCGCGAGGCCTTCCGCGATTTCGAATACGCCCATTACGCCGGCGACGGCTCAATCCGCCACGTCAGCATCTCAGGCGCGCCCTATTTCGATGCCCAGGGCGAGTTCGCCGGCTACCGAGGCACCGGCCGCAACATCACATCGGACAAGCAGGCCAAGCAGGCCCTGCTCGAATCGCAGGCGGCGCTGACCGAAACGCTGAACCGCCTGCAGGCCATCCTCGACTCGGCCAGCGAGGTGGCCATCATCGCCACCGATCTGGAGGGCCACATCACCGTGTTCAACCGCGGCGCCGAGCGCATGCTGGGCTACAACGAGCGCGAAATGCTGGGCCGCTACCCCGACTTCCTGCACCGGCGTGAGGAAGTGCTTGAGCGCGCCGCCGAGCTCAGTGCCGAGCTCGGCGAGCCCATCCAGGGCTTCGACACCTTTGTGGCCTTGGCACGGGTGCATGGCAACGAGACCCGGGTCTGGACCTATCTGCGCAAGGACGGCAGCGCGCTCGATGTTTCGCTGACCGTGAGCCTGGTGCGCGACCGCGGTGGCCCGGCCATGGGCTATCTGGGCATTGCCCGCGACATCACCGAGCAACGTCAGGCCGAGCGGGCTCTGGTCAAGCTCAATGCCGAGCTGGAAGACCGGGTCAGCAGCCGCACGCTCGAGCTGACCGAGGCCATGCACACCCTGCGCCAGGCCCAGGACGAGCTGCTGCGCTCGGAAAAAATGGCGGCTCTGGGCTCCTTGGTGGCCGGTGTGGCCCATGAACTCAACACCCCGCTGGGCAACTGCCTGACCACGGCCTCCACCCTGGAAGAGCGTACGCGCGAAATCCAGGCCGAGTTCAACGGCCCGGGCATGCGCCGCCAGCACCTGGCCGACTACTTGCGCGACGCCGGCACGGCGGCCAGCATCCTGCTGCGCTCGCTGAGCACCTCGACCGAACTGGTGGCGCATTTCAAGCAGCTCTCGGTCGACCAAACCAGCTCGCAGCGCCGTGTCTTCGACCTGGCCAACGCCTTGGACGATGTGCTGAGCCTGCTGCGCCCGCGCCTGCGCACCACGCCGTTTGAGGTGGTCTGCGAGGTGCATACGCAGCGCCCGCTCGACAGCTACCCCGGCCCTCTCGGCCAGGTGATCAACAACCTGGTGCTGAACGCCCTGCTCCATGCCTTCGGCGGCCGCGACCATGGCCGCTTGTCCATCCAAGCGGACGAGCTCTCGCCCGACTGGCTGCTGCTGGTGGTCGAAGACGACGGTGTGGGCATGAGCGAAGCGGTGCGGCGGCGCGCCTTCGACCCCTTCTTCACCACCAAGATGGGCAGCGGCGGCACCGGCCTGGGCCTCAACATCGTCTACAACATCGTCACCGGCATCCTGGGCGGCCAGATCGAACTCAGCAGCGAGCTGGGCAAAGGCAGCCGCTTCACCTTCCGCCTGCCCTATGTCGCTCCGCAGCTCTCTGCCAAGGCCGAGGACCGGGCCATGACCCCAGGCCGGTAGCGGCGCAGCCAGACGCCTAGACTGGCGGCATGAGCCCACTCTCGATTCTCGACCTCGCCCCCATCGTCGAAGGCAGCGATGCCCGCAGCGCCTTGCTCAATAGCATCGCCCTGGCCCGCCATGCCGATGCCCTGGGCTACCAGCGCTTCTGGGTGGCCGAACATCACAATATGGACGGCGTAGCCAGCGCCGCCACTGCCGTGCTGATCGGCCAGCTGGCCGCCGCCACCACGCGCATCCGCGTCGGATCGGGTGGCATCATGCTGCCCAACCATGCGCCGCTGACCGTGGCCGAAGCCTTCGGAACCTTGGCCACGCTTTACCCCGGCCGCATCGATCTGGGCCTGGGCCGCGCACCGGGGACCGACGGCCCGACCATGCGGGCCCTGCGCCGCCACCTGAGCAGCGCTTCTGAGGACCGCTTCCCCGAAGATGTAATGGAGCTGCAGGCCTATCTGGCGCCGGCCCGCGAGGGGCAGCTCGTGCGCGCCATCCCCGGCCAGGGCACAGAGGTGCCGATATGGTTGCTAGGTTCCAGCCTCTACAGCGCGCAGCTGGCGGCCTATCTCGGCCTGCCCTTTGCGTTTGCCTCGCACTTCGCGCCCGAGCTACTGCAGCAGGCGCTCGATCTCTACCGCAGCCAGTACCGGCCCAGCGCTGCGCACCCGAAGCCGCACGCCATGGTGGCGCTCAATGTGATCGTGGCCGACAACGATGCCGAGGCGGGCCGCTTGTTCAGCTCCCTGCAGCAACGCTTTCTGGGCATGCAGCGCGGCCAGCGCGGACCGCTGCCGCGGCCGGTGGACAGCATGGCGCCGCTGTGGGCGGCCGCCTCGCCGGCCGAACGTCTGGGCGCGGAGCGCATGCTGGCCGAATCCATCGTCGGCTCGCCGGTGACGGTGCGCGCGGGCCTGCGCGCCACGCAGGAACGCACCGGCGCCGACGAGTTCATCGTCGCCGCGGCGGTGCATGATTTCCAGGCCCGGCTGCGCTCCTACGAGCTGCTGGCGCAGCTCGCGGAGCTCAAGAGCTGAGCTATTGCCCCTGAGCGTGAGGATTTTCGTAGCGAGCGGCTGTCAGGCTAGGCTGAGCCTGGACTGATCCAGTCCTGAGGACTGGATCAGCCTGGCGAAGGACTCGGCCTCTGGCCGAGGCGGACGGAGCACAGGAACCGGAGCGTACTTTGGTACGTGAGGATTCCGAGCACCGGACCAACGACGCCTGGCGGCCGCGCAGTAGAAAATCAGCCCAGGGCCTTGCGGGCGTTGCGGAACATGCGCATCCACGGGCTGAACGCGCTGACATCGCCCGAAGTCCAGCTCAGCTGCGCATTGCGGAACACGCGCTCCGGGTGCGGCATCAGCACGGTGAAGCGGCCATCGGCCGTGGTCACCGAGGTCAGGCCGTCCGGGCTGCCGTTGGGGTTGAGCGGATAGGTCTCGGTGGCCTGGCCCGAATGGTCGACATAGCGCATGGCGCGTGCGACCTGGGCCGCATCGCCGCGCTGCGAGAAGTCGGCAAAACCTTCACCATGCGCCACGGCGATGGGCAGGCGGCTGCCGGCCATGCCCTGGAAGAACAGACTGGAGGACTCCAGCACTTCCACCATGGCCAGGCGGGCTTCGAACTGCTCGCTCTTGTTGCGCGTGAACTTGGGCCAGTGCTGCGCACCCGGGATGATGGGCGACAGGGCGGCCATCATCTGGCAGCCATTGCACACGCCGAGGGCGAAGCTGTCGACGCGGGCGAAGAAGGCCTTGAACTGCTCGGCCAGCACCGGGTTGAACATCACCGAGCGGGCCCAGCCTTCGCCGGCACCCAGGGTGTCGCCGTAGCTGAAACCGCCGCAGGCCACAAAGCCCTTGAACTGCTCCAGCGTCACCGCGCCGGCCTGCAGATCGCTCATGTGCACGTCATAAGTGTCGAAGCCGGCCTGCGCCATGGCATAGCTCATCTCGACATGTGAGTTGACGCCCTGCTCGCGCAGGATGGCCAGCTTGGGGCGAGCGCCAGTGGCGATGAAGGGCGCGGCCACATCCTCGTTCGGATCGAAGCTCAGGTGCACATGGCGGCCGGGGTCGCTGGCCAGGCCCGCCTGGGCATGCTCGCTGTCGGCGCAGGCCGGGTTGTCGCGCAGTTGGTTGATGCGCCAGGACACCTCGTCCCAGCTCTTGTGCAGGTTCTCAAGCGATTCGCTGTAAACCTTTTTGGCATCGCGCCAGACCTCGACCTGGCCATTGCCATTGGGCTTGCCCACCACATGGCTGAGCTTGGACAGGCCGTGGCGGCGCAGCACCTGCAGCACCGCGTCGCGGTCGGCGGTGCGCACCTGCAGCAGCACGCCCAGCTCTTCGCTGAACAAGGCTTTGAGCGTCAGCTCTTCGCGGCGCGCGCCCACCTGGGTGGCCCAGTTCTTGGCGTCGCCGGTGTCGGCGCGGCTGTCGCTGACGCCGTCACCCTCGGTGACCAGCATGTCGACATTGAGGCTCACGCCCACATGGCCGGCAAAAGCCATTTCGCAGGCCGTGGCCCAGAGGCCGCCGTCGCCGCGGTCGTGGTAAGCCAGCAGCTGGCCGGCAGCGCGCAGCTCATTGACTGCGGCGACCAGGCTCTTGAGCAAGCCCGCGTCGTCCAGATCAGGCACGGCACCGCCAAACTGGTTCAGGGCCTGGGCCAGAATGGAGCCGCCCATGCGGTGCTGGCCGGCACCCAGGTCGACCAGGATCAGGCTGCTGTCGCCGGCATCGGTCTTGAGCTGGGGCGTCAGCGTGCCCCGCACATCGGCCACCGAGGCAAAGGCGGTGATGATCAGCGAGACGGGCGCCGTCACCTGCTGCTCGGCGCCTTGCGCATCGCTCCAGCGGGTGCGCATGGACAGTGAATCCTTGCCCACCGGGATGGACACGCCCAGGGCCGGGCACAGCTCCATGCCCACCGCCTTGACGGTGTCGAACAGGGCCGCATCTTCACCGGGCTCGCCGCAAGCGGCCATCCAGTTGGCGCTGAGCTTGACGCGGGGCAGCTCGATCGGTGCGGCCAGCAGGTTGGTGATGGACTCGGCCACCGCCATGCGGCCCGAGGCCGGGCCGTCCACGGCCGCCAGCGGCGTGCGCTCGCCCATGGCCATGGCTTCACCGGCGAAGCCCTTGTAATCGGCCAGGGTCACGGCGCAATCCGCCACCGGCACCTGCCAGGGGCCGACCATCTGGTCGCGGCTGTTCAGGCCGCCGACCGTGCGGTCACCGATGGTGATCAGGAAGCGCTTGGAGGCCACGGTCGGGTGGCGCAGCACGGTCTGGGCCACACTGGCTAAGCTGACGCCGTTCAGGTCCAGGGTGCCGGCATCGCGGGCGACGCGGCTGACCTCGCGGTGCATCTTGGGCGGCTTGCCCAGCAGCACATCCATGGGCATGTCCACAGCGCGCTGGCCGCCGGGGCCATCTTCCAAGATCAGCTCGCGCTGCTCGGTGGTCACGCCAACGACAGCGAAGGGGCAGCGCTCGCGCTCGCACATGCGCTGAAACAGGTCCAGGCTGTCGGCCGCAATCGCCAGCACATAGCGCTCCTGGCTCTCGTTGCACCAGATTTCCTTGGGCGCCATGCCGGACTCTTCCAGCGGCACCTTGCGCAGATCGAAGACCGCGCCGCGATGGGCATCGTTGACCAGCTCGGGGAAGGCATTGGAGATGCCACCGGCGCCCACATCGTGGATGGCCAGGATGGGGTTCTTCTCGCCCAGACCCCAGCAGTGGTTGATCACCTCCTGCACACGCCGCTCGATTTCGGGGTTACCACGCTGGACCGAGTCGAAGTCCAGATCGGCGGTGTTGGTGCCAGCTGCCATCGAGCTGGCAGCGCTGCCGCCCATGCCGATGCGCATGCCGGGGCCGCCCAGCTGCACCAGCAGTGAGCCGGCGGGAAACTCGATCTTCTGCGTCTGGTCGTCGCGGATGGCGCCCAGTCCACCGGCGATCATGATGGGCTTGTGATAGCCGCGCTGAATGCCGTCCACCTTCTGCTCGTAGACGCGGAAGTAGCCGTTCAGATTGGGGCGACCGAATTCGTTGTTGAAGGCCGCGCCACCGAGCGGGCCTTCGATCATGATCTGCAAGGCGCTGGCGATGTGGCTGGGCTTGCCGACCGGGTTCTGCTCCCAGGGCTCGCTCAGGCCCGGCAGGTGCAGGTTGGAGACCGAGAAGCCGGTCAGGCCGGCCTTGGGGCGGGAGCCGCGGCCGGTGGCGCCTTCGTCACGGATTTCACCGCCGGCGCCGGTCGAGGCACCGGGATAGGGCGAAATGGCGGTCGGGTGGTTGTGGGTCTCGACCTTCATCAGCACATGGGCCAGCTCTTCGCGGGCCTGGTACTGCGGCGCGCGCTGGTCGCCGGCCGGCATCCAGCGCTCGATGCGGTGGCCTTCCATGACCGAGGCATTGTCCGAATAGGCCTTGACCGTGTGCTGCGGGCTCAGCTTCTCGGTGTTGCGGATCATGCCGAACAGGCTCAGGTCCTGGTCGACGCCGTCCACCGTGAACTTGGCATTGAAGATCTTGTGGCGGCAATGCTCGGAATTGGCCTGCGCGAACATCATCAGCTCGACGTCGCTGGGGTTGCGCTTCAGGGTCTGGAAGGCGTTTTCGAGGTAGTCGATCTCGTCTTCGGACAGGGCCAGGCCGAAGGTCTTGTTGGCGGCCACCAAGGCCGCGCGGCCCTGACCCAGCACATCGACATGCTCCAGCGGCTGGGCGGTCTTCTCATCGAACAGGTGGGCGGCGTCCTCGCGGGCCAGCAGCACGCTCTCGGTCATGCGGTCGTGCAGCAGATCGGCACAGGCGATCAGCTCGGCCTGGCTCAGGGTCTTGGTGCCGCCCAGCAGGCCGCTCTTGAGGGTGATGCGGTACTCGGTGACGCGCTCGACGCGGTGGATGTTCAGGCCGCAGTTGTGGGCGATGTCGGTGGCCTTAGAAGCCCAGGGGCTGACCGTGCCCAGGCGCGGCGCCACCACCACCAGATGGCCGTCTTCGCCGCCCACATAGGCGTCGCCATAGTTCAGCAGCGCGGCCAGCTTGGCGCCAGCGTCTGCATCCAGGGCCGCATCGGCCCAGACCCAATGCACATGGCGCGCTTGCACACCGTTGATACGTTCGTTGATCGCCTGCAGCTGCGGCAGCATGGCCTGAGCCCGGAAGGCGGATAGAGCGTTGCCGCCCTCGAAAGAAAGCAAGTGCTTGGGTGTTGCCATGGTGTCCCGCGTGGATGGCACGGCCAAGATGCCGTGTGAAGGTGCGGGATTCTACCGAGAGCGCGGGACCTGGCCGGACAAAGCAGCGAAGGGGCCTGCCAAGAATTCCTGGCGGCCCCTCTTTGCTTCAGCTTTCCCGCGCTTCAGCGCTCGGTTTTCATGGCATGGACGATGGCGTCCACGCGGTCCAGCAGCGCGCCTTGATCCAGGGTGGTCAGCTCACGTCCCTTGAGCACGCGGCGGCCGCCAACCCAGACGTCGGAGACATGCTCGCGGCCGGCCACGTAGACCAGCTGCGCGTCGGCGTGGTAGACCGGGCGGCATTCCAGCGCATCGAGCGAGACGGCCACCACATCGGCCAGCTTGCCCACTTCCAGCGAGCCCAGATCGGCCTCGCGGCCCATGGCCTTGGCGGCGCGGATGGTGGCCATTTCCAACGCGGTGCGGGCCGAGACGGAGGTGCTGTTTTGCGTCGTGCCTTTGGCCAGCAAGGCTGCAGCGCGGATCTCGCCGAACATGTCCTGGCGGTTGTTGGAGGCCGCGCCATCGGTGCCGAGGATGGTGTTGACGCCGGCCGCCTCCAGCGCCGTGATCGGCGCCACGCCCGAGGCCAGCTTGAGGTTGGAGTTGGGGTTGTGCACCAGGTGCACGCCCTGGCGGGCCAGCATGGCGATCTCGTCCTCGTTCAGGTGCACCATGTGCACGGCCATCATTTTGCTGTTCAGTAGGCCAAGCTTGTTCAGGCGCTCCAGCGGGCGCATGCCGTACTGCTTCAGGCTGCCTTGCACCTCATCTTCGGTTTCGTGGATGTGGCAGTGCATCTGGATGTCCAGGCGCTCGGACAGCTCGCGCAACTTGACGAAGGTTTCGTCCGACACGGTGTAGGGTGCGTGCGGTGCGCTGGTCCAGTCCAGCAAGGCCTCGCCCTTGAACTGATCATAAGCAGCCACGCCCTTGGCGATGTAATCGTCCGGGCCGGAGGCATAGCCGGTGGGGAAGTCGATCACATTGATGGACACGCCGGCGCGGATGCCCGAATCCACCGCGGCGCGGGCCATGGCGGTCGGGAAGAAATACATGTCATTGAGGTAGGTGACGCCACCGCGCAAGGCCTCGGCGGCCGAGAGCAGGCTGCCCTGGTAGGTCCAGTCCTCGCTGACCCACTTCTTCTCCAGCGGCCAGATGTGGTTGTTGAGCCAGTCCATCAGCGGCACATCGTCGGCTACGCCGCGCAGCAAGGACATGGCCGAATGGGTGTGGCCGTTGATCAGGCCGGGGATCAGCACATGCTGGCCGAGTTCCACGCGCTCGGCATCGGGGAACTGTGCCTCGGCCTCGGCCCAGGGCAAGATGGCGGCGATGCGCTCGCCCTGCATGACCAGGGCGTGCTCGTTCAGCACCTCGCTGCCGGGGGTCATGGTCAGCAGCCAGCGGGCTTTCAGGATCGTCGTCGTGCTCATGGTCGGGAACTCCGGGGATGAAGGGGGTGGATGGGGCCAGACTTTAGGCGGCCGGGCGATCGAACGATGGGTCAAACACCTGCTCAAAAAGCGCCAGAAGTCGCGGGCCATCGACGGCCACGCAGACCTGCTGCGCAGGGCACTGGTCCCAGGGCGCCGTCAGGCTGGCCGCGGGCCGGGTGTTCTGGATGGTCTGGCCCACGGCCAGGCCCTCGGTCACCACCCGCACCGGGCCGGCGCGCAGGGTGAACAGGCTGGGGTCGATGGCATAGGCAATCGCGCTGGCGTCGTGGCCGTAGATGCCCTCGATGCCGGCCACGCTGTGATAAAAGTCCTGGTAGTGGCGGGTGGCCTGCCAGAGGAACTCGCCCACCGCAGCGCCCTGCCCGCCCCGGCCGCGCAGGCCATCGAGATAAGCCTCCTGCATCACCACCGCGTGGGTCACGTCCAGCCCGACCACCACCACCGGCCAGGGCGCGGCCAGCACCTGATCGGCCGCCTCGGGGTCGTTGATGATGTTGGCTTCAGCCACGGGCGTGACATTGCCGCTGTGGCCGTTCGTGCCAAAAGCGCCGCCCATGATGATGACCTGGGCCACCTTGGCGGCGATGCCGGGGTCATGCTGCAGGGCCAGTGCCAGATTGGTCATGGGGCCGACGGCGATCAAGGTGATCTCGCCCGGCTCGGCATTGACCATGTCGCAGATCAGCTCATGCGCGGGGCGCGGGTCCAGCGGGGCCAGGTCTTGCTCGGCCAAGGCCAGTTCGGCACGGCCGCCCAGGCCGTCTTCGCCATGGACATGGGTGGAATGCGGCCGCGCGGCATGCGCGAACAAAGGGCCAGCAGCGCCGGCGGCGACGGGCACCGGTTGGCCGTAAAAGGCGCAGAGCGCGCGCGCATTGCGCGTGGTCACCTCGATCGAGGCATTGCCGAACACCGAGGTCACGGCGCGCAGCTTCAAGGCCGGATGACGGGCCAGCAGGAACAGCGCCATGGCGTCGTCAATGCCGGGGTCAGTATCGAAAATCACCGAGCGAGGGCGGTGCGAGTGGTCAGTCATGGCGGTACTGCTTCCAAAAACTCGGGGGAACCGAAGACTCCCCGTCCATCGTTGATTCGTTCAGAGCGGCGCAAACGCGGCGCCCAATTCGGCTCGGCGCGGCATGGCATCTTGCACGCCGGGGCGGCTGACCGCCAGCGCGGCAGCGGCTTGCCCGAGGCGAACGGCCGCTTGCGCGCCCTGCCCTTCGGCCAAGGCTGCGGCCAAGCCGCCGACCAGGGTGTCACCGGCGCCGACGGTCTCCACCGCCTTGACCGCTTGGGCCGGCAGCAAGACCTGACCCTCAGCATTGCAAAGCAGAGCGCCCTTGGCGCCCAGGGACACCAGCACCTGAGCCGGGCCACGGCCACGCAGGCACTCAGCCGCGGCGGCGACATCGAGCGAGGCATCGCCTGCAGCCATCAGCAAAGCCTCCGTCTCATTGACCACCAGCCAGTCGCTGAGCGCCAGCAACTCGGCCGGCACGGTGAGGGCCGGCGCGGCATTGAGCACCGTGATGGCACCGGCCGCACGCGCAATCTCGAAGGCCGCCAGAATGGCCGGCACCGGCACCTCCAGTTGAGCCACCACCACGGCGCTGGCTTGCAACTGCGCCCGAGCTGCCTGCACATCGGTGGTGCTCAGCTGGGCATTGCTGCCCGGCACGTAAACGATGGCGTTCTCACCGTCGCGGCTGGCCACCATGATGACGGCGATGCCTGGCAAAGCTTCGGGGTCGCGGTGCACAGCGCGGCAATCGATGCCCTCACCTTCCAGCGCCTGCAGCAAATCGCCGCCGTATTGGCGCGTGCCCACGCGGGACAAGAAAGCCGTGCATGCGCCCAAGCGGGCGGCGGCCACGGCCTGGTTGGCGCCCTTGCCGCCCGGGGTCATCACAAAGCGCTCGCCCACCAAGGTTTCACCCGGCTCGGGCAGGCGCTCGGAATGCGCCAGCATGTCGATATTGAGGCTGCCGACCACGGTCACGCTGCGTGCTGCTGTCATCTTGTGTTCTACCGATTTCAAAATCAGGGGGCAACCAGCGCCGCGTCGGGGGCAGCCGTGCTCTCGCGCACGACCAGACGGGGGGTCAACAAAACATCTTTCAGGGCGGCGCCCGGATTTTCGATGCGCTCGATCAGCACGCGGCCGGCCTCATGACCCAGCTCTTTTATGGAGCAGCCCACCGTGGTCAGCGCCGGAAAGACATAGCGGCTGAGTTCGATGTCATCGAAACCGACCACCGAGAGCTGCTGCGGCACGCGCAGACCCAACTCGGCGGCGGCGCGCAAGGCACCGACGGCCATCATGTCGTTGCTGGCGAAGATGCCGGTGAAGGGCGCGTCTGCGCCAAGCGCTGGCTGGGCTTGAGCCATCAGCAGGCGCCGCGCAGCGTCGTAGCCGCCGGGGCTGCTGAAATCACTCTCGATCACCCAGCGCTCGTCCGGCGTGATGCCCGCTTCATGCAGGGCACGGCGCCAGCCCTCGATCCGCTCGCGCGCCACTTCAAACTCGGCCGGGCCGCTGATGCAGGCGATGCGGCGGTGGCCGAGCTCGATCAGATGACGCACGGCCTTGTAGGCGCCTTGTTGGTTGTGCACCGACACCCGGTCGGCACGGGCGCCTGGCACCAGACGGTCCACCGTCACCGAGGGCACGCTGGCCAGCTTGAAGATGCGCGCTAAGGCTTCGTCGTCACCGGCCGAGGACAGCAGCAGGCCGTCGACACGCTTCTCCAGCAGGGTGCGCATGTACTGCTGCTGGCGCTTGGGATCGTTGTCCGAGTTGCACAGAAACACCGAGTAGCCGGCCAGGCGGCAGCATTCCTCGACGCCGCAGACCAGCTCGGCGAAGAAGGGGTTCTGCACATTGGGCACCAGCACGCCGACGATCTTGGTTTCGCTCTTGCGCAAGGACCGCGCCACCGCGCTGGGCAGGTAGCCAATTTCCTCGACTGCGGCCAAGACACGCCGGCGCGCATCGGCACTGACCGGGCGGGTCTCGTTCAGCACATGGGACACGGTGGTGAAGGACACCCCGGCCAGGGCTGCGACATCTTTGATGGTGCTCACAGGATCAACACTCGCACGGTCTCGCTGACGGACGACTCTGACTTCAGCACCAAAATGCCAGAAACCGAGCCATCTCTCTTTTGATGTGACTTATTGGGGCTGGCAAACGTTTGCCAACCAGGCCGAAGCATAGCCGATGCAAGCGGCGTTCTGCGCACATGCAAATTGGGAATTTGCGCAAAGCAGGGTTTGAGCGCACAAACCGAGCCCGATCGACGATCGATCGGGGTCGACTTCCTTCCTCCGCCCGCACCTCAGGCGATACCGGCGCAAATGAATACAGCCCCTGCGACCGTCGGCCGGCAGGGGCTGCATTGTGGCCTGCATCAGCAGGCCAACGGACCGGGATCAACCCGGACCGCAGGCGGCAATCAACGCTCGCCGATTGGCTTGACGTTGCGCGAGTTGGCGCCGACGAAGAGCTGACGCGGACGGCCGATCTTGTACTCCGGATCGCCGATCATTTCGTTCAACTGGGCAATCCAGCCGACCGTACGAGCCAGGGCGAAGATGGCGGTGAACAGCGGCACGGGGATACCGATGGCACGCTGCACGATGCCGGAGTAGAAGTCGACGTTCGGGTAGAGCTTGCGAGCGACGAAGTACTCGTCTTCCAGCGCGATCTTTTCCAGCTTCATGGCCAGCTCGAACAGCGGGTCGTCTTGCAGACCCAGCTCGCCCAGAACTTCGTAGCAGGTTTCGCGCATCAGCTTGGCGCGCGGGTCGTAGTTCTTGTAGACACGGTGACCGAAGCCCATCAGCTTGACGCCGGAGTTCTTGTCCTTGACCTGCTTGATGAAGTCACCGATCTTGTCGACGCCACCTTGCTTTTGGATGTCACCCAGCATGTTCAGGCAGGCCTCGTTGGCGCCGCCGTGGGCTGGGCCCCACAAGCAGGCCACGCCGGCGGCGATGGCAGCAAACGGATTGGTACCCGACGAACCGCACAGACGCACGGTCGAGGTCGAGGCGTTTTGCTCGTGGTCGGCGTGCAGGGTGAAGATGCGGTCCATGGCACGCACCAGCACCTCATTGGGCTTGTACTCCTCGCAAGGCGTGGCGAACATCATGCGCATGAAGTTGCCGGCGTAGCTGAGGTCGTTCTTCGGGTAGATGTAGGGCTGACCGATGGTGTACTTGTAGGCCATGGCCACCAGGGTCGGCATCTTGGCGATCAGGCGAATGGCCGCGATCTCACGATGCTCGGGGTTGTTGATGTCGGTGCTGTCGTGATAGAAGGCCGACATCGCGCCCACCAAGCCAGTCATCACGGCCATCGGGTGCGCGTCGCGGCGGAAGCCGCGCAGGAAGAACTGCATCTGCTCATTCACCATGGTGTGGTGCATGACGCGGTTCTCGAAATCGCCCTTCTGCGTCTCGTTCGGCAGCTCTCCGTAGAGCAGCAGATAGCAGGTCTCGAGGTAATCGCAATTGACGGCCAGCTGCTCGATCGGGTAGCCGCGGTACAGCAGCTCGCCCTTGTCACCGTCGATATAGGTGATGGTGGAGTTGCACGAAGCCGTGGACAGGAAGCCCGGGTCGTAGGTGAACTTGCCCGTCTGCGCGTACAGCTTGCGGATGTCGATCACATCCGGGCCGACCGAACCCTTGTAAATGGGCAGGTCCATTTGCGGGCTGCCGTCGGAGAACGACAGAGTGGCTTTGACGTCAGACGGTGTCATGAGCAGGTCCTTTGACTTCTTGGGAAAACTTTTACGGGGCAGTCCTGATGAGACTCAGGACTTCTTCAACATCGGGGCGCAGCAAGTCGCCTTCGGGCTCCTTGCGGCGCAGCAGCAGATCCAACAGATCGTTATCGGACAAATCCATCAAATCCAGCAACCCTTGTGCTTGCGCTTCGGTCAGGCTGTCCGCGTAAGTGTTGAAGAAGCGTTCGATCAGGAGATCGTTCTCCAACAAACCGCGCCGGCAACGCCAGCGCAGCTTGGACAGAGCGCGTTCGTCGATCAGCGCGCTCGGCGCAGGGGTGATGGCAGCTGCTGTGCTCATGGCCAGGGCGGGTGCAGGCGCGTCAGACAGCGCGGCGCACCATCATTTCCTTGATCTTGCCAATGGCCTTGGTGGGGTTCAGACCCTTGGGGCAGACATCGACGCAGTTCATGATGGTGTGGCAACGGAAGAGGCGGTACGGATCTTCCAAGTTATCCAGACGCTCGGCCGTGGCCTGGTCGCGGCTGTCGGCGATGAAGCGGTAGGCCTGCAGCAGACCGGCAGGGCCGACGAACTTGTCGGGGTTCCACCAGAAGCTGGGGCAGCTGGTCGAGCAGCTGGCGCACAGGATGCACTCGTACAGGCCGTTCAGCTCGTCGCGCTCTTCCGGGAACTGCAGACGCTCTTTGTCGGGCAGCGGCGTGTCGTTGATCAGGAAGGGCTTGATCGAGTTGTACTGCTTGAAGAACTGCGTCATGTCGACGATCAGGTCTCGCACGACCGGCAGGCCCGGCAGCGGCTTGAGCACCACAACACCTGGCAAGGTGCGCATATTGGTCAGGCAAGCCAGACCATTCTTGCCGTTGATGTTCATGGCGTCAGAGCCGCACACGCCTTCGCGGCAGGAACGGCGGAAGCTCAGGGTCGGGTCGACCTGTTTGAGCTTCATCAGCGCGTCCAGCAGCATGCGCTCGGAGCCGTCCAGCTCGACCTCGAGGGTCTGCATATAGGGCTTGGCATCCTTGTCCGGGTCGTAGCGGTAGATCTGGAAGGTACGCTTGGTCATGGGGTGTCCTTGATATTCGGGTCGCAGGTGGTCGGTGCGGAGTCGATCAGAAGGTACGAACCTTCGGGGGGATCGACTCGACCGTCAGCGGCTTCAGATTGACCGGCTTGTAGTCCAGGCGGTTGCCGGCCGAATACCAGAGCGTGTGCTTCATCCACTGCGCGTCATTGCGGCCGTTCGGGTGCTCGGGCGTGTCGCCGTAGTCATTGACCGTGTGCGCGCCGCGGCTTTCGGTGCGGGCCGCTGCCGACACGATGGTGGCTTGCGCCGCCTCGATCAGGTTCTCGACTTCCAGCGCTTCGATACGGGCCGTGTTGAAGACCTTGGACTTGTCCTTCAGGGTGATGTTCTTCACCCGGGCGGCGATCTCGGCGATCTTGCCCACACCGGCGTTGAGCGACTCCTGGGTGCGGAACACACCGGCGTGCAGCTGCATGGCAGCGCGCAGGTCATTGGCCACATCCTGGGCATACTCGCCCGAGCTGCTGTTATCCAGGCGCTCCAGGCGAGCGACCGACTGCGCGCCAGCATCGGCCGGCAGCGCCTTGTGCAACTTCTGCTTCAGACCCGACTCGACGATGTGGTTGCCGGCCGCGCGACCGAAGACCAGCAGGTCCAGCAGCGAATTGGTGCCCAGGCGGTTGGCGCCGTGCACGCTGACGCAAGCGCACTCACCCACGGCGTACAGGCCGTTGACCACCGCATTCGGATTGCCGTCCTTGGGCGCCACGACCTGACCATAGATATTGGTCGGAATGCCACCCATCTGATAGTGGATGGTCGGCACCACCGGGATGGACTCCTTGGTGATGTCGACGTTGGCGAAGTTGTGGCCGATCTCGAACACCGAGGGCAGGCGCTTCATGATGGTCTCGGCGCCGAGATGGGTCATGTCCAGCTCGATGTAGTCCTTGTTCGGACCACAGCCACGGCCTTCCTTGATCTCCTGGTCCATGCAGCGAGACACGAAGTCACGCGGCGCCAGGTCCTTCAGCGTCGGCGCATAGCGCTCCATGAAGCGCTCGCCATTGCAGTTGCGCAGGATCGCGCCTTCGCCGCGGCAGCCTTCGGTCAGCAGCACGCCCGCGCCGGCCACGCCGGTCGGGTGGAACTGCCAGAACTCCATGTCTTCCAGCGGGATGCCGGCACGCGCCGCCATGCCCAAGCCGTCGCCGGTGTTGATGAAGGCATTGGTTGAGGCCGCGAAGATGCGGCCGGCACCACCGGTGGCCAGCAACACGGTTTTGGCCTCCATGATGTGCAGTTCGCCGGTTTCCATTTCCAGCGCGGTCACACCGACCACATCGCCGGCCTCGTCCTTGATCAGGTCCAGGGCCATCCACTCGACGAAGAACTGCGTCTTAGCCTTGACGTTCTGCTGGTACAGGGTATGCAGCATGGCGTGGCCGGTACGGTCGGCCGCAGCGCAGGCACGCTGCACCGGCTTTTCGCCGTAGTTGGCAGTGTGGCCGCCGAAGGGGCGCTGGTAGATGGTGCCGTCGGCGTTGCGGTCGAAGGGCATGCCGAAGTGCTCAAGCTCGTACACAACCTTGGGCGCTTCGCGACACATGAACTCGATCGCGTCCTGGTCACCCAGCCAATCCGAACCCTTGACGGTGTCGAAGAAGTGGTAATGCCAGTTGTCTTCGCTCATATTGCCCAGCGAAGCGCTGACGCCGCCTTGAGCGGCCACGGTGTGCGAGCGGGTCGGGAAGACCTTGGACAGCACAGCCACATTCAGGCCGGCCAGAGAGAGCTGCAAGGATGCGCGCATGCCCGAGCCACCGGCTCCGACGATCACCACATCAAACTTGCGCTTGGGAATTGTCTTGTTGTTCGCCACCGTCATCACAGTCTCCACAGCACTTGAATCGCCCAACCGGCGCAAGCCACCAACCACACCAGCGTGACCACTTGCAAAGTCAGGCGCACAGCGACCGACTTCACATAGTCCATCCAGATATCCCGAACACCGACCCACGCGTGGTAGGCCAGCGAAATGATGACCACAAAGGTCAGGGCCTTCATCCACTGCTGCGCGAAGATGCCCGCCCAGCGGTCATATCCGAGTTCGCCGGGCATCAGGAACTGCACCAGCAAGACCACCGTGAACAAAGCCATCAAAATGGCCGTGACACGTTGTGCCAGCCAGTCACGCAGACCGTAATGCGCACCGACGACGATGCGTTTGGAGCCAAAAGTACTCATTGCTTGTCTCTTCTTTCCTAGGTGGCCATCGATCAGTACAGGCCGAACAGCTTGGCGCCCAGCAACAGGGTCAGCAGCACGCTCAAAGCCAGTGTGATGACAGCCGAGTTGTGGCCCTGCTCCTTGCTGACGCTGTGGGTGGCATCCATCCACAGATGGCGCACGCCGGCGATGAAGTGGTGCAGATAGCCCCAGATCAGGCCCAGCACGGTCAGCTTGACGAACCAGGCAGGCACGAAGCCGATGCCGGCCACAAAAGCGTTGGTGAAGCTCTCGTAGGAGATTTCCGAAGTGACGCTGGCGTCAAACATCCAGATGATGAAGGGCAGAAGCAGGAACATCAGCAGGCCGCTGATGCGGTGCAGGATGGACACGATGCCGGCCGGCGGCAGACGGTACGAGATGATCTCGGTCACATGGATGTTGCGATAGACCGGTCGATTTTTTGCTTTTGAATTGCTGGCGTCTGTCATACCCAACCTTTGTAATCAACGTGAAACCACGGGAGTTTATTGCAATGCAGCACGAGGGCTGCCGAAACAAGTGCGCCAGACACAACGCAGAGAGTGGCAATTCACTGCTGCAAGACTCAGTTCAGCTCATTGCGGTAGAAGTGCGAGGCCGTGTTGTAGAGGCC
This sequence comes from Roseateles sp., assembly GCF_965262435.1. NCBI lineage: Bacteria > Pseudomonadati > Pseudomonadota > Betaproteobacteria > Burkholderiales > Sphaerotilaceae > Roseateles > Roseateles sp. The sequence goes on from NZ_OZ253537.1 coordinate 3,938,547, forward strand.
GCGGCGCAACTCTACCGGTTTATCCCCATAGGTGAATGACAGGCGCTCCACGCTGAGCAAGGGCGTCCCAGGCGCGACCTGCAGCAAGGCCGCGCTTTCAGCGTCGGCGGGCACCGCCCGGATCTTCTCCTGAGCACGGATCATGTGGACACCGAACTCGGTCTCGAACAAGCCATAGAACGGACCGCGGTGCTGGTTCAAGAGTTCGCTGCTGAGGCCTTTGAACAGCTGCCCTGGCAACCAGATGTCATCCAGGACCACGGGCTCGCCCTTGCTATGCAGCAAGCGGCGCACTTCAAGCATGGGGTCGCCGGTGCGCAGCTGCAGCTGGCGCGCGATGGCCGCCGGCGCACGCAGGCGCTTGCAATCGAGCAATTGGCGCCCCAGTGATTCGCTTCCCTCATCGGGCATCAAACGCAAAAAACGGTACTGCTGCTTCTGTTCGGCATGGGTGCTGACAAACGTCCCCTTGCCCTGGCGCCGCACCAACAAATTCTCGGCTGCCATCTCGTCAATGGCCTTGCGCACGGTGCCTTGGCTGACGCCAAAACGCGCCGCCAACTCCAGCTCGCTCGGGATGGCCTCGCCGGCCTTCCACTCCCCGGCCTGCAAACGGCCGATCAGCAAGCCCTTGATCTGCCGGTAGAGCGGACTGAACGCAGCCGAACCGAGGCCGAGCGAGGCGCCGGCCGCGACATCCGAGCCGAGCTCTGCCACGCCGCCTTTGTCGGCGGGCGAACGCATTTTCGTGATGACGCTGGAAGGCGGGCTGACGGGCATGGCCGGCATTGCAGCACAGGCAAGGCGACCGAGTCCAGACGGATCATCATTTCCGAGCACTCAAGTCTTGTATAAGACACAAGACTGTCAGATTTTCACCATAAAGCCCGCTTTTGCAACGCCAATCTGCAACTCGACCGAGCCCCAGCATAGGGGAATGCCCGGAGTCTGTCCTACACTTGCCGCGCACTCGCTGCGCCCGGCTTGGTTCACCGCCGGCTCAGGCAAGCGGCTCGACCGCAGGGCAGCGTCCAGCGAATTTTTTGCAGTACCGATTCGTTTCTATATCCCAACCTTCGGAGTCACTCCATGAGCAAGAAACCCGTTCGCGTTGCCGTCACCGGCGCTGCCGGCCAAATTGGCTATGCCCTGCTGTTCCGCATCGCCTCCGGCGAAATGCTGGGCAAAGACCAGCCCGTGATCCTGCAATTGCTGGAAGTGCCGGTCGAAGGCCCGCAAAAAGCGCTCAAGGGCGTGATCATGGAGTTGGAAGACTGCGCGTTCCCGCTGCTGGTTGGCATTGAAGCCCACAGCGACCCGATGCAAGCCTTCAAGGACACCGACTACGCCCTGCTGGTCGGCTCGATGCCACGCAAGGCCGGCATGGAGCGTGCCGAGCTGCTGTCCATCAACGGCCAGATCTTCACGACCCAGGGCAAGGCGCTGAACGCCGTGGCTTCGCGCAATGTCAAGGTGCTGGTGGTCGGCAACCCCGCCAACACCAACGCTTACATCGCCATGAAGTCGGCCCCGGACCTGCCGGCCAAGAACTTCACCGCCATGCTGCGCCTGGACCACAACCGCGCCGCTTCGCAGATCGCCGCCAAGACCGGCAAGCCGGTGGCCGCGATCGAGAAGCTGGCCGTGTGGGGCAACCACTCGCCGACCATGTACGCCGACTACCGCTACGCCACCATCGACGGCGCCTCGGTCAAGGACATGATCAACGACCAGGTCTGGAACAAGGACACCTTCTTGCCCACCGTGGGCAAGCGCGGAGCCGCCATCATCGAAGCCCGCGGCCTGTCCTCGGCTGCCTCGGCCGCCAACGCCGCCATCGACCACATGCGCGACTGGGCCCTGGGCACCCAAGGCAAGTGGGTCACCATGGGCATCCCCTCGAACGGCGAATACGGCATCCCCAAGGAAGTCATGTTCGGCTATCCCGTCACCTGCGAAGGCGGCGAATACAAGATCGTCGAAGGTCTGGAGATCGATGCCTTCTCGCAAGAGTGCATCAAGAAGACTCTGGACGAACTGCTGGCCGAACAAGACGGCGTCAAGCACCTGCTGTGATGCCGCTGAAGCCCGCAGCGCGGGCTGTTTGAACTGAGAATCGGGCCGGCATGGCATTCATGCCGGCCCTTTTTTTCCACCAATTTGCCTGAACTGCACATCGAGTCCGACTGCCATGAGCGCCCTGCCCCTGCACCCCAAACTGGCCTTGTTCGAGGATGGAGATCGCGCCGTCAGCCTACCCGTGGTCGACCACTACTGCGGCGTCGAAGCACGCATGCGCAAAAGCCTGGAGCTGCAGGCTGAGATGGGCCCAGTGTTCGACATCACCCTGGACTGCGAGGACGGCGCGCCCATCGGCGGCGAGGCCGAGCATGTGCACTGCGTGAACGAACTGCTGAACAGCAGCCTGAACCGCCATGGCCGGGTCGGGGCACGCGTCCACCCTTTCGATCACCCGGCGTTTGAAGCCGATGTCGACGGCCTGCTGGCCGGCTCGGGCGAGTGCCTGGCCTATTTGATGATCCCCAAGCCTCGTAGCGCGGCCGATCTCCAACGCGCCTGTGACTTCATCGACGCGAGCTTGCTGCGCCACGGCATCGCCAAGCCCCTGCCCTTGCACACCCTGATCGAAACCCATGGGGCGCTGCGTGATGTCGCGCAGATCGCGGCCCACCCTCGGATCGAATCGCTGTCCTTCGGGCTCATGGACTTCGTTTCAGCCCACCGCGGTGCCATTCCCCGCCACGCACTGACGGCCGAAGGCCAATTCAGCCACCCGCTGGTGGCACGTGCCAAGTTGGAGATTGCCGCGGCAGCCCATGCCCATGCCAAGACCCCATCGCATTGCGTCGTGACCGAGTTCAAGGACAGCGCCGCCTTGCAGCAAGCCGCCAGCCGGGCGGCGCGTGAGTTCGGCTACACCCGCATGTGGAGCATCCACCCCGCCCAGATCCAACCCATCCTCGATGCTTTTGCGCCCAGCGCTGCCGAGCTCGACGAGGCACTGGAGATCATCCAGGCCGCTCAAGCCGCACAGTGGGCGCCCATCCAGCACCGCGACAGCTTGCATGACCGGGCCAGCTATCGCTATTTCTGGCACGTGCTCGAGCGCGCTCACAGCACCGGCCAGCCCTTGCCGATCGAGGCTCGCCAAGCCTACTTTGCCGGCGAGTACGGCGCCGCTTAGAGCTGGCGGCAGGCAGGCACCCCTGCTTGCATTTGCTGGCAAACGATTACCCCAGCCGCCTCGGTGCGGAGCGACAATAGAAGCATCCCGAATGCATCTGCCTCAAGAGGCCTCAACTGTCATGAACACCTCATTGAAATCGACTGTGATCGCCTGCGCACTGGTGGCCTTGAGCGCGAGCGCTTGGTCGGCAGCCGTGGAGAGCGCCAAGCCGCGCAACCGTCTGGCGGCCAAAATCAAGCCGACCGCCCCGGCGGCAGCGCCCGAGATCGCCCCCGAGGATCACAGCCCCTTGAGCGAAGAGCAACTGGCGGTAGCACCCCATGTGCACGCAGGCGAAGCCAACTGCGAATTCAAAAGCAAAGTGTCGGTGACACCTCACCCCGAGCAGCCGGGCCGTTTCCGCCTGCAGTTCGGCCGCACCATCTACAACATGGCACCGGAACCCACCACGACGGGCGCCGTCCGACTGGAGGACAAGCAGGCCGGCGTGGTCTGGCTGCAGATTCCGGCCAAGTCCATGCTGATGAACACCCGCATCGGGCAGCGATTGGTGGACGGCTGCCAGCACGCCGAACAGGTGGCCATGGCCCAGGTCAATGAGCCCCTCGTGGAAGGCGGCATCGGCATCACCCCGAGCGAACCGCAAACGCCACCACCGGCTCCTGTTGCGAAGGCCGCTGGCAAGAAGCGCAAGTAAATGTGAGAGGACCCAGGCCCTGCCAATAAAAAAAGAGACCCTAGGGTCTCTTTTGTTTTTGTACAGAACGCGGCGGCTGCGGCCGCCCCGCTTCACTCGCCCAGATAAGCCGCCCGCACCTTGGGGTCGTTGAGCAAGGCCAGCCCCTCGCCCGTCATGGTCACCAGACCCGACTCCATCACATAGCCCCGGTTGGCCAGCTGCAGCGCCCGGCTCGCGTTCTGCTCCACCAGCAGCACCGTCACGCCTTGCTTGTGGATGTCGTTCACCACTTCGAAGATCTTGTCCACCATGATGGGGGAGAGACCCATGCTGGGCTCGTCCAGCAGCAGCACCTTGGGCTTAGCCATCAGCGCCCGGCCCATGGCCAGCATCTGCTGCTCGCCGCCGCTCATGGTGCCGGCCAGCTGGGCGCGGCGCTCCTTCAGGCGCGGGAAGATGCCGAAGATGCGCTCGATGTCGGCCTCAATCCCGGCCTTGTCGCTGCGCAGGTAGGCGCCCATCTGCAGGTTCTCGGTGATGGTCATGCGGGTGAAGGTGCCCCGCCCTTCCGGCACCATCACCAGGCCTTGTTTGACCAGGTCCCAGGGACCTTGGCCCTTGATGCTCTGGCCCAGGTACTTCACGTCGCCGTCGGCCACCGGCTGCAGGCCGGTCACGGCCTTGAGCGTCGTGGTCTTGCCCGCTCCGTTAGCGCCGATCAGGCTGACCAGTTCGCCCTCGCGCACTTCAAAGTTCACGCCCTTGACGGCCTGGATGCCACCGTAGGCCACCTTGAGTCCGCTCACTTCGAGCAATATGTTTGTCGCCATGTCTTCAATTCCTTGATTGCACGCACCGAGTCACTGGAAGATTCACTGGCCTTTCGGCCTTGCGTTCTTTCTGTGACTCCGCGCTGGCCTCTGCCATTAGTGGTTGGTGTGGCCCGCGCCCAGATAGGCTTCGATCACCTTCTCGTTGCGCTGCACGTCATACGGCGTGCCTTCGGCGATTTGCCGGCCGTAGTCCAGCACCGTGACGCGGTCGCACAATCCCATCACCAGCTTCACATCGTGTTCGATCAAGAGGATGGTGCGGCCGTCCTTGCGGATGCGGTCGATCAGCTCGCGGAGCACCACCTTCTCGGTGGCGTTCATGCCGGCGGCCGGCTCGTCCAGCGCGATCAGCTTGGGGTCGGTGGCCAGGGCGCGCGCGATCTCCAAACGGCGTTGGTCGCCGTAGCTCAGCGTGCGGGCCTTGTACTCGGCGTACTTGCCGATGCCCACGTAATCAAGCAGTTCCTGGGCGCGCTTGGCGATCGCCGCTTCTTCGGCCTTGAAGCCGGGCGTGCGGAAGATGGCGCCGATCAGGCCGGAGCCGGAGCGCACATGCCGCCCCACCATCACGTTCTCCAGCGCCGTCATTTCAGCGAAGAGGCGGATGTTCTGGAAGGTGCGCGCGATGCCGGTCTTGGCCACCTCGTGCACCGCGGTCGGTGCGTACGGCGCGCCGCCCAGCTCGAACGTGCCGCCGTCCGGGGTGTAGAGCCCGGTGATGACGTTGAAGAAGGTGGTCTTGCCGGCGCCGTTGGGGCCGATCAGGCCGTAGACCTGGCCCTTGTTGATCTGGATGCCCACATCGGCCAGGGCTTGCAAGCCGCCGAAGCGCTTGGACACACCGGCGACCTTGAGCACCACGTCTGCGCTGTTGCTACTGCTGTTGTTGTTGCTTGTCATGGCTTGTTTTCCTTTGCAGACCCGGCGTTCACTTCTGCGGCACCGGCGCGGCGCGGCCGTGCTCGGGCGCCGGCCACAGGCCACGCGGACGCACCAGCATGATGCTGATCATGGCCAAGGCCACCAGCAGCTGGCGCAGGATGGAGGCGTCCAGGCGGCCGCCGGTCATCTCCTGCAGCGGGCCGGCCGCGTAGCGCAGCACCTCGGGCAGGGCCGACAGCAGCAGCGCGCCCAGGATGACACCGGGGATGTGGCCGATGCCGCCCAGCACCACCATGGCCACGATCATCACGCTCTCTTGCAGGCTGAAGGACTCGGGGCTCACAAAGCCCTGGAAGGCGCCGAACATGGAACCGGCCACGCCGCCGAAGGTGGCGCCCATGCCGAAGGCCAGCAGCTTGAGGTTGCGGGTGTTGATGCCCATGGCCTTGGCAGCGATTTCGTCTTCACGGATGGCCATCCAGGCGCGGCCGATGCGGCTGTTCTCCAGGCGATAGCAGATCAGCACGCTGAACACCACCAGCACCAGGAACAGGTAGTAGTACAGCGTCACCGAGGGGATGGCGAAGCCGAACAGCTCGGTGCCCTTGCCCAGGTCCAGGCCGAAGAAGTGCATGGAGTCGATCTGACCGATGCCGCGCGGGCCGTTGGTGATGTTGGCCGGGTGCTCCAGATTGTTCAGGAACACGCGGATGATTTCACCGAAGCCCAGGGTCACGATGGCCAGGTAGTCGCCCCGCAGCTTCAGCGTGGGCGCGCCCAGCATGACGCCGAAGAAGGCCGCCAAGCCCGCCGCCAGCGGGATCACGATCCACAGCGGCGAGTGCAGGCCATTGGGGAAGGCCATGCGGAAGGCCTCGAAGTTCTCGCTCAGGTGCGGGCTCGAGAGCAGCGCGAACATATAGGCGCCGACCGCGTAGAACGCGACATAGCCCAGGTCCAGCAGACCGGCGTAGCCCACCACGATGTTCAGGCCCAGGGCCAGCATCACGTAGAGCAGGGCCAGGTCGATGATGCGCACCGGCCCGTTGCCGAACTGCTGCGCGATCAGCGGCACCACCAGCAGGCCCAGGGCCGCCAGCAGGAAGACGAAGAGTTTGTTCTTTTGCATGATGTGGAGTCTCCTTGACGCTCAGGCCCGATCAGGCTCGGTCCGCGACACGCTCACCCAGCAAGCCCGAGGGCCGCAAGGTCAGCACCAGGATCAGCGCCACGAAGGCGAAGATGTCGGCGTAGTGGCTGCCCAGCACGCCACCGGTCAGGTCACCCAGATAACCCGCGCCGATGGCCTCGATCAGGCCCAGCAGCACGCCGCCCACCATGGCCCCGGCCAGGTTGCCGATGCCGCCCAGCACCGCGGCCGTGAAGGCCTTCAAGCCCGGCATGAAGCCCATGGTGTGCTGCACCGTGCCGTAGTTGGCCGCCCACATCAGGCCGGCCACCGCGGCCAGCGCGGCGCCGATCACAAAGGTGGTCGAGATGATGAAGTCGGGCTTCACGCCCATCAGGCCCGCCACCTTGGGGTTCTCGGCCGTGGCCCGCATCGCGCGGCCCAGTTTCGTGTGATTCACCAGCCACATCAGCGTGGCCAGAATCATCACCGTGGCCCCCAGGATCACGCATTGCGTGACCGTGATCACCGGCCCGCCCAGATCAATGGGCGTGGTCGGCAGCAGCAGCGGGAAGGGCTTGGGATTGGGCTTCCAGATGATCATGGCCAGCGTCTGCAGCAGCAGCGACATGCCCATGGCCGTGATCAGCGGCGCCAGGCGCGGCGCATTGCGCAGCGGCCGGTAGGCCACCTTCTCGACCACGAAATTCAGCGTCGTGCACACCAGCACCGCGCAGGCCAGGCCGATCAACATCAGCCCCCAGCCCGGCAGACCGGAATCACCCAGCGCGCTGATCACCGTCCAGCTCACCAGCGCCCCCACCATCAAAATCTCACCGTGCGCAAAATTGATCAGGTTGATGATGCCGTACACCATCGTGTACCCCAGCGCCACCAGCGCATACATGCTCCCGAGCACCAGCCCGTTGATGATTTGCTGGAAAAAAGTTTCCATGAAGCCTCTCCGGTTTGGGGATCCACGCCGCGCGCAGACCCACCCATTGGTTGTGCTGAAAGACGAGCAAAAAAAAGGCCCGCCACAAAGTCGGCGGGCCCACTTGGCCATCTAGTCCTGCAGCCTGCAAGTCATTGTAGGAGTCGCTTTCCGCCGGACTTCGCTGGTAAATACCCCTAGCGCGGGCCGCAAAAAACCTCGGCAAATGGGACTCATTCGTCGCCCCCGCGAGCTTCTTCATTGCGCCGCCGCAGCTCGGCCAGCCGTTCGCCGATGCGCAACTCCAAACCCCGGCCAACGGGCTCGTAAAAGCGTTGATCCTCCAACCCGTCCGGGAGGTAATGCACACCGGCCGCAAAGCCTTCGGGTTCGTCATGGGCATAACGGTATTCGCGCCCATAGCCTAGCTCGCTCATCAAGCGGGTCGGAGCGTTGCGCAGATGCAGCGGAACTGGTCGGCTGGCGTCGGTTTTCACGAACGCACGCACCGCCTTGTAAGCGCTGTAGACGGCATTGGACTTCGGTGCCACGGCCAGGAAGACCAAAGCTTGCGCCAGGGTGAGCTCGCCCTCGGGCGAACCCAGGCGCTCGTAGGTCTCTGCCGCATCGAGGCAGATGCGCAGCGCACGCGGGTCGGCCAGACCGATGTCTTCACTGGCCATGCGGATCAGGCGGCGAGCGATATAGCGCGCATCGACACCGCCATCGAGCATGCGGGCGAACCAGTACAGCGCGGCGTCGGGGTCTGAGCCGCGCACGGACTTGTGCAGGGCCGAAATGACGTCGTAGAACTGCTCGCCGCCCTTGTCATAACGGCGCAGTTGCTCGCCCAGGGCACGCTCAAGCACAACCTCATCGATCTCGGCAATGCCTGCGGGCGCGAGTGAAGCCACCGATTCCACGGCATTGAGCAGGCGCCGTGCGTCGCCGTCGGCATAGCCGGCCAAGCGCTTGGCGGCAGCCGGCGTGATCGGCGGACAGGCCAGCAGCTGCGTGCCGCGCTGCACCAGATCCAGCAGATCCTGCTCATCCAGCGCCTTGAGCACATGGACGGTGGCCCGCGACAGCAGCGCCGAGTTCACCTCGAAAGACGGGTTCTCGGTGGTCGCACCGATGAACGTGAACAGGCCCGACTCGACATGCGGTAAGAACGCGTCCTGCTGCGATTTATTGAAACGGTGGACTTCGTCAACAAACAAGACGGTGCGCCGCCCCTGTGCCGACACGCTGAGTGCCCGCTCGACCGCATCACGGATGTCCTTGACCCCACCCAAGACGGCCGAAATGCTGATGAACTGCGCCTCGAAGGACTGCGCCATCAGGCGCGCCAGCGTGGTCTTGCCGACCCCGGGCGGCCCCCAAAGAATCATGGAATGCAGGCGCCCCGATTCAAAGGCGGTTCGCAAGGGCATGCCGGGGCCGAGCAACTGGCGTTGGCCGATCACCTCGTCCAGATGCTGAGGTCGCAAACGTTCAGCAAGCGGAGGATGCAAAGAAGACTGCGCTTGCGAGGACCCAGCGGCAGGTGTCCGCGTCGGAACCGGCTCACTCTCAGGAAACAGGGAATCGTTCATCAACACTCAATCAAGCCAGCCTGCAGCGGCTGACGGGTCGCAGGCCTCATTGCTCGACCAGATCCGCGCCGGCTGGCAACACAAAACGAAAGCGCTCGGCCGGCAGGTTCGCATTTGTCGCCATGGCGCTGAAGTCCAGGCGCGACTGCTGCCCAAAGCCATCGACGATTTCCAGCGCGGCCAATTCGCGGCCCTTGAAGCCGATCTTGAGCGACTGGAAACCGCCATCGGCCTGCCGCGGCAAGGCCTGGACCCAGTCCAGTCCCCCCTCACTGGGCAAGGCCTTGAGGCTGAAATCGCGCTCAAGATTGCCGCCCGCCAGCAGGGCCGCCGGCGTGGCACCCAAGGCCTGCGACATACGGCGCGAGCTGGCCTGATTCAGGTCCGGATCGAAGATCCACACCTTCTGTCCATCACCGACGATCAGCTGTTCGAAAGGCTTGCTGTAGGCAAAGCGAAACTGGTTGGGGCGCTGGAACTCGAAGCTGCCCACGGACACTTTTTTGCGCTTGCCGTCGGGCGAATTGACGGTCTGCTTGAACTGGGCGCTGGCGCTCTTGACCTCACCGACAAAGGCTTTCAACGCCGCCACGGCGTCCGCCTGAGCCGTCAGGGATGTGCTCACCAGCAGGGCCGCGCACAGGCCGTTCTTCAGGGACATCAGTCGCTGTCTCATTCATTCATCTCGCTTGGGCACGATCAAATCGCGGTTGCCATTGGTGGCCATGCTGCTGACCAGGCCTGACTTCTCCATCTGCTCGAGCAGCCGGGCGGCACGGTTGTAGCCGATGCGCAGATGGCGCTGGACCAGTGAAATCGACGCCCTCCGGTGCTGCAGCACGATGGCCACGGCCTGGTCGTACATGGGGTCGGCCTCGCCTTCGCCGGCACCACCACCGGCCGCGCCCGCCTCACCGCCCTCACCTTCGAGCACGCCGCCTTCCAGAATGCCCTCGATGTAATTGGGTTCGCCCTGGCTCTTCAGGTACTCGACCACCCGGTGCACCTCTTCATCGCTGACAAAGGCGCCGTGGACACGAATTGGCAGTCCGGTGCCCGAGGGCATGTACAGCATGTCACCCATGCCGAGCAGGGCTTCGGCGCCCATCTGGTCGAGGATGGTGCGGCTGTCGATCTTGGAGCTGACCTGGAAGGACAGACGGGTCGGGATATTGGCCTTGATCAGGCCGGTGATCACATCAACCGAGGGCCGCTGCGTGGCCAGGATCAGGTGGATGCCGGCGGCCCGGGCCTTCTGAGCCAAGCGCGCAATCAGCTCTTCGATCTTCTTGCCGACCACCATCATCAGGTCGGCCAGTTCGTCAATCACGACGACGATGAAGGGCAAGCGCTCCAGCGGCTCCGGCTCCTCCGGCGTCAGACTGAAGGGGTTGCCGATCGACTCGCCGCGCTCCTTGGCCTCGTCGATCTTCTTGTTATAGCCGGCCAGATTGCGCACGCCCATCTTGCTCATCAGCTTGTAGCGGCGCTCCATTTCACCAACACACCAGTTCAGCGCATTGCTGGCCTGTTTCATGTCCGTCACCACGGGCGCCAGCAGATGCGGAATGCCCTCGTAGACGCTCATTTCCAGCATCTTGGGGTCGATCAGGATCAGGCGGACATCGCGCGCCTCGGCCTTGTAGAGCAAGGACAGGATCATGGCGTTGATGCCGACGGACTTGCCCGAGCCGGTGGTACCGGCCACCAGGCAGTGCGGCATCTTGGCCAGATCAGCCACCACCGGCAGGCCGACGATGTCCTTGCCCAGGCCCATGGTCAGTTGCGAGCTGGCATCGGCATAAACCTGGGAGCCCAGAATTTCCGAGAGGCGAATGGTCTGGCGGCGCGCATTGGGCAGCTCCAGGGCCATGAAGTTCTTGCCCGGAATGGTTTCCACCACACGGATGGACACCAAGCTCAGCGAACGCGCCAAGTCCTTGGCCAGGCCGACGATTTGCGAGCCCTTGACGCCGGTGGCCGGCTCGATCTCGTAGCGCGTGATCACTGGGCCTGGCGATGCCGCCACCACGCGCACTTCGACACCGAAGTCGCGCAGCTTCTTTTCGATCATGCGCGAGGTCATTTCCAGTGACTCGGGTGTGACCGACACCACCTGCACCGGCGCTGTGTCCAGCAGGTCGACTTGGGGCAGCTTGGTGTCGCTGGAGTCGACAAACAGCGTGGTCTGGCGCTCCTTGGCGACCCGCGTGGACTTTGGAACCTCCATCACCGGCGCTTCGATGACGATGGGAATGTGGTGTTCCTCCACCACCTGCCGCTCAACCTCCACCACCAGTTCGCGCTCTTGCGCGGCCTGCTCACCAAAGCGCTGGTCCTCGGCTTTCTCGCGTTTCTCGAGGCGCTGTTCGCGCCATTGATCCAGGCGCGCACCCAGTTGCTCGGCCAGATGTGCCCAGGAAAACTTCAGAGCCAGACCGGCGCCAAGCAGCAAAAGGCTGATCCAGACCACGCCAGAACCGGCAAAGCCGAGCACCCGCATGCTCCAGGGCCCGAGCGAGTAACCCAGCACACCGCCGGCATGGCCAGGCAGACGGGTTTCCCAGGAGTAGAGCCGGGTCCATTCGAGTGCCGAACTCGCGCACAGCAGCAGCAGCAAGCCCAGGAACCAGAAAATCAGCGGTCGCCGACTACCCGGCGCTGGCGAACTCTCAGCGCGCAGCAGGTCGGCGAGATGACTCAGCCAGACGCGCAGCCCGATCAGAAGCAGCCACCAGGCCGAAAAACCGAAGCTAAACAGCAGCAGATCCGCGATCCAGGCCCCGACGGCGCCCATGCGGTTGCCATACATGGCGTGTTGGCCGGAAATGGAGAAAGCCGCGTCGGCACGGTCATGACTGACAAGCGCCAGCACCACCAGGCACCAGACGGCGCCGCTCAGCAATAGCCAGACCGGCGTACGCAAGGGGTTGGTGCGCGGCGGCGGTGGCGCAGCCGCCTTCTTGGATTGGCGTTTGTAGATTTTGTCGGGCGCGCCGACCTCGTCGTCACGCAACAGGGAACCCAGCGGAAAACTCATGCCACCATTGTGGCGCAGGATTCACACGAACCAGTCCTGCCGGCTAAGCCGACGCCACCATCAGGCAACGGGATCAGCCTGGGAAACGTTCCTTGATGACCACCGAGCCGTTTTCCAGGGTCTCGATGACACCGCGCTCCTCCAGATCCTTCATCACCCGGCTGACCATCTCGCGCGAGGCGCCGACGACCTTGGCCATGTCCTGGCGGGACACCTTGCCGCGAATGATCTTGAGGCCCTTTTCTTCTTCGGACATGTCCAGCAAGGTGCGAGCGACCCGGCCATAGACATCCAACAAGGCCAGGGACTCGATCTGGCGGTCGGCATTGCGCAGGCGCGCCACCAGGCCGCGCAGGATGGCGTAAGACAGGCTGCTGCTCTCGGGCAGGCAACGGGCAAACTCATTGCGTCCCAGCACCAGCATGTCGGTCTGAACTTCAGCACGCACGGTGGCCGAATGCGGTTCGTGGTCGATCAGGCTCATTTCACCGACGTAGTCGCCGGGCTGCAGCACAGCCAGGATGACTTCGCGGCCACGCGTGTCGGCCGTCAGCACCCGGGCACGGCCGTTCAGCAAAATGAACAAGGCATTGGACTTGGTGCCCTGCTCGACGATCAACTCACCGCGCTTGAAGCGACGCTTGACCACGCTGTCGGCGATCGACTGCGCCTGGTCGGTGGTGAGCAGAGAAAACAAGGGCACCCTGCGGATCAGATCCAGATTGGACAACATCGCCATGAACAGCCTCCTTTGGTTTAAGCCTGAATTTGGCACGCCCTCAGAGCGTCCGTGACATGCCTAGAATGCACGGGATTGTGCCCACCCGTCTCGTATTTCAAACCATGTTTAGCCGGGAAAATCCGGCCATTACCGTCGACGCAACAGGACAGGCCGCAGGCACGAAAGATGCGCGATCCTGCTGCTGTCGACTTGGCCGTCAACTTCCCGTGCTTGCGAAACGATCCAACCGCCCCATCTGAGCCCCCATGAACGCAAACACCCAACACCATACGCTGCTGATCCTGGGTTCCGGCCCGGCCGGCTACACCGCCGCCATCTACGCCGCTCGCGCCAATCTGAAGCCGACATTGCTCACTGGCATGGCACAGGGCGGCCAACTGATGACGACCACCGAGGTGGACAACTGGCCGGCCGATGTGATGGGTGTGCAAGGCCCGGAACTGATGGAGCGATTCCAGAAGCACGCCGAGCGCTTCCAGACGCAGATGATCTTCGATCACATCAACGAGGTCGATTTTTCCCAGCGCCCCTTCAAGCTCAAAGGCGACAGCGCCAGCTACAGCTGTGACGCCCTGATCATCGCCACCGGCGCATCGGCCAAGTACCTGGGCCTGCCCTCGGAAGAGGCCTTCATGGGCCGCGGCGTCAGCGGCTGCGCCACCTGCGATGGATTTTTCTATCGCGGCCAGGAAGTCTGCGTGGTCGGCGGCGGCAACACTGCAGTCGAAGAAGCGCTCTACCTGAGCAATATCGCCAGCAAGGTGCACGTGATCCACCGTCGCGACAAGTTCCGTGCTGAGCCCATCTTGATCGACAAGCTGATGGCCAAGGCCGAGTCCGGCAATGTGGTTCTCCACCTCTGGAACACGCTGGACGAGGTGTTGGGTGACCAGAGCGGCGTGACCGGCGTTCGCATCAAGAGCACCCAAGGTGGCGGAACGCAAGACCTGACCCTGCAAGGCTGCTTCATTGCCATCGGCCACCAGCCGAACACCGACATCTTCAAGGGCCAGCTGGAAATGAAGGATGGCTACATCGTCACCAAGAGCGGCTTGAACGGCTTCGCCACCATGACCAGCGTGCCGGGCGTCTTTGCCGCCGGCGACGTCCAGGACCATGTCTATCGCCAGGCCATCACCAGCGCCGGCACCGGCTGCATGGCCGCCCTGGATGCTCAGCGCTTTCTGGAGCAGCAAGAGCAAGGCTGAGCGACAGCACAAGCCTGCCCCAAGGGCACGCCAGGGCAAGCGGCCTGGCGTGCCTTTTCATTTTCAGCTATACTCTTTGGCTTGCTTGCTGGATGGACCGCGCCCAGAAGACAGATACCAGGGCAACCTGCGTGATGTCAGATAGGTTTAGCTTGCATAAAGCGGTCATGAGGTCATCGCGGGTCTTGAGTGTGCGGAAAGCAGGCTCGACCGAGATGGCTGGTCATCAAATCAAACCGGAGAAGCGTCATGGCACGCGTCTGTCAAGTCACGGGCAAGAAGCCCATGGTGGGAAACAATGTTTCTCACGCCAATAACAAAACGAAGCGTCGCTTCCTGCCGAATCTGCAGTACCGCCGTTTCTTCCTGGAAACCGAGAACCGCTGGGTTCGTCTGCGTATCAGCAATGCTGCTCTGCGTTTGATTGACAAGGTCGGCATCGACCAAGTCGTCGCCGATCTGCGCGCCAAGGGCGAGCTCTGATCTAGTACTGAGAATCAAGGAGCATCATCATGGCAAAAGGCGCACGCGAAAAGATCAAGTTGGAGTCGACCGCTGGTACGGGTCACTTCTACACGACCGACAAGAACAAGAAGACCACGACCGGCAAGCTCGAATTCATGAAATTCGACCCCAAGGCTCGTAAGCATGTTCTGTACAAGGAAACCAAGCTGAAGTGATTCAGCTTGGCAGCTCACCGGCAACGGCGAGTTCCACAAAAAACCCCGCAAGGCGCAAGCCGGCGGGGTTTTTTCATGGGCAAGACTGACTCAAGGTTGCTGAATCTTCGCCTCGGCCAGAGCCGGCGATTTAAACTCTTCACGGAACCAGTTGTCGATCATGCGGCGCTCATAGCGAATCGGGTCGGAGTCGGGGTAGCGATTGAAACTGGACATGTAAGCCATGTCGTGCAGCCGGATCTTGCCGCTCTGCAGCGTCTTGCCCTTCTCGCTGAGTACATAACTCAATTCGATGGCGGGAGAACTGACGCCGCGCAGCACCCGAATCATCTCCATGCGAGGCCCGACAGGCTCCCAATCTCCAGCCAAATCGATATTGCTGATTTCAAACTTGAGATTCTTGCCGGGCAATTGGGCGCCGAGCTTCTGCAGATGCGCCTTGATCCCATCGAGGACCGGCTCACGCTCGCGGCGACTGAAATCAGCGCTGGCATCAATGAACTTATCTGGCTCGATGAAACGGACCTCGACATCGGCCAGAGCCAGCGAAGCCGAGGCAGTCAAAGCCAGAACCAGACCGGCGGTACGAAGCAGTTTGCTCATGGCGACTCTCCTTGTGTGTTCCGTTGCTGTGCCTTCAGTCTAATCCTCGGACGCAAAAAAGGCGCCCCTCAGGGCGCCCTTTTACCGCAGGATTACTTGCGGTCACAGACGGCAGACCAACCGTCACAAACTGTCAAATCAAGCGGCCACTCAAACCCTCGCCATGCGCAGATTCATGGAGAAGCTGCGCAACTCGGCAATGCCGCTCTCCTCGGCACGGCGGCACCAGGCCTGCAAATCAGCCACCAGCTGCTCGGCCGAAACATTGGTACGCGTCCAGAGCTGACGCAGCTCTTCGCGCATGGTCAGGAGCTTGTCCAGCGCCGGGCTGGCCGCACGTGCCTTGGCAATCTGCGGCAGAAGATTGTCAGGAATATTGACTTCGTCGCGATGCGACCAGCGCATGGCCAACTTGAACTCCGCCCATTGCGCGCTGTGCTCCTGGCCTTGCGCCTTGAGCTTGTCCAGTTCCAAAGCGCAGGTCGCCTTCAAGCCGCGCCCGTACTTGGCCATCACTTCATAGCGATTGGCGATGATGGCCTCCAGCGTGTCCTTGTCGGCAGGCTTGATGTCACCATGGCGCAGCTTGGGCGCGGTCTTGCGAACCTTGGCCCAGCCCAACATCTCGAAGGCACGGATGTAGCCCCAACCGATATCAAACTCGAAGGGCTTGACCGAGAATTTGGCCGAGGTCGGGTAGGTGTGGTGGTTGTTGTGCAGCTCTTCGCCGCCAATCAGGATGCCCCAGGGCGAGACATTGGTCGACGCATCGGGAGCCTCAAAATTGCGATAACCCCAGTAGTGGCCAATGCCATTGATCACGCCAGTCGCCCAGACCGGAATCCAGACCATCTGAATGGCCCAGACCGTGGCACCGATGGCGCCAAAAAGGGCCAGGTTGATGATCAGCATCAAGCCCACGCCTTGCCAGGAGAAGCGGGTGTAGAGATTGCGCTCGATCCAGTCATTCGGCGTGCCCAAGCCATATTTGGCGATGGTCTCGGGATTCTTGGCCTCGGCGCGATAGAGCTCCACGCCGGTCAGCAGCAAGGCCTTGAGGCCGCGGGTCTGCGGGCTGTGCGGGTCTTCCTCGGTCTCGCATTTGGCGTGGTGCTTGCGATGCACGGCCACGAATTCCTTGGTCACCATGCCCGTGGTCAACCACAGCACCGCACGGAAGAAATGCGAGGGAATGGGGCCCAGGTCCAGCGAACGGTGCGCTTGCGCACGGTGCAGGAAGATCGTCACGGCGAGGATGGTGAAGTGCGTGATGACCAGGGTGAAAGCCACCACCTGCCATGCACTGGCTTCGAGCAGGCCATGGGCCAGCATCTGGACCACCGCATCGTGTACCGACATCAAGAAGTTCATGGGTTCCTAATCCTGCCCAGGGCTGGGCATATCTGTGGATTCAAGTCGCTGAATTGTAGGTGCCGGACTCTAAGCACCTCAGTGCATAAGTCTGCTTCAAGTCAAGAACGGGCAACTTTCGACCGAGGCCTGGGCTGACAGGCCCCGCCGGCCATCAGCCGGGCTGTTTTTCCCACACCGCGGCAAAGAAGCCATCGGTCTGGTGCTGGTGCGGCCAGAGGCGCAAATAACCGTTCTCAACCAGACAGTCCGCCTGCTCGACATGGGCGCGGCTCAGCACCTCGGCGGCGTCGAGCTTCTTGAACTGGGGATGAGCGGCCGAGAAGGCTTCGGCGATCGCCTCGTTCTCGGCATCCAGCAGGCTGCAAGTGGCATAAACCAGGCGGCCGCCCGATTTCAGCAGGCGCGCGGCACTGGCCAGAATGGCCGTCTGCTTGGCCTGCAGCTCTTGTATCGCATGCAAAGACTGGCGCCATTTCAGATCCGGATTGCGGCGCAAGGTACCCAGGCCCGAGCACGGCGCATCGACCAGCACTCGGTCGATCTTGCCGGACAGGCGCTTGATGCGCTCATCACGCTCATGGGCGATCTGAGTCGGGTAGATATTCGACAGACCACTGCGCGCCAAACGAGGCTTCAAGGAAGCCAGGCGATGACCCGAGGTGTCGAAGGCATAGAGCCGGCCGGTGTTGCGCATGGACGCGCCCAAGGCCAAGGTCTTGCCGCCGGCGCCGGCGCAGAAGTCCACCACCATCTCACTGCGCTTGGCATCGAGCATCAGGGCCAGCAGCTGGCTGCCTTCGTCCTGGACCTCGACGCCGCCGCCGGTGAACAGCTCCAGCTTGTTCAAGGCCGGCTTGCCGTGAATGCGCAGGCCCACAGGCGAGAACGGCGTGAGTTCAGCCTCGATGCCCGCAGCCGCCAAAGTGGCCTGAGCCTCCTCGCGCTTGGCCTTCAAGGTGTTGACGCGCAGGTCCAGGGGAGCCTGCTCATTCATGCTGGCTGCCAAGGACCAGAACTGCTCCTCGCCGAGGCGAGCCATCAAAGGCTGGGCCAGCCACTCGGGCAGGTTGTGGCGCAGGCGCGGCGCGAGCTGGGTCTTGTCAATTTGACGGACCTGTTCCAGCCATTGCTGTTCTTGGGTGTTCAGGGCGCCGCGCAAGAAGGCATCGTTGCCCTGCCAGCCCAGAATGGCCAAGCGGCGCTCGATCGGGCCACTGCCCGACTGGGCCAGATGCTGCAGCAGCGGGCGCTGACGCAGCACGGTGTACGCGGTCTCGGCCAAAGCATGGCGTTCGCGCTGGCCCAAGGCCTTGTGTTTGCGGAAAAAGGCGGACACCACGCTGTCGGCGGGAGTGTCCAACTGGAGGACAGCGCGCAGGAGCTCGCTGCTCATTTCAAGAAGGGCATTAGGATGCATGGCGCGATTATCCCAGGCCTGCGGGCTTTCCCTGCCGTGCCGCCATTTTTATCCCTTGCCGCCCCTGACATGAGTGCCGACGATCTGCCCCCACTGCCCGCCACACCGCTGGGCCGCTACCGCCATTACAAGGGAGGCGAATACGAAGTGATTGGCACCGCCAGGCATAGCGAGACGCTGGAACCCTTGGTGGTCTACCGCCCGCTGTACAACGCCACCGGCCTGTGGGTGCGCCCACACGCCATGTTCTTCGGCAGCCTGGAAGTGGACGGGGTGGTGACGACGCGCTTCAGCGCCATCGACGACGCGCCGGCACCCTGATGATGCGCGCGCCCCGCTGGCTGCAACAGCTGCGCCTGCGCCCGCGCCTTTTGCTGGCCCTGGGTCTGGGCGTGCTGGTCGGCCTCGCCTGCCCTTCGCACTGGAGCTTGTCTGCGCGCCTGCTCTGCGGCTGGAATGCTGGTGTCTGGTTCTATTTGCTGGCGGTGCTGCACATGATGCTGGCCGCCGACCACGAGCATGTGCAGCGCAAAAGCGTGGCGCAGGCGGACGGCGTGGCCGCCGTGCTGCTGCTGGCGGCGGCCGGCGCGCTGGCCAGCCTGGCGGCTATCGCCCTGGAGCTGAGACAACCGGCCGGCCCGCCAGGCGCCACCTTGGCACTGGCCTTGTTGACGGTGGCGGGCAGCTGGCTGCTGCTGCCGGTCGAGTTCGCCCTGGCCTATGCCAGCCTCTACCACCGCAACACGGGGCAGGACAAAGGACCGCACGGCCTGGAGTTTCCTGGCCTGAAAGGTCTACCGGACTACACCGACTTCATGTACTTCGCGGTCACCCTAGCCGCAACCTCGCAGACCTCGGATGTGGCGGTCAGCGCCCGGCCCATGCGGCGCTTGGTCTTGCTGCACGCCCTGCTGTCCTTCATGTTCAACACCGGGGTGCTGGCGCTCTTGATCAATATCCTGGCCGGCATGATCCGCTGAAGGTTCAGCTGAACGACTGACTCGCCCCGCTGAGTTGCTCGACTCGGCCATCGACCCGGCGCAGCTGGCCTTCGACAAACCAGCGCACGGCCTGCGGGTACATGCGGTGCTCCAGCTTGAGCACGCGGGCCGACAGCGTGCCTTCATCATCACCCGGCAGCACCGGCGCCACAGCCTGGGCGACGATGGCGCCGTGGTCGAGCTCGGCGGTCACGAAATGCACGGTGGCGCCGACGAATTTGCAGCCCATCTCCAAGGCCCGTGCGTGCGTGTGCAGGCCGGTGAAGGCCGGCAGCAGCGAGGGGTGGATGTTGAGCATGCGTTCGGCAAAGTGGGCGGTGAAGGCCGGGGTCAAGATGCGCATGAAGCCCGCCAGCACCACCAGATCGGGCGCAAAACCATCGATCACGCGCTGCAGTTCGGCATCAAAAGCCTCGCGGGCCTGCTGTGCATCCATGCCGGGCTGGCGAAAAGCCTTGTGGTCAACCACGGCCGTGGCAATGCCGTGCTCGGCCGCAAAGTTCAGGCCGGCGGCATCAGGCTTGTTGCTGATCACGGCGGCGATCTGGGCTGGCCAGCCCTCGGCGGCACAGGCGCGCACGATGGCCTCCATATTGGAGCCACGGCCGGAGATCAGGATGACGATGCGTTTCATGGGGCGGCAGTGTAGCTGCCTACAATGCCCGACCTGATCTTTGCTGCGGCCCGCCGATGAGCTCCCTGCCTACTCCCGAACCGACTTCTGCCGCCGCACGCCCGCGCGTGCTCTCGGGCATGCGCCCGACCGGTGCCTTGCACCTGGGCCACTACCACGGCGCGCTGAAGAACTGGGTTCGCCTGCAGAGCACACACGATTGTTTCTTCTTCGTCGCCGACTGGCATGCCCTGACCACCCAGTACCAGGACCGTCAGAACCGCAACAGCATCGAACGCAACGTCTACGACATGGTGGTCGACTGGCTGGCCGCCGGCATCGACCCCGAGAAGGCCACGCTCTTCATCCAAAGCCGCATGCCCGAGCATGCGGAGCTCTTCACCCTGCTGGCCATGAGCACGCCCACCTCCTGGCTGGAGCGCATTCCCAGCTACAAGGACGCGGTCGAGAAGCAACGCGCAAGCAGCACCCCGGGTGAAGGCGCCACCTACGGCTTCCTCGGCTACCCGCTGCTGCAGGCCGCCGACATCCTGATCTACAAGGCTGGCTTTGTGCCGGTCGGCGAAGACCAGACAGCCCATGTGGAAGTCACTCGCGAGGTGGCCCGCCGCTTCAACCGCATCTACAGCCCGGATTCGCCCATCCTGCCCGAGCCGCAAGAGCTGCTGACCGAGACCGCACGCCTGCCCGGCCTGGACGGCCAGAAGATGAGCAAGAGCTACAACAACGCCGTGGCCATGCGCGATGCGCCCGAGGTGGTGGACGAGAAGATCCGCACCATGCCCACCGACCCGCAGCGCGTGCGCCGCAGCGACGCCGGCGAACCCAGCCGCTGCCCGGTCTGGCCCCTGCACCAGCTCTACTGCGACGAGTCCACTCGCGCTTGGGCGGCCGAGGGCTGCCGCTCGGCCAGCATCGGCTGCCTGGACTGCAAAAAGCCTTTGATCGAGGCCATCCAGAAAGAGCAAGCGCCTTGGCGCGAGCGGGCCAATGAATACCTGGCCAACCCCAAGCAGGTGCAATGGATTGTCGAGGTCGGCACCGAGCGTGCCCGCGCCGTCGCCCGCAAGACCTTGCGGGAAGTCCGCACCGCCATGGGCCTGGCCTACTGAACCTGCATGAGCGGCATCCACATCACCGACATCGAAGCCGCCATCAACTGGTGGCGCGAGCGTCACCCGTCGACCGACGGCCTGAGCGCCTGCCCCGAGGTGCAAGCCCTGGCCGAGGTCTACGGCCTGCTGGTCTACCACCGCGACCATGAATGTGACGAGGACAGCATGCCTGCAGTCGCCAAGGCCGCCTGGCTGCGCTGGTACGACAGCACACCCGACGCGCCCTGTATCGCCATCTGCTCCACCAGCCAGGGCGACGCCCTGTGCAAAGGCTGCGGCCGCACGTTTGACGAGGTGCAGCACTGGCCGGTGATGACGCCGGCCGAGAAGCGCATCACCTGGCGCCGCATCACCCAGGAAGGCACGGCTTGGCGCTTCAACCGCTATGCCGAGCGTGCGCGCGAGTTCAGCGGCACTGACCACCCGCAGAACAAACCAGCAGCATGAGCAGCAGCCATCTGGAAAGCCTGCGCCGCATCGCGCCGCTGGCCTGGCCGGTGCTGGTCGGGCAACTGGCTGTGCTGGCCTTCAGCACCATCGACACCGTGCTGGTGGCCCGTTACTCGGCCGTCGACCTGGCCGCGCTGGCCGTGGGCAGCGCGATCTTCATCACCGTCTTCGTGGGCTTGATGGGCGTGGTGCTGGCGATCTCACCCATCGTCGGCCGCCTGTTCGGCGCCGGCCAGATGCGGGAAGCTGGGGCGCAGTTGCATCAGACGCTGTGGCTCTGCCTCGGATTGATGGTCCTGGGCAGCCTGATCCTGCTGCTGCCCGAGCCCTTTCTGGCGGTGTCGCAGGCCAGCCCCGAGGTTGAGGCCAAGGTACGCCATTACTTGATAGCCCTGGCCGCCAGCCTGCCGGCCACGCTGTTCTTTACCGCCTTCCGCGGCTTCAATGTGGCGGTGTCTCGGCCCAAGGCGGTGATGGCCTTGCAGGTCGGCGGCCTGCTGCTCAAGCTGCCGCTGAGCCTCTTGCTCATTCAAGGCTTTGCGCTCGGACCCTGGCAGGTGCCGGCCTTGGGCGCCCTGGGTTGTGGCATTGCCACGGCGATCGCCATGTGGGCCCAGGCCGCCATCGCCTTCGCTTGGATGCGGCGCGACCCGTTTTACGAGCCCTTCGGCCTGCGCCGCGGCGGCCTGCAAGCGCCCCACTGGCCCGACATCCGCGCCCTGCTCAAGCTGGGCGTGCCCATGGGCGGTTCCATCCTGATCGAGGTGACCGGCTTCACCTTCATGGCCATCTTCATTGCCCGACTGGGCGCAACGCCCGTGGCCGGCCACCAGCTGGCCGTCAATCTGATCAGCCTGATGTTCATGCTGCCCCTGGCCCTGGCCAATGCGACCGGCACCCTGGTGGCGCAGTCGGTCGGCGCCCATGACCCGGCCGGCGCTCGGCGCTTGGGCTGGCATGGCCTGGAGATCGGCTTGGCCGCGTCCTTCCTGATCGGCGCCTTGGTGTTTTTTGCACGCGAGGCGGTGCTGGGTCTCTACACCAGCGACCCGGTGATCCTGGGCGCCGCCCTGCCCTTGCTGCTCTGGGTCTGGCTTTTTCACGTGGCTGATGCCGGGCAGACCCTGGCAGCATTCGTGCTTCGCGCCCACCACATCGCCACCGCGCCCATGATCATTTACGCGCTGGCGATCTGGGGTGTGGGCCTGGGTGGCGGCTATTGGCTGGCCTTCGGCCACAGCCCCTCAGTTCCGGCCGAGTTTCAAGGTGCGCGCGGCTTCTGGTCAGCCGCTACCGCGGGCCTGGTGCTGGCGGCCGTGGGATTGAGCACCTTCCTGGCCTGGGTGCACCGCCAGGAAGAACGCGAGCAGGCCGCCGCTGCCCTCAGTTCGCCGCGGTCGGCAGGCTGAAGACAAACACGCTGCCTCCGCCGGGCCGCGCTTCGCAACGCACCTGGCCTTGGTGGCGCAGCGCAATCTGCTTGACCAGGCTCAGGCCGAGCCCCACTCCTCCGGCCTGTTCGGCGTGGCCGGGGAGGCGGAAAAATGCTTCGAAGATCCTCTCCCGCATGGCCTCGGGCACGCCGGGGCCGCGGTCGCTGACGCGCAACTCGGCCTCGCCTTCGTTGCCTCGCGCGAGCTCCAGCAAAAGCTCCTGCCCGCCGTAGCGCTTGCCGTTTTCCAGCAGATTGCGCAGGGCACGACGCAACAGGCGCTCGTCTCCGGGCACGACCAGTTCGGTCAAGCCTGCAGCGGGCTGAAAGTCCGCCGCGCTGCGCGCCGCCTCTTCAGCCGCCAGCCCCATCAGGTCGACCTTGAACTCATGCTCCGCCGGCGTCGCCGCGCGGGCCGCCGCTTCCAGGCGGCTGGCCAGCAACACCTCTTCGACCAGGGCGTCCAGCTCTGAAATATTGGTATGGATCTCGGCTTGCAGGCGCACACGCTGCTCCGGGCCGGCGTTGTCCAGCATGGAAAAGGCCATCTTCAGCCGCGCCAGGGGCGAGCGCAGCTCATGGCTGGCATTGGCCAACAGCGACTGCTGAGAGCGCAGCAAGGTCTCGATCTGGGCCGCCGCGCGGTTGAAACTACCGGCCAACGCCGCGACCTCGTCGCTGCCGCTGTCGTCGACCCGCTGCGTCAGCTGGCCCGAACCGAACTGCTCGACACCGGCCTTCAGACTCTCCAGACGCCGGGTCAGTCGTCGCACCACCGGGTAGGCCCCGAGGGCGACGCCAAAGAACAGCAGCACCAACAAGACCAACAGGACCTGACCGTTGGGACGAGGCCCAAGGAAAGGCAGACCCCAGGGCAAGGGGGCGTTGTCTCCGCGTTTGAAGAAGGGCCGGTCTGGCCCCGGACCACCGCCCAAGCGTGCGCCTGGCCCCATGCGAAAGCCACCGCGCATCACCAGGAGACTGCGGCGATCTTCCAAAGGCACACGCACGCTGGGCGGCCCCCCATGGTTTCGCGCTCGATGAATTCTTCGGAGGCGGCAATACGTTCGCCTCGCTCATCAATCAGGGCGATGGCCATATGCAGGCGCTGCCCCCATTCCTGCAAAGCCTCGGCTTGCTCGGAGCGGGGTGCCGTAGCGGGCGGCAGGGAGCCATGAATCAGTTCGGCAATCGCCAACACGCGCTCGTTGGCGGAGGACTCAAAACTGCCACGCTCCTGCTCGAAATGGCGCTGGAACAACCAGGCCGAGCCGAAAGCAAAGGCCAGCAGCACGACCACCAAGGTCAGGTAGATGCGCAGGTACAGCGACTTCATCTCAGATGCCCCAGCGGCATCGCGCCTCAATGGCCATGGTCGGCGTCCTGCTTGCGGGCAAACACATAGCCGGCACCGCGCACGGTCAACACCCGGCGTGGGGTCTTGGGATCCTCTTCGATCAGCGCGCGGATGCGCGAGATGTGAACATCGATCGAGCGGTCAAAGGCATCGAGCGGATGGCCTTTGAGCGCGTCCATGATTTGGTCGCGCGAGAGCACGCGGCCTGGGCTTTGCGCCAGCACCACCAGCAAGTCGAACTGATGGCCGGTGAAATCAAGCGGCTTGCCGTCCAAGCGCGCCATGCGTGCGGCCAGATCAATCTCCAGGCGTCCAAAGCGCAGCACATCATCGGCCGGCGCCTCGGGTTCGGCGCGGCGCAGCAAAGCCTTGATGCGGGCTTGCAGCTCACGCGGTTCGAAAGGCTTGGCCAGGTAATCGTCGGCGCCCAGTTCCAGACCCAGGATGCGATCCATGGGTTCACCACGCGCCGAGAGCATGAGCACAGGCAGGCGGCGCGTGAGCGCATCGCTGCGCAATTCACGGCAGAAATCCAGGCCGTCACCGTCAGGCAGCATCAGGTCCAGCACCAGCAGGTCAAAGGCCTGCTCGGCCAAGGCGGCGCGGCCGGCGGCCAGGGAAGCCGCAAGGGTCACCTCGAAACCGGCCGCACTCAGGTAGTCGCACAACATGGCCGTGAGCCGGGTGTCGTCGTCAATCAGCAGCAGTCTGGAACTCATGGCGGATGCAAAAGGGAAAGTGGCCGAGACCGTTCGCCGGCCTCGTCGCGGCGCAGCTTCAATGTGCGCGACGCCACTGAGCATAAACGAGCGCGGCAACTCAGCTGCCATGCTTGCCGCCGCGCATCTCCTGGTGCTTGGCCATGCGGGCCTGCATCTTCTTCATGCGCTCGGCCATCTTGGCACGCTGCTCCGGGGTCAACACCCGGGCGGCGTCCACCATGGCCTGGCTCATGCGCTTGCTGATCACGTCATGGTGAGCGCTCATCTGCAGGCGCAGGGCCTCGATGGCAGCGGCATCGACATTTGGCGCGGCGAACAGGGTCTGCGCCTGATCGCGCAGCTTGCGGGCGGTCTCGTGCTCGGCCTTCATGTCCGCCCGGGCGGCATCCATGATCTGCTTGATCTGGCTGCGCTGCGCATCGCTCGCGTCCACCATGTCCAGCACATGACCGCCGCCCATGGCCATCATCTCGTGGCCACCACGGTGACCCATGGGACCCTGGGCCTGCGCCTGCAGGCCGGCGAGCGACAAGCTGGCTGCCACGGCGCCGAGGGCGAACAACTTCTTCAGATTCAGCTGGGACATGACAGATCTCCGTCGGGGTTGGGGTGAATGAATCTTCAGCCCCGCACGTAAGCCTGCTGTGCCCCGGCAGTAAAGATCTGTGAATGCCCGGCGCCAATGAAAAGAGCGCCCACAGGCGCTCTTTCGCTCATCCGAAAACACCCTCCTGCTTGCACAGAACGGTGGCTGGCGGCATCACTTGATCGGCTTGAAGCGCATGCGCTTGGGGCGCGCGCCTTCTTCGCCCAGGCGCTTCTTCTTATCGGCTTCGTACTCATGGAAGTTGCCGTCGAAGAAGAACCACTGCGAATTGCCTTCGCAGGCCAGGATGTGGGTGCAGATGCGGTCCAGGAACCAGCGATCATGGGAGATCACCATGGCCGAGCCGGCGAACTCCAGCAGCGCCTCTTCCAGTGCGCGCAGGGTTTCGACGTCCAGGTCGTTCGACGGTTCGTCAAGCATCAGCACGTTGCCGCCCTGGGCCAGGGTCTTGGCCAGGTGCAGGCGGCCGCGTTCACCGCCGGAGAGGCTGCCGACCAGCTTCTGCTGGTCATTGCCCTTGAAGTTGAAGCGGCCCAGATAGGCGCGGCTGGGCATCACGAACTTGCCGACCGTGATGTTGTCCAGGCCACCCGACACGTCTTGCCACACGGTCTTGTCGGCTTCCAGGCTGGCGCGGCTCTGGTCCACAAAAGCCATCTTGGCGGTCTTGCCGATCTTGACGGTGCCGCTGTCTGGGGTCTCGGTGCCTTGCAGCATGCGGAACAGCGTCGACTTACCGGCGCCGTTGGGGCCGATGATGCCGACGATGGCGCCGGCCGGCACCTTGAAGCTCAGGTTGTCGATCAGCACGCGGTCGCCAAAGCTCTTTGACACACCCTCGAACTCGATCACCTCATTGCCCAGGCGCTCGGCCACGGGGATGAAGATTTCGTTGGTGACATTGCGCTGCTGGTATTCGACGTCCGACAGCTCCTCGAAGCGGGCCAGACGCGCCTTGCTCTTGGCCTGACGGCCCTTGGCATTCGAGCGCACCCACTTCAACTCTTCCTTCATCGCCTTCATGCGGGCGTCTTCGGACTTCTGCTCACCTTCCAGGCGCTTTTCCTTCTGGTCCAGCCAGTCGGAGTAGTTGCCCTTCCAAGGAATGCCGTGGCCGCGGTCCAGTTCCAGAATCCACTCAGCGGCGTTGTCCAGGAAGTAGCGATCGTGGGTGATGGCCACCACGGTGCCGGGGAAACGCTGCAGGAACTGCTCCAGCCACTCGACCGATTCGGCGTCCAAGTGGTTGGTCGGCTCGTCGAGCAGCAGCATGTCGGGCTTGCTCAGCAGCAGGCGGCACAAGGCCACGCGGCGCTTCTCGCCACCGGACAGCACGCCGATCACGGCGTCCCATGGCGGCAGGTTCAGTGCGTCGGCGGCCAACTCCAGCTGCAGATCGGTGTTTTCGCTGCCGGCGGCGGCGATGATGGACTCCAACTCACCCTGCTCGGCAGCCAGCGCGTCGAAGTCAGCGTCTTCTTCGGCATAGGCGGCATAGACCTCGTCCAGGCGCTTCTTCGCGGCCAGCACGCCGCCGATGCCCTCTTCGACCGCTTCACGCACGGTCTGGGTTTCGTTCAGGCGCGGTTCCTGCTCCAGGTAACCGATCTTGATGCCGGGCATGGCGATGGCTTCGCCTTCGTACTCCTTGTCCACGCCAGCCATGATCTTCAAGATGGTGGACTTGCCCGAACCGTTCACACCCAGCACGCCGATCTTGGCGCCGGGGAAGAAGGACAGGGAAATGTCCTTGAGGATGTGGCGTTTCGGGGGAACCGTCTTGTTGACGCGGTTCATGGAAAAGACATATTGCGCCATGGCGTGATTCCTGGAGAGTGCGGGTTCGGTACGAAGTGCTGAGAGCGCGGGGCCAGCCCGTAAGTTGACCGGGCCGCAGGGACGCGGGCCGGGCGTGGCGCCAAACCGCACATTGTCGCAGCATCTGCGGCACGGTCGACGCGGGCCTGCGTCACAAGATCACGGCTCATGGCCCGCCCCACAGGGAGAAACCCGGCCGCGCCACCCTGGCCGGCTATACTGCGAGCTGTCGCCACGGCTACCAGTCTTGCCGTGGCGTTCATTTTTTTGAGCTCCAGCGCCCCTCCTTTTCGCAGGCTCGAAGACTGGCGATGCACCCCGTGCACGCGGCCCAGCACCCGATGAGTTGCGCTCAACAAGCAATCAATGACATTTGAATCTTTGGGCCTTGCCGCGCCCCTGCTGAAGGCCATCGCCGACGCCGGCTACACCACCCCCACCCCGATCCAAGCACAAGCGATCCCCGCCGTCATGCAAGGCGGCGACCTGATGGCCGGCGCCCAGACCGGCACCGGCAAGACCGCCGGCTTCACCCTGCCCCTGCTGCACCGCCTGAGCGAAGGCGCGCCAGTGCTGAACAAGCGCGGCAAGCCCGCCATCCGCGCCCTGGTGCTGACCCCCACCCGCGAACTTGCGGCCCAGGTCGAAGAAAGCGTCAAGACCTACGGCAAGTACCTGCCACTGAAGAGCATGGTCATGTTCGGCGGCGTGGGCATGCAGCCGCAGATCAACCGTCTGCGTGACGGCGTCGACATCCTGGTGGCCACCCCCGGCCGCCTGCTCGACCATGCGCAGCAAGGCACGCTGGACCTCTCGCAAGTGCAGATCCTGGTGCTGGACGAAGCCGACCGCATGCTGGACATGGGCTTTGTGCATGACATCAAGAAGGTGCTGGCACTGCTGCCCGCGAAGAAGCAGTCGCTGCTGTTCAGCGCCACCTTCAGCGATGACATCAAGAACCTGGCCGACCGCCTGCTGAACCAGCCCGCCCTGATCGAAGTGGCCCGTCGCAACCAGACCAATGAGTCGATTGCGCAAAAGGTCCACCCGGTCGGCCGCGAGCGCAAGAAGGAACTGCTGGTCCACCTGATCAAGGGCGGCCTGGACGGTGCGCCTTGGCACCAGGTGCTGGTCTTCACGCGCATGAAGCATGGCGCCAACCGCCTGACCGACTACCTGAATGACCAGGGCATCAGCGCCATGGCCATCCACGGCAACAAGAGCCAAGGTGCACGCACCAAGGCCCTGGCCGACTTCAAGAGTGGCGAGCTGACCTGCCTGGTGGCGACCGACATCGCCGCGCGCGGTATCGACATCGACCAGCTGCCCCACGTCGTCAACTACGAACTGCCCAATGTCCCCGAGGACTATGTGCACCGCATCGGCCGCACCGGCCGCGCCGGCGCCCAGGGCGAGGCGGTCAGCCTGGTCTGCGTGGACGAGAACGGCTTCCTGCGCGAGATCGAAAAGCTGATCAAGCGCGAGATCCCCAAGGAAATCGTGGCCGGCTTCGCACCCGACCCGAGCGAGCGCCCCGAGCCCATCGTGCTGGGCCGCATGATCCTGAACACCAACGGCAGCCGCTCCGGCGGCGGTGGCCGTGGCGGCAACTCGCGCGGCGGCGGTGGTGGCGGTGGCCGCCCCGGCGCACGCCCCGGTGGCGCACCGGGCCAGAGCCGTGACGGCGGCGCCCCGCGCTCGGCCGCGCCGCAAGGTCGCTCCGGCGGTGGCGGCGGCGGCGGTGGACGTCCTTCGGCAGGCCGCCCGGCCGGCGGTAGCGGCGGTGGCCGTCCCCAAGGCGGTGGCGGTGGTGGTGGCGCAGGCCGCGGCCAAGGCTCACGCCTGACCAGCCCCAAGCGCTGAACACGTTTCAGCCCCGACCCAAGCCCGGCCCACGCCGGGCTTTTTTCATGGCCGCGCGGACGTAGGATGCAGGCCACGCCTATCGCAGATTGGAGTCATCGTTTGAGCCCACACATGCCCAAGGTCTGGATCGCCGGCGCCACCGGCCTGGTCGGCCGCGCGCTGCTGGCCGAGCTTTTGGCCCGGCCGCTGGAAGTCCACGCCCTGCTGCGACGCGATGCGCCGGAACTGGGCCGCCACGCGAACCTGCATCCCCAGCGCGTCAACTTTGGCCGCCCCGATCTGGGCCCGGCCCATATTCCGGCACCGGACGAGCTCTACATCACCCTCGGCACCACCATTGCTGCGGCGGGCTCACAAGAAGCCTTCCGCGAGGTGGACTTCGACGCTGTGCTCCACGTCGCCCGGGTCGCCCGGGCCGGTGGTGCGCGCCGCTGCGCCGTCGTCTCGGCCATGGGGGCCGACCCGAGCTCGCGGGTGTTCTACAACCGGGTAAAAGGTGAGATGGAGCAGGCCTTGATGGGCTTGCACTTCAAGCGCCTGGTGATCGCCCGCCCCGCCCTGCTGCTCGGCGAACGTGGCGGCCTGGGCCAGCCACACCGTGCCGGCGAGGCTTGGGGCCAGCGCTTGCTGCGCCCTTTGAGCCCCCTGCTGCCAGCACGCTGGCGGCCGATTCAAGCGGACACCGTGGCGCGTGCACTCACCCTTGCCCTGCATCAAGACGGGCCGGCCGTGCAGGTGCTGGAATCCGAAGCCTTGCAACACCTGGGAGCCTTGCCCACATGAAGCTGACCTTTCTCGGCGCCGCCGACTGCGTCACCGGTTCGCGCCATCTGCTGGAACTCGGCAAGCAGCGCCTGTTGCTCGATTGCGGCCTGTTCCAGGGCTTCAAGACCCTGCGCGAACGCAACTGGGCACCGCTGGGCGTGGCGGCCGCGAGCATCGATGCGGTGCTGCTCAGCCATGCCCATCTCGACCACAGCGGCTACATCCCGGCGCTGCGCCGCCAGGGTTTCCGGGGTCAGGTCTTTTCCACCTCGGCCACCAGGGACCTCTGCGAAGTGCTGCTGCTGGACAGCGCCCATCTGCAGGAAGAAGACGCACGCCAGGCCAACCGCCACGGCACCTCCAAGCACGAGAAAGCCCTGCCGCTCTACACCGTCAGCGAAACCAAGAAGGTGATCGAGCATTTCGTCGGCGTCCACCGCGACGGTCGCCTCAAGCTCGGCCAGGCCGAGATCCGCTTCACGCCGGTCGGCCACCTGCTGGGTGCCTGCGCCATCACGGTGCGCCATGGCGGCAAGACCCTGGTCTACAGTGGCGATGTCGGCCGCAGCAATGATTTGCTGATGCCGGCGCCGCAGCGCCTGGAAGAGGCCGATGTGCTGCTGATCGAGTCGACCTACGGCAACCGCCAGCACCCGCCCGAGGACGTGCAGGCACGCCTGGCGCAAGTCCTGCGCCAGACCTTCCAGCGCGGTGGCAGCGTGCTGCTGCCCAGCTTCGCGGTCGGCCGGGCGCAAGCCTTGTTGCTGGTGCTGCAGCGTCTGCGCGAAGCGGGCGAGTTGAGCCAGGACGTGCCCATCTACCTGGACAGCCCCATGGCCATCGAGGCCACCGAGCTGACCCTCAAGCACAAGAAGCTGCTGCGCATCTCCCCTTCCGACGCCCAGGGCTTGTGCGACGGTGTGACCGTCATCAGCAAATCGGCCGAGTCCATGAAGCTGGCGCGCAGCATGAGCAGCCCGCGCACCCGGCCTTCCATCATCATCTCGGCCAGTGGCATGGCCACCGGCGGCCGCGTGCTGAACCACATCGAGACCATGGCGCCGCAGGCCCGCCACCACATCGCCTTCCCGGGCTTCCAGGTCGGCGGCAGCCGCGGCGCCAAGATGGTGGCCGGTGAACGCCAGATCAAGCTGCATGGCCAGTATGTGCCGGTCAATGCCGAGATCAGCCACCTCGAAGGCTTCTCCGGCCATGCCGACGCCGACGGCCTGATGGCCTGGTTGCGCGGCTTCAAGCGCGCACCCGAACAGGTCTTCGTGGTGCACGGCGAACCGGGCGCCAGCGACGCCTTGCGCAGCCGCATTCAAGACGAACTCGGTTGGCACGTGCGCGTGCCGCAACATGGGGAAACGGTCGAGCTCGGATGAATCTGCTGGAACAAGCATTTGGCGCCCAGGCCGGCCTGGCCATGGGCTTGATGGCCGCCCTGGGCAGCGGGCTCTTGATCGGACTGGAGCGCGAGCGCCACAAGGGCCGCGGCCATGCCGGCGGCCGCGAGGCCGAGCCGGCCGGCCTGCGCACCTTCACCATCGCCGCCCTGTCCGGCGCGCTTGCCCATGGCCTGGCCGTGCCGGGCCTGGTGGCGGTGGGCGCGCTGGCGGTCACCGTACTGGCGGCCATGGCCTATTTCCGCAGCAGCGAGCGCGACCCAGGCTTGACCACGGAGATGGCTCTGCTGGCCACTTATTTGATCGGCGTGCTGTGCGTGCAGGCGCCGCTTCTGGGCGCGCCGGCTGCCGTGACCCTGACCGCCTTGCTCAGCGCCCGCACCGCCCTGCACCGCTTCGCCACCCGCATGCTGCGCGAAGAGGAGTTGCACGACGGTTTGCTGCTGGCCGCCCTGGCTTTGGTCGTGCTGCCCCTGATGCCGACCGAGCCCCTGCCCTGGCTGGCCGGGATGAAGGCACACACCTTGATGGGCCTGATGCTCTTGCTGCTGGGCCTGCAGGCTTTCGGTTATGTGGCATTGCGCCTGCTGGGTGCGCAGACCGGCCTGGCGCTTTCGGGCCTGATGTCGGGTCTGGTGTCCAGCACCGCCACCATCGCCGCCATGGGCCAGCGCGCGCGCGCCGAGCCGCCTCTGTTCCTGGCCTGTGCGGCCGGGGCCGTCATGTCCAGCGCGGCCACCTGGCTGCAAGCCAGCTTGATGCTGCTGGCTCTGGCGCCGCAGGCTGCCATGAGCTTTTTGCCCCTGGGCCTGGCCGGCATGTCCGTGGCCGGCGGCGCCGGCCTGCTGCTGGCTCGCCAGGCTCGACAGCAGGGCTCAGCCCCTTCGAGCGGCCGGACCGAGCAGCGCGGTGGCCCGCTGCGCCTCAAGGAAGCGGCCCTGATCGCCCTGCTGCTCAGCGGCGTCACTGTGGCGGTCAGCTGGGCCGAGCAGCGATTTGGCAGTTCGGGACTGCTGGGCGCCGTCGGCCTGACCGGCCTGGCCGATGCCCACGCCCCGGTGGCCTCGCTGGCTGGCCTGGTGCATGCCGGCCAGATCGACGCGCGCCTGATGTGCCAGGGCGTGCTGGTCGCCATCACCAGCAACAGTCTGACGCGCAGCCTGACCGCCTGGCTGGCCGGGGGCCCGCGATTTGCGCTGATCGTCAGCAGCGTGCTGTTCTCTTCCCTGGCGGTGGCCGCGGCCCTGCTGTGGCTGCTGCTGCCCACGTTCTCCTGACGATGACGAAGCAAGCCCGCTCTGCCGCCCTGCGACCCGCCCACATCGATTTCTCTGACCCAGGCGCACCGCTGGCGCCGGACTTCGGCGATGTCTATCACAGCCGCGCCGGCGCCCTGGCCCAGGCCCGCCATGTCTTTCTCGGCGCCAATGGCCTGCCCGACCGCTGGGGCGGGCGCGAGGAGTTCGTGATCCTGGAGACCGGCTTCGGTCTGGGCAACAACTTCCTGGCCACCTGGGAGGCCTGGCGCCAGGACCCGCAGCGCTGCGAGCGCCTGGTCTTCATCAGCATCGAGAAGCACCCCGTGCTGCGCGCGGACCTGGCTCGCGCCCATGTACAGAGCGAGCTGCCCGAGCAGGCGGCGGCGCTGCTGGCCGCCTGGCCTCCGCTGACGCCCGATCTGCACCGCCTCAGCTTCGAGCAAGGCCAGGTGCAGCTGCTGCTGTGCTTCGGGGACGCCCAGCACTGGCTGCGCGAACTGGTGGCCGAGGTCGATGCCTTCTACCTGGACGGTTTCAACCCACAGCAGAACCCGGAGATGTGGGACCGCCACCTGCTCAAGGCCCTGGGCCGCCATGCAGCCCCTGGCGCCACAGCCGGCAGCTGGAGCGTGGCGCCGCAGGTGCGCGAGGGCCTGGCGGCAGCCGGCTTCGAGGTCGAACGCCAGCGCGGCTTTGCCAACAAAGGCGGCATGTGCGTGGCCCACTACCTGCCACGCCATCAGCTGCACAAGCCGGCCGCCAGAGCCGCCCTGGCGCCGGGCGCGCGCACGGCCCTGGTGCTGGGCGCCGGTCTGGCCGGCGCAGCCTGCGCCTGGGCCCTGGCGCAGCGCGGCATCGCGTGCACGGTGATTGATGAGCATGGCGGGCCGGCCCAGGCCAGCTCGGGCAACCCGGCCGGCTTGTTCCACGGCACACTCAACCCCGACGATGGCATCCACGCTCGCTTCAATCGCGCCGCTGCCTTGGAGACCGAGCGGGTGCTGCGCAGTCTGCCCGATTTGCCCTGGCTGCAGCATGGCCTGCTGCGTCTGGAGACCCAGCGCAGTGCGGAACAGATGCGCGGCTTGCTTGGCTCGCTGGGCCTGCCCGCTGACTATGTGCAAGTGCTGGAACCGAGCGAGGCACGAGCACTCAGTGGCCTGGATCTCGGGCATCCGGCCTGGCTCTATCCTGGAGGCGGCGCCCTAGCCCCGCCAGCCTACGTCAACGCACTTCTGACCCAAAGCCGGGCACGACTGCAACTCAACAGCCCCGTGCATCGAGTCAGCCCCAACGAGCAGGGCTGGCAAATCTGGGGCCAGGACGATGAGCTTCTGGGAGAGGCAGGGCTGCTGGTCCTGGCCGGCGGCCACCGAGCGCAGGCCTTGCTGCAAGCGTGGGCGCCCGACTTACCCTTGCTTCAACTGCGCGGCCAGCTCAGCCATCTGGGTGCGCTGAAGCCCAACTGTCCCAGGCCCAAGCTGCCCGTAGCGGGTATCGGCTATGCAATCGCAGACACGGCTCAGGGCCTGTGGTGCGGAGCGACCAGCCAGGACGCAGATCAGGACACCGTGCTCAGGGAGTCTGACCACCAGCGCAACCTCAGCCAGTTTGCGGAACTTGCCGGTTTAAGCCCGGAGGCCGCCGCCCAGCTGATGGCCAGTGGCGGCCGCGTGGGCTGGCGCTTGGCTGCTGCGGATCGAATGCCTTTGGTGGGTGGGCTGCCCATGCCGACTGACGGGCCGATGCCGGAACAGCTCCGCTTTATGCCGCGGCGCCCGGCTCTGGGCGTGTGCATGGCCCTGGGCTCCCGAGGCATCACTTGGGCAGCTCTGTGCGCGCAGGTCTTGGCCGCCCAGGTCTGCGGTGCGCCCGTACCGCTGGAAGCCAGCCTGATCGACGCCATCGATCCGGCCCGGTTTGGATTGCGCCGGCACCGAGCGAAGGGCTGAGCGCCCGCCTGCGCCTGCCCGTCGGCCTGCGCGAGCACGGCGCGCTTTGCGCACATCAGACCGGGTCAGGGCTCAGGTGATGAAGCAACTGGCCGATAAGAACCTTAGCCCTTCGTCCATTTCACGGACCGCAGCGGCCGTTTTTTCACACAACAAGCAGGTTCACCCATGAGTTCACACCCCACGGCCACATTGAAAGGTCGCTCCATCGGCCAACGTCTGGGCGCCGTTCTTGGCCTGGTCTTGCTGATCTCCTTTGGCGGCTCGGCACTGGGCTACTGGGCGCTTTACAAAGTGGCGGTCGAGTCGGAGGTGATCTACCAAGACTCCCTGGTGACCGAACGAGCGGCCTCGGATTGGTACCGAAACATCACCAACGGCGTGAACCGCACCAGTGCCATTGCCATCAGCGCGGACCCAAGCCTGGCAGACTTCTTCGCCGCCGGTGCGGCCGAGTCGACCAAGCAGTCCAGCGAGCTGCAAAAGCAGCTGGAACTCTTGATGACGTCCCCCGAAGAAAAGACCATGTTCGTGGCCCTGTCTGAGGCGCGGAAGGCCTACCTCGGTGCACGTGACGCCGTCACGGCGGCCAAGAAAAGTGGCGATGCCGACGGCGCTCGCCAGTTGTTTGACAGCAAGTTCCAGCCTGCTGCCCAGCAATTCCAAGAGCAGATCAAGGCCATCGTGTTGCTACAACGCAAGCAACTCGACGAGGCGGCCCAACGCATCGAATCCAACAACGGCACCGCGCGCGCGGGTCTGGTGATGTTCGCCCTGTGCGCTGCGGCGGTCGGTCTTGGCCTGGCCCTGTGGCTGACGCGCTCCATCACCCGCCCCTTGCAAGAGGCCGTGGGCGCGGCCGAAGCCATTGCCAACTTTGACCTCAGTCATCCGATCCCCACCGGCGGTGCCGATGAAACAGGCCAACTGCTCAATTCGCTGCGCATGATGCAGGCTGCCTTGCTCAAGTTGATCGGCGAGGTGCGCAGCTCCACCGACAGCATCAGCACCGCCAGCGCCGAAATTGCCACCGGCAACCACGACCTCTCGGCCCGTACCGAGCAGACCGCCTCCAACCTGCAACAGGCCGCTGCCTCCATGATGCAGCTGACCGGGACGGTCAAGCAGACAGCGGAGTCGGCCAGCACTGCCGACCAACTGGCGAGCAATGCGGCCGAGGTCGCGCAGCGCGGCGGCACCGTGGTCGGCCAGGTGGTCAGTACCATGGAAGAAATCAGCAGCAGCTCGCGCCGCATCGGCGACATCATCGGCACCATCGACGGCATCGCCTTCCAGACCAACATCCTGGCACTGAACGCTGCCGTGGAAGCTGCGCGAGCCGGCGAACAAGGCCGCGGATTCGCTGTCGTGGCGTCTGAAGTGCGCTCCTTGGCACAGCGCTCGGCCGAAGCTGCGCGCGAGATCAAGACCCTGATTGGTGCCAGCGTGGAGCGGGTGGAATCGGGCACACGCCTGGTGCAGGACGCCGGCAGCACCATGGGAGAAATCGTGGCAAGCGTGCAGCGCGTATCCCACATCATCGGCGAGATCAGCGCCTCATCGCGGGAGCAGAGTGACGGCATCCATCAGATCAATGCGGCCGTCACGCAGCTGGACCAGATGACCCAACAAAACGCGGCCTTGGTCGAGGAATCGGCAGCGGCAGCCGAAAGCCTGCGCGATCAATCCTCACGGCTGGCCGAGGCCATCGGTGTGTTCCGCCTGGAGCGCAGCGGCCAAACGCGGCGCCACTGAGGCTCAGCCTGGGCCCTGGATTCGGGGCCACAGCTCGGAAAGAGCTGGCCACAAAAAAGCCGGTCGCATTGCGCCGGCTTTTTTCTTTCCTGGGCCGACAGCTCGGTGGCTGACGGCAAGCCAGGCTGAATCAGAAGCTCAAGGTCTTCACACCTTCCGAGGTACCCAGCAAGCAGACGTTGGCACGGTTGCGGGCGAACACGCCCACGGTGACCACGCCCGGCCACTGGTTCACATCGGCCTCGAAGGCGACCGGGTCGGTGATCTGCAGGCCGGTGACATCGAGGATGTGGCAGCCGTTGTCGGTGACCACGCCAGCGCGCAGCGTGGCCACGCCGCCCAGCGCGGCAAAACGACGCGCCAGCTGCGCAGCAGCCATGGGAATCACCTCGACCGGCAGCGGGAACTTGCCCAGGGCCTGGACCAGCTTGGATTCGTCGGCAATGCAGACAAACTGCTGCGCCAGATCGGCCACGATCTTCTCGCGCGTCAGTGCTGCGCCGCCGCCCTTGATCATGTGGCCGCCATGGTCGATCTCATCGGCGCCGTCGATATAGACGCCCAGGCTTGGCACCTCGGCGGCATCGAGCACGGCAATGCCCAGGGCCTTCATGCGCTCGGTGGAGCGCACCGAGCTGGACACAGCACCCGCGACCTTGATGTCGCTGGCGGCCAGTGCATCGATGAACTTGTCCACCGTCGAGCCGGTACCGACGCCGACGATGCTGCCCGGCTTCACATAGTGCAGAGCGGCTTGGCCAACCAGGGTTTTGAGTTCGTCTTGGGTCATGGTGCGTCGAGGGCGAAAAAGTGATGAAAAGACAGCGCGCTTCGAGCACGCCGCAGCCAGGACATTATCGACGAGGCGTCAGGCCAACCCCGCTCGGACCGCGCCGCCCCCGTGAATGCGCTCCGCATACCCCCATGGCAAGACCCTCGAACAAATACTGTTTGCACATACAGCTGTTTATTTATACAGTTGCCTCAGCGCTGCGACGGGACACCCGGTCTTCCGCATCTGCAGCCCGCGCCCAAACCAAAGACTCTGGAGCACTGACGATGAACCTGGCACCCCACCCCACCCCCGCCGCACAAACCCACGAAGCGCAAGGCCAAGCGTCCCACCTGCCCGCCTGGGTGGCGCGCGTGGGTCAAGCGCCTCAACGCAGCTTCCAAGGTAGCTTTCAAGTAAGAAGCACGCCAGGCAGCCGCGCAAACGGCAAGGGCGGAGCAGGTATCGGCCGCAACCCCGTCACCCGTCTCTTGCGCCTGCTGCGCGACCCGCAATCCTGGATCACGGCCATCGCCGTGCTCACCGTGGTGGGCCTCAGCGGCGGTGCCTTTGAGGCGGAAGAGTCGCACAGCGAGCGCAGCGTCCTGCACCTGAACAGCGGCATGACCAACGATGCGGTGGTGGCCGAGCTGAGCAGCAGCCAGCGCTGAGGGTTCAAAGTGAACGAGTGAATGAGTGAACAGGTGACAGGCCCACCGGCTCGAATCACGAATCACGATTCACGATTCACGATTCACGATTCACGATTCACCTGTTCACCTGTTCACCTGTTCACACCCTCACCATAGAACTTCCCATGGAAGCCGTAAGTGACCCAGTACGGCAACCACACCCGTGCCAGCGGACCGGCGCTGAGCGCCTGGGCATCGAAGACGCTGGCAAAACTGCGCTGGCGGCGGGAGTCATAGCCCAGGCCCAACAACCAGCCTTGCCCCTCGCCGGCCGCCCCTTGCGGCGTGCCGGGCTTGGGCACCAGCACATGTTCTTCCAGCACCACGTCGGGGCCGAAGGCAAAACGCTCGCGGCGGCCGCTGTCCACGTCCAGATGCATCAGGCCGTTGAAGCCCCAGCGCGTGCCCAGGTCCACGGCGGTCGGGTAGTAGACATGGCGGTGGCGCTGGCCGACCACGCGCGGGTCCACCACCGGGAACTCGACTGATTCGCTGCGCGACTGCAGCGTGATGCGTCCGGGTGCGGAAGGGCTGAGGCCAGCTGAGCCGGCAGCCGCCGCCCCCATCTGCAAACGCATGAAGCGCGGCTGCGAACTCTGCGGCGCCGGCCGCTCGCCACGCATGACCTGCTGCAGCTCGGCATTGACCTGGGGCAGCGGGCGCGATTCCACATAGTCGAGGTGCAAAGTCTCGGCACCGGCCGGGCCTTCGTCCCAGGCATTGCCGAAGTGAAAGACCAGGCTGGCCGGCATTTCGAAAACCCGACGGCGGCTGAAATCGGCTTTGTCGACCACCAGCACCCGGGTCGCGTCTTGCGCCTGCCAACGCATCGAATCCAGCATGCTTTGGCCACCGCGCAAGGCAGCCATGTCCAGTTGAATCGGCGGCAGCAGAAACACCAGGAA
Source organism: Roseateles sp. (assembly GCF_965262435.1). NCBI lineage: Bacteria > Pseudomonadati > Pseudomonadota > Betaproteobacteria > Burkholderiales > Sphaerotilaceae > Roseateles > Roseateles sp. The sequence goes on from NZ_OZ253537.1 coordinate 3,977,382, forward strand.
GCGCTGCGAGACCGCGAAGTCGTGGACCATGGGCACGGGGACAGGTGAATCAAACACCTCGCTGCGCAAGACCTGACCCTGAGCCGAGATCTGGTAGACCGCCATGCGATCGCCGGCCGTGCCGAAGTTCCAGACCGTGCCGTCCGGCTCCACCTTGGGGTGGGCCGAGAACGGCATGCCGGCCAACTCGGGCGACCAGACCCGCGGGCCGCGGGTGGCCAAGGTCTGCGGGTCCAACTCGTAGGCACTGCCGCCTTCCCAGAGCGCATGGAGCCGGCCATTCAGCAGCAGCACGCTGGTGTTGGCCACATTGAGGCTGTCGGCATTCTGGATGGCCATGCGCGGCGGAATCGCCGTGCCAAAGGCAGGCAACAAGAAACGCCCGGCTTCCGCCTCGGCCTTGAACTTGCGCGTCTGCACAAAGCGCGCCTTGTGCGTCACCTGGGCCCGACCGGCGCTGCCGCCGAAGGTCCAGGCCTGGACCAGACCATCGCCATCGAACCAATGGCGGTAGCACTCCTCGCCGCGCGCCATCAGGCCGGGGCCGTTGCGGTAGTAGGTGCCGCGCAGGCCATCAGGCAGGCGGCCTTCGATCAGCAAGTCGCGTGCGTCCAGATCCTGGCCGCGCAAGCCCTGCAGCGGGGCCAATTCGGGCGCGGCGCTGGCGAAGGCCGGCGCCGCCAGGCCCTGAGCCAAGGCTTCTTGCACACCGCTCCACGCCAGGCCGCCGGCCACACCGAGCTTGAGCCAGTCGCGTCTTTGCATCTTCATGTCCATGGCATCCACTCCTTGTTGCGTCCGCTGCCCAGTCACTTCAGAGACACGCTCAAGCGCGCACCGGCCTTCACCTCGAACAGCGCAGCATCGAACTTCGGCGGACCGAACATCCCGGTGGCGTTGTTCGAAAAGGCAAAGGGTTCGGTGGGCATGCGCATGGCATTCATGTCCAAGCGGCCATTGCTATTGAGGTCATGGGCCACGTTCAAGGCCAAGCGGCCGGCCGGCAGAGCGCCGAGCTTGATCAGCAGGCGTCCGTCTTTTTGCGAGCTGGCCTCGGCGCGCACGACGGCCACCGGCTTCTTGAGCCAGTCCTCGGGCGAGGCAAACACGCTGATCAGGATCTGGCCTTCGCTGCTGGCGATGCCGGTCAGTTCCAACTCCATGTCGGCCGTCGCAGCGCCAGCGGCAGGCACAACATCGGCCGCCCAGGCCGGCGCAGCCGGCAGGCTCAAGGCCAGGGCCGCGCTCAGCGCGAGCCCGCAGGAAGCAAGAGACAAAAACATGCTCAGCGCATGCGGCTTGCGGTTCGACTTCTTCATGGCAGGACCTCTGGGGTTCAGTGACGATGGCTGAACTCTAGAAAGACCTGCGGCGCCGGCCCAGCGCGATGCGACCAAGCGAAGCGCTGCGGTGCCAGCGGCAGCCGGCGGGCGCGAAATGAAGGGCTGCGGTCCGATCCCTAGGGCCAAGCCCCGACCCGGAAAGAAAAAGGGCGACCGCACGCGGTCGCCCCAGATTCAATGCAGATCGGACTCAGAGGGTGAGAACTTTTGTAGCGAGCGGCAGTCAGACTAGGCGGGCGGAGCGCAGGAACCGGAACGTACTCTATGTACGAGAGGATTCCGAGCATTCGATCAACGACGTATGGCGGCCGCGCAGTAAAAAGTTCTCAGCCTCTCAGCCGCGCCGTGCGCGCACGGCTGCCGCCAGTTCGCGCAGCAGTGGCTCGGTCTGCGACCAGCCCAGGCAGGCGTCGGTGATGGACACACCGGGCAACAGGTCGTGCTTGGTCTGACCATCGGCCAGGTCTTGCCGGCCCGGCTGCAGATGCGACTCGATCATCACGCCGGTGATGCGTGCGTCGCCGCCGGCGATCTGCGCGGCCACATCGCGGCCGACATCGATCTGGCGCTCGAACTTCTTGCTCGAATTGGCATGCGAGAAGTCCACCATCACCTGCTCGCGCAGGCCGGCGCTGCGCATGGCCTCGCAGGCCGCGGCAACAGACGCCGCGTCGTAATTGGGCGCCTTGCCGCCGCGCAGGATGATGTGGCAATCGTCGTTGCCGCGGGTTTCAAAAATGGCGGCCGCGCCCATCTTGGTCATGCCCATGAAGGCATGGCTGGCCTGAGCCGCCTGAACCGCATCGCTGGCAACCTTGATGCCACCATCGGTGCCGTTCTTGAAGCCCACCGGGCAGGACAGGCCGGAAGCCAGCTGGCGGTGGCTCTGGCTCTCGGTCGTGCGCGCGCCGATGGCACCCCAAGACACCAGATCGCTGATGTACTGCGGCGACAGCAGGTCCAAGAACTCGGTGCCGGCCGGCAGGCCCAGGGCCGTCACATCCAGCAGCAGCTTGCGCGCCAGGCGCAGGCCTTCGTTCATGTGGAAGCTGCCGTCCAGGCGCGGGTCGTTGATGTAGCCCTTCCAGCCGACCGTGGTGCGCGGCTTCTCGAAGTACACGCGCATGACGATCAACAGGTCCTTCTGCAACTCGGCGCGCAGGTCCTTGAGCAGGCGGGCGTAGTCCATGGCCTGGTCGTGGTCATGGATGGAACACGGGCCCACCACCACCAGCAAGCGGTCATCGCGGCCATGCAGCACATCGCTGATGTCGCGGCGCGCCTGCTCGACCAGCTGCAGCGAGCTGTCCGGTGGCGGCAACTCATCCAGCAGCAGGGCCGGCGAGATCAGGGGGCGGACGGCGCCGATGCGGGTGTCGTCGGTGCGGGTGCTGTCCTGCGTGCTGGCATCACCAGCATCGCTGCGGCGGCCGATTTCGCGGTCCTTTGCGGGGTTGTCGAGAGACTGCATGACTCAAACTCCAAGAAACATTGCAGGCATTATCCGTGCAGGGCCTAAGCTGGTGTCCGCGCGGACAAGAAGACCGCAGCTGCCGACAACGCCAGGCCCAGCAAAGCCAAGACCGGCAAAGCCTCCCCAAGCAAGGCCCAGCCCATCAGCGTGGACATGGCCGGGATCAGGAAGAACAGCGCCGCCACCCGGCTGGCCGAGCCGCGACGCACCATGCTGAACATCAGGCTGAAAGCGCCAATCGAGTTGACCCCGGCCAGCCACAGCAGCACCCACCAAAGCTCCTCGCTGCGCCACTCGACCTGCACGCCGCCCTCGACCACCACAGCGAGCACAAGCATGGCCAGCGCCGCCACCGTCATCTGGATGGCGCTGCCGCTGCGCAAATCCATGCCGGCGCAGAAGCGCTTTTGGTACAGGGTGCCCAAGACCAGACCCGCCAGCCCAAGCAGACCTACGCCGTAGGCCAGGCCCGCCGTGCCTCCTCCTCCGCCAGCAGCCTGCTGCAAAGGCTTGGCCAGCACCACCAGGCCCACGCCAGCCAGACCCAGGGCGAGCCCCCAGGCCTGGCGCGGCTGGATCCGCTCAGCCAGCCAAAGGTACCCACCCATGGCCGTCAACAAGGGCATGAGCCCAATCAACAGAGCCGCCACGCCGCTGGGCAGGCCCCAGCGCATGGCCTGGTAGACCCCGGCGAAGTGCAGCACCTGAATCAAGAGCCCCACCACGCCCAGATGCAGCCAGCTCCGAGCCAAACGCGGCCAGGGCGCCCGGCTGATCATGGCCAGGGCCAAAAGCAGCACAGCCGCCAGACCAAAGCGCAGGCTGAGCAAGCTCAGCGGCGCCGCATGAGCCAAGCCCAGCTTGCCCACGGGATAGCCGCTGCTCCAGAACAGAACGAAGAGCCAAGGCAAGACGCGCGCTGGAACAACTGCGGCGGGATACGCGGAAGCAGGTGAGCCATGGGAGACCAAGACCGGTGCAGCAGGATTCATCAGGTGCCGGCGCAAGCGCCGCTCGCTTCAAACAAGAGGTGAAGCCACTGTAGAAACAAGCACTTCAAGCCACAATCCACCCACTTTTCATTTCAAAGTTTCCACAAAGGAAACAATAACGATGCCGAGAGCGGCCAAAGGACGGGTGACCATGGGGCGTTTGGAAGACTTACACAGCTTTGTCCGCATCGTCGAGACGCGCAGCTTCTCGGCCGGCGCGCGCCTGGTGGGAAGCAGCAAATCGGCGCTGAGCAAGCAGATCAGCCGCCTGGAGGCCGAGCTGGGCACGCGCCTACTCCATCGCAGCACCCGCAGCCTGAGCCCCACGCCCGAAGGCCGGGCCGTCTACGAGCGCGCCCTGCGCCTGCTGGAAGACGCGCAGGCCCTGGACGCCGAGCTCAGCGACCGCCGCGAACAGCCGCGCGGCACCTTGCGCCTGAGCACCTCCACCTCCTTCGGCAATCTGCAGCTGACCGCCTTGCTGGCCGGCTTTTGCCGCCAGCACCCGCAGCTGCAGGTGGTGCTGGGTTTGAATGACCGTTACGTTGACCTGGCCGAGGAAGGCTTTGATGTAGTGCTGCGCCTGACCGGCTCGCCCTCACCCGGCTTGGTGGCGCGGCGCCTGGCGACCATTCACTACCGGCTCTGCGCCTCGCCGGCCTATCTGGCCGAAGCGGGCCGGCCCGAGGCTGTGGCCGACTTGGCTTCGCACCGCTGCCTGCGATTCGGCTATCTGCAAGCGCCCGAACGCTGGCGCTTTCGACACGGCAGCAGCGGGCAGGAAGACGGCGTCGATGTGCAGGGCGCTCTGCGCTTCGAGAGTGGCTTGACCGTCAACAGCAGTGAATCGCTGCGGGTCGCCGCTCTGGCCGACTTGGGGATTGCCGTGCTGCCCAGCTATGCCGTGGGTGCCGATCTGCGCGAAGGCCGGCTGGTGCAACTCTTGCCCGAATGGCGCCCAATCAGCGGCATTGCCGAAGGCGACGCCCTGTACGCCGTTTACCTGCCCAACCGCCAACCCAGCACCAAGGTGCGGGCCTTGATCGACTTCCTGCTGGATCAACTGGGCGAGCTGCCGCCCTGGGACCGCGAGCCGGCCACCCAAGCTGCCCCCTAGGCTGCGCAGCTCAAAGCTGCGCACAGGGCGGAGTCGAGCCAATGCGACAATTCGCGGCTATGCCTCTGATCCCCTACGCCCTCACCCGCCCTTTTCTGTTCGGCCTGGACCCCGAACATGCCCACGAGCTGACGCTGGGCGCCATCGCCCGGCTGCAGAACACACCGGCGCAATGCCTGTGGTCGCAGCCCCGCATCGCCGATCCGATCGAGCTGGCTGGGCTGAAGTTCCCCAACCGCATCGGCCTGGCCGCCGGCCTGGACAAGAACGGCCGCTGCATCGACGGCCTGGGCGCCATGGGTTTCGGTTTCATTGAGGTGGGCACGGTCACACCCAAGGGCCAGCCCGGCAATGACAAGCCGCGCATGTTCCGCCTGCCCGAGGCCGGTGCCCTGATCAACCGCCTGGGCTTCAACAACGAAGGCCTGGCCAGCTTCCTGGCCAACGTCCAGCGCGCGCACAGCTTCCGCGCCGCAGGAGGTCTGCTGGGCCTGAACATCGGCAAGAACGCGGTCACGCCCATCGAAGAGGCGGCCAGCGACTACCTGCTGGGCCTGGACGGTGTGTTCCCGCACGCCGACTACATCACCGTCAACATCTCCAGCCCCAACACCAAGAACCTGCGCGCCCTGCAAAGCGACGAAGCCCTCGACGCCCTGCTCGGCCGCTTGCAAGAACGCAAGCTGCAGTTGGAAGCGAGCGCCAAGCGCCAGGTGCCCATGTTCGTCAAGATCGCGCCCGATCTGGACGAGGAGCAGGTGGCCGTGATCGCCCAAACCCTGCAAAAGAACGGCATTGACGGCGTGATCGCGACCAACACCACCATCTCGCGCGAGGCCGTCAAAGGCATGACGCACGCCGAGGAAATCGGTGGTCTCTCGGGCCGGCCGGTGTTCGAGGCCAGCAACCGCGTGATCCGCCTGCTGCGCTCGGCCCTGGGTGGCAACTACCCCATCATCGGCGTGGGCGGCGTGATGAGCGGCGAAGACGCCCGCGCCAAGCTGCAAGCCGGCGCCGACCTGGTGCAGATCTATACCGGCCTGATCTACCAAGGCCCAGGCCTCGTCCGCGACTGCGCTGCAGCCATGGCCCGCGTTTGATCGGCCGCTGTCCATGGCCATCGAAATCGAACGCAAGTTCCTGGTCCTCGGCGAGGCCTGGAAGGCCAGCAGCCCCGGTGAGTTCATCAGCCAGGGCTATCTGAACCGCGACCCGGCACGCACGGTGCGCGTGCGCATCAAAGGCGAACAGGCCTGGCTGACCATCAAGGGCCGCAGCGAAGGAGTGGCCCGGGCCGAATTTGAATACCCCGTGCCGGTGGCCGACGCGCGCGAGCTGCTGGCCCTGTGCGAAGGCCCGCGGGTCGAGAAGATCCGCCGCGAGATCCGCCACGCCGGCATGCTCTGGGAGGTGGACGAGTTCCTCGGCGACAACGCCGGCCTGGTGGTGGCCGAGATCGAACTCAGCGACGCCGACCAGGTCTTCGAGCGCCCCGACTGGCTGGGCGAGGAAGTCAGCCAGGACCCGCGCTACTTCAACTCGCAGCTGGCCCAGCGCCCCTTCAAGAGCTGGTGAGCGGGGCGGCGCTGCCGCTCTTGATCAACTCGGCCAAGGCCCGGGTCGCCAGCTCCGCATGTGCGGCTTCCAGTGCCGCCAGCGGCTGGGTCGAGCCGCTCATGAACACCGCCATCAAGACAGGCGCCTGATTGGGCGGAAAGAAGACCGCCACATCATTGACCGCCCCGCGCGCGCCGGTACCGGTCTTGTCCGCCGCCGGCCAGCCCTGCGGTGCTCCAGCGCGCAGGCGGCGCAGGCCGGTCTCCGAGGCGTTCATCCAGACCAGCAGCTGCTGGCGCAACTCCTCCGACAGCACCGTGCCAAGGATGCGGTCCATCAAGCCGACGAAGGCCGCTGGAGTGCTGCTGTCCCGCGGGTCCTCGGGCTCATTGCTGTTGAGCGCCGGCTCGATGCGGTCCAGCCGGGTGATCGGATCGCCCTGCTCACGCGCGAAGCGGGTCAGGCCCGGCGGGCCGCCGACCAAGGGCAGCAGCAAATTGGCGGCCGGGTTGTCGCTGTGAACCAGGATGGCCGCGCACAACTCGGCCACCGTCAGCGAGGCCGATTGCGAGCCACCCTGCAGCAGCGCACCGGTGACCGGCGCATGCGCCAGCAAATCGCGCGGCCCATAACGCAGGCGTTGATCGGGTCGCAACTGGCCGGCGTCGATGCGCGCCAGCACAGCGGCGGCCAGCAGCAGCTTGAAGGTCGAGCACATGGCAAAGCGCTGATCGGCACGGTAGTCGAGCTGCACCTGGTTCTCGGTGTTCAGCGCAAACACACCGATCTGGCCACCGAGCCTCGCTTCAAGCGCCTGGCAAGCAGCCTGGAAATCGAGGCTATCCAGGCTGACGGCCGTGGCCCAGGACGGCCTAGCCAGGCTCGCGCCCAGGCCTGCGGCTGCCAGGCCACGCCTCAGAAATTCGCGTCGCATCGATCAGGGCGCCAGCACGCGCAAGACCTTTTGGAAGGCCTCGACCGGCTTGCCCTTGCGGGCGCGCTTGCCTGCATAACTGGCCAGACCCACGCCCTTGAGGGTCTCCTCCTTGGGCTTGGCGCCGCGGCCGGTGCCGATCACCAGCAGGCCTTGCGTGAAGGCGGCCACGCTGAGCAGCGCATCCTTGTCCTCCAGGTCCACCAGGGTCAGGCCGCGGCCGCCCTTGGGTTGGTGCTTGAGCTCGTCCAGGCCATAGGTCAGCAGGCGGCCGTTCAGGCTCAGGCAGGCCAGCTGCACGCCCAGCACCTCGCCGGCGGGCACCACGGCCGGCGGCAGCGGCTGCTCCGTACCCTCCAGGCTCAGGAAGGTCTTGCCCGCTTTTTGCCGGCCAACCAGATCGCCCACCTGGGCGATCAGACCAAAGCCACCGGTGCCGGCCAGCACCAGTCGCTGCTGGGCATTGCCGGCGAAGTAATGCGCAATCTGGCTGCCACTTTCCAGCTCGATCAAGGTGGTGATGGGCTGGCCATCACCGCGCCCGCCCGGCAGCATGGCCACCGGCACCGAGTAGACCCGGCCGTTGTTGCCGAAGACGATCAGCGGGTCGACGCTGCGGCAGGGGAAGGTGCCGTAGAGCTGGTCGCCCGACTTGAAGGCCAGGGCCGCAGGCTCGACCTCGTGGCCCTTGAGTGCGCGCACCCAGCCCTTCAAGCTGACCACCACGGTGACGGGTTCATCCACCACCTTGACTTCGGCGGTGGCGCGCTTTTCTTCCTGGATCAGGGTGCGGCGATCGTCGCCGTACTGCTTGGCGTCGGCCTCGATTTCCTTGATGACGGTGCGCTTGAGCACGCTCGGGTTGGCCAAGATGTCGGCCAGCTTGGCCTCGTCCTCGCGCAGGCTCTTGAGCTCCTGCTCGATCTTGATCGCTTCCAGGCGCGCCAGCTGGCGCAGGCGGATTTCCAGGATGTCCTCGGCCTGACGGTCGGACAGGCGGAAACGCTCGATCAGGGCCGGCTTCGGCTCATCGGCGTTGCGGATGATGCGGATCACCTCATCGATATTCAGCAGCACCAGCTGCCGGCCTTCCAGCACATGGATGCGGTCACGCACCTTGTCCAGTCGATGCTGGGTGCGGCGCTGCACCGTGGTCTGGCGGAAGCCCAGCCATTCGCTCAGGATCTGGCGCAAGCCCTTTTGCGTCGGCCGGCCGTCGGCTCCGACCATGGTCAGGTTCAGCGAGGCCGAAGTCTCCAGGCTGGTGTGCGCCAGCAAGGTGCTGATCAAGTCCTGCTGCTCCACGGTGCGGCTCTTGGGCTCGAAGACCAGGCGCACGGCGGCGTCTTTGCTCGACTCATCGCGCACGCAGTCCAAGACGGCCAACACACTGGCTTTGAGCTGCACCTGCTCCTGGCTCAAGGCCTTCTTGCCGGCCTTGACTTTGGGGTTGGAGAGCTCCTCGATCTCCTCCAGCACCTTCTGCGAGCTGCAGCCATGTGGCAGCTCGGTGACGACCAGCTGCCACTGACCGCGCGCCAGATCTTCAATCTTCCAGCGCGCGCGCAGCTTCATGCTGCCGCGGCCGCTGAGGTAAGCCGCGCGGATGTCGTCGGCCGGGCTGATCAGCTGGCCGCCGCCGGGGTAGTCCGGGCCGGGCAGCAGGGTGAAGAGCTCGTCGTCGCTGAGGTTCTCGTTCTTGAGCAAGGCCACCGAAGCGGCCGCGACCTCGCGCAGATTGTGACTGGGCACCTCGGTGGCCATGCCCACGGCAATGCCGCTGGCGCCGTTGAGCAGCACAAAAGGCAGGCGCGCCGGCAGCTGGCGCGGCTCTTGGGTGGAGCCGTCGTAATTGGGCGTGAAGTCCACCGTGCCTTCGTCGATCTCGTCGAGCAGCAGGCGGGCGATCGGCGACAGCCGCGCCTCGGTGTAACGCATGGCGGCGGCGCCGTCGCCGTCGCGGCTGCCGAAATTACCCTGGCCATCGATCAGCGGGTAGCGCAGGGAAAAGTCCTGCGCCATGCGCACCAAGGCGTCGTAGACCGACTGGTCACCGTGCGGGTGCAGCTTGCCCATCACATCACCGACCACCCGCGCGCCCTTGACCGGCTTGGCGCCGGTGTTGCCGCTGTAGGACAGGCCCATGCGCTCCATGGTGTAGAGGATGCGGCGCTGCACCGGCTTCTGGCCGTCGCAGACATCGGGCAGAGCCCGGCCCTTGACCACGCTCAGCGCATATTCGAGGTAAGCACGCTCGGCGTAATGGCCCAGGGTCAGGTTGTCACCGTCGCCCGCGCCGCCGCTGCCACCGCCACCGGAGTTCGGCGGCGGGTTGTCAAAAATGGAAGTCTGCTGGGTCATGCGATTCGTCGTCAGGGTTCGTTCTTGTGAATCTTGAGTTGCTGGGCTTGGGCGGGCAGGCTGTGTTGCAGCAAGGCCCAGTACAGCTCCAGCACCAGGTGAACATGGGCTTGAGTTTCGGCAAAGGGCGGCATGCGCCCGCTGTGGCGGCGCACCGCGCCCTCGCCGGCATTCCAGGCGGCCAGGGCCGCATCGATACGGCCGAAGCGTTTGATCAAATCGGCCAGCATCTTGGCGCCGGTTAGGACATTGGTGCGCGGATCGAGTATTTGTTTCTTGCTGGGCTGGTCTCGGTTCACCGGGCCGTAACGCCGCGCCGCCTCGGGCATCAGCTGCATCAAGCCCAGCGCACCGCGCTTGGATTCAGCGTCATGCCTGTAGCCCGACTCGACCGCGATCACGGCCTTGAGCAGTTCCATATCGACACCATGCCGGGCCGCGGCCTCGCGCAAAAAAGGCTGGACCGCCTTGACCTCGGGCGCGAACTCCAGCCAGGTCAAGAGGCCCTGGCCGCCGTCGCTCTTGCCCGGCACCTGCGTTTGAGCCGCAGCCTCACGCCGTGCCTGTGCACCGCCCAGCACCAGGCTGTAGCGGCTGTCGACCTGGTGGCCGGCCAGGTGCGCCATGCCCTGGCCATCGACGTAACCCCAGAGTTCAGCGCGCGCGCCGCCAGCCAGGCTGAGCAGCAGCCCGAACAAAAGGAAAAGGCGACTCAAGCGCCCTCCTCGCCCAGGGCCAGGCGGGCCTGGTACTCGCGGTCCAACAGGGACATGACCACCAGGCTGTCGTAGCCATCGGCGCCTTCTGTGGTAACGCGCACGCTCTCACGCAAGCGGCCCTCTTCGACAAAACCCTCGCTGGCGTAGAGCTTGAGCGCGCGCGTGTTCAGAGCCTTGACGTCCAGCCAGAAGCGGTGCGCTTTGAGCTGGGAGAAGGCCAGGGCCTTGAGCAGGCGCACCGAGCGCCGGCCCAGGCCCGCGCCCTTGGGGCCCAGCACGATGCGCTTGAGCTCGACCGAGCCATGCGGGTTGCGGCAGCCCTGCAGGATGACAAAGCCGGCGCGCGTCGCCTCAGGCCCCGCCTCAATGATGAAGTGGCGCGAGTCAGGGAAGCGCAGCGCACCCTCGTGCTGCACCCGCTCCCACGGCGTGATGAAGGGGCGGTTGGCGCCGTCCTGCTCGATGGAGACGACATAGTCCAGGTCCGACAACATGGTCGGACGCAGATGCACGCGCGGCGCGGCGTTGCTCATGGCCGGGGTTCGAAACCTTGCAGAACGGCGACCACGTTGTGACCGATGGCCTCGGTGGCATAACCGCCTTCCTGCAGGAACAGGGTGCGGGCACCGAAGGCCGCCAGGCGCTGGCCCAAACGACTGAACTCGGGGCGGTCCAGCTTGAAATGCGAGATCGGGTCGCCGCCATAGGTGTCCACGCCCAGGGAGACGATCAGCAGCTCGGGCGCATAGGCCTGCAGCCGCTCCAGCGCCGCCTCCAGCGCCGCGAACCAGGCCTCGTTGCTGGCACCAGCCGGCAGCGGGAAGTTGGCATTGAAGCCCTGGCCGGCGCCGGCACCGGTCTCGTCGGCATGGCCGAGGAAGAAAGGAAACTCCGTCTGCGGATCGCCATGCAGGCTGGCATAGAACACGTCCGCACGGTCGTAAAAAATGGCCTGCGTGCCATTGCCGTGGTGGTAGTCCACATCGAGGATGGCCACGCGCTGCAGGCCGGCGTCCAGCGCCGCCTGGGCCGCCACCGCCGCGTTGTTGACGAAGCAGTAGCCGCCGAAGAAATCCGCCCCGGCATGGTGGCCCGGCGGGCGGGTCAGCACATAGGCGCTGCGCTCGCCAGCCAGCACCTGATCCAGGCCGGTCAGGCTGGCTTGCGCGCCCCAGTAGGCGGCCTCCCAGCTGCCGGACGTCAGCGGCGTTCCGCTGTCCATGGAATACAGGCCCATACGGGCGGCAAAGCTGCGCGGCGCGACATCGCTGCGCAGCGAGCGCACCGGCCAGACGGCAGGAAAGGCATCGCCCTCGCCGCCCAAGGACTGCCATTCGGCCCAGGCGCCTTGCACAAAGCTCAGATAGGCCGGCGCATGGACGCGCTCCAGCGGCGTCAGGCCATGGTCGACCGGTTCCAACAGCTCGCCCAGCTGAGCCGCTTGCACGGCAGCGAGCACATAGTCGGCTCGAGCCGGCACCTCGAAGGCCGGCACCAGGCGGCCGCGAAAGAACTCGTGCGTGGCCGCGTGCGCCGCATGCCGGGCGTTGTAGACGGTTTTCATGGGGGTAGCAGTCGCAGTGGTTTTAAACGTCTACTTCGACGGAATCGCCGTGGATTTCCATCAACTCGCGGCGCGAGGAGGCTTCGCCCTTGCCCATCAGCTTGTTGATGGCGACCTCGGTTTCGCCCAGGTCGAGCGCGCCGTAGGTGACCGGGCTCAAGCGGCGGGTTTCGGGGTTGAGCGTGGTGTCCCAGAGCTGTTCGGCACTCATCTCGCCCAGGCCTTTGAAGCGGCTGATGCTCCAGCTGCCTTCGCGGGCGCCTTCCTTGCGCAGCTTGTCCAGGGTGGCGGTGAGTTCGCCTTCATCCAGGGCGTAGATTTTGGCGGCGGGCTTCTTGCCGCGCGCCGGTGCGTCGACACGGTAGAGCGGCGGCCGCGAGACGAAGATGTGGCCGGTTTCGATCAGCTTGGGGAAATGGCGGAAGAACAGGGTCAGCAGCAGCACCTGGATGTGCGAACCGTCCACATCCGCATCGGACAAGATGCAGACCTTGCCGTAGCGCAGGCCGCTGAGGTCGGGCGAATCGTTCTTGCCATGCGGGTCCACGCCCAGGGCCACCGAGATGTCGTGGATCTCGTTGTTGGCGAACAGGCGGTCGCGCTCGACCTCCCAGGTGTTCAGCACCTTGCCGCGCAGGGGTAGCACGGCTTGGGTTTCCTTGTTGCGGCCCATCTTGGCGCTGCCGCCTGCCGAATCACCCTCGACCAGGAAGACCTCGTTGTGCAAGAGGTCGCGGCTTTCGCAATCGGTCAGCTTGCCCGGCAGCACAGCCACACCCGAGCCCTTGCGCTTCTCGACTTTTTGCGAGGCGCGCTGGCGGGTTTGCGCCTGCTTGATGACCAGCTCGGCCAGCTTTTTGCCGAATTCCACATGCTGGTTCAGCCACAGCTCCAGGCCCGGCTTCACATAGGTGGACACCAGACGCAGCGCGTCGCGGCTGTTCAGGCGCTCCTTGGTCTGGCCCTGGAACTGCGGGTCCAGCACCTTGGCCGAGAGCACGAAGGACGCGCGCGAGAACACATCATCCGGCATCAGCTTGACACCCTTGGGCAGCAGGCTGTGCAGCTCGATGAAGCCCTTGATGGCGCCGAACAGGCCGTCCTTCAAGCCCGACTCATGCGTGCCGCCGGCCACTGTGGGGATCAGGTTGACGTAGCTTTCGCGCATGGTCTGACCTTCTTCGGTGAAGGCCACACACCAGGCAGCGCCCTCGCCCTCGGCAAAGTTCTCGGTCTCGCTGCGGCCGGCGTATTGCTCACCTTCGAACAGCGGGATCAGCGCGTCGGCCGTCAGGGTCTGCTGCAGATAGTCGCGCAGGCCGCCTTTGTAGGACCAGGTCTGCACATCGCCGGTTTTCTCGTTCGTCAGCGTGACGATGACGCCCGGCATCAGCACCGCCTTGCTGCGCAGCAGATGGACCAGCTCGTTCTTGGGCAGTTCGGCGCTTTCGAAATACTTGGCATCAGGCCAGACGCGCACCGTCGTGCCCTGCTTGCGGTCGCCACGCTCGGCTTTTCGAGCCGTGACCGGCTCGACCACATCGCCGTTCTCAAACGCGAGGCTGGCCACTTCGCCGCCGCGCCAGACCGTCACCTCCAGGCGCTTGGCCAGGGCATTGGTGACGCTGACACCGACGCCGTGCAGGCCGCCCGAGAAGCTGTAGGCGCCGCCCGAGCCCTTGTCGAACTTGCCGCCGGCATGCAGGCGGGTGAAGACGATTTCGACCACGGGCACGCCCTCTTCGGGGTGCAGGCCGAAAGGGATGCCGCGGCCGTCGTCGGCGATGGAGATGGAGCCGTCGCTGTGCTGGATCAGGTCGATGCGCTTGCCGAAACCGGCCAGGGCCTCGTCGGCCGCGTTGTCGATGACCTCCTGGATGGTGTGCAGGGGGTTGTCGGTCCGGGTGTACATGCCCGGGCGCTGCTTGACGGGCTCCAGGCCCTTGAGCACGCGGATCGAGCCCTCGCCGTAGCTGCCGGGCGTGGCGGAGGAAGTGTTGGGAGAGGATGAAGCTTTGGTGGCCATGGGGGCGGATTCTAGGGTTTGCCTCGGGGGCGGCCGGCAAACCTGCGCTGGGGTGTGCACTCTCAAACTCGCTACCATCCCCGGCCTATGCCAGCACTCGTCACCTTTTTGTCGCGCCGGGCCCGCGCCTGCACCGCCGCCCTGGCCTTGTTTCTCCTGGCCGCACCCAGCCAGGCCCAGCCCGCAGCAGCCACGGCCGATGACCTGCACCCCGGTGCCTCGGTCACGATGGAGTTGCAGAACGCTCAGTGGTTCGACGGCCAGGGCTTCCGCTCCGGCACGCTCTACGTCAAGGACGGCAAATTCAGCAGCCAGAAGATCAAGAAAGCCCAGCGGCGCATGAATTTGAAGGGCCAGTTCCTGATTCCGCCCCTGGCCGACGCCCACAACCACAATCTGCAAAACGCCTGGGCCTGGGGCCGCTACGGCCAAGGCTATCTGCGCGACGGCGTGTTCTACGCCTTGATGCAATGCGCCGAGCCCAAGGGCGCCGGCGCCGTGCGCCCCCTGGCCGCCGCCGGCGCCCAGGCTGCCGGGCCAGAGTTGGTGTTCGTGACCGCCTGCATCACCTCTTCGGACGGCCAGCCATTGGCCCAGTTGCTGACCGAAGACCCGAATTCCGCCGCGCCGAAGCCCAAGCCCGAGGACCACATCGACAAGACCGTGTTGGTGATGGACAGCCTGGAGCAGGTCGAAAAGAAATGGCCGCTGGTGCAGGCACGCAAGAGCGAGGCGCTCAAGTTCATGCTCAGCCGCTCGGAAAGCCCCGAGCTCCACGCCGACCCCAAGCAGTTCGGCCGCCTGGGCCTCAAGCCCGAGCTGCCGGCCGCCATCGTCAAGAAAGCGCTGCAGGACCGCTTGCTGGTGATCGCCCAGGCCGACACGGCCGCGGACTTCAACATCGCCGTACTGGCCGGCGCCCACTGGATCGCCCGCCTGCCGGGCCTGTTCTTTTTTGAGGGGACGGGCGCCGAGAGCTACCGCATCAGCCCCGAGATGGCCGCCGAGGCCGCGCGCCGCAAAGTGGCCGTGATCACCGCCACGGCCGCCAGCGAACTGTTCCGCATGTCGCCCGAACAGCTGACCAAGGTGCGCGCCCAGCAGGCCGACAATTTGCGCACCCTGCAAGCGGCCGGCGTGCCCCTGCTGCTGGGCTCCGACCTGTTCAACGGCTCGGTGCTGGGCGAGCTGCGCAACCTCGACCGCCTGGGCGTGATCGGCCGCCCGCAGTTGCTCAAGATGGCCACCATCACCACGCCGCATGTGCTCTTCCCCAAGCGCCGCCTGGGCTGCTTCGAGCCCGGCTGCGAAGCCAGCTTCCTGCTGCTGCCCGCCAACCCGATCCAGGATCTGGACGCGCTGAGCAAGATCCAGATGCGGGTGCGCCAGGGACGGGTGCTGGGCGCCGGCTGAGCGCTTTGGTTACAGTCGCACGATGACCGCCAGCCCCACGCCCACCGCCGCCCCGCGCCTGTCCATGTTCCAGGTCCTGCTCTGCGGCGCCATGATCGTGACCATGTCCATGGGCATACGCCATGGCTTCGGCCTGTGGCTGCAGCCCATCACCATGGACCGTGGCTGGACACGCGAGACCTTTGCCTTTGCGCTGGCGGTGCAGAACATCTCCTGGGGCATCGCCGGGCCCTTTGCCGGCATGCTGGCCGACCGTTTCGGCCCCTTCCGGGTGTTGTTGATCGGCGGCCTTCTCTATGCCCTGGGCCTGGTGCTGATGGCGCTCTCGACCTCGGGCCTGGCCTTCACGGGCAGCGCCGGCCTTCTGATCGGCATCGCCCAATCGGGCACCACCTATGCCGTGATTTACGGCGTGATCGGGCGCAATGTGGCGGCCGACAAGCGCTCCTGGGCCATGGGGGTGGCGGCCGCGGCCGGCTCCTTCGGGCAGTTTCTGATGGTGCCGGTGGAGAACTGGCTGATCGCGTCGACCGGCTGGCAGAACGCACTCTTCATCCTGGCCTGCGCCGCCCTGGTCATCCTGCCCCTGGCCCTAGGTCTGCGCGAGCCTAAGGTCGCCAAACCGGTGCACAGCCATTCGCAGAGCATCGTCCAGGCCTTGCGCGAAGCCTTCGGCTACCGGAGCTTCCAGCTCTTGATGGCCGGCTATTTCGTCTGCGGCTTCCAGGTCGTATTCATCGGCGTGCACATGCCCAGCTACTTGAAGGATCAGGGCCTGTCGCCCCAGGTGGCCACCTACGCCTTGGCCCTGATCGGCCTCTTCAATGTCTTCGGCACCTACGGCGCCGGCGTACTGGGCCAGCGCTACCCCAAGCGCTACCTGCTCTCGGCCATCTACGGCCTGCGCTCGGTGGCCATTGTCACCTTCTTGCTCACGCCGCTGACACCGATGTCGGTCTATATTTTCTCGGCGGTGATGGGTGTGCTCTGGCTGTCCACCGTGCCGCCCACCAATGCCGTGCTGGCGCAGATCTTTGGCGTGCAGCACATGTCCATGCTCAGCGGTTTCGTGTTCCTGAGTCACCAGGTGGGCAGCTTCCTGGGCGTCTGGCTGGGCGGCAAGCTCTACGACAGCACGGGCAGCTACGACGTGGTCTGGTGGCTGGCCGTGGCCCTGGGCGTGGCCGCAGCCCTGGTGAACCTGCCCGTGCGTGAAAGCCCCATCTTGCGTGGTGAGCCGCGCCCCCAAGCCGCATGAGTCCGAGCCAGCTTTCTGCCAAGATCAAGCCGGCGCTGCGCTGGGCGCTGATCCTGCTGGTGCTGGGCCTGGTGTTTCTGGCCTATCTGCAGCCGGCGCTGATGGTGCAGCTGTCCGAGCAAATCTGGGCTTGTTTCTGAGCATGAGTGCTGAAGTCTCACCCTGGCTGCGCCGCTGGGCGCAGGCTCAAACTGCCGATGCCACAGCGCTGGATCTGGCCTGCGGCTCCGGCCGCCACCTGCGCCATTTGGCCGCGCAGGGCATGAAAGTCTGCGGTGTCGACCGCGACGCTGCGGCACTCGCCGCCTCAGAAGGCATTGCAAGCGAGCTGATCTGCGCCGACATCGAGAACGGCCCCTGGCCGCTGGAGGGCCGACAGTTCGACCTGGTGCTGGTCAGCAACTATCTCTGGCGCCCACTGTTCCCGCAGATCCGCGCGGCCGTGGCGCCCGGCGGTTGGTTGATCTACGAAACCTTTGCCCTTGGCCAGCACACCATTGGCCGACCGGCCCGGCCAGACTTTTTGCTCCAGCCCGGTGAACTGCTGGGCCTGTCTCAGGGCCTGCGCATCGTCGCCTTTGAAGACGGCTTTGAAAAAGGCCGGGAGGGCGTCAACCCGCGCTATGTCCAGCGCGTTGCCGCTGTTTGCGAAGCGCCGAGCGCCACCTCGGGCACTGTTTTTCAGGCCTATGCACTCGATTGAGCAGCCTGGCTCCGAGCGCATACGCGCCGCTGAGTAGAATCCACCGCATCAAATAGGACATTCCTCCATGAACCCGATTGTTGGCAGCATCGTTGCGCTCGTGACGCCGATGCAAGAAGACGGCAGCGTTGACTACCCGGCCCTGCGCGGCCTGATCGACTGGCACATCGCCGAAGGCACCGACTGCATCTGCGTCGTCGGCACGACGGGCGAGTCCCCCACGGTCAGCATGGAAGAAAACCGCCAGATCATCCAGGCGGCCGTCGAGCATGCCCGCGGCCGTGTGCCCATCATGGCCGGCACCGGCGCCAACAGCACTTCGGAAGCCATCGAGCTGAGCCGCTTCGCCAAGGAAGTCGGCGCCGACTGCACCCTGTCGGTCGTGCCCTACTACAACAAGCCCTCGCAAGAAGGCATCTATCAGCACTACAAGGCCATCGCCGAGGCCGTCGACATCCCCATGATGTTGTACAACGTGCCCGGCCGCACCGTGGCCGATATGGCGCCCGAGACCACCCTGCGCTGCGCCACGCTGCCGGGTGTCTTCGGCGTCAAGGAAGCGACCGGCAATATCGAACGCGCCGCGCAGTTGATCAAGTCGGCCCCCAAGGGTTTCCACATCTACTCGGGCGACGACGGCACTGCCATCGCCCTGATGCTGCTGGGCGGCAGCGGCAATGTCAGCGTGACCGCCAATGTGGCGCCGCGTGCCATGCACGAGCTGTGCAAGGCGGCCCTGGCCGGCAATATCGCTGAGGCCCGCCGCATCCACTTCCAGCTGCTGGGCCTGCACAAGCACCTGTTCTGCGAACCCAGCCCTGCGCCTGCCAAGTGGGCGCTGTCGCAGCTGGGCCGCATCAAAAACCAGCTGCGCCTGCCCATCGTGCCCCTGACCGAAGCCGGCCAGGCCCAGGTCGGTGCCGCCATGCGCGAGGCCGGCCTGCTCTGAGCAGGCGCTGCGCGCAATTTCCATTGCTCACCATTTCTAGTCTGCTCTAATCCGCAGCAGCTTTGCGTGCCACCCGCCCCTCGGGGCCGGCTCACAAAGCCCAACCGTCGCTCCCTTGCCCCCGGAGATGTCTAGCGTGACTCGTTCCTCCTCTTTTGTTTCCTCCTCGGCCACCCCGGTGCGCCTGGCTTGCCTGCTGATGCTGGGTTCGCTGGCTGCATGCAGCACGACGGACGGCATCTTTTCCTCGGACAAGGTCGATTACCGCGCCAACGCCCGCCAGACCGCCGGCCTGGACGTGCCACCGGATCTGACCCAATTGGCTCGCGACAGCCGCAGCGGCAATGCCGGCGGCTCGGTCAGCGCCAATGCCTTGCAGCAAGCCAATACCGCACCCAAGGTCAGCGCCAGCGGCCTGAGCCCGGCCAACACCGTAGCCCTGAACGCCGTCGGCGACTTGCGCCTGGAGCGCAATGCCAACACGCGCTGGTTGCGTAGCTCGCTCACGCCCGAGCAACTCTGGCCACAGCTGCGCGAGTTCTGGCAACAGCGCGGCTTTGAGCTGAGCAAGGACGCCGCCGAAGTCGGCGTCATGGAAACCAACTGGAACGAGAACCGCGCCAAGCTGCCGCAGGACATCATCCGCTCGACCATCGGCAAGGTCTTCGACGGCCTGTACTCGACCGGTGAGCGCGATATGTTCCGCACCCGCATCGAGCGCAGCGCTGATGGCAAGGGCACCGAGATCTTCATCAGCCACCGCGGCATGGTCGAGGTCTACACCGGCCCGCAGAAGGACAACACCGCCTGGCAGCCGCGCCCCAGTGACCCGCAGCTGGAAGCCGAGCTGCTGTCGCGCCTGATGCTCAAGCTGGGCGCCAAGGAAGAGCTGGCCAAGGCGGCCGTGGCCGATGTGCCGGCCGCCGCGTCGGGCAAGAGCGCCGCCCCGACCACCGTGATCACAGCCGGCCGTCCGCTGTCGGAAGTGCCGGACGCCATCAAGGTCAGCGAAGGCTTCGAGCGCGCTTGGCGCCGGGTTGGCCAGTCGCTGGACCGCCATGGTTTCACCGTGGAAGACCGCGACCGCAAGCTGGGCCTGTTCTTCCTGCGTTATGCCGACCCTAACCAGGCCGGCAAAGAAGAACCCAACTTCTTCGAACGCCTGTTCAGCGGCGACAAGGCCGCAACGTCCACGCGTTACCGCGTCTCGGTCAAGTCCGAGGGCGAACAGTCGACCATCACCGTGCTGGACGACAAGGGCCAGCAGCAAACCAATGAGATTGCCAAGCGCATCCTCAATCTGCTGATGGACGATCTGCGCTGATCGACAGGCAGACCGGCCCGCAACGCCGCCACCCCAAGGGTGAGCGGCGTTTTTCATTGACGTTCAGGATCGAGACACCATGGGCATGCGTTTTTGCAGCCTGGGCAGCGGCAGCGGCGGCAATGCCACCCTGATCGAAGCCAGCCAGGGCATCACCGACACGCAGATCCTGGTCGACTGCGGCTTCAGCTTCCGCGAACTGAGCCGGCGCCTGCTGCGCGCCGGCACCAAGCCGGAGGCGCTCAGCGCGGTCTTCATCACCCATGAGCATGGCGACCATGCCGGTTGCGTGCTCAAGCTGGCGCAAGCGCACCGGATTCCGATCTGGACGAGCCGCGGCACTTGGGGTGCCATCGAGAGGCGCGCCGCGGACCTAGCAGGCTTCGACCGCAAGCTGCTGCATTTCACCCGCAGCGGCGACACCCTGGAACTCGGTGACTTGCAGCTGCACCCCTTTGCCGTGCCGCACGATGCCGAAGAACCGCTGCAACTGCGCTGCAACGACGGCCGACAGCATCTGGGCGTGATCACCGACGTCGGCCATGTTTGCGCCAGCGTGGTCCAAGCCCTACAAGGCCTGGACGCCTTGCTGCTGGAATGCAATCACGATGAAGCACTGCTGCGCGCGTCCAACTACCCGGCCAGCCTCAAGCGCCGCATCCTCGGCAGCCACGGCCATCTGTCCAACGAGGCCAGCGCAAGCTTGCTGACTTCACTGCTTCATTCGGATTTGGGCGCGGTGGCCGCGGCCCACCTGAGCGAGCGCAACAACCGGCCGGAGTTGGCGGCGGCGGCCGTGGCGGCAGTGCGCGGCTGCCGGCCTGAGGAGGTGCCCGTGGCCTCGCAAGCCGAAGGGCTCGACTGGATCACGCTCTGAAGCGCGGGACCAGCAGCAAACAGCAGACGTGAAAAAACCGCCGAGCCTTACGGCCGGGCGGTTTTATCAAGTGATCGGAGACCGATTACTTGCTGGCAGCAGCCGAAGCAGCGTCAGCAGCGGCAGGAGCCGATGCGTCAGCAGCAGGAGCCGAAGCGTCCATGGCGGGAGCAGCAGGAGCCGAAGCTTCCACAGCGGGGGCGGCCACGGGAGCGGCTTCTTCCTTCTTGCCGCAAGCGGTCAGAGCAACAGCAGCCAGCACAGCAGCCAACAGGATCGACTTGTTCATACTTGTCCTCAAAATTCGTTAAACGAAGATGCAATTACCGGTAATTTTTTGAAGCAACGCCACGACGCAAACACTTTTCAGCAGCGCGCCGTCGCAGAACTTCGGCATGACAAGGCGAGGAAAACCTCGAGCGCTTTCTTCACCTAGCCGCCAATTATAGCCATTGCTTTTGGCATCTTTTACAGGCCCAAGGTAGTCGCTGCAAAGCTTTCGTAAGAATGTTGTGCGATCGCGTCAAACCATTCCGCCCATCGCACAAGTTCGGCCGCATCGAAAGACACGCTGCCGCGCCAGTTGCGCGTACTCAACAAACGCACGGTGACACAGGCCGACTCGGAGCGGGCCCAAAACAAGGCCACCGGCCCGCCAGGCCCAACGGCGGCCATGGCCTCGGGCTCGAAGGCCCGCGCTTGCACACAATGCCCATAGCGCCCCCGCCAGGCGACAAAACGCGGATGGGCTCGCCGCATGCCGTCGAACTGCGGCGCCAGCAAACGCAGGCGTCGGCCGGCAGGCTGCGCCCGCGCCCAGCCGCTCAGCTGGTCCAGCAGCCCAGCCTCTGACCAGGGCCAAAGGCTGAAATCCGGATCGAACGCACCGAGCTCAACACTGTCCTGCGCGCATGCCTGGGCGACAGCCAGACGCAGGGCCTGCTGAAACTCGGCACGGCCGCTGAATTCACCGGCTTGCAGCGGAGCTGGGCCCGCTGCCAATCAAGCCTCCGCGCTGGCATCGGACACCCGCACCCAGCCGTCTTCGGCCCAGAGGTTCAACAAGTCGCGCGCATCCTCGGACAGCTGCATCACCTGCTTGGCCGTCAGCTCGCGCTGGTCAGCCAGGACCCGCATCAGGCGCGCATCTCGGCCACCGGCTCGGAAGGACTCGCCGTTGATGAAAACATGGGACGCGTCGTACATCATGCGGCTGCGGCGATCCAGGCAGGCACCCGCCTCGGCCGACAAGGTCTGCCCCGGATCGAACCACACGCGCGGCTTGGGCTCGGTCAGTGCCTCGCCCAGCGCCCGCTCCAGGGCCAGGGGCTCGCGCAGCGCACGCTCGACCGCGTCGCGGGAGAAATCCAGCAACTGCTGCGGCACCAAGCCCGGCGCCTCGGTGGCCGGCTGCTTGGGGTCGGCATACATGCGGTTGGCATAACTCTTGGAATCATCGTCCATCAAGCGCTGGAGCAGCTCGCGCGCCAGCTCGGCACGCCAAGGCGTGCGAAAACCCACTGAGCAGGTCATGCATTCGCCGATGGCGATGCCGTCGTGAGCCCTGCCGGGTGGCAAATAGAGCATGTCGCCGGCCTCGAGCACGAACTCTTCTTCCGGCTCGAAATCGGCCAACAGCTTGACCGGCACGCCTTTACGCAGCGCACCCGTGGTCGCCACACCCTGGCGGCCGATGCGCCAGCGGCGCTGGCCATGAACCTGGATCAGGAAGACATCGTAGGAATCGAAGTGCGGGCCGACACCGCCGCCGTCGCTGGCATAGGAGATCATCAAGTCGTCCAACCGCGCCTCAGGCACGAAACGGAACTGCGCCAGCAGCTCATGCGCGGCCTGCACATGCAGATCCAGGCCCTGAACCAAGAGGGTCCAGCCAGGCTTGCTGAAAGGCGGAAGCTTGGCCACCGGCCCCTGCTTGAGGGCCCACTTGTCGTTGAATTGCGAGACCAGGCGCGATTCCACATCCTCGCTGGCCGCCAGCACAGCCAGCTCGCTGCGGCTGACCGGCGGGCGGATGCCGGGAAAGGCCTGTCGCACCAGCAGCGGCTTCTTCTGCCAATGGCGACGCATGAATTGTTCGGGGCTGAGGCCGCCCAGCAGCGGAAGTTTGGCTTGGATGTTCATGGCCGCATTGTCGCCTGACGATTGCGCCGACCTCGCGCCGCGAGGCGGGCATGAGACCTTAGCTTGTCGCAAACCTGGCCGGCGCACCCGGCTGCCAAAAAGCCTTGTGGAACAATACGGGCATGCAAATTTCCGCCCCCTGTGTGGTCTCCCTGAGCTGGAGACTCGAAGATGCCCAAGGCCAGTTGATCGACGAGCTGGCCGAACCGCTGGAGTTTTTCTACGGTGGCAACGATCTGTTCGCCAAGGTTGAAGAGGCTCTGCTTGGCCAGGAAGCCGGCTTCGAAGCGGCCGTGGCCCTGGAGCCCGAGCATGCCTTCGGCGACTACGACTCCCGTCTGGTCTGTTTTGAGGCGCGCAGCCTCTTCCCCGACGGTGTCGAGCCCGGCATGCAGATCGAAGGCCTGCCCGAAGGCGCCGTGACCGAGGACATGCCGGACGGTCTGATCTTCACCGTCACCGAAGCCTACCCCGAGCATGTGGTGCTGGACGGCAACCACCCGCTGGCCGGTGTGGGCCTGCGCATGTACATCAAGGTGCGCGATGTGCGCGAAGCCTCGGCCGAAGAAATCGAGGTCGGCAGCCTCGGCGAAGCCGTGTTCAGCGTCGGTATGGCCGGCGCACCGGACGGCGAAGCCCTGCACTGAGAGGGTGAAAACTTTTTACTGCGCAGCCGCCATACGTCGTTGGCCGAATGCTCGGAATCCTCTCGTACATAGAGTACGTTCCGGTTCCTGCGCTCCGCCCGCCTAGTCTGACTGCCGCTCGCTACAAAAGTTCTCACCCTCTGAGGCCGCGCCGCTGCCGCCAACTTCAGTAATGCGGCGGCAGGTCGTCGCGCAAGCTGCGAAAGCCCGGACCGGCGCCCTCCAACGTCGGGCGCTCGCGCAAGGCCAGCAATTCGCGGGTCAGCGCCTCGAGCTGCTGCTGCTGGCGCACGATGATTTGGTTCAGCTGTTCCACCAGGTCTTCGGTGAACGAAGCCTTGATTTCCAGATCGACCAGGCGGGTCTCGATGTTCTGCAGGGTGTCCATCTGCGCATTGGAACACCGCCCACGCCGACCTGACTGCCTACAATTCGCCCGACCATGCCGAACGCCAACGCCCTGCCCGTTCTCAATATTTCCGCCTACAAGTTCGTGCCGCTGCCGGACTGCGCAGCGCTGCGCGATCTGCTGCACGAGCGCGCCCTGGGCCTAGAGCTCAAGGGCACGGTGCTGCTGGCGGAAGAAGGCATCAATCTGTTTCTGGCCGGCCCCGGCGAGGCGGTGATGGCCTGGGTGGGCGCCTTGCGCCAGGATGCACGCTTTGCCGACCTGGCGCCCAAGGAAAGCTGGAGCGAGGCTGTACCCTTCAAGAAGCTGCTGGTCAAGGTGAAGCCGGAAATCATCCGCATGAACCACCCGACCATCCGCCCCGACCAGCAGGCGCGCGCCCCGGCCCTGCCCGCCGCGACCCTGGCCCGCTGGCTGGACCAAGGCCATGACGACGAGGGCCGGCCGGTGGTGACCCTGGACACGCGCAATGCCTTCGAGGTCGACTACGGCACGTTTGAAGGGGCCATCGACTGGCGCATCCACAAGTTCAGCGAGTTTCCCGAGGCCGTACAGGCCCATCGCGAAGAGCTGCTGGGCAAGACCGTGGTGAGCTTCTGCACCGGCGGCATCCGCTGTGAGAAGGCGGCCATCTATCTGCAGCAGCAGAATCTGGACGGCCCGGTCTATCAGCTCGAAGGTGGCATCCTCAAGTATTTCGAGGAGACCGGCGGCCCGCATTACCAGGGCAGTTGCTTTGTCTTCGACCAGCGCGAGGCCTTGGGCGCCGCACTGGAGCCGGCCACCGAAATCCAGCGCCCGGCCAGCGAGGCCCACCGCGCCGCTGCGCCACGATGAGTCGCCGGCCTCTCGAGGAGGACGCCAACGGCGGGCGAACCATGGGGCACAAGCTGGCCGCTTGGTCGCTGCGTGTCTTCGGCGCGCTGCTGTTCATCGCGGCGCTGCTGTTCGGCGCCAGCAAAGCCCCGGACCGCAGCCTGGAAAGCCTGGTGCCGCAATGGGCACCGCCACCTTCAGACTTCATCGAACTGCGCGGTCAGCCCATCCACATCCGCGACCAGGGCCCGGCCGGAGACTCCGTGCCCGTGCTCCTGCTGCACGGCACCAGCAGCAGCTTGCACACCTGGGAGGGCTGGGTGAAGACCTTGGCGACCCAGCGCCGAGTCATCAGCGTCGATCTGCCCGGCTTCGGCCTCAGCGGCCCCAGTCCCTCGGCCGACTACCGCGACGAGGCCTACCTCGATTTCGTGGCCGCCCTGCTCGATCATCTGAAGTTGGAGCGCGTCATCCTCGGCGGCAACTCACTGGGCGGGCAGATCGCTTGGCAATACGCAGCGCGCGCGCCCGAGCGGGTGCAGGCCCTGATCCTGGTCGATGCCGCAGGCTACCCCTTCGCGCCGCAAGAGGTGCCGCTGGCCTGGCAGGCGAGCCGCCTGCCCTTGATCGGACCGCTGAGCGAGCATGTGCTGCCGCGCAAGCTGGTCGAGTACAGCATCCGCCAGGTGTACGGCGACCCGGAACGGGTCAACACTGCGCTGGTGGACCGTTACTTCGAGCTGACGCTGCGGGCCGGCAATCGCACAGCGCTGCGCCAGCGTCTGGACCAGTGGCGCGGCGGCGAGCAGGCCGCCAGGATCCGATCCCTGCGCCAACCCACCCTGATTCTCTGGGGCGAACGTGACCGCCTGCTGCCACCAAGCGACGCGCAGGCCTTTGCGCGCGACATCGCCGGCAGCCGCCTGGTGATGCTGCCCGGCCTGGGCCATGTGCCGCAGGAAGAAGACCCCGCCGCCTCGCTAAAGCCAGTGCTCGAGTTCTTGCATACGCTCAAACCCTAGGTAGCAAGCGATGCGAAGCAATGCAAGATCAACCCTTCCCTTTTTGACCCCTCTGGAGAGGCCATGCAAAAACGTCATCTGATTGTCCTGAGCACCTTTGTCGCCCTGGCTTGCGGTTCTTTCGCCGCCCAGGCTCAAGCCCCGGAATGGAAAAAGATCCGCATCGGTGTGGAAGGCGCCTACCCGCCTTTCTCTGAAGTCGGTGCCGATGGCAAGCTCAAGGGCTTCGAGATCGACCTGGCCATGGCCTATTGCGCCGAAATCAAGGCCGAGTGCACCTTGGTGCAGCAGGACTTTGACGGCCTGATCCCGGCCCTGCAAGCGCGCAAGGTCGACGCCATCATCGCCTCCGTCTCCATCACCGACGAGCGCAAGAAGGCCATCGCCTTCTCTAATGCCTACTACAACACCCCGGCCCGCTTTGCCGCCAAGGCCGATGCCAAGCTGGACGTCTCGCCGGCTGGCCTCAAGGGCAAGAAGATCGGCGTGCAGCGCGCCACCATCCACGAAAAATTCGCGGATGCCATGTTCAAGCAAAGCCAGATCGTGCGCTACGCCACCCAGGACCAAGCCTTCCTGGACCTGAAGTCGGGCCGTATCGACCTGACCCTGGCCGACCTGGTCGCCATCGACCAAGGCTTCCTGGCCAAGCCCGAAGGCAAGGGTTTCGCCTTCGTCGGCCCGAGCTATGACGACGTCAAGTACTTCGGCGTGGGCTCCGGCGTGGGCATGCGCAAGGCCGATGCCGCCTCCCTGGGCAAGAAGTTCAATGAGGCGATTGCTGCGGTCGCCGCCAACGGCACCTTCAAGAAGCTGAACGACAAGTACTTCGCGTACGACATCGCCCCCAAGAAGTAAGTCAGAAGTAAAAGCGACGTTTTCGATGTTCCTGCATGGCTTTCTGAACAGCCTGCTGGAGGGAGCCGGGGTCACGCTGAGCGTGGCCCTGGCCTCTTTGGCGATGGCCATGGCCCTGGGTTTGCTGGGCGCCATCGCCAAGCTCTCCAAGTTCCGCTTTGCACGCGGTCTGGCCTATCTCTACACCACGCTGATCCGCGGCGTGCCCGATCTGGTACTGATGCTGCTGATCTTCTATGGCGGCCAGGTGGCCGTGAACGAGATCGCCCTCAGGCTGGGCCATGAGGAATACATCGACATCAACCCCTATGTCGCCGGGGTGCTGACCATCGGCTTCATCTTCGGTGCCTACCTGACCGAGGCCTTCCGCGGCGCCTTTCTGGCCGTGCCACCGGGGCAGCGCGAGGCCGGCCTGGCCTTTGGCCTGAGCGGCTGGCAGATTGCCTGGCGCATCACCTTGCCGCAGATGTTCCGCCATGCCCTGCCGGGCCTGTCCAACAACTGGCTGGTGCTGATCAAGAGCACCGCCATCGTCTCGGTGATCGGCCTGTCCGACCTGATGACGCGCGGCCAGCAAGCGGCCGGCTCGACCCGCGAGCCCTTCGTCTTCTACCTGGCCGTGGCCCTGATCTACCTGAGTTTCACCAGCGTATCGGAGCTGATCTTCAACTGGCTGGAAAAGCGCTTCTCCATCGGTGTGCGCAAGGGGACGCTGTGAACCTGGAAGCGATTCAAGAAAACCTGCCGCTGTATTTGAGCGGTGCCCTGGCCACTTTTGAGCTGCTGGTGATTTCACTGCTGCTGGGCCTGCTGATCGCCGTGCCCCTGGGCGTGCTGCGCAGCCTGCGCGGCAGTTGGATCTCGCGCGTGATCTGGGTCTACACCTATGTGTTCCGCGGCACCCCCATGTTGGTGCAGCTGTTCCTGATCTATTACGGCCTGGCCCAGTTCGAGGCGGTGCGCGAGAGCTTTGCCTGGCCCTGGCTGAGCTCGGCCTGGTTCTGCGCCTGCCTGAGCTTTGTGCTCAACACCGGCGCTTACACCACCGAAATCATCGCCGGCAGCATCCGTGCCCTGCCCGCCGGTGAAATCGAAGCCGCCAAGTCTCTGGGCATGAGCCGCTGGGTGATGTTCCGCCGCATCGTCCTGCCCTCGGCCCTGCGCCGCTCCCTGCCGGCCTACAGCAATGAGGCGATCTTCATGCTGCACGGCACCTCGCTGGCC
Organism: Roseateles sp.; assembly: GCF_965262435.1. Classification (NCBI taxonomy): domain Bacteria; kingdom Pseudomonadati; phylum Pseudomonadota; class Betaproteobacteria; order Burkholderiales; family Sphaerotilaceae; genus Roseateles; species Roseateles sp. The sequence goes on from NZ_OZ253537.1 coordinate 4,005,111, forward strand.
AGCATCGTCACCATCATGGACCTGACCGGCGCGGCACGCCAGGTCAACTCGACCTACTACATCCCCTTCGAGGCCTTCATCACCGCCGCGGTCTTCTACTTCCTGATGACCCTGAGCCTGGTGGCCCTGTTCCACAAGGCCGAGGCACGCTGGCTCAAGCCCTTGATGCCGCGCTGAAACCCGAACCCGATACCGTCCTCCCATGCAGATCCAGACCCACCCCCTGATTTCCCCGGCCCCGGGCACCCAACGCGAGCTGATCTCGCTGCACTACGGCCAGCCGGCCGGCGAGCGCATCGGCCAGAAGGCCTACATCCAGGCCTCGCTCCATGCCGATGAGCTGCCCGGCATGCTGGTGGCCCACCACCTGCGCAAGAAGCTCGATATGCTGCAGGCCGCCGGCCGCATCACCGGCGAAGTGATCCTGGTGCCCATGGCCAACCCCATCGGCCTGTCGCAGCAAATGCTGTACATGCACATGGGCCGCTTCGAGACCACGACCGGCGAGAACTTCAACCGCCACTACCCCGACCAAATTGAGGCCACGGCCCTGGCCGCAGAAGGCGAGCTGAACCAGGACGCCGACCACAACACCCGCGTGCTGCGTCGCGAGCTGAAAAAGGCCGTGGCCGCCGCCCCGGTGGACACGGAGCTGCAAGCCCTGCGTCGCACCCTGATGAGCCTGAGCTGCGATGCCGACATCGTGCTCGACCTGCACTGCGATGCCCAGGCCGTGATGCACCTCTACACCGAGACGCCCTGCTGGCCCGAGTGCGAGGCGCTGGCCCGTTTCATCGGCTCACGCGTCACCTTGCTGGCTCAGGAAAGCGGCGACTCGCCGTTTGACGAGGCCTGCTCGCAGACCTGGTGGAAATGGGCCAAGCGCTTCGAAGGCAAGTTCCCGATCCAGCAAGCGTGCATGTCCGTGACGGTCGAGTTGCGCGGCGCTGCCGATGTCGAACATGCGCTGGCCGAGGCCGATGCCCAGAACATCATCGACTTCCTGAGCTACCGCGGCCTGATCAGCGGTGAGGCGCCGGCCTTGCCCGAGGCCGTCGGCGACGCCCGCCCACTGGCCGGCTGCATGCCGATCAAGGCACCGGTGGCCGGCGTGCTGACCTTTCTGCGCCAGCCCGGTGAGACCGTGGCGGCTGGTGATGTGCTGGCCCATGTGATCGACCCGATCAGCAATGCCGTGACCGAGCTCAAAAGCCCCGTCGACGGTCTGTTCTTCGCGCGCGACTTTGTGCGCTTCGCACCGGCCGGCATGAAGGTCGGCAAAGTGGCCGGCCTGCAAGCCTTGCGCACCGGCAAGCTGCTGGGCGCCTGAGTTCAAAGAAGAAGAAAACCAAGAAGCTGTCCGAGATGTCCACCGTGCCTGAAACCCAGCCCGCCAGCCTGATCGTCGAGAACCTGCACAAGCGCTACGGCGAACGTGAGGTTCTGAAGGGCGTGTCCCTTTCCGCCAAAAAGGGCGATGTGATCACCCTGATTGGGTCCTCCGGCTCCGGTAAGAGCACCTTTCTGCGTTGCCTGAACCTGCTGGAACAACCCTATGAGGGCCGCCTGTCCCTGCGCGGCGAAGAGCTCAAGCTGGTGCGCGACCGCGACGGCAGCCTCAAGGCGGCGGACGCCAAGCAGCTGCAGCTCTGGCGCGCCCGCCTGGCCATGGTGTTCCAGAACTTCAACCTCTGGGCCCATCGCACGGTGCTGGAGAACGTGATCGAAGCGCCTGTCCATGTGCTGGGCGTGCCCAAGGCCGAGGCGATTGCCAAGGCCGAGGCCTTGCTGGCCCGAGTCGGTGTCTCGCACCGCAAGGATGTCTACCCGGCCCAGCTATCGGGCGGTGAGCAGCAACGCGTGGCCATCGCCCGCGCCCTGGCGGTCGAGCCCGAGGTGATGCTGTTCGACGAGCCCACCTCGGCCCTGGACCCCGAGTTGGTCGGCGAGGTGCTCAAGGTCATGCGCGACCTGGCGGCCGAAGGGCGCACCATGATCGTCGTCACTCATGAGATGGGTTTTGCCCGCGAGGTGTCCAACTACACCTTGTTCCTGCACCAGGGCAAGGTCGAGGAAGAGGGCAATCCGCGCGAGGTGTTGAGCAAGCCCAACAGCCCGCGCCTTCAGCAGTTCCTCAGCGGCGGCTTGAAGTAAGTCAGCCCGGGGCGCTCAGGCGCCCGGCACTTACTCGTCGCGCAGGACTTCCAGCACGTCTGAGTGGAACTCGCGCTGGTAGAGCACGTAGATCACGCCCAAGGTCGCGCCCATCAAGGCCAGCGGTGAGAAGAACCAGGCGATGGCGGCGAAGCTCAGGTAGTAGGCGCGCAGACCGTCGTTGAAAGTTTCGGCCGCCAGGCCCATGACGCGGCCGGCGCGCTTGGCAAAGGCTTCACGCGAGAGCTCGCCGCTCTCGAACTGCTCGGCGTCCGGCGCCGAGCCCACCAGCAAGGCGCCAAAGGTGTACTGGCGCATGCTCCAGGTGAAGCGGAAGAAGGCGTAGACAAAAATCGCCGTCAGCAGCACCAGCTTCATCTCGAACACCAGGTCCGAAGTACGGGCGGCAAAGGGCAGCTCGCGCACCAGCTCGGTGGCCTTGTCGCCCGCACCCAGCACGGCCAGCAGGCCGCCGATGATCAGGATGGTGGTCGATGCAAAGAAGGACGGGCTGGTGGACAGGTTCTGCACCACCACCCCGTCGATCACCCGCACCTCGCGGTAGGTGACCTGCATCATCCAGCGCGTGCGCTCGCGGTTGGTGGCGGCCAGCAAGGAGCCGCTGAACTGAGACTGTCGCCGGGCAAACATGGCATAGCCAATCCAGGCAGCAAAGAACAGCAGCAGCGCCAGCCAGTCGACCAACGGCAGCAAAGAGAGGGCGGAAAACAAGCTTGTCATGACCTCGACTGTAGAGGCATTGGCATCGCCCGATCGCAGGAAAAACTCAGGCGATCAGATCAAAAACCAGCACCTCGGCGTCTTGCCCGGCCTCCAGCCGCACGGCGCTTTCGCCGCTCAGCTGCAAGGCATCGCCGCCTTGCAAGGCTTGGCCGTTGACCACCAAGCTGCCGCGCACCAGGTGCACATAAGCGATGCGTCCAGCGGCCAGCGGCAGCTCCGCCTGTTCGGCACCGTCAAACAAGCCCGCATAGAGTTTGGCATCAGCATGGATGTAAACGGCATCCGCGCCGGCTTCGCCCGAGGCCACCAGACGCAGGCGGCCTCGCTTTTCTTCAGACGCAAAATGCCGCTGCTCGTAGCTCGGCTTCACCCCGCGCTGGTTGGGCTGGATCCAGATCTGCAGGAAATGCGTGGTCTGACCCTCGGCATGGTTGAACTCGCTGTGACGCACACCGCTGCCGGCGCTCATGCGCTGCACATCGCCGGGGCGGATCACGCCGTCATGGCCGCCGCCGCCGGGCGCGCCATTGCCCATGCTGTCCTGGTGGGCCAACTCGCCCTCCAGCACATAGCTGATGATTTCCATGTCGCGGTGACCGTGGGTACCGAAGCCGGTACCGGCCGCAATGCGGTCTTCGTTGATCACGCGCAGATCGCCAAAGCCCATGCGGCGCGGGTCGTGGTAATCGGCGAAAGAGAAGCTGTGGAAAGACTTCAGCCAGCCGTGATCGGCAAAGCCACGTTCAGACGATTTGATCAGTTCCAGCATGTCTTTCTCCTGTTGGGGCGCGCCATCGGCGCGGCATGAATGAACTGTAGAAGCCTTGCCCTCAGGCTTGGCGCTGGCCGCTTGAAGCCATCATTCAAATAAGATGAAGCCATGCTCCACCCACTCGACAAACGCCGCGCCCTGACCCCTGAGGCGCTGGCCATGATGGACACCATCGCCCGCACCGGCAGCTTCGCCGCCGCGGCCCGGGAAATGGGCCGCGTGCCCTCGGCCCTGACCTACAGCGTGCGCCAGCTCGAAGAGGCGCTCGATGTGCTGCTCTTCGACCGCCGCAGCCGCCAGGCCGAGCTGACCGCCGCCGGCCAAGAGCTGCTGCTCGAAGGCCGGCGCCTGCTGCAAGAAATGGACGCCGTGGCCAACCGAGTGCGCCGCGTTGCCACTGGCTGGGAAAGCGAGCTGACGATTGCCGTCGACGATGCCATCGCCCGGCGTGCCATCTTCGACCTGATGGAGGCCTTCTACCAGCTGCGCGATGAAGCCGGCCAGGCGCCGCCGACCCGGCTCAAGCTGCGCGTGGAGGTGATGGTGGGCACCTGGGAGGCGCTGATGTCGGGCCAGGCCGATCTGGCCATCGGCACCTCGACACAGCCGCCCAGCGCCGGTTTCAAGTGCGAGTTGCTGGGGCAGATGGAGATGATTCTCTGCGTCGCTCCCCACCATGCCCTCGCTTCGGCCACCACGCCGCTGACGGCAGCACAGATCGCCCAGCACCGCATCATCGCCGTGGCTGACACTGCGCGCAGCCTGGCGCCGCGCACCGTGGGCGTGCTGCCAGGCCAGGAGGTGCTGACCATGCCTTCGATGGCAGCCAAGCTGGAAGCTTTGATGCGCGGCCTGGGTTGCGGCTCCCTGCCCACGCCCATGGTGCGACGTCATATCGAGGCCGGTCGCCTGGTGCACAAGCCGACCGACCAAGAGCCACGCATCGTGCCCATGCACTACGCCTGGCGCGACAACGGCCAGCCGCCGGCGCGCGCCCTGGCCTGGTGGTTAAGCCAGTTGCAGAGCCCGGCCACCCGCCGCGCGCTGCTGGAACAACACGAGGGGCTGCTGCTCTGATGCGGGCAAGCCTCGCTCGGCCCGGCTACACCGGCCGCTTCGCGCCCTCACCCACCGGCCCTCTGCATGCGGGGTCTCTGGTCGCCGCCCTGGCCAGCTGGCTGGACGCACGCGCCCACAGCGGCCGCTGGCTGGTACGCATCGAAGATGTGGATAGCCCGCGCTGCCCGCCGGGCGCCGATCGTTTCATCCTCGATCAATTGAGTCGCTGCGGCCTGATTGCCGATGAGCCCCCCGTTTGGCAATCGCAACGCTCGGAGCTGTACCAAGTCACGCTGGAGCGCTTGCAAGCCCTGGGCTGGGCCTATGGCTGCGCCTGCTCACGCAGAGAAATTGCGGAGGCCCTGCAGGCCCAGGGCAGCAGGCAGGAACGCCATGGCGAGCTGGTCTACCCCGGCACCTGCCGTGCGGGCACCCAGGGCCGGGCGCCGCGCGCATGGCGCCTGCGCAGCAGCGCCGGACCGCGGGACGAAAGCCATGTTCAGATCACCTGGCAAGACCGCCGCCTGGGCACCCAGACGCAAGACCTGACCCTGGCCGTGGGCGACTATGTGCTACGCCGCGCCGACGGGCTCTGGGCCTACCAACTGGCGGTGGTGGTCGATGATGCCGAGCAAGGCATCAGCGATGTGGTGCGCGGCGAAGACCTGGCCGACAACACGCCACGCCAGATCCGCCTGCAGCAACTACTGGGCCTGCCCACGCCGCGCTATCTGCACACGCCCCTGGTGCTGGGTGCCAATGGCGAGAAGCTGTCCAAGCAGAACGGTGCCGCGGCTCTGCAGCTGGACGATCCCGTCCTGGCCCTGCGCAGCGCCGCCACGAGCCTGAGCCTGCCGCCGGACTTGCCCGGCACGAGCACAGGCGAGTGGCTGGCGAGCGCCGCACAAGCTTGGCGGCTTTTGATGGCATGATGCCGGCCTCTTCGTCCCCCTCTGGCGACTTGCGCTTTTTGAAGGAACCATCCATGAACACCACCCCCAGCGGCCTGCAGTTTGAAGACACCGTGGTCGGCGAAGGCGCCGTCGCCAAGTCCGGCCATGACGTGACCGTCCATTACACCGGCTGGCTCTACAACAAGGACGCCGACGGCAACTGGAGCAAGGGCGCCAAGTTCGACTCCAGCAAGGACCGCCGCGACCCCTTCAAGTTCGAGCTGGACGGCGGCATGGTGATCCGCGGCTGGGACGAAGGCGTGCAAGGCATGAAGATCGGCGGCACGCGCGTGCTGGTGATCCCGGCCGAGCTGGGCTATGGCGCACGCGGCGCCGGCGGCGTGATTCCGCCCAATGCCACGTTGATGTTTGAAGTCGAACTGCTGGCCCTGGCCGGCGGCGATGAAGCCATCGAGTTGAAGCTGAGCAGCCTGCCCAGCGGACTACAGTTCGAGGACACCGTGGTCGGCGAAGGCGCCGAGGCCAAGGCGGGCCAGCGCGTCACCGTGCACTACACCGGCTGGCTGTACAAGAACGGCAACAAGGGCAAGAAATTCGATTCCAGCAAGGACCGCGGCGACCCGTTCCGCTTCCACCTGGCCGGCGGCGAAGTGATTCGCGGCTGGGACGAAGGTGTGCAAGGCATGAAGGTCGGCGGCACCCGCATGCTGGTGATCCCGGCCGAGCTGGGCTACGGTGCGCGCGGCGCCGGCGGCGTGATCCCGCCCAATGCCACCCTGCTATTCCAGGTGGAACTGCTGGCTGTCTGAGCCGCACCACGCTGCTAGCAAAAAGGTCCTGCGGGACCTTTTTTCTTGGCCGAAGCCCGTAGACACAGGACTAGTATCGCGCCAGGGAGTCCGGCTTTTCAGAGACCGATTGCGGAGAACGCCGATGAGCTTGCTCGACCTCGACCACCTGCTGCGCTACTGGACCGCCGCCCAATGGCAAGCCAATGTGCTGATGCTGCTGCACCTGCTGGGCGCCATGATTCTGGGCCTGGTTCTTGGCTATGAGCGGGCCTACCATGGCCGCGCAGCGGGCATGCGCACCTATGCCCTGGTATGCATGGCCTCGGCCGCGGTCATCATCCTACTGGCCTACCCACAGCAATGGTTCGGCGGCCTGCAGGCCGGCGCCGTGCTGCCGCCTTCATCTGACCCGACGCGGGTGATCCAGGGCGTGGTCACCGGCATCGGTTTCCTGTGCGCCGGCGTGATCATGCGGGAAGGCATGAACATCAGCGGCCTGACCACCGCCGCCTCGCTCTGGGCCGCCTCGTCCATCGGCATCCTGGTGGCCATGGGTTTCTATTTCGCTGCCATCATGCTGACCCTGCTCTGCGCCAGCCTGATGATGTGGGGCGCCAAGCTGGAGAGCCAACTGCCATCACACCCGGCCATTGCCGTGATGCTGCGCGGCGAGCCCGGGCGCCTGTTTCAGCAGGCCGAGCTGGCCGAGTTTGCCGACCGCCTGGGCTTTCGCTTCGCGCCCGGCTCGCTGAGCATCGAATCCAGTGCCCAGTGCGAAGAATGGCGCTTTGTCTGCACCGCCCGGCGCAATTTCCGTGGCGAGACCCTGACCCGCTTTGCCAACCATGTGATGGAGATTCCCGGCGTCAGCGAATACCGGGTGACCCACGCACGCAACTGAGGCCGGGCGCGCTTGCCTCGGCGGCGCGTTCAGCGACGCTTGAGCACGTGGATGTATTCCTCGCCCTGGCTGCTTTGCTGCACCAACTCATTGCCGGTCTGGCGGGCAAAGGCCTGAAAGTCACGCATGGAACCGGGGTCAGTGGCCACCACTTTGAGCAGCTGGCCGCTCTCCATCTCGGCCAGGGCTTTCTTGGCCTTGAGGATGGGCAGGGGGCAGTTCAGGCCGCGGGTGTCGATTTCTTTGTGGGCGTCCATGGAGATCCTCGTTTGCACTGCATTTTAGGTGGCGAGCGCCTCGCCCAGGCGCAGATCTGCACCCGGGCTTGCCCCCTGTTGCAGGCCACTCAGTCCATCCACTGCGGCTCCAGGCCCTTGCTGCGCAGCCAAGTCGCCAAGGCCTGGCCCGTGCCGCCGCGCCAGCAGCGCAGGCGCTCGGGCGCGATCAGCTTGTACTCGGCCAATTCGGGCGAGAGCCGGATCTCGCCACTGACGCGCACATGGTAGGCAATGATGAGCTGGTTCTTGCGCTGGAAGTCCCAGACGCCCAGGAGGCTCAAGCCCTCGACGCGTAGACCGGTTTCTTCCAGCACTTCACGGCTGACACCGGCCTCGGGCGACTCGCCGGCCTCCATGAAGCCGGTGATCAGGCCGAAGAAGCGCTCGGTCCAGGCGGCATTGCGGGCCAGCAAGACCTGACCCTCGCGGTCCACGCACTCCACCACCGCGGCCAACACCGGCGTTGGATTGTTCCAGTGGGTGAAGCTGCAGGCGCTGCAGCGCAGCCGTGTGGTCGGGCCGCTGTCTTCCAACTCGCTGCGCATCTTCAGCCCTGCCGCGCACAGCGGGCAGAAACGAAACGGCGCTGCGGTTTCCTGACTCATGCCGGGAAGACGCCCGTCGACAGATAGCGGTCGCCACGGTCGCAGACGATGAAGACGATGGTCGCGTTCTCCAACGTGCGGGCCAGTTGCAGCGCCACCCAGCAGGCGCCGGCCGCGGAGATACCGGCAAACAGCCCTTCCTGGCTGGCCAGGCGGCGCGCCATGTCCTCGGCATCGGCCTGGCTGACCAGCATCAGCTCGTCCACCGCTTCGGGCCGGTAAATCTTGGGCAGATAAGCCTCGGGCCACTTGCGGATGCCAGGAATGCGCGAACCTTCAGAGGGCTGGGCGCCGATGATGCGCACCGCAGGGCTCTGCTCTTTCAGGTAGCGCGAAGTGCCGGTGATGGTGCCGGTCGTGCCCATGGCACTGACGAAATGGGTGATCTGGCCTTCGGTGTCGCGCCAGATCTCCGGGCCCGTGGTCTCGTAGTGCACGCGCGGGTTGTCACCGTTGGCGAACTGGTCCAGCACCCGGCCCTTGCCATCGCGCTGCATCTGCTCGGCCAGGTCGCGGGCGTATTCCATGCCGCCGGAACGCGGCGTCAGGATCAGCTCGGCGCCGAAGGCCTTCATGGTCTGGGCCCGCTCGATGGACAGGTCCTCCGGCATGATCAGCACCATGCGGTAGCCGCGAATCGCCGCGGCCATGGCCAGGGCGATGCCGGTGTTGCCCGAGGTGGCCTCGATCAAGGTGTCACCGGGCTTGACCTCGCCGCGCTCCTCGGCGCGCCGGATCATGCTGATGGCAGGTCGGTCCTTGACCGAGCCGGCCGGGTTGTTGCCCTCCAGCTTGCCCAGGATGACGTTGCCGCGCGCGGCCAGTTCAGGCGTCAGCAAACGCTGCAGGCGGACCAGGGGCGTGTTGCCGATCAGGTCTTCCAGGCTGGGGTAATGCTTGCGCTGCGAATGGGGGTTGGGGCTGCTCATGAGCAATATTCTCGCAGCCAATCGTTGAGGATGTTTTGCACGACGCTAAAAACGTGGCATAATCGTGGGCTTAAGCAGCGACACTACTGCGATCCCGGCCCGGGTGGCGGAATCGGTAGACGCAGGGGACTCAAAATCCCCCGCCGCAAGGTGTGCCGGTTCGAGTCCGGCCTCGGGCACCATAGGTAAAACTAGGGTCGCAGATAGATCAAAGCTGAAAGCGTTGCGCAGTTTCACTACAGCACGCTACGCATCAAGCCACCCCTGAGGTGGCTTTTTTGCGTCCGGCCGAAGCAAGCGGGCATGCACGCGGCGCAGTCTCCGCGCCCATGAATGCCAACTACGTCGCGCATCACACCACTTGTGGCGACACGTAACGTCGAGATCACCGCCGCCGGGCCCGGCCGCTGCGCTTACACTTCGCCCGACGCAGGGGCCGAAAAAGAAGTAAGAAGCGCCCTGCCCGGCCCACCCCAAACCTCCCCGAGCCCATGCCCCCGATCCCTTCGGTTACCAAAGCCTTCATGCTGGCCTGCGTGGGCCTGTACTGTTTGTTCTATCTGGTGCCGGGCCTGCAGGTCCCGTTCGAACTCTGGCCTCTGGAGTCGGGGCGCTTCATGCCCTGGCAGCCCCTGAGCTACGCCTTCTTGCATGGCGGAGAGTTCCACCTCTTCTTCAATATGCTGGGCCTGTGGATGTTCGGCTCCGAGCTTGAACGCGTCTGGGGCGCCAAGCGCTACACCCAGATCCTGGTCGCCAGCACCATCAGCGCCGCCGTGGTGCAGCTGATCGTCACCTACCTGCTGGGCTCGATGGCGCCGACCGTGGGCGCCTCGGGCGCGCTGTTCGGCCTGCTGCTGTCCTTCGGCATGCTGTTCCCGGACCGCATCATCGTGCCGCTGTTCCCGCCCATCCCGATGAAGGCCAAGTACTTCGTCGCCATCTTCGGCACGCTGGAGTTGCTGCTGGGCCTGAACAACAACAGCGGCGTGGCCCACTTCGCCCATCTGGGTGGCATGCTGGGCGCCTACCTCTTGATCCGCTACTGGCGCACGGCGCGCCGGCGCTGACTGAATCCCGCTCAGGCCAGCAGGCCGTCCTCGGGCCGCGGGTAGCGCAGCTTCAGGCCGAGTTCGGTTTTCTGCCGGCGGTTGCTCAGCCTCCGTGATTCGCTCATGAAGCTCAGTTGCATGGCCGACATCTGGCTCTGCGCCTCTTCGCGGCTGATACGCGGCGGGCGACTCAGGCCACAGAGATCGGCCGCCAGGTCGAAGTAGTCCCCCATCAAGAGCTCGCTGTCGTCGCAGACATGAAGCACCCGCTGCGGCGCCCCGCGCCAAAGCGCGCGCAGGCAGGCCCGCGCGAGATCGTCGGCGTGGATGTGGTTGGTGTAGACATCCTCTTCGCGTCGAAGCACCGGCGCACCACGCTGCAGTCGTTCACGCGGATGGCCGCCGACCCGGTTACCGGCGTAGATGCCCGGCACCCGCAGAATCGTCACCCGGCAGCCAAAGGTCGGGCCGAAGCCGCGCAGCAAGCGCTCGGCATCGACCCGGCGACGCGCCCGATCGCTGCGCGGCGCCACCGGGCGCGACTCGTCAAAGCGCGCACCAGCACAGTCGCCGTAGACGCCCGTGGTGCTGGCATAGACCAGATGCGCGGGCTTGGAGCGCCGGGCCAGCGCGCGCAAGAGATTCAAGGTGCGCAGGTCGCGCTCACCTTGGCCCGGAGGCGGCGCGAGATGCAGCACAGCATCGGCCCAGCCGGCCAGACTCGCCAAAGACGCCGGTTCATCCAGATTGCCCAGCACCGGCTGGGCGCCCGCCGCGCGCAGCTCGGCAAATCGCTCAGGGCTGGAGCTCAGCGCCCGCACCTGCCAACGACCGGCCAGCAAGCCCAGCACCCGCATGCCGACATCGCCACAACCCACGATCAAAAGCCGCGGTCGACCCAAACGGCGCGCAGGGTGGCCGAGCTTGGTCGACGGCAATGAAGGCAGGCTGAAGGACATCGGATCCGGCTCAGGCAAAATGGCGGCACAGTGTACGGCCCGGCATTCCCGGGCCGAATTTGCTTTTTGGCCCGACGGCCGCTTTGCATCCCTCAGCTCTTGTTCCTCCTGCATCCAACATGAACTTCCAGGTCACCGTCCAGCCCAGCGGCCGCGTCTTCTCCGTGGAACGCGATGAAACCATGCTCAGCGCCGCCATCCGCGCCGGCGTCGGCCTGCCTTATGGCTGCAAGGACGGCGCTTGCGGCTCGTGCAAGAGCAAATTGCTGGAAGGCCGCGTGATCCACGGCGCCCACCAGCCCAAGACCCTCACACCCGAGGAAGAAGCCGCCGGCATGGTGCTGACCTGCTGCGCCACCCCGCAAACCGACTGCACGCTGGAAGCGCGCGCCGTGCCAGGCGCCGGCGAGTTCCAGGTCCTCAAGCTGCCCAGCCGCGTGCTGAGCATGAGCCAGCCCAGCGGCGATGTGGCCGTGATCCGCCTGCAGCTGCCGGCCACGCAGAACTTCCAGTTCCACGCCGGCCAGTATGTGGAATTCATCCTGCGCGACGGCGCCCGCCGCAGCTATTCCATGGCCAACGCGCCCCACAATCTGGGCACGCCGGCCGCGGTGGAACTGCACATCCGCCACATGCCCGGCGGCAAGTTCACCGACCATGTCTTCAGCGGCATGAAGGAAAAAGACATACTGCGCATGGAAGGCCCCTTCGGCAGCTTCTTCCTGCGCGAGGACAGCGACAAGCCCATCGTGCTGCTGGCCAGCGGCACCGGTTTTGCGCCGATCAAGGCCATCATCGAGCGCATGCAGCACCTGGGCACCAGCCGCCCGGCCGTCCTCTACTGGGGCTGCCGCAGCAAGGCCGATCTCTATATGCACGATTGGGCGCTGCAGGCCGCGGCCCAGATGCCGAACCTGACTTATGTACCGGTGCTGTCCGAGCCCAAGGCCGAGGACGGCTGGACCGGCCGCTGCGGCTTCGTCCACCAGGCGGTGCTGGCCGACCTGCCTGATCTGTCCGGCCACCAGGTGTATGCCTGCGGGGCGCCCATCATGGTCGACTCTGCACGCGCCGATTTCACAGCCAAGGCAGGCCTGCCGGCGGAGGAGTTCTACGCCGACTCCTTCACCTCCGAAGCCGACAAACAATCTTGAACCCCTGCATCGATTGAGACCCCGCCGCGATGTTCACGCCCCCCTACGTTCCCGCCGCTGACTTCGAAGCGCAGCTGCGCAGCCAGGGGGCCGCGGTGCTGGCCCCCGCCAGCCTGCCGGACTGCCTGCAGCTCTCGGCCCAGGACCTGTCCGCGCTGAGCCCCTTCTGGAACGACCTGCCGACCGACGCCTATCTGCGTGACGGCGGCCGTTACCGTTACCGCCGCCATGGCTGCTTTGTCGCCGAGGCGGGCCAGTTGGCCCAAGCACCACACCGCGCACACTGGCAGCCGCTGGACTACAACGCCTTGCACGGCGGCATCGAGCGCTGGTTCGAGCCCATGGCCGAGGCCGCCGTGGCCCTGCCTGCTTGGCGCCAGCTGCTGCTGGGCCTGGCCGGAATCGCCTCGCGGCTGAAGGGAGAGCAGGCTTGGTTCATCGAAGCCCACCAGTTCCGCATCGACACCACCGACGGCATCGGCCGCCCCACACCGGAAGGCGCGCACCGTGACGGCGTCGATTTCGTGGCCGTGTTTCTGATCGACCGCCAGGGCATCAAGGGCGGCGAGTCGCGCGTGTTCGAGGCCCATGGCCCGCAGGGCCAGCGCTTCACCATGAACGAGCCCTGGACCCTGCTGCTGCTGGACGACGAACGTGTGATCCACGAGACCACGCCCATCCAGCCCACGGCCGCACATGGCCACCGCGACACCTTGGTGCTGACCCTGCGCCGCGGCGGTTTCCAGGCCTCGGCCTGAGAGGGAGAGAACTTTTTACTGCGCGGCCACCATACGTCGTTGGCCGAATGCTCGGAATCCTCACGTACATCGAGTACGTTCCGGTTCCTGCGCTCCGCCCGCCTAGTCTGACTGCCGCTCGCTACAAAAGTTCTCACCCTCTGAGTTCAGGTCAGGACGACAAAGCTCACTCGACAAAGCGCGAAGTCTGACCGCCGCCTCGCGGGGCCGGCCAGGGGCAGAATCGCGCCAGCACGTACACTGTGCGGCTGCGTTCGCCACAAGCGAGCGCTTCTTTTTGGGGCCTGCTTGTCCGGTGGGCCCTGCGAACTTTGTCTGCATCACGAGTGCCTACCACCATGAACGATCTCGCCCGCGCGATTGCCGCTGCTCCGGCCGCCTCCATCCCTTCTTCGCTGTTCGGTCTGCCCGATCAAAAGCCGCATGAACGCGTGCTGCTGGCCGCCGACGCCGAAACCGGCCTCAAGGCCATCCTGGCCGTGCACAGCACCGCCCGCGGCCCGGCCTTCGGTGGCTGCCGTTTCTGGACCTATGACAACGAGCTGGCCGCGCTGAACGACGCCCTGCGCCTCTCGCAAGGCATGAGCCTGAAGAACGCCCTGGCCGACCTGCCCTTCGGCGGCGGCAAGGCCGTGATCATCAAGCCGGCTGGCGATTTCGACCGCCCCGCCCTGTTCGCCGCCTTCGGCCGCGCCGTGCAATCGCTGCAAGGCGCTTACATCACAGCCGAAGACGTGGGCACCACCACGGCCGACATGCTGGGCATGCAGGCCCACACGCAGTTCGTCAGCGGCATCCCGCGCGCCGGCGCCTTCGGTGGCGACCCGAGCCCCAAGACCGCCTGGGGCGTGTTCGTCTCGATCGAAGCCGGCGTGCGCCTGCACCTGAAGCGCAGCTCGCTGGACGGCGTGCGCGTGGCCCTGCAAGGCCTGGGCGCCGTAGGTTGGCACCTGGCCGAGTTCCTGCACAAGGCCGGCGCCAAGCTGGTGGTGGCCGATGTGGACGCCGCCAAGGTGGCCCGCGCGCAAGAGCAATTGGGCGCCACCGTCGTGGGCATCCATGAGATCCTCTCGGCCGATGTGGACGTGCTGGCGCCTTGCGCCCTGGGCGCATCGCTGAATGCCAGCAGCATCCCCACCATCCGCGCCCAGCTGATCGCCGGCGCCGCCAACAACCAGCTGGCCACCGTGGAAGACGGCGACACCCTGCAACAACGCGGCATCTGCTACCTGCCCGACTACCTGGTCAATGCCGGCGGCATCATCAGCGTGGCGCGCGAGTACCGCAATGAAGGCGAAGAATCCGCCGTGATGGCCGAAGTCAGCCGCATTGGCGACCGTGTCGCCGAGCTGCTGGAACGCGTCAAGGCCGAGGACACGACCCCGGGCCGCGCAGCCGACGCCTGGGCCCGCTCCAAGCTGGTCAAGCCGGTCTGATTCAAAGACCAGTGCACAAGAGAAAAGGCAGCTTCGGCTGCCTTTTTTTCGCCCCTGCTGGACGAGCCGGTAAGCGGCCAGGGACTTGATTTCTTGCCATACTCCATGCCGCCGCGGCCGGCGCCTTGCTTGCCGGCAGGCGGAGCAAGTACGTATAATCAATACATACTTTCAAACGCATACTGCGGAGCAGCCCATGGAAGCCACCGTCGCTGAGCGCGGGCAGATCACCCTGCCCAAGGCCGTGCGTGATGCACTGGGCCTGACCAAGGGCACCATCCTCAAGGTCGAGCTCGAAGGCGGCCGCATCATCCTGCGCAAGAACGTCGACGACGCCATCTCGCGCGCCCGCGGCAAGTTCAAGCTGGATGGCTTTGCCTCCGTCGACGACGCCATGCGCGCCGTGCGCGGCCGCGCCCCCGGCGACCCGCTCGATCAGTAAGACCAACGAGCCACACGCCAACGCCCATGATCGCCATCGACTCCTCCGTCCTCGTCGACCTGCTCAGCGACAGCGAGCGCGCCGACCTGGCCGAGGCTGCGCTGCGCGACGCCCTGTCCCTGGGCCCGGTGGTGGTCTGCGATGTGGTGGTGTCGGAGATCTGCTCCTCGCTGCAAGACGGCGACCAGGCCATGCAGGCCCTGGAAGACATGGGCATCCGCTTCCATGCCGTCGAGCAAAAAGCCGCCATCCGCGCCGGCGAAATGCAGCGCCGCTACCGCAGCCGCGGCGGCCTGCGCCAACGCACCGTTCCCGATTTCATCGTGGGCGCTCATGCCTTGCTGCAATGCAATGCCTTGATCACCCACGACGAGACCTTCTTCCGTGACTACTTCAAGGGCCTCAAGGTCATCACGCCCAAGGCCACCTGAAACCGTCTCACCCTCACACCCCTCGCAACACCTGGAGAGCTCATCATGCTGCAAGCCTATCGCCAACACACCGCCGAGCGCGCCGCGCTGGGCATCCCGCCCCTGCCCCTGGATGCCAAGCAGACGGCCGAGCTGATCGAGCTGATCAAGAACCCTCCCGCCGGTGAAGGCGAGTTCCTGCTGGACCTGCTGACCCACCGCGTGCCCCCGGGCGTGGACGATGCAGCCAAGGTCAAGGCCAGCTTCCTGGCCGCCGTGGCCCATGGTGACCTGGCGGTCGCCCTGATCTCCACGACCAAGGCCACCGAGCTGCTCGGCACCATGGTCGGCGGCTACAACGTCAAGCCCCTGATCGACCTGCTGGACGACGCCAGCGTGGCCGCCACCGCCGCCGCTGCGCTGAAGAAGACGCTCTTGATGTTCGACTTCTTCCACGACGTGGCCGAAAAAGCCAAGGCCGGCAATGCACAGGCCAAGGACGTGATCCAGAGCTGGGCCGAGGGCGAGTGGTTCACCAGCCGCCCTGAAGTGGAGAAGAAGATCACCGTCACCGTCTTCAAGGTGCCCGGTGAAACCAACACCGACGACCTGTCGCCCGCCCCCGACGCCTGGAGCCGCCCGGACATCCCGCTGCACTACCTGGCCATGCTGAAGAACACCCGTCCGGACGCAGCGTTCAAACCTGAGGAAGACGGCAAGCGCGGCCCGATGCAATTCATCGAGGACCTGAAGAAGAAGGGCCATCTGGTCGCCTACGTCGGCGATGTGGTCGGCACCGGCTCCAGCCGCAAGTCCGCCACCAACAGCGTGATCTGGGCCACCGGCCAGGACATCCCCTTTGTGCCGAACAAGCGTTTCGGCGGCGTGACCCTGGGCGGCAAGATCGCCCCCATCTTCTTCAACACGCAAGAAGATTCGGGCTCCCTGCCGATCGAAGTGGATGTGTCCAAGCTGGAAATGGGCGATGTCATCGACATCCTTCCCTACGAAGGCAAGATCGTGAAGGACGGCGCCACCTTGGTGGAGTTCAAGCTCAAGAGCGATGTGCTGTTCGACGAAGTGCGCGCCGGCGGCCGCATCAACCTGATCATCGGCCGCTCGCTGACTGCCAAGGCGCGTGAGTTCCTGGGCCTGCCCGCCGCCACCCTGTTCCGCCTGCCGGCCGCACCGGCCGCCACGAACGCCGGTTTCACCCTGGCGCAGAAGATGGTCGGCCGCGCTGTTGGCCTACCTGAAGGCCAGGGCGTGCGCCCCGGCACCTACTGCGAGCCCAAGATGACCACGGTCGGCTCGCAAGACACCACCGGCCCGATGACCCGCGACGAGCTGAAGGACCTGGCCTGCCTGGGCTTCAGCGCCGACCTGGTGATGCAATCGTTCTGCCACACCGCGGCCTACCCGAAGCCGGTGGACGTGAAGACCCACCGCGAACTGCCCGCCTTCATCTCCAACCGCGGCGGCGTGGCCCTGCGTCCTGGCGACGGCGTGATCCACAGCTGGCTGAACCGTCTGCTGCTGCCCGACACCGTCGGCACCGGCGGCGACTCGCACACCCGCTTCCCCATCGGCATCTCCTTCCCGGCCGGCTCTGGCCTGGTGGCCTTCGGCGCCGCCACCGGCGTGATGCCGCTGGACATGCCTGAGTCAGTGCTGGTGCGCTTCAAGGGCGAAATGCAGCCCGGCATCACCCTGCGCGATCTGGTGCACGCGATTCCGCTGTACGCCATCAAGGCCGGTCTGCTGACCGTCGCCAAGGCCGGCAAGATCAATGCCTTCTCGGGTCGCATCCTGGAAATCGAAGGCTTGCCTAACCTGAAGGTCGAGCAGGCTTTCGAGCTCAGCGACGCTTCGGCCGAGCGCAGCGCCGCTGGTTGCACCGTCAAGCTGAACCCCGAGCCGATCAAGGAATACCTCAGCAGCAATATCGTGCTGATGAAGAACATGATCGCCGACGGCTATGCCGACGCCCGCACCCTGCAGCGCCGCATCGAAAAGGTCGAAGCCTGGTTGGCCAACCCCAATCTGCTGGAAGCCGACAAGGACGCCGAGTACGCCCATGTCATCGAAATCGACCTGGCCGACATCAAGGAACCCATCCTGTGCTGCCCGAACGATCCGGACGATGCCAAGACCCTGTCCGATGTGGCCGGCACCAAGATCGATGAAGCCTTCATTGGTTCCTGCATGACCAACATTGGCCACTTCCGCGCCGCAGCCAAGCTGTTGGGCGGCCAGCGCGACATCCCGGTCAAGCTGTGGGTCGCCCCGCCGACCAAGATGGACCAGAGCGAGCTGATCAAGGAAGGCCATTACGCGGCATTCGGCACCGCCGGTGCGCGCACCGAAATGCCAGGCTGCTCGCTGTGCATGGGCAACCAGGCGCAAGTGCGCGAAGGCGCCACCGTGGTGTCCACCTCGACCCGCAACTTCCCCAACCGTCTGGGCAAGAACACCAATGTGTTCCTGGCCTCGGCCGAGCTGGCCGCCATCGCGTCCAAACTGGGCCACATCCCCAGCGTGGCCCAATACCACGAGGCGATGGGCGTGGTGAACAAGGACGGCGCAGCGATCTACAAGTACATGAACTTCGACCAGATCGAAGAGTACGCAGAGAACGCCAAAGGTGTGAACGCCGCCAGCTGCTCCTGAGACGCACCGCATTGAGACGCGGGCTGGATCACTCCAGCCCGCTGCATCAAGCCCAGGCCTGCCGCCCCTAGCGTCAGGCCTTTTTTTTCATGCCTTGACTTTCACCTTCGGTACCGCCAAGGCGTGCACGGATCAGCGCTGCCAAACGCTCCACTCGTTCGCTCATCTGTTCGGCCGGCACCTGGGCATAACCGAGCATCAAGCCGGACCAGGCGCTGGCGCGGCGGCCGACGCGGTGCTGACTCAAGGCCGGCGCGACGATGCCAGCCTGCAGGGCGGCGGCGCTGATGGCCTGGTCGTCCAGGCCCAGCTCGGGCTCGAAGCACAGCGCCAGGTGCATGCCGGCCGAGGCGCCCCGCACCTGGGCGATTTCGCCGAGCTGCCGCTCCAGCGCCGCGACCAAGGCATCGCGCCGCTGCTGGTAGAGCCGGCGCATGCGCCGCAGATGCAGGCCGAAATGTCCCTCGCGCATGAACTCAGCCAAGGCCAGCTGTTCGGCCGCGCGCCCGCGCGGCGCCGAACGGGCCAGCAGGTGATGGAGCAGCTGCACCCGCTCGGGCGGCACCACCATGAAACCGATGCGCAGGCCCGGGAACAAGGTCTTGCTGAAGGTTCCCAGGTAGAGCACGGGCGCGTCGCTGGCCGGCTGTGCCGCATCCAGGGTGTCGATGTCGGTGCCCAAGCCCTGCAGTGCTGCCAGCGGCGGGCCGTCGTAACGAAACTCGCTGTCATAGTCGTCCTCGATGATCAGAGCTCCGGCCTGTCGAGCTTGAGCAATCAAGGCCAGGCGACGCTCCAGGCTCATGACCGCGCCGCTGGGGTACTGGTGAGAAGGCGTCACATAGATCAGACGCGGCCGGTGCTGCAGCCAATCCTGTGGCCGCGGTGCCAGGCCGTGCGCGTCCACCGTGATGCCGATCGGTCGCAGCTGAGCGGCGCGGAAGGCGGTCAAGGCGCCGCCATAACCCGGGCTTTCGATCCAGACCTTGTCGCCCGCATCGGCAAAGGCGCGCGCGCACAGGTCCAGGCTGGCCTGCGTGCCGTCGGTGATGAAGACCTGTTCGGCGCTGCAACGCACCGCCCGCGAGGCCCGCAGATGCGCGGCAATCGCATCGCGCAAGGCCGGCTCGCCCGCGGGCGGCCCGTAGTTGAGCTGGCTGCTGACCAGCGAACGCCAGGCCCGCATCATCAGGCGGCGCCACAGATCAAGCGGAAACGCATCCAGCGCCGGCACGCCGGGTGCAAAGGCCGCGGCCAGATCCGCAGCCACGGGCAGACAAGCCAGGCTCGCACTGCGACGTGACAGACCGAGGTTCTCAGGCGCTGGCGCTGGCAGGTCTCGCGCTGCCAGCGCCCCAGGACCCACCGACCTACCCGCGCCCGCCAGCACCGAAGCCGGGCGCGCATGAACCACCGTGCCACGGCGACCCGCACTGATCCAGCCTTCGCTGGCCAGCTGTTCATAGGCATAGATCACGGTGTTGCGCGCCCAACCAAGCTCGGCCGCCAAGGCGCGGCTGGCCAAGAGACGGCTGCCGGGTGGCAGGCTGCCGCTGCGGATCGCATGGCGCAAGGCCTCATGCAGCAGACGCTGGCGCGACCAGCCAGGCTGACCTTGCTGGGCGGCGTAGCGGGAGATCAGGAGCGCGTGATCCATGGCTCTATCCGTGGTTCGGTGTGGTTCTATGAAATTAGCGGAACCTGGATCTTCTCCTGGAACCAGGCGACCACTACATTGCGCTCTGAATTTCTTGCGCGCGCCGGCTTTCACTTGCTCATCAGCTCCACTTTTTCTACGACACCATGAACCCAGTCCCTCCCCGCCCAGCCAACGCGCCCAGTGACCGCACCCGTGTGCGCCGCGTGGCCGAGAACGCGCGCTACGAGCGCGAGACCGTGCACGCCATCGTTGACGCCGCTTACCTCTGCCACATCGCCTTCGCCGACGAACGCGGCAGCCATTGCATCCCCATGGCCTGTTGGCGCGAGGACGATCACCTCTACATCCATGGCTCCAACGGCGGCCGCATGGTCAAGACCTTGCTGCGCCCCGAGACCCAAGCCTGCGTCACCCTCACCCTGCTTGACGGCCTGGTGCTGGCCCGCTCGGCCTTCAACCATTCGATGAACTACCGCGCCTGCATGATCTACGGTCAGTTCGAAGCGGTTCGTGATGAAGCCAAGAAGCGGGCGAGCATGGACATCTTCATGCACAAGATCGCCCCCGGCCGCGAGCACGAGGCCCGGCGCGGCAATGACAAAGAGTTCGCCGCCACCACCGTACTGCGCATCCCACTGGATGAAGCCGCTTGCAAGGTCCGCAGCGGCCCGCCGCAGGACGACGAGGAAGACTTGCATCTGCCCGTGTGGACCGGCGTGCTGCCCCTTCGCCTGGCCCAAGCAGCACCACAGGCAGCGGCCGACAACAGAGAGCCGGCGCCAGCCTATGTGCGGCAATGGGGCGCGGCCGAGAAGGCTTGATGCTGCACCACACGCGCTCAGGCCAGCATCCTGAAAAGAAAAAGGGCAGGCCCCTGCGGACCCGCCCTCGGCTGCGATTGCCCCAACTCAGTCGATGAAGAGCAAAGCCGGCGACTCCATCAGACCGCGCAGAGCCTGGATGAACTCGGCCGCGTCCTGACCGTCGACCACGCGGTGATCGAAGGAGGAGGACAGGTTCATCATCTGCCGCGCCACCACCTGACCGTTGCGGATCATGGGCCGCTCGACGATGCGGTTGACGCCGACGATGGCGACCTCGGGGCTGTTGATCACCGGGGTGGTGACGATGCCGCCGAGTGCGCCCAGGCTGGAGATGGTGATGGTGGAGCCGCTGAGCTCGTCGCGGGTGGCGCGGCCGCTGCGGGCGGCCTCGGCCAAACGCCGAATCTCGGCGGCACAGCTCCACAAATCATGGCTCTCGGCATGGCGCAGCACCGGCACCATCAGCCCAGCCGGCGTTTGCGCGGCCACGCCCAGATGCACCGCGTCGAAGCGGTTGATCACGCCCGCCTCGTCGTCCAGGCGCGCATTGATCTGCGGGAAATCCGGCAGCGTGCGCACAATCGCCCGGGCCAGCAGGGGCAACAAGGTCAGCTTGCCGCGGCTGGCGCCGTACTGGGTATTGAGCTTGAGGCGCAGCGCTTCCAGCTCGGTGACATCGACCTCTTCGACATAGCTGAAATGCGGGATGCGGCGTTTCGCGTCCTGCATCTTCTCGGCGATCTTGCGGCGCAGGCCGACGATGCGTATGGCTTCGACGCCATCGCCGCGCGAGCCCGAGCGGGGCAGGCGCGGAGCACTGGCCGGTGCAGCTGCAGTTGCAGCCGCAACCGAAGCAGGCGCGGCAGCAGGCGCAGGCGGACGCAGCTGGCTGCCATGGCTGGCGACAAACGCATCCAGGTCGGCCTGCATGATGCGGCCACCGAGACCCGTGCCGCGCACCTGGGCCAGGTCCACGCCCAGCTCCCAGGCGCGGCGGCGCAGCGAGGGCGAGGCGATGGGCTTGTCAGCCAGGCTCAGGCCCAGGTCTTGCGGGGCATGGGCGGCCACGGCAGGCGGCGCGACGGGAGTTGGCGAGGGTGCCAGGGCTGGCACGGGAGCCGGCGCCGCGGCGGCAGAAACAGGTGCCGGCGCCGGCGCCGGTGCGGGTGCAGTTGCAGCAGAAGCCGCAGTTGCCGAAACACCGGCCTCGCCCTCCACCTCGATGCGGATCAGGGCCGAGCCCACGCGCATCAACTCGCCCACCTCACCACCCAGCGCCAGCACACGGCCTTTCACGGGCGAGGGAATCTCCACCGTGGCCTTGTCGGTCATCACATCGGCCAGGATCTGGTCTTCGCTGACCTGGTCTCCGGCCTGCACGCGCCAGGCCACCACTTCCACTTCGACGATGCCTTCGCCGATATCGGGCATCTTGATCACATGTTCGCTGCTCATCTTCATTTCTCCATGGCGCGCTGCAGGGCCGCAGCGACGCGGGCCGGGCCCGGAAAGTAATCCCATTCCTGGGCATGCGGATACGGCGTGTCCCAGCCGCTGACGCGCTCCACCGGCACCTCGAGGTGGTAGAAGCAATGCTCTTGCACCAGGGCCACCAGCTCGGCGCCAAAGCCGCTGGTGCGTGTGGCCTCATGCAGCACCACGCAGCGGCCGGTCTTTTTGACCGAGGCAATGATGGTGTCCAGGTCCAGCGGCCAGATGCAGCGCAGGTCGATGATCTCGGCATTGATGCCGGTCTCGCGCGCTGCCGCTTCGGCCACCCAGACCATGGTGCCGTAGGTCAGCACCGTGATGTCTGCCCCGGGACGGAACACCGCGGCCTGGTCCAGCGGCAGGCTGTAGTGGCCTTGCGGCACCAAGCCCAGCGGGTGGGCCGACCAGGGCGTCGAGGGCCGATCGTGGTGGCCATCGAAGGGGCCGTTGTAAAGGCGCTTGGGCTCCAGAAAAATAACGGGGTCGTCGCACTCGATGGCCGCGATCAGCAAGCCCTTGGCGTCATACGGGTTGGACGGCATGACGGTGCGCAGGCCGCAAACATGAGTGAAGAGCGCCTCGGGGCTTTGACTGTGCGTCTGGCCGCCATAGATGCCGCCGCCGCAGGGCATGCGGATGGTCAAGGGCGCGGTGAAGTCACCGGCCGAGCGGTAGCGCAGGCGCGCCGCTTCCGAGACGATCTGGTCCGAGGCCGGGTAGAAGTAGTCGGCAAACTGGATCTCGGCCACGGGGCGCAGGCCATAAGCCCCCATGCCCACGGCCACGCCAACGATGCCGCCTTCGGAAATCGGCGCATCAAAGACGCGCTGCTTGCCGTACTTGGCCTGCAGGCCGTCGGTGCAACGGAACACGCCGCCAAAGTAGCCCACGTCCTGGCCGAAGATGACCACATCGGGGTCGCGCTCCAGCATCACGTCCATGGCCGAGCGCAGGGCCTGGATCATGGTCATGGGCAAGCGGGCCGGGTTGGCCTCGGCGGATTCAGCCGCCAGCGCCAGCTGAGCTTCCATCTGTGCAACCGGTTTGCCGCTCATGGCCGACCTCCATAGTGGCGCGCCTGCGCCAGTTGATCTTTCAAATGCGCGGGCATGTCTTTGTAGACATCGGTGAACATGGACTCGATGCTGGGGATGTGGCCATCGGCCAGGGTGCCGAAGCGCTCGGCTTCCTTCTGCGCGGCAATGATTTCGGCCTCAAGCTCCTTCTGCAAGGCCTCATGCTGGGCCTCGCTCCAGAGGCCGCGGTCGATCAGATGACGCTTCAGGCGCGCGATCGGGTCGCCCAAGGGGAAGCGCTGCCATTCATCGGCGGGGCGGTATTTGCTCGGGTCGTCCGAGGTCGAGTGCGGGCCGGCGCGGTAGGTGACCCATTCGATCAGGGTCGGGCCCAGATTGCGCCGCGCGCGTTCGGCCGCCCACTGCGAAACTGCGTAGACCGCCAGGAAATCATTGCCGTCCACCCGAAGCGAGGCGATACCGCAGCCACTGCCACGCGCCGCAAAGGTCGTACCTTCGCCGCCGGCAATCGCCTGGAAGGTCGAGATCGCCCACTGGTTGTTGACCACATTCAGGATCACCGGCGCGCGGTAGACATGGGCAAAAGTCAGCGCGGTGTGGAAATCAGACTCGGCGGTCGCGCCATCGCCGATCCAGCCCGAGGCGATCTTGGTGTCACCCTTGATGGCCGAGGCCATGCCCCAACCCACAGCCTGGATGAACTGCGTGGCCAGATTGCCGCTGATGGTGAAGAAGCCGGCCTTCTTGATCGAGTACATCACCGGCAGCTGCCGGCCCTTGAGCGGGTCGCGCTCGTTGGACAAGAGCTGGCAGATCAGCTCCACCAGGGGCACATCCTCGCGCCCCAGGAGCAGGCTTTGCTGGCGGTAGGTAGGGAAGCACATATCGCCATCGCGCAGCGCCATGGCGTGGGCGCTGCCTATGGCCTCTTCGCCCAAGCTTTGCATGTAGAAGCTGAGCTTTTTCTGGCGCTGGGCGATCAGCATGCGGCTGTCAAACACCCGGGTCTTGAGCATGGTGCGCAGGCCGCGCAGCAGCTGCTCGGGACTCAGCTCGGGCGCCCAGGGGCCACGGGCCACGCCGTCTTCATCGAGCACGCGGATCAGGCTGTAGGCCAGGTCCGCCGTATCCACCGCCGCCACATCGAGCTCGGGCTTGCGCACGGCGCCGGCAGGCGAAAGGTGGAGGTAGGAAAAATCGGTGTGGCAACCGGGGCGGCCGGTCGGCTCGGGCACATGCAGGCGCAGGCCCTCGTAGGCGGGGGTTGGCGCAGCAGCAGCTGCGTCAGACGCGGGCGGCAGCGGATCCAGCTGGCCCGGCGGGGGGATAGGACTCATACGGCACTCCTGCGCGGATCACGCGCTAAGGCTTTGTTGTCGAAAGAAGCCAGCGCACCGGTCCGCGCCATAGGTGGCGGCGCAATCCGGGCTCCAGACAAGGGCGACGCCGTTCAGGCAGCCGCCCCAGGCTCCAGCGTAGCGGATTGGCGGCACAGCCCCGGGCATGAAACCCTAGAGCTAACCCTGGAGCGGATAGCATGCGCCCTTCTCCGCCTTTCTTCAGCAGCCGCTCTGCTCAGCCCCATGCGCCGCATCTCTGTCCTGTGTTCATTCATCGCCCTGAGCCTCAGCTTGAGTGGCCCGCTGCCGGCCGAAGCGGCCCCGCCGCCCGTCCTCAAGCTGCGCCTGCTGCAGACCAGCGATCTGCACATGAATCTGCTGAACTACGACTACTACCAGGACCGTGAGACCGAGGACTACGGCCTGGCCAAGACCATTCCGCTGATTCAGCGCGCCCGCGAAGAGGCGCCGAACCACCTGCTGTTCGACAACGGCGATCTGCTGCAGGGCAGCCCGCTCGGTGACCAGGTCGCGCGCATCCAGCCTTTGCGGGCGGGCGAGACCCACCCCGCTTACAAGGTGTTGAACCTGCTGCGCGTGGACGCCGCCAATGTGGGCAACCACGAGTTCAACTACGGCCTGCCCTTTTTGCGCCAGGCCCTGGCCGGCGCCAGCTTTCCTTACGTCAGTGCCAATGTCATGGAGCGCGGCGCACAAGGCCAAGCACGCCATGCGTTCACCCCCTATGTGCTGCTGCAACGCCAGTTCAAGGACGAGGCCGGCCGGATGCAGACGCTGAAGATCGGCGTGATCGGTTTTGTGCCG
Organism: Roseateles sp.; assembly: GCF_965262435.1. Taxonomy (NCBI): domain Bacteria; kingdom Pseudomonadati; phylum Pseudomonadota; class Betaproteobacteria; order Burkholderiales; family Sphaerotilaceae; genus Roseateles; species Roseateles sp. Next base: position 4,030,316 of record NZ_OZ253537.1, read on the forward strand.
CCGCAGATCATGCAATGGGACCGCAGCCATCTGCAGGGTCAGGTCGAGGCGCGCGACATCGTCGAGACCGCCCGGGCTCTGGTGCCCCGAATGCGGGCGCAAGGCGCCGATCTGGTCGTGGCCTTGGCCCACTCGGGCTTCGAGAAGACCGAGCAAGGCCGCCTGGCCGAGAACACCGTGGCCGAGCTGGCCCGTGTGCCCGGCATCGACGCCCTGCTCTTCGGCCACGCCCATGCCGAGTTCCCCAGTGCGCAGTTCGCCGGCTACCCCGGCGTCGACCTGGTGCAGGGCCGCATCCACGGCGTGCCGGCCGCCATGCCCGGCCGCTGGGGCGATCACCTGGCCGTGGTGGACCTGACTCTGCAACGTCAGGGCCGACGCTGGGTGCTCAGCCAGAGCCGCGCCGAGCTGCGACCCATCTTTGATCGCGCCAGCCGCCGCGCCCTGGTGGCGGCTGACCCCATGGTCGCCCATGTGATCGCGCGTGAGCATGGCGACACCCTGAAGGCGATGCGGGCCCCGGTGGCGCACAGCGAGCTTGCCATCCACAGCTACTTCTCGCAGGTGCAGCCCAGCCTCGCCGTGGAACTGGTGGCCCGCGCCCAGCTGGCCTATCTTGAGCGTGCGGTCCAGGGCACGGCGTTTGAAGGCCTGCCGCTTGTGTCCGCAGCCGCGCCCTTCAAAGCCGGCGGCCGCCAGGGCTGGAACTTTTACACCGACATTCCGCCCGGCCCCCTGGCCGCCAAGCATGTGGCCGACCTTTATCTCTATCCCAACCAGATCAAGGTGCTCAAGCTCAGCGGCGCCGAGCTGCGCGAGTGGCTGGAAATGTCGGCCGGCCAGTTCCGCCGGATCGACCCGGCAGGCCCGGCCGAACAAGAACTGCTGGACGATGACTTCCGCGCCTACAACTTCGACAGTCTGTACGCCGCGCCCCTGGCCGACGGTCAAGCCGGTCTGAGCTATGCGATCAACGTCAGCCAGCCGGCCCGCTACAGCGCCGAAGGGCAGCTGCTGCAAGCCCAGGCCCGGCGCATCGAGGACCTGCGCTACCAAGGCCGGCCGCTCGATGCCCAAACGCAGTTCCTGGTCATCACCAACCATTACCGCGCCCACGGTGGCGGCGGCTTTCCCGGCTTGAACGCCAGCAAAGTCGTGATCGACGCCCCCGATGAAAACCGCGAGGCCGTGGCCGCTTATCTGGCCAAGCTGGGGCGGGTCGCGGCCCTGCCAGCAGGCGCCCCGGCTGCGCCGTCCTGGCGCGTGCTCGCGGTGCCCGGCGTCACGCTGAAGTTCCGCAGTGGCCAGGGTGGTGTGGCCCAGCTGCCCACCGGTCCGGGCGCAGCGATCGAGTTGCTCAGCCGCGAAACCGACGGCTCGGCCTGGTACCGCCTGAAGCCATGATGCGCTGAAGCTGACAGGCATGCGTTCGCACGGATGCGGTGCTGACAAACGCGGAGCCCCGGCATCACAATCCGGCCATCGCGGAGCCGCTTCGGGCTGAAGCTGCCGGAACCCACATCGGAGCTTGCGCACGTGCACCCTCAGTCAAGACCTGTAACCCAGCGTTCACCGAGCGCCCCGTCGGGCGAAGCCGACTTCAGCGACCACAGCGTGCGAGCCCAGCTGCTGCAAGCCCAGCAGTGGATGAGCCAGATGGAGCTGGCGCGCGCCGCCCCCTTGCTGGAGCAGGTGCAAGACCGCTTGAACACGCCCGCCGACCATCTGCTGGCCCAGGTCCTGCAGCTGGGCCTGCGCCTGAAAGCGGATGCCGGCCAAGCCGATGTGGCCCAGCTGCAGCAAGCCTACGAATGGAGCCAGCAGGCCGCCGCTCTGGTGGACGACCCCATCGTCGAAGCGCTGGCCCTGGGCACGCTGGCTGAGCTGCAGACGCGGCTGCGCCTGCACCACGCGTCCTTGTCCAGCCTCGAGCGTGCCCAGCAGCTCTGCCAGGGGGCACAGAAACAGGCTTTGGCCGAGCAGTTGCTGGCCATGCGTGGTCGCGTGTTGGCGCGGGCCGGCTTGTACGAGGATTTGCTCCAGGCCAGCGACGCCTTGTTGGCAAGACGCGAGGAGCTGCAGCCAGGCACCGTGCACCCCATCCTGACCTATTGCGCCACGGCCTGCTTTTACCTTGCCGATGAGCAGCTGGCCCCACCCGGCCACCCGCTCTGGCTGCGCTGCCACAGCCTGCACACCGACGCTTTGCAGCTGGCCGAGCGCGCGGGGCTGCAGGAGGACGCCCTGCTCTCGCAGCTCAATCTGGCCTATATCGAGGTGCTCGCTGGCAGCACGACAGCCTGCGGGCAGCATCTGGCGCGCCTGCAAGGTTCGAGCGAGAACAGCGTCTGGCGCCAGATCGCCGGCGCCAGCCACGTCATGCGCCTGACCCAGTTGTTGCTGGCGTGGCGCGAGCACCCCGATGCCGCGCGCTGGCGGCCCGTCCTCGCCATGGAGCAAGAACTCAGCACCGCCAGCGAACCGCTGCGCTTTGTGCACGAATACCTGCTGCGCGTCATCGCGCGCTTCGGCGAGGCGGCCGGCGACAGCGCTGCGGCCCTGCGCAGCAGCCAGCGCCTGCTGAGCTTTCAACGGCTGCGCCTGCAGGCCGTGACGGCCACCCTGTCGCGAGCCGTGGACGATGTCTTCCAGCTGCAACGCGTGCGCCTGGAGAACGAACAGCTGGCCCGCCACGGTGGGCAACTGGAACAGTCTCTGGCGGCCCGCAATGCCGAGCTGCAGCAGACCCTGAGGCAGCTGCAAGCCGAAGCCAGCGTCCGGCGCGCGGCGGAAACGGAGCTGCAGCAGGCCAATGAGGAGCTGGAAGCGCGGGTATTGGCCCGCACGGCCTCACTGGAGCAAGCCCTGCGCACGGTCATGCAGCAGGAAAAACAGCTGGCCCTCGGCCGCTTGGTGGTCGGCATGGCGCATGAGCTGAACACACCGCTGGGCAATGCGCGCATGGGCGCATCGGTGATCCGCGACCGGGCCGTGGAGCTGGGGCAGTGGCTGGAACACGGCACGCTGCGCCGCCAGGCTCTGAGCGACACCGTGAGCTCGCTGCAGCAATGCTCTGACCTGGTGGACCGTTCGCTGGAGAGTGCCGGCCACCTGATCCAGCGCCTGAAAGGCTTGTCGCGCGACAGCGAGCAGGAAATGGCCCAGGACTTTGATGTCAGCGCCATGCTGCGTCGCTTGATCAATCACTACCAGCCGCGTTGCAGCGCGGCGGGCATCGTCATCAAGGCCCAGATGCCTGCCCAGCTGGCCATGTTCGGCCCGATGCAATCGCTGCACAACGTGGTGCAGGAGTTGCTGGACAACGCCATCCACCATGGGCTCAAAGGATGCACGGATGGCCAGCTCGACATCGAACTGCAGGCAGGGGACGCAGAGGACGGCAGCCTGCGCCTGTCGCTTCAGGACAATGGCTGCGGCATCCCACCCGAAGCGCTGCCGCGGGTTTTTGACCCCTTCTTCAGCGGCCGGCTGGGCAGCGAAGGCGCCGGCTTGGGCCTGAGCGTGGTGCGGACGGTGGTGGAGGAGCTGATGCTGGGTCAGATCCAGATCGAAAGCACAGCCGGGCGCGGCACCCGGGTCACGCTGCGCCTGCCCTTGCGCTGAGGGCCGGCCTCAGGCGTGAATGTCCAGCATGGTGCCGCTGGCACGCAGCTGGGTCTGCAGGACACGCAGATTGGCCACGAAGGCGTAAGTTGCGGACTTCTGGGTGGCGAGGTCCGCTTCGGCGGACTGGCCGGTGGCAGGCACCTGACGCAGCTGAGCGCTGCTTTGATCCGACTGCTGAGCTTGCAGCTGCTGGCGCCGGAAATCGGCCGCGCCATTGCTGACCGTGTTCTGCGCCGAGGCGCGCAGGCGCTCGTTGGCGGCAGAAATGCCGGACAAGGCGGTGGACAGACCGATGGACATGGCGGCGACACTCCGAAACTGCTGGTGTTGGCCAGGATTGTCCCGAGTGAATCGGCCGCTGCGCGCCGAACTTTAGAAAAGAATGCGTTTTTCCGGCTATTTCCTCACGCCAGGCTCGGCGGCTTGAAACGCTGGACACAAAAAAGCCCGCCGGCATGAGCGGCGGGCTGTGTTTCGGAGCGGCGGTCTGAGCTCAGCCGGCCAATTCCTCGAAAGCGCCGGCCGAAATGAAGACACGCACGCTGTCGCCCCCGGAAGCCTTGGCCTCGGTGCAGGCCAGAGCGGCAGCGCCCAGCACGGCATCGACCGACTCCAGCGAAGTCTGCAGCTGCACCACGCCCAAGCAGGCCTTGACGCGGGTGCGGTGCAGGCCCCAGCGCAGGCGGTAAGCAGCGATGCCGGAGCGCATTTTCTCGGCCACGATCTCGGCGTAATGCTGGTCGCAATTCGGCAGCAACACAGCGAAATGGTCGTCTTCCAGGCGGGCCACCAGGTCGGAGGCACGCACCTTGGTGATCAGCAACTGACCCAGGCCGTAGAGGAAATGGTCGCCCACCTCGGCGCCCATGCCGGCCACGATTTCACCGAATTTGTCGACATCGATCCACAAGACCGAGACCGGCTCGTGGCGACGGCTGCCCACATGCTCGGCCAGGCGGCGTTCGAACTCGCGGCGGTTGGCCAGCTCGGTCAAGACATCGTGCTTGGCCGTCCAGGTTGGCTGCATGCGCTGCTGACGCGCGACGGTGACGTCGTCGACGATCCAGAGCGACTCACCGCCCGGTTGGTCCCAATGGACCGGCGTGGCCTGCAAACGGCCCCAGAAGCGGCTGCCATCGCGGCGCACGAACTCGACCTCGTCATCGAGCGGCTTGCCGCTGACAAAAGCCGCGTGGCTGCGCTCGAGCAGGGATTGATGCGAGGGGTCGGACACCTGCACGCTGCGGGTGCTTTGGCCACCCAGATCGGTGTCGTCGCCGTGACCAAAGAGGTGATTGAACTGTTCGCTGACCACCTCGAACTGAGCGTTCTTGACGAAGCCCACCGCCATCGGTGCGCGCACCATCAGCGCGCGCATGCGTGCTGCGATCACATCACCGGCGCCTTCAGCTGCGGCTTGCGGCTGTGTTGCCATCTGCATCTCCTTTGTGTCGGCTGTCCCACCGATGTTTCAACTATCGCAGGTGTAAGGCTTTTCAGCCATCCGCAATGCGCCGAACAAGGCAGAGAAGCCGCTTCATTTGATGCAGGCCCAAGAATCAGCAGGAAAGGCATCCAGCAAGACCGGGCCGCCTGCTGTGGCTTGGTGCCGACAGTGCGGGCGCCGACGGCCGCGTTTCAGTGCTTGCCGGTCGAGCCGAAACCGCCCTCGCCCCGGCTGCTGGCGTCGCCAAACTCCTCGACGCGTCGGAAGGCCGCCTGCACCACCGGCACCAAGACCAACTGAGCAATGCGCTCGAAAGGCTGGACGACAAACTCACTCTGACCCCGATTCCAGCAACTGACCATGAGCTGGCCTTGGTAGTCGGAGTCGATCAGGCCGACCAGATTGCCGAGCACGATGCCATGTTTGTGGCCCAGGCCCGAGCGCGGCAGGATGATGGCGGCCAGGCCGGGGTCGCCGATGTGGATGGCCAGGCCGGTGGGGATCAGGGTGGTCTGGCCCGGCGCCAGAGTGATGGGCGCATCGAGGCAGGCGCGCAGGTCCAGGCCGGCACTACCGGGCGTGGCATAGCTGGGCACCTGCTCGGCCATGCGGGGGTCCAGGACTTTTAGATCGACGGTGGTGGTCATTGAAATCGGCAATGAAATTGAAGTTCAGGAACGGCGGGCGATCTCGGCCACCAGCTGACGGGCCAGGCTGAGCTTGTCGGCGCGGGGCAGCTCGCGCTCGCCCTCAGCATCGATCAAGAGCAAGGCGTTGTCATCACGGCCGAAGGTGGCCGGGCCGATATTGCCGACGACGAGCTCCACCTTTTTGCGCAGCAGCTTGTCGCGGCCGTGGCGGGCCAGATCCTGGCTCTCAGCCGCAAAGCCCACGCACAGGAGCGGGCGCTGCCCGGCCGGCAGGGCCGCCACGGACGCCAGGATGTCGGGGTTTTCGGTCATCTCAAAAGCCGGCGGGCGATTGCCCTGGCTCGGGTCTTTCTTGATCTTGTGCGCGCTGGCCGCCAGCGGCCGCCAATCGGCCACGGCCGCGGTGGCGACAAAAAGCTCATGCTGCGCCGCCAAGGGCAGCACGGCATCGAACATCTGCTGCGCGCTTTGCACATCGATGCGGCGCACATGGCGCGGCGTGGGCAGGTGCACCGGGCCAGCCACCAGGGTGACCTCGGCGCCCGCCTCGGCGGCAGCGCGTGCGATCGCAAAACCCATCTTGCCGCTGGAGAGATTGGTGATGCCGCGCACCGGGTCCAGGGCTTCGAAGGTCGGGCCGGCGGTGATCAAGAGCTTGCGGCCGGCCAAGAGTTTGGGCTGGAAGAACGCGATCAGCTCGTCCAGCAACTCGGCCGCTTCCAGCATGCGGCCATCGCCGGTCTCGCCGCAGGCCTGTTCGCCATTTCCAGGGCCGAGCACGATGCCGCCATCGGCGCGCAGCTGAGCGATATTGCGCTGCGTGGCCGGATGGGCCCACATCTCGCGGTTCATCGCCGGCGCCACCAGCAGCGGGCAGCGCCCAGTGGGCCGCGCCAGGGCGGTGAGGCTCAGCAAATCATCGGCCCGGCCTTGCACCAGCTTGGCGATGCAGTCGGCGCTGGCCGGGGCGATCAGCATCAGATCGGCCTCGCGGCTCAGATTGATGTGCGCCATATTGTTGGGCTCGCGCGCGTCCCATTGGCTGGTGGCCACCGTGCGGCCCGACAGGGCCTGCATGGTGACGGCGGTGATGAAGTGCTCGGCCGCCTCGCTCATCAGCACCTGCACCGTGGCGCCGGCTTTACTCAGGAGCCGGGTCAGCTCGGCGCTCTTGTAGCAGGCAATGCCGCCGGACAAGGCCAGCAAGATGTGGCGGCCGGCCAGAGATGTGGATTCAGACATGGGCGGCACTCTAGCAGCTGTGCCGCAGGCTTCGGCCTGCCAGCCCTTATGCTCAGGCCTATGCCCGTGGACTATCTCGCTCAGCTGACCGCGCCGGAACGCAGCGCGCGCAGCAATCTGCACCTGGGCGCGGCGCTGGCCTTTGTGGCCGGTGCGCTCAATGCCGGCGGCTTTCTGGCCGTGGGCCAGTACACCTCGCACATGACCGGCCTGGTCTCGGCCAGCACCGACCACATCGCTCTCGGCCAGTTCGGCCTGGCCTTCAGCGCCTTGCTGGCGGTGGCGGCGTTTGTGGCGGGCGCGGCCTGCACGGCGCTGCTGGTGAACTATGGCCTGCGCCATCGGCCGCGTTGGGCCTACGTGCCCACGCTCTTGCTGGAGGCGGCGCTGCTGCTGGTCTTCGGCCTGATCGGCAGCCAGCTGCTGCCGCACCAGATCCTGCGCGTCTCGCTGACCGCCGTGCTGCTGTGCTTTGTGATGGGCTTGCAGAACGCCCTGATCACCAAGATCTCACACGCGGAGATCCGAACCACCCATGTCACCGGCCTGCTGACCGATCTGGGCCTGGAACTGGGGCGCCTGCTCTACTGGAACCGCTTGCCAGCGAGCGCGCAACAACCCCTCGTGATGGCCAACCGGCAACGCCTGCGCATCCACCTGAGCTTGGTGCTGGCCTTTTTTGTAGGTGGCTTGATCGGCGCCTTGGGCTTCAAGCATGCCGGCTTCATCGCCACCCTGCCCTTGGCCCTGGGCCTGGTGCTGCTGGCCGGGGCCAGCCTGCTCAGACCAGCGGGCGGCGGCGGAACACCAGATCCCACACCCCGTGGCCCAGCTTGAGGCCGCGGTTTTCGAACTTGGTCAGCGGTCGATAGCTGGGCTTTTCCGCGTAGCCGGCGGCCGTGTTTTCCAGCAGCGCTTCGGCGCCCAGGACTTCCAGCATCTGCTGGGCATAGGGCTCCCAGTCGGTGGCGCAGTGCAGATAGCCGCCGGGGCGGATGTGCTGGACCAGCTTGGCCACGAACTCGGGCTGGATCAGTCGGCGCTTGTTGTGGCGCTTCTTGTGCCAGGGGTCGGGGAAGTAGATGTGCACGCCGGCCAGCGAAGCCGGGGCGATCATCTGCTCCAGCACCTCAACGGCGTCGTGCTGGAAGATGCGGACATTGCCGAGCTGCTTTTCCTCGATGTGCTTGAGCAGCGCGCCGACGCCGGGCTCATGCACCTCGCAGCCGATGAAGTCATGGTCGGCCAAGGTCTGGGCGATCTTGGCCGTGGCGTCGCCCATGCCGAAACCGATCTCGAACACCACCGGTGCTTCTCGGCCGAACACAGCCGCGGTGTCCAGGCGCTGGCCCGCTTGGAAGGGCAGCACGAACTTGGGGCCCAGCTCGGCCAGGGCTTTGACCTGGCCCGAGCCCATGCGGCCAGCGCGCACCACAAAGCTCTTGATGCCGCGGCGGGGCGAGCCGCCATCCGGGCTGTCGGGCGTGGCGGGAGCGGGCGTGGCGTCGTCGATATCAGGCATGTCAGGGGTACAGCAGTGGTCAGGTGGATGCAGGTGGATCCACGGGGCGTGAAGTCTAGCCGACACGGGCCTGGATCAGGTCTGTGGGGCCCCAAGGCGCCTCAGGGTCGCTGAAACGGCAGGCCACCAGCACGGCCGCCGCGGCGCGCTCGGCTGAAGAAGCGTCGGCCGCATGGACCATGGCGAAAGGCTGGCCGGCCTCGAGCACGGTGCCCAGTGGCAAGACCGCCGAGAGGCCGACACGCACATCGATGCGGTCGCCCGCCTGGCGTCGTCCGCCCCCCAGCTCGACCACAGCCAGGCCGATCTCGCGCGTCAGCATCGCGCTCAAACGGCCCGCACGTGGCGCACAGACCGGGCGCTGCACCGGCGCGGCAGCCAGGTATTGCTCGGGCCGCTCCAGCAGATCGGCCGGCCCACCCTGGGCCGCCACCATCTGCGCGAATTTTTCGGCCGCGGCGCCGCTGTCCAGTGCCGCTTGCAGCTTGGCCTCCGCATCCACAGCATTGGCCGCCAAGCCACCCAGCTGCAGCATCTCGCCGGCCAGGGCCAGGGTCAGGGCATGCAGGCGCGATTCAGGCAGCTCGCCACGCAGATAGCTCATAGCCTCCAGCAACTCGAGGCTGTTGCCCACGCTCTGGCCCAGCACCTCGTTCATGTCGGTGATCAGGGCCCGGGTCGGCAGGCCGGCACCGGCGGCCACGCCGACGATGCTGTGGGCCAGCTCCTGGGCCATCCAGGGCGAGTCGGCAAAGGCGCCGTTGCCGCATTTCACGTCCATGACCAGGCCCTGCAGGCCGGCGGCCAGCTTCTTGGACAGGATGCTGGCGGTGATCAGGGGCACGCTCTCCACCGTGGCGCTGATGTCGCGCACGGCATAGAAGCGACCATCGGCCGGGGCCAAGTCGACCGTCTGGCCGATGATGGCGCAGCCGACATCGCGCACGATGCGCTCGAAGCGCGCGGCCTCGGGCGTGGCGCAAAAGCCGGGGATGGCCTCCAGCTTGTCCAGGGTGCCGCCCGTGTGGCCGAGGCCACGGCCCGAGATCATGGGCACGAAGCCGCCACAGGCCGCCACCAGAGGCGCCAACATCAGGCTGATCTTGTCGCCCACGCCGCCGCTGGAATGTTTGTCCAGCACCGGGCCGGGCAAATCCCGCCAGTGCATTTGGCGGCCCGAGTCCCGCATGGCCCGGGTCAAGGCCACGCACTCGGCCCGGCTCATGCCGCGCCAGAGGATGGCCATGGCCAGGGCCGCGATCTGGCCCTCGCTCCAGCCGCCATCGACCAGGCCGCGCACCAGGCTCTGGATCTGCGCTTCGGACAGCGCCGCACCATCGCGCTTGGCGCGAATGATCTCCTGGGCCCGCACGGCCGCCGCGCTCAGTAGCTGGCGGTGTTGAAGGGCGCGGCCGTGCCGGACAGCACGGCTTCGATATCGCCCAGCAGGCCGCTGGCGCCGAAGCGCAAGCGGCGTGGGTTCAACGCTGCGGTGCCGAGCTTGTCGGCCGCCAGCTCCAGGTAAACCTGGGCATCGGCCACCGTACGGATGCCACCCGAGGCCTTGAAGCCGGCCGAGACCAGGCCGCTGCCGGCGATCTCGCTGAGCATGTGGCGGGCAGCCAGCGGCGTGGCCGAGACCGCAGTCTTGCCGGTGCTGGTCTTGACGAAATCGGCGCCGGCCATCAAGGCCAGGCGGGCCGCATCCGCGATCAGTTCAGGGGTCTTGAGCTCACCGCTCTCGATGATGACCTTGAGCGTCAGCGGCCGGCTGGCATGGCGCACCTCGGCCAGGAACTCGGCGCACTCGCTGCGCTGGCCGGCCATCAGGGCGCGATACGGCAGGACCACATCGACTTCATCACCGCCGGCCGTGGCAATCGTCTGCACATCGGCCAGGGCTCGGGCCAGATCGAGGGCGCCGTCCGGGAAGTTGGCCACGGCCGCCACCTTGATCTCGGCCGGCAAGGCCGCGCGCGCTTGCGCCACGAAACGCGGCCACACGCAGACGGCCGCCACCGGGCCGAAAGGCGTCTGAGCCCGCCGGCACAAAGCGACGATGTCCTCGGCCGTGTCGGCGTCGTTGAGGCTGGTCAAGTCCAGGCATTGCAGCGCCAGGCGCGCTGCGTTTTCTTTCAGTTCCAAAGAAGCCATGGAAGAACGCTCAGTCTTTCAGCGAGGCCAGATCGGCCATGCCGGCCACCACGGCACCCAGGAACTGCGCCGCGCGCTCACCGGACTGCTGGGCCTGCTGCAGGGTCAGGGCATGAGTCAGGGCTTCATCGGACAAGCCGGAGGCCATATTGGTCATCAGGGCCAGGCCCATGACGCGCAGGCCGGCGTGGCGGGCCAGGATGGTTTCCGGCACGGTGCTCATGCCCACGGCATCAGCGCCCCAGGCGGCAAACATGCGGATCTCGGCCGGAGTCTCGAACTGCGGGCCCAGGGCCCAGCAGTACACGCCCTCGCCCAGCGCCAGGTTCTGGGCCGCGGCCACGCCCTTGGCATGCTGGCGGAGCTCCAGGTCGTAGGCGGTGCTCATGTCGACAAAGCGCTCGCTGCCGGGCTCGCCGACCAGGGGCGAGCGCTGCGGTGCGTTGATGTGATCGCTGATCAGCATCAGGCTGCCGGCGGGCATGTGGCTGCGGATGGAACCCGAGGCATTGGTCTGCAGCAGCACCTTGACACCCCAGGCCTTGAGGCTGCGCAGGGCACCGGCCATGCCGGTGCAATCGCCGCTCTCGTAGGTGTGGGCGCGGCCGCGCAGCATCACCACGGTCTGCGCGCCGATGGTGCCGACCACGATCTCGTTGACATGGCCTTCCACCTTGGGCTGCGGGAAGGCCGGCAGCTCGGTGTAAGGCAGATGCTTGGCGTTCTGCACCAAGCTGACCGCGCCGGCCCAGCCCGAACCCAGCACCACGGCCACGGCAGGGGCCGCGCCGAACAGGGTCTTGAGCTTTTCGGCGGTCTGGGCGATGGCGGGATTGAGGGTCTTGTGGTCGATCATGATGAGGTTCCTCCTGGAAATTGTTGCGATGGCTCAGAGCTTCAGATGCTCGGGGCCGAAACTGAAAGGCAGCAGCTGTTCCAGCGTCCACTGCTGGCGGATGCCGCCCGGATCGGCGGCGATGATGATCAGCTCCGGGTCGGCGAACTCGCGCAGCTTCTGGCGGCAGCCGCCGCAGGGCGTGATGATGTCTGGGCCGGGGCCGGTGACCAGCACCGCGCCGACGCGGCGACCGCCGGCCATGATCATGGCAGTCAGGGCCGAGGCCTCGGCGCACCAGCCTTGCGGGTAGGCGGCGTTTTCGATATTGCAGCCGGCATGGATGCGACCTTGCTCGTCGAGCACGGCGGCGCCCACCGCATAGCCGGAGTACGGCGAGTGCGAATGCTGGCGCGCGCCCAGCGAGGCGGCCAGCAGGCGCTGCAAGAGATCCGGTGGGAGAGCGTTCTTCAGAGCGTTCACGCGTGTGCTCAGCGTTCTTTGAGGTAGGGCCGACCCAGCGCCTTGGGCGCCAGGGCCTGGCCGATGAAGCCGGCCAGCAAAATCACGGTCAGCAAATAGGGCAAGGCCTGGATCAGCTGCACCGGCACTTCGCCGACACCGGGGATCACCGCGCCCTGCATGCGGATGGCCAGGGCGTCGAGGAAGCCAAAGAGCAGGCAGGCGGCCAGCGTGGGCACGGGCTTCCACTTGCCGAAGATCATGGCGGCCAGAGCGATGTAGCCGCGGCCGGCCGTCATATTCGGCGAGAAGGAGGCGTTCTGCGCCAGGGTCAGGTAGGCGCCGGCCAGGCCGCAAAGCAGGCCGTTGAGCATCAGCGCGGCATAACGCAGCCGCGGCACGGACACACCGGCTGCGTCCACCATGGCCGGGTTCTCGCCGACCGCGCGCAGGCGCAGGCCCGGCTTGGTGCGCTCGAGGAAGAACCAGACCCCGGCCACCAGGAAGAAGGCCAGGTAGACCAGCAGGTTGTGGCTGAGCAGGCCGTGGCCGACGATGGCGCCGAACCAGGGGCCCAAGGCTGCCACAGCCGCCTCGGGCTCGCTCCAGCCGGCGATCAGGCCGGTCAGGCGCACATCGGCCGTGATCGGCGGGGTCTGGCCGCCCTGGGCGAACCAGGCAATGCCTAGCACCACGGTCAGGCCGGCCGCCACCATATTGAGCGCCACACCCGACACCACCTGGTCGCCGCGGTGGGTGACGCAGGCAAAGCCGTGGATCAGCGACATGGCACAGGCCACGGCGATGGCCGCTGCCAGGCCCATACCGGTCGAGTGGCTGGCACTGGCAGCCGCCGCAGCGGCAAAAGCCGCAAACAACATCTTGCCTTCCAGGCCGATGTCGATCACGCCTGAGCGCTCACTGATCAAGCCCGCCAGGGCGCAGAGCAGCAGCGGCGTGGTGACCCGCAGGGTCGAGGCCAGCATCGAGCCGATCAGGATCTCATCCATGAGCCAGCTCCTTCGCAACGGCCTTGTTTTTTCCAGACAGCCAGCCGTGCAGCTTGACGAACAGCGGCAGGCTCACCGTCGCCATGGCGCCGGCGAACAGCACGATCAGGCCCTGGGCCGTGACCACCATCTCGCGGCTGAAGCCAGGCAGCTCGAAAGACACCTCGACGCCGCCCTGATACAGCACGCCAAACAGCAGCGAGGCCAGGACGATGCCGACAGGGTGGTTGCGGCCCATCAGCGACACGGCGATGCCGGTGAAGCCGGCACCGGCGACGAAGTCCAGGGTCAGCTTGCCCTGCACGCCGGAAATCTCATTGACGGCCACCAGGCCGGCCAGCGCGCCGGCCAGGCCCATGGCCACCAGCACCTGGTACTTGGGGCGGATGCCGGCGTAGTGCGCGGCGCGCGGCGCGCTGCCGACGGCGCGCAAGGCATAGCCGGCCGCGCTCTTCCACAGAAACCACCAGACGAAGACGCAGGCCAACAAGGCCAGCAACAGGCTCAGGTTCAGCGGCGAGGACGGCATCTCGACACCGAACAGCGCGGCCAGCTGATGCAGGGCCGGCATGCGTGCCGACTCGGCAAAGTCCGCGCTCTCCACCGCCATGCTGCCGGCCGGACGCAGCCAGTTGACCAGCAGATACACGTTCAGGCTGGCGGCCAGGAAGTTGAACATGATGGTGGTGATGACGATGTGGCTGCCGCGCCAGGCCTGCAACCAACCCGGGATCAAGGCCCAGACCATGCCGAACACCGCCGCGGCGATCACCAGCAGCGGCAGCAGCACCACGGCCGGCAGGTGCGCGCCCAGCGCCAGGGCCAGCAGGCCCACACCCAGGCCGCCAAACGTGGCCTGCCCTTCCCCGCCGATATTGAACAGGCCGCCGTGGATGGCCACGGCCACAGCCAGGCCGGTGAAGATGAAGGTGGTCGTGTAGTACAGGGTGTAGCCCAGGCCGCGCAGGCTGCCGAGCGAGCCCTGCAGCAGCACGCTCAGCGCATGCATGGGGCTCTGGCCGATGGCGAGCACCACCAGGCCGGCCACGCCCAGGGCCACGGCCAGGTTCCACAAGGGCAAGAGGCCCAGGTCGATCCAGCGCGGCAAGGCGCTGCTCGATGAAGATGAAGATGCACTCATGCTTATTGCAACGCCGCAGCGTTCGTTTCTTCTTTCGCGGTGGCGGCCATCAGCAGGCCCAGGCGGGTTTCGGTGCACTCGGCGATGTCCAGCTCGCCGGTGATGCGGCCGCCGTTCATGACGATGACGCGGTCGGACAGGGCCAGGATCTCGTCCAGCTCGCTGCTGACGACCAGCACGGCACAGCCGGCATCGCGCAGCGCGCGCAGCTGCTGGTGGATGAATTCGATGGCGCCGATGTCGACGCCGCGCGTCGGCTGGCCGACCAGCAGCACCGTGGGCGCCTGGCCGATTTCGCGCGCCAGCACCAGCTTTTGCTGGTTGCCGCCCGAGAACTTGCTGGAGCCGATGTTCATGTCGCGCGGGCGCACATCAAAGCGCTCGGCCATGGCCGCGGCCTCGGACTTCATGCGCTCGTGGTTCATGGCGGCATTCAGCGGGCCGCTGCGGTACAGGGGCAGGTCTTGATAGCCCAGCACCGCGGTCTCCCAGGCCGGGAAGCTCATGACCATGCCGCAGGCATGGCGGTCTTCGGGCACATGGGCCAGGCGGCACTCGCGCGCACTGCGCGGCTCCAGCCATTGGCCGGCAGCCGCGTCGAAGCGACGCCCACCGAGTTCCATCTGGCCAGCCTCCGGCGCACGCATGCCGCTGAGCACTTCCAGCAACTCGGTCTGGCCATTGCCCGACACGCCGGCCACGCCGACGATCTCGCCGGCGCGCAGTTGCAGGCCGATGTCTTGCAGCAAGGGCACGGCCTGGCCTGCAGTCAGGCTCAGGCCCTGCACCCGCAGGCGCAGAGGCGCAGCGGCATCGTGGGCGGCTGCCTGCTCGGGCCGGCCCAGATGCACCTTGCGGCCCACCATGGCCTGGGCCAGGTCTTCTGGGCTGGTATCAGTGATCGACTTGGTCTGCACGACCTGACCCGCACGCATCACGGTGACGGCATCGCACAGCGCCATCACTTCCTTGAGCTTGTGGGTGATCAGCAGGATGGTGGTGCCACGCTCGCGCAGGCGGCGCAGGGTCTCGAAGAGCTGCAGGGTTTCCTGCGGGGTCAGCACCGCGGTGGGCTCATCCAGGATCAGGATCTTGGCGCCGCGGTACAGGGCCTTGAGGATCTCCAGGCGCTGCAGTTCGCCCACCGGCAGCTCGCCGACCAGAGCGTCCAGATGCACATGCAGGCCGGTTTCGCTCATCAAGGCCTGCAACTGGCTGCGCACCTTGCGCTTGGCGGCATTCAGGAAGAAAGCCGGCTCGGCGCCCAGCATCACATTATCCAGGCAGCTCAGGGTGTCGACCAGCATGAAGTGCTGGTGGACCATGCCGATGCCCAGCTCAATGGCCTGCTGCGAGTCCTTGATCTGCACCGGGCGGCCGGCGATGGCGATGCTGCCGCTGTCGGCCTGGTAATAGCCGTAGAGGATGGCCATCAGCGTGCTCTTGCCCGCGCCGTTCTCGCCGACCAGGCCGTGCACGGTGCCGGCGCGCACGCTCAGGCTGACCTCACGGTTGGCCTGCACGGCGCCGAAGCGCTTGGAGATGTCACGCAGCTCGACGGCCGGCGGGGCACCGTCCGCGGGCACGGTGCCCTTGCTCTGGGTCGTCATGGATGGATGTCGCTGAATTTCGCGGAAAGTCGCGCAAGATCGCGCCGGGCAGGCGCTCAGTACTTGCAGGCGTTATCGGCCATGTAGTCGGCCACTTTGATCTTGCCGGCGACGATGTCGGCCTTGATGGCTTCCACTTTGGTCTTGAGCGCCGGGCTGATCAGCTTGCTGTTGTTCTGGTCGAGCGCATACTCGACGCCGCCTTCCTTCAGGCCCAGCACCGAGACGCCGGCCTTCCAACCCTTGAGCACGTTGTACACGGCCACGTCCACGTTCTTGACCATGGAAGTCAGCATGGTGCCGGGCTGCAGATGGTTCTGGTTGCTGTCCACACCGATGGCCAGCTTGCCGGCGTCCTTTGCCGCCTGGTAGACGCCCGAGCCGGTACCACCCGCCGCGGCGAAGACGATGTCCGAGCCCTTGGCGAATTGAGACTTGGCCAGTTCACCGCCGCGCGTGGGGTCGTTCCAGGCGCTGGAGGTGGTGCCGGTCATGTTGGAGAAGACTTCGGCCTTGGGGTTGGTGGCCTTCACACCCTGCTCGAAGCCGCACTGGAATTTGCGGATCAGGGGGATGTCCATGCCGCCAACGAAGCTGACCTTGCCGGTCTTGCTGGTGAGCGCGGCCATGGCGCCGACCAGGTAGCTGCCCTCATGTTCCTTGAACACCACCGACTGCACATTGGGCGCATTGACCACCGAGTCGATGATGGCGAACTGCGTCTTGGGGAAGTCCTTGGCCACTTGCTGCAGGGCCGAGGCCTGGGCAAAGCCGATGCTGATGATGGGGCTGGCGCCACGCTCGGCCATGCGGCGGATGGCCTGCACACGCTGGGTGTCGTTGCTGATCTCGAATTCGAGATAAGTCTTGCCGGTTTCCTTCTTCCAGCGCTCGACGCCGCGGTAGGCCGATTCATTGAAGCTCTTGTCGAACTTGCCACCCATGTCAAAGATGACGGCGGGTTGCCCGGCCTGGGCCAGCGCCGACAGGGACAGGGCAGACAGCGCAAGAGTCACGGCGGCACGAACAAACGACGGTGTGGCGATCATGGCAGCAGGAATGGGCAGGCAAGTCGGTGAAAGAACGCTGCCAGGGCCTGAAAGGCCGGCCGGCAGCGCGGTTGGGCTTCGGGCAGATTGCCCCAGTCTTTTTACGAACGCCAGACGGTAGTCGACATCGGGCGCTGATTGTAAGAAAACTCAGTGTATCGGCTGATAAAGGAAAACGCTAAACGTTTGCGCGCCCCATTTTATGCATTTGCGCAACTGCGGCGCTAGGCAGGGCCACCCACTCGGGTGCCCTGTTTTCCAGCATCGAAGGCAGGTCCTCAAGCGGGCCACCGGCCAATCCGCCGCGGCGAAAACGCACAAAGCATGAGCCTCATCAAAAAGCAGCGACACCCGACCCGCGGCGCCAAGCCTAGAATGAGAATAATTCTCGATTGCACTCGCTGACTTTTCAAGCCACCGAAGCCTAAGCCCAAGCCGCATGCGGCCTTCCGATCCCCTCTTCACGACGCAGCACGCCTCGCATGACCGACTTCAGCGTCTCCAGCGCTCTGCCCGCCGCGGCGAGCGCTCCCCTGACCCCTTGCAGCCACGCCGCCGCAGCCAGCCCCTGGATCGCCACCTCTCTCGCGGAACTGGCCCTGGGCGAGGCCATGAAGGTGCACTCGGTGCAAGCGCCGGCCCACGCGCCCGAGTGGGCCGACTGGCTGGCCGAAATCGGTTTCTTACCGGGCGAGGCGGTCAAGATCCTCAGTCGCGGACTGCCCGGCGGCGACCCGCTGGTCGTGCGCATCGGCCAGTCCACCTTTGCCCTGCGCCGCGCCGAGGCGGCCTGCATCCAGGTGCAGGCCCCGCAAGGCCCGGAGGCGACGCATGGCTGAGGCAGTCATCCATGTGCACCGGGGCGGGCCGCTGCTGGCCTTGGTAGGCAACCCGAACTGCGGCAAGACCGCCCTCTTCAACCGCCTGACCGGCAGCCAGCAAAAAGTGGCCAACTACGCCGGCGTCACCGTCGAGCGTAAAGAGGGCCGCCTGCTCAGCGCCGCCGGCCGAGCGCTGCGCCTGCTCGACCTGCCCGGCACCTACAGCCTGAACCCGCGCTCGCCCGATGAGCGCGTCACCTGCGATGTGCTGGCCGGCCGTGCGCGCGGCGAGAAGCGCCCCGACCTGGTGGTCTGCGTGCTCGACGCCACCAATCTGCGCCGCACCCTGCGCCTGGTGCTGGCGGTGCAACGCTTGGGCCTGCCCTGCGTGGTGCTGCTCAATATGGCCGACCTGGCCGCCCGGCGCGGCCTGGCCATCGACACCGAGGCGCTGTCGCGCGAGCTGGGCGTGCCGGTGCTGCGCACTGTGGCCACGGCGGGCGAAGGCGTGGCCGAGCTGAAAGCCCTGCTGGACGACAAAGCGGTCTGGGCGCCGGGTGCCCTGCCGGACAGCGCGGCAGACGGCGACCACGAACGCATCAAGCAGATCCTGCAGCGACTGCAACTGGATCAAGACCTGCCCGAGCTGCCCAGCGACCGCCTTGACCGTGTGTTGCTCCATCCGGTGGCCGGCCCGCTGATCCTGGCGGCCGTGCTCTTCCTGCTCTTCCAGGCGGTGTTTGCCTGGGCCACCGGGCCCATGGATCTGATCAAGGACGGCATGGCCGCACTGGGCGAGCTGGTCGGCGGCGCCCTGCCCGAAGGCTGGCTGCGCAGCCTCTTGGTGGACGGCCT
The DNA here is from genome assembly GCF_965262435.1 of Roseateles sp. Classification (NCBI taxonomy): domain Bacteria; kingdom Pseudomonadati; phylum Pseudomonadota; class Betaproteobacteria; order Burkholderiales; family Sphaerotilaceae; genus Roseateles; species Roseateles sp. Next base: position 4,048,741 of record NZ_OZ253537.1, read on the forward strand.
GATCGCCGGCGTCGGCGGCGTGCTGGTCTTCCTGCCGCAGATCCTGATCCTGTTCTTCTTCATCCTGATCCTGGAAGAAAGCGGCTACCTGCCGCGCGCCGCCTTTTTGCTGGACCGCTTGATGGGCGGCGTCGGCCTCTCGGGGCGCAGCTTCATCCCCTTGCTGTCCAGCTTTGCCTGCGCCATCCCCGGCATCATGGCCACGCGCAGCATTGCCAACCCGCGCGACCGCTGGGTCACCATCCTGATTGCGCCGCTGATGACCTGTTCGGCCCGGCTGCCGGTCTATGCGCTCTTGATCGGCGCCTTCATCCCGGCGCGGCAGCTGGCCTGGGGTTTGCAGCTGCAGGGCCTGGTGCTGTTCGGGCTCTACCTGGCCGGCATCGTCGGCGCCCTGTGCGTGGCCTGGCTGCTCAAGCGCTTCACGCGCAGCGGTGCCCAGGTGCGGCCGCTGATGATGGAGCTGCCGGCCTACCACTGGCCGCACCCGCGCAATATCGCCCTGGGCCTGTGGCAGCGCGCCGTGATCTTTGTGCGCCGGGTCGGCGGCATCATCCTGGTGCTGACCGTGCTGCTCTGGCTGCTGGCCAGCTTCCCCGGTGCGCCGGAAGGCGCGACCGAGCCGGCCATCGTCTACAGCTTCGCTGGCATGCTGGGCCGCGGCCTGGCGCCGCTGTTCGAGCCCCTGGGCTTCAACTGGCAGATCTGCCTGGCCCTGGTGCCGGGCATGGCGGCGCGCGAGGTGGTGATCAGCGCCCTGGGCACGGTCTACGCCCTGTCCAACGGCGGCGCCGATGCGGCCGAGGCCTTGAGTCCGCTGATCGCACAGAGCTGGAGCCTGCCCACGGCGCTGGCCCTGCTGGCCTGGTTTGTCTTTGCGCCGCAGTGCATCGCCACCTTGGCCGCAGCCCGGCGCGAGACCGGTGGCTACAAAACACCCGCATTGATGCTGGCTTACCTCTTCGGCCTGGCCTATTTGGCCGCCTGGCTGACCTTCAGGATCAGCAGCACCCTGCTCGCCTGAAACCGAAGGCCCGCTTCACCAACTCCGACCGATGCATCGCGTAAACCCTGAGGCTCAAAGCCAGACTCTGCCCCCACACTGCCGAGCCTGCGCACGCACGGCGTGAGGTCGCTGCTGCGCGCCGCCAAAGCAACAACAAGCATGTCTCGAAGGAAACCCATGAAACTGAACCAGCTGATCGCCGCCCTGATCCTGCCTTGCGCCGCTGCCGCCGCATTTGCCGCCCCGGCCAAGTACGTGATCGTCGACCATTCGACTGCCAATCTGATGGATCAAGCTGCGGCCGAAGCCATCTGGTTGAAGAGCATCACGCCGGCCACGGTCAAGCTGTTCCCGGCCAAGGCTTGGGGCTTCCTGAGCCAGGTCGAAGGCGGCATCGATGTGGCGCAAAAGACCTGCGTGATCACCGCCCGCGCCGTGGTCCTGCCGCGCAAGGGCAAAGAGCTGCTGTTCAAGCCGGCCAAGAGCGCCACCACCTTCGGCGCGGCCCCCAATGCCACGCCCGAGCAGTGCAAGGCTCTGGGCAAGGCCAAGCTGGAAGAAGCCGTGCAAGCCCTGGCTGGTGCCATGGGCACGAGCAACTGATCGGTCAGAAACTCGCACTCCTACAGCGTCACAGGCGCTGTTGCCAAAAGCCCGGCGTCACCCGACGCGCGGGCTTTTTCTTTGTTCTTTCTGCCCGCACGGGCCTGCGAGCGGCAGCTAGACTGCCCCGATGGAGTTCCTGCCCGAACACATCCACCGCGAGGCCAGCTTGGCCAAGGTCTTGGCCATGTTGCAGGCCAGCCCGGTGTTCGGTGGCTTGCCTGCCGGGATCTTGAATGAGCTGGCCGAGGCCATGGAGGTGCAGCAGGTCCAGGGCGGTGCCACCGTGCTGCGCGAGGGCGAAGCCTCCGACACCATCATCTTCGTCATCAGCGGCGGTCTGCGCGTGACACGGCGCGACGCCACCGGCCAGCGCTTGCTCTACAACCAAGTTCAGCCCGGCCAGAGCATCGGTGAGTTGGGCCTGATCCTGCAGCAAGCGCGAGCCCAGGACCTGAGCGCCGTGCGCGACTCGCGTCTGGCGGTGCTGAGCCGCCAGGCCTATCAGCGCCTGCTGCAGCGCCACCCGACCGAGCTCTGCCAGGTCTTCGTCCAAGCGGTGTACGAACGCCTGCGGCCCCAGCACGAAGTACCGGTGCCGCAGCGCATGGCCCAGACCTTTGCACTGCTGCCGCTGCAACGGGAGCTGGATCAAGACGGCTGCAGTACCGCCTTGGCTGAGGACCTGTGCCGCTGCCTGAGCCTGCAGGGCCGCAGCGGCCACCTGCGCGAAGTGCGGGCCCCTGCCAGCGGAGCGCCGCAGCTGCTGCTCAATGGCCAGGCCTTGCCGCGCGAGGCCCTGGCGCATCTGGAAGACCGCTTTGACTTCATCGTCTACCAGGCCTGCCATGCCGATGATTTGGGTGCTGAACCCGAGGCATGGACGCGCTTCGCATTGCGCCAGGCCGATCAACTGATCTTGCTCAGTGGCGCCCACGCCCCGAACACACCCAGCCGGGTTGAACAGGCCCTGTTGGCCGGCGATGGCAACGCGGCACTGAAGCGCCAGCATTTGGTCTTGCTGCACGACGCCCATGAAGCTCAGCCGGTGCTGCCAACGCCGTGGCTGATGGGGCGCACCCTGGAGCGCATTTACCCGCTGCGCCGGGCCCGCCTGGGCGACACCCAGCGCCTGGCCCGCTTCCTGACCGGCAGCGCTCTGGGCCTGGTGTTGGGCGGCGGGGGCGCGCGTGGCTTTGCCCATCTGGGCGTGTTGCGCGCGCTGCAAGAAAGCCAGCTGCCTGTGGATCTGATCGGCGGCAACAGCATGGGGGCACTGATCGCCGCGCAATACGCCTGCGGCCACAGCCTGGAGCAGATCCTGAGCCAGACGCGCCGCTTTGCCGCCGGCGGCGAGCGCCTGACCTTGCCCCTGGTGTCCCTGGTGGCCGGCCGGCGGGTCGAGCGCGACCTGCGCCGCATGTTCGGCGAGCGCCTGATCGAACAGCTCTGGTTGCCCTTCTTCGCCGCCGCCTGCAATCTCAGCGAAGGCAACACCAGCACCCTGGACCAAGGCCCGCTTTGGCGCGCTGTGCTGGCCAGCAACTCGCCGGCCGGCCTGTTCCCGCCCGTGCTGCAGGGCGGCGCGCTGTTGGTGGACGGCGCCATCCTCGACAACGTGCCGGTGCAGGCCATGCGCGTGCGCCTGGGCACGCCCCTGGAGCGACGCCGCGGCAATGGCAGCATCATCGCCGTCGATGTCGATGTGCGCGCCAGCCTGCGCGCCGACAGTGGCCTGGCGCGCCTGGGCAATTGGCAGGTGCTCAAGCGCTGGCTGCGCCCGGGCGCTCCAGCCGCGCCGGGAATTGCCGACATCCTCTACAGCGCCGGCCACATCGGCAGCCTGGGGCAGCGGCAGCGCGCGCGCGCGCAGGCCGACCATTACCTCGAACCGCCCGTGGCAAGATTCGCCCTGATGGCCTACGCCCAAGGGGCCGAGATCGCCGAATTGGGCTACCGCCACGCGATGGAACACATCGAACAATGGGATCGCAAGCAGCTGTTGAATCTCAAGGCCAAGACCTGAGCGTCGATCCGGTCGCGTCGGGCCTTGCGGCTGAGAGCGCAGCCATGGACCTGCCGCTGTCGCTGAGCCAGCGCGAGGTCTGGCTCGATCAACGCGCCTGGCCCGGCAGCGCGCATCTCAATATCGGTGGCGGAGCCCTGCTGCGCGGCCCGCTGGATGTCGCCCGGCTGCAGGCGGCTTTGCGCCTGCTGGTGGCCGCCCACGATGCCCTGCGCCTGGCCCCTGATTTGCACGGACACCAGCGCTTGCTGCCGGCCTGGGACGCGCAGTTGGAACGGGTCGACTTGCACTGCGCCTCAGACCTCGAAGCCGAGCAGGCCATGGAACGCTGCTGGAACGCTCGCATGGGCGAGCCCTTCGCCCTCGACGGCAGGCCGCCCTGGCGCTTCCTGCTGCTGCGCGCGCACGATGCCCTGCACGGCTTGAGCATCCAGTTTCACCACCTCGTGATGGACGGCTGGGGCACAACCCAGCTGATGCAGGCCTGGTGCACGATCTACCAAAGCCTGGAGCCCGGGGCCACGTCTACGCCGAGAGAAGCCTGTGCTGGCGCACGCTACCGTGACTTCATCGAGGACTCACAGCGCTACCGTCAATCGGCCTTGTTCGAACGTGACGCGGCTTTCTGGCGGCAACAACTCACCGGTCTGGCACGGGGCGATCGCCAGCCTTTGGTGGCGCGGCGCGCCCAGCCGCAAAGCATCGATGCACGCGAGTTGCCAAGAGCCCAGCTCTTCCATCTGCCCCTGGATGCCAGCGCCTATGCCCGCATGGAGCAAGCCGCCAAAGCCCAGGGGCTGAGCAGCTTCAATGTCCTGCTGGCCGCCATGGCCCTGTACTTCGGGCGCCTCAGCGGTCAGCGCAAAGTGCTGATCGGCGTGCCCAGCCTGAACCGCAGCGGCCAACGCTTTCGCCAGACACCGGGCATGTTCACCGGCCTGCAATGCCTGCTACTCGACCTGGACCAGGCCGGCACCGCCAGTGGCCTGATGCAGCAGGCGGGTACGCAGATGCAAGCGGCCCTGCGGCATGCGCGCTACCCCTTGAGCGAGCTGGCCCATGAACTGCCGGGCCTGCATCTGAACGGCCAGGGCGAGGTGCTGGAGCTGCTGCTGTCCTTTGAACGCCAGGACTACCGCCTGCAGTTTGGCGCGGCTCAACTGACGGAATCGCGCCAGCTGTTCAGCGGCCGCGCCCGCTTCCCCCTGGCGATGACGCTGTGCGAATTCGACGGCGGCGCCGCACCCGCCCTGGTGCTCGAGGCCAGCAGCGCCTGCTTCGAGGCGGAAGAAACGGCCTTGCTGGCGCGACGGCTGTGGCAGCTCAGCCTGAGCCTGGCGGCGCAGCCCGAGCTGGCGCTGGACCTGATCGAACTGCTGCCGGCCGAAGAGCGCTGGGCCCTGCTGCACGGCCTGCACAAGGACCTGGCCCAGCTTGAGGCGCCGCAAACCTGGCTGAGCCAGTTCCGCCATCAGGCCGGCCTGCAGCCCGAAACCTGCGCCTTGGTCTGGGATGAGCACGACACCGTCGCAACCCTGAGTTATGCGGAGCTCCTTGCGCGCGCCGAAGCGCTGGCCCGGCAGCTGCGCCGCCTCGGTGCCGGGCGCGACCGGGTCGTGGCCTTGGCCATGGAACGCTCGGCCGAGATGGTGGTGGCCCTGGTCGCCATCGGACTGGCGGGCGCGGCCTTCCTGCCCTTGGACCCGCAAGCGCCGCCGGCCCGGTTGGCCGGGGTGTTGCTGGACAGCGGCGCGGTGGCCCTTTTGCTCGATGCCGGCGGCCCGTCGGTATTGAGCGAACTGCCGGGCCTGCAGCAGCGCAGCCTGCGCTTGCCTCAGACCTGGCCCGAATTCCCGGACTCGAACGACCGAACTGCCTCGGACGAGGCACGCGCCGAAGACCTGGCCTATGTGCTCTTCACCTCGGGCTCCAGCGGCCGCCCCAAGGGCGTGATGATGGAACACGGCGCCCTGACACGACGCCTGGCCTGGCTGGCCAAGAGTTGGGGCATCGGCCCGCAGGACCGGGCCATCCAGGGCACCCAACTTGGCTTTGACCCGGCCCTGGTGGAGCTGCTGCTGCCGCTGAGCCAGGGCGCCAGCATCGCCCTGCCGCCGCCGGGCCGCGTGCATCCGCGCCGCCTGGCCGAGCTGATCCAGAAGCACGGTGCCAGCTTCGGCGCCTTCGTGCCCAGCACCCTGGCCGGCTTGGTGGACGCCTGGGCGCTGGCGCGCCGACAAGGCCTGCCGGCACCTAGTCTGCGGGTCGCCTGCTGCGGCGGGGAGCTGCTGCCTCCGGCCCTGGTGCGGCGCTTTCAGGCCTTGAGCAGCGCCCAGCTCTACAACTTCTACGGCCCGACCGAAGCCTGCATCTTTGCCAGCGCCTGGCCCTGCCCGCCGGCCCCTGCCGAAGTCGGGCCAGACGCGGGGCAGGCCGACATCACGGAAATCCCCTTGGGCCGCCCCATCGACGACGTCCGCATCTATGTGCTGGACGAGACCATGCAGCCCCTGCCCTTCGGCTGCAGCGGCGAGATCTATATCGGCGGCGGCGGTCTGGCGCGCGGCTACCTCGGGCGGCCCGAGCTGGACGCGCGCGCCTTTGTGCCCGACCCCTGGGCTCCCAGCACGTCGGGGCAGCCCCCCGCTCGGCTGTACCGCAGCGGCGATCGCGGCTGGCTGGACGCCGCCGGGCTGCTGCATTTCAACGGCCGCCTGGACCGCCAGGTCAAGCTGCGCGGCCAGCGCATCGAACTCGGCGATGTCGAAGCCGCCTGCCTGCGCCTGCCCCTGGTGCAACAAGCGGCCGTACAACTGCTCACCGAGGCACAGCCGCCGCGCCTGCATGCCTGGCTCGCCGGCACTGGGCTGACAGAAGGCGATCTGCCACGCTTACAGGCGGGTTTGCGCCAGAGTCTGCCCGAGGTCATGCGCCCGAGCTCCTTCAGCCTGCTGGCCGAGTTGCCGCTCGGGCCCCAAGGCAAGGTGCAGTTGGCCGGTTTACCGCTGCCCGCGCTGCTGGGGTCGTCTGCAGACTCTCTGGCCCCTGCGACCAGCGGCACGCCACGAGCGCCCAGCAATGCCTTGGAGCACAGGCTGCTCGAACTCTGGACTGAAGCCCTGCCGGCGGCCGCCCGATCCGCTCAGATCGCACATGGCCAGGCTGGCCGGACCGGCTACATCGACCTGGACGCCGACTTCTTTGCGCTCGGTGGTGACTCTCTGGCCGCACTCGGCGTACTGGCCACGCTGGAGGACGAACTCGGTCAACGCCTGCCCTTGCAACTGATGCAAGACCACCCGAGCATCGCGGCATTGGCACGGGCCTTGAGTCGGCCCCTGGTGCCGCCGGGCGTGTTGCACAAGCTGAGCCATGTGCAGTCGGGCGCGCAGCGACTCTTCGTCGCCGCATCCGGTCATGGCGATGTGCTGCGGCTGCAGCAGCTGGCGCAGGCCCTGGCCGGCGAGGTGGACGTCTTCATATTGCAGCCGCCGCTTCAGGAAGAGCCGCTGAGCATTGGCGCCTTGGCAGCGATGTATGCCGATGCCATGGCCGCCGAGGGCGACTCGACGGCCTGGCTGGCCGGCTTCTCGGTCGGAGGTGTCACGGCCCTGGCGGCAGCTGTGGAGCTGCAGCAACGCGGCCAGGCGCCGGCCGGCTTGCTGCTGCTGGACACCATCCACCCCGAAGCCGTGTTCGGCGGCACCACGCCCTGGCGAACGCTGGGCTGGCTGGTGCGCAAGCTCCACGTCCAGGACCTGAGCCTCAATGGCCGACGCCTCGGCGCCATGTTCAGCGACCCGGGCCTGGTGCTTCAGGTCCAGGCCCTGCGCGGCCATCGCTGCCAGGCATTTTCGGGACGAGTCTTGCTGCTGCAGTCGGCCGGTCTGGCCAAATGGCACAAGCTGCTGTTCCAGGCTTGGGGGCGGCTGCTGCCCGAACTGCACAGCCGCCAGGTGGCTGGTACGCATGGTTCCATCTTCGATTCGAGCCACGTCGACACCCTGGCTGACGAGCTGCTCAGCTTCATGCGAGCGAAGACAGGGACTCAGGCATGAAGCAAAAGGAAGAACCGACGCAAGCCGCTGCCACGCGGCGCCTGCGCCTGCGTGCGGCCGGCCTGGCCCTGCTTCTGTTGCTGCTGCTGGGCCTGAGCCTAGGCTGGGCCTATTCGCCCTGGCGCAGCGAAATCGATCCGGCGCAGCTGCTGCCAAAGCTGCAGCGCCTGGGCCAGTGGATGGGGCCTTGGGCAATGGCTGCCTTGATGACCCTCGCCCTGGTGTTGGCCGTGCCGCTGATGCTGCTCACCGTACTCGCCCTGGCCGCCCTGGGGCCGACAAACGGACTCTTGTGCACCTTGGCTGCAGGGGTTGCGGCAGCCGGCTTGAGCCATGGCATCGGCCATTGCCTGGGTCATGCGGCCCTGCAAGCCCTGGCCGGCCCGCGCCTTCAACAACTGAGCCAGGCCTTGGCCCGGCGGGGCCTGGTCGCCGTGATCTTGATCCGCTGGCTGCCGATTGCGCCCTTCGCCATCGTCAATATGGTGGCGGGTGCGAGCCACATACGCCTGAGAGACATGATGCTCGGCACCTTGCTGGGCATGTTGCCGGCGACCTTGGCTCTGGCCTTTTTCATGGACCGCTTGATGCATGCCCTGGAAAGCGCCCAGGCCAGCGATGCCTGGCGCTTGCTGGCCGGCCTGATCCTGCTGGGCGTCGCCGCCTGGCTGCTGCGCCGCTGGGCCGCGCGCCGGCAAACCTGACTCGCGCAGCCGGGCCCCGCTCAGGGCTCAGGCGTGCCGGTGTCCTGCTCGCCGCGGGTGAGCTCACTGCGGGCACCGGCGGCCAGCGCTTGGTAGCGCCCCCGGAACGCGTCGAGCTGGTCCTGCTCCAGCTCTTCCAGATCCAGCAGTGCATTGTGAGCGCCACGGGTGGCCCGGATCAGCTCGTCGAGCTTGACCTGGATCGCCTCGGTATCCCGGTTCTGCGTGTTCTGGATCAGGAACACCATCAGGAAGGTGATGATGGTGGTGCCGGTGTTGATGACCAGCTGCCAGGTGTCGCTGAAGCCAAACAGCGGCCCGGTGAGCAGCCAGACCAGGATGACCGCCACGGCCAGCGTGAACACCCGCGGGCGACCACAGAAATGGGCGGTGGCCTTGGCAAAGCGCGAATACCAATTGCTGGTCGGCATGTAGAGGACTCCTGACGCGCCCGCAATGCGGGCCGGAGTCGCAGTGTGAGTCATGGCGAACCCGGGTCGGCAAAAAACGAGTAGCTCGCCTTCCGACATTTCGCGCTCAGCAGCTTTTTCGTTTCCAAAACGGAAAAAGCCCTCAAGCATTCGCTTGAGGGCTTTTCACGATTTTGGGGTGGCTGATGGGGCTCGAACCCACGACAACAGGAATCACAATCCTGGACTCTACCAACTGAGCTACAACCACCGTCGAGACATAGATTATAGAACGATTTTTTAAGGCAGCGCAAGCACTTTTTAAAAGATGGCAGCGCTTCACCCAAAAGCTTCGTTCATCACCTCCATTCGGCCGCTCGCTTGAGCAACCGAAGAGAGCGAGTTATTACGGAGCGCTGGCCGAGGCGGCAGCCATCGGCGCCTTGATCACGGCCTTGTAGCGCGTCTTCAAAGCATTGAGATAGGCCTGAGCCTCGACACCGGACCAGGCTTGAGCATATTGAGCGGCGGCGCGCTTGGCATCCACCACGGCCGGGTCACGCGGCAGGACCTTGTTGATACGAGCCAGCACATAGCTGCCATCGCCTGCATCGATGCCGACCACGGCGGGCAGCTTGCTGGCATCGGCCGAAAGGATGCCCTCCAGCACCTTGCGCGGCAGGTCGCGCGGCAAGGCACGCGAGACCACCACAGCGGCTTCCAAGCCACCAACTTCAGAGGCGCCGGCCTTCTGCAGCTCAGCCACGCGAGCCGCACCAGCCTTGGCGGCCTGGGCGCCAGCCAGTTGACGAACCAGCTGGCTGCGCACCGTGTCCTTGACCTGAGCCAAGGGCAACAGATGGGCCGGGTTGTGCTGAACCACGCGAGCCGCAACCATCTGGTTCGGTGCTGATTCGACGGCTTCGGTGTTGCGCTTGTTGCGCAGGGAATCATCCGAGAACACAGCCTCCAGCAATTTCGCCGAGGCCAAGGGGCCGCTGGCACCAGGTGCCGGCTTGCGTTGCACGGTGGCGTTCAAGACAGAGAGCTTGAGCTTGTCGGCCACCGGCTGCAGGCTGTCGGATTGCTCGTAGACGCCGTTGCTGAATTGCTCAGCCACTTCGACATAGCGCTTCTGAGCCAGTTGCTTGCGCACCTCGGCTTCGATCTCGGCGCGCACAGACTCAAAGCTCTTCTTGTCGCCGCCACGCACACCGGTCAGCTGAATGATGTGGTAACCAAATTCGGACTCGACGACATTGCTGATCTCGCCCTGCTTGAGCGCATAGGCAGCGTCATCAAAAGGCTTGACCATGGCGCCGCGGGCGAAGAAGTCCAGATCACCGCCATTGGTGGCCGAGCCTTCATCCTGGGAGTTCGTGCGCGCCAGCTCGGCGAACTGGGCCGGATTCTTGCGCAGCTGAGCCAGCAACTCTTCCGCCTTGGCCTTAGCCTTGGCGCGTTCGTCGGCCTTGGCGTCTTGAGCGGCCTTGATCAGGATGTGGCTGGCACGGCGCTCCTCCGAGACCGTGTAACGGGACTGGTTCTCGCTGTAGTACTTGCGCAGGTCTTCGTCGCTGAAGCTGACGCCGGCCTTCAAGGCCTCCAGGTCGAGCACCATGTACTGGATCTGAGCGTTCTCAGCCACCTGGAACTGGGCAGCGTTCTTGCTGTCCTTGTAGAAGGCTTCGAGCTCGGCATCGCTGGGGGCGATGGCTGCGGCGAAATCCTTGGCCTGGAAGCGCTGCAACTGCACCTCGCGCTGCTGCAACAAGGCATCAAAGGCCACGGCCGCATTGGCCTCCGAGGCCAGACCGGAGCTCGTCAGACCTGACGCCACCTGGCGCAAGGTCAAGTCCTGACGCAAGCGTTCGACAAACATCTGCGAGCTCATGCCCTGAGCGGCCAGCAAGCTCTTGTTCAAGCTGCCGTCAGGGTTGCGCAGGAAGGCGAACTGAGGGTCGTTCATGAACAGCGACTGCAAACGCTCATCGCTGACGAACAGATGCTCATCCTTGGCGGCTGCTTGCAAGACACGCTCACGCACCAGACCGTCCAGGGCTTCGCGCTTGACTTCAGGCGAGTCGAGCAGCTTGGCGTCCAGATTGGGCATCTGGCGGCGCATACGGTCAGCCTGGTCACGCTGCGCGGCATCCCACTCGGCTTGGGTGATTTTCTGACCCGCCACCGTGGCCACGCCCGAATTGGCGCCATCCATGAGGCTGGTGTAGCCCTCGATACCAACCAAGGCGAACGAGGGCAGGATGAGAATCAGCAAGACCAGCTGAAACAGGCGATTGTGTTTACGGACGAAATCAAACATCGAAACCTCAGACATGCAGACACGACAAAGGCGAACCGGAGTTCGCCTTTGCGTGGGACGGCCTTCTAGGAGCCAAAGCCCACGTCCAGACAGGCTGTCGGACTCGGGCAATACTGGTGGGTGCTGACGGGCTCGAACCGCCGACCTGCGCCGTGTAAAGGCGACGCTCTACCAACTGAGCTAAGCACCCGGGTAAACCGGTAAAAAACGAAAAAACGAGGCTGACGCCGAACTTCAGTTGACCGCGTCCTTGAGGGCCTTGCCGGGCCGGAACTTAGGCACTTTGGCAGACTTGATCTTGATCGCATCGCCGGTGCGGGGGTTGCGCCCCGCACGCGCAGCGCGCTTGGTCACACTGAAGGTGCCGAAGCCTACCAGAGAAACGGAACCGTTCTTCTTCAGCGTGGTCTTGACGCCGCCGATCACGGCCTCAAGAGCACGGCCCGCAGCGGCCTTGGAGATGTCTGCCTGCTGGGCAATGTGCTCGATCAGTTCCGACTTGTTCAATTGTTTCCCCTCAAAAGGAAGTGCGTCCGCGCGGCACTTGCAGGCCTCGGCTTCGCTGACCTGAAGCAAGCCGGAGCTGGCCTGAAACTCGCGGGGAAACGGATTCTATGCGCATTCAGCCGACCCGCCTGACCGGGAAAAGCCCCGATACAAAAGACACCGTTCACCAACAGTGGTTGCGCCGCTGAAAGGTTCTACAGAGCGGAGCTAGCGCGCGAGATCCGCACACGCGAGACCTACTCAACGCGCCTTGGCGCGGATTTCCGGCAGGGCTTTCTGGAGGTAATAGACCATGGACCAGATGGTCAAGACCACGGCAGCAAGCAACAACCAGGTGCCCCACAAGCGAGTCGGCAGGAAGCCGAACAGCACGCCATCGAAGAGCAGAAAGGGAATCGCCACCATCTGCGCCATGGTCTTGAGCTTGCCCACCATGTGCACGGCCACGCTGCCCGAGGCCCCAATCTGGGCCATCCATTCGCGCAGGGCCGAGATGGCCATCTCGCGGCCGATGATGACCAGGGCCACCATGGCATTGACGCGACCGAGTTCCAGCAAGATGAGCAATGCGGCACAGACCAGCATCTTGTCCGCCACCGGGTCCAGGAAGGCACCGAAGGCCGAGGTCTGGTTGAGTTTGCGGGCCAGATAGCCATCCAACCAGTCGGTCAACGCGACCAGGATGAACAGCGAGGTGGCAAACAGGTTTTGGCTGTCTTTGCTCAGGTCCAGATAGAACACACCGACGACCAGCGGAATGGCGACGATGCGGGCCCAAGTGAACAGGGTTGGCAGGGTGAAGAACATCCGCCCATTGTGCCCAAACAAAACCAGCGACCTCCCACCTTTTCAGGCCTTTTGAGCCGAGACACCGAGTGACTGGCCTGGCACAGGCCCGACTGTCTCTTTATTGCCGAGGCACCAGGCCCTCAGTCGAGGGTTCGCGGCTTGAAATGGCGGTTGTCGTTGAACAAGAAGGTCTCGCTGAACTTCCAGGGTTCAGGCATGCGCGAGACATTACCGAAGGGCGCGGCGCGGTGCACGGCGTCAATCGCCAGCTGCAAGGTGTCCGGCGCCTGCCCCGGTCGGCGCAAGATGTTGATGCGCTTGATATGGCCGTCATGGCGCAACTCCACTTCCAGCACCGGAATCGCCAGGAGCACCGCCGGCACCTGGCCCATATAGGTCATGTGCGGGTTGGCCGCGACCAGCCTCAGCGCGGCCTGCTTGCGCAACTCGTCATGGCTGCGCACGGGGCCGGGTGGCGGCAGCCCCGTCTTGGCCGTATCCACGGGCTTGGGCGCCTCGCTCTTGCTCGGCAAAGAGGCAGGAGCTGTACTGGGAGCAGCGGCCGGTGCCGGCGCCGGGGCGGGCGAACGCGGCCCGCTGGAGCAGCCGGCCAGCGCAAGTGCCAGCCCGAGCGCCGCCCAGGCGCAGACGCGGGCGGACCGCGCCATGGCGAGCGCCCGTTCGCCAGAGCCACCACACAACTCATCATCAGCGCAATACACGATAGATCTCCTCTGCCAGTTCCTTGGAAACGCCCTTGACGCTGGCGATCTCTTCCACACTCGCGGCGGCCACGCCACGCACACCCCCGAAGCGCTGCAAGAGTTGCGCGCGCTTTTTCGGGCCAATACCGGCCACATCCTCAAGCTTGGAGCCGCCGGTGCGCACCGCGGCCCGCTTGGCACGCATGCCGGTGATGGCAAAGCGGTGGGCCTCGTCTCGGATCTGCGCCACCAACATCAGCGCGGCCGAGTCGCGACCCAGATAGACCTTGGGCCGGCCGTCGGCGAACAGCAATTCTTCCAGACCGACCTTGCGCCCCTCGCCCTTTTCCACGCCGACGATCAAGGACAGATCCAGCCCCAGCTCCTCGAAGACCTCGCGCGCCATAGCCACCTGGCCGCGGCCGCCATCGACCAGCACCAGATCGGGCAGACGCCCGGTGCCTAGCTGAGCGGCCTCGGCCAGCTTGCTGTAGCGCCGGGTCAGCACTTGGCGCATGGCCGCGTAATCGTCGCCGCCGGTGATGCCCTCGATGTTGTAGCGCCGGTACTGGCTGCTCTGCATCTGGTGCGCATCAAACACCACACAAGAGGCCATGGTCGCCTCGCCCGCAGTGTGGCTGATATCAAAGCATTCGATGCGGAAGGCATCCAACTCCTGCACAGACAACTCCAACGCATCCACCAGAGCGCGGGTGCGCGCCTGTTGCGAGCCTTCTTCGGCGAGCAGGCGCGCCAGCGCCAGTTCGGCGCCCTTGACGCACATTTCCTGCCAGATACGGCGTTGGCCACGCGGCTGCGATTGCGTGGTGACCTTGTAGCCAGATTGCTCACTCAAGGCCTCAGAAAGGGTTTCGTCCACCAACTCACTAAGCACGATCAACGAGGGCACATGGGCATCGAGGTAATGCTGAGCCATGAAGGCCTCCAGCACCAGGCGCTCGGGGGAAAAGACACTGAGTTGCTCGTCATCACCCAGGGAGACGGCGGTCGCTTCCTCGACATGCTTGGGAAAGAAGGCGCGATCACCCAAATGGCGGCCACCGCGCACCATGGCGAGGTTGACGCAGGCGCGGCCGCCTTGCACCTTGGCTGCCAGGATGTCGACATCGCGGTCACGGCCGGTGGCGCTGTTCTCATCCACCGACTGCTGCTGCAACACCCGCGCCAGGGCCTGGATCTGGTTGCGCACCTCGGCTGCCAGCTCGAACTGCAAGGCATCCGAATAGGCCATCATCTGCGCCTGCAGACCATCCATCACCTCTTGCGTCTCGCCCAGCAAAAAGCGTTCGGCGTTGCTGACGTTGCGGCCGTAATCGGCACCCTGCCCTTCCGGCACGCAAGGGCCTGAGCAGCGGCGGATCTGGTACAGCAGGCAGGGTCGTGAACGGTTGTTGAAAACCGTGTCCTCGCAGGTACGCAGCTTGAAGACCTTCTGGATCAGCTGGATCGATTCCTTGACCGCCCAGCCGCTCGGGAAGGGGCCGAAGTAGCGATGGCGCCGGTCCACCGCGCCGCGGTAGTAGCTGATGCGCGGGAACGCATGGCCGCTGAGCTTGAGGTAGGGATAGCTCTTGTCGTCGCGGAACAAGATGTTGAACTTGGGGTTCAGCGCCTTGATCAGGTTGTTTTCCAGCAGCAGCGCCTCGGACTCGGTGCGCACCACCGTCGTCTCCAGGCGGGCGATGCGCGCCACCATCATGCCGATGCGCGTGCCACCGTGGTCCTTCTGGAAATAGCTGGAGACGCGCTTTTTGAGATGCTTGGCCTTGCCAACGTAGAGCACCTGATCCTGGGCATCGAAATAGCGATAGACCCCAGGCAACCCAGGCAAGGCCGCCACCTCCTGCAAGATTCGTTCACGCTGCTCACGCGCCACCTGCTCGACCTGCTGCACCCGCTGGGCCTCGGCCTCCTCGACGATGCGACGCTCGGCCGCCCACTGAGTCTGGGCCTGCTCACCGAGGGCGCGGGCATCGGGCTGCGCTGAGGCGGCAGCCATCTCTTGCTGGATATCGGGCAGGTTCTTGGAATCAGGCACTGGCATGGCCCGCATTGTGCCCGCCTCGATAATCCCGGCATGAGTCTGAGTCCGTGCCTGGTGTGGGATCTGTTCTGCCGTGTGATCGACAATTTCGGCGATGTCGGTGTCAGCTGGCGCCTGGCCCGCGACCTGGCGGCGCGCGGGCAGCGCGTGCGCCTGTGGATCGACGACGCGGCGCCGCTGCGCTGGATGGCGCCCTGGGGCTGGCCGCCCGGCATCACGGTCCACGACTGGCCATCCAGTGAAACCGCAGACGAAGCTGGCGATGTGGTGATCGAAACCTTCGGCTGCGAGCTGCCGCCGGGGTTCGTGGCCCGCATGGCCGCGCGCGCCACGGCGCCGCTTTGGCTGAATCTGGAGTACTTGAGCGCCGAAGCCTATGTCGAGCGCAGCCACGGCCTGAGTTCACCGCAGTTCAGCGGCCCCGGACGCGGCCTGGACAAGCGCTTCTTCTACCCGGGCTTCAGCCCGCGCACCGGCGGCCTGCTGCGCGAGCCCGGCTTGCTGCAAGCACAAAGCCGCTTCGACGCCAGCGCTTGGTTGGCAGCCCTGGGTCTGCAGCGCCGGCCGGGCGAGCGCATCGTCAGCCTGTTTGCCTACCCCAACCCGCGCCTCGCCGATTTGCTCGCCACCCTGGCCGAACAGCCGACCCTCTTGCTGGTCTGCCCCGGCGCGGTTCAAGCGGAGTTGCTGCAGCGCGAGCTGCCTGCCCCGCTGCGTCTGCATGCCCTGCCCTTCGTCAGCCAAGACGAGTTCGACGCCCTGCTCTGGGCAGCCGACCTTAACTTCGTGCGCGGGGAAGACTCGTTTGTGCGCGCCCAATGGGCGGGCAAGCCTTTTGTCTGGCAGATCTACCGCCAGGACGACGGCGCCCACGGCCCCAAGCTGGACGCCTTCCTGGACCTGTATCTGCAAGACGCAACTGCCGAGCTGGCCGCGGCGACGCGCAGTTGTTGGCGCCGCTGGAACGAACTGGAGACCGGCCACTTGCGGCTGCCAGCCGAAGAAACCGCCGCAAGAACCGCCGCTACTCAGGCCCTGCACTGGCGTGCTCAATTGGCGCCCCAGCAGGACTTGTGCAGCCAACTGCTCGGCCTGGCCCACAAATCAAGCTAAAATATAGGGCTTTGTTGCGCCGCAAGACCGGGCACGACACCTCGATGAAGCCGTCAAAGGCTGGCATCTCAAGACAGCAGACCCTGCTTGTTTGACCAAAGTTCAGCGGACCCGCGGGTCGTCTGACCCACATCAATCAAGCAATGGCCTGGGCCCCGAAGCAATAGCGCGTGATCAAGAAAAAGCGCGTGATCAAGACGCCGGGCCATCCCGAAGAACTTCTCTCCAAATCGGAACACTCATGAAGATTGCTCAAGAAATCCGCGCCGGCAACGTGATCATGCACGGTAAAGACCCGATGGTCGTGCTGAAGACCGAATACAGCCGCGGCGGCCGCAATGCAGCCACCGTGCGCATGAAGCTGAAGAGCCTGCTGAACAACTCGGGCACCGAAGTCGTGTTCAAGGCCGACGACAAGATGGACCAGGTCATCCTGGAAAAGCGCGACTGCACCTACACCTACTTCGCTGACCCGATGTATGTGTTCATGGACACCGAGTACAACCAGTTCGAAGTCGAAGCCGAGAACATGGGCGACGCCCTGTCCTACCTGGAAGACTCCATGCCCGTGGAAGTGGTGTTCTACGACGGCAAGGCCATCTCGGTTGAACTGCCCACCTCGCTGGTGCGTGAAGTGACCTGGACCGAGCCGGCCGTCAAGGGCGACACCTCGGGCAAGGTCCTGAAGCCCGCCAAGATCTCCACCGGTTTCGAAATCCCCGTGCCCATCTTCGTGGCCCAGGGCGACAAGATCGAAATCGACACCCGCACGCACGAGTACCGCAAGCGCGTCTGAGGACGCAGAGCCTGGGCCCTCGCGGCCCGGTCGCTCGGAACAAAGCCAGGCCTGCTCACGCGGCCTGGCTTTTTTTGTGCTTCACGCCGCCGCGCCGTAAAAGCAAACCCGGTTGTGGCCTGAGTGCTTGGCCTGGTACATGGCCTGGTCGGCCTGCTTCAAGATCTCGGCCGGATCGACTTCGCCGGCACGGAACACCACCACACCAATACTGGCCGTGCAGGGGTAGCTGAAGGACTCGGCAAGTCCCTCCGCCCCGGGTTCGAGTTCAAGGTTGACTTCACAGTCATCCGACTGGCGGCGCAAGACATAGGGTTCGGCCAGCGCCTGTCTGACTTTTTCTGCGATGACCGCGGCTTGAGAGCGAGCGACATCCGCCTCGCCGCTCAGCTCGACCGTCAGCACGACGAACTCATCGCCACCGAAGCGCGCCACGGTGTCCTGCTCGCGCACATTGCGCCGCAAGCGGCCGGCCGCCTCCACCAGCAGTTGGTCGCCGGCCACATGACCATGCTGGTCATTGAGCGGCTTGAACTGATCCAGGTCGACGAACATCAGGGCGCTGTGACAGGTGCTGCGCTTGCTCATCGAGATGGCTTGGCCCAAACGGTCGATCAGCAGGCGACGATTGGGCAATTGAGTCAGCGGGTCCAGCACCGCCAGCAGGCGAATCTGGTCTTCCATGTCCTTGCGTTCCCTGATCTCGGCCTCCAGTTGGCGAGTGGACAACTCCATGCGCGCCGTCATGGCATTGAAGGCCTCCGCCACCTCCCGCAATTCACGCGGCCCCTCAAGCACCAGGCGTGCGCCGAACTCGCCGCTGTGGATCTGCCGGGTGACGCCCTCCAAACGCGCAAGCGGCCGAGTGATGCGCCGGGCGATCAGAACGGCCATCAAAGTCAGCGTCAACAAGGCAGCCGAAGCCACGACCAAGGCCAGCACGGCACGGCGTCGGGATTCCGCATAGACCACCGAGGCCGGCACCCCGACAAAGGCGACCCAACCGGTCTCCGGCATGACTTGCACCGAAAAATAGCGCCGGACGCCATCAACGGCCAGGCTCTCGAACTCACCGCTGCCGATCTCGGCAATGCGACGCGCGGCTTCTGCTTTGGGCTTGCTGCCGATCACACCCTCGGGATCGAGATTGCGCCAGATCAGCGTGCCATCACGCGCGATGAATCCGTAACGGCTCTCGGCCGGCAGCCACTGATCAGGAACATTGGGGTTGAAGCTACTCAAGTCCAGCGGCAGGTAGACCGCACCAACCAGCTCCTGGCGCGCATTGCGCACCGGGGCCGCAATGACCGAGACCCACTTTCCGGTGATCAAACCCTTGTGGGGCAGGCCGACCATGGGGCGTGGCTCGCGCAGAAACTCCTGAAACCAAGGAATGTCCTGCACGCTGACCGCCTTGCCCCCGGGTAAAGGATGGGCCGAGCACAGCACCCGCCCCTCGAGATTGGCATAAACCACATTGGCATAGGCCGGGTTCATGGACAGCAAGCCTGCCAACGCCGGGTCGCATTGCTGCTCATCCATCAACTGCACCAGTGGCCGCGCAGCCAAGCGTTCCAGGCTTTGCTGCGCCTTGCTCAGGCTGCCACCGGTGTTGCGAATCATGGTTGCCGCCAAGGTCCGCAAGGAGGTCTTGGTCTGTTCCACCGTGTGCTGCATGTCAAGATAGATGCCCAGACCCAGCAAGCCGAACACCGGCACAGCGGTGGCCATGAAGAGCAGCAGCAAATAAGTCCGTACCGACAGGGTCTGCATGAGCAACTGGCTGAAAAGCGCCGCCTTGGTTCCGTGTGATCAGCCAGGCGCCTTCAGGGCCGCACTGCTGTCAGTGGCGCTTCAATTTAGCAGTTGCAGCGAGCCTTGGCGCAGGAACAAATCGCTTCATCACGATCACAACAGCCGACGGCCAGCCGGATAGCGTGTCAAGGCACCGGCTGATCCACGCCGGGCTCCACATAGGCCTTGTTTTTGCCCAGCCAGACTTCCTGATGGCCGGCGCCCGCCGGAATCATGGGGAAGCAGTTTTCTTCGGCCAGGACCTGAACATCGAGAAAAAGCGGCCCCGTGCTGGCCAGGCATTGCTGCAGCGCGGCGTCCAGGTCCTCGCGCCGCTCGACCCGCAAGGCCTGCCAGCCAAAGGCACGCGCCAGGGCCACGAAGTCCGGCAGCGCCTCGGTGTAGCTGTGGCTGTAGCGGCCGCCGTGGATCAACTCCTGCCATTGCCGCACCATGCCCATGCGGCCGTTGTTGGACAGCACCAACTTGACCGGCAGGCGGTGCTGCACGGCGGTCGACATTTCCTGGATGTTCATCAGCACCGAGGCGTCGCCACTGACGCAGACCACCAGCTCATCCGGGTATGCGATCTGCGCCCCCAAAGCGGCGGGCAAACCGTAGCCCATGGTGCCTGCGCCCCCCGAGGTCAGCCAGCGCCCGGGGGCCTCGAAGCGCAAATGCTGGGCCGCCCACATCTGGTGCTGGCCCACATCGGTGGAGACGATGGCGCCCTGCCCCGGCCTCTGCTGCTCGGTGGCCTGCTGCAGTTGGCGCATCAAGGCCTGCGGCAGGATGGCGCCCACGCCAGGGTCATCAAAACCGAAACTATCGGCGGCACGCCAGGTGGCGATGCGCGCCCACCAAGCGCGCAGATCCAGGGTTTGCGCCCGCCTGACCCAGCCTTGTTCCAGGGCAGCCAGCGTGGCCGCACAATCACCGGGCAAAGCCACATCAGCGGGCACCACCTTGCCAATGGACCCCGGGTCGATGTCCAGATGAATGACCTTGGCACCGGGGCAGAAACTGTCCAGGCGGCCGGTGACGCGGTCGTCAAAGCGCGCACCAACACAAACGATCAGGTCGGCGTGATGCATGGCCAGATTGGCCTCCAGACTGCCATGCATGCCCAGCATGCCCAGCCACTGCGGGCTGGAGGCCGGGAAGGCGCCCAAGCCGAGCAGGGTCAGGGTGCAAGGCGCACCGGTGGCCAAAACCAAGCGCTGGAAGCTCGTGCAAGCAGCGGCGCCCGAGTTGATCAGGCCGCCACCGCCGTAGAACACCGGACGCCGCGCTGCGGCCAGCAGGTCGAGCGCAGCCGCAACAGCGGCAGCATCCACCTGCGACGGCGGCAGCGGGGCCTGGACCGGCGGCTGCCATTGCGAGGTCGGCAGCGCCTGCAGCTGGATGTCCTTGGGAAAGTCGATCAGCACCGGGCCGGGTCGCTCGCCGCAAGCGCGCCGGCAAGCCTCTTGCACCGTGGCCGCCACCTGCTCGACCGCGCGGATCTGCACATTCCATTTCGTCACCGGCTTGGAAATGCCCAGGGCGTCGCATTCCTGGAAGGCGTCGGTGCCGATGGCCGTGGTCGCCACCTGGCCGCTGACGCAGAGGACCGGAATGCTGTCGCAAAGCGCATCCAGCAAGCCGGTGGTGGTGTTGCTCATGCCGGGCCCTGAGGTCACAAACACCACACCGAGCCGGCCGGTGCTGCGCGCATAGCCCTCGGCCGCATGCACGGCCGCCTGCTCGTGGCGGACCAGCACATGGCGCAGACGCGGCTCGGCATGCAGGGCGTCGTAGAGCGGCAGCACGGCGCCGCCGGGATAGCCGAACACGGTATCCACGCCGAGAGCCAACAGGCTGGCAATCAAGGCCTGCGCACCGTTGCTCGGGACGGCGGGCTGAAGAACCGGGGCGAGATCGAGATCCCCGGCGAACAAGGTTTCGGGCAATGCACTCATGCCAGCACTGTGCCCAAGAAGCGCCAGCAAAGGCTGCCGAATTTTTCCTTGAATCAGCAAGCCATAAGCAAAATTTGCTGCGAAGCTAAACTCCCACAGCATGAAGCTCGACAAATTCGATTTCGCCATCCTGGCCTGCCTGCAGCAGGACGCCCGCATCAGCCTGCAGGAACTGAGCGGCCGAGTTGGTCTGACCAGTTCACCCTGCTGGGCGCGCATCAAGCGCATGGAGGAAGCCGGCGTGATCGAGGGCTATGCCGTGCGGCTCAATGCCGCCAAGATCGGCTTGGCCGACACCGTGATCGTGCAGGTGACTCTGGACAACCATTCCGACGAGGCCTTGTTCGAATTCGGCCGCGCGCTAGAGCAGATCCCTGAAGTGCTGGAGGCTTTCCTGGTCTCGGGCGACTACGACTACTACGTGCGCATCGCCGTCTCGGACACGCGCGACTACGAGCGCCTGCTGCGCGAGCGCCTGTACAAGATCCCGGGCATCCGCCACAGCAAGTCGAGCTTTGTGCTGCGGCAACTGAAGCAAAGCCAGCTGCCTTTGCGGAGCTGAGCGCCTGGCCTTACCGCTGCTGCACAGGAGCCCGAAGTCTCCCGACTCCAGGCAAATGCAGCCGCCGGCCTTCAGTGCGCCTTGCGCTTGGCCGCGGCCTGATGGGCCTTCTTCTTGCTATTCTTGCCGCCTTCGGCCGAGGGCTTCTTGCCCTTGGCGCCGGCCATGCCGCGGGACGTTTTGGCCTTCGCGTTGGCACCGGACGCCTTGGCAGACGCTTTACCGGCCCCTTGGCCTGCAGCCTTGCCCGCCTTCTTGGCCGCCTTATTGCCCGCCTTATTGCTTACCTTCTTGCTGGCCTTGGCCACCACTTCTGGCGACGTTTGCTTGGCCGCAGCCGCCGCATCTTCAATCTGATGCAGGCCCACCACCGCAGGCGCCACCGGCTGCGGAGTCTGGATGACGGTGCCTTGACTGCTGATCTGGCTGTGCGCTGCACCGGCGCTCAGCACGCCCAGCAGACCGGCGCACAGGGCGATGACGATGTTCTTGTGGTTCATGACTTGCAACTCCTGAATCACTCTCAAATTCCCCTCAAACAAACACACCCTGACGCAGCCACTTGGTCGCCACCCACTTCTCGCCCTCGCGCACCGGCGCACCGCCGTGCAGGGTCAGGGTCTGGGGCTGCGGCCTGTCGTAGCTGAAGAACACGGCATTGCCTTTGACCGGCAAGACATCGAGGCCGATGTCAGGAAAAATGGTGGCGCCGCCCGCCGTCGGCGTGTTGAGGTACATCACCAGCGTGCCGACCCGCTGACCTCCGCGCTTGAGGATGGCCGGCGTGCTGCTCATGCCAGGGTCGAAGTAATCGTAATGCGGCAAATACTCGGCACCGGGCCGGTAACGCAAAACTTGCAGGCCCTCGCCATGGTCCACCGGCCAATTCAGCAAAGCGGCCAGGCGCGCTTCGATGCGGCGGATCAGATCGTTCTCGCCACGCTCGAAAAACATGCCCTCGCTGGTACGCGCGGCATTGACCTCGCTGCCGCTGTCCTTGGCCGCCACGGTTTCCGAGCGGGCCAGGCGCGCCTCGGATTGGGCCACCATGGCGTCGCATTCTTCATCCGATAGCAATCCGCCGAACACCACCACGCGGGGGTGGCGCAGGCTCAGCAGCACGCGCACGGCGCGGTCGCCGATCTGCAGCACCGGCGCCCCACGGCTCAAATCAGGCTCGGGCACCGGGCTGCCGGCTGCGGCCTCACGCACCGCCGGGCTGATGCCCGCGGCCATGGGCTGGACCAAGGAAGGATCCAGGGTCTGCGCCAAGGCACTCGCGGCCACCGAAGCGTCCCAGCCGCTGCTTTGCATGGCGGCCAGCAATTGCTCCTGGCTGCAACCCTGGGCGAGCTGCGAGGCGATCCACTGGCGCAGATCGGCGGTGATCAGTTGTTGTGCACTCATGGTGAACTGAGGGACAAAGAAAAGGGGTGAATAACCTTCAATCGGCCTGACGACGACGGAACACCAGGCGCTCGGGTGTCGACACTTCGGTATGGTAGCGGTAGCCGTCGAGATTGAAGTCCAGCAGGCCCGCCGGCGTGTCTACACCCTCGGTGATGGCGAAGCGGGCCATCAGGCCACGCGCACGCTTGGCAAAGAAACTGATGATCTTGTATTGGCCGTTCTTCCAATCCTCGAACACACACTCCAGCACCCGCGGCTGCAAGGCCTTGCGATCGGCAGCCTTGAAATACTCCTGCGAGGCCAGGTTGACGATCACCGGCACCTGGCTGGAGGCCGCGCGGGCGTTGAGGTGCTCGGCCAGTCGGTCGCCCCAGAACTGGTACAGATTGCTGCCGCGCGGATTCGCCAAGCGGGTGCCCATCTCCAGGCGGTAGGGCTGCATCAAATCCATGGGGCGCAGCACGCCGTACAGGCCCGAAAGAATCGCCACATGGTTCTGCGCCCATTGCAGCTGCTCGGGACTCAGGCTGACGGCCTGCAGGCCGTCATAGACATCACCATTGAAGGCCAGCACGGCGGGCTTGCTGTTCTTCTCGGTGAAACGCGGGCGCCAGGCTTGGTAGCGGGCCACATTGAGCTCGGACAAGGCATCGGACAGGTCCATCAGGCGGGCGATGTCCGCCGGCGTCTGGGTCTTGAGTACCTGGATCAATTCACTCGACTGGGCGGTGAACTGGGGCTGGGTGATCAGCGGCTTGAGGGCCTCGGGAACCGGGGTTTCATAGTCCAGTGACTTGGCGGGAGAGAGCAAGTAAAGCATGGCCGGTATTCTCGCCCAGCCACCATGACAGACCCGGGCGCAGCCAAGAAAAAGCCCGCCGGAGCAGCAAGCTCGGGCGGGCTGAGCAGGCCGGAGCCCGCAGCGTTTACTTGGCCAGTAGCTGATTCACGGCCGACACATCCTCGGGCTTGAGCTGGCCCGAGGCCTGGCGCAGCCTGAGGCTGGTCATGACCACGTCGTAGCGCGCCTTGGCCAGGTTCTGCTGGGTGTTGAAGAGCTGAGTCTGGGCATTGAGCACGTCCAGATTGACCCGCACGCCGACCTTGTAGCCCAGCTGCGTGGCTTCCAGCGCCAGCTTGGACGAGGACTCGGCCGCTTCCAGCGCCTTGACCTGTGCGGTCAGCGACTGCACGCCGAAGAAGGCACGCTTGGTGCCCTCGGACACGGCGCGGCGGGCGTAGTCGAGGTCGTTGCGCGACTTCTCTTCCAAGGCCAGGGTTTCCTTGATGCGGTTCTGCGTGGCGCCGCCGGTGTAGAGCGGCAGGCTCAGGGTCACGCCGAGGCTGGCCGTGCCAGTCGTGCCCTTGAGCTGGGCACCGGAACCACGAGCATCCTGGGCGCCCAGGGTACCGTTCAAATCGACGGTCACGCCGTCAGCCGCGCGGGCCTTGCCGATCTCGAGCTTGGCCACATCGAGGCCAATGCGGGCCTTGCGAATCAGCGGGTGCATCTCTTCCGCTTGAGCGACCCAAGGGTCCACGGTCAGCGGCGTCACAGCCGGCAAGGCGACCGGCACCGCCAAAGGCTTGGGCGTCACGCCGCTGCGGCCGACCAGCTGGTCCAGGGTCACGCTCTTGATGCGCAGATCGTTCTCGGCTGCGATCTCGGTGGCCAGGGCCAGGTCGTAGCGGGCTTGCGCTTCGCGGGTGTCGGTGATGGTTTGGGTGCCGACTTCGAAATTGCGCTTGGCCGAGGCCAGCTGCTCAGAAATCATGGCCTTGCTGGCGCGCGCTGTGCCGAGCACGTCCTGTGCACCCAGCACATCGAAATAAGCTTGCGCGACACGCACAATCAGGTCCTGTTCGGCGCTCTCCAGGTCGGCCTGGGCAACGGTCAAACCCAGCTGAGCCTGGGCCATGGTCAGCTTGTTGCCCGGGTTGTACAAGGCGTACTTGCCTTGCAGACCGGCCGACAGCGTGCTGGCACCGACGCGGCCAATTTTCGGCGGGTCAGTTTCGTCGCGCTTGGCCGTCACCCCGAGGCCGAGGCTGGGGCGCGCCAAGGCATCGGCCTGAGCCGCCTTGTACTGGGCTGAATCCGCCAGCGCACGGGCCGACAAAAATTGCGCATCGAAAGCGCGGGCGGCGTCGTACAGCTCTTGAAGACTTTGCGCCTGGGCGCTGCCAGCGCCGGCCATCAACAGCGCCAGCGCCATGCCGATACGGCTCAGGGCACGGCCCGGGTTGGAGGAATGGCGCGAATTCATAGCACGTGGGTCACGCATGAGCTTCCTTGTCAGCGATTAGCTTTTTGAGTCCTGAGCCGTGATCCTAGCGGGATGCACGCTTGTTGGGTTTGGTCATCAATAGCGCGGCACGCCAGGGTCCACCTGCAGCGACCACGCGTCAATGCCACCGGCGAGGTTATAGACGGAATCGAAGCCCTGGCGCTGCAGAAATGCGACGACTTGCTGACTTCGCATGCCGTGATGGCAATAACAGACGATGGATTGCAGGCGGTCGAGCTCGTCCAGACGCTCGGGCAGCTGCCCCATGGGAATCAATTGCGCCGGCACACCCTCGATGCGAATGCTGGCCAGCGCCGCTTCCCAGGGTTCACGCACGTCCAGCAGAAGCGGCAAGCTCGCCGCGTCCGCCCCAGGTGCGCTGCGCGCACACAGCGCATGAAAGTCAGTGACGCTCAGCGACGGCTGCATCTCAGAACTGGAAGCTGCTGCGCTCGGTGAAACCGTGCAGGCGCGGCGCCACGGTGTCGAACAGCTCGACGGTGCGGTAGTTCTTCTCGTCCACGCGGGTGATCAGCTGGGCGCGCATGACCGGCTCTTCGCCCACGATGGCGGCCAAGCGGCCTCCGACCTTGAGCTGAGCCAACAGCGCGGCCGGCACCTCGGCCACCGAACCCGAGAGCAGGATCACGTCAAACGGAGCTTCCTTGGCCAGGCCTTGGGAGCCATCTTGCTCCAGCACGGAGACGTTGAGCACGCCGGCGCGCTTGAGATTGAGGGCGGCCTGGGCCGCCAACTCGGGATCGATCTCCAGGCTCAGCACGCGCTGGGCGCGGTGGCCCAGCAGCGCCGCCATGAAGCCACTGCCGGTGCCGACTTCCAGCACCTTCTCGTGCCGTGCCACTTTCAGTTCCTGCAGCAGGCGGGCCTCAACGCGCGGCGCCAACATGCGCTGGCCGCCGGACAGAGGAATCTCGGTGTCCATGAAGGCCAGGCCCTTGCAGGCCGCCGGCACGAAATCTTCGCGCTTGACCACCGCCAAGAGCTGGAGCACATCAGCGTCCAGCACGTCCCAGGGGCGGATCTGCTGTTCGATCATGTTGAAGCGGGCTTGTTCGATGTTCATCTCGGTCCAGTCTTTTGCGTGTTGTTCAATCTCAATCCGCCGAGGCTGCCTCAGGCGCACCCGGTACGGCGGGAATTCTATTTCCAGTCCAGCGCCGTTTCGCCCAGGCGGCCAGATCGTCCAGATAGCAATAGATCACCGGCACCACCACCAGGGTCAACAGCGAGGAGGTGATCACCCCGCCAATCACCGCCTGCCCCATGGGCGCGCGCTGTTCCGAACCCTCGCTCAAAGCAAAAGCCAAGGGCACCATGCCGAAGACCATGGCCAGGGTGGTCATCAGGATGGGCCGGAGCCGCACATGGGCCGCATGCAGCAAGGCCGCCTCGCGCTCCATGGGCTCCTGATCCACGCCGTTGCCATGCCGGCCGGCCCTCGAGCGGATGGCGAAGTCGATCAAGAGAATGGCGTTCTTGGTCACCAAGCCCATCAACATGACGATGCCGATGACGCTGAACATATTGAGCGTGGAGCGGAACAAGAGCAGCGCCAGGAACACGCCGACCAGGGTCAGCGGCAGCGAACTCATCAGCGCCAACGGCTGCAAGAAGCTCTTGAACTGGCTGGCCAGAATCATGTAGATGAAGACCACGGCCAGGCCCAGTGCGCCCACGGCGTACTGGAAGGACTCGTTCATATTCTTGGTCGAGCCGCCGAAGCTGTAGCGGTAACCGGGCGGGAAGGCAGTCTCGTCCAGCACCTTCTTGATGTCGGCCGACACCTCGCCCGAGCTGCGCCCCAGGGCATTGGCGTCGATGGTGATCTCGCGCGCCATATCGCGGCGGTTGATCTGATTCGGCCCGGTCGAGGCCTTCACATCGGCCAGCTGAGATAGGGCCATCACCCGAGGCATGCCGTCGGCGGCAGCCGGCAGATTGATGGGCATGCGCTGCAAGTCGGCCAGGGAGTCGCGGCTTTGCGGCCCCAAGCGGACCAGCACGTCGTAGTTCTCACCGTCCGAGGCGCGCCAGTTGCCCACCGTGGTGCCAGCCAGCAAGGTGCGCAACGTGCCCGCCAGGGCATTGACGTTGAGGCCGGCATCGGCCGCCACATCGCGCTTGACCTCGACCGACACCGTCGGCTTGTTGGGCTTGAGCGTGGTGTCCAGGTCCACCAAGCCGGGGATCTTCTGCAGCCGTGCCACCACCTGCTTGGAGATGCGCTCCAGCTCGCCCAGATCGCTGCCCTGAATGGAAAACTGCAGGCTCTTGCCACCGCCCAGATCGGTCTGGCCGATGTTGGTGACGGTGATGCCGGGCACGGTGGCCAGGCGCTGGCGCATCGGTTCGGCCAGGTCGGCCACGCTGCGCTGGCGGTCCTTGCGGTCGACCAGGCGCACATAGATGGCGCCGTAGATCTTGCCGGCGGCGAAGCCGCTGTTGATGGTGGCCACGGTGTAGCGCACCTCGGGCAGCTCGCGCAGCAAGGCGTCGATCTGCTTGGCGCGCGCCTCGGTCACCTCCAGGGCCGAGCCCACGGGCGTGTAGAAATTGATCTGCGTCTCCGACAGGTCGGCCTTGGGCACAAACTCCTTGCCCACCCCGGCCAACAACACAAAGCTGGACAAGAACGTTGCCAGCGCGATCAGCAGGGTCGCGCCCTTGTGGCGCAGCGACCATGCCAGGATGCGCTGGTAACCCGCCGACAGCCAGTTGGTGAAGCGATCGACCGCGCCGGTCAGGCGGCCCAAGGTCTTGTCGTACAGCGTCACCGGCGGGCCGCGGTGCACGCTGTGCGCCTGCGGGTCATGCCAGACGCTGGACAGCATCGGGTCCAGGGTGAAGCTGACGAACATGGAGATCAGCACCGCGGCGACGATGGTGATGCCGAACTCGTGGAAGAACTTGCCGACGATGCCGCCCATGAAGCCGATGGGCAGGAACACCGCGACGATGGACAAGGTGGTGGCCAGCACCGCCAGGCCGATCTCGGCCGTGCCATCGAGCGCCGCCTGGCGCGGCGTGGCGCCCATCTGCACATGGCGCACGATGTTCTCGCGCACGACGATGGCGTCGTCGATCAACAAGCCCACGCACAGGCTGAGCGCCATCATGGTGATGTTGTTGATGGTGAAACCGAAGGCATACATGAACAAGAACGTGCCGATCAGGGCGATCGGCAGGGTCAGGCCGGTGATGACGGTCGAGCGCCAGCTGTTCAGGAACAGGAACACGATCAGGATGGTCAGCGCCGCGCCTTCGAACAGGGTGCGTTTGACATTGGCCACGGAGACGCGAATCGCTCGCGAGTTGTCGCGGTTGACCTCGACCTTGACGCCCGGCGGGGTCAAGTCTTGCGCGTCTTTCAGGGCGCGCTGCAGGCCGTCCACCACCTCGATGGTGTTCTCGCCCTGGCTCTTCTGCACGCTCAGCAGCACCGTGCGCTGGCCGTTGTAGAGCGCCAGACTTTCCACCTCCTGCGGGCCGTCCACCACATCGGCCACCTGCCAGAGCTTGACCGAAGCGCCGCCCTTGCGCGCCACCACGATGTCGCGGAAGTCCTCGGGCCGCTTGAGCCGGGCATTGATCTGCACCACCCGCTCCTGCTCCAGCGAGCGCAGATTGCCCATGGGCAGTTCCTGGTTCTCGCTCTTCACGGCGGCCAGCACCTGATCCACCGTGATGCCCAGCGCCTCCATGGCCTGCGGGCGCAGCTGCAGCTGGATCTGGCGCTGCAAGCCGCCCACCACGCTGACCGAGCCCACGCCGCGCACGTTCTCCAGCCGCTTTTGCAGCACCTGGGTGGCCCAGGTGGTCAGCTCCTGCGTGTTCTTCTTGCCGTCTTCCGAGAGGATGGCCACATTGAAGATGGGCGTGCTCTGCGGGTCGAAGCGCGAGATGCGCGGGTCCTTGACCTCATCGCGCAGCAGCGGCCGCATCAGGGCCACTTTCTCGCGCACGTCCTCGGCGGCCTTACGGCCGTCGACATCGAGGTTGAACTCGATGATGACCACCGAGCTACCCTCATACGAGCGCGAAGTCAGGGCATTGATGCCGGCCACCGTGTTGACGGCCTCCTCCACCTTCTTGGTGACTTCGCTCTCGACAATCTCGGGCGAAGCGCCCGGATAGTCCATCTGCACCACCACGGTGGGGAAGTCGATATTGGGGAATTGATCGACCGACAGGCGCTGGTAGCTGAACAAGCCCAGCACGACAAAGGCCAGCATGACCATGACGGCCATGACGGGGTTCTGGATGGAAACGCGGGTGAACCACATGGCGGCGGCCCGATCAGCGTGAGGCGGCGGCGGACGCTGAGACTGCCGCGCTGGCTGGCGCCCGACTCACCACGGTGCCTTCCGGCACCTGGCCGGCCGAAAGCGCCAGCAGCAGCGCCCCAGAGGCCACACCGCTGCGCAACTCTTGCACGGCCACGCTGCGGCCACCGACCAGGCTTTCGCCGGCCGGCCCCAACTCCACGGTCTGGGCCTTGACCCGGCCGTCGACCACTTGCAAGACATAGGGCTTGGCCTTGTCCAGGCGCAGGCTGGAGGCGGGCGCGACCAGGGCTTCGCGCTCCTCGAGCAAGATGCGGCCGCGGGCGAACATGCCCTGGCGCAGGCCCGGTCGGCCATCCAGGCGCAGATAGACCATCACCGAGCGCGAGCCGCTCTGCGTGGCCGGGTTGATGCGCGCCACCGTGGCCGGCACCGGTTCGGCCAGGCCTTCGATCTGCAACTGAGCCAGGGCACCAGGCTTGAGCCCGACGCTGAGCTCCGGCGCCACGGCCGCTTCCAGCTCCAGCTGGCTCAGATTGACGATTTCCAGCACCCGGCCGTCCAAGGCCAGGCGCTCACCAGGCTGGGCCAGACGCTGCGCCACTTGGCCGGCAATCGGCGAGATCAGCTGAGCATCAGCCTTGGCCTTGCGCGCCAGGCCGACCGCGGCCTCGGCCGCCTGCAAGCTGGCCCGGGCACCGGCGGCGCTGGCGGTGGCGGTCTCCATGGCCGTGGAGGAGATGAAGCCCTGGGCGACCAAGGCACGGTTGTTGTCCAGATTGCGTTGGGCGATGTCGAGCTGCGACTTGGCCGCGGCGGCATTTTCCTGGGCCTGGCGCAGGCGCAGATCCACCTCGACCGGGTCGATCTGACCCAAGGCCTGGCCAGCTCGAACCGTGTCGCCTTCGCGCACATCAAGCCGCAGCAACTCGCCAGCCACCTTGGCCTTGATCAGCACCGACTCGCGGGCCTTCAGGCTGCCGCTGAGCTCCAGGGTTTGGGCGAATCGCTGCTTTTGCACCTGCAGCAGGTCCATCTCGGTCAGCATGAGCGCCGGCGGTGTCTTGGCGGCTGCTGCGCCCGCTGCGGAGGCCGCGGCGCCGGCTTGTCGGCTCTGCATCCATTTGCTGCCCACAGCGAGCAGAACAACCAAGCCCAGCACGGGCACAGCAATCTTCAACCAAGGCTTCATGCGCGGAACACTCTCAGGCAAGACGCGGCAGCAGCCGCGCGAACAGCATTGCAATCTCTGCCAAGCATCAAGTTGGCGGCGACCCGACCGCGGCGCACCGAGCAGGTGCCAGGTGAGCTCGCAGTGACGGACCCGATTGTGGGGCCGTCCTGTGCGGCCAGCAGGTAAAGAATCTTGTGCCGGCTCAGCCCGCCCAACCCAGGGCTGAAACGCCAGCGGGCTATCATCGCGCCCATTTCAAAAACCCAGAGGGAGTGCCCTGCGTGGACATCGTCTTGCTGATCAAAGCCGCCATCATGGGCATCGTCGAAGGGCTGACCGAGTTCCTGCCCATCTCGTCCACGGGACACCTGATCCTGACCGGCGCCCTGCTCGGCTTTGACGATGCCAAGAGCAAGGTCTTCGACATTGCCATCCAGACTGGCGCCATCTTCGCCGTCATCCTGGTCTACTGGCAGCGCCTGCGCGAAGTGGCCACCGGCCTGGGCTCGGACGCCCGTGCCCGCCGTTTCACCCTCAATGTGGCGATCGGCTTCCTGCCGGCGGTGATCCTGGGCCTGCTCTTCGGCAAGGCCATCAAAGCCCATCTGTTCACGCCCATCGTGGTGGCGAGCACCTTCATCATCGGCGGCTTCATCATCCTTTGGGCCGAACGCCGCCAGCAGGCCGCGGTGCGCATCGAGAGCGTCGATGACATGAGCCCGCTGGACGCGCTCAAGGTCGGCCTGATCCAATGCCTGGCCATGGTGCCCGGCACCAGCCGTTCGGGCGCCACCATCATCGGCGGCATGCTGATGGGTCTGTCGCGCAAGGCCGCGACCGATTTTTCCTTCTTCCTGGCCATACCGACCCTGATCGGTGCCGGCGCCTACAGCCTGTTCAAGGAGCGGGCGCTGCTGAGCATGGACGACATCCCGATGTTCGGCGTCGGCCTGCTGTTCTCCTTCCTCAGCGCCTGGGTCTGCGTGCGCTGGCTGCTGCGCTACATCTCCAGCCACAGCTTCGTGCCCTTTGCCTACTACCGCATCGTCTTCGGCGTGGTGGTCCTGGTCACTTCTTACTTCGGCATCATCGTCTGGAAGGATTGAGGCCTGTCTTGACTGGGGGGCTTGCGGCGCCGGAGGCAAAGCACGCGGCCGCAGCCCCTAAAATCCCCCCATGACGATCACGATCAAATCCGGCGCCGACATCCCGGCCTTGCGCATTGCCGGGCGCCTGGCCTCCGAGGTGCTGGACATGCTGACCCCGCATGTCAAACCGGGCATCACCACCGAACAACTCGACAAGCTGGCGCATGACTACATCGTCAATGTCCAGCAAGCGATTCCCGCGCCGCTGAACTACACGCCGGCCGGCTACATCCCCTACCCCAAGTCCATCTGCACCTCGATCAACCACCAGGTGTGCCACGGCATTCCCAATGACCGGGCGTTGAAGAACGGGGACATCGTCAACATCGATGTCACCGTGATCAAGGACGGCTGGCACGGCGACACCAGCCGCATGTTTGTGGTCGGCGAGGGCTCGATCGCTGCCAAGCGCCTGTGCGCCTTCACCTACGAGGCCATGTGGAAGGGCATTGCCAAGGTCAAGCCGGGCGCACGCCTGGGCGACATCGGCCATGCCATCCAGAGCTTTGCCGAGAGCAATGGCTTTTCCATCGTGCGGGAGTTCTGCGGCCACGGCATCGGCCAGGTCTTCCATGAAGAGCCGCAGGTGCTGCACTACGGCCGCCCCGGCACGCTGGAGGAGCTGGTGCCCGGCATGGTCTTCACGATTGAGCCCATGATCAACGCCGGCCGCCGCGAGATCAAGGAAACCGGCGATGGCTGGACCATCGTCACCAAGGACCGCTCGCTGTCGGCCCAGTGGGAACACACGCTGATGGTCACCGAGACCGGCTACGAGGTCTTCACCCTGTCCGAGGGCAGCCCCGCCCTGCCCGCCTTCATCACCAGCACCTGCACCTGAGAGGCGCCGCCATGGCCAGCAGCATCACGGAGCTGCGCCAGCAGCTCAAGGGCGGCAAGCAGGCGCTGATCGAAGCGTTCCGCGCCGCGCCGCCGACCCAGCGCGCAGCCGAGCGCCTGCTGCGCCAACTGGCCCGCCATGTCGACGGTGTGCTGCAGCAGCTCTGGGCCCAGGCCGAGATGCCGCCCGGTTTCTGTCTGGTGGCCGTGGGCGGCTATGGCCGCGGCGAGCTGTTCCCCTACTCCGATGTCGATGTGCTGCTCTTGCTGCCGGACGGTGTTGAATCGCACCAGCCCGGCGCCGTCAAGCAAAGCATCGAAGCCTTCATCACCGCCTGCTGGGACATCGGTCTGGAGCTGGGCTCCTCGGTTCGCACCCTTGGCGAGTGCCTGCAGGAAGCGTCCGCCGATGTGACGGTGCAGACCGCCCTGCTGGAGGCACGGCCGCTGGCCGGCGCACGCGCGCTGTTCAAGCAGATGGTGCAGGGCCAGCATGCGCATCTCGACGTCAGCGCTTTCTTGCGCGCCAAGACGCTGGAGGCCAGGCAGCGGCACACGAAATTCGAGGACACGCCCTACTCGCTGGAACCGAATTGCAAGGAAAGCCCGGGCGGCCTGCGCGATCTGCAGGTGCTGATCTGGATTGCACGCGCCGCCGGCCTGGGTTATACCTGGAAAGCCCTGGCAGCACGCGGCCTGATCACGGCCTTCGAGAGCCGCCAGCTGCAGCGCAACGAAGGCCTGCTCAAGCTGATCCGGGCCCGCCTGCATGCAGTGGCCGGCCGGCGCGAAGACCGCCTGGTCTTCGACCTGCAGACTGCCGTGGCCGAGAGCTTCGGCTACCAGTCCAGCAAGGCCCAGCGCGCCTCGGAAGTGCTGATGCGGCGCTTCTACTGGGCGGCCAAGGCTGTGACCCAGCTGAACCAGATTCTCTTGCTGAACCTGGAGGAGCAGATCAACGGCTCCCAGCAAGGTCTGATGCGCCCGATTCCGGGCCATGAGCAGCAATTCCTGGACCGCGCTGGCATGCTGGAAGTGGCCTGCGACGAGCTCTACGAGCGCGAGCCCCATGCCATCCTGCGCACCTTTCTGGTCTACCAGCAGACGCCCGGTATCAAGGGCTTGTCGGCCCGCACCCTGCGCGCGCTCTACAACGCCCGCGCGCAAATGGACGCAGCCTTCCGCCGCGATCCGGTGAACCGCGCCACCTTCATGCAGATCCTGCGCCAACCCGAGGGCCAGACCCACGCCTTCCGGCTGATGAACCAGACCTCGGTGCTGGGCCGCTACCTCTGGGTGTTCCGCGGCATCGTCGGCCAGATGCAGCACGATCTCTTCCACGTCTACACGGTGGACCAGCACATCCTGATGGTGCTGCGCAATGTACGGCGCTTCTTCATCCCCGAACATGCGCACGAGTACGCCTTCTGCTCGCAGCTGGCGGCGCAGTGGGACAAGCCCGAGCTGCTCTATATCGCCGCCCTCTTCCACGATGTGGCCAAGGGCCGCGGCGGTGACCATTCCGAGCTCGGCGGCGATGACGCGCGCCGCTTCTGCCGCGACCACGGCCTGAGCAAAGAGGACAGTGAACTGGTCGTCTTCCTGGTTCAACACCATCTGACCCACTCGCGTGTGGCGCAGAAGGAAGACCTGTCCGAGCCCGAAGTGATCCAGCGTTATGTCGCCACCGTCGGCGATGCCCGCCACTTGACAGCGCTCTACCTGCTGACCGTAGCCGACATCCGCGGCACCAGCCCCAAGGTCTGGAATGCCTGGAAGGGCAAGCTGCTGGAAGACCTCTACCGCCTGGCCCTGCGCGCCCTGGGCGGCGCTCAACCCAATCTGGCCGCCGACATCGAGGCCCGCAAGAACGAAGCGCGCCACACCTTGGCCCTGCACTCCATGCTGCCCGGCACCGAGACCGCGCTCTGGGACACCCTGGCCATCAGCTACTTCGCCCGCCATGAAGCGGGTGAGTTGGCCTGGCATGCGCGCTCGCTCTGGCGCCATGTACAGACCGCCACGCCGGTGGTCCAGGCCCGGCCCTCGCCAATTGGCGAAGGCCTGCAGGTGCTGGTCTATTCGCCGGACCGCCAGGACCTGTTCGCCCGCATCTGCGGCTACTTCGACGGTGCGGGCTTCAACATCCTCGATGCCAAGGTGCACACCACCCGGCGCGGCTTTGCGCTCGACACCTTTCAGGTCATCAGCCCCGATCTGGACTTGCACCACCGAGACCTGGTCTCTCTGGTCGAAACCAAGCTGAGCCAGGCCTTGCTGGCCCAAGGCCCGTTGCCCGAGCCGCGCCGCGGCCGACTCTCGCGCCGGGTCAAGAGCTTCCCCTACACACCTCGCATCGCCCTGCGCCCGGACGAGCGCGGCCAGGCCTGGCTGCTGTCCATCAGCACCAGCGACCGCGCCGGCCTGCTCTACGCGATTGCGCGCGTGCTGGCCCACCACGGCATCAATTTGCAGCTGGCCAAGATTTCCACCTTGGGCGAGCGCGTGGAAGACACCTTCTTGGTCGATGGGCCAGCACTGCAGCAAAACCGCGCCCAGCTGCAGATCGAAAGCGAACTGCTCGACGCGGTCAGTCTGCCGGCCTAAGCCCACACCAGGCTGCCATCAAGCGCCCCACCCGTGTTTGTCTTGATGGGCATCAAGGACAGCGCCGTGCGAGCATGTCACCATTGCTGCTGAGACCTGACCGAGCCCATGCCCTTCCTGGACACCGAAAAAGCCCTGGCCCAATCACGCAAGTTCGGCGTGAAGCCCATCCCCGTGCTGCGCCCCTTGGGCTGGCTGGCACGCGGCTGGCACGATATGTGGCGCTGCCCTGGTGCCTCCCTGGCCCACGGCTTGGCCATGGCTCTGGCCGGCTGCCTGATCGTGCTGCTGGCGCGCCACCATTTCTGGCTGCTGGCCGGGGCCTTCAGCGGCTTCCTGTTGGTCGCACCCATCCTCGCCACCGGCCTCTATGTCATCAGCCGTGACCTGGAGCTGGGTCGAACCCCGAGCCTGCGCACCGTGTTGCACACCTGGTGGCCACGCGATGGGCGCCTGGTGGTGTTTGGCTTGCTGCTGGCCTTTGCCGGCACGGGCTGGGTGATGACGTCCGCCTCGCTGATTACCGGCTTCAGCGGCCACACCATCCGCGAACCGATCGATTTCGTGCGCCATGTGGTGCTCAACGAAGACTCGCACCTCTTCGAGGCCTGGCTGGCCCTGGGCGCCCTGCTGGCCGCGCCGGTGTTTGCATCCACCCTGGTGGCGGTGCCCCTGCTGCTGGACCGCGACATTGGCGTGCTCGGCGCCGTCTTCACCAGCTGGCGGGTGGTCATGGAGTACCCCGCACCGGTGGCCCTGTGGGCCGCAATCATCATGCTGCTGACCCTGCTGGGCATGGCCACTTTCATGGTCGGCCTGGTGCTGGTCGTGCCCTTGCTGGGCCACGCCAGCTGGCATGCCTACCGCGATCTGCTCAGCGTTCACGACTGAACGCCGCGCTACAGACGCCGAGATCGGACCGAAAGACACCAGGATGTTTGGATACAGCGAACAGGAACTCGCCCAGTTTTGCCTCACCTGGGGCGTGGGCGGCTTCATGGCCTATATGGTGTTCATCATCCTGCAGCTGGCCCGCGAATCCAAGGCTGGCCGCTTCGGCACCTTCATCCTGCTGCTGGGCCTGGGCTTCGGCCTGGTGGGCTTCCTGGCCAAAGGCGTGATCAAGTACTTCATGGCCGGCATCGCCTGATGAGCTTGCGCGAAACCCTGAGCCGGACCTTCAAGCATTCGCTGCTGGAGGACGTGCAGGCCCTCGTCACCGGCACCTTGTTCGTGGCCCTGGGCGTGGCCTTGTTCAAGCAGGCCGGCATGCTGACCGGCGGCACGGTGGGCATCGCCTTCTTGCTGCACTACAGCCTGGGTCTGCCTTTCGGTGCCCTGTTCTTCTGCATCAACCTGCCGTTTTACTGGCTGGCCTACCGGCGCATGGGGCTACCCTTCACGCTCAAGACCATCGCGGCCGTCAGCCTGATGGCTGTGCTGGCCGAGGTGCTGCCACGCTGGGTGCAGTTCGCCGAGCTCAATAGTTGGTTCGCTGCCATCACCGGCGGCCTGTTGATTGGCGCCGGCATGCTGATCCTGTTCCGCCACCGCGCTTCGCTGGGCGGGCTCAATGTGCTGGTGCTGTATCTGCAGGAAAAACGCGGCTGGCGCGCCGGCTATGTGCAGGCGGGGCTGGACGGTTTGATCCTGCTTTGCGCCCTGGGCTTTGTCGCGCCTGAGCGTGTCGGCATGTCCTTGCTGGGCATGGTGGCCATCAATGCCGCCCTGGCCATCAACCACCGACCCGGCCGCTATATGGCGGTGTCCTGAAAGTCACCGACCAGGCTGCTCAGCGTGGATGCGGGAATCGGTTCGTCAACCGGATAGGCGGGATGCTCGCAGCCGATATTGGCCGGTGTGCCGATGCGCAAGGCATCGCGCTGTGCGGGGCTGAATTCGAAGCGCAGGAAATGCACGGCAGAGGGCTTGTCCGGGGCAGCTCCGGGCGCCACGGGCGGTAGATCCTCATTGGCCAGGGCATAGACACGCTCCATGCCCTGCACCTCGACAAAGAAGCGTTGCTCGGCCCCCTGCAGCGCTGGCAATTCGACTTCGCGCTGCTTGGGGTCGGCGAACTCAATCAAGAGGCTGGCCCGCCAATTGCTGCCACTGGGCAGCAGGCGCGCATAGAGACTGAGTTCGCGCTCGATGTCCTCGGGCTCGACCAGACGCTCGGCCAGCAGGACTTCCTGCAGCTGGTAACGCAAGGTCTGCTCGCTCTCGAACTGCAAGCTCATGTGTTCGCCCAGCAGCAGCGAGCGACGGCGCCGGTACTCCTGGATCTCGGCTTGGTGGGCCCGCCGGTACTCGCCGTACGCCTCCAGACTGAGGAGACTTTCCGCGCTGATGCTCATGGCCTGGTCCTCATCCCTGATCCGTCCCCGTCGATGCTGCTCGTTCAGCCCCAGTTACGGCCAAGCTGCAGCGCGCCCATGGTAGCGCGGCCTCGGCCGCGTCAAAGCAAAGCGCTGTACCAGCGCAGATCAAGCAGCTTGCGCGCCAGTTGGTGGCTGCGGCCCTGAGGATCCGCCAAATCATGAAGGATGTCGAAGTGATTGCAGTCGGCAATCTCTTCACAGATCGGCACCGCTCGCCGCCCCCAGGCCTGACGAATCAAGCGATTCTGACGACGAAACTCCTCACTCTCTTCGCTGCCGCAGATGGCATAGAGAGGCGTGTCAGGCGCCGGAAAATGAACCGGGCTCAAACGCCGCACCGACTCAGCATCGAGCTTGAGGTCGCCCTGAAGGAAGGGGGTCTGGCGCAAAGGCGCCAGGTCATGCACGCCCGAGATCGACAGCACGCCCTTGACCAGATGGCGGGGCAGATCGGGCGCCACGGCTTTCCAGTCGCAGCAGCTCAGCATGCTGGCCAGGTGCCCGCCCGCCGAATGGCCGACAAGGACGATGCGGTTAGGGTCGCCGCCGTGATCGGCTGCATGGCGCCACACCCAGGCCAGGGCCTGCACCAGTTGCAAAGGAATGCGCTCCATGCCCACCGAGGGACACAAAGCGTAGTTGGGAACCACGACCATGGCCCCTTCATCCGTGAAGGCACTGGCCACGAAGGAATGGTCAGCCTTGTCGAGGGCGCGCCAGTAACCGCCATGCAGAAACACCAGCACCGGCGCCTGAGCGGTGGCGGTCGGAAACACATCCAGGCGCTCCGAGGGCGCATCGCCATAGGCAATGTCGAGTTCGCAGAGCGCCTGCTCCCGGATCAGCTGCGATGCCCGAGTCCAGCGGTCCAGCAGCACCGCGCTGTCGGCGACCCGGGCTCGATTGTTGTACTGCGCGTCAAACCACTCGGCACTGCGACGAAGCATGGAAGGTCCTCAGAGTCAGAATTGCATCGGATACCGCTCGAGCGGGTGGGCACTCAATCGCGTGCCCGAGTCAGCATGCCAAGCCTGCCTGCGCCTGTCCAGACCAACACACAGAGATGTCGCTTCAAACGCGACGAGCGCATGCATAGAACGGGCTTGAAGCGCCCTGCCCCAGCGCATCACGCCAGCAGCAAGACCTGACCCCTTTCGTGTGCTCGACATCTATTCAGCCACCCTCGCGCTGCACTGAGGACAAAGAAAAAAGCCCCGCAAGTGCATGACTTGAGGGGCTTTCAATCTTGGTGGGCGGTGCAGGGTTCGAACCTGCGACCCCTGCCGTGTGAAGGCAGTGCTCTACCGCTGAGCTAACCGCCCGGTAACTGGTACCGGGTATTTCTACGATCTCGACGCAACTGCCAAGTTCCAGAGTGCTCCGATTCGATTGCCGGAACTTCTTGCACTCAAGGTGCATGATCTGGTGGGCGGTGCAGGGTTCGAACCTGCGACCCCTGCCGTGTGAAGGCAGTGCTCTACCACTGAGCTAACCGCCCGGTTGTCTTGGTCGCGTCATTTGACTCGCTCGGCTCACTTGTCTTTCGACTTGCAAACTTCGCTAACCGGGAAGCCCACGATTATGCCATGAGTTTTTGAGTGCCGCAATAATTTACTCGAAAACTTCGCAGCAACTCGGTCAAGCGCCGTCCTGCCAGACCCGCTTGCCGCCGCTGCTCTTGTCCAGCTCGCCCAGCACCTTGCTGTGTGCGGCCAGCTCGGCCTCGTCGGCCCGCAGCACCGGCAGCTGGAAGCTGCGCAGGTCCACCGCCGCGAGCTTGAACTCGGCCGAATTGCTGTCGCTGCCGCCGTCGTCGATCAGCAGCGCATCCTGGCCGCGGGTCATGTTGATGTAGACGTCGGCCAGCAGCTCCGCGTCCAGCAAAGCGCCGTGCAGCGTCCGGCCCGAGTTGTCCACTTCCAGGCGTCGGCACAGCGCGTCCAGCGAATTGGCCTTGCCCGGGAACATCTCGCGCGCCATCAAGAGCGTGTCGCGTACGCCGCCGACGATGTCGGTGATGGGCGGCTTGCGCAGCCGCTTGAGTTCGGCGTTGACGAAACCGATGTCGAACGGCGCGTTGTGAATGACCAGCTCGGCGCCGGCCAGGAACTCAAGCAGTTCCTCGGCGACTTCGGCGAACTTGGGCTTGTCGGCCAGGAAGGCCTCGGTCAGGCCGTGGACGCGAAGCGCGTCCTCATGGCTGGCCCGCTCGGGGTTGATGTAGAGGTGGAGGTTGTTGCCGGTCAGCTGGCGGTTGATCATCTCAACGCAGCCGACTTCAATCACGCGGTCACCGCCCTCGGCCTGCAGGCCGGTGGTTTCGGTGTCGAAGAAAATTTGACGCATCAATCAGTCAGTCAATCAAACAGCTCAGAAAATTCAGTGAGGGTCAGCCTGCCCGGCGGCGGCTGGCCCACAGCCAGATGGCCGCACCCACAGCGATCATG
Organism: Roseateles sp.; assembly: GCF_965262435.1. Lineage (NCBI taxonomy): Bacteria > Pseudomonadati > Pseudomonadota > Betaproteobacteria > Burkholderiales > Sphaerotilaceae > Roseateles > Roseateles sp. The sequence goes on from NZ_OZ253537.1 coordinate 4,088,761, forward strand.
GGCAGGCTCAGCCATTGTCCCTGACTCAGTTGCAGGGCTCGCAGGCCCAGGAAATCATCGGGCTGGCGGAAAAACTCGGTGACAAAGCGCTGTGCGCCGTAGCCAATCAAGAACAGGCCCGAGACCTGGCCCGTCAAGCGCGGCCGCCGGGTGTAGAACCACAGCAAGACAAAGAGGAACACGCCCTCCCCGAGCAACTGGTAGAGCTGGGACGGGTGGCGCGGCTCAGGCGAGCCCGATTGCGGAAACACCATGGCCCAAGGCAAGCTGGGGTCGGCAAAACGGCCCCAGAGCTCACCATTGATGAAATTGCCAAGTCGGCCAGCGGCCAGGCCGGTGGGCACGCAGGGCGCGATCAGGTCGGTCACCTCGAAGAAGCTGCGGCCGCGCAGCTTGGCAAACAGCGCCATGGCGGCGATCACGCCGAGCAGGCCGCCGTGAAAAGCCATGCCGCCCTTCCAGACCGCGAAGACCTCGAGCAAGTGGTCGATGTAGTAGTCGGGCTTGTAGAAGAGCACATAGCCCAGGCGCCCGCCCAGCACCACGCCCAGCACCCCGAAGAACAGCAAGTCATCGACATCGCGCCGACTCCAGCCCGCCTGTGCATAGGGCGCCTGCTGCACCCGTCGCCCGGCCAGGAACAGGAACATGCCGAAAGCGGCCAGGTACATCAGCCCGTACCAGTGGATGGCCACGGGGCCGAGACGGAGGGCAATCGGGTCGAACTGGGGATGAACCCACATGGCGGCAATCCTGAACGGTGAGGCAAAAGCAAGCGCAAGCCGCCCCGGAGAGCAGCTGCACATCAGGCCGGCATCATAGCCAGCGGCGCCTGCCGGACTTTCGGCCCGGTGCTCGCGCCCGGTGCTTGTACCCCTCCGCCATACCGTCGAGTTCACGCGATACTGCCGGCCATGTCCGCCCTGCCCGCACCTCGCTTGGCCTCCGCGACCAGCCCCAGGGCTTGGCGGCGGAGGTCGCTGCTGCGATACAGCCTACAGCTCGGCCTGGTTCTGGGATTGAGCCTGCAACTGGCGGCCAGCACCGCACCGCCCTCGGAATCGCTGGCGAGCGCCAGCGCGCCGCGCCTGCTCGGCTTTGGGGAGGCCACACAGCGCCGCATCGTCAGCACATCGCCTCTGGCACAGGCCTGGTTCAACCAAGGCTTGCAGCAGGCCTTCGCCTTCGATGAGATCGAGGCTCGCCGGGCCTTCACGGCGGCCTTGGCCGCAGACCCGCGCTGCAGCATGTGCGCCTGGGGCCTGGCCTGGCAGCATGGCCCGAACTACAACAGCCGCGTCCGCGGCGATCTCGGCGAGGCACGCCGCTACGCGCGCCTGGCACAGCAGCTCTCGCTGGCCCATCGCGAAGCGCCGCTTGAGCGAGCCCTGGCCGAGGCCATGTTGGAGCGCCTGCAGGAAGGCGATGTCGCCAAGATGCCGGCCGCCACCCTGGCCGTGCTCGAGGCTTGCGGGCCGGACACGACGGAGTCCCGCAAGGTCCACCCGCTGGACCGGGTGTTCGAGCGACGCATGCGCATCCTCAGCGAGATGTTCCCCAAAGACCCGGAGCTGCTCGCCTGGTGGGCAGAGGCCTTGTTCGTCATCCACCCCGAACCGTCCGGCCTGGACGCACTCTGGGCAGGCCTGAGCAGCCGCTTGCTCGAAGGCGTGGCTCTTCATCCTCAGCACACGGGACTGATCCACTACCTGAGCCATGCCGCCGACTCGAGCGCCGACGCGCCACGCGCCATCAACGCGGTGCAGAACCTGCAGCATCTAGCCCCGGCATCGCCTCATCTGCAACACATGAGCTCACATCTGCTCAACAAGCTGGGGCGTTATGAGGAAGCCGTGCAGGCCAACCAGCGGGGGCTGGCGGCGCAGGCCCAGCTGGACCGGCAGCTGCAGACGCAAGGCTTCAGCCCTGGCGTCAACTGGAACCCGCACAACCAACGCTTTCTGTGGATCGCCGCCCAGCTCGGCGGCGACTTCCCCATCGCCCTGGCCATGGCCGAGCAGCTGGCGGCCGAAGCGCCAGACGGCGAATGGGGTGACTTTCTGCGCGGCCTGCCCTGGTTGACCCTGGTGCATTTCGAGCGTTGGCGTGACATCCTCGCCCGCCCGAAGAGCGACGGTGTCAGCCCGCCCCTGTTGGCCCATGCCCGCGGCCTAGCTCGCCTGCGTCTGGGCCTGCTGGCTGACGCGCGCGCCGATGTGGCACTGCTGGAGCGCCATCTCGAAGAAGAGGCGCGCAGCGGCCAGGAGCGCAAACCGGCCCGGGTCGCCTTTGCCACCCTGCTGCTGGCGCCTTTGCAAGCCGAGCAGGCCTGGGGACGAGGCGACGCCTCGGCAGCATTGGCCACGCTGCGCGAAGCGCTGCGCCGGGAAGCCGATATGAGCCCCAGCGAGCCGCCGCTCTGGGCTGCCAGCGCCCAGCGCTGGTTGGGTCAGATGCTCTTGCGCACCCGGGAGCGGGCAGCCGCCATCGCCGCCTTTGAAGCCGACTTGCAGGCCTTCCCGGCCAACCAAGCAGCCAGAGCCGGCCTGGCCGCGGCGCAAGCCTTGCCGCGCTGAGCGCGGCTCTGATCAGCCGAGTTCGGCCAGGCGCTTGCGCACCTCGTCCTGGTTGCGCGGATTGGCTTTCTTGTTGCCAAGAAAACGCTCCAGCACCGTCTTGCCCTGGGCCTTGTCGCCCTTGGCCAGCAGGGCAAAGCCGAGGCGATGGTCGACGGGATAGCGGTCGGCACCTTCGGCCGTGCGGGCTCGTTCCAAGGACTTGATGGCTTCGTCGATCTGGCCCGTTTCGCCGAGCAGACGGCCCATGCCGTAATGGCCGGCCGCATGGGCCGGGAAGTCGCGCTGCAGGCGCTCAAAAAGAGGCTTGGCTTTGGCGTATTGCTTCTCAGAGAACAGCTGGATAGCCAGTTGGTAGAGACCGGCGCGCTGGCCGCTGAGCAAGTCCTTGTCCTCGCCGGCTTTGATGGCGCTGAGCTCGCGCTCGGCCTCGGCCCAGCGTTCTTCCTTGATCTCCACGCGGGCACGCAGCAGCTTGGCATGCTCGGGCTGGCGGGCCTGAGCGGCGGCCGCCAAGTCGCGGGCTTTGCTGACGCTGCCGCCAGCAATGCCGGGCGCCATCAGATAGAACTGCTGCAGAGCGTCGCGCGCATCAAAAAGCAGCGGGTCCAGCTCGACCGCACGGCTGAGGTTGTCCTTGATCTTGCCGCTGAGGCTGATGGCTTTCATCATGCCGCCGCTCATGGCCTGCACGCCCTGCAGCGAGCCCAGCACATACAAGCATGCGGCCTGGGCCGGCTGACGATCGGCGCAGGCTTGCACCGGCTTGATGGCCGACTCCACGCGCTTGGGGTCGCCCGCCTCCAGGGCCAGCAGGCCCAGAGCCAGCACGGCCTGGCTGTCTTCGGGCTCAGCCTTGAGCCGGGCCTGAGCGGCCTGCTCCAACTCGCTGCTCTTGCCGGCCTCCAGCCAGTCGCGCCACTGCGGGTCTTTCAGTACTTCGGCCTGGGCAAGCCCGAGGCTGAGTCCCAGGCTCAGGGCCAGCACGCCATATCGAACAGTCTTCACACGCTTCACGGGGGTCTCTCCTGTTGGGGCCTGCGCATTAGAACGAGCGGGAGAGGCCGTGGTTGGCGGGGTATTCACCGAGGCCTGGAGGTGGCTTTCGACACTTGCTGCGGCGGCAGGCCAACAGGCAGCTGAGCCGCCACATGCTCGACGAATCGCCAGACGGCCGGAGCCGCGTCACGCCGCCAGATCAGCCGGGTCTCGCCGCGCGGCAGCGGCGGCTGCAGGCCGGCCGGCTCCTGCACGGCACGGTAGACCACGCCCGGGCGCTGAAAGCCCTGCATGCTGGCTGGTACCCAGGCCGCGCCAATGCCGGCCGAGACCAGGTTGACGATGGTCTGCATCTGTATGGCCTCCTGCTCGATGCGCGGCTCGCAAGCCTGCGCCCGGTAGACCGCGACGATGGCATCGAAGAGCGAGGGCGCGATGGCGCGCGGAAACATCACCAAGGGCTGGTCCAGCACCTCGGCCAGCGGCAGCTGCTCGCGGCGGGCCAGCGGCGAATCGGCACTCAAGGCCAGCAGCAGGGGCTCGTCTGCGACCTGCAGCGACTCGAAACCTGGCGGCACCGCGCCTAGGGCATGGAGCACAAAACCGGCATCGATCTCGCCGGCATCGAAGGCCTGCAGCTGAACATCAAGCGTGGCCTCGCGCAGGCTCAGCGCCACGTCGGGCACCTGCTCGCGAAAGCCCTTGAGCCAGCGAGGCAGCTCGCCATAGCCCACGGTGGAGACGAAAGCCAGGCGCAAACGCCCTGCGCTGCCGCGAGCCGCCGCCTGGGCCAGGGCTGGCAAATCAGCGGCCTGAGCCAGCAAAGCTTGCGCCACCGGCAGCAGGGCCGAACCGGCCGGACTCAAGACCACCGAACGACTGCTGCGAGCAAACAGGCTCGCCCCCAGCTCGGCCTCCAGCTTCTGGATGGCCTGGGTCAGCGGCGGCTGGGTCATGTGCAGGCGCTCGGCGGCGCGGCCGAAATGCAGCTCTTCGGCCACGGCAACAAACTGGCGCAGGCTGCGCAGATCCAGGCTCATTGATTCATCCAACGTATCAATTCAATCTGAATAATATATTTGAAAACAAGTCGACCGTCCGAGATACTGAAGCCACCCCAGCAGGAGACCCACGCACCATGAGCCAAGACAGCCAGCCCATCCGCTTTGACCGCCGCTCCAAAAACATCACGGAAGGCGTGGCCCGCGCACCCAATCGTTCCATGTACTACGGCATGGGCTATCAGGAGACGGATTTCGGCAAGCCCATGATCGGCGTGGCCAACGGCCACTCGACCATCACGCCCTGCAATTCGGGCCTGCAGAAGCTGGCCGACGCGGCCGTGATCGGCCTGAAAGAAGCCGGCGCCAACCCGCAGATCTTCGGCACACCCACCATCAGTGACGGCATGGCCATGGGCACCGAGGGCATGAAGTACAGCCTGGTCTCGCGCGAGGTGATCGCCGACTGCGTGGAAACCTGCGTCGGCGGCCAGTGGCTCGACGGCGTGATGGTGATCGGCGGCTGCGACAAGAACATGCCCGGCGGCATGATGGGCATGCTGCGCGCCAATGTGCCGGCCATCTACATTTACGGCGGCACCATCAAGCCCGGCCACTACAAGGGCCAGGACCTGAACATCGTCTCGGTCTTCGAAGCCGTGGGCCAATTCAGCGCCGGCAAGATGAGCGAGGAAGACTTCTGCCAGATCGAGAAGCGCGCCATCCCCGGCAGCGGCTCCTGCGGCGGCATGTACACCGCCAACACCATGAGTTCGGCCTTCGAGGCCCTGGGCATGTCCCTACCCTACTCCTCGTCGATGTCCAACGTCGAAGACGAGGTGGTCGAGAACACCAAGAAGGCCGCCGCCGTGCTGGTCGAGGCGGTCAAGGCCGACCTCAAGCCGCGCGACATCGTCACCAAGAAGGCCATCGAGAACGCCGTGGCCGTGATCATGGCCACCGGCGGCTCCACCAACGCCGTCTTGCACTTCCTGGCGATTGCGCACGCGGCCGAGGTGGACTGGACCATCGACGACTTCGAACGCATGCGCAAGAAGATCCCGGTGCTCTGCGACCTCAAGCCCAGCGGCCGCTTCCTGGCCGTGGACCTGCACAAGGCCGGCGGCATTCCCGCCGTGATGAAGGTGCTGCTGCAAGCTGGCCTGCTGCACGGCGACTGCATCACCATCACCGGCAAGACCGTGGCCGAGAACCTGGCCGAAGTGCCCGAGCTCTCGACCACCCAAGAGGTCATCCGCCGGGTGGACCAGCCCATGTACGCACAAGGCCACCTGGCCATCCTGCGCGGCAACCTCTCACCCGAAGGCTGCGTGGCCAAGATCACTGGCCTGAAGAGCCCGGTGATGACCGGCCCAGCCCGCGTGTTCGAGGACGAGCAGTCGGCCCTGGCCGCCATCATGGCCGGCAAGATCGCGGCCGGCGACATCATGGTCTTGCGCTACCTCGGGCCCAAGGGCGGCCCCGGCATGCCCGAAATGCTCGCCCCCACCGGCGCCCTGATCGGCCAGGGCCTGGGCGAAAGCGTGGGTCTGATCACCGACGGCCGCTTCTCCGGCGGCACCTGGGGCATGGTGGTCGGCCATGTGGCACCCGAGGCCTACGAGGGCGGCGTGATCGCCCTGGTGCACGAGGGTGACCGCATCACCATCGACGCGCACGAGCTGAAGCTGGAGCTGCATGTCGACGAGGCCGAGCTGGCCCGCCGCAAGGCCGCCTGGGTCAAGCCCGCGCCGCGCTACACCCGTGGTGTGCTGGCCAAGTTCGCCAAGAACGCCTCCAGCGCCAGCTCAGGCGCAGTGCTGGATCGTTTCGAGTGAGCAGCGCCGGCGGCAGCCGGCTCAGCAAGCCGCTGCGCGCTCAGCGCAGCAGCGGCGCAATCACCCGCTGCCTCACCAGCGGATGCCAGAGCCGGCCGTCTTGACGCAAGGCTGCCAGGGGCAACTCCGGATTGGACAGATGGAACCAGTGCCGCGACGCCAGTCGGGCCTGGGCCAATTCCGCACCATTGAATTTCTCATGCAGGGCCTCGAAGCTGCCATCGGCTTGCACGATGCGCCAACCCTGGCGCAGGCGCTCGGCCAGTTCGGGCCGGGCGTGGTTGACGATGAAGCTGTAGGTCGAGGGATAGGCGATCAACCAGTCGCTCAGCACCACCAGACCCGGTAGCGCATTGACGATGCCGTAAGCCTCATCGGCTGCCAACGCGAACAGATCAAAGCGCTCGCGCTGCAACATGCCTTCGAACACGCGCAGGCGCGGAATCGGCAGCATGTTCCAGCCATTGGACTTGAGCACCGCGGCGTCGGGCCAGTGCGCGACCTGGCCGATGCGCAGGCGCCGGGCCACTTCCACGTCTCGCACCGCCTCCAGCTCGCGGCGACGGCTGGCCAGCGCAATCGGCAGGCGCAAACCATTGAGACCGCGCCGCATGCAGGTGTGAACCGGAATGCCGTCGGCCTCGCGCGCCTTGGAAGTCATGGTGGCCATGACATCGAGCGTGCCGATGCGCAGATCCAGCATCTGCCGACTTTGCGTGAGGTTGTCGCGCGGTGGCATGGTCTCCAACTGGTAGGGGCCATGGCTGGCTTCGGTCTTGCCGAGCAGCAGGTTGAGCACGGCCAGGCTGTAGGACATCGAACCGTCGTCCTCCAGCGGCAACTCATGGCGCACCCGCAGCAGACCCGCGGCAGCGGCCGGCCTGCTCAAACCCAGACCTTGGCTCAGGCCCAGGCCCGCCACCGAACCGAGCTTCAGCAGCCGCCGCCGCGCCCGGTGTACGCCTTCATTCCGCTCACTCGGCTCTGCCACATCGCCCCCCGCACCCAGTGCACCGCCTGCGTTCATCGTTCGCCTTGTCCTTCATGCAAGCGGCCCCGCCGCACCGCCTTTCCAACAATTGTCACAGACGCACCCCAGCCAGCGCCGCAGAGAAGCTGTTGAATACAGAGGCTTGCGTGCCCGCAGCCATCTTGATCGTCGCTGACACGCCGAGCCCTGCAGGAACATGACGCGGAATTCAAGCGCAATCCGATGCACCCGCTGCCGGCCTGCTGGCCCGCCAGATGCGGTCCGGGGAGTGAACAGCCGACTCGTTCCCCTCAAGCCCTCAGCAGGGCCAAGGGCTTGCCAGCCCAGGCCTCAGACCCGTTCGGAAACACCTGCGCCAGGCCGGCGTCCGACACACCCAGATGGCGCTGCAGCACGGGCGCCAGCACGGCGCGGAAATCGGTGGTCACTGCCAGATCGCGGCCCTCGGCCAGGGCTGACGTCTCCAAGCCCGGCCATTCGCCCAGCACCTGGCCACCCGCCACAGCACCGCCCAGCAGCCACATGACGTTGCCGCGGCCGTGGTCGGTGCCGCCGGTGCCGTTCTCGCGCACGGTGCGGCCGAACTCGCTGAGCACCACAACCACGGTGTCGCGCCAGCTCTCGCCCAGGCCTTGGGCCAGCGCCTCCAGGCCCTCGGCCAGGCTGGCCAGCTTGTTGGCCAATTGGCCCTGGGCGGCGCCCTGGTTGACATGGGTGTCCCAGCCGCCGACCGAGGTGAAGGCCAGCTGGGTCTGTGGGTCGCGGCCGACCAGCTGACCCAGGCGCCGGGCGTCGGCGGCAAAGCTGCGGGCCGAAGCGGCACCGCGGTCGGCGCTCTCGGCACTGGGCGCGGGCGATGTCATGGCCGAAGCCGAGGCCGCCATGGCAGGCTCGCTATCGCTCGCCAGGCTGCGCTGCATCTGGCTGCGCCCCTCGGTGGTGTTCTGAAAGGTGCGCGCCAGGCTCGGGTCACCGGCATAGAGCTTGGCCAGACCGGCTTGCAAAGCCGGCTGGTCAATGGCTTTGCGCTCAAGCGCGCGCGGACCCAGACCCAGTGTGGCCACGGCCGCCGGCCCGGCCAGGATGCGCGGCGGCGTGGTGCCCATATTCAGCGCCCGGGTCGGGCCGGCGCTGCCGGGCAGTTGGGCGACCAGGCGGTTCATCCAGCCGTCCGGCGTGCTCTTGCGGCCGGGCGTGCCGGCCTCGAGATAGTCCTGCGCATCGAAATGCGAGCGTGTCGGGTCGGGTGAGCCGCTGGCGTGCACAAAGCTCATGCTGCCCTGTGTCCAGAGCGGCATCAGGCGCGCCAGGGCCGGATGCAGACCAAACAGCGAATCCAGACGCAGCGCACCGCCTTCCGCGCCGGGCTTGGCCAAGGCCAGACTGGGCCGCGCCGCGGCATACGCGGGGTCGCCCCAGGGCGCCAGCACGCTCAGCCCGTCCACCGCGCCGCGCAGCAGGATCACCACCAGTTTGCGTCGCGGCGCGGCCCTGCCCTGCCACGGCCCCTGCCCCGGCCCGGCTTGGGCCCAGGTGGGCAAGCCCAGGGCCAGACCGGCCAGACCGTGATTCAAGACCCAGCGACGACGTGAAAGCATGGACATGGTCATGGACAGCAACTCCTGAAGATGGCGAGTGAATCGAGAGGCGCGTTCAGCGGCGCATGAAGTCCGGGCTGCCCAGCAACAAGGCCAGCTGCATCTCGGCCGGCTCGGCCGCGACCACGGTGCGTGTGGCTTCACCAAGCCAGGGGCCCAGGCTGCGCAGCAAAGCCGGGCCGCGCCGCGCCGAACGGTCCACGCCGGCCGTGCGTTCGTTCAAGCGGCTCAGCCACTGGATGCGCTGGGACAGGGCCTCCGGATTCAACCAGGCCGAGGCGACATTCTTGTAGCCGTCCGGCGTGGCCGCACCGTACAGCGGCATGCCGGCCTGGGCCAGCGCGCCAAGCAGGGGCTGCACATCCTGCGGCTGCGCGTCGAGCACGCGCAGGGTCGAGAGCAGGAACTGATAGGGAGTCTTGAACTTGCTGTGCAGATGTTCGCGCTGCCAGAAATGCTCGCTGCTCAGCAAGGTCTGCACCCAGGCCCGCAGATCGCCGCCGCTGCTCAGGAACTTGGCGCTGAGCTCGGCGACCAAGGCTTCGGGCGGCTCGTCGGCCACAAAGGCCTGGGCCAGCTTGCGGCTCAGATGGCGGGCGGTGGCCGGATGGCTGGCCAGCACATCGAGCGCCCATTTGCCCTCGGCCTGGCCGTGCGCCGTGACCGGCCGGCCCAACCACTGCTTGGGGCCGGTGTCATGGCGGCGTGCGGCGAACTCGAACAGCTCGCCCGAGCCTCGCCCTTGCGGCCCACGCACATCGACCGTCCAGCCGGTCAGCATGCGCGCCAGCTCGGTGACGTCCGCCTGGCTGTAGCCACCGTCCACGCCCAGGGTGTGCAGCTCCATCAGCTCGCGGGCATAGTTTTCATTGAGCCCGCGCGGCCGAGCCGCCTGTTCATCGCCCAGACGAGCGGGCGGGCGGAAGCCCGGTGCGACGCTCTGGGCGTTGTCCAGGTAGAACAGCATGGCCGGGTGCTTGGCCGTGGCCCCCAGCATCTGGCGGAAGCGGCCCCAGAGATGCGGGCGTATCGCCTCGCGCTCATAGCTGCCCACCAGGGCCGCCACCGGGCCCTTGCCGGCGAAGACATTGAAGTGGTTGAACCAGAACTCCAGCAACTGCTCTTCCAGCTGGGCCGAGCTGTGCAGGGCGCGCAGCAGGCGTTGCTCGGCCGCCTGCGCCAGGATGGGGCGGACCAACTCGCGGCGGGACGTCTGCTCGGCTGCGGGCGCGCTGCCGGCCGAAGCCGCAGCTTGCAAGCGAGCAAGTCGCCTTGCTTCTTGGTAACGATCCAAGAGCTGCGCCTGACTCAGCCCCAGGGTCTCCAACCCCTGGAGCCGGGTCAAGACGGCCTCGGGCAAGACCTGACCCCCGGCGCTTCCACGCAGCTGGCTGGCCAGGAATTGCTCGAGCCAGGCCTGGGGGCCCAGACGCTGTAGGTCCTGCAGCTCGGCCGAACGCGGCCCATAGCTCAGGCGCGACAAGGCATGCCAGGCGCGCTCTTCTGCGCTCATGGGGCCGGCAGCAGGCCTCTGGGGCTGGGCCAGGGCTGGCCCCTGCCCGCCCAAAAGTCCGCCCAGGCCACTCAGCGCCATCATGCCGCCGCTCAATCCAGTTCGTCTCGTGATCATCTGCAAAGCACTCCTGCGACCAGCCGGGTTCAGGCGCCCATCATCGGGCCGGGACGGCCCCGACTCTTTGTCTGCTTTGCAAAGTTCTGCAAGCCAGGCGCAGCGCGGGCCTGGCATACGATGCCGCATCGCAACGCCATGCCCGCCCCGTCATGCCCAACACGCCCAGCAACACCGCCCTCTTGCAAGAACGCCTGCACGCCCTGTTCGAGCGCTGCTGGGAACGCGAGTTGGCCGAGAATCCGCTGCAGGCCAGCTATATCGGCGACCCGCGCTACAACGCGCTCTGGCCCGATCTGTCCGAGGAGGCGCAGGCGCGCAGCGAGGCCGACAACCGCGCGGCCCTGGCCGAGCTCGATGCCATTGAGACGGCCGGTCTGCCCGACAGCGAACGGCTCAACGCCCAGCTGTTCCGCCATGAACTGCGCGCCCGGCTCGATGTCCTGCCCTTCCAGCCACTCGCCTGGGCGATCTCCGCCCGCGAAGGGCCGCAGGCCCTCAACGAAGTGGCCGAGCTGATGCCGCTGGACACGGCGGCCGACTTCGAGGTCTGGCTGCAGCGCCTGCGCGGCCTGCCCGACTATCTGCAGCAGTACGGCGAGCTGCTGGAGCGCGCCGCCGCCAGCGGCCGCACTCAGCCGCGCCTCTTGATGGAGCGGGTGCTGCCCCAGCTGGACGGCCAATGCGTCAGCGAACCCGAGCTGAGCCCCTTCTTCAGCGCATTCCGCCAGCTGCCCGCACGCATCGCACCCGAGGAGGCCGAGGCCCTGCAGGCCGAAGCGCGCCAGGTGATCGCCGAGGCCGTGCTGCCGGCTTACCAGCGCTTTCGCCGCCTGTTTGCCGAGCGCTATCTGCCCGCCTGCCGCGAGAGCGTGGGCATCTGGGACAGCCCGGACGGCGAGGCCTACTACGCCAACCGCATCGCCTTCCACACCAGCACCACGCTGAGTGCCGAGGACATCCACGCCATCGGCCTGGCCGAGGTGGCGCGCATCCAGGCCGAGATGCAGGCGGTGATGGACGAGCTGGGTTTCGAGGGCAGCCAGCCTGAGTTCTTCGAGCAGCTGCGCAGCGACCCGCGCCACTACTGCCAGAGCGAAGACGAGCTCTTCTGCGCCTATGTGATGGCGGCCAAAAAGATCGAGCCCGAACTGCCCAAGCTCTTCGGCAAGCTGCCGCGCATGCCGTACGGTGTGCGGCCGATTCCCATGAGCAGCGCGCCCAACACCACGGCCGCTTACTACAGCGCCCCGTCCGATGACGGCCGCCGCGCCGGCTACTACTACGTGAACCTTTACCGGCCCGAGATGCGGCCCAAGTTCGAGATCGAGGTGCTGACCAGCCACGAGGCCATGCCAGGCCATCACCTGCAACTGGCCCTGGCCCAGGAGCTGGGTGAGCTGCCCAAGTTCCGCCGCTTCGCCGGCTACAACGCCTACCTGGAAGGCTGGGCGCTTTACAGCGAGCGCCTGGGCTATGAGCTGGGGCTCTACCAAGACCCCTACTCGCGCTTCGGACAGCTCAGCTACGACATGTGGCGCGCCGTGCGCCTGGTGCTGGACACCGGCCTGCATGCCATGGGCTGGAGCCGCGAGCAGGCGATCGACTACTTCCGCCACCATGCGCCCAAGAGCGAGCTGGACATCGTCAACGAGGTGGACCGCTACATCGGCTGGCCCGGCCAGGCCCTGTCCTACAAGATCGGCCAGCTGCACATGCTGGCCCTGCGCGCCCGGGCCGAGCGGGCACTGGGCGAAGGCTTCGATCTGCGTGCCTTCCACGACATGCTGCTGGACAGCGGCGCCCTGCCCCTGGAGCTGCTGGAGCGCAAGGTCAGCGACTGGCTGGCTGGCCTGCAGTTTTCCAGCGAGACGCCGAAAACCCTGAAGTCCGTCTGAGCCGGCAAGGCCTGACCCTGCGTCTTCTCAAACCGAGAAGCCTCGCTTGCTGGTTAAATGGCTGTCGCAATGCCCAGGCACACTGGACACACAAGCATCCTTCCAAGGAGACAAGAGCAATGACCGACCCCCAAGAAGCGCTGCAAAGCGAACGCATCGACACCGTGCTGGCCCTGGCCGCCAGCCGCCCGCTGGCCGCCGAGCAAAAGGGCTTGATCGAGAGTTTCGGCCGCGAGTATTTCGCCCGCCTCGACCCCGAAGACCTGCTGGCCCGCACGCCCGAGGACCTGCTCGGCGCCCTGCTTTCGCACTTGCAGTTCGGCGCCAAGCGCCTGCCCGGCCAGACCCTGGTGAGGGTGCAGAGCCCCTCGGTCGCCGAACATGGCTGGGCCTCGCGCCATTCGGTCATCGACATCGTCAACGACGACATGCCGTTTCTGGTCGACACCACGACCATGGAGATCAACCGGCAAGGCCTGACCCTGCACCTGATCATCCACCCCATCTTTGCCGTCGAGCGCGACAGCCAGGGCCAGCTCAAGGCCATCGGTCCGCGCCGCGAGGGCGAGACCGGCGGAGCCCGTGAGTCCTGGATGCACATCGAGGTGGACCGCATCATCGACGTGCAGCAGCGCCAGGAACTGGTGGCAGGCCTCGAGCGTGTGCTGGCCGATGTGCGCACCGCCGTGGAAGACTGGAAGCCCATGGTGGCGCGCCTGCGCCAGGTCATCGACGAAGTGCGGGTGGCACCGGCCAGCCTGCGCGCCGCCCATATTCAGGAAAGCGTGGCCTTCCTGGACTGGCTGGCCGACGACCACATGACCCTGCTCGGCTACCGCTGCCACGACCTGGTCTTCGATGAAGGCAAGGAAGCGCTGAGCCTGCAGCCCGGCAGCGGCCTGGGCCTGCTGCGCGAGACTGCCGAGGAAAAGCTCTCCAGCAGTTTCTCGCTGCTGCCGGCCAATGCCCGCGCCATGGCACGCGCGCCCGAACCGACCGTCATGGTCACCAAGGCCAACACCCGCTCCACCGTGCACCGCGCCGGCTACACCGATTACGTCGGCGTCAAGCGCTACAACGCCGCCGGCGAGGTGATCGGCGAGCACCGCTTCATCGGCCTCTTCACCTCCACCGCCTACAGTGCACGGGTGTCGGAAACGCCCATCCTGCGCAGCCGTGTCGGCGCCATCACCACGCGCGCGGGCCTGCCGCCGGGCGGCCATTTGGCCAAGGCCTTGCAGCACATCCTGGAGACCTACCCGCGCGACGACCTCTACCAGATCTCCGACGACGAGCTCTACGAAACCGCCCTGGGCATCCTGGCCCTGGGCGAACGCCAGCGCCTGCGCCTGTTCGTTTGCCGCGACCCCTTCGAGCGCTTCTTCAGCTGCCTGGTCTATGTGCCGCGCGAGGCCTATTCCACGGACATGCGCATCAAGTTCCAGCGCATCCTGATGCAGGTCTTCAGCGGCACCAGTGCCGAGTTCGATGTGCAGCTCAGCGACGCCGTGCTGGCCCGCATCCACTTCACCGTGCGTACCACACCGGGCCAGGTGCCGCTGTACGAGCGCCGTGACATCGAGGCCAAGCTGACCGCCGCGGCCCGCCGCTGGGACGACGATCTGCGCGACGCCCTGATCGACGCCGAAGGCGAAGCCCGTGGCCTGGAGCTCTTCAAACGCTGGGGCGCAGGTTTCCCGGCCGGCTACCGCGAGCGCGTCAGCGCCCGCGCCGCCGTGCCCGATGTGCTGAAGATCGCCGGCCTCAATGGCGACAACCCCCTGGCCCTGGCCCTGTATCGCCCCCTGGGTGGCGAGGCCGGCAGCCTGGGCTTCAAGGTCTACCGCCGCGGCGGCGCCGTGGTGCTGTCCGACAGCCTGCCCATGCTGGAACACATGGGCGTGCGCGTGCTGGGCGAGCACAACCACCGCATCGCTGACGCCGCGTCCGCCGACGCCGGCGACGGCGCCGACAGCGTGTCCCTGCACGACTTCCAGCTGCAGGCTGCGGTGTCCGACGAGATCGACCCCGAGGCCCTGTCCAAGCTGTTTGAGGACACCTTCGCCCGGGTCTTCCGTGGCGAAGTCGAGAACGACGACTTCAACCGCCTGGTGCTTCGCGCAGGGCTGGCCAGCGACGAGATCGTGGTGCTGCGCGCCTATGCCAAATACCTGCGTCAGATTGGCTTTGCGCTCTCGCAAGCCAGCATCGAGGCCACCCTGGCCTCGCACCCGCGCATCGCCCGCATGCTGGTGGGCCTGTTCAAGCTGCGCTTCGACCCGGCCGCACATGACGCCGCAGGCGCCAGCGCCCAGGTCAACGGCATCGAGAAGGCACTCGAGAAGGTCTCCAATCTGCAGGAAGACCGCGTGCTGCGCCAGCTGCTGGCCCTGATCCTGGCCACGCTGCGCACCAATTTCTGGCGCACCGGCATCGGCCACTCGGGCGCGCCGGGCGCACGCCGCAGCTTCGTCAGCTTCAAGCTGGACTCGGCCAAGGTGCCGGGCCTGCCCGAGCCACGGCCGCTGTACGAAATCTTTGCCTACTCGCCGCGCTTTGAAGGCATCCACCTGCGCGGCGGCAAAGTCGCCCGGGGCGGCCTGCGCTGGTCTGACCGGCCGGAAGACTTCCGCACCGAGGTGCTGGGCCTGGTGAAGGCGCAGATGGTCAAGAACACCGTCATCGTGCCGGTGGGCAGCAAGGGCGGCTTTGTGCTGAAGAAGGCACCGCCGTCCAGCGACCGCGAGGCCTTCATGAAGGAAGGCGTGGCCTGCTACCAGGACTATCTGCGCGCCCTGCTGGACCTGACCGACAACTACGCCGGGGGTCAGGTCGTGCCACCACCGCAAGTGCTGCGCATGGATGAGGACGACCCTTACCTCGTGGTTGCCGCCGACAAGGGCACGGCCACCTTCTCCGACTACGCCAACGCCGTCAGCGCCGAGTACGGCCACTGGCTGGGCGACGCCTTTGCCTCGGGCGGCTCGATCGGCTATGACCACAAGGCCATGGGCATCACCGCCCGCGGCGCCTGGGAATCGGTCAAGCGCCATTTCCGCGAGATGGGCCTGGACACACAGAGCCAGGAGTTCACCGTGGTCGGCGTGGGCGATATGTCGGGCGATGTGTTTGGCAACGGCATGCTGCTGTCGCCGCACATCCGCCTGGTGGCCGCCTTTGACCACCGCCATGTCTTCATCGACCCCAATCCCGATGCGGCCAAGAGCTTTGCCGAACGCGACCGCCTGTTCAAGCTGCCGCGCTCCAGCTGGGCCGACTACGACGCCAGCCTGATCTCGGACGGCGGCGGTGTCTGGGCTCGCTCGGAAAAGTCGATCCCGATCTCGCCGCAGGCGCGCGCCGTGCTGGGCATCGAGGCCGAGCGCCTGGCGCCCACCGAGCTGCTCAGCGCCATCCTCAAGGCGCCCGTGGACCTGCTTTACAACGGCGGCATCGGCACCTACATCAAGAGCAGCGGCGAGAGCCATGCCGATGTCGGCGACCGCGCCAACGATGCCTTGCGCATCAACGGCGCCGACTTGCGCTGCAAGGTGGTGGCCGAAGGTGGCAATCTGGGCTGCACCCAACGCGGCCGGGTCGAAGCGGCGCTGCACGGTGTGCGCATCAACACCGACGCGATCGACAACTCGGCCGGCGTGGACACCTCGGACCATGAGGTCAACATCAAGATCTTGCTGGGCCTGGCCACCGGCGACGGCGAGATGACGGCCAAGCAGCGCAATGCCCTGCTGCCGCAGATGACGGACGATGTCGCCGCATTGGTGCTGCGCGACAACTACTTCCAGACGCAAGCGCTGTCCATCGCCGGCCGTCAGGGCGTCAGCCTGATCGACTCTCAGGCGCGCTTCATCCGCTATCTGGAGCGCAATGGTCAGCTCAACCGCGCCATCGAGTTCCTGCCCACCGACGACGAGATCAAGGAACGCAAGGCCCGCGGCATCGGCCTGACCAGCCCGGAAATGGCCGTCCTGCTGGCCTACAGCAAGATGTGGCTGTCCGATCAGCTGATGAGTTCGGACCTGCCCGAGGACGCCTGGATCGGCAGCGCCCTGGCGCGCTACTTCCCGCCCCTGCTGCGCGAGAAGTTCGCGGCCCTGATTCCGCGCCACCCGCTCAAGCGCGAAATCATCGTCACCCATGTGCTGAACAGCATGCTCAACCGCGTGGGCGCGACCTTTGTGCACCGCCTGAGCGAGTCGACCGGTGCCAAGCCCGCGCAGATCGTGCGCGCCTACCTGGCCACCCGCGAGGTCTTCGGCTTCGTGCCCCTGTGGCTGCAGATCGAGGCCCTGGACAACAAGGTGCCCGATGCGGTGCAGGCCGAGCTGATCAATGAGCTGGGCCGCCTGGGCAGCCATGCCACCACTTGGTTCCTGCGCTCACGCCGCCTGGCCGAGCCCATGGAGCAGGTGTTCCAGCGCTTCACGCCGGCCGTAGATGCCTTGCGTGCCCGGGTGCAAGCCCAGGCCCTGCAGTCGCCGCGCGCTGAAGCCTGGGTGGCCGCCGGTGTGCCGAGCGAGTTGGCGCAAGCCGTGATCACGGCCGAGGCCTTATTCGCAGCCCTGGACATTGCCGAGATCGCCGACGCGACGCAACAGCCCTTGGGCGAAGTGGCCGATGTGCATGCGAGCCTGGGCGAACGCCTGGGCCTGGCCCGCCTGCGCCAGCAGATCGACGCCCTGCCCACCGACAGCTACTGGCAGACGCAAGCCAAGGCCGCGCTCGGCGACGACCTGGCCGGCCTGCAACGCCAGATCGCCCACGATGTGCTGAGCCATGCCGGTGAGCAAAAGCTGAGCGCCTGGGAGCAAAGCAACCAAGCCGCGCTGGAACGCGCCCAACGCCTGCTGGCCGAGCTCAGCGAAGCCAAGGGCGTGGACTTGGCCATGCTGTCGGTCGCCCTGCGAGAGCTGCGCAACCTGGCCTGAGCGTTCTTGCGACCATGACGAAACCCCGCCTGGGCATGCAGCCCAGGCGGGGTCTTTTCTTTCCGATAGATCCACCTGAAGAGATGGACTGCTTGCGGCACACAGCGGAAATTCGCTGGCCTGGTTTGCCGCGCTGCGGTCGCTCGGCCCGCCGCCGTGCTCATGGTGCCCGGGTCGCCTCTGCGAGCCGACTCCCCTCGCTGCTCACTGCGCGGCTCAGCGGCGCCAAACTCCCTCCGTTCGCTGCGCTCACTGTGGTCAGACAGTGGCGCCGAGTCAGTGCTTGAAGCGCGTGGGTACACGCGCTTGAGCCGCTCCGCTGCGCACTCGGCCGCGCACAAATCGCCCGTCGTCGGGCCGAGCCACCTCCGAGTTTGGCGTGTTCCACCGTCGAAGGGCACATCGATCGCGATGCAAGCGCCCTGCAGTTCGGGCCGCCGCTGGGCGACTTGTGAAGGGCTGAGCAGCGCAGCGGCTCGGGGCGCGCGCGTACCCGCGCGATTCAAGCTCTGACTTGGCGCGTCTGTCTGAACGAAACGAACGCAGTGAGTGAAGAGAGTTATGCGCCAGCCCCGAGGCGCGAGCAGCGCAAGGCAGTCGGCCCGGCAGGGCCGGCCCCGGAACCATGAGCCCGGCGGCGGCCCGGACTGCAGGGCCTCACGAAAGAGAACAAGAAGGCTGCTTCGTGCCGACAACAGCCTACGGCCTCAGCCGATCAACGCCCCGGCGTGAAAATCTGGTCGAACACGCCGCCGTCGTCGAAGTGGGTCTTCTGGGCTGTGCGCCAGCCGCCGAAGAGCTCGTCGATAGTGAAAAGATTGACCTTGGCGAACTGCTTGGCGTACTTGGCGGCCACCTTGGCATCACGCGGGCGGTAGTAGTTCTTGGCAGCGATCTCCTGACCTTCTGGGCTGTACAAATACTCCAGATAAGCCTGGGCTTGCTTGCGGGTGCCCTTCTTGTCGACGTTCTTGTCGACCACTGAAATCGGCGGCTCGGCCAGCACCGAGAGGCTGGGGGTGACGATCTCGAACTTGTCCGGGCCCAGTTCCTTGACGGCCAGATAGGCCTCGTTCTCCCAGGCGATCAGCACATCACCAATGCCGCGCTCGACAAAGGTGGTGGTGGAGCCGCGCGCGCCAGAGTCCAGCACCTTGGTGTTGGCATAGACGCGCTTGACGAAGGTCTTGGCCGATTCGGCGTTGCCGCCCGGCTGCTTGAGCGCAAAGCCCCAGGCGGCCAGATAGTTCCAGCGGGCACCGCCCGAGGTCTTGGGGTTGGGAGTGATCACATCCACACCGCTGCGAGCCAGATCCGGCCAGTTGTTGATGCGCTTGGGGTTGCCCTTGCGCACCAGGAACACGATGGTCGAGGTGTAAGGGCTGGCGTTGTTGGGCAGTCGCTTCTGCCAGTCCACCGGGACCAGCTTGGCTGCGTCGTGCATGGCGTCGATGTCGTAGGCCAGGGCCAAGGTGACGACATCGGCCTCTAGGCCGTCGATCACCGAGCGCGCCTGCTTGCCCGAGCCGCCGTGGGACTGCTTGACCGCGACCGTCTCGCCGGTCTTGGCCTTCCACTGCTTGGCAAAGGCCGCGTTGAACTCCTGGTAGAGCTCGCGGGTCGGGTCGTAAGAGACATTGAGCAAGGTCGTCTGCGCCTGCGCAGGAATCGACAGCAGGCCCAGAGCCGCCAGGCTCAGGGCGTTGAAGGAACGGCGAAACAAGGTCATGACAGGGGCAGCGGGAAGGCCGAGGGTTTGCGAATCAGCCCACTGTAGAAAGACTGCGGCCTGCGGCGAAGCAAGCATTTCGACCTTGCTTATGCGCAAAACGAATGCCTGCCGACGAGACAGCAGCAGCAGCAGCAAGCGTCGTTCAAGACACCGCAGCACAGCGGCGAAATCAGGGCGCCGGCAACTCGCGTAGGTCGGCTTCGCGCAGCAGGACCGGCGGCCGCGAGCCCAGGGCAAGACGGCGGTGCACGGCGGCCTGCAGCTCGGGAATGTGGCTCAGATAGGTGGCCAGGGGCTCGTCATCGACCCGATGGGCCTGGTAGCGGTGATGCAAGGCCTCGCGGCTGACGCTGGCACCCACCTCGACGCCGGCAACCTCGACCCAGAAGCGCACGCAGCCGGAGTCGCTATGGAAAAACGCAGTTGTGCTCATGGGCTCAGCTTGGCGGCGGCCCGGGCGGACGTCTGTACGCCAGCGCACCAGGCACGGAGAGACTGAAGACGCTGCGCCCTGTCATCAATCGAGCCCACAATCCAGCCATCTTCCCAAGGAGGCTGCGATGACCGAATCTGACCCGAACGTCCACTCTGCAACGGCCCACCCCTTCGCCAGCACGGTGCGCCATTTCCAGTTCGGCAAGGCGCGCAGCGGCCGGCTCTACTCCCTGCCGGCCCTGGCCGAGCAATTCCCACAGATCGATCGCCTGCCGGTGAGCCTGCGCATCATGCTGGAGTCCTTGCTGCGCCACTGCGGCGAGCCGGGCGTGACGCCCGAGCATGTCGCCCAGTTGGCGCAGTGGCAGCCGGTGTCGACCGAGCCGCGCAGCCTGGAGATTCCCTTCCCTGTCGCCCGCGTGGTGCTGCAAGACTTCACCGGCGTGCCCTTGCTGGCCGACCTGGCCGCCATGCGCGATGTCGCCACTGGCCTCGGCCTGCCGGCCAAGAACATCGAGCCCCTGGTGCCGGTCGACCTGGTGGTGGACCACTCGGTCATGATCGACCACTACGGCAGCGCCGATTCGCTGGACCTGAACATGAAGCTGGAATTCCAGCGCAACCGCGAGCGCTACCAGTTCATGAAGTGGGGCATGCAGGCCTTTGACACCTTCCGGGTCGTGCCGCCGGGCTTTGGCATCGTCCACCAGGTGAATTTGGAGTACCTGGCACGCGGCGTGCACACGAGCGGCCCCAAGGACGCCGATGGCGCCAAGCTCTACTACCCCGACAGCCTGGTCGGCACCGACAGCCACACCACCATGATCAACGGCATCGGCGTGGTCGGCTGGGGCGTGGGCGGCATCGAGGCAGAAGCCGCCATGCTGGGCCAACCGGTCTATGTGCTAACGCCCGATGTGGTCGGCTTCGAGCTGCGCGGCGAGCTGCGCGAGGGCGTCACCGCCACCGACCTGGTGCTCAGCGTCACCGAGATCCTGCGGCGCGAGAAAGTGGTCGGACAGTTCGTCGAGTTCTACGGCCCCGGCGTGGCCCGCCTGAGCGTGCCTGACCGCGCCACCATCGCCAATATGGCGCCCGAGTACGGCGCCACCATGGGCTTCTTCCCGGTGGACGACAAGACCCTGGACTACTTCCGCGGCACCGGCCGAACCGGCCGCGAGATCGCCGCCTTCGAGGCTTACTTCCGCGCCCAGGGCCTGTTCGGCATCCCGGGCACGCCCGAGGCCTCGCCGCAGCTGCAGCAGATCGAATACACCCGTCGCATCGAGCTCGATCTGGGCCAGGTCACGCCCTCGCTGGCCGGCCCCAAGCGGCCGCAGGATCGCATCGAAATCACCCATCTGAGCCAGCGCTTTGCCGAACTCTTCAGCTCGACGGACAGCGCCAGCGGCTTCAACCAGCCGGCCGAGAAACTCACGCAGAGCTTCCCCACCCGCAGTGGCCTGGCCCTGCGCAACGGCGATGTGCTGATCGCCGCCATCACCTCCTGCACCAACACCTCCAACCCCAGCGTCATGCTGGCCGCCGGTCTGCTGGCCAAGAAGGCCGTGGAAGCCGGCCTGCGCGTGCCGGCCCATATCAAGACCTCGCTGGCGCCGGGCTCCCGCATCGTCACCGAGTACCTGCAAGTGACCGGTCTGCTGCCCTATCTGGAGCAGTTGGGCTTCAATGTGGCGGCCTATGGCTGCACCACCTGCATCGGCAATGCCGGCGACCTGACGGCCGAGATCAACGACACCATCATCGCCAATCAGCTGATCTGCGCCGCCGTGCTCTCGGGCAACCGCAATTTCGAGGCCCGCATCCACCCCAACCTCAAGGCCAACTTCCTGGCCTCGCCGCCCCTGGTGCTGGCCTATGCCTTGGCCGGCAATGTGCAGGTCGACCTGATGACCGAGCCGGTGGGCCGCAACGCCGAAGGCCGCGACATCTTCCTGGGCGACATCTGGCCGCACAGCGAGGAGGTGCAAGCCCTGCTCAGCCAGGCCATGAATCCCAAGGCCTTCCGTCGCAACTACGAACAGGTCCAGAGCAAGCCGGGCAAGCTCTGGAAGCAGATCGAAGGCGTCGTGGGCGACAGCTACGACTGGCCGGCCAGCAGCTATATCGCGCGGCCGCCTTTCTTCACCGGCTTCGCCCTGCCGGCGCCCGAGGTGTCTGACGGGCAGGCCAGCATCCAGGGCGCCCGCATCATGGCCTTGTTCGGCGACTCCATCACCACCGACCACATCTCGCCTGCGGGTTCCATCAAGGCCAGTTCACCGGCCGGGCTCTATCTGCAGGAGCAAGGTATCAAGGCCGTGGACTTCAACAGTTACGGAAGTCGGCGCGGGCACCATGAGGTGATGATGCGCGGCACCTTTGCCAATGTGCGCATCAAGAACCTGATGCTGCCGCCAGGGCCTGACGGCCAGCGCGTCGAAGGCGGCCTGACCCTGCTGCAACCCAGTGGCGAAACACACCCTATCTACGACGCGGCCATGAGCTATCTGAAGGCCGGCGTGCCCACGGTGGTCTTCGCCGGCGAGGAGTACGGCACCGGCTCCAGCCGCGATTGGGCCGCCAAGGGCACGGCCCTGCTGGGCATCAAGGCCGTAGTGGCGCGCTCCTTCGAACGCATCCACCGCGCCAATCTCGTCGGCATGGGCGTGCTGCCCCTGCAGTTCATGCCCGGCGACAGCTGGCAAAGCCTGGGCCTGCGCGGCGACGAGTTGATCGACCTCGTGATCGAAGGCGAGCTGGTTCCCCAGCGGCCGGTGCAGCTGCGCATTCACAGCAGCAGCGGTGATGTGTGCATATGCACAGTGCTGCTTCGCATCGACACGCCGATCGAGGTCAGCTACTACCGCCATGGCGGCATTCTTCCCTATGTACTGAGGGGTTTGCTGGCTGGCTGAGGGGCCTATCGAGATCGCACCAGCGAAGCCGAAAGGAGGCTCTCACCCTGCGCTTCGCAATAGCTTACAGATTGACCCCAGGTCAGTGCAGGCCATAGCATCAGCCGGCTCTTGCAACACGCCTCTGACCAGGGAACCGGAAATGACGCATCTCGCCACGGCCACCTGCCCGACTCCGTTCTGTCCCAGGGTGACAGAGCTGGCACGTCATCTCCATGATGAGCTGTCGCAATCTTTGGCCTTTGCCTTGCTTCGCCTCGACGAGGCTCAAGGCCGCGGCGATCTCAGCGCGCTCAGCAGCGCACGCAGCGCGGTGCGCCTCGCTCTGCAGGCCTCGCGGCAGCTGCTCCAAGGCCTGCCCACCGCAGGCGCAGGGCAGGACTTGGCCGCTGCCCTGCGCGTGGCCATGGACACACTGAGGCAAGAGCAAGAAGGCAGTCGCGAGCTGCACTTTGTGAACGAGGGCGTGGTACCTGAACTGAAGCCCGAA
Organism: Roseateles sp.; assembly: GCF_965262435.1. NCBI lineage: Bacteria > Pseudomonadati > Pseudomonadota > Betaproteobacteria > Burkholderiales > Sphaerotilaceae > Roseateles > Roseateles sp. The sequence continues at coordinate 4,111,816 of NZ_OZ253537.1, forward strand.
ACCCATCAGGTGCTGCTGAGCGCCACGCGCGAGCTGCTGGTCAATGCCTGCAAGCATGGCGGCGACGGGGCGATCGAGGCGCGTGTGTCTGCCTGCGCGAACCGCCTGGCGATCACCGTCAGCAATGCCAGCGGCAGCGGCGGCGAACGAGCCGAGACCTGGATGTCCTCCGGCCGTGGCCTGAGCCTCACGCACACCCGCTTGCACAGCATCGGTGCACGCCTGCGCTGGCGCCAGGCGGCCAGCCAGGTGCAAGCCCGCATCACCTGGAGCTCATCATGAGAGTTCGCGTGATCATTGCCGACGACCATCACCTGGTTCGCGAAGGCTTGGTGGCACTGCTGGAACGCGAAGTCGACATTGAGGTCGTGGCGCAAGCTCGCGACGGCATGGAGCTGGTCCGGCTGGCTCGCACGCACAACCCCGATGTGGTGATTCTGGATGTCGCCATGCCGCGCATGAATGGCATCGAGGCGATCCGTCGCATTCGCGCCGAACCTTTGTCCTGCAAGCTGATCTGCTTGTCCGTGCATGCCGAGACCCAGCAGGTGGCGGCCGCCCTCGAAGCCGGCGCCAACGGCTATGTGCTCAAGGAAAACTCTTTTGACGAGCTCGCGCGTGGCGTCAGGCGCGTGATGGCCAATCAGCTCTTCCTCAGCGGTGAGCTGGTGGGCGAGATGCTTCAGCACCGCGCCGCCTCTGAGGCTGAGCCTGAGTCAGCCGGCCACAGCCACTCGATCTCCGCCCGGCTGACACCGCGCGAGCGCGAAATGGTGCAGCTGTTTTCCGAAGGCTACTCCGCCCAGGAGATTGCCTCCCAGCTGCACCTCAGCGCCAAGACTGTGGCCACCCATCGCGAGCATGTGTTTGCCAAGCTGCAAATCCAGGGCATCGCCGAGCTGACGCGCTTTGCGCTGCGCGAAGGGCTGAGCACGCTCGATGTGATGCGCAGCCGGGCTTGACGCAACGGGTCGGGGCGGGTCAGAACCCACCATTCGTCCGCTCCAACGGCTGCGCTCGCAGCCTGATGCTCAGCAAAATTCCTAGGAACAAACCCGCAGCAGGCAAGACCTGACCCCATGGCTGCCCGCCTGCCCGCATCCAGGCCAGGGTTTGCCCGATCGGCAAAAATCTGATGGCAAATCAGCTGCGCTCCGATGGTGGCGCCGCAGCCGCGGCACTACCCTTCTTCGAACCGGTGCCATGAGGGCGCCGCCTGGCCTGGACGCACCATGATCGATGCCGCACTGACACAGATTGCCGGTCAGCTGAACCAGCATCTGCGCCAGCGTTTCCAGGTCAGCGAGGACCTGGCGGTGCTGTCGAATCTGCATGAGCAGAACGGCAGTGCGGTGCCCATCGTCGCCAACAAGCTGGTGATCTTTCTGGCCGGCGTGGAACGCGACACCATGGCCCATCGCGCCACGCCCACGCGTGGCATGAGCAGCGAGCTGCGCCAGCAGGAGCCGGTGTTCCTGAACCTGCTGATGATGTGCGCGGCCAATTTCAGCGGCGCCAACTACCCCGAGGCGCTGAAGTTCCTGTCCGGCGCCATCGGCTACTTTCAGGCCACACCGGTCATCGATCACCACAATGCGCCCAACCTCGATGCCCGGCTGGAACGGCTGATTCTCAACATCGAGAACCTCAGCAGCTCGGAGATGCACAGCCTTTGGGGCATCCACAGCGGCCGCTACCTGCCCTCGGTGCTCTACCGGGTGCGCATGGTCAGCGTCGACGGCGAGCAGATCGTCGGCCGCGACACGCCGATCCGCGTCAGCGATGTGCGGGGTCTGTCATGAGCCTCAGCTTGAGCAGCGTCGCCGCCACCGATCATGGCCGCCAGCGCCTGCGCGAGCCGCGTGCTGCGGAGCAGTTCCAGCTGCTGCTGAGCGTCGGCCTGCAACATGACTACGGCGCCAGCGCCTTGAGGGGTCTGAGCCTGACGCCCAGCCAGGCCACCCGCGATCTGTGCAAGCAGCATGGCCTGCTCTTGCGCAGCGACGCCGGCGGCCTCAGCTTGATCGGCGCTCAAAGCGCCCTGCCCCAGCTCTGGCAGGCGCAGCGCGACGAGGGCTGCGACTACCTGCTCTCTTGGCGCCTGGACGGCAGCGCGCCGCTGTTCGCGCTGGCAAGCGACGAACACGCAGCACGCCACCTGCTTCTGCCGCTGACACCCCATTCGGCCCTGGACCAGGACTGCGAGACCTGGTGCGCCGGCCTGGGTCGTCGCGAACTGCTGCGCATCGCCACACGGCGCTGCCCATGGAAATACCTGCTGCTGGGCGACTGGGCCGAGCTCTGTGCCAGCGGCCAGATCGATGACCTGATGCTGAGCATGAGTCCGGCCCTGTCCTCCCTCTCCGAAGGCGGCGCCCCCCTGCGCTTCGAGCGCGACGCCGCCCAGGAAACCCTGCCGGACGGACGCCTCGCCTGGGTGTTCCGCAGCCCCGAGGCCTTGCCGCTGGCCGAGCGCAGCAGCCGCCGGGTCGCCTTGAGCGACGCCGGCAGCACCCCCGCGCGTGTCCTGATGGACGCGCTTCCCCATGGTGCCCCAGGCAGCCTTCGACGCGAAGTACGCGCCGGCAGCACGCAATGGGTGACCGAAATCTTCCTCACCCGATGACGACTCAACCAGGAGAATCGAGATGGCTGTAATGAAGACGCCGGGCGTCTATATCGTCGAGAAGAACGCCTTTCCCAACTCCGTGGTCGAGGTGGCCACGGCGGTGCCGGCCTTTGTCGGCCACACCGAGTTTGCCGACAACCACAACACGCCCTTGTCGCTGCGGCCCTGGCCGATCAGCTCCATGGCCGAGTACCACCAGTACTTCGGTGGCCCGCCGAAGCCACGCTTCGAGCTGAGCGAGGAAAGCGACCCGCTGAATGCGCAGTTCCAGGCCTTGAGTGAGCCCGACACGCCGACCAGCAAGAAGGGCTACAAGCTGGCCCAGGTCAAAGGTGTCAAGGGCGGAGACTTCGGCCTCTACAGCGCCCTGCGGCACTTCTTCCAGAACGGCGGCGGCCGCTGCTATGTGGTGTCCATCGGCAGCTACAAGCAGGAGCTCGACCCGGAGCTGTTTCAAAAAGGCATCGATGCCTTGAAGAAGGAGCAGGAGCCCACCATGGTGCTGGCCCCTGAGGCCGTGCGCTTCGAGGACGCCAACACCTGCAAGGACATTCAGCAGGCCATGCTGAACCACTGCGGCTACGAGATGAAGAACCGCGTGGCCATTCTTGACGTCTACAACGGCGACAAGCCGCGCGAGTACCCGCCTGGCGATCCGGTCGCGAAATTCCGCGACAGCCTGGGCATCAACTTCCTCGACTTCGCCAGCGCCTACTACCCCTGGCTCAACACCTCGGTGGTGAGCGAGAAAGAGATCGATTACCAGAACATCGACAGCAACAGCCTGGACCTGCTCATCACCCTGCTGCGTGCCGAACTCAATCTGCCCACGGCGCGCCCGGACGACAGCAAGCCCAAGCAGCAATCGTTGTGGGACGAAGTGGCCAAGCTGAAGACCGACTTCACACCCGTCGTCATCGACGAGGCTCGCAAGCAGCGTGACGAGGCGGCGGCCAAGGTGGCGGCCGCTGCGGCGGCCAAGGCCAAGGCGTCGGCCGAGGCCGCAGCCAAAGCCCGAACCGAGGCGCGCGCCAAGGTCGAGGCCGATGCCAAGGCCGCGAACAAGACCGCCGAAGAGATCAAGGAGGCCTTGGCCACTTTTGACAAGGCCAACCCCGCACCCCAGGCCGCACCAGCACCAGCACCAGCACCAGCGCCAGCGCCCGCCGACGCTGCTGCCGCCAAGGCAGAGAAAGAGCGCAGCGAGGCACGCGCCAAAGTGGAGGCCGATGCCAAGGCGGCCGGCAAGAGCGACGAGGAAGTCGGCGAAGCGTTGAAAGCCTTTGACGAGGCCAACCCCGCGCCCGCGCCCAAGCCAGCCGGCGATGCCGACGCCAAGAAAGCCGTCGACAACCCGCTCGGCAGCGAGGCCCTGGAAGCCGGCGTGAAGGCGCGCCGCGATCTACTGAACAAGACCTTGCTCAGCGTCAGCAATGTCTACAAGGCGGTGCTGACCGAGGTGCGCCGCCAGCTCAATGTGCTGCCGCCCAGCAGCGCCATGGCTGGCATCTACACCATGGTGGACAACACCCGGGGCGTCTGGAAGGCACCGGCCAATGTCAGCCTCAATGGCGTGATCTCACCGACCGTGAGCATCTCGCACGAGCAGCAGGAAGACCTGAACGTCAGTGCCCAGGGCAAGTCCATCAATGCCATCCGCAGCTTCATCGGCGAAGGCGTGCTGGTCTGGGGTGCTCGCACGCTGGACGGCAACAGCCTCGATTGGCGCTACATCAATGTCCGGCGCACCATGATCATGCTGGAGGAGAGCTGCCGCCTGGCCGCCAAGGCCATGGTCTTCGAGCCCAACACCGCCAACACCTGGGTCACCATCAAGAGCATGGTGGCCAACTTCCTGACCAGTGTCTGGAAGCGCGGCGGTTTGATGGGTGCGGTGCCCGAAGACGCGTTCAGCGTTCATGTGGGGCTGGGTGAAACCATGACGCCCAACGATGTGCTCGAAGGCATCTTGCGCGTCACCGTGCTGGTCGCCATGGTGCGCCCGGCCGAGTTCATCGAGATCACTTTCCAACAGCAAATGCCTAAATCTTGAGAGGCAGTGTCCTTTCTACTGCGCGACCGCCATGCATCGTTGGCCGGATGCTCGGAATCCTCACGTACAGCTCGTACGTTCCGGTTCCTGCGCTCCGTCCGCCTCGCCTGGCAGCCGCTCGCTACGAAAGTACCCAGCCTCTTGGCGGAACTACACGCACAGCAATTGAGTTAACGGAGAAACACCATGGCTGACGACGGCTCCAAGCAATCCACCAATGTCTGGCCACTGCCCAAATTCCACTTCCAGGTGAAGTGGGATTCGGCGGTGATGTCCTTCGAAGAGATCTCCGGCCTCGATGTCGAAGCCCAACCGATCGAGTACCGCCACGGCGACAGCCCGGTGTTCTCGGCGATCAAGATGCCGGGCTTGAAGAAGTACGGCAATGTCACGATGAAGAAAGGCGTCTTCAAGTCGGACAACAAGTTCTGGGACTGGTTCAACCAGATCAAGATGAACACCATCAAGCGTGTGCCGGTGACCATCAGCCTGCTCGACGAAGAAGGCAAGCCCACCATGGTGTGGACGCTGACCAATGCCTGGCCGACCAAGGTCACCGGCACCGACCTGAAGTCCGAGGGCAATGAAGTGGCGGTCGAGACCATCGAAATCGCCCATGAAGGCCTGACCATCGCCAACGGCTGAGGCCCATGAGCGCCCTTGCATCGACCCTGAACCAGGCGCTCGAAATGCTGCAGGCGCCACCTGTGGCCTTTCATTTCTCGGTCATTGTGGGCACCCAGCCCCAGTCCGTCGACAGCTCCTTCCAGGAGGTGTCGGGGCTGACGCAAAGCATGGAGACCGAGGAGCTGCGCGAAGGCGGTGAGAACCGCTTTTGCCACCAGCTGCCCCAGGGCATCAAGCAGGGCCGCTTGAGCCTGAAGCGCGGCGTCGCGCCGGACACCTCGCCGCTGATGCTGTGGTGCAAGGAAACACTGGAAGGCGGCTTGACACGCCCCATCCTGACCATGCCGGTGCTGGTGCGCTTGAAAGGTGCCGATGGTCTGCCCCTGCGGGCCTGGCTGCTCGACAACGCCTACCCGGTCAGCTGGGAGATCGAAGCGTTTTCCTCTACCAAGAACGAGCTGGCCATCGAGCAGATCGAGCTGGCCTACACCACGAGCATGCGACTGCTATGACGCTGGAAGTCCGACAACTGCTGCTCAAGTCCACCGTCAGCGACGATGAGGCGGACGACGAGGCCAGCCCTTCCAGCTCTGCGGCCAAGTCCGCGGCCGGCGGCTGCGGTGGTGGCGGCGCGGGCGAGGATTGCGAAGACCGCGAGCAGTTGAAGGAGGAGATCCTGGCCGAATGCCGGGTCTGGCTGCTGGCGCAGTTGCAAGCGCTGCGCGAGCGCTGAAACCGAGGCGCAGACCCACCATGTCCGTACCCTCTTCTGCGCTGTCCCTGTCCGGCACCAAGCAGGCCCTGTCCATCACCCGCTGCGAGATCGATGACAAGACCGGCATCGTCACGGTCGACTCGGGCAGCCAGTACAAGCTGGTGATCAATCCGTCCGAATTCAGCCACGAGCGCACGATTTGCTACAACACCAAGCGCAGCCTCGGTCAGTCCAGCAATCCGGTCAAATTCAGCGCCATCAACCCCGACAAGATCAGCTTCTCGGTGGTCTTCGACGGCACCGGTGTGGTACCTCTGCCCCTGGGCTCCAGCGCCCCGCGCGAGGTGGCCGACCAGCTCGATGCCCTGGGCAAGATCATCTACACCTACAACGGCGGCAAGCACGAACCCAACCATGTGCAGCTGCTTTGGGGCACCCTGATCTTCTACGGGCGGCTGCAGAGCATCTCGACCGCCTACAACTTGTTCAAGCCCAGCGGTGCGCCGCTGCGGGCCAAATCCGAGCTGGTCTTGCTGGGCTTTGTCTCGCAGCAGCTGGGGCGCTTGGCGGCCAATCGCTCCAGCCCCGACCTGAGCCATTCGGTCGAGGTGCGGGAGGGCGACACCCTGCCCCTGCTGTGCCAGCGCATCTATGGCGACAGCCGCTACTACACCGAGGTGGCCCGCTTCAATGGTCTGCGCGAGTTCCGCCGACTGAAGCCCGGCCTGCGCCTGCACTTTCCGCCGCTGGGCTGATGGGGGCGCCATGAGTGACAGTGACTCGAACGACGGCGTGCTGCGCCTGATCGTCAGCTGCGACGGCCAGGATCAGGAAGACCTGGCCATCATCAGCTGCAGCATTCGCCATGCGCTCAATGCCGTGCCCTGGGCCCGCCTCGTGATCGCCGACGGCGACATGCCCGAAAACAAAAGCCCGCTCAGCGACGGTGCCCTGTTCAAGCCCGGCGCCCAGATCGAGATCCGCGCCGGCTATGCCAATGATGATGCGCTGGTGTTCAGCGGCATCGTCGTGCGCCATGGCTACAAGATCACCGGCAACAACTACAGCCGGCTGCTGGTCGAATGCCGCGACAAGGCCTGCAAGCTGACCCTGGGCCGCAAGAGCGCGAACTATGTCGACCAGACCGACAGCGCCATCATCTCCAGCCTGATCAGCAATGCCGGGCTGACGGCCGATGTCGACAGCACCTCCATCACCCACAAGGAGCTGGTGCAGTACTACTGCAGCGACTGGGACTTCATGCTGGCGCGCGCCGAGCTGCTGGGTCTGGTCGTGAACGCGGCGGCCGGCAGCGTCGGCGTCAAGGCGCCTGAAGTGAGCGGGTCACCGGTGCTGACCCTGACCTGGGGCGACAACCTGTTCGAGCTGCATGCTGACATCGACGCCCGCAGCCAGTGGACGGCCGTCCAGGCTCAGGGCTGGGATCCGGCCCAGCAGGCCTTGATTCAAGGGGCATCGGCCGCACCGCCTACGCTGAACAGCCAAGGCGATCTGGACAGTGCCAGCTTGGCCGCCGTGGCCTCGCCCGAGACCTTGCTGCTGCAAAGCCCCGCCAGCAGCGACAGCGCCCTGCTCGACAGCTGGGCCAAGGCCGTGCAGCTCAAAGCCGGCCTGGCGCGCGTGCGCGGCCGCATGAGTTTTCAAGGCACGGCCGCCGCTCTGCCCGGCACGCTGATCACCTTGGCCGGCGTGGGCACGCGCTTCAACGGCGATGTCTACGTCAGCGCCGTGCAGCACGAGATGGTCGACGGCAACTGGGTCAGCGAAGCCGAGTTCGGGCTCGACCCGAGCTGGCATGTCGAGCGCCCCGATGTCGTGGCCCCCTTGGCCAGCGGCCAGCTGCCCGGTGTCAGCGGCCTGCAGATCGGCGTGGTCATGAAGCTCGACGCCGACCCCGCCGGCGAAAGCCGCATCCAGATCAAGCTGCCCAGCCTGAGGAATGCCACGGAAGGCATCTGGGCTCGTCTGCTGCAGTTCCACGCCTCCAACAGCTTCGGCGCCTTCTTCCTGCCCGAGGTGGGCGACGAGGTCCTGGTCGGTTATCTGAACGGCGACCCCAGCAGCCCGGTCGTTCTGGGCAGCCTCTACAGCAGCAAGCAAGTCAGCCCCTATGTGCTGGAGGCGGCCAATAACACCAAGGCCATCGTCACCCGCTGCAAGCACAAGATCGAGTTCAACGAAGAAGACAAGATCATCACCGTCACCACGCCGGCCAACAACAAGCTGGTGCTGGACGACAAGGACAAGAGCATCCTGATCCAGGACCAGAACGGCAACAGCATCAAGCTCAGTGAGAGTGGCATCGCCCTGGACAGCCCCAAGGACATCAAGCTGACGGCCAAGGGCGGCATCACCTTGGACGCCGTCAATGCGATCTCCATCACGTCCAAGGCCGACGTCAAGGCCGCCGGCCTGAACATTGCCTGCGAGGCCCAGGTCGGCTTCAGCGGCAAAGGCAGCGCCACGGCCGAACTCAGCGCCTCGGGCCAGACCACGGTCAAGGGCGCGATGGTGATGATCAACTGACCCGGAGCCACACCGACCATGCCGCCCGCCGCCCGCCTCACCGACATGCACACCTGCCCCATGGTCACACCGGGCTTGCCGCCGATTCCTCATGTCGGCGGCCCGGTCATCGGCCCCGGCGTGCCGACGGTGCTGATCGGCAAGCTGCCGGCCGCCGTGGTCGGCGACAACGCGGTCTGTGTCGGCCCACCGGACGCCATCGTCAAAGGCTCGGCCACCGTGCTGATCGGCGGCAAGCCGGCGGCCCGCATCGGCGACACGACCGCACACGGCGGCGCCATCGTGCTCGGTTGTTTCACCGTCATCATCGGAGGCTAGCCATGAGTTTTCTCGGTCGAGGCTGGAGCTTCCCGCCGCGCTTTGATGGCAGCAAGCGCCTGCTCATGGTGGAGAACGAGATCGACATCGAGGAGAGCTTGCGCCTGCTGCTGGCGACCCGCTGCGGCGAACGCGTGATGCAAGCCGCTTATGGCACCACCCTGCACCGCCTGGTCTTCGAAGGCGCCAGCGAGCAACTGCTGACGGAGCTCAAGGACATGCTCAAGAAGGCCGTCCTGTTCTTCGAACCGCGCGTCGAGGTGCTGCAGGTCGAGGCCCATATCTCCAGCGAGGACTGGGGCTGCTTGCAAGTGCTGCTGGACTACCGCATCCGCAGCACCAACACCCGCCACAACCTGGTCTACCCGCTCTATCTCGATCAAGCCAGCCACCCGGTCAGCGCAGGCTGAGCAGCAAGGCCCCACCATGCACCCCGGAACCCAACAGAACGAACGCCTGGCGCCGCCGCTCGATCCGGCGCTGTCGCCGCCGTTCCTGCGCCCCGACGAGCTGGACCTGGCGACCCGGCTGCGCCTGACCCTGGAGCTGGCGCGCCAGCTGCGCTTTGTCGACGACATGGCCCTGCACCAAGGTCATTGGGGCGAGGTGCTGGATCAGGATCTGAGCCTGCTCTTGGCCGAACTGGCCAGCACGCCCGGGCTTGCCGAGGAGGCCCGGGTGATGGGCGTCTGGCCGCGTCTGTCGGAGCGGCAGCAATGGCACTACTGCCGCCGCCTGGCCGAGCAGCTGGAGCGCTGGTGCGCGCGCATGGAGCTGCACGCCAAGGCCCAGGCCACCGAGCCCGGTGCCAGCCCGGCGGCAGCCCGCTTGTTGCAGCTCTTGCAATCCCAGCTCGACGGCGATCTGGGCCGCCTGCAGGTCCAGCTGCAACCCCATTTCAGCGTCGGAAGCGAGGCCCCGCTGCCGCTATTGGGCGCGCGGATTGGCCCCAGCACCACGGCCGCCAGCCCCACCTTGAGCGCCAGCGCCCTGGCCCGCGCCCTGCGCCAATTCTGGTTGGGCCTGTGCCGGACGCGCCGCCAGCTGGCCCTGCTGGCCGCCGAGCTGCTGCCGACCAGCTTGCAGCAAGGCGACCATGACCCGGCCATGGGTGCACTGCTGGCCTTCATCCAGCTCCTTCAGCTCAGCCGCTCGCCGCTGGACCGCTTCACCGACCGCCTGACTCAGTTCTACTACCGCGACAGCCTGGGCTTCCAGCCGGCCGTGGCCCGCGCCGATCGCGTCCATGTGCTGCTCGAGCGGGACCCGCGCCACGCACGGCCCGTCCTGCTGCCGCTAGGCTGCCTGCTGATTGGCGGCAAGAACGAGCGCGGCCAGGCCCTGCACTACCGCGCCGAACAGGAGCTGCTGCTGAGCACGCTGAAGGTCGAGCAGCTGCTGTCGCTGCGCCTGCACAGCGACGCCCGCATCTCACCCGAGCACCAGTTCGCCTTCGCCACCGAGGCCCATGCGCTGCAGCTGCCCGCCCCCACGCCCGAGCAGGCCGCGCTGCCGCGCGCACGGGCCTGGCCCCTGCTGGGCGGCGGCCCTTGCATCGGTTTCGGCGAGGCCCGCCAGGGCCTGGCCCTGGCCTCGCCGCTGCTGCAGCTGCGCGAAGGCGAGCGCGAGATCACGCTGGAGCTGCAGCTGAGCCATCCCCTGGGGCAGGACAGCCTCTTGCAGCAGGCCGTCGGCGCAGCGATCGCCGCGGACGCGACACTGGAGATTCATCAGGCGCACTGGCAGCGCATCTTTGAACGCCTGGCCCACTTCGAAGGCCTGCCCCTGCCCAGCGCCCCCAGCCAGGCCGAGCAAGCCGACTTGCACGCACAGCGCCTGCGCCAGCTCGGCCGCCGAACCGCCCGCCATGGCCGGCGCCAGGCCGCCTTGAACGCACGTCGCGAGAAGCCCGAGACCGTCACCGGCGCCTGGCTCAGCTTTTTGCTGGCCCTGTGCCTGGAAACCCACAAACCCGATACCTTGCGGCCCCGCATCGGCCGGCTGTTCGTCGTCTGGCTCAGTGTGGGCCAGGAGGATCTGAGCGCGCTGGACCTGCGGGCGCTGCGCCGCCATGCCCAGCGCGTGCTGGGCGACAACGCCGGCCCCACGGTGCAGGTCGACAACCCCTTGTCCCTGATCTACGGCAGCCAACCCATGGAACGCTCGCTGATCTTTGACCGCGTGTTTCGCGGACTGTGGTTGGCCCAGCTGAGCAGCCAGCAAGGCTGGCTGGCCATCCACGAGGTCTATGCCCAACGCAGCGACACGCGCAGCGATCAGGCCAAGGATGCAGGCGGCCGGCTGCAGCTGCGCATCTCGCTCGGCGCGGGCGCGCCGCCGGTGCAGGCCTGCACGCCGGCCCTGCACGGTGCCGGCTGGCCGGCCCTACCGGTGCTGCAGCTGCGCATGTCGGGCCAGACCCGGGTGTTCGGCTGCAGCCTGCTGCAACAGCTGGCACTGGAGTCCGCCCGGCTGCAGGTGCGTGTCAGCGGCGTGCGCGAAATGACGCTCTACAACCAGCTCGGGCGGCTGGACGCCAGCAAGCCGTTCCTGCCCTTCGGCCCCCTGCCCGACCGCTCCTCCTACCTGATGTTCTCCAACGCCGAACTGAGTGCCAAGCCCATCAGCGAACTGAGCCTGCAGCTGCAATGGGCCGGCCTGCCCAGCCAGGGCATGGCGGCACATTACGCGGTGTACGCGGCCTATGCGGACGCCGCCGGCAGCGGCAGCGTCAAGGAGCAGGGCGCGCGCGCGCAGCGCCGCTGGGACGAAAGCAGCTATGTGGTCCGGCCTGCCCTGCTGTCCGGCGGCCACTGGCAGGAGGGCGGCGAACTGCTGCGCTTGTTCGCCGAGCGCGGCCCTGAGCAAACCCTGAGCCTGGACGGCAAGGAGCTGCAGAGGCTGCACCAGCCGCTCAGCGTGCCTGGGGCCGCAGCCGACTACACCCTGAGCAGCCGCCAGGGCTTCTTCCGCCTGCAGCTGCAGGGTGCCGAAAGCGCCTTCGGCCACGCCCTCTATCCGCGCCTGCTCAGCGAACGCCTGACCCAGAACAGCCGCATCAAGCGGGCCGAGGACCAGCTGGCGCTGCCCCAGGAGCCCTACACACCGCGCCTGGAAAAGATCAGCCTCAGCTATGCCGCCGAGGAGCACATCGCCGCGCGCCAGGACCGCGGCACCTTGCCGGGTCAGAGCCATGCCAGCCAGCTGCTGCAGCTCTGCCCCTTTGGCTTGCAAGCGCTGCAGCGCGGCGGCGCCGATCAGCGCTACCACCTGCTCGGGCATTGGCCCTGCGGCGCCCAGCTCTACATCGGCCTGAGTGGCACGGCGAGCGCGGGCAGCCTGAGCCTGCTGTTCCAGCTGCAGGCGGAAAGCGCCGCCGAATCGCTGGGGCGCCCGCGGCCTCAGCTGAGCTGGGCGGCCTGGTGCGGCCAGCAATGGCGTGAACTGGAACCCTACCGCCTGCTGCTGGACGAGACCCAAGGCCTGCTGCGCACCGGCATCATGGTGCTGGACCTGCCCGAGGGCATGAGCGCCGACTGCCCGGAGCTGTCGGCGGCACCGGGCGGCCCTCTGCTGTGGCTGCGCCTCACAGCGAGCGGCGAGCTGGACCGGCTCGCCCCCTTGCAAGGCCTGTGGGCCCAGGCCATCAGCGCCCGCCGGGTGACCAGCCATGCGGCCGGCATGGCCGTGGAGCTGCCCGCCCAAAGCATCCACGCCACCCAGCCGGCCATTGCTGGCCTGGCCAGCGTGCGCCAGCCCCTGCCCTCCTTCGACCTGCGCGAGGCCGAGGACGAAGCCCAGCTGCGCACCCGCGTGGCCGAGCGCCTGCGCCACCGCGACCGCGCGCTGACGCCCTGGGACATCGAGCGCCTGGTGCTGCAGGAGTTTCCCCAGGTGCAGAAACTGAAATGCCTGCCCTTGGGCGCCCAGGGGCAAGGTCGGCAGCAGGTGCTGGTGGTGGTCGTACCGGCGCTGCCGCCGGGGCGCGAGATCGACGGCACCGAAGCGCCGCGCCTGGATGCCGCCATCCTGGATGAGATCACCGCCTTCCTGCGCCAGCGCGCCGTGCCGGACCTGCCCCTGCTGGTGCGCAATGCCGTCTACGACCGCATCCAAGTGCGCTGCCGGCTCAAGCTCAAAGCCGGCGTGGCGGCCGGCGAACGCCTGCGCCAGCTGCATCAGGCCTTGCGCGACTACCTCTCTCCCTGGCGCCCCGGCGGCATCACCACGCGCTTTGACTGGCAGGTCCGCGCCGACGAGATCGAAGCCCATCTGCGCGCCCAGGCCGGGGTCGACAGCGTCGGCGAGGTCTCGCTGCTGCACATCATTCGCAACGACCGCGGCCGCTACCGCCTGGCGGACAGCGCGCGCGGCTCGAACCCGAATTTGATCCGGCCCTCCAAGCCCTGGAGCCTGGCCCTGCCGACACGCAAGCACCTGCTTGAACTCAGCGACAGCGTGCCACGCACGGCGCCACGAACCACCGGCTTGGCGCGGCTGGCGCTCGGCAGCAGCTTCATCATTGGCGGGGCACAGGCATGAAGCAGCTGGAAAACCGCAAGACCCTGAAGAAGCTGTTCAGTGACGGCGCCCTGCCGACCGAGCATGACTTCGCGGCGCTGATTGACTCCATGCTCAATATGAGCGACGAGGGCTTCCGCAAGACGCCGGCCAATGGCGAGGAAATCTATGCGCCGGTTGGCCACCATGCCCTGCTGAGCTTCTATCGCGATCAGTTCCCGGAGACTGCACTCTGGCGCGTCGCCCTGAGCCCCGCCACCGACCGCCTGCAATTCAGCAGCGGCGACCAGGCCAAGCCCTTGCTCGGGCTGACGGCGCCCGAGTCGCCCAAGCCCGGCCTGCGCCAGCCCAAGGACGGCGAGGTGGACCTGGACAACCGCCGGGGTCGCGTCGGCATTGCCTGTGGGGACCCGCGCGACACGCTCGAGGTGGCCGGTGTCATCGCCAGCACCGGGCGGCGTGGTCGGCACGCCACCGCCAAACGCATCGCCGCCGATGGCGAATGGCATGAGGTGATCGGCGGCCTGCAAGGCTGCCAGGGCTTTGAAGTCGTCGCCGGAGCGGGCGGCTCGCAGGGCAAGGGCCACTTCGGCCTGCTGCACGCGATCGCGCTGAGCGCCTTCAACCCCAGCTTCGGCCTGCTGGCCTGGTGGCGCCGGCGCCGCGGCATCCGCCAGACGCAGGCCTGGTGGGGCCGGCGCTGCGACCGTCTGGAGCTGCGTTGGCATGGCGGCAGCGGCCGTGGCGGCAGCTACAGCCTGCAGATCCGCACCGGCTGCGATTTCGGCCCGGATCAGGTCATCCAGGTGCAGCTGACGCAACTCTGGTTCGATCAAGAAATGGCCCAGTGCCGGCAGCCCAAAGACAGTGGCGACGCTGAGGCGGACACAGCACAGGACAAGCCATGAGCATGCCGGCACCTCTGCTGCAAGCCCTGACCCCGCTGGCCCAGGGCGTATTGCCGCAAGAGCGGGCCCTGGAGGCACCGCAGCGCCTGCCGCGCCTGCCCAGCAGCCGTGAGCAGCGCGACCCTTTGGGTTTTGATGCCCTGCGCGAGGCGGTGATCCAGCTGGCCCAGGGCGCCAGCCGCTCGCAATGGACCGACTTCAATCTGCACGACCCCGGCGTGACCCTGCTCGAGGCTTTCTGCTTCGGACTCAGCGAAGACATCTACGCCAGCCGGCAAAGCGTGCCCGAACTGCTCGGTCTGCTGCCGGACATGGACCCGGGCAGCAACAAGGAACCGGGCCGCCCCGCCGATCTGTCGGCCATCAGCCCGAACGCGCTGGCCCGCCATGCGCTCTACGGCCCGCGCGAGGCCCTGCCATGCCGGCCGACCAGCGCCAGCGACTACCAGCGCTGGCTCTACGACCTCTGGCCCGAAGCCCGCCATCTGCGCATGACGCCGCTGCGCGACCGGCACGGTCGCCGTAGCGGGCTCTGGCATCTCTCGCGCCAGGCCCAAGTGGCCGATCAAGACGACCGCGAGCAAGCCATGGCGCAAACGCGCAGCTACTGGGCCCAGCGCAATCTGGGCGAGGACCTGCTGGACGCCCAGCAATTGCTCAAGCCGCGTTGGGTCCGGCTGCGCTGCCGCGTGCGCAGCGACGGCCGGCGCGATCTGGCCGAGCTGCTGGCCGAGCTGCTGGCCCGCTGCGACGACTACATCGCCGCCCGGCCGCTGCGCCACGCGCTCGATGAGCTGCCCGACGCCGAGCACAGCGGCCCACTGATGAGCCAGGGCTGGGTCAACAGCGTGGAACTCGAACGCTGCCAGGCCGAGGAGCTGAAGTTCAATGACCTGACCCTCTGCCTGCGCGAGATTCCCGGCCTAGCCGACATCGATGAGCTGCGCCTGGAAGAAAGCGCCGAGCTGCGCGAGCACAGCGCACTCAGCAGCCAGGACTTCGGCCTGGCGGACGGAGCCCCGCTGCCGGCGCTGCTGCAGGACCCCGACAGCCTGCCCATGCGTGGCCCGGGCTGGGCGCTGCGCCTGGCCTGGCCGGCCTCGGCCCAGGACCTGGAAGGCTGGAACGTCAGCGGTCAGGGCAGCAGCGATCAGCTGCCTTTGCAGCAGCTGTGGCAACAGCTGGAGGACGTGCGCCGCACGCCGCGCCGCCAAGCCCTGCCCGGCCTCCCGGCCGCGCCGACCCGGGCCGCGCGTGAGCCCAGTGAAGCCGAAGCCGCCGCCTATGTGCCCGCCAGCAGCCACCTGCCCGAGGTTTACCGCCAGCCGGGTCGGCAGGGCGCCAGCCTGGAGCTGCAGGCTGGAGGCAGCGGCCAACAGCAGCAATGGCAGGCCTATCTGAGCCTGATGGAGCAGTGGCTGGCGCACAGCCGGGCGCAGCGCCAGCATCTCGGCGAACTGTTCGACATCGGTCGCGCCAAGGGGCCCAGCTACTGGTGGGACCTGCCGGGCAATGCCCAGCTGTCCGCACTCGAAGCCGTCGCCCTCGATCCGCACGCCACCGCCGCGCGGCCGCAATCGCCGGCAGCTCAAGAGGGCCTGTACCTGCAGCCACGCGAACAGATCGAACGCGATGTGTTCGCCGCGGCCGATGAGGCCGTCGAGCGGCGCTCCCGCGTGCTCGATCAATTGCTCGCCCTGCACGGGGAGCAGCTGGACTTCCAGCCACTGCAAGGCCTGCCCTGCTACTGGTCGGGGCCCAGTTGGCAGCGCCACCTGCTGCGCTGCAAGCAGCGCTATGCCCGCCAGCTGCTGGCTCGAACCCGCGACCGCCAGGCGGCCTTCGACTACAGCCAAGCCCTGCTCGGCCAGCGCAAGAACCGCTGCGCCCTGGCGGAGCGCCTGGCCTTGCAGCTGGGCATGGCGCACCCATTCCCGCGGCGCCTGACGCAGACGCTGCGCGCGCTCGAACTGCAGCTGCTGCCCGAAGACCGGCGGCCCGAGGGCGAGGTGCCCGCTCTGGCGGCTGACGGCGAATACCAGGCGCTGCATCTGCTGCCGGGCAGCCGGCCACCGCGCCGGGGTGCCGAGCTGCGCGAGTTGTGGCAAATGCTGCGCAGCCGCCTGCCCGGCTTGCGCCAGGCCCTGCCGCCGGCCCTGCTGCGCAGCGCCGTTCAAGCCGATCGCTTCATCTTGCGACGCCAGCCGTCTCAACTCTGCCTCTGCCTGGGTGGCGAGCGGCGTGACCAGCGCTGGACCTTGGCCCGGGTCGCCTCGGAGGCGCAAGCGCTGCAGCTGGCCACCGATCTCCATCTGCTGGCCTGCGCGCTGCAGCGCCACGCCGAAGGCCTGCATCTGGTCGAACACCTGCTGCTGCGGCCCCCGGGCCAAGCGGCCGCCACCTTGGCCGCCTTTCACCGCCAGAAGATCAGCCTGATCCTGCCCGGCTGGACGGCTCGCGGCGCCGACCCGCGCTTTCAATCGCTCTGTCAGGAGGCCTTGCTGATGGCGGCCCCGGCCCATCTCGAAAGTCGCAGCCTGTTTCTTGACGCCCAGGAGATGGAGCGCTTTGAGCAGCTTTACGAAGAGTGGCTGGACGCGCGCCGGGCGCATTGCGAGGCGCAGACGAAGCCAGGCCAGAACCTTGACCGCGGCCACGAGAACAAGACCACAGGCACCCAGCTCAGCGCCTGTGCCGCGGCCCTGAGCGGTTTTCTGCAGCCCTTCTGGGTCAGCCACTGAAGCGACACGGGCCCGCCATGAACCACAGCCATCGCATCGAGACGCTCAGCTGGGAGGCCCGATTCAGCCATGCCCGCTTGGCCCATGCGCAGCAAGATCGCCTGAGCGAGTTCATCCACAAGCACGCCCTGCCGCGCATGGCGGAGCGCTTCGATGCCCTCAGCCCGCCGGGCGAGGTCTGGGCCCTGGAGCGGTTGGAGGTCGACATCGGCCGCCTTCGCATCCAAGACAGCCCCAGCCAATGGCTGCGCCAATTCGACCTGGCGCTGCAGCGCAGCCTGGCCAGGCTGAGCGAGCAAATCCCGCCCAGGGCCGCGCTCGCACCGTGGGCCGACAGCAGCCTGGACAGCGAGCCGACCCGCCGGCTGAGCAGCGCCGGCCATGAGCTCGGGCAGTTCCTCCATTTTCTGCAGCATGGGCTGCTGCCCTGGGGCATGCCGCTGCGCTCGGCGCGCGACCTCGCCGGCTGGCTGGAGCGCCTGGCCTTGCACCATGGGCCACGGCTGTGGCAAGCCTTGCAGCAGCTGATGCCGCCCGAGCCTGTGCTGGCCCGACTGAGCCTGATCGCGCCGCATGCCGGCCTGCAGGCCTTGCTGAGCGTGCGCCACCGCGAGCTGGCCGAGGCCATGCTGCTTTTGGACGACAACTGGCTGCTGCCGCTGCAGCGGCGCGGCCGGCTCAGTGCCTACCAGGTGCAAAGCCTGCAACAGCGCCTGCGCGTCGCCGGCCTGCATGCGCTCTGGGGCTTGAGTGGCGGTGCCCTCGGCGGCGCCCGCCAGCGTCGCCTGCTGGCCGCCTTGCAAGCCAGCCATGCCGAACTCTTGGGCCCCGGCTGGATGTCGCTGCGACGGGCGCTGCGGGGTCAGGTCTTGCCCCGCCCGGCAGGCTCGGAGCTCGCAGCTGCCATGCTCGCGGCCCTGTTGGGCGCCCCGGATCAGGCCGACGCACAGACGCAGGCGGACGCTGACTCCGTCGACTCAGCCAGCGGGCCGGGCCGGCCGCCCTCGCGCCTGGGCCTGGCCGCCTTGCGCCGCATGCAAGAGCAGGTCCAGGCCTGGGCCACAGGGCGGCCGTCGGCAGGCAGCTCGGCCCATATCGGCCGCAGCCTGGCCGAGCTGCACCGCCTGGCCCCTGCCGCCCTGCGCCAGGCCTTGCTGGAACAGCTGCGCCCACGCAGCGGCCGGCGCGCCTGGAGCCTGGCCCTGCCGGTCGAGCACAGCTGGCCCTTGCTGGCTTTGCTGGCCGGCCCAACAGGAGCAATTAGGCCGACGAGCAGGCCCCGCGCTGACGAGGCACTCGCGGGCCCGGAGCCACTTACGCGGCCAGCCCCGCCGCAATGGGCCGACTCTTTGCGCCAGACCGCACTGCAGCTGCTCAAGGCCTGCCCGGCGGCCGAACGACCGGGGCTCAGCGCCATGCAATCGCTGTTGATGGAAGCCAGCCTGGCCCACCTGCTGGAGCATGGACGCCTGCCGGCCACGCACAGCGCCTGGCTGAGCCTCTGGCAAGGCGCCTGGGCGCGCTGGCAAGGTTCGGGTGACGCTGACACGCCAGCACCTCAAGCGCGCGATCGGTTCAAGCGCGCGGCCGGGCCGGCCTTGCAAGCCGCGGCCAGCTTGCCCCTGGCTTCCGATGGCCCTAACTCCACAACACCGCTGAGCCGTCTGCAGGCCCTGCCCTGGCTGCCGACGCTGATCGCGCGCTGGCAAGCACCCAAGACCCAGCCTTCAGACGAAGCGGCGGCACCGCCCTGGCCGGCTGCGGCCTTGCGCCGTTGGCTCTGGCAGGAGGCCGAGGCGCTGAGCGCGGCAGCATCGCCCCAAGCCACTGTGGCCCCCATCCAGCCCGCCAGCCTGGAAGCCCATTGGCGCCGCCGCTGGCAGCAGTTGCATGACAGCTGCCTCCAGACGAACGCAGCGAAGGAAGCGGCCGCCACGGCCCACTCGAAACCCGGGCTTGAAAACCAGCTGCAGCAGCTCTGGCTGCAATGCCAGAGCAAGGCCTATGGCACGGCGCAGCGCCTGCGTCTGGCTGAATTGCTGGAGCAGCCGGCGGCCTGCCAGCAATGGTGTGCCCAGTTCGAGCCCGCTCAGCGCTGGCAATGGCTGGCGGCCCAATTCGGTTCTGGAGCGGCGACGTCCTTGAAGGACTGCATGGCGACGATGCGCACAGAGGCGGCAGCACCGGCGCCAGAGCTGGCTCGCGACGCTGTTCCAGCAATGGCTCCAAGCGCCACAGCAGCACCGGCCGCGGAACCGCTCTGGCCGCTGCTTTGTGAGCATCTGTTCGTGCTCGCCGGGGCTCCGAACGCGGCAGGCTTTCGCCGCCATGTGCAAGAGGCCAGTCGGGCCGCTCCCGAGCAGCAGCGCACTCAGCGCCCCAGCGAAGCACTCCCTGCGCTTCATCCAGACCACGCAGGCCAGGCCGGAGCGGCGAACAAGACTCAGAGCTCAAGCGCCCCGGCCACCAGCACCAAGGCGACCACACCAGCGCCTGTACGCCCAGCCCCGCCAGCAAGGCCTGCGCCTGCCACGGCGCCGCCCGGCCCCTTGGCCGCGCCGATCTGGGTCGAGGACGCCGGCCAGGTGCTGCTCGCCGCCTATGCCGAGCGGCTGTTCAAACACCTGGGTTTGACCGAAGGCGGGCAGTTCGTCGATGCCCCGGCCCAAGCGCGTGCGGTCCTGTGCCTGCAAGCCTTGGTGCGCGGTGATGCGCCCAGCAGCGAGCCGCTGTGGCCGCTGTCCAAGCTGCTTTGCGGCCTCGCGCCCACCGACTTGCTGCCGGCCTGCGATCCGCTGACGGCCCAAGAGCGGGCGCTGCTGAACGACTTGCTGACCGCGGTCATCAGCCATTGGAAGGCCATCGGCAACACCTCGGTCGCCGGCCTGCGCGAGAGCTTTCTGCAGCGCGAGGGTCGGCTCGAGCGCCAGCGCGCCGAGCACGGCGAACCCGCCCCCTGGCGGCTGAAGGTGCAGCCGCGTGCTTTCGATATGCTGCTCGACCGCCTGCCCTGGGGCTTTTCGATCATCAAACTGCCCTGGATGCAAGGAGTGCTGCATGTGGAATGGCGCTGACACCGCCCATGCTCAAGCTCTGAGCATGGAACTGGACTGGCTGGACACGCTGCTCGCGCAGCGCTTGGACCAGTTCTTCAAGCAGACCCCGCTGGAGCTCGGCGAGCCCGCGCCGACCCTGCCGGCGGACAGCGAGCTGGCCCGCGTGCACGCCGAGTTGGCCGCGCTGCAAGGCCTGCCGTCCCTGAGCCGCGAGGAGCGGCTGCTGCTCGCCCTGGCCCTGGTGCCCCATCTGCGCCCGGCTGCACTCGACCTGCTGTACATGCGCAACCAGAACCTGGAGCGCGGCTTCACCGAGTTCGGCGGCATCAAGAGCCAGAACCATGGCGGCTTCATGCCCACCGGCGAGACGGCGGCCTTCCTGATCGCGGGCGAATCGCTGGCCCGGCGCTTTGCCCTGCTGGCCCTCTTCGACCCCGGCCACGGCTTTGCCCGCCGCGGCCTGCTGCGCCTGGAGCCGCCCCCAGCCGGCGAGCCCCAGCTCAGCGGCTTGCTGGCCGCCAGCCCCGAGGCCCTGCAAAGGCTCAGCACCGGCGTCTGGCACAAGCCGGACTACAACGCCCAGTTCCCGGCCAAGCTGATCCACAGCAGCCTGACTTGGGACGATCTGGTGCTGGCGCCCGAGGTGCTCGATGACATCCGCCAGCTCAGCGCCTGGCTGACGCATGGCCGCACGCTGATGCAGGACTGGGGCCTGGCGCGCAGCCTCAAGCCCGGCTACCGCACCCTGTTCTATGGGCCACCGGGCACCGGTAAGACACTCACCGCCACGCTGATCGGCCTGCAGGCGAAGCTCGACGTCTACCGCATCGACCTGTCCATGGTGGTGTCCAAGTACATCGGCGAGACCGAGAAGAACTTGGCCCGGGTGTTCGACCAGGCCGAGACCCGCAACTGGGTGCTGTTCTTCGACGAAGCCGACGCCTTGTTCGGCAAACGCAGCGCCGCGAGCAATGCCAACGACCACCACGCCAACCAGGAAA
Source organism: Roseateles sp. (assembly GCF_965262435.1). Lineage (NCBI taxonomy): Bacteria > Pseudomonadati > Pseudomonadota > Betaproteobacteria > Burkholderiales > Sphaerotilaceae > Roseateles > Roseateles sp. The sequence continues at coordinate 4,132,932 of NZ_OZ253537.1, forward strand.
TCGCCTACCTGCTGCAGCGGGTGGAAGACTTTCCCGGCGTCGTCATCCTGGCCAGCAATCTGCGTGGCAACCTCGACGAAGCCTTCTCGCGACGCTTTCAGTCCATGGTCTATTTCCCCATGCCCGACCCCGAGCAACGCTTGCGCCTGTGGCGCGGCATGCTGGCCGGGCAACACCTGGCCCCCGATGTGCGCCTGGACGAGATCGCCCAGCGCTATGAACTCTCCGGCGGCTCGATCGCCAATGTGATCCGCCACGCCGCCTTGAGCGCCATGCGACAAGGCCGCCAGCAGGTGCGGGCCAGCGAGCTGCGCACCGGTCTGGCCAAGGAACTTCGCAAGGAAGGAAGAACGCTGTGAACCCCGCCCACCTGAATGCCCCGGCCAAGGCCACGTTCCCGGCCACGGCACGCCGCGGCCTGCGCCTGCTCGGGGCGGCACTGCTGGGCCTGTGCTGCCTGGGCAGCGCTGCACGCTTGGCCACCGAGGCCGATAGCAACACCCCGGCCGCTGCCGCCAAGCCGGCCAGCGCCGCCGACAGCGCCGCCACCAGCAGCCCGGTCAGCCCGCAAGCCGAGAGCCACAGCCAGCCACTGCCCGCCGTGGCCAGCGCCCAGTGCAAGGCCAGCAGCCCGGACGCGAACTGCTGCTGCGCCGGACAGCCGGCACTGCAGCTGGACCTGCCCCCAGTGCGCCTGCCCGCCGCCGTCGTCGGCAAGACCTACAAGCACGTCTTGAAAGCCAGCGGCGGCCAGCTGCCCTACCGCTACCGGCTCACGGGCGGCACGCTGCCCGAGGGCATCAAGCTGGACGAACAAGGCCTGCTGTCCGGCACCGCCCTCAGCGCACAGCGCCATCCCCTGAACATCAGCGTCAGCGACGCCCAGCAGCGCCAGGGTCAGCAAAGCTACATCCTGAGCGTCATCACCGCGCCCACGCACGCAAGCAAGCCGGCAGCGGCCGCCTCAGCTGCTTCCGCGTCCAGCCCCGCCGCCTTGAAGGCACTCTCGCTCAACGATGCCCAGGCCAAGGTGCCCGCGCCGCGCCGGCCCCAGGTCGAGGTCTTCAAGCTGGCCCAAGCGACGCTGGACCTGCTGCTGCCCACACCCGGCCCGGAGGAAGAGGAACTGCTGAAGCTGGAGGCCGCCAAGCCCAGCGAAGACGGAGGGGGCGACGGCATGCGGGTAGAAGCCGCAGCCGCGCCGGCAGCAGCGGCCGCCTCCGAGCCAGCCGCCGACACGGGCCCGCCGGCCCCCGGGCCGCTCACCGAATCGCAAATTGAGCAGCTCAAGCAGCTGCTGACGCCCCTGATCCAGGTCGAATTCCCGAATCGGCAGCTGTTCGAGGCGGCGCTCGATGCCCAGCTCTGCCAGTTTGTGGCGGAGCTGACGCGCGTCAGTGCCAGCAAGCAGGGCATCAAGCCGCCACCCACGGCCGACTTCGCCCGGGCCTGCCCGCCCAACAACTGGCCGCAACGGCTGGAAGAAGCTCAGAAACACCGGGCCTGGGTGGCCGCCGAACCGGCCAAAGCCCTGGCCGCCGCCAGCCGCAAAGCCGCCACCTCCGACATCAGCTGGCAGGAGCTGGCCCCGACCATCATGCCGCCGGAGCTGCGGGCCTGGCTGGTCGAGCGCAGCGGCCGCAAATACCCGCTCAGCTTCGACAAGAAGATCAATTGGGACGGCGCGGGCTGCGGCTGCGTACAGGACGAGATCGGCAGCCAGATCTACGGCTTTTTCCCCGAATGGTGGTCTGGCGACAAAGCCCAGCAGGTCGACTTCAGCCGCCTGCACCGGATCAGCGTGTTCGGCCTGGCCATCAACGACGACGGCAGCCTCGCCGTGCCCGAGCATGCCATGCAAGGCGCCACCGACTTCGTCCGGCAGGCCCGCGTTCACGGCACCGCGCTGGACCTGACCCTGTACCGCAATGATTGGCTGTTCCTGAAGAACGCCGACAGCAACGAGCGCGCCAACACCATCGAACGCATGATTCGCGAGGCGCCCGGCCGCGCTATGGCCGTGATTGACCGGCCGCTGAACGACTGGCGCTCGCGCATCTACGGCGTGCTGCCCGGCCTCGGCCATGCCACGCGCATGGGCGACGGCCTGACCCTGTTCCTGGACGAGCTGCCACCGCGCGAGGACCTGGTCTGGCGCGGCCGCTTCGATGCCTATTACAAAAAGCTGGTCGAAGCGCTGATCGCGGCCCTGCGCCAGGGTTCGCGTGACTACACCCTGAACCTGGTGATCAGCGACCGCGAGCTGGCCCGCCCCGGTGCCTTCGAGCTGAACAATCTGTTCGACTATCTGCGCCAGGCCGAGGAGCCGTCGCTGCTGCGCGGCCGCATCCACTCGGACACGGCCGAGTACAAGAGCAACACCAACCTGACGCTGCGCTTCATCGTGCTGCTGTCCGAGCCGACCAGCGACAGCAAGAAAGCCTTGCGCGTCAAGCTGGATCAATCGACCGCCATCAAAGGCGGCGACCGCCGCATCTTTCTTCGCAAGCTGATCCCCCTGGTTTCGCCGCGCAGCAAAGGCGGCCAGCAGTTCGCCGATGACCTGATCTACTTCGACGACAACTACGGCGGAGTCGCCTTCTGGCCCCTGCCCATCAAGGAAGTCTCGACACCGGTCGACTTCAGCCAGAACTTCGACACCGCCTTTCTGACCGGCTCGATCAGCGACTTCAAGCTGGCCCTGCGCGGCTGGGTCTGCGAACACCGCTGGCCACTGCGGGCCGTCTTCGAGTTGCTCTTGTTGATCGGCGCAGCCTGCGGTGTGGCCATGGCCCTGAACTGCGCCTGGCGGGCCCGCTGGGGCCGCTACATGCCGCTGGGCGCACTGCCGCCGCTGGCCGTGGGCAGCCTGCTGTTTGCTTTCGACCCCGGCCTCAAGCCCCTGCGCGAGAGCCCCTTCCTGCTTTGGACCCTGCTCGTCGCCGTGACGATCTGGGCGGTGTTGGCGATGCGAAGAACCCAGGTGGAGAAACCATGACAAACCCAGGCAAACAAAGACTCAGCAGCCCGGTCCGCGCGGCTGCGCCTCTGCAGGCCGCCGCTGCCCATGCGGGCGGGCTGAACGCCGATGCCAGCAGCCCGCGCCAGTTGGCTCAGGGCGCACAGATTGCGCAACTCGAGCGCAAGACCAAGGGCCATTCGCGCGGCGCCTCCCATTCCAAAACCGGAGCGAATGGCAAGACCACCTCGCACCAGCCGGGCAAGGCGCGCACCGAAGACCCTCGCAAAAGCGCCGCCAAGAACCGCAAACGCGACCGCATGATGCAGGCCAATGTGGCGAACTCGATTGCCAAGGGCGGCGGCAAATAGCCAGTCCGCGCGCTCACCTCACCCCATGACCAGGAGCTCCGAGCATGAGCAGCAACGCCCCGCGTCAACTTCGCGCCAGCGAGCCGGCAGGCCCGCTGCGTGCCCCGGCAGCCGATGTCGACACCGGGCTCGCCCAAAGCGCCGGCAGCACCCTGCCCGCTTGGTCGGACAGCCCGCGGCAGTTGAAGCAAGGCGCGCAGCTGGCGCAGTTGCAGGCGGCGGAGGCGTCCGCCACGCCGGCCCAAGGCGGCCTGCCCCAAGGCTTGCGCCAGGGCATTGAATCGCTGTCGGGCTTGGACATGTCCGGCGTGCGCGTGCATCGCAACTCCAGCAAGCCGGCAGCGCTGCAAGCCCATGCCTATGCGCAGGGTCAGGACATTCACCTGGGGCCGGGGCAGGAGAAGCATCTGCCGCATGAAGCCTGGCATGTGGTGCAGCAGGCGCAGGGGCGGGTGAGGCCGACGGTGCAGATGAAGCAGGGACGCGTGGCAGTCAACGACGATGCGGGACTGGAACGCGAGGCCGACATCAGGGGAGCGCAAGCGCTTCAGCACAAAACAATCACAACACAACGACGGCCCAAGACTGGAAGCCTCACGGGCGACAGCCAAAACCTTCTGTTGTCAACACAGGCCAGCAGTGAATCCGTTGCCCAGCTGAATCCGATGAACAAGATGCGTCAGGGCTTCGGCAAGGCCTCGTCCTCGATCGGTGTTGCAACTGCAGCGGTGCTGCTGGCGTCCAATCCGCTTGGTTGGGGTGTGGGCGCGGCCATGCTGGGCGGACTGCTGGCAACTGCGGGCTCGAGCTATCTTCTTTCGCCTGCAGATCCTGAGGCGATCACCGTCAAGGGCAGCTTCATCGATGGGGCGATCCAATGGGACTACAGCTATGACGTCGCCTTCGCCTTCCCGACAGCCACGATCCATTTGGACTTCTACATCGCAGGCGGCCGAGTGTCAGAACTCGACAGGCAGTCCTATGTCGAACGCCTGAAGGACAAAGTTTCAGAAGTCTTCGACAACAAGATTCGCATCGAGCTGAATGACACTCGGTATGACACCATCGTCTCTGTCAACGTTGCTTTTGACGACAACCAAGCGCGCATCAACTTCGATGAAAGTGTTCCGATACGTAAGCTTTCCCTGCATGACACGCTCGGCAGATCGGACGCGCTGAACCTTCATGTCGCCTCCGATTCAAGCGGCTACGTGGGCGCCCATGAGGTCGGCCATCACCTCGGCTTGGTCGACGAATACAGCGACCTTGACTTGTCCCCCCATCGCAGGGTGTTCCACGACAACGGAATCATGACGGGTCCGCCGACCAACCCAATCCTGCCGCAGCGCAACATCGAAAAAATCAAGAACGAGATTGAGCACGCTGTCGAAGAGCGAACACGACGTCAACGGCGAGAGGAGCAATATGCCAACGATGCCCGAAATGGCTCGCTACCGATCTGATGGGAACTGAAGCGGAATGCCCGTCCGCATGAGGTCAAAGTGGCTAGAGCTATTCGCCCGTCAAACCTACGCAGCCACATCCATCTGACTCTTGCCCAAGGAGCCTCAACGATGCGCACCGACCCTTGCCAACTCCGCGCCGCCGAGCCAGTCGGTCGCTTGCGTTCACCCGCTGCGGATGCCAACAACAGCCGCACCTCGAGTGGCGCGCCCACTTGGTCAGACAGCCCGCGACAGCTGAAGCAAGGTGCACTGTTGGCGCAGATGAAGGCCGCTGCAGCGCCCACAACGGCAGCGCAAGGCGGAGTTCCACATGGCTTACGAAGTGGCATCGAGGCCATGTCCGGCTTCGACATGTCAGGCGTCCGCGTCCATCGCAATTCCAGCAAGCCGGCAGCTTTGCAGGCCCACGCCTACGCCCACGGGCAGGACATCCACTTGGCAGCTGGGCAGGAGAAACATCTACCGCATGAGGCCTGGCATGTCGTACAGCAGGCCCAAGGGCGAGTGAAGCCGACCCTACAAATGAAGTCAGGGCTCGCGGTGAACCATGACACCAAGCTCGAGTCAGAAGCGGATGCCATGGGCGCAAAGGCGACAGCGAACACCGAGCTTGGTGTGCAGCACAGCCTCAAAGCCATCCATGCCGAGCCGATAGTCCAGCTTTACCGCATCGGGTATGCGCCAAACTTGACCGGGCTGACAGTGCCTGGCGGCGGTGGCGGAGCTTACAGCCAGGAAACTTTTGGCCGGCCTGCAGGCTGGTATGAAGGAACCTTGGACAGGCTGTTCGCCAGAGCGGTCGACAGCGGCCGCGTGCGCAGGGTGGAAGAACTGAGCATCACCTTGGTCCAATGCGAATCAGCGGGTAGCTGGCACAACATCAACGACATGCAAATCGGCCACAGCCAGAATTGGGAGGCGTATGTGGCCGCAACCGTGCCAGCCAATGTCCGCGAAGCGACCAGTGCCTACAACGATCTGAACAATCTGCGCCTTGAAGGAGCGACGCCCAACGCATCTCATGATTTCGAGGCGGGGAGGGAGAGTGAAGACGACGACTCTGACTTGGATGACGATGATTTCATTGACCGCAGCGACGGCGGCAAGATGGACCCTGTGGCAAGAAAAATGCTCGACGAATACAAATCAAGTCAATCAAGCTATTACAGAGTTTGAACAGCAGCTTTGCCACAAGTGCATTGCATGCTTCAGTCAGCGCAGTGCCTTCGATGGTCACCCCCTCACCACCACCGTCACCAACAAGCTGCTGTCCATCTCGGCCACGACGGCATGCGCCTGCCCTGCGGCCAGCAGGGTCATCTGCCCAGCGCTCAGCGGCAGATGCGTTCCAGGCATGTCCAGACGCACACGGCCGGCCAGACAGTGGATGCAGAGTTCGCCAGCCAGCTTGTGTTCGTGAAGGCGCTGGCCGGACGGCAGCAACAGGTGCAGCAGTTGCAACTGCTCGGCCTTGATCAGGCTGGTGCTTTGACCTTCGGGGTTGAATTCGGCCAGGGCCTGAAGGTCAATCAGTTGGCCGGGGCTGGCGTGTTGCAGAGCCATGAGCGTCTCCTGCTGCGCAGCCTGGGCCGGGTCGGCCGCTCGGCGCGAGTAGCTCTCATTGTCGGCTTGCGATCGTCAGCCGAGGGCTCTTTTCTTCAGGTGCTTGGCAGATAACACTTGGCTTGGCCGGATCCGCCGCCAAGCTGCCCCGTTCACCCGAACTCGCGCAGCAAGTGCGGCGGGCCACGTGCAAACTCAAGCCTTGCTCGTGCCGCCGCCCAAGACCCCATCCAGGCTCTGCCCTTGCGAGGCCATCCAAGCCTCCAGCGCCGGCAGCAGCGGCCCCAAACGCTCATCCACAGCGGCGCGCACCGTGTCCACCATCACCTGGGTCTGGCGCTCGATCTCGATGTGCAGGGCAGCGCCCACGCCCTTCTCAGCGAAGGTGGTCATACGCAGGGTTTCGGGGATCAGCCAGACCTCGAACCAGCCCGAGCCGTCGCGCTCGCGGCCGGCTTCGGCCACGGTCAGGCTGGCGCCATTCACTGCGATGTAACCCTTGGCGAAGATGTAGCGCATCCAGGGCGCGGGGACGCCGATGCGGATGACATGGTTGTTCTCGGGCTGGCGGATGGCCTGCACCGTGGCCATGAAATCGACATGGCCGGACAGCGGGTGGCCGCCGATTTCAGCCCCGTCGCGCGCGGCGCGCTCGACATTGAGCCGGCTGCCCGGCTGCAGCGCGCCCAGCGTGGTGAGGTTCAGGCTCTGCTGCATCACATCGAAGTCGGCGCGATCAGCCGCCTCGTCCAGCGCCGTCACCGTCAGGCACACGCCGTCCGAGGCGACGCTGGCGCCGATCTCCAGGCCTTGGCAGAAGCCGGGCGGGAACTGCAGGGTGAAGCTGCGCAGACCGGGACGGTCTTGCAGGGCGGCCACCTGGGCCACGGCTTGAACAATGCCAGTGAACATCGCGAATGAAGTGCTGAAAGAAGACGAAGAGCCTGGGCCCAAAACACCGCCACCGCCCGAGGGCGGTGGAAGGCAGGAACTGAAGCCCAATTGAAAGGCTGAACCTGAGCTTACCAGCTGACCTCGCGCTCCGGCGTGGCACCGATTTTGTGGATAGACAGGTCGGCGCCGTCGAACTCTTCTTCCTGGCTCAGGCGCAGGCCGACAAAGCGCTTGAGCAGGCCGTAGACCACAAAGCCACCGGCCAGGGCCCAGGCCACGCCGGCCAGGGTGCCGATCAGCTGCGACCAGAAACTCACACCACCCAAGCCGCCGCCGGCCTGGCTGCCGAAGATGCCGCAGGCGATGCCACCCCAGGCACCGCAGAGGCCATGCAGAGGCCACACGCCCAGCACATCGTCGATCTTCCAGCGGTTCTGCGTCAGGGTGAACATCTTGACGAAGATGTAGCCGGCCACCGCGCCCGTGATCAGCGCGCCATGCGGGTGCATCACGTCCGAGCCAGCGCACACGGCCACCAAGCCGGCCAGCGGGCCGTTGTAGGCAAAGCCGGGGTCGTTGCGGCCGGCCAGCACAGCGGCCAGGGTGCCGCCCACCATGGCCATCAGCGAATTGACGGCCACCAGGCCCGAGATCTTGTCCAGGGTCTGCGCGCTCATCACATTGAAGCCGAACCAACCCACCGCCAGCACCCAGGCGCCCAGGGCCAGGAAGGGAATGCTGGACGGCGGATGCGCGCTGATGGCGCCGTCCTTGCGGTAGCGGTTCATGCGCGGGCCGAGCAAAAGCACGGCGGCCAGCGCGATCCAGCCACCCACCGCGTGCACGACCACCGAGCCGGCGAAGTCATGGAACTCGGCGCCGAACTGGGCTTTGAGCCAAGCCTGGAAACCAAAGCCCTGGTTCCAGACCAGGCCCTCGAACAGCGGGTAGATCAGGCCCACGATCACGGCCGTGGCCGCCAGCTGCGGGCCGAAGCGGGCCCGCTCGGCAATGCCGCCGCTGATGATGGCCGGAATCGCCGCAGCAAAGGTCAGCAGGAAGAAGAACTTCACCAGCTCATAGCCATTGCGCGCAGCCAGGCTTTCGGCCCCGGTGAAGAAGTGCACGCCGTAGGCCACGGTGTAGCCCACCAGAAAGTAAGCCACCGTGGACACCGCGAAATCCACCAGGATCTTGACCAGGGCATTGACCTGGTTCTTCTTGCGCACCGTGCCCAACTCCAGAAAGGCAAAGCCCGCGTGCATGGCCAGCACCATGATGGCGCCGAGCAAGATGAAAAGCGCGTCTGCGCCCTGCTTGAGTGAAGAAAGGGAGGAAGAGTCCATCGGGCTGGCTGGGTTGGGGTTGTTCTGCTTGCTTGCTTGCTGGATTGCTTGCTTGTCTCTTGACCTGGCCTCTTTCGCACCACCGGAGGGCCAGGCGCACCAGATCAGCAAGAACAGTGCCCAAATTGGCGCAGGCCAAGCCCGCGGAGTGCGCACCAAATGGAGGCGTCAAGCGTCATTTCGGGGCGGTAGCGCACCAGAGATGAGCGCGAGCGATGAATGAGGGGATGGGGCGAAGGCTGCGGCTGAGCCGGTGATAGCGGCAGAACCTTCAGGCCTGTGCAGCCCGGCTCTTCAGCAGACCAGTCTGAGCAAGAAACCGCGAGCGGCCCTGTGCCACGCCAGCGGGAAGCCGGGCAAGCCTCACGGCGTGCCCACTGAGGACGTCTACGCAGCGCACTACTTGTTTACTTATTGCTTGCTCGCGGACCAATACGACAAAAAGTCTCGCCCGGTGGAATGGGTCAGCCCTTCCAGGCGCCCGCCCGACAGCACCGCGGAGTGGTTGTAGGGGCCGGAGCCATCGGCGGTGACAAACGCGATTCGCACGGCGCCCCAGTCGCTGTTCAAACGCCCCTGGCTGATCGGCGAGCCGTAAAACGTCCCACTGAAGGTCTTGCCTTCCACCTTGCAGACCACGAACTCCTGAAAGTAGGGGTCCGCATCCGGTGTGGGGCGAAGGTCGACCTTCCAGGTACCTAGCAGCTCCAAGGGCTGTGGCTTGGAGGCCGGCTGAACTGTGGAGCAGGCGATCAGCGCTGCAGCTGCCAGACCGACCATCAAGATGGAAGTACGCATGAGTAGCCCTTGAAATGAAGCAGGTGGGGTGCGGAAGGCCTAGTGCTTGCAGCGACCGGCTAAAGCGCTGACCGAGCGGCCGACACGAGCTCCTTGGTCAGCAAGCAAAGAGTCCATCTACTGACTTGGCAATACAACTTCATTGATGCTCCTCCTGTGATGGAGAGCTGAACGTTCGAGCTAAGCGGGCGACAACGGCAGGCCACCAGGCCCGGGCTGGCGAAAATTTACCGCGTACCGCCAGACCGTGCCTGGTGGCCTGCCGTTGGAGATCCGCTTGAGCGATCGGTTATGCGTCAGCGCACATTCGTTCATGTGGATTGCCGAGTATCGGCTGCAGGTTGTGATGGCGGCTCGTTGACCATGTACTTTCGGGACTCCTTTGGCGCGAACACGCTCTGAACCTGACCGTGCGCCTCCAGTCGTCCTATTGCATCCAGCCAGACGAGTACCGCCCGGTAGCGGTATTTGTAGAACTCAACTACCGTCGTGCTGCCACCATCTGCCGCATAGCGGCCCAAGGTCCAAGCCAATGCTTCCAGTTCAATACAAAGAACGGTCAGTTGGCCGCTAATCGCCTTCTCCAGTTCTTGTAGTCGTGTCTCGATGGCATGTGTACGCAACCAGTCAGTATCGTCTTTGGGCGGGCGATTCAAGTGCAACGTACCTAGTGCGGACACAAGTTCAAAGACGGACTGGGGAGGCGAGGAAAGGTCTTGGATTCCTCGGGTTGTCAACGTAGGGCCCGCTGATAGAAGGGAGTCGACTCGTGCCGACAAGCTAGAAAGGACTCGCTGAATCTCTTCGAAGTTTGCCTGGTCCCGTGCGATATCCAGTTGCTTTGCCTGCAGTACGACCGTGATGACTACGCCAATGAAAGCTAGAAAGGAGAAGAACGGATTGAGTATGCCGCCGACGTAGTCTCCGAACACACCCCAGTCATCCGGCTTTGCCGACAAAGTGAACCAGCTTCCAGGCGCAAAGTTATAGATGTAAACGCCATAAACCACCCAAGCGGCGAGTACTCCTATCCACATTAGACGGAGCAACGGCTTTGCAATCGACTTGGAGAGTGGAGCGGTCATTGGTTTGTACTGCCGTGAGGTCGCAGTGAGGTTGATTCTGACGCCTAACGTGAAAGTGAGCGGACGCCGAAGGCGGTCCGCTCGAATGTAAGGTTATAGGTCAGCATGCGCGAGTACTCTTAGTTTCGCGAGCCGGATTGTGGGGCCAGCACCATCCAGTGGACGAAGCTTGGTACTTCCGAGCACGATCATCGACAAGCACAGCCTGACAGTGAAATGGACGACACCCAGCATGCTTACCAAGGAACTCTGGCATGGCAGTAGCGGACTCGAACTGGACATCTACCGCAGCCGATGAAACCCAGCAGTAAGGCAGATGCAACTTGACCAAAAGTAGTCCTAGGAACTCCCGATACGATCTGACGACCGACGCTACGGGTTCGTCGATTTGCTTGTCTTCGTGTGGCATCAGGTGAATTGATACTTGAAGCGATCCAACCTCGATTGCTCGTCGATAGAGCTGACCGATCGCCCAGTATCCGTTGACGTCGTTGTTCCTGCTCGAGAAAGAACCGACGATGGCGTTAGCAACTACGATCAGCTCACGTCGACGAGGCATGGGTTCGATGACCTATAACTTTTTTATCGAGCGACTGTAGTGCTGCGTATCGGTTCCGGCTGTCGCCGTAACCCAACTATTCCAAAGCACAAAAGTTCACTCCAAATCATGGGCTGGCAATGCCCTATGGACGTTCGAATTCAGTGTATCCAAACAACAAAAAGGGGCAAACCAAGTCCGCTCAGTTTGGGTGTCCAACACGAGGCATTTGTGTGCCCAAGAGCCTCCCAAAAACACACAAACGCCCTCACCCGCTCTTCGCCACCTTCTCCCCAAACACCTCCACCCCAAACCCCACCGTGAAGCTGCCATCCGACCAGCGCACCAGCGGGCGCTTGATGACGCTGGGCTGGGCCAGGGCGAGTTGGGTGGCGCTGGTGGCGTCGACGACGGCGGCTTTGGCCGCCTCGTCGAGCTTGCGCCAGGTGGTGCCGGCACGGTTGATCACCTTGTCCCAGCCCAGGGCCGCCATCCAGAGGGGCAGCTGGTCGGTGGGGACGCCGGCTTTCTTGAAGTCGTGGAATTCAAACGTCAGACCGGGCTGTTCTTGCAGCCAGGTGCGGGCGCGTTTGACGCTGTCGCAGTTGGGGATGCCATAAACGGTAATCATGGTGGCACGCTACCATGAAGCCATGATCGATTGGCTGGACGAACGCACCCTGGACTTCCCCCCGACGCAACGCGCGCTGGGGCCCGAGTCCGACGCCCCGGGCCTGCTGGCCGCCGGCGGCGACCTCAGCCCCGAGCGCCTGGCTGCCGCCTACGCGCGCGGCATCTTTCCCTGGTTTGGCCCGAACCAGCCGCCGCTGTGGTGGGCGCCGGACCCGCGCATGGTGCTGCAGACCGACCATTTCAAGCTCTCGCGCTCGCTGCGCAAGACCTTGCAACACTTCATCCGCACGCCGGGCTGCGAGATCCGGGTGGACAGCGCCCTGCCCGAGGTCCTGCGCGCCTGCGCCCAGGCGCCGCGCGAGGGCCAGAGCGGCACCTGGATCCTGCCCGAGATGCAAGCCGCCTACCTGGCCTGGTCACGGGCGCAAGGCGCCGTGCACAGCATCGAGACCTGGATGGACGGCGAGCTGGCGGGCGGGCTCTACGGCGTCAACCTGGGCGGCATGTTTTTCGGGGAATCGATGTTCATGCGCCGCACGGATGCCTCCAAGATCGCCCTGGCCGCCCTGGTCTGCCTGTGCCGACGGCATGGCATCCCCTGGATCGACTGCCAGCAAAACACCCGCCACCTGGCCTCGCTGGGCGCCGCCGAAGTGCCGCGTCAGCAGTTCGAGGCCCACATCCAGCAAGCCTTGCAGCGGCCGACGCCTCTGGATTGGACCTATCATCCGGCGCTGTGGGCACAGCTGGGCCCGGCCTTCGACCGCGATGCCGGGCTGGACCTCTGACCCTCACCGCCCACCCCTTCTTTTCCCACCAACATTCTTGACGCCACTGAGCTGAAGACCGTGACCCATCTGAAAGAGCTTCCGCTGGCCCAGCTGCAGTTCTACGCCACGGCCGCCTACCCTTGCAGCTACCTGGCCGACCGCCAGGCGCGCTCCCAGGTGGCCACGCCCAGCCATCTGATCCACGCCGACGCCTACTCGACTCTGGTGGCCGCAGGCTTTCGGCGCAGCGGCCTGTTCACCTACCGGCCTTTGTGCGATGGCTGCAAAGCTTGCGTGCCCATGCGCATCCCGGTGGCCAGCTTCAAGCCCAGCCGCAGCCAGCGCCGCGCCCAGCGCCAGCACCAACACTTGCAGGCCAAGGTCATGCGCCTGGGCTACAGCCAGGAGCATTACGAGCTCTACCTGCGCTACCAAGCCGCGCGCCACTCGGGCGGCGGCATGGACCACGACAGCGTCGAGCAGTACAGCCAGTTCCTGCTGCAAAGCCGCATCAACTCGCGCCTGGTCGAGTTCCGCGAACGCCGCGCCGATGGCGAGATGGTGCTCAAGATGGTGTCCATCCTGGACATCCTCAACGATGGGCTGTCGGCCGTCTACACCTTCTACGAGCCCGAGGAACACTGCAGCTACGGCACCTACAACGTGCTCTGGCAGATCCAGCAGACGCGCGATCTGCAGCTGGCCCACCTCTACCTGGGCTACTGGATCGCCGAGAGCGGCAAGATGGCCTACAAGGCCGATTTCCGGCCGCACCAGCTGCTGCAACAGGGGCAATGGGACTGGGCGGCCGAGCCGGCGGGATCGGGGTCGCGAGCGCTTCCGCAGCCAGAGTCCCCGCCCCTCGCCCCGACCCTCAACCCGCCTCAGTCGCTCGAAAGCTGCGCTTCCGGCAGCAGCTGATCGGCCGGCAGCGGCCGGCCGAGCCAGTAGCCCTGGAAGGCCTGGCAACCGAGGGCCAGGAGCTGCTGATGCTGTCCGGCCGTCTCCACACCCTCGGCCACCACTTGCAGACCCAGGCTTTCGCCGAGCGCCAGGATGGTGCGGGCGATCGCCGCATCGTGACCATCGGTCAAGAGGTCGGCCACAAAGCTGCGGTCGATCTTGAGCTGGTCGAGCGGCAAGCGCTTGAGGTAGGACAGGGAGGAATAGCCGGTGCCGAAGTCGTCGAGCGCAAAGCCGACACCGCGGTCCTTGAGCGCCCGCATCTTGGCCACCACATCATCGACGTCACCGACCAGCATGCTCTCGGTCAGCTCGAGCTTGAGCCGGGCCGGGTCGGCGCCGCTTCGCTGCAGGGCATCGAGCACGCTGGTCACGAAATCGGCCTGCGCGAACTGCCGGGCGCTGACATTGACGGCCAGGCTCCAGCCCGCCGTCGCCGGCTGCGCCGCCCAGGCGCGCAGCTGGTGGCAGGCGGCGCCCAAGACCCATTCGCCCAGCGGCAGGATCAGCGCCGATTCCTCGGCCACGGCAATGAACTGGACCGGCGCCACCAGGCCGCGCTGCGGATGGCGCCAGCGCACCAGGGCCTCGGCGCCGAGCACACGTGACTGCGCGTCGAACTGCAGCTGGTAGTGCAGCTCGAACTCCTCGGCCTGCAGGGCGCGACGCAGATCGGCCTCCAGCTCGTTGCGGGCCTCGGCGGCGGCCTGCATCTCGGGGTCGTAGAAGCGCGCCGTGTTGCGCCCGGCCGCCTTGGCCTGGTACATGGCCATATCGGCCTTGCGCAGCAGCTCCTCGACGCTGGTGTCGCCCTGCATGAAGAGCACGATGCCGATGCTGGGCGTGCAGCTGTAGCTCTGCCCGCGCAGGTCATAGGGCTGGGCCAGGGCTGCGAGAACGCGTGCGGCCACCTGCTCGGCCAGGCCGGCCGCTTCCTGCGCCAGGGCGCAGCGGGCGTCGAGCAGGAGCACGAACTCGTCGCCACCGAGCCGGCCGACGCTGTCGCCGACGGCGACACAGGCGGCCAGGCGCGCGGCCACTTGCTGCAACAGCAGGTAGCCAACCTCATGGCCGCGGGTGTCGTTGAGCAGCTTGAAATGGTCGAGGTCCAGGAACATCAGCGCGCCATGTTGGCTGCTGCGTGCCGAGGCGGCCATGGCCTGCTTGAGGCGGTCCAGCAAGAGCCGGCGGTTGGGCAGGCCGGTCAGCGGGTCGTAGAAGGCCAAACGGTGAATTTCCTCGGTGCGCTGGCGTTCCAGCGTGATGTCACGCACCAGGGCGACAAAGGTGCGGCGGCCGGCACGGTGGATCTCTGACAGCGAGAGCTGCAGCGGGAACTGCTCGCCATTGAGGCGCAAGCCCGTCATCTCACGCGCCAGGCCTTGCTGGCCGGCTTGCACCGAGCCGGCCGTCAGGGCCTGGATCAGCTCGGCCGAGCTCGCCTGCTTCGGGCCCGCCGGAAACAGGCACTGCAGCGGCTGCCCGATCATCTGCTCGGGCGCCTGGCCAAAGATGTCACCGGCCGTGCGGCTGAAAGATTCGATGCGGCCCTGCTCGTCAAAGGTGAGCACGCCGTCCACCATATTGTCGAGAATCGCGCGCAGATGTTCGGCGGCCTCGTTGAGGCGGGCCTGGCTGTCCAGCACGGCCTGCTCGGCCAGCTTCTGCTCGGTGATGTCGCAGACCTGGGTGACCAGGCAGCGCGCCTGGCCCGTCGCATCGAGCACCGGCGCCACGGTCAGCAAGCCCCAGACGATGTGCCCGTCCTTGTGCAGATAGCGCTTGACCAGGGAATAGGCCGACAGCGCACCCTGCACGGTGCGGGCCATCTGTTGCAGGTCATCGGCCAGGTCTTCTGGGTGGGTGATGTCTGCAAAGCTCTTGCGCAGCAGCTCGGTCTCGCTGTAGCCGAACATGGAGCAGGCGCGCGCGTTGACCATCAGCCAGTCGCCCTCGCAGCTGACCAGGCTCATGCCCACGGCAGAGGATTCGAAGGCACTCTTGAACAACTGCTCGCTGTCCATCAAGGCCTGCTCGGAGGCCTTGAGCCGGCTGATGTCGATGTGGCTGCCCATCATGCGCAAGGCCTGACCCTGGGCGTCGCGCGTCACCTCGGCGCGTGAATAGATCCAGCGCCAGCTGCCGTCGCGGTGGCGCATGCGGAACTCGCGATCCTCGGGGCCGGGCAGGCCCGCCAGACTGTCCTCGACCGACTGCACGGTCGCCGCAGCATCATCGGGGTGCAGGCGCTCCCGCCAGGTTTCGACGAGATTGGGCAGCTCATGGTCGGCATAGCCGAGCTGCTGCTTCCATTCGGGCGAGAAATAGACCTCCTGGCGGCGCAAGTCCCAGTCCCAGAGGCCCACCTTCGCGGCCCGCACCAGCAGGCCCAAGCGCAGTTCGCTCTCGCGCAGCGCCATCTCCGCCTGCTTGCGGGCCCGCGCCTGCTGGCGGCTGAGCAGCGCCCAGCTCGGCAAGCGCCGCAGCCAGCGGCCCGCCCAGGAAGCCAGGGCCTGCCGCCAGTGAACTGAGCCCGTATCTGAATCCGGCATCGTTACTCCCCGAAGCCTTGAATGTACGCTGGCTCCGCGCGGCCCTGCGCTCAGCTGAGCAGTTCGATGGCCCTTTCTGCCACAGCCAGGCAGCTGCTCAGACCGGGCGACTCCATGCCCAGCAGCTGCACCAAGCCGGGCAGGCCATGCTCGGCCGGCCCCTCAATGTGGAAGTCGGCCGCCGCCTCGCCCGGGCCGCTGAGCTTGGGTCGCACACCGCTGTAGGCCGGCTGCAGGGCGCCCTCGGGCAGGCCGGGCCAGTAGCGGCGCACCTCGGCCGCAAAGGCCGGCGCCCGCTGCGCATCCACGCGGTAGTCCAGCTGCTCCGGGCTCAGCCCGGGCGCCAGCCACTCCACATCGGGCCCGAAGCGGGCCTGGCCCGCCAGGTCCAGGGTCAGGTGCACGCCCAGGCCACCGACCTGAGGCATGGGGTAAATCAGGTGGCGAAACGGCGCCCGGCCGCTAAGGGCAAAGTAGCTGCCCTTGCAATAGCGCAGCTCGGGCCGGTGGGCGGGGGTCAAGTCTTGCGTCTGCTGCGCCAACTCGGCGGCCCAGAGGCCGGCCGCATTGATCACGCGCGCGGCTGCCAGTGCGACCGGGCCCGCGTCCGTCTGCACCTCCAGCCGCCACGGCGCCGCTGCGCCGGCCGGGTGGTGCAGCGCCGTGACCTGGCTGTTCAAGACCACCTGGCCGCCGGCGGCCTCCAGATCGCCCTGCAAGGCCAGCATCAAGCCATGGCTGTCGACGATGCCGGTGCTCGGTGACAGCAGGGCCGCGTGGCAGCGCAAGGCCGGCTCCAGGGCTTGGGCCTGGTCGCCGCTGAGCCATTGCAGATCGTGCACGCCATTGGCTTCGGCCTGCGCGGCCAGGGCCTGCAGCTGGGGCAACTGCGCCGGCTCGCTGGCCACCAGCAGCTTGCCGCAGGCCCGGTGCGCGACGCCGCGGCTGCGGCAGTAGTCGTACAGCAAGGCCTTGCCGCGCACGCACAGCTGCGCTTTGAGAGAGCCGGCCGGGTAGTAAAGACCGGCGTGGATGACCTCGCTGCTGCGCGAGCTGATGCCGCTGCCGATCTGCCCACTGCGCTCCAGCACCAGGGTTTCCAGGCCGCGCAAAGCCAGGGCCCGCGCAGCCGCCAGACCGATCACGCCGGCGCCAACCACCACAGCATCCACCTGCCCCAAGTCCTCCATCGCGCCGCCTCCTTTGTTCGTGCTTGCCCCTGCCATGGCCTGATTGTGCGTTGCCGGCAACAAGCTGCCGGTGCCAGGGCACGCGCCGGGCATCCTAGTTTGGATCGCTGCTCGCCCGGAACGCGCCGCCACGCCAGATCTGAACCGGTTTCGCACCCTTGTTCGGCGCATTGCCGGCGCACGGCCGCGACGACACTCCGCATCCAACAAGCCCGGCAGTCAAGGGCAAACGGACCGGCCCCAAGGCACGGCCCAGGGAGCTCAAGACATGCAAGCCGAGGGTGCGCCACAGCGCCCCGGCCGAGAGGGACGTCGATGACTGCGCCCGCGCACACCGGCCAGAGCCAGGGCAACAACCTTACGGGCGGCAAGAAAGTGCTGATCGTCGACGACAGTCGTGCGATCCAAGCCATCATTCGCCGCGCGCTCGAATGCGAGGAGCTGGGCGAGCTGCACATCCAGACCGCCCGCGACGGTGCCGAGGCCCTGGACAAGGTGGCTGCCTTTCGGCCCGACCTGGTCCTATCGGACTGGCATATGCCGAGGGTGTCCGGCATCGAGATGCTGCAGACCCTGAGGCAGACCGGCTTTCATGATGTGGCCGTGGGCTTTGTCACCACCGACCGCGCCAGCGATTGCCAGACCCTGGCTCGCAGCAACGGCGCCCTCTTCCTCTTGCACAAGCCCTTCGACGACCAGGCCTTGCGCAACGCTGTGGCCCTGGGGCTGGGGCGCAGCGACATACAAGTCACGGCCCCGGTCCAGCCTCCGGCAGCGCCCGCCTGAGCAGCCAGCCCATGGACCAGCTGGCCAGCCTGCTGGAGACCCACAAGGGCCGCAGCGACTTTGTGCTGCCCGCGCCAGCCCAAGCGCCCCATGGCGACGGCCGCCTAAGCTTCTTGCTCGCCTGAGCCCGGGCCAGGCAAAGAGAGCGCGACCTCCATGGCGCTCGTGATCGACGACCCGGCCAGCGTCGGCGTGCTGATCGCTCATGCGGTGTTCATCGTCGTATCGGTGAACGCGCGAGGAGCCTGAACCCGAACTGGCCCGGCCGAGGCCATGCAGCAGGCGGCCTAGAATGCCGGCCCTGCTCCGTTTTGCCTGCCCCCGAAGAATTGCTCCCCATGAACATCACCGTCCTCGACGAACTGCGCGCCTACATCGACCCGCTGACCCCTGAAGAACACCAGGCATTGGAACGCAGCATCCTGGCCGAGGGCTGCCGCGACGCGCTGGTGCTCTGGGGCGAGATCCTGGTCGACGGGCACAACCGCTACGGCATCTGCCAAAAGCATGGCCTGCCCTTCCAGACCATGCAGAACACGCGCTTCAAGTCCATGGAGGACGTGCATCTGTGGATGATCGACCAGCACCTGGGCCGGCGTAGCGTGTCGGACTTCCAGCGCGGCATCCTGGCCCTGCGCAAGAAGGAGATCGTCTCGGCCCGCGCCAAGGAAGCGGTGGCTCGCCTGGCCGAAGCCGGCTCGGGCGGCGCGGTCGAGTTCCCGGCCGAGCTGGCCGACGGCCTTCCCACAGGCCCCGACAGCAGCGCCCTGCCCCCGCCCGAGCCGCTGACCAGCCGCGAGGCCATCGCCAAGGCCGCGCGCATCAGCAGCAACACCGTGGTGCAGATCGAGAAGATCCAGAAAAGCGCCGCGCCCGAGCTGGTCGAAGCGGTCAAGGCCGGCACCATCTCCATCAATGCGGCGGCCGCCGTGGCCAGCCTGGCCCCCGAGGAACAGATTGCCGCCGTGGCCGGCGGCAAGAAGGAGCTGCAGCAGGCCGCCAAGCGCGTGCGTGAGGGCAAGAGCGGTGGCCGCGCACCCAAGGCCGAGGCCAGCGCCGAGGGAACCGAGGGTGCAGCCAGCAGTGCGGGCGAGGACAGCGCCAGTGACGCCGACCTGCGCAACCGCGAAGCCCAGCTCAAGCTCTTGCAGGACACCGTGGCCGAGCTGACAGCCGAGAACAAGCAGCTCAAGGACGAGGTGCTGCGCTTGAAAGACCAGCTGGCGCTGCTGCAACAGTCCTGAAACTGAACCGCCGCTTGGCGCGGAGCGGCTACAGTGAGGGCCACAGCGGCCCACCCCCAGCAGCGAACCGATGGACAGCGAACTCCAGGCAGACCTTCAGGCAGAAAATCAGGCCCTGCGCCGACAGCTGGAAAGCCTGTTACGCGAGGCCCGCAACAACGAAGAGAAGATCCGTCGCTTCGACCAGCTGGAGCACCGCCTGATCGGCGCGCGCTCCATGGCCGAGCTGCTCAGCCTGCTGCTCAATGACTACCGCCAGGCCTTCGGCATCGACGCCGTGTCCATGGTGCTGCTGGACCGCGACGACGAAGCCTGCCGCATGCTGGACGCCGAGCGCCACCGCCACGAGGGCCCGGCCGGAGCCCAGGGGCAGGAGCCGGCCCTGCTCGACGGCCTGACCCTGCTGCCGACGATCGCGCCGATCGCGCCGCTGTTTCAAGGCCAGCTGAACAAACCCTGGCTGGGGGCCTTCGACGAGCTGCGCCACCGCCCCCTGTTCGGCACCCCCCATATCGCCCGCAGCCAGACCCTGGCCTCGGTGGCCCTGCTGCCGCTGGCCCGCCATGGCGAGCTGATCGGCAGCCTGCATTTCGGCAGCAGCGACCCGGCCCGCTACGAGCGCGGCGCCGGCACCCAGCTGTTAGAGCGCCTGTGCGCCATCGTCTCGGTCTGCCTGGACAGCGCGCTCAACCAGGAGCGGCTCAAGCTGGCCGGCCTGACCGATATGTTGACGGGCGTGCACAACCGCCGCTACTTCGAACACCGCTGCCTGATCGAGATCGCCCAAGCGCGCCGCTACCGCCACGAGCTGGCCTGCCTGTTCCTGGACCTCGACCATTTCAAGCGGATCAACGACCGCCACGGCCACCCCGCCGGCGACGAAGTGCTGCGCAGCATCGGCCACCTGATCCAGTCGCAGCTGCGCCTGGGCGACACCATCGCCCGCTTTGGCGGCGAGGAGTTTGTGGTGCTGCTGCCGCAAGCCCCGGCGCAAGCCGCGCGCGAGATTGCCGAGCGCATACGCGCCAGCATCGCCGCCCGCGCCCTGCTGCTGCCCAGCGGCGAATTCATTCCGGCCACCGTGTCGGTGGGCTTGGCCATGCTGGCCGCCGACAGCGCCGCCGAAGACCCGCAGGCCCAGGCCCTGCGCCTGGTGGACGCGGCCGACCAGGCGCTCTACCGCGCCAAATCGAGCGGGCGCAACCGGGTGGAGTGTGGGCCGGCGGCGGTGGCTGCGGTGGTAGTGAACAAGTGAACGGGTGAGCGGTGCGACGCACCTGGTGAACAAGCGCCCGATTCACGATTCACCTGTTCACCCCCCTGGCGGAGTGAAACGCAGCGCGCCGGCAATGCGATTCCAGGCATTGATGGCGGCAATGGCCGCAGTCAGGTTAGCAATCTCGCCTTCGCTGAACTGGGCTTGCAAATCCGAGTACAGCGCGCTGTCCACCGGCGCTGCGGCCATGAGCGTCAAAGCCTCGGTCCAGGCCAGGGCGGCGCGCTCGCGGGCGCTAAAGACATGCGAATCACGCCAGGCGGCCAGTTGGTCGAGTTGGCGCTGCGGCAGGCCCAGCTTGCGGGCCAGGTTCAGGTGGAACTGCAGGCAGAAGGCACAGCCATTGATCTGCGAGGCGCGCAGCTTGAGCAGCTCGACCAGGCCCTTGTCCAGGCCAGAGGCGTCGACCGCACGGCTGTAGTCGCGCAGGGCGCTGACCACGCCACCGGCATGCTGTTCAAACTGGGCCCAGTCCTGGTGAGGCTGGCGAGTAGAGGCTTCGGATGCAGGTGAGGTGTCGGTCATGGTGAACATCGAAAAGGCAGTCTGGTAGGCAAGCGCAGTTTCGCAGAAGCGTCTCAGGCCGATGGCGCCCTGCGCACAGGACTTTGGAACACCTGCACCACCCCCTGCCAAGGTCCGCTGCGCAGCACATGCTCCTGGTACTGGCCGCCCGCAACTTCGGCGACCACCTGGCGCCAGAAGCCCTGGGCGGCGTAGTTCAGGCTCATCTGCCCGACTTCCCAAGGGCCGGGCAGCGCCTCGAACACCGCGCGCGCCAATTGCCGGCCCAGGCCCAGGCGCCGGTATTTCTTCAGCACGAAGAACTGGTTCATCCAGTGGCCGCCCGGGCCCGCGTTGCCAACACGGCTGGAGCCATCGACCAGGGCCAAGCCGGCATAGCAGCCGGCGACCGTGGCCACAAAGGCATGGCAGGCCGGGTCGCGCCAGAAGCGGTCCAGCTCATAACCATATTCGCCATGGGCATCGAGGTCCTGGTCCCAGATGTCGGACAGCTCGTACTGGTAGAGCTCCAGCATGCGCGCGAGCGGCAGGCGGTCGGCCGGCGTGGCGCGGCGAATGTCCGCAGCGCACAGGCCTGGAGGCGAATCTGACCCTGGCGGCAAAAACTTGGAAACCTGCATGACCCGCCCACTCCCCGCTGATGAACCCATTGACGCAGGGCGCCGCTGCAGCAAGCCCATGGCCCGATTCTGACCGAGCCCGGGCGGAACCCGTACGGCCGTTGCTCCGTGGGGCCGGCCTCGAAGTTCTCGCGCCAGGAATTGCAGACCCAGCCTTGCTTGGCGGCCAGGCGGGCATGCTCGCAAGCTCCATCGGGCGGATCCATGCCGTGATGAACGCCGGGGTGAATACAAGCGGGTTTCCATTCACCAGCCTGCCGCACAGGGGCCGCTATGCTGCGCGGCTGTTCTCCGCGAGACCCTGTCCATCATGAGCACTCCGGCTTCCACGTCTGCGCCCGCTGCCTCTGCCTCTCCCCCGGCGCCGCGCCGCGCCACCCGCGACATTTCCATCGGCCTGGAGGTGCTGCTGAGCGAACGCCAGGATCAGACGGACAGTGCCGCTCAAGATGCGGCAGATGCGGAGCTGGATTTCGACATCCTGATCATCGGCAGTGGCTACGGCGGTGCCGCCGCCGCCGAATACCTGTCGCGCTGCGTGGCCGCCGAGGGTCAGCCGGATCAAGCCCTGCGCATCGCCGTACTCGAACGCGGCCAGGAGTACCTGCCCGGCGCTTTTCCTCGCCGCATGGCCGATCTGCCCGGTCATATTCGCTTCGCCACTTCGGGCAGCGGCGAGGTTAAGGGCTACCGCAAAGCCTTGTTCGACTTCCGGCTTGGGCCCGATATGTGCGTGGCCCTGGCCAATGGCCTGGGCGGCGGTTCGCTGATCAATGCCGGCGTGATGGAGCCGGCCCTGCCCTCGGTGTTCGAGGGCGAGCGCTGGCCCCAAGCCCTGCGCCGGGACCCGGGCCAGATGCAGGCCTGGTACGAGCAGGCCGGCCGAGCCCTGGGCAGCCTCGATGCGCAAGGCCAGCCCAACACCATCGCCCGGCTGGCCGGCCACAGACCGCGCCGCGCCGACTTTCTGGCCCAGCTGGGCGCCGAGGGAGCCGTGCCCGCTCGCCAGGTTCCCATCACCGTGGCCCTGGACGCCGCACCGCGCAGCGCCGCTGGCCTGCCGCTGGAACGCTGCATCGCCTGCGGCGACTGCGCCACCGGCTGCAACCAGGGCGCCAAGGAATCGCTGGACACCAATTTGCTGCGCCAGGCCCAAGCCCAGGGCGCGCGCTTGGTGACGGGGGCCACGGTGCGCCATCTGGAGCGCAGCGCGGGCGATGAACCCGTCTGGATCGTGCACCTGTCCCACACCGACGAAAAGCTGAACGCCCGCGAGCCAAGCGATCTGCAGCTGCGCGCCCGGCATGTGGTGCTGGCCGCGGGCAGCCTGGGCTCCACCGAGATCTTGATGCGCTCGCGCGAGCAAGGCCTGAGCTTGTCCGACCGTTTAGGCGAGCAGTTCAGCGGCAATGGCGATGTGCTGGCCCTGGCGGTCGATGCGCCGAGCGAGCTGAACGCTCTGGCGGACGAAGACCAGGCACCTGGGCAGCGCGGCATCGGCCCCACCATCACCGGCCTGATCGATGTGCGCGCGGCCGGCGGCTTTGTGGTCGAGGACCTGGCCATCCCGGGACCGATGCGCTGGGCGTTTGAAGAGAGCTTCGCCATGGCCGAGACTCTGCACGGCCTGGCCCGGCCGGACCACAGCGAGCATGGCAGCAGCCTCAGCTTCGACGATCCCTATGCCATCCCGGTGGCGCGGCGCCCACGCATGTTGCCTGTGGCCTTGATGGGCCTGGATGCGGCCATCGGCCGCTTGCAAAGCCCGAAGGACACGACAAAGCAAACACCCGAGCCGGGCACCCTCAGCGTGCACTGGCCCGAGGCGCGCAAGGACCCCGCCGTGCAGGCCCGCCACGACTGGCTGAACCTGCGCCTGGCTCGCCAGGGCGCACGCCTGCTGGCCAACCCCATGTGGCGGCTGCTGCCGGCCGAGATGAGCTTTCTGATCAATGACCAACTCGGCCCCATGCTGACCGTGCACCCGCTGGGCGGCTGCGCCATGGGCGACGAAGCCAGCCGAGGCGTGGTCAATGAATGGGGCCAGGTTTTCAGCGGCCGCTTCGGCGAGGCCGTGCACCCGGGTCTGGCCGTGCTGGACGGCGCCATCGTGCCGGCCGCCGTGGGCATCAACCCGGCACTGACCATCACCGCTTTGAGCCTGCGCGCCCTGGCCAGCTTGCGCCAGCGCTGGGGCTTGCTCGAGCGCGGCCCACGCCAAGCGCAAGACCTGGCCCCTCGGCCGGTCTACCGAGTGATCAAGCCCGAGCAGGCGCCGCACAGCCAGCCCACCCTGGCCGAATTCCGCGAACGCATGAGCGGCTATGTGCGCCTGCCCGGCGCGCCGGGCGGTGAGCTCAAATACCTGGAGCTGAGCTTAGTCTTCGAGCCGGTGGCCCTGCAAGACCTGCTGCAGCCCGGCCCGCAGCGCCGCTTGCAGAGCGGCCCCGGCAGCACAAGCCGGCTGCGCCTTTTCGACACCGCCGCCGACCCCGACTCGCCCGGCCGGCCCATGATCGTCAGCGCCGACCCGCAGCGCCAGGGCGCCAAGCTCTGGATGCATGCCGAGCGCGAGGACCGCGATGCGCGCTGGCTGGCGCCGCTGGAACAAGCGCAGCTGCAGGTCTTCCACCGCGCCCGCAGCAGCCACCGCCAGCGCCGCTGCAGCGCGCTGAAAGCCTGGTTCATGAACCGCGGCTGGCGCGACAGCATGTTTGCGCTGATGGACTTGGCCCAACAGAGCGAAGCGGCCAAGCCGCGCATGGGGGCCCGCTCAAGTCCACTGGGCGACCGGGTCCGCAATGCACTGGCCCTGGCCAGCCATGGCGGCCAGGTGCGTTTGATGGAGTACCAGGTGAGCATCCAGGAACCCGAGCGGGGTCAGGTCTTGCCTGCCTGGTTGCAGCCGCTCTATGCCCAGCCCCTGCACGGCGTGAAGCGCATCAGCTACACCCGGCGCGCCAACCCCTGGACTCAGCTCAGCCGCATGGTGCTGGAGGCGCCGCAGCTGCAAGGCCTGGACGGCGGCACGCCGCAGCTGGACCTGGATCTCTTCTACCTGGCCCGCCAAGGCCAGCCCCTGCTGCGCATCACCCAGCAGCAGGACCTGGCCAGCGCCATGCGCGATGTCGGCTCCCTGCTCAGCTATGTGCTGCGTCTGCTGGTGGGCGTGCATGTCTGGAGCTTCCGCAAGCCCGATGCCGCGCCGCCGCGCGAGCCCCAGCGCCTGCCGGCCGAGGTGCCTGGGCTGCCGGCGCCCGAGATCTGCGAGCTGGCCGTGGGCCGGCGCGGCGAAGCCGGCCTGTCACGCCAGCCGGTGCAAGCGCGCAAGGCAAAGGACGACGATCAGCCCGTGCACCTGCGCCTGACCCGCTACCGCGCGCGACCGGGCGGCCATGGCCAGCCGGTGCTGATGTTGCACGGCTACAGCGCCAGCGGCACGACCTTTGCCCACCACTCGGTGCAGCCGGGCCCAGCCAAGCTCTTGTGGGACGCCGGCTTCGACATCTGGATCGCCGACATGCGCACCAGCGCCGGCATGCCCTCGGCCCGCCTGCCCTGGACCTTCGAGGAATGCGCGCTCAACGACATTCCGGTGGCGGTGGACCATGTGCTGCGCGCCAGCGGCAAGCCCCAGATCGACGTGCTGGCGCACTGCATGGGCTCGGTGATGCTGCATATGGCCTTGCTGCAGCCTCAAGCCCAGCCCTTTGAGCATTTCTACCCCTTGCGCCAAAAGCTGATGGCCGGCGGGCTGATCCGCCGGCTGGTGATCTCGCAGGTCACGCCCAAGATGATCTTCTCGCCGACCAACAGCTTGCGGGCACATCTGATGCAGTACATCCGGCCCTATCTGCCGATGGATGACTACAGTTTCCGCCCGAGCGAACCGGCGGGCCTGACGGACCAGCTGATCGACCGCCTGTTGTCCAGCCTGCCCTACCCAGAGGCTGAGTTCGACATCGAGAACCCGCCCTTCCCCAGCCTGCGCAAAACGCCGTGGACGGCCACCCGTCACCGCATGGACCTGCTCTACGGGCGCGACTTTGCCATCGGCAATGTCGGTCAGCCAGTCTTCGATTTCATCGACGACCATTTCGGCCCGCTGAACATGGACACCGTGGCGCAGGCCATCAACTTCGCGCGCAGCAACGAGATCACCGACTGGAGCGGCGCCAGCCTCTACCTCGACGACATGGCCAAGACCCTGGCCCATTTGCAGCAGTTCCCGGTGCTGTCCATCCATGGCCAGGACAACGGCCTGTGCCAGGCCGAAAGCGCCGAACTGACGGCCGACCTCTACGAGCAGGTGGCGCCGGGCCGCTACCGTTTCCGGGTGATCGCCGAGCACGGACACCAGGACTGCCTGATCGGCCGCCACATCGAACAGCGCGTCTTCCCCCACATCATCGGCTTCCTGAAGGAGGGCTTGTCGTGATGCCCCAGCGTCTCACTCCCTCCGATGCGCAGAGGCTCGACCCGGAGCTGCGCAGCGCCCATCCGCCCCTGCACCGCTTGGAGGTGCGCCACCGTGCGGCGCCAGCCGCCCTGCCCGATACCGATGCGCCGGCCGCGCAAGACCTGGCCCTGGTGTTGACCGCCCTGCAACCGGAGCTGGGCTGGCCGCGGCTCTGGGCCTGGCTGCCGATGCGGCGCGTGGGGCTTGACCACTGGCAGCCGCTGCAGCCCGATGCGCCGCTGGCCAGCCAGGCGCGGCTGCAAGCCTTTGAGAAGCCGGCCGGCGATGGCACGCGCGAGCCCCTGCCCGGCGAGCCGCTGCGCCACGCCCTTCCCATGGACTTCTTCGAGGGCCTGCCCGAGGAGGAATGTGCCCTGCTCTGCCTCTTCGTCTACGCCGATGCGCGCACGCCGCGCCGCGAGGGCGAACGGCCGCTGCCGGGCCTGGAGGACGCCCTGCGCGACGCCCTGGCCCAGCCCCCGCTAAGCTGGCGCCACGCACTGCTGCAGCGGCCCGACGCCCAGCCCGAGCAGCTCATCCCCGGCCAGGCCCTGAGCCTGGTGCTGGCCGCCTGCCAGTACCCGCCCGGCGTGCTCGACCCCAGCCGCCCGGCCGACACCCCGCCCGAACTGGCGGGCCCGGCGCAGGCCTCGCTGGCCCGCCTGCTGGCCTACAGCCGCGGCCACGCGCGCGGGGCCGAGCTGTCCCTGCTGCTGCTGGCCGGCGATCAAATCTATGCCGATGCCAGCGGCGGCCTGGCCGATGCGGGCACGCGAATCGAGCGTTATGCCAAGCCCTACCAGCACTTCAAGGCCGGCCTGGTTCGTCATCTGCCGCCCAGCCTGGCGCGCATCGTCCACGCACCTGACGACCACGAGATCGAAGACAACTGGGAGCCCATCGCCGCCCCCTCGGCGCCCGGCGGCCTGCGCCGCGGCCCGTTCTTCGACAGCGCCGTGGCGGCCGCCTGGGCGGCGCGCTGGGAGCCCGGTGATGAGCAGGAGCGCCCGGGGCTGTTCCAGCATTTCTGGCACGACTTCGTCTGGCAGGGCGCGGCGTTCTTCATCGGCGACACCCGCACCGAGCGAGAGCCCCGGCACAGCGGCAACTGGCGCGAGGCCCGCATCTTCAGCCGGGAGCAGGAAGCGGCATTTGCGCACTGGCTGCGCAGCCATCGCGAGCTCCCCCGCCTGGTGCTGACCGGCTCATTGCTGCTGCCGCGCCGCCGCGCCTGCCAGGAACATGCCGCCAGCGCCCTGCACTCCGACGCCTGGTGCGGCTACCCGGCCAGCCTGAAATCTTTGCTGGCCGAGCTCTGGGCCCAGCAGGCCGATGGCGTGGTCTTTCTCTCCGGCGACGAGCACCGCTCGGGCTTCGTCAGCGCCGAGATCTGCGCGTTGGACGAGAACGGGCAAGCCCAGGGCCAGCCCATCCGCCTGCACAGCATCCACAGCTCGGCCCTCTACGCCCCCTGGCCTTTTGCCGTCACCGATGTCGAAACCCTGGCCGAGCCCGACGAGTTCACCTTCCCCGGCCCCGTCGAGGGTCAGGTCTTGCGCTGCCGCGTCAGCGCCTGGCAGGATTTCCCGGGCGACGGCTTCGCGCTGCTGCGTGTGGAAGGGAAAGAGCTACAGCTCTGGTACGACCGGGCCGAGCGGCCGCTCTATCGCCTCGACGGGCCGGACTTGCCGGCGCCGGATGGGAGCTTCTCGCTGGGTCTGTAAGCTGAACGCTCAGGGCTTGGCAGCAGGCTCGGCGGCTTCGGTCAGGTGCTTGCGGTAGCTGTCGAGCACGCGGGGGCTGCGGCCGGCGGCCTCGGCCAGGCTCAGGGCGCGAGCGAACTCGGCGCGCGCTTCGGCGCGACGGCCCAGCTTGAGCAAGACCTCGCCGTGGCTGTCGGCGGCGTTGTCTGACTTGGGGTAGAGCCGCGCATTGGCGCCCAGCACCAGGGCCGCCAGCTGTGCCCGTGGCGCCTGCTTGCCATCGCCAAGAATGGCGTAGCCGGCGTTGTTGACATCGGCTTCGCTCAGGCCCGGTGCACGGATCGCCTGCTCCACCGCCACTTGCGGATCAGCGGCCGCAGCCGCGGCCTGCAGGTCGCCGCCCAGCTTGGCACGCGCCGCTTCCAGCGCGCGGCGCTGCGCCTGCTCCTGGCTCAGGCGGATGACCTGGTCCACCGCCGCCACCACGAGATGCGGCTCGTCGAACTGGATGTGGTGGCTGCTGACCGGGGTCAGCACATGGGCGCCATTGCTGAACTGGGCGAAGAACTCGCTGTGCAGCTGCCGCCAGGCGGCCATGCCGGCCGGCGTGTGCAAAAGCACCTCGGGCTTGGCATAGCGGCGCGTGGATGTCAGCACCACGGCCGGCACATCGGGCAAGGGGCCGCCCGCATCGGGCAGCTTGCCGGCGTCCATGATGGACTGGATGTAGCGCACATCGGCGCGGAAGCGCTCGGGCGCCCCGCGCTCCAGATGCGCTTGCTCGGCGGCCAGACGAGCGGCGTCCAGCGGCTTGAGCACCTGGTCATAGCGCTCATGCGCCGGGTCCACAAAGACCAAGCCGGCAATCTGCTCGGGATGGCGGCTGGCGAAATCGCGAATCAAGAAGGCACCGTAGGAATGGCCGACCAGCACATAAGGCGGCGGCAGCTGCGCCGCTTTGAGCACGGCCGACAGATCACGGCCCGATTGCTGCAGGCTGACCGGCGCCGGGCTGGGCTCGCTCTGGCCATAGCCGGCACGCGAGTAGATGAGAACCTTGGTCCGTGGAGCCAGCTGCGGCGCCACCCGCCGCCAGGCGCTCAGGTCCATGCTGAAGCCCGACTCGAACACCACCGTGGCCTGCGCCTTCTCGTCACCCATGCGAATGGCGTGCAGCTTGCGGCCGCCGACGTCGAGCATTTGTTCGTTCATGGCAGCCGGAGCTGCGCTCGGCGCTTGGGGCTGGGCTTGGGCCAAGCTCGTGAGGCCGAGGCCGGTCAGCAGAACCAGCAAAGCTGCGCCAGGGACTAGAGAGAAGGTACGGCTTGCGCGCTGGCGCCCGGTGATGGCGGAGGAGGAGGAAAAGGAATTCATGAAGCTGGAGCCCGGAGGTCAGTGGCAGGGAAAATCGTGGTCGGACTGTAGGCAGTGAGCACCCAAGCCGCCAGTGCCCCGCGCTGCGCGGGCGGACGCTGCGGACAGATCGTTGAAAACCGGGGATGAAGCGTTGGGCGCGCAACGCTTGCTGATTTATGACTTGGCCCTATGCCACTCTGGCCTGTGGCGCCGCGTATTGCTCGAACCACACTGAGGTTTCTCAGCCCTGAGGCCTGGACAGCCCATGCGGTTCACTCGGCTGGCGGTTCCATCGACTGGACGAATCCCGTATACCAGCCGAGGTAATTCGCAGTCCAGGTCCGGTCATTCAGGCGCCCTGATTGAGCGGCAGCAAGGTGCCCAAAGCCGACGCCCAAATACATGGCTGGATGTCGGCACCGAAGCGGTCGCTGCCTGCCTTGGCAAAGGCGCAAACCGTCTGGAGGCGGCCAGTAGCAGGCGTAGTCGAAGGTCAGCTATACGGCTGGCCATTGCTGCGGCGGTCTACCTGCCGATTGAAGGCTCAATGAATCCATCGGACTGCGCACGCCTGCGCCGCCCATCTTGAGCACATGTGTGTAGATCATGGTTGTTGCGACGTCGGAATGGCCCAGCAACTCCTGAACGGTGCGGATGTCATAGCCCGCTTGCAGCAGGTGGGTCGCAAATGCGTGACGCAGGGTGTGTGGCGTCGCCGGCTTGGGGATGCCGGCGGCAGCAGTCGCCCGTTTGAACGCACGCTGGAAGGTTTGGTCGTACAGATGATGCCGTCTGACCACGCCGCTCTGCGGATCAGTGGAGTGATCGGCCTGAGGAAAAACCCAGAACCACACCCATGAGGCACCGGCCCTCGGATACTTGCGCTCCAGCGCATCCGGCATGAAGACGCCACCCCGCCCGGCCTCTTGATCTTGCATCCATATCGAACGAGCCGCATTGAGTTGCCACCGCAAGCCCTGGGCCAGGCTCTGCGGCAACATGACCACCCGATCCTTGCCGCCTTTGCCCTCACGAACGATGACCGCCCCGTGGTCAAAGTCCAGATCCTTCACCCGAAGCTGCAGGGCCTCAGTGATCCGCATGCCAGTGCCATAGAGCAACTGGGCCAGCAGGCGATGGGTCCCCTCCAAATGATCCAACACAGCCAACACTTCGGCTTGGCTCAAGACCACCGGCAGGCGTCGCTTCACCTGAGGGCGCCCTATGTCCGTCATCCACGGCAAAGAAAGGCCCAACACCTTGCCGTAGAGAAACAGCAGGGCCGACAAGGCCTGGCGGTGGGTTGAAACCGCCACTTCCCGTTCGTTCGAGAGCCAACTCAGATAAGCCTCGACCTCCGGACCTCCCATCTCTGCCGGGTGCCGAATGCCGTGGAAGCGTATGAAGGCCCGACACCAGTGGACATAAGCCTCCTCGGTGCGGCGGCTGTAATGCAGGTAGCGGATCCGCTCACGGACCTGGTCGAGCAGCTTGACCGACTGCAGCGGAGGCAGTTGAGACGGGGGCGGGCGAAGAAGGCCGCGGGCAACTGACCGAGCTCCCCCTGCAAGAGTGATTGACGGACTGAGCATGCTTGCCTCCAATCAACGGCACGCAGTCCGTCGTCGGGCTAACCACAAGGATCTGGCCCGTTAGGAATGGCAAACTGAAGATAGCG
The DNA here is from genome assembly GCF_965262435.1 of Roseateles sp. Taxonomy (NCBI): domain Bacteria; kingdom Pseudomonadati; phylum Pseudomonadota; class Betaproteobacteria; order Burkholderiales; family Sphaerotilaceae; genus Roseateles; species Roseateles sp. The sequence continues at coordinate 4,163,707 of NZ_OZ253537.1, forward strand.
CTGTTGCCGGACTTCATGGCACTGTATAAATATACATATATGCAACGCAGACCCAGACTTTGTGCGCCTTGCTGGCGGGTTGGGGGTGCGGTATTCGGGAGACAGCTGACCGTGATGAACACACACACCTGTCTCCCTGCAACACGTTAGGCATCGCAAATAACATGAGTACTCCCGCCACCTTCTCTCAACGCTTCGCTGCGTCACTGATCGACTTCGCTGTGTTCCTTCCAGTGCTCGCTGCCCAAGCGCTCGTCTTCAAGCACTCGAAGGCGGTGGCGATAGCACTAGTCATCCCCCTGTCCTTTTGCTTTCTTGCCTACGTGATCTACTGCCATGGCCGCTACGGGCAGACTATCGGTAAGCGCGTGATGAGAATCCGCGTCTTGCAACTGTCGGGAGAGAGGCTGGCCTGGAGCAACGCCTGGGCTCGAAGCTCAGTGGACATCGGTCTCACTACCCTTTCCACACTGTCATTCTTCATCGCCCTTCTTCACGTACCTGACTCGCTGTACTACGCTGCCTCGTACATTGAACGAATCAATAACTTGCAGGCATATGAGCCTTCCTGGGCGTCCTGGTCGGCCACCGCGACTCAGGTTTGGGCATGGGGAGAATTGGTGACAATGCTTTTCAACAAGCAACGTCGTGCTCTTCACGATTTCATTGGTGGAACCGTCGTTGTGTCGGAACGAACCACCTTCTCGCCGTCGGCGCTTAGCGATGTCTAACCTGGCGTTCGAGCCGACTCGCAACGGCTGGTCACTTCAGGCCCCCATTTCATTCTGGGCCTTCCGTGCCCAGCCGCTGCTCGCGGCTCAGCTTCAACGTTGAGGCTGTAAAAAAACTCCCCACCGGGTCCTCCCCGATTCATTGCGCAGCCCCTGACGCGTCAAATACGCAGACCCGTCCAGGAGTCCGCCATGCCGCGCTACAAGCCCAGTGATTGCCACGCGATGATGCTGCCCGTGGTGCTGTCGGAGCAGATCGTGCCAGGCAGTTTTGCCTTTGCGCTGAGCTACCTGGTCGATCACGAGCTGGATCTGAGCGCCCTGGATGCGCGCTTCAGTAACGACATCACGGGCGCCAGCGCCTACGACCCGCGCGTGATGCTCAAGATCGTCTTGCTGGCCTACAGCCAAGGTCTGATCTCCAGCCGCAGCATCGCAGCCGCCTGCTCACGTAACGTGCAGTTCATCGCCATCAGTGGTGACAGCCAGCCCGGCCACGCGCACATTGCCAAGTTCGTGATCTCGCTGAGCGATCAGATCAAGCCTCTCTTTGCCCAGGTGCTGATGACTTGTGACGCCCAGGGCCTGATCGGCCGGGAGATGTTCGCCATCGACGGCGTCAAGCTGCCCAGCAACGCCAGCAAGGAGCGCAGCGGCACGCAGGAGGAACTGCGCCACCGAGCCGAGCGCCTGGACAAGGCGGCCGACAAGATCCTGGCGCTGCACCAGGCGCAGGACAAGGCAGGCGCTCAGGAGCCCTTGGAAGCCAAACGGCAAGCCCGCGTGGAAGCCTTGCGCGAGGAGGCCGCACGCACCCGGGCTTTTGTCGCCCAGAACCCCAAGCGACTGAATGCCAAGGGCCGAGAGCTCAAGTCCAACATCACCGACCCCGACAGCGCCAAGATGGCCACCAACAAAGGCGTGATCCAGGGCTACGCAGTGCAAGCGGCGGTGGACAGCGCCAACCAGGTCATCATCGCCGCCGATGTGGTGGGCTCGGGCTCGGAGCAGGCCATGCTCGCGCCCATGATCGAGCAGGCCCAAGCGTGGACGGATGAGAACACCCTGGTCACCGCCGATGCGGGCTATCACAGCGATGCCAATGTGAAGCAGCTGCACGACAACAACACGCCAGCCCTGATTGCGGACGGCCAGATGCGCAAGCGCGATGAGCGCTTTGCGGATCAGGCCAAGCACAAGGCAAAGCCTGACCCCTTGCATGACAAAAAGGCAGGCGCCGACGGGCCGCCAGAGGGCCAGCACTTCCGGCCCAAGGACTTTCGCTTCAACGACGAAGACCACACGGCCACGTGCCCGGCAGGCCAGGTCTTGATCAGCAGCGGCCGCATCCACCTCACCGCCCGCGGCCAGCCTTACGAGACCTACATCGCTCAGGCGACGGACTGCAGCAGCTGCGCGCTGCGCTCCAAATGCATCAAGACTCGAGGGCGTGATGACCAGACGCCGCTGACACGTGGCCGCCAAGTCAGCCGCTTCCTGCCCAAGGCCGCAGACCCCAGCCACCCGAGTGAGCGCATGCGCCAGGCCATCGATTCACCGCGGGGCCGGCAGTTGTACAGCCAACGCATCGGCACGGTGGAGCCGGTGTTCGCCAATCTGCGGCACAACAAGCGGCTGACTCGCTTGAACCACCGAGGGCAGGCCAAGGTCCGCACGCAGTGGAGCCTGTATTGCATGGTGCACAACATCGAGAAACTGTCGAAAGCGGGCCTCGGGCAAATCGGGGTTCAGTAACGCAGTCCACAGGCGGCACAATTGCATTCAGGTGCCGCTAGAGCGGCTTGCAGACCCCAATTCACCGATGAGCCAAGAAACTCGCCTTCGCCGACATTCACACGCCCAGAGTAGTGCGGGTGGTTGGGGATATCGGGTTATCGGAAAACCTCGTTAGGCATACTAATTAACTTATTCACCAACTTTGTGAGGTGACAACATGCAAGTTCGAACCAATATCTCGGCTACAGCTATTGCACTGGCGTTCTTATCTCCGACTGCACTTGCACAAGAGTCAGATCTGAAGGCCCTGCCTGCTGGGATCAACGGAAATATTAGCCAGGCGTTACATGGGCAAAAGACAGCCCTCTCTGAGCAGGGTGCAAAGTCGGCCGAACTTAGAGCATTGCTGGCGGTTCAGCGGAGCCTTCTGGCTGAGCAGAGGATCATCCTCGCAGAACAGAAGTCCGTGCTTGCGGAGCAGAAAAAAATTCTCTCCGATCAGCGAAATGAACTCACCAAGTCGCGAGACATGAAGACGGATACGCCGTAGTCGCGCATTTTGTTCGGCCATTACGTTGACCTTGCACGTGGTCGCTCAGGCCTAACTCTTCACTCAACTGGATCCACAACGGCATGCCTCCTACGGGCCTCATTTCATTCTGGCCCTTCTGCATCCTGCCGTCACCGGACGGTTAGCTCTGACGTTAACCCGCAGTTCGAAGGTCTAGGTTCCTCAAGCCTCCACCTCATCCTTCCACATGAATTCCTGCTGCAATCCGTTCTTCAAACTTGGGGTCTTGTCATGCGCACTTCTGGCGGGGCACTGTACGTATGCCCGACCACTCACTGAAACTGAGTTCCGGTGCGGCGGCGCGTCCAGTACTGATTGCTACTTTGTTCTGTATGCAGAGGACTGCAAAGAGGCCGATGTGGTCAATGGCAAGCCCACCTTGGTTTGTACGAAGTCACTTTTGCAGGAATTTACTCTCAAGGTTGGGCAGACCAAAAAGTTCACCAACCTGCCGGCAGGGTATCGACAGTGCACTGCAAAGCCCGGTGAGAAGCCATCATTCCCGGCCTGCATTAAGTAACTGGCGTGAGCCGCCATCATTGTCGCTACATCTGGCGGGCGGTATTCAAGCGGGCAAGCCGGGCGTTCGAGCCGACTCGCTACGGCTGGTCACTCCAGACCCCCATTTCATTCTGGGCCTTCCTTGCCCACCCGCTGCTCGCAGTTCAACCTCAACAATGGCTTCTTTCTGTCAAGAGGCGCCATTGCTAACTTCTGACTATTGATGTGAAGTTCGTCTTGGGCGGCTGCCGAGAACGTGGTGCCGGAGGCTTTCCGCGACCTTGGCGCCCCATCTTTCTACAACGGTTTCTACCGTGATTGGATAAGGCAGAGAGGGCAACCATGAACATCGTTGACCGCCTCAAGCCTTCCTTGGCGAATCGGAATGCCGATGTGTTTTTGTGCCCCGATTTCATGCCTTTCGGCAGCCATGTACCTCCACGGCCAGAAGCGTATCGCCAGCGACTACCTCGCTGCGCTGGATCAGGCCAACCAGCTAAGGCGCCAGATTGGGCCCTTGTTCGAGCGCTATGACATGCTGCTCGCACCCAGCACATCACAGACTGCCAAGGCGCATGCCACCATTGACCCGAACCAAGATTTGGGCGCGAAAGCATTCACGCGCCTGCGATACCACTCCGAGGTGTTCCGGCCCTTCGCCAACACTACCAGACAGCCTGATATCTCGCTGCCGCTATTTCAGGCACGTGACGGCAATTGCATCAGCGTGCACCTGATGGGCCGCTTTGGCGAAGACGCGACTTTGTTGCAAGTGTCAGCAGAGCTGGAGCGAGCCTTGCCTTGGCTGCAGCGCCGTCCGCCCGTGCATCTGAGCATCTGAGCATCTGAGCATCTGAGCATCTGAGCAGCGTGCTATGACACTGCGCGCTCAAGAGCTTGCCGTGCTGACCCAGGACTTGGTGGACTGGTAACAAGCCGCCTTCAGACCAGCCTCATGGTGGTTGCCGCGCGCGGTGAAATCAGCGCGCACAGGGTGCAGCATTTCCAGCGCTTCGTCGGCATGCAACACAGTTGATGAGCGCTAACTTTGAAACTGCCCCGGCCTCTCAGTCCTGCACCCGCAGGGCATGCCAGGCGGCGTCGCCGAATTCAGATTCGAACATCGCAGGCGAGGGCTTGCGATAGCCGCTGAGCCATCCGCGGCAATAGGATTCCGCCGGCCCCAGTACCAGAGCAGGCACGATTTCATCAGGCAGGGTGCGGATCTCGCCTTCGCTCATGGCCTCGCTCAGCCTCGCATCGATCGGACCATAGCGACGTTCCAGGCGCTGCGCCAGCTCCTGGGCACAGGGCCCTTGTGTGATCACATCGCGGGCCATCAGGATGAACCGCGCCAGTTCAGGTTGTGCACAGGTCCAGCGCAGATAGGCGCTAACCAAAGATCGCAACAGGCTGCGCGTCGGTAGTTCGACCGCCAGCCCCTCGGCCATGGCTCTGCTCTGGTCGTCAAAAGCCAGGAAAAACAGCGCTGCCACCACTCCTTCCTTGTTCTTGAAGTGATGGTAAATCGTGCCCACGCTCTGGGCGCTGTCACGCTTGAGGTCTTCAATGCCGGTGGCCTCGATGCCCTTGCTGTTGAAGCTTGCCAGCGCGGCACCCAGCACGGCTCGCTTTGCCAAGCCGCGCGGGCCGGCGTGCAGCTGCTCGATCAAGGCGAGGGCGGGTGCCATTGCCCCTGGGTTTGTACCGGGAAGCATGAATTAGAACAATTTTCTAGAATAAGTTTAGCGAACTTCAATCGAACGCACCCAAAGGTGCTCATCCCTAGTATCTCAAGCCATCAAGGAACAATTTGCGCCTGCCAAATTTCCTACGTAGCCGTGGAGGGCGTCTGTGGACCTTTTTCATTCTTTATGTGGCCGAAGGCATGCCACAGGGCTTCAGCAATCTGGTGCTGGCCACCCAGCTCAAGCGCAGCGGCATGCCGGCCGCAGAGTTGGGCGCCATGCTGGGCCTGGTGATGCTGCCCTGGGCCTTCAAATGGGCTTACGGCCCCTTGATCGACGTGCTGGTATCGCACAGGTTTGGCCCCAAGCGGGGCTGGATTCTGGCCACCCAATCGCTGATGGCGCTAAGCCTCTTGCTGCTGACCCTGGTGTCGCCGGAGCAACAGTTCTGGTTCATCGGCCTGCTGCTTTTGCACAATCTGTTTGCCGCCATGCAAGATGTGGCGGTGGACGGTTTGGCCTGTGTAACGCTCCAAAAGGACGAGCGCGCCCTAGGCAGCGGGATGATGTTTGCCGGCCAGTCCTTTGGGCTGTTGGTGGGTGGTAGCGGGGCCTTGATGTTGAGCGATGCCGTCGGGTTTCAACTGCTGCCGGCCCTGCTTGCCCTGGGCCTGGCACTGATCACTGGTTTGGTGGTGTGGCCCATGCGCGAGGCGCCGCAGATCGGCGGCGCGCTGCGGCCCGTGCTGCACTGGCGCCAGGTGGGGGGCGAGATAAAGCGCTTTTCGAGCCAGGCTTTTGCCGCCTTCATGGGCTCGCGGTGCGCCTTCTACGGGCTGCTCTTCGTGATGCTGCCGATCTCCGCGATGGCGATGCAGCTGTCTTTACAAAGCAATCTGGCGGTGGATTTGGGTCTCAGCAATGCCGAGCTGGGGCAGTTGAGCATGTTCGGCAGCCTGATCACGGCCGCGAGCTGTGTGGCGGGCGGTTGGTTTTCGGACCGCATCGAGCGTCGCTTGGCCGTGTTGGTGGCGGTGCTGTTGCTCAGTCTGCCTGGTCTGTATCTGGCCTGGGCACTACAGCAGTCTGCCTGGTGGCCCGGCCAGGCGGCACCCGCAGACTTGTTGCAGAGCTTCTGGATCGCATGTCTGGCTTACAGCCTGTGCAGTGGCCTCATTTTTGGATCGCGCGCTGCGCTGCTGATGGACCTGACCCGTCCCGCCGTGGCGGCCACCCAGTTCGCCTTTTACATGGCCCTGCTCAACCTCAGCATTGCCTACAGCCACAGCTGGCAGGGTGAGGCGATGACGCAATGGGGCTACGCCACCACTCTCTGGGTGGACGCCTTGTTCGGGCTCAGCAGCCTGCTGCTGTTGCCGCTGCTGCGTGCACGTGCCGATGATCTGGCCGACGCACCCGCCCGGGCTCGCACCCGTGGCTTTGCGGCCATATTGGGCCTGCTCTGCCTGCTCTGGCTGCCCCTGCAAGCGATCGAGCTGGGCGCGGCCGCACGCCCCCTGCTGGGCTTGGCCTACACCCTGGTGTTTGCTGTTGCGGGCCTGTTTCTACTCGGCTGCGCTGGCATGCTCGCCCCCGGCGCGCTGAGGCGCGTGCTGCTGCTCGCGGCACTGGGCTTGCTGCTGATGCTGTTGCGCAAGCATTGGCAGCCGGCGTTGGCCACGCTGTGGCTGCCTGCGGCCACAGGCCTGGCCCTGCTGTTGCCAGCCATTGGCGGGCTGGCTCTGTGGGGCCTTGGCTGGCACGCCGGGCGCCTGCCCATCTTCAATCACTCCGAAACCCTTGCACCGGGCCTCGCCACATGAAACTGCACCACGACAACGCCGCCTGCGCATGGCCCCCCTTCGAGCGCAGCCTCGTGATCAACGCTTTGGGCGTGGTCCACAATCCCAATCGCCCGCCGGCCGCAGCTCGCGATAGCGAGCGCATGGCCTATGGCGACAGCGCCGCCTGGGCCGATGCCAGGGCGATTGCCGACGCGCGAGCCGCCGGCCTGAACGCGGTCAATGTCACCCTCGGCCATGTGGCGGGCAGCGATGAACCTTTCGAGGCCACGGTACGCGACATCGCCGCCTGGGACGCGCACCTTAGGCTTCATGCGCCGGCCCTGCGGAAAGTCTTGGACGGGGCCGATTTGCTCGCTGCCAAGGCCCAGGGCCAGCTTGGCGTGATCTATGGTTTTCAGAACAGCGAGATGCTAGGCAACGATTTGTCGCGGGTACGACTGTTCGCCCAGTTAGGTGTGCGGGTGCTGCAGCTGACCTATAACGGCCGCAACCGGGTGGGCGATGGCGCCACGGTGCCGCAGGACCAGGGGCTGAGCGAGTTTGGCCGTGCCGCCGTCCATGAGCTGCAGGCCCAGGGACTGCTGGTGGACTTGAGCCACAGCAGCACCCAGACATGCCTGGATGCGCTGGCGCAGGCGCAGCAGCCACTGGCCATAACCCACACCGGCTGCCGCGCCCTGATGGATCACCCGCGCAACAAGAGTGATGCCGAACTGCGCCTGCTGGCCGAACGCGGCGGTGTCGTGGGCATCTATGCCATGCCTTATCTGCGCGCCAAGGGCCAGCCCATGGCGGCTGACTTGATCGACCATATAGACCATGCCCTGCACATCTGCGGAGAAGACCATGTAGGCCTGGGCACCGACGGGGGCACCACCTTGCACGATGACCCGGAAGCGCAGCGCCGTGCCCATGCCGCCGATGTGGCAATGCGACGCCAGCTGGGCATTGCGGCGCCGGGTGAGAGCGCCGATGTGGTGCTGGGCCTGCCCGATCTGGAGGGGCCGCAGCAATATCGCCAGCTCGCCGTGCTGCTGGCCGCACGCGGCTATGGCGATGCGCGCATTGCCAAGATTTTGGGGGGCAATTTCCAGCGTTTGATGAGCCAGGCCTGGGCCTGCGCGGCTTGACAAGGAGACGATTGATGAAGGACACAACGTGGCGCGCTCTGGCGCTGGGGCCCTTGATGACGATGGCGCTGCTGGGTTCGGCGCTGGCCAGCACCGTCCAACGCGAGGACCCTGTACAGATCCTCGATGTGGTGGCGGGCAAGCAAACGGCGCAGACCGAGGCCCGGGCCGGGCAAACCGAGTTGCGTGTGGACTACCACTACAGCGACCGGGGCCGTGGTCCCAAGCTCAGCGTGCGCTGGTCCCTGGATGCCCAAGGCCTGCCGCTGCACTACAGCGGCGAAGGACGCAACGAAAGCGGAGGCGAAGTGGCGGAGCGCTTCGACTTAAGTGAAGGCCGGGCGCAGTGGCAAAACGGCAAGGAAAAAGTGCAACAGGCACTGAATTCGGCGGCCTTTTACTGGCCGGCCTCGGACGTCCCCGAGGCCCTGCCGGTGCTGGCACGAGCCCTGCTGAAGGCCAAGGGGCAGCGTTTACGCCTGCTGCCCGAGGGCGAGGCCTGGATCAGTAGCAGCGCGGTGCATGAGCTCAGCGATGCGCAGGGGCGGCGCCAGCGACTGGTGCTGTACCAGATTGCCGGTCTGAACTTCATGCCTCAAGCGCTCTGGCTGGACGAGCAGGGACAGACGGTGGCGGTGCTGTCGGGCTGGGTGAATGTGGTGACAGCGAACCATGCTAGCCGCCAAGTCGAGTTGCAGCGTCTGCAGGATGAGGCGGTACAGGGCTGGCATGCCGAGTTGGCGAAGCGCCTCACCCACACGCCGCGCGGAGGAGCCCTGCTGCTGCGCGGCGCGCGTCTGTTCGACCCGGCGACCGGTCAGGTGCGTCCTGGCATGAGTGTGCTTGTGCGCGGCGAGCGCATCGTGGCCGTGAAACCCGACGCGGATCTTCCGGCACCGCCGGAAGCCGAACTGCTGGACACTGCCGGGCGCTTCCTAATGCCCGGCCTGTGGGATGTGCACAAGCACTACGACGAGATCGACGGGGTGCTGGACCTAGCCGCCGGCATCACCAGCGCGCGCGATATGGCCAACCGCAATGAGCTGATGCTGGAGCGCGTGAAGCGCTTTGCGAGTGGCGCGGAGCTGGGGCCGCGTGTGCATCTGGCCGGCATCATGGAAGGTGTGGGCGAACGCGCGGGCCCGACCCCCATCCGCGTCGACACGGTGGAAAAAGCGCATGCGGCGGTCGATTGGTACGGCCGCCACGGCTACCGCATGGTCAAGGTGTACTCGCTGGTGGGGCCCGAACTGGCCGCGCCCATCGCCGAGCGCGCCGCCGCCTGGGGCATGAAGATGATAGGTCACGGCCCCCATTTGGACCTGCCGCGCGCCTTTGTGGAGGCAGGTGCCAGTGAGGTGTCGCACCTCAACATCCTAGCCATGGAGCTGATGCCCAGGGATGCCTCGCCCTTGGCGCGTTTCAGCCCCAAGGGCGCTGTGCTGCGCCGCCATGTGAGCGAGAACAGCACCGAGCTGAAGGCCCTGACGACCTGGTTGCGCGCCCATGACACCGTGCTGGACCCCACGCTCGCGGTGATCCAGAGCACCTCCAACGATAACAAGGCCACTGGCCCGCGTGCCCTGTTGCCCGTGCTGGCTCGCCTGCCTCTGCAGGTGCGCCGGTCGGCGCTGGCGCATTTGGCGGATGCCTCGCGCGACCCCGATTTCGATGGCTTTCTGATGCTGCTCAAGGCACTGCATGAGCAAGGAGTGCCGATGATGCCAGGCTCCGATGGCATGGCCGGCTTCACCCTTCAACATGAGTTGGAACTCTGGGTGCAAGCCGGAATCCCCGCCACCGAGGTGTTGCGCAGTGCGACCCTGCTGCCGGCACGCGTGATGGGCGTGGACAGGGATCAAGGGCGCATCCTGCCGGGGCTATTGGCTGATATGGTGCTGGTGGACGGCGATCCCTTGCAACAAATTAGCGATGTGCGCCGTGTCTGGCGCACCATCAAAGGCGGACGGGTGTTTGACGCTCAGGCGCTGGAAACTGCCCTTGGCATGGCGGCGCGCTGACTTCCCAAGGAGACTTTCTCATGACCCCAAGCAGCCCTGTGCAGCGATTCAATTCCGGCCTGGTGGTACCCGCGCAAGCGCCTTTTCCAGAAGGGGCGCGTGTAGGTGATCTGCTCTTTTTGTCGGGCCAGTTGGGCAATGTGCCAGGGCGCATGGAACTGGTGCCGGGCGGCCTGGCGGCCGAAACGCGCCAGACCCTGCAGAACATCCGCACCGTCCTGCAGGGCCAGGGCCTGGACCTGCACCATCTGCTGCGTTGTACGGTGATGTTGGCCGATATGCAGGACTGGCCGGAATTCAACCTGATCTACCGGGAATTCTTCGGAGCGCATCCGCTGCCCGCGCGCAGCGCCTTCGGCTGCCTTGGACTAGCCTTGGGGGCGCGCGTTGAGATCGAGTGTGTGGCGGCTGCTGGACTTGTGCCAGGCTGAACACTTGGGCGTTTTTGGCGTTTGGGAGACACCGGCCATCTGAGCGTTTGCGACGCACGCCGATCCACGCGGCCCAACCCATCGGTTTTCAAATGCGTCCCAACTGCGCAATAGGTTGTTCCCGCCAAGTCGAGAGGCTGGAGGCTTAAAGCCCTGGGCCGAATAGGGCCGACGGGCGTTGTAGTCGTTGAGGAAGTTGGGCAGCCCGACTCGCTCAGCGCTGCTGTCATCGCTGCGAACGTGGGCCATTCGCGCAGACAAGTCTGAATGAAGCGTTCCGCCTTGCCGTTGGTCTGTGGTCGATACGGCTGCAGATAGATGTGCTTGATGCCCAGCCCGTCACAGGACTTGTTGAACAGCCAGGAGCGATAGACCGAGCCGCGGTCGGTCAACAGCCTCTCGATCTTGACGCCCAGCGCGGCGTAGTGCGCCACCGCGGCCTTGAGGAACTCCACTGCGGAGTCCTTGCGCTCGTTGACAAGCAACTGCACGAAGCCCGTTCTTGAATGATCGTCGATGGTGACGTGAGCAATCTCCCAGCCCGCTCCAACCACGGAGTCGCGCGGATTCCCTGTGACTCGATGACCTGGCTTGACGATGCGCCCGAGCTTCTTGGTGTCCATGTGCAGCATCTCGCCGGGCCGTTCGCGCTCGTAGCGCAAGACCTCGGCCCTTGGCTCAAGCGCCTTCAAGCTCGAAAGGCCCAGCGTACGCAGTGCGCGGCTGATGGTGGCCACACTGCGCCCGACAACGCAGACGATTCGCAGCATCGGCATGCGCTGCCGGCGCAGGCCTTCAATGCGTTCGAGCGCGGGGGCACCCGCTGAGATGTTCAGCAAATCCGTTGCACTGACAGGCTAAATCCGCCGCTGAAACCGGTCCGCCGCTGCAACGCTCGCGGCATAGCGGTTCGAGCGACTACTGCTGAACGGCCCGACTTGCTAATGTCGACGTTGAACAACAGCCGTCATATGTGAAGCGTCATCACAAATTGATCGCAAGCTGGATTGCCGCGTCAAGAGCCCCCGAATTCACATCCCGGACCGCACGCGAAACCAGGCCACCTTACGACCATCGTCGCTCCCCCGGTACTCCAAGTCGAACATTCGAGATTCCGAAAGCACCTGCGGCCAGGTCCGACAGCCGTACTTGGCGGGAGTCTGCTCGGCGTGGTCAGCCTCTATCCAAGCCTGGGCCCGTTCCAGCCTCGCCCAGCCATCCTCAGAAAGCTCCGTGGCAGCCTGCCTTAGCACCGAGACGATGCCGGAGAAAGGCCAACTGAAGCTTCCGTCTGGCGCGATGCCGTTGACCACCATGTCATGGAAGGCTTCAGTTGCTGCGAAGGCCGCCATCATTGCGCGCGCCTTCTCCATACCCTGAGCCCAGGCGAGCAACTCGCAGTGGTGGAGTTCAATACGCTCGTAGCAGTGTTCGAGGTGCTCCAGGGCGGCAGTGCAACCCGCGTCGCTGCAAAGGTCGAATTTCTGAATGAAATGGTGCACCAGCTGGTTTCGCATGACCACCAATTCCTCGATAGCTGCACGCGTTTTGGCCAGCCGTTGAGGCTCCATCGTGATGCAATGACTCACCGCCAGGGCGGTATGGTCGGTGGGCACTTCGCCTACTGGTAGCAGTTCGCGCTCATAGCCGTCAGGGACGACATAAGTCTCGAACAAAGACTTGACCAACGTGCCAAGGGTTTTGTCAGCAAACTTCTCGACGCGGGTGGCAAGCTGCCTCTCAAGGGTCCGCGCAGGGCCCGCCAACTCGTGGTGGGCCAGCAGGGCCTTCATCAAGTGCTCGTACTGTTGCAGGCGTAGCATGCATCGACCCAAGAGGCGCTGGACCTCTATTTGCGGTTCAGTACGTCGGATCATATTGGGTCACGAAAAAAACTGTATCTAAGGCCTTATGCAGACCGCCGGAGCGCCTCGGCGCATGCGCAAGGTTAGCCTTGGCAAAGCTGGTTTCTTTGAGAAACAGACAAGCCTGGGCCGGCATCGTGCAACTCACACGGCTTGGTGAAGTATCCACGGCCTGGAACACCGGGCAATCACCTAAGACTGCTCCGACCAAAGCTGCCGCATTCGTACCGTGGGAGCGCTCAATTGTGAACATCGCCGGGGCGATGCCGACAAGCATCGATGGTGATCCACTCGCGACGACTTGTTGAAGCGCCGCATGCGACGCTTTTGCTGACGAACGAGACCGGCACCTCTGATGACACTAACTCGCGCCAGGTTCGGCGCCCGGCTCCGCGCAGATCATAGAAAAAAGTCACCGCCAGCAAATATTGACGTTGGACTGAGGCCAAAAACGTCCAGCGAAGCACCCCAACAGCCAACCGCCGGTTTACCCATTGAGCGCAATCGCTGCGGGAAAAGAAAAACGGGCTAGCTGATTTCGCTGCTAACCCGTTGATTTACTTAAATAAAATGGCCGGAACGGTGGGATTCGAACTCACGATCCCTTGCACCCCATTTTCGTCAACATAGTTGCGAACTGACCGGTCAGAGTCGATTAACTTTTAAACCCAATGAAGAACACCCGAATTTCTAGATTTGCAAAACTATGGCCTTTCTGGATTCAAGTCTGAGCACGCTTCCATAGAATGTTGAAACCATCACGTCCTCACTAGAAAACAATTTAGCCCTCTCGCGAATAAAACTCTCTTGCTCTTTGGCTCGCAACAAGCACAGAAGATACATTTGTCCTGCAGGCGTTGCGGACTCCATGTGCTTCAAAAGGTCGCCTGCCGGTACTGTCGTCGAGAGCCTTCGAGCGGCTAGTTCAGCCGGAGCATAGTTAGGGGGAGCCCCAACGATACCCCAGCTATATCGCTCGGCCGATCTGACCACCTCTATGTCAGTTGCAGCGGCAGCCTGTGTAGAAACACCGACCAAGGCGGTCATCCAACAACCGAAAAGAAAGGCAACTACTCTTCTCACAGTGCCTCAATTTCTATCTGCATTGTCGTTTTTGGGAAGATCGCGGTCGTTAAACCAGGCTGCCTTCAGCAACTGTCACGGAGCGGGGCAGCGATCCAACATTGCGTCCCCGAAAGTCTCTGCCTTTACGGAACCAAGGAAGTCGCGCGCACGATCAAGGATCTTGCCATTCTCCGGGAACATCACGGCGTAGTTCAGCAAGGCCGAACGAGCCGACTCAAAAATCCCTTTAGCTTCGTCAGTCAAGAGATAGTTAGTCAAACTGCCCTTTCCTGCCGATCTGTACTTGTCGTACCCAACCTCAATTGATTGCTTTTGAATTAGTGCGGCCGTAGTGTCTTGCGAGTAGACACGCGGGTAGCTGATGCTCTTCAGCGCCTCCCGTACTCCACCATAGCTGGGGTCCTTCTGGACATAGATGACGCGTGACACCTCTGCCATGGTCATCATGCCGGAGCACATCGCGCACGGCTCAAGGGTTGTATACACCGTGAGGTCCTCGGCCGTCTTTTTGACCCCTTTGCAATTGAGATAGTTCTGCACGAGCCTGACTTCGCCATGTTGCGTTGTGTTATCCAGAGCACGAATTGAGTTCCTGGCGTAATAGACAGGCCGATGGTCGGGCGTGACCAAGACGCTACCAATGTTGTGTCCTCGACCATTCGTACTGGACTGCCAGTCCTGAAGTACGACGGCCATCGAAAGCAATCCGAAAATCTCGTCACGCTCAACCGCTGCGCCAGCATTCGGATGCACCGGTTTTGAATCAGCTGGAACAAGTGCACAGGCTGGGCTTCTCAGGTCTATAACCTTGTTTTTTCCGTCATTGGTTGGCTTCCAATCAGGCTTTCCTTGGACAGTAGGAAGAAACGCATTGAAGTACGGAACCATCTGTCGAGTGATGGGAACAAAAAGAGCACCGCCACCTTTGTAGGTTTCGCTCGACTTCAGCTTTAGCGCATCAGGCCCACCCTGGCTGATAACGCGCGAGATCGTGCCCCAGTTATGGACTAGCCCCCAATAGTCCATGAACTTCACTGAATCGCCCGATGCCACCGCGCATGTCAGGTCATCCAACACGTAGTCAAACCGCGTTGCTTCCGCAAGTTGCATGGCGAATAGCCGCACCGCGTTATGAATCGCGATCTGCCGAGTCGGATCGTTTGTTTCGAGGTCGGACTGACTGCTTATCCCAGACAGCGCCCGCAGTGCGTTGATGGTCTCGGATCGGCCAATGAACAGCGGCGATCCACCTTTGTAATCAACATAGTTGTACTTGCCAGGCACACACCGCTTCGCGGCCGGATCCTCCACACATAGAGGGAGTTCATTCACGTCCTTCAAGTACACCGTGTTGGGTTGAATCTTGAAGATTGCACTCAAAGACTGCTCGCCGCTTTGCGGATCGCAGACGTACTGAATCTGAAGTCCATAGCGATCAGAATCGGCACCCTGCGCGACTCTGGGTCGCATCTCCTTGCGGACGAATTCAGGGAGCTTTTCGTACGGATATGAATCCGGATCACCAACGACCCGAAACACCAGCTCACACGCCTGCACGTTCACGCAAGCAAGGAGTACGAAAACCGATATCAAAGCACTCTTCAGACGCATGGCGCCCCTCCAAGATAACGATTCGCTCGCGCGCACAAGCCGAACTTTTGCCTGACTCGGCCAAAACACAAACTGCTCGAGCTTTTAAGAGAGTCATCTAACATCAAAAATCGCCATGCTGACTACTAGGGATTTCCTAACCACCACCTCACCCGCAGAGCAATTTAACAAGGACAGCTGCTCGACATCCCAATTGAAGGCGGCTTTCTCGGCTTGACTGAATGTCAGCCGTCATTGGCGAACAACGCCCTAGCACTTGGCTTTGAAGGGCCGCCTCTCGAGATGTTTTGGTAGGCATGCTTGTTCCAGGTCAGCCGAATCAGGGGTATCGCGGCGATCAACTGCACGCCCCGCATCGCCTGCAGGGCTTGCACGATAAGCATCAAACCCCAATCAGGCAGGGCATCTCGCAAGGCCTGCTCCAACCGGGCAATGCGAGCACCGGCCTCAGTGATCGAATGCAGGTATTCCTGGAAGGCGATCTGCTGGGCCGCATATGCCTGCTTGACCTTGGTAAGCCAGCGCAGGTGAGCGGCAGTCCACGAGGTCTTGCCGGTGTACGGAATGCCATTGCGCAGCAGCAAGGCCAACATGCGGCGGCGGCCGGTGCGCTGCTCGCGCACGGCGTCCTCCCGGACGCGCATCAAGTCGCGCACAGTCTCATCCACGCCGCCTGGCACTCGCACGACCGAAAGGCCACCCGAGCGGGCCAGCCTGGCCAGCAGCATCGCGTCGCGGCGGTCGGTCTTGATGCGGTCGCCACTGGGCCGCGCAATCGAGGACGGGGCGACCACCTCACAGTGCAAGCCCTGGGCTGTGAGGTGGCGCCAGATGACAAAGCCGCAAGGGCCGGCCTCGTAGACGATGTACAGACGCTGGCCACGGCTGACGAGTTTGCGCAGCGCCTTGTCCAGCGCGGCCAGGTCGCCGCAAATGCTGCCAATGTGGTGGATCTCGCCGTCGGGTGGGGCATCCGCCACGGCGATGACGACACTGTCCTTTTGGACGTCAAATCCGACGAACAAGGTGCTAGATTTGCTCATGGCCCGACTCCTCACTAACTCGCAACGCCCCTGCATCCCGTCCGCCGGGTTCATTGGTGCAGCCGTACAGGCCTTGTGCCTGAAACCTACCGCAGAGCAAGAGTCGGGCCACCCTAGTTCGCGAAGCCATCTTCTCTAGCAGGTACGCGCACACTGTAATTTTCAAACCACAAAGGAGAGCATTCATGGCACTTAAACCAGGACCAAAGCCGATAGCGAAATCAACAGGGAAGCCGGATCAGCGTCGCCGTGACAACAAAAACACACCGGGGAATACACCGTCCCTAAAGCCTAGCAAATCCAGCAAACCAAAGAATTAGTGCCCGGGGGTTCGTTAATTTCCCTTAATAACCCGGCAGTTGAGCGACCCTGCGCGAAATGCTGCGCAGGTTGCTCACTTCTACGTTAGGCCGCACGTCACGAACGACTCATTAATTGGCTGCAACACCAAGAAAGAGCCCCATAGTTATATGAACTGGACACCTAAAACCACCAACCTTGCAGTAATTGAGGCGCTGTCTAACTACCGTGACTTTGTAATGCGTATTGCAACTCTTTACGCAGGGACTAGACTGATCGAGTCAATCGATCTATCCGAGCTTGGTGGCGCAACAAAAATAGCGATATCCAACGATTTCCCAGAAGGAATGACAACCATCAGAACGGTTGATCAATTATCCCAGTCCATCAAAGATGGAGAATATGGCCAACTTGCATTAGGGCTTGGCGTAATCCAACTATGCACCGCGTTTGAAATATTCTTTGACGCTATCGCACTTGTATACGGAATAAGCGTCTCACCATCAGATTCATTTGACGCCACACATCATTCAGCCGGAGGAACGGTCAAACTAGGAAACAAGGCGCTGATGCAGATCAGGAAGCTTCATACGAACCTAGCAATTAGTACGCCGCTAGATACCGATGAAGTGTTAATTAAGCTTGCATCGATCATTGAGGCACGAAATTGCTTCACCCATGCAGGTGGCGTCGTGACGACTCAGAAAGCCAAAGATAGACTTTGGGCCTATCGCATCGCTAGTACGGTCGGGATGCCTTTGACTCTCAAGGACAACCACCTAGATGATTTCTTGCATTACATGGCAATCAACATAATGAGTTTCGTCAACAAGGCTCCCTGAGGCGCTGACGCACACGCTAGTAGCGGGACAAGTGCGCTGCGGATTGACGCACCAAGTCCAACATCAAAGATATAGGCAGTGGGCAGCTGCCAAATTGCAGCTCAGCTCGAACGTTTACACGCCACGATCTCTATGGCCAACGAACATTGTGCGATCTGCCAATGCAAGCTGCACCGCAGTGCCGGCACCTACGCGCGCCATAACGCTCAGGGCAGGAGCCACGCTACTTCACATCATTTTGTCGCTGAACGTTTCTTCGGCCGCTCCTCCAATCGCAAGGGAACAACGACCGACGGCATCTTTGCCGAGTACCCATGGAAAGTCGAAGGTAAAGCGGCTGTCTTCTGCTACGAGTGCCATGAAGAACTTCTGCACAATCCTGTGCTGCTACCCACGGACATAGAAGCATTCGCGCGGCTAGTTCGGGCGCGCGGCTTGACAGAGGATGCGAAGTCAGAAGATAGATCTCCGCTAGCTGAAAGAGTCAAGCTACTGCATGAGGTTATCGAGGCTGGGTTAGCTAGCCTATTGGCGAAAGGCGGTGACGCCTACCCTTTCTAGAGGGACTACCCCTTTCAAATAGCAGTTGATTGATGACTTTGAGAGCCACCAATCTTGGCACATTGACGCCGTTTCCCCAAAGGTGGGAAGCCCCATCGTATTCGCACGAGCCGACTCTCATCGGCTAGCCGCTGCTCGCGGCTCAGCTTCAACGTCTGGCCTCTCTAAAACCTATCTGCATTGCCGGTATGTACAAGCACAACAACTCCGCCTCCCGCATTCACGCACTACTGACCAAGGCGATGAGCCAACCCGACAAGGCGCTCTACCAAGTGCTTGCGGACGTATTTGACGTGCACGGAGCCGACGATGCCGCGACAGGCCAGCTAGTTCTACCGCGCTTGAATTGGTTTTACGTTGAACTTGACCTCTTGGAGGCGCAAGTTCGATCGACTCAGATCAGCACCCACCTCTACAACGGCGCATTTACGAGGGTGCGAATGGTGATTTCCCCGATCTATCTTTCGGCCGGATGGCAAGGCATGCGAGGGAACCTGACGCCAGACGTGCTGCTGGCTCTTGCCTTCTTGAGCGAGCTGCTTCCGGACGAGGAGGCAGCCATTCCCCCCGGTGAATTGGAGGAAATTGCGGCTGAGGTGGAAGCCCTGACCAAACTGGTGAGAGACGCAGTTATTCCCGAAGCTCTCCGACACTTGATCGAACACCAACTCCTCCTGATTCGGCTGGCACTCGATCAGTATCCGATCCATGGCGCGAAGGCCTTCCGAGAGGCTGGGCGCACAGCGCTGGGCGAGATCATTGAAACGAGGGAAACCAGTGGTGTGCCAGTCAAAGACTCCGAGGAGCTGTCGCGCCTTGGCAAGCTGTGGAAACGTGTAAATTCGTCCACCGATGTGGCGCTTAAGATGGAGAAGGTTGGGCAGCTTGGCTATCGAGCCTGGGAGGCACTAAACGCATGGCTGCAATAGCTATCGGAGTTCACATGCAACCTGAGTTTGTAGGTCAATGCCTCCCCAGCAATGGAGATCGGCCAATTTTGGTGACGTCCACCTTTTGCTTTGGCGGCGGCGAAAACCCATCGAACGCATCGCCCGGACTCCAATCTCCCACCGCATAGACCCGCTGATTACGCAGGCCCTGCACCCCTTCAGCCCAAGCCATCAACATGCGCTTGCCGACATCACTGAAGCCCGCATGCTGCACCATGGCTTCGCGGACTTGCCTGCCGACATCAGCGACGGCGTCACTGATTGCCGCCACCATCTGCGCCTGCTCTTTGGGCTGAATCCCAAAGTTGGCTGCAATGAACTTCTGCAAGTTCTTGCCTGGCGTCCAAGTCTTCTTTCCCATGAACTCAATGCCAGGCGGGTTGCGCTGGAACCCCGCATACACATTCGTGGTCAGCATGTCGTAGGCCGGCGAGAGATGTACGTCGGCCCGGCAGGTGTAAAGCAAGGCCAGGTTTTTGGCGTGGCAATCGGAATTGCGCAGCGCATAGGTCAACAGCAAGGTATTGGCCAGTTGCCGGAAGGTCTCCAGCCGGCGCTCTCCAGGGACGTGGTCACGCACCGCTTTGGCGATGCGCTCCCATGTGGTGTCGTACTTGGCCGCAGGCCTCAGGCCCAGCAAGGAGCAAAAATCCTCCATGCCCCAGTGCGGTTGGCCTTGCGCATCCACATCAAAGCGATGAACCACCAAAGCCTGGCCGTCGTCTGACACTTCCGTTTTGGCCGTGGGCATAACCCGCGAAGCCACCTGCATGCACAAGTGCTCGTTCAAGGCCACAAAGGGCAGCTGCTTGCTGGAACCTTTGATGATGTGCCGACGCGTGATCAAGCTGGCCTTCTTGTGCTCAGCCAGGGCCGAGGCAGCGCCTCGCAGCTGCAGCTCTTCAGCCTCATCGAGGAACTTGGGAACCACCCCCGAAACCCCGCTGGTGGCGTGTTGGCGCACCAGCTCAGCGAAAGCCTCTTCCGAGTTGTCGCCCTTCAGCAGCGCAACCACCTCAATGGGCTTGGCAGGCTGATTCAGCTCCGCACCTGTTGCGGCCACCTGGAGCCGACCGACCATATTGCGACCGATGACCGACAGCAAGGCAATCGGGCTGGCACCAATGTGCGGCCCAAACTGCTCCTGCAGCACCTGCAGCAAGTAGCCCTCGGGAAGGTTCATCTGCAGCACGGGAGGCAGCTGGTCGTCCCACACATAGGACTCGGTGCGGACCGGCATCGTGAGGGAGACGAAATCATCCGTCGCTGTATTGGCGCGGTAAGTCAGCACGCTCTTGAAGTCACCCGCTTGCTCCAGCACCGCGACGTCTCGACCTCTGACATAGACCGAGAGCTTCATGACTGATTCCGCTCACGACGCAGCTCGTCGAGCGTGCCGGCCTGGCCTGTGGGGATGATGCTGAGCTCCATGCCCAGCACAGACAGCACCGCCAACAGCTTGCGAGCACCGAACTCGGCACCACGCCCCCGCTCAAAGCGGGACAGCGATTCCGGAGTGATACCAGCTTGCTCAGCGACCACCTGCTGACGCAGGTTCAGTGCTTTGCGCCGCTCAGCGACAGCTTCACCAAGCTCTTGTAGGGTTTGCATTTGATATTTATATCAAGAAACCCCACAAGCCGGGAGTAACTTGACGTAAATATCAAAAATTAGCCGCTGCGAGTACTGCGACAGGAACGAGATCCGTCCCCTGCCCCGCGTCAGCTCTGGGGCCAACAATCAGCACGACTCGGTGACGTTTGTCCGACTCAATCGAAAGCCCAACACGCGGATCGATCACCAATCTTTGGGATTCGAACGCGTCCCAATGGGTGGGCGGATTGGTGGAAAGGATGGTGGAAAAAAATAAAAACGGGCCGCAAGGGCCCGTGTTTACTCACTTCTTGGAGGAGAGGGGGGGATTCGAACCCCCGAGACGTTACCGTCCGCCTGATTTCGAGTCAGGTACATTCAACCACTCTGCCACCTCTCCGGTATTCTGGTGCTCGCGTTGGTTGCTGCGAGTAAGCCCGCTAGTATAGCGAGCTTTTTTGGATTTACCAGTACTTCCTCGTTCAGGCGCGCAGAATTTCGGCTCCGCCCATGTAAGGCCGCAGCGCTTCAGGCACGGTGATGCTGCCATCGGCGTTCTGATAATTCTCCAGAACGGCCACCAAGGTGCGGCCGACGGCCAAGCCGGAGCCGTTCAGGGTGTGGACCCATTCGTTCTTGCCCTGCTCGTTCTTGAAGCGGGCCTGCATGCGGCGCGCCTGGAAGGCTTCCATATTCGAGCAGGAACTGATCTCACGGTAGGTGCTCTGAGCCGGGACCCAGACCTCGAGGTCATAGGTCTTGGTGGCGCCAAAGCCCATATCGCCAGTGCACAGCAACACCGTGCGATAAGGCAAGCCCAGCTTCTGCAAGATAGCCTCGGCATGCAAGGTCATCTCTTCCAGCGCGGCCATGCTGTGCTCGGGGTGCTCGATGCGGACCATCTCGACCTTGTCGAACTGGTGTTGACGAATCAGACCCCGGGTGTCGCGACCGGCACTGCCGGCTTCTGAGCGGAAGCAGGGGCTGTGCGCGGTCAGCTTGATCGGCAAGTCAGCAGCGTCCAGCACCTGCTCGCGCACGGTGTTGGTCAGTGGAATCTCCGAGGTAGAGATCAGGTACTGCTCCTGCGCCTGGTCATCGCCGCCCCGCAGCACCCAGAACATGTCTTCCTTGAACTTGGGCAGCTGGCCCGTGCCTTCCAGCACCTCGCGGTTGACGATGTAGGGCGTGTAGCACTCGGTGTAGCCATGCACCTCGGTCTGGGTGTCCAGCATGAACTGGGCCAGGGCGCGGTGCAGGCGGGCGACTTTGCCCTTGAGGAAGGAGAAACGCGAGCCGCTGAGCTTGGCGCCGGTTTCGAAATCCAGGCCCAGGGCAGCGCCCAGGTCCACATGGTCACGCACCTCGAAATCGAAGCTGCGCGGGGTGCCCCAACGGCGCACTTCCACATTGCCGCTCTCGTCGCTGCCCACCGGCACGCTCTCGTGCGGCAGATTGGGCACGCTCATCAGCATGGTGCTGAGTTCGGCCTGAATCGCTTCCAAGCGCTCGGCTGCAGCCTTGAGCTCATCACCAATGCCGCCGACCTCGGCCATCACGGCCGAAGCATCCTGGCCCTTGCCCTTCAACATGCCAATCTGCTTGGACAGGCTGTTGCGGCGGCTTTGCAGTTCCTCAGTGCGCATCTGCACGCCTTTGCGCTCGCTCTCAAGCGCGGCGTAACGGGCTTCATCCAGGAAGGTTTGCGGGTTCTTGCGGGTGTTGAGACGGGCCACCACGGCAGCCAGGTCCTTGCGCAACAGATTGATGTCTAGCATTTGAGAAGGTGTCCTTGGAATTCGGTCGATTCTATGAAAGCAAAACGGCGCCGAGTGGGGCGCCGCCGGCATGAAGCTGCACCGGCATCAAGATCGAGAGCTGCTCAGCTCGGCCATGGACTTGTCGCCCAAGCCCATGGGCAATGGGAAGCGCACATGCTCTTCCACACCGGGCAAGCTGCGCACCGTGGTCGCACCCAGTTCACGCAGGCGCTGAATCACGGCCTGCACCAGCACGTCCGGCGCCGAGGCACCGGCGGTCAGGCCGACACGGGCACGACCGTCCAGCCACTCGGGCTGCAAATCTTCAGCGGCGTCGACCATATAGCCAGGCGTACCAAGGCGCTGAGCCAGCTCACGCAAGCGGTTGCTGTTCGAGCTGGTCGGGCTGCCAACGACGATGACCACATCGACCTGCGGCGCCAACACCTTGACCGCATCCTGGCGGTTCTGGGTGGCGTAGCAAATGTCTTGCTTCTTCGGTTCGCGCACCTGCGGGAAATGCGTTTTCACCGCAGCCAGGATCTCGGCCGCATCGTCGACGCTGAGCGTGGTTTGCGTCACCACCGCCAGCTTGGCCGGATTGTTGACGCGCACATGAGGCACATCGCCAACCTCCTCGACCAGATAGATGCCTTCGCTGAGCTGGCCCATGGTGCCCTCGACCTCGGGGTGACCCTTATGGCCGATCATGATGAACTCATAGCCCTCGCGGTGCAGCTTGGCCACTTCCACATGAACCTTGGTCACCAAGGGGCAGGTCGCGTCAAACACCTGGAAGCCGCGCTGGGCCGCTTCCTGACGCACCGCTTGGCTGACGCCATGAGCGCTGAACACCAAGGTGGCGCCCGGCGGCACTTCGGCCAGGTCCTCGATGAAGATGGCGCCTCGCGCCTTCAAATCATTGACCACATAGGTGTTGTGCACGATCTCGTGGCGCACATAGATTGGCGCGCCGAACTTCACGAGCGCACGCTCGACGATTTCGATGGCACGGTCCACACCGGCGCAAAAACCACGCGGTTCGGCCAGCAGCACTTCCTGAGGCTTGATGTCCGGCATGTCAGAGCACCCCGATCACTTGCACTTCAAAACTCACTGGCTGGCCGGCCAGCGGATGGTTGAAGTCGAACAAAAGCGCGTCGCCGTCCACTTCGCGGATCACGCCGGCATAGCTGGCCTGGCCGTCGGGCGTGGGGAACTGGACCACATCACCAACGTGGTACTCCTCGTGTGGATCACCCAGTTGGCGCAACAAACTCAGCTTGACGCGTTGCAACATGTCGGCATTGCGCTCACCAAACGCTTCGCCGGCGGCCAACTCGAACTGAGTGCGGGTGCCTTCGGCCAGGCCGATCAGTCGCGCCTCGATGGCCGGCGACAACTCGCCCGTGCCCAGGGACAAAGTGGCAGGCTTGTCATCGAAGGTGTTGATGACGTCGGCACCGTCCGGCCCCGAAAGGCGGTAGTGCAGAGTCAGGAAAGAACCGGCTTGGATAAGATTCATGAGGGCACAGGGTCGGAATTGCCACGATTTTAGGGCCTGCGCGCATCGCGCTCTGGCGAGGCGCTGCCAAAGCCTTGCGGACTCCCTCACCCTCTTGCCTATCCCTGCTGCCGATACCTCTTCTTCTGCCAGTCCGGAGTCACCGCCATGCCGCTCCATGACCTGCCGCCCGACGCCCGGCCGCGCGAGAAGCTGCTGGCCCGCGGCCCCGAGGCTCTGGCCGATGCGGAGCTGCTGGCCTTGCTGCTGCGAACCGGGCTGAAGGGTTTGCCCGTGCTGCAGATGGCGCAGCAACTGCTCGACCGCTTTGGCGGCTGGCACGGACTCTTGCATGCCAGCGTGGCGGACCTGAAGCAGATCAAAGGCCTAGGCCCGGCCAAGCGGGCCGAAATCGCCGCCGTGCTCGAGATTGCCCGCCGGTCCCTGCACGGTGAGTTGGCACAACGCGCGGTGTTCGATGCCCCCGAAGCGGTCCGCCGCTACCTCAGCCTTCAGCTCGGCGGCCGAGATCACGAGGTCTTTGCCGTGCTCTTCCTGGACGCCCAGCACCGCCTGATCGCGCTGGAGGAGATGTTTCGGGGCACCTTGACACAAACCAGCGTCTACCCTCGCGAGGTCGTCAAACGCGGACTGGCTCTGGGCGCGGCCGCTGTGATCCTGGCCCACAACCACCCATCCGGCGTGGCCGAACCTTCGCGTGCCGACGAGATCCTGACCCAGGCCTTGCAGTCGGCACTGAGCCTGGTGGACATTAGGGTACTTGACCATTTCGTGGTGGGCATGGGCGAGGTCATCTCACTGGCGGAGCGTGGGCAAATATGATGGCGCTCGCCATGAAGCCCTCGCCCTCCAAACGCTCGACGCCCGCCCTGAACAGCCTTCAAGACTTGAAGCTGCTGCAGCGCGAACTGGCGCTGCAGCGGCGCGCCGAGGAAGAACGCCAGGAGCGCCTGGCCGCGGCCGCCCGCCTGGCCGAGCAGGAACGGCGCATCTTCGAGCTCAGCATCGGCCCGGTCACGCGCCTGGCGGCCAGCCAGCAGCGAGTGATGCATCGCCTGCCCCCGCCGGCGCCCGAGCCCTTGCAGCGTGAAGCCGATGAGCGCCAGGTCCTCTTGCAGGCCTTGTCCGACGACTTTGATGTCGACACCTTGCTGGAAACCGACGACACCCTGTCCTTTCGCCGGCCCGAGATCACGCAGGAAGTGGTGCGCAAGCTGCGGCGCGGCCACTGGAGCTTGCAAGCCCAGCTGGACCTGCACGGCCTGCGCCGGGACCAGGCCCGCGAGGCCTTGGGCCAGTTCGTCCAGGACAGCGCTCGCCGCGGCCTGCGCTGCGTGCGCGTGGTCCATGGCAAGGGCAATGGCTCTCCCGGCCGTGAGCCGGTGCTGAAAGCACGCGTGCGCCGCTGGCTGGTGCAGAAAGACCAGGTCCTGGCTTTTGTCCAAGCACGCGCCAGCGACGGTGGCAGCGGCGCCTTGATGGTCTTGCTGGCGGGCACGTAGCGCTAAAGCGCCGCCGGTTCCACTCAAGCCGGCCGCCGGGCCGCCCCAAGGCCGGCTTGAGGACTCAGCCGCCGGCCACGCCGGCCGCTGAGTCCGGTCCCCTCGGGGGACCGCCCGCGTACCCGCGGGCGAGGGGTCCCCAGTTCATCGAGGGGTCAACAATTCCTCATCCAGTCCGCCGTCCCCATAAAGCTCTCGAGCAGACGCTGCTGCAGCGCAGGGTCCAGCGCCACATCCTGCATGGCCATGCCCATGCAGGCGACCCACTGGTCACGCTCAGCGATGCCAATTTTGAATGGCAGATGCCGGGCGCGCAGGCGCGGGTGACCGAAGCGTTCAATGTAGTGATCGGGGCCGCCCAGCCAACCGCAGAGGAACCAGAACAGCTTGTCGCGAGCGCTGTCGAGGCTGGGGCCATGGGCGGCGCGCAGTTCGGTGAAGGCGGGCTCCAGCTCCATCAGATCGTAGAAGCGATCGACCAGGGTGCGCACCCGCTCCTCGCCGCCCACCCATTCGAAGGCGGTGGCAGGCGTGGGCTCTGAGGCGCCAGAGGGCGCGGGGGAAGCGGAAGAATCGGAGGAAGTGTCTGAACTGCTCATCCCAGCAGTTTATTGGCCAATGCCTTGATAGCTTGGGCCGCGTCACTGCCAGGGTAGTGTTCGAGCACCAACTGGCGCTTGAGCACCGCCTGGCGCACCGCCTGGTCGCTCTTGACCTCGCCGAGCAACTCCAGCTTGAAGGACTGCCCCGGCTTGGAACCGACAAAGCGCTGCAGCACCTGCTGCAACTGCCCGCAAATCAGCTTGCCTTCACCGACCCGGTTCGCCTGATTGACCAACAGGCCGACTTCGCGGCGATCCTGCTGGGTGGCCAGCACCTTGATGGTGGCGTAAGCATCGGTCAGCGAGGTGGGCTCCGGCGTGGCCACGACCAGCACATCGGCAGCCATGGAGATGGAAAACAGCACCACATCGGAGATGCCCGCACCGGTATCAAACAAGATCCAGTCGAAGCGCGGCCGCACCATCTCCACGATGTGCAGGAGCTTGTCGCGCACCTCAGGCGTCAGGCGCGAATACTCGACCATGCCCGAGCCGGCGAGCAGCACCGAAAAGCCGCCCGGCGCCGGCAGGATGGCCTGGTCCAGGGTCGCTTTTTCCGTGAACACATCGTGCAGGGTCAGCTTGGGGTGCAGGTTCAGCACCACATCGAGATTGGCCAGTCCCAGGTCGGCATCCAGCACCAGCACTTTCTGGCCGCGCAGGGCCAGGGCGGCGGCCAGGTTGGCCGTGACAAAGGTCTTGCCCACGCCGCCCTTGCCGCTGGTCACGGCCAAGGTACGGGCACCCGCACGGCTGCCCGTCTTGGGCGCCGGTCGAGCCGCTCCTTGCGGTGCCATCGGCATCGATGCAGCAGGATCAGGTGTCGTACTCATTCACTTTCCTGTTGCGTTATGGCGAACAACATGCCTTTTTCTTCGGCGCTGACCAGGGACTCCACCTGATTCTCCAGACAAGCTCGGTTGCGGCCTTCGGCCTTGGCCCGGTAGAGCTGGCGGTCGGCCCGCTCCATCCAAAGCAAGGAGGAGGACCTCACCCACTGCGGCGCAAATGCACCGCCCAGGCTGACCGTCACCGACAAAACCTGGCCCGAGGCGATCTGGATGCGCAGCTCGGCCACCCGCTCACGCAAACGCTCCGCCACCGTGGCCGCAAATCCGGCGGCACATTTGGGCAGGACGATGGCGAATTCCTCGCCACCGACGCGCGCCACCGTATCCATGGGTCGCACCACCTGGTTCAGAGCTCCGGCCACGGCTTGGATCACCACATCTCCGGCCGCATGGCCGTAGCTGTCGTTGACGGCCTTGAAATGATCGATGTCCAGCATCAGGAGCAAGGCCGACTCGCCGGACCGGGCGACCCGGTCCACTTCGCGCGACAGCGCCATCTCGAAACTGCGCCGATTGACCAGGCCGGTCAAGGCATCCTTGCTGGACAGGTCGCACAAGGCATCCAGAATGCCCTGGACCCAGTCCTCGCTGTACGGTTCGGCTTCAGGCAACAAAGCACCGGCCTGCTGCAACAACTGCAGGGCCAGGTCGAGCCGAAGGCGTCGGGCGTCCATCAAAGCGGGTGGTGGGCTTGTTTCCAAGATGTTCCAAGGGCGAGTGCCGGCTCAGTCTAGCAGCGGGGGTTTGTGGCCAAAGTTGCAATCTGGCCCTCATTGGCGGCTTTGTTTGCCCTATGCTGAAGGCGCTTGAACCGCCAGACTGCCAGTCGATGCAAAATCAAAACCCGGGCTGCGCACAGCCGCCATGGGCGATAACCGAGCTCAACCTATGCCAGCTGTTCCAAGTGCCTCAGGCGCCGAAGTCATCGACCACGAGTTCAGCTTCAGTCGCGCCGACTTCGACCGCGTACGGGAACTGATTTACAAGCATGCCGGCATCAGCTTGCACGATGGCAAGCACGCCATGGTCTACAGCCGCCTCTCCCGGCGCCTGCGCGAGACCGGCCACAAGTCCTTCGCGGCTTATCTGCAGTGGCTGGAGAACGCCAGCGGCGCTGAAGGCACGCAGGAGTGGCAGGAGTTCGTCAACTGCCTGACCACCAACCTGACCTCCTTCTTCCGCGAAGAGCACCATTTCCACGCCCTGACCGACGACCTCAAGCCATTGGCCGGCAAGCCGGTGCGCATCTGGTGTTGCGCGGCTTCAACGGGCGAAGAGCCCTACTCGATCGCCATCACCTGCAGCGAAGCCCTGGGCAGCAATGCGCAGATGCAGATCGTTGCCAGCGACATCGACACCAATGTGCTGAACACGGCGCGCCGCGGCGTCTACAACGCCGACGCCCGCGGTCTGGACTCGACCCGGTTGAAGACCTTCTTCATGCGTGGCACCGGCGGCAACTCGGGCCGCATCCGCGTCAAGCCTGAGTTGCAGCGCTGGATCGACTTCAAGTCTCTGAATCTGATGGATGCGCAGTGGTCGCTCGGTGAGCCCTTCCACATCGTGTTCTGCCGCAATGTGATGATTTATTTCGATCCGCCCACGCAGCGCAAGGTGCTGGAGCGCATCCACCGCGTGATGCGCCCGAACGGCTTGCTGTTCGTCGGCCACTCCGAGAATTTCACCGATTCGCGCGACCTCTTCCGCCTGCGCGGCAAGACCATTTACGAACGCGTCTGAGCCCAGCGCCGGCGCAGCCCTCAAGTTCAAACTCCAGCGACCGATAAAAAAACATGAGCACCCCCCCGCCCCCTTCCGGTGCAGGCACCGGCTCGATGTTCACCAGTGGCGCGGGAGCGGCCCGCGTTGCCCAGCTCAAGGCCGTGCCGCGCAAGCCAGGTGAAGCATCGTTCTTCTTCTACGACGCCCATTTCAAGAATGCGGCGGTGAAGATCCTGCCCGGTGAATACTTCGTGGACAACGAAGACCTGCTGGTCATGACCACCCTCGGATCCTGCATTGCAGCCTGCTTGTGGGACCGCCATGCGCAGATCGGCGGCATGAATCACTTCATGCTCCCGGAAGGCAGCGGCGATTCGGGCCGCTACGGCTCCTTCGCCATGGAACTGCTGATCAACGAGATGATGAAGCGCGGTGCCTCCAAGGGCCGCATGGAAGCCAAGATCTTTGGCGGTGGCGCCGTGATCGCCGGCATGAACACCATCAATGTCGGCGAGCGCAACACCAATTTCGTGATCGATTTCCTCAAGCTCGAGCGCATCCCCATCGTCTCCAAAGACGTGATGGACATCTACCCGCGCAAGGTTTGCTTCCTGCCCTTCAGCGGCAAGGCCATGGTCAAACGACTGGCCCCCGCCAACACCGACGCCCTGGTGCAACAGGATCGCAATGCCGCGCAGAAAGCCCAGCCCGTGGTGGCAACGGGTGGCTCGGTCGACCTGTTCTGATTTCAGGCCCAAGAGGAGAAGTACGACATGGCCAAAACAACTGTGGTGGTGGTCGACGATTCGGCCCTGGTGCGCAGCATCCTGACCGAGATCATCAACCGCCAGCCCGATATGGAATGCATCGGTGCAGCCGCCGACCCGCTGTTGGCGCGCGAGATGATCCGCGCCCTCAACCCCGATGTGATCACCTTGGACATCGAGATGCCGCGCATGGACGGCCTGGATTTCCTGTCACGCCTGATGCGCCTGCGGCCCATGCCGGTGGTGATGGTGTCCACGCTGACCGAACGCGGAGCCGAAGTGACCCTGAAGGCGCTTGAACTCGGCGCGGTGGACTTCGTGGCCAAGCCCAAGATTGGCGTGGCCGATGGCATCCGGCTGCTCGCCGATGACATCACCGACAAGATTCGCATTGCCGCCAAGGCCCACATCCGGCGCAGCCATGCCGCCCTGCCCGCCTCGGGCGCCACTGGCGCCTCGGCCCACGCCGGGCACGCACCAGCCGCGCCGGCCAAGCCCGTCACCATGGCCAGCCTAGGCCGGCTCTCGACCGAAAAGATCATCTTCATCGGCGCCTCCACCGGCGGCACCGAAGCAACCAAGGACGTGCTGATTAACTTGCCCGCCGACTGCCCGGCCGTGGTCATCACCCAGCACATGCCGCCCGGCTTCACCAAGAGCTATGCAGCGCGCTTGGACAGTCTGTGCCGCATCCGCATCAAGGAAGCCACGGACGGCGAGCGCATCCTGCCCGGCCATGGCTATATCGCGCCGGGCGGATTCCATCTGAGTGTCGAACGCTCCGGCGCCAACTACATCGCCCGGGTCCAGGACGGAGAACCGGTGAACCGGCACAAGCCCTCGGTCGAAGTGCTGTTCCATTCCGCCGCGCGTGTGGTCGGGCCCAATGCCTTGGGCATCATGTTGACCGGCATGGGCGCCGACGGCGCCAAGGCCATGAAGGTCATGAAGGACGCCGGCTCCTACAACCTGGTTCAGGACGAGGCGACCTGCGTGGTCTTCGGCATGCCACGCGAGGCCATCAACGCCGGCGCTGCCGACGAAGTGCTGCCGCTGAACCAGATCGCACCGCGTCTGATCGAGCGCCTGCGCAGCACCTCGGGCATGTCGCTCAATCGCGTGTAGACCGGTCGCCAAACCGGGCCTAACTCCAAGGCCGCAGGGCTGAGCAATTGCTCACGCCGCTGCGGCTTTCGTCTCTGCTGGGACCACCTTTCGTCGCCCTGTCACGCATGCGCGGCACCATGCCAGGCATGACGAACACCGCCACTCTGAACCGCCCGCCCCAAACGCCACCACCTTCGCCACCAGCCCTGCGCGCCCCCTTGAGCGTGCAGACACTGATTGATCAGGCCCTGCTCACGACTGTATTTCAGCCGATTGCGCAACTCGACTGCGGCCTGATCTACGGCCACGAGGCCCTGGTGCGCGGCCCCCTCGGCAGCGCCCTCGAGTACCCGGATGCCCTGTTCAGCGCCGGGCGCAAGGAAGGGCTGAGCAACGAGCTGGAGGTGCACTGCGCCATGCAGGCCATAGCGGACTGGAGCCGACTCAAGCTGCCCGGCCGCCTGCTGATCAATATGAGCGCCACGGCCCTGTCCAGCGCCGTCTCCGAGGGCGTGGCGCAAGACCGGCTGTTCGTCTGCGAAGACCATGGCATCTGTGCCAGCCGCCTGATGATCGAACTGACCGAGCATGAGCGTGTCGCCGACATCGAGAGCCTGCGCCGCGCCATCGCCGTGCTGCGCCGCAAGGGTGTGGGCATCGCCTTGGACGACTTCGGTGACGGCCGCTCCTCGCTGCGCCTGTGGTCGGAGATCCAGCCCGACATCGTCAAGATCGACAAGTACTTCACCCACGACCTGCCCGACCACGCCGAGAAGCTGCAGACCTTCCGCGCCCTGCTGCAACTGGCCGAGACCTTTGGTGCGCAGCTGGTGGCCGAGGGCATCGAGAACGCCGAGGAACTGCGCGTGCTGCGCGATCTCGGCGTGGCCTTCGGACAAGGCTGGCTGATCGGCCGCCCCAGCCGCGACGGTGCCCGCGAAGCGCTCCCTGGCGCCCGCGAAGTGCTGTCCAGCAGCGAGATTGCGGTGCTGCCCGAGCTGCGCCGCGCATCCAGCAATGGCGTGACGGCCGAGCGCCTGATGATGGAAGCCGTCACGGTGACGGCGGACACCACCCATGAGCAGCTGTTCCGCGTCTTCAACGCACACGAGGATCTGCACGCCATCGCCGTGCTCAACGCCGTTCAAGAGCCGGTAGCCCTGATCGACCGGGCGCAGTTCATCAACCGCTGGGCCAAGCCCTTCTTCATGGACCTGTACGGTCGCCACTCCTGCACCTTGTTTGCCAACCCGACGCCCTTGATCGTCAACGCTGACACCGGCATCGAGGCCCTGACCACGGTGCTGACCTCGGCCGACCAGCGCTATCTGCGCGAAGGCTTCATCATCGTGCGCGAGGGCCGCTATCTGGGCCTGGGCACAGGCGAGCAACTGGTGCGCTCGGTCACCGAGGCGCGCATCGAAGCAGCGCGCCACGCCAATCCCCTGACCTTTCTGCCCGGCAACATCCCGATCAGCCAGCACATCGGACGGCTGCTGACCAGTGGCCGCGAGTTCGTGGCCGCCTATGCCGACCTCAACCACTTCAAGCCGTTTAACGACGAATACGGCTATTGGCGCGGCGACGAGATGATCCGCCTGGTGGCGCGCGTGGCCAGCAACCACTGCGACAGCCAACGCGACTTTCTCGGCCATGTCGGCGGCGATGATTTCGTCATGCTGTTCCAGAGCGCCGACTGGGAGCAGCGCTGCGAGCAGATCGTCAACGGCTTCAATGAACTGGCCCGCAACCTCTTCGATGCCGCAGCCCTGCAAGCCGGCGGCATCATGGCCGAGGACCGCCACGGCGATATGCGCTTCCACCCCTGCACCACGCTCAGCATTGGCGCGGTGCGGGTCAGCCCCGGCAGCCTGCAGCGCGCCGAAGATGTGGCCAGCGCTGCGGCCACCGCCAAGCGCCATGCCAAGCACGAGGCCCTGAGCGTCTACGTGATGGCTGCCTGAGGCGCCGAAGCGATCAATCCGCCAAGAACAAGGACTGCAGGTCGCTGAGGAAATCGAAGCCCCGGGCGGTGGCCGCGATGCGCGCCGGGTCGAGCTCGAGCAGGCCGCGCTGGCGACCTTGCTCCATGGCGCGGGCAATGCTCGACGGCGGCAGGCCGGTGCGTTCCAGATAGGACTGCAGGCCCACACCATCGCGCAGGCGCAGGGCATTGAGCATGAATTCGAAAGGCAGCTCGGCGCGGGCCACTTCGTTTTCGTTGGACACCGCCGTTCCGTCGATCGCCTGCGTCATATAGGCCGCTGGCTCACGCCAGCGCACCTGGCGCAGCACGCGGTGCGGGAAGGAGATCTTGCTGTGCGCACCGGCGCCGATGCCGAGGTAGTCACCGAACTGCCAGTAGTTCAGATTGTGGGCGCAGCGGTGTCCAGCCCGGGCATAGGCCGAAACTTCATAACGGTCCATACCGACGGTACCTGTGCGCGCCGTGATCAGGTCCAGCATCTCGCTGGCCAGGTCGGCATCGGGCAGGTCCTGCGGCGGCGCTGTGGCGAAACGGGTGTTGGGCTCGATGGTCAGGTGATAGACGGACAGATGCGGCGGCGCAAAAGCCAGGGCCGTGCTCAGCTCCAGATCCAGCTCGGCCAGGCTCTGGCCCGGCAATGCGTACATCAGGTCGATGTTGAAGGTCTCGAACGCCTGCGCCGCCTCGGCGATGGCAGCTCGCGCCTGCTCGCCGCTGTGCACCCGGCCCAAGGCCTTGAGCTTGGCATCGTCGAAACTCTGCACGCCGATGGACAGGCGGGTCACGCCAGCCGCGCGGAAGCCTTTAAAGCGGTCGCGCTCGAAAGTCCCCGGGTTGGCTTCCAACGTGATTTCGCAGCCCGGCTCCAGCGGCAAGCGGGCGCGCAGGTCCGAGATCAGCTCGGCAATCTGCTCCGGCGGAAACAGGCTGGGCGTGCCGCCGCCGATGAAGATGCTGACCACCGGCCGGCCCCAAATCAAGGGCAGTGCCGCCTCCAAGTCTGCCCGCAAGGCGGCCAGGTAGGCTCGCGCGGTGTCCACCGGAAGTTCGCGCGCCGCGCCGTCGACCCGCCATTCATGGCTGTTGAAATCGCAATACGGGCATTTGCGCAGGCACCAAGGCAGGTGCACATACAGCGACAGCGGCGGCAAGGCGGCCAGGCTCAGCGTGCCCGGCCGCATCAGGCGAATCACATCAGCCAAGATGCCAGACCTCGCGCATCTGCGCGGCCAAATCGGCGGCCGCCAATGCGCGGTGGCTCTGCCCATTCTTTTCGCTCGCGCTCAGCTCGGCCACGCTGCGGCCCAAGGCTGGAATCAACATCAGCGGGTCGTAGCCAAAACCAGCCTCGCCCTGCGCGTCACACAAGATCAGCCCCTGCCAGCGGCCCATGGCGATCAGGGGCTCGGGGTCGCTCGCGCTGCGCACTGCCACCAGAGCACATACAAAGCGTGCCGCCCGCTGCTCGGGCGCGGGAAACTGCGCCAATTGCTCCAAGAGCACGCGGTTGTTGTCGGCATCCGACTTGGGCTGGCCGAACAGCGTTGCATAACGTGCTGAAAGCACGCCGGGCGCACCGGCCAGCGCTTCGACCGCCAGGCCGGAATCATCGGCCAGGGCCGGCAGACCGCTGGCCTCGGCCGCATGCCGGGCCTTGGCCAGAGCGTTCTCGGCGAAGGTACCAAAAGGCTCTTCGGCCTCCGAGATGCCGAGCGAACCCTGGGTCAGCAACTCCACGCCCAGGGGCGCGAACAAGGCCTGCAGCTCGATCAGCTTTTTGGCGTTGTTGGAGGCGAGAACAATCTTCATGCCGACAGGGCTGTCTTTTGGGCAGCCAGCAACTCACGAATACCCTTCTCTGCCAGGTCCAGCAAGGCATTCATCTCGGCGCGGCTGAAAGCCACGCCCTCGGCCGTGCCTTGCAGCTCGACAAAGCCGCCGTCGGCCGTCATCACCACATTCATGTCGGTGTCGCAGGCCGAGTCTTCGGTGTACTCCAGGTCCAGCAAGGGCGTGCCCTCAACGATGCCCACCGAAATGGCGGCCACCGCCTGGCGGATCGGGCTGGCCGTGATCTTGCCCTGAGCCATGAGCCAGCTGACCGCATCGGCGGCTGCCACGTAAGCGCCGGTGATGGCCGCGGTGCGGGTGCCGCCATCGGCCTGCAGCACATCACAGTCCAGCGCGATGGTGCGCTCGCCCAGCAGCTTCAAGTCGAAGACGCAGCGCAGCGAGCGGCCGATCAGGCGCTGAATTTCCTGGGTGCGACCGCTCTGCTTGCCACGGGCGGCCTCGCGGTCGCTGCGGGTGTGGGTGGCGCGCGGCAGCATGCCGTATTCCGCGGTGACCCAGCCTTCGCCCGATCCGCGCTTGTGCGGCGGCACTTTTTCTTCCACCGAAGCCGTGCACAGCACCTTGGTGCCGCCGAATTCAATCAGCACCGATCCCTCGGCATGGCAGGTGTATTGGCGGGTGATGCGCACCGGGCGAAGTGCATCCGCCGCGCGGCCACTGGCGCGCAGCGCGCTGTTTGTTTCAGTCATGATGAAAAGTCCTTCAGGATTTCTTGAGAACGCCGTTCTGGCGCTCGTTGGCGCGGCGTATGGCTTCATTGATCTCGCGCACCGAGCGCTCGATTTCGGCCTCATCCAGCTCATCACCGCCGGAGCGGGCATCCTGGCCGGCGGCCTGGATGGTGGTGGCGAAGCCGTCGTCGGACAGGCTGCGGGTGGAAATGCCGGCTTCGGTATGGCCGTCGTCCGTATCGGCCTCGCCTTCCCACTCCACCGCCAGGGCGGTCACATTGTCACAGCGCGGCCCGCCATTGCGCAGGGCCTGCTCCACCAGCTCCGGAACGGCATCAGCGACCGCGCTGGCAGCCAGATGCTCGGTGATCAAATCATCGGGCACGGTGCCCCACAGACCGTCGGAGCAAAGCAGCAGTCGGTCGCCCTGTTCGAGCAGCATGGGGCCATGGGTGTCGACCATGGGCTTGCCCGGGCTGCCCAGGCAGGTCAGCAAGACATTGCGGTTGAAGGTCTCACCTTCTTGCGGCACCCGGCCCAAGGCGTTTTGCAGCTCGAGGTAGGAATGGTCGCGGGTGCGCGCGATCAGCTTGCCGGCGCGCACCATGTACAAGCGCGAATCGCCGCAATGCGCCCAGAACGCCCGACGCCCTTGCAACACACAGGCCACGATGGTGGTGCGCGGCGTGTCGCTCATGCCTTTCTCGGCGGCATAACGAATCAGTTGCTGGTGGGCAATCAGCACGGCATCCTGCAAGAAAGCCGCCGGGTCCTGCAAGGCCGGCGTGGCGTCGCGCTGGAACAGCGCCGCCAGGGTCTGCAGGGCCATCTGCGCGGCCACCTCGCCCTCGGGATGCCCACCTAGACCATCAGCCAAGGCAAACAGCCCGGCCTCACGGGTGTAGCAATAGCCCATGCGGTCTTCATTTTTCTCACGCCGGCCGCGGCGGCTCACCTGGAAGGTGCTGAACCTCACGCTTTGGCTCCGGTCTTCAGATTCTCCAGTTGCAATTTGAGGCGCTCGCTGAAACTGAGTTTGGTGTAGCGGCGCTCGGTCTCACGCGCCAGCTCCTTCTGCAAGGAGAACACGCTTTGCGGACGCGACAAAGGGTCCAGCGACATGCACCATTCGGTCACTTCAATGAGATTGTCCGAATAGACATTTCGCAAACGCGACAGGCTCAAAGCCAATCGATCTTTCTCCAGACGCTGCGGCGCGTCATTGGGCGGATAGCCCTGCATGCATGCGTAGATGCAGGCGCCGATGGCATAGATGTCAGTCCAGGGGCCTAAGGCGCCATCTCGCCGGTACATCTCAGGCGCAGCGAAGCCTGGCGTGTACATGGGACGGATGAAATTGCCTTCCTTGCTCAGCACCTCACGCGCAGCGCCGAAGTCCAGCAAGACCGCCTTGTTTTCATTGGTGATGAAGATATTGGCTGGCTTGATGTCCAGGTGCAGCATCTTGTGCTGGTGCACGATGCGCAAGCCACGCAGGATCTCGTCGAAGAGACTGCGGATGGTCGACTCGCGGAACACCTTGTCGCGCTTCATATCGCGCGCGGTGACGATGAAGTCCTGCAAGGTGTCACCCTGCAAGTAGTTCATCACCATGTAGACGGTTTCGTTCTCGCGCAGGAAGTTCAGCACCGAAACCACGCTCGGGTGTGAAATCTGCGCCAGGGAACGGCCTTCTTCGAAGAAGCTCTTGAGACCCAGGCGGTACAGTGGCTGCTTCTCGGGTTTGACGCGCGGCGTCAACTCGCCTGGCGAACGTTCAGCCAGGCTGGAGGGCAGATATTCCTTGAGGGCGACGAGGTGGCGTTCTGGGTCTTCGGCCAAATACACCACGCCGAATCCGCCTGCTGCCAACCGTTTGATGATCTGGTAGCCCCCAACCACCGTTCCCGCAGGCAAGGGCGCCGGTTTCGGCTTTGACATAATCGAGTTTTATTCCACACCGAACGCTAGATGCCAGTCTACAGCATGACGGGATATGCCAGCGTCAGCTCGCAACCCTCCGCCCCCAGTGAAAACACCGGGGCCTCCAATGCCAACACTGCGGCAGGCCAGAGCGCCAGCGCGGCCACCGTGACCGTCGAGTTGCGTTCGGTCAACGGCCGTTTCCTGGACTTGGGCTTTCGCATGCCCGAGGATTTGCGCGGTCTGGAACCGGCCCTGCGTGAACTGCTGACAGCCAAACTCAAGCGCGGCAAGATCGAGCTGCGCATCAACACCCAGCGCGAGAGCGACAGCAACTGGCCCCAGCCACAGTCGGACCAGCTGAACAAGTTGGCCCGCCTCGAGGGCTCGGTACAGAACTGGCTGCCCAAGGCCCAACCCCTGTCGGTCCACGAGGCCCTGATCTGGTGCAAGGGTGGCGGCTCGGCGACCGAGAAGCTCGACGAACCGGCCCTGGAGGCCGCACGCCAGTGCGTGGCAGGCCTGCTGGAAGCGCGCGAGCGCGAAGGCGAAAAGCTGGTCGCCATCTTGCTGGAACGCATCAACCATCTGCGCCAGCTGGCCGATGCCGCCGAGCCCATGCTGCCGGCCATCGTGCTACGCCAGCAGCAGCGTTTTCTCGAGCGTTGGCAAGAAGCCCTGGCCAGCACCGGCGCGGCCCAGGCCATCCCCGAAGAGAACCTGCGCGAGCGCGCCCTCAATGAAGCCGCTGCCTACGCCATCCGCATCGACGTGGCCGAGGAGCTCGCCCGTTTGCGCGCCCACTTGGAAGAAATCGCCCGCCTGCTCAAAAAGGGAGGCGAAATCGGCAAGCGCCTGGACTTCCTGATTCAGGAACTGCACCGCGAGGCCAACACCCTGGGCTCCAAGGCCGCGGCCCTGGAGCTGACCAATATCTCGGTGGAGATGAAGGTCGCCGTGGAGCAGTTGCGCGAGCAGGTGCAGAACATCGAATAAGCCGGCTGCCCCACAGCCTTTCGCAGCCCTCTCCTCAAGACAACGCTCCGATTCATGGAATATCCCGGCAATCTATTCGTCGTCGCTGCACCCAGCGGCGCCGGCAAATCCAGCTTGGTCAAGGCCTTGCTGGAACTCGACGCCAAGCTCGACGTCTCGATCTCCCACACCTCGCGCGCCCCGCGCGGCCAGGAACAGCACGGACGGGAGTACTGGTTCACGCCAGAAGCTGAATTCCGCGCCATGGCGGCCCGTGGCGAGTTTTTCGAGTGGGCCGAAGTGCATGGCAATCTCTACGGCACCTCGCGCGCCGCCATCGAAGCACGCATGGCCCATGGTGATGATGTGGTGCTGGAGATCGACTTCCAAGGGGCACTGCAGATCAAGCAGCTCTTCCCCTATGCGGTGCTGATCTTCATCCTGCCGCCGAGCTGGGACGAGTTGCAGCAACGATTGAACCGACGCGGCGACACCGCCCCCGAGGTGATTGCCCAGCGCATGGCCAATGCGCGGATCGAGGTGGCGCAAGCGCAAAACTTCGATTTCGTGGTCGTGAATGCCGTGTTTGACACCGCAGTTTTCGATCTCAAGGCCATCGTCCACGCACAGCGGTTAAAATACGCCGCTCAGCGCCGGAATCGCTCAGCCGTCTTCCGCGCTCTAGATCTGCCCTGAAGCCTGTTTGCCTGGCAAATATCTTCAGAATCTGATCCCCACGAACACCTGAACTGGAATCCACACATGGCCCGCATCACCGTTGAAGACTGCCTGACCAAGATCCCCAACCGCTTCCAGCTGGTGCTCGCCGCAACCTACCGCGCCCGCATGCTGAGTCAAGGCCACACGCCCAAGGTCGAAAGCAAGAACAAGCCCGGCATCACCGCCTTGCGCGAAATCGCAGCCGGCGAAGTCGGCATTGAAATGCTGCGCAAAGTGCCGGTCTGATTCAGACGCCACTGCTCTGAACAACGGGCGCCTTCGGGCGCCCGTTGTCGTTTCCGCTCACCGAGATGACAGGCCGGCGATGACGAATGGCACGGACTTCTGCGCCAGCGCAGATGGCAGCTGATTTCATCGGTTAAATTCGAGCCATGGGTTTTCGATCATTTGCTGTCTCCCGCCTGCCCGCCGCGCTCAGCGGCTTGTCGGGCCTGCGCCCCGCCCCCGAGCCAACGGCCGCCGAGGCGGCATCGTTTGACGCCCTGGTCCAGCATCTGGGCTACCTGCCGAAAGCGGACATCAAGCGCATCCGCGAGGCCTACAAATTCGCCGATGAAGCCCACCTCGGTCAGTTCCGGGCCAGTGGCGAGCCCTACATCACCCACCCGATTGCCGTGGCCGGCATCTGCGCCGAGTGGCGGCTGGACGCCCAGGCCATCATGGCCGCCCTCATGCACGACGCCATGGAAGACTGCGGCGTCACCAAGACCGAACTGATTGAACGCTTCGAAGCACCAACAGCCGAGCTGGTCGATGGCCTGACCAAGCTCGACAAGCTGCAGTTCTCGACCAAGGAAGAGTCCCAGGCCGAATCCTTCCGCAAGATGTTGCTGGCCATGGCGCGCGATGTGCGCGTCATCCTGATCAAGCTGGCCGACCGTCTGCACAATATGCGCACCATGGAGGCCATGGCCGCACCCAAGCGCCGCCGCATCGCTAGGGAAACGCTCGACATCTATGCACCCATCGCGCACCGCCTGGGCCTGAACGAGATCTACCGCGAGCTGCAGGACCTGTCCTTCCAGCACATCCACCCCTGGCGCCATGCCGCCTTGACCAAGGCAATTGGCAAAGCACGCGGCAATCGCCGCGATTTGGTCTCGCGCATCGAGCGCGATGTCGTCAAAGCTTTCGCCGCAGGTGCCCAAACGGTGCAGATCCATGGCCGCGAGAAGGCCATCTACTCCATCTACAAAAAGATGCGCGAGAAGCACCTGAGCTTTGCCCAGGTCAGCGACATCTTCGGCTTCCGCGTCGTGGTCGACGAGCTGCCGCAATGCTATTTGTCGCTGGGCGTGCTGCATCAGCTCTACAAGCCGCAGCCGGGCCGATTCAAGGACTACATCGCCATCCCCAAGCCCAATGGCTACCAGAGCCTGCACACCACCCTGGTCAGCCCCCTAGGCACGCCGGTGGAGTTCCAGATCCGCACCGAAGCCATGCACATGGTGGCGGAAAAAGGTGTGGCCGCGCATTGGCTCTACAAAAAGGGCGGCAACCCCAGCGGCACCAGCGCCGAGAGCGCTCAGCAGCTGGGCTCGCGCTGGCTGCAGTCCCTGATCGACATCCAGGACGAAACACGCGACGCCAACGAGTTCCTCGAACACGTCAAGATCGACCTGTTCCCGGACGCTGTCTACGTCTTCACCCCCAAAAGCCGCATCATGGCTCTGCCCAAGGGCGCCACGCCGGTGGACTTTGCCTACGCCATCCATTCGGACGTGGGCGACCATTGCGTGGCCGCCAAGATCAACGGCGAGCCGGTCCCGCTGCGCGCCGAACTGCGCAGCGGTGATGTCATCGAAATCGTCACGGCTGCAGGCGCCCGCCCCAATCCGGCCTGGCTGAGCTTTGTCCGCACCGGCCGGGCCCGCTCCAAGATCCGCCACTTCCTCAAGAACCTGGAGCAAGAAGAAAGCCGCGATCTGGGCGAGAAGATGCTGGCCCAGGCGCTGCGGGCCGAGGGGCTGAGCTTGCCCAGCCTCAGTGATGAAGACGACGAAGCAGCCTTGCTCTGGCAACAGCTGGCCCGCTGGGCCGGCAACCGCCATGCTGACGAACTGCTGGTCGAGATCGGCCTGGGCCGCAAGATCGCCACCATCGTGGCCAAGAAGCTGGCCCGCATGCTGGCCGAGCAAGGTCAGCGACCTGATGCCGTCATGCTGAGCATCGGGCGCTTCACCGCCGATGACGGCCCTTCACAGGGTCAGGTCACGCTGGACGGCAGCGAGGGCGCCTCGGTGCGTCTGGCCGCCTGTTGCCGCCCCATCCCCGGCGACGAGGTCAAGGGCTATCTGGGTCGTGGCGAAGGTCTGCTGGTGCACACGGCCGAATGCCAGGTCGGCCGCAAGCTCTTCCAGCGCGACGCCGAACACTGGATCGCGGTGAACTGGGCCGAAGAGTTGACCCGCCCTTTCGAGGCCGCCGTGTCCTTGCTGCTCAAGAATGGCAAGGGCGTGCTGGCGCAAGTGGCGTCGGCGGTGAGCGCAGCCGAAGCCGACATCACGCACATCCTGATGAGCGACGAGATGCAGCAACGCGAAACCGCCGAGATGAACCTCATCCTGTCGGTGCGCGACCGCCTGCACCTGGCCGATGTGCTGCGCACACTCAAGCGCTCACCCGCCGTGCTGCGGGTCTGGCGCGTCAAGCCTTAGGGCTTCGAGGCCTCCGGCTTCGGATAGCTGACCTCGAGCACCTCGATCTGCTCGACGCCGCCCGGCGTCATCAGCTGCAGCTCGTCGCCCACCCGCGCCTTCAAGAGCACACGGGCGATCGGTGACACCCAAGACACCTCGCCGGCCAGGCTGTCAGACTCATCGATGCCTTTGATGGTGATGGTGCGCTCCTCGCCTTTGGCGGTGGCGTAGCTGACGGTGGCGCCGAAGAAGATCTGCTCATTGCCGTGGTGCAGGCTCGGGTCAGCCACCTCAGCCAGGTCCAGACGCTTGTTGAGAAAGCGCAGGCGACGATCGATCTCACGCAGACGCTTCTTGCCGTAGAGATAGTCGCCGTTCTCGCTGCGGTCGCCGTTCTTGGCGGCCCAGGAGACGATCTCGACGATCTTGGGGCGCTCTTCGTCGAGCAGCGTCATGAATTCGGCCCGCATGCGGGCATAGCCTTGCGGCGTCATGTAGTTGCGCGCACCGTGAGGCAAGGCCGGTAGGGCTAGGTCCTCGTCATCATCGGCGTCGCTTTCCTTGGTGAATGCCTTGCTCATGGGTGTATTGTCCCAGCAAGCATCACCACTACCGACAAGCACTCCAATGAATGCTCCCTTGAACGCATCCGGCCCGCTGCAAGGCCTGCGCGTGATCGAACTGGCCGGCATCGGTCCGGCACCACTGTGCGGCATGCTGCTAGCCGACCTGGGCGCCGACGTGATCGTGATCGAGCGGCCTTCTAGCGCCGCCGAACCTGAACGCATCGGCACCGGCGCCGCACTGAATCGCGGCAAGCGCTCGGTCTGCCTCGACCTCAAGACCACGGCCGGCCGCGAGGCGGCTCGCGCCATGATCCTCAGCGCCGACGCGCTCATCGAAGGTTTCCGGCCTGGCGTGATGGAACGCTTGGGCCTGGGTCCTTTGAGCTTCACGGAGCCGCACCCGCGCCTGGTCTACGGCCGCATCACGGGCTGGGGCCAGACCGGCCCCTGGGCCCACCGGGCGGGGCACGACATCAACTACCTGGCCTTGAGCGGTGCCTTGTCGATCGCCTCGCGCAAGGGGCAGGCGCCCAGTGCGCCGGCCAGCATGCTGGGCGATATGGGCGGCGGCGCCATGTTCCTGGCACTGGGGCTGCTCAGCGCCTTGTTGGAAGCACAGCGCTCGGGTCAGGGTCAGGTCATCGACGCTGCCATCGTGGACGGCCTGGGCACCTTGAGCAGCCTGGTGCTGGCCATGGGCAGCGAGGGCCATTGGCAGGATCGTGCACAAGACAACTTCTTCCTGCACAACTCACCGTTCTACGACTGCTTCGAATGCGCAGACGGGCAATTCCTCAGCCTCGGCACCATCGAAAGACCGTTCTATGCGCAGTTGCTGAAGGGACTGGGCTTTGATGACGTCGACCCTGGGCTGCAAATGCAGAGCAGCGAGTGGCCGGCGCTGCGCGAGCGGGTCAGCGAGCGCATCAAGACACGCAGCCGAGATCAATGGATGAATGATCTGGCGGGCCTGGAATGCTGCGTGGCTCCGGTGCTGAGCATGGACGAAGCGGCGCGACATCCGCAGCAGCAGGCGCGCAGCAGCCACGTCATG
The DNA here is from genome assembly GCF_965262435.1 of Roseateles sp. Lineage (NCBI taxonomy): Bacteria > Pseudomonadati > Pseudomonadota > Betaproteobacteria > Burkholderiales > Sphaerotilaceae > Roseateles > Roseateles sp. The sequence continues at coordinate 4,206,419 of NZ_OZ253537.1, forward strand.
GTGGAGGGGCACTGGCAAGCGAGCCCGGCACCGCGGTTTTCCCGAAGCACCCTGCGTGCGCCGCAAGCAGGCCCCAAGCCTGGCGAGCACACGGAGCAAGTTCTGGCTGAACTGGGGATCGCCGTTCCGCCAGCTGGCGGAACGCCGTAAGTACACAGCGAGCAGAAACAACAAAGCCCCGATGATTTCTCATCGAGGCTTTGTGCATTTCTTATTGTTTTGGTGCGGCTGGCAGGATTCGAACCCACGACCCCTTGGTTCGTAGCCAAGTACTCTATCCAACTGAGCTACAGCCGCTCCAAGCCCTCTACTATAGCACGGTATTTTTGTACCGCACAAGTCTTTTTGTAAATTCTTGCGAACCCTTCAAAATCCCTGTTTGAGCTGGTTTGCATCAATTTCTTGATCCAAAAACCCGACCTCATCGCCAGACACAGCATCAAGGTCACTCCCGGCCAAGCTTTCACTCGACACAACAGGAATTGAAAAAGGTCAGCAATTTCTCACTGACCTTTTCGTTTTCTTCTTTTGGTGCGGCTGGCAGGATTCGAACCCACGACCCCTTGGTTCGTAGCCAAGTACTCTATCCAACTGAGCTACAGCCGCCAAGCCTCAGACTATAGCATGGTTTATACCGCTGAGGCAAAGATTCCAGGTTTTTTGCTTCACTGGACCAGAGCGGCAGATTCATGACAACGGGCGCGGCGCTCCAAGTCGCCGTCCTGCTCAGCGAGGCGGGCCAGCATGAGCCAGCTGCGCCGCCGCGCGGCCACAGCCAGGCTGGATTCATCAGCCACCTGCTCCAAGATCAAGCGGGCCTTGCCCCAGAGCTGGCGCTCGGCCAAGGCATGGCCCAGGGCATAGCTGAAAGCGCGGTCGCGCGGAAAGCGCTGCACTGCTGTCTCCAGGCGCTGCAGCCACTCGGGGCCCAGACCCGGCAAGACCAGCACCAAGGCCTCGGCCAGCGTCGCCCGCTCGTCGGGGCCCAACTCGGCCACATCGTCCCAGAAGGGGCGCAACCAACCACGACCGTCATCAGGCACGCCGAGCGCTCCGGCACGTTGAGCCGCCCGCGCGGCCACGAACACATCGCGTCGGTCGGCGCTGTCCAGTTGCTGCCAGACGGCACGCAACTGATCGGCATCGCGCGCTGCATCGAGCGCCTCGAAGGCCAGAGAGCGCAGCAGGCCTTGCGCCGCGACCTTGGAAAAGCCTTGGTGCTTGGCCAGCAGACGTGCGGTGCGCAGCGCCTCCAGCGGTTGCTTGGCCAGACGGCTGGCCTGCAGCTTCAGGCGCAAGGCCTGGGTCCGGCGCGCCACGCCCGGCGAGAGCTCAGCCAACAGGCTCAGCGCGCGCGGTGCATCGCGGTCGTCCAGGGCCCATTCGGCAGCCAGCAAGCGGGCGCCCTCCTCCTGCGCACGGCCTTGCGGCGAACGCTTGGCAGCGTCCAGCGCCAGCTGCAGCTGCTCATCACGGCGGCGCTTGTCCTGCAGGCGATGGGCGCTGCTGGCCGACAGCAGATGACCCAGGGCCAGAAAGCCCTCGTCCTGCTGCAGCTCGGGCGTTTGCGCATGGATGCTGAGCGCACGCTGGGCAGCCTTCTGGGCACGGCCGTAGCGGGCGCCGAAGAACTCGGCCAGCGCATCGCGCAGAGCCAGCTGGGCGCCACGTTCGCGCTGGGCCAGGCGCCACTCATGTGCGCGACGCGGCAGGCTGGTCAACGCGCCGATGGTCTGGATGGCGGTCACCAAAGCGAAACAGGTGCCGACCAAGGCCAGCAGGAACAGGTTCAGCGACACATCCAGGCGCCAGCCGTTCCAGTAGAAGCTGGCCAGCCCATCGTTCTGACCCAAAGCCAGCGCAGCCACCACCGCCACGGTGAACAAGAGGACCAACCACACCACGGTACGCATGAACCGAACCTTTGCTTTCGTTCTTATTGACTTGGGGAGCCGCAGCCCTGACCGGCGTGATCAGCGGCCGGCCGCAGCAGCCGCCAGCGCGGCCAGGGTGTCATCGGGGCGCGGCACATTGACCTGGCGTGCCTGGCCAGCCACCTGGCGGACCAATTCGATGGCCGAGCTGACCTTGCGCGAACGGGCATCGAAATAGTGGTTCAGCACGTCCTGGCTGTCGCGCAGATCGGCCTGTGCCGTGTCGAATTGGCGGCTCAGCAAGGCCAGGCGGGCGTTGAGCAGACGCAGCTTGAGGTTCTCGCGCAGGAAGAAAGCCTGCTCGGGCGCCAGCAACACCGCCTCGGGGTGATCGATGCGCGTGACGCGCACCAGGGTCCGCGTTTCGCCCCAGACCAGGCCGGCCATTTCGGCCAAGCGGGTCTTGGCCCCCCACCACCAGACCGCCAGCAGTCCATCTTCTTCTCTCGGCGCAACTTCAGCCTTGCCTCCGGCCGACTTGGCCCCTGCCGAACTCGGCTTGGGCTTGACGCCCGAGGCCGGTGGCTCACCGCCGCGCTCGGCCACGGCCAGCAGAGGCAGCTCGTCCAGCAAGCGCACCACTTCGTCGAGCTTGATCGTCAGGGTCGACACGTCGACCACGCTGATGGCTTTGACGCGATCCAGATCGCGCGTCACGGCACGACGCACGCCTTCCATGCGCGGTTGCTTGTAACGCAGCAGGCGCTCATCGGCTTGCTTGAGCGTGGCCACCAAGGGCTCAACGCTGCCGGTCACGGCGGCTTGCTGCAAGGCCACGCGGATCGAGGCTTCGATGTCGCCGATCACGTTTTCATCGCGCGAGCGTGACATGGACTGGATCAATTCTTCCAGTTGCCCGCGCTGCAAAGCCACCTCGGCCAAGCGAGCATCCAGCAAGGCCACCTTGGCGGCGGTGTCGCGGGTCAGGTCTTGCGACTGGCGCGAAGCGGCACGGGCTTCGCTGGCCTCAGCCTGCACCAACTCCTGGCGGCGCACCAGCTCTTGTTCCAGCGCTTGCTGGCGGCTCAGGCCTTGCCAGGCGAGGCCCACACCGGCCAACGAGGCGACGCCGAGCAGCAGCAGGGTGACCGGCAGCCAGCTCGGCAAAGCGTTGGCTGGCAGCGCTGCAGAGGGAGAGGAAATCGCGGAACTTAGGCTCGCGCCGGTCGCATCGCTGGCGGGCGCAGCAGCGCCCGTCGTGGCGTCGAGAGGGGGGGTTTGGGGATCACTCACAGTGAAAATGATTGTAGGCGTCGGCCTGGACCGCACCGAAGGCTTGGGCCACGGCGGCCGCGTCGGGTCGCGTCAAAACCACATGCCCCCAGCCCTCGGCACGAGCGCGCTCGGCGATGCGAGCATGGGTAGCCAGACAACGCTGGCGCGACCAATCCACGCCAGCCGGCGCGAGGCGGTGCAAATGTCCGACCGCCTCGCCGCTGCTGAACAGCCACAGCATGCGCTGCGGCTGGGCGAGCAGATCGGCCAGCTCCTGCTGTTGCGCCGCATCCAGCTGCGGGCAGCCGCGCCGGTAAACGCTGAAGAATTCAATCGGTGCCGCACCGCGCTCGCGCAAGCGCTCGGCCAGCCAGTCGCGGCCGCCCTCACCGCGCAGCATCAACACGCCCTGACCCTGCCAATCCATGCCGCTGAGCTGAGGCCACAAGTGCTCGGAATCGAGACTGAGGGCGTCAACCGGCGGCTGGACGATGTGCGTCGCTGGCACGCCGGCCGCCTGCAAGGCACGCGCGCTGCCGGGCCCGACACAGGCGGCCAGACAGGCCTCGGGCCATTCATAACCCGCCGGTGCTTGCGCGAAAAAACCCTCGACCGCATTGGGGCTGACGAAGAACGCCAAACGCCCGCGCGGCAAGACAGCCCAAGCCGCTTGCGCCTGCTCGGGCGCACCGGCGCTGATGGCCAGCAGCGGGAAGCTGCGCGCCGGCACGCCCTGCGCTTGCAAGCGCTGCAGCCATTCGCCGGCCTGCTGCTGCGGCCGGGTCAGGATCAGCTGCAAGGTGGCAGTCTCGGGCGACGCCATGGCGGCGGCCGGATCAGACGGCGGGCAGATAGTCCGCCGCGCCCAGATCACGCAGGGCTTGCGCCGCTTGCTGGCCCAGTGCCACCGCTTCCGCATCGCTTCGCACCACGGCCTGCAACTGCGCCTTCAACAAGGGCCGCTCGGGCGACTCGGCATGACCCAGGGCCACCGATACATGCAATTGCTCACCCTGCCAACGCGCATGGGCCGCCAGCGGCATGCTGCAGCTGCCACCCAGGCTGCGCGAGACGGCACGCTCAGTCTGCGTGGCCAGCCAGGTCGGGCGGTCGATCAAGGTGGCCAGCTGAGCATTGAGTTCTGCCGCATCGGCGCGCAGTTCGATACCCAGGGCACCTTGGCCAGCGCAAGGAATCATCTCCTCAACGCTGAAATGGCTGCGGATGCGATCCGCCAGGCCCAGGCGCTTGAGGCCGGCCGCGGCCAGGACGATGGCGTCGTAGCCGCCTTCGTCGAGCTTGCGCAAGCGGGTGTCGAGATTGCCGCGCAGCGGCTCGATGCGCAGATCGGGGCGCAAAGCCTTGAGCTGGGCGACGCGGCGCAGGCTGGAGGTGCCGACCAAGGCACCCTGCGGCAGCTCGGCCAGCGAGGCATAACGGTTGGACACCAGGGCATCGCGCGGGTCTTCACGGTCCAGGATGGCGGCCAGGGCGAAGCCCTCGGGCAGCTCCATGGGCACGTCCTTGAGCGAATGCACGGCCAGATGGGCTCGGCCCTCTTCCAGCGCGGTTTCAAGTTCTTTCACGAACAAGCCCTTGCCGCCGACCTTGGACAGGGTGCGGTCCAGGATCTGGTCGCCGCGGGTGGTCATGCCCAGCAGGGCGACGTTCAGATGCAGGCTTTGCTCCAGCAGCGCCTTGACATGCTCGGCCTGCCAGAGGGCCAGGCGGCTTTCGCGCGTGGCGATGATGATGGTTTCTTTCATGGCCGGCATGCTAGCAGGCGACTGTTGTAACTCAGCCGAAATTGGCCACGCGAAGAAACTGCTAGAGTTGGAATAACGTAACCTTGTTACATCACCCCTGTCCAGCCGAGCCCCGCCATGCCCGCCTCCTCGAAAGCCGCCCCGCGTCGCGCCAAATCCGCCCCTCCGGCCCCCACGAGCAGCCGCCAGGCCGCCGACAAAAACCAGCCGCTGATGGACGACATCCGCCTGCTGGGCCGAATTCTGGGTGAGGTGATCCGCGAACAGGAAGGCCGCGAGGCCTACGAGCTGGTCGAGCGAATCCGCCAGCTTTCGGTGGCTTTCCGCCACAAGCACGATGCGGCCGCGGGCAAGAGCTTTGACAAGCTGCTCAAGAGTCTGTCCGGCGAGCAGACGGTCAGCGTGATCCGTGCCTTCAGCTATTTCTCGCACCTGGCCAATATCGCTGAGGACCGCCACCATGTGCGCCGCCGCGAGGTGCACGAGCGCGCCGGCAGCCTGGCCGAGGGCTCGCTGGCCTTTGCCCTGGAGCGCCTGCACGAGGCCGGCGTGCGGCCGGCCGAGATCGCCAAGACCTTGCAGCACGGCTTCATCTCGCCGGTGCTGACCGCCCACCCGACCGAGGTGCAGCGCAAGAGCATCCTCGATGCGGAGCGCGCCGTGGCCCAGCTGGTGGAGCAGCGCGACAGCCTGCACAGCGAGCGCGAGCGCCGTGACAACGAGGCCCTGATCCGCGCCCGCGTGACCCAGCTCTGGCAGACCCGCATGCTGCGCTACAGCAAGTTGACCGTGGCCGACGAGATCGAAAACGCGCTGTCCTACTACCAGGCCACTTTCCTGCGCCAGATTCCCAAGCTCTATGCCGAGCTGGAGGAAGCCCTGCCCGGCCACGAGTTCAACAGCTTTTTGCGCATGGGCCACTGGATCGGCGGCGACCGCGACGGCAACCCCAATGTCACCGCCACCACCCTGCGCCATGCGCTCTCGCGTCAGAGCGAGGTGGCGCTGCGCCACTATCTGACGGAGCTGCATGAGCTGGGCGCCGAGCTGTCCATCTCGGCCCGGCTGGCCCAGGTGACGCAGGAAATGCAGGCCCTGGCCGAACGCAGCCCGGACCGCAACGAGCACCGCATGGACGAGCCCTACCGCCGCGCCCTGACCGGCATGTATGCGCGCGCCGCCGCCAGCTTGCAGCAGCTGACCGGCACCGAGGCCCTGCGCCACGCCGTCGCCCCGCAAGCGCCCTACGCCAGCCCGGACGAGCTGCTGGCCGATCTGCAGGTGATCGAGCACTCGCTGCGCAGCCACCATGCCGGTGCCCTGATTGCGCCGCGCCTGAAACCCCTGATGCGCGCGCTGCGCGTATTCGGCTTCCACCTGGCCACGCTGGACCTGCGCCAGAGCTCGGACCAGCACGAGGCCGTGATCGCCGAGCTGCTGAGCACCGCCCGCGTCGAGGTCGACTACAGCGCCCTCGACGAAGCCGGCCGCCGCGCCCTGCTGCTGCGCTTGCTGCAAGACGCCCGGCCGCTGCGCGTGCACGGCGCCCAGTACAGCGAGAAGACCGTGGGGGAGCTGGACATCTTCGAGGCGGCGCTGGAAAGCCTGCAGCGCTTCGGCCGCGAGGCCTTGCGCCACTACATCATCAGCCACACCGAGTCGGTCAGCGACCTGCTGGAAGTGCTGCTGCTGCTCAAGGAAGTCGGCCTGCTGCGCGGCACCCTCGACGGCGAGGCGGTGAGCGACCTGATCGTCTCGCCGCTGTTCGAGACCATCGGCGACCTGCGCGAGGCGCCGGTCATCATGGCCGAGTTCTATGCCCTGCCCGGCATCTCGGCCCTGCTCAAACGCAGCGGCGGTGAGCAGGACATCATGCTGGGCTACTCCGACTCCAACAAGGACGGCGGCGTGTTCACCAGCAGCTGGGAGCTCTACCGCGCCGAGATCGCCCTGGTCGACATGTTTGCCACCCTGCCCGAAGCCCGTGGCATCACCCTGCGCCTGTTCCACGGCCGCGGCGGCACCGTGGGCCGCGGCGGCGGCCCGAGCTACCAGGCCATCCTGGCCCAGCCTCCGGGCACGGTGAACGGCCAGATCCGCCTCACCGAGCAAGGCGAGGTGATCGCCTCCAAATACGCCAACCCCGAGATCGGCCGGCGCAATCTGGAAACCCTGGTGGCCGCCACGCTGGAAGCGACCCTGCTGCACCCGACCAAGAGCGCGCCCAAGAGCTTCCTGGAGGCCGCGCAAGCGCTGTCGGACCTGAGCTTCGGCGCCTACCGCGGCCTGGTTTACGACACGCCCGGCTTTGCCGAATATTTCTTTGCCGCCACGCCGATCCGCGAGATCGCCGAGCTGAACATCGGCTCGCGCCCGGCCTCGCGCAAGCCGACCCGCGCCATCGAGGACCTGCGCGCCATCCCCTGGGGCTTCAGCTGGGGGCAGAGCCGCGTCGCCCTGCCCGGCTGGTGCGGCTTCGGCTCGGCCGTGCTCGACTTCCTCGGCCCCGAGGGCAGCGAGCAGCATGGCAAGAACCTAGCCTTGCTCAAGCGCATGTTCAAACAGTGGCCCTTCTTCCGCACCCTGCTGTCCAATCTGGACATGGTGCTGGCCAAGACCGATCTGGCGATTGCCGAGCGCTATGTCGACCTGGTTGAAGACAAACGCCTGGGCAAGAAGATCTGCGCGGCGGTCAAGGCCGAGTTCGAGCGCACCAGCCAAGCGCTGAGCCTGATCACGGGCGAGCGCGAGCGTCTGGCCGGCAACCCGGCCCTGGCGCGATCGATCGGCCACCGCTTCCCCTACATCGACCCGCTCAACCACCTTCAGGTCGAGCTGCTGCGCCGCTACCGTGCCGTACCGCTGGAGAGTCGCGCCAGCGACCCGAGCATGGAGCGCGTCCAGCGCGGCATCCATCTGTCGATCAACGGCATCGCCGCCGGCTTGCGCAACACAGGCTGAGGAAGGCCGCTCAAGTTCCAGGCCGGGGCGGCCGAAAAGCAAGAGGCCTAGCCGCCCAAAGGAGCCCCGCATGGAACTCGCCAACACCGCCCTGGTCCACAACGCCGGCTCTGCCGCGCCCGGCAGCGTGCAGTCGAGTGCGCAGATGTTGGTGCTCAAGAAGGCGATCGACATGCAAGGCCAAGGCGCCTTGGAGTTGTTGGCCTCCGTGCCAGCCCAGCCGCCACTCGCCACCAGCGGGCATCTGGGCACGCGGCTCAATGCCTACGCCTGAACGCCATCGCTAGCCAGGTAACAGGCACCCAGGCACCCAGCATTTCGACGCGCGGCCGGTGCTCCTGTAAGCTCGGACCATCCAACTGATCGCTACGCCGGCCCGTCAGGCCGCAGCCAGGCGACACCCTAGCCGCACAAGGGAGCTTATGCGCGTCGACACCCCGTATTCCCGAATCGAAGCCCTGGTCGTGGACGATATGGCCACGCAGCAGACCACCTTGCGCGGCCAGCTGGGCATGCTGGGCATTGGCAAGATCGACGCCGCCGGGTCCGCCGAAGACGCCCTGCGCATGGTGCGCAGCAAGCACTACGGGCTGATCCTGTGCGACTACAACCTCAACCACAAGACCGACGGCCAGCAGCTGTTCGAGTTCCTGCGGGAGGCCCAGCTGCTGCCGCCCGACACGCTCTTCTTCATGATCACGGCCGAGAGCAACTACAACTCGGTCGCCGCGGCCAGCGAGCACATGCCCGATGCCTATCTGCTCAAGCCCATCACCGCAGGGGATATCGAAGACCGCTTGAAAAGCCAGTTGGACAAGCGCCACGCCTTGCTCGACATCACCAAGGCTTTGAGCAAGGGCGACCTCGCTGGCGCGCTGCTCGCCTGCGATGCCGTGCTGGCCAAGAAGGACCGCTGGTTCATGTACGCCTTGCAACTCAAGGCGCAGACCCTGCTGGACCTGGGCAATGCCGAGGAAGCCCGCCTGATGTTCCAGAGCGCGCTCGACCTGCGCGCCGGCCTGATGTGGGCACAGATTGGCTTGGCCCGTGCGCACAAAGCCGCCGGCAAGTTTGACGAGGCCAAGCGCCTGGCCCTGGGCATCATCGCGACACCTGAGGGCGAAAAGAACTTGGCCGCCTTTGATGTGGCCGGCCAAGCCATGGAGGCACTCGGCGACCCGACGAGTGCCATGCAGATGATGAAGAAAAGCGCCCAGGTGGTGCCCTCGGCACGGCGCCTGCGACAGCTGGCCGAAAGCGCCTACCGCAACGGCGACCTGGCCACGGCCAAGGCCAGCTTGCTCAAGGCGATCAAATCCAGCCAAGGCTCGATCACGGCCCAAGCGCAGGACCTGCACGCCCTGGCCCAAACCCATATCGACCTTGGTGAAGCCAAAGAGGCACTGGAACTGATCAGCGACACCGCCACCCGCGCCACGCGGGGTGCTCACGAGCCCGATTTCGAATGCGTCACCATGGCCATACGCGCGCAGGCCCATGCCTTGCTGGGCGAGAACGAGAAGGCCTTGCGCGAGGCCACCCAGGCGCTGACCCACCACAGCACGGGCAAGGCCGATTTCGCCTCTGTGGCGCTGGCCAGGGCGGCCCTGGTGACGGGACAAATCGAGGCCGGCCTGAAACTGATCGCGCAGGCCGTCAGCGCCGATCATGAGAACAGCCGCATTCAGCAGCTGGTCTGCAAGGCCCTGACCGACACCGGTCACAGTGAGCAGATTGAACTGGTGGTCCACGCCGCATCCAAGGGCTTGAAAACCCGCCTCCATGAGGCCAAGCTGCTGCTGCGCAGTGGCAAGCTCGACGAAGCCTTGCTGGCCATCGAGGCTGAGCTGGCGGAGTACCCAGAGAACACCACCGTGTTGCTCGAATGTGCGCAGATGAACTGCATGGCTTTGCGCCTGAAGAAGCGGATGGACGACAGCCGACTCAATCAGGTGCGCGACTATCTGGCTCGCCTGGAGAAGCTGCTGCCCGCGAACGACCGGGTCGCGCAGATGCGACGCTATTTGCGCGAGACCTTGGCCGCTTTGCAGGGCAATGGCGCTTTCAGCATGAGCGCACCGGCACCCCTGACAGGAGCCAGCGCCGCGCCATGAACCGCGAATTGCTGGCCATGCTGGTGCATGATCTGAAGAACCAGCTGGGTGTCCTGGAGGCGGAATTGAGCCTGCTGGCCCATGACCCAGCACCCGAGCCCGCGCACCGCGCCCATCAGCGTTGCGCACAGCTGCGCCAGCGCCTAGTCGCCTATCTGACCCTTTACGCAGCGCCTGAGCGGCATATGAATGCCCATGTCTCGGACGAGTCGCCACGGGATTTCTTGCAACAGCTGCTGCGCATGGACTCACGCCCCGATGGAGCGCCACTGCGTTTGAGCGGCGAGGCATCGGCGCCGGCATTCTGGTACTTCGATCCGCGCCTGGTGCTGCTGGCTCTGGAGGCGGCCCTGCACAACGCCTGGCGCTTTGCCCGCAGCGATGTGCTGCTGGACGTGCGGGTCCGCGACGGCTTCCTGGTGTTTGCCGTCGAGGATGACGGTTTGGGACTAGATGCCATAGACCCTTCAGCACGCTCCTCGACCGGCCTGGGTATGGAGCTGTGCGCCGCCGTGGCGCGCGCCCACAACTTGGGCGAACGTCACGGTCATGTGCTGCTCCAGCCGCGCGACCCGCTGCAGCGCCAGAGCGGGACACGTTTCGAAATCTGGCTGCCCTGAGGCCGCCCCGTCAACGCAGGGCGAGCGCCACGCGCCCCTGGTGGGCCATGCCAGCGGCTGCCGTGGTCGCAGGGCTGGCGGCATTGAAGCTCAGCACCAGCTTGTATTCGCCGCCCTGTGCCACGCCGGTTTGGCAGCTGACATGGTGCATGGCGCGGCGGACTGCCTTGCGGTACTCGAGCGGTCCGTCCTGAATGCGCAGATCGCTGGGTTGATCGCTGCCGAGCTTGAAGCTCACTCGCACGGTGGCCGCGCTGCCCACATGCGTCGCCACCGCGCTGAGCTGCTCTTGCAAGGTCTGTGCATAAGCCGGGCAGACCATGCTCAGGGGTGGCAGTTGCAAATCACTGACGCCTTGCCCGGTCACATCGACGCGCTGCAAATGCGTCTGCGCCTGAACCGAGGCCGCGGCCAAAGTCATGGAGATGGCAAACAGGGGGGTGAGAAAAGAAATGGGCTTCATGGTGACTCCGTTCGGTGGGCCTGATGTGCCACAGAATTTCCAACTCGTGACGTCGAAAATATGTGGTCTGGGAGTCAGCTTAGAAGTCGTGTCAGCTCACACCAAGTCTCTTGTGACGAGCGCCGATATTCGGGCCACCAAATGGCGGAAGGCGGGCTTGGAATGCTCGCGCTCCGGCAGCCCGGAATCACCCGCAAGCCTGGCAGCTCGCATCAGAAGGGGTTGTATGACTTCTTGCTGCGGTAGTGCACATAACCCACGCTGGCACCGGCCCGCAAACCCACGCCGAGGCGAATCGGCGCCAGGGTGATGCCCTTCAGGCGCTGGTAGTTGATGCCAGCGCCGCCGACGTAGTAGAGGCTGCCATCCACGCCCGGGAAGCGCTGGTAGATGGCGGCAGCCTTGGGCAAGTGGTAGACCAAGGTGAATACTTTGGACGCGTTGACGCCGGCGTCAAAGCCGATCGATGGCCCGGCCCAGAACACCGGCGCACTGCCGCCCGACTTCATCTGCAGACGACCTTCGCCGTAGCGCAGACCGACGCTCAGTGCCGCCCCCACCTCCTCGCCCTTGATGAAGGCATTGGGTCTGCCCTGCTCCTTGAAGGCTTTTTCGATCACCCGCGCGAGGCCCTCGGTGCTGTCGCCGAAGAAGTCGGTTGCGGCCTTGAGGATGGAGTCTTCGTCATAGCCACCCTCCTCGCCTTCAGACGGCGCCGCCAGCACATGGCCGGAGCCTGCCAACGCCACGAACAGGCCGCCCAACTGCAACAGGCTGCCGCGTCGGTCCATGGTTTCCTTGAAATCTTGCATGTCTGTCTCCGGTGGCGCTGAACTGAGTACGAGCCGGCACAAAGGCGCGCCGTTTCCGTGACGGTGTGCGCGCTTCATCTCTGCGTCGGCATCCAACCATCAGCCTACACTGTCGCACGCTGAAAACGGCCTCGCGCCTCCCGCCCACGTCCATGAGTTCGCACACTGATCTGCCCAAGCTGGCTCTGGCGCTGGAGTACGTCGACCTGGCCGCGGCCCTCTATCTGGCCGGCGGCAGCGACCATGCCGCTCGATTGCTGGCGGCCGCTGCGGAACAGGTGCTCGGCGATTTGGCCAAGCTGCTGGGGCCCCATGCGCACACGGACGAAGTCCAAGGCCTGCTGGCACGCATTGCGCTGCGCTACCGCGCGCCTTTGATTGAGCCGCGCAGCCACCAGCAAAGCCGAATGTCCGAGAGCCGAGCCCTGGACAACGCCGAGTTGCGGGACATCCCCCTGGGCGAAGCCCGGCACGCCACCGCGGCCTATCTGCGCGCCTCCTGGTACACCTTGGAAGCCATGGGCCTGGACGCCGTGGTGCCGGCACGCCTGCGCAAGGCTGTGGAGCAAAGCACCATTTGCGAACCCTGGTCCGGCTGAGCTCGGCATGCTCAACTGAGTTGCAAAGCTGGGCTGATTTGCCCCGCCCTTGAACGAGCCCCTCTGCTAGCATGGCTTGGCACATTCCTCGCCTTTGGGAGACTGCCATCAATACCGAACGCCGCCAGTTCGCCCGCGTCGCCTTCGACGTGCATGCCGAACTCATCACCACGCAAGCCCATCTGCAAGCTCAGGTGCTCGATCTCTCGCTCAAGGGCGCCTTGCTGCGACTGCCGGCCGGCTCAGGCGCCAGTCTGGGTGCGCCCTGCCTGCTCAAAATCCTTCTGGCCGATGGCGAAACCTGCATCGCCATGGCCGGCGAGTTGACGCATGTGGAAGGCGAGCGCGCCGGCGTCCTGTGCCGCAGCATCGATATTGAAAGCATCACCCATCTGCGCCGCCTGATCGAAATGAATCTCGGCGACGCCTCGCTGGTCGAACGCGAGCTGGCCGCGCTGATCAGCGCTTAAAGCGCTCCACGGAGGGGCTTGGCATCAAGCCTGGATGAAGTGGCGCAGGACCGCGAATGCCGCCTCCGGGTCGTCGCGCCAGGCGCCATGCCCGACACCGGCAAAACGCACCAGCTGCGACCATTGGCTGGGCAGAGCCGCGGCGATCTCCTCGGCATCCTCGGGCGGGCAGACAGGGTCCTCCTCGCCGCACATCACCAGCACCGGGCATTGCGCCAACGCTAGGCCGGGCAGCAACTGCATGCCCTGCTTCTCACCGGCGACGAAATGCAACAGGATTTCGGGCTTGATCAGGGTTCGCGCACCGGCCTCGGGATCCAGCGGAGGGCGGGTGTTGTACAGCCCGCGCACGCCGTGCCAATAAGCCTGCCAACTGCTGTCAGAGGGCTCGGTCCAAAAGGCTTCAGCCAAGGCCCGTGCCGCGTCCCCACCGAGGCGCTGAAACGCCGCCAGCTTGCGCGACAAGCCCATATGGTGCGAGGTGCTGGACAGAATCACCTTGCCGGCATGCGCGGGGTGGCGGGCGATGTAGCGCTGCGCCACAAAGCCACCGAAGCTCTGGCCCAGCACCATGGGCTTGACCAAGCCCAAGGCATCGCTGAGGCGCACCACATCGTCGGCCCAGGTATCCAGATTCCACTCGCTGGATGGCCGCGGGTCGCTGCGTCCATGACCGCGATGGTCGTAATAGATGACCTGAGCGATATCGGCCAGCGCGCCGAAACCCGGCTTGAACGCGGCATGGTCAAAGCCGGGTCCGCCGTGCATGCAGATCAGAGTCGGGAGCTCACGCATGAGGGGCCCGTCAGGCAACAAGCCAGGCCCTTGAACATCAACAAACAAGCGCACGCCGGCTTCAATTTCAATTCGCATCGCAGAGGATCCTCTTCTTTGGCGCCCGCATCCTAGCCGCCTCTCACCAGCTGCCGCCGTAATAGGCAACCAGGCCGCGCCAAAAGGCGTCGGCTTCGCGAGCCAAGCTGGTATCGCGCGCATGAGGCTTGGCATTGGCACTGGTCTGCACCATCACCAGCTTGAGGGCCGGGTCGACAAAAATCATCTGCCCATAGACGCCCAGCAAGGCGAAACGGCGCGCACGACCAGGAAAGGTCCAGAACTGGTAGCCATAACCAAAGTACGGCGTGGCCTGGCCGGGCGAAAACAAAGCCGGGTGCCGTCTGGCATCGGTCGCTTCGACCAGATAGTCGCGCGGCAGGATTTGCCGCCCGGTGTCCGCTCGCTGGCCGTCGTGAGCCAAGAGCATGCCCAAGCGGCCATAGTCGCGCAGGCCGGCATTGAAATTGCCGCTGGCAATCTCCACGCCCAGCCGATCGGTTCGCCACAAGGCCGACATCTCCGCACCCATCGGCTCCCAGAGCCGGCTCTGCAAATACTCACTCAGGCCCATGCCTGTCGCGCCACGCAGCACCAGGGTCAGCGCGATGGTGTCGGCGCTGGCGTAATTGAAACGCTCGCCCGGCGGCGCTGCGCGAGTGCCGAGCTGCTGGGCCGCAGCCTCCAGACCCTCGCGCGCAGCAGCACGCCCGAAGCGCTCCAGATCGTCGATGCCGTCGTAGCGTTCAGTGAAGCGCAGGCCGGAAGCCATGCGCAGAAGGTCGCGCAAGCGCACAGGGCCGTACAGCGAGCCGGTCAAGCTGGGCGCATAGCGCTGAGCCGGATCGTCCAGCGAATGCAGTAAACCTTCCTGCAAGGCCAGTCCCACGGCCAGTGAGACCAGGGACTTGGCAATGGAATTCGAAACAAAGCGGTGTTGTGGGCCGCGCCGATACTGATATCGCTCCAGCTGGATAACCCCGTCCTTGATGACCAGAAGACCCATGACTCTTTGGCGCGCAAGAAAATCATCCACACCCAGATTGCGCAAAGCGTCGATATGCCAGCGGTAGGCCGGCTCGGTCGCGCTGCGCTGCAGCGTCAGGGGCTGAGCACTGGGCGCCAGCTCCCGCACGCCGCCGTTCATCAAGCCTTGGATTTCGCCTTGATGAGTGAAAGAGCCGACACGCACCGATTCTTGACTGAACCAGTTGCTGGCTTGCCCGACCGGATAGCCCTGGGCGCGACCCAGCAGATCTTCATCAGGCGCCGCCCAAACGCTGACTGGCCACAAGGTCAGCAGCAAACAGAGAAGCATCGAGGCGCGCGTGGGGCCGCAGGACGGCACAAGACTGTAGGCAGTTTTCATGGAGCCGCGCAGCTTGCCAGTTACTGGAGCGCAGAACAAGTCCCATCGCCACGCGCCAGGATCTGTGCTACATTAGCGGCATAGATACGCACAAGACCGTTTCTTCAAGGTCTTCAATCTGCAGCCCCGCCGTACGTTCGCTTCATTCGTCGCGCCAGGCTCGCTTCAGTTTCAACTCCCCGTTTGACTGTTCTTGAGTGTTTCTGTCTCTGCAGGCTTTGCGTTGTCGCGAGCCGCGGAGTATTTTTAATTTGTTCAAAAGGAACACATCATGACAACAATGCAAACTGGCACCGTGAAATGGTTCGACGACGGCAAGGGCTTCGGCTTCATCACGCCTGAAGACGGCTCCAAGGACCTGTTCGCCCACCACAGCGAAATCCGCAACAACGGCGGCTTCCGCACTTTGGCCGAAAACCAAAAGGTTGAATTCGAAGTCAAGCAAGGCCCCAAGGGTCTGCAAGCTTCGAACATCCGCGCTCTGTAATTGAGCCCGGCGAGTGGCGCTCTTGAGCGCCACTCACCTGATGGGTTGGCGTGCAAGCGTCAACCCATTGTTTTTTGTTTGCATCGGGCACTTTGACCTAGGCAGCAGAAAACGAAGTACCAAGAAGTAGAAAAACAAACGAAGAAGACAAGTCCGGCCAGCATTGCGCTCCGTCAAAGCGCACACTGGACCTGACAAGCCCTGCCGATGATGGCAGGCTGAGGCGGCCCCGCCATGGCCGAGCACCTCAAGCCAAGCCGAGCATCCCAAGCCCGGCCCTGAGATCGATGGAGACCTTGAGGACTCTCGATCCACTGCATGCCCCAACATGCCGTAGCAAGCTACCCTCCCCTGTTTCGAACGCTTTTCCGAACTCCTTGGACTGAATCTTTTCATTCCAATCCCTGCGGCACGGGCAGCCAGCCCAGCCGCAATGCAAGAAAACAAGAATATGCAAAACAAGCACAGCATCGAAGTCGGCAAGTACCTGGTCTCGCCGATGATCAAGCCGCAATCCGATGGCAGCTTCGCCGCCTCGGTCTCCATCCGTTCTGGCCAGGGCATGGCCAGCCACGACCGCGTCATGCGCTTCACGCCGAGCTTCCACAGCCAGCGTGCCGCCATCCGCTACGCTCGGGCAGAAGGCCTGGCCTGGATTCAGGCTCACTGAGTTCTGCCTGAAGGCCGGATGGGCCCAAGCCCATCCGCATGAATGAGCGAAAAAGGCGCCCGGTCGATTCGACCGGGCGCCTTTTGCTTGGGCAGGTTCAACTCAGCGCATCAACCCGCTTTCAAGCCACCGCCCAGAGCCTTGTAGAGCTGCACGCCGTTGAGCAAGGAGCCCAGGCGCACTTGCAGCAAGGCTTGCTCGGCAGCGAAGGCGGCGCGCTGGGCGTCGAGCAGCTCCAGGCTGTTGGAGGCGCCGTTGGCATGGCGCAGCTCCACCAGCTTCAGGCGCTGCGATTCGGCGGCCGTCTGCGCGGCCTGGGCCTGCAACTGCTCGCCGAAAGTGGCACGGCCCGCGAGAGCATCTGCCACCTCACGGAAGGCGGTTTGCACCGCCTTTTCGTACTGCGCCACGGCCACGCCCTGGGCCGCCTTGACGGCTTGCAGATTGGCCTCGTTGCGACCCGAATCAAAGATGGGCATCAAGGCCTGACCCACCAGGCTGAACGCGGTGTTCTTGAACAGCTCGGACAGCTGCGAGCTGGTCGTACCCAGATTGCTGGTCAGCGTGATGCTGGGGAAGAAGGCCGCGCGAGCCGCGCCGATATTGGCGTTGGCGGCACGCAGCTGCTGCTCGGCCTGAAGCACATCGGGGCGCTGCACCAGCACTTCCGAAGGCAGACCGGCCGGCACATCGGCCAGACTTTGCGCTTGCAGGCGCTGGCCCGCCGGCAGATCGGCCGGCAAGGGCTGACCGACCAGCAGCACCAGGGCGTTCTCGTCCTGGGCACGCTGACGCTGCTGCTGAGCCACGGCCGCGCGGGTGGCGGCTGCGGCCGACTCGGCGGCGCTCAGGTCCAGCGAGGAGGCCGCACCTGCATCGAACTTCAGGCGAGTCAGGCGCAGCGTGTCTTCACGCGAAGCCAGGGTGCGCTGGGCCAGCTGCAGCAGTTCCTCGTCGGCCTGCAGCACCAGATAGGCCGAGGCCACGCCTGCCACCAGGCTGATCTGGGCGGCGCGGCTGCCTTCGGCCGAGGCCAGGTAGCGGGCCGTGGCGGCATCAACCTGGTTCTTCACCCGGCCCAGCAGATCGACCTCATAGGCCGTGACCTGCAAACCCGCCTGGTAGTTGTTGCTGCTGCCCACGCCATTGCTATTGGGCTGGCGGCTGGCGCTGAAACCGGCGTTGACCGTGGGCAGGCGGCTGGCTTCGCTGACGCGGGCCAGGGCCCGGGCTTGCTCGACATTGAGCAGGGCCACGCGCAGATCGCGGTTGTTCTTGAGTGACAGGTCGATCAGGGCGCGCAGGCGCTCGTCCTGGCCGTAAAAGCTCTGCCAGCTCAGCTCGGCCGCGGCCGTGCCGCTGGTGGCGGCCGGGGCCGACCACTGTGCGGCCACCGGGGCGGCCGGGCGCGCATGCTCGGGCGCCAGGCTGCCACAGGCCGTCAGGCTCAGAGCTGCGAAAGCCAGCGCGCTCAAACGCAGCAACGGGGTCTTGCGAAAGGTCTTGTTGTTTTCCATTCAAACCTCCTCGGCGGGCAAAGAACCGCTGGGCTGGGCACCATCGGCCTGATGGGCGTAGATGCGGCGTTGGCGTTCGCTGCCCTTGAACAGGCGACGCACCACCAGGAAGAACACCGGCACAAAAATCACCGCCAGAACCGTGGCTGACACCATGCCCGAGAGCACACCGGTGCCGATGGCACGCTGGCTGGCAGAGCCTGCGCCAGTGGCGAAGAACAGCGGCGTCACGCCCAGGATGAAGGCCAGCGAGGTCATGATGATGGGACGGAAGCGCAGATGGCAGGCCTCGAGGATGGACTCGATCAAGCCCTTGCCTTCAGCCTGCAAGTCCTTGGCGAACTCGATGATCAGGATGGCGTTCTTGGCGGACAAGCCGATGATGGTGATCAGGCCGACCTTGAAGTACACGTCATTGGGCATGCCGCGGAAACTGGCACCCATCAGCGCACCCAGCAGGCCCAGCGGCACGACCAGCAGCACCGACAGCGGGATGGACCAGCTCTCGTACAGCGCAGCCAGGCACAGGAACACGGCCAGCAGCGAGAAGACGAGCAGGATGGTGGCCTGTGAGCCCGAAAGCTTTTCTTCACGCGACAGACCGGTCCATTCGTAGCCGATGCCGGGAGGCAGTTGCTTGACCATCTGCTCCAGCTCGGTCATGGCCGCGCCGGTGGAAGCACCGGGCGCCGCGTCGCCGGCCAGGCGCATGGCCGGGTAGCCGTTGTAGCGTGTGGCTTGCATCTGGCCAGTGATCCAATGGGTCGAAGCGAAGGCCGACAAAGGCACGCTCTGACCCTTGGCGTTGGTCACGTTCAAGCGCAGCAGGTCTTCCGGCTGCATGCGAGCCTGGGCTTCCGCTTGCACGACCACGCGTTGCAGGCGACCGTTGCTTGGGAAGTCATTGACATAGGCCGAACCCAGCTGGGTGCCGATGACGGCAGCCACCGCGTCGTAGCTCACGCCGAGCGCGGCCGCCTTGTCGCGGTCGATGTCCAGCTGCAGCTGCGGCGCGTCTTCCAGACCGTCCGGGCGCATGCCGGTGATCAGCTTGCTCTTGCTGGCCATGCCCATCAGCTGGTTGCGGGCGTTCAGCAGGGCCTCGTGGCCGAGGCCGCCGCGGTCCTGCAAGCGCAGGGCGAAGCCGGTGGCCGTGCCCAGTTCAGGAATCGGCGGGGGCGAGAGCGGGAAGATGAAGGCATCACGCACCGCCATCATCGCGCCGAAGGCACGACCGGCCAGGGCCGAAGCACTGTGCTGCGGACCAATGCGCTCTTCCCAGGGCTTGAGCGGCACGAACACCAGGGCGGCGTTCTGGCCTTGGCCCGAGAAGGAGAAACCGATCACGCCCACGGTGTTCTGCACCTCGGGCTGGGCCAGCATGAAGTCTTCGACTTGCTTGACCGCCGCCTCGGTGCGGTTGGCCGTGGCGCCCGGGGGCAGCTGCACATTGACGATCAGATAACCCTGATCTTCATTGGGCAGGAAAGAGGTGGGCATGCGGGTGTACATCAGGCCGACGGCGGCGACGATGACGCCGTAGACCAGCAGCATGCGGCCGCTGCGCTTGAGCAGCTTGGCCACCCAGCCTTCATAGCCCTTGGCCGTGCGCGAGAAACCGCGGTTGAACCAGCCGAAGAAACCGGTCTTGGCGTGGCCGTGACCGGCTTCCACCGGCTTGAGCAAGGTGGCGCACAGGGCCGGGGTCAACGTCAGCGCCATCAGGGCCGACAGCAGCATGGAGGCCACCATGGCCAGCGAGAACTGGCGGTAGATATTGCCCACCGAACCGGCGAAGAAGGCCATGGGCACGAAGACCGAGACCAGGACCACGGTGATGCCGATGATGGCGCCCGAGATCTGGCCCATGGCCTTGCGGGTGGCCTGCAGCGGCGGCAGCCCCTCCTCGTTCATGATGCGCTCGACGTTTTCCACCACCACGATGGCGTCGTCCACCAAGATACCGATAGCCAGCACCATGCCGAACAAGGTCAGCACATTGATGGAGAAGCCCAGCCACAACATGATGGCAAAGGTACCCAGCAAAGCGATCGGCACCACGATGGTGGGGATCAGGGTGTAGCGCCAGTTCTGTAGGAACAGGAACATCACCAGGAACACCAGGACCACGGCCTCGACCAGGGTCTCGACCACTTGCGTGATCGAGATCTTGACGAACTTGGACGAGTCGTAAGGCACCTCGTAAGCCACGCCTTCGGGGAAGTAGGCTTGCAGCTCGGCCATGCGTTCCTTGACGGCAGTCGCAGAAGCCAAGGCGTTGCCGCCTGGCGCCAGCTGGATACCGATGCCGGTGGCCGGCTTGCCGTTCAGGCGAGAGTAGGAGCCATAGTTCTGGCCACCCAGCTCGACCCGAGCCACGTCCTTCAGGCGCACGCTGGAACCATCGGTGTTGGCGCGCAAGACGATGTTCTTGAACTGGTCCGCGCTTTCCAGCTGACCCTTGACCACCACGGTGGCCGACATGGTCTGATCGGACAGATTCGGCAGCTCACCGATGGAGCCTGCCGGCACCAGCGCATTCTGGGCGCGGATGGCGGCGTTGACCTCGGCCGGACTGATGTTGAAGGACAGTAGCTTGGCAGGGTCCAGCCAGATACGCATGGCGCGCTCGGTGCCGAAAAGCTGGGCCTGGCCGATGCCGGGCAGGCGCTGCAGCTCAGGCACGATGTTGCGCGCCGCATAGTCACCCAGAGCCTTGGTGTCCAAAGTGCCCGTCTTGCTGGACAGCATGACGAAGAGCAGGAAGTTGTTGCCAGCCTTGTCGATGCGCACGCCCTGCTGCGTCACGGCAGCGGGCAGGCGCGGCGAGGCGCGGCTCAGGCGGTTCTGCACCTCCACCTGAGCCAGCTCCAGATTGGTGCCGGGCTCGAAGGTGACGGTGATGGCGCCGGTGCCATTGGCCTGACTGACCGATTCCAGATAGGCCAGCTTGGGCGCGCCATTGAGCTCTTGCTCGATGACGGAGATGACGCTCTCGTCCAGGGTCTTGGCCGACGCGCCGGGATAGGCCACATTGATGGACAGGGCAGGCGGCGCGACCGTGGGGTACTGCGACACCGGCAGCTTGGTGATGGAGACCGCGCCGAAAACCAAGATGAACAGTGCGATCACCCAGGCAAAGACCGGCCGGTCAATGAAGAAACGTGCCATGTTGTGAACCTCGTATTAGCGGCTGGCGGCCGAGGCCGGAGCGGCGGGGGCGGCCGGCGCCGAAGCAGAAGCGGCCGACCAAGGCACCGGCGTGACCGGCGCGCCGGGCACGAACATCTTCTGGAAGCCGTCGACGATGACCTGCTCACCCGGCTTCAGACCGTCCAGCACCACCCATTGGTTGCCCTGGGCGCTGCCGACCTTGACCATGCGCGGCTCGGGCTTGTTGCCGGCACCGACCACCAGGACCGAGTCACCCTGGTTGCTGCGCTTGACCGCTTGTTGCGGCAGCAGGATGCCGGCCGGCAGTTCGCCTTGCGACAAACGCACCCGCACATACTGACCCGGCAAGAGCTGACCCTCGGCATTGGGCACCTCGGCGCGCAGGCTGACCTGGCCCGAAGCGGCATCGACGCTCAGGTCGGTGAACAGCAGGCGGCCGGGCTTGGCCAGCTCGCTGCCGTCGTCCAGCACGATGCGCACCTGGGCGGCCTGGGCACCGGCCGAGCGCAGCTTGCCGCCCGCCAGGGCACGGCGCAGCTGCTGCACTTCATTGGCGCTCTGCGTGAAGTTGACGTAGACGCTGCTGGTCTGCTGCACCAGGGCCAGCTGCGTGGCTTCCGCCGCGCTGACCAGGGCGCCTTCGGTCACCAAGGCGCGGCCGATGCGGCCCGAGATCGGCGCTGTGACGGCGGCGTAGCCGAGGTTGAGCTTGGCGCTCTGCACCGCGGCGCGGCCAGCGGCCACATCGGCCTCGGCGGCCTTGGCGGCGGCCACGCTGCTCAGATATTCCTGCTGGCTGATGGCGCGGGCCTCGACCAGGGGCTTGTTGCGCTCGGCCTGGGCAGATGCCTGGGCCAGATTGGCTTGCGCCTTGGCCAGGCTGGCTTGGGCGCTGTCGAAAGCGGCCTGATACGGTGCCGGATCGATCTGGAACAAGACCTGTCCGGCCTTGACCTCAGAGCCTTCGGTGAACAGGCGCTTGAGCACCACGCCGTTGGCGCGGGCGCGCACCTGCGCCGTGCGCTGCGCTTCCACCCGGCCAGGCAGCTCGGTCTGCAAGCCCACGGCCTGCAGCTCCGTCTTGACCACGCCGACCGGGGCCGGCGGCGGCATGCCGCCAGCGGCCGGGCCGGCGCCGGCATTGTCGCCGCCGCCACAGGCGGTCAGCGCGGCAGCCACGGCGATCACGAGGGGCAGCACATAGAGCGCGCGACTACGCATGGCGTCACGGGCGGGATTCAGAGCATCGGAGGCTTGAAGTTGGGAGGGCAGCATCGGGCTTGTCCTTTGATTTCGCTGAGCGTGCGGCGCAGCAGGGGCGATCGAAAAAGTGTGATTTGGCGTGTAGGGCATCTTGCTTCAGATCAAGCGCCGGCGACAAATGTCAGGCACGCTCGAGTCGTGGGGCTGTTGCAGAACGGTCGCCAGTATATACATACATTCGCGCATGTATGTTTTGTGCCTTAAAATCCTTGCACCATGGCCCGGAAAACCAAACAAGAAGCACAAGAAACACGCATGAGCTTGCTCGACGCGGCGGAGCAGCTGTTCCAGCAGCGCGGCGTCTCCCGCTGTTCCTTGCAAGACATCGCCCTCAGCGCCGGAGTCACCCGCGGCGCGATCTACTGGCACTTCAAGGACAAGGCCGAGCTCTTCGACGCCATGATGGAGCGCGCCACCATGCCCCTCGAAGAAGGCATGGACATGAATGTGGACGCCAGCGGCGTGCTCAGCCTTGCCGATCTGCGCTGGGGCCTGATCAACGTTTTCTACTCGGCCATGCACAACGAGCGCACCCGGCGCGTGTTCGAAATCGCCATGCAAAAGGTCGAGTACACCGGCGAGATGCAAGCCCTGCAGGAGCGCAAGCTGCAGTCGCACCGCAACTGGCGCGAACAAAACCGCCTGGCCTTTGAACATGCCATCAGCCTGGGGCAACTGCCACCAAGCTTGAACACCGGCCGCGCCGCCGTAGCCCTGGTGGCCCTGGTGGACGGCTTGCTGCACCAATGGATCATGGACCCGGAGTCCTTTGACCTGATGGAAGTCGGCCAGACCGCCATCGAAGGCTTTCTGACCAGCCTGGCGCAGAGCCGCGAACCCTTGCTGCCCCCGATGAGCGCAGAGGAGATCGCCCGCCTCGGCCAGCAAGGCATTTGTCAGGGCCTGAAGCGGGAAAACTGACGCGCCCGTGCAGGCAGCACGGCCGGCGCTCCCCTGCATTTCCACACAGAAAGCCCCGCAAATTTCACGGCTGATGCCGGGTTTGCCCGCAGTCCTGGGACAATCGCCGGTTGCTCTTTTGGAAACCGCCGCCGTGTCCGCACACCCCATCCTCACCGTTCCGAAACCGAACAAAGCCCTGACGGCCTACCGCCCGTTCTGGGCCAAGCGCTTCGGTCCTGCCCCATTCCTGCCCATGAGCCGGGCCGAGATGGAGCAGCTGGGTTGGGATTCCTGCGACATCATCATCGTCACCGGTGACGCCTATGTGGACCACCCCAGCTTCGGCATGGCGGTGATCGGGCGCACGCTGGAGGCCCAGGGCTTCCGCGTCGGCATCATCGCCCAGCCCGATTGGCAGAGTGCCGAGCCCTTCAAGGCCCTGGGCAAACCGAATCTGTTCTTCGGCATTGCGGCCGGCAATATGGATTCGATGATCAACCGCTACACGGCCGATCGAAAAATCCGCAGCGACGACGCCTATACGCCCGGCGGCCTGGGCGGTTCGCGACCGGACCGCGCCACCCTGGTCTACACCCAGCGCTGCAAGGAAGCCTGGAACGAGGTGCCCATCGTCATCGGCGGCATCGAGGCCTCGCTGCGCCGCATCGCCCACTACGACTACTGGCAGGACAAGGTGCGCCGCTCGGTGCTGGTGGACTCGAAAGCCGATCTGCTGGTCTACGGCAATGCCGAACGAGCCATTGTTGAAATTGCCCACCGCCTGGCCGCGCGCCAGCCGGTCGAGAGCATCACCGATGTGCGCGGCACGGCCTTCATGCGCCGCACCGACGACCCGACTTCGTCGGAATGGTTCGAGCTCAATTCCTCCGATGTCGACCAACCCGGTCGCATCGACACCCTGATCAGCCCCTACCAAACCATCGAAGAAACGGCCGAGAGCAAGGCCGCCTCCTGCGTGACCGGCCAGGTGAAAGCGCCCGGGCTGGAGGATGGCGCCAAGCCCATCACCATCGTCCGCAAGCCGCAGGCCGCAGCGCCGACCGGCAAGATCCAGATGCCGCCGCGTGAGCGCACCGTGATCCGCCTGCCGGCTTACGAGCAGGTCAAGAGCGACCCGGTGCTCTATGCCCACGCCAACCGCGTGCTTCATTTGGAGACCAACCCCGGCAATGCCCGCGCCCTGGTGCAGCGCCATGGCGAGCGCGATGTCTGGATCAACCCGCCACCGATCCCGCTGACCACGCCGGAGATGGACCATGTCTTCGACCTGAACTACGCGCGCTCGCCCCACCCCCGCTATGCCGACGAGAACGGCAGCCACGAGGGCGCGACCAAGATCCCGGCCTGGGAAATGATCCGCTTCAGCGTCAACATCATGCGCGGCTGCTTCGGTGGCTGCACCTTCTGCTCGATCACCGAGCATGAAGGCCGCATCATCCAGAGCCGCAGCGAAGACTCAGTGATCCGCGAAATCGAAGAGATGCGCGACAAGGTCAAGGGCTTCACCGGCATCGTCTCCGACCTCGGCGGCCCGACCGCGAATATGTACCGCATCGGCTGCAAGAGCCCCGAGATCGAGGCCGCCTGCCGCAAGCCTTCCTGCGTCTACCCCGGCATCTGCTCCAACCTGAACACCAGCCACGACCCGCTGATCAAGATGTACCGGCGCGCGCGCGCGCTGAAGGGCGTGAAGAAGATTCTGATCGGCTCCGGCCTGCGCTACGACCTGGCCATCAAGTCACCGGAGTATGTGAAGGAGCTGGTCACCCACCATGTCGGCGGCTATCTGAAGATTGCGCCCGAGCACACCGAGGGCGGGCCGCTGTCCAAGATGATGAAGCCCGGCATCGGCACCTACGACAAGTTCAAGCAGATGTTCGAGCAGGCCAGTGAAGAGGCCGGCAAGAAGCAGTACCTGATCCCCTATTTCATCGCCGCCCACCCGGGCACCTCGGATGAGGACATGATGAATCTGGCGGTCTGGCTGAAGAAGAACGGCTTCCGCGCCGACCAGGTGCAGACCTTCTACCCCAGCCCCATGGCCACGGCCACGGCCATGTACCACTCAGGCAAGAACCCGCTGAAGAAGATCACCCGCAGCGCCGAAACCAGCGAAACCGTGGACATCGTCCGCGGTGACCGCCGCCGTCGCCTGCACAAGGCCTTCCTGCGCTACCACGACGCCAACAACTGGCCGATGCTGCGCGAGGCCTTGAAGACCATGGGCCGCGAGGACCTGATCGGCAATGGCAAGTACCACCTGATCCCGACCTACCAACCGGTCACCGACGGCAGCTACGAAAGTGCGCGGCGCAAGAACTCAACGCCGACCGGCGTCAAGACCTCGGTGGCCAAGCCCCTGGCCAAGCAAGGTCTGGGCAATGGCCGTCCGGCGGCACCGCGCCCGGGTCAGATCTTGTCCCAGCACACCGGCTTGCCGCCGCGCGACAACGGCAGCCGCCCGGCCAAGGCTGGGGCACGTCCGGCTCGCCCTGCCGGATCCGCCAGCCCAAGCAGCACGGCTGCGCGAGCGCCCGGCAAACGGCCACGCTGAAGCTCTGGCGGTCAGAGCTCGGCTTCGCTGGCGGCAGGGCGCGCGCCCTGCCCCTGCCCTCGCCCATCAGCCGCCGCCTCAGGCCTGAAATCGGCCCTGAATTCGGCTTTGACCGCGGTCCAGAGGCGTGCGACCCGCAAGCCCAGGCGCAGCCAGTTCAAGCTTGCACCCAGGCTGCCAGCGCCCGACCTTGCGCCTTTGAAGTGCCAGGCCAAAGCCGCGGCCGCAAGGCCCAGGCCGCCCCACAAGCCGACACGGGATCGTGGCCCCGAGCCCATCAGGCCCTGAACCAGCTGCACGGGTTGGAGCAGATCACGGCGCACCGCGGCCAACTCGGCACGCAGCTCGATGTGTCGCAGCCGCAGGGCCAGTTGGCGCTGCTGCTGCTCATTCAATTCACGCTGGAACAACATGGCGGCTCACCTGTCCAGACCGGCGCGGTCGCGCGCCAATTCAGCCGCGCTGGCCGCGAACAAGCCCGAAGGCTGGCTCAGCTGCGCGCGCGCACCCGACCAGGCCCAAGCCGCCAGGCCTGCGTAGATCACCGTCAAGACCAGGCCGCTGAGCCAGCGCCAGCCGTCCGGGCTCAGCAGCAGAACGGCCAGACTGAACATGAACAGGGCGCCGCCGGCCATCAAGAGGGCGAGCAGCATCTGGACCAGAGCGCCAAACAAGCGCAGCTTCTCGGCTTCGAGTTCGCTGGACAGCAGTTCGACCCGCGTCTGCAGCAGCTCCAGAAGCAGGCGCGCCAGACGCCCCAAAGGCCTGGCGGCAAGGCCTGCCGCCGCCGCAGCGCCTCCGGCCTCTTGTCGCGATTCAGACCTGGGCCCGGTTTCATTCATGCTTGCCTCCCATATGTGATCTTCTTGCCTTGCATTTGCAGTGATCACACAGCGGGCAAATGCTCTATAAACCCAAACTGCATGTATCGTGAGTGCCACCACATAAGCACTTGCGCGCATGGCGACCGGGTACAGAATGAAATACCCTCAAGCTATTGTCAATCCATCGGCTGGAGCACAGGCCCTCATGCGCGAGACAAACAGTCCGGCCAAGCCCGATCACGAAGAAGACGACGATCTGCTGGAATTTCTGGACAGCCCCGAGCACACGGACCCGACCGATGCTCATCTGATCCATCCCTGGCGGGTTCTGATCGTCGATGACGACGGCGATGTTCACAAGGCCACCGAGCTGGCCATGCAAGGCCTTCTGGTGGAAGGCCTGCCCCTGAGCTTTCTGCATGCCACCTCGGCCGCCGAAGCACGCCAAGTGCTGGCCAATGAGGCCGATCTGGCGGTCGTGCTGCTCGATGTGGTGATGGAATCCGAAGACGCCGGCCTGCAGCTGGTGCGCTACATCCGCGACGAGCTCAAGCTCGGCGCTACCCGCATCGTTCTGCGCACCGGCCAGCCCGGCTATGCGCCCGAGATCGAGACGGTGCAGGCCTATGACATCAACGACTACAAGACCAAGTCCGAACTGACCCGCACCCGCCTCTACACGGTGCTCACAGCAGCGATCCGCTCCTACCGGCAGATCTGCGCCCTGGAGGCCAACCGGCGCGGGCTGGAAATGATTGTTGACGCCAGCACCGAGCTGAGCCGATTGCGAGGCCTGCACCGTTTTGCCGAAGGCGTGGTGACCCAACTCTGCGCGATGCTGGGCATCCTGCCGGAAGGCCTGGTCTGTGCCCAGGTTGGCATGGAGGCCGACGCCGAGGTGCGGGTGGTGGCCGCTGCCGGCCAGTACAGCGGCATGATCAATGCGCCGCTTTCGGCCGTGCAGATCAAGCCGGTGCGCGAACGCCTGCAGCAATGCCTGGACCAGCGCCAGAACATCTACGAAGAGGGCACCTGCCTGTATTTCGGCATGAGCAATGGCCGGCCGATGGCGGCCCTTGTCGACGTTGGGCGCGAGCTCAGCGAAACGGACCAGCAGCTGCTGCGCGCCTTCTGCTCCAACATCTCGGTCGGCTTCGAGAACGTGGTGCTCTACGGCCAACTGCTGGACCAGGCTTACAACGACCAGCTGCTGCAGCTGCCCAACCGCAACCGCTTTGTCGAGCTGCTGGACAAGAACCTCAAGAACCCAGCCGATGTCACCCTGGCCCTGATCGACATCGACGACTTCTCCGACATCAATGACGCCTTTGGACATCACTTTGGCGACCAGGTGCTGCGCGCCGTGGTCCTTCGCCTCGGTGAAGCCCTGGGTCTGAACACCGCCATGGCCCGGGTGGGCGCCGACACCTTCGGCCTGCTGGGCCCCAGCGACCATGTCAGCGCCAACAACATCCAGCAAGTCTTTCTCGAGCCCTTCTCGGTGGCCGGCGAACGCCTGCAGCTGTCCGCCACCACCGGCTTGGTGCGCTTGGCTGAATCCGCGGCAGTCGGCTCCGAACTGCTGCTCGATGCGCAGATTGCGCTCAAGCAGGCGAAGTCCCAGCACCGTGGCTCCTCGCAGTATTTCTCTTCGGCCATGGGCACCGATGCCCGCGAGCGATTCAAGCTGCTCAAAGGCTTGCGCGCCGGCTTCGAAGAAAACCGCTTGTTCGTGGTCTACCAGCCCCAGGTTCTGCTCAGCAATGGCCAGCCCCTGGGCGCCGAAGCGCTGCTGCGCTGGCGCACCGAAGAAGGCCAGTTCGTACCGCCTGACCAGTTCATTCCGCTGGCGGAGAAATCCGGCCTGATCATCAGCATCGGCGAGTTTGTGCTGCGCACCGCCTGCCACCAGCTCAAGCGCATGCTCGAACTCGGCTACCAGGACTTCCGCATGTGCGTGAATGTCTCGCTAGCGCAATTCCGTCACCCCGGCTTCATGGCCGTGCTGCGCAGTGCCTTGCGCGACACCGGCGTGGATGGGCGCAATCTCGAACTCGAAATCACCGAGTCCATGGCCATGGAGGACACGGAACTGGTCATGCACATCCTGGCCGACATCAAACGCTGCGGGGTCAGCGTGGCCATCGACGACTTCGGCACCGGCTTCTCCTCGCTCAGCCATCTGCGCCAGCTCGATGTCGACCGGCTCAAGATCGACCGCGCCTTTGTGCGCGAAGCGCAAACCTCGAGCGCCGGCTCGACGATTGCACAGATGGTGATCAACCTCGGCCGTGGCCTCAATCTGACCGTGATCGCCGAGGGCATCGAAACCGAAGAGCAGCGCCAGCAGCTGATGAGTCTGGGCTGCCATGAAGGACAAGGCTATCTGTTCGCACGCCCCATGCAGGCCGACCAGCTTGAGCGCTGGATGGAACAGGCGCCGGGCAAGACCTGACACCGGACCGTCCGCCACCTGAGCACCGTTCGGACACAAGAAAGCCCCGCCGGCCTTCGGGCCGCGGGGCTTTTTTTATGGCCGAGCGGGCTGCTCGACGGCTGCGCTTCAGCGCCGGGCGATCAACATGCCCAGCAAGAGACCAACGCCAGCCGCCACGCCGATCGACTGCCAGGGGTTCTCATGCACATAGTGGTCGGTCGCCCGGCCAGCGGCCTTGGCCTTGTCCACGGCGGCATCCTGCAGATCATGAAGATTGCGCTTGGCGCGGTCCAGGCTGGCCTGAACCTTGGCGCGCAATTCGCTCGCGCCCTCGCTTGCCGAACCGGCGGTCGCACGCAACAGGCCTTCGGCCTCGGCGACGACTGCATGCAGATCGTCCATCAAACGGTCTTTCTGGGATTGGTTGAAGCTGGACATGAGAAACCTCCTGGGTTGAACGAAATCAGATGATGCGGGCCTCGCCGCCGGCGTTCGCCGTTCGCTTGATCGCTCGATCAGTCGAACAAAGCCTCGGCCGGCACATACTCGTAGCCGAGGTCACGAGCCACCGCTTCATAGGTGACGTGACCGCGAGCCACATTGAGGCCGGCGCAGAGATGCGGGTTGTCAATCAAGGCCTGCTTCCAGCCCTTGTCGGCCAGCGCCACGGCGTGCCCTATGGTGGCATTGTTCAGCGCAAAGGTCGAGGTGCGCGCGACCGCACCGGGCATATTGGCGACGCAGTAATGGACCACGCCGTCGACCAAAAAGGTCGGGTCTGCATGGGTGGTGGCATGCGAGGTTTCAAAGCAGCCGCCCTGGTCGATGGCCACATCGACCACCACGGCGCCCTGTTTCATGCGCGCGACCATGGAGCGGGTCACCAGCTTGGGCGCCGCGGCGCCAGGGATCAGCACGCCGCCGATCACCAAGTCGGCGCTCAGCACGGCCTCCTCGACACTGGCGACGTTCGAGTACTGGGTGCAGATGCGGTTGCCAAACACCAGATCCAGTTGACGCAGGCGGTCAACGTTCTTGTCCAGCACCGTCACTCGCGCGCCCAGGCCCACGGCCATCTGCAGTGCATGGGTGCCCACCACGCCGGCGCCCAGGATCACCACATGGCCCGGGGCCACGCCGGGCACGCCGCCCAGCAGGATGCCCATGCCGCCCTTGCTCTTCTCCAGGTGGGCAGCGCCCGCCTGGATCGACATGCGGCCGGCCACTTCGCTCATGGGTGCCAGCAGGGGCAAGCCGCCGCCGACCCCGGTGACGGTTTCGTAGGCGATGCAGATGGCGCCGCTCTTGACCAGGGCAGCCGTCTGCTCGGGGTCCGGTGCCAAGTGCAGATAGGTGTAGAGAATCTGGCCTTCCCGCAGCATGGCGCATTCTTGCGGCTGCGGCTCCTTGACCTTCACGATCATGTCCGCCTTGGCGAAGATGCGGGCCGCGTCGGCCTCGATCGCGGCGCCGGCGGCCACATACTGCTCGTCCCTGAGGCCAATGGCGGCGCCAGCCCCCGCCTGCACCAGCACCTGGTGGCCGCGGCTGCTCAGCTCGCGCACGCTGGCCGGCGTCAGGCCGACACGGTACTCATGGTTCTTGATTTCCTTGGGGCAACCGATCAGCATGTCTGTCTCCGTGGCTCTGTGGCCGAGTTGAGGTGTCTCTTTGTACGAGCTATGTCGGCCGATGGGAAGCGGCATTTCCGCCTCTTCAGTTCGATTAGAACCGCTAATGCAAGAAGCCGACGGCACACGCGGCTTTGTCTGACACGTGCACTGCGCCCTGATAAGGTCCCGGCCTCCATAGACCGTGCGGAGGCGTCCGATCAAGTGCAGCGGCTGGGCAGCTGAGTCGCGAGCCACAAGCTCGCGAAAACCTGGCCTGAGCTGCCGCACAATCAGGCCCCATGGCCGGGCTGCGGTCGCCGCCCGCCACCGTCAACGGAGCACCTCATGAGCCCCTGCAAGATTCTCGTCACCCAGGGCGGCGGCCCGACTGCCGTCATCAATCAGTCCATGGTCGGCGTGGTGCTGGAAGCCCGCCGCCAGGCCGGTGTGGCCGCCATCTACGGCGCCCGCCACGGCGTGCGCGGCATCCTCACCGAAGACTTTGTCGACCTGGCCCAGGAAACCAGCCACAACCTGGAGCTGGTGGCACAGACGCCCTCCTCGGCCCTGGGCTCCACCCGCGACAAACCCGATGCCGCCTACTGCCACAAGATCTTCCAGGTGCTGCAGGCCCATGGCATCACGCACTTCTTCAATATCGGCGGCAACGACTCCTCGGACAGCACGCGCATCATCAGCGAGGAGGCGGCCGCCGCGAACTACCCGCTGCGCTGCATCCACATCCCCAAGACCATTGACAACGACCTGGTGCTGAACGACCACACGCCCGGCTTTCCCTCCGCCGCGCGCTTCGTGGCCCAGGCTTTTGCCGGCGCCAACCTCGACAACGCCGCCCTGCCCGGCGTTTACGTCGGCGTGGTCATGGGCCGCCATGCCGGCTTCCTGACCGCGGCCGCGGCCTTGGGCAAAAAGTTCCCCGACGACGGCCCGCACCTGATCTACCTGCCCGAGCGGGTGTTCGAGCTTGATCGATTCCTGGCCGATGTAAAGGCCATGTATGAACGCTACGGCCGCTGTGTGATCGCCGTGTCCGAAGGTATTCACGATGCCAGCGGCCAGCCCATCGCCGCCCAGCTGGCCAAGGACCTGGAGCGCGACGCCCACGGCAATGTGCAGCTCTCGGGCAACGGCGCCCTGGCCGATCTGCTGTGCGAAGAGATCAAGAGTCGGCTGGGCATCAAGCGCGTGCGCGGCGATACCTTCGGCTATTTGCAGCGCAGCTTCATCGGCTGCGTCTCGGACGTGGATCAGCGGGAAGCACGCGAGGTCGGCGAGAAGGCCGTGCAGTTCGCCTTCCACGGTGCCGGCGGGCGAACTTCAGGCTCGGTGGCCATCAAGCGCAGCGGCACCTACTCGGTGGACTACGAACTGCTGCCCCTGGCCGATGTGGCCGGCAAGACCCGGGTGATGGAAGACGAGTTCATCAGCCCCTGCGGCACCAACATCACCGACGCCTTCCGCCTTTACCTGCGCCCCTTGCTGGGCTCGGGCATGCCGGACGCCTTCCGCCTGCGGCCCAATGCAGTGCCCAAGATCCTGAATCGCACCTGATTCCGTCCTGACCGTTCCCGCGCCCGGCGTCCTTACAGTCAGCGGCCCACTCCACCCCGCATCACATCGCATCGCTGAACCATGAAGCCCACGCCTCTTCCGCTGAACCATTTTCTGCCCGGCAGCAGCCGCCTGGTCCTGGGCTGCATGAGCTTGGGTGGGCCCTGGGACGCCCAGGACATCGGCGAGGCCGACATCGCCCAAGCCCATGCGGCGCTGGAGGCGGCCCAGTCCATCGGCATCACGGTCTTCGACCATGCCGACATCTACAAACGTGGCCGGGCCGAGCGCTGCTTCGGCGCCCTGCTGCGCCGCCAGCCTTCTCTGCGCGACGGGATCATTCTGCAGAGCAAATGCGGCATCCGCTTTGCCGATGACGCGGGGCCAGGGCGTTATGACCTTTCGGCCAAACACATCATGGCCTCGGTGCAAGCCAGCCTGGAGAGGCTGGGCACCGAGTACCTCGACTTGCTCCTCTTGCACCGGCCGGACCCGCTGATGGAGCCCGAGGAAATAGCCGAGGCCTTCCGCCAGCTGCAGAGCCGCGGCCAGGTGCGCCATTTCGGCGTGTCGAATATGCAGGCCAGCCAGATGCGCTGGCTGCAGCGTGCGCTGGACCAGCCCCTGGTCGCCAACCAGTTGGAAATGAGCCTAGGCAAGCTCGACTGGCTGGCCCAGGACGCCAGCTTCAACGACGGCCAGAGTGGCACGGCCCTGCCCTGGGCCGGCACCTTGCAACACTGCCAGGCCGAAGGCGTGCAGCTGCAAGCCTGGAGCCCGCTGGCCCAAGGCCGCTTCAGCGGCGCGGCAGCGGCCGACGATCGCATCGCTCAGGCCGGCACCGCCCTGGTGCGCGAACTCGCCGACCAGCACCAGGTGTCGCCCGAAAGCATCGTCCTGGCTTGGCTGCTTCGCCACCCGGCCGGCATCCAGCCCGTGATCGGCAGCAGCCAGCCTGAGCGCATTCGGGCTTGCGGCGCTGCGACGCAGGTGCAACTGAGCCGCGAGGACTGGTACCGGCTGTTTGTCAGTGCACGGGGTCAGGCCTTGCCCTGAGCGCCAGGCTCAGAAAGCGCGGCTGAAGCTCATCGCCAGCGTTGGCTGGCGGCGCTTTTGAACCAAGGGGCTGTTGCCGGCATCGCCGCGCAAGCTCTGCAAGCCCATGCGGGCGCTGAAAGTCCAGTCCTTGTCCAAGGGCACCTGAGCCTGGGCAAAGACGCCGGCGCTGGCCACTCCTGCACGGACTCTGTGCGCGCGCAGCTTGCTGCTGGCGGCCTGGCTCGCGTCGACGCCGAACAAGGCCTGGCCCAGGCGGGCATCCATGGCCTCGACGCTGACACCGGCGGCCAAGGCCAAGCCCGGCGTGGCCAACAAGCCATAGCTGGCATCGAGCTGCACACTGTGCCCGCCCTTCTTGTCCTTGCTGCCAGCCGCGCCACGGCTCAGCGTCCCCAGGCGAGAGCTGCTGCTGAGTTCCAGGCTGAAACGCTCGACCTGCCACTGCGCGGCCAGACGCAAGGCCGGCGCAAATTTGACGTCGCCCAGGCTGGCCCAAGCCGTGGGCAAGTCCTTGCGACGCCGCCAGTGGCTGTCCAGCACCAAGGCGGCACTGAGGCTCAGGCCCTCGGCCGGCCGCCAGTCGGCACCCAGACCCTGCAGGGTGCTGGCGAAGAAGTGCTCGCCGAAGCGGGCTTCGATCAAGGGGGCGGCCAGCAGCTGCTGGCGATCGGCGCCCGGGTACTTGGGCAGGCTGAGGACGGCCGCACCCCAGCGCATTGGGCTGGCGGCCGCGGCGGACATCGACCCTTGTTGGGCTGGGGTGGCGCTCTGAGCCTGAGCGAGCGGGGCGATGGCCAAGGCCATCCAGAGGGGCAAGGTGTACAGATGATTCATGGTGTTCAGGTGGATGCTTGTGATCGGGCTTGCATTGCAGTGAAAAAGGCTCATCTCGAGAAAGCGAGGTCAGTGTCTGAGTGGGCGCATGAAGCAGCGATGAAGCCGGCGCATCCCCAGGGCGCGCAGCGCACGCGCGGCTTCTTGGTCCTTGCGGCTCGGCGCTCAGGGTTGCGCCGCAGTCGTGGGGGCAGCACCCGGCTCACTGCGGGCACGCACCGACCCCGAGCCCGGCAACCAGAGCTGCAAGGCCGGCTGACCGCCGTAGCTGACATCGCCCGAACCGTAGACACTCAGCTGCAGCTGCTCCACCGCACCCAGCTCCGCGTCACCGCTGCCGAAGGATCTCAGCCTGAGCCGCTGGCCGTGCAAACCGGCCGCCTTGACATCGCCGCTGCCCGACAGCAACCAGCTCTGCTGCGAGGCACGACCGGACCGCACGGTGACGTCCCCCGACGCCCGCAGCTTGGCCTCCAGCTGATCGGCCTGCAGCGCCGCAATCTGCACGCCACCGGAGCCCGTCAGGTTCAGACTCAGTTGCTGGGCTTGCACCTGCCCCAGCTGCAAGCTGCCCGAGCCATGCACGGCCAAATCCAGCTGGCTGGCCGTGACCCGCTCGACACGCAAGCTGCCTGAGCCGCTGAGCAACAAGCGCAGACGCTCCAGCTGCAGGCTGCCAATCTGCACCTGGCTGGAGCCGCGCAGCTCGATGGACTGCAGCTGACCCGCCGGGTGATGCACACGCACGCTCGGCCGCTCAGACAGGCCCAACTCGCTTGCCACGGCGGTGCCCACGGGCGACATCAAATGCAAGGTCTCACCCTCCACCCAAGCACGCACACGACCTGCCGGCAGCTCCAGCGTCGAGCTGCTGTCGGCTTGCAGCTGCAGGTCAAAAGCACCATCGAGCTGCAGCTTGCTGAAGGCCGGCAGTGGCTGGCGCGCGAGCGCCGGCGCGGCGGCGGCAATCGTTGCGGTCCCTGACGCAGCGGCCGACATGGGCGCAGCCAAGGCCATGCACAACAGCGCGAACCGGCAGCGCCGCGGGGAAAGATCGGAAAAGAGCTTCATGGCCATGTCCTGGGCAGAGTGGATCGGTCGCTGCAGTCTGAAAGCAGGCCCATGAAGGGACGGTGAAGCCGGGGGAAGCAAAGGTGGCCGCGCGCCGCAGATGAAGCGGAGATGAAGACCTGAGGGAGGCCGGCAACAGGCGTCACCGACAGCCTCCTAGAATCCGCCGCCAACGCCCAACTCCGGACTCACGCGCCAGCCCTCGCCCATGGCCAACATCCTGCTTGTCGAAGACGATTTGCCCCTGGGCAACTCGCTGCAACGCGTGCTGAGCATGGCCGGCCACCAGGTCGTCTGGCTGCGCAATGCCGGCGATGCCCGCCGCTTTCTCGGCGAGATGGATTTCGCACTGCTGCTGCTCGACATCGGCTTGCCCGACGAGCTGGGCCTGGACTTGCTGGCCTGGTTCCGCCAGCTCGGCCGCCAGACGCCAGTGATGCTGCTGACCGCGCGCGACAGCGTCGGCGAGCGCGTGCTGGGCCTGGACGCCGGCGCCGACGACTATCTGGGCAAGCCCTTCGCGATGGAAGAGCTGCTCTCGCGCGTGCGGGCCCTGCTGCGCCGCCACAGCGGCCAGGCCAGCAACCACTGGCAGCTCGGGCCCCTCATCATCGACACCGCGCGCCGCCGCGTGCAGCTGAACAATCAGGAGGTGATGCTGTCGGCGCGCGAATACGACATCCTCCTGGCCCTGGCGGCCGAGCCGGGCCGGGTGTTGACCCGAGCCCAGATCGACGCGCGCCACCAGCTCGCCGACACCCTGGACAGCAATGCCACCGATGTCCATGTCTACAAGCTGCGCAAGAAGCTGGGCAACGAGCTGATCGGCACCGTGCGCGGCGTCGGTTATGTGCTCGATGTGCCGAACGCATGAAGGTGGCCATGACGAGCAAGAACACGCAGGCACAAACCGCAGTGCAGCGCTACCCGTCCCTGATCCAGCGCCTGATCGCCTGGCAAGCCCTGGCTCTGGTGCTGGCCTGGCTGGCCCTGGCCGCGCTGCTGACCTGGCGCGGCGTGGCCTGGGGCGAGGCCGAAGTGAACGCCCGGCTGCAGCGCATGGCGACCGTGCTGGCCGGCGCCGCGCTCAGCCCGGAGGCCGAACTGCAAGCCCGCATGGACAGCACCGAGGATGCCGTGATGGCCTTGCTGGGTCTCGAGGAAGACCTCGCCAAGGGCTTGCGCTCCGTCTACCAACTCTGGGACCGCGAGGGCCGGCTGCTGTATCGCAGCGCCAATGCGCCGATCACGCGCCTGGACGCCGAACCGCCCCCGGGCGAGGCACCGCGCTGGATGGTGCAGCGCTCAGACCCGGGCCAGGGCATGGGCCGCGTGCTTTTGATCGCCGAACCCCTCGACACGCCGCTGAGCGCGGTGCTGCCCCTGCTCTGGCTGGTGCTGAAGTCGCAGCTGGGCGTTTTTCTCTGGCACGGCCTGGTCATCTGGCTGAGCGTGCGCGTCGGCCTGAGGCCGCTGGCGCAGTTGGCGCAACGCATCGCCAAGCGCCGCGCCGGCGACACCGCGCCGGTGCAGGTGGATCGCCTGTACGCCGAGACCGCGCCGGTGCTGCGCGAGCTCAACGATTTGCTGGCCCACGAGGCTCAGCGCCTGGACAAGGAGCGCCGCTTCCTGGCCGACGCCGCCCATGAGCTGCGCACCCCGCTGGCGGCCGTCAATGCCCAGGCCCATCTGCTGCTCAGCGAAGAGGACGGCCAGGCCCGGCGCGAAGCCGCCGGCGCGCTCAAGCAAGGCATCGCCCGCGTCTCCCACCTGCTGGCCCAACTGCTGACCCTGGCCCGCGCCGAGGCAGGGGCCAACGCACAACCGGAACGCAGCGAACTCGATGCCGCCGACCTGCTGCGCGCTCGCGTGGCCCAGCTGGCCGCCCTGGCGCGACCGCGGGGCATCGAGCTGTCGCTGAATGCACCGGAGCATTTGCCCTTCCGAGTGGAACGCGAGGGCTTTTGCTCCATCGCCGACAACCTGATCGACAACGCCATCCGCTACACCGGCCCGGGCGGCCGTGTCGAAATCAGCCTCGGCCTGCAGCTCGATCAGTGCCTGGAATTCTGTGTGCGCGACAACGGACGCGGCATCGCGCCCGAGCAACGCGAGCGTGTCTTCGAGCGCTTCTACCGGGTGCCCGGCAGCAGCGAGCAAGGCACAGGCTTGGGCCTGGCCATCGTCCGGCGCATTGCCGATCGCGAGGGGGCGGAGCTCAGCTTTGTGGCCGGGCTGGACGGCAGCGGCCTGGGCCTGCGGCTCCGCTACCCAGCCGCCTGACTGCGTGCCTGCCTGCAAGCGCGCAGCAAGGCGGAAAGTCCCCCCGGCGGAGGCCTCATCAAAAGCGGCTCGGCTCAGCTGCAGACCACCCAGCTGAGTCCGTCACGGCTGCATTCCTTCAAGCGCGTCTGGTCGGCGCGCATGCTTTCGCGGGTCCATTCGCCCACATAACGATCGGTCTGAACGCGCAGAGCGCCGCTGTCATCGGTCTTGCGCTTGTGCCAGTAAACAAAGCGCTGCTCGCCCACAACGGGGGCCTCGACGCGGTAGTCCAATGGAGCCAGATGTTCGATCAAACGCGCAGGGTCCAAACTGGCAGCCCTGTCTTTCAAGTTCAGCCAGTCGGCCAGTGGGCCGCTCACGGAAGCTTCGGGTGTCAATGAAAACAGGGCATCGTGGTGTATGCGTCCATCCCTGAAAGACACGCGGTAGCTCCTTGCGGTGGGCGCATCCCGCCAATCCGGCGCTCGCACCAGGCATTCGGCTGGGCTTGCAGCCTCGTCCGCTGGGAACACATTCGAAAGGCTGTACTCACGGCCTTGGTGCTGCACGGTCAAGACTTCCTCAACAATACAGTAAGCGGCCTTGCTCAGGTCCCAGTGCTGGGTGCCACTTTTGCGCAGGATGTAGCGCCCTGAACCCCAGGCCCTGCTGCTTTCTTCGCGAACGCTGTGGACGGTGCTGACTTCCGTCAAGCCAGCACGCATGCCCACCAGCTCTTCACGATAGCCACCCCCTGGCAGCCAGACCTGGCTGACCCGGTACCAGCCCTCGGTCGGCGCATACGAGGTCTTGCCATGGTAGATCTCGACGCGCAGGTAGCTGGCGTCGGGGTGGCTGGCCTTGAGCGCCTGCCGATGGGCAAAGCCGGCCTTCAGGCCGCGCACGAGGTCCTGGGCGACCAGGTAGGCGGCGCGGTCCTCGGTCTGGATGAAGTCGGCATGGATGCGCGGCTCAGATAGGTTGTGGCGCTGCACCAGCTCCTGCGTCACTGTGCGGATCTCCTGGCTCAGGCTTTCGCGCAGCGCTTGGTTCTGCTGCAAGGTCTGGCAACTGCTGACGCCAGGCTGGGTGGTCGAGACGCGGCCTTCGACCTGCTCCCAGATCGACGTGGTCAGCGGCGAGATGTTCATCACCGGGTCCTCGCTGAGCGCTTGCAAGCGCGGCGCCAGCGCCATCTGGTAGGCAGCACTGACCGGTCCACTGTCCTCATTGACGGCGCCCACCGGCACATCGGCGAAGAGCGTCGCATAGGGCAGGCAGGCGCGGTCGGCGGGTCCAAGCTCCAGCTGGTAAGCGCCGGCCTGCTGCGAGACGGCGCTGGGTTCGCCGGCATCGCGCACGCGGTTGCCGTTGAGATCAAGCCATACGGTGGCGCCGCGCACATATCCGTCGATCACGCGACCCGCCAGCGGCTTGGCGTCCGGAATTGGAGGCGTTGGCGAAGGATCCGAGCTTCCGCCACCGCAGGCCAGCAGACCGCTGACAGCCAGACCCAGCAACGCTCTCTCTGCGCCGCGTTGAACCCACACGCTCATTTTTCATCTCTCCGCTTGCTGACCCTCTTGGGGCCAGGTGGCCCAGAGCTCAGCCTCATGGTGCGCCGGCGTGTGTGAAACCACCATGA
This sequence comes from Roseateles sp., assembly GCF_965262435.1. Lineage (NCBI taxonomy): Bacteria > Pseudomonadati > Pseudomonadota > Betaproteobacteria > Burkholderiales > Sphaerotilaceae > Roseateles > Roseateles sp. The sequence goes on from NZ_OZ253537.1 coordinate 4,245,485, forward strand.
CACTGGATCGAGATTGCCCCGTGGACTCCAAGGTAGCGCGGCGCGGCCACCCTGGTGCGAACGATCAATACCCGGGCATGTCTCTCATCTCCACCGACTTGTCGCTGAATTGGATGCGTTCGATGCTGCGCAAGACCAGGCGCGCTCCGTCGGGGCTGCCGCTGAGAAGATGGGCGTCATGCTGCCCTGGCATCGGCGTCACCACGAAGCGGAAGGGTCCAAAGGCATTGACCCGGGTGAGCTTGGCGTGCTGGCTGGGAAAGCCCAGCACCAAGGTGTCGCGCGCCAGGCCGCCATCGACCAGGGACAGCTTGTCACTGGCAGTCTTGAGCTCGATCACATCGTCACCGTTGCCGGCATAGATCAGATTGACCGCCTGCGGCTTGCCGACGATGCGGTTGCCGCCCTCGCCTCCGTAGAAGGCCGCTTCGGCCTTGGGCGCATCGCTGCCCGAGCCGACCGCTGCCAGCTGGATGGAGGTGGGGGCATCCGTGCTGAGCGTGGCCGCACTGTGCTCCACTCGCAGATCCACCAACGCAGCACCGGCGTTTCCGCTGGTCTCCACCTTGACGAAGACAGCACCATCGCGCAAGGCCAGCAGGGGAAAGGCAAGATGGCCCAGGCTGCCGATGCGATCGGGCTCGTTCACCCCCGCATAGAGCTGGTAACCGGCTTCGTCGTAGACGGTCAAATTGAATGACCAGTCATTGCTGCTGCTGAAGCGATAGAAATGGCCCTTGCGCAGCTCCACACGGTAGATGCCCGCACCCAGGACATCGGCTCGCTGCTCCCAACCATGCGCATTGGCCAGCACCGGCTGGAACCGGGAGGCGGCCACGCCCATGGCCGTTTGTGCCGCGCTCTCCGCCAGACGCCATTCGCTGTCATAGGCCGTGGGCTTGGGAATGTAGGGCGAGTGGACCGCCAAGGCAGGTGTGGTCGGTGTGGTCGGTGTGGTCGGTGTGGTCGGTGTGGTTGGTGTGGTTGGTGTGGTCGGTGTCGGCGTCGGCGTGGTCGGCGTGGTCGGTGTTGTGGGCGGTGGGGGTGTTGTCGGCGTCGCAGGAGGCGTCGGTGGCGGTGTTGGCGTCGTGGGCGTCACGGGAACCGAGCTGTCGCCCCCTCCACCGCCACCGCCACCACCGCAGGCGCTCAAAGCCAAGGCCATCAGGCACGTCAAAGCGGGGCTCGCCCAGCGCTCATGCGTGATTCTCTTCATCAAACGTCTCCCTCTTTCTTGATCACAAAGTGTGTCTTAAGTTGCGCGCAGGTGGCTTCAGCGCAGGCCTTGCCTTGCCCTCGCCTGCTCAACGGGCCCAAGTCCTAACGAGAATACAAAGCGCCATGCCGAGAGGGCGATTGCCGCACCTCGATGCTCAGCTCACGAACGATCCCAGCGCCAATCCATAGGCAGCCAGCCCTGGCGAAACAGCTCCTGCTGGCGATGCCAGGCAGGGTCCTGTAGCTTGCAGCGACCACCGTCCTCAGCTGCCCAGCTGCAGCCCATGGGCGTGAGCGCATCTTTCATACGCTGTATTAGCACAGCGTCCAGCGGCGCCGCGGGCGCCATGCCGGGCGCGAGTGACTGCTTCAGGTGAATCAAACGACTCAGGGCCTGCGGCGCTGACCAGGACGTGGTGGCATGAGGAACCGGGCTGAGATCCAAGCCATAGACCGAATCGGTGATCAAAGGTGGGGCCTGATTGACCTTGGGCGGGAATTCACCGTCTCGCATGCCGGTGCTGATGAACACATCGATCCAGCGTCGGTCGTCTGCGTTGGGCTCCAAGACCTCAGGTCGCTGGGCTCCGGTCACGCCATCGGCGGGGAGCTGCGCTGCTGCGGGGTGGAACAAGCTCACACGCACACGGTGCGCCAGTGGCAAGGTCTCCAAGGGATGGCTGATGGGCGACAACATCACGCCGGCGGCCTGCACACCCAGCACGCTGGGGTTCTCGAACAGGGCACCATACAGCGGCCGAAAGGCCATGATCAGCCCTTGTGCGTCGCTGGCACTGAGCGTACCGCCGCATGCCAAGGGCGCCCAACTGTCCGGCAGATTCGAAGTGTCCAGACCGCCTGACAGGTTCACATAGTCCACACCGTGGCGCTGCATCACCGTGTTCAAACTCTGCGCCATCTGCCGCACACCCTGCTCCAAGCCAGCCCAATCCTTGGCGCAAACACGGGCCCGATGGGCGCGCATCAGCGTGGTGATCGGGATGGGGTCCAGCACTACAAAGCCGGCTTGTGGGTTGGCCTCCACCAGCTGGGCCAACACCATATTGCCGTGCGGCACACGGTCGACCATCGCGAAATCGCGGTGCCCGCTCAGCAGGGGCCGCAAGGCGCTGAACCAATCGGCCGGTACAAAGCTCGACCCTTGCCGACCGGCTGCATCACGGTACTGAAAGCCGTCAATGGCGCGCAGCAGCTCGGCGCCCCAGCGCGGCGTACTCTCGATCACAGGATCATGGGCTTCGACCAAGCCGCTGCTTTCACTGACCCGGTAATAGCCCAGCATCCTGGAGCGGTAGCGCAAGGTGGCGGCGTGACCGATGCCGCTGTCGATCAAGAGGATGGTCTGATCGGCACGCAACTGGGTCGACCGTGCCTGGCCATCGGAGAAACGGATATTGCGCAGCGCTTCGCACGGGCCGGTCTGACTCTGCCGGCAATCCACAGGCTCGATCTTGGCTTTTTGCTCAGCCACCCAGGCATCGACCTGCTGGCGCAGACGAAGCTTGTCGACGGCTTCAGGCACAGCATCGGGTGGCTGAACCGGTGGCGGTGCTGGCGGGGGCGGCGGCGCTTCACTTCCGCCGCCACCTCCACACGCACTGAGCCAGACGCTCAAGAGGAATGCCAGCACCGTGGCACTCAACGGACGTACAGCCCAGGCCCCCGGCTTGTTGGCTCGGCCAGGTTCAGCGTGCAGCCGGCTTGTGGACTGAATCATGCAAGAGTCTCCGCTAACGTTCTGAAACAGCGGTCAATGAGCTGATTCAAGCGAGCGCAGTCTATGGCTGAGACAGCCTTGCCGATGTCAGGGCTTGCGCCCCAGGAACGCTGATCGCCCGACTTTTGGGGGAGTCCCTTGAAAGCCTCAGGCAGAGCAGCGCCCCACATCCATGGCAGGATCCCAGCCTCGCCCAGCTCACCTCAACCTCCCCCCTGTCACGGAGCTTCCCCTTGGCCCACATGATCGAATTCCAGCGCCCCGACGGCGCCCACAGCCCCGCCTACCTGGCCACGGCCTCACGGCCGGATGCACCGGGTTTGATCCTGCTGCAGGAATGGTGGGGCCTGAACGACAACATCCGCGCCACCGCCGATCGCTATGCCGCGGCCGGCTTTCACACCTTGGCGCCCGACCTCTACCGCGGCCGCCAGGCCAGCGATGCCGACGAGGCCAGCCACCTGATGAGCGGCCTGAGCTTTGCCGACGCCACCCACCAGGACCTGGCCGGCGCCCTGCGCCATCTGCGCGAGGTCTGCGGCAGCCCCAAGGTCGGCGTCAGTGGTTTTTGCATGGGCGGCGCACTGACGGTGGCGGCCGCCGTGCATGTGCAGGGCTTGTCAGCAGCCAGCTGCTTCTACGGCATCCCGCCCGCCGACTTTGCCGCGCCGCAAGACGTGGGTATCCCCTTCCAGGGCCACTACGCTGACATCGACGACTGGTGCACGCCCGCGGCCGTGCGGGCCTTCGTGGCCCAGCTGCCACCAGGCGCAGAAATCCACCACTACCCGGCCGCCCACGGCTTCTTCAACAGCAGCCGCGCCCATGTCTTCGACGCGGCCTGCGCCGAGCTCGCCTGGCAGCGCACGCTGACTTTCCTGCGCGCGCGCTTGAGCTGAGCTCAGGCCTGGCGGCGATGCCGGGCCTGAAAGCCGCGCAAGCCCGTCAGGCCCAGCAAGCCCAGGCTCATCAGAGCCACCGTGCCAGGCTCGGGCACCGGGGCCAGCTCCAGCTTGCCCAGCAGGCCGTCGCGCTCTTCATCCGGGCCGGCTGTGAAGTACAGCGCATTGGCGTCGCCCAGGGCCACACCGTTGCCAAAGGTCAGACCCCAGATGCCGTCGATGCTGATCACCTCGCCCTGCGCATCGCGCAGATAGCCCAGCGAAGCGCCGCTCTGCACGTCATAGCCGGCGATGGTGCCGTCGCCGAAATTGGCCACCAGCAGCGCGCCGGCAAAGGCGCCGAAGCTCTGCGGCGCGATCACCATGCCCCAAGGGGCGTTGAGCAGGCTGTGCTCGGAAAAGTCCTGCAGCAAGCGGCCATCGCGGTCGTAAGCGGCGATGCGGCCGAAGCCGGCGCCGGGGATCTCTTCGGTCGGCTCATCGATCTCGAAGGAATTTTCGGCCCAGGCCACGTACACCCGGTCACCCATCACCTGCACATTGAAGGGGTGGTAGCTGGCGGCCAGCCCGTCGGGTCGGGCAAAGCTGCCGGCGACCGTCACGTCCTGCCACTGGTTGTCAAAGGTCTGGATGAGGCCGTTGGCAAAGTCGGCGGCGTAGAGCCGGTTGTCGGCCAACTTCTGGCCCTGTGCATCCAGGCGCCAGGCCTCGGTCGTCATGGCCACGCCGGTGTAGCCCGGAGCCACACGCAGGCCATGATCGGCCGGCTGAATCAGAGAGTAGTCCTTGACCACCACGGCCTCCAACATGCCGGGGTTGGTGCCGCTGCGCCAGGCATTGATGGTGCCGTCCATGGTCACGAAGACGAACTTGGCGGCGCCCTCGATCACGCCGGCGCTCTGGCCGTTGTTGTAGTTGACCGCCGCGCCCCTGACCTTGAATTCAAGCGGCTGGCCGGCCACGTCGCTGGCCGCGTTGTAGACCTGGCCGGTCACCTGGGCCACGCCGTCGCTGCCGGTGGCGAAGGGGTCGCGGTCGCGAGCACTGGTGACGATGGGCACGAGCTTGAGCCCGTCCTGTTGCAGGGGCAGGCCATTGACATCACCGATGTAGGTGCTGGTCGTACCGGTACCAGCATTGCTGGTCCAGATGTGGCCGCCGATGCCGGGCGGGCGCAGGGCGATGCCCCAGGGATTGACCAGATCGGGGTCGATCAGGGCGGTGGGTTGGTATTTGGCGCTGTTGGCGACCAGATTGGTCTGCACAAAGGCGTTGAGCGCGCTGGGCGCCGCCTGGCTGGCCACAGAGGCCAGCAGGCCCATCAAGCCAGCCAGGGTGATGCGCGAGGCGGGGTGCAAGTTCAGCATGGGTCGGTTCCGTGAGAACTGAGGCCGACAGGCTGGCTTGCACGCCGAGATCAGGAGCTGGCTTGCCGTCGATACAGAAAGTTTGAAAACAAAAACAGTGCCGGCGCAGCCCCGGCCCACTGGACCCGGGCCGCGCCGAACAGCAGGGCCGATCAGGCCTTGCGGCGACGGGCGACGAAGCCCACCAGGCCCAAACCGGCCAGCAGCATGGCATAGGTCTGCGGCTCAGGCACAGCCGTGATCTGCACCAGGCGGTCAACACCACTGGCCGGATGCTGCACGTTCACATAGGCCACATTGGGGTTCACAGTGTCGAAGTACAGACCTGTGGGCTCGGCACCGGCCGTGCTCAGGCTGGCCCACTTGCCGACGGCATCGGCCACGCCGTCACCGTTCGTGTCCTTGGCGAACCAGATGTCGGCTTTGCCGCCGTCCTGGTCTTCGATCACATAGATGTTGCCGTCGGCGTCGATGGCCAGGTTGTCCGGGTTGCTCCAGGTGGCGCCGACCTTCAGGCCGGTGGCCATGTCGATGGTGTTGTTGTCGGCGAAGAGCTTGACCTCGGTGCTGTCCAGGTTCAGCGAGTAGACACGGCCACGGCCATTGCTGCTGCTGCCGTCGTTGTCAGAGTCGGTGGTCGTGAAATAGATGATCTGCTTGCCATTGGCGAGCGTGCGGATCTCCAAGTCTTCCGGACGGTTGTAGCCAGTGGCCAAAACGCTGGCGTGGTCGGCCGTGGCACGGCCGTCGATGGTGCCGTCAGCCAGCACCGTGGAGATGCCAGCCAAGGCGCCACCGTTGGCGTTGGTGATGGCCACCCAGGAAGCGGCGCCGGCGATGGCCGAGCCATTGTTGCCTTCGAACTGGCCACCGGCGCCGACCTTCAGCGCGAAGGTCTGACCGGCTGCAAAGTAGTCGTTGCCGTTGTTGGCGTTGGGGTTGGCCGACACGTACTTGTAGATGGCGCCGCCGTTCAGCTCGTCGACAAAGTACAGGCTGTTCTGCTTGTCGAAGGCCAGGCCTTCATGCGAAACGCGCGGCAGGATGCTGCGCTGGATGAAGTTGCCGCCATTGGCCGTGGCCGTCGTGGCATTGGTCAGCTCGAACAAGCGGCCACGGGTGCTGCCCGTGCCCCAGGATTCTTCGGCTGTGACATAGCTGCCCCAGGGGGTCCAGCGCGAGGCGTCGCCCGAGACAAAGCTCTGGGTGCCCGGTGCCACCACGGTGACGGTGCGAGTGGCGTAGTTGGTGTCCCACAGGTCCACGCGCTGCACGCCGCCGGCATTGGTCTCGAAAGGCATGAACAGGTAGCGGCCGCGATCCGCACCGCTCTCATTGGCGGTGATCATGTCCCAGGAACCGGAGTTGCTGCCCGGAACCAAGCTGTTTTGCGTGGCGCGGTCGGCCAGGATGGTCTGGCTGAAATTGGCCGAAGACAGCTTGAAGGGCGCGGTCTCCGGCAGCGCGCCGGCAGCCACATTGCCGGTCATGGGTGTGAAGTTGGAGAACTGGCTGAGGCCTGCGATAGCACTCTGGCTCAGGGCAAGAATTCCGAGGCCGGCGATAGCGGCGGCGATGCGGGACGGTGCGAAGGTCATGAGGTGGACTCCGAATTGCGGGCTTGAAGAACTGGCGGCTGCTGTCTTATGCAAGACCTGCAAGCGCCAGTGTCGGCAAAAGCCGTGACCTCGGAATGAACCGCAACGCGTTGGCATGAGCCGATCGGCTCATGCCCTTGGACTCATCTCAAAGCAGGTTCAGCCCGCCCGTTTCGCCAGCAAGGCCCGAGCCACGCGCGAGACCGGCGGACGGCCCAGCACACCGGAGATGAAGGCGCCGGCGTCGACGAGAAGATCGAGGTCGATGCCGGTGTCGATCCCCAGGCCGTTCAGCATGAAGACCACATCCTCGCTGGCCACATTGCCCGTGGCACCCTTGGCATAGGGGCAGCCGCCGAGGCCGGCGACGCTGGTGTCGAAATGGTGGACGCCCAGCTCCAGGCAGGCGTAGATATTGGCCAGGGCCTGGCCGTAGGTGTCGTGGAAATGGCCGCTCACCTCGACCAGCGGATAGTGCTTGAGCGCCCGTTCCATGGCCGCCTGGACCTTCTTGGGCGTGCCCACGCCGATGGTGTCGGCCACGCCGAGATGATCGACGCCAATGCCCTTCATCAGCTGCACCACGCGCTCGACCTGGTCGGCGCTGATGTCACCCTCGTAAGGGCAACCCACCGCGCAGGACAAGGCGCCGCGCACCTTGATGCCGGCCGCATGCGCGGCTTCGACCACGGGCGCAAAACGCTCGATGCTCTCGGCGATGCTGCAGTTGATGTTCTTCTGGCTGAAAGCCTCGGACGCCGCCGCAAAGACCACGATCTCGTCCGGTCGGGTTGGCTGGGCCGACTCAAAGCCCTTGAGATTGGGTGTCAGCACCGAATAGCGCACACCGGGCTGGCGGGCGATAGCTGCCATCACCGCCGTGTTGTCTGCCATCTGCGGCACCCACTTCGGCGACACAAAGCTGGTGACCTCGATTTCCTTCAAGCCCGCGGCCTGCAGCATGGCCACCAGCTGCGCCTTGTCCTCGGTGGACACGGCCTGTTTTTCATTCTGCAGGCCGTCCCGGGGGCCAACATCGACGAGGGTGACGTGATTGGGTAAGTTCATTCAATACTCCTCATTGCTGGGCTTAACTGCTGTCGGCACAAGGCTGAAATTCGGTGGCCGGGCTTCCGCGCTGCGGTGACTCGGCCCGCCGCCGTGCTCATGGTGCACGGGTCGGCTCTGCGAGCCGACTGCCCTCGCTGCTCACTTCGCGGCTCAGCGGCGCCAAACTCCCTCCGTTCGCTGCGCTCACTGTGGTCAAACAGTGGCGCCGAGTCAGTGCTTGAAGCGCGCTTGAAGCAAGCTTCGGCGCGCGCCTGAGCCGCTTCGCTGCGCTCTCGGCCGCGCACAAATCGCCCGTCGTCGGGCCGAGCCACCTTCGAATGTGGTGTGTTCCACCGTCGAGGGGCACATCGATCGCGATGCAAGCGCCCTGCAGTTCGGGCCGCCGCTGGGCGATTTGTGAAGGGCTGAGCAGCGCAGCGGCTCGGGGCGCGCGTGTACCCGCGCGCTTCAAGCGCTGACTTGGCGCGTCTGTTTGAACGGAACGAACGCAGTGAGTGAAGTGAGTTATGCGCCAGCCCCGAGGCGCGAGCAGCGCAAGGCAGTCGGCCCGCCAGGGCCGACCCCGGAACCATGAGCCCTGCGGCGGCCCGGACTGCAGGGCCCACGAGGGAGAACAAGATGGTTGCATGGGGCCGCTCGCAGCCGAAGGCGTGCCGAACACCGACGCGCCACTCATGTGTTCAAGCCTCGAGCCGCAGCAGCTCAGCACCGTCGCCGATCTGGTCGCCCACAGCGAACAGCAGCTCGGCCACCACGCCGTCCTTGGGCGCGTTGATGGTGTGCTCCATCTTCATGGCTTCCATCACCGCCAGCGGCTGGCCTTTGCTGACCTTGTCGCCCACCGCCGCCAGGAAGCTGACCAGCTTGCCCGGCATGGGCGCTGTCAGGCGCCCCGCTTCGGCGGCGCCGTCGCCGGCATGGGCCAGAGCATCAATCTCGGTGATGTAGGCACTGCCTTGCGGCGCGAACACAGCCACGGTTTCGCCGTCGGCATAACTGTTCACCAGCACACGCTGCTGCGCCAGGCCTGATCCCAAGAGCAGCTCATGGCGTTCCAGGCTGCTGGAGTTGACGGCAAAGGCCAGAGCCTCGCCGCCATCGATGCTCAGCTGCATGACACCCTGGTGGTGGCGCGACAGCAGCACCGCGTGGCGCTGTGCGGCGATCTCCAGATCGAAGCGGCGCGCCGACGCACCGAACAAGCGCCAGCCGTCGCGACGACTCCAAGGGTCGGCATCCTGTTGCTGCGCCTCGGCGGCCAGGGTGTGGGCAACCACAGCGGCCGCGCTGATCTGCAGCGGCAGGCCGGGCTGTTCAAACAGAGCTGCGCGCTCGCGCTCGATCAGGGCAGTGTCCAGATCGGCGCTGGCAAACGAGGCCGTGGCGGCACAGCGGCGCAGAAAGGCCACATTGGTCTGCAGTCCGACGATGTGGGTGTCGCGCAGCGCCGCATCGAGCCGAGCCAAGGCCTGGGCGCGGTCCTCGCCCCAGACGATCAGCTTGGCGACCATGGAGTCGTAGAAAGGGCTGATGGCATCGCCCTCGCCCACTCCGGCGTCGATCCGCACCGAGCCACGCTCGAAAGCCACATGCTCCGGCCAGCGGGCCACGTTCAGCGCGCCGGTGGCGGGCAGGAAACCGGCCTCTGGGTTCTCAGCGCAAATGCGCGCCTCGATGGCATGGCCATGCATGCTCAACTCGTCCTGCTTCAGCGGCAAGGGCTCGCCCGAGGCCACGCGCAGCTGCCACTCGACCAGATCCTGGCCGGTGATCGCTTCCGTCACCGGATGCTCGACCTGCAGGCGCGTGTTCATTTCCATGAAATAGAAGCGTCCGTCTTGCTCGCAGATGAACTCCACCGTGCCGGCACCGCTGTAGCCCACGGCCTTGGCCGCCGCGACGGCCGCGCCACCCATCTGGGCGCGGCGCTCTGCGGTCATGCCAGGAGCCGGCGCTTCTTCCAACACCTTCTGGTGACGGCGCTGGACCGAACAATCGCGCTCGAAGAGGTAGACGCAATCGCCGAAGTTGTCGCCGAAGACCTGGATCTCGATATGGCGTGGGCGTTGCACATAACGCTCGATCAGCACCGCATCGTCGCCAAAGCTGTTGATCGCCTCGCGCTTGCAGGAAGCCAGCGCAGCATCGAACTCGTCGGCGCTGTGCACGGCCCGCATGCCCTTGCCGCCACCACCGGCGCTGGCCTTGATCAAGACGGGGAAGCCGATGCGCACGGCCTCGGCCTTGAGCAGGGCCGGGTCTTGATCGGCACCGTGGTAGCCGGGCACCAGGGGCACGCCGGCGGATTCCATCAAACGCTTGGACTCGGCCTTCAAGCCCATGGCCTGAATGGCGCTGGCCGGCGGGCCGATGAAGACCAAGCCATTGGCCGCGCAAGCCTGAGCAAACTCGTCGTTCTCGCTCAAGAAGCCATAACCCGGGTGCACCGCCTCGGCGCCGGTCGCCTTGGCCGCATCGATGATGCGCTGCCACTGCAGGTAGGAATCACGCGGCGCCGGGCCACCGATCAGCACCGCCTCGTCGCAAGCCTGCACATGCTTGGCGCGCGCATCGGCCTCAGAGTAGACGGCCACGGTCTTCACACCCAGGCGACGTGCCGTCGCCGCCACGCGGCAGGCGATCTCGCCGCGGTTCGCGATCAGGATTTTCTTGAACATCTTTTTGTCTCCGATTTCTTGTTCTGGGCGTCGATGCAGCGTGCTCAGCCGAGACTCCAGCTCAGTGCGAGTGGCAGCTCACCTTGCCGCAGTCCCCTTCGCCCTCTGTCGCAGCTTGCGCCTCTTGCGGCGCCAGATTCGCCTCGCTGGCGCAGCGCATGCCGAGGCGATTCAGCAGGGCGCGATCTTTCTCGGCCTGCGGGTTGCTGGTAGTCAGCAGCTTGTCGCCGTAGAACATGCTGTTGGCGCCGGCCAGGAAGCACAGGGCCTGCATGCTCTCGGGCATTTCTTCGCGGCCGGCAGACAGGCGGACCATGGCGCGCGGCATGGTGATGCGGGCCACGGCGATGCTGCGGATGAACTCGAAGGGGTCGAGCGCCTCGGTGCCCTTGTCGGCCAGCGGTGTGCCTTCGACCTTCACCAGGTTGTTGATAGGCACCGATTCCGGGTAAGGGTTCAGATTGGCCAGTTGCACGATCAGGCCGGCGCGCTGGCGGCGGGTTTCACCCATGCCGACGATGCCTCCGGAGCAGACCTTGAGGCCGACATTGCGCACGCGGTCCAGCGTGTCCAGGCGGTCCTGGTAGGTGCGGGTGGTGATGATCTGGCCGTAGAACTCGGGCGAGGTGTCGAGGTTGTGGTTGTAGTAGTCCAAGCCGGCTTCGGCCAGCTGTTCGGCCTGGCCGTCGCCGAGCATGCCGGCGGTCAGGCAGGTCTCCAGACCCATGGCCTTGACCTCCTTGACCATCTCACCGATGGCTTCCAGATGGCGCTCCTTGGGCGAGCGCCAGGCAGCGCCCATGCAGAAACGCGTGGCGCCATTGGCCTTGGCAGCGCGGGCGGCTTCCAGTACCTCTTGCAGGGGGATCAGCTTTTCGGCCTTGAGGCCGGTGTCGAAGTGGGCCGATTGCGGGCAGTAAGCGCAATCCTCTTCGCAGCCACCGGTCTTGATGGACAAGAGCGTGGACAGCTGCACCGCATTGGCATCGAAGTTCTCGCGGTGCACTTGCTGGGCTTTGAACAGCAAGTCGTTGAAGGGCAGATCGAACAAGGCCACAACCTCGTTGACGGTCCAGGGCTTGGCGTTCTGGCGGTCGGCGTCGGTGGTCGGCGTCAGCGATTGGATCTGGTTGGTGGTTTGGGTGTGGGAAGAGTGGCTCATGGCGATTCCGAAAAACAGCAGGTGTCAGTAAGCAGAGGCGGCCAGCGAGGCTTGCACGCGCTCAAGATTCAGATGGGCGGCCACGGCCGCGGCGGAAGGGTCAGACAAGCGAGGCACATGACCCCAGCAGGGCGCGGCCAGGGCCGCGTCCAGCGCGGCCAGATTGTCCGCCACATAAGGCATGGCGGCGTCCACGGTGTTGGCCACCCAGCCGACCAGGCTCAGGCCGCGCGCGCGCACGGCTTCCGCCGTCAGCAAGGCATGGTTGATGCAACCCAGTCGCAAGCCCACGACCAGGACCACGGGCAGGCCCAGGTCCTGCGCCAGATCGGCGGTGTCATAGTCCTCGCCCAGAGGCACACGGAAACCGCCCACCCCTTCCACCAAGGCCAGCTCGCCCAAGGCGGCGCTGGCGCGGACGGCGGCCAGCAGCGGCGCACGCTCAATGCGCTGCCCTTCCAGGGCGGCGGCGATGTGCGGCGCGCAGGCGGCGCGGAACTGCAAAGGCCCGACCTGATCGGGGCGCATGCCCAGACGCTGGGCCGCCTGCAGGCGTTGCACATCCTCATTGACCCACTGACCGTCGACCGATTCCTGGCCGGCAGCCAGCGATTTGACCGGCGCCACGCGCAGGCCGGCTTCGGACAACAGATGGGTCAGGCCGGCGGTGATGCAGGTCTTGCCGATTTCGGTGTCGGTGCCGGTGATGAAAAAACCTCTCATGCGGCCACCTTGTCCATGTCGGCAGCTGCGGCGGCGAGAGCTGAGAGCAGCTGATCGACATCCGCCTCGCTGTGCGTGGCGCACAAGGTGATGCGCAGCCGCGCCTCGCCCTTGGGCACGGTGGGCGGGCGGATGCCCGGCACGCGGATGCCTTCGCGCTCCAGGCGCGCGGCCAGGGCCATGACCTCGGCATTGCCGCCGACGATCAAGGGCTGAACAGGGGTGTCCGAGGGCGCCAGGCGCCAGCCCAGGGCCGGGTGGCGGGCCAGCAAGGCTTGGACACCGGCGCGCAGGCGCGCCTGCAAATGACGCAGGTTGGCACGTCGAGCTTTGCCCAGATCGCCCTCGATCAGGGCAAAGCTGCTCAGCAGCGCATGCTCGACGGCCGGCGGCGAGGCGGTGGAGAAGATGTAGTTGCGGGCCGCCTGCAGCAGGTACTGCGTCACCGTGGCATGCGCCACGACAAAAGCGCCGGCCAGGCCAGCCGCCTTGCCCAAGGTGCCGACCAGGATCAGGCGCTCGCTGCGCAGGCCAAAGTGCTCCAGCGAACCGCGGCCGTTTTCGCCCAGCACGCCAAAGCCATGGGCGTCGTCGACGATCAGCCAGGCATCGAACTCCTCGGCCAGGGCCAACAAGGCCGGCAGCGGCGCCAGATCGCCATCCATGCTGAAGACCGCATCGGTGACGATGAGCTTGACCTTGGCCGTGCTGGCGGCCAGCAGCTCGCGCAGCGCCGCCACATCGCCATGGGCATAACGTTTCACTTGCGCGCGCGCCAGGCGGGTGCCGTCGATCAGCGAGGCATGGTTCCAGGCCTCGGAGAAGATCTCGGCCTCTTCATCGCCGAGCGCAGTGACCACGGCCAGATTGGCCATATAGCCGGTGCAAAAACCGAGGGCGCGTGCTTCAGGGATGTGGGGCGCCAGCCAGCGGCCGAGGGTCTCGGCCACCTGCTCATGGGCGCGGCTGTGGCCGCTGATCAGAGGCGAGGCGCCGGAGCCGCCGCCGTAGATCTGGGCGCCTTCGATCAAGGCCTCGCGCAGCGCGGGCTCGGCGGCCAGGCCCAGGTAATCGTTGGAGCAGAACATCAGCAGCTCTCGCGTGCGGCCGTCGGCGCCGCGCACCTGCTGGCGCGGCGCGGTGCCGCTCTCGGCCTGGCGCAGAAAACGCGTCAGGCTCTGGGCTTCGATGGTGCGCAGCTTGGCGCTCAGGTGATCAAGCAACATGGACTTCTTTGCTCACGGGCTGGGCGCTGCCCTCAGAAGATTGGGACAGCACCTCATCCAAGGTCAGGCGCACAGCGCGGGCCAGGAAGGCGGCCGCTTCGGCGTCGATCAGATAGGGCGGCATCAGGTACACGGTGCCGCCGATGGGGCGAATCAGCAGCTCATGGGCGCGCGCGGCCAGATGGAATCGTTCGGCGAAACGCAGGCCCGGCTCGATCACATCGAAGGCCAGCACCATGCCTTGCTGGCGCAGATGGGCCACGCGTGGGTGGCTGGCCAGCGGCGCGAAGGCCTGCTTCAAGAGCTGGGCCTGCTCGGCATTGACCTGCAGCTGGCCGGCATCGAAGCGGTCCAGCACCGCATTGGCGGCGGCACAGGCCAGCGCATTGCCGGTGTAGGAATGCGAATGCAGAAAGCCGCGGCTGACCTCTTCGCTCCAGAAGGCCTGGTAGACCGCCTCGGTCGTGAGCACCAGGGACAGGGGCATGGTGCCGCCAGTGATGCCTTTGGACAGGGTCACAAAGTCAGGCCAATCGCCTGCTTGCGCAGGTTGGGCATGCTCCCAGGCAAAGAAAGTTCCCGTGCGGCCGCAACCCATGGCGATCTCATCGACGATCAGGTGCACCTCGAACTCGGTGCACAAGGCCCGCAGGCCGCGCAGATAGGCAGCCTCGTACATCACCATGCCGGCAGCGCCTTGCACCAGGGGCTCGATGATGACGGCGGCGATGTGCGCGCCGCGCTCGCTCAGCAGCGCGCGCATGGCGGCCAGGGCGGCGGCCTCGTTGCCCAAGCGGGCATCGGGCGACTCCACGATATGGGCCCGCATCAAGAGCGGGTCGTAAGCGTCGCGGAACACCTTCACATCGGTCACGGCCAGGGCGCCGATGGTTTCACCGTGGTAGCCGTTCTTCAGGCAGACGAACTCGCGCTTTTCGGCACGGCCGCGGTTGCGCCAGCTGTGGAAGCTTTGCTTGAGCGCAATCTCCACCGCGCTCGCGCCGTCGCTGCCGAAAAAGACATGGCCCAGGGCGCCTCCGGTGCGCGCGCTAAGGCGCTCGGCCAGGCGCACGGCCGGCGCGTGGGTGCAGCCGGCCAGCATCACATGGGGCAAGGTGTCGAGCTGCGCCTTGATGGCCGCGTTCAGGCCCGCATCGGCATGGCCAAAAAGATTGACCCACCAGGAGCTGTTGGCATCGAAATAGCGCCGGCCCTCGTAGTCGTAAAGCCAGGGGCCGGCACCACGGGCAATGGGCAGGGGCGGCACCACTTCGGCGCGCGCCATCTGCGTGCAGGGGTGCCAGACGGCGGCCACGCTGCGGCGCTGCCAGTCCTGCTGGGGTGTCAAAGGTGTACTGCTGGAAGTCATCAAACGGGATCGAAAAGAACTCAGGCCAACCAGCTCGGCCGGCTCTTGTTCAGAAAGCTCTGCACACCTTCGCGGCCTTCGTCGCTGGCACGGATGTCAGCGATGCGGCGCGCGGTGTCATCACGCAGCGAAGGCGTGATTGTCGCGTGTGCGACATCCTGCACCAGACGCTTGCAGGCGCGCACCGCGGCCGGGCCGTTGGCGTAGAGGGCGGACAGCAGGGCTTCGACCTTGTCGTCCAGGGTCTCGGCCGTGGCCAGCTCGTGGACCAAGCCCAGGCGATAGGCCTCGGCGGCACCGAAGCGCTCGGCCGTGATGAAGTAGCGGCGCGAAGCCTGCTCACCCAAAGCGCGCACCACATAGGGCCCGATGGTGGCCGGCAGTAGGCCCAGCTTGGCCTCGGACAGGCAAAAACCCGCCGTGTCCACGGCGACCACCACATCGCAGACCGAGACCAGGCCCACGCCGCCGGCGTAGACATCGCCCTGCACGCGGGCGATCACCGGCACCGGGCAGCTGTAGATCGTCCACAGCATCTCGGCCAGGCGGGAGGCATCGGCATGGTTTTCGTCCCAGCTGTAGCCGGCCATGGCCTTCATCCAGTTGAGATCGGCGCCGGCGCAAAAAGCCTTGCCCTCGGCGGCCAGCACGATGGCGCGCAGACCTGGGTCCCGGCCCAGTTCCGCGAACGCAGCCGTCAGCTCGGCGATCACGCCTTCGTTGAAGGCATTGCGCACCTCGGGGCGGTTCAGGGTGACGCGAGCGATCTGGCCCGAAGGGCCGACACGCTCGATACGCAAACTGGTGTTCATGGGGCTGCTGCTCGTCATCATTGGGTCCAAACCTTCAATCCTCGGCGGGCGTGAAATGCATCGAAATCGCGATCACGATGCAAAAGCACGTAATCGCGCTCGATGCAAAAAGACGCCACCAGCACATCGATGCTGCTGCGCACCGTCACGCCGGCCGCGCGCAAGCTGCGGTAGTGCTCGGCGCCCAGCAGGGCCAGGTCCTCGTCCACGCAGGATTCAATGCTCAGGCCCTGCATCAGCAGGCTGGCCTGACGCAGATCGCGCGGATGGCGAAAGCCGCGCAGCACCTCGTACAGCACTAGGTCCGGCACGACCAGGCGAAGCTCGCCGTGGTGCAACAACTCGGCCAACTGTTCCGTCTGGGCATGACGCACACCGGCGAAGAAGTCGATCCAAACCGAGGAGTCAACGACCAGCATGACGCTTGCGCGTTGGCGCTTTGGCAGTGCTGTCGGCACTGCCCTTGGGTCTGGCCTGGCCAGCCCGATACGGCTCGGCAGGTCCGGCATCCTGCACCAACAGGGCCGAGCCCGATGAAATCGGCTCTGCAGCAGCGGCAGCCTCTGCATCAGCGGCATCGGCAGCATCAGCAGCCGGCCAGTCGTGCGCCTCGTCGCCTTCCCAATGCAACTTGCCGCGCCATTTCAGGATCTCACGGTAGGCCGATTGGCGGGCGAGCAGGCGCAAACCCGCCTCCACAGCGTCCTTCTTGGTCTTGAACGGGCCGGCTCGCAAGGCCTGCTCCATCAAGGCATCGTCGATCTCAATATTGGTGCGCATGATGTGTACCAGTCTCCAACTACACACACATTATCGACATTACATGCGGAAAACGCCAAATCGGGTTTCGGCAATCGGCGCATTCATCGCCGCCGACAGGCCCAGAGCCAGCACCCGGCGGGTGTCGGCCGGGTCGATCACGCCGTCGTCCCAGAGTCGGGCACTGGCGTAGTACGGGTGGCCCTGGTCTTCATATTGCTGACGGATCGGCGTCTTGAAGGCTTCTTCTTCCTCGGCGCTCCAGCTGCCGCCCTTGCCTTCGATGCCGTCACGCTTGACCGTGGCCAGCACCGAAGCGGCTTGCTCGCCGCCCATCACCGAGATGCGCGCGTTCGGCCACATCCAGAGCCAGCGGGGGCTGAACGCACGGCCGCACATGCCGTAATTGCCGGCACCGAAACTGCCGCCAATGATGATGGTGAACTTGGGAACACTGGCGCAGGCCACCGCCGTCACCATCTTGGCGCCGGCGCGGGCAATGCCTTCGTTCTCGTACTTGCGGCCAACCATGAAGCCGGTGATGTTCTGCAGGAACACCAAGGGGATCTTGCGCTGGCAGCAGAGCTCGATGAAATGTGCGCCCTTGTTGGCGCTCTCGGCAAACAGGATGCCGTTGTTGGCGACGATGCCGACCGGCATGCCCTCGATGTGGGCAAAGCCGCAGACCAGGGTGGCACCGTAGCGGGCCTTGAATTCGTCGAACTCGGAGCCATCGACGATGCGGGCGATGACTTCGCGCACATCGAAAGGCTTGCGGGTGTCGGTGGGGATCACGCCGTGCAGCTCGGCCGCATCGAAGAGCGGCGCGCGCGGCGCTTGCAGGCGCTGCTGCTGTGTGCCTTCCTTGCGCCAGTTCAGCGCCGCCACCGACTGCCGAGCCAGGGCCAAGGCATGGGTGTCGTTGTGAGCCAGATGGTCGGCCACGCCCGAGAGCCGGGTGTGCACATCGCCGCCACCCAGGTCTTCGGCCGTCACCACCTCGCCGGTGGCCGCCTTCACCAGCGGCGGGCCGCCCAGAAAGATGGTGCCCTGGTTCTTGACGATGATGGTCTCGTCGCTCATGGCCGGCACGTAGGCGCCGCCGGCCGTGCAAGAGCCCATGACCACGGCGATCTGCGGAATGCCCTGGGCACTCAGATTCGCCTGGTTGAAGAAGATGCGGCCGAAATGGTCGCGGTCGGGAAAGACATCGTCCTGGTTGGGCAGATTGGCGCCGCCCGAGTCGACCAGATAGACACAAGGCAGGCGGTTCTGCGCCGCGATCTCTTGCGCGCGCAGATGCTTCTTGACCGTCATCGGGTAATAAGTGCCGCCTTTCACCGTCGCGTCATTGCAGACGATCATGCAGTCCACACCCGAGACGCGGCCGATACCAGCGATCATGCCGGCGCCAGGCGCAGCGTTGTCGTACATATTGAGCGCAGCCAAGGGCGCCAACTCAAGAAAAGGCGTGCCCGGGTCCAGCAGCATCTCAACGCGGTCGCGCGGCAGCAGCTTGCCCCGGGCCGCATGCTTGGCGCGTGCCGCGTCGCCGCCGCCCAGCGCGATCTGCGCCAGCCGCGCATTCAAGTCATCGAGCAGGCCTTGCATGGCCTCGGCGTTGGACTTGAAATCTGCCGAACGGGCATTGAGCTTGGTGGTCAGCTGGGCCATGGGGTCTCCGAAAAACAGCGGCCCGCAGCGACGACGCCAGGGCCACGGGTGAGTTCAACTCAAATTCTTCTCAGGGCCTCGCACACCAATTGTGGGAGGCGGCGAGGCGTGAAGAATAGGCCAGAGCGGAAAGACTGGCAAGTCCGACTTGAGTTCCACTCAATTATTGCGCAGAATCGCGCCGTGACTGCCTCAACGCCCTCCCCTGCCGCCGCCATCACCAAAGCCGCGGCCACGCAACCCGCCCGCCGCGCCCCAGCCGGCGCCAAGGCCGAGCAGCGCGTGCGCGACATCCTGCGCGTCGGCCGCGAGGTGTTTGCCGAGCGCGGCTTCGAGCGCGCTACGACCACCGAAATTGCCGAACGCCTGGGTGTGTCCGAGGCCACGGTATTCACGTACTTCCGGGGCAAGCGCGAGTTGTGCATGCGCGTGATCGCCGATTGGTATGACGAGATCATTGGTGAGATTGAGGCCGGCCTGCCGCGCGAAGCCTCGGTGCGCGAGCAGCTGGAGTTCATGGTCCACACCCATTTGCGCCTGTTTCTGATCCAAGGCACGGGCTTGTGTGCCCTGGTGCTCTCGGAAGGCCGGCGCAGCGGCGATGACAAGCTCGGCGATGGGTTTGTCGAACTGCAGCGCCGCTACACCGCGCCGCTGATGGACCTGCTGGCCCGCGGCCAGGCCAGCGGCGAGCTGCGTGCCGACATCCCGCTGCGCCTGCTGCGCTCCCTGGTCTTCGGGCCCATGGAGCACATGCTCTGGGAAGTCATCCTGACCGGCCGCCAGATCGACACCGACGCCAGCGCCCGCGATCTGGTCGCCCTGCTCTGGCCGGCCTTGCAAGCCCCCGATCAAGAACTGCACAACCTGCGCGCCCTGCGGCAAGAGCTGGAAGCGGCGCTGTCACGCCGTTGAACAGAGCCGAGCCCCAGCTTTTCGCCGGGCATTGCCAGGGAATACCCGCAAGCCGCGCCGATGCAACGCGCACAAACGCACACGAAAACCCTCTCGCTGCCGGCAGCGTCGCCTCCTAAGATCCTCCGTTCCAAGGCAGGGCTGTGCACCCTGCGACCCACGAGACGAGGAGACCCCCCCATGAACAAGCCTTTTCTGGCCGCCCTGGGCCTGAGCCTGGCGGCGCTGAGCAGCGCCAGCCTGGCCGGCGAAAAAATCTGGATCAGCCTGGGCGACGCCGCCCTGGCCCAGCTGCAAAAGCACAACGACAACGCCCGCCCGACCTTGAGCGTGAACAGCGCCCTGACCGGCGCCGGCAGCAACTCAACCCTGAGCACCGCACGCCGCCCGGGTATGACGGCCAGCATCGCCGCCAAGGGCGAAGCCATCCACCTGGTGCAGATCGACGAAGACCTGCTGGGCGCCCTGTCCGGCTCGATCCATGAAGAGCTGAACCGCTGCGGCGGCTTCATGTTCCATGCCAGCCTGGAAGACGGCCTGGCTACCTTGCAAGCACACAGCAGCGACGCCGCGAAGTCCGCAGCCAGCTCGGCCACGCAGAGCGCCGGCCGCAGCGCGCTGAGCTCGCGCCCCAACTATGTCATCGACCAGCAGGCCGTGGTCACGCCCATGCTGGCGCAGATGCAGGCCAGCCGCATCGGACAGACCATTGTGGACCTGTCCAGCTTCGTCAACCGCTACTACAAGACCAGCTCGGGCGTCGCCGCCTCGAACTGGCTCCAGCAGCAATGGGCCAGCCTGGGCGCCGGGCGCAGCGATGTTTCGGTCGTGCAGTTCACGCACCCGAACTGGGCGCAAAAGTCGGTGATCGCCACCATCAAGGGCACGGACAACAGCCGCGAAATCGTGGTGCTGGGCGCGCACCTGGACTCCATCAACGGCGCCGGCACCACCGAGACCACGGTGGCCCCGGGCGCGGACGACGACGCCTCGGGCGTGGCCAGCCTGACCGAAATCCTGCGCACCCTGATGGCCAACAACTACAAGCCGCGCCGCACGATCCAGTTCATGGCCTACGCGGCCGAGGAAGTGGGTCTGCGCGGCTCGCAAGAAATCGCCAAGAGCCATAAACGACTGGGCGCCAATGTGGTGGGCGTCATGCAGCTGGACATGACCAATTACAAGGGCTCGCCCAAAGACATCTACATCTACACCGACTACACCGACGCGCCCCAGAACCAGTTCGTCAGCAACCTGATCCAGACCTACCAGCCCGAGCTGACGGTGGGCACCGACGTCTGCGGTTACGCCTGTTCGGACCATGCCTCATGGACAGCGCAAGGCTATGCAGCCTCCATGCCCTTCGAGGCCGCTTTCAACCAGGACAACCCCAAGATCCACACGGCCAACGACACCTATGCCAACACCGGCAGCCAGGCCGACCATTCGCTCAAGTTCGCGCGCATGGGCTTGTCCTACGCCGTGGAACTCGGCAGCGACGCCCCGGGCACCAGCGTGCCCAGCGACAAGACAGAAGTCGTCAAGGGCAGTCTGGCCAATGGCGCCAGCCGCCTGTTCGGCCCCTACAAGGCCAAGGCCGGCAGCTTCAAGGCCAACACCATTGGCACCGGTGATATCGACCTCTATGTGAAGGCCGGCTCCGCACCGACCACCACCAGCTATGGCTGCAAGTCGGACGGCAGCACCGCGAGCGAAGACTGCAACATCAACCTGACCGGCAACAGCGACGTCTATGTGCTGCTCAAGGGCTACACCGCCGGCAACTACAAGCTGACGGTCAGCTACCAGCCCTGATTCCTTGGTCTGTGTTTCAGCCAGCCCTGGGTCTACTCAGGGCTGGTTTTTTTACTCGTCAGCGACACGGCTTCGGCTTGGGCTGAGGTGAGCTTGCGGGCTTGCAAAAGCTGCAATTCGCCCAGGGTCGCCAGATCGGCAAAGTACTGCACAAAGTCGGGCCGGCTTGAGCATTCCAGAGGCTGGCCCGCGGCGGCTTCATAGAGCTTCCCAGCTTCAGAAAGCGCGCCCGCTTGAAGATCCATGCGCTCCTGCCCACGCGCGGTCCAGTCGGGCGTAGCACCGTCCGCACGCTTGCCAAGCGCTTCGGCCAGGGCGAGCGCGCCCAAGTCCTCACTCTCTTTCCAAAGTTGCAGCGCCAGGGCCGAGCAGGCTTGCTTCAATTCAAGGTCCTGCGCAGCTTCTTCCGCTTTGCACAGGCGCAACAGGCCGCTGCGCTGAAACAGTCCCGTGTCGACGGCAAACAGCACCCACAGCGATTGCTGCGCAGCCTTGCGCAGGCCTGGGGTCTGAACCAGCGGCAGGCTCAGCAAAGACTGCAAGACGTGGCGGCCGTAGTCGGTGGAACGGGGGGCCTGGGCAGCCCGCAACAAAGCCGCACGCTGGGCGCTCGCCGTGGGCATTTCACCCAAGGCCGCCAGCCAGGCCAGGCGATTGTCCGGCTCGACCTCCGCCCACAGGGACGCCGGCACACGCGTACAAGCGGCCGCACCCGAGCAATGCGCCTGCAAGGCCTGATACACGGCGAAAGGCTGGCGACTCTGAAGAGCCAGCTCCTGCAGCCGGGCCCGGGCCCGAGATCTCATGGCCTCGTCGGCCGGGTAGCGAAACTGCAGCCACTCCGCCACCACCTGAGATTGCGCATCAGCGCGAAGCCGAAGCTGGTGAGCCGACTCGTCGACCAGGCGACGTAAAGCCCGGCTCCGGCTGACGTCGGTTGAAGCGGCATCGCCTTCACCCTGACGCCACGCTTGATCGGCACACCAGCGCGCATCGACCCGCCGGGCTTCCCACTCCACTGCGTCGATGCGCGAGCCCGGCGGCGGCGTGACCGTGGCCACACCGGCCCGGCGGTAATGCTCGGCCAGCACCTGGTCCTCGGCTTCGCGAGCCAGGCTCCAGAAAGGGCTGATTGACGCGCCCGAAGCCGCATCGGTCTGGGCCATCACAGTGCCCGCGGCGAACTCGGCCGCCGCCTCAAGCGGCGGGCGCGCGGGCCAGCACAGCCACGCGGTCAGGCCCAGCCCGGCCACGCCGGCCAGCACACCAAGCCAGCGGCGGCGGCGATGTGGATGACGAAGATTTCGACGATCTGGCTCTGTGGCCATGCTGCCCCTCCCCGGAGTCCCTGTGTCGGGACAGCGATGATAGGGGCGTGGCTCAGCTACCCCGGTCGGCCAGCGCTTCCCGCACGGCCGCCACCTGGCGGCGCGAGACCGACAGCCATTCGTTGACATGGGCGATGCGCACCGCCCAGCCATCGGCCACCTCGGCGTTCACCAGGTCCAAGCCGCCGAGCTGGGTGTCGCCGGCATCGTCCGGGCTGGCATGGCTGGGCGCATGGCGCTCCAGCTGGCGCACCGCCGACTTGGCCACCAAGGCATTGCGGTGCACGCGCAGAAAGCGCTCACCCAGGCGCGGCTCCAGCTCGGACAGGCTGCCGTCCATCACCAGGCTTTGTGTGGCAGTGCGCAGGGTCAGGTACTTCAGCTCGGCCTTGAGGTACAGCACTTCGTTCAGCGGCACGCGGATCAAACGGCCGCGGTCGCTGACGACGATGACAGGCTGCTCGGGCTCCAGCTCGCCGGGCTGGGTGGCCTGAAAGGTTTGCATGGCCGAGCGCTCGGCCAGGCGCTGGGCGACGCGGGTCAGCGCCGCCTGCAGGCGCTCGCGCCGCACCGGCTTGGTCAGGTAATCCATGGCTTCGAGCTCAAAGGCACGCAAAGCATGGCCGGCATGGGCGGTGACGAAAACGATGGCCGGCGGCTGCGCCATCTGCTGCTGAAGGCTGTCGGCCAGTTGCAGGCCATCGGCGCCAGGCATCTGCACATCGAGCAGGATCAAGTCGCAGCTGTGCTCGCGCAGCCAATGCTGGGCCTGGGTGGCGCTGCCCGCCTCGGCCACCACCTCAGCGCGCGGGTCCACGCAGGCCTCGAGCAGGCTGCGCAGGCGCAGGCGAGCCAGGGGTTCGTCATCTACGAGAAACACGGTGAGGGCAGCGGGCTGCATGGCGTGAAACTGAAAAACGGAAAGACAGGGCAAGGGTCAAAGCGGCAGGACGATGCGCACGGCAAAGCGCCCCGGCGAAGGACTCAGCTCGAAGCTGGCCGCGACATCATGCATCAGGCGCAGGCGCTGACGCACATTGCGCAGGGCCAAACCGTGACCAGATGTTTGCGCCACGCGACCGACGCTGTTGCTGACGGAAATTTCCACCTCGGCACCGCGCCGGCGTGTGCGGATCTCGACGTCACCGCCCTCGTCATTGGGTTCGACGCCGTGGCGCACCGCGTTCTCGACCAAGGGCTGCAGCAGCAGGGGCGGCACGCGCGCGCCACTGGCGGCGGGGTCCAGGTCCCAGTGCAGGCGCAGGCGTTCGCCGAAGCGCACCTGCTCGATGTCGAGGTAGCGCCGCGCCAGCTCCACCTCCTCATCCAGGCGCACCACCGTGGTGGCGTCGGCCAGAGCGACGCGAAACAACTCGCTCAAGTCTTCCAGCAAGCCCTCGGCCTTGAGCGGGTCCAGGCGCACCAGGGCGATGGCGCTGTTCAAAGTGTTGAAAAGAAAGTGCGGGCGGATGCGCGCCTGCAGCTCGACCAACTGGGCCAGGGCGTCGGCCGGGCGCTGCGAGCGCTCGCGCAGCTTCATCCAGACCAACAGCAAGGCCGCCACCGCGGCGCCCGCCACGAAAATGCTGACGAGCCGGAACAGCGTGCTCGGTTCAAAGGCCGCAAAGCTGAGCAACTGCCAGCCCGTGGAGGAACACAGGCCACCCAGGCTCAACAAACCCAGCCATTGCGCAGGTTCGCTGAGCCGGGCGAGCAGGCGTTTGCCCCCACAGACCAGCAGCAACCAGAGCAACACGGCCGACAGCGTCACCACCGTGCCGCTGGCCACCCAGCTCATCCACTCGTCCAGATTGCGCGCCGCCAGCGCCAGGCCCAGAGCCAGCAAGCCCTGCACGCCCAGCACCGCGCGCAGCACCAGGCCGACATGGCAAACATCAAAGACCCGCTGCGGGTCGAACAGAGGCAGGACCTCGGTCTCCTCGGCCGGCTGGGTGGGCAGGCCGAGGATGCTGGTCAGGCTGGTGGTGTCGGGCCAGACACTGACGCGGCTGGGCATGCCGCCTTCGGCATCGGTGGAGGAAGGCTTGGGGCGAGGCGAGGACACGAGGGACACAGCTCCTGAAGTCATGCCAGCCGCACGGGGAAGCGGCCGGTGGGGCTCGATAGAATCGAGCGCCCTCGGATTGTGCGTCAGCCCCCGGGGGCCCCAGCCTCTTCTTCAGCAGCAAAGCGCCCTCCTGCCCATGTCCTCCTCCGCCCAAGCCCCCGGTCAGCCCAGTGACAACCAGCTCGCCAACAAGGCACAAGCCTGGTCCGCGCTCTTCTCCGAGCCCATGAGCGATCTGGTCAAGCGCTACACCTCCAGCGTGTTCTTCGACAAGCGCTTGTGGGCGGCCGACATCCAGGGCAGCCTGGCCCATGCCGAGATGCTGCATGCCCAGGGCATCCTGGCCGCCCAGGACCTGGCCGACATTGAGCGCGGCATGGCCCAGATCAAGAGCGAGATCGAAGCCGGCCAGTTCGACTGGCAGCTCGATCTGGAAGACGTGCACCTCAATATCGAAGCCCGCCTGACCGCCCTGGTCGGCCTGGCCGGCAAGCGCCTGCACACCGGCCGCAGCCGCAACGACCAAGTCGCCACCGATGTGCGCCTGTGGCTGCGCGGCGAGATCGACGAGCTGCTGCTCCTGCTCAAGGCCTTGCAGACCGCCCTGGTCGATGTGGCCGAGAAAAACGCCGAGACCATCCTGCCCGGCTTCACCCATCTGCAAGTGGCCCAGCCGGTCGCCTTCGGTCACCACCTGCTGGCCTATGTGGAAATGTTCGCCCGCGATGCCGAGCGTCTGGTCGATGCACGCCGCCGCGTCAACCGCCTGCCCCTGGGCGCGGCGGCTCTCGCCGGCACCAGCTACCCGTTGGATCGCGAGCGCGTGGCCCGCACGCTGGGCATGGAAGGTGTCTGCCAGAACAGCCTGGACGCCGTCTCCGACCGCGATTTCGCGATCGAGTTCAGTGCCGCCGCCTCGCTGGTGATGGTGCACATCTCGCGCCTGTCGGAAGAGCTGATCCTGTGGATGAGCCAGAGCTTCGGCTTCATCGACCTGGCCGACCGTTTCTGCACCGGATCAAGCATCATGCCGCAGAAGAAAAACCCCGATGTGCCCGAGCTGGCGCGCGGCAAGACCGGCCGCGTGGTCGGCCATCTGATGGGCCTGATCACCTTGATGAAGGGCCAGCCCCTGGCCTACAACAAGGACAACCAGGAAGACAAGGAGCCGCTGTTCGACACGGTGGACACCTTGAAAGACACGCTGCGCATCTTTGCCGAAATGGCCGGCGGCATCACGGTCAAGCCGGAAGCCATGGAGCGCGCGGCGCTCAAGGGCTACGCCACCGCCACCGACCTGGCCGACTACCTGGTCAAGAAAGGCCTGGCCTTCCGTGACGCGCACGAGATCGTCGCCCACGCGGTCAAGACCGCGATCGCCAGCGGCGTCGATCTGTCCCAGCTGCCCTTGCAAGAGCTGCAGAAGTTCGATGCCCGCATCGGCGACGATGTGTTCGAGGTGCTGAGCTTGCGCGGCTCGCTCAACGCCCGCAACATCCTCGGCGGCACGGCGCCGGCCCAGGTGCAGGCCCAGGTGGCCCGCCACCGCGCCCGCCTGGCGTAAATCCGGGCGATCCAGCACCGAGACCTCATTCATGTTCAAAGCCCGCTTGAGCGTCTGGCTGGGCGTGCTGGTGGCCGTGGTGGCCACCCAGTTCGCGGTGGTGGTCTGGCTGGTCAACCAGTCGGAGCTGGAACGCTCGCGCAGCCTGCGTGCCAAGGACGCCCTGGTCCAGTACCTGGACCTGGCCGCCAACAAGCAGCGGCTCAAGGTCTGGTTCGCCCAGTACCTGCTGACCGATGCGGCGCCCGTGCCCTTGCGTGACCGCTATCTTGAGCGCATGCAGGCGAGCCTGGTCGAGCTGGAGCGATTGCACGCGCTCGAAGCGGCCGACCCCAGCGACCAGGCCATCGAGACCGTATCGCGCCAGACCCTGGCCGCACTGCAAACGAACTTCGAGGCCTTGCGCGCCCAGATCCTGCAGGCCCAGCCGCACACCCCCCACCCCAACCCGAGCAGCGAGCGGGCCACGGTCTGGGACGAGATGCTGGGCGTGTTCGACATCTCCCAGGGTCAGGACATGCGCACCCTGATCGCCGAGGCGATCCGCCTGCAGGAGACGCACAGCCGCGCCACCGAGGCGGCCGCGCAGACCGCGCTGGAGCGCTCGCGCCGCCTCGCCATCTTCAGCATCCTGTCCACCATCGCCCTGTCCATGGGCTTTGTCGCCTATTTCGCCTGGGACATCCGCCGCCGCATGGCGCCCTTGCTGGATGGCACCCTGGCCTTGCAGGCCGGCCGCATGGAGCACCGCATCGCCGTGCACGGCCGCGACGAATTCGACCGCCTGAGCCTGAGCTTCAACCGCATGGCGGAAGAGATCCAGCTGCACCGCGCCAACGAAGCCAGCCAGCGCCAGCGCCTGGAAGACGCCGTGGCCCAGCGCACCCAGGACCTGCATGCCGCCAACCAACAGTTGCTGGAGATCGACCGCTCGCGCCGACAGTTTTTCGCCAACATCAGCCACGAGCTGCGCACGCCCACCACCGCCATCCTCGGCGAGGCCGAGATCAGCCTGCGCCGCAGCGGCCATGCTGAGAGCGTGTACCGCGAGGCGCTGGAGCGCGTGGCCGCCACCGCACGCCAGCTGGGCGCCCGCATCGCCGAGCTGATGAGCGTGGCCCGCCAGGGCGAGGACAGCCTGCAAGGTGAGCGCCATCCCATCGATATGCCGGCCCTGCTGCAGCAGGCGCTGGAGCAGCAACGCGGCGCGGCGGCCGCGCAAGGCCTGGATCTGCAGCTACAGGGTCAGGCGCTGGAGCTGCTGCAGGCCCTGCCCGGTCAAGGCCTGCAGCTGCGCGGCCAGGCCGCCAAGCTGGGCCAGGCCCTGACCATCTTGCTGGACAACGCACTGCGCTACACGCCCTCGCCGGGTTCAGTCCGCCTGGGTGCCAGCCTGGACCTGGCCACGCCCCAGCCCCGCCTGGTGCTGTGCGTGGAAGACAGCGGCATCGGCATGGCCCCCGAGGAACTGGGCCGAGCCAGCGAACGCTACTGGCGCGCCGAGGCCGCACGCCGCCTGCGCCCCGAGGGCATGGGCTTAGGCCTGGCGATTGCCGCAGACATTGCCGCCGCACATGAGGGCCGGCTGGAACTGCAAGCCCGGCCCGAGGGCGGCTGCCGTGCCTGCCTGATCCTGCCGCTGGATGCGGCGGCGCAAGACTGAGCAGCAAGGCCCACGACATGCCCCATCTCCTGATCGTCGAAGACGACCGCCGGGTCTCGGATTTTCTCAACCGCGGCCTGCGCGCCGAGGGTTACCAGATCACCGTGATCGAGCGCGGTGATCTGCTGCAAAAAAGCGTGGAACAGGTCGAGCCTGATCTGATCCTGCTCGATGTGATGCTGCCCGGCATCAGCGGTGTGGAAGCCTGCCAGCGCCTGCGCGCCGCGCGCTGCCGCACGCCGGTGCTGATGCTCACCGCCATGGATGCGCTGGAGGACAAGGTCAGCGGCCTGCGCTGCGGCGCCGACGACTACCTGACCAAGCCTTTTGCCTTCGAGGAGTTGTTGGCCCGCATCGAGGCCTTGCTGCGCCGCGCCGAAGCGCCCGGTGAAGACGCGGGCGGCAACGGCACCCGCCAGCGCCAGCTCAGCCTGGCCGATCTGGTGCTGG
The DNA here is from genome assembly GCF_965262435.1 of Roseateles sp. Taxonomy (NCBI): domain Bacteria; kingdom Pseudomonadati; phylum Pseudomonadota; class Betaproteobacteria; order Burkholderiales; family Sphaerotilaceae; genus Roseateles; species Roseateles sp. Next base: position 4,273,585 of record NZ_OZ253537.1, read on the forward strand.
ACCTGGAGCGCATGCAGGTGCGGCGCGATCAGCAGCTGGTGGCCATGACGGCGCGCGAGCTGGCCCTGCTGGAGCTTTTGATGCGCCACCCGGGCCGGGTGTTCAGCCGCGAGCGCATCCTCAACACCGTCTGGGGTTACAGCGAAGATCCGCTGACCAATGTGGTCGATGTCTACATCCGCCGCCTGCGCGCCAAGCTGGACGAGGGCCGCGAGCAGCCCCTGATCCAGACCGTGCGCGGCCTGGGCTACAAGATCGACAGCGAGCCGGCCTGAGCCTTCCGCTTCTGGCCGGACCCGCTGCAGCGACTCAGTTCGCCGCGTAGGGCAGCGAGGAGTGGTGCAGCACGATGCGGATCACGCCGCTGTCGTCCTTCTTGAAGGTCCAGGTCTTGTCCACGGTGGTGACCTTGCCGTTCTTGTCGGTCATGCTGACCTTGCCCATGGTGTTGGCCACATCGCCGTTGATGTGCACGGCGGCGTTGCTGACCTCCACCTTTTTCCAGCCCTTGAGGGCGAAGCCGCTGTCCTTGGGGAAATTCGTGTCGCCGCCGACGAAATAGGACAACGCGCCCTCCTTGGTGGTGCGGAAGGTCTGTGGCTCCACCGTCAGCGTGGGCTTGAACAGCACCGGGCCGAGCTTGTAGCCGTAGGCACCGTCCAGCACGGCGCTGGCCGTTGCCTTGGCCTTGGCGAGGCCACCGCTTTGGTAGTCGTCGCTGATCTTGACCAGGGCCTCGCCCCAGGCTTTTTGCGCGGCCTCAACCTCAGCAAGGCTGATATTGCTGTTGTAGACACGCGCTTCGCCGGTCTGGGCCAGGGCGGCGTTGGCGCCGAACAGGGCCAGCGAGGCGGCCAGGGTCAAAACACCGGTGGAGAGCTTGGATTTCATGTTCATGGCGAGCTTTGCGGTCGCGCTGCAGACGCAGGCGGGTTGAGGGGAGTGGTTGGCATCGTGAGCGAGGCCGACCGGGCGATTTCTCTGCTTCATTCAACGCCGCACCCTGGGGTGCTGCACGGCCTCCATTCCATCAAGCCGGCCTGATCGCTCCATGAACCAGAGATGAACCGCAGCGAACGCACAGATGAACCTCAGATGAACAGCCTGAGCCGCGCTACACCCCAATTCAGATACCGCTACGCCCGCCGGGCGACGCCAAGCGCGAACGCCAGAACCACGAGACCGGCGAAACGATGAGTCGCGGACAGGACAGGCTCACACCCGACACCCCGGTGCGCCGCAGCGAGGGCATCGTGCTCAAGGGCCAAAGCTGGACCGTGTTCGAGGCCAAGGACAGAAGCTACACCTGCAAGGTGCAGCTGCGCGCCGGGGCCGCTTCATGAGGGTGATCCAGCTGAACGTCAGCTCGCGCTACCAAACCGACGCGGGCGGCCCAAGCTCAGGCCTTGAGCCTCTCACCCTCGGGCAGCTTGAAACGCTCCACCCCGGCCACCAGCTCGCCCGATTCCTGCTGCAGTGCCTGGGCCGAGGCAACACTGCGTTCGACCAGGGCGACATTGCGCTGGGTCAGACCGTCGAGCTCCTGCACCGAGATACCGACCTGGGCCACGCCCTCGCGTTGCAGCGACGCGCCGCTGGCGATCTCAGCCAACAGCTGGTTCATGGCCTCGGCGCTGCGGGCGATGCGGGCCATGGTGCCCTCGACCTCGCCGACCTGCTCGCCACCCACCTGCACCCGCTCCAGGTTCGCAGAGATCAGGCTGCGAATCTCTTTCGAAGCCACGGCCGAGCGCTGCGCCAGAGCGCGCACTTCGGCCGCCACCACCGCGAAGCCGCGCCCCTCCTCGCCCGCCCGCGCCGCCTCCACCGCGGCATTGAGGGCGAGGATGTTGGTCTGAAACGCCAGGCTGTCGATCAGGCCCGTGATGTCAGCCATGCGGCCCGAGGCCTGCTCGATGCCCGAGATGCTGTGCCGCAGGCGCTGCACCTGGGTGCTGCCCTGCTGGGACAGGTCGGCGTTGCCGGTGGCCATGCCGGCGGCATCACCGGCGTGCTCTGCGGTCTGGCGCACGGTGACCGCAATCTGCTCCAAGGCCGAGGCCGAGGTCTGCAAGCTGGCCGCGCTTTGCTCGGTGCGCCGGGCCAGTTCCACGGCGCCCTGGGCCATGTCGGCACTGGCCTGCAGGATGGCGCCCGAGCCATCGCGCACGCCGGCGACGATGTGGCACAGCGAGGCTTGCATGTCATGCAAGGTGTTCATCAGCCGCGCCGCCTCATCGCAGCCCCAGGGCTCGGGGCGGGTGCGCAAGTCACCGGCCGTCATGGCCAGCATGTGCCGGCGCAGCTCTTTCAGCCCGCCGTCCATCACCAGGAAAAAACAGTGGAACAAATAGGCTGCCAGCGCCAGGCCGAGCACCGTGGCCAGGCCCAGCCACTGGCGAAGTTGCAGCTGCTGCGCTTCGCGCTCCGCCAGCAGACCGTCCAGGGCACGCAAGCCTTGGTCAGCCAGGCCCAGGGCTTGTTGCAAGGCCGCGTGGCCCTGGCGATAGGCCTGCTCGGCGGTGCGCGTACCCAGCAAACGGGTGGGATCGCCGACCTCGCTGCGGTAGGCCGCCACCGCGTCCAACGCCTCAACCGGGACCGCCTGCTTCAAGGCCGGCCGGGCCAGGGCCGCGCGCTGCAAATCGCTGCGCACCGCCTGCAGGCCACTCTGCACACCGGCATCCCAAACCGCATAACGGCGCAATTGCTCGGGCGTGTAGAAGCCCTTGGCCAAACCGAAAGTCGACCAGCCCCAGAGCTGGCCCAGGTCATCGGCCAGGCGCGGCAGATTGAGCACCAGGGCATCAACCAGGTAGAAGCCGTCCAGCTCGCCGTCAAGCACCAGACGCGAGTTATCGCCGATGCCCTGCAGCAAATCGACCACCGCCGCCGCCACCGGGCCGAAGACGGTGCGGCCCTGTTCGTCCACACCCTGCGGCGCCTGAGCCGCCTGCGACCACGCCGTTCTCAATGCCTGCAACTTGGGCTGCAAGCCCAGGGTGGCCAGGTCCTCCTGGCCGCCCTGGGCCAGGCGGGTCAGCGCCGCATCGACACGCTGTCGGCCTTGGGCCAGATCGGCTTCGGCCGGCTGGTAGCCGCCCAGCAAGGCGCGCGTGGCGTTGCGCACCTCCAGCAAGCTCAGCAACAAGGGCTGGGCCTGGGCCATCAAGCGCACCCCGGCGCGCTCCTTGCGCACCGTCTCCAGCGCCTGCTGCTGCGTCTGCCAGAAGCTCAGGCTCAGCAGCACGATGGGCAGGCCGAAGGCCAGGCTGATGCAGGCGGCCTTGAGCCGGAAGCTCAGGCGCCGGAACAGGCGCACGCCCAGGGCCCAGACGCCGTGGTGGCGAAAGAACTCGAGCGCCGGGCGGAGAGGAATCTCCGAAGCGTGGACGGACATGATCTGTTTTCCCTCGTTCAAGACTTGCCTAGAAGCGCCGGCCTCGCGGGCGATGCCGGGCCTTGGGTGAGCGGCTCCATCACCAGCAGGGAGCGGGCCGCTTCTTGGCGACTGCGTCAGGCCGCAGAGGGCCTGACACAGCGCATTGGGGCGCATTGTTGGCGCATGGCGCCGGCGCGATGGCCCGAGCAGAGCGGGCTCTGCCGGCCATCTTCACAATCACTCGAACGACATAAGCCGAACGGATCATGCTTAGAGAGCAAATGGGCGAACTGCGAACCGCGCCGCAAGAAGCTCGCAGTTGATCTGCCACAAGCACGGGCCAACTGACGCCCGCCTGGGCGCCATTCGGCCGCGCAAATGCGCTACCCTTGCGCCCCTATGAGCACCACCCTTGCATGGACCGAAGCCCTGGTCCTGAACCAGCCCCAGATCGACCAGACCCACCAGGAGTTCGTCGCCCTGCTCAATGAGCTGGGCGACGCGCTGGCCCAGCCCGAACCCGACCCGCTGCCCCTGTATGCGCGTCTGCTGAGCCACACCGAGCAGCATTTCGCGATGGAGGAAGGCTGGATGGCCGCCACCGGCTTTGCCGCCGACAACTGCCACAGCAAGCAGCACGCGATGGTGCTGGATGTGATGCGCCAGGTGCTGGCCCACACCCACGCCCATGCCGACCTGGAGCCCATGCGAAACCTGGTACCCGAGCTGGTCAACTGGTTTCCGGCCCACGCCGACATGATGGACGCAGCCCTGGTCTTCCACATGAGTCAGGTCGGCTACGACCCGCTCACGGGCCAGACCACCCAGCCCATGGCCACCGAGGCCAGTGGCATCAGCTCCTGCGGCAGCCAAGGCTGCAGCTGATGCAGCCGAGCCCTGGCACGCGTCTTCAGTGCCGGGCCATTTTGAACACCGCCACCGCCTCGCCCAGCTCCGCGGCATAGTCGCGCAGGCTTTGCGCTGCGGCCGCCGACTCCTCCACCAGGGCGGCATTCTGCTGCGTCATCTGATCCAGCTCGCCCACCGAGGCGCTGACCTGACTGATGCCTCGGCTTTGCTCGGCGGCCGAGGTGGAGATCTCGCCGATGATGTCGCTGACCCGCTGCACCGAGGTGACGATGTCGCCCATGGTCTGGCCGGCATCGCTGACCAGGCGTGAACCCTGCTCCACCCGCGCCACGCTGCTGCCAATCAAGCTCTTGATCTCCCGGGCGGCCTCGGCGCTGCGCTGGGCCAGGCTGCGCACCTCGCCAGCCACCACGGCAAAGCCTCGGCCCTGCTCGCCCGCACGCGCGGCCTCGACCGCGGCGTTCAGGGCCAGGATATTGGTCTGGAAGGCAATGCCATCGATGACGCCGATGATGTCGCCGATCTTGCGCGAGCTGGTGTTGATCTCGTCCATGGTGCTGACCACCTGCCCCACCACCTCGCCACCGCGCAAAGCCACGCTGGCGGCCGTGTGGGCCAACTCGCTGGCACTTCGCGCGGCCTCGGCGCTCTGGCCGACTGCGCGGGTCAACTCTTCCATGGAACTGGCAGCGCGCTGCAGATTGCTGGCGGCCTGCTCGGTACGCGTGGAGAGGTCCAGGCTGCCCGAGGCAATCTCGGACGCGGCCGTGCGGATGGAATCGGTGCTGTCGCGGACCGAGGCCATCGCGTCTTCGACCGCACCCAAAGCGTCCAGCATGCGGCGGGTGGTCGGCTCACGGCTCAAGCTCTGAACGACGGCGAAGTCGACCTTCCCGTCCTTGTTCATCAGGCGCAGCGCGATCGTATTCAGCTCTTCGCCCACCCGGGAAGCGGCCTGCGCCCGGCGCGCCAAGACCATCAGCACACCGGCCTCGGCGACCACAAACGCGGCATGCTCCAGGACGATGGCCAGGCTGGGCTGGGTGAAGCAGATCGGGCCCCAGCCCCATTGCTGGAAATAGTTGAAGCTCAGGTGATGCAGGGCCACGGTCAGGGCCGCCACCAGAATGGGCAGGGTGCTGCGGTAGACCGCGGTGACCGCGAGAAAGGCGAACACGCTGAAGTGGGCCTCGGTGTGCCCGCGCGCCACCTGGATCATCAAAGCCACCATGGCCATGCCCAGAAACGGCAGACCCAGCTGCGCCGCAGTGCCGCCCTGCGAAAACCAAGCCAGGCCCAGAGCCGCGACCATCAGCGACACGCCAAGCCCCAAGGCCAGGCCGAAACTGTCGTAGGCCGCCCCATAGGCCAAGCAGCCCAGCAAGAGCAGCAGAATGGCACCCAGCAAGGTGCGGTCGTTCAGATGCAAGGCCTTCATCGGTGGGTCTCCCTGGGGCCGCCTGTTCGGTGTGCAGGGCTTGCAGATGTGATCCGTGGCGGTCCGCCGCTCATTCTGGCCAAAACGCCCCCCCGCCAGAGCCGAAACAGAGGCGAGTTTGCAGGCCTGCTCGCAGGCTGGCGCGCTGCCTCCTGCTGACAGTCGCTGTCAGCAGCGGCAGGCCACAATCGAGCTCGATGACTGATTCCCCGCTCCCCGGCACCCGCGGCCTTTCGCCCCTGCCCGATCGCCTGATCGCGCACCTGGACATGGACGCCTTCTATGCCTCGGTGGAGCTGCTGCGCTACCCCGATCTGAAAGGCCAGGCCGTGGTGATCGGCGGGCGGCGCATGCACGAGCCGCGCACCTTGACCGACGGCACGCGTGAATACTCGCGGCTGCGCGACTACACCGGCCGCGGCGTCATCACCACCTCCACCTATGCCGCGCGCGACCTGGGCGTGTTCTCGGGCATGGGCATGATGAAGGCCGCCCTGCGCGCGCCCGATGCCATACTGCTGCCCACCGATTTCGAGGCCTACCGGCATTACTCGCGCCTGTTCAAGGCGGCGGTGGCCGAGATCGCGCCGGTGATCGAGGACCGCGGCATCGATGAGATCGTATGAGTGTTTTATAGACGGAATGTAACCTAAGTCATTTTCCACCTATGAGACGGAACTGTGGCGGACTGCGCAGGATGTAATGCTTCAGCGCCCGTCGGAAAATCTTTTATTTCTAATAGCTTTAGTAATTTATCGGTTCGGGTGTATGGCAGCAAATCAGTGCGGCCATTGGCGGCCCGGCGCGCGGTGGCGAGCGGCCGCGGGTGGCGGCCGAAAAACGCGCTGCTTCCGATTGCCTGAACAGCCGCAATCGGAAGCAAAAGTTATAATGTTTTCATTATTTATACGTCTAGTCGTGTAATGAAAACACAATCGGCCGGCAGCAATTTCCTACTCCTGCATGAAGACGGGCGGATTCACTATCCGTTTTCAAAGTTCTTGACTCTCCGATTTGACAATCCGCACACCAGAGAACTTGTAAGCCAACCCCTGCGGTTGCTAGGAAAGTACATGTCTGCGCACGGAATCGAGTTGGCCGTCCGGGCACTGGACGGGCGCTGCCTTACCTACGGTGAATGCGCCGACCTCGCTGGCCTCTGCTACAGGCCGTTGGATGAAGTCGAACTGCTCACGGACAAGAAGGTAAAACTCATCACCAGCGCAAAGGCTGGTCAAGCGCCCAGGGACGCCCGGGGAGCCGTCGAAGACAACACCGCGAAGAAACGCCTCTTCTATATCGCGGCGTATCTCCAATTCTTCCGCGAGGCTTTTTTGGACGAACACATACGTTCGAGTTCAACTAGATCTGAGCTTGCCGAGAGTTACGCTCGAACACAGAAGCGTCTCACAGACGAAATTCGCGGAACAAAACAAAACCACCATGTCAACATTCGATCACTTCCGAGCGCAAAGTTCTTAGAAATTATTCGCGTCGTCGTGGTAGAGCCAGAACGCATTTTTCTGACTGCATCTGGGAAGGTTTCGTCCACCCTTTACAGAGATAGAGCGATGGTCCTGCTTGCGTGCGAATGCCTTCGACCTGGCGCGATAGCAAACATCGCGCGCGACGACTTTCGTCCGTCCGGCGGCTATCTCAACATAAAGGATCACAGAAAAAAGCGCCAAGGCAGGACGACGACTGGCACCCCTGTTCTAAAGCTTGGACAGAGCACCAGCGTAAATAGCGCATCTGAAACAATGATTACGCTTTACCCCTTCACAGTAAGCGCTATTCAAGATTACATCAGGGAAGAACGAGAACCAATACTTACCAAGCGCCTGAGGAATCTCAGTCGCGGATTTCTATTTTTATCTCAGAACGGCGGCCCGATCGGTCATCGATCCAGCTTGACAACTATGTTTCATGAGTTGGGGGAACAGCTTAGAGAACTTGATTTTTTGAGTGTAGGCGATGACCCATATTTTCATGATAAGGCACAGTATGACTTCTACGGATACGTCCTTCGACATTCCGCCGCCAGTCTATTCGTAGAGTCGAAAGGGACATCTGATGCAACCTTGGACGAAATGCGAATTCGGTTTGGCTGGACAGCATTGAGCAAAATGCCGCAACGATATGCTGACCGCGCCCTGAGCGACAAGGCAAATATCGATCTAATGGATTTCAATCAATCCCTGCTTGAAGCGTCAAGGCGAGGAAATTCTAAATGAGCATAGTCCATCAGATGATTGGCAGTTCCTCGTGCGAATGGGACGAACTCTACCCCCTGCAGTGGACGATGTCCGAAACCAAAGGGAAAGGCGCTGATCGCATCACAACCACTGAGGAATTCGATCTAAGGTCACTCAGCCCCCACTACAGCACATCATTTTTAATTGAACTCAAGAATCTGCTTATAGATCGACGTAAAAGGGTTGCACTAATCACCGTCAAGACAGAATTCACAAATTTGCGATCGCTTTTTCGTCAAATACACGAAAACAAGATTGCGGTCACCCCAATAACGCAGATTGACCAGCCGCTCCTTCTAGGCCTTCGAACTATTCTCGAAGAAGTATCCGCACCTGCATTGAACCGATTAAAGGGCTGGTTCAACGATCACCATGAGTCGTTATGTTTCGCAGATGACCTTACAAAGCAAGATTTCCCCACAAAGAAATCAGCCAAAGGAGCGATGGGGGAATTGACGGCGCGGATACTTACTCGTGCCCTTACGAGAGCGGCATGTGTGACGGTGTTACGAGCGGCAGACGAGGCTTACGAAGAGGGTGTGATTGAAATAGGAACATACAGTTGCCTGCATCTGGCCTTTCATATCTTTTGCCGACCCACAAGTTACCGACGCCTAAGGCTCGCTGATCTGCGAATCGATAGAAATCCCGAGACAGAAACGACCAACTATTTTCTTCTTGTGTCACCGGCCAAAACACAAGTTAGCAACCCTGGAAAATTTCCCTTCCAACTGAACAAGATCGTTGGGGAGCTTCTCGAAGCGCAACGGCTAAACGTTATCGATAATTTCTCCCACTTGGTGGACCAGGCCGACATCGGGAAACTCGCAATGTTTCCATCGGTGCGACTAAACAAAGATCGCGACGGCTGGGTAAGTGAGCATGCGCAAAGAAACTTCGGGCAATGCACCAATAACGCGTTCATCACCGCGTATTTTCGCTCACTTTACAGACTAATTCCGTCAGTCAAATTCAATTTCAACGCACTGCGCCACACTATTGGGACCCAGCTAGCAGAAGCCGGATGTTCCGGGAAAACGATTCAGGCTGTGCTGAAGCACGCCTCTGACAAGACATGCCAAGCTTATGTAGATATCGCCTTCCACGGTTTAATTGACCAGCTGAGCGACACTTTGCAACCTGGCTTCGAAGAACATTTCCCCACGTTCGACAAATTCCGCTCTAAAACTGAGCCCGTGGATCCACAAAGAGCGATTCGAAGCGACGATCTGGCGACGAATCGCTCCGAGCTAACAGGTGAGTGCGGAAGAAGCATAGCGTGTCAGTTCGCCCCGCTTTCGTGCTATGCGTGCCCTAGATTTATCCCATGCTTTGACGCCGATCACACGATCAATTTAGATCTAGTCGACACCGAGATAGTTAGATGCAAGCAAATGGGCCTGCCATTCAGGCACATGCTTTCCCGAGCGACAGATATTCGCCGTCATATCATAGTTGTCATGGCAGCGTCCGATCGGAAGCGCCACGAAATGGCGGCAGGAGCAACTGCGTGAACGCGCTGATCGACCTTGATGGCGTTCGTCAAAGAAATGCTCTCGCCGCATGGTCGGCCAATTGTCGGCGAGCATTTGGACGGAGATTTCCAAAAATTGACTTTGAAAATGATATATGGCCAATAGAAACGCTTTACGCCTCACGGGTCCGAGATATTAGCCTTCAAGCGCCGCTTCAAGACTTTGAAGTGAAGGACAGCAGTTTCAATGATGCTTTGAGATGCATCGCTGCGACTATCGCCGTCGCAGATCGGTTGAAAGATCCCAGACCTGAATTGAGAGCATTCCGACTGCTCAGTGACGTGCAGGCTGAAACCATATTCGATCTATCGATTCCTGATCTGATGTCTCTGGAAGCCAATCTCCTGATAAAAGCCAAGGCCGCACCGGAAACAGCTCAGACCGCGCGTCATCTTCTGAGAAGACTAGGACGTCACCTGGAAACCTTGTCTTCAAAATCGATCATTTCCAGGATCAAATACAAACCATCTCGCGAGGTACAAGCAGCCTTAGCCACGCTTCAAAGAGCTCACCGAAGTTGGTTAAAGGATAAAGCATCTAAAACGCTGGACAATAAAATCGAATCGCTTTCCGAATCGATTACTTCTGCCTTCAGGCAGGACCCCATTTTATCAGTTACAGACATTTCGACTATCAGCCTAATGGCAATGGAAATGTCCGCCCCATCCAGAATCAACGAAATCCTCTGCCTCTCGGTAGATGATCGCGTAAGCCTCGACGACTATGTAAAGCGTTCCGATGGGAAATCCAGCGATCAAACGCACTCCGCACATCAGACGTTAATAGTCACGATGAAGGGAAGTAAGGGCGCCGCATGGGGAGCTAAGCCGATTCTCAATTTCATGATTGGTCTTTTTAATCTCTCTATAGAAACAATAATTAACAACGGGAAGCGCTCAAGAAAACTCGTTAATTGGTACGAAAAGAATCCTCAGAAGCTCTTTCTGCCCCCAGATTTAGAGTATTTACGCGGTGGACAAATTTCAGTGAATGATCTCTGGCGAATCATGAACTTCGCGGATTCGCCAAAGACCGACCGGCGCCCTAGGAGTAGTAACGTAACCGTATTTAGAGAGCTCAAATCAAAGCTTCTCTTTCTTCCAAATCCACGGCTTGGCGAACCTGGACAGAAGAAACTGCTGCCGGTGCTTCGTTGGGATGACTTAGAGCCGCATCTTCTAAAACGCGTGCACTCGGCGATGGAGGACTGCCGCAGAGTTACGACACACAACCACTACAAGGGCACGCTTTCAAGGATGTTGTTCCTTCTTGATGTTGAAGATACACCTTATTTGCCGAGTTCGTTGAAGTATGCAACGGTTGCGCGTAGATTGAAATCACATACATCGGATGTCGAATTTTATGATCGGCATCGCCGCGCGAGACTAGAACCGACCATCTTTCAAAAGCTTAATATAGTGATGCCCATCGACGGCAAAGTCGGTTTTGCCGAAATTGAAACTCACGATCCACGTCGATGGCTAAACACCCAAGCTCTTCTTCATAGAGAGAAACTATCTGACGCCCTAATTAACAAATGGGCGCGAAGATTAGACATTCGACAGCTCGATAGCTACGACCTCCGCACGCCAGAGCAGAAGGCCGATAAGTCCGCTATGCCCACCGTCGTTGAACTCACGGATCTTTCTGCGGGACTCGAAGCGATTCACAGGGCGGAGGAAAACTACGGACTGAATAGCGAACTCGTCGTTGTCGACGAGGCACGTATCACGATGACCAGTATGGAGTCAATAGCACAAGCCGTGGAAACGAGACCTGTTGCCAGGACATCAGAGCAGCTATTTGTCATCTACCCAAATTGGTATGGCGCGTGTATCCACCAGCACCATGAGAAACCATGTACGGCCTATTTGTCATGCCTTCCCTGCGATAACAATCTTGTAGTCAAGGGGCATCTTCCGACGAATGAAGAGGTTAGAAAGCGCTCTCATGTCCTCTATCAAAGCATAGTCGATCAGATTGAGAAACTTGTCTTCGCGCATAACCGCTCCATTGCTGACAACCCCGGCGATCTTGCTGAGCATGTGTTTACTTTGGCAAGCAAGGGACTGTCGGCAACAGGCATGGCGGATGATTTGACTGAAAGATTTCATGAGATCCGCCATCTCATTAAGGAAGTCGCATTTTTCAATAAGCTTGAAGAGGCCTTTGTAGCCAGAAAAATGGTGCATCACTTGGACAGTCCGAATGTTGCAAGCGGCGCACTCATCAAATATCACAATCCTACGAGGCATGCATCGCCCGGCATGGAACGCGCCATGGAAGCCAATGGCACAAGATCGGAGGTAGGAACTCGACGAGAGAGCCTGATAAAACTCTATCCCGAGTTTGCGCCTACAAGTATAGGATTATTGGACCAGCGCGCGCTCCTCACCGAAGAAGACGATGACTCTGAAGAGGAGGATTCTCAAATGAAAGGAGCAGACCTCGCTGGAGAGGTCAACAACGATGTCCAATGAAAAAGCCGGGCGCCCAGAAATTCTGACTCTTGAAGTGGCAAAGAAAATTGCCAAGCTAATTGAACGTTTTCCGGATGCAGAAATACCTGCAACTTGGGACAACGTTACAGCTCAATGCAAAAAATGCTACGGTCTAGATTTCGATTGGCGAACCCTATCTCAAAAGAGATGGGATGGTGAAAAGTTAATTGCAAACGCGCTGACCGCTGCAAAAGACATTCAGAAGCGAATGCGGAACGACTCGTCGCCAAGCTACAAGACTTCATCGCGCGCAACTTTGTTGGAGCTAGTGCAGAAGCAAAACGCCAAGATTCTGTCATTAAAGGACGAACTTGAAAAGGTCCGATCTCACCAAATGGATACTTTAGATGCTTTTCTCCATACAAGGCTCGATCTTCAAGAATTGCTGAATAGAGCGTCAAGCGAGAAACTTTAACGCAAAGGGAAATCTGTGAGCGCTCAGAAGGGAAGCAATGGAATAAAGGATGGCGAAGCCAATTCGGAGGCATTTCGGCGATGGGAAAGTTCCGTTCGTGATTTCAAGCCGTACATTCAGAATGGCGCGCTAAAGATTTCCGTGGTGGCCCGTGAATGCGCTTTGAACCGAGATGTCTTCTACACCAATGCAGAGATCCGAGATGTTCTGTGGCCGGCATTGAAGAGGCGCCTCGAAAAGGCAGGTGTTCTAAAAGCTCGGGCGGTTGACCCCACCGTTGAGACCAAGTCGATCAGTGCCCGCAGTGCCCTTAGCGATATGCGTGTCAAACAAATCCAGGAAGAAAACGAGGCGGTGAAGGCCGAGAACGAAGAACTTCGCCGAAAACTCGCAAAGTTCAAGGGCGTCGAAGAGGCTCTGCAATCGACGGGACGACTTCCATGGTGATCCAAGACCGGCTCCAGTCCGTCCTTGTAAAAGTTCTAACGGTTCGCGTTCAGAATCGACACGGTGTTGTGTTCCGCGGCAAGGTGATCAACGAGGATGGGGAAGTCTCCGATGCCTATAGCGAGTTGACTGCACGACTGCAAGCGGGCGCCATTGGCACACAAGTGCTGGCGGGCCAGTGGTGGAAGCTGACTGGAGTAATTGCATCTCGGTCTTTTATCAACGCTGCCGGTTTCGAAATGACTGAGGAGCAAATGGACGTCACGCCAGGGAACGCATCGTTGCGACTTCCTTCAGGACGCCACGTTGTGGACTACCTCGCTCGCAACCCTCGTTTCACCGGCATAGGGCCCGTGACGGCCGAGGACCTGTGGGAAAAGTTTCAAGATAGGCTTTTCAGCATTCTGGACGATGGCGACTACCAAGCGTTGGTCGACGTTGTCAGCCCTGCAAAGGCGACGCTGTTGGTGCAGGGATGGCAGGAAGAGGGTCTCAGTACCACGCTGCAGTGGCTTCAGTCTCACGGCGTTGGGTTGACGATCGGCCGGCGAATTTTGAGTTATTTTGGCGCGGACGCGATTGACAAGATCTCCGACAACCCCTATCGATTACTGAGCTTCTCGGCCGGATGGAATGAGGTCGATCAGTTGGCGACTGGGCATCTCGGAATCGCTCACGATGATCCCCGCAGACTTTCAGCAGCAGTGGAAGAGGTGGTGTACCGCCGTTTCAGCATGGGCGACACTTTCGTTTCCCGCGCCGACTTGAGTATGGGTCTCCGGACCCTCGTCGCGGCTGGAAAGCAGACCTCGCAGCTGCTCAGTTCTGCCATCGACATGGCTGAATCAGCCGGTCGATTGTTATTTGACCTTGATGGCAACGCATACAGCCTCGGCGCCTCGATCCTCGAAAACCGGGTAGTTGACGCCATCAGTTCTCGTTTGCATCTTCGCAGCCCAGCGTGCAACGTGCGCGGCATCATGTGTGCATACGAAGCTCGAGAAGGTCTCAAGTTAAACGCCGAACAGCTCGAAGCAGTCCACCTAGTTGCGGACAACCACTTCTGCGTCATCACCGGCGGCGCGGGTTGCGGAAAGACCACTGCGCTGCGGGTTGTGTGCGACGTACTCGAGGCCCAGGGATATGAAGTCATTCAATTAGCGCTGGCAGGCAAGGCCGCAAAACGCATGATGGAGTCGACTGGACGTCCAGCTTCCACGTTGGCTAGCTTCATCAAGAAGTCTAGAGAACTGGATGATTCCGGGCTGTCACGTCAGTGCCCAGTTGCGCTCGTGATCGATGAGGCGTCCATGGTGGATCTCATTAGCTTCAGCACAGCCGTAGGACATTTAAACCCTGATTCCAAGATCGTGCTGATTGGAGACCCCCACCAGTTGCCTCCAGTGGGACCGGGGCTAATCCTTCATTGCCTTACAGAGATTTCGGCAATTCCGCACGTTCAATTGAAAGTAGCGAAACGCTTCGGCACGGTGATTGCCGACTTTGCGACTCGTATCAAGGGCGGAGATTTTCCCACTCTGAACGAAATTCAAAGCCCGATTCAATTCACTGAATCCAGCAGCTCAGAGATGGCAAAGCGTGCCGCGTCACTCTACCTCGAGCGACCTAATGAAACAGTTGTCTTGTGCGCCACCCGGTCTGTAGCTCAGGCGATAAACCAGCGCGTGCAGAAAGCGCTGTCCATCGGTTCTCGCCCCCTTCAGTTTTGGAATTTCGAGTTCGACCAGTGGGAGGGCTTAGGATTCTACGAAGGCGACCTACTCATCTGCACGAAGAATCACTGGGACATTGGCATTCAGAATGGATCGATGGGACGACTCGTCTCAGTAGCCGATCCCGTCAAACACTCATCGGACCCAAATCTGGAGCTTGGCAAGGTTGAGTGGGATGATGGCATAACTCGCTCGCTGACCGAATCACTGCTGGCTAGCGTCGAACTAGGTTATGCACTCACCATTCATAAGTCCCAGGGCTCACAATGGGGTCGCGTGATTGTTTGTCTCCCGATGAACAAGACATCGATGCGGATTGAACGGAGCCTTGTCTACACAGCCGTTACGCGTGCTCAAAGTGAGGTCGTCATCCTTGGAAACCACGCGTTGATTACACAGTCCGTAGTCGAGCGAAAAAGTGCTGATCGCCGCCGCGTTGGTCTTCCGAAGCGATTAAACGCCATCCTGCACCCCGAGTCCGGCGACGGTCCGCGCGCGGCAGGACAACCCCTATCGACAAGCTTGCTGTAGCCAATTCGCTATGACGCCGGTCCGCCGAATTGCGCACATCGACATGGATGCTTTCTTTGCGTCCTGCGAGCTCTCGATCTACCCAGAACTCCGGGGCGTTCCCATGGTTGTCGGCGGCGGAGACCGCCATCAACCCCGGCTGAATGCTAGCGGTATTCGTGAGTTCTCACGGCTGCGCGACTACGTTGGCAGAGGTGTTTTGACCACGGCCACATACGAAGCGCGCGCACTAGGAGTGCGCTCTGGTATGCCGACCATGAAGGCAGCTAAGTTGGCACCTAACGCCGTTTTGCTGCCAGTGAATTTTGCCTTGTATCGTCGGCATTCCGCGCTTTTCAAGGACGCGGTGCGTTCGATATGCGCCGAAGTACAAGACATTGGCATTGATGAGATCTACGCGGACATTACCTCACTGACCGGCGACTCTCACTCAATCGCCGTGCAGATCAAGGCGGCCGTGTTTAGTGCTACCCGCTTGACCTGTTCTGTCGGGATCGCGCCGAACAAGCTATTGGCCAAGCTATGTTCTGACCTTCAAAAGCCAGACGGCATTACCGTCCTAAGCGCTGAGGACGTCCCCACGCGCGTTTGGCCGCTGCCCGTGAGCAAGGTAAATGGGATTGGTCCAAAGGCGACACTCAAGCTCGCCACCATGGCTATCAACACCGTCGGAGACTTGGCCGCAGCAGACATTGCAGTCTTGCAGGAGTCTTTCGGACCGAACTACGCCGAGTGGCTGCATCAGGTTGCGCACGGAGTAGACGATCGCCCGCTGGTCACGCATTCGGAGCCAAGGTCGATCAGCCGCGAGACGACGTTCGAAAAAAACCTTCACGTTAAGCGTGACCGGGATGCTCTTTCACAGGTGTTCACAGATCTCTGTTCGCGCCTCAGCGACGACCTGATTCGCAAGGGGTACCGTGCGCACACTGTCGGCATCAAGCTAAGGTTTGAGGATTTCAAGACCGTTACTCGTGACTTGACATTGCCGAAAGCAATCGACGACAAACGGTCTATGCGCCAAGCCGCCTCGGCTTGCCTTAAACGCATCCCACTCGACAAAACGATTCGGCTTTTGGGGGTGCGAGCGAGCGCCTTAGTGCCGGCTTCAACGCCGCTCGATGAAGGACCCGCTCAGGGCGCGCTCGACTTTGGGTTGCCAGAACCGTAGTCCAACTGCCATGATGCGACGAACTAGAGCTCGTTCAGTGGAGCCACTCTCAAGTTGTTCCTTGCGCTGGTGGGCAAACACATGGTTGTGACCACCGGTGCGCTGCACCAACTCAGAATAGCTGATTGGCTTCGATGCAACCTCATCATCCATGTTTCTCTGCCAGTGAGCCCAAGCCTGCCGAGAGTGGCTGTCGAACACTAACTTGAAAACATGTGTGGGTACCTGCAGGGGCGATGCCGCCGATCCTGATGACGCGCCATCAACTTCGTTGACCTTGGCCTTGAAATCCTGGAACTCTTTGAACTGGTCGAGGTAGGCGTTATTGATCGTGGCCGGAGCATCTTCCAGCGCGGCCTGGCCGCGCGGGGTGATGCGGTAGTAGCCCCGGCGGGTGCCTTCGGCCAGGCCCGCCTTGACCAAGTAGGTCTTGGCCCAATGCACGCGGTTGGCGAACATGGTCTGCTTGCCGCTGGGCAGCAACTGCGCGCGTTCATCCGGCGTCAGGCCCAACTGGTCTGCGAGCTGCTCGACGGCGTCGCCGATCTTGGTCTCGCCAGCCGCCGCACAGGCCAGGACGGGGCGCATGAGGGTCTGGTAGTCCGGAATCATGCAATTGCCCCTTCGACCTCGTGAACAGCATCAGCAGCACGTTCAGCCGAGAAGGCACGCGCAAGCAGGGCATCAAAGGTTGCCGTTGCCTTCTCTAGCGCTAGGGCCTGCTGCGATTGGATCGACAGCATCCCTTCAGCGTGCCGCGCGAAGACGCTTTGTTGGGCCAGCGGGGGCACAGGCAGACGCAGCTCGAAGAGCTTGGCTTGGGAGATGTTGCGCATGGACGCACTTGTCCCCGAGGACAGCTTACCGAGCTCTTGCCGAACATGCGCGCTCTGGAACAAGGCATGCATGAAGGCCTGCTCAACCGGCTCGGCCCAGACGAAGCGCCACAGCTTGTCTGGCAACAGGGTTCTGCCGTTCGTGGACCTGACCACCGCCGTTGCACCTACGAGCTGCTCGGTGTTCGCCCGAGAAAACAGCATGTCGCCCTCGCGGACGATGTGGTTCGATGGCGGTTCGTAGTCGTCCGGCGTCGGCTTGCTTTCGGCCTCGATGTACCCCCCGGATGTCACGGCGCTTACCTTCAAGATCCTGTAGTCCGTGCTGCCCTCGCTTGCTGCCTGCAGGTTCTTGCCGCCTTCGAAGCGCGCGACCAGTTCCCGGACGGTGCGAATCGGCAAGCCCTTCGGGTTCGTCGCCGGGTCGCCGAACATGTCCGCGCAGAGCGCAGGGATCAGTGCTGCGGCCTTCTGCTGCGCTTGGTGTCGCAGGTGGACGATGCCGTCAGCTCTGGATAGCTGATCGACGATTCGCCGCTGCTCGTCGAGAGGCGGCACGGGGACACGGACTTTCCTGAGCCCTTCGCCGGTGATCTGCGGCTGGGCGCTTCCAGATATGACGTCGTGGAAGCCTCGGTGCTTTAACGCGTAGTAAAGGAACTGCAGATCGACAGACTCGGAGAGGTCGTCAAGCGCCATCGCGTTGCCGGTGACGTACGCCTTTGGCACAGAGAGGTTCAGGGTTCCGCACGTAGCCCCTCGGCACGTGATCAAGAGAGTTGCATGCTCGTGGTTGTACTGCGAGTAGTAACCGATACGGCCGTTTGCTCCGTAGACTGGATATCCGGTCTCCGTGAATTCAGCCTGCGAGATGGTTCTCCACTGCCTCGGTCTACAGATCTCCGTCAGGTACTTTGTGGGCCAGCCCGTCATACCGCCTCACTCAGTGCCGTCCGCAGAGCCTCGACCTCTTCTGCTATCTCTGCCTCGATAGCAGCCAGCTCAGCCAGCAGCTCGCGCGGGTCCTGGTGCGCCGCCTGAACTTGGCTCATGGGCCGATAGCGGCTGGCCGAAAGGTTGAAGTCGTTGGCACGCAGCGCTGTGGTGTCGGCGAACCACCAGGGCGCAGTCCACTCGGCCTTGGGATCGCGTTCACTCCAGGCCTGGAGCTTGGCCTCGCGGTCCCGGTAGGCCGCCGCCAGGCCGGGCATGTCGTCGGCCTCGACCGGCGTGTCGTGGTTGGCGTCCATCTTGTAGCCGTCGTTGTCGGCGTGCAGGAACATGACGTTCTCTGTCTTGCCACCACAGCGGAAGAACAGCACCGACGTCTTCACGCCCGAGTAGGGTTGGAAGACGCCACCCGGCAGGCTCATCACCGCCTGCACGCGGTTGTTCTCAATGAGCTGGCGGCGCAGTTCTTTGTGCGCCCCAGTGGAGCCGAAAAGAAGACCCTCGGGCACGATGACTCCGCAGCGCCCACCCGGGCGCAGGCTGTCCATCATGTACTTCATGAACAGCAGCTCGGTGGCCGTGCTGGTGCCGATCTTCACGTCGTCGACGATGCGGTCCTTGTCCACACGCCCTGAAAACGGCGGGTTGGCCAGCACGACGTGGTAGCCCTCCTGCGGCAGGCCGAGCTCAGCCTTGCGTTCGTTGTCGAAGCTGGTGGTCAGCACGTTGCGCAGCAGCACGCGCACGTTGGGCAGGCCGCGCAGCGTCAGGTTCATCGTGGCCAGGCGGATCATCTTCGGGTCCACGTCGTTACCGAAGAAGGTCTTGTTCTGGATTGCCGAGAGCTGCGCGCTGGACAGCTTGTCACCCAGGCCACGTACCTGGGTCTTGCCGTCGATCTCCACTTGCTGGATGGCGCCGGGCGACGAGTTAGCCAGGCGCATGTGGTTGTAGGCGGCCACGAGGAAGCCCGCGGTGCCGGCCGCGGGGTCGTAGACGGTTTCGCCGACTTTGGGGTCGACCATCTCGACGATGGTGCGGATGACGTGACGCGGGGTTCGGAACTGGCCCAGCTCGCCGGCCTGGCGGATCTGCCGGAGCACGTGTTCGAAGAGGTCACCCTTGGTGTCGGCGTCGGAGCGGTCCAGGCGCAGGCCGTCGACCAGGGTCACGACCTGGGTCAGCACGGTGGGCTCGTCGATGACAAGCCGCGAGCCATGCATGAAGTTGACAGCCGAGCCGCCTGCCACTTCGGTAAAGAACGAGAACACTTCGTCGCGCAGGAAGCGCACCAGAGGTTCACCGGACAGTCCCGTGGCCCACACCGACCAGCGGAAACGGTCTTTCGGGATCGTGGTCTCGCCCTTGGTGGGCGCGTTGAGTGGGTTCTGCAGCGTCCAGAAGCCGTCGAACATACTTGTGTAAGGCTGCTTCAGCACCTTGGCGCGTGCCTGGTTCTCGGCGTCGATGCCTTCGACCAGGTAGAAGAAGAACAGGAAGGCCAGTTGCTCGGCGTTGCTGACCGGGTCGGGGTAGCCGCCGCCGAACAAGTAGTTGCGGATTGCGTCGACATCGCGGCGCATGTCAGGGGTCAAAGGCATCGAGGGATCTCTGGTCTTGTGGGGTCAGGATGGCGCGCGCGGTTGCGCGCCCGAATCAGGTTGTGGAGGTTCTGCGTCGCCGAACACGGCGGCGCTGAGCGACTCGAGGATGTCGTCGAGCACATCAGCCCCGCCGAAGACGCGCACCGCCTCGGGTAGGCCGCCCATCAGTGTGAACGGCGGAAAAGCGAAGTGCCCGGCTGTGAACTCGTCCCAGGTGTCAGCATTGGCGCGAAGCTGGCTGCCCACAGTGCGCAGCCAGCGTTCCTGGTCGGGCGTGAGTTCGCCTTCGCGGCTCAGGATCCAGGCTTCGAAGCGGGAGCCAACTTGTTCCTGCAACTGCTCGGAGGCTTCAGGAAAGATCAGGTTGCCGTCCTCGTCCACCGTCACCCAGGCGCGAGTATTGGGGTCGATATGGTCATCGACATCCAGGGAAAGCAATTTGCGTGGCTCACCAGGGGGCTTGCGCGGTCGTTCCACCACGATGCCGCCTTCGCCGGCTCCTTCGTCGTCGCCGTGGTAATCGGTGACGCCGACGAAGTCGAACATTGTGAACACCGGCTTGCCTTTCGCCTTGCGGGTGCCGCGCCCGCGCATCTGTTGGTACAGGATGGTCGAGCGGGTGAAGCGCGCGAAGACCAGGCTGACGACGTCAGGGCAATCGAAGCCTGTGTCCAGCATGTTCACCGAGACCAGAATCTGCGGAAACTGCTCTTTCTTGAAGCGTTTGATTTTGGTCATGCCGTCGACTGTGTCGTCGGCGCCCGTTCCGGAGACCACGTAGTCTGCGTAGCGCACCTCAGGCGAGGGCTTCTTGTCGGCAAAGGCCTGGTCGAACATGTTGGCCAGGGTCTCGGCATGCCGCTTGGTGACGGCGAAGACGATCACCTTGCCGAAGAGCGGCTTGCGCAGCACGCCCTTAGCGTCGACGTAACCGTTGTCCATGACCTGACGGAACTCGCGCACCATGGCGCGGTTGCGCTCGGGGATGGTGACCTTGCGTTCGAGAGCTGCCGGGTCGATCGTGATGGTCTTGGCATCGCCAAAAAGCTCTTCCAACTCCGACTTGGTGTTTGCGTCCATCGCCGACCAGTCGAGTTCGTCACGTGCGACCTCGAAGCCGCCTTCGGCCGCCGTCTTGACGGTCTTGGCCTTGTAGATCTGGTACGGCACGAGGAAGCCTTCCCGGATGGCGTCCTTCATTTTGTAGCTGAAGGTGGGCCGGTCGACCTCGAAGAAGCGCAGGGTGTCGCGGATGGCGAGCTTGTCGTCCTCGTCGCCAAAGGTCGAAGGGTCGGCGATGCACGGTGTGGCCGTGAGGCCGACCTGTACGCCGTCGAAGTGCTTGAGCACGCCGCTCCACTTGCCGTAGATCGAGCGATGGCACTCGTCCGAGATCACTAGGTCGAAGTAGCCGGCCGAATATTCACTGTAGATGTTCACCATGCTTTGCAGCGTGGTGATGGTGATGCGCTTCTCGTCCTGGAAGCGGCGCCCGGCGCGCAGCACATAGGCCGGGAAGTCGCTGAGGTGTTCCGCGAAGGCATCTTCGGTTTGCTTGGCCAGCGGGATGCGGTCAACGAGGAAAAGCACGCGGGTGATCGCGCCTGCTTCGAACAAGCGCTTGATGAAGGCCGCGGCCGTACGCGTCTTGCCGGTGCCGGTGGCCATCTCGACCAGGAGCTTGCGACGTCCGGCCTGGATCTGTGTGCAAAGCTCGTTGATGCAATCGATCTGGTAGTCGCGTTCGACGATGTGCTTGTCGATCTCGACCGAAAGCAGGTCTCGCTTGACCTGGGCGGTGGCCGCACGACGCTCCAGATCAACCTGAGAGAAGAAGGTCTTGATCGGGCGTGGAAAGGCTTCGGTCTGCCACTCCCAAAAGCGGATCTCGTTGCCGTTGGCCAGGAAAATGTAGGGGACCTTGAGCTGGGCGGCGTAAGCCTTCGCTTGGTCTTCGGCTTCGGCAGGGTTTATGGCTGCCTTCTTGGCCTCAACGACAGCGAGAGATCGGCCGTTGCGGTCGCACAGCACATAGTCGGCCTTGGTGCGGTCGGGGAGCACATACTCGAAGCGCACGGCGTTCGTGTTTGTGATTTCCCAGCCCTGGTCGCGAAGCTGGGCATCTATCTTGACGCGCGAGAACGCTTCATTTGTCATTCTTCGAGTTCTCTCCCTCTGACAGGTTGGCCATCTCGGCAAGCTTTACCGCTTTATCAACCAACTGCGATGGTTTTTCATGTAGTGCATACGCGATCGCACAAATGACGCTGAGCGTTGGCTGACGTCTGCCGGATTCGAGCAAACCAATGAATGTGCGATCCAGGAAGGCATGGCTAGCCAGTTCCTCCTGAGTCATGCCACGTTTCTGGCGGGTCTCCTTCAATGTCCTTGCAAAGGCGTCAATGACAGCCTCGTTTCGCGCTCTCGCCATCAGCGCAATCATCCGGGCATGCAGACTATAGTCAACCGACTATAGTCTGCATGTGTTATCAATTACGAACCGGAGCACTTAATGCAGCAACATACCGCCGCAGGGCCAGGAAACTGGCCAGACGCTGATATCGCAGCGCCTCAGCCCAGTTCGCGAATAGGCGCCCCGGTTTCAGTTGCGGTGGAAGGCGTCATGTTTTTGGTCACCTTCCGCTGCCGCCACAATGCAAGTGAGGCTCTAGTGCAACTGATTGCGAGTCCGGAGGATTTTGAGAAGGTGCCGATTCCAGATGGCGGGTACTTTCTTGATGCAATCGACCTTCTGACGCTAGAGAGAAGTTGCGGGTCAAGCGAGGCCTCTCGCAGAGTCGCATGCTTGCTGACAAGGTCGCCGAACAACCGATCGGCACTCAGCCATTTGATAGTCACTGCAACCGGGGACCTCCACCGGGTGCCACCGAACGCACCGGGCGATGCCTTGGACCTGGCCGACTGGAAGGTGCTGTACAGCCATGGCGGTGTTGCACGCAAGTGACCGTGAGGCAATATCTATCTGATGCACTGGATAGATCTCGATGGTTCTGAAACCATCGGGACATGCCGAAAAACCGCGACTACACCGGACTTCTGAGGACTCCGCCTTCAATGGCAAGTCAAAGAGCGGGGGATGTGCTAGTTTCTGCCCATGAAGCCAGTCAAACAATGTCCGCGCATAACGACTGAGTCTTGCGCTCCAGGTGGTCGCGGCCAGCAGCCTCTGCTGAATGTTGAACTGCACATGCGTTTGCTGCTTGAAGGCGGTGCAAAAGCTTCAACGCTCGAATCAGCCATGGCGGCTCTGACTCGTATCCGTCGGGGGCGAGATGCGGAGGCCAAATGCAGGGGGCAATGAATTCAACAAGTTACAGAAACCGCAATTGCGGGATTCCGCCGCAATTCACCGCAAAGTGAGCATCTGGCGCGCGTGGTTAAGGTTCCAAGGTCATGTTTTCGCCCCGTAATCTTGATCTGAAGAGCTTGGCGCTACATCATCTCGTTGCTCAGAAGATCCGATCGGACCCCTCTCTGTTTTTGAAGGTGCGCAAGAATCTCGAGCGGCTGGCAGATCGGAGCAATGGCGCTCCAGACGTCTACGCAACGGCTTGGCTTGTTGTGTTCGACCAAGGATTGGACGAAGCCCTTGCTGTCGCAACGTCGGACACAGAACGGGGGCAAGCAATGAGGTCGAGTTCTCCGTTCGCGGGCGTCTTGGCCGAGAGCGAGCGCCTTGATTTTCTCAAGGCATGGGCATTGCGAACCACGTCAAATCCGCACTCCCGATGAACCTCATGCTGGCATCAGCAAAATGGTCGGGAAAGGCGCCGCTCGTTACATGCACCGGCAATAGCGGAATGAAGCACAGAAATTCAGTAAATCATTGATTTAATTGAGAGAACGTGGATTCTTGTGCATCAGATAGATAGTGCCGGACCGTGAATAGGAAGTACGCTGCCTTCTGTCCGGTAACTTCAACTCAGACCCGAACAACCGCTCGTGCGGCGGGCAACACTGCAGACTCCGGCGATGTGGGCGCCCTCGTAATGGACGCCAAGTTCCGCACACGCTGGCGACGGGGCGAACTTACCGACCTACTCGTTGAACTGTTCGATGGAAAGGGCTACGGCGGCAAATGGGATCGCGTGTTCATTTTGCAGCCGCAGGCATATGCAGTGTCTGACCCGTCATCTCCGCTTGCCTGGGGGCAGCACTGCGACTATGGACAGGAATCGCCCTCAAATCACCGAACAGGAAATATCCAACTCGCGGCTGGGGCTCAAGACGGTGATGCGCAACAGAACCTGCGTCGTTTGATCGCCATGGGACTACCCCCCGCGTCAGAATAGTTGTCGCCTCCATTGATTCAACCCAGGGGGCGGCGATGAAGGACGAGAGTGGCAAGGTACGGACAAGCATTGAAGAACAGAGCGGTGGCCAGGTTGCTGCCGCCGGAGAGCGCGACGCTGGAAGTGGTGGCGCGGGATGTCGGCATTGGCGTGGGTACGCTGGAGCGTTGGCGTGAACAGGCGCAGCCTGCACCTGCGGGTGCCCGGACATGGACAGCCGGCGCCCGGCTTGAAGCCGTGATCATCACAGCGGCCATGAACGAAGCGGGCAAGAGCGCCTGGTGCCGTGAGCATGGCGTGTACCCGGCCGAGTTGGACAAGTGGCGAGCGAGTTGCACCGCCGCACTGGCCGCGCCCGAGGAGGCGCGCGCCAGCCCGCAGGCCACGCGAGCCGACCGCAAACGCATCAAGGAGCTCGAACGCGACCTGCTGCGCAAGGACCGGGCGCTGGCCGAGACGGCCGCCTTGCTGGTGCTGTCAAAAAAAGTCGCGGCGATCTTCAACAAGGGCGAGGACGAATGATCGGCCTCGAGGATCGCCAAGCCTTGGCTCGAGACATCAACGCCGCGCATGCGGCTGGAGCGCGGCTGCGGCCGGCCTGCGAGATCGCAGGCATCGAGCTGCGCACCTTGCAGCGCTGGAAGGCCGGCAAGGGGCTCTGCGAAGGCGATGGCCGGCCTCGGGCCGTGCGCCCACTGCCAAGCCATGCCTTGAGCCCGGCCGAGCGCGCCGCGCTGCTGGCCGCGGCCAACGAGCCGCGCTTCGCGTCGGTGCCGCCGGCGCGCATCGTGCCCATGCTGGCCGATGAGGGCGTCTACCTGGGCAGCGAATCCAGCATGGCCCGCGTGCTGCGCGAGCATGGGCAGAACGCACGACGCGGCCGCGCCAAGGCCCCCAAGACCTCGCGAGCACCGACCACGCACATCGCCTGCGCCCCCGGTCAAGTCTGGTGCTGGGACATGACCTACCTGCCGGCCCAGGTGACGGGCCGCTGGTTCCATCTGTACCTGATCCTGGACCTGTACAGCCGCAAGATCGTGGGGGCCGAGGTGCACGACCGTGATGACTCCGACCATGCCGTGCATTTGGTGCGCCGCACAGCGCTGGCGGAAGGCATTGCCACGCGAGAAACCAGGCCCGTGCGGCATGGCGACAACGGCTCCACGCTCAAGTCCACGACGGTGCTGGCCATGCTCAACTGGCTGGGCATCAAGCCCTCGTACTCGCGGCCCCGCGTGAGCGACGACAACGCCTATGCCGAGTCCTTGTTCCGGACCGCCAAGTACCGGCCGGAGTTCCCGACCCAGGGCTTCGCCGATCTTGCCGAGGCCAGAGCTTGGGCGGCCGAATTCGTGCGTTGGTACAACGTCGATCATCGGCACAGTGGCATCGGCTACGTGAGCCCGGCGCAGCGCCATGACGGTCGGGACCACGAGATCCTGGCGGCGCGCCACGCGCTGTATCTCCAGGCCAAACAGCGCCACCCGGCGCGCTGGTCCGGCAACACCCGAGACTGGTCGCAGGTCGGTGCGGTGACCCTCAACCCCGAGCGCGAGGCCATAGTCAACATGGCCTCCGCCGCTCCTCATACTCAGCAGCAGGCTGCGTGACTGAGGCGACAACTACCTTGACGCGCGCCGGGGTAGAGACCCGGCGTCCGACCAGAACACAGACTCGGCGAACCACCCCAACGAATACGAGGACCAGGCGCATAAGCGCTCGCGGCCTTCTGGTTTCGGTGGCGGCGTCCGCACCATCGGCATGGCAAGGTCGTTTATGTCCGGAGCAGTCACTCGTAGAACCATGCAGGAATGGCTCAGATCAGCCTATTGCTGAAATTCGACGGATTTCCGCTTTGGGCACTTTGCTGCCACTCAGTCTGGCCGCCTGAATGACCGGATCTGGTCGGCGGCCGAGGTTCTCGAATGCGCTTGAAAGCGGTCGTCCAGACTGCGCCGACAGCGGCAAACCCGCCCAGCCGGCGGGACCGGCCGAGCGGTACCAAGCGGTTCCCAATCAGATTTCAGTCTGTTCAGATATCTCGAGGGCGTCGTCGACCTCGATGCCCAGGTATCGCACTGTGGACTCCAGCTTGGAATGCCCAAGCAACAGCTGGACGGCGCGCAGATTCTTCGTGCGTCGATAGATCAAGGTCGCCTTGGTCCGCCGCATCGAGTGCGTGCCGTAGTCAGCGGGATCCAGGCCGAGTTCCTGCACCCAGCCTTCGAGGATCCGCGCGTACTGTCGCGTGCCCAGGTGCGGAGAGTCATGGATGCGGCTGGGGAACAGGAAGTCGTCAGACTTCAACCCCGCCAACTTGATCCACTTGTACAGCGCGTCGCGAGTACCCGGTGTGATTTCAAATTGCACCGGGCGCTGGGTTTTGTGCTGCATCACCATGGCGCGGGATGCGACTTGGTCTCCGTGGCAAACGTCCCGGACCTTCAGGCTGACGAGGTCGCAACCTCGTAGCTTGCTGTCAATGCCCAGGTTGAAGAGAGCAAGTTCCCGGACTCGGTCTTCCATTTGAAGGCGTACGCGGAGCGCCCAGATGTCCTTGAGCTTGAACGGTGCCTTCTGGCCGACGATCTTGCCCTTGTTCCATGGCTCGCGATGAGCCGCATTGGCTGCAGATCCCATGATGGTCTCCCATCGAGTTGAGGGCCTGACAAGATGCGCCGTCGCGCGAATGGCGTCCTTGTCTTACATCAACTCTGGCCTGCAGCTGTTGCGGGCGCTGAAGGTCAACTATGCGGTGGTGCCGCGAGATGCAGCTGTCGGCCAGGAGCGGAAGTTCGTGTTCTCAAGATAGCCGTCACTTGAATGACTGCTGTGCTCTAAAACCCTTCGGAACACCAATTCAAACTACTCGGTCAAAGCTTACAGCGGACCCGAGCTCGCCGGCAGGCGGCAATTCCCGGGTTACCTGTGGTTCAGGCGTCGAGTCAGGCTCACCACTTCGAGCGACAGCCAGCCCCGACCAACAACAGACTCTCATCTTTGCAATGGCTCTACTGCAGGCTCTCGATCGGAGCACCTGGCAAATCAGTGTTGCCCCTGCAGAACCCGGGTCAGCGCCTCCTGCATGGCCTGCGGCTGTTGCTCATCCATTTCAACGCAGGGGGCAGCGAACTGGTCAAGCAGGGCTCTCAGGGCCGTCTGTTCAGGGCGGGTCACGAAGAGCGTGGGCAGCCCGCTCCACGCCAGCCTGGTGCGCAGGCGGGTCAGCCAGCTTTCCGGAGGATCTTCGGCCAGTGCGGTATCGATGACCAGGCCAATCACGTCGTGCTGTCGTTGCAGATAGTCATTTGCCGCTTCTTCGCCATCGACCGTCTCGACGGCGTAGCTCAGCCCAGTCGTCAACCTGTTGCCCAGCGATTTTTCCTTCGACAGGACAAGAATCTTCATGCGTTGGCCGGGCCGCGCGACCTGCGCCAGGTTGGCACTGAGTGTCTCGGGACTGAATCCGTGCTCCTCGGCCAGTTCTCGCCAGAAGCTGATGCCCAGCACATACTGCACCTCGGACGGGGTGGTCTGGCCTGAGACGATCCAGTCTTTGGCGCTGGCGGCCATGGAACGCCGCTGACCACCGGCGATGCGCTTGAGTTCATTGACCCGTTGCTCACCAGTGACGATCGCCTGGCGCAGGGCGGGCGAGATTTCCACGCTTTCGATGATCGGCAGTCGCCCCTTGTAGCCGGTGAAACTGCATGCCTGGCACCCACCGGGGCGATAGGAAGGAAATTCGCCGGTCAGGCGGTGAAACTCGGCTTCGCCGGGCAAGTACGGTGCTTGCGCCGGTTGGCGGCAGGTCTCGCACAAACGCCGAACCAGCCGCTGCGACACCGCACCCATCAGTGCATCGGCGAGAACGCTGCGATCCAATCCCAAATCGAGAAGGCGCGGCAAAGTACCTAGGGCATCATTGGTGTGAAGGGTGGACAGGACGAGATGGCCGGTCAGCGCCGCTTGCGCGGCGATGCGCGCCGTTTCACCGTCACGGATTTCACCGACCAGAACGATGTCCGGGTCCTGCCGCAAGATGGAACGCAAGGCATCGGCGAAGGACAGGCCCTGCTTTTCATTGACCTGGACCTGAGAGATGCCCGGCAGGACGTATTCGACCGGATCCTCGATGGTCATGATGTTGAAGTCGACCATGTTCAACTCGGCGAGCAAGGCATAGAGCGTCGAGGTCTTGCCCGAGCCCGTGGGTCCGGTCAGCAGCACGATGCCCGCACTGTTGTTCGTCATGCGGCGCAGGGCTTGCTGATCGCCGGTCGAGAAACGGCTCTGCTGCAACGAAAAGTTGCGGCTCTGGTCGAGCAGTCGACAGACGATCCGGTCTCCGTCATAGGCCGGCAGAATGGACAGGCGGACATCGATTTCACGTCGGCCGTAGGCCAGCCGCAGTCGGCCATCCTGTGGCTTGAGCGGATTGGGCTCAAGTCCCGCCTGCGCCTTGAAGTAGCGCGAGAGGGCCTGCAGGGTCTCCATGGGAAGGGTCGTGATGCGCCGCAGTTGCCCGTCGATGCGAAAGCGGACCACGCCGCCGCCGACGAAAGGATGGACATGAACATCTGACGTATTGCTGTCGATCGCCTTGCGTAGAAGAGCACAGGCCAGCTTGACGACTTTCGAGGTTTCGTTGGCCTGCGTTCCCGCTAAAAGATCGATGACGTGCGTCCTGTCGAAACGCCCGTCACCCGATGCGGAGAACTGGCGGGTCAGGCAAGTGTCAATGTCGTCCGGCGGCAGGACGGCCAGTTGGACAGTGCGCCTAAGGACAAAGCGCAGGCTACTCCACTGATCTTCCGAGAGCCTGGGATCGGCAATGCCGATGCACGCGGTTTTCTCGTCCAGCCACAGTTGGACAATGCGCATTTCGCGGCAGAGTCGTTCCGGAAGTACGGTGACGTCGCCAGGCTGAAATTCCGCAATGCTGCCGAGTTGCAGGCCGAACGCCTGAGCAACACATGAAGCCAGTTCCGCAGGGCTGATCTGGAAAATGGCAGCCACCTGCCGCCAGGCTTCGCTCAAGACCGGGGATACCTCCACGCCCGGCGGGATGACAACACCTGGATACTGCGTCCGGGCGGCTTTTTCGAGCCAATGGCTGGTTTCAGACAATTTGTGTACTCCCGGTGTGTGGTTTGGCTGTCAGAGGCTTATTTGCCGAACAGGGTTTGGGTTGCCTTGACATCCACCTTCTTGTCATAGCGGTTGGTCCAGCAGGTCTTTAGCTTCGTGTCGCAGGTCAGACCACCACTCATGGTGAATATCGTCGGATTGAAGTATTCCGAACCCACCTTGTTGATCTGGTCCATCAACTTCTGCTCGGCTTTTCCGCCCAGGTACATCTTGGTCAGTGCCAGCGAAACCCCCATCCGGTCGGCACAGAAACCGGCCTTCCTGTCACAGATGGCACCTTCCTTGTAGTAGTCGAGGCCGGCGGCATGCGCCGAGACTGTTACGGTCAACAGCGAAATCAGGGCAAAAACTCTCATGGTGCCTCTCCTCTATTCCTCTTTGATGACATTGATGGTGCCGCCGCAGCCGACGAAGCACTGCCGAAAATCCTCGTCGCAGTGCCGAGTGTTCTCATAAACGTTGCAAGCGAGTTGATAGCACTTTTGGCCTCGTCCCGGTTATTGGCATTACGCAGCCAATCCGGAACACATTCTCGCTGCGCTGTACACAGGCATAGCACTCAGATTGCATACGATTGATTTCGTTACCTCAGCACACCTCGCGAATGCCCTGGCGCTGCGTGATGCACATCCGGCCCTGCTCGCTGGCCTGCGGGAAATATTCGTAACGAACTGTCGAGCACCCGGCGATCAGGAGGCAGGCGGCAATCGCAGCCATCATGGCCGGCCAGTTTGGCAAGGATTTCACGTCGACTTCTCTCCAAGCAGAATTTCTAGCACGGGGGAAATTTCCCCAATGCATTCCTCGGCAGTGCCTCCATGAAGGACTGCCCGCCTGTAGCCCACGTAGTAAATTGACCAGATGCCATGCGCTCGAGCTTCGATTCCTTGCAGCCCGGCCGCTTTCATCCAGTCGATGATCGGCTGCAACAGTTGCATGACCTGGGCGACGATCTGTTGCTCGTAGCGGGTGTTCCACATCCACCCGAAAGCGGCACCGACCGAACGAATCGGCAGGTTGTGAATGTCAATTGCATAGAGTTCGCGCAGGTATGCGCAACAGCGTTCATGCAAGGACTCTCCCTGCACGCGGTTGCACAAATCCGGCAGCTGCGCGATCTGCTCCTGGTTCAACGCAATGATCACCTCGGCCAGGATGTCAGCCTTCGACAGCTTGAGTCGATACAACTGCAGCGGCTGCTTGCCTACGGCCCCGGCAATATCGCGCATGCCGACCGCCTCGTAGCCATGTTCCATGAAGAGCATCCTGGCCGCCTGAAGCACCTCCGCCTTGAGGGAGTCCTTTTGATTCAGCATCGGGTCAGTGTGCCGGAACCTTCACGGGCTCAGGTGTTTGCCCTTTGGCAAAGGCCCAGGCTTCCTCGCCCTGACGGCCAACGATGACGTAGTCGTAACCCGACGTGCCGTCAAAGAAATACTCCGTGCTTTGATCAAGCAAGCGCACGCCATACTGGTCAATGGGCCACTCGATGGCATTCTTGGGAAACGCCTCCAGCTCGCCGAGGGTCCGGGGAAGGCTTCTGTTCTTTTCGTAATAGACATCCACCGCCGACGCGAGCTGCGCCACCTGGCCGGCCAGCGTGTCGGGCGCGCTCGCTTTGCGCGGCTGGTTCTGGTAGATGGCAAAGGCCACGACCACTGCCAACAGCGCGGCAAGCATGATCTGTCCCAGCGGCAGGTGGAAACGGGAAGGGCTGACAGGTTCTTCAGCCACTCGCAGCAGAGTCTCAAGTTCGTCGACGGGCGGGTCGATCGGTTTCTGGGCGACCCGTTTCGCAACCGTAGGCTGGTGGGAAGGCTGCACCTTGCCGGTCGCCCCCGAGAAAACCAGGCTTTCGATGCTCTCGGCATCGGCCGACACTGCCGCCGCCGGCGTGCGCCGGGTGGGCTGGGTTTGCCGCCGCTCTGCCGAACGTGCGGGCAGCAACTGCTCCAGAGACTCGACGGGTTCAGGCGCCTTGGCACTGTGTTGCCCCGTTGGCCGGCTCGCTGGGGCCGAGCGTCCTTGCGCCAACCCGGACACGATGTCGTCCAGGCTTTCGGCTGCCGCACCCGCCCGGTCGGGCTTCACGGGCTGACGACGTTTGCCCTCGCCCTTGCCCGCGTCAAGCCGGCGCCCGCTGGCCAGCCGACCCAAGGCCTCAAGATCGTCGTCCGGAGAGCTCACGTGGACATCCTCAGCGGCTAATATTCAGCCCATTTGTCGTTATCCATTGTTCGGTGCCAAAGCGAATCTTCAGGCGGTCTCAAACCACTGTTGCAATCTTTTTTCGTGCACGCAAAGGAGCATTGGAAATCGACATGCACATTATTTTTGATGACATCACACTTGTCCTCATCGGACGTCCCTAGATACCACTCTCTGTAACTAAATTCGTTGCTCGCACAGCCGCGGATAACGGTCTTGGTTCCATCCAGATGATTGGTGATGTGCATTCCGCAGACGTTGTTCGGCCACTTGCATGTCGTGGGAAAGTGAATCTGCTCACAAATTTGTGCGGGGCCGGTGCATTGGTGGCATTGAACATCGGCGTAGTAATCGGCTGGACGAGTACCGACATTGGCACATCTGCCGCTGACAGGCCCCTTGCTGAAGTCAGGATCTGCCTGCCTCATATCTAGTCCATACTTATCCTTGACCCGCGGGGTGTCAGGTACCCAGATGCCACCCGGGGCGCAGGGGTTATTGGCCATGGTCGGTTTTTGTGCCTGGGGACCTGGCTGCGGACGCGGTGCTGGCGTCGCTGCCGGAGCTGGTGTGGGAGTCGCCGCTGGAGCTGGAGCTGGAGTCGCTGCCGGAGCTGGTGCGGGAGTCGCTGCCGGAGCTGGAGCTGGAGCTGGAGCTGGAGCTGGAGCTGGAGCTGGAGCTGGTGGTGGCGCGCAGACTTGACGGGAGGTGCCGGTGCTGTCCGTGGCCGTCGTCATTACCTGACCGGCAGGGCAACTGGTGGCAGGCGGCGCGCTTTTCGCCAGTGCAGCGCCACCGTCGCGGCAGCTGGGCGGTAGTTTGTCGACTTCCAGCGCCTGCCCGGCACCGGCATAGGGTGCCGCGCCGACGCAGTGCCAGTCGCCATTGCTGCGCTTCTCCAGCGCCAGTACCTTGCGCTGGCCGAGGCCGGGCAGGTCCATCTCGGCAAGAACGTATCCCACAAGGCCTGCGCCCGGCTTGCCCGGGTTCCACGTCAGTGCGGTCATCATGTCGACCTTTTTGCCGCCGCTGTCGAGCAGATCGGTCGCCGGTTGTGCTCCGTTGGCCAGCGCAACTTCCACCCGGGTGCGGGCGGCATCGGCGAACACCAGGGCCTCAGCTACGCGAGAACGGGTGACATAGTTCTGGTAGACCGGGTAAGCGATTGTCGCCAGAATGCCGATGACCGCCACCGTCACCAGAATTTCCATCAGGGTGAAGCCGTTTGATTGCTGCCTTGTCATGCGGGATTCCTTTGAACCATGACTTCATCGCTTTTCGATTGCGCCGGTTAACGACACTGACGATATCGAACTACGTGGAACTCTCACCACGCAGTCAAATACAGCCGAAATTGAGTGTAAACATGATTACATGCATTCGTCAATGTGTGTTTCCCTCCGTCATGATTTTTGAAAACAGGAGCTTCCATATGCGTTTGAACGGCGGCAGCGCGAACCATTGCTCTCGTTCAACACCTTGGTGTCCAGTGGCTGGTCAGGCCGACGTCCTGTCATTGGTCATTTGCGTTGTATGACAGCTCGCATCTAATGCTTGCCTTTGAGGGGCTGATTGAGTGACTGGCCGTTTTGGGTCGATAGCTGAGGTTGGCCGCAGGCCCAAGCGGTCGTTGGTGGGCCCCGTGTTGGGACCGTCAGCGCTTATCCACAAAACTAAGGATGAGCAGAGGTTTTTGCCCAGAGCGGTCATTCGGGCTGACACCTTTCGAAGGACCGCTTTCGGCCGGTGCTGCCGTTCAACGCCGCGATCCGAACTTCGGGAACCAGCCTAGAACAGACAGCGATTGTCGAGGCGGGACATTTGCCGAAAGCTGGTGCGCTCGTATAGCCTCCCCCAAAGGTAGGCCCACCCAGGCGGGATAGAAGTTCGGTCCGCAGTGGACGAAAGTTGCATCCACGCCAACGGAGACCGCCATGCAACGCTTTCAAACAAACGTCCCTTCCGCACGCCTGTCCATGGGTCAGATCGCTGGCCGGGTGCTGGCAAAGCTCCGACGGCCTGGCCAGCACGCCAGCGACGTTCAACCTATAGCAGGTCTGGAGGTCGTGGAGTCCACCTGGGAAGAGTGGGAGGCGACCTGCGCAGCCTCTCACGAGGTGACCATGCATCATCCTGCCGTGGCATAGGCCCAAAAGCCAGCGCGCTCAGCTGCTCGCCCGCGAACGCTAGGCCAGAAGCGGCCATATCCATCCCTTCGGGTACTGGGCGCGCGCGTCAAAACACGCGCTCGCCCTGGACTCGAACTCAGGGCTTTGTTGCCCCGACCGGCAGCCACTCGATACCTGTACGTCGCACCAACTCTGAATAGCTGATCGGCCTCGATGCGACTTCATCATCCCTGTTTCGTTGCCAGTGAGCCCAGGCCTGGCGTGAGTCGCTGTCGTACACCAGCTTAAACACATGGCTGGGAACGCTCACTCCGTTGGCGCCGATCCGCGGGCTGCTTGAATCGAACACCGGGCCGGTAATCAAATAGACATCCCCCTTGGCACGCTGCACATACTTGCGCGTGTCCTGCTCAATCTTGGACCAGGGCCCCGAGTTGTGTCGTATCGACTGGGGCACCATGTTGGCCAGCGAGAAGGACTGGGCAAGCGCTTCTTCCGTGACCATGTCGCCGGAGGGTGCCATGTGGCCGCGCGAGTAGCCGGATCGCTTGTAGTCGTCGAGTTCGGCCCGCTCCGCACGCGGCAACCGTGCATCCGCAAAGAACCGGTCGGACCTTTGCCGCTTGATGCCGCTCAGAGCGTGCTTGTTCAGCCGGTGGGCAACATAGACCGGTGTTTTCCTATCGCCGCTGTGCAGCACTGCGAAGCCGTCATAGCAAAGCTCACGAAGACGGGGCCCGCGAGGAACGGCAGGCGGTTGCCGCTGCACAAAGAACTGTGGGCAGTGCGCAAACGAGGTCGGCAATTGGGAGACCTCCTGGGCGAGCGAGCGTGCGCTCGCGGGCACATGCCACGCAGCAAGGCAGACAATTGCCAGAGACGAGAAGGTTTGGGAGACAAGAAAGCGCACGCGGAGACGAAGGGGCTGTTGCAATGACCGCACATTGGACCATTGCCCAGCGCATCTACCCCATGCGCAGTGTGTGCTTGGCCTCGTCCCTCAAGTGCTCGCAACCCTGAACTCGTCCCGCTTGCGCCCTTGGGCTTCGTAGTCGGCCAGCCACCTTGCCGCTCGCCCGCGGCCGCTCCATGTGTTCGCTGGGTCCGCCGGATCGCGGTAGAGAACCTTCAGTGTTGCGTTCTGAGCAGCGCGCTTGCCAGGGCTTGCCGGATCTACATAGGGCTGCAAAGCTTCCACCGCTTCTGCGACCGAGAACCCGGCCGCTTGAACCTTTCTGGCAAACCCATCGGCCAAGACCTTCAGCTCCTCGCCACGCTTATCCTGAATCTCACTGTCCAGCTTTGCCCGCAGAGCAACCATCTCTGCGTAAGAAAGACTTCCAACATCCACTTCAGTCATGCGTATCTCAATGGCACCGCCAGGCAGCGGCGAGCAATAGTACGCTGGGGCGCGACGCCTTCAAGGAGCCATGAGTGCCGAGGGACTCCTTGACCGAGCGCTGCCGGTCAAGCCTGCAAAAACCTGATTGGCAATGAAGCTCAGCTTTGAAAAAGCTTCGACTGCTGGGGCTACGTTTCCGCCAGAGGGCTTTCCATGAAGTCGCAAATTTCAGGCGCTCGAAAGGCGCTCGATTTCTAGGTTTTGCTGAGCCAGCTTGCTAATCAGGTGCAAAAAAGGGCCCCTGCAGTCGTCCCGCGAGGCCCAAAGCTGACGCATCAATGCTCAGCAACTGCAAACTTTCAGGCCACGTCAACCGTGGCGCCCGGTGGCGCCAGAGCAGCACTGTCTCAGGCAAATGCCGCGCGCCGGAGTTCGTACGCCGATGAGCTCATTTTTTCCAGCGCCATCGCCGCCACACGCTCTCGCCGCTCACTCACTGAACTGGCGAGCAGCCCGCTGAGTTCTGCGCTCGATGCAATGCGGCTCTGTGCCACCCTGATGCTGGGGGCGAACTCCGGGCTCGACTTGAGCACGTGCTCCAGGTAGGCATCATGCCGCTCGGGCCAGACCCGCCACCAACGCAGGATGCTTTCCGGATCATTCATATTGAGCAACATCTCGCACTCCTCGGATTGATGGCCGCCTTCAGCTGCATAATTCAACGGCTTGCATAAACTGTACGTTCATACAGTACTTCTTGCAAGCCCATGCACCCGCCCGCCCTCTGGGACGACCCGTCTATGGTCGACTCCAGTTCGCCCTCCCCGTCGCAAAACGCGCAGCCTGCCCCTGGGCAGGCACTGTGCTCGCACTGGCTATGCTGACTGCGTTGCACAAGTCGTTGCACCTGATCGGCCAAGGCTACTGGCGGTGCATGGGACGTAGCAGCGGCAGGATGGCGCGTGCAGCCTCATTGCGGGCAAGCTTGAAGACTTGATTGCGCAGCTGGAGGAGATGGAGACGACGAGCAGGGACTTTCACTAGCGCGTGACTTGACACTCGGCACCCTCTTGCCGACCGTTTTCGGTTAACGAGGGCGGCGCTGTCCTCGGGTTCGGGCGACCGTATTGAAATCGTGCGCGGACGGACGAAACTCAATGCATGAGCAGGACTCGGCGAATCTATCTTGTTCGAGGGCGGAAGCCTGAATATCCGTGCGTAGAGGTGGCGCGTTCAGGTGCATTCGTGACCCTCAACATGGCGCCGCCATACTGGCCGTTTCCTCGGTTCCAGACATTTGCAGTTGAAGACCTAATTTACGCCGGCGGCCCTGTTGAGCCTCAACGACCGTCTTGTAGCGCGAATCAGCCCAAAATCTGAACCAAGGTCGGTACCCATTCTGTTTCCAAAGGCCTGTGGATTTCGGCTCAGCAGCGGTTGCTGCCGCTCGCTCGGCTACGTTGGCTGTCAGCAAAGTGCCCAAAGCCGAAATACAACTCCACGGTTCACGGTCGCCACGGCAGCGGCTGCCGTCATCCAAGGCAGGTCACCGCGTTCACGGTCCGGGCCAAGAAGCCGTCATCGGCTGTTCTGTTGACATGTCAGCTGCGATGACCGCTTTCGAAGGTACTGCGGACGCAGCCGGATCGCCGCGGCCCCCACTGTGTCATGACAAAGATGTAATCAAGCCGTGTGCTTGCCGTCGGAGGTTGACTCCTAAAGTCATGGTCAAGATGAATCGCTGAAGCACATCACAACGATGTGCCGATCGTCTTAACTAGTCAGGAGTCAAACATGAACCGTTCCTTCACCCACGCTGCCCTCGCTCTCGGCTTGGCCTTGTCGGCAACCGTGGCGAGCGCTGCCATGAATACCTCTACTCTGGCCAATGGCAAGTCTGTCTATGGCGCCGTTGCCTCCGCATCGCAAACCGCCAGGGTCGTCGATGTCGGCACCGCGAACACACTCAACATCGATTGCGGCGAAACTGTCACTTTCCGCAATGGCGACAAGAGCTTCAGCTGGAAATTCGACGTGGTCGGCCACCGTGTGGTGGACCTGCAGGCCATTGCCCCGGCAGGCTTCAGCAGCAAGCCGCTGAAGGTCTATGTCGCGCGCAATGATGGCGAGCGCAACTGATCTCCATCGCATCAGCCCGGACCAATCTCATGCATGGGTGCCGGCTTTGCGCCGGTGTACCGCCCCCACATGGGTATGAACCTCAGACGCAGGCAGCGGTGCCAGTTGGCCGGCCTGCGGGTGATTCAGCTCTTGCAGGATCGCACAGGCCTGTCCGGGGCTGGTGGACTGACAACGGGAACGCAAATTCCTGAGTTCTGTCTCCAGCGCACGCAACTCCTTGATCCGCGCCGCCACATGCCCGATGTGGTCGTCCAGCACCTGGTTCACCTCGCCGCAGTCGGCTCCAGGGCGGTCGGTGAAGCGCAGCAGCGTGCGAATCTCGTCCAGCGCCATGTCCAAGCCCCGACAGCGCCGGATGAAGATCAGTCGTTGCACATGGCTGTCGTCGTACAAACGGTAGTTGCCCGTGCTGCGCCCAGGCGTCGGGATCAGCCCTTCGCGTTCGTAGAAGCGGATCGTCTCGATCTGCGTGGCTGTCGCCACCGCCAGTTCACCGATTTTCATGGTTTGGCTCGAATTTGTGCGCTTGCGCTTGACTCTACACCGACTACAGGGTTTTTAATTCAGCCATGGACAAGACCCTGCACACCTCTCCCGCTCCCGACGACACACCGGCGGCTTCTTGTTGCGGCTCGGTCTGCGGGTCGGTCTCGATCACTCCGGCACCCGCACCGTCTATGCCAGCGCCAACGCCTGCACAAGCCGGGCTGCATCGCTACCGCATCGCCAATATGGACTGCTCGTCCGAGGAGTCTGAGATCCGCCGCGCCCTGGAGCCCATTGCTGGTGTGAAGCAACTGCGCTTTGACCTGGGGCAACGGACGGTCTCGCTGGCCGCCGAACCGGCCGATCTGACGGCTGCGATTGCAGCGATCGAGCGCATTGGCTACAAACCGCAACTTCTGACCGAGCCGACGGCCGAGGCCGCGGGCGGGCGCGAGCAAGGTGTCGATCATGATCATGCGCATGTGGAATCGGGCTTGCCCCGTCTGATCGGCGCCCTGGCCTTCGCCATTGCCGCCGAGGCCGTGGCCTTCTTTGCGCCGGAGACGGCCTT
This sequence comes from Roseateles sp., assembly GCF_965262435.1. Classification (NCBI taxonomy): domain Bacteria; kingdom Pseudomonadati; phylum Pseudomonadota; class Betaproteobacteria; order Burkholderiales; family Sphaerotilaceae; genus Roseateles; species Roseateles sp. The sequence goes on from NZ_OZ253537.1 coordinate 4,311,596, forward strand.
GCTCAAGGGCGTGCAGATGCTGCTGGCGGTTCTGGCCATCTACCTGGCCGGATTCGGTACCTATCAAAAGGGGCTGCTGGCTCTCAAGGCGGGGCGCTTGAACATCAATGCGCTGATGACCGTGGCGGTGACCGGCGCCTTCGTGATCGGCCAATGGCCGGAAGCTGCCATGGTGATGGCCCTCTATGCCATTGCCGAACTGATCGAGGCCCGGGCCGTGGACCGGGCCCGCAACGCCATCAAGAGCTTGCTGGATCTGGCGCCTCAGGATGCCGAGGTGCAGCAGGCGGATGGTCAGTGGCAGCGCATGCCGACCGCCGCCGTGGAGGTCGGTGCCATCGTGCGCCTGCGCCCCGGTGAACGCGTTCCATTGGATGGCATGGTGACCGCTGGTGCCAGCGCCATTGACCAGGCGCCGGTCACCGGCGAGAGCGTCCCTGTCGACAAAGGTGTCGGTGACGAGGTCTTTGCCGGCACCATCAACCAGAATGCAGCCCTGGAGTTCCGGGTGACCGCATTGGCGACCGACAGTACCTTGGCGCGCATCATCCATGCGGTTGAGGAGGCGCAGGCCACCCGTGCGCCCACCCAGCGCTTTGTCGATCGTTTCGCCGCCATCTACACGCCGGGCGTGTTCGTGCTCGCCTTGGGTGTCGCCTTGCTGATGCCTTGGTTGATGGGCTGGACCTGGATGGAGGCCGTCTATAAGGCCCTGGTGCTCCTGGTCATCGCCTGTCCCTGCGCCCTGGTGATCTCGACCCCGGTGACGGTGGTGAGCGGCCTTGCGGCCGCCGCCCGGCGCGGCATCCTGGTCAAGGGGGGCGTCTATCTGGAGCAGGCTCGGACCCTCAAGGCCGTTGCCCTGGACAAGACCGGCACCATTACTGAAGGCAAGCCCAAGCTCGTGGATGTTCAGATCGTGCGCGACGGTACCGACCGCGCCGTGGTCGCGCGCGCAGCGCTGAGCATTGCCGGCCGCTCCGACCATCCGGTCTCCAAGGCGATCGCCGCCGGCCTGGCAACGGAAGCCAGCGCAGGCGAAGTGGATGGGTTCGAGGCCGTCGTCGGCCGTGGGGTGCAGGCGCGGCTGGACCAGGTGTCCTATGTGCTGGGCAATCACCGCTGGGTCGAGGAACGCGACCAGTGCTCGCCGGCCATCGAGGCGCTGCTGAAGCAGCATGAGCAGGCCGGTCGCACCGTCACGATGCTGGCCGACGATGCCGGCGTGCTGGCCCTGTTCGCGGTGGCCGACACGATCAAGCCGTCGTCGCAGGCCGCCGTCGCCGAGTTGTTGGCTTTGGGCGTGACGCCGGTGATGCTGACCGGCGACAACCAGGCCACGGCCGAGGCCATCGCCCGCGAGGCGGGCATTGAGCAGGTGCGTGGCAATCTGTTACCGCAGGACAAGCTCAACGCCATCGGCGAGATGCAGACCCGCTACGGCCCCACGGCGATGACCGGCGACGGTGTCAACGACGCACCGGCGCTGGCCAAGGCCGACATCGGTTTTGCGATGGGCGGCGCCGGCACCCACACGGCGATGGAAGCCGCCGATGTGGTGGTCATGAACGACGACCTGCAGCGCCTGCCCGAGACCATCCGCCTGTCGCGCCGCACGCATGCGGTGCTCTGGCAGAACATCAGCCTGGCCCTGGGGATCAAGGCGATCTTCCTGGTTGCTGCGGTGTTCGGCAATGCCAGCATGTGGATGGCGGTCTTCGCGGACATGGGCGCCAGCTTGCTGGTGGTATTCAACGGCCTGCGATTGCTGCGCAGCAAGGAGCCCTCGTGATCGACATTCCCGAGCTTCCCGCGCTTGCCCCGGCGGGCGCTGAGCGGATGCGCGCACTGGCCGCGACCGGCTTGCTCGACTTCAGCCACCCGAGCATGGCTGCCTTGGTACAAGGGCGCGGCTGGCAGCAACTGACCGAGCACGGGCGTATCGCCGCAGCCTATGCCTTTGTCCGCGACGAAATCGCGTTCGGCTACAACCGCGACGACGACCTCAAGGCCTCCGAGGTACTCGCCGATGGATACGGCCAGTGCAACACCAAGAGCACGCTGATGATGGCCCTGCTGCGCGCGCTGGGCATTCCCTGCCGCTTCCATGGTTTCACCATTGACAAGCAGTTGCAGCGCGGCGCTATCACCGGGCTGGCGTACTGGCTGGCGCCGCGCAACATCATCCACAGCTGGGTCGAGGTCTGGACTGGTGAACGCTGGGCCCGGCTGGAAGGCTTCATCCTGGACAAGGCCTACCTGGGGGCGTTGCAACTGCGCTTCGCCGGGCACCGCGGCGCATTCTGCGGCTACGGTGCGGCCACGCCAGACTTGCAATGCCCGCAAGTCGACTGGAACGGCGGTGACACCTTCATTCAGAAGGATGGCATCAACCAGGACTTCGGCGTGTTCGACAGTCCCGACGAGTTCTACGCCCGCCATGGTGTCAACGTGAGGGGCCTCAAACGCTTGCTGTTCCAGAACGTCATCCGCCAGCGGATGAACGGCAACGTCGCTGGCATCCGCCAAGCTGCTCCGGCTCCGGCCCAATCAACCGGGCCGGGAAGTGTCCTCGTTGTCGAGCAGGACCAGTCCGATGCGGGTCACGCCATCCGCTGACTCCGCGAAAGCATGGCCGCCATGCATGCGCGCGATGGCCGCGACGATGGACAGTCCCAGGCCATGGTTGCGGTCCGCGTGGCTGCGGGAGGGGTCGGCCCTGTAGAACCTGTCGAAGAGCCTGGGCAGATGCTCTGCTTCAATCGTCGGTCCCTCGTTTTGCACGGTGATGCGCACGCCGCCGGCCTGCTGGCGCTCGATATGAATCAGCACAGCTGAGCCGGCAGATGCGTATCGGGTGGCATTGCCCAGAAGATTGGAGAGCGCGCGTCGCAGCAGCCGGACATCCACCGCGGCTGCGGCGTCTCCTAACACTTCGGCCCTGAGCCCCGTATCGAGCAGCGCCGCCTCGTGGAACTCTAGGACCTCCACGGCCAGCATTCCCAGGCTGAGCGTCCAGGCGCGTCGGGCCGGCACACCTCGGTCGGCGCTGGAAAGAAAGAGCATGTCGCCGACGATGCTGGCCAGGCGGTGCAAGTCTTCGAGATTCGATCCCAGCGCTTCGCGCAGTTCCTCCGGGTTTCGCGGCTTGCGCAGGGCCAGTTCGCAACTGCTGATCAGCGTGGCCAGCGGCGTGTTCAGCTCGTGGGCCACATCGGCATTGAAAGCCTCCATCTGCTTGTAGGCCACCGAGAGGCGATCCAGCAGCTCATTGAACTGCCGGATCAGCGGTTGCAGCTCGTCGGCCTGTCCGGCGCCGTCAAGGCGACGCTCCAGGTCTGTCGCCGTCACCTGCCGGGTCTGCGCCACCAGCTTGTGCAAGGGGGCCAAGCCAAGGCGGACCAGCATGAAGCCCCCGACGGACACCGCCAGTGCACCCGCCAGCGCTGCCAGTGTCAGCGTCCAGGCCAGCCGGGCCAGCAAGGCCTCGTCGGTACGTCTGTCAAGCACCAGCACGGCGTGGGCCGAGCCTCCCGCATCCGGCGGCAGACGAATGTCGAAGACCCTGCGCTTGCTGTCGGCCAGGGGTGGTTGGCGCGCAGCGGTTTCGAAGATGCTCTGGCCCTCGCCATTGACCAGGCGCAGAGACAGCTCGTCATGCCCGGCCAGAAAGTCCTTCAGCAGGTGACGCACGCCAGCCAAGTCATGGGCACCGCGCCCCTCAGTGAGCAGGTGCTCCACCGCAGCCTGCTTCTGCGTCAGCGTGTCGTCCTGCCGTTGCGACAGCGTGAGCGCGATGACCACATAAACCGCCGCACACACCAGCCCCAGGCCCAGCATGGTCTGCAGCGCCAGCCAACGCGACAGCCGGCCACGCAGACTGGCGGTCGTTGCGGCCTCGCTCACGACTCTCTGGCCTCCAGCACATAGCCCATCCCCCGCACCGTGTGGAGCAGCGGCCGTTCAAAGGGCTGGTCCAGCTTCCCGCGCAGACGCCGGACAGCCACCTCCACCACATTGGTCTCGCTGTCAAAGTTCATGTCCCATACCTGCTCGGCCAGTTCGGTACGCGACAACACCTCGCCCTGACGGCGCAGCAGCAGGCTCAGCAGGTTGAACTCCTTGGCGGTCAGGTCCAGCCGCTGGCCTGCGCGCGTGGCCTTGCGGCGGATCAGGTCGACTTCCAGATCGGCCACCTTCAGCATGGTCGGCTCGCCGCCGCTGCGAGAGCCGCCCGCGCGCCGGAGCAAGACCTGGATGCGGGCCACCAGCTCCGAAAATGCGAAAGGCTTGACCAGATAGTCGTCGGCTCCGCTCTGCAGGCCCCGGACGCGGTCCTCGATTTGGCCGCGGGCAGTCAGCATCAGCACGGGCGTCTGCTTGCTCTGACGCAGGGCCGCCAGCACGGCCAGACCGTCGATGCCTGGCAGCATGCCGTCGAGGACCAGCAAATCATAGTCGGCCTCGGTCGCCATGTGCAGGCCGTCGATGCCGCTGTGCGCCACGTCGACCACGTAGCCTTCCTCACCCAGACCCTTGCGCAAGTATTCGGCGAGCTTGATCTCGTCTTCGATCACCAGTAGCTTCATGGCCTGATTCTGCGGCCTGCGCCAGACAGCGAACATTACGAGTTTGTCATCTTGGCGTCGGGCGCCTGTCCGGTCCCGCACCTTAGAGTCGTGATGCACTTGCCCAAAAGGGGTCAGGTCATTCCAGGAATTTGCTGCGCCGCACGGCGCTTTCGCTACACTCCCGCTCCATGCAACGTATCGTGCTGGTCCTCTTGCTGATGCTCCTGCCCGTCCAATGGACATGGGCAGCCGCTGCCAGCATCTGCAGGCACGAAACGAGTGTCCATGCCAATCACTTTGGCCATCACGAGCATCGGCACGATCACACGACAAGTGTGAGCTCAGCCAGCGATGCTGCCGCTGACGACGGGGTGCAGAGCGAGTCCGGCGTCCATGCCGATTGCGCCACCTGCCACGCTGCCGTGCCTGGGTTGATGATGCCGCCCGCCGTCGTCATGGGTGTGCAGGCGCCGCTCTCGGCGTTCACGCCCTACCAGCGTTCAGTCACCACCGGCGTCCCCGAACGCCTGATTCGTCCACCACACGTCCGCCTCGCCTGATTAGCGGCGAGGCAAGGTTCCGGCTGCCCCAGGCGGCGGGATACGTGCAAAAGGGTTTTGCCTGCGGCATCGCCTTCCTCGCCAGCAACACAGCTGACACCGCAGCGGCCACCAAGCCGCTGCCGACGAGGACACCATGCATTTTCTTTTTCAGACCGCACCTGCGGCTCTGCGCCCGCGCGCAAATTTGCCTTGTCTGTGCGCCATCCTGCTCGCCTTAGGTACGGCTGCTACAGGCGCCATGGCCCAGGCGCCCGCCATCACGACACTCAAGCAAGCCTTAGACGCGGCTTGGGTGCGCCAGCCTGAAGCGGCCAGCAGCGATCTCCACAAACAGGCCGCAGAGGGTCGCAAGGCTGCGGCGCAAAGCTGGACGGCGGAGCCCCCGTCGCTGGAGATCTCCACCAAGACGGATCGCCTCAACCGCAATGAAGGCAGTCGCGAGTTGGAGATCGGCGTGGCCGTGCCGCTGTGGTTGCCCGGTGAGCGCAGCCGCAGTCTGGCTCTGGCGGATGCCGAGGCCGGCGCGGTGGATAGCCGCACTGCCGCCACGCAGTGGCGGCTCGCGGGCACGCTCCGAGATGCTTGGTGGGCCCTGCATCGCGCGCGGGTCGAAGTCGGCCTGGCTCGCACCCGACAGGACAGCGCTGCGCAGTTGGCACGGGATGTCGCGCGGCGCGTGGCAGCCGGCGACCTGGCCAAAGCCGACCAGCACCAGGCCGACGGCGCCCTGGCCGCCGCCCAGGCCGAACTGGCAGCCAGCCAGGCCGCGCAGATCCAGGCCGAGCAGGCGCTGCGGATCTTGACGGCCGAGGCGCCAGCCCAGGGGCTGATCGACGCACCGGAAGCCGCTGCCACCGTGGTGCCCGACGACACCGAAGCCACGCCAAACCACCCCGCGCTGCGCGAGCTGAGCGACCGCGCGCTGAGGGCCGAACGGGCCCGCGATCTGGCCGGTGTCCAGCAGCGCGCCAACCCCGAGCTGACGCTGGCCAGCACCCGGGACCGTGGCGCCTTCGGGGAGCGCTACGGCCAGACGTTCACGCTGGGGCTGCGCTTTCCGCTCGGCTCCAGTGGCAACAACCAGGCCAAGCGCGCCACGGCTGGCGCCGAACTGATCGAAGCCCAGACCCAGCTGACCCTTGAGCGCCAGCGCCTCTCCGGTGAGCTGGCCGGGGCAAAAGCAAGGCTTGTAGCCGCGCAGGCGTCCGCCGAAGCGGCGAACCGTCGGGCCGCGCTGGCCCGCGAGACCCGTGGCTTCATCGAGAAATCCTTCCGTGCCGGCGAGACCGACCTGCCCAGCCGCCTGCGTGTCGAACTAGAGGCCTTCGAGGCCGAACGCCAGTCGACCCTGGCCCGGCTGAACGTGAACCAGGCCATCTCGGCCCTCAACCAGGCCTTGGGCCTGCTGCCGCAATGAACAGCCCCATATCTTTCAGGAAGCAAGACATGACCCTCGCTCCCCCCTTGGCGATGCATGCCATCGCCCGCCCGCTGGCTGCCGGCCTGCTGCTGGGTGCCCTCTGGATGGCCACCATGCCCGCACAAGCCGGCGAAGGCCATGACCACGGCGAGGCCCCGGCTGCTGCCGCGGGTTCAGCGTTGCCCCGTTTCTCCGCCGGCTCCGAGCTGTTCGAGCTGGTCGGCGTTCTCAACGGCAAGCAACTGACCCTGTACCTCGACCACGCAGCCAGCAATGCGCCGGTCAAGGATGCCAAGCTGGAACTGGAGCTGGGCGGGCGCAAGCTCAGCCCCAAGGCGCACGGCGAAGGTGAATTCGAGCTCACGCTCGCCGAAGCGCCCAAGGCCGGCGTTACGCCTGTCACGGTGACCGTATCCACCGCCAGCGAGTCCGACCTGCTGGCCGGCGAGCTCGACATCCACGAAGAGGCCCATGCCGAAGAGGCCCATGTGCATGGTTGGAAGGAGTGGGCGCTCTGGGGTAGTGCTGGCCTGGCAGCTTTGCTTTTACTGGGCTTTCTCGCGCGTCGCTTCTTGGGCGGTCGGGCATCGCGTACCGGAGCTGCAGCATGAAGCGCTTGAATCTGAACCACGGCCTCACGGTCTGCGCGCTGGCTACAGCGCTGTTCCTGGGCGTGATGCCGGCATTTGCAGGTGATGGCCATGACCATGGCGATGCGCCTGCGGCCACAAACTCTAACGGGCCTCAACGCCTGCCCGATGGCAGTGTGTTCCTGCCCAAACCGGCACAGCGCCAGATCGGCGTCCGCACACTGACTGGCACGGAGCAATCGCTACCGCGCGGTCTGGAACTGAATGGCCAGGTCCAGATGGACCCGAACGCAGGCGGCAAGGTGCAAGCCATGGCGGCCGGCCGTTTGGAGCCCGGTCCGCGCGGCCTGCCCTCGGTCGGACAGGCGGTGCGCAAGGGCGAGATCCTGGCCTATGTGCTGCCCTCGGCAGGCAGCCTGGAGCGCGCCAACCAGCAGGCCCAGCTGGCCGAGCTGCGTGCCGCCCGAACCCTGGCTGAAAAGCGTCTGGCGCGTATGCGAGATCTTGCCGACACTGTGCCGCGCAAGGACATCGAAGCGCTGGAGAGCGAGGCCGCGAGCCTCGGCGAGCGCGCTCAGGCGGTGGGCGGCGGGCTGTCGGGTCGGGAGGCACTGCTCGCACCGGCCACCGGCGTGATTGCCTCGGCCCATGCGGTGGCCGGTCAGGTCATCGACGCACGCGAGCTGGTGTTCGAGGTGGTCGATCCGCAAAAGCTGCGGATCGAAGCCCTGGCCTATGACGCATCGGTGGCCAATGACATCGCCGGTGCCTACATCCCGGTCGGCAGCGGCAAGGTCGCGCTGACCTTTGTGGGCGCGGCACGCAGCCTTCGCGACCAGGTCCTGCCGATCAGCTTCAAGGCCCAAGGCGAAGGTTTGAACCAGTTGGCCGTGGGTCAGCCAGTTCGGGTGATCGTGCAGACGCGCAGCCAAGTCAAGGGAATTTCGGTTCCGGCGGTCGCCCTGATGAAGAACCCATCGAATCAGCAAATCGTCTGGATCAAGACCGCTCCCGAGAGGTTTGAGCCGCGTGTCGTGACGGTGGCACCGCTGGATGGCGCTTCTGTGGCGGTCACCGCCGGCCTCAAAGCAGGCGAGCGGGTCGTGACCGACGGTGCCGGTTTGCTGAACCAGATCCGTTAAGGAGCCACGACCATGTTCAAGTGGCTTCTCGACAGCAGCCTGTCCAACCGGCTGCTCATCATCATCGGCAGCCTGGTGCTGATGGCCTACGGGGCCTTCACCCTGTCACGCACGCCGGTGGACGTCTTCCCCGACCTCAACAAACCCACCGTCACCATCATGACGGAGGCCGGTGGCATGGCCGCCGAAGAGGTTGAGCAACTGATCACCTTCCCGCTGGAGACCACCATGAACGGTCTGCCCGGGGTGGAGTCAGTGCGCTCGACCTCCAGTGCCGGCCTGTCTTTCCTCTACGTCACCTTTGACTGGAGCACGGAGATCTTCAGAGCCCGGCAGATGGTGTCGGAGCGCCTGGCCTCCATGGAAGAAGGCATGCCCGAGGGCGTGCTGCCGCGCATGGGCCCGATCAGCTCCATCATGGGCGAGATCATGCAGATTGCGATCCCCATCGACACGGCAAAGACCTCGTCGATGGCGGTGCGGGAGTATGCCGATTGGGTCTTGCGTCCCCGCCTGATGGCGGTCCCCGGTGTGGCCCAGGTGATTCCGATCGGCGGCGAGGTGAGGCAATTCCAGGTGCAACCCAACACGGCGCGCATGGCCGAGCTGGGCATCACGCATGAACAACTCGAAGGGGCGTTGAAGGGTTTCTCGTCCAACACCTCGGGCGGTTTCCTGGAGCTCAATGGCCGCGAATATTTGATCCGCAATCTGGGCCGCACCTCCAATCTCGACGATCTGAAGAACCTGGCCTTGAGTGCTCGGAATGGGCAACCCATCCTGCTGCGCCAGCTCGCCGAGGTCACATTCGCGCCCGCCCTCAAGCGCGGCGATGCCGGCTTCGAAGGCAAGCCGGCAGTGATCCTGGGCATCCAGAAGCAGCCCACGGCAGACACCATTGCGCTGACGCGCGCCATCGAGACGGCGCTCGACGAGATGAAGCGCTCGCTGCCAGCTGGCATGGACACCCCGCAGGTCACCTTCCGACAGGCCAGCTTCATCGAGGCTTCGATCACCACCTTGCAGGGCAAGCTGATCGGCGCCTCGGCCTTCGTGGCCGTGATCCTGCTGCTGTTCCTGGGCAATCTGCGCACCACCATCATTGCCCTGGTGGCGATTCCGGTCTCCATCTTCATCACCGCCCTGGTGTTCAAGTACTTCGGGCTCTCGATCAACACCATGACCCTGGGCGGTCTGGCGATCGCCATCGGCGGCCTGGTGGACGATGCGGTGGTGGGCATCGAAAACGTGATGCGCCGGCTCAAGGAGGACCGGGTCAAGCACCCCGAACACCGCATGAACCCGCTGGAAGTGGTGGCCATGGCGACGATGGAGGTGCGTTCCGCCATCCTCTATGCCACGGTCATCATCGTGCTCGTGTTCGTACCGCTGTTTGCGCTGCCGGGCATGGAAGGCCGTTTGTTCGTGCCGCTGGGCATCGCCTTCATCGTCTCGACCCTGGCCAGCCTGATTGTCTCGGTGACCGTGACGCCGGTGCTGAGCCTGTACCTGCTGCCGCGCATGAAGTCGCTGGACCATGGCGACACCAAGCTTCTGGCCTGGCTGAAGGCCCGCTACCGAGGTGGGCTGCAGGCCACGCTGAACCGCCCCAAGGCAGCCCTTGTGGCCGCCAGCGTGACGGTGCTGGTCGCCGCTGCGGCCGTGCCGTTCTTTCCGACCACCTTCCTGCCGCCTTTCAACGAGGGCACTCTGCTGGTAGGTTTGCGGCTGAACCCCGGCGTGACACTGGCCGAGAGTTCGGCCCTGGCCCGCCAGGCCGAGGTGCTGATCAAGCAGGTGCCCGAGGTGACCCATGTGGGCCGGCGCAGCGGCCGGGCCGAGCTGGATGAGCATGCCGAGGGCGTGCACGTCAGTGAGCTGGACGTGGGACTGAAGCCCAGCAGCGAGATCACGCGCTCGATGGACGAGATCAATGCCGACATCCGCTCGCGCCTGATCAACCTGCCGGCTGCCATCGGCATCGGCCAGCCGATCTCGCACCGCATCGACCACATGCTCTCCGGCGTGCGCTCGCAGATCGCGATCAAGATCTTCGGCGAGGATCTGGACACCTTGCGCGGCCAGGCCGACGTCTTGCGTGCCCGGCTGGCGGCCATTCCCGGCGTGGCTGACCTGGAGATCGAGAAGCAGGTGCTGGCCCCGCAGATCAAGGTGCGCGTCGACTACGCCGCGGCCGCGCGCTATGGCGTGCCGGCACCGCAGATCCTGTCGACGCTGCAGGCCCTGGTCGAAGGCGAGAAGGTCACGCAGATCGTCGAAGGCAGCCGGCGTTTCGCCCTGGTCGTGCGGCTGCCCGAAAGTGCGCGCTCGGTCGAGGGCCTGGCCCAGATCCTGATCGAGACACCCAACGGCAGCGTCCCGCTGTCCAAGCTGGCCACCATCGAAGAGGGCGACGGCCCCAACCAGGTCAGCCGCGACGACGGCAAGCGCCGCATCGTGCTGTCTGCCAACGCGCAGGGGCGGCCGCTGTCGGACATCGTCACAGACATCCGCGCGGTGGTCGCCGAGACCAAGCTGCCCGAGGGCTACTTCATCACCTTGGGCGGTCAGTTCCAGGCGCAAGAGGAGGCCTCGCGCCTGGTCGGTCTGCTGTCCATCGTGTCGGCGGTCTTGATGTTTGTGGTGCTGTTCAGTCGCTACAAGAGCACGCGCCTCGCGCTGCTGATCATGGCCAATATCCCGCTGGCTCTGGTCGGTGCGGTGCTGGGCTTGGCGTTGTCGGGCCAGCCGCTGTCGGTGGCCGCGCTGGTGGGCTTCATCACGCTGGCAGGTATCTCGGTGCGCAACGGCATCCTGAAGGTCAGCCATTACATCAACCTGATGCGCTTCGAGGGCGAGAGCTTCGACCACAAGATGATTTTGCGCGGCTCGATCGAACGCTTGAGCCCGGTGCTGATGACCGCGCTGGTGACGGCCTTCGCGTTGGCACCGCTGTTGTTCGAGGCCGAGCGCCCGGGCACCGAGATCCTGCATCCGGTGGCCGTGGTGATCTTCTCGGGCTTGATCAGTTCCACCCTGCTGGACACCTTTCTGACCCCGGCCATGTTCTGGTTGTTCGGCCGTCGTGACGCCGAGCGCCTGATGAATGACCGCAACGCAGAAGCCTTCTGAAAAACATCCCAATCAATCCACCCCTAAAAGGAACAACCATGAAGAAAACTCAAACGCTGCTCGTCAGCACCCTCTTTGCATTCGCGGCGGGCGCCTTTGCTGCGGACAAACATGACCATGGGCATGAGCACAAGTCGCTACATGGGGGCGTCGTGGTCGAAGCCAGTGACATGGACTTTGAGCTGGTGGCCAAGGCCGATCAGATCAACCTGCACGTCCGCGACCACGGCAAGCCGGCCAGCGTGCAAGGTGCCAGTGCCAAGCTGACCTTGCTCAACGGCAGCGAGAAGAGCGAGATCCAATTGGCCCCAGCCGGCGACAAGTTGGAAGCCAAGGGCAGTTTCAAGCTGGGCGCCGGCACCAAGGCCGTGGCCACGGTCACGCTGGCCGGCAAGAAGCCGGTCAATGTGCGCTTCGCGCTGAAGTAAAGCAGCGACCCGTCAAGTCAGCTCGCTGATCTGGCGCTACGACCATGGTGCTTGATTTTGATCACATGCGCGCCATGCATGGCGAGTTGCTCTCGTTTTGGCTGGTAGCCACTGCGGTGATCGGGGTAGGCGCTTTGCTTGGCATCGCCTACCTCGGGTACCGAGACTGGCAACGCAAGCGGCAGCGCCGAAAGGTACGCAGACCAAAGCGATCTGTCGGGAAACGCAGACGTAGCCATTGAATTGACTCTCAGCCAGAGACGCCATGACCGCAGGGGCATCTTTGCAAATAGTTCAATCAGGAAGGACCTTCAGCATGCATGCTCCGCGACTCTTTCTTCCCATACTTGCAAGCGCCGCAGCCTTGATGTCGGGATGCGCAACTCCTCATGCATCACCGGTGGTAACTGAAGGCAGCTACTGTCAAACTGTGATGAAACCTCGGAGGCAGCTCTGCATCACTGGCGTTCCATCAGCCTATTTGGCAAAAGAGGCAACCGAGCTTGCCGGCTCTGCAAACGCATTTACGGTGTACGTCGTACGAAACAATTGGGCAGATCCGACTGAACTGGCTGACGTGCGGTCTACTGGAACTCCAGTTGTTCAGACGCTGCCGCAGACCTTTGCAAGGTTTAGACTACCGCCTGGTCAGCACGAACTCACCGTCAGCTGGAGATCTGGTGCCACTCGAACTGTGGTGTCCGGCGCCGCAGGCGAGGTCATATACCTGCGTGTAAAGGGCTGGGCATTTTGGACCCATCGTGACTTTAGTTTTTGGCAGATTGATAGGAGCGACGCCGTAGAGCTGACGCGGGATGGCAAGTTCATCGGTGATGTTGAATCGAACCCTTGATTGCCGAAATCATTGATGAGCTGACCTTTGCCGATTCACAATCGGCTAAGCCCCGGCAACTGGGCGGGATGCGTTTTAAGCGCTACAAGCTTTACTTTGTTTGCCTTGACAAACTCGTGCGCCGCCGCAAATTCGGAGACACTGGCACTAGCGCCGCCGAATTTGCGGCGCTGCCGTAGGCCTCTGCCAAAGAGTCAAGCAGTTCCCCGATGTGGTAAGCACTGTTTCCGGTTGAGTTCGCATCCGTGGCGAAAGAAAGGCTAGCGCGCAGGAAACCTCAGCGCAGTCCTGGAACCAAGGCTAATCAGCATGTGCCCAGTGCAGAGCACCAATAGATGGTGGCGTTTGATGCTGCGGAAGGGGCTACTTGCTCTGCATATGCGATCCGTCAGGCTTGCCGACCCGCAGCTAGAACTTTCAGGGCCTGGGCGCGGGAGGCGCCACGATGTTCGTCCAGCGCTGATGCCACATCATGTGCTCCATCATCATCTGCTGCATGGGCATGTACTGATCCATCATGTACTGGCGCTGTCGGATCTGTTCTGGCGTCAGGCTGTTGTAGTAACCGTGCATATGGCCCCAGCCCATCATGGGGCCATTCATCATCATGCCAGGCCCCATGCCGCTCGGCGTGGTCGTGCAACATGCCCCGTGCCCCCAAATGCCGCGCATGCCGGTCATCGCCTCCTGCATAGCATCCCAATGCTCCTGCAGCAGTCGTTGACGCTCTTGCGGATCTCGGGACTGCGCAATACGGTCCATCTGCGTTTGCATCTGCTTCATATGCTTCTGCATTTGGGCCAATTGCTTGTCGAACTCTACTGGATTTGCGCCGCCAGCAGTCACCGCGCTCGCAGCTCGTGTCGGCTGGCCCGAGGTGTCTGGTTGAGCGTGCAACGGCGTTACCGACAAGGCAATCGCCGCTAGACCTGCCATCGCTGAGATTTTTGGAATCTTCATGGTCTTGCTCCTGAATCGAGCGCGCAGCACAGCGCAGCGCAGCGCATCCTCTCGTGGAAACAATGGTGCGCTGAATCAATGATGCGCGTATTGAGCAAGATCAAGCGGTAGAGCAATGCGGGGCCAACTGCGAGCTCGGCGCATGATTGGCGCAGCCCTGACGTGACAAATTCGGCTCTTGCCCTGCTCAGTTTGTCGTCTATTACTTGGCGATAAACTCTCCACATGGGCATCGCCAGAAACATCGCCAAGCAATGGGCTCGCTGGATCATCAGCGGGCTTGTTGCGGCGTTGTTGTTTATGCAACTGGCTGTGGCGGCCTATGCCTGCCCGAAGCTTGAGGCGCCGTCGCACGATTCAACCATGCAGATGGCTGTCATGCCCGATTGCCACGCAATGCCGGGCAGTATGGATGAGGAGGCGCCTCAGCTCTGCCATGCCCATTGCAGCAGCGACAGCCAGTCAGCGCCGTCTGTGCATGCCCCCGACTTCCAGGCTGTCGCGGCACAGGCCGTGTGGCTGGCCTACGTCCTGCCGGCCGTTCTTGATGCGGCCATGCCTACTGAACGTCGAGCAGCTCATGCCGAACCGACCCCTGGTCGCGGCTTTCCACCTCTCTATCTGACGCTTCAGGTCCTCCGGAATTGACGTCCGCCTGTAGCCGCTGCGAGTCTCGCAGCGGCTGACATGCCGTGCGAATTTCTTGTCGAGGACCATCATGCCAATCACCTATCCGGGTGCGCCTGCGGCGCATCTCCGGGCGCCGTGCGCTGCTGCACGTCGTCCTATCTCCACCCCCGCCTTGATGGCGTGCGCCCTGGTCCTGATCGCCGGACTGAGTTCCGGCACGGCCCGGGCGCTCGGCTATGCCGAGGCTTTGAGGCTCGCCGAGCAGCAAAGCCCCGGCCTTGCAGCGCAAGGCCTGCAGCTCGCTGCGGCCGGGGCAGCCCACGGCGCGGCGGCGGCATTGCCGGACCCGAAGCTGTCGGTCGGCGTTGAGAACCTGCCCGTCAGCGGCATGGATCGCTGGAGCCTCACGCGCGACTTCATGACGATGCAGCGCCTGGCGCTGATGCAGGACATTCCCAACCAGGCCAAGCGGGAGGCGCGCGTACAGCTCGCTCAGGCGCGCGCCGACCGGGAACGCGCCCTGGTGGCACTGCAACGGCTGCAGCTCTCGCAGGCCCTGGGCCTGGCCTGGATCGCCGTCCAGTCCAGTGACCGGCGCCTGCAGTTGCTCGACGAGCTGCTCGCGCAAAACCAGCAACTGCAGGACAGCCTCCCCGCACGCATTGCCGGGGGCAGCGCGCAAGCCACCGAACTCCTCGCGGCACGCCAGGAAGACCTGGGCCTGAAGGACAGGCGGGACGAGTTGCAGCGGGATGCGAGCAAGGCTCGCGCTGCCTTGCGGCGCTGGGTCGGCTTGCGCGCCGACGAGCCCCTGGATGACGCGCCGCCGCCCTTGGCGATGCCGATGGCGCAGCTGCGCGCCGAGCTGCAGCGTCACGCGGAGCTGGCGGTGTACCCGGCCATGCGCGGCATGGCGGCGGCCGAGCTGCGTGAAGCCCAGGCCGAATCCAGGGGCGATTGGTCCTGGGAGCTGGCCTACAGCCGTCGCGGCCGGCAATGGGGTGACATGCTGTCCTTCCAGCTCAGCTTTGATCTGCCCTTGCAGAAAGGGATGCGCCAGGAACCGCTGATTCGAGCCAAGCAGCTGGAATCGCAGCGCGTCGAGGCCGAGCAGGAAGATGCCGCCCGGCGCCATCTGCTGGAACTCGACGAGAACACGGCGGAGCTTCAGACCCTGGAGCGGCAGATCGAGCGGTTGCAGTCCAGCGGCATCGGCCTGGCTGCGGATCGCGCGGCCTTGGCGCTGGCCAGCTACCAGTCCGGCAAATCCGATCTGGGCGCCGTGCTGGCGGCGCGTGCGCAGGTGCTGGAAGCCCGGTTGCGCCTGATCGAGCTGCAGTCCCAGCGCGACAGCCTGCGGGTCCGGCTGAACAGCCTGATCGCCGAATGAACCGCGAGGAGATGACGATGAACACGAAGCCAAGAAAACACCTGGTCGGGCTGACCCTGCTAGCGGTCGGCATTGCCATCGGCTGGGGCCTGGCGCAATGGAATCCTGCCGCTTCCTCGGCCGCCGGCTCCACGCATGCACCCGCAGCGGCGGCTTCGCCCGAGCGCAAGGTGCTGTACTGGTACGACCCCATGGTGCCGACGCAGAAGTTCGACCAGCCGGGCAAGTCACCCTTCATGGACATGGCGCTGGTGCCCAAGTACGCCGATGAAGGTGGCGGCGGTGCCGGGCTGAGCGTTTCGCCGCAGGCGATCCAGTCGCTGGGTCTGCGCACTGCCGTTGTCGAGCAGCGGGCCGTCGCCTCCAGCATCGATGTGGTCGGCACGGTCCTGCTCAATGAACGCGATGTCAGCATCGTGCAGGCCCGCAGCGCAGGCTTTGTCGAGCGGGTCTACGCGCGCGCGCCGGGTGACGTGATTGCGGCCGGCAGTCCGCTGGTCGATCTGCTGCTGCCGGAATGGCTGGCGGCGCAGCGCGAGTTCCTGGCCGTCACCGCCTTGAAGGATGCGGCACTGAGCGCAGCGGCCCGCCAGCGACTGCTGTTGCTGGGCATGCCCGAAACCCTGGTGGCGCGCGTCGAAAGCACCGGCGAGCCGCAAGGGCGCTACACGGTGCAGGCACCCCTGGGCGGCTTGCTGGCCGAACTGATGGTTCGTCAGGGCATGACGGTCTCGGCCGGCATGAGCCTGGCGCGCATCAACGGCCTGGGCTCGGTATGGGTCGAGGCGGCCGTGCCCGAAGCGCAAAGCGGCCCGCTGCAGCCGGGCCAGACGGCGGAAGTCCGGCTGGCGGCCTTTGCTGCGGAGGTGCTCAAGGGACGCGTCGTGAGCCTCCTGCCGGAAGCGAACCCGCAGACCCGGACCGTCCGGGTGCGGCTGGAGCTTGCCAACCCGGGGCTGCGCCTGAAGGCGGGCATGTCCGGCCAGGTGCGCCTGCTGGGTGCCGAGCAGACGGCGCTGCTGCTGCCCAGCGAAGCCGTGATCCGAACCGGCAAGCGGGCCCTGGTCTATGTCGTCGATGCGCCTGGGCGCTTCCACCCGGTGGAGGTCCAGGTGGGCGCCGAGATCGGCGATCTGTTGGTCGTGCAGCGGGGACTCGCCGCGGGCCAGCAGGTCGTGGCATCGGCCCAGTTCCTGATCGACTCTGAAGCCAGCCTCAAGGGCCTGATGCCCCAGGAGCTGGCGGCAGCCGAGCCAGCGTTGCGGCCCGGTGCATCCCCGGCAGCGTTCACGGTCCTCGGCGTCATCGAGGACATCTCGACCACCGAGATGACGCTGGCGCACGAGCCCGTGCCAGCCCTCAAATGGCCGGCCATGACCATGGGGTTCAAGCTCGCAGACCCCAAGCTCGCCACCGGGCTCAAGCGCAGGCAGACGGTCCGCTTCTCCTTCACCCAGCAAGGGGATGACTACTTGATCACGGCCGTCGAGGGGGTGTCGCGATGATCGCCCGTCTGATTCGATGGTCGGTGGCCAACCGCTTCCTGGTGCTGCTGACCAGCGTCATGATGACGGCCTGGGGCATCTGGGCGGTGCGCAGCACACCGGTGGACGCGCTGCCGGATCTGTCCGACGTGCAGGTGATCATCCGCACCAGCTATCCCGGCCAAGCGCCCCAGATCGTCGAGAACCAGGTGACCTATCCGCTGGCCACCACCATGTTGTCGGTGCCGGGTGCCAAGACCGTGCGTGGGTTTTCCTTCTTCGGCGACTCCTTCGTCTATGTGCTGTTCGACGATGGCACCGACCTCTACTGGGCGCGCTCGCGCGTGCTGGAGTATCTGAACCAGGTGCAGGGGCGTCTGCCGGCCAGCGCGAAGCCGGCGCTCGGGCCCGATGCCACGGGCGTCGGCTGGATCTTCCAGTACGCGCTGGTGGACCGGACTGGCAAGAACGATCTGGCGCAGTTGCGCGCGCTGCAGGACTGGTTCCTCAAGTTCGAGCTCAAGAGCCTGCCCAACGTCGCCGAGGTGGCGTCGGTCGGCGGCATGGTCAAGCAGTACCAGGTCGTGCTCGATCCCCTCAAGCTGGCGGCTTATGGTCTGAATCAGGGTCAGGTACGTGAGGCCCTGCTGGGGGCCAACCAGGAGAGCGGCGGTTCGGTGCTGGAGCTGGCGGGTGCGGAGTACATGGTTCGTGCCGGTGGCTACCTCAAGACGCTGGACGATTTTCGGGCCATCCCCCTGGTCACGCGCGGCAATGTTCCGGTTCGCCTGGGCGACATTGCCACCGTGCAGGTGGGGCCGGAGATGCGCCGGGGCATCGCCGAACTCGATGGCGGGGGCGAGGTGGCCGGTGGCGTCGTGGTCTTGCGCTCGGGCAAAAACGCCCAGGAGACGATTGCTGCCGTCAAGGTCAAGCTCGCCGAACTGCAGAGCAGCCTTCCCAAGGGGGTCGAGATCGTCACGACCTATGACCGCAGCGCCTTGATCGAGCGCGCGATCCACAACTTGACCAGCAAGCTGATCGAGGAGTTCCTAGTTGTAGCCCTGGTCTGCGCAGTCTTCCTGTGGCATCTGCGTTCCGCCCTGGTCGCCATCATCGCGCTGCCACTGGGTGTGATGACGGCCTTTCTGGTGATGCGCTATCAGGGCATCAATGCCAACATCATGTCCCTGGGCGGCATCGCGATCGCCGTCGGCGCGATGGTGGATGCGGCCGTGGTGATGATAGAGAACGCTCACAAGAAGCTGGAGGCTTGGCAGCATGCCAACCCTGGTCAGACGCTGCAGGGCAAGGAGCGCTGGGAGGTCATCACGCAAGCGGCCGAGGAAGTCGGGCCGGCGCTGTTCTTCTCGCTGCTGATCATCACTTTGTCCTTCGTGCCGGTCTTTACGCTGGAGGCTCAGGAGGGGCGCCTGTTCGGTCCGCTGGCCTTCACGAAGACCTACGCGATGGCGGCGGCCGCCGGCCTTTCGGTCACGCTGGTTCCGGTGCTGATGGGCTATTGGATCCGCGGGCGCATCCCGGACGAGCAGAAGAACCCGATCACGCGGGCGTTGATCGCGGTCTATCGGCCTTGCCTGGAATGGGTACTGCGCTGGCCCAAGGCCACCATGCTGATTGCGCTGGTGACCCTGGCCACGACGCTGTGGCCGCTGGCCCGGCTGGGTGGCGAGTTCCTGCCGCAGCTCGACGAGGGCGATCTGCTCTATATGCCGTCGGCCTTGCCGGGCCTGTCGGCACAGCGGGCGACCGAGCTGCTGCAGATCAGCAACCGGATGATCAAGACGGTGCCGGAGGTGGAACGCGTCTTCGGCAAGGCCGGCCGTGCGGAAACGGCGACCGACCCGGCGCCGCTGGAGATGTTCGAGACCACGGTCAAGCTCAAACCGCGCGAGCAATGGCGGCCCGGCATGACGCCGGAGCGGCTGATCGAGGAACTGGATAGCGCTGTCAAGATCCCGGGGCTGTCCAACATCTGGATTCCACCGATCCGCAACCGCATCGACATGCTGGCCACCGGCATCAAGAGCCCCATCGGCGTGAAGGTGAGCGGCAGCGATCTGCAGGTGATCGATCGCATCGCAGCGCAGGTCGAGCAGGTCGCCAAGGGCGTGCCGGGCGTCAGCTCGGCGCTGGCCGAGCGATTGACGGGCGGTCGCTACATTGACGTCAAGATCGATCGCTTGGCCGCGGGTCGGTATGGCCTCAATGTGTCCGACATCCAGGCCATCGTTTCCGGTGCCATCGGTGGTGAGAACGTGTCGGAGACGGTCGAGGGACTGGCACGATTTCCGATCAGCCTGCGCTACCCGCGCGAATGGCGCGACTCACCCGAGAAGCTGGTGCAGTTGCCGATCGCCACACCGATGGGGCAGCAGATCACGCTGGGCATGGTGGCGAGCATCGCGATCAGCGACGGGCCGCCGATGCTCAAGAGCGAGAACGCGCGCCCCTCGGGCTGGGTCTATGTGGATGTACGGGGGCGAGACCTGGCTTCGGTGGCCAAGGATCTGCGCACCGCCGTGGCCAGCCAGGTCAAGCTGGAGCCCGGGGTGAGCATCGCCTACTCGGGCCAGTTCGAGTATCTGGAGCGAGCCAATGCCCGCCTCAAGGTGGTGGTACCCGCGACGCTGCTGATCATTTTCGTGCTGCTCTACCTGACCTTCTCCAGGCTCGATGAGGCGATGCTGATCATGGCCACGCTGCCGTTCTCCCTGATCGGTGGCATCTGGTTCCTGTACCTGTTGGGCTACAACCTCTCGATCGCCACCGGCGTCGGCTTCATCGCCCTGGCCGGCGTGGCGGCCGAATTCGGCGTGGTGATGCTGATCTACCTGAAGCATGCGCTGGCCGAGCGCTGCCCCGGCGATGCGACTCCGACAGCGGGCCAACTGCTGGACGCCATCCGCGAGGGCGCGGTGCTGCGCGTGCGGCCCAAGGCGATGACGGTGGCGGTGATCCTGGCAGGCCTGGTGCCGATCGTCTGGGGCAGCGGCACCGGCTCGGAAGTGATGAGCCGCATCGCCGCGCCCATGCTGGGCGGCATGGTGACGGCACCGCTGCTGTCGCTGTTCGTTGTACCCGCGGCATTCCTGATGATGAGGCGGCGCTGACAAGCTGGCACGGCGTTTGGTCAGGGACAATGCTGACCATGGAGCTCATCAAGACTTTCGGATTGTTCGTGGTGACCGCGCTGGCGGAGATCGTCGGGTGCTACTTGCCCTACCTCTGGTTGAAGCAGGGCAAGTCCGCCTGGCTACTCGTGCCAGCCGCCATCAGCCTGGCGCTGTTCGCCTGGCTGCTCTCCTTGCACCCGACAGCGGCGGGCCGGGTCTATGCCGCCTACGGAGGCGTGTATATCGGCATCGCCATTCTTTGGCTGTGGCTGGTGGACAAGGTCACCCCGACCACCACCGACTGGATCGGCGTCGGACTTTGCTTCATCGGCATGGCAGTCATCATCTTCGGCTCAAGAGCTGAGGGCTGATCTGGTCAAGGGGGAAAAAAGAACAATCATGGCTTGAGTCTGGGAACGGATGCGGCCGAGACTCTGCCTCGCGACCTGCCGCTGGCAGACCATGCCTCAATTAACTACGCTGCCGACTGTTGAAGCGCAAGGGTGCGGTTGAAAGAGCGCTTACTTTGATCTTCCGTTAACCGAAGCGTTCTCATGGGCTCCTCGCGGGGTGAAGCCATTTTCTCGTGGAATCAATGTCTCGGAGAAAATAGGCAGGTCAGGTGGCCTTCGATGATTGCGCGCGAGTCAACCACTTCTGAATGACCGGTTCGGGATGTAGACCGTCCGCCCGGCCAGCAATGGGTTGAATGACCGTTTGGTGAGGGTGCAGACATTCACAGTTTGAGGGCGAATGTCGCTGATCAGCCTCGTGCTGAGGTTCGATGAACTTCGGCTTTGGGCACTTTGCTGCCGCAAGCCCTGCGGACCGAGAGCCCTCTGGCCGGCAGCAGTCAGTTCCAGCTGGGATGTGGGCGTCAGCGCTACTCGGCCAGCCCCACGCACCCGATCCGACCATTGCCACAGGTAAGTGCAACGACTTCCAAATTCAGCGCGGACCGACAGCCGAGCTGGAAATTTCAGGAATGAGCGAGCAAAGTCCAGTTTGGAAGTTTTTTGAAGCCGGAACCCTTCGTGCTGAGCGTTTACGACGACTAGGCGCGGCCTTGCACCGGCGGCTGCGGCCGCTCCGCCACATTGGCGAGGATGACCTGCCACTTCCTGAGCGGGATCCCTCGCCGCTTAGCGAACTGCTCGATCAGGCTACCCGCTGTCCTTTAACCGTGCGTGTCGGCTCCAACCAGCCGAAGCCCTGTCGTTTCAGCTTAACTGACCGCTATCGCAGCGACACTGCCGTTGGCCCGGCCTATTTACACGGGGATGACTCAACCAGTGCCCTAGTTAGCACCGCAATGCTCGTGCTGGACCCCGCGGGTAGCGCTTCAATTGCCTTCGCGTTGCGCGCGTAGTAGTTAACATATAGGGCGGCCCGATCGCGATTAGACGTGGCATCTGGCTTTAAACAGGCGAACGCCACGTTGCGCTTTTTGAACTCCGCTTCAATATTCATTCCTGGCTTTAGCTCGGCCCCTACAACAGCGCCGACGTATATGCCATTCGTTGCGCCATCAATAAATCCCATACATATCCCGGCCTGAAGCATACGGTCGTCGGGCAGACGTCCGCCATTCAGCATTGCCAAAGCGTCTTTACAAAAGCTGAACATCTTAGCCGCATCTGATTGCGCAATCGAAACTTGCGATACCAGTGCCAACGCTAATCCGCATAGAATCTTGCTCATAATAGTATTCCATTTGGTGCCGTAAAAGGAGCGGGCAACATGACTATTCTTTGATATCGCAAGGCTGACTACGCAACTCGATATCAAGCCTGTAACCAAACCCGCCGAATTGCGACTTTGCCATTGGGTCACAAAGGCGCAAAGGTGAGTTTTCACTTTGGGACCGCGTCCGTGGAAGTCGTGTAAGTCTTTGAGGTGGCCAGCCTGAAAGGGCTGGCGAACGTCAACACTTGAGTCGTACTTCGGCTTTGGGCACATTCCTGAAGCTCGATTCAACAGCCTAGTCAGCCGCTTTGTGCCCGCTCACGCCAACTTCAACCTGCCTGGTCGGGAATCGTAGGGTAGGTTAGCCAAAGACTTAACCCTCCGTTGGGAGGGTGCGGTCCCCAGCGCTTCCGCATTCATTCTCCGCTGGCTCCACTCGGGTCATTGACTCGCTCTACATGACTCAAGCCAAGTTTTAGCTTCGACTCGCGTTATGCTTTGAAAAGTATGTCCCAATACGATCAATTCGGTGAACGACAATGAATATCCTATTCAGATCTCTTTTCATTTGTTTGTGCGCACTCTCCTTCAATGGTGCCCAAAGCGAAACCACCTCTAACGTAGTAATTCCTGAGTTTGAGAAAATCATCGCAGATGCCAAGAAAACAGGAGTGGACCCCATCGATTTCGCGTATGAAAAAAACTTACCAGAAAGCAAGATTTTCGAACTCGATAAATACCTTAACAACAAGCTGGCCAAAGAAGCTAACGAGCGGAAAGTTGCGGAAGCTCAGCTGGATAAAGAAGCTGCCGAGCGAGAAGTTAGGATAGCTCAGAAGAAAAAAGAACTTGCTGATAAAGCAGATACCCTAATCAGAATCTTTTCAAGCCTTAAAAAGGACG
This sequence comes from Roseateles sp., assembly GCF_965262435.1. Classification (NCBI taxonomy): domain Bacteria; kingdom Pseudomonadati; phylum Pseudomonadota; class Betaproteobacteria; order Burkholderiales; family Sphaerotilaceae; genus Roseateles; species Roseateles sp. Next base: position 4,334,485 of record NZ_OZ253537.1, read on the forward strand.
GCAAATTTACCCAAAAGGAAGTTGATATCCTGACTCGGATGTACAACAACGAAGTAACTCCGCCAGAGACCAAGAAACTCATAGAAGAACGGTTTCCGGACTTGTTTCCGCTCAAGTAGATATCTGTATGTTGGCGCCGACCGAATATTGAGCCACCGTGCCGACTGAATTTTGAGCCAGGTAAACGTGCCGAGTTTTGATGCCCGACTGTGGATAAGTGTAGGTCGTGTGGTTCTTGCTTGACCTCCTTCCTGTGCTGAAGCTGGTTTTGAATCAGTCCGTTTTGGCCACTTCTGGTGGCTCCGTCTTGCCGCCTTTGCGAGTCTGCTCCCTGGCCTTGATGCGGGTCTTCGCGACCGCCGAGCTGTGCTTCAGTCGGTAGCTCTCGTTGCCGGTTTCGACGATGTGGCAGTGATGCGTGAGTCGGTCCAGCAGCGCCCGGGTCATCTTCGCGTCGCCGAACACGCTGGACCACTCAGCGAAGTCCAGGTTGGTTGTTATCAGGATGCTGGTGTGTTCATACAGCTTGCTCAGCAAATGGAACAGCAAGGCTCCGCCGGCTTGGCTGAAGGGCAAGTAGCCCAGCTCATCAAGAATGACCAAGTCCATCCGCAGCAAGCTGGTGGCGATGCGACCGGCCTTGCCTTGCGCCTTCTCTTGCTCCAGCGCATTGACCAAGTCAACCGTCGAATAGAACCGCACACGCTTGCCATGCTTGGTGATGCCGGCCACGCCGATGGCGATGGCCAGATGCGTCTTGCCGGTGCCGGGGCCACCCACCATCACGACGTTATGCGCAGCCTCAGTGAACTTCGCTTCGGTCAGCTGAAGGATCAGCTTCTGGTCCACCTCGGTGCCGTCGAAGTTGAAGCCGGCCAGGTCGCGGTGGAGCGGGAATTTGGCCGCATGCATCTGGTGACTGACCGAGCGTAGCGCCCGGTCGGCGGCCTCGGCTTGCAGCAAATGCTCCAGCAGCCAGAGCGAATTTTGCGGCCCGGACTCAGTGCCGAGTTCAGCACCGAATCCGGCGCCGCCGCTCTCGCTTTGTTCAAGCAAATCGGCCCAGGCGCTGGCCATGCCGTTCAAGCGCAGTTGTTTGAGCTCGACCACCACATCACGCTTCATGATGCACCTCCTCGCTGCCGAGCCTGTCACGCAGGCGGTCGTACTGTGCAGTGTCGCTGCAAACAGGTTTGGAGACCTGCAGCACGCCGTCCACAGGCGCGGGTGCTGACGGCTCATTCAAGCGGCTCAGCACATTGACCACATGTTCCACGCTGACGCGTCCCGACGGCGGCAGCTTCTCCAGTGCCAATTCGACCGCCACCAAGACGTTGTCCAGCCCGGCCTTCGGCACGATGGCCAGCACCTTCGTCATCACGCGGTCACCGCCTTCCTCGCGCAGCAAGCCCCGGCGAAGCCTTTGCAGCGGCTCAGGCAGGTCGCTGAACGGCGCACCATTTCTCAATGCACCGGGTTTGCGCTCCAGCAGCGGCACATAGTGCTGCCAGTCGTAGTGGGTCTGCCCACGGTCCGACAGTCGTTCGTGCCGGGCCACCACGGCGTCATCCGCCACCACCACGACATGATTCGGATACAGCCTGGCGCTGACCCTCTGGCCTGCCCACTCGCAAGGCACCGAATAGCGATTGCGCGCCATCGTCACCAGGCAGGTACTGCTCACCCTGGAGGACTTCTCGACATAGCCATCAAACGCAACAGGCATTGGCATCAGGTGCAGGCGCTCATGCTCCAGCATCTCGGCCAAGCTGAACTGCTCATGCACCGGGTGTCGGACCTCCTCCCACAGCGCCCGGCAGCGTGCCGCCAACCAGACATTGAGCTCGGTGAAGGAGCTAAAGCGCTGCTGGGCGGCGTCAATCCAAATGCGCCGGCGGCTGTCCTGCACATTCTTCTCCACGACTCCCTTCTCCCAGCCCGAGGCCACATTGCAGAAGTCGGGGTCGAACAAGTAGTGCGCGCACATCACCCCGAAGCGCTCGTTGACGACCCGGCCCTTGCCCTTCAAGACCTTGTCCACAGCCGTCTTCATGTTGTCGTAGATGCCGCGCCTGGCCACGCCGCCCAGAGCTGCAAAGCTGCGGGTATGGGCATCGAACAGCATCTCGTGCCCCTGGCTCGGGTAGGCCACGAGCCAGAACGCCCGGCTGGCGCACAGATTCATGTGCGAGACCTGCAGTCGGTAATAGATGCCGCCTACAACCAAACCTTCCTCGCTCCAGTCGAACTGGAAGGCTTCGCCCAACTCAAACGTCAGCGGTACAAAGGCACTCACCAATGCCGCTTGGCCTTCGCCCTGACGCCAATCGCGGATGAAGTCGGTGAGGCGCGAATAGCTCCCCTCGTAGCCGGTAGCCTTGATCTCAGCGAGCAGGGCTCGGGCCGTGCGGCGCTCATGCTTCGGGCGATGCCCGTCAGCCTTCAGGGCTTGCCTGATCGTCTCGTGGAAAGCCGTCAACTTATTGGCCTGCTCAGCCCTGCTGTACTTAGGGCTGGCCGACGGCGCCGGGCCATTCTGCCACTTCGCCACCGTGTTGCGGGACAAGCCAGTCATGCGCGAAATCTCGCGCACTGACTTCTTGTCTCGGCGGTGCAAACGCCGGATCTTGCCAATCATGTCCATGGTGATCACTCCGTGCACCCCGCCGCTTAAAAAAGCAGCAGAGTAGGTGAAACACCTGGCTCAATTTTGGGTCGGCACAACCCCTAAAAGTGGCTCAGTTTTCGGTCGGCGCCAACAGTCGAATTCTTCAAATCGAAGGACCGCAGCCGCCTGCGGAGCCGAAGTTCGGCTCCAGGCTGGTCAGAGACATGGCCTGAGAGGCCGGCAGTGTCGGCTGCCGCCGCAAGCGGCCTTTGAGACGGTCTCGCGGTGAGCGGCATCTGATCAATCCGAACTGGCCGTTAGACGGCCCCCCCGGCGCGGCACTTTTCAACGAGACGCGCAGAATCGATGGCCGCTGTCAGCAGCCACGAACTAGCGATTTCGCCCCTCACCAGCCAGCCATGCTCTGGATTGGTGGCCACGAACCAGTCGATCGCGCACTAAGGGAATGCCACGAATAGGTGCGTGCCCCCAGACGTTCGAAAGCGGCCACATTGCTCGAACATCGTCATCGGGCTGCTACTGACGAAACATCTCGGCTAACCGAACTTGGGCGGAAGAGGCGGCGACAGCAACGGCCCGGTCGCGATCGAACGGAGGTGATCAGAGATGGCTAAAAAGTTGTTACAGTCTGCCAAAACACACTGGCCGCCGCATCGGACGGTTATGGGCTGATGTCCGCGCAGAACGCGCGGAGATACAGGGGGAAGACTTGAGTTCTGCGACAACGGTCGGAAGCGGTAGTCATTCCGCCGTCGATGCTGCGTTGGGTTTCTACTATCAGTCGCTGTACGGTCTGCTTGCCATCGTCAAGGCTACTGAAGACGACGCCGCGGTGTGTCTGGAACGGCTGGACGATGTGGAAATCGTGCTTAATGGGCGATCGCTACTCGTTCAGCTGAAGCACTCGCTGAGCAAGAAGCCGGCGGCGGTGAGCGTGGCTTCCGTGGCCCTCTGGAAGACACTCAGAGCATGGATCGAGGTGCTGCCAAAGGTCAGCCTGGACGACATGCGCTTTCAGCTCGTCACTGTGGCCCCGCTGGCCACCGGCAGCGTTTTATCGCCGCTGCTTGATGAGATGACTTCGCGCGCTGGACTCTTGAGCGTGTTGGAGACGGAGGCACATCGCGTAGTGAATGAGCACGCTGAGGCCAAGAAGAATGGCAGGAGCCCCTTGCCGCACGTCGAGCGGTTACCCGGCTGCTTGGCCTACCTCGCCCTTTCGAACGCGACCCGCGAGAAGCTGCTTTCCAGAGTGACGATCCAGCCTGCTGCGAACGACATCAACAAGATACAGCGCGACATCACGAATGCGCTCAGGCACTTCCCTCCCGATCAGCGCGATTTGATTTCTCAGAGACTCATGGAGTGGTGGGATCTCCAGATCGTGTACTCGTTCTGCGCCAAGAGAGAGCGGTTCATTACAAGACTTGAGGTGCAGGAGCGATTGCTCGAAATGGCCGGCGAGCTGGCGACTGACGAGCTGCTAGCCGACTACCGATTCGAAGTTCCACCCGACGACCATAGTCCGCCATCGATGATTGCCACGCAACTTCAACTCGTGAACTGCACCAGTTTCGAGATTCGATCGGCCCAACGCGAAGAATGGAAGGCAAGGTCTCAGCGCCACAAATGGATGAAAGAGCGAGCGGACATGGCTGCTCGCATCCATCGATACGACGAGTACCTGGTGCTTGAGTGGGGAGACAGGCACGGGCCTATGGCCGAGGAGCATCAATCAGCCACGGAGGACGAAAAGCAGGCTGCGGGGCTGGAGATCTTTCGGTGGTCGTTCAAGCAGGCCCATCAGGAGGTCGATCCCTTTGCGAAGAACTGGAGCGCTTCCTACTACGTGCGTGGCAGCTATCAGGTTCTAGCCGTTGAGAAGAGTGTCGGCTGGCATCCAGATTTCGTGACCCTGTTGAAGGGCATCGCATGATTACTGCGCGTGACGTCTTCGCCGAGACCAATCCGGCATTCTGCGGTGCCGTGGTCGCACAGTTTTGTTCCGCCTACCAGGTGACTCGGTCCGGACTGGCTCCGGCAACTGCATTGATCTACCTGGTCGTGCCCCTCGCGATCTCAGAGGACTTGGCACCTACCTTTGATGGCTGCAACCGAGAGACCGGGTTCACGCTGTGGATGGGCCGAAACCCGAAGGTGTCAGTCGATCTGGCCAAGAAGGTCAACTCGACCCTTGAAATAACAACGGCCGCTATCCGCTTTGGCTGCATCGCCGGCATCTTCAAGCTCACGCTCGATGGTGGCGTCGAGAGCACCCGAAAGACGCTGCCGGCAGCGGTCACGAATGGCGTAGCTGGCGGCGCGTTGAAACGGGCACGCCTCCTAGGAATCTGGATGGCCGGTATGGGGTCGCCAAGGGCTGTCCTGGAAGCATTGGGAGTTTGTGTATGAAGCGATGGAACATCGCGAGCATCTTCTTCATTGGTGAAGAGGGTGCGTTCCGCATCATCGAACTGGACCCTGAGCGCGTGAACATCATCACCGGCGCATCGGGCACCGGCAAATCGGCGGTGATCAAGGCGTTGGACTATTGCCTTGGCTCATCCAAGTGCCAACTGCCTGTGTACGTGCGGCGCCGATGCGTGGCCGTTGGGGTGAAATGGGTACGAGGCGCGGACGAGATGATCTCGTGCCGCCAAGTCCCGCTGGTCGGCAAGGAGCCCAATTCCTACATGTACGTGACCACGGGGAGGAACCTGAAGGTTCCCCGCTCCGTTGAGGAGTTTGAAGGCCGAGGACTCTTGGCGGTCAACAAAGCCCGGTTGGGCGAGGCGTTCGGGATCGAGGCCATGCCCATGGCCGAATCCGACCAGCCCGAAAGAAACTCGCCTGACCGGCCCTCGATCCGCCAGTTCACGCCGTACGTGTTCGTCACCAAGGAGGTTATCGACAGCGAGACGGTCCTGCTGCACGGCCTCGACAGCAGTCGCAGGGCACCTCCCATCATCGCGACGATGCCCTATTTCCTTGGCGTGGTCACTGGCTCGACAGCGGCCGCCGAGAGGCGTCTTCGACAGGCGCGCAGAGCCCTGGAGATTGATACCGCGCGTGAGGAAGCCCGGATCGCAAAGGACAGCGTGCTGAAGCAACGGTCGAATGTCTTGCTCGGCGAAGCACAGCAGCTTGGGCTGGTGGAGAGCACACCCGAGGGCGCCGATGAGGCTGTCCTCATCAGCATGGTGCGCAGGGCTGCTTCGCCGACGGCGCGTCCGCTGCAATATCCCGGCGCTGACCAACTGGACAGGTTGCAGGAGCGTCGTAAAGCCTGCCTCAAGGAGCTCGGTCAGACGAAGCGGAAGCTTCGGGCGTTGGCTGTCACGGAACAGGAGTCGCTGGACTATGAGACCGCGGTCACTACCCAGCACCAAAAGCTCCGCATTGCCGAGCATCTCCACCTCCTGGACGTGCCCACCAAGTGCCCCGTGTGCGAATCTGAGACTGCTTCAGGTGCTGAAGTCGCGGTGGCGATGAGGCGCTCTCTTGAGACAATTCGCGCAGAGACCAGCGCGGTTGGACGCCTTCGGCCGCAGATCGGTGCCGCGTCGGCCCAGCTGAACACGCGAGTTGAGGAGCTTAGCGGTCTCCTCAGGGAACTTGATGCCGCAGTTGCATCTACGTTGAACCAAATCGCCGAGGCCAAGCAGTATGCCGACCTCGCGCAGCTCCAGTCATTCTTTCGCGGCAAAGCGACGTTTTTCCTTGAGACCGTTGACGACCAGCTCCTGAAGCCTGCCAAAGACTTGACCAAGCAGCGGGACGAGATAGCCGATCTCGAGGCAAAGGTAGACGCCGACAACAGGAGAATCCGCATGCGCCGTGCAGAGGCCGTCGTTTCTAAGTACGCCTCCGAAGTGTTCTCGAAGCTGCCTAAGGTTGAACCCTGCGTCGACGCAGAGCTCGTCTTCTCAGCACGCGAGCCGGCGGTTTCAGTCATTGAGGACGGGCCCGAAGGCGCGGTGCTCTCAATGGCAGATCTAGGTTCGGACCAGAACTGGCTGGCGGTCCATGTCGCGCTGGCCTTTGGACTGCAAAGGCACTTCGAGAAAGAGCGCAGGCCTGTACCTGGCGTCATCGTTCTTGACCAGCTTAGTCGTCCCTATTTCCCCAACCAGGGCCGGGACGCCGATGAGGTTGAAGACGAAGAGGATGAAGACGTCGCTGGGGTCGAGTCCGACATGGCTGAAGATCGGCCGGACGAGATCTCCATTTCCGACGACGAGGACTATGAGGCCATGCGACAGCACATTGACTTCCTTTTCAAGGAGGTCGATGCGCGCAGTGGCTTGCAAGTGCTTCTGCTCGAGCATGCCTACTTCCCGTCGGATCCGCGCTATGTGTCGGCCACAAAGGAGCGCTGGACCAAGGCGTCGGGCAAGGGACTGATACCTCGTGATTGGAAGCGGCGGTCAGCAACATAGCCATGAAGCGCGCCGATCTCCGTGCATTGCGTTTCACCAATAGTCGAATAGGAGAGAAGAGGCGCTCAAGAGTGATGGGCGAAACGCCGTATTTCGACGGCGGCGACCTTCCAAGCATTAGCCCTCAACCATGAAAAACACAATGCTGCCGACTCTCGACCCCGCGCAAGAAGTCAGGATCGCGGCCGTTCACCGTGGCTTCCTCTACCAGCACCTCTACGCTGCAGCCTGCCTGTTGAATGCAGCGCCGTTGGCCGCCAACCTAGTGGTCGTCGAAAGGGATGAGGACATCGAAATCGTTACACCCACGGCGCGGCTCTACATCCAAGTCAAGACACGCGCGCATCCCATCATGCCGGGCGACATCGTTCAGGCGCTGGAGCGCTTTGAGCGCTTACGTTCAGAGCACACGGCGGGGAGGCGTATGGGGGATCCAGGCTTCCTCGTCGTCACCAACCAGCCTCCTGGCCCCGCATTGACCAAGAGCATCGTGACTGGCGCGTTGGGTGACGTTCAGGTGGTGTACCCGGGGCAAAGCGCCACCGGCCTGTTTGCGGCATTGCCCCCGGCTTGGCACACGATTGATGAGGGCGTCCAATGGTGTACCTCTCGCGCCGGAACGTTGCCCTTCCCGACCTTGGCTCCGGACTCCCTGGTGTGGAAACTCGCGGGTCGAATCTTGGCGGCGGCGGCCGGCAACGTACCTCACGCCGATCACACTTTCCTCATCGAGCATCTTCCCGCGCTCTTCGAGCAGTTGGTGGTTCAGCTCCAGCAATTCCCGGCGCCACCGCTCCCTTACCGCCCCCAGGCTGAAGAACCGGCCATCGAGACTGGGGCACGCGTAAGAGTCATCGCCGGCTTCTCCGGCGCCGGAAAAACGGCATGGGCAGCGCAAGCCGCCTGCCACAGCACACAGAGTTGTGCTTACTACGACTGCGCTGAGACACCCAGCGAGGCTCTCGCGTCTTCACTGGTCCGCGAACTGGCGGCCAAGCTTGCCGGCGCAAGCGATCCCGTGCGCCGTGAAATCCTGCTTCCGGGGGCCAGCGGCTTGGAATCCCTCTCGGCCTTGGACAACTACCTGCAACGTCAGGGCATGGAACCGATCGTGGTGCTGGACAACGTCCATCGAATGGACGCGCAGAGCCTGCGGCGAGTCGTTGAGGGCACGACTTCCTTGCGCTTCGTCCTGCTATGCCAGCCCGTGGGTTCGCTGCGCGAGCTCGAAGCCACGCTCGGGTTGACGCGCGAGAGTCTATTGGGCTGGGGCCTGGACGAGCTGGCCAGTGCCTGCACCGCTGCTGGCACGTTCGGCAGTGCAGCCACTTTGGGGCGACTGCAAGCGTTGACGCGCGGCATGCCGCTGTTTGTCGAAAGCGCGGCGCGCATCGCGGCGCGCGAACATGCGGGCGACCTGGAGCAGCTTTGCCATGATTTGGAGCAGCAGACCAACACGGCGGAAACGGCACAGGAGGTGATTCTCGAGAAGGTCTTCGATGCACTACCGCCGCAATCCAAGGACGCGGTCGCGGTGTTGAGTCTCTGCGACGTGGGTCTTGAGTCTCACGAAGTAAACGAGCTCCTTCGCGATGCCATCGCGCTGACTGACCCGGCCATCGCCTCGATCCTTCGTGCCCTGCGCCAAGCTGGCGTCGCGGAAATCTACGGCGATAGTCGTGTCAAGGTCCACGATGCCATGCGCATCCTCGGGGGCCGGCATCTGCTGGCCGCGCAAGCGACCGTGGCCTCGAAGGCGAAATCAGCGCTGAAGGCAGTGCTGTTGAAGACCCTGTTGGAGACCCGGGACACCTCGCGGTTTTCCCTGTACACCCGGATGCTGGTGGAGACTCGAGAGATCAAGGTTCTGGTGGAACTGATCGGCGAGGAGATGTTTCACGAACTCGGTATCGCGCCCCACATCTGGCAGGGCTTGGAACAGGTCCTCCAGGATCCGACCGTCGAGCCAAGTGATCGCTTCTGGGCGCTTGACGGCCTGGCCTTCTCCGACATGAAGCACGGGCGTACCGATCGACTGCAAGGCCGCTTCGCTGAAATGGAACGGCTCTTGGGCGAGCATGAGCTTGGCGGCGACGAGCGCCTGTCCTTCATCATGAAGCGCATGAACTTCCAGGCTGATCAGGGGGACCAGAATGCTGTCGACAGAAGCATCGACGCTATGCGGGCTATGCTGCCGGACAAGCCGAAGCATCACCGCGTCTTTCGCTACAACGCTGCCTGCGCGCTGTTCCGGCTCAAAAAGCTCGACGTGGCAGAGCGCGAAGCCCGTCAAGTGGTCGCGGAGAACTACGAGGTGCTTGGGATCACTCCTGAACAGGTGATCGGGTTGAAGCAACACGAGTTGTCTGCACTGGTCCATCGGCCCGACATCGATTACCACGATCTGAAGCACATGGCCGACGCGTTGGAACTCCTTGCGATGGTCACGAAGGCGCGGGGCAGGACAGAGATGTTCGCGCGCATCCACGCGATGAAGTTCTATGGTCTTGTTGACGCCGTCGACTCGCTGGTCCGCGTCGGACAGGACGCTGCCGACGACTTCGTCTTCGTGCATGAGTTCGACGGCGCCCGTGAGGTTCTTGAGCAGCATGTCCTTCCAACGGTGATCAAGGCCAACATGCTCGATCGGATCGTCGGTGTACGCAGCCAGTACGCGGTCGTTCTCGCCTACTGCGGGGATGTCGATGCGGCGGAGCGGGAGATGGCGCGCCTCGAGCCCTACGCGCCAGGGTTCACAGCTCAACAGGCGAAGGAGATCGCCAGCCAGAAGGCCCTGATCGCCCAGCAGCGCGTCAAGCCATTGGTATCGCGGCAGCAAGCATTGGCAATGCGGCGAATCCTTGCTGCGCAAGTCGCTCCACAGTCAAGGCCCTCGCGACGCGCGACCGGCAACAAGGTCGGCCGCAACGAGCCTTGTCCCTGCGGTTCTGGCCTCAAGTACAAACACTGTCATGGCTAGTTTGTTGATTCCCACGCGATCCTGACCCACCGTTTCCATCCAATCTTGACCCACCCTTGTTAGAGCCTCTCGGGCTCAGGTTGTGGGTAACTTCTTGGTCTTGGACTCCTTCTTGGTGGGTTGTGCGGAACTGTTCTTGAAGCGGTAGCTGTCGTTGCCGGTCTCAAGGATATGACAGTGGTGCGTGAGCCGGTCCAGCAAGGCCGTGGTCATCTTGGCATCGCCGAAGACGCTGGCCCATTCGCTGAAGCTCAGGTTCGTCGTGATGACGACGCTCGTTCGCTCGTAGAGCTTGCTCAGCAGGTGGAACAGCAGCGCGCCGCCCGACGCGCTGAAGGGCAAGTAGCCCAGCTCGTCGAGCACGACCATGTCCATGTGGGCCAGCCGGTGCGCCATCTGCCCGGTCTTGTTGCAGACCTTCTCCTGCTCCAACTGGTTGACCAGCTCGACCGTGGAGAAGAAGCGCACCCGCCGCCGGTGATGCTCCAGCGCCTGCACCCCGATGGCCGTGGCCAGGTGCGTCTTGCCCGTGCCCGGCCCGCCGACGAGCACGACGTTCTCTGCCCGGTCCATGAACTCACCGCGGTGCAGCTGCTTGACCAGGGCCTCGTTGACCTCGCTGTGCGCGAACTCGAAGCCGGCCAGGTCGCGGTAGACCGGGAAGCGGGCCTGCTTGAGCTGGTAGGCCACGGCGCGCACATCACGTTCAGCCGTCTCGGCCTTGAGCAATTGCGCCAGGAAGGGCTGCGCTGCTTCGAAGGCCGGCGCGCCCTGCTCGGCCAGCTCGCCCACGGCTTGCGCCATGCCGAACATCTTCAGCCCGCGCAGCGCGGTGACGAGTGCGTTGGTCGCGGAGTTACTCGGGGGGTTACGCATGGCGCACCTTCCTCTCTTCGCGCAGCTCGTCGTAGCGGTTCACGTTGGCCTGCGGTTCGGTGGCCAGGCGCAGCGCGTGCGGCGCGTCCACGGGCGGTGGATCGGCCTTGCCGTCCAGCAGTCGGTGCAACACGTTGAGCACATACATCTTGGTCGGCACGCCGACCTCAAGGGCCAGTTCGACTGCTGCCAGCACCGACTGCTCCTCGTGGTGCAGGACCAGCGCGAGCACGTCGACCATCTCGCGGTCGCCGCCTTGCTTCTTGAGCAGCTCGGCCTGCAGCTGCTTGAAGGCCACCGGCAGCTCGGTGAACGGTGCCCCGTTGCGCAGCGCGCCAGGCTTGCGCTGCAGCACCGCCAGGTAGTGCCGCCAGTCGTAGATCGTCTGGCCGATGCCGGTGTCGTGGCGCCGGTCGATCACGCGCTTGTGCTCGCAGATGAGCTTGCCCTCGGCCGCGACCACGAGCCGGTCGGCGTAGACGCGCAGGCTCACCGGCCGGTTCGCGTAAGACGCCGGCACGCTGTAGCGGGTGCGTTCGAAGGTGATGAGGCAGGTCGGCGAGACCCGCTTGGTGTGCTCGACGAAGCCATCGAAGGGCCTGGGCAGCTTCATCAGCAACTGCTTCTCCTGCTGCCAGGCGTCGAACACCGTGCCGGGCTGCTGGCCGTGTGCGATCTCTCGCCACAGCGCCTTGCAGCGATCTTCCAGCCAGATGTTCAAGGCGTCCAGCGACGGGAAGGCCGGCACGGGCTGCCAGAGCCGATGCCGTGCGTCGCGCACGTTCTTCTCGATCTGGCCCTTCTCCCAGCCCGAAGCCGGGTTGCAGAACTCGGCCTCGAAGAGGTAGTGGCTGACCATGGCGGCGAAGCGCGCGTTGACGTCGCGCGCCTTGCCGGACAGGACCTTGTCCACGGCGGTCTTCATGTTGTCGTAGATGCCGCGCTTGGGCACGCCACCGAACACGCGGAAGGCGTGGTTGTGGGCGTCGAACAGCATCTCGTGGGTCTGCAGCAGATAGGCCCGGATGTAGAAGGCCCGGCTGTGGCTGAGCTTGAAGTGCGCCACCTGCAGCTTGGTGCGCTCGCCACCCAGCACGGCCCAGTCCTCGCTCCAGTCGAACTGGAAGGCCTCGCCGGCGTCGAAGACCAGGGGCACGAAGGTGCCACGGCCAGTGGTCTTCTGCGCCTCCTGGCGCTTGACCGCCCAGTCGCGCGCGAAGGCGGCCACGCGGTTGTAGGAGCCGTCGAAGCCAAGCTCCATGAGCTCGGCATGCATCTGCTTCAGCGTGCGCCGCTGCTTGCGATTCTTGCCGGCCTCGGTCTTGAGCCAGTGGGCCAGCTTCTCGGCAAACGGGTCGAGCCGGCTGCGGCTCTCGCGCTTGGCATAGGCCGGCTCTTGCACATCGTCGCGCAGGTACTTCCTGATGGTGTTGCGAGACAGGCCGGTGCGTCGGGCTATCTCGCGGATGGACAACTGCTCGCGCAGGGCCCATCGCCTGATGACACTTAATGTCGCCACGTCAATCACTCCAGTGCTCCTGCCGCAAATAGCGGCAGGGTAGGGTTCATACGTGGGTCAGGTTTGGACGGAAATTACTGCGAGTGGTGGGTCAGTGTTCTGCGGAAATCAACATGGTGAAAAGGTTTTTCGCGAACGTGCACGGAGACTTCGCGTCCGGCTCGAACGCTGAGTGGCGCGCGGAGGCTCCGTCGAACTCAAGCATGCACGGCGCGACTACCTCACCCGTTGCCCGGACACATTGCGGTACTTTGCGGGCTGGAACCGCAATTGCGGTACGTCACCGCAATAGTGAAGGCATCTCAAGGGGAATGTAAGAAAACTCGCAAAAACCTGCCATCTGGCCGAGTTTCATGACATACGTAGCAGATGTTGTCACGCAATTCCCGAACGCGATGGCATCGTCCGTAGTGACCATGCCGTTTTTAGTCAGTCATACAGACCAACCGACACCTATTTTTTCGCCATACACTGCGTACATCGACCTCGGCGACGTTGCCGGCATCCGCGAAGCGGTCGGCTTTGACCCGCTGGGCGGCGTGCGGGCGGTGGCGCGCGAGATCAAGAACTCGGTGCTGCGCGCCACCGGCCTGACCTGCTCGATCGGCATCACGCCCAACAAGCTGCTGTCCAAGATCGCCTCCGAGCTGGACAAGCCCGACGGCATCACCCTGCTGCTGGCGCCTGACGACTTGCAGACCCGCATCTGGCCACTGGGCGTGCGCAAGATCAACGGCATCGGCCCCAAGGCCGGCGCCAAGCTGCAAGCCCTGGGCCTGGAAACCGTGGGCCAGCTGGCCGCGGCCGATCCGGCCATGCTGATCGCCCAGTTCGGCAAGAGCTTCGGCGCCTGGCTGCACGAAGCCGCCCATGGCCGCGACCACCGGCCCGTGGTCACGCACAGCGAGCCGGTGTCCATCAGCAGAGAGACCACCTTCGAGCGCGATCTGCATGCCGTGCACGACCGCGCCGCCCTGGGCGCCATCTTCACGCGCCTGTGTGAACAGCTGGCCAGCGACCTGCAGCGCAAGGGCTACCTCGGCCGCACGGTCGGCATCAAGCTGCGCTTTGAAGGCTTTCACACCGTCACCCGCGACCTGACCCTTGAGCTGCCCACGCAAGACGCCCAGGCCATACGCCGCGCCGCCGGCGCCTGCCTGAAGCGGGTGGCGCTGGACAAACGCATCCGCCTGCTCGGCGTGCGCATGGGAGGCTTGAGCCGCCCGGGCCAGGCCGGCCAAGCTTCCGACATGCGCGCCCGCGCCCGCCGCGCGCCTGTCAGCGCTGGCCCGGCGCCAGCCGAAAACCTGAGCCTGTTCTGAACGCCAGCCGGGCCGGAACAGGCGCTGCGCTGCTATCCTTCCGCTCTGCGGCCGCAACATCTGCGCGCCCTGCGCCTCGCAGGGCCAAGCAGGCGGCCTGAAGGAGAGCTGCCCTGCTGAACCAGCCCGCCCCAGCCCCTATCGGCCTCATCGGCCCAACCGGCCCCGCCACGCAAGGACGGAGCTGCCCTGCCCTGCAACGCCTGGCACGGCTGGCCAGCCGCCACCCCCGCTGCGCCCTGGCGCGCTACGCGCGCTTGGTCCACGCCCTGCGCCAGGCCGGCGAGCTGGCTGCGGCACTCGACGCCCTCTATGCCCAGTTCTACCTGGCCGAGCGCATGGGCTTGGCCTTGAGCCTGCAGCCTGAGCTGAACCGCGCGCTGAACGAAGCGGCCGAAGCCCATCTACCCCCTCAAGCGGCCTGCATGCACGAGGCGCTGGGCCGGGTCGCGTATCAGAAGGGCGAGTACTTCGAGGCCACCGAGCAATGGTCGCGCGCGCTGGATCTGTCCAGCCTCACGCAAGCCCGTGGCGAGCCTCAGGCGGAGGCAGAGGCACAGCAACGGACGGCACGGCAAGCCGAGCAGTTGCGCGTCGGCGTGGCGGCGCGCATCGGTCTGGGCCAGATCCACTACGCCCTGGGCGCCTGGGACCGCGGTCGGCGCTTTCACCGTGATGCGGCCGAGCTGCTCGGTCAGGTGGACGACCCCTATCTGGCAGCCAAACTGGCGCTCAATATGGGTGTGGGCCATTTCGAGAACGCCCAGCTGGCCGACGCCGAAGCGCAATTCCGCATCGGCCTGGAACAAGCCCAGCGCGGCCCGCACCCGGAGTTCATCGGCGAAGCTTATTGGCAGCTGGCACGCACGGCGCTGGCCCGTCGCCAGGTCGAGGCGGCCGCCGAGCCCTGCCAGCTGGCCCTGACCTGGGCGCGCCGCCTGGGCCACCAATGGCTGGAAGGCATGGCCTGCCAGACCTGGACCGAGATCGCTTTGGCACGAGGTGACCGCGACGCGGCCCTGCGCAGTGCCCGGCAGGCGCTGGCCTTGGCGCGCCAGATCCAGTCGCGCAGCGGCGAAAGCCAGGCCCATCTGCAACTGGCACGCCTGCTGCAAGCCGAGGGCGATGCGCACGCCGCGCTCGACCATCTCTGGCAACACCAGGCCTTGCGCGAGGAAATCGAACGGCTGAGCCTGCCCGAACGCCTGCTCCGCCTGGCCCATTACGACCTGACCCGCAAGCAGCCCGAGGAGCTGCTGCTGGAGCTGTCGAACCGGCACTGGCGCATCGAAAGCGAAGCCGATGTGGTGTTCGCCGCCTCGGAGATGCGCAGCGCCGCCCTGCAGATCATGCAGCTGGATACCGTGCATTTCTGGTGGGCCAGCGAAAGCGCCGGCGTGCTGCGCCTGCATGACGAGCCGGCCGAAGACGGCGCCTCGCGGCTCTTGCTGCGCGCGCCGGCGCAAGCCGCCTACCTGCAGCTGCTGGCCGGCCGCAGCGAGGCCTTGGCTTTGCAGGATCTGCGCCTGCATCCCTGCGAGGCCGAACTGGCCCTGCTGCCGGGCCTGGCGCCTGCCGTTTCGCGCATCGAAATCCCGCTGTTCGTGCAGAACCGCCTGGTCGCCCTGCTCTGGTTGGAACAAAAAACCAGCCGCAACTGGAGCCGCCAGGACATGCTGCAGGCCAGCCACCTCGGGCGCTTGTTCGAGCGCCTGCTGGTCGGCCACGACCTGGCCTGTGCCCAGCACGCCCAGTGGCAAATGGAACAGGAAAAGGCCGACGCCCTGGGCCGCCTGGTGGCCGGCGTGGCGCATGAAGTCAACACACCCATCGGCGTGGCCGTGACGGCAGCCTCCAGCGTGGCCGAGAACGCCCAAAAACTCGCCGCCGCCCTGCGCAGCGAACGGGTCAGCCGGGTCGAACTGACCGAGCTGTCCACCCGCCTGATCAGCGGCAGCGATCTGGTCGAGCGCAATTTGCAGCGCGCGGCCAGCCTGATCGGCAACTTCAAGAAGGTGACGGTGGACCAGGCCTCCGAGGAGGTCAGCGACTTCGTGCTGCTCGACTATCTACGCAGCATTGCCTCGGTGCTGGGCCCGGCGCTGCGCAAGGCCATGGTCTCGGTGCAGCTGGACGTGGACGCCGCGATCGAGCTGCGCATGGCCGCCGGCCTGCTCACGCAAGTGGTCTCCAACCTCATCATGAACAGCATCAACCACGCGTTTCCCGAGGGGCGCGGCGGGCTGATTCTGATCAGCGCACGCCTGGAGGGCCGTTATGTGCTGCTCGATGTGGCGGACGATGGATGCGGCGCAAGCGCCGATGTGCGCGCCCGCATGTTCGAACCTTTCTTCACCACCAAGCGTGGCAAGGGAGGCTCGGGCCTGGGCCTCTACATCGTGGCCTCGCTGATGGAGCGCTTGGGCGGCGACGTCGAATTGCCGCCCAGCGAGCGCGGCCTGTGCGTGCGCCTGCGCCTGCCGCGCGGCCGGCCGAGCTGAAGAAGAAGCGGCACAGGCCGCTCAAGGGCGGCGCGTCGGCAGGCTCCACAACCAGGCCGCCACGCCGGCGCAACACGCCGCGGGCAACCAAGCCAGATGCAGCGGCAGCTTGAAGGCCGCCATCACAGAGCCGAAGGCCATCATAACGCTGGCCAGCTGCTTGGCTCGCAAGGGCACGGCGCGGTTGGCGCGCCAGTCACGCACCATGGGACCAAAGACGCGGTGGCCCAGCAACCAGCGCTCGCAGCGGCTGCTGCCGCGCGCAAAGCAGAAGGCGGCCAGCAGCACAAAAGGCGTGGTCGGCAACAGAGGCACAAAGATGCCGATGATGCCCAGCACCAAGCTCAGCACACCGCCCAGCAGCCAGATCAGGCGCAGCCAGATGGGATGGGTCGGTGCAGGCGGCGGGCTTGGGTCCATGGCGCCGCAGTGTAGGTGATGCGTTCCGGGCTAGGATGACCTCGTTCTCAATGACCCAACGGTTCGCCATGCCCGTCATCACCTGCATCGAAGACCTGCGCCTGCTGGCCCAAAAGCGCGTGCCGCGCATGTTCTACGACTATGCCGATTCGGGCAGTTGGACCGAGAGCACCTACCGCGCCAACTCAGCGGACTTCCAGGCCATCAAGCTGCGCCAGCGCGTGGCCGTGAACATGGAGAACCGCAGCACGGTGGCGCGCATGGTGGGCGTCGATGTGAAGATGCCGGTGGCGATCGCGCCGACCGGCCTGACCGGCATGCAGCATGCCGATGGCGAAATCCTGGCCGCCCGCGCGGCCGAGAAATTCGGTGTCCCTTTCACCTTGTCCACCATGAGCATCTGCTCCATCGAGGACATTGCCGCGCACACGAAAGCGCCGTTCTGGTTCCAGCTCTATGTGATGCGCGACCGCGACTTCATCGAGCGATTGATCGACCGCGCCAAGGCCGCCCGCTGCGGCGCCCTGGTGCTGACCCTGGACCTGCAAATCCTCGGCCAACGCCACAAGGACATCAAGAACGGCCTCTCGGCGCCGCCCAAGCCCACCCTGGCCAACCTGATCAACCTGATGACAAAGCCACGCTGGTGCTTAGGGATGCTGGGCACCTCACGGCGCCAGTTCGGCAATATCGTCGGCCATGTCAAGGGCGTGGAGAACATGGGCTCGCTGGCGGAGTGGACGGCCAAGCAGTTCGACCCGGGCCTGAACTGGGGCGATGTCGAGTGGATCAAGAAGCGCTGGGGCGGCAAGCTCATCCTCAAAGGCATCCAGGATGTCGAGGACGCGCGTCTGGCGGTGAACTCCGGTGCCGATGCCCTGATCGTCAGCAACCATGGCGGCCGCCAGCTCGACGGGGCTGAATCCAGCATCCACGCCCTGCCCCGCATCGTCGAGGCCGTAGGCCGCGAGATCGAGGTGCATATGGACGGCGGCATCCGCTCGGGCCAGGACGTGCTCAAGGCCTGGGCCCTGGGTGCGCGCGGCACCTACATCGGCCGCGCCTTCCTCTACGGCTTGGGCGCCATGGGCGAGGCCGGGGTGACGAAAGCCTTGGAGCTGATCCACAAGGAGCTGGACCTGACCATGGCCTTCAGCGGCCACACCCGGTTGGAAGGCGTGGACCGCAGCATCCTGCTGCCGGGCACCTACCCGGGCAGCAGGGATCGCTGACAGGCCGGCCCCCGCAGGGGCTGGCCGCGCTTCACAGCGCCTTCATTTCCTTCAGGAGACGCTCGGCCTTGTCGACCACCTTCATCTGCCAGAGCATGTAGCGCGCATCCAGGCAGATGCTGCGCGTGGTCTTGGGGTTGAAGTCCCAGTCGGAAATCACAGCGTCCAGCGTGCCATCGAACAGCAGACCGACCAGCTCGGCGTTCTGGTTCAGCACCGGTGAGCCGGAGTTGCCGCCGGTGGTGTCCAAGGTGGCCAGGAAGTTGACCGGCACCGAGTCGAGTGACTTGACCCCGTACTGGTCGAACTGGCGCGCCTTGATGGCGGCGAGCTGCTCGGCTGGCGCATTGAACTCGCCTTCGCCCTTGTGCTTGGCGACGATGCCGCGCAGGGTCGTGAACGCCGACCAGGCCGTGCCGTCGGCACCCTCGGCGCGGCCGGCCACCTTGCCGAAGCTGACGCGCAGCGTGCCATTGGCATCGGGGTAGACGGCCTGGCCTTGGCTGGCCTTGAAGGCGATCAAGGCCTTCATGGTCTCGGCATAGGCACGCTGGACCTGTCCGCCCAATTCCTTGTCACGGTCCTCACGGGCGCGGTCGTCGGCGTAAAGGGCCACGGCGGCGGCGATCAGGCTGTCGCTGCTGGCCTTGAACTCATCGACGCTGCGCGAGAGCCAGGCCATGCGCTCGGTCTTGTCGGCCATCTTGCTGCCGGCATAGATGGCGTCCAGGCGAGCACGCACCGCGCTCTCGCTCATGCCTTGCTGCAGACCCAGGGCTTGCAGCAGCACCGGGTTCAGCTGCGCTGCCGGCTGGGCCAGGTACTGGGCGAAGAAATAGGAGGCCACGCGCTTGTCGACTTGCTCGTCATAGCGGCGCTCCATGGCCTCAACGGCCTGGCGGCGGCGCTGCTGGTCGCGCTGCTGGAAACCGGGCTTGCGCTCGGCGTCGGGCTTGAGGTTCTCCTGCGCCTGCTGGTAGAGGGTGCGCGCACCGCTGAGCAAGGTGGTGGAGGCGAAGTTCAGGAGCAGCTCACGGCGGGTGATGGCCTGGCGCTCGTCGAGCAAACGCTCGACCTCAGCCAGGCCGGCGCCGTACTGGGCGCGCCGGCCGGCGTCGCCATTCACCCAGGCCTTGAGGGCGGCGAAATCGGCCTGCTTGCGGGCCAGGATGTCGCTGCCCTGCCAGCTCTGCAGCTGGCCTTGCAGGTTCTTGTAGTAGTTGCCGATGCCGGCCACGGTGTTGGCCAGCTTGATTTCGGCGTCGCGGCGGCCTGCAGTTTCCTGCTTGATCAGGTCCAGCTGCTGGGCGAAGGCCTTGACCAGCTCGGGCGCTTCCCAGTCGAAATTGAAAGCAACTTCGGTGGGCAGGCGGTGGCGGTCGGTGCCGCCCGGGTAACCCGTCACCATGACGAAGTCACCGTCCTTCAAGGGGCTGCTGGCCAGCTTCAGGTGGTGCTTGGGCTGGTAGGGCTTGTTGTCGGCGCTGAAATCGGCCGGCTTGCCGTCCGGGCCGACATAGGCGCGGTAGAAGCTGTAGTCGCCAGTGTGGCGCGGCCACATCCAGTTGTCGGCGTCGCCGCCGAACAGGCCCACGCCCTGGGCCGGCGCGTGCACCAGGCGCACGTCGCGAATTTCCATCTGTTTGATCAGCTGAAACACCAGGCTGCCGTAGAAGCGCGCGACGCGGCAGCGGTGGCCGGCATCCTTCTCGCACTCGGCCACCAGGGCTTTTTCCTTGGCCTCGATCGCATCGCTGCGGGCCTTGCCCTTGAGCGCCGAGGTGGCGCTGTCCATGACCTGGGCACTGACATCACGCACATCGACCGTCACCAGCACGCGGCTGCCCGGGGCGGCCGGCAGCTCATCCTTGAAGTCGGCGGCCAGGAAGCCCTTCTTGAGCAGGTCGCGCTCGGGCGTGGAGTTGAACTGGATGCTGCCGTAGGCGCAGTGGTGGTTGGTCACCACCAGGCCTTGCGGCGAAACGAAAGAGGCCGTGCAACCGGCCAGGCTGATCACGGCGCCCATGGGGAACTCGGTCAGCTGGGTCAGCTTGGCCGGGTCCAGCTTCAAGCCAGCCTGCTTGAGCGCCTTGCTGATCTGCGGCAGCTGTTGCGGCATCCACATGCCTTCTTCGGCCTGGGCGGCGCCCAGATTCAGCAGCGCCAGCGATGCCAGCACAGGGACTGCGGCCCGATGGGGCCAGGTCTTGAGTTTCATGCGAGGGTCTCCGCCCGGGTATGGGAAGCCCGCACCATACCTGCTTTTGCGCGGCTCTCGCAGTGTGAAGAGGCACGCAGACAAACCCTGAGAGCGCAGCAAAGAGCCATGGGAAAGCCCCATGAAAAAGGCCCTCCAGCGGAGGGCCTTGAGAGCCGGAACCGTGCCGCTCAGAGCG
Source organism: Roseateles sp. (assembly GCF_965262435.1). Taxonomy (NCBI): domain Bacteria; kingdom Pseudomonadati; phylum Pseudomonadota; class Betaproteobacteria; order Burkholderiales; family Sphaerotilaceae; genus Roseateles; species Roseateles sp. The sequence goes on from NZ_OZ253537.1 coordinate 4,354,799, forward strand.
CGTTCAGCTCCTTGAGCACGCGGTCCGCCTTGTCGACCACCTTCATCTGCCAGAGCATGTAGCGAACATCGACATTGATACTGCGGGTCATCTTGGGATTGAAGTCCCAGTTGGAGATCACCGCGTCGAGCGTGCCGTCAAACAGCAAGCCCACCAGCTCGGCACGGCTGTTCAGCACCGGCGAGCCGGAGTTACCGCCGGTGGTGTCCAGGGTGGCCAGGAAGTTGACCGGCACGGAGTCCAGCGACTTGACCGCGTACTTGTCGAACTGACGCGCGGCAATGGCCTTGCGTTGCACCTCGGGGGCGTCAAAGTCGCCGGTGCCGGTGTGCTTGGCGGTGATGCCGCGCAAGGTGGTGAAGGCCTTCCACTCGTTGCCGTCGCTGCCGGGCTTGCGGCCTTGCACCTGGCCGAAGCTGACACGCAGGGTGCCGTTGGCATCAGGGTACAGCGCCTCGCCCTTGCTGGCCTTGAAGGCCATCAGGGCGGCCATGGTGTTGGCATAGGCCTGGTCGATGCGACCGCCGAGTTCCTTGTCACGCAACTCGATGCGCTCATCTTCCTCGTACAAGGCCACAGCGGCCGCGATATAGGCGTCTTGGCTGGCTGCAAAGTCGGCCACGCTGCGCTGCATCCAGCCCAGCCGGGTGGCCTTGTCGGTCAGCTGGCTGGCGGCCTGAAGCTGCTGCAATCGGGCCTTGACGGCCGCCTCGTCCATGCCGGCCTTCAGGCCCAAGGCCTTGAGCACCGGCTGGCTCAGTTGTTCGGCAGGCTGAGCCAGATACTGGGCGTAGAAATGCGAGGCCAGGCGAATGTCGGTCTGGGCGTCATAGCGGCGGTCTTGCGACTCCAGGCCTTGGCGCAGACGCAGGGTGTCACGCTCTTGGAAGCCAGGCTTGCGCTGAGCATCGGGCAGCGCTTGTTGCTGAGCGAATTGATACAAACCGCGAGCCGTGCCCAGCAGGCGAGGCACATAGACACGCAAGGAGCTTTCCTGGCGTGCCAGGGCTTGCCGTTCGGCCAACAGACTTTCAACCGCGGCCAAGTCGGTGCCGTATTGGGCGCGGCGGGCGGCATCGGCGTTGACCCAGGCCTTGAGCTCATCAAAGGCGCGGCGCTTGCGCTCCAAGATGTCGCTGTCGGCATAGCTGGCCATCTGGCCTTGCAAGTTCTTGAAGCCGTTGCCGAGGCCAGCCACCGTGCCGGCCATGGCGATCTCGGCCTCGCGGCGACCGCTGGTTTCCTGCTTGATCAGGTCCAGCTGCATGCCCATGTTCTTGATTGCGGTCGGCTGGGAAAAGCTGAAGGCGAAGTCCACTTCCTGCGGCAGGCGGTGGCGCTGGGTGCGGCCCGGGTAGCCGGTGACCATGACGAAGTCGCCTTCGTTCAGCGGCGTGCTGGCCAGCTTCAGATGGTGCTTGGGCTGGTAGGGCTTGTTGTCAGCGCTGAAGTCGGCCGGCTTGCCGTCCGGGCCGACGTAGGCGCGGTAGAAGCTGTAGTCGCCGGTGTGGCGCGGCCAGATCCAGTTGTCGGTGTCGCCACCGAAACGGCCCACCATATCGGCCGGCGCGTGGACCAGGCGCACGTCGCGGATCTGCATCTGCTTGATCAGCTGGTACTGAAGACCACCGTAGAAGGCCGCCACGCGGCAGCGGTAGGCTTTGTCCAGCTCGCAGGCGGCGACCAGGGCCTTTTCCTTGGCTTCGATAGCGTCGACACGGGCCTTGCCCGAGAGTGCGGCCGTCTTGGCGTCCAGCACCTGGGCCGTGACGTCCTTGACCTCTTCGGTCACGAAGATGCGGCTGCCCGGAGCGGCCGGCAGCTCGTCCTTGAAGTCAGCGGCCAGGAAGCCGTTCTTCAGCAGGTCGCGCTGCGCGGTCGAGTTGTACTGGATGCTGCCGTAGGCGCAGTGGTGGTTGGTGACCACCAGGCCTTGAGGCGAGACGAAGGAGGCGGTGCAGCCGCCCAGGCTGACCACGGCGCCCATGGGGAACTCGGTCAGCTGGTTCAAGCGGGCCGGGTCCAGCTTCAGACCGGCGGCCTTGAGCTGCTTGGCAATCTGCGGCAGTTGCTGCGGCATCCACATGCCTTCGGCGGCATGGGCAGCGGTGATGGCCAGCAGCAGGCCGGCGGGAATCAGTCGTTTCATGAGAGCTGGGCAGGTGTTTGACGAAGCCGTGACGATACACAGCCACATCGGACATGACGAAAGGCACTCCCGTGATTCGGCCGTTTTCATGTGCTTATTTACCCTGATGCGCCGGGCACTGCCGAGCAAACTTGGGCACACTGCACCAGCCTGCTAGCACCGTGCGCGCCTTGCCCAAAGAGCCTCATGCCGACGTCCGACCCGCCGCTCGCTCCGTCGCCCTCGGGTGCAAACCTTGCTGAGGCCAGCGCGCGACTGACGGCCTTGCAGAAGAGCTTCTCGCAGGCTCACTTCGAGGACGTGCTGCAGGCGCTCGAACCCTTGCTCGAGGAATTGCGCTTCAGACACCCGGACAGCGCCGAGCTCCACCGACTGCGGGTGCGTGGCCTGCTGCTGCGCATGCGCAGCTTGAGCAAGTTCGACCGGCTGGAGGACATTTTGCACAGCGGTGCCGAGGCCCTGGAGCTGCTTTCAGGGCACGGGCCCACGGTCGAACGTGCCGAGGTGTTTGTCTTTCAGGCCTTCGCTTACAACCTGCTGGCCTGGCCACAGCCGGCCCTGAGCGCCACCCATCTTGCCTTGCAAGATGCGCTGGCCCTGGGTTCGACCGAACTCTCGGCACAGGCGATGGAGCGCGCGGCCATGTGCTACCTGAGCATGGGCGACGGCCTGCTGGCCGAACGCTTCATGCTGGAAGCGATAGGTTTTGCCGAGCAATGCACAGCGTCAGCAGCCAAGCAGCTGCGCTACTCCAATGCCCTGCACCTGGCCTGTGTGCTCTTCGATGCGTATCAAGACTGCGGTGAGCCCGATGCCGCGCGCCAGTTGCTGCCGCGCTTCGGCCGGGTGCAGGCGCAGGGCGAGCACCATATGGCGGCTTTGGCCCACAGCTGCTACATCGATGCCATCTGGCACGGCAATCAAGCGCGTTGGCTCCGCCGAGCGGGGCAGACCGAGCGTGCCGGGCAGCTACTGCGCGAGGTTCTGGCCCTGGCGCTGGCGCGCGATTGGCAGGGCCTGATCCGGCCCATGCGCCTGGAGCTGGGCCTGGAACTGCAAGCCGCTGGCCAGCATGCGCAGGCCTTGCAAGAGTTGCAGCGCGTGTTCGAACCCGTGGAGCTGCCGCTGCGCGAATTCCAAGCGGTACGCTGCCTCCAAGCGATGGCGCTGAGCCAGCAGGCCCTGGGGCAAGATGCACAGGCCGAGCAGACCCAGGCAACGCTGGCCCTGCGCCTGCAAGGCCAGCGCGAGCGCGTGCTGGCTGCGCAGCGCCGTCTGGCCGGCCTGGACCAGCGCATGATGGACATGCTGCAGGCGGCCGACCGAGCCCGCATCGAGCAGGAACTGCAAAACATGGGGCAGCGTGCGCAGCAAGGCCGGGCGGTGCGCGTGCCGGGCATGGATTGGCCGCCTGTGGCCCTATCGGCCTGAACGGCGCTGCACACCGCCATGCAAGAAGCCCTCGCAAGGAGGGCTTCAGCTGGGCGGGAAACGGCGCCCCCGCACGGGGCAGACTTTCAATGCATCAGGCCAATCCACTCGCCCGCGCGCTGGTAGTCGCTGAACAAGCGCAAAGCCAGGGCACGCAGGCCGGGGTTGGCACAGGCATGGGCCCGGGCCAGGCATTCAAAGGCATAGAGCCGGTCGTACAGCATGCGGGTGGGCTGGAGTTGCTCGCCTTCATCGGCCATCAAGGCCTGGAAGCAATGCAGATCGGACAGGGCCACCGGGCCGACGATGGGCGAAGCCAGCTCGCCCAGCGCCTGAGGCTGCGGAGACATTTCGCGCGGCAGGGAAAAATCCAGCGGGATCGGTGCGCCTTGATTGAACTCGGGCAGAAGATGCAGCGGGATGATCATGTGGGCCTCGCGGTTCCGGCCTGCACAGGACCGGGATGGAGACATGATGCCGGCCGCGAGCGAAACTTAAATGCGAAACAGCCGGTGATTCACCGGCTGTTTTCACTCAAGTTTGAGCGGGCACTGAGGCCGAGTCAGGTCTTGGGCAGTGTGACGCCGCGCTGGCCCTGGTACTTCCCGCCACGGTCCTTGTAGCTGGTCTCGCAGACTTCGTCGCTCTCGAAGAACAGCACCTGAGCGCAACCTTCGCCCGCGTAGATCTTGGCCGGCAGCGGCGTGGTGTTGGAGAACTCCAGCGTCACATAGCCTTCCCACTCGGGCTCAAACGGTGTGACGTTGACGATGATGCCGCAGCGCGCGTACGTGCTCTTGCCCAGGCAGATGGTCAGCACATTGCGCGGGATGCGGAAGTACTCGACCGTGCGCGCCAGCGCGAAGCTGTTGGGCGGGATGATGCAGTGGTCGCCTTCCATGTCGACAAAGCTCTTGTCGTCGAAATTCTTGGGGTCGACGATGGAGCTGTAGACATTGGTGAAGACCTTGAACTCGGGCGCGCAGCGAATGTCGTAGCCATAGCTTGACGTGCCGTAGCTGACGATCTTCTCGCCGGCGGCGTTGGCGCGGATCTGGCCCGGCTCGAAGGGCTCGATCATGCCGTGCTGTTCAGCCATGCGGCGGATCCACTTGTCGCTCTTGATGCTCATTGCTGCAGGTCCCTCATTGGAATGGCGGCCATTTTAGGCGCGCTCAACCGAGCCGCCCCTCAGGGCTTGATCGTCACGCCGTCGAAGCGGTAATTGCCGTCCGGCGCCAGCTTGAAGCCCTGCACCCGCTGGCGCACCGCCACCGCGATCTTGCCGTGGGCGATCGGTGTCCAGGGCAGTTGGGCCAGCACCATGCGCTGGGCCTGGCTGTAGAACTTCTTGCGTTCCGAAACATCCAGGGTCTGGCGGGCCTTGGCAAGAAGGGCGTCGTAAGCGGGGTCGCACCAGAAGCTGCCGCTGGCGGCTCCGCAGCTGAGCTGGCCCAGGGTGGAGGCCGGGTCGGCCTCGCCGTTCCAGCCGATCATGGCGGTGTCGTGCTCGCCCTGGTCCACGCGCTTCAGATACTCGCCCCACTCATAACTGACGATTTTTGCGGTGACACCGACCTTGGCCCAGTCGGCCTGAATCATCTGCGCCATCAGCTGCGCGTTCGGGTTGTAGAAGCGTTGCACGGGCATGGCCCAGAGCGTCAGGCTCAGGTTCTTGACGCCGGCGCTCTTGATCAGCTCTCGCGCCTTTTCGGGCGAATAGGGCGCCGCCTTGAGGCTGGCATCAAAGGCCCAGCTGGGCGGCGCGACCAGGGAGTTGGCCAGCTCACCGGCGCCGCCGAACACCGTCTTGACCAGGGTGTTCTTGTCGATGGCCATGTCCAGGGCCTGGCGCACGGCCAGCTTGTCCAGCGGCGGCTTCTTGGTGTTGTAGGCCAGAAAGCCGATGTTCAGGCCGGGCACGCTGTGGATTTGGATGGCCGGGTCGCGCTCCAGCTCGATCAGATCGACCTGGTTGGTCAGCGCAGCGATATCGCATTCATTGCGGCGCAGGCGCTGGGTGCGCACATTGCGATCGGTGGTGATGGCGAAGACCAGCTGCTCGACCACGGCTCGATCACTGCGGAAGAAATCCGGGTGGCGGCTGTAACGCAAGATGCTGTCGGCCTGATAGCTCTTGTAGACAAAAGGGCCGGTGCCGATGGGCAGGCTGTTGATCTGGGCGGCCTTGCCGGTCTTGAGCAGCTGCGCCCCGTACTCGGCCGACTGGATGCCGGCGAAGGCGTAGGTCAGCAAATTCAGGAAGGTGGCGTCGACGCTGTGGAAGCGGATCTGCACCTCGTCATCGGCGATGCGATCCACGCCCGCGATCAGCTGTTTCCAGCCGGCCGAGATCACATAGGGCGAGACGATGGGATGCGCCTTGGAGAATGGATGCTGCGGGTCCAGCAGGCGCGCGAAGGTGAAGATCACATCGTCGGCATTGAAGTCGCGCGTGGGCTTGAAGTAGGCCGTGCTGTGAAACTTGACGCCGTGGCGCAGCTTGAAACGAATGCTGCGGCCATCGGCCGCCACCGTCCATCGTTCAGCCAGGGCCGGGATCAAGCGATCCGTGCCGGGCTCGTTGTCGATCAGCCCGTCAAAGATCGGATAGGTCGCCGCATGGTCAATGCCCGAGTCGCTGTTGGCTGGGTCGAAACTCTTGGGGCTGCCCTGGGCGCAAAAGCGCAGGGTGCCGGGCACGGCGATCGGGGCGGCGAGGGCCTCGGACAGGCCGCAGGTGAAGAGCAAAGAGAGCGCCAGGCGGCGCAGAAAGACTGGCATTGAAACGGGCATGAGGGTACCGGCTGACCGGCTTGCTGTAGGGGGCGTGGAGGGCAGATCCAGATCGTGCGTTTGCATATTCGCATGCAGCGGCCACGGCCTGCCGAGGGGCAAACCCGCAGGCGCTCGGTGGTTCGGCGGAGCCGGTGGCTGCGAGCAACTCTAGAATCCGCCGCCTCCTCGCTTGCCTACTTGCTTGCACCCTCGCCTGCTTCAAACCCGCCGCCCCATGTCCGCCCCGCCCTCCGTTTCCGCCTGGCTTCAACAACGCTGGCACTTCGAAGCCAGCCCTTGGGCGGCCTTGCGGCGTTTTGGTCTGGCGGCTGGCCTGATGCTGCTGGTCTTGTTCTGGCTGCAGCCTTTCGGCGGGGAGCGCTACCGCCCACCGGGCTGGGTGCTGCGCCTGCTGGGCTACGGCTTGTGCCTGCTGCTTGCGGTGCTGCCCATGCGCGCCTGGTCACTGCGGCGGCGAGCCCGCCAATCAAGCTGGCGCCTGCAAGATGAGTTGCTGGCCTTGGCGATCTGGGCCTGCTTCAGCGTGACCCTGAGCTATGGCCACAGCTGCTGGTGGGTGGCACCGCGCGCGCCCTCTTGGGCTGACTTCGCCATCTTCAGCCTCGCCTTCGCCCTGCCTTTCTTGCTGATGCTGCTGCCGCTGCTGCTGCGGCAAGGGCGAGCCGATGCGCTGACTGTCCAGCCGGCAACACCAAGCGCGAAAACGGACGCGGAGACCCAGCCCGGCGCCTCGCCGGCCGCCGCTCCGTCCCTGATCGTGGTGCTGGGCCGCAATCGCGACGAGCAGCTGAGTTTTCGCCGCGATCAATTTGTTTGCGCGCAGGCCCAGCAAAACTATGTGCGCCTGCAGCTCGAAGCCGAAGACGGCCGCGGCATCCAAGCCCATCTGCTGCGCTTGCCGCTGGGCGAGCTGGCCACCACCCTCACCGGTGGCGAGTTGGCCTGTTGGCGGGTCCATCGCTCCTGGCTGGTGGCACCCGAGCGAGTTCAGGCCTGGGTCCAAACGGGGCGCCAACGTCAGCTCCGCCTGCGCGGTCTGGACGCGCTGATCCCCGTGTCCGCCGATTTTGAACTGCCGCCCGAACTGCCAAGCGCGGACCCCGAGGCCCTGCAGTTTCGTCCCTGAGGCCCGCAAATTCGCCCCTGGCCTGGCGGTTTCGTCACCGCCGCGTCCGCCTGGTCACAGACGGTCGTCGGACTCCTCTCAGGCCGAGTCACAGCCCCTAGGCTGCACAGCCCTGGCGTCTGTCGCGCCGGGCGCCGTGCGGCATGGCCGGCGCAAATTCCAAGGAGTCCTGTTTTGATTCGCTCGTCTTTCAATGTCCCTGGCCACCTGGCCAAGCGCGTGCTCGCAGTCTTCGCGCTGTCGCTCAGCCTGAGCCCCTTGGCCCAGGCGGCGGCCCCGGAGCCCAGCGCACAAACCGTTTACGCCCAAGCTCTGGCCTTGAGCGATCGCCTGCTGCCCCTGCCCACTTGGAGCCAAAGCCCCGCTTTTGCGGCCTTTCGCCAAGCCTTGCTGGCCGCACCCGAGGGCTTGGATGCCGCCGGCATCGCCTTGCACTTCAACCGCAGCCAGCAAGCCGCGAAACTGGGCTTCAGCCACTTTGCCCTGCTGGCGCCGCAGCCCGAAGCGCCAGCGGCGAGCGCCCCAGCGGCTCCCGCGGCCCTGCCGCAGCTGAGCTGGCCGCGGCCCGGCGTGGCCTTGCTCAGCATCCCCAGCTTCGCGCTCGAGGCGGCGCAGGTGTTGCCGGCCGCGCAAGCGCTGGCCGCCGCCCGGCCTGAGGCCTTGATCATCGATTTGCGCGGCAACGCCGGGGGCGCCTTGCCGGCGGCCGCCAGCTTGCTGGGCCTGCTGGCCCCGGCTCCGGTGGACGCTGGGGTCTTCCTCTCACGCCGCTGGTATGGCCAGGGCCGGAACGAACCCGATGCGGCTGCGCTGGCGCAGATGCCCGCGCTCGCCACGCTCGATCTCGCAGCCTTGAGCCACGCGCTGCAAACGGCGGGCGTGGCACGCCTGCGCATACCGGCCAGCCCTGCAGGCGGCTTCCGCGGGCGATTGCTGGTCTTGATCGACGGGCAAACAGCCAGCACCTCGGAGCCCGTGGCCTGGCTCTTGCGGCAGGCCTTGGGTGCCCGCCTGATTGGCCAGCGCACGGCCGGCGCCATGTTGTCGAGCGAAGCGCTGCCGCTCGCAGGCGGCTATCGCTTGCGTCTGCCGGTGGCCGACTACCTGACGCCCAGCGGCCAGCGCCTGGACGGGCACGGCGTCCAGCCCGACCTGCAAGTGCCATCCGAACAGGCGCTGCAGCTTGCCTTGGATACGCTGGACTGAGCCTCAGCACCCTGGCCTGTTCTCATGAGGAACAGGTTCTTCGTCTGTCAACTTAGGGCTGCAATCGGCACATGAGCGGAAGTTCGATGTTCTGGTTTCCGCGCTGCGGTGGCTCGGCCCGCCGCCGTGCTCATGGTGCACGGGTCGGCTCTGCGTTCAGCCGACTCCCCTCGGTGCTCACTGCGCGGCTCAGCTGGCGCCAAACTCCCTCCGTTCGCTGCGCTCACTGTGGTCAGAACAGGTGGCGCCGAGTCAGAGCTTGAAGCGCGCGGGTACGCAGCGCCTGAGCCGCTCCGCTGCGCCCTCGGCCGACGCACAAATCGCCCGTCGTCGGGCCGTTTGCCACCTGACGAATGTGGCGTGTTCCACCGTCGAGGGGCACGTCGATCGCGATGCAAGCGCCCTGCAGTTCGGGCCGCCGCTGGGCGATTTGTGAAGGCAGCGCAGCGGCTCGGGGCGCGCGCGTACCCGCGCGCTTCAAGCGCTGACTTGGCGCGTCTGTCTGAACGGAACGAACGCAGTGAGTGAAGTGAGTTATGCGCCAGCCCCGAGGCGCGAGCAGCGCAAGGCAGTCGGCCCGCCAGGGCCGACCCTTGGAACCATGAGCCCGGCGGCGACCCGGACTGCAGGGCCTCACGAGGGAGAGCAAGAAGGCTGCTTTGTGCCGAATCCAGCCATCGATCCAACCGCAATCGACGGTGCAGCGTGCGCCCCTCTCAACCCGCCAATGCGGGCGTCGTGATCTCGCCCGGGATGCTCTTGCGGGCAAACAAGGTGTACATGGTGGGCACGACGAAGATGGTCAGCAACGTGCCCAGGCTCATGCCGCCGACGATGACCCAGCCGATCTGCTGGCGGCTCTCGGCGCCGGCACCGGTGGCCAAGGCCAAGGGCAAGGCGCCCAGCACCATGGCGCCGGTGGTCATGAGGATGGGCCGCAGGCGTAGGGCCGAGGCCTCGACCACCGCGTCCAGCGTGGCCTTGCCCTGCTGGCGCAGCTGGTTGCTGAACTCGACGATCAGGATGCCGTGCTTGGTGATCAAGCCCACCAGCGTGATCAAACCGATCTGCGAATAGACATTGAGCGTGCCACCGGCCCATTGCAAGGCCGCCAGCGCGCCCACCATGGACAAGGGCACGGAGAGCAGGATCACAAAGGGGTCAATGAAGCTCTCGAACTGCGCCGCCAGCACCAGGAAGATGAAGAGCAGCGCCAGCACAAATACCAGGCTCAAAGCACCACTGCTGGACTTGAACTCACGCGACACGCCGTTCAGCTCGGTCGCATAGCCGGCCGGCAGAATCTGCTGCGCCGTCTTGTCCATGAACTCCAGCGCCTCGCCCAACGAATAGCCCGGGGCCAAGCCAGCGCTGATGGCCACCGAGCGGCGCTGGTTGAAGTGGTTGAGCTCGCGAGGGCTGACCGCTTCTTTGACCGTCACCAGACTGGACAAAGGCACCAAGGCATCGCCCTTGCCGCGCACATAGAGCTGCTCGATCTGCTGGGGCGTCGTGCGGTTCTGGCTTTCGGTCTGCACCAGCACGTCGTACTGCTCGGCATCGCGCTTGTAGCGGGTCACCGCGCGGCTGCCCAGCATGGTCTCGACCGTGCGGGCGATCTGGTCCACCGGCACGCCCAGGTCGGCGGCTCGCTCGCGATCCACCTCGAGGAAGAGCTCGGGCTTGTTCAAGGCGCAGATCATTGTCGATCTGCACCAGGCCCGGGTTCTTGGCCAAGGCGGCGCTAAAGTCGGCTGTGACCTTGGCCAGATTGGCATAGCTGTCGCCGGTGACGATGACGAAGTTGACCGGCCGCGAGGTGAAGCCCTGGCCCAGGCTGGGCGGGGTGATAGGAAACGCGCTGACGCCGGGCAGCAGATTCATCTGCGGCACCAGAGCGCGCGCCAGCTCGGCGCTGGAACGGCTGCGCTGGTCCCAATCCACGGTGCGGAAGATGGCCAGGCCGCCGGCCACATTGCCGCCGCCCGAAAACACAAAGCGACGATCGAACTCGGGGTAAGTGGCGGCGATGTCCTCGATGGCATCGAGATAGCGCGAGGTGAAGGCCATGGTCGAGCCGTCGGGCGCGCTGATCGGCAGAACGATGACGCCGCGGTCTTCCTGCGGCGCCAGCTCCGACTTGGCGTTCATATACAGCCAGCCCGTGCCGCCGGCCGAGGCCAGCATCACCAGCACCACCACCCAGCGCTGGCGGAGGGCCAGGCGCAAGGCTGCGGCATAGCGCTCACTGATCCAGACCAGCACCCGCTCCATGCCGGCGTCGAAGCGTGTGGGCTTGGCGTTATGGCGCAGCAGCTTGGAGCACATCATGGGCGTCAGCGTCAGCGCCACAAAGCCCGAGACCAGTACCGCGCCGGCCAGGGTCAGCGCGAACTCGACAAAGATACGGCCGGTGCGGCCCGGCGTGAAGGCCAGCGGCGCAAACACCGCCACCAGGGTCAGCGTCATGGCGACCACGGCGAAGCCGATTTCCTTGGCGCCCTTGAGCGCGGCCTGGAAGGGCTCCAGCCCTTCCTCGATGTGGCGGAAGATGTTCTCCAGCACGACGATGGCATCGTCCACCACCAGACCGATGGCCAGCACCAGGGCCAGCAGAGTCAAGGTGTTCACGGTGAAGCCAGCGGCGGCCATGATGGCAAAGGCGCCGATCAGGCTGACCGGGATCGTCACCAGCGGGATGATGGAAGCGCGCAGGGTGCGCAGGAACACAAACACCACCAGGGCCACCAGCACCACGGCCTCGGCGATGGTGTGATAGACCGATTCGATCGAGCGCTCGATGAAGAGCGCGTTGTCGCTGGCCGGGCGCACGGTAATGCCAGCCGGCAGGTCTTGCTGCAGGCGCGGCATCATGGCCGTGACGGCGGCCGAGACGTCCAGCGGGTTGGCCGTGGCCTGCTTGATCACGCCCAGGGACACCGAAGGCAGGCCATTCAGGCGCACTCGCGAACGCTCGCTGGCGGCGCCTCTTCGATGCGTGCCACATCACGCAGCTTGACCGTGTAGCCGCCACCTGGCGCAGCGTGACCTCGGCGAACTGGGCCACGGTGTTGAGGTCGGTGCGGGCGGTGACGTTGAACTCGCGCTGCTGGCTCTCGATGCGGCCGGCCGGCACTTCCAGGTTCTGGCGGCGCAGCGCGTCTTCCACATCCTGCACGGTCAGCTTGTAAGCGGCCAGGCGGGCGGCATCGAGCCAGACGCGCACGGCATAGCGGCGGTCGCCGCCGATTTCCACATCGGCCACGCCGGGAATGGTCTGCAGGCGCGGCTTGACGATGCGGTTGACCACATCGGTGACCTGCAGCGGGTCCAGGGTCTCGCTGGTGAAGGCGATGCGAAGCGTGGGCTGGGCATCGGCCTCGACCTTGGCCACCACCGGCTCATCCACGGCCGTGGGCAGGCGGCCGCGCACGCGAGCCACGCGGTCGCGCACATCGGCGGCGGCGTTGTCGGGGTTCTTCTCGAGCTTGAAGCGCACCGTGATCTGGCTCGATTCCGAGCGCGAGATCGAGGTGACGATGTCGACACCCTCGATGCCGGAGATGGAGTCTTCCAGCGGCTTGGTGACCTGGCTTTCAATCACCTCGGACGAGGCGCCCACCAAGCGGGTGCTGACGGTGACCACCGGCTCGTCGATGCGAGGGTACTCGCGCAGCGAGAGCTTGCCGAAGGACACCAGGCCCACCAGCAAGAGCAGCAGGGACATCACCGTCGCAAAGACCGGGCGACGGATGGAGGTTTCAGAAATCTTCATGGCCGGAGGGCTTTCAGCGGCTGGCGGCGGAGGACGCTGCGGTCGGTGCCGATGCCGATGCGGCTGGCTTGGCCGCCTTCTTGTCCACATCGACCACCTTGACCACCTGTCCATCGCCGCGCAGCAGCTTGGCCTGGCCGGCGGTGACGACGCGCTCGCCCTCCTTCAGCCCTTCCAGCAGCTCGACCTGACCGTTCAGGCGCAGGCCCAGCTTGGCTTCGATGCGGCGGGCCTTGAGCTGGCCTTCTTCTTCGACCAGCTTGATCACGAACTGCTTGCCGGCCAGCGGCACCAGCGCTTCTTCCGGCACCAGCAAGGCGCCAGCATGGGTGGCCAGCACCACGCGCACGCGGGCGAACAAGCCGGACTTGAGCTCCGGCGCCGCGCCCAGGACGCGCGCGCGCACCAGCAGGGAGCGGCCGGCAGCGTCCAGCGCCGTGTCCAGGGCTTCGATGCGCGCCTTGAAATTGCGGCCCGGCCAGGCGTCCAGCGAAACCTCGACCTCTTGGCCGGCCTTCAGGCGCGGCACATAGCGCTCGGGCAGGCGGAAGTCCACCCACATCGAGGAAGCATCTTCCAGACTCAGCAGATCGCTGCCGTCCTTGACGTAATCACCGAGGTTGACGGCGCGGATGCCGACCCGGCCACCAAAAGGTGCGCGCACCTGCATGCGCGCCAGCTGGGCCTTGTTCAGCGCCACCTGCGCCTCGGCCACCTGCAGCGCAGCCTGGGCCTGGTCCACCACATTGGCGCTGACGAAGTTCTGTGCCAGCAGCTCGCGGTTGCGCTGCAGCTGGGTGCGGGCAATGCCGGCTTGCGCCTCGGCTTGCTGCAGCTGAGCCAGTTGCAGGGCGTCGTCCAGCTGCACCAGCAGCTGGCCCTTGCGCACCATCTGGCCGTCGCTGAAGCCCAGCTTGACGATGCGGCCGCTGACCTCGGGCTTGAGCACCACCGCCTGGGCCGCGCGCAAGCTGCCCACGGCCTGCGCCTCGTCTGCCAGATCGGCGCGCTGCACCCGGCCGGCTTCCACCGGAATCGGGCCGGCAGGCTTGCCATCCTTGGCGTCTTTCTTGTCGCCGGGTTTGGCAGGGGCGCTCTTGCCCTCGGCCGGCGCGGCCATGGCCTCGCCCACCGGCACGCGGTGTTGCCACCACCAGGCGGCGCCACTCAATCCCAACAAGGCCGCAATGGCCACGACACGGTGCAGTTTTTTCGAGCTCATGGGTTCTCCGAGCGTGCACTCTAGCGGCTGCACAAGTCGCCCGCTGGCCTCAGGGCATGAAGCACGGACTGGAAGGTGTCAGTGACGGTGGGCGGGCGGCAATCGCACAGAGCGCGCCCGCCGCTGCGGCCAGATTCAGCGGCCGACCGAGGCCACGCCGCGATTGGCCAGCGCATCGGCACGCTCATTGCCGGGGTCGCCGGAATGGCCCTTGACCCAGCGCCACTCGACCTGGTGCAGCTTGCGCAAGGCATCCAACCGCTGCCAGAGCTCGGCGTTCTTGACCGGCTTGTTGTCCGCCGTCTTCCAGCCGCGGCGCTGCCAGCCGCCGATCCATTCGGTCATGCCTTTGCGCACGTACTCGCTGTCGGTGTAGATGGTGATCTGGCAGGTCCGCTTGAGCGAAGCGAGGGCTTCGATCACGGCCGTCAGTTCCATGCGGTTGTTGGTGGTGTCGCGTTCGCCGCCGAACAGCTCTTTCTCATGGCCGCCGGCGCTCAGCCAGGCGCCCCAGCCGCCCAGGCCCGGGTTGCCCTTGCAAGCGCCGTCGGTGTAGATGACCACCACCGGCTTGGCGACGCTGACCGGCGCCTTGGCCTCGGGAGTGGACGGGGGAACTGCTGCATTCATGGGTCGGGGGTCGCTGGTGAAATTCAAAGGGAAGAAGAAGACGAAGGTGGCGCTGCAGCGGCCAGAGCCGGTGGCTCGGGCTGGCGCAAGGCCGGCATGGGGCTTTGGCTGGCTTGCGTCAGCACGGCCGGCGCACCGGCCCGGGCGAATTTGCGCGAGCGCCGCAGCCCAATCAGGCGCATGCCGTGCACGCGCTTGACCGCCTGGATGAAGTAGACCGCGCCCAGCACCGGCCACCAGCGCGCGCCGATGGGCTCGATGCCGCCCCAGCGCTCCAACCAGGCCTCGCTGCGCAGCGGCGGGCTGTAGCAACCGAAACGGGCGGCTTCCACCTCGAAGGTCAGCAAGCGCAGCCAATCGCGCAAGCGCCAGTAGCCCAAAAACTCACCCGCCAGGGGCAGGAAGAGCTTTTGCTCACCCGGCAGCAAGCGACCGAGATTCTGCCTCAGGCCCCAGAGGCTGGCCGGATTGAGGCCCAGAATTACCAGCCGCCCCTCGGGCCGCAAGACTCGCTCGACCTCGCGCAAGGTCTGGTGCGGATCGGGCGCCAACTCCAGGCTGTGCGGCAGCACGACCAGATCGAGGCTGTTGCTCTCGAAGGGCAAGGCGTCGAACTCGCTCAGCAAGACCGGGCTGGCGATCTGCGCATGGCTGCAGGCCGCTTGATCATCCAGCGCCAGCCAGCGGTGCGGCATGCGGTTGGCGCGCAGGGCCGGCAGCTCGGGCAGGCCCAGCTGCAAGGCATGGAAGCCGAAGATGTCGGCCACGGCCGCGTCCAGCTGACGCTGCTCCCACTGGAGCAGGTACTGGCCGGGCGGCGTCTGCAGCCAGGAGGCCAACTCTATAATCGAAGCTTCGCGTGTCATGCCAAGCTCGCTTCTCGAGCCGCGCAGCGAAGCCGCAGCGGATGGCGGCATGGGGTCAGGTCTTGCAGGCCGACACCGGCCGGCCAGTCAGCGCACATGGAAGGGAGTTCCCGGAATGAAGAACGGCGGAATGAAAACCTGCGCATGGAACTGACAGCCCTCCCCGCTTTCACGGACAACTACATCTGGATGCTCAGCGTCGGCCGCGACGCCGTCGTCGTCGACCCCGGTCAGGCCGAGCCGGTGCTCGCAGCGCTGCAGCAGCGTGGCCTGAGCCTGCGGGGCATTCTAGTGACGCACCACCATGGCGACCATGTCGGCGGCATCGCAGCGCTGCGCCCGCTGCTCGATGGCCAGGTCTGGGGCCCGGCGCGCGAGCGCATCCCCGAACCCTTCACGCCGCTGCACGAGGGCCAGAGCCTGCAGTTGCTGGGCCTGGACATCGAGGTGATGGACGTGCCCGGCCACACCGCCGGCCACATCGCCTATGTGATCCGGCAGCCCGCAGCCGGCCAGAGCCCCTTGCTGTTCTGCGGCGACACCTTGTTTTCGGGCGGCTGCGGCCGCCTGTTCGAGGGCACCGCGGCGCAAATGCAGGACTCGCTGGCGCGGCTCAGCGCCCTGCCGGCCGACACCCGGGTCTGCTGCACGCACGAGTACACCCTGTCCAATCTGCGCTTCGCACGCGAGATCGAGCCCGACAACCGCGTCCTGGCCGAATACCAGGCCTGGTGCGAGGCGCAACGCGCCCAAGGTCAACCGACCCTGCCCTCCCGCGTTGGACTGGAGCTGCAGATCAACCCCTTTCTGCGCTGCGCTGAACCCAGCGTTCAGGCTGCAGCCCGTCGCCACGCCAGCTTCTCCGCCCTCGAGCCCTCGGCCGCGGGCAAGTTGCAAGCCCCGGCCGCCCCATCCCTCGCTGTCTTCGCCGCCCTGCGGCAATGGAAGAACGACTACCGATGACTTCACGCCCCACTTTGAGCTGCGGCCTGCAGCGCCTGTCCGCCCTGGCCCTGGCCGTCCTGCTCTGCGCTTGCGCCAGCAGCCCGACCCAGACCGGCGAAACCAGCCCCCCCAGCGAACGCAACGCCCTGCCACGCAGCTTCGGCAGCCAGGCTGCTGCACCGGCCACCCCCGAGGCTCCGCTCTTGCTGAGCATGGGCAGCCAGACCCCGGACGAAGCGCTCGGCGCGCCGACCGTGGAAGACAGCCTGCGCCCAGGCATGAAGATCGACCTGGACGCCCCGACCGCGCGCCGCGACCTCTGGGACCGCCTGCGCGCCGGCTTCCAGCTGGAAGACCTGGAAAACGAGGGCGTGCGCCGCGCCGAGGCCTGGTACAGCGCCCGGCCCGACTATGTGCAGCGCATGACCGAGCGCGGCAGCCGCTATCTGTTCCACATCATCGAAGAGGTCGAGAAACGCGGCATGCCGGCCGAGCTGGCCTTGCTGCCCTTCATCGAGAGCGCCTTCAACCCGCAGGCCATGTCCACCGCCAAGGCCTCGGGCATGTGGCAGTTCGTGCCGGCCACGGGCCGTGACTTCTCGCTCAAGCAGAACATCTTCCGTGACGACCGCCGCGATGTGCTGGCCTCGACCCGCGCCGCGCTCGACTACCTGGGCCGCCTGAACAAGATGTTCGGTGGCGACTGGCGCCTGGCGCTGGCCGCCTACAACTGGGGCCAGGGCAATGTGGCCAAGGCGATTGCGCGCAATCAGAAGGCCGGCCTGCCGACCGACTATGAAAGCCTGCGCATGCCCGAGGAGACGCGCTACTACATCCCCAAGCTGCAAGCGGTGAAGAACATCGTGCAGAACCCGGAGAAGTACGGCCTGTCCCTGCCGCCGGTGGAAAACCACCCCTACTTCCTGAGCGTCACCATCGACCGCGACATCGACCTGGACACGGCCGCCCGCCTGGCCGGCATCACGCTCGAGAAGTTCAAGCAGTTCAACCCGCAGATGAACAAGCCGGTGATGCTGGCGGCCGGCAGCAACCAGCTGCTGCTGCCCTACGACAACGCCAAGTCCTTCGCCCGCAACCTCAACGCCCACCGTGGCCCACTGGCCAGCTGGACCGCCTGGGTGGTACCCAAGACCATGCACCCCTCGGCGGCGGCCAAGCAGGTCGGCATGGATGAGTCGGAGCTGCGTGAGGTCAACAAAATTCCGCCGCGCATGCTGGTCAAGCAAGGGTCCACCTTGCTCGTGCCGCGCAGCGCCAAGCGCAGCGAGGATGTCTCCAGCCACCTGGCCGACAACGCCTCGATCACTCTGGCCCCCGATGTGCCGGCCTTGCGCCGAGTCAAACTCAAGGCCGGACGCAACGACAGCGTGACCACGGTGGCGGCGCGTTATGGCGTCAGCCCGGCGCAAGTGGCGCAGTGGAACAAGGTGGCGGTGGGCGCCAAATTCAAGCCCGGCCAGGCGCTGGCGGTGTACCTGCCCAACAAGCCGGCCGCCACAAAGCTCGCCAGCAGCAAGACCGCGAAACCGGCAGCCACCAAGACCCGGGCCAGCAAAAACACCCGCGTGGCGGCGGCGGCCAAACCGGCCAGCAAGAGCAGCAAGTCGCGCGCCGCTCACGGTCGCAGCGGCGCCCGAGACTGCCGTGCGCACATCGATCAAACGCTGAGCCTGCACGGCGCCAGCGCCACAAAGATCAACGGGGCCCGAGGGCCCCGTTTTTCATGCCGGCAAGCGCCTTACTTGGCGCCGACAAAGAACAGCGCGATGCTGCAGCCCAGGCCGACGAACCAGATCAGGGAGCGCAAGGCCGCCAGGTCGGCGAGGTAAACGCCGATATAGCCGACCCGCGCAGCGATGAAGCCCAAGGCCAGCGCATCGACCGTGGCCTGCGGTGCCTGCATCTGCTGCGCCGCCAGCACGCCGGCGATGAACAGAGGCAAGGCCTCGAAGCTGTTGGCCTGGGCGGCATTGGCGCGCGCCTGCCAGCCACTGAGGGTCGCCAGCCAAGCGCGGGGCTGGTGGTTGTCGTAACCGCCTTCACGGCGACGCTTGCCAAAGCCCTTGGACTTGGCCAAACCGGCACAGACGATGGGCAGCAGGCTAGCGACGATGATGCAGGTGTTGGCGAGAGTCATGACTTCCTTGGGGTGAAGGCCGAGCCGATCAACGTCGATCGACCAAAGCGTGAGCGATGGTACCGAGATCCACATATTCCAGCTCGCTGCCCACCGGCACACCGCGCGCCAGGCGGGTGGCGCGGATGCCGCGCGAGCGCAGGGCCTCGGCCAGCACATGAGCGGTGGCCTCGCCTTCGGCAGTGAAGCTGCTGGCCAGAATCACCTCTTCCACACCGGCCTCAGCGGCGCGGGCCAGCAACTCGGCCGCGCCGATCTGCTGCACGCCCACACCGTCCAGCGGGCTCAGGCGCCCGAGCAAGACAAAGTAGTAGCCGCGGTAGGAATTGCTGCGCTCCAGCGCCGCCTGGTCGGCCGGTGTTTCCACCACGCAAAGCAGGCGCGCATCACGCTCGGGGTCGGCACAGACCCGGCACAGCGCCGTTTCGCTGAAAGTGTGGCAACGCTCGCAATGGCCGATGTCCTCGGCCGCCGCGCGCAAGGCTCCGGCCATCAGGCGGGCGCCTTCGCGGTCGTGCTGCAGCAGGTGGTAGGCCATGCGCTGGGCCGATTTCTGGCCCACGCCGGGCAAGCGCTTGAGCGCCTCGATCAGCGCGTCCAGCAAGCCGGCGGGCGACGATTCCGTCAACGTGGCGCGCTCAGAAAGGGAACTTCATGCCCGGGGGCAGGGGCATGCCAGCGGTCAGCTTGCCCATCTTCTGGGCGCTCACCTCTTCGGCGCGGCGCACCGCGTCGTTGAAGGCCGCAGCGACCAGGTCTTCCAGCATGTCCTTGTCGTCCGCCAGCAGGCTGGGGTCGATGGTGACGCGCTTGACCGCGTTCTTGCAGGTCATCAGCACCTTGACCAGGCCGGCGCCCGACTGGCCTTCCACCTCGACATTGGCCAGTTCATCCTGGGCCTTTTTGAGGTTGTCCTGCATGGCCTGGGCTTGCTTCATCAAGCCGGCGAGTTGACCCTTCATCATCTTCAATACTCCTCAATCAATGGTTCGGTGTTCGTTGGTTTTCAGTGGGACCGGATCGATCCCGGCACGATACGTGCGGTCTTGAACTGGGCCATCAAGGCCTGGGCAATCGGGTCGTCCAGCACGATCTGTTCGACCTGACGCTGGCGCGCCTGGATGCGGGCCAGATCGCGCAGCGCCGGCGAGTCCTGAGGCACGCCGGCCTCCAACTCGATCTGCACCGGCTTTTGCAAACCGGCCTCGAGGGCGACCTGCAGCTTGTCCCTCAGGGCCGGCTGACGCAGCGACTCACGCTCGACGCGCAGGCGCAGCTTGCAAAGGTCGGGGCCGTTCTCCAGGGCCACGCACTCGCTGCGCACCGCCAGCTCGCGGGTCAGGGCCAAGAGACCCACGGGCGCGATCAGTGCCGCCCATTGCGCACCGAGTTCGGTGGGCTGCAGTGGCACGTCTTCACCGGCGGTGGAGGCATAGGACTGACGACCGGCCGGCTCGCGGCCGCCACGCGGGGCCTGAGCCGGCTCGCCTTCGTCGAACGCGCCCCCGCCTGCATACGAGCCAGCTGCGCCGTCTTCATCGGCCATCGGCGCATCGAGCCAAGGCGGCGGCTCACCGTCGTCACTGGGCCGACCGTCGCCGGGCTCGTCCTCGACCACCGCCGCATGAACGACCGGGCGCGGGCGGAGGCGCGCACTGTGGCCATTTCCGCCGGCGGCTTCGGCTGGGCGAGCACGAAAGGCGGGCGCTGCGGGCTCAGGTACAGCTTCGGGCACGGGCTGTTGCGGCTGATAGGCAGCAGCCGCTGGCTCCTGCGCCTGCGGCACCCGGATGGGCCGCGCTGGCGGCACTACCTCGACACCAGCAAGCTCCGCGAGCGGAAGCTCGGGTGCCGGCAGCGGTTCTGGCGCAACGACTGGCGCAGCAGCAGGTGCAACAACAGCGGCAACAAGGGGTGCGGTAGCGGGTGCCAAGGCAGCCGCCGGCGGCGTCGCCCGCACCGGCCGAGCCACGGCCGCGGCGGGTTTATTCAGCGTCTGGCCGGCCGCACCGGCGGGACGAAAGCTGAGCATGCGCAACAGCACCATCAACAGGCCGGCGTATTCATCGGGCGCCAGGGCCAGCTCGGCGCGGCCGTGCAAGGCCATGCTGTACATCAGCTGGATTTCATCGGCCGGCAACAGCGCCGCCAGTCGTTCGGCCTCAGCCGTGTCCGGGTCGGTCTCGTCCAGAGCGCCGGGCGCGGCCTGGGCCACGGCCATCTGCTGCAGCAAGCCGGCCAGGTCCTCCAGCGTGCCGGCGGCCGAGAGGCCCAGGGCGCGCAGGCCGTCGGCCTGAGCCACCACGGCCGCGCCGTCGGCGGCGGCCAGGGCATCGATGATAGCGACCACATGGCCGCGGTCCACCGTGCCGAGCATCTGGCGCACACCCTCTTCCACCAGCGAGCCGGCGCCGAAAGCGATCGCCTGGTCGGTCAGCGACAGCGCATCACGCATGGAGCCGCGCGCCGCGCGCGAGAGCAAACGCAGCGCGCCCGCATCGGCCGGCACGCTTTCTTGCTTCAGCACCTGCGTCAGATGGCTGAGCACGGTCTGAGGCGCCATGGGCCGCAGATTGAACTGCAGGCAGCGCGAGAGCACGGTGACCGGCACCTTCTGCGGGTCGGTGGTGGCGAGCACAAATTTCAGGTAGTCCGGCGGCTCCTCCAACGTCTTCAACATGGCGTTGAAGGCGGTGTTCGAGAGCATGTGGACTTCGTCGATCATGTAGACCTTGAAGCGGCCCATGACCGGCTTGTAGACCGACTGGTCGAGCAGCTGGCTGATCTCTTCGACGCCGCGGTTGGAGGCGGCATCGAGCTCGATGTAGTCGACGAAACGGCCGGCATCGATGGCCTGGCAGGCATCGCAGACGCCGCAGGGCGTGGCGGTGATGGTGCCCGTGCCGTCGGGCCCGGTGCAGTTGAGGCTCTTGGCCAGGATGCGCGAGACCGTGGTCTTGCCGACGCCTCGGGTGCCCGTGAACAAATAGGCGTGATGCAGGCGTTGCTGGGTCAGTGCATTGGCCAGGGCCTGCACCACATGCTCTTGGCCCACCAGCTCTTCAAAACTGTGGGGGCGGTACTTGCGCGCGAGGACCTGGTAGCTCATGCGCGGCATTCTACGGGCCACCAGCAGCCCCATCGGGCACCAGGGCCGGCCGGCGAGCGGACAGGCGATAATCCCGGCCCATGAGCACGCCCGCATCCCACACCCCCTCCTCGCCCGACACCCTCAGCTACGAACAAGCCGGTGTCAATTACGACCTGATCGACCCGCTGAAGATCAGCGCGCAGCGCGCCGCGGCCGCCACCGGCGCCCACCTGGCCGCCCATGGTTTCACCGAGGTGCTGGCCTCGCGCGGTGAGTCAGCCTATGTCGTGGATGTGGGCCCGTTCTACATCGCATCCATTGTCGAATGCCTGGGCACCAAGACCCTAGTGGCCGACGAGATGCGCCAGTTGACGGGCAAGAACTACTACGACGGCATCGCCCAGGACACCATCGCCATGGCGGTGAACGACCTGATCACCGTCGGCGCCACGCCCCTGGTGGTGCAGGCCTACTGGGCCGCGGGCGGCTCGGACTGGTTCGGCGACAAGGGCCGGGCCCAAAGCCTGGTCGAAGGCTGGAAGCGCGCCTGCG
The DNA here is from genome assembly GCF_965262435.1 of Roseateles sp. NCBI lineage: Bacteria > Pseudomonadati > Pseudomonadota > Betaproteobacteria > Burkholderiales > Sphaerotilaceae > Roseateles > Roseateles sp. The sequence continues at coordinate 4,376,749 of NZ_OZ253537.1, forward strand.
ACACCTGCCAGGTGGCCTGGGGCGGCGGCGAGACGCCCGCCCTGGCCGGCATCGTCGAGAGCGGCCGCATCGACCTGGCGGCCTCCTGCACCGGCTTGATCAACCCCAAGGAACGCCTCTCGGTGGGTGACAAGCTCGGCGCCGGTGACGCCATCGTGCTGCTGGCCTCCAGTGGCATCCATGCCAACGGCCTGAGCCTGGCTCGAAAGTTGGTCGAGCGCCTGCCGCAAGGCTATCTGACCGAAATCGCACCGGGCCTGAGCTATGGCGACGCCCTGCTCGCCCCCACCGTGCTGTATTCGCCGGTGACCGAAGCGCTCTACAAGGCCGGCATCCAGCCGCACTACTGCGCCAACATCACCGGCCATGGCTGGCGCAAGCTGCTGCGCCACCCGGGCCAGTTCACCTACCGCATCCACACCGTGCCCCCGGTCACGCCGGTGCTGAAGTTCATGCAAGAGCATGCCAAGCAGGACGACCGCGAGGCCTACTCGACCCTGAACATGGGCGCCGGTTTCGCCATCTTCGTGCCCGCGGCCGACGCCGCCCGCACGGTGGAAGTGGCCAAGGCCTGCGGCATCGACGCCTGGGTCGCCGGCAGCCTGGAAGCGGGCGAGAAGCAGTTGCTGATCGAGCCTCTGAACATCCGCTTCAGCGACGACGACCTGCAGCTGCGCTGATTCCTGCTTTCGAAGCGCCACCTCGAGGGAAGCAAGTTCAGCATCGTTTATAATGCTCGCTGACGGGCCTCCTCGCATGGAAGCGCGGCCAACCGGGTCAGGTGGGGAACCAAGCAGCCCTAGCCGTTGTGACCAGTGCCGAGGTCGGGCTCGTCAACCCCAATACTGAATTCAAGCCCGGCGAGCCCACTGCTCGGCGGGCTTTTTTCTGGGCGGTCGACAGGCGGACTGAGTCTGCAAACGGCACAAAGCGGAAATTCGACGGTCTGGTTTCCTCGCTGCGGTAGCTCGGCCCGCCGCCGGGCTCATGGTGCCCGGGTCGGCTCTGCGAGCCGACTGCCCTCGCTGCTCACTGCGCGGCTCAGCGGCGCCAAACTCCCTCCGTTCGCTGCGCTCACTGTGGTCAAACGGTGGCGCCGAGTCAGTGCTTGAAGCAAGCTTCGGCGCGCGCCTGAGCCGCTCCGCTGCGCCCTCGGCCGCGCACAAATCGCCCGTCGTCGGGCCGAGCCACCTCCGAGTTTGGCGTGTTCCACCGTCGAGGGGCAGATCGATCGCGATGCAAGCGCCCTGCAGTTCGGGTCGCCGCTGGGCGATTTGTGAAGGGCTGAGCAGCGCAGCGGCTCGGGGCGCGCGCGTACCCGCGCGCTTCAAGCTCTGACTTGGCGCGTCTGTCTGAACGAAACGAACGCAGTGAGTGAAGAGAGTTATGCGCCAGCCCCGAGGCGCGAGCAGCGCAAGGCAGTCGGCCCGCCAGGGCCGACCCCGGAACCATGAGCCCGGCGGTGGCCCGGACTGCAGGGCCTCACGAGGGAGAACAAGAAGGCTGCTCTGTGCCGTCTGCTGACCCTTTTGCATGATGGCGCTGAGTACGCCCCAATGTCTGCAGGGCAGAACAGAGCCACTGAGCGAGCGATCTAAACGAGCGAACTGTGGAATATGTGTCGAGCCGTCCAAGGCGTGAAACGCTGCACCCAACCAGCGCTTGTATTCTGAAATTGGCGAGCAAGGTCCCACACGACACGCTCCATTCCATGCTCAAGGGCGGCCCGGTTGGCGTCAGTGACTGCACCCAGCCCGACTCACAAACACTGACCGCAACCATGCCGATGCCGACCACCCCACACGAGACTTCTTCCCAGCTCAGCAAGTCAGTGCGAGGCCTTTCCGTCGCCTGCGCATTCGGCGCCATGGCCGCCCTCGCCCAAGCCTCGCCGGTCTTGCAAGGGCTCTACTTGCTGGACGGCAACGGGGCCAATGCTGCCGGTGCGAGGCCGGCCCTCACCGCGCCCGGTGCCGCTGTTTCCTTCGTCAGCGGCTTGAGCGGTCAAGCGGCCTCCTTCGACGGCAGCGGTCGGTCCTGGCTGCGCGCCAATATCAACTCCAGTGGCAACACCAACCCCAGCTTCTCCTGGGGCGCCTGGGTCAAGCTGGCCGACCCCAATGCCTGGAACATCTTCCTGTCCAACGACAACGGCGGCTGGGACCGCTTCACCCAGGCCAACGGCGGTCGGTGGTCGGTCTCACACAAGGGCGTCGTTCAATCGGGAACGGCGAGCAGCAATGAGTGGACCCTGATCTCGCAGACCTTCGACGGCATCAACCAATCGCTCTACGTCAACGGCGTGCTGGCGATGACGGTGGCGGACAGCCCCAACGCCTCCCAGAACTTCATCGACATCGGTCGCAACGCCAACGGCGCGTATCCGCTGCATGGGCTGATGGACAGCGTGTTCTTCTTTGACGACACCCTCAGCGCCCAGCAGATGGCGACCATCAACGCGGGCGGCGCCAAAGGCAGCGGTGTGCTGGCCGTGGCCGGTCTGGGCGGCACCGTTCCCGAGCCTTCGAGCCTGATGCTGGTCGGCATCGCCGGCCTCCTGTTGTTGCGCAGCCAGGCCCAGCGCGGCCGACGCCCGCAAGAGGCCAGCACAGCGAGCTAAGGCCTCTGCAGGCCATCACTCAACGGCGAGGCAGTCAGGGATTCATCGCTTCGAAGCCCCTGACCACAGGGCCCTGCCCTGCACGAGCTCCCTGCGACTCATGCGTGTCGCGCAGGTCCAGCACGATCAGCTCATTGCGACCGCGATGCAGCCAAGGTGCGGGCAGGTAGAGCCGCTGCTGGGGGCCGATATTCCAGTAGCGGCCAAGGTTGTGACCGTTGACCCAGACCATGCCTTTGCCGAATTGAGAGAGGTCCAGGAAGGAGTCGGCTGGCGTTCCAGCGATCTCGAAACTGGCCTTGAAGAAACGGCCCGGTCGTGGGTCCAGCGCCGCCACGGATGCAGCAGCTGGCAGCCCCTGCACCCAGCGCTCGCGCAGGGGCAGCGGGTGGTGGTCCCAGCCCAGCAAGGTCATGCCGTTGAGGCTCACGCGTTCGGTGATGCCTTTGCGATCGACCAACAGCGGGCCAAAGTTGATGCGACCCATGGCCTCAACCAGGATCTCCAGCTGCGGCTCGGCCGCATCGCTGGCGGGCAACTCTAGGCTGTTCTCGCCCAGGCGGCGGTCCAGGTGGCCGATCAGGCGGCCATCCAGGTAGACACTGGCCAAGTCATGCAGACCATGCAGGACCAGCTTGCCGCTGCGCGCACCGACCAAGCGGGTGCGGTAGAGCATCAAGCCCTGCTCATGGCCCAAGGCTTCGAAGGTCTTGGGATGCGAGCTGCGCCGAGCTGGGGGCAGGTGTTGCCAGAGCGAGGCATGCGGCTCCAGCTGCAGGGCTGGCAGGCTCATCACCGGGATCGGCGCGGGCAGCTCGGGCAAAGGGCTGCGATCCTGGCGCAGGGCCGCGATTCGATCGCGCAGCTGGAAGTACTTGGCGCGCGGCCGGCCCTGCTCGTCGATCGGCGCGTCGTAGTCGTAGCTGGTGACATCGGGCTCATAGCCCTTGCCGCCTGAATTGGCGCCGGCGGTGAAGCCGAAATTGCTGCCACCGTGGGCGACGTAGAAGCTGAAAGACTTGCCCGCGCGCAGCAGGAAGTCCACCTCCTTCAACAAAGGCTCGACCTCGGGCCGGGCCCAGGCCTCGCCCCAGTGGGTCAGCCAGCCGGGATAGGTTTCGCTGCTGAACACCGGCACGCCGGGGTTCAGGCGCTGGGCCAGCTCGAAGTGGGCCGGCTCGCTGCCCGAATCCAGGCCCACGGCCACGCCGGGAAGGCTGCCGGCGCCCAGCATCTGGGCGGTCGGGCCATCGGCGGTGTAGAACGGAATCTGCCAGCCCTCGGCGCGCCAGAGTGCGGCCAGTTTCTGCAGATAGCCGCGGTCATTGGCGTAGCTGCCGTATTCGTTCTCGATCTGCAGCATCGCAATCGGCCCGCCGCGCTGGATCTGCAGCGGCGCCAGCGCTCGGGAGACGGCGCGCACATAACGCGTCACCGCCTGCATATAGCGCGGGTCTTGGCCGCGAAGACCGATGTCCGCATGAGCCAGCAGATAGGGCGGCAAACCACCCAGATCCCATTCGCCACAGACGTAAGGCCCGGGACGCAGCAGCACCAGCAAGCCCTCGGCCTGGGCCAGGCGGGCGAAGCGCGCGATGTCGCGGCTGCCGGTCTTGAAATCAAAGCGGCCCGGCCGCGCCTCGTGCTGATTCCAGAACAAGTAGATCGGCACCGCATTGCAGCCCATGGCGCGCGCCATGCGCAGGCGGTGCTGCCAGTACTCGGGCGGGATGCGCGCGGGGTGCATCTCGCAGCCGATCAGCTGGGTGGGCTGACCATTCAACAAGAACTCATCCCGGCCCAGCTCGAAGCGCGCGGGCGCGCTCCAGGCTGGGGCGGAAATCGAACCGGCCAGGGCCAGCAGCAGCAGGCCGGCGATCCAGGAACTGCGGCGCAGCGTGCTCATGCCGCGACTCAGTACTTGTCGTCGAAGGCGAAGATGGGCTTGCGCGTCTTCCACAGGCCTTCGGTGAAGTCCGGGAAGGCCAGGGTCTTGAAGCCCTCGGCGATGGACTGCTCGGACAGCGGCGTGATCGCGCTCCAGGCGACGGCGTCGTAGATGTCAATGGGCATGGGCGCATTGGCCTTGAGCGCTTCGACAAAGGCGTGGACGACGAAGAAGTCCATGCCGCCGTGGCCTGCGCCTTCGGCCTTGGCCGCGTACTTCTTCCACAGCGGGTGTTCGAACTTGTCCTGATAGGACTTGAAGTCCTCCCACTGGTGGGGCTTGCTGATGCCTTCGATGTGGATGGAGCGGTTCAGGTCCATCCACAAGCCGTCGGTGCCCTGCACGCGGAAGCCCAACGAGTAGGGACGCGGCAGCGAGGTGTCGTGCTGCAGGATGATGGTCTCGCCGTTCTCGCAGGCCAGGGTGGTGGTGACCACATCGCCGAGCTTGAACTTCACCTTGGCGCTGGGGTGGTCCTTGGCGCCCATCTTCTTGCTGATGTAGTCGTTCAAGCCCCGTGCCTTGCTGGCAAAGGCATTGATGTGGGTGAAGCGGTTGCCGCGGTGGATGTTGGCGTACATGGCGCAGGGGCCGATGCCGTGGCTGGGGTAGAGCTCGCCATTGCGCCGCACCGAATGCTCGGTGCGCCAGCGCGCCTCGCTCCAGCCCTTCTCGCCGAACTCCACGCCGCTGCCATAGGGCTTGGCCGGGTCGCCGTTGTTGAACTTGACTGCGCGCAGATCGTGCTGGTAGCCGCCCTGCAGATGCACCAGCTCACCGAACAGGCCGGCGCGCACCATCTGCAGCACCGCCATCACATCGCGTCGGTAGCAGACGTTTTCCAGCAGCATATAAGGCGTACCGGTGCGCTGCTGCGTGCGCAGCACGTCCCAGTGGTCTTGCAGGGTGATGCCGGCCACCACCTCGCAACCCACCGGCACCTTGGCATTCATGGCATCGATGGCCATGGAGGCATGCAGCTCCCAGGGCGTGGCGATGATGACGCCGTCCAGGCCTTTTTGCTCCAGCAGCTTGCGGTAGGCGAGTTTGTCGCCGCTCTCGCCGTAGGTCTGCGGTTTGCTCTTTTTGAAGCGCTCCACCATGGCCAGCGCACGGCCCAGCATGATGGGCTCGATGTCACACAGGGCCACCACATCGACATCGTCGCGGCGCAGCAGCTCGGTCAGCAAGACCTGACCCCGCATGCCGGTGCCGATCAGGCCCAGGCGCAGGCGCTCGCGGCCGGCCGCGCGGGCCGCCACAGGCATCAAAGTGCTCAAACCCGCGGCGCCCAGGGCAGCGGAGCTGGAGGAAAGAAAGTGTCGGCGTTGCATGGTGCGTGCGTGCATGAGGAAGGAAAAAAGGGGAAGGGACGAAAAGCTGCGGGCTTGAACTTCAGCAGACGGCGCCGGCGCATTGTGGCGCCGCGCACCCGAGCACGAAAGCCCGGGCGCGAGGGTGCCTGCCGATCAAGGCAAGGCGCTCAAATCCACGGTCGGTTTCTTGCCGGTCAGCGGGCGAGTGAAGCTCTGGTTGGCCGGCACGGTCTCGTTGAAGAAGCCGCCGTTGCGCAGATAGAACTGGCCGCTGGCATCGACACCGCCGGCGAAGTCCAGGCGCTGGCGGGTGCCGCCGGTCGGGTCAACCGTGAACCAGCCCTTGTTCAGCTCGGTCCAGGCGCCGCTCTTGTTGACGGCCCATTGCTGGCCCATCAGCATCTTGCGGCCAGCGAAGCCATTGGTGTCGATGAAGTTCTCGCAGAAGGAATAAGGGCCGGTCAGCCAGGTGTTGGTGTTGGGGCGCTTCCAGGTGGCGATGAAGCGCCACTGGCCCTGCTCTACCGCATAGAACCAGGAGGAATACAAGGTGTTGCCCTGGCCGTCCGGGCGCACGCGGGTGATGAAGGGGTAGGTGGTGCCGGCCTTCCAGGGGTAGACCAGATAGCTCTGGCCGCCCGTGCCCTCACCGCCGAACTCATTGCTGACGACCTCGGGGCCTTTGTTCACCAGCGTGGTCTTGCCGCTGTCGGCATCCCAGACCGAGAACAGCACCCAGCGCTCTTCTTCCTTGACCTGGATGCCGAAGTAGCCCTCGCCGAAACCATTGGCCATGAAGTAAGAGCCGACGGTGTCCTCACCGACCGGAATGGTCAGCTCGTTGTAGAGGTACTCGGTGTTGGCCGGCGCGGTGTAGCTCATGTGCACCGAGGGGCCGCGGCGCGACCAGTAGTAGCCCCAATCGGCGTCAACGTTCGCATAGACCAGGCCGGCCGCCGCCGTGCCGCTTAGCTCAATGGCCTGCAGCTGCGCGAACTCCGGGCCCGTGCGGCTCAAGCCTTGCACATCGATGCGCACATAGCCGGCCTGCGGCACATCGACCGTGGCCAGGGTGGTGAAGGGGCCGGCCGTGGGCGTCAGGCGCAGATTGAATTTCTTGCCCAGGGCCGAAACGCGCACCTGGCTGACGCTGCCGGCCGGCACCGTGCCCTTGAGGCTGATGTTGAACTTGCCGGGCTGGGCCACGCGCACCCAGCTGCTGATGACGGTGCGGGAATCGCTCCAGTCCATCAGGCCTTCGTTGTAAGAGATCCACTCGGGCGCATCGGGCGCTGCGCTGGTGATGAAGGCATTGCCGGCCAGGGCCACGCGGGCCGGGGCCAGTTTGCCGACCGTGGAGGTGATGTTGGCGGTGTCGCCCGGTCGAACCGCCAAGGCACGCACCGTGGTGCCGGCATTCAGATCCGCAGGCTGTGCCAGGGCCGGTTCATCGGCCAGCGAGGCCGCGCCGCCGCAAGCACTCAGGCCCAGCAGGCAGGCGCAAGTCAGGGCCGTCGAGGACAGCCAGGAGCTCAGAGACATGGCATTTCACTTTCAAGATCACCCCGGCTGGGGTGATTGATTTCAGGCAGGCCGGGGATTGAAGCAAGCCCCTATCCCCGGCCGGAACGCTCACACCTTGCTCTGGCGGTTCACCAGAACTTGTAGCTGGCCGACACGCTCAACACCCGACCGAAGATGTTGTAGCGGTGGTCATAACCTTCCCAGCCATTGGGGTCGTAGTAGGGCTGGCGGTTGAACAGGTTCTTGACATTCAAGCCCAGGTTCAGGTGCTTGATCGGCGTCCAGTTCATCGACAGATTGACCGTGGTGTAGGACGGAATGCCGCGGCGGCAGTCATCCGCCGTCAGTGCGCCGCCCTTGGCTTCGCAGGCTTCCGGCGTGTAGGTCTCGTCGCCCGGGTAGTCGGCCCACTTGCGGGTGCCGGTGTAATTGACGAACACACTGGTCGTGAAGTCGCGGTACTTCCAGTCGGCATTCAGCGTGGCCGTGACCTTGGGGTTGCCGTGCAGGCCGATGTAGTTGCCCGACCAACCCTCGCCATCCTCGTAGTTGTAGAGGGTGCGGTTCATGATGGTTGTCTTGATGCCCAGACCCAGGCGGCCAAAGTCGCCCAGGCTGAAGCGGCCTTGGGCATCGAAGTCGAAGCCATCCACCAGGGTGCGGCCGCGGTTCAAGTACTTGTTGACCAAGCCGGCCAAATTACCCGCTGAGTACTTGGGCACGCCGGCCGCGCAAGCCGCCGCATTGGCCGGGTTGGCACACATGGTGGCCACTTCCACCATCACGGCCTTGTCACTGTCGGACAACGGTACACGCTGGGCATTGGGCGCGCCTTCCAGGCCCGGGCCGTACTTCTCGACCGCCTCCTTGAACAGCCGGCCGAAGTCCTCGCGCACGATCTCGTTGCGACGAGAGACGAAGAAGTAGTCGGCCGAGACATTGAAGTCCTTGTGCGGCTGCAACACGATCCCCAGGGTCGAGATCTTGGCTTTCTCGGGCTGCAGGTCCTTGTTCGGCGGGGTCATGCCACCGACCACGGTGTTGCAGTTGCTGTTGAAGAGCTGGGTGCCGCGCTCGCGCTCGGAGGCCACGGCTGACTTCTTCAGCAGGTTGGCGATCGCGTCGGTCTCGATACAGCGCAGGCCATCTCGCACCGCCGTCTGTGCAAAGACGCCGCCGTTGCCGGACTCGGCCAGATTGGGCGCACGGAAGCCTTCCGAATAGGTGCCACGCAGCAGCAGCTCGGGCATGACGCGGTACTTCAGGCCGATCTTGGGCGCTAGATTGGCAGCGAAGTTGGGGTACTTGTCCAGACGCACGGCCGCGTCCATTTCCAGGTCCTTGCTCAGCGGCACGATGGCTTCGCTGAACAGGGCCGCCACATTGCGTTCGCCCTTGAACCAAGAACCGCCCTGCTGGGTGATGTCGCCGGCCGCGGCAGCCGGATTGCCCGGTGTGTAGAACTCCTCGCGCATCAGCTGGGCGCCGAAGGCCGCACGCACGGCGCCGGCGTCGAGCCGGGCGACCTCGCCTTCGATCTTGCCGTCCCAGGTGGCCAGCTTGGTCCAGGACTGGATGTCGAAGGTCGGGAAGGCCTCGCGCAGCAGCGCGGCATTGGACTCGCTGATCTCACCGAACTTGTAAGCTGGCTTGTCAGCGATGTAAGTGCGTTTGGTGACCGGATCGTAGGTGTAGGGGCCGAAAGCCTTCTCGAAGCCCTTCTTGCTGGTGTTGATGGTCTGGTACAGGGTCGAGTGGCTGCCGGCCAGGCTGAGGGCCGACTCGTAGTCCCAGGCACCGAAGCTGCCGCGCACACCGCCCAGCACGCGGTAGCTCTTGTCTTCGTTCTTCTGGCCGATGTGATTCAGATCGTCCAGCAGGTAATAGGTCAGGCCAGCGGCACCGCCCATCTTGGCCTTGAGCTCGGGCGTGAGCTTGTTGTAGACGTTGTTCGGGCCCAGGAAGGGCTGGGTGAAGGTGTTCAGCGTGGTGCCGGTGTCGCGCGAGAACCAGTTGCTGGTCGAGCCGCTGTTGAAGAAAGCCGGGCGGTTGACCGAGCTCAGCTCGATCTGGGTGTAGTTGGCCTGGCCGAAGAACTCCATATCGGCACTGGCGGCATAGACCCCGTTCAGGAACAAGGTGGCACGGTCCGACTTGCCGACCACGGCCAGCTGATAAGGCAGGTTGTTGATCGCGCAGCTGCTGTTGGCACCGGTGACGACGATGCTGGTGCAGCCGGGCACGGCCATGCTTGAGCGGGCATTCTTGCTGTCGAACACGAACTGGGTGCCGGGGTTGAGCACGCCCGGCGTGCTGCCGTCGCTGATGCGGAAGTTCTTGATGTAGTTCGGGTTGTCGATGTAGTAGCCGGCCGGACGCTTGTCCAGGGTGTCCTCCGGGGACACGGTGTCGCGCTTGTAGAGATTGACCGAGCCGTAGACATTGAACTTGTCGCGCGCCAGATCACCGAAGCCGAACATGGCGCTGGCCGAGTGCTGGCCATAGGCCTTGATGCGCTGCGAGCTCTCGGTGTTGGCGCTCAGCTGCAGGCCGGTGAACTCCTTCCTGGTGATCACATTGATCACGCCGGCCACGGCGTCTGAGCCATAGATGGCGGAGGCACCATCGGTCAGGATTTCCATGCGCTCGATGGCGGCGGCGGGAATCGTGTCGATGTTGACGAACTGGGTCTGGAAGCCATCGGGCGCGCCATAGAAAGACAGGCGGCGGCCGTTCAGCAACATCAGCGTGCCCTGCGCACCGAGGCCGCGCAAATTGGCCTGCGAGGCGCCGTCGGTGCCGGTAAACATGGAGCGGAAGTCCTGCAGGGCCGGCATATTGGCGGGCAGGTTTTCCAGCACCTGCTGCAGGGTCTTGGCGCCCATGTTTTCGATCTGCTTGGCGTCCACCACCTGCACCGGCGAAGCGGTCTCGGCGTTGATGCGCTTGATGCTGGAGCCGGTCACCTCGACGCGGTCCAGCTTCTCGCCCGCTTCTTTATTGCTCGGGTTCGCTGTCTGGGCTTGGGCCCAGGAAGCCAGGCCGGCTGCGGCCAGGACGGCCACCAATTTGCTCGTACGTTTCATCGTCTCATCTCCAGGGTTTTGGGCACGCCGCGACGCGGCTGGCCTGTTCTTGCCAACGAATGGGGGTCAGTGAAGGGGGAAAGGTCGGGGGCTGGCTGGGTCGTCAGCGCGGGGCAGCAGTTCCGCCTTGCCGCGGAGGCGGCGGCGGTGCGACCTCGTGTTTCACCGTGGCGCCGTCCAGCCCCAGCAGCGAGGCATTGGCCCAGTTGGCGCAGACCTTGTGGGCCTGGCTGCCGGTGGCGCCCAGGGTGCGCAGGCTCAGATGTTTGAGCCCCCGCACATCGAGTTCGGGTTTGACCACGGCCGGTGCTTGAATGTGGCCGCTGTCGTAGAGCAGACGGCCATCGCCCCAGACCTGGAACTGCAGGCCGCCGAAGCTGCGGCAGCTGTCGTCGACGCCGAGGTCGGCACGGAACAGGTTCCAGCTGCCGCCGAGGCTGAAGTCCAGGCGGCTGCTGGCGCCCACGCCCAGGCCTTTGTGGAACTGCAGGCCGTTCATGCGCATCTGCGTGGCGGCGCTGGCTGGGCGGTCACGGCGCGCGGCGCCGACGACCGGCAGCTCGGAAAGGGAGCGCTGCTGCTCGGCCGCGCCTTCGGCAGCGCGGTGTTCGAGCACATGGAACTCCGACAAGGCGATGGGTTCGACCTCGCTGGGCACCAAGGCATTGAAGGCCTTGGCCGGCACGGCAGCTGGCTTGTCCACCACCGCCGTGACCATGGGGTCCACCGCAGCGGGTGCATCGGCCGTGGCGTTGTGCGTGCTCAGCACACGGAAGCGCAGCAGGCGGCCGGCGGCCGGCTTGGGGAAGTTGATGGTCTGCAGGCCTTCCTTCAGCTGCAGGCGGCCGGCCAGCACCGGGGCGCCCCAGTCGCCGTTGTTGTCGCCCATGTAAACCTCGAAGTCGCGCACCTGGCCGTACTTCCAGTTCTTGTCATTGCGCGGCGCGATCTCGATGCCGTCGATCAGGCGGCGCTCGCCCAGGCCCAGCACCCATTCATGCGGCCCGGCCTTCATGGCCTGGTTGCGGGTGGTTCGGAACCAGGTCTCGGGCTTGCCGTCAAACGCACGCTCGATGTTGTGGCCAGGCTCTTCGGCCGGGCGGTTGACCACGGTCAGGCTGTCCACCGGTACCTGGCGGCCCAGCACCGGGGCGGCCGGGAAATCCTCGCTGCCGGCCAGCACGCTGCCCGCGGCGATCTTCAACAGGAAGCTGGCCGGCTGGCGGATGGAGCGCGGGCCGGTCTTGATCTGCACCGTGCCGAAGCGGTCGGCCGCGTCGTAGTACCAGCCCTGGCTGGCCGCTTGCAAGGCCTGGGCATCGGCCAGCTCGGGCAGAAGCTGAGCGCCCAATTCCACGGCTTGCGGCTTGACGCGGGTGTGCACACTCAAGGCCAGGCGGCGCTGAGCCAGCTGTCCGGCGTACTCGCCCTCGACCGCGCCGACCTGCACGCGCACATCGCCGGCGCCGTCCATCGGCGCGCTCATGCGGATCAGTTGGCGGCTGCTCTTGCCCTGCTCGCGGTACTGGCGCGTCAGGCCATCGTCCTCGTACAGGGTGAAGCTCGACTCACCGAGGGGATAAAGATCCAGGCCCAGTTCGTCCTTGGCCTTCTCGCCGTCGTACAGGCTTTCCGGGTAGAGCGGCAGGATGGCGCCGCCGCGCACAAAGACGGGCAGCTTGTCCAGGCTGACCTGCAGGTCTATCGTGCGGCCGGCTTCCGGCGCACGCATGCTGCGGCCGTCCCAGTAGTCGAACCAATGGCCTTGCGGCAGGTGGATGTTCTTGCGCCAGCCGCCCGAGGCGGCCTGGCTGCGGTAGACCGGCGCCACCAGAAGATCGCGGCCGAGCAGGAACTGGTACTTGTGCGCCTCGGTGAAGGCGGACGGGTCCTGCGGGTGGTCCCACATCAGGCCGCGCACCAGGGGCGCGCCGCTGACCTCGGCCTCATGGGCCAGGGTGTACATGTACGGCGTCAGCCGCATCTTGAGCTTCAGGTATTTGCGGTTGATGCTGCGGTAGGGTTCCTCGTAGGCCCAGGGGTGCTTGCGCGCTTGCTCGGCCCAGCCGCTCATGCCCATCAGCACAGGGGTGAAGGTCTTCCACTGCAGGTCGCGGGTGAAGGTTTCGGGGCTGCCGCCGAAGATGGCGTCCACGTCGCCGGTGGCATAGACCTGGCCCGAGAGGCCGGAGCCGACCAGGGTCGGGATGTGCCAGCGGATGTAGTCCCAGCTGCTGCTCTGATCGCCGGTCCAGGTCACGGCGTAGCGCTGGATGCCGGCCCAACCCATCACGGTCCACAAGAACGGCCGGGCGTCGGAATTATCCAGAATGCCCTTGAAGGCCGACTGGTTGGCGTCCATGGCGAACTGGTAGCCCTGGCCGGTCCAGGCCACGTCCAGCTTCTGCGCGCGGCTGCCGGCGGTGCCGACTTCCCACTTGATCTTGTCCACGCCGTTCTCGGTCCACAAGCCGGTGCGGAAGCCCAGATCGGACAGGCCCTTCACGACATCGGGCAGGTCGGTGTAGCCGCAGCCATAGCCGTCGTTGGGCAGGATCCAGCCGCCGGGCATGTCGTGCTCGCGGTATTTGCGGGCCACCGAGTTCAGCACATCGGGTGTCTTGCCGGTCGGGCCATCGCTCCAGCCCTTGGGCACGGTGCCGGGCTTCTTGACGTTGTCACCGTCGTTGTAGCAATCGGCATCGCCGTACTCATAAGCCCAGCGCGGCAGCAGGCGGGCGCGGCCGGTCAGCTCGGTGTAGCGGGCCAGGACCTCGCGGATGCTGGGGCCGACAAAGAAGAAAGCATCGAAACGACCCTCCTGGTGCTGCAGCGAGATCTGCTCGGGCGAGCGCAGGTCGTAGCTGCCATCGCTCCAGGTGTTGCGAAGCATGCCCCAGCCGCGCGAGCTCATCAGGAAAGGCGCAGGACTGGGCCGATCGCCCTCTTCCCAGCCGCCCGAGTACGAGACTTCCAGCTGCTTGCCCTTGAACTCATAACGGCCATTCTGCTGGCCACCGCCGAAGAAGCGTTCGTCCTTCTGGCTGCTCAAGGTCTGCACGCTGAGTTTGTCGGCGATGTCCAGGCTTTGGGTCTCCTGCCAGAGCAGGCTGCGGTTGTCGGCCTTGTACAGCGCCAGGCGCAAGGGCTTCTTGTAAACGCGCAGGGCCAGGGCCTCGGTCTTGAGCAGGTGGTGATCGCCCTGATCGCTCCAGCTGTGGGCCACAGGCTGGCTGACCGTCTCGATGACGATGGGCGCGGCCTTGTCCGTGGCCGGCGGCAGCTGGTCCTTGGCACCGGCCCAGAGGCGCAGCACATCGGGCTTAAGCAGGCTGATGCGCAGACGCATCTTGGTGTCGGTGCGCAGGTCCCATTGCTGCAGGCCTTCGCCTGGCGCTGGCGTGGCCGAGGCCGGCACGGCCTGGATCTCGCGCAGCGCACCCAAGGGCGCCGCGGCCACCTCAGCGGCCGTCAGCAGCAAGCCACCGCAGACCTGCAACACAGCCAGGGCCAGAGCGGGCGAGCGCAGCGCTGTCTTTTGCGCCAAGCCTTGCTGCTGCTGCGGTAAGCGGTTCTTGACCATCTGCGAATCCCTCTGAAACAACGACGTCCTGCAATTCCTCGGGCCTCGCCCTGGAGCCGGCGCGGCCTGGTTTGCGGTGAATAGGTGCTGCCAGCCTTGGTGGGCGGCGCCTTGAAGCTGCGCAGCAAGCCACTCGCTCGTTTTGCGCAAATCGAAAGCAATGGAAAGACTCTATGCAGCACAAAGCAAGATGTCAACGAAGAAAACCAGCAACACCCCTGCAAAAAGACAAATTTAGTAGAAACCACTAGCAGAAATTCTTGCAATGCCAGTGAAAAGAAAGATCTTTATTGCTACATTCTCACTTCGAAAGTTTTGTTGTTTGCCCGAAGCCTCGCGATAGCGCCGCGATCGACCGATAAATTCGAAAGTTAAAGCTTTCGCTTCGAAAGAAACAAGCACTAAACAGAAGCTTTACCAGCGGAGCGCCCGAGCCGGGTTGCCAAAGCGACGAAACTCCAGCCTGCGAGCGGCCTCGCGGGGCGCGCAGACCCGAGCTGCACACCCGCGGCAAGCACCACTCAACCCAGCCATCCAGACGCCACGGGCCCACAGGCCCGACCCCGAGGAGACATGCGATGAAACCAACCGCCACGAATTGCCTTGACGCCGCCACCGCCGCGATGCCCGCGGCCCGCCGCAGCTTCTGCCGCAGCCTGATCCAGGTGGCCAGCAGCGCCGCCCTGCTCTCTGCCGGCGTACTCAGCGGCCCCGCCCTGGCCGCCGAGGCCGCTGCGCCGATCAAGATCGGTTTCATCATCAAGCAGGTCGACGAGCCCTGGTTCCAAGACGAATGGCGCCATGCCGAGCAGGCCGCCAAGGACAAGGGCTTCACCCTGATCAAGATCGCGGCGCCCGATGGCGACAAGCTGCTCTCCGCCATCGACAACCTGGCCGCCCAGCGCGCGCAGGGCATGATCGTCTGCGCCCCCGATGTGAAACTGGGCCCGGCCCTCCAGGCGCGGGCGCGCCAAGCGAACCTCAAGCTGATCAGCGTGGACGACCGATTGGTCAATGGCGCCGGCAAACCGATCGAGGCGATCGCCCATGTCGGCATCTCGGCCAGCGCCATCGGCGCCCAGGTCGGCGAGGCCTTGCTGGCCGAAGTGAAAAAGCGCGGCTGGAAGCTGGCGGAGGTTGGCGCCTTGCGCGTCACCTACGACCAACTCAGCACCGCCAAAGAGCGCACCGATGGCAGCAGCGCCGTGCTGATCCAGGCCGGCCTGCCGGCGGCCAACATCGTCAGCGCCCCCATGCCCAAGGCCGACACCGAGAACGCATTCAACGCCGCCACCGTCACCCTGACCCAGAACCCCAAGTTCAAGCAGTGGCTGGTCTTCGGCCCCAATGACGAGGCTGTGCTCGGCGGCGTGCGCGCCAGCGAGGGCAAGGGCTTCAAAGCCGGCAGCGTGATCGGCGTGGGCATCGGCGGCAGCCAGTCGGCTGTGAACGAGTTCGCCAAGGCCGAGCCCACCGGCTTCGTCGCCACCGTGATGCTGAGCCCGCGCAAGCATGGCTACGACACGGCGGTCGCCATGTTCGACTGGATCAAGAACGGCAAGGAACCGCCCAAGCTGACCCTGACCAGCGGCACCCTGGCCGACCGGGCCAACTTCAAGCAGGTGCGAACCAGCCTGGGCCTGTGACGCCATGAAGCAGGACCTGCACATCCGCGCGCTCAGCAAATCCTTCCCCGGCGTGCGCGCCCTGGGAGGCGTGGACCTCGACATCCCGGCCGGTCAGGTTCATGCCCTGCTGGGCGAGAACGGCGCGGGCAAGAGCACGCTGCTGAAAATCCTCGGCGGCGAGCTGCGCCCCGATGGCGGCAGCCTGACGCTGGCCGGCCAGGCCCTGCAGTTCAAGAGCGCGGCCGATGCGCTGAACCAGGGCATTGCCGTCATCCACCAGGAGCTGCAGTACATCCCCGAGATGACGGTGCTGGAGAACCTCTGGCTGGGCCGTCTGCCGCAGCGCTGGGGCTTTGTGCGCTTTGCCGAGGCGCGCGCGCAGATGCGTGCCCAGCTGGCCCGCATCGGCATTACGCTGGACCTGGACGCCCGCATGATCGAGCTCTCCATCGGCCAGCGCCAGATGGTGGAGATCTGCAAGGCGGTGCTGCGCGATGCGCGCGTGATCGCGCTCGACGAACCCACCAGCTCGCTCTCCCACAGCGAAACCGAGACCCTGTTCCGCCTGGTGCGCGAGCTGCGCGATCAAGGCAAGGTCTTGATTTATGTGTCGCACCGCCTGGACGAGATTTTTGCCCTCTGCGACGGCGCCAGCGTGCTGCGCGACGGCCGCTCGGTCGGCCGCTTCGCCAGCCTGCAGGGCGTCAGCCGAGATCAGCTGGTGCAGGCCATGGTGGGCCGCGAGATCCAGGATGTGTTCGGCAGCGGCAGGAAAAAGCAAGCCGCGGCAGCTAACGAAACGGCTGCACGCAGCCCACGACTCCAGGTGCAGCAGCTCAGCGGCCGCAGCCTGCCCAAGCCGGCCAGCTTTGAAGTCGCCGCCGGCGAGATCGTCGGCTTCTTCGGCCTGATGGGCGCGGGCCGCAGCGAGCTGATGCGCCTGGTCTTCGGCGCGGACCCGCGCCGCAGCGGCCAGGTGTGGCTGGACGGCGAGCTGATGCGCAGCGATTCGGTCGCCGGCTCGATCGCCGCCGGCCTGATGTTCTGCCCCGAGGACCGCAAGGAGCAAGGCATCATCGGCTGCCGCTCGGTGGCCGAGAACATCAACCTCAGCTGCCGACGCAACAACTCCGGCCTGCTGATCAACGCCCGACGCGAGGCTGAGGTGGCGGCCGAGTTCATCGCCCGCCTGCGCATCAAGACGCCCAGCGCGGCGCAGGAGATCCGCCTGCTCTCGGGCGGCAACCAGCAAAAAGCCATCCTGGCCCGCTGGCTGGCCGAGCGCGAACTCAAGGTGCTGATCATTGACGAGCCCACCCGCGGCATTGACATCGGCGCCAAGAGCGAGATCTACGAGGTGCTGCATGAGCTGGCCGCGCGCGGCGTGGCCATCGTCGTGGTCTCCAGCGAGCTGCCCGAGGTGCTGGGCCTGGCCGACCGCGTGCTGGTCATGCGCCAGGGCCGCATCGCCGGCAGCCTGGCCCGCAGCGAGGCCAACGAAGCCCGGGTGCTGGCCCTGGCTCTGCCCGATGGCGGCGCTCGCCCAGAAGCGCAAGCGGCCTGAAGCCCTCTCCTCGCATGTCACCGAATTCTGAATCGACCCCGATGAACACGAGCACTGACTCTTTGTCCCCCAAGCACATGCAAGCCGCTGCCTCTTCCCCTGACACGAGAAAGACTCTTCTGCGTCTGCTCGACGAACACAGCCTGCTGCTGATCTTTGCCCTGCTGTTTGGCGTGCTCTCGCTGACGGTGGAGTACTTCTTCAGTGTGCCCAACATGATCGGCCTGGCCCTCTCGGTCTCGCAGATCGGCATGGTGGCCTGCGCCATGACCTTTTGCATCGCCTCGCGCGACTTCGACCTGTCCATCGGCTCCACCGTGGCCCTGGCCGGCGTGCTCTGCGCCACCGTGATCAACCAGACCGAGAGCATCGCCCTGGGCATTGCCGCGGCCCTGGCGGCCGGCGCCGTGATCGGCTGGGTCAATGGCGTGGTGATCGCGCGTTGGAAGATCAATGCCTTGATCACCACCTTGGCCACCATGGAGATCGTGCGCGGCCTGGCCTTCATCACCGCGGGCGGCCAGGCGGTGGGCATCTCGGCCGATGCCTTCTTCGAGCTCGGCAATGCCTTCTGGCTGGGCCTGCCGGTGCCGGTCTGGATCACCATCGCCTGCGTGGCCTTGTTCGCCCTGCTGCTCAACCGCACCATCTACGGCCGCAACACCCTGGCCATCGGCGGCAACCCCGAGGCCGCCCGCCTGGCCGGCATCAACGTCGCCCGTGTGCGCATCACCATCTTCCTGATCCAGGGCGTGGTGGCGGCGGCGGCCGGCGTCATCCTGGCCGCGCGCATCACCAGCGGCCAGCCCAATGCGGCGCAAGGCTTCGAGCTCAATGTGATCTCGGCCTGCGTGCTCGGCGGTGTTTCGCTGATGGGCGGCCGCGCCAGCATCTCGGGCATGGTGGTGGGCGTGCTCATCATGGGCACGGTGCAGAACGCGATGAACCTGCTCAATATCGACGCCTTCTACCAGTACATGGTGCGCGGCGGCATCTTGCTGCTGGCCGTGGCCCTGGACCAGCTGCGCCGCAAAGACAGTTAAGCCTGTTTCTCGAAAGAAACTTCTTTTGTTTCATCGCCATTTCTTTTCTTTACGTCAATTTTCTTGACGAATCGAAAGTTAAAAGATAAATTTACCGACAATCTTTCGATCCATCCGATGACTACTCTTCTCAACCGCTCCGCCAGCGACTGGCAGCACTTGCAAGGCCTGGCCACGGCGGAGGAAATCGCGCAACAGCCCCGCGTCTGGCGTGAACTGGCCGCCTCGCTGGCCAACCATCAGGCCCAGCTGCGCGCCTTTCTGGACGCCTGGCTGAAGGAACCCAGTCACCGCGTCATCCTGACCGGCGCGGGCAGCTCGGCCTATGTGGGCCAGACCCTGGCCGACGAGATCAACCGCGACTGGCCGGCCGAGGTGCGCGCCGTGGCCACCACCAGCCTGCTGACCCACCCCGAGCTCTATCTGCAACGCGAGCAGCCCACCTTGCTGGTGTCCTTTGCGCGCAGCGGCAACAGCCCGGAAAGCCTGGCTGCCGTCGAGCTGCTGCGTCAGCAGATCGATGCGCCGCGCTTTCTGAACATCACCTGCAATGCCGAGGGTGAGCTCTACCGCAACAACGCGGCGCGCGCCGACACCCTGAACCTGCTGATGCCGGCCGCCTCCTGCGACCGCGGCTTTGCCATGACCAGCAGCTTCAGCAGCATGCAGCTGGCCGCCCTGGCTGCCTTCAGCCGCGCACCCTGGGCCGAGCGCCTGGCCCGCCTGGAACTGGTGGCCCAGCGCGCCGAGGCCTTGCTGGCCCAGCAGGCGGCCACCCTGGCCGAGCTGGCCGCCCAGCCCTTCGACCGCATCGTCTACCTGGGCAGCGGCCCCTTGGAGGCACTGGCGCAAGAGTCGGCGCTCAAGGTGCTGGAGCTGACCAGCGGCCGCGTGCTGGCTTTCTCGAACACCTTGCTGGGCTTCCGCCACGGCCCCAAGTCCATGCTCAATGGCCAGAGCCTGGTGGTGATCTTCCAGTCGCAGGACGCGCATGCGCGCCGTTATGAGCAGGACCTGCTGAACGAGCTGCTGCGCGACGGCATCGCCGGCCGCGTGCTGCTGATCGGCGAGGCCGGTCCCGGCGCGCTGCAGGGCGACAACCCTCTGCTGAGCCGCGCCCTGAGCGCCGAGCCCAGCGGCCTGAGCGACAGCTGGCTGACCACGCTGTGGCTGATCCTGGCCCAGCAGTACGCCCTGCACCGCTCGGTGGCCCTGGGCCTGACGCCAGACAATCCCTTCCCCGACGGCACGGTCAACCGGGTCGTGCAGGGTGTGGAGATTTATCCCTATGTCGAATCTGGCCGTGTCCACTGCGACTGAGTCCGCCCCGCCAGGCGGCGCGCCCTGCTACGGCCTGGACATCGGCGGCACCAAGATCGAGCTGGTCGCCTTTGATGCGGGTGCCCCCGGCTTCGACGAGCTCTACCGCCGCCGAGTGGCCACACCGACGCAGGATTTCGAGGCCTTTGTCGAGGCGATTGCTGAGCTGGTGATTGAGGCCGACCGGGCCCTGACTTGCAACGGCCGCGTGGGCCTGGGCCTGCCCGGCATCATCAGCCCGCAGACCGGCTTGCAGCTCAGCTCGAACGTGCCCGCACTCAGCGGCCGCGCCGTGCCGCAAGCCCTGCGCGAGCGCCTGGGCCGGCCGGTGGCCATCGGCAATGACTGCCAATGCTTTGCCCTGTCCGAAGCGCAAGGCGGCGCGGCCGAGAGCTTTGCTTCGATGTTCGGCGCCATTCTCGGCACCGGGGCAGGCGGCGGTTTTTGCGTCCAGGGCCGGCTGATCGCCGGCTACAACGGCCTGGCCGGAGAGTGGGGCCACTGGGCCCTGCCTGCGCTGCTGCAACAGCGCCACCGCCTGCCCCTGCTGGCCTGTGCCTGCGGGCTGCAGAGCTGTGTCGAGCGCTACGTCTCGGGCAGCGGCTTGGCGGCCTTGTTCCAGCATTTCGGCGGCCCGGCAGGCCAGTCCGTGCCCGAGATCGTGGCCGCAGCCGATGCGGGCGACGCCCACGCGAGCCAGGCCCTGGCCGTGCATCTGGACCTGCTGGGCCATGCCCTGGCCGGCCTGATCATGGCCTACGACCCCCATGTGCTGGTGCTGGGCGGGGGGCTGTCCAAGCTGCAAAGCCTCTACGCCGATCTGCCCGAGGCGATTCGCCCGCATCTCTTCCAGGGCGTCAGCGTGCCGCCCATCCTGCCGCCGCGCTTTGGCGATGCCGGCGGCGCGCGCGGTGCCGCGCTGCTGGCGCGCCAGCGCCTGAGCTGAAGCCGCTCCGCCTCCAGTTCCCCCAGTTCCTCTTTCTGCCTGCCCCCATGTCCCATTTGCTCGCCACCATCACCGCCCACCGCAACGGCCAGCCCGTCGGCCTCTACAGCGTCTGCTCGGCCAATCCTTTCGTGCTGCAAGCGGCGATGGCGGTGGCGCGCAGCTACGGCACACCGCTGCTGATCGAATCGACCTCCAACCAGGTGGACCAATTCGGCGGCTACACCGGCATGACGCCGCCGCAGTTCCGCGACTATGTGCAGGCCTTGGCGGCCGAGGCTCACTTCCCGCTCGATCGCATCGCCTTGGGCGGTGACCACCTGGGCCCCAATGCCTGGCAGCATCTGCCGGCCGCCGAGGCCATGGGCCATGCCCGCGTGCTGATCGAGGCCTATGTGGCGGCGGGCTTCGAGAAGATCCACCTCGACTGCAGCATGGCCTGCGCCGACGACGCCCCGCCGCTCAGCGACGCGACCGTGGCCGCGCGCTCGGCCGACCTGGCCCTGGTGGCCGAGGCCACGGCCACGCGCCTGGGTTTGCAGCCGCCGGTCTATGTGATCGGCACCGAGGTGCCGGTGCCGGGCGGCGAGGCCTCGCTGGGCGGCGGCGTGGCCGTCACCGCGCCGGCCGCAGCGGCCGCCACCTTGGCCGTGCATGAGCAGGCATTTGCGGCCCAGGGCCTGGATGCGGCCTGGCTGCGCGTGATCGCCATGGTGGTGCAGCCCGGCGTCGATTTCGACCACAGCCAGGTCCAGCATTACCAGCCGGCCGCCGCAGAGGCGCTGTCGGCCTTCATCGAAACCCAGGCGCGCCTGGTCTTCGAGGCCCACTCGACCGACTACCAGACCGAAGCCTCGCTGCACGCCCTGGTGCGCGACCACTACGCCATCCTCAAGGTCGGCCCGGCGGTGACGTTTGCCCTGCGCGAGGCCTGGTTCGCACTCTCGGCCATCGAGCGCGAACTGCTGCCGGCCGAGCACCAAGCCGATCTGCCCGGCGCGCTCGAGCGCTGCATGCTGGAGCAACCCAAGCATTGGGCCAAGCACTACGCCGGCAGCCCGGAGGAGCAGCGCCTGCTGCGCCGCTTTGCCTTCAGCGACCGCTGCCGCTACTACTGGGGCGAGTCCGAGGTGCAAGCCGCCCTGCAGCGCCTGATCGCCAATCTGAAGGCCAGCGGCATTCCCCTGCCCTTGCTGAGCCAGCACCTGCCGCAGCAGTTCGAGGCCGTGCTGGCCGGCGAGCTGGCGGCCGAGCCCGCAGCCCTGGCCCGCCACAAGGTGGGGCTGGAGCTGGCCCGCTATGCCAGGGCCTGTGCACGCAACCGCAACGCCGCGTGAGCACCGCCGACACATCGAAAGTACCAATGCCTCGATTCTTTCGTTCAACTAAGATTCATTCCGATCACAAGCTTCCAACTAAGCCAGCCACGAGCCAGCTTGAGTTTGAGCCCATAAAATTTCTTGAATCGAAAGCCAAGAGTCCATGAGGAATACCCGCGAGCGGCGCGAACAGATCCTGCAGATGCTGATGGAGCAAGGCAGCGTGCAGGTGGCCGACCTGGTGCCCATGATGGGCGTGTCGGCCGTGACCATTCGCACCGACCTGAGCGTCTTCGAGGACCAGGGCCTGGTCACCCGCAACTACGGTGGCGCCAGCATGAACCGCATGCCGCCGCAGGAGCAGAACATACGCCAGAAGGATGAGCTGAACTCGACGCTGAAGGAACGCATCGGCGCTCGCGCGGCCGCCCTGGTCGAGCCGGGCGACAACATCATCATCGACTCGGGCACCACCACCATGCCCCTGGCCCGCCATCTGCGCCACCTGCCGGCCGACGCCCGCGTGACAGTGATGACCAACGGTCTGAACATCGCCTGGGAGCTGGCCGATGCCGAGGGTGTGGAGCTGATGCTGACCGGCGGCCTGCTGCGCAAGAAGTCGCTGTCCATCCAGGGCTCGCAGGCCGAGGCCAGCCTGAACGGCTACAACTTCGACAAGCTGTTTCTCGGCGTGGACGGCCTGGACCTGCAGTTCGGCATCACCACCCACCACGAGGCCGAAGCCAGCATCAACCGCAAGATGGTCGAGCGCGCCAAAAAGGTCTTCGTCGTCACCGACGCCTCCAAGTTCGGCAGGGTCAGCCTGCACCGCATCATCCAGATGGACCGCGTGCACACCGTCATCACCGATGCGGGCATCAGCCAGGAGTACCGCGAAGGTTTGCTGCGCCTCGGCATCGAACTCATCGTGGTGGATTGAGCGCTCCACCGCGCTCCTGCAATGCAAATCCCTAACGCTGCAATCCCATGAACCCGCAGCAGTCCCTCTCGGGTCGCATCCTCGGCCCTCAGGGCTGGGTGCGCGGCCATCTCGAACTCCAAGCCGACGGGCGCATCGCCGCCCTGCATGAGGACGCCAGCGCGCCCGTGGACCGGCTGATCCTGCCCGGCTTTGTCGACCTGCATGTGCACGGCGGCCTGGGCGTGGACATCATGGAGGGCGGCGAAAGCGCCCGCACCGTGGCGCGCGCACACGCCCGCCACGGCACAACCAGCCTGCTGGCCACCACCATGACTGCGCCGCAAGGCGATATCGAGCGCGCCTTGCAAGGCATTGGCGCGGTGATGGCCGAGCCGCAGGCCGAAGAGGCGCGCATCATCGGCGTGCACTTGGAAGGCCCTTACCTGAGCTCACGCCGGCTCGGTGCCCAGCCCGACATCGTCAGCCGCGCCACGCTGGAGGCGGTGCAGGCCTTCTCTGCCTTGGCGGCCATCAAAGTGCTGACCCTGGCGCCCGAGATCCCCGGCCATCTGGCCCTGATCCCCGAGCTCAGCGCCCTGGGCATCCGCGTACAGATCGGCCACAGCGCCGGCAGCTACGAAGACGGCGTGGCCGCGCTCAAGGCCGGCGTGGCCGGCTTCACCCATCTGTTCAACGGAATGCCGGGCCTCAATCACTACGAGCCTGGCATGGTGGGCGCAGCCCTGGCCCATGCCGAGTACGCGGAGCTGATCCCCGATCTGCAGCATGTGCACCCGGGCGCCATGCGCGCGGCCCTGCGCGCCATCCCCAAGCTCTACTGCGTGACCGACGCCACCGCCGCCACCGGCATGCCGGACGGCGAATACAGCCTGGGCTCGCAGCGCGTGCTCAAGTGCCTGGGCTGCGTGCGCCTGGCCACCGGTTCGCTGGCCGGCAGCGCCCTGACCATGGACCAAGCCTTGCGCAATCTGGTTGAGGTGGGCCTCAGCGTGGAAGACGCCTCGGCACGCCTGTCGCGCAACCCGGCCGACTACCTGGGCCTGGCCGAGCGCGGCCGCCTGCAGGCCGGCGCCTGGGCCGATGTGGTGGTGTTCGACCCTGAGCTGCAGCTGCAGCAGGTCTGGGTTCAGGGTCAGCCCGTCTCGCTGAATTGAACGCGGACTGGAGTTCGACTCGGGAAACTCCCGAGCGCTGACTTTCGGCACACCCGGCCATGCCGGGTAGGCTCGAGCCGACCGATCTCCACATGAGCTTCTTTTCTTGATTGCAGATGCCCGGTTTCGCAGGAAGCCGGGCATTTTCTTTTTCCGATCTCTGATCTCTGAACTCGCGCCATGAACGCCTTCAAACATTGCACCCTGGTGGCCTTGCTGCACGTGGCCGGCCTGTCCAGCCTCTCGGGCCTGAGTGCCAGTGCCCTGGCCGCAGCAGCCGCCCCAGCCGTTTCAGGGCTGGACCTGCCCCATTTCGACCGCAAGGTCCGGCCCCAGGACGACCTCTTCCGCGCCAGCAATGGCGCCTGGATCAAAGCCACCACCATCCCGGCCGACAAGGGGTCCTGGGGCAGCTTTGAAAAGCTGGCCGAACTCAGCGACCAACGCGTGCGCGGCTTGGCCGAGGGCCTGGCCGCCCAGCCTCAGGCCGAGGGCAGCAAGGAGGCCAAGATCGGCCTGTTCTACGCCGCTTTCCAGGACAGCGCTGCCATCGACCGCCTGGGTCTGGCAGCGCTGCAGCCGCAGTTGGACGAGATCGCGGCGCTCGCCAGCCGCGAGCAGCTGTTGGCGTGGTTGGCGCGTGCGCAAGGGCAGATCAGCCAGCCCCTGCGTCTGGCCATCGGCCCCGACCCCAAGCAGCCCATGATCAACCGCCTGCAGCTGGCCCAGTCCGGGCTGGGCCTGCCCGAGCGCGACTACTACCTGAACCCGCGTGACCCCAGCCTGGCCAAGGCGCGCAGCGCCTATCTGGCTTACTTGGGCAAGCTGGCCCGCTTGAGCGGCGAAACCCAGCCGGCCGAGGCCGCACGCCGCGTGCTGGCCCTGGAAACGAGCATGGCCAAGGCGCATTGGGACGTGGTCAGCAGCCGCGATGTGCAAAAGACCTACAACCCGATGACGCCGGCCGAGCTGAGCGCGGCCGCGCCAGGCATGGACTGGAACGCCTTCTTCGCCGCCGCCCAACTCAAAAACGTAGACAAGCTGACCGTGGCCCAGCCCAGCGCCATCCGCGGCCTGGCCCAGCTGCTGGCCGAGGCGCCGCTGGCCGACTGGAAGCTCTACGCCAAGCTGCACACCCTGGACGCCCACGCCGCCGTGCTGCCCCAGCCCTTCCGCGCCGCGGCCTTTGCCTTCCACGGCCGCGCCATGAGCGGCACGCAGCAAGAGCTGCCGCGCTGGAAGCAAGGCGTGGATGCGATCAACGAAGCCCTGGGCGAAGCCGTGGGCGAGCTCTACGTGGCCCAGCATTTCCCGCCGCAGCAAAAGGCGCGCATGCAGGAGCTGGTGGCCAATCTCCTGGCCGCCTACAAAAGCTCGGTCGACGGCCTGAGCTGGATGACGCCCGAAACCCAGCTGCAAGCCCAGGACAAGCTGTCCAAATACCTGGTCAAGATCGGCTACCCCGACACCTGGCGCGATTACAGCGCCCTGCAGGTCAAGGCCGGCGACGCGCTGGGCAACCAGCAGCGCGCGGCGCAGTTCGCCTGGGCCCGCGAGGCCGCCAAGCTGGGCCAGAAGGTCGACCGCAGCGAATGGGGCATGGTGCCGCAGCAGGTCAATGCCTATTACAACGAGACCTTCAACGAGATCGTCTTCCCGGCCGCCATCCTGCAGCCACCCTTCTTCGACATGAAGGCCGATGACGCGGTCAACTACGGCGGCATCGGTGCCGTGATCGGCCACGAGATCAGCCACGGCTTCGACGACCAAGGCGCCCAGTACGACGGCGACGGCATGCTGCGCGACTGGTGGCAGCCGGCCGACCGCAAGGCCTTCGAGGCCCTGGGCCAGCGCCTGGCCCAGCAGTTCAGCGCCTACCAGGCCCTGCCCGGCAAGCGCGTCAATGGCCAGCTGACCTTGGGCGAGAACATCGCCGACCTGTCAGGCCTGCAAATCGCCTACAAGGCCTACCAAGCCTCGCTGGGCGGCAAGCCGGCGCCGGTGCTGGATGGCTACACCGGTGAGCAGCGCTTCTTCCTCGGCTTCGCGCAGATCTGGCGCGAGAAGGTGCGCCCGCCCCTGCTGCTGCAACAGCTGATGGCCGACCCGCATTCGCCGGGCCAGTTCCGCGCCAACGGCGGCGTGGTCAACCACGACGCCTTCCACCAAGCCTTCGGCACCCGCAAGGGCGACCGCCTGTTCAAGCCCGAGGGCGAGCGCATCCGCATCTGGTGAGCGCCCGCCTTCGACCCCGCCCCTTTTTCAGGAATAACCTGCCCATGTTGATGATGAAAACCCCGTTCAAGCTCGCCACCCTGGCCTTGCTGACCCAGCTGGCCTTCGGCGCCGGCCCGGCCCTGGCCGCAGAATCTGCCGCGCCCAGCATCCAGGGCCTGGACCGCAGCAGCTTCGACCCCAGCGTGCGGCCGCAGGACGATCTCTTCCGCGCCGTCAACGGCCTGTGGCTCAAGAACACCGAGATCCCCGCTGACAAATCGCGTTATGGCAGCTTCGATCTGCTGATCGACCAATCCGACGCACGCGTGCGCGCCCTGATCGACGAGCTGGCGCGCGGCCAGCACGCCGCCGGCAGCAATGCCCAGAAGATCGCCGACTACTACCGCAGCCACCTCGACACCGAAGCGATCGAGCGCGCCGGCCTGGCGCCCATCCAGCCCATGCTCAAAGAGATCTCGGCCATCAAGGACCGAGGCGCGCTGGCGCAGTGGCTGGGCCGCTCGCAACTGTTCGCCGCCTCGCCGGTGCGCGTGGGCGTGACGGCCGAGGCCAAGAACCCCAAGATGAACGGCGTGCGCATGGGCCAGAGCGGCCTGGGTCTGCCCGACCGCGACTACTACCTGCTCAAGGACGACGCCCGCATGGCCAAGGCTCGCGAGGCCTACCGCGCCTATCTGAGCCAGCTGGCCGGCTTCGCTGGCGAGGCCGAGCCGGCAGCGGCCGCCCAGCGCGTGCTGGCCCTGGAAGAGCGCATCGCCACCGTGCATTGGGACAAGGTCGACAACCGCAACCCGGTCAAGACCAACAACCCGACCCGCGTGGCCGATCTGCGCGAGCAGGCGCCCGGCTTCGACTGGACGGCCTATCTGGAATCGGCCGGCCTGGGCAAGACCACCAGCATCGATGTGGCCCAGCCCAGCGCCATCCGCGCCCTGGCCGGCCTGCTGGCCGAGCAGCCGCTGGAGGACTGGAAGCTCTACCTGCGCCTGCATGCCCTGAGCCGCAGCGCCGATGTGCTGCCCAAGGCCGTGCGCGAGGCCAACTTCGCCTTCCGCCAGGCTCTGACCGGCGCCAAGACCGAGCTGCCGCGCTGGCAGCAGTCCATCAACGACAGCAACAGCGCGCTCGGCGAGGCGGTGGGCCAGCTCTGGGTGGCGCGCCATTTCCCGGCCGCCTACAAGGCCCGCATGCAGACCCTGGTGGCCAATTTGATGGCCGCCTACAAGGACTCGATCGATGGCCTGAGCTGGATGAGCCCGGCCACCAAGGCACAGGCCCAGGACAAGCTGTCCAAGTACACGACCAAGATCGGCTACCCCGAGCAGTGGCGCGACTACAGCCGCCTGGAGGTCAAGCCCGGTGACGCCTTCGGCAACAGCCAGCGCGCCGCGCGCTTCGCCTGGGCGCAGATGGTGGCCAAGGCCGGCCAGCCGGTGACCGCAAGGAATGGGGCATGACGCCGCAGACCGTCAACGCCTACTACCGCGGCTCGGCCAACGAGATCGTGTTCCCGGCCGCCATCCTGCAGCCGCCCTTCTTCAGCATGGAAGCGGACGACGCCATCAACTACGGCGCCATCGGTGCCGTCATCGGTCATGAGATCAGCCACGGCTTTGACGACCGCGGCAGCCAGTTCGACGGCGACGGCGTGCTGCGCGACTGGTGGACCAAAGAAGACCGCGCCGCCTTCGAAGCCATCGCCGCCAAGCTGGTGGCGCAGTACGAGGGCTACCAGCCCCTGCCCGGTAAGCACATCAACGGCCGCCTGACCCTGGGCGAGAACATCGCCGACCTGTCCGGCCTGCAGATCGCCTACAAGGCCTATCTGCGCTCCCTGGGCGGCAAGCCGGCGCCGGTGATCGGCGGCACGACCGGCGCGCAGCGCTTCTTCCTGGGCTTCTCGCAGGTCTGGCGCAACAAGTACCGAGACGAACGCATGCTGCAGCAGTTGACCACGGACAGCCACTCGCCCGGCGAGTTCCGCGCCAATGGCACGGTCAGCAACCACGACGGCTTCCACGAGGCCTTCGGCACCAAGGCCGGTGACGCCTTGTTCAAGCCGGCTGCGGAGCGCCTGCGCATCTGGTGAGCAATCGGACCCAAGCAGACCTGAAACGTAACAAAGGGCGGAGCGCCGATGGCGCCCCGCCCTTTTCCTTGCCTGGCTGAAACCCGGCGCTCAGCTTTGCAGGCTGGCCACGCGGGCGCGGCTCGGCCGGCTCGGGAAGCTGTGGCGCACGATGCGCCAGATCACCTGAGCGAACTGTTTGGACAGCGAGCCGGTGTTGTAGTGCACGCCGTAGCGGCGGCAGATGTCGCGCACCGCCGGTGCCATTTCGACATAGCGATTGGCGGGCACATCGGGGAAGAGGTGGTGCTCGATCTGGTGGCTCAAGTTGCCCGAGAGCGTGTTCAGCACAAAGCCGCCGGCCAGATTGCTGGAGCCGCGGATCTGGCGCCAGTACCAGTGGGCGCGCGTTTCGTTCTTCAGCACATTGCGGTGGAAGGTCTCGACCTCGGTGGTGAAGTGGCCGCAGAAGATGATGGTGTAGGTCCAGACATTGCGCAGCATATTGGCGACCAGATTGCCCGTCAGTACCACCAGGAAACCCGGGCCGGCCAGGGCCGGGAAGATCAGGTAATCCTTGATCAGCTGGTGCGAGATCTTGCGGCCAGCCACCTTCAGCTCACGGCGCGCAGCCCGGCCATGCTTGCCGAAATAGCCGCCCTTGGGCAGATTCTGGATGGCCACGCCCCATTGGAAGAACAGCGCAAAGAAGACCGCAACAATCGGCTGGATCAGCGCCAGCGGCTGCCACTTCTGCTCGGGGAAAAGGCGCAGCAGACCGTAGCCGATGTCGTCGTCGAGGCCGTGGATGTTGGTGTAGGTGTGATGGCGGAAGTTGTGGGTCTTGCGCCAGTTGTCGCTGGTGCCAACGATGTCCCACTCGAAACTCTTGCCCTGGAACTTGGGGTCGCCCATCCAGTCGAACTGACCATGGATGACGTTATGGCCCAGCTCCATATTGTCGAGAATCTTGGACAGGCCCAGGCTCAAGGCGCCGACGATCCAGAAGCCGATCATCCAAGGCATGGGCAGGAAGGCACCGATCATCAGCGCGGCGCGGCCGATCACCTCGGTCCAGCGCACGGTCTTGAAGATGTTGCGGATGTAGCGCGCATCGCGCACGCCCAGATCGGCCACGGTGCGGGCACGCAGGGCCTCGATTTCAGCGCCGAACTTCTCCAGCTCGTCGTGAGACAGATTGCGGGTCAGGGACTTGCTCATGGCTGTTTACAGATCCAAACTGAGGTCGGTACAGGCGCGGCTGACGCAGATGCGAATCGCGCTATTGGGCTCGCTGCAGCGCTCGCCGGTGTTCATGTCTTCGGCCAAGCCTTCATGCTTGGTGCAGACGCAGCTGTGGCAGATGCCCATGCGGCAACCCGACTGCGGGCGCAGACCTTGGGCTTCCAGGGCGGCCAGAAGGGACATGCCCGAGGCCACCTCCAGCGTGCGACCGGAACGGCGCAGCTCCACTTGCACCTGGTGCTTGCTGTCGGTGTTCAGCGGCACAGCGGGTGTGAAAGCCTCGGCCTTGAAACTTGCGACCTGGCCGCTCAGCAGCTCGCGCGCCAGCGCGGCAAAGCCACCCGGGCCGCAAGCCAGAGCCTGCAGCTGACCGGCACCCGCAGCCAAGCGCGGAGCCAGCAGTTCGGCATCGATGCGGCGGCCGCCTTGCTGGGTGGCGATCAGCTGAAACTGGAAGTTCGGGAAGCGCTGGGCCAGGGCCTGCAGCTCGGGCACAAAGCAGGCCTGAGCGGCCGTCTTGACCCAGTACATCAGGGTGACGGGCTGCGGCATCTGGCGTTCGGCCTGCTCACGCACCAAGCTCATCAGCGGCGTGATGCCACTACCGGCCGCCAGCAGCAGGTGGCGAGCCAGACCCTGAGCTGGCAGCGTCAATTCACCATAGGCGGGGCCGATGTCCAGGACATCGCCGACCCGGGTCCGCGTGCACAGCTGCGTGGACATCAAACCGCCATCGATCTGCTGTACCGTGACGGCGATTCGGCCATCGGCGCGCGGCACATCGCACAAGCTGTAGGAACGCGTGACCCGGCGGCCATCGATTTCGACGCCGAGGTTCAGGTGCTGGCCGGGAAGGAAACCCTGCCAGTGCCGGTTGGGCTGCAGCACCAAGGTCACCGAGCCCAGCGCAGCCTCCTGGCGCTCGACCACGCGAGCCAGAGGGCGCTCCCAGGTCCACAGGCGGTTGATGTGGCCGGCCCAATAGTCAAACACGGCCGGGTCCACGAAGGAACGGGCCCAGCGGCGCAGCAGGCCGGACTGAGAGGCTGGGAGAGAAGTCGAAGCAGTGGTCGTCAAAGCGGTCACGAAAGGCACTCCGTCCAGGGGGAAACACTGAACTGGCGCCATTATATGCATACGCATACAGATTTATATACGCTCGTATATTAATTAAGATCTCGTTATGATGCGAGCCTCGCCACGCCCGCCTTCATGACCCCAACGCTCGCGCCACCGCCACTTGCCGATCTCCCAAGCCCCGCCATCGGGCTGGAGCTTCCCGAGAGTTCGGGCGTCAGTGGCCCTGGGCGAAAGGCCTTGATCACGCGCGACGACATCGTCCAGGCAGCCCTCAAGCTGGTCGGGCCGCACCGCAGCGTCTCTTCATTGAGCTTGCGCGAAGTGGCCCGCGAGGCCGGCATTGCACCGAACAGCTTCTACCGCCAGTTCCGCGACATGGACGAGCTGGCCGTGGCCCTGATCGAACGGGCCGGCCTGTCGCTGCGCAACATCATCGGCGAAGCCCGGCGCCGCTCCAGTGGCGGCGCCAGCGTGGTGCGCAGCGCCGTTCAAGCCTTCATGGACCAGCTGAGCTCGGGCGATGTGCTGCTGCACATCCTCTTGCGCGAGGGCACGGTCGGCTCGGACGCATTCAAGCATGCCGTCGACCGCCAGCTGAGTTTCTTCGAAGAAGAGCTGAGGCAGGATCTGATCCGCCTGGCCGAGGCCAATGGCACCGGCCTGTACGAGCCGGGCCTCACGGCCAAGGCCATCACCCGCCTGGTGTTCGCCATCGGCTCCACCGCCATGGACTTGCCGCAGGACAAGCTGCCCGAGTTGACCGAGCAGCTGGTGGTCATGGTGCGCATGATCGTCACCGGCACCCAGACCATGGCCGTGGTGGGCTCCCCTGACCAGACCCCAACCGCTCGGGTCTGAAGTTCAGCACCACAGGGCTGCAGCCAAGCTGACCCTGCTTTACCTTCAGTCAGTCACTCCAGGCATAGGACCACACCCGGCCGACGCTGCGCCCGCTTTCCAAGCGACCATGAAAAAAGCACCGACTGCTTTCGCATCCGGTGCTGGTTTCATTCTTAATTTTTGGTGGGCCCTGAGTGACTCGAACACTCGACCTACGGATTAAGAGTCCGAAATACATGGATTTTCTTGGCGGTAGCCGGACAACCAATCAAACGCAAGTCATTGATTTATATAGAAACGCCTCCAACAACGTCCTAGAATTTCCAGCATCAATCACGCCAAAACTGGCACCAGACTGGCACCAGCTCCAAAATGCTGAGGCAAGACTGGCACCAGACTGGCACCAGATGACGGGGTCCAGGATGGCTACCAAAGCACAAAAAACAGCTGGCGAGACAATTGCAGGCCTGAAGCAAGGACAGTTCACCACGCTGGCAAAAATCATTCCAAACGGCGCCTTGCAAGCCCGCAAGCTATCCACAGGAGCGGTGAAGCTCTATTGGCGCTACACATTCAACGGTGAGACCGATCGTGTAGAGATTGGCCTGTATGACGGTAAGTTGCCTCCCAAGACCCTAGCCCCTAGCGAAGGTCGCTGGACTATTGCGGCGGCAACGACTGAAGCAACAAGACTGGCCTTGTCGCACGAAGATGCAAAGACCAAAGGTGGGCACGCCGGACTGGTACAAGCCAAGGCTGAAGCCGAAGCCCAAGCCATCAACGACCAAGCCGCAGCAAAGGCCCAAGCCCAAGCCGAGCTTGACCGGCGCAGCAAATACACGCTGGCCGAGTTGCTGAAGGCCTACTGGCTGTACCTGGAAGCGCTCGGCCGAACCTCATTCAAGGACGCCAAATCCATTCTGACCAATCACGCGATAGTGGCCTTTCCTGACACTGCAAGTCAGCCTGCTGCGGACGTGACCGACGAACAAGTCGCTGACATGAGTCGGCGATTGATCGAGGCCGGCAAGGAACGCACGGCCAACAAGCTCAGGGCCTACATAGGGGCGGCATACGAGGTCGCTCGCAAAGCCAAAACGAACCCAAAGATTCCGGTTGCTTTCAAGGGCTACCAGGTCAAGCACAACCCCGCGGCTGAGACCTCCGCTAACAGCGACGCCAACAAGGCCGACAAGAACCCACTATCAGCCGACGAAATGCGGACCTACTGGAACTGCATCAAAGATTTGCCCGGAATCAAGGGCGCGGCTCTCAGACTGCACCTGCTCACCGGCGGGCAGCGAATCGAGCAATTGGTCAGGCTTAAGTCTGCTGACGTGACCCCCGACACCATCACCATATTCGACTGCAAGGGCCGCCCAGGTCGCCAGCCTCGAAGGCACACCCTGCCCCTGACCGCCAAAGCGCTCGAAGCCATCAAGGTCCTAGACATGTCGGGTGAATATGCAATCTCTTCAGCCGCAGGCGAATGCGTCGGCACGACCCATGTGGTCAGCTCGACCCTGAGCGCCTGGGCAAGCGATGCAGTGGGCGGAAAGGTCATCGGCTTTCAGACCAAACGAATCCGAAGCGGAGTCGAGACCATCCTGGCCAGCGTCAAGATCAGCAAGGACACCCGCGGCAGGCTGCAAAGCCACGGCATCAGCGGCGTACAAGACCGCCACTACGACGGCTACGACTACTTGCCCGAGTTGCGTGCAGCATTAGAGGCGCTAGAAAAGGAGCTCCAGGTTCAACACTGAATGCTCGCCTAGCTTTGAAGGGCATGCTCACCAGCAACATTGCCGCGCCTTGCCTTGCCTTACCTTGAATACACCCCCCCTAGTTTGAGGGTCTTGCCTAGCAACGTTTTGTAGGTCTGAGGGTACTCACCCCGAGCCAACGCATTTTGGCGTCGGCTCCATCGGATCTTCGATATTCAACTAGGTACTACAAATGAAGCAAAGCGCATTGAACAAAGCCTATGCAGCCAGTTCGGCCCTCATCCTGAGTGCGGCTGCATTGGCGGCCTCTCCTGCTCAGGCGGTGACAGTCGCAGACCCCATGGGGGACTTTCTGAACACCTATAAAGGCGCTAAGACCGGCGAGTTTGATGTTATCGCCAGCTGGGTCAACTACGACGCTAACCGAGATGTTTTTGAACTGTCTGCCACCATGGCGGGCAATATCTCTCCGACCTCCTTGGCTGCCTACGTCTGGGGCTTCAATCGGGGGAAAGGCACCGCAGGCTTCGGCAACAGTCTCGGGCTGACCCAGGTATTGTTCGATCGAACGGTGGTGGTCAATGCCAATGGTTCCATCGTCAGTGGGGGTGTCAATGTCGGCGCAGCCACGATCTTCGGCTCCACCATCACAGCTACCATCGCCGGCTCTGTTTTGCCCGAAAACGGCTTCAGCAAGGCCAACTACACATGGAACTTGTGGCCGCGTTTCACAGGCAACACCTTCAATGGCGTGTCGGTCTCGGGCGTGTCGGCGATTCCAGACTTTGCACCCAATGCTGTAAATGCCGCTGTGACTGCCGTTCCCGAGCCCTCAACTACAGCTTTGATGTTCCTAGGGCTTGGCGCATTCGCCTTGCTGCGCCGGCGCGCGCAGCGCTAAAGCTCAGCCTTCCACGGCAGGCAGCTTGGCTCTGGACCGAGCTCCGGTCCAGACCGCTGCACAACTATCAGCATGCAGCTGGCTCACAGCAACCTCCGGGCATTGAATCGCCCGGAGAAAACTCCCTTGCAATCTAGCTGATAACGCTTGCAATCATTTGCCTATGAGTTTGTAGGTCGAATCGGTCGTCTCCGCGTACGTCGCCCCCCCCCCGAAAATAGATTGAAATGCCCCATGTTTGGACTGGACCCTAGAAGTTGAACAAGGTTCAAAGGGCGAGGTCAACCCGAGACGTTTCCATCAATGCGGCGATGGTCTAGCTGAAAGGGCGTGTTGGTATCGCATCTGCGTCTCGCGCCACTCGTTGCTTTGGGCAACTCGGTTTACGACTGCCAACAATTGGACAGCAGGAAATGCTGAACGCGCACTCACCACACAATGCCCCCACCTCAGATCAACTGTCTGAAGGATCCGAACCCGTCCCCCGGCAACCTTATCCTTATTGAATTGCACTGCAGCCAAACGACTGGACACGGCCAAATCAGTACGGCCGCGCATCAGCTTTTCGAACATGGTCTGCAGGCTGGGTGCCGCCTCGACCTCCAACTGCGCCCCCTCCAGCAAACGCTCGACACCAGGGTATCGGTGGCCGGCCACCACACCCAGCTTGAGCGTCGGAGCTGTTCCGACGTCTAAAAGCAGTTCAGTCAGCTCACCTCGAAACGTCGGACCAGCCAACAACACGTCTTCCAATTTCAACAACGGGTGGCTCCACAATTCGGCAGGGACTTCCGGGCGCCAAGCGGGACTGACAAGGCATTGGATGTCCACGCGACCTTCAGACATATCTAGCGCAGCGCGGCGCGGCGGTAGCATCACATATCGCGCCTCGGCGCCGGCCTCACGTGCCACTTGCTCCATCAAGTCGTACAGCAGCCCGCCACTCAACTCACCAGAGCGCAAGAGGATGAATGGAGATACCCATCCTGTTGCAACAGCAAACCGGATCTGCCCCCCCGCCGCTGCCGGTGCCGCCCAAAAGAACAAAAGCCCGACCAGCAAGTTCACTGACTTGGTAAGTCTCCAGCTCAGCAACCTCGCTTGCCGCCTTTGCGTTGAACGTACCAGCATGGTCCTCAATGTAGCTGATGATGCCTGTTTTGGCTCTCAACGTAGAACTGGCGGCTCACCCCCCGGTGAAACTCGGCCACACGGCAGCCGCCTTGGCAACCGCGAGGACCGTAAATAGGTAGGCGCTCAGCAAAGACAAGCCAAAGGTCGATGTAATTTCACACCTCAAGTACGAGCTTGAGCATATCCTTAAGACTCGCTAACCCGCATCACCAGCGTAACGAGTTCGCTCAATGTCACGTATAGGATGCTTGCCGGGCAGTTCGGTCTGCGAAGCCATCTTCGGCCGACTCAAGACCGAGATGTTCTCCGCTTGCGGCCACCATCGCAGAGTTCTTGTAAGCCTTGGACACCTACATTCGCCAGTACAACGATGTGCAGATTAGGAATTCACGGGGCTTTCACAATGCCGCAGAGTACCGCAGAAAGTTGAGGATCGCCTTTAATAAGTCCAAGCCCCCCCCCCCCCCGCCAGATTAGCAATGGCTAGTGGGAGGTGCTGCAGCCGCACGCCGCTGGCCCTCAGGGCTTCTGAGCCATGGTAACTGCAGCCAGAAGCAGCCATGTGGAGTGAGGAACCCATTGCTCGACCCAGCGCCACTGGCTGTCATCCGGTCCTGGCGCGAATGCAATGCCTTCACCGGTGTCACTGTCAGGGGCGCCGGTGATGCCATTTGAGACGCCGCCGGCATACATGTCGCCGGCGCTTTGCTGGACAGTCGGTGGATTTCGATGGCCAAAGCCGTACAACATACTAATGCCGTATGGGTTTCGCCCCAGCGTCCAGTCAAGCTGATTCTGGGCAAAGCTGCTTAACGCTGAGGATGCGCCCGAATCAATCGCAGCAGCAGCACTTGGCTGCATGTGTCGACCGCCCTCCACGGCAGCAACCGTGAGCGACGCGAGCCTTGCGCTTTCCCCTTGCCACCAATAACCAGTTTCATTTTGGTGCGGGATGAAGAAGCCGGTACGGGTCTCGTCGGCAAGCTTGCCATCCTTAAAAAGTTTGAACTGCTGGCGCGCGTAGTTGTAGGGATTGGCGACCTGTTGGTTAAGCCGCAACTGCTGCTTGAGTGCTGCCGCGATGGTGCTGCGTGCTCGTTCGACTCGGTTTGGATCAGGCTCGATGTCAATGTAGCGCGCCAGGCTGATGATAGGCAGGCCCGCCTCGACTGCGTGATAGAAAGGCCGTTGCCCCTCGTCGCTGATGAAGCCTCCATCTGGAGCCTGGCGCCGTATGAGTTGGTCCGCTCGCAGGCGCGCGGCGTCGAGATAGGAGACTTGCTTGGTCGCATTGTGCAACTCTACCGCCGCCATTAGCGCGGTGTAGTCGTCGATGATGTTTTCCTTGCCGTCGGCGCCGTACAGCGGGTTGACCAACTGCAGGTGTGCAAAAGCGCGTTCGGCATCCTCGAGATAGATCTTGCCCGAGAAAGCTCCGGACCAAGGGCTGTCCTTCGCCAGCATGGAGGCTCGCGCCAAGGCCGCGATGGCCATGCCAGCGCCGGCCCGGTAGGCCGAACGGTAGAGCCGCGTGTAGTTGCCCTCTTCGCCCTCATAGCCAACCACCATTCGCTCGGCCTTGGCGTCCCCCCATTTGTCAAACACCGTGGTGTAGAAATAGCCCTCAGCATCCAGGATTCGATGTAGGTAGTCGGCGCCCCAGAACGATTCCTGCACGACTTTTTTCAAAAGTCCAGCCTCGCGGTAGAGCGGAGCCGCCGTGTGCGCTGTGTAGGCCAAGACCCAGGCGGCCATCGAGGCCTGCTGGGGGTTGAAGTGGTTTGCGTAGCCCAAGTGCGAAAGGTACTTGCCCGTGTCACCACCAGCATCCCGCCACCCCCCCCAAACATCAACAAAACGTTCAGTGTCGAAAATCCGAATGCGATGGTCTTTGGCATTCAGGTGGCGGCTCCTGCGGAAGTAGTCCACCAGCTTGCTGGCGGTAACCTTGAAGAGAGCGCGATCCAGGACGTCAACAGGCCCCGACACCACCTTCTGCGTGCCGATTTGTACTTCGACCCGGTAGCGCCCAGGTGTTTGCAGCGCCGAGAAATCAGCTTCAAAGTAACGGCGACCTGGCCCCCAGGCGTCAAAGGCGGGCAGAGGTTTAAGTGCACCTCCGGCCACAGTCTTGCCCTGGCTTGTGACGCGATAGCTGCCGGCTTCCGCCATGCCGCGGTATTCGACGATGGCCGACTTTGGCCCGGCGCGCTCAAGCGCGACCTGGTTGAGTTGCAACAGTAGCAGCGCATTGGGCAGTGCCACCGACAC
This sequence comes from Roseateles sp., assembly GCF_965262435.1. Taxonomy (NCBI): domain Bacteria; kingdom Pseudomonadati; phylum Pseudomonadota; class Betaproteobacteria; order Burkholderiales; family Sphaerotilaceae; genus Roseateles; species Roseateles sp. The sequence goes on from NZ_OZ253537.1 coordinate 4,414,244, forward strand.
GGTGGTGAGGCCGGGGGCAGGAGCATGAGCATCGGCAAGCGCCACCGAGCTCAACAGAGCCTGGACAGCCAGTACCATGAAAGAAAGCGCGTGCCTATGGCCCCGGCTCGAAGCGACATGGAAGGGTGTGATCATCGCGATTTGCAGGTTGGTGTGGGACGTGTTTAGGACAGTCTAGGTCGCAGACAATATCCTGGACGCTTGGCTTCGTCAATAAATACAATCAATAGATGTAAATAATATACCGGGGATTGCGTCCGATTGGCATCAGGCATGGTGACTTGTGTTCACCGCGTTTTCCGAGCGTCGTTCGCCCCCCGTCCAAAGGAACCTGAGGCATGAGAACTACAAGCCGCGGCACGACGCAGCAATCCAGCGCACCCTACAACCGGCGCGTGGTACTGGACTTCATTCGCCAGCATGGCGCGGCGTCACGCAAGGACATTGTGGACAGGGTGTCACTGAGCCCACAGACGGTGGCCAACATCACCAACGACCTGGAAGCGATCGGGCTGATCGTTTCCCGGCGTTTGAAGGTCGATAAAACGCGAGGTCAGCCGCCCATCGCCTTCGAACTAAATCCCGACGCCGGTACAGCCATCGGCATAAGCCTGGAGCCGGGGCGGGCCTCAGCGGCGCTCGTCAACCTAGTGGGAGATATCCGCGCACGCTCAGAGCTGGTGGTCGATACCCGTGATCGACGGCAGATTCTTGCTGGCATGCTGGAGCTGGTGAGCCAACTGCGCAAGAATTCACGCGAGCGCTTGTGGGGCATAGGGGTTGCTTTGCCAGGCCCTCTGGGCGCGAACGAGCTGAGTTTTGTCGGGCCCACAGCCCTCGAAGGCTGGGTGGATCTGTCGGTACTAGATGAACTGCGCGACATCACAGGCCTGCCCTTGTTTCACAGTGTCGACAGTGTCGCCGGGGCGCTGGGCGAGACGCTGTTTGGCGAGGCCAAATCGCTGAACAATTTCTTTTACCTGCACTTTGGCCTGGGTCTTGGCGGCGCGCTAGTCGAGAACCGCATGGCCTACCACGGTGCGAGCGGCAACGCGACCGAGATCGGGCATGTGCCACTGGTGCCAGGTGGCCGAGCATGCTACTGCGGCAACCAAGGTTGCCTGGAGCGTTATGTGTCCATGCACTCGCTGGCCGAGGCCATGGGCGTGGATGACAAGCAGGTCTGGACATTGCCCATCGAGCAATTGCTGGATGCATCGGGCGACACCTTGTTCATGCGCTGGTGCAGCGAGGCCTCGGAACGGCTTCGCGACGCCATATGCATGATCGAAAACATGCTGGATCCTCAGGCTATCGTGATTGGCGGCTCCGCGCCCAAACGCCTAGTCGAGCATCTGGTGGCGCAAGCGCAGCCATTGAGGCACTCGGTGCGCGGCGGCTTGTCTTCGTCCGGCGCGCGCATTGTGCTGTCACAGCGGCAGGTTGACAGCTCAATCCTGGGGGCCGCAGTGTTACCCATTCATGAAATGCTCTCGCCTCGCCTGGACGTGCTGCAGCCGGACAGGCGCGTCGAGGCGGACCTAGCCGAGTTGCTTGGGCACGCCACTCACAGGTAGAGAAAAATATTTACATCCAATGGATTTAAGTATTGACGACGCGAAAGCGCTGACCTACAGTCGGCGCCCATGGACAGTGAACTTCCGCATCTAGGCATCATTGGCGACGTCGGCGTCGACCTAGTCATGGGCACGATAGCCGGCTGGCCGCAGGTTGGCACCGAGTTGATATTGCCGCATAGCGAATTGCGCGCTGGTGGTTCAGCTGCGAACTCGGCGCTCGTACTTCGTCATCTCGGCTTGCAGGCGCAGCTGATCGCATCTGTTGGGCAGGACGATCTCGGACGCTGGTTGGCCGAACAACTGCACGGCGTGCAAACGCAATTGCAGGTCTGTGCAAGTGCCACCACTGTGTCGGTAGGCTTGATGCATGCCTGCGGCGAACGCAACTTCTTCACCACGCAAGGACATCTGGAGCTGATGACGCCTCAGCATGTGCTGACGCATCTGCATACGACGCCAAAGCCAGGATCCTTGGCGCTGATGACAGGCCCCTTTCTGCTTCCGGGTTTGCGAACGGCCTATCCGGAATTGCTGCGTGAGGTGGCCGCACGCGGCTACCAAATCGCTCTAGACACTGGCTGGCCCTCTCAGGGCTGGACCGAGAGCGTGCGCTCGGAAGTCCATGCCTGGCTGCAACACTGCGACCACCTGCTGATCAACGAGTTGGAGGCGCAAAGCCTTGCCAATGTTTCGGACATCGAGCCTGCCATGCAGCAGATTGCGGCGCTCATGAAACCGAGCGCCAGCCTGGTGGTGAAGGTGGGACCGCGGGGCGCGCTGGCCCTGCAGTCGGGGCAACTGAGTAGCCATCAGATTGAACCGTCGAAGGTCTTCGACTCGATCGGCGCTGGCGATACCTTCAACGCAGGTTATCTGGCGGCGCGCTTGCGCGGTGCCGACTTGCCCCAGGCACTTGCCACGGGTTGCCGTGTGGCGAGAGCAATTCTGCCGCGCTTTCCGCGCGGCACCATTCGGCCGGGTGAATTCGCGGCCTGCATTCACGGCTCTTACAGCTCTCAACTTGTAAAGGCCTAGGTCATGAAGCACCGCAGCCTGATCGTTGCTTACATCCTGTTGATCTGGTTCGTGATCTCCTTTGTCACTAACCTGATCGGGCCGCTGATGCCCATCATCATCAAAGACTTCCAACTCAGCCTGGGCATGGCGGGCTTCCTGCCGTTCTCCTTCTTTCTGGCTTATGGCTTGATCTCCATTCCGGGCGGCGTGTTGGTCGAAGCGCGTGGCGCGCGCAGCACGCTGCTGATCGCCTTCGTCCTGAACCTGCTAGGGTCGCTGGCGATTGCACTGAGGCCTGACTATGGCGTTGTCATCGGCGGGTTGTTTGTGATCGGCCTTGGCATGGCGCTGCTGCAGGTGGTGATCAACCCATTGATGCGCACAGCCGGCGGGGAAGCACATTTCGCCTTCTATTCGGTGCTGGGCCAGCTAGTTTTCGGCTTGGCTTCCTTTGTCAGCCCAGAGGTTTTCAAGTGGCTGATGGGGCGCCCGGATGCCGCCGCGACACCGCTGGTCTGGGTGAGTTTCTACTGGGCCTTCCTGTTCTTGTTCGTGGCCTTGATCGCAACGAATCAGCTCCTGCCGATCCCACGCGTAGACCTCAAGGAGGATGAGCGTACGGGTGGCATTGCAATCTATCGCGAGCTCATTGCGCGCCGGGATGTGCGCCTGTACTTCATCGGCATCGTGGCCTATGTGGGCAGCGAGCAAACGCTGGCAAACTGGATGTCCCAATTCCTGAGCAGCTACCACGGCTTCTCGTCTACCGGCGCGGCAGCGGACGCGGTGGGCCGCTTCTGGGGCCTGTTGTCGTTGGGCTGTTTGCTCGGCCTGCTGCTGCTCAAGTTGTTGGATTCCAAGCTGGTGCTGGCCATGTTCTCGGTGCTCGCCATTGTGTGCGTGGCGCTGGCATTGTTCGGACCGGCCGAGGTGTCGCTGATGGCGTTCTCAGCGTCCGGCTTCTTCTTGTCCGTGATGTTCTCGGTGATCTTCTCACTCGGCCTGAACTCATCGGCCCAACATCACGGAGCCCTTTCGGGCATCTTGTGCACCGGCATCCTGGGTGGTGCAGTGGTGCCACTGATAGCCGGTGTCCTGGGTGATTACATCGGCCTGCGCTGGGCCATGACCCTGGTCTTCCTGACCCTGGGTTTCATCCTCAGCATCAGTTTCTGGGCACAGCCCCTCATTCGGAACGAGACAGTACCACTGTCTCGTCTGTTCGCTTCGCTCAAGTCTGGGCAGTAGCGCAAGTTAATTCTCTTCACTTTCACCGCACTGTCGGCACAAGACCGACACATGAGAACTTAGGAGCACAACATGTCACGACTTGATTCACGCGCCAGCCACTCGTTCAACGCCATTGCGGCAGCAATAGGCCTGCTGAGCCTGGCGGCCCAGCCTGCACTGGCCCAACAAGCGGCAGTAGCCGATGAAGCGAAAGCCGAAGCCAAGGACAAGAACGAATTGCCCACGGTCATCGTCAGTGCCACCCGTACGGCCACCAGCTTGCTGAAGACACCGGTGGCCGTGACTGCACTGACACAGGAGGCGCTCAGCCGCGAAGGCATCACTGATGTGCGCGGATTGTCTGGCACCGTTCCCAATCTGCAGATTTCGGCAGGTACCGATTCAGGCGTGCAGATCAACATCCGCGGCGTAGGCTCGACCAATTTCACCGAGATTGGAGATCCTGCCGTCGGTCTACATGTGGCTGGCCTGTATTCGCCGCGCCCCCAAGGCGCCTTGGCCCTGATGTTTGACCTGGAGCAAGTGGAAGTGCTGCGCGGGCCGCAAGGCACTTTGTTTGGTCGCAATTCCACGGGTGGCAGTGTCAACATCATTCCTGCCAAGCCGGATTTTGGCTCCACATACGGCAGTGCAGAGTTGGATGTTGGAAACTACAACAAGCGGCAACTTAACTTGATTCAGAACCTGGCTGTGAATGACAAGTTGGCGCTGCGCGCGACTTTCAGCAAGGTCAAGCGCGACGGCTGGATCAATCAAAGGCAAGACTTTGCCGACGTTGACCTGCCCGAGCAGGGCATTCACGCGGACGGCATCCCTGACGTGGATCAGCGCCGCAATGTCAAGGTACCCAAGAGCAAGTATTACTACAACCGGGACGAGTGGGCCTTGCGCCTGGCGGCGCGCGCGAAGCTGAGCGACTCGCTGCAGTGGGTGCTGGCCTACGAAAAGTTCCAGAACTCGAGCGCAGGCCAGATTGCATTGAAGGATTGCGAGCAGGCCGCTGGTACGGCTTTCGCCTGCAACGGTGGCGCCTTCGATGTGAACATCAACGTACCGGGCAAGACCGATATGAAGATCGACACGCTTCGATCTGGCCTCACTTGGAAGCTGAGCCCAACCAGCACGGTGGAGTATGGCCTGGCATTCGCGAATCAGCGGCGCTCGCAGATTGCCGACGATGACGCTGGCTATCACCCCATCGCCAGCCAAGTGACGGTACATCAACCTGTTGGCCACGATGGGGACTATGGCACCTGGCCGGTACGCGATGAAACCTCGATCACGCTGGGCTCCACCTACAAGTCTACGGTGCACGAATTGCAGCTCAAGCAGAAGTTTGACACCGTGTCTCTCGTCTCCGGCCTGTTCTGGATGCACGAAAAGAACGCGATCGACTATGCGCAAGAACAGCTGGTGACCTCGCCCTTCGGATTCCCAACCAGCCAGTTCTACCATCAGCCCGATCGCCAGATTGACGCCAAGGCGATCTTCGCACAGGCCGACTGGAAGTTTGCACCTGGTTGGACAGCAACCCTGGGAGGCCGCTACAGCCGTGACAGCAAGTCTGACAAGGGCGGCCAAGTGTATGGCGGCTGGGACGGCTCTACGCCTGCCTACTACAACAACTTGTTCGACCCAGGCACGCCAGGCGATGCGCACTTCCGTGCCCACAACGGCAAAGACCTGACCGAGGCCATGGGCCCGTTCGCGGGCATCGGAGCCTACAGCCATTGGGGCGAACCAGCCGGCAACGACCATTCGGAGAGCTGGAAGAAGTTCACCTATCGCCTGGGCCTGGCCAAGCAGATCACGCCGAATGACATGATCTACACCTCCTTGTCCACAGGCTACAAGGCCGGTGGGTTTGGTGACAAAGATGACATTTGCGGCGGCAAGACCTGCGTCAACGGCCCGGCTGGTCCGCAATACAGCTTCTTCCCCTACCAACCCGAGACTGTCACCAATTTCGAGTTCGGCTACAAAGGGCTGCTCTTGAACAAGCGCCTAAGCCTCTCGGCGACAGCCTTCTACAGTATCTACAAGGGCATGCAGGTGACAGGCGACTTCTTTGCCTCGCGTGTCAAGCAGGACGGCCCTTGCCCGGAAGACAACCCGACCTGCGACATCATCACCCGCTACCAGACCGTGAATGTGGGCAAGGTGCTCATCCCCGGTCTGGAGTTGGAGGTCGATTACAAGCCGTGGGCGGGCGCACGCATGGGTGCCTTCTTCTCCTACATCAACAGCAAGATGAAGGACTACGCCTCCTACAGCGACAGCTGGAACTGCGGTGTGCGTGCCGATGTGGGTGCGCCAGAATGCCCAGCTCCGTATAGCGGCCCGGTGCGTGAGTTTGCTGGCCGTCAGATCTATGACATCACCGGCAATCACCTGCCGAATTCGCCCAAGTACAGCTTCGGGGTGAACTTCTCGCAGAGCTTCGAATTCGAGAACGGCTATGAGGTTACGCCCTGGATCAATGTGAAGTGGCAGGACAAGATGTACCTGACCTTGCGCAATCTGGACAACGCTCACATCTCCGATGCGCAGAAAGCCCACGCCAAGGTGGACCTCTCTTTGCGGGTGAATGCGCCCAAGCTGTGGCATGCCGAGCTGTACGTGCTGAACGCGACCAACAAGATGACCAAAAATTCGGCACAGGACGGCAACGGCTTTGTCCGCGGCTATTACAACGATCCGCGCTCCATCGGCCTGCGTATCGGCGTGGACTATTGATCTTAGCCAAGCTCGACACCTAGCCAAGGCAGGACGACATGGCTGCCTCGCTGATGGTCAGGGAGGCCCGCGATGCCGAAGGCCGTGTCGAGCTGCAGCACACTGGATGCCGAACTGTATGGCGTGTAGGGTTGAGTTTGCACGATCTGGCGCCACGTCTCCTGGTGACGTGCGCGTGCGGCAATTCAGATCATGCGACAACGTACCTGCGCTACTTGGTGGAGGTGCAACTGGGCGCCCTTGGGGCCTCGCTATCACCATCGATGAGTTAGGTCTCTGGCAAGCAGTTGAACCTTTGGGGGCTGCGTGTTCATCGCCTTCTCACAGTCCGAGCGCAGCCCCGACCTGCTCGCCGCCACACGTACGGCCGAACCCTCCGGCACCTTTGTGCTGGCGCGGCTGAAGGTCGCGGGCTCGAGGCCATAGCTGATGACTTTCGGCCGCTGCATGCCGGGCCGGAGTTAAGTGTGGCGGCGACAAAGTCCTACCTCTGCACTTCGGGGGGCGCCTTGCGCCTGGTGGCCGGGTGGTCACAGGATGAAGGCCAGAACCGAAACATGGCATTGCCGCCGCAGAAGCTGTGCGAGGCTCGGTCGCATCGCTGGAACCTCCAGGGCGCAGCCTTGCTGCAGGCCGAGCACAAGATCGTGCTGGGGCGTGGCGTGGGTCTGGTGTTTGCGCAAGAGGCAGCGCTGAAGTTCAAGCAAAGGAATGCGCACTTCGATGCAGGCCTCAGGGACCGCGAAATCGCTCGAGCCGTGGCTGAACACAAGTCCTATTTCTTCAGCGAGAAGGATGGCGCCGGTAACACGGTCGACTATTTCGCCGCCGTCGCAGGTTCCCTGCACGTGGTGCCCCAGGGAGCCGCACGCGAGGCCCTTGCTGCGGACTACGCGCGCATGCTCGAAGACCAAGTCATGGTAGGGGACGCCTTGCCCTTCGAAGACCTCATGCAGGCCTGCGCGGAAGTTGCAGCCCAAGCGAACGCAGCTGGGAGCCCTTGAGCTGCTTGCCATGTGGGAGGCCGCCTCGGCGCTTGGTGCATGAGCTGAGAGCCGACGGGCATCCGGTTGTAAACAACCGTTGAGTCGTTGCACGGGCCAGCCGGACGCCGTTCAGCGCATCCGCCTTTGATCATAGGCAGTCCCCGCTGACCGCAAGGCCAATGCAGTGGCAGGCTGCGATGACGCGACCTCTTTCAGGATCAACCATGACCAAACCTGCCGTTGAATTCAACCTCTCCGACAACGAGCTCCACCTCATCTACCGCCCGCGCGACGACACCAATTGGGTTCGAAAAAAATTCGACCGGGGCGAAGAACTGCTGGTGAAAGGCACGTTCCACCTCAGGTCACAGGACATGCTAGAGGACGCGTCAAAAGATGCGGCCAATGTAGCCAGCGGAGACGATGACGCCGTCTGGGTAGACGACCATCGAATGGTATTTGTCATCGCAACGGCGGAAGGTGAGTACTTCCGGTTCACTCCCCAGATCCTAGGTTTTGAAACGCCGGTACTGCTGCATCGGGACGCACGGCCAGACTGGAAATGGTTCAGCGCCGAACGCAAGGTATCCATCCTCGGCATCGTACAAAGCCTCGGTCTTGAGCGCATCGTCATCGGCGGCCCCGCTCCGGACGCCATCCCAATCCCCGAGTACGAGCGGCTGCTGAACCAGCTCCCAACACCGCACGAACTACGACGCTACGTCCAAGCGCGTGTCAGCACGGTGATTCGCCAATATACAGAACCAGTGATCGACGCCGAAGAGCTGCTCAATGCCTATGTCGACAAGCGCACTACAGCGACCCCACCAGACATAGAGGCTCCCTTTCGCCAGTTCGACGTCGCAAAATACGCCTTCGCTCTGGACCGACTGCAAGCCATGCTGGCCAACGAGACTGGAACTTCGGAGGCACAGTGGCAATTGGAAATTGTGGAGATCATCCTGCTGCTGAATCCCAGGTACATCAAGGCATTCACTGAGGTGAGACTTTGGGATGCCGATGCCTCCACTTGGCGGCGTATAGACATCTTGTTGGTCGATGCATCCGGCAATGTCGATGTCATCGAGATCAAGAAGCCGCTGGGCAAGCCCATCATGCTACCGACGCGGTACCGCGACCACCACCTGCCAATGCGCGATTTGGTCGGCGCCATGGGTCAGGCTAATCATTACCTGAGGCATTTGAACCGGTGGGGGGCGACTGGCGAGGACTACCTGACCCAGCTATTGAGCGCCAGCTTGCCAGAAGACTTCAAGATCAGAATCATCAACCCCTCGGGGATTGTGATCATGGGGCGCAGCAACACGCTGTCCGATGTGCAGCTGCGCGAGTTCGAAATGCTGCGTCGCGACTCCAAAGGTGTCGTCGACATCGTCACCTACGATGACCTGTTGGCGCGGCTTCGAGCGGTACTCGATCAACTACGTCGCGGACCTGCTCTTAGCATGGCGCCAGCCTATACGCCGGCGGAATAGCTCGGCTTTGACCGTAAGCGCGCGCGTCAATGGGCGTCCCCCGATCATCCGACATCGGTGCGAGGAGGCCCGGATACCAGAGTCGAAGACAGCTGTCACTGGCAAAGACTGACCGACCGCAACCAGCCCCAACCTGACTTCCAAACTCCCCTCAGTTGAGCGGAGCCTACCGATCCTCTAGAACTCCAGCCCATAGCAGGCCAGAGTGGCGTCCAAATGCTGGCAGCCAGCCTATCCTGCACTATTCAATCTGCTAGCTTTTCAGCTAGGACCACCGTCCGCTTGCGCCAAGTACAAGGGCCCGGTTGCCGTTAGACCCAATGCCGGCTGGCCTCAGCACTCCCCGCCCTGACGGCGAGAGGCCTAGAAGTGAACCACATCCGAACAAATTCCGGCTGACAACTCGCACGAATCCGGACCTTGACCGCAACTCATCCGCTTCGAATCCGACACGCAAGCGGACCGCAAGCACACGCTCCGCGACCAGGGAATGCACAGCAGTGAATTTCACGCTTGTTTCGTCGCGGCCAAGGTATCCCAAGTGGGCAAAACTAAGATTCTGACTAGCGGTCCTTCGCTCCATGATGCTCGCCCCCAAACTCCCACCCGGCCGAGCCAATCGCAAGGCGCTGGCCTTCAGTACCGAAATCAAGTGTTTGCGAAAACAGGGGTACAGCTTCGAAGCCATCCGCGTGGCATTGAAGGACGCGGGCGTAGCGGTGAGCGTCAGCACGGTCAGACGTGAAGTCAACATTGGATGCACCTACGCTCCGAGCAATGCGGGCCGGACACCAAATCCGCCGAACAGTGTGCAGCTTGCACCGCACGAGGCGCCCGGCCCTGCTCAGTCTAGTCAAGCGCGCATGCAGTCGCTTCAACACCGCGACTCGGGTGATGCCCGAAGTGGCAAAGAGGTTGCCGAAGACTTCATGAGGAACCGGATCACCAATCCCCTGATGCAAGAGAGGATTGCGAAATGAAAATTGCTGTTCTCAGTTTCTCAGGCAATGTCGGTAAGTCCACGATCGCTCGGCACTTGCTTGCACCCCGATTGCCTGGTGCCAAACTCATTTCCATCGAAAGCATCAACGCAGGCGAAGAGCTGGACCACGTCATCCGTGGGCGGCAGTTCGCCGAGCTGCAGGAATTCCTTCAAATCGTGGACGATGTGGTCGTCGACATAGGTGCGAGCAACATCGAGGACCTGCTGACCCTGATGAGGCGCTACCAAGGGAGCCACGAAGACTTTGACATCTTCATCGTCCCCGCTGTCCCGGCCGGCAAGCAGCAGCGCGACACCATAGCGACCCTGGTTGAGCTCTCTCGCCTGGGGATTCCCCCGGGCAAGGTCCGTGTGATCTTCAATATGGTCGAGGACGACAGCGAGCTAGAACGGCAGTTCGAGCCCCTGCTAGCCTTCCTGCAGCAGTCGCCCATGGCGCGGGTTTCCTTGGCTTGTCAACTTGGCTTCAACGAGATTTATGGGCGTCTGAACGGCCCTGACGTTGACCTGGTCGCTGTTGCCTCCGATTCGACCGACTACAAAGCGCTCATCAAGAACAGCGCAGACAACGAATCGCGGCTTGCTCATGCGCAAGGCCTGGCCACGCAGCGCCTGGCCCGAGGCGTGCTGCCCAAGCTCGATGCTTGCTTCCATGCACTGAACCTGCGTGAGCTGGTCCCCTCCAAACAAGGTTGACTTGGCTGAGCACCCCGCCACGATGAAGTCGCCGCAAAGCTCTCGCGAAGCTTTGATTGCCGAAGCGATCGGCGAACTTGGCCAGTTGCTCGACAGGGTCGACACGCTACTACCGGCGATTTCAGAAGTGACCCGGCAGCAGGTCGAGGCGAGCGCGCAGCTGGCTGATCAACTCTCTGATTTCGAGACCCAGATCAACGCTTTGGGCGACAAGGTCAAGGTGCACGCCTTGAAGCAACTTCTAGCTCTGGTGGAAGCCCACGCCGTGCAAGCGATGGAATCACAAACGGGGGCGATGAACAAGGCAATCAGCGAAGCCTTCAAGGCTGAAGTTGACCGGGCGCTGCAGCACATCAGAAAAACCATAGAGAGACAGACAGGCGTGCACCAGCGCCACGCAGGCCGCTTGCCCGCACTGGCTGGCTGTCTGGTGGCAGGGGCTGCGGGAGCCATCACCGGCTTGCTGGCGACATGGCCATGGGCCCGGTAGCGTGAGAGCCGCCGGGCCTACGTTCAGGGTATGTCAGCGCATCAATGCTTCAGCTTGCGCATCTCCTCGGCCAACACCCAGAGAGCACGGTTCAGGCTGACGTTGCGGTCGATGCTACCCACTGCACGAGTTCGGACATGGCGGCCTTGCGCACTGCGCCCGGGAAGACCACCTTGCAGCAGATGTTCCTGCGTGCGTTGGAAGGTCATCCACAGGCTACCCTCCTCGTCTTCTCGCCGCCGCGCTTGCAGAAGTTGAGAAGCCGTGATCGGTGCGACGTGCACTGCAGGCAACGCACCCTCTGTCGGAAACTCAAGCTCATCTCCGCCATAACGCAGCGTCAAAGCAGCTTCCGCAAAAGCGTGCTGCTCCTCGTGGCACAGCGGCAGCGCCTTCATTTCTTCGGTGGAGGACTCGACCAGCTCGAAGTCCTGCAGAACTCGGAAGGCACCGTCAATCACCTGATCTTGGATTCGGCCTTTGTGCGGGATGCGGATGTCGTTGGCGATGTCGCCGACCACCAGCCCGTTGCAGCAGACGAAGCGGAACATTCCCGCCAACATTTGATAGGAGCTGGCACCGTCGTGGCTGTTGATCAAAATGATCTCGTGCGCTTCCGACTTGGCCTGCGCCTGTTCGGCATGACGCATGCGGATCATGTGCTTGGTGAACTCACTCTTGCCGGCCGTTCGGCTGGCACTCTGTGCCACCATGAACGGCTCAAACCCCTCATGGCGCAAGGCGCGAAGTACTTCAATTGTCGGAATGTAGGTGTACCGTTCAGAGCGGCTGTCATGCTTGCCAACGGCAAAGATGGAAGGCGCCGTGGCTCGCATCTGATCTTCCGCCAATGGAAAATCACTGCGATAGACCGTGCTCTTGCGGCCAAATCTTGTGGCCAATGCAGACACTGTTTGCATGTTGGTCTCCTTGATGATGTGTGCTTGCCCAAATGGGTTGACTGAATCCATGAATCGAAGAGGGTGGGCGAGGCGTCCGCCTCGCCCTGGCTTGTGTAGGCCGACAGCCATCAACCCTGCTTGGGCTTGCGTGAGGCACTGCCCTTGTTTGCATTGCGGCGGCGTTGTTGCGCCGGTGCATCCATACTGGACTCACCCCAGCCCTCGCCTTCCTGCGCACGGACCTGGCGCGCTTGGGCTGACGCACGGGTGTCGAGGTAATCGATTTCCTCACAAGTGAAGGCCATCGCGTACACATCGGCGCCGGCATCGTCGTGATAGTTGTTGTTACGCAGCCGGCCCACCACATTCACATGCGAACCCTTGCCCAGGTATTCGGCAGCATGTTCAGCCTGCTTGCCCCACAGGGTCCACTGCACAGCCGTGCATTCCTCTTTGCGCTCATCTCCGCTGCCATGGCGGGTGTTACTGATGGCAGTCAGCACAGCCCGGGCCAACTTGCCATCTCGACGATTGACGAAGTCCAGCCGGACGGGGGCGGCCAAATGAGCATTGCGTTGCTCCACTCGAACGGAAGCCATAACGTTCTCCTTGAAGAGTGATCAACCGGCAAGGCCGGAATGGCTGCCTCTTTGCTGATCCTCTTGCTCGGACTCCTCGCTCCCGCCCACGGGCGGGCGGGGGGTGGGCATGACCCCTTCCCTCACGGGAAGGGGTGGGGGATGGGTGGGGTTCACAGCAGCCGAAGCAGCGAGCACCTGTCTGGGCCCGCCGCATCAAAGATCCCCCCACAAGTCCCCCTCACCCACGGATGGGGGCGCGTGGGGGGAGCGCGACGGGCAGCACAGCGCGTAGGCAGACATTTCCGCGGGCGGCGTAGTTTGGCGAAGTCGACCGGCGTTTCGAGATGCGGCGCCCCTGCGAAGGATGTGCCAACAAGCGCAGCGACTGGCGCGGACTTCGAGCCGCATCGAGCACCTTGGCATTTGGCGCGGCCGGCTTCGGGCGTGGCGAATGGATAGGGTGGCGATCTGCCCAAGGCCATGGACGAGAAGCGAAGCGTGGCGGACGGGGCCGCAGGCTGTTCGCTAAGCGGGCTCGTTAGCGCGCAGCGCGAAGGAAGCGGGCCTGCGATCCCTGGACATGGGTAGGTCGCGCCTTTACTGGAACCGCCTCATGCATTGGGGCCGGATATCGCCTGGTCCTGACAAACACCACAAAGTGAGCTAAGGGGCACGTGCCCGAAGCTGAAAGGGGCGCATTTTTTCCGGAAAGTCACCGCAGGTCAGGCCGGCGCAGCCCACTAGATTCCATGGAACACCACCCAAGGAGGTATGCCATGCAGCCCACATTGCTCAGCACCCAAACCGAGATCATTTCGGCACAGCCGAAACTGGTTCGTTTGCCCACCGTCATGCAGATGACCGGCTTGTGCAGATCCACGATCTATAGCTTGATCGCCGAGCGTCAGTTCCCAGGGCAAGTTCAACTCAGCAAGCGTGCCGTTGCATGGCGGCAGACCGAGGTTGAGCAATGGACGCTTACCAGGCCTGCTGTGTCGCAGGCCCGGCATGCAGACCACCTTGCATCCACGCGGAATCAAGCCCCACCCGGAGCTGTGACCGGCAGTCCAATGAAAGTCGCCGCAACGGATGCCAAAGACAAGCGCGCTACGGGCCATCGTTTGACGATCAAGCGCCGGAGCGCTCAGGCGTCATGAGCGGTCGGGTCAGGCTTCGCAGGGTGGTGCACACGCTTGCCGCAAACGGGCAGGCGCCCCACCCCGGATACTCGCAACAACGCCGCCTCGTCCAGGATGCGACGCAGGGGGATCGCAAGCGTCAACCGATCGAGGGGATGTCGACGGCATGCCGCCATCTGCTCGCACAGCGTAGCTTTGGCGCGGTGGAAATATCTCGCCACGGAGGCTGCCGAACAGAGTCGATGAGCCCGAGCCAGGCAGGCCACCAAGGCGCGGCCCCTTGCGGCCAAATGACTGGAGCTCGCATACAGATCAGGCGGATTGTTGGCATTCAGACGCACGCTCACCCAAAGCGCAAGGACCTCGAGCGCGGCATCAATGCCGTACCCCCCGCCCGCAGCCACAAGGCTGGCCGCAGCACTATCCACCAGCCGGGCCATCGCGGGCCTAGGTCCGACAGTGCCTGTCGCCAGGACCAAGCCACGAGTGAGCTCCCAAGCGCATCGCTCCTGTTGTGTGGGTCGCCTCGAGATCCAGCGGCGCAGAGTATCGCGAGATACAGGAACCGAATCGCCGAAGTGCCGCAACATGGGACGGGCATCGAAACCTATGGCTGGCGTCAGCCCCAAGGCGATCCGAAGTCCCCCGTAAGGGTGGTGGGTCGGTGTCTTGCAAGCCCCCACCGCGACCGAGCGCCATGCCAGCATGCGCAACTCGTCTCGCAACTTCGAGATCGAATCGATGCGCTGGGCCCGGTAGGGGCCAGCCAGAACCGGGCTGCGCACGGGTTGCGCCTCACGAACCCATCGCGACACCACGTTGCCAACCGCCCGGGCCACACTGCCCACCGAATCATCGGCAGAGATCTGAGACACGGCATGGATCTCGGAAGGCAGGATCAGGTAGTCGATCAGGACCCGCCCAGTCCGCTGATGCGCATCAAGCAGCCTGGCTCGGATCCGTCGAGCGAGCGACGGGCTAAACAGGAAGTCACGGCCAACAGCCGCCTGCCAACACAAGCTCCACACTTGAGACGTTGGATCGGGAGTAGGACTGAGGGAATTGGCAGGCCCCATTGAACAATGACGATTTCAAGGCCATTTCCCTCAATGTAACCCCTCAAGTAACGTGAAAAACGTTCGGAATACCGCAAGCAATGGCCTGAGCCCAACTGATCACCCTGACTGCCGAACAAGTAGAGCATCGCTGCCCGACCGCCCAAGATGCAGATTCCAAGTAGCTGTAGCCATGGGCTCGCCTCGATCACGGCCGCCGAACACAGACCGGCATCGTCCCTTTGACATCGACACAGCCGACAGCCGGAGCTAACTTCAAGTTGCCTGAGGTCAAGAAGGCCTCAGGCACTGGGTCTCAACCTCAACTTGAAGGAGTCTGTCATGGACGAGAAATCGCAACTGGAGCAGCAAACCCCGGTCATCGAACTGGGTGATGCCAAGGAACTGACCCTGGGCTTCCCAGCCCTGGAATATGCCGAGGAAAACCCGGTGATCCCGGGTCGCCGCGAGCCCTGAATGAGCCTGGCACGCGCCACAACGGAGCGCGCTGCCTAGCTTGAGAGAAAGTCCTGGGCTCCGTAAACAACGGCGCCTAGGACTGACCCCAAAAGCATCCACTCCCACAGCGTGAAATCCCAAACTCAGCTTGCCATGCAAAAACCCTGAGGCGGCGTGTCGTGACGTAACGCAGCCGCGCCAAGTCTAAGTAAACGGCGATCGTCCACTACGGAGGCGACCGCCAAGACCCACCAAAGAGCCGACCTCCGGATGCTTTTCACGCCAAACCAAGGACCTGGACTCGGAGAACGCCATGCAAGATGCGCACTCGAAGCCGCAACTGGAACTGGAACTGGCCCACCATGTAAGGGCTTGCGCCTGCGAAAGCTGCGTGGTCTTGCTCGACTTGCGCCGAAACCGCTATTTGGCCATCAGCAAGCGGGAAGCTCTGCCGCTGAGCAAGTTGATCAAGGGCTGGCCAGCCTTTGACGCCCAGCCACACAACACGGACACCCCGCTACCCAATCACAAGACGGTGCAACAACTCGTTGCCTTGGAGCTCCTGATACGGCCTGCCTCTGAAGCGGCCCCGGAACAAGCCCCTGAAACAGCACTGCCAACTGCGTTGCAGGAACTGGATCATGATGGGACGACTGCGCGGATCAGTGCCCGGCGTACCTTTGCTTTCTTAACAAGTTCAGCAAGTGCGAGCTGGTGTCTCCGCCATCGATCCTTGTGGGCCATCGTCTGCGCGCGCATTTCGCGCAAGCAAAGACTACGAGGCCCCGGCGCTGAGTCGATAGAGGCCATCCAGAGTGCATGTGCCGCATATACCGCGCTTCGCCCCTTCTTCTTCAGCACGCAGCAGCAGTGCCTTCATGACTCCCTGTCCCTCCTGGGCTTCCTGGCCACTGAAGGCCTTTCAGCGCAATGGGTGATTGGCGTCAAGTCAAATCCCTTTGCCGCCCATTCCTGGGTTCAGCGTGGCGACATGGTCTTGAACGACCAGCATGAGCGCGTTCGCCAGTTTTGCCCCATCCTCGTCGTGTAGGCCGGAGCACCTGACGCCATGTTTCGCTATCTTGCTTTTGTCTGGGACTCCAACCTGGCCGACCCGAGTGCTGCCGCCAATGAGCTGGGATCCCAGACTCGACAAATCCAAGTCTGGCGGCAGGTGCTGAGCCGCCCCGGCATGCAGGTCTACACGCGAGGGGAAAAAACGGGAATCAACGATTCCCACCTGCTGCACGACCACCGCGGCGTCATCCTGGGCAAACTGTTTCAACGGCAGAGCCTGGAACAAGCACTCCATCCGCGAGCAAAGGAAGGCGACTTCGACCAGACATCCAGCACTGAGATCCTGAACAGCGGGGGACTAGCGCTGCAGCAGCAGTTCTGGGGACGCTACATCGCTTTCTTCACCGACAAGGGTGGGGCCCACTGCGTGCTGCGCGACCCAAGCGGCACCCTGCCCTGCTTCCATCTGCAGCGGCACGGAGTGACAGTTGTTTTCTCATGGCTGGAGGATGCGCTTCAAGTGCTGGACGCCCAAGAGCTGCCCCGCGTGAACTGGAATGCCCTCAGAGCGCAGCTGCTGCATGGCCCCCAGATTGGAAAGGGGACCGCCCTGGATGGCGTACAACAGGTCCTGCCAGGCGAGAGGCTCGACCTGAAGGAGGGTCGGCCGACCCTGCTTTGGGACGCGGTCCATTTCGCTCGTTCACCCTTGTATCTGCCATTCGAGGACGCGGCGAGCTTGCTGAGACACACCGTGCGAAGCTGTGTCCAGGCCTGGGCAGGCAGCTATGACATCTTGCTGCTGCGATTGTCAGGCGGTGTCGACTCCTCCATCATGCTCAGCTGTCTGGCCGCGGGCAGCTCGCCCGCCGATGTGATCTGTCTCAACTACCACTCGCCTGGCTCCAACAGCGACGAACGCCACTACGCGCGCCTGGCAGCATCGCGTGCCGGCCGAGATCTGCTGGAACGAGAGCGTGAACCTGGATTCCAGTTGGAGCGCGTGCTGCAGACGGCACGCATGCCGGATCCAGTGCACTACCTCGGCTGGATGAACTCGCGCACCGATGCGCGCCTGGCTGCGGCTCACGCTGCGCCGGCCCTCTTCACCGGCGCAGGTGGCGATGCGCTGTTCTTCGAAATTTCGTCGTGGTGGCCGGCGGCCGACTACCTAGCCACCCGAGGCCTGGACTCAGGCTTTGCAAGCGCAGCCTTGGACGCGGCACGCCTCGGGCGCACATCGGTCTGGCGGGCCGCACGGTTTGCGCTGAGGGAACGCTTGACACCCGACCCCGCCCTGAGAGCCACATCGGGGCCGGCGACGGCGTTCAGCACAGAGTCCTCGGCCCAAGGCATGGACATGGAGCTCTTCAGCCATCCGGCCCAAGATGAGGCCCAGCGTCTGCCGATTGGCAAGTTCACTCAAGCCACGGCCCTCATGCAGCCCATTGGCTACTACGACCCTTTCGAGCAAGAAGCAGCCCCGGAACTCGTCAACCCACTGCTCTCTCAGCCCTTGGTGGAACTGTGCCTACGCCTGCCCAGCCATCTGCTGACACGAGGAGGACAGGGCCGAGCATTGGCACGACGGGCGTTTGAGAACGACCTCCCCGCCCCCATCATCAGACGTCGTTCCAAGGGGGGGATGGAAGAACACATCAAAGCCGTGCTGAACGCCAATATCAGCACGGTGCGTGAGCTCTTGCTAGACGGAGAGCTCTGCCGCCGAGGCTTAATCGATCGGAGTCGTCTGCAGGCCCAACTGTTCGACCGTCCGAGCACCCAATCCGCGTCAAGCTCACAGATCCATGCCTTGGTTGCGGTGGAGGCCTGGCTCAGCCGCTGGCAGCCCTAGTCGGCCGTAGCAGGCGTCCACGGCAGAACTGGGGACCACCTCATGAGGAACAGGAGGGCCAACGACGGAGTCGACGGTGGCAATGGAGCAAGGACAGAGGCGCCGCGCCAGGACGGCATGCAACCATTCAAGAATGCGCTGACTGAGCTTTGTCTAGCGCTCCGGCTCCTGTTCACGGGCTGCAGTCGGTCGCAAATATTCCCCTTGTTGGCGGCCAACTTTCTGGCCGTCGCTGGCGGTCTGCTAGCTGGCGTGGCACCGCTTGCGCTCAAAGGCATGATCGATGGGGCCACAGCCCAGAGTGTCCCGGCGGATCAGACTCCTGCAGCCAACCAATTGCTCGGGTTCAGCCTGGCCTACTTGCTGTGTCTGTGTGGGGCGCGTCTGTGCACCGATCTGCGCCCCTGGATGCTCAGCTCCGCAGAGCAAGGCTTGTACGCGCACCTACGACAGCGCTTCTTCCGGCACGTCTTGGCATTGCCCCTGTCCGCGCATTTGCATGCGCAAGGCGATGCCAAGGTCCAGATCCTGCAGCAGGCCGTCTCCGCTTACCAAGTCATTCTGTTCAATCTGGCCGGCAGCGCAGTCCCGATCTTGGCGGAGGCTCTCGCTGCCAGCGCTGTGCTCTTGACCCTGGGCCAGCCCGCATTGAGTGGCATCTTCGCCACCACTGCATTCGCCTACCTGAGCCTGGTCCTGATCTGGTCCTCCCGGATCAAAGTTGCGGCAGGGTTCGTCTCTCGCGCCAACTTTCATGCGCACGGACTCATGAGCGACAGCCTGAGCAACTGTGAACCCCTCAAGTGCTTTGGTGCCGAGACGTGGGCGCAAGGAAAATTCATCCGAGCCACACAGGAGCTTGAGCGCGCCTGGTCGAGGCTGCAGGGGCGACGACTCAGCCAGGCCCTGCTGACCACAGCAGCCTTCGGCTTGGCGATGGCCGCATCGCTGCTACTCGCTTCCCGCGCACTAACTTCGGGTGAGTTGAGCATTGGCGGGTTTTTCTTGGCAAACCTCTACATGGTCCAACTCATACGCCTGCTGGAAATGATGAGCTCAGCCCTACGTGACTCGCTGCAGAGCCTTGCTTTCATCCGGCCGATCATGGAGGTATTTCAGCAAGCACGAGAGGATGAATCAGCCGACCAGCGGAGGACGCAGTCCGAGAGCGAAGCAAGCGATCCCAGACCCAGGGCCGGCAGCATGGCGACATCCCAGCCCATTGGCAAAGCGCCACACATCCGCTTCTCCGACATTCACATGGCTTTCGATGAGCAGCGCCTTGTGCTCGATGGCTTGAACCTGGACATCCCCGCAGGAAGCTCGATCGGCATCGTCGGCGAAAGCGGAGGCGGCAAGTCCTCACTGGTGCGAGTCCTGCTTCGGCTCTACATACCCCAAGCTGGCCAGGTCTTCTTCGACGATGTTCCCATCCACACCCTGCCGCTGAGCACGCTGCGAAGCATGATCGCCGTGGTGCCACAAGATGTCGTTCTGTTCGATGCCACCATCGCTGACAACATCGCCATTGGCAGGGAAGGTGCGACGATCCAGGACGTCCAGGAAGCCGCATGCCTCGCAGGAATGCATGGCCTCATCACGTCCATGCCACAGGCCTTCGAGACTCGGGTTGGCGAGCGTGGCCAAAGGCTCTCGGGCGGTGAGCGCCAGCGAGTCGCCATGGCCCGCGCCATCCTGAAGAGTCCGCAGATCTTTGTCTTCGATGAAGCAACCTCGATGCTCGATGCCAACACCGAGCGCCAGATCCTGATTGACCAACGCAGAGTCACCGCGGGTCGAACCTCCATCACCATCGCCCACCGACTCTCGGTGCTTCAAGACCTCGACCAGATCGCCGTCATGGCTGACGGCCGAATCGTTGAGCAAGGTAAGCATGCGGACCTGCTTGCAGGCGGAGGCATCTACGCCAAGATGTGGCGGGCCCAGCAGACCGGGGCCGGACAATGAACACTCGTCAATACTTGCGAGTTCCGGTCGCAGGTCGTAATTCATCTCGCCTACTTGAGGTAGTCCAACTCAGTTTTGATCCAGCGCACGCACACATGCGGGCTGCCTGTCCACGGCCTGCTTCAGAGTTTCCATCTGCTGCCAGCGCTGATACTGTTCCTTCAAGCTGGCAGTCGTTTCCCCAGGCACGATCAACTCCTCGCGCTGCTCGCCCTTCAACCAGAAGCGATACCAGTCGACATTGCCTTGCAGCGAAATCATGCGTTCGCTGGGCCTCGCCAGTGCATGTGCACCACCAGGAATCATGAGCAGCTCAACGGGCCGATACTGCCTGCGCAAGAGTGCGTAGATGTCCCAGTTGTTGTGAGCCTCAGGCCCATAGGTCTCGATGCGCAGCGCCGCTCGAATGCAGTCGGTGTACAGCGAGGGGTCGTTGCGAATCCAACGCGTGCGCGACTCTCCAAAAGGACCGCCCCCGTTGGTTCGTTCCTTGCGAGCCTGGATGCCATCCATCACCGCATAGGTGATCGTCATGGAATACAGGGTGTTGGCATCACCATCCAACAAGGTGGCTGCTCGGATCGGTGTGTCTGTGAAGGTCAGCAAGTTCAGCACCCGCTCGCCCGTGGCACTCCATCCCAAGATGCCGATGCGCTCCCGATCCACCGAACCGTCCTTCACCAGCGCATCGATGGCCGCCCTCACCCCATCTTGGAAAGATTGGCGCGCTCCAGGTTCGTCAGTCGGCGCACCGCTGCTGGCTCGCCAGGGGAAGGCCAACACCAGAATGCCTTCACGCAGAAAAGCTCGACCGGCAAAGCCGCTGGTGAATCCGTCGTAGTCGTTGGAGCCATCGCGATAGAAGCGGTTGGGCGAGAAGCCATAGGGCTGAATCACCAGGGGATAGCGCATACCCGCCTTGAAGTCCGCAGGCACCATCAAGCCCCCACGCCATTGGCGCCCCGCCACGTCCTTCCAATCGTATTCACGCATCGTGCCCCACTGGGAAGCACGATATTGCGGATTCAGCTGAGTCAGGCGCACCTCGGCGCCATCAGGGCCCTGGGCGACGATGTCAGGCGGTTGGTTCAGGGATTGAGCGACTTTCAGGCGCCAGGCCGGGCCTGAACCTGGCGCACTTGGGTCCGGGCCTACAGCGGCTTCTAACTCCTGCCAAACACCATCCGCGCCACGCTCAAAACGGCGGTGCTGCCCACCATCAATCGCCATGAATGCGCCAGCCTTGCCGGCGATCGAAAAGGCCGTCTTCAAACGCTGCCCGAGTGCGGCAATGATCTGCCAGCGCCCTGTATCCGGCCAGAACTCAATGATGTGAGACGCGGGGCTTGGCTTGGAGTGAGGCGTGCCAGACGACGGACTGGCCGAAGCTGCCTTGGCAGGCATTGGCGCATTCACAGCATCCTGCAGCGGCAGATAGGTACCAGCGATCACCAAGGAAACGCCACCATCCTGCCAGAGCCGATCCGTGCGCGTCTGGTTGCCCGGCAAGACATCATCCGGCGCGTCGAGTATGGGCTGCTCCTGGCCGTCGGAGAGGCGGTAGAGCACTAAACGTCGCGAGACATAGCTCATGGGGCGCGAGTAGTAGGCCAGCGGATCCAGTGTCACCGATGGTCCGTACTTCGCAGTCGCCTCAGCAATCTGAGGGTAGTCCGCGGCCCATGCGAGCTGCCGGCCCGGCTCGTACTTGGGCAAGACCAACCACCGCCCGTCCGGCGACATGCTGACCGATGGGAAGCCACCGGCGCTCTCCGGGAAGGGCACACCGACTGGCCGTGCGGCCATGCGGGAGCCCGATTCCGCCACAAAGAACTGATAGCGGCGCTGCTGAGTCCGAAAGCTGTCCTGCCCAAAATGGACACTCCAGAATGAGTGGGTTCCCACCACCACGCTGCGCGAACCAGGGGGCATCGCAGGGTTGGGCACCGGGGCCACATAGACCACGCGCCTCGAATCACCGGACACGTCAAAGGACAGGACCCCCAGGGGCGCGTAGGTCAACTGCGTCAAGCGCTGGGTCAACACATCGAGTTGATAGACCTGGAACGGCTCGTCGTGCAGGCGGGCCCGAAACACAAGACTTCGATGGCCGTGCCAGCGGACCTCGCGCAACGAAGGGTTCGCATCGTCGTCATCATTGCGCGACTCCACCGAGAACACGCGAACAGCAGCACCAGGTGCCGAGGCGGCCAGGCGCCCGGCGTTCAGGTCCAGCAGCAAGATCTCGAACCGATTCACGTCGTTGGCCACCTTAGCCGTACGGGTGACCACAAAGGCTTGTGAGCCATCCGGCGACACCTGGCTCTGCAGCGTTTCAGCGTCATGCTGAATCGGCTGAATGATGCGCGTGAACTCGATCAGCTCTCGCACCGTCGGCCCCATGGCCGCATGGGCCTCTGGAAGTGGCAACACAAGACACAAGATCAACAGGCAGAACCAAAGCCCGTCATCCAAGCCAGTCCAGCCCTCGCGCATCAAATGGGAGAAAAGTGTTTGCAACATGGAATCCCCCGGACTCATCGGTCGGGTTCAAAAACAGGAATAGAAATGAGCCAAGCAACGTCCGGCCTACGAGGCCAGGCCGAGCCCAGTCAACAAGGGAGCCACTGAGCACGGGCGCTGAGATGCGCCAGGCGACGCCACGAAGTGCGCTGCACTAGGTCATCGCAGGAAGAAAGCTCAGGGGCCTGCGGAAAAGTGCGGAAACCGCAGAGGCAACGAAAGGACAGCGAGGACACGGCGCGGACCGGATCGCCGCAAGGGCCCATGTCCCCCCATACTCGGCAGACCCCTGGTCGGCGCTTACCAACTCATGGACAAACGCAGGCTCAGGTAGCGGCCGCGCCAATCACCCTGGGTGAAGTCGTAGTAGGGCGAGGATTCGACAAACTCCGGCATGCGATTGGCAATATTGGCCACCGACAAAGAGAGCGAGGCGTCCTTGGCGGAAGCCAAGCTCAGACCCAGCGGTGCCAGTTTGAAAGTCGCCGCCATGTCGTGAAGCCAATAGCCTCCGAGCCGGCGCTCGCTGGGCAAAGAATCTCGGTAACGCCCCAAGTAGCGGCTGGTCAGTCCCATGTTCCATGCGCCACGATCCATGCCTGCAAACAGACGCCCCTTCCACGCCGGTGACCAGAAGTCGATGGCACGTCGTCCCAGACGGTTCTCGGCCGGAGCTCCTGGTGCCAGCGTCACCTCGTAGTCGCGAGTACGCGTGGCACTGGCGGACAAGGTCCACTTGCTCCCCTCGGTCTTCCAGGCATGGGCCGCTTCCAAGTCCAGCCCCGAGGTGTCAACACCGCCGTAATTGACCTCGGCATAGAGCACCTGTGTAACAGCACCTACCTGACCAGGAGCCGCTGGCGCACGCGTCACAAAACCAGGAAAGCGAGCCTCATTGGCCAAGACCACCTGCGGCCACAAAAGCGAGATCAGCCCATCGATCTTCACGCGCCAAGCCGTCACACCGAGACGGGTCCCTTGCGCGGACTCAGGCTCCCAAACAGCGCCAAATGCCAAGGCACGGCCGGTTTCGGGATTCAAGTCCCGGTTGGTGGTGCGCAACACCTCACCGCCCACAATGGGTGCGTTCGCTCGTACCGGATCCACCAGTCCAAAGGCTTCCGTGCTGTAGCGCAGATCATCTACCTTGGTCTGGAGCAAAGTAGGCGGCTTGAAGGACGTGGCGGTTGAAGCCCTCAGGAGCGTTGTCTTACTCGGCCGGAACTCCAAGCCAGCTTGGTATGTGCTTGCGCTGCCGAAGTCGCTGTAGTAGTCACGCCGCGCAGCGATGGTGAGCGCCGCCATCTCGCGGGCAGGACCCTCGCTGGGACTGGATCGCCAGAGAGGTACATGCATTTCGCCAAAGGCCGCACTGTTAGAGCGTCGCGCGGCGATGTCAAAGCTCCCCGGCGTGACCGTCCGGTACCGATCGCGAGCCGCCTCCGCGCCCGCGATCAGATCCACGCTCCCGGCGGGCAACTCCAACACCGAGCCACGCAGAAAAGCACTGACCTGGTCCTTGCGGCCATGGTTGTCGCGAATCGAGTCCGACCAAATCGCCTGGAGGACCTCATCGCTGGCCGCCTTGCCCGCCGTGAAGGGATTGAGTGCAGCAGCGGCGCTGGACGCGGCCAAGGCCGCGGTGCGGGCTGCCACATTGGGCGTGGTGTTGGACAGGCGTCGCTGACCATCGTCGCGCGTGCTTGAAAACGAAGCCTCCAGCTCCCATCCAGCCGGCAGCTCACCGCGCATCCCCACCAAAGCCCGTGTGAAATCGGTGTCACGAGCCAACCGCTCGAATCCGTTCTCAGGACCTAGGCGGGCGGTCACACGTACAGGAACACTGAAGGGATTGTGCGGATTGGTGGCAGGAACCAGAACATTGCTCAAAAGCAGACCGCCTTCTTCCGCCGACAGCTTGTCCTTTGCATGGGTCAACTCACCGAACACCGACCAGTCATCGCTAAGCCGGTAGTCCCCGGCGGCATGAAAAGACAGGCTCTCCGTGCCGTGCACCAGCGCCCTGCCCTTGCCATTGGCCATGGAATTGCACAGATTGGCCTGCCCGGCGCTTGCGGTGAAGCTGGCCTGGGTCAAGGCTTGGCCTGGCGCCATCGTCGGGATGGCTGCGAACGATGAATTCAGCCCTGGAAGATTCGCACCTGTGCTGCTACTCACCGTGCCCGGGGTGCACGAACGGGTGCGCGCATCGACACCGCCGAAGCGCCGGTAATCGGCATCCACAAAGAAACCCCGCTCGGCCATGGTCAGCGGAGAGGCCTTGTTGTAGGCGCCGAGCACGATGTAGGAGCCGGACTGCGTGCGAGTGCCAGCACCCATGGAAATGTTTCCATCCCCACTGCCCTGCCCTGAGGCAAGGCGTGCATCGAGCACCAAGCCGTCGAGGGATTTCTTGAGAATGACGTTGACCACACCCGCCAGCGCATCTCCGCCATAGACTGCAGATGAGCCTACGGGAACGACTTCGATGCGATCGACCGCAGCCATGGGGATCAGGTTGAGATTGAAGAAATTGGCCGACGAGGAACCCACGGCCTGCAAACGGCGACCATTGATGAGCACCAAGGTTGAACCTAAAGGCAAACCCCGAAGCTGGACGGATCCCTGACCGGTCGTGGCGACAAAGCTGCTTTCTCCGGGGCTCACCGAGGCCTCGTTCAAAGTGCTGAGAAAGCGCTCCAACGAGGGCTGACCGCTGCGGTCGATATCGCCGCGCGTGTAGACATTGACAGGCGTGGGGCCGTCCGCCTCAATGCGCTTGAGGCGAGATCCGGTGACCTCAATCCGACCGAGTGAAGCCACCGTTCCATGGCCCTCTTCAGTCGAGGCCGCATCGGAGTTCACGAGCGAGGCCGTCACGGCCATCATGGGTCGGCTGCTTGAAGCATCAGCCACAGCGACGGCCATGCCCGAAGGGCGAGGCGCAAGTTCCAGAGTAGGAACGGTCGCAGCGCCCGGCCCACTGGCCGGCCCTGAAGTACCCGGCGTCGGTGCGGGGCGAACCACGATCGAACCGTCACTCATCACAGTGGGAGTCAGGCCAGACCCCTCCAGCGCACGAGCAATAGCCTCTGCTGCCGTCAAATGGCCGAATACCGAGCGCGATGTTCGGCCATTGACCTTGCCAGGATCAAAAACAATGGAGACGCCGGTCTGTCGGGCGATCGCCCGCAGCGACTCACCCAAAGGTTGCGCCGGCTGATCAATCCGATGCTTTGCAGCACTAGCAGCTTCGCTGGCACATGCCGCTCCACAGCACAAAGCCAGCGCAAGCAAGGCGCTGTCCAACAAATGGCTGCCGCCCCATCGACTGCCTCTGAATACTTTGCCTAACATCTCGTGCCTCTCTCGAAGTTCCAGGTTGGTGACATCGAGATGACGAGCTGGTCGAGTGCGTTTCCGCCAGGGCTTGCCCTACTGAGACTGCGACAACTCCAGACGTCCGCCCTGCTCACGCAGCCGCAAGCCGTGCAAGGCAGCCACTGCATGGGCAAAGCCCGCACTATCTCCCGTCCGGTACAGACCACTGACTCGAAGCGTCCCGAGCGTGCCGTTCCCCAACAAGACAATCGGTGTGCGGCTGTACCGATTCATCTCTGATGTGGCCTCCATCAAGGACGCATCCTCGAAATCCACTTCATTGCGTCGCCAGGCCAGCACAGTCGCCAACTTCGGCCGATCCAGCTGCGGTCGCACGGGTCGACTGGCGCCCAGTTCCTGTGGAACCCAACGCAAGCGCTCCCCTGGCTGCATCAACACTGCCTTGTCGGCCTCAGATCCACGGACGTCTCTAGCCACAGGCGGTCGCACTGCCACCTGGCCCTCGATCAGCGTCACTGCCGACTCCTGAGAACCCTGACCACTGCCACCCGGCATGCGCACCGAGAACACCGTGCCGATAGCCTCCACTTCGTTGCCACCAGCCTTCACCACAAAGGGCCGCTCCGGGTCCTTGCTGACTTCAAACAAGGCTTCACCACGCTGCAACTCGACGGTTCGCTTTGACGTCCCCATGTCCACGCGAACCTGGGTATCGGTGTTCAGGGTCATGCGGGTGCCATCCACCAACATCAGTTGCTGTTGTTCGCCCACTTGGGTACCAAAGGATTCGCCGCCACGCACAAAGTGCCAATAGCCACTCCCCCCGGCAAGAAGGACGATGAAGGCCGTTGCCAGGATCCAGATGCGGCTGGCGGACCTCTGGGAGCCCGGACCTGCGTCACCTCCGCCGCCTGCGTCGGATGCACGACGCGAGGCGCTCGCAAAAGCATCCGCCAAGCGGACGCCCGGCACCGACTCCCACACGTCGGTACATCGCTCAAACGCCAATCGATGGGCGGCCGAACGGGCCTGCCACGCCAAACACTCGCGTTCCATCTCTGGCCCACGATCCGGCCCGTGCAGCCGGGCAATCCAGACCGAGGCCTCGGCCGCGATTTCAGGCGTCACGTGGGGACCCGAGGTATCCTTTGAATCGGGGTCTGCTGAAGCATCCATGGCTACCAGCCCTCCATTGACCGGGTGATCACCAAGGTGGCTTTGGCGACGTACTTCTCCACCGAGCTGATACTCAAACGCTGCTCCCTTGCAATTTCAAGATAGCTCATGCCATCGACACGGTGGGCCAAGAATATCCTGCGAGTACGGGTATCCAGTTGCGCCAAGCACTCACTCAGTCGCGTCAACCGTTCTCGAGCCAAAAGTGTGGACTCGGCAGAAGGTCTGGTATCGACCAGCACCAGGTCCTCGATCAAAACCTGCTCGCCATGGTTTCTGGCATTGCGAAATTCATCGATCGACAGATTCAGCGCAATCCGCATCAAAAAGGCTTCAGGACTGGTGATGACCTGCTGCTGCTCCTGGCAGGCCAGACGGATCCAGGCCTCCTGCACCAAATCGTCCGCATCATGGCGCGTGCGGCCACGGCGCATCAAGGCGACCCTGACACGCGAGAGCACGGACTGCCAGTTCTTCACCATCGCAATGCGGCGTCATGCATCGAAGTTGGACGACAACTTTGAATCTTAGGATGCGAAGCCGCAGAAGGCGAGAAAGCCAGCGCGGCCGCTCTCCTCTTTCTGACGGACACCGAACGAAAGCACCATTAGGGCCAGGCTAACTGCCCGCGAGTGACCGCCCTGCTCTCCCGCTTCCGTATCGAACCATGAAACCTTCGCCCTTGCCCCTGGGCAGCGCACGGTGCGAAAGGACCTACGCAGCACCCAGAGCCGGATGCACGGCTAACGCCCATCGTGCACAGCATCAATCGCGGAACAGCATCGACTGCGACAACGCAGGCGAACGGGCAATCTCTACAAGGGCCCACCGAACGCTCACACCCACATGGGAACTCAGCCCTTGAACTCGCGGCATGTGCCCGCCATGATCCCGACCGTCGAACGCACGCCATCGTTTGGGCGCCGGTAGTCTTTCCTGGCCATCAGGTCCGGCACGTCAGGCGCCCGCCCCTCTCGACGAGCTTGCCCATGGCCCAGCTGCGGCTGGCTCGGCAATAGAGGGCCGCGACCAGTGACAGCCAAGGTCACAAGCGCACCGCCCCGCGTCTGGCCATTCACACCCGGAGCCCGCCGTGTTGAACAACAGAATGCTCGAAGTCAGAGACGCAGGGAATGCCAGACCGGCAATACCCTCCAGGCTGGAAAACCCCGCCCATCGCAGGAGGACCGCGAAATCCACCCGGCCCCTTGCGCCACGCAAAGCATCTGCCCCTAGCGCAGGCTGGAAGGTTCAGCTCTTGAGCGTACCTTCCGGCGTAGCAGCCGGCCGGACCTGCGCAGGCGGAGGCAACGCAAGGACCGAGTGGTGGACCTTGTTTGACAACCGCGAACAGTTCGACGCCTGCCTGGACAACGATCCCTTGCGGTTCACAGCCCCGCTGTTGCTCGCCCAAATCAAACGGGAGTTTGACCATGTCATCCAATACACAAGCACCGCACAGCTCCATCCTAGAGATCGCGAAGACAGAGCACTATGCGGAGAATGCACTGGAGGCCATCGTCCAGATCCCGCTCGCGAACAGCCCGCCTGAGCTGCTCGATCGCCTGGCTCGGGCCACCATGGCCATCGGCGCCAGCGGCAGCATCTACACCGCCTGCATCCCTGAAGGTGGCCTAGAGGCCTCCAGCTTCAGTCTTTTTGCTTGCCATCCTGGTTTCGCACAGGCTCAGTGCACAGTCGGCTCCATGTTGGAGCACCCATGGTTTCGCTTCGCCCGAAGCCGCACAGTGGCCGGTACGGACCACCAAGTGCCACGGCAAGACCCGAACGATGCACAAGCCATCGAACTTGCCAATCAGTATGGTTTCAAATCTTGCCTCATCGTGCCCACGCCCGCAGGATCCGATCTAGATCGCCTCGAAATGCTGTGCCTGGGCAGCGCGACGCCGGACGACTTCGAAGGCAAGCAGGCGCAACTGGTGCGCACACTGGCTCGCGCACTCGCAGGAGAGCTGCACGACTGGTTGACTCGACATCTGCAAGACCGCCTGCGCGCATCGGCAAGACTGCAAACCCACGATGTCACCCTGCTTTCTATGGAGTGGCAAGGCCTGGGCACGAAGGAAATCGCAAAACGCACCGGCCTGACAGCGACCTCCGTGAACTCACGCTTCCAGCGTATCAATGCGCGTCTGCACTGCCGCAATCGAAGAGCATCCGCCCAAAGAGCTGCGGCCCACGGCCTGCTGGAATCCAGCTAGGCGCCCTCAGCAGCGGAGGTGTCAGCGAAGGCGTGAAACTGCAGATGGGTCCATTCATGCTCATCGGTTTCGAACGATGCGGGAGGAGTCTCCCTGAAGCCCTTAGATAAACGGTTCAACCTGGTTGGCGCTTGCAATGCGTGCGACCGACCCGGCCACTGCGGCGCCCCCAGTTCAAGAAAAACGCTCAAAAAACAAAAACGGAAATAACGCGCCAGGAACCGCGCGAACTCATAAACCAATTTTCGGCCCATCGGCATGCGCATCGCAGGTGTGATCCGTTGGAAAGAGCACAGGACCTCAGTACGAGGCGTTCGCACATCTTTGCCGTCAACCTGAGCACGCTACGCTTGTCGTTCAGTCGGCTTCAGCCCGGCCATGGCACACAGTGGAATCAAGTGGCCCACCGCCACCGCGGGAAGGTCACCACCTCGCTGCATTCCACCATGTGGGAGCCGTCGTGCACCCCGACCAGCGAGATCACAGCCAGGCTCGAAACGGCCTCATCCAAAGGAATCGGGATGAGCCGACTGCCCTAGGCGAGTTGCCCTCCAGGAGGCGCGCTGCCCAAGTGTGCCATCCACACAAAAACGCTTCGACCAACAACACCTCATTCGTGATCGTGCAAAGCACTGTCATCAACCCTGATCATTCATCACGACAGTGGCAAGAGACTCCAAATCCATAGATCAGACCGCACGACAACCACCGGACTGAACAGCGTGAGACCTGGCAAAGCATTCCCGCCAGAACACTGAGAAGTCGCGAGGGCGCTGGCTGTGGCTCCGGCAACTCAACACTCCGAAAACAGACCCCGCGACCGCGAGAACGAGAGCGCCCCCCAACATCCCACACACCCTAATCGCGCACAGCCCCCCCCCCAAAGGTAGGCACCCAGGAGTCGGATAGACGATTTGAAGCTGACCGCCGAAAGTAGCTTCTATGCAACTGGAGCCTGTCATGCCACATCTTGAAACCTTGAGCACACCAATCAGTCAATGGGTAGGCCGACTCATTCAGGGTCTGCGCCAGCCTCACGCGCCGCACACCACGCAAGCCATTGAAGGTCTGGACGTGAGCGAATCAACCTGGCAGGAATGGCTGGACACCATCCAAGCCACACCTGAGCAAGGCCCTGCAACCCACTGAACCGCCTGGGTGTGGGTGAGAAGCTGGGCAGCTCGCCAAGAACTTCGAACACTCAAAAACGAAGCTCAGACTGCCTCGCCCTCAGGCTTCCGCCGGCAATCCCACTGCCTTTCGGAACGTCGCCCGCCAAATCGGCGCCAACTTCTCCCAGCCCTGCCGATTCGGATGAATCTCATTGATCCAGTCGCCACTTTCGCCCTGACTCGTCGGATCGGCTGGACTGAGCACGTTGCGAGTTGGAACCAGAGCCACGCTAGGGCGCCCTACTGCCCATGAACTCAGTTCGTCACCAATAGACGCGAAGATAGCAGCCGTCACAGCTGGCCATAGCGCCTCCGGGATGTTGTTCTTGACATAGGCTTCATAGAGCCAAGCCTTCCTGACTGCTGGAGCGTTGCGGGCGACAGGCACGTCATAGCTATTGACCAGAATGGGCTTGCCCTTGTTTCGTGGGCTCGCTTGAACCATGTCATAAACAGCTTTGAAGCAAGGGCCCAAATACGTCTGTCGCAGCTCATTGACTGCCAGCCAGTCGATGCAGTCGTTCGCAGCGGAGGGCGCACCTGCATGGTTGAACTGCTTCAGGATTCCTTGTCCAGGATCGGGGTCACGGGCTGCATCGATGTAGTCGTTGCCTGCGGCACTGAAGAAAATAGCGTCGTACTCGAATTGCCTCAGCCAATACTTGAATTCCTTGCGTTGCAACGTGCCGATTCGACGGAGTTCGTCACCAAAGGTTGCCAAGTTGATGATCAGTGTGGACTCGTCTTTGGAGTCTGACAAAAAGTTGTAGAAATCAGGAAGTGACCCTTGCAGAACGGCGCTGCGCTCCATCCACGAGTCACCCTCGGCCAGGATGATGTATTTGAAGTCTGATACCGCCAAGCCCTGGTCCACGAACACCCGATTGAAGTCGACGGGCTTGATGACGATTGAATGCATTTCCTGCCTCCTTGTTCGATAAGCGGACCATCCTAGGTTTCGCAGGTGTGACCAGGCATCGCAGGTATCGTCAGAGTTGATGACGAGACTCAAGAACACCCACCAGGAAAGCTCGAAGAAGGACAGCGTGAATGCAAGCCACTGGATCGGATCCGTTCCCTCAGCGCGTCGCCCAACCGTCACGACCCGGCTGCACGCCCACTGTGCTTGGATTCCTGCAGACCTGCCCTCACCCAGAAAAAAAGGGCGACCGTACGCGGTCTCCCCCGATCTGCTGCCGCTCAGGTTCAGCCGCGCCGTGCACGCACGGCTGCCGCCAGTTCGCGCAGCAGTGGCTCGGTCTGCGACCAACCCAGGCAAGCGTCGGTGATGGACACACCAGGCAGCAGGTCGTGCTTGGTCTGACCCTCGGCCAGGTCTTGCCGGCCCGGCTGCAGATGCGACTCGATCATCACACCGGTGATGCGTGCGTCGCCGCCGGCGATCTGCGCGGACACGTCGCGGCCGACGTCGATCTGGCGCTCGAACTTCTTGCTCGAATTGGCATGCGAAAAGTCCACCATCACCTGCTCGCGCAGGCCGGCGCTGCGCATGGCCTCGCAGGCGGCGGCGACCGAGGCCGCGTCGTAATTGGGCGCCTTGCCGCCGCGCAGGATGATGTGGCAGTCGTCGTTGCCGCGGGTTTCAAAAATGGCGGCCGCGCCCATCTTGGTCATGCCCATGAAGGCATGGCTGGCCTGAGCCGCCTGCACCGCATCGCTGGCGACCTTGATGCCGCCATCGGTGCCGTTCTTGAAGCCCACCGGGCAGGACAGGCCGGAAGCCAGCTGGCGGTGGCTCTGGCTCTCGGTCGTGCGCGCGCCGATGGCGCCCCAGGACACCAGATCGCTGATGTACTGCGGCGACAGCAGGTCCAGGAACTCGGTGCCGGCCGGCAGGCCCAGGGCCGTCACATCGAGCAGCAGCTTGCGCGCTAGGCGCAGGCCTTCGTTCATGTGGAAGCTGCCGTCCAGACGTGGGTCGTTGATGTAGCCCTTCCAGCCGACCGTGGTGCGCGGCTTTTCGAAGTACACGCGCATGACGATCAGCAGGTCTTTCTGCAGCTCAGCGCGCAGGTCCTTGAGCAAGCGGGCGTAGTCCATGGCCTGGTCGTGGTCATGGATGGAGCATGGGCCCACCACCACGAGCAAGCGGTCATCGCGGCCATGCAGTACATCGCTGATGTCGCGACGCGCCTGCTCGACCAGCTGCAGCGAGCTGTCCGGTGGCGGCAACTCATCCAGCAGCAGAGCCGGCGAGATCAAGGGGCGGACGGCGCCGATGCGGGTGTCATCGGTGCGGGTGCTGTCCTGCGTGCTGGCATCGCCAGCATCGCTGCGGCGGCCGATTTCGCGGTCCTTTGCGGGGTTGTCGAGAGACTGCATGGTTAAAACTCCAAAAACACTGAAACCATTATCTGTAGGCGGACTTATCCCCGTTTGCAGCGGGCTTCTTTCGCATCCAGCCTCGACTCATCCGTCTAGCCCCTCGAACTCAAGCTACTAACTCCACATCTACATGCCACTCAAGGAACCGGCCATGGCCAACAAGCTTGCTAAACGCGGTACCAAGCGCAACACCAAAAGTGGCACACGAATCGCACCAATCGCACCCACATGATCTGCACTTGGAAGACCTAAGACCCATAAGGGATTCGATGAAGCAGTGACGCCCAGTCCGCAAGCCGCTTCCTGGTCCAGGAGACCATCAGCATGCTGGTCAAAAAAATGGCCACCGGGACAGTGACCGCACCTACGGCACCCGTCAGTTCTGGCGCGATGTGCTGGCCAGCGGCGGGGAATTCGGACTGCAACTCATCGAGAAGCGGCGCTGCTCACGGCCGTTTGGCATCGAGGCAAGTTGCTGCCGCTTCTGCGCCGATACAGAACGTGGCAGTCAACACACAAGAGAACCCTTTGGGCTGTTGCTGCTGCACAAGGACCTCAGGGGAAGCATGAACCGCGCAG
The DNA here is from genome assembly GCF_965262435.1 of Roseateles sp. Classification (NCBI taxonomy): domain Bacteria; kingdom Pseudomonadati; phylum Pseudomonadota; class Betaproteobacteria; order Burkholderiales; family Sphaerotilaceae; genus Roseateles; species Roseateles sp. The sequence continues at coordinate 4,447,835 of NZ_OZ253537.1, forward strand.
CGAGCTGCGGCGCAAATCGACCGTCTAGGGGCGCTCCAGTTCGATCAATAACCTATGGCTTGCACGCAAGGTCTACAGAACGCTCAACGCGGCATGGCCTGAGACTCTCGACTACAGACCGCAGCTACAGCCTGACACGGCGTCTTTCGACGCGTCAGCCAGACCAGCCCCATACAGCTCGAAGCGGCACATGAAGGCGTAGCCTGCTAACAGCTACCTTAAAGCACAGCGGCAGCCCACAAACTCGTCCAACAGATAGTCAGAAGAAATAGCTCAGGTCAGACTCAAGCACCAGCGCCAGTTGAGCGACCCTATTTCCCTTTTCGGAGAGCTTTCCTTGCAAATTGACCAAGTCCATTTGGGCATTCGCCAAAGCCTCAACCAGATTAGCAAGCTGCGACTTATGTTCAAACTTCTCCAATGATGAATTGGAGTCTTGAAGCACCTTGGCAATGTCGGCGGCAGTCTCGATGCTGCTGAGTGCAGCCTTGATGGTTGAAATGTCGGGCATGAAATTACTACGTGAATTGCGCCGTGTGCCTCAACGCCAAAGCCACCTCAAGTCGCCTCGGTAGACGCGAATCAAGGCCGTGATGTCGACACGGCAGCCTCAGAACGCGTCGGATTGAAATCACGCACACCAAAGCAAAAAAAGAAGATAGGATAACGTCGATTCCTTACTTTTACCAGTCGAGCTTTTCCGAAGATGGCTTCTTGACATGTCGCAACCCGACCGCGACGACCGCGTGATCAACAGCGTCTGTGCGATGGAAGTCGCATCAATGCATCCAGTCGACCTTGAGCCCGAGAACGAAGATCAAGTGAGTGACCCGGATCCAAAGGTGGCGGTGGAACTGGCCAGCCTTCGGCCGCAATTGTTGAAGTTCGCGAGGTTTCAGCTGCGAAACAGCGCTGGTGCAGAAGACGCAGTCTCGGAGACCATGCTTGCTGCGCTCATGCGCGCGCCTTCATTCCAAGGAAAGAGCCAGTTCAAAACTTGGGTGTTCGGCATCCTCAAGCACAAGCTGATTGATCAGCTCAGAAAGCAACCGCGGGAAGTTTCCCTGGACGAAGATCCCGGCCTGATGGACACACTGTTTTTGTCCGATGGGCACTGGTCCAATCCCCCTTCAGATTGGGGAGATCCAGAACGATCACTTCAGCAGGCCGAGTTCTTCACAGTTCTGGAAGCTTGCATCGATCATCTTCCGGAGAAGCAAGGACGAGCCTTCATGCTGCGTGAATGGATGGACATGGACGTCGAAGAAGTCACGAAGACATTGGGCGTGAGCCCTGGAAATTGCGGAGTGTTGCTGCACCGAGCGCGTCTACGCCTGCGCGAATGCCTCGAGCAAAAGTGGTTTTCACCGCAGAACAGCAAATGAAATTCTTGGAAATCACCTGCCGGCAAAGCTCAATGTTGCTGATGCAAGATGCGGAAGAACCCAACTCGCTGTTCGCTCAATGGCAGCTCAGTCGGCATCTGTTGATTTGCAGCGCCTGCCGATGCTTCAGCGGCAATCTGACCTTGATGAAGAAAGCAACCGCGCAGTGGCGTAAGGAATCACTTGAACACGAGTACCCCACCACAAGCCAGTGACGGATCTACGGAGCCGCCATGCTGGTCAAGCCACGAACGAGCATGCGCTTGATGGCCGAGCCGTTGTTTGGTTCTAACAAGAGCCACCGAGCCATCATTCGATGAGACGCCCCCGTCATCATGTCCAGAAGGACATCAGCTGGAACATCCTTGTTCACAAGCCCTGCCTTCTGACCCTCTTTCAGCACCTGGACATTGGCTTGAATCACGGCGGTTTGCACGAAATGAGGGTTCGACAGCCAATAGGCTGAGGGGATGCGCAGGAACACGACCGTCGCAAGGCGATGGCGCGCCATATAGAAGTCACACCAAGCCTTGGCGATGGCCACAACCTTCTTCGAAGCATCCAGCGAAGTCTTGCGACCGATTTTTGCCAACTGCTGATTGAGTTCGTCCATATCCGGCTGGATACAAGAATAGATCAGTTGATCCTTGGTGCCGAAGTACTTGTAGATCGTCTTTGGACTCACACAGGCCCGTTTGCAGACCTCACGAATGGTGACCTCGTCATAACGCAGACCGCCAAACATATCGAGCAGGGTCTCGCGCAAGCGCTGCAAGTCCTCTGCACTGATCTCCCGCCCATCGCCCAAAGAATTCTCTACCACTTCAGCTTCCCAATCATGCTGCCCCCACCTGGGGCAGCACACATCGTAGCTTGCAAGCGATAGGAGCCGCCAGAACGGGCGAGCTGCCCTTTCAGCGCTATTTGTAGAAGACGTAAGCAGCCGTGTAGGGCACACGGAGCTGCGTACCCAAAAGCCCCTTTCCGCAAGCGACATCCTGAGCGACGCCCCCCTTGGTGTCCAAGCGCTGAATGAAACTCACGCCTTGAAAGACTCCAGGCGACGGCGTTGGCAGAGCATCCAGCAGCAATTGAGGGATCGCTTTCGGGCTTGCTGAGGGGACCGAGGCTCGAGCCTTGCCTGCTACCTTGCTGCCGTCAAATGCCTCCCAGGTCGGGCCATCGTAGTGACGACCCATGAGCTTGGTGAAGGCCGCATCTTGAAACAAGTCAGCCTCCGGCGCTTGAAAGACCCACTTGCCAGATCCAGGTGCCACAGGATCTAGCTCACAACGATAGATCTGCGAGCCACGGGCGAAGATCACGGCACTTTGGGCGACTGTCCCGGGGGCAACAAGACTCTCTGGAACCGGAACTTCCGCGGCTGAACTCAAACCCGCGAATGCCAACCCAGTCACTAGAGCGAGCGCACGGGTCCAACCGAAAACTTCATTGGCAAATTTCAAACTCATCATTATTTCTCCCGCGATCAAGAATCCAGAACACCACAGGCAATACGGGCGCCGCCACCGCCGAGTGCAACTGGATGATCAGCATGGTTGTCACCTCCTGCATGAATCATGAGCGAACGCCCTTTGAGATCGCTGGAACGCAGGCGCGGGGCCACGACGGCATTGGTCGCCTGGCCCTTCGCATCGACGTAAAGTGAGGGCAGGTCCCCCAAGTGACCATCACCCCAAGGACCCAAGTGTTGAGCGGTTTGGGCAGGATCAAAATGCCCGCCAGCTGCACCGCCGACCACAGCTTTCCCATTCACTTGACTGGGCCCACAGCTGGGCTTTTCATGAACATGAAAACCATGCAGACCCGGAGGGAGTCCATACAGATTTGGAATTAGCTTGACGCCATATGTTGTGGCCTGGACTTCAATACTCCCGACCGGAACTTCCCGGCCGTCTTGGTCTATCAGGCTCATTGGAACAGTTACTGCGTGCGCCGCACCGGCACCTGCGAAGACCGCAAGTCCCAAAAGTGCGAGTGCCATAGACCTAGTTTTCATCGCGTACTCCATTCAGTGAAAAAGCTTCCGGGGGCCCCGGCTTAGAAGTATCGTGATCACTGAACCGAAAGCCCAATCGGATTCTTGAATGGCGACGTTGAGCTGAATCTATGGGTCGACAGCTCGGTCGCAGCGTGTGCAGCTCGCATGCCCATAACAGGCGCCATTGATGCGATGGCAAATTGGGCGGCACCCACAGGCTAACAAAGCTACCCAGCCATCCCCACACGCCAAGGTCAGATCTAGAAGTCTGACTGCCGTTCGTGCGAGTGCAAGCCCTCGGCGCTGATCGCTGGCGTTGGATATCCCGGCATGGACGTGGCCTGACGCACAGGTACAACGGTACAGGCGCGCCTGTCCATTTGAGAACTTCTGATGGGCATTGCGCCCTCTTTAGGATGGGCGCTGGCCTCTAGACTCAATTCTGCGAGCCTGATATGCGAGGTTAGGCCTTTACGCAGAGTGCGCCCCTGAGTTCGCGGATATTCGAGTGCGCCTCGGCCAGCATGTGCCTTAGCTTGGCGTTCTCATTTTCGAGCAACTGCAATCGCTGGTCACCCATGGAATGCGCGCCGCCGCGTTTTGCCCGCCATCTATAGAAGGTGGTGTCACTGAAGCCGCCGAGACGGCACAGCTCCCCGATCGGCAGACCGGCTTCGGCCTGCTTGAGGAATCCAACGATTTGTTCCTCAGTGAATCGACTCTTGTTCATGCCCATCACAGTTCTGGTTGATGGACTTGCGTTCCACGATACCGGCACAACTCAAAGGGCCCGCGTCAGGCAAGGACCTGATGTGCTGAACGGCGTCATTCAAATGTTGCAGAGAATTGTTCAAATCGCTACGAGGGAACAAGGGCAAGGCGGACTTACCCCCAGAAAGTCCCTTCTGAATTACGCTCGTTTTGTAGACCAGGACATGGCCTCAGAACGGCGCCGGCGGCGCGCAGTGACGAGACCCAAGCCAAGCAAAGCCGCCGAGGTGGATGCGAAGGTGCTGGGCTCAGGAACATCGGTGACCTCGATGCTCGTCGTGTACTGAAAGCTCCCCCCAGCGGGCTGCATGAAGTCCAGGGATTGAAAAGCTCCAGCGCTGTAAACCATGTACGTGCTCTGGCCCAAGAGCCCGCTGAAGAGGTCGCTTCCACCTGCCGCCATTGAGCGGCAAGTGCTGCCAACCAGGCTCAAGCAATCCTGTCCAATCAGGGCTTGAGACAAGGCATCAACCAGGGTCCAAGTCCAAGAGAAGGCTGTCGTGTTTGAACTCTGTCCATTTGCAAGAAATTGCCCAGTCACGGACATTCGCCGGATATGGCCGCCAGGCACGATAGAAAAAGCGAATGGGTCCTGATCAATGAACATTTGCGGCTCGCCGAGTGCATCCGTTGTGCTGCTCAAGGTCATGGTGCCGCTGATCGTGTTGATGCCGAGGCCGAGGGAGAACTGCGTCACGGGCCCAGAAACCAGGTCTCCTGAGACGGCCTCGTCATAGTGCACAGGCGAACTTTGCGAGGCCTGCGCAAACAGGATCAAGCCGACGCAGACAGTTGCAGCGAGGAATTTTTTCATTTTGCTTTTGCCTCAAGGGCAAGTGAGAGGTATGAGGCGGATCTCGCCCGAAGGCGAGATCCGCCAACGCGGTCTTACTGGATCAGACCTGTCAGGCTTGAGCTGCGAACATTTCGGCCCGATGTGAAATTGGCGCGAATGACATAGGGCTCAGCCGCGCCACCCGTCGTGAACGTGAAGGTGCCGGTCCCAACGCCGCCAGGCGCAACGGAAGCTGTTGCCGCGGCTTGGTTCAAGACACCTCCAGCTGCAGACAATGCGATAGCCGGAGTTATTGCCGTTGTGCCACGATTCATCGCTGTCCAGGTCACGGTGTAAGTCGTGTTCTTGCTCAGCGTCTGTGGGAGCGCGGACAGGCTTCCACTCAGGTTGCTCGAGAAGTCGACCACCCAGTTGCTGCTTCCGCCGCCAACCGTATTCACGGGCAGGCTCAAGTTGCTGAACCCGCTGGTTTGCGCTGTGAGCACAACCTTCTGCCCCAGGGGCAAATCCGTGATGCTCAGCTTGCCACTGCTGGGGACGGTGTAGCTGCGAGTTGCGATTCCAGGGTTGGACGGGAAGCTCGCAGAAACCGTTGCACCAATTGCGGCCGCGCCATTGGTGAAGTCGAGGTTCACTGCGTGAGCGCCTTCAAGATTCACAGCCCCCATGACGTAGGCATGGCTGTAGGCGATCCAACTCTCGCCCGAACCGTTGTTGATCGCATCAGCCGGCAGCTGGCGCGTCGAGTCAAAGTTCACCCAGAAAGAGTCGTTACCAGGGGTCGTGGTGTAACCACCGAAGACCGATCCATCAGCGGCCCACGACTCCATCAGCTGATTCGCCAACGAAGTATTGGGGATGCCTTTGAACATCGAACTTGGCTTCACACCGCCCGCCACGGCGAAGCCACTGTTCAAGCCGGCAAACATCTGAACGTTGGCATTGGCAAGGACCTGGTAGCTTTCATCATTCAAATAGTTGCCAACCTTCAAGAGGGTGCGTGCTGCCTGCCCCCAAACCTCACTGCCACCATGCAAGTGATTGCCAAACCAATAGATCGAAGCATTGGCGGAGTTGCCAGTGCCAGTCGGATCACGGTAGACCGTGTTGGGCGCGATCTTGAACGGGTTCGCATTGGCTGCAGGCTTCTGATATCCCTCTGCCCAAGTCTGCAAGACACGGTGCCACTTCGCGGAATCAGGATCGTTGGGAGCCAATTTCAGCAGATCGACAAAACCATCCAGGTTTGTGTAGATGTAGTGACCGAGATGCATCCAGCCCGTCTGAGCAGACTCCATCAGGAACGAGTTGTCGTCCGCCGTATTGGCATCCGACTGGCTGAACTCCTTGAACATGCCATGGACACCAGCCAGCTTTTGCGTGTGGTTCAGGTACTGCCGCGAAGCAATTTCGCGCGCAACCGCCTTGGCTTCTGTCAGGTACTTGTCCTTCTCAGCACCCGTCTCGTCGGTGACCTGATACAGCAAGGTCGACGCCCACAAATACTCGACCAGCTCGCGAGTTCGCAGGCCCTTGTATCCCGTAGATTGGAGCGTCACGGTGCCCATGTCCCAACGCGGGTCAGTGATGGCGTACATGGCGCGAGCTTCGGCTTGCCATTGATACCACGGCCAGTTGTCCGGGCCGCCTGACGATTCGATCGAGTTGACGATGTCAACCTCGCCGGGCAAGTAGTACGGGCGATTCTTGGCCAGCTTCCAAGCCTTCTTCGCGGCCGTCAAATAGCCAGCAGCATTTGCGCCGGCGCCCGCGACGCCATTGAGCGCCTGATAGGCCTTTGCCAAGGTGACCGCACCGACATTCAAGTTGTTCCAAACGTAGACCTTTCCGGCCCAGAATGCGTTCCTGTTATTGAACTCCTTGAGCAGGTTGATGTACAGCGAATGACGGAACCGCCCGTCAACCTGCGGGTCCGAAGAGGTCTCTTGAAGACCGACGATGTAGTCGGCGCCACGCTTGATGTTGGTCAGAATGGCGCTCTTCTGGGCGGCCGAGAATCGGCTCCGATGCAGTGCATCCAGGTCCACCAGGGCGCGCGTAGTGATTGCCGTGGATCCCATCTCTGTGTAATTGCTTGCGCAATCGATCCAGATCTGAGGGATGGGCGGAACCGCATTGGCGGTGCTGCCACTGGCGATCAGACTGGTACCAGAGGGGTCCGGGTTGTTGGACAGACGGACATCTGCTCGGGTGTTGCCTGTCGCCGGCAAGTAGCCGCCGAGATACGGCATGCCGCGCGCAGCCATGACAGGCGGGGTTGGGCCACCAAATCGATCTTCCAGCTGTTGGACGGCAATGGTGTACATGCTCGAATCCATCAGTGGCGTATCACCGATCTTGAACGGCTTGGAGGTTTGGGTGAACCCCCCAATCGTGACCTCCATCGTGTAGGTGCCAGCACTGGTCACTTGGCTGAAATCGATGGGGTAGTAATCGACACCCCACTTGTTCACTTTCGCGCCAACCGTCCCGGAAGCAGCGGCGCTGTTCGCCGAATTCAGAAGTCGCCAGGTCGCACCGGCCACGTTGAAGCTCGCGCTGGTCTGCGGGCTCGCACGAACCATGGCACGCTTCTCTCCATAGGTTTGGTAACCCAGCTCCGACGAATGCACGGTGGCGCCAGTTGCAAGCGGCGCACTCAACTGGGTCAAATTGATGTTATTGAAACGTACTGCTGTGCCGGCATGGAACATGCCCAGTTGTCCACTCAAGTAAGGCGAAGACGAGTCCGTGTACGTGAGCGTGGCAGTGGTGGCCCCATTGAAGTAGGCCTTGATACTGCCCCCAATGGCCTCAACCTTGACGTGATAGGCCGTTCCAAACGTCAATGCTGAAATTGGCTGAGTCAACAGAAGCGCACCGTTCTTGAAGAGCTCGATGGTGCTGCCCGTACTTTGCCGATGCAAAAGCAGCAAGTAGCCGTTTGTGAAGCTTCCGCTGCTGCGGAACACCAAGCCGCCTTGTGATGCCTGAGCGCCAGTGCCAAGCAATGTGATATCCGCTTCGAATCGGAGGTCACTTGCCAACTCCGTTGTCGCAATGTCGAGGCCTGCAGCAGCTGTGGCCGTTACGCAATCTGCCGCATTAATGTTGGCGCTCCATCCTGCCACTGGCCAATTTGCGAGATGTACGTTCAAGCAAGCCGCAGATGCAAAGGAATGAGAGAACAGGCCTGCCGCAAGAATTGCTGAAGCCGCCACCGCATGCAGCTTGTGAGCGGGGGCCCTTGTGCGCTGCACTCTCGGCTGCGAAGACAGAGTGCTCCGGAGAGCTTCCTTGTTTGTGGACATATTGGAACCTTGAAGTGTGTGTGGGGACAGTCGCATTGCAAACCACGCTCGCGCGTTTGATTGAGAAGCGCGGCAGATTGCAAGCAGACAAAAAGCCAAGGCACCACCTGTCCCCATAGCTCACTTTGCCGCCACCCAATTTATCACTTATGAATATGTAATTTATTGGTGAAAACTCTTAACGCACCCGGGAGGCGAGTCAACCAAGCTGAAGCCACTTGCCCTGCGAGAACATCAAGCCTTCTCGTACTGGGAGTTGGCAAGACCATCCAGTCACAAGCCAATGGAATGAGCGCATTGGCATGAGGTCTTCGCTCGGGGGATGGGTAGGCTCGGCCTTGCATTTCCAGCCGCGGGATGGGTCCAGAACAAGGACCACTCGATTCAGAAACAACCAGCCACTTGAACTCGGCACCCGAGCAAGCGGAATAGGTCTATGTGTCCGGCTACCTTGCTCCAAAGGAGCACTCATGGTCCGCGTGCTGATCCACGACATGGCGCGCACACCGCTGTTCACCATTCAGCGAGGGAACCGCACAAGACAAGGTCAGCAGTTCAAATCGGATGTACCTAGATTGCCTCTCGGCGAGGAAACTGCCTGCTAAGTGCCCAAGCGATTGCTTGCACCTGCGCACTATCTACTTCACTCAAAACGGCGGTGACCCTTTGATGCATGGAATACAGCGGCCGAGGATCAAGAAGATTGGGATCTCTGTATGGTCCACGTCCCCAGTGCGCCTCGAAGACAGCGCCATGCGCGTGGCGCTCAACAGCAGAGAACCCAACAGCCCCGCCCTGCTCCGCCACAAACCGCAAAGCATTTCCATCGCCTCGGCCGACGCTTTCGTTCAGCGCGCTGCGCGCTGCTTCGCGCCAACTGGCACTGGAGGGATGCCGCTGAATAACCCACTGTGCGAAGACTGGCGCGGAACCGAGTAGCTCAGATTTGATCGCCTTTTGCGCGAGCTCATCTGCTTGCTTCAGCCGCCCCGAATCCACACCAACGCAAGCGACAGCTGGCTGTGTACGACTTATCGGATTTGCAGGGAGACAATTCATCAATTGCTCCAACAGCCACTGGGCCTGTCGTGGGGTTCCGCGATTCAGTACGGCTTCTATATGAGGGCCAAAGCCCTCCGAGCCAACCCCGAGAAGATCTCGGTCTGCCCGGTCAGGCGGCTCAATGACCTGCGTCCGCGAAGGCGCCCTTCGCACAGGAGAAACTTCCAGCTCAGCTTCAGCATCCCTTGTGTCAACAAGAACATGCGGCATGCCCCCAGAGGACTCAACCGGCCAGAACACCCAGCCAAACAGTCCAAGAGTCGCTCCTGCGCTCCAGAACAGAAATAGCCTCCAACGCGCGGTCATATCACTGCCCCTCAAACGAAGAGAACACAGAGCCCCACTGTCGTGCGGACTTCACCACACTCCCTACTCAGAGAGCAGTAACTCAATCCAACGCACGGTCCAGATGCGTGTAGCCGCCATCGACAAACACCCACTGGCCTGTCGTGTGCCCTGCACGCACCGACATGAGAAAGACGACTTGCGCCGCGATCTCCTCTGCCGTGGTCATTCGCTGACCCAGGGGAATTCGCTTCGTGATCTCAGCAACTTTCTGGTCGGGATCCGCAAAGCTGCTGAGCCACTCTCGATACAGCGGCGTCATGACTTCAGCAGGCACCACCGCATTGACCCGAACCCCATCACCTCGAAGTGCCGCCGCCCACTCTCGTGTGAGCGAGAGCTGAGCGCCTTTGGCCGCACAGTAGCCGCTTGTGTTTCCTTGCCCAGTGACTGCCGTCTTCGATGAAATATTGACTATGGCTCCGCGACTCTTGCGCAAGTGCGGCACGCACAAGTGGGCCATCAGATAGTAGTGATGCAGATTGCGCACGAGCGAAGCCTGGAAGTCGGCCAGGCCTGCATCCAAACCGACGTTGTCGTTGACGCCTGCGTTGTTGACCAGGCCATAGATCGCGCCAAACTCTTGAACGCATCGATCCACCGCCATCCGGCAAGCCACCTCATCGGAGAGGTCGAGTTGATAGAAGCGCGCCGATGGCTGCAACGCGTGCAGGCTTTGCTCGAAATCAGGATTAAGCGCACTTCGACCAAACACAACAGGAATCGCACCCTCAGCAGCAAGCGCCAAGGTAATGGCTCCGCCAATCCCTGCCCCGCCCCCAGTCACGATGACGACCTTGTTATCCAAATGCAATTGCATGGAATCTCCAGATGCGAGCTGAGTCGACTCAATCGCGCTTATGAATGTGAGCCGCCAAGGAAGCGGTCTTCATGGTGATGGAATAGCCAGGCTTTGTGGGCGGCATATAGGCAGCATTCTTGATCACGCAAGGATCTTCGAAGTGCTCGTGCAAATGATCGACAAACTCAATCACCCGGCCTTCACGTGTACCGGCTATGCACAGATAGTCAATCATTGACAGATGCTGCACGTATTCGCACAGGCCAACGCCACCCGCATGCGGGCACACCGGCAGATCGTACTTGGCAGCCATCAACATCACAGCCAACACTTCGTTCACACCACCCAGGCGGCAAGAGTCGATTTGCACGACATCGATTGCCCCACGCATGATGAGCTGTTTGAAAATGATGCGGTTCTGGCACATTTCACCGGTGGCCACCTTCATCGGCAGCACGGCCTCGCGAATGGCACGGTGGCCCTCAACATCATCTGGGCTCGTCGGCTCTTCGATAAACCAAGGATTGGCGAACGCCAAGTCCTTCAGCCAATCAATCGCCTGCGGCACTTCCCACACCTGATTCGCATCGATCATCAGCTTGCGATCTGCGCCGAGCACTTCACGCGCAATGCGAAGGCGGCGTACATCGTCCTCACGATCCCGGCCGACCTTGAGTTTGATGTGGTTGAAGCCCGCATCCACAGCCTCCTGGCACAGACGGCGCAGTTTGGCGTCGTCATACCCCAACCAACCAGCCGATGTGGTGTAGCAAGGGAAACCTTCAGTCTTCAGCGTGGCGATGCGCTCGGCCTTGCCTTTGGCCCGTTCCGTCAGCAGAACCAGTGCCTCCTCTGGGGTGATGCAATCTGTGATGTAGCGGAAGTCGATGCAGCGAACCAGTTCCTCGGGGCTCATGTCCGCCACCAACTGCCACACCGGCTTTCCGACCGACTTGGCCCACAGATCCCACACTGCGTTGACCACCGCACCGGTGGCAAGATGAATCGCCCCCTTATCGGGCCCGATCCAACGAAGTTGGCTGTCAGAAGTGATGTGACGCCAGAATCGCCCCATGTCAGCGGCGATCCAGTCCAAGTCCAGCCCAAGCACCATATGGCGCATGGCATCAATCGCAGCGCAGCAGATCTCGTTGCCCCGCCCGATGGTGAAGGTCAATCCATGACCTTCCAGGCCAGGTTGATCGGTCTCAAGGATCACGTAGGCCGCTGAGTAATCGGGATCCGGATTCATGGCATCGCTGCCATCCAGACTCTGTGAAGTTGGGAAGCGCACATCGAGCACGCGCAAATTGCGAATCACTGGCATGGTGTTGGGCTAACTTTGTGAAATAGAAGGCTGGCGGAACTCAGGCCTGTACGGTCGTCTGACGCTGCTCACCCAGGCCCTGGATGCCCAAATGGATGGTTTGTCCAGCGCGAAGGTAGACAGGCGTCGGCTTTTGACCGAGGCCGACGCCTGGAGGCGTTCCTGTGGAAATGATGTCGCCTGGTTGCAGGCTCATGAAGCGGCTGAGATAACTCACCAGATACGCGACACCAAACACCATGGTGCGCGTGTTGCCGGTCTGGTAGCGGTGCCCATCCACTTCGAGCCAAAGGTCGAGGTTCTGAGGGTCCGGAACCTCGTCAGCAGTCACCAGCCACGGGCCGATGGGACCGAAGGTGTCGCAGCCCTTGCCTTTATCCCACTGCGTACCGCGCTCCAGCTGGAACTCGCGCTCGGAGACATCGTTGATCACGCAATAGCCGGCCACGTGCGACAGCGCATCTTCCTCTTTGATGTAGCGACCTTCACGGCCGATCACCACACCCAACTCCACCTCCCAGTCGGTCTTCACCGAGCCACGAGGGATCTCAACCGGATCGTTCGGCCCGACGATGGCGCTTGTCCACTTGCCAAATACGACCGGCTCCGAAGGGACTGGCATGCCAGACTCAGCAGCGTGATCAGCGTAATTCAAGCCAATGCAAATGAACTTGCCCACGCGCGCCACACAAGGCCCCACACGAATGTCACTCCCAAGGACGCCCTCGATCTCAGGGAGCAGCGATTGATCCACCGAGCGCAGGAAAGCCAAGCCCTCAGGCAGCAGCACATCCCCAGCGAGATCCGGGACCACGCCGGACAAATCGCGAAGCTTTCCTTGCGAATCCAGCAAAGCGGGTTTCTCTTGGCCCTTCGGGCCGACTCGAAGTAGTTTCATAAATTCAATCCTGAGTGTTCAAGCTCAGACCTTCAGGCCGTAGAACGCCACAGCGTTCGCCGACCAGATCTGATTCTGTTCATGGGGTGACAACTCGCCGATGAGCGCATCACTCACCGCGACCCAACGTTCGTAGTTGCCGGCTAAATTGAGCACAGGCCAGTCACTGCCCCACATAAGTCGACTGGGACCAAAATGCTCCAACAGGAACTCCCAAACGGGTCGGATCGCATGGAGCGCCTTGTCCATCGTGGCCACGTCAGTAACTGAGGCCTCGTTGAACAGCCCTGAGAACTTGCAATGCAACTGAGGCTGCTGTGCCAAGGAGCGCATCTGCGAGCGCCAGTAGCTCATGCCGTCGCTGGACCATCCATCCCGCAGGGCGGGTTTGGCGGCGTGGTCGATAACCACCTCAAGTCCCGCATGCTGCCGGGCGAACAGCTCCAGCATAGGCAGATGGTCCACCTTCACCAGTGCGTCCAACTTCAGCTCCAGAAGCGTCATGGCGTCCCAGACCTGCGCGCCTGGCGCCCGTAGCAGCCAATGTGGGTCCGGCAAATCCTGCAGCATCGGACGTATGCCGCGGAGCTTTGAGTTGGTTGCCATTCGGATGAGTCGCGAGACGCAATCTGGGGCTGCTAGGTCAACCCAACCCACCACTCCAGCGACCCAAGGCGTCACCTCGGCGATTTCCAGCATGAAAGCAGTCTCCGCCTCCGTTGCTGCAGCCTGGACTAGAACCGAATGCCGGACATCTGCCGCCTGCATCAGAGCGGCAAGCTCCGGCGGCAGAAAGTCTCGTCTCAGTGGAGCGAGCGCTGGGTCGTCCGGCGACATCCAGTGATAGTCACCTCGCGACGGTCGCCAGAAATGGTGGTGACTGTCGAGGCGAACCGCCCCTGCAGACCGAGAACCAGTCGCATCTGGCTTCAAATCGTCACCCCTCCGTCGACCAGAATGGCCTGACCGGTCACAAAGCTGGATTCATCGCTCAACAGATAGACCACCTGAGGGACGATGTCGTCTACGGTCGCAAGACGCCCCATAGGCTGGCGCGCAATGAAGTCCTTTTCTGCTTGAATCGGATCCGGATTGGCTGCAATTCGCTCACGCAGCGAAGGCGTGTCCACTGTGCCCGGGCAGATGGCATTGCAACGCAAGCCGGCGCGAACAAAGTCCGCTGCCACGCCCTTGGTCAAGCCGATCACTGCCGCTTTGCTGGCTCCGTAGGCTGTTCGATTGGCAAAGCCTTTGATCGATGAGGCCATCGAAGCCATGTTCAAGATGGAAGCGCTGCCGCCCGTCCGTTCGGACTTGGCCAGCATGCCTGGCAAAAAGGCACGAATCATCCGGTACATGCTGGTCACATTCAGCTCAAAGCTGAATGCCCAATCCTTTTCCTCACAGTTCAAGACGCTGCCGTTGTGCACATAACCGGCGCAGTTGAAGAGCGCATCAATTTCACCGACCCGCTGAGCAAGCGCCAGGATCGCCGAAGCATCCATCACATCCAAACGATGCACTTCAACGCCCGGGGCGTCAGCCTTCAGGCGATCCAACAAGTCCTGATTGATGTCGGTGGCGATGACACGCGCACCCTGCGCGGCACACGCCAGCACACTTGCCCTCCCAATTCCCTGACCTGCTGCCGTGATCAAGATGGTCTTCTGGTTCAGTCTCATCGCCTAGCTCCGCCGGGTTGCGCACAAGATTGCAGGCTTCAAATCCTGCCGTAAATTTCATTCATGAATCGTACATTCATGGATGAACAAAGGTCAACAAAAATCTTGTCAACAGATACAAAACGCCCATTGCCGACAACATGGCGATCATGCCTGTGATTTTCACTGATGAACTGTTATTCTACCAGTGACATTAAAGAGCCCTTCGGCCGGTCTTCACTACGGATAGCCCTCTGATCATGCTTAAGAACATCGACCCCATCCTTTCCCCCGAGCTGCTGGCACACCTACGCGCCATGGGGCACGGCGACGAAGTGGCCATCGTTGACGCCAATTTCCCCGCTCAGCGCGTCGCCCAAAGACTCGTCCGACTGGATGGCGTTTCGTCTACGCATGTGCTGACAGCTGTCTTGTCTCTGCTGCCACTCGACACCTATGTCGACGCTGCAGCCCATGTGATGCAAGTCGTCGGAAGCGAGGATGCGCCCCCCATTGCCAACGAGTACCGGGACATCGTGGTGAAGCAGTCCGGTTCCGCGTTTGGCCAACTCGGGAAGATCGAGCGCCACGCCTTCTACGAGCGCGCCGCCCGCAGCTACCTCGTGATCGCAACCGGAGAAACAAAGCTGTACGGCAATGTGATCCTGACCAAAGGCGTGATTCCGCCCGCCAACTGAGGACACCAGCGCTACACAGCACTTCTTGCCGGCCCCGCCCTTGCTTGACCAGGGCGCAGTGCCGCTGCGGAGCGCTGCCTGATTTATTAGCAATCGGAACGGAGCATTTGTGAACAAGATCAAGACCCTGCTGGTCGCCAATCGAGGCGAGATCGCCATTCGGGTGATGCGCGCGGCCAGCGAGCTCGGCATACGCACGGTGGGCATCTATGCCAACGAAGACCGCTTTGCCTTGCACCGCCTGAAGGCGGATGAGAGCTATCTCGTGGGCGAGGGCAAGAAGCCCATTGCCGCCTATCTGGACATTCCCGACATCATGCGCATCGCCCGGGAAGCCGGCGCCGATGCCATTCACCCCGGCTACGGATTCCTATCCGAAAACCCAGAGTTCGCTGATGCCTGCGCCAAAGAGGGGATCTGCTTCATCGGCCCCACGGCAGAGGTCATGCGAACCTTGGGCAACAAGGTGGCCGCCCGAACTGCGGCCATGGCCGCGGGCGTGCCAGTCATCCCCGCATCGCAGGCCCTGCCCCAAGAACCAGATGAGCAACTCCGCATCGCCGCCGAGATCGGTTATCCCCTGATGCTAAAAGCCAGCTGGGGTGGCGGTGGGCGGGGTATGCGCGCGATCGAGTCGGCCGATCAGCTGCTGGAACAAGTGGCCGCCGGTCGGCGTGAGGCACTGGCCGCCTTCGGCAACGACGAGGTGTACTTGGAAAAGCTCATCCGCCGTGCTCGCCACGTGGAAGTCCAGATCCTTGGCGACTTGCATGGCCAGCTTGTGCACCTCTTTGAACGCGACTGCTCGGTACAGCGGCGCAATCAAAAGGTGGTGGAACGAGCACCAGCCCCTTACCTCGAAGACACCCAACGCCAGGCCCTTTGCGCCAGCGCGCTCAAGCTCTGTCATCGCGTGGGCTACACCCACGCCGGTACGGTGGAGTTTCTGTATGACGTGGACAGCGAGCAGTACTACTTCATCGAGGTGAACCCGCGCATCCAGGTCGAACACACTGTCACCGAGGAAGTGACCGGCATCGACATTGTCAAAGCGCAAATCCGCGTCAGCCAGGGTGCACGCATCGGTGGAGCAGCGTCCGGCGTTCCTGCCCAGCAAGACATCCGACTGCAGGCCCATGCACTGCAATGCCGGGTCACGACAGAAGACCCAGAAAAGGGCTTCGCTCCCGACTATGGCCGCATCAGCGCCTACCGCAGCGCCGCAGGCTTTGGCGTGCGCCTGGACGGCGGCACCGCCTACAGCGGCGCCGTGATCACCCCGTTCTTTGATTCCTTGTTAGTCAAGGTCACCACGCGCGGACAAACGCCGGCCGAGGCCATCCAGCGCATGGATCGCGCCTTGCGCGAGTTCCGCATCCGCGGCGTCGCCACCAACCTCCAGTTTCTGGAGAACGTCATCCGCCACCCCAGCTTTGCGGACGGCAGCTGCACCACCCGGTTCCTGGACAACACGCCCGAGCTGTTCCGCCTGGCGCCACGCCGCGACCGCGCCACTCGCCTGCTGCGCTTCTTGGGCGAAGTCACCGTCAACGGCAACCCTGAGATGAAGGGGCGCAAAGCGCCGGAGCATGCCATCCCCGCCGCGCACAAGCCCGCCGAGGGCGGTCATGGCGAATTGCCGGCCGGCACACGGGACCGCTTGCGTCTGCTGGGACCGCAAGGCTTCGCCACATGGATGCGTGAACAGCCGCAGGTCCTGCTCACCGACACCAGCATGCGCGATGCCCACCAATCGCTCTTCGCCACGCGCATGCGTACGCGGGACATGGCTGACATCGCGCCCTACTACGCACGCATGCTGCCGCACCTACTCTCTGTGGAGTGCTGGGGTGGTGCCACCTTCGACGTGGCCCTTCGCTTCCTGAAAGAAGACCCCTGGGACCGCCTGCGTCGCCTGCGTGCCGCCATGCCCAACCTGCCACTGCAAATGCTGCTGCGCTCAGCCAATGCAGTGGGCTACACCAACTACCCGGACAACGTAGTCCAGTTCTTCATTCGCCAGGCGGCTCAGACCGGCGTGGACATCTTCCGCGTGTTCGACTCGCTCAACTGGGTGGAGAACATGCGCGTTGCCATGGACGCCGTGATCGAAGCCGGTGCAGTGTGTGAGGGCACGATCTGCTACTCCGGTGACCTCTTCGACAGCAGCCGACCCAAGTTCGGCCTGAAGGCCTATGTCACCATGGCCAAGGAGCTGGAACGTGCGGGCGCCCACGTGCTGGGCATCAAGGACATGGCCGGAATCTGCCGCCCCCGCGCCATCCGAGAATTGGTGCGTGTGCTGCGCGAGGAAACCGGCTTGCCAATCCACTTCCACACCCACGATACCTCGGGCATCTCTGCCGCCACCGTGCTGGCAGCGATCGACGCTGGCGTGGATGCGGTGGACGGAGCCCTGGATGCACTGTCGGGGCTGACCTCGCAACCCAACCTCACAGCCATCGCCGATGCCTTAGCCGGAACGGAACGCTGCCCCGAGTTGAACACCACCTCCATGCGAGAGATCTCGGCCTACTGGGAAGGCGTACGCCGCCACTACGCCCCGTTCGAAGCCGAAATGCGCGCTGGCACCTCCGAGGTGTACGGCCACGAGATGCCGGGCGGTCAGGTGACCAACTTGCGCGAACAAGCGCGATCCCTCGGCATTGCCCACCGCTGGTCCGAAATTGCGAAGGCCTACGCTGACGTCAACCAGCTTTTTGGCGACATCGTCAAGGTCACCCCCACCTCAAAGGTGGTGGGCGACATGGCCCTCTTCATGGTCATGAATGGCCTCTCGGCCGAGGATGTCCTGGATCCCGCGCGCGACATTGCTTTCCCGGACTCGGTGGTCTCGCTGTTCAAGGGTGACCTGGGAAGGCCTACCGACGGGTTCCCAGCCGAATTGGCAGCCAAGGTCTTGCAAGGCGAGTCTCCCCTGCCCGGCCGCCCCGGCCTGGGCCTGGTGCCAGCGGATCTGGAGGCCGAGCGCAACCACGCCTCCAAGATCGCGGGCCACCACGCCAGCGACCAAGAGCTGGCCTCCTACCTCATGTACCCCAAGGTGTTTGCCGACTACCACGCCCACCTGCGCAACTACGGTGACGTCAGCGTACTGCCCACATCCAGCTTCTTCCATGGACTCAAGGCAGGTGACGAACTGGCCGTACGCATCGATGCCGGCAAAACACTGGCCATTCGGTTGCAGGGCATCTCCACCGCGGAAGACGCCGACGAGACACAAGAGTTGTTCTTTGAAGTGAATGGCCAACCCCGACTGCTTCGCGTGGAACGCGCGGGCAAGCAAGCTGGTACCCGCGACCGCGCCAAGGCCGAGCCCGGCGACAACAGCCAAGTGGGCGCGCCCATGCCAGGCATGGTCGCCAGCGTGGCCGTTCGCGTGGGCCAACGTGTTCGCCGCGGTGACACCCTGCTCTGCATCGAATCCATGAAGATGGAATCGTCGGTCTTCGCTGAAAGAGATGGTTGCGTGGCCGAACTGCTGGTGGCCACCGGCCAGATGGTGACAGCCAAGGAGTTGTTGATACGACTGGAGAGCTAAGTATGGTCTGCATAAACCCCAAGGCAAATCAGCTACCACTCTGGCTGAACAGCTGAGACGATGCAGGCCCTGAAGCAGACGAGTTGGGGATTGGCTCAGTTGAGCAAACGCACGTGGCGCCGGGTGTTCTTCGACGAGAAGGACCGCCTGGCGCCGTGGTCGGAGTTGGTCGCATTGATCAGCCGGCTCATGCCCGAGGGCGGGCGCGATCGACCACCATTTGCAGTTGAAGTGATGCTGCACATTCACTTCATGCAGCACTAGTTCGGTCTGAGCGTTCCGGCGATGGAAGAGGCGCTGCACAACATGGCTCTTTTCCACGACTTCGCCGGATTGGGCGGCTGGGAAGAACGCGTGCAGGACGAGACGACGATCCTGCGATTTCGCCGGATGTTGGATAAACACAAGCTGACCCCCAAGATTCCTCAGACGATCAACGATCTGCTGCCTAACAAGAGCTTGATGCTGCGCGCGGGCAACGTGGTCGATGCCCCTTGATCGCCGCAGCGAGTTCGACCAAGAACCTTGATGGCGAGCTCGAGCCGGAGATGAAATAGAGCAAGAAGGGCAACCAGTGGTACTTCGGCATGAAGGCCCACATCGGCGTGGACGCCGAGTCGGACCTGGACTGGTACACACGGTACGCGGCACGGCCCACAGCGTGGGCGATGTGGCCGAGGCCAACGCTCTAATGCATGAGGACGAGAGCGAAGCCTTTGGAGATGCGGGCTACCAGGGTGCAGCCAAGCGGCCCGATGCCAAGCCGCTGGTGCGTTGGAATATCGCGAAGCGCCCGACCAAGCGCAGGGCGCTGGACAGGAGCCGGGAATCGACCCCCATGATCGACGAACTGCAGAAACTCAAGTCCAGCATCCGCGCCAAGGTGTAACAGCCGTTCCTCGTGATCAAGCACCAGTTCGGCTACGTAAAGGCGCGCTACCGCGGGCTGGCGAAAGACGCGGCGCAGTTGCACTCCTTGTTCGCGCTGTCCAACCTCTGGATGGTGCACCGCCGAGTGCCCGGGGTGCAAGCAAGAGTAAATCTACATACGACAAGTCATTATCGGATGAGAAATCTGGAATTCCGATCTGAATGACACCCCCCCAGTTTCCTCATGAATATCAAACAGAGTCACACAATCAGAATGCTGATTGCAAACCAACAAGTGCCGACCGTTCGAAGAAACATCAAAACTCACAGGACAATTGCCACCACAGAAAACTGATTGCACCAGAACTAGCGCACCACTAGAACCTTCAACACTATACTGGTGAATTAAATTATCACCCCTACTTGAAGCATAAAGGTACCTCCCACTTGGATGAAACTGAATTTCAGCACCACTAACACCAGCCTGACCCGCATTGGGGAAAAGATAATTACCTACTTCGGTGCAGGCCTGCCCGTCCAACTTATACGCCGCGATGAATGCCCCCATTTCATGCGTCACATAAAAAATGTGACCGTATGCAGGGTGAAATCGCACATGCCTTGGACCAGAACCAGCAGCTGACTCAATTGTAAGATTCTGATTGCAACTTAGAACGCCATTATCACCGGCACACTCGAACAACAGAACCTTATCTGACCCCAAATCCGCCACAGCAAAATATCTCCCACATGGAGAGGCCTCAATAGCATGGGGGTGAGGACTTTCTTGTCTTTCCCTATTAACACTCGAACCATGCAATCGTTCCATCCAAACCGGCACGCCAACACCATCACCCACTAGGCGATAGCCAACGACATTTCCATCCATATAGTTACAAACATATATGAATCGCCCATCCATGGAAATGCACGTGTACACAGTGCCAGCACCCATAGCGGAACGCTCATTAGTTAGCAAAAAACCCTCACCCTCCATTCTATAGGCAGATATAGCACCATCATATTTCCCTTCATAAGAAAATATCTTGTTAGCCACATACAATTCACTGCCTTTCACTGAAAAGTGGGTCAACTCCATTGACTGCAAACCAAGATCCTCAACAACTGCATTTCCACCTTGATGATCGCAGGTTATCCTAAATAGAGACGACGCCGCTTTGACATCATTACTCAAGTAACTCCCGATCAGAAATACAGAATTTTTCATTGATCTAAGTTTTAAATATTCAAACAAATAGAACACCGAGAGCCAGTTGAAATCATTCAAACCAAAGCTCTAAAGATCCTTAATTAAAACTCTGCACGCAGCCTTCACATCGAAATCGCAAAACCGTATGAGTTGGCAACCTGCGCAGATGAGAAAGTAGTCCGGTCTCACACTACTGCAACCCTTGATGTTAATATTTTTGCCGATTTTTGATACCCAAGGGACAGGCAGACCCAGCTCACCTCAATTGCAAAAGACTTGAATCTAAGTCCTTGCTCGTGGTACCACCATGCTCCGCACACCAGTTCGAAGCAAACCTTCATGACCAAGAAACGCAAGCGTCGAGGGTCGAACGCAGCAAACCTAGCCGGATGTGACTCAGGCTACACCCCAATTCAAAAGCTGTATAAGCCGAGAAGGATTGCTTGAACTACTCTTGTTTGACTCAAATAGGCACTCAGACTGCGGAGTTCTAGCAACCACACAAATCCAACTTGCCGAAACGGGCCGGAACGTTCCACATCGCTATCTAGGAACACACTGGAGTGGAGCATTTCGCATGATGGAGCTTCGCTAGGCGCGAACGTCGGACTCACACATTAAAAATGAACCAGCGTCACTGGGCCCCCGACCCAGTCTGAATCCATGAACACCCGCCCGAGAAGAACGATCTCGTGAAGCCGAAGCGATAGATTTCTCGGACAAAAATGAATGGGCCGGCCATGTGCGGCTGTAGCACAAGACAGACCACTCCTGCCAGCCAAGGCGCTACAAATCCGAAGTAACGCGAGCGGCTTTCAGCACCAAACTCAACTCCATTCTGGGCGCATTGAGAAGTACCGAACACTTGCTCTGTCGCAGCAAGTTGAGCGAGCAACAGCAATTTGGCAACTGCACGGCTTTATGGATTGATTCCTACAAGCCCCGCGGCGTATCGCTGCGCAGCATAGGCGAAAACACCAATTAGCACACGCAACCACATCCAATCGCAGGATCCGGAACCACTTCGCATTGACCCATAGGTCTTCAGCAGGATTGCCGACCAAATAGCCGCCGTCTGGCTGTATCACAACAGCCCAGTCCCACCAACAACAATCTCAAAGAAACAATCAAGAAAACCTCAAAATTTCTTACGCCCTTCACTGAAATTACTGGCTGCCTAGCCATACTCTTCAGAGACCGACGTCAACCCCTGCTCCTAGCAAGCTACAAATGCTTATCCAAGCTCGGAATTCAACCCCCAAATTCAAAACAAGTCCCTGTATATTGGCGCCATTCTTAAGCCAACAGACTTAAATAAGTCATAACGCGCTTGATAGAAAGCGACAAGATCAACTTCGGGGTAGAAATTCTTTTCATCACAATGTGCGGACTCAATCATTGAATAGTCATCCCAAACCTTACCACCAACAGCCGCCAAAGCAGCAGCCCCTAGTGCGGCGCACTGTTGGTTCACGCTTGTCGTTTGGACTTTCAAATTAAAAACATTTGCAAATAGCTGCATCCAGAATTCATTCTTGCCCCCTCCGCCGACAATTCTGATTCGATCTTCAAACTTTTGGACATCAGCCAGTGCATCTAGTGCAACCCTCAGCCCAAAAGTAATTCCTTCGAATACAGCACGGGTCATATCCGATTTGGTATGCTTTAATTCCAACCCAAAAAATCCACCCTTCACCTTTGGAGTCAAATCCAGTGAACTTCCTCCCGCGAGGTGCGGAATGAAAACAACACCATTCGCACCTGGCGGTGACAATTTAGCTTCTTCAGTCAAGGCATCGAAATCCACCTGATGGACAAATCGATCGACTACCTGCTGCTTGTACCAATTCAACGATGTGCCTGCGGAAAAAATAGCCGCCGCGGATGTAAAAAGCTCCGGCAAAACATGAGCAAATACAAATGGCTTCGTATTCACATCCAAGATCGGTTCTTTCGAAGAAACAGCGATCCAACTGGAAGAGCCAAGAGAGTTGTAGGCTTTACCATCAGCAGTATTCCCGGCCCCTAGTGCCATACAGGAATTATCTACCCCCCCCACCACCACCTTGACTGTATTTGGCAGCCCTAGCTGATCGGCAACTTCAGGCAACAAAGTTCCAAGCACATGATCAGAAGGATAGATCTCGGGGAATAGGCGCTTCGGAATGTTGGCCGCATCTAGGATACTCAATGAATAGCACCAACCATTCAGATCATAAGCACCGGAACCAGAAGCGTAGGAATAATCAGTTGCCAACTTCCCTGTCAAAAGATAGTTCAGGTAGTCCTTCGTGCCAAGAAAGATGGCCATCTTCTCAAAAACTTCTGGCTCGTTCTCCCGCAGCCACATTAACTTGAAAAGTGGGTAATGTGCTGGAGGAAAACCGTTCCCCGAGGTCAAATACCATTCAAGCTGAGAGTACCCTTCAAAGAAGGCGTCAGCTTCTTTATCCGCTCTTGAATCAGACCATATTGGCGTCCATTCCATTAGCAAGCGTCCTCCTTCACTCAAGGGAATCAATCCCAAGCTGTGACCAGACACCCCCAAGGAAATTATTTCTTCTCTATTTACATTGCTACCGGAAAGCAAATTTCTCGTGGACTTTACAAATGCTTGCCACCAATGGGCCGGACTTTGCTCTCGATAATTGGCTGCAGGATATCTTGTTTCGTACGACTCAAAGCTAAAGGAAATCAACTTAGCTTTCGAATCAAACAAGCAGGCCTTCACCCCACCGGTACCAAAGTCATACGAGATAACGTAGGACATTAGTACTCCCCACCAAAGGCACTCGAGGCACCTTCAATAATATTCAAAGCAGTAGCAACACCAAGGCCAAAGCGAGTGGCCCCTGCAGCGTGCAAAGCCCAGAACGTTTCCAAGTCTCTCACGCCTCCAGCGGCCTTTACTTTGCACTTGCCAGCAACCGCCTTGGACATCAAGGAAACATTTCTCTCTGTCGCCCCAGTTGGCGCCCAGCCAGTCCCCGTCTTGACAAAATCGGCCCCCGCAGAGGCAGCCAACTCACTGGCTTTGACTATTTCCTCATCCGTTAGGTGGTGGCATTCCAGTATTACTTTTACCGGCGCAACCCCAGCGCAATCTACTACCGATTTAATATCAAGGGCAAACTCGTCGTAATTGCGAGATTTAAGAAGAGCGATGTTCATGACCATATCGATCTCGCTACACCCCATACCAAGCAACTCTTGACACTCAAAAACTTTGCTTGCTGTAGTTGTTCCTCCACCAGGAAAACCAACAACTCCACCAACCAATATTTCCGGATAATCTTTTAGCGCATCAATTACTTGTTTTGTATGGGACGGAAGCACAAATACACATTTAACTCGGTACTTTATGGCTGTTTTCAACAAAACCTGGAAGTCCGATTGACTTTGCTCTGCCTTTACAGCGCTCAAATCAATCATATCAATAACAGCTCTTAAGTTTGTGTGATTCATTCGAATTACCCTCACCAAGCGTACGCATACGGAGCCTCACCCCCCGGCCCCGGGAAAATCTCATCGAGAAGCTTCAGGGTGCTCCCATCCAAATTGATCTCTGCAGCTCGAATGGCGCTATCCAATTGATCAACAGTTCGAGGCCCAATAATTGGAGCTGTAACAATTGGGTTATGTAGCAACCAAGCCAAACCGATGACCGCAGGATCTTCGCCCAATTCTTTGCATAGCCCTTCATATTGAGTTAGCTGGTGCTGCCACTTGTTGATTGTGGCCTCCATCTCTGGACTGCTACGACGGTTACTCGCCTTGGACTTATCTAGCAGGCCAGCCAATATGCCTCCTGCCAAGGGACTCCAAGGCATAAATCCCATGCCATAGTGGCGACAGGACGGAATAACTTCAAGCTCGACGGCTCGATTAACAAGGCTGTAGACACTTTGCTCTGCTATTAGACCGTGCATTCCACGCTTTTCTGCCTCTTGGTTAGCTGTGGCAATATCCCAGCCTGCAAAATTGCTCGAACCGTTATAGACAATTTTCCCCTGACTCCGTAACGACTGCATCGCACCCCAGGCTTCACTCCATGGGCACTCTCGATCGACATGATGCATTTGATACAAATCAATCCATTCTGTTTGCATCCGCCGCAAGCTGTCTTCACAGTGCTTTTTGATTTTCATGGCAGAGAGGCTTAGTCCATCGGTATTGGGCTCTCTTAAACGATCATTTCGTTTCACTGAGCCATACACCTTTGCAGCTAGAACCACTGCTTCTCTACGGCCTCCACCTTGAGCAAACCATCGTCCGATAATTTCCTCCGTGAGTCCTTTTTCTTGAAAATCTCCGCCGATGCTTTCACCGCCATACACATCAGCAGTATCAAAGAAGTTAATCCCGAACTCCAATGCCCTATCCATAATCTTGAACGCTTCTTTTTCAGATGTTTTCCATCCAAAATTCATTGTTCCCAAACATAGATTACTGACGATGACGCCATTTTTTCCAACGCGTTTGTGCTGAACTGACACTATATTTACCTCTGATAAGTAAGCCTGGGTGGATTCAAAGTTAGAATGCAACACCCGTCGGGTCGAATCGCTTCGCACATGTCAAAGCGATCCAGCTCCCACTACTGCAAGTGCTGCTGTGAATACCGATGATGAGTTTCCATTACTAGGGGCAAGACAGCCACCCATCCCCCGAAATTGCAAGAGTCTTGGACTGCATCCGCAGCGGATGTGCCACCAGCTGCTGTGTAAAAGTACCGTGCAAACCTTGAAGTAGCGAGACGCGAATGCGGCTGAGGCTCAACGCTGCGCCTTCGGTTGGAATTCTCGCGATCTGCATCCAACGCACAAACTTTAGGGACTGTCAAGACTCACTCGAATTAGCCTTGGTTGCCTCAGATGAACACCCTGGCACCGGCTCGTATGCAGCCACACGAACGCCGACTTGCCGCCTTGGGCCGAAGCGCCCATCACACAGTCACGCACAATTGGAGTGGCGCTCGTCGCTTGCTTGATCCGCGCCAAGAAGGACCATCGTGGGTTCGCGGCAAGCCTGAGCCGACTCAAACAGATTGCAATCTTGGCCTGCGTTAAATTGGAACCGCCCGAGGTCTTCCATCACGGGAAGCCAGGGCATTGGGAAAGCGAACTAAGCCACTAGCAGAGAATTGCGCTTCACTCTACGCACTCACTTACCTCATGGTCCATGCAGCTTGGTCTGTTCTAGGCAATTCACGATCGTCACTGCGGCTAGAAAATTACTGAAAATCGAGCGAAACCACGATTGACTGGCTACAGCATCGGGAACCGGCAGCAGACCCGGCAGCTTCCCCCGTGGGCTCAGTTAAGAACTTGCAAGTGATACCGATTCGGTTCATTCGAAGTTGACCGATAGGGCCACTGGCTTCCCGCTCCGACATCAATTTCAAACAGTAGCCGCGAAACACAGGCCTGGCCTGCCCTGTTGTCGGCCTCCATCTAGGTCCGAGCGTCGCTGACCACAAGTTGACTTGAGATCATGCCGGCAATCTCGCTCAGCTGTGTTACTGCCTCATCTTGCGTGCAGACCATGCTGGAAGATTTGACAAAGGGCACCGTAAGCGCCGCAGCCGCAAACTCCCCTCGGCAGATTGGAGCCGACAGGTCAGTAACGCCGGCGACAAAGTTGCTCGGTAACACTCCGTAGCCCACCTTACAGATCTTGTTCACTCGCTTGATGAAGGCGTCAATCTCGCCTTCATA
Source organism: Roseateles sp. (assembly GCF_965262435.1). NCBI lineage: Bacteria > Pseudomonadati > Pseudomonadota > Betaproteobacteria > Burkholderiales > Sphaerotilaceae > Roseateles > Roseateles sp. The sequence continues at coordinate 4,474,252 of NZ_OZ253537.1, forward strand.
GCCAGAGGCTCCGGTGTCGAACCAACGCGCCCAGCGCTCTCGAGTTTGCTCACTCTGAAAAGAGTACAGCACTGCGCCAGACAAAGTACTGATCAAGGGGCGTCGATAGCCCACGCGCACCGAAAATCCGATGTCTTCGCTGGACTCCATGCGCGCGACCACGACTATTTGGCCTTGCGAGTGCATGACCAAATGGCAGGACTGCCCAATGTTCTGCGAAAGTTGGCGCATGCAGGGCAGCGCCACCTCTATAAGCCCCTTAACCGAAGGCTGGTTCATGCTGAGAGCGAACAGCTTATCGGTCAGGTGATAGCCCTCCGTACCAGGCGCTCGCTCCAAGAAACCTCGAAATTCCAGCACCTGGATCATGCGAAAAAGTTCACCGGTGGATCGGTCCAGTTGACGCACGATTTCGGCAACGGTAATTGGGCCACGTTGCGCAGCTATCAACTCCAGAATATCCAGCCCCTTCTCTAGCGCTGGCGCCTTGTACAAGCGCTCGTCAGCCTCAGCGACCGGTTTGGATTCGACTTGTTTGGGCATGTGACTCAGCCTGTGTAAAGGGGTTCATGACCCAACCAAAGGTCGGGTTTCCGAAATCATATCGGACTGTTGCACTGGTCAACCCGGAGCAATGGCAGCCGCTCGACGCTGGGCAATTCGCTCCAATCGCTTGCGGATCACACCATGCCGCGCACGAGACAATGGCAAATACGAAGCACACCATGCCGCTCCAAAAGCGAGAAGTGCTGGAACGAAAGCCATGGCCAGGCAGATACCGAATGCAGCTGAGGTAGTGTGGGTATTGTTTGCTGGATCAAAACCAAACATGCTCGCCAATGCAAATCCGAAGGCCGCACCGAGGCCCGAAATGGCTTTATACAGGAAAGCATAGATGGCATAAAAGGTGGCAGTCTGATCTACCGAAGTCTTGAGCGTGGCGTAATCTGACACATCGCCCAAAATGGACGGCGGCAGAATTTGCCAAGCAGGCTGAACCAGCTGCAAAGCAGCAAACACCAACAAGTACTGAATGAAGGCATTGGGACCGGGCTGGATAAAGCCAAGCAGGATGAAAAAGAAAGCACTTGACGCAATGCCAACTAACAGCATGTGGCTCTTCTCAAACCGGCCCATCCACCTCAGCCACACCGGAATCATGATCAGATTGAGCGGCAGGCAGACCGCATAAATAAACGGGGCCTGCTTGCCCAGTTGCAAGTAGCTGGCTAGGTGCAGATACGCCAATGCCACTTGCATGCCATTGCCGATAAAGAACAACACCACCATACCAGCGAAGATGCGTAGCGGCCGGTTGTCCCGCAATGTACGCAAGAGTTCAGCGAGCGAAACTCGGTGTGGAGCCTGCTCCACCACTGCACCTTGCGGGCAGAAACGCGTGGCCAAGAAGATGGTGAGCGGAAAGAGGAAGGCAATCAACATGAACGCTATCCGCAGCGTTTCACCGTTGTACTCGGCCAGCAGCAACGAATGCACATTGCCAGTCTTGTGCAACTCAATGATGAGTGGCAGCACCAAGAACAACAAAGTGCCAGCAAACAAAAAGCCAGTACGGTAGGAGAAGATACGCGAACGGTCGTCATAGTCTCGACTGAGCTCGGCTCCCCAAGAGAGGTGAGAAACTTCCACCACCGTCCATCCAAGCAGGGTCACAAAGTAGGCAACGAAAAAGTAGCCGTCAAATAGGCGTTCCTGGGTGGGATTGAAGAGGAAGTAGGCCCCAATCAGCAGGATCACCGAGCCCAGCACCACCCAGAATTTCCGGCCGCCTGGCCAATGGCGGGTGCGGTCCGAGAGCATGCCCACCACAGGATCGGTCAGTGCATCGAGAATCTTGCACAGGGTGATTGCCGTCGCAATGGCGCTGAGGCTGACACCAAACTCACGTGTGTAAATACCTTGAATGATGCTGCCTGCGGGGCCGATCATGATGGCAAGGAAGAAGATTGGCAGTGCATACAAGACTGCCCCTTTACGATCAAACATGAAGTTCCTTATCTAGCATCAGATCCACCGCTACGGTTCGAATTCTTCACGAGGCGAGCCCAGTGACGCGTAGCTTCATCCCAGGCGTTCCAGACGCATCCAGCATGACTGTCGAACCCAGGCAGACCTCCACCATGCCCTCCTCGGTTTCGCTGAACTTGCAGTCATGCACCAGATCAGCGACGTTCAGTTCAACGGACTCGGCCTTGATCCCCTCAGGTAGGCGCACCTTGAGTGTCCTCAGCTTGACGCTGCCAAATTTCAATGACAACTCTGCCTCGATTCCATGGTTGACATGCTTCTGGGAGTAGTTTCCCCAACCTTCGGAAAACAGTACCGGTGCCTTGAAGTTCTCTTCGCCGATCTTCGGATCCATCGTCAGAGACTGGCGAGGCCCGTGGTAGTCAAAGCCACACGCCGTGATGTAGACACCGTAGCTCGCCATCGCACGCGAGTAGTGATCCCCACATTCGATTTCATTCCAAGGGTTCCGCAGCGAAGGGGCATAGCGATCGTGAATGGCTCGGGTGAGACTCAGCCCCTCATAGACCATACCCTCAGCCAGCATGTGCGCAGCGACCTGATACTCAAATCCGGTCATGCACTCGTTGAGGTAGCCCTCCGATGTGATTCCGAGGCCAATGTCTGCCTGAATCCGGCCGCTGGGGTCATAGGCCGCTTGAGGCCAAGTGCACATCAACATACCGGCCTCGCCCGGCATGGCGTACCAACGCCCACCGCTAACTCCAGTGAACGCATTGCGATACGGGCCCACGTCGACCGCAAAGTTGTAGCGCCAGAGTGCTGTGAGTGCAGAGACGCTGTGCTTTTGTGAGATGACACGCTCAAAACCGACCTGGTGCGCGAAGCTTTGTCCCAGCACCTGATCGATGTAGCACCCTTCTTGCAAATCAACGGCCCTGGGCTTGGTCGCATCGCCAACGTGCTCAAAGTAGCGTCCGTTGAAGAGTTGCTCCACAAAACTCTCGCGCCCCACCGCCAGCAAGGATTCGCAACGGGATGCGAACTCTTGATCATCGATATCGATGGCCATTTGCTTGCCAGCGGCCAATGCAGCCAAATAGAGCGAGCTGATCCATGGAATCTTGCCGTACCAGGTCGCATCCAGCGTGTTGTATTGCGGTCCCTCAAGCAGCCCGTCGCCATCACGGTCAAACTTCATGAGGAACTCAAGGCTCTTTCGGACCCTCGGCCAGAGGCGACGAAGAAACTGAATGTCGGGGGAATGCTTGTGCTCTCTGAGCACACGAATGATGGTGCCTGCCGTCCCGTCCACGGCCATGATCGCTTCACCTACGGATTCAGCAGGTGCCACCGCCTGGTCGCCATGACTGGAGGCCTCAGCCCTGTAATCCATCGAACCATCGGAATGGTAGGCGATCCCATAATCCACATGTTCACGGGTCAGTCGCTCCAGGTCCGGAAACACAGCCGCGACGGCTTGGGCGTATTGCCACACATGCTGACAAGTTCCGGGGCAAGAGTCGACGCCTTCCCAGCCGTAGAAGCGTCCGTCTTCGAAGCGATGCGCAGTTTGCGTCGCCAAGATGGAGGTATTGATGAAGGTACGATCCATGAACCAGCGTGGCAAACTGGAGTCGTACCAGGTTGAAACCCACAGCTTGGTGGCTGCAGTCAGTCGCTCAAAATGGCGCTCAACATAACGAGCAACCTCCAAGCTGTCAGAAAACTTAGTTGCGTAGTACCGCTGCTTGCTGCTGAGCTTTGGAATCGTCTCCATCGTCGAGAAGAAAACCTTTCCACCCGAGTACCGAGGAAAGTGCCAACTGACGACAAAGTTGAGTTCAGCAAATCCACCAATCGGGAGCATGATCTTCTTGCTCAGACCGCCAAGGATTCGCTCATTCAAGTCTGCACTGGCCTGTCCGGAAACTTCCGAGGCAAGGTCCAGCTTTTGCTCAGAAAAGTCACTCGGGTTTTGCAAATCAAGCTTGGCATGCCCAGCACCACCCGGATGCAAAAGCGCCAAGGACATGGAACCCCATCCGTCAACAACAACGCTCGGGTCCTCCAGCTCCGCCGTGCAATGTAGGACAACACTGTCGCGGGAGGTATGAATCTCATTCTTGCGACGACCTGCTGGCTTGGTCTCGAAGGGAAAAACCGCGTTCTCCATCCAGGCTCCAACGGTCAGTTCCTGTATCTCCGTCGAAAGATTCGTGAAGCGATAGGTAAGCACGGTAGCCGGCAGCCCCGAGTCGTCGGAATCGAGTGGCACGAAAGGTGAAAACGCTTCCAGGTCAACGCCGACGGTGCAGTCCGGGTCATTGAAGCGCACCTTACCGATTGGGTAGCTTCCTTCAAAGTCAACGTTCTTGAAACCTTGTGCATCCAGTGTGCGGAGCTCACCATCTGACGTTCGAAAGGCCATTCCAACAAGGAAGGGCTGGTCAGGCACCTGCGGATCCGCGTAATGCGGCCCGTGCGGATCCCCTGTGTCCTTGCGCCCGCCATAGGCCTTGAAAACATCCCAGTGGCAAAGGCGCCCGTCACCGCTCAAGTACACCTGTCCCGTGCAAATGCCGCTGACAGGCATTCCGACATAACGCAGCTCTTCACCACGGAGTCGCAATGAATCAGTGTCACCGCTCAGACGATCCAGCCAGTCAGCGGGCAGTACCTTGTCCGCAGGAAGCAAACGCGCGTGCTCAACGTTTTCTGGAGGCAATGCACCGTCGAGCGTGGGAAATTGGGTGAGTTTTTCAGCAGTCACAGCGAGGTCCGACATGGAAGGCAAAGGGATCATGTTTCGCCGGCAAACAGAGACGGCGAAACGAAGAGCAGTGGCGAGCCTCGTGCCGTGCACAAAGCTCGCCCTGCTCTCGACTTACACGCTTAGAACGAGCGCGTCACACTCAAACGCCAATTGCGAGGTTCGTTCCATTGTTGAATCGCACCGAAGAAGTCCGGCACGACAGCCACGGTCGAAACCGGTCGACGCTGATTGTTCAAGTTCTGCCCAATGAGATCGATACGCCACTTCTGGTCTTCGGTGTTCAGCGAAACGCCTGCCGAAATCAAGGTCACTGCAGGGCTGATGTAGTACTTGTCGGTTGCCGGATTTGCACCAACCAGGCCCAGACCAGAACTCTCGGACGCATTGGCCGCATTGATACCAATCTTCGAGCGATACGCAGCGTTCGCAAAGATGCGAGCCGCCAGACCGGAATTGAGATTGAACCTGTAGTCGAAGCGCACGTTGCCCTGCAAGGACGGCGACAGCGTGGGCACATCCAGGAAGGTGTTCGCGATGTTGACCGGCCCCGTCGGTGAGGCAGCCATCACCTCAGTAACCTTGAACTGGTTGTAGGCCACGTTGGCGGTCAACAGCAGTTCGCGAGTCACTTGATAGCGAGATTCCAACTCAATGCCAGTGCTGTGTGCTGCACCTGCATTCTGAGGAACACCAGCAAATCCGGTCGCGCTCACGGCAATGGGCACAGCCGTATTCACCGAGACAAGGAGGTCTTTGTATCGGTTGTAATAGACCGACGCATTCAAGCTCAAACGGCCATCAAGGAAGGTACCCTTGTTGCCCAACTCAAGAGCATCAACACCTTGCGCGTCGGTACTCAATGCAGCGCCTGGCACCACGTTCGAAGCGGGGAAAATGCTGCCCGCTTGGAAGCCACGCTTGAACGATGCGTACGCCATCTGATTTCGGGCGTAGTTGTAGTCCACAGTGAACTCCGGCGTCACGGCCCGGTACTTGCGCTGACCAGAAAGTTGGCCACCGAAAGTGGTGTCAATGATGGTGGCGCCCTCAGGAACGCAGAAGCATGAATTCGTGCTGAAGTCCGCCAGCGATCCGCCAACAAAGGTCGTGCTCGGACGATTCCCTTGCGTGGCCTTATCGTCCTCCGTGAAGCGAATGCCGCCAGTCACATTCAGGTCTTTGGTCAGCGCATAGCCGACATTCACAAAAGCCGCCTTGGACGTGACCTGTTGGGACAAGCCATCAAAGACGCGGCGAATGTCAACGGCGGTTTGCCGCCCATTTGGGTCAGTTACATAGCTGGCTTGATGCTTGGTATCAAGGAACGCGAGGAAGTTGTTGACGTCAGCGCTTCGTGAGCTGGTGTCCTCCGTGTAATAGAAGACACCACCGATCACATTAAGAGGCCCGCGGCTCCAATTGGCTTGGAGCTCATGACTCTTGCCGCGTAGGTTCAGTTGCTCACTGACTGTCAGGAATGGTGCCGCAGTGCCTTCGATATCGAAGATGCGACCGTTTTCCATCTTCCGGTCGGCACCCAGGTACTTGACCAGCAGGTCATCTGACACTTGCCACTGCGCTGACCAGGTCAAACCTCGAGCCTTGACAGTTGAATTGCCGAAGGTGTCAGTATCAAGGACATCGGGATCGGTCGAAGACTGCAAGCGATTTGGCACGATCTTCGGATAGCCGGCCAACGGGCCTGTATTGAAGATGTCCTTCATGCCACTGTTCGTGATCTTCAGCTGCTTCGCCGGCGCATCGGCATCGGTCTTGTCATAAGCGACAGTGAAGCGCAGCTTGTCGGTCGGGTCGAACTGCAGCTTGCCCTTCAGCACCTTGGTGTCTTCACCCCAGCCCTTTTTGCCGGTGTTTACCAAGGTCTGGTAGCCGTCGCGCATGAGAGAGGCAGCGCCAAGATTGAAACGCAGCATGCCGGGCACCAAGGCACCACTCATCTCGGCCTTGACATCACGACGGTTGCTGTTTCCCGTGGCCACTTCAACATAGCCATCGGCCCTGTCGTTGAGGGGCTTGGTGTACACCTTGATCGCACCGCCAAAAGCATTGCGGCCGTACAAAGTGCCCTGCGGACCGCGCAGAACTTCCACGCGATCAACCGAGAACAGATTGATGTTGGAGCCCAGGCCCGAGGGCGTGTAGACATCATCAATGTAGACCGGCACGGAAGGCTCAATACCCACGGCTGGCGTCGCCGTGCCCATGCCGCGAATGAAGAAGCGTGCCGTGTTGTTGTCCACCCCTTCTGCAACATTGAGACCCGGGATGTACTGCGTGAGGCCCGCGACGCTACTCACGCCCGCCGACTTCAGCGCAGCGGCGCTCATGGCAGAAACGGATGCCGGAACGTCGGAAAGACGTTCTTCACGGCGACGCGCCTGAACCACCACCTGCTCCAGCTGAACCGCGCTTTCACCTGTCTTGCTGGTCTCAGTCTGCTCTTCAGCAGCCATCGCACTCACGGCGAATGCAATGCTTGAAACCGCGAACAAGCCTCGTGCCAAATCTCTCATCGACGTCTCCTTAGTTGGGGGAATTTTTCAACGATTGAAGAGTATCACCAATGAATCTTAATCTCAAGGATGAAAGTAGCAGGGTTTACATCTATGCCCAATCCGAGATCGCAACACACATGAAACGAACGAAGAAGGCACCCCGAAGCCCCGAGAGAACCTAGTCTTCTTCAGACCGGAAGGCGCTCATTGATTGAGGCCAATGCCGGACATCACGCCCCGTGCTGCAGCAATTCATCCACATCATTCAACGCATCAATACCGGTGTTTGCGTCACGAGAGATGCGCGCAAAGAACTCGACTTGACGACGGGACCACGTATGGCGCGGACAGCGCATGCCAGCCACGTCCAAGCAGCTCCGACGAGCTAAGGTGAAGTGGGCAGGAGGTAGCCCACACTCGGTTTGAATGCCGTGTAGAAATCTGGTGTCCATGAGCACATGAGTAGGCTTTTCGCCGGCGTAGGCTTTGAAGAGCATCCTCGGTCGAGAGGCCAAAAGCTCTGCTGGGAACGGCATCCGCGCCCCAGGATTGCCAAGCGGACGGGCTGCACCCCAACTGAAAATCCAACGTAGCCCAGTTCTTGCCCGAGGGGGCCGGAGAGCCAGACAGCACGCACCCGAATGCGCCGACAGACCACCCGCGCCACTATCCGACCGGTGAGGCTCCATGAGGATGAGAACAGGGCACCCGATCTAGGCTGTGATGGACCGCAGCGGCCGACCTAGCCATGGCTATCACCCATAAGCAAGCATTGCAAAGATGAATGTCGGCTTTACCTCGGCGCCACACCCTGGACACGAGGCTCGAGCTGCTCACGCGGCTTTGTGTGCACAAAGCAACGCGAACCGAGCATGCTGTCGAACCAAGCTCAAGGCCGACCAGCTACGATTAATTGCATCTATCAAAACATGGGCATCTCTCATATGCGCGACGATCTGGCCATAGTTGTTGGCGCGCAATTTTTAGTCTATGCCGTTGCTTGGGCTGGCATAGCCTGCGTAGACAAGCCACGCCGAGTGTCCAGCACCTACTGGGCCCTCTATGCCTTGTTTCAAGCTCTATCCATCGCACTGTTCGCTCTTTCAGTGACATGGAGTTCGAAGAGCTTTGGCGCCCTGAGCTTGCTTCTCGCCATTGGAGGCTATGCGCTTTCCAACGCAGGCGTTGACCACTTCTTGAACGAGCGCGTTCGATACGCCTGGATCTGGATCTGTCTCGTAGCTTTCTTCTCAACAGTTGCACTCAATCCCCTTTCATTGCTGCGCGAACAAGCAGCGCAAGTTCTCAGCCTCAATGGGAGCGCAGTTGCGTTTTGCACCATTGGAGCCGCGCTATTTGCTCGCCCTCTGCGTCGCGAGTTCGGGACTGCCGGACTGATAGCGCTGCTTCCGAGCATCCTTTACGCGCTGCTTCTAGCTGTTAAGACAATCCTGTTCTTCATCGGAACAGGGGTTTCAAAGACCGACCTGCCTTCGAGTGAATCCCGCTTGGGCCTCTTTGTTTTCGTCATCTCTGTCGCTGGTGCTGTCAACATCTCATTCCTTGGTCTGTATGTCTCTCGACTACTGAAAAGCATGAAGAAGGTCGCCACAACCGATAGCCTCACAGGGCTTCTCAACCGCTTTGAGACAGCGAGGATCTTGCGTGGCGAATGGGCGCGACATGAACGCAGTGGCAAAGTCCTCGGACTCGCATTTGTTGACATCGATCACTTCAAGCGCATCAACGACTTAGGCGGACACAAGCAAGGCGACGAGGTATTGCGAACCACTGCAGCGCTGCTGAATCGCGAGCTGAGAACCTCCGACATTGTTGGGCGCTGGGGCGGCGAAGAGTTCTTGATCATTCTTCCCGAGACGAGTGCACAAGGCGCAGTTGCAGTGATGATGAGACTGCATCAGGCGCTTCAACTGGATAAGGTCGAAGTACCTGCTGGATGCGAACCACTCACAATAAGTGTTGGTGTGTCAAGCTCTGAAGGCGCGTCCACCCGGAACGGTGTAGACGAACTGATTGCTCAAGCGGACCAAGCCATGTACCGAGCGAAATCATCCGGGCGCAATAGAACAGTAATTCATGAGATGTCAGCAACCTGGGTGTGAAGTGAACTCTGACCGAAGGCCCGACAGACTTGCAAGCCTCCTTTGGAATGCATACACAGACTGCGAAATGTCTCAGACAGGAGAAGTCTGTTCCCGCTGATCATGGGCGAAGTGGCTCTGCGTACTGCCCAATGATTCTCTTCAAGGTGCCGTCGACTCTCATGGCGTCTATCGCCTTTTCTAGTTGCGGGATCAAGGCCCGATGCGAGCTCTTCAAGCTGATTCGAAACTGAATTGACACCGACTCCCCTTTGAGTGGAATCTCGAGCAAATCGTTTTCAACCTGAAGTTGCCTGGCCGTGCTTCTGAGCATCAAACCGTCGTCGACAATCAAATCGGTTCTCTTCATAAGAAGCATTCGAACCAGCGCCTGTGGACTGTTTGCCAAAGAAAGCGTCCCACAGGGCAAGTGCTTTTTGACCCAACCATTTCCTCTGACTGCGCCAGTCTTTGGACCGCACAGTACATCTAGGCCGATCGTTTCACCCGACAGCCCCCCGCCGTCTTTGCTTCGCACGAACACACTGGCACGCCAAGGAATCAAACCGCCGCCGATAGGTCGGGAAAACAGATTTCTATCTGGCGTTTCAACCGCAAAAAAGAAGTCGGCGTTACCCATGGACACATCAGCTTGCGCTCTAGCCCAGGGGAGCACACGGTGCTCGACTACCAGACCCATGCGATGCTGCAGAATCTCTTCGGCGAGCTCAACCTCGAGACCTTGAACCCGAGTCCCGTCCTGCCACGAGTACGGCCGATATTGCTCAGCGTAAACAACCAAGATTCCCGAGTCTGCATGTGCCAGCGGCACGACGAACACCAGGAGTGCCTGCACACCCCAAATGGCAATGTGCCTGAGCACTGGCCGTCCGCGCCCGCTGTCATCGCGGCATTTGGTATTCCCGCCGGCCCCATACCCTCTTTGGCTGCAGCCTAAGACCCATCCGAGAAAGCGTTGGGGCGCGCCTCCGATTTGAAGATCGCCATCGCCATGATCAGAGTCGATGGCCATTGCGCAAGGTCGATCGACACTTTCCCAATTCTCAGACATAGAGGTTCGCTACGGTTTGAGACATCAACAGACGATGAGGTGGCTACTACTGTTTCCGATAGGTAAAGAACACGAGCAACAGCCTCCTGAGCTTGGCGAGCAGACTGACATGGATACAGCCTGACTTGATGAAGGCACGAGAAGTGCAGCTCCTCAGCCAACCAATTTATCTACAAGGCCAAGACCAACAAGGGAAACGATGATTCCACATATTCAAAAGAATTGGAACTCCGATCATGCAAGTGGACATCGCCCGGACCTATAAGTTGCCCGGAATCTTTTGGATTACCCCCCCCCCCCGTTCACGGCACGTTGAGTCGAACTCACAGCCAATTGCGGCACCAACAAAGGAACGAAATTGCAGGCACATTGAACCTGTCGGCAACCCGCCGGGACATACGGACCGACTCCACGAAAGGTGACGGCGTGCTCTCCATCCTGGTCGCCCACAGTTTCTTCCTGCGCTTCGACGCCAAACAGTTCGAACGCGCCAAGCCATACCCTCCGCTTGCGACTTTGCAAGTAGCTGCCATGCTGCGGCGCCTCGGCCATGAGGTTGCCCTCTTTGACGCGATGCTGGCGGCTGGCACACAGGACTTCGATGACAAGCTCGCTGCCACGCGGACCGACGTCGTGCTGCTGTACGAGGACAACTACAACTATCTCAGCAAGATGTGCCTGGCCAAGATGCGCGAGGCCGCCTGCCAGATGATCGCCAGCGCCCGCCGGTCCGGAGCGCGCATCGTTGTGGCTGGCTCCGACGCCAGCGATGCTCCCGATGTGTACCGTGGCGCAGGTGCGGACGTTGTGCTTCGCGGCGAAGGGCTTGATGTGCTTCCAGCGCTGCTGCGCCGCCTGGAAGAAGGACCCAGACTGAGCGACACGGACCTTGTCGCCGGGCTCGAACAGCCGATCAACTTCAAGCGCAAAGAGACCACTGAACTTGAAGCACCGGTCGCTTGGGAACTCGTCGACATCGAGCGCTACCGCGCCACCTGGGTCGCTGCCCACGGCCACTTCAGTCTCAATATGGCCGCATCCAAAGGCTGTTCTTTCCGCTGCTCCTGGTGCGCCAAACCCATCTGGGGCCAGCGATACCAACAGCGCAGCGCAGCAGCCGTGGCTGCGGAGATGGTGGAGCTGAAGGAACGCTTCGCCCCAGATCACATCTGGTTCGCCGACGACATCTTCGGCTTCCGCGTCGACTGGGTAGAACAGTTCGCTGCCGAGCTGGCACGGCTCGGCGGCGGCATCCCCTTCTCCATCCAGACCCGAGCCGACCTGACCAGCGAGGCCATGGCCAGGGCTCTGGCTGACGCCGGTTGCCGAGAGGTCTGGATTGGCGCCGAGAGCGGCAGTCAGAAGGTGTTGGATGCGATGAACAAAGGCACCACGGTGGAAGAGATCCTGCAAGCACGACGGGACTTGCAGGCAGCGGGCGTGCGCGTGGGCTTCTTCATCCAGCTCGGCTATCTCGGCGAGGGTCTGTCAGAACTGCTGCAGACGCGCCAGCTGATCGAAGAGGCCCGGCCCGATCTCATCGGCGTCAGCGTTTCCTACCCACTGCCAGGCACGAGCTTTCACGAGCAGGTCAAGGCCCAGCTGGGCAGCAAGACCCATTGGGACGACAGTGCTGAGTTGGCCATGATGTTCCGCGGCAGCTTCAACACCGAGGTCTACCGCACCGTGCGCGATCTCTTACATGAGCAGGTGGATCTGGGACAACTAGACGCCTCAGTACGCCAACACGCGGATGACGAGATCAGGTGCCGCTGGGCCCAGTTGATCGACACCCTGCAATCGGACGAGGCGCTCATGCCATGAGCAATGCCTTCAAGGCCAGCGCCCCAGCACGAGGATGGCTGCCGCGGCGCAGTTCCCAGCCATGAAGTCGCGCGCAGCGTTGGGCAAACACAGCCCAGCCTGGCTGGCTGGCCGCATAGGGCTGGCTCAGCTGCAGGCGATGAAGAAGTTCTTCGGCGTCGAGGCGCCGCAGCAATTCGCCGTCGCTCGCTGGCGCCGGTGCCGCGAACACGAAGTGCGCCAGGCGCAGCGGCTCAGCAGCCAGCGACGCCCAGCCACCGCGAAGATTCAGTTCGAACTTTTCAACACCGCTTCGGCGGCGAATGATGGGGGCCGACAGGATGCGATTGCGCAGTGCCGTGTCGCCAACCCAAGTCACAGCGTCCTGGCGCATATGCAGATAGTTCGCGATACCCGTTGTCCGCAGGGAAACCGGATCGACAAAGCAGGCGTCCTCGGTCATGAAGTCCAGACCTTCGCCAAGTGCATGAAGTGTCAACGTCGACTTGCCTGCGCCGCTCTCCCCGATCAGCAAAGCACCATTGCCATCTATGCCGACGCAGCCGGCATGCAATGCAAGATACCCCTGCGCTCGACTGGCCAATGTGAACACAGCGAACTCGATGAGTTCGTAGCGAATGTGATATGGCCAAGCCAAGAGTGCCTCAGAGACTTGAACAAGCGCATGCCTTCCGCGCACATTGATGAGCGCCAAGTTTTCCGCATCCATCACTGCACCCAGCAAGCCCGCGCCTCCCACCATGCGCGCAGCTGGGGGCTCACTCGCGTAACGCAAGTCCGACTTCAACAATCGAAGTTCGACCGTCAACGCGGGGCCTCCATGAACCTGGCTGGGCAAATCTGCAAAGGCAGCATCAGCCAGTGCCAACAGGTCACAGCTGTCACTACAGAACTCAATGTCAATTCCGAGCAGGTTGAATTTTCGTTTCAAAGGAAGCAATGCCTGCTCAGCAAATGGATCGGCGACTTGCCGAGGATCTGCACGCCAAGATTTCATATGGGAGATTTCCGTGAAGCTAGTTAGGTTAGACAGAGATACGGTTGTGCCGTTCGCTGCGATGGACGAGGCTCTGAAGACCACGACTGCCAGACTCGCTGCCGAGTTGGCCTCTCCCTCTCGAACTGCCCCAGACTGGAGCGAATTCGAATGGAGAACCGCAATGGCCGCATCCGTTATGCACGGCGTTAGCAGTCTTCTGGCTGGTCGATTGCAATGGGTGGGCCCTCCAATTTGGCAAGATTTTTTGGCTAATCAAAGCGAGCAAGGGTGCCGACGTGAGCGCAAGGTGCGCGCGCTCCTCGGCCGTTTGGATAACGAAGCTCAAAACCGCGGTTTGCCCCTGCTGGCCATGAAGGGATCGGCCTTGCTGAGTTTGGAAATCTACAAGGAAGGCGAACGGCCAATGAGCGATGTAGACCTGCTGGCTTGCCCGACCGACATTGCTGAAACAGGCAGTCTGATACTTTCCGTTGGCTACGAAGTTGGCTCCGTCAAGCTTCGTCACATTGCATACGAACCATCGCACAGACCGACCGACCGCGCCTTCGGCGAGCATGAGGACAATCCAGTAAAGATCGAGCTCCACGCAGCTGTAGCGGAGCCATTGCCGCTGCGCGAAGTCGACATCACGGCCGGCCTGATCTCCCCTAGTGCCAAACCAGGTTTGAACTCGTACTCCAGTCTTGCAAAGTTGATGCGCCACTTGCTCATGCACACGGCAGGCAATCTGTGCACCCGTAACGTTAGGCTGATCCAGCTGTACGACATCGCTATGCTCGCCCAATGCTTGAGTTCTGCCGATTGGGATGAAGCTCTTGCACCGTCCTCGGACGACCGATCCGCTTGGTGGGCAGTGCCCCCGCTGGCACTGACACAGCGGCACTTCCCGGCCCACATGCCCACTCACCTTGCGAGCACCGCAGCTGAAGCGTACGCCGCCTGTCCGACTTGGCTGCGTAGAGCCAGTTCGACATGGCAATTGAGCGAAGTGGCTCTGTCGCGACTGGACATCCCACTGCTGCCGGGCCTGGTGTGGTCGCGTGGAACCACTGATGCAGTGGGCTATTTTTTGCGGCGCCTGCACCCACTTGAGCAAGCAGAAGACGCGAAAAATTTGCATCGCCAGCATTCCCTGGCTGGCTCCGCATGGGCGCAGCGGCCACGCTGGCGAAAAGCTCTTAGCCTTCTGGTTGGCGCACAACCTCGGCCGCACACGCTGTACTCCATTCATCGAGCCTTCTCCTACCAACCCGTGAGCGCGGCATGAAGCCGTTCAAACTGTTTGTGACTGAAGTTGGCGTCTTCTGCGATAGCCAATCGCTGAGCTTCTCGCGCCAAACGAAGCCGCAAATCCTCGTCTTCGGCAACACGAGTGATGAGCGCAGCCAACCCCTGTACATCACCCGGCATCACGCAGAGCGCCGCGCGCGGCGTCCACTCGACCAAGTGGCCTACGGCAGTTCCAATGCTCGGCACGCCAAGCACAGCGGCCTCGAGCATGGCAAGCGGGCCAGCTTCGTGGCGAGAGCTGACGACATACAGATCCGCTCGCGCCAGCAACGGCCGCATTTCAGCCTGAGTCAAAAATCCATGAAAGCGCACACGGCCGCTGACACCCAGTTGTGCAGCAAGCGCCTGCATCTCGCCGTTCAAGGTGTCCTCACCCATAACGTCGAGCTCAGCCCTCGGCACTTGCGCCACAGCACGCAGCAGGGAGCTCTGGTCCTTCACACGGTTGAGGCTGGCCACCTGCACGAGGCGCAGTGCGGCACCGGCCACGCGCGGACGTGGTTCGCTGAGCGGAAATTCGGCGAGGTCCACGCCCAGCGGCAGGCGTTGGCCCGCATGACCCAGCGCAGCCAATTGATCAAGCACCGGCCGGCTGGCCGCTGTCAGCACATCAGCGCCGCGCAGCACCAGGGCCTCGCGCAGCCGACCGCGCCACGCAAGGCGGCCGCCATAGCCGATGTCGTGCAAAGCCACCAGTTCGCCACCGGCCACATGCACCGCACTCGGCAGCCCGAGCAACTTCGCTGCAAGTACAGCCACCAGTCCGGCAGGTCCCGACCAGATCGACTGAATGAGTTCGAAGCGGCCACGCCGGTGCTCCTTGGCAATGGCCCACACAGCACGGGCCTGGCCCAGCGCCATTCTGGGACCGCCGATGTTGTGCACGCGCGCGCCGCACAGCCACCACTGGCCCGGATCAGGTTCCTGCCGCAGAGCGAACACATGCACCTCGTGCAGCACGGCAAGGCGCTTGAGTAAAGCCAACAACGCAGGCACAACCCGCACCTCGCCCGAGCGATCCACCCCGCCCGGCACAACGATCGCGATTTTCAAAACGAGCCCTCCGCATGAAGACACAAACCCAATTGCTTGACACTCAAGAAGCCTTCGACAGCGTCGCCGCAGACTACGACGGCCCACGCGGCAACAACACCGCCATCCAGGACATGCGAGCCGAGATGTGGCGCTGGCTGGGACGCAGCTTCGAGCCGGGCAGTCGGCTCATCGACTTGGGCTGCGGCACCGGACTGGATGCTGTGCATTTGGCAAGCCAAGGCCACTTTGTGACGGCGACGGACTGGTCCGAACGCATGGTGGAGCGCACGCGCGACCGCGCACGCGCCGCTGGACTGGCCGTCGACGCACGCGCCATCGGTGCTCACGAGCTGCAACACCTGGAAGGTGATGCCAGCTTCGACGGCGCCTACTCCAACCTCGGCCCGCTGAACTGCGTTCCTGACCTGGGTGCCGTCGCCGTCGAATGCGCGCGGCTCATCAAACCCGGCGGCCGCTTGGTCTTCACCGTCATCGGCCGCTACTGCCCCTGGGAGATCGTCCACTATGTGCGGCAGCGCCGCTGGGCACGCGCGGGCATCCGCTTTGCGCGCGACACCGTGGCCGTGGGCATGAACGGCCGTACCATTTGGACGCGCTACTACACGCCAAGAGAGTTCCATGCCGCCTTTGCATCGCACTTCGAATTGGAAGTGCAGCGTGGCCTCTGTGTCTTTGTGCCGCCGCCCTATTTGACGTGGTTGGCCGAACGCCACCCACGCTGGCACGAAAGGCTGTGGGCACTGGATAGGCGGCTGGCCGGCTGGCCGGGATTCAATCGACTGGGCGATCATTTTCTGCTCGTCATGCGCCGGCGCACGAACTGAAGCGCCTCGTCCAGCAGCGGATGGCGGCTCCAGCGCATGGCCGCCACACAGGCAATGGGCGCGAAGACCAGCGGCACGGCCAACACAGCCAGCGTCGCAAGCAGACTGCCGCCCAGAGCAGCGCCCAGAGCACGGGGCGACTGGTCAAGATGCCGGGCGGCCAACCATAGCTGCACCGGCAGCGCCACGGCCGCCGCCCCGAACAAGGCCCAGGCAAAGGACAGCAGGCTGCCGTCGAAGAGTGCCGCGCCCAAGACCAAGCGAGCAGCCAGCGTCACGCCAATCGGCAGCGCAGCCAGCTCCGGCCGGCCGATGGCGGCCAGCGCGGCATTGAGCTGCGCGAACACCAGCCCTAGCGCTGTCATCAGCGCCAGGGGGAGCACAGCCGGCGTGCATTCGACCCAGGCAGGACCATAGAGCAGCCCAAGCAGCGCCTCACGGTGAGCCACGGTCAGGGCTAGCAGCGGCCAACCCAGGCCCGTCAACAGCGCCGTGGCATGGCGCAGCGCGGGCTCCAAACTTTGGCAGTTTGCATGCTGGCGGGCCAGCATCGGCAATGCACCAAAACTCAAGGCATGGCCGGACACGGCCTGCAGCAGGCCGACCACAGCCTGGGTGCGACCTAACAGCCCCACGAGATAGGCTGAGCCGAACCGCCCCAGCCACAGATCAGGAAGCGCGCCGTTCAGACCGCTCAACAGGCTGACGAACAAGGCGCGGAGGCCAAAACGCAGCACCTCGCTCCAGCCACGCCACGACGGCCTCCAGCTGCGTCCTGACGGCAGGCAGGCATAGGCAAGTCCGCAAATGCAGACGTTGGCAACCTGGGCCCAGGCAAGGCCCTGCGCGCCACAGCCTTCCGCCGTCAGCAACAGAGCCACGGCCGCATGGCCCAGTGTGCCGACACGCGACACAAAGGCGATGCGCGCCGCAGCCAGCTCCCGCAACTGCAGTGCGGCCATGACGCCGCCGAATGCCGACAGCGGCAAGCCCAACGCCATCACCTGCAGCAGCGCCGCCAGACCGGGTTGAGCAAATTGCCGGGCCAGCGGCTCTGCCAGAACAAGCAGGGCCAGCGTCATCACCACTGTTGTGCTCGCCATCAGCCCCAGGCATGCCGAGAAGCGCTGCGCCGTGAGCTCAGGTTCCCGCTGCAGATAGGCCGACACGCCGGCGTCACGCAACAGCTGGGCGATACCGAACATGGTCGCTGCCACTGCATACAAGCCCAGCTCGGCCGGCTGAAGCAGACGTGCCAGCAGCAGCCCCAGCAAAAAGCGCGTCGCGACGCCGCCGATTGACGAAGTGAGGTTGACGAGGAAGGCGCGCCGGAAATCGACGATTGCGGGGGCGAGGGCACAGTCGCTCATATGGCAAGCAGGTCCTCATAGGCCGCCACCAAGCGGCGGCCTAGCGCTTCAACCGAGCAGTGCGAGTCAAAGCGCGCGCGGGCCAGAGCGCGACGCTGCGTCGCCGGCAAAGCAGCCAGCTCCACCAGGGCATTGGCCAGCCTTGACGCGTCACCAGCCGGCCATAGGCGTGCGGCTTCACAACCGCCGGTAAGCGCCCGGAAGGACGGGATGTCGGTCACCGCCACGCCCAGCCCGCAGGCCAGGGCTTCGATGACGCTGTAGCCGGTGGCCTCGCGGTGGCTACCCTGGACCAGGATGTCGGCCGAGGCCATCAATGTCTCGATCCGCGCATGCGGCTGGGCACCCAGAAGATGCACACGCCCGGCAAGCAAGGGGTCACGCATGCGCTCACGAACGGCGTCATGCAGCGGTGATCGGCCATAGCAGAGCCACAGCTGCAGGCCGGGCAGACGCGGCACGGCCAAGGCCACGCCGTCGAGCACGGTCAGTGGGTCCTTGTTGCGATCCAGGTGCGCCACCCACAGCAGGCAGGGTTCACCAGCCAGCAGGGCGTCGGCGCGCGCAGCTGCCGGACCGCGGGTTTCGAAGGCGCAGCTCGATCCGGGGACTTCGTAGATGCGCGTGTCCGCAGCGATCAGGCCTCGGCGGCGAAAGGGCAAGGCCTGTTCGCGCGCGCAGAACATCAGGCCGCGGGCCGACTTCAGCGCGCGCCGCCACGCCGGCCAACGCCAGGGACGCGGCGGTGCATCGGCGCGGTCCTGCAGCACGATGGGTCGGCCCGGGACCAGGGAAGCGAGCGTACTCACTTGCTGGACAAAGCCCAGGCCCTGGACATGCACCAGCTCGGGTCGCAGGCGATCGAGCAGCTTGGCCAGTCGCTCCGGCTCGCTGTCGCAGGGCAAAAAGTGGTAGCCAATGCCGCCTTGCCACAGCTGCTCCACAGCAGCACAGGCCTGTACGACAAGCACGTCAGCGCCCGCACCTGCTGCTGCCTCAGCGAGTTGAGGGACGGTCGGCCAGTCCTGCAGCAGCTGCGCTGGCGCCCGCCCCTGCGGGTCACGATGGAAGCTGATCTGAACGATCCGCGCCATCACAGTGCATTCAGTTGGGGATCCCACAACTTCACGGCGCGCTCCAGCCAGCGAAGCTCGCGCGGGCGATCGTAATGGGCCGTCCGGTAGCGCCAGGCCGAAGCGGCGCGCAGGGCCGTCTTCTGCCAAGCGGGCGCACGGATATCGGTCAGCGTCGGGAAGCGGCAGCCCAGCACCGTTCGGAAGTCGCGGATGCGCTCGCGCAAGGCAGGGCTGAGCCAGGCTGCGTCCTTGTGGCACCAGTAGTCCACCCATTCCTTTTGCGCCCAGGCATCGGCATTGTCGGGGAACACAAAGCCCTTGGGCAGTGCCGGGTCACGCGGCGTCCAGCGACCCTCACCCAGCCGCCGCGGCGGCAGCGGCGTGTGGATGTGCAACATGATCTCGGCCTGCGGGTGCAGGCGCTTGACCTGACGGATGAAGTCAAAGGTTTTCTCCGTCTCACCCTCGGGGTCGTGCGGCGGCGCCAGCATGAAGGACAACTCGGGCACCACACCGTTGGCGCGGCAGGTCTCGACGACGGCCAGGGTCTGGTCAGAGCGCGTTCCCTTGCGCATATCGCGCAGCATGCTGTCGCTGGGCGACTCGGCCCCGATATAGGCCATGCGCAGCCGGCTGCGCCGCACCTGGGCCCAAGAGGCAGCGGACAGGCCCTGCAGCGCGTCTGCGCGGGCATAGCACCACCACGGCATCTGCACGCGTGCCAGGACCTCCAGCAGCGGAGCCATCTCCACCTCTCGGTCAAAAAAGTTGTGGTCGTAGAACTGCACCGAGTCGGCACCGAAGCGGCTCTGCAGCCTACGCAGATCCCGCTCCAGGCGCTCGGCTTCGGGCAAAGCCGTCTTGCCACGGAACATGGCGGCCACGCCACAGAATGTGCAGCGATAGCGACAGCCCAGGGCCGCCTGATAGCCCGTGGTGCGGTGGCCGAGGTAGGTCGGGCCCAGATAGCGCTGCGGTTCATCCACCTCGTCATAGCTGAGCTCGAGCTGCAGCGGCGCGGTCGAGAAGGCACGGTCGGCGTTGTGCACGATCTCCCCCTCGCGGCGCCAAGACAGACCGGCCACCTCGCCCAGCGGCTGGCCCTGGGTCAGCGCATCCAGCAGTTCGACAAAGCCTTGTTCGCCTTGGCCGCGTAAGGCGTAGTCCACGCAATCGCTGTTCAAGGTGGCGTCCGTGCACAGCGTCGGAAAATAGCCGCCCCAGACAATGGGCAGTTCGGGTGCCACGGCGCGGATGGCGCGTGAGACGGCCAGCGCCGCCGGCAGTTGCGGCCCGCCCATCACCGACAGGCCCACGGCGGCATAGCCACCCTCGCGCACCGCGGCAGCGGCCACCTCAGGCACATTGGGGTCAAGGTTGCCGTCGAGGATGCGCGCGGCATAACGGCCCCTCAGCGCCGCAGCGAGATGCATGACAGCGAGAGGGAAGCGCGCATTCGAGGTGATGCGAGGGTTGATCAGCAGCACGCGCTTCATACAGAGGTCCCAGGGTTCAACAATTCCAGCCCAGGCTCAGGGGCGAAAAGGTGCCGAGCCAGGGCCTTGGCGCGGCCGTCCACGCGCACCGGCGCCAGCTGGAGCGCCTCGCCCAGATCGGCATCGGCATAGAGCGCCTGCCCGGCCACGACGACAAGGCGCAGGTCGGCACGGGTCGCTTGCGCCAGTGGCAGTCCAGGCGGCAAGGCAATCAGGTCAGCTCGCAAGCCGGCTTCCAGTCGACCGCGATCGCTCAAGCCCAGCAAGCGGGCGGCACCTTCGGTCAGCCAGGTCTCCAAGCGTTCGTCATGCCAGCCCGTCAGCTCTTGCACCAGGGCCAGCTCCGCCAGAAGATCCCGCCCGCCGCTGATGCGCGAGTCGCTGCCCAACAGCAGCCGACCCTGTTGAAACAAGCCTTCGGGGTCCAGCGTCCGGCCGAACAGATGCAAGTTGGAGCCTGGACACCAGACGACAGCAGAGCCCGCTTGAACAAGACGGTCTTGCTGCGCGGCACTCAGGCTCAGGCCGTGGACCAGCAGCGTGCCCGGCGTGATGCAGCCCAGAGCTTCGAGCCGATCAAACTCCAGCGCCGCAGCGCTGTCGATCCCCTCGGCCGCATGGATGATCCAGGATTGACCGAGCGGCGTCGCCTGATGCGAAGCGCGCACGGCCTCATCGCCGTCCAGCGCCAGAGAATGCGCCCATCCGCCAGGCGCCGGCGCGTCGACCGCAAAGCCGGGCTCGTCCAGCACGGGATCCCGCGGGTCGTGATGCAAGACAGTCGTCACGCCACTCAGCAAGTTCTTCAGTCCGCCTGCACGCAAACGCTCTACACGCGGCCTGGATCGGTGCTCAAGCAGGCACGGGTCGGTCGACAAGCGAGGGGTGATGTCGGCAATCCATTCGCTCGCATTGCGATAGCCCTCGCGAAACTTCAGGCGCGGCAGTGCGCCGTTGAGCTGCAAATGGTCGTGGGCGTTGATCAGGCCGGGCAGCAAGCGCGCACCGCCGAGGTCCACACGCAAGCCCCCCGCCCCGCGAGCAATGAAGCCACCCTCCGTGCTGAGGCTCATGCCGTGGGCCGCATTGAAGAAGTGAAAGCTCACGGCTTCATCAGCCTCAAGGCCAAAACAACAGCCAGCCCCGCCCAGCGTGAATAGAAAGCCTCGGAGCCCGTGAAGGGCTCACATAGCTCACGCCCGACACAAACCTCGCGGCTGGCCTCCAACACCAAGCCGGCCAGCTCCGCTGCCGCCTGGTGGGCATCGAGCTCATAAAGGGCATGCAGCAGCTCATGGCGCTCACCGGCAGCGTCGGTGAAGCTGCGGGTCATGCCGGCACGCGCGGCCGCCGGGTGGAAGTCGGAATACACGAGGTGGCCACCGGGAGCGAGCACGCGAGCGGCCTCTGTCATCCACGCGTTGAGGCTGGGCGCATGGCCGACGGCGAGCCCGCTCACAATGACATCGAAACTTTCCGCCGTGAAGGGCAGCCTCCCCATATCGGCCCGCACACGGTGGGCCAGTGGCGCACGCGCCAACATGCCGGAGGACAAGTCGGTACCGACAATCATGCTTGCGCCGCGAGGCTGAAGCCAAAGGCCATAGCGCCCACTGCCACAAGCCAGGTCCAGCACGCGCCGGCCATTCACCTCCGGCAGCAGGCTCAGCACAGCGCTCTGCTCGGCGCGCATCAGCGGGTTGTGCGGCAGCGGCGGGTAGCTCTCGGCCCAGAGGTCGTAGGCCGCTTCGTTGGCGAAGCGGCTCATGTCGGAAACCACTTGGAGCACACGCAATTCCGACACTCGGGCCGCAGGCCAGCGCGGATGCCCGCGCGCAAGTGGCGCATGGAGGCGGCGTTCAATCCCTCGCTCAATCCGGCTTCGCCAAGCTGGGTAGGGCCGGCAATGAAGAAACAAGGTCTCAGTCCGCCGTCTGCTTCAACGACGATCGAGTGCTCGGGTGCATTGCAGCGTACCGGCGGTGCTTCGCCCTGGCCGAGCAGGGCCCGGTAGTGGGCCTCGATCCGGCGCAGCTTGGCCGGCGTCTCGACGATAAAGCCGCTGTCGAAGTCATCGCCATGGTCTCGCTCCAGCGCATCAAGGGCCGCGACAAGCACAGGTAAGTCCTCCGGGCGCAAGGCGACACCCTCGGCGACTTCGCTATGGCGACCAAAGGCCTCGCCATGACTGACGTCCGCAGCCAGGAAGGAAATCCCGCCCACGCCCAACTTGCGCGCGAGCCGAACCAGATCGCCCAGCTCGCTGGCATTGCGCCGCTGCACCGTCACGCGCAACCCCACGGGCACACCTTCGCGCACCAGGGCTCGGATGCCGGCGCAGACCGCCTCGAAGGCATCCAGCCCGCGGATGGCTGAATAGCTCGCGGCCGTGCTGCCATCCAAGGACACGGTCACCTGCTCGAACAGCCCTGCAACCTCAGCTGCGTTCTTGGCAAGACTCAGGCCCGCTGTCAACAGCCACAAATTGAGCCCGCTAGATTTCAGCAGTGCAGAAATCTCAGCCCATTGCGGGTGCAGAAGCGGCTCGCCACCAGAGACCAGCACGGTCTGCGCGCCGAACTCACGCAGCCCCGGCAGCATCTGCTGCACGGTCGCAAGCTCGATGTCTCGTCGACCGTGCCGCCAATAGTCGCAGCTCACACAGCGCGAGTTGCAACGCTCGGTGAAGTAGATCGTCGCCAAAGACAGCTTGGTGAGCGGCTCGGCCATTTCTGTCCGACGCTCCAAGAAGATTTCAGAACATGCCATGGAGCTCGACGAAGCTCTGTCGCCGGTTGTCGATTGCGTTCTGCGGGATGCCGCCGAACTTCCGATAGCCCATGCGCAGCTGCAAGAAGGCGATGGGCGTGTACTCATACACGAGGCTATATCGCACTTTGTCGTCATGAGCCACGCGGCGGTCGGGATCGAGATGCTCACTCGTGAACTTCAAGTTATGGCCCTGCCGCACCAACCAGTTGGCTTCCAGTAGCGCGGCAACTTGACGACGCTTGCCCTCCGGATATCCGGCATCGCTGACCAGGTCGATTTCGGCCAACCAGGCCACCGGCCCCGTCGTCGTGCCCGCGAACAGACCATAGGCCTGGCGCGCCCCTGCCGCAGACTTGACCTGAGCAGCAGCGACACCTAGACGGCCCCAGGGTTGCATCCAGGTGGCTTGGGCCGTGGTCTGGTGCCCCTTAGAAGCACCCGTGTTGCCAGGGCCATTGCTTCGCACCAACTGAATCGACCACTCATCGCTCTCGTGCCCCAACTCCAGCCCCTTGTCGGGCACGGTCATGCTCACGCCGCTCAGTTGGCGCACAAAAGTCAGGTTGTCCTGAAGGCGCCATCCAAAGGGCAAGTAGAACTGGCCGGCCTTGGCGTACCAGCCCAGACCTGGCGTCTGCAGCCGCACGTAGGCCTCCTGCCGTTCAGCCTTGCCGGGTCCAACCTGCTGATCGAGGTACACGCCAAGATAGTCCTTGATGAGCTGCACGTCGGCATACAGCCGCACCTGCTCGGTGCCGCCAACGCTGCGCACGGGCTGACCAGAGACTGAGGTACGCGTCGTAGCGCTACGCGAATCGCCGCCCAGGCGCAGGCGGTCATCGAACAGCGATCCATTCCAACCCTGAAGCGCCTCGGGCAAGGAAGTAGCCGGGATGGCGCCTTGAACGAATGCATTACCAACGGCATTGCGCAGCCCTCCGCCGGTGGGATTCACATGACAAGCGGCGCATTTGAGACCGCTTCGAA
The DNA here is from genome assembly GCF_965262435.1 of Roseateles sp. NCBI lineage: Bacteria > Pseudomonadati > Pseudomonadota > Betaproteobacteria > Burkholderiales > Sphaerotilaceae > Roseateles > Roseateles sp. The sequence goes on from NZ_OZ253537.1 coordinate 4,498,402, forward strand.
TGGCGAGGTAGGGCTCGGCACTGACACTTGAAAACAGCAGCGCAAAAGCCATACCGATGAGCAATCGAAAGGCCTTCATTTTTGTGCTCCGTTGTTGATCCACTGACGAATGAGCCCGATGGTCTGGGCGTCCAGATAGGGACCACCCAGGGGCATGCGAGCTCCGACAGCCTGATGGCCCTCGAGCTTGTGAATCAAGTAGCTGTTGTCCGCATCACCTGGCGCCACGCGCTTGAGCGCTGGCACACCTCCGCTAGACACGCCGACCAGCATCGCAAAACTGTTGCTCGCATCCAAGCGCAAACCGCGAGGCGCTGCAGCCCCGGAATGGCAAGCCGTGCAGGCGGGCGTGAACACATGGGACTGGATGGAGCTGAACTTGGCCGTCATCGGTCCCGCTGGATCGTCGCCCTCACCGATCGGCCTGCCATTGGCATCTAGACCTTCGCCGCTGCCGCCACCACAACCGGCGATGGCCGCCAATGCAGCGCATAGCCCGTACAACATCACCTTGGAAGCTTTCCTCATGTCCGCCCTTTCTTGGCACTCATTGCCCGGTGAGTACCCGTCCGGCGAGGTCAGGTTCAAGGCGAGGTGAAATGAACGACAGGCGGCAGGATCTGCAAATAATCAAAAGGCAGTCGTGAGTCCGAGCACCGCAGTTTGGCGACGACTCGAATCCGTCCAGATATAGGGCCCGCCACGGCTGACTGACACCCAAGCGAGTTGCAAGTCGCTGCTGGCGCCAAGCTGCCAGGACGCGCCGAGGCGAAGGTCCACGCGAGTCGGTCCATGCGACCCGACATAGGACAGGATCCGCCCTCCGCGCCCATCCAGCACACCGACATGGCCAATTGCAGCAACCCCATTTGCGAGTGGCCACCGCAGGTTGAACTCCGCATAGGCACTGCGGTTGCCGCTGCCATAGTAGTCCGGCGAGTGGAAAAAACGCACGCTCCAGCGCTCGCCCAACAGCCCTGCGTAGACCTCATAGAAGTCATAAGGTCCTGCCCGGTGAAACGTGTGGGCCAGGGCACCTACTTCTGCGTCGAGCCCCGGCAGGATCGCGAAGACCCGGCCACTGTAGCCCTGCAGCCAGGCGCCCTGCCGGCCTGCGGTAAAACGCGCTTGCGCCATCTGTACGCCGCCATACCAGCCTGCGTCGCCATCCCACGCCAGACCCAATTGAACGCTTGGCCGATTGCTGCTGTAGGACATGCCTCGATTCCTTGCATCGGTCTGCATAGACAAGGTCCCACCCAGATCGGACCACGCCGGCCCGGTGACACCGAGCAGCGAGACAATCAAGAGCGTCAAACGAAGCAAGCGCGCGGAGAACATCAGTCGGAAGTTTGCCCCAGCGCAAGGCACACGGGCCCACGGCGCCCAGCATGGTGCGCCAAGGTCGCACAACCGTCGATGCGGCCTTTGTCGGTGATCAACGTCGCCTTCAACACATCCAAGGGCTGAGCTTTTGCATCCAATTCACGCACCAGCGCCAGCAAACCTGAGGCATGCGCGGCCGCAAAGGACGAACCCGTCACCACTGTCCAGCCACCGCCCGGTGCGGCGCTGGGCACATCACGCCCCGGCGCGAACAAAGTTCCTTCCGGCCCGGGCGGTGCGCTGCCAACGACCAGCACACCTCGATGGCTGGCCGGAAATGGCCCGCCCCGCATCGATTGCGCCGCAACGATGGTGGCGCCACGCGCCTGCGCTTGGTCCAGCAATAGCGCCAGCAAGCGATCATCAGGGCCACCCAGGCTCATATTGATGATGTGCGCGCCATGCTGGATCGCCGCATGCAAGGCCTTGGCCAAGCCAAGGCTTGTGCACAGCGTCTGATCCCGCGGTGCCTGCCAGCAGGCGCGCAATGCCAACAGCCGAGCTTGTGGCGCTACGCCGACGATGCCGGCGCCGTTGTCAGCTCTCGCCGCAATGATGGAGGCCACCGCAGTGCCATGAGCTTCCGCCTGCAGAGGCCGGTCGTCGACAAAGTTCTCGCTGAAGGCGATCTGTCCAGCAAGATCCGGATGACGCGTCTCGACGCCACTATCCACAACCGCCACGCGCACGCCACGGCCGGTGGCAAGCTTGTGCAACTCAGCCAGTTGCCACTGTTGGGCTGCGGGCTGCGCCGTATAGAGCGGCTCCCTTTGACTCACTGACGCTAGGCCTTGCGCTTCATAGAGACTCACCGCTTGAGCCCAGGCGACTCGATGGTCTTCCCCCACCTTCTGAGCCGATTCATTCGCTGAGCGAGGATCACCCTCAGGCAGACGCATGACAAAACAGTCCACGCCAGCCAGCGGCATCGCCCACTCGCTGAGCATCTCCAGCCCATGCGTACGGGCCAAGGCCTGAGCCACATGCCGGCGCGACTGCCGGCCCACGCCTTCGCCATACGTACCAGCGTAGCTACCATCCGGACGGTAATGCGCCTTGGGAAGTTGCAGCATGACAAGCACTTGACGTCGCGCTTCGTCCGCTTGCAAATTTCCTTGCGCCCACGCACCGCCTACAAGCAACCAACAGGCCCACAAAACAAGGGTGCTCCGCCAAGCCCTCATCGCGGCGGTCTCGGTTGCAGTGACTCTGCAAGCGCAACGATAGGCGCTTTGCGGAGTGCAGCGAGGCCTTTCGCATCAACGCGCAACAACCAAGCGCCGGTTTCAGTAGGTCCACCTACAACACTAGCCCCCTCGGACAGCAGCAACTTACGCACGGCGCGTTCACTCGTCTCGGGCTTGAACATGACCAATGCATCCGCAACAACAGGCACGCTGTTAGAAGCCGACAGACCTTCATAGACCGACTCAGCCGGGCTCGCCTGCAGCCACAAACCCAGCAACATGGCAATCGCCGCCCCCTGTAGGCCCAGTACCCAAGCAATCCACCGCGGCACCGTAGATGCCGTCGACTTGGCAGGCCGCATCAGTGCGTGCATCTTGGCTAAGCCCACCTCGACATCACCGCAATCACCTTGAGCTCCCGCAACGGCCAGCACCGTCTGCATGGGTTGCTCAGCAGCCAACTCATTGCGGCAAGCCTGGCAGTGCAACAAATGTTGCCGCACTTGCTTCAAATCAGCCTCCCCGAGCTTGCCGCGCGCAAACCAGGGCAGCAGGGCCTGCACAGCCACGTGTTCATCTTTTTCCATGTGTACGACCACGCTCATCACAATTCACCTTGCCGCCCGGCCAAGTCGTCCAACAGCAGACGTAGCCGCCGCCGAGCGTAAAACATTCGCGTTTTCACGGTCTCGGGCGGACTGCGCACCACATCAGCAATTTCGGCATAGGCCATATCATGGAAATAACAGAGCTCCACAACCGTCCGATGCTCGGGCGACAGCTCTGCCATTGCTTCACGCAGCCGACCACGCAGTTGCTCGAGATCCAAACGCTGCTCCGGTCCTGGCCCGGGATCCATCGGCTCATCAACGCTTCCGTCGTCCACCGGCAAGTCCTGCCTAGCCAATGCCTTCAGCGCCTTGCGGTAGGCGATACCAAAAATCCATGTCGACAGCTTGCTGCGCCCGTCAAAGCTCTCAGCGCGCTGCCAAACAACCATCATCGTGTCATTCAACACCTCCTCGATCGCTTCCGGGCGGCGCATCATGTGCGCTAAAAATCGCCACAACCGGGGGTGATAGATCCGGTAGAGGACGTCAAATTCGCTCCGCCGTCCACGCTTAATGGACTCCAGCAGCGCCAACTCCGCGGACTCAGCCGACGGCGTTCGACCATCAACCGGGGCATCCTCACGCATTTTTTTGGAGCTGGGCCACTTCAACATTCTTGTCCTCGAAAACCCTTGAGTTCCAGACGAGCAACAAAAGGTTCAATCCAAATGCAGCATCCGTCACCGCAGCAATGGACAAAGCCTCACTTTCTGTAAGGCCAGTCCTTCGACGCATGGTTGATCTGAACTGAAGCGCACACCTGCTCAAAGAGAGCGTCGTACTGCTTGAACGTCGATCATGAGCTGTCGAACCAAACACTTCGACAAGGCGATATTTCTGCATGACTGCCTGCGCACTGAGTACACCTCTCATTGCAGGAGCTATTGCAGACAACGCAGTCACGAAGCTGCAGCCAGCGTCTCCTTGCTTGACTCGAGCGCCGACGTCACAGCTACCTCCCGCACTGCGATTAGCGCCCAAAGGCCCAGAGAGCAAGGTGCTATCTGTCGCCCGACTGAGGCTCGTCGTCCATCGAACTCTCAACCCATGGCTGCTCATACATAGGAACTCCGCTCTTTCATCCTTTGGGATCAGAAGATGAACTGCCCGACAAATACATGCGGTCTCTATGCATCCCTAGAACCACGTCCCCACATCTGAGTTCTGCGGATCGCCGACCCAGGAGGCAAAGGGCGATGGCCAAGGGACTGAATGCACTTCAGGCCCAACAGTAGCCCGAGACCACAAGGTAAGACTCGAGCAGAACCACTCTCTCGCCAAGGTACTTGATATGACAGAGACCCTTGACACTGGGCCAGCTGCGAGCGGGGAGCCGAAAAGTAGCGGCACCATCGAATAGCTGACCTCCAAGCATGGCGCAGGCAAGAAGGACCAGCTGCATACTGCGCAACCGACGAGCAGAAGAAGCAGCAACAGTCCATTGCCCCCTTCTTCCGGGAAACCATCTCGTCTGGCAGGGCCTGCACCATCAAAATCAACCGCATCTGACCATTGCCACCTTGCTCTGGATTTGATGGCTGACAAGCACCCACCCCTTACGCTTGAAATCGAGCGACAGCGTCCACCAATTGGCTAGATTGATGTTTCAAGCTTTCAGCTGCGGCGGCCGATTGCTCGACCAATGCAGAGTTTTGCTGCGTAACTCGGTCCATCTGACTGATGGCTTCACTGACCTGTCGAATGCCATTCGCCTGTTGCACGCTTGCTGCCGCAATGCCGGCTACCCTCGATGTAACGATTTCAATCGAATGCAACAGCTCCGCCATGGTTGAGCCTGCGTGCTCAACCATCGACGTTCCTTTTTCAACGGAAACTGCACTCGCACCGATCAGTGTTTTGACATCCTTCGCGGCGGCTGCGCACCTTTGCGCCAAAGCCCGGACTTCACCCGCAACCACGGCAAAGCCACGCCCCTGCTCCCCTGCGCGAGCGGCTTCCACAGCGGCATTGAGCGCCAGGATGTTCGTTTGGAAGGCGATCTGATCGATGGTGCCAATGATTTCAGAGATGCGGGCGGAGGCCGAGCTGATTTCACCCATGCTCGATACGACTTCACCAACGACCTCGCGGCCACGGATCGCAGTCTTGGCCACCGCATGGGCCAGCTCATTCGCATCCCTCGCATTGTTCGCATTGTTCTGAACCGCGGCATCCAACTGACTCATGGTGGCCGCCGTTTGCTCCAGCGCACTGGCTTGCTCTTCAGTGCGCTGACTGAGATCAGAGTTTCCAAGGGCGATCTGAACACTTGCAGTGGCGACGCTGTGAGCATTTTCTCGCACGCTGAGTACCAAGCCAGAAAGTGCCCCTTGCATCTCGCGCAGCGCCTGAGACAGCACACCCAGCTCATCACTGGTGACGTTGTCAATTCGGGCTCGTAGATTTCCGTTTTTGATTTGCTCAGAGAAGTCAATGGCCAGCGCTAGAGGCTTGGTGATGGAGCGTGTAACCAGCCAAGCGAAGCAGAGTGCAGCCGCGATACCGATGGACGAAGCACCAATCGTCAGCTTCATCGCTGTAGCACGGTCCTCCGTTGCTTGCTCGTACTCGTTCTTCGCTACATCGGTTTGCAGCAAGATCAATTCATCCAATGCTTTCTGCGCCATGGGTGCAATTGGATGAATAGCGTCTGAATAGACCTTCAAGCTCTCTTCCAACTTGCCAGCTTGCATCGCCCGCATCGCTGGCAGTATTCCTTCTTTCACGTAACGCGAGCGCACAGCAATGAATTGCGCAGCCAAACGCTCTTCGTCCGGGGCCATCGCTGTAGATTTGTACGCGTCCCAGGCCTTCCCTACACGCTCGACGTTGCTCAAGATCTCAACGCTTCGCTTTGTCAAGTTCTCTTGATCTGGCCTCTGTTGCATGTCGAGAACGAGAACTCGATTGCGCACCATGAGGTAGTTGATTTCCGCCAGAGACTGGATCGCCTTCGTTCGATCCAAATAGACAGTCTTCAGTCGACCGTGAACCTGATCGATCAAGGACAGAGACAAAACAGCGCTAATCGCAAGCAGAGCTGCAATTGCGCAAAATGACGCCATCAAACGGGTTCGAATACTGACTCTGTTTAGTACGTACATCCTGGCTCCTGAAATTGGTCCTACCCCGCATCAGCTCAATAGGCCATCGGCTTGCGCACCCTTGATTCAAGGCAAGCGATGCGCCACCTTATTTTGGGAAACAATGATTCCATAAATGCGCGACAATCGGTAGACGGAGTTGCACGGAATTTCCAGGCAAATCTTGGTCTACGAGAATCTATCCAATTGAGCAGAGCTTGTCTCTATGCCAATGGTCGCAAGAGCGTTCTTGGACCAACCTCACCTGAGCAAAGCGCTGGTGTTCGGTACGCACTCGAACTCAAGCCGAGAGAACCCACTGAGTCAAACGCCCTACAGGAGCAGCCAGGTGCTTGAGACCATCAACCCAAACACATGGGATCCATCAGCCAATTGCATCTTTCAGGATGGGGCCAAGTTGGCGGCAGATCGCAGGCCGTTGCGACCAAGGCTATTCATCGAAAGCCACGCTCCACATCCCGTGATAGCTATGTCGACGAGTCTCGCGACAGCAGGTACGCCGACGAAAACGCTAGTCTTGACCGCAGCCTAGCCAATTTCTCCGCGGATCGTCCGCGTCCAGTTGACTCACGAGGTGCCACCGGATGAGGCTTTACATCGACGAGCCCTTACAGGATTTCGATGAAGAAGCCTTCGACCATGTCGACGCTACTCTTGAATACTCAAACACCAGCAAGAAGGGAGTGTCCCCGTGAAGTTTGGAGGTTATGCGCCAGAGATCCGCAGTTTCGAAGTACATCAGATCAACGAAACCCTGATGGCCTGCCTGTCCCCGGTTGGGGAAGTGGTCTTCCTGTCCCCGATTGAAGTCGAACAACTTCTACGGGATCCCGCCGGCCTTCCAGCAGCCACGGTCCGCGAGCTCAAGTCCAGGCACGTGTTGAAAAGCGCTGGAAACAGCCCAGGCCTGGATCGCCTGTATGCCGCCAGACTGAGTGCGAAGCGGTCGATCGCCGCCAACGGGCCGGAACTACATATTCTTGTCCCAACCCTGCAGTGCGCGCACAGCTGCCAGTATTGCCAGGTCAGCCGCGCAATCGATTCAGAAGGCTTTTCGCTCACGCAGGATCAACTTTTGATGGCCTGTGACACCATCATGGACAGCGGCGCGAGCACCCTCACTGTCGAGTTCCAAGGGGGCGACCCCTTGAATCGATTCGACCTTGTTGAGTTCGGAATCGAAGCGCTGGCACATCACCACAATCGCCGAGGACGCCCCGTTCGCTTCGTCATCGCCTCGACGCTCCACCAACTCACGGCCGACATGTGCCGATACTTTGCCCAGTACGACGTCAAGCTATCGACAAGCATTGACGGGCCCGCCTGGCTGCACAACAAGAACCGCCCTATTCCAAGTCGTGACTCCTACGATCGCACGGTTGCTGGCATCAAGTTGGCTGTCGAGGTACTGGGCAGCGAGAGCATTTCTGCCTTGATGACAACCACCAAGACCAGCCTTGATCATCCTGAGGACATCGTTGATGAATATGTGTCGCTCGGGCTGCACGAGATCTTCCTTCGCCCGCTCAGCCACTACGGATTTGCGCGCCGCAACCTTGGATTGCTGGGATACACCACAAACGCCTTCATGGCTTTCTACCGACGAGCGCTCGACCGAATTCTCTGGTGGAACGACAGGGGAGTGCCCATCCGGGAAGTCCACGCGAGCCTCGTATTGAACAAGCTGATTGGCAGCTTCGACGCGGGCTATGTGGACCTGCAAAGCCCGAACGCAGCCGGCAGCGCCGTGCTGGTCTACAACTACGACGGGCATGTCTACCCAAGCGACGAGGCGCGGATGCTCGCTGAAGCGGGTGACACCAGCTTCCGGATGGGACTCATCGGTACGCCTCTCACCACCTTGCTGGCAAGCGAAGCCGCTCAACGCATCGCCCGTGAAGGCTCCGCCGATGCTGATCAGGCCTGCAAGGCCTGTTCGTTCAAGCACCATTGCGCTCCCAGCCCTGTCGATGCAGCATCATTGAGTGGCACTGCTCGGCCAACGGCCAGCACTGAGCACTGCCTCAGGAGCAAAGCACTCTTTGGCGAGATGCTGCAAAGACTGGTTGCGACCCGGGAATGCGTGGGCAGCGCAGAGGTGGTCTTTCATGCCTGGGCAAGTCCGGCCGGACAGGGCTCGTAGTCATGCGGAATGTGCACCTAACGACTGAAGCACATGCCTCTGGCATGTTCAGGGTGGACCGGATCGACCCTGACCTGGCTCAATTGAGTGGGTCGAACTGGACAGGCCCTATCACCATCGAAGTTCGAACGCGAGCTTCAGCTCAGGAACCGGGTGCGCTCGGCTCCCTCGAGGTCGGAGACATTGTGAAACTGGCGCAGGGTAGCTCCCGCGCCGTCGTCTGCTTTCGCCCGAGCGACCGCCATCACACTCTGTTCGTCACCAATCAGTGCAATAGCCGCTGCCTGATGTGCTCGCAACCACCAACTTCAGAGGACGACAGGTGGCTTTTCACTGAGGCAGAGCGCATTGTCGAGCTGGTGTCCGTAGCGCCGGAAGTGGTCGGGATCACCGGCGGGGAACCGACGCTCCAGCCAGTGCGGCTGCGAAAACTCCTCGATTGCATCCATTCGCGGTGGCCGGATACCAAAGTGGAGGTGCTCACGAACGGCCGCTGTCTTGGCGATGACCAGGTGGCGGAGGCCCTCCTCAGCGGACTGCCACCTGGTCGTACCAACTGGCTTATCCCGCTGTATGCAGGCAACGATGAAGTCCATGATTTCGTCGTGCAGTCCGCCGGAGCCTTCGACGAAACGCTCTCGGGGCTGCTCAATCTTCAGCAATTCGGCCAAGGCATTCAGCTCCGAACCGTGATGGTGAAGCCCGTGATTGAGCATCTTGAGCAATGGGCCCGTTTTGTAGGGCACAGCTTGCCATTTGTTAAAGCGGCAGCCTTGATGGCCACGGAACCGATCGGGTTTGCGTTGGCCAACCAGGAAGCGTGCCTCGTCGACGTCACTGAATATGCCGACGAATTGGGTGTCGCCGTCCAGAACTTGGTGCATAGCGGCATACGCCCAGTCCTGATGAACATGCCTCTTTGCAAAGTACCCGATCCACTGCGGCGATTCGCAGCTCGAAGCATTTCAGACTGGAAGAACGACTACACGCCCGCTTGCGAAGGCTGCGCACTCAAAGGAGCGTGTGCAGGCTTCTTCGTCTGGGACAAGAGCTCACTCTATCGAACGGGCATCAAGCCCGTCCCTGTGCAGGTTTTTGGAGGCGCACATGTCTAAATTCATTCATACCCTGGCTCTCTTCATCGCCAGTGCCCCGCTACTCGGCTCAAAGGCCAATGCCGAGGCCGCGACAGGATCCGCGCCCCCGCCACTCGAACCCAAGCCCGTGTCTCTGAGGCCGCTGAACCTTGAGATGGACAACCTGTTCGCTGGCCACCGATCCCATTCCAGCCACCGATCGCACGCCAGCCACAGTTCGCACTACTCCGGGTCTGGTGCAGGGTCGGTGGCGCCAAGTCCGCCACCGTACTATGTACCAACGCCAGCCCCCACCCCGACGCTGACTCCGGCTCCGCCGCCGCGACAGTCTTACTCCTTGGTGCCTGAAGACTCGGGAACGGATCAGAAGGGTACGAAGTCAAAGGCTCCAATCCCCGCGGCGGCGCAGCCACTGGGAAGCGCCTCAAAGGCGTCGGCTCAGCAAGACGAGGGCGCTGCACCAGACTTGACCCGAGGCGAGAAGCTCCGTTTACAAGTCATGCGTGTGCAAATCGCATTGAAGCGCCTGGGCCTGTTTCATGGGGTCGTGGACGGCGTCTTCACTGCTGAAACGCGGGAGGCCTTGTCGAACTTCCAGACGGTGAAGAACTTGCCAACCACCGGGATGATGACGACACAAACAATGAACGCGCTCGGTCTTCCTGCTGTGAACTAAGCGAGCATCTCAGCGATGCGTATTGGTAAGGTCATTCAGCACTAGCAGTTGCACCAAGTCGAAGAGCTGGTGGATGCCGGCGAAGCCCATCCCTGGCCACTTTCGAGCGTAGACGCCCCATTTGGATAAACGGTGACGTTCGGGCTGGAGCTCTGGCATCGATGTCTAGCCTGATGCTGATGGAAAAGTCGATGAAGACGCGCCAGCAAGCACCACCAAGGCATGGACTTCGACACAAACCAAACCCATACCCCAAGCCCGAATGTGAGACCTGTCATCAAGGTGCCCTTCGCACACACGCTGGGGCGACATCCGTACACCTATGCTGCGACACATCCAATGGCGCACATTCCGAAGCCTGGGTATTTGTCTAAGCGCAGTCGCTGGTCACTCGACCGTCAAGGTGGCGAGGACTCTGCAACTTCCTCTCGCAGCTCGACGAAGACGCAGCTGTGCACTGCCAATAGACACTAGAACTTCTGCCTCCTTCTTGCCTCGCGACTGCGAGTCTCTCATCCAGGCAGCTTGAAGGTGCCCACCTCAGTAGCCAGCCCGGCCGCTTGCTCCATCATCGTATTGGAGGCCGCCAGCGTCTCCTCAACCAAGGCCGCGTTTTGTTGTGTCATTTGATCCAGCTGGCCCACCGCTTCGCTCACCAGACTGATGCCAATGGATTGCTCTGCGGTAGCCCGAGCGATATCAGCAAGCAGTTGATTTATTCGACCCGCTGACAAGACAATCTCCTCCATCGTCGCGCCGGCCTGACGCACAACCCGCACGCCGGATTCGGTCTGCTCGACGCTGACGCCGATCAGCCCCTTGATCTCCTTCGCTGCATTGGCCGATCGTTGGGCCAAACTACGCACCTCAGACGCGACCACAGCAAAGCCTTTGCCCTGTTCACCCGCACGAGCCGCTTCGACCGCCGCATTCAACGCCAGGATATTGGTCTGGAACGCGATCGAATCAATCAAGCCGATGATGTCATTGATGGTGTTGGCTGAAGACTGAATGCGCTGCATCGTCGCCACGACCTCGCCAATCACCTCACCGCCGCGCGACGCCACGCTGGCATTTCGCTCCGCAAGCGCGGCCGCTTCCCGAGTCGTTGCAGCAGTGCTGGCCACTGTGACTTGCATCTGTTCCATGGAACTGGCCGTCTTCTGCAATTGCGCTGCGGTCTGCTCGGTACGATTGGATAGATCTGATGTGCCGATTGTCAGTTGCTGGCTGGCCGAAGCGACTTGATCGGCTGAGCGCTGCACCTTACCCAGCGTTCCGGACAGACGTTGCTGCATATCGCGCATATGCAACAGCACCTGGCTCAATTCATCACGACCGCGCACTTTGACTGCTGTCGTCAAATCACCATCGGCCACTGCGATTACCTCGCGTGTCACCGCGCGCATGCCTGCATTCATGGCCAAAGCAAAGGCATAAAACAGATAAGCCGCCAGCACAATGAAGCCGCTCACCAGCGCCAGGGTCGATGTCAGCCGGCCACCCAAATCAGCTTCCCGCATTTCCAACATGGCGGCCAACAATTGGTTGTACTTGCCTTGCAGCTTCCAGAGTTGCGAGACCAATGCATCCGCACTGGCGGAGACCTTCTGCGCCTGCTCCACACCACCCGCGCCCGGTGAATCGGTGGCCAAATCGCGGAACTTGGCAATCTGCTTTGGCAATTCGGCAAGGTCCAAGACAGCCGCGAGTTCCGTCCGGGCCTTGGCCACTTTAGAGGCATCGTCGATGAGGCGGGCTTCGAACAGTTCGATCAGCGCATCCATTCGCGCCAACTCCTGCGCCGCAATATCAGCCCCCTGTCCGGCGGCCGAACTCGTGGCCGAAAGAATGCCCATCTTGCTCACGTGTTCGATCAATTCCGGGAGCACCAGAAAGGCAGCGTCCATCGTGAAATAGCTATCCAGATCAGGGTCGAGCACCAACCCGCTGGAATCCACCACCGCACCCAGAACCCGCGACCAGCCAGCCACATGCTTCGCATGTCCAGCATAGAGCTTGAAGAGGCCCTCGCTGCTTCCCGGCAAGCTCGCCAAGGCCTGCTCAGCCTTTGCCAATGGTTCGGCCGTCTCGAAGGATGCGCCAAACTGCGCATCCAGCGGCTTCAGCGCCTTGATCGCGTGAGTCAGTGCCGTGGCGCCACCTACTTCACCGCCAGCCATTTTCACGCTCTGACGCAACACTGCATCGCGATGGACTTGCGCTTGCCGCAGCACAGGCAACAGCTTGGCTACGTATTCAACGCCTCTGCGCTCCACACGCGTAGCCTCGATCAGTTCACGCTTGGTCTGCCAGAACGAACTGAGCAAGACCAGCATGGGAATCAAGAAGGCCGCGCTGATGATGGCGGCTTTGGCCGAAAACTGGCAGCGCTGCATAAGGCGCAGCGCTGGCGAGAACAAGCGCTTGAATCCTTGGTGATTCGAACCCGACCTGGAAACATCCCTCGGCATTTAAAACTCCTCAATTTAGAGCGCAGCGCCACTTCCGGTCAGGTTCCAACCAGAGGGAAGCGCGAAAAGCAAACATGAAGCGGCACCCGGTCAGACGCAGACGGGTCCCTCAATTGGCGGTTGTGGTCGTGATCTATGGCAAGTGCGGTCGCTTGAGAAAATAGGAGCCATGCCTGCTGGGTCAACGTTATGGAATCGTCCATCTGCCTTGGATGAGCGCAGTTCAGATAGGCCCTTTCGGCACCACATGCGGACAGGTGAAAGAGGCGCGGCACAGACAAAGGGACTGGCGCTGCGCTACCCGTCAACCATCAAGCCCGCATGAAACTCTCCCAACCCCCTGGCCTTCGCCTTGGCCAGAACCCTGTCGCGTCCGACTGTTGCGGCAGCGAAGGACAGCAAGGGGACCAAGCGCATCTCGGCGCCTCTAGCCAAGCTCCAATGAAGCTTCAGCGTGATCGAACAACGGAATCCGCACCATGAAAGCGCCGATCTCCGCCCGAACCTGAAACGACTTCGCTAGTTCCAAATAGACAACCTTGAATCGACCGTGAAAGCGGCCGCTCAAAGACAAAACAGCGCCAACCGTGGGAGAAGCTCTGATCACGCAAAACGACCTCATCGAACGCGCTCGAATGCTGACTCTACTTAGGACGTACCTCCTGATTCCTGCAAAAGTTCCGCCTCCTTGGATCAGCTCGATAGGCCTTCGGTTTGCGCACACCTGGATTGAAGCCAGTCCGAGGCAACCGATTTTAGGGAAACAATGATTCCATACATTTACAACAATCGGTATCAGAAGTTGCGAAAAACTGGCGGACAGTATTGTTTTATGCGACAAACAAAGGTGAGCCTGTTGCCTAGGATGCGTCGCGTCCAGATCGGTCACTTTGACCGCTTCTGCTGCTGTCCGCATGAGGCGCTCCCCTGCCGTTAGACAGGGCTGCTTACCCCACATAACCCATCATCTACGGAGCACGAATGAAACTCTCCCGACTGCGCGTGAGCGCCTTGGCCATCGCCTTGGCAAGCGCCTACACGCTTCCAGCTATCGCAGCCGCCAAAGACGGCAAGGAAGCTGAGCGCATCAAGGCGCTTGAAACCAAGTTGGAGAAGAGCCTCGCAGTGATTGAGCAACTGAACCAGCGCCTGGCCGAGTTGGAAAAGCAGCCCAAGGCGACGGTGGCGGTAGCGCCTGCGAAGCCCGCCAAAGAGCCGGCGGTCCAACCCGACCCGGTAGCCCAAGCCCGAATCGAAACGCTGGAGCAAGGCGTGCGCGACCTAGCTGCCGCTACTGCAAGCGCCAACAAGGGCACCGATACAGGCGTGCCCCTACATGGCTTTCTCGATATCGGCCATGTCCATCACAACAAGAGCTCCGATGGCCTGCGTAGTGGCAGCACGCTCGGTGTGATGGACATCTACCTAACCCCTCAGTTCGGCAGTAATGTGCGCAGCTTGATTGAACTGGCCTTCGAGTACGGCGAGGATGGCTCGCTGGCAACAGACGCCGAGCGACTGCAAATCGGCTACGCATTCAGCGACGACTTCGTGCTCTGGGCCGGTCGCTTCCACACCCCCTATGGCTACTGGAACACCGCCTTCCACCACGGCGCGCAGATCCAGACCGCGATCACCCGGCCGCGCTTCATCGCTTTCGAAGACCAAGGTGGCATCTTGCCGGCACACACAGTCGGCGCCTGGGTTACCGGCCGGGCGTCCACAGATTTGGGTCGCGTGAACTACGACTTCTACACCGGCAACGGCAATCGCATCAGCGAAGGCGTACTGGACTTCAATGCCAGCGGTGATGACAACCGCAGCCCCATGCTCGGCTTCAATGTTGGCTTGAGCCTGAAGGCAGTACCCGGCCTGACTCTCGGTCTGCATGGCATGCGCCAGACGGTCGCTGGTGAAAATGCCAACGGCAGCGCCCAGGGCAAAGCCCGCACCCAATTCCTTGGCGGCTACGGTTTTTGGGAAGGCGACAGCTTTGAGCTGATCGGTGAGTACTATCGCTTCAACAACCGCGATTTCGCAATCGGCGGTGGCAAGCATCGCTCTTGGGCCTCATACATGCAAGTCGGCTACAGCCTAGCCAACAGACTGACTGGTTTTGTCCGTGTCGAAAAGGCCTCGCTGGATGGCGCCGACCCCTATTTCGCCCTGCAGGAGAGCGGTAGCTCCTACCGTCAAGCCAGCATTGGATTGCGATACGACCTTGATCCAAGGTCGGCCGTGAAGGTGCAGTTGGACAACAACCGGGACGCCGCAAATCCCTTGGGCACCGTCAATTCGCTGCGCGCGCAGTACGCGATCCGTTTCTAAGGAGCAGACTGTGCACAAACCCACTCCTTTGTTTGCCACCGCCCTCACCGCTGCACTACTGCTGTCGCAAACGGCTCAGGCCGGCGATGTCTTCATGATCGCCAATGCCAACGTCACACTCAGTGCGGACGAAATCAGGGAGGTCTTTGTTGGCGACAAACAAACCGCCGGCGGGGCCAAGCTCGCTCCGATGGACAACAGCGCTGCGCAAGCCGACTTCCTCGCCAAGGTGATCAAAGTCGACGCGGCAAAGTACGCTTCAATTTGGGCCAAGAAAGGTTTCCGCGAAGGCATCAATCCGCCGCTCGTACGCACAAGCGATCTTGAGGTGATCGCCGCGGTCAAGTCCACGCCAGGGGCCATTGGCTATGTGTCCAAAGCCTCGGCCGACGTCAAAGTGTTGCAGAAATACTGAGCAGCCCATGCACCGACACTGGCTCAAAGCCGTGCTGCTTTCTGCCCTGCTGCTGGCCTTGCCGGCGGCAGCGGTGGCCGGCAGCGCCCCAGATAGCGGCATGATGCTGTGGCGCTTGCCTGGACGCTTCGTCGATGAGCACGAGCGACCACACATCCTTGCTGACTTCGCTGGCCAGCCGGCCATTGTGGCAATGGAGTACAGCGAGTGCCGTTTCGTCTGCACGGTCAATTGGCGCAAGTTAACCGAGATCCAGGTCGAAGCTGACCGTCGTGGCCAGAAGCTACGCTTCTTCATCATCAGCATCGACCCCGAGCACGACACACCGGCCCTGTGGCGAGAATACCGCCAGATGCGCGGCATGAAGCGCGACAACTGGCACTTCCTGACCGGCAAGCGCGCCGACACGGATCTCGTCGCCAAGACCCTGGGTATACGCTGGTGGCTCTACGACGGGCGAGTGATGCACGACTTTCGCATCTTGCGTCTGGATGCCCGGGGTCAAGTCTTGCGCGCGATGGACGCCTTCGACATCTCAGCCGCCAGCTTCCTGGCTGATTGAGCTCACCACGTACGCCTCAGAGCGATTTGCCGCGGCTCTTGCAACTCACACCCGGCTTCAGAGGCCGGCATGCCATCATTCAGCAGCAAATCACCAAGCTGCGGCGTCAAATGGATGTTGGCTTGAAACTTGGCCTATATGCCTTCGCTGGCGTCTTGCCCATGGACTGCAAGAATTCGGGGCGAATCGTGCGTCCCCGCGAACGAGCCACAGTGGACCGATGCGACTTGGAAACAAGTGCCGCCTAGCAGTTAGCGATATCCGCCATTGAAGATCATGCGCTTGCCTTGTTAAAGCGCTATGGGTTCAATCTTTCACCGGCAAAAACGCGACCCAGCTACCCGTCATGCACCATGTGAAATCTCTTGGACATTCCCGTCAGGTAGATAGGTCGCAGGGAATTCCATGTATTGCATCTGTGCACCATGAATTCGCAATCGGCCATCACACCACTCAGCCAAGCCAGGCCGGTCGGCATGCAGCGCCTTCAGTTCTCTGTACGCTTGGCAGATGCGTCGAAGGCACTCTGGGAACGTCGCCTCTCGCGCCATTTCACCAATACGGCGCGCCCGCTCGGTCTCGCTGGGGCAAACGTTGAGCTTCAGCGCGAGCTGTAAGACCTGCTTCTGTTCGTCCGCCAGAATCCGACACGCTGTCTTTGCTCGCCGATATCCCATCAGCTGGAGTTGGTGCTTGGCGCTCGCCGTGCTGCATGCCACTTGAGCCAGCCACAGCAGTGCGAGCAGGTCCGCCCAAACAGAGCGGACCTGCGGCGACGTCGACACATCCAACGTCGCGGAACGCATCACTTCAAGTCGAAGCGATCAAGGTTCATCACCTTGTCCCAAGCAGCGACAAAGTCGCGGACGAACTTGGCCTTGCCGTCCTCTTGCGCATAGACCTCGCACAAGGCACGCAGCTGCGAGTTCGAACCAAAGGCGAGGTCAACGCGTGTAGCCGTCCAGCGAACCTGGCCACTCTTGCGATCGCGTCCTTCGTACAGGTTGTCCTCGACCGGACGCCATTGCGTCGACATGTCGAGCAGATTCACAAAGAAGTCGTTGCTCAATTGGCCCGGACGTTTCGTCAGCAGTCCTGCATCGGCATTGCCGACATTACCGCCCAACACCCGCAGACCACCGATCAAAACCGTCATTTCCGGCGCCGACAGCGTCAACAGTTGTGCACGATCCAAGAGCATCTCTTCCGGTGAGACACTCAGGGCCATCTTGCGCCAGTTTCGGAATCCGTCAGCTTGCGGTTCAAGCACGGCAAAAGACTCAATGTCCGTTTGCGCCTGGCTTGCATCTGTGCGACCGGGCTTGAACGGCACCACGATTTCATGACCGGCAGCCTTGGCAGCCATTTCAATGCCAGCTGCACCACCCAACACGATCAGATCAGCCAGCGACACCTGCTTGCCGGCGGTCACGCCCTGATTGAAGCTGCTTTGAATGCCTTCCAGCACAGCCAGCACTTTGGCCAGTTGCGCAGGCTGATTGACCGCCCAATCCCTTTGCGGCGCAAGGCGCAGGCGAGCGCCATTGGCTCCCCCGCGCATATCGCTGCCGCGGTAAGTCGAAGCTGAAGCCCATGCAGTACTGACCAACTCAGTCACAGTCAAGCCGCTCGCTCGAATGCGGGCTTTCAATTCGACAACATCGTGCATCTCAATGAGCGCATGCTCGCGAGTCGGCACGGGGTCTTGCCAGATCAGCGTTTCGCTTGGCACTTCCGGGCCGAGGTAGCGCACCTTCGGGCCCAAATCCCGGTGAGTCAGCTTGAACCAGGCACGTGCATAGGCATCGGCGAATTCTTCCGGCTGGGCAAGGAAGCGACGAGCAATCTTTTCGTAGGCAGGATCAAACCGCAGAGACATGTCGGCGGTGGTCATCTGCGGCGCATGCATCTTCCCGGGAACATGTGCATCCACAACCATGTCTTCGGGCGCGACGTTCTTGGCTTGCCATTGAATTGCACCTGCCGGGCTGGTGACCTGCTCCCACTCATACTTGAAAAGCACTTTCAGGTAGCCCATGTCCCAGGTGGTCGGATTGGGTTTCCATGCGCCCTCAAAGCCGCTGGTGGTTGTGTCAACGCCCACGCCCGTACCCAGCTTGTTGATCCAACCAAAACCCATTTCCTCGATCGGCGCAGCTTCAGGCTCCGGACCAACCAGCGTGGGATCTCCTGCTCCGTGCATCTTGCCGAAGGTATGACCACCTGCCACAAGCGCGACGGTTTCTTCGTCGTTCATGGCCATGCGGGCAAAGGTTTCGCGCACATCACGACCCGAGGCGATCGGATCAGGATTGCCATCTGGGCCTTGCGGGTTCACATAGATCAAACCCATTTGCACGGCTGCAAGCGGATTGGCCAACTGGCGCTCGCCGCTGTATCGGCTGTTGGGTTTATCGCTGGTCGCCAGCCATTCCGACTCCGCGCCCCAGAAAATGTCTTCCTCCGGTGCATAGATGTCGGCTCGCCCACCGCCAAAACCGAAAGTCTTGAAGCCCATGGTCTCCATGGCCACGTTGCCGGTGAGGATGAACAGGTCAGCCCAGGAAACAGCGTTACCGTATTTTTGCTTGATCGGCCAAAGCAGTCGCCGGGCCTTGTCGAGGTTGCCGTTGTCCGGCCAGCTGTTCAGGGGTGCAAAACGCTGATTGCCATTGTTGGCGCCGCCACGGCCGTCAGCCGTGCGGTAGGTTCCAGCCGCGTGCCAGGCCATACGGATAAAGAGCCCGCCGTAATGCCCCCAATCAGCAGGCCACCAATCCTGGGAGTCCGTCATGAGCGCAGCCAGATCAGCCTTCAACGCCGGGTAGTCCAGAGTCTTGAAGGCTTCGGCATAGTCGAAGCCTTCATCCATCGGGTTAGAAGCAGCTTGGTGCTGGTGCAGGATCGCCAGATTGAGCTGATTCGGCCACCAGTTGGCGTTGGACTGCGCGCCATGTGTGCTGCGGGCCGCAGTCTGGTGAAAAGGACATTTAAGTTCTTGGGTCATCGTTCGCTCCTGTGGTTGACAAAACGAGCCCTATTGTTTTTGCTATTGGACTCCTCAGTCTAATTGGCATTACCTATGCCACTGATTGATGGAATCTGAGTGCCTCTGAAGGGGCCTCTAGGTTCAAACAGCTAACCCCAGGGCTCGCTGACACCGGCGATTCAGGACCGATTGAATGGGCATGGTGCATCATCACTCTCGCCTGCGCCGCTAGGCCCTGCGACCAATTCAAGCAGGCCTAAAAGGCGCGCGCGCTGCAGCCCAACCGAATGGGGCTGTCAATCCAAGCGTGCACAGTTTGCGGAACTTGGCATGCAACGAATAGACATTGCATCAAAGCCCCCTTGCTTGAGTGACGGCGATGTCGTACGGACGCTAGGGGCGCCCAATGGGGTGCGGCATCTGAACACCTGAGATGCCCAACTCGTTCAAGCCTGGCGCAGCTAGGACCCTCGGAGAAGGTACGAGCGAATCCACCCAGGTCTCGTACGTGGCCATCCACTCGTTTGACAGCAACCACGTAGGCCAATGGCCACAAGCAGGGTGCTGTCCGGCAATACCTAGACTCAAGGTGGCCCCGTCATGAAAGCATGCAAGGCGCGCGCATGAAAGAGCCGTAGCGCGGAGTTCAACCGCGGACACATGCCAACCCAGGCGCGTAGGCAGTCTCAAGCCGTAAGCATTGCTGCCCCTATGGGATATCAAACGTTCCGTACTGGGCCGATTCAATAAGGATGGGGCTATCTAGGTTCAGATTGCCGCGCGCCACGATCTGCTCCTTGAATACCGCAACTCTGTCGGAAGACGAACGCCACGTTGGATCTGCAACGAGTACGCGATAGCGGATGTCCAGATAAGCATTCAGCCAGCGGACTTCGTCGATACCGCTCGACGGAGTGCCAGCCAGCTCCTGTGTCGCCTGGGACACCAGTGCGTCCACCCCTTCCAGTCCATGATTGATCGCACTGTCGTAGATTTGGGCGATCGCAGCTGCAGTCTTCAGGCCCAGCTTTTGGGCGACCTTCAGCGCGGGAAGGTAGTACTTCAGGTCGCTTTGGTGATTCTGGGCTCGTTCAAAATCCGCCTTGAACTCACCGCTTGCCGAGGCTTGCACCGCTCGAATGAAGCCAGCCTCATCGCTAACTGCCATGGCCCGCAGCTGCGTCAAAAAAGGACTCAAGGGGTTGTTGGGACGCAGGCTTTCAAACTCTTCCACCACGGCGATGGCATCGCCATCGGCCGTGGTGAAACCGACCCAACCCCAAGTCACACCACGGCCATCCCGAATGTTCTCGGCATATCCATAGGCCTTCTCAATTTGCCCGTTTTCCCAAATCGCCATTAATGACTCTGCGCGCCTTCGCTGCTCGGGCTGCAAAGCCCGAGCAGCCGCGACAGGAGCCTCAACTGAAGGTGCGCTGCTTCCATCTGGGCTGAGGGCAGCACTGCCGCCACCGCAAGCACAAAGCGCACAAACACTCAGCAGGGGCGCCACCCACTTTCGAAGCAGAGTTCTCAAGATCTAGACTCCGAGAATGGGCAGCACCGCTGGGCCAGTTGCGAGCAATCCGCTGAACTCACTGCCAAGCCATGTTCTTCGACCACCGAACGCCCGAAGTCGGGCATTTGCCGGAGTTGTTCGGATAGCTGCTGTTGATGACTTGATTGACAACGGTCAGACTGGACATCTTGGGGTCCTTCTTATAGATGTCCAGAGCCATGTTGGCGCGCCAGCAATTGGACGCGTCATCGCCCAAGCTCGGCGACTTCAACCAGCGAATGTATTGATCGGTCAGGTAGGTGGCAAAGCAGGTCTCTGCGCTCATGCTGCCGCAGTTGCCTGCCTGACGCACCGAGGAGAAGGAAGAAACGCGGGCTATGGAGCCGGTGTTCACCTGCACCTGAAAAGCCAAACCGACCAGATTGAAGCTGCTGAAGTTCGTGAAGCCCAAGCCCTTCAGCGCAGTAAGCACGGGTTGTAGCTTGTCGTTGTCGATGTGCGCGTAGTGGCTCATCACATACTGGACTTGCTTGGTGTCAAAGGCTGCCTGCAAAGCCTGACAGATCTTGCCCAGAGCTGCGCGTTTGGTGGCATTGGAACGCGCAAGATTGGGATACGGATCCAGCCTCGAATCGTCAGCCTTGAAGCTGGCTGCCGGCACGCCCGTGACCTGAACGCCCCAGGCCAGCATGTCAGCGTTGGTGGCGTTAGGCTTGCCCAGAACATTGGGGGCAAAAGCCTTCTTGAAATAGTCAGGGAAGTCACCGACCGTGGTCACGCCAACGGGGCCAAAGGTGTTGCCGCGATAGTCTGAAATTCCCTGTGCAGCTTCGTAGTCCACCTCGCAATACCGCCAGGGACCTGGGTCTTGGTAGTTGGTCGTGCTGTTCTCAGGGTATGCGTCCATGCTCAGGACCGCTTGCCATTGGTTGACGCTCAGCTTGCGCCCCTTGTCAAAGGCTGCACCGTAAACACGCGTGTCGCCCACACCAATGACACCTGCAACCGCGGCAGGCTTCACCGCGGTCACAAGCGCTTGCCCGGTCGCAGTTTGAGTGTTGGTGTAGAGCCAGCCATCCTTGATGACCGCGGTCGATTTGGCACCTTCGTAGTGCGTTGCTGCGGTGGCCAGAGAGGCCATACTTGCCAGCGCAATCAGCGCGCACAGTTGCAAAGGTCGGAATGCATGCATAGTGTCGGTCTCCATTGCTGTCGGTTTGTTGCTATCGGTCGTGCTGCCCCCAACCAAATTGATCGCCAAATTGGTCGTGCAGGAATGCCGCCTGAATAGCGACATCGGGCCCTGCTCTCAATGCACGCGGGCGAACCCGTCTTGCATCAAATGGTTTCCGTCACCTTGCGCAGCAGAGGTGGCTTGTCTGGATCCAGGCCCCGGGCAACGGCGAGGGCTGCGGCGAGCTGGTAGGCCGCTTGGGCGCACAGTAGCGGCACCAAGGCCGCAGAGGCTTCTGCGAGAGGCAAAGAATGGGGTCCCGAAGCCTGAATACCAGCCAGAAAGACGCGGTGCCCATCGGCGCTAAGCTGCTCCGCCAACTCCCGCGTAGCGGGCTCACTGGCGTCCCGCTGGCCGAGTTGCAGCACCGCGATATCGTGCTGCAACAGCGCCATAGGTCCATGGCGAAATTCGGCGCTGCTGAATGCTTCAGCGTGCAGGCCGCAGGTCTCTTTGAACTTCAGGGCAGCCTCTTGCGCCACGGCCAGACCCACACCACGCCCCAGCACGATCAGATGCTGGGCCGACAGAAGTGCTGCGCCAAGAGCATCCCAGCGGTGATCCCAAGACTCCCGTAGCTTCTGCGGCATCAATTCGACGTCACGGCGCAGTCCCTCGTCCTGCGTCCACTCGGAAACGAGTCGCAAAGAAGCCGCCAAGGTGCAGAGGAAAGACTTAGTCGCCGCCACACTCAATTCGGGACCGGCTCGCAAAGGCAAAGTGTCATCCGCAAGAGCAGCCAGCGGCGAGTCCTCGACATTGACCAAGGCCAGCACATACGCACCAGAGGCCTTGGCTGATCTCGTGGCCGCCAGCAAATCGGGGCTGCGCCCTGACTGCGAGATGGCAATGAACACACAGCCGGAAAGATCCTGCTGCTTGCCGTAGATCGAGCTCACAGAAGGAGACAGCGAGGCCCCTAGCAACCCCAACTCCACCTCCACCAAGTAGCGCAGATAGGTCGCGGCATGATCCGAGCTGCCGCGCGCACAAGTCACCACGGAGCGCGGCCCAAAAGCGCGCAGCTTCTCCCCGATGCGTCTATAGAGATCGGCATCTTGCGAGCTCTGTAACGTGATTCGATCAGCAGCTTCGCGCGCCTCTCGCATCATCAACGTTGCACCCAGCTTTTCTTGGAATGAGAGTAGATCGGACATAGAGAGGGTGGGATTCAAATGTTGGAGTCAACGCACCTGGCGTGTGTTGCGAAGGTCGGTCGGTTTTCAATGCCCAGGGCCGAGGACTTGCGGGTCAGTTCTCTGAATCAATACACGGCCGCCAAGGAGTAATAGAGGCAGCTGCAGCGATTCCGATCAGCCCCAGTGCCCACTCCTCGAAGCCGACTGCAGCTGGAGCAATGGTTCGCTTAAAGCCAACACGAACGGTCATTTTGCTTTTCATGGCAAACACTTTAGGACGCAAGCCATTTCTCGTCAATACTTACATCCAGTAGGTGTAATAAATTGAAAGCGCAGCAGGCAGTTGCTCTTCAAGGCATTTCGATCAGCCAGGCCAGGCTTCGCCGAGATCGCCATAGACGTTCCAAGATCAAGAACAAATGTGGCGAACACCTCGAAGACGAGCAGCAGAGTCTGTGAACAGATTCACAACGTAACAATTCCGCAGCCCCCTCGAAAAGGCCAGGGTCGTAGCTCTCTAGGCAAGATCTGGCAGAACGGGTAGAACTTGAAAGCGACACGCAAGTAGCGCGCACTGAAGCTTGGGGAAGCCAAGCATTCGTGGCGGCAAAGGCAGCACTGCAAGCAGAAGGCAGATTCAAGCCAAGCGCCAGCGGCTCCTCACTGAGACCACCCAGACGTGACGGCTCTACAGTGCCCTAACCTCTCCCTACATATTCGCTGGCCGCGCAAGTTGCGGTCGAGAGGACCACCTCCAACTGGCATCGCCGAATTGGCCCGCGCCGGCAGTTGCGGATCTCGCGGCACCAGCTTGGTCCATCTGGCCACGCTTCAGCACTCCTGCAAGTTCAGCAGTCCTGCAAGAAGTGCCAAGTCAGGCATGAGGTGGTCTCACCAGTAGGCCGTGGGCATCTCGCGGAGCGCCACGTCAAGCGATCCACGAATTCGAAGCTTAAGTGATACATTAATGAAATTGTGTTTTACCCATGAAATCATGAGCACGATCACTTGCATTGAAGACCTGCGCCAGCTTGCCCAACGACGTGTGCCTCGAATGTTCTATGACTACGTAGACAGCGGCTCCTGGACTGAGTCTACGTACAAGGCCAATGAAGCTGACTTTCAGAGCATCCAATTCCGCCAGCGCGTGGCCGTGAACATGGAAAATCGTTCGACCGCGACCCGAATGGTCGGACAAGCGGCACGCATGCCCGTGGCCATCGCTCCCGTTGGTCTCACCGGCATGCAGCATGCCGACGGAGAGATCCATGCCGCTCGAGCCGCTGAGAAGTTTGGTGTCCCCTTCACTCTGTCCACCATGAGCATTTGCTCGATCGAGGACGTTGCAGAACACACCAGCAGCCCATTCTGGTTTCAGCTTTACATGATGCGTGATCGCGATGCGATGCGGAAGATGATCCAGCGCGCTCATGACGCCAGGTGTAGCGCCCTGGTCCTAACACTGGACTTGCAGGTCATTGGTCAGCGACACAAAGACATCAAGAACGGATTGAGCGCACCACCCAAACCCACAGTTCGAAACGTTCTCAACCTTGCCACCAAACCAAGTTGGTGCCTCGGCATGTTGGCCACTCAGCGCCGAACGTTTCGCAACCTGGTCGGCCATGTCAAAGGCGTCAGCGATATGCGCTCGCTCTCTGCTTGGACAAACGAGCAATTCGACCCGCGACTCTCCTGGTCCGATATCGACTGGGTTCGGGATCAGTGGGGGGGCAAACTGATCCTCAAGGGCATCATGGAAGTGGAAGACGCAGAACTGGCAGCAGAACATGGAGCAGACGCCATCGTTGTGAGCAATCACGGCGGCCGTCAACTGGATGGCGCGCCATCCACCATTCGAGCACTCCCTGCCATTGTCAAAGCCGTCGGTTCCAAGACTGAAGTTTGGATGGACGGCGGCATACGTTCAGGCCAGGACGTCCTCAAAGCTTGGGCTCTTGGCGCTCGAGGCACGATGATTGGCCGTGCGATGGCCTACGGCTTGGGTGCGATGGGCGAGGCCGGAGTGACGAGTTGCTTGCAACTGCTGCACAAGGAACTGGACACCAGCATGGCGTTCTGCGGCCGCACAAACATTCAGACAGTCGACCAGAGTATTTTGGTGCCAGGCACCTTCCACTCTTGACTCACCCACCTGAAGAATACTCAGATGCAGATTTTCAGGTATGGCCTGCGCGACTTCGATCTGCCAATGCCCGCCCGGCGGCCCTCCCCGGGGCTGTTCGTCGAGCGCGCGTCAGCATTGACCTGCGAGGGCATGGGCCGGCGCTGAGCGCCATGGCGAAGTCCCACCCCACCAGTGTTTCCGCCCTTGTGAGCATGGTCCTCGCTGATTGGCTGAGAACCCGCTCATTCGCTGGCATCGAATGGGATTAGAGATGCCGTTGACCGGCACCGTGTTCTCGCGGCCCCTTTGATGGCTGCGCTGACGCCAGTCCTGCGCGCCAGTGTCCAGTCGCAGGCGCCTGAATCCAGTCTGTGGACAGCATGGCGTCGCTAAGTATTGGCCCTGGGATAGGCGGCGCGCTGGTGCAGTGGTGAGATCGGTATGTATCCAGGCAATCGCATAGTCAAAGCGTCGCGCACGCCTCGCCTGGACTCTGGATGCATTGCCGAGCTGATGCGATCCGTCGGCGCATCGAGTCCACCGCGGTCAGGCGAGCGCCTCAAGTGATGGTCAAGACAACGTCATGCGCTGCCGCAGCGACCGCTTCAAGCCGAAGGAGGAGATAGGCAAGAAACAGCCCAAATCCGGCGAAGGCGTTGCCCAGAAATCTGTCGTACTGAATGAGCTCCAGCAGGTCAGTGCCAACGAGTCTCCGTAGAGTCGGGATTCCTTACCCTCATGGCATCAACGTTCGCCGCCTTGCCTCCAAGATCGCATCCTCTCGCGTGCGCACGTTCAGCTTGGAGAAGATCGCCTTCAAGTGATGCTTGACGGTTTCTGGGGACAACAGCAGGTTCTTGGCGATCAGCTTGGTTGTGTGGTCCTTGGCGAGTTCGCACAGCACGTCAACCTCGCGTGGTGTCAGCGGGCTGTCGGCGTCTCCCAGAGCGCGGCTGCGGAAGCGTTGCTCCCAAGTGTTTACCAGCGCCTGCGCCCATAGCAGCTCGGGGCTACTATCGGCCGCCGAGGCAGTCGAAAGCCAGCTGCGTACCTGGGTGATCAGCTCGGCGCCGAAGTCGAGACAGGGCTGGATTGCACCGGTGTATGTGCCCAGGACCAAGACATGCAGCAGCGCGCGCTGGGCAGCGCCGGCATTACCTAGCGCCTCGCGTGCACGCGCCGCCATCAAGTGAGCGTGCAATTCGCCGAGGCGATGACCGGTGCGTTTCGCCAGGCCCAGCAACGCTGTTGCGGTCGAATCAGCCGCCGCTGCATCGCCGTGCCCCATCTGCAAGAAGAAGCTTGCCTGCGCCAGCCCTTCGACCGAGATCCAGGGCAAGGCGAAGGGTTCCTGTGCCAGGACCCAAAGCTCGTCGAGCTTGATGCGCGCGGCCAGCGCCTGCGCACCATCCAAGTCGCCCAGGCGTGCCAACAATTGCACTTGCGCGGCACCAGCCAGCACCTCCAGATGCGCTAGGCTTTCCTCGAAAGCAAGGTGGCGGGCAACTTCCAACAATTCCATCGCGCGATCCGCATGACCCAGCGCGAACTCACACAGCGCGGTCTCGATATGGCCGGCGTGCAGCACCTCCAGCAGCCGCGTGGGTCCCCACGGCACCATGGCCGAGAAATGTTCCAATGCGACCTCGGTCTCGCCGCGCAGGCGGGCGATATGGCCCAGCAGGCTGCTAACCAGTCGGCTCAGCGAACCCTGGCGGAAGTTGAGAAAATTCGCGTCCTGCTGCAGCGACTGACGGATGTCACGCTCAGCCTGCGCCAGGTCGCCGCGTGCCAAGGCACTGCGAGCGTGGTAGACCCATATCCAAGGGCTGTTGTAAGTGTAGGCACCACTGGCGAACACTGCCTCAACCTCTCGGATGCGACGCTCGCAGCGCTCAACCGGGCCGTAACGGTGCAAGAAAAATATCTCGATCGGCACGGTGCAGCCCAACGGGCGCTGGTCCTGCCCAGCATGAGCGCGCGCCAGCCGCCGCGCCTGGTCCAGCACCGACCAGGGCGAGAAGCGCAGATTGTGCTCGGCCGGGTTCATCTGCATCATGCAGCGCGACACCTCCAGGTCAAATCGTGCCGGGTCGTCGGCGCCGGTGTCGGCCGCGCGGATCTGCTGCTCCAACCGTTCGAATTCCAGGGCCGCACTAGCCGGGTCGGCCTCCAGCACTTGCAGTACCAGTTGCAGCAGGCGCAGCCGCGGGCGCTTGCGTATCGTCGCCTCGGGCAATTGCTGTAGCAGTAAACGCGAGCGCACCGCGCCCTCGTTGGCAACCAGCAGAAAGCCGCCCGCAGCCTCGATCAGATCGGCCCCCATGTCTAGCCGCCCACCGGCCACCGCATGGGCCACCGCCTCATGAAGCTGGCCGCGCTCGGCCAAGTGACGGGCCGCGCGCAGGTGCAGGCTGGCCATGCGCCCCGGTGAAATCAGTTCGGCAGCGTCGATCAGATAGTCGCGCAGCAGCGGATGAAGCCGCGCCGACCAGGAAGATTCATCGACCACAGCAATCGGCTTGATGCGCGCCAGTTGCTGGATAAGCGCCAGGCTGTCGTCCCGGCCGCGCAAAGCATTGGCGCTGGCCACATCGACGATGTCCAGCACCGCCACGTCACCCAGGAATTCGAGCAACTCCGCAGGCAAGGTGGCCAGCACCTCTTCGGCCAGGTAATCAAAGATCTGCCGGCGCGGAATCTTCGCCTGCGCATCGACCGTCCAGTCGGTGGTCGCCGCGCCGCCGCTCACGCGCAGTCTCGCCAGTTGCAGCGCGAACGGCCAGCCATCAGCGTAGGCAGCGACCTGCTGAGCGGCGGCCTCGGGCAAGGCGTCGGACAGCAGCTGCACCGACTCAACGCGGGTGAAGCGCAACAGCTCGGCATCGACCAGGCGCACCTTTCCGGCCAGCTGCAGCCGCGTCAGGTGTTGATGGGGCGCTTCACGGCTGGCCAGCACGATGCTGACATTGGCCGGCGCGGCCAACACCAGCTCCTCGACGATGGCGTCCACCGCAACGCTGGACGCGCATTCGTAGTCGTCGAGGCAGATCAGCAAGGGCTCGCGCAGCTCGGCCAGGCGAAGAGCAGAGGAGGCAGAGGGTCCAGACGGGCTGGCACTTTGGCTCAGCTTGCAGCGGCCCAGCGCGGCCTGCAGGTTCTCGGCGAACAGCACCGGGTCCTTGTCGCGCTCGTCGCAGTTCAGCCAAGCGACAACAGAGCCTTCGCCGCGTGTGTAGTCGGCCAGCTGTGCCAGAACCGTAGTCTTGCCGAAGCCCGCCGGTGCGCTCAGCAGGGTCAGCCGGGCTGAGCTGGGGGCGGCGTTCAGCAGCCGGTCGATCACGCGTTGGCGCCACAAGGCCTCGTCCACATGCACGAAGGGTTCAAAGCGCAGGGCGGGGTCGGCGGTCGATGTCATGCCGGTTCATTGTGCATGGCACGTTCGGCCGCCGCTCGGCGACATGCGCTCGGGTTTGCCCCATCCCCCGTTTTTTCCGGCCATGCCCCCCGCCAGATGCGTTGCCCTAGCGGGCTGCCTCGCCCAGACTTCATTCATCCCCTTGCCAACCTCGAAGGACCCTTACATGAAGTGCTCATCGCAAGCTCGCCACGGGCTGAAACCCCTCACCCTGGCCGCGCTAGCCCTGCTCACCAGATCGGCTTGGAGCCAGGTCAGCGAGCCGTCCGCCGCTGCCGATGCACCGCCCAAGCTGGAGACGGTGGTCGTCAGTGCACAGCGTCGGCTTGAACGCCTACAAGACGTGCCAGCCTCGGTGAAAGCCTTCTCGTCCAAGCAGATCGAGAGCATGGGCATCAGTAGCACACAGGACTTCGTGAACCTGACGCCGAACATGTCCTTCGACAACTCCTTCACCTACGGCAACTCCTTCATCGTGCTGCGTGGCGTGACCCAGATCAACAATGCCGACTCTCCGGTGGCGGTGGTGGTCGATGGCGTGCCGCAGAACAACCAGAAGCAGCTGAAGATGAATCTGTTCGACATCGAACGGATCGAAGTTCTGAAGGGCCCGCAAGGAGCCTTGTATGGCCGCAACGCCATCGGCGGGGCGATCAATATTGAGACCAAAGCACCTGGCAACAAGCTGGTGGGCTTTGTCGGCGCGGAGGTCGGCAATGGCAATGCACGCGAACTGTCTGGAGGCGTCAGCGGCGCGCTGGCGCCGGACACGGCACTGTTTCGCGTCGTTGCGCAAACCAAAAGCAGCGACGGTCTGATCACCAACACCTACAGTGGGGCCAAGGTCGATGCCGTCGGTCATGACAACTCGCTTCGGGCCAAGCTGCTGCTAAAGCCCAGTGCCGGCCTGCAGATCGACCTGCGCGCCAACGTGATCGACTATGCCGCCGGTGCGACCTGGGACAGCATAGTCACTGACCGCAATCCGGCGACGATCGTGGCACCGCGTTCCAACATCCTGGGCCGCACCGAGGGCCACACCGATGACCTCAGTGCCAAGGTCCAGTATGAGCTGAATGTAGGTACGCTAACGTCCATCACCAGCTACACAAATCTGACCGAGCGCTACCGCGGCGATGTCGATTTCTCCAACCCGACCGACTCGCCCGGCGGTTTTCTGGGTCTGGGTTTCCAGGCCGGCCAGGGCCAGAACCTCGGTGTACGCATGACCAGCCAGGAGTTGCGCCTGACCTCGCCAGACGACCTGCCTGTGCGTTGGATCGGCGGCCTCTATTACCTGAACACCCTGCGCAATCTGGAAACTCGCGCCTTCATCGATGTCGATAGCTCGACCGGCCAGTGGGACGATGCCGCCAAGACCATTGTCCATCTGCAGGAATCCAACCACAACCGCTCTTCGGCCCTGTTCGGCCAGGTCGATGTGGACTTCAGCAAGCAGCTGACTCTGTCCAGCGCGCTGCGCTATGACCGCGACCAGCGCAAGCAGACAAATGTGCTCAATGGCAACGAGCGCTCGGCCACCTATTCCAAGTGGCAGCCCAAGTTCACTTTGACCCAAAAGTACAGCCGCGACACCCTGGCCTACGCCACGCTGAGCACCGGCTTTCGCTCCGGCGGCTTCAACGCGCCGAGTATCCCGGACTTCAAGGCCGAGACCTTGAGCAATGCCGAGATTGGCGCGAAGACCATCTTGATGGACGGACGCTTCTTGTTCAATGCTGCACTGTTCGTCTCGCGCTCGAAGGACTTCCAGTTCTTCAAGGTCGATATCGCCAGCGGCTCCCAGGTCATTACCAATATCGACTCAGTGGCGCTGAAGGGCCTGGACATGGACTTCCGCTTCCTGCCGATGAAGGGCCTTGAGTTCGATGGCGGTCTGGGCATCACCGCCAGCAGCATCCGTCGCAGCACGGCCGAACCAGGCACGGTCGGCAACCACACGCCGAAAACAGTGCCATTCAAGATCAACTTCGGTGCGCAGTACACGCAGCCGCTGGGCAATGGCTTGGAAGGCCTGCTGCGCGCCGACTACGAACACCGTGACAAAAAATATTGGCACCCGGACAACTTAGCTGTGTCGCCAGCACTCGATCTGCTGGGCCTGCGCATTGGCGTGCGTGACGCCAAGGACCGCTGGTCGGTCACCTTGGTCGGTCGCAATCTCGGCAACAAGCGCTACTACGCCGACTACAACTCGTCACGCTACAGCGGCCTGCCCTACGACATCGGCTCGCTGGCCACGGGCCGCACTGTCGGTCTCGAAGCCAAGTTCCGCCTGTGAGGAAGAGCGCCATGATTCGAGTGGGTATTGACGTCGGCGGCACCAACACCGACGCCGTCGTGATGCGCGGCCGCGAGGTTTTGTTCGGGCTGAAGACGGCGACCACCGCCGACGTGATGAGCGGCGTGGTCGATGCACTGAAAGAGGTGGTGGCCGGTGCCGCCATCGAACGTGCCAACATCGGCGCTGTGATGATAGGCACGACGCACTTCACCAACGCCTTGGTCGAGCGTCGTAACCTAGCGCCGGTGGGCATGATCCGCTTGGGCCTACCGGCTACCAGTGGCCTACCGCCCACCTCAGCCTGGCCCGAGGACATGCTGGACGCTGTACCGATGCACTGGCGCCTGGCTCAGGGCGGCTACGAGTTCGACGGCCGCGAGCTTGCCACCATGCAGCCAGAGCAAATCCATGGCTTTGCGCAAGAGTTCGCGGCGCTGGGGCTGCGCGACGTGGCGATCGCCGGCGCGTTCTCCTTCATAAACGATGCGCAGGAACATACTGCCGCCGCACTGGTGCGCGCGGTGATGCCCGACGCGCGCATCACCCTGTCCTCGCAGATCGGCCGCATCGGCCTGCTGGAGCGCGAGAACGCGGCGATCCTGAACGCCTGCCTCGGCCCGCTGGGACTGGACGTCGTGGCCGCCTTCGAGCAGGCCCTGAAGGACAGCGGTATCAACGCGCCGTTCTACCTGACGCAGAACGACGGCACCTTGATGAGCGCCAAACAGGCGGCGAGCTTCCCTATTCTGACCGTGGCATCCGGGCCGACCAACTCGATGCGCGGCGCGGCCTTTCTGTCTGGGCTCGCCGACGCCATCGTGGTGGACATCGGCGGCACAACCTCGGACGTCGGCGTGCTGCAGGCGGGCTTTCCGCGCCAGGCCGGCATTGCGGTCGAGGTCGGCGGAGTGCGCACAAATTTCCGCATGCCCGATGTTTACAGCATCGGCCTGGGCGGTGGCTCGCTGGTCAATGCCGACCTGACGACCTTTGGCCCGCGCAGCGTCGGCTACAACATCCACACTGAGGCACTGGTGTTCGGGGGGCGCACCTTGACGGCCACCGACATTGCCGTGGCGGCGGGCGTCGCAACCCTGGGCGATGCAGGCAGGGTCGCGCACCTGACTGCTGACGCGGTGCAGCGCTGCCACGCCCGGCTGCAGCAGATGGTCTTTGATGCGGTCGAGCGCATGCGCACCTCGGCGGTGATGCTGCCGGTGGTGGTCGTCGGCGGCGGCAGCATCCTGCTTCGGGAGCACGTAGGCGAAGCGCTGGTGACGATTCCGCCGCACTTCGGGGTGGCCAATGCGGTCGGTGCGGCGATGGCCCAGGTCAGTGGCGAGAGCGACCGCGTCCTGCGGCTGGACGAAGGCATGACTCGCGAGCAAGCAATTGCCCGGGTGCGGGCCGATGCCGAACTGACGGCAGTGCAGGCCGGTGCCAACCCACAAACCCTGACCCTGCTCGATGTCGAGGACGTGCCGCTGGCTTACATCGGTGGCAACGCCACCCGCATCCGCGTGCGCGTGATCGGGGACCTGAACGAAACTGGAACTGCGACTGGAACTACGGCATGACCCTGATCGAAGCAATAGATATGGAGGCCATTGCCATCGGCGGCGCGGTCTACGGCACAGGTGGCGGCGGCGACCCCTACCTCGGCAAGCTGTTGGCCCAGCGGGCGATCCGCGAACATGGGCCGGTGCGGCTGATCGAGATCGACGAGCTTGACGACGACGACCTGATCGTGCCGGTGGCGATGGCCGGTGCACCGGCCGTGATGCTTGAAAAGCTGCCCGAGATCGGACCGATGATCGCCGCGCTGCGGAGCCTCGAAGCACTGCTGGGCAAGAAGGCCAAGGCGGTGATGTCGATCGAGGTCGGTGGCCTCAATTCGACGATCCCGTTCAGCATCGCCAGCGCCACCGGCCTGCCCCTGATCGATGGAGACACGATGGGCCGCGCTTTCCCCGAGATCCAGATGACCCTGTGCACCCTGCAGGGCATTGCGGCCAGTCCGCTGGCCCTGGCCGACGAGAAGGGCAATACGCTGACGATGAGCACAATCAGCAATGCATTCACCGAGCGCTTTGTGCGCAGCGTCACGATGGACATGGGGGGCTCTTGCTGCATGGCCATATACCCGATGACGGCGGCGCAGGCGCGCAAGGCGCTGGTGCGCGGCTCGATCACGATGACGCAGCGGGCCGGCCAGGCGCTGTTCGACGCCCGCGCCCGCCACCTCGACCCGGTGGCCGAACTGGTGCGCGTGACCGAGGGATTCTGTCTGTTCAAAGGCAAGATCACCGATGTACAGCGCACGACGGACGGCCGCTTTGGCCGCGGCGTAGCCCAATTGCAAGGCCTCGATGACAACGCTGGCCAGCGCCTGCAGCTGCAGTTCCAGAACGAGTTTTTGATGGCGCGCACCGACGAAGCCGTGCTGTGCACGACGCCGGACCTGATCGTGCTGGTTGACTTGGAAACCGGCGAGCCGATCACCGCCGAGCAGGCTCGCTTCGGCCTGCGCGCTGCGGTGCTGGGCCTGCCCTGCGTGCCGGCCTGGCGTACGCCGAAAGCCATAGCCTTGGTCGGGCCGCGCTACTTCGGCTACGACCACGATTACAAGCCGGTGGAGCAGACGGTGATGGACCGTTGAGGCATGCAAACAATGAAGCCCTTGAATGCCCCCCGCGCCAGCGCCTGGCGCATCGTGCTGATCCTCCTGGCGGTAATGATTGCGCTGCCGGCCTTCGTGATGGGCGCCGAGCTGAGTCATGCGCTCGGTGCCGTCCGCGCGATCCAATCCAGCCTAGCAGGCGGTGCGATCCTGGCACTGATCGCCGCTCTGGCCGGTGCCGCCGGCGCACACACGCGCAAGACCACTTACGAGCTGATCACCGATGCCTTTGGCGAATATGGTGCACGGCTGGCCAATGGCGTGCTGGGCCTGAGCATCCTCGGCTGGTATGGCGTAGTGGCGATGATGTTCGGCCAGGCGTTGGCCTCAGTCAGCCCGGCCTTGGCCAGAGCGCCGATCTGGGCCTTGGCGCTGGGCGGCTGCGTGCTGACCACGGTGACGGCGATGATAGGCTTTCGGGCGCTTGATCTGCTGTCGGCCATAACCACGCCGCTGAAACTGCTGCTGCTGGCCTGGACCTTTATTGCCGCGCTAAGCGGTGGCCTCTACCCGGTCTGGTCTTTCGTGCCGGCCATCGCCATGCCGATGGGCATGGGTGTGTCGATGGTGGCCGGAGGCCTGATGGTCGGGGCGGTGCTGTCACCAGACATCTGCCGCTTCGCCCAGTCGCCCCGCCATGCGGCGTTAGCCTGCGCCTTAGCCTATGGCCTGGGCTTTCCGCTGGTACTTACCTTGGCCGGTCTGCCTAGTTTGGCCAGTGGCGACAAGGATCTGGTGCGAATCATGTTGACCCTTGGGCTGGGCGTGCCGGCACTGTTGATCGTCGCTCTGACGGCTTGGTCCACCAACAGCTTCAACCTCTACGCCACCACCCTGATCGGTAGCACCCTAAGACCGCGCCAGCCCCCCTGGCAGCTGACCTTGGTTGCCGGTCTCGTCGGCACAGGCCTGGGCCTGGCCGGCATCGGCGAGTTGCTGGTGCCTTATCTGCTGTGGCTCGGGGTGTGCATTCCGCCAATTGCCGGCATCTACCTGATCCATGTAGCGCTGGCCCCAAGTGGTGCAGCCATTGCATCGCGCTGGCGAGCCGACGCGCTGATCGCCTGGGCTGTCGGCAGCACCTGGGCAGCCCTGTCACCGCCCTGGAATCTTGCGTTGACCGCGGTGCCGGCACTGGACTCGATAGCGGTGAGCGCGCTGATCTATGGCGTTGTTCATCGATTGCTGCGATACCCTGGCGCAGAAATTTCAGTGGTCGCGAAGCTCGGGCAAGGAAGGACGGTTTCCGCAGCGGACCGTTCGATCGAGAAGTTCTAGCCGAATTCCTGGTGCCGGGTGGTTGAAAACACTTCGGATCAACCTTGGCCATGCTGATGAGCCAAATGATTGCCAAAGCTGAAGCAAAAAGACGCGCTGAGGCAAGGCCATTGAATGACGACGAACTTGCCTACCCATCACTCCAAATACTCCTGGCGGCAAGTCACCCAATACCTGTCGCATGCGTGCCCCAGGAAGAAAGCTGGTGGTGAGTACTCAAATTGCCAACAGCAACTTGATGAACTCCACGCCATGAAGGTGTCCAACCCAGTCATGCGAGCACGAACACCTCGGCAGACAACCGATGCATGTATCGTTCGCGTTAGAAGTTGCTTTGATCAACGACCGCTGCTGTACTCGAAAACGCGGCATGCGGCATCGTGGTTTCACTGGGAGGTGAGGTTATGCCATCAAGAGCAAAGAAGGAAAACACAGAGCGGATTCACAAGATTCTGAGTATCGTTCGGCACAAAGACGGCGCAACGATGCAGCAGCTCATGAATGAACTCGGAGTGTCACAGTCCACGATCAAACGCGACATAGCTGTTCTACGTGACCGCATCGACTGCCCAATCGAGTTTGACCGCGACATTGAAAAATGGGTCGTCCACGAACTTCCCGGAGGGAAGCGATTTGAGCTACCGGGGCTGTGGTTCAACGCAAGCGAGCTGTACGCTCTACTGGCAATGCAGCACTTGGTCAGTGGCATCCAGCCCGGACTGCTGGAGTCTCACCTTCACCCGCTGAAGCAGAAGCTTGAGAGCCTGCTTGGAGAATCGTTGGCTGCCGCGAAGGATGTTAAGAAGCGCGTCAAGCTCATCCACTTCGCTGGCCGGCGCATCGAGGTGAAGAACTTCGAACTGTTGACCCAGGCGGTCTTGGAACGCAAGCGTGTGGTGATGCGCTACTTCAACCGAGACAGGAGCGAAGAGACCCAACGCGAGGTGTCGCCGGTGCGGTTGGTTCACTACCGCGAAAACTGGTTGCTCGATGCTTGGTGCCACCTACGGAACGAGTTGCGTATCTTTGCCTTAGACGCCATCCAGGAAGTGGATCTCACGGAAAAGGCGACCTTCGAGGTGAGCCAGGAAGAATTGGACGGACATTTTCGGAGTGGGTACGGCATTTACGCGGGTAAAGCCGATAAGCGCGCGGTGTTGAAATTCAGCAAAGCGCGAGCCCGCTACGTCTCACTAGAGCGCTGGCACTCGAAGCAAACCAGCAAGTGGCTAGCCGACGGCAGCTACCAATTAGAGGTCCCGTACTCCAAGGATCAAGAATTGGTCACAGATGTGCTGAGGTTCGGCGCCGACGTCGAGGTCCTGGCGCCGTCAGAGCTTCGTGAGCGTGTGGCAGAACTTTTGAGGGCCGCGGCGGAGCTCTACTCGTAGGCTGTGGTTTCATCCAGGTCACTCCGTGATCTAGCGACCGTTCAGACTTCCCCCATGCCTGCACTTTTACGTGGGCAGGGAGTTTGGAATGCAGATCAATTTTGCGCATCTTCGGCAACCGGCAGTTAGCGGCGGCGACGTCAATTTCGCAGTGTTCGACGCACGGTCGAGCAGCGGCACCACAACCGCGAACAGCGAGCTACTGGCGCAGCTGACAGCAAGGGCTCGGGCAAATTCGCTGCGCATTGACCAATCGGCGCTGGCCTTCCGCTCAGGCGGCCAGATCCAGTTCTTCGGCAGCAAGCACCTGGTGGACTTCCTAACCCGCAGTGGTTTGCCTCGTTGGACCCATACCCTCAACGTTTAAGGAGTACATCATGGCTAAGAACCCACCCGTTGGCGACAATGCTCGCCGTGGCGCCGTACGCGACCGCTCGCAGACCCACAACCCCGTCACGGATACCTGGGTGAAGCGGGACACCGATACAGGACGCTTCATGGACCAGAAGAAAGACGGCACGCCTTTCAAGGGCGTGCGCAAGGAGCACGGCAAGTAGGCCTGTTGCCCTGCGGTGGTCGAGCCCTTCGGGCTCGGCCGCCGGGGCCTCGTCCAAGTCTTTTCCCCTAGCTTTTAGCTAGCAGGCTGGAACGCGGCCTACCAGGACTTTGTCATCGCCTTCCCGGCACTGAAGGCGTGATCTAGGCTTTCTCTGGTAGACCCGAAATCGGCGACTGACCTGTTTCTCAAAAGATCGCCTGCGAGCAAGAGGCCTGTCACGCCCTGAATTCGGCTGCTGGCGCATCACCGCATGCCCAGCACTTTCAGGTCTCTCTAGCATCCGCTCGCCTCCAACAGGCCTTCCTCTCTACGCCACCAGCCTGCATCCGCATCGCCCAGTAAGCAGGTCCTTTGCGTGGGTCAACAGTCGCCAGCTAAGGCAAGGCTCTCGCGAATGCTGCGCGCAAGTCCATTGGCAATCGTGACTGCAGCGCGCGTCTGCGCTTCACATCTCCCCTTGGAGATTGAAAGTTCTGCTGCGCGCAAATGGTCACAAATTGCGCCGACGGCATCATTCAGCTCCAGCGATTTGCCCTCCATCGACACACACAAGCGCGCGAGCAACATTTGGTGATCGGCTTGAGTCAGCAAATCATGCAGCTTGCGTTCCCAGGGTGTGGAAGTCCTAACGCTTTTGCAAAGCAGCTGCAGAAGATTGTCCAGGTCAGCAATGCGCTTTGCTATTGAATCCAAGGATGTCATCGATGGTTGAAGCTCAATGCGAGCTTCCGGTAAGAAGGGGCAAGTCAGACTCGATGGAATCCATCGAAAGAAAACCCCAGGCAAGAATGCGTGCTGAACCAACGAAACCGCGGCGAGGTCCAGCGCCAGTGACCGGCTACCGACCACGCCATCATTGTCATCCATCCGGACGTCAAGAACCGTCGCTCGGACCCAGCACACGGGTATCTTGAAGTTCCCGCAGCCAATGCTCCACCAAGCTTCATTTTGAAGATCTCACACCCCAACGCCGCTGCCTGACTGCAATGCCTCTGGTGCAAAGACACCAGAAACTTCCAACGGCTGATCAGCTGGGGCTGCACGCCAACCTGGAGAGTCCGTCCGAATGACATGCCAGTCACGCCACTTCGAAATCTATCGAGCCGTCGCCTGGAAGTGGGGAATTGGGCATAAGACGTTGACGGTGATGGGCTACTGGGCGCTCTTGATGAAAAGCTCCCAAAGAAACTCCGCGGCACCTTCCTGCGTCAACTGCCTGTCGCGGTCGCCGTTGAATGACATTCCCATCATCGTCAAGAACAGGGACTGCTCGTCTGCCTTCACGTTCAGCAGCTCGTGAAACGAGCCCTGGTGTACCGATGCATCGTAGGAAAACACTATGCCGTTTTCGCGACTAAAGCCATCCACCCTCACTGAACACTCGGCGATTTTCTTGCCGCCGCGGTAAAGCAGTGCCGCCATGCGCCTGGACTGGATGCGTTCGAAACGGCCTGTGACGTCAGGGTTACGTTCACCCACAGCGTGAATTGACCCGTCGAAGAACTTGCAAACGTACTCGAAGGACGAGCTAAGGAACTCGTCGCGGTCCTGCTCGGTGTACTCTTTCTTCAGGCGCAGGTTGCTCGAACGGGGCAGAGAGTTGATGAGGCTAGACGACGGTGCGCGTTGGGTGGCTGGCACGACTGTGGAAAGCCGAGAGGCCGGGCCGGTGTCGAGGACAGCTTCGACCGCCTTTCGATTCTGCTTAGACACGTCGGCCAGTGCTTCGTCGCGATCGGGCCATGAGGTCACGGGCTTGCCGTCACGAGGCGCGGCCATGAGCTTTCCAAATGGCGCGCTAAGCCAGTCGCAGTGACGCAAGATGACTGGGATGACGCGGGCCTCATTGGCGTCGTGTTGCTCCATCGCCCGCTGCATCTCCCGGGAGTAGCAGTATGTTGAACTGAGGAAGCCCCTCTACATTGCCAGTCACGATGCACACAGGCAAGGCGTGCTTGACCCCGACGGATCGCGCGATGTTTTGTGTGTTGAATCTGCCCTCGGCCATGAGCAACCCTTCGCTGACCTAGGCTCAAATCAACTGTGCGCCAAGCTCCTCA
Organism: Roseateles sp.; assembly: GCF_965262435.1. Classification (NCBI taxonomy): domain Bacteria; kingdom Pseudomonadati; phylum Pseudomonadota; class Betaproteobacteria; order Burkholderiales; family Sphaerotilaceae; genus Roseateles; species Roseateles sp. The sequence continues at coordinate 4,537,085 of NZ_OZ253537.1, forward strand.
CCTGCCGAATGGCGACTGCAGTCGGCGTTGTGATGCCCCAGTCGAATACATCGACTTCTGTTTTTAACGAATAGAAATTCGCCTATATTTGCGTTTGTGAAGTTCAAAGACGAGCAAAAACTAGAGGCTATAGCCCAGGCCACCTACCGATGTGTGTTGGCGCGGGGGATCGGTGCGCTCAAGTTGTCCGAAATTGCCCGAAGTGCCGGAATCGCTACAAGTACTTTGTACGTCTACTACCCGTCCAAGAAGGATCTGTTGGACGCGCTTTACGAACGAGCCAAGACCGTCACTTTTGCCCGATTGCTCGAGAGTGATCTCAGCCAGGCGCCCATCAAAGCTCGAGTTCGCCAGCTGTGGCTCAACAGTCTGGAAAACCGCCTGACCAATCAGGCGGAGCTGGTCTTCATGGAGCAATACGCCAGCTCGGAGTACATGAGCGAAGCCAACCGTTCCCTGAGTGCGCGCCTGGCTGCTGTATTTCAGAGCCTTCTGGCGGCTGGTCAGCAAGAAGAGACCTTGAAGGATGTGCCTTTGCCGTTCTTGATTGCCAGCCTCGTGGGCTCTGTGCATGAGACTGCCAAACTCATAGGCCAGCACTCTGTAGCCAACGACACCGCCACACGCAACACTGCCTTCCAGATGTGCTGGGACGCCATCAAGGCATAGCCATCCCCTTTTTTGATTATTAAGCGAATTTTCATTCGGCAATAATCGATCTTGAGACCCCTCAACCACCAACAGAACTCTGAGCCAATATGAAAACCATTTTGATCACCGGAGCCTCCACTGGCATCGGCCACGCCTCCGCCCTGCGTTTCCATGCAGAGGGCTGGAACGTGGCGGCCACTATGCGCAATCCCGAATCTGCAGGCGATCTGGCTGGCTTGGAGCGTGTTGTCGTGCTACCGCTGGATGTAACAGACCGCGCCAACATCGCACAGGCCGTGCAATCGACCTTGACGGCATTTGGAGGTATCGACGTATTGCTCAACAACGCAGGATATGGCCTCGTGGGCCCGCTGGAAGCCGTGCAAGCCGCGCAACTGGAGCGCCAGTACGCCACCAATGTGTTTGGTCCCATCTACACCACCCAGGCCTGTCTCCCGCACTTCAGGGCACGCAAGGCGGGTCTGGTGATCAATGTGTCATCCATCGGCGGACGGCTGGCACTGCCCTTCAACTCGCTTTACCACGGTACAAAGTTTGCAATTGAAGGGCTGTCCGAATCGCTCGCACTGGAGTTGGCGCCTCATGGCATCCAAGTCAAGCTGATTGAGCCTGGCGGTGTGAGAACCGACTTTGGCGGGCGCTCGTTGGACTTCATGCAGCAAGCCGGCTTGAATGCCTACGATGCCTCGCTGAAGGCTGCAATGTCGACTTTCATGGAACCAGATCGGGCAAAAGACTACTCTGATGCCAGCCAAATTGCTGAGGTCATTTACCAAGCCGCGACCGACGGCTCAGCTCAACTGCGCTATTTGGCCGGCAAGGATGCGCAGGCCATGTTGGCACACCGAGCAAGCCTGACCGACGAAGAGTACCGAGACTGGGTGGTGGCTAAATTCCATTTGTGAAAGTCCACGATTACTTGAGCACACAACTCACTCCCGAGTCTGCTTTCATGCAGAAAGGCTTGGCTGCCCTTGGCCAAGATTTTGTCCACACCGTGCCAATAGGCGAGTCTGATTCGGATTGAATCGAGTCAGGGCAATTTGGAGCACTTCGTTCCTCAATGGCGGTGGCACAAAAAAAGGCCCGGTCCATCACAGACCGGGCCAAACTCGGAGACATCTCTATCTTCAGTAGTTCTTCTTCGTCCTCACGCCCTCACTGAATCAGGCCGGTCGCGGTGATCTTCTGAACGTTCTTTCCGGACGTAAACACAGCTCGCACGGAGTACGGCTCCGTGTTGGCACCCGTCGTGAAGCTGACGTTACCACTGACACTGCCACCCACAGGGACCGTGGCAGTAGCAGTGGCGCTTCCCATCGTCCCGCCAGCCCCCGAGAAGGCCATGCTTGGCGTCGCCGCAGAAGAACCGAAGTTCTGCACCGTCCAGGTCATGGTGTAGTTGGTGCTCTTGGACGCGGTGGCAGGCACCCCAGTGAACGCCGCACCGAGGTAGTTGCTCCAATCCACCACCCAGGCCCCAGAGCCACCACCCACCGTGTTGACCGGCAAGGCAAAACTGGCAAAACCTGGCCGCTGCGCCTGCAGCACCACCTTTTGACCCAAGGGCAAGTCAGTGATGGTGAGTTTGCCGCTCGAAGGCACCGTGTAGCTGCGGGTGGCAATCGATGCATTGGCCGGGAAGCTGGCCTGAACCGTCGCCCCAACCGTGGCTGCGCCCTCGGAGAAGTCAAGGTCCACGCGATGAGGTGCTTCCAGATTTGCCGCCCCCATCACGTAGGCATGGCTGTGCGCAATCCAACTCTCGTCACTGCTGCCGAACACGTTCGGACCATCAGCCGGGATGACGTGCTCATTCGTCACTTTCGTGAAAAACGCGGTGTTAAATGCCGTGGTCGAGTTGAAACCGTTGTTGATGGACCCTTTGGGGGCATATGGCTCCATGAAACCCGCAGCCAGAGATGTTGAAGGCACACCCTTGATCATGGAGGTAGGTTTCACTTCACCGGTCGAAGCAAGCACGGCGCCGGGGTTCAGACCCGTGTACATCTGCACATTGGCATTGGCGAGCACCTGATAGCTCTCGTCATTCAAGTAGTTGCCCATACGCAGCAAACTGCGAGCCGCTTGCCCGAAAACATCGCTGCCCCCGTGCAGGCGATTGCCGAACCAATAGATAGACGCGTCGCTCGTCGAACCATCACCATTGGGGTCGGGATAAACCGTGTTGGGTGCGATCTTGAAGGGATTGGCCGCTGCTGCGGGACGTTCATACGCTTCCGCCCAGGCGCGCGCTGCACGATCCCACGATGCGGCCTTGGCGTCGGTCGGAGCCAACTTCAGAAGGTCCAAGAACCCATCCAGGTTGGTGTAGATGTAATTGCCGAGATGCACCCACCCGGCCTGTGCAGACTCACTCAGGAATGCCGCATGCCCCCCTGAATTCGCGTCGATCTGGCTGAATTCCCGGAACATGCCATACACGCCATCGAACTTATTGCCGTGGTCAAGGTACTGGCGACTCATCAACTCGTCTGCGACGGCAACGGCTTCGTCCAGGTACTTTTGCTTGGCACTGCCCGACTCATCAGTGATTTGGTACAGCGAGGTAGATGCCCAAAGGAACTCGAGCAATTCACGCGAGCGCAAGCCCTTGTAGTTGGTGGTCTGCTGCGACACAGCCTTGAAGCTCCAGTTGTCGTCCGTGATGCCATAGAAGCCACGAGCCAACTCATTCGGGTTTTCCCAAAAGGTATAGCCAGCGTAATAGCCCGGTAGGTTGCTGATCTCAACGTCTTCGGCGAGGTAGTACGGGCGCGCCTTGGCCACTGTCCAGGCCTTCTTCGCGGCGGTCAGATAGGCAGTCGCATTGCTGTTGAATCCGGTCTGATTCTTGAGTGCGGTGTACGCCTGCGCGAGGGTCACAATGCCCACCCCTTGGTTGTTCCAGGGGTGGACGTTGCCAGCCCACCAGGCCGATTCGGCGCCGACTTCACTCGCGAGATTGACCATGAGCGAATGCCGGAACCTGCCGTCTCGCAAACTGTCGCCGGGATGCGACTCCTGCAATCCCACGATGTAGTCAGCCCCTCGCTTGATGTTGGTGAGCATCGTCGACTGATTGGCTGCCGAGAACTGGCTCTTGTTCAAGGTGTACAGCTCCACCAAGGCTCGAGTTGCAATCGAAGCGGATCCCATTTCGGTGTAGTTGCTGCTGCAGTCAACCCAAATCTTCGGGATCGCAGGAGATGCGTCCGCCGTGGTGCCCGCCGAAACTGGACCGTTGCCCGGATTGTTGGAAAGGCGGATATCCGAACGAGCAGTCCCGGTGGCCGGCAAATAGCCGCCGAGCAGGGTCATGCCTGTCGTAGCGAGCGCAGAAGGAGTCGGTCCTGCGTATCGGTCTTCCAGCTGCTGCACGGCAATCGTGAACATATCCGTCTGCAGCAATGGAGCGTCACCAATCTTGAAGCTGCGCGATGTCTTCAGGCTCCCGTTGACCGTCACCTCCAGCGTGTAAGTGCCCGCGGCCGTCACCGAAGAGAACTCGATCGGATAGAAGTCAATGCCCCACTTACTGGTCTTTGCGCCGACCGTACCTGTGGCGACCGCCGTATTACTGCTGTTCTTCAAGGCCCAGGAAGCCCCCGCGATGGAAAGCAATGCACTGCCTGCCGGCGTGGCACGCAAGAGTCCACGCTTTTCTGCATAAGTTTGGTAGCCCAGCTCCGACGTATGCAACGTCGCGCTCAACGCCGTCTGGGTGATGTTGTTGAAGTTAGCACCCGTACCGGCTCGGAACAGGCCAAACTTTCCGGAGGTGTATGGCGTCGAAGTGTCTGTGTAGGTCAGCGTCGGTGTGCTGGAATTGTTGAAGTACACCTGCAAGGTGCTTCCAACCGCGTCAATGCGAAGGTGGTATGCGGTGTTCCAAGCGAGTGCTGAAATAGCCTGGCTGGTTTTGAACACACCGTTCTTAAAGACTTCCACGGTGCTGTTGCCATTGGCCAGCCGATGCAGAAGCACCAGATAACCGTTGGCATAGCTACCGGAGCTTCGGAGGACCAGGCCCCCTTGCGATGCTTGAGAGCCTGAGCCCTGCAGCATGATGTCTGCCTCAATGCGGGCATCACTGCCCGTTTGGAAGGTGGAGATGTCCAAGGCCGCAGTGGCCGAGGCGGTAAGGCAAGCTGAGGTATCGAGACTGGCCGTCCATCCAGTAGCTGGCCAAGAATCAAAGCCAACGTTCAGACAGGCCGCGACAGCAGTCTGCGCGACGCAACTAGATCCGATCAGTGCGGCAATTGCCAATGCCTGTTTCAGAGATTTAGCCATTTGATTGCTCCGTGAATTGTTGTCGGTCGGTACCCGGCGAGCTGTGTAGTCCGCAATTTCCGAATCGACCATTTAGAAACGAGTGGACCTGGGGCCACTCCACAAACCGCCCCGTAATGGCGACACGGCAGGCATCAAACATGGCCCACATGGCTATGTCTTTCAGAGCTTGACTTGCACTCCAGCCGCATTGCAATCGTGTGAATGATCTGCACTCTGGTGGTGCTCGCCGGCCCAAAAGGCCCGCGCCCGGCTAGACGATCCAATCACGCCTGAAAAATATCACCCATAAAACTCATTTGCAAGGGTGAATTTACGGAGAATGTAACTTTTTGTCGCCTGCGGCCAGCCATGTCCCGGATGCGTTCGACCAGCAGGCTTAAGAAATCTCTGCACCGGCTTAGGCATCTGGCACAGGCGGCGATCGACACCGAAGCACTTCAGTTGCGCCGCCGAGCCGGCAGCTAGGCGTGTACTCGGCAGATCGAGCCCTTGCCCTTTGCGATCAGCCGCGATCGAGCAGCCCCATTGCCTGTCGCCAAGATGGTCTATGAAGCCAGTCCGTGCATCGACCCATGACCACCTCCATGACACGAGGTGTTTCGACGACCACCCGAGTCCACCCACAACTCCAACGCCCGCTTCTATAAGGTGATCGAGAACCAGAACACCAGTGGCTGCATGAGCCTTGCAGCCAAGGGGAGGTTCAACTGGGCGATGAAGAGTTTCTACAGCTCAATCAAAACTGCACACATTGCGCGCAAGGTCTTTAGGCCGCGCGATAAAGCAAGGGCCGACGTACTCGACCATCCGAACCATCGCCTCTACACCAAGACCACTTCGAGCGCTGGCCGCCCCTCCCCCCAGATTCAGCGCCCAAGCTTTCATGCCCAGTTGCTAGGATGACGCCATGACCTTGAATTCCAATAACGAACAGTTTCGCGATCTTGTCGCCTCGACCGGCCTTCCTTCTGCGGTGGCCATGACCATCTTCAACCGAGGCTTGGGTGCCAATGCCTGTACAGCGAGTGCTTGGGCAGGCTATCTCAGCGAACCGGGATCGCCACAGTACCGGGAACTGAATGCTGACCTACTGAAACACGCAGAAGCCCAGTTCGCAGCCGCAGTACGTTGAGCCACCGCGACCCTAACAACACCGCCGGCGCAATCGCTCAGCCTGGGGCGCTGCACCGGATCAGGCATCCCACCAGGGCCATCGCGAACAAGAGTTTGGCCACCAGCCAGGTGGTGAAGCGGTAACGCCCGTTCATGGCGACAGCCCGGTGCAAGCGCGAGCACAAACTGAGAAAGGCGAACCCGCAAACCATCAGCCACAAGTCGCCCGAAGCCGGGGGCAAGGACCTCGAGCCGACCATCCAAAGACCGGGCCACAGCACGGCATCCAAAGCAGCCAGCAATCGGCGCCCCGGCCAGTAGGCGGCATCCGGTTCCGGCTCAGGTTCGCGCACCCAGATCACCCACATGACTCGCTCCTTGATCCCCTGGAGCGGCAAGGGCGTCACTCCATCGTCCCTGTATTGACGTTTGACGGAGCATCACCCTCAAGCGGTCCCGCTTCCGAGGTCATACCTCCCAAACTTGACCGGCCCCATGACACGCTGAATTTGAGGCAGAAGTCATCGCAGGGTCCCCAGCAACGTCGTCCTAGAGTTTCAACACGCAGCCCGAGGTGGACTGCAAAGCTCCTGGAGACCATCGTGTCGACTTCGCTATCCCTTTGCGATCTCAAGCAGCCTCGCGCCGCGTCACTCGAACTACGAGGATCGCTGGGGTTCAGCATGGCGAAGCGGGCAGCCGGGCTGCTGCTGGCCGCGATCACGCTGACAGCCACACCGGCCTTCGCCGTCGACGGTTGCCTGGTATTGCTGTGCTTTGCCGCGCCGAGCTGGCGGGCGATTCCCCAATGTGTGCCCGTGATTCGCCAGCTGCTTCGCGATCTCGCACGCGGCCGCGTTTTTCCGCACTGCGGCATGGCAGGCGCAGGCAATCGTGGTACCCACGAATGGGCCCAGGCCCCCGGCAACTGCCCACCCCAGTACGTCCACTACGTCGAGCGGCCGAACGGCGTCATCCCCGTCTGCGAATTCGACGGGGCCGTGGCAGTGAACCTGCGCAGCGACTTTTGGTCCCGCACCTGGTGGTCTTTCAATGGTGACAGCGTGACCGAATTCAGCCCGGAGGCCAAGCGGCAACTGAGCACATGGGACCCACGCTTCGACGAAGACTACGCCCGTTGGCTGTCCATGCAGCCACCACCCAACGAGTGCACAGGCTGCTGACGCCATGGACGCCGCCACCTTTGCAGCCCTGGCCCTGGCCTGCGCTCCGGCCGTCCATGTGGACACCGCGCGCGCATTGGTCGCCGTCGAGAGCGGCTTCAATCCCAATGCAATAGGCCTTGTCGGCGGCATGCTGGATCGTCAGCCCCGTCACCTTGCCGAAGCCGTGGCCACGGCTCGCGCCCTGCATGCCGTGGGCTGGAACTTCAGCGTCGGTCTCGGCCAAATCAACGTCAGACACTTCAAACGCCTGGGCATGGCCCTGGAGACGGCATTTAGCCCTTGCGCGAATCTTGCTGGCATGCAAACCGTTCTGACCGAATGCTTCAAGAGAGCGGCGCCAAACAAAGGCCAAGGCCTCGACCCTCAATCGACACTTCGGCGCGCCTTGTCCTGCTACTACAGCGGCAACTTCATAACTGGGTTTCAGCACGGCTACGTCCGCAAAGTGATGGCGGCCGCCCAGCGATCCACATCCACTTCCCCAACACACCCACCAAAGGAGAAGACATGAAACGCATCGATCTTGTGCGGCGCGACACGCCGATCTTCATCGCCCTGGCACAAGCACTGGTGTCCTCGTCCGCCATGGCCCAGGGCTTCGAAAAAATCAACACCACGGTCACCAATGTGAATGCCATCCTCGTGACCATCTCAGTGGCCGTCGTGACCATGGCAATCATTTGGGCTGGCTTCAAGATGATCTTTCAGGGGGCGCGTCTGGTTGACGTGGCCAACGTGCTGATCGGCGGCACCTTGGTCGGCGGCGCCGCGGCCTTCGCCAGCTTCATCGTGCTCTGATCGCTGACGAGCACCATCATGCAAAGCGAAGCCATCTACAAAGGCGCTACGCGTCCAGCCATGAAGCTGGGCGTTCCATTGGTGCCGCTGGTTCTGCTCTCCGGCAGCGGCTTGCTGATGTGCCTGTGGGGCGGCCTTCTGCTCAGCGGTTGGATCGCACTGGCCGTGCTGGCCGCTCTGCTGCCCACCTTCTTCTGGATGCGCATCGTCACCAACCGCGACGACCAGCGTCTGCGACAGATGCTTGTGGCCTTGAAGCTGCGCCGCTGGGACCGCAACTACGGCCTCTGGAACGCACGCAGCTATGCACCCAACCTGTACCGGGGGGCCTCCGATGCTTGGCATACCTGACACCAACGCCGCGGACCACGCGACACCGAACCGAAGCCTCTTTCGTGGCCGCCGACCGCGACACTGGGAACAGATCCGAGCCGAGAACCCGATGGCGCGCTTTGTGCCCTTCTCGTCCCTGGTCAGCCCTCATGATGTGATCACCCGCGGTGGAGACTATCTGAGGGTGTGGAGGCTTGAAGGCGTGGCTTTCGAGTGTGCGGACGATCACCAGATCACAGAGCGCCATGAAGCCTTGTGCAGCCTGCTGCGCAACCTCTCGGGCGGCCAGTGGGCGGTTTGGACCCACCGCATTCATCGGACCGTTGGCGACCGCCTGCGCGATCCGGCGCATCCAGGCTTTGCGCAAGACCTGTCACGCCGCTACCAGGACGGTTTGAATCAACGGCCCATGATGAGCAATGAGCTCTATCTGACCTTGGTCTACCGCCCCCATGCCTTTCGCATCAGCCGGGCTCTCCAGGCTCGACAACGCACGCGAGCTGCCATCGCCGAGGCACAAGCAGAGGCCTTGCGCGTCATGGAAGAACGGTCAGCCCTCGTGGAGCGGGTCTTGCGTGGCTTTGGTCCGCAGCTGCTGGGTACCCGACAGCATCAGGGGCGCAGCTGGTCCGAGGTGGCCGCCTTTTTGGGATTTCTGGTGAATGGTTGCTGGCGGCCAATCCCGATGACGCCGACCCCTCTCTATCGAACCTTGCCTACGGCACGTCTGTCCTTCGGAGGCGACAAGCTTGAACTCCGGCAAGGCAGCCACATCCGCTACGCCGCACTGGTCGACATCAAGGAATACGCCGATGCCGTGGAGCCTGGCATCTTGAACGCATTGCTCTACGAACACAGCGAATTCATCGAAACCCAAAGCTTCTCCATCCTTCCGCGCCGGCAGGCCATGCGCGCACTGGAACTGCAGCGCGACCAACTGATCGCCAGCGACGACGCGGTCGCCAGCCAAGTGACCGAGATGGACCTGGCCATGAACGAGCTCGGAGATGGCCAGTTCTGCATGGGCGAGTACCACTACTCACTGATCGTCTTCGGCAAGGATGTCGCCGATGCCGGCCGACGGGCAGCCCAAGCCATCGGGGCTGTCGGTGAAGCTTCGGCACTGCAGATGGCACCGGTGGATCTCGTCGCCGATGCGGCCTGGTTCGCCCAAATGCCAACCAACTGGCAGTGGCGTCCGCGCGAAGCCAAGCTCTCATCGCGCGCCTTTGCCGCCCTGGCCAGCGGACACAACTTCGCGCGCGGCAAGCGTGACGGCAACCCCTGGGGAGAGGCCCTGGCGTTGCTGCGCACACCGTCAGGCCAACCCTTCTACCTCAATCTGCACAGCAGCCCCGATGGAGAAGACTCGGTCGACCAAAAGCTGCCAGGCAACACCCTGATCATCGGCTCCACCGGCGTCGGCAAAACCACGCTGGAGATGTTCCTTCTCACCCTGACGCAGAAGTGGCAGCCTGCTCCGCGCCTGGTCCTGTTTGATCTGGACCGCGGATGCGAGATCGCACTGCGAGCACTCGGCGGCCGTTACTTCACGCTTGAAGCCGGCAAGGCAACCGGATGCAACCCACTGCATCAACCACCCACGCCAGCACGTCTGCAGTTCTGGGAGCAGCTGATTCGAACCTGCATCACCAGCACAGCTCTGCCGCTTCTGCCCGCCGACGAGCGCGCCATCGCCGATGCAGTCAAAGCCGTGGCGATGATGCCGGCGCCGCTACGCCGCTTTTCAACGCTGCGCCAGAACCTGCCCAAGGCCGGAGAAAACAGTCTCTATGAGCGCCTGGGCCGCTGGTGCGAAGGCGGCCCGCTCGGCTGGGTGTTCGACGAAGCGCCTGATCAGTTGGGAGACATGCCGCAGGCCACCATCCTGGGCTTTGACACCACCGAATTTCTGGAGCTGCCCGAGGTCCGCACACCGATCATGATGTACCTGCTGCATCTGATGAACGAGCTGGTCAATGGAGATCGACTGATCTATGTGATCTCCGAGTTTTGGAAAGCGCTGGACCACGACATCTTCAGCGATTTCGCCAAGCACCAGCAAAAGACCATCCGCAAGCAAAACGGCCTGGGCATCTTCGACACCCAAAGTCCCTCGGACGTCCTGCGCCACCCCATCGGCCGGACCTTGGTCGAGCAGAGCGTGACCAAGATCTTTCTAGCCAATCCTGAAGCGGTGCGCGAAGAGTACGTTGATGGCTTCGGCCTCAGCGACGCGGAATTCGACATCGTGCGCAGCCTCAGCGCCCAAGGCGGACGCCGCTTTCTAGTCAAGCAAGGTCACCACAGTGCCATCTGCGAGCTCGACCTGACAGGTCTGGATGACCTCATCACGGTGCTTTCCGCCACCACTGACAACGTGGCCCTGCTCGAAAGTCTGCGCTTGGCTCATGGCGAGGCGCCCGCGCAGTGGTTGCCCCACTTGCTCCAGGACGTGCAGCTACGCAAGGCCCGCAACTCAAGGAGTTCAGCATGAAACTGGCTCACCCCACGATAGCCCTGCTGTGCCTGGCAGCGCTGACGGCCCAAGCCCAGTACGTCAAGGGCAATGAGGCGGTGCGCATCCTTCCCGACGGCAGCAAGCGTGTCGAAACACCGCCCACCACTCACGCACTATTGCCAAAGCCTTGCGCCGCAACGAGCCCTGGCTGTCTGGGGGGAGGCTGGCGCATGGTTGAAACCCCAGAAGGTCTGATGGAGTGCACCGAGATCTATGCCCGACCCACTACCTGCCGTGAGTCGACCTACGGCGCTCAGAAGCGCTCACGCTTGTGGATTGTGAAGACGGGTGGGCAATGGATGCATTGCAGCTACCCCGACTTGAGCCAGGGCTGCGTGAGCACCAAAAGCCTGCCGTCCCCGGCTGTGCAATAGGCAGTCGGGAGCCACGCCATGTTCACCTGGGTCGGCAATCAGCTACATGCAGTGCTCGGCACCTATGTGCTTGGTGTGGTGACAGCATTGATGACGGCCATCACCCCGCTCGCACTGACCTGTATGACTGTCTGGGTGACGCTCTATGGCTGGGCGGTGTTGCGCAATGAGGTGTCAGAAAGCATCCCGGTGTTCGCGTGGAAGGTCTTCAAAGTGGGCTTGGTCCTGGCCTTTGCACTGCAGTCTGCCTTCTACATACGCCACGTATCCGAAACCGCGGAGGCATTGGCTTACGGTGTAGCAACAACATTCTTACCTTCGTCATCAGATCCTCTAACGGTGACCTCGCCCTACTCGCTCTTGGACACCTTCAACGACCAGGCCAGCCAACTGGTGTCTGACCTCTTCAGGGAAATCAGCCTCACACGACTGGACCTGCTGTTCGCCGCCGTCTTGACATCAATCGGCAATGCAGTCTTTCTTTGCATCGCCCTCTATGTGGTCACACTCGCAAAGCTCTTCCTCGCCTTTGTCCTTGCTGTCGGGCCCTTGTTCATTCTCTGCCTGGCATGGCGGCCCACCGCTCGATTCTTCGACAGTTGGCTGTCTATGGTCTTGAACGCCGTGGTCCTGACCTGGTTCTCCTTCTTTGCCCTGGGCCTGAGCCTGCACATGGGTCAGGCCATGGTCCACACCATTCAAGACCACGGCGGCTTTCTTGGCCCCAGCTTCAACGCTGTGACCGAGTCCATTCGGTACTGCATCGTCATGGTCTTGATGGCCATCATCTGCTTCCAGGCGCCAAGCCTGGCCTCGGCGCTGACGGGCGGGGCAGCCGTCCAGCAAGGCATACAAATGATTCAGAACGCGATGACGGCTTCGCGTGGACGCTCGGCACCCTCAGCCGCTGAATCAAGCTCCGCCCCAGGAGGCGTGATGCGAGCAGGCGCAGGTCTTCCCTATGCAGCAGGACATCGGGCGGTCAACACGGGCCGTACTGCCCGCGCGGCAGTGCAGGAACTTGGCGACATGGCTCGCCGTGGCTACGGCGCCGTCCGAAGCGCCGCCTACAAACTGGCCGCCCAACGCGGCCGCAGCTGATCTCCGCAGTCCATAGGAGGACTCAATGGCTCAAACCTTCCAACTCATCTCCGCACTGTCGGCTGCGCTCAGCGCTGCGCCTGTTCTGGCCCAAGGCATCCCCGTGATCGATGTGGCCAACCTGGCCCAAACCGTTCAACAGGTGGTCAACGACATCACCCAGATCAACAACCAGGTCGCCCAGATTCAGCAGATGCAGCAGCAAATCCAGGCAAGCACCGGCAGCCGCAACCTCGGCACCGTGTTCAACAACCCGCTGCTGAAGAACTATGTGCCTGCCGAGGCCTACACCCTGCTCAATGCGAGCGACAGTTCCGGCTACGTCGGCTTGAGCACCACAGCCAAGGTCTTGCGCGACCGCGGCATGGTCTACAACTGCTTGGATCTCAATGGCGAGGCACGCAATCAATGCCAGGCGCGGCTGGCGCAGCCGTACCAGCACAAAGGCTTGCTGCAGGACGCGATGCGAGCCGCAGCTGGCCGCTTGACCCAAATCCAAACTCTCATGGCGCAGGTCAACGCGACGACCGATCAGAAATCGGTGCTGGAAGTTCAGGCGCGCATCGGCGCAGAGAACGCCTTGCTCTCCCATGAGATGTCGCAGATTCAGATGTTGCAGGGCATGGCCGACAGCGAAGAACGCATCGCCCGCTCGCGTGACCGCGAGCGTCAGTACCAGATGCTCTCCCGAAGAGGCAAGGTATCTGACTTCCTGCCCTAGAGCCCCCACTGGCCCACCTCGCAACCCACCACACGCCATCAAGCAGAACGCACGCTGAGCGGCCGGTGCCACAGTGCCATCGGAGATCTTCATATGAGTGCCATCCTGAACAGAGGTCACGCAGCTGCATGGCCAGACCCCAAGGCCGTCTCAAATCCACCACCAGCGGATATGGAGGCCATAGAGTGCAATCGAGCCTGGGAGATTGATCGGTCCGTGATGCTCGAAACCTCTGAGCGCCGCGCCTGGTGGGTGGCGATCGCAGGCCTTGGTCTGGGTCTCATCGGCATCGCGGCCGTCTTTGTACAAGGGCCACTGCGTCGCGTGATCGAGATCCCCATCGTGGTGGACCGCGTCACTGGCGAGGCCACCATCCAGCAGCGACTGAGTGTGGAATCCATTCCGCCTCTGGAGGCCCTGGACAAGCACAACCTGGCCACCTTCGTGCGTGCTCGCGAGGGCTACAGCTGGATGTTCCTTCAACGCGACTTCGACCAAGTCGCCCGCATGGCAGTTCCCACAGTGTTTTCCGACTACAACCGGCAGTTCGAAGGTGATGCTCCGCTGCACAAGCGTGTGGGTTCCAGCGAAGACTGGCGCATTCAGGTGATCCACATTCGCCTTGCCGCATCGGGCCGCAGCGGCAATCGCGGTGAAGCCACGGTCACCTACGACAAGATCGTTCGAGCCAGCGAGCGCAACATGCCGGAGCTCAACAGTCGCCACGTGGCCAGCGTGGTTTACCAATACCAACCTGAGGCACTGGCAAAGGAACGCGACCGCCTTGAGAACCCGTTCGGCTTCGTCGTAACGGCCTACCGATCCGACCCCGAAATCAATAGCAATGTGCCGGGGCAACGGCCATGAATCCGCGAACACTGCTTGCAGCGGCCACGACGCTGTTGACCTGCCGCGCAGCACTGTGCACGCCACCAGGCATTCCGGCAACACCCGAGCCGCGCCTGCGCGAGGTGATCTACAGCGCTCTGTCAGTGGTCACCGTGCCGGTACGGCGTGGCATCGTGACCCATGTCGTCTTGGACGGCGACGAAACCATCCGGGAAGTGGCGGCGGGGCTCGGTGGTGACTGCCTCAGGGCCGACTCCGCCTGGTGTGTGGTGGCCCAGGCGGGTGACCGTCATCTGTTCATCAAGCCCAAGAGCACCGCCTCAGCGGCCAACAACCTGGCTGTTGTCACCGACCAGCGCGTGCATGCCTTTCGCTTTGAAGTCTTGAGCGACAGGAACCCTCATCCGCCGGTGTACCGCCTTCGAGTCAAGGCCCCATCGACACGAAAAGAAACAGACGACTCGCAAGAAATCGCTGCGCCGACACGCCCGTCCTCCTGGCCGCCCCATGTGCTGCACAGCTTGCAGCAAGCTGCCCTGCAGCCGCCCCTCTCCGACTCGCAAGTCGTGGCGGAAAGGCTGCATTCCAAAGCGCAGCCCATCAACACTCAATACTCGATGGCAGAGGGCTCCGATTCCCAGGAGATCCTCCCGTCACTGGTGTTTGACGACGGTCGCTTCACCTACCTGCAGTATCCCGGCAATCGCGAGGTGCCCGCGGTCTTCCAGGTCCAGGGCAACGGCAGCGAAAACGTGGTGAACGCCCGCATGGAAGACGACATGCTGGTGATAGATCGCGTCAGCAGGCATTGGATGCTCCGCGCCGGCGCGGCCGTGGTTGGCCTTTGGAACGACGCCTTCGAACTGGATGGGAATCCGCCTTCTCATGGGACCACCGTGCCGGGTGTGGTGCGCTCGCTGAAGCCTGGCTCTGAAGCAAGGCGCGCTGCCAAATCTGGAGGCTTGCCATGAGCCCAGACACCTCCACGAAGGACCGGACCGGCTGCGCTGAGCCCACCACACCCAGTGGCCACAGAGATGCCGACGCCCAACCAAGGTTCGACAGCCAAGGACCCGGCATGGCTCCGCTTCCAGGCGAGCCTGCCATTCCTGATGTGTGCGACACCACGAGGCGCAAGTGGTCAAAGAAGGGACTGTGGGCGGTGGGTCTGCTGATTTTCGCGCTGAGTGCGCTGACAGCGATGGGCATTCAGCGCCTGATGACACATCTCAAAAAGCCGGCAGGCACTGAGACCCGGTCGCTGCGAGACAGGCCCATGGCCGCCTCGCTCGAGCTACGCAAGCTCGACCTTGTCGCTAACTCCGCTGATCCCTCATCCATCAGCTTCCCTCCCTCCACAAATCAAATCCCTAGCGCCTCGGGCACTGTCGCTACGGTCACCATCCCTGCACCCATCCCCGCTTCGGAAGACCTGGCAGATCCCATCGGAGTTCGGAAAACCAGCGCCTCAAACCCGGGGAGGTCTGAGCGATCAACTATGCACCCCGAGGATGCCCCGATTCTGCTGGTCAGCACGCGACCTGTTCCAAGCACGCCCATCTCAATGGCAACGCTCCCCCGAACTGCCAATGGATCGGGCGACGCCCCGCAGCAGGCAGCAGGAGCAATCGGCACGACGGATGCCTTGGATGCCACCGCCCGCAACCTTCAGGAATACCAAGCCCGTCTGCAAACCCTGCTGGCTTCTTTGACTCAAGGCGCCGAGCTGGCTGCAAGCCCCAAGTTCCAATTGAATGAGGTGCCTGCTGAAGACCGAGACGGCGAGCTGGCCGTGCGATCCGCCGCTTCGCGGGGTTCACCCATCTCAACCCCTGGCGATCAGGCCCTCGCCGGCTTCCGTCCCACCGAGAGGGTCGCATCCAGCAACGGACTCTTTGGAGGACAACTCAAGGCATCCAGCACCACGAGAGTGATGGCCTCGCGCCTGAGCCCTCGCAGCCTGATGCTGCCCAAGGGCACCGCCTTTACCTGTGCACTCAAGACACGCGTCATCAGCGCCACCTCTGGCCTGCTTGGGTGCCAGGTTCAACGCCATGTGTACAGCGAAGACGGCCGCGTGTTGCTGATCGAGCGCGGATCCCACTTGGACGGAGAGTACCGGGTCAGCGGCATGAAGCCGGGCTCGATCCGCATTCCGGTCCTTTGGACACGTATACGAACACCACTGGGTATCGTCGTGGACTTGGATTCACCCGGCACAGGGCCGCTGGGTGAGTCCGGCATCGAGGGACATGTCGACAAACGCTGGGGCGAACGCATAGGCGCAGCCCTCTTGCTTTCGTTGATCGACGACTCAGTGAAGCTGGTGATCCAAAACCAGAGCGAAAGAGAGCCCAGGCGGGGGGGCAATGACACCGTCGTGCTGCCTTCCACCACGGCCAACACCAGCAAGCTGGCGGAGAAGGTGCTGGACAGCACCATCAACATCCCCCCGTTGATCTATCAGAACCAAGGTGCATTGGTGGGCATCTACGTCGCCCACGATGTGGACTTTTCGTCGGTATACGAGCTCACGCCGGCGCCGCGCAGCAATCCGCGCCAGGAAGCGCCATGAGCGAGATCATCAAAGAGTCTCTTAGGGAGTTCAAGGGCGACGCCAAATGCGACGCCGCCTGGCTCGGCGATGCCACCTCCGTCACTGAGTTCCTGCGTCCCTTGCGTGAGCAGCTCGATCAGGCCGGCGTTTACGAAGTCTGCGTCAACCGACCCGGCGAACTGATGGTGGAGACCGCCAGCGGCTGGAAAGCTGTACCGGCACCATGCATGACCCAAGAACGCTGCCTGTCTCTGGCCACCGCCGTCGCCACCTTCTGCGATCAACAAATCAACCAGGAGCACCCGCTGCTCTCGGCCACATTGCCCAGCGGGGAGCGCATCCAGTTCGCCATTCCCCCGGCGGTGTCACGAGGCACGGTCTCAATCACCGTGCGCAAACCCTCGACGCTGAACAAGTGCCTCGATGACCTTGCCCTTGAAGGACTGTTCTCCCGCCTGCATCAGGACATCGAAGCCAGCGGCCTTGAACCCATCGAACAAGAACTTCTGGCCCTGCAGTCACGCGGTCGCTATGTGGAGATGCTGCGCCTTGCGATCCAGCGCCGCCAGACCCTGATCATCAGTGGGAGAACCGGCTCAGGCAAAACCACCTTCATGAAGAGCTTGATCGACGAAGTCCCAAGGCAGGAACGATTGATCACCATCGAAGACACCCCGGAGCTGACCCTGCCCCACCACCCGAACGCAGTGCATCTCTACTACAGCAAAGACGATCAAGGCACAGCGCGGGTCACGGCCAAATCTCTGCTGGAAGCCTGCCTGCGGATGAAACCGGATCGCATCTTTCTGGCCGAGCTGCGTGGCGACGAGTGCTTTCATTTCGTGAGATTGGCCGCCTCCGGACATCCGGGCAGCATCACCTGCGTGCACGCAGGCAGTTGTGCCCTGGCCATCGAACAGATGGCGCTGATGATCCGCGAAACCGAAGCTGGCAGCGGCCTTAGCCTGGAAGAGATCCGACGCCTGTTGGACATTGTTGTCGACGTCATCGTTCAGTTCGAACGGGACGAACAAGGCCGATTCATCTCCGAGCTGCAGTACCGCCCACGCAGTCTGCGAGCTCGCCACCTGGGCCAGCAAAGCCGAAGGCCACTGCAAGGGATAGCAGAAGCAACGGATCTGAACCCCATACAGAACCGTGTTGGGAACCCAGTATGAGCCGCGCTGGTGCATTGCCGGGCCCAGCATGGTCCCCAAGTCGCAAGCTGGCTGCGGGCATCTTCGGCGCTGCAAGCCTGATGGCAATGGCCGGTATGGCCAGCTACCTGGCTGCGGTCCTTTTCTTGGTCTTGTGTAGGGCGGACCCGCGCCTGGCAGGGCCAACCAGCATTTCTAGCTACTGGCGCCTGTACGCCAACGACCCCATGCTTCGCAAGCGTCTTCAGCTCGCCATCGGCATCGCAGGAATGGGGCTGCTGGTGCTGCCCACGGCCGCCATGGCCGCAGGCGTCAGCACGCGCCGACCTCTGCATGGAGACGCACGCTTCGCCACGCAGGTGGAGATTGCGCGCACAGGGCTCTGTTCCAGCGACGGCTCACCCGCCATTCTTCTGGGCCGCCATCGCAGCCGCTTTCTGAGCCTCAAGGGGCAGTTGTCCGTCATGCTGTCGGCCCCCACTCGCAGCGGCAAGGGGGTGGGTGTCGTGATCCCCAACCTCTTGAACTGGCCCGATTCTGTGGTGGTACTGGACATCAAAGGCGAAAACTACGACATCACGGCCGGCTACCGGGCCGCACACGGACACGCGGTCTATGCGTTTTCTCCATTCGACGAGGAGGCGTGCAGCCACCGCTGGAACCCTCTGGCCTCCGTCAGGATCACGCCCCTCCATCGTGTCGGCGACCTCCTGGCCATTGCACAGACGTTCTTTCCGAGCGAGAGCGGCAGCACCTCGTCCGAAGCTTTTTTCAACGATCAGGCGCGCAGCCTCTTCATGGGGCTGGGACTGCTACTGCTTGAAACGCCTGAGTTGCCCCGAACCATGGGCGAAATGCTGCGCCAGTCCTCGGGCAAGGGGCGACCACTGAAAGAGCACTTGAGCAGCTTGATGTGCGAACGAAGCCGGAGCATGCGACCGCTGTCCAGCGAATGCGCCGACGCACTGCAGCGCCTGCTCTCCAACTCAGACAACACCCTCTCGAGCATCGTTGCAACCTTCAATGCGCCATTGACCCTGTTTGCCGATCCCGTGGTGGATGCCGCGACCAGTGGCCAAGACTTCCGAGTTGAGGATCTGCGCCGTCGCCGTATGTCCATCTACGTGCGCATCCCTCCCAATCGGCTGGCAAATTCCAAGCCTCTTCTCAATCTTTTCTTCTCGCAACTGATCCACCTGAACACCCGACGCTTGCCTGAACAAGACAGTTCGCTGACGCTGCAATGCCTGCTGGTCCATGACGAGTTCACATCCATGGGCCGAGTGCCCATCATCAGCAGCGCCGCCGGCTTCCTGGCGGGCTACAACCTGCGACTGCTCACCGTGGTCCAGGCCATGTCCCAGCTCGATGTGGTCTACGGGGACAAAGACGCACGGTCCTTCGCCACCAACCACGGCATGCAAATCCTCTTCTCACCGCGCGAACAGCGAGATGCGGACGAGTACAGCGCCATGCTGGGCTACTTCACGGAGCGCAGCACCTCTCGCGGGCACAGCCAGTCCTTCAGCGCCCAGGGGCACAGCACGGTCAGCCGCAATGAAAGCGATCAGCGCCGCGCACTGCTGTTGCCGCAGGAGTTCAAAGAGCTGGGCAGTGAACGCATGGTGCTGATCTTTGAGAACTGCAAACCCATTCTGGCCGAGAAGATTCGCTACCACCGGGATCCAGTCTTCATGCGTCGCCTCCTGCCACCGCCCGTGATTCAGCCCATCAACATGGAGCTTCACCTGGCTCGCGTGCAGCAACGTTGGCGCCATGTCAAAGACGAGCTGGCGCCAGGAGAGACGCTCAATGCTGACACCTTGGCATACGACTTCAGCTCACTCCCGGAGAAATTCGAAGGCTCGCCAAGCACCATCGCCGAGGCACTGCTCAACTTTCTGAGCGATGAGGGAGCAAACCTGGACACATACGGCGGAACGATCAGCCCGCTGGCTGACGCCGACGGTGTGCTGATCCATCACGAACTTCTAGACGACCGCGCAGCGCCCTGCCCTGCGCCATAAACCTCTCACCACGACTCCAAGCCGACGGAGACCCGCCATGCCAACAATCATGGACAAGCACGACACCTGGCCTCAATCGAATCACACACCCAAGGCACCGTCTGCAGCATATCGCCGAGGCAAACCACTCCCCAGACGAACCGGCCTCGGCATTGCACTCGCAGCCCTACTGACTCTGAGCTCATGCAGCTCAGCGCCAAAGCCCCCAACGGTGGATGAGAGCCGGCGGCGCCCGGCCAACACTGCCAGCACGATCAGTTTGTATGCGTGCAGGAGTGAGCTCCACAACGCCAAGCTTTTGAATCAGGACGCTGAACGTGGGCGTCAGGAGGCGCTAGCGGCACGCGCTGCGACGACAGCGGAACTTACGGGCTTGCTCAACACGCATTTGCAGCTCCTAGCCAGCATTCCTCCACATGAGAACTTGCCACCAGGGGCCAATCAAGTGCTGACGCTGTTCTTTGAGCCGGGCAGCTTACGACTCCATTTGCCTGAACCAAGCGCCAATGCTCTGGTCGAAGCCGCAAAAACCGCACCCCTGGTGGTGATCCGAGGACGAACCGACGGCAGCTCGGCCACTCCAGCCGAAATCCGCATCGCCAGCGGCCGCGCCAAAGCAGCATTTGACTTCCTCGTCGCGGCAGGCGTCCAGCCCGACCGCATTCGCAGCACCTACCAAGCCAACGGGGATCACGCAGCCGACAACAGCACGCCCGAAGGGAGGAGCCGCAATCGCAGGGTTGAGATCGAAATCTACCACTCGCTGCCAACGAATTGGACGCCGCCAAACGGCAGCAGCTCGACACCGAACTGAAGTTCGCAATGGCCACATCCCACACGGAGCTAGAACATGGACTCTGACAGCGCACCGACACACGGCACGGCATCCAAGCCCGGCGGTCTCGTTGAACCCCAGACTCGCACTGCTATGACTGGCGCCATGGGCCTATCCAGCGCCCGCTCAGCGGCCAAGCACTACGAGCTGCGAGATCCGTTCGAAGAGGTGACCTATCGAATACCCACCTTCTCAGGCATGGTGAGCAAGGCGGAGAGTCTAGGCAGCAGCCGCTTCGTCGAAGTGGCGGAGGACGGTTCGCGAATCCAAGTGGTAAAGACCGCTGGCACATGGGTGCGAGCCGTCGAAAGGTCTGAGCCTGCAGCACCTGCCCGAGCACCTGCGCCTGGGGCGATTGACAGTGCTGAGCCTGGCCAAGCCCCCGCCCCATCAAAGGCAAGCACGCGCCTGGTTGGCGATGTTGCCCCTCCCGTGTCGCCAGTTCCTGAGAAGGGCTCACGAAAAAGCCAACGAAGCCTGTTGGTGGCCCAGATCGAAGCTGCGCTGGAGGAGCGCTATGTGATCAAGCGCAGCCCTTTGTCCCTCGGCCCTCTGAGCATTGGCCACACCGAGTACCGGTTCAAAGGCGACGGCGCACGTGTGGCCTTCATTGAATCCACCGTCCGGCTGGCGACGGAGATCAACAACCCCTCGGTCGCCCGGTCCATGGTGGACGTGGCCGAGGCCCGCAACTGGAAGGGTCTGCGTATCTCGGGTCATGAAGACTTCAAGCGCATGGTCTGGCTGGAAGCGTCGATGCGAAGGATCAAGACTGTCGGCTACGAGCCCCAAGCCAGCGACTTGGAGTTGCTACAGCGAGAGAAGGTGGCCCGCATGAGCAATAGGATCGAGCCCGCCAAAGAAACGCCTGAAAGCGCTTCACAAGCAGCAGTTCCCAAAACATCGGCCAGAGGCAACGGAGGCAGGAAGGCCGTCCTCACAGCCATCGAAGCCGTGCTGATCGCCAAGCAGGTCCCCGACGGCATGCGCGTCGCCGTCATGGCGGCAGCCACAGATCAGCTGATGCAGCGAATACAGACAGGCCGCAGCCCGAAGGTCAAGGTGTACGACACCACAGCTCCATCGCGAGCTCGGCCCCATACCCCGCCGCCTGAGCCTCAACGATCCCGAGATCGAGAGGGTTTGACCCATGCACGCTGAGACGCAAAGGAAAGATACCAACCAGACAAAGCCGGAACCCACGAATGGCGACATCGGTTGGCACGCAGGTCGGTTTTTAGTCGGCCGCCAAGAGATCGGCGCCTCCGATCCAGGCTTTGCCCAAGCCATCCGCGATGCTCATGAATCTCACCAACGACCTCGCTGTCTGTGCACACCCGAGGGCGTCGAAATGTATATCGCGCGCTACGGCTCCGACCACATTGTCAAACGCATGCCAGATACTGGCCATTGCCATGCAAGCCAGTGCAGCTCCTTCGAGCCACCAGCCTCATGGTCGGGCCTCGCACCCTTAATTGGACATGCCATCCGTGAAGACCCTAGAACAGGTGAGACCCAGCTCAACGTGGACTTTTCATTGAGCCAACGAGCTGCACGCCAGGGCAACTCAGACGCCCACTGTGATGCGCGTGAGTCCAGTGCCGCGAGCAGCGCGGGTGCCACGCGAATGTCCCTTGGCTGCCTGCTGCAGTACCTCTGGGATCAGGCGGAACTGACCCGATGGCATGCAGGGTTTGCGGGCAAACGAACCTGGAGCACGGTCAGGAGGATGTTGCTTCACGCGGCCGAGTTCAAGCAAGTTCGCGGACAGGCCTTGCTCACCCACTTGTTCATCCCCGAGAGCTTTTCCGTGGAGCGGCGCGAAGAAATCGACGCTAGGCGCCTCGCCCACTGGAACCAGCTGCGCCGCGCACGTCGGCCTCGCCCATTGATGTTGCTGATCGCAGAACTCAAAGACCTGATGCCAGGCCGTTTTGGCTACCAAGCAGTCGTGAAGCACATGCCCGATCAAGCCTGGGTACTCCAGGAGCCCCTGTTTCGACGCCTTGAACGGCGATTTCAAACGGAGCTGACGCTCTGGAGCTCGTCACCTGAGTTGCGGCAATTGATGATTGGGGCCTTTTGGGTCAGTGAAGCAGGCGTCCCCACACTTGAAAGCCTGTCCTTGATGCCAGTGACGCCCGAGTGGCTGCCCGTTGAGGACCGTCAAGACCTACACCTACTCCACGAGCTTTTGACAGCGCGGCGCTCCTTCATCAAGTCACAACGCTACCGTTTGCCACGCACGGCGCCTTCCGCGTCTGCCATCCTGACCGACACGGGCCGATCGCCAATACCGCTCTACATCGACAGATCAACATCTCAGGATCAGCCTTCTGCACTCGGCTGCACAGGAACCACTCTGCATGGCGGCTCAGACGGCTGGTGTTGGCGACTCAGTTCAGGGACCATGCCCACGCTGCCTTCAGCCAATCCATGCTTTCGCCAGACATAAAGGCTTGGAAAGGCGACATGCGCCCAACGCGCACGGTGCCCTGGCGCAACTGCCTCAACGGCAAACCGAAGAGCTAGAAAATCGCCACGCATCACATGAGTGCAGACTCGCATCGACCGCGTCCTAGCTCTATCGCGAATTCAACGATCACGTTTGAGATCCTGGATGGCCTGGGGCAATGAAAGAGCAGTGCCCAGCATGGGCCTGCGCAAATGCACGGCACGATCCCGCTGCGCCGCCAATTCTCTGCCAAACGTTGACTCCTGAAGAAAGCTGGAGATGCGTGCGGCGAGCTCCCGATCTTCAGCCTTTGTCGACGCTCTGAGCGCGGACACGATCTGAGCCCAAGCCTCCAGGGCGCCGACTCGATTGCGTCGATAGGCCCCACCTGACTTTATGAGCTCAGCAGGCCTCTTAAGGCGACCTTGCTCTTGAGCGCTGCTCTGCCAGAGACTTTGATAACAACGCCCCTCACCGCGTGTGGCCTGGCGTGTCGCCTCGGCCTCAATACCCAGCCCGCGAAGGCGCTCTGCAAATGTCTCCCGCCAGCGATGCAAGTCAGCCTTGCGAGGATTCAGTCGCACCCCGTCCATAGATTCAGCCCTGACACACAGATGCACATGCGGATTTTCCTGATGCTGGTGAAGCACCATCACATAGCAATGCTCTTTGAGCTCGATCCGAGCAAACTCTCGAGCTGCCTGCAAGACACTCTGCCCTGCAGTACCCCGAGGCATTGAGAGCATCAAATTGAAGGCCTCGCGCCGGGGGCTGTTCTCTTCAATCAAGGAACCTCCGAAACGCCACTGCTCCAACAAGGCGTTCATCGCCTCGCGGCCCGTGTCACTGACGCCACGATCATCCTCAAACTCTAGGCGACCGTTCTTGCTCATGTAGCGGAAGTGAGCAGAAATGGCCCCCATGCCGCGACCGCCACCGGTCACCTTCACCATGACTTGGGGGGCCCTTCTGACAACAGTCGCCTCTATTCGCCGCCGAATGGCTCCCGCTTGACGCTGAAGCGACGCGCCCAATCGCGGAGGTGGCTTGACCCTAAACACCCGATTGCTCGGATAAAACAGGCGATCGCCCCAGTGCACCAGAACACCATCGATGTCACGGTGTGGAAGCATTGAGCTCTCCTTGTTCTTTCCGCGCAGCGTTGGCGCTCACAGCTTGTCGAAGCGGGCCAGACCTGACGGACGGCTGCAGCGCAGTAACCATGGGTGCAAGCAATGCAAGATGTTGAACGACAGTCTCTGTCAGTTGCGCTACCGACGTGTCACAAGAGGCAGGAACCGAAGCACAGTTCGCACGAAGCGTCGCAGTCAAACCCCGCAGATCAGCAGCCAAGGCCGCAAGCATGGCGTTGGATCGAATCAACGCGGCGCGGCTTTCTCGCTGGTCTGGCGCGACTGGACGAGGTGGGCAAGACGCCATGAGCTTCGCCACATACAGCCCCTGAGGCACGCAAGCCTCGCGTGCAGCCGACGCAAGCTCAAGCGCGCAATCAAGCGGAAGCCTCAAGGTCACTTTGACCCGAGCATTCGTGCACTGTTTGGACTCGAACACCCTCATCGAAGCGCCGGACTCAATCAACGAAGCATGCTCCAGCCACTCAAGAATTGCAGTCCTCAGCAAGGATGTCACGGGCACATTCTGTGACCTCGCAACGGCCAATAGGGCGCCATGACAACCTCGCAAGTCGACAGACATCCGTACGCGCCGCCCTGGACGATTTCCTGCGTCGGCTAAACAGCACTCGCGATGATCTGCTTTGACCATGATGGGCAATGTGCTTCAAATGCCGACACCGCCTCGCGGTGAATCATTCGCCAAATTCACCTTTGCTCGTGGTGCGGGCACTCTTCGCAGCGCTTCTGAACCGATCTAACAGCCTGCTCACGCGTATCAGGTGAAAACCTGTTCGACTTGTTAGTAGGCTTGCGAACCTCGCAGTCGCTGCGGGCCTACACCAGGAACTGAGCGCCATGGTTCGTCCGTGTCTGCAACGCGACAGCAGGGGTGCACGATTTTCTGCCACTGAATTTGCGAGAGAGGCAGACATCAATCCCGGACTTATCGCGCTACTGCTTTGCGTACCTTTGTACTACGTGTTGTGGAAGGTCTTCTTTGGCTCGCGTGAAGAGTTCCTTGATGCGCTCAGGTACTGGTTTCAACCCAACTGACTGTCATATCTGAACGGCGAGTTAAACAAGGACATCTATGTACCCTTCAAGCTCGGACTCTTTATCGCCTTGTGCTCGACCTGCACGATTCTCCTGATCAATCTGTTCAATTGACGAGGATTGCGCACGGCACGATGTGAGGACGCGGCATGCAATTGCTGCAGCTGAACGACCGCGTCAGGACGTCGAATTCGGCACGCCGAAGGAATGCTGCCACTACATAGCGGCCGGCTGCGCTAACCCACGGTTGCCTGCACACCCATCCAGATCGATTTCCCCGTCATTCACACGAGCCGTGGTGGCGCTCCACAGGCTAAGCCTACGGCACATCATTGAGGCGCGACTTGCTGTGCTCCTCCACCGAGCAACTCAAGCAAGGTGGGCTACTCATAAAAATCGCATTACTTGAAGAAAAGTAATGCGGATACCAAACTTCGATCCCATGGATCAGTCCGACCACGTATTCGACCTTACTAGCCAGCGCCTGGCGCTGCTGGCAGCAGATGTACGCGAGGACGGTTGGTCGCCGCAACTGCTTTTCCGCCTGCACCGAACCGGCAAACTGCAGCGCTTTGGTCGAGGCCCGTACGGACTGCCCAATACCGAAGTCACCGGACACCAGAGACTTCTATCGGTCAGCCTGTGCGTGCCCAAAGCTGCAAGTCCATCCGGTCTACAGCGTGATCGCCGAGAAGTACCAGGCCATGTTGCTGCGGGGACAAGCGAACAGCCGCATGAAGGACTTCTTTGAGCCTGCAGGGATTGCATGACGTACCGAACTGGAGGGCGCCACACTGGCGGCGGTCATCGCAGCCACCTTTGTGAGGCAGCAAACTGATCTGCTTACTCAGCACCCCTTGGCATTGACCCAAACGTTCAGCCAAGCTGCGCCAATGGCAGCCCTTCCTAAACAAGAACCGCCTTGATGCGGCTGGCCTCTATGAAACCGTAGCGCTTCTGATTGACTCACTGTGCCCCCTACGCGCGTCGAAGCCGCCAAGAGTCCGGAGACAGCCACATGGAAGCCCGAGGATCTGCGCTGGACTTGAACTTCAGGCTATGGGAATTGCCCCTAACCGCGCCGTCAAGCGCAATTTCCAAATCTTCAACGCCATACGCCTGCGAGTGCTCTTGCTACTGTCTTGAATCGCCCCGGTATTGAACTGCACACCGAGGCGATTCAAACATCCTGCCTGCCAAGTGGGGCAGGAAATTTGGGAACGTGCTCCGTTCCCCAAGGCTCACCATGTCTCAATCGCAGCACCACTTGCAAAAGTTACACCGGAGCGAGCAGGCGGCCGCCACGCACTCAACCCAAATTCCAATGCGCCCAGGCCGCTACCTGCTCAATAAACAGTGCATAAAGCAGAATGGGCACCGGCAGACCGATCAATGTACCGAGCAGGTAGTTACGCCAACCTACCCCCGACAACGCCAACGCAACGTTTAGCGCCGGAACGGTCTGGAACATCAGGCGCAGCGCCGTGACGCTTTGCAGCGGGTGACTGTCAAGGCGCGCGAATAGTCGCTTCGCGATCGCGCCACTGTTGCTCCATTGGCGCAGCGCGTCGCCACCCAGCAAACGGATCAAGCCGAAGGTGCTGAGGCAGGACGCACAGGCTGCCAAGTAGGTGATCAGGCCACCCCATACTCGCCCAAGCGCTAGCACTGCGGCGGCCAGAAACAGCCAGCCAGGAATCTGGAGCAAATTGCCGGCCGCAAACAGGGCGGTGAAAATCAATACCCCAGCAATTTCATGTGCAGTGAAAACTGCGCGCAAGCCGGCCAGCGTGAAATGCTCGCCAAATTCGCCGAAACGCAGCATGGCCCAGGCCAAAGCCAGGAAAAGGAGGACGATGCCAAGACGGATCGATCGGTTGTGCATGCCTGGAATTTAAGGCATGCGCGCGACAAGCCACTCAGCACAGCAAGTCAAGCAGCGTGCGCCGCAGAATGGGCAAGGATACATTAAGGCCGACACCCCGGAACCGTCCAGGCCAATGCTAGCCGAGGCGATCAAAATTGCACCGTTGTACAGCCGCCGCATCGACCCGGTTGATCCCTAAAGCCGACGTTTGGCAATGGCTACTCCATGCGGAGGGCCAGGTTTCACCAATGCCAAGCAGATGACAGCAAAAGGCTGTTTGCAGCCGGTCGGATTCGACAATCGTGGGACAGCAATGTGCCCAAAGCGGAAGTTCGCTGGCCGGCAAAATTGCGGTAGCAGGAAGACCTGAGGCCGTCAGATTCAAGACATGACCCTCAAGGCTCTCAAGGTTGTAGTTATTTGAAAATGAGGCTACCGAGCGCAGCACTCGCCGAAGGTGGGTATGGCCAATTCTCATATGGAGCGTTTGGCTCATCTTTCGGAGGGCTCTTTATCTGTTTTGGACATCGCCAGGTGGGAAGTGCATCGGGGTACTGAATGCCAGTCCACCAATGCACAAACTCTGTATGTCGGGCGTATACCTTGCCGTTCTTGCTAAGAATCACTTCAGTCTTTGTGCCATGGGCAATCCTGGACTCAACTTTGCTCAGCTCAAACATGTTCGGGTCGAGTTCATCCACCCGTGTAGAAGAGAACAAGAGCTTGCCTTCTTGCGGTAACCCTTTTAGCCACTGCCCTGCTTTGGGATTTAACACCGCGGTGTAAGCCTCGAAATGCAGTAGTGGTGCTCCAGTCTTAGGATCCCGCTTATCCGTCAGCGCTTCAACGATCTTGATTCGCGGGAAATACTCTTCTAGTAAATACTTGTCGAACGGCGCTCCCGGCATTACTCGAATCCGGTCCACCTTCTCCGGCTGAATCAACACCTTCAGCCCGGCTTCGGCTTCGCACAACTTTTCGTGTTCGTATTGAATGGCGAAATAGTCCCAGCTATACAGGGAGCCGGGAACGAACAGCGCAGCTAAAAAGAATACGCGCTTTGCGCGTGTCATGTCCGCCCTGGCAATCAGCACAAAAGCCACCGGATGCAATGCCACTAGAAGAAAGAAAAGCACCCAGCTCATGCGGCTCTCCCTGGTTGTTCCTGCGCAATTGCACAAGCAGCACTTGCCGGTAACGCGGGAATGGCGATGGTCCCTCGATTCTTCTCTGTCATTTTCTTGCGGTACCTATAGGCACTCCGCTGCTTTTGTGGACGACAGCAGTATCGAGAGAATAAGAGTCCGCGGTCTCCGTCTTTTTGGGGTGGATAACACGAACCGTGATCAAAGTTACGCCTGCGACTGGGCCATCATCATCGCGCTGAACGGTGGGGTGCCCCATTGGCGATGCTTTTGGCGCCCGAATTCATTTAACGACTTCGGCATTCGATCCCACACATCGCAGCCTTCGATTCTGGGTCGGATCAATGCCTGATGCTGAGACATTGAGGTGCGGGTCTTGAATCTGAAGGCATTAGTTGCTCCTTTGACAGCAACTTAGTGGCCGACGAACTTCCGCTTTGGGCACATTGCCGCCATACGGGCTCCGGCCGCGACCGTCAGCAACCGCTGCGAAGCCGCCTATTGGCTATCGACGTCGTCTTCAGGCAAGTGCAAAACAAGCAGATTTTTGAACCTAAGGTCTGCATGGACAGAAAGCTGCCAATTCAAGGGAGCGATCCTGGGCGACCACTGATGGGAGAGAAATCCCACCCTTGACCCACAGATCCCAGGATGGCCCCAGAACTTTTAAGGGCTTGCTGCAGCCGTGCAGGCGAGACGGTACCGAGAGTCTTTGCAAAATACGGAGTTCTGAGCGGCCAGAACCGCATTTACTAAGCTCAAGCTGCGTTGGACGGGACCATTCTGTCGAACTCTGGAATAGAGGCGGACGCTTCGACGCACTAGCGCAACAGGACCCGAACAACGAAGTCAACGCAACAAATACTGGCACCAGACTGGCACCAGCACCCGGACGAAAAAAAGCACCTAGAGCCGCTTGGCGCTAAGTGCTTGATTTCATTCTTAATTTTGGTGGGCCCTGAGTGACTCGAACACTCGACCTACGGATTAAGAGTCCGCTGCTCTACCAACTGAGCTAAGAGCCCTACGCTTCTTTTTTCTTGCTTGGCGCCAATTTCTTAGCAACCTTGCAAGCCTTGCAGTATAGCATGTTTTTTTGGAATTTCCACTGTTTTAGCGAATATCTTCAAAACCTGCTTTTCAGCTTCTTCGCACTTACCGGGCAACAGAGTTGCCTTTAGCAAGATGGTGGGTCGTGCGGGACTCGAACCTGCGACCTACGGATTAAAAGTCCGCTGCTCTACCAACTGAGCTAACGACCCATCAAGCGAAGCCCATCATTATAGCCAGGATTTTTTGCTTCCGGCAATACTTTCACAAGAACTTCTTGTGCCGTGAAAAACCAGCCCTCACCGCGACCGGGCCAACACCGCCTGGATCAAGGCCGCCGCTGCCGCCATGCCAAAACTGGCCGTCACCGCCACGCTGGAACCATAGCCATGGCAATTGAGCGTGCCATCGACAGCACAGGCCTCGCCGCCCTCACCCTCCTCGGCCGGGCGGTGCACCGCCTCACGCGAAAACACACAGCGCACACCGAGCTTGCCTTGACGAGGGGCGCCGTACTCCTTGCGCAGGCGCTGGCGCAGCGAGGCGAGCAAAGGATCATGGGTGGTGTCCGCCAGGTCTTCGATGCTCAGCAGATGGGGTTCGCGTTTGCCACCGGCGGCACCCACCGTCACAAAAGGCAACTGGCGCGCACGCGCCCAGGCCGCCAAGCAGGCTTTGGCTCGCACCTGGTCACAGGCATCGATCAGGCCGTCGACCCGAGACTCGGCCTCGCTGCCGCCCAGCAGGGCCGGCCAATTGCCAGGCTCGACAAAGTCTTCGATCACCCGTACGTCGCAGTCGGGATGAATATCCTGGATGCGCAGGCGCAGGGCCTCGCCCTTGGCCATACCCACCGTCGACCCCAGGGCCTGAATCTGGCGATTGATGTTCGATTCGGAGACCTGATCCAGATCGATCAATGTCAGGCTGGCCACGCCGGAGCGCGCCAGCGCTTCCACGGCCCAGGAGCCGACGCCGCCCAAACCGACCACGACCAGATTCGCAGCGCGCAAGCGCCGGTAGTCGGCTTCACCGTACAGGCGCCGCAGTCCACCGAAACGACGCTCACTGTCGGCCGGGAACTCCGCCAGGCCCGACAGGTCGGTGACTGCATTCATGGCTTCGGCCATATCGTCTTGTCCTTGCATATCCATCAAGCCAGAGATCCTGTTGGCGCACAAAAAAGGCTCTGCACGCAGAGCCTTGACCGGTCGGGAAAAGCCAGCGCCCTTACTTGAGCGCGGCCAACCGTTCCTTGCCGGCCTGCGCCGCTTCGGACCCAGGGTAGGCCTTGATCAAATCACCGAGGCTGCGCCGGGCTGCCTTGGTGTCCTTGAGCTCGATCTGGCAATTGGCCAGGGCAAGCAAGGCCTCGGCCGCGCGCGGGTGCTCGGGGTTGCCGGAAATGAAGGCCTTGAAGGTGGCGATCGCTTCCTTGTACTCACGCTTGCCGTACTGGGCATTGCCCTGCCAGAAGCGCACCGAGTCGCTGTAACCACTGGCCGGGAAACGACGAGCAAAACTGCTCAAGGCCTCGCCCGCTTCGTTGAAATCGCCGCGCCGCACCAGGCCCATGGCCGCCTCGTACTGACGGCGTTCCTCCGGCTCGACCTGAAACTCGCGACCATCGAGCGCCACTTTTTGCGGCTCCATGGGCTTCAAGCGCGAATCGAAAGCCTGCAGCTGGTCATTGAGCTTGCGCTGGGTCTCAGACAGCTCGCGCGCGAGTTGCTCGTTCTGACCCCGCAGCTTGGCGATCTCGGTGCGCAGGGCGTCGATCTGTCCATTGAGGTCAAGCAGGCTGCGGCGCAAAGGACCGAGCTGATCCTGCACCAGAGCGCTCAGCTGCTCGGCACGCTGACGCTGAGCGTCCTCGCTCTGTTGCAGCTTGGCACGCAGATCGAGGATGGCCTTGCGGGCATCCTCATCCTCAAACAGACCGGCACGCGCCGGCTGACTCAAGGCCAGGCCGAGCAGCAGGCAGAACGGCAGCAGCCGCGGCAACTTCATCTCACTTGTCCTTCAGCTCGACGCGGCGGTTCTTGGCCCAAGCGGCTTCGTCGCTGCCTTGCGCGGCCGGACGCTCCTTGCCGAAGCTCACGGGCTCGACTTGGGCTGCACCAACGCCCAGCAGACCCAAGGACTTGGCCACGGCTTCGGCGCGCTTCTGACCCAGGGCCAGGTTGTACTCACGGCCACCGCGCTCGTCGGTATGGCCTTCCAGGCTCAGGGCGATCTTGCGATCGTTGTTCAGGCGCTTGGCATGGGCTTCGACCAGGCCACGGAACTCGTCCTTGACGGTGTAGCTGTCCAGATCGAAATACACCACGCGCTGGTTGGCGACGGCAGCGGTCAGCTGGGCGCCCAGATCCACGGTCTGGACCTTGGACTCGGCCATGGGCTGTGCACTTGCAGTCGAATTGGTGGGCGTCACAGGCGCCATCGGGCGGGTTTCCACCGGCGCTGGCTCGTCCAGCTTCACGGCAGTGCTGCAGCCTGCCAGGGCGGCAGCGGCCAAGAGGGACAGAGCAAAACGCGTCATCTTCATGAAAAGCACTCCTGTTTCGATCACATGGATCATGTCTTGAAAAAGTTCCGCCGCTAACCGGTTCGGTGGCCGCATTGGCAGCTGCGAATTGTCATACAGCTTGCACAAGTTTCGCCCGGTGCAAGCGCAAAGAAATCAACGGCCGAAGGGGCCCCAGGTCGGCTCTCGCACATCGGCCAAGGTCGAAATCAGCTTGGCTTTGATGCGGCCATCCAGGGTGCTGGTCATCAGCACATCGCGGCCGCCGGCGCGGGTGGCATAGACGATCAAGCGGCCATTGGGTGAGAAGCTCGGACTTTCGTCGTCGCTGCCATCGCTGATCTGCTGCACCACGCCCGAGGCCAGATCCATCACGCAGATGCGGAACTGGCTGCCGTTCAGGCGGGTGACAAAAGCCAGGCTGCGGCCGTCGGGGCTGACGGTCGGGCTGATGTTGTAGTTGCCGCTGAAGCTGACGCGCTCAGGCGCGCCGCCGCCCACCGCCACGCGGTAGATCTGCGGGCTGCCGCCGCGGTCGCTGACAAAATAGATGGAGCGGCCGTCGGGTGCGAACACCGGCTCGGTGTCGATGGCCGAACTCTGCGTCAGGCGGCGCACGCCGCTGCCGTCACGGTTCATCACAAAGAGCTGGGAGCCGCCCTCGCGCGACAGCGTCAGCACCACCGACTCGCCATCGGGCGAGAACGCCGGCGCACTGTTGCTGCCGCGGAAATCAGCCAGCTTGCGACGGCGGCCAGTTTGTAGGTCCTGCACCCAGACCACCGCCTTGCGGGTCTCGAAGGACACGTAGGCCAGCTCGCGGCCATTGGGCGACCAGGCCGGCGAGATGATGGGCTCGGGGCTGGCCAGGGCGACCTGGCCGCCCTCGCCGTCGGCATCGGTGATGCGCAGGCTGTAGCGGCCACCGGCGCGCGTGACGTAGGCCATGCGGGTGGCGAACACGCCGCGCTCACCGGTCAGCTTCTGGTAGATGGTGTCGGCAATGCGGTGGGCCGCCAAACGGACATCTTCAGCGGTGACGGCATGGGCTTCGCCGCCGAGGTCGGCGCCCTTGACCACATCCCAGAGCTTGTAGCGCAGATCAAAACGGCCATCGGCCAGGCGACTGACCGAGCCGGCAGCCAGGGCATCGGCCTGCTTGCCGCGCCACTCGCTCCAGTTCGGTGCGCTGCTTTCGAACAGGCCCGGCGCGGCATCGATGATCTTGAACTGGCCGCTGCGCTCCAGGTCGGCTCGGATGATGGCAGCCACGGCCTGGCCGCTGGCCGACTCGTCACGGAAATCCGGCAGGGCAATGGGCAGCTGCGAGCCACCGACACCGGAGATTTCCACCCGAAACTGGGCCAGGGCGGGCCCGGCCAGCACGGCGGCGGACGCCGCGGCGGTTTGCTGCAGGAGGGCTCGGCGCGAAAAGAGGTCGGACATGGAGGTGCTCATGGAAAACAAAGCAAGGGGTCCACGGCACAGGCCGTGGGCCATGGTCAGGATTTTGCCTGAGGGCGAAAGGGCGTCCCGCCGCTGAGGGCGATGTAGCGCCTGACGGCACCGGCGGCAGCAATCAGAGCAACACGATGTCGTAATGCTCGGTCTGATTGGTCGGCTCGGCCGTCAGCGAGATCGGTTTGCCGATGAAATCCGACAGACCGGCCAGATGCTGGCTTTCCTCGTCGAGCAGCATCTCCACCACATTGGCGGCCGCCACGACACGGAACTCCTTGGGCGAGAACTGGCGCGCCTCGCGCAGGATTTCGCGCATGATGTCATAACAAATCGTTCGAGCGGTCTTGACCTGGCCACGGCCTTCGCAGGTCGGGCAGGGTTCGCAGAGCATGCGCGAGAGCGACTCACGCGTGCGCTTGCGCGTCATCTCGACCAGGCCAAGCTGAGTGAAACCGCCCAAGGTGACCTTGGTACGGTCGCGGCTGAGCTGCTTGCGGAACTCGGTCAGCACGGCCGACTTGTGCTCTTCGCGCGTCATGTCGATGAAGTCGACAATGATGATGCCGCCCAGATTGCGCAGGCGCAGCTGGCGAGCGATGGCGCCGGCCGCCTCGAGATTGGTCTTGAAGATGGTGTCGTCGAAATTGCGGGCACCGACGAAACCGCCGGTGTTCACGTCGACCGTGGTCATGGCCTCGGTCTGGTCGAAGATCAGGTAGCCGCCCGACTTCAAGTCGACGCGCCGGGCCAGGGCACGGCTCAGCTCTGCATCGATGTTGTTGAGGTCGAAGATCGGCCGCTCACCGCGGTAATGCTCGAGCTTGGCCGTGGCCGCCGGCATGAAGGTCTCACCAAAGGCATGCAGCACGTCGTATTGCAGCTTGGAATCGATGCGGATGGAGCCGGTGCGATCGCTGGTGAGGTCACGCAACACCCGCTCGACCAGGCTCAGGTCCTGGTGCAGCAAAGTGCCCGGCGGCGAGTTGAAGGCGCGCTCACGGATCGCCGCCCAGGCCTTGCGCAAATAGGCAATATCGGAGCCCAGTTCCTCATCGCTGGCATCCTCGGCATTGGTGCGCAGGATGAAGCCGCCGCCGCCGCCCTCCTCGGCCTTGCCGACCAGGATCTGCATGCGCGCGCGCAGCTGTTCGCGGGCTTCGTGCGAGCCGATCTTCTGAGAGATACCGATGTGCTCGTCCTGCGGCAAGAACACCAGCATGCGTCCGGCGATGCTGATCTGGCTGGACAAGCGCGCGCCCTTGCTGCCGATCGGGTCCTTGATGACCTGCACGGTCAAGGTCTGACCCTCGAACACCAGGCGCTCGATCGGCGTGGCCACGCCGGCCTCACCATGGTGGCCTCGTCCCGCCTGCGTGCCGGTCAGGTGAAGATCGGCGACGTGCAAAAAGGCGGCCCGCTCCAGGCCGATATCGATGAAGGCGGACTGCATGCCAGGCAGCACCCGGGCGACCTTGCCCGAATAGACATTGCCCACCAAGCCCCGCTCCAACGTGCGCTCGACGTGGAGCTCTTGCACCGAACCGTTTTCCACCACGGCCACGCGCGTTTCCTGCGGCGACCAGTTGATCAGGATGTCTTCCATGGCGTCTCGTTTCAATCCTCGAATGCTGTCGCAAATGCTGTTGCAAGTGCTGTTGAATGAGGGCCGTGAAACGTTCGGACCTTCATGCGACAAGACTCGGTCTGTCGTCGGCGCCCCTGCTCGCGGAGAGCGGATCTCAGAAGCGCCAGCCCCAGGCGCTCAGCAATTGCGCGGTCTCAAACAGGGGCAGCCCCATGATGCCTGAATAGCTGCCCTCGATGCGCGAAATCCAGGCGGCCGCCTGACTTTGTATCGCATAGGCGCCCGCCTTGCCGAAGGGCTCGCCGCTGTCCACATAGCGGCGCAGGGCGTCCTCACCGACCGGCGCGAACTCGACCTCAGAGACACTGAGGGCAGCCTCCCGCCGCTCAACTTGCCCCACAGCCACCGCCGTGATCACGCGGTGCCGACGCCCGGCCAGCAGACGCAGGGTGCGCAACGCGTCCTCCACATCGACCGGCTTGCCCAGGATCTGCTGATCCACCGCCACCGTGGTGTCGGAGCACAGCACCGGTGCTTCGGGCAGGCCACGCGCAGCGCGACGCAAGAGCGCAGCATCGAACTTGGCCTGGGTCACGCGCGCCACATACGCCTCAGGCGCCTCGCCGGGCAAAACGGCCTCTAAGGCCTCGGCGTCTTCCTCGGGCCCAGGTAGCAAAAGCTCATGACGCACGCCGAGTTGCTCCAGCAGCTGTCGCCGGCGCGGGCTTTGCGAAGCCAGATAGATGAAATTGCTGGAACTGCTCATTCTCGGTGGTAGGGGTGGCCGGTCATCACGGTCCAGGCGCGGTACAAGCCTTCTGCCAGCAGGACGCGGGCAAAGGCATGCGGCAGGGTCAGGTCGGACAGGCGCAAGGTTTCATCGGCCGTGGCCTTGAGGTCAGGATGCAGACCGTCGGGGCCGCCGATGAAGAGGGCCGCATCACGGCCCTCACCCATCCAGAGCTGCATGCGCTCGGCCAGCTGCTTGCTGGTGCGGCGCTCGCCACGCTCGTCGAGGATGATGCGGCGCACGCCCTTGGGGCAGGCCGCCTCAAGACGCTGCGCCTCGGCCGCCATCAATTGCTCGGCCGTCTTGCTGCCCCGAGTTTCGGCCTTGACGACCTTGAGCTCCAAGCGCATCTCGGGCGGAAAGCGCTTGGCAAAGTCCTCATAGGCAGTGTCCGCCCAGGCCGGCTGACGCTGGCCCACGGCGATCAAGAACAAACGCATCGTTCAGACGGCGCTCAAACGTTCTTCTTGAGCGCAGTCTTCTTAGCGGCGACCTTCTTGGCCGCAGCCTTGACTGCTGGCTTGGCGGCGGCGGGTTTGGCTGCCGTCTTGCCCGGGGCCTTCTTCACGCCCACCGTCTTGGTCGCGACCTTCTTGGCCGCGGGCTTCTTGACAGCGGGCTTCGTCGCCGGCTTGGTGAGGCCGACCTTGATGGTCTTGGCGGCCGGGGTCTTGGCATCGACCTCGCGGCTGCTGGCGCTCTTCTTGGCCGGGGCCTTCTTTGCGGCGACCTTCTTGGCCGCAGGCTTGGCTTCCGCGGCAGCTGCCGCCGCCTTCTTGCTCACGCCCGGCTTGCCCGGCAGCGAGGGCTTGACGGCCGCTTTCTTCTTCGCCGCAGTCTTCTTGACCGGTGCCACGTCGTCTTCCTCGTCCTCTTCTTCCGAGGCCTTGACCAGCTTGGTCTTGCCGTCGTTCAGAGCCAGCTTGACCGGCTTGCCGCCCCAGATTTCTTCCAGGTGGTAGTAGTCGCGGATGGCCGGTTGCATCACGTGGACGACGGCCGCGCCGCAGTCGACGATGATCCATTCGCCGTTCTCTTCGCCTTCGCAGCGCAGCACATCCATGCCACGCTCCTTGACTGTCACGCGCACGCTGGAAGCCAGGGCCTTGGTCTGCCGGTTGCTGGTGCCGGACGCGATGATCACGCGTTCGAACAGCGGCGACAGGTGCTCTGTGTTGAAGACCACGATGTTCTGGGCCTTCACATCTTCCAAACCATCGACGATGGCGCGTTGCAGCTTACGAATGTCCATTCAGTACCTACTCACTGTAAAGACGGTGCTGGGCAATATACCCCGCGACCGCGTCGCCCACCAAGGGGCGGATGTCCTCGCCACGCGAGGCCAGCTCGCGCACTTGGGTTGATGAAACCTGCATCGCTGGCAGGGCCAGTTTCAGCAAGGAATGGGGCTCCTTCTGCACATCGGCAGAACCCCGAACTTCTTGACCCGCCCGTGCCGCCACCGCCAGCGTCACCCGCTGCAGCAACTCGCGCCACTCGCGCCAGCTGTGCAGGCGCTCGTACTGGTCTTGGCCAATGACGAGGAACAAGTCCTCGCCCGGATGTGCGGCCTGACGGGCCCGCACCGTGTCGATGGTGTAGCTGGCGCCGTCGCGCTCCAGCTCGCTGTCGTCGATGGCAAACCGCGGTTCGCCCGCCAGCATCAGCGCCACCATGGCGCGCCGATGCTCGGGCGAGGCCAGGCCGCGCCCGGTCTTCTGCCAGGGCCGCCCGGCCGGCAGCCACAGCAAGCGATCGAGGCCCAGTTGCTCCAGCGCACAACGCGCCAGGGCCAAGTGGGCCACATGCACCGGGTCGAACGAGCCCCCGAACAAGCCGACCCGTGCCCGGCGCGCGCCGGGTGAGGCCGACAGGGCGGGGTCTAGAGCCATAGATGGGTGGCCGGCTCGTGCGCCCAGTCGCGCGGGCGCAGGAAATCGCTGTACAGCCGAGCTTCCTGCGTGCCCTCTTCCGGCGCCCACTGATAACGCCATTTGACGATGGGCGGCATGGACATCAGGATGGACTCGGTACGCCCACCCGACTGCAGGCCGAACAAAGTGCCACGGTCAAAAACCAGATTGAATTCGACGTAACGACCGCGCCGGTAGGCCTGGAAATCTCGCTCATGCTCGCCATAGGCATACGCATGGCGACGCTCGACGATGGGCAAGTAAGCCGGCAGGAAGGCATCGCCCACCGAGCGCATCATGGCGAATGCCGCCTCGAAGCCGCCCTCGGCATGGTCATCAAAGAAGATGCCGCCGATGCCGCGCGGCTCGTTGCGGTGCTTGAGGAAAAAGTACTCGTCGCACCACTGTTTGAAATGCGGGTAGAGCTGCTCACCATGCGGCTGCAGGGCCGCTTCGCAAGTCCGATGAAAATGCTGGGCGTCGCGCTCGAAGCCGTAGTAGGGTGTCAGGTCCATGCCGCCACCGAACCAGACCACCGGCTCCTGTCCCTCGGGCAGGGCGGCGAACATGCGCACATTCATGTGCACGGTCGGCACAAAGGGGTTGTGCGGGTGCATGACCAAGGACACGCCCATGGCCTCGAACGGCGCGCCGGCCAGCTCGGGCCGATGCTGGGTGGCCGAAGGAGGCAAGACCCGACCCCGCACATGGGAGAAATTGCAGCCACCACGCTCAAAGACGGCCCCGCCCTCGATCAGGCGCGACAGGCCGTCGCCCTCCAGGCGGCTGCCGGGCTCACGCGTCCAACCATCACTGACAAAGGGGTTGCCGTCCACCGCCTGCAAGGCCGAGATGATGCGGTCCTGCAAATCGAGCAGGTAGTCGCGGACCCGCTGCGTATCGAGAGTGGTCGTGCCGAAGCTGGGTGGAGTGCTCATGTTTTGGTGTTCATCCGGATCGGACTGGCCAGTTGGTGGCGCTTGCCGCGATAGGGGGCGAAATGCTCGGCCATCAAGGCCAGATCGGCCTCGACATCGCCACTCAGGCGCACGAAGCGATTGAGCGCAATGGTGCGGGTGGCGAAGTCGAAGGTGGCCAGGCCGACCGGCGCGCCGGCTTGCAAGGCCACCTGGTAAGCGCCCGAGCGCCAGCCCTGGGCCAGCGAACGCGTGCCTTCAGGCGCGGCGGCCAGCCAGAACATCTGGCCCGCTTGTGCGGCTGCTTGCATTTGTGCGGCCGTGTCGCCGACCAGGCCGTTGCGGCTGCTGCGGTTCACCGCCACGCCACCGAGCGAACGGATCCAGGGCCCGAACACCGGCACGCGGAACAGGCTGTCCTTGGCCCAGAAACGCAAGCGCACGCCCAGCGCCGCCTTGCCCAGCAGGCCAAGGACGAAGTCCCAGTTGGAGGTGTGGGGGTAGACCAGGATCACGCCCTGCTGGCCCGGCAGGCCCGGGAAATCGAGCCGCCAACCCGCCAGCGCCAGCAGGCCACGCGCCAGACGGCTGCCCTGCGGCTGCACCGGCATAGGGCCGCTGATCCACTGCGGCACTGAAGGCAAGCTGGACTTCGCTGTGCTCAACGTTTCACCGCACGATGGCCGATGTCCTGGCGGTACTGCTTGCCATCGAACTGGATCTGCACCAAGGCCTCATAGGCCGCCTGCTGCGCCGTGCGCACCGACTCGCCAAGAGCCGTGACGCAAAGCACGCGGCCGCCGGAGCTCTGCAGCTTGCCGTCGACCTCGGCAGTGCCAGCATGAAAGACCATGACATTCTCCGCGTCGGCCGGCAGGCCGCTGATCGCGTCGCCCTTGCGCGGAGTGAGAGGGTAGCCGTGGGCGGCCACCACCACGCCGAGCGCCACGCGGCGGTCCCATTGCAGCTCGACCTGGTCCAGCGTGCCATCGGTTGCATGCAGCAACAGATCGAGCAGATCGCTCTTCAGCCGCATCATGATGGGCTGGGTTTCCGGGTCGCCCATGCGGGTGTTGAACTCGACCGTACGCGGCTGGCCGTGTTCGTCGATCATCAGACCGGCATAGAGGAAACCTGTGAAAGGAATGCCGTCGCGCGCCATGCCCTGGATGGTGGGCATGATGATTTCGTGCATGGCCTTGGCGTGGACATTGGGCGTCACGACCGGGGCGGGCGAGTAAGCGCCCATGCCGCCGGTGTTCGGGCCTTCGTCGCCGTCCAGCAGGCGCTTGTGATCCTGGCTGGTGGCCAGGGAGACGACGTTCTTGCCGTCGCAGAGCACGATGAAGCTGGCTTCCTCGCCGTGCAGGAACTGCTCAATGACGACGCGCGCGCCGCCTTCGTTGTGCACCACGCCCAGCTTGTTGTCGGCCAGGATCCAGTCGATGGCCTCATGCGCTTCGGCCAAGGTCATGGCCACGACCACGCCCTTGCCCGCAGCCAGGCCGTCGGCCTTGATGACGATGGGCGCGCCTTGCGCGTCCACGTAAGCATGGGCCGCCGCCGCATCGCTGAAAGTCTCGTAGGCCGCCGTGGGAATGCCGTGGCGCTTCATGAAGTCCTTGGCGAAGGCCTTGGACGACTCCAGTTGCGCGGCTGCCTTGGTCGGGCCAAAGATGCGCAGTCCACGGGCGCGGAACTCGTCCACCACGCCGGCGGCCAGGAAGGCCTCGGGGCCGACCACGGTCAGGGCGATCTTCTGCTCCTCGGCGAAGTCGGCCAGCGCCTTCACGTCGGTGATGGGCACATTCTTCAGACGCGCGTCGCGTGCCGTGCCGCCGTTGCCGGGCGCCACAAAGACCTGGCTCACGCGTTCCGCCTGTGCCAGCTTCCATGCCAGCGCATGTTCGCGCCCGCCATTGCCCAGTACCAAGACCTTCATTCGATGACTTCCATGCGCTGCGTCAGCGCTTTACTTGCGGTTGCTCTTGCCCGTGCGAGTGTCACGTCAGCACGGCGGGCCGGATCAGACTTCGATGGCGGCGTTGTGATAGACCGCCTGCACATCGTCCAGGTCCTCGATCACGTCGAGCAGTTTCTGCATCCGGGCAGCATCATCGCCGCTCAGGCTGATCGTGTTCTCGGCCCGCATCGTCACTTCGGCCATTTCGGGCTTGAAGCCGGCGGCCTCCAGGGCCGCTTGCACCGCTTCGAACTCGGTCGGCGGCGTCAGCACTTCGATGGCGCCGTCTTCGTCAGTCACCACATCGTCAGCGCCGGCCTCCAGCGCCACTTCCATGATCTTGTCTTCCGAGCTGCCCGGGGCAAAGATCAGCTGGCCGCAGTGCTTGAACTGGAAGGCCACCGAGCCATCGGTACCCATATTGCCACCGTACTTGCTGAAGGCATGGCGCACCTCGGCCACCGTGCGGACCTTGTTGTCCGTCATGGTGTCGATCATCACAGCCGCGCCGCCGATGCCGTAGCCCTCGTAGCGAATTTCCTCGTAGCTGATGCCGTCGAGGTTGCCGCTGGCCTTGTCGATGTTGTACTTGATGCGGTCGGCCGGCATATTGGCGGCCTTGGCTTTTTCCACCGCCAGACGCAGGCGCGGATTGTCCTTGATGTCCGGGCCGCCCTGGCGCGCTGCCACCGTGATTTCACGGATGATGCGAGTCCAGATCTTGCCGCGCTTCTCGTCCTGGCGGCCTTTGCGATGCTGAATATTGGCCCACTTGGAATGACCAGCCATATGGCTCTGCTCCTGCTGGATGCGCCTGACGCGCACCCTCATTTGAGTTGGATAGACTGCGATTTTAGCTTTGCCACCTGGACACCCCATGCCTGACCCGATTCTGCTGGCCCGCCGCGATGCCATCGAGTGCTTTTTGCTGCCCGCCCTGGCCAACCGCCACGGCCTGATCACGGGCGCCACCGGCACCGGCAAGACCATCAGCTTGCAGACCCTGGCCGAGAACTTCAGCCGCATCGGTGTGCCCGTCTTTATGGCCGATGTGAAGGGCGACCTGACCGGCATCTCGCAGGCTGGCAGCCTCTCGCCAAAGCTGCAGGCGGTGCTGAAAGACCGCGGCCTGGAGGCGCCGGCGTCTCTGGCCTGCCCGACCACGCTCTGGGATGTATTCGGCAAGCAAGGCCACCCGGTGCGCGCCACCGTGTCCGATATGGGCCCGCTCCTGCTCTCGCGCATGCTGGACCTGAACGAGACCCAGCAAGGCGTGCTACAGATGGTGTTCAAGATCGCCGACGACGCCGGCCTGCTGCTGCTCGACCTCAAGGATTTGCGCGCCATGCTGCAGCATGTGGGCGAGAACGCGTCCCAATTCACAACCGAGTACGGCAATGTCTCGGC
Organism: Roseateles sp.; assembly: GCF_965262435.1. NCBI lineage: Bacteria > Pseudomonadati > Pseudomonadota > Betaproteobacteria > Burkholderiales > Sphaerotilaceae > Roseateles > Roseateles sp. The sequence goes on from NZ_OZ253537.1 coordinate 4,578,898, forward strand.
CGCCAGCGTCGGCGCCATCCAGCGCGGCCTGTTGCAGATCGAAGCCCAGGGCGGCGACCAGTTCTTCGGCGAGCCCATGCTCAATATCGCCGACCTGATCCAGCAGGACCGCGGCCTGGGCGTGATCAACATCCTGGCCGCCGACCAGCTGATGACCGCACCGCGGCTCTACGCCAGCTTTCTGCTCTGGATGCTGTCCGAACTGTTCGAGAGCCTGCCCGAGGTGGGCGACCTGGAGAAGCCCAAGCTGGTGTTCTTCTTCGACGAAGCGCACCTGCTGTTCAAGGACGCGCCGGCCGCCCTGGTCGAACGCATCGAGCTGGTGGTGCGCCTGGTGCGATCCAAGGGCGTGGGCGTCTATTTTGTGACCCAGAACCCGCTGGACATCCCCGATGCGGTGCTGGGCCAGCTCGGCAACCGGGTGCAACATGCCCTGCGCGCCTTCACGCCGCGCGACCAAAAGGCCGTCAAGGCCGCGGCCGAGACCATGCGGGCCAATGCCGGCCTGGATGTGGCGACGGCCATCACCGAGCTGGGCGTGGGCGAGGCCCTGGTCAGTCTGCTGGACGAGAAGGGCCGGCCCAGCGTGACCGAGCGCGTCTTCATCCTGCCCCCGGGCAGCCAGATCGGCCCGATCACGCCGGAGCAACGCCAGGCCTTGCTGAGCAATTCGCTGGTGGCCGGTGTCTACGAGCAAGAAGTGGACCGCGAATCGGCCTACGAGAAGCTGCGAGGCCGGGCGCCCGCAGCGGCAGGTGCAAGCGCTGCAGCTCCGGCGCCGGCCGGCAGCGGCGCCGCAGAAAGCGCGGACGAGGGTGGCCTGCTCGGCGGCCTCAAGGATGTGTTCTTCGGCAGCACCGGCCCGCGCGGCGGCCGACGCGAAGGCCTGGCCGAAACGGCAGCCAAGTCGGCCCTGCGCAGCATTGGCTCCTCGGTCGGACGCGAGATCGTGCGCGGCGTGCTGGGCAGCCTGCTGGGCGGCAGCGCGGGCAAGAGCAGCAGCCGGCGCCGCTGAGCACGGCGCTTCGTCGCCTCGCGCCCACCTGTTTCATTTCGCGCCGCCGCTGGGCCGGCGGTCGCATCACGCTGGCCGGTGGGCGCGCCAGCCTTGACACTCCAGCCGTCCCCTGCACATTTGGCTGCCCATGACCACGTCCACATCGACCGCCCGGCCTCGCCGGCTGCTACACCAAGCGATGATCATCGCCGGTATCACCGGCTTCATGAGCCTGCTGCTGACGCTGCAGACGCCCGACGCCTTCGGGCGCAACTGGCAGCGCACCCAGAACCAGTGGCTGTACTGCCTGTGCGTCACCCTGGGCTGCTCGGCCATGATCCAGCTGCTGGCGCAGGCCTGCACCGTCTTGATCAATCTGCGGCGCACCCGCCAAGGCCTGGAAACTCAGGGCTGGCCGGGCTGGCCGCTGATGTTGCTGTGCCTGCTCCTGGGCACCTTGCTCGGCTACTCCCTGGGCATCGAGCTCGGCAATGTGCTGACCGGAGGCAATGTGCCGGGTCTGTTTCATGTCAATTTGCGCTCAGCGGCCGGCATGCTGGGGGTCTCGCTCTTGCCGGGCCTGGCACTGACGATTTACTTCGTCGGCAAGGGTCAGGTCGAGGCGGCCCGCACCCAGGCCCAGACGGCCCAGCGCCTGGCGGCCGAAAACCAGCTGCGCTTGCTGGAGTCGCAGCTGGAGCCGCACATGCTGTTCAACACCCTGGCCAATCTGCGGGTGCTGATCGGCATGGACGCGGCTCGGGCGCAAAGCATGCTGGACCACCTGATCGCCTTTCTGCGCGCCACCTTGAACGCTTCGCGCAGCGGCAGCCACCCGCTGCGTGAGGAGTTCGCCCGCCTGCGCGACTACCTGGCCCTGATGCAGGTGCGCATGGGCAGCCGCCTGCAGCCCCAACTGGATCTGCCGGCCGAGCTGGCCGAGCTGCAGGTGCCGCCGCTGCTGCTGCAGCCCTTGGTGGAGAACGCGATCAAGCATGGGCTGGAGCCGGCCATCGCCGGTGGCCTGCTGCAGATCAGCGCCCGGCGCGAGGGCGATCAACTGATTCTGGAGGTGATGGACCATGGCGTCGGCCTGTCCGCAGCCAAGCCCAACGCTGAGGCCGAGGGCACACATTTCGGCCTGCACCAGGTGCGCGCCCGCCTGGCCACACAGTTCGGCCCCGGCGCGGGTCTGAGCCTACTGGCGCTTGAAGCCCCAGGGCATGGCACCCGTGCCCGCATCCACATGCCTCTGAGCGCCCTGACACAAACTCACCCTGCCCCATGAACCTGCCTGCCTGCACCGCCCTGATTGCCGAAGACGAAATCCTGCTGGCCGAGAGCCTGCGGCAAGAGCTAAGTCGGGTTTGGCCGGCGCTCGAGGTCGTGGCCATGGCCGGCCATGGGCAAGAAGCCGTCGACCAGGCCTTGCGCCAGCAGCCCGACATCTGCTTCCTGGACATCCGCATGCCGGGCTTGAGCGGCTTGGAGGCTGCAGCAGCCCTGGCCGAGGACTGGCCCAGCGAAGGCACGCCCTTTCCTCTACTCGTCTTCGTTACCGCCTACGACCAGTACGCCTTGCAGGCCTTTGAGCATGCCGCCGTGGACTATGTGCTCAAGCCGGTCCAGCCCGAACGCCTGGCGCAGACCTGCGAGCGCCTGCGCAAGGCCTTGCTGGCCCGCCAGACCGAGCAGCCGGCGCCAGCCTTGTTGCAGAACACCATGGATCAGCTTCGTCAACTCTTGAGCACCGGTGGCCTAACAAGCAACCTCAGCCGCCCCGAGCCACTGCGCCTGCTGCAAGTCAGCGTCGGCCAGACCATACAGATGGTGCCAGTGGACGAGGTGCTCTACTTCGAGGCAGCCGACAAGTACGTGCGGGTGCTGACGCGCAACAAGGAACACCTGGTGCGCATCTCGCTGCGTGAGTTGCTGCCCCAGCTAGACAGCCAGCGCTTCTGGCAGGTGCACCGCAGCGTGGTCGTGCGCGCCGACGCCATCGACCGCGCGGTGCGCGATGAGAGCGGCCGCCTCACCCTGCATCTGCACGGCAGCCCCGACACACTCAACGTCAGCCGCCTGTACGCGCCACTTTTCAAGGGAATGTGAGCCCGGGCCGATAAAATCGCGGCCAAGTCCATTTCGAACAAGGCATTTCGCCTTCACCGCATTCCATTCCCGCCCTGCACGGCCGGCTGAAACCCCATGTCCAACACCCACGACGCTGCCAAAGACGAGGCCAAAAACGAGGCCCACAAGCCCGGCAACAATTTCCTGCGCACCATCATCGAGCGCGACCTGGCCCAGCAAGAAGGCCAGCCCCAGCGTCACTTTGCCGGCACCCCGGGCGATGCCGCCCACCATGCAGCGGGCCCGCTGGACCCGGCCAAGATCCGCACCCGCTTTCCGCCCGAGCCGAACGGCTATCTGCACATCGGCCATGCCAAAAGCATCTGCCTGAATTTCGGCCTGGCGCGCGATTACGGCGGCATCTGCCACCTGCGCTTCGACGACACCAACCCCGAGAAGGAAGAGCAGGAGTATGTGGACGCCATCAAGGAGATGGTGTCCTGGCTGGGCTGGGACTGGAACCAGGGCGGCACCTCGCACCTGTTCTACGCCAGCAACTACTTCGACTTCATGTTCCGCGCCGCCGAGCACCTGATCAGCGCCGGTTTCGCCTATGTGGACGAACAAACGCCGGATGAAATGCGCGCCAACCGCGGTGACTTCAGCACCCCGGGCGTCAACAGCCCCTTCCGGGATCTCGGCGTGGAGCACCACCTGAACCGTTTCCGCGAGATGCGCGACGGCAAGCACCCGGACGGCGCCATGGTGCTGCGGGCCAGGATCGACATGGCCAGCCCCAATATCAATCTGCGTGACCCGGCGCTGTACCGCATCCGCCGCGCCACCCACCACAACACCGGCGACCAATGGTGCATTTACCCGATGTACACCTTCGCCCACCCGATCGAAGACGCACTCGAGCGCATCAGCCACTCGATCTGCACCTTGGAGTTCGAAGACCAACGCCCTTTCTACGACTGGCTGCTCGGCCACCTGGCCGACGGCGGTCTGCTTGAACGCCCACTGCCGCACCAGTACGAGTTCGGCCGCCTGAACCTCAGCTATGTGGTCACCTCCAAGCGCAAGCTGCGCCAGTTGGTCGACGAAGGCCATGTGACGGGCTGGGACGACCCGCGCATGCCCACGCTGGTCGGCATGCGCCGCCGCGGCTACACGCCCGAGAGCGTGCGCGCCATGGTGGAAGCCACCGGCGTGACCAAGAGCAACGCCTGGCTGGACTACAGCGTGCTAGACGGCTGCCTGCGCAGTGATCTCGAAGGCAAGGCTGCGCGCGCCATGGCCGTGCTGGACCCGGTGGAGCTCAAACTGACCAATTACGCGGACATCTTCGGCAGCCTGGAACACCGCGAGCCCTGCAGCGCCCCGGCCCACCCGCATCTGCACGAGTTGGGCCAGCGCAGCTTCAGCCTCGGCCCGGCCCTGTGGATCGAGCGCGAAGACTTCATGGAAGTGCCGAGCAAGGGCTACCACCGCCTCTACCCTGGCAACAAGGCCCGCCTCAAGGCCGGCTACATCATTGAATGCACGGGCTGCGAGAAGAACGAAGCCGGTGAGATCACGGCCGTGCTGGCCACCCTGGTGCCCGACACGAAGAGCGGCACGCCGGGCGCCGACGCCGTCAAGGTCAAGGGCGTGATCACCTGGGTCGGCGCGCATGAGGCCATCAGCGCCGAGCTGCGCCTCTACGACCGCCTGTTCACCGAAGCGCAACCCGATGCCGGCGGCCGCGACTTCCTCGAAGCCATCAACCCGAGCAGCCTCAAAGTCGTGACCGGCTACCTCGAACCCTCACTGGCCACGGCTACCGCCGATGTGAAGGTCCAGTTCGAACGCCACGGCTACTTCGTCGCCGACCGCGTCGACCACCGCAGCGACAAGCCCGTCTTCAACAAGATCACGGGCTTGCGGGACAACTGGGGCGCGAAGTAAACAGGGCTTGAAGCGGCGGCTTGCGGCACATTGCGAACCTCCGCTGCGTTGATCCTTCTCGCTGCGGTGGCTCGCCCCGCCGCCGGGCTCATGGTTCGCGGGTCGGCTCTTCGAGCCGACTGCCCTCGGTGCTCACTGCGCGGCTCAGCGGCGCCAAACTCCCTCCGTTCGCTGCGCTCACTGTGGTCAAACAGGTGGCGCCGAGTCAGAGCTCGAAGCGCGTGGATACACGCGCCTGAGCCGCTCCGCTGCGCCCTCGGCCGCGCACAAATCGCCCGTCGGCGGGCCGAGCCACCTCCGAATGTGGCGTGTTCCACCGTTGATGGGGCAGATCGATCGCGATGCAAGCGCCCTGCAGCCCGTGCCGCTGCCGGGCGATTTGTGCAGGGCCGAGCAGCACAGCGCCTCGGGGCGCGCACGTACTCGTGCGCTTCAAGCTCTGACTTGGCGCTTCTGTCTGAACGAAGCGAACGCAGGGAGCGAAGCGAGTTATGCGCCAGCCCCGAGGCGCGAGCAGCGCAGGGAAGTCGGCCCGACAGGGCTGACCCCGGAACCATGAGCCCGGTGGCGGCTCGGGCTGCAGGGCCTCACGAGCAAAATCCAAATGCTGCTCTGTACCTACAGACGCCAGCCACCGACTCCACTGAGCCGGGTCGTCGCGAAGCGAATTGACACAAAAGGGCCGCATCACCTGAGGTGATGCGGCCCTTTTTCTATTCAAGAAGTTCTTGATCGATGGGGCAAAGCGCAGCCCTCTGGGCTGTTGGAACCCGACTACTCGCGCGGCTGGATCACCGGCGTTGCGTATTCATGACCCACCACGGCACGGGCGAACAGGTAGTTCTCCAAGGCCTTGGCGCTCAGCGAATCGAGCTGAACATCACCGCGCGCATTGCAGGGAAAGGACAAGGCCTTGCCGGTGTGGAACAGCGACTGAAAGCGCAGCTCATAGGCACCGGGCCCGGCGGGGGGGCGAATCGTTTCGGTGTTCGGCTGCAACATGGCGGCTTTGTTTGCTTCCCTGTGGTCCATCAAAAATGTGTCCATGAGGTGTTCTCCAACGACGTCTTCATGTTCCTTGGGTCCTTGCTGCAAGACTAGGCCCCAGATGAGGGGTTCAACATGTACAAACGTCTCGAATCAACGTCGGCAGAGGGCTCGCGGTGGACTAGGAAGTGCGCTGACACGAATCCGTCACACTTCTTTACCCCAGCCCCGCAAGACCTGCCGGCGCGGGCCTGAAGTTCAGGGCTTCAGATGCCGGATGAAGAAGTCCGTCTGCGTGCGATCCAGGTGCAAACGTGCTTTCTTGCCGCTGATGCCGTGAGCTCGACCGGGATAGATCACGGTCTCGAACAGCTTGCCTTCGTTTTGCAAAGCGTCGATCAGGCGCAGGCTGTTTTCGAACAGCACGTTGTCGTCAGCCGTGCCATGGATCAGCATCAAGGGCTTTTGCAAGAGCCTGGCTCGGCTGATCAGATTGGCCTCGGCATAGGGCTTGGCGCGCCCGCCCTCGGGCAGACCCAGGTAACGCTCGGTGTAGGCGGTGTCGTACAGCAACCAGTCGGTCGGCGGGGCTCCGGCGATGGCGACGGCAAACGGCGTGTCGGCGTCCAGCATGGCACGCGCCGCGAGGTAGCCGCCATAGGACCAGCCGGTGAAACCGATGCGAGCCGGGTCCACCGAGGGCACGAGTTGGCTCAGCTGACGCACGGCCGCGAACAGATCGGCCAGCTCCGCCTTGCCAAAGCCCTCTGCATGCGCACGGGTGAACGCACGATCCCGATACGCCATGCCGCGCGTGTCCAGCATCAGCACGCCAAAGCCCTGGCGCTGCAGGTAGGCGAGCAAAGCCGTGTCACCACTCCAGCGCCAGCCCACCGTGGCCGCGCCTGGGCCACCGTAGGCTTTGACGATGACCGGGTGGCGCTGACCGGGCTTGGCGCCAGCCTTGAGTGGCGACAAGTAGAAGGCATTGAGCGGCGTCTTGCCATCGGCCGCCATGATGTCCAAGGCCTGCACAGAAGGCGCGATCGCGGCCAGCAGGGGATCGGGCGCATCGCCCTTGAGCGGCAGGCTGGCTTGCTGCCCATCCAGCGCGAGCACCTCGGTGCGCGGCGGCTGGCCCCAACGGGACTCCGTCAGCAGCAGATGGCGGCAACCCAGGTCGGCGCGCGCATCACGCCAGCGGCGGGCTTCTCCGGGCTGCAGCATGCGCGCCTGGCCTTGCCAGTTCAGCTCGAAGATCTCGCGCCCACGGCCGCGCTCGGTGGCACCGGAAAACACCAAGCCCTGCTCACGCTGGCAGATCAGGCGGGCCACCGGCTCGGCCTGATGGCTGAGCTGTTGGCGCTCGCCGCTGACGCGGTCCACCAACCAGAACTGGGCGCGGCCGCTGGCCTCGCTGGTCCAGAGCAAGGCTGGCTTGCCCGAGCGCAGCTGGGTGGGCAGCTCGCGCAAATCCTCCTGCACCTCGACCCAGGCCGCGTCGCGCTCGACCAGCACGGTGCGCGCTTGCGCTTGTGGGCCGCTGAACTCGACCAAGCTCAGTTGCTTCTGGTCACGCGTGAACCACTGCAGCCAGGGCGTGCCATCGGCAAACCAGCCGGCACGCGGGATGTACTCAGCCTCTGGCGGCAAGCTCAAGACCTGAGCAGGCGCCTGGGCCGTGACGTCCAAAACCAAGGCACGCACCGTGGCATTGCGCTCGCCCGCGCCGGGATAGCGCTGCGTGGTCATGGCCATGCGGTCGGCAAAAATCTGCGAGCGGGTCTTGAGTGGCACCTCGGCCTCGTCCACCTCCAGAGCCAAGATGCGTTGGCCATCCGGCGACCACCAGAAACCACGCTGACGGCCAAACTCCTCGGCAGCAATGAACTCGGCCAGACCGGTGCTGCGCGTCTCGCTGCCGCCCTGGCTCAGGCGGCGGGCCGCCGGGGCGGCAGGGCCGGCATCCAGGCTTTGCACCCAGAGATCACCGCCTTTGACGTAAGCGATCTGCCGGCCGGCGGCATCGCAGACGGGGTCGCGCTCGGGCTCTTTGTCGTCAAAAGTCAGTCGCTGGCTGCGCGGGCCTGCCGCCGTCAGCTCGACCAGATACAGATCGCCCGAGAGCGGCAAGATCAAGCGGCGGTCGTCCTTGCCGCACCACTGGTAGCCGGTGATGCCCCGGCCCTGCACGCGACGGCGCTCCAGCGCCATTTTCTCGGCCTCGGTCAAGCGCACGCTATGCGCACCGATCAAATCGCTCACCGACACCAGCCGCTGAGGCTGGCCGTCAGGCAAGGTCTGACCCCAGAGTTCATTGATTTCGCTGTCCTGCTCCGACGCGCGCAGATAAGTGACCCAGCCTCCAGCCGGCGACAACTCGGGCGCGCGCGGCAGGCGGCCAGCCAGTGGCGGTTCGCTATGGATGCGCTCCAGGCTGATGGAGGCTGCAGCCGGCTTGGCGGCCGGAGCTGCGGCCCAAGTGGACAAGGCACTGGCGCTCAAGGCGCAGAGCGCGGTCAACACCGGCAACAGTGGGCGCGGGCACTTGGCAAAAGAAGTGGAGTGAGCTGGAAATTGCATGCGGCATGCTAGGCCCTGCAAAGCACCCTCGCCTATCGAGACAAGCCCTTGCGTGCCTCGATCATGCGCGAGCAACGCACGAAACTGGGACAGCAGGAACGCGCGCCGGTCAATCCAGGCTGCTCAGGTCCGCCATGCGGCGCACCTTCACCTTGCGGCCCTTGAGCTTGCCCTCGCTGAGGCGCCGGGCCGCCTCGCGGGCGATGCTGCGCTCCACCGCCACATAGCTGTGGAACTCGGTGATGTTGATCTTGCCGACCTGTTCGAACTTGAAGCCCGCTTCGCCGGTCAAGGCGCCGAGGATGTCGCCCGGGCGGATTTTTTCCTTGCGGCCACCGAGGATCTGCAACGTGTCCATGGCCGGCTGCAGCGGCGCGCCGTCGGCGTCTTTGAGGCTGTCCAGCTTTTGCCAGACAAACTCACGACCCAGCAGCTGCTCAATGCGGCCGATGCGACCCATTTCGTCGAGGCTGGCCAGGCTCAGGGCCAAGCCTTGCGCGCCGGCGCGGCCGGTGCGGCCGATGCGGTGCACATGGACCTCGGTATCGGGCGTGACCTCGACATTGATCACGCATTCCAGCTGCGCGATGTCCAGGCCGCGCGCCGCCACATCGGTGGCCACCAGGACCGAGCAGCTGCGGTTGGCGAACTGGATCAGCACCTGGTCTCGCTCGCGCTGCTCCAGGTCGCCATGCAAAGCCATGGCCACAAAGCCCTGGCCGTTCAGCACATCGACCAGATCGCGGCATTGCTGCTTGGTGTTGCAAAAAGCGATGGTGCTGGCCGGGCGGAAATGGCGCAGCAGCTGCGAGACGGCATGCAGGCGCTCGCCCTCGCTGACCTCAAAAGCGATCTGCTCGATCTGCGCCGGCGCCTGGCTGGCGCTCGCGCTGCTGTTGAGCTTGACTTCCTTAGGCTCGCGCATGAACTGGCTGCTCAGCTTGGCGATACCTTCCGGGTAGGTGGCCGAGAACAGCAAGGTCTGGCGCTTCTTGGGGCATTGGCGGGCGACGGTGACGATGTCGTCGAAGAAGCCCATGTCCAGCATGCGGTCGGCTTCGTCCAGCACCAGGGTGCTGAGGGCGCCGAGCTGCAGGCTGCCACGCTCGAGATGGTCCATCACCCGGCCCGGCGTGCCCACGGCGATGTGGCAACCAAAACCCAGCGAGTCCATCTGCGGCCGCATCGGCGAGCCGCCGCACAGGGTCAGGATCTTGATGTTGTCGGCGGCACGGGCCAGGCGGCGAATCTCCTGCGTGACCTGATCGGCCAGCTCGCGCGTGGGACACAGCACCAGGGCTTGCACGTCAAAGCGGCTGGCATCGAGCCGGTGCAGCAAGGCCAGGGCGAAGGCCGCCGTCTTGCCACTGCCGGTCTGGGCTTGAGCGATCAAGTCCTGACCCTCCAGCGCCAGCGGCAGGCTGGCGGCCTGGATGGGCGTCATCTGCGTGTAGCCCAGCTGGGCCAGATTGGCCTGCATGGCGGCACTCAGCGGCAGCTGAGCGAAGGAGAGTTTGGAGTCAAGCGTGGGGGCGTTCATCGCCGGATTATCCCTGCTGCGGCTCCCACCCCTCGGGAAAACACCAATCCGCAGCCCAAGAGCCTGGCAGCGATGGCCTCAGCCGCCCGCCTGCTTGACCGTCCACGTGCCTTTTTTCTTGAGCAATTCAATCACGCGCTCGCGGTGGTCGCCCTGCACTTCGATCACCCCGTCCTTGACCGTGCCGCCCGAGCCGCAGGCAGCCTTGAGCTCCTTGCCCAGGGCGATCAGGCCGGCTTCGTCCAGCGGCACGCCCTTGACCAGGGTGACGCCCTTGCCGGCCCGGCCCTTGGTCTCGCGCGAGACGCGCACGATGCCATCGCCCTTGGGCAGTTGGGGCCGGCCGCAGCGGCAATCGGCCTTGGCCTGGCGGCATTCCGGGCAGGTGCGGCCGCTGTCGGTGGAATAAACCAGACCGGACAAGGCCCCCAGGCCGGACAGGGATTTGCTGGACTTCATGCGGTGCAACTTTCTACTTCTTCATCGATCGGACGCGGACTGAGTGGCCGCGGTCCGCGCTCGTCCGGGCCGAACATCTGCAGGTCCAGCTCCTCGGGCGAATTGACGGTGCGCAGGCGCAGGTAGGCCTCTTCCGCCTCGGGGTAATGCCGGCGCAGGTAATGCAGCCATTGTTTCAGGCGGCCGGCCTGGTGGCGATGGGCAACGTTGCTGCGCACCAGATCAAAGAAGCCGCGCATCAGCGGCAGCAGCGCGGCCCAGCTCAGCGGCGGCCCATCCGGAGACTGCAAGGCCAGGGCCAGGCCTGGGTTGGCGACCATGCCGCGGCCCACCATCAAGTCGCTGCAGCCGCTTTGCGCGCGGCAGTTCTCGGCATCGGCCGGCGTCCATATCTCACCATTGGCCACCACCCGCGCCTGCAGCGCCTCGCGGACCGCGGCGATGCGGTCCCAGTAGGCCGGTGGCTTGTAGCCATCGGCCTTGGTGCGGGCATGGATGACCAACTCCTCGGCGCCGCCGTCCTGCATGGCCAGCGCGCAATCGAGCGTGCGGTGGCTGTCCATATAGCCCAGGCGCATCTTGGCCGAGAGCGCCATGTCGGCCGGCATGGCGCGGCGCACGGCAGAGACGATCTCGTGAATCAGTTCCGGCTCGTCCAGCAGCACCGCGCCGCCGCGGTGGCGGTTCACGCATTTGGCCGGGCAGCCAAAGTTGAGGTCGATGCCGGCCGGCCCCAGGGCCGCCAGCTTGGCCGCGTTTTCGGCCATGCAGACAGGGTCGCTGCCCAGCAGCTGGGCCCGCACCGGCACGCCGGCCGCCGTGCGCCCGCCGTTCAGCAGCTCGGGCACGATGCGGGTGAAAACACGGTTAGGCATCAGCATGTCGGTGATGCGGATGAACTCAGACACGCAGCGGTCGATGCCGCCGACGCGGGTCAGCACATCCCGGAGCATGTGGTCCAACAGGCCTTCCATCGGCGCCAACAAGATCATGTGAGCCCCTCGTCCAGCGGGTACGCTGGCCGATCCCCCGAGGGGACCGGCATCCTGCGGATGCCACGGGCCGGCTTGGGGCGGCCCGGCGCTCGGCCCTCAATGCAGTGCAGTTCCATCAGCTCAATCATGGCAAGCCTCCGCTGCCAGCAGGTCTTGATGCGTCAGATACAGGCGCAGATCGAACTCCAACTGGCCGTAGGCCGGCTCCATATACTGGCAGAGCTGGTAGAACGCTTTGTTGTGGTCCAGCTCCTTGATGTGAGCCAACTCGTGCACCACGATCATCTTGAGGAACTCGGCCGGGGCCTCCTTGAACAGGCTGGCGACGCGGATCTCGCGTTTGCTGGTCAGCTTGGCACCCTGAACGCGCGAGGCGCGGGTGTGGGTGCCCAGGGCATGCTGCAGCACCTTGAGCTTGGCATCGAAGCAGACCTTGGACAGGGGCGGCGCATTGCGCAGGTAGCGGTTCTTCAGCGCCATGGTGTAGTCGAACAGCGCCGTGTCGCTGCGCACCTCATGGCCCAGCGGGTAGCGACGCGCCAGGGTCTCGCCCAGGCGGCCGGCGTCGATCAGCTGCTGCACCTGGGCCAGCAACTCGGCCGGGTAGCCGGCCAGGTACTTCAAAGTCGGCATCACAAAGATCAGCTCGGCTGGGCCAGCGCCTCGGAGTTGCTGCGGTAGTTCGCGGCGATCCAGGCCTCGAACTGGCTGCACATGGCTTCGTCCCCCTCGCGGTTGTCGGCCAAGAGCTGTTCGCCGTGAACGATGCGGATCTCGGCTGCCAGCGCCGCCGGGACCTCACTCGGATACTGACGCTCGGCGGCCGCCGCCATGCTGGCCTGGGCCTCGGCCCAGCAATCCTCAACCGACTGGTTGCAGGCCTCGGCCAGGTAGCGCGCCGAAAAGCCTTCGCCGGTCAGGCTGCGCAAGGTGGCGTCGTGATCGATGCTGTTGCCGGGCTCCCAGTAATGCGCCGACAAGGCCGGGCCGATGGCCGGGTTGTCGCTCAAATAGCCATGCTCTCGAAGGAAGAAGGCGCGCGTCTGATAAACCGCCATATGGGCCAGCAGATAGCCCTGGTAAGAGGCGGCCGATTCCTGGTTCAGCAAATGCGGAATCGCCAGCAGTGGCCGCGGGCTGTGCACGCCCAGCACGCGCTGCTCGGTGGCGCGCGCCAGGGCCAGCACGTTCTCGGCTGTCAGCGCTTCGTCTGGCATGGCATACAGCGCCGCCTCGAAATAGGGCACGACGGCGATCGAGCGCTCGTCAAAGGCGCGCATGGGCTGGCTGCTGGCGATGCGGGCGTGGATCAACTCGTCCGGGATGGCCTCGCCCGCGGCGTTGCGGGCATAACGCTTGAGCCAGTCGGCATCGCCGAGCAGGCTGTCGCAGAACATGGACTGCGTCTCGGCGTAGGCCATCGAGGTCGGCGCGAACTCCTGCGAGAAGCAAGGCGAGTTCTGCACCACATTGGCGAAATGCGCCGCATGCCCGCCCTCGTGGAACAAGGTGTTGATGGCGCGAAGGCCGCTGCCGATCTGATCGGGTTTCGCTTCGGCGGTGAAATTGATCTGACCCGGCACCCAACGGCCCTGCGCGTCGACGTAGCTGGGAATGGGGCCATGGCAGAAACCGTTCTGGTACTTGCCGGCGCGCTCCAGCAAGTCCAGCTGCAAGGTGGCACCCCGGTACTGGATGCCCAGGCGTCGGAAGCTCTCTACCCAGCGGCGCAAGGCGGGCCCGAAAGGCATATAGGCATCCATGCGGCGCACCACATCGCCTGCCGAATAGAAACGCAGATTCCAGGGCTGCAGGGCCTGCTCGCCATGGCGCGCGCTCAGGTCCGCCAGGGCGCGGGCGTTGGCGGCATCGGTGCGCTGCACGAAATCGTCGAGGATGTCCTGAAGCTGCTGCGGCGTCATGCGCTCGTTCTTGCGCAGCTTGAGTTCGAAGTAGTTGTCAAAACCCAGGGCCCGGGCAAAGCGGTTGCGCAGGCGAACCAGATCGAGAAAGCCGTTGGCAAGCACCCAATGCTCGATGTCATGGAAGGCCTCGAGCGAACTGCGCCGGCGGGCTTCGTCCGGGTTGGTGGCCAGATTGGTGGCCAGCATGGACAGCGAGGCCACCTCGCTCTCGCCCGCTTCGTTGATATGCCGCGGCTGCAGCTCGCGCTTGGCGGCGAAGATGCGGCTCTCGGCCTCGATCAGCTCGGCCATCAGGCCGCGGCCGGCTTCGTTGTCGATGATGTTCGCCTCGAACACGGCCAACCAACCGCGCAGGCCGTGCAGCAGAGCCCCACGTTCTGGGCTCTCGACGGCCGATTCCAGGCGGGCGATGTGCTCGCGCGTAGCGGCCAAGTGGGCCGGGTCAGAGATGAAGGCCTTGTACGCCCCTTCGGCCCGCTCAAAGCCAGCCTGATCCTCGCTGGTGGCCATGTAGGTGGCCCAGAACAGGTCTTCCTTGGTCTTGTGGACCCGGTTGTAGTCCAGATTCAGCTGGTCGAAAAAGGCGCGGGCGCGTTCCATGAGGCGGGCTCTTGTGAAGTCGGCAGGGGCGAGAGCATAGCGTCTGCCCTGATTTGCAGCATCATGGCTCCATGAGCAGCCGCTTTCAGATACGACTGATCCAAGCCGAGGATCCGACCGAAACCTTCACCGCTCGGCCTGAGCAAACCGTGCTGCAAGCCGCGCTGCAGGCGGGCGCCTTCATGCTGAGCAGTTGCCGCAATGGCACCTGCCGCGCCTGCGTGCGCCAGCTGCTGGAAGGCGAGATCGCCTACCGCATCGAGTGGCCGGGGCTCAGCCGCGAGGAGAAGGCCGCCGGCTGGATCTTGCCTTGCGTGGCCGAAGCGCGCAGCGACCTGCTTTTGGCCCCGGTGCGGCGCAAGGACTGAAGACGCCGGCCGGACTGGCCCGCTCAGGCACGCGGCGCGCTATCTGGCGCGACGCCGGGGTCTGACTCAGGCGGCGCGGCAGGGACATCGGCACCGGCTTCCGCAGTGGCCGTGGCCTCCGCCATGGCCTCCACCAAGGCCTGGCCTGGGTTGCGTTCCTTCGCCGTGACATCCAGGTAATGCTGCTCGATGAAACCCTTCTCGACCAGATTGCGCTTGAGCGAGTCCTCGAGCTCCTCGATTCGGCCGTTGAGCTTCTCGATCTCCTTCTCCAGCTTGGCGCGCGTTTCGAGCACCGCCTCATCCGGCGGTTCGTCGTGCCCTGGAGGGTCGGCCGAGAGCACCTCCAGGTCATGGCGCAGCTTCTGGATGGTGCGCTCGGCCGCGGCCAGCTGCTCGCGCTGGGCCTGAGCTTCGCGCTCGAGAGCCTTGATCGCGCTGGCATTGGGCAGCACCTCGGCTGCGGCTGCGGGCGCTGCATCGGCAGGCCCGTGCAGGGCCAGATCCTCCAGTTCACGCTGCAGCCGCGCCGCGGTGCGCTCGGCGCGTTCCGCCCGAATCTCAAAGCCGGTCGCCCGCTCCTGCGCCTGGGTCACTTGACCGCGCAGTTGCTCCAGGCGCTGTTTGGCAGCGGCCAACTCGCCGGTGTCGCCGCCAGCGCCACTTGCGGCGCCCGGCCGGGCTTGGGCATGGCTCTGGTTGCGCAAGCTCTCCTCAAGGCGTTCGCGGGTCCGACCGAGCTCCATTTGCACGCGTTGGCGCTGGGCCAGCAAGCGATCGACCTCGTTGCGATGGCTGCGCTTGAGGCGCTCCATCTTTTCCTCGTCCATCTCATGCGCCTGCGCGGGCCAGGGCTCGCGCTCGGCCTCGCGTTGGGCGCGCTCGGCCGAGCTGTCCATGCCGTAGTTGTTGATCAAGCTGCGCACCAGCTGAGGCAACTCGTTCAAAGCCTGCATATCGGGCGGCAGGCCGCCACCGAAGGCACCACCGCCGCCGGTGCCGCCGCGACCTTCCGCCACGCGCATCAGCTCATGGGCGGCAATCTTCATCTCGCGCCCGGCGTCACGGGTTTCGCGCAGGGCGTTGACGATATGGATGTGGTTGCTTTCCTCGTAGCGTGTCATGCGCCAGTAGGTGGCGATGACGACAATGATCACCACCATATTGGCGAGGAACAGGCTGACGCCAGCAATGCCTTCAACGGTCAGTTCCATGGTGGCTCGCGTTTCATCGGCTCAACTCCACTGCAGTGCACAAAGGCCGGTCAGAGGCGGACAAAGGCCATGCGGCCCTCGCCGTAGCC
Organism: Roseateles sp.; assembly: GCF_965262435.1. Taxonomy (NCBI): domain Bacteria; kingdom Pseudomonadati; phylum Pseudomonadota; class Betaproteobacteria; order Burkholderiales; family Sphaerotilaceae; genus Roseateles; species Roseateles sp. The sequence goes on from NZ_OZ253537.1 coordinate 4,594,675, forward strand.
CGGCACGGACAGCCGGTAGTCGCTGCGCCCGGCGTCGCGCCCCATCAGGCTGCGCAGCTTGTCGAAGGGCTTGGCGACCAGATTGACCACTTTCAATGAGACGGGCGCCGTGCCCGGCTCGCGCACCAGGATGCCGGCAGCCGAGCGCAGAAACAGATCGGCCTGCTTCATCATCTCGGGCGTCGGCACGCCTGCCTGCAAAGCAGCCCGTACCGGCGGCGGCTGCAGCTGCGCGCCACCGCCGCCCAGAATGCAACAGGCATTGACGTCGAGGATGCCCAGGGCATGGGGGGTCTTCTGACCTTCGGCCACGTACATGGCCAGATCATGGGGCAGCTTCAGGTCATCCAGGCCCTGGCCGGGCACAGGAATCAGACGAAAAGGAATCTCGCGCATCTGCGACTTGATCAGCAGGCTCAGGGCCTCGGCCGACTCAAGGGCCGGCGCCGGGCCTTTCAAGGCCTCGCGGCAGGAAGCCAAGGCCGCCTGCACCTCGCGCAGCAGGTCTTCATCCTTGAAGGGCTTGTTGATGACGAAGATGGCGCCGTTGCTGCGCGCCTGGGACAAATGACGCTCGGCCGTCTCGGTGGTGACGAAACCGACCTTGATCTCGTGACGGCCAATCTGGCGCAGGGTCTGCAGCATCTCCAAGCCACCGACCTTGGGCATATGCCAATCCGAGATCACCAGATCGGGTTCGAAGCTGGTGACCAGGCGCAGGGCCTGCTCGCCGTCCATGGCCAGCTCGAACTGCAGCGGGCCCAAAGAGGCGGACTGCAGCACGCGTTGAATGATGGCTTGGATGGCTCGGCTGTCGTCGACGATCAGGACACGCAGTGGGGCTAGATTGGCTGTTTGCATGGTCTTGTTACTCGCGGCAGAAGCTGTCATCCAGATGGATGTCGGTCAGCATGACGACCAGCCTCCGGGGCTGGTCGCTCAATTCGAAAAGGGCACGGCGCTCACCGCGATGGCTGAGGTCCGGCCAGCGGCTGAGATCCAAGGGCTGGGGCAGGCCCAGATTGGCCAGGCTGGCATCGTCGAGGCACTCCATCAGGCTGGCGCTGAGGATGTTGCACAACTCAGCACCGGCATCCTGCAGGTCGGCCGCACTGAGCTGCTCAGGAGGCAGGCCGAACATGGCGGCGGCCAGGGCCTGGCTCTCAGCGGCGCCCAGGAGCAGCAGCACGATGGCGCGCGGGTGGCTGCTGAAGCCGGTGACGCAGTCGGTGATGGGCAGCATGAAGCAGGCATCGTCGGCCCGGGGGGACGGAGGCTCTGAGCCCGGCGCAAAGGCACAGCTCTGCCCGGTCAAACCCGACCAAGCACGCGCCAGATTGCTCAGAACCACCCCTTCTTGCACTCGAAAACCTCCAAGGCTGGGAGCTCAGTGTCCCCGGCTTGGGGCGGCAGGCAAGCTCAGAGCAAACGGCCCAAGACCGGCCATCTCGTGGCAAAAGCCACAGCGCCCACAGGGCACACTCGCTCCACAGGCGCTGTGGACAAGTCCGTGCACAGCCTGCGCATGCACGCTGCAAGTGATTGATTTCACGAAAACTTTGCTGGTTTGCTGCAAAAACTGGCAGCGGCGCCGCAAGCGGCCCGGCCACCGGGCCGGATAATCCCGGGTTCGCTGCGCCCCACCGATATGCATAGAACCATCTTCACCACTCCCGTCGTCAACACCTTGTTGCGCCGCTTCTCGCTCGCGTTCCTGAGGTGGCGCGGCTGGACCGTTTCAGGCAGCTTGCCGGCCGAACACCCCAAATGCGTGCTGATCGCCGCACCTCACACCAGCAACTGGGATCTGCCCTACACGCTGATGGTGGCGTTCTCGCTGCGCCTGAATGTCTACTGGATGGGCAAGCAGCAGATCTTCCGCTGGCCCTTCGGCCCGGTGATGCGCTGGCTGGGCGGCATCAGCGTGAACCGAGAGCAGTCCAGCAATCTGGTGGCCGCCTCAGCCGCCGCCCTGGTGGCTGCGGACGGGCCGGTGCAGCTGATCGTGCCGCCCGAGGGCACGCGCAGCAAGACCCGCTATTGGAAAACCGGCTTCTACTGGATCGCCCACACCGCGAAAATGCCCATCGTGATGGCCTATATGGACTACGAGCGCAAGCTCAGCGGCCTCGGGCCAACCTTTGTGCCGAGTGGCGACATCGAGGCCGATATGGTCAAGATCAAGGCCTTTTACGCCCAGTTCAAGGGCAAGAACGCCTCGCAGTTCGACCACCAATGAGCGAACACCACGACAGCGCCACGCCGCCAGCCCCGCCCACCAAGAAGCCCAAAGACCCCTTGCACGGCATCACCCTGGAAGCCATGGTGACCGAGCTGGCGCACTACTTCGGATGGCGTGAACTGGGCGAACAAATCGCCATCCGCTGCTTCCAGCAAGACCCCAGCGTCGCCTCCAGCCTCAAGTTCCTGCGCAAGACACCGTGGGCACGCGCCAAGGTGGAAAGTCTCTATCTGTTCATGAAGCGCGAGCAGGCGCGCCAGCGCTAGCGGCCAAGGGGCGGCATGCGGCACAGAGCGGAAGTTCGGTATCCGGGTTTCCGCGCTGCGGTGGCTCGGCCCGCCGCCGTGCTCATGGTGCCCGGGCCGGCTCTGCGAGCCGGCTCCCCTCGGTGCTCACTGCGCGGCTCAGCGGCGCCAAACTCCCTCCGTTCGCTGCGCTCACTGTGGTCAAACAGTGGCGCCGAGTCAGTGCTTGAAGCGCGCACTTCATGCGCGCCTGAGCCGCTCCGCTGCGCCCTCGGCCGCGCACAAATCGCCCGTCGTCGGGCCGAGCCACCTCCGAAGGTGGCGCGTTCCACCGTCGAGGGGCACATCGATCGCGATGCAAGCGCCCTGCAGTTCGGGGCGCCGCCGGGCGATTTGTGAAGGGCTGAGCAGCGCAGCGGCTCGGGGCGCGCGCGTACTCGCGCGCCTCAAGCTCTGACTTGGCGCGTCTGTCTGAACGGAACGAGCGTAGTGAGTGAAGTGAGTTATGCGCCAGCCCCGAGGCGCGAGCAGCGCAAGGCAGTCGGCCCAACAGGGCCGACCCCGGAACCATGAGCCCGGCGGCGGCCTGGACTGCAGGGTCTCACGAGGAAGAACAAGAAGGCTGCTTTGTGCCGACAGCCGCCGCACACACCCAGCAATGCGCCCACAAAAAAGGCCGCTGACGCGGCCTTTTGATTCATAACTCGCAATCTCAGCGCCCTTCCGGCAGCTCGATCTTCAGCTCCAGCACATCCATATCACCGTGATGCTGGACATCAACGTTGATGTCCTTCATATCGATGTCGATGTACTTGGAAATCACCGCCAGCAGCTCGTTCTTGAGCTGAGGCAGGTAATCGGCGCTGGGCTTGCGGCCGTTGCGCTCATGGGCCAGGATCAGCTGCAGGCGCTCCTTGGCAACGCTGGCGGTGCTTTTCTTTTCGCCCAGAAAGTATTTGAGGAAACTCATCCGGTCCTCCTGCTTACTTGCCGCCGAACAGGCGTTTGAACAGACTGGGCTTGACGGCTTCGATGAAGCGCATCGGCTTGTCTTCGCCCAGGAAGCGGCTGATCACATCCTTGTAGGCTTCCGATACATCGGTGCCTTGCATATGGATGGCAGGTGAGCCTTGGTTGGAGGCTTGCAGCACCACTTCCGATTCCGGGATCACGCCGATCAGCGGCGTGCGCAGAATTTCGTGGATGTCCTCCAGCGACAGCATATGGCCACCCTCGACACGGTTGGGGTTGTAGCGGGTGATCAGCAGGTGCTCCTTGATGGGGTCCTTGCCTTCGATGGCGCGCTTGGTCTTGCTGTTGAGCATGCCCAGGATACGGTCCGAGTCACGCACCGAGGAAACCTCGGGGTTGGTCACCACCAGAGCCTCGTCGGCGAAGTGCATGGCCATAAGCGCACCGGTTTCGATACCGGCCGGTGAGTCGCAGACGATGTACTCGAAATCCATGGACTTGAGCTCTTCGAGCACGCGCTCCACGCCTTCGTAGGTCAGCGCATCTTTGTCGCGGGTCTGCGAAGCGGCCAGGATGAAGAGCTTGTCCAGCTGCTTGTCCTTGATGAGCGCTTGGCTGAGCTTGATCTCGTCATTGATGACGTTGATCAGGTCATAGACCACACGGCGTTCGCAGCCCATGATCAGGTCGAGATTGCGCAGACCGACGTCGAAGTCGATCACGCAGGTCTTGTGTCCACGCAAGGCCAGGCCGGTTGCGAAACTGGCGCTGGTGGTGGTCTTGCCCACGCCACCCTTGCCCGAGGTCACCACGACGATCTTGGTCATCGAATCAGATCCTTTCAAAACTACAACTGAGGCGGCCGGCGCCAGCGCCGACCTGCTTTTTTCGTTCCGACCGGTGATTCCGGCCATTCTTTCAAATCAGGCGCTCAGAGCTTCAGCGCTTCCATCACCAGCTTCTCGCCCTCAAGCCGGATCTGCGCCGGCTTGCCCTGCACCGTATCGGGCAAGGGGTTCTCGGTAGTCCGGTAGATGCCGGCGATCGAAATCAGCTCGGCCTCCATGCTGGCAGCAAAGATGCGCGCCTCAGTGTTGCCACGCGCGCCAGCAATGGCCTTACCGCGCAGCGGCGCATAGACATGAATATGGCCGTCAGCGATCACCTCGGCACCGTGGTTGACCAGGGCCAGCACGACCAGATCGCCGCCCTTGGCGTAAATGCGCTGGCCTGAGCGCAACGGCTTGTCCACCACCAGGGTGCGGACCGCTTCGCCCGGCACAGCGACTTCACGAATGACCTCGTGCACCACTTCCCGAATCACCTCCTGCACCACGGGCGCCGGCTCCGCCGAGCGTGCACGCGGCGCGGTCGGAACCTCGGGTTCGGGCGCCTCGGCCAAGCCCAGGGACAAAGCCTGCGCCAGCTCAGCAGGCTGGGCGCCATACATGGCCACCGGCGCCATGCGGTGGCGCCGCAGCAAGGCGAGCAAAGCTGCCACATCCATGTCGGCCCGCACCGGCAGCACGGGCTCCAGGCTGAGCTGAGTCGGTTGCTCTTGCGCTGCGATCGCGCCGGCAGGCTCCAGCGGCAGCTGGCTCAGATCGATCAGCAGCGGTTCGTGGCCAAACACATCGGGCGTGTCGCCCAAACGCAAGTCCAGTTGGCGACCGAGTTCGGCCAGGTCTGCGGTCTTGAGCTGCAGCGACAGCAGACTCAGCGTCGTGCTCTTCAACTCAAAACCCTCGGCGGCTTTGGCCGCCGCCCTTCCCTGTTGTGCCTGAGTCATCTGTTGCCCTGATGCCGCTACCGTGCAAAGTGCGCGATTTTAGCCATGCGGCGCGAGCAAGAACCTAGGCATCGCCCCCGATACCGGCTCGCGCCTGCACAAAAACCAGGCAAACCAGCAAAGCACCAGCCCCATCAATCACTTAGCCACGCTATCGAGATTCAGCCCACAAAGTTGTCCACAGCAGCTGTGCAAAAACGAGGCATGTCTGTCACCGCAATGTCACTGAATTTCGCGACGAAGCGTGTTCAGGGCTTGACTTATCCCCACTTCTTGATCCACAGGAATTGGATCAAGCAACTCTGGGACCGCGCCGGGCAGCTAGCACAGACGCCCGCTAAGTCATTGATTCATATAGAGGCAGCATCAGTGCCGCGAAAAGAGGCAGATTAAGCCAGATGGCCTCGCCACAAGGGTTTGGCGCGCTCCAGAGGCCCTTGTCCACAAAGTTATCCACAGCGAAAGTGGATAGTCTTTTTAGACCATAAGAATCAGGCACTTAGGGCCGATGCTTCATGTTCAACCGAGCTTTTCACGCTAAATGGAGGCGCACCGGAACCACGCCAGCGCGCCGGCCACAGCGTCCAGCGGTTACAGTGACACCCCTATCTGCGCCCCGCAGATGCCTTGCAGGAGCATGTCCTTGGCCACACCGAACTACTCATACGAAAAACGCCAACGCGAATTGGCCAAGAAGAAGAAAACCGAAGAGAAACGCCAGCGCAAGCTGCAAAAGCCTGACGGCAGCCCCGATCAGGACGCGCCCGCCGAAGACGGCAGCGGCGAAGCGGCTCCCAACGAAGGCGGCGTCAGCTCCGACCCTGCGGCGCCTGCCACAAGCAGCTGAGCCCGGCCCGCTGCGGCGGCAGCGGCCAGGCCTGTGCACGCATGGCCCTAAAATGCGCGCCTCCCCGGCACCTCCGCCAGGCCCGCAAAGACACCATGACACGCAAGCTCTTCGTCACCACCGCCCTGCCCTATGCCAATGGCAACTGCCATATTGGCCACATCATGGAGTGGACCCAGGCCGATATCTGGGTGCGCTTCCAGCGCATGCTGGGCCAGCAGGTGCATTTCGTCTGCGCCGACGATGCGCACGGAGCGCCCATCATGATTGCCGCCGAGAAGGCAGGCATCACGCCGCAGCAGTTCGTGGCCCAGATCGCGGCTGGCCGCAAGGCCTATCTGGACGGCTTCCACATTGCTTTCGACAACTGGCACTCGACCGACGGCGTCGAGAACCACGAGTTGTCCAAGGAGGTCTACAAGGCCTTGCGTCGCAACGAGCTGATCGAGGTGAAAACCATCGAGCAGTTCTTCGACCCGGAAAAGGCCATGTTCCTGCCGGACCGTTTCATCAAGGGCGAATGCCCGAAATGTGGCGCCAAAGACCAGTACGGTGACAGCTGCGAATCCTGCGGCGCCGTCTACACACCGACCGAGTTGAAGAATCCCTTCTCGGTGCTCAGCGGTGCCACGCCGGTGATGAAGAGCTCGGAGCATTACTTCTTCAAGCTCAGCGATCCGCGCTGCGTCGAGTTCCTCGAACAGTGGACGCAAACCCCGGGCCGCTTGCAGTCCGAGGTGCTGAACAAGATCAAGGAATGGTTCACCAAGGATGAAGACGGCAAGGGCGGGCTCGGCGACTGGGACATCAGCCGCGACGCGCCCTATTTCGGCATCGAGATCCCCGATGCGCCGGGCAAGTATTTCTACGTCTGGCTGGATGCGCCGATCGGCTATCTGGCCTCACTGAAGAACTACTTCAGCAAGACCGGTCAGGATTACGAGGCCTTCATGGCCGACGAATCGGTCGAGCAGGTGCACTTCATCGGCAAGGACATCACCTATTTCCACACCCTGTTCTGGCCGGCCATGCTGCATTTCAGCGGCCGCAAGACGCCCAACCATGTCTTTGTGCACGGCTTCCTGACCGTCAACAACGGCGAGAAGATGAGCAAGAGCCGCGGCACCGGCCTGGACCCGCTCAAGTACCTGAACCTGGGCATGAATGCCGAGTGGCTGCGTTACTACATCGCCGCCAAGCTCAACGCCCGGGTCGAGGACATCGACTTCAACCCCGATGACTTCGTGGCCCGCGTCAACAGCGATCTGGTCGGCAAATACATCAACATCGCTTCGCGCGCCGCCGGCTTCCTGGCCAAGCGCTTCGACGGTCACCTGTCGGCCGACTTGGGCGTGGAAGGCCGAGCCCTGCTGGACGGTCTGCGCGCCCACAGCGGCACCATCGCAGAGCTTTACGAGGAACGCGAGTTCGGCAAGGCCCTGCGCGAGACCATGTTGCTGGCCGACCGTGTCAACGAGTATGTGGACCAAAACAAGCCCTGGGAGCTGGCCAAGCAAGAAGGCAAGAATGCCGTGCTGCACGATGTCTGCAGCGTCTGCATCGAGGCCTTCCGCCTGCTGACGATCTACCTGAAGCCGGTGCTGCCGGTGCTGGCCGCCAAGGTCGAGAGCTTCCTGCGCATCGCGCCGCTGCAGTTCGCCGACAGCGCACGCGCCCTGGGCGCCCACCAGATCGGCGCCTACGAGCACCTGATGCAGCGGGTCGATCCCAAGCTGCTGGAAGCGCTGTTCGAAGCACCGGCAGCAGCAGCCGCGCCCAAGCCCGTGCCCGGTGGCGAAGAACTGGCGCCCGAGATCAAGATCGAAGACTTCAGCAAGGTCGATCTGCGCATCGCCAAGATCGTCAAGGCCGAGCATGTCGAGGGTTCAGACAAGCTGCTGCGCCTGACCCTGGACGTGGGCGAAGGCCGCCTGCGCAATGTCTTCAGCGGCATCAAGAGCGCCTACCAGCCCGAGCAGCTCGAAGGCAAGCTGACGGTGATGGTGGCCAATCTGGCTCCGCGCAAGATGAAGTTCGGCATCAGCGAAGGCATGGTGCTGGCCGCCAGCCACGCCGACGAAAAGGCCAACCCCGGTATCTTTGTGCTCGAGCCCTTCCCCGGTGCTCAGCCAGGCATGCGGGTGCGCTGACGCCAGCAGGCTTTTGCCGCAGTGCGCCGAGGCTCAGTCCCGCACGCCGCGTCGCCAGGCACTGGGCCCGATGGCCGTCGGCGTGTTCGGTGCCGGGCATGGTCCAGACGCTGCTGCTGCTCGTGCTGGCGGCCCGCCTGATCCAGCGCGGCGGCCTGGTCGAGGCCCCTGGGCTCGCAAGGCATTCATGGCGATTTCACGCAATGGCTGGCCGCTGCGAAGGCGGCCAGCCTGTAAAATTCAAACATTGCGGTCCGCCGCCCCTCAGCATCTACCCACACCATGCCTCTGTTCTGGAAAGCCTACAAGTCCGAAGCCAGCACCTTCATCGACGAGCTCAAGGCCAAGAAGCCGACGCTGGAAGCGGAACAGCGCGCCGGCCGTGCCCTGCTCTGGGACAAGCCCGTGGACCGCGCCGCCCAGGCAGACTACCGGGCCGCACGTGTCGAGCAGCAGCCCTACGTCTACCAGACCCAGGCCAAGTAAGCCGCGATTCCGGTTCTCGCAGCGACCGAGACCATGAGCAGCGAGCACCCGCCCGCGGCCGATTTGCCGCCGCCGCCGGCCGACCCGCTGCCCGGCTTGCCGGAGACCATCGACAGCGTGGCCGTGGCGCGGCTCTATGGCGAGCCGCTGTTCCAGATGCCGCTCGACCTCTACATCCCGCCCGATGCGCTGGAGGTGTTCCTGGAAGCATTCCAGGGTCCGCTGGACTTGCTGCTTTACCTGATCCGGCGCCAGAACTTCAACATCCTGGACATCCCACTGGCCGACGTCACGCGCCAGTACCTCAGCTATGTCGACCAGCTGCGCAAGCACAACCTCGAGCTGGCCAGCGAGTACCTGCTGATGGCGGCCATGCTGATCGAAATCAAGTCGCGCATGTTGCTGCCGCCCAAGAAAAGCGAAGACGGCAAGGAGCCTGAAGATCCACGCGCCGAGCTGGTGCGGCGCCTGCTGGAGTATGAGCAGATCAAGCTGGCTGCAGCCCGGCTGGACGCCCTGCCGGTCTTGGGTCGGGATTTTCTACGGGCCCAGATTCACATCGAGCAGTCGCTACAGCCACGCTTCCCGGACGTCGACGCCAATGACTTGCGCGACGCCTGGCTGGACATCCTGCGGCGCGCCAAGCTCAATCAGCATCACAAGATCACGCGCGAGCAGCTGTCGGTGCGAGAGCACATGAGCATCGTGCTGCGCCGGCTGCAAGGGCAGCGCTTCGTAGAGTTCGAGCAGCTGTTCGATGTGTCACGCGGCCAGTCGGTGCTGGTGGTGACCTTCATCGCCATGCTGGAACTGGCGCGCGAGCGCCTCTTGGAAATCACCCAGGCCGAGGCCTTTGCGCCTATTTATGTGCGCTTGGCCTATACGCCGGTCTGAAAGCAGCCGGACCAACCGCGCCTGAGGCTCAGAGCGGGGCCACCCGCCAGGTCGAAAAATGCGCGTCGGGCTGACGCTGCACCATTTGCCCGACGGCCAACACCGCCTGCGTACGCGAACCCACGCCCAGGGCCTTGAGCACGGCTGCCACATGGTCCTTGATGGTCTCCACCGAAACCCCGAGCTCGCGCGCGATGATCTTGTTCGGCTTGCCTTGCAACAGCAGGGCCAGCACATCGGTCTGGCGCGGTGTCAGGGCCAAGCCCTCCAGACCGGTCGTCACCTGGTAGTTTGAGGCGAGCGCTTGTTGCTGAATCTGCTGCAGCTTGCTCTGCTGCGGGCTCAATGCGTCGCCGCGTGCAGCGCTGTCCTGGTCCGAGCTGCCGTCCGAGCCCAGACCCATGGGCGGCACATAGATGCCCCCTGACATGACCAGCTTGAGCGCCTGGGACAGCAGCTCGGTCTCGGCACGCTTGGGCACAAAGCCCATGGCACCTTGGTCAATCGCACGGATCACATCACTGGCGCGGTCGGAGGCGGAGATGATCACCACCGGCAGGGCCGGATAAGCGGTGCGGAACTCGTCCAGCACATCGAAGCCGCTGGCGTCGCCCAGCTGCAGATCCAGCAGCACGAGATTGAAGTCGCTGTGAGCCAACAAAGCCTGGCGAGCGGCCGCCGCACTTTCGGCGCCGACCACCTGCACATGATCGCCCATGCCCTCGATGACGGTCTTCAAGGCCGCCAATATCAGCGGGTGATCGTCGATCAGCAAAACCTTCATGCCCATCCTTCAGCGCAGCCTATGGTGTGTCTCATGCGGGCTGAATGATAGAGCGCCGCAGGCGACTGGGGTACACACCCCGATGGGTGATACGCCCGCACAGCTGTTCTGATGGCGCACGCGTCGGCTCCAACAGTCAGGGTGACTTGGCGTCCAGCCAGGCCGTTAGCGGTGCCCATTGGGCCAGGTCACGCTCGACCCGACCTTCGGCGACATCCCAAAGGCTCAGGCCTTGCGCCGCCAGCTGCACATAGTTCTGGGTGTCACGCAAGATGGCCAGCACGGGCGTGTCCAAGCCAGCGAGAAAACCGCGCAGCTGCTGCAGGGACAGCGTGCCCTCCTTGGCGCGCATGCCGACCAGGGCCAGCTGAGGCAGACGCTTGGGCGGGTCGTCTCGGCTGCGCAGCTCCGCCAGCTTCTGGACAAAATCAAAGCTGGCCTGGATGTCGAACATGCTGGGTTGCAGCGGGATGATGAGCTTGTCAGCCAGCTTGAGCAGGGTCTTGAGGCGTTTGCCGTCCAGGCCGGCGGGCGAGTCCAGCACGACGTGGCTGACCCCCTTGGGCGGTTTGACGACTTGCTCACCGTCGAAATCCCAGCCCTGGATCAAGGGCAGCTGCGCCGGGCGCTGGGCCAGCCAGCGGCGGGCCGATTGCTGCTTGTCGACATCACCCAACATGACCTTGTGCCCGCGCGAAGCCAGGTAGCCGGCCACATTGGTCGACAAGGTGCTCTTGCCGACCCCTCCCTTGGGATTGGCGATCAGGATCACGGGCATGGGCACACTCCTCAGGGGCGTCAACAAAAGCCGCTGCAAGCGACAACACAGACCGACATCCTAACGGTGACGCGCTCGGGTTAACCTCGGCGCATGCCCGAGACTTCTGACATCCTCATCCTCGCTGCCCACCCCGATCGGGCCCAGTCGCGCGTCAGCGCCCGCCTGCTGGACGCACTGAGCGCCCAGCCTGCGCACTGGACCCTGCATGATTTGTATCGCCGCTACCCCGACTACGCCATCGATGTGGCCGAGGAGCAGCGCGCCTTGAGCGCCGCCAAGCTGGTGGTGCTCTTGCACCCGCTCCATTGGTACGGCATGCCGGCCTTGCAAAAACTCTGGTTGGACGAAGTGCTGAGCTTTGGCTGGGCCTACGGGCCCGGCGGCCGCGCTCTGCACGGCAAGGATGTCTGGTTGGTCAGCTCCACCGGCGGCAGCGCCGAAGCCTACAGCGCCAGCGGCCACCATGAACATCCGATCGGCGATTTCTTGCTGCCCTACGCCCAGACCGCGCGCATCTGCGGCATGAATTTCCTGCCACCCCTGTTGCTGCACAGCGCCCACCAGGCCGGCGAGTCGGAGCTACAGCAACATGCGCAAGTCTTCATCGACAAGCTGATGCGCTACCCACAATGGTGCGAGGCCGGCAGCCGCAGCGCGCAAGCCATGCCGGAAGTTCCGCTGGACGCCCGCCCGGCCCCGTTCTCAAGCCTGCAACGCCAGCCGCAGGAGGCGCAGCCATGAGCGCCGCCGGTAGCAGCTGGCTGCATTTGCCCCTGGTCTGCCTGGGCGCGGCGGTGGTCGCCGTGCCACTGGCACGCTTTCTGCGGCTGGGCTCCATCCTGGGCTATCTGATCGCCGGCGTGCTGATCGGGCCCAGCGTGATGGGCTGGGTCAGCGAGCCGGGGCAGATTCTGGAAGTGGCCGAGTTCGGCGTGGTACTGATGATGTTCCTGGTGGGCCTGGAGCTGGAACCCAAGCGCCTTTGGGCCTTGCGCCGGCCGATCTTCGGCTGGGGTTCCTTGCAGCTGTTCGGCTCCGCCGCTCTGCTGCTGGGCCTGGCCTCGCTGTTCGGCGTGCCTGCTGGACTTGGCCTGGTGCTGAGCTTGGGCTTGGCCATGTCGTCCACGGCCGTGGCCCTGGCGGTGCTGGCCGAGCGCAATCTGGGCCGCACCACGGCCGGGCAGAGCATCCTGAGCGTCGCCCTGCTGCAGGACATCGCGGCGATTCCCGTGCTGGCCCTGGTGCCCATCGTCGCGGCCGCTGGCGTGGCTGCCGCCGCTGCGGACCCCAGCGGCGGTGGCGGTGGCGGTGGCAGCGGCTGGGCAGCAGCCAAGGCCCTGGGCATGGTGCTGCTGATCGTGCTGGGCGGTCGCCTGGCCTTGCGACCGGCGCTGCGCTGGATTGCGCGCAGCCGCACACCTGAGATCTTCACCGCGGCGGCCCTGCTGCTCGTGATCGGTACGGCGGCCCTGATGCACAGCGTCGGTCTGTCCATGGCCTTGGGCGCTTTTCTGGCCGGCGTGCTGCTGGCCGAGAGCGAATACCGTCGCGAGCTGGAAACCGATCTGGAGCCTTTCAAGGGCTTGCTACTAGGGCTGTTCTTCATTGCCGTGGGCATGGGCTTGGACCTGCGCGTGCTGCGCGAGCAAACCGCCCTGGTCCTGGGTCTGCTGGCCGCACTCCTGCTCTGCAAGGGTCTGCTCTTGAGCCTCATGGCGCGCTGGATGCAGATCCCGGTGCTGGAGCGCCCGGTGTTCGTCATCCTGCTGGCCCAGGGCGGTGAATTCGGATTCGTGGTCTTTCAACTGTCGCAACAGGCCGGCTTGATCGATGCCACCCAAGGCTCGGCCCTGGTGGCGGCCGTGGCCTTGTCCCTGGCCTGCACTCCGGCCCTGCTGCTGCTCAGTGATCGCCTGTTGCTGCCGCGCTTGCAGCGCCGCAAGCAGGCGCTGCCGGGTGAACAGGAAGCGCCGGAACCGGCACCCATCCTGATCGCGGGCTTTGGGCGCTATGGCCAGATTGTCGGCCGCCTGCTGTTCGCCCACGGCTACGAGGCCACAGTGCTGGACCATGACGCTGAAGCGATCGAGGCCATGCGCAAATTCGGCTGGCGGGTGTTTTTCGGCGATGCAACGCGCCTGGACCTGCTGCGCAGTGCCGGCGCAGCACAGGCCAAAGTGCTGGTGATCGCCGTCGACGATATGGAGCAAAGCCTGGCGATTGCCGAGCTGGCACGCGAGCATTTTCCGCAGGCCCGGGTGGTGGCAAGGGCACGCCATGTGCGTCACTACTTCGGCCTGCGCAACCTCGGCGTGGAGCTGATCGAGCGGGAAACCTTTGATGCCGCGCTCAACAGCGGCCGCAGTGTCATGGAGGTGCTGGGGCTGGAGCCCCATGCCGCACGCAAGCTGGCCTGGCGCTTCCGCCAGCACAATATTGAGCAGCTCGAGCAGATGCTGCCGCTGCAACATGACACCGGCGCCCTGATTGCCGCCGCCCGCCAGGCAAGGCTGCAGCTCGAAGCGCTGATGGCGCAAGAGCGCGAACAGGCACGCCAGCAACAGCAGGCCCGGTCGGGTGCGAGCTGGAGCCAGCCCGAGTCACAGGCATCTGCCCCGACGCCGAGCAAGGATTGAGCGACTGCGGCGACAATTCCCGCCTATGTTTGCCCCCTCCCAACTCGAGGTGCGCCGTTTTTTCTGCGCCACCTACCGCAAGCTGCGCGACGGCCAGCCCCTGATTCCCATGGAGGCGATCGCCGCCGACTGGATCGCCCAGCACCCGGAGTACCACGCCGAACTCGGCAACGAGGAAGCGGCGCTGGCCGCGGTGTACAGCGTGGAGGAGGGTCGAACCAACCCATTTCTGCACCTGTCCATGCACCTCACCATCAGCGAGCAGCAGTCCATCGACCAGCCGCACGGCGTCCGCCAGGCGGTCGACTTGCTGGCGGCCAAACGCAATTCTCTCCATGAGGCACACCATGTGGCCATGGACTGCCTGGGCGAGATGATCTGGGAATCGCAGCGCAGCGGCCTGCCGCCGGACGGCCACGCCTACCTGGACAAGGTGCGAAAAAAAGCCACGCAGTGAGCGTGGCTGGCAGCGAGGTCGATTCCGGGGCCCATGGCAACCCGGGCTGGCCTAGGCTCAGGCCTGGATCGAGGGGCCGCCCAAGCTCTTGCGCTCGCTCTTGCCGAGCGACGAGTACAGGCCCGTAGGCTCGCCAGGCATCAGCACATCGATGGCGCGGTCCAGTGCGGCCGTAGCGCGAGCCAGCGACTCGCGCTGCGCCGCCACCCGCCCGCCCGCCTGCACCAGACGATGGCGCAGATGGGGCGGCACGGAACCGGCGCGTGCAGCTTCGCTGAAGCTGGCAATGGCAAGAGCCAGCGCCTGATGCAGGCGACCGGCGTACTGTTCGATGGCCTGGGTGTCCCGGCGCAACAGGGCGTCGCCGAGCAAATTCAGACAGCCTTCCACTTCCAACAAGGGTTGTTCGAGTTGCTGGCCGACCGCAGCCGGGCTGGATTCAGTTGGAGGCAAAGCGTGCATGGCTGTCCCCGCCATAAGGCGTTGAGAACGCGTTGGGTGTCAATCGAAACTCCTAGCAGCAGGCCGCCGTGCGGCTGCTGACCCGGCCGTCAAAGCGCCTCAGTGCGGCGACATGCGGCTGAGCATTTCCTGGGCATTAGCGATCAACTTGTCAGCGATGACATTGGCATTGACCGTGAACTTGCCATCCGAAATCGCCTGGGAGATGCGGCCGACCTTTTCAGTGTCAAAGCTGCCATCTTCCGGAACGCCGGCCAGCAATTTCGTGGCATTGGTCGACAGTTCCAGCGTGGCGCTGGCTTCGGGTGCCTTCTTGCCGGCCACCGCTGCGGCCGCGCCCTGAGCCTGCGAACGCCCGGCCTGGGTTGCGCCCGCCTTGTCGGCACCAACGGCCGACGCTGCGATTTCTGGGCTATTACCGATTTTCATGGTGCTCTCCATAGGCCTGGGTCATGCCCAAACCTGTCCAGGTTTTCCGGTGTATCGACGCTCAACATGAAGACTTTAGTACTTTCGACAAGATCGACCCCACCCCGCGGCAGTTTGTCACTGCCACAGAGCTGCGCCGCAACACCGGCCGGCCGAAGTGGAAGCCTGTTCACAACAGCACCTCCACCCGCCGCTCACCGACGACCCGACCCGTCACGACCCGCCCGTTGTCAAAACGGACCTTGACGTTCTGTCCTTCCAGACCTGCGGCCATGGCCTGCCCTTCGCCGGCGACGGCATAACCCGGGCCGGAAACCCGGACCTGCACCGTCTCACCCGCAGCGAACCATTGCCGCATCTTCAAGCTGCTGCTGCTCAAGGCCTCGCCAGCCGCCACCGGGTGGCTGAGCGTACGCCCCAGCAGGCCGGCGACATCGGTGAATACCGCGCCAGGCACTGCAGCTATGTCTATTTCGGCCGTTGCCAACTGTGCTTGAGTCAGATTGACCCCCGAAGCCAGGGGTTCAGCGGCCACCACGGCGCGGGCAAACACCCGCACCTGCACGGGCACCGTGACATTCCAGCGCGCACGGCCGTCAACGCAGCGCAGACCGATGCGGGTGCGACCCCACATCTGCAGGCCGGTCGGCAAATAGGGCTGCACCTGGCCGCAAGGCGCCAGCTTCAAGCGAGGATCAAGCTGCCCGACCTGGACATCCACCCGGGCCTGTGCCGGCATGCCGGCACGCGCTCCGCGCTGGGCCATGTCCTGCACCTGCACCCGCAGCTCGGCACTCAGACCGGGCAGAGCCGCCACCGGCGCCTGCGAGCGAGCCACCAGGGGCAGGCCTGCGAGCACCAGCAGAACCGCCAACGCCGGACGGCGGAGCGACTCAGTTGCAGGAATGCAGGCTCGGGAAATCATGCGTGGACTTTAGGCCTGCCACCCCGCCGCCCTTGGTCCGAAATGCGCAGCAAAGCCCGCGCTATTCCCGCTAATGTTTTGGAAAGCACCCAACACAATCCTTTCACATCGCCCAATCCCGTCCATCCGGCCGGAACCTGGCAGCCCTGTAGCTGACCAGGCGTGGCGCTCCAGCCCGACTTTCACCGGGGCACGCATCATGCTGAATCGACTGACCGACAACCTGAACTTCCAGACCCAGGCCCTGGCCTTGCGCTCGGAACGCCAGCGCATGCTTGCCAGCAACATCGCCAATGCGGACACCCCAGGCTTCCAGGCCCGCGACCTGGACTTTGCCCGCGCCCTGCGTGAGGCCACGGCGTCCAGCGCCGGCGGCAGCAGCAACTTGCTGACCACCCAAGGCGGCCATATGGGCCTGGCCGGCGGCGGCCGCAGCGAAGCCAGCAAGCTCTACGCGGTGCCGGCCCAGACCAATCTGGACAGCAACACCGTCGACATGGACCGAGAGCGCGCCAGCTTCGCCGACAACACGGTCAAGTACGAAGCAACTTTGCGCTTCATCAGCGGCTCGGTGCGCACGACGCTCGACGCGATGAAGTCGCACAACGCGTCTTGATGCACTGAGCGCCCACGCAGTCATCCGGCCAGGAGCACACCATGTCCATGTTTCAGATCTTCAATGTTGCCGGCAGCGCCGTCAGCGCGCAGAGCCAGCGCCTCAATGTGGTGGCCAGCAATCTGGCCAATGCCGACACCGTGGCCGGTCCCGATGGCAAGGCCTACAAGGCCAGGCAGGTGGTGTTTCAGACCGCACTCATGGGTGCCAGTGGCGACCAAGCGGCGGCCGGCGTGCGCGTCAGCACGATCAGCGAAGACCAAACCCCCGGCCGGCGCGTGCACGACCCCAAGCACCCCAAGGCCGATGCCGAAGGCTATGTGACCTACAGCAATGTCAACACGGTCGAGGAGATGGTCAACATGATCTCGGCCTCGCGCTCCTACCAAAACAACATCGAGGTGATGAGCACGGCCAAGAACCTGCTGCTCAAAACCCTGCAGCTCGGCCAGTCCTGAGCTCCACCTGAAAGAGGCCTGCCATGGATGTCATCAGCGCTGTCAAATCGAACGGCACCACCACCAACACCGCGGAAGCAACAGCCAGCAAAAAGGCCGTGGACACGCAGGACCGTTTTCTCAAGCTGCTGGTGGCCCAGATGCAGAACCAGGACCCCATGAACCCCATGGACAACGCCCAGGTGACCAGCCAGATGGCGCAAATCCAGACGGTCAGCGGTGTCAGCACCTTGGACAACAGCATCAAGTCCCTGGCCAACCAGTTCACCCAAATGCAGGCCCTGCAAAGCGTCTCGCTGGTGGGCCGCGAAGTCAGCGTCGAAGGCAACCGCCTGCAGCAGACCAACGGCGTGGGCGAAGGCAGCTACGCGCTGAACAGCCCGGCCGATGCGGTGAAGCTGGAGGTGCTGAGCCCGGCCGGCGCCGTGGTCGACACGGTGCAACTGGGCGCCCAGGGCACGGGCCGCCATGACTTCAAATGGGCATCGGACAAATACGCCGACGACGCCGGACTCAAGTTCCGCATCACCGCCACCAAGGGCACGGCGGCCGTCACCAGCACCCTGTATGCCCAAGACAAGGTGCTGGCCGTCAACACGACCGGCACCTCGCTGAAGCTGCAGTTGCAGAACGCCGGTCTGGTGGACTACGCCAGCGTCAAGACCTTCGACTGACACCGCGCGCGCAGCGCCCACTCCAGCAGTCCATCACTACAGAACCATCCGAAGGAAACACCATGAGCTTCCAACAAGGCCTTTCCGGTTTGAACGGCGCGAGCAAGAACCTCGACGTCATCGGCAACAACATCGCCAATGCCGGCACCTACGGCTCCAAGGCGTCGCGGGCCGAGTTCAAGGATGTCTATGCGGGCGCCCTGAATGGCGCGGGCAGCAGCCCGGTCGGTATCGGCACCAGCTTGGCCGCCGTGGCCCAGCAGTTCACCCAGGGCAATATCACGACGACCGAAAGTCCCATGGACCTGGCCATCAACGGCGGTGGCTTCTTCCAGGTCAGTGATGGCGTCAACCCGACCATGTACAGCCGCAACGGCCAGTTCAAGGTCGACCGCAACGGCTTCATCGTTAACAACGACCAGCTCAAGCTGATGGGCTACCCAGCCGACGGCAGTGGTGTGATCCAGCCCGGCCTGGCCCAGCCCTTGAAGCTGCCCACCTCGGGCATCACACCCAAGACCACGTCAGAAATCACGACCGAGTTCAACCTGGACTCGCGCTCCAAGGTCACGGCCAATGCCGCGGCGCCCGGCATCGACATGAAGAACCCGGCCACCTACAACAACGCCACCTCCTTGACCGCCTATGACGCCAAGGGCCAGGACGTGGCCATCACCATGTACTTCCAGAAGAACGAGCCTGCAGCCGACGGCAGCACCACCTGGAACATCTTCGCCACCGCCAACGGCGCGCCCTTCGCCACCGACGCACTCGGCGGTGCCATCGGCACCGACGCCAACGGCAACCCGCTGACCCCTTATGCCACCGTCACCTTCCCCAAGACCGGTGGCAAGCCGATCGACCCGACCACCAAGATCAATATGGATGTGCCGGCCGGCAAAAACTCAGCCGGCGCGACCACGCTGGACATTCCTGGCATCAAGTTCGACCTGCTCGGCGCCACCGAGAACGGCTCCAGCTTCGCCGTCACCAACCTGACCCAGGACGGCTATGCCCCGGGCCAGCTCTCGGGCATCCTGGTCGAAAACAGCGGCATCGTCATGGCGCGTTACTCCAACGGCCAATCCAAGCCGGCCGGACGGGTCGAACTGGCCACCTTCCGCAGCCCGCAAGGCCTGCAGCCCATGGGCGGCAACGTCTGGTCACGCACCTTCTCCTCGGGCGAAGCGGTGGTAGGTGTGCCGGGCGACGGCAATCTGGGCAAGCTGCAATCGGGCGCCCTGGAGGAATCCAACGTCGACCTGACCGCCGAGCTGGTCAATATGGTGACCGCCCAGCGCGCCTACCAAGCCAGCGCCCAGACCATCAAGACCCAGGATCAGGTGCTGCAGACCATCGTCAACCTGCGTTGATCTGGCTGAACCTGAAACTCCTCTCGCATGACTGAAGCCAAGGACCTGCCATGGACCGCATGATCTACCTCTCGATGGCGGGCGCCAAGGCGGCCATGCAGCGCCAGGACGTGCTGGCCAACAACTTGGCCAATGTCTCGACCAACGGCTTTCGCGCCGAGCTTCAGGCCTTTCGCTCAGTGCCGATTCGCGGCGATGGCGCCAGCACCCGCGCCTACGCACTTGAAACCACCACCGGCTACAACTCCGACCCTGGAGTGATGCAGGCCACCAGCCGCAATCTCGACGTGGCCATGAAGGGCAACGCCTGGCTGGCCGTGCAAGGACTGGACGGCACCGAGGCCTACACCCGGGCCGGCGCACTCGATGTCAACGCCGAAGGCCTGCTCGTCATGCGCAACGGCTTGCCGGTGCAAGGTGATGGCGGGCCCATCAATGCACCGCCGAACACCGAGCTGTCGATCGGCAATGACGGCACCGTCAGCGCCAAGGCCGCCAACGGCACCAGCACCACCATCGGCAAGCTCAAGCTCGTGACGCCCGAAGCACGGATGACACGGGGCGCCGACGGCTTGTTCCGCGCTGCCGATGGCGACCTGCCCGCCGACCCCACGGCGCGCTTGCAAGATGGCGCGCTGGAAGGCTCCAACGTCAGCGCGGTCGAGACCATGGTCAGCATGATCGCGGCCGGCCGCCAATTCGAACAGCAGATGAAGCTGATGCAGATTGCCCAGACCCAGGGCCAGCAGTCGGCCAAGCTGCTCGGCACCTCCTGACCTCCCGATTCGCCTGAAGGACACCCACCATGATCCGCTCACTCTGGATTGCCAAGACCGGCATGGAGGCCCAGCAGACCCAGCTGGACACCATCTCCAACAACCTCGCCAATGTCGCCACCAACGGCTTCAAACGCTCGCATGCGGTGTTCGAGGATCTGATTTACCAAAACCTGCGGCAAAGCGGTGCCAACACCACCGAACAGACGCAGTTGCCCACCGGCTTGCAGGTCGGCCTGGGCGTGCGCCCGGTCGCCACCTCGCGCATCTACAGCCAGGGCAATCTGCAGCAGACCACCAACAATCTGGACCTGGCCATCAAGGGCAATGGTTTCTTCCAGGTGCAGATGCCCGACGGCACCACCGCCTACACCCGTGACGGCTCTTTCCAGCTCGACTCGGCTGGCCAGATCGTCACCAACAACGGCTACACCGTGCTGCCCGGCATCACCGTGCCGGCCAATGCCCTAAGCCTGACCATCGGCAACGACGGCACCGTCAGCATCACCGTGCCGGGATCGCCGGCGCCGCAGACCTTGGGTCAGGTGCAGCTGGCCAATTTCGTCAATCCGGCCGGCCTGGACCCCAAGGGCCAGAACCTGTTTTCGGAGACCGCCTCATCCGGTACACCGAATGCCGGCGCACCCAATGCCAACGGCCTGGGCGCCTTGCAGCAAGGCTTTGTCGAAACCTCGAACGTCAATGTGGTCGAGGAGCTGGTGTCCATGATCCAGACCCAGCGCGCCTACGAGCTCAATTCCAAGGCCGTGCAGACCTCGGACCAGATGCTGCAAAAGCTCGCCCAGATCTGATGGAGCGCCTCATGAAGACCCTGCCTGACGCCCGATTCCTGCTGACCCTGGGCAGCGCCTTGCTACTCGGCGGTTGCAGCACTTTGTACCGCGAACCGCAGGTCGAGCTGCAGCACACGCCAGTGGTCAATTTGCCGGCCCTGCCGCTGCAGCCGCCCAGCAATGGCGCCATCTACCAGGCCGCCGCCTACCGCCCCCTGTTCGAGGACCACCGCGCCCGCCTGGTCGGTGACACCCTGACCATCCAGATCGTCGAGAAGGTCACCGCCAGCCAGAGCAGCACCAGCGAGCTGAACAAGAGCGGCTCGCTGACGGCTGGCGTGACCGCCCTGCCCTTTGTCAGCGCCAACTCCTTCGGCCGGGCCTCGGCCGGCGGCAGTTCGGCCACCAAGTCGACCGGCAAGGGCACGAACGAAAACACCAACGATTTCTCCGGCAGCATCACCGCCGTGGTGACCGCCGTGCTGCCCAATGGGCACCTGATGATCAGCGGCGAGAAGCAGATTGGTGTCAACCATAACGTCGATGTTCTGCGCTTCTCGGGCCAGGTCGACCCGCGCTCGATCACCCAGGGCAATGTGGTGCCCTCGGCTTCCGTGGCCAATGTCCGGATCGAACAGAAGGGCCGCGGCGCCACCGCAGACGCCCATGGAATAGGCTGGTTGTCGCGGTTCTTTTTGAACCTTTGGCCGACTTAAGTTTGCCCAGAATCGGTCGTAGAGGATTCCCCCTCCACGACCATCATGCAAACAGCCACCGACAAACTCCTCCGCGCCCTGATCGGCCTCGCCGCCCTGCTGGCCAGTGCTGCCCTCTGGTGGCCCGTTGAGGCCGCGGCGGCTCGAATCAAGGAAGTCGCCGCGATCCAAGGGGTGCGCACCAATGCCCTGACCGGCTACGGTCTGGTGGTGGGCCTCGATGGCACGGGTGACCAGACCACCCAGGCCCCCTACACCGGCCAGAGCCTGGCCGCCATGCTGCAACAGTTTGGCGTCATCCTGCCGCAGGGCGTGACCATGCAGCCGCGCAATATCGCCGCCGTCATGGTGACCGCCCAGCTGCCCGCCTTTGCCCAGCCCGGCCAGCAGCTCGACATCGCCGTGTCCTCGGTCGGCAATGCTAAGAGCTTGCGCGGCGGCACCCTGATCACCACGCCGCTGCGCGGTGCCGACGGCCAGGTCTATGCCCTGGCGCAAGGCAATCTGATCGTCGGCGGTGCCGGCGCTTCGGCCGGCGGCTCCAAGGTCCAGATCAACCACCTCTCGGCTGGTCGCATCCCCGCAGGTGCCCTGGTTGAGCGCTCGGTGCCGACACCGCTTCAGAACGGCGACTTCATCCAACTCGACCTCAACGCCGCGGACTTCAACACCGCGCGCGCCGTCGCCCGCGCCATCAACAAAGCCAAGGGCGCCGGCGTCGCTCAAGCCATGGATGGCCGCGTGGTGCGCGTACGCGCCCCCAACGACCCCGACGAACGCGTCAACTTCCTGGCCGATATGGAGAACCTGGCCCTGGACTTGGCCGAACCGGCGGCGCGCATCGTCATCAATGCCCGCACCGGATCGGTGGTCATGAACCAGGCCGTGACCCTGGCCGCCTGCGCCGTCGCGCATGGCAACTTGTCGGTCACCATCAGCTCCACACCCCAGGTCAGCCAGCCCAATGCCCTTTCGGGCGGACAGACCCAGGTCACCGAGAAAGTCGACATCGCCATCAAGCAAGACCCGGGCTCGCTGATCCAGCTGCCCGCGGGCGCCAAGCTGGCCGATGTCGTCAAGGCGCTGAATTCGCTGGGCGCCACGCCGCAAGACCTGCTGGCCATCCTGCAAGCGATGAAAACCGCTGGCGCGCTGAACGCCGAGCTGGAGGTGATCTGATATGGCCCTCTCTCCCAACAATGGCATGGCCCTGGGCGGCGGCACCAGCCTGGGCAACGACCACCGCTCGATTGAAGCCCTGCGCTCGGCCGCCGCGCGCGACCCCAAGAGCAGCATCCGCGAAACTGCCAAGCAGTTCGAGTCCCTGTTCATGCAGGAGGTGATGAAGAGCATGCGCTCCAACACCATGGCGACCGGCATGCTGGAAAACTCCGCCACCCAGATGGGCAGCGAGATGCTGGACACCCAGTTCGCCGGCAAGATGACCGGCCTGCCCGGCGGCCTGTCCGACGCGATTGCGCGCCAGCTGCAGCGCCAGATGGGCGTCAGCGACGGCAAGGCCGAGCCGCTCAAGACCTTGCAGCCCCTGCCCACACTGGCCAAAAAGAATGTGGCGCCCCATGTGGCCAGCTTCATTCAAAAGCACGACGACGCGGCCAAGGCCGCCGAGGCCAGCACCGGCATCCCGGCCAGCTTCATGATTGCCCAGGCCGCCCACGAGTCCGGCTGGGGCAAGCGCGAAATCAACCACAAGGACGGCCAGCCCTCCTTCAACGTCTTCGGCATCAAGGCCACATCGGCATGGAAGGGCGCCGTGGCCGAGGTGCAGACCACCGAGTTCATCGACGGCAAGGCCCAGCGCGTCACCGCCAAGTTCCGCGCCTATGGCAGCTATGAAGAGGCTTTCAAGGATTACGCCAAGCTGATCAGCAACAACGAGCGCTACAGCAAGGTGGTGGCGCAGGCCCAGAGCGGCGGCGCCAAGGGCTTTGCCCAAGGCTTGCAGAACGCCGGCTATGCCACCGACCCCGAGTACGCCAGCAAGCTGGCCCGGGTCATCAACACCACGGTGCGCGTCCAGCGCGCCCTGGCCTGAAGCTCAGGCCTGAGGAGCGCAAGCCATGAGCGGATTGCTGTCCATCGGCGTACGGGCGATGTTTGCCAACCAGGCCGCCCTGCAGGCGGTCGGGCAGAACATCGCCAACGCCAACACGCCGGGCTACTCCCGCCAGTCGGTGGTGCTGACCACGCCCGAGGGCCAGTTCACCGGCGCCGGCTATTTCGGCAAGGGCGTGACGATTCAGACGGTCGAGCGCTCGCACAATGAATTCCTGACCCGCCAGGCGGCCGGCAGCAAATCGCTGGCCCATATGGACTCGACCCGCATGAGCCAGCTCGCCCAGCTGGAAAAGATCTTCCCGCCCGGCGAAACCGGCTTGGGCGCGGCCGCCGGCCAGTTCCTGAACGCCATGGTGGATGTCAGCAGCCGGCCCTCCGACCCCTCCGCACGCCAGGTGGTGATGGGCCGGGCGACCGAAGTCGCGGCCCGCTTCGCCAATGCCGGCCAGCAGCTGGTGGAACTGCAGTCGGGTGTGGTCAGCGACCTCCGGGCCAATGTCGATGTGGTCAATCAGCTGAGCAAGCAAATCGCCTTCGCCAACGACCAGATCTCACGTGCCAACGGCAATGGCCACACCCCCAATGACTTGCTGGACCAGCGCGACAAGCTGATTTCCGAGCTCAGCCAGTACATCCAGGTGTCCACCTTGCCGGCCACCGACGGCACCCTGGGCGTCTTCATCGGCGGCGGCCAGCGCTTGGTTCTGGGCGCTCAAGCGCAAGAACTCACGGTCACGCAAGACCCTTACGACAGCCAACGCGCGGCCCTCAGCATCACCGACTCCGGTGGACCGCGTTCGCTGGACGAAAGCGTGCTGACGGGCGGCTCGATTTCCGCCTTGCTGCAATACCAGAACAAGGACCTGCAGGACGCCCGCAATATGCTGGGCCAGATGGCGGCGGCCCTGGCCTCGCGGGTCAACGACCAGCAGGCCCTGGGACTGGATCTGTCCGACCCGCCGGGCAAAGGCGTGCCGATCTTTGCCTTCGGTTCACCACGCGCCATGCCGGCGGAAACCAACGCGCGCGCGCCTGACGGCAGCTTCGCGTCCGATGTGACCATGACCATCACCAACGCCAGCCAGCTGCAGGCCAGCGCCTACCGACTGGAGACCGATCCGACCGGCGGCGGCGCCAGCTACAAGCTGACCCGAATCAGCGATGGCTACAGCCAGACCGTGGTCAATGGCGACACCGTGGACGGCTTTCGCATCGACTTCTCGGCCACCCCGCCCGGGCCCGGCGACTCCTACATTCTGGAGCCCGTCGCCCAGGCCGCGGTGGGCATGCGCCGGGTGCTGGAGCAACCCACCGGCATTGCCGCCGCATCGCCGCTGACGGCGACCACCAATGTCGACAACAAGGGTTCGACCACGGTGAATTCCATCTACGCGGTGAACGACAAGTTCGACGCCAGCAAGCTGCCCATCAGCCTGGCGTTCGGCGACCCCGACCCGGGCAATCCGGCCAAGCTGCAGTACACCCTGACCCTGGGCGATGGCTCGGTGCTGAGCGGCACCTGGTCAGCAGGCCAGAACATCGGCAATCAGCCCACCGCCGTGCCGCCGATCGATCTGGGCTTCGAGCTCAGCCTGAACGGCGTGCCGCGCAAGGACGACACCATCACGCTGGAGCGCACCCAGTTTCCAGCCACCAACAACGGCAATGCCAAAGCTTTCCTGAACATCCAGGGCGAGAAGTTCGTCGGCCAGCGCGTGCGCGCCGATGGCAGCATCGCCGTCGGCGCCACCATCAACGAGGCCTATTCCGCCACCATGAGCGAGATCGGCTCGCGGGTGCAGGGCGCCACCTATTTGTCCAATGTCTCCGTCGCGGTGGCGGCTGAGGCAGAGTCAAGCCGGGCCGGCCAGGCCGGTGTCAACCTTGACGAAGAAGCGGCCCGCCTGATGCAGTTCCAGCAGGGCTACCAGGCCGCGGCCAAGGTGCTGCAGGCCGCCCAGAGCCTGTTCGATGAATTGCTGCGCCTGGCTGCGCGCTGAGCCCTCACAGGCTGGCAAGCACTGAGCCGACCCCATACGAATAAGGAGCACCGCCATGCGCCTCGCCACATCCAATATCTTTGACACCAGCATCGCCACCTTGCAGCGCCGCCAGCAGGCCATGCAAGCCTCGCAGCAGCAGCTGACCTCGGGCAAGAAGATCAACCTGGCCAGCGACGACCCGACCGGCGCCGCGCGCGCCGAGCGCTCGCTCGCCACCATCGGCCGGGTCGACGCCAACCAGCGCGCCCTGGAAGCGAGCCGCAACGGCATGACGCTCAGCGAAGCCGCCCTGGGCGACGCCAACGAGCTCTTGCAGCAGATGCGCGAGACCATGATCGCCGCCGGCAACGCCAGCTACAGCGACGCCGAGCGCGCCGGCCTGGCCAACAAGATTGCCGGCCTGCGCAACCAACTGCTCGCCATTGCCAACCGCGGCGACGGCGCCGGCGGTTATCTGTTCTCAGGCCAGGGCGCCAGCGACCCGCCCTTCCTGGACCAGGCCGGCGGCGTGCGATTCAACGGCGTGTCGGGTTCCATCCAGACCGGCAATATCGACAACTTCCCGCTCACCGTGGACGGCCGTCTGGTGTTCGAGCAAGCGAGCAGCGGCAACGGCACCTTCGAGACCGGCCCGCTGCCCAACCTGACCTCGGTGCCGCCCGGCGCGGCGCCCAAGGGTTGGATCGACGCCGGTCGCACCGCCGACCCTTCGCAGCTGACCGGTCACAACTACCTGGTCGAAATCAGCGGCACCGGGCCCGGCGCCACCGTCACCGTGACCGACACCGACCTGGGCGCCGCCGTGATGTCCGGCCCCTTCACCCCAGGCAAGGCCGTCATCTTCGACGGCATGGCCATCAATATTTCGGGCCAGCCGGTCGACGGTGACCGCTTTGAGATCAAGCCGTCCACCAACTCGCTCAAGCTCTTCGACGTGCTGGACCGCACCGTGGCCGAGCTGCGCACGCCACTGCGCACCGGCGTCGAGATTTCCCAGTCCAACTCCGGCCGCGTGCGCGACCTGGATGCCGTGATGACGAACTTACAAAATGTTCGCAGTCAGCTCGGCGAGAGGTTGAATAATCTAGACGGCACCGAGTCCCGCATGGCGGCACTCAAGCAGTACAACCAGGCCGAACGTTCCGCGGCCGAAGACCTAGACATGGTGCAAGGCATTTCCGATTTCCAGAACCAGCAGACCGGCTATGACACGGCGCTGAAAACCTATGCGATGGTGCAGCGCATGTCGCTGTTCCAGTACCTCAACGTTTGATTCCCCCAGCGGCTTCATGAACCATCCCATCCTCGGCGCCATTGCCCTCGGTTACACCCCCTTGATCGACCGCCAGCGCATGGTCGGCGCGACCCGGCTGACCGTGGTTCCGCTGCGCCCGGACGCACCGCTGGTGGCGGCCGAGTTGCTGGCCGCCGTGGCCGAAGTCTGGCCGGCCGGTGGCGGCCAGGTCATTCTCAACGTCATCAACGAAGGCCTGCTGACGGCCTTGCTGGGCAGCGAGCTCAGCGCCAATGTGCTGATCGAGGTGCCGGCCTTCATGGCCTGCGATGCAGCCCATGCGGAACTGCTGCTGGCCCTCAAAAAGCGCGGCACCGGCCTGCTGCTGAAAGGCCGACCAGCCGCTGCCGTGCCGGCCGAGCTGCTGCCCTGCTTCAAGCAGGCCGTGCTCGACCTCGATGACGAAAGCCGGCCCTCCGATGTGGCCATGCCGGCCTTGCCGCGCTATGTGGCGGGGCTGCGCAGCGCGGCTGACATCGACGCCGCCTTCGGCCGCGGTGCAACCGGCGTGATCGGCTGGCCCATGCAAGGCCCCTACGAGCCGCCCGCCAATGCGCCGCGCAGCGACATCCAGGCCGACCTGCAGGTGATCGTCGAGCTGATGTCCCGGGTGGACCAGGACGAAGACATCGAACGCCTGGAACAGACCCTCAAGCGCGACCCCAGCCTGGCCTTCAAGCTGCTGCGCTACTTGAATTCCGCCGCCTTCGGCCTGCCGGTCGAGGTGTCCTCCTTCCGTCACGCCATCATGCTGCTGGGCTACCCCCGCCTGAAGCGATGGCTGGCGCTCTTGCTGACCACGGCCAGCAAGGACCACAGCATGCGCCCCATCATGTTCGCTGCGCTGCGCCGCGGCCTGCTGATGGAGGAGCTGGCCAGGAGCATGAGCGACAGCGAGCTGCGCGATGAAATGTTCATCTGCGGCCTGTTCTCCCTGCTCGACCACATGCTCAAGCAGCCCTTCAACAAGCTGCTGCAGTCGATTCCGATGCCCGAGCGCGTGCGTCAGGCCCTGGTCGAAGGCAGCGGCCCTTACCAGCCCTATCTGGAGCTGGTGCACGCGATCGAGAATGAATCGGTCTATGACTTCCGCAGCGCCGCCGAGCAGCTGATGTTGAGTGCCGAGGAGATCAACCAATGCGTGCTGCGGGCCCTGAACAAGGCAGCCCAGCTCGAGTGAACCCGGCCTCCTCCGGGCGGCCCGTAAACTCGGCGCCAATGTCAGCCCAACTCTCTCTCCTGCCCCAAGATCTTGCCGCCCTGCGCGGCGTGTTCGGGCTCATCAGCGACCCCGTCCTGCTGCTCGGCGAGGCGCTGGAAGTGGTGGAAGCCAATCCGAGTGCGCAGAGCCTGTTGGAACAAGCCGCGGGGCTGAGTGGTGGCAAGGGCCTGCACGGCCTGCAGACCAGCCATGGCGGCCGTGTCGGCGACTGGTTGCGCCTGGCCAGCCGGGCCCTGCTAGATGGCCGTCAGGGCCCGCCGCCGACCGGCATCAAGCTGGTCAGCGGCCAAAAAGCGCTGCTGACCCTGGTGGCGCTGGAGCCGCGCGCCGATGATGCGGCGCGCTGGATGCTCCATGCCCGTCCGGAAGATAAACACCGCGGCAAGCCGGCGGCCGGCAAGGCCAGCTCGCCCGAGCCCGCCGCAGAGGGTCAAGTCTTGCCCGGCACACCAGTGCCCAGCCCTGCTGCTGTCCCGGCCCAGCCGGGTGAGGCCGGCGCGCGCGAGCAGCTGCTGCGTGAACAGACCGAACGCGCCCAGACCGAGCTGGCCCAGTGGCTCGACATGAGCCCCCTGCCCATGTGCAGCTTCGACGCGCAGGGCCTGCTGCTCAAAGCCAACAGCGCCTTCAGTGCCCTTTGCCTGCGCCCGCTGAGCACCTTGCACGAGGCCGATGCCGCCATCCAGCAATTGCTGGCTTGGGACCAGGGCCGCCTCAGCGAAGCCCTGACTGCGCAGGACGAAGGGCTGCTGACCCAGGCCACCCTGATCGACCCAGCCGGACGCACGCGCTGGCTGCTCGGCCGGCTGAAGCCCCTGGCCGGCAGCGGCGGCTCAGCACGCCGCTTCCTGGCTGTGCTGGAGGACCGCAGCTCGGAGCAGGAGCGGGATCTCGCCCACCAACAGCTGGACGCCCTGATGGACACCGCCGGCGTTGGCCTGGCGACTTTCCAGCAGGATGCCGGTTGGCTGCGCCCGCGCGCCCCACGCACACCGGCACCGGCGACAGGCAGCCTGGGCCAGACGACGTCCAGCCAGCGCAACTCGCTGGCCAGCCTGCAAGGTGTCGGCCGCGACATCGTCGAGCCGGCCTCGCTTCATGAATTCGAACGGCTGCAAAAAGCACTCAAAAAAGGCGATCGGATCGAAGTTCGCTATGCCGTGCGCCACCCCGAACTGGGCCGACGCTGGCTGCTGACCCGGGTCGAACCGGGCCAGCTCGCCTCGGGCAAGCGGACCACCTCGGTCGTCACCCTGGACGTGACAGCCCAGGCCCAGGCCGAAACCCGCAGCGAGCAACTGCTGCACGAGCTGACCACCATCATGGACAGCGCCAGCCTGGGCCTGGCCTATCTACGCGGTGACCAGCTGGTGCGCTGCAATGGCGGCTTTGAACAGATGCTGGGCCTGCCCGGTCTCCAGCATGCCGGCACGCCGGTGGCGCAGCTGTTTGCGGCCCTGCCCGAACTGGCGCAGCAGGTGCAGGACGCCCTGCCCAAGCTGCAAGCCCAGCAAACCTTCGAGGCCGAATTCCTGCAAGTGGGCAGCGAAGCGGCCCAGCCGCGTTGGCTGTCCCTGAGCCTGCGTCAGGTGCGCGCGGCCACCCCGGCCGGCGAGGCCGACAGCGGCCCGCCGCGCGACAGCGAAACCATTGTGGTCATCAGCGACATCTCGCGCCTCAAGGCGCAGCAGAGCGAGCTGGAGGCCCTGGTGCAGGACCGCGAGCTGATGTTCAGCCTGTCCGATGTCGGCATCGCCATCTTGCGCAAGGGTCGCATCGCCCGTGCCAATGACGCACTGGCCGCCCTGACCGGCTACCGCATCCACGAGCTCGGCGGCCTGGCCCATGAAGCCCTGTTCGAGAGCCCGCAGGATTTCGAGCACCTGAGTGCCGAAGTGCGTGAGGCCTTGCAGCGGCAGGGCCTGTGGCGCGGCGAGCGCCGCGTGCGCCGCCAGGACGGCAGCGTGCTCTGGATGCAAGTCAGCAAGCGCGTGATGCGACCCGGCGCGCCGGATGAGGGCATCATCGCCACCTACGTCAATGTGGACGACCGCTGGCGCGCCCAGCAGTCACTGATGCTGCAGACCGAGCGCGAACGCGCGGTGCTGGACTCGGTGCTGGTCGGCATCGTCACGGTCGGCCGCGGCGGCATCGAATGGATGAACCGGTCTGCGCGGCGCATGTTCGGCGGCGACCTGAGTGAGTTTGCAGGCCACTCCATGAGCATTGTGGCCACGCCGGCGTCTGACCACCCCTTCCGCCAGACCCATTACCTGGACGAAATGACCGAGGGCCAGACCGAGGCCTTCGAGTGCCGCCTGAAAGCACGCGACGGGCGCGAATTCTGGGTGGTCGGCAATGTGGTGGTCACCGGCGCGCGCGGCACCGGCCGCCAGCTGACCTTCGCCCTGCTCGACATCGACCGCCGCCGCCAGGCCGAGGCCCAGACCCTGCAGGCGCAGGCCTCGCTGAGCCGCATCATCGAAGCCGCGCCGCTGGCCATCAGCCTGCATGACGCCAAGACCTTGCGGGTCGAACAGATCAACCAGGCCGCCGCCGCGCTGGCCGGGCGCAGCGAAGAGGAACTGATGGGCGCCAGCCCCGAGGACCTGTTCGGCCCCATGCAGGGCGAGCTGATCCGGCGCGATATGTTGAGCGCCCTGTCCGCCAGCGCCAGCACCGTGCTGCAACGCGAGTACCGGCTCGGCGAGGGCGAGCATGAGCGCGTCTGGGACGCGCGCATCCTGCACCTGGCCGGCACCGGCGACAGCCCGGACGCAATCGACGAAGGCACACCCGAGCAGCTGCTGCTGGTGGCCAGCGATGTGACCGAGCACCGCGCCGCCGAAGAAGCGCGCTTGCAAGCCGCCATCTCGCAGCGCGAGTTGCTGGTGCGCGAGGTGCACCACCGCATCAAGAACAATCTACAAGGCGTGGCCGGCCTGCTGCAGCAGATCGCGGCGCGCCGACCCGAGGTGGCCGGCGTCATCAACGAGGCGGTCGGCCAGGTGCAAGCGATTGCCCAGGTCTACGGCCTTCAAGTCGGCAGCTCCGGGCCGCTGCGCCTGCGCCGGGTGGTGGACGCCATCATCGGCTCGGTGCAGCGCATGAGCGGGCGCCAGATCGCCAGTCACATCGAGGGCGCCACGGCCGAACGCGTCAATGACTGGACCCTGCCCGAAGCGGAATCGATCCCGATCGCCCTGACCCTCAACGAGCTGCTCAGCAATGCGCTCAAGCACAGCCCGGCCGGCGCCGTCAGCTGCACCCTGCACTGCGGGGCTGACAGCGTCAGTGTGGCCATCACCAACCCAGGCCGTCTGCCGCTGGACTTCAGCTTGGCGCAAGTGCCCGGCGGTGTCTCGGGTCTGGGCCTGGTGCGCGCCCTGCTGCCGCGTCGCACCGCACGCCTGAACCTGGAGCAGGAGGGTGAGCTGGTGGTCTGCCGGGTTGAACTGCTGCAGCCGAGCGTCAGCCTGCTGCCGCCCCCGCCCGC
This sequence comes from Roseateles sp., assembly GCF_965262435.1. Lineage (NCBI taxonomy): Bacteria > Pseudomonadati > Pseudomonadota > Betaproteobacteria > Burkholderiales > Sphaerotilaceae > Roseateles > Roseateles sp. Next base: position 4,626,275 of record NZ_OZ253537.1, read on the forward strand.
AGCCCCGTAGTCACCCCAGGAAGCCCCGTTCGCCGGTTTGGGCGACAATGCCGCCAAACACAAGGTCGGCAGCAGCCGGCCGTATTCCAGCACAGCGGGGGGCCTCCAACGGTGAGCAGCAAGGGCAAGATTCTCGTAGTCGACGATGACCGTCTGGTTCTGGCGACCCTGACCTATGGGCTGGCGCAGGCCGGCTTCGAAGTCATTGACGCAGACAACGGCGACGACGCCATCCTGCTGGCGCGCGAGCACCGCCCCGAGTTGGCCTTGCTCGACATCCGCATGGAAGGCTTGAGCGGCTTCGATGTCGCCGCCTACTTGCGCGAGTACCTGCAGATCCCCTTCATGTTCCTGTCGGCCTTTGCCGACGAGGAAACCGTGGCCAAGGTCAAAGAACTCGGCGCCGTCGCCTACCTGGTCAAGCCCTTGGACATCCACCAGATCGTGCCCGCCGTTGAGGCTGCGTTTGCCCAGCGGCGCCAGAACACGAGCCTGGAAGTCGCACCCAGCGCCCATGCCCGGAGAGATCCTCACCCGGTGCTCGACGATCTGCAGGCCCTGGCCGTGGGCGTGCTGATGCACCGCTACTCGCTGGCGCGCGGCGACGCCCTGGCGCGGCTGCAAAAGCTGAGTGCCAGTGAAGGCAGGTCGGATGTCGAGCAGGCGCGCCTGCTCGTCGAAGCCGTAGAGATGCTGGCTCAGCCGGCCAATGTGAAGTAAAAGCGGGCGCCCTCGCCCACGGCCGACTCGGCCCAGATGTCGCCGCCATGGCGACGCACGATGCGGCGCACCGAGGCCAGGCCAACGCCCGTGCCTTGGAAGTCACTGGCGCTGTGCAGGCGCTGAAAAACGCCGAACAGGCGGTCGGCGAAGCGCATGTCAAAACCGGCGCCGTTGTCGCTGATCCGGTAAGTCCATTGCCCCTCTTCCAGCTGCGCTTCGAAGCGGATCTGGGCCTGCGCGCATTTGCCGCTGTATTTCCAGGCGTTGCCGAGCAGGTTCTCCAGCACCATGCGCAAGAGGGTCGGGTCGCCTTGCGCCACCATACGGGGCTGGATGTGCACGGTCACCGAGCGCTCGGGCGCACTGCGGCGCAGCTCTTCCACCACGAATCCGGCCAGCTGAGACAGGTCGACCGGCTGGCGCGCCAGCGGCTGGGCCGAAAGCTGGGACAGCGACAGCAAGGAATCGATCATGCTGTTCATGCGCGCGGCCGCGCCCATGACCCGGTCCAGGTGGTCATTGCCGATGCGATCCAGCAAGCGACCGTAGTCCTCTTTCAAGATGCGGGCAAAGCCCTCGACCACGCGCAGCGGCGCGCGCAAATCATGGGAGACGGTGTAGCTGAAGGACTCGTGCTCGCCAGCATCACTGGGCGGCGGCAGGGCCGGCGCTGTGACCGGCGGCAAGAGCGCCAGAGCGTAACTGCCGGATGCATCGGTGTAAGCGCGCGGCAAATGTCCACTCAAGCGCTCACAGAGGCCGGCGCTGAACTGGCCCTGGCAGTCTTGCCAGCGCTCGCCAACGCGCGCGCCGGCCGCTGCGGCCTGCGCATTCTGAGCCAGCAGCAGCACCGGTGGCACGACGCTGAGCAACCAGGCCGGGCCAGGCAAGGCCTCCAGCCAGGCCGTGCTCGGCACCGGCGTCGGCAGACCGAGCGGCGCGGCCGGCTCCTGCATGGGCCGGGCGCTGCCGCAATAGCCTTCAAAACAACCCTGGGCATCCCAGCGCGCAAGTCCGTGCAAGAGCCACAAACCGGGCTGCGGCGCGCCGTCCACCGTCTGCACCTGCAGCTCGAACTCCGGAGCCTGCTGGCCAAGCAGCTCGCGCAAGCTGCTGGGTGCAGCGCCCTCGGCGCCATCAAGGGCGCGAAAACGCTCCCAGAGCGCCTGGCAAGTGCTCTGGCCGACCCATTGCGAGCTCAGCGCCTCATGCGGCCCCTGCCAGCGCACGAGATGGTGTTCGGCGTCGGTGGCCCACAGCCAGTCGGTTTGCAGCTGCGCCATCAAGCGGCTGTGCTGCCGCGCCTCGCGCAGGCTGTCGTGCAGGCGCTGGCGCGTCAGTCGCACGCCCACATGCCAACCGAGCCCTGCCACCAGCAAAAACAGCAGACCGGTGCACAACACCGTCAGCAAGCTGATCGTCAAGCTCAGTGAAACAAGCTCCTGAAGCGCCACAAACCAGGCCAGACTCAGCAAGGAGATGCCTGCCAGCACCAGCGCCAGAGTGGCAGCGGCGGCCCGGCGGGGCAGGCGGCGTGTGCTGACACGGGCATCGCTGGAGCTGTTCATGCGAGGCATTGTACGGAGCACGATCGGGCGCTCAGCGCACTCATCAGAAACGAACCGTCAGCTGGCCTCAGACGCTTGGATCAAGACCTTGACGGTGCGGCTACATTCCGACAGTGACTGCCTCAACCACCCTCATTCCAGCCCAACGAACCGCGACGCCGGCCTTGCCGGCGGCGGACCTTGCTGCAGGCAAAATGAAGCCTGTCAGCTCAGCGTCCGGCCGGGCAAGGAAAAACCGCGCCAAGCGCCACAAGAACATTCAAGCTTTGCTCACGCAGCCCCGATATCCTGATCAGGCCCCGCATGCCCGCCCGCTCACACAGGCGTCGGGCGGGCAGCATCCCGTGCTTGCGCATCAAGTCCTGCCGCCATTTGCTTTCTGACATGTCCACGCCGCCCCTTGCCCCCACCGACGCGCAGCCTGCCGCTGCGAGCAACTGCCTGGACCCGCTCGCCCTGGAGCGGCTGCGCGAGCTGGACCCGAGCGGCCAGAACAAGCTGATCGAACGGGTGCTGGCGGCCTATATGAAGTCGCTCGACCGCATGCTGCCCGAGCTCAGCCAGGCGCGCGGCGAGAACCTGGACCTGCAGGTGATTCGCCATATCAGCCATACGCTCAAGTCCTCTTCGGCCAGCCTGGGCGCCATGGCGCTGGCCGAGCGCTGTGCCGAAATCGAGACCCGGGCCAGAAATCAACAGACTGAAGGCATGGAGACCTTGTTGGACGCTATGCTTGACGACATCCAACAAGTGCGCATGGCACTCACCGCCCTCGCCCCGACGACGCCATGAATTCAGCCGGATCGACCATCCACGACGAACTGCCGGAACGCGCCAAGGTGCTGCTCGTCGATGACGACGAGGTCAACCTGCTGATGACGGCAGCAGCCCTGCGCGAGCGGGGCTTCGAGGTCACCGAGTCATCCAGTGGCGAAGCGGCCCTGGAACTGATCGCCCACATGTCACCGGACCTGATCGTGCTCGACGCGATGATGCCCGAGCTGGACGGTTTCGAGACCTGCACCCGCCTGCGCGAATTTCCCGGCTTCGAATCGACCCCGGTGCTGATGCTGACCGGCCTCGACGACGACGCCTCCATCAACCGCGCCTACCAGGTCGGCGCCACCGATTTCTTCGTCAAATCCACCCAGTGGAGCCTGCTGGCCGGCCGCCTGCGCTATCTGCTGCGCAGCTCGCGCACCCGCATCGAACTGGAGCGCAGCAAGGCCCGCTTGGCTCGCGCGCAGGATTTGGCCCGCATGGGCAGCTTCGAATGGCATCTGGGTGGCGGCTTTACCCTGGCTGCGGAAGCCTTGCGGGTGTTCGGCCGCGGGCCGCAGGAGGGGCTCGATTTCATCGGTGTGATGCGCATGATCCCGCATGAGGAGCGGGCCTTGTTCCTGCGCCTGCTGCGCGACGTGATCGCCCACAACTCGGTGCTGGTGACCGACCTGCCAGTGACCCTGCTCGACGGCCGCCAGCGCGTGGTCCACATCGAGGCCGAGCCCGAATTCAACGAGCACGGCAATACCAACGGCTACACCGGCGTGATGCAGGACGTGACCGACCGCCGCCAGGCCGAGGACCGCATCCGCCAGCTCGCTCACTTCGATGCCCTGACCGGCCTGCCCAACCGGCGCCAGCTGATCTGGCGCGTCGAACGCGCCATCGAGCAAGCACGCCGCGGCGGCCATGAAGTCGGCCTGCTGCTGATCGACCTCGACCGTTTCAAGATCATCAACGACACCCTGGGCCATGCCGCCGGCGACGAGTTGCTGATCGAGGTGGGCCGGCGCCTGCGCGCCTGCGTGCGCCACTCGGACCAGGTCATGGAAGGCATGCTGGAGACCATAGGCGGGCGCTCGCACCGCACGCTGGAGGCCGTGGGCCGACTCGGCGGCGACGAGTTCGTCGCCCTGCTGCCCGAGATCACGGACGAACGCGATGCCGAGCGTGTCGCCGAGCGCGTGCTCGAGGCCATGCGTGAGCCCATCTTCATCTCGGGCCAGGAGTGCTTTGTCACCGCCAGCGTGGGCATTGCCATCTACCCGCGCGACGGCCTGACCATGGCCGATCTGCTGCGCAATTCAGACGTGGCCATGTACGCCGTCAAATCGCAGGGCCGCAATGCCGCAGCCCTCTATACGCCGCAACTGGCCGGCCAGGGCCGCGAGAAGCTGGAGCTGGAAAGCGCCCTGCACAAGGCCCTGGAGCGCGGCGAGATCGTGCTGCACTACCAGCCCAAGATCGATGTGCGCGCCGCCCGCATGGTCGGCGCCGAAGCGCTGATGCGCTGGAAGCGCGGCGACAAGCTGGTGCCGCCCAGCGAGTTCATTCCCCTGGCCGAAGAGACCGGCCTGATCGTGCCGCTGTCCGAATGGGCGCTCAAGGAAGCGGCGCGTCAGGCCAAGGTCTGGCAGCTCAATTTCGGATTCTCGGATTCGATTGCCGTCAACCTGCCCAGCCGCATGTTCGAGCGCTCCGATCTGGTCGAGCACATCCATCAATGCGTGAGCGCCTATGGCGTCCCGCACCGGGCGATCCAGCTGGAGATCACCGAAAACAACCTGATGAAGGATCTGCAGAACGTCATCCCGGCCCTGCACCGGCTGAACGAAGTGGGCGTGGAGATCTCCATCGACGACTTCGGCACCGGCTATTCCTCGCTGGCCTACTTGACGACGCTGCCGATCTCCGAAGTCAAGATCGACCGCACCTTTGTGCGCGACCTCGGCATCACGCCGCAGAGCTCGGCCGTGGTCACCGCCATCATCGCCCTGGCCCGAGCCATGGGCCTGCGCGTGATCGCTGAGGGCGTGGAGACCCTGCGCCAGATGGACGTGTTGCATCGCCTGGGTTGCAGCCTGATGCAAGGCTTTTTGTTCAGCAAGCCGCTGCCGCCGGAAGAAATCGAACAGTGGCTGGCACAGACCGTGCTGCCGCGCAAAGCGCCCTGGATCGCCCAGGCCCACAACGAGCTCGACGGCGACTCGGGCGCGGCCGGCAACGGCCTGCCCAATGAAGCCCTGCGACCCCACGGCGGCAAGCTGCCCTTGAAATAATGGACGACTCACGCCGCCCCGCGCCTCTGCCCGCCAACTCGGCTCGCAAGCCCGGCGCCACGCCGCCGGCCCAGATCGCCAAGGCGGCCCTGCTGCGTCTGGCTCAGGCCCAGCTGGAGCCGACGCCCGAGAACTATGCGCGCGCCTTTGCCATGGAGTCTGGGGTCGAGGCAGCCGCGGCGGCTCTGCCTGAGCGGGCCCAGGCCGTGCTTGCCAAGCTGCTGAGCATGGGCGTCAGCAATGCCCAGGTGCGGCTGGAGCTGCAGGTCTGCGTGCGCGAAGGACGCTGGGACGAAGCCCTGCGCGAGCTGGAGCGCTTGCAGCGCAGCGAAGGCCCGGGAGCCCAGGCCGAGGCCATGGCCCAGACCCTGGAACGCCTGGTGCGCGGCCTGGAACGCGGCGGCCGTCAATGGACGGTGGCACGCAAAAAAGACGGCCTGCAGCGGGTGCTGGAAGGCAACCGCAGCGATGGTCAACGCCTGCTCAAGCGCCTGGGTCAGCTGGTCAGCAGCTGGGACAGCGATGTCGCCGACGCCAGCATCGCCACCTCGGAGGAGCCCGGCGGGACACCCAGCCAGTTCTTCGCCGAAGACGATTTCCTGCCCAGCACCCTGGAGACGACCGAGCCTGAAATCAGCGGCAACAAAAGGGACAGCGAAGTCCTGAGTTTCCGCGCCGCAGGTGTTGGCTTGCCCAGCCCATGGCCCGGCATCGAAACCAGCTTGCACAGCACGGTCCAACATGCCCTTAAAAGCCCGGAGCGCTATGCCGACGAGCTGATGGCCGAGCTCGACGTGGCCCACCTCGATTTGCAGGCCGGCGGCCCCACACCCGAGAAAGCGGCACTGATCGAAACCCTGTGCCAGCGCGCGCGCCATCTGCTCGACCACCGCCAGCATCTGTTCGGCGAACTCGGCGAGCTCTGCCGTGAGCTGAGCGCCAGCCTGGTCGACCTGGCCGAGGATGATTCTTGGGCCAAGGGCCAGTGCGAGGCCATGAATGACACCCTGGAGCAGGGCCTGAGCGGCCGCGGCGTGCGCTCGGTGACCGAGATGCTGGGCGGCACACGCGAGCGCCAGCGTGCCCTGCGCGAGGAACGCAGCCGTGCTCGCGATTCGCTCAAGTCCCTGATCCATCAAATGCTGGCCGAGCTCGGTGAGCTGGGCCAGCACACCGACCGCTTCCAGAACAGCGTCGGCCGCTATGCCGAGGTGATCGAAAAGGCCGACTCGCTGGAGAGCCTGACCGGCGTGGTGCGCGAGATGGTGGAGGAAAGCCGCAGCGTGCAGTCTCTGGTCAAGCAGACGCAGGATCGCCTGACCCTGGAGCATGACAAGGCCAGCAGCCTGAGCCGCAAGGTGGCCGAGCTGGAAGGCGAGCTGCAGCGTCTTTCCAATGAAGTGCAGACCGACCAGCTGACCCAAATCGCCAACCGGCGCGGCCTCTTGGCGGCCTTCGCCACCGAGCAGGCCAAGGCCGAGCGCGAAACCGGCGACAACGCCCTGATCGCCTTGGCCCTGCTGGACATCGATAATTTCAAGAAGCTCAACGACACCCTGGGCCATGGTGCCGGTGATGTGGCGCTCAAGTCCCTGGCCGAACGGGTGTCACAGCATCTGCGGCCGGGCGATCTGGTGGCCCGCTACGGCGGCGAGGAATTCGTGCTCATGCTGCCCAGCACACCGGTGGCGGAAGCGCAGGCCGTGCTGCAACGCCTGCAGCGCGCCTTGTCGGCCAGCCTGTTCATGCATGAGGGCAAGGACGTGTTCGTCACCTTCTCGGCCGGCGTGACCCTGTACCGCCCAGGCGAGACCCTGGAAGTGGCCCTGGACCGCGCCGACGTGGCGCTCTACGAGGCCAAGCACACGGGCAAGAACCGCGCCTGCGTCGCACCCTGAGAGTCGCCACAAAATCCTTCTGGCGTCCTTGGCCCAGCTTGCCGTACTGAGCGTGCTGTCTGCACCGGTCCTCCTAGCCAGAACCGCTTCGCTGGCTTTTGCTGGCGACTCTAATGCTCGGAGCGCGCCAAGGGCTCAGAAGCCAAAGGCCAGGCGCAAGCCGCCCCAGTGGCGGCCCTGCACGGTGATCGGCGCCGAGGCCTCCTTCAGCAGCACGAAACGGCCGCCGCCCATGTCGCGGCGATAGGTCTGCAGCAGGAAGGGCCGCTGATTGCGGGCCGAGGCCAGGCCGGTACGGTCGTTGAAGATGCGCCGGTAGCGGCTGTTGGCCGTGTTCCAGACCACATCGCCGGGCCGCTGCGGTTGGCAGTACTTCTTGTTGTGAGTGGCCACATAACCATTGCGATCCACGGCAATGCAGTACACCACCTTGTCGCTGAGCTGCAGCATCGCTTCCTGCACGGCCGGAAAGAGGCGGTCGGCGAGTTCGACAAAGTCACTCAGATGCTGGGCGGGCTCGCTGCCGGCGATCGGGCGATAGCGCTCATCGAAAAGTTGCTGCATAGAGATCTTGCGGCTCTGCAAGGCCTGCTCCAGCAAGTCGGCAATCTGTCCAGCGCCGCGCTGCGCCGCCTCGATGTACAGCGCGTCCTCGACCTTGATGCCCGAGGCCGCGATCTGCTCGATCAGCTCCTCTGACAGCTTCAGGAAACGATTGCTGCACTGCGCGGCACTGTCCAGGCTGATCATGGCCTGCTGGATCTCTTGCTCCAGTTCGAGCGCACGGTCGCCGAGCGATGCGGTGATGCGCTCGCTCTGCTGGGCCGAACTGGCGATGCGGTCGACATCGTGCTCGACATCGGCGAAGGCCTGGTGGATGGCGCTTTTGTGTGCCTGACCGGCATCACTGCGCAGCTCGCGGCTGAACACCTCGATGCGCGCATCAAGTGCCGACAAGGTGCCCATGATGGCCTTGGAGGACGCGTCCACCTTGCCGGCCAGGTCCTTGACCGCATCGGCGACGACGCCAAATCCGCGCCCGGCCTCGCCAGCGCGCTTGGCCTCCACCGAGGCATTGAAGGCGACCAGCCGGGTTTGCAGGGCGATTTTGCTGATGTCTGAGGCCGCGTCGGACACCTCCCGCAAGGTCTGCACAATGCCGCCCACCTCGTTGCCAATGCCGGCCAGCGACTGCCGGGCCCGCAGCACCGCATGGCGGCTTTGCTCGGTGGCTTGGTTGATGCCTTGCTGGGCTTGCTGCACCTGGACCAGTTCGCCGGACAGGGCGCCCATGGCCTCGGCCTGGGTGTTCACCACCTTCTGAGCGTCTTCCAGCACGCCGCGCACTTCGGCGGCATCACGGCCGACATTGGACACCGAGCGCGACAGGCTCTGCACCAGCTGCGTCAGGGCCTGCTCGCCGCCGGCTGCGGTCTGGGGCGATCGCGGCTTGGGGTCTTCACCCGCTTGCGCGCCTGACATGCTTCGCTTCCGTCCGAAAAACATAGGCTCGTTCCCTTTGGCAGTGTTTGCCCGGCTGCCTCGTAGGCTAGCAGCAAAGACCGACGGGCGCCGCTGAAGCAGAGAATTACCAGTCGCGCAGCTTGACGCGCAGGCGGGCGATGGCCTGGCTGTGCAGTTGGCAGACGCGCGATTCGGTCACCTTGAGCACGACCGCGATCTCTTTCAAGTTCATATCGTGCTCGTAGTACATGCTCATCATGTGCTGCTCGCGCTCGGGCAGGTTCTTGATGGCCGCCACCAGGGCCTCGCGCATGCGGTGGTCCTGCAGGCGCAACATGGGGTTGTTGCTGTGGTCGGCGACATGGCGGTCGAGGAAGTCCTCGTCACCCTCGTCGCCCGACATGTCTTCAAGGTAGACCAGCTGGGTGCCGCGCACCTTGCCGAGCAAATCTTGGTATTCGTCCAGCGGGATCTTCATCTCGGCGGCGATCTCGCTCTCGACCGGCGCCCGGCCCAGCTGTTGCTCGAGCTTGCGCACCGCGCCTTCGATCTCGCGCTGCTGACGGCGGGTGCCGCGACTCATCCAGTCACCGCCGCGCAGCTCGTCGAGCATGGCGCCGCGGATGCGCTGGGTGGCAAAGGTTTCGAACTGCACGCCCTGGCCAATGTCGAAGCGCGAGAGCGCATCGGTCAGGCCGATCAGACCGACCTGGATCAGGTCGTCGATTTCGATATTGGCGGGCAGCTTGGCAATCATCTGATGCGCCAGTCGTCGCACCAAGGGGCTGTACTGCTTGATCAGCGAGGAGTTATCGAGGCGGCCTTTGGCGGTATACATCATCAGCTCCTGCGGCAATCAGTAGGTGGCAGCCATGGCCGGGCGGGCAGCGGCCGTCATGCGCACGGGCGGGCGCAGCGGGCTGGCGTTGACCGAGGCTTCCAGTGCGGCTCCTGGCGGGGCGGCCAGCAGCAGCTCACGGGCCAGATGGCGAATCTCGGGCGAGACCGGCGCCGTCGGCGGTGTCTTGGGGTCCAGGCAGGCCCAGTCGCGCAGCACGGCACCGAGAAAACCATCGGCGCAAGAGCTGATCTGCTGGGCAATGCGGTCGGACAGGCGCAGCTGGGGCGAACTGGCCAGCAGCAGGCTGTAAACCATCAGGCCAGCTCGGCTGGCCAACCACTTCATGCCAGCGTAGGCATGGGTGACGCTCATGCTGTCGGTGTCGGCCAGCAGCACCGGGCGCACCTCGCGCAGGGCCACCACGCGGGCCAGCTCAGCGGCGCTGGCGTGCAGCAACACGACATCGGCAAAGGGAGCGGCATCGGTCACCGCTTCCAGGAACTGCGCGGCCGAGCCGTTGGCATTGATGTAGCGCATCGGCAGGCCGCGGGCCGCCAGATAGGACACATCCTTGGACAGGCTTTCCACGCAGGACGCCAGGTCCACGCTGGCCAGCTCGGAGGGCTTGGGCGAGCTCTCGCCGGCATCGACCACCAGGGTGTGCAGGCCCAGCTCTGCAAAGGCCTCGCACAGGCCTTCCAGCAGCACGCCGCCGCCCACCACATGGGGGTTGCTGACGACTGGGATGAAGCGCACCCGCGAGCTGGCGAACAGGCGGCGCAGGCCATGGGCCTGGTCCTGCGGGGCGTGGGATGAAGAGGTGCTGTGAGCGTCGCGCATGATGGGTGAGTCTCGGTTGGCTGCTGCGTCAGGGCTCAGAACATGCCCATGGCGGCCGTGTGCGAAGAGCCAAGCGCGGGCCCTCCGGCGAAAATCAGGTTCACATCGGCGCTGTCCATGCGCCAGGCGCCGGCGGCCGTGCTGCGCAGCGCGCGCTGCACCAGGGCCTGGGCCGACAGACGGTGCCAGTCTTCGGGCACACGCTGACCGTTGGTGACACCTAGCACGGTCAGCTTGTGACGGATCAGGGTGTCCAGGGCCGGGGCCAGCTTGACGGCCTCATCGATCTTGGACAGCACCAGGCCGTGGCAATCTTTGGCACGCCAGGCCGTGGTCACGTCCTCGATGGTCTCGCCTTGCTGGGCGGCATTGACGACCAGGATCTTGCGCACACTGGGATGAGCCAGCATGTCCAGCAGCTCCTGGGTGCGGCTGTCGCGCTGGGCCATGCCTGCGGTGTCGATCAGGACCATCTTCTTGGCCGAGAGCAGCTCCAGCAGATCTTCGAGCGAGGCCCGGTCATGGGCGGTGTGCACCGGCACGCCGAGGATGCGGCCGTAGGCGCGCAGCTGCTCGTGAGCGCCGACCCGGTAGGCGTCCAGCGTGATCAGGCCCAGGTGGGCGGCGCCGTAACGGGTGGCAAAGGCGGCGGCAATCTTGGCCGTGGTCGTGGTCTTGCCGACGCCGGTGGAGCCGATCAAGGCAAACACGCCACCCTGCTCTTCCAGGGCAGGACCGGTTTCGTCGGTGTGCAGATTGCGGGACAGCACATTGGCCGCCCACTGGGTTTCATCGGCCGGCTCGCCCTTGGCGGCTTGCGCACCCTTGAACTCATTGGGGCAGCCTTCGACCAGCTTGCGCACCAGGGCGGGCGAGAAGCCCAGCTCCAGCAGCTTTTGCGTCAGGCGGGCCTGGATGGGCTGGCGCTGCAGCTTTTCCATGAAGGCCAGGGCGCCGAAACGCTCTTCGATCAGGCCCTTGACTTGGCGCAGTTCGTTCATCATGTCCTGCTGGTCGCGGCGGCCGCGGCCAGGCAGATCGGGCAGTTCTGCGGCCAGACCGGCGGCCGACAGGTCACGGCCTGCATGAGGCATGCGGATCTCGTCGCGCAGCACCGGCGGCGAAGGCGGCACGGGCACCGGGCGGCGCGCGGCCGTCTGAGCCGGCTCCGGGCGGCGCGGTTGCATGGCTTGCAGGGCGGCCTGAGCACGCTGCTGACGCGCGGCATTGAGCGAGCTGACGCCGGGCTGGTCCTGGGGCGCGGGCGCCTCGGCCTGCTGCTGGGCATAGACCGGATCGGGGGCACCGTCGAGCTCGGCCTGGCGGCGCTTGAGCACACGTTCACGCACATAGTCCTGGAAGGACAAGGTGCTCATGGCCAGGGTCTGCACATCGTCGGCGACCTCGTTGCCGAAGCCGCTGACCGGATCGTTGTGGCCGAAGCTCGGTTCGCTGCGTTGACCTGTGCGGGCGGCAAAGCTCTTGGCGGACGGATTGACGACCGGCGAAGACGGTGCAGCGGGGCGTGCCGCCAGACGGCCGGGCGAGGCCACGCGCGGTGCCGTGGCGGCCACGCGCTCGATCTGGGACATGCCCTCCGGTGCCATGGCCAGCACTTCCACACCTTCGGCGCAGGGCTTGTTGGACAGCACGACCGCATCGTCGCCAAAGGCCTTGCGGACCAGGGCCATGGCTTCGCGTGATGTGCGGGCGGTGAAGCGTTTCACGTTCATGGGGCCTCCTGCCGAGTTGCCTCAAAGGAGGCCAAGGCCCCCAGAGACCTGAAAGGGCTCTTCACGTGCCCTTGGGGCAGCGAACAAATGTGAGCGTAGGGGTTCATGCCGCCCCTCCAATGATCGAGCCAATGCGGATGGAATGAGTCTCAGGAATTTCGCTGTGGCCCAGCACCTTGAGGCGCGGCGCAGCGCGGCGCAGCAGGCGAGCCATGGGGGCGCGAATCAGGTCTGGCACCAGCAGGCAGGCGGGCACGCCGCGGTCTTCCTGGGCTTGCGAGGTTTCGGCGGCGCTGCGGGCCAGGGTGTCGGCGACACCGGGGTCCAGGGCTGCGCCGTTGGGGGAATTCAGGGCTTGCGTGACCAGGCGCTCCAGCTCGGGCTCGAGGGCGATCACGTCCAGCTCCTTCACCGGGCCGTAGATCTGCTGAACGATGGCCGGGGCGATGTGGGTGCGGATGCGACGGGCCAGTTCGGCCGGATCGCTGATCTGGGCGGCGTTCTCGGCGATGGACTCGACGATGGAGCGCATGTCGCGGATGTGCACGCCCTCTTCCAGCAGCAGCTGGAGAACACGTTGCAAATTGGCGATGCCTAGCATTTTGGGAATCACATCTTCGATCAGTTGCGGCGCCTGCTTGGTCAGGTGTTCAACCAGGGCCTGGGTCTCGACTCGGCCCAGCAGCTTGGCCGCGTGAACCTGCATCAAGTGTGAAAGATGGGTGGCCACCACGGTCGAGCAATCAACCACGGTAAATCCGGCCATTTGCGCCATATCTTTCTGGCGCTCTTCGATCCAGACGGCGGGCAGGCCGAAGGCGGGATCGGTGGTCTGGGTGCCAAGAAGCTTCTGGGTGGCCTGGCCCGGGTTGATGGCCAGCCACATGCCCGGGAAGGCCTCGGCCTCGCCCACCACGGCGCCGCGCAGGCTCAGGCGGTACTGGCTGGGGCGCAGCTCCAGGTTGTCGCGGATGTGCACAGCCGGCGGCAGGAAGCCGACCTCTTGCGCGAATTTGCGCCGCACGCCCTTGATGCGGCTGAGCAGATCGCCCTCGCGGCTCTTGTCGACCAGACTGATCAGGCGGTAACCGACCTCCAGGCCCAGGGTGTCGACCGGGATCAGGTCGTCCCAGCTGGCCTCGGCATTGGGCTCGGCGGCCGCCGCGACAGGCGTCTTGGGCGCGGCTTGCGCCGCTTTCTGGGCCGCCTGGTCGCGGGTGCGCAGCCACCAGGCCAGATAGCCCAGGGCGCTGGCGATCAGCAGAAAGACCACATGGGGCATGCCTGGGATCAAGCCCAGCAAGCCGATCACGCCGGCGGTGATGGCCATAGACTTGGCCGAACCGAAGACCTGGCGGCCGATCTGGCTGCCGATGTCCTTCTCGGTGCCGACGCGCGACACCACCATGGCCGCGGCCACCGAGATCAGCAAAGCCGGCACCTGGGCCACCAACGCGTCGCCGACCGCAAGCAAAACATAGGTGTCGGCCGCCTGGCCGGCACTCAGACCATGCTGGGCCACGCCGATGATGAAACCGCCAACGATGTTGATGGCCAGGATCAGCATGCCGGCGACTGCATCGCCGCGCACGAACTTGCTGGCACCGTCCATGGAGCCGAAGAAGTCGGCCTCATCGCCCAGCTCGGCGCGGCGGCGCTTGGCCTCGGCCTCGTTGATCAGACCGGCGTTCAGGTCGGCATCCACCGCCATCTGCTTGCCCGGCATCGCGTCCAGGGAGAAGCGCGCGCCGACCTCGGCGATCCGCTCGGCACCCTTGGTGACGACGATGAAGTTGATCACCACCAGGATGGCAAAGACGATCAGGCCGACGGCGAAGTTGCCGCCGATCAGGAAGTGGCCGAAGGCCTCGATCACCTTGCCGGCGGCGCCGGTGCCGGTGTGGCCTTCCATGAGCACCACGCGGGTGGAGGCCACGTTCAGCGACAGGCGCAGCAAGGTGGTCAGCAGCAGCACAGTCGGGAAGGCCGCGAAGTCCAGCGGCTTGACCATGTTCGCCGCCACCATCATCACCATCACCGCCAGGGCGATGTTGAAAGTGAACATCAGGTCCAGGGCAAAGGGCGGCAGCGGCAGCACCATCATGGCCAGCACCAGGATCACCGCCACCGGCGCGCCCAGCGCGCTCAGCAGCGCGGCGCGTGGACCGAACAGGGCCTGCATCTGAGCAATCAGCGCATTCATTCTTGGTCGTCCTCAAGCAGGTCCAGATCGGCAGCCGAGCGGGCATGGGGTTTGTTGTGTGGGTCCAGTTCAGGCGGTACTTGCGGCGTTGGCTGCTCGGGCTTCTGGCCACGCCCGGCCATGGCGGCGCGCAGCTGGTAGATGTAGGCCAGCACCTGGGCGACGGCGCCGAACAGGGCGGCGGGGATCTCGCGGTCCACCTCGGCGTGGGCATAGAGCGCACGGGCCAGCACCGGCGACTGCAGCACGGGGACCTTGGAGTCCTTGGCCAGATCACGGATCTTCATGGCCAGCAGGTCGGCACCCTTGGCGACCACCTTGGGTGCGGCCATGCTGGCGTCGTCGTACTTGAGTGCGACCGCATAGTGGGTCGGGTTCATCACCACCAGATCGGCCGTGGGCACGGCGGCGAGCATGCGGCGCTTGGCCATCTCGCGCATCTTGGCCCGCATGCGGGCCTTGATCTCCATATTGCCCTCGACCTCTTTCATTTCCTGCTTGGCCTCTTCGCGGGTCATGCGAATGCGGCGCAGGTAGAGCTGGCGCTGCAGCGGCACGTCGATGGCGGCAAACAAGGCCAAGGCCACACCGAGCAGGATCAGGCCGCTCATCAGCTGCTGGCCGGCATACGCCAAGGCCGCTGGCAGGGGCACGCTCATGATGCTGATGTAGGCCGCCATGCGGTCCTTGAGCACCAGGGCGCCGACCACGCCCAGCACCACGGCCAGCAAGACCGCCTTCATAGCCTGACCCAGGCCTTGCCCGCTGAGCAGACGGCCGAAGCCGCTGATCGGATTGAGATGGGAGAACTTGGGCTGCAGCGGCTTCATGGTCCAGTTCCAGCCACCCAGGGCCAGATTGCTGGCGATCGCCACCACCAACAAGCCGACGCTGATGGGCAGCATCAGGATCATGAAGTGCAGGGTCAGCTCGGTCAGGCGAATGGCCATGAAATCGGAGCGCGCGAGCAGGCTGGCATCGAAATGCAAAGCGCCTTCGAGCATGCGTTGCAAGGAGCTGGCGATGCTCGGGCCGCCAACCGCCAGGATCACCCCGCCTGCGGCCATCATGGCGAAATGAGCCAGATCCCGTGAACGCGGCAGCTGGCCCTCTTCCCGTGATCGTTGGATCTTGCGGGCTGAGGCCGGTAAATTTCTGTCCTGTGCGTCTTGGTCGGCCATGGCGAATGCGGTTAGACGGGCAGACTCACTGCCCGTGTCGCCATTGTTCGCGGCAGGCCGGAAAACTTAAGCCAGAAAAGGCCTGAGAAAGCGCGCCTTCACTGCGCCCGTCACCCGGAAGAGCATCGTCAGTGCTCCGCAAGGATTGGGTCGGCTTGCGGCACATAGCAGCCGTCGGGCTCTTCCTCGTGAGGCCCTGCAGTCCGGGCCGCCGCCGAGCTCATGGTTCCGGGGTCGGCCCTGTCGGGCCGACTGCCTTGCGCTGCTCACGCCTCGGGGCTGGCGCATAACTCACTTCGCTCCCTGCGTTCGCTTCGTTCAGACAGACGCGCCAAGTCAGAGCTTGAAGCGCGCGGGTACGCGCGCGCCCCAAGGGCACTGCGCTGCTCAGCCCTTCACAAATCGCCCGGCAGCGGCCCGAACTGCAGGGCGCTTGCATCGCGATCGATGTGCCCTTCGACGGTGGAACACGCCAAACTCGGAGGTGGCTCGGCCCGACGACGGGCGATTTGTGCGCGGCCGAGAGCGCAGTGGAGCGTCTCAGGCGCGCGCCGAAGCTTGCTTCAAGCGCGCTTCAAGCACTGACTCGGCGCCACTGTTTGACCACAGTGAGCGCAGCGAACGGAGGGAGTTTGGCGCCGCTGAGCCGCGCAGTGAGCAGCGAGGGCAGTCGGCTCGCAGAGCCGACCCGGGCACCATGAGCCCGGCGGCGGGCCGAGCTACCGCAGCGAGGAAACCAGACCGTCGAATTTCCGCTTTGTGCCGTTAGCCGCCGACCGATCCTCGACGAGGAGCAGACAAGAAAAAACCCGCCGTAGCGGGTTTTTTCCATGAATCGCTTTGGATGGCCGGCTTCAGAAGCCCAGGCTGGCCAGCAGGTCGTCGACTTCGCCCTGGTCGGCGACGATGTCGGTGCGGCCTTCGGGGTTGACCACCGGGCCCTGCAGGATGTTGGGGTCGACCTTTTCGCGTTGCTCGGGCGGCACGATGGACACCAGCAACTTGACCAGGCTGTCTTCGAGATCATTGGCCAGGGTCACCACCTTGGCCACCACCTGGCCGGTCAGGTCATGGAAGTCCTGCGCCATCATGATGTCGGTCAGATGGCCGTCGATCCGGGCCGTCCGGTCCTCGACTTCCTTGACGAAATTCATCACCGCGCCACTGGCCACCGCCTTGACCGGGTCAGCCACGATGGCTGCAGCCATGGCATTGGTCGCCGAAGTGATGAAAGCGTGGTCTTCCTTGGCCTGGTCGACCGAGTTCAGCACCTTGTTGGCGGCCGCAGCCGTCTTGGTGGCGATATAGCTCAGCCGGCTGCGCGCGTCAGGCAGGCCGTCGGTCGCCACCTGCAGCTTGGGCATCACGCCCAGCTGCTGCATGGTGTCGTGCAACACCCGCGTGATGGTGCCGATCTGCTGAAAGACTTCAGGAGAGACAGACAGCGGATCGGTGCCGCTGGTGAGTTTGCTCAGATCGTCCAGATGCATGGTCGTCTCCTGGGGCTCAGGCCGAAGCGGCCAGTTTCTGCATGATCTTGACGACCTTTTCCTCCAGCGTGGCCTTGGTGAAAGGCTTGACGATGTAGCCGGCTGCGCCGCTCTGGGCGGCCAGCACGATGTCTTCCTTGCGGGCCTCGGCGGTCACCATCAGCACGGGCAGGTGCTTGAGGTTGGGGTCTTCCTTGATCGCCTTGAGCAACTCAAAGCCGGTCATGTTCGGCATGTTGATGTCGCTGACGACAAAGTCATACTTGGCCAGCTTGAGCTTGCTCAGGGCGTCCACCCCGTCTTCTGCTTCTTCGCAGTTGTTGTAGCCAATCTCCTTCAGCAGGCCGCGCACGATGCGGCGCATGGTGGAGAAATCGTCAACAACCAAAAATTTCATGTCAGTGCTCATGGCTTTCCTCGCAGGGGCTAGAGAGACTTATCGGGGTTTGGGGTTGGAACTTGAGGGGATTTTCGCTGCCGCCGGAGCTTCAGCAACGCCCGCCTCATCGCTTTCTTCTTCCGGGGGAACATTCTTCAGTACGGCGTCCTCGGCATCGCGGTTCATGACAATGATGCTGATGCGGCGGTTGATCGGACTTTCAGGTTGTTTGGGCTCTAGCAGCTTGCTGGACGCCAGGCCCTGCACTCGGAGCGTACGCGACTCGGGCAGCCCGCCGGCAATCAACTCGCGCCGGGAGGAGTTGGCACGGTCGGCCGACAGCTCCCAGTTGCTGTAGCCACGCTCGCCGCCGGCGAATCCCAAGGCATCCGTGTGTCCCTCCAAGGTGAGGCGGTTGGGTACTTCGCTGAGCACCGAGCCCAACTCCCGCAACAAAGCCCGCATATAGGGTTTCACAACTGCGCTGCCGCTGTCAAACATCGGCCGGTTGTTTTCATCGACGATCTGGATGCGCAAGCCTTCCTTGGTCATGTCCAGGCGGATCTGCCCGCCGAGCGAGGCAAGCTGCGGGTTGTTCGCCAGCACCTCCTCGACCTTGTCCTTGAGTTCCTCCAGCCGAGCCTTCTCCGCCTTGCGCTGCTCTTCCTTGAGCGCGCGCAAGCTGAAGGTGCGCTGGCGGGCCTCGACATCACCGGCCTTGACCTGGCCGGACTCGCGCGTCAGGTCCTTGCCACCGCCCTTGACCACGTGCGAGGAATCACCCGAACCCGAGCCGCCCTGCATGGCCACCTTGAGCGGTGAGCCGAAATAGTCGGCAATGCCCTTCTTGTCACCCTCGGTGGTCGAGCCGAGCAGCCACATCAGCAGAAAGAAGGCCATCATGGCCGTGACGAAGTCGGCGTAAGCAATCTTCCAGGCACCGCCATGGGCGGCATGGCCGCCCTTCTTGACGCGCTTGATGATGATGGGCTGGAGTTTTTTGGCGTCACCAGCCATAACATGCCCCCACGTCGCCGATTACGGCTCCTGCCCCCCGAGGGGGCGCGGCCCGCCTTGGGAGCGGCCCGGCGGCGTGCCCTGCCCCCACGTCGCCGATTACGGCTCCTGCCCCCCGAGGGGGCGCGGCCCGCCTTGGGAGCGGCCCGGCGGCGAGCCAGGCCCCCACGTCGCCGATTACGGCTCCTGCCCCCCGAGGGGGCGCGGCCCGCCTTGGGAGCGGCCCGGCGGCGGGCCATGCCCCCACCTCACCGATTACGGCTCCAGCCTCCCGAGGGGGCGCGGCCCGCCTTGGGAGCGGCCCGGCGGCGGGCCAGGCCACTTCGAACCATCGATTGGGCTTGCTGCTGCTCATTGGGCTTACTTCTTCTTCACATGAGCTTCGAGCTCAGAGAAGCTGGGGCGGTCGCCGGAGTACAGCACCTTGCGACCGAATTCGATAGCCACCTGCGGCGCATAGCCCTGCATGCTGGCCAGCAAGGTGGTCTTGATGCACTGCAATTCCTTGCCCGCATCTTCCACCTTCTGCTCCAGCAGGCCGGCCAGCGGCTCGGCAAAACCATAGGCCATCAAAATACCCAGAAAGGTACCGACCAGGGCCGAGCCGATCATGCCGCCCAGCACGGCCGGGGGCTGGCCCACTGAGCCCATGGTGTTGACCACACCGAGCACGGCCGCCACGATGCCGAACGCCGGCAAGCCACCGGCAATCCGTTGCAAGGCGGCCACGGCCGCATGCTCTTCGGCATGGTGGGTGTCGATCTCGGCGTCCATCAGCGACTCGATCTCGTGTGCATTGAGATTGCCCGAGACCATCATGCGCAGGTAATCGGTAATGAACTCGGTCACATGGTGATCGTTGCCCACCACCGGGTACTTCTGAAACAGCGGCGAGCTGTGTGGATCTTCGACGTCTTTTTCAATCGACATCAGCCCTTCTTTGCGGGCCTTTTGCAAGATGTCGTACATCAAAGCCAGCAGCTCCATATAGCGGGCCTTGCTGAACTTGCTGCCCTTGAAGCATCGGCCCAAGCCGGCCACGGCGGCCTTGACCACCTTCATCTGGTTGTTGGCCAGGAAGGCGCCGATGGCGGCCCCCAGAATGGTGGTCACTTCAAATGGCAAGGCTTTCAAAATCACGCCCATATTGCCGCCGTGGGCAATGTAGACGCCGAAGATGCAAGCCATGGAAACGGCCCAACCAATGATGACGAACATGGTGTTTTCTTAGGAAGCTCTTCAGCCCTTATCGGCCGGAGCGGGTTGCGCTTGAGTGTGCCCGGCCCGGGTCCCAGCCGCTCGCTTCAACTGGCCGGCTTTGACCAGCCAAAACCGGCCCCATCAGCGCGCAGGCCCTGGCAAGCGGTAGACCCAGACCCGGTGCCGGCCGCCGAGCTCTAAACAGGCCTCGGCAAGTTGCCCCTCTATCTCGAAGTCCAGGCTGACCAAGGAAGTTCCAGGGCGCATCTCGGCCCGGGCTTTGGCCCAGACCTGCGCCATGGACTCGGGCCGCTGGAACACATAAACAAGACCGAAGGGCTGCCAGCTCTGCGCCCACATATCTCCTCGCTCGATCTGCGCCCAGGGACACAGCCAACCGGCAAGGCGTGCCAACAAAGGGCTCCACTCGATGCCCTGCAGCTGCGCCTGCGGGTAGCTGCGGCGCAGCTCACGCAAACCATGGCCCAGGCCGCAGCCGGCATCGAGCACGCGTTCGCCGGCCGTGAGGGGCAGCAGTTGGCTCAGCTCCTGCAAGGCATGGCGAGGGGTGGGGAACAAGGGCGCATCGCCCCAGCTGCGCCGCGGGTAGGCCAGCAGCAACAGCGCCAAAGGCAGCAGCCAAGCCCAGGCCGGCCACGCGGCTGCGCCGCCGGTCAACAGCATGGAAAGCGGGAAGCCCAGTGCCACCATGAGCCGGCGCCAGCGGGCGCTGTGAAAAAACGCCAGGGCGGCGCCCAGGAACGCTGCGGCCAGCAAGGCCGACATGGACGAAACCCCGAGCCGCTGCAGCTGCATGAACAGCAGCCAGGCGGCCCCCCAGCTCAGCAAGGCAGGCAGGGGCCAGCGCGTCAGAGGCATGGGTGAGCGGCAGCGGTCGAGCTGAAACAAGGAGGGCGCGACGGCCTTCAGTGCATCTGGATGGCGCCTTGGGCGCGGCCCTTGCCGGCGCGCGCCGGCGGGTTGCACATGCCGCAGACATAGTGGCGGGCGATCTCATGCGGGTGGGTCACAAAATGACCACCGCAGCTCGAGCACTTGGTCATGGTCAGCATGCCGTTGTCGATGAACTTCACCAGGCGCCAGGCGCGGGTGACGGACAACATCGCTTCCAGGCCTTGCGCCTGGGTCTGTTCCTGATAGAGCTGGTAGGCCTTGATCACCGCATCGATCTCGTCCAGCTCCGACACCTTGTTCAGGTACTCGTGCACATTCAAGAACAGCGAGGCGTGGATGTTGGGCTGCCACGTCATGAACCAGTCGGTCGAGAACGGCAGCTGGCCCTTGCTGGGGCTCTTGCCCGAGACTTCCTTGTACAAGCGCAGCAGGCGCTCATAGGACAGATCGGTCTCCGACTCCAGCACTTGCAGGCGCGCACCCAGATTGATCAGGGTCACCGCACGTTCGATTTGGCGGGCTTCGGTCAGGATGCTCTTGTTGCGCATGATGGAGTCTCGTTCGGTAGGTGTTTGTGTTTGCGGGGCAGCGCCGGGCCGCTCCCAAGCGCCCCGCAGAGCGAATCAGGTGCGGGCCCTGCCCGCGCTTGATTCGAACCCCCTCGGGGGGTGGCTGCGCGTACCCGCGCAGCCGGGGGTCTACATTCAGGCGGCTTCTTGGTGACGGCCAGCCATCAGGATGCTGGCGTGCAGGCGGCCGACGCCGTCGTTGGCGGCCGACTTGCTGTGGCTGGTCAACAAACCCCAGACCAGGTCGTCGTCCATGCGGAAGCGGCACAGCAAGGTGTTGCCCGAGGCAATCTTCATCAGCTGCGCCGGGCTCAGCGTGCCAATCAGGGTGGCCGTGTCTTCCGAGATGCCCAGGCGGTACAGCGCCTGCTCGCGGTCCGTGCGGATCAGGTTCTGCGCCAACATCAGGTAGGACAGATTGGCTTCACGGATCTCGGCGAGGATTTGGTCTGCGTTCATGTCTGGGCTCCGCTTCGGTTTGTCTTCAATCAGGTTTCGTCTCAACGTGAAACGAATTGTGAAGATCCAAACAAAGCCGCAACATCAGCCCAAATCCAGCTCTTGAGTCCCGGTTCTTCCCAGAACCTTGTCAGGCAAACTCTTACAAGCGCGCTGCAGACCGTGAAATATCTGGCTTTTCTCACCCATGGGCGAGCTGGGTTTGCCCCTGTCAGGGGCGCCGCGGCGCCGCTCAGAGCAGCAAGGTCGCCAGCACTTCCAAACGCAAAGCGCCATGCGCTTCCAAGGCCTGCATCACCCCGGGCAGAAAGCGCCGGTTGTGCTCGATATTGCGTGCCACACCGTACACGGTGCGCACCACGTCAGCGACCGAAAATCTGGATCCGCGGTGAGCAGCCAAGCCGACCAGATAGAAGCGGGTCAGTGCCAGGCGCACCGCCAGCTCCATGAACTCCTGCTGCAACTCGGCCATGCCCTGACGCGGGAACAACGAGGCCTGCAAGCCATTGAGCACATAGTTCTTGAGCAGATGGGGGTGCTGCGCCAGGAAAGGCTGCAGCACCTGCTCATCGGCCTCCCGGTAGCGCGACTGGCAGTGCTCCAGGGTATGACCCAAGTGCAGGCCCTGACTGACTTCATCCATCAAGGCCCGAAAGGAGGCCCGCCCCCCGACTTCGCGCATGAAGCGCTGGCCGGCCGCCAGCAACAGGCCGAACTGCGCCTCTTTGGGGACAGGCAGACCCTGCACCAGCTCTGCGGCACGCAGCAAGGACTCAGGACGCAAAAAATGATCGAGCAATTGCTCCAGAGCCGGCTCGGACTGCGCGATCGGCTGGTCGCCGAGCGCAGCCACACGGCGCCAGATCAGCCCGCCATAGACCATCGCCTGCTCGGCGGACAAGCCGTCCAGGCGCAGCAAGGCCTCCATCACCGAGGCCAGCACCGGGGCATGGCGCCGCACCAGATCGGGCTCCTGGGCGGAAAGCAAGGCATCACGCTGACGGTGCAAGGCCGGTGCCTGCAAGGCGTTGAATTCCAGGGACAGCTCGACCATGTCGAGCGCCGAGGGCTCGGACAGGGCCAAGCGCGCGGCTTCCGGGCAGCTCAAGCTGGCGCACAGGCCCAGACGCTTGCCATCATGAACAAAGACGCGCGGGTAATCATTGCAAGTGCCGGACAAGGCCTCGGCACCCAAGCTCTTTTGGATGCTGCACAGGCGCTCGGCATCCAGCATGGGACAGCTTTCGTCCGTCTTCAGCGCAATGCTGGCAAACGCGCCATGCGCGGCCGCCGGGTCCTCGTGGCGGCGGACATGCTGACGCAGCATGCCGGCCAGGGGCTCGATGCGAATCGTCTGATAGCGGCGAAAGGTGGCCTCGTCGACGGCAATATGCCAGCTGCTGCAGCAGCTCTCCACACAGGCCGAACCGACGCAACGAAACTCCTGCATATAGCGCGGCGCCAACGCCTGGACGCTGCGTTTCTCGACGGTCGACGCTGTGGGCTGTCGGCCACTCGAAGCCTTGCGCTGCGCGGCCTGTCTGCCTGATCTCTTCATGCCCTGTACCTCCCTGTCATGCAAGCTGGCTTGCTCTCGGCAGATTGGAACGCAGCAGCCGGCTCCCGCATCGCCGAAATAGATGCCGCCCTGCCCTGCTGATCAGGGGGCGGCGAGCAGGGATGCGACGACTCAGGTCGACAAGGCGAAACGCTGACGCAAGGCGCGCGCCTCCTCAGGCCGGTCGGTACCGTCCAGCACCAGGGCCAGGTTGTGAGCCGCCAGATGGCTGCCACGGCCAGCCACAGCGCCGCTGAGGTCCGGGCGCTCGCCGATCTCCAGGCAGCGCAACCAGGCGTCTTCGATCAGGGGCAGCAGGCCCGGCGCCTGATCGGGCAGATCAGCGGCACAATCGAGCAGCAGATCGCCGAGGGCAAAGAAGAAATCCGGTGACTGGGCGCAGCGCTCCAGCTGGGTCTGCGCGAAGTCCATGCCCTGGTCGTGGCGCTTGAGTTGTTTGAGCCCGAACATGCGGCGCGCCACCAGATCAGGCCACCAAGACACATCTCCAGGGCACAGCGCCGCGGCGCGAGCAAAGCTGGCCTCGGCCGCCGCATAGTCCTCGTAGACCGAACAGTCCTTGCCGAGCTGGTAGTGCAGATAGGCATCCTCGGGCTGCAGCTGCAGGGCTTTCTGCAGCAAGGCCTGGTTGCGCCCGCGCTTGGCTTGCAGGCGCTCGGGCAGATAGCCGTCGTGGCCGATCTGTACCTGCAGAGGTCGACAGGGCAGCCGGTGCTGGGGCTGCTCATGAATGCGGCCGGCATAACGCAGATGGCCAGGCAGCACCCGGCTGAGACGGGCATGGGCCAGCCTGTCTTGTCCGTCAGAAAACTGGTCCAGCAGTTCGATGCTGCCGACGAAATCGGGGCGCTGCTGCTTGAGCTCCAGCAGCGTCTGGCCGCCATCGATCAGCCATTCGTCGGCATCCAGCACCAGATGCCAATCGGCCGCGGCCAGATCCAGGGCCGCATTGCGCGCCTCAGAAAAGTCGTCGCACCAAACGAAGTGGGCGACACGGGCACCGGCCGACCGAGCCAGCGCCGGCGTGGCATCGCTGGAGCCCGTGTCCAGCACCAGCATCTCGTCAACCCAGGGCCTGACGCTGTCGAGCAAGCGGCTGATCCGCGCCGCTTCATTGCGGGCGATCACGACCAGGCAGGTTCGGTACATCGCGGCGCCCCGGACCTTCAGTGCATCTGGATGGCGCCTTGGGCGCGGCCCTTGCCGGCGCGCGCCGGCGGGTTGCACATGCCGCAGACATAGTGGCGGGCGATCTCATGCGGGTGGGTCACAAAATGACCACCGCAGCTCGAGCACTTGGTCATGGTCAGCATGCCGTTGTCGATGAACTTCACCAGGCGCCAGGCGCGGGTGACGGACAACATCGCTTCCAGGCCTTGCGCCTGGGTCTGTTCCTGATAGAGCTGGTAGGCCTTGATCACCGCATCGATCTCGTCCAGCTCCGACACCTTGTTCAGGTACTCGTGCACATTCAGGAACAGCGAGGCGTGGATGTTCGGCTGCCAGGTCATGAACCAGTCGGTCGAGAACGGCAGCTGGCCCTTGCTGGGGCTCTTGCCCGAGACTTCCTTGTACAAGCGCAGCAGGCGCTCATAGGACAGGTCGGTCTCCGACTCCAGCACTTGCAGGCGCGCACCCAGATTGATCAGGGTCACCGCACGTTCAATTTGGCGGGCTTCGGTCAGGATGCTCTTGTTGCGCATGATGGAGTCTCGTTCGGTAGGTGTTTGTGTTTGCGGGGGCAGCGCCGGGCCGCTCCCAAGCGCCCCGCGGAGCGAATCAGCGACGGGCCCAGCCCGGCGATGATTCGAACCCCCTCGGGGGGTGGCTGCGCGCACCCGCGCAGCCGGGGGTCTACATTCAGGCGGCTTCTTGGTGCCGGCCAGCCATCAGGATGCTGGCGTGCAGGCGGCCGACGCCGTCGTTGGCGGCCGACTTGCTGTGGCTGGTCAACAAGCCCCAGACCAGGTCGTCGTCCATGCGGAAGCGGCACAGCAAGGTGTTGCCCGAGGCAATCTTCATCAGCTGCG
Source organism: Roseateles sp. (assembly GCF_965262435.1). Lineage (NCBI taxonomy): Bacteria > Pseudomonadati > Pseudomonadota > Betaproteobacteria > Burkholderiales > Sphaerotilaceae > Roseateles > Roseateles sp. The sequence continues at coordinate 4,651,426 of NZ_OZ253537.1, forward strand.
CCGGGCTCAGCGTGCCAATCAGGGTGGCCGTGTCTTCCGAGATGCCCAGGCGGTACAGCGCCTGCTCGCGGTCCGAGCGGATCAGGTTCTGCGCCAACATCAGGTAGGACAGATTGGCTTCACGGATCTCGGCGAGGATTTGGTCTGCGTTCATGTCTGGGCTCCGCTTCGGTTGCTTTTCAATTCAGGATTCGTCTCAACGTGAAACGAATTGTGAAGATCCAAACAAAGCCGCAACATCAGCCCAAATCCAGCTCTTGAGTCCCGGTTCTTCCCAGAACCTTGTCAGGCAAACTCTTACAAAGCTGTCCCCTTCGCGGGGAACGGGCCCGGGGAAAACGCCTGTCCCCTCAGGCCGGGCCGGGCAGCGCGTGAACGATGTCACGCCTGCCGGGCCTGACACGGCAGCGCCCGCTCAGGCGCCGCCCAACAAGGCGTCCAGGCGCGCCAACTCGGTGCGTGCCACCGGCAGCAGATCGGGGGCTTCGTCGAGCAGGCTGTCGATGGCGCGCGGCTCGTCCTGCAGCAGATGGCGCAGTGTCTTTTGCGCCTGGACCGATTTGCCCAAGCCCGAGCAGGCAAAAGCCAGCGTGTAGAGGCTGGGGCCGTGATGGGGGTGCAGTTCCAGCGCATGCCGGGCATGTACAGCAGCCTGGGCCAGTTCGCCGGCGCTGAGCAGCAGAGCCGCCAGATCGCTCATCAGGTCATGCGAGAGTGGCTCGTGTTGCAAGGCGTCCTTGAGCATGGACATGCCGCGACCGAGTCGACCTTGCGCCGCTTCGGCAAACGCAGCATTGCGAGCCTGCGCCAGCAGCAGAGCCGCCTCTGTGCTCAGCTCAGCAGGCCGCGCCGGCGGCTGCGCCTCTTGCTGACCTTGCGTCACGGCCTTCTTTGTTCCTTGCGTCATTGCGTGCATTTCAATCTCCAATAGGTTGATGCCAAACAGTGCCAGCGCCCGCTTCCCGTGCGCCATCGTTCTCGCTGCCAAAAACGTCGGGTCAGCCACCCACCCTAGATCCGGCTTGAGGCCAGAGGGCGGGCTGTGCGTGCTGCGGCCTCAGCGGGTGCTGGCTTGAAACTGCGCGGGGCGCGCATTTCGACCGCAATGCTGAGGACTTTAGGCACAGCACCGGCCGCCGTTCGCGAGAAAAGCACAGGCTTGCCGCCTTTTCTCAAAGGCTGTGCCGAGCGCGAGGCGCCGAAAACAAGTCAGAGCGAGGCACCAGGGATGCTCCTCCCGACCGGCAGCAGGCCGACCCGCTCTTGTTTCAGCACACAGCTTTTCTACGACGCTCTCTACGAAGGATTCGCGCCAGCACAGACAGCTCCGCACTCAGCCAGCCGATTCATGATCGCAAGCGCTGGGGCCACAGGGACACGATGGACCGCAGGGCAGCCTACAAGTTGCCGCCCTTCCCCGCCCGCCAAGGACGGGGCCGGAACGGGATCCATCAAACAAGCCCAGGCACCCACCGCTTATCCGGCGATCAAGCCTATTGACAAACAGCGCTCAAGTTCGCTTGGGCGTTGTCCGATACCACTCTCAACGGGTCTGGAAACAGGCGCGTGGTCCGGTAACAAGGCCGCTGGTTGAGCAATCTCGCAAGGGAATGCAGGGCTTCACAGGCTGACTGGCGCCGGGCGGTGTGGATTGAAAGGCGCCAAGGCTTTCATCCACGTCACAAATGTCGCAAGGCATTTGCCATCACGTCGGCGCTGAGCCGGGAATCTTCGTAGCTGAAACAGGAGCGCATCATGCCCGCAATCATCAATAGCAATATTGCTTCTCTGAACGCGCAACGCAACGTTGCCACTTCACAAAACTCGCTGTCCATTTCCATGCAACGCCTGTCCTCAGGCATGCGTGTGAACTCCGCCAAGGACGACGCCGCCGGCCTGGCCATCGCTGAGCGCATGAGCGCCCAGGTGCGTGGCATGAACGTGGCTGTGCGCAATGCCAACGATGGCATCTCGCTGGCGCAAACCGCTGAAGGCGCACTCGGCAAGGTCGCTGATTCGCTGCAGCGCATGCGTGAGTTGGGTGTGCAGGCCCGCAATGCCACCAACACCACGGCCGACTTGGACTCCATCGGCAAGGAATTCAAGGAACTGGGCTCGGAAATCCAGCGGGTTCTGGGCGGCACCACCTTCAACGGCACCGCCATTCTCGGCGGCGGCGCGGGCGCCAAGGACTTCCAGATCGGCGCCAACACCACGGCCAATGACGTGGTCACGGTGACCACCACCGACCTGACCGGCGACGCCGACATCTCGGCGGTGACCAATGACGCGATCGACAACACCAAGACCTCGGCAGATCTGAAGACCACCATCGATCAGATCGACACGGCCATCAACACGGTCAGCTCCAACCGAGCCACGCTGGGTGCTTCGCAAAATCGCTTCGAAGCCGTGATCTCCAACTTGATGGTCTCGGTGGAAAACCAAAGCGCCTCGCGCAGCCGCATCCTGGATGCCGACTATGCGACGGAAACCGCCAATCTGAGCCGCTCGCAGATCTTGCAGCAAGCGGGCACGGCCATGATTGCGCAAGCCAATCAGATGCCGCAGCAAGTCCTGTCGCTGCTTCGATGACCCCGGGCCAGCCGCGCTGGCCCTGAGTACACCCGTCGTTGCAGGAACGGAAAATCTCACCCCTCCAGCACAAGCCCCTTGACGCTGCCCCTCGACCGGGCAGCGTCATTTTTAAGGGCTCTTTTTGAAAAGAAGGCAAGAAAAATTCTTCAAGTGATGCAAGGCAACGATCGATAACAAAACCAACGGGCCCGAGGAAACAAGGGACACCGTGGTCCGGTCAGCCGGCCGCACGCCCCAGGACTATCAGCCGGGGTTTGATGGCAGGACGCGGACGGTGCAGACCAGGCGGCGCGAGCAGCCTGACTGCTGGCAAGGCGGCCTCTTTGTGGCGGCCTGGTTATCGACCGTATAGACCGGGTTTCCGGAATGTCTTGAACACCGAAAGGATTGAAAATGCCCTCCATCATCAATACCAACGTTGCCTCCCTGAACGCGCAACGTAACGCCTCAAACACACAGCTCTCGCTGGCCACCTCGATGCAACGCCTGTCGTCCGGCATGCGCGTCAACTCGTCCAAGGACGACGCAGCAGGCCTGGCGATTGCCGAGCGCATGCAAGCCCAAGTGCGCGGCATGAATGTCGCCGTGCGCAATGCCAACGACGGCATCTCCTTGGCGCAGACCGCTGAAGGCGCCTTGTCCAAAGTGGGCGATTCGCTGCAGCGCATGCGTGAGCTGGGCGTGCAGGCCCGTAACGCCACCAACACCACCACCGACCTGGACTCGATCGGCAAGGAGTTCAAGGAACTGGGCAGCGAAATCCAGCGCGTGCTGGCCGGCACCACCTTCAATGGCACAGCCATCCTGGGCGGTGGCGCAGGCGCCAAGGATTTCCAGATCGGCGCCAACACCACCGTCAATGACATCGTCACGGTGACCACCACCGACCTGACCGCCGACGCCGACATCACGGCTGTGACCAATGACGCGATTGACAACACGAAGACGGTGGCCGACCTGAAGACCACGATCGACCAGATCGACACCGCCATCAACACCGTCAGCTCGACTCGCGCCACCCTGGGTGCAGCCCAGAATCGCTTCGAGGCCGTGATCTCCAATCTGATGGTGTCGGTGGAAAACCAGAGCGCCTCGCGCAGCCGCATCATGGATGCCGACTACGCCTCGGAGACCGCCAATCTGAGCCGAGCCCAGATCCTGCAGCAAGCGGGCAATGCCATGGTGTCGCAGGCCAACCAGATGCCGCAGCAAGTGCTGTCCCTGCTGCGCGGCGGCTGAATCCCCAGACCCTACCAGCCCGTTCTGAACTTCGCTCCGCCCCGGGTTGACCCCGGGCGCGGAGCTTTTTTATGGGCGTGGTTTAGCCCCCTATTCCTGCTTTCAGGAGGCCAGAGACTGCTCAAGAATTTGCACATCGGGATGAGACATTTTTTGCATCACCCGACGTCCGGACCCAAGCTGATTCAAACCGCATGACGGTCAGCTTGATCAGACCGGGCGAGTTGCCGGGAAAGGCTCAGGTTTCGACCTGATTCGAGCCCGCATGACACGCCGGCCTGGCCGGGATTTGCCGGATTCTGTAGGAGTGCTCAAATGCCGCAAACCATCAACACGAACATTGCCTCGCTGAATGCGCAGCGCAATCTGAATATGTCGCAGGGCTCCTTGGCCGTGTCCATGCAGCGACTGTCCTCGGGTATGCGAGTCAACTCCGCCAAGGACGACGCCGCGGGCCTGGCCATCGCCGAGCGCATGCATGCCCAGGTCCGGGGTATGAATGTTGCGATACGAAATGCCAATGACGGCATCTCGCTGGCGCAGACGGCTGAAGGCGCCTTGTCCAAAGTCGGGGACACCTTGCAACGCATGCGAGAACTGTCCGTGCAGTCCCGCAACGCCACCAACACCACCACCGACCTCGATTCCATCGGCAAGGAGTTCGGTGAACTGGCCTTGGAAATCGGGCGCGTGCTGGCCGGCACCACCTTCAACGGCAAAAAGATTCTCGGCGCCGACGCGGTCACGCCGCAGGAGTTCCAGGTCGGCCCCAACACCGGCGCGGAGGACACCATCACGGTGACCACCTCCGACATGACCACGGACCCGACCATCACGGCCGTGACGGGCTCGATCATCGGCAACGCATCGACCACCGCCGACCTCAAGGTCATCATCGACAACATTGACATCGCGCTGAACACGGTCAGCAGCCAGCGCGCCACCTTGGGTGCATCGCAGAATCGTTTCGAGGCGGTGATCTCAAACCTGCAGGTCTCGGTGGAAAACCAAAGCGCCGCTCGCAGCCGCATCATGGATGCCGACTACGCCTCGGAAACCTCCAACCTCAGCCGCACGCAGATCCTGCAGCAGGCCGGCAATGCCATGGTGGCCCAGGCCAACCAGTTGCCGCAGCAGGTGCTGAGTTTGCTGCGCGGCGGTTGATCCCGTCCGCGACTGGCCCTGAGGCCAGCACCGCGGGCGCCAGTTCTGCACTCAAGTCCAAGAACAATCGGCCGATACCGCCTTTGCGTATCGGCCTTTTTGTCTAGCACCCGCGAACCTTCGCCGCTTTGAGAACAAGACGCGGTCGCGCAACTTTCGCAAGCCACAGGGAGCACCATCATGGCAGCCATCACCTCCGCCGGCATTGGCAGCGGCCTCGACATCGAGTCCTTGATCACCAAGTTGGTTGCGGTTGAACGCCAACCGATCAGCACACTCAAGACCGCCACCGATGGGCTGAAGACCCAACTCTCGGCCTATGGCAAGGTGCAAAGCAGCTTGTCGGCCTTGCGCGACGCGGCCGCCAAGCTGACCAACCCCGCAACCTGGGGCGCCGGTCTGGGCACCTCCAGTGACAACAACAGCATCACGGTGACACCGGGCAGCGGTGCTGCGGCCGGCAATGTCTCGGTGTCGGTCAGCCGCCTGGCCACGGCCCAGTCCGTGTCCACCAGCTACCAGCCCAGCACCGGTCCGATTGGTCAAGGCACCTTGACCATCGAGCTCGGCACCTGGAATGCCGACCAAACCGGCTTCGACCCCAAGGCCGGCGCCAGCGCCATCAGCATCGACATCAATGACGGAAGCAATTCGCTTGCCCAGATCCGCGACAAGATCAATGCGGCCAAGGCCGGCGTCCAGGCCTCCATCGTCACCGACCAGGGCGGCTCGCGCCTGGTGATGCGCTCGACCGAGACCGGGGTCAGCAATGGCTTTCGCATTGGCGTGGTCGACGGCGATGGTCTGCTCGACGGTCAGGGTCTGGACGCGCTGTCCTTCGACCCGCGCAGCCCCGAGCTGTCCAAGACACTGCAGAACCAGGCGGCCGGCAATGCCCTGGCCAAACTCAATGGCCTGGACATCGAATCCGAGACCAACACGCTCAAAGAATCCATCGACGGCTTGACCATCAACCTGCTCAAGACCACCACGAGCGATGTCACGCTGACCATTGCGTCGGACAAAGAGGCCATCAAGAAGGCCATCAATGACTTCAGTACCGCCTACAACTCGGTGGCTTCCTTGCTGCGCGACCAGACCAAGTACGACCAGGCCAACAAGACCGCCGGAACCTTGCAGGGCGAGGGCTCGGTGCTGAGCGTGCAGTCCGGGCTGCGCGGCGTCAGCGGCGGCTCCACCACTCTGGGCGGCAAGTTCAGCCGCCTGTCTGACCTGGGCCTGGACCCCAGCGCCGACGGCACGATCAAGGTCAACACGGCCAAGCTGGAAACAGCCATGGCCGATCTGGACAGCGTCAAGCAGATGTTCATGGGCGTGGACAGCAGCAATGCCGAGAACAACGGCTTGGCGCAGCGCATGCGCAAGTTCGCCGACCTGGCCCTGGGCATCGACAGCAGCCTGAGCACCCGTCAAAAAGGCTTGCAGGACCGCATCACCGGCAATGGGCTGCAGAGCTCCAAGCTGGAGGACAAGGCCACCCTGACCGAAACCCGTTTGCGCGCCCGCTACACCGCGCTCGATGTGCAGATGGGCAAGCTGAACAATCTGTCCAGCTATGTGAGCCAGCAGATGGCCATGCTGAACCGGTAGCGATTCAGGCCCGGCAGCGCAGCCGCGCCGCGCCAACCCGACCCGCTATCACGGCGGCGGCTTCGCAAGAAGCCGCCGCCGTTTGTCTTTGCGGGCCCCAGCGCACGTCGCCATTTGCGCCTGCAGCTGCGTCATATTTCGCGCTTTTGGCAAGGCCGCGTCTGCAGGGGCTCAGACCCACGCACAGCACTCAAGTTCGCCGCCCCGGGGTCGAAAACAAATCAACAAGACCCCTCGAGAAAGCTCCCCATGTACGGTAACGCCTCTTCCCCGTTCGCATCCAGGACCCAGAGCGCCTCGATGTACCGCAAGGTGGGCCTGGAAACCGACGTCCACAGCGCCAGCCCGCATCGCCTGGTGAGCATGCTGTTCGACGGCATCTTCGACGCCATGAATCAGGCCCTCGTGGCCATTGCCAACAACAACACGACGCAGAAGAACAACTCGTTGTGCCGTGCGGTGCGCATCCTGGATGAAGGCCTGAAGTCCACCTTGAACCTGGAGGCCGGTCCGCTGGCCCAGGACCTCGGTGACCTCTACGCCTATCTTTGCATGCGCCTGACCCAGGCCAATCTGCATGGCGACAGCGCCCGCATCGAAGAGTGCCAGCGCCTGCTGACGCCGGTGCGCGATGCCTGGAACGCGATCGCGCAGTCGCCCGAAGTCCAGCGGGCTGCTTGACCGACACAGCGGTCCGCCCTCCCCCATTACCCCTGCATCTTCCGGAACTTGTGATGAACACCCAACTTCTGAGCTACTACGAAGCCATCGAGCAAGCCAGTGCCGACATGCTCTCGGCTGCCCGCACCGGCAACTGGGACGAAGTCGTCAAGCTCGAAGGCGCTTGCGTCCTGTTGATCTCCCAGCTCAAGCATGCGGCCGGCAACGAAAAATTGGCGCCCGAAGAGAGCCGGCTGAAGACGCGCATCATGCAGCGCATCCTGCTCAACGACGCCGAGATCCGCCACCTGGCCGAGCCTTGGTTGGACGATCTGGACCAGGTTCTGACCGGCAAGAGCAAGACCCTGCACTGAATCCGCCGGCCTAAACACAGCCTGGGGCCGATTTGAATGCCCCGGGCAGCATGAATCTCGCATGAGCCCTTCAACGCCCTCCACCGCGCCCGACCCGGCCTCCGCTGCCGACTCGGGCGATTTTCGTATTCAGGCACCAGGAGAAATCCTGACCCTGCTGCGCAGCCTGCAGAGCGAGCGCGGCCACCTGATCCTCAGCAATGCCGCCGGTCTGAGCGTGCAGAGCAGCCTGTGCAATGTTGACGCGGCCTCAAGCCGGCTGCTGCTCGACCTGCCCGCAGCCGGCAGCCCCCTGCCCGCCTTGCTGGGCGCCGAGGAACTGACCGCGGTCGCCTACCTGGACCAGATCCGCCTGCAGTTTGAAGTCGAAGGCTTGCTGTTGGTGCAGCCCGATGCCGCGGCAGAGTTCAGCGGCCAGGCCGTGCTGCAGGCCAGCCTGCCCCTGGTGCTCTACCGCTTCCAGCGGCGCCAGGCCTTCCGAGTGCGCCCGAACGGGCGCACGCCACAAGCCCGATTCAGCCTGCCGACCGGCTCCGGTGAATTCCTGAGCCTTCGCGTGCTCGACCTCAGCTTGGGCGGCCTGGCCCTGCAGCTGCCGGCCGGGCAGGACGCGCCGGAGGCCGGCACCTTGCTGACCGGCGTTCTGGTGGAGTTGGACCGCCACACCCGACTGACGGCCGATTTGCGCCTGCAACACGCGCGCCCTCAGGACGACGGCAGCCAGCAACTGGGCTTGCTGTTCGAAAAGCTCGACCCCATGGCCGCACGCGACTTGCAGTACTACATCGAGCAGGTGCAGAAAACCGCCCGCCTGCTGCGCAAGCCGGCCGCCGCATGAGCCGGAGCTTGCAGCACCAGCGCCAGCAAGCGGGCTTCACCTTGCTGGAAGCGGCCGTGGTGATGGCCGTGCTGGCCGTCATCATGACGGTGGCCGTGCCGAATTACCGCAGCCACCTGCAGCGCCAGCAGCTGCGCGAAGCGGCCAACAGCCTGCTGGTGGACCTGCGCAATGCGCGCGAAATGAGTGTCAGCCAGCGCACACCCATGTTCGTCAGTTTCCACCGTGGGCCGAACTGGTGCTGGGGCGTCAGCCAGGGCATGCCCTGCGACTGCGGCCCGACCGTGGCCGGCAGCGCCAAGGCCGTGGACCCGGCGACCGGGCGGCCCAAGGCCTGTAGCCTGACGCGGCACAAGGGCAGCGAGTTTCCGGACGTGAGCATGGACGGCGCCACGGACGCCAAGTTCGAGCCCACCTTGGGACAGGCGCCGCAGCACGGCAGCACCACCTTCAGCAGCGGCCGGGGCCAGAAGCTGCAGGTCAACCTCAATGCCATGGGCCGAGCCCAGGTCTGCGGGCCCGCAAGCAGTTCGGCCACGCCGTGCTGAGACTCCTGGCGCTTCGCTGACGACGACGGGGCGAGCGCTTCGCAGCGTCGCCCCGCACCAGCAAGTCGAGCAGTTCGCTCAGACCTGCATATTCATGATTTCAGAGTAGGCAGAGACCAGACGGTTGCGCACCTGCAAGGTGGCTTGAAAACCGATCTGGGCTTTTTGCATGGCCACCATGGTTTCCTCCAGGCTGACCGTGGGGTTGTCCAGCTGAACCTCGCGCTGCAAGCGCGATGCTTCGTTCTGCGACTGGCTGACCCCCTTCATCGCCTGCGCCATGGCATCGCCAAAACTGGCGCCGCCGGTCGCCTTGGCCTTGGACAGCGGCTCGCCATTGATGTTCAGGCCAGCGCGCGCGGTGGCCTGGGCGAAATCAAACGGTCTGAGCTTCAGTTCCATGGGGGACTCCATCCACGCTCGCGACCAAAGGCGGTGCCTCAGCCGGAGCGATAGACCGAACTGTAGGCAAAGACTGGGGCACTGAAGGAGGGAACTGCGCTCGGTTCTTCGGCCTGTTCCTGGCTTTCTTTAGGGGGCAAATCCGAATAATTCACTCCATCGGCAACGCCTGTAGGACGCCGTGAAAAACCTCACGGCAGCGAAGCACACCCGCCTTCTACCCAGCATTCATCTACAGAACCGCAGCCCACCAGCCCGCCCCGCCCCATGGACAACGCCCTCAGCCCCGCCGCCAACACCTTGCCCATGGTGACGCCCGAGCCTGCCAGCTTCGGCGCCCGCCTGGCAGCCCTGCCGGCACGCAACAAGCTGATGATGGGCGGAGGTTTGGCGATGCTGGCGGCGGCCGTGTTGGCCATCACGATGTGGTCCAACCAAGGCGACTACCGGCCAGTCTTCACCGGCCTGTCGGACAAGGACGGCGGCGCCGTCATCGCCCAATTGGCCACGCTCAATGTGCCTTACCGCCACGAGCCCGGCGGCATCATCCTGGTGCCCGCCGCACAGGTTTACGACGTGCGCATGAAGCTGGCCTCGGCCGGCTTGCCCAAGGGCAGCAGCGTCGGCTTCGAGCTGATGGACAAGAGCTCGATCGGCCAAACCCAATTCAATGAACGCCTGAATTTTCAACGCGGCCTGGAAGGCGAGCTGACGCGCACCATCACTGCCCTGGCCGACGTGGCCGATGCGCGAGTCCATCTCGCCATGCCCGAGCAGAACGGCTTTTTCCGCGAACAGCAAAAGCCCAGCGCCTCGGTCATGCTGACCTTGCGCGGTGGCCGCTCGCTGGACCGGGCCCAGATCGCAGGCATCGTGCACCTGGTTTCTGCCAGCGTGCCGGGCCTGTCGGCCAAGGCCGTCAGCGTGCTGGACCAGACCGGTGCCCTGCTGTCGAACAGCCCTGAGGTCAGCAACGGCCTGGACAGCCAGCAGCTGCAATACAAGCAGCAGATCGAATCCAACTTCAACAAGCGCATCTACGAACTGCTGGAGCCCGTGGTGGGCCGCGGCAATCTGCGTGCGGCCGTCACGGCCGACCTGGACTTCAACCAGGTCGAAAGCACCGCCGAAGAGTACAAGCCCAACCGCGGCCAGGGCACCACGGCCGCCATCCGCAGCGCCCAGACCAACGAATCGACCAATGGTGCGGCCCAGCCCCCGACCGGTGTGCCCGGTGCCGCCGCCAACCAGCCGCAAGCCCCGGCCACGGCCCCCATCGAAGGCGAGGCCGCGCCCCTGCAGGCCACCGGCGGCGCTGGTAACAACAACAGCAGCAAGCGGGACTCGGTCACCAACTACGAGCTGGACAAGACGGTGCGCGTGGTGCGCAACGCCACCGGCAATGTGCGCCGCTTGAACGCGGCCGTGGTCATCAACCACCGCCCGAACACCGACCCCAAATCCAAGGTCGCCAACATCCCGGTGCCTCAGGAAGAGCTGGACAAGCTCACGGCGCTGGTCAAGGAGACCATGGGCTTCAACCAGGAACGCGGTGACTCGCTCAAGATCATCAGCGCCCCCTTCTTGCAAGAGAAGCATGAAGAGCTGGACCTGCCCCTGTGGAAGCAGCCCTTTGTGCTGGACCTGCTTCGCACCGCCGCCGTGCCCCTGGCCCTGGTGCTGGTGGCCTTGATCGCGGTCTTCGGCATGGTGCGCCCGGCCATCAAGGCGGCCAACCCGCCGCCGCCGGAAGCGGCCGATACCGCCTCGCAGCTGGATGCCGTGGTGGACGACGACAACGAACTGCCCGCCCTGGGCGCCGACGGCGCACTGCCGGCCCTGAGCGGCCCGGTGGCCAACGAGAAGCTGGAACGCGCCCGCCTGCTGGCCCGCGAGAACCCGATTGCCGTGGCCAACATCATGCGCAACTGGATCAATGGCGAGGTCGATTGAATCGCCCCGCCCGCTCAGCCGCCCTCCCCCACCGATTGACCACCGAGCCCGACCATGGATGACAAAGGAGTAGAGGACGCCGCCATCTTGCTGATGTCCCTCGGCGAGGAGGAAGCGTCCGAAGTCTTCAAGCATCTGGCCCCGAAAGAGGTGCAGAAGCTGGGAGAGACCATTGCCAAGCTCAAGGTCGTGGGCCGCGAAAAGGTCGAGCAGGTGCTGACCCGCTTCGACAAGGTGGCCGAGACCCAGAGCACGCTGGTGTCCGACACCGACGAGTATGTGCGCCAGGTGCTGCGCAAGGCCCTGGGCGAGGACAAGGCCAATCTGCTGTTGGACCGCATCCTGCAAGGCAGCGATGTGTCCTCGATCGAAAGCCTGAAGTGGATGGACGCCGCCTCGGTGGCCGAACTGCTGCGCAACGAACACCCACAGATCATTGCCGCCATCTTGGCCCACCTGGACTTTGATCAGACCAGCTCGGTGCTGCGCGTCTTCACCGAGCGCCAGCGCAACGAAGTGCTGGTGCGCATCGCCACGCTGGACGGCATCCAGCCGATGGCGCTGAAGGACCTGAACGAGGTCATGAGCCAGGTGCTGGCCGGCGGCGAGCGCATGCGCAAGTCCTCGCTGGGCGGCGTCAAGACGGCGGCCGAGATCATCAATATGTTGGGCTCCAGCGTGGAAGCCTCGGTGCTGGACTACATCCGCGAAGCCGACGCCGACCTGGCCCAGAAGATCATGGACAACATGTTCACCTTCGACGATCTGGACAAGATCGACGACAAGGGCATCCAGGCCGTGCTCAAGGAAGTGCAGAGCGAATCCCTGGTCGTGGCCCTCAAGGGTGCCAGCGCCGAACTGCGCGAAAAGATCCTGCGCAATATGTCGAGCCGCGCAGCCGAGACCCTGCGTGAGGACCTGGATTCGCGCGGCCCGGTGCGCCTCTCGGAAGTCGAGAGCGAGCAGAAGGAAATGCTCAAGATCGTGCGCCGTCTGGTGGACGAAGGCACCATCGTGCTGGCCGGTGGCGGCGACGACCAATTCGTTTGAGGCGATTGAGTCATGACCCCTCGCCCACCCCGTCAAGTGCCGCCGCCGCCGCGCGACCCCTCGCAGCCGGCGCGCACCAGCAGCTACAGCCGCTTCATCCCGCGCGAGGAAGTGCAGAGCTTCGCAGCCTGGAACCCCGACGCCTTCCAAGGCGCGATGAACGCGCAGCGTGCGCCCATCAGCGCGCCCGCCCCGGCGCCCAGCCAGCAGGCGTCGCCCGAGCCAGCACCACCCCCGCAGCCTGATTTGCAAGAGCAGCTGCATGCCGCCCGCCAGTCCGGCTACCAGGACGGCTACCGCGACGGCATGGCCGCGCTCGATGCCTTCAAGAAAAGCTTCGCCCAGCAGATGAGCGCCCAGCTGGGCCAGCTGGTGCAGAACTTCGACGCCGACTTCCGAGCCCTCGAAGACGAGATGGCGGCCACCCTGGCCCGTTGCGCCGTCGAACTGGCCCGCCAGGTGGTGCGCAGCGAGATCACCCAGCGCCCCGAACATATCGCCAAGGTCGCGCATGACGCGGTCGAGGCCCTGCAGCTGTCGGCTCGCCATGTGCGGGTGCGCGTCAACCCGAGCGACTACCCGCTGGTGCAAGAAGGTGCTGGCGAGGAGCTGCGCGCCCGCGAAGCCCAGCTCCTGCCCGACCCGGATGTGCCGCGTGGCGGCTGCCGGGTGGATTCCGACATCAGCAGCGTCGACGCCAGCCTGGCCTCTCGCTGGCAACAGGCCGCTGCCGCCATGGGCCAAGCCTCGCTGTGGGAAGACCGCCGCACCGGCCGCGGCGACGGCGATACCGGCAGCAGCAGCAACAGCAGCTCGCAGGAGGCCTTGTGATGGCCGACTTCGACACCGAGCAGGACGAACTAAACGCCGAAGCCGCGGCTGGCAGCCGCCAAGGCCGCTGGCTGCAGTACCTGAGCAATCTGCAGGAATTCGCCGGCAATAGCCTGCCGCTGGAGTCGCAAGGCAAGCTGGTACGCGTGGCCGGCCTGGTGCTGGAAGCGACCGGGGTCAAGGTGCCGGTCGGTTCGGTCTGCGAAATCCACATGCCCAGCTCGTCAATGAATCCGCAGCGCGGCCAGCGCCCGGTCAACGCCGAGGTGGTGGGTTTCTCGGGCGACCGTGCCTACCTGATGCCAACCGACGAGATCCAGGGTCTGTCCAGCGGTGCCATGGTTGTGCCGCGCGCCCTGCCTTTGATGGGCCCGAAGCTCGGCCATCCCCTGCACCCCTGGCGCCGCAATGAAGACCGCGGCTTGCACCTGCCCATGGGCCAAGGCCTGCTGGGCCGCGTGGTCGATTCACACGGCCACCCGCTGGACCGCCGTGGCCCCTTGCAGATGACCCATGCCGAGCCCATGGTGCGCCGCCCCATCAACGCCATGGACCGCGACCCGGTGCGCAGCGCCCTGGACACCGGTGTGCGCGCCATCAACACCATGCTGACCGTGGGCCGAGGCCAGCGCCTGGGCCTGTTCGCTGGCACCGGCGTCGGCAAATCGGTGCTGCTGGGCATGATGGCCCGCTACACGCAGGCCGATGTCATCGTCGTCGGCCTGATCGGCGAACGCGGCCGGGAAGTGAAGGAATTCATCGAGGACATCCTCGGCGAGGACGGCCTGCAGCGTTCGGTCGTCGTGGCCGCGCCGGCCGACGCCCCGCCTCTGGTGCGCATGCAAGGCGCCCACTACGCCACGGCCATCGCCGAGAACTTCCGCGACCAAGGCCTGCATGTGCTGCTGCTGATGGACTCGCTGACCCGCTACGCCATGGCCCAGCGCGAGATCGCTTTGGCCATCGGCGAGCCGCCGGCCACCAAGGGCTACCCGCCAAGCTGCTTCGCCAAGCTGCCCCAGTTGGTTGAGCGCAGCGGCAATGGGCTACCAGGCGAAGGCTCGATCACGGCTTTCTACACCGTGCTCAGCGAAGGCGACGACCAGCAAGACCCGATCGCCGACGCGGCGCGCGGGATTCTGGACGGCCACATCGTGCTGAGCCGCGAACTGGCCGAGGCCGGCCATTACCCGGCCATCGACATCGAGCGCTCGATCTCTCGGGTGATGACCAATGTGGCGCCGCAGAGCCATATCGACGCCGCACGCCGCTGCCGCCAGCTGCTCGCCAAATACAACAAGGCCCGCGACCTGATCCAGTTGGGTGCATATGCCCCCGGGCATGACCACGAACTGGACTTGGCCGTGCGCCTGCACCCCGACATCGCCCGCCTGCTACAGCAGGACATGCACAGCCCGGCCTTGCTGGCCGACAGCGTTCGCCAGCTGTCGGCCGTCATCAAGGACGCCTGAATTCCGCCGATACACCAGGGGTCCGCGCCGGACCACTTTGACTTACCGAGGATCGCTTCATGAGCAGTTCAAGCAATCTCCAAGTGTTGAGCATCCTGCTCGAACGCGCCGAAGCCGAGCGTGACGAAGGCTTGCGCCAGTTCCAGGAAGCCCAGGCCCGCGCCGACAAGGCGCGCGCTCAGCATGGCGATCTGGCCCAGTACCGCAGCGACTACCAGCTGCGCTGGAGCCAGCAGTTCGCCCGCCAGGGCACCATGGACATCGTCGCCTGCTACCAGAATTTCGGCGGGCGACTCAACGAAGCGATCACCAGCCAGAGCAATTTGGCACAGTTCGCCGACCAGCGCGTGGCCACGGCCCGCGAGCGCCTGCAAGGCCTGGAAATGCGCGTCGCTTCGGTGCGCAAGCTGCTGGAGCGCCGCCGCCTGGAGATCAGCCGCTCGGCCCAGCGCCAGGAGCAAAAAGCCACCGATGAGCAAGCCTCTCGCAGTGCCTATGCCGGCGGCAACCCCTTCATGCGCCTGAGTGCCTGAGAACTCCGCGCGAGATGACAGGAGATCCTCCATGCCCCCCAGTTTGAATTCCCCCATGCTGGCCGCCAGCGAAGGCGTTCGTGCAGCGTCCTCGCGCATGGGCAGCGCCAGCGCGCGCTCCGCCATCAGCGCCAGCAGCGAAGAAACCGCTCTGCAGTTCAAACAAATGCTGAACCGGCTGGACGTGGCTGCGTCCGAGCGCAGCGCTTCAGCGAAGCCGCCGGCGTCTGCCCCGGCGCCTGACGCCAAAGCCAGCATCCGCAACACGGCGTCGCCGTCGTCCGCCCCTGAGCGAACGGCAGAACGCCTGGCTGAACGCCGCAGCGAGTCCCAAAGCCAGGAACAAAAGCTCATCGCCCGCAGAATCAACGCCCAAGTCAACGCCAAGCCTGCCGGGGCCAGCAACAGCCCGGTCGCCGGGCAAGCTGCTCTGGGCAGCGAAAAAAGCGTCCAACGCGTACAAGGCGAGCCAAATACCGAGACTGCCGACGAACAGCGGGCCGAAGACCTCAACGAAACGGCAGAAAGCATCGCCAGCGCACCGCAGGTCAAGGTCAGGACGGCCGAATCCAGCGGCGATCGCAGCAGCGAAGCTGCCGCATACGACCACGATCAAGGCCATGCATCTGAACACCCAGCAGGCCGCGCATTGAATGGGCTCAACGCGGACGATGCCTCGCGCGGTGTGGGGCTGCCGTTCGCGGCCACGTCTCTGGACGGCAAACCGCTGGAGCCCGGGCGCCCGGCGAGACGAGACAGCAGCGCGGAGGCAGGCAGCCGGCGGCTTCAAGCCACAGACCCTGCGCAGGGCCAAGCGCGCGTGGATGACCCGCGCAAGGCGGGAGCCGCAAGCCCATCCGCTGACGGCGCCACAGGCGCCAGCAACTTCGCGGCTTTGCTGCTGAGTTCAGATGCGGCTTCCGCCACGCAAGCCCTGTCCAACTCGAATGGGCAAACGGCCAGCAGCAGCGCGACGGCCACCCAAGCGGCATCGGGCCTGGAGGCCATGAGCAAAGGCCCCGCTGCCGACCCACTCGCAAGGTCGTTTGGCAACAGCGGCGGCGACACGGCGCAGATCGACATGAGGACGCCCCTTCATGCCCCGTCGTTTGCACCCGAACTCAGCGCACGGCTGAGCCTGCTGGCCGCCGACGGAGTTCAAGAGGCGCAACTGCATCTGAACCCGGCCGAACTCGGCCCGGTGGCCATTCAGATCGTGCTGGAAGGCCAGCAGGCCCAGATTTCCTTCCATGCAGAACATGCAGAGACTCGCCAGGTCCTGGAACAAGGCTTGCCTGACTTGGCCGCAGCCCTGCGAGACGCCGGACTGACGCTGAGCGGCGGCGGCGTGTTTGAGCAAGCGCGTGACCGATCGGGCCAAGAGCCGGCCAGCGACAAGGACGAGGCCGGTCGCTCCAAGCCGGCTCGATCCATCACGCTGGACGGCGCTTCGGCCGGCCTTGCTGCAGTCGCGACGTCAGCGCGGCGCAGCCAGGGCGTGCTGGATTTGTACGCATGAAACATGACGGCCAGCCACTGGCGAATTGACAAGCGGCAGTCCGCCTTTTCTCCCCTTGAGGCCGCGCTTGTGGCATCAATAATCAGCTTCAACTCGCCCCCGATCCCGAACCTTGTCGCCGCATCCGCGAGCAAGCGAAAAAAGGGGCGCTGAAGAACACAGGAGTCCGTATGGCTACACCAGCCGCAGCACCCGCCGAGGCCCCGAAAGGGGGCGGCAACAAGAAGTTGATCATCATCATCGCGGCCGTGCTCGTGCTGGTTCTGGGCGGCGGCGGCGCAGCCCTGCTCTTGATGAAAAAGAAGCCCGCGGCCGATGACGAGGAAGGCGGCGAAGCCGCGGCCTCACACCAGGAAGCACCGGCCCACGCGGCACCCAAACCGGGCACGCCGCCCGTGTTCGTGCCACTCGATCCCTTCACCGTCAATCTATCGGACAAAGATGTCGATCGCTTTGCCCAAGTGGGCATCACCCTGGAGGTGATCGACGCCAAGACGGCTGACCAAATCAAGGCCTTCCTGCCCGCCATCCGCAGCAATGTGCTGATGGTGCTGTCGCACAAGACCTCGGTGGAATTGCTGACCCGTGAGGGCAAGGAAAAACTGGCCAGGGAAGTGCTGCGCGAATCGGTGCGACCGATGGGCATCGAACTGGAAGACGAGGACGAGGCCGAGGACGAAGCCGCACCAAAGAAGAAAAAGAAGAAAAAGAAACCGGCCGTCGTCAGCCCGATCACTCAGGTCTTGTTCTCCACCTTCATCGTCCAGTGAGCCCGCTGTTGAAGCACATCGGTGATTCGCCATGAATCAGCAAATCCTCTCCCAAGACGAAGTTGATGCGCTACTGCAGGGCATCACCGGCGAGAGCCAGAAGCTCGACGCCGAGGAGGAGCAGGTTGGTGGCATACGCGACTACAACCTGGCCAGCCAGGAACGGATCGTCCGTGGGCGCATGCCCACGATGGAAATCATCAACGAACGCTTCGCGCGCAACATCCGCGTCGGCCTGTTCAACTTCATCCGCAAGAGCCCGGAAGTGGCCATCGGCGGCATCAAGGTGCAGAAGTACAGCGCCTTCCTGCGCGAGATCGTGGTGCCGACCAATTTCAACATCGTCTCGGTCAAGCCGCTGCGCGGCTCCGGGCTGATCGTCTGTGACCCGACCCTGGTGTTTGCGGTCATCGACTCGCTGTTCGGCGGCATCGGTAAGTTCCATGCCCGCATCGAAGGCCGCGATTTCTCGGCCACCGAGCAGCGCGTGATCCTGCGCCTGGTTGAGGTCATCACGGCCGAATACCACAAGGCATGGAAAGGCATCTATCCGCTCGAGTTGGAATACCAGCGCTCGGAGATGCAGCCCCAGTTCGCCAATATCGCCACGCCCAGCGAGATCGTGGTCTCCACCTCGTTCACGCTAGAAATCGGCGAGACCAGCGGCACGGTCTACTTCTGCATCCCCTACGCGACGCTGGAGCCGATTCGCGACGTGCTGTACTCGACCACGGTGGGCGACTCGACCGAGCCTGACCGCCGCTGGGTCAATCTGCTCAAGCACCAGATCCAGGCTGCGCAGGTGGAACTGGTGGCCGAGCTGGGCACGGCGCCGGCCACGGTGGAGCAGCTGCTCGCCTTCAAACCCGGCGACTTCATTGAGCTGGACCTGGAAACCATGATCAAGGCCAAGATCGACGGCGTGCCCATCTACGACTGCCACTACGGCACTTCGAACGGCAAGTACGCGATCAAAGTGGAAGAAATGCTGACCAGCCCTGACCAGGGTTGGCTGGGAGCACGCAATGTCACCTGATACCCCATCGAACGACGAGCAAGACGCCATGGCCGCTGAATGGGCGGCCGCCCTGGCGGAGTCCAAACCGGCTGAAGTCGCCGAAGAGGTGTCTGCACCCAGCGAGCAGGTCGCGCCGGCCAGCTTCGCCAATTTCTCGCCCACGCCGAGCAATCTGCCCAGCGGCGACATCAACATGATCCTGGACATCCCCGTCCAGCTGACCGTGGAACTGGGCCGCACCCGCATTCCGATCAAGAACATCTTGCAACTGGCACAGGGCTCGGTGGTGGAGCTCGACGCTCTGGCCGGTGAGCCGATGGACGTGCTGGTGAACGGTTACTTGATTGCACAGGGCGAGGTGGTGGTGGTGAATGACAAGTTCGGTATTCGCCTGACCGACATCGTCACGCCATCCGAGCGCATGCGCCGCCTCTCGAAAGCCTGAGTTCCCGGGGCAAGACCCGGCACTTCGGGTCGCATCTTCGCCCTGCCTTGGCCCACAATCAGGGCCATGAACTCTTCACCTCTGCTGCCCTTGCTCTGGTTTCTGGCCATTCTGTGCCTGATTCCCTTGGCCCTGTGGCTGCTCAAGCGCACGCCACTGGGCGGCGCCGGCAGCCAGACCCATGGCGTGATGCGCCTGGTCGCACACCTGCCCATCGCGCCGAACCAGCGTCTTCTGACCGTGGAAGTCGGTCAAGGTGAAGACCGGCGTTGGCTGGTCCTGGGCGTGACCGGGCAACAGATCAGCACCTTGCATGTGATGCCGCCACAGGCCGAAGCCCCCAGCGCTGCCGGCCTGCATTCACTTGCTAACGGCAGTTTTGCGCAGCAACTGGGCGCGCGTCTGCGCGGACAGGCGCCAAGCCAAGCCAGCAGCGCGGGAGGCCGCGATGCGAGTTGAAGCCCGGCTCGCCCGTGCCGCATGTCTGACAGGCAGCCTGCTCTGGCTTGGCACCGCCTGGGCACAGTCGAGCACACCGCCGGCCACCATCCCGCTGCTGCTGGGCCAAGGCACCAGCGGCGGTAGTTTCTCGGTACCCATCCAAACCCTGCTTTTCTTCACGGCGCTAGGCTTCCTGCCGGCGGTGCTGCTGATGATGACGGGCTTCACCCGCATCGTCATCGTCCTGTCCTTGATGCGCCAGGCTCTGGGCACCCAGGCGGCGCCACCCAACCAGGTGATCGTCGGCTTGTCCTTGTTCCTGACCTTCTTTGTGATGAGCCCGACCTTGGACAAGGTCTATGCCGAAGCCTGGCAGCCCTACAGCACCGGTCAGATGCCTTTTGAAGAAGCCCTGAAAAAGGCTGAGCCCCCCATGCGCAGCTTCATGTTGAAGCAGACGCGCCAGGCCGATGTGTCGCTGTTTGCGCGTCTTGCCAAACTCGATGAAAGCGTCAAAGCCGAGGACGTGCCCTTCAAAGTGCTGGTGCCGGCCTTCGTCACCAGTGAACTGAAGAGTGCATTTCAAATTGCCTTCCTGATCTTCATCCCCTTTCTGGTCATCGACATGATCGTCAGCAGCGTGCTGATGAGTCTGGGCATGATGATGCTGTCCCCGGTGCTGGTCGCCCTGCCCTTCAAGCTCATGCTCTTTGTGCTCGCGGACGGCTGGAACTTGTTGCTGGGCTCACTGGCGGCCTCCTTTGTCACCTGAAGGAATCGGAACACCTCATGGACGCACAACAAGTCTTCACCTTCGGCCAGCAAGGCCTCTACATCCTGATGCTGGTGGCCGCACCGGTTCTGCTGACCGTGCTGGCCGTGGGCGTGCTGGTCAGCGTGTTTCAAGCCGCGACGCAGATCAATGAGTCGACCTTGAGCTTTGTGCCCAAAGTGGTCGCGGCCGTGTTGGTGCTCTCCATCACCGGCCCGTGGATGGTGACCACCCTGGTCGAATACATCCAGCGCACGCTGAAGACCATCCCGCAAGTGGTCAGCTGATGTTCTCCGTCACGGAGGCACAGCTGCTGGAGTGGTTGAATCCGCTGCTGTGGCCATTCATACGGACCCTGGCCCTGTTCGCCGGCATGCCCATCTTCAGCCAGCGCAATGTGCCGGCTCGAGTCAAGGTGGGCTTGGCCTTGTTCATCTCACTGGCCGCCCAGCCTTCCCTGCCGACGATGCCGCTGGCACCGCTGGACTCCCTGCCCATGCTGCTGCTTTTGTTGGCGCAGCAAATGCTGATCGGGCTGTCCATGGGCTTTGCCGTGCGCCTGGTGTTTGCATCGCTGGAATTCGCGGGCGAGTTGATCGGTTTGCAGATGGGCCTCAATTACGCCGGCTTCTTTGACCCCGCGACCGGCAGCCAGGGCACCGCCAGTGCCCGTTTCTTTGGCAGCATGGTGGCGTTCCTGTTCATCGCCATCAACGGTCACCTGCTGCTGATCAATGCCTTGATTCAGAGCTTCCATGCTTTCCCCGTTGGCGACGAGCCCTTCCACTTCCTGCGCGTGGCGACACCTCAGATATGGGGCGCGGAGATCTTCCGCATCGGCCTTTGGATTGCCCTGCCATTGATCACGATGTTGATGTTCGTGAACCTGGTGCTGGGTGTGATCTCGCGCGTCGCGCCGCAGATCGGCGTCTTCTCGGTCGGCTTCCCGCTGACGGTGAGCATTGGGCTGATCGGCATGGTCGCCACCCTGCCGCTGATGCAAACGCCATTCACGGTGGCACTGGAGCGCTTGTTGGCGGCCTTCACCTAAAACGCATGTGCGCTGCTGGTGCCCAGGACGGGACTTGAACCCGTACGACCGTGAGGTCGGCGGATTTTAAGTCCGCTGCGTCTACCAATTTCACCACCCGGGCGGCGGTCAGGTCGCGCATTATCGCTGCGTCTGCTAGCGAGAATGCGCGATGCCTGCGGAATGCAAAAAGGGAAGCCTGAGGGCTTCCCTTTTGCAGATCTGGAGCGGGTAACGAGGCTCGAACTCGTGACCTCAACCTTGGCAAGGTTGCGCTCTACCAACTGAGCTACACCCGCATTTTTCGAATCTGCGCCGAACAAGCCGCAAACCCGTTGGTAGGGTTGAAAACAATTCTGGAGCGGGTAACGAGGCTCGAACTCGTGACCTCAACCTTGGCAAGGTTGCGCTCTACCAACTGAGCTACACCCGCATCGCTTTCTTTCAACAGCACGCAAGCGCGCTATTTTCAGAACCGATGAAACTGCGTCCATCTTGTTTTCATCTCGCTGGCTTAAGCTCTTTATCAAGAGAACTGAAATCAGCGAAGTCTTGCATTCTATACTTGTTATTCAACTCTCGGCAAGCTTTGCTGAATATTTTTCAAACTTTTGGCGATGGAGCTCGACACCATTCTTCTTGCGATCGACTCAGGTCGAGCATGCTGTTTGCCTTCGCCCTCGCTCAGCCTGCAAGAATTCCGGTGCTCCGGCCAAAACAGAAAAGGGAAGCCATAAGGCTTCCCTTTTTCTGATTCCAAAGGCGCTTCGAGTTTTTCAAGCTTGACTGTCAAACTTGAAAAATCGGCCAATCGCCTGTTTGGAGCGGGTAACGAGGCTCGAACTCGTGACCTCAACCTTGGCAAGGTTGCGCTCTACCAACTGAGCTACACCCGCATATGCACATCAAATTTTGGAGGCGCGATCCAGAGTCGAACTGGACTAACCGGATTTGCAATCCGGGGCATAACCGCTTTGCTATCGCGCCAAACTCGTTCACTTCATCAATCGAAACCGAAATTCCGACTGATTAAAAAAGGGAAGCCGGGGCCTCCCTTTTTGCGAATCGCCTTATGCAAGCATGATTGGATTCTTGTATTTCTGGAGCGGGTAACGAGGCTCGAACTCGTGACCTCAACCTTGGCAAGGTTGCGCTCTACCAACTGAGCTACACCCGCATCTCGCCTCGACACTGTGTGCTTCAACTGTTTCCAGCTGATCCACCGTCGCGTCGAAGCTCAGATTCTAAACCATTTTTTGAGTCAACTGCAAGCCCTCGCACGAAAGTGATCCTTCCTGCGGGGCTTGAAATTCACTCAATGCGTGGCGGCCGGCGCTGCCACCACCGCTTCGGCCTTGGCCGCTGCGGCAGGTTCTTCATCCGGCAAAGGCACAGGCATGGACTCCAGCGCCACCTCCAGCACCCGATCGATCCAGCGCACTGGCACGATCTCCAGCTGGTTCTTGACGTTCTCAGGAATGTCCTGCAAGTCCTTGACGTTCTCTTCCGGGATCATCACGGTCTTGATGCCACCACGGTGGGCCGCCAGCAGCTTTTCCTTCAAACCGCCGATGGCCGTCACTTCACCGCGCAAGGTGATTTCGCCGGTCATCGCCACGTCGGCACGCACCGGAATGCCGGTCAGGGCCGAAACAAAGGCGGTGGTCATGGCCGCACCTGCGCTCGGGCCGTCCTTGGGCGTCGCGCCGTCGGGCACGTGGACGTGCACATCGCGCTTCTCGAACAACTCGTCCTTGATGCCCAGCAGGCGTGCGCGTGAACGCACGACCGTACGGGCGGCCTCGACGGATTCCTTCATCACATCGCCCAGCGAACCGGTGCGGATGATGTTGCCCTTGCCCGGCATGGCCGTGGCTTCGATGGTCAGCAGATCGCCGCCCACTTCCGTCCAGGCCAGACCGACCACTTGGCCGACCTGGTTCTTCTTCTCTGCGCGACCGAAGTCGTACTTGCGCACGCCCAGGAAGTCATTGAGGTTGTCCTCTGTGACCACAGCCTTGCCTTCGAAGGTCTTGAGCGCAATGCCCTTCACCACCTTGCGGCAGATCTTCGAGACTTCGCGTTCCAGCGAACGCACACCGGCTTCCCGGGTGTAGTAACGGATGATGCCGCGAATGGCGGATTCGGTGACTTCCATCTCCTCTTCCTTGACGCCATTGTTCTTGCACTGCTTGGGCAGCAGGTAGCGCTGAGCGATGTTGACCTTCTCGTCCTCGGTGTAACCCGACAGGCGGATCACTTCCATCCGGTCCAGCAAGGCCGGCGGAATATTCATCGAGTTGGAAGTGGCGATGAACATCACATCAGAGAGATCGAAATCGACCTCGACATAGTGGTCACCGAAGGTGTGGTTCTGCTCAGGATCCAGCACTTCGAGCAGTGCCGAGGACGGGTCGCCACGGAAATCCATGCCCAGCTTGTCGATCTCGTCGAGCAAGAAGAGAGGATTGCGCGTGCCCACCTTGGACAGGCTCTGCAGCACCTTGCCCGGCATGGAGCCGATGTAAGTGCGCCGGTGGCCACGGATCTCGGCCTCGTCACGCACACCGCCCAGGGCCATGCGCACGAACTTGCGGCCGGTGGCGCGCGCCACCGACTGACCCAGCGAAGTCTTGCCCACACCCGGAGGGCCGACCAGGCACAGAATTGGCGCCTTGACCTTGTCCACGCGCTGTTGCACAGCGAGGTACTCGACGATGCGGTCCTTGACCTTGTCCAGACCGTAATGGTCTTCGTTCAGCACGTCGACGGCATTGGACAGGTCGAACTTGATCTTGGTCTTCTTGCTCCAGGGCAGGTTGACCAGGGTCTCGATGTAGTTGCGCACCACGGTGGCTTCGGCCGACATGGGAGACATCAGCTTGAGCTTCTTCAGCTCGCCGTCGGCCTTCTTACGCGCTTCCTTGGGCATGCGAGCAGCCTGGATCTTCTTGTCCAGCTCCTCCAGATCAGCGCCCTCTTCGCCGTCGCCGAGTTCCTTCTGAATGGCCTTGACCTGCTCGTTCAGGTAGTACTCGCGCTGGCTCTTCTCCATCTGGCGCTTGACGCGGCCGCGAATGCGCTTTTCCACCTGCAGGATGTCAACTTCATGCTCAAGCAAATCGAGCAATGTTTCCAGACGCTTGCCCACCTCGGCCAGGTCCAACACCGACTGCTTGGCGTCGAGTTTGAGCGGCAGGTGAGCGGCAATCGTATCGGCCAGGCGACCGGCATCATCGATGCCGGCGATCGAGGTCAAGATCTCCGGCGGAATCTTCTTGTTCAGCTTGACGTACTGGTCGAACTGCTGAGTCACCGCGCGGCGCAGAGCCTCAACCTCGGGCTTGAGGTCGGTCTCGGGCGGAATGGGCAGAACCTCGGCGACGAAATGCTCTTCCCCGTCGGTGATGGACTGGGTGGTGGCGCGCTGCAGGCCTTCGACCAGCACCTTGACGGTGCCATCGGGCAGCTTGAGCATTTGCAGGATGCTGGAGACACAGCCCACTTCGAACATATCGTCCGACTTGGGCTCATCCTTGCCGGCGGCCTTTTGGGCCACCAACATGATCTGACGGCCGGCTTCCATCGCGGCTTCGAGGGCCTTGATGGACTTGGGGCGACCCACGAAGAGCGGGATCACCATATGCGGGAACACGACCACATCGCGCAAGGGCAACAGTGGCAGGGTGATGGGTTCCGCAGGCAAAACAGGATGACCGGACATGAAAACCTCTCTTTCTCAGACCCAGATGCGGTCCGAGATCAGTATTGCAAGATGCCTGGGGAATGGAACTGGCCCTTCAAAGCGGCCAGTTCTCTCGTGTCGATTCAACTTCAGGCGCTGGCCTTGGCCTGCTCGCGATACACCAGCAAGGGCTTGGCCCCTTCGTCAATGTTGTGCTCGTCCAGCACCACTTTGGCCACGCCGTCCAGGGCGGGCAGCTCGAACATCGTGTCGATCAGCGACAGCTCCATGATGGAGCGCAGACCACGCGCTCCGATCTTGCGGGCCAGTGCCTTGCGTGCAATTGCGGTCAAGGCCGATGGGCGCACTTCCAGCTCGACACCGTCCATGGCGAACAACTGCTGGTACTGCTTGAGCAAGGCATTCTTGGGCTCAGTCAGGATCTGCACCAGCGCGTCCTCAGTCAGCTCGCCCAGAGTGGCAACCACCGGCAGACGACCGACCAACTCAGGAATGATGCCGAACTTGATCAAATCTTCGGGCTCGACTTCGCGGAACAGTTCGGCCGCACGGCGGTCTGTCTTGCTCTGCACCGAAGCACCAAAGCCGATGCCGGACTTTTCTGAACGGTTTTGGATGACCTTCTCCAGGCCATCGAATGCGCCACCGCAGATGAACAGGATGTTGGTCGTGTCGATCTGCAGGAAGTCTTGATTAGGGTGCTTGCGGCCGCCCTGCGGAGGCACGGAAGCCATGGTGCCTTCAACCAGCTTCAGCAAGGCTTGCTGAACGCCTTCGCCCGACACATCGCGCGTGATCGACGGGTTGTCGGCCTTGCGGCTGATCTTATCGATTTCGTCGATGTAGACGATGCCGCGCTGGGCGCGCTCCACGTCGTAATTGCAGTTCTGCAGCAGCTTCTGGATGATGTTCTCAACGTCCTCACCCACATAGCCTGCTTCGGTCAGCGTGGTCGCGTCGGCGATGACGAAGGGCACATTCAGCAAGCGGGCCAGGGTCTGAGCCAGCAAGGTCTTGCCGGAGCCCGTGGGACCGATCAAGAGGATGTTGCTCTTGGACAGCTCGACCGTGTCCTTGGTCCCGGCCATATGGCGCAGGCGCTTGTAGTGGTTGTAAACCGCAACCGCCAAGGTGCGCTTGGCGACATCCTGGCCGATCACATACTGATCGAGGCTGGCCTTGATCTCGCTCGGCACCGGCAGATCGGACTTGCTGGCGCGCGCCTGCGGCGTGTCGGCCGGCACTTCGTCGCGGACGATGTCATTGCAGAGCTCGATGCACTCGTCGCAAATGAACACCGATGGGCCAGCGATCAGCTTCTTCACCTCATGCTGGCTTTTGCCGCAGAAGGAGCAGTACAGGACTTTTTCGCTGGAATTGCCTTTTTTCTCGGCCATGGATCTGCTTGTCTTTCAGGCGTAAATGCCTGCAGTGATGATAGTTCAAACGGACAAGGGGCCCTTTTCTGGATAAGGGCCCCCTACTGCCGTCAATTGGGCCCGGGTTCAGGCCACACGCGAGCGGATGCTCAGGCGCGCTTTTCCACCACCTGGTCGATCAGGCCATAGGCCTGCGCTTCGGCGGCGGACATGTAGTAGTCGCGCTCGGTGTCGTTCTGGATCTTTTCCAGGCTTTGGCCCGAACGCTCGGCCAGGATGCGATTGAGCTGCTCGCGGGTCTTGAGGATCTCGCGGGCGTGGATCTCGATGTCAGTCGCCTGACCTTGCGTGCCGCCCAGCGGCTGGTGAATCATGACCTTGGCATTCGGCAAGGCCATGCGCTTGCCCTTGGCGCCTGCGGCCAGCAGGAAGGCGCCCATGCTCGCTGCCATGCCCATGCACAGAGTCGACACCTGCGGCTTGATGAACTGCATGGTGTCGAAGATGGACATGCCGGCCGAGACGCTGCCGCCGGGCGAGTTGATGTAGAGGAAGATGTCCTTGTCCGGGTTCTCGCTCTCCAGGAACAGCATCTGGGCCACCACCAGATTGGCCACCGCATCATTCACCGGGCCGACCAGGAAGATGATGCGCTCGCGCAGCAGGCGGCTGTAGATGTCGTAGGCACGCTCACCGCGGCCCGATTGTTCGATGACGATGGGCACCATGCCCAGGTTGTTGATTTCCAGCGCGCTCATGGGTGTTCTTCCTCTGAAAAATGTCTCGATCGAACTTCTTGCGAACTACCAACTAGGTATGGGGCCTGATTATGTGGTCGCAAGGCAAAGCCCTGAAAAATGAAAAAAGGCGCCGGCCTTGCGGTACGGCGCCTTTCCGGCAGGTGCTGCGAACGGGATCAGTTGGCAGCCGTGGCCATCAGCTCGTCGAAAGGCAGGGACTTGTCGCTGACCTTGGCCTTGGCCAGCACAAAGTCGGTGACGTTGTTTTCAACGACCACGGCTTCCACTTCGGCCAGACGGTTGCGGTCGCTCAGGTACCAACGCACCACTTCAGCGGGCTTTTCGTAGCTTTGAGCCAACTCTTCGATGTGCGCTTGCAGCTGCTCGGGCTTGGCTTGCAGATTGTTGGCGCGCACCAGCTCGGCCACCACCAGGCCCAGGCGCACACGGCGCTCGGCTTGGGGCTTGAAGATTTCTTCGGGGATCGGGGCCTTGTCAGCATCCTTCACGCCGCGCTTCTTCAGGTCTTCGCGGGCTGCAGCCACCAGGCGCTCGGCTTCGCCGGACACCAAGGCGTTGGGCACGTCGAGTTCGGCGCTGGCCACCAGAGCATCCATGACGGCGCCCTTGTTGCGAGCCAGCACGCGGAACTTCACTTCGCGCTCGAGGTTCTTCTTGATGTCAGCGCGCAGGCCGTCCACCGAAGCTTCACCAATGCCCAGGGACTTGGCGAAGGCTTCGTTCACTTCCGGCAGGTGCTGGGTTTCGATCTTCTTGACCGTCACCAGGAAGTCGGCTTCCTTGCCGGCCACGTCCTTGCCGTGATAGTCCTCAGGGAAGGCCAGGGGGAAAGTCTTGGACTCGCCCACCTTCATGCCGCGCACGGCCTTCTCGAAGGCTTCCAGCATCTGGCCTTCGCCGATGATGAATTGGAAACCGTCGGCCTTGCCGCCGGCGAAAGGCTCGCCATCGAGCTTGCCTTCGAAGTCGATGGTGACGCGGTCGCCATCGGTCGCGGCTTCAGCGGCGGCGCGCTGGGCAAAAGTGCGGCGCTGCTTGCGCAGGATGTCGACGGTCTTGTCGATCGCTTCGTCGGTCACTTCGCTGGCGACGCGCTCGATGTCGGCGGCCGACAGATCACCCAGCTTGACTTCCGGGTAGACCTCGAAGGTGGCGTCGAAAGCCATCTGGCCTTCGGGCGACTCTTCCTTCTGGGCGATCTTGGGAGCGCCGGCGACGCGCAGCTGCGCTTCGTTGGCGGCGACCGAGAAGGCCTCGCCCAGCTTGTCGTTCATGACTTCGTACTGGACGGAGTAGCCATAACGCTGAGCGACCACGCTCATCGGCACCTTGCCGGGGCGGAAGCCATCGGCCTTGACGGTGCGGGCCAATTTCTTGAGACGGTTCTCGACTTCGCTGTTGATGTCAGCGGCCGCCAGCGTGAGCGTGATGCGGCGTTCGAGCTTTTCGAGGGTTTCGACGGTGACAGCCATTTTTGACTCAGTACAAAGTTATCTGGTGCGCGGGGCCGGACTCGAACCGGCACGCCGGTGAAGGCGTCAGGACCTAAACCTGGTGCGTCTACCAATTTCGCCACCCGCGCTAAGTGGATTCAAGCCTGCTTGACAAAATTCCTGTCGGAATTCGGCCGCACAAGCCCGTGGCATTTCGGCAAACCGTGGATTGTAGCCATTTGGAGAGCCAAAAAATGAGCCCAAGGAAAACCCCCGGTCGGGGGCCTCCTTGCGAGCTCAATGGGACTGAGTGTTGTGGACGCTCTTCAGCTCAAAGTTGCGAGTGGCCGGGCTCGGGCTGACGCACGCGGAACCAGGCCGCGTACATGGCCGGCAGCGCCAGCAGGGTCAGGGCCGTGGCGACGATCAAGCCGCCCATGATGGCCACCGCCATCGGCCCCCAGAACACGCTGCGCGACAGCGGCACCATGGCCAGCACGGCCGCTGCAGCCGTCAGCACGATGGGACGGAATCGCCGCACCGCCGACTCGACGATGGCGTTCCAGGCCGGCACGCCGCGCGCCCGGTCCTGCTCGATCTGGTCGATCAAGATGACCGAGTTGCGCATGATCATGCCCATCAGCGCGATCACGCCCAGCAAGGCCACGAAGCCGAAGGGCTTGTCCAGGAGCAGCAGCGCCGCCGCCACCCCGGCGATGCCCAGCGGGCCCGTCAGAAAGACCAGCATGGAGCGCGAGAAACTCTGCAGTTGCAACATCAGCAAGGTGAAAGTGATGAACAGCATCACCGGCACGCCGGCCGCAATCGATCCCTGGCCCTTGCTGCTCTCCTCCACCGCACCGGCCACCGAAATGCTGTAGCCCGCCGGCATCTTGGCTTGCAGCGCTTGCAGCTGCGGCCAGATCTGAGCGCTGACGGTGGCGCCCTGCATGCCCTCGGTGACATCGCCCTGCACCGTCACCGCATAGGCCCGACCCTGACGGGCCAGCACGCCCGGCTCCCACTCGAAGCCGACCTTGGCGATCTGCGTCAGCGGCACCGAGCGGCCGGTACCGGTCATCACATAGGCGTTGCCGATGTCAGTGATGGCATTGCGCTCCTCCAGCGGCGGTCGTAGCACGATGTCCACCAGCTTGTCCCCTTCGCGGTACTGGCCGATGGTGGTGCCCGAGAGCAAAGTGCGCGAACCCTGAGCCAGGCTCTGGCTGGTGACGCCAAGCGCGCGCGCCTTGTCCTGATCCACATCGAGCTTGAGCACCTTGATGGACTCGCGCCAGTTGTCGTTGACGCCGCGCATATGCGGATTGGCGCGAACGATTTCCTTGGCCTGGTCGGCCCAGTAGCGCACCTGCTCGACCTTTTCGCCCGAAACGCGAAACTGAACCGGATAGGCCACCGGCGGGCCATTGGGCAGCAGCTTGACGCGCGCCCGCACCTCCGGGAACTCGGCGGCAAGCAACTCCGGCAGGCGCTTGCGCAAGGCCTCACGCTCATTCATGCCCTTGGGCAAGACGATGGCTTGGCTGACCGCTGGATCGGGGAACACCACGTCCATAGGCAAATAGAAGCGCGGCACGCCGGAACCGATCCAGGTGCTGACGGTGGCCACGCCCGCCTCCTTCATCAGGCGGGCTTCAAATCGCTGCGCCACAGCCTGGGTTTGCTGGATCGTCGAACCCTCGGGCAAGGTCATGTCGACCAGAATCTCTGGCCGGCTGGAATCGGGAAAGAACTGTTGCTGCACCCGCGTCATGCCGAACAGACCGAGCGCGAACACCAGCACCGTCGCGCCAATCGTGAGCCAGCGGTGCTGCACACACCAACCCACCGCCGTTCGGAAGCGGCTGTAGAAGGGTGTGTCGAACATCTCATGCCCCTGGCCTTCCTTGGCCGGATGGGTGCGCAGCAAGAGTGCGCCGAGATAGGGCACGAAGTAGACCGAGACAAACCAGGAAATCATCAGCGCCGCGGCCGTGACCGCAAAGATGGCGAAGGTGTATTCCCCGGTCACCGACTTGGCCAGACCGATGGGCAGGAAGCCCACGGCGGTGATCAAGGTGCCGGTCAGCATGGGCATGGCCGTCGCGTCATAGGCGAAGGTGGCGGCATGCATCTTGTCGCAGCCCTCCTCCAACTTACGCACCATCATCTCGACGGCAATGATGGCGTCGTCCACCAGCAAGCCGAGCGCGATGATCAGCGAGCCCAGCGAAATCTTGTGCAGGCCCACGCTCCAATAGAACATGGTCACGAAGGTGATGGCCAGCACCAGCGGAATCGTGATCGCCACCACCAAGCCCGGCCAGATATCCACACGCAGCGGCCGTGTGTGCAGGCCCAGAGCGATGAAGCTGACCGCCAGGACGATCACCACCGCCTCCAGCAACACCTGCACAAACTCGTTGACCGAACGCGTCACGGCCTGCGGCTGATCTTGCACCTGCACCAACTCGATGCCAGCGGGCAAAGTCTTGCGGATCGCCGCCGTGGTCTTCTGCAGCGCCTTGCCCATGGCGACGATGTCGCCGCCCTTGCCCATGGACACGCCCAGGGCAATCACGTCCTTGCCCTGATGGCGCACCATCACAGACGGCGGGTCGGCATAGCCGCGCCGCACCTCGGCAATGTCCGACAAGCGCAGCGTGCTCGCTTGGCCGGTCACCGGATTGATCGCGCGGATGGCGAAGTCCTTGAGCGCCTGCACCGAATTGAACTGGCCGCCAATGCGGATCTGCAAATTGCCGGCCCCGGCGTTGAGCACGCCGCCACCCTCGACCGCGTTCTGCGCGCCGAGCTGATTGATGACCTGACCGAAGTCCAGGCCGAGGTTGGCCAGACGCTTTTGCGAGACCTCGATGAAGACCTTCTCGGGCTGGGCTCCGAAGGTCTCAACCTTGGTCACATCGGGCACGCGCAAGAGCTGCGAACGCACCCGCTCTGCGTACTCGCGCAGTTCCTCGGGCGTGAAACCGTCTGCCGATAACGCGAAGATCGAGCCGTAGACGTCACCGAACTCGTCGTTGAAGAACGGCCCGTAGACCCCCTGAGGCAAGTTGCCCTTCATATCGCCCAGGCGCTTGCGAACCTGGTACCAAACCTCAGGCACATCCTTGGCCGCCGAGTCGTCCTTGAGCTGGAAGACCGTCAACGACTCGCCCGGCTTGGTGCTGCTGAGGATCTTGTCGCCCAGCGGCACTTCCTGCAGGGTCTTCTCGATCTTGTCGGTCACCTGCTCGGCCATTTGCTGGGCCGTGGCGCCCGGCCAGAAGGCTTGCACCACCATCACGCGGAAGGTAAACGGCGGGTCCTCATCCTGGCCCAGCTGGAAATAGGCGGCAAAGCCCATGACCATGAGCACGATCATCAGATAGCGGGTCAGCGCCGGGTGCTCCAGCGCCCAGCGCGACATATTGAAATGGCGACCGGCGGTCGCGGGAGCTTGCTCGTGAAGGCTCATGCGGCTGGCTCCGGATCAGCGCGAAGCCGCGGCAGCAGGTGCAGGTGCAGCTACAGGAACCGCCGGCCCCTGCTCGAAACGCCTGACTTTCTGGCCTGCCTTGAGCACATGCACGCCCGCCACCACCACCTCTTGCCCCGGCTGAAGGCCAGCGGCGACCAGCACCTCGTTGCCATCCGCTCCGCCCACCTGAACGGGCTGCTGCTTGACCGTCATTGACACGGTATCGAGCACCCAGACCGAGGTCTGGCCCTGGGTCTGCAGCACGGCCGACAGCGGCAGCTTGATGGCCTGAGCCACCCGCGGCGAAGCCAACAGGACCGACGCGGTCTGGCCGATGCGCGCGTCGAGCTTGCCGGCGTCGGCCTTGATCAGAAAGGTGCGGGTCACTGGATCGGTGGCTGCCGCAACCTCGCGCAGGCTGAGGGGCCGTGCCTCGGCGGCCGTTTGTGCGCCGGGCTTGACGTCGCTCCAAAGTCGCACCGTCAGGCCGCCGGCCAGAGCAGCGCCCTCGCGCAGGCGGCCCAGTTGGTCCTCGGGCACCGAAAACACCACATCGCGGGGTCCTTCATGGGCCAACTGCAAGACCGGCGTGCCGGCCCCCACCACCATGCCGGGCTCGACGAAGACCGCCGTGACCACACCGGCCGCATCGGCAGTCAGTTGGGCGTAGCCGACCTGGTTGTTCTGTGCCTCGGACTGAGTGCGCGCCTGTTCCAACTGCGCCTGCGCCGCCTTGAAGGCCAGGTCGCGCCGCTCCAGTTCGGCGGCGCTGATGAATCCCTGCTGTTGCAACTCAATGAAGCGCTTCAGTTCGGCGCCGAGCTGATCGCGATTGGCCCGCGCAGCCTGCAGCCCGGCTTTGGCTGCCTGCTGGCCCAGGACCAAGTCCTGCGGATCCAGCACAGCCAGCACCTGGCCCGCCTGGACACGATCGCCGACATTGACCTTGCGGCCGAGCAATTTGCCGCCGACCCGGAAAGACAGTCGTGTTTCGGTGCGGGCGCGAATCTCGCCTGCGTACTCATGAACTTGCCCGCTGGTGCCCGCTTGCAAGACCAGGGTGCGAACCGCACGCTCAGGCTCGGGCGCGGCTTCTTGCTTGCTGCAGGCGCCCAGCAGCGCCAGCAAGGCGACAGCACAGGCCTGGCTGGTACGGCGGCTAATGAGATGGGGCATGAATGACCTCGAATTGGGCTTCACCATCGGTCGCACGCTGGGTCAGCGGCGCGGCCGGCTCGCGGTGAGCGTGTAGCAAAAGAACAGAGCGGACGGGCAGATTCGCCGTAACTGGCCAAACGGTCAGCAATGTAGGGAAGCGACTCTGCACTGTCAAACCGATGAAAGCGGGGCAATCCGGCCCATCTTGCTGCCGACGAGGCTGAACGCACCCACAATCCTGGCCGTGAGCATAGAACACTACGAAAACTTTCCTGTTGCTTCCTGGCTGTGCCCGCCGCATTTGCGCCCGGCCATTGCAGCGATCTACCACTTCGCCCGCAGCGCAGACGACCTGGCCGACGAAGGCGATGCCTCGACCGCGCAGCGACAGCAGGACCTGCAAGACTACCGCGCCGACCTCGCCGCCATGCTGGACGGCCGGGCCGGATCGGGCCGCTGGGAACACCAGGTGTTCGCCGGGCTGGCGCGCGTCATGCCTCAATATCGGCTGCCGGCGCCGCTGCTGAATGATTTGATCTCCGCCTTCGAGCAGGACCTGGTCAAGGCCTCGTATGCCGACAGGCCCGAACTGCTGGACTACTGCCGCCGCTCGGCCAACCCGATCGGGCGGCTGCTGCTGCACCTTTACGGCATCACCGACCCGCTGGCACTGCAGCGCTCTGACGCCATCTGCAGCAGCCTGCAACTGATTAACTTCTGGCAGGACTTCAGCCGTGACGGCCCACGCGGCCGGCTCTATGTGCCCGCGGGCGATTTGCGTCGCCATGGTCTGAGCGGCGCCGACATCCTGGCCTGCCGCGACAGCAGCGCCGCTCGGCAGTTGATCGCCGAGCTCTGCGACTGGGCCGAGGCCCTGATGCGGCAAGGCGCGCCCCTGGTGCATCAGATACCCGGGCGCGCCGGCTGGGAGTTGCGCGCGGTGGTACAAGGCGGCCTGCGCATTCTTGCGAAAATCCGCGCCATGCATCACGCCAGCCTTCTTCAACGCCCCGCACTGGGCCCGCTCGACGCCCCCGCCCTACTCTGGGCCTGCCTGCGCATGGGCCGCAGCCGCACCTTGAACCTGGCCGCCACGGCCCAGGCCGAGCGCGAGGTCCGCCTGTGAACCCCGAGCAATATGTGCAGGACAAGGCTGCCAAGAGCGGCTCCAGTTTCTATTACGCCTTCCTGTTTCTGCCCCCTGAGCGGCGCGCCGCCATCACCGCCTTCTATGCCTTCTGCCGCGAGGTGGACGATGTGGTGGACGAAATCGAGGACCTGGGCGTGGCATCGACCAAGCTGGCTTGGTGGCGAAAAGAAGCCGCCAGCGCCTTCGCTGGCCAGCCCCAGCATCCGGTGATGAAGGCCTTGATGCCGCATTGCGCGGCCTTCGACATTCGCCTGGAACACCTGAACGCCGTCATCGAGGGCTGCCAGATGGACCTGGAACAAACCCGCTACCTCGACTACCCCGGCCTGCAGCGTTACTGCCACTTGGTGGCCGGCGTCGTCGGCGAAGTCGCCTCGGGCATCTTCGGCCGCAGCCAGCCCGAGACCATCGCCTATGCCCACAAGCTAGGCCAGGCCATGCAGCTGACCAACATCATTCGCGACGTCGGTGATGATGCCCGGCGCGGCCGCATCTACCTGCCGATCTCGGAGCTGCAGCAGTTTGACGTCAAGGCCCATGAGATCCTGCTGCGCAAAAGCCCCTGGGGCTACAGCGATCGCTTCACGGCCTTGATGAAATTCCAGGCCGAACGCGCGCACCGCCTGTACGACGAGGCCTTTGCCCTGCTGCCCGACGTCGACCGCAAGGCGCAAAAGACCGGCCTGATGATGGCCAATATCTACCGCGCCTTGCTGCGCGAGATCGAGGCCGAGAACTTCCGCGTGCTGGAACAACGCATCTCGCTGACGCCGCTGCGCAAGCTCTGGCTGGCCATGCGCACCAATTGGCTGGGCCGCTGATGCCCGCGCAGCCAGCCGGGCTGCGCGTGGCCGTGGTGGGCGGTGGCTGGGCCGGCTTAGCGGCCGCCGTGCGCGCCTGCGATGCGGGCCACCGGGTTCAGCTCTTTGACATGGCCGGCCAGCTCGGTGGCCGCGCCCGCAGCCTGCCACCCGACGAAGCGGGCCTACGTCTGGACAACGGCCAGCACATCCTGATCGGCGCCTACCGGCGCAGCCTGGCGCTGATGCGCCAGCTGGGCGTGGCGCCCGAGACCGCCTTGCTGCGCCTGCCGCTGCGCCTGCGCTACCCCCAGCATGAAGGCCTGCGCCTGCCGCCCGGCGCGGCCATGCCAGCCTTCGTGCGCGGCGTGCTGACCTGCCAGCGCTGGTCCTGGCCGGCACGGCTGGGTCTGCTGAGCGCCGCGACAGGCTGGCTGCTGCACGGGTTTCGCTGCGCGCCCGAGCTCAGCGTGGCCCAGCTGTGCCGGGGCCTGCCCCAGCAAATCAAGGACGAGCTGATCGATCCACTCTGCGTCGCGGCCCTGAACACGCCGGCCGCGCAGGCCAGCGCCAGCGTGTTCCTGCGTGTGCTGCACGATGCCCTGTTCAGCGGCCCCGGCAGCTCGGACCTGCTGCTCCCCCGCAGGCCGCTGAGCGAACTGCTGGCCGAGCCAGCGCAAACCTGGTTGCAGGCCCACGGCGCGGAACTGCGGCTCGGCCACCGGGTGCAGTCCCTGGCACCGAGAGCCGAAGGCGGCTGGCTATTAGAGGGCGAGGCCTTCGACCGCATCATCCTCGCCTGCAGCGCGGCCGAAGCCGCCCGTTTGACCGCCCCGCTCGCACCGGGCTGGAGCGCGCAGGCGGCGGCCCTGAACTATGAGCCCATCATCACGGTCTACCTCCAGCACCCCGGCCCCGCCTGGCCCGCCCCCATGCTGGCCCTGCAGGAGGGGCCGCAAGCGCCGGCCCAGTTTGCGTTTGACCTGGGGCAGCTGTGCGCCGAAGCCGCTGGACGCTCGGCCTGGGTGATCAGCGGTGCCGCACCCTGGGTCGAGCGCGGCCTGGAAGCCGCGGCTGAAGCCGTACGGCGACAAGCCCAGCGAGAGCTGGGTTGGGCCCAGCCTCCCGCGCTGATCCGCGTGCTGGCCGAGAAACGCGCGACCTTTGCCTGCAGACCAGGCTTGCAGCGCCCGCCCGCAGCGATTGCCACGGGTCTGTGGGCGGCCGGGGACTATGTCGCAGGGCCCTATCCAGCCACGCTCGAGGGCGCGGTGCTGGCGGGTGAGTTCGCGGCGGCGAATCTGTAGGCGCCGCAGGGCTAGAACGGCGGTGCAAAGGGCGCCGCCAGAGGTTCGCCCACAAACACCCCCTGCCCTGGCCAGGCCACGCTGTGCCAGTAGGCCTCCAGCGCACTCAAGCCCTGGGCATAGCTGAGCAACAGAATCTGCGGATGCGGGAACTTCTGCAGATGATTGCAGGGCTCGCTGACCGTGCCGTAGCTGGCAGTGGCACCGGACTCCAGCCAATCCAGCGCGCTCATCTGCTCCTGCGGGCTGTTGCGCTCCAGCAGGCCGCCGAAGGAAGTGAGATGGTCGGCCAGCGCACCGGGCAACCATTCGATCCGGTCCAGGCCCTCCACGCGCGCCAAGCCGGTTGCCATCAACAGGGCGCGCGGCAAGCGGGCGGGCAAGGCCTCGCTGGACTCTCGCCGCGCTTCCAGTCCCAAGGCCCGGATGGTGCTGGCCGGGGGGAACAAGACCGAGCGCACATTGCGCGCCGCATCGGGGGTGCTGACGAAATAGGCATTCGCTGGCACGAAGGATGGCAGGCTGTGGTCGGCGGCGATGCCGCGTTCGATCAAGGCCTGGGCGCTCTCGACCGAGCGTGCGGCCAAAAGCATGGACGGGCGCAGGCCCAGGTCGGTGAAAGGCTTGCGACCCTGGTAGTTGAAATACGGCGAAGGCCGGCTCGGGGCGCAGCTCTGCTTGCAAATTTCAGGCTGAAAACCCAGGGCCAGGGCCGAGGTGATGGAGTTGCACTCCACGGCGTAGGGTTGGCTCCATGCCAGCGCCAGCGCCTGCACCTGCGGGCCCATGCGCTGGCGCACGCTGGCTTGCAGACTCTCGAACTCGGCCAGGCTCAAAGTCGCACGCAGGGGCAGCTGCACACGCAAGATCTGAGCATCGGGAATGCCGCGCCGGCGCGCGTAGTACTGGCCCACGGCCACGGAGTACGGATCGTTGGTGTTGATCAGCAGGCCCAGGTCGGCCGCGGTCAGGCGGCCCTGCAGCTTGGGCAGGCGCAACCAGCTTGACACCGGGGCCACCCGTGCTGGCGCGCTGGCGGCCGAATTGACGTTTGAATGGGCGGAGGAACTCCCTGCCGAGCTGGCGGGCGGCTGCTGCGGCCCGGCTGAGGGCGGCGAATTCATCAGCTCCGAAGCCGGCTCCACCGTCTGGGCCTGCACCGCCATCGCGAGCGACACACCCGCAAGCGTCAGGCCCAGCCATTGCACGATGCGAACTGCCGGTGCTGTTGCACAAGCGAAACCATCTCGTGAGCTGAATCTACTTTTCGCAATGCAAAACAAAGTGAAACCCCGCACAATCACCGCATGAAGAATAAAGAAGCTCAAACGCCTGCCATCCAGGTGCTGGAGCGCACCTTCGCGCTGCTCGATGTTCTGGCCAGCCACCAAGATCCGGTTTCACTGAAAGAGATCGCCGAAACCACTGGCCTACACCCATCCACCGCGCACCGGATTCTGAACGACCTGGCCATCGGGCGCTTCGTCGACCGCCCCGAGGCCGGCAGCTACCGACTCGGCATGCGCATGCTGGAGCTGGGCAACCTGGTCAAGGCGCGGCTCGATGTGCGCGATGCGGCGCTCGGACCCATGCGCGAACTGCACAAGTTCACCCACCAGCCGGTCAATCTTTCGGTGCGCCAGGGCGACGAAATTGTCTACATCGAACGCACCTACAGCGAACGCTCGGGCATGCAGGTGGTGCGTGCGGTGGGTGGCCGCGCTCCGCTGCACCTGACCTCAGTGGGCAAGCTCTTTCTGGCCAGCGACGACCCCACGCGCGTGCGCGCTTATGCCACCCGCACCGGCCTGGCCGGCCACACGCGCAACAGCCTGACGGAAATAGGCGCGCTGGAGCGCGAGTTGGCGATGATCCGTCAGCGCGGTCTGTCACGCGACGACGAAGAACTGGAACTGGGCGTGCGCTGCATGGCCGCGGGCATCTACGACGATCAAGCCAAGCTGGTCGCTGGCCTGTCCATCTCGGCCCCGGCCGACCGGCTGGAAGAAAGCTGGCTGGCGCGCCTCAAAGAAACGGCGGCGCAGATCTCCGCATCGCTAGGCTTTCGCGGCTGATCCAGCCACCTGGCGACTGTCGAAAAGACATGAAAAAACGCGCTCCAGGAGCGCGTTTTCATTTCGGCAGCCAGACAGCCATGCAGGAACCTGACTCAGATCGTCGGCTTGACGCTCACCGCAGCAGCGCTCGGGTTGCTGTTGATCCACTTGCGAACGCGCTCGGCATCAGCAATCCGCGTGTATTTGCCAGTGGAATCGAGGAAGACCATGATCAGCTTGCGGCCAGCCATGCGCGCCTGCATGACCAGGCAACGGCCGGCCTCATTGATGAAGCCGGTCTTCTGCAAACCGATGTCCCAGGCGGGGTTGCTGACCAAGGCATTGGTGCTGTGATATTGCAGCTGGCGGCGACCCAGGGCCACTTGATATTCCTTGGAAGTGGACAGCTCACGCAGCAAAGGCACCTCGTGCGCCACCTTGACCAGCGCCGCCAGATCCTTGGCGCTTGACTGATTGCGGCTGGACAAGCCGGTCGGCTCCACATAGTGAGTGTCGGTCATGCCCAAAGACTGTGCCTTGGCGTTCATGGCGGTGACAAAGGTCGCCAGACCGCCGGGGTAGTACCGGCCCAACGCATTGGCCGCGCGGTTCTCAGACGACATCAGGGCCAGATGCAGCATCTCGCCGCGAGTCAGCGTGGCGCCGACCGTCAAGCGCGAGCGCGTGTACTTTTCAGAGTCGATATCCTCATCACTGATCGTCAACTTCTCATCCAGCGACTGCCCAGCTTCAACCACCAGCAGCGCCGTCATCAGCTTGGTGATGGAGGCAATCGGCAACACAGCCTGGGAGTTCTTGGCGAACAGGACTTCGTTGGTGTCCTGATCCAGAACCAGGGCCACGCTGGACTTGAGCTTCAGCGCGTCTTCAACGCCGTGCAGACCGTAGAGCTGGCCGAAGGTGGGCTTGGCCGCCACTTCAGCGCTGGCGGAGCGAGCAGCCACCGAAACCTTGCCCGTACGGCCACGCAAGGCCGCTTTAGGCCGTGCCTTGGCGCCGGACTTGACTTGGGCTGCCTTGGCCGCCTTGCTCAGATGGGTGCTGCGCGCAGCCGGCTTGGCGGCGCGCGCATTCTTGGCCACCGGTGCTTTTTGCGCCGCGGCTGCGCTGGTCAGCGGGGCGCTGGCCAGAAAGCCCGCCAGAACCAAGGCCAGGCTGGCGGAAAAATGCGTCAACTGCTTCGAGAATCTATTGTTCAAACCGGGCCCCCAACAACTGTCTTGCAGTTTAGGTGAAAGGAAAAATACACGCAAGATCAATCGCTTAGCGCTGACTCTTCAAGCTGAACTTGGATGCCTCCGAAAACACGAAACCAGGCCCGGGGCCACGGGCCTGGTGTGCCCGCTCAACCCTGCGCGGCCACCCGCTCGGTCTTGCTCTGCAGCTTGTTCAGTGCACTCAAATATGCCTTGGCCGAGGCCACGACGATATCGGGATCGGCCCCGACACCATTGACCACCCGCCCGGCATGTTGCAAGCGCACGGTCACCTCACCTTGTGATTCTGTGCTTCCGCTGGTGATCGCATTGACCGAATAGAGCACCATCTCGGCGCCACTTTGAACCTGGGATTCGATGGCGCGCAGCACTGCGTCGACCGGTCCATTGCCATCGCTCTCGGCACGGTGCTCTTGTGCGCCGGCAGAAAACACCACGCTGGCGTGCGGCTTCTCGCCCATCTCCGAGCGCTGGGACATGGCCACCAATCGGTAATGCTCGTGCTCAGAAGTGACCGACTCGTCCATCACCAGGGCGATGATGTCTTCGTCAAAGATTTCATTCTTGCGGTCGGCCAGATCCTTGAAGCGCACGAAGGCGGCGTTGACTTCCGCCTCGGACTCTAGCGCAATGCCCAGTTCCTGCAGGCGCTGCTTGAATGCATTGCGGCCGCTGAGCTTGCCAAGCACGATTTTGTTGGCACTCCAGCCCACATCCTCGGCTCGCATGATTTCATAGGTGTCGCGCGCCTTGAGCACGCCATCCTGGTGGATGCCGGAGGCATGCGCGAAGGCATTGGCACCGACCACGGCTTTGTTGGGCTGGACCACGAAACCGGTGGTCTGCGAAACCAGGCGCGAGGCGGCAACGATATGGCTGGCGTCGATATTGCAGTCCAGTCCGAAATAGTCTCGACGGGTCTTGACTGCCATCACCACCTCTTCCAGCGAGCAATTGCCTGCCCGCTCGCCCAGGCCATTGATGGTGCACTCGATCTGGCGCGCGCCACCGATCTTCACGCCGGCCAAGGAGTTGGCCACCGCCATGCCCAGGTCGTTGTGGCAATGCACGGACCAGATCGCCTGGTCCGAGTTGGGCACACGCTCGCGCAGGGTCTTGATGAAGTTGCCGTAAAGCTCGGGAATGGCGTAGCCCACGGTGTCCGGGATGTTGATGGTGCGCGCACCTTCCTTGATGACCGCCTCGACCACCCGGGCCAAGAAGTCGGGGTCGGAGCGGTAACCATCTTCCGGCGAGAACTCGACGTCATCGGTGACATTGCGGGCGAAACGCACTGCCTGAATCGCCTGCTCCAGCACCTGCTCGCGTGTCATACGCAGCTTCTTCTCCATATGGAGCTCGCTGGTGGCGATGAAGGTGTGAATGCGCGAGCGCGCCGCCCCCTTCAGCGCCTCGGCGGCGCGAGCGATGTCGCGGTCATTGGCGCGAGCCAGCGAGCAAATGGTGCTTTCACGCACGGCATCCGCGATCGCCTTGACGGCCTCGAAAT
Source organism: Roseateles sp. (assembly GCF_965262435.1). Lineage (NCBI taxonomy): Bacteria > Pseudomonadati > Pseudomonadota > Betaproteobacteria > Burkholderiales > Sphaerotilaceae > Roseateles > Roseateles sp. Next base: position 4,692,674 of record NZ_OZ253537.1, read on the forward strand.
CGCCATTGGACGAAGCCGCAAAACCGGCCTCGATCACATCCACCCGCAGACGCTCAAGCTGACGCGCAATGCGTAGCTTCTCGTCCTTCGTCATCGAAGCGCCGGGCGATTGCTCGCCGTCGCGCAGGGTGGTGTCGAAGATGATCAGCTGGTCAGCCATGAGGGTCTCCATGTGGCTTGGGTTGATGAAACAAACGAACTGAGAAAAACAAAACGGCCCGCGAAGCAGAAGCTTGGCGGGCCGGTGTGATGTGCGAAAACTGTTCTGTGAAGACGTGCGCGATCAGCGGGCCCGAGGCTCGATGGCTAGTAGCAGCAGCGCGAATGCGGTCGTCTTCAACATGGCTGGAAATATAGCACGCGAAACCAAGGGGGGCTCAGTCGTGCAAGCCCTTTTCATCGGGCTCATCCGTCGACGTGGCGATCACGCTGACGGGCTTGCCTTTCATGCGCTTGTAGCCATACACCACATAGCCCGAGAGACCGTAGGCGCAGAACAAGCCGAACAGCACGCGCGGCGGGTCGATATTGATAACGGCAATTCCGAGCGCAATCGCGACGATGACAATGAAGGGCACCGAACGCTTGAAGCTGACGTCCTTGAAGCTGTAGAACGGCGCATTGGTCACCATGGTCAGGCCGGCATAGAGCGTGAAGCCAAAGGCCACCCAGGCCAGGGAGGGCGTGCTGTGAATGGCCTTGTAGCCGGCGTCATCCATCACCCAGACCAGACCCATGACCAAAGCTGCCGCTGCGGGGCTTGGCACGCCCTGGAAGAAGCGCTTGTCGACCACCGCGATATTGGTATTGAAGCGCGCCAGACGCAAAGCTGCACCGGCCATATAGACGAAAGCCGCAAACCAGCCCCACTTACCCAGGCCGGACAGAGCCCAGATGTAGAGGATCAGCGCCGGCGCAGCGCCAAAGGACACCATGTCGGAAAGGCTGTCCATCTGCTCGCCAAAGGTGCTTTGCGTGTTGGTCATGCGCGCCACACGGCCGTCCAGGCTGTCCAACACCATGGCGGCAAAAATTCCGTAGGCCGATTGCTCGAAGCGCCCATTCATCGCCATGACGATGGCGTAGAAGCCGCTGAACAGGGCCGCCAGGGTGAAGAGATTGGGCAGGATGTAGATGCCCTTGCGGCGCGGACGCACCGGCTCGTGCACCTCGATGTCGTCATCGTCGGGCAAGGCCGCGGGCATGGGATTCTTGGGATCGGTCATGGGGCGCAAGGATACAACAGGGGCCGGAGGCAAAAAAGCCGCGTGGCCCGAGGGCACACGCGGCTTGCAGGAAACACGAGGCGCGAATCAGTTCTTGGACTGATCGACCAGGCGGTTCTTCTTGATCCAGGGCATCATGGCGCGCAGCTTCTCGCCCACTTGCTCGATCGGATGCTCGGCGGTCAGGCGGCGGCGGCTCAGCAGGGTCGGTGCGCCGGCCTTGTTTTCCAGGATGAAGCTCTTGGCGTACTCGCCGGTCTGAATATCCTTCAGGCATTGACGCATGGCGTTCTTGGTGGCCTCGGTCACCACACGCGGGCCGGTCACATACTCGCCGTACTCGGCGTTGTTGGAGATCGAGTAGTTCATGTTGGCGATACCGCCTTCATAAATCAAGTCGACGATCAACTTCAGCTCGTGCAAGCACTCGAAGTAAGCCATCTCGGGCGCATAGCCGGCTTCGGTCAGGGTTTCAAAACCGGCCTTGATCAGCTCCACGGCACCGCCGCACAACACGGCTTGTTCGCCGAACAGATCGGTCTCGGTCTCTTCGCGGAAGTTGGTCTCGATGATGCCGGCCTTGCCGCCGCCGTTCGCGGAGGCATAGCTCAGGGCCAGATCGCGGGCACGGCCGGTCTTGTCGGCGTACACAGCGATCAGGTGGGGCACGCCGCCACCCTGGGTGTAGGTGCCGCGCACGGTGTGGCCCGGGGCCTTGGGCGCCACCATCCAGACGTCCAGATCAGCGCGCGGCGTGACCTGGCCGTAGTGCACATTGAAGCCGTGAGCGAAGGCCAGCGAAGCGCCGGGCTTGATATTGGGCTCGACCTCGTTCTTGTAGACCTCGGCAATCTGCTCGTCGGGCAGCAGGATCATGACCACATCGGCCGCCTTCACGGCCTCGGCAATCTCGGCGACCTTGAGTCCGGCGTTCTCGGCCTTGGCCCAGGACGCGCCGCTGCGGCGCAGACCGACGGTGACCTTGACGCCGCTGTCGTTCAGGTTCTGTGCATGGGCATGGCCTTGTGAGCCGTAGCCGATGATGGTGACGTTCTTGCCCTTGATGAGGCTGAGGTCGGCGTCCTTGTCATAAAAAACGTTCATGTCGGTCTCCAGAAAAATTCAGTGAATCGGTCGAAAAAGAAGGGATGGGTACTGCCAAAAGGGCCTGATGAAATGGGGCGTCATCTACAGGCGCAAGATGCGCTCGCCGCGGCCGATGCCGCTGGTGCCGGTGCGCACCGTTTCCAGGATGGACGCGCGGTCGATCGCACCGATGAAGGCATCGAGCTTGCTGGCATCACCGGTCAGCTCGATGGTGTAGGTCTTCTCGGTCACATCGATGATGCGTCCGCGGAAGATGTCGGCGGTGCGTTTCATCTCCTCGCGCTCCTTGCCCACCGCGCGCACCTTGATGAGCATGAGCTCGCGCTCGGTGTAGTTGCCTTCGGTCAGGTCCACGACCTTGACCACTTCAATCAGGCGATTCAGGTGTTTGGTGATCTGCTCGATCACCTCGTCCGAACCGGTGGTGACGATGGTCATGCGCGACAGCGAGGCATCCTCGGTCGGCGCGACGGTCAGGCTCTCAATGTTGTAGCCACGGGCGGAGAACAGGGCGACGACGCGCGACAGCGCGCCCGGCTCGTTCTCGATGAGCAGTGCAATGATGTGTTTCATGGGTGTGGTCTCGTCCTTCGCGCTCTTCAAACCGGCGGCGGTAACCGACGGCTCTTGGCCACGCTCTTCGATGGATGAACAGGTGCGAGGCTTGGGCGGAGTGCAGCGAGCGGGGCCTCTGGCACCAGCGCGGTAACGCTGGCACCCAGGCCCTGCCCTCAGTCACTCACAGGTCCTCGGACCCCAGGCGCATTTCCGAAATACCCTTGCCCGCCTGGACCATAGGCCAGACGTTCTCGGTCGGATCGGTGCGGATGTCGAGAAAGACCGTGCGGTCCTTCAGGCGCATGGCTTCACGCAGCGCCCCTTCAACATCACCGGGCTTTTCGACCAGCAGGCCGACATGGCCGTAAGCCTCGGCCAGCTTGACGAAATCGGGCAGCGCTTCCATATAGCTGTGGGAGTAGCGCTTGCCGTAGTCGAGCTCCTGCCACTGACGCACCATGCCGAGATAGCGGTTGTTCAAAGCGACGATCTTGACCGGCGTCTTGTACTGCTGACAGGTCGACAGCTCCTGAATGCACATCTGGATGCTGCCCTCGCCGGTGACGCAGAACACGTCTGACTCCGGCTTGGCCAGCTTGATGCCCATGGCGTAGGGCAGGCCCACGCCCATGGTGCCGAGACCGCCGGAGTTGATCCAGCGGCGCGGTTCTTCGAAACGGTAGTACTGAGCCGCCCACATCTGATGCTGACCCACATCGGAGGTGATGTAGGCGTCACGATCCTTGGTCAGATTCCACAAGGTCTCAACCACCATCTGCGGTTTGATGACTTCGGTGGACGGCTTGTAGACCAGGCAATCGCGTCGCCGCCACTCATTGATCTGGCTCCACCAGGCATTGATGGAGGCCGAATCGGGCTTGGCCTGCGCTTCCTTGATCTGGAAGATCAGCTCTTGCAGCACGTCCTTGACGTCACCGACGATGGGGATGTCCACGCGCACGCGCTTGGAGATCGAAGACGGGTCGATGTCCACATGGATGATCTTGCGCTCGACCTGGGCAAAGTGCTTGGGGTTGCCGATCACCCGGTCATCGAAACGAGCGCCCACGGCCAGCAGCACATCGCAATGCTGCATGGTCATATTGGCTTCGTAGGTGCCGTGCATGCCCAGCATGCCCAGGAACTTGGGGTCGCTGGCCGGAATGGCGCCCAGGCCCATCAAGGTGTTGGTGCAGGGGTAGCCCAGCAGATTGACCAGCTCGCGCAGCTCGGCCGAGGACTCACCCAGAATGACGCCGCCGCCCGAGTAGATGTAAGGGCGCTTGGCCTGCAGCAAGAGCTGCACCGCCTTGCGGATCTGACCCGAATGGCCCTTGCGCGCCGGGTTGTAGGAGCGCATTTCCACATGCTTGGGGTACTCGAAAGCAGCGCCCAGCTTGGCCATGGAGACATCCTTGGGGATGTCCACCACCACCGGGCCGGGCCGGCCGGTACGGGCGATGTGGAAGGCCTTCTTCATCGTCATGGCCAGATCGCGCACATCCTTGACCAGGAAGTTGTGCTTGACGATGGGCCGGGTGATGCCGACCGTGTCGCACTCCTGGAAGGCGTCCAGGCCGATCGCCGGCGTGGGCACCTGGCCGGTCACGATCACCATGGGGATCGAGTCCATATAGGCCGTGGCAATGCCGGTGATGGCATTGGTCACACCCGGACCCGAGGTCACCAGGGCGACGCCGACGTCGCCGGTGGCGCGGGCATAGCCGTCAGCGGCATGCACAGCAGCCTGCTCATGGCGAACCAGAACGTGTTGGATGGTTTCCTGTTTGTACAGTGCGTCGTAGATGTACAGCACTGCGCCGCCGGGATAGCCCCAAAGGAATTGAACACCTTCGGCCTGCAGGCAGCGAACCAGGATCTCGGAACCGTTGAGTTCCGACGAGGAGGGAGAATTTGAGGAGTGAGGCTGCGCACGACCATCCGAGGCCGCAACGCGCTTGACTTCCGCGCTAGACATGTCCATTTCGAACCTTTGTGAATTTCTCTAACGAAAAACCATCGGTGTCCCTTCTCGCACCCTTGTGAGGTGGACTCGGAACCTGCGCGATCAAAAAACATGGCACCCGGGTCGGGCAAGCCAGTCTGAGACCAGTGACTTCATTGTGCGAAGCAGCATTATGCACCGACTTGGGAGCACCTCCGTCGACTTGCCTGCCTAGACCGCTGCCGCCGCGCCCCGCAATGCGATACTTCGCGCTGTTTTGCCAGTCCGGGCTTGCCGCCCTCCCCCTCCTTGGCCACCGACAAAGAACTCAACGATTTCCTGCGCAGCGTCGACCAACGCGCGTTCAAGCGCACCGCCTACATGGTGCGTGACGACGATGCCGCGCTGGACATCGTGCAAGACGCCATGATCCGCCTGGCCGAGAAGTACTTCGACCGCCCGGCGGCCGAACTGCCGCTGCTGTTCCAGCGCATCCTGTCCAACGCCACCATGGATTACTTCCGGCGCAAAAAGGTGCGCAATGGGGTGATGCAGAACATGTCGGACTTCGAAGGCAGCGGCGAAGACGGCGACTTTGACCTGCTCGAAATGCTGGAAGGTCAAGACGGAGCACTTGGCGCCTTGAGCGCCGCGGACGAGGTCTCACGGGCCCAGATCTTGCAGGTCATTGATGCGGAAGTGGCGGAGCTGCCCGCGCGTCAACGAGAAGCCTTCCTGCTGCGTTACTGGGAGGAACTGGATGTCGCGGAGACCGCCAGCGTCATGGGTTGCTCGGAAGGCAGTGTTAAAACTCACTGCTCCCGAGCCACGCATGCATTGGCAAAATCGCTGAAGGCCAAGGGAATCACACTATGAACACGTCGAAGCACTCACAGTTTGCGCAAGAGCTGGACGCCCGCGTGGCACGTTTCGGCCTGCGCGTGGCCGCCGGCCTCAGCGAACGCAACCAGGCCTTGCCGGCGGATGTCTCCGAGCGCCTGCGCTTCGCCCGCGAGCAGGCCTTGCTCAAGGCCCGCAGCGCCCGCGCCGCCCAAACCGAGCTCGCCCCCAGCACCCGCGTGGTGCATGCTGGCGCCACCCTGGCTCTGTTTGGGGGCACGGGAACCCCGCGCTGGCTGAAGTTCGCCTCGCTGATGCCGCTGTGCATGCTCGTTCTTGGCCTGGCGCTGATTCAGCATGGACAGTTCTACGAGCAGATCCTGGCTGCCGCAGAGGTTGACACGGCCTTGCTGGCTGACAACTTGCCGCCCTCGGCTTACAGCGACCCAGGCTTTTCCGAATTCCTGAGCGACGAGCAAGACTGACGAATGCGCACCTTGGTTTCCCTGAAAGGCGCGTCCTTCCAAGCTGAACTCGCCCTCCTCTGCCGCGGCGTGGCCGCCGCTACCCTGCTGAGCATCGGCACATCGGCCGTGTTCGCGCAAGCGCCTGCAGCCGAAGCTGCAAGCGCGCCTCTGCCGGCCCCTGCCTCACTGCCTGCAGCCAGCGCGGCGCCCACACCCATAGCTCGGCCCTCGGCTCAAGCCGCCTCTGCAGCACAGCGCGCCCCTGCCCCCACCTTGGGTGCGGGCACGGCATTGCTTCCGCCAGCCTGGCAAGGCCTGAGCGCGACGCAAAAGAAAATCCTCGCTCCGCTGGAGCGCGACTGGGACGGACTAGACGCAGGACGCAGAAGCAAATGGCTGGAAGTCGCCCAGCGCTTCCCGGCCCTGCCCGCAGACGAACAAGCACGCATGCAAGAACGCATGCGCGACTGGACGCGCCTCAGTGCTGTAGAGCGCCAACAAGCACGGGCCGGCTTCCAGGCCGCAGCCCAGCAACTGAACCCAGGCGACCGCCAAGCCAAATGGGAGGCGTACCAAGCCCTGCCTCCCGAAAAGCGCCAGCAACTGGCCGACAAAGCCGCCAAGAAGCAGGCCCCGAAGAAAGTGGGCGTACCGACAGCGGCGGCGATCGAAAGCCAAAGCAAATCCAATCTGGTGCCGGCCCTGACCAAGAACCTGCCGGCCAAGCCTGTGGCACCGTCCCTGCTCCAAGCCAAGCCGGGCGTCAGCACCGTGCTGATCACACAAACGGCACTGCGCCCGAGCCATCAACGAGCCGGCCAGACCAAGGTGTGGGCGGACCCCAATCTGGTCGACAGCAAGACCTTGCTGCCCAAGCGGCAAACTGCCACACCAGCGCCCACCCCGGCCTCCCCAGGCCCTGCCACCTCGGCCTCCTGATTCATGAGCGACTCTGATTCCCTGACACCCGCGCTGCCGCGGGCGCCTGGCTTGGCGCGACGCCTCGCCGCCTTCATGTACGAAGGCATCCTGCTGTTCGCGGTGGCCATGGCGACCGGTCTGGTGTATTCACCCTTGGTACAACAGCGCCACGCGCTCGAGCACCGCAATGGCCTGATGTGGGCCCTGGCTTGCACCTTCGGCGCCTATTTCGTCTACTTCTGGAGCCGCAGCGGCCAGACCCTGCCGATGAAGACCTGGCATATCCGTGTGCTGCGTCTCGATGGCCAGCCTTTGGGCATAGGCCAAGCGCTGTTGCGCTATGTCCTGAGCTTTGCCTGGTGGCTGCTGCCAGTGATGGCAGCGCTGCAGATGCGCCAGCACGGCTTGGGCTTTGGTGCCATCAGCGTAGTCGGCCTGCTCGGCCTGCTGGGCTATGCGGCGCTGAGTCGGGTGCTGCCGGGCGGGCAGTTCCTGCATGATGTGATCGGCCGCACCCAGTTGGTCACCCAGGTTCCGACGAAAAAATCTAAGTAAGCACTCCGAGATGAGCAACCCACACAAGGGCCGTACCGGCATCGACCGCATCATCCACGCGGCAGGCTATTCCATGTCTGGCCTGAAGGCTGCCTACACCGAGGAAAGTGCGTTCCGCCAGGAAGTTTGGCTGCTGATCCTGGCCACGCCGGCCGCCTTCTGGCTGGGCGAAGGCTGGGTGCAGGTGTCCCTGCTGCTGGGATCGCTTTTGTTGGTGCTGATCGTCGAGTTGCTGAACTCGGGCATCGAGGCCGCGATCGACCGTGTGTCCTTCGAGATCCACGATCTCTCCAAGCGGGCCAAAGATTTGGCCAGCGCTGCGGTGCTACTGGCTCTGCTGCTGTGCGCCGGCGTCTGGGGCGCGGCGCTGTGGCAGCGCTTCATGGTCTGAGCCGGCGCAGCCGCTCGCCTCACGGCGGCAGCGGCGCGGCCCACTAAGGACAAATCTCAGACCGCGGCTTCGTCGGTCTCGCCGGTGCGGATGCGCACCACTTGCTCGACCGGGGTGACGAAGATCTTGCCGTCGCCAATCTTGCCGGTCTTTGCGGCCTTGAGGATGGCGTCGATGCAGCGCTCGACGTCCTCATCCTTGACCACCACCTCCACCTTCACCTTGGGCAGGAAGTCCACCACATACTCGGCGCCGCGGTAGAGCTCGGTGTGGCCCTTCTGGCGACCAAAGCCCTTGACTTCGGTGACGGTCAAGCCCGATGCGCCCACCTCGGCCAGCGATTCGCGGACTTCGTCCAGCTTGAATGGCTTGATGATGGCGGTGATCTGCTTCATGGACGGATGCTCCTGGAAAGATGGGGATCTGAGGATTTAAGCACGGAACTTCGAGGTAATCGGGTAGCGCCAATCGCGCCCAAAGGCGCGATGGGTGATGCGGATGCCGATCGGCGCCTGACGGCGCTTGTATTCGTTGATCTTGATCAGCCGGGTCACGCGCTCCACATCGGCCGGGGCGAATCCGGCCGCCACGATCTCGGCCAGGGACTGGTCCTCTTCCATGTACCGCGCCAGGATGGCATCCAGCACCTCGTAAGGCGGCAAGCTGTCCTGATCCTTTTGATCCGGGCGCAGCTCGGCCGAAGGTGGCCGGGTGATGATGCGCTCGGGGATGACGGGGCCAATGGTGCCATCGGCGCGCCGTGCAGGTTGCTCGTTACGCCAGCGCGCCAGGCGGAACACCAGAGTCTTGGCGACATCCTTGATGACAGCAAAGCCACCCGCCATATCGCCGTAGAGCGTGCAGTAACCGGTGGCCATCTCGCTCTTGTTGCCGGTGGTCAGCACGATGGAGCCAAACTTGTTGGACAGCGCCATCAGCAAAGTGCCGCGGATGCGGGCCTGGATGTTCTCCTCGGTCGCGTCCAGCGGCAAGCCTTGGAACTCATCGGCCAGGCTGGCATTGAAGGCCTCGAACATGGGCACGATGGATTTTTCGTCGTAGCGCACGCCCAGACGTTCGGCCATGTCGCGAGCGTCGATCCAGGAGATGTCGGCCGTGTAGGGCGAAGGCATCATCACTGTGCGTACCTTGTCGGCGCCGAGCGCATCGACCGCAATGGCCAGGACCAGAGCCGAGTCGATGCCGCCGGACAGGCCGATCAAAGCCCCCGGGAACCCGTTCTTGCCGATGTAATCGCGCACGCCAGTGACCAGCGCGCCCCAGGCTTGCGCTTCCAGCTCCGGCAAAGGCAAGACCTGACCCTGCACGCGGCCCTCGGCATCCAATTCGACCAGGAGCAGGTCCTCTTGAAACATGACAGCGCGCGCAACGAGTTGGCCTTGGCCGTCGAGCGCAAAAGACGCGCCATCGAACACCACCTCGTCCTGCCCACCCACCAGATGGGCGTACAACAAGGGCAGGCCGACATCCGCCACGCGCTCGGCCATGCGCGCCTCGCGCTCGGCCACCTTGCCCAGATGGAAGGGCGAGGCATTGAGCACGCACAACACTTGGGCGCCAGCAGCCTTGGCAGCGCGGGCGGGTTCGTCGAACCAGGCGTCCTCGCAGATGCTCAAGCCGAAACGCAGGCCACCGACTTCAAAGACCAGCGGCGCCTCACCCGCATCCCGACCTGAGACGAAATAACGCCGTTCATCAAAGACTTGGTAGTTGGGGAGCTCGCGCTTGGCATAGCTGCGCAAGACCTGTCCCCCTGCAAGCACTGAGGCTGCATTGAATCGCGCCGGCACCGCCCAGCTCTTGGACCTAAGATCGCGATCGCCATGGCGCTGGCGCGGATGCCCGACCACGACATGAAGGCCTGCGCAATCCACCAGTTCCGCAGCGATCCACAGCAGTTGTTCCTCGCAAGCCTGCATGAAGGCGGGGCGCAGCAGCAGGTCTTCAGGCGGATAGCCACAAAGGCTCAGCTCCGGTGTCAACACCAGCTGGGCACCAGCCGCGCAGGCTCGGCGTGCGTACTCGACAATCTTTTTGGCGTTGCCCGCGAGATCACCGACAGTGACATTGATTTGCGCAAGCGCGACTTTCACGGACATGGGCCTCACACAGATGAAAACTAGCTCGGCCGATTATGTCATCCGGGTTCATACCGACCTGGCAGAACTGCCTCTCGAAGCCTGGAACGCCCTGCTGGCCAAGCAGGCTCAGCCCACGCCCTTTATGCGCCTCGAGTACCTCCAAGCCCTTCAGCAATCTGGCAGCGCCACAGCGGCTTCCGGCTGGCAGGCTCAGTTCCTGAGCGTCTGGCAGGGCGAGGATTTGATCGCAGCATGCCCGGCCTATCTGAAGAGCCATTCCTACGGAGAATATGTTTTCGATTGGGCCTGGGCTGACGCCTATCAGCGCCATGGCCTGGACTACTACCCCAAGCTGTTGGTGGCCGTGCCATTCACGCCTGTGCCGGGTGCGCGCCTGCTGGCGGCAGACGAAGCTGCGCGCGGCCTGCTATTGGACGCGCTGCTCGCTTTTGCGCGCCAGCAGACTCTGTCCTCGGTTCACATCCTGTTCCCCAATGAAAAGGAACAGACAACCGCGAGCGCGGGAGGCTGGATGGCACGCAGCGGCGTGCAGTTCCACTGGAGCCAGCGGCCCGAAGCGCCTTACCGCGATTTCGAGGATTTCCTCGCCTCGCTACAGCGCGAGAAGCGCAAGAAAATCCAGCAGGAGCAGCGCCGGGTGCGCGAGGCCGGTGTGACATTCGAGACTCGGCAAGGCCGGGAAATTCGGGAAGAAGACTGGGACTTCTTCTACCACTGCTACCAACTCACCTACCGCGCCCACCACAGCCAGCCCTATCTGACACGCGAGTTTTTCCGCCAAGTGGCACGAACTCTGCCTGAGCATTGGTTGCTGTTCATCGCCCGCCGCGATGGCCAGCCTGTAGCGGCATCATTGATCGCCCTGGACCCGCAGCAGCGCGTGGCTTTTGGACGTTACTGGGGCGCCGTAGAACCTATCTCCTGCCTGCACTTCGATGCCTGCTACTACCAGCCATTGAGCTGGTGCATCGCCCAGGGCTATCGACGCTTCGAAGGCGGCGCGCAGGGGGAGCACAAGATGGCGCGCGGGCTGATGCCGGTCAGCACCGGATCAAGCCACTGGCTGGCGCACCCCGACTTCAGCCAAGCCGTGGCGGAATTCCTGGGGCGCGAGGGGCAAGCTATGCAGGGCTATGTCAATGAACTGGAGTCGCACCAGCCCTTCAAGGCAAGCTGAAGCCAGGCTGGTCGGCGACCGGCAAAGAAAAAGCGCCGGCGCTGGGCAGCGCGGGCGCTTTCAACACAGTGTTCCAGGTCACCGCAGCGGAGGCAAAAGCCTGAGCAAGAAGAAACTCAGGCCTTGGCTTGCGCCTTGGCGTAGTTCTCGATGCCCAACTGAATCTCAGCCTTGGCAGATTCCGGGCCTTCCCAGCCCTGCACCTTGACCCACTTGCCGGGCTCCAGGTCCTTGTAATGCTCGAAGAAGTGCTGAATGGCGTTCAGGCGCATCTTGTTCACGTCTTCGGGCGTTTGCCAATGCGTGTACATCGGCAGGATCTTCTCGATGGGCACGGCCAAGAGCTTGGCGTCGCCGCCGGCTTCGTCTTCCATCTTCAAGACGCCCACAGCGCGGCAGGTCACCACCACACCCGGGGTCAGCGGGTAAGGCGTCACCACCAGCACATCGACCGGATCGCCATCGTCCGATAGGGTCTGCGGGATGTAGCCGTAGTTGCAGGGGTAGTGCATGGCCGTGGTCATGAAACGGTCCACGAACATGGCGCCGGTTTCCTTGTCGACCTCGTACTTGATCGGGTCGGCGTTCATCGGAATTTCGATGATGACGTTGAACTGTTCGGGCGCCTTGGCGCCGGGTGTGACGTTGTGCAGGCTCATGATTCTCTTGATCTAACGCGAGGGGAAACCCGGATTCTAAGGGCTGTGCTTACACGGCCGTGACAGAGTCGCGCCACGGCCGCCGCACCCGGCCGGGAGCCCGCCGAGGAATCTTGACGTCAGCGCATCGTTTACCCGCAAACACTGGGTAAACACCCAGAGTGCTCGATTGCTTTACGCAAAGTCCATCCCGTAGCATCGATTCCAGCGACCTGAGCCGCCACCGTGCAGGTCTGGCGTAGGGGCATCGAGGCGCATTCCGATTTGGCAGTAACACCAACAGGAGACCCGTTCATGACGACCCAATTGGCGCTGTACTTCGCGCTGGCCTGCGGCATTGCCGCAGTCTTGTATGGATTCATTCAAAGAAGCTGGATCCTGAGCCAGGACGCGGGCAACCCCCGTATGCAGGAAATCGCATCCGCCATCCAACAAGGTGCGGCCGCCTACCTGGCAAGGCAGTACAAAACGATCGCCGTGGTGGGCATCGTTTTGACCATCCTGATCGCGATCTTCCTCGACAACATCACGGCCGTCGGCTTTGTACTCGGCGCCGTACTCTCCGGAGCCTGCGGATTCATCGGCATGAATGTGTCGGTTCGCGCCAATGTACGCACTGCACAGGCCGCCACCAAAGGGATAGGCCCAGCACTGGACGTGGCCTTCAAGGGCGGCGCCATCACCGGCATGCTGGTAGTTGGCCTGGGCTTGCTTGGCGTCAGCCTGTTTTTCTGGTACCTGAGTGGCGGCGAAAACGTTGACCCGACCACGCTCAAGCCCTTGCTGGGCTTTGCCTTCGGATCCTCGCTGATTTCCATCTTTGCCCGTCTCGGCGGTGGCATCTTCACCAAGGGCGCCGATGTCGGCGCAGACTTGGTGGGCAAGGTCGAAGCCGGCATCCCCGAGGACGACCCTCGCAACCCGGCCGTGATTGCCGACAACGTGGGCGACAACGTCGGCGACTGCGCGGGCATGGCAGCCGATTTGTTCGAGACCTATGCCGTCACCTTGATCGCCACCATGGCGCTGGGCGCCTTGGTCGTCAAGGCTGCAGCTATGCAAGCCGTGCTGTACCCGCTGCTGCTTGGCGGCGTGTCCATCATCGCGTCCATCATTGGGTGCAGCTTTGTCAAAGCATCGCCGGGCATGAAGAATGTCATGCCAGCTCTTTACAAAGGCCTCGCCGTTGCCGGCGTGCTGTCGCTGATCGCCTTCTACTTCGTCACCAATGCCGTCATGCCCGATGACGCACTGGGCGCCGACACCCGCTTGCGCCTGTTTGGCGCTTGCGCTGTCGGCCTGGTTCTGACCGCAGCCTTGGTGTGGATCACCGAGTTCTACACCGGCACTCAGTACTCACCCGTCAAGCACATTGCCCAGGCATCGACGACCGGCCACGGCACCAACATCATTGCCGGCCTGGGTGTGTCGATGCGCTCCACCGCCTGGCCCGTGCTGTTTGTTTGTGCTGCCATCCTGGCCGCTTACCAACTGGGCGGTCTCTATGGGATCGCCATTGCCGCAACTTCCATGCTGAGCATGGCCGGCATTGTGGTTGCACTGGATGCCTATGGCCCGATCACCGACAACGCTGGCGGAATTGCCGAGATGGCGGAACTGCCAGCCAGCGTGCGCGATGTAACGGACCCCTTGGATGCCGTGGGCAACACCACCAAAGCAGTCACCAAAGGCTATGCAATCGGATCCGCTGGTTTGGCCGCACTCGTGCTGTTTGCGGACTACACCCACTCCCTGGAAAGCCGCGGCCTGAGCGTCAGCTTCGACCTCAGTGACCCCAAGGTCATCGTCGGCCTCTTCATCGGCGGATTGATTCCCTACCTGTTTGGCGCCATGGCCATGGAAGCTGTCGGGCGCGCTGCCGGCGCCGTGGTGGTGGAGGTACGCCGCCAATTCCGAGACATCAAGGGCATCATGGATGGCAGCGGCAAGCCCGAATACGGCACGGCCGTTGACATGCTGACCACCGCAGCGATCAAGGAAATGATCGTTCCCTCCTTGCTGCCTGTCGTCGTGCCCGTGCTGGTGGGCCTGCTGCTGGGCCCCGCTGCCCTCGGCGGCCTGCTGATGGGAACCATCGTCACCGGCCTCTTTGTCGCTATCTCCATGTGCACCGGCGGCGGGGCCTGGGACAACGCCAAGAAGTACATCGAAGACGGCCACCATGGTGGCAAGGGTTCCGAAGCGCACAAGGCGGCGGTCACTGGCGACACGGTGGGCGACCCGTACAAGGACACTGCCGGCCCTGCCGTCAACCCGCTGATCAAAATCATCAACATCGTGGCACTGCTGATCGTGCCCCTGCTGCCGCTGCCGACCAGCAGCCCTGCCTCAGCGCACAGCGCACCGCCCGTGGCAGCCTCGGCAACACTTCAACCAGCGCCGCTAGCGTCGTCCGCGATTGCAACGGAAGCGCCGGCGGCCAGTGCACCAGCATCAGCCCCTTGACGCACGCAGCGCGCGGCGGGTTGCCGCAGCGACCAGGAACACTGAGTACGGGTTAGACCCGAGATAAAACAGCCCCAGCCGGGGCTGTTTTTGTTTTTCAGGCCTGGAAGCTCACGCCACAATAGACCAGTTTGACAGCCGGTCCACCTCACACTCTTGCCATGAACAACTCAGCGCTTTCAAGGCATGGTCTGGCCCGCCGTCGGGCGCAGTTGCAAGATCTGCAGCGCTACTTGCATAGCCAAGAGGATGAGTTTCGCGAGCTCCACGGCAAATTGCGCGCCTTTGTCGATCGTTATGTCGAAACCCTGGGCAGCGCCTATCTCGAACTCGACGCCCTCGAGTCCCAGTTGCACACCGCCACCCAATACCTAGCCGAAGCCCTTCGCCGAAATGGGATATCCGCGCGGACGCCCTGCGCGCCTCAAGCCACCGCGTTGCCTACGATTCCATTTCTCCCGGCCACCGCACCGCTCCCACCCGAACCAGCAGTCGGACTGGTCGACCTACCGCCACCAAGTCTGAAAACCCTGTATCGACGCGCAGCCATGCGCCTGCATCCCGATTTCGCGGACACCGAACAAGAACGCCAGCGCCGCGAGCAAGCCATGATGGCGGTGAATGAGGCCTATGCAGCCGAACGGCGCACCCAGCTGGAAACCCTACTCCTTGCTGCCGGCGAAGATCCCGTGAAAGTCACTGGTGGCAATGCGGATGCCCTGCGCGCCTGGCTCTCGCGCTGCGAGACAGCCGTACAAGGCCGCTTGCGCGTGGTTCAAGCCCACAGAGTTGCCCTGGAAGCCCACCCCATGCATCAACTCTGGCAGGCCATCACACGAGCCGAGTCCATGGGACTCGCCCCGTTCAGCGTGATGGTCAACCGCTTACACAGCCAAATAGCCGAACGTCGCCAAGAGCTCTACATCGGCCAGCGCTTACAACCGGAACCAGGTCTGGCCGAAGACTTCTTGCGCCGGCGAATTGAGCGCATGGGAGCACATGTAGGCTCGCGCTGAGCCCACCAAACCGAGCTGGGATACTTCGCGCCCCGCGATATTGGATCCGCAAAGCAAAACGCCCCCGATTCTTTCGAACCGGGGGCGTTGCCTAAATATTAGCCTGACGATGACCTACTTTCACACGGGAACCCGCACTATCATCGGCGCTGAGGCATTTCACTGTCCTGTTCGGGATGGGAAGGAGTGGGACCGCCTCGCTATGGTCATCAGGCTTAACTGGTTGGCTTCTTGTTGATTTTTAAATCAACAACAAACCCAATTTGTAGAGTTGCGCAGTATACCCGAGTATCTCGGGTATTGCACTTCGAATCAGCTTTGATTTTGATTGCGTTCACACGTTCAATTGAATGAACAGACTTCTGAAGAACAACATAACTTGCATTGACGACTCAATAGTCCTTGTCCGGCTCAGTGATCGACTCGCGTCGCTCACGAACTGTCAAAGTTATAGGGTCAAGCCTCACGGGCAATTAGTACTGGTTAGCTTAACGCATTACTGCGCTTCCACACCCAGCCTATCAACGTCCTGGTCTCGAACGACCCTTCAGGGGGCTCTAGGCCCCGGCAAGACTCATCTTGAGACGAGTTTCCCGCTTAGATGCTTTCAGCGGTTATCTCTTCCGCACTTAGCTACTCGGCGATGCCACTGGCGTGACAACCGATACACCAGAGGTGCGTCCACTCCGGTCCTCTCGTACTAGGAGCAGGCTCTCTCAATCTTGCAGCGCCCACGGAAGATAGGGACCAAACTGTCTCACGACGTTTTAAACCCAGCTCACGTACCTCTTTAAATGGCGAACAGCCATACCCTTGGGACCGGCTACAGCCCCAGGATGAGATGAGCCGACATCGAGGTGCCAAACACCGCCGTCGATATGAACTCTTGGGCGGTATCAGCCTGTTATCCCCAGAGTACCTTTTATCCGTTGAGCGATGGCCCTTCCATACAGAACCACCGGATCACTTTGTCCTACTTTCGTACCTGCTCGACTTGTCAGTCTCGCAGTCAAGCACGCTTATGCCAATGCACTATCAACACGATTTCCGACCGTATTTAGCGTACCTTCGAACTCCTCCGTTACACTTTGGGAGGAGACCGCCCCAGTCAAACTGCCCACCATACACTGTCCCCAATCCCGATAAGGGACCAAGGTTAGAACCTCAAACACACCAGGGTGGTATTTCAACGTTGGCTCCATGAGAACTAGCGTCCTCACTTCAAAGCCTCCCACCTATCCTACACAGATCTGTTCAAAGTCCAATGTAAAGCTACAGTAAAGGTTCATGGGGTCTTTCCGTCTTTCCGCGGGGAGATTGCATCATCACAAACATTTCAACTTCGCTGAGTCTCTGGAGGAGACAGTGTGGCCATCATTACTCCATTCGTGCAGGTCGGAACTTACCCGACAAGGAATTTCGCTACCTTAGGACCGTTATAGTTACGGCCGCCGTTTACTGGGACTTCAGTCAAGAGCTTGCACCCCATCATTTAATCTTCCAGCACCGGGCAGGAGTCACACCCTATACGTCGACTTTCGTCTTTGCAGAGTGCTGTGTTTTTAATAAACAGTTGCAGCCACCGATTCTCTGCGGCCCCATTCTGCTCACCAAGTCAATGGATCACATACTAGAGGCACACCTTCTTCCGAAGTTACGGTGTCAATTTGCCGAGTTCCTTCTCCAGAGTTCTCTCAAGCGCCTTAGAATACTCATCTCGCGCACCAGTGTCGGTTTGCGGTACGGTCGTCAATAGCTGAAGCTTAGTGGCTTTTCCTGGAAGCAGGGTATCACTCACTTCGTCTGCAAGCAGACTCGTTATCACGCCTCATCTAATTCCCCCGGATTTGCCTAAGGGATACGACTACACGCTTGA
>NZ_OZ253537.1:4715000-4722500 GCF_965262435.1 Roseateles sp.
TCGAGGTGCCAAACACCGCCGTCGATATGAACTCTTGGGCGGTATCAGCCTGTTATCCCCAGAGTACCTTTTATCCGTTGAGCGATGGCCCTTCCATACAGAACCACCGGATCACTTTGTCCTACTTTCGTACCTGCTCGACTTGTCAGTCTCGCAGTCAAGCACGCTTATGCCAATGCACTATCAACACGATTTCCGACCGTATTTAGCGTACCTTCGAACTCCTCCGTTACACTTTGGGAGGAGACCGCCCCAGTCAAACTGCCCACCATACACTGTCCCCAATCCCGATAAGGGACCAAGGTTAGAACCTCAAACACACCAGGGTGGTATTTCAACGTTGGCTCCATGAGAACTAGCGTCCTCACTTCAAAGCCTCCCACCTATCCTACACAGATCTGTTCAAAGTCCAATGTAAAGCTACAGTAAAGGTTCATGGGGTCTTTCCGTCTTTCCGCGGGGAGATTGCATCATCACAAACATTTCAACTTCGCTGAGTCTCTGGAGGAGACAGTGTGGCCATCATTACTCCATTCGTGCAGGTCGGAACTTACCCGACAAGGAATTTCGCTACCTTAGGACCGTTATAGTTACGGCCGCCGTTTACTGGGACTTCAGTCAAGAGCTTGCACCCCATCATTTAATCTTCCAGCACCGGGCAGGAGTCACACCCTATACGTCGACTTTCGTCTTTGCAGAGTGCTGTGTTTTTAATAAACAGTTGCAGCCACCGATTCTCTGCGGCCCCATTCTGCTCACCAAGTCAATGGATCACATACTAGAGGCACACCTTCTTCCGAAGTTACGGTGTCAATTTGCCGAGTTCCTTCTCCAGAGTTCTCTCAAGCGCCTTAGAATACTCATCTCGCGCACCAGTGTCGGTTTGCGGTACGGTCGTCAATAGCTGAAGCTTAGTGGCTTTTCCTGGAAGCAGGGTATCACTCACTTCGTCTGCAAGCAGACTCGTTATCACGCCTCATCTAATTCCCCCGGATTTGCCTAAGGGATACGACTACACGCTTGAACCAACTATTCCAACAGTTGGCTGAGCTAACCTTCTCCGTCCCCACATCGCACTATTGATCGGTACAGGAATATTTACCTGTTTCCCATCAGCTACGCATCTCTGCCTCGCCTTAGGGGCCGACTCACCCTACGCCGATGAACGTTGCGTAGGAAACCTTGCGCTTTCGGCGAGGGGGCTTTTCACCCCCTTTAACGCTACTCATGTCAGCATTCGCACTTCTGATACCTCCAGCAGGCTTCACAACCCACCTTCACAGGCTTACAGAACGCTCTCCTACCACGTGCAATAAATTGCACATCCGCAGCTTCGGTAACTGGCTTAGCCCCGTTACATCTTCCGCGCAGGACGACTCGATCAGTGAGCTATTACGCTTTCTTTAAATGATGGCTGCTTCTAAGCCAACATCCTGACTGTTTTAGCCTTCCCACTTCGTTTCCCACTTAGCCAATTTTGGGGACCTTAGCTGGCGGTCTGGGTTGTTTCCCTCTTGAGTCCGGACGTTAGCACCCGGTGCTCTGTCTCCCAAGCTGTACTCATCGGTATTCGGAGTTTGCAATGGTTTGGTAAGTCGCCATGACCCCCTAGCCATAACAGTGCTCTACCCCCGATGGTAATACTTGAGGCACTACCTAAATAGTTTTCGGAGAGAACCAGCTATTTCCAAGTTTGTTTAGCCTTTCACCCCTATCCACAGCTCATCCGCTAATTTTGCAACATTAGTCGGTTCGGACCTCCAGCACCTGTTACGGTACCTTCATCCTGGCCATGGATAGATCACTTGGTTTCGGGTCTACACCCAGCGACTAATTCGCCCTATTCGGACTCGATTTCTCTACGGCTTCCCTATTCGGTTAACCTCGCCACTGAATGTAAGTCGCTGACCCATTATACAAAAGGTACGCAGTCACCCTTGCGGGCTCCTACTTTTTGTATGCATACGGTTTCAGGATCTATTTCACTCCCCTCCCGGGGTTCTTTTCGCCTTTCCCTCACGGTACTAGTTCACTATCGGTCGATTACGAGTATTTAGCCTTGGAGGATGGTCCCCCCATATTCAGACAGGATTTCTCGTGTCCCGCCCTACTTGTCTTACGCTTAGTTCCACACCGCAGCATTTCTCATACGGGGCTATCACCCGCTATGGCCGGACTTTCCATTCCGTTCTGATATACACGATGCTAAAACGTAAAGGCTACTCCAATTTCGCTCGCCGCTACTTTCGGAATCTCGGTTGATGTCTTTTCCTCGAGCTACTGAGATGTTTCAGTTCACCCGGTTCGCCACAATGACCTATGTATTCAGTCAGAGTTACCCCTCGCGGGGTGGGTTTCCCCATTCAGAAATCTCCGGATCAAAGCTAATTTGCCAGCTCCCCGAAGCTTATCGCAGGCTATCACGTCTTTCGTCGCCTGTAATCGCCTAGGCATCCACCATATGCACTTAGTCACTTGACCCTATAACTTTGACAGCGCTGACGGCACTGTCGGTCAAGAACTCGTACAGACCCCATTCATGAGTCCATACGTTTATTGAGTATTTACGCGTTACGCCGTTCTTCATACCTAAACAATTTCTTGCTCAGTTGAAGTCTTGTGTTTGACGCAATCAAAATGTTGCCGACGGCACGGTGTCTAGCCCCTCAAATCCGAAGATTCGCGAAGAAACTAAACTTTCCGTCGACAACGCTGATTCGACTCTACAAATTGTTAAAGAACAACAGCCAATAAAGGCTGGCAAACCACAACATCCAACCTGGACGCTTTGGTTTGCCAACTCTTGAATGAATAGTCTTGGTGGAGGATAACGGGTTCGAACCGTTGACCCCCTGCTTGCAAAGCAGGTGCTCTCCCAACTGAGCTAATCCCCCTCAAACCGCGCCATGCGTCGTTGCTCAACACTTCACATAGCGCTGCTATGCATCAGTGTCTCGCGCCTTGCCTGGCACGCTTTGTGTACGGTGGTGGGTCTGGCTGGATTCGAACCAGCGACCCCCGCCTTATCAAGACGGTGCTCTAACCAACTGAGCTACAGACCCACGCGTTCATCACTCGTGGCCTGCGGATCTGAGGCTTACCTGCTTTTCCAGCTATGAGGCTAGCTCCACAGGCTCACTTCTTCTATTCATTCACTGTTGTGATACAGCCGATAAGTGTGGGCGCTTCAATCTGAGTGCATGTGGATCTCGCTCATGACTTGTTGCATGCAACAAACCACTGCTCGACCATTTTCTAGAAAGGAGGTGATCCAGCCGCACCTTCCGATACGGCTACCTTGTTACGACTTCACCCCAGTCACGAACCCTGCCGTGGTAATCGCCCCCCTTGCGGTTAGGCTAACTACTTCTGGCAGAACCCGCTCCCATGGTGTGACGGGCGGTGTGTACAAGACCCGGGAACGTATTCACCGCGGCAAGCTGATCCGCGATTACTAGCGATTCCGACTTCACGCAGTCGAGTTGCAGACTACGATCCGGACTACGACCGGTTTTCTGGGATTAGCTCCCCCTCGCGGGTTGGCAGCCCTCTGTACCGGCCATTGTATGACGTGTGTAGCCCTACCCATAAGGGCCATGATGACCTGACGTCATCCCCACCTTCCTCCGGTTTGTCACCGGCAGTCTCATTAGAGTGCCCTTTCGTAGCAACTAATGACAAGGGTTGCGCTCGTTGCGGGACTTAACCCAACATCTCACGACACGAGCTGACGACGGCCATGCAGCACCTGTGTCTAGGTTCTCTTTCGAGCACTCCCAAATCTCTTCAGGATTCCTAGCATGTCAAGGGTAGGTAAGGTTTTTCGCGTTGCATCGAATTAAACCACATCATCCACCGCTTGTGCGGGTCCCCGTCAATTCCTTTGAGTTTCAACCTTGCGGCCGTACTCCCCAGGCGGTCAACTTCACGCGTTAGCTACGTTACTGAGAAGAAACCCTCCCAACAACCAGTTGACATCGTTTAGGGCGTGGACTACCAGGGTATCTAATCCTGTTTGCTCCCCACGCTTTCGTGCATGAGCGTCAGTACAGGTCCAGGGGATTGCCTTCGCCATCGGTGTTCCTCCGCATATCTACGCATTTCACTGCTACACGCGGAATTCCATCCCCCTCTACCGTACTCTAGCCATGCAGTCACAAATGCAGTTCCCAGGTTGAGCCCGGGGATTTCACATCTGTCTTGCATAACCGCCTGCGCACGCTTTACGCCCAGTAATTCCGATTAACGCTTGCACCCTACGTATTACCGCGGCTGCTGGCACGTAGTTAGCCGGTGCTTATTCTTCAGGTACCGTCATTAGCCCACTGTATTAGAGCGAGCCGTTTCTTCCCTGACAAAAGCGGTTTACAACCCGAAGGCCTTCTTCCCGCACGCGGCATGGCTGGATCAGACTTGCGTCCATTGTCCAAAATTCCCCACTGCTGCCTCCCGTAGGAGTCTGGGCCGTGTCTCAGTCCCAGTGTGGCTGGTCGTCCTCTCAGACCAGCTACAGATCGTTGCCTTGGTGGGCTTTTACCCCACCAACTAGCTAATCTGATATCGGCCGCTCCAATTGCGCGAGGTCTTGCGATCCCCCGCTTTCACCCTCAGGTCTCATGCGGTATTAGCCACTCTTTCGAGTAGTTATCCCCCACAACTGGGCACGTTCCGATATATTACTCACCCGTTCGCCACTCGTCAGCTTAACCTGTTACCGTTCGACTTGCATGTGTAAGGCATGCCGCCAGCGTTCAATCTGAGCCAGGATCAAACTCTACAGTTCGATCTTGATTTACTCAACGGAATCGACTTAAACCTCAAACTCACTTTTACATGAGCCTGCATAGTTCAAATCTATTTTCCGTGAGCGTTTAAAGTCTAAGAGACTTGAATACAGTCGCCTGCATTCAGCACTCATCTTCAAACGCCCACGCTTATCGGCTGTTAATTTTTAAAGAACCAAGAGAACCGAAGCTCATCTTGCGCAAGCCAGACTCTCATCTGATCTTGCCGCCGTCAACTTGCGTCAACAGCACAGAAGCGAGATTATGACTGATGTTTTTACTATCGTCAACACCTATTGCAGCGATTTTCATCAGCCCGCAACTTCTGTCTTGCTCCATGCCAGGCCAGAGGCCCAACGAGATCTGCAAGTACAAACGATGCGCGCAACGCTTGTACCTAGAGACCGAGCTCATGGATGCACGAGGCAACCACCACACCCAGAGACAGAAACGCCCGGCCATGTGACCGGGCGTTTTGCTTAAATATTAGCCTGACGATGACCTACTTTCACACGGGAACCCGCACTATCATCGGCGCTGAGGCATTTCACTGTCCTGTTCGGGATGGGAAGGAGTGGGACCGCCTCGCTATGGTCATCAGGCTTAACTGGTTGGCTTCTTGTTGATTTTTAAATCAACAACAAACCCAATTTGTAGAGTTGCGCAGTATACCCGAGTATCTCGGGTATTGCACTTCGAATCAGCTTTGATTTTGATTGCGTTCACACGTTCAATTGAATGAACAGACTTCTGAAGAACAACATAACTTGCATTGACGACTCAATAGTCCTTGTCCGGCTCAGTGATCGACTCGCGTCGCTCACGAACTGTCAAAGTTATAGGGTCAAGCCTCACGGGCAATTAGTACTGGTTAGCTTAACGCATTACTGCGCTTCCACACCCAGCCTATCAACGTCCTGGTCTCGAACGACCCTTCAGGGGGCTCTAGGCCCCGGCAAGACTCATCTTGAGACGAGTTTCCCGCTTAGATGCTTTCAGCGGTTATCTCTTCCGCACTTAGCTACTCGGCGATGCCACTGGCGTGACAACCGATACACCAGAGGTGCGTCCACTCCGGTCCTCTCGTACTAGGAGCAGGCTCTCTCAATCTTGCAGCGCCCACGGAAGATAGGGACCAAACTGTCTCACGACGTTTTAAACCCAGCTCACGTACCTCTTTAAATGGCGAACAGCCATACCCTTGGGACCGGCTACAGCCCCAGGATGAGATGAGCCGACATCGAGGTGCCAAACACCGCCGTCGATATGAACTCTTGGGCGGTATCAGCCTGTTATCCCCAGAGTACCTTTTATCCGTTGAGCGATGGCCCTTCCATACAGAACCACCGGATCACTTTGTCCTACTTTCGTACCTGCTCGACTTGTCAGTCTCGCAGTCAAGCACGCTTATGCCAATGCACTATCAACACGATTTCCGACCGTATTTAGCGTACCTTCGAACTCCTCCGTTACACTTTGGGAGGAGACCGCCCCAGTCAAACTGCCCACCATACACTGTCCCCAATCCCGATAAGGGACCAAGGTTAGAACCTCAAACACACCAGGGTGGTATTTCAACGTTGGCTCCATGAGAACTAGCGTCCTCACTTCAAAGCCTCCCACCTATCCTACACAGATCTGTTCAAAGTCCAATGTAAAGCTACAGTAAAGGTTCATGGGGTCTTTCCGTCTTTCCGCGGGGAGATTGCATCATCACAAACATTTCAACTTCGCTGAGTCTCTGGAGGAGACAGTGTGGCCATCATTACTCCATTCGTGCAGGTCGGAACTTACCCGACAAGGAATTTCGCTACCTTAGGACCGTTATAGTTACGGCCGCCGTTTACTGGGACTTCAGTCAAGAGCTTGCACCCCATCATTTAATCTTCCAGCACCGGGCAGGAGTCACACCCTATACGTCGACTTTCGTCTTTGCAGAGTGCTGTGTTTTTAATAAACAGTTGCAGCCACCGATTCTCTGCGGCCCCATTCTGCTCACCAAGTCAATGGATCACATACTAGAGGCACACCTTCTTCCGAAGTTACGGTGTCAATTTGCCGAGTTCCTTCTCCAGAGTTCTCTCAAGCGCCTTAGAATACTCATCTCGCGCACCAGTGTCGGTTTGCGGTACGGTCGTCAATAGCTGAAGCTTAGTGGCTTTTCCTGGAAGCAGGGTATCACTCACTTCGTCTGCAAGCAGACTCGTTATCACGCCTCATCTAATTCCCCCGGATTTGCCTAAGGGATACGACTACACGCTTGAACCAACTATTCCAACAGTTGGCTGAGCTAACCTTCTCCGTCCCCACATCGCACTATTGATCGGTACAGGAATATTTACCTGTTTCCCATCAGCTACGCATCTCTGCCTCGCCTTAGGGGCCGACTCACCCTACGCCGATGAACGTTGCGTAGGAAACCTTGCGCTTTCGGCGAGGGGGCTTTTCACCCCCTTTAACGCTACTCATGTCAGCATTCGCACTTCTGATACCTCCAGCAGGCTTCACAACCCACCTTCACAGGCTTACAGAACGCTCTCCTACCACGTGCAATAAATTGCACATCCGCAGCTTCGGTAACTGGCTTAGCCCCGTTACATCTTCCGCGCAGGACGACTCGATCAGTGAGCTATTACGCTTTCTTTAAATGATGGCTGCTTCTAAGCCAACATCCTGACTGTTTTAGCCTTCCCACTTCGTTTCCCACTTAGCCAAT
>NZ_OZ253537.1:4727500-5664498 GCF_965262435.1 Roseateles sp.
CACAGCCGGCGAAGAATGAGCCGAGGCCAGCGGCAGCCAAGGCCGCGCCCGCCCTGCCCTGGCGGGCCATTTGGTAGCCGTCGATGGCAGTGACCACCGAGCTCGATTCACCGGGCACATTGATCAAAATCGCCGTGGTCGAACCACCGTACTGGGCGCCGTAGTAGATACCGGCCAGCATGATCAACGCCGGTGTCGCGTCCAAGGCATAGATGGAGGGCAGCAACATGGCAATGGTTGCCACCGGGCCGAGGCCGGGCAAGACACCGATCAATGTACCCAGCAAGGCGCCACCAAAGGCATACAGCAAATTCTGCAGAGTCAGGGCCGTGTGAAAGCCGAGCGCGAGATTGTTGAGCAAGTCCATGCGTCAGCCCTCAGTTGCCGAAAATGACAGGCCACACTGGAATCACCAGCTTCAAGCCCCAGACAAAAATTACCCAGCTGCCCAAAGTCAGCAGCACGCTATTCAGCAAGGCATCGCGCCAACGAAATTCATCACCGGCCGCTGCAGCGAGGGTCACGACCATGGGCAAGGTCATGACCAGGCCCAGGCGCGGCAAGCACAGGCCAAACAAGACAATCGCCGCCGTGATCACCAACAAGGGGCGCCACGCGATCGCACCGATCGGGTCGCCCCCTTCGGATTCAATCGTCAAAGCCTTGAACAGGACCAAAGCGCCCAGCAAGGCGAGCAGCACGCCCAGCCCAAACGGGAAGTAGCCTGGCCCAGGCCGCGCGGAGGAACCAAAACTGTATTCGGTGGAGGCCCAGGCGAACGTCAGCCCGAGCAACACGAACATCAAGCCGGAGAAGAAGTCTCTTTGACTCTTGATCTTCATGGGTGCGCCCTCTATTGATTCTGTCGATGACGGGCGATTCTAGGCAGCGCCATCCCGGCTCGGCCTGTGGGTTACACGTAATCTCGACAGACTGTGCCGCCGCGCGATTCACGCGCGCGGCTGGCTCAGGTCTGCCACTGCGGCGTGCTGCGCAGGATTTCTTCCAGCGTGGTCACACCTTCCGCCACCTTCATCGCCCCCGCCAAGCGCAGCGGTCGCAGGCCCTCTTGCATGGCCTGGCGCCGCAGCGCGGAGATATCGGGGGTCGGGTGAAGATGGGCCTTGACCGCTTCACCCACCGTCAAGAGCTCGTACAGACCCGCCCGGCCTCGGTAACCCGTATTGCGGCATTCCAGGCAACCGACCGGCTTGTAGGGCTTGACGCCGCCATTCATGCGCCAGTGCTTGAGCATGTCATTCAAGGTGTCGCGGGTGACGCTGGGGTCGGGCACTTTGCAATGGTTGCACAGGGTGCGCACCAAGCGCTGGGCCAGCACGCCAATCACCGTGGCGCTGATCAGGTAAGACGGCACACCCAAGTCGGTCAGGCGCGTGATGGCCGCTGCGGCATCATTGGTGTGCAAGGTGCTGAACACCAGGTGCCCCGTCAGCGCCGCCTGAATCGCCATCTCGGCCGTGGCCAGGTCGCGGATTTCGCCCACCATGATGATGTCCGGATCCTGGCGCATCAAGGCCCGCAAGCCCTCGGAAAAGCCGAAGTCCAGCGCGCTTTGCACCTGGGTCTGGTTGAAGGCGGGCTCGATCATTTCGATCGGGTCCTCAATCGTGCAGACATTCACCTCCTCCGTCGCCAGGCGCTTGAGCGTGGAGTACAGGGTCGTGGTCTTGCCGCTGCCGGTTGGGCCGGTCACCAGGATGATGCCGTGCGGCTGGGTCACCAGCTTTTCCCAGCGCTCGTTGTCGTGGCTGGAAAAACCCAGCATGGACAAGTCCTTGACCGCGGTGTCCGGGTCGAAGATGCGCATCACCATCTTTTCGCCAAAGGCCGTGGGCAGCGTCGACAGGCGCATTTCCACCTCATCGCCGGCCGGGTTGCGCGTCTTGATTCGGCCGTCCAGCGGCCGGCGGCGCTCCACCACGTCCATGCGACCAAGCAGCTTGATGCGCGAGGTCATCGCGCTCATCACCGTGGGCGGCAATTGGTAGACGGTGTGCAGCACCCCGTCGATGCGGAAACGGATCACGCCCATCTCGCGGCGCGGCTCCAGATGGATGTCGCTGGCGCGCTGGTCAAAGGCGTATTGCCAGAGCCAGTCCACCACCTGCACGACGCCCTGGTCATTGGCATCGAGCTGCTTGTTGCTGCGGCCCAGTTCCACCAGCTGCTCAAAGCTGGCCACCTGACTGGACTCGCCGGCCTTGGCCGCGGCGCGCACCGAGCGGGCCAGCGTGAAGAACTCGGTCGTGTAGCGCGAAATCTCCAGCGGGTTGGCCACCACCAGCTTGATGGGCTTGCGCACATGGGCCTCGATCTGCGCCACCCAGCCGGTGTCGAAAGGCTCCGAGGTCGCGATGGTCACGTCGTTGACGCCCACCAGCAGCGGCAGGCAGCGCTTGGCCTCGGCATAGCCTACCGACATCACATCGGACACCCGGCCCACATCGACCTTGAGCGGATCGATGCGCAAGTAAGGCAGCTTGGCCCGCTCGGCCAGCCATTCGGACAGCGCGTCGACATCGAGAGGCTTGCCATTGCTGAGCCGGGCCAAGCCACCATGACCCAAGCGCACCAGCGGGTGCAAGGAGCTGTCCCCGGCCGCGAAACGGGCCTCGGTGCGCTGCACCTGCTCGTCATCGATCAAACCATCGTCGCGCAGCCAATGCAGCAAGGCACGCCACTCCAGCCTTCCTTCGGCAGGCTGGGCGGCCGAGGCAGCGGCGGCAGAAGCAGAAGTAGAGGGGGCGCTGGTCTTGGACTTGGCACTCATGGCGATGGGTCGCTCCGCGCTCATTGGGGGTTGAGAATGCTCAAAGGCAGGGGCCGCACCATGCGCAGCCATTTGCGCGCCGGCAGCTCGAACAGCGTCTCGATATTAGCCGCTCGGCGCTCCAGTTCCTCGCGATCCGGCACCACCACGCCGCGCGCCGCCACCAGCACGGTGTTGCCCTCCTTGGTCGGCGTCAAGCTCCAGACCTGGTCCGAGCCAAAGATGGCCGCCACACGCCGCGCGCTGGAGGCAAAGCTGGCGTCGCGGCCGAAGAGATTCACCGTCATCAGCCCACCGTCCACCAGCAGGCCATGGCAATGGCGGTAGAAGTCTTTATCGTCCAGCACCGGGCCGGCGGCCTCGTGGTCATAGAGGTCGATGTTGAGCACATCGACCGTTTGCAGATGCTCAGGGTTCGCCACCCACTGGCCGGCATCCTCGTTGATCACGGTCAGGCGCTTGTCGTCCTCGGGCAGGTGGAACCACATGCGGCAGGCCTGGATCACCGTGGGGTTCAGCTCCACCGCCGTGGTCTTCATGCGCAGCACCTTGTGGCAAAAGCGGGTGATGGCCCCAGCGCCCAGGCCCAGCTGCAAAGCGTGGCCGCTGCGCAGCTCAGCGCTCGGTCGCCAGAGCATCCAGGCCATCATGCGCTGGATGTATTCCAGCTCCAGATGCTGAGGCTTGCGGATGCGCATCGCGCCCTGCACCCAGATGGAATCGAGGTGCAGAAAACGCACGCCGTCGAACTCCGACATGGTGGCTGGCGCCCAGGGCATGGCGCCGGTCTTGGATTTGGATGGACTCTTGGACTTGTTGTTCAGGCTCATGCCTCAAGTGTCGCCCATGGCCGCCTGCAGCGAAGGCCCGAGCTGGGCCCAGACGGCCAGCTTCTTCGCATAGCTCAGGGTGTAGGCCGGGCTGGAGGACGGCAGGGCATGGATGCGCCAGCGCCCGGCTTGATCGCCCAGCTGGCGCAGGCCCAAGCGCGCGGCCGTGCCGCCGTTGAAGGCAATGGCGCGCAGGCAAGGCAGACGCGCCTCGATCAGGCCCAGTAAATCGCTGGCCTCGGGATTGCGAATGTCGCTGTCCATGCTGCCGCGCCGCTGCGTCGTCTGGATCACATCCCACAGCCCCACACCGGCCTGCTGCAAGAGCCCCAGGCGCTCGGCATAGCCTGCCGACGCCAGGGCCAGGCCCAGCGATTCGCCGAGCAGGCGCCAGAACTGGTTCTGCGGGTGGCCGTAATAGGCCTGCGCCTGCAGCGAGGCCACGCCGGGAAAACTGCCCAGCACCAGCAGCCGGGTGTCGCCGAACACATGGGGTGCCAAGCCTTGCAGGCGCGGCACGGAGCTGCTGTCGATCTCAGCCATGCGCGGGCAAAGCCAAGCGCGGCAAGGCTGCGCGCACATTGGCGCTGGTGATGGCCGCCGTCTCGGCCAGGCTCCAGCCGCGCAGCGCGGCCAAGCTCTCGGCGATGCGCGGCAGCTCGGCCGGCTCGTTGCGGCCCATGGCCTCGCCGGCCGCGCGCTGCTCCGCCGTCTTGTAGAGCCAGTGTGGCGGGATGTCGGGCGCATCGGTCTCCAGCACCAGGCACTCAGCCGGTAGCTCGGCCGCCAGGCGGCGGATCTGCTGCGAGCGCTCGAAGGTCAAGGTACCGCCGAAGCCCAGCTTGAAGCCCAAATCCACAAAAACCTGCGCCTGCTGCGCGCTGCCATTGAAAGCATGGGCAATGCCGCCGGATACCGGCAAGCGCCGCAGCCCGGCAAGCAGCTGATCGGCACTGCGCCGCACATGCAGCAGCACCGGCAGCTCAAAACGCCGCGCCAGCTTGAGCTGCTCCAGATAGAAGAAGCGCTGCCGCTCGGCATCAAGGCCAGGCACAAAGAAATCCAGGCCGATCTCGCCGATGGCCACCAGGCGCGGATCGCCGTGGTGACGCTCCAATTGCTCGGTCAGCAGGGTCAGGTCTTGCTCGCTGGCCTGCATCACGTACAGCGGGTGGATGCCCAGGGCGTAGACGTAGCCATGCGCATGGGCCAGCTCGCGCACGGTGTCGAAATCAAAGGCGGCCACCGCCGGCAGCACGATCTGCTGCACACCGGCCGCGCGAGCACGCGCCACCACGGCGGCACGGTCGCCATCAAACTCGGGCGCGTCGAGGTGGCAGTGGCTGTCAATCCACATGCCAAGGTCTCCGCGAACGGTGAACGATCAGCGGAACACCACCGTGCGGCGGCCGTTCAGCAAGATGCGGTGCTCGGCATGCCACTGGATGGCGCGGGCCAGGGTCACGCACTCGGTGTCGCGGCCGATGGCCACCAGCTTCTCGGGCGGCAGGCTGTGGTCGATGCGGGCCACCTCCTGCTCGATGATGGGGCCCTCGTCCAGGTCCGAGGTCACATAGTGCGCGGTCGCGCCGATCAGCTTGACGCCGCGCTCATAGGCCTGGTGGTAGGGCTTGGCGCCCTTGAAGCTGGGCAGGAAGCTGTGGTGAATGTTGATGGCCCGGCCCGACAGGTCGCGGCACAGCTCGGGCGAGAGGATCTGCATATAGCGAGCCAGCACCACCAGATCGATCTGGTTCTCGGCCATCACCTCGCGGATCTTGCGCTCCTGGGCCTGCTTCTGCTCCGCGCTCGAGTTCAACAGCGGGAAGTGGTGAAAAGGAATGTTGTGCGAGGCCGCGAGTTGGTAGAAATCGCGGTGGTTGGAGACGATGGCCGGAATCTCGATCGGCAGATGCCCGGTCTGCACGCGGAACAGCAAGTCATTCAGGCAATGGCCGAGCTTGGACACCAGCAGCAGCACCCGCGTCTTGGCCGAACGCGCCACCAGCTCCCAGTCCATCTGCAGGCGTTCGGCCAGGGGCTGGAAGGCAGCCTGCAGCGCAGCGGCCTCGGTCAGCGCCGCGCACTCAAACTCGATTCGCATGAAAAAGCGCTGGTGGTCGGCATCGCCATGCTGGGCCGAGGTCAGGATGTTGCCGCCCTGCTCCAGCAGAAAACCGGTCACGGCATGGACGATGCCTGCGCGGTCCGGGCAGCTGAGCTTGAGGATGAAGCGGTTGTCTTGGCTCATGGTCACTCGTGAGAACAGGGAAACAAGGGAAAAGGAGAAGGGTCAGGCCAAGGCCGGCTGCATGGTGCCGCCGACCAGGCTCAGCTGCTGCTGGCATTGCGCGGCGAGCGTCTGATCATGGGTCACCAGCACAAAGGCCGTGCCCAGCTCGCGGGCCGTGGTCAACATCAGCTCGAACACCGCTTGTGCTGTGCTGCGGTCGAGGTTGCCGGTGGGCTCATCGGCCAGCACACAGGCCGGCTCGGTCACCAAGGCGCGGGCAATCGCCACGCGCTGGCGCTCGCCGCCCGAAAGCTCCGCCGGCCGGTGCGCCAGGCGCGCGCCCAGGCCCACACGCTGCAGCATGGCCGCAGCACGGGCCCGCGCCTGCTCTTGCGTCTGGCGGCGGATGCGCAAGGGCATGGCCACATTGTCCAGAGCGCTGAACTCGGGCAGCAGGTGGTGGAACTGGTAGACGAAACCCAGATGCTGGTTGCGCCAGCGGCCCAGCTCGGGCTCGCCCATCTCGGCCAAGTTGCGACCCATCAAGCTGACGCGGCCGGCGCTGGGTTTGTCCAAGCCACCGAGCAAATGCAGCAAGGTGGACTTGCCCGAACCCGAGGCGCCGACGATGGCCAGGGTCTGGCCGCGGCGCACCTGCAGGTCCACGCCTGAGAGCACCTGCACATCGAGATCGCCTTCGCTGAAGCGGCGGCTCAGGCCCCGCCCTTCCAGAATCAAGGACGATGAAGGATCACTCATAGCGCAGCGCCTCAGCGGGTTGAACGCGGCTGGCGCGCCAGCTCGGGTACAAGGTGGCCAGGAAGGCCAGGATCAAGGAAGTCACGCCGATGGGCACGATATCGCCCCACTGCGGGTCGCTGGGCATGCGGCTGATCAGGTAGATGCTGCCGGGAAGGAAGCTGACATTGAGCAAGCGCTCGATGGCCGGCACGATCACATCGATATTGAAAGCCACCAGCAGCCCCAAGCCCACACCGGTCAGGGTTCCGATCACGCCAGACGCGGCACCCTGCACCATGAAAATGCCCATGATGGAGCGCGGGCTGGCGCCCAGGGTGCGCAGGATGGCGATGTCAGCCTGCTTGTCCGTCACCGTCATCACCAGGGTCGAGACCAGGTTGAAGGCCGCCACGGCGACGATCAAGGTCAGGATGATGCTCATCAGGCGCTTTTCCACCTGCACCGCATCGAACCAGGTGGCATTGGTGCGGGTCCAGTCGCGCACATAGATTTCAGGGCCCAGGGACTGGGCCAACTCAGCCGCCACCTGGCGCGCACTCAGCGCTTGCTTGAGCTTGAGCTGCACACCGGTCGGCCCCTCGACCTGGAACAGCCTCGCCGCATCGTCGACATGGATCAGCGCCATGCCCGTGTCATATTCGTAATGACCGGCATGAAAAGTGCCGACCAAGGTGAACTGCTTGAGTCGCGGCACCACGCCGGCCGGCGTGACCTGGCCGTTGGGCGCCACCAGGGTGATCTTGTCGCCCTCACGCACGCCCAGGGCACGCGCCAACTCGGAACCGAGCAAGATGCCCCACTCGCCCGAGCGCAGCCGCGCCAGCGGCCCGTCCTTCAACTCAGCCGCCAGCGGCGTGACGGTGGCCTCCTCGGCCGGCGAGATGCCGCGCACCATGGCACCGCGCATGTCCGAGCCACGGGCGATCAAGGCCTGGGCGGCAATGAAGGGGGCCGCGCCGATGACGGCCGGGTTCTGCTTGGCCTGTGCGGCGGTCGCCCGCCAGTCAGGCAAGGCCTGACCCTGGTAGGACTGCAACTCCACGTGAGCGATCACCGAGAGCATGCGGTCGCGCACTTCCTTCTGGAAGCCGTTCATCACCGAGAGCACGATGATCAGCGCCGCCACGCCGAGGGCGATGCCCAGCATGGACACCCCGGAGATGAAAGAAATGAAGCGGTTGCGCCGCCCTCCCCGCCCGGCCCGCGTGTAACGCCAGCCGATCTGCAATTCATAAGGCCAATTCATGGCAGCGATGCTAACCGAGGGCCTGCGCCGCTCCGGCGCAGACAAAGAAAAACCCGCCGGGCTTTCAAGCCGGGCGGGTCAGACCGAAACCGAAATCGATCAGGCGTTCTTGCGGCGACGTGCCACACCCACCACACCGATCAGACCCAGGGCCATCAGGCCGTAAGTGCTGGGTTCCGGCACGGCAGCGGTGACGCCGAAGCTCAGCGAGCCCGAATTCCAGATGCCATCAGGGTCGACGCCCGAGTCGTCAAAACCCTCGTGGAATTCCAGAGTCAGCAAGCCATCGGCACCGACTTGGAAGGCAAAACCTGCGTCGACCAGGTCGATGGTGCCGCTGTAGCTCGCGGTGCCCGGGTCGTTGTCACCGACGCCAGGCGTGAAGGTCAGGCCGGCGAAGGACACCTTCAGCTCCGACAACCAGCTGGGGTCGTAGGCGGTCAGGTTCAGGTTCCAGTCCACCGAGGTCACGGTGGCAAAGGCGCCGATATTGAAGGTGCGAACCACATTGCCCGCTTCGCCGAACTCAGAAAAGCTCTGAATGCCAGCCACATCCACCACCAAGGTGCTGGCCGCTGAACGGTTGGTCTGGTAGGCCTCAGCGCCAATCACGGAAGACATGCCGCCCAGCTTGGCTGCCGAAGCGCTGCTGACGACCTTGCCGGCCGCTTGGGCGCTACCAAAGCTCATGGCAAGAGCGGTGACTGCGGCGAAGGCGAGGGTGCGAGCTGTGTTCAACTTTTTCATCTTGAATTCCTTGTAGCGATCACGATTGAGTGCCCATAAAACTCCCCGGGCTGTGAACAATTTCTCACATCAGACCCGCTCGACCTAGAGGGCGCACCCTGAGCCCCGGTCCCCTAGCACCGAAAGATGACAGGGGTTTTCACCAAGGCCTGTGCCATTTGGCACCGCAACATGCTCAGTGCGCCTGCTCCCAGTTCGGCCCCACACCCACTTCAGCCAAGAGTGGCACCTTCAGCTGGGCCACGCCGGCCATCAGGCGCGGCACCTCGCGGCGCACCCAGTCCAGCTCGGCCTCGGGCACTTCAAACACCAGTTCATCGTGGACCTGCATGACGATGCGGGTGGCCTTGCCCTGGGCGTCCAGTTCGGCTTGCACGGCAATCATGGCCAGCTTGATCAGGTCGGCCGCCGTGCCCTGCATGGGCGCGTTGATGGACTGGCGCTCGGCACCGGCCTTGCGCGGGCCGTTGCCGCCCTTGATCTCGGGCAGATAGATGCGCCGGCCGAACAAGGTCTCGACATAGCCCAGCTCGCCGGCACTCGCCTTGGTGCTGTCCATATAGTGCTTCACGCCGGCGAAGCGATGGAAGTAGAGCTCGATGTAATCGCGTGCGGCTTTTTGCTCGATGCCCAGAGACTGGGCCAGGCCGAAAGCGCCCATGCCGTAGATCAGGCCGAAGTTGATGGTCTTGGCATAACGGCGCTGCTCGCTGGTGACATCGGCCAGCGGGGTGGAGAACACCTCGGAGGCGGTGGCGCGGTGCACATCAAGGCCCTCGCCGAAGGCGCGCAGCAGGCCCGGGTCTTCGCTGATGTGCGCCATGATGCGCAGCTCGATCTGCGAATAGTCAGCGCTGACCAGGCAGCAGCCCGGTGGCGCCACAAAGGCCTCGCGCACGCGCCGGCCTTCCGCCGTGCGCACGGGAATGTTCTGCAGATTGGGCTCGTTGCTGGACAGACGCCCGGTCACCGCCACCGCCTGCGCGTAGTTGGTGTGCACCCGGTGCGTGCGGGCGTTGACCATCAGCGGCAGCTTGTCGGTGTAGGTGCTCTTGAGCTTGGCCAAGCCGCGGTACTCCAGCAGCTTGGCCGGCAGCGGGTAATCCAGGGACAGTTTTTCCAGCACCTCTTCGTCGGTGGACGGCGCGCCCGTGGCCGTCTTCTTCACGACCGGCAGGCCCAGCTTGGTGAACAGGATCTCGCCGATCTGCTTGGGCGAGCCCAGATTGAAAGGCTGGCCGGCGATGTCGTAGGCCTCCTGTTCCAGGGCCAGCAGTCGCTGGCCCAGCTCATGGCTTTGCGCCTGCAGCAGTTCCGGGTCGATCAGCACACCGGTGCGCTCGATGCGGGCCAGCAAGGCGCTGGTCGGCATCTCGATGTCGCGGTAGACCCTGAGCAGGCCGGGCTCGGCCTCGATCTGCGGCCAGAGGATCTGATGCAGCTGCAAGCACATGTCCGAGTCCTCGCAAGAGTACTCGGAGGCCTTGGCCACATCGACCTGAGCAAAAGGAATCTGATGCACGCCCTTGCCGCAGAGCTCTTCGTAGCTCACGCCGGCGCGGCCCAGGTAGCGCTCGCCCAGAGCGCCCAGGCCATGGGTCTTGTGCGCTTCCAGCACATAGCTCTGCAGCATGGTGTCGTGCTGCACGCCGCGCAGGGCGATGCCGTGATTGGCCAGCACATGGGTGTCGTACTTGAGGTTCTGGCCCAGCTTGGGCGCGGCCGCATCCTCCAACCAGGGCTGCAGCGCGGCCAGCACCTCAGCCAGGTCCAGCTGGGCGGGTGCATCGGGGCCCTCATGGGCCAGCGGCACATAGGCCGCCTCGCCCGGCGCCACCGCGAAGGAGATGCCGACGATGCGGGCTTGCATCGGGTCCAGGGAATCGGTCTCGGTGTCCAGGGCCACCAGGGGCGCGGCGGCGATGCGGGCGATCCAGCCCTGCAGCTGGGCCATTTCCAGCACCGTCTCGTAGCGACGTTCCACCTCAAGCGCCGAAACAGGCGCCTCGGCAAACAGATCTCCGCTGACGGGCGCCGCGGCGCGGGCCGCCGTGGCCGTGCCGCCGCTGATCTCCTTCAGCCAAGTCTTGAAGCCATAGCGGGTGTAGAAGTCCTGCAGGCCGACGCGGTCCACCTCGCGCAAGGCCAGGGCCTCCAGCGCCGGCCAGTCCGGCACATGGCCGCTGAGGTCGCAGTCCAGCTTGACGGTCACCAGCTTGCGGCCCATGGGCAGCCAGTCCAACGCCTTGCGCAGGTTCTCACCGGCCACGCCCTTGATCTTGTCGGCGCTGGCGATCACGCCGTCCAGCGAGCCGTACTCGGCAATCCACTTGGCCGCCGTCTTGGGGCCGACCTTCTCGACCCCGGGCACGTTGTCCACGGTGTCGCCCATCAAGGTCAGGTAATCAATAATGCGATCGGGCGGCACGCCGAACTTGAGGCCCACCGCAGCCGGGTCCAGCACTTCGCAGTCGATCGCCGGCCCGCCCCAGGGCGCCAGGCTGCCGGGCACGGCGGCGGCCTTGTTCATGGTGTTGATCAGGGTGGTGTCACTGGACACCAGCTGCGCCAGGTCCTTGTCGCCGGTGGACACCACCACCGCATGGCCGGCCTCGGCCGCCACCCGGGCCAGGGTGCCGATGGCGTCATCCGCCTCGATGCCCGGCACTTCCAGAATCGGCCAGCCGAGCAGGCGCACCACCTCGTGGATGGGCGTGATCTGCTCGCGCAGCGCGTCGGGCATGGGCGCGCGCTGCGCCTTGTACTCGGGGTACCACTCGTCGCGGAAGGTCGGGCCCTTGGCGTCGAAGACGCACACCGCATGTTCGGCCGCCACCTGCTCGCGCAGGCGCTTCATCATGGCCACCATGCCGTGAATGGCACCGGTGGCCACGCCCTCAAGGCCACGCAGATCGGGCATGGCGTGGTAGGCGCGGTAGAGGTAGCTGGAACCGTCGACCAGCAGCAGGATGGGTTTCTTGGAGCTCATGCCCGCATTGTCATGCAGGCCGCCTTGCTCAGTCCTCCCGGTAGTCAGGGCTCAGGGCCACCGCCTCGCCGATGATCAGCAAGCCCGGCCGCGGCCCATAGGCCGGCGCCCGCTCCAACAGGCGGCTCAGGCTGCAGGCCAACACCCGCTGGCCCGGCCGCGTGCCGTCCTGCACGATGGCGGCCGGCGTCGCCGGGCTCAGGCCATGGGCCATCAGCTGGCCGGCGATGCGCGGCAGGCGCGCGATGCCCATATAGAAAACCCGCGTCTGACCCGATCGCGCCAGCGCCGGCCAATCAAGCTGCTCGTCGAAGGGCGTACCCTCGTCGGCCAGCTGACCGGCCAGGAAGACACAGGCGCGCGCCATGCCGCGCTGGGTCAGCGGGATGCCGGCCGCCGCCGCGCAGCCGCTGGCCGCCGTGATGCCCGGCACCACCTCGCATTCAATGCCGGCCTCGCGCAAGGCCAGCATCTCCTCGCCGCCGCGGCCGAAGACAAAGGGGTCGCCGCCCTTGAGACGGACCACCTCGCGGCCGGCACGCGCCTGCTCGATCAAGATGGCATGGATCTGCGCCTGGCCCACCATGTGCGCGCCCGCCGCCTTGCCCACATTGATGCGCTCGGCCCGCGGCGGCAGCAGGTCCATGATCTCGGGCGAGATCAGGCGGTCATGCACCACCACCTCGGCCGCCTCGATGCGGCGCAGCGCCCGCAGGCTCAGCAGATCGGCCGCGCCCGGGCCGGCGCCGACCAGGCTCACCCGCCCCGGTTTGCTGGGGTCGCTCATGGCTCGGCCGCTTCTTCATCACTGCAGCCCGGCCCCTGGTGGAAAACCAGCTCGGCCACCGGCCGGCCATCGCGCAGATGCTCGGTGATGATGCGATCCAGGTTTTCACCCCGGGCATTGAAATACCAGGTGCCGTCGGGCTGCACGCACATCACCGGCCCGCCCTTGCAGGCGGCGAAGCAGCTGACCCGGCTGCGCTTCACGCGCAGCTCGCCCTCGTGCAGGCCGGCGGACTTGAACTTGTCGCCCAGGCTGTCGAACAAGGCCTGCGCCTCGCCGTCCGCCGTGCAGCGTGGGCCGGTGCAGACCAGCAGATGGCGGCGGTAGGCGGCGATCTTGGGGCGGACGATGGGCTCGTCCGGAACGGGCAGGGAAAGGTCGTCATTCATGGCGTCGCCTGGGCTTTCTGGTCTGATGAGATTTTGGAAGGAAGGGGGCGGCGGCCGCGCAAGCGGCGCCAGCCCAGCACGGTACCTGCGGCCGTCAGCGCCAGGCCGGCCAGGCTCAGCGCGATGACCAGGGCGTCGCGCGCCAGAGTCAGGCCGTGCAAGGGCGGCAGGTCCCAGCGGTGCAAGGCGTTGAAGAGCCAGCGGTTCCAGCGCCCGGCCGCGTCCACGCGCAGGGCGATGCGGGCGCTGCGCGGGTCCAGGTAGAGCAGCAGGCCGTCCTGGTACTGCAGGCGGTAGACCGGGAAGTCGCGCGGGTGGTGGCGCAGCGGGTAGTAGTGCAGATCGGCCTCGTGCAGCCACTGCGCTTGAACCAGAGGCTGCTGCGGCCGCATGGCCTGGGCAGCGGCCCGCAACTGCGCCTCGCTCAAGCCCTGGGGCAAGACCTGACCCCCGGGCGCAATCAGCTCGCTACTGCCCTGCGCCAGCCGCGCCAGCCACCAGGTCTGCGACTGGAAACGCAGGGCCTCCAGCTCCACCACACCCGACCGAAGCTCCGGCAGCGACAGGGCCGCGACGGACGGGCTCGCGCCCTGCCAGCGCTGCCGCTCCTGCCCGGCCGCTGCGCCGTCGCCACCGGGCCAGCCCCAGGGCCCCATGGACAGCCAGCCGCTGAACAGCCAGGCCAGCAAGACCACGCCGCCGCCCAGGCCCAGCAGATGGTGCCAGCGCTGCCAGCGCTCGCGGTAGGGAGAGACGCTGCCGCTGGCATAGCGGCGGCGCAGGCGCAGGCGCTGCAGGCCTAGCACCAAGCCCAGCAGGCACATCAGCGCCGCCGCGCCGCTGCTCCAGAGAATGATCTGGCGCCAGAGTTCGGTGTGCTGGCGCAGCGGCGTGATGTAGATCCAGTGCGTGACCGAGCCCAGCCAGTTCCAGGCCCGCTCCCAGCGGCGCGTGTCCAGCAGCAGCTCGCCACTGGCCTGGCCGATGTAGAGCTCCAGGCCCTCGTCCTCATCAGCCAAAGCCACGCGGTAAAGCGGGCGCTGCGGGTTGAAGCGGCTGTAGACCGTCCACTGGTCGCGCTCCAGCAGCTCCAGCTCGGCCACCGCCAGCGTGCGCCCTGTCAGGCGCTCGGCATGTTCGCGCGCCAGCTGCTCGGCCTGGGCCGGCTGCAGCGGCGGGCGCGGCTGGCCGCTCAGGCCGTCGACGGCAAGCCAGCGCTTGCCCGTCTGCAGCAGATAGACCGGCCGGCCCAGCTGCTGCTGCAGGCGCAAGCCGCCCGCCTCCGGGGGGGCCGAGGCGCCCACCGCCGCCCAGGCCTGGGCCGGCGACACGGCCTGGGCCTGGGCCGGCAGCTCGGCCAGGGCGCGCTGGCGCTCTTCCGCGCGCAGCTCGGGCCGCGCCACAAACAGCATGACCAGGCCCGAGAGCAGCCACAGCAGCACCAGCAGGCCCAGGCCGATGCCGGCCCAGCGGTGGATCAGATGAAGACGGCGCCACATCGCTTGAGCTCCGGGCTGTCAGTCGAAGCGGTAGTCCAGCACCAGATCGGCGCTGCGCGGCTTGCCCAGCATGGCCTGGTTGGCGGTGTAGGTGCTGCTGGCATAGAGCCGGTCACCCAGATTGCGCAGCTGCAGGCGCAGCGCGCCCTGGCGGCTGAAGCGCCAGCCCAGCGAGGCATCCAGCACCGTGTAGCCGGGCAGGCTCTGCGTGTTGGCCGTGTTGGTGCTGCGCTGGCCGACATGGCGCAGGCCGGCGCCCAGGTCGAAGTCGCCCTGCTGGCGGCTGAGCCAGAGGTTGGCCAGGCGCTCGGCCACATTGGGCGGGCGCTTGCCCGCCAGCGAGAGGCCGGCGCTGTCGAAGAGCTCCGTGTAGCGGGCCCGCAGCAAGCTGGTATTGGCATCGACGCGCCAACCCGGCGCCGGCGTCCAGGCCAGGCCCAGCTCCAGGCCGCGCGAGCGCAGGCGCCCGCCCTGCACGCTCTCGCGCGGGTTCTTGGGGTCGGGCGTCAGGATGTGGGTCTTGGCGATCTGGAACAGGGCCGCGCTCCACTCCAGTTCTGCGCCCGCCTGCTTGAAGCCCACTTCGGCCTGCCGGCCTTCGGTCAGGCGCAAGTTGGCGCTGGCCTTGCTCAGCGTGGCGATGGTGCCGACCGGGTCGGTGCCGCTGCTGAGCTGGCCGTAGAGGCTTTGCGCCGGGTTCAGCTGCCAGACCGTGCCCAGGCGCCAGGCGGTGGGCGTGAAGCGGCCGCTCCAGGCATCGGGCTTGGGCGAGAGGATCTGCCGCTCCACCTCGCTGCGATCGCGGCGCAGACCGGCGCTGACATGCCAGCCGTCCAGCGGCTGCCAGTCGGCCTCGGCGAACAGGGCCAGCTGCTCGGTCTGCGAGCGGTTGCGCGGCAGCAGCTCGGCCGCGGCGATGTAGCGGCCGGGGTCGAAGCCATGCAGGGGCACGCTGGTCACCGTCTTGTACTCATACAAATCATTGGCATGCTGAAAACGCAGATCCATGCGTTCCGCGCCCAGCGACCAGTTCAAGCGTCCACCCTGCCCGCCCTGCCCCAACAACTCTGCGCGCAGCCCGTTCTGGCGCAGCTCATGGGCAATACCCAGATAGCCCGAACGCCGCACCGTCTGCGCATCGGCGCTGAGCGCGTACTCCTCCAGGTTCTGCCAGCGCCGGTCGGCCTCGAAACGGTAGGCCACCACGCGGGCGGCCAGGCCCTCGCTCAACCGCCAATCCAGGCGGGCGCGAGCGCGCTCCTGGTCCATGCGCCAGATCGCGTCGCTGATGTTGTAGTTCTCGCCGCGCAGCTCGGCCCAGAGCTGGCCGTTCTTCAGCGGGGCACCGTAGTAGGCACTCGGGCTGTCGCGGTGGATGTCCAGGCTCAGATCCAGGCGCAGATCGGGCGTGGCCTGCCAGCGCAGCATGCTCATCAGCTTGCGGTTGCGGTGCTGGCCGCGTGCGACGAAACCATCGCCGCCCTTGGCCAGCGCATCCAGGCGCAGGCCAAGCTGCTCGCCCAGCGGCCGGCCCAGGCCCAGGCCGAGGCGGTACTCGCCGTCCGTGCCTAGGCCGGCCGTCAGCTCGCTGCGCGCCTCGCGGCCCGGCGCCTTGCGCACCAGATTGATCAGGCCGCCGATGGCGCCGTCGCCGTACAGCACCGAAGCCGGGCCGCGCAGGATCTCGATGCGCTCATAACCAAAGCTGTCAGCGGGCCCGGACTGGGTTCCCGAGGCTGTGGCCATGCGCAGGCCGTCCTCGGCCTGCGCCACCGAATCATTGCCGCTGAAGCCGCGGCTGCTGTAGGTGCTGCCCGAGCCCGGCGAGCCCAGGGCCGCCAGGCCGGTGCTGCGCGAGACCAGCTCGGCCACGCTGGCATCGCCGCGCGCCCGCAGGCGATCGACCTCCAGCACCTCGACGCTGGCCGCCGTTTCCAGCGGGCTCAGGCCCAGGCGGGAGGCCGTGCTTTGCGGCGTCTGCAAGACGCTTCTCTGGGCCTGGCCCTGGATCTGCACGGTGCGCAAGGAAATGGGCGTCGGCGCCTCAGCATCGGCCGCAGGCGGACGGGTCTGGGCCACAGCGGCGCAGCTGGCGAGCGCGGCAGCGCCGAGCAGGGAAAGATGGCGCGCCCCGGGGCGGCCTTGCAATGTCTTCATCATCAAATGTCGTCGGTTCGACCGCCCGCATGGCAGGAAACCGCAGCCTCGCGCCGATGGCGCAGGCCTCAGTTCCGTCCAACACCCCGTGGGCGGTCGTGTTCACAAGCCTCTT
Source organism: Roseateles sp. (assembly GCF_965262435.1). Lineage (NCBI taxonomy): Bacteria > Pseudomonadati > Pseudomonadota > Betaproteobacteria > Burkholderiales > Sphaerotilaceae > Roseateles > Roseateles sp. The sequence goes on from NZ_OZ253537.1 coordinate 4,744,046, forward strand.
GCCGTGGCAAGGGGTTGAACAGCTGGCAGGCCGGTATCCGGACTCGCGAGTCTTGTGGCCTCGCCTTCCCAAGCCCTGAGGCTCAGTGGCAGGTGTTTGCGCCGTGGCAAACACCGTGAGGACACCGCACTCGCCCACCGTTGCGGGGGCAGTCGGGGCATGCGGTCTTGTGGCAAGACCTGACCCCGTTCCCGTTGAACCCGAAAACCCTCGGAAGGGTTCGCGCGGCACCTGGCAGCTGTGTACTTCTTCGTGGTCGTTCAGCGTGTCTCAGCCCTCGATATCGGCCTCCTCCTCTTTGCTGTCCGGCGCCGCGGCTTCCAGCGGTTCGCTCAGGGTCGCGCGCACATAGTCCAGCGGCAGGCGGTGGCGCGCGGCGAGCAGCTCGAAGCTGTCGCCGGCCGCATGGTCGGCCTGCAGCCCTTCCAGCCAGCCCAGCAGGCCGGTGGACAGCGAGCGGCCGGGCCGCTCGCCCGCGCGGGTCTCGCCGCCTTCGCTGAGGTCGTATTTGTTGGAATAGCCGCGCGGCGTGACCATCAGGCCATGCTGGATCACGGTGTTGCTGTTGCCGATCAGCACGGTGCTCAGCATGCCGATCTCGCACTCGCTCATGCGGTCCAGGGTCGTGAACTCGATGCGCTCGCGCCGGCGGTAGGCGCTCTTGACCACGGCGACCGGTGTGTCGGGCCGACGGTGGCGCAGAAAGAGGCGCTGCGCCTCGACGATCTGGCGCGTGCGCCGACCGCTCTTGGGGTTGTAGAGCGCCACCACAAAATCCGCCGCCGCGGCGGCATCGAGCCGGCGCGCAATCGTCGGCCAGGGCGTCAGCAGATCGGACAGCGAGATCGAGCAGAAGTCATGCGTCAGCGGCGCGCCGACGCGCGAGGCGCAGGCATTGATGGCCGAAGCGCCGGGCACGATCTCCAGCTGCACCGGGTCGTCCGGCGTCCAGCCGGCCTGGAACAGCACCTCGTAGGTGGGCCCTGCCATGCCGTAGACGCCGGCGTCGCCCGAGGAAATCAGCGCCACCTTCTTGCCCAGGCGGGCCTGCTCCAGCGCGCTGACCGCCCGGTCCAGCTCCTCGGTCATGCCTTTGCGCACGATCTCCTTGCCCTCCAGCAAATCGGCCACCAGCTTGATGTAGGTGACGTAACCGATCACCACATCGGCCTCGGCAATCGCCGCGCGAGCGCGCAGCGTCATGTGCTCGACGCTGCCGGGGCCGATGCCCACCAGCATGATGCGGCCGGGGCTGGAATGGTTGGGCTCGCTGGCATCGCTGGGCTTCAGTGCTTCATTCATGGCTTCATTCCTTGTGTGAGCGGGCCACCGACACGGTGGCGTGGCGCCCATCGGCGCCGCGGTGCTTGTGTTTTTCCAGCAGCAGATCGCTGACCCGGCCGCCGCCCAGCAGCAGGGCCGCCGCCTCGCTGACCGAGGGCGTGCCGGTGTGGCGCCGCACTGTCTCCGAAGGGTTGGGCACCTCGACACGGGCCAGCTCGGCCGCGCTGAAGAAGTGCAGCGGCCAGCCCTGGGCCGCGGCAAAGGCGAGCAGGCCGGCCTCGTCGGCCTTGAGCGCGATGCTGGCCAGGCCGCGCACCTGGGCCGAGCCGCAGCCCAGGCGCAACAGGGCCTGGGCCACCGCCTGCGCGATGGTCTCGGTCGGCGTGCCGCGGTCGCAGCCCAGACCCAGCACCACCGGCCCGCCAGAGAGCAGCGGCGCGCTCATGCCAGCGGCGGCCGGTAGACGACCAGGCGCTCGGCCAGGCGCTGCCAAAGAATTTCCGGCACCTCGGCATGGGTGACCCAGAGCACGGCCTTGAAGCGGCCCAGGTCCACATCGGCGAAGCGCTCGAAGCGCTGGATGTGCGCCGGCAGCGGCGTCGGCCGCGTCCACCAGTGCGGGCTGCCCGCCTCCTGCACAAAGGCGACCGGCTCCTCGTTGACCACATGGGCGGAGACGCGGGTGATGTTGATCTTGGGCGCCTCGACCCGCCAGCCCAGCTCGCGGCCCAGGATGTCCACCGGAATGGTCTTGCCCACGTCCGAGGCCGTGGTCAGCACCGGCGTGGCGCGCAGCAAAGCCGCGATCTGCTCGGCCATGGCATTGGCGCCGCCGACATGGCCGCTGAGCACCGGGATGACGAACTCGCCCGCATCGTCGACCACCAGCACGCCGGGGTCCTCGTCCTTGCTCTTCAGATGCGGCGCGATCAGACGCACCACCGCACCCAGAGAGACGAAAAACACGATCTGGTCATAACGCGCGAACAGCTCGCCAATCTCATCCTTGAACGCGCCGCTGTAGACCCGCAGCGGGTTGGCCAGGCCGGCCAGGGCCGGTGCGAACTTCTCAGCCACGCAGAGCTCGGCCTGCGGCAGCTCGCGCGCCAGCGCTGCCACTTGCGCGGCGCCATGCTTGGTGATGGCGACCAGGACCACGCGCGGTGCCGCGATGACGTTCTCAGGATTCATGTTTCGCTTTCATCTTCTTGTGGTTCCTCGTCCAGCTCGGCGGCAGCCTGGCTTTCCTTCTTGCGGCAGCCGCGCTGCAGCTCGCCGCGCACCCGCCCCGGGTTGCGCACCAGCAGCAGGGACAGGTAATTGACCTTGGTCCCGCGCAAGCTGGCCACCTCGTGGACGATGCGCTCGACCGGGCTGCCCGCTTTCTCGATGAAGCGGCTGTGGGCCAGCAGGCCGCGCCGCTCCAGCAGGTCGATCAAGTCGTCCAGCAGCGGCTTGACCTTCATCAGCACCAGGGTGTCGAAGTCCTCCAACATGCGCTCGACCGCGGCAATGCCATAGGCCGCCGGCACGATGGCGATGGTGTCGTCCTGCTCGGACAGCGGCATCTGCAGCTGGGCGCAGGCGGCGTTGAAGGAATTGACGCCGGCGACGATTTCGATGCGGGCCTCCGGTTCTAGCTCGCGCAGCACCCGGGCCAGGTAGCCAAAGCTCGCGTAGGTGGAGGCATCGCCTTCGACCAGAAAAAGCACGTCCTGCCCGCCGTCCAGCAGCGCGCGCACCGTCTCGGCCGCCTTCAGCCAGTGGCGGGCCAGCTTCTCGGCGTCATGCGTCATCGGGAACAGCAGGGACTGGTGCTGCGCGGGCGGCTGCAGGCCGGCGCGCAGGGCGATGTCCAGCGCATAGCTGTCCTTGCGCAGGCTGCGCACCGGATAGGTCCAGACGGCATCGCGCCGCTCCAGCAGCGCCCAGCCGCGGCGCGTGATCAGCCCGGGGTCGCCGGGGCCCAGCGAGACGCCGTACAGCGTCCCTTTGGCTTGCACGATCTCGCTCATGCCGCACTCCCGCGCTGCGCGCAGACCACCCAGACCGGGTTCTCCGCCGCCATCCGGTGCATATGCAGAATGGGCCTGCTGCGCGAGGCCTGCAGCTGCAGCACATCCCAGCTCGCGCCACCGGCCTTCAAGGCCTCGACCGCCGTGGCCAGATTCTCCAGCGTCACGAAATTCATCACCAGCCAACCCTGGGGCTTGAGCCGGGCCAACACGCGCTCGATCAGCTCGACCAGCTCGCCGCCCGAGCCGCCGATGAAGACGGCGTCGGGCGCGGGCCAGGCCTCCAGGCCCTCGGGCGCGCGGCCTTGCTGGCTGCTGTGGTTGCTCAGGCCCAGGGCCAGGCGGTTGCGGGCGACGATGGCCGCGTCCTCGGTGTTCTTCTCGATCGCGTAGACATGGCCCTCGGGGCAGAGCCGCGCCGCCTCCAGGCCCACCGAGCCGGAGCCGGCGCCGATGTCCCAGACGATGCTGTTGGCGCGCAGCTGCAGGCGCGCCAGCGACACCGCGCGAACCTCGCGTTTGGTCAAGAGGCCTTTCTCCGGCTGGCGTTGCTCAAAGCTCTCATCGGCCAGGCCGAAGAGCACCGGCCGCGGCCGCGGCTGCAAGCGCAGCAGCAGCATCACATGCAGGGGCGCGAAGCGCAGCTCGGCCACCTCGGCCACGCTGAGCTCGGCCCGCACCCGCTCGCCCGGCTGACACAGCGACTCGGCCACGGCGATCTGAAAGGCCTCGCCCAGCCCTTCGGCCAGCAGCATGCGGGCGATGCGATCGGCGCTGTTTTCCGGGCTGGTCAGCACGGCCACGCGCTCCTGCTGGCGCAGGGTCTGCAACAGCGCATACAGCCCATGCGAGGCATCGGCGCCCGGCTGCCATTCGCCGGCATCGCGGCTGTGCACCGAGCAGAACTTCAGGTCCTGCCAGGGCAGGCCCAGGCGGGCGCAGGCCAGCTGGATGGTGCTCAGGTTCGGCAGCACCTCCAGCGCGTCGATGCACAGGCGCGCCGCCAGATAGCTGGCGATGCCAAAGCACAGCGGGTCGCCGGTGGCCAGCACCACGCAGTGCTGGCCCTGAGCCTGAGCCTCGCGCACCCAAAGCGGCACCTGGGACAGGGCGCTGCCGATCTCATGCCGGCGCGCGCCGGGCGCGATCTCGGCCTCGAACAGGGCCAGGGTGCGGGCGGCGCCGATCACGCAGTCGGCCGCGCGCAGCTGGGCCAGGGCGGCCGCGCTGAGGCTGGCCGCGCCATCGTCCAGCACGCCGATCACCTGGCAGCGCCGGCCGCTGAAGCGCTGGCCTTCGTAGCGGGTGTCTTCGCCCTGCGGCGGGCGCGGCGCATGGGTGTGGGTTTCAGAAATCGTCATGTCTGTCATCTGAGTGGTCTTCAATGGCTGGCCGCCTCGGCCAGCTTGCGGCCCTCGAAATCGCAGACCAGCACGGTCAGGCGGAACTTGCCCGGGTAGCGGCCCATCAGGGTCTGCACCACGCGCTCGGCCAGGGCCTGGTGGAACTCCAGCACCAGGCCCAGGGCCTCGACGCGCTCGCTGGCATAGCGGGCGGTTTCGGCGTTGCGGATGTCCTCGCAGACCTCGGCCGGCACGCCGATGCCGGCGCAGAGCTCGGCCAGCAGGCCGGTGTCCACCTCGGCGCGGCCGGCGTGGGTGATGGTCTCGCCCTGGGCGATCTTGGTCAGCTTGCCCACCATGCCGCCGATCACCACATGGTCCAGGCGAGCCTTGACCGCCGCGTCCAGCGCATAGCGCAGGAAGTCGCCCATCTGCACAAAGCAGGCTTGCGGCAGCTCCGGGTATTCGGCCATGACGAACTTCTCGGTGCGGCCGCCGGTGGTCAGGGCCACCATGCCGGCTCCCGTGGTTCCGGCGACCTGCACGCCCTGCACCACGCTGGCCCGGTAGGCCGCCGTCGAGTAGGGCTTGACGATGCCGGTGGTGCCCAGGATGGAGATGCCGCCGAGGATGCCCAGTCGCGCGTTGAGCGTTTTCTTGGCCATCTCCAGGCCTTGCGGCACCGAGATGCAGACCTCCAGGCCCAGCTCATCGAGCAGGCTCTGGCCCACCTCGCGCACGTTGTCCTCGATATTGCGGCGCGGCACCGGGTTGATGGCCGGGCCACCCACCGCCAGGCCCAGGCCCGGCATGGTCACCGTGCCAACGCCGAAGCCGCCGGCCAGCAAGACCTGACCCTGCAGTTCCGGGCGCAGGCTGACATCGGCCGTCAGATGGGCTTTGTCGGTGCAGTCGGGGTCGTCGCCGGCGTCCTTGATGACCATGGCATGGGCGACACGGGCCAGGCCCTCGCCCTCGCAGCGGCCGTCCTGCACCGCGAAGCTGACGCGCTGCCCGTTCGGCAGCAGGCATTCCACCGTCTCGGGCACGGCACCGTGCACCAGGCCCAGCACGGCCGCCCGCGCGGCCGCAGCCGAGCAGGCGCCGGTGGTGAAGCCGGTGCGGGTGCCGCGCTTGACGGTCTTGTCCATCATGGCGAGTGCGGCTCCTGATTCAAGGTCTCGCGCTCGCGCGCCTCGGCCAGGCCCAGCAGCGCATGGATGGCCGCCACCACCAGGGTGGAGCCGCCCTTGCGGCCGCGGATGATGATCCAGGGCACCTCATGCAGCTCGGCCATCAAGTCCTTGCTCTCGGCCGCCGAGACAAAACCGACCGGCATGCCGACCACCAGGGCCGGCCGCACGCCCAGCTCGCGGATCAGGCGCACCAGCTCGATCAGGGCTGTGGGCGCATTGCCGATGCCGACGATGGCGCCGTCCAGCAGGCCTTGGGCCTGGGCCTTGCGCATGGCCTGCACGGCGCGGGTCGTGCCCTGCTCGGTGGCCGCCTGGATGACATCGGCATCGCTGATGAATTGGTGCGTGCGGATGCCGAAGTGAGCCAGGCGCGGGCGCGAAAGGCCGACGCAAATCATCTCTACATCGGCCACCACACGGCTGGGCGCGCGCCCGCCCGTGGCAAGAATGGCGGCGATGCCGGCCTCGACCGCCTGCGGGTGAAAGTCCGTCAGGCCGTTGAAATCGAAGTCGGCATTGGCGTGGATCATGCGGCGCACCACCGGCCACTGCAGCGCGTCGTAGCCGTGCGGACCGACCTCGGTGTCGATCACCGCGAAGGAGTCATGCTCGATGGCCCGCCCGGCCGCGGTCAGCTGCTCGGTGACGGTGTTGCCCTGGGCGTGGACGCTCATGCCGGCGCATGCCCGTGGGCATGGTCGTCGTGGGGGTGATGATGGTGGTGATGGTGCTCATGACCGTGCGCGTGGCTGTGGTCATGAGCGTGGTCATGCGAATGCGCGTGGTCGTGCGCATGCGAATGGTCATGCCCATGGTCGTGATCGTGCACATGCGGCTCCGGCCCATGGTGATGGCCGCCATGGCCCAGGCTGACGGCGATCTCGCGGAACTTGCAGCCGTCGCAAGGCATCAGGGCGGCCGGGGCGCCGGCGCGCAGGTCGGCGGCGCGCTGCTCCAGAAGCTCGAAGATCTCGCGCTCGGCCCCGAAATAATCGGCCAGGGCAAAACGCAGCTGCGGGTACTGCAGGCGCAGATGCTCGACCTGGCGCTCGATGCGGCTGATCAAGGTGCCGCTGAACAGGTAGTAAGGCAAGACGACGATCTGCGTCATCAGCTGCTGGCTTTGCCGCTGCACCACCCGCTCCAGACGCGGATGGGTGATGCCGGTGAAGGCCACATCGACCAGCTCATGGTCGCCCTCCTCCAGCAGCCAGCGCGCCATCTTGGCCACATCGCCATTGGCCTGGCGGTCCGAGGCGCCGCGGCCCAGCAGCACCACGCCGGTGTTGCGCGGGTCGGGCATGTCCAGGCTCATCATGGCCTGGCGCAGGCGGCGCTTGAGCAGGGCGAGGATGGGGTCGCAGGCGCTCAGATGCGGGGCATAGAGAAACTGCGTGCCAGGGCAGTCCAGACGCGCGCTGTCGATGGCCTGCGGGATGTCCATCTTCACATGCCCCGCGGCATTGAGGATCAGCGGCAGCACCAGCACGCGCTGCGCGCCGGCGGCGGCGCGGCGCAGGCCGCTGTGCAACATCACCGGCGCAAATTCGATGAAGCAGACCTCGATGCGCCAGCCCGGCTGACGCTGGCGCCATTGCTGGGCAAAGGCCTCGATCTCGTCGTTGGCGCCGGCTTCGCGCGAGCCGTGGCCGACCAGCAGGATGGTTTCGTTCGGGGTGATTGACATGGTGAGTTCGCCTCAGAGTTCGGGCTGGGCCGGCTCGCTGGCGCGGCGGAAGCGGTGGGTGAAGCTGGGGTCGTAGAGCTTGGACTTGGCCAGCTCGGGCCAGTGGCGCGAGCCCAGGGTCGGGCTGGCGATGACCATGGACTGGCTGACGATGCCGGCCTCGCGGCAGCGCTGTTTCACATCGGCCAGGGTGGCGCGCAGGATCTGCTCCTCGCCCGGCCAGGAGGCCTTGTGCACCACCAGGATGGGCGCGTCCTCGGCCCAGCCGGCCGCGCGCAGCTCGGCCGTGAGCTGGCCCAGCAAGGTGATGGACAGAAAGATGCACAAGGTGCAGCGGTGCGCGGCCAGGGCCGCCAGGTCCTCGCCCGCCGGCATGGGCGTGCGCCCGGCCACGCGGGTGAAGATCACCGTCTGCGTCAGCTCCGGCAGGGTGAAGGTCTCCACCGCCGCCGCGGCCGAGGCCATGGCCGAAGACACGCCCGGCACCACACGCAGCGGCACGCCGGCCGCATCGAGCGGCTGAACCAGCTCCATCAGCGCGCCGTAGAGCGCCGGGTCGCCGGTCTGCAGACGCAGCACGGTGTCGTGGCACGCGGCGCGCTCGATCAGCCAGGCCGACATCTGGTCCAGCGTCATGCCTTTCGAGTCGGCGATCTCGCAACCCGGCGGCGCCCAGCGCGTGGCCGCCTCGTCGACCAGGGAGCCGGCAAACAGGATGGCGCCGGCGCGCTCGATCAGAGCGCGGCCCTTGACCGTGATCAGGTCCGGGTCGCCCGGGCCGGCGCCGACGAACCAGACCGTGCCGGGCTCGGCTCGCGCCTCGCTCATGCGCGGCTGGCCGAGGGCGCGAAGCACAGCGCGGCGAACGCCTGGCGGCGCAGCAAGCCGGCCGGGCGCAGCAGCCACAGCGTGCCCAGCGTCACCACGGGCTCCAGCAGCACGACCGGCGCGTAGGCCAAGGCAAAGCGCGCCCACTCGACCACGCTGGTCTCACCCTGGCCGATGGCCAGCCAGAAGCCCACCATGGCGATCACGCCGCCGTAGTAGGCGCTGTCCAGTTGCAGCAGGGTCTTGACGGTGATGGGCCGCTCGCCGTGGACCAGGCGCTGGGCCAGGCCGTAATGCACGGCCATCAGCGGCAGCATCAGCGAGAGCGAGTTGACCGCCAGATGCACGAGATCCTGCGGCTCGAACACCAGGCCTTGCAGCAGCAGGCCGAGGGCCAGGCCCAAGAGCGTCGGCACAAAGCCGAAGCTCAGGTAGAGCGGCATGGCGCCGAGGAAATGCAGCTCGGACGGCCCGGCCTTCATATGGAAGGCCTGCATGAACAGCGAAAAGAACAGCGCCGCCAGCAGGGTGCGCAGCAAGAGGGCCGGCTGCTTGAACAGCGGCGGCAGATAAGCCAGCAGCAAGGGGCCGGCCACGGCGGCGGCCAGGGTCAGCTTGGCGGGGGCGATCAGCCCGGGTTCGATGTGCATGGCGGCAGCTCCGGCAAATGAAGGTGGGTGAAGAGACGAGAAGGCAGCGCGGCGGACGGCCGCGCAAGGCGAAGCAACGCGCAAGCCACGGCCAGGGCCGGACGCACGCGTCAGCGAGGGAAATTCAAGACAGGGTGGGAGCGGGCTTAGCCAGGGCCGGCGCGCCCACAGGCGCGAGGCGCGGGGCGCGAGCGGCCATGCGGCAGCTTCAGCCGACCGGCCGCAATCCGCAGGCGAACGAGCGCCAAGGACGAGGCCGATCCCGGCTGGCTGCGCCACAAGGCACGGCGAGCGAAGACCTGAAACTCAGACCCGATCAGGGCCTAGGAGGGGGAGGAATCCATGGGTAGAGACACCGAAACAGCGCGATCGCCCGCTTCCCCGCAGGTTTTCGCCACATGGTGCGGCAGCCCAAGGGCTGCGGCGCACCGCTTCGTTGGCCGGTATCCGGGCTGGTGAAATCGAGTCCATCGCCTTCCCAGATGCAAACAACAACATCCAGTGGCTTGAGATGAACCCTGAGGCCGGCTTGGCGCTAGGCCAGGCCGCTTCGTTCACGCACCGTTGCGGGGGCAGCTCAGTCAGGCAAGGTCCGAATGGACGGCTTGCATCTACTGATTCCCGTTTAACTGCAGGACTTTTGGGAGTCCCACGAGCACCAACAGGGCCGCATCCTAGCGCAAAACCGCGCGCCCGAACAAGCACTGTGCGAACTGCGGGTTAGGCAAAGACAACCGCGACCGCGCGGCCTGGGCAGCGACCCTGCCGACAGCGGCGCCGGGCCCCCGGCCCTAGAATGCAAACATGAACTCCTCGACCTTTTGGTTTCGATCACTGCCGGCCGTCCTGGCCCTGCTGAGTGCCGTGGCCCAAGCCGCCGATCCGGCGCCGGCGAAGCCTACCCAGGCGCCCGAATCCGCCCTGGCAAGTGCCCCGACAACTGCCGCGGCAGGCGCGGCCGACGCCCGTGTGAGCGTTGCTGTGATCGAGGACGACAGCACCCGTATCGAAGAGACGCGGGTGCGAGGCCAGACCCAGAAGGTCACGGTCCAGCCCAAGAACAGCAATTTGCCCGGCTACGAAATCCTCATGGTCGATGGCGGCCGCGACCTGTCGGCCGGCCCGGGCTCGACCCGCGGCGGCGGCGGCAAACGCGTCTGGAACCTCTTCAACTTCTGAAGACTGCGCGCCGGCCGGCCTCCGAGGCACCGGCCCGGCGCTGCGGCTTCACCCTTCCTGCTCCGGCAGTGCTGACATGGCTGTATTTACTGAAGTGACGCTGGATCAGGCTCAAGCCCTGAGCAAGCGCCTGAACCTGGGTGCGGTGCTGGGCTTGCGCGGCATCGGCGCCGGCATCGAGAACACCAACTATTTCCTGAGCACCGAGCGCGGCGAGTTTGTGCTGACCCTGTTCGAGCGCCTGAGCTTCGAGCAGCTGCCCTTCTACCTGCAGCTGATGAAACACCTGGCCACGCGCGGCCTGGCCGTGCCGGACCCGCAGGCCGATGCCAGCGGCACCATCCTCTTCGAGCTGCAAGGCAAGCCGGCCGCCGTGGTCAACAAGCTGCGCGGCGGCCACCAGCTGGCGCCCGACCTGCACCACTGCCAGCAAGTCGGCGCCGAGCTGGCCCGCATGCATCTGGCCGGCCAGGATTTCCCCCTGCAGCAAGCCAATCTGCGCGGCCTGGCCTGGTGGAATGAGACCGTGCCCGTGATCCTGCCCTTTCTGGCGCCGGAACAAGCAGAGCTGCTCAGCAGCGAGCTGGCCTACCAGCAGCAGCTGGCCGCCTCGGCCGGCTATGCGGACTTGCCGCGCGGCCCCATCCACGCCGATCTGTTCCGCGACAACGTGATGTTCGAGCCGGTGCCGCAGGAGGCCGGTGTCCAGACCCTGCCCGGGCGCGAGCGCTTGAGCGGCTTCTTCGATTTCTACTTCGCCGGCGTTGACACCTGGCTCTTCGACCTGGCCGTGTGCCTGAACGACTGGTGCATCGACCTGGCCAGCGGCCGCCTCGACGAAGCCCGCGCCCAGGCCTTTGTGCAAGCCTATGAAACCGTGCGCCCCTTGAGCGGCACCGAACACCGCCTGCTGCCGGGCCTGCTGCGTGCCGCGGCTCTGCGCTTCTGGATCTCGCGGCTCTGGGATGTGTACCTGCCGCGCCAAGCCAGCATGCTCAAGCCCCACGACCCAGCCCATTTCGAGCGCGTGCTGCGCGAACGCATCGCGCGTGCCTGGCATGCGCTGCCGGCCTGAGGCCGCATCCCCCACCCAACATCGAGTGATCTGACGGAATGAGCGAAGCCAGTCGCCCCACCAACCCCATGGTCCTGCATCTGCAGACCGTGCCCGCCCGCAATGGCCAGCTGTGGATACGGCATGGCATGAAAGTCTTCCAGCGCCGCCCCATGGCCCTGGCAAGCCTGTTCGCCACATTTGTGTTCCTGGCCTTCGCCTTGCTGCTGCTGCCCGGCGTCGGCATCGTCATGGTGCTGATGGCCGTGCCCTTGCTGTCCCTGGGCTTCATGTTGGCCACCCACCTGGTTCTGCAGGAAAAAACACCAACAGCCGCGGTCTTCCTGGCGCCGCTGCGCCTGACCCGGGAGCGGCGCAACACCCAGCTGATGCTGGGCGCCCTCTATGCCCTGGCCACGGTCGGCATCAGCCTGCTGTCCGAATGGGTGGACGGCGGCACGCTGGAGCAGTTGCAGGTGCTGATGGGCAAGGAGGCACCGGCCGCCGAGATTGAAGCCGTCACGTCCGACCCGCGCCTGTTCTGGGGCGCCGTCACCCGTCTGGGCCTGGCCGGCCTGGTGTCGATCCCCTTCTGGCACGCACCAGCCCTGGTGCACTGGGGCGGCCAAGGTCTGCTGCAGGCGCTGTTCTCCAGCACCCTGGGCGTCTGGCGCAACAAGGGCGCTTTTGCCTACAACGCCTTGCTCTGGGCCAGCGCGGTCCTGGGTTTGTCGGGCGTGTTGAGCGTCTTGCTCGGCGTTCTGGGTCTGGGCCAGTACGTGGCCCTGGTCGCCATGCCGGCGGGTCTGCTGCTGACGACGGTGTTCTACGCCTCGCTCTACTTCAGCTTCATCGACTGCTTCATGTTCGGCGCGCCCAAGGATCTGCCGGCCGCCAAGAGCGAATAAGCCCGCACGGGGCCCCAGGCCAACTGGAGGCCCTGGAGGCCCTGGCGACAACCCTAGCTTTGCGTCGTGCGCAAACTGTTAACGTTCACCTCAAATAACATGCCTACAACATACCCGCAGGCCATCACTGAGGAGACGAGACCATGACCCCAACGATTCCGCGCCCAAGCTTCTGGCGCCCCACCCTGCTGGCCCTGGCCTGCAGCCTGACCCTGCAGGGCGCGCATGCCCAAGACAGCAGCAGCTATGCCGAGCTGCGCACGCGCTGGCAGCAGCAACTCACCGGCGCCGGCCGCGCTGCGCCCACCTTGCCCGAGTGGCAGGCCGCCGCGACAGAGCTGGCCGACAAGGCCGAGCTGCACTGGCAAAACATGAACCTGGCCAGCACCACGCCCGGCCTGTGGCCCGACCTGCAAAGCAGCAGCGACGCCTCGGTGCTGACCAGCCACTACGCGCGCCTGCTGCTGATGGCGCGCGCCTACGCCTCGCCGGGCTCGCGGCTCCAAGGCCGCACAGACCTGGCCGAAGCCATCCAGGACGGCCTGGCCTGGATGCACGCCAACCGCTACCGCCCCGGCCTCGCCCGCTACGGCAACTGGTGGGATTGGGAGATCGGCGCGCCTCAGGCCCTGACCAGCATCCTCACGGTCATGCACGCAGAGCTCAGCGCGACCGAACGCGAGCGCTACCTGGCCAGCGTGGACTTCTACGTGCCCGACGCCACCTACCGCGGCAACCAGCCCAGCCTGGAAGAGACCGGCGCCAATCGCCTGGACAAGGCCTTGATCATCGGCGTGCGCGGCGCGCTCGGCGACTCGGACGAGCGCCTGCGCCACGCCCGCGACGCCATCAGCCAGACCCTGCCCGATGTCACCCAGGGCGATGGCTTCTACGCCGACGGCTCCTTCATCCAGCACAACTATGTGGCCTACACCGGCAGCTACGGCCTGGTGATGCTGGACAGCCTCTCGCGCCTGCTGCTGCTCTTGAACGGCAGCCTCTGGGCGCCGGACGACCCGGAGCTCAGCCATGTCTACGACTGGACCGAGCGCGCCTTCCGCCCCCTGGTGCGCGACGGCGCCATGGCCGACTCGGTGCGCGGCCGTGCCATCGCCCGGCGCAGTTCCAGCAACCACTCCGCCGGCCGCAGCCTGATGGGCTCGCTGCTGCGCTTGGCCGAGGGCGCGCCTGCGGCCCAGGCGCAGCCGCTCAAGGAAATGGTCAAGGGCTGGCTGCAGCGCAACCGCTATCTGGGCCCGAGCTGCTACAGCGGCCAGACCCTGAGCCCGGAGAGCGCCTGCGCCAAATTCTCGCTCCACGAAATCAGCCTGCTGCACAGCCTGCAAGCCGACACCGGCATCACGCCTGCGCCGGAGCGCGCCGGCGCCCAGGTCTTTGCCAGCATGGACCGCGCCGTGCTGCGCCACGCCGATTTCAGCTTCGATCTGAGCCTGTTCTCCAACCGCATCAGCGCCTACGAATCGGGCAATGGCGAGAACCTGCGCCCCTGGTGGACCGGCATGGGCATGAGCAGCCTGCACAACGCCGACCAGCAAGCCTTTGATGGCGACTACTGGGCCACGGTCGACCTGCTGCGTCTGGCCGGCACCACCACCGACCGCAGCAGCGCCGCCCTCAAGAACTGGGCCCTGATCAAGAACACCAGCAACTGGGTCGGCGGCGCCCAGCTCGAAGGCCGCTACGCCATCGCCACGCTGGACTTCGGTGCGCTCAACGTGACCGGCAGCTCGCTCAAGGGCAAGAAGGCCTGGTTCCTGTTCGGCGACAAGATCTTCGCCCTGGGCGCGGCCATCAGCAGCGGCAACAGCCTGGCCGTGGAGACCGTGGTCGAGAACCGCAAGCTCAACCCCGCCGGCAGCAATGCGCTGACCGTGGGCGGCCAGTTGCAGCCGAGCACACCGGGCTGGTCGCAAAGCTTCAGCGGCGCCGCCTGGGCCCATCTGGCCGGCAGCCAGGCGGGCGCGGACATCGGCTATGTCTTCCCCGACCGGCCCACCGTGCAGGCCTTGCGCGAGACGCGCAGCGGCAACTGGAAGGCCATCAAATCGCAAGAGGCGGCCGACAGCGTCAGCGCCCATTACCTGAGCCTGGCCCTGCCCCACGGCATCAAGCCCACGGCCGCCAACTACAGCTATGTCATCCTGCCCGGCCGCAGCGCCGCGCAGACGGCCGCCTATGCCGCCCAGCCCACGCTCAAGATCCTGGCGCGCAGCACCGACATGCTGGCCGTGCGGGACAGCAGCCTCGGCCTGGTGGGCGCGAACTTCCTGACCAATGGCAGCAAAACGCTGAACCTCGACGGCAAACCCCTGCTGACCAGCAGCGCCAAGGCCTCGGTGCTGATGCGCGAGAGCGGCGATGAGCTGGCCCTCAGCGTGGCCGACCCCACCCAGGTCAACACCGGCAGCATCACTCTGGATCTTCAGCGCGCCGCCAGCGCCGTGCTGGCCAGCAGCCCCGGCATCACTGTGCTGCGCCTGGCGCCCACGGTGCAGCTACAGGTCAATGTGGCGCAATCGGCCGGGCGCTCCTTCGAGGCTCGCTTCCGGCTGCAGCGCTGAGCTCAGCCCTTGGCAGCGCTGGCCGCCGGCACCTGCGCGGCCAGCAGCTGGCGCCAGCGGTAAAAGGTCGTGTCCGAGAAACGGCCGTGGCGGCAGGCCTGGGTGACGCTCATGCCCGCCTCCACCTGCTGCACATAAAAGCGCATCAGCGCTTCAGGCAGCGGCATGCTGGGCCGGCCGCGTGCGGGCGTGACGAACAACTCATCCATCACCACAGCTCCGCCAGCGTTGGCGCCATGTCCACCACCTCGCCCGCCTGCGGCAGGCGGGCGCAGAAGTCGGCGCTCAAGGCCTGGCCGGCCTCGGGCTGCAGCTCCAGCACGGTCAGCGTGTTGCGGCCTTGGCGCAGCAGCGGCCAGGGCAGGTAGAGCGCCAGCTGCGGCCCGCAAACCCAGTGCCGGCCAAGGTTGAAGCCGTTGATCCAGACCTGGCCCTTGTGACCGCCGTTCAGGCGCACAAAGCAGTCACCCGGCTCGTCCACCTCAAAGTCGGCGCTGAAGAACTGCGGCAGGCCGCTCTGCACCGAGCTTGGTTCGCGCACCTGCGTGGCGCCCGCCGGCAGCTCGGCCAGGGGCAAGGCGAAGTGCTCCCAGCGCTGCAGCACATTGATGCTCAGGCGCACCCAGCCGAGCAAACCCTTGCGGTCGTGCAGCTGCGGGCCGTAGTTGACCCGGCCCTGGTTCTCGACCAGCAGCTCCAGCGTGGCCTCGCCGCCGGGCCAATCCAGCGCCAGGCTCAAGGGCCCGTTGCGCTCCAGCAGGCCCACGGGCCGGCCATCCACAAACACCTGGGCGCGGTCATGCACCGCCTGCACCGACAGCGTCACCGGCCCTTTCGGGTGGCGCACCCGGCAGCGGTAGAACGTGAAGCCGTAGTCCTGCCCCAGCTGCTCCATGCTGCGCGGGCACACGTCAACACGCGTGGGCACCATGTCCTGCAAGGCCTCGAACCAGGGCTGGCATGGCGCCAGGGCCAGGCCTTGCCGATCGAAGCGCGGCGCCTCGGGCGGCAGCGGTGGCAAATCGGGCGCCGGCAGGCCGCGGGCCTGCGCTTGCGCGCGCAGATGGGCCAGGATCACCGCCTTCATGGCGATGAATTTGGGTGTCACGCTGCCGTCCTCGGCCAGGGGCGCGTCGTAGTCGTAGCTGTTGACCGTGGGCTGGTAGGCCCCGGTTTTGAGGTCGGTATTGGCCCCGTTCATGAAGCCGAAGCTGGTGCCGCCGTGCACCATGAAGATGTTGACCGAAGCGCCCGCCTCCAGGATCTGGCCCAGGCAGCGGGCGGCGTCTTCGCCGTCGCGGGTGTGGTGGGGCTCGCCCCAGTGGTCGAACCAGCCGTTCCAGAACTCCATGCACATCAGCGGGCCGCGAGGCTGGTGCTCGCGCAGCTTGGCCAGCTCCGAGGGCACGCGCGAGCCGAAGTTGCCGGTCTTGAGCAGATGCGGCAAGCTGCCGTGGGTCAGCATGTGATCGGTCGGGCCGTCCGAGGTGAAGAGCAGCACGCGCACGCCGTGGCGGCGCAGGCTGGCCTCGGTCCAGGCCAGGTAGTCCTTGTCGCTGCCGTAGCTGCCGTATTCGTTCTCCACCTGCATGGCCAGGATGGGGCCGCCTTCGGTGATCTGCAGCGGCGCAAGAAGAGGCAGCAGCGCGGCAAAGAAGCGGTCCACCGCCGCCAAATAGGGCGGGTGGCTGCAGCGCAAGGCCATATCACTGTCCGCCAGCAGCCAGGCCGGCAGGCCGCCGAACTCCCACTCCGCGCAGATGTAAGGCCCGGGCCGCACGATCACCCACAGGCCCAGGCGCTGGGCCAGCTGCACAAAAGCCACCAGGTCCAGCCCGCCCTCGAAGCAGAACTCGCCCGGCCGCGGCTCGTGCAGGTTCCAGGCCACGTAGGTCTCCACCGTGTTCAGGCCCAAGGCCTTGAGCTTGAGCAGGCGGTCTTCCCACTGCTCGGGCAGCACGCGGAAGTAATGCAGCGCGCCGGACAGCAGCTGCACGGGCTGGCCGTTCAGCACAAAGTCATCGCCGCAGACGGCAAAGGTCGAGGGGGAAGAGGTAGGAGAAGCGCTGGGGGACTGCATGGCATGAGCGCGGCGCTGGCTCGATCAAAGCATCACTCGATTCAGCGCCGAGATTGAAAGAGGAACAACAGAAGACAAAAAAGGCGCCGCCGCCGGCCTGATGCACCGGCGGCAGCGCCCGCACCCAACATCAATACTTCAGGCGCAAACCGACGTAGAACTGGCGGCCGCTGCTGTACAGCGCGGTGGTCGCATCAAAAGGCACGGTGGCATTGGCCGCGTTGTAGAAGCGGGTCACCGGCTTGTTGAGGTTCAGGCCTTCAAAGGTCAGGGTCACCGTGTCGTTGAGCTTGTAGTTGGCCGACGCAGCCAGCGTGCCCGAAGCCGCCAGATAGTTCTGCGACAGGCCGTACAAGCCCACGCGCGAGGCGCTGCGGTGCGCATACGCCAGGCGGGCGCTGAAGACCTCGTCTTCGTAGTAGGCGCCCAGGTTGTAGCTGTTCTTGGACGCACCCAGCATCGCGTTGCCGTTGGCTTCCTTGGCATTGGCGTAGGTGTAGTTGGCTGTCACGCCAAAGCCGCCCCAGACCGGCTGCTCATAGCCCAGCTCCAGGCCGCGCGAACGGCCGGTGGTGGCCGCCGGCGAGCTGACCAGGGTGGGCACCACGGCCGGGCCGCCCAGGGCCACCGGGATGGCCGTGTTCAGCTGCTGCTGCATGGAGCTGCCCGCGCCGATCAGCGAGTCGAAGTCCATCATGAACACTTGCGCCGACAGCACCGAGCGGCGCGCGAAGTACCACTCCAGGCCGAGGTTGTAGTTCTTGGCCACCACGGGCTTCAGCTCGGCGTTGCCACCGGCCGCCGTGGACGGCGGGTTGTTGGCCGGGTTGTAGGCAAAGGCACTCAGCGTCGAGCCCAGGGCGCTGTAGTCCGGGCGAGCCATCACCTTGGCCGCCGCCACGCGCAGCAGCAGCTTGTCGCTCAAGTCGTAGCTCAGGCTGGCGCTGGGCAGGGCCTGGGTGTCGGTGCTCTCGGTGCTCTTGATGTAGAAGTTGCCGAAGCGCGAGCCGGTCACCAGGCTGGCGCCCTCGGGCACAAAGCCCTTGCAGGCCTCGGCCTGGGCCGGGCTGCCGTAGGTCAGGCCATTGCTGGCGGTGACGGCGCCGCAGGGCACGCCGGTGTTGGTGGTGACTTGCGTGCGGGTGCGCACCAGGCGCAGGCCGAACTCGGCGCGCCAGTCGTCGCGCGCCAGCTTGGCCAGGCCGTAGGCCGCGCTGACGTTTTCTTTCACCGTGAACACGCCGGACACCGGGCGGTTGAACACCGGGTCGGCCGAGAAGTTGGCGTCCGACCAGGCCACCACCGCCGCCGGGTCGATCAGGGGCACGCCCACGCCGCCGGGGTTGCCGCCCAGGCCGTTGCCAAAGTTGCCGGGGAAGCTGGCGCCGCCCCAGGCCGGCAGGCTGGTCAGTGCAACCTGGCCGTTCTTTGTGGCGTTCATCGCAGCGGCACCCTTGACCGGGCGGCTGCCTTCGCGCTCATGCTCGGCGAATCGGGCGCCAAACTTGAGGGCCGAGATCAGGCTGCTCTCGGCGAAGCGGTACTCGCCGTCGATCTGGCCGTAGTTCTCGCGGTCCTTGCTGCGCTGCTGGCTGAAGCTGTTGTCGGCGCCGGAGTTGCCGGGCAGATAGCTCAGCTTGCTGCCGTCAAAACCATTGGGCAGGCTCACTTGCACCGGCTTGTCCATGCCCTGGAAGCTGTAGGCCGTGGCCGTGTTGGGCATGAAGGCGTAGTTCCAGTACAGGAAGGTGTCACCCTGCGCGCGGGTGTGGCCCACCTGGCCCTTGAAGCTCAGCGCCTCGCTGGCGCGGTAGTTGAAGTCGGCGTTCAGGTACTGGGTCTTGGAGGCGGCCAACGGGTTGGCCTGCGTCTCCAGCTGCGCGCCCATGGCATTGCCGGTGTTGTTGAAACGCGCGGCGTTGATGCGATCGCCGTCCAGGCTCACTTCACTGGGCACCACGCCGCCGCTGGCGGACACCGAGTTGCCGGGGCGCACAAAGAAGCGGGTGTTGGTGTAGCTGGCCTTGAGCTCGCTGTGGAAGGCGTCGAGGTTGACCGTCAGGTCCGGCGAGACCTTGAACTCGGCGCCCAGCACCGCGCCCTGGCGCTGGCGCTTTTGCTCGAACAGGCTGTTGATCAGGCCGCTGATGTAGAGCTTGTTGCCCAGCTGGCCGCTGTTGGCCTGGCCGGCGGGCGTGGCGGGCGAGAGGCGGGCCCAGGTGATCTCGGACTGGCCATCGCGGCGGATGTGGCGGGTCTGGTCAAACACCTGCAACATCACACCGGTGTCGTTGGCCTCGTTCTTCCAGTTGAACAAGGCGTTGAACTGCGGGTCGGTCTTGCCGGCCTGGTCGGCGTACACGCCTTGCAAGCCGATCTCGGCCGAAAAGCGCTTTTTGAATTCCAGCGGGCGGCGGGTGATGATGTCCACCGAGCCGGCCACGCCGCCCTCGAGCTGGTCGGCCGAGGCGCTCTTGCGCACCACCACCTGGCTGACGATTTCCGAAGGCAGCAGCAGGAAGCTGACGCTGCGCGCCGCACCCGAGCTGTTGGAGCCCGTGCCGCCGGCGATCTGGTCGCCCGGATCCCAATCGGCCGAAGCCACGCTGTGGCCGTTGATGGTGGTCAGCGACAGGCTGGGGTTGGTGCCGCGCATGCTGACCCGGTCGTTCTCGTCATAGCCGCCCTGGCCGCCGCTGCCGGCGGTGGTGGTCACGCCCGGCAGCTTCTGCAGCGCATCGGCCACGTTCTTGTCCGGCATCTTGCCGATGTCTTCGGCGCTCACCACCTCGGTCACGCCATCGGCGAAACGCTTGGCGTTCAGCGACTTTTCCTTGGACGCGCGGATGCCGCTGATCACCACCGTGTCCAGCTGGTTCTGCACCGGCTTGGCCTCGGGCGCTGCAGCGGGAGCCGTGCTTTGCGCAGCGGCGCTGCCGGCGGCCAGGGCCAGGAAGCTGGCGGCGGCGATCGCCACGGCGTGCGGCACGGTCGGGAAAGCCGAAGCGGAACGAGGGGCAAACAAAGTCTGAGTCGAGGGTCGCATGGTCGTGTCTCCAGTGTAGGTTTTGATCTGATCTGCGCAGCGAAACGAGGGACGGTGGAAGGAGAAAGGTCGAACGGGAAGCAGGGAAAGGGAGAAGAAAAGAACGAAAAACTAGCGGGCGCTTGCTTGCAGCTCAGTTCACGGGGTGGTGCTTGGGGGTGCCAAAACGGGATGCCAGAACGGTGTCCAGTGCCGGGCGCGGCGGGCCAGGGCTTCGAGGAAGAAGAAGTCGCCCCACAGGCTGGCCTCGTCCACGCCCAAGCCATCGGGCTTGCTGTAGACACCGTGGCGCAGCAAGGCGTTGCCGGGCGCGTCCCAGCCGGCGCAGTGGCGCAGCAGGCCGTCGAGGATGCGGTCGGCCGCCTGGCGGTAGGCTTGGGCTCGCTCGGCCTCGGCCGCGGGCAGCTGCTCGGCAATGTCCATCAGGCCGCAGGCCGCAATCGCGCTGGCCGAGCTGTCCCAGGGCTCGCCCGCCTCGGGCGGGAAGCTCATGTCCCAGCACGCAATGCCATGCTCGGGCAGCAGGGCCAGGAAGTGGTCGGCCAACTGGCAGGCCGTTTGCAGAAAGCCCTGCTCCGGCACCCAGCGGTGGTTGAGCGAGAAGCCGTACAAGCCCCAGGCCTGGCCGCGCGCCCAGCAGGATTGGTCCGAAGCGCCTTGGGCCGTGGTGCCATGCCGAGGCGCGCCGGTCTCGGGGTCGAAGTGGAAAGTGTGGAAGCTGCTGTGGTCGGGCCGCACCAGGTATTCACGCGAGCGCTGGGCGTGGCTGATGGCGGCCTCGCGCATCTCGGCCGCGCCGCCCTGCCCCGCGGCCCAGTGCAGCAGGGGCAGGTTGAGCAGGCAGTCGATGATGATGCGGCCGCGCTGGGCCGGGTCTTCCAGCCGGCCCCAGGCCTGCACCACGCCGGCGCGCGGCAAGTAGCGCGTCATCAGCAAGGCCGCCGCTTGCAAGGCCGTGGCGTGGGCCAGAGGCTGCGGCCCCTGGCGCAGCGCCGCCACGCAAGAGGGCATGAAGAGAAAACCCAGGTCGTGGTGGTCCACCACAAAGCGCCGCTCCAGTCTGCGCGAGTAACCCTCCAGCTGGGCGGCTGCGGCCGTGCCAAAGCGGGCATCGCAGCTCAGCTCATGCGCCATCCAGAGCAGGCCGGTCCAAAAACCCGCCGTCCAGCTGCTGTTGACGCCGTCCGGCTCATCGGGCCAGACCGCCGGCGCAAACACATTGCCGCTGCTGGTGTCGCCCGGGAACTGCGGGCCCAGCTGCTGCAGGCAGCGGCCCAACTGGGCGCAAGCGGCCACGATCGCCTGCTCGGCGCGCACCACCATGGAGGGCTGCATCGTGCTGGCCGCGCTGGCCTCAGGGTGTTCAACAACAGAAGCGGTGGTCGTCATGTCTCGTTCAGGCATGGGGCGCCGCAGCACTGCGGCTGCGGGCGGGTTGGATGGGGGTTCGGGGGCTTTGCGGCCGGTGCTTAGCGGGCCATCCAGCCGCCATCAACGACCAAGAGCTGGCCGTGTACGTAAGCCGAGGCCGGCGAGGCCAAAAACACCGCCGCGCCCACCAGGTCTTCGGCCTGGCCCCAGCGGCCGGCCGGGATGCGCTCCATCACCTGGCGGCTGCGCTCGGGGTCGGCGCGCAGCGGCGCGGTGTTGGCGGTTTCGATATAGCCCGGGGCAATCGCGTTCACGCCCACGCCCTGACCGGCCCATTCGTTGGCCAGAGCGCGGGTCAGGCCCAGCAGCGCATGCTTGGCCGCGGCGTAGGCCGGCACGCGGATGCCGCCCTGCAGGCTCAGCAGCGAAGCGATGTTGATGATGCGGCCGCTGCCCTGCTCCAGCATCTGGCGGCCGGCGCCTTGGCACAGGCGCCAGGCGGAGTCGAGGTTCAGGTCCAGCACGGCGTCCCAGTCTTCGTCGCGCACCTCGGCGGCCGGCGCGCGGCGGATGATGCCGGCGTTGTTCACCAGCACATCGATGCGCCCGTAGTGCTTCAGGGTTTGGGCCAGCACTTCGGCCGGCGCCTCGGGCCGGGCCAGGTCGGTGGCGATCACCAGGCATTGGCGGCCCAGGGCCCGCACCGCCGCCTCGGTGTCCTCGCTGCTCTGGCTGTGGCGGGTGATGGCCACATCGGCGCCCGCTTGCGCCAGGCCGATGGCCAAGGCCTGGCCAATGCCGCTGGCGCCCGCTGTGACCAGGGCCACGCGGCCCTGCAGGGAGAACAGGGATTGAAGTTGGGAGGGGGTGTTGGTGCTCATCTTGCTTGTCTCACTCACTCAGCACATGCCCACCAGCTTCTGCGTCCAGGCCAGCTCGGGCTGCAAAGCCACGCCCTGGCGGCGGCCGTCACCGGCCAGGAACCACAGGTAGTAGCTCTTGGCGCCCGGCGCGGCGGCGTAGGTGTGGTAGCCGTAGGGAATCGACAGCAGGCTGTCGTCGCGCACCGTGTGGGTGTGGTCGAAGCCATGCTCGGGGCTGAAGTGGCGCGCCAGGCCGAAGCCTTCGGGCGAAGCCACGCGGAAGTAATACATCTCCTCGTGGAAGACCTCGCCACCCTCCTCGCGCTCGTGCTTGTGCGGCGGGAAGGTGCTCCAGTTGCCCGAGGGCGTGATGGTCTCGCCCACGATCAGGCTGCTGGCCGGGCGGCCATCGGGCTGGGTCAAGATCTCGCGGAAGTGGCGCGTGTAGTTCAACGTGCCCCAGGTGCCGGTGCGCACCGCCTCGGGCCGCACCTCGTAGGCCTCTGTGTCCAGGCTGGACGGCGCGCTCACCAGCACCGCCTCGAACCGGCTGCCTGCAGTGACCGTGAAGCGGCTGCCGCGCGGCAGGTACACGCTGTGCGGGTTGCCCACAAACACATTGGCCCGGCCGCCCACGTTCGCAAAGCGCGGGCCGCCCACGACTTCCACCGCCTCGGCCGTGCCCGAGAGCACCACCAACATCTGCTCGCGGTCCCCCGCCACCTGGCCGCTGTGCGCCTGGCCAGGCAGCAACACCAACTTTTCAAAACCGAGCAAGCGGCAGCTCGCGCCTTGCAGCACATGGTGGCCCGGGGCGGTGGGGATGGCGTGGAAGTGTGTGTTGCTCATGTTTGCTTATGTTTAATGTGTGATAACGATAACATGTTAAACACAAGCGAGGGCTAGGGCAAGCCCTGAGGTGGGGTCAGGATGGGGCTAGTGGTGTGACGTTGCGCACGAGGTCGATCGGAAAGAGCTCCGCACGCGGGTCTGCTTTGCAGTCAATGCAGGAAGCTGGCCTCGCCGGGTCGCAGGCTGCATCGCATCGCATCGCAGCCTGCAATCTGCTGCAGCAGGCTCACACGGTCAGCACCGCATGCGACCTAAACACCTTGGCACCAAATCTGATACGACCAATCAAGCAGCCCAAATCTGAGCGACTTCGGTATACATGGCTAGACGGCCGGAGCGGCAGGCGACATAATCCAACTTAACGAACTTTCCATAAAAGGGGTGTTGATGATCGTCTTGAAAGCAACACAGGACAAGGTGCTCTCAGCCCTTCAGGCTGTAGCCGGCATCATCGAACGCCGCCACACGCTGCCCATCTTGGCTGGTGTACTCATCAACCGAAGCAAGTCTCTCGCCGCCATCTTCAACGCCGGCCCTGAGAACCTTCGCTTCCTCCGCCTGCTGCCCTTGCACAAGCACGCGCCGAAACCCACCAACGCTCACCCCATCGCCGCTTGTGGCCGTGCCCTGGCTGGCTTCTTCAGCCCTGCCAAAGTGAACGCCCGCAACGCGCCCTGATTCGAATTCACTCATGAAGCCCGCCACCACCTCCATTTCCACCGTCCGCAACACCGCACGCGTCGTCAGGGCCCCCAAGCGCCCCTCGCCCTATGTCTCGGCCGCCCAGACCAAGTCGCTCCTGGCCAGCAGCCTTGCTGCTCGGAATGAACGTCTGCAGGCCTCGGACATGGTCAACACCGACGACGCGGCCAGCATCGCCGCCACCACACGCGTGACCATCAACGCCTGGATCGCCAAGGGCCGAGCCATCGGCCTCACCCAGACCCGCCGAGGATTTCGGCTGCCCGTTTGGCAGTTCGACCCGCAGTTCTGGGAGGTCATCCCGAAGCTCTCGAAGGCCCTGGGCACCACCGAAGGGTGGACCATCCTGTCGTTCCTGGAGACCCCTCTGGGAGGCCTCGACGGAAAGACGCCCAAGGCAGCGATCGAGCAAGGCCTGACGGAGCGCGTGCTTGACCTGGCTGCAGCGGAAGGCACCTGACGCATCCACATGAAGCTCTCAGACCTCGAATTCGCTCCGACGTTCGATCTCCTTGCGCCCTCGGCGCTGTTCCGCATCCAGCGCAGCCGCGCACGCGCCGGCACCGTCCGAATTGGCAGACTGTTGCTTCCTCCCTCGACACTCCTGAACGGACGCTTCGATGTCGCCGGCGCGCCCGTGGGCTATTTCGCCGAAGCGCCCGACACGGCAGCCTACGAGGCTCTCGCCAGACGTGAAACGACCGCCCTTTCCATTCAGACCATCGCAGGCCGAAGCCTTCTGTGCGTACAGGCGAGCCGCACGCTGACCCTTCTCGATTTGAGGATGCACGCGTCGAGCTGGCCAGTGCTTCAGTCTTTGCGCCTCGCGCACACCCAGGAACTCGCCGCAGACGCCTACGCGCAAGGGTTTGCGGGCATCGTGTACTGCTCGGCCCAACAGAACAATATGGCCTGCTACGCGGTCTTCGGCGAAGCCCTTTCCTCCCTGAAGGCGGCGTGGACGGAGCGGCTGGTCGAACCCGGCACGGGCAACCTGCACACCGTGATCGCAGCCGCGCTGAAGGGCTCCAAAGTCCCACTGACGCCGTGAGGCCTTGGGCTTGTGGCCCTCAAGATCATCGGAAGATGCTGCTGCAACCTGCCGTGCAAGGGAAGCTCTAGACAATTTGCGGTCGGCCGCCACCGTCGGGATCGAGCCCGAAGCAATCGTTCACTGGCCAGCCAAAGCGTCGTCGCGGAGTAGATGGGGCCTTGCGATCTAATGCGACCCTCGCGCGGCCTTCTGCACGATCTGGACCTGACTAAGAAAATCCAGGCATACCCTGCATAGAACCGGGCAGCCCCCTCGGCAGAATGCATGCTCAGGCCCAATGGGCGTGATACCTCTTGGAGGGCTTGATGCGTAGCCTCGCTTTGTTTGGGTTCGGTTCAGCAATCGTTGTAGCGGCCTGTACTACGGCGTCAGCACGGGCACCGATACTGCCGGTGCCGCCGCGCGTGCTAGAGAGCGCCGATTGCGCCGCACTAGGGCATCCCGGCGATATCCAAAAGATCAAAGTCAGTTCGCAGCCCTATGGCTGGGTAGTGGTGCGCCACGACGTCGAGCGTGGCGTCATCACCAAAGCGCAGATAGTGGACTCAAGCCCCAAGGGACTGTTTGATGCCGAGTCCATCGCCTTCGTCAAGGCCCAGAGCTATCCGTCGCTGGGCACTGCATATGGTTGCGTGTGGTCCCATAAATGGGGCTGATGACAAAGGACAGGTCAGGGGCGAGGGCGAGTCCATAAATCTCAAGGGCCCATCTACTCAGTGAAAACGTCTTGGCTGCGCATCAGACAGGGAACAGATCCTTGAAGTTCAACAACAAGCACTTGTGGGCCGCGACGCTGGCACTGGTTTGGGCCCATAGCGCCCATGCCATCAGCATTCGTTTCGATTTCCCGCAGGCCGCGCGCGACAGCACGGTCATCGCCCAGCTCGAGATTGAAACGGCCGAGCACGTCAGGGCGCCATCGGGGGCCAGCTGCGGGACCCGATACACGGCACGAATCCTCGATGGCATCAAAGGTGTCGCAACCGGCAGCCGCATTGAGTTCGGCTTCTTCACCGGGCACGCAGTCGGCGCGCAGTACTTTGTTTTTCTCAAAGATTCGGCAGTGCTGGCCCAGCACAAAGCGCTCGCGCCCGAAGCCCGAGTCCCGATGACAAGCCCGATCTCGTACAGCGAGGAATGCAAGAAGCTTCTCCCTCGCTTCATCGAAACGGGAGAAGGCATGGGAACCCTTGCGATCCTGCCGAGCCGGCAGAGCCATGCACCCAACGAGCCGGCCGTCACGCTGGAGGCACACCTTTACCCCGTCCCCCTCAAGCTGCCGGTCGCTTTCTGGCACGAGGGCTTGATCTTTGAGGGTGAGTTGCTGGGGACGGTGGAGTTCTCAGTCGAGAACTTCAGCAGATATCTGCGCCTGCTACTCAGCCCCGCCGAGCAACCCTGAGCCCGGCCACCCGCCGAAGGGCTTGCGCCCGCAGCGCCAGTGCGACTTGCGCGACCCGTGCGCCGCTTCGTCTGACTTCACTCCGGCGCCCGATACCCCCCCGCCCCACCGAGCCGCTGGAAATGCCGGTGCACCATGGCAAAGGCCAGCGCGGCGGCCAGGGCCAGGGCGCCGCTGGCGATGAAGGTGTGGCGGTGCTCGTTGCCGGTGGCGTCGAGCCAGGCGCCCATGGGAGGCAAACGACCACATGGCCCGGGGCGGCGTTCGCCAAGGCTTGGCCAACCCTCGACTCAAGCAAAGCGATCAGCCCAGGGCTGCCATGGACCGCCCTAAACCCGCACTTAAGCAGATTCCCGCCAGCTAGACTTACGCAAGACCTGTTGAGGCATGACACATGAACTGGCTGAGAGGCACCGTCGCGAAGATCAAGAAGGCGCCATACCTCACCGCCGACGAGTTCTCCATACCTGTTGTGCTGTTGGCTTCGCTTGTCCTGTGGCAGTCTTCCGTCCTTGTTTACTTAGCGAGCTTTGTTGGCTGCGTGGCTGTCGCACTAATTTCCGGGGAGCTCAAAAAAGCATGCGAAAAAAGTTGGGCGATTGACCTCGAAGCTCGTGACCTCGTTTGGGACGTACGGCACTGGACTATTTGGCTCATGGCGCTAGCGCGGTCGAGCTGTGTGGCTGCAATGCTTGGAATGATCCTCGTTGCCTTTGCTGAGGAACTCGCGCAGTAGCTCTCGCTCACAATGATCGGCCAGGCCCGACCTGAAACTGCCACCGCTCGCAGCTATTGAGGCCGACAAGCTGCGCTGTACAACTCCCCCTCACTCCGGCGCCCGATACCCCCCCGCCCCACCGAGCCGCTGGAAATGCCGGTGCACCATCACAAAGGCCAGCGCTGCACCTAAGGCCAGGGCGCCACTGGCGATGAAGGTGTGGCGGTACTCGTTGCCGGTGGCGTCGAGCCAGGCGCCCATGAGCGGGGGCACGACCATATAGCCCAGGGCGGCCATCAGGCTCATGGCGGACTGGAACTGGGCAAAGCGCGTGCGGGGGAACAGGTACTGGCCCAGGGCAGCGGTGCCGGTGAGGTAGATGCCCGAGAGCACACCGTGCAAGACAAAGGCCAGGGCGAACTGGCCGCCCTCGCGCACCAGGGTGCCGGCGGCCAGCATGGCCAGGCCGTAGGCGGTGATGGCGGTGAGGCCCACGCGCAGCGGGTGCCAGCGGTCGGCCAGCCAACCCACGGGCAGGGCCAGCAGCAGAGAGATCGCGTAGGTCAAGGCCAGGTATTTGCCATAACCGTCCAGGCCCAGGCCCACATGTTTCGCATAGAACACGCCGAAGCTGTTGACCGGGTTGCCGGCCACCAGGCCCAGGGTCATGGCCAGGAACAGCCACAGGTAATAAGGCTGAGTAAAGCACTCGCGCAGATAGCGGCCCAGGGCGCCGCCGGCGGCGGGGGCATCGTGCGCAGCCGGCGCGTCTTCAAGCGGCGGGTACTCGCCCTCGCGCACGCGCCAGCACATCAGCGCAAAGCCCAGGCCGTAGATCAGGGCGATGCCGATGAAGATGGCCGCAAAGTGTTGCTCGGCGCGGCCCATCAGGTGGAAGGTGAAGGCCATGCCGGCCAACAGGCTGGTGGCGCGGAACAGGCCGTAGAAGCGCCCCACCAGGGTGGGCGGCACCACGTCATTGATCAGGCCGCCGAACACGGCATTGGCGGTGACCGAGGCCACCTCGAAGAGGCTCCACATCAGGGAGAACACGATCAGTGCGCAGACGCGCTCACCGGGTGAAGCCCCGCCCAGCAAACTGTGCAGCGCCGCACCGAGCTCGGGCGTGAAGGCCATGCCCACCAAGGACACGACGATGAAGGGCGTGGGCAGAAACAGATACGGGATGCGCCGGCCCCAGCGGCCACGGTGGCGGTCGGATCGCACGGCGACGATGGGCCCGAGCAGCAGGCCCAGGCCAGCCGGCACCGAGCCCACGACCAGGGCGATGAACAAATCGCTGGCCTGCATTTGTTTCAACAGCACCTGGGCCACGGGCGTGACGGCCCGCTCTTTCAGGCTCCAGGCGAAATCACCGAGCAGCAGCAAGGCAAACAGCAACACCAGGCCCGAGCTGCCGTAGACCAGCGTGCCATTGCTCCAGCGGCCCTGCGCCCAGCGATCGCGCCAGGTGCTAGCCACAGGCACAGGGCCCGAGGGCAAGATGGGCGGTGACGCAGACGACGCGGACGTGGGCAAGGAACTCATGGGCGGGGGCGGAAACAAGAGTGAGCTGAATGAAGAACAGGCCGCCCCGCACGCCGCTTCGTGGCGCTGCGCTGCTTAGCGGCCTAACGTTTTTTGCGTTCGGGCTGGGCAGGCGCGGAAGCCACCTTGCGCGCAGCGGCGGTGGAAGACGAAGACGAAGACGAAGACGAAGACAAGGAAGAGGAAGCGCCGCGCGAGGCCTTGGCCACCGGCGGCACCGCCGTAGATTCACGGATCACCAAGCTGCTTTGCAGCTCGACGCGGATGCCGCGCTGCACACCCGCCTCGACCTGCTGCAGCAGCAGGCGCACGGCGCTGCCTCCGAGCTGCTCGTAGTCTTGCTGCACGGTGGTCAGGGCCGGGTGGGTGTGGGCGGCGGCGGGGATGTCGTCGAAGCCGACCAGGGACAGGTCCTTGGGCACCTGCAGACCGCGGGCACGGGCGGCGTCGAGCAGGCCCAGGGCCATCAAGTCATTGGCGCAGAACACGGCGGTGGGCGGCTCGGCCAGGTCCAGCAGCTGCAGGCCTTGCTCAAAGCCCGAGCGCTGGCCGAAGTTGCCCTCCACCACCAGCTCGGGCGCGGGCGCCAGGCCAGCATGGCCCAGGGCCGCGGCGTAGCCTCGCTCGCGCTCCTGGCTCTGGCCCGAGTAGGCGGTGCCGCGCACAAAGGCGATGCGGCGGTGGCCCAGGTCCAGCAGGTGGCGCGTGAGGGCGTAGGCGCCCTCGTAGTTGTCGGCGCGCACGACCGGCAGCGGCGTGGGCGCGCGCCAGTAATTGACCAACACGACGGGCAGCTCGGTGCGCTGGAAATGCTCCAGCTGCTCGGCATGCTGGCCGGGCAGGATCAGCAGCAGGCCATCGCACAAGCTGCTGAGCAGAGGCACCAACTCGGGCCGCGCCTGGCCGCCCGCGTTGGGGGCGATATCGTAGATGATCAAGTCCATGCCGGCCTGCTTCACCACGCGGCTGATGGCGTTGATGATGGCGGCCACCACGGGGGATTCGAAGTCGGTGACCAGCAGGCCCAGCACATGGGTGCGCCCGCCCTTGAGCGCCTTGGCGCCCAGATTGGCCACATAGCCCATGGCCTGGGCCATGGCCAGCACGCGCTCACGCGTGGCCTCGGCCACATAGCCCTTGCCGCTGAGCGCACGCGAGACGGTCATCACCGACACGCCAGCACGGGCGGCGATGTCGCTGACGGTGATGCGGCCGACCTGGGTGGGTTCGGTAGCAGGTACAGCCGGTGCGGCCTCGCCCTCTGCGTCACGCGGCGCGCGGCTGGGCTTCGGTACGGGCTTGTTGTTGTTGTTCTTCATGGTCGACATGCTTTTCTCTCCCTCAATGGACGCGGGCCGGGCGCCGCGCGGAGCGCGAGGCCTGGCGGGCGGCATTGTCGCGCCAAGCCTGGCGCGCCCACCCCGGAGGAAAAGCGACTTGCGTTCATGCCCAAGGCGTGCCCGCGCGCAGGGCCGCCGCATCGAAGGCAAAGCGGCCCAGCGGCGCGCCGGCCACCGGCAGATCGGCCACGAAGAGGCCGCCAGCTAGCGGCTCGCGCGCCAGCTGCGCTTCGCTGAGGCCGGTGCGGGCGCTGGTGATGAAGAGCTGGCGGCCCTCGACGCCGCCGAAGCAGCAGCTCGTGACCTGGCTGACGGGCAGATCGATGCGGGCCAGGGGCTCGCCCTGCGGGCTGTAGCGCGTGACGCGGTGACCGCCCCAGTGGGCGATCCAGAGCGCGCCTTCGGCATCGACACACATGCCGTCGGGCACGCCTTCTTCGGGCGGGAACTGGCGCCAGAGGCGGCGCGGCGCGGTGCCTTGTTGCGCGCCTTGCGGCTCGCCGTGCTCGTCCAGCGCATAGGCCCAGACGCAGCCCAGGCCGCTGTCGGCATGCCAGAGCGTGCGGCCGTCGAGGCTGAAGCAGGG
Organism: Roseateles sp.; assembly: GCF_965262435.1. NCBI lineage: Bacteria > Pseudomonadati > Pseudomonadota > Betaproteobacteria > Burkholderiales > Sphaerotilaceae > Roseateles > Roseateles sp. The sequence continues at coordinate 4,774,334 of NZ_OZ253537.1, forward strand.
GCCGTTGCCGATGCGGTAGCCGCGGTCCATGGTGTGTAGCTGGCCGCGGCTGTCCAGACGCATCAGCTCGGCGCGGGGCTGGCTGGGGTCGGGCTCGTAGATGCCGCTGAACCAGACCCGGCCCCAGGGGTCGAGCTTGGCGTCGTTCAGGCGCAGGCCCTGGCCCGGGGCTGCGGGCTCATGGATGGGCTGGCCGGGGCCTAGCACTTCGAGCTGCGGCCACAGGCGCAGGCGCAGCACGGCATCGACACGGCCGGCGAGGAAGACGCCCTCCTCGGTTTTTCCGTCAGCGCCATTGCTGGCGATCAGCCAGGCCACGCGCCAGGGCAAGGCCCAGCGATGACGCTGGCCCGAGGGCAGATCGAGGCCATGGACGGCGGCGCCGTGGATGTCCAGCCAGAGCAGTCGGCCGGCCGAGGCTTGGGCCGCATCGGCCAGCCACAGCGGGCCTTCGCCGAGCTGGCATTCGGCCGGCCACAGGCAGCGGGCGCTGTAGCGCGGCAGGGTGTCGGGCATGTGGGCTTGCTGCGCGCTCATGCTCAAGTCCAACCGGCGTCGATGACGAACTCTTGGGCGGTGATCATGCGGCTGTCGTCGGCCGCCAGGAACAAGGCCAGCTGGGCCACATCACTGCCGCTGATGCGGCCGGGCAGGCAGTGGTGTTCGTCCATGGCGCGCTCGCCCTCGGCATCGACCCAGGTGCTGAGCTGCTTGTCCGTCATCACCCAGCCGGGGGTGAGCGTGTTGACGCGCACACCGGCGGGGCCGAACTCGCGCGCCAGGCTGCGGGTCAGGCCGGTCATGGCCGATTTACAAGTGGCGTAGGCGGCGTAGCCGGCCACCTTGTTCTTCCAGCTGGTGGAGCCGAGGTTGATGATGCTGCCGCCACCCTGGCGCTGCAGGCTGGGCAGGGCCGCTTGCGCCGCAAAGAAATGCGCGCGCAAATTGATGGCCACGCGGCTGTCGAAGTAGTCGGGCGTGACGTCGAGAAAGGCGTGGCGGTGGTCATCGGCCGCGTTGTTCACCAGCACGCTCAGGCCCAGGGTCCATGCGTCGGCCTGGCCCACAGCATCGCGCAGCTGGGCCACATCGCTCATGTCACAGCGCAGGAACAGGGGCTTGTACGTCGCGCCGCTGCAGTCGTCCAGCACCTGCTGGGCGGACGCGGCATTGCGGCCGGTGAAGGCCACGCGCGCGCCCTGGCGGGCGAAGGCGCGCACCATGTCACCGCCGATGCCGGAGCTGCCTCCGGTGATGAGGACACCGCGGCCGCGCAGGCTGGGGTAACTGGCCAGCGGGATGGCGGCGGAAGATGGGGACTCGATACTCATATTCATCGCGGGTGTGGTGACTGCGGGTGGCTCAGATCCATGGGAATCAATGGGATTCGCGCGCCACATGGTCGCCACGCTGGCCGACGAGAAAGTCCATGTCCGCGCCTTTGTCGGCCTGCAGCACATGGTCCACATACAAGCGGGCCCAGCCCGAGGCCGGCTTGGGCGGCGGCGCCCAAGCCTGGCAGCGCTCGGCCAGGGTGGCTTCGTCCACATGCAGATGCAGGCGGCGCTCGGCCACGTCGAGGGTGATCAGATCGCCGCTCTGCACCAGGGCCAGCGGGCCACCGGCCGCGGCCTCGGGCGCCACATGCAGGACCACGGTGCCGTAGGCGGTGCCACTCATGCGCGCGTCGGATAGGCGGATCATGTCGGTCACGCCCTGGGCCAGCAGCTTGGGCGGCAGGCCCATATTGCCGACCTCGGCCATGCCGGGGTAGCCCTTGGGGCCGCAGTTCTTGAGCACCATGATGGAGCTGGCGTCGATGTCCAGCGCGGGGTCGTCGATGCGGGCCTTGTAGTCCTCGATGGTCTCGAACACCACGGCGCGGCCGGTGTGCTGCATCAAAGCCGGCGAGGCGGCCGAGACCTTGATCACCGCACCGTCCGGCGCCAAGTTGCCGCGCAGCACGGCAATGCCGCCCTGGGCCACCACGGGGCGCTCGAGCGGGCGGATGACTTCGTCGTCAAAGCATTCGGCGGCCGCGATGTGCGGGCCGATGGTGCCGCCGGCCACGCTGGGCGCCTCCCGGTGCAGCAGGCCGGCCTCGGCCAGGCGGCGCATCACCACGGGCAGGCCGCCGGCGTAGCAGAACTCTTCCATCAGGAAACGGCCGGCGGGCAGCAGGTCCACCAGGGTGGGCACGTCGCGGCCAAGGCGGTCCCAGTCGTCCAGGTTCAGCGGCACACCCAGGCGGCCGGCCAGGGCCAGCAGGTGGATGACGGCATTGGTCGAGCCGCCGATGGCGGCGTTGACGCGGATGGCGTTTTCAAACGCCTCGCGGGTCAGGATGTCGCTGGGCCGGCGGTTCTCTTGCACCAGGGCGACGATGCGGCGGCCGACCTGGCGGGCCAGCTCGTGGCGGCGGGCGTCCACGGCCGGCAGGGCCGCGTTGTCGGGCATGGCGATGCCCAGGGCTTCGACCATGCAGGCCATGGTGGAAGCAGTGCCCATGGTCATGCAGTGGCCGGCGCTGCGCGACATGCAGGCCTCGGCGCTGCGGAACTGGGCTTCGCTCATCTGGCCGGCGCGCACGGCCTCGGAGAACTTCCAGACATGGGTGCCCGAGCCGATGGCCTGGCCGCGGTACCGGCCGTTGAGCATGGGGCCGCCCGAGAGCACCAGGGTGGGCAGGTTGACGCTGGCCGCGCCCATCAGCAGGGCCGGGGTGGTCTTGTCGCAGCCGACCATGAGCACCACGCCGTCCATGGGGTTGGCGCGAATGGACTCCTCCACCTCCATGGCGGCGAGGTTGCGGAACAGCATGGCCGTGGGGCGCAGATTGCTCTCGCCCAGGGCCATGGCCGGGAACTCGAGCGGCACGCCGCCTGCCTGCAGGATGCCTTCGCGCACCTTGTCGACCAGGCCGCGGAAATGGGCGTTGCAGGGCACGAGGTCGGAGCCGCTGTTGCAGATGCCGATGATGGGCCGGCCGTCGAAGGCCTCGCTGCCCAGGCCCTGGTTGCGCATCCAGGAGCGGTGGATGAAGCCGTCCTTGCTGTTGCCACCGAACCAGTGCTGGGAGCGGCGCGCCGGTTTCTTGTTTTGGTTGTCGTTGCCGTTGTTGTTGCTGTTCGAATCGTCCGACATGCGGGGCCGCCTTTGCTGCTTGAGCTTGTTCTTGAACGCATCCACACCCGCCTTCAGGACAGCTGTGATTGCAATGTGTTAACGTTACCTCATTGTGCGCAGCTTCGCGCTGCATGACAAGGGCCACGGCCCGTGAACAGACTGGGGTTTACGATGAGATGTATCGGAATTGACTGGGGCAGCAGCAGCCGGCGCGCCTATGCGCTTGATGAAAACGGCCAGCTGCTGGCCGAGCGCCACGACCAGGCCGGCGTGCTGCATGCCGCACTGAACGGCGCACGCGGCGGCACGCTAGGGCAGCGGCGCGATTTCGGCGCTGAGCTGACCGGCTTCGTCGGCGACTGGCTGCGCCAGGGCCCGCGCACCGTGTGGCTGTCCGGCATGATCGGCAGCCGCCTCGGTTGGCGTGAAGCGCCCTATCTGCCGGTGCCTCTGGCCCTCGATCAGCTGGGCGCGCAGGCCCTGGATCTGGACTGGCCCGCCGCCCGCATGGTGTGCGCCGAGCCGCCGCGCCTGCGCCTGCTACCCGGCCTGAGCCAGCTGCCCCAAGCCGGCCTGGCCGATGTGATGCGCGGCGAAGAAACCCAGCTGCTGGGCGCCTGGCGGCATTGGCAAGCCAGCGGCAGGGCGGCGGCCGATGAAGCCCTGTTCATCCTGCCGGGCACGCACAGCAAATGGGCCCATCTGCGCGGCGATCAGGGCCAGGCTCAGGTGCTGAACTTCCAGACCTTCATGACCGGCGAGCTGTTCCGCCTGCTGAGCCAGCAAGGCGCTTTGGGCAGCCTGATCGACAGCACCCTGCCCTTGCTGGAGCACCCGCTGGCTCAGCAAGGCTTTGACGAAGGCGTGGACTGGGCGCAAAGCCCGGAGCACGGCCTGCTGGCCAGCCTGTTCCGCGTGCGGGCCGAGGCCTTGTTGGCGCCGCCGGCGCAGCGGCCCGGCGGCACGGTTGAGGAGATCCGACTGCAGGCCGCGGCGCGCTTGTCGGGCCTGTTGATCGGCAGCGAACTGGGCCAGTTGCTTCGTCAGCCGGCCCTGCGCGCCCTGCCCTTGCTGGCCGTGGGCGAGGCGCGGCTCTGCGCCTGGTATGCGCGCGCCGCGGAACGCCTGGGCCTGGCCCTGCAATGCCTGGACCCGCGCGAGGCGCATCTGGCAGCGCTGCGCGCGCTCGAAGGCCTGGGCGATTGAAAGGACCGCGATGAAAGCGAACACCAACCCCTTTGCACCCACGCCCGCCTACCCGCCCCTGGTCGCCATCTTGCGCGGACTGCAGCCGGAGGAAGCGGCCGAGGTCGGGCTGGCCCTGTACGAGGCCGGCCTGCGCTTGATCGAGGTGCCGCTGAACCGCCCCGGTGCTTTGCAAGCCCTGAGCCTGATGCGCCAGGCCCTGCCGGCCGATGCGCACTTGGGCGCCGGCACGGTGCTGAGGCCCGAGCAGGCGGAAGCCCTGCGCGAGGCCGGCGGCACGCTGGCCATCTCACCGCACTTGGACCCGGATCTGGTGCGCCACAGCGTGGCCCTGGGCCTGTGGACCATGCCCGGCGTGGCCACGGTCAGCGAAGCTTTTGCCGCGCTGCGCGCGGGCGCCCATGCCCTCAAGGCCTTCCCCAACGACGCGCTGCCGCCCGAGGCTCTGCGGGCCTGGCGCACGGTCTTGCCCGAGGCGCTTATCTACCCGGTCGGCGGCATGGGCCTGCACAACCTGGCGGCCTACCGCCGCGCCGGTGCCACGGGCGCCGGCCTGGGCTCGGCGATCTACCGCGCGGGTGACAGCGCGAGCGTGGTGGGCGAACGAACGAGAGAGTTGGTGCAGGCCTGGCAGACGGCCGAGGGTTGAGCCTGCAGGGCCAACAGCGCCGGCCCCACAAAGAAAAAGCCCCGGCATGCCGGGGCTTTTTTACTTGCTTAGGCCTTCACCTGCGACACCCGAGGGTGCCGCAAGCGGATGACCTCATCAGGAACCGATGCGGCCGCCGTCGGTCTTGGTGATGACGATGGTGGCCGAGCGCGGACGCTTGCCAGCGCCGTAGCCAGCGTTGCTGGGCCACTGGCTGGTGTACTTCGTCGGGTCAGCGATATTGGCCATGGACGTGGTTTCGCCCGGGTGCTGAATGTTGATGAACAGCGCCTTGCCGTCCGGCGTCTCGGCCAGGCCGGTGATTTCGCAAGCAACGGAGCCCACCAGGAAACGCTTGAGCGTGTCGGCCGTAGGCGCCTTGCCGACGTACGTGTCGACATTGAGCTTGCTGCTGTCAGCCTTGGTGTAGCTCAGGGTCTTCTTGGCACCGTCGCCCACAGCGCCGGGCAGAGCAGCCAGCATCATGCAGTTGGTGACGTCGGTGTAGGCGCCGTCATCGGTCTGGATCCAGCAGATGCCAGTCGAGGGGCTGAAAGCCAGGCCGTCCGGGCTGGAGAAGTCCTGGTCGCCGGTCAGGTTTGACAGGTTGATGGCCGAAGGCGAAGCGCTGGATTCGGCACCGAAGAGGTACACGTCCCAGGTGAATCCGGTGGCAGCCGCGCCAGCAGCGTCTTCCTTCAGGCGCAGGATGTGGCCGTTGGGGTTGCCGGCCTGCGAAGTGGAAGCGCCCTTGATGTCGGTGTAGGCGCGCGGGTTAGCGCTGTCCGGAGCCACTTGGGAACCGGTGGCATCCACACGGCGGTTGCTGTTGTTGGTCAGCGCGTAGTAGACCTCGCCGTTCTTCGGGTTGACCGAGCACCATTCCGGGCGGTCCATCTTGGTGGCGCCCACGGCATCAGCGGCCAGACGGGTGTTGACGCAGATGTCGGCCTGGTCGGCGAACTTGTAGTTGGCGTAGGCCGCGATGGCCGTATTGCTCATGGCCAGCTCGATCCACTCGCCCTTGCCATCGGCATTGAACTTGGCGACGAACAGCTTGCCCTTGTCCAGGTACTTGTCGCCGGCGGCGATGCGGCTGGCCGGGGTGGCATCGGCAGCGTCCCAGACGGCTTCGCTGACGAACTTGTAGATGTACTCGCCGCGCGAGTCGTCACCCATGTACACGGCCAGAGGCTTGCCGGCTTCGGCCTTGCCGAACACGGCACTCTCGTGCGCGAAACGGCCCAGGGCGCTGCGCTTCTTGGCGGACTTGGTCTTGTCGTAGGCGTCGATTTCAACGATGTAGCCGAAGGTGTTCAGCTCGTTGCGATAGTCGTCCGAACCGTCGGCCGAGACACCGGACTTGCTGTTGTTGAAACGCTGGTACTTGTCTTCAGCACCGGCGGTTTCCCAGCCGTGACGCGAAGCGCCACCTTGCAAGCTGCCATAGCGCTTCAGCGCCACGACCGACTTGTCGCCACGGGCTGCGTCGTCAGCGGCGCCGCGCGCGAAGTAGCCGACCCAGTTTTCTTCGCCGGTCAGGAAGCTGCCCCAGGGCGACTTGCCCGTGCCGCAGTTGTTGATGGTGCCGCGGGTCTTGACGGCGGTGGGCGAGTACTTGGTCTTGGCCAGAGCGTGGCCGCGCAGCGGGCCGCCCAGCTCGACATCGCTCCAGGGTGTCAGGCGGAAGTTGAAGGCCGAGTCCTTGATGTAGGACCACTTGCCGTCAGCAGCCTTCTTCACTTCCACGACCGAGATGCCGTGGATGTTGACTTCCTTGTCGGTCTCGGCAGCCGGGCGGGGCAGCGTGCTCTTGCCGCCATCCGCGTGCAAGAAGAAGGACGACAGCTTTTCATCGGTCGTCGCTTCGTGGTTCATGGCCAGCAGGCCGCGGTCGTTGGACACCAACGAAGCCTTGCCGTCGGCGCCCAGGCCGAACCATTCCATGCCGTCGTGGTGGTCGCCGGCGCGGTTCTCGAAATCACCGTCGGTGCCGTCGTTCTTGTAGTCGGGCGTGGTGGCGCGCAGTGGGTCACCCAGTGCATAGATGACGCTGGCGGTGTAGCCGGCCGGCACGATGACCTTGTCTTCCAGGCTCTTGGCCACGGCGGTAAAGGCCAGCAGCTTTTCCACCGGTGCCGGGGCCGGCGCCGGAGCAGGAGCCGGTGCGGGAGCCGGATCATCACCACCACCGCAGGCGCTCAGCGAAGCGCCGCCCAGCACGGCCGTGGCCACGCTGCCGATCGAACCGCGCAGGATGTTGCGGCGGCTCAGACGAGCGGCGAGCACGCTGTCGAAAGTCGGGTTGGCAGAGGTGTTGGAGTTTTCGTCGTTGAAATCAACGGCGGTCACATCGGTGCGCTTGGTCATGGAAATTGTGCTGGCTACAGCTCACGTTGAAAGATGTGCGCAGCGTAAGAAGCTGCGGTGAAATCCTCGTGAACAGCACGTGACACTTCCATGACGCCATTCGGCCTAGGGCCGCTCGCCGACGCCAGCCTTGGCGATCAGTCGATCGGCGTCAGCTTGGCCACCGACAGAGCCAGCCATTTCATGCCGTGGCGGCCGAAGTTGACTTGGGCGCGGGCATCGGCACCGCTGCCTTCCAGCGTTAGCAAGACGCCCTCACCGAACTTGGTGTGGAACACGCCCTTGCCGACCTTGAGGCCGCCATGCTCGTCGGCCACCTTCTGGGCGGCGGCCTGCTTCATGCTCTTGGGCACGGGGGTGGTGTCGTAGGCCGGCTTCTCGACCCGGCCGGCGCCAACCATGGACTTGAGGCCCGAGCCGCGCTCCCAGGCGCTTTGGTATTCCTTGGCGAAGCCGGAGCCGAAGCCCTGGTTGCGCGGGGTCAGCCATTTCAGGCAGGCCTCGGGCAGCTCGTCGAAGAAGCGGCTCTTGACGTTGTAACGGGTCTGGCCGTGCAGCATGCGGGTCTGGCTGAAGGCCAGATAGAGGCGCTGGCGGGCACGGGTGATGGCCACATACATCAGGCGGCGCTCTTCCTCCAGGCCGTCGCTGTCGGACATGGAGTTCTCGTGCGGGAACAGGCCTTCTTCCAGGCCGGTGATGAAGACCGCGTCGAACTCCAGGCCCTTGCTCGAGTGCACCGTCATCAGCTGCACGGCGTCCTGGCCGGCTTGGGCCTGGTTGTCGCCGGCCTCCAATGAGGCGTGGGTCAGGAAAGCGGCCAGGGGCGACATGATCTCGCCGGTTTCGGCATCGGGCGTGAAGTTGGCGGGCGCCACGGCGGCGGGGAAGCCTTCTGAGATGGCGCCGGGCGACAGTTCATCGACCGGCAGGGCCACGGCGTCCTTGCCGAAGCCCTCTTGCGTGACAAAGGCTTCGGCGGCGTTGATCAGTTCGCCCAAGTTCTCCAGGCGCTCGGCGCCGTCCTTGTCGTTGCGGTAGAACTCGTTGAGGCCGGAGATCTCCAGGATCTGCTCGATGATCTCGCGCAGGGTGTGGCCTTGGGTCAGGTTGCGGGTCGAGTCGATCAGGCCGGTGAAGGCCTGCAGATTGCTGCCCGCCTTGCCGGCCACCGCACCCACGCTTTGGTACAGGCTGCGGCCGGACATGCGGGCGGCGTCTTGCAGCAACTCGATGGCGCGCGCGCCGATGCCGCGGGTCGGGAAATTGACCACGCGCAAAAAGCTGGTGTCGTCGTTGGGGTTCTCAAGCAGGCGCAAGTACGAGAGCGCGTGCTTCACTTCCGCCCGCTCGAAGAAGCGCAGGCCGCCGTACACACGGTAAGGAATGCCGGCATTGAAAAGCGCCGACTCGATCACCCGTGACTGCGCATTGCTGCGGTAGAGCACGGCGATCTCCTTGCGGTCGATGCCCGAGCGATGCAGGGCTTGCGCCTCTTCGATCAGCCACTGGGCTTCGGCGAAATCACTGGCCGCCTCGAACACCCGCACCAGCTCGCCAGCGCCAGCATCGGTGCGCAAGGTCTTGCCCAGGCGGCGGCTGTTGCGGCTGATCAGCTCGTTGGCGGAATCGAGGATGTTGGAGAAGCTGCGGTAGTTCTGCTCCAGCTTGATGACCTTTTTGACGCGGTACTCGCGCTCGAAATCGGCCATATTGCCGACCCGCGCGCCGCGGAAGGCGTAGATGCTCTGGTCGTCGTCGCCCACGGCCATCACGCCCTGGCCGCGGCCCGGGGGCGCGAACATCTTGAGCCAGGCGTATTGCAGCTTGTTGGTGTCCTGAAACTCGTCGACCAGGATGTGGCTGAAGCGGCGCTGGTAGTGGTCACGCACGGCCGGGTTGTCGCGCAGCAGCTCGTAGGAGCGCAGCATCAGCTCGGCGAAGTCGATCACGCCTTCACGCTGGCATTGGTCTTCGTAGGCCTTGTAGATCTCGATCAGGGTCTTGGTCTGCTCGTCGCGCGGCTCGATGTCGCCGGGGCGCTGCGCGTCTTCCTTGGCGCCGGCGATGAACCAGCTGACCTGCTTGGGCACGAAGCGCTCTTCATCGAGCTTCATGGCCTTGATGACGCGCTTGATGGCCGAGACGGAATCGGAAGCATCGAGGATCTGGAAGCCTTGCGGCAAGCCGGCCAGCTTCCAGTGCGCACGCAGAAAACGGTTGCACAGGCCGTGGAAGGTGCCGATCCACATGCCACGCACCTGCACCGGCAGCATGGCACCCAGGCGCGTCTGCATTTCCTTGGAGGCTTTGTTGGTGAAGGTCACGGCCATCACGCTGCCCGGCGTCAGCTGGCCGGTCTGCATCAGCCAGGCGATGCGGGTGGTCAGCACCCGGGTCTTGCCCGAACCGGCGCCGGCCAGGATCAGGGCCGGCTCCTGCCCCAGGGTCACGGCGGCGTACTGCTCGGGGTTGAGGTTCTTGAGCAGGCCGCTGGCTTGGGGCTGGTACAGGGCTTCAGCGGGGGCCACGACCTCGGCCATGACTTCGGCCTCGGCAAACAAATCCTCGTTCAGTTCTTCGGGCGGGGCTTCGGGGCGCGGGTCGTGGGGCATGTTCATCGCGGCATTTTAGGTTTGCGGCATCATGCGGCCGATGAATGCGCCAGAAGACCTGCCCTGCCCTTGCGGCCATGCCGCGAGCTACGCCGCATGCTGCGGCCGCCTCCATGCCCACTTTGCTGCCACCGGCGAATTGACCGCGGCCAGCGCCGAAGCCCTCATGCGCTCGCGCTACAGCGCCTTCGTGCGCGACGAGCTGGCTTATCTGCAAGCGACTTGGCACGCCAGCACGCGGCCCGCCGAGCTGTCAGCCAATGAGCCCGGGCTGAAGTGGTTGGGCCTGGAAGTGAAAAAGCATGGCCAGCTTGACGCTGACCATGCTTGGGTGGAGTTCGTGGCCCGCTGCAAGCTCGGCGGCAAAGCCCAGCGCTTACAGGAGCGCAGCCGATTTGTGCGCGAGAACGGGGTTTGGTTCTACCTGGACGGCGAGATCAGCTGAAGCCGCGGCTCAGGCGAATTCCTGGCGAACAGCGCGGCTGTTGAGGGTGTGCACCGTCCACAGCATGGCGGCACTCCAGAGCAGGCACAGTGCGGCCAGCACCAGATGCGAGCCGCTCACCCAGAGCAGCAGCGGCGAAGCCAGCAGGAAGCTGAACAGCAGGCCCTGGCAAAGACGACGCGCCCATTCATAGCGGCGCAGCAGTCCCTGGCCACCCGTGATCGCCAGGGCCGAGCTGGCGGCCAGCGCCAGCAGCAGGCTCAGGCCCAGCCAGCTGCGCAAGCTGGGCAGGCCCGAACCCACACCAATTCCCAGCCAATAGCCCAGCAAAGCCAGACCGGCCAGGCCCAGCGACATCAAAACCCAGGCCACGGCACTGACCCAGGGTGAGCGGTATCCGACATGGAAGATTTGCGGCATGGTCTTGGTCTCCTTGGTACCTAGGGTTGGCACTGAGAGGGATGATGAATTCGGCGTGTGACAGCATTGTTTCGACCGCGGCGCGCCAACACCACACCCCCCGAAGTGGGGTTCCCGCATGGCAACTGCTGTCAGAGTGAAGAAAACACCCGGCGCGCCTGCCTGGCCTCCTCGGAGCCGGTAATACTCACCCCCTCCATGTTGCAGATCATCCACATCGACGAACACCTCGTCGCCATAGACAAACCCGCTGGCTTGCTGGTGCACCGGAGCCAGCTGGCGGCACAGGAGCAGGTCTTTGCCCTGCAGATGCTGCGCGACCAGCTGGGCCGCCAGGTTTGGCCCGCGCACCGGCTGGACCGCGGCACCTCGGGCCTGCTTTTGTTCGCGCTCGATGCCGACACCGCCTCGTTGCTGGGCCAGACCTTTGAGCAGGGCCAGGCACGCAAGCGCTACCTGGCCCTGGTGCGCGGCTGGCCGGCGGCGGAGGAGGGCACGATCGAGCACCCCCTGGCCCGCGACCCCGAACTGCCCTCGGCCGGCCAGGCCTTGCTGGAATCACGCACCGACTGGCGCGCCCTGGCACGGGTGGAATGGCCTCTGGCCCTGGACCCGCGCTTTGCCACCAGCCGCTACAGCCTGCTCGAAGCCCGCCCGCTGACCGGCCGCCGCCACCAGATCCGCCGCCACCTCAAGCACATCGCCCACCCCATCATCGGCGACGCCACCCACGGCAAGGGCGCGCACAACCGCGCCGTGGCCGCATTTTTGGGCGAGCAGCGGCTGTGGCTGCACGCGCTGGAGCTGAGCATTCGGCACCCATGGACCGGCGAGACGCTGCGGCTGCGCGCGGCGCCAGGGGCGGAGTGGGAGGCGATGCTGGGGCGGGGGGAGTGGCGCCAGATGGACGACCAGCCCTGGGCGGGCTCGGCCGAGCAAGCCGAGTTGATGCAACCAGGCTGAGGCCGATCAGGGCCCTTCGATCACCCTCATCTCCAACTGCGACGCCCGCTCGCCCGAGCGGAACAAGGTCTGCGTAGCCGGCTGGAAGTCCTCGGGTGCGGCGTCCTTGATGCGCACAAAGCGCTGGGGGTTGCGGTCCAGCAGGGGGAACCAGCTGCTTTGCACCTGGACCATCAGGCGGTGGCCGCGGCGGAAGTTGTGGTTGACGTCGGGCAGCTCGATGTCCAGGGCCATGACCTCGCCGGGCACGACGGCCTCGGGCTTGTCCAGGCCTTTGCGGAAACGGGCGCGCAGCGGCTCGCCGCGCACCAGCTGCTGGTAGCTGTTGAGGGTCTGGCGCGGTGGCGGCACGTCGCTGGGCGGCGGGCCGGAGGGGCCTTCTTCTTCCATGTCATGCGGGTAGACGTCGATCAGCTTGACGATGAAATCGCTGTCGCTGCCGGTGGTGGACACATACAGCCGGGCCTTGATCGGGCCGGCCACCGTCAGGTCACGATCCAGCACCTCGGTCTGGTAGACCAGCACATCGGGCCGGGTGGCGGCGAAGCGCTGATCGCCCACCATGTACTCGGCGGGCATGCCCTGGGCGGCATAGCTGGTGAAGGGCACGGGCTTGCTGGGGTCGCTGACGTAACGATCCATTGCCTCGGTGCCTGCAGCTGCAGCTGGCAACTGCCAATCCAGCTTGCCGCCTGCCTGGAAATAGAGGCGACGCGATTTCGCCTCAGCCGGCGGCCAGGCCGGGTAGTGGCGCCAGACATTGCTGCCGGTTTCGAACATGGTGGCCTCGGCGATCTTGGCCTCCCCTTGGCCGCGCAAATGCTGCTCGAAGAAAGGCAGCATCACCTGCTTCATGAAGTACTCGCTGTTATTGCCACCGAAGCCCACCGAACCGAGGGACTTACCCGCGGTGCGGAACCAGCCGCCGTGGCGCCAGGGGCCCATGACGATCTGGTTGCTGATGCCGGGGTTACGGGTTTCGATGCTGCGGTAGATGGCCAAGGGGCCCGGCAGGTCCTCGGCGTCGAACCAGCCGCCCACCGTCAGCACGGCGGCGCGGATGCCGTTCAGATGCGGGGTGATGGATTTCGGCTTCCAGTGCTCGTCGTAGCTGTCGTGCTCGATCAGGTCGTTGAAGTAGGGGTTGCCCGGCGTGCCAAGGGTCTTGGCGATATTGCTGAGATTGCCGAGCTTGAGGAAGTAGTTGTAGGCGTCGCCGCTGCTGTAGCGGAAATCACCCCAGCGCGAGGGCTCGGAGGTGGGGTTGGGCTGGGGCTTGAAGCTGGTGAAGAAGCCGTAGTTGTGGGCCAGCATGAAGGCGCCGCCGTGGTAGCCGTCGTCGCCCTTGTAGTAATCGGCGATGGGCGCTTGCGGCGAGGCGGCCTTGATGGCCGGGTGCGAATCGATGATGGACGCGGCGCTGTAGAAGCCGGGGTAGGAATTGCCCCAGATGCCGACCCGGCCGTTGTGGCCCGCCACATGGTCGAGCAGCCACTGCACGCTGTCGTGCATGTCGCTGCTCTCGTCGACATCGTTCTTGCTCTTCTTGTTCGGCACATGGGGCGTCATCTCGACAAAGCGCCCTTCCGACATATTGCGGCCGCGCACGTCCTGGCAGACAAGGATGTAGCCGGCTTTGAGGAAATCCTCGCTGGGCGCCAGGCGGCCGCTGTAGCGGTCGGAGCCATAGGGCGCGCAGCTGTACGGCGTGCGCGTCATCAGGACGGGGTACTTCTTGCTGCTGTCCTTGGGCACGTAGACCGTGGTGGCCAGGCGCACGCCGTCGCGCACCGGGATGCGGTACTCGTACTTGGTGTAGTTGGCTTTGAAGTCATAGGGCGCCGGGGCAGAGCTACCCGAAGCACCGGCCGTTTGAGCCAGCACGGCACCAGAACCCAAGAGCAAGCAAGCAAACAATGCAGCGGACGCCACCGGCGAAGAAGAACGCATGAGCATGAAGAGACCTTGAGGAGTACAGAGTCGCGAAGTCGGCGCCAGGCGCAAAGGCAAGGTCAACGGCCTTTCGCAAGACCTGACCCTCACCACTCGCGCGCCAAAGGATTCGCGATTGGGCCATGCGCACTCCGCCCTGCGAAGCAGGTATTTGCCCGGCATGACTTTTGACACCCGCAGCAGAGCCGCCCCCAGCCAGCACGCCAGGCTGGGCTGACAATGCGGGGATGAACAGCAGCCCAGCCACATCGTCTTCAGCCGCCGCATCGGCCAGCCGTGGGGTGCTCTTCGCCGCCCTGTCCTACACCCTCTGGGGCCTGTTCCCGCTCTACTTCAAGCAAATCGCTCAAGTGCCCTCGCTGGAAGTGGTCGCCCACCGCACGCTCTGGTGCATGGTGTTCTTGCTGGGCGTGCTGGCGGTGCTCAAGCGCTGGGCCTGGCTGGGCCAGGTGCTGCGCCAGCCCAAGGTGCTGGCAGCCTTTCTGCTCTCGGCCCTGCTCTTGTCGGTGAACTGGTTGACCTACGTCTGGGCGGTGCAGAACGACCATGTGCTGGACGCCAGCCTGGGCTATTTCATCAACCCCCTGGTCAATGTGGCCCTGGGCTTTGCGGTGCTCCACGAGCGGCCGCGGCCGATGCAGTGGCTGGCCGTGGGCCTGGCCACGGCCGGCGTGCTCTGGCTGACGCTGCAGACCGGGCGTCTGCCCTGGGTGGCTCTGGTGCTGGCGGCCAGCTTCGGCGTCTACGGCCTGCTGCGCAAGATCGCCCCGCTCGGTGCGCTGGAGGGCCTGACCCTGGAAACCCTGCTGCTCGCCCCTCTGGCCGCCGCCGCCATGGCCTGGTGGACCTGGCAGGGCCAGAGCGCCCTGGCGCAAGGCGCCGAAGCGCCCTCCACCCTGCTCTGGTTGCTGTTCGCCGGCCCCCTGACCGCCGCGCCCTTGCTTCTGTTTGCCGCCGGCGCGCGCCGCATCCCCATGGCCACGCTCGGCCTGCTGCAGTACATCTCGCCCAGCATCCAGTTCATGCTGGGCGTCTGGCTCTATCACGAGCCCTTTGCAGCCACCCGCCTGGTCGGCTTCGGCCTGATCTGGGCGGCCCTGGCGATCTACAGCCTGGAAGGCTGGTGGCGCATGCACAGCCAAGCCACGAGCTCGGTTGTGGATGAAAGTTCTGCGGCTTAGAGCTGCGGCTGGTCTTGCCTATTTATTCTTCCGCCAGCGTTCGGACAAAGAAGGCCACAGTTTCGCGCCGGAGCATTTCATGCAGTGCCCTGCGTTCAAAGCCTTTCGGGTCCGCGCAGATTGCCGGGGCCATCTGCTGTCCTTGCGCTGTGCAAGGCGAGACAAAGCTGTAGTGCGTGGCATCGCTCAGCACATGCAAGGTGGCAGCGGGCAAGGATGAGGCCGCAAGTCTTGCGGTGAGCGCTGCGGGTGCTTGGTCGTCGGCGTCGGACGCGATCAGATGCACGGGGCGCTGTATGCCTGCGAGACTTTCCTGGCTCGTCAGTCGTCCATGCACAGGCGCCAGAACCAGGCCGGCGCGGATGCGCCCATCGCGCCAGTCCCGGCCCGCGTCGGCCAGGCTGGCCTGCAGACCACTGCCCTCTTGAAGGGCGCGGCTCACATCGGAGGCTTGGAATCGCGCAGAGATCTCGGGCGGCAAGGGGCAGGAGCTCGCTTTCAGGCAAGGCTCCAGGAAACGCTGCAAAGCCTGCGGATCCAGGCGTGCACCCAGGCTGGCCAGCGCCGTGTAGCCCCCGAGCGAAAAACCGATCACCCCAATGCGCTGCGTATCGACACGCGGCCCCCACACAGGGTCGGCGAGCAGGCGATCCAACAGAACGGTCAAATCACGCGGACGGTCCCACCAGGCGATGAAGGCTTCAAGCTGGTAACTGCCTTCCGCAGCGCTGTTGCCGTGATGGTCGGGGGCCGCCACCAGATAGCCTTGCCGCGCCAGCGCGTGGCCCAGCCATGCCATGGCCATGGCGCTGCCTCCGGTGCCATGAGACAGCAGTAGCAAAGGCAGGCGTCGAGGACTGTCCGCTGCGGCAGCGCCGATGGCCACGGGCTCCAGATCAAAGGGTCCTGCGGGCAGGCTTTGCACCGGCACGCCTGCGGCAGCGGGATACCAGAGCGTGACCTTCACCGGCCGCGCCGCCTCGCTGCCCCAGGCCTGGCGCGTGGGGTCGGTCCAGACGCGTTGCTGCAAACCCACCTGCGCCTGCGCCGACAGCGCCATGGCGCAGCAGAGCAGGCATGCGCCGAAGTCACGAAGCCATGCGAGCGCCTTCATAGCGCTTGCACCGGAATGCAGATTTCGCACGCAAAGCTGCCACTGGCCTCATCGAAGAAGGCCCCGACCGGGTAGTGCTCGAAGCAGGGCCGCGCATCCAACTGCCATCCGCTGTCCGGCAGCCAGTCCCGCAGCAAGGCCGTCCATGCCGCACCGATCTGCTCAGCGGTCCCCAAGTACGGCAGCACCGCGTAAAGACCGCCGGGCAAGCGGTCCAACAAGCGCCCAGGGCCAGGCACAAAGGACGGCGGCACCTCGGCTGCGGCGTCGTAGCGGCAGCGCTCGGGGTCAGAGACACCGGGGTCGTCCAGGCTGACACCAAACAAGGCCTGCTTCTGCAAGCCGTTCTGATGCAACCAAGGCCTGACCCTGTGGCGCCAGAATTCCTGCACCGGCTGGCCCAAGGGACCTTCGTAACGCAGGTAGCTGATCTCGGTCTCGGACCGCTCGACAAAGCGAACATTCATGGCAAAAGCACTGGGAGTGAAAGTCGAAGTGCCATTGTCGAAAGGCATGCCCTGGCCTGCCTGATCGAGCTTGCTTTCGACCTGATCCAGATTGCGGTCTTGCCGAACCTGCGCTCGCCAGACCGTCGGCGAAAGGCCGAATCGCTTCTTGAACGCACGCGCAAAGGCTTCACCCGAGGCAAAGCCGACGCTCAGCGCCGCGTCCAGCACCGGCAAGCGTGGCTGGGCCCACATTCGATGCGCAGCAAGCTCAAGACGGCGTCGACCGAGGTACTCACCCAGCGTCTCCCCGCCCATCCAGGCGGCGAACAGGCGATGGAAATGAAACGGTGAGAAATGCGCAAGCTCGGCCAGAAGGGCCAGGCTCAGGGGCTCGGCAAGATGCGCATCGATGTAGCGCAGGACCGCATGCATCCGTCGCTCATGGTCATGGCGGCTGAATTCCATAGGCGCGCAGTGTAGGGGCCGGCTCGGACGGCGGCGGGAGCCGCTTGCCCACCGCAGGGCTCCGCTTCAAGCCAGCCCATACGCGAGGCCGCTCAGCCGACTGGCCCCATGGCCAGCAGCGCGGCCAGCCCGGTGCTGAGCACCGGCAGCACCGCCACCAAGAGCGTGCCCACGAAGATGGCCAGCATGGCCGGCAGCACCGCGCGGGCGACATAGCGGATGGACTTGTTGAACATCGCGGCGGCAAAGTAGATGTTCATGCCGGCGGGCGGGCACAGGAAGCCGACCTCCATGGCCGCCAGGAAGATGATGCCGAAGTGGACGGGGTCGATGCCGTAGCTCTGGGCCAATGGCAACAACAGTGGCACCAGCACCGCGATGGCGGCGAAGATCTCCATCAAGGCGGCGGCCAGGAACAGAAAGGCGCACAGCGCCAGCAGGAACAGGTATTTGTTGGGAATCGCGCCCTGCACCCATTCCACCGCCAGATCGGGGATGCCCGCATCGACGAGGAAATTGGTCAGCGCCAGGGCCATGCCCAGGATCAGCATCACGCCGCCGATCAGCTGCGCGCACTCCGAGAGGCAGCGCCCGAGCAAGCGCCAGCTGAGCTCGCGGTGGGCCAGCGCCTGGGTCAGCAAGGCATAGGCTGCCGTCAGCGCGGCACTCTCGGTCGGTGTGGCCAGGCCGCTGGCCAGCGAGCCGATCGCCACCACAGGCGCCAGCAGCTCCCACTTGGCCGTCCAGGCCGCCGCCAGGGCCTGGCGTAGATTGGGCCGCACGCCCGCTTCTGATGCAGCAGACGCGCTGCCGCGCAGAAAGCCACCAAACAGCAGCAGACAAGCCACCATCACCAGAGCCGGCAGCAGGCCGGCCAGGAACATGTCCATGATGGGCACGCGGGCGATCACGGCATACATGATCAGCGGCACCGAGGGCGCCAGCAGCACACCCAGGGCACTGGCACTGGTGACCAGGCCGATGCCGCGTTGCTCGGGGTAGCCGGCATTGCGCAGCAAGGGCAGCAGCAGGCCGCCGAGCGCCAGAATGGTCACGCCGCTGCCGCCGGTGAAGGCGGTGAAGGCCGAACAGAGCACGGCCGCCGCCAGCACCGTGCCGCGCGCGCCGCCGCCAAACAGGGCCACAAACAAGGCGCCCAGGCGCTGCGCCGCGCCGGTGCGCGCCATCACCAGGCCGGCCAGGGTGAACAGCGGCAAGGCCGGCAGCGAAGGGTTGACCGTGATCTGGTAATGCGACAGCGCGATGGAGGCCAGCGGCAGGCCGTCGCTCCAGAACAGGGCCAGCGCCAAGCCGCCCAGGACCGCGAACACCGGGACACCGGCCAGCAGCGCCAGCAGGAGCAGGGTCAGCGCCGGCCAGAGCGGGCCACCCTGGCCCTCGCCCGCGGCGGCCAGCAGCCAGCCGGCCAGCGGCAGGGTCAAACACAGGGCCAAGCGAAGCCACAGGCCCTGAGCGCAACGGCTGGCCAGCCTCAGCCCCAGCAGGGCGAAACCAAGCGGCATGGCAGCCTGAACCCACCAGGTCGGCAGGCCATAAGCGAGCGGATGCGCCGTCTCCAGTTCGCTGGCGACAAAACTCCAACTGGCCCAGGCCAGCATGCCGCAGAGCAGCGCGGCGCTGCCCTTGGCCGCCGCCTGCACCAGGGCCCGGCTGCGTTCACTGCCACGCTGCCCCAAGCCGCTGCCCAAGGTGCTGAGATGGCCATGACGCTCGGCTGCGACGGCACCGAACATGGCCAGCAGCAGGCCCAGATGCTGGACCAGCACGGAGGCGTTCTCGATACCGCGGCCCATCAAGGGGCGCAGCGCGATCTCGGCCAGAGGCAGGAGCACCATCAGGGCCAGCGCGGCCGAGGCCAGGCCCTCATCGAAGCGGCCCAGCCAGCGGGCCACACCGGCCTCGCGCGTTCGCTCCGGCACGCCCGGCGTGCCTGGCACGGCTTGCTCGGCCATGCTCACTGCCCCTTGCCGGCGCGGTAGGCCTTCAGATGCAGGAACACCTCGTCAAAAGTTTCGGCCGGCACCATGCTGCCGCGGATGCGCGGGTAGAGGCGCTCGGCCAGCTCGTTCCATTCGCGCATCTGCTCGGGTGAGGGTTTGTTGACCTTGAGGCCGCGCTTCTTCATGGCCTCCACTGCTTCGTCCACCTCGCGGCGCGCCTGCTGGCGCATCGCCACGCCGGCCTTTTCGCCGCCGGTCTTGAGCGCCTGCTGCGCCGCCGGCGTCATGGCGTCCCAGGCTTTCTTGGTGACCACCAGGGCGCCGACGATGGGCGCCCAGTTGATGTCCAGCATGTTCGAGGCGGTGTTGTAGATCTGGCTGGCCAGGGCGAAATACGGCGTCGAGGGCACCACGCTGATCATGCCGGTCTGCATGGCCGGCAGGATGTCGGCGGTTTCCAGCGGCACCGGCGTGTAGCCGAGGTTCTTCATGATGGCCTGCTGCTCGGGCTCCGAACCCCAGGCAAAGAATTTCATGCGCTTGAAGTCATCGGGCCGCGACGCCGGCTCCTTGGAGAAGAAGCGCACCCAGCCGGCATCGCCCCAGGCCACCACCACAAAGCCGCGTTCGAGAAAGCGCTGCTCCATGGCCGGGCGCATCTTCTCGCGCACATGGTCGACCTCCTCCCAGCTGCGGAACAGCAGGGGCAGGTTCTGCAAGGCGGCCACCGTCGGCTCGATCTCGCGCAAGCCCACCACCGACATCAGCGCGCCTTGCAGCTGGCCGATGCGCATGCGCCGCGCCAGCTCGGCCTCGCCGCCCTGGCTGCCATCGGTGAACACCACAAAACGGGCATTGCCGCCCTGCGCCGCCCGCCAGCCCTCGCCCATCTCCATCAGCTGCTGGTGGTACTGCGAATTCTTGGGCACCAGGCTGCCGATGCGCAGCTGCACCGGCGCTTGCGCCCAGGAGGTGGCAGCGGTGGACAGGGCCAGCAAGAGGGCGGCGGCGTGGCGACGGTTCAATCGTGTCATGGTGGATTCGCAGTTCGGCGGAGTGAGAGAGGGCTCAAGAGGCCGCGCCGGCCTCAGAACAAATCGTCGGCGCTGTCGAGCAGCCATTGCGCGCGCACGCGCATCACCTGGTTGCCCAGGCTGTTGCCGGGCACGGCCAAGGCCTGGCGCAGCAAGGCTTCGAAGGCCGCGCGGTCGCCGGCCGGCTGGGCCAGGGACTCGGCCTTGCCGACGTAGACACCGGCATTGCGGCCGCCGCCGGCGGCGATGGCCTGCGCGAACAGGGCTTCAGCGCGGGCGCTGCTGCCGCCCGGGCGGGCCGCCTCCAGCGTGCCCAGCAAGCCGGCCAGCGCGCCGTCGCCATGCTCGGGCCGGGTCATCCAGGCCAGCTCGGCCAGGCGCTGCACCGTGGGCAGATCGGCCACGGCTTCGGGGCGGTCCTTGGACAGAGAAATGGCGGCGCCCCAGGAGGCCGCGGCCCAGTAGGCCAGGCCCACTTGTTCGGGCGGCAGCGCCGGCAGCGCAGAAAGAGGCTGCCCGGCCTGCAAGGCTTTGAGCAGGGTGCCGCCGTGATGCAGCTCCAGCGCCGTCATGGCGTGGCGCTGGGCGCGCTGGTACAGGCGAGCAGCGCGCTGGCGCAGCAGCTGCGCGGCGCGGGCATCGCGGCCGTCCAGGCGCTCGGCCTCGAAAGCCACAAAGGCATAGCTGTACTGCGTGAAGCCGCCGGCCACCGATTCGGCCAGGGCGAGATGGCCCGGGGTCTGGCGCAGCAGCGATTCCGACAGCTTCAGGTAAAAAGCGCCGGCCTCGCGCGCAAGGCCCAGGTCTTCCTCCTCCGCCTGGCCCTGAGCGGCCAACTCGTCGGCCACGCCGCGCACCAGCAGCAGGCGTGGTGAACAGGCGCTGAGCAGGCTGGCCAGCAAGAGCAGACCGAGGAGTCGGGCCATCATGGGTGTGGTCGAAGAAGCGGCCGGGTCGACCAATGGCTGGCGAGTCTAGGCAGGCTTGATGAAGAAGCCGTGACGCTGTCATGAAGCTGCGCATGCGCTGTCATAGCAACGCCGCACACGGCCGTCACACGCGCCAGGGACACTTGAACCTCTATGTCGACCGATCCCGCAACTCGCCCACTGCCACCGACGGAGGAGCCGCCGCTACATTCACCGGAACTGCGCTTGCGCGCCGCGGCGGAGGGTCTGACGGCGACACCCGTCACCCTGGCTCAGCTGGCCGCCTGGCAGGGCTCCGCCGCCTTGGGCTCGCTCTTGCTGCTGCTCGCAGCACCTTGCGTGCTGCCGGTGCCGGGGGTCGGCAATGTCATGGGCCTGGCACTGATGATGTTGGCCCTGCCCTTGTGGCGCGGCGAGCGCCTAGGTGCGCTGCCACAGCGGGTGGCGGGTTTTCAGATGCCGGCCCGCTGGGCGCGCCGGGCGCTGCTGCTGATGGCCTGGCTCTACGGGCAAGCGGGCCGATTCGCGCGCCCGCAGCGCCTGCCGGGCCTGCTGCCGCAGCCCGGCCCGCAGCCAGGGATGGCGGCGCTGGTGGCTTTGATGGGGGGCTTGATCTTCCTGCCCCTGCCCTTGGGCAATGTCCTGCCAGCCCTCTGCTTGGCGCTGCTGGGCCTGGCCCTGGCCCTGCGCGACGGCCTCTTGGTCCTGTACGCGCTGGGAGTTGGCCTGCTGGCCTGCCTCTACACCGCAGCGCTGGCTGCGGTGGCCTGGGCCTGGGGCCTGAGCCCGGTTTGGCGCAGCCTGGGGGCCGGCTGAAGCGGCCGGCGAGCCCAGGCGCCAATCCGGCTCTACTGCATCGCCAAGCTCAGAGCGCTGGCTGGCGCATCAGGTAGTCGAAGGCGCTCAAGGCCGACTTGGCCCCATCACCGGCGGCGATGATGATCTGTTTGTAGGGCACGGTGGTGGCGTCACCGGCCGCGAACACGCCGGGCACCGAGGTCTGGCCCTTGGCGTCGACAACGATCTCGCCATGCTTGCTCAGTTCGACCACGCCCTTGAGCCACTCGGTGTTGGGCACCAGGCCGATCTGCACGAACACGCCGTCCAACTCGATGTGCCGCGCCTCGCCCGTGGCGCGGTCGGTATAGCTGAGGCCGTTGAGCTTGTGGCCGTCGCCGGTCAGCTCGGTGGTCTGCGCCTGGGTGTGGATGCTGACGTTGGGCAGGCTCTTGAGCTTGCTGACCAGCACTGCGTCGGCCCGCAAGGCCTCGCCGTACTCGATCAAGGTGACATGAGCGACCAGGCCGGCCAGGTCAATCGCGGCTTCGACGCCGGAATTGCCGCCGCCGATCACCGCCACGCGCTTGCCCTTGAACAGTGGGCCGTCGCAATGGGGGCAGTAAGCCACGCCCTTGTTTTTGTACTGCTGTTCGCCGGGCACATTGACATTGCGCCAGCGCGCGCCGGTGCTCAGGATCACGGTCTTGGATTTCAGCGAGCCGCCATTGGCCATCTTGATCTCGACCAGGCCGCCGGGTTCAGCGGCTGGGACCAAGCTGTCCCCGCGCTGCAAATTCATCACATCGACGCCATAGGCTTTGACATGGGCTTCCAAGCCCATAGCGAACTTGGGTCCATCGGTTTCCAGCACCGAGATGTAGTTCTCGATCGCCAAGGTGTCGTTGACCTGGCCACCGAAGCGCTCGGCGGCAATGCCGGTGCGAATGCCCTTGCGCGCCGCGTAAACCGCCGCGGCCGCGCCGGCCGGGCCACCGCCGACCACCAGCACATCAAACGCCTCTTTGGCCGAGAGCTTGGCCGCGTCCTTGCCGGCTGTGCTGCTGTCGAGCTTGGCGACGATTTCTTCCACCGTCATGCGGCCGGAGCCGAAGACCTGGCCGTTCAGGTAGATGCTGGGCACGGCCATGACCTCACGGGCATTGACCTCGTCCTGGAACAGGCCGCCGTCGATGATGACGGTTTGGATGCGCGGGTTCTGCACGGCCATCAAGCTGAGCGCCTGCACCACGTCCGGGCAGTTGTGGCAGCTCAGGGACATGTACACCTCGAAGCTGTAGTCGCCGTCGAGGCTGCGGATCTGCTCCAGCACTTCCGGCTCGACCTTGGGCGGGTGGCCGCCCACCCACAGCAGGGCCAACACCAGGGAGGTGAACTCATGGCCGAGCGGAATGGCGGCGAAGCTCAGCTTCATGTCCGAACCGACGCGGTTCAGCGCGAAGGACGGGCGGCGTTCAGCCTGGCCGTCGGTCTTGAGGATGATCTTGTCGGACATGGCCGCGATGTCCTGCAGCAGGCCGAGCAATTCGCTCGAGGCCTCGCGCTGGTCCAGGCTGGCAATGATCTCGAAAGGCTGGGTGACGCGCTCAAGATAAGACTTGAGCTGGGACTTCAGGGCGGCGTCCAACATGGTGACTCTCCTAGGTGTTGTTCAGGCGTGGCGCTGCAAAGCCACTCTGAAAACACCCTGGCGGAGGCCGGGACGCTTTCAGCGTTGCTTTGACATCAAGCCTTGCGCTGGGGGATTCGCAAGCCCTCCCGGGCCTGCGAATTCAATCTTCATTCGATCAGATCGAAGTCAGAAGACTTCTTAGATCTTGCCGACCAGGTCCAGCGAAGGAGCGATGGTCTTGGCGCCTTCCTTCCACTTGGCCGGGCACACCTGGCCGGGGTTGGCGGCGGTGTACTGGGCGGCCTTCAGCTTGCGCAGGGTTTCCGACACGTCGCGGGCGATTTCGTTGGAGTGAACTTCGGCGGTCTTGATGATGCCGTCCGGGTTGATCACGAAGGTGCCGCGCAGAGCCAGGCCTTCTTCTTCGATGTGCACGCCGAATGCGCGGGTCAGCTTGTGGGTCGGGTCGCCGACCAGGGGGAACTTGGCCTTGCCCACGGCCGGCGAAGTTTCGTGCCAGACCTTGTGCGAGAAGTGGGTGTCGGTGGTGACGATGTAGACCTCGGCACCAGCCTTTTGGAACTCAGCGTAGCTGTCGGCCGCGTCTTCGACTTCGGTCGGGCAGTTGAAGGTGAAGGCTGCCGGCATGAAGATCAGCACAGACCACTTGCCCTTCAGGCTTTCGTCGCTGACGGTGATGAACTTGCCGTTGTGGAAGGCCTCGGTCTTGAAGGGCTGGACTTGGGTGTTGATCAGGGACATGACGTTTCCTTTGGGTTGAAAGACAGAACAGAACGGAACGAAACAAGCTCGAAAACCTGCAATCCCCGAATCATAAAAGCAAGCTCCGGCTTGCAGGTTTGATTAATCAAATCACTGTCATTGCTTGAGCCTATTGAGCCGGACTATCGGGGACCATGTCGTACTGTCATCTGCCTGTCACCTTATCCGATGCTTTCCAGCGCCAGCAGTTCTTCCACCGTCTGGCGGCGACGGATCAAGCGCTGCTCTTCTCCGTCGACCAGCACTTCGGCCGCCAGCGGGCGGCTGTTGTAGTTACTGGACATGGAGGCGCCGTAGGCCCCCGTGTCGTGAATGACCAGCAAATCCCCAACCTGAGCGGCCGGCAGCAGGCGCGGCTCGACCACGCCACCGTCCACTTGCGTGAACACATCGCCCGATTCGCAGAGCGGGCCGGCGACCACCGTGGGCCGCTCGGCGCGCGCCTCCTTGCCATCGGCGGGCAGCAGGCTCATGGCATGGAATGCACCGTACATGGCCGGGCGCATCAGCTCATTGAAGCCGGCGTCGACCAGCACGAAATGGTTGCGGCCCACGTCCTTGCTGGCACGCACCTCGGCCAGCAGCACGCCGCTCTCGGCCACCAGGTAGCGGCCCGGCTCGATCTCCAGCTGCAGCGCGTGGCCCAGCAGGGTTTGCGCCTGCTGGCGCGCCTGATCCCAGAGGCCGAAGTAATGCGCCGTGTCGATGACCGGCTCACCGGCGCGGTAAGGAATGGACAGGCCGCCGCCGGCCGAGATTGCCTGCAGGTCCATGCCCGCGGCCTGCACCTGACGCACCAGGTCCACCATGGCGCCGCAGACCTCGGACAGATGGCGGTAGTCCACGCCCGAGCCGATGTGCATGTGCAGGCCGATGAGGTGCAGGCCGTGCGCCTGCACCGCAGCCAGCGCGGCCGGCAGATCGGCATGCCAGATGCCGTGCTTGCTGTGCTCGCCGCCGGTGTTGGTCTTGTTGCTGTGGCCGTGGCCGAAGCCGGGGTTGATGCGCAGCCAGACGCCGTGGTCGGGTGAGGCAGCGCCCAGCTGGTGCAGCATGTCGATGGAGCCGGCATTGACCGGCACCTGGTGCTCGATCACGGTCGCCAGAGTCTCGCGGTCCAGCAGGTCTGCCGTGAAAACGATGTCCGAATGCACGGAGCCATCGGCGCGGTAGCCAGCCGCCAGCGCACGCAAGACCTCACCGCGAGAGACGGCATCGACCTTGACGCCTTGCTCGCGCATCAAGCGCAGGATGTGGGTGTTGGAACAGGCTTTTTGCGCAAAGCGGATGGCATCAAAGGCCCGCAGCGCGGCGATGCGCTCACGGATGGTGCCCGCGTCGTAGACCCACAAGGGCGTGCCGAAGGTCTGGGCCAGGGCGTGCAGGCGGGCGGGGGACAGGGTGGCAGCGGACATGGGCACTCTCTCGGGCAGGAGTTCAGGGAATGAGCGAAGAATGCCAGCGCCGCTCCATTCATTCAAATATTGAATTGTCTTCAGCTCATTCACTTTGGATATGCTGCCAGCATGAACCCCGACATCAGCCTGCGCCACATCGAAGTCTTCCGCGCCGTCATGACGGCCGGCAGCGTCACCGAAGCCGCCCAGCTTCTTCGCAGCTCGCAGCCGACGCTGAGTCGCGAGCTGGCCCGCTTGGAACAACTGCTGGGCTATGCCTTGTTCGAGCGTCAACGCGGCCGCCTGCGCGCCACCGCGCGGGGCCTGGCGCTGTTCGAGGAAGTGCAGCGCAGCTACCAGGGCCTGGACCGCATCCGCAGCCGCGCCGCGCAGCTGGGTCGGGACGAACAGGTCCAGCTGGCCGTGCTCTGCCTGCCGGCGCTCAGCCATGCCTTGCTGCCTGCCGCCTGCGCCGAATTTCTGGCTGCCCACCCAGCGGCGCAGCTTTCCATCACACCGCAGGAATCACCATTGCTGGAGGAATGGATGGCGGCCCAGCGCTTCGACCTGGGCCTGAGCGAGCAGCAGATGCACAGCAGCGAAGGCACACAGCGGGTGCCGGTGCTGACCTTGGATGAGGTGTGTGTGTTGCCTGCGGGCCACCCTCTGCTGGAACGACAGGTCTTGCAGCCGGCCGACTTTGACGACCAGGACTTCATCAGCCTCTCGGCCGAAGACCCTTACCGGCTGCAGCTGGATGCCTTGTTCGCGGAGGCCGGCGTGCAGCGCCGTCTGCGCGTGGAAACCCACAGCGCCGTGGCCGTGTGCGCGATGGTGCAGCAAGGCTTGGGCCTGGCCATCGTCAATCCCTTGACGGCGCTGGCCCTGGCCGGCCCGGGGCTGCAACTGAGGCGCTTCAGCATGTCCGTGCCTTTTCAGGTCTCGGCCCTGCTGCCGCTGTACCGGCCAGCGCAGCCGCTGGCGCAGAGTTTTTTACAGGCGCTGCTGGCTCAGGCTGAGCGCATGAGCAGCGCCTTGGAGCAAGCGATCCGCTGAATGAATCAGAGCCGCTCGATGCGCGCGTAAGCCGAATGATTATGGATGGACTCGAAGTTCTCGACGTCGACGGTGTAGCGGCCGATGCGCGGATCGGCGTTCAGGCGCAGGGCCACATCACGCACCAAGTCTTCGACGAACTTGGGGTTCTCGTAGGCGTGCTCGGTGATCCACTTCTCGTCACTGCGCTTGAGCAGGGGCCAGATTTCGCTGGAGGCGCTTTCTTCGGCGAAACGCACCAGTTCTTGCCAGCTGACCGGCTGGGCGCCGATTTCCGCACGCACCGTCACCAACGAACGCTGGTTGTGGGCGCCGTAGTCGGAGATTTCTTTGGAGCAAGGGCACAGGCTCTTGACCGGCACGGCCACCACGGCCCAGACCGTCGTCTGGCCGGCACGGGTTTCTGAAATCAGGCGGCCTTGATAGTCCAGCAGGCTCTCGATGCCCGAGACCGGCGCGCGCTTGCGGATGAAAAAGCTGAACGCCACCTCGATGCGCCCTTCGACCGCCTCCAGCTTGGCCAGCATCTGGCCATGCAGTTCGCGCAAGGAGGCCGCATCCAGCGGGGCATTCAAGGCGTCCAGCCAGGCGACGAAGCGGGACATGTGCGTGCCCTTCTTCTCTGCGGGCAGGCTGACGTCCAGCGTCCAGGTGCCCACGGTGGGCTGCGCTTGCGTGCCGATTTGAATCTGCAGCGGGTAGCGCACATCCTTGACGCCGACGCGCTGGATGACGAGGTGGCGCTCATCGCGCTCGCTCTGGGTGTCGGGAATGTGGAGAGCGCTGGTGACTTGGTTCATGCAATCTGGTGCGCAGCCCGGCAATGCGGCCGCTGAAATATCGGGATAACCCTGAGGGCCTCAGCTTGCCAGCAAGCGACCGACCTTGCCGAGGCAAGGTCTTCGCAAAACGCTCACTGATTGGCCGCGGGACGCAGCAAGCTGGGCCGAGCGCCGAAGCGCTTGAGGATGGCTTGTTCGATGCCGCTGGCGTCCAGGCCGCACTGGGCCATCAGCTTGGGCACCTCGCCATGCTCGATGAATTCATCGGGCAGACCCAGCACCAGCACCGGCAAGTTGAAGCCCGCCGCCTGCATGGCTTCCATCACCGCCGAACCGGCGCCGCCCATGACGCAGCCGTCTTCGACCGTGACCAGGGCATCGTGGCTGCGCGCCAGCTCGGTGAGCAGCTCGACATCGAGCGGCTTCACAAAACGCATATTGGCGACTGTCGCATCGAGTTGCTCGGCCGCTTCCAGAGCCGGATACAGCAAGGTACCAAAGGCCAGGATGGCGATGCGCGGCGCACCGGCCGCGCCAGACAACTGCGGCTTGCTCGATTGCCGGCGCAGCTCGCCCTTGCCCCAGGGCAAGAGGCTCATGGTCTTCTGGATCTCGGTGCCGACACCGGCGCCGCGCGGGTAGCGCACGGTCACCGGGCCGCTGTGCTGGTAGCCCGTGTACAGCGCCTGACGGCACTCGTTTTCATCGGCTGGCGTCAGCATCGCCATATTCGGGATGCAGCGAGTGAAGGCGATGTCGTAATTGCCGGCATGGGTGGCGCCATCGGCCCCAACCAGCCCGGCGCGATCCAGCGCGAAAAGCACCGGCAGGTTCTGCAGGGCCACGTCGTGGATCAATTGGTCATAAGCACGCTGCAGGAAGGTGGAATAGATCGCCACCACCGGCTTCATGCCCTCGCAGGCCATGCCGCCAGCCACCGTCACCGCATGCTGCTCGGCGATGCCAACATCGTGATAGCGGGTCGGGAAGCGCTTGTGGAACTCCACCATGCCCGAGCCTTCGCGCATGGCCGGCGTGATGCCGATCAGGCGGCTGTCGGCTTCGGCCATATCGCAGAGCCAGTCGCCGAAGACCTGGGTGAAGCTGGTCTTGGCCGGCGTGGCCGACTTGACGAAGCCGACCGAAGGGTCAAACTTGCCCGGCGCCGCGTGGTACTTGACCGGGTCCGCCTCGGCCAGCTTGTAACCCTGGCCTTTTTTGGTGACCACATGGAGGAACTGCGGGCCTTTTTTGCTGCGCAGATTCTCCAGTGTCGGAATCAGGGAATCAAGGTCGTGGCCATCGATCGGGCCGACATAGTTGAAGCCGAACTCCTCGAAGATGGTGCCGGGCACGACCATGCCCTTGGTGTGCTCCTCGAAGCGCTTGGCGAACTCGTACAGCGGCGTGTTCTTCAGCACCGACTTGGCGCCTTCACGGGCCGTGGTGTAGAAGCTGCCGCTCATCAAGCGGGCCAGGTATTTGTTCAGCGCGCCCACCGGCGGGCTGATCGACATGTCGTTGTCGTTCAGGATGACCAGCACATCGCCGAGCACGCCGCCATGGGCGACGCCGGCGTTGTTCAGAGCCTCGAAGGCCATGCCGGCCGTCATCGCGCCGTCGCCAATGATGGCCACGGCCTTGCGGTCCTCGCCCTTGATCTTGGCGGCCATGGCCATGCCATGGGCGGCCGAGATCGAGGTGCTGGAGTGGCCCGTGCCGAAGGTGTCGTATTCGCTCTCGTCGCGCCGCGGAAAACCGCTGATACCCCCGAAGTGGCGGATGGTGGCGAGCGCGTCGCGACGGCCGGTCAGCACCTTGTGCGGATAGGTCTGGTGACCCACATCCCAGACCAAACGGTCATGCGGGGTGTTGAACACATAGTGCAGAGCCACGGTCAGCTCGACCGTGCCCAGATTGGAGCCCAAATGGCCGCCGATGCGAGAATTGGACAAGGTGTCCAGCACATAGGCACGCAGCTCACCGGCCAGCTTGGGCAGGTCGGTGCGCGGCAGGCGGCGCAAATCGGCCGGGCTGTTGATCGTATGCAGCAAGGAGTCACTCATGGATGGTGCCGCGGCTTCTCAGTTGTCTCGTTCCACGACCATATCGGCCAACAAGCCCAGCCAGGCGGTGTTGCGCAGGCCACTGGCCGCCAGGGCGCGGTGCGCGTCATCGCGCAGCTGGCGCGCCAGATTGCGAGCCGGCTCCAGGCCTAGCACCGACACGTAGGTCGGCTTGTTGGCGTCCTGGTCCTTGCCGGCGGTCTTGCCCAGCACCGCCGAATCCTGGGTCACATCGAGGATGTCATCGACCACCTGGAAGGCCAGGCCCAGAGCCGCGCCGTAATCCGACAGGCACTGGCGGGCCACGGGGCTGATGTCACCACAGGCCGCTCCCATCATCACGCTGGCTTGCAAGAGCACGCCGGTCTTGCGGCGGTGCATATCACGCAAGGTGCATTCGTCGAGCTGCTTGCCCACGCTGGCCAGATCAATCGCCTGGCCGCCGGCCATGCCGGCGTGACCGGCGGCGCGGGCCAGCAGACCGCACAGGCGGGCCTGCAGCTCGGGCGCCACGTTCGATTCGGCCGGGTCCGGCGTCAACACCTCGAACGCCAGAGCCTGCATGGCATCGCCCGCCAACATGGCCTGAGCCTCGCCGAACTGCACGTGGACGGTCGGCTTGCCGCGACGCAGCACATCGTCGTCCATGCAGGGCATGTCGTCGTGCACCAGGGAATAGGCGTGGATCAGCTCCACGGCACAGGCAGCGCGCATGGCGGCCTCGGCATGACCCGCCACCGCTTCACAGGTCGCCAAAACCAGCAGAGGGCGCAGGCGCTTGCCGCCGTCGAGCACGGCGTAGCGCATCGCCTCACCGATCCCGGCCGGCGCGTCTACCGGGACGAATCCATCCAACGCGGTTTCGCAAGCAGCAAGCGAGCGCTGCATCCATTGTTCAAACACACCAGCATCCACGCTCAGGACTCTCCCCATTGTTTCAATCCCTCGCCCTCCAGCACCTTGACTTGTTGTTCTACGGCCTGCAGTCGCGATCGGCACAGCCCCAACAGACCGGCACCCCGCTTGTAACTTTCCAGTAACTGATCGAGCGGCAGTTGGCCGCCCTCCATATCGGCCAGCAAACGCTCCAACTCGCCGAGCGCATGCTCGTAGCTGAGATGCGCCAGATCCTCCGCCGCCTGGGGAGGGGCGGCTTTGGATGCGGCTTTGGAGGCACTGCTGGATCGGGTCATTGTTCGTTCAAGCAAACCTCGATTGTAGTCAGTGCGCGACGCGCCTCCGCAGCGGCAATGTCAGCCGGCCGCCACGACTGAAACGGCGGGTAACTTGACATGCTGGAGCGCATGGAGGTTGGCCTGGGTACAATCTCGCCTCTTTGCCTGCTCGCGGCCCGATGGCCGCTTGCCGGTCCGAGCGCAAACGAATCGCCCCTGCTGGGGGCCGGGCGCCCGGCGCTTCACCCAATCTTCCCATCGAGCCCCGTCAGGGGCCACATCGGCACAGGCCGACACCCCGGTTTCTAGGAGACCCACTTGGATCATGTCCGACCTGAGCATCGACCTCTCATTGATTGAAACACCACAAAGCTCCGGCGCGGCTGCACATGCAGCATCGACCGCAGCACCCAGTGCAGCCAGCCAGCTGCCTGTCACCGCCTATTTCGACCCGGACCTGTACCAGCGCGAGCAAGAGCTAATCTTCAAGGCCGGCCCACGCTATATCGGCCACGCCCTGGCCGTGCCGGAGGTGGGTGATCACTACGCCCTGCCCCAGGAAAACGAAGGCCGCGCCCTGGTGCGCACCCCGCAGGGCCTGGAACTGATCTCCAATGTCTGCCGCCACCGCCAGGCAGTGATGCTGCGCGGCCGTGGCAACACCCGCAGCAACATCGTCTGCCCTCTGCACCGCTGGACCTACAGCCTCCAGGGCGAGCTGATCGGTGCGCCGCATTTCGACCACGATCCCTGCCTGAACCTGAACAACTACCCGCTGCGCGAGTGGAACGGCCTGCTGTTCGAGGACAACGGCCACGATGTCGCCGCCTCGCTGAAAAATCTAGGGGCAGCTGCCCAACTCGATTTCTCGGGCTATGTGCTGGACAAGGTCCATGTGCATGAGTGCGACTACAACTGGAAGACCTTCATCGAGGTCTACCTGGAGGACTACCACGTCGGCCCCTTCCACCCGGGTCTGGGGCAGTTCGTCACTTGCGATGACCTGGCTTGGGAGTTCGGCGAGCACCATTCGGTGCAGACCGTGGGCATCCACAAAGACCTGGCCAAGCCCGGTTCGCCGGTCTACCAGCGCTGGCATGAACAGCTGCTCAAGTACCGCGAGGGCCGCCCGCCCGAGTCCGGCGCGATCTGGCTGACCTACTACCCGCACATCATGGTCGAGTGGTACCCGCATGTGCTGGTGGTGTCCACCCTGTTCCCACAAGGCCCGCAAAAGACCGCCAACATCGTCGAGTTCTACTACCCCGAAGAAATCGCCGCCTTTGAGCGCGACTTCGTCGAGGCCCATCAAGCCGCCTATATGGAAACCTGTGTGGAGGACGATGAAATCGCCCTGCGCATGGACCAAGGCCGACGCGCCCTAATGGAACGCGGCGACAACGAAGTCGGCCCCTACCAAAGCCCGATGGAAGACGGCATGCGCCACTTCCACCAGTGGTACCGGCGAGAGATGAAGCTGGACCGCTGAACGCCCGCCACCGACAAAACCTCCTTCGACGCCCTGCGCAGCTTGCCTGCCGGGGCGTTGTCTTTTCTGAGTCCACGCCCAAGCTTGCCCTGCCCTCCATGTCCGCATCCCTGCTGATCGTCGCCGCCACCTTCTTGTTCGCCAGCATG
The DNA here is from genome assembly GCF_965262435.1 of Roseateles sp. Classification (NCBI taxonomy): domain Bacteria; kingdom Pseudomonadati; phylum Pseudomonadota; class Betaproteobacteria; order Burkholderiales; family Sphaerotilaceae; genus Roseateles; species Roseateles sp. Next base: position 4,806,521 of record NZ_OZ253537.1, read on the forward strand.
GGCGTCTGCGTCAAGCTGGCCTCGCGCCATTACGACGCCAGCGAGATCGTCATGTACCGCAGCCTGATCGGCGTGCTGATCGTGGCCAGCATGGCGGCCTTCCAGGGCAAGAGCCTGCGCACCCAAGTGCCGCTCAAACATTTCGGTCGCAGCCTGGCCGGGGTGCTGGCCCTGTCGCTGTGGTTCTACTCGATCGGCCAGCTGCCTTTGAGCACGGCCATGACGCTGAGCTATATGTCCTCGGTCTGGATGGCGGTGTTCATGATTCTGGGCGCCCTGCTGTTCAAGACCGCGCCGGTGCGGCCACGCCTGGTGGCCGCCGTGCTGCTGGGCTTTGTCGGCGTGGCCATGGTGCTGCGCCCAACCCTGGCGCAAGACCAAATCAGCGCCGGCCTGATCGGTCTGGTCGCCGGCATGCTCTCGGCCCTGGCCTATTTGCAGGTGGCTGGCTTGGGCCGTGCCGGCGAGCCCGAATACCGGGTGGTCTTCTATTTTTCGCTGGGCGGCGTCTTGGCCGGCGCCCTGATCACCGCAGGCATGCAGCAACTGGGCCTGACGCAAGGCCTGCACGAGCACAGCCCGGTAGGCCTGGCACTGCTGCTGGCCGTGGGCCTGCTGGCCACCGCAGCCCAGCTGATGATGACGCGCGCCTATGGCCGCGGCAAAGCCTTGGTCAACGCCGCACTGCAGTACCTCGGCATCGTCTTCTCGGTCGGCTATGCCCTGCTGTTTTTCGGCGAGGCCGTGGATGCCGGCACCCTGGCTGGCATGGCCCTGATTGTGGCGGCCGGCGTCGGCGCGAGTTGGGCACAAGCCGGTAGACAATCGCCAGCGACACCACCCCAAGACCCGAGCCGCCCATGAGCCACAGCAACCATCAAACCTTGATCTCCGCCACTGAGTTGCAAGAAGCCTTGGCCGCCGGCCAGCCCTTGCTCTTGGTCAACACCAGCTTCGACCTGGCAGACCCCGGAGCTGGCGAGCGCGACCATGCCCTGGGCCACATCCCCGGCGCTCACTATCTGCATCTGGACCGCGACCTCAGCGCCGCGCAGACCGGACCGGATGGCCTGTTCCGTGGCCGCCACCCCTTGCCGGACCGCGCTGACTTCGCCGCACGCATGGCGTCCATCGGCCTTCGCCCGGGACTGCAAGCCGTGGTCTATGACGGCCAAGGCGGCATGTATGCAGCGCGGCTGTGGTGGATGCTGCGCTGGATCGGCCACGCCGAAGTGGCGGTGCTGGATGGCGGGCACGCAGCCTGGCTGGCCAGCGGCGGCGCACTCAGCCATGCCCCGGCCCTGGGCCAGGCCGCCAGCCCGGTCTTGCAAGACAGCCAGGTCGGCAGCCTAGGCGCCGAACAGTTGCGCGCACAACTGGGCCGCGTGCGCCTGATCGACGCGCGTGCGCCCGAACGTTTCCGCGGCGAGGTCGAGCCCCTGGACGCACAGGCCGGCCATATTCCCGGCGCCAGCAATCGCTTGTTCAAGAACAATCTGCAAGAGGATGGCCGCTTCAAGCCGTCCGAGCAGCTACACCGTGAGTTCAGCGCATTGCTCGCCCCCTACCGACCCGAAGAGGTGGTGCACCAGTGCGGCTCGGGTGTCACGGCCTGCCACAACCTGCTGGCCATGGAGCACGCAGGGCTCACCGGTTCACGCCTCTACCCGGGCTCCTGGAGTGAGTGGTCGTCCGACCCGAGCCGACCGGTGGCCAAGGGCTGAAAGCATGGCTGGGCATTTCACTTGACATAGCGCAAGATGGGCGAGCTCTATCGCTACGAAACTGAAGTCCACAACAACGGAGGTTCGCCATGTTCAAGCGCATTCTGGTGCCCACTGACGGTTCAGATATTTCCACCAAGGCCATCCATACCGCCATCGCCATGGCCAAGCTCCATGGCGCCAAGGTCTACGCCCTGAGCGTCAAGGAGCCCTTCCCCTACAGCGCCGTGTCGGAAATGCAGCCGACCCCGCCGCAGGAATTCTTCGACGCTCAGGAGCGCATTGCCAGTGCCCGCGTCAAGGCCGTGCTGGGCTTGTGCGAAGCCGCCGGCGTGCCCCATGAAGGCCACACGCTCGAGGCCATCCACGCCTGGGAGGCCATCATCGAGTACGCAGCCAAGAACGACTGCGATCTGGTCGTCATGGCCTCGCATGGCCGCCGCGGCGTGCAAGCGCTCTTGCTGGGCAGCGAGACCCAGAAGGTGCTGACCCACTGCAAGGTGCCGGTGCTGGTCGTGCGCTGAAACCCATCGCTCGCAAGACAAAGGGCCGGGCTGCAAATACGCAGCGCCGGCCCTTTTTGCTGGAACGCTGGCGCGCCGACTCAGCTCAATGCTTGCCTGACAGCGCCACCACGACCAGAGGAATGGCCAGGCCGGCACTCAGCCAGAGCAGCTGCAGCCAGGTCTCGCGCAGGGGCAAGCGGCGCTGCAACTGTGGGATCAAGTCGGCCACGGCGACATAGATGAAGCTGCTGCTGGCCGCCACCAGCAAAAACGGGAACAGGCTTTCCCAGGGGCCGACCACGAAGTAACCGAGCACCCCACCGACCACCGCAGCCAGACCCGAGATGGCATTGAAGAGCAAAGCCTTGCCGCGCGAGAAGCCGGCATTGAGCAGCACGATGTAGTCGCCAACCTCTTGCGGAATCTCATGGGCGATGATGGCCAGCGAGGTGACCAGGCCCAAATGCGGGTCGGCCAGAAACGCGGCGGCGATGATGATGCCGTCACAGAAATTGTGGATGCTGTCGCCAACCAGCACGCTCAAGCCGCCCCGGCCTGCCTGCTCGACATCGAAATGATGGTGGTGGTGATGCCCATCACCTTCGTGGTGATGGGTGTGACGGTAGAGCTCGGCCTTCTCCAACAGGAAGAAGAACATCAGGCCGCCCAGCAAGGTCATGAACAGGGCATGCGGGCTGGCCTGGCTTTCAAAGGCCTCGGGCAGCACATGGAGCAAGGCCGTGCCCAGCAGCACCCCGGTGGACAGGCCGACCAGGTGCTTGACCACCCGGCCGAGCAGGCTGACGGTGACGCTGGCGGCAATCAGCACCGAGAGCAGGCCGCCGCTGAAGGTGGCCAGCACGATATAAAACAGAGTCATGTCATTCCAGGTGGCGAGCGCCTCGTGGCGCCCACACCGGCCCCAAAAGTGCCGGTCACAAAAACAAGGGGAGGCTGAACCAGCCTCCCTGCAGCCAAGCGGCGGTGCATCTGGCACCCAACGTTGGCTTTCGTCTTCATCTTAGCAAGCCTGTCAAGCGAGCGACCGGACGACTCCGACACAGAGATGCCATCGGTTTGCCACGACAATGCTGCCATGAATTTGCCTGCTGCCTCCCGCGCCGCCGAGCTCTCCGTGCCGGCCACTGCCCCGCTTGCTGCCATCGACATGGGCTCCAACAGCTTCAGACTGGAGATCGCCCACCTGCCGCGCGGCCAGTACAAGCGCCTGGAATACCTGAAAGAAACCGTTCGCCTGGGCGCTGGCCTGGACAGCGAAGGCATGCTGACCGAAGCCGCCATGCAGCGTGGCCTGGACTGCCTGCGCCGCTTCGCCAGCCGCCTCGAGGGCTTCCCGGCCGCACGCGTGCGCGCTGTGGCCACCCAGACCCTGCGCGAGGCGCGCAACCGCAACGCCTTTTTGGCCCGCGCCAAAGAGGCGCTGGGCTACCCGATCGAGGTCATCTCCGGCCGCGAGGAAGCGCGCCTGATCTTCGCCGGCGTCGCCCGTCTGCAGCCCTCGACCATGCCGCGCCTGGTGATCGACATCGGCGGCCGCTCGACCGAGATGATTCTGGGCCGCGGCCGCAAGCCGATCACGGCCGAATCCTTCCAGGTCGGCAGCGTCAGCCTGTCGCTGCGCTTTTTCCCAGACGGCCAGTTCACCGCCGAGGCCTTCCGTGCCGCGCAAGTGGCGGCCGGCGCTGAACTGGAAGAAGCCTTCGCCCTGTTCAAGCCGTCGATGTGGCAGGAAGCCCTGGGCTCCTCCGGCACGGTCGGTGCGGTCGCGCAGATTCTCGCCGCCAGCGGCCAGACCGACGGCCGCATCACGCCCGAGGCGCTGCGCTGGTGCATCGAACGCGCCCTGGAAGCGGGCAGCATGGAGCAGCTCAACCTGCCCGGCCTGAAAGAAGACCGCCGCGCCGTGGTCGGCGGCGGCCTCTGCATCCTCTACACCTTGCTGACCCAGTTCGGCATCCCTGAGCTGCTGCCCGCCAAGGGCGCCCTGCGCCAAGGCGTGATCTTCGACCTGGTGGAGCGCCTGGAAACCGAGAGCGCCGGCGAGGGCGGCACCGTGCTGGACATGCGCGAAGCTTCGGTGGCAGCGCTGCAAAAACGCTTCAGCGTCGACCTGGCGCAAGCCGGGCGCGTGCAAGAACTAGCCCTGCGCCTGTACAAGCAGTTGGCGCCGCGTGCCAGCCGAGCCCTGCAGCGCGAGCTGGCCTGGGCGGCTGCCTTGCATGAAATCGGCATGATGGTCTCGCACCACGACCACCACCGCCACAGCGCCTACCTGCTTTCACACGTGGATGCGGCCGGCTTCTCGCAAGACCAGCTGCGTCGTCTGGCCGATCTGGCCCTGGGTCAGCGCGGTGGCCTGCGCAAGCTGGAAGCGCAGATGAGCGACGAAAGCCTGCTCTGGCAGCTGCTGAGCCTGCGCCTGGCCGTGATCGCCTGCCATGCGCGCGGCGTGACCGAACCCAAGGCCCTGACCTTGCGCCGCAACGGCCGCCAGATCGTGTTGAACCTGCCCAAGGCCTTGCCCGACACGCAGCCGCGCGCGCTCTATCTGCTGCAGGAAGAAGCCCAGGCCTGGGCACGCTCCGAGGTCTTGGAGCTGCAACTGAGCGCTTGAACGCGGCGAGGCCGGTTCAGAGCTGATCCGGCCCCTGCACTGCCACCAGGGTCAGCTCACGCCGGCCCGCGCGCTCGCGCGCTCGCAGCCACCAAACCGCGCCTTTTTTGACCGCCCAGGCCTGATCCTGGCCGGCCAACAAACGCGCAGCCAATCGCCCCAGGGTCGGCTGATGCCCCACCAGCAGCACGGTTGAATGGCTTGGCTCGGGCCAACCCGCAGCCGCCAGCAAGGCCTCCGGCTCGGCATCGGGCGCCAAGGCCGGCAGCAAGCGCAGGTCTCGGCCTAGGGCCAAGGCCGTGGCATGGGTGCGTGCGGCCGGGCTGCTGAGCACCAGGCAATCGTCCGGCAGTCGCTCATTCAGCCAGGCGGCCATGCGCTGCGCCTGGCGCTCGCCCTTGGCGGTCAGGCGGCGCGCCAGATCGCTGCCGCCCTCAGCCAAGAGCTCGGCTTCAGCATGGCGCCACAGAATCAGATCCATGTCCGGCGACTCAGTTGTCGGCGTGATACAGGCGCATCAAGGCCTGCTGGGCGCTGAGGCCATGGTCAGAAACCCGGCTGGAGCGCCCGTCCGGCCCCAGCTGCCAGGCATCCAGGCTGTCATGCAGATAGGGCAGCAAGGCCTCATCGATGACGCGCTGACGTAGGCGATCATCCAGCACCGGCCAGGCCACCTCGATACGTCGGAACATATTGCGGCTCATCCAGTCCGCACTGGACAGGTAAAGCGCCTCGTCGCTTTCGCTGTGGCCCCAACGGAAGTAGCAGATGCGCGTGTGTTCGAGAAAACGCCCCACCACCGAGCGCACGACGATGTTGTCGCTGATGCCGGGCAGGCCCGGAGGCAGCATGCAGGCACCGCGCACGATCAGATCGATCTTCACGCCGGCCTGCGAGACCCGCAACAAGGCCTGGATCAGCTCCAGATCGGTCAAGGCATTGATCTTCAACACCACACGCGCAGGCTGTCCGGCCAGCGCTGCCTGTTCGACCTGAGCCAGATACTCCACCATGCGGCTGTGCATATTGAAGGGCGCCAGCAACAGGCGTTTGGGCGCTTTGATCTTGCCCAAGGAGGCCAGCTGGCGGAATACTGCGTCGGCATCCGAGGTCAGCTCCGGGTCGGCCGTCAGATAGCCGAGGTCGGTGTAGAAGCGTGCCGTGCGCGGGTTGTAGTTGCCGGTGGACAAATGGGCATAACGCCGGAACTTGGCGCCCTCGCGGCGCGTCACCAGCAGCAGCTTGGCGTGCGTCTTGTAGCCGACGATGCCGTACACCACCTGGGCGCCCACGGCTTCCAGACGCTCGGCCCAGTTAATGTTCGCTTCCTCGTCGAAGCGCGCTTTCAACTCGACCACGGCCATCACTTCCTTGCCGCGCCGTGCCGCCTCGATCAGCAAATCCATCAGCGCCGACTTGGCGCCGGTGCGGTAAATGGTCTGCTTGATGGCCAACACATCGGGGTCCTCGACCGCCTGGCGCAGGAATTCGACCACCGGATCGAAGCTCTCGAAGGGGTGATGCAGAAGCACATCGCCCTTGCGCAGACGATCGAACATGGACTTCTGGCGCGGCAAGCGGCCTTGCGGCCAGACCGGCTCATGGTCGGGAAAACGCAACTCAGGCGCCTCCGTCTGGTCGATCAGCTCATTCAGACGCACCAGATTGACCGGGCCGTTGACCCGGTACAAGGCCGCCACCGGCAGTGCGAACTGTTCCAGCAGGAACTGTGACAGCTCGGCCGGGCAGGTGTTGACCACCTCCAGGCGTACGGCTCGGCCGAAATGGCGGGTGGTCAGGCCCGAGCGCAAGGCATGGCGCAGATTGGCCACCTCCTCCTCGTCGACCTCCAGGTCGGAGTCGCGGGTGACACGGAACTGCGAGAAGGCCTCGACCTTGCGACCCGAGAACAAGTCCTCCAGATGGGCACGGATCACGCTGGTCAGCAGCACAAACACCTGCTGCCCGTCGCTGACCGAGGCCGGCAGCTTGATGACGCGAGGCAGCACACGCGGCACCTTGACGATGGCAATGCGGTTGTCGCGGCCGAAGGCATCCTTGCCCGAGAGGCGGGCGATGAAGTGCAGGGACTTGTTCGCCACCTGAGGGAAAGGATGGGCCGGATCCAAACCCACCGGCACCAGCAAAGGCCGCACCTCGCGCTCGAAGAACTTGGCCACCCATTGACGCTGCGCCTCGCTGCGGTCGGCATGGTTGAGCACGACGATGCGCTGAGCACGCAAGGCCGGCATCACATGGTCGTTGAAGATCGAGTACTGCTCGTCGATCAAAGCATGGGCAGCGCGCCCGACCCGTTCGACATCGCGGTTATTGACCAAGCTCTCCGGATCGCGCGCGGCATCCAGCATGTCGGCAAAGCGCACCTCAAAGAACTCATCGAGGTTGGAGGACACGATGCAGATATAGCGCAGCCGCTCCAGCAGCGGCACGTCCGGGCGCTGCGCCTGAGCCAGCACACGCCGGTTGAATTCAAGAATTGCCTGCTCACGGTTGAGCAGCACCACGGGCGCTTGAGATACGGTCATCAGACCATTCTATGGACCAAATATGACAGTTCCGAGAGCCATTCGGCTCATGCCAGCGTGCGCCCCGCTTCCGGCGCCATGGTCGGCCGCGGCAGCGCCAACGTGCGCCCGGCCAGCAGGCTGCTGTGGGCACTCCAGTCAAGGATTTCCAGCTGGCCGTCGGCGTGTTCGACCAGGGCAGTCAGGCTCTCCACCCAGTCGCCGTCATTGGCGTAGAGGATGCCGTCAATCTCGCGCAGCTCGGCATGGTGGATATGGCCGCAGACGACCCCATGCACGCCGCGCTTGCGCGCCTCGCGCGCCACCGCCATCTCAAAATCGGAAATGAAACTCACCGCCCGTTTGACCTTGAGTTTCAGGTACTTGGACAAGCTCCAGTACGGAAGACCCAGGCGGGCGCGCAGGCTGTTGAGATGGCGGTTGAGCTTGAGCGTCAGCTCGTACAAGGTGTCGCCGACATGGGCCAGCCACTTCGCACACTGGATCACGCCGTCGAACAGGTCTCCGTGGGTGATCCAGAGCTTGCGGCCGTCGGCCGTCTCGTGCACCCACTCCTTGGCGACTTCAATGCCGCCGAAGTTGTGGCCCAGGTATTTGCGCGCAAATTCGTCGTGGTTGCCGGGAATGAAGATCACGCGGCAGCCTTTGCGCGCCTTGCGCAGCAACTTTTGCACCACATCGTTATGGGCCTGCGGCCAGTACCAGCTGCGGCGCAGCTGCCAGCCGTCGATGATGTCGCCGACCAAAAACAGCTGCTCGCACTCCACTTCGCGCAAGAATTCCAGCAAGGCTTCGGCCTGACAACCCGGCGTGCCGAGATGCAGGTCCGAGATCCAGACCGTGCGATAGCTGCGGCTGGGGAGCTCGCTCACGCTCTCGTCACTTGCTGCGGCGCTGACAGCGTTGGCCAAGGCGGCGCGTGTGATGGCGGGGTCGTGCTGCATGGCCGGCAGTCTCGACCGCAGCCGTGTCGCTGCCATGGCAGGGCTGTGACGCTTGTGTGACGCAGGCCGCCGCCAAGGCTGGCCTCGATAATCCCCCCATGCATCTGATGATTCCCCATGCCAGCGCCCTGGGCGAGGCCTGCCAGCACAGCCTCGGCGAACTGAACCTGCCCCATTTGAGCGAGCTGCTAGGCCGCCTGAGCCCAGACGGCGCGGCCATCGGCGACGACGAGTACAGCCTCAACACCCCGCAGGAGCTGGCCCTGGCCCAACTGCGCGGCAGCGCCGCCGCGCCGGGCGAGTTGCCCACCGCCGCCTGGTTGGCCGACAGCCTGGGCCTGGATGCCAGCCTGGCCTGGGCGCGCCTGACGCCGCTGCACCTGGCCGTGGGCAGCGACCACATCACCGCCCGCAACCCGGAGGAGCTGCAACTCAGCGAGTTCGACTCGCGCGCGCTGTTCGAGGCCTTGGCCGAGCTCTGGCCAAGCAGCGAAGGCTGGACGGCCCACTGGGTGGACACACAGTGCTGGCTGATCGGCCACGCCAGTCTGCAAGGCCTGGCCTGCGCCAGCCTGGACCGCGTGCTGGCCCGCAATGTCGCGGCCTGGATGCCCGAGGCCCGCCTGCTGCGGCGCCTGCAAAACGAGATCCAGATGCTGCTGCACGAGCACCCCCTGAACGAAGCACGGGAACAACGCGGCTTGCTGCCTGTGAATTCGGTCTGGATCAGCGGCTGCGGCCGCCATGAGGGCGGCGCGCCACCGGCAGCGCTGCAAGTGGACGAGCGCCTGCGCGCGCCGCTGCTGGCAGGCGACTGGGCAGCCTGGGCCGAAGCCTGGGTGGCGCTGGACGCCGGCCCGGTGGCGCGCGGCCTGGACCTGGCTCGCGACGGGCGCGCGGTGCGCCTGACCCTGTGCGGCGAACGCCTGGCGCAAAGCTATGCCTCGGTCCCCAGCAGCGCACTGCAAAGCCTGTGGCAGCGTTTGCGCCCACCGCGCGCCAACACCGCCACCGTGCTGGGGGCCCTATGAACGCGCCCCGCTTGCTGACGCGCGAGGTGCCGCCTCGCACCGCCTGGGCCCTGGAGCAAGCCGGTGTCGAGCCACTGCTGGCGCGCTTGTTCGCCGCGCGTGGCGTCAGCTCGGCCGAGGAGCTGGACGACGGCCTGGCCCGCCTGCTGCCGCCCGAAGACCTGAAAGGCATCCATGAAGCCGCGCGCCTGCTGGCCGACTGCATCGAGCAGCGCGAGCGCATCTGCCTGGTGGCCGACTATGACTGCGACGGCGCCACCGCTTGCAGCGTGGCCCTGCGCGGCCTGGCCTTGCTGGGCGCGGCGCCCGAGCAGCTTTGCTACGTCGTGCCCGACCGCGCCATTCACGGTTACGGCCTGACCCCGGCCATCGTCGAGCTGGCCCTGCCCCTGCGGCCGCAACTCTTGATGACGGTGGACAACGGCATCGCCAGCATGGCCGGTGTGGCCCATGCCAAGGCCCTGGGCCTGCGGGTGCTGGTGACCGATCACCACCTGCCGGCGCTCGTCGCTGGTCAGGTCGAGCTGCCCGCGGCCGACGCCTTGGTCAACCCCAGCCAGCCCGGCTGCGGCTTTGCCAGCAAGAACTTGGCCGGCGTGGGCGTGGCCTTTTACGTGCTGCTGGCCTTGCGCAGCGAGTTGCGCCAACGTGGCCGCTACGAAAACACCCCACAACCCAAGCTAGACGGCCTGCTGGACCTGGTGGCCCTGGGCACGGTGGCCGATGTGGTCAAGCTGGACGCCAACAACCGCCGCCTGGTGGCGCAGGGGCTCAAGCGCATGCGCGCCGGCCGGGTGCAGCCGGGCATCGCCGCCCTGTTCACGGCCGCCGGCCGCGACTGCAGCCGTGCCAACGCGTTCGACCTGGGCTTTGCACTCGGCCCTCGCATCAACGCCGCGGGCCGGCTCTCGGACATGACCCTGGGCATCGAATGCCTACTCAGTGATGACCCGGCGCGCGCCCTGGAGCTGGCGCGCCAGCTCGACGCCATCAACCGGGAAAGGCGCGAAATTGAGGCCGATATGCGCGAGCAAGCCGAGTTCAAGCTCGACGAACTGATGCAGGACCCGCGCCTCAAGGGTGAACCACCGGCCGCCCTGGCTCTGTTCGAGCCCGAGTTCCACGAAGGCGTGGTCGGCATCATTGCCTCGCGCCTCAAGGACCGCATCCACCGGCCCACCTTTGTCTTCGCCCGCGGCGCCGACGGCCAGCTCAAGGGCTCGGGCCGCTCCATCCCCGGCTTTCATCTGCGCGATGCCCTGGACCTGGTCAGCAAGCGCCACCCCGAGCTCCTCAAGAAGTTCGGTGGCCACGCCATGGCGGCCGGCTGCACCTTGGCCGACGATGGCTTTGAGCGATTCGACCAGGCTTTGCAAGCCGTGGCGGCCGAATGGCTGGACGCCGCGGCACTGACCCGCACCCTGCGCACGGACGGGCCGCTCGCCCCGGAGCTGTTCACTGCCGAGACCGTGCGCAGCCTGGACGCCCAGGTCTGGGGTCAGGCCTTCGAAGCGCCGCTGTTCTGCGACCGGGTGGAAGTCGTCTCGCAGCGCATCGTCGGCGAGCGCCACCTCAAACTGCGCCTGCGCCAGGGCGGCGCTCTGCGTGATGCGATCTGGTTCAGCCACATTGAACCGGTGCCCGAACGCGGCTTGCTCGCTTACCGCCTGAGCTTGGACGAATACCAGGGTCAGCAGCGGGTGCAGATGATCGTCGAGGCGATGACGGAAGAGGCCGGCGCCTAAAATGGCCCGGTGAATCCAAACGCCACCCGCCCCTTCGCCCTCCACCACCTCAGCAATGCCGATCTGCATTGCCATTCGCGGGTGTCCGACGGCACTTTGCAGCCCGAGGAGCTGGCCGAGCGAGCCAAGGCCAATGGCGTCGAGCTCTGGGCCCTGACCGACCATGACGAGGTCGGTGGGCAGCAGCGCGCCCTCGAGGCGGCCCGCGCCCAGGGCCTGGCCTACCTGACCGGTGTGGAGATCTCGGTCAGCTTCGCTGGCCGCGTGGTGCACATCGTCGGCCTGGGCTTTGACCACCGCAACGAGGCCCTGGTCCAGGGCCTGCGCGCGACCCGTGGCGGCCGCGAACCGCGAGCCCGCGAAATGGCAGCGGGCCTGGCGGCCGTGGGAATCCAGGGCGCCTTCGAAGGCGCACTTCAGTACGTGGGCAACCCAGAACTGATCTCGCGCACCCATTTCGCCCGCTTCCTGGTCGAGGCCGGCCATTGCAACGACATCAGCGAGGTGTTCCGGCGCTTCCTCACCGAGGGCAAGCCCGGTTATGTCGAGCACCGCTGGGCGAGCCTGGGCGACGCCGTGCGATGGCTACGCGAGGCCGGCGGCGTGGCCGTGATCGCCCACCCAGCGCGCTACGCCTTCACGCCAACGGAGGAGTACGCCCTGTTCACCGAGTTCATCGCCCACGGCGGCCGCGGTGTCGAGGTCGTGACCGGCAGCCACAGCGCCGCCGAGGCCGTGAAATACACCGAAACCGCGCTGGAGTTTGGCTTGCTGGCCTCGCGCGGCTCCGACTTTCACTCGCCGCTTGAGAGCCGCATCGACCTGGGCCGTCTGGACGCACTGTCCGGGCGCTTGCAGCCAGTCTGGATGGAACTGGTCGATCGGGTTCATCTGCCCCAGTGACCCCCAGCGCCAGCGGCGCGTGTCTTTTTCGCACCGCCGCGCGCACGCGCACAAAAGCCGGCGCCACAATGGCCCATGGCTCAGTTCTTCGAAGTCCACCCAGACAACCCACAGCCGCGCTTTCTGAAGCAGGTGGCGCAGATCCTTCATGGCGGCGGCATCGCGGCCATCCCAACCGACTCCAGCTACGCCCTGGTCTGCCATCTGGACGACAAGGCCGCGGCTGAAGCGCTGCGGCGAATACGCGGCGTCGATGACAAGCACCACCTGACCCTGCTCTGTCGCGACCTCAGCGAGCTGGCCAGTTATGCGCGCGTGGACAACCGGCAGTACCGCCTGCTCAAACTGGCCACGCCCGGCCCCTTCACCTTCATCCTGGAGGCGACCAAGGAAGTGCCGCGGCGCTTGTCCCACCCGTCGCGGCGCACCATAGGCCTGCGTGTGCCCGACCACCGAGTCACGCAGGATTTGCTCGCCGTGTTCGGCCAGCCCTTGCTGGCGACGACCCTGATTGCACCCGGCGACAGCGAGCCCCTGAACGATGCCCAGGAGATTGCCGAACGCCTGGACAAGCAGCTGCAAGTCATTCTGGATGCCGGGGCCTGCGCACGCGAGCCGACCACCATCATCGACCTGAGCCAGGACATACCGGAACTGATCCGCCAAGGCCGCGGAAATGCAGCCAGTCTGGGGCTTTTTTAACTTGACCACCGGCCCCGCTTTTCGATGATCCTCAAGTCTTCAAGCGGCTTGCCGAAGATCCACGGGTAGGCTGCGCACACAAAAAAACAGGGTGGCAGCGTCAGCCGTGGATGTTTGTTGTCATTTGGAAGAAAGCGCCCGCCATGAGTCTTCTCTCGAAATTGCGTATCAGCCAGCGCTTGGGCTTGAGCTACGCCGTGCTGATCGTGTTGTTGATCATCATTGGCAGCTACGGGGCCTACAGCGCCAACCGCCTGGCCAAGGATCTCGACCGCACGGCCAACCAGAGTCTGGTCAAAATCGCAGCCGCCAATTCATTGGAGGGCAATGTCAATATCATTGCCCGCGCATCCCGGGATCTTCTGCTGCTCGATGAAGCGCGCCAGATCAAAAAACAAAAGGCTGCCATCGACGGCGCCGTGCAAGAGAGTGACAAGCAGCTGAGCAGCTTGGTCGCCTCGCTGGACAGCAGCGCCGAGAACGAGCTGGTCGGCAAGGTCAAGGAAGCCCAGGCGAAGTTCTTTGCCTCGGTCGAAAAGTTTCGCAAGGTGCAGCAGGACGGCAGCCCCGACGAGGCACGCGAGAGCCTGATCACTGACGTTCGCCCGGCCCAGCAGGCCTACCAGGACGGCCTCAAGGGTTTGGTCGATCTGCAGTTCGAGCAAGCGCATGACCTGGCGGTCGCCGGCGGAGAACTGGCACGCAACTCGGTGCTGGTCACCGTGGTGCTGGTGATCGCCGCCGTGGTGATCGGCGGCGTCGGCGGCCTGGCCATCTCACGCTCCATCGTCGCCCCGGTGAAACAGGCGCAAGCCGCGGCCGATGCGATCCGCAATGGCGACCTAACCCACGCCTTTGGCGTGTCGGGCAGTGATGAGCTGGGCCAGATGCTCGACGTCATGCAAGGCATGCAAGAAGCGCTGTCCGGCGTGGTCAGCAGCGTCAGCGCGGCCGCTGCCGATGTGGCGCAGAGCTCCAGCCAGATTGCCAGTGGCAACAACGACCTGTCCGACCGTACGGCCCGATCGGCATCCAGCCTGCAGACGACAGCCGCCTCGGTCGAGGAGATCGCCGCCAACCTCAGCGGCGCCAGCGAGCTGACCCGCAAGGCCGCCGGCATCGCCAGCAAAGCCCGCAACTCGGCCAGCGCCGGTGGCAAGGCCGTGGCCCAGGTGGTGGCGACGATGGAAGAGATCAGCGCCAGCTCGCGCAAGATCGGCGACATCATCGGCGTCATCGACGGCATCGCTTTCCAAACCAACATCCTGGCGCTGAATGCCGCCGTGGAAGCAGCGCGCGCCGGTGAACACGGCCGCGGCTTCGCGGTGGTGGCCTCGGAAGTGCGCGCCCTGGCCTCGCGCTCGGCCTCGGCCGCCAAGGAGATCAAGGTGTTGATCCAGGAATCTTCCATCAAGGTCGAGAACGGCACCGCCCTGGTCAACAACGCCGGCGTGACCATCAGCAGCGTGGTCAACGAGGTCAATGACATGGGTCAGCTGATCGAAGAGATCTCGCACTCCGCGCAGGAACAGGCAACCGGCGTCGGTGTCGTCAACCACGCCATGAACGAGCTCGACCGCAGCACGCAGCAAAACGCCAGCCTGGTCAGCGAGCTCAGCCATTCCACCGAGGCTCTGACCAGCAGCTCTTCACGACTGCTGGAAGCCGTTGGTTTCTTCCGCACCCAAGCCTGAATCCCCAACTCCCAGCCCTTTTTTTGCTGACAAACCCCGACAGAGGACAGACATGACCCCTTCCAAACGACCCTCTATGCGCGCCCACATGCTGCGCGCCTCGGTAGGCCTTCTCGGTGCCCTGCTGATCGCGACCAGCGCCATGGCTTCGCCCAAGGTTCTGAAGAAGGTCCCGCCCGAGTTCCCGGCGGCTGCAACCAAGAAAAACATCAAGACCGGCTCGGTCAAGGCCAAGATGAACATCGGCCCGGACGGCAAGGTCATCGATGTGCAGATCCTCGAAGCCGAGCCGCCGCGCATCTTCGATCGCGCTGTGACCGACGCCTTGATGGAATGGCGCTTCGAAGGCAATGGCGAAAAGCAGTCCCACGAAGTCAAACTCGTCTTCAGCAGCGAGGACTGAGTTCGCGCACAAGGTCCTGCCTGCGCAGGACCTTGTGGCTAAGTCAGGCCCCTGCGCTTGCAAGCGAGGGGGCTGAATGTGGACACAAAAGGCCGCCTGCGCGGCCTTTTGTGCCTCATTCAGGACTGACCGCATGCTTGCGGTCAGGCTGAGTTCGCGCACAACCTACGCTCCTAGGGCTGCACCGCCTTCGTCTGCTCCAACAACGCCACCATCCGCGCCCGGTCCAGACCCAATATGACCTGGCCCCGGACCAGGAAGGTGGGTGTGCCCCGCGCCAAGGTCTCGCGGTAACGCTGCGCGCATTGAGCATTGCTCTCGATGAAGCATTCAGCGTAGGGAATACGCTCCGCTTCAAACCACTGGCGTGCTTGCGTGCAGTAGCTACAGCTGAGGCTGGACAACATCACGATATCGCCCGGTTTGGCCTTCTCCCGAAGGCTTTGCGCTTGAGTCTCATGCAAGCCTTGGCGCGCCCAGCTGCTCAAAGCCCAGACCACAGCCACGATCAGCGCCAGAGGCCAAAGTTCTCGCCACGAGATGGCGCCGGAACAAAGAAAAGGGCGGCGTCGACTCATTTCGGCACCACCCTTGGCATGTCGTGAGGACTGCGGCTCAGACTGCGGCCGTCACGACGATCTCGACCTTCCACTCCGGCCGAGCCAGCTTGGCCTCGACCGTGGCGCGCGGCGGCGTGTGGCCCGGCAGCACCCAGGCATCCCAGGCGACATTCATGCCAGGAAAGTCCGCCAGATCGGCGATGTAGATCTGGGCGCGAAGGACCTTGCTCTTGTCGCTGCCGGCGCGGGCCAGCAAGGCGTCGATCATGGCCAGCACCTGGGCCGTCTGGCCGGTGATGTCCTGGCTGGCGTCTTCGGGCACCTGGCCGGCCAAGTAAACCACGCCCTTGTGCACGGCCATCTCGGACATGCGCGCGCCAACATCAAAACGTTCGATCGTCATTTCGTTCCTTGCCTTTCCTTCTTCTTGGGATGCTTGTGCGAATGACCGTGGGCATGGGCTGCTTCGGGGTCATGCGGGTGTTTCTTGCTGCTGCCGGCCGGCGGCGTTGCGGCGACCTTTTGGCCCAGGCGACTCTCGGTGCCGTTCATCAGCTTCTTGATGTTGGCGCTGTGGCGCCAGACCAGCAGCAGGCCCATGAGCACCAGCACGCCGACATTGGGGCCGGTGCCCCAACCGAACATCTCGTAAATGGGCGCAAAGGCGGCCGAAACGATGGCGGCCAGCGAGGAATAGCGTGTGAAATAAGCAATCGCCAGCCAGGTCAGCAGCGTAGCGGCGCCCAGCACCGGGTTCAGCGCCAGGATCACGCCGGCGGCCGTGGCCACGCCCTTGCCACCTTCGAAGCGGAAGAACACCGGCCACAGATGGCCCAGGAAGGCAGCCAGGCCGACCAGGGCCGCCGTGCCTTCGCCCAGACCGAAACGCGCGCCGAACTGCAGCACCAGCAAGACCGGCAAATAGCCTTTCAGCGCGTCAAACACCAGGGTCAGAATGGCCGCGGCCTTGTTGCCCGAGCGCAGCACATTGGTGGCACCGGGGTTGCCCGAGCCATAGCTGCGCGGGTCGGACAGGCCCATGACGCGGCTGACGATGACGGCAAAGGACAGCGAACCGACGAGGTAGCCGACGAACGCGGCCAAAAGAGGGGAAAAGGGGAAAAGAGTATCTTGCATGGGGCGCTATTCTGCACTGGCGCACTGGACCGCCCGCGCCAGCAGCAGCTCAGGCAGAACCCGCGGGTCCAGGCCGACCAGATAGCCGCGCCGACCACCGTTGATGCAGATGCGCTCTAGCGCCAGGATGCTGGCCTCGACGTACACCGGCATGGCCTTTCGCGTGCCGAAGGGCGAGGTGCCGCCGACCAGATAGCCGCTGTGACGCTGGGCCACGTCGGGCTTGCAGGGCTCGACCTTTTTGCACGGGATCTGACGCGCCAACTCCTTCAGGCTGACCTTCTGATCGCCATGCATCAACACGATCAAAGGCTGGGCGCGCTCGTCCTGCATGACCAGGGTCTTGACCACCTGGTGCTCGGGCACGTCGAGCTGACGAGAACTCTCAGCGGTACCGCCGTGCTCGACATAGTCGTACACATATTCGCTGAACGGGATCTCATGCTCGCGCAGGAACTGGGTCGCAGGCGTCTCGCTGACGTGGGCATTCTTCTTGGCCATGCGGGCAATTTTCACCCAAGATACCCAAGCCCACGCCAAGGCTCAATGCCAGCAGCGAGCAGGCCGCGTTTTCACCCCAGCGGATGGCAAGGCCGGCGGATCGCTGCATTCTGGCCCGAGAATCGGCCCCAACGCTGCAGCCGGCCTTGGTGCCGAAGATGTCGACCATGAAACCCTCCCTGCCCCCAACTGACGCACCACGTCAGGACATCACCCGCATCCTGCTGGCCGTGCTGGCCGTGGCCCTGCTGATCTTTGCCTCGCTTTGGGTCCTGCAACCCTTTCTGGGCGCCACCGTCTGGGCCACCATGGTGGTGGTGGCCACCTGGCCTTTGATGGAAAGCTTGCAAGCCCGGCTCTGGGGCCGGCGAGGCCTGGCGACTGCGGTGATGGTGCTGGGCCTGCTGCTGCTGCTTTTTGTGCCGCTGTCGATTGCCTTGTCCACCGTGGTGTCGCACGCCGACCGGGTCATGACCCTGGCCACCGGGCTGCTGGACTCGCAGATCCCCGAGCCGCCCGCCTGGTTGGCTGGCCTGCCCGTGGTCGGTGAAAACCTGGCAGCCTTCTGGCACAAAGTGGCGCAAGAAGGCCTGAGCTCCCTGCTCGCCATGATCAAGCCCTATGTCGGCAGCAGCCTCAAATGGACGGCTGCGCAAGCGGGCAACCTCGGCATGGTCGGCCTGCAGTTCCTGCTGACCGTGGCCATCGCGGCCATCCTCTACAGCGAGGGCGAGAATGCCGTCCAGCATGTGCGCCGCTTCATCCGCCGCTTGGCCGGGGAGCAAGGCGACGCCGTCGTCACCCTGGCCGGCCAGGCCATCCGCGGCGTGGCCCTGGGCATTGTGGTCACCGCCCTGGTGCAGACCGCGCTCGGCGGCCTGGGCCTGTGGATCAGCGGCGTGCCCTTCGCCGGCCTGCTCAGCGCCGTGATGCTGATGGCCTGCCTGGCCCAGATCGGCCCGGCCCTGGTGCTGGCGCCGGCCGTGGCCTGGTTGTACTGGAGCGGCGACAGCGGCTGGGCCACAGTGCTGCTCATCTGGACCCTGTTGGTGACCACGCTGGACAACTTCCTGCGCCCCTGGCTGATCAAGAAAGGCGCCGATCTGCCCTTGCTGCTGATCTTCGCCGGTGTGATCGGCGGCTTGTTGGCCTTCGGCCTGGTGGGCCTGTTCATTGGCCCGGTGGTGCTGGCCGTGACCTACACCTTGCTGGAGGCCTGGATCAACGAGGGCCTGCCGGCGAAGGCGCAGGCGCTGAGCGAGAAGACGGCGGCGCGCCAGGCTTCAGGCGGGCGCCGCGCACCTCGAAACTGATGCGCTGCAGCTCGCGGCCGCGACCGTCCAGCAGGCGCAGCTGATGCCGCCCCGGCCAGGGCGCCCAGTTCAGCTGGCGCCCGCGGCCGAGGATCTTGCCGTCCAGCTCCCATTGACCGTCCTGCCCCTCGAAGCGGATCTTCTGCGCCTGCGGTGGCATGTCGGGGTCGAGCGCGAACAGGCTGCCGTCCACCGGGCTGACGATGCCCAGGGCCGAAGCCTGGCCCTGCAACTGGCTGCCCGCGCCCCAGCGCGCCTGCTCGGTGCCGCGCACAAACCATTCGCGCCGCGCCGGTTCGGCCACGCCGTCGAACTGGACCGTCACCGGCTGGACCGTGGCCGGCGCGGCGGGTGCACGCGAAGGCCGGCCTTGGTGCAGATAGCGCATCAGCCCGGCCCAGACTGGCGCCGCGCCGCTGATGCCGCTGACCCCGTGCATGGGCGCGCCACTGGCATTGCCGACCCAGACGCCCACCGTATAGCGATCACTGAAACCTAGGCACCAGTTGTCGCGCATGTCCTTGCTGGTGCCGGTCTTGACCGCCGCATAGCTGGCCAGCGCCAGCGGGCTGTCCAGGCCGAAGCCGATGGCGCGGGCGTTGTTGTCGGCCAGCATGTCGGCGACGATGAAGCTGGCCCCAGCGTCGGCCACACGGCGGCGGCCGACCTGCGCTTGGGGCGCCTGCGCCAGAAACTGCACCGGCCCCAGCACGCCCCCATTGGCCAGGCTGCGGTAGGCATTGGCCAGATTCAGCAAAGACACATCTGCGCTGCCCAGGGCCAGCGAGAGTCCGTAAAAACCTGCGGTTTCGCCCAGCTGCAGTTCGAGCTGGTTCAGGCGCTCGAACACCGCCTCGCTGCCCAGCATGGCCATCAGGCGCACGGCCGGCACATTAAGGCTGCTGCCCAGGGCACTGCGCGCGGAAACGAAACCCTTGAACTGACGGTCATAGTTCTGCGGCACATAAAGGCCCGCGGGCGTGTTGATCTGTGCCGGTGAATCCTCCAGCAGGCTGGCGGCCGTGATCAGGCGCCGCTCCAGCGCCAGCTGGTAAATGAAGGGCTTGAACGTGGAGCCCGGCTGGCGCCGCGCCAGCACGCCGTCCACCTGGGCGGCGGCCGAAAACGCGCCGCTGCTGCCCACCCAGGCGCGCACCTGGCCGCTGGCGTTGTCGAGCACGATCACCGCGCCATCTTCGACATTGCGGCCATTCAGCTCGGCCAGCTGGTTCTTGAGCAGCTGGGCGGCATAACGCTGCAGATGAGCGTCCAGGCTGCTGCGCTGGCGCGCCGGGCCCTCGGGGCGCAGCAGCTGGCGGGCGATATGTGGCGCCAGCTGCTCGCCCAAGGGCATGGTGGCCGGACGCAGCAAGGCCGCCTCGGCCTGGCCGGCCACGGCCTCGCAGCCCAGGCCTTGCAGCTTGAGCAGGCCGCAGGCGCGCTGGCTCCAGGCGGCCGCGCTGGCATTGGGCGCGCGCAGCAGGGCGGCGGCCAGGGCGCCCTCCACCGCCGTCAAGCCAGCCGGATGCTTGCCGAACAGCACTTGCGAGAGCGCATGGATGCCGATCAGCTCGCCGCGAAAAGGCACGCTGTTGACATAGGCCTCGAGGATCTGCGCCTTGCTCCAGCGCCGCTCCAGCTGGGCCGCCAGCCAGACCTGGCCCAGCTTCTGCCCCGCGCTGCGGCCGCCGGCCGGGCGGGCCAGGCCGGCGTCGATCAAGCCGGCCAGCTGCATGGTCACGGTGGACGCGCCGCGCGTGCGCTGATTCCACAAATTGGCCCAGGCGCTGCTGGCCACGGCGCCCCAGTCGACCCCGCTGTGCTCGTAAAAGCGCCGATCCTCGCCCAGCAAGATCGCCTGCAGCAAGGCCGGCGAGAGCTGGCTCAAAGGCAGCCAGTCGAGCACGCGCCGCTGCGGGTCCATGCGCAAGGTCTGCAAGGGCTCGCCGCGCCGGTCCAGCAAGGTGAAATCCGACACCCGATGTGCGGCCTTGATCTCCTGAAAGCTGGGCTGCGCCCGGGCCGGCGCGCTCGCGGCGAGCAGCAGGCCGACCAGCAGCCATGCCCCGCGAACGCATCCCCTCAAGGCGCCACCTCCAGCGAGGCCTGGGGCAGCTCGGCGAAGTTTTCGGGCGCGTACATGGCCTCGACCCGGGTGCCCGGCATCTGGAACCGGCCGGCGTTGTTCAGGCGCACGGTGTACTCCAGCACATGCTTGCCGCGCGGCAGACGCTCGAAATAGGCGCGCCAGGCCTCGTGGCTGCGCTCTTCAAACGTGGGCGGCACGCGCGCTTCATCACCCGGCTTGGCATTGCGGCTGAGCTCGGCCACCCGATCGGCGCCCAGCACGGCTGCGCCGCCGGGCAGCGGATCGGCCAGCACCACCCAGGCCATATCGCTGCCCGCCTCCAACTCCAGGCGCACACGCAGCACATCACCCCGGCTCCAGCGCCCAGCCACCTTCTGCTCCACGGCCTGCACGGTGCGTTGCAGGCGGTAGCCCGCGCTGGCCGCTTGCTTGAGCGGCACGGCAGCCAGCGATTGCACGGTCAGCCAGGGCTTGCCCGCGCCCTTGTGCTCCACGCTCAGCGTGCCGCTGTTCCAGGGCAGCAAGAGCTTGCCGCCTTCGGGCTGGCGCGTCCAATCCAGGGTTTGCAGCGGCGCCGGGCTCAGCGTTGCCTCCGTCTTGCCTGCGGGCTTGACGCCCTCAAAGCGAGCGGCGAACTTGTCCAGCGCCAGCACGCCCCAGAGATTGGCCGTGGTGCTGCTCCAGGCGCCGCGCTGCTGGCGGCCCAGGCTGCCCTGCAGCAGACGCGGCAGTTCCTCGGCCCAGCCGGCTTCATCCAGCACGGCCAGCATCAGGCGCGAGGCGTTGGCATCGGCGTTGTCCATCAGCCACCACCAGGCATCGCTCTCTTCGGTGCTGAAACGCAGCACCGTGCCCTGGTAGCTCAGGCGGCTGCGCAGCAAGGCCTGGGCCTCGGCCAGGCGCTGGGCACGCTGCGGCGCCTGCGCCATGCGCTTGTGGATGTTGAGCCAGTCGATCACGGCGGCCGTCGGCCAGGCCCCCAGGGCCTTGGCGTTGACGGTGCTGAGCCCCGCGGGCGTGGCACGGCCGTAGCGCGACAAGGCCTCTAGCGCCGCCAGGCGGCGCACATCAGCATCCAGCTCGGCGCTGCGCGGCGACCAGCTGGGGCGGCTGATGCGTCCGTCGATATAGGCCGTCAGGCCTTGCAGCATCTTCTCGCGCAGGGCCACCGGGATGTCGCGCCCGGCCTCGTGTGCGGCGGCCAGCAGGTAGGCGGTCAGGCGCTCGCTGCCGCGCGGCGCCTCATCGGGGCGCGGCGGGAAGTAGTGGGCCAGACCATCGCGGTCCAGGTAGGACGGCATGGCCGCCAGCACCGACTGCCACAGCGCCGCATCATGCAGGCCCAGGGCCTTGGAGGTCTGCTGCTCCAGGCAGCTGTAGGGGTAGGTCTCGAAGAAGCGCCTCGGCCCGGGCAGATCGCCGGCCAGGCGGCGCTGCAGCACCAGCTGCACACCGCCGCGCTTGGCGCCAGCTTCAGGCCAGGCACCGGCAGGCGGCGCCACGGGCAGGCTTGTGCGGCCATCGAGCTGGCTCAGGCTGGCCTGCCAGACCTGCACCGGCACGGCGGGCAGCACGCGCTGGCTGACGCGCAGCTGGTCGCGCGCCAAAGCAGGGCCGGGCTTGGCCGCGCCCTGCTCCGTCGCCGTGGCCTGCCACTGCAAGGCCTGCGCACCCTCGGGCACCTTGAGCGTCCAGCTCAGCTCACGCGCTTCACCGGCCGCCAGTTTCAAACTCTGGGCCGGCAACTGAAGCACCGGCAGGGCAGGAGCGGCGCCATCCGCCGCTTGCGGCTGCGCCTGCAACTCGGCCCGCAGATTCATCGCCCGGCCGCTGCTGTTGCGCAGGGTCAGATTGGCCTGAAACTCATCGCCCTCGCGCACCAGCGGCGGCAGGCCGGACAGCACCTGCAGATCCTGCGTCACCCGCACCGTGGCCTGGCCCGTGCCGAACTGGTGGCTGCCCGCATCGGCCACGGCCACCAGGCGGAAGCTGGTCAGCGAATCGTTGAGAGGCACCTCGATCAGCGCTTCGCCGCGCGCATCGAGCTTGACCGTGCTGCGCCAGAGCAAGAGCGTGTCGAAGAGCTCGCGGGTGGGCGCGCGGCCCCCGCCGCCGCCAGCCGCCACCGCCTTGCGGCCGTAGTGGCGCCGGCCGATGATTTCGCTCTGCGCCGTGGCCGTGTCCACGCCCCAGCTGCGCTGCTGGATCATGGCCGGCAGCAGCTCCCAGCTGCTGTTGCCGCGCAGGGCCAGCAGGCCTTCGTCCACAGCGGCAAAAGCCACTTCAGCACCGGGCACCGGGCGGCCATCCTGCGTCACCTGCACGCGGGTGCGCACGGTTTCACGCACGCCGTACTGGCTCTTCTCCGGGCTGACCTTGACCTGCAGCTGGTGCTCGGCCAGGCCCACTTGCACGGCGGCCACGCCGAGTTTGAAGGACGGCTTGGCCAGGTCCACCATGGCCGTGGGCGCCGGGGTGTTGCGCCCCTCGCGCCAGGCGGCCCACCAGTTGAGCGGCTCGCGCCAACCCCAGCTGAAGAAAGAGTACCAAGGCACATGCTGGATGCGCCCACGCAGGGCCAGCACACTGACGTAGACATTGGGCGCCCAGGCGCGCTCGATCTTGAGCTCGAAGCTGGGGTCGCGGCCGGTGAGCTTGATGACGCGGCTGTCGATCACGCCCTCGCGCTCGATCGCCACCAGGGCCGTGGCTTCGCGAAAGGGCATGCGCACCTGGAAACGCGCCGTCTGACCCGGCTCATAACGCTTCTTCTCGGCGAGCACATCGATGCGGTCGTCGTTGTCCTGGGCAAACCAGAGTTCGCCCTCCTGGCTCATCCAGGCGCTGGCCGCGGCCTGGCTGGGCCGACCGTCGCTGTCCTTGGCACTGAGCACCAGCTCCACCTCGCCCGAGACATCGAGCTTGGCCTCGCAGGCCAAGAGGCCCTGGACATCGCTGCTGCCGCTGCAGACCGTGCCCAGGTCCTTGAGTTCGGTGCGGTTGTCATAGGCATAGAAGCCGCCCACCATGCGCTTGCGGCTGCTGATGGTCTGGCGCAGCTGCGCCTTGATCTCCAGGCGCTGGCCGGCCACCGGCTTGCCGGCCGTGTCCAGAGCCAGGGCGCTGAAGGCCAGGCTGCCGCGGTTGTTGGACCAGCTGCGCGTTCGCAGACCCAGCACCAGCTTGGAAGGCCACAGCGCCACGGTCTGGTTGATGCTGCGCACCTCGCCATTCGGGTCGCTATAGCTCAGTTCGGCCAGCAGTTCGCTGGGCCGGCTCAGGGCGGGCAGGTTCTTGATGACGGTTTCGGCCGCGCCCTGGCGGTCGGTGACGGCGGGCTGCTTGTCCAGCACCAGGCGGGTGTCGCGCGCCGGGCCGGCGCCCTCCTCGCCCTCGCCTTCGTCTTGGAAGCGCTCGGCTTCACCGAGGCCACGCGGCGGCTCGAAGCTGAACTCGTCGTAGCCTGGGAAGCGCAGGCTGCGCGGGCGCAGCAAGGCGCTGAACTTGAGCGGCGCCTGGGCCATGGGGCCGCCGGCCTGGTAATTGAGCTGCGCGCCCAGACGCAGGTCCTTGGGTGCCACCTGCACCGCCTTGGGCGCGCTCAAAGTGGCGCTGATCAGGGGCACGCGGAACTCTTCGACATGGAAGCTGCCCGTCGTCCAGCTGGCGGCCTGGCCCTCGCGAACCAGTTCGATGCTGTAGGTGCCCAACTTGGCGCCCGCTGGAATCTGCCACTGCGAGCTGGCGCTGCGCGGGCTGGGCCAAGTGATCGGAATCTCCACTTCGCTGCCGCTGCCCTGATGGGTGAGCTTGAGCTTGGTGGGCAGCTGCTCGGGCGCCGCCAGCTTCAGGCCCTGGCGGGTCTCCAGGCGGAAGAAATGCTTCATGGACACGGTCTCGCCGGCGCGCAGCAGGCTGCGGTCCAACACCGTGTGGGCGCGCACCTCGGCGCCGCCGGCGCCGTACAGCGTCGGCAGATTGAAGCGCCAGGGCTCGATGCCGCGGTTCCAGTTGCTGAAGACAAAAGCCATGTCGGTGGCGCCGCCGGCCGCATCGGCCTTGTGCGCGGTGACGAAGAAGCCGCGCTCGGCAACACAGCGCCTGTCGTCCCAGCTCGGGGGCTCCAGGGCCTGTTGCACCAGGGCCCGACCCTGGGCATCGGTGCGGCCGCCCCAGAGCGGCTTGCCGGCGCAGTCATGCACCACGACCTCGGCATCGGCCACAGGCAGGCCGCGGTCCAGGCTGGTCACCCAGACCAGGCTGTTCTCGCGCGACCATTTGAAATGCACGCCGAGGTTGGTGACCAGCACACCGGTGCGCACAAACATCGGTGCGGTCTTGTCCAGCAAGGCCTGGCCCAGGCGCGGCGAGCGCAGTTCCACCACGTGATAGCCCGGCTCGGCCAGGGGCAGGCCGATGACCTCGAAAGGCCGCGGCTCAGCGCCCTGAGGCGGGGTGGCGGGCGGCGGAAGCTTGAGGCTGCGGGCCTCCGGGTCTTTGTCCAGCAAGGACAGCTCTCGCGTGCCAACCTGGCGCATCTGCTTGCGAAAGATCGCCTGACCACGCGAATCGGTGTCGGCGACCGATTCGTACCACTGGCTCTCCGGCAGGCCGGCCTCTCGGGCATTGAACACGCTCTCGTGATAACGCCGTACCCGCGCGTACCAGGCCAGCACATCGGCCGCGCTGCTCAGGCGCTTGACCCGGATCTCTCCGGGGGTGGCCTGCGCTGCGGCGGCGCTCGCAGCTGCACCGGCGGCGCCCCAATCGCTCTGCACATGGCGCATGGTGATGGGCAGCAGGGACGGCTCCTTGCCGCCCGCCTCACGCTCGATCACGCCAAAGGGCGCGGCGGCAAACTTGGCCAGCGGCGGCGAGGCGCCCGTGGCCACCTTGAGTGGAAAGCTCGCGGCGTTGGCCAAGGCGCGGCCGCTGTTGTCCTTGAGCCCGGCCGGCAGCTGCAGGGTGAACTGCGCGTTCTCGGCCAGAGGAAAAGGAAACTCCAGCATGGAGAGCTCGGCCGTGTCCTCGCCCTTGGGCTTGAGCGGTTTGAGGACCTGGCCCGAAGCCGACTTCAAGGTCAGTTGCAGCGCCTGCTCGCGGGTCACGGGCGCGCTGAACAAGACCCGCATCGGCCGCACCGGCATGCAGGGCACGTTGGCACGCTCCCGTTCGCAGGAAAACTCGGCGGTGAAGGGACGGCGCACGTGATAGGCGTGCGTCTCGGTGTCGCGGCGCGCCTGGACGGGTTTGTCACCTTCGCCGTTGGACCAGATCAGGCGCATCTTGGCGTCTTGCGGCAGGGGCCGTTGGCAGTGCAGCAGCCAGTGGCTGCCCGGCAGCTTGGCCGCAGCCTGGCTGCGACCGCGCGACTTGAGCACCGCGGCCAAAGCTTCGCCCTGCACGAGCTGCACAGGAATGCGTTCACCGAGGCCATCGACCTCACACCAGGCGCGCTGACGCAGCTGCGCCTCGCTGAGGGCGCCGTTGAAGCGCAGCAGGAAATGCTGGTCTTCCTCGATCTCGCTGCCCGGCCAGGGCTGCACCTGCTGCAAACGAACCGGTCCGGTCTGGAAGCTGAAACTCTGCGGGCCGGCGATGGGCCCGCCCAAGGGTTTGAAGCTCTCCAGCAGTTGAACCTCACAGCGTTGCTTGGGCCCCAAGGCCGGGCCGCTGGCCTGCCAGACCCATTCCCGCGCGTTGTTCCAGCGGCCGTCTTCGGTGCTGAGGCTCTTGCCGCCACAGCTCAGGCTCACGGGCGCTGGCAAGCGCGGGTCGCCGGCCGGCACGACGGCCTCGGAAAAGCTCAGGCGCAGCTGCCGAAACTCGGGCACCTCGCCGCTCGGCGACACCGTGACCGTGGCTGCCTGCGCCAGCGGTGCCCACAGCGCCAGGCCGAGGACCAGCCCGAAGCCGAATTGATGTGTGGCAAACCTGCGCTGCGTGGACGCGCTTGCGTTCTTCGTCATTCCCCACCCTCCCAGGTGATCGATCGTGGCGGCGCTCAGTCTAGCCGCAGCCCAGCGGCCGGCCGGATCGGTCCGATAGCGCACAGACCCGGCAGCGCGCCGGCACTACCGTGAGGCGGAACCTCAAACTTCAGGGCTCTGCATGAACACGACTGCGCCGCTGCGCTCGGCCTGCCCCAGCGCGACAAGCCGAACTCTTCCGCAACAGCGAACGAGGTGCGGTCGGGCCATGTCACTCTGATATGGATGCAAGCAAACCGCCCGCCCCGGCGGAGACTCAGCCGAGCGTCAGCGGCACCGACCCGGCGCTGCTGCGGCCCGATCTGGCGCTGGAGGCAGGCTCCGCCGATAGCTGGGCGCTGAGCGGCCACTGGACGCTGGCCGGCCTGGGTCTGCGCTTGCCGACGCAGGCCTTGCCCGAGGCCAGCAGCCCGGCGCGCGCGCTCGATGCCACAGCCCTGCGAGCCCTGGACTCGGCCGGTGCCTGGGTGCTGCGCGCCTGGTTGGGCAGCGCAAAGCCGGCGCTGCAGGGCTGGCAGCCACAAGCCTTGGCTTTGATGAAGGAAGTCCTGGCGCGCGAGGAAGCGCAGCTCGCCAGCCCACCGGACGGCAGCCGGCTGCAGCGCGTGGGCAAGGCCGCGGTCGCCATGGGTCGACAGGCACAGGCCTTCCTGCACTTTGTTGGCGAGCTCAGTCACGCGGCCTGCCGCGCCCTGCCCCACCGGCGGCTCTGGCGCCTTCGCGCCATCGGCCATGAGGTCCAGATTGGCGGCTACGACGCCCTGCCCATCATCGGCCTGACCTCCTTTCTGCTCGGTGTGGTGGTGGCCTACCAGGGCGCCGATCAGCTCCGGCATTACGGCGCCAGCGTCTTTGTCGTCGAGCTGGTCGGCTACGCCATGCTGCGCGAATTCGCGCCGCTGATCAGCGCCATCATCATTGCCGGCCGCTCGGGCTCCGCCTATGCCGCGCAGATCGGCACCATGGTGGTGGCCGAGGAGGTCGATGCCCTGCGCACCCTGGGCATCGACCCCCTGCAGCGCCTGGTGCTGCCCAAGATCCTCGCCCTGAGCCTGGCCCTGCCCTTGCTGACCGTGTTTGCAGATATCACCGGCGTGTTCGGCGGCATGGTCATGGCGCGTTGGCGCCTGGACATCGGCTACACCGAGTTCGCTGAACGGTTCAGCCGGGTGATGCAGGGCTCGGCCCTGCTGCTGGGCCTGGGCAAGTCCCTGGTCTTTGCCCTGATCATTGCCGCGATCGGCTGCTTCCAAGGCTTTCGCACCCAGGGCAGCGCCGACAGTGTGGGGCGGCAAACCACGCTGGCCGTGGTCCAGGCGATCTTCCTGGTCATCGTCGCCGATGCCTTGTTCTCGGTGGTCTTCAATATGCTGGAGCTGTGATGATGACGACGGCCGCCGCTGACGCCCCCGTGATCGAGCTCAAGCAGATCAGCACCCGCTTCGGCAGCCACAGCGTGCACGAGGGCCTGGACCTGAGCGTGCGGCGCGGCGAGGTCCTCGGCTTGGCCGGGGGCAGCGGCTCCGGCAAGTCTGTGCTCTTGCGCGAGATGGTCGGCCTGCAGAAGCCCAGCGCAGGCCAGGTGCGGGTGTTCGGCCAGGAGCTCGCCGGCCTCGATGCGGCGCAAGGCCTGGCCTTGCGCAAACGCTGGGGCATGATGTTCCAGCGCGGTGGGCTCTTCGGCGCGCTGACGGTGCATGAGAACGTGGCCCTGCCCTTGCGGGAGCACTCGGCGCTCGAGCCCGCGCTGATAGCCCGCATCGCCAGCTGGAAACTTGCACTGACCGGCCTGCCGGCCGACGCCGGAGCGAAGCGGCCGAGCGAGCTCAGCGGCGGCATGCTCAAGCGCGCCGCGCTGGCCCGTGCCATCGCCCTGGACCCTGAACTGCTCTTCCTCGACGAGCCCACGTCGGGCCTGGACCCGGAAAGCGCCAGCGGCGTGAACGACTTGATCCTGCGCACCCAGGCCTTGTTCGGCCCGACCGTGGTCATCGTCAGCCACGATCTGGATCTGCTCTGGCAGGTCTGCGACCGGGTGGCCGTGCTCGGCGAGGGCCGGGTGCTGGCCCTGGGCAGCATGGACGAGCTTTCCAAAAGTCCACTGCCCATCGTCGCAGCCTATTTCGACGACCGGCGCTCAGACGCTCAGAACGCGGCCGCGCAGAAGAACTCGGCCACGTCCGAGCAGGCCCCATGAAGCGCTGCCATGGATGACAAGCTCAACTACGCACGCGTCGGTGCCTTTGTGCTGCTGCTGGGCGCGCTGCTGGTGGCCGGCGTGCTGTGGCTGGCCTCGGGCCTGGGCACGCGCGAGAAGATGGACCCCTACCAGGCGGTGATCGCGGAATCTGTGGCCGGCCTGAGCATCGACGCGCCGGTCAAGTATCTGGGCGTGGACGTGGGCAAGGTCGATCGCATCGGCATCGACCCGCACAACTCGGAGCTGGTGCGCCTGCACTTCCTGGTCCACCAAGGCACGCCGGTCAAGCGCGACAGCGTGGCCGTGCTGAAGACCCAGGGCCTGACCGGCATTGCCTACGTCGAACTCAGCGGCGGCAGCGCCGCTTCACCGGCACTGCGCGCCGGCGCCGACGGCCTGGCGCCCATGATCCCTTTCAAGCCCTCGCTGGGCGCGCGCTTGGAGAATGTGCTGAGCTCGGTGCTGAACAATGTCGACCGGGTGTCGAACAACCTCAACGCGCTCTTCGATGCCGAGAACCGAGCGGCCCTCAAATCGACCCTGGTCGATGTCGCCGCTCTGGCGCACGCGCTGGCCGGCCAGCAGGCGGTGATCAAGGCCGCGCTGGCCGATGCCGCGCGCACGGCGGCGCTGACGGCCCGCGCCGGCGAGCAGCTGCAGCCGGTGCTGGACCGCATCGCCAGCAGCGCGCAAGCCGTCGAACGCATGGCCGAGCTGGCCGCTTCGGCCAGCGCCCGCGCCGGCGAGACGGCCGAAGCCGCCACCCAAGGTTTACGCCAGATCGACGGGCAGACCTTGCCCGAGCTGGCCCGGCTGATGGCCGAACTGCAGCAGCTGGCCGGCGCCCTGCGCCAGCTCAGCGAGCAGACCGCCGTCAGCCCCAACAGCCTGCTGATGGGCAAGCCCAAACCTCAGCCGGGCCCGGGAGAACAGGCACCGTGAACACGCAGCAGCGCAAGTTCAAGCACAGCTTGGCCACGGTCGAGACGGCAGGGAGCCTGTGGCGGCCTCGCTGCGGCCTATGGGCCTTGCTCGCCACCGCATCCCTCCTCTTGCCAGCCTGCTCCGGCAGCCTGCTGCCCAAGCCAGATCCACTGCCGGCACGCTTCAGCCTGGACGGCGGTTCAGCGGCAGCCACCACCTACAGAGCTGTCCCGGGCGCCGCGGACCTCACGGTCGACCTGCCGCGCGCCGCCGCCGGCTACGACAGCACGCGCATGCTCTATCTGCGCCGGCCACTAGAGCTGGAGGCATTTGCCTTCCATGAATGGGTGGCGCCGCCCGCGCAGATGCTGAGCCCCTTGCTGCCGCGCGCCTTGCAGCAAGGCGGCAGCTTTCGCATCGTGCTGGCCGCCGCGGCGGCCGCGCCGACCCGCTGGCGGCTGCAGACCGAATTGCTGCGCTTGCACCAGGACTTCACCCAGCGGCCCAGCCGGGTCCGCCTGAGTGTGCGGGTGCTGCTGCTGGACGGCATCTCGCGCCAAGCCCTGGCCGAGCGTGAATTCGACATCGTGGTGCCAGCCGCCCGCGACGACCCAGTGGCCGGCGCTGTCGCAGCGCAAGCCGCCACGCAGCAGTGGCTGGAGGCGGTGACAGCTTTCTGCAGGGAACAGGTGCAATTGCAGGCGCAGATTGCGCCCTCAAGAGCGCGCCACAACATGCCATAGGGCCTGCAAGCGAGCGCGCAGCCCTGCCATTCGTGTGTACATAGGAAAAAGGACCTGGATGCTCTCGCTTCCAGGTCCTTGATTTCTCTTCTTACTGATGGTCGGAACGGTGGGATTCGAACTCACTACCCCTTGCACCCCATCCTATTAAACACGAAATTCCCCGAATTTCTCTGGACGCCCCTGGACGAACAATTCTCTTGTAAATCAACGATTTATAGCCGATAGTTCATTTTACGACGTGCAACGCGGTTCGCCAAAATCCGCGTTCCGGTTTACCCATGGGTTTACCCATTGGAGGCTATCGAAATGACTCGCTACCCTCGCCAAGGCAAAGGTCGCCGCTGGTCGGTAAAAGAACTCCAGGCTGCTCCCGCCGCATGGAAAGGTGACACGTTGAGCGACGGAGATGGTCTCAGCGGCGAAGTAAGAACGTCCTTGGACGGGAACGTGTCCGTCGCTTTCCGCTTTGCCTTCAAGTGGGAGGGCAAGGTGAGTTGGCACTATTGCGGCACCTGGCCGATGAACACGTTAGAGGCCATACGAACGGAGCGCGATGACGCCCGGTCTCTGGTGAGATCCGGCGTTAGACCAACCGATGCCAAACGAGCGTCAAAGATTGAAGCGCAAGCGCAAGTCGAAGCTGTGCTCGCGGAAGTGGCGCGCAAAGACGCAGAAGACCAACCTGTGCGTGCAATGTATGAGTCATGGCTACGCGATGGCGTTGCGCGCGCAGACGGTAACGCAGAGATTCGCCGCAGCTTCGAGAAAGATGTCTTGCCCAGCATTGGTGCCAAGCCCATTCGCGAGGTCACCGAGCACGACCTGCGCGCCCTGCTTCGTCAAATGGTGAAACGCGGCGTGCATCGCCAGACCGTTCGCACTTACAACGACATTGTCCAGATGTTCGCCTGGGCCGAAAAGCGCAAACCGTGGCGCGGCCTGATGTCCGACGGAAACCCCGCTGAGCTGCTGGAGATCGAGAAGATTCTCCCTCCCGGCTCTGCCATCGACAAACCGCGCGAGCGAGTTCTGTCAGCCGAGGAACTAAGGGAGTTACGTGACATCCTCAAAGGCATGGAGGCCGTCTATGCGGCTCAGCCCGCTGGCCAGAAATACGGTACCGCCCGCCCGCTCAAAAAAGAGAGCCAGCTCGCACTTTGGATCTGCATCAGCACCGCCTGCCGCATCGGAGAATTGCTGATGGCCCGATGGGAGCACATCAACCTAGATGCTCGCGAATGGTTTGTGCCTGCAGACAATACCAAGACCAGCGTCGACTGGCGCGTCTACCTCTCCGACTTCGCGTGCACACAGTTCAAGGCACTGAAAGAACTGACGGGCGACAGTCCGTACTGCTTTCCAGCACGGACCGCAAAAGGAGAAGCACCGGCTCAGCATGTCTGCGTCAAGAGTGTCTCCAAGCAGATTGGTGACCGGCAAACACAGTTCAAGAACCGCAGTGGCCCATTGAAGAACAGGCGGAATGACAACAGCCTCGTTCTGGCCAAGGGCACCAAGGGTGAATGGACGCCACATGACTTGCGCCGTACAGCCGCGACCATGATGCAGGCCCTTGGCGTTCTTCCCGACATCATTGACCGCTGCCAGAACCATGTGCTCGCAGGCAGCCGTGTGCGCAGGCACTACATGCATCACGACTACGCAGAAGAGAAGCGAACGGCTTGGACCAAGCTCGGAGATCGCCTCAAGAACATTTTGGCCATCGAAGACGAGGGCGGGACGGTTAGTCCCTAGAGCCCAGGTCGAGGAGCCAACAAAGGCGACGCCTCAGCAGCTATTGCCGTCCGGGTGCTCTCCTTTGTCTGCTCCGCTGTTGGCGCCGACGACAAATTGACCCGAGACGCCAACTTTCGATTGTCCCTACCAACCGACGTCGTTAACCGAGCAGCAGCATCAAGCAACGTTGCTCGCGGGGTCAGTCGGCGGTCGGCAGAACTACGGCAAATGGGTCAATCCGCGATTGGCGCTCACGCCCCAGGGCCAACAACTGGAAATTCGCCACAAATGCACAGATTTCTGTGTTTATGATACAAACAAGTCTTCTATACAAACTAATTATTGTGTCTCAACTACAGGAAACGCTAGGTCAGATCATGCGACGGCTCCAGGTCTCTCAGGACCGCCGTCTGACCTATCGCGATCTTGCGGACATCGCCGGCACCAGTGAGCGGACCATGTCCGAATGGATGCGCGGCGCGACCTCGCCCATGGGGATGAATGGGCTGCTCAATTTGATGTCCGCCTTGAAGGAGGACGACGCGACAAAGGTGCTGGAGCTTTGGCGAGAAGCAGCACCGCAGGATCCCACCAGTGCCAACGAGGCCCAGGAGAAGCAGAAATGACCAAGATTAAGACCGATCCGACAGAGGTGCGCTTCTATCGCGCCAGCGAAAAGCCGTACGGCGCTTTCAGTAATCTATACCGGCGCGAGATCGAGTTCGAGGACGAGAAGTTCACGACCTCCGAGCACGCTTACCAGGCCGGTAAGGCCCGCAAGCCCGCGGTTCGGAAATGGCTGATGGAAGCCCCCTCCCCCGCGCTGCTGGCCATGGCCGCCCATGGGCTCTACGTCTGGGACATCAACTCCGACTGGTCGAAGATCAAGTTCGATCGGATGAAGCGCGTGTTGCAGGCCAAGTTCACGCAGCATGAAGACCTGAAGGAGCTACTCCTGAGCACCGGCACGGCGCGCCTGGTGGAGTCCGCTACTGTCGACAACGCCGTGAATCGCCTCTGGGGCGAGGTCAACGGCGTCGGCAAGAACAAGCTGGGCGAGCTGCTGATGGAAGTACGCGCCGAACTCGTGGCGGCCGCAGCGCCCGTCAGGACCAAGCGCAAGGCCGAACCCAAAGCACCGACAAAGAGTCGCGCGGCTAAGGCGACCGTGGCCGACAGCGCAGCGCCTCGGTCAAAGCGTCGAGCAGCAGCCGAAGCCGTCTCCGCGTAGGGCGGCCGTCGACGACGTCCGACCGACGTCGTGCGCGAAGCTGCGGAAGGTCTGATCAACGAACAGGCCTGGCCCCGTGCGCGCTTGCGCGACGGAGCGGCCGGCCCGAACGATCTGGTCGGGAGACCAGGTGGCCAGCAGACCGCGAGCCCCTTCCGTCATGCAGTTCAGCGTCGAAAGCACCTGGCCAAACGCGAGCGCATGCTCGATCGCATCGCGATCGATGAGTCGCGCACCGGCGGCGGCGCCGAATAGTTCATGCACCATGCCAGCAGTACACCAGTCCCCAGCACCGGCGGTGTCGTGGATGAACGGCAGCCGGAAGGCCGGCAAGTAGGTCCACGACCGATCCACCGTTCCAGCGCGGAACCGCAGGCCATGCGAACCGCGGGTTTGGATCTCGATGCCATCGGGGCGCAGGTGATAGGCACCCAGATCTCCGAGCCGCTCATCCGCATATTTGACGACGTGAGCGGCACGCGCAGCTCTCACGAACAGGTCCACGTCCCCGCCCACAGCCGACGGCTCGAAAACCACGACCGCGCCATGAGATGCGTACTGCTCAGCGACCGCCACACCGAGTCGGGTCGGCCGGTCCAGGTAGAAGACGCTCGCGGGCGGCAGATGGGCTCGCACGTCCGCGAACTCGGGATCGTCGTCCCAGTATGGGCGGCGCCGGCCGCCACAGTTCGGGCAGGCAAAGGTAAAGCGATGGGTCGCGTCATCCTCGGCTGCTTGCCTGTCGAGTTGGTGCTGGAAGATCACCGGTGTGCAACGAGCCATGGAGCGCTGCAGCAGCCGCATGTCGGCGCCCACGCGCTCGAAATCGCGTCGGATGGCGTGACCTGCGAGGTCGTCGCCCAGCACGCCCACCGGCGAGGTTCCCCAGCCCAGGGCGCCCAGGATCGACAGCACATTGCCAGCCGATCCGCCGAGGCTTGGCGTAGCCTTCGAGCCATCCAGCCGAACGATCACATCGAGCGCAAACAAACCCGTACCGGCGATGGAGAGAGCTGCGTTCCTCACGTGCGGGATCTCGGCTGGGTGTCTATGGGCGAAGCCAAATGTGCCAAAGGTGTTCGGGTGGATTCTGCGAGAGGTCGGGCACGGAAAACAACGCGGAGTAATACCCGATGCTTTCCTCGTACATGATGGGCAAATCCTGTTCCATCGCTGCCAGCAACATTCCCACGCTGCCGATCCTGGAGCCCGAGGGCGACAATACTGTGACCGACGGCACCTTGCAGGAAGCAGAGAGCGCGTCCGTGCGGCTGCGATGGATCCGCATGATCGTGGCGCAGACGTCCATCGGATTCGATTCGTGTGCGTAGATGACGTCTAGCAGGGTGACGTTCCAGTCGTCCAGGAAGGGCCCCTGGAACTCCTTCAGGAGCTTGTCGCCGCGGCGTGGGTCCCAGGACGGGAAGGGAAGAATGGGGCATGTCTCGTCTGGAGCAAGTTTGCCCTGGATACGGCTTAGTGACGTGGCCGCATTTTCCGACAGTTGCGGGATCCAGAGCTTGATGGCCTTGTCCATCTTGGATGTATCCATGACACCCTGGAAGCCGTGAACGAACTGTGGTGAGTCGCTCGAGGTCGACTGCGCCTTGATCGTTGAGCGGTTGCGGCCAGCAGTCAGTACGTGCGCGCTAGGCTGACCGGCCTTCTTCGATTGCTCGAAGACGTACTTCACCACCGGAAAACAAACCCCGCGGGACATCGAGCTGGCGTCGACGAACACGTCCGTATAAGTCTCCCCCAGGGACTTCCTACAAGCCTGGGCGGCCCGCCTGCCAGCCACATTCGCCGTGTCGTCGGAAGCCACGATCTCGATCGTTTCGAAGGCCACCTTCCGCTGGGCGAGCGCCGCCATCAATACGTCCCGGTTGCGGGCGGCTGCGGCACGCAAGATCTCCGACACCTCGGGCCGGTCCTCCACGAGGAACAGGAAGTCCACCTCCGCGAAACCAGCCAACGCCAGGGGAAAGTGCAGGCAGATGTCATTGAAACCCAGCGTCGCGATGCAGAGCACCTTGCGATCCGCCGTGATGTAGTCGCTGAAAAACTGGGCGCAGTCCTCGCCCTGGCTGACGATATGTTTCATCGGCTACGCCCCCTCCCCTGGCACCATTGCCTGCAGCCTCCGCAGCGTACTCTCGATGAAGCCACCGCGGTTGAGCGTGAGCCCATACGCGAGGTTCGGTAGAGCGCCCAACTCCAGCAGGCACCAGACCTTGCCCTTGCAACGGTAACCGGGCACGAACACTAGGGCGTTGTAGGCGAACGCAAAGTGAAGCACACGAGCCAAGCGACCATCGCGCTGCAAAACCGCATCCATCTCCTCCTGTGGAATTCCGATGGCATTGGCACCTGCGCCGAGCGGTGCATTCCCTTGCAAGGTCTTGGCCAGGCACTGCGTGGCAATCTCTTTGACCAGCGCGCGGACAATGCCGTTGTAAGGGTAGTCCCAGTCAGCCATTGCCTGCTTGGCTTGACCAACCAGTGCGATGTGCTGCGCTTTCGGTGCCAGGTAGGGTTCGCGGTTGCGGATGACGCGTGCCAGCAATTCGTCGACGAGAGTGCCAGCCAAGCGAACGAACTGCTCAATGTTCGAGTTGCTGGCCGCGATGAGCTTGTCCATACCGAAGTAGTACGGTCGCTCGAACTCGTGCATCAGTTGCACGCGCGCACCCTCCAGCACCGTGGAATTGACCTTCTTGTCATCAGAGGCTGGCTCGTCCAGCAATTCGTCGTCGCCCAGCAGGTCGATCTGAGGAGTCTTGTTCTTCTCTCGATAGATGAGAATCCGAAGCGCCGCCAGTGACTCATCCGCCAGAGCGTCTTCGCGAACGCGTGCATGCAGGGATTCCACCAGCGTCCTCGAAAAGCGTGCGTCCTGCGCGAGCTTGTCGACCTTCTCTTCGAGCTGTCGATAGACCCCAGGAGCAAGTTCAGCCGCAGCGGCCTGATTCAGCAGGGGCTTGAGGTCCGAGATGCCACGCCGGCGGAACTCGGGGATGCTTGCTATGTAGCGGCTCGCGATGTCCGTCGCCACATGCTTGAAGCGCCTCGCGGTCCCCAACTGCATCAGCTTCATGATGTAGTCACGATCGCGGATGGACCCTGGCTGCATGTCCTCTTCAGCGATGACATCTTTGGCCAAGGCCTCACGGTAATCGTCGGCCGAGACGATATCAGGGCGACACATAAGCCAGCGCGAAATCCCC
Organism: Roseateles sp.; assembly: GCF_965262435.1. Classification (NCBI taxonomy): domain Bacteria; kingdom Pseudomonadati; phylum Pseudomonadota; class Betaproteobacteria; order Burkholderiales; family Sphaerotilaceae; genus Roseateles; species Roseateles sp. The sequence continues at coordinate 4,843,009 of NZ_OZ253537.1, forward strand.
ATGGCTTTGGTCTTCAGCCAGTCCCGCAACTGCGTGAATTGCGTCGGATGCAGCTCGTGCGCGTCATCAACGATGATCATCGGGCGCAGAACGACATCGGCATCGATGGGCGCATCGAGCGATCCGGGCCAACGACGAACCCGGAAGCCGCGGAGCACTTCGAACACGTCGTAGCTCGTGTTCAGGAAGTTCTCTGCCATGTCCTTCTCTTCCGGCGGCACCAGTGAGGTCACGATTCGGAAGATGGCCAGCTCGATGCCGCGCGCGTACTCTCGGAATGTCTCCGCGCGATCAGCCCCCGTTGTCGTGAACACGGACTCCGAGTTGGCGCCCATCACGATCTCGACATGCTCCAACGAGACGCCCATCACGTCCAGCTGATTGAACCAGCCCAGGACCGCCTTCGACTGCAAGAAGGCGCGCAGCAAGGCCAGCCGCGTTTGGTCGGAATAAGGTAGCTCCCAGATGTCGCGAAAATTGGTCGACATCGGCAGGCGGTGCCCGAGGATGGCCGGCAGACCATCCCTAATCAATTCATGGCCCGTAAGCACATCCACAAGATCGCGGTTGATCGGGCTGGCTGTGTCCAGGCATAGGTTGTAGAGCGACTCGAATTCGACGACCTGGGCGATCGTCGTCTTGCCGCAGCCGGGCGTGCCCACGACCAACGTTAGCTTCTCTAGAAGCTGCTTCTTCTCGGGCTCGAAAAACTCCTCGAAAGGGACGGAGCTGACGAGAGCGAGCAGCGTGCGCCGGTCGGTGATTAATTCCGTACGGCGCTTCTTGAAGGGGTTATCCATGGCTTGAGTGCCTCTTGCGACGCGCGAAAAGCGGCTTCATTCGCAGCGACGCGTCTTGTTTTGATTCGGCCCACAGAAGCGCGATCGAGTTGTTAGGCGTGTTGTGTTCCAGCACAAGCGGAAGGCCGCACTGCTTGTAGCCGTACCAGATGTCCTTCTTGGTGTGCTTGTCTTCAATGCCGTTGTCGTAGTAAGCCTTGATCAGCGTCGTCAGGGCAGTGTCCGCACATTGGTCGTCGATCACCACGTCAGGAGGCAGAACGTACGAGAAAGACGTGCTGAAGTGGAACAGCGAGTAATCGGGCTCGAAAGCCTTCAGGTCCTTCTCGATCTGGCTCCGCGCTTGGTCAGAAGCAAGGTGATGGTGGATATGCATCACGCAGTCCGCAGACAGAAATTCGCCCAACCGTTCCGCACTGGACTTGTAGAACTTTTTGATCTTTCCGCTCCAGCCCTTTGTCGCGTCGTGCCGCAGGAGAGAGGATCCCGAGCCGGAGAAATCGTCGACAAGGCAGATAGCCTCGAAGGTTGCGTTCGCATCCACGGCAGCCCGGTCCATGCCCATCTCAAGCAAACTCTCCTTGAGTTCGCCTTGAAGGTCCTTCCACTTGTCCGTGGTGATCTCGCTGAACGCGACAACCTGCTCGTTGGAGACCTTGCCCTCGTTGTAGCGTCGGAAAACGTCGATGCGTGCGCCGTCACTCAGGCCGACGTAGAGCGTGCGCCGCAGCAATTGCGCAACCCGGTCAATGGCGGCCTGCTCGATGTAAGTCCTGTACAGCGGAATCTGCATTTCCTTGGCCACGCGGTGATGCGCGTTGCGCTCGACGATGGGCATCATGAGGCTGACGAGGTGGTGCATCTCACGCTGGCTCACATAGGCCAGCCGTTCCTTAACAAACTGGTAGGCGGCCTTCTTCTCCGCTGTGGTCGAGAATTGGCTGAGCCAGTTAAGCAGGTTGACATGGAACCGCGTGCCCGGCTGAAAGCCCTGGTAACCGTCGTACTTGTGGTCGATCATCAACTGCAACTCGCGGAACTCCTTCGCGAAGTCTGCATCCGTCCAGTCAAGCTGCTCGCCGATGTACTTGAAGGCCGTCTCGTGCTTCATGTGGTGTTCAGGATCGGAAGGAGGATGGTTCTACGCGCCGAACAGGGCTGCCGGCAGCAAGCGAAACGCGCCGTCGTGGCGCGAGAGACCGCGCAAATAGGCGCTGGTCACATCGACCTGGTTGCTGCCTGACGCGCCGAAGTTCCAGCACGCGGTCAGGTCGACCGATACGCGCTCGCAGCTCAGGCTCAGGCCTTCACTCAGCAACTCGTAGTCGTTGCCGCCCTCATGGCCAGCGTCGCCCAAGCGCAGGATCTCGGTGTTCGGGTCGATCTGGCACCGAGCAGCGATGTGAGCAACGACCTTTCGTTTTGATGTGTCGGCATCCAGGATGTCAATGGAGTGCCCGGAGCTAAAGGCTCGCCAGCCGCGCAAGCCATTGCGCTCGAGCCAGTGCTGGAGTGCCGCGAGCAAGCGGGTGCATTCATGAGCGCTGTCCAGGCGGATGCTGAGCTGGCCGCCACGAGCCAGATCCGACAAAGGCTTGCAGTGCTGGTGGTACACCGATTTTTGGAGCCAGTCCAACAAATCCTGGAAGGCTGCGTTCGCAGGTGGTTGCTCAAAACCTTCGTCCAGTCGGGCAATCAGCGACCCACTGTAATAGCCCACGGTGATTGCGCCGTGCAACTCCGGGTCGAAGCTTTTGCGCAAGTCATCGTACAGAGAGTTCCCTCGACCAGTCGCGATGGCAAGCACCATGCCCTGGCGGAGCAATGAAGAAACCTGCTCAGCGTGTTCGGCAGCCATCAGGTCGAAGCGGTTCTCGGCCCGGCACAAGGTGCCATCGAAGTCACAAACGATCGCCTTAATCTCTGCCCTGGTCAGGCCGTCTGCATAGTCGGCTGCGGCCGCCACGACACCGGGCTTCGCCGCCCGCTCGCCCCGGACCTGCGGTGCTTCCTTGCGACGCGCCGCGAGTTCTAGCCTGCTCTGCACCTTAGGTGAGGATCGCAGAAGCGACGCCGATTCGATGGCGTGGATGGCTCGGCCGAACGCCGGCACCTCCGGCTGGCCGGGATCAATGCCGGCAGCCTTCGCAAACGCGTCGGTCAAGAACATGGCGTCGATCAGGCCCGCGATCGCCGTGTCTTGTTCGCGCTGGCCATCGAGCTCGATCGTCCACTGCTGCACGGTGGACGGCAGCAACTGAGCCGTGGCCGCAGCAAGCGGAGCTTCCTCAACTGACGTCGCCAGGATCACCGCCATCGGAGTCTGGGACGCGAGCTGCAGATGCCGGCCATGGGCGAATTGGCGCAAGTCGGCCAGCTGCACATGGCCGAGCGCGGCCTCAGCAAACTTCGACTCCAAGTCCATCGCGAAGGGCTTGGCCTGGGCCGAAAACAGGACCAGTAGACCGGACTGGCGCGCGCGCTCGAGCCCCGCCCAGGAATTGAAGTGTTTGCGGCGTGCGCCAAGCCGCTCCGGATGGAACAGCGGCCCGAGCTGCAGCATGAAATCGCTTTGGCCGAAGAACACGCGGTAGGCCAGCGTGCTGGTGGCCAGCAGGGAATTCGTCGCCAGATAGCCGTCCTTGCCCCAGTCCATCTGGAATGCGAAGGCGCGCAGCGAGGCATGCGCGGCGGCAAACTCAAGTAGCGGGTTCGACGTGGTGAGTGTTAGTGCGGCGCTGCTGAGGTCGGCGGCCTGCGCAGCCTGGGCCGCGGCGAGCACATCCCGGTTCTTGCCCTCGGCCGACAGCAGCAGCGCGCGTGGCGAGAGCCGCTGCAGCAAGGCATCGAACTCGAGCGGGGTGACCGCCGAGGTGGGCGAATGGTGAGCAAGCTCGCGGAACAGGGCTACAACAAGCGCCGCCGAGTACGAGCCGCCCGAGCCAACGACGGCCACGTGCTCGCCACTCCATCGGCTGAGGAAACGACGCAGTTGATCGACCGGCTGCTGGCCGGCCCACTGAAAGGTGTGGGCGAAGCCATCCAGCTCGTCCGAGTACGGTTTACCCAAAGGCGCTCCCTGCTGCCAAGCTATTGCGTTACCGCATTGTCGAAGCCAAGGCCTTGCCATGGGCGAAGTGTCCCAGGTCCGACACCGCAGTGACGTCAGCCGCCAGCTGTGTTTTTCGATTATTCCTCGACGTTAACACCGCTTACAGGGTGGCGCAGGCTTTGAGACCAGGACATGTCGCGCGCACGCGTCCTTTTGGGGGTGTGCACGTCACGCAGGCCCGGCCAGATGGACGCATGGAAGCGTGCGGGTTTTACGAATGAAGTGAGGACAGGTCGCTGACCCAGGGCACAATGCCCGTAGGTGAATTCGCGCGACCCGATGGCGTCTCGGCGTAGGACGCGTCCGATCATAAATCCGCCCTACCCGACCGCGTACTGGGTCACATGTACTTCAAGTTTCGCGCTGGCCATTTGCACCTCTCGTTCTTAGTTGAACAAGCCCTCAAACTCGGTCTCTAGACGCGGACTCATCGCCACCTCTAAACGCAACGGTTATGCTGAGTTGCTAGTGGGTCGGAGATCCCCGCTTATGGCTTGCCTGTTAACGGCATCTCGATAGCAAGTGGAAGGCCGGGGAGACGAGGCTGCAATCCATTCGCCTTCAACGTCACCGAGCCTGCGCTCGTCCAGGTTCCTGACGGCTTGAATGAAAAGACGCAAATGTTCGCATCCTTGTCCCAGCGCGTGGACACCCCTCCATTGGTGGTCGTCTCTGGCTTCCAGGCGAGGCCACACACGGTATCAGTGAGGTCTCGAAACGATGCTTCGAAATGGTCCTTAACCCATCCTGCGTTCAGAGAGTCCGGCGCCGAAGTCGCGGAGTCCGCGACTGTGCGCACTACCTCGGCGCGCAGTACAGCGTAGGTTGTACTTGTCTGCGGCTGGAGTGCTGCGTCTTCGATCAGATACGTCTCAAAAGATTCGAACGCCATTTCACGGGAGATGGTGCCTCCCGCATCAGCGGTAGCCTTGACGCTCGCAACGCCAATGCCACCGCCACCGCCACTTTCAACTCGAGCTTCGCCTTGCGCCGAGGACTTCCCCTTGTTTGAAGCCCACAGCAAGCGGAGCTCTCGCAGGACATCAATCTGCATCGCATCAGGCGCCGAGGGGCGAACGAGGTCGATTTCAGCAATCGCTGCGTGAAGCAGTTCCAACTTCTCCCGAGCACTCGGTCGAATTTTTGTGGGGACGGTGAGCGGGTACAGCGCAGCTATCACCGGAGAAGTGACCGTTGCCTGAGCAACGGAGACGCTTCTTGACCCGTTCACCAGCCCTTTAGCGAAGGACTTCAAGTCTGCCGCCCCCAGACTAACCTCCAGATTGAAGGTGGATGTCAGATAACCGGAGCAGTCCATCGTGTAGACAACTGCGTCTGAACTTTTATCTACAAGAGCGAGTGGATTCAACGTCGCATATTGGCTAGCACTCTTCAAGCGAGCGCTGACTATGCTGCCACCGTCCGTCTTTGGAAACTGGATCGAGGCGAGCGCTGCAGCTGCTGCCTGACCCTTCACCGCCGTGTATTTCGGAAGGATGGCCGGGTCAGGGAACAGTTTGGCGTCCAGGTCCGGAGGGATAAAGCCGTCGGGATTTGTGTTCTTTATCTTGTCCAGCACACGCTGTGGCAGCGGGCATTCGAAGGACTTGAATAGACGCTGCATTTCCTGACGAAGCGAGCTCTTGTCTGCTGGCACGACTTCGTCTGCGCGGAAGTATGCCTTCTTGATGTCGAAGACACGGGCCTTTAGCGCTGCAATGTCTTTGGCGCTTGCAGCGACCGTCGGCGCTGGTTCTGCGGCAAGAGCCACGACTGGCGAAAGCAGAAGCGCAGCCAGCAACGTTACGCGGCTGCCGTTCATGCACGGCAGGTTTTCTCTGCTCATCGTCTTCTCCCTCAAGTTGTTTCGCCAACTTTCACCTTGAGGGGATGGTACGGAAATAGGTTGTTTCCCTCGGGCAGCTCCTTTGGGGCTGAGGACCAGCGGTACCCGACTTGAATAAAAGACGTTTTGCGCCGTCGCGCCGCTCATCTGCCAGCAGCTTCATTGACGCATGGGGATTACAGCTAGCCACTCGGGTCAGCGTCCGGTCCGTGGTCGCACCTTCGGCTTCACCGGCGTGCGCCCGCCGGCAGGGGGCGTGATGGCCCCACGCTTGCACTACAACCACGATCTACACGCATGAACTCCGGATGGACGTCGGGGTGGTACGCAGCCCATTAGATTCGCCTCCCTGCGCTGAGCCGGCGCAAAGCTGACGTTGGCTAACCTCCGCAATCAGCCTAATGCCGAAATTAGATGGAATTCTGGTATGCAGCCGTTGCTGCTGCTCGCCGCCGGAGATCGAGTGCACGCTGACCGCGATCAAGCTGCCATTGGGCCCGCGACCACGAAACACGCACCAACGTCGGCTGCACCAGGAAAAGGGGCCGCAGACAGCGTGTGGCGCAATCAGGCTCCGCCTGACAGACTGCCAACCGCCGACCCGAACTGACGCTGACGACCCGGAGCCGTCTTCAGCCTATTCAGATTGGCTATCAACGCCATTCGGCTGGCTCTAAGCCTTCAAGCCTTGCTCGACCTTTCTGCCAAAGATATGACAATCTTTGTTTTCTGCTGACAGTCTTTGTTTATACGATCAGGCGTCACACTGTCGTGCGTAAGGAGCGCAACCGTCACGCTCTTCGCGAGATTTCTCGTCTTTTCGACATTGCTGCCACGCCGCCGGTACAGCACAAATGTCTGGCTTCCAAATGCTGGCGCCGCGCCTATCCTGCACTCAGCTTTTCTACTGTTCTTGGTCTTCAAAGGTGTGGCTAGGCGCTGAAATTCAGGCCCAAATCACCGACGATTCCTAACTTTCCGAGCACGCGGTGAGCCTAGTCGCTGGCCAAACGGCAGCAACCAGACAGATGTGAACCGAAACCGGACCATATCCGGACCATATCCGGACCAAAACCGGACCGTAAGCGAACCGTATCCGGACCAAAAGCGGACCATATCCGGACCGTACCCAAACCTTTTTTGAGCCCAGTGCACGAGTGACGCCTCAGGCGCGACAACATGTCGGCCTAACGGGCTCCGGCGGCCCGGCATCGGGCGTGGCGGGTGTCAGCAGTGTCGGTCTGGCCGAAGGCCTGTCCGGCACGGGGGCGCGTTCATGCACCGCATGAATGCATTGAAGCCCCCACCCGCTGACACGGGAGCGGGCCGCCTCTCCCCTGCCCTGCCGCTGTCGCAGCTGCCCTTCAACGGGGCGCCAGCTCCAAACGATCAGATTGCTCTTTGACGTCCAAGCCATGCAGCGCCCCCACCGCACGCGCAAAGCTCGCACTGTCGCCGGTCCTGAACAGGCCACTGACTCGCAGCGCCTTGAGCCTGTCGCCATAGACCATCACGATGGGCTTCGAGCTATAGCGGTTCATCTCGGCCACGGCCTCATTGAGGGCGACATCGTCAAACGAGGCCTCACCGCGTGTCCAGGCCACGGCACGGTCCAGACCTGGCCGATCAACTCGCACCTTAGAAGTTCGTGGCGCGGCCATTGCGCCATCAATGTGCACACGCTCACCAGCAATCATCACGACCGGACCAGCCCCCGCCGCTACGCCCACAAGACCTGCCTGAGGCCGCAAGACAACCTGTCCCTCGATCAAGGTCACTTCAAGCGACGTGCTGACCTCTTGACTACTCGACTGCAAGCGAACGAGAAAGGCGGTTCCTGTCGCTTTGACCTCAGCCCCACCCGCAGCCACCAGGAAAGGGCGGGTGGCGTCCTTGGCCACTTCGAACAGAGCCTCTCCAGCCTCGACTTCAACGAGCCGCTGAGACGAACCCAAACTTGCCCGGACCTTCGTGGCGGTGTTCAGAGACATGCGACTGCCATCCCCCAGCATCACCACCCGGTGCTCCCCCACTCCCGTGGCGTACACCTCTCCGGTTTGCCATGGCTGCAGCGCCAAGACCAGCACGGAGGCCAGCACCAGGAACAGTGCCGCCAAGGCCCACTGCATAGGCCTGGCGACTCTCACGCGCTGCTCTGGAGACCTTTTTACACTGCCCCAGGCGTTGGCGTAGGCACTGAGACTGAGATTCGCAACCTCCTGCCATGTCTCCGTACATCGTTCAAAAGCAAGCCGATGCGCGGTTGACTGGGCCTGCCAGGCCATGCACTCGCGCACCACTGCTGGCGTACGGCTGGGGCCATGCAAACGGGCGATCCACACGGCAGCTTCAGCAGCGATGTCCGGCGACACCGATGAAGGAGGCCGATCCCCGGCTTCAGCGGCCACCTCGGTTCGTCCTCCTCCCACACGCCCCGGACTGCCCTGCTCCCCCTCAAACTCAGCCGCCACTACCAACCTTCCATCCAGCTTGTCAGCTGCAGGGTGGCCTTGGCGACATGCTTCTCCACCGTGCTGATGCTCAAGCCACGATTCTGAGCAATCTCTTGGTAGGTCAAACCATCGACCCGATGGGATAGAAAAATGCCCCGGGTCTTGTCGGTCAGGCGCCCTAACCCAAGGCTCAAGCGCGCCATACGCTCTCGAGCCAGCACGATCGCCTCAGTGCCTGGAGCGGTGTCCAGCAGGACCACATCCTCCACCATCAGCTGTTCACCGTGACAGACGCTAGACCGGTGAGCATCAATGGACAGATTCAGAGCCGTTCGCATCATGAAAGCCTCAGGCTTGGCAACCACCTGCTCACCTTCATAGCAAGCCAGGCGAACCCAAGCCTCCTGCACAAGATCGTCCGCGTCATGCGAGGAACGACCGCTGCGCATCAGCGCGGCACGTATTCGGAAAAAGACTGGGGGTAGGTTCTTGAGCATGGGAGATCCCTCCAAGAGTCAATGACCAGGTGACGCAAGGCCAGCAGCAGGATCAATTGCGCGAATGGCAGACAGAGTCGACTTCAAGCACCTAGAGATGTTGAGCCGCAGCCCTTGGCGCAACAGCGCCTGTGCCAACTGAGCAGGACGAGTCTTTCGGTCAGCAGCCCGGCTAGCTTTTCAACCATCTCCAAGCGCGGCCTGATGCTCTCTGACCTAAACGCCGCCGAGCTTCGCCCACGCTTGCAAAGTAATTCTACGAATTTCGTAGAGACGGTGCAATTGCATCCTACGAATATCGCAACTTGTCTACTCGATCCAAGCCCACATCCACAGTCTTCGGCCGGCGCCTTCGCGAAGCCAGGACGCGCTCCGGCCTTCCTCAGGATCGGCTCGGTGTTGAGATTGGCCTGGACGAAGCAACCGCCAGCACCCGAATATCTCGGTACGAGACGGGCGTGCATGAGACCCCCTTCGACACAGCAGTGCTTCTGGCAAAGGCACTACATGTGCCAACTCCCTATCTCTATTGCGAGGATGACGACCTGGCCGCTTTGTTGTTGAGTTGGGGGGAACTCTCAAAAGGAGATCAGAGGCGAGTTCGTTTGCTCATCGAGGAGATAGGCGCGACGCGCAAGGGTGCACGTTGAGCCCAGCCGAACGGCAGACGCCGACATCTGCTTCAGGCTGATCTCGGACGTTCGACCATGGCGCTATCAGTGACTGCTGTTGCCAGAGGATGATTCGACATGAGGCGAAGTGCTTCGCCGCGCGCTGAAGGTGCTTCGAGGGCGTGCATGAACATTCCCCACGTGAGGTCGGCGGCAGCGATCTTCTTCAACACGCGTCATGCCTCCCGATGTTCGGGACCATGGAATAGCTGATGTGCGAGAACCCAGCGGGTCCGGACATTATCGGCGCGGCAGACGTGCCGCGTGCCAACAATGAGGACGTCGGCTGCGTACAACGCCGATGTGCAAGCGATGGCCCTACTCCCGTGATAGGACTTGACTTCTCGCGCGGTTAGCCTCAAATGAGGGTTGCTACTAGCAGACATGGGCTGCTGAGCTTCATGGGGCGCCGGACAGGGCCTGATTCGGGCGATTTTTCACGTATTACCGAGTTACAATTCGATGTTTTTTCGGGCAAGCTCTAATACTGTCGTCGATCGCGTGTGTAAGGCTACGGGCCTTGTCACGCACCAGCCTACATCGCAGGCAGGAGACGCGGCCACGAAAGGGTGCGGAACCCACAGGGAGCAGATGTGAACGAATTTGGGCCAGAAAACAAGCAGCTTGTCGAGTTGCTGACTAAGGTGCTCAAGGACCACACGAACGATCAGTTGAGTCGGCTGGAGGAGCGCCTCGAGGTGTTCTCAGTCGGTGTCAATCAGCGGCTTGACCAGCAAGCTGAGCAGACCCAGCAACTCGCCAAGTCGATCGCGGATCTCACGCAACGCGTGCTCGAACTCGAGTCCGCTGCAGAGTCGCGGGATGAAGACATGTCATCTCGGATGCGATTCCTCATGAATCGAATGAGTGATCTTGACGGCGCTCAGCGCACGAGTGCACGCGCTGCGAGTGTTGGGTTCGCCCCTGCGTATTCTTCGAACGAAGCTCGTTTGGACGGCCGAAATTTCCATACACGTGAGCGAGACGTACGTGCTCGCTCGCCGATGGAACAATAAAAGAAGAATAGACCAGGGCTCTCGCGCAGACGTGAGTCCTGGAGGGGGGCGGCTGGGGTGCCGCCGCGTTGCGGAATCGCAACTTACGACGCCTAAACTTAGACCGCCCAATGATGAAAGAGCCGCAAGGGAGGCAGGCTCGAAATGTGGCGAAGCAGACAAGCATCCTGAACCGTTATGGTTGGATCAGAAGGGTGCGTCTCACCGTTGCATCACTACTTGCCTATGTCACGAAGCACCCCATGTTTATCGTGGGGATGCCGGCGAAGCAGACGCCGCCTGACGGAGAGCCTTCCAGACTCCGACTTACGGAGACGCCTGCCTACTGGATCTGGATAGCGATCGGATTCATTGTCGTCTCAATGCCGTTGGCCATTGAACGACCAGCAGCGATTGCCCTTGTTGCGGTAGCCGCGATTTGGCTGACGGTGCTCGCTCTGCGCGTGCAGCATTTGAACCGCACCATGTCGAAGATGCAAACCAAAGAAGGGTGGCATCTTTGCTCTCCCTACTGGGAGGCCAAGTCTCGGGCAAAAGCTTGGATTCCCTGCGCTGGCGCTGCACTCGTATTCTCATTGATCCCAGCCGTAGGCTTGTACTTGGTTGCCGATGAGCGCGGTGACCGTTCGCTAGGGTGCGGTGCACTCTACGCGCTGGGCGCCGTGATTTGTGCCATCGTCGCTGTTTTGCTGAGATGGCCAGCCAGAGCGGGCCCGACGCTTCCAGCTCTGGACAGTTGGCGGGCCCAAAGTCCCACCGCCGTGCAGGCCATGATTGACGCCTCCATGCACGGGACGTGCCGATACCCGTCCATTGCCTGGCGCACGTATCCCGATATGCGCAGCGAGGTGATCAGGGCGGGTCTTGCGCTCGCCTTGTTTCCAGCAAGCCCCGACAAGCCCATTTGGCGACGCAGTCCGCTGTATGTGCTGACGTACTTCGCACCAGTCTCGCTCCCGCTGCTTGCGTTGATCGTCACGCCGTTGACCTGGCCCATGGCCTTCGGAGGAACGGGCCTCGATAACACCACGAAGGTGCTTCTTGCGCTGTCATCGATGGTGTGGGCCGCGTGGGCTATTGCGTTCTTCTCATACTTTGGGGAGAGAGACTTCCTCGTGCCTTGGCGTGTCCGGCAGAAGGAGCGCTTCGCGAACGCGACAACCGAGTTGCTCGGTTTTCCTAATCGGCATGCGCGCAACTTGGCTGCTGAGTTCTTTGCTGATAAGGGGCCAACGGCGTTCAACCTCATGGCCCTTGTCGTCGTGCCGGCGTTCGCTGGCTACATCGGGCTCTTCTCGGCGCCTGACAAGCCATCCGAACCGGCCGCGCCAGTGGTTAACGAGACCCACATCTCTTTGAGCTCCACACAATGCGAAATCTCGCCTTCGGCGGTAGCGAACGTGAGCCTTTCTGCGTCCGGCACGGCCAATATTTCGCTGAAGGGCAAATTCTCGCGGCGTACGAAAGCCGTTGGTTGTGAAACGGGAACCGCCGCATCGGCTCCCTCTCTCCAAACTTCCGAACCACCGCATTCCGCCAGCTCGACGGCGTCCGCACCATTTGAAGTTGATACGACCGCGCCAAGCGTTCGCTAGCCGTGATCGGCACTAAAAAAAGACTGCGATTCAGCATGGCCTCCAAGCAAATCAAGCCGATAGAGACGCTACTCAACATCCTCCACTACGACTCTGGCAAGCGCCTAGAGGTCCTGCGAGAAGAGATCACGCACCTCACGGCTTCGATCGGCTATCGCGTAGGCGACGTCGGGGATGGCAACGTGAAGCCGAAGGGGCCAGTGAAGGTTGCTCAGCTCTCCAGCCAGGCTGCGTTTCTGGCGCGTTTGCGGCGTTCTGCCGAGGTGTTGCTCGCTGAATGCGAAGCAGACCTGAAGGAGTCGCGCGGGTTTCGCAAGAGCACCGGGACCGAGCGCGAGGTTTCGGACTCCCGCGGGTCATCTTCGGCCAATGGGCCGGGTCCGGTTGTCCGGCTGAAGAGTGGTGACATCCATAAGGAGCTTGCCAAGCAGTACAAGCGTGAACTGCTGTGGAACGCCAAGATCATCAACAAGGCGTTGGTGATTGCAGAAAGACTCGGAGACCTGCACGACCGGCTCGAGCTGTTTTTGCAGCGGACAAACCCGGACCAGCCCGATCCGACACTTCGGCGAAGGTCGGAGCAGGGCCTAGCCGATAAATACCTGAGCGAGAAAGCGCGCTGGGTTCACAAGGACCTTGCACGCCTGGTCATGCATCTGCGGGAAGGGCAGTACCCCTTCGCGGAAGTTCCGTCGACCTACCAGTTCTGGGCCTACGACCACACGTCGCATCACCATTCATTCACGTCGCTGAAGGCGCACAACGACTGGGTAGACGTTTCGAAGCAGCAGGCCGCCCTGGAGCGAAACAAGACCTTAGGTGGTCGGCTTGCACGGCTGGCGCGCTTGGCGCAGCCGAAAAGCGATGAGGACGCGCCAAAGGCCGACACCTCTGAGCGATTCGTCTGTCTTTCGCTGTCGTACTGGGTCCCCGATCGGATTGCGCTGGTGCCGATAATCGGGCACGAGCTCGCTCACGAGGTGTTGCGGTCAACGTATGGGCGCCTCCTGAACGTTCCCCGTGCGGAACAAGATCCTACGGAGCTTGGGCGTGTATATCGGCGACTGACGCGGGTTACGGAAGCGTGGCTCAGCAATCATCCTTGTCCCGGCGGCGCTGCAGGCAGGAGCACGGATGCTTTGGTGCACGAGATCCTGTGTGATGTGTTGGCGACGATTCGGTTCGGCCACGCATACGTCTATGCCTGGACCTTGGAAATGCTGGCGGACGAGAGGCTGGCCAACCTCTTCCATGACGAGTATGGAATGCTGCGTCGAGCTGAGTTCGACGACGCCACCGGGAAACAACCCGATCTCCGTCAGATGGACAGCATGTCCAAAGACGCAGAGGCCATCCGCGAGCACCTCAGTTGGAGCCCGCCATTGGCGGTCTACCGTGGTCACGTCCTTCTGAACGTCTTGCGTGGCCTCGAGCTGGAGAAAGATCCGATCGCCGAGCAGTTCCTGGATGCTTTCGAGGGCTTGCTAGGTCTCATGCTCGACCTTTATGCGGGACCAGACGAAGCCCGCCAGTACTATGAGCTCCAGGTTGCGAACGAGTTGGCGCGGGCGGTTTGCGAAGAGACGCTCTTCGAAGATGCCGGAGTTGGCATTGGCGAAAGCCAGTTCTTGACCAAGAGCAGAGGCTTCTGGAAGCGCGGTCAGGGCGGACTAGGGAAATCGACCCCGATCCTTCCAACCCTTGAGTACCAGTGCCTATCGGAGGGCTTCCGCCGAATCGTCGATGAAGCCATGGAGCCGCTGGCGACCAAGACCTTCGGTCGTCAAGTTGATTCCTTCTCGCTACTCAACTGCCCGCACGTCACCGGCGTTGCGTGGCGTGCAGAGTGGCTGCTTGACCTAGCGCTACCGCACTGCGCCGAATCCGCCGAGGAAGCGGATGCTGCGCCTCTACCCAGCAAGGGTGTGGTGCGTGATATCGCACGGCGCCTGAACTTTCTCGGCATGGACGACTATTTGTTTCAAACGTTGCACCCAGCGCGCCTGTTCGCTGCGTTAGGCAAAGACGAGACGCACTACCAACTCAACGCGCTTCTTGGCGACCGGACCAATCTTCTCAAGGACAGCGCCACACGCAAGAGCTATGACAAGGAAGCGATTCGGATCCTTGACAAACTGAAGCTGAGCCCTCCGCTGCCTACCGTCGAGGCAACAAAGATCGTAGTGCGGGATGCACCGGTCCTCGTGGCGACTGAGGCGCTTCAATGGCTGGGAGGACCGGTGTTGAGCGGAGGCATTCAGTTGTTCGTTCGTCGCTCCATGCAGGACGAAGCCGGAAACCCGTGCTCAAGGACCTACTTCCTGGATCTGATGAAGCTTCGGATGAACCGTGAGCACGCAGGCCTCGACTTCCACGTTGAGCCCCGCGCCAGTGATGGAGAGCGTGGCAAGTACGTTGTTGAATGCGATGGAGCACTGCTGGGGAGGTACGACGGGTACGTGCTCTATTGGCAGCAGGACTCACACGGCCAACTCGGCTGGGACTTCAAGACAGGGGCGGCGCGCGGGCGACAGGAGTCGGAGTCCATCACATGTCACTACGCCTCGCGTGGGCGAAGGATGGTTCAGGTGTACTCGAGCAATCCGGGCGATGCGGTTCCGTCGCCGTTCGCGGTAATCCTTGTGTCCCTGAAATGGGATGCTTCTCGGCTCGTGGTGGCCAATTGGTTGGCATCCCAAGCAACGCTGGACCATCTTAGGCATCCGCCGATCACAATCTTCCTGAGTGATGGGTGGGAAGACCTGGTGGTTTTCGTAGGGACGGACCATTCGGCATCTAGTTCAGACGAGATCGCCGCACAGTTCGAACATTGCCGCCGGACGATCGAGCACCTGAATACCAACCCGTTCGTGGCGACGACCGAATCACTCTTCTCCAGGGATCTTCTCACTGCCCCCCCAGATTCCGTCAGACTCCGGTTCGCCTGCCGTGTTGGCGATAACGGGTATGCGGTAGCGCGCAAACAGCTCGGTGACGTGCTCGCGAACGTCGGCGATGAGTCAATTGAGTTTCGGGATGTCGCCGGCAATAAGGACTTCGAGATCTCGATTGAGCGCGGTCGGGAGCTGACCCTTGCGAACGATCTATATCAAAGGCTGCACAGAGAGCTCGGCGCATCGTGCCGTATCGAAACCCGTGTGGCTTGGTCCTCTCGCGCCAGTTCGTAGAGCGATCGCCAGAGTGTTGCTGCTTAGCCAGGTCAGACGCTCTGCCCTCGCGGGGTTGCTGCGCAGCCATCGACAGAAGAGCCGCGGCGGTGCAGATGAGCAAGGTATGTCGATCTACTAGACGAATCGACGTTTAAGTAGGGTCTGCTTTGGAGCTCTGACCGGCAGGAAACGCTGCAAAGCTGCTGGCCACTAGCGTCGACCTGATTGCCTGCCGCAGGATCAGCTCCGAGCAGGCGTTAGCGTTTGGCTCGCAGAGCAAATGACAAGACGGCAGGCGCCGCGCGTCATCGCGACATACAGATTCGCGGGTGTCATCTGCTCCGGCTCAAGAATGACGGCTGCGTCAGCTTCGAGCCCCTTCAAGAGCAGCGTGCTACCAACGGCCCTCCGACCAATGGGTCGGCCTTCATGGCGATTGCGCTCGCGGGTTGCCAAGACGGCGTCCAGGAAGGACACCTTGCCGCTTGCTGCCGAGCGCATCGCTGTCCGGCAGCAATGGAGCATGTCTGGGCGATAGGTCCGGGTGTCGGGCTGGTCCTCGAGCGTCTGCAGAAGCGAGAGTGCCGAATTCATGGATGGAGCTTCGGTAAACGCAACTGCGGAGCGCTCGACTTCCGTTGGCTCAGTCTTGTTCCGGCCGCCTCGGATGGTGGTGACCCTCTTACAGAGCTCGGCAGCGCCGACGCCGGTCATCAGACCGCCGAAGAACCCGACGAGGGTCCCGAGTGCGTCTTCCGACTCCAAATCGAGGTTGCGGGCAAAGCCGGTCAGGTCGCTCATGTCGACAGCCTCAACAGATGTTGCGCCGCGAGTCTGACTGGTCAGTTGGTGGCGGCCTCGGGGATTCTTCGCATCGCCGATGATGAGTATGTTGCGCTCCTGGCCCTCCAACCGGGTATGTGCGGCTGTACGACGAGTGCCTTCTGGGTCTGCTGGATCGAGCCTGACCCAAACCAGTTCCGGCGGAGCCCTACTGATGTCCACAGGCCGCCGATTGAGCAAATCCTTGCGGATCTCTATGAGCCAGCGTCCAAGGGGCTCGGTGCCGGCATTTATCCACCGCCATGGGGTCATCAGGCGGCCGAGCGCGGGAAATGCTGGCCACACCTCCGTCTTCCAATCCACTAGGCGGCCCGCGAATCCAAAGATGGCTTGCAGCGGGTCCCCGAGTACTACCGTAGGTAAGGCGCTGGCAAGGGCGTCGACTATGCCGTGCTGGACGATGTTGCAGTCCTGGTACTCATCGACGATGAGCCGCGCGTAGGTCGCTCGAAGAGTTTGAGTCAGATGTCCGGCCTTCAATAGGCCCAGCGCAGCTTCACGGATTGCCGGATAGTCGGCCTTGGCGTTCGCCAGCTGGAGAATCTGTGGGTTGTGGCCGCTGCGCTTCGGGAACGCTGCAATGAGCCGCATCGCGAAGCCATCAAGGGTGGCGACGCGGTACTTCGAACTGCTCACCCCTCCGCGCTTCATGCGAAGCCGAAGGGCTGCTGCACCTGCGTTGGTGTGTGTCAGGATGAGAAATGGCTTGGCAGCGTCGTGCAACTGCAAGGTATCCGCAATCAGCTGCGTTTTTCCGCAACCGGCTGGGGCTGTAACCGAGCCGCGGTCTACTGCGAGCAGGTCAATTTCAGGCGGCATGGGTCCAAGTCTTCAGTTCTTCGATGAGGGCATTGAATCCAGCCTCGGTGTTGGCCAGTTCAGGCCCAACAATCTCATTGCCAATGAGTTGAAAGGCTGTCAGCGACTTGAACCAGCCGCTACTGCGGATTCGAGATGCGGCAGCCAGAACTTCTCTTGAATGCGCAGCTATCCCACCATTGAAATAGGACTCTCGGATGGCAGCCACAGTGACCTTGTTGTCCGACTTCGACTGGACATGGCCCGCAATGACGTCCTCTCCAAGAAGGGTGCCGGCGTAGTCAATGAGGTCCATGACGAGTGCATCGGGTAGACACGAGAACAGCTCGTCTTCAAGGGCGCGGCCCGCTCGCCACGAAACCACCTTGCCGCCTGCGGCCACAAACTCAGCGACGACTGCGGGCGTCGGCGGCTTGTCAGCATCTGCCAGCACAAGGACTCGGTACCCCAGGCTGAGCAGCGCGATGCCGCGCCTGTAGCACTTGTCGGCATCGCCGCCGCCTACGTTCACATAAGCACCGCCCAGGGCAAGGAAAGACTGGGCGCCGCTATCTGTCCAGAAAAGGTCGAGGCCACGCGCTAACCCGACCTCGCTGGCACCTTCGCAAACCATTACCGACCTGGCTAGAAAAGCTTCTGGGTCAGCGCGCAGGGTGCTCTGAATATCGTTATCAGTTCCGACCTTCAGCACGAGATGACCGCCGGAACCTGCCCTGACAACGCAGACCTGGTCGCCCGACAACTCGCGCACTGCCACAGGCGAATGGCTGGTCATGAAGACTTGTAGCGGCTGTGTGGCGTCCTTTGCGCCCAGTGAATCCAGCAGCCGTACCAGGCGGTGAGGCTCCAGCCCGTACTCCACCTCATCGACCAGAACGATGCAGGCGGCTTCTGCGGCCTCACGTTGCAGTCCGGCAATCAGGAGGCGGCCAGAGCCAGTCCCCAATGACTTCAGCGGCACGCCTTTGTCATCGTGAAGCCCGATTGCGCCATCTCCGATCGAGACGGAATGGGCATCGAGCAATGCCCTCGCTGACTCCCCAACGGGAACGCCCAATGAGTGAGCCACCTTGGTCACCGCCTCCAAGGTGTTGCCGAGCTGACGCTCGGCCTGATCGCCGAACTTGCTACGAGCCTCTCGGGCCGCCTTTGCGAGCTCCTCGCCCAGGTCGGCCTTATCCTCCGTCAGGCGGTTCAGCACCGAGCCGCGGGTCCAGGTGAGGTGGTTGCTGGCGTAGTTGCCGATGCGAGCCGGAGCAATTGCCGAACGATCCTTCCAGGTCAAGCCGCGTTCCAGGCCGTCCGCTTCAGCGCGCTCCGAAAAGAGCGACCAGACCGGCTCGAGGTCACTCGCTACCGTCATCCGCAGCGTGAGTACCGTCCTCAGCTCTGCCTTTGGCTCGTCCTCGACCAGTCCGAGCTCTGGGTCGAAGCCCCGAAGATAGCTGGCGTATACCTCCAGGCTCAGGAGTTCGTCCGGGAGGTCGCCAAGTGTGGCCGAGATGGTGATGGGCTTGCTGACATCGAGTCCATAGAAGTCGGCATCCCCAAAGCCGATGTTCCGGCGAGCGCCGAGACAGTAATCGATGGCGTCAAGAATGGTTGATTTGCCACTGTCGCCTGGGCCGACGAGACAGTTAATTCCACGAGAAGGGAACCAATCGAGCGACTTGATAGAGCGGAAATTCTGAATCTCCAGGCGACAGATGCGCGCCATGGCCTCTCCTGTTTGAAGTCTTGTGAGCGCAGTATCCACAAGACAGCGCGTCGCCCGGCGCACTTTCCGATTGACTTTGAGGTTCTGTGCGAGCTGCGGCTATGTCAGCATCGCCTGGGAAACCGGTCGCTGGCACTGCTGCGGGTCAGGGGACTCAACGACCGCAATGGGCACGGGATCGCGAGTTCACCGCTCGCCGACAACCGACGGCAATCGCTGCGTAGCGGTAGTTGGTGCCCGGTTACCCGGCTCAGTGCGGACCGCGGACAAATGTCATCGCCAGCAAAAAGAGCCAATGAACTGAGACCAAGAACGTCCAGCAAAGCACCTCAACAGCCAACCGCCGGTTTACCCATTGGTTTACCCATTGAGCGCAGTCGCTGCCGGAAAAGAAAAACGGGTTAGCTGCTTTCGCTGCTAACCCGTTGATTTACTTCAATAAAATGGTCGGAACGGTGGGATTCGAACTCACGACCCCTTGCACCCCATGCAAGTGCGCTACCAGGCTGCGCTACGCCCCGACTGAGCTTTGCATTATAGGAGGGTTTTTACGTTCATGGCAAGAGTGTTTGTCGAATTGCCAATAATTCTTCTTTGACCTGGGCCAAGGTCAGGGCTTCGACCCCGCTCATCGCGCCACCGAGGCGCAGCGACATACCGGCCAGTTCGTCCAGACCTGCCGTGCTGCGGGCGGCCGAAGGCTGGGCCGCCAGGGCTGCCACACCCGTGCTAGCGCCCACTCCGCCCGGCAAGGCAGCAGCTCGCACGGCAATGTCGTCGTCGTCAAAGCTGGCCTCGTCTTCGAGACGCTGCGCCTCATCGGCTTCTTGCTTGAACACCAAAGCCGCGGCATCGCTGCGGGCGGCGCCGCCTTCCATCAGCTGGTTGCGTGCGCCGCTGATGGTGAAGCCCTGGTCGTAGAGCAGGCCACGGATGCGGCGGATCAGCAGCACCTCGTGGTGCTGGTAGTAGCGCCGGTTGCCGCGCCGCTTCATGGGTTTGAGCTGGATGAATTCCTGCTCCCAATAGCGCAGCACATAGGGCTTCACGCCGCACAAATCGCTGACCTCACCGATGGTGAAGTAACGTTTGGCAGGGATGGCGGGCAGCGCGTTTTCCATGCAAATCAAGGGCTTTCGGTGGGGAGGTCAGACTCTACTCGAAGTCATCTTCCCCGCCTACCTCGCCCTGGACCACGTCCTTGAGCTTGTGGCTGGCATGGAAAGTGACCACATCGCGGGCCTTGATAGGGATGGCTTCACCCGTGCGCGGGTTGCGGCCCGGGCGCGGCGCCTTGCGGCGGATGTTGAAATTGCCAAAACCGGACAACTTCACGTCCTGGCCACGCACCAAGGTGCTGTGGATGATGTCGAAGAAGGCCTCGACCATGTCCTTGGACTCACGTTTGTTCAGGCCCAGCTTGTCGAACAGCAGTTCGGCCAGCTCGGCCTTGGTCAAGGTCGGGGTTTCCAGCGTGGGCAGCAGAACGCGGGCCGCGGCGATCAGGGCCTGATCGTCGAGCGGGTCTTCGTCCCGGGTGTCGTGTGCAGTCATCAGCGTCTTGCCTTGCTTGCAGTCGTTGCTGCCATCAGCCGCGCAGGCGCGCGCCTAGTTGTTCAGCCAGTGCAGCCACCACGGCCGCCACCGTCTGCTCGATGCGCTCGTCGGTCAAGGTGGCCTCGTCGTCCAGCAGCTCCAGGCGCACAGCCATGCTGCGCTCGCCTTCCTTCAACTCCGCATTGGCTTGCGTGGGCTTGAAGACGTCGAACAAGCGGGCCGAGCGGATCAGGCCGGTGTGGGCGCTGGCGATGGTCTGCATCAGCGCATCGTGGCTGACCTGCTCGCCGACGATAACGGCCAGGTCGCGCAGCACCGACTGCTGGCGCGGGATCGCCTGTGCCGCCGGCAGCTGGCGCTCCAGCACGGCCGGCAGGTCCAGCTCGAACAGCACCGGTGCGCTGGGCAGCTCGTAGCCCTGGCGCCACTTGGGGTGCAGCTCACCGATCACGCCAATATCGCGGCCGTCCAGCTCGACGCGGGCGCTGCGGCCCGGGTGCAGGGCCGGATGTTGGGCCGGCTTGAATTGCAGCAGGCGCGGCGCGAACAAGGCCTCCAAATCGCCCTTCACATCGAAGAAGTCGACCTGGCGATCGCGCTGGCTCCACTGCGGCTGGTCCGCCGGGCCGAATGCGAGACCCGCCAGACGCATGGGCTGGGCCACGCCGGCGATGCTGCTGTCGCTCTCCTGCACCGAGGCGTCGCGCAGGAACACACGGCCGATCTCGAACAGGCGCACGCGGCTGGCGCGGCGACTGAGGTTGTGGCGCAGGGCCTGGATCAAGCTGCCGATCAGGCTGCTGCGCATCACGGCCAGGGGCGCGGCGATGGGGTTGAGCAGCTGAATCGGGTTGCTGTTGCCGGCCAGTTCGGCCTCCCAGCGGGCTTCGACAAAGCTGAAGTTGATGGTCTCGAAATAATCACGCGCCGCCACGGCATGGCGCAGCGCATGGATGGCGCGGCGCGATTCCGAGGCCACCTTGGCCACCACCGGCGCCAGCGGCGGGGTGTTGGGCAGGCTGGGGTAGCCCATCACGCGGATGATCTCTTCGATCAAGTCTTCCTCGATCTGCAGATCGAAGCGCCAGCTCGGCGGCGTCACGGTCAGCACGCCCGATGCTTCGCTGAACTGCAGGCCCAGACGGCTGAAGACGCGCGCGCAATCTTCCTGAGTCACCGGCATGCCGATGATCTTGGCGGCGCGAGCGACACGCAGAGCCACAGGCTTGCGTTCGGGCAAGGCGGTGGTCTGGTCGTCCATGGGGCCGGCTTCACCGCCGCAAATCTCGAGGATCAGCTGGGTGATGCGCTCGATATGCAGGGCCGTGTCGGCCGGGTCCACGCCTCGTTCGAAGCGATGACCAGCGTCGGTCGAGAAGTTGTAGCGGCGCGAACGGCCGGCCACGGCCTTGGGCCACCAGAAGGCGGCTTCGACGTAGACGTTGCGGGTGTCGTCCGACACGGCGGTGGCGTCGCCACCCATGATGCCGGCCAGGGACTCAGGCGCCGAGGCATCGGCCACCACGCCCACGGTCTCGTCCAGCTCAACGGTGTTGCCATTGAGCAGCTTGAGGCTCTCGCCTTTCTTGGCCCAGCGGATCACCAATTCACGGTCGATCTTGTCCAGATCGAAGATGTGCGAGGGGCGGCCCAGTTCGAACATCACGTAGTTGGAGATGTCCACCAGCGGCGCCACGCTGCGCTGGCCGCAGCGGGCCAAGCGGTCCACCATCCAGGCGGGGGTCTTGGCCTGCGTGTTGACGCCGCGCACGATGCGGCCAGAGAAGCGGCCACACAGATCGGCCGCCTCGATGCGCACCGGCAGCTTGGCGTCGTGTTGCGGCTGCACCGGGCTGATGGCCGGCGCCTGCAGCGGCGTGCCAGTCAGCGCAGACACCTCGCGGGCAACGCCGTACACGCTCAGGCAATGGGCCAGATTGGGCGTCAGCTTGAGGGTGAACAAGGTGTCGTCCAGGTTCAGATGCTCGCGGATGTTCTGGCCGACGAGTGCACTCGCGTCCAACTCGAGCAGACCGCCATGCTCCTCGCTGAGCTTGAGCTCACGCGCCGAGCACAGCATGCCGAAGCTCTCCACACCGCGCAGCTTGCCCACGCCGATCTTGAAGGCCTTGCCGTCTTCGCCCGGCGGCAGCTCAGCGCCCACGGTGGCCAGCGGCACCTTGATGCCGACGCGTGCATTGGGTGCGCCGCAAACGATCTGCAGAGGCTCGCCGTTATTGAACGCCGCACCGGCATTGACCTTGCAGACGCGCAGCTTGTCGGCGTTGGGATGCTGCTCGGCCTCCAGGATCTCAGCCACCACGATGCCGTGGAAGGGCGGCGCCACCGGGCGCAGCTCTTCGACTTCCAGGCCCGACATGGTCAGCAGGTCGGCCAGCTCTTGCGTGTTCAGCGGCGGGTTGCAGAAGGACCGCAGCCAGGATTCAGGGAATTGCATGTGAAATCTCTTCTTCTCTGCTCTTTCGAGCGTGTTCTGGTGGATGGCGGCGCGCGGGGCTTACTTGAATTGGCTCAAGAAGCGCAGATCGCCATCAAAGAACAGGCGCAGATCATTCACGCCGTAGCGCAGCATGGCCAAGCGGTCGATGCCCGAGCCGAAGGCAAAACCAATGTAGCGCTCGGGGTCCAGGCCCATATTGCGGATCACTTGCGGATGCACCTGACCAGAACCCGAGACCTCGAGCCAGCGGCCTTTCAGCGGACCCGAGCCGAACATGATGTCGATCTCGGCGCTGGGCTCGGTGAAAGGGAAATAGCTGGGGCGGAAGCGCAGCTCCAGCTGATCGGTTTCGAAGAAAGAGGTGATGAAGTTCAGGTAGACCGACTTCAGGTCCTTGAAGCTGATGTTCTCGCCCACCCACAGGCCTTCGACCTGGTGGAACATCGGCGAGTGGGTGGCATCGCTGTCGACACGGTAAGTGCGGCCCGGCGCGATCACGCGGATTTCGTGCATGGGCTGACCGGCGTCAATCAGGGCCTTGTGTTTCTTGACATGCTGAACCGCGTAGCGGATTTGCATGGGGCTGGTGTGAGTGCGCAGCACATGACCGCCTTCGATGTAGAAGGTGTCGTGCATGGAGCGGGCCGGGTGGTCTTCCGGCGTGTTAAGCGCGGTGAAGTTGAACCAGTCGTTCTCGATCTCGGGGCCGTCGGCCACATCGAAACCCATGGAGCCGAAGATGGACTCGATGCGCTCCATCGCGCGGGTGATGGGGTGCAGGCCGCCGGTGCCGCGGGCACGGCCGGGCAGGCTCACATCGAGCGCCTCAGCCTTCAGTTGCAACTCCAACTCCGCATCGGCCAGAGCCTGGCGGCGAGCCGTCAGCGCGGCCTCAATGCCGGACTTCAGCACATTGATCTCGGCACCGCGGGCCTTCTTTTCCTCGACCGGCAAAGCGGCCAGGCTCTTGAGCAACTCGGTCACACGACCTGACTTGCCCAGAAAACGCGCCTTGGCGTTCTCGAGGTCGGCGGGAGTGGCGGCGGCGGCGAATTCGCCTTGGGCCGTCTGCAGCAGTTGATCAAGCTCGTTCATCGCGGTGCCAGTCGGGCGGACTGTCAGAAAAATTCGGGCAACAAATAAAAAAGGCCGACACCCTGGTGTCGGCCTAGAGGGTGCTCACCCCGGCCATCCTGGAATCCCAGGGGCCGGGGCTGCCGCCACCACAAGCCAAAGCTTGCAGCTGAGGGGGCAATTAAGCGAGAGCGGCCTTCACCTTGGCGAAGATGCTGGCAAAACCAGCAGGATCGTTGACGGCCAGATCAGCCAGGACCTTGCGGTCGATGTCGATCTGAGCCTTCTTCAGGCCAGCCACAAACTTGCTGTATGTCAGGCCCAGACCGCGGCTTGCTGCGTTGATACGCGCAATCCACAGGGCACGGAACACACGCTTCTTGGCGCGACGGTCACGGTAGGCGTATTGGCCTGCCTTCATCACCGCCTGTTTGGCGATGCGGAAAACATTCTTACGACGACCACGGAAGCCCTTGGCCAGAGCCAAGACCTTCTTGTGACGGGCTCGGGCGGTAACACCACGTTTAACGCGAGGCATAGTATTTCTCCTTCAGAAGTCGATCAGAGGCCAGCGAAGGGCAACATTTGAGCCATGTGGCCCATGTTGGTTTCGTGCACGGCCGTCGTGCCACGCAGGTGGCGCTTGTTCTTCGTGGACTTCTTCGTGAGGATGTGGCGCTTGAACGCCTGACCGCGCTTGACGGTACCGCCCGGGCGGACGCGGAAGCGCTTCTTGGCGCTGCTCTTGGTCTTCATTTTGGGCATGTGAGTGCTCCTTTTAAGTACGTCCCAGGGGCGATTGCGGGCCTCGCAATACTTTAACCAGCCTCTGGAGACTAATAAGCCTGCCGACGACCAAATCGGCAGGCCTGAACTTGCGCGAACCGCCTTTACAGGTTGTTCGCCGAACCACCCGAGGGCGGCCTTGCTGCAATTGAAAACGGGCCACGGCCCGCTTTCAATTGCGCCCCTCGCGAGGCGCCATGCCCGCTCAAGACGGGCCAGGTGATCAGCGCTTCTTCGGCGCCAACACCATGATCATCTGCCGGCCTTCCAGCTTGGGCATGTTTTCCACCACAGCCACATCGGACAACTCGTCGCGAATGCGTTCCAGCAAGCGCATACCGATGTCCTGGTGGGTGATTTCACGACCGCGATAACGCAGCGTGACCTTGCCCTTGTCACCATCCTCGGCGATGAAGCGGCGCAGATTGCGCATCTTGATCAGGTAGTCGCCTTCGTCCGTACCCGGGCGGAACTTGACTTCCTTGATTTCGATGACCTTCTGCTTGGACTTCGCCTCGGCAGCGCGCTTTTGCTCGATGTACTTGAACTTGCCGTAGTCCATCAGGCGGCACACAGGCGGCGTCGCGGTGGCGGAGATTTCGACAACGTCCACATCCAATTCGCCCGCCATACGCAAGGCTTCGTGGATGCTCACAATTCCGAGCGGCTCGTTCTCAGGCCCGTTCAGACGGACTTCAGGAGCCATGATTTCGCGATTCAGCCGATGCTTACGCTCAGGAATGGCTCGACGGTCAGCAAATGTAGCGATGGTGCATACCCTTCAACGAGCCTCAAGGCAGGAGGCCCAAACAAAGCAAAAGCGCGCCTGACTGACAGCCATCAGACCTTGTCGGCAATGTCTTGGGAGGCCTTCGCAATGAAGTCTTCCAGAGGCATCACACCGAGGTCCTGGTTGCCGCGGGCGCGCACCGCAACGGCTCCGTTTGCCTTTTCCTTGTCGCCGACGACGAGGATGTACGGAACCTTTTGCAAAGAATGCTCACGGATTTTATACGTGATTTTCTCGTTCCGCAAATCAGCCTGGACTCTAAGCCCTTGTTTTTGCAGCGATTTCACGATTTCAGCGACGTAATCGGCCTGCGCATCCGTGATATTCGCCACCACCACCTGCACCGGCGCCAGCCAAACCGGCAATGCGCCGGCATGCTGTTCGATCAGGATGCCGATGAAACGCTCCAGGCTGCCGACGATGGCACGGTGCAACATGACCGGGGTCTTGCGCTGGCTGTCCTCATCGACAAACTCAGCCTCCAGACGCGAGGGCATATTGGAATCGATCTGGATGGTGCCGCACTGCCACTGGCGACCCAAGGCATCCTTGAGCGCGTATTCGATCTTGGGCGCATAGAAGGCTCCCTCGCCATGGGCGATCTCGAACTCGCAGCCCGAGCGGCGCAGCGATTCCATCAGCACTTGCTCGGTGCGATCCCAGTACTCGTCCGTGCCGATGCGCGCCTCGGGGCGAGTGGCCACCTTGTAGACGATGTCGGTGAAGCCGAAGTCAGCATAGACCTTCTTCAGCAGCGCCGTGAAATTGGCGCACTCGTCGAGGATCTGGTCTTCGGTACAGAAGATGTGGCCGTCGTCCTGCGTGAAGCCTCGCACGCGCATGATGCCGTGCAGGCCGCCCGTCGGCTCGTTGCGATGGCATTGCCCGAACTCGCCGAAGCGCAGCGGCAGGTCGCGGTAGCTCTTGATGCCATGCTTGAAGATCAGGATGTGACCCGGGCAGTTCATCGGCTTCAAGGCGTAGTCACGCTTCTCCGACTCGGTGATGAACATATTGTCCCGGTACTTGTCCCAGTGACCGGACTTCTCCCACAGGCCCTTGTCCAGAATTTGCGGACCCTTGACCTCCTGGTAGCCGTTGTCACGGTAGACGCGGCGCATGTACTGCTCGACTTCCTGCCAGACAGTCCAGCCCTTGGGATGCCAGAACACGGTGCCGGGCGAATGCTCGTCGATATGGAACAGATCCAGTTCGCGGCCCAGCTTGCGGTGGTCGCGCTTCTCGGCCTCTTCCAGGCGCAGCAGGTACTTCTGCAGATCGTCCTTGCTGGCCCAGGCCGTACCGTAGATGCGCTGCAGCTGCTCGTTGCGATGGTCGCCGCGCCAGTAGGCGCCGGCCACCTTCATAAGCTTGAAATGCTTGAGCTTGCCGGTGGACGGCACGTGGGGGCCTCGGCACAGATCGGTGAATGCACCTTCGGCGTAGAGCGACACGTCTTGGTCGGCCGGGATGCTCTCGATGATCTCGGCCTTGTAGGCTTCACCCAGGCTCTTGAAGTAGCTGACGGCCTCGTCGCGCGGCAGCACCGAGCGGGTGATCTTCTCGTCTTTCTTGGCCAATTCGCCCATCTTCGACTCGATCGCCGCCAAGTCTTCGGGCGTGAAGGGGCGCTTGTAGCTGAAGTCGTAGTAGAAGCCGTTCTCGATCACCGGGCCGATGGTCACCTGCGCCTCGGGGAACAGTTCCTTGACGGCATAGGCCAGCAAGTGGGCCGTCGAATGACGGATGACTTCCAGGCCGTCGGCGTCCTTGTCGGTGATGATGGCCAGCTGCGTGTCGGCCTCGATCAGATAGCTGGTGTCCACCATGCGTGCGGCCTCGCCCTGCCCCACACGCCCCGCCAAGGCGGCCTTGGCCAGACCGGCGCCAATGGAAGCGGCGACTTCGGCCACGGTGACCGCCTGGGGGAACTCGCGCTTGGAACCGTCCGGCAATTGAATCGAGATCATCTAAGCTGCTCCGAAAGAATCAGGAGCCCTGCAAGTGCAAGGCCGAAAAACAAAAAAGCGCGGCTGTCAGAGCCGCGCTTTTTCTTGGGTTGCCGCCCGCAGGCAGCTGAGTAGGGACGTGTGGAAGCCGCGGCCGACTAAACCTGTGGAGGTGTGGTCGTAGTTCGCGGTGTCATAACCATCGTGCCTTTCTCGCCCTTGTTCGTTGAAGAGGCACCGATTGTAGCCGCGCTTCAGCGACGACGTTGTGAACGCTCGATCTCATGGCCGATGACCGCGCCGGCCACTGCGCCCACGGCCGCTCCCAAGGCTGGGTCGCCATCGCGCGCCAATTCATGACCGATCACACCACCCACCACACCGCCTGTCACTAGGCCGACGCCGCGGACAGGGCCGTAGCCGCGGCCATCGTAGCCATGGTGCCGGTGATGATGTCCATGGCGCGGTGGCAGCACGATGCAGGCGCTCAAGCTGAATACCAGCCCCAGCACGAGCGCGCTGCGCAAAACCGGACGGAACACAAAACGAGCAGACATATGAATCTCTCCAGGAGGATTGAGTTCATCTGCAACGCCGACAGCACGGCCATGGTTGGCCGCGCTTGCGAATGCTTACAAGTGTCGGGAATTCAGTGCGACCCGATTCACAGCGGCAGCGCCTGCACGCTGGACGAAGCGCAAGCCTGGGCAAATTCATCGCGCAGGTGCTGGCTTTCGGCAATCGCCTGCAGCCAGACCCTGGCCCGGCCGGCGGCGTCGTTGCCAAAGTGCTGGAAGTCCGAGCGATCGGGCAGCTTGGCGCGCGGCAGGCTGCGCACCCAGTCCGGGTGCGGCGCCAGCAGGACCACATTGTCGAGAAAAGGCGTGGCGCCGTGGCGGCGCTGCCAGGCCTTGTCCAACCAGCCCGGCACCACCTGGCGCTGGAAATGCGGGTAGAGCACCAGGCCCTCGCCCGCCATGGCGGCGTAATTCAGATGCAGGTGGTAATCGGTGATGCCGCCGTCCCAATAGGCACCGCGCGGTGCGCCCGGGATGTCTTGCACCGCCTTCAGCCAAAAGGGAATGGAACAACTCGCAAGCAGGCTGGGCTGGAAGTTGGCGGCATCCAAAACCACCTGCTGACTCGGGTAGTCCGCCAAAGGCAGGGGCAAAGGCGTGCGCGCGTCTGAGAACAGCACCCGCTCCAGCCACCGTCCCATCGCTGGCCGAGCCAGGGCATTGGCCGCGAAGGCGCCGGCGTAACCCAAAGGTGTACGCAGCCGCCCTTCCCGGTTCAGCAGCAAGCCACGGCCACGTGAAGTCAGGATGTGCAGGCGCCAGCGCGGATGGCTGAGCACGGCCGCCTCGCGCCCGCCAAAGACCTCGTCGAGCTTGGCTGCGAAAGAGGCCGACACCGAGGCGGCGCTGGGTGGCTTGCCTGGCTCGCTGTCGTAGTGCTGGTGAACATACTCGTGGGACAGGCGGGCGAATTCGGCTTGCGTCTCGGCCGCGTCGGCCCTGAGACAGGCTGTGGCCATGCGCCAGGCGCCGATCGAGGCACCGATCAAATGAACCTCTTGCGTGCTGCGCAAGAGCCAGTCGCCAAAGATGAACTGATCCAGCGGCCCCAAGATCAGGCCTTTGGGGCCACCGGCCGCGGCCGGCACCACGCGCACATCCTCAGGCCGCAGGCCACGCTCGGCCAAGCGAGCGCGGGCCCTAGGGCCGGCGAAGATCTGCAGCGCTGGGGTGCTCATCGGTGGCGCAGTTCCTGCATCAGAGCTTCATCTCCAGATTGATACCGAAGAAGCTGCGACCCTTGCGCACGTTGCCACTGCCATAGCCACTGCTGAGCAGGGTTTGCGATTCGGCATCGAGCGGCGCCAGATTGTTGGCTGAAACCCGCATGGACAAGGTCTTGCTGAAGGTCCACTGGGCAAACATGTCCAGCGCACGCGAACGCGACTGCTCGACTGTTTGGCTCAGGGTCTGCTGGGTGGCATAGCCCGGGGTGTAGGCCAAGCTGGCGCCGGTGACCAGAGGCAGCCCGCTGAAACGATAGTCAAAACCCAGGTTGCCGGACCAAGGCTGCTGGCCGTCCAGGCGGTTGTCCGGACCAGGCAAGGCGTCGACCTTGGACTTGTAGTAGCTCAGCGAAGCCCGCAGATTGAGGGCGGTCTTGATATCGAACCAATCGGGCATCAGCTCAGCCGCGCGACCCTTGATTTCCAGCTCCAGGCCGGTGGTCTGGGCCTTGGAGAAATTGGTCGGGCGCGAGACATAGCGCGGCACGCTGGCCCAAGAGACCGACGACAGGCTGGTGACGTTGCGGACCAGGTCGTTGACCTTGCGATGGAACACGCCGACGCTGAACATGCCGCCGCCGGTCAAGTACTTCTCATAGGCCACGTCGAGGCCGGTGGCCAGCTCGGGCTTGAGCAGCGGGTTGCCTTCGCGGTCCGGCGAGATCTCGGTGTTGGGCTTGCTCGTGTCGGTGAACAGGCTGCTCAGGCTGGGGCGGGCCAGCAGGGCATTCAGGTCCGGCGCCTTGTAGCTGCGCGTCAGGCTGGCGCGGATCAGGTCCTTGCCCTTGGGGTCGAACTTGTAGTTCAGGTGCCAGAGCGGGGTCGTCACAGTGCTGGTGTTGCGCACCGGTTCAGCCAGGCCGCGGCTCTCGGTGATGATGCGCTCGCTACGCAGGCCCAGGTAGGTGGACCATTGCGGCGACAGCTCCCACTCGTCCTGCACAAAGAGGGCCTGGCGGGTGATGCGGGCGCCGAAGGGCTGGCCATCGAAATCTGGCAGCTGGGGCTTGCCGGCTTCGGAGACCGTGCGCTCTTCCTCGCGACGGCGCCATTCCAGGTCCCAGCCCACGGTCAGGCTGTGGTCCTCGCCCAGCAGCTGGCCGAACTTGCCGGCCTGGGTGAAGCCGCGGTCGGTGTTGTCACCGACCGCACGGCGCAGCTGGCTGGCTGGCAGAAAGGTCTGGTTGTCGAAGGTGCCGCGCGAATGCTGCACGCCACCCTTGAGTTCCAGCTTCTGCTCGTCATTGAAGCGCTTGGACCAGACCGCGTTGCCGCGCAGGTTCTGCCAGGTGCCGTGGCTCAGGCTGTCGTCATCGAGCACCGCATTGGGGCTGCTAGACACGAGCTCGTAGCTGCTGCGGTTGTTCCAGAAGCCTTTTTGCAAAAAGGCCTGAAGGGTCAGCGACTCCTCGTCGCTGATCTTCCAGTTCAGGCGCGGGGCCGAGTTGAAACCATGACCCCAGTTGGCCTGCTCCCCCTGCTGCACGCTGCTCGAAGGCTCGCCGTCGCTGCCCGGCATGCGACGGGTGCTCTGTACATCGTTCTGACCTCGCCACTGGAAGAAGGACAGGGGCACGGACACCGCTGCCGAACCGATCTTCTCGCCCAGGGTGAAGGTGGCCGAGGGCGTGGGACGCACGGCGCTGTAGCCGATGCCCAGTCGCAAATCGCGCTGCGAGATGCGCGGCGCGTCCTTCAGGATGATATTGATGGCGCCGGCCACGGCCTGAGCACTCTGGTCGGCGGTGGGCGCCTTGGTCACTTCGATGCGCTCCACCTGCGAAGGGCTGAGCTGGCTCATGTCGAAGCCCGGGGGCGCCGGGTCGCCGTTGATCAGGATCAGGGTGTAGCCCGAGCCCAGGCCGCGCATGCGCGGCGCACCGCCCTGCATGTTCACGCCGGGCAGGCGCTTCAGCACATCGGCCACATTGGTGTCGCCGAACTTGTCCATTTCCTCGCGGCCGTAGACCTGCTTGGCCACCGGCGATTTGCGGCGCAAATCGGTGTCGCTTTGCGGACGGGACGTCAGCTCCACCCGCTCCAGCTTGTTGCCGGCCGCCGGGCGGTTGTCGCCCATGCCAGGCACACCTTCCTGCGCCGCCACCAGCGATGCGCTCAAGGACAAGGCGCTGGTCGCCAACAACAGGCGACAGGCCCGATTCACGGAAGTGCGAGACAGAGAATTCAAAGAGGACTCCAGGGACAAGCATGACAACAGGGCGGCAGCTTAACGAGCGCGCGTGTCGCAGTCTGCCTGCAGCCGACCAAGCGCGACTTGTTGGGGCTGATTTGCAGCCCGGATGCGCCAACGGCGGCCGGGCCGACCGCTCACCCTCCCCGCAGGTCTCAGCTCGGCTTCTTGAATT
Source organism: Roseateles sp. (assembly GCF_965262435.1). NCBI lineage: Bacteria > Pseudomonadati > Pseudomonadota > Betaproteobacteria > Burkholderiales > Sphaerotilaceae > Roseateles > Roseateles sp. The sequence goes on from NZ_OZ253537.1 coordinate 4,874,335, forward strand.
TGGCGAAAGCCGCCGCCATGGCACCGCTCGCTGCCGGCTCGGGCGGGCGTGCAGAGCCCTGCCCGGCTCGGCCTCCGCCCGAGCCCATGCGCTCGTTGCGGCCTGCCGGGCGGTAGCTGTTGTCGGGCTTGCTGCCGGCGCGCGGCGTCGGTGCGTCGAGCTTCATGGTCAGCGACACGCGCTTGCGCGCCAGGTCCACCTCCAGCACCCGCACCTTGACGATGTCGCCGGTCTTGACCACCTCGCGGGCATCGGTGACGAATTTATTGGACAGCTGGCTGACATGCACCAGACCGTCCTGGTGCACGCCCAGGTCCACGAAAGCGCCGAACTGGGCGACGTTGGACACCGTGCCCTCGAGCACCATGCCTTCCACCAGGTCCTTGATGTCGTCCACGCCTTCGTTGAAGCGGGCGACCTTGAAGTCCGGGCGCGGGTCACGCCCCGGCTTTTCCAGCTCGGCCAGGATGTCCTTGACCGTGATGGCGCCGAATTTCTCGTCGGCAAAGGCCTCAGGCTTCAGCGCGCGGATCACATCGCTCTTGCCCATCACCTCGGCCGCCGGCTTGTTGACCGCCTTGAGGATGCGCTCCACCACCGGGTAGGTTTCGGGGTGCACGCCCGAGAAATCCAGCGGGTTCTCGCCATCGCGGATGCGCAGGAAGCCGGCCGATTGCTCGAAGGTCTTGGGGCCGAGGCCGGCGACATCGAGTAGCTGCTTGCGACTCTTGAAAGCACCGTTGGCATCGCGCCAGCGCACGATGGACGCGGCCACCGTGCCGGACAGGCCGGACACGCGCGACAGCAGCGGGGCCGAGGCGGTGTTCAGGTCCACGCCGACCGAGTTCACGCAGTCTTCCACCACCGCGTCCAGGGTCTTGGCCATGGCGCTCTGGTTGACATCGTGCTGGTACTGGCCGACGCCAATGCTTTTGGGGTCGATCTTGACCAACTCGGCCAGCGGGTCCTGCAGGCGGCGGGCGATGGACACCGCGCCGCGCAGGGTCACATCCAGATCGGGCAGTTCCTTGGAGGCGAACTCGGACGCCGAATAGATCGAGGCGCCGGCCTCGCTGACCACCACCTTGTCGATGGGCGTGCCAGGGGCCAGTTGCTGGATGCGCTTGATCAGGTCGCCGGCCAGCTTGTCGGTTTCGCGACTGGCCGTACCGTTGCCGATGGCGATCAAGTTGACACCGTGGGTGGCGCAGAGGCGGCCCAGGGTGTGCAGCGAGCCGTCCCAGTCCTTGCGCGGCTCGTGCGGGAACACAGCGCAGGTGTCCAGCACCCGGCCGGTGTCGCTGACCACGGCCACCTTGACGCCGGTGCGAATGCCTGGGTCCAGACCCATGACCACACGCTTGCCGGCCGGCGCGGCCAGCAGCAGGTCACGCAGGTTCTCGGCGAACACCTTGATGGCCACGGCCTCGGCCTCCTCACGCAGGCGCGAGAACAGATCGCGCTCCAAGCTCATGGAGAGCTTGACCTTCCAGGTCCAGGAGATGGTCTTGCGAATCAGGGCGTCGCCCGGGCGTGTGCCCATGGTCCAGCCCAGGTGGCGGGCGATACGGCCTTCCGCCAAACCCGGTTGGCCGGCCACCACCTCTTCGTCCAGCGCCAGCTTGGCGTCGAGGATCTCCAGCGTGCGGCCGCGGAACACGGCCAGCGCGCGGTGCGAAGGCACGGTGCGGATCGGCTCGTCGTAATCGAAGTAGTCGCGGAACTTGGCGACATCGGGGTTCTGCTCATCCTTGCCGTCCATCAGCTTGGACTTGAACAAGCCCTCGGCCCACAGCCACTCGCGCAGCTTGCCGATCAAGAGCGCGTCCTCGGCCCAGCGCTCGGACAGAAGGTCGCGCACACCGTCCAACACTGCAAACGCGTCGGCAAAACCGGCGTCGGCGTTGATGAAGGCCGCAGCCTCCGCCATCGGGTCCAGGCCGGGGTCGGCAAACAGCTTGTCGGCCAGGGGCTCCAGGCCGGCTTCGCGGGCGATCATGCCCTTGGTGCGGCGCTTTTGCTTGTAGGGCAGGTAGAGGTCTTCCAGCTCCTGCTTGGTCGGCGCGGCGAGGATGGCGGCTTGCAGCTCGGGCGTGAGCTTGCCTTGCTCCTCGATGCTCTTGAGCACGGCGGCGCGGCGGTCTTCCAGCTCGCGCAGATAGGCCAGGCGGGCCTCGATATCACGCAGCTGGCTGTCGTCCAGCCCGTCGGTCACTTCCTTGCGGTAGCGGGCGATGAAGGGCACGGTGGCGCCGCCATCGAGCAGCTCCACGGCGGCGTTGATCTGGGCCGGGCGAACGCTCAGTTCGGCGGCAATTTGAAGCAGGATCTTGTCCAAAACGTCGGCGAGGCAGTCAAAACAGGAAGCGGCGGAGTGTGCCACAGGGGCTGGCGGCGCTCCTGGCCGCAGCCATGTGCAGCCCCCGGACCGGCCGCCAAAAGGCGGGCGCCAGCAAAAGTCACAGATTTACGCCATATTGCGAGGCGATTCATCCGGCCCGGCCTCGCACGCGTGGCCGCCGGCATCAAATCCAGGCTGCACGCCTGTTCATGCAACTCGCCCTTCCGCTCATCAACCCAGCCCCGGCACGCCACCATGACCCACACCCTCTGCCATCTGTCCGCCGCTAGCCTGATCGCCTGCATCGGCCTATTCAGCAGCACCCTGGCTCAGGCCCAGGCCTTCGACACCGCCCGCATCTACGGCGCCGCCCCCGAGCGCGACGGCGGCCGCATCGGCGTGGTCGCATTGGCCGGCCATGCCTACCAAGGCTCGAAGAAAAGTCGGGCCATGCTGGTGCCCAGCCTCGACTACCAATGGAGCAATGGCTGGTTTGCCGGCACCAGCAATGGCCTGGGCCTGAACTTCTCCAAGCAAGCCCAGTTCAGCTACGGCCTGCGCCTGACGGCCGATTTCGGCCGCGATGAAGACCGCTCACCAGCCTTGCGCGGCATGGGCGACATCGAGTTCCGCCCCGAGATCGGTGGCTTCTTCAATTACAGCCCCAGCCAGAGCCTGGCCCTGACCAGCTCCTTGCGCTACGGCTCCGGCCAGGACCGCAAGGGCCTGCTGGTCGATCTGGGTGTGGCCCATCAGATCCCGCTGGATGCGAGCTGGCGCCTCGGTGTGGGCGCTGCCCTGACCCTGGCCAACCGCGAAGCGCTGCAGTCCTACTTCGGCGTCAGCGCGGCCCAGGCGGCGAGCAGCGGCTATGCGCCCTACAGCGTCGGCGCAGGCCTGCGCGATGTGCGGGCCAATGCCTCGCTGACCCACATCCTCAGCCCGCGCAGCAGCGTGACAGCCGGCCTCTCGGTCAGCGCCCTGCAGGGCGATGCCAAGAACAGCCCGCTGACGCACCAGAAAACCAGCGTCAACGGACTGGTGTCCTTCGGCTACTTGTTCTGACCCAGGCGGCGGCGCTGTATCAGCCCCAGGCCCAGCAGCCCCGCCAGCGTCATCGACAACGCGCCGGGCTCGGGCACGGCGCTGACCTGCAGGCTGCCGCGCCAGTCGATGGGCAAATTGGCCGTGCCCTGGGCATAGCCGAGGCCGAGGTTGAGGTCGCCGTCGGGGCTGCTGATCTGCAACCAGGCCTCGCCCGGGCTCAGCAGCTCGAACTGCAGCGCGCCCAGGTTCAGCCAGGACTGAGCAGCCGCGGCGGCGACGCCGGGGAAGTTGGACGCACCGATCTCGCCGGGGCGCAGAAAGCCGCTGTCATCGCTCCAACCCTCGGCCGCAGCAAAGCCCTTGAAGCGCAGCTGGCTGGGGTCGAAGTCGAGCTTGAAGCCGTAGAACAAAAACACATCGTCGGCGGCGCGGCCGGCGAAGGGCTGGTCCAGACGGATGGCCACGTTCAGGGTCTGGCCCTGCTGCGCCGCCACGGGCAGCTCCAGGCGCAGCAGCGGCTCCAGCGGCAGGCCGGTGGGCGTGATGGCACTGGCCGCGAAAGTCTGGGCTGAAGCCAGGGAAGAAGCCAGCAGGCCGGCGGCGCCCAGCAGGCTGGCCGCCAGGCTCGGGGCGCCGAATTTCAAAAAGGTGTTCGGTGTGCGTGTCATGGTCATGTTCCTGCGTGGGGTGATCAAGGCTTTTGCTGGCGGAAGATGTCAAACCAGGCGCGGTAGTCGGCCTGGGTGATGCAGGCATCGGCATCGAAATTAGCCAGGGGCTGGTAGCGGCTGTCGCCGGCGCAGACCCCCATGGCGGCGCGCTGGGCCTCACGGTCGGCGGCGTCGATGCGGCCGTCGCCGTTGATGTCGCCGCGCTTGAGCAGACGCAGGGCCAGGCGCGGGGCCGCCTCTTCGTAGCCATCGTTCAGGAACAGGCCGAAGAAGTACTCGCCCTCTGGGAAGCTGGCCAGGCTGAAGCTCTGGCCGCCGGCCGGCGCGGCCACATAGTTCCACTTCAGCGAGCCCGGGCCGCCGGGCACCATGCCCTTGCGGTAGAAGCCCAGCCAATGCTTGTTGCCGGCCGGCAGGCCTTGCCAGCTCAGATTGATGCTGTCGCCGATGCGGGAAACGCTAGCCGAGACGCTGAAGCGCACCGGGTTGACAGGAGGCGGCGTCGGCACCTGCACCGGCGGCGAGTCCTGGGCCTGGGCCAGGCCGTTGAGCACCGGGTCGGTGTAGTCCAGGCCCGCGCCTTCGACATGGCCGGCCAGGCGGCGCCAGTACAGGCTCTGGCCTTCCAGCGTCACGCCCAGGTCGTACCAGCCGCGGCTGGCCTCCACGCTGCGGGTCTCGCTGTGGCTTTGCTGCGGCTGGAGCGTCAGTTCCAGCAGCTTTCCTTGGCCATAGGCCAGATCCACCAGTTGCAGGCGCAGCACCTGGCTGCTGCTGTTGCTGAACTGCAGGCGCACGCTGCGGCTGGCGGGCTCTTCACGCAAGCTGACTTCCAGCTGCCGCGCCGCGCTGCCCAGCGCCCCGCTGAACTCGCGCACAAAACCGTTCTGGCCATGGACCTTGAGCTGGTAGCTGTCGCCGCTCCAGTTCCAGACCTCGCGCTCGACGCGCGTGCCGGCGGCCAGGGTGTAGTGCCAGGGGCCGTCGCTGCGCAGGGCCGAGTAGACGATGAAGGGCTCGGCCACCGTGCCGCCATTGCCAAAGCTCAAAGCGAACTGGCGGGCCGTGCCCTGCACGGCGCCATCCACCTCGGCACGGTAGGGCATGGGGCAGGCCGGGCGCGGCTGGCCGGTGCTGACCTGCTCCTGGCGCGGCAGCACCTGGGTGGCGGGCGGCCAGGCCGGCGCCGTGGCGTCGTACTTGGGGTACTCAGCCGTGCGCGGCACCCCGGCCGGCCAGGTCTTGTTCGGCTCGTCGAAGTTGAAGACGCTGAGCAGATCGCCGCAGACCGCGCGGCGCCAGGGCGAGATATTGGGGCACTGCACGGCCGCACGCGCCAGGCCCTTGCCCTGCACCAGCCACTCTTCGAGGAAACGGATTTGCGAGGTGTGGTCGAAGAGCTGGGAGTTGACGCGCCCGCCCTTGCTCCAGGGCGAGATCACCAGGGTCGGCACGCGTGGGCCCAGGCCGATCGGCTCGCTGTCGTTGTAGACCTCGCCCTGCAAGCTGTTGGCCACCGTGCTGCGGCCACGGCCGGCGTCCATGGGCGGCACGTTCGAGGGCATGTGGTCGAAGAAGCCGTCGTTCTCGTCGTAGGTGATGATGAGCACGGTCTTGGCCCAGACCTCAGGGTTGTCGACCAAGGCGGCCAACAGGCGGGCGCTGAAGTTCTCACCGGCATTGGGCGTGGGCGAGGGATGCTCGCAGTACTCGGTCGGCGCGCAGATCCAGGACACGGCCGGCAGGCGGCCGGCGCGCACATCGGAGGCAAAGTCATCGATCAGCCACTGGCCGGTGGTTTGCGCGGAGTTCGATGCGTTCGAGCCCGCGGCCATGGCGCGGCACTTCTGGTACAGCGGCGACTCGGGCGTCAGCTTGCGGCCGGCCGCGTCGACGCGGAAGTTCTTGAAGTACTGCAGGTAGTTGTCGCCGTAGTTGTCCCACTCCTGGTAGACCTTCCAACTGACCCCTTGTGCTTCCAGCACCTCGGCATAGCTTTGCCACGTGATTCCCTGAGCAGCCGGGTTGTCGTTGGCGATGTCGGCGTTGTAGGTGCCGTTGTTGACGTTGTAGAGCCGGCTGTCGGGAATGCCGGTGACGTAGCCGGCCGTGTGGCCGCTCAGGGCATAGAAACGGTTCGGGTCGGTGGGGCCGAAGACCGAGCAGTGGTAGGCATCACAGGTGGTGAAGGCGTCGGCCAGGGCGTAGTAGAAAGGCAGATCGCCGCGGTCGAAATAGCCCAGGGACATCGAAGTCTTCTTGGGCACCCAGGCGTTCCAGTCCTTCCAGACTGCTTCCGTGCCCTTCCAGTGGTGGTCCAGGCCGACATGCAGGGCGTTGGTGTTCTTGACGTCGTAGTGGTAGGGCAGCACATGGCTGCTGCCGCTGGGCTGGAACCAGACCGGCTTGCCCGAGGGCAAGGTGATGGCACGCGGATCGCTGAAGCCGCGCACGCCGGCCAGGCAGCCGAAGTAATGGTCGAAGGAGCGGTTTTCCTGCATCAGGAAAACCACATGCTCGATGTCGCCCAGGCCGCCGCTGACTTGGCTGGCCGGCGTAGCCAGGGCGCGGGCGATGGTCTGGGCAAAGCTGGGGGTGCTGGCCAGGCCGGCCGCACCGGCAGCCAGAAAGCCGCGGCGGGAGGGGTTTTGAATTATTCTGCTGCTCATGGCGGTCTCCGAACCGACCGCACAAGCCAAAAAGCGCGCACGGCCGGAGGTGAAAACCGCCGATTCTGAGAAGCCGCGATGTCAGGCGATCCAGCGCGGCATGAGCCGTTTAGACCAGGGGGTATGTAACCCGGTCCGTCTTTCAGACTGTGAGGCCGGCACCACGTTGCAGATGCCGCACCGCGCCCTCGCCGGCCACCCAGCCGCTGGCCATGCTGGCGGTGAGCAGGTAGCCGCCGGTGGGCGCTTCCCAGTCCAGCATCTCGCCGGCGCAGAACAGGCCCGGCAGGCGCTTGATCATCAGCTGTTCGTCCAGCTCTTCCAGGCGCACACCACCGGCCGTGCTGATGGCCTCGGCCATCGGCCGGGTGGAAGCCAGGCGCAAAGGCAGGCGTTTGATGGTGCGGGCCAGGGTGGGCAGGTCGGCGTACTCATCCTTGCTCAGGACTTCAAACAACAAGCCGGCTTTCAGCCCTTCCAGGCCCAGGCGGCTCTTGAGGTGGGTGGACATGGAGCGCGAGCCCCGCGGGCGGGCCACCTCGTCCATGACAAAGCTCTCGCTGCGGTCGGGCAGCAGGTCCAGGTGCATCACCGCCTCGCCGAACTCGGCGATCTCTTCGCGCAGCAGGCTGGAGGCGGCATAGATCAAGGAGCCCTCGACGCCGCTGGAGGTGATGACGAACTCGCCCTGGCGGTCGAAGCGGCGGCCGCTGCGCCCTTGGAAATGCAGAGCCACCGGCTTGACCGGCTGGCCGGCAAAGCGCTCGGCAAACAGCGGCGACCAGCCGGGCTGCGGCCGGCCGTCGCGGGCCAGCCCCAGATTGAAGCCGCAGTTGGCCGCGCGCAGGCCGGCGATGTCCACGCCGTGGGCCGTCAGCAGCGGCACCCAGCCGGCGTTGGAGCCCAGCTGCGGCCATGACGCGCCGCCCAGGGCCAGCACGACGGCGCCGGTGTGGGGCAGGGTCAGCTGTTGGTCGCCATGGGCGAAGCGCAAGCAGCCTTCTTCGTCCCAGCCCAACCAGCGGTGGCGCATATGAAAGCGGACCCCGCTGTTGCGCAGCCGAGCCAGCCAGGCGCGCAGCAAGGGCGCCGATTTCATATCGACCGGGAAGACCCGGCCGGAGCTGCCGACAAAGGTGTCCACGCCCAGCTCGGCGGCCCAGGTACGCAGGGCTGGGCCGTCGAAATGGGCCAGCCAAGCGCCGACCTCTTCGCAACGCTCGGCGAAGCGGCTGCGGAAACTGAGGCTGTCCTCGGAATGGGTCAGGTTGAGCCCGCCCTTGCCGGCGAGCAGGAATTTGCGCCCGACCGAGGCCATGGCATCGTAGACATCGACCTCCATGCCCGCCGCACGCAGGCGCTCGGCGGCCATGAGCCCAGCAGGGCCGCCGCCGATAACGACGGCGTGGCGGGAATCGATGGCGAGGGGGACGGCTGACATGGATGAATGATTGAATGAGGCGAAATCGAAGCTGGGCCGGGAGTGTGCCAGATTGCGCGCCTCAACCCTCGGGTTTTCCCTCAATCCACCGTGAATTCGGCCTTGAATTCGCGCCGCATATCGATGTGTTCGATGTCGTCGTCCAGATAGGGCTCCGACGTGGCGACAAAACCCAGGCTGACATAGAACGCGCGCAAATAGCTCTGCGCTTGGATCTCCACCGCCTGGCCCGGCCAGTGCTCGGCGCAGGCGCGCAGGGCCTGCTCCATCAGCGCTCGGCCCGCGCCCCGGCCGCGTGCGGCCGGCGAGGTGACCACCCGGCCAATCATGGGCTGAGTCTGGCCCGGGCCCTTGGTGCCGGGCGGCACCAGGCGGGCGTAGGCCAGCAACTCGCCGCTGTCGTCGTCCTGACCCAGCAGATGCAAAACCGCCGGGTCATGGCCGTCCAGATCGAGGTAGACACAGTTCTGTTCCAGCACAAAGACCTGGGCGCGCAGGGCCAGGGCGGCGTAGAGCTCGTGGACGCTCAAGCCCTCGAAAGGAACGCAGCGCCAGCGCAAGCGCAAATCGATAGGGCCCGCCATCAGACCAGCTTCACCAGCTGCTTGCCGAAATTGCGGCCCTTGAGCAGGCCAAGGAAGGCCTCGGGCGCCGCATCCAGGCCCTGCGCAACGGACTCGCGGAACTTGAGCCCGCCGCTAGCGACCAGGCCGCCGAGCTCCTTGAGCGCCTCGGGCCACAGTTCCATGTGCTCGCTGACGATGAAACCCTCGACCTTCATGCGGTTGGTCAGGATGAGCTGCGGGTACTGCAGGGGGATGGGCTCGCCGTTGTAGCCGGAAATCATGCCGCACATGGCCACGCGGCTGAAGGCATTGGCGCGCAGCAGCACGGCGTCGAGGATGAGGCCGCCGACGTTTTCAAAGTGGCCGTCGATGCCGTCTGGGCAAGCAGCCTTGAGCGCCTGCGAGAGCGAGGTCAAATCGGGGTGCTGCTTGTAGTCGATGCAGGCATCGAATCCCAGTTCCTCGACGACGTAGCGGCATTTCTCCGCCCCGCCGGCCAGGCCAATCGCCCGCGCACCGCGCGCCTTGGCCAGTTGGCCCACCACCGAGCCCACGGCGCCGCTGGCCGCGCTGACCACCACGGTCTCGCCGGCCTTGGGGCGAATGATCTGGGTCAGGCCGTACCAGGCGGTCACGCCGGGCATGCCGACCGCGCCCAGATAGGCCGACAGCGGGATGTGGCGGGTGTCCACCTTGTTGAGCACGCCGCGCTGGCTGGCGTCGACCACGAAATGCTCTTGCCAACCGCCCATGCCCACCACCGAATCACCGACCTGGAAGGCCGGGTTGCGTGAGGCGAGCACCTCGCCGGCGGTGCCGCCCAGCATGACGGCGTCCAGGGCTTGAGGTGCGGCGTAGCTCTTGCTGTCGTTCATGCGGCCGCGCATATAGGGGTCCAGGCTCAGGAAATGGTTGCGCACCAGCACCTGGCCTTCGGCCAGCTCGGGCAGGGCTTGTTCGACCAGACGGAAGTTATCCAAGCTCGCCTCACCCTGGGGACGTGAAGCCAAAACGATTTGACGGTTGAAACTCATGGGAGGACTCCTTGTACTGACTGGGTCCGGATTCCACCATGGCCGCGACCACCCGGTGCAAAACAGCTGACAAAAAGGGCTGGGAAGCAAACTTCCCTCAAGCGGGTCGTGCCGCGGCCGATACCCGAAAGGTCACCGTTTGCACGGACCCGGCCTCGCCACGCCCGCACGGGCCGCGGGGCAAGCGACAGACCCGTGGGAGTGAAGCAGGCCACCCAGAGGGCCGGATTTCGACACATTCACGTTGGAGACCCTATGCAGCTGTCTGACTACAAAATTTCCACCAAGCTGGTGGGCGCCTTCACGGCGGTGGCCCTGATCGGCGCCGTGATTGGCACGGTCGCGATCATCAATATGAATCGCATCAACGACGCCGACACCATGCTCTATGAGCAAGAGCTGCTCGGCCTGTCACTGACCAAGGAAGCCAATGTGCGGCGCCTGCAGGCCGTGGTGGCCGTGCGCGACGCCATCCTGGCCACCGACGCGGCCGAACGCGAGCGCGCCCTCGGTCTGATGAATGAATCGCGCAAGCAGTGCAATGACTTGATCGAGCAGGCCGGCAAGCTCTATGCCAGCGACAAGGGCAAAGCCGAGCTGGCCTCACTGCGCAGCCACTGGGAAAAGGACCAGCAGGTCGCCCAGGAAATGATCAAGCGCATTGGCGTGACCGAACTGTCGGGCTCCAACGATGCGATCAAATTCATCAAGTCCGACATGACCCCGCAAGGCGTGCTGGTCGACCAGACCCTGACCGGCCTGACCCGGCTCAAGGAAGAGGAAGCCAAGGCTCTGTCCCACGCCAATGATGAGCTTTACCACAGCAGCCGCAACACCACGATCGCACTGATCGTGCTGGGCGTGATGGCCGGCATCGGCCTCGGCTTGGGCATCAGCCGCCATGTCACCGCGCCCCTGGCTCGGGCCATGGAGGGCGCACAGCGCATGAGCGAAGGCGATATGACCGTGGACCTGCGCAACGAGGGCCGCGACGAAACCTCGCAGCTGCTACAAGCGCTGGAAGCCATGCGCAGCCGCTTGCTGGAGATCGTCGCCAATGTGCGCGACAACTCCGAGAGCGTCGCCACTGGCGCGGGTGAGATTGCCCAGGGCAATGCCGACCTCAGCCAGCGCACCGAGGAACAGGCCAGCGCCCTGGAAGAGACCGCCGCCACCATGGACGAACTGGGCTCGACCGTGCGCAACAACGCCGACAACGCCAAACAGGCCAATCAGCTGGCCCTGGGCGCTTCACAAATCGCTACCCGCGGCGGCGATGTGGTGGGCGAAGTGGTCGAAACCATGCGCGGCATCAACGACAGCTCGAAGAAGATCTCCGACATCATCAGCGTCATCGACGGCATTGCCTTCCAGACCAATATCCTGGCGCTCAATGCAGCCGTGGAAGCCGCCCGGGCCGGTGAACAAGGCCGCGGCTTCGCCGTGGTGGCCAGCGAGGTGCGCAACCTTGCCCAGCGCAGCGCCGATGCGGCCAAGGAGATCAAGTCACTGATCAGCGCCAGCGTCGAGCGCGTCGAGCAAGGCACGATGCTGGTGGACCGCGCCGGCACCACCATGACCGAGATCGTCGGCGCCATCAAGCGCGTCAGCGACATCGTCGGCGAAATCAGTGCCGCCAGCAGCGAGCAGAGCTCGGGCATCGCCCAGGTCGGCGAGGCGATCACGCAGATGGACAGGGTGACCCAGCAGAATGCCGCCCTGGTCGAGCAGAGCGCGGCGGCCGCCGAGAGCTTGCGCGTGCAGGCCTCGCAGCTGGTCCAGGCCGTGGCGGTGTTCAAGCTGCGTTGAACGCTCTGATCTTTCGCGCAGGGCTGTGGCTGCGTGGCGTCACAGCCCTGGCTGGCCGGCTGTGCTGGGCCGGCCTTCTGCTGCTGCCCCACCCTGCCGAGGCGGCCGAGCTGCGCATCTGCCAGGCCGACCCGCAGCGCTATGCCTACCGCATGGCCTTGACGCGCCTGATCCTGGAGCGCACCGAGCGGCCCGGGGAACGCTCACAGCTGCGCGCCTACGCTGACGGCCCCGATCCCACGCAAGAGCGCTGCCTGGGCCTCCTGCGCCAGGGCCAGGTCGACCTGGTCTACCTGCCGCCCAGCAAGGAACTGCTCCGGGAATTCAGCAGCATCAAGATCGACCTGCACAAAGGCATGTTGGGCTACCGGCTGCTGCTGATTCACAAGAAAGACCGCGCCCTGTTCGAGCAGGTGAACAGCCTGGCCGATCTGCGCCGCCTGACCGGAGGGTTCGGGCGGCAATGGGCCGACTTCGGCATGTTCGAGCGCAACGGCCTGCCGGTCGTCGGGGTGGCGCAGGGCAGCGCTTTGCTGCCGATGTTGCAAAGTGGCCGCTTCCACTACTTTCACCGCGGCCTGCATGAGGCCTGGGCGGAACTGGAGGCCCACCCCGAGCTCAATCAATTGATGGTCGAGCCGCGCATCGCCCTGTATTACCCCTTCCCGGTCTACTACATGTTCCGCGCCGACAAGCTGGCGCTGCGCCAGCGCTTTGAGAAAGGCTTGGAACGCATCCAAGCCGACGGCAGCTTCGACCAGCTCTTCCTTCAGTACTTCCAGGCCATCGCCCGCCGCGCCCGACTGGATTCACGCACCATCATCGAGATTGAGCATTCCCTGCCCGAGGGCTTGCCGCCCGTGGATGCACAGCTGTGGCGCAAGTCCTGATCACTCGCTACCGCGCCGCTGCAAAGGTTTGAGCGCGCGGCCGCGAGTCGGCAAGGCACGCAAGTACTTGAAAGTGGCGGTGGCATGGGCCACCAGCTGGCCGTCCTCGCCGAGGATGGAGCCCTCGCAAAAAGCCATGGTGGTGGAGCGGTGCAGCAGCTTGCCCAGGGCACGCAGCTCGCCTTCGCCGGGGCGCATGAAGGAGGTCTTCATCTCCACCGTCACCACGCCCGGGCCCATGCCCTCAGCTTTCATATGGATGCTGCGCGCCGCATGGGCCATGGCCACATCCAGCATGGTCATGAGCACGCCACCATGGGCCACCTCCCAGCTGTTCAGGTGGCTCTCGGACAAATCGACCCGCAGCTCAGCCTGGCCATCGGCCATGCTGTGCAGCTCCAGGCCCAGCTGTTCGACGAAGGGGATGTGGACGGGGAAATGGAGAGGCATGGCAGTGGAGGATGAGTGAACGGGTGAACAGGTGAACCAGTGAATGGGCCCCAGCATTTTCACCCGTTCACCCGTTCACCCGTTCACCCCTTCACTTCTTACCCCAGCGCGAACGGATCCAGATCATCAGCACGCCGATCACGACCGCCACTCCGCCTTTGATCAGCAAGATCCAGCCCAGCAGCTCGGCATCGCTCAGGCCCTGCTTCATCAAAAACACCCCCAGGATGACGGCCAGCAGGCCGCCGTAGATCAAGACCCAGATCAATGCCTCGACATGACCCAGCCAGCGCGGCGGCGGGCGTCCCGATGGGTGTTCTTGCTCCTCCATCTGGGCGAGCCCTCCCCGGCTCAGAACCACCCATCCTGCATCTCGCGGCACAGCGGCTCGCGGCTCTCGACCACGGCCAGCCAGGCGCTGATCTTGGGCAGCTCATAACGATAGAAATACGCGGCGGCGGCGCGCTTGCCTTGTGCGAAGTCCGAGCTCACCGCCGCATCGTCCAGTGCCAGTGTGACATCCAGCCACAACCAGGCCAGCACCCCGTGGCCAAAAGCCTGCAGATACGGTGTGGCATTGGCCAGGGCCACCTCGGGCTCGCCCGTGGCCCAGGCGGCCTTGCTGGCCCGGCCCAGCTGGGCCAGGGCGGCCGCCAGCTGATTGGCCTGGGCCGCCAGGGCCGGCCGCTGCAGGGCGGCCTCGACCGTGCGGTTGATGCGCGCGGCCAGCACGCGCAAGGCCTGGCCGCCGTTCAGCACCACCTTGCGTCCCAGCAGGTCCAGGCCGTGGATGCCATGCGTGCCCTCGTGGATCATGTTCAGGCGGTTGTCGCGCCAATATTGCTCGACCGGAAAATCGCGCGTGTAGCCGGCGCCGCCCAGCACCTGGATGGCCAGGCTGTTGGCCTCCAGGCACCATTCGCTGGGCCAGCTCTTGGCGATGGGGATCAAGACCTCGAGCAGCTGCGCCGCCTCGGCCGCCGCTTCTGGCGCCCCTGTCTTTTGCTCATCGACCAGGCGCGCGCAGAACAGCTCCAGCGCCAGCGCGCCCTCGACATAGCTCTTCTGCGCCAGCAGCATGCGCTTGACGTCGGCATGCTCGATGATCAGCTGCTGCGGCTGCGCCGCGTCTTTAACGCCCATTCCCAGGCTGCGGCCCTGCGGCCGCTGGCGGGCATAGGCCAGGCTGGCTTCAAAACCGGCATAGCCCAGCATGGTCGCGGCCAGGCCCACGCCGATGCGCGCCTCGTTCATCATGTGGAACATGCAGCGCAGGCCCTCGCCGGGCTGGCCGACCAGATAGCCGATGGCCCCCGCCCCGCCCTCGCCAAAGTTCAGCAGGCAGTTGCTGGTGCCGCGGAAACCCAGCTTGTGGTTGAGGCCGGCCAGGGCCACCTCGTTGCGTTGGCCGTTCAGGCGGCCTTCGGCATCGACGCCATGCTTGGGCACGATGAAGAGCGAAATGCCGCGCGCGCCCGGCACCAGGCGGCCTTGGGCATCGGGGATCTTGGCCAGCACCAGGTGGACGATGTTCTCGCTCAGCTCATGCTCGCCGGCCGAGATCCACATCTTGTGGCCGCGCAGGCGGTAGCGCGGGCCCAGGGGGTCCAGTTCAAAGCCCTCGCCATCGGACACGGCCCGGGTCTGGATGTCGGACAGGGAGGAGCCGGCCTGCGGCTCGCTCAAGCACATGGTGCCGAACCAACGCCCCTGCAGCTGCGGCTGTGCAAACACGGCGCGCTGGCGCTCGCTGCCATGGGCCAGCAGCAGATTGGCATTGCCCACAGTCAGCAAGGCATAGCCGCTGATGCCCACGCTGGCCTTCTGGAAAAAGGCATTGGCGGCGGTCTCGATCACGCAGGGCAGCTGCAGGCCGCCCTGGGCCTCGTCCTGCGAGGCGGCCAGCATGCCGGAGGCGATGTAGGCGTCCAGCGCCTGCTGGGTGGAGGCCGGCAGGATCACGCGCTCGCCGTCGAAGCGTGGCTCCTCGGCATCGCAGGCACGGTTGGCCGGTGCGAACTGCTCGGCGGCGATGCGCTCGCAGCTGTCCAGCACGGCGGCATAGCCCTCCAGCGAATGCTCGGCAAAGCGCGGCCGCTCGCTCAGCGACTGGACCTGCAGCCAGTCGCGCAGCAGAAAGTCCAGGGTGGCGCGCAAAGCCATCACAGCACCTCGAAGACGCCGGCTGCGCCCATGCCGCCGCCGATGCACATGGTCACGCAGATGCGCTTGGCGCCGCGGCGCCGGCCTTCCAGCAAGGCATGGCCGGTCATTCGCTGGCCCGAGACGCCGTAGGGGTGGCCCAGGGCAATCGCGCCGCCGTTGACATTGAGCCGCTCCTGCGGGATGCCCAGCCGATCGGCGCAGTACAGCACCTGCACGGCAAAGGCTTCGTTCAGCTCCCAGAGGTCGATGTCGTCCACCGTCAGGCCCAGGCGCTGCAAGACCTTGGGCACGGCGAAGACCGGGCCAATGCCCATCTCATCGGGCTCACAGCCGGCCACAGCAAAGCCGAGGAAGCGGCCCAGAGGCTGCAGGCCCTCGCGCGCGGCCAGGGACTCGCTGACCAGCACGCAGGCGCCCGCGCCGTCCGAGAACTGGCTGGCATTGCCGGCCGAGACCCGGCCGCCGGGCAGCGCGCTGCGCAGGTCTTTGATGCCCTCAAAGGTGGTGCCTTCGCGCAGGCCTTCGTCCTGACTGACCGTCACTTCACGCGTGCTCAGGCCGCGCAGCTTGTCGGCCACGCCCATCTGCACGGTGATGGGGGCGATTTCCTCGGCAAAGTGCCCGGCCGCCTGGGCGGCGCAGGCGCGCTGCTGGCTTTGCGCACCGTACTGGTCCATGCGCTCGCGGCTGATGCCGTAACGCTGGGCCACGGTTTCGGCCGTCTGCAGCATGCTCCAGTAGAGCTCGGGCTTGTGCTGTTGCAGCCAGGGCTCCTGGGCCATGTGGCGGTTCATCTCGTTTTGCACGCAGGAGATGCTCTCCACCCCGCCGGCGACAAACACCTCACCCTCGCCGGCCATGATGCGCTGGGCCGCCAGGGCGATGCTTTGCAGGCCGCTGGAGCAAAAGCGGTTGACCGTCATGCCGCTGACGCTGACCGGCAGGCCGGCGCGCAAGGCGATTTGGCGGGCGATATTGCCGCCGGTCGTGCCCTCGGGGAAGGCGCAACCCATCAGCACATCCTCGACCCGCTCGGGCGCGAGGCCGGCGCGGGCCACCGCGGCCTGCACCACATGGCCGCCCAGGGTGGCGCCGTGAGTGATGTTGAAAGCGCCCTTCCAGCTCTTGGCCAGGGGGGTGCGGGCGGTGGACACAATCAGGGCGTGGCTCATGGCGATTCAGCTCCGGGATTCTTGAGGTGTGGGGGTCGAGGCGACGGTCAAGGCAGTGGTCGAGTCAGGTGAGGCGCTCAGCCGTTGAAGCTCTTGCCCTCGGCCACCAGGCGCTGCAGCAGGGCTGCGGGCTCCCAGAAGGCCGCATCGTCCCGCGGGTTGCGTGCCAGACGCTTCATGGCCTGCAGCACATTGAAGAGGCCCAGACTGTCGGCATAGCACATGGGGCCGCCGCGCCAGAGCGGGAAGCCGTAGCCGCTGAGGTAGACCATGTCGATGTCCGAGGCGCGCTGGGCGATGCCCTCCTCCAGCAAGCGGGCGCCTTCGTTGACCAGGGCCAGCACCAGGCGCTCGACGATCTCCTCATCGCGGATCTGGCGCGGCTGCAGGCCCAGGGCCGCGCGGTGCTCGGCCAGCAGGGCCGCCACCTCGGGCGAAGGCAGGGCCTCGCGCCGGCCGGGCCGATAGTCGTACCAGCCTGCCTGAGTCTTCTGGCCGAAGCGGCCGCGCTCGCACAGGCGGTCGGCGCTTTGCGAGTAACGCAGCTCGGGCCGCTCGATCGCGCGGCGCTTGCGGATGGCCCAGCTGATGTCGTTGCCGGCCAGGTCGTTCATGCGGAAGGGGCCCATGGCGAAGCCAAAGGCCTCGGCCGCGCGGTCCACCTGCTCGGGCGAGCAGCCCTCGTCCAGCAGAAAACCGGCCTGGCGCGCGTACTGCTCGATCATGCGGTTGCCGATGAAGCCGTCGCAGACACCGGCCACCACCGCCGTCTTGCGGATCTTCTTGGCCAGGGCCATGGCGGTGGCCAGCACATCGTGGCCAGTGGCCGCGCCGCGCACCACCTCCAGCAGCTTCATCACCTGGGCCGGGCTGAAGAAATGCAGGCCCAGCACATCCTGCGGGCGGCGGGTGAATCCGGCGATGGTGTTGATGTCCAGGGTCGAGGTGTTGGAGGCCAGGATGGCACAGGGCTTGGCCGCCGCGTCGATCTGCTCGAAGACCTGGCGCTTGACGGCCAGATCCTCGAACACCGCCTCGATCACCAAGTCGGCCTCGGCGATGTCGGCATAGCTCAAGCTGCCGCGCAGCAGTGCCAGGCGCGCGTCCAGCTTGTCCTGCTTGAGCTTGCCCTTGCTCAGCTGCGCCTCGTAAACGCCACGGATGCGGGCCAGGCCGCGCTCCAGCGCCTCGGCCTGGCTTTCCAGCAGCACGACGGGCAGGCCGGCATTGAGGAAATTCATGGCGATGCCGCTGCCCATGGTGCCGGCGCCAATCACCGCCACCTGGCGGATCTCGCGCAGCGGCGTGCCGGGCGGCAGATCGGCGATCTTGGACGCGGCCCGCTCGGCCACAAAGGCATGGCGCAGCGCCTTGGACTCGGGCGTGATCATCAGGGCCGCAAAGCCCTCGCGCTCGGCGCGCAGGCCTTGCTCGAAAGGCAGGTTCACGGCCGCGGCCACCGCCTCCAGGCAGCGCAGCGGCGCGGGGAAATTGCGGCTCTGCGCGGCCACCATGTTTCGGGCGAACTGGAAGAAGGCCTCAGGGTTGGCATGTGTGGCCGGCAGATCGCGCACGCGCGGCAGCGGGCGCTGCGCGGCGACTTCGGCTGCAAACGCCAGGGCCGCCTCCAGCACCTCGCCGGCCACCACCCGGTCGAACAGCTTTTGCCCGGGCACCTGGGCCAGCAGTTCGGCCGCCACGATCTCGCCGCTGACGATCAGGTTCAGCGCCGCCTCCACACCGAGGGCGCGCGGCAGGCGCTGCGTGCCGCCGGCGCCGGGCAGCAGGCCCAGTTTCACCTCAGGCAAGGCGACCTTGGTGCCGGCGGCCACCACGCGGTAGTGGCAGCTCAGGGCCAGCTCCAGACCACCGCCCATGCAGACGCTGTGCACGGCCGCCACCACCGGCTTGCTGCAGGCTTCGACCAAGGCCACCACGCTGGGCAGATTGGGCTCGCTCATGGCCTTGGGGCTGCCGAACTCCTTGATGTCGGCCCCGCCCGAGAAGGCCGCGCCGGCACCGGTCATCACCACGGCCGTGACGGCCAGGTCGACCTCGGCCCGCTCGATGGCGGCGACGATGGCCTGACGTGTCGCCAGGCCCAGACCGTTGACCGGCGGATTGTTCAGGGTGATGACAGCGGTGCTGCCGCGGACTTCGTAGAGGGTGGACATGGCGTGCTTAGTGAACGGTGGATGGCCTGTGGGTGAACGGGTGAACAAGTGAACGGGTGAAGGAGCGGCGATTCGTGGACAGGGTCTGTATTTCGCGATTCACTTGTTCACCCGTTCACCTGTTCACCAAAAAAGAACGATCGTTCGATTCTAGGCAGATGCACCCGGGAGGGTTGTCGCATCCGGATCAGGGTTAGCCCGAGTCGGCCGGCTTACGCCTAATATGCGCGGCCTTCCAGAATCCAAACCTATGCGTCTTTCACTGCGTCCCCCTCGGTTTCTCTCCGCGGCCCTGCACCCCGACATCCCCAGCGATCCAGCGCTCTGCCCCAACTGTGGCAGCCGCTTCGCCGAGCCGCGGCCGAACTACTGCGGAGAATGCGGGCAGGAGTCGCGCCTGCGCGCGCCGACGCTGGGCGAGTTCGGCCAGCAGCTGGGCGGCGCCTACATCTCCATGGAAGGCGCGCTCTGGCGCACGCTCTGGCGCCTTTTCCTGCTGCCCGGACAACTGACGCTGGAGTACTTCGCCGGCCGGCGCCGTCGCTATGTGCTGCCGCTGCGCCTGTACCTGACCATCAGCGTGTTGGCCCTGCTGGCCCTGCGTCTCGTGACCGCGCCGCAACTGGAGGCGCAAGCCGAAAGCGACGCGCGCGAAGCCGCGGAGACGGCAGCCGCTGCTTCTGCACCAGCGTCTGGGTCTGCACGGCCGTCTGCGCCGAGCGCCAAAGCACGCCCCTCGGTGGTGGAACTGGAGCCGGACGAAGATCAGAACTTCTACGTCGGCTTGGCTGGCAGACGCTTTGGTGTCAAGGACAAGAAGTTCTTCTGCGAGCGTTTGCCCGAATCCATGTGCAAGCGCTTGGAAAAGCGCCTGGCACATGGCCGGGAGCACCTCAAGCAGGAGATCTTCGGCGTCATCCTGCGCAGCCTCAACAATCTCGGCGTCACCATGTTCCTGCTGCTGCCCGCTTTTGCGCTGTGGCTGAAGCTGATCTTCATGGACAAGCGCCTGCGCTACACCGAGCACCTGGTCTTCGCCCTGCATCTGCATGCCTTCTGGTTTGCCATGCTGATGCTGATGCTGGTGCCGCTGGGCGGCCTGCAAGGCAGTGCCTGGTTGGCCACCATGGTCTACCCCCTGATCGCCATCCAGCGGGTCTACCGCACCCGCTGGTGGAGCACCCTGCTGCGCGCCTCGGTGCTGGCCCTGCTCAACCTCTTCGTGACGACCTTGACCGTGGCCCTGCTTTTCCTGGCCACTCTGGTGAGCTGAGACTAGGCACGGTTTGGGCGGGCCGCCCACAATGCGCGGGCGCGGCGTGATCTCTTGTCATCCGCCCGCCCCAGCCATGTCCACAAGCCCCCGCCGCAAGGCCACCCATCTCTTGAGCGCCAGCGAGCTGCGCGGCCTGGCCCAACTGGCCACCCAGGGCACGCTGGGCGTGACCGACATCGTCGAAGGCATGCACCAGGCCGTCTGGTCACGGCTGGGGATGCAAGGCCGGCGCGAAGAGGAAAAGACCCGCAGCGCCGGCCTGACCGGCCTGGTCTACCGCGGCATCCGCGGCAGCACCCGCTTGCTGGGTCAGGGTGTCGACCAGTTGCTGGCAGCCTGGCCGGCGGATGAATCCAAGGCCACATCCGAACCCTCGCCCCAGCGCCTGGCCCTGCTGGCCGTGCTCAACGGCGTGATGGGCGACCATCTGGCCGACAGCGGCAACCCCCTGGCCTTGACCATGAGCGTGCAGCAGCCCGACGCCGGCAGCCAGCAAGCCACGGGCCACCTCTTGCTGCTGATCCACGGCCTGTGCATGAACGATCTCCAATGGCGCAGCGAGAACAAAGCCGGCCAAGCCCATGACCACGGCGAGATCCTGGCCCGTGCCCTTGGCGCCAACCGGCTTTATCTGCGCTACAACTCGGGCCGCCATATCTCGGAGAACGGCCGGGACCTGGCGCAGCTGCTGCAGCAAACCGTAGACGCCTGGCCGGTGCCGGTGAAGCGCATCACCATCGTCGGCCACAGCATGGGCGG
Organism: Roseateles sp.; assembly: GCF_965262435.1. Lineage (NCBI taxonomy): Bacteria > Pseudomonadati > Pseudomonadota > Betaproteobacteria > Burkholderiales > Sphaerotilaceae > Roseateles > Roseateles sp. The sequence continues at coordinate 4,894,800 of NZ_OZ253537.1, forward strand.
CCTGGTCGCACGCAGCGCGATACAGCTGGCGCAAGCGGCCCGTCTGGGCTGGCCCAAGCGCCTGCACAGCCTGGTTTTCCTGGGCTCACCGCACCAGGGCGCGCCGCTGGAGCGGGCCGGGCATTGGGTGGACCTGCTGCTGGGCAGCAACCGGCACAGCGCCCCGCTGGCCCGCCTGGGCCAGCTGCGCAGCGCCGGCATCACCGACCTGCGCCACGGCTTGGTGCAAGACGCCGACTGGCAGGGCCGCGACCGCTTTGCCCCTGGGCATGTGCCGCATCAACCCCTGCCCCTGCCGGCCAGCATCGCCTGCTACACGGTGGCGGGCACCACGGCTGCCAAGCGCAGCCCCATGGCCGACCGGCTGCTGGGCGACGGCTTGGTGCCGCTGCGCAGCGCCCTCGGCGAACACGAAGATCCGGCGCTGCGCCTGGACTTCGCGCCCGAGGCCCGCAGCATCCAGTACCGCTGCGGTCATCTGCAGCTGCTCAGCAGCCCGGCGGTCAGCCAGCAGCTGCTGGACTGGTTGGCGCCTTCGCCCGCAAAAGCGGAATAAAGCGCGTCAGAGGCCGCGCAGCAGCTGCTGCACTTCGGCCTGGTTGCCGTACTGTTTGCCACTGGTGGCCAGGCGGTTCAACTCGACCGCGGCCAGGCGTTTGTCGCCGGCCTTGAGGTAGAGCTTGGCCAGGCGCATGCGCAGATCGTGGTTCTGCGGCTGCAACTCCAATGCTTGCACCTGCACCTCGATGGCGCGCGGCAGCTTGTTGTCGGCCTCCAGCACCGAGGACAAGGTGTCCAGGAAGGCAGGCTGCTTGGGCGCGATCTGCACAGCCTTCTCGGCCAGCGCCAGGCCGCCCGGTTTGTTCAGCTTCATGGCCAGCCAGGCCAGGTTATTGAGCACGGCCGGGTTCTCGGGCTGCAGCTTCTGCACCGCCGCAAAGCGACCTTCCGCCGCGGCCAGCTGGCCCTGGTTCAGCTCGACGCCGCCGAGGTAGAAGAGGAACTCGGCGTCGTTCGGGTGGGCCTTGAGCCAGTCCTGCGCATGTTTGTCGGCCTCGGCCTTGGCGCCGCCCAGGCTCAGGGCCAGGTGCAGCTTGCTCGCCACCGCCGGATCGGGCGCTTTCTCCAGGCTGCGGCGCATGGCGGCGGCGGCCGCCGGCCAGGCCTTTTGGTTGGCCTGCACATCACCTTCGAGGCTGTAGCCCAGCGGCGAGGCCGGCGCGCGCTTTTGGATCAGGGCCGCCGTGGCCAGCGCTTCCTTGGGCTCGCCATTGGCCAATTGCAGTTCACCGAGCCGGCGCTGCACCACCAGGTTGTCGGGCGACAGCTCCAGCGCGTGCTTCAAATTGCTGATCGCTGTCGGGTACTTCTTGAGCGCGGCATAGACCTCGGCCAGGCGCAGTGACGGCAGCGGCGAACGCGGCATGGCGCGGGACAGCGCGTTGAAGGATTCCAAGGCCTGTTGGTACTCACCAGCCACGGTGCGGGCCCGCCCTTGAGCCTCCATCAAGTCGGCACTTTCCGGCATGGCGGCAATGCCTTGCTCGGCGGCGCTCAGCGCAGCCTTGAGATTGCGTTCCTTGAGCTGGAAATCGATCAAGGCCACACGCGGCGCCGCGGCACTGGGCTTGCTGGCGATGGCCTTGTTGATCATGGCCTCGATCTCGGCCTTGGGCACGCCGCGTTGCTCGGCCAGCTCGGCCAGTGCCAGCTGCGCGTTGACGTTGTCCGGGTCGGCCACCAGCAGGGTCTCGAAGCGCTGCTTGGCGGCCGCCGGCTGCTTGTCGTTGATGTCCAGCGAAGCCAGCAAAGCGGCGGCAGGATAGAACTTGGGGTCGATCTTGAGGGCCTGCTCCAGGCTCTTGCGGGCACCGGCCTCGTCGCGCCGGGCCAGGAACACCAGGCCGCGCAGATTGTGCGCCATGGGTTTGTCCGGCTGCTTGCGCTCCAGCACCGCGATGGCGGCCAGCGCCTTGTCCAGATCACGGCGCTGCAGATGGGCGCGGATCAAGGCCACATCAGCCACCGTGCTAGGGTCAGAGTCAGAAATGCTCTTGAGCTCCGCCAGCACGTCTTCTGGCGAGGCGCTGGCGCCACGCCCCAAAGCCAGTTGGGTGCGGCTGCGTGTGTCGGCCGGGTTGAGCTTGGCCGCCTGGGCGAAATAGCCGGCCGCCTTCTTGTCGTCGCCATTCTGGCGGTAGGCCTCACCGGCCAGCGAGTAGAGCTGGGCATCGATGGGCGACGCGCCTTGCAGCAGGGGCTGCAGCGCCGCCACGGCCTTGGCCGGCCGACCGGTCAAGAGATAGACCTGGGTCAGCATGCGCCGGGCCAGGCCCAGATTGGGGGAAATCTTGAGCGCCTTGCCGAGATACTCCTCGGCCTGCACATAGCCCTTGAGCTCGAACTCGATCGCGCCGCCCAGCTGCAAGGCCAGAGGATTTTCGGGCGCCATCTTGAGCAGTTGCTGGCTGAGCTCGCGCGCCTTGGAAAACTCGCGCTGACGGAAGGTCAGCAAGGCCTCGAAATACAGGGTTTGCGGATGGCCGGCCAGCACCTTCTTGAGCGCGGCCAGCTGTTCGGCCGCGGCCGGCAGGTCACCGCTGTCCAGCCAGTGGTTGAGCAGGCCGGTGTGTGCGGCCACATCCCCGGGTTGCATAGCCAGAGCCTGGCGGTAGGCCGCCACAGCGGCCTGGCCACCGGCCTCGGCCGCCTTGCTGTCCTCGGCTTTGTCGAGCGGCTTGCCCGCGCTGGCGGCTGCGGCCTGGGATTGCGCGGCCTCGACCCGGCGCGTCACCATCAGGATGTCGCCCTTGAGGCGCCAGCCCTCGGCCAGCTTGGGCTCACGCTGCAGCAGCGCGTCCAGCATTTGCAGAGCGCCCGTGAAGTCGCCGTCTCGGGCCTTCATGCGCACCTGGAGGATCTGGGTGGCCGGGAAATCGGGCTGGGCCTGGAGGGCCTCGGCGATCGCCGCACTGGCCTTGTCCTGGGCGCCGGTGGATTCATAGGCAATCGCCAGTGAGGTCAGCAGGTCGGCGCGCGCCTTGGCGTCGCCGGGGCGAGTGCTGCCATGCTGCTCGATCAAGGCCTTGTACGAGTCATTGGCAATCATGGCCCGTGCCAAGACCGGAATCACCTGGTCGGCCGATGCCTTGAGGGCCAAAGCCTTGCCCAGCTCCACCTCGGCCGAACGGCTGTCACCGGCGGCCAGAAAGGCTTGGCCCAGCAGGAAGCGCGCCTCGGCCGCCTCAGGCGACTTCTGCAGGGCATTCTTCAGCTGGATGATGGCGGTCTTGTGGTCACCCTTGCCGATGGAGCCCCGGGCTGAGGCCATCAGGCTGTCATAACTCTCTCCGCCACAGGCCGCCAAAAGGCAGGCGGTCAGAACACTGGTGGCAATCAGCTTGGGAGTGGACATGGGATAGGCGCGATGGGTCTGAGGCTGAAGAAACCGGCACCGCCGCTGACAGGGCGGCTGGGGCCAAGGAATGGCCGGCAAAGTATAGGGGCGGGGCTGGCTGGCTACACTGGTCCGATGCCTGCTCCAGACCTCGTTTCACCGGCCAATTCGCCTCGCGATGCCGAGCTTTTCTCTGCCAAGCAAGCGGGCCGCGTACCGCCGCCTGAAGCCTGGCTGAACCGCTTCGCCGCCCTGGGCCCGGCCTTCTACACCGAGCTGCCGCCGCAAGGCTTGCCCCAACCGGTCTGGGTGGCGCAGAGCACGGCCTGCGCGGCCGAGCTGGGCTGGCCCGAGGACTGGTGGCAGCGCGAAGACTGGAACGCCCTGCAGGTGCTGAGCGGCAATGCCGCCTGGCCCGGCATGCGCACGCTGGCCAGCGTCTACAGCGGCCACCAGTTCGGCGTCTGGGCCGGCCAGCTCGGCGACGGCCGCGCCCATCTGCTGGGCGAGATCGCCACGCCCGGCGGCAGCCTCGAGCTGCAGCTCAAAGGCGCCGGCCTCACGCCCTACTCGCGCCGTGGCGACGGCCGCGCGGTGCTGCGTTCGTCCATCCGCGAATTCCTCTGCTCGGAGGCCATGCACGCGCTGGGCATCCCGAGCACCCGCGCCCTGGCCCTGACGGCCTCGGCCCTGCCGGTGCGGCGCGAAACCCTGGAGACCGCGGCCATCGTCACCCGGGTGGCGCCGAGCTTTCTGCGCTTTGGCCACTTCGAGCATTTCTCGCACCGCCAGCAGCACCAGGAGCTGCGCCAGCTGGCCGATCACTTCATCGATCTGCACGCGCCCGAATGCCGCGCGGCGAGCGAGCCCTATCTGGCCTTGCTGGAGCGGGTGGCCCGGCAAACCGGCGCCCTGCTGGCTCAGTGGCAGGCCGTGGGCTTCTGCCATGGGGTGATGAATACCGACAATATGTCCATGCTGGGCCTGACCATCGACTACGGCCCCTTCGGCTTCCTCGACGGCTTCAACCCGGGCCACATCTGCAACCACTCCGACCACCAAGGCCGTTATGCCTTCGCCCGCCAACCGAGCATGGCGTTCTGGAACCTGCATGCCCTGGCCCAGGCCCTGCTGCCCTTGATACAGAACGAGGGTGAGGATCCCGAGGCTGCCAGCGAGCGCGCACTCGATGCGATCGAGCCCTACAAGCAGGCCTTCAGCAACCACTTCACCGCCCTGATGCGGGCCAAGCTGGGCCTGCTCAGCGAGCAGACCGAAGACACGGCCCTGATCGACGACTGGCTGCGCCTGCTGGCCGCCACCCAGGTGGACTACACCATTGCCCACCGCCGGCTCAGCCGATTCGGCCTGCACGATGACCCCGGCGCCTTGCGCGACCTGTTCCTGGACCGCGACGCCTTCGACGCCTGGGCTCAGCGCTACCGCCAGCGCCTGCAGGCGGAGGCCAGCCAGGACGGCCCGCGCCAGGCGGCCATGCGCGCGGTCAACCCGGCCGTGGTGCTGCGCAACCATCTGGCCGAGGGCGCCATCCGTGCCGCCCAGGCCGGCGACTTCTCCGAGACGCAGCGCCTGCTCCAGGTCCTACAGCGGCCCTTCGACGACCCCACACAGGCCAGCGACGCGGCCTTCCCGCCCGACTGGGCTCAAACCCTGGAAGTGTCCTGTTCATCATGAGCGACAAGAGCAGCAAGACCTACCCGGTTCAAAAGAGCGAAGCCGAATGGCGCGCCCAGTTGGACCCCATGCAGTACCAAGTGGCCCGGCAGTCGGGCACCGAACGGGCCTTCACCGGCAAGTACTGGGACCATTTCGAGAAGAACGGCCTGTACCGCTGTGTCGGCTGCGGCACGCCCTTGTTCGAGCCGGACACCAAGTTCGACGCCGGCTGCGGCTGGCCCAGCTACTGGGCCCCGGTCAATGCCGAGCTGATCGAGCGCATCGTCGATGAAAGCCACGGCATGGTGCGTGTCGAAGTGCGCTGCAACAACTGCGGCTCCCACCTGGGCCATGTCTTCCCCGACGGCCCCGAGCCGACCGGCGAGCGCTTCTGCATCAACTCGGCCGCGATAGACTTCGCGCCCCGGACCTGAGTTCCTCCAGGCCGCCCTTACTGCGGAGCCACGCCGGCCCGCCTTGCCCATGAAGCTTCTGCTCGACTTTCTGCCGCTGATCCTGTTCTTCGCCACCTTCAAGTACGCGGACAGCCACAAAGACTGGGCCGCGGCCTTTGCCACCGAGCATTTCGGTTTCATGGTCTCGGGCGGCAAGGTCGGCACCGAGGAGGCGGCGGTCTTGCTGGCCACCCTGGTGGTGATGGTGGCCACCCTGGCGCAGGCGCTGTTCCTCAAGTTACGCGGCAAGAAGATCGACCTGATGCTCTGGATCAGCTTGGCCCTGGTCGTGACCCTGGGCGGAGCCACCATCTGGTTCCACAACGAGACCTTCATCAAGTGGAAGCCCACCGGCCTCTACTGGGGCATGGCCCTGGTGTTCTGGGGTTCGGTGCAGTTCTTCAAACGCAATCTGATCCAGAAGATGCTGGGAGCCGATCTGGAGCTGCCGGCTTTTGTGTGGCAGAACTTGAACCGCGCCTGGGTGCTGTTTTTCGCCACCCTCGGTATCGTCAACCTCTACGTGGCCTACAACTTCTCGACCTCGACCTGGGCTGACTTCAAGGTCTTCGGCGTCACCGGATTGATCCTGGTGTTCACGGTCGCACAAGGCGTCTACCTGAGCCGCCATCTGCCCGAGCTGCCGGACGACAAGGCCGAGCCCGCCAAGGCCGAAGAAACTGGAACCCAGCCATGAGCACCCACCCCGCCCTGAGCGAGATCATCACGGCGCGCCTGCAGGCAGCGCTGAGCCCTGAGCGCCTGGAAGTCCAGGACGACAGCCACCTGCACGCTGGCCACGCCGGTGCCCGGGAAGGAGGCCATTACACGGTGCGAATCTGCAGCAGCCGCTTCCTTGGCCTGGGCCGCGTGGCCCGCCATCGGCTCGTATATCATTCGCTGGGTGAGTTGATGCAGCAAGGCATCCACGCGCTGGCGATTGATGCCAGCACACCCCAAGAGAACTGATTCCTCTCGAAATCGATCAGCGCCGATACGGCGCATTTTTTTAGCCCAAAGCCCTACCCATGAAGAAGTTTGTGCTCGCCGCCTCCGTCGCGGCCCTGTCCGCTGCGCTCCTGCCCATGTCGGCCAGCGCGCAGAACCTCGCCATCGTGAACGGCAAAGCGGTGCCCAAGGCCCGCGCCGAACAGCTGATCAGCCAAGTCACCAAGAGCGGTCAGCAAGCCCGCACGCCTGAGCTGGAAAACCAGGTCAAGGACGAAGTCGTGCTGCGCGAAATCTTCATGCAGGAAGCCGAGAAGCGCGGCATCCCGGCCAGCGCCGACTACAAGGCTCAGATGGAACTGGCCCGCCAGAGCATCCTGATCCGCGAACTGTTCGCCGACCACGCCAAGAAGAACCCGGTCACCGACGCCGATGCCAAGGCTGAGTACGACAAGTTCAAGGCGCAGAACAGCGGCGAGGAAGTGCGCGCCCGCCACATCCTGGTGGAGAAGGAAGAAGACGCAAAGGCCCTGATCGCCCAGATCAAGGCTGGCGGCAAGTTCGAAGAACTGGCCAGCAAGAACTCCAAGGACACCGGCTCCGCCGCCAACGGTGGCGATCTGGACTTCGCCAAGCCCAGCAGCTACGTGCCCGAGTTCGCCGCTGCCGTGACCAAGCTGAAGAAGGGCGAAATGACCGATGAGCCGGTCAAGACCCAGTACGGCTTCCACATCATCAAGGTCGAAGACACCCGCGAAGCCCAGTTCCCGGCTTTCGATGATGTCAAGGCTCAGATCGTCCAGCGTCTGCAGCAGCAGAAGGTCGGCGCGTATCAGCAAGAGCTGAAGAGCAAGGCCAAGACGGACTACAAGTTCGCCAACTGATGAGGCCCGTGGTGCCGAGCTCAAGCAGCTGTCGGCGCAAGCGCTGACCGCGCTCGCAGGCACCACGTTTTCTTGTCCGACCACACACGCCGTACCCGTCAGGCCCAGCCAGACCCAACCCGCGCAAGGCCCTCAGGCTTTCCGCGGGTTTTTTACGGCCAAGGGCACGTCGTTCACCGATCGATCCGAGGTTTCGTTTGCCCGCATCCCGTCTCGCCCGCCGCGTCCTGCCGCACCCAGACACTCTGGCCCAGACACCGGGCCTGCGCTGGCTCGGCCACTACCTCGCCCCACGCCCCTGGCTGTGGGTGGCGCACCGGCGTCGGGTCGCCATGGGCGTGGCCGTGGGCCTGGCGATCGGCGTCATTCCGCTGCCGACGCAGATGGTGCTGGCGGCCGTGTTGGCCATCATCTGCCGCGCCAATGTCGCCGCGGCCATTGCGGCGACCTGGCTGACCAACCCCTTCACCCTGGTGCCGATCTGGAGCCTGGCCATCGCGCTCGGTCGCCTGGCTTCGGGGCACAGCGGGCCGATTGCCACACCGGAGATGCTGGCCATCACCTGGAGCGAACCAGCCAGCTGGCTGCCCTCGGCCTGGGCCTGGGTGCAGGCTCTGGGTGAACCGCTGCTGATTGGCTTGCCATTGGCCGGCCTGGCCTTGGGCTCAGCGGCCTATTTGGTCGTCTACATCGGCTGGTGGGCCGTCATCCGCGGCGAGCGCTGGAGGCGCCTGCGTCAGCGCGCACGCGCGGCCTGAGCGCAGCGCTCAGACGGCGGCCGTTGCTTCGTCCCGGAGCGCCGTCGCCGTTTGTTCGACCAAGCGACCGGCCTCGATCCGCAGCTGACGCTGGCAGCGACGCGCAATCGCCGGATCATGGGTGACCAGCACCAGGGTCGTGCCCGCTTCGCGGTTCAGTTCGAACATCAGCTCCATCACGGCCGCGCCGGTGGCGAAATCGAGGCTGCCGGTGGGCTCATCGGCCAGCAGCAAGGCGGGCCGCACGACAAAGGCGCGCGCCAGGGCCACACGCTGCTGTTCACCGCCAGAGAGCACGCGCGGGTAATGGCCCAGGCGCTCGGACAGCCCCACACGGCCGAGCATCTGCGTGGCCAGACTGCGCGCCTGCGGATCGCCGCGCAGCTCCAGCGGCAGCATCACGTTCTCCAGCGCGGTCAGATTGGGCAAGAGCTGAAAGCTCTGGAACACAAACCCCAGCTCGGCGCCGCGCACCGCGGCCCGCTGGTCTTCATCGAGGACAAACAAGTCCTGCCCGCGCAGGCGCACGGTGCCGGCACTGGGTGTGTCCAACCCGGCCAGGATGGCCAGCAAAGTGCTCTTGCCTGAGCCCGAGGCACCGACGATGGCCACCGACTCCTGTGCCCGCAGGCTGAAGCTGATGTCATGCAGAATCACCAGCTCGCCGGTCGCGTCCTGCACCCGTTTGTTGATGTGATCGACTTCCACAAGAATTTCGGACATGGCGGAACCCAAAGAATGAAGGACAGAAAAGCAGAGCCCGTCGCGCAAGCGGCCCGGCGGGCCGCACTGCGCATGGCCTTGCACTGTAGCGTCTGCATCGCGGGCAGTGGGCTCGCGGGTCTTGCCAGCGCACAGACGAAAACCGACGAGCGCACGCTGGTGGTGCTCGGTGACAGCCTGTCCGCCGAATACGGCCTGAGCCGCGGCCAAGGCTGGGTGGCCTTGCTGGAACAGCGCCTGGCCGAGCAGAAGCTGCCCCAGGGGCGCCGCTACCGCGTCATCAATGCCAGCATCAGCGGCGACACCACGGCCGGCGGCCGTGCCCGCCTGGCCACCTTGCTCAAGCTGCACCGGCCCGCCGTGCTCATCATCGAACTCGGCGGTAACGACGCCTTGCGCGGCCTGCCTCTGGCCAACAGCCGCGAGAATTTGCTGGCCATGGTGCGCGCGGGCAAGGCGGCCGGCGCCAAGGTGCAGTTGCTTGGCATGCAGGTGCCGCCGAACTACGGCGCCAGCTATGGGCGCGAGTTCGCCGGCCTGTTCAGCGAGGTGGCCAAGGCCGAGAAGGTGGCCCTGACCCCTTTCTTGCTGGCCGGTTTTGCCGAGCGGCCGGATGCCCAGGATTGGTTCCAGGCCGACCGCATCCACCCCCTGGCCAAGGCCCATCCTCTGATGCTGGACCAAGTCTGGCCGGTGCTCAAACCCTTGCTCTGAGCGCAGAGGGACAGGGAAAGAGAAACGCCGCTGCGGCCCAAGGGCCGGCAGCGGCGCTGCATTCAAGAGTCAACCGGAGGCGCCTGTCTTAGCGCTCCCGCTCGCCGTTGCGGCGCGGCGGCCCGTCGGCGTTGCCACGCTCCCGCTGCGGGCCTTGTGACTCGCTCTTGCTCGGCTGCTGCGGCTGAGCTTGAGGCTGCGGCGCTGGCGCCGGGCGCATGGGCAGAGCAGACGGCTCGGCCGAGCGCATGCGTTCGGGCGGACGCTCGACTGGGCGTTGTTCCATCTGACGCTCCATACGACTGTCGCCACGATCCGGGCGCTGCGGGCCGGCCCGTTCGGAACGGTCGGCTCCCGGACGATCGGCCCAGGGCATGTTCGGCGGCAGGGCCGGCTGCACCGGAGCTTGCGGCTGCACTTGCACCGGCGGCGCTGCACGGTCACGGTCACGACCGCGCCAAGGCACATCGGCCGGGCCGCCCGAGCTCTGCGGCGCCGGAGCGCTGAGCTCGCCACGCTGCGGTCCAACACGCTGTTCACGCGCTTCCCTCTCCTCACGCGGGACTTGCTGATCGCGGCGGCGATTGGCGAGCGGGTTGTCATTGCGCCAAGGCACATCGGCCGCGCTGCGTCCAGCCGGGCCCTCAGGGCTCATGGCGGGCCGCTGCGGCAGCATCGTGGCCAGCTCCTGGCGCGCCGGAGCCGCAGGCAAGGGCCGCACCGGGCCGCTGTCAGCAGCCGGCATGGCACGGACCGGTCCACCGGCGCCAGGCAGATAGCTGATGGCACCGCCGACTTCGCGGTTGCTGCGCGGCTTGTTGACGGTCACCGGGTCGCGATCGAAATGGTTGTTCAGGCGCTGGACATAGCCCGGGCTGTGGCGGAAGCCCGGCACATAGACTTCACGCGGGGCCAACGGGTACCAGCCGTAATGCGGGCGCGGCGGGCGAGCGCCGCCACCGATGCTGATGCCCACAGACACTGAGGGGCCACCCACCCAGGCCACCAAAGCCGGGGCGTAGACCGGGCGCGCCACATAGCGGCCTGGCGACCAGCACCAGCGGCCATTCCAGCTGACCCAGCGGCCATAGTGGAACGGCGCGAAGCCCCAGGGCGCATCGTCCACCCAGCTCCAGCCCCAGTGGCGCGTCCAGGCCCAGTGGCCGTAGCGATACGGTGCCCAGTCGGCCACGACCACGGAAGGGAACCAGACGGCGCCGTACTCGGGCGACTGTTCCCAGCGGCCATGGCGGTCCAGATCTTCGGCGCCCGTCATCTCGGGCGAGACATAGCGCTGGCTCAGGCCTGCGTTGACGCTGTCGCCCTCGCTGCGGCTCTGTGCGCTGAGCCAGTCAATGAAGCCATCGCCCTGCAGGCGCTGGCGCTCGGTGCGCGGGCCGCCGGCCCACCAGAATTCGGCCTGCTCGCCGTCCTGCAGCCAGACCGGCAGCGTGCCCTCGCCCTTGCTCGATTCAAAGCGCAAACGGCCCTGCAAGGCAAAGCCACGGCTGCCGCGGTCCATCTGCTCAACGCGGTACAAGCCCTCGCGCTCGGCAAAAAACAGGCCCTCGCGGGTCATCACCTTGTATTCGCTGACTGCTTCCTGCGAACGCAGGCGCAGCCCCATATCGCCCTTGGCCAGGAGCAGCAGCACGCGGCCCTCGTCGAGCTGGCTGATCTCCAGGTCGCTGCGCTCATCGAGCCAGAAGCTGCTGGAGCCGACCCGCAGGCTGACGCGCGAGCGATCGTCGGTGCGCAGGCGGTCGCCCTCGGAGATGGTCTGGTTGCGCAACACGCGCGTCCATTCCTTGTTCTCGGCGTCGAACAGCCAGGCATCGCCGATGACTTCGGAGACCCGACCGGCACGCGTCGGCGGGTCGCTGCCTGGCGCGGCTTGGGCCTGGGCCGGCTGCCAAGCGCTGAGGCCCAGCACCAAGCAGGCCAGGCACAGCCAGCTGCGCCAGGCCCAGGCCAGCGCAGCAGTGGCAGACAAATTTCGGGCGGCAACTTTCATGACAAGCTCCTGTGACCCCAGCTCAACGCGCCGTCTGCTGCCGCGGAGGACCGTCTTTACAAACAATCACCACAGCGGCGTGCGAGGTGCAGGCCACGCACCCGAAAGGAGCGTCTCAATCGTCTGCCGCCGGGTCCAGCTCCGGGAACAGCACCGAGGTGAAGCCAAAGCGGCTGAAATCCTTGACGCGCATCGGGTAGAGGATGCCGTCGAGGTGGTCGCATTCATGCTGGACCACGCGGGCATGGAAGCCTTCGGCCTCGCGCTCGAAGGCCTGGCCTTCGGCGTCAAAACCGCGGTAGCGCAGGCGCGCATGACGCGGCACCACGCCGCGCAGACCGGGCACCGAGAGGCAGCCCTCCCAGCCCTCTTCATCTGCCGCGCCGAGCAGCTCGATCTCGGGGTTGATCAGCACGGTCGGCGGCACGGGCGGCGCGTCCGGATAGCGCACATTGCTCTGGTAGCCAAAGATGACCAGGCGCAGGTCGACACCGATCTGCGGCGCGGCCAGGCCGGCGCCGTTGGCCGCCTTCATGGTCTCGAACATATCGGCGATCAAGTCGCGCAGCTCCGGCGTACCGAAGTTCGTGACCGGCTGGGCCACGCGCAGCAGGCGCGGGTCACCCATCTTCAAGATTTCATGCACGGCCATGGCAATGTCGCGACATCAGTTAAGGTGGGCGGATTCTAGAAGTGAGCCCGGAGACACCCCCGCCATGCATGATTTTGTCCAGCCCCTCGGCCATGGCATCTATGCCATCGACACCGGCTTCCAGCGCCCGCAGTTCGACGCCGCCTATCTGGTGGTGGAGTCCGGCCGCGCCGCTTTCATCGACACCGGCACCAACCACGCCGTGCCGCGCCTGCTGGCGGCGCTGGGCGATCTGGGCCTGGGCCCGGAAGCGGTGGACTGGGTGATCCCCACCCATGTGCATCTGGACCATGCCGGCGGCGTGGGCCTGCTGATGCAGTCCCTGCCCCAGGCGCGCCTGGTCGTGCACCCGCGTGGCCTGCGACATCTGATCGACCCGACCGCGCTGTACATGGGCGCCAAGGCCGTCTACGGCGAGGCCGAGATGCAGCGTTCCTACGGCCGCCTCGTGCCGGTGCCGGCCGAGCGGGCGCGGGCCAGCAGCGATGACGAGACCCTGCACCTGGCCGGCCGACCCTTGCTCTTGCTGGATACCCCCGGCCATGCGCGCCACCACCACTGCATCTGGGATGCGCACAGCCGCGGCTGCTTCACCGGCGACACCTTTGGCCTGAGCTACCGCGAGTTCGACACCGCGCAAGGTGCTTGGGCTTTGCCGACCAGCACGCCGGTGCAGTTCGAGCCCGAGGCACTGAAGGCCTCGATGGATCGCCTGCTGGCCCTGCAGCCCACGCAGATGTTCCTGACCCACTACAGCCGCGTCGGCGGCAGCGTGGCCGAGGTGCAGCGCCTGGGCCAGCTGCTGCGCGAGCAGATCGACGAGATGGTGGCCCTGGCCCATGCGGCGCCATTCGGCGCCAGCCCCGAGCGCCACGCTTTTCTGAAAACCGGGCTGGAGGCGATCTACCTGCCGCGCTTGCATGCCCATGGCTGCACGCAAAGCCTGGTGGCGCAGCTGGGCCTGCTGGAGATGGACATCGAGCTCAACGCCCAAGGCCTGGGCGTCTACCTCGACAAGCGCGCCGCTGCAGCCTGAAGAACCTCAGTCCTTGCGCCCCAGTGACAGCAGGGCGTAGAGCAGGATGGCGCCGAAAGTGGCGGTCCCGATGCCGCCCAGCGCAAAGCTGCCCAGCTTCAAGGTGTAGTCGCCCGTGCCCAGCACCAGGGTGATGGCGACCACCAGCAGATTGCGGCTGTCGCTGAAGTCCACCCGCTTGTCCACCCAGATCTTGGCGCCGGCCACGGTGATCAGGCCGAAAACGACGATGCTGACCCCGCCCATCACCGCCAGCGGAATCGCCTGGATCAGCGCCCCGAACTTGGGGCTGAAGCCCAGCAGCACGCCCAGCAGGCCGGCGATCACGAAGATGGCGGTCGAGTAGATGCGGGTGGCGGCCATGACGCCGATGTTCTCGGCATAGGTGGTCACGCCGGTGCCGCCGGCGGCTCCGCTGACCATGGTGGCCAGGCCGTCGCCCATGAAGGCACGGCCCATGTCGGCGTCGAGATTGCGGCCGGTCATGGCGCTGACGGCTTTCAGGTGACCGAGGTTCTCGGCCACCAGCACCACCACCACGGGCACGATCAGCAGCAGGGCCTGGGGCTCGAAGACCGGGCTGGCAAAACGCGGCAGGCCCACCCAAGCGGCATTGGCCACACCCGACAAGTCGATCGGCTTGCCCAGGCCCAGGCCATTGGTCAACAGCGCATAGAGCAGGCTGGCCGCCAGCAGGCCCAGCAGGATCAGCAGGCGCTGGGCCATGCCGCGGCTGTACACCGCCACCAGGGCCACGCTCAAAAAGGTGGCGCCCTGCATCCAGGCATCGAAGCCGGTGGGCGCCATGTTCTTGATCGGGATGGCGGCCAGGTTCAGGCCGATCACGGCCACCACGGCGCCGGTCACCACCGGCGGCATCAGGCGCTCGATCCAGCCCGTGCCCAGCCAGGACACCAAAGCGCCGATGGCGAAGTAGACCGCGCCGCAGGCGATGATGCCGCCCAGAGCCAGCCCGATATTGGCGTTAGGTCCGGCGCCGGTGTAGCCAGTGGCGGCGATCACCACGCCGATGAAAGCAAAGCTCGATCCCAGATAGCTGGGCACGCGGCCGCCCACCATCAGGAAGAAGATCAGGGTGCCGATGCCGCTCATCAGGATGGCGACATTGGGGTCGAAGCCCATCAGCAGCGGCGCCAGCACCGTGGCGCCGAACATGGCGATCACATGCTGCAAGCCCATGGCCAGGGTCTGCGGCCAGGGCAGGCGCTCGTCGGTCTGTACCGCCTGCCCGTCTCGGGCCGGCACCTCACGCCAGTGAAAAAGTCGACTCATGCTGCATGTGCTCCATCGTGTAATGACGCCGCAGTGTAGTGAGGCCAGTTGCCCCGCCGACCCAGGGCTTGCACGCAGCCCATCGGGGCCTCAGACGTCCAGGTTCAATTCCTGAATCTTGCGCGTGATGGTGTTGCGGCCGATGCCCAGCTTTTGCGCCGCCTCGATGCGGCGGCCATGAGTCAGCTCCAGCGCGGCGGTGATCAGGCTGGCCTCGAAGCGGCGGCTCAGCAGCTCCCAGACCTCGGGCTCGCCCGCGGCCAGCAGGCGGCGCGCCTCGCGGGCCATCTCCATCACCCAGGCTTCGCTGGCCACACCCGCACCAGGCAGGGGCGTAGCCGCTGGCACATGCGCCCCAGATTGAGGCGCGGCGGCAGCAGAAGCCTCGCCTGAGGTCGCTGGCGCGTCCTCGCTGCGCTCCAGCGTCAACTCGGCCGAGGCAGTCGGCTGCAACAGCTCCTGGGGCAGATCCTTGGCTTCCACCACCTGGCTGGGCGCCATGACGCTGAGCCAATGGCAGATGTTTTCCAGCTGGCGCACATTGCCGGGGAAGTCAAAAGCCAGCAGCTGGGCCAGCGCAGCCTCGCTGAGGCGCTTGGTCTCGACGCCCAGCTCGGTCGCGCTGCGCTGCAGGAAAAAGCGCGCCAGCACGCCGATGTCCTCACGCCGCTCGCGCAGCGGCGGCAGGCGCAGGCGGATCACATTGAGGCGGTGGAACAGGTCTTCGCGGAAGGCGCCCTGGCGCACGCGCGACTCCAGGTTCTGGTGGGTGGCGGCAATCACGCGCACATTGGCGCGCAGCGGGCTGTGGCCGCCGACGCGGTAGAACTGGCCATCGGACAGCACGCGCAGCAGCCGCGTCTGCAGCTCCAGCGGCATGTCGCCGATTTCGTCGAGGAAGAGCGTGCCGCCGTCGGCCTGCTCGAAGCGGCCGCGCCGTGTGGCCTGCGCGCCGGTGAAGGCGCCACGCTCGTGGCCGAAGAGCTCGCTCTCCAGCAAGTCCTTCGGGATGGCCGCCGTGTTGATGGCGACAAAGGGCCCCTCGGCGCGCGGGCTGTGCTTGTGCAGTGCGCGCGCAACCAGTTCCTTGCCCGAGCCCGACTCGCCGGTGATCAACACCGTCACATGGCTCTGGCTCAGGCGGCCGATGGCGCGGAACACGTCCTGCATGGCGGGCGCCTGGCCCAGCATCTCGGGCACTTGCGCGGCGGCCTCGTCGGCCACGGCCTCGCGCTGGCTTTCTTCTTGGGCGCGGCGGATCAACTCGACCGCACGCGGCAGGTCAAAGGGCTTGGGCAGGTATTCAAACGCACCGCCCTGGAAGGCCGCCACGGCGCTGTCGAGATCGGAGTAGGCCGTCATGATGATGACGGGCAGATGCGGCAGGCGGGCCTTGACCTTGGCGAGCAGGTCAAGACCTGAGCCTCCGGGCATGCGGATGTCGGACACCAGCACCTGCGGGCTGTCCTCCTCCAGCGCGGCCAGCAGATCGCGGGCGTTGCTGAAGGTGCGCACGGGCAGGCCCTCGCGGCTCAAGGCCTTCTCCAGCACGAAGCGGATGGAATGATCGTCGTCGACAACCCAGATGGATTTCATGCGGCTGGTTCCCTCTAGGGCAGGGGCAAGGTGATGCGAAAGTCGGTCCGGCCCGGTTCGCTTTCACAGTCGATCATGCCTTGGTGCTGTTGGGCGATCGTCTGCGCCAGCGTCAGGCCGAGGCCGGAACCACCCTCTCGCCCCGACACCAGGGGAAAGAAGATGCGATCACGAATCTCGGCCGGAATTCCGGGGCCGTTGTCCTCGACATGCAATTCCAATGCCAAGCGCCAGCGCTGCTTACCAATGGTCACCTGGCGCGCCACCCGTGTGCGCAAGGTGATGGAGGCATCACCGGCCGCCATGCGGGATTGCAAGGCCTGGGCGGCGTTTTGCACGATGTTGAGCACGGCCTGGATCAGCTGTTCGCGGTCGCCGCGGAAATCGGGCAGCGAGGTGTCGTAGTCGCGCTTGATCACCAGGCCACGCGGGTGCTCGACCAGCACCAGGGCTCGCACCCGCTCGCAAACCTCGTGGATGTTGACATCGGCCACCACCGGCGCGTGGCGGTGCGGCGCGAGCAGGCGGTCGACCAGGCTTTGCAGGCGATCGACCTCATGGATGATGACTTGGGTGTACTCGCTGAGCTCAGGGCCTAACTCGGTGGGTGCCAGCTCCATGGCCAGCAGCTGCGCGGCGCCGCGGATGCCACCCAGCGGGTTCTTGATTTCGTGCGCCAGATTGCGCGTCAGCTCCTTGGTCGCCTGCACCTGGTCGAGCGTGCGCTCCTCGCGGTCCTGCCGAGTCTGCTGGGCGTTCTCGATCAGCTCGATCAAGACCAGGTCGCCACCGCGCGGCGTGGCCGAGCCGGCCTCCAGCTGCGAGACGATCACGTGCACCGGCACCAGCACCTCGTGCGGCCGCACGCCGCGGCGCAGCAAGGCATCGAAGCGGCTGCTGGAATAAGCATTGCGGGCCACGCCCTCGACCGTGTCACGCAGGCGGCCGGCTTCGGCAAACCAGTCATACAGGCTGCTGCGCTGCACGGCACGGCGCGACAGGCCCATGACGTTTTCGAAGGCCGTGTTGGCGAACAGGCATTCGCCATCGGGCCGGACCACGGCCACCATGGTGGCCAGCATGTCCAGAGCATCAAAGGCCGGCGGGGTGCGCTCGGACGCTTGAATAGCCCCGAGTGACATGGGAGCGCTTGGGCTCATGACAACAACTCCTGAGTGCGGCTGCGCGGCCCCGGAGCCGGCGCGATACACCGGGCCTCAGGACGGCAGCTTGCTGATTTCGCGTTTGAGCGCCGCGACGTCGCTTTCCTGGCGCGCGATGCTGGCTTTGAGTTCGGCCATGCGGTCCAGGTAGCGCTGGTAGTTGCGCTCATCGGCACGTCGCTCGGCGTTGCCGCCGGCGTATTCACGCTGCGTCGCGGCCAGGCGTTCCTCGGCCTCGCGCAGCTCGGTTTCCAGCACACGCCGACGTTCTCCGTCGCGGCTGCGCTGCTGGTTGGGGTCGACCCGGCCGCCGTCGCTGCTGGCGCGCGCCGGTGGCGTGGCATCAGCACGGCCTGCATTTCCGGTACCGGCCGCCCGCGGCTTGGGGGCCTGCAGGATGGTGATGGGCGAGCCCTCGATCGTGCGGCAGCCCTTCTCCTGGGCTTCCTTGGCCGACACGGCGTCGGTGTAGAGCACCGGCGGGCCGGGGCAACGGTAGACCGTGCCCTGGGCCTGCGCCGCGGCGGCCCAGACCGCCAGCGAGCAAACGGCCCAAACCAGCGGATCCGTGCGGCGCGTCATGCGGCGCGTCTTGCGATAGGCGGGCATCGGCGGAGCAGATCGGTTCAACATGGCGCGATTGTGGCCCAAGCGCGGCCGGGCCAAGCGCGCAAGTGCGCGGCCGAAGGCCGGCAAACGCAGCGGCCACGAAAAAGGACGGCCTGAGCCGTCCTTCGAGATGAGCCTGGCGGCTCGTGAAAGCCCGGCCTTCAGCGCACCGATCAGCACGCTGGCGGCCGGCAGCCATCACAGTGCGTAGTACATATCGAACTCGACCGGGTGCGTGGCCATGCGCAGACGGGTCACTTCCTGCATCTTCAGATCGATGTAGGCGTCAAGGTAAGCATCGGTAAACACGCCACCCTTGGTCAGGAAGGCACGGTCCTTGTCCAGCGCTTCCAGGGCCTGGTCCAGGCTGTGGCAGACGGTGGGCACCAGCGCGTCTTCTTCCGGCGGCAGGTGGTACAGATCCTTGGTGGCGGCTTCGCCCGGATGGATCTTGTTTTCCACGCCGTCCAGACCGGCCATCAGCAGTGCCGCGAAGCACAGGTAGGGGTTGGCCGAAGGATCGGGGAAGCGTGCCTCGACGCGACGACCCTTGGGGTTGGCCACGTAAGGAATGCGGATCGAGGCCGAGCGGTTCTTGGCCGAGTAAGCCAGCTTGACCGGCGCTTCGTAGCCAGGCACCAGACGCTTGTACGAGTTCGTACCGGGGTTGGTGATGGCGTTCAGGGCGCGGGCGTGCTTGATGATGCCGCCGATGTAATACAGGGCGAAATCGCTCAGACCGGCATAGCCGTCACCGGCGAACAGGTTCTTGCCGTCCTTCCAGACCGACTGGTGCACGTGCATGCCGGAGCCGTTGTCGCCGACCAGGGGCTTGGGCATGAAGGTGGCGGTCTTGCCATAGGCATGGGCCACATTGGCGACCACGTACTTCTGCAGCTGCGTCCAGTCGGCGCGCTCGACCAGGGAGCTGAAACGGGTGCCGATTTCCATCTGGCCGGCGTTGGCCACTTCATGGTGGTGCACTTCAACCGGGATGCCCAGCTGTTCCAAGATCAGGCACATCTCCGAGCGCATGTCCTGGCCGCTGTCGACCGGGGGCACGGGGAAGTAGCCGCCCTTGACGGTCGGGCGGTAGCCCGAGTTGCCATGGTCGTATTCCTTGCCGGTGTTCCAGGCGCCCTCTTCCGACTCGATCTTGAAGAACGCGCCGGACATGTCATTGCCCCAGCGCACCGAGTCAAAGATGAAGAATTCAGGCTCAGGGCCGAAGAAGGCGGTGTCGCCCAGGCCCGAAGCCTTCAGATAGGCTTCGGCGCGCTTGGCCAGCGAACGCGGGTCGCGCTCATAGGCCTTGCCATCGGCCGGGTCGACCACGTCGCAGGACAGGATCAGCGTCGGCTCTTCGAAGAAGGGGTCGATATTGGCCGTGTTCGGATCGGGCATCAGCAGCATGTCCGAGGCTTCGATGCCCTTCCAGCCGGCGATGGACGAACCGTCGAAGGCATGGCCGGAGACGAACTTGTCTTCGTCGAAGTGGGACACGGGCACCGACACATGGTGCTCCTTGCCGCGGGTGTCGGTGAAACGGAAATCAACGAACTTGATTTCGTTTTCCTTGACGATCTTCATCACGTCGGCGACGGTCTTGGCCATCAGAAACTCCTAAACGGGTAAGTAGCGGGAGAAAGCTTGCGGATGCGTAGGTATTTGTTTGGCTGGCACTGCGCCGTAAGACACAGGCCGCGCCAGTTCAATAAAGCAGTTTGTGTGCCAACTTACGGCACTCCGGTGCGCACTGCGCATGCAGACGGGCACACAGCACGAGCTGCCGCACCGCGCCGGCGCACAGAGCCGCCGAAGCTGCGGGATTATGGTCCGACCCCAGGCTCTGGAACCGGGCGAGCGAGCGAGTTTTCACGTTCAATCACCAAAACGGTGCAATTCGGCGCCGCTCATCGCACCAACTCGGTGCTCACGACAGCACCAAATTGGATCACGCCACTTTTCAGTGCTTGGTAGGCCGCGTCCATCTGTTCGGCCGGGCCTTTGACGCCCAGCTCGATGTGGCGACCCCACTGCGGGTGATCCACGCTGGGCAGGCTGAAGACCTTGATGCCGGGGAACTCCGCTTCCACCCGTTCCATCAGCGGTGTCAGGCTGGCCTCCATCGCCCCCTGGACGATCAGGGACAGTTCCTGGCGCTGCACCGGGCGCTGTAGATCGGCGTGCCGCTGGTCCAGCACCCACTCCATCATCGGATGGGCCATGACCGGGAAGCCGGGCACGAAATAGACCGTGCCGACCGAAAAACCCGGGATCTTGTTGAAGGGGTTGGGAACGATGTCGGCGCCGACCGGAAACACACCCATCTCCAGGCGGCGCAGGGTGTCGAGGTGCTCGGGGTCGACCGTCTCGCCCTTCTCCGCCGCCATGTTCTGGATGCGTTCCCAAATCAGCGCGCGCGCCTCCGGGTGCAGCAGCAGTTCGCGGTCCAGTGCGGCCGCAGCGGCCTGGCGGGTGTGGTCGTCGGGCGTGGCGCCGATACCGCCACAGCTGATCACCAGGTCGCCGCTGGCGAAGGCCTCACGCAGCCGGGCGCTGATGTAGGCGCGGTCGTCGCCCAAGTACTGAGCCCAGTCCAAGCTCATGCCGCGCGCGGCCAGGATCTCGATGAACTTGGACAGATGCTTGTCCTGGCGCTTGCCGGACAGGATTTCGTCGCCAATGATGATCAAACCGATTTTCATGACTCTTCTTGCCTAGGCAGGGATGGGATGGGCGTCAGCAGTTCGACGGGGGCGGCGCCGGTGCTGCGGCTCTGGCGCAGCTCCTGGAGTGCGGCTAGGCAGTAATGGCTGAACCACAGCGAAGAAAAGGCAAAGATCAAGGTGTAGAGCCAGATCGACACCAGGATCAACAAAGGAGCCAGGGCCACGGCCATCACACCGAAGGCCCAGATGGCGGCCGGGGCCGCGCCCAGGTAACCGGTCAGCAGGCCCAGACCCAGCAAAGGCAGGCGGTGCAGACGCAGCAGCTGGCGCCGTTCGGCCACCGAGGCATGTTCGGCCAGCGCGTCGTATGCGAACACCCGGTAGCCAAGCCAGCCCCAAATCAGCGGCGGCAAGATCAGCACCAAGGGCGGGATGAACAGGAAAGGCAGGCTGATCAGCAAGGCCAGCAAGGCCAGGGCCGCGTGGCCCAGGGACCAGAGCAGCGACTGCACAAAAACTGCACCCCGCTTGCGCTCCAGCAGCGGAAAGCGGCGCTGGGCGACCAGATTGACCGCGGTCGGCGTCAGCAGCAGAGCCACCAGCAGCAGGCTCAGCACCACCACCACCGGCAAGCTCAGGGCCAGCACCAGCAAAGGTGCCAAGGCCGAGCGGAAACCGCCCAGACCGACATAGCTGAGCCAGCCCAGCAGGGTTTCGATCAAGCGCCAGGACTCCAGCGTGGCGCGCACCCCAGCCACCGCCTGCTCCCAGAAGAAATAACCGAGGCCCAGCGCCAAGGCCGCGGCCAGCAGCAAGGGCAGCAGGGACAAGGCGATCACCCGCGGATGCAGGCAGTAGGCGGCCGCGCGCCAGAAGGCATCGGCGACGCGGCTGAAGGATTGGACGGGCATGGGTGGGGGGGAGGAGGAGAAGTGAACGGGTGAATGGGTGAATGGGTGAATGGGTGAATGGGTGAATGGGTGAATCGTGGATGGAGCTTTCGATCGGGGTGCCTTGTTCACCCGTTCACTTGTTCACCCGTTCACCAAAAAAAAGCGGCCCTCGGCCGCTTTTCTTGAATGGGCTGCGCTTCGACCGCCCCCAGCTTACTCGTCGTCGCCGCCGAGCAGGCCACCCAGGATGCCGACACCAGCGGCGCCGGCTGCGAAACCGCCCAGCACCGAACCTTCTTCCTTGCGGCCACCGTTCTGAGGCGCGGCAGCAAAGATGCGCGAAGCCAGGCGCGAGAAAGGCAGGCTCTGCAGCCAGATCTCACCCGGGCCGGTCAGCTTGGCCAAGAACAAGCCCTCACCGCCGAACAGTGCGGTCTTGATCTTGCCCACATACTGGATCTCGAAATCCACGCTGGGCGTGTAGGCCACCACGCAACCGGTGTCGACCAGCAGGGTCTGGCCGGGCGCCAGCGTGCGGCGCACCACGGTGCCGCCGGCATGCACAAAAGCCATGCCGTCGCCTTCCAGCTTTTGCATGATGAAGCCTTCACCGCCAAAGAAGCCGGTGCCCAGTTTCTGCTGGATGGCGATGCCCAGAGACACGCCGCGCGCTGCGCACAGGAAGGCGTCCTTCTGACAGATCAGGGTGCCGCCGAGCTGGCGCAAGTCCATGGGCAAGATCTTGCCCGGGTAAGGCGCGGCGAAGGCGACACGCTGCTTGCTGCTGCCGTTGTTGGTGTAGATGGTCGTGAACAGCGACTCGCCCGTGATCAAGCGCTTGCCGGCGCCGAGCAGCTTGCCGAAGAAGCCACCCTGGTTGGCCGCACCATCACCGAACACCGTGTCCATATTAATGGCGGCATCCATGAACATCATGCTGCCGGCTTCGCCGATGGCGGCCTCGCCCGGGTCGAGCTCGACCTCGACGAACTGCATCTCGGCGCCCTTGATTTCAAAATCGACTACATCCATGGCCATGAAAAAACTCCTCGCTTGGGAAAGACTGCGGGCGCGATGTTAGCCAGTTTTTGCCCGCCCTGACTTGGGTCACCCAGCGCCGCTCACTGCCGCCGCTGACAAGGCCCCGCTGCCCCGCAAGGGTGAGCCGAAGCTCCTGCCTATACTGCCGGCCATGAATGACAACGCCGCGCCCGAACTCGCGCCCAAACCCGGGGACAGCTATGTGCAGTCCTTCGCGCGCGGCCTGTCGGTGATCCGCGCTTTTGATGCCACCGCACCGCGCCAGACCCTGACCGAGGTCTCACGCCGCTGCGGCCTCACCCGCGCTGGCGCCCGGCGCATCCTGCTGACCCTGGAAACGCTCGGTTATGTCAAGAGCGACGGCCGCTTGTTCGCGCTGACGCCCAAGATCCTCGACCTCGGCTTTGCCTACCTGTCCTCGCAGCCGCTCTGGCAGTTTGCCGAGCCAGTGATGCAGCAGCTGGCCGCCGAGCTGAACGAGAGTGTTTCGGCCGCGGTGCTGGAGGGTCAGGACATCGTCTATGTGCTGCGCGTGCCGGCACGCAAGATCATGAGCATCAACCTCGGCGTGGGCAGCCGCCTGCCGGCCTGGTGTACGTCCATGGGCCGCATCCTGCTGGCCAGCCTGCCCCCGCCGGCGCTGGATGCACAGCTGGGCCAGCTGAACATCACGCCCCTGGCCTCTCGGACCGTGGCCAATCTGCCCGATTTGCGCGAGCGCATTGCGCAGGCCGGCCGCCAAGGTTGGTGCCTGGTCAACCAGGAGCTGGAAGACGGCCTCGTGTCCCTGGCCGCGCCCATCACCGATCGCAAAGGTCATGTCATCGCCGCACTCAATGTCGGCTCGCAAGTGAACCGCCGCTCGCCCGAGCAGCTGCTGGAGCAGACCCTGCCACGCCTGCTCGACGCGGCAGGGCAGATCTCGCGCTTGCTGCAGATCAAGGCCTGAGGACGGCTGGAACCGGCACAAAGCAGCCGTTGAGTCCGGCGGTGATCGGGCCGACTGGGCACTCTGCTCCGTTCATGTCCCCCGACCCCACCCTGCGGCTGGGGTCTCCTCCTTGACTTCACTTCGCAGAGCACCCAGCCGTCCCGATCCAGCGAGGCCGCGCTCATTCGACGAAAACGCCGAGCGGTGGACCTGACAAGGGGTGTCGGGTGAGTGCTGAAGCGAAGTAAAGGGGGAGGCCTGGGCGAAGCACAGGCCGGAGGACATGAGCGGAAGCACTCGCCCGACGCCCCTTGGCACAAGTCCAGCCTTTAACGGCTGCTTCGTGCCGAAGACAGTCATCCAGCCAACGTCACCGCGCCGACGCCGCCCCGCCACGAATCTTTCACACAAGCTGCCTAGCATCGCCCCAGCTCCTGACGGCTTGTCGCCGCTTCAGGATGCCCTTGAGCGAAAGAGCGAGGTGCGGCATGCATGCAATCGAAGTGACAGCGCTGAGCAAGAGCTTTGGCGCACGACGGGCCTTGGACAGCGTCAGCCTGCAGCTGCGTCCAGGCGAGATGGTGGCGCTGATCGGCGCTTCGGGCTCGGGCAAGTCCACCTTGCTGCGCCATTTGTCCGGCTTCGTCGCCGGCGACGCCAGCTCCGGTGAGCTGCGCGTGATGGGCCAGCTGGTGCAGTCGCAAGGCCGCATCGCCGGCAATATCCGCAGCGTGCGCGCCCAGATCGGCTTTGTCTTCCAGCAATTCAATCTGGTCGGCCGCATGACGCTGCTGAACAATGTGTTGACCGGCCAGCTGCACCGCATTCCCCTGCACCGCAGCCTGCTGCAGTGGTTCACGCGCAGCGAACGCGCCGCCGGCCTGCAAGCGCTGGCCGAAGTTGGTATAGACGACTATGCCTTTCAGCGCGCCTCCACGCTCTCGGGCGGCCAGCAGCAGCGCGCCGCAATCGCCCGCGCCCTGGTGCAGGGCGCCAAGGTGGTGCTGGCCGATGAGCCGATCGCCTCGCTGGACCCGGAATCCTCACGCAAGGTCATGGACATGCTGGCCCGCGTCAACCGCGAGCATGGCTGCACGGTGCTGGTGTCCTTGCACCAGGTCGATGTGGCGCTGCGCTACTGCCAGCGCGTGGTCGCCATGCGCGAAGGCCGGGTCGTCTATGACGGCCCCAGCAGCGCCCTGAACCCGGCCTTCCTGAACGAGCTCTATGCCAGCGACGCCGACGCCCCGGCCCTGCCGCACGAGGGCGCGGCGCTGGTCAGCCAGCCCATGCCCCTGCCCAGCGCGGCCCCAGCAGCCGCACCGCACAGCGCGCCGCTGCCCGTGGCGGCCTGAGCCCCCTTTCGACCCCGCCATTTTTCATTTGGAGAGAACCCCATGATCCGCAAGCTCTTGCTCGCCACCGGCACCCTGCTGGCGGCCACCCTGGCCCAGGCTCAGGACATCAATTTCGGCATCATCTCGACCGAATCCGCCTCCCACCTCAAGGCCGACTGGGCCCCCATCCTGGCCGATATGGAAGCCAAGACCGGCTACAAGGTCAAGGCCTTCTTCGCCAACGACTACACCGGCATCATCGAAGCCATGCGCTTCAACAAGGTGCAGATGGCCTGGATGGGCAACAAGTCCGGCATGGAAGCCGTGGACCGCGCCGGTGGCGAGGTGTTCGCACAGACCAGCTATGCCGATGGCGCTTTGGGGTATCACTCGCTGCTGATCACGCACAAAGAGAGCGGCATCAAGAGCGTCGAGCAGGTGCTCAAGAGCCAGCGCGAATACAACTACGGCGCCGGTGACCCGCAGTCCACCTCGGGCACCCTGGTGCCGGGCTACTACCTCTACGCCCTCAACGGCATCGACCCCAAGACCCACTACAAATCCAGCCGCTCGGGCAACCATGAGTCCAACTTGATGGCGACCGCAGCCAAACAAGTGGACGTGGCCATCACCAACACCGAAGTCTGGGAAAAGTTTCAGAAGCGCGAAGCCGAGAAGGCCAAGAACATCCAGATCCTCTGGAAGTCGCCCCTGATCGCGGCCGACCCCATGCTCTGGCGTGCCGACCTGCCGGCCGATATGAAGGCCAAGCTCAAGACCTTCTTCATGAGCTACGGCCGCGGCGAATCCGAAGCCTCCAAGCGTGAGCTGGCCAACCTGGCCAAGCTGACCTTCGGCGTCTTCAATGAATCCAGCAACAAGCAGCTGGTGCCCTTCCGCCAGCTCGAGCTGTTCAAGGACAAGGCCAAGCTCGAAAACGACGACAAGCTCGACCCGGCCGCCAAGCAAGCCAAGCTGGCTGAGATCCAGAAGAAGCTGGCCGAGCTGAACGCCCAGCTGGCCCAGGCCAAGTAAGCAATAGGGCAGCCGCCCGTCCCCACCACGACGCCCCCACGCCATGAGCAGCACCACCACCAGCACCGCCGTTTCACCCAAGGCCCCCACGGACCCCAGTGGCGGCCTGCCGCGGGCCGGGCTCATGAGCTTGGTCGGCTGGGGCCTGGCCCTGGCGCTGTTCGCCTGGGCCTGGCGTGGCGCCGACATGCGCCCGGGCGCGCTCTGGGCCGACTCGGCCAATATGGTGAGCCTGGCCCGCGAGTTCTTCCCGCCCGACTTCACGGACTGGCGCACCTATGTGGCCGAGATGGTGGTGACGGTGCAGGTGGCGCTCTGGGGCACTTTGCTGGCGGTCGTCTGCGCCGTGCCATTCGGCCTGCTCAGTTCGTCGAACATCACGCCGGCCTGGGTGCACCAGCCGGTGCGGCGCCTGATGGACGCCGCACGCGCCATCAACGAGATGGTGTTCGCCATGATCTTCATCGTCGCCGTCGGCCTGGGGCCCTTCGCCGGCGTGCTGGCCTTGTGGGTGCACACCACGGGCATCTTGGCCAAGCTGTTCTCGGAGGCGGTCGAGTCCATCGACCCCCGGCCGGTGGAAGGCATCCGCGCCACCGGCGCCAATGCGCTGGAAGAAATCGTCTACGGCGTGATTCCGCAGGTCATGCCGCTCTGGGTCAGCTACACGCTCTACCGTTTTGAGTCGAATGTGCGCTCGGCCTCGGTCGTGGGCATGGTCGGCGCTGGTGGCATTGGCGTCATCCTCTACGAAGTGATCCGCAGCTTCCAGTACGCCCACACGGCGGCGGTGATGCTGATCATCATCGCCTTCGTCACCGCCATCGACCTGGTCTCGGCGCGCATTCGCAAGGTGCTGATCTGATGACGAGTTATCACATCGCCGCCCACAACCTGCCGGCACCGGTGCGTCTGAGCGAGGCGCCCACCCTGGCCAGCGACGCCATCGTCCGCGACAGCTCATTTGGCCGCTGGTGCGAAGTCGGCGCCAGCACCCGCATCGAGCACAGCGTCTTCGGCGACTACAGCTACATCGGCCACCACGCCGAGGTCATGGCCGCCGACATCGGCAAGTTCGTCAACATCGCCAATATGGTGCGCATCAACCCCGGCTTCCACCCGGTCGAGCGCCCCTGCCTGCATCACATCCTCTACCGCGGCAGCATGTACGGCGAAGGCTTCGGCGCGGATGACGCCGAGCTCTTCCACTGGCGCCGCCTGCAGCGCGTCAGCATCGGCCACGATGTCTGGCTGGGCCATGGCGTGATCGTCATGCCCGGCGTCAAGATCGGCCACGGCGCCGTCATCGGCAGCGGCAGCATCGTCACCCGCGACGTGCCCGCCTGGACCATCGCTGCCGGCAACCCCTGCCGCGCGATTCGGCCGCGCTTCACGCCGGCCATTGGCAGCGCCATCGAAGCCGTGGCCTGGTGGGACTGGACCCACGAAGAGCTGCAAGCGCGCCAGGACGAACTGAAGGATGTGCGCAAGATGTTGGCCGCGCACTCTCGAAGGCAGTCGGCGGTGGCCGCTTCCTGAGCCTTGCCTGAGCGTTGCGACGGGAGCTTGCTCTCGGACGGATGCGCACGGTGCCGCCATCAGGGAGGGCTGACACCGGCAACGAAGCTGCACTTACCATCGCCATGTTCTGAGGCCGCGACCCTGCATGGGCAGGGAAGCTTCAGACCAGAGCGCGAAGGGAGACTCATGCAGCCATTGACCCACATCCTTGCGCTGATGCGCGAAGGCAAGTGGAACGAGGCTCACAACCTGGTTCAGGACGATGAATCCAGCACCGCAGCGTGGCTGCACGCCCTGCTGCATGTGCAGGAAGGCGACCTTGAAGACGCGGAGTATTGGTACGGAAAGGCCGGTCGCCACTTTCGCAGCAGAGGCACGCTCAGCGAGGAGCTTGCTGCCTTGGAGGCCAGCCTGCGAGGACCCTAGGCCAGTGCGCTGGTCCCCGCGACATCAACCCCGCATGGCCTGCGCGACCCGCAAGGTGTCGGTGAACTGCTCGAAACCGACGATCTTGCCCGCAGCAAGGCGCCACACATGCGTCGTGCGCGCCTGCATCGCTTTGCCGGTCTTCCGGTACGTGCCCTGATAGCTGCCAACGGCCACGATCTGCTCGCCGCCGTCGATCAACTGGTCCAGTGAAAAGGTGTACCCCTCCCAGTCGCGGCCCAGCACCTTGAACACCTGTTCGATGACCTGCTCGATGCCGATCCAGGTACCGGCGCAGGGAAAGCCAGCCATCTCGGTCCAAGCCACATCGGGCGCGACGTCCAGCATCATGCCGACGACATCCTGGCGTGCTGAAGCCGCATAGTGGTCAGCGATGATCTGCAGATTGGTTTTCATGAGAGCTCTCTGAAGTCGCTTCAAATGGCACAGCCGTCCGCGCCACATCCAAACGCAGGTGCTGCTTGGATGCTGGGGCTGCGGCTACGCAGCCAGGCCTGGAACTCCTGAGGGCGCCCCAGATAGCTGGAGACGTCCACGGTTTGCAAGCCGCCTTCCGTTTCAAGCACCATGCTTGGAAAGCCCTGTGCGCCCACCTGAGCCATGAAGGCGCGGGTGTCTTTGATGTGCGCCTGCACCGGCTCGCCCAGCTGCTGATCCAAGGCTTGCGCAAAACCACTGGCGGCCAGGCCGATGGCAGCGGCCACCTCGATCAGAACCGCACGGTCGGCGATGCGCACGCCGTCGACATAGTGCGCGGTCTGTAGCTGCGCGAGCAGGTCCAGCCCTCGCCCCGCCATCGCCTCGGCGGCCAGCATGGCGGCGGTCGGCGGCTCGGAATCGAACACGGCCGTCGCGTCGCGCAGCAAGCCTTCTTGATAGCCCTCACCGAAACGCTGGCTGCTGAGCTGCGCCACGCGCACGTCATGCGCCATCACGAAGCTGCGCAACTCGGGCGTTACGCGCTGGCGCCGCGCGCCCGTCATCATCCCGCCGCCCCGAGGGAGCACGGGAATGACTTCACGGGCCGCCTTCACCAAGGGGGCGACGCCGTAGCACCAGCCACACAAAGGGTCATGGATGTAGTGCAAGCGGGTCTTGTTCATGATTCGACAACTGTTCTGTGTGGCAGGGTGAGCAGGTGTACGCGGCGCAAGGCTCAGCCGATCACCACTGCATTTCGCCCTTGGCGACCTTGGCACTGATGTCGAGCGCGATGCCCTCGCCCGCTTGGGGGTAGGCCTTCTTCATCGCCTCGATCAGCTCAGCGCCGGTTTTGGCTTTGATGGCCTCGGCGTTGAAGCGCAGCAGATAGCTGCGCGTGTAGGCAATGGTGCTGGTGTCCAGTGCGGTGCCGGGCGCCATGTGACCAGGCACGACCATCGCGGGCTTGAGCGCTTCCATCTCATCCAGCTGAACCAACCAGGCCGCACGCTCGCTGGCCTTTTGCGTGTCAGCCGTCCACACATGCTTGTTGCCGAAAATGGCGATGTTGCCGGCGATGGTCTTGATGGACGGGATCCACACATAAGGACGATGGGCCAGTTCACCCACGGTGCCGCGCACTTCGATGGTCTCGCCGTCCACCTTCAGGGTCGTGCCCTGCAGCAGCTCGGGAACGATAGGTTTTTGCGGTGCATTGGCACCCATCTTGGGCGACCAGAAAGTCACTTTGCCTGCCAGCTTGGCCTGCAGCTTCTCGCGCACGGCCGGGGTGGTCAGAACCTGGGCATTGGGGAAGATGCCTTTGAGCACTTCGGCGCCGAAGTAGAAGTCCGGATCGGCATTGCTGATGAAAATGGTCTTCAGGGTCTTGCCGCTGTCGAGCACATTGGCGGCCACACGCAGGGCGTCGGCACGAGTGAAGCCCGTGTCAATCACGAGGGCTTCGGTCTGGCCGCTGACGACCACGGCGTTGACGTTGAAGCTGTTGCCGTCGGCGTTGTAGACCTTCACCGCCAAGGGTGCCGCGGTCTGCGCCGCAGCGCCGGTGGCGGCCAAAACGCCGAGCGTCAGGGCTGGGAATACGAAACGGGCGATGCTGTTGAGCTTGAACATGGTGATTGATCTCCGTGAATGGAAGCTGGTTTGTTTGCTTACTTGCTTGGGACAGGTCGAACTTTAGTTTTTCGTCAAACGCAGATAAAGTAGCCATTCATTGATTGTTTATTGCGCGAATCGACCGAATCGACCGAATCAACCCAATGGACCGACTGACCGCTGTGCGTGTGTTTGTAGAAGTCGCGGATCGCGGCAGCCTGACCCAGACCGCTGAGCATCTGGAGATGTCGGTGGCGATGGTCAGCCGCTATCTCGCCGCCATCGAGGACTGGTTCGGTGCGCGCCTGCTCCACCGCACCACGAGAAAAATCAGCCTCACGGATGCCGGGCTGGCGGCCCTGCCCTCATGCAGGCAGCTGCTCGACCTCGCGCAAGAAGCCCAGCACATCGCCGCCGAACGCATGCGGGAGCCTGCGGGCGTGCTGCGGGTGACCACGGCCAGCTCCTTTGCCGAGGCCCAGCTCACCTCGGCGCTGCTGGACTTTCAGGCGCAGTACGAGCAAGTGGAGATCGTGCTGTCGGTGGGCGACAAAGCGGCCGACCTGGTCTCTGAGCGGGTGGATCTGGCCGTGCGCATCACCAACAACCTGGACCCCGCGGTGATTGCGAGGCCGCTGGCGCGTTGCCGCTCGGTACTGTGTGCCTCGCCAAGCTATCTGGCGCGCTTCGCCACGCCGCGCACCGCCGAAGACTTGAGCCAGCATCGCTGCATCGGCCACGCCTTTGGCATCGGCAAGCAATACAGCTTCACGCGAAACGGTGAAATGGTCCAGGTTCCGGTGAACTGGCGCTTTCACACCAACGAAACCGCCGTGCTGCGCCGTGCCGTTTTGAGCGGCGCCGGTATTGGCATGCTGCCCACCTACTACGTCGGCGACGATCTGCGCAGCGGCCGCCTGCTACCCCTGCTGCCCGATCACGAGCCCGAGGAAATGGGCATCTACGCCATCTATCTCTCGCGTCAGCATCAAGCATTGGCCTTGCGCTTGCTGGTGGACTTTCTGGCGGCGCGCTTTGCCGGGGAGACGGCGCCGTGGGATCTGGGTTGAGACGGGATAGAGCTCGGGCTGGGGCCGAAGGCCCTTGGTCTTCGCAGTCTTGTTTCGCGCTGGCTGACCTGGGCAGCCAGCGACAGGTCGAACCCCTGCCAAGCTTTGGGATAGGCTGATTTCAAGGCATCGCTCAGCACGGCGGATTTGGCAAGTTTCCACAGCTCCGATGCAGAACCTGCCAGATCGCGGGAATGCAGCGATCGCAAACAGCCGCGGCGACGAGTCCATCCAATCGCTCCAGGGCAGCTTGTAAATCGCCAGATTGTTCAGCGTCGCCTCAAGCCAAGGGGCCTCCGAGATTGCCAGGGCGGCTCACACACCGCACACGCCTCCATGACCGCTGGACCGCAGGCTGAACAAGTCAACTACGAGTTCCCGTGGGCGCCTCAGCGGGTCGGCACCGAAAACCGATAGTCCAGCCCGATCACCAGGTTGTTGGCGCTGTAGCGCCCGCCGCTGGCACTGCGGGCCTGGATGCGGCCGCCGCTGAGGCTGGCGGCCAGGCGCTCGTCCAGCAGGTAGCGCAGGCCGGCGTTGAACTTGGCGCCCTTGCCATGCACGTTGGCGCCCGCCATCAGTTGTCCAAATGCCTGCACGCGTTCCCCGGGCGCCAGCTTGGTCTGTACACCCAGGCCCGCAAAGATCTCGGCGTAGCCGGGATAGCCGAGGTAGGACGTGTAGGCCGCCGAGGCCTGCAGCGGCAGGTACCAGCGCTCGCTCACGGGCATGTCGATCTGCAGGCCCAGCATGTGCAGGGCGGGCCGGTCGACATCGCGGAAGCGCAGCTGGGTGTCCGACTGGTGCAGCAATGTGATGCGCATGCCCTCATAACTGGCCGGGGCCGGTGCGGCGTCGCCGCCCTGGCCCGAGCGCAGGTGCCGGGTCAGCGTCAGGCCATAGGTCGGGTTGCGCGAGCTGCCCTTGGGCGCACTGAGGTAACCCGCCGAAAACGCCAGGCCCAGGTTCTTGCCCAGGGCAAATTCGGCCGAGAGCTTGGGATAGACCAGCAGGCCCGGGCCGGTATCGATCTGCTCCGGCGCGTAACCGCCAGAGCCCACGCCGAGCTGGGCGTAGAGCCGCCAGGACGGCGCCAAGCGCCAACGCCAGCCGACGCCGCCAAGGAGCTGGTTGTAGGTGGGCAGGCCGGCGTAGGCGCTGGCGAAATTGGCGAACCAGAACAGGTCCGGCGTCAGGAAATGCGAGAACTGGAACTCCCCCGTGCGCACCGTGCCGGTGTAGCTGCCCTGGGCGCGGAGCTGGCGGTAGTTGTCCAGCGAGACGCTCAGCATGGTTTCGCCCATCTCCTGGGCGGCGCGCTGGTCGTCCGCGCCCGACAGCGGCTGGCCGCGCTGTGCATACGAGCCGCTGAGGTAGCTGAAGGGGATGTCCAGGAAGAGATTGAGCTGGCTGCTGTCGATGAGCGAGCGACGGAATTTGATGCTGGACATGCCAGCGCCGACCATGAAGTCGCCGGCGTCATAGCCCAGTGCCAGCTGTCCGCGCACAAAGCTGCCCGTGCCAGACAGCTTCTTGGCGTGCTCGGGGCTGCGTCCACCGGCGCCACCCCCGGCCGCCAATGCCGCCAGAGCCACCACAGGGCCGCCCAGGCGGAAACGCCCCTGGATGCCGACGCTGGCCCCCATGAAGCCCCCGTACTGTCCGGCGATCAGCGGCCCCATCAGTCCGGCCCCCACGGAGACGCCCTCGGTCACCGGCACGTAGACATGAAAGCCCACCAGATCAATGGGACTGTCCCCCTGCACACGCACGGTTTGGTAGTCGAGCATCAGCCGCGCATTGTTGCGCTGTAGGCTCGAGGCTTCAGCGGGCGTGGCCTGCTGGGCATGGACGCCTTGGCAGGCCAGCGCGCCGGCACCAAGCACGACCGACGCAGCAAGCGCAGAGCGCAGGTGAGAGCCACGCCATCGGCCGCCAAAACCTAACGCCGGCCGCCCCCAGATCCTCAAAGCACGGGTGTTCATGGTTGCTTCCTCCCTCTGAGTTGCGCCGGGCTCGCCCCCGGTCTTAGCACCGCCGTGCAGCAACTCCCGCCGGCACATGGACAGGAAACTCAACGGCCCCACCGCAAGTTTGACGAACCTGGACCGGTCGACTCATCCGGAATTCCCCTTGTCAGGACAGACTTCTCGCTTGACTTAGGCGCTTGGCTCAGACGCTTGGGGCGAGGCCAGCAGCAATTCTTGACGCTCATTCGAGCCGGAGCGCCGACACCGACACCGACACCGACCGACGTTATTACTTGCAGCCAGAGCGCCCCTGTCTGCACCACTTCCTTTACCGCGGCAGCATGTACGGAGAAGGCTTCGGCGCGGACGACGCCGAGCTCTTCCACTGGCGCCGCTTGCAGCGCGTCAGCATCGGCCACGACGTCTGGCTGGGCCATGGCTTCATCATCATGCGGAGCGTCAAGACCGGCCATGACGCTGTGATCGGCAGCGGCAGCTCCATCGAGGCGGTGGCGTGGTGGGACTGGACGCATGAAGAACTGCAAGCGCGGCAGGACGAGTTGAAGGATGTGCGCAGGATGTTGGCGGCGCATGAGCGCAGGCAGGTGGCAGGGCTGCGACGGGACTTAGCTGGAGAACTGCGGCTTGGGCTTCCGGGTGAGGAACGGATGTTTGCGGGCCGGGGAATGTGGAAGCGTTGGGTGGGGGAATGGGTGGCGGGGTCCAGCTGCTCAAACCGCAAGTACGAGAGGCGGCTCCCGGCCAGCAACGGTCGTAGGTGAACGACGGCTTCCTGGCATCTCACCCAGAACGCAGATGCTGCGCGCTGATATTAGGGATCTGGTCGGCCGAATCTGGCGTGCCCGGGACCCCTCCGCGCAGGGCGATGCAGTCAAGGTCTGCGGTCGAAGTGGGGGCCGCCGCGGGCTCCGATCACACGCCAGGTTCTACAACTTCGGCTGCACTCACAAGATGTGGCGCGTCACGCCGGCGATGGAAGCCGGCATTGCTGATCGCGTCTGGACCATCGAAGAAATCGTAAACCTGGTGCCTGGTCCGGTGGCGAAGACGCGTAGCCCGTACAAGGCGGGCGCCGCCGTTTCTCAGGATTCAAACTGAAGCAGTACCCAAAAAATGGCGTCCACTGCTCGCTCACTCCAGGGGCAACGGCTGGGTCTGGATCGATGCAGCCAGCGCCGCGATGCAGCTTCGGATCCATCTCATGCCGGGGTCCGTGTCGGTCTGCAAGTGCCAGTACATGGCCACCTCGAAGTGCGGCACCGAGATCACCGGTTCGACCACGGCCATATGCTTGGGCAACTTCATGTCACGGATCAAGCGCGTGGGGACATTGAAGGCGCAATGCGCGGCGCAGGCGAGGTCAATGGCGCTGGCAAAACTGCGAGCGCGGCATGCGATGTGGCGGCGGTCACTTCCGAGCCGGGCGTCGACCGGGTTGACGATCGGCTCTTCGGTGGCCACCACCACATGCGCCAGCGACAGGTAGCCCTGTCTCGTCAGCGGAAGTGCCGACTTCGGCACCAACGTCACGAAACTCTCCTTCAGCAACAGCCTTCGTTTGGCCCAAGGGTAGTCGCCATCCGGGGACAGCAGGCCCAGTTCCGCCGCTTGGTTTTCCAGCGCCTCGACGCCTCGGTCGCCACCGTTCAAGAGATGCACCCGAACACCCGGCGCGGTTTGCCGAAACTGCTTCAGGAGCGGGGCAATCAAGATCCCTGTCTCGTAGTCGGTGCAGGCGATGCGAAACGCCCGATCGCTGGTCCGTGGGTCGAAGGTGCTTGGCCGGCTGAGCTTGTCAATGCGACTCAGAATGTCGTCCAGCTCCGGCATCAGCGCCAGCACGCGGTTGGTCGGGATCAGTGATCGTCCCAGCGGCGTCAGCAGCGGGTCGCCCAGGGACTTTCGAAGCCGCATCAGAGAACGACTCATCGCCGAAGGTGTGACCCCGCAGGCGTACGCCGCGGCGGCCACTTGCTGGTGCTTGATCAGCTGCTGTAAGGCGACCAGCAGATTGAGATCCAGCCCGGATGCTTCAATTTTGCGCATTTCAGGAATGAGTTGAGTGCACTCGTTGGCGGTAATGATTCACTTAGGATCATTTCTATTGCAACACATGGGGAACGCCTTGAGGTTCTTGATCACCGCCATCCTGGCGACTCTTGTTGCCGGAACCGTCCACGCTGACCCTCAGAAGACGGCCGCGAACAAGAAGGTCGTGGTCGACTTCTATGACCTGGCGTTCGACCAACGCAAGCCAACTGAAGCCGCCCTGAAGTACATCTCTGCCAAGACCTACATTCAGCACAACCCAAATGGCAAGGATGGGCGCGAGGTCTTCCTCACGGGCTTCGCCAAATTCGTCGAGAAGGGGAGCCTGCGCTGTGTGCGCAAGCGTGCGGTCGCCGAGAACGACCTGGTCGTGATTCACGCCCACTGCATCGACAACCCGGCAGATCCCAAGGATCGTGGCCATGCCTACATGGACATCTTTCGTGTCGAGAACGGTCTGATCGTCGAGCACTGGGACGTCGGACAACCCGTCCCGGAAAAGTCAGCCAACAACAACACCATGTTCTGATGAACGCCCAACTCCC
This sequence comes from Roseateles sp., assembly GCF_965262435.1. Taxonomy (NCBI): domain Bacteria; kingdom Pseudomonadati; phylum Pseudomonadota; class Betaproteobacteria; order Burkholderiales; family Sphaerotilaceae; genus Roseateles; species Roseateles sp. Next base: position 4,930,288 of record NZ_OZ253537.1, read on the forward strand.
CACTGATCCCATGACATCGAACTGTGTTCTTCCTGCCCGCGCGACGCGCCGAGGGGCGCTTCGTCTGGGTATCGCAGCGCTGGGCCTGTCGGCCTTGCCCGCCCGCAGTGCGCAGCGCCAGTTCCGCCTCGACAGCACCACAGGCCTGATCCTCCATGACGTGGTGGCCTCGCCAACGACCTTCGAAGGTCGCATGGGGGTGAAAGTCGAATTGAGCGACGCCACGCAACGACGGGTGACGTCCAGTGGGGTTGGCAATCAGCCCGCGTTTGCCTTGCTGCCGGGCGACTTCACCGACGGAACGATCCAGACAGCCATCGCTGCGACCGTGAACGGCCGGGGTGACAAGGACGCGCGCGGATTTGTCGGCATCGCCTTTCACATCCCTGAAGATCGCAGCACCTACGAAGCGGTCTACCTCCGCATGACCAACGGTCGCTTGGCTTCGCCAAAGCCACCAGCGCCGCGAATCGACCGCGCGATCCAGTACACCGCGCATCCCGACTTCCATTTCGACGCCTCACGCCGCGCGGCACCTGGACGCTACGAGCGCGGTGCCGACGTCGCACCGGCAACGTGGACGAGCTTGCGCCTTGAAATCAAGGGCAAGTCACTGCGGGCCTTTGTCGGCGACGCGGCGGAGCCCGCGCTGGAGGTGTCCGACCTGCGCTACGGGGGCAGGGGCGGTGCCATCGGTCTGTGGGTGGATGACGGTACCACCGGCTACTTCAGCGACCTTCGTATCACGCCGCGCTGAAGCCGCCCTGGGGGTGAGCCAGCCATGCTTCGCCATTGCGACGAAACGCCATAGGCGGTTCGGACGAGCGCCGTCAGGCGGTGTGGGCGCATCAACCCTGCCGGACCGGCGCCCGCTGTAGCCTGCTGGGCAGCAGCCGAAAGTCCGCCACCGCCGCACCTCGCTACAGATGATGTCACCCCGCTGTGGCCTGTCCAGACAGCGGGTGGCTGCGTTGATCCCTCGGCTACGACTGCGCACTCCCATGACTGCTTCGCGGCAATGAAATTCGGCAGCCGGAGTTCTGGTTTGGGTCGGGATCTGTCGCTGGTTCAGCCCATCTTGGCCGGCGGCAAGCAGCCCCTGGAAGCGCCACAAGCGACTTCCACCCGCAAATCCTGCTGGCCTATGCACCTCTGCATTAGCCCCTTCCAAGCAACTCACATCCCACCCGACCTAGAAAAACTCATCCAAACAAAGATGCGCCGCCAGCTTGCGCTCGTCGGGCTCAGCGATGCCGTAAGCCTGCATGAAAGCCCGCTGCGCCAGCTCGCCAAACTCGGCCAGGCAGTTCCAGCAGATGGCCAGATCCTGGTAGCGGGCGGCCACACCCAGGCGGCCCAGGTCGATGAACCCGGTGACCTGCCCGGCTGCGTACAGCAAGACCTTGTCGAGTGAGTAGTCGCCATGCGTGAACACCAGGTCTGGGCTGAGCGGCAGCAAGGCCTGAAGCTGCGCCCAGACCTGCTCGGGCGAGAGGCCGGCGCGTGCCTCGTCAAAGTCAGACGCATCGACCAAACCGGACTCCAGGCCTTGCTGCACAGCGGCCATGCGCAGAGCCAACTGGACATCGAAGGGACAAGCATTGATGGGCAGCGCGTGCAGCCTGCGCGATGGCGACGGCCCGCTCGGGCTGCACCTCCAGCCAGTCATACGCGCTGCTGCCGGGCACCTCGCTGCTGAGTAAAACGCAGGCTTGGCCTGCACTGCCTTCAAAGTGCAGCAGGCGCTGGCACGGCAGCGCGTCACCCAGCCAGCGCAGGCGCGCCGCCTTGTCCGCCAGCGCCTGGGCTGCCTCACCCCGTCGCCCATGCTTGAGGTACATCGCTGTCTCGCCCTGCTGCGACGGCAGCAGCTGGTACACGGCAGCTTCGGTCTGGTCACTGTGATTGCGTTCCCACTGTCAGCCGTCCAGGTGAGAGGCCAGCCCTTCGGACAGCGGCAAGCTGCGCGCCGCAGCCCAAAGCCGATGGGGCTCCAGCCATTCCACAGCAACCAAGCCATGCCGGGCCAGGAGATCCTCGATCGGCGCTTCCTCCAAAGACACAGTCTCGAAGCGGTGCGTCCATCGCTCTCCAAAGGCTTGGTACACCAGAGTCATGCGCAGGCGGTCGCCGTCACGGACCACCTCGTCGGCCGCATAGCTCACGCCGTGTCGAGCAGCGAGTGGACCGGGCTGCACCTGGCGCAACCAGGCCGGGTCATGCCGCTTGAGATAGAACACCCCGCCCGGCGCAAGATGGCGCGCGGCGCAGGCCACAAAGGAGGCACGCAGCGCGGCGTCCGGGTGGTTGATCAGATGGCTGGGCAGCAGCACCACGTCGAAGCGCTGCGTCAGCGCCAGCGTCTCGATCGAGGCATGCACCCCGCTGACGCTCGCCGGCAGGTGGCTCAGCATGGTCGCAGAGTCATCCACCCCCACCACCGGGTGGCCCCGCTCCGCCAGATGCGCTGCCAGGCGCCCCGTGCCGCAGCCCAGCTCCAACACGCTGGCGCCGGCGGGCAGCAAGGGCAAGATCTCGTCCAGTTCGCCTTGGTAGGGCAAGCGGCGGTAGAACTCGACCGAGCAACCGTCTTCAGTCTGGGGGCCAGGCCCGGTTCCTTGGAATTTCTGCATGGCTGCGAGGTCGACAGATCAGGCACAGCGCCATGGGATGAAAGAGGCTTGATGCTAACGCCCCTCTTACATACTCCCAGGCCAGTTCAATCTCGAACGGCGAAGGCACGCCGGCATCGAACGACCTTGTACGGCCGCCCCGCCCCCACCTGGACATCCTTACACCCACAGGCGGACTTTTTTGTCCCACCGCCAGCGCCGGGCATCGCCCCATGGGAGCGCAGCTCAGGCCGCGCAACACCGCGTTTTCCCCCACGGACGCTTTCGTCCCGCCCGCCCTCAGCCGCTGCACCCCACCCCAATCAAATCAAGCACTTGCGTGATTCCCCAGGCTGGCATGGCGCTTGCAAACACACAGCGTGAACACAAGCCCGCAGCATGCCAAGCCCGCAACGTACCCGTGCCATCCGGCGGGCCCTGGCCTGTTATCTGCGCACGCACCGCCATGCCTGTGACACGGCAGACGGCATCGCGCGCTGGTGGGTGCCGCAGGAATTGAACGTGCTTGAGAGCGAGCTGCTGCCCATCCTGGCGTGCTACGAAGCGCGCGGCTTGGTCCGCATGTTCGCCAGCGCCGATGGGCGCTGCTATTACCGCCGCCGGCAGGTGCAGCCACAAGGCCTGCCGGCATCTTTGTCGTCACCATCGTCGTCAGCAGCACCCCGCCCGCCAGCGGGCGAACTGCCCTGATCCCTCAGCGAGGAGCCGTCACATGGCACAAGTCAGCTACCCAGGCGTCTACATCCAGGAAGTGCCCAGCGGGGTGCGCACGATCAGCAATGTCGGCACCTCCATCACCGCCTTCGTGGACTTCTTCGCCGAGGGGCCGGTCAACCAGGCCACCGAGGTCTTCGGCCTGTCCGAGTTCGGGCGGGTGTTCGGCGGCATCGACAGCCGCAGTGAAGCCAGCTACGCGATCGCACAGTTCTTCCTCAACGGCGGCTCCAGCGCCCTGGTCGTGCGCTGCCACGCCGCCAGCGGCCCCAGCCCTTTCAGCGCCGCCACGGTGGGCGTGCGCAGCGTCACCAATGTGGCCACAGCGCCGGTGCTGACCCTGCGCGCCGTCAGCGAAGGCGCCTGGGGCAACAGCTTGCGCGCCGAGATCGACCACCGCACGAGCGACCCGACGCGCTTCTTCAACCTGACCATCACCCGCCACGCCTCCGCCGCCAAGGACGCGCCCGCCCTGCTGCAGGAACAGCATCTGAACGTGACGCTGGACCCGAGCAGCTCGCGCGACATCGTGCAGGTGCTGGCGGCCGACTCGAAACTGGTGCGCGCCACCGTGCCGGCCTTCCCACTGCCGGTGCCCATGCCCTTGGCGGTGGGCACCCTGGGCGGCGCCCTGCCGACGGCCGAGCCCGGGCTGCGCACGCTGCTCAATTCGCTGCGCTGCGTGCAGCCGCCACCGGCGCCGCCGGCAGCCCTGGTGCCGCGTCGGCTGCGCGTGCAGCTGGCAGCAGGCCTGGTCTTCGAAGCCACGCTGCCGACCTGGGCCGCCGATGAGGTGAGCACGCTGCAGCAGCTGGCCACGCGGCTGCAGGGCGCGCTGCGCGTCGCGCTCGATGTCAGCGCGGCTGCCGCGCCAACACCGCCGGCCCTGACTGGCGCCACCGTCAGCGTGGTCGGCAATGCCCGCCTGGTGGTGACCCCCGGGCGCGGCGACCCGGCGCGCCAGCTCAACGACACCCTGGTTTTCAGCGATGCCGGCGCCGACACCGCCGCCACCGTGCTGCTGCTGACCGCTGCCGCCACCGTCAATGTGGCCTCGTATCCGCTCGGCTCTGCGCTGGCCAGCACCGCTGCCTACGCCACGGGCACGCTCGGTGCCGACGGCCTGGCGCCCGGCGCGGCCGAGCTGGTCGGCGCCGTCGCCGACGCCAATGACCAGGGCATCTACGCGCTGCGCAAGGCCGACCTTTTTAACCTGCTGGTGATCCCGCGCGCCGCATCACTGAACGATGTGCAGATGCGTCAGGTGGTACAGAACAGCATCGCCTTCTGCGAATCGCGCCGTGCCTTCATGCTGGTGGACATCCCCGAGAGCGTGAACGAGGTCGGTGAGATCAAGGACTGGCTGGACGCGCATGGCAACTTCCGCAGCCGCAACTCGGCCATCTTCTTCCCGCGCCTGCGCATCGCCGACCCGAACGCCGACTACCGCCTGCGCTCTTTCGCGCCCAGCGGTACCATGGCCGGCCTGTTCGCCCGCACCGACAGCGACCGTGGCGTCTGGAAGGCGCCGGCCGGCATCGAGGCCACGCTGCGCGGCGTCGACGCGCTGGACTACCGTCTCAACGACGGTGAGAACGGCACGCTCAACCCCCTGGCCATCAACTGCCTGCGCGTCTTCCCCATCTACGGCCTGGTCAACTGGGGCGCGCGCACGCTGGACGGCGCCGACCAGACCGGCTCCGAGTGGAAGTACATCCCCGTGCGGCGCCTGGCGCTGATGCTGGAGGAGTCGCTGTTCCGCGGCACCAAATGGGTGGTCTTCGAGCCCAATGACGAACCGCTATGGGCGCGCATCCGCCTCAATATCGGCGCCTACCTGAACTCGCTGTTCCGCCAGGGCGCCTTCCAGGGCAGCGGCCCCAAGGACGCCTACTTCGTCAAATGCGACGCCGAGACCACCACCCAGGACGACCGCAACAAGGGCATCGTCAACATCGCGGTGGGCTTCGCGCCGCTGAAGCCGGCCGAGTTCGTGGTCATCAAGATCCAGCAGATGCCGGGTGATCTGTGAGCCGCAGCGGCTCCACCGATCGCCTCTGACATCCCGCCCTCAAGCCCCCCATTCAACCGCGCCTCAAACCGCCCCAGGAGCTCGTCATGGCCAACACCGGCTTCGTGGTGAACACGCACCGCATCGACCCCTACAAGAACTTCAAGTTCCGCGTCCTCTGGGACGGCAAGCCCGTGCTGGGCGTGTCCAAATGCGGCGCGCTCAAGCGCACGACCGAGGTGGTCAAGCACCGCAGCGGCGGCGACAACAGCCACGACCACAAGTCCCCCGGGCGCAGCAGCTTCGAGGGCCTGAGCATGGAGCGCGGCATCACCCACGACCTCGAGTTCGAACGCTGGGCCAACAAGATCCACAACTACGAGGGCGACCCGACCATGGATCTGGCGGGCTACAAAAAAGACCTGACCCTGGAAGTCTTGAACGAGCGCGGCCAGGTGGCGCTGCGCTACTTCCTGTTCCGCTGCTGGGTCAGCGAATTCACCGCCTTGCCCGACCTGGACGCCAACGCCAACGCCGTGGCCATCGAGAGCATGAAGATCGAGCTCGAAGGCTGGCAGCGAGACGCCGACACGGCCGAGCCGTCTGAGGCTTGAGCATCTAGCGAATCGGCGTTATGTCTCGTGATTCCCTGACACCCCAAGCGCCTCGACGCTGAAACGCCCAGCCCCATGACGAACGCCATCGACTCAGCCGCCAGCGCCGCCGCCGCATCTTTTGCAGCCCAGCCGCGCCCGTGGTGCAGCGCGCCAGCCGACCTGGCGCTGGCGCCCGACCCGGCACGGCCGCTGAGCAGCGTCGATGCGCTGCTGGCCGAGGGCCTGCGCGACGCCCAGGGCCGCGCCCCGCTGCCCGCCCAGCTGGCCGGCTGGAGCACGGCGGAGCGCCTGGATGCCTTGTTGCGCCTCTGCCTGGCACGCGGCCTGAGCCGGCGCCGGCTCGCCCTGCGTTGCACAGCAGCGGTGGACTGCGGCGCGGACTTTCACGCAGAGCTGGATCTGGCAGCCTGCCGCCAGGCCTCTGCCGCGCCTGCAGGCTTGCTGAGCTTTCAGCTGGGCAGCCAGCAGTGGCAGGCCCGCATGCCCACCGGCGCCGACCAGGCACGCTGGAGCGAGCAAGCGCCGACGCCGGCACAGCTAGCCACCGAGCTGCTGCAACCGGCGCCCAGCGAGCCGCCCGCGGCCGAGCTGATCCGCGCCCTGGACCAGGCCCTGGCCCGGCACGATCCGCTGCGCCTGCTGCGCCTGGAGCTGAGCTGCCCCGAGTGCGGCGCGGTCCAAGTGCAGGAGGTTCAGCTGGAAGCGCAGCTGCTGGCGGCGCTGGCCCAACGCCACCGCGAATGGCTGGCCGAGATCGCCACGCTGGCCCGCGCCTTCCACTGGTCAGAGGCCGAGCTCGCAGCCCTGCCCGACTGGCGGCGGCGTTTCTATCTCCAAGAGCTGGCGCGGGCGGCGGCATGAAAAACGCAGACAGCCACGGCAGCGATCGCGAGCCCGCTGCAAGCCGTGCCGGCGATCTGCCCTATTTGCGCAGCCTGCTACAAGCGGCCGCGCCGAGCCTGCGCACCACAACACCGGGCGACCCCTTTGCGGATGTGTCGGTCGAAGCAGCGCCCGCCAGCGCCTCGGCAGCGCCGGCCATATTGGATGCGGCTGCCGACAGGCTGGACAAGGGGGCAGCGGAACCAGCAGCAGCACAGATCCAGGCGTCAGCGCGCCACTCAGGCACAGACACGCTCCGCGAACTCAGCGCAGGCGCTCAGGATGCGACGGCACCGTCCACCATGCCTGGCCTGGAGCAGCTGATGCGCTGGGTGAGCACCCCGCGCGCTGCGGCTGATGCAGTTGCTGAGGCTGAATCCATCACCGTTGAGTTGGGCGGTAAGGGGCACGCGGCCAAGGCGGCGCAGCGCGTCAGCTTGCCAGGCACAACGGCCTCTATTGAAGCGCCATCGAGCCGGGTGACATCGGCGCATGTAAGCCCCGACGCAGCCCGCGATGAAGCGCAGCACAGCACCCGATCACAGTCCGCACAGAAGGTCAGCCCGCGCATGCCGCCCATGGGTGAGCCTGCGCCCACACAGCCCGCCCAAGCGCCCCGCGCAGAGCCGCCCAGGCCCGGGCTGGAGCTGCATATCGGCCAGATCAGCTTGCATGTGCAGGCGCCGCCCTCAAGCCCAGCCCCTGCACCTTCGCCCGCAGTCACGCAGGTGGCCACGCCGCTGCCCGTCGCCGGCGCGGTTCAGAGCGCCGCACACACGCCCGCCCCCGGCCTGCGCTTCAGCGCCAGCCGCCACTACCTGCGCTGGAGCTGACCCACCATGGCATCGCCCAGCACCGAAGCGATTGGCGCCGTCAGCGAGCTGCTGCGCACCCGGCTGTCGGCCGCGCTGAACAACCTCAATGTCGCCGTCGGCCGGCCCGATGCGGCCACCGCCGGCCAGGGCCGTTGGCTCAATCTGTTCCTCTACCGCGTGGCGCTGGACCCGCATCTGCGCAACGAACCGCTCGACCGCGGCCAGCTGCCGCCGCTGTGGCTGAACCTGCACTATCTGCTGACCGCCTTTGACGACTCCCGTGAGAGCGAGTCGGTCGCTGCCCACCGCCTGCTGGGCCAGGGCATGGCCGCTCTGCAGTCGTTCAACTTCATGCGCCCGCCGGCCCTCAATCTGGCCCTGGCCAGCAACCCCGAGCCACTGAAGATCACCTTCGACGATGCCGATGTCGAGCTGCTGTCCAAGCTGATGCAGGGCAGCGACGAGAAGTACCGGCTCAGCGCCGCGCTGCAGGTGCGGCCGGTGATGCTGAAGCTGGACGCCGACCCCGGCTACGCGCCCCTGGTCAAGACGATCGGCCCCATCGTGCCCCAGCCCTCGGGCCCGCCGGCGCCGGCCGGCATCAGCGTGCTGCCCAGCCTGGGCGCGACGCTGGCGCGCCTGGAGCCGGCGCGCTTCGAGGCCGGCCAGGAAATCACCGTGCACGGCGCCGGCCTGGCCGGCTACGGCGAAGCCCTGCTGGGCCCGCACACCCTGCCCCTGCTGCCCGGGCCCGAGGGCCAGGCCCGCTTCACCGTGCCGGCCGCCGCCGCCATCGCCGCCAATGGCTACGGCCTGTGCATCGCCCGCCTGCTGCCCAGCGGCCGCCGCATCACCAGCAATGCCCTGCTGGCCGAACTGCTGCCCACGGTGGCGCCGCTCGCTGCACTCGACGGCCCGACCGTCGCCCTGCCGCCCGTCAACGGCGTGGTGCCGCGCCACGGCCGCTTCACCGTCAGCGGCAGCCAACTGGGCGGCAGTGCCGCCTCCTTGTTCGCCAGCCTCTATGCCGAGGGGCGGGCCCACGGCCTGCTGGAAGCCGACGCCGGCTCCACCCAGACCCTCTTGCGCTTCACCGTGCCGGCCAGCGCGCCGCTGCCGGCCGGCAGCTACCGGGTGGTGCTGCGGGTGAACGGGCAGCAAAGCGTGAACGCCCCCGAGCTGATCTGGGCCTGATGCCATGAACGCCGCCCGCCCTAACCCATTGCTGCTGCAGCCTGTCCTGCTGCAGCCCGCGCTGCAGCCACCGGACCCCTGGGTGCGTTACTGGCTGGCTCAGCTGACCCTGCGCCTGCGCCGCGAAATCGCCTGGTGCTGGCGCCAACGCGGCGCGGCCCCGGCCGATACCGCAGAGACCGGCCTGCCCGCCTTCAGCGACCCGGCGCTGGACAGCCTGGACCTGCTGCGCTTCGCCGAGGACAAGGCCGACTTCTTTGCCCAGGACGCCTGTGCCGCCCACCTCAGCGAGGCGCTGGCCGCGCTGCGCCCGGCGGCCGGCCTCAGCCGCTGGGCCCGCATGGCCCAAGCCCTCGGCCTGGACGAGGCTGCGCAGTTCGTGCTGGCCTGCGCCCTGGCCGCACGCAGCGACGCCAGCCTTGGCGCCGTGGCCGCCGCCGCCATGAACGACGCGCGCCGGCCCAGCATCAGCCTTGCCCTGGCGCAACGCCTCTGGGACGAGCCGCTGGCCATCGTCGCCTGCGCCGAGCCCAGCCATGCGCTCTACCGCAGCGGCCTGCTGCAGCGCATCGGAGGTTCTGGCAGCGGCGATGCCCATGAAGACTGGATGGCGCCGCTGAGCATGCCGGCCGCCGTGGCCTGCGCCCTGCTGGGCGAGCCGAGCCGGCGCCTGCTGCCGGCCGCGCTGCGCCCCTTGCCTGCCGCCCATGCCCTGCCGCCCGAGGCCGCCGCTCTGGCCCTGTGGCTGCGCAACACGCCGCCGCAAGGCCTGCAGATCGTGCCGGTGCGCAGCAGCCAAGGCGCCGACACCGCCGCCTGGGTGGCCGGCCTCGGTGAAGCATTGAGCAGCAGCATCCTGCGCCTGGGCGAGGACATCGGCCCCGGCCATGCCGCCCTGCCGGCCCTGGCCTGCGCCGCCTGGCTGCAGGGCGCCGATCTGCTGCTGCCCGAGCATTGGGCCGAGGCCTTGGGCGAAGCCCATGCGGGTCACCTGACGGAATGGTGGGCGCCGCTGAGCGCCCTGGCCCTGCGCTGCTATTTGCCGGTGGACCGGCCCGGCCTGCCGCGCGGCCTGCCCGCCGCCCTGCTGGCCCCGGCCTTCAGCGTGCCGACCCTGAGCACGCAGGAACGCGCCGCACGCTGGGCGGCTGCGGCGCGGGCCGGGCAGAAGAGTGAGGCCGCCATGCCCCTGCCCAGCGCCGACGCGGCCGACGGTGCCGAGGCTGCGCGCCGCTTCCGCCTGCCCGCCCTGGCCAGCCAGCGCCTGGAAGCGCTGCTGCGCAGCGGCCAGGTGCAGGACCGAGCAGCACTGTTTGCCCTGGCCCAGGGCGAGGCGGCGCTGGACATGGCCCAGCTGGCCCAGCCGGTGGCGCTGCGTTTCGAGCTGTCCGAGCTGGTGCTGCCGCCGGCCGCCGGGGCGCAGCTGCAGGCCATCGTCTCGGCCATGCGCCAGCTGGGCCGGGTGCACCACGACTGGGGCTGCGCGCGAGCCTGGAACGAAGGCGGCCTGGCGGTGATGTTCTGCGGCCCGCCGGGCACCGGCAAGACCATGGCGGCCGAGGCACTGGCCCAGGAACTGGCCCTGCCCATGTACCGCATCGACCTCTCCCAGGTGGTCAACAAATACATCGGCGAGACCGAGAAGAACCTGCGCCGCATCTTCGACGCCGCCGAGACCAGCGACTGCCTGCTCTTCTTTGACGAGGCCGATGCCTTGTTTGGCAAACGCACCGAGGTGCGCGACGCCCACGACCGCTTCGCCAATATCGAGATCAGCTACCTGCTCGAACGCATGGAGCGCTTCAAAGGCCTGGCCGTGCTGGCCACCAACCGCCGCAAAGACCTGGACGAAGCCTTCGGCCGCCGCCTGCGCTTCATCGTCGAGTTTCCGGTGCCCGGCGCTAGCGAACGGGCCAGCCTCTGGCGCCAGGTCTTTCCGGCGCCGGTCGATGTTTCGGCGCTGGACTTCGCCTTCCTGGCCCAGCGCTTCGAGCTGGCCGGCGGCGCCATCCGCTCGGCCGCCTTCAACGCCTGCCTGCAGGCCGCCGCCACAGCGCCGGCGGCCGAGCCCCGCGTCGCCATGCCCGAGGTGCTGCTGGCCATCAAGCGCGAGCTGGAGAAAGGCGGCCGCGAGGTGGCGGACGAGCAGTTCGGCCACTACGCCGGCCTGCTGCCGGCCCAGCTCCAGGGGAGCCCGGCATGAGCAACAGCATCAACAGCAGCAGCCCCCAGCGCCTGGTGATCGACGAGCTGACCCTGAGCCTGAGCGGCATCAGCGATGCCGACGGGCGCCTGCTGGCCTGCGAGCTGGAGCCAGCCTTGCGCGCCGCCTTGCAAAGCGTGCCGCCGCTGGCCCGGCCGCTCAAGGCCAGGCCGCCCACCAGTCTCATGCAGACCGCCTTGACGGGCCCGGCCTTGGTGGACGCGGTGGCCGCCCAGCTGGCCGATCTGATCTCCAGCAAGGCCGCCGCCCAAGCAAGCCAAGCCTCTGAAACCAACGAGGAGAACCCATCATGGCGCTGATGCCGATGCGCGGTGCCCTGGTCGAGTACAGCGGCCAGTTCCTGGGGCCCATCCCCAATATCGTGATCTTCCAGTTCAACCCGGAGAGCATCAGCCGCAGCCTGAGCATCCCGCCCGCCGCCGGCACGCAGAACAGCGCCGCCAACCGGCCGCGCCGCGACAGCGGATCGGCGCTGGCGCCGCCGGTCGAGACCCTGACCCTGAGCGCGCAGTTCTCGGCCGCCGACGACCTCGGCGCCGGCGGCGCCGTCAGTGCGGTACCGCGCCTGTTCGGCATCGGGCCGCAGCTGGCCGCGCTGGAAAAAATGGTTTACCCGCCGGCCGCGCCGGGCGGCCTGATGGGTGCAGCGATTGGTGCCGCCATCGACGCCGTCGGCGCCGCCCTCAGCAGCGGCACCAAGAAGCCGGCAACGCAGCCGATGCCGCGCACCCCGGTGCCGCCCCTGCTCTTCATCTGGGGCCCGTCGCGGGTGCTGCCGGTGCGCATCACCAGCATGGTGATCAACGAGAAGCACTACGACGCCCTGCTCAACCCGATCGAGGCCGAGGTGCAGCTGGGCCTGGCCCTGCTGCCCGCGCCCTCGGCCAAGGCCGACCCGATCGGCCATGGCGCCTACGTCTATTCGCAGATGGTCAAGGACACGCAGGCCAGCCTCAACCTCGCCAAGGTGATCGAGTTCGCCGTCGATCTGGTGCCCCTCTGAACGCCGCTGGAAGAACGAACAAAAGAAAGCTCGCCGCCATGTTTCTCAAGAACTCCCGCTACGCCGGCCTGCCCACCGAGCGCATCAGCACGCCCGAAGGCAGCGTCGAGCTGGTGCGCTTGCGCGCCCTGCCGCCAACCACCGGCCTGCCCCATGCCCTGCAGTCGCATGAGCAGCTGGACGCGCTGAGCGAGCAGCACTATGGCGGCGACGCCAGCCGCTTCTGGCACATCGCCGATGCCAACAGCGAGCTGGAAGCCGCCGCGCTGAGCCGCCAGCCCGGGCGCCTGATCAATCTGCCCGAGAACTGACAGGCCACCACCGAGCCCACCCACCATGCCCAGCGCCGAGTACCGCCTCTTCATCGACAACCAGCCCCTGGACCGCGAACAGCTGGACCTGTTCACCAGCGTGCGCGTCGAGCAGGCCATGGGCATGGCCGCAGCGGCCGAGCTGGAGCTGCAACTGGCCACCGACGCCAAAGGCAGCTGGCAGGGCTTCGACGAAGCCTGGCTGACGCCGCTGGCGCGGCTGCGCGTCGAGGTGAAGGTCGGCGAGGGCGATTTCCAAGCCTTGATCGACGGCCCCGTGGTCGGCCAGCGCTACAGCCTGGAGGCCGCGCCCGACAGCAGCCGCCTGGTGCTGATCGTCCATGACGACAGCGTGCTGCTGGACCGCGAGGAGCGCGTCAAGGTGTTCGAGAACCAGCCGCTGGCCAGCCTGGTGGCCGAGCTGATCGAGGAGCCGGGCCTGAGCTCGCGCATCGCCGCCGGCTTGCCCGACGCCGCCAGCGCGCTCGACCGTTTCATCGTCCAGCGCGGCAGCAATATGCAGCTGCTGCGCCTGCTGGCGCGCCGCTTCGGCATGCAGGTCTATGTCGAGCCGGGCGCCGAGCCGGGCCAGTCGGTCGGCGTGTTCGAAAGCCCCGAGGCGCGCGACGAGGGCTTGCCCGAACTGGTGCTGCTGGGCCAGGACCGCAATATCGCCAGCTTCCAGGCCGAGTTCGACGCGCTGCGGCCGCAAGCGCCGCGTGCCGCCAGCGTGAGCGCCAGCGACAAGCAAACCCTCAGGGCCAGCGCCAGCGTCGCCGCGGCCGACCCCAGCCCCCTGGGCGAGCAGCCGGCCCATGCGCTGAGCCAGCCTGCCAGCACCCTGCTCTGCCATGGCCGCGAGGAACAAGCCGATCTGGACGCCGCCACCGCCGGCGTGGCGCAAGTCTCCGCCTGGGCCTACACGGCGCAGGCGGAAGTGGACAACGACCTCTACAGCGCCGTGCTGCGCCCCTACCGCCGGCTGCGCGTGGTCGGCGTCGGGCCGCAGCTCTCGGGCGACTACCTGATCGCCCGCGTGCTGCACCAGCTGGACGACAGCGGCTACCGCCAGAGCTGCTCGCTGAGCCGCAATGCGCGCAGCACCGCCGGTGCATCCGAGGGCCTGGCTGGCCTTCTTGCAGGAGCATTCTGATGGGCATGGGCATCGAGGAACTGGTGGTCGAGCTGGCAAGCCAGCAGCGCAGCCGCTTCTACGGCAAGTACCGCGGCATCGTCGACAGCACCGATGACCCCGAGGGCCTGGCCCGCCTGCGCGCCTATGTGCCCGAGGTTCTGGACACCGAGCTCTCGCCCTGGGCCCTGCCCTGCAGCACGTATGCCGGCCCCGATGTCGGCCTGCATGCCGTGCCGCCACCCGGCTCTGGCGTGTGGATCGAGTTCGAAGCCGGCGACCCGGCACGGCCGATCTGGGTCGGCGGCTGGTGGGGGCGCGGCGACCCGCCGCTCAACGAAAGCGGCAGCGCCCCGTCGCCCAAGCAGAAGACCTTGAAGAGCGACTCCGGCCTGATGCTGGCCCTGGACGACGACCAGCACAGCGCCACCCTCAGCGACAGCAGCGGCAGCAATCTGCTGACCATACGCGTCGACGAAGGCCAGGTGCGCGTGCTGGCCACGGCCAAGGTGGTGATCGAGGCGCCGCAGATCGAGCTGACCGATGGCGCCAGCCACCCCCTGGTCTTCGGCGACGACTTGCTGCAGTACCTGAACCAGCTGGTCAACATCTTCTGCACCCACACCCATGTCGGCGAGACGGTGCTGGGCATCCCGGTCACGCCCATGATCCCGACGCCGCCGTTCCCGCCGGCCACGCCCGCGCTGCTCTCGGTCCGCGTCAAGACCGGCTGATGCCCAGGAAGGAGCCTCCATGCCCAACCCTCTGAAAGCCGGCAGCGTGCACGACCTCGGCGCCAGCATGGCGGCCGAGATCGAAGCCGCCATGCAGCGCGAGTGGCAGGCCGCACGCGGCCGGCCCCTGCCGGGCGGCGCCGGCGAGCTGGACCGCCAGATCCTCTTCGCCGCCATCGCCCAGGGCGTGCTGCGTTACCTCTATGCCCACCGGACCGACCTGACGACCAACCGGGTGCATGACGACATCAACGGCGGTCATGTCCACCACAGCGACTTTGACCTACTGGAGAAGCCATGAGCAGCGGCCGCCACCTCGCTTTTCCTTTCCGCATCGGCAGCGACGGCCGCAGCGCGGCGCCCGCCGATCTGGCCGAGCATGTGCGCGGCGAGCTGATCCAGCTGCTGCTGACAGCGCCCGGCGAGCGGCCCTTTCTGCCGGGCTTCGGCGCCGGCCTCAAGCGCCTGGTGTTCGAGCGCAATGACCCGGTGGCGGCCGGCCTGAGCAAGGCCACGCTCAGCCGCAATCTCTCACGCTGGCTGGGCCACCGCATCGTCGTCGAGACCCTGGAGGTCGACGCCAGCCAGGCCACGCTGACGGTGGACCTGCGCTACCGCATCGTCGCCACCGGCGAGACCCGCGGCATGAAGCTGCAAGGCGGAGGCCGCTGATGGGCGCCGGGCCGGTCATGGACCGCGTCGTCCTGCATGCCGAGCGCCTGGCCCAACGCGCCGAGCAGCTCGATGGCCTGGGCGCCAACGGCATACGCCTGGGCTATATCAGCCTGGAGCCTGTGGCCAAGCCGAGCTTCGCCTGGCTGGACCTGGAATTCCTCAACGACCATGGCCTGGCCGCCCTGCCGCCGCCCGAGGCCTTCGAGGTCAGCGGCGGCCTGCGCGCCACGCAGACGCCGGTGCGGGTGCTCGCCGTGCTGGCCGACCCCGGCGGCAATCCGCGCGGCCTGCGCCTGCGCCTGGCCCCGGTCGGCGACTACAGCAGCTACACCCTCTCGACCCGGGCCAGCGGCCTGCCGCCGCCGGCCGATGCCCTGGCCGAGCTGATGGACCCGCTGTTCAACCGCTTGCCCTTCAAGTTCCGGCCGGGCTGTTTCAACCTCAGCTGCGCGCCGCCGGCCTCGGGCGCTCGCCCGGCCGCCGATGCGCCGGTGGTGGACACCCTGGCGCGCGACTACGACTCCTTCCGCCACCTGATGATGAGCGCCATGGCCGCGCGCGTGCCGGGCTGGGCGCCCAGCAGCGAGGCCGATCTGGACCAGGTGCTGATCGACCTGATCGCCGCGCGCGGCGACGAACTGGCCGACGCCCACGACCGGGTGATGGCCGAGCGCGCGCTGGGCACGGCGCGCAAGCGCGTCTCGCTGGCCCGCCATGCCCGCCTGGTCGACTACCACCTGCACCAGGGCCAGCAGGCCAGCACCACCCTGGCCGCGCAGATCGGCGCCGCCCTGCTGGACCTGCCCGCCCTGCCGGCCCCGCCCGGCGCGGCGCGCCCGGTCTGGGCCGTCTACAGCGGCCCGGCCTGGCAGTCGCCCGAGGCGCAGATCTTCGCCCCGCTATCGACCGGGCCGCGCTGGCGGCGGCGTTTCTTTGCCGAGCTCAATGAGCTGCGCCTCTACACCTGGGGCAACACCGTCAGCGCCCTGCCGAAGGGCGCCACCTGTGCCGACCTCAGCATCGGCGCCGCCACCAGCAAGAGCAGCGCCGAACGCCTGCGCGACTTGCTGCTGGGCCAGGCGGCCGAGCAGACCGGCGCGCCGGCCGATGTGGACGCCAGCGTGGACCGCCTGCTGCTCGAGGAGGTGCTCAACCCGCAGACCGGCACGCCCAACGGCCGCCGCCTGGCGCAGCGCCAGCTGCTGCGCCTGCTGCCGGGCCCGGGCCGCGCCCAGGTGCTGCAAGACCCGGTCAGCCAGGCCTGGTTCTGCCGCGTCCACTGGCGGCCCGAGGACGGGCTGCGAGAGAACTTCTGCTTCATCGCGGACTGCGGCCCGGTCAGCAAGACCGAGCTGAGCCTGTTCTACGGCAATCTGGTCGAAATGGGCCATGGCCGGCCACGCCTGGCCACGCTGCTGCCGCCGGGCACGCCCTTGGCGGCCGCCGATGCCGGCAGCCTGCTGGCCAGCCAGCAGGCGCATTGGCAGCCGCTCAGTCGGCCCCTGGGCGCCGGCCAGGTGCCGGCCGGCACACGCGCACCGCTGCCACGCGACCCGTCCATCGAGCCCCTGGCCTTCCGCGCCTGCGCGCCCGGCGGCGAACAGGCGCCGCGCTCCAGCCTGCGGGTGGAGGTGGACGGCACGCGCTGGGACGAACGCATCGACCTGATCGCCAGCGACGGCAGCGAAGAGCATTTCCAGGTCGAGACCGACGAGCTGGGCCAGAGCCAGCTGCGCTTTGGCGACGGCATCAACGGCGCGCCGCTGCCGGCCGGCGCCCGCGTGCTCTGCCAGTACCAAACCGGCGAGCCGCTGCGCGGCCATGTCGGCGCCGACACCTTGCTCAGCAGCAACCTGCCCCTGGGCCCGGGCGGCCGCATCTGGAACCCCTTCGATGTGGTCAACGGCCTGGCACCGGAAAGCCGCGAGCAGCTGCTGCGGCGCGCGCCCGAGGCCTACCGCCAGCGCCAGCGCCGCGCCATCACCCTGGCCGACTATGTGGCCGAGGCCGAGCGCCTGCCCGGCGTCTCCAGGGCCAATGCGCGTTATGCCTGGTGCGGCTCCTGGCGCGTGGTGCAGCTGGTGATCGACCCGGTCGGCGGCGGCCAGCCCGGCCCGGCCCTCTTGGCCGAGTTGCACGCCGCCCTGGACGCGCTGCGCCTGATCGGCGACGACATCGAGCTGCGCCCGGCCGCCCTGGTGCCGCTGGACGTCCGCCTGGTGCTGTGCGCCCAGCCCGGCTACTGGGTGGAAGACCTGCGCGCCGAGCTGCTCAGCGAGTTCAGCAGCGGCTGGACGCCGGACGGCCGGCGCGGCTTCTTCCACCCCGAGGCCTGGACCTTCGGCCAGGACCTGCACGCCAGCCAGCTGATCGGACGCGCGCTGGCGGTGCAAGGCATAGGCCGGGCGCTGCGCCTGAGCCTGCGCCGCTTCAACCACGGCGGCAGCGGCGGCGCGCTGAGCACGCTGGAGCTGGACCCGTCCCTGCCCCTGCCACCGGGCGCGCCGGCTGTGCTGCCCATCGGCCCTTTCGAGATCCTGGTGGTGGCCAACGACCCTGACATGCTGGAACGCGGCCGCATCGCGTTCGAGATCCAAGGAGGCCGGCGATGAGCTGCGACCACGATTGCAAGCGCCCGGCTCCCTTCCCGCGCCGCTTGAGCAACCGGCCCGGGCTGACACGCATCGACTACCGCATCGGCGACTACGGCCTGATGCGCGAACACATCTTCGGCCTGCTGGACGCCGCGCCGGCCCTGGCCGCCTGGACGCACCGCAAGGCCGACGATCCCGGCATCGCCCTGGTCGAAGCGGCCGCCCTGGTCGGCGATGTGCTGGCGCGCTACCAGGACCGCTATGCCAACGAGGCCTATCTGCGCAGCGCGCGCTGGCACGAGTCGGTGGTCGAGCTGGTGCGGGTGCTGGGCTACCGCTTGGCGCCAGGCCTGGGCGGCCGCGCCCGCTTCGCCCTGGCGGTCAAGGGCAAAGCGCCGGTGTCGGTGCCGGCCGGCTTTGGCATCAGCGTCAAGCTGCCGCATGCCGGAGCTGATGCCGCCAAGCCAGCCATCTTCGAAACCGAAGCGCCGCTGCTGGCCCGGCCGGCGCTGTCACGCTTTCATCTCTACCGCCCGCGCCACGTGCCCGACATCGTCAACGGCATGGACAGCTTCCAGCTCGCGGCCGGCACCGGCCCGGCCCTGGTGGCCGGTGACCGCCTGCTGCTCGGTATTGCGCAAGGCACGACCCTGAGCCACACCCAGATCGTCGTGGTCGACAAGGTCTGGGAAGCCTTCGGCGTGCGCCACATCAAGACCCGGGGCCGCATCGCCTGTTTGCTGGGCGCTTCAGCCAGCAGCGCGAGCAGCATCTCCAGCGGCGTCAGCGGCGTCAGCGGCATCAGCAGCATCAGCAGCACCTTCAGCGCCGGACGGCTGTCCGCCGGCATCTCCTATCTGCCGGCCTTCAGCGGCCTGCTTCACGCCGGCCTGGGCCTGGCGCTTCAGGTCTCGGCGCCGCAGCTGCGCGCCTACAAGCTGGGCGCCACGGCGCGCCATTTCGGCCACAGCGCGCCGCCCAGCCGGATCGCCGTGAACGAGGCCAACGGCCGCGTCAGCGAGGTGCCCGTCTCCTATGACCGGCGCCTGGACGCCGCCCAGGGCGACCCCGCCGGCCCGCAGCTGCGTCCGCGCCAGCTGCCACTGGACGGCGAGCTGGCCGACTTCAGCGCCGGCAGCGCGGTGCTGGTGGAGCTGAACCTGGCCAGCACGGCCGGCAGTTCCAGCCCGCGCAAGCGCGTGCTGGAGCGCCAGATCAGCCAGGTCGACCGGCAGTCCCTGGCCTGGGGCGGCGGCAGCGGCGCCAGCACGGTGCTGCAGCTGGACCAGGACCTGGCCCTGCAGGAAGGCGCCAGCGCGCTGCGCTGGGCCGACATCCGCGGCATCAGCGTGCACCAGGTCAAGGGCGAGGGTTTCAGCCTGCGCGCAGCCGCACAGGCACTGCCGCTGGCGCAAGGCCTGAGCTTCGACTTCTATGGCGAGCGCGAGGACGCCCTGGCCCTGCAGGACCGGACCTTGCTGCTGGCTCTGCCCGAGGGTCCGTTGGCGGTGACGGTGCAAGCTGTAAACGCGCAAGCCCAGGCCGGGCCCAGTTTTCACCGCCTGAGCCTGGACCGATCCCTGCCTTATGCCCGCTTCGGCCATGAGCAGCCGGGCGTCGATGTGCATGGCAATCTGGTCTGGGCCAGCCAGGGCAAGACCGAGAGCGAGGCTGTGCTTGGCGACGGCGACGCGCGCCAGAGCTTCCAGACCTTGGTGCTGCCCAAGACGCCGCTGACCTGGCTGCAAGACGGCGCGCTCAGCCCGCCACGCCGGCCCCAGCTGCAGCTGCGCGTCGGTCAGGTGTTATGGCGACAGGTCGAAAGCCTGTTCGGCCGGGGCCCGAATGAGCAGGTCTATATCGTGCGCGAGCTGGCGGACGGCCGCAGCGTCGTGCAGTTCGGCGACGGCCTCAGCGGTGCCCGCCTGCCCTCGGGTGTGGGCAATGTGCGGGTGCAGATGCGCAGCGGCCAGGGCGCTTACGGCCTGCCCGAGGGCGGCGACAAGCCCACGGCCGTGCAGCGCCTGACGGGTTTCGATGCCCTCAGCCTGCTGGAGCCGGCCATGGAGGGCGCCGCCCCGGAACCGGCCGCCAAGGCCCGCCAGGCCGCGCCCCTGCTGATGCAAAGCCTGGGCCGCATCGTCAGCCTGGCCGATTTCGAGGCCGAGGCCCTGAGCCTGGCCGGCGTGCTGAAGGCGCGCGCCAGCTGGCAGCTGCTGGACGGCGCGCCCCTGCTGATGCTGACCCTGCTGATGGCCAGCGGCCAGGCCGCCGATGCCGCCGCCGCCCAGCAGGCGCTGCGCCGGGCACTGGCGGCACGCGGGCCGGCGCGCTGGCCGCTCAGCGTGCGCATCGGCGAGCTGCTGCTGGTGCGCATGGCGCTGACGGTGGCGACCGAGCCCACACGGCATCCGGACGAGCTGCGTGCGGCCATCGCCGCCGCGCTCGGTGTGGTGGAGGCGGAGCCGGGCGCACCGGAGCAGGCCAAGGATGAAGACAGGGATGAACTCGGCCTGCTGCACTGGCGCCAGCGCCAGTTCGGCGAAGGCCTGCATGGCTCGCAAATCCTGGCGGCGGTGCAGCGGGTCAGCGGTGTGCGCTGGCTGCGCCTGGACCGCTTGCACGCGGCGACAGACACGAGCAGCCCGGTCCCCGCGCGCGACGGCCTGCCCCAGCTGCGCGCCGCCGCCCATCAGCTGCTCGGCCTGCGGCCGGCCGGGCTGAGCCTGCAATTCGTCGCCGATGAAGCGGAGAGCCGACCATGAGCGTGCTGGCCCAAACCCCCAGTCTGTACGAACGCCTGCCCGAGCTCTACCGCCAGCGCGATCTGGAGCAGAGCCCGCCCGGCCCGCTGCGGGCCCTGGTCGACAGCATGGACAGCGTGCTGCAAACCCTGGCCGAGCGCGTCGGCGCGCAGTACGACGACCTCTTCATCGAAAGCTGCGAGGACTGGCTGATCCCTTACCTGGCCGATCTGGTCGGCAGCTTGCATCTGAAGGGCGATGCCTGGACCCTGCGTGCCGATGTCGCCCGCACCGTCTTCCACCGCCGCCGCAAGGGCACGCTGGGCGCCGTCGAGTCGCAAGTGCATGCGCTGACCCAGTGGGCCGTGCACGTGGTCGAGCTGCGCGAACGCCTGGCCTGGAACCAGGCCCTCAACCATCTGCGGCCCCAGCCGCATGCGCGCACGCCCTGGCGCGAGGCCGCCGGCGGCGACCCGCGCCTGCCGGTGCGCGGCGGCATGGCGGCGCTGCGCTCGCCGGCCCTGCTGTCCCTGGTGGACGGGCCTTTCGACCCGCTGGCGCGCGTGGCCGACTTGCGGCCGCCCCTGCTGCAGGCCGACCCGCCGGTGGCCCGGCCGGCGCCCAACCTGCCCCATCTGGCCGTCTTCCTCTGGCGCCTGGCCGACTACCAAACCCCGGCCTCGCGCCCCAGCCCGCCGCATGCGCGCGTGGGCCAGCCGCCCTGGAATGCGATCGAGCCGGCGGCGCCCGGCGCGCCGTTTTACGCGGTGCGCTTCGAGCTGCACCCGCAGGGCGAGCCCCTGGTGCTGTTCAACACCCACCGCTTCCAGGCCGATGCCGACAGTCCGCGCCTGGCCGGCCGCGACGCGGTGCCCGGCCCCATGCCGCATGCGCTGTTGAACAGCCAGGGGGGGCGGCCCGAAGAGTACGTGCAGATCAACACTTACACCGGCAACAGCCCGCCGCTGCCGCCGGACGACGCGGTCGGACTGCTGCTGCATCTGCCGGCCCTGCCCTTTGCCGGCGTGGCCTGGACCCTGCGCGGCGCCGAGCTCTGCGCCTGGGAACAAGGCCTGAACCCGCCGCTGGCGCCGTTTGAGATCGCCATCGACGCCCACCATGGCCGCCTGGTCTTCGGCGTCACCGGGGCCGACACCAGCGCCATGGCCGAGCCGCTGCGCGCCGGCCTGCGCGTCTCGGCCACGAGCGGCTTCAGTGGCTTGAAGCGGCGCGAGGGCAGCGTCGGCGCCCAGCCCCTGCCGCGCACGCCCGCGCCGCTGCCGGCCGGCGCGACCCTGATCCAGGTGGACGGCATCAGCGTCACCCTGGCCGATGCGCTGGCCGACCTGGCCAGCCGCAGCGCGCCCTTGGTGATCGAGATCGTCAACAGCGACACCCACCGCCTGGACTTGGCCGCCGTCAGCGGCATTGGCCTGGACCCCGGCGGGCTCGCCTTGCACCTGCCGCCGCCGGCCATCCTGCCCGCCGAGGCCGACCCGAACGAGCGGCCCTGGCCCCTGACCCTGCGCGCCGCCAGCGGCCATCGCCCGGTGATACGCCTGGTGCAGCCGCTGCGTTGGCGGCCGCAGACCGTGCTGGGCCAGCCGGCCGCCCGGCACGCGCTGCAAAACGTACGCCTGCAAGGCCTCTACCTGACGCGCGACGCCGCCTTCCCGGCCGGCGCCGCGCTGATCGAACAGGCAGCGCTGAACCGCCTGGAGATCGAGGGCTGCACCCTGGACCCGGGCGGCGCCTGGCTGCTGGACGGCACGCGCCACGGCAGTCGCGGGCCCCTGCACCCGGCCCTGCGCCTGCGCGCCGACCTGGGCCTGAGCCCGGCCGAGGCCGATGCCTTCGGCCAGACACCGCAGATCGTGCTGCGCCACTGCATCAGCGGCGCGCTGGCGGTGGACCGCGGCCATCTGCTGGGCCTGCAGGCCTGCATCGTCGATGCCGGCGCCGGCGTGGACGAGGCCACGCCCGCCCTGGCCTTGAGCTCGGCCAGCGCCGACCCCGAGCTGCGCTGGGGCGCCCCGTTAGCTTTCCAAGGCTTGACCGTGTTCGGCCGCAGCCGGCTGGAAGTGGCGCGCGGCGCCGGCGGCATCTTTGTGCACCGCCTGCAGGTGCACGACACGCAGGACAGCCACACGCTGGAGTTCGCCTCCCGTGGTGATGGCAATGAAGGCGAAGCGGACCTGATGGCCCTGCTGGCCAAGCCGGGCAGCTGCATCCGCGAGAGCTGGTTTCGCGGCCAGGGCGACCGCCTGCCCCAGCACTACGCCTGCCTGTTCGGCACACAGGCGCGCCTGCGTTTTGGCGACGAACGTTTCGGCATGCCCGCCTATGCCCAGCTCGCGCTCTCGGCCGACCGCCGTTTGCGCGAGGAGGGGCCGGGCGCCGATGAGATGGGGGCTTTCGGCTTTCTGGCCAACAGCCACCGCTGGAAGAACGCCAGCATCCGGCTGCGCGAATTCATGCCGGTGGGCGTGCGCGCCCTGCTGGTCCCGGTCAGCTGAGCGATCCAAGGAGTGATCATGAAGGGCGACTTTTCTTTTATCGGCTTCGACCCCGCGAGCGGCTACAGCGGCGTCCTGCATCAGCAGGGCCGCGTGCTGCTGGACCGCGACTGGAACGACGCCCAGGCCATCGCCGCCCATTTGCGCGCCCAGGCCGCCGGCGACAGCTTTGGCTGGGGCCTGCTGGCCGTGCCGGCCAGCGCCGCTGCGGCCTGGCAGGTGCTAGAGGCACGCAGCAGTGCCGCCGGCATCCAGCTGCGCCTGGCCGCCGGCCATGCCTGGGCCTCGGGCCTCTTGGTGACCCTGGCCAAGGACAGCAAGTTCGAAGCCAGCTATCTGGGCCCGCCGCTGACGGCTGCCGTCAGCGCCGCCAGCATTGGCGCCGGGGTGCGCGATGCGGTGGTGCTGGAGGTCTTCGAGGACACGGTCAATGGCTGGCAGGATGCCGCAAACCTGATCGAGCCGGCCCTGGGCGGGCCCGACACCACCGAGCGGGTGCGCGCCTTCACCCAACTGCGCCTGCTGCGCCTGGGGCCCAACGAAGACTGCGCGGCGGTGGCCGCCCTGGTCGACGACCCGGCCAAGCGCGGCAAGCTCAGCGTCACACCGGCGGCCGCCATCGTCATCAACGGCGACTGCCCGCTGGAGGCCGCCGGCGGCTACACCGGGCTGGAGCATTTCCTCTACCGCATCGAGATCGCCGAACCGGCCGGCGGCCAGGCGCGCTTCAAATGGTCGCAGTTCAACGGCGGCCTGGTCGGGCGCGGCAGCTTCACGGCCGGCGCCCTGCCCGGCAGCGGCCGGGTGGACATCACGGCCAACCAGGCGGCCATCCAGCTCAGCGGCAGCAGCAGCTTCTACCTGGAGGCCCTGGCCTACGACGCGGCATTGGGCCACTGGGCCCTGCGCTGCAGCGCCCAGGCCGCCCTGGGCAGCGACGGCGAGCTGACGCTGAGCCAGATCAGCGGCGCCTGGCCGGCCGGGCCCGGCGGCACCGCCTTTTTCCGCCTCTGGAACGGCATCGAGCCGATTGCGCCCTATGCCGGCGGCGCGCCGCTGCTGTTCCGCGAGGGCATCGAGCTGCACTTCGAGCCGCCGGCCGCCGACCTGTCCAACTACCGCCCGGGCGACTGGTGGAGCTTCCCGGTGCGCGCCAACGGCCTCAGCTTCGAGCCGCCGCACTGGCCGCTGGCGGCGCCGCCCTCGGGCCGGGTGATCCGGCGCGTGGCGCTGGCCGAGATCCACTGGCAGGCCGATCTGAGCGCCCGCTGGGAGCTGGGCCAGATCGAGGACTGCCGGAAGATCTTCCGGCCGCTGAGCCAGCAAAAGATCTGCTGCAGCTACATCGTCGGCGACGGCCTGAGCAGCTTTGGCGACTTCAACTCCATCGAGCTGGCCCTGCGCCACCTACCGGCCGAGGGCGGCGAGATCTGCCTGCTGCCGGGTCTGCATCACTGCAATGCTGTCATCCAGCAGCGGGTCAACGTCAGCATCCGTGGCTGCGGCGCGCGCACCCGGGTGCTGCCGCGCGAGGGGGCGCTGGACCAGCCCATCTTCAGCGTGATCGACTCCCGCCGGGTCGAGATCGAGCACATGGACCTGGTCACCTTGGGCGGCACGGCCTTCTGGATCGCCGGCAGCGAGCCAGGCTTGTGCGACGACATCCGCATCAGCGGCCACCGCATCCTGGCCTGCACCCATGCGCTGCGCGCCGTCAAGGCCAGCCATCTGAACATCGAGCACAACCACATCCGCATGTTCGACAAACCCGGCGGCCTGGCCGCCCTCGATGTGGCCGGCGACGATGTGCGCATCGAGCGCAACGACATCGGCCTGCTGCCGGCCGAGCTGACGCCGCCCGTAGACCGCGACAACCCGGACGATCCAGAGGACCCGATCAACCCGGTGGACCCCTGCGTGCGCCTGGTCGGCGTCTACAAGCGGCCGCGCGTCTTCATCGCCTATGTCAACAAGATCTGGCAGATCCAGCTGCCCCTGAGCCTGCTGCTGCAATTGCTGCGGCCCTACCGTGCGCAAGGTGGCATCGTGCTGCGCGCTGGCAGCGAACGGGTGCAAGTGCTGGACAACCAGCTGTGCGGCGGCGCAGGCAATGGCATCACGCTGGGCTCGCCGGCATCCCAGCCCACGGAGCCGCCGGGCGACCCGGCCCCCGCCCCCAGCTTCACCGTGCCGCGCGGGCGCGATGCGCGTGTGCAAGGCCGGGTGCTGGGCCCGGATGAGAAACCTCTGCCGGGCGTGCAGATCACCCTGCGCCGGCGCGAGGACGGCACCCAGCGCACCTTCACCTCGTCCAGCCCCGACGGTCTGTTCCAGGCCGGCCTCATTGAGGGCACCTACGAGATCAGCGAGGGCGCGGTCGACCTGGAGATCGACAAGGTCGACGTCCAGCCCGTGCAGGATGGCAATGTGCTGCTGGTGACGGTGCTGCTCAAGCGCAGCGTCACGCCGCCCCCGCCGGAGCTGGGCTTTCTCTACGACATCGCCATCGAGCGCAACCGCATCAGCGCCATGGGCTTGTGCGGCATCGGCGTGCCGCTGGCATCGCCAATCCCGGCGGGGGGCCTGCGCCGCCGCAGCTCCCTGGCGGCCGCACTGGCCCTGCTGGGCTCGCCGGTGATCGGCCTGGCCATCCGCGACAACCAGCTGCTGGGCAATTTGCGCAATCCCTTCGACTCGGCCTTGCGCGCGGCGGCGCAGCAGCGCGGTCTGGGTGGCATCTCGCTCGGCATGGTGGACGAGGGCGCGATCAGCGGCAACCGCATCGAGGGCCATGGCCGCAGCGGCATCGACCCGGTCTGCGGCATCTATGTGCAGTACGGCGAGACGCTGGATATCAGCCACAACACCATCGTCGACAACGGCGCCCTGCCGACCGAGGCGAACGCGCAGCTGCAGCCGGGCAAGCGCGGCGGCGTGCTGCTGCAGGCGGTGGCGAACTTCGGCCTGTTCGCCCTGCTGCGCCAGATCAAGCTGGCGCCGGCGCAGTCCGGCTCGCCGCGGCCCTCGGCCAGCGCCGCGCGCCTGCTGGCCAACCACATCGAGCAGCCGGTCGGTTGCGCCCTGGTAGTGCTGGCCCTGGGTCCGCTGATGGTCAATGACAATGTGCTCGCCAGCGAGCGCTCGGCCGGCGGCAAGCAGCTCGATGCCCTGGTCGGCACGGTGCTGCTGATCAATCTGGCCGGCGTGCAGCAGAGCGGCTTGTCGGTGCAGATGCAGGGCGCCCAGGCCGGCGCTGAAAACGCTGAAGGCGCGGAAGCCGATGGCGGCAACCAGCCCGCCGGCGCACTCAGCAGCCCACGCGTCGGCGCCCGCCTGCAGACGGTGCAGGCCAAGGCCCATCAGGCGCAGGCCGCCGCCCTGCTGCCGGGCGGCGCGACCCAGTTCAACTGCAACCAGGTGCGCGCCGGCGCCCTGCAGCAGGCGCCGCTGACCCAGCTGCTGCTGTCCTTCGACGACCTGGGCTTTGCCGACAACCAGGTCTACACCGACCAGACCGCACCGGTCTTCGCCAACACCTTGATCTGGGCGGCCAGCCTGCGCGCCACCGGCAACCGCCTGCGCGAGCGCGCGGCGGTGAGCAATCTCTCGCTGCTGACCATTTCCAGCCGCATGAACAACACCAGCTTCAACCAGGGTGACCACTGCATCGTCTCGCAGGACACCGACCCCAGCCCACCCCATACCGTGCAAAGCGGCAACCAGGTCTTGTTCCCGAGCGCCGTCTGCGCGCGCCTGAACATGATCACCGCGCTGCTGTTCAAGCCGGTCAACCACAGCATCAAGGCCTAGTCCCATGAACCAGCAAGCATTGGGCAAGAACACCGCCTTTCTGAGCGCCGCGCCGGCCACGGTGACGGTCTTGAACCGCGGCGACAAGAGCTTCAAGCAGGACCTGCAAGCCATCACCGAAGGCGTTCAGAGCGGCCGCAGCGAACAGCTGCTGCAAGCACGCGAGCTGCAGCTGGCCGCGCAGCTGCTGCTGTCGGCCGAAAGCCAGCGCCTGGCCCGGCGCGACCCCAAGGACCGGCGCGCCGCCGCCCTGCTGGCCGGCGCGCAGCAGGCCCTGGAGCGCGCCCGGGTGCTGGATGAAGAGGCTGAGCTGTCTCTGATTCGCGTGCCCTTGGTGCGCAAGACTGAGGCCTTGCTGCACGGCCGCATCAGCGATGAAACCGGCCGCCCCGTCGCCGGACTGCAAGTGAGCTTGCGCCTCGGCAAAGAGAGCCTGCCCGGCCTGGCGCCGGTGGAGAGCGATAGCGCCGGCTACTACGCCTTGCTACTCTCGGCCGAGCTGGCCGGTCGCCTCGACCCCAAGAGCGATCTGGGCCTGCGCCTGGCCCATGGCCAGCAGCAGCTGGAGCCCGCCATCGAGGCGCTGAGCCTGGGGCGTGGCGTGGTCCGGCAATGCGATCTGGTGCTGAAGGCCGATGAGTTGAAGCGTTTGGGGCTAGGGACGAATCTGGGAGCAGGACTGGATACGAAACCCAAGGGCCGGGGCAGCAAGCCCTCGGATTTGTGATGATGAAGGCCCCCAAGCCACCGGTCGTTCCGAGCTCACCATGAACTCCGATGCGCTCTTGCTGAAAGCCCTGGACCAGGCGCTGCGCGCCGGCGACGACGCCGACGCGGCCCTGGCCCGGGTTGGGCACCCGCCCTGGCTGGACAGCCGCCGACCCGAGCAAGCGCGCGCACTGGCCGGCGCCGACCTGACACCCGACCCCGAGGCGCCGGCCGACTGCACGCCGGTCCAGGGCGCCGCCGCGGTGCTGTACTGGGGCATGGCAGCGGGCTGCGCCAAGGCCGCGCCCATTGCCGGCCTGGTCTGGCCCACTGCGGGCGGGCCGGCGCGCTTGCTGCGCGCCCTGGTCCTGCCACCTTGAACCGAGCGGCCCAGCCGCAGGAGAAAACCCATGAGCCAGATGCAACAAACCCCGCGACAGAAAAGCAGCTCACGCCCAGCAGCCCAGCGCGCCGGGAGCGAGCGACGGCCACCTGCGCAAGAGGCGGCGCCGCTGGGCGGCGGAAAGTACAGCAACAAGGGCGCTTGCAGCTGCGGCGGCACTTGCCCGCGCTGCGCCGGCAAGCCGCAGGCCGCAGGCCAAGCCAAACCTGACACCGCCAGCGTCGCGCCCCTGCTGCGCAGCGCCGGCGAGCCGCTGGCACCAGCCCTGCGCGCACAGCTGGAGCCGCGTTTCGGAGCCGACTTCGGGGCCGTGCGCGTTCATCGCGGGGCCCAGGCCGAAGCCTCGGCGCGGGCGGTCCGGGCGCGCGCCTACACCGTGGGCCAGCACATCGTCTTCGGCGCCGGCGAGTTCGCGCCGCAAACCGCCGGCGGCCAACGCACCCTGGCTCACGAACTGACCCACACCCTGCAGCAGCGCCAGGCCAGCGCCGTGCAAGCGCTGAGCCTCGGGCCCAGCAACGACCACCACGAGCGCGAAGCCGAACAGATCGCCAGCGCCGTGCTGGCGCCCGCCCGCCCCGGCCAGACCCTGCCCCGGCCGCAGCCCACACCGCTTGCGGTGCAGCGGCTGCAGCGCCTGACCGATTCGGAGTTCGAGAGTTCGGCCGGTGTGGCCACCGGCATCAGTGACGGCAGCATGAGCACGGTGAACGGCGTGCACGGCAGCAGTGCCTCGGCCAACAACTGCTTCGGCGCCGAGGGCTGCGGCATTCACTTCGACTTTGCCAAGGCCTACAAAGGCACGTATCCCTACGCCGCCGCTGGCGGGCGGGTGGTGCGTGGCGTCTACGTCAAGATCTCGGCCAGGCCCGACAACGACTGCTGGGCCTGCAACACACTGGAGCTGGTGCAAACGCTGCGCAACACGACAGTGGCGGCCGATGGCAGCCTGAGCACCGCTGACCCGGGCACGGCGATACGCCGGCAGCGCTCGGGCTGGGGCGACAGCGCGGCACCCTCGCGCGGCTGGCGGGTCGACTCCCTGGAGTCGTCGACCAACCCCTTCTATTCGCAGCTCTGGGCCGGCCAGGCCGGCAATTCCCGCAGGCCAGCCCTGCTTTGGGATTCACCCGGCGACTGGGACAGCGCCCGCAGCGTGGGCAAAGATTTCCAGACCTGCCTGATCTGCGTCAACGGCAGCAGCCGCTATCCGCTGGGCTGTGTCAGCTGGGGCTACGCAATCGATGCGGCCGGCACTGTGCGCTTCACGCCCACAC
The DNA here is from genome assembly GCF_965262435.1 of Roseateles sp. NCBI lineage: Bacteria > Pseudomonadati > Pseudomonadota > Betaproteobacteria > Burkholderiales > Sphaerotilaceae > Roseateles > Roseateles sp. The sequence goes on from NZ_OZ253537.1 coordinate 4,959,285, forward strand.
CCGCAGCCAGCTGTGGCGGCAGCACCCAGCTGCGCGACGCTGCCAGCCGCTGGGACGCCATCGAAGGCAACCAGGACGTCAACCTGGACAACAGCTCCCCGCCGCGCCCGGCTGGAGAGACCCCGCGTCCGCCAAGGCCGGGGGACAGCCGCGTGGCTTGACGAGCAAGGCGGGGATGGCGCGCTTTCACAAGAGAGCGATAGAGAGAGATAGAGAGAGCAAGGCCGGCAGCAGCCCACAGAGACGCAGCTGAGGCACAGAGGCTGGCGAGCCTCGGCCATGCGCAGCAGACCTGGCCAAAGGGAGTTTTGGATGGGTCAACCGTTCCAGGATCGTCGTAGTCCCCTTTCCTTCGTCGTGGCTGATACGGAGGAGGCCTCGGTGAGGAAGGGCGAGCCACAAGGGTTCAGCGTGGCGGCGGGCATTCAGCGCTGAAAAGAAAACAGGGTCAGGTCGCAAGACCTGACCCTGTGCCACTCAGCCCTCAGACCACGCGGCGACCGCGGCCTGGCACACGACGGCGAGCCGCCAAGCCGACCAAGCCGGCCAGCATCAGGGCCCAACTGTGGGGCTCGGGCACGGCGCTGACTTCAAAGGCCATGAACTGGGTGCTTTGGTTGGCGGCAAAGTTGTTGTCCACGGCCAGCACCAGGGTGCGGTTGCCGTTGGCCAGGGTCTTGCCCCAAGTGATGGCCTCGGTGTTGTCCAGGGTGACGCCCTGGTACTGAATCGCCATTTCCAGCAGCACTTCGCGGCTCATGGCGGTGACACCGCTGGCGCCATTCAAACTGGCGATGCCGCTCACATCGCTGGCGCCGGTGGTGTCGGTCAGCACCAGGCGGATGGTGTTGCCCACACCCGAGGCGAAGGCGCGTTCCACAGCCAGAAAGCGGGTGTCCGACAAGGCCAGCAATTCGGGCAGGCCGTTGTCCGGGCCGAAGGGTGCGCCCGGGGCGGCGTCCACGGGGATGGGTGGCAGTTGGTAGGCGTATTGCGCGCCGGACTGGCCGGTGAGCGGGTTCAGCGCGGTGACGCGCACGGTGCTGCCGTTGTGGATGGAAGTGATCCTGCCGTCTTGAATCAGAGCATCTTCGTTGGCCGTCCAAACCGTGCCATTCGGGCCACGGTGAGCGCCTCGAAAAGCTTGTTGTTGCGGCCACCGGTGGTCGCGTTGTCCACGTAATTGAACATGGCCGGCGTGTTGAACTCACGCACAAAGCTGCCGTCGGCCCTCATCTCACGGACAAAGGGCTGGAAGCGCAGCTTGGGGTCGGCGTTCCAGTTGCCTTCGCTGGACCAGTACAGATTGCCATTGGGCGCCACGCGGATGCTCTCGGGGTCTACCGTGCGGGCGTTGGACGGGAAGGCGCTGCCGTCGGGCCGCTTCATAGTGGTCTGGCTGTTGATGGTCACGGCCTTGAAGCCCTTGCCGTCATAGTCCAGGTTCAAGTTGTAAAAGCGCGGTGTGCCGCGCTCGCCACCACGGTCATCCGAAATGGCGTAGTAGCTGCCGTCGGCCGCGCGGTCCAGGCCCGAGATGCCACCGAACTCCACGCCCTGAAACATCGTGCCCGTGGGCACGGAGGTGCTGCCAATCAGGCGCAGTTGGAAGTCAGCCGCCTGGCTGCTAAACACGGTGAAAGCCAAGGCCAAGGGAAGGAGCGCACGGTACTTCATGAGGGGCTTTCCAGAAGGGTTTAGGAATGCCGATGAGCCTAGCGAGCGCCGGTGAAAGTATGGCGGCGTCCCATGAGTCGAACAGATCAAGGCGAGTCAAGGATCAGGTCTTGCAGTCAGACAAATTCGTTTGAGTCTCGTGCACGCGCACGGGCGGGGTTTTCAATCGATCGGCAAGACCTGACCCTCGGTGTCTTGGTTCGCCCCGCAGAGTGACGAGGCGAACTTCCGGCATCGCGCCCAAGATCAAATCCTGTACAGAAGCTCTGGGCAGCTTGCTGCCGCTGAAGACCCAAGACTGCCCGGCTCCATTGGGTGACGCCGGTCATTGAAGCCGGATTGCTACCGTGGCTGTCGCAGTAGCTTTTGCGCGGACCACGCAGCCCCTGCAGCTCAGCCCCCCGCCAAGCTCTTGGCCTGCCTTACGCGCCAGAGCCGTGGCTTTGTCGTCTCACACTTCGACTTCGACTTCGACTTCCTTGCTTGCTGACTTACTCGCAAACGCCCGCCCTCAGGCCTCCGAGCGGAAGCTGGCCGCCGCGATGCGGTGCTTGCGCATCAGCTCGAAGAAGGCGCGGCGGTTCTTGCCGGCCTGTTGGGCGGCGTGGGTGACGTTACCGGCGCAATGGGCCAGCAGTTGCTCGATGTAGCTGCGCTCAAAGCCGCGCACCACCCGGGCCTTGGCGGCGCGAAACGATTCACCGGCCGGGGATGCGGCCGGCGCGGCCACGCTGCCGGGCAGGTCGAAATCACTGTCCTGCAGCAGCGGCCCGCGGGCCAAGAGAACGGCGCGCTCGACCGCATGCTGCAGCTCGCGCACATTGCCGGCCCAGGGGTGGGCCAACAAGCGCTGCAGGGCCGCTGGCGCCAGGCCGGAGATGGCGCGGCCATGGCGCTGGTTGAAGCGGGCGATGAAATGCTCGGCCAGGGCGGCCACATCGTCCAGGCGCTCGCGCAGCGGCGGCAGCTCCAGCGTCAGCACATTGAGGCGAAACAGCAAGTCCTGGCGGAATTCGTTGCGCGCCACCAGCTGCGCCAGCGGCCGGCTGCTGGCCGCGATCACCCGCACATCGGCGCGCTGCAGCTGATTGGCGCCGACCGGCCGGTACTCGCGCTCCTGCAGAAAGCGCAAGAGCTTGACCTGGGCCGTCAGCGGCAGGCAGTCGATATCGTCCAGGAACAGGCTGCCGCCTTCGGCCTCGCGCACCAGGCCGTTGCGGTTGGCATGGGCGGTGGTGAAAGCGCCACGCACATGGCCAAACAGCTCGCTTTCGATCAACTCGCTATGCAAGGCACCGCAGTTGACCGCCACCCAGGGGCGTGCGGAGCGCTGCGACAGATAGTGCAGAGCCTGGGCAAAGACTTCCTTGCCGGTGCCGGTTTCACCGAGCAGCAGCACACCGGCATCGCAGGCGGCAAAGGTGGCCAGCCGGGCCACCTGGTTCAGGAACGCGGCATTGCTGCCGACGAAATGACGCAGACGGGCATCAATATTGGCCGCTTGCGTCGCGGGGTGCCCTCCCTCGGGCAGCTGTGGACTTGGGTTCATGGCACGCAATCAATGGCGGGTGTGCGCAGCACAACCCAAGAAGCGCAGCGTAGTGGCGCGGGCGGCACGAGCCCAATCCCTAGGTCAAGCGGCTAGCTCAGCGCGGCATCCCCAGCCCTGAGGATGTGGCCTGGCCGGCGGGCCTTGCACTTCAGCGGGGCCTGGAGCTAGGGAAGCTCTGCATAAATCGGGGCGAGACGATGTAGTTCGGATCGGGATGGGCTGCAAGGCGCAGTTTGAAGCCAATAGCCGTAGCTATTGGCGAGAAGTGCAAGGCCGCAGATCGCCCGAGGCCGCGCTAGCAGGGGCCGGGCTGATTTATGCAGAGCTTCCCTAGGGAAGCTCTCCGCTTGTCCTACAGCGCGATGGTCCGCGAGCGCACAGCCAGCAGGCGACGGCTGCCGTACAAGAGCACTTGAATCAGGCCAGGCCCGCCCGGGCCACTCAACCCAAACCAAGGACGGCACCATGCACACGACTGCAAACCCCAAGCACCCCCTGGCATCCACAAGCGCATCGCCAAGCCCCGAGACTGGGCCGACATTGGAGGGCACGCAGGACCCAGACCTGGTCGAACAAGCCCGCCCTGGCCACGGTGTGCCCTCGCAAGACCCCGACCCGGCCGCGCAAGAGCTGCTGTCGCCCGCTGCGGCCGAGCGTGAAGCGAACTCGGTGCTGACCGGCGGCGGCCTGGTCGGCGGTGCCGCCGTCGGCGTGATGGTGGGCGGCCCGGTGGGCGTGGTGCTGGGCGGTTCGGTTGGCGCGGTGGCCGGCGCCCTGGGAGGCGCCGCCGCCGGCAATTTGCTCGGTACGGCAGAAGACAAAGCCCGGCACAGTCCGCGGGCCGATAGCGACAAAGCTGGCGTCTAGAGCGTCAACCGATACAGCTCAGGACTCAGTTCGCGCCCTGCAGGCCACGAGCCCAGAGCGCAGCCGGCCCGGCAAACAGGCCGGCCTGCGACAAGGTCGCGCCGTCCTGGGCCAGGCGCACCCAGGCCAAGGTGTCGTGGTGGCTGCCCGGGATCAGGTCTTGCGCGCGCAAGGCGGCCAGCCAGTCGTAAAGCAAGCGGTATTGCCCGGAGTGGCGCATCTGCGTCCAGGCCAGGCCGACCAGATCGCCGTAGCCTTCCTCGCGCCGCGCCTCCATCATGGCGCCAAAGGCCTCGCGGTACTCGTCGCTCAGGCCGGAAGGCAGCTTGGGTACAAAGCCGGCCGGTACGCTGGCCCAGGCGCCGTCCAGGTAGCGGCGGCAATGGCCCAATTCATGGGCCACCATCAGTTCCACAGCGGCGTCGCGCAGCGGCGCGGGGATGCGGTCTAAGGTGGCCTGCGCTTCCGGGTTGCCGCGCATGGACAGCACCAGCTTGCAGCGCCCGGCCACAAAGGCCATGGCCAGCGGAGCCAGGCCAGCCGCGACTTGGGGCTGGACGATGATGTCCATGGGCAGGCCCTGGCCACGGGCGTAGGCGAGGACGGGCGCGGCGGACCGCAGCCATTGGTTTTCGGTCGCACTCAGGTCCGCAGCCAGGGCCGGCAAAGCCAGCGGCCCGGCCAACAGGGTCAAGGTCAAGCAGATGATCCAGCAGCGCATGGCAGGTCGCCTCCCTGCCCCGTCATCGGCCCGCGCGGGTCAGGCTTGAGCGGCGATGGCCACCGATTCAGCGATCGATGGGCTCGATCTCACACTTCAGCTGAATTCACGGCAGTCCGGCTAAGGTACGAGAGACCGGCAAGCTTCTGAGCACACGGCCTACCCTCAGGACCGCTCACCCGCCAGTGCGTAGCGCGCCACCCCGATCATGTCCGCACCAGGCTCGGTCTCCACAAACAGACTCAAGGCATCGATGTGCAGGGGCTGACCCTGCAAGGGCGCGCAGGCCTGCTGCAAGGCCGCTTCGACGGCGGCCAGCTGCTCGGCCGCGAGCGCATCGCTGAGGGTCAGGTGGAAGCGGAAAGCTTCCATCACAAAGGGATAGCCCCAGCGCTGCAACAAAGCCTCTTGCTCGCTGCTCAGGCCGGCACTGCGGCGGCGTTGGAGTTCGGCCACGCTGGGCGAGCGGCGGAAGGGGTCGAGCGATTGCACACAGTCGCTGGCCAAGGCCATCAGACGTTCGTCCAAACCGGCGCCGGCACTGGCAGCGGGCCGCCAGGCCAGGAAGTTGTGCAAGCGAGCCGCCTGCACCGGCAGCTCGAAAGGCGCGTGGCGGCCGGCCAGGGCATACAAGGCGGCATCGAGCTCCTCGAAGCTGCAGCCCTCGGCCATCTCAAACGGCGGCTTGAGCGTGGCGTGCAAGCCGTAACGCCGGGCACTGCGGCACAGGGCCGCACGCGTCTCGTCCCCCAGGCCGCCCAGCGTTTCAGGCGCCAGCAGGCGGCCGGGCTTCCAGGCGTCACGCCCCAGCCAACGGGCGCCGAGCTCGGCATGCGGGCTGCCGGCGGCTGGCGCGTAGTAGACGGCGTAACGGTGAATTTTGGCGGGGAGAAGCGCCGCAGGGGGTGAGGAAATCAGGGCATTCACAGCAGACGCTCACCTTCGGCCAGATAGACAATGCGGCCCGCACAAAGCGTGGCCACCAGGCGCGGCCGGCTCGGCTCCTGCGCATCCACCACCAGCACATCGGCGCGGCGGCCTTCGCTGAGCTGGCCGCGGTCCTGCAGGCCCAGGGCCTGGGCCGGGTTCGCTGACACCAAGTCCCAGGCGGCTGCGAAGGGCAAGACCCCATCGCGCGCCAGCTTGAAGGCCGCATGCAGGGGCGCCGGGTAGTAGTAGTCGGAGGCCAATATCTTGCACAGGCCGGCACCGGCCAGGTCGGCCGCGCGCGGGGCGCCGACATGGCTGCCGCCGCGCAGCACATTGGGCGCGCCACACACGACGGGCGAGCGCTCGGCGCTGGCCATGGCCGCCACCTCGGTGCTGAGCGGGAACTCGGAAATGGTGCACCCCAGAGCCTGGAAGCGCGCGCGTGTGGCGACACTGTCGTCGTCATGCGAGGCCATGGGGATGCCCAGGCGGCGGCACTCGGCCGCCAGGCGCTCGATCAGGGCCGGCACTTCGGCGCCGCGCGCGGCCGCCTGCTCCAGCAAGGCGATGAAGCCGGCGCCGTCGGTGCCGGCGCGGTCGGCATAGTCTTGCAGCTTCTTGTCCAGCTTCTTGCGCATCATGGGCAGATGCTCGTTGAAGGCCAGCAGGCCGATGCGGCCACTGCGCAGCCACGCCAGGGCTTGGTCTTCGCCCTCGACGTTGTGGCACTCGAAGCGCAGATGCAGGCGGTGGTCCACCAGCAGGCGGCCTTCCAGAGAATCGAGCGCGGCCAGCAGCTCGCGCGCCGTGTCGCCGCCGCGCAGGCCGCCCTCCCAGGAATAGGTCAGGCCATGCAAGGCGGTGGTGATGCCATTGCTGGCCAGCTGCCTGTCGGTCTCCAGCATGGCCAGGTCGAGCGGGAAATGCACGCCAGGGCGCGGCATGATCTGGCGCTCGAAGGCGTCGCCGTGGAAATCGACGATGCCGGGCAGCACCAGGCAGCCACTGGCATCGAGGGCCGGCCCGGGCAAGGCGCCATCGACCAAGCGACCATTCCGGATGCCCAGTACCAGCTCGTTCTCCTGCCATTGCTGGCCGGGGCGCAAGACCTGGCCCCCACGGATGGTGGACAAGGCGGCAACGCGTTGAGGGCTCAGCATGGCGGGTTCACTTCCTTCACATTGTCAGAACCGATTCACAGCGCCCAGCCTAGCGCCTGGCTTTGACAAGGGCATGACGCGAAGCCGCCAGCCCGCAACACTCAAGGCTCGAAGACCAGCTGCACCCAGTCACCGCTGAACTGCGCCAGGGTGTGCTGGAAGACGCGCCCCTGCTCGCTGCAGCGGTTGACCGAGTCGACCAAGAGCACCGGCCGCGAGCGCGGCTGGGCCAGCAAGCGCGCGGCCTCTGCATCGGGCAGGGCCGACATCACCCGGGTCTGGCCGCGGGTGTAGTCCTGCACGCCGAAATGCTGCAAGGCCTGGGTGATGGAGCCGCTCTCGCGCAGCAGCGCATCCAAGCCGGCAAAGCGCTTGGCCTCGAAGCTGTGGCGGGCCAGATTGATGGCGCGCGCGGCGACCGCATCCTGAATCCCGATACCTGCGCTGGCATGGCCCAAGGTCAACAGCTGTAACAGCGGCGTGCCGGGCGCCAGCTCCAGCGCCTGCGCCAGCTCCGGCGTGGCCGGCAGCTCGCTGGCGCGCAAGAGCTCGATATGGCCGCTGCGGCCCTGGCCGGACAGGTTCTGCGAAAAGCGGGTGCGCTTGCCCACGGTGTAGGCAATCGCATGCTCCTGCACAAACGTGCCACGGCCCTGCTCGACGCGGAGCAGACCTTCTCGCTCCAGCACACCGAGGGCGCGGCGCACCGTGTGGCGGTTGCAGCCAAAGCGCTCGGCCAACTCGGTCTCGTTCGGGATGCGCTCACCGGCGGCGTAATGCCGCTCACGGATGTCGCGCAGCAGCGCGGCCTCGATCTGGCGCCACACCGCCACGCCGGTGCCTCGTTCCACCACCTGGCCACGCTGCTCTTGCATGCTGAATCTCTATTCCCTGGATCACGGTTGCCAAACAGCTTAGAGACGATTCACGAAAGATTCATGTCGGCCCTGAAGAATGCGCCGCATCGCCAGGGCTTGCCGGCACATGGCCGCCGCAAGTCGTCTAGACGATTAGATGCTTTGACGGGATCCGACGTGTCATCACACATCCCTCTCGCGGCAGCGCAGGACGCACGCCGCCACGCCCTGGGCCTGCTGGCCCGCGCCCGGCCTCAGGATCTGGAGCAGCAGCTGGCCGAGCTGCAGCCCCTGCCCCACTTTGAATGGTTGCGCCGGCCCGAGACCGGCATGCTGATGCTGCGCGGCCGGCTCGGCGGCGGCGGCCAGGTCTTCAATCTGGGCGAGGCCACCGTCACCCGCTGCACCCTGCGCCTGCAAGCAGCGGGCCTGCCGGCCAGCGTCGGCGTGGGCACCGTGCGCGGCAGCGACCCGCGCCATGCCGAGCTGGTCGCCCTGGCCGATGCCTTGCTGCAAACGCCCGACTGGGCGCCCCAGCTGCAAACCCGGCTCTTGCGCCCCCTGGCCGAGGCCGAACAAGACCGCCACGCCCGCCGCGCCGCCGAAGTGGCACGCAGCAAGGTGGATTTCTACACCCTGGTGCGGGGCGAGGACTGAGCCATGAACATGAATGCGATGAACGCGAGCGCCCCCGCCGCCGGCCTGCACCTCGAGCAGCTGCTGCCCGGCTTTGCCGACCCGGTGCATGACGCGCAGCAGGCCTTCCGCTGCCTGCTGGACGCCATGTCCCGGCCCGGCAGCCTGCAAAAGCTACCTTTTGAATTGAGCGCACCCGCCGGCCTGCAGCCGGCCTTGACCGCCCTGCTGCTGGCCCTGGCCGACCGCGACACGCCGCTGTGGCTGCCGCTCGAGCTGCGCAGCGGCGCCGCGGGGGAGCACCTGCGCTTCCATGCCGGCTGCCCCCTGGTCGCGGAGATGGGCGAGGCTCAGTTCCTGATGCTGCACGGCCTGGAAGCGCTGCCGACGCTGGACGCACTGCGCCTCGGTGATGCCGCCTACCCCGACCGTTCGGCCACGCTCTTCATCGAAGTGCCAGCCTTGGCAACAGGAAACGGCCCACTGCGCCTGCGCGGCCCCGGCATCCAGGGCGAGACGCGCATCGAGGTGGCCGGCTGGTCCGCGACCAGCCAGGCTTTTGTGCAAGAAAACCGCCGGCGCTTTCCGCTCGGCGTGGATTTGGTGCTGTGCGCGGATCGCCAATTGCTGGCCCTGCCGCGCACCACCCTCATCGATTGGGAGCTCTGAGATGTACGTTGCCGTCAAAGGAGGCGAGCGCGCCATCGAGGCCTCGCGCGAGCTGCTGGCCCAGGCGCGCCGGGGCGACAGCGCCCAGCCCGAGCTCAGCATCGAGCAGATCAAGCAGCAGCTGCGCCTGGCCGTGGACCGCGTGATGTGCGAAGGCGCGCTCTACGACGAGGACCTGGCCGCCCTGGCCATCAAGCAGGCGCGTGGCGACTTGATCGAAGCGATCTTTCTGCTGCGCGCCTACCGCACCACCCTGCCGCGCCTGAGCGACAGCGAACCTCTGGACACCGGCCGCATGCGCCTGGAGCGCCGCATCTCCTCGGCCTTCAAGGACCTGCCCGGCGGCCAGCTGTTGGGCCCGAGCTTCGACTACACCCAGCGCCTGCTGGACTTTGGCCTGATGCGCGAGTCCTCCAGCAGCAGCGAGGCGCAAGCTGCCCACAGTGCCGCCCGCGCCGAGCCTCTGCACGCGCCGCGCGTGACCGATCTGCTCAGCCGCGAGGGTCTGCTGGAAGCGGCCGAGCCGGAAGCGCCCGGCGCCACGCCGCCGCCCGACCTGACCCGCGAGCCCCTGCTCTTCCCGGCCGACCGCGCCACCCGCATGCAGAACCTGGCACGCGGCGACGAGGGCTTTTTGCTCGCCCTGGCCTACAGCACCCAGCGCGGCTATGCCACCACCCACCCGTTTGCGGCCGAGCTGCGCTACGGCGCCGTGCCCGTCGAGATGCACATCGAGGAGCTGGGCTTCGCGGTCGAGATCGGCGAGGTCGAGCTGACCGAGTGCCAGCTGATCAACGAGTTCCACGGCAGCGCCGACACCGCGCCGCAGTTCACCCGCGGCTACGGCCTGGCTTTCGGCCACGCCGAGCGCAAGGCCCTGGCCATGGCCCTGGTCGACCGTTCGCTGCGCGCCGAGGAGTTTGGCGAGGACAGCGAGCTGCCCGCCAACAACGTGGAGTTCGTGCTCTCGCACAGCGACAACGTCGAGGCCTCGGGCTTTTTGCAGCACCTGAAGCTGCCGCACTACGTGGACTTTCAAACCAATCTTGAGCTGCTGCGGCGCTTGCGGGCGGAGTGGGACAAGGAGCAAGTGAAATGAAGCATCTGCTGGCAAATCGGCCGTGGGCCGAGCGCCGGGCCGCTCCCAAGCCGGCCCACATCCCCTCGGGGGATCGGTCGATGGTCACATCGAACGAGGGGCGCACATGAGCAGTGGGTACAACTTCGCGTATCTGGATGAGCACACCAAGCGCATGATCCGCCGCGCCCTGCTCAAGGCCGTGGCCCTGCCCGGCTACCAGGTGCCCTTCGGCGGCCGCGAAATGCCCCTGCCTTATGGCTGGGGCACGGGCGGCATCCAGGTCACGGCCGCGGTGATCGGCCAGAGCGACTGCCTCAAGGTCATCGACCAGGGCGCGGACGACACCACCAATGCGGTCAACATCCGCAGCTTCTTCCAGAAGGTGACCGGCGTGCGCACCACCGAGGCCACACGCGAGGCCACGCTGATCCAGACCCGCCACCGCATCCCCGAGACGCCGCTGCAGGACGGGCAGATCCTGGTCTTCCAGGTGCCCATCCCCGAGCCGCTGCGCTGGCTGGAACCGCGCGAGACCGAAACCCGCACCATGCATGCGCTGAGCGAATACGGCGTCATGCATGTCAAGCTGTTCGAGGACATCGTGCGCCACGGCCGCATCGCCACCACCTACGACTACCCCGTCATCGTCAACGGTCACTACCTGATGCGGCCCTCGCCCATCCCCAAGTTCGACAACCCCAAGCTGCACCAGAGCCCGGCCCTGCAGCTCTTCGGCGCCGGCCGTGAGAAGCGGGTCTACGCCGTGCCGCCCTACACCGATGTGCGTTCGCTCGATTTCGAGGACCACCCGTTTGCGATCGAACGCTGGAGCGAGCCTTGCGCCCTGTGCGGCGCCACCGAGTCCTATCTGGACGAGATCATCCTCGACGACCAGGGCCAGCGCATGTTCGTCTGCTCCGACACCGAGTACTGCAACACGCGCCAAGCCGGGGGCCACCGCGGCACGCAGAACAGCCCCACCAGCGCTGCTGGCTTTGCAGGAGCGCAGGCATGAGCCGCCCCTTGCTGCAAGTCCGCGGCCTGGCCAAGCGCTACGGCGCCCGCATCGGCTGCGAAAGCATTGACCTCGACCTCTACCCCGGCGAGGTGCTGTGCATCGCGGGTGAGTCGGGCTCGGGCAAATCGACCCTGCTCAACACCCTGGCCTTCCAGCTGCAGCCCGATGAAGGCCAGATCCAGTACGACCTGAAGGACCGCGGCCTCACCGACCTCGGCACGCTGACCCAGGCCCAGCTGCGCGAACTCTGGCGCACCGACTGGGGTTTTGTGCGCCAAAACCCGCGTGACGGCCTGCGCATGCAAGTCTCGGCCGGCGCCAATATCGGCGAGCGGCTGATGGCCGTGGGCGCACGGCATTACGGCGACATCCGCGGCGCGGCGGCTGACTGGCTGGCGCGCGTGGAGATTCCGGCCGAGCGCCTGGACGACGCCCCAAACAGCTTTTCCGGCGGCATGCAGCAGCGCCTGCAGATCGCCCGCAACCTGGTCAGCCGCCCGCGCCTGGTCTTCATGGATGAACCCACGGCCGGCCTCGATGTCTCGGTGCAGGCGCGCTTTCTGGACCTGCTGCGCGGCCTGGCCGCCGAGCTGGACCTGGCCGTGATCCTGGTGACCCACGACCTGGCCGTGGCCCGCCTGCTGGCCCAGCGCCTGATCGTCATGCGCCATGGCCGCATCGTCGAGACCGGCCTGACCGACCAGGTGCTGGACGACCCGCAGCACCCCTACACCCAGCTGCTGGTGTCTTCGGTCTTGGCCGCATGAAATGAAAGATCACGACATGTCCATCAACAAGAATCATCCCGTCCTCGAAGTCCGGGGCCTGAGCAAGACCTTCACCCTGCACCAGCAAGGCGGCCTGGAGCTGCCGGTTCTGAACGCGGTGTCCTTCAAGGTCCACGCCGGCGACTGCCTGGTGCTGGACGGTCCTTCAGGCGCGGGAAAAAGCAGCCTATTGCGCTGCCTCTACGGCAACTACCTGGCCAGCAGCGGCGAGATCTTGCTGCGCGCGGCGGACAGGGATGAGATCCTGGACCTCTGCCGCATCAGCCCGCAGCGGCTCACGGCTCTGCGCCGCGACACGGTCGGCTATGTCAGCCAGTTCCTGCGCGTGATTCCGCGCGTCAGCAGCCAAGCCATCGTGGCCGAGCCGCTGCAAGCCCTGGGTGCCGGGCGCGAGGAGGCCATGCAGCTCGCGGCCGAGCTGCTGGAGCGCCTGAACCTGCCCGAGCGGCTCTGGGGCTTGCCGCCAGCCACCTTCTCGGGCGGCGAGCAGCAGCGCGTCAATATCGCGCGCGGCTTCATCGCGCCCAAGCCCCTCTTGCTGCTGGACGAACCCACCGCCTCGCTCGACGCGGCCAACCGCGCCGTCGTCATCGCCCTGATCCGCGAGGCCTGCGCCGCCGGCCAGGCCGTGGTCGGCATTTTTCATGATGCCGAGGTGCGCGAGGCCGTGGCAACGCAGCGCCTTCCCCTGCAAGCCCTGAGCTCAGCCGCAAGCCAAGCCGAGATGGAGATGGCCGCCTGAACACTGCCCCGTGAAAGAAAAGGCGCACCCGATGAACACCACCCCGCTCTACCTCACCCATGCCCACATCGTCCTGGCCGAGCAGGAGCTGCACGACGCCTCGCTGCTGATCGGCGCCGACGGCCGCATTGCCGCCATCAACCCCGAGTCCGGCGGCGGCGCGCCCGAGCTGAGCCTGAACGGCCAATGGCTGCTGCCCGGCATGGTGGACCTGCACTGCGACGCGGTTGAGAAAGAGGTGGAACCGCGCGCCCGCGTGCTCTTCCCCCTGGACTTCGCTTGCATCAATATCGACCGCCGCAATGCCGCGGCCGGCATCACCACGCCCTACCATGCGCTGTCATTCGCCCATGCCGAATGGGGCGTGCGCAACAACGAGACGGCCACGGAGCTGGTGCGCGCCTTGCGCCGCCTGAAAGCCCATGAGCTGATCGACAACCGCGTCCATGTGCGCTACGAGATCACCGACCTCAGCGCCCTGCCCCATGTGCTGGGGCTGTTGGACGAAGGCGGCGTCGATCTGCTCTCCATCATGGACCACACCCCGGGCCAGGGCCAGTTCAAGCATCTGGACAGTTATGTCGCCTACATGATGGGCAACCACGGCAGCAGCCAGCAAGCCGCCCTGCAAATGGCCGAGGAAAAGATGCAGGCCCGCCGAAGCGCGGACGAACGCGTGCTGGCCGTGATGGAACGGGCCAAGCAACGCGGCGTGCCCACCGCCAGCCATGACGACGACGACCCGCAGCGGGTGCTGACCATGCAGAGCCTGGGCGCCCGCATGAGCGAGTTCCCCATCAATCTGGAAACCGCCCGCGCCGCCCATGCCGCCGGCCTGGCCACCATCCTGGGCGCGCCCAATGTCATGCGCGGCGGCAGCCAGAGCGGCAATATGCGCGCCCTCGATGCCATCCACGCCGGCGTGGCCGATTGCCTCTGCGCCGACTACGCGCCCGCCACCATGCTGGCCGCCGTCGACGCCCTGGTCCATCGCGAAGGCCTGGGTCTGCCCCAAGCCACCCGCCTGGTCAGCCTGGGCCCGGCCCGCGCCGCCGGCTTGAACGACCGCGGCGAGATCGCGGTCGGCCTGCGCGCCGACCTGATCAGCGTGGCCCGGCCCGGCGGCCAGGCGGCGGTGGAGCGCGTCTGGTGCGCGGGCAAGCCGGTGTTTGCGGTGGACTACCAAGGCCGCTGAAACTGCCGGTTCGCAGGCCGAGGCCGGAGAGCCGGCGAGAATGCTGCACATCTGTGGCATCTTCTTCAAGCACTCCACCCGCCTGCCATGTTCAGAGTCCTTCACCTCGCCAAGCCGCGCCTGGGCGCTCGGCTTCTAACATCCATGGTCACCGGGCTGAGCTCCCTGCTGCTGATGGCCTGCAGCGAACTCGGCGCCGGCACTGGCCAGATCAGCCAGCGCATTGGCGAGATCACGCGTGACCCGTCCGCGCAGCAGCTCGACTTGGCCCAACTCACCAGCTTTGGCTGGGACCGGGTGTATCAGTTCGAGCCCGGCAGCACACGCGAAGCCATCTGCGATTTCATCCATGCCGGCCGCAATGTCTGCGGTCGCGTCATCCGCTACCCGGCGGTGCCGGCCGATCACCAGGCCCTGGTCTTTGCCCTCGGGCCGCAGCTGACGCATGTTGAGCTGCATGCCCTGGCCCATGGCCGAATGGAGCTGAAGCAGGAGGCGGGCGGCCTGCCGAAATCTCGCGCCACCTTGCGCATCCGCCGGCTCAGCCTGGGCACGGCGCAGGAACAGATCGTGCTGGAGCCGCAATGAAAGGGCTATCGCCTGAGGCGCAGCATTTGCATGACCAAGGTTGGATTCCGCTGCCGGCCGTCTGCACACCCTCGGCGTGTCAACAATGGGCAGAGCGCTGCCAGTCGCTGAGCGATGGAGCTGGGGTGGGTTCGAGAGATTTGCTGGACCAGGACTGGTGTGTCGAGCTGGCCATGTATCTGCATGGCAAAGCTCGCAGTTTGGGCTTGTTACCCGACGATCATGTGGCCGTGCAGTGCAATTACTTCGAGAAGCGTGCAGATCGCAATTGGCTGGTGCCCATGCATCAAGACCTGAGCATTGCCGTGGCCGGGCGCGTCGCAGAAACCCGCGCCAGTGGATGGTCCATCAAGCAGGGACAGCAGTTTGTTCATGCTCCCGATGAGGTGCTGCCCCAGATGCTGGCCTTGCGGCTGCATTTGGATCCTTGCAGTGCCGAGGACGGTGCACTGAGAGTCATCCCCGCTTCGCATCGAGAAGGCCGAAGCGTGATCGGGTATGTCCGGGATCCAGAGCAAGTCGCTCAGCAGTGCCTGGCCCAGATCGGCGATGTGCTGGCCATGCGCCCCTTGCTCATGCATGCCTCATCAAAGTCGGCCAGCCACAGCAGCAGTCGCAGGCGTGTGTTGCACTTTGTCTTCGGTCCGCCACAGCTGCCCTGGGGCCTGCGCTGGGCTCGGTCCGTGGCCGCAGCGCCTGATCGCTCGCAGCTCCAGAGCCGAATCCGAGCATCATGAGCCTCAGCACAGAACGCGCGGGCAACAGTTCTCGCTGGGACCGAGTGCGCCGCGACATCGGCCGGCACATGGCCTTGAGCTTGTTCGAGCAGATCTCTCGGCAGCCGCTCATGCGCCCCAACAAGCGAAGCATTCCCTGGACGCCAAGCCTGTTGGCTGCATGGCTCCTGGCCATGACAGTGCATCTGAGCGCTTTGGGCTTTGCTGCGCTGTGTCTGGTCTTGCTTGTGCAGCCCTGGAGCAACCTCTTGCTACCCCTAGGCGCCGTCATGGCGGGGCTGATGTGCGTCTTGGCGCGCCCGCGCCGGAACGAGGGGCCCGACTATCCCCTGAGCCCAAGCGACTACCCTGCGCTGCACGACCTGGCTCAGCGAATCGCAGCCGCCATGCAGGCGCCGGCGCCCGATGCTCTGGCCGTTTCAGCGGAGTTCAACGCGAACTACCGCAGCGCTGGATGGCGCCAAACACGCCATCTGGAGCTCGGGGCGCCCTTGATGGCGGTGCTGTCCGGCGAGGAGCGCGTCGCCCTCATGGCACACGAGATCGCGCATGGCGCGAATGGCGATCCGATGCGGGGTCAGGTCTTGCATGGCGCCATCAACAGTCTGCATGCCTGGGCCTCGGGGCTTCGTCCTCTGAGCCTGGGTGAGGCCGGAGCCGGTACGGGGTCCGGCCCCTTTGGATCGCTGCTGGCCCTGCCCTTGGAGCTGATGATGCTGGCCTGCTCCGAGTGCATCCTGGCCCTGGCCCGTGCCCTGTGGATGCTGACTTTGCGAGCCTCGCAAAGCGCGGAATACCTCGCCGACCGTCTCGGTGCCCAGATCGCTGGCGTCGCGGCCATGCGGTCCATGTTGGAGCGCCTCTACCTGCAGGATGAATTGGAGTTTGCCGTGCAGGCCCATGCCTTGAACCCAAGCCGGTCCGGCGGGGCTGAACTGGGCGCCGCGCTCCGCGCTGCCGTCCATGCCCTTCCCGCGGAAAAACTGCAGGCCTACCGTGAGGAGTCGCGGGCCACACTCTGGCAAAGCGACACCAGCCACCCGCCGACCGAGTTGCGGATCGAGATGCTGAATGCGCAGCCGCCCATAGGCCCACCACTTGTGCAACTGTCTGAACAGGAGGCGAGCGCGATCGAGGCCGAAGTTCAGCGCCTGCTCGCGCACAGGGAACGCGAGATGGTCAACCTGAAGCTGGCGACCATTCATGGATGACAAGGGCGCCTCTCCAAGCTGCAACGATCCCGGCCTGCGAGCTCTGGGACCACGTCGCTGGGCGCTGGCGCTCGGCTCCGCTGCGCTCCTGACCCTGCTGCTGGTCGCGGGCGCTGGCGAACTGCTCAGTCGATCGGCACCCCATGCAGTCGGCGAGGCACCGCAGGAGCTGAACGCACAAACCATTCATCTGCCCAGCACCTCAGGCCAAGTCAGCGGCTGGTTCTCCCCCGGCCGGCCCGGGCGCGGCGCCGTGTTGCTGCTGCACGGCGTGCGCAGCCATCGCGGCCAGATGCTGGCGCGGGCACGCCTGCTGCATGAAGCGGGCTTGGGCGTGCTGCTGATCGACCTGCCGGCGCATGGCGAAAGCAGCGGCCAGCGGATCAGCTTTGGCTGGCGCGAATCGCAAGGCGTGGCCGCCGCGCTGCACTTCCTGCGGCGCGAGCTGCCACAGGAAAGGCTCGGCGTGATTGGCCTGTCCCTGGGCGGCGCATCGCTGCTGCTCCTGCCACCGGCGCAGCGCGGACCGCTGCAGGCGGTGGTGCTGGAGTCGGTCTACCCGACCATCGAGGAGGCGGTGCACAACCGCCTGCGCGTGCGGATCGGTGAGTTCCTGAGCCGTGGTTTGACGCCCCTGCTGCTGAGCCAGCTTCCGCTGCGCCTGGGTGTGGAGCCGGCGCAACTGCGGCCCGAGCAGGCGCTGCGCCAGCTGGACACGCCGGTGCTGGTGGCTGGTGGGCAGCTGGACACACAAACGCCGCCCGCCGAAACCCAGCGCATGGCGGCAGCCGCGCCGCAGCTGCAAGCGCTGTGGCTGGTCGAAGGCGCTCATCACACCGACTTGCAGGCTTTTGCGCCCGAAGCCTACCGCCAACGCGTGTTGGCGTTTCTGATCCAGCGGCTGCGCGCTGACGCTGCTGCCGTCCTCACCGCCACACCATGATCTCCATCCATCCCATACACCCCGAGGACCTGGCCGATGTGGCCGCCTTGCACCGCGAGAGCTGGCGCAGCGCCTACCGCGGTATCTTCAGTGACGCTTTCCTCGACAGCGAACGGGTGGTCGAAACCCGACTGGCCTTGTGGACCCGCCGCCTGATCAGCGAGCCCTCGCAGGGCAGCTTTGGCTACATCGCTCGCGATCCTTCAGGCGAGGCACTGGGCTTCACCTTTGCGCTTCCCGCCTTCGATGCGCAATGGGGCAGCCTGCTGGACAACCTCCATGTGCGGCCCGATCACAAGGGTCAGGGCATCGGCCGGCAACTGCTGCTTGCCCTCAGCGAGCGCTGTGCCCGGGATGCGGGCGAGCTGGGCTTGTACCTCTGGGTCTTCGAAGCCAACACCGCCGCCCGGGCCGTCTACGAACACCTGGGCGCACGGCCGGCCGAGCGGGTGGTGATCACGCTGCAGGATGACAGCGAAGCGGCGGAGTGGCGCTATGTGTGGCCATCGCCGGGCGAACTGCTGCGGGCGCTGAGGCGCGAGGCCTAGCGACAAACAAAAAAACGCCCGGCTTTGGAGGCCGGGCGCTGTTTGCGCTGAATCTGCGCGAGGCGCAGACCCAAGTGATTGCCCGGCCGGTCCGCGCGAGACGCGGCCGGCGTGATCAGGGCGAGGCTGCAGCCGCAGGGCTGCAGCCTGTCCCTGATCACCCCATATGCAATCCACCATTGCAGGAGAAGTCTGCACCCGTGGTGAAACCGGAGTCTTCCCCGGCGAGCCAAGCGACGATGGCGGCGATTTCCTCGGGCGTGCCGAGGCGCTTGATGGGGATGGTGGCGACGATCTTTTCCAGCACATCGGGGCGGATGGCCTTGACCATGTCCGTACCGATATAGCCGGGGCTGACCGTGTTCACCGTCACGCCCTTGCTCGCCACTTCCTGGGCCAGAGCCATGGTGAAACCGTGCATGCCGGCCTTGGCGGCCGAGTAGTTGGTCTGACCGAACTGGCCCTTCTCGCCGTTCACGGACGAGATGTTGATGATGCGGCCGAAGCCCTTGTCCAGCATGTCCTCGATCACCTGCTTGGTGACGTTGAACATGGAGTTCAGGTTGGTGTCGATCACCGCATCCCAATCGCCGCGGCTCATCTTGCGGAACATGCCGTCACGGGTGATGCCGGCGTTGTTGACCAGCACATCGACCGGGCCATGCTCGGCCTTGACCTTGGCGAAGGCTTCGACTGTCGAATCCCAGTCGGCGACGTTGCCGACCGAGACGTGAAAGGTGTAGCCCAAGGCCGCTTGCTCATTGATCCACTTGGTGAAATCACGGCTGGGGCCGCAACCGGCGATGACCTTGAAACCCTCCTTGTGCAAACGCTGGCACATGGCGGTACCGATGCCGCCCATACCGCCGGTCACATACGCAATCTTCTGGCTCATAAAAAACTCCTTGCCTCCATGGCTTTGAAACGATGACCTCGCGCCGTCGCCGCGTCCTACGCGATGGCCGAGGTTCTGTTGTTGTGTGTTGCCAAAGACGCGCTCAAAGGTTCCCGCAAGCCCCGCCTGGGGTCAAGCGGGTTTGGCCCTAATCTGAATTCAACGCTCAACCGTCAAGGCCACACCCATGCCGCCGCCGATGCACAGCGAGGCGATGCCCTTCTTGGCGTCGCGGCGCTGCATCTCGTGCAGCAAGGTGACCAGGATGCGCGCGCCCGAAGCGCCGATCGGGTGGCCCAGGGCAATGGCGCCGCCGTTGACGTTGACCTTGCTCAAGTCCCAGCCCATTTCCTGATGCACGGCACAGGCTTGCGCGGCGAAGGCCTCATTGATCTCCAGCAGGTCCAGGTCTTGCGCCTTCCAGCCGGCGCGCTCCAGGGCCTTGCGGGCGGCGGGCACCGGGCCCATGCCCATGATGGACGGGTCAAGGCCAGCGCTGGCGTAAGACGCGATGCGGGCCAGCGGGGTCAGGCCCAGCGAGGCGGCCTTGGCCGCGCTCATCAGCATCAAGCCAGCGGCGCCGTCGTTCAAACCCGAGGCATTGCCGGCCGTCACGCTGCCGGCCTTGTCGAAGGCCGGGCGCAGGCCCGCCAGGGCCTCAGCATTGCTCTTGCGGTTGATGAACTCGTCGGCCTCAAAGACGATGGCATCGCCCTTTTTCTGCGGAATGGTGACGGCGGCGATCTCGTCCTTGAAACGGCCGGCGTCCTGGGCGGCCGCGGCTTTTTGCTGCGAAGCCAGGGCCAGCTCATCTTGCGCTTCGCGGTTGATGCTGTATTGCTTGGCCACGTTCTCGGCCGTGATGCCCATGTGGTACTGGTTGTAGACGTCCCAGAGGCCGTCGACGATCATGGTGTCCACCATCTTCCAGTCGCCCATGCGCTGGCCATCGCGCGAGCCCGGGAGCACATGCGGGGACAAGCTCATGTTTTCCTGACCGCCAGCGATGACGATCTCGCTGTCGCCATCACGGATGGCCTGGGCCGCCAGCATCACGGCCTTCAGGCCGGAGCCGCAAACCTTGTTGATGGTCATGGCCGGCACGGTGTTCGGCAGGCCGGCCTTGATGACGGTCTGGCGGGCCGGATTCTGGCCCGAGCCGGCGGTCAGCACCTGACCCAGGATCACTTCGCCGATCTGGCTGCCGTCCAGGCCGCTGCGGCGCAAGAGGTCCTTGATCACCACCGCGCCCAGCTCGGGCGCTGCGGTCTTGGCCAGGCTGCCGCCAAACTTGCCAATGGCGGTACGGGCCGCCGCCACGATCACGATATCGGTCATTTCTCGTCTCCAGGGTGAGGCTGCGTCTCCACGGGAACCACATTCCGGCACCCACAGATAACAGGTTAGCAGATCAGGGTTTCAACTAGGTTTCAGCAAGGTTTCAAAATGCAGGCAATCGCTCACTCCGCATCGGGAACAAAAAAACAGGACCGGCGCCAGAGGCACACGGTCCTGTTTGAATTCAGGCTTTCTGTTTGACGTAACGCCCGGGCGCCGGCTCGATCACCGGGTATTGCCGGCTGCCCGGCCCCTTTGGCGCGGCCACCTTGGGGCCGGCATGGCTCGCCAACCAGGCGGCCCAGTCGGTCCACCAGCTGCCCGGGTGCTCGACCGCGCCCTCGAACCACTGCTCCGAGGTGGCCGGCAGGGCCGCCGTCTTGCCCAGCCAGTGGCTGCGCTTGCCCTTGGCCGGCGGGTTGATGACGCCGGCGATATGGCCCGAGGCGCCCAGCACGAAGCGCTTGGGGCCTTTGAACACCTGGGTGCTTCGATAGGCAGCGTCCCAGGGCACGATATGGTCTTCGCGCGAGCCGTAGATGTAGACCGGCGCCTCGATCAGGCCCAGGTCCAGCTTCTCGCCGCAGATGATCAGGCGGCCCGGAATCTTCAGCTCGTTCTGCAAATAGGTGTGGCGCAGGTACCAGCAGTACATGGGGCCGGCCATATTGGTCGAGTCGCCGTTCCAGTACAGCAGGTCAAAGGCCGGAGGCGCCTCGCCCTTGAGGTAGTTGCCCACCACATAGTTCCAGACCAGGTCGTTGGGGCGCAGAAAGCTGAAGGTGGCGGCCAGCTCCTGGCCCTTGAGCAGGGCCGGGCCCTTGGGGTTGCCCATGCTCTTGTCGCCCAGGCTCATCTCGCGCATCTTGACCATGGTCTCGTCGATGAAGATGTCGAGCACGCCGTTGCTGGAGAAATCGATCAAGGTGGTCAGCAGGGTCAGGCTGGACGCCGGCTGCTGGCCGCGCGCCGCCAGCACCGCCAAGGCCGTGGCCAGGATGGTGCCGCCGACACAGAAGCCCAGGGTGTCGATCTGCTCGGCGCCGGTGATGTCTTGCACCACTTCGATGGCCTTGATCGGCGCGTTCTCAATCACCTCATCCCAGGTCCAAGCGGCGCAGGAGGCATCGGGGTTGCGCCAGCTCAGCACAAAGACCCGGTGGCCCTGCTCGACCGCGTAGCGGATCAGCGAGTTCTCGGGCTGCAGGTCGAGGATGTAGTACTTGTTGATGCAGGGCGGCACCAGCAGGAAAGGCCGGGCGTGGACGGTGGCGGTCAGCGGCTTGTATTCGATCAGCTGGAAGAAGTCGTTCTCGAACACCACCGCACCTTCGCTGGTGGCGACATTGCGGCCGACTTCGAAGGCGCTCTCGTCCGTCTGCGAGAGGTGGCCGCGCTGGATGTCGGCCCAGAGCTGCTGCATGCCCTTGGCGATGCTCTCGCCTTGGGTGTCCAGCGCCAGCTTCTGCGCCTCGGGGTTCAGGGCCAGGTAGTTGCTGGGCGAGGCGGCATCGACAAACTGCTGCACGGCGAAACGGATGCGTTCGCGCGTCTTGGCCTCGCCTTCGAGCTTGTCGGCCATCTGCTGCAAGGTGCGGGCGTTGAGCAAATAGAGCTGGGCAACGAAGCTGGAGGCCGGGTTGGCGCTCCAGGCCTCGGCGGCGAAGCGGCGGTCGCCGAGCGGTTTGGGCTTTGGCGCGGCCTCTTTGGCGGCTTCCCCTTGGCTGGCACCAAACACGCCACCCAGTCCAGCGCCCAGACCGGGCAAGGCCGAATTCCAGAGTTCGCTGGCCTGCTTGAGATAGTTGCTCTGCAGCTCGCTCAGGGCTTGGGCCGGGATCTGCAAGCCGGCCAGGCTGGACCACATCTCGCCCAGACCGGCCATGCCGGCACCGAGCTCGGGCAGAGCGGCCGCCGGGGCCGCGGTTGCGGGGGCAGCAGCTGGCGCAGCCGACGGCGCTGGTGCCGGCGCAGGTGCCTGGGCCGGCCGGCGGCGCGGAGCCGCAGCCTTCTTGGCGGCCGGCGCTGCACTGGCCTGGACCTTCTTGACCGCAGCTTTCCGCGCGGGGCTGGCCGGAGTGGCCGGTTTCTTCGTGCTCATGAATATCCTTTGCCGCTGATCCGCGGCTCCACATTGAGATCACGCCTTGGCCAAGACCCTGGCGTGCAAAGACACGAAATCAGGCCGCGTGAGAAAGCGCACGCAATGTTGTACCCTCGCCCGCTTACCTTGCCATGACATTTCATGTATCTGATCGCAATCGCCTGGGGCTATGTTGCCTTGATGATGGCCTTGGCCGAAGCCACCAGCAGCCAAGGCAGCGTGCTGGGCGCCATCATCACCTTTGTTCTCTACGGCCTCTTGCCGATTTCGATTGTGCTGTACGTGCTGGGCTCGCCCAGCCGCCGCGCAGCGCGAAAAAAGCAGGAGCAACTGCAGGCCCAGCTCGATTTCCCGCAGGAGCCGACCGAGGCCATGCCGCTGGATCCGCTGGCGCGTGCATCGGCATCACAGCAGGCCGATGACCGCCACCATGCGGCCGGTCCGGGCGTCGTGCCGGTAAGAAAAGAACCTTGAGGGTTCGCTGAGCGTGCACCAGTGGCCGCCGCTGATATGGCTGAGCCCGGCGGCACGCAGGCGCAAGCGCGCCAAGGCCGGCAGATCGGCCAGCCAGCGCGCTTCGCCGGCGGCATTGGCCCGGTAGACGAATTCCCCGCCTGGCTGCGCCGGGCTGCGGCCGAAGGCTGCCAGCACTTCGGCTCCAACCTCGAACTGCTGCGGGCCGATGCAAGGGCCCAGCCAGGCGCGCAGCTCGCCTGGCGCGCAGCCGGCCGCCGCGCAGAGCGCCGCCACCGTGTTCTCGAGCACGCCACCGGCCAAGCCGCGCCAGCCGGCATGGGCGCCCGCCACCGCGCCGGGCGCGGCAAAAAGCACCGGCAGGCAGTCCGCCACCTGGATGGCGCAGCCAAGACCGGGCGTGGCCGACACGCTGGCGTCGGCGACCGGCGGCTGGCTGGCCGCCAGAAGGTCGTGGCTCAGGCGCTGAACCTCGGCGCCATGCACCTGCTTCAGGAACACCAGCGGCGCACCCAAAGCCTCGGCCACATGGTTCCGGTTGGCCTGCACCCGGGCGGGCTCGTCGCCCACCGCGGCGCCCACATTCATGCTGGCGAACAGGCCATCGCTGCAGCCGCCGGCGCGCGTCGTCATGAAGGCGCGGACGCGCGGCCACGCGGCGGGCAGCTGCCAGTCGGGCTGCAGCCAGTCGCGGTGCAGC
This sequence comes from Roseateles sp., assembly GCF_965262435.1. Classification (NCBI taxonomy): domain Bacteria; kingdom Pseudomonadati; phylum Pseudomonadota; class Betaproteobacteria; order Burkholderiales; family Sphaerotilaceae; genus Roseateles; species Roseateles sp. Next base: position 4,982,716 of record NZ_OZ253537.1, read on the forward strand.
GCTGCGGAACTCAATTCACTCGGCATCCGGGCAGGCCGAGGGCTGGGTCTTGGCGAAGGCGTCCAGAGCCATGCAGTTGCCGAACACACGCATCACCTCGGGCACATGCTCAAGGCGGCAGTCGAACCGCTTGGCATTGAAGATCTGCGGCACCAACAGGCAGTCGGCCAGGCCCGGCGTGTCGCCATGGCAGAACTGGCCGGCATGGGCCTTGAGCCGCATTTCCACCACCTCCAGGCCACTTTCGACCCAGTGGCGGTACCAGCGGTTCTTGGTGTCTTCGTCCAGGCCCAGGTCCTTGCCCAGATAGCGCAGCACGCGCAGATTGTTCAGCGGATGGATTTCGCAGGCGATGTCTTGCGCCAGGGCGCGCACCTGGGCACGACCCAAGGCGTCGGCCGGCAACAGCGGCGGCTGCGGATGGGTTTCATCGAGGTATTCGATGATGGCCATGGACTGGCTGACAAGCGCATCGCCATCGCGCAGCAGGGGCACGAGCTTGGACATGGAGGCGCTGGCATAGGCCGGGTCGAACTGCTCGTTCTTGGCCAGGTGCACGGCGCGGTAGTCGTAATCCAAGCCTTTCAACGCCAGCGCGATGCGCACGCGGTAGGAGGCCGAGGAGCGGAAGTAGTTGAAGAGTTCCATGGCACCGATGATGCCATGGGCAAACAGATAAACTGATTTGCATGTGGCTCTCCCGACGTTTCAAGTTCTGCCCCAGCTGCGGCGCCGAGGTGCACTACCAGGTGCCTGCCGACGACAACCGCGAGCGCGCGACCTGCAGCGCCTGCGCCAGCGTCCATTACGAGAACCCCATCAATGTGGTGGGCACCCTGCCCGTCTGGGATCGGGACAGCACTCCGCAAGTGCTGCTGTGCCGCCGCGCCATCGAGCCGCGCCATGGCAAATGGACCCTACCGGCTGGTTTCCTGGAACTGGGCGAGACCACGCTGCAAGGTGCGATCCGCGAGACCGACGAAGAAGCCGGGGCGCAGATCGAGATCGGCCCACTCTACGGCCTGATGAATGTGGTCAAGGCCGGGCAGATCCATCTGTTCTACCGCGCCCGCCTGCTGTCCACCGCCTTCAACCCCGGCCCGGAAACGCTGGAAGCGCGCTTGTTCGCCGAGCATGAGCTGCCCTGGGACGAAATCGCCTTCCAGACCGTGCGCGACACCTTGCGCCACTTCTTCGCCGACCATCGCGCCGGGAACGGTTTCCCGCTCCACTGCGGCGATATCAGCTACTGAGGCTCAGTCGCTGCCGCCCTGCGCGGTCGCCCAGGGGCCCGTCACGCCGTCGAGCTCGCAATCCCAGAGCGCCTGCACATCCATGGCATCGCGCAAACCTTCGGCGTAGACCTTGAGTGCCAGGCTGCGCAGCATGACCAGCATGCCGCGCACAAAGGCGGCGCGCGCCGCGTCGCCCGAGGCGCCGCTGACGACCGAGGCGTCGAGCTTCACATAATCCAAGCCAGCCTGGTAGAGCCTGTCCACCTGGGCCAAGCCCGCGCCGGCATGCTCCAAGCCCAGCTTCACGCCCAGCGGCCGCAGCTGCCGCCCCATCTCCAGCAAGAGATCGAAGTGCTGCACCGCGGCCGTCTCGGCCAACTCCAGGCCCAGCTTGCGGGCGGCTTGCGGCGCCTGGAAGACCTGCTCGCGCAAGCGCGCGACAAAGCCGCCGTCGAGCAGGCTGGCCGGGGCGATATTGACGCAGCGCAGCTTGCCGTCGCGAGCGATCGCCTCCAGCGCCAAGCTGACGGCCAGCAGGTCCACCTCGGCCGTCAAGCGGCTGCGCACCGCCAGGGGCAGCCAGCGCGTGGCCGGCTCGAAGGGGCCGTCGGCCTCCAGTTGCAGCTGCAATGGGCATTCCAGATGCACGACCTGACCCTCACGGTCGAGCAGAGGGAACTGGCTCAGGCGGGCGCGGCGCTCCTTCAGTGCGTCGAGAATTTGCGCACGCCACACGCGCTCGCCCTGGGCGCTGCTGCCGCCCTCGGCGCCGGCCGTGCCGGCCGCTCCTGGATTGGGGCCGCGGAAAAAGTCCACCACATAGCCAGCCTGGGTCTCGGAGCGCGCCAGCGCCGCATCGGCCTCGCCGAACCACTGGCCCAGGCTGAGTTCACGCGGCAGATCCACAGCGCCCAGTGAGACCTGGATGCCCGCGCCCAGACCGGGCAGGCTGACACGCAAGGCATCGGCCAGGGCCTGGGCCGTCTCGGCGGCCACATCGGGAGCGGGCAACCAGAGCGCGAAGTCCGAGCCGTTGAGACGGCCGCCCAGGCAACCACGCACCCGGTCCGGGTAAGCCTTGACCGCGCGCGACAGGGTCAGCAAGGCCTGGTCGACCGCCGGCCGGCCCAGACGCTGATTGAGCAGGGCCAGATCACGCAGGCGCAGCAGCACCAGGCCGCCTCGCGCCGGGCCCTCGTCGCGCGTCAAGGCCGACTCCAGCTCGGCCAGGAAATGCTTGCGCGTGCTCATGCCGGTCAAGGGGTCGCAATGGGCTTGCAAGCGCAAGGCCTGCAGCTGTTCGCCCTGGGCTTCGAACATGGCCTTGACGCGCGTCACCATGGCATTCATGGCCTCGGTCAGGCGCTGCAGCTCGGGCACATGGGGCAGCTCGAGCAGGGAGAAATTGCCCTCCATCACGGCGCGCGCCTGAGCCACGGCGTTGTCGAGCGGACGGCGAATGCGATGCAAGGCCAGGTAGGCGCCAACGCTGGCCAGCAGACCCAAGCCCAGCAGCAAGGCCGCCATGCGGGTGACGCTGCGCCAAAGTTCGTCATGCGCATAGGCGCTGTGGCTGAGCACCTCGACCGAGCCGATGGCATTCCAGCCGCTGGACAGCTGGGCCACACCGGGCTGCACGGCAATCGGCGTGAGCGCAACAAACCAGGCCGGGGCAGCGCTGGCACGGGCCGGGGCGACACGCTCGAAGGCCAGCTGACCGTTAGCCTTGCGCCAAGCCACGCGCTGGTAATAGCCGGTGTCGAACTGGGCCGAGATCAGCAGCTGCATCAGCTCGGCATCACCGCCTTGCTGGGAGAGGGCCAGGGCCAGGGCCGCCGCGTTGTCGCTGTTCTTGATCTGCAGCTGGGTTTGCAGCAGCTGCCGGGTCGAGACCGTGCTGACCGCGACGCTGCCCAGCAGGGAGGCGAGAACCACGCCCAGCACCAGCAGCCAGACTTGACGCATCAAGGACATGGGAAGCACCTCCGCAAAGGGATATGTTCGTTCGTATTCATGGTCATGGTGATTCAGAACCCTTCCGCCCGGGCTTTGCTAAGCAGGTCGCGCCATTGTGAGAGCCGTGCCAGCGGGTCGCCGGCCGACGTGGCACCGACACCCTGCCACAGTCCCTCGCCATTGAAGCTGAAGACCGGCTGCAAATCCGTGCGCTGCGAGGCCGGCTTCACCTCGGGCAGGAGGTTGTCCAGGATCAGCGGCTCGGCGCCGGGCTCGGCGTAGTAGGCCAACACCATATGGGCCAGGGTGCGGCCGCCCAGCTGGGCGCGGACATAGACCATGCGCAGCTTGGCCACCGGCGTGCCGCTGTTGAGCAGGCTGAAGTACTTGGCGATGGCGTAGTCCTCGCAATCACCGCGGCCCTTGTCCAGGCTCTCCAGCGGGCTGGCCCAGAAATCAGCCCCACCCCATACCTCGGTGTCATCACGGAATGCCAGGCGCTTGTTGACGAAGCTGTTGACCAAGCTCAGGCGCGGCAGCTCTTCGACCGCCCCGGCTCGCTCGATCATCTGCAGCAACTGCTGGGCTTCGCCGACGGTACGCGGGCCGAAGCGCGCCGCCGCATCGAGCACCTGTTGACGGTCCAAAGCCTGTGCCGGCTCGGGCGCCAGCACCGGCAGGCCCAGCATGGCCAGGGACAGCAGCAAAGCCGCCGGTCGGGCCCAGAACCGCGCACGGCGAACCACCCCAGCCGCCAAGCGTGGCGCGGACAGCGCTGCAGGCGGCCAATCGACAGTGGGGCTGCATACGCAAAATTGCATGCGTCGGGGCGCCTCGTGAGAGAGAAATGAGGTTCAGGTGAGCCGGCCTGTGCCGATAATTCGGAAGACTGTAACCCTTGCACCTGCCTCCCGGCGCCAGCACAGGCGCCAAATCGCCCCCCAGTTCATGAGCACTGCTTCAATCCGCCAAGAAATTGACAAGTCCCGCGCCACCGGTGTGCTCAAACAGATCATCATCCCGCCCTGCCCCGAGTTGCTGGCCCGCCTGCAGAAGGCCATGAACGAGGCCGAACCCGACCTTAACGAAATCGCCCGCATCGCCGCCAGCGATGTCGCCATGTCGGCCACTCTGCTGCGCATCGCCAACAGCCCCCTGCACATTGCCGACGGCATGCCCTGCACGACCGTGGGCCAGGCAATGACCCGCATCGGCCTCGATGAGACCGCGGCCGTGATGACCGGCTTTCTGCTGCGCCACGCCATTCCCGTCAACAGCCCGCACCTGGCCCGCTTTTGGGAACGCTCGACCAAGCGCGCCCTGGCCTGCGCCTTCATCGCCCGCCAGCTGCCGGGGCTCTCACCCGACCTGGCTCACACCTACGGCCTGTTCTGCCACATCGGCATGCCGGTGCTGCTGCAGAGCCTGCGCGGCTATGGCAGCACCATGGTGGAGGCCGCCGCGCGCATCGACCGCAGCTACATCGCCACCGAGAACGCCAACCACCGCAGCGACCACGCCGTGGCCGGTGCGCTGCTGGCGCGCGCCTGGAATATGGCGCCTGAGCTGATGGCCGCCATCCGCCTGCACCACGACCTGCAGTCCCTGGGCCACTCCGGCATCGAACCCGAGGTCCACACCCTGGTGGCGGCCGGCCTGGTGGCCGAACATCTGATGCGCCAGCACGAAGGCCTTGGCGACGACGCCGATTGGGTCCAGCACCACCAGGCCGCCCTCGACTGGTTGCACATCAACCTCGATGATCTGGAGCATTGGGACGATCTCTTGCGCCCCATGCTCGATCAAGCCTGAAGCTTGTCGGCTTTCTGCTGAGCGACTGCCATCCCTTATTGGTCGGGTTCGCATAGGACTCACGTACAGGAAGTCCGTTCCGTGGCCTGTACTCCCTCGTCGCGCCGAAGTCAGCACGACGCGCGCCACGGCGCTGCTATGGATGAGCAACAACGATTACGTGCGGTGTGCCGTGTGTTTGGAAAGTCATGTCGTGGCGAGGTCTGGAGCGTGCGGCGGGTGCTTGGCGCCCTCACATCCTTGCCTACGGCGCTGATATCTAGCAAGGCCGTGCCCCCCCCCCCCGCGCCCTGCGGCCTTCGTCAGTCGAACCCAAGACGGCCAGCGGGCTGGCATCCCAGGTGCTTGCCTAGAGTTGGAGAAGTCCAAACCTTGAACTAGGTGGCGCTAAGCAAGGAGGCGCCGGCTGGCCGCTTTCGGCGATTCCAGTCGTTCAAGCGCCAGGAATGGACGGCGGCAATGTGCCCGGAGTCGACGTCCGAGTTTCTTTGTGGAGGACGGCACTGCAGCGGTTGCGGTCGGTGGTCGACGCGACCGCAATGCACGGTCACGGCCACGCAGCAGTCATCGGGCCGGCGCTGATCGCGCATGCCCAATGACCGCTGATGGATGTGCAGCCGACATTCCAAGCGCCGAGGCCCACCGGGGGCGCCTGAACGACCGCTGTCCCCTTTGGCGAACTGGAACTCCCGACCCGCCAGAGCCATTCGGCATGGGAGAGGCGATGACAGCAGTGCATTGAAACCCGTCATCTAGCGCGAATCAAGCCCAGTTGGCTTGTCACCCCTTCAATGGCGAAAGACGGTCGCGGCGATGCGACTCTGAATCACCAACTTAAGCATTGAAGCAATACGTGTCAGGTCCCGGGTGATTGACCACCCTCTTGGCGAATAAGTCTGGATGGCTGACTTGCCATTTCTTGAGCGCCTGGATCGGCGTGTTCAGGTCCAGAGCGCGCTGGGGCAGATGCTCGTTGTAGAGCCAGACGAAGCGGTGCAGCGTCGTCTCCAGATCATGTGCGCTGTTGAAGCGGTGCGTCTTGAGCACCTGGGCCAAGCGCCCATTGAAGCGCTCGACCATGCCGTTGGTCTGGGGGTGTTTGGGCTTGGTCAGTCGGTGATCGATGTCCAGTGCTAGGCACAGCGCGTCGAACTCGTGTTCCCCGCTGGCGTCCTTCTCGCGCCGACCAAATGCACGATCGGTGAACTCGCGCCCGTTGTCAGTCAGCAGCGTCTTGATCTTGAACGGCGCAGCCTTGTGCAAGGCATTGAGGAACGAGCGCGCTACTGCGGCGGTCTTCTTGCTCTTGATGGCGATGAACACCCAGCGCGTGGCCCGGTCGATGGCCACGAACACGTAGCGCCTATCTGCCTCGTCTTCCATCTGGGGCAGGTACTTCACGTCCATGTGGACGTAGCCCGGCTCGTAGGCTTTAAAGCTCTTGACCTGGGTCTTCTCGACTTCGGGCTCGGGCAAGCGGTTGACGCCACGCCGACGCAGCAGCCGGTCCAGCGCAGAGCGGCTCATCGCCGGCTCGATGAACTCCCGCACCACCGCCAGCAGGTCGTCCAGCGACAGGCGCAGGTGCGTGCGCAGATAGACGACGATCTCCTCCTGGCCGGCATTGAGCGTGGTCTGCAGCCGGTGAGGTGTGTGGCTGCCATCCTCGACCGTGCTGCGCTTGCGCCACTTGCGGATCGTGAATTTGCCGACACCGAAGCGCTACGCCAATTCGGTCTCAGTGCCGTGGGCCGGCTGGATCGCCAAGCGTGTCGCAGGCGTCGTCGTAGCGTTCTTGTGCAAGCTGATCAGCATCGTGCCCTCCGCTGGTTCAAGTCTGCCAGAAGGCCCTTCAGGACCTCCCGGCCCACAAGGATCGCATATCGTCCGCCGAGGAGCCAGTCATCCGGGACTCGACAAATACGCTGCATCCCCTGCGTGACTTGTAACTAAGTCGACGCGGCCAGTTCTTCGACCACTCGGGCAAGCCAATCTCCGGCTGCACTACCCAAAGCTCTGCGATGCCGCCCCATAACCACATTAAAACTCAGGGAAGACATGTCTATATCCATCACCTGAAAGCCTCCAGCGGCGGCAATTGCTGAGGGTACAAAAGCTAATGTGTCGTTCACGCGCATAAACGCCTGCAGAGACGTGTAGCAGGGCAAAGTGGCAATCACGGTGCGACTCACCTTCTGGGCGCCAAGGAAATCATCCAATCGGCTTCCCAAATTGCCTACACCGCTGGCGAAATCCACATGGGGATGGGAAGACACATCGCCTAGCTCTTTTATTTGCCGAGAGAGAATCGAATCTTCCCGGGCGACACAGCAGTAATGATCGCGTCGCAGCGTTTTTCGTACCAGTCCTGAATCGACGTAGTCAGAAAAACCAATCACCAGATCAGCCTCCCCTTGCTCCAGCATTTTGGTATGTTGAGTAGGATTGAAGTCAATGACTTCAAGCTTCACCCCGGCTGCGCGTTTGCGCATGAGCAGCGAGAGCGACGGAATGATAGACAGTTGTGCATATTCATTTGCGATGACCCTGAACACGTACTCGCTCGTTACAGGATCGAATGGGAATGAATTGAAAACACCGTCGACCTCTTCTATTATTTTTTCGAATTTGGCTGCTAGTTCATACGCGTAGTCGGTTGGCTGTAGGCCTGCGCTCTGCCGCAGGAATAACTCATAGGGAAAGACTTCACGCAAGCGCTTAAGGTAATTGCTGACCGCCTGTTGCGATATCTCAAGTCGCTCAGCAACGCGAGAAACGTTTTTCTCGCGCACGAGATGAAGCAAAACCCGCATGTGCCTTACATCGATTCTTTCTGTCATTTGAGTTGTATCTCATACAAGCCAATCGTGATTGTCATTGTATCCGTGGGTGCCTAAAGTACCGGTTCCCAAGCATTTAACCAAGCATTTCTATGAAAACTGTAATTCTGATTGGCGCCCAAGGGCATATGGGCCAAGCCGCTATGACAGGCCTCAAGAAGCACAATGTCATCACCGCCAGTCGCTCAGGCACAGGCTGCGACCACAAGGTCGACATCACCAGCAAGGCGTCGATCAGGGCGTTGTTCGAAAAAGTCGGGTCGTTCGACGCCGTCGTCAATACCGTAGGCTACTGCGAATACGCCAACTTCAGCGAAATGACCGATGAGCAGTGGGACACGACTATCCAGAGCAAGATGGTCGGCCAGATCAATCTAGTAAATGTGGGTCTGAACTACATCAAAGACGGCGGCTCGTTTACGCTGATTTCGGGCATTCTCAATGTCAAACCCATTCCCATGGCCATCGCGGACGCAACCACGAGCGGCGCGATCGACACCTTCGTACAATGCGTAGCGCACGAGCTTCCACGCCAAATTCGCATCAACGTCGTCAACCCTACAGTTCTCGAGGAGGCATGGGATGTATACGGGGAAATGATGCCAGGTTTCCAGCCGGTACCCAGCGCGCTGGTAGGCAAAGCCTTTGAGCGTTCGGTTGATGGTTTCATCACCGGCAAGGTGATATTCGTCGACGCCTGACAAAGCGCCCTCGCTTTATTGATGGCTGGTCAAGGCATTTCAATCCCGAGATCTTCATCCACGAGTTGCAACTGAGCCTGGGAACTGCACCTGTCCGCGTATCAATGTCTTTGTCGCACCGCCGATCCAGATGCCATCAGTCATGGTCGAAACGCGAATCCGGCAGGGACGATCCAGAGCAGTGCCTTGGCTGAACGTGTAGGAGCTGGGTGCTTGACCGGTCTGTGCGAACCACTGGGCAATGCCCGCTGCAAGACTGCCCGTTGCCGGATCCTCGGGCAAGCTGTCGCCTGCGATGAACGCGCGGAGTTCGAAGTCGACCTCGCCGTCGCACGGCGGACTGCGCCACGGTGCCGAAACGCCGATGGCCAGCCCATCAAGTTGAGCGAAATCGGGTTTCAGGGCCAGCAACTTGTCGCGATCATCGATCATCAGGGCGAGCCAACCAGCACCGTTGTCCACCCATTGGGCAGACACCAGGCGCGCCCCGACAGCCTGAAGTCTCAACCCGGAAGACACCCGCTCCAGCAACGACGCGTCAATGAGCCCAGACCTGATGAGAGGCGGGGCTCTGAAGGCAAGCCCCTCGACCGAGCGCCGCAAAGTCACCAGGCCGACACCACACTGCTGCACGTAGTCGCGCAGAGCCTGATGCCCGGTCTTCTCCAACCAGGCATGGCAGGCACCCAGTGTTGGATGACCTGCAAAGTCAAGCTCGTGCAGCGAAGAGAAGATGCGAAGGCGGTAGTCAGCCAGGGGATCCGTAGCCGTCAGTACGAAAACCGCCTCGCTGAGATTGGTCCATCGCGTGAAGGACAGCATCTCGACATCGGAGAGGTTATCTGCATCGAAGACAACACCCACGGCATTCCCCTTGAATGCCGTGCCATTGAATACATCGACGACGGCGTAGGAATGGCTCAATGGGTGGGGTGGGGTATCAGTCATCAGCTTGGAGTATCGAGGTTCGAAGGGGATGTCATGAATTGCCCCGAGGCTCGTTTGTCGTAACTGCGCTGTAAGTCGAACCGGAGTCTGCCGCGAAACCCCGACCAGCGAGCTTCATCCTGGGCCGCGCCAGTCTGACATTGGAGTCCGCTTTCCGCGGCGGATTCAACCGGTCAATGCAACACACTAACCACTGCTTGAGCAGAAGGAGTGTTGCAGATGAAGTACCGGACTCGTACGTACTACACGGCCACCCAGAAGGCATTGATGTGGGAACGTTGGAAGGAGGGTTGGACGCTTCATGAGATTGGCAAGCTGTTCGACCGGCCGCACACGTCGATCCATGGCATTCTTTCGAAGACCGGTGGTATTCGACCGCCCGAGCGGCAGCGCTGCGCAAGTGCGTTGACGCTGGAGGAGCGAGAGGAGATCTCGCGGGCGCTGATGGCCGGGCATTCAATGCGTTCGATCGCTGCCCAACTCGGAAGGGCGCCGTCGACGATCAGCCGAGAAGTCAGCCGCAACGGCGGGCAGGATGGCTATCGCGCAGCCCTGGCCGACCAAGCTGCGTGGGAGCGGGCCCTTCGACCGAAGCTCTGTAAGCTTGCCAAGAACCGGGCTTTGGCTGGCATCGTGGCTGACATGCTTCGTAAGCTCTGGTCGCCCGAGCAAATTGCGGGCCGGCTCCAGCATACTTATCCGAACGACCACAGTTTTCACGTGTCACACGAGACGATCTACCGCAGCCTGTTCATTCAAGCGCGCGGTGCCTTGAAGAAGGAGTTGCTGGAGCACCTGCGGCGCACGCGCGGCATGCGGCGCTCTCGCTCATACACGCAGAAGACCGCGATTCATGGCCAGATCGTCGACGCGGTCTCGATCAGCGAGCGGCCCGCGTCAATCGAGGACCGGGCGGTGCCTGGCCATTGGGAAGGAGACCTGGTCTTCGGCAGCAGCAACAGCCAGATCGCGACGCTGGTCGAGCGCCAGACGCGATACGTGATGCTGGTGAAGCTGGAAGGCAAGGACTCGCAGACGGTCGTCAACGCGCTTATCAAGCATGCCCGCAAGCTGCCGCAGGAGCTCTACAAGTCGCTCACATGGGACCGAGGCACGGAGATGCATGGGCACAAGCGATTCACCATGGCCACCGATATTCAGGTCTACTTCTGTGACCCGCAAAGCCCTTGGCAGCGAGGTAGCAACGAGAACACCAATGGGCTGCTCAGGCAGTACCTACCCAAAGGCATCGACATCTCGGGCTACTCACAACACCAACTCAACGCGATCGCCAGACAATTGAACGAGAGGCCGCGCAAGACGCTCGGCTTCCAAACGCCCGCTGAGAGATTCAGCGAATGTGTTGCGACGACCGGTTGAATCCGCCGCCTTCAAGAGCCATTCGAGTTCGAGCATCAGATGGCCGCTGATGGCCGACCGCGTGAGTCCGGCAGCACGTCAGACAGCAGCCGTTCGCAGCTGGCCACGTCCGCCTTACGCGGGTGGCCAGCGGCCTGCTGGATCAGATCTCTGTTTGCTCAGAGATCTCAAGCGCGTCATCAACCTCGATGCCGAGGTATCGAACTGTCGACTCCAGCTTGGAATGGCCCAGCAGAAGCTGCACGGCGCGCAGGTTCTTGGTGCGCCGGTAGATCAGCGTCGCCTTCGTCCGGCGCATCGAGTGTGTCCCGTAGTCGGCGCGGTCTAGGCCAAGCTCGTCGACCCAGTGCCCGAGGATCCGGGCGTACTGGCGGGTACCGAGGTGTGGTGAGCCGTGGAGCCGGCTGGGGAAGATGAAGTCATCCGACTTCAGGCCGGCCTGCTTGATCCACGCCTGCAAGGCATCCCGGGTGGCCGGAGTGATCTCGAACTGGACCGGGCGTTGGGTCTTGTGCTGCAGGACGATGGCGCGCGTCGCAACCTGGTCTCCATGACAAACATCTCGAACCTTCAGTGCGACGAGATCGCACCCACGCAGCTTGCTGTCGATGCCCAGGTTGAACAGCGCGAGCTCGCGCACCCGGTGCTCCATCTGGAAGCGGACGCGGAGCGCCCAGATGTCCTTAAGCTTGAACGGGGCCTTCTGCCCGACGATCTTGCCCTTGTTCCACGGCTCGCGAAGAGCGTTGCCGCCTGTGTTGCCCATGATGGTCTCCCATCGAGTTGAGGGCCACACAAGATGCGCCTACTCCCCAGCGGAGCCCTTGCCTTGGGTCAACCCTAACCCTGTCGTGGACCGGGCCGAGGGCCGCTTACTGGCTCGGGTAGCTACTCACCCTGCCGGCCAATAGTTGGCATTGGCGACTGGCTGGAATTGGGCACACCGTTTACAACTCTCACGGTCCTTGTTGTACGCCGTCAGCTGATGTCCGATCAGATACCGTGCACCAAAAGGCAAAGGACACGGCCAGGCACAAGGCAAAAAGGACAAACATCCACCGATGGTGCCCAAGGGCGTCGGAAAGTTTCAGGAGCCCGGGAACAGCAAGAGCCGGCAAGACGAGGCTGGAATTGAACACGCCCATGCTGACGCCCATTTCGTCCGAGTTCACGGATTCGGAGAAGATGGCGAACACGATCGAGATCAGTGACGACCAGCCAATGCCGCACATGAGCATGCCCGCGTAGTAGAAAATCTCTCCGTTGGCACCCATCGAAACCAGCAGGTAGCCCACGGCCATCAGCCCCATAGCGGACCGGTGCACCAGTACCTTGTCCCATCGCGCACACAGCGGCTTGAGCAGCAGGATGGGCAGCAGCGCGCCCACGACGTTCAGCAGCAGGAAGCCCAGGGACAGGATATTGCCGGCCGTATCGCCGGCCGTCGGCTCGGCGCCATGGGCCAGGCGCAGAAATGCATTGGCCAACACGGATCCAGGGGCGGTGTTCGGCACGACGAAGTCCCGCACGAAGAAGAAGGCCATGACGAACATGCCCTGCACCCCCAACCATGCAAAACCGTGGCCGAGCAAAATCTTGCGGAGCCGAAGCTCGCTCGACGGATTGGCGCGTGCTCGCCAGACGATGGCCGCCCCCCAGGCCAGCGTGATGCCAACAGCCAAGATGAACAGCGGAACCGAGACATCGGCCAGGGCGCCATCGAAGACCAGCTTGTCGACCGCGATGAAGATGCCATAGAACATGAAGGCACTCATGGGCAATAGCGCTTTGAATGCGTCATTGCCTGTCGCGTGTTCGCGGGAAACCGCTGCAGACTCAGGCGGCGCGAGTCGCTTGTCTGGCGCGGCGAACTCCCGAATGAAGAGCATCGGCAGGACCGAAAACGCAAAGGTCACCGCGACGGTGATGAGGATCAGCGCCTCGTTCCCCAGGACAAGGGAAATCATGTACGCGCTGATGCCAAAGAAGCCGGACACCGTCTGCATCCACGAGTAGCCACGAACCCGATCCGGCCCCTCGGGTGTCAGGTCGGCCACCAGTGAGCGCGCGGGGTTGAACGTGACGTTGGTGCTCAGATCACAAAGCAGGGCCACGACCACCGCTATGACAAGCAGGCTGAGACCGGTCGAGGTGGCAATTCTGTCCAGCTTGAGCATGGCGAACATGGACACCGCCCCGGCAATGCCGCCGACCAGCAGATAGGGCCTGCGGCGACCATTGAGGAGCCAGGTACGGTCGCTGAGGGCGCCAACAATCGGCTGTACCAGCAGGCCCATCAAAGGACCAGCCAACCAGATCAGGGCGATGTTGTCGATATGCAGGCCATATCGCGTGCTGAGGAGCCAGGTGGTCGAGGCAATGCCGGCCGACAGGCAAAACCCGATGGCCGCAGCTGGCAGGCTGAGCAAGATCAGGAAGCCGGTGGTGAGATTCTTCTGTGCGTCAAGCATTCCTGTTTCTTCCCGTGTCGATTTGATTGGAAGCGCTAAAGCCCTTTACATACGGCCAGGCCATGTGGCGCATCAGCGCGGCAGCGGCTTCATTGCAAACCGCAACTCGCCCCCGTCGATCAAGGTCAAGTGTTCAAGCTGCGTCGCCACCACCTCCTGCCCATTCAGCCGGGCGCTCGCGGCATACGGACGCGCTTGACCCAATGCGTCGGCCACGACCCGCAGCGTCTTGCCGCCTGCCAGGCTGACCATCGCTGAGGCCACCTGCGGTGCGCCCAGCACATAGCTGCCGCTGGCCGCCCGCACCGGATAGAAACCCAGGGTCGAGAAGACATACCAGGCGCTCATCTGGCCACAGTCGTCGTTGCCGGTGATACCGCTCGGGCGGTCGGCATAGAACGCGCGGCTGATGCGCCGAATCAGCGCATGGCCCTTCCATGGCTGCGGGGTGTAGGCGTACAGGTAGGCGATGTGATGGCTGGGCTCGTTGCCGTGGGCGTACTGGCCGATCAGCGCCTCCTGGCCCTGGTGCTTGTCCACGCCAGGCTGTTGCACGCTGAAGAACTGGTCCAGCCATTGCCCGAAGGCGGCCGGCCCGCCCATCAGCCGGGCCAGCCCCTGCGGGTCATGCAGCGCTGGCGTGAGCGTGTACTGCCAGGCATTGGCCTCGGTGTAATCACCCGGATTGCCCAGCGGCGAGGTCGCCGTGAGCGGGTCGAACGGCGTGCGCCAGGCACCTTGCGAGTCGCGCCCGCGCATCTGCCGCGTTCCGGCGTCCCAGAGCTTGCGATAGCCCTGGGCGCGCTCGGCAAAGCGCCGGGCGGTGGCGGCGTCGCCCATTTGCGCAGCGACCTGCGCCACCGCGGCATCGCCCACGCCGTACTCCAGCGTCTTGGAGACGGACTCGCCGGGCTCCAGGTCGAAAGGCAGATAGCCGTAGTGCTCATAGCTGTCCCAGCTGCGCTGCGCCCATTCGGGGGCCTGGGGGCGCGGTAGGGTCGAGCTCTCGACCATGGCCCTGAGCGCGGCCTGCACATCAAATCCCTTGAAGCCCTTGGCCAGCGCATCGGCCACCACGGGCAAGGCCGGATTGCCGATCATGGTGTGCGTCTCGCGGCCCCAGGCCGTCCATAGCGGTAGATAACCCTGGGCCTTGTGGTGTTCGATCAGCGTGGCGACCATGCCGTCGACGCGCTCCGGTGCGATCAGCGTGAACAGCGGCTGCACCGCGCGGAAGGTGTCCCACAGGCTGAGCGTCGAGTAGTACTGCCCGCCTGGCGCCTGCTGCACCACGCCGGTCGGACCCCGCACCCGGCCATCGGCATCGGCGATGTCACTGGGGTGCATGAATACCCGGTAGAGCGCCGAATAGAAGATGCGCTTCTGGCGCTCCGGCGCCTCGATGCGAATGCGGCCGAGCATGGCCTCCCACTCAGCATCCGCCTCACCCCGAACGGCATCGAAGGACTTGTCCGCGGCTTCGGCCAGGTTGCGGCGCGCGCCGTCCACATCCACCGTGGACAGTGCGACGCGGGCTTGCAGCTCGCGGCCGCTGACGAGCTCGAAGTTCAGCACATAGCGCGGCGCCCTGTCCTTCGCGCCTGGCGGCAGCGTGAGCACCTTGCGGATCGGTGCGCTGAACTGCACGACGAAACTCGCCTCGCGCTCCACCCAGTTGCGACTGTGCACGGTGCCGCTGATCTCGCCTTTGGCGGCATCGACCTTTACCTCGCTTTGCGTGACCCGGGCGTCGGTGTTGAACAGGATGCCATGCTGCAGGTCGGCGAGCACCTGAACGGCGCCAGGCTTGTCGAAGCGGTAGCGCTGCAGAGCCACGCGCTGCGTGGCGGTCAACTCTACGCGGACACAGTGCTTCGGCAGACGAACCGCGTAGTAGCCGGGCCGGGCGGCCTCGCTGCGCTTGTCGTAGGCCGCGCTGAAGTTCACTGTGGCCGAGCCCCACAAGGTGCCCTGACGGGGCTGCAGCAGCACATCGCCCAGTTCGCCAATGCCGGCGCCGCTGATGTGCGTGTTGGAGAAGCCCATGATGGTCTTATCCCGGTACTGGTAGCCCGAGGCATGATCCCAGCCCCTGTCCTTGTTGTCCGGGCTGGGCGCCACCATGCCGAAGGGCCGCGTGGCACCGGGGAAGACATGGCCCGTGCCGTCCGTGCCGATGAAGGGGTTGACGTAGCGGGTCAACGAGGGTGCGGCGCAGGCCAGCAGAGGGCTCAGCGTGAGCGCAGCGAACAGGCGCTTCAACATGGCCGCCGTCGCTTTCAACGTTGACCCATCAGGAACAGCAGCGGCGTCGCCAGCCGCGCCGCCCAGGCCTTCTCGTTGTGGCCCGTACCCTCGTACACGCGACTTTCGAAGTTCTTGCCATCCACATAGCCCGCCTCGCGAACGATGTCGTCGATGACCAGTTGATACGGTGCGTAGAGCGCATCCAGCTCCATCGTGCCGTGGTCCTGGTAGAGCCGGTGCGAGGCCGGGTCTGCGAGCTTGGCGCGGACGTAGTTGAAGGCGGCGAGCGGAATCGCTGCATTGGGCTTGAAGCCACCGATCCAGTGCGTGGACAGGCCCGCCGCCCCGCCGAACACCTGCGGGTATTCGTTCATCGCATACACCGAGATCAGGCCGCCCATGCTGGAGCCCATCAGAAAGGTGCTGGCCGCTTCGGGTCGGGTCGCATACCTGGCGTCGATGGCGGGCTTGAGCTCCTCGACCAGGAAGCGCAGGTAGTTGTCCGATTGCGGCTTGTTCTGCAGGCCCTCGGCGATCAGCTTGTCGCGCAGCGCCACCGGCATCCCGGCCAGGTACTTCTGCGGGAAGTATTCGCTGTGGCGGAACTTTCCGTTGTTCCAGACGCCGACGATCAGGGTGTCGGGGATGCGGCCTTCGTTGATCAGCCGCTGCACTGTGTCCTGCACATTCCAGGCCTGCTTGTTCCAGGTGGTGCTGGCATCAAACAGCATTTGGCCGTCGTGCATATAGAGCACGGCGTAGCGCTTGGCTGGGGTGTAGCCCTCGGGCAGCCAGACGTCGACATGGCGCGCGTCGACCAGCTTGGAGGGAAAGTTCGCGAGCCTCTCCACGCGGCCGACGACGACCTGGGGCAAGGGCTCGTCAGCTTGCGTGATGCCAATCAGGCCCAGGGTCAGCAGCAAGGCGCTCAGCAATTTTTCTGTCGTCAAGGTGTGTCTCCGTTCATTTGTTGTTGCGCCATCGTGAAGCACTCGCAGGCGATCTCCCACAGGCGGTGCGCGTCCGCATAGCGGTCGCTGGGCTCGCCGCCGAATTCATCGTCTCGAAGATCGCTACGCGGCTGGGCATAGTGGATCCACATCGTCTGGGCGCCGCCGCCAATGCTCATTGGCAACAGCTCCGGGTTGAAGCTCAGGTAGTCGCCAGGCTGCGCGCCGGCCAGGAAGCCCTCGAAACACTTCTGCCACATGAGACGATGATGATCAACATAAGGGCCGGGGTCGCTCAGCGCGGTCTGGATGGCGCCGGCATTGCCGATTCGCCCATGCATGAAGCGCACGCGGTCGAACACGGGCTGCAAGCGTTCGACGCGGTTGAGGAACTCGCCGCCATAGGTCAGCTCGTGCCCGGTGTACCAGTGCGACAGGTCGGCATTGAAACGAACGTCGGGCCAGCGTTCCACCATGTCCAGCGTGCGGCGCAGGTCCTGCGTGATGGTGGCGCGGTGGGTCTCGATATAGAGCGGGTAGGCGTGCCTGGCCGAGGCTTCGAGCACGGCGCCAACCAGGGTGTCGATCTGCGCGTCGGTCTCGAAGCTGTCGCCCACGTGCAGCGTGGTGGCGTCCAGCCCCAGGGCCTTGTGTGCGCGGGCGATGGCGTCGGGCTCATGGGGCTGCATCACGCGGCCCATGCCACTGGCACGCAGTCCGGCTGCCAGCACGGCCTCGGCATCTGACCAGCTCTGCACAGCGGTGTAGCCGTCGGCTTTCACAATCGCGAGCTGCTCGGCTAATCCTGGTCGCCAGCCTCGCGACGAGCGCGGCAGACCCAGGAGGGTGCCGCTGTTGAGATCCCGGCGCAGCCGTGGAGCAGCCGAGCTGCCGTCATTGGTTCTATCCATAGTCATTGGCTTGCCCGGATTTGCCGCCGCATCAAGGCGCTGTCTGAAGCTGCAGCAGCGTCACCGACCGAGGCGGCAGTTCAAGCTGCGCCCCGATCACAACTTGTTGCCCGGTCATCACGTCACGTGCCTTGACGCCCAACGGCAGCCGCTCGCGAAAGCGTTCAGTACCCAGCTTGGTGGCCGTGCTGTTCTTGTTGAGGACCAGCATCACCGTGTCGCGCTCGTCGTAGCGGAACAGCACATAGGCGCCGTCTTCGGGGAAGAAGTGCATCAGCCGGCCTTCGTGCACCACGCGTGCCGTCTTGCGCCAGTTCAACAGCTTGCGCAGCCAGGTCTGCATCTGGACCTGTTCCGGCTTCAGGCCCGAGCCCGTGAATGCATTGACGGTATCGCCTGCCCAACCGCCCGGGAAGTCGTCCCGAAACGCGTCGAAGGCATTCAACGCCTTGGGGCTGGTCATCAGCACTTCGGTGCCGTAGTAGAGCTGCGGGATGCGCTTCATCGTCAGCACATAGGCCAGCGCCATCCGGGTCAGCGCGGGGTCCTCGTCAAGCGCGCTGAAGATGCGCGGCGTGTCGTGGTTGCCGTCAAACAGGACCAGCCGGCCTGGATCGGCATAGAGCTGATCGCTCACCAGCAGGTTGTAGAGCTTCTTCAGACCGGTGCTGTAGGTCTCGGGCTCCGCCAGCGACTGCGCAAGAGGCGTGTAGACCACGTAGTCCATCACGCTGGGAAGCGTTGAAGTGAAGCCATTGCTCTGCGTACGTCCTCGTGCCCAGTAGGCCTGTACGGCAGGGTTGTCGCTCCACTCCTCGCCCACGATGTTGAGGGCGGGGTATTCGGCGAGGATCCGGCGGGTCCACTCGTTGATGAAGGCCGGGTCGGAGTAGGCGTATGTGTCCACCCTCAGGCCCGACAGCCCGGCGAATTCGATCCACCAGATTGCATTCTGGATTTCGTAGTTGGCAAGCTGCGGATTGCGTTGATTCTTGTCAGGCAAGGTGGTGTCAAACCAACCCGCAGAGAAGTGCTCGAGGTCGTACGCGGAGGCGTAGGGATCGCTGACCGTGGTGCGCGCATGGTTGGTGGGCACGAACTGGTTGTTGTTGCTAAGCCAGTCGGGCGCAGGCAGATCCTTCATCCACCAATGATTGGAACCGATGTGGTTGGGCACCAGGTCCTGGATCACCTTCAGGCCTTTGGCGCGAGCCAGCGCCACGAAGCGCTGGTAGTCGGCATTGCTGCCGTAACGTAGGTCGATGCGATAGGCATCGGTCGTACCGTAGCCGTGGTACGAGAAGCTCGGCTGGTTGCTCTCGGTGAGCGGGGTGGACCAGATCGCGGTGTAGCCCATCGTCGCGATGTGATCCAGGCTGCGGATCATGCCGGCCAGATCGCCACCGTGGCGGCCTCCCGGCAGCTTGCGATTGGCCTGCTCGATGCTGCCGGCCATGTTGTCGTTGCCCGGATCGCCGTTCACAAAGCGGTCGGGCATCAGATTGAGGATGACGTCGGCCGGGCCGAAGCCCTGTCTGGCAGCCGAACCCGGCGCGCGCTCGCGCAACTCGTAGCTCAAATTTGCCTCTTCAGCGCCGCGCCGCAAGGTAAGTTTCATGACACCGGCACGCGCCTGGGCGCCGACCTGCAGCGTTACCCACAGGTAATTGGGGTTCGGACCGCGCGTGCTGCTGACGAGACGAACGCCGGGCCAGCTCAAGCTGGGTGTCCAGTCGGCGATGGCCGAGCCGTGCAGCATCAATTCGACCTGCTCGTGCTTCATGCCAACCCACCAGTTCGGCGGCTCGACACGCTCCAGTTCCAGGGCGTGCACAGACGTTGACAGCACACAGGCTGCCGCCGCCCACCAGAACATCATCAAGCGTGTGTTTTTCATGGGGTCTGCTTGGAGAAGATGAGCGGGTTGCGCGGGGTGACGATCACCTCACCCGGCTTCGCACCAGGGCACCAATGCGCGCGGTCGTTCTCCTGTGCAGGGCTCAGCGCCTTGGCCAGCTTCATCTCGGCGTCCATGTAGATCACGGTCATCACCGCGCGCGGCAAGGCCGACACATTGCCGCCGGCCTTGTGGAAGGTCCAGCCCAGATGAAAGCTCAGCTCGCCCAAATCGAAGGGGCCGCTACAGAACTCGAAGCCATGCTTGGCCATGTTGGCGCTGATCTTTTCCTCGCTCTCGTCGCTGATGCCCAGGTCGCGTCCAAATTCAACCGACTGACTGCGCGCGTAGAAGCCCAGCGGGCCCATGTCCACCGGCACCGCCTGTAGCGGCACCCAGGCTGTGATGGTGCGGTCTGTGGACAGCGGCCAGTAGTACTGGTCGGCATGGGCAGGGGTGATGCCGCCGCCCGGCTCCTTGTAGAGCGCCTGGTCGTGATACAGCCTCACACCCTTGACCTGCAGCAGTTCGGTGGCAATGCGCCCCAGGCGTTTGCCCATCACGAACTCCGTCACGATGGCGCTCTGTTCCCAAAGGTTCATGACCTGCAGGAAGGCCTTGTCGTAGGTGCTGCGTTCCTCCAGCGGCACTTGCTGGGTGTTGAGCGCTATGGTCAGCCTAGTGATCTCGTCGCCATAGTGCTTGAGGGTGGCCGGCGAGAGCACGTTCTTGAGCTTGATGAAGCCGTCGCGTTCGAACTGCGCGATCTGCGCAGGTGTCAGGGCGTAGGGAGAGTCGATGTCGATGCTGTTCATGATTCAAGGCTTGCGGGTTTCGGGGCGCAGATAGGGTCGGGCCAGGTCTTCAAGGCCTCGTTCCGCGAACGGGTCGGTGCCGGCCACCAGAACGATGTCGCGGTAGTCATCGGGAGCGAATTTCGAAGTGCCGAAGGACCAGGGCAGCTCCGAGCGCGCGGACATGTAGTGGTTGACCAGCGCGCGCCGATAACCGCAGGGGCGGCGGTTGTCGAGACTGCGGTGAAGCGTGAAGCCGTTGAAGAAGACCACCGAGCCAGCCGGCACTTCGGCAGCGATACCGCCTTCGTGCCCTCCGAACTCCGCCTCCCAACCCACCGCCTCCGGCGAGCCATCGAAGCGCGGGTCATCGCAGGGCAGCATCGGCCACAGTCGGCCTTGTGCATGGCTTCCAGGCTTGATCCACAGGCAGCCGTTGGCTATGGTCGCGTCATCCAGCGCAATCCAGACACCGATCAATGAGCGGTCGGTCGTCGGGATGAAGGTCTCGTCCTGATGCCAGGCCTGGCCCGGCTTGCCGGCGTTCTTGACGAACAGCATCGACTGCATGCACTTCACATCCGGGCCAACGAGTTGCGTCAGCACCTTAACGATGGCTGGGTGGCTGAGCATCTCGCGCATCAGTGGCGAGATCTTGTGCGGAAAGTGGATGGCCAGGACGTTCTTCAGAGCGGCCTCGTCGGCGTTGTCACGCTGCACAACGCCATCGACGATGCCACGTTGCCCGCAGGCAATGGCGACCGCCTCGTCACGCAGTGCCTGCACGGTGACATCGCCAACAAGGCCATTGCAAATGACGTACCCGTCGCGCTGATATTGCGCTTGCAAGTTGCTCATGAGCTCAGCTCCACAGGGCTGACGAGCGCCGCCCACGGCGCCAGCTGGAGGCTGCTGCCGCCCATTTGCACGTCGCCCACGACAAGCGCTTCCGAGGTAACCAAGAAGCCTTGATCGAGCTCCACCGTGCGGCTTGTATCCGAGAGATTGAAAGCGAGCAGTACTGCGTCAGCACCTTCGCGACGCAACACCACCAGCACCTGCTCATCCGCCCACAGCGGTTCGAAGCTGCCCTGGCGCAGCGCGGGGTGAGCGCGGCGCAGAGCCAACAGGCGGCGGGTGAAGTTCAGGCATGACGAGTCATCGGCTTCCTGCACATCCACCGCACGCGCCTGATGCGCAGGATCCACCGGCAGCCACGTGCTATCGCTCAAACTGAAGCCGGCATTGGCTACTGCAGACGCCCAGGGCATCGGCGTGCGGCAACCGTCGCGGCCCTTGTCGCGAGGCCAATGGGCCTTGCCGTAGGGGTCTTGCAGTTGGTCGAACGCAATGTCCGACTGCGTCAGCCCCAGCTCCTCTCCCTGGTAGATGAAGATCGTGCCTCTCAAAGCTATCAGCAAGGCCAGCAGCTGTTGGATGCGGCCCTCGTCGCCCTGCGCCCAGCGCGTCGCCACGCGCGGTGCGTCATGGTTGGACATCGCCCAGGACGGCCAGGCCTGCGCGCCTTCCCCCTGCAGCCACGGCGTGACAAGGGCCAGCAGCGCATCGGCCTTGGGCAGTGCGCCCAGCAGCACGAAGGAATAGGCCGTGTGCAGGCGCTGCGTGCCACTCGTGTACTCGATCATGCGTTCGAGGTTGTTGGCCGAGCCGATCTCGGCCACGGTGAAGCGGGCGTCAAATTCATCGGTCAAGGCACGAACCCGCTCCAGGAATGGCAGGTTCTGCGGCTGACAGACATTGAACAAGTGCTGCTGCATGGCAGCGGGGATGTCTCCCCGGCGCTCCGGCGGCTGCGGCGGGTTGTCGCGCAGCTGCGGATCATGGCAGTAGTAGTTGGCCGTATCGAGCCGGAAGCCGTCCACGCCACGTTCCAGCCAGAAGCGGCCCACCGCGAGGATGGCGTCCTGTACTTCGGCGTTGTGGAAGTTCAGATCCGGCATCTGCGGCAGGAAGTTGTGCAGGTAGTACTGCTTGCGGCGCGGCTCCCAGGTCCAGGTCGGGCAGCCCATCCAGCTCTGCCAGTTGCTTGGCGGGCTGCCATCTGGCTTGGCATCGGCCCACACATACCAATCTGCCTTAGGGTTGTCGCGACTCTGTCGACTCTCCTCGAACCAGGGATGCTCAATGGCCGTGTGCGACCACACTTGGTCAATCACGACTTTCAAACTCAGCGCATGGGCTCTGTCGACCAAGGCGTCAAAGTCCTCGAGCGTGCCAAACATCGGATCGACCTCGCGGTAGTCGCTGACGTCATAGCCGAAGTCGCGCATCGGCGAGGCAAAGAAGGGCGAGAGCCAGATGCCGTCCACACCGAGGCTGGCCACATAGTCTAGGCGCTCGGTGATGCCACGCAGGTCGCCGATGCCATCGCCATTGCTGTCGGCAAAGCTGCGCGGGTAGATCTGGTAAAGGGTGGCACCGCGCCACCAATCGGCCTGTCTCATGGCATTTTGTTGATGTGAATCAATGCCAAAGTATCCCGACAAGGCAAGCGGCGATGTGTGCACGAGAGCACCGGATCTGACTGTTTTATGACCGGATTCAAGGCAAAATCCGCCCATGAAAGTGAAACAGGAGCATGTCACCCATTCGGGCCAGACCTTCCGCTTCATCCGGCTGGAGCTTGATGCGTTCCGCGGCGAGCGCCACCGGCATCGGCAGCTGGAGCTGACCTGGATTGAACAGGGGGCTGGGCTGCGCTTTGTGGGCAGCAGCGTCGAAGCCTTTGAGTCCGATGACCTGGTCTTGCTGGGGCCTCATGTGCCCCATGCCTGGGTGAGTGCGGGTGAACGCGCGGGCAAGCCGCATCTGGCGACGGTGCTGCAGTTCAGCCCCGATCTGATTTTTCAGCATGGCTTGCCGGAAATGGGTTCCCTGAGCGGCCTCGTGGCGCTGGCAGGGCAAGGCCTGCAGATCGAGGGCGCCGCGCGCGGGGCTATGCTGGCCGTGTTGCGCGGCATGCCGCAACGCTCAAGCCTCTTGCGACTGGCAGATTTGATTGAGTTGTTGGGACTGCTGCAGGAACATCAGGCGAGCTTGCGGCCGATTCTCGACAACGCTCAGCATGGCTCTGGCGGTATGCAGGCCGATGAGCAGCGCCGCGTGGATCGCGTACTGGACTGGATCCATCAACACATGGATCAATCGCTGACCGTGGAGGCTGCGGCGGCCCTCGTGCACGTGACCCCGGCCGCCTTCAGCCGATTCTTCAGCCGGGAGGTCGGCAAGAGTTTCACCGCATACATCAATGATGTACGTTGCAGCGAGGCCAGCCTGCGCCTGCGTTTGAGTGATAGGCCGGTGGCGGTGATTGCGCGCGAATGCGGCTTCGAAACCATGTCACATTTCAATCGCCAGTTTCGGATACGTACCGGGAGCACGCCGCGCGATTTTCGGATTGGCGACAGCAAGCCTCGCCGTGTGGTCGCCCCTGGCAATGAAGGGGCTCAGCCAGATTGATTCCGAATTCACTATTGCAGCGATGAATCGGGGCGCAGATCCCTTTTTGAGCAAGCGGCGCAGTGATTGAGCATCACTTTCAGTGACTGCTTTAGGGTGCAAGTTTGACGAGTTCATCTGACTGCAATGGGTCGGTTGCGACCTGTCGTCGGCGGGGGGAGCAGCCGTTGGCCGGACCTTGTCGCCAAATCGCTGACCCGGCGGCGCGCCCGCCCCCGTCGAACGTCAAGCTCCGAG
Source organism: Roseateles sp. (assembly GCF_965262435.1). NCBI lineage: Bacteria > Pseudomonadati > Pseudomonadota > Betaproteobacteria > Burkholderiales > Sphaerotilaceae > Roseateles > Roseateles sp. The sequence continues at coordinate 5,006,575 of NZ_OZ253537.1, forward strand.
GTACAGCGGACAGCCGCTCAAAGGGCTTGCCAACGTCAGGTATCGGCGCCCGCCGACATTCGCTGTCCAAATCCGAACGGCTGCAGACAGCCTATTGCTGAAATTCGACGGACTTCCGCTTCGGGCACATAGCAGCAACTTACAACTGAAGACCGACCAGCTCCTTTGGGCTAAAGCAGTCACCGAAGGCGTATCGCGACCCTCGCTGTCGCAGCCATGAAGACGCGAACCACGCAGCCCCTGTGGCGTCAGCCACAGCGAGCACTTGAGTTTCCTGGCGCGACGTGGGAGTTGCTCCGGCGGCTCACGGTTCCGGTCGCATCAACCTTGTAGCCGCTCGCGCCAACAATCCTCAAGCCTTTAGCGTCAGATCGGCTTCAGCACACGCGTCTCGCCCGTGCGGAAGGAGGCCTTGCGGATGCGTCCGTCCTGCACCTCGTAAATGCACAGCATCTCCACCTGGCCCAGGCCCTCGGGCAAGTTGCGGGTGATCAGTTCGAAGTCCACGACCACCGCCCCCAGCACGGTGCGCGAGATCAGCTGCGCATGGAGATCGGGCTCGGCAAAGCGGACCGCAAAGCGCTCGCGCATTTGCGCATGCCCCTGTGCCAGCCGCTCGCCATGCAGATTGAACTGCTCGGCGTTCTCCGCATAGGTGGCCAGCAGACGTTCGATGTCGCGGGCGTTGTAGGCGTCCAGCTGTTCCTGAACGACGGCAAGCGGTAAGGGTGAATTCATCGTGAGAGTTTCCGGTGGCAGGCCCCCTGGCGGGCGGCGGACTGGGATCAAAATCGGCGGATTGTGCAGGCCCAGGCCCCCTCGCTGACCCTGACACCGGCCTGGTCGTGGATTTGCCATCATTCGCCATCACCTATCCCGGAGCCTCGCCATGATCCATAAAGCCATCGCCACCGTCTTTCTGGCGCTGTTCAGCCTGACGGCTCAGGCCCAGCCTGCGGCCCCGGCCGCAAGTTCGGCCGCTGCTGCGCCCCTGTACGACGCCGCCCTGGCCAAGACTCTGGGCGCCGACGAGCGCGGCATGCGCCCCTATGTGTTGGTGATTCTCAAGAGCGGGCCGAACAAGCTGCCGGCCGGGCCCGAGCGCGACGCCATGTTCAAAGGCCATTTCGCCAATATGAGCCGGCTGGCGGCCGAGGGCAAGCTGGCCGTGGCCGGCCCGCTGGACGGCGTCGACGGCTGGCGCGGCCTGTTTGTCTTTGCCGTGGCCGACCTGGAGGAAGCCCGCACCCTGGCCGCCACCGACCCGGTGCTGATCCAGGGCGAGATGGTGGCCGAGTTCCACAAGTTCTACGGCTCGGCGGCGCTGATGGCCGTGCGCGAGATTCACGACAAGCTGCAGCCGCCCAAGCGCTGAAACACCCCTTTGGCGCTCAGGCTGGCCCGCCGTGGCGCGCCAGCCAGGCATGCACTTCCCCGTACCACTGGCGCGAGTTGGCGGGCTTGAGGATCCAGTGGTTCTCGTCCGGGAACCAGAGCAGGCGCGCATCGACCCCGCGCGCTTTCAAGGTGTTGTAGTAGGCCAAAGCATTGTGCTCGGGCACGCGGTAGTCGAGCGCGCCCTGGGTGATCAGGGTGGGCGTGTCCATGGCTGCGGCGAAGCTGAGCGGGTTCTGTGCCGCCACCTTGGCCGGGTCGGCCCAGTAGGTGGCGCCGAGGTCACGGTGGCGCTGCAAATAGCTGTCGGCGCTCCAGGTGGCGACGCGGTCGAACACGCCGGCGTGGCAGATATAGGCGCGGTAGCGGCCGGCCGGCACATGGCCATTCATCCAGGCCACCATGAAGCCGCCATAACTGCCACCACTGGCGTACAGGCGCCGGCGGTCGGCCCAGGGCTGGGCCAGCAGCCAGTCGCTGCCGGCTTCGATGTCCTGCAGCTCCAGCTCGCCCATGCGGCCCATGATGCTGTGGCGGAACGCGTGGCCAAAGCCGCTGGAGCCGTGGTAGTTCACCATCGCCACAACATGGCCCTGGCTGGCCAGCAGATGCGCATTCCAGCGGTAGCTGAAGGTGTCGCCCGAGGCCGAATAAGGCCCGCCGTGGATGACCTGCAGCAGCGGGTGCTTCTTGCGTGGATTGAAGCCAGGCGGGAAGACCAGCCACATCTGCACCGGCTCACCCAGGGCGCCTTTGATCGTGACTTCCTGAACCCGCCCGAGCTGCATGCCGGCCAACAGCTCGTCATTGAAGGCATCGATGCGTTGCAGCGCCGCACCGCCCGGGGCGAGCGGCCCGGCCAACAGGCGCACCGGGTGCTGCAAGCTGTCGGCCGCCAGCGCCAGCATGGGCTCCGTGGTGCCGGCCGCCGTTTGGCTGGCGATGTCAAAGCCTTGCAGCCAGCCGCCGGTCCAGACCCGCTGCGCGGCCGCTTCGGCCAACGGGCGGCGCCAGAGATGGCAGCGGCCTTGCTGCTGGGCGGCGAAGAAGATGCTGCGGCCATCGGGCGCCCAGCGCAGCGGCGCGCTGGGCTCGATATCGCAGTCCGGCGCCTGCTCGGCTGGCAGCAGCTGCCAGGCCGGAGCGGCGCTGTCCATGGCATCGGCGGCAATCAGGGCCAGGCGAGCGAGTTCGGTGTGTGTGGGTTGGCGCGGGGTCGCCAGCAAGGCCAGACCGCCGCCCTGCGGGGCAAAGCGCGGCGCGCGAAAGCTCCAGGCCGGGTCGTCGAGCAAGGGGCGAATGCGTCGCTCGGCCAGATTCAGCTCGGCCAGGGCATGGCGCTGGCCTGCCTGCTGGACCGCGGCCGGGTCATGTTCGAAGACGATGCGGCGGCCGTCCGGGCTGATGTCGAAACTGTCGGCGTCGCTGCCAGCGCGCGGCAGCTCCAGGCCGCTGCCCTCCATCAGCAGGCGGATCCGGCCGCTGGCCACGTTCAGGCGCAGCAGCTGCAGCACCCGCCCAACCGGCAGGTTTTCATCGAAATGGCGGTACTGGGCCTCACTGGTGGCCAGGCCGCTTTCCAAGCGCGAGGCGAACTCGCGCTGGCGCCGGTTCTGTGCCGCCAAGCCGCGCAGCTCGGGCCAGACCCAGGCCATGAAGACGATGTGGCGGCCGTCAGGCATCCACTTGAAGGCCTCGATGCCGGCAGCGACTTCGCTGATGCGGCGGGCCTCGCCGCCGTCGGCAGCGATCAGATACAGCTGCCGGCTTTCGTCGCGCCGGCCTTGCTGCTCGCGCCGGGCCAGAAAGGCAATCTGGCGGCCATCGGGCGACCAGGCGGGCTGGCTGTCCTTGTCGCCGCACTGCGTCAGCGCGCGTGCGGCCGCAGGGCCCGCGGTGGGCAGCAGCCACAGCTGGCTGAGCCGGCCCCGTCCATCCGGTGAAGGGTCCGGGCGACTCAGGCTGCAGACCACCTGGCTGCCATCGGGTGAAAGGGCCAAGCCGGCCAGCCTGTGCAGCTGGTTCAGCGTTTCGAAATCCATGGGGCGAGCAGAAACCATGGCCTGCAGTCTAGCGAGCAAGCCGGGCTGCTACCCTGCCGCACCAAAGAACTCGCGCCGAGCTGCCGCACGACCGCCCTCCATGCCCAACTCATCTGCCTCCACCGGCTCCGGCGCTGCACGGCTGAGCGCGCCGCTGACCAGCCCGGCCGCCGCACGCCTGCACGACCAGGTGGCCGCCGGCTATCGCTCGGACAGCGGCATCATCGCGCGCAAGAACCGCCAGGTGCTGGAATCGCTGGCCGGGCGATGGCCTGCACAGGCCGCAGCTTCTGATGACCGGCCGCTGCGCATCGCCGACCTCGGCGTCGGCGACGGCGCCTTGCTGGGCCTGTTGCATGAGGGTTTGCGGCGGCCGCTGCAGCTGAGCGGCCTGGACATATCGCCGGCGATGTTGCGCCTGGCCGGCGCACGCGTGCCGATGACGACCGTGCTGGGCCCCGCCGAACAGGCCGCTGCGCTGCTGCCCCAGCACAGCTTCGACCTGCTGCTGAGCCACTACATCCTGGCCTATGTGCCCTTGCCTGCCTTGCTCGAACAGGCCAAGCAGCTGCTGGCACCAGGCGGTGTGCTGTCCCTGGTGAGCTCCACCCATGAGGGTGCCGAGCCCTTGCGCGAACAATACGAGCAGCGCCTGCGAGGCAGCTGGCATCCGCTGAGGCGCTGGCTGGCGCGCGCCATCGAGCAAGCCTTGGCCAGCTCCAGCGTGCCCGAGCGCTTCGAGCTGCTGCAGGCCGAGCTGGAGGCCGCCGGCCTGTGCTTGCTCGAACGCCAGACCTTGCGCGACCCTCTGGTCTTCCGCAGCCGCCAGGAGGCCTTCGACTTCATCGTCACCGAGGGCTGGGGCGCCTCGGTGCTCGGGCATTTCCCGCGCCTGCCCCTGCGCTGCAACCGCGCCTTGGTGGCCGCGGCCCTGGCGCAATGCCAGTACCCCATGAGCTGGGTGCACAGCACCGAGCTGCTGCTGATCGGCCGGGCCCCGGCCGCCTAAGGCGACACCGGGGCCCCTACTTCAACTCAAGCCCCCTGCTCAGGGCAGCGGCGGGCTGTTTTCCACGAAGTACTCGTGGCTGTCGGCGTTGTCCAGGGCCTTGGTCGGGTTGGAAATGGCCAAAGACTTGGCCGCGCTCTGGCCGTAAGCCCAGTCATCGGTGCCCGCCACCACATTGAAGTGCGTCATCTCGTGCACCAGGGTGCCGGCCTTGGAATCGGTGCCGGTCAGTGGCGCGCCCCAGAAGGCATTGCAGACGTAGATCTTGTAGGGCTGGGTCGGGTAGACGTAGGCGTAGTAACTCTGCTTGCAGCTGCAATCCAGGGTCACGGCCTTGTTCTTGAAGGCATCGTTGGTCGCCACGAAGTGCGCCTTGGCGGTGTTCCAGCGCGCCGCGGTGTAGGAACCGAACCAGGTCTTGTAGCGCTGCGTGCCCGAGCCGGCGCCACTTAGATAAGTCTGGGCGGCCTGGGAATAGTTGCTCGCTGCGGCAAATGCGCTGGCCAGGGTGGTCTTTTGCGATGCCGTGCAGTTGCCGGTGTAGCTGATGCTGCTGGCTAGGGACGGGCTCTGCTCCTGCACCGCCTGCGGCGCTTGCGGGCTGCGGCCTTCCAGCCAGAAGTAGCTGGGCGCCGCTTCGCCCAGAGCCGTCAGGCCGCCGGTCTGCTTGCCCAGGCCGATGTACTCGATCGCGTAGCGGCCGTTCTGGCTCAGGTCATAGGTACCGGTCAGCTCGACCTCGAAGTTCTGGGTCTCGCCGGCGGCGATCAAGACATAGTCGGCCTCGGTCAGCGGGCCACGCTTGACGAGGGGGCCGGTGTAGTCGACCGGCACGCCGTCGCGGGTGATGCGAAACAATGCGGCCAGCGGCAGCGGGCCGGGCAGCTGCGAACGCAGGATCTGGCGCGCCTGACGCGAGTTGTTGGTGATGCTGACGGTGACATGCACATCGACATCGCCCTTGAGCACGGGCTGGGCAAAGGACAGGCGCACGTCCAGGCCGCTGCTGGCAGGGGCGGCTTGCGCGCCGCTGGCGACGCTGCAGACCAGGGCGGCCACAGCCCAGGCACTCAAACTCGGGCTGACATTGATTCGCTTCATGTGTTGGTACTCCATGGGGTGGAAAGCTCGCCGCGCCACAGGCGGCAAGGCGTGGGCCACTCTAGGCAGAGCCGGGCTCGGCTCCCAGCTGTCAGCTCTTACAGCTGGGAGCCCTTCATCCGGGAGGCTAGCCATTCGTCGCGTGTCAGCGCCAGTCGTCGCAGGGCCACCGACCCGGCGCGGCAGATTCGACAAGATCCGCCCATCGACACCGCAAACCCAGGGAGACCCCCATGTTCAGAACCGCCAAGACCGCCCTCGCCACCATCACAGCCCTGCTGGCCATGCAGGTCCACGCCGCCGCAACTCCGGCAACTGCGGCCACGCAACAGCGGCAGGACCTGCAGCTGAGCGTACGCGGCGAGGGCCGGCCGGTGCTGATGATCCCGGGCCTGAACAGCGCCGCCAGCGTCTGGGATGAAACCTGCACCCGGCTGCAACCCGGGGTTCGCTGCCTGATGGTGCAGCTGCCCGGCTTTGCCGGCCAGGCGCCGCTGGCCACGCCCGAGGGCTTTCTGGAGCAGATCAAGGGCCAGCTGCAAGCTTTGCTCAAGCAAGAAGCGCCGCAGGGCGCGACCGTGGTCGGCCACAGCCTGGGCGGCGTGCTCGGCCTGATGTTGGCGGCCGACAACGCCGGCGCATCGGTTCGGCAGCTGGTGGTGGTGGACTCCCTGCCTTTTCTGCCCGGCATCCAAAACCCCGCGGCCACGGTCGAGCAGGTCAAGCCCATGGCCGAAGGCATGCGCACCGGCATGCGCAATGCGCCCGCCGAGGGCTTGCGCGCCCAGCTGACGCCCATGATGGCCGGCATGACGCGCGCACCCGAACGCGTCGAAACCCTGGTCCAGTGGGGCCTGGCCAGCGACCGCCCCACCACCGCCCAAGCCATGTACGAGCTCTGGACCACCGACCTGCGCCCGCTCTTGCCACGCATCCAGGTGCCGACCACCGTGCTCGGCTCCTGGGCAGCCTACGAGCGCATGGGCAGCACCCAAGCCAGCACGCGTGCCATCTTCGAGCGCCAGTACGCCGGTCTGCCTGGTCTGGACCTGCAGATGAGCGCGCAGGGCTACCACTTTCTGATGTGGGACGACGCGAGCCTGGTGCTCGGCGCCGTCAAGAAAGCCCTGGCCGCTAACTGAGTGCCTGCGCGGCCAGGCCCAAGAGGGCGCTGGCCGCCAGCACCCGGGGCACACTCCAGCGCCAGCGGAACAAGGCCCAGGCCGCGGCCAGCATCAGCGCCGCCGACAGCGCATCGAAGCGCCCTCCCCAGCCCTGGGGCCAGAGCAGATGCAGGGCAAAGAACAGGGCCAGATTGAGGATGACGCCGACCACGGCCGCCGAGATGGCCGTCAGCGGCGCGGTGAAGCCAAGCCGCCCATGGCTGGCTTCGACCAGGGGGCCGCCCGCCAGGATGAAAACAAAAGAGGGCATAAAGGTGAACCAGGTCACCACGCCGGCCGCCAGGGCAGCGCCGGCGAACAAGGCATCGGGCCCCAGCACCTGGGCACCCCAGCCGCCGACAAAGCCGACAAAAGCCACCACCATGATCAGCGGCCCCGGCGTGGTTTCACCCAGGGCCAGGCCGTCCATCATCTGGGCCGCACTGAGCCATTGCTGCTGCTCGACCGCCCCCTGGTAGACGTAAGGCAGCACCGCATAGGCGCCACCAAACGTCAGCAGCGCTGCCTTGCTGAAGAACCAGCCCATCTGGGTCAGCACCCCCTGTGTGCCGCCCCAGAGCCAGAGCGCCGCCATGCTGAGCAACCACAGGCCCATGCCCAGGCCCAGCACCCGGGCCAGGCCGGCGCGCGAAAAGCGCGCATGGGCCGGCGTGGGCGTGTGGTCGTCAATCACCGCCGGCCCGGCCTGTGCCAGCTGCGCGCCGCCATGGCTGCCGCCCGTGGCAAAAGCCTGCGGCTGCCAACGTCCGCCCAGCCAGCCGGCCAGGGCCGCCGCGGCGATGATCAAGGGGAACGGCAGCTTCAGCGCAAAGATGGCCACAAAGGCCGCCACCGCAATCGCCCACAGCCAGCGATTGCGCAGCACCCGCCCGCCGATGCGATGGGCCGCATGCAGCACCAGGGCGGTGACGGCCGGCTTGATGCCGAAGAACAGCCCGGCCACCAAAGGCTGCTGGCCGTGCACCAGATACAGCCAGGACAAGCCGATCAGCAGCAGCAACGACGGCAGCACGAACAGCGCCCCGGCCATCAAGCCGCCCCAGCTGCGGTGCATCAACCAGCCGATGTAGGTGGCCAGCTGCTGGGCCTCGGGCCCGGGCAGCAGCATGCAGTAGTTGAGCGCATGCAGAAAGCGCCGCTCGCTGATCCAACGCCGGCGCTCGACCAGCTCCTGGTGCATCAGCGCGATCTGGCCGGCCGGCCCGCCAAAGCTCAGGCAGCCCAGCCAGAGCCAGAACTTGAAAGCCGTCCAGCGGCTCGGAGCTGCCGGTGCCGGTGGCAGCGCTTCGCCGCTCATGGCGCCGAGCGCGCCAGCCAGGCCGCCCGGTCCATGTCGTAGACCGAGGTGTCCATGTCGTACCAATGTTCCAGGCCGCGGTAGCTCATGCCCAGCTTTTTCATCACGTGGGCCGAGGCCTGGTTGTCGGGGTGGCAGACGGCGCACAGCAGCGGCGTCTGCAGCTCGTCAAAAGCAAAGCTGGCCATGCGCTGCGCAGCCTCGGAACCCAGGCCCTGGCCCCAACGGTCCTGGCGCAGGCGCCAGCCGATCTCCAGAGGCTGGGCCCGGTCGCGGCCTAGATGCTGGATGCAGCCCGCGCCCACGACCTGACCTGTCGCCAGGTCCAGAAAGCTCCACCAGGAATAGCCCAGCTCGGCCCAGCGCGCCTGCACCCGCTCGATCATGTCCTCGGTCTCTTGGAGAGTCTCGCCGCGCCCGGTGATGTAGCGCATCACCGCCGGGTCGCGGTTCATGTCATGCAAGCCCTCCAGGTGTTCGGGGCTGCAGGGTTCCAGGCGCAGGCGGGCGGTATGAAGAACAGTCATGGTGCGGACAGGAAGCGATGAAGAACGTGGTCCGCAGTCTAGCCAGCCGGGCATGACAGTCCGAGGACACGAGGCTCGATGGGCTCAGGCCGCACTGAACAAGGCCTCGGCCTCGCCGAAACCATAGAAGCGCTCGCCCATGGCCTGCCAACTGCCCGTCTGCAAAGCCTCACGGCCCATATCGCGCAGCAAGCCCATGACGCTGAGCATGGGGCAGACGCCCAGACTGACGCGCTGCGCGCCGGCCGCAAACAAGTCAGCCGCGCCAGGCGCCCCGGGCATGGCCATCAGGCTGAGCGGACCGCCGAGCGCACCGGCGAGTTGGCGAACCAGCTCCAAGTCCAGCAGACCGGGCACGAACACCATGTCCGCGCCGGCCGCCAGATAGGCGCGGCCGCGCGCCAAAGTCAGTGCCAGGCGCTGCTCGATGTCCGCGCCTTCGGCCAGCAAAAAGCTGTCGCAGCGCGCATTGATCCACAGCGGCAAGCCGCTGCGATCGGCCGCCGCCCTGGCGGCCGCCAGGCGCTGGCCTTGCTCGGATGGCGAGTACAGGCCGCTGCCGGCCGGTCCGTGCCGGCGGTCCTCCAAATTGACACCGACCGCACCGGCGGCAATGGCCGCCTCGACCGACAAGGCCACCGCCTCTGGGGCGGCACCGTAGCCGGCCTCGATATCGGCCGTCAGCGGCAGGTGCACGGCGGCGGCGATGGCGCCGACCTGGGCCAGCATGGCTTCGCGGCCCATCAGCTCGGCATCGCCGAGGCCATGGGCATAGGCGATGGCGCCGCTGCTCGTGCCCAGCGCAGCAAAGCCTTCCTGCTCGAACACGCGGGCGCTGGCAATGTCCCAGGCATTGGCGAGCAGCAGGCCGCCCTGGCGGTTCAAGGCGGCAAAGCGCTGGGCGCGTTGAGTTTGTTCTTGGTGATTCATGGCAACTCGATTCATCAGAGCGAAGACAAAGAAGTCGCCATGGTGTCGAGATCAGCGGAGTCCGGCTCGCGCTTTTCGGCCATGAACGTCGGCCGACGTTGTTGTCCGAAAACCGCCAGCCGCGGGCACTGCCCACGCCCGAGAATGGCCCAATGGACCTGCCCCTGGACCCCGACAGCTGCTACCGCGCACTCGCCAGCCGTGATGCGCGCTTTGACGGCCGCTTCTTCATCGCGGTGCGCAGCACCCGCATTTATTGCCGGCCGATCTGCCCGGCGCCCACGGCCAAGCGCGAGAACGTCAGCTTCTACGCCACGGCGGCTGCCGCTCAGGAAACCGGCTACCGCCCTTGCCTGCGCTGCCGGCCCGAGGCCGCGCCCGACTCCGGCGCCTGGCTGGGCGTGGCCAACAGCGGACATTCCCATGCGGTGAGCCGCGCCCTGGGCCTGATCGAGATGGGCGCGCTCGATGAGGCCGGCGTCGAGGCGTTGGCTGGGCGCCTGGGCCTGGGCGAGCGCCAACTGCGCCGCCTGTTCGCCGAGCATGTCGGCGCCTCGCCGCTGGCCGTGGCGCAGACGCGGCGCGTGCTGCTGGCCCAGCAGCTGCTGCGCGAAAGCGCCCTGCCCTTGACCGAGATCGCCTTCGCCTCCGGCTTCGGCAGCATCCGCCGCTTCAACGAGGTTTTCCAGACCCTGTTCAAACGCCCGCCCAGCGAGCTGCGCCACGGGCCCGGTGCCCGGCTGGCGCCGAGCCGCGCCGGCGAGGTCAGCCTGCTGCTGCGCTACCGGCCGCCCTTCGACTGGCCGGCCATGCTGGGCTTTCTGCGGGCGCGCGCCATCCCGGGCATGGAGCAGGTCGATGACGAAGAGGGTGGTCGTTATGCACGCAGCTTTTCCCTGGCTGGCCGGCAGGGGACTTTGAGCGTCAGCCATGCGCCGCAGCAGCAAGCGCTGCAGGTCAGCGTGCGCTGCGAACACCTGGCCGTGCTGCCCCTGGTGATCGCGCGCCTGCGCCGTCAATTCGATCTGGCCGCCGACCCCGAGCTGATCGCCGCCCAGCTGGGCGCCCACGATGGGCTGATGGCGAGCCTGGTGCAGCGCCGCCCGGGTCTGCGCGTGCCCGGCTGCTGGGACGGCTTCGAGCTGGCCCTGCGCGCCGTGCTGGGCCAGCAGATCACGGTCGGCGCCGCCATCCAGCTGGCGACCAAACTGCTGGCCCGCTACGGCGAGCCCCTGCAGAACGTAGCCCCCGAACAGCCGTCTTTGCAGCGCCTGTTCCCTCGGGCTGAGGCCCTGGCCGGCCAGGACCTCAGCCATCTGGGCATGCCACGCAGCCGCGCCGCCACCTTGTCCGGCGTGGCCGCCGCCAGCCTGGCCGACCCGGGCCTGTTCGAACGCCAGGCCAGCCTGGAAGACGCCTTGGCTCGCTGGCGCGCCCTGCCCGGCATCGGCGATTGGACGGCCCAGTACATCGCCCTGCGCCAGCTGCGCGAGCCCGATGCCTTTCCGGCGGCCGATGTCGGCTTGATGCAGGCGATTGAACGGCTGGAGGGGATCCGCCCAGATGGCAAGCAACTGGCCAGCCGGGCGCAGGCCTGGCGACCCTGGCGTGCCTATGCGGCCCAGCATCTGTGGACCGAGCTGGCCGAGCAAATGCCGCGCTGAAAAGCGATTGAATCCTTCGTCAGGCCGGTTCGGACCACCCGAGCTAACCCGCTGTCAAGATTGACAGCTACAAGTCGTTTCCAAGCCATTCAAGAATGCGCCCAGCCACCGGAACCTGGGTGGCGCTCACACCCCGGCAGCCACAAGCCCGACCGGGGCTGGATCGCGATTCGAACAAGGCAAGGGACACGATGCTGTTGCGACAGGGATGGAAGGCCAGGCCGCTGGCCCGACGTTGGCGGGCGCCCATGGCGCAGGCGGCCGGGCAGGACGCCGGCCGGGCCGCCGCGCTGGACTGGGGCCCGCTGCGGCAACGTTGGCAGGGGCGCATCTTCACGGCCGAAGAGATGGCCGAGGCCGGCCTGGGCAAGGCGCTGGCGGCTGGAGGGCGGCCGTTGCCCCTGCCCGCGGTCTGCCTGCGCGCACGCAGCGAATGCGATGTACGGCGCGCGCTTGAGTTCCTGCAGCGCCACGAGCTGCCCTTCGCCCTGCGCAGCGGCGGCCACTGTCTGGCCGACCTGTCCAGCCACGCGGAGCTGGTGCTGGACTTGAGCGAGCTGCGCCGTCTGGCCTGGGACGCACGCGGCCTGCAGGCGGGGCCGGGCGTCAGCACCGCCGAACTGAGTGGCTTCCTGACCTCACGCGGCCAGCTCTTGCCCAGCGGCAACTGCCCCGCCGTCAGCCTCGGCGGCCAGGCGCTGAGTGGCGGGTTCGGCCTGCTCGGGCGCCGCGACGGCTTGGTCTGCGACCAGGTCCAGGCCATGCGCATGGTCACGGCCGGCGGCGAGCTGCTGGAGGTGAATGCCGAGCAGAACCGCGACCTGTTCTGGGCCCTGCGCGGCGCGGGCGCGGGCCAGTTCGGGGTCGTCACCGAGCTGCATTTGCGAACGCAGGCGGCCCAGGCCATGAATGTGGTTCACGGCTGCTGGCCCTTGGCCGAGGCGGCCGCGCTGATCGCCCTGTGGCAGGAGCTGGCACCGGGCGCCGACCCGCGCGTCAATCTGCAACTGGCCCTTCTTGCCGGCCGAGCTGCTGGGCATGGCAGCGACCAGCCCCAGATTGAGCTCTTCGGTGCGGTGCTGGCCGAGGCGGCCGAGGTGCCCGCCTTGCTGGCCCCTTGGCAGCGCGCCCTGGGCCGGCTGGCCGAGACGCTGTGCGAATGGCGCCTGCCTGCCGCAGCGGCGGCCAGTTATCTTTGCGGCCGCCTGGACCGGCGCTGTGAACCGGCCTGGCAAGCGGACCCGCCCTTCCCGGCCCATGGCTACCAGTTCACCCGTTCAGGCTTTTTCGAACAGGCCTTGTCGCGCGCCGCCATCGCCGGCTTGATCGAGCAATTCGCCGCCGGGCGCCCGGCGGCACAACAAAGCGAGTTGTCTTTCATCCCCTGGGCCGGCGCCTATGCCCAGGACCTGGGCACTCCGGGCAGCTCCTTTGCTCACCGGCAGGCTCACTTCATGGTCCGCCACACCGCGGTGCTGGGCCCGAGCGCACAGGCCGCCGACTGCGAGCGGGCCAGGGCCTGGGCCGACGAATCTCGGGCCTGTCTCGCACCGTTCGGCAACGGCCATGTCTACCAGGGCTTCGCCGAAGCCGACTTGGAGGACTGGGGCCGTGCCTATTACGGAGCCGCCCTGCCCCGGCTGCGCGCTATCAAGGCCCGCCACGATCCGGGCCTCTTATTCCGGCACGCGCAAAGCATCGAGCCCGCTGCGGGGCCAAACGAAGTGGTGGCTCAGCCTTGGTGAGCGGGGGCTGAGGCCGATCGGCTTCAGCGGCCCGTCGGCCGGGAAGAAGTGCCAGGAGCGCAAGGACGAGTAGCCGCACTACAGCCCCGCCCGAGTGCCTCGCACCTGAAAAAAAGGGCAGCCCGCAGGCTGCCCATGGCCAAAAAGTCCCGGAAGGGCTGGCTCAGCCCATGCGGCGACGGCGTGCGGCCGCGCCCACGGCCAGCAGGCCCAGGGCCATCAAGGCATAGCTGGCGGGTTCGGGCACTGCTGCGGTGATGACACTGCCCGGGCCGCTGATGCTGAGGCTGTAGGCGCCGAACTCGCTCGGGTCGAAGCCGGTGGCGACATAGAAGTAGCTGGTGCCTGCGGTCAGGCTGCTGGTGAAGCCCGACAGGCCGATGCTGGGGTTGTCATCATTGCCGATCACACCGTTCACCAGCGGAGTGGCGGGGTTGAAGGCGTTCTTGTAGAGAAAGCTGAAGTTGTCCCATGTGCCGACCGCGGTGTTCTGAAACACATAGGAGCCCGAGGCCGACACCGTGAAGGGCAGCACTTCATACTTCACGCCAGCGCCGGCCACCGACAGGCCGGAGAAGCTGGCGAAGGGGCGGTTCCAGGTGGCGCCGGCCGTGGTGTCGCCGGCAAAGACTTCCGCCTGGGCGGACGCTGCAAACAGCAAAGCCGCAGCCAGCGCGAGCGGGCGGAACACGGAAAAACTAGAAACGTTCGCTTGCATGAGGGAACTCCTGGTCAGTCTTGCATGAGGGCAACCGGCCACGCCGGCAGCACAAGGACAGCCATCCCGGGGTTTCAGGATGCTGACTTCATGCTAAAGCGGCATGCCAGCAGCACGCGCCCGCACAAAACCTCAGCTCCGGCGCCGGCGTCACACGAAACAGGGACTGGCAAACCCTAGGCTCAGACGCCGCGGTGGGCGCGCAGCCTGGGGTTGACCTCGTGAGTCGTGAGGCGCGTAAAGCGCTCTGCCGCTCCGCCGTCAACCCGCTTCACCATTCACCATTCACCATTCACCATTCACCATTCACCTGCTCACCCGTTCACCCATTCACTTCCCCACCGCCCCCCGCCGCCTCCCGCGCCCTTTGCTGCCGCACCCGGTCCACATAGGTCTCGGCACGCGCCAGCTCGGCTTTCAAGATGGCGTTGTTCTGGCCCATGACGTCGATGGCCTTGGCGCGGAAGTTGTCCATCGCGTCCATGGCCTGGAAGGTCTGGCTGAACATCTCTTTCATCTTGTCGATGCCGAGCATGGGGTTCTGCGCGAACTGGGTGGTTTGCTCGACATGCTGGTTCAGCGCGCGGCCGGTCTCGCTGATCAGATTGCCGATGGTGGCGTTCACACCTTGCAGCATCTCCATCACCTGAATCTGATTGCCGGTGGCGCGCGCCACGGTCTGAGCCACGGCCAGGGCGCTCATGCCGGTGGTGGCGACACGGGTGCAGCCGTTGATCATTTCCCGGCCGGTCTTCTTCAGCACATCGAGGGCCAGATAACCGTTCACGCAGACGGCTTGCTGGGTCTGGATGTCCTGCAGGTTCTGGCGCGCATAGAACAGCACCTCCTGGCGCAAAGCATGGGCACGGGTCGGGTCGCTGAGCTCCAGGGCCTGGACCTTGTCGGCCAGCTGGCTGTCCAGGGCGCCGGCGAAACGGGCGGCGGCGGCGAGCTTTTGCATCGCGTCCCAGAGCTTGGCGCGGGTGGCCTCGATGTCGACCACATCTTTTTGCATGTCGTCGCGGGCCGCGTAAAGCTGGCCCATCGAGGTCTTGAGCTGCTCGGCCGCGCTCTGGTACTTGCGGAAGTAAGCCTCCAGCTTGTTGCCGAAGGGAATGATGCCGAGCAGCTTGCGCGGCTGCAGCAAGTCGCCGTCGGCGCCGGGATTCAGTTCATCGAGCTGGGCGCGGATGTCGGCAATCGCCTTGTAGGCCGGCGTATCCTCGATGCCGGCGAAATTGCGATTCATGAAGCGGCCCTGCATCAGCGAGGACGCATTGGAGATTTCCTCCTTGCCCAGGGCGAAAGCGCTGTCCAGGCGCTGCTTGAAGGCGTCGGAATGCAGGTCTTCGCTGGCCAGGGCGTCGATGAAGCGCAGCACCTGGGCGTCGACCTGCTGGGCCAGCTCGGGCTTCAAGGGGACGGCCTCGCGCGTAGCCTCGGCGGCCACCGGGTGGATGACCTCGGGCGGCTGCAGCTGGAAGGCCGGAGTGGCTGTTGTGGTGCTGGTGCTCGTGTTGGACGGCATGTTCATGGCTTGCGCTCCTCGGCGGCGATATTGAGTGCGGGGGCGTCCAGCCCTTGCGGGCCGAACTTCTGGCTCAGGAATTTGGAATGGACGAGAAAGGCGTGCGCGTCCTGCGCCGCCAGGTCCTCGCCGAGCTGGCCGACCTTGGTCTCGAGTTCAGCCAGGGTGTCGGCAAAAGTGGCCTGGGCGGTCTTGCCGTTGTCCAGGATCTTGCCGCTGGCGAAGGCCGCCGGAATGGACAGGTAGGTGTTGAGCGCCTCGGGCAGATAGCTGATGGCGATGTGGCGGGCATGGAAGCTGTCCTGCAGCGAGAGGCTGCCCTTGCTGCGCTCCCACTGCTGCAGCAGGCCATCGAGCGCGACGCACAGGGCCAGCACACGCGCCTGCAAGGCCGGCGGAATGCGGCGCTCGGGGTTGTGCTCGGTCAGCTGGCGCACGCCGTGCAGGGCGCGCTCCATGGCCTCGCGGGCATCGCCCTCGTCGCTGAACTGCAAGGCCTCCCAGGCCGGCTCCTGCGTCGAGGGGAAACCCAACCAGAGCCCGCCGATGACGAAACCGGCGGCGTAGCCAAGCGCGGCCACACCCAGACCCAGGCCGCCCAGCAGGCCCGCGGCCTTGAGCAGCAGCACCGCACTGGCCAGCCCGAGGCCGCACCAGTTGGCCGGCGAAGCCAGCAGTCGAAACACTCGGCCCATCATCACTGGTAGGCCCGGATGTCCTTGAACACGCTGTACAGCGGCGTGCGGCGGGCATCGAAGACGCGGCCGCCGGTGGTCTTGACCAGCTCTTTCAGTTCCGCCTCATTGGCCTCGCCGAAGACGACCACAAACACCGGAATCGCGCGCACATCCTCGGGCAGGGCCTGGTAGTCGCGCTGGAACTGCGCCAGCGAGCGGCCCTTGTTGACCTCGCCATCGGTGAAGGCCACGACCGAGTACTGGTAGTTGGGGCTCTTGCCGCGCTGCTCCAGCATGTGGGCGAGTGCTTCATAGACCGCGTCGTAGAGGGCAGTGCCGCCCTTCATGCGCAGTTCGTCGGCGGTCTGGCGCACCTGGGCCAGCACCTGCTGCTTGGCCTCGCTGTCGGCCAGCTCGGCCACGCCCCGCTGCGCCTTCACGGCGGCCGGCACTTCGAAAGCCTGCAAGCCATAGGGCTGGTCAGAGAATGGCTGCAACCACAGCCGCTCGCGGTTGCTCAGGCGGGCGATGCGGCCGGTCAGCGAGGCGTCGGCACCGGCGATGTAATGCATCGCGTCGATCAGCTGCTGGCGCCGGCCACCACCGGCCATGCTGCCGCTGGTGTCGAGTACAAAGGTCGAGGCGATCGGCGTGCGGAACTCGTTGAGGTAGGCGGCGATCAGGCCATCGGCCAGGGCCCGGTCGGGCGAGAAAGGCAGTTCCACCTGCAGGCCCTGGCGTGGCAGCACATCGGCCACGCGCTCGTTCAGCTCGGGCTTGATGGGGCGGCGCAGGGTCTGGCGCGCCAGCCAGAGCTGGGCCGGCTCGCTCTTCAGGTACTCGGCCACCTTGAGGTAATCGGCCCGCTTGGCCTCGTTGAGCAGCATGAAGGGATAGTCGGCCGTACTGACGCCCTCATGCGGGTAGATCAGCGTCAGCTTCTCGCGCAACTTGCCCGAGGCATTGAGGCTCAGCAGCCAACTCTCGTAATTGATGAAGGCATTGACCTTGGGGCCGTGCTGCAGGATGAACTGCTCAGACAGATAACTCGAGTTGTCACCGGGCAGCTTGTAACCCTTGAGGAAATCAGCAATCGCGCCGCGGTCGACATCGGCCGCGCTGAGGGCTTCGGACTTCTGACTGGCCGCGGCCACCACCCCCATCAAGGCCATGAAGCCCTGGTTGGAGGTGGCCGGGTTGGACAGCGCGTACTTCAGCTGACCGGCCTTGGCTGCGTTGGCGATGTCCTTCCAGGTCAATTTGAGATCGGGCCGATCCCAGCCGTATTTGCGGGCCTCGGATTCGCTGACGCCGATGGAGATCGGCGAGAGCATGATTTTTTCCTGCAGCTTGACCCGGCCCTGGCCCTGCGGGCTGGACAGCAGGTATTTGGCATTGGCGAACCAGGCGGCGTCACTCTTGGCCTCGCCGCTGAGCACGGCCTCGGTGCTCTCCATGGTGCCGCCGAACTTGAGCTTCAGGCGCACGCCGGTGGCCTTGCGCACCATTTCCTGCAAGGGCTCCACGTCCTTGAGGTCGCTGGTGGCGAGCACGGTGAAGTCCTCCTGTGCGGACTCCAGCTTGGGCGTGTCGGCGGCCGGCGCTTGCTCGGCCTTGCGTCCACAGCCGGCCGTGGCCATCAAGAGCGCGCTCAAGGACGCCAGGCCCAGCCCTCGAAGCAAACGGATCTTGTTCAAGCGAATCATTGCGCCATCTCCTGGGCCACGACATCGATCATCTCGGCCATCAGCTCGAACGAGGGCGGGTCCACCACCTGGGTCAGGCGCGGCTCCACGCCCAAGCCGGTGGCCTGCACGGTCTTGACGAAGCGGGCCGTGTCGGCGATGCGGAAGCCGTACTCGACCGCAATGCCCTGCAGCTCTGCATCACTGGCCAGCAGCTCGCCCAGGGCCTTGGCCCGCTCATTCAGCGACACAAACACCACCTTGTTGACGATGGTGGGCTGCGGGTAGAGCAGCACCATGTCAGCGCTGACGCCTTTTTTGGCCAAGGCATGGCTGACGAGTTGGTTCTCGTAGATGAAGGCCAGCGGCGTCTTGCCCATGCCGATGGCCACGTAGTCGTCGAAGTTGCCGTTGACGTAGTTTTCCTGGTAGCCCTGGCGCTTGAACAGCTCGGCCAGCTTGAGGGCGGTGGCGCGGGCGGTTGGCCGATCCGTCACCACATCGCCGTTCAAGGCCTGGCTGGTCAGGGCCAGATACATGGCGCCCGAGTTGCTGCGCCGCAGATCGGTGGTGGAGACCAGCACGCTGCGGCTGACCTCGTAGGCGCCGGCGTCCTTGAGCTCTTTCCACTTCTTCTTGGCCAGCATCAGCTGGGTCAGCGCCGCCATGTCCAGGCCGTAGACCTTGGGCGAAAGCGGTTTGGCCAGGCCGTTGGCGACCAGGATGCGCGCCACCGGCTCCCATGAGGCGATCACCATCGGCGTGTGGAAAGGTGCGACCTGGGCCACCGGCAGATTGGCCTTGCGGGCGGCGTCGACCACCTGGTTGGCGGCCACCACGCCGGAGGGGAAGAAGAAATCGGGCGCACTGTCACGGCTCGCGCCGTCGAGTTTGGCCGCCATGTCACGGCTGCCGACCCGGGAGACGCTGACCGGCAGGCGCGCAGCGGCCAGACGCTGGATCACGCGCGGGTCCTTGAAGAAGGTCTCCACATCGAGCGCGATCAGGCCCTTGAGCTGCACCACGGCGGCCTGCTCGGCGGCCTCCAGCTGGGCTTGCGCCTCCTGCTTCTGCCCTCGCAGCGCCACGAACAGGCTGCCGCCAAAGGCTGCCGCCACCGCCACCGTGATCAATGCGCGCTTGCTCTTTGAGATCGCAGCCACAGGCCTCCTTCGCTGTTTGGATTGCGCGCAAATATAGACGCAAAGCAGGCGAGTGGACTGCAGTCATGCCGGCCGCTTGAGCCGCCGACACCACAGCGGGCTTCCGGCCTGGCCGACAATCTGGCCATGAGCGACACCGGCACCGCCCCCAACTCAGTCCGCAGCCCGGCACAGCAGCGCGCCAGGAAGCACTGGCTGGCCGCCGCTCTCGCTTCGGGCCCGGTGCTGGCCCTGGCCGTCTGGGTGTTCGGGCCCCATGGATTGAAGGTGGAACAGGTCGCCAAGACCTGGCGGCTCGAGATCGAGGTGGAGCGCCGGGTCTTGGAGACCGGCAGCGGCTGGTGCGATGAATTGCCGGAGGGTGCGCTGGTGCTGAGCCGCCGCACCCTGGACAAGGACCCCAGCGGCCAACGCCAGGGCCCGGCCGAACATTGCCACTACCGGTCCCCGCAGTGGCGCACCAGCTATGTGGCACAGAGCCAGGGCCAAGCACCCGACCTGCCGCAATGGCCACGACCGGTCTTGCGGCTTGCCGAGGGCGACCATCAGGGTCTGGGCGCGGAGCGCTTGGGCAAGCGTCAGGCCTTCTACGAACTCCAGCTGGAAGCCAGCGATGGCCGCCAATGGCGCTGCCGACAGAGTCGGGCAGATTGGCAGGCCAGACCGGCCCGCACCCGCTGGCGCGTGCAGGTGGACCGTTACGGTGTGGCCGATTGCGGAAGCTTACCGGCGCTGGCCTCACCTCGAGGCGAGAACAGCGGCGATTGAGTCGCCAGGGATGCAAAGAAGATCGACCTGCCTCATTTCAAGGCAGGGCAAGATTTCTGCTTTGACATCAAGCACTTGAACGGCCAGCCCGCAGCTTGCCCACGCACTTGTCCACAGGACGCGGGGACAAAGTCTGGGTGCGGCCGCCGGAGGCCGGCCAAGATACGCATGGCCAAACGCGGCCCTGGTCAGCTCAGTTTCAAACACGCATGAAAAAGGCCCGGTTCCTTTCAGAACCGAGCCCGATGAAAACCGCTGAACCTCAGCGGAGCCGCGCAACTCAGGGTGCGCGCGTGGTCGCCTTGAAAGGCACCAGATAGCCACCGATGTTCAGCGTGGCCGTGGTCGTGGTCAGCGGCGAGGCGCTGCTGCGCACGCGCACGCGAATCGACTGACCCTTGGTCACCGTGCCGGGCGCGCTGGTGAAGGCCGCGCCAGCAATGCTGTATTCGCCGTTTTCAACGCTGACCGGGGCGGCGGTGTTGATGCCCCAGACCCCAGCGGAAGACGAACTCACCAAGGTATTCAGGGTGACATTGGTCGCTTCCGTGAAGGCAAACGCATCAGGCACTGCGTCTTCCGCGACGGTGGTGACATCGAAATTGCCACTGACGCCACCGACGGTGACCACAGCGCGCTTGCTGGTCAAGAAACCTGTGCTGCTGATGACCCGGACACGAATGCCCTGGCCGTTCAGCACCGTTCCAGGGGCGCTGGTGAAGGCCGCACCGCTGATGCTGTACTCACCACCTTCAATGCTGATCGGGGTGGGTGCATTGATGCCATTGACCGTGCGGGTCGACGAAGTCACGGCGGTGTTGACCAAGGCGCCCGAGATTGGGTCAAAGACGAACGCCGAGGGCACGCGGTCGGCCACGGCCGTGGTGACATCGAAGCGGGCACTGAAGGAACCCACGGTCAGGGTCGCGCTCTGGCTGGCCTGGTAGTCCGGGCCTGTGCTCAGGCGCACGCGCACGGACTGACCGTTGGTGATGGTGCCCGGGACCGAGGTAAAGGCAGCGCCTGCAATGCTGTATTCACCACCCACGACACTGATCGGCGTGGCCGTGTTGATACCACCGACGACCTTGCTCTCAGACACCACCACCGTGTTCGGCAAGGCCGTGGTGTTGGCCAGGAAGGCGAAAGCGGTCGGCGTGGTGTCCGGCGCGGCCGTGACAGCGGTGAAGCTGCCTGTGACACCGCCCACATTCAGGGTGACGCTGCTGGACGTGGAGTGTTGGCTGCTGCTGCTCACCCGCACACGCACCGACTGGGCGTTGTTGACCGTGCCCGGAGCGCTGGTGAACGCAGCGCCGTTGATGCTGTATTCACCGCCGACCACAGAGATTGGGGTCGGTGCATTGACGCCCGAGACCACGACCACCGGCGAGGTGATCCAGACCCCCAGGTCCACATTGCTGAGTCCTGCGAAGCTGAAGGCCGCCGGCGTGGTGTCCACACCGGAGGTGGTGACAGCAAAACCGGCCGTCACGCCACCAATGTTCAACACGGTCGTGTTGGTGGCGCCGTAGCTGGCACTGCTGAGTTGACGCACACGCACAGTCTGGCCCGACAGGACGGTGCCCGCCGCGCTGGTGAACGCGCCACCGTTGATGTTGTACTCGCCGCCGGTGACGTTGATCGGCGCTGCGCCATTGATACCGCGGACGATCACTCCGGCCGAAGCCGTCTGGGTCGACAAAGCTGCACCGCTGACCGCAGGGAATGCGAAGGCATCCGGGGTGGTGTCCAGATTGGCCGTGGTGACGTTGAACACGGCGTTGACCGTACCGATGGTCAGCGTGGCGCTGGTCGTTTCACCATAGCCCGCCGCGCTGTTGACACGCACGCGCAGGGTCTGACCCTTGGCAACCGTTCCGGGAGCCGAGGTGTAAGGCGCGCCCGCGATGCTGTACTCACCACCCACGATGCTGATCGGCGTTGCGGTATTGACACCCCAGACACCGATGCTGTTCGAGATGATTTGCGTGTTCAGCGCCGCGCTGGCCACCGGCGTGAAGGCGAAGGCGTCAGGGGTGACGTCTTCGGCCATGGTGGTCACGTTGAAGGGGACGCTGAGCGTGCCCACCGTTACCACGGCCGTCTTGGTGCTGCCGAAGCTGGTGCTGGACAGCAGGCGCACACGCACACCCTGACCGTTGGTCACAGTGCCGGCTGCGCTGGTGAAGGCGCCACCGCTGATGCTGTACTCACCGCCCACCACCGAGATCGGCGTCGGGCCGGTGACGGTGATGGTGGCCGTGCCCGATGACACCAGGGTGTTCAGGGCTGCATTCGCCTCCGGATTGAAGACGAAAGGCTTGACATCGCCGCTGGCGGCCACGGTCGTGGTGTTGAAGCTGGCCGAGAAGCCGCCCACCACCACGGTGACACCGCGGGTGGTCGAGTTGGCATTGGCGCTCATGACCCGAACGCGCAGCACCTGACCGGCCAGCACCGTGCCGGGGGCATTGGTGAAAGCGCCGCCGTCGAGGCTGTACTCGCCGCCAGTGACCTGGATCGGGGCTGCGCCATCGATACCGGCAATCGTCACCGGGGTGGAAACCACCCAGGTATTCAGAGCCACGTTGGCGGCGCTGGCGAAGCTGAAAGCATCCGGCGTGACATCCTTGTCGGTCACCACCACATTGATCGACTTCTGCGCGCTTTCGCCGCGGTCATCGGTCACGGTCAGGACCACGGTGTAGGTGCCGGCCGCGGCATAGCGGTGACTGGCCGTGGCGCCCTCGGCGCCGGTGCCATCTCCGAAACTCCAGGCGTAGGAGGCGATCGACCCATCGGTGTCACGACTGGCCGAAGCATCGAAGCCAAAGGTCGTGCTCAGGGAACCGGTCGCCGGCGACACCGTGAAGGCTGCCAAAGGGGGCTGGTTGACCGTGCTGTCGGAATCCGCCAGGCTCAGGTGCCAGACGCTGCCCTGGATGGACTGACCTGGTTCGCGCCCGCCGTACAACACCGACACTTTGGCGATCGGGTCATAGGCCATCATCGCGATATAGCGTGCCGGTGGCGAAGCGACCGGGGTCACCTCCGTCCATACGTTCTTGGCGAAGTCGTAAACCCAGGTGTCGCTGAGCAGCTCGGCGGTGGTCGGCACGGTCGCGTAGAAATCGCGCACCGAGGTGCCGCCGTGCATCACCACCACACCGCGTTCCTGGTCGAAGGACATCTGGTGTCCCATGCGAGCAGGCGGGCTGACCGGGGTGATCATTTGCGTCCAGGTATTGGTGGACAGCTTGTAGGCCCAGGTATCACCCAGCGGACCCTTGCCACCAGGGCAGCGGGTGTCGGAACCGTCGCAGCGGCCACCATAGATGATGAACACATCATTGACCGAGTCGTAGACCATGCCTGCGCTGATCTCGTTGCGCTTGAAAGGCCCGACTTCGGCGTTGGGTTTCTTCAGGGTCCAGGTCTTGGTGCGGGCATCCAGAACCCAGGTTTCGTTCAGTGAGACACCGTTGATCGAGCCACCGAACATGACAATGGCCTTGTCCGCAGTCGAATAGGCAGCGGCCGGCGTGTTCGAGCCATAGCCCACGTGAGGCGTCGGGCCGTTGTAACCGTAATGCGCCTTCTGCAAGGCGGCCCACTGACGGCTGACCGGCGAGTAATACCAGGAGCCACCGTCCGTCCAGACCTTGACCTGGTAGGTCGACCCAGGCCCCAGACCGTACACCGGGCTGGCGAGCGTCAAGGTCTTGGTGATGGAGTCGTAGGACGAGACATAGGCCTTGCCATAACCGGTCGCGACCGTCCAATCCTTGAAGTAATCGGAGGTCACGTCGCTGGGCAAAGACGGATCCACAACCGTCGTGGTGTTGGATCCGGCTTGAGCGGTGCGTACCGTCGCGCGAACACCCGTGCATTTGTAGCCCCCGCCTGACAGGGACCAATACAAATGGTTGTAATCGTCATAGATCACGGTCTGCGTGTCACGGCCATCCGGGCCGGAGAAACCGACCGTACCCGGGCAGTGATCGGCCGGGTACTCGATGGCAGTCCATTGATCGGCCACGGTGTCGTAATGCCAGATGTCGGCCACAAAACCCGAGGCGCTGCCGCCGAACAACATCAGCTTGCCATTCAGGGAATCGAATGACATGGTGGTCCATGCGCGCGGGCCGGGACTGGTCGCCGAGCGGAAGGGCTCCAACGGCGCCTTCTTCGTCCAAGTGGCAACCAAATTGCCGGCCCAGCTGCCGCTGGCGGCCAGTCCAAGCGCCAACAGCGTGATCGTGGACCTTGATCGTGTGTACATGTGCAGTCCCTTGAGATGTAGCAAAGCCCGGAAAACCGGGCAACTTGAGAAGCGTACGTCATCCGCCATTTCTTGAACGCCCCCTTAATCAGGGGGAACCCGTGAGAAAAGCCACTCCTGACACCAGCCGCCCCCTGCTTGGATGGCCCGCAATGCGGGATGGCATCAACTTGAGGGCCATTGCTGCGGAGCCACGCGGTCTTTGGGGATCTGCATGACCTGGTCGGACGCGGTGGTGCACGCTTTCTACTCATGGGGAGAGACTTCCAAGCGGCACGACGGGGTATTCGGGTCCGTAAGATCAGTGGATTCACAAGTGCGGACCGGGAGCATGAACGGCTCAAAGTCCAACGCATGGGCATCCCATGTCTGCTACTTCCCTGCATCTGCGACGTATCTCAACCCCTCGCACGGACAGATCTCGAAGGCGCCAGGGCCCTTCCTGGGCGCCTGAGGCTTCCAGGGCAGATTCCTCCCTGCTGTCTGGAGGGCGCGCCAAGCAGGCCGCCATGCAAGACCCTGGAATACAGCCAGGGCAGGACGCGGAGCGGCCGATTCATCCCATAGGCACGCTGTCAACACCCCGAACCGGGCGGACTGCCTGTTTTCGCAGCAGACCAAGTTTTCGCCTTTTCAATCAAGCACTTGGCAGGCTCGCTCGCAGCTTGCTCACGGACTTGCCCACAGGCGCTGGGGATAGAAACAAACGCCCTCGCTGCGCCATCGGGTAGATTCATGAAAGTGGTTCGATCCCCTTTTACAAACGGCCCCTCGATGAAGCTTCGGAACGTGAACCGAGCGGACCTTGCAGGCTGTCACACAAACGCGCCACACTCGGCGCGACTTCGCACTGCCAACTTGGCACTTCTCAACTGAAGGGAAATTTCATGAGCTTGCTGGATTCACTGCTGGGCGCCGTCAGCAACAACGGGGCGCAAGACGGCGGCGGACTTGCCGCGCTGATCGGCATGGTCAGCGCCAGACCCGAGCTGCTGCAGATGGCGGCCAGCCTGCTGGGCAATGACGGCAGCGCGGGCGGGCTCGACGGCCTGTCGGACAAGTTCCGCGCGGCGGGCCTGGGCGATGTCATTGCCTCCTGGATAGGCAGCGGCCAGAACCAGCCCATCAGCGCCGATCAACTGAAGCAAGTACTGGGCAGCGATGCAATCGCCGGCATGGCGGGCAAGCTGGGGCTGGAACCGGCGGACATGGCCGGCCAGTTGTCCAGCATCCTGCCGGGCCTGGTGGACCGGCTCACTCCGGGCGGCCAACAGCCCTCGGGCGGCCTCGGCAATGCCGGCGATCTGATGGGCGCATTCGGGTCACTGCTGCAACGCTAAGCAAGCAGTCAATCAACCACCAAACAAGAAAGAAACACCATGGGCATGTTCAGCACGATTCTGGCCAAACTCGGTTTTGGCAGCGACAAGGTAGAAGCTGCAAAACCCGCGGCGGAGGCAGTAGCACAAGCAGCCGCGCCGGCGCAGGAAGCCGCGGCCCCGGCCGTGCAAGCCATCAGCGAGGTCGATGTGGTGGCCAAGCTGGCGGCCCTGGCCTCGGCCCATGCCGAGAAGCTCAACTGGAAAGTGTCCATCGTGGACCTGATGAAGCTTCTCGGTCTGGACAGCAGCCTTGCCGCTCGCAAGGAACTGGCCAAGGAGCTGGGCTGCCCGGCGGAGAAGATGGAGGAGTCGGCGCAGATGAATATGTGGCTGCACAAGACCGTGCTGCAAAAGCTGGCCCAGAACGGTGGCAACATCCCGGCCGAGCTGCTCTGAGTTCGGCACAAGGCGCCGCCTTGTAAGCGCCAACGCAAGCCAGCCAAAAGCCCGAGCCTCACGGCCCGGGCTTTTTGCCTTTCAGGCTCTGCCCTCTTGCACGAGCCCGGGCGCCTGACTTGCTCGCCGGCGGCAAAACCGTGCAAGGGCCATGCGCCACTTCAGCGGCCAATCCGATGCCATCAATCAGCGTCGGGCGCGGGTGAATCGTCCTGCCGATGTCGCCCGCGTCCGCGCCCATCTCGATGGCCAGGGCGATCTCGCGGATCATGTCGCCGGTATGGATGCCGACGATGCGGTGGGTTACCTCATCGAGGAGCAGCTTGATGAAGCCTCCGTCGCGGCCATTGGCAATCGCCCGACCCGAGGCGGACCAGGCGACCCCGCCCGCCCGTCCCGCAGCGACCCTTGCTCGACGGTGTCACGCGCTCTGCCCTGTTTGAACTACCCACAGCTGAACTTCAAGCTCAGCTTCCTCGACCACCCATCCACTGTGGATGCAAGGCCTGAGCGGACAAGGCCATTTCCGGAACGCCAAGGCCGTTCGTTCATCTCGCGCACATGCTTCGGGGCCACCGGGATTTGATCCAGCGCAAGCTCGCATCGCGGCACGCCGCAGCTTCACGCCACTGTCATCCGTAGCGACGAAGGTCTAGCCCGGATGTTTCACGAGGGACGAGGGAGTTGCGGGAATCCAGGCCGCAGCCAAGGGCGCTGAGACGGCCGCAGCCGATGCCCTGAGGCATCGACGAGGAGTTGAAGCCAGGGGCAAGGTCTGGGCCGCGCAAGCCCGCGTAGGCCCTGTATCCAAAATGGATAGGACGTCGAAGCGAGAGAACGTCGTGCTCATCGCTGCTGCGGACCAGCCGGGGCCGACCTCGTGAAATATCCGGGCTAGGGCTACGCCTTGCGCTGAACGGCCCGGCCGCGCAGCACTTCAAAGCAATACAGGAGTCTCCATGAGCACCCCAGGTGAATTGATCACAAACCGCGTCTTCGACGAACTCCAGCCCGGGCTGCGCGCCAGCTTGCGGCGCGTCATCCGCATGGAAGACATCCAGGCCTTCGCGCTGGTGTCTGGCGACGTCAACCCCGCGCATGTGGACACGGCCTACGCGGACGCCAGCCGTTTCCGCGGTGTGATCGCCCACGGCATGTTCGCCGGCGCGCTGATTTCCAGCTTGCTGGGCACCGAGTTTCCCGGCCCCGGCACCATCTACATCGGCCAGAGCCTGCACTTCCACCGGCCGGTTCGGCTTGGCGATGCGCTGGACGTGGAAGTCGTGGTGATGGACTGCGACGCCGAGACCCACAACGTTCGCCTGGACTGCACGGTCAAGAACCAGCATGGCGAGCTGGTGGTCAGCGGCGAGGCCCTGGTGCGCGCGCCCACCAGCAAGCTGGCCCTGCCCCGCGTGAGCTTGCCGGAACTGCACCTGTTCGACCCCCAGGCCCGCCTGCTGCACTGGCTGGCCAGTCTGCAGTTGCGCCAAGCCCTGCGCTGCGCCGTCGTTCACCCCTGCGATGAAGAGTCGCTGAAAGGCGCTCTCGATGCCGGCAAGCACGGTCTGATCGTCCCGGTGCTGGTCGGCCCGGCCGGGCGCATTCGCGCCACGGCAGCGCAGGCAGGCCTGTCGCTGGAGGGCCTGGAGCTGCACGACTGCGCCCACAGCCATGCGGCTGCAGAAGTCGCCACCGCCATGGCTGCGGCGGGGGACGTCGCCATGCTGATGAAGGGCAGCCTGCACACCGACGAGCTGATCTCTGCCGTGCTGGCCGAGCCGCGCTTGCGCACCGGCCGGCGGCTCTCCCATGTCTTCCGCTTCGAGGTGCCCAGCTATGCCAAGCCCTTGCTGGTGACCGATGCGGCCATCAACATCCGCCCCAGCCTGGAAGACAAGGCCGACATCGCCCGCAATGCCATTGAGCTGGCCCATGCACTGGGCGTGGCCCAGCCGCGCGTGGCCTTGCTCGCCGCCGTCGAAACGGTCACGCCTCGGCTCAGTTCCACCCTGGACGCGGCCGCCTTGTGCAAGATGGCCGACCGCGGCCAGATCCGGGGCGCCGTGCTCGACGGCCCATTGGCCTTCGACAACGCCATCTCCAGCGAAGCGGCCGAGATCAAGGGCATCCAATCGAAGGTCGCCGGCCAGGCCGACATCCTGCTCGTGCCCGACCTGGAGTCCGGCAATATGCTGGCCAAGCAGCTGGAATATCTGGCCGGCGCATCGAGCTGCGGCGTGGTCCTCGGCGCCAAGGTGCCGATCGCGCTGACCAGCAGGGCGGACAAGGCCTTGTCACGCGTCGCCTCGGCCGCCCTCGCTTGGCTGATGGCCGAGGCAGGGTCTCAGCCAGCAGCCGGCAGCGAGGCCGGCCGACAAGCGCAGCATCGGTGAGTTGCAGGCTCCGTCCTCGCGGGCGCCGCTGGGCAAGACAAGCACCCAGGCACTGTCTGCTGCGATGCAGATGATCAGCACGCACAATACCGCCCAAGCCAGGCATCGCTGCCGCGGTGTGAACGCGTCAACCGGGTGCTCAACCCACTTTCTCTTGAGATCATCGACATGCTGCAGAAGAACCAAGCTCTCTCCCAAGCTGCCGCCGCCATCGGCCCGGTGGTGGTGGTCGTGATGGACGGCTACGGCCTCTCGAAAACGGACGCCGGCAGTGCCATCGCCGCCGCCAAGAAACCGACCTTGGACACGCTGTTCGCGCAGCACCCGAACATCCGCTTGCGCGC
Source organism: Roseateles sp. (assembly GCF_965262435.1). NCBI lineage: Bacteria > Pseudomonadati > Pseudomonadota > Betaproteobacteria > Burkholderiales > Sphaerotilaceae > Roseateles > Roseateles sp. The sequence goes on from NZ_OZ253537.1 coordinate 5,034,811, forward strand.
CCATGGCACGGCCGTGGGCATGCCGTCTGACGAAGACATGGGCAACTCCGAGGTCGGCCACAACGCACTGGGCGCCGGCCAGGTCTATGCCCAGGGCGCAGCCCTGGTGGCCGACTCGATCGCCTCGGGCGAGATCTGGAAGGGCCAGGCATGGAAGGACATCGTCGCGGCCGGCAAGAGCGGCCGCCTGCACTGCGTCGGCCTGCTGTCCGACGGCAATGTGCACAGCCATATCGACCACCTCAAGGCCCTGGTGCAACAAGCCAAGGCTGAGGGCATTGCCACCGTGCGCATCCACGCCTTGATCGACGGCCGCGACGTGCCCGAGACCAGCGCGCTGGACTACGTCGTGCCCTTCGAGGCCTTTCTGGCCGAGCTGAGCCACGACGGTTTCGACGCTCGCATCGCCTCCGGCGGCGGCCGCCAGTCCATCACCATGGACCGTTATGACGCCAACTGGCCCATGGTCGAACGCGGTTGGAAGACCCATGTACTGGGCCAGGGCCCGCAGTTTGCCAATGCCACCGCCGCCATCGAAGGACTGCGCCAGCTGCACCCCGGCGTGATCGACCAAGACCTGCCCGAGTTCGTCATCGCCGAGAACGGCCAGGCCATCGGCAGCATCGAAGACGGCGATGCGGTCGTGCTCTTCAATTTCCGCGGCGACCGCGCCATCGAGATCACCCGCGCATTTGAAGAGGGCGCGGCCTTCGACAAATTCGACCGCGTGCGTGCGCCCAAAGTCACCTACGCCGGCATGCTGCAGTACGACGGCGACCTGAAGCTGCCGGCGCGCTTTCTGGTCGCGCCACCGGCCATCCGCAACACCTCGGGCGAATGGTTCAGCAAGCTCGGTGTGACGCAGTTCGCCTGCTCGGAAACCCAGAAGTTCGGCCATGTGACCTACTTCTGGAACGGCAACCGCTCCAGCAAATTCGACGGTGAAACTTATCTCGAAGTGCCCAGCGATGTCGTGCCCTTCGAGCAGCGCCCTTGGATGAAATCCGCGGAGATCACCGACGCGATGATCGCCGCGCTGCAAAGCGGCCAGCACAAGATCCTGCGCTGCAATTTCGCCAACGGCGATATGGTGGGCCACACCGGCAACTTCCGTGCGGCGACCATGTCCATCGAAGCGGTCGATCTGGCGCTGAGCCGCCTGCTCAAGGCTGTGGACGCTGCTGGCGGCGTGGCCCTGATCACCGCCGACCATGGCAATGCGGATGAGATGTACGAGTTGGACAAAAAGAGCGGCCAGCCTTCGCTGAACAAGGACGGCAGCTTCAAGGCCAAGACCGCCCACACGCTGAACCCCGTGCCGCTGATCCTGTACCACCGTATCCCTGGCCTGACCCTGGGCCTGAAGCAAACCGCCACCGCCGGCTTGGCCAATATCGCCGCCACCACGGCCGCGCTGCTGGGCTATGACAAGCACACCGATTGGGATGAGAGCTTGTTGACCGTGGGCGGCTGAGGCTGGACGACTGAGGGGAGCCGCCATGCGGGTTGGGTGATTGACATGATCTTGATCAAGGGCGAGCCGGGGCGCAGCGCCACAATGGAACGAACCCAAGCCATTGAGGAGGAACGCAAGATGCAAGCAAATCAACTTCGACCCAGTGGGCGTGGAAGGTCGGCAGTGCTGGCACTGCTGACCTTGTCGTTGGCGGCTTGTGCGATCGAGCTTCAGAACAAGCAGGGCGCCAAAGAGATTGCCGAGGCCGCCAAATTGCCCGGTTCGGTGGCCGTCGGCTGGCGCGTGTTCCAAGAGAATTGCGCCGCCTGCCATGGCGTTGCCGCGACCGGCACGGGCAAGGCTCCGGACCTCTTGCCCCGAGTGCGGGAGATGGGCTCCGAGCGCTTTTCCAATCTGGTGCTGAAACGCTATGACTGGGCGGCCACACCCAGCGCCGGCAATGCGGCCGGCTTGATCCCCCGCCAGCCGGGTCAGGCGCAGATGCCGGCCTGGCAGAGCGACCCCGTGGTGAACGCGCATATCGCCGATCTGTACGCTTACCTGAGCGCACGCTCGGAGGGCACACAAGGGTCGGGGCAGCCGGCGCGCTAGTTCGAGTTGCCGCCCGCTGCGGGGCGGCCAACAGCCGCGGGCCGCTCAATCACATGCGGCTTGTCGCAGGGTTCGACCGACTGGGGCGACCCGAGCTGTCATGAGGGATGGTGTGGAAGGGGCTCTGCCAAGCGGCTGAGCCCAAGCCCGGCTTTCAGGGTGTGCACTGAGCCCTTCGATTTGCGCCAAGTCAAAGCCTTTGCAGGCAGACGGGGCGCCGACGCGGTACTCAAGCGCCTGTAACGGCCTTGTCACGCGCGCCTGAACATACTGGCCGAGTCCTTCATCTCGAGCCGTTTTGTTCCGGCCACCATCATGCAAAAGTCCGATGCCGTCGCGTCCCTGGGTCAGCACAGCTTGCTCTTGCCCGCCTGGGTCAAAACCGCCTTGCTGGCCAATGATCGATTGAAGTTGTGCCTGACGGTCTTGCAAGCCGCCGCCAGCCATGCCATGGCCCCCAAACAGGCCTTGCCGGATTTGCGTCACGAGATGGCCGCTGCCTGCCTGGACGCCGCCTGGCTGCGCGAGATGCCGGCCCAGGCCAGCCGCGAGGGCGAGGATGTGCTGCTGCCCGAGCTGCCCCGCCTGGCCGCCCAGTTGGCCGAGGACCTGGCCTCGATGGCGCGGCCCTTGCTGCAAACCGAAACAGACAAAACCACGCGTGAGCGGGTGGCGCGATGGGCTGCGAACTTGGAAGCCGTGCAAGACGAGGTGCTCAGCCCCGCCCTGCTGCGCAGCCTGAGCCACGGCCACCGTGCCAAGCTTGGCGAGGCCGACGACGACAGCTTGCACCTCTTGGTGATGGACCTGCACAAGCAGCTCAATCAGCTGGCAGCCAGCCTGGCCAGCGAGTTGATCGAGGGCGCCCATGTCTGGGCCTTGGAAGACGGCGACCGGCCCCGTGTGGCCGCCTTTATGCGCGGCCTTCAGCGCACCGCACCCTTGAAGTTCGACCACCCCGGTTTGGATACGGCAGCCACGCGCGACGGCGAACGATTGCTGATCCAAAACGATATCGGCACCAATGATGCCCATGTGCTGGTGCTGCAGGTTCAAGGCTTGGCCATCAGCCTGACCTATTCGGACCTGCACAAAACTCGCTTCGAGTTTTTCCAGGCGCAACTGGCCGCCTATGGCGCGCAATGGTCCGTGCCCGAAGCGCGTGTCTCGGCGGGGCTGAATCAGGGCGAGGCCTATCAGCTGGGCACCGCGCGCTTTGAGGCCGAGGACGAGGCCCAGCTCTTGTGGATGCTGGAGGGCGTGGCTTCGCGCATCGTCTTCTTGATCGATTGGAACCGGGCCCGCAAGCGGCTGCTGAACTTTGTCGGCAAGCGCGAGGCGATTGCGGTGCTGGCCGAGGCGGCCCGGCAGGACGTGGGCCATATGGCCTGGTTGAAGACCGGCGGCGAGCGCATGTTGTTCGAAGCCATGCAGGCGCTGGGGGCCGATGCCTTTCGCATTGGTGATCGCTTGGACGAGGTTTTGGGCCAGAGCGGCGCCCAGGCCTTTCTGAGCGAAGTGCTGCGCATGGCCTCAAAAGCCTTGCTGCAAAAACAGCCCAACGCCCTGGTGGCCGATGAAACCCGTTTGCTGCTGGCGCGGCAGTTGCAACAGCGTGCGCCCGAGTTTGACCTCTTGGCCGAACACGCGGCCTATTGCCAGACCCTGGCCGAGGGCATCAGTCAGGCCTTGGCCCATGGCTGGGAGCAGGACAAAGAAGCCGCCGCCAAGCTGGCTCAGCGCGCCAAGACCTGGGAGCGCCAGGCCGACCATCTGGTCATGCAAGCCCGCGAGCGCGCGCGCCGCCAGCCACGCTGGGCACCGTTCGCGGGCCTCTTGCAAACGGCGGACGATGCGGCCGATGCGCTGGAGGAATGCGCGTTCTTGCTGAGCTTGATCGCCGACCACCATCACCAGGGCTGGAACCGCGAACTGCGCGAGCTGCTGTCGCAGCTGGCGCAAGCGGTGCTGCATGCGACGCAAGAGCAGGTCAAGGCGGTGGCCGTGGCGCGTGGGCTGAATGCGGCCAGCGAAGCCGCCGAACATGATGAGTTTGTGGCCGCCACTTGGCAGGTCTTGCGCGCCGAGCGCCAATGCGACGAATTGCTGCGGGCGGCCAAGCGCTGCATGGCCGCCGAGCTGTCGAACGCGGCTGCGCTGATGCTGGTCAACGACCTGGCCAATCAGCTGGAGTTGGCTTCGGACCGCTTGCTCAACGCGGCCTATGCCCTGCGTGAGCTGGTGTTCAGCAAGACCGAGGTGGGCGCATGAAAGCGATCAGCACAGCGGCCTTGCCGTCCGAACTCTTCCTCCTGGGCTGCGCCGGCCAAACACCTTTGGCTCTGGCCAGCCCGCAAGGCATGGGATTCAAGGCCTTCAATCTGCTGCGCATGGCACAAATGGGCTTGCCGGTGCCGCCGGCCTTTGTTTTGGGCACGAAGTTCTGTGCCGACGCAGCATCGCAGGACCAAGCGGCGAGCCCTGAACTCTGGGCGCCAGCGCTGCAGGCTTTGGAGTCGGCCAGTGCAGCGCTGCGCTTCGGCCATGCGGCCCGGCCCTTGCTGCTGTCGGTGCGTTCCGGTGCACCGGTGTCCATGCCAGGCATGATGGAAACCCTGCTCAATATTGGCCTGAACGACGAGACGGTGCAGGGCCTGATTCGCCAGACCGGCAACCCGCGCCTGGCCTGGGATGCCTACCGCCGTCTGATTGCCAGCTTTGCAGAAGTGGTGGTCGGCCTGCCTGCCGCCTTGTTTGAGGACGAATTGAAGCGGCTCTGCGCCGGCCGTGATGAACGCCTACTCGACTTTGCCGAGTTGCGGGGCCTCACTCAGCGCTTTCTCCAGCTGTACAACCAAGCCGCCGGGAAGCCGTTTCCGCAGTCACCGCAGCTGCAGCTGCAGCAGGCGATTGCCGCGGTGTTTGCTTCCTGGCAATCCGACAAGGCACGCAGTTACCGTGCTGCCCATGGCATTGCCGATGCCATCGGCACGGCTGTCACCGTGCAGGCCATGGTGTTCGGCAACGCGGGCGTGCGCTCTGGCGCCGGTGTGGGCTTCACCCGCGACCCGCGCAGCGGCGTGCCCGGCTTGTGGGTCGATTTCCTGTTCAACGCCCAGGGCGAAGACGTGGTCTCGGGGCGCCGAAGCGCCCAGGGGCATGAGCAGTTGCAGCAGGTCTTGCCCCAGGTGTGGGAGGAACTGCAGCAGGCTTGTGCGCTTCTGGAACGGCAAATGGCCGAGATGCAGGACTTTGAGTTCACCGTACAGGATGGACGTTTGTATTTGCTGCAGACGCGGGACGGCAAACGCAGCCCGCAGGCCCAGGCTCGAATTGCGCTGGATCTATGCCGCGAGGGCGTGATCGATCAGACGACCGCCAGGCAACGCTGTGCAGGCCTGGACGAGGCAGCCTTGCGCCTCAGCCGTGTGCTCGCTGCCGATGGAGAAGCAGCACAAGCGCTGGCACGGGCGCAGGCGGCCAGCACTGGCGTGGTGACGGGCCGCATCGTCCTGGACGAAGCCGGCGCGCGGGCAGCCCAGGCAGCCGGTCAGCCGGCTGTGCTGCTGCGGCGTGACGCCGAGACCGCCGACAGCGCCGCGCTGGCGCTCACCCTTGGGCTCTTGACGCAAAACGGCGCGCGCACCTCGCATGCCGCCGTGGTGGCGCGGCAGATGGGCAAGGTCTGCCTGGTCGCCTGCGAAGGCATGTGGCTGGACGAAGCCGCGCGTGAGGTCCACTTCGGCGACCGCTGCTTGCGCGAGGGAGACTGGATCAGCCTGGACGGCAACGAGGCCTGTATCTATGCCGGGCAGGTGCAGACCGAGTGGTGGTGCCCGCCTGGGCTGCTGGCGGAGTTGAAACAGCTGAGGCAAGACCTGCCGCCCGCTCACACCCAGGCAGAGCAGCTTGTGGGTGCTTGAAACCGCTGTGTCGTGGCGATGAAGCAGTCTCATATCGCTTTGAATGTGTCATCGCTTGCTACCAGCCTGTTCATGAGCCTGTTGGGCCTAGCGGCGAATCCAGCAGGCGATCAGTTCCAGCGGCAAGAAAAGTCGGCGAAGCCCCCAACACGAGAGACGCCCGGTTCGGCAAGGACCCGGGCCTTTTCTGTCCGTCTGAACCGGGCGACGTGCTTACGCGCCGGCGATAAAAAAATTTGTGATGCGGCGACCTTGGCCTCGTTCACCGCGCCAAGCGCAAGAGCTTGCCACTGTCAGTCAAAAGCAGCAAAGCCCCGTCGGCGGCCTGACGCACATCTCGGATGCGCTCACCCTGATCCTTGAACATCTCGGTGCGCGATTGCACCGTGTTTCCGCTGAGCTGCAGGCGCCATAAAGCCTGGCCGGCCAGCGAGCCCGAGAAGAGCTGGCCCTGCCACTCCGGGAACATGCTGCCCGTGTAGAACACCAGGCCGGCCGGCGCCACCGACAGCGGCACCCAGTAGGTCAATGGTTCCACATAACTCGGCGCATGAACGCCACCGCCGAGGCGGCAGCCCTCGCTGATCGGATCCCCGTAGTGGCAGCCATAGCTCTTGATCGGCCAGCCGTAGTTGGCCCCGGCCCGGGCGATATTGATCTCATCGCCACCCTGCGGGCCGTGCTCGCTGACCCACAGCTCGCCAGTGCCCGGATGCAGGGCGGCACCCTGGGGGTTGCGGTGACCGATGCTCCACAGACCGGCACGGGCGCCTGAGCCGAAGCTGGGGTTGTCGCTGGGGATGCTGCCATCGCGCTGGATGCGCACCACCTTGCCCAGCGTCTGTGCCAGGTCTTGCGCCGGTGCACCGAGCTGGCGCTCGCCCAGGGTCACAAACAAACTCTTGTCACGCGCAAACACCAGGCGAGATCCGAAGTGGCCGCCGCCGCTGACTTTGGGCGCCTGCCGGAAGATCGTTGCCACATCGAGCAGTGCATTGCCGACCAGACGCCCGCGAGCCACGGCCGTGCCGGACTTGCCAGCCTCCGCCCCCTGCCCCGGTTCAGCGTAGCTGAGGTAGACCCAGGGCGTGCTCGCAAAGTCGGGATCAATCGCCACATCGAGCAAGCCGCCCTGCCCGGCTGACGCCACTGCGGGCACACCGCTGATCGCAACCATTGGGCCTTGGCCACTGGCCGGAAGCCTCAGCAGGCTGCCACCTTTTTGCGTCACCAGCCACTGGCCGTCGGGCAGTTGCACTATGCCCCAGGGGCTTTGCAGATCGCTACGCAAAGTGCTCAGCTGTGGCGCAGTCGGGGTGGGCGCAGGCGTTGGGGTGGGCGTGGGGCTGGGTTCAGCCGCGACGGAGCTGCCCCCTCCGCCACAAGCAACCAAGAACAAGGCGGTGATGCAAGCCAAGGTGCAAATCGAGGGTCGAGCGGACATGGCGGCGGTCTCCGGTGGCAAAGCTTGGCGGGAGTCTATGCCGGCCACCCGCTTGGGTCTCGCCAAAGATCTCGCCACTTCCGCTGACATGCCGACGTCTTCGCTCAGCACCGGCCGCGGGTGAACGGTCTTGCCCATGTCCACCACGTCCGCCGCGATCGCAAGGGCCAGGGCAATCTCGCTGCAGTCGGCACTTGACCCAATAACTCTACATATGTAGAGTTAAAAGATGACACGAACACGCGCACCTTCACAGCAGGCCCTGGCCGTGCTGCTGGTTTTGGCAGACGCCGGCGAAGAATGGCGTCATGGCTACGACATCGCGACGCAGGCCGACATCAAATCCGGCACCTTGTACCCCCTGCTCATGCGGCTTGAAGCGCAAGGCCAACTCGAGGCGGTGTGGCAGGAGTCGCCCACACCGGGCCGGCCGCCACGCCACGCCTACCGCTTGACGGAAGCTGGCCGTACCTGGCTGGCCGGCATGGGCGATGCACTCGACCAAGCGCGGGCTCGGCGCCGGGCCGCTGAGCTTCAAACCGGCTGGGCTGTCGCGCCGCGTTCATCGACCAAGCCATCATGAGCAAACCCGCACAAACCGCGTTGCGACTCGTCCTCGCGCGATGGCTGATGCGCGCATGCCTGGCCCTGATGCCCAAGGCACAGGCGCCCTGGGCGCAAGCCATGGCGGCCGAGCTCGACGAGATCCGCGCTGCCGGAGCGGCCTGCAGTTTTGCCTTCGGTTGCTTGGCACTGGCGCTGAAGCTGCGTCTCTTGTCGAACTGGCAATCGGCTGCAGCGAGCGCCAAGCGCATGACGGGTGCGTTTGTATACCGGGGCCTGAGCGGCCGCTTGCTCAAGCCCATGCACACGCACATGCATGAAGCAAGCGTGGCCCGCATCGGCGCCGCAAGTGCTTGCCTGGCGGTGCTTGTGGGTGGCGTGTTCATGGCCACGACGGGCGCACCCAAGGCCTGGCCCTGGATGAACGGCCTGTCCTTGGCCTTTGCCCTGGCCAGCCTGGCCCTGCTGCCCAAACAAGGGCTTCAAACAGACCAGCGCCTGCGCGATCGGCTCTGCCTCCTGCTGGGCAGCCTCTTGCTGGCGAGTTGCGCATTGGAAGCCCGCGAGGGTTTGAACGGGCGCTGGCTGCAGTTGGGCCCTGTGAGCGTGCAGCTGGTGTGGCTGCTCGTGCCCAGCCTGCTCTTGCTGTCGAATCGTCCGGCCGGACAGGCACAAGCCAGCCGTCACCTGGGCAGCGGCCTGGGCTTGCTGCTGGCCATCGCCGCGCTCTGGGCGCAAACGGAGCCGATGTGGCTGTTGCTGATGGGTCTCATGCTGCTGCTGCGCAGCGCGCGAAGAAGCGAGCCTCAAGCGGCTCATCAGGCCAACGCTTTGCTGGCCTGCCTGGCATTGCTGGCGGCGGGCTTGAGCAGCCAGCACTGGCAGATGCCAAGCAGCCAGGCCTTCGTCGATCAGGTCCTGCTGCAAGCCTGGTCGCACAGCCCTCAGCCTTTGCTGACGGGGCTGATGCTCGCCGCCCTGCTGCTCTTGGTCCTGCCAGGATGGCGCCACCGGCACGCACGCGAACACAGCCTGCTCTGGGCCGGCCTTCTGTTGATGAGCCTGCCGGGCCTCCTGCCCACGCCGCTGCTGGGCATGGGCGGCAGCGCCATCTTGGGCTATGTGCTCAGCCTTGCAGCTGTATCTGGGCCCGAGCCCGGCCCACAGGCGCCCAGCAAAGCAGCGCATACGCCCCGACACCGGCGAGAGCCGCACCAAGCCCCATGGCGACGGCTCAAGCCTCGCTAGACCCGGCTGAACCTCGCCTCGACCCAAGCCCAGCCGACTCGCATTCCCCTGCGGCCCGCATCTCTGACTGAGCTCACCCGAGCCAAGGTGAGGCTGCCGCATGGCCGCTTGTATTTCTCGTCTTATCCGCGGCCGCTCAGCCACTCCGCCTGCACAGCCAGGCACGCATCAGCCACATGAAACACCAAACCACCATGAAGCGTTCTCGCCGCACCTCTTTCTTTGTCGCCGCCGTCTTGCTGCTGGCCCTCATCAGCATCAGCGCGCTTCTCTGGCAACGCTGGAGCCAAGCCTGGGGGGATCAGGCCGTGAATTTCACGCCGGCACAGCAGGAATGCGGGCAAGAAGGGCAGATTCGCTACTGCATCAACCGGGATGTCGGCGGCGTGAACGGCGACTGGCTCTACCACCTGCATGGCCGCAAGCTCGACGAAACCATCTGGAACGACCCGTCCTACATGACCGCCATGGTCCAAGGCGCGTGGCAGCAGATGGGCCAACGCCCGCCCAGCGTGGTGACGCTGTCCTACGGTCCTGTGTGGCTGCTCACCCCCAAGGGCAAAGCCGAAGCCAGCGGCTTGCTGGAGCAGATCCACACCGACATGGCAGCCATCGAAGCGCGCCACGGACGCCCGGCGCGACGCTTGCTGCTGGGGGAATCCATGGGCGGCCTTAATGCCTTGATCCTGGGCCTGAACCGGCCTGAGCACTTTGCCAAGGTGGCCGCGCTGTGCCCCGGTGTCTATGTAGATTCGCCGTTCGCACCCCTGAGCCAACTGAAGGCCGCGCTGGAGCGCACGGGCGCCGATCCCAAGATCGGCTTCGGCGTCGTCCGTCTGGCGCGCCAGTATGTGACGGACGATGCGGAATGGCAGCGCGTTTCCCCGCTGGCCTTGATCGAACAAGAACTCCCCGCTTCAAGCCCGCGTCCGCAGCTCTACGTCTCCAACGGCCTGTACGACCGCTATGGCAATTTCGAGGGCAGCCAGCGCCTGATCGAACGCGCGCGTGCTCAGGGTTGGCAGACCGAATGGCACCCGATTTACGGCGGCCACTGCGCGAGCGACATCGACTCGCTTGCGCGATTCTTGCTTCCCGGCTGACGGCTTCCTGCACCCACAACAAGGGTACTCGCCGCTGCTTCTTGGCGGGCACAGCCCGCTTCAGGCGTTCACGCGCCTGATCTTGTTCGATCGAGTCGCCCCGGACAGTCTCCCGTCCGGGGCGATTATTCGCCATCCACCCAAGGACTTGCTTGCGCGCCGCCTGAGCGTCTATCTGAATCGTTCACAGCCGAGCAGCCCGTGCCGCCAGAAACCGCCGATCGCTTTCGAGGGTCGCCAGTTCGATGGCCCGGTCGTACGCCCGCCGGGCGGCGTCGGTCTGTCCCGCCATGGCGAGCACGGCGGCGCGCGCAGCATGCAAGGGCTGGAAGTCTGCCAGGTGCTCCTGCAGTTCGTTCAGTGTGGCCGCCGCCGCGGCCAGCATTCCGTTCTCGGCCATCGCGACGGCGTGATTGACGCGCACCACCGGTGTCGGCTCCAGAGGGAGCAGCGCCGTGTACAGATGAAGAATCTGAGGCCAGTCCGGCGCGGGTTCGGCCATCTGGCAGGCACTGATCGCCGCCTTGATCTGAAACGGCCCGGCCCGTTTGCGGCGCAAGGCCGTCTCCAGCCTGTGCCGACCTTCGGCCTCGAGCTCGCGTCGCCACAGCCGCCGGTCCTGTTCCGCAGGCGGCACGGTCTCGCCGCTGGCGTTGACCCGCGCCGCCCGTCGTGCTTCGGTCAGCAGCATCAGGGCGAGTGCGCCTTCGATCTCGGGCTGCTCTGGACACAAAGCATCCAGCAAGCGCGCCAGAAACAGCGCCTCGCCACAAAGATCGCGCGCCTCATCGGGTGCGGCGGTATAGCCGGTGGTGAAGATGAGGTAGACGGTGGTGAGAACCGCCTGCAAGCGCTCATCCCAATGCTCGGGCAGGGGCACGGCATAGGCGATACCCGAGCGGGCGATCTTGGTTTTGGCCCGGCTCAGCCGCTGGCCCATGGTGGCTTCTTGATCGAGGAACAAACGGGCGATCTCGCCGGTGGACAGGCCACACACGGAACGCAGCGTCAACGCCACCCGCGATTTGAGCTCCAGCGCGGGGTGGCAACAGGTGAAGATCAGGCGCAGGCGCTCGTCGGGAATGGGCTCGGGCTCGTCTTGACCGAGCAAGTCCTGGATCAGCTGTACCGCCGCCTCGCGCTCGCCGTCGCGGCCCTCGGCGCGCAGCTGGTCGAGCGCCTTGCGAAAGGCCACGCGGATCAGCCAGCCCTGGGGCGACTGGGGCAGGCCATCACGCGCCCAGTGGCTCAGCGCTGACAAGCAGGCTTCTTGCAAGGCATCTTCCGCGCGCTGGAAGGAACCGAGCCGGTACGTCAACGCCGCCATCAGCCGCCCCCGATCGTGGCGCAGCACATGCTCCAGCGCCTGGACAAGTGCGATGGCCTGGGCGGGGGCGCTCATTCGCTCGCCAGCGATCAGGCGTCGGCCGGGTCGTAGTTCAGCAAGGGCCGAACCTCGACGGTGCCGAATGCGGCCACCGGCATCTGCGCCGCGTAGCGCAGGGCGGTGTCGAGGTCGGGCACATCGAGCACGTAGTAGCCGCCCAGATGTTCGCGGGTTTCGGCAAAGGGGCCGTCCATGGTTTCGACCTTGCCACCGCGCACCTTGATGGAGGTGGCGGTCTCAATGCCTTGCAGGCCTTCGCCGCCGCGCAGAACGCCATCGGCCTGGGCCTTTTCGCTGAAGGCTGCGAAGTCGGCCATCATGGCCTGGAACTCGGGCGTGCCGTAGACGGGCTCGGCCTCGGGCGTGCTGTAGAGCAAGAACATGTATTGCATGGTGATTTCTCCAAACGATGCGAGGAACAATGATGAGATGGGGGCTGCCGGCCTCATAAACCTGGCGAGCATACGAGCAGGCCGCCCTTCACGATGAGCAGCGCGTGCAAGAACACGGCCGCCATATGAAGACGCCGCCGACGATCCGGATTTCGACATCGGCGCGCACTATTTCTTCTGCCGACCTGTTGGCCCCGGGGTTGGCCTTCGCGCACAAGGCCAGCAAATGCACCGATCGAGCTCGATGCCCGATGCCCGATGCAGTTTGTTCGATGATCGGCATGTTCTTGGGTGGGGCGCCTCGCTCCGGCATCGCGGGCAAGCTTTCGGGCATGAGGCGGGGTCGACTCAGCGATGACCGCTGCCCTGCCACTGCGCAGCCACCGGATCTGCACCCGACCAACACTCCACACCTTGATCCCGCACTGTGGCGGTGTTTGCTTCTCCGCACATCAGGATTTCTTCAGCCGCTTCTCAATCTGCATCTTCCGTCCGGGCGCCTGCACCAACGCTGCTCCAAAGCTGCATCAACAACCGTCCATTTCTCATGGCAAACCACCGATCCGCTGCGCCTTCTGCAGATAAGTCGCCAAGACCGCGGACGGCGGCTGCGGTGCCGGCCCGCCAAAGTGCGCATGCAGCGCGCGTTCGCTCAGATAGAACAGAGCTTCCCATTGCACCGGCTCGGTGGGGTTGTGGCTGGCTTTGTCATCCACCCACAAGCTCACCGGTTTGCCCAAGCTCTTGAGGGTCGCGGCGTAGTGCGCGATGCTTTTCAGTGGCACGCGGTCATCCTGCGCGCCCGCCCATAGATAGACCGGCACGCGCAGCTGGCTCGCGTTCGTTGCGGCGGATTGTTCGCGCATGCGGCGCATGAATGTCTCATCACCAATCGGCAGGCCCAGATACGGCGCACGCTGCGCCATCGGCAAGCTGTCGCCGCGCAATGGATCGCTTTCGTTGTCGACATACCATTTCATGGCCCAGCCAAAATCGCTGGGCGCGGCCAATGCCAATGCAAAGCGGAAACGCCCCGGGTGGTGCGTGACGCCCATCAGGGCGCCATAGCCGCCGAAAGAATGTCCAACCAAGGCCTGGCGGTCCGGATCGCCAATGCCCTGGGCAAGCAAGGCATCCATGCCTTCGAGCACATCGCGCAGTACCGCGCCTTTGCCGAAGTCGCCTTTGTGCGCAAGCAGGTACTGCTGGCCATAACCTTCCGAAGCGCGGAAGTTGGGGGTGAACACCGCAGCGCCGCGACTCACCATCAACTGCGTCCAGCGGTGGTATTCGCTGCGAGTTTGAGAGAACGGGCCGCCATGGATCAGCGCCACCAAAGGAAGCTCCCGCGCCTTCTTGCCCGGCGGCAAATACAGCTGTCCGTGCAGGCGCATGCCATCACTGGCTTGCCAGCTGAAAAACCGGGCCGCCGCCAGGGCGGATTCGCTCACGGGTTTGGTCTGCGCACGCAGGTCTTCAAGCACTGGGCGCAGCGCAGCGCTCCGCAAATCCATCACATGCGCGCGCGGCCACTGCAGGCGCGCATGTGTTTCCAGTACGAGCAGGCGGCTGCGCGTGCGGTCAATGCTGAGGTGGAGGTCCTGAAACGGAAAGCGCGTCTCCAGTTGTTTCAACACGGGTGCAAACGCCGGATCCAGCGCCTGCCAACGCTGGCGATCCGTGTACCAGGCGACAGCGAGAGGCGGCCCGCCCCGCCCGTCAAGCAGCGCCTCCTTCAGATCGGAGATCTTTTGAGGATCTTCACTGACCAAGGACAGCGATGAAGCCTTGGCCTGCCACCGCAGCAGGCTCGTGCGGTCCGTCAGCTTGGGGCTTTCAAACCAGACACCTTGCTCATCCGCAGCCGTCAGACTGCAAGCGTCCAAGGGCGGGCAGGCCCAGGCAAGCTGCCAGCGCGGCGGTTCACCGCGCGGCGCAGCGTTGTGCCAGAGCGCATCGCGGTATTGCGCATTGCGAAGCCGCAAACCGCGCAGCACGCCCTGCCCATCAAACACCGCGTTGCGGATGGCCTCTTCACGTTGCAACAGGGTCTCGACGCGGCCATCGCTGTACACGCGCAGCAAGCGGTGCGCACTGTTGTGCGCGGGCTGCAAACGTTCATCGATCAGCATCGCCTGCTGAACCGGGTCCACACTCAGCACGCGGCTGCGCAGCTCCTTCTTCAGCCCGTACACCGTGCGAACCTGTCCACTCAGCGACACCCAGGAGATCTGCGTGGGAGAGCTCAGCCACAGACCCGCACCGTCAGCGGCCCATTGCCAGCGCGCACCGTTCAGGTTCTTCAGCAGCACCCCACGCGTGCTTGTCGCGCTGCCGCCGTCGAGTGCCTCGATCGACAGCGCGATGTCACTCTCCAGCCGATGACTGACGCCCAACCATTTCCCGTCCGGCGAAAGGCTCACCTGCTCCCAGCCACGCGTGCCGAGAAACGCCGCACGTCCTGGCAACGCTGCCTGGGCCTGCTTGGCACTTTCGGCCGCGGCGCCTTGCAAGGCTTCTCGGTCGGCCGCTGCGAGGCCCACGCTGGCACCTGCATCGTAGGCAAACAGGAGCAGGGCCAGTGCCGGCAAGACGCGCAAGCGCATGCTCAGGCTGACGCTCAGGCTCAGGCTCAGACTCATGCGGGCACTCCCGCCACGGCGCCAGCTTGCGAGGGCTTCGGCAAACGCTTTTCAATCAACAGCAAGCTCAGCAGCGCTGGCAGTCCACCCAGGGCGGTCATCACCAGCCAAAGCAGCTTGCGGCGCGCCTGCAGCGCGGTCCGCCTCATCCACCACAAAGCCAGCAGCACGCTTGCAGCATTCAGGATGAGTGCACGCGTGAGCTGCGCCGCATCCGGGGTGCCCCACACCGAAGCCCCCTGCACGATGCCGTTGTCGAGCAGCACCACCGGCGCATGTCGAACGGCGTAGTGGACGGGCGACAACCACCAGGCAACAGTCTCGTACCAAGCCGGAAAGTCATTTTGCAAAGCGCGCTCAGCCAGCACCTGTACCGCGCCCTGCACATCGACGTGCAACAAGATCTGACGGATGGATTCGCCGTTGTAATAGCCACCAAAGGTCAGACCGATCAACCAGCCGTCCACCAGCTCAGCAGCATCCAGACGCGACAGCGAACCTGCGCCCTGGGTCTGCCCCATCGCTTGCACAAATGGGACACCCGGTATGCGCCAGACTTGGCGCTCACTGAGCTGACGTACGGTCCCGGCGGTTTGGTCGTAGGTGGCGCGGTCCGGGCCAAACAGGCGCATGCCCTGGCTGGTGATGGCCAGCACCTGCTCACCAAACGTCAGTGGTGCGGCGATGAACACCTCGTCGTCGGCCAAACGCACCTGTTCCAGCGTGCGTTGCTGTGCCAGGTCGATTTGGTAGATCACGCGTGGTGTCAGCAAATACTGGCCATCGAAGGGTGTGGGCACCTGCGCAAACGGTGTGGGGTCTGCAAATCCTTTCACGCCCCAAACGCCTTTGCTCGCGCCGCTGCGCACATCACGGCCATGGAACACCATGTCATCGTGGCTGAAGGTCCACTCGATGCGCTGCTTGCTGTCTTCCCATTGCACGATGCGCTCTTGGTAGGCCTGGTGCCGCACCGGATAGCTCCGCATCCGTGTGGAAATCGACTGCGGCGTCAGCAGCGGCATCTGCTCGGCCCAAACTGCAGCGCGCTCATCCTTCGAGACGGCCAGCAAGCCGGACAACAACTCTGCGGGCTCCTGCCGCACCGCTTCGGTGTAGCCGCCGCGCGGCGGCACGGGCATGTTCAGGGGATGCGTGCCCGCAAACATCATCAGGAACTCGTAGCCAATCGCGGCGATCACCAAGACAAAGTACAAGCCCATTTGCAAAGGCAGCGCCGTGAGCACCACCAAGGCGCTGCTGCGCACATGCTCGTCGCGATTCGGTTTGAACTGTGTTGAGGCAATCGCCAACAGCACCAGCATGCCGAGCACTTCGGTGAACAACACGGACGCGCTGTGGGCGAACGACCACATCAACCAGATCGGCACGATCAACACCACCGCCGCCGTCGGCCGCACACTCAAGACCGCGCAGACGCCCGCCAGCCACGCCGACAAGGCCAAGACCCAGCCATGCACCGGCATCCCATAGCGATGCGCATCGATCAGGCGATCGCTGCCGAAATCCAGTACCAGCAAGGTGGCCAGCATCGGTACGAAAACGCAGATCAGCAGATTGATCGCCGCAACGGCCACCATGGAGGCAAACATGGTGTGATGCGGCACCGGGCGGTGCAGCAGCCACAGCCATTTGGACGCTTTCCGGTAACTGCCGATCTGGAAAATGGCCCACAAGAAAGCCACAGCCATATAGGTCAGCATGAACAGCCGATCCACCGGATACGTTTGCTGTTGCATATCGGCAAGGCGGTTCAGAAAAACCAGGGTCATCACATGTGCAAGCGTCAGCAAGCCCGTGACCCATTTGAAGCGCAGCAACTCGCTGCGCATGACATCACCATTGAGTACGGACATGGCCGGCTCCTTCTTCAGCGGGGGCCGCGTGATCGCGGGTCAGGAATGCATTGACGGCACGGTCGAGGCTGACCGGCATGGTTTGGACATGGCGCGCACCGAAGCCGGTCAGAACCTCGCCGTATTGCGCGTCCCGATCGAGTATCAGCACATGCACGAGTCCGTCGAGCTTTTGCAGCAGCAGCACTTCAGGTCGCGCACGCAGCGCTGTCACGGCCGCAGCGGGCAGGTCCGCCACCCACAGCGACACACGCTCGCAAAATTCGTCCGGCGCGGACATGTGCTTCAGTTCGCCACGTTCCAGAATGATCAGGTTGTCGGCAACCCGTTCGATCTCTTCCATCTGGTGCGAGCAATAGATGATCGTGCAGGCCTCGACGCTGTTGCAGAACATCAGCGCCTCCAGAAACGCACGTTTGGCCACCACATCCAGACCCAGGGTCGGTTCGTCGAGGATCAGCAGCTCCGGGCTTTGCGCCAGCGCCATGGCCAAATTGATGCCAGCGCGTTCGCCACGCGAGAGTTGCGCGACTTTCTGTTCGGGCAAGACATTGAAGTGGCCGGCCGTTTCATCGAAACGCGCCTGATCCCATTGCGGGTATTGACGGCGCTGCATCGCGACGACATCACCGATGCGCATCCATTCCGGCATGGTGTGCTCATCGTTGACAAAACCGATGCGCCCGCGCACCTCCGGCGACAACTGCGCACAGGACTGATCGAGGATGCGTGCGGAGCCGGAACTCGGCGTCTGAAAGCCGAGCAGCACGCGAAACAGCGACGATTTGCCAGCGCCGTTGGCACCGACGATCGCGTGAATGCGACCGCGCGGCACCCGCAGGCTCAAATCCTTCAGCGCGAATTTGCGGCCGTATTGCAGCGTCAAGCCCTCGGTCTCGACCACGTATTCGCTGGCTGCGGTGCTGCGCATCCGCGCGTCGTTGGCCGGTGCGACGACGCGCAGCGCCGGCCAGTTCTCAAGTTGTGCGTTCATGGGGGATCCTTTTCAGGGAATTCAGGGGCCGGGTTTTCAGCGGCCGGGATTGGATTTGCGGGTGGCTCGGCGCCCGGCCGGACGCTCAGGCCCGCTTTTTTGGGCGCAGCGCGTCCAGCTCTTCGCTGACGCGCGCGACCAGCGTCTCTGCCGGGAAAGCCAGGCCAATCACGTCGCTGACAAAGCGCTGCACGGCGTCATCCAAGCGACGCTCACGCTCGCTGTCGGACAGGCGCTGGCGCGGTGTTGCCACGTAAAGGCCGAGGCCCGGTCGGGCATCCAACCAGCCTTCGCTGCTCAGCTCGCCGTAGGCTTTGGCAACCGTGTTGGGATTGACCATCAATTGCTGCGCGAGGCCACGCACGCTGGGCAACTGATCGCCGACCGCCAACTCGCCCGCGGCGATCTGGCGGCGCACGGCATCGACGATCTGCTGAGTGATGGAGCGCGGATCGCCGGTGGCGATCTGGATCATCAGGGGAATGGTTCGGGCCATGCTGCGCCTGTATTTGCTGTACTAGTTGCTATAGTACACACCAAACCACCGTCAGCCGTCAAGCCCCCTCCCGGCTCCAAACCACCTTGCCGTCCGGAGCGAAGCAGAGCCGCAGCAGCCGGAATCTGCACGTAACAAAGCCCCGAACAGTTTCCCGTCCGGGGCTTTGATGTGCAGTTCAGCGCAGCCGCAGATGACTTGCGTGCCGGTGGCAAATCCGTGCAAGACCCATGCGCCACTTCCGCCGCCATGCCGATGCGATCCATCAGCGTGGGATGCGGGGGGATGGTCTTGCCGATGTCCACCGTGTCGGCGCCCACCTCGATGGCCAGGGCGCTTGCATCGTCAGCATCGCCCCAATCATGCCTCCGCCGCCCATGTGCGCAGCCTACGGTGGCCGCCAGCCGGCCTTGCCGTATCGCTGCGCGGGTCTATGTCGAAAGCAGGTCCCGCACCGAAACCTTCAGGCTGCGACGACAGGCCGCATGGCCCACGAGGCACACGGACGCCACCATGACAAGGACCATCCCCGTCACCCACAGCGGGTCGGGGTTGTAACTCAGATTGAATTGGGTGCGGTAGATCAGCAGGCCGGCGCCCCACGTGCCCACGACGGCCCCCGTGGCCGCGATCAGGGCCGTGACACACCAGTCCTGGAAGTTCAGCCAGAGGCAATCGCTCCTCCTGAGCCCCATGCTCATCAGCAAGCCGTTCTTCTGGCGGTCATCGTCGCTGAAGCCGCTCACCGACGCCGCGAGGACAAGGAGCGACAGCAAAAGCACCATGGCCGCGTAGCCAAAGGTCACCTTCGTGAGGATGCCGATCGTCTGGTCGAATCGCTCGGTCAGCTCCCGCAGCGGCACCAGTGACAGCGTGGGGTGTTGCTGCCACAGGTCGGCCAGGGTGTTCCAGGCCGATGCCGGCAGTTCCATGCTGCCCATGTGCTGCGTTAGGGCCTGCATGTGCGAGCGGGCGGAAGACGGGACCTGGAACCAGAACGTGATGGACCCACCGCCCGGTTGCGGGGCGTGACTGGCCACGAGTTTGAACTCGTGAAATTCGCTGCCGATCCGGTACCTGAGCGTGTCGCCGTAGTCGAGCCCCAAGTCGCTCATGACGTCGGGTTCGGCGGAGATCTGCTGCCACCGGTCGGTACCTGCCGCCCACCACTGGCCGCCGACGAGACGGTTGTTGCCGGGCAATTCGTCCGTCCAGCTCAAGCGTATCGGGTCCTGGAGCTGTGCCAGGGAGTCGCTGGGCTTGCGGGCGGGATCGGCAAGCGGCTTGCCGTTCACGGCGACAAGCTGGGCAAAGACGAAGGGCCGCAGCGTGCGGACGCTGCTGCCGGTCTCCTGTGCCCAACGATGAATCGCATCGATCTGCTCGCCCTGCGCTTGCGCAATCAGGAGATTGCCATCATGGGTGCGTCGATGGCTTTCCATCGTCGCGCCCAGATCCCGCATCAGCATCAGCGTGAACAGAAGCAGCAGTCCGCACAAGCCCAGACCCAGCACCTGCGCCGATTTCGAGAACAGGCGCTGGCGCATCATGAAGAGCGCGAAGGGAAGCAGACCGGTGCGCCGACGCCCCCACAGATCACCCGCCCGGACCACCGCCCACGTCAGGACCGCCATCAGTGCCAGCGCCAAGGCCATGGCCGCCAGCGTCAGACCGGTCAGCAGCCCGTTGTCGGAGTACGCCCAGGCCAGGAAAGCGACGGACGCGGTGCTCCAGAACAGCCGATGTCCCAGCTCATGGCTTGGGGCCGGATTGCGAAGGAGCCCGGTCAAGGAGGCGCGGGCCAGCTGAAGAAAGCTGGGGACCTGGAGCGCCAGCAGCAGCAGGAAGACCAGGCCGACGGTCTTCATGCCAGGCCGCCAGGGGTGTGTCGCTCGAAGCCCGGGGAAGTGCTCCTGCAATTGGGCGACGATCACGCTGTGGGCCCATGTGGCCAGAATGCTGGCGACGAGGGCCGCCAGAATGAAGCCGACCAGCCACTCGCCCAGGGCCATCAGGATGCCGGTGCGGGTGCGTACGCCAAAGCTGGAATAGATCGCCAGCCGAAAGCGTGTCTTTGCGAGCCAGCGGCGATTGCTCATGTCCAGGGCCACGGCGCCCAGGAAGAACAGGATGACGGACGCGAGACCGAGGAAGTTCTCGGCCCGTTTCCAGAAGCCGGCGAGCGGGTGTTGGCCACCGACTCTCTGGATCAGCTGGGCACCCGGCAGCGCCTCGCGCACCCAGCCCTTGATCTCGGCTTGCTGCGCTTCGTCGGCTGCGATCAGGTGACGCGTGCGAGCCCTGCCGTCGCTGATCAAGGTGCCAGGCAGGCTCTGGGCATGCACCATCGCACGCAGGGCCGTGCTGTGGCCTTCCAGGATGCGGTCGGGTTCATGATGCAGCACACCAGTGAACCGCAAGTCGGCGCCACCGACGCGCAGGCTTTCACCGGCTTGCGCCCGAAGCTGCACGGCCAGCCTCGGGTCGAGCCAGATCTCTCCCACTCTCGGGCCTTCGCGAGTCGCGCGGGGTGGATCCAGCGGCGTGTCGCCGACCTGCAGACTGCCCTGCAAGGGGTAGGCCTCGTCAACGAGCTTCAAGCGCACACGGGCCCAGGCCTCCCGATGCGTGAGGGTGATGTCCGTCAACTGCGTGACCGACACGCGCTGTGCCAGCGACCGGATCCTCAGCTCATCGTCTGCCTTCCATGGCGTGTGCGTTTCAACGACCAGGTCCGAGCCCAGCATCTGATCGAGGTTGTCGGCCAGATAGCGCTGGATCGACGCGCTGGCGAGCGTCAGCGTCAAGAGAAAGAAGAGCAGGACCGTCTGCGTGGCAAAGCTGATGCGCCCGTCGGCATCCTGCAGGCTTCGCACGCTGTTCTCCAGGGTCAATTTGAGCCTGCTCACGCCGCCGCCTCCAGCCGCCCGGCCGCAAGCAGCCAGGTCTTGTCGGCCCGCATGGCCAGCGGCTTGCTGTGCGTCACGATCACGAGCCCGCAGCCTGTCTCTCGCGCACAGTCAAACATCAGGGCCGCCACGCTCTCGGCGGTCTGCACGTCCAGGTTGCCGGTGGGCTCATCGGCGAAGATGAAGCGCGGGGCCGTGACGAAGGCCCTCGCCACCGCGACGCGCTGCTGCTCGCCACCGCTCAGCTGGTGGGGCCGGTGCCGGGCCCGGTCCTTCAGTCCCACGCGTTCGAGCCACCGGGCAGCGACAGCGAAGGCGTCGAGGTGACCCTTCAGGCGAAGCGGCAAGGCCAGGTTGCCGATGGCATCGAGTTCCGGGAGCAGGTGAAACTGCTGGAAGATGAAGCCGGAGCGGGCGCGCAAGGCCCATGCGTCGGCCGACGCCCCGTCGAGGGTGCAGCACACCGTGCCGCCCGCCGGCCGCTCCAGGCCTGCGGCAATCGACAGAAGGCTGGACTTGCCCGCGCCGGATGGGCCGATGATCGCCACCGTCTCATGGCCGCGAACCGTAAAGGAGAGCCCGCGAAACAACTCGATGCGTTCGCGGCCCGCATCGAAGTGATGGCAGATGTCCCTCAACTCGATGGTGTCCGTCATAGGGCACTCCGGTCGTCCGAGGTGCGCAACTGGCTGGCGACAGCGCGAGACGACGCGCTGGCCTGGCGCTTCGGCAAGTCATGCACTTCGGTGCTCATCCACCGGTCCGAAGCCATCCAGCCGTCCTCGACCTGCATCATCCCAATCATTTGCAGGTAGGCGTCCAGGGGCATCCGGGTCACCGCTTCGATGAGGGCGACCTGGACGTCGCTGGCCATGCTGTATTCGATGCGCTGGCCCGGCCCGAACTTGAGCTCGATGCCGGAAAGATCGCCCACCATCTCGCGCAAGCTCTTGCGTCGACTCAGTGGATTCGCCAGCAGGTAGCGAATGTCGATCCAGTTTTGGATGCCGCCGCCGTAGCCGAAACCGGCGGTGTGCGAGAGCAGCTGACGGAGGGTGACGAGCTGGGGCTTGCCCTCGTGCTCGAACAGAGCGAAGTCGGGCAGGTGTTTTCGAATGTCATCGTCCAGCGACACCTTGCCCTGATCCACGAGTTGCAGCAGGGCGAACGCCGTGATCGGCTCGCTCACGGTGGGGATGCGGAAGATGGCGTCCTTCCACATCTCGCTGACGTGCTCGCAATTCACCGCACCGTAGGCCTGATGGTGAATGGTGGCGTCTCCGCGCTTGATCAAGACGACCGCGCCGGGCAGTTCGTGCTGCTTGATCAAGACCTCGAAATTCTGCGAGAACAGCGGGTCGGCGAAGCTGGCTGTGCTGAACAGGAACAGGCTCAGGGCCAGTTTGCACAGATTGGTTTTCTGCATGGATTCGGTCCGATAGGTGGAGACCGTCGCAGATTAGTGAGGCGGGTGTGAACGCGATGTGAAGAGGCGACGGCACGGCCCTTGTCGGCCCGTCAAGGATCGACAGGTCCCAGAGGGTCGAATCGGAAAGCCGGCTGGCGAAGTCGCGAGCGGCAAACGCCCATCCGGCTCGCCTGGCACACCATCATCCACAGGCGCGTCGCAGAACGCAAAAAGCCCGATCCATCGCCGGACCGGGCTTTTTCAGTAGCGCTTGAAGCGGGGCTTACTTACTTCCTCGCCGGCGGCAAATCCGTGCAAGACCCATGCGCCACTTCCGCCGCCATGCCAATGCTTTCGCCCAGCGTCGGGTGCGGGTGGATGGTCTTGCCGATGTCGACCGCGTCGGCACCCATCTCGATGGCCAGGGCGATCTCGCCGATCATGTCGCCGGCGTGGGTGCCGACAATGCCGCCGCCGACGATGCGGTGGGTCTCTTCATCGAAGAGCAGCTTGGTGAAGCCTTCGTCGCGGCCGTTGGCGATCGCGCGGCCCGAGGCGGTCCAGGGGAACAAGCCCTTCTTGACCTTGATGCCTTGGGCCTTGGCCTGGTCTTCGGTGAGACCCACCCACGCCACTTCCGGGTCGGTGTAGGCCACGCTCGGAATCACGCGAGCGTCGAACTGGCTCTTGGACAAATGCGCGTCGCCGAGGATGGCACCGGCTGCCACTTCGGCCGCCACATGGGCCTCGTGCACCGCCTTGTGCGCCAACATGGGCTGGCCGACCACATCGCCGATGGCGAAGATGTGCGGCACATTGGTGCGCATCTGCACGTCCACATTGATGAAGCCACGGTCGGTCACCGCCACGCCGGCCTTCTCAGCGGCGATCTTCTTGCCATTGGGCGTGCGGCCCACGGCTTGCAGCACGAAGTCGTAGACGCCTTCGCTCTTGGTACCGTCCAGGCCCTCGAACTGCACCTTGATGCCTTCAGGCGTGGCCTCGGCACCGACGGTCTTGGTCTTCAACATGATGTTGTCGAAGCGCTTGGCGTTCATCTTCTGCCAGACCTTGACCAGATCGCGGTCGGCGCCCTGCATCAGCCCGTCCAGCATCTCGACCACATCGAGGCGTGCACCCAGGGTCGAGTAGACCGTGCCCATTTCCAGGCCGATGATGCCGCCACCGATGATCAGCATCTTCTTGGGCGTGCCCTTGAGTTCCAGCGCGCCGGTCGAGTCGACGATGCGCGGATCTTGGGGCAAGAAGGGCAGGCGCACGGCTTGCGAGCCGGCCGCGATGATGGCTTGCTTGAAGCGAACCACCTTCTTGGCGCCGGTCTTGGCCTGGGCCTCGCCGGCGGTTTCTTCGACTTCCACATGGAAGGCGTCGATGAAGTTGCCATAGCCGCGCACGGTGGTGACCTTGCGCATCTTGGCCATGGCCGCCAGGCCGCCGGTCAGCTTGCCGATGACCTTTTCCTTGTGGCCGCGCAGCTTGTCGATGTTGACGGTCGGGGCGCCGAAGTCCACGCCCAGATCACCAAGGTGCGAGACCTCGTCCATCACCGCAGCCACATGGAGCAAGGCCTTGGACGGGATGCAGCCCACATTCAAGCAGACGCCGCCCAGGGTGGCATAACGCTCCACCAGCACGACCTTCAAACCGAGATCGGCCGCGCGGAAGGCGGCCGAGTAGCCGCCGGGGCCGGCGCCCAGCACCAACACATCGGCTTCCAGATCAACCGGGCCGCTGTAGCTGCCGGCGGCGGGGACGAAGGCGGGAGCTGGCGCGGCTACGGGGGCCGCCACGGGGGAAGCGGCTGGGGCAACAGGAGCAACAGCAGCAGGCGCCGGCGCCGCAGCCACTTCGGACTCCAGCACCAGCAACAGCGTGCCCTGGTTGATCTTGTCACCCAGCGCGACCTTGACTTCCTTGACCACGCCGGCATGCGAGGACGGGATCTCCATCGAGGCCTTGTCGGACTCCACGGTCACCAGGCTTTGCTCGACCTTGACCGTGTCACCGACCTTGACCAGCAGCTCGATGACGGCCACATCCTTGAAGTCGCCGATGTCGGGAACTTGTACTTGAACCAATGCCATGTCAGGGTTCTCCGGTCAGAGCACGATGCGGCGGAAGTCGGCCAGCAGCGAAGCGAAGTAGACATTGAAGCGCGCAGCGGCCGCGCCGTCGATGACGCGGTGGTCCCAGCTCAAGCTGAGCGGCAGCATCAGGCGCGGCTGGAAGGCCTTGCCATCCCACTTGGGCTCGATCTGGCTCTTGCACACGCCCATGATGGCCACTTCCGGCGCATTGATGATGGGGGTGAAGTAACGACCACCGATGCCGCCCAGGGACGAGATGGTGAAGCAGCCACCGCTCATCTCGGCCGGGCCCAGCTTGCCGTCGCGCGCCTTCTTGGCCAGCTCGCCCATTTCGGCGCTGATCTCGAAGATGCCCTTCTTGTCAGCGTCCTTGATCACCGGCACGACCAGGCCGTTGGGCGTGTCCGCCGCGAAGCCGATGTGGAAGTACTTCTTCAACACCAGCTTCTGGGCGTCGCCCTCGCCTTCCAGCGAGGCATTGAACTCGGGGAACTTCTTGAGAGCCGCCACGGCCGCCTTGATCATGAAGGCCAGCATGGTGACCTTGACCGCCGCCGGGTTCTTCTCGTTTTCCTTGTTCGTTTGAACACGGAAGGCTTCGAGCTCGGTGATGTCGGCATCGTCATGGTTGGTCACATGCGGGATGACCACCCAGTTGCGGTGCAGATTGGCACCGCTGATCTTCTTGATGCGGCTGAGGTCCTTACGCTCGATCGCGCCGAACTTTTCGAAGTCCACCTTGGGCCAGGGCAGCAGGCCAGCCAGTCCGCTACCAGCCGAAGCCGGTGCGGCAGCAGGTGCCGTAGCCTTCTGCGCCACGGTCTGCAGCGCGCCAGCCATCACGGCCTTGACGAAGGCCTGCAGGTCTTGCTCCTGGATGCGGCCATTCGGGCCCGTGCCCTTGACCTCATCCAAAGGAACACCCAGCTCGCGCGCCATGCGGCGGATGCTGGGCGAGGCGTGCGGCAGCTTGCCCTTGAGCACGCTCGGGTCGTGAGCGGGAACGGCAACAGCAGCAGCCGGCGCGGCCACCACGGCGGCGGCAGCCGGAGCGGCCACGGGCGCAGCAGCAGGCGCAGGTACAGCTGCGGCAGGCGCAGCGGCCACAGGTGCCGCAGCAGCAGCGCCCTGCACTTCCACCAGCGCCAGCAGCGAGCCCTTGGCCACCTTGTCGCCGAGCTTGACCTTGAATTCCTTGATCACACCGGCGTGCGAAGACGGGATCTCCATCGAGGCCTTGTCGCTCTCGACCGTGATCAGGCTTTGCTCGACCTTGATGCTGTCACCGACCTTGACGAAGACCTCGATCACCGCCACCGACTCAAAATCGCCGATATCGGGCACGAACACTTCGACCAGGCTGCTCGCTGCCGCCGGGGCGGCGGCCACAGGGGCTGCAGCGACCGGAGCCGGTGCAGCAGCAGCTGCCGCAGCAGGAGCGGCAGCCGGCACAGCAACAGCGGCCGAGCCCGCAGCCTCGACCAGCAGCACCAGGCTGCCTTCATTGACCTTGTCGCCCAGGGCCACTTTGATCTCCCGCACCACGCCGGCGTGGGTGCTGGGGATCTCCATCGAGGCCTTGTCACTCTCGACGGTGATCAGGCTTTGCTCCACGGACACCGTGTCGCCCACCTTGACCAGCAGCTCGATCACCGCCACGTCCTTGACGTCCCCGATGTCGGGAACTTTCACTTCTACCAATGCCATGTCTGTCTCCGCGAGCGCGATCAAGCGTACAGGGGGTTGATCTTGTTGACGTTGAGGCCGTACTTGGCAATCGCCTCGGCCACCTTGGCGGCCGGGATCTTGCCTTCATCGGCCAGGCTCTTGAGCGCGGCGACGACGATGTAGTGGCGGTTGATTTCGAAGTGCTCGCGCAGCTTGGAGCGGAAGTCCGAACGGCCGAAACCATCGGTACCCAGCACCTTGAAGCTGCGGCCGGCCGGGATGAAGGCGCGGATCTGTTCCGCGTAGTTCTTCATGTAGTCGGTCGAGGCCACGACCGGGCCGCTGGTGCGGCTCAGCTGTTGGGTCACGAAGGGCACGCAGGACAGCTCGGTCGGGTGCAAGAGGTTCCAGCGCTCGGCGTTCTGGCCATCGCGGGCCAGCTCGTTGAAGCTCGGGCAGCTCCAGACATGGGCGCCCACGCCCCACTCCTGCTCCAGCAAGACCTTGGCCGCCTGGCTTTCGCGCAGGATGCTGCCGGAGCCGAGCAGATTGACCGTCAGGGCCGTGCCAGCCTGGGCTTCTTCCAGCAGATACATGCCCTTGAGGATCTGCGCCTCGGTGCCGACCTTGAGGCCCGGCATGGCGTAGTTTTCGTTCAGCAGGGTGATGTAGAAGTAGACGTTCTCCTGGTCTTCCACCATGCGCTTGAGGCCGTGCTGCATGATCACCGCCACTTCGTGCGCGAAGCTCGGGTCATAGCTGATGCAGTTCGGAATCGTGCCGGCCAGGATGTGGCTGTGGCCGTCTTCGTGCTGCAGGCCTTCGCCGTTCAGGGTGGTGCGGCCCGAAGTGCCGCCCAGCAGGAAGCCGCGCGCCTGCATATCGCCGGCCGCCCAGGCCAGGTCACCGATGCGCTGGAAGCCGAACATCGAGTAGTAGACGTAGAACGGGATCATGACCCGGTTGTTCGTCGAGTAGCTGGTGGCCGCAGCGATCCAGCTGGCCATGCCGCCGGCTTCGTTGATGCCTTCTTGCAGGATCTGGCCGTCCTTGGCCTCGCGGTAGTACATCACCTGGTCCTTGTCGACCGGGGTGTAGTTCTGACCTGCGGGGTTGTAGATGCCGATCTGGCGGAACAGGCCTTCCATGCCGAAGGTGCGGGCCTCGTCAACCAGGATGGGCACGACGCGCGGGCCCAGGTCCTTGTCACGCAGCAACTGGGTCAGGAAGCGCACGTAGGCCTGAGTGGTCGAGATCTCGCGGCCTTCGGCGGTCGGCTCGAGCACGGCCTTGAAGGTGTCCAGCGGCGGTGCGCTGAAGCTCTCGTCGGCCTTGACGCGGCGCTGCGGCAGGTAGCCGCCCAGGGCCTTGCGGCGCTCGTGCAGATAGCGCATCTCGGGCGTGTCGTCGGCCGGCTTGTAGTAAGGCAGCTTGGGCAGCTCGCTGTCGGGAATCGGGATGCCGAAGCGGTCGCGGATGTACTTGATGTCCTCGTCGGTCAGCTTCTTGGTCTGGTGGACGGTGTTCTTGCCTTCACCGGCCTTGCCCATGCCGTAGCCCTTGACGGTCTTGACCAGCAGCAGGGTCGGCTGCTTGGAGTCGTTGTTGTGGGCGGCATGGAAAGCGGCGAAGACCTTCTCGGGCTGGTGGCCACCACGGCGCAGCTCGAAGATCTCCTCGTCGCTCATGTGCTCGACCAGCTTGGCGGTCTCGGGGTACTTGCCGAAGAAGTGCTTGCGGACGTAGGCACCGTCATTGGCCTTCATGGCCTGGTAGTCGCCGTCCACGGTTTCCATCATCAGCTGCTTGAGCTTGCCGCTCTTGTCGCGCGCCAGCAGCTCGTCCCAGCCCTTGCCCCAGATCAGTTTGATGACCTTCCAGCCGCTGCCGCGGAACTCGCCTTCGAGTTCCTGGATGATCTTGCCGTTGCCGCGCACCGGACCGTCCAGGCGCTGCAGATTGCAGTTGATGACGAAGACCAGATTGTTCAGGCCTTCGCGTGCGGCCAGGCCGATGGCACCCAAGGACTCCGGCTCGTCCATCTCGCCGTCGCCCATGAAGGCCCAGACCTTGCGGTTCTCGGTGTTCGCAATGCCGCGTGCATGCAGGTACTTCAGGAAGCGCGCCTGGTAGATGGCCATCAAGGGGCCCAGGCCCATGGACACGGTCGGGAACTGCCAGAACTCGGGCATCAGCTTCGGATGCGGGTAGCTGGACAGGCCCTTGCCGTCGACTTCCTGGCGGAAGTTGTCCAGCTGCGCCTCGTTCAGGCGGCCTTCCAGGAAGGCGCGTGCATAGACGCCGGGGGCGCTGTGGCCTTGGATGTAGAGCAGGTCGCCGCCGTGCTCTTTGCCTGGTTCGGCGCTCTCGGCATGCCAGAAATGGTTGAAGCCGGCGCCCAACATGGAGGCCAGCGAAGCGAAGGAGCCGATGTGGCCGCCCAGATCGCCGCCGTCGGCAGGGTTCAGGCGGTTGGCGCGCACGACCATGGCCATGGCGTTCCAGCGCATATAGGCGCGCAGGCGCTTCTCGATCTCGATATTGCCGGGGCAACGCGCTTCCTGCTCGGCAGGAATGGTGTTCACATAGGCCGTGGTGGCCGAGAAGGGCACGTCGATGCCGGACTGGCGGGCATGCTCGATCAGGGTGTTCAGCAGGAAATGGGCACGTTCACCACCTTCTTCACCAATGACGGCGGACAGAGCGTCCAGCCATTCCTTGGTTTCCAGCGAATCGGTGTCATTGGCGGCTGCGCCTAGAAAGGACTGGGGCTGCGCGGACATGGCTTGTCTCCGAAGATTTGACTCGAGGGGCATGCAGCGGCTGGTTTTGCGCCAGCTTCACTGCCCGTCCCCAGGCTAAAAAACCTTGCCCGGACAAAGCTCCGGACAAAGCAACGGCTTGAACGTCGTGTGCGTTTGCGGCGAGTGTCTCACAAGATTTGCCCACTCTCAAATGGTGCGAATGCATTTCATATTGCGAAACAAGTTACAAACCGGTGTCAGCCGAAAAGCGCATGCCGCACCCGGATAATCGCCCGCTATGTCTTTTCTTACCGATCTCCAAGGCGCTGCGCGCCAGATGGTTCAGCCCCTGCGCCGGGTGCTGGTGCGCTGGTGGCTCAGCCAGTCGCCTTCGCGGCAGGACCGCTTCGCCACCCTGGGCCCGCTGATCTCCGTCCTGCTCTTCCTGACCGCCATCATCCTGGCCTTCTGGTACCTGCGAAACGAGGAAATCGAGCGCGAGTCGGAGGCCGTCAAGCGCGACAGCGAGATCGCCCAGCAGCAGATCCGCGTGCGCCTCAATGACAACCAGGAACAGCTGCTGCGCATCGCCCGCGAGATCGTCACCCGCGCGGTCGACACCCAGGAGTTCAGCGCCCAGGCCAAGGCTTTCGCCCGCGACCGGCCCGAGATCACCCACATCACCTGGCTGAGCAATCGCCGAGAGGCACGCGCCAGCGTCAGCGGCGCTGGCTTCCAAGACGACTCCCTGATGTCGGCCGAAGGCCATGACCCCTCCATGCCCCTGGCCAACCAGAGCAACCCGGCCGAGCTGGCCTTCCAGGCGGCGCGCGAACGTCGCCAGCCCAGTTACTCACCGCCCTTTGCCGACAACATCGGCACCCGGGTGTTCCAGATCCACGTGCCCCTGATCGATCGCAGCGGCTTTGCCGGCGTGCTGATCGCCGAATACTCGATCGAAGCCCTGCTGCGCTACTACGTGCCCAGCGAGGTGGCGACCCGCCATGTGGTGGCCATCCTCGACGCCGGCGAGCAGGTCGTCGCCAGCACCGTCACACAGATGCCGGGCAAGCGCCCCAAGCGCGCCCTGATCCAGCATGAGGTGCCGCTGGCCCCAGCCATGAATGGCCTGGTGCTGCGCGGCGAGGGCTACCGCACCTCGATCGGCCTGATCAGCAACACCTTGTTCTGGATGGTGGTGGCGCTCTCGGTGCTGACCGTCTGGATGCTTCTGGGTACCTGGAAGCACATGCGCCGGCGCCTGCATATCCAGAACGCCTTGTCCAGCGAAACCAATTTCCGCCGCGCCATGGAGAACTCCATGCTGACCGGGATGCGCGCCATGGACATGGAGTCGCGCATCTCCTATGTGAACCCGGCCTTCTGCGCCATGACCGGCTTCTCGGAAGCCGAGCTGATCGGCCGCAAGCCGCCCTTCCCCTTCTGGCCGCCCGACCGCCTGGAGGAAAACGCCCGCCTGCTGCAGCAAGAGCTGCAAGGGCGCAGCCCGGCTGGTGGCGTCGAGGTGAAGATCCTGCGCAAGGACCACACCATCTTCGACGGCCGCGTCTACATCTCACCCCTGGTGGACAGCAAGGGCAAGCAGACCGGCTGGATGACCTCGATGACCAACATCACCGAGGCCAAGCGCGTGCGCGACCAGCTGTCCGCCTCGCACGAGCGCTTCACCACCGTGCTGGAAGGCCTGGACGCGGCCGTGTCGGTGCTCTCGGTGCAACAAGGTGAGCTGCTGTTCGCCAACCGCAGCTACCGGCTCTGGTTCGGCGCCGACCCGGCCGGCCATGCCCTGCTTTCGGGCAGCCAGCTGGGCCGCAGCAGCGGCCCGGATGCTGACGAAGATGTGGACGACTACAGCGGCCTGCCCGCCCAGGCCCTGACCGAAATGGGCTCGGACCCGCGCGAGGTGTTTGTCGAGTCGCTGGAGATGTGGTTCGACGTGCGCTCGCGCTATCTGCAATGGACCGACGGCCGCCTGGCGCAGATGTTGATCGCCACCGACATCACCACCCGCCGCCATGCCGAAGCCCAGGCCGCCAGCCAGGCCGAGAAGGCGCAGATGACCAGCCGCCTGATGACCATGGGCGAAATGGCCTCCAGCGTGGCCCATGAGCTGAACCAACCACTGACCGCCATCACCAACTACTGCAACGGCATGGTCTCGCGGGTGCGCAATGACAGCATCCAGAAGGACGACCTGCTGGCCGCGCTGGAAAAAACCGCCAAGCAAGCACAGCGCGCCGGCCAGATCATCCACCGCATTCGCAACTTCGTGAAACGCAGCGAGCCCAAGCGAGAAGCGGCCCAGGCCTTTGACATCGTCGAGGATGCGGTCGAGCTGGCCGGCATCGAACTGCGCCGCCGCAATGTGGCCATCCACACCTACATCGCGCAGCGACTGCCGACCCTGATGGTGGACCCCATCCTGATCGAACAGGTCTTGATGAACCTGCTCAAGAACGCGGCCGAGGCGATCGACAACGCCGGCCTGCCGGTGTCGCGCCGCCACATCGAACTGCGCGTGGTGCCCAAGCACACCCCCGAACTCGGGGGCCATATCGACTTCAGCGTCACCGACATGGGCCCGGGCATGCCCGAGGAGGTGATCTCCCGGATGTACGAGGCTTTCTTCTCGACCAAGGCCGATGGATTGGGCATCGGCCTAGGGTTATGCCGGTCTATCGTGGAGTCTCACCAGGGTCGGATCCGTGCTGAGAACTTATACAATGGCGAGGCTGTTGTAGGCTGCAGGTTCGCCTTCAGCATCCCGGTAGACATCTCCCGAGTTGACCCGCCTCTGGCGAATGGGCCGCTCGGGCCGACGACAGGATCCGAAGGATCCGCAGTAAACAAACAAGCGACACCATGAGTCTGATTCCGAAGAAGGGCAATGTCTACGTCGTCGATGATGACGAGGCCGTACGCGACTCGCTGCAATGGCTGCTCGAAGGCAAGGACTACCGGGTCAAGTGCTTCGACTCCGCCGAATCCTTCCTCAGCCGCTATGACCCCCGCGAAGTCGCCTGCCTGATCGCCGACATCCGCATGGAAGGCATGAGCGGCCTGGAGCTGCAAGACCGCCTGATCGAGCGCCACAGCCCCCTGCCCGTGGTCTTCATCACCGGCCACGGCGATGTGCCGATGGCGGTGCAGACCATGAAGAAGGGCGCGATGGACTTCATCGAAAAGCCCTTCAAGGAAGAAGAACTGGTGGCCCTGGTCGAGCGCATGCTGGACCAGGCCCGCAACGCCTTCTCCACCCACCAGGAAGCCGCCAGCCGCGACGCCCTGCTCTCGCGCCTGACCACGCGTGAATCCCAGGTGCTGGAGCGCATCGTTGCCGGCCGCCTGAACAAGCAGATCGCCGACGACCTGGGCATCAGCATCAAGACGGTGGAAGCGCACCGCGCCAACATCATGGAAAAGCTGAACGCCAACACGGTGGCCGATCTGCTCAAGATCGCCCTGGGCGCACCGGCCAAGGCCTGAGCCCCATCTGACCCGACCGAGGCCGCTGCGTGATCAGCGGCCTTTTGCATTTTCAAACCAGATGGCTGGATAGAAGTGAACAGGTGAATTGGTGAACAAGTGAACACGTGGGCACGAGACGGGCGGCCGTCCCTTAACCTGTTCACCCGTTCACTTGTTCACCTCAGATTCACCTCCAGCCGCACCCATCACGAGACGCACACCATGACCGCCCAATTGATCGACGGCAACGCCCTGTCCCAACAAGTCCGCGCCGAAGTGGCGCAACGCGCTGCGGCGCTGACGGCCAAGGGCCTGAAACCGGGCCTGGCCGTGGTGCTGGTGGGCGACAACCCGGCCTCCCAGGTCTATGTGCGCAACAAGGTCAAGGCCTGCGCCGACGCCGGCCTGCACTCGGTGCTGGAAAAGTACGAAGCGACCATGAGCGAAGCCGAACTGCTGGCCCGCGTCGAGGCCCTGAACAAGGACCCCGCCATCCACGGCATCCTGGTGCAGCTGCCCCTGCCCAAGCACATAGCCTCCCACAAGGTCATCGAGGCCATCTCGCCGGCCAAGGACGTGGACGGCTTCGCAATCGAGAGCGCCGGCGCGCTGATGGTCGGCGAGACTGGCTTCAAGGCCTGCACGCCCTACGGCTGCATGAAGATGCTGGAAAGCATCGGCATGAAGGACCTGCGCGGCAAGCATGCCGTGGTGATCGGCCGCTCCAACATCGTCGGCAAGCCCATGGCCATGATGCTGCTGCAGGCCAATGCCACCGTGACGGTCTGCCACAGCGGCACCGCCGATCTGGCCCAGCACACCCGCCAGGCCGACATCGTCGTGGCCGCCGTGGGCAAGCGCGATGTGCTGACCGCCGACATGGTCAAACCGGGCGCCGTGGTCATCGATGTGGGCATGAATCGCAACGATGAAGGCAAGCTCTGCGGCGACGTTGATTTCGCGGGCGTCAAGGACGTGGCCGGCTGGATCACCCCGGTGCCCGGCGGCGTCGGCCCCATGACCATCACCATGCTGCTGGTCAACACGATGGAGTCGGCCGAACGCGCCGCCGCGGCCGCCCAAGCCGAAGGCGCCGTATGAGCAATCCGCTTTTGTCCACCGCCGCCCTGCCGGCCTTCGCCAGCATCCGCCCCGAGCACATCGCCCCGGCGGTCGAGCAGTTGCTGAAAGAGGCCGATGCCGCCCTGGCCCTGGCCACCTCGGAGGCCACGCCGGCCGATTACGAGGCCTTGTCCGCCAGCCTCGGCGTGGCCACCGAGCGCCTGGGTGCGTCCTGGGGCGCGGTCGGCCACCTCAATGCCGTGGCCAACACGCCCGAGCTGCGCGAGGCCTACAACGCCGCCCTGCCCGCCGTCACCGAGTTCTTCACCCGCCAAGGTTCGGACGAGCGGCTCTACGCCAAGTACAAGGCCATCGCCGCCAGCCCGGCCGCGGCCACGCTGAACCCGGCACGCCAGCAGGCACTCAAGCTCTGGCTGCGTGATTTCGTGCTCTCCGGCGCCGAGCTGCAGGGCGAGGCCAAGGCCCGCTTCGCCGCCATCCAGGAACGCAGCGCCGAGCTGGCCCAGACCTTCTCCGAGCATGTGCTGGACGCCACCGACGGTTATGCCTACTACGCCAGCGCGGACGAAATGGCCGGCGTGCCCGCCGACGCGGTGCAGGCTGCGCGCGCCGCCGCCGAGGCCGAGGGCAAGGAAGGCCACAAGCTCACCCTGCATTTCCCCAGTTACTTGCCCGTCATGCAGTACGGCAGCCACCGTGGCCTGCGCCAGCGGCTCTACACCGCCTATGTGACCCGCGCCAGCGAGCTGGGCGACAAGCCCGAGCAGGACAACAGCGCCGTCATGCAAGAGCTCTTGCAACTGCGCCAGGAAGAAGCCGCCCTGCTGGGCTTCGCCAATTTCGCGGAAGCTTCGCTGGCCGCCAAGATGGCCGATTCGCCGCAGCAGGTGCTCGACTTCCTGCGTGACCTGGCCCGCCGCGCCCGCCCCTTTGCCGAGAAGGACCTGGCCGAGCTGCGCGAGTTCGCGGCCCGCGAGCTGGGCCTGGCCGAGCTTCAGGCCTGGGACACGGCCTACGCCTCCGAGAAGCTCAAGGAAGCCCGCTACGCCTTCAGCGACGAAGCCGTGCGCCAGTATTTCCCGGTACCGCGCGTGCTGGCCGGCCTGTTCAGCATCATCGAGCGCCTGTTCCAGGTGACGATCAGCGAGCAGTCCGCCGAGGTCTGGCACGAGTCCGTCAAGTTCTACCGTTTGGAGCGAGATGGCGCCCTGGTCGGGCAGTTCTACCTCGACCTCTACGCCCGCCCCGGCAAGCGCCCCGGCGCCTGGATGGACGAGGTGCGCAGCCGCTGGGCCCGGCCCGAGGGCACGCAGCAGACGCCGGTGGCCCAGCTGGTCTGCAACTTCACGCAGCCTGCGGGTGATCGGCCGGCACTGCTGACGCACGACGACGTCACCACCCTGTTCCACGAATTCGGCCACGGCCTGCACCACCTGCTGACCCAGGTGGACGAGCTGGGCGTCTCCGGCATCTCAGGCGTCGAGTGGGATGCCGTCGAACTGCCCAGTCAGTTCATGGAGAACTTCTGCTGGGAATGGGAGGTGCTGCAGCAGCTGACCGCCCAGGTCGACAGCGGCGAGCCCCTGCCGCGCGAGCTCTTCGACAAGATGCTGGCGGCCAAGAACTTCCAGAGCGGCATGCAGACGCTGCGCCAGATCGAGTTCGCCCTGTTCGACATGCGCCTGCATGGCGAGACGGCCTCCGCCGAGCAAATCCAGACCGTCTTGAACGAGGTGCGCCACGAGGTGGCGGTGATGAAGTCCCCCGACTTCAACCGCAGCCAGCACAGCTTCTCGCACATCTTTGCGGGCGGCTACTCGGCCGGCTACTACAGCTACAAATGGGCGGAACTGCTCAGCGCCGATGCCTGGAGCGCCTTCGAGGTGGAAGGGGTGTTCAACGCCGACACCGGCCGCCGCTACCTGCAGAACATCCTGGAAGTCGGCGGCTCCCGCCCGGCCATGGACAGCTTCAAGGCCTTCCGCGGCCGTGAGCCACAGATCGACGCCTTGTTGCGGCATCAAGGCATGAGCTGATCTTCTGGGGGGCGCAATGCCCCCCAGCCTAGGCCGTCTGGCCTGGTATGTGGATTCAAGTGGGCAGCCATGTGCCTTTCACGCGGAGCGCCGCTCGGCTGAGGGCCGCCCCCCGATTCAGCAGCCCGGGGGTGCCAGTCGCCGGAGCAAAGCCCGCAAACGCGCCACCAACACGCGCTTTTCGAAAGGCTTGGCCAGAGCGTCATCGGCACCTAGCTGCAAGACCGCCATTCTGTCGAAGGCATCGCCCCGCGCGGTCAGCATCAGGATGGCCAAGTCCGGATAAGCCGCCCGCCAGCGCCGGCACAAGTCCGCGCCACGGGCATCGGGCAGCATCACATCCAACAGCACAACCGCAGGCAGGGCCGCCGCAAGGGCCTGCTCGGCCTGCTCAGCATTGAGTGCCGCACGCACCGCCCACCCCTCAGCCTGCAAGAGGCGCAGCAGCATGGCGGAGAGCTCAGCATCGCTGTCGACAAGCAGCAAGGAGGACTTGGGCATCAAACCCGCCTTGGAAAGTTCTGGAAGGCATCGGCCGCGCGCCGAGGTGAACAAGGCCATCGATCGTAAGACGCTGGGCCGCAGTCCCTACATGACTTTCCTGCAGTCGATGCGACATCGCTGTCATGAATCGTCGCGTTATGTCGCACACACCGAGCACGAATCTTCGGAAACTGCGGTGCGCTGTACTGATGCCTGGGTGGCCAGACACAAGCCCTGATTTGGGCGAGCTCTCGGGGCATGACAGCGACCGCATTCCTCCAACGATACAGAGCCCACAGGGAACACCCATGAACACCAGCACCGCCACGGCCAAGCGCCCCACAGTTCGCCGACCCACCAATTCGCTGTCGCGCGCGCCTCGTCCGTCCACGCTGTGCCTGGCCATCGCCACCGCGCTGAGCCTGGGCATCGTCGACACGGCAGAGGCCGCCGTGTGGACCTGGACCGGTGCGACCACCATCCCCGGCGGCCCCACCGCTTTGTGGAGCACGGCCGGCAACTGGAGCGGCGCTTCGGTCGGCGTGCCCAAGGACGGCGACTCCCTGGTCTACAACGGCAACAAGGCGCCGCTGCAGATCGTTGACATTTCCGGCGCTACGGCTCAGGTCCTGCTGCTGAAGGACATTTCCTTCACCGCCGATGCCACCGACTTCATCCTGACACCCAAAGCCTCTTCGCCGACCACCTTGAAGCTGAGCGGCAACGTCAGCAACCTGGGCCAGAAGCAGACCTTCAACGTGGCCGTGGAGGCGATCGGCGGCAGCGCCGAGCAGATTTGGAACGGCGGCAGCAACGGCATGCTGCTCAGCAATGCCTGGCTGTCCGGTAGCAACACCAAGCTGACCTTGAACAACAACGTGGCGATTCAGAAGGGCGGAACGATGGCCTTGGGCAATCTGGCCAATGAGTCACTGAACTTGAACATCAAGGCCGGCAGCAGCGCGACGCTGGACATCTTGGACATCGCGCGGGGCAAGCTCAGCCAAGGGACGCTCTTGGTGGACGGAAACTCGTCCAAACTGAGCACAAGAGACATCAACATCGGCCACAGCGGCACCGGCGTTTTGACGGTTCAAAACAGCGCCCAGGTCAACATCAGCAACGGCGCCAAGCTTGGCACTGCGCCGGACAGCAAGGGCACTCTCCTGGTCAGCGGTCTCGGCTCGCAATTCAACAGCGCAGGTTCGCTCTTCCTGGTTGGCGAGCAGGGCTCTGGCAGCTTGACCATTGAGAACGGTGGTGTGGCCAGCAACGTCAGTTCGGTGATTGCAGACAGGCTCGGCAGTACCGGCAACGTGGTGGTGACCGGCCAAGGATCGCAATGGGTCAATACCGCGAGCCTCTTCGTCGGCCAAAGCGGCCAAGCTTCACTGAGCATTCTGGATTCAGGCAAAGTGACGGCGCAAAACTTGGCGATTGGCGCGCGGGGCGTGCTCACGCTCGATGGCGGCAACTTGCAGATCGCCAACGCCTCCGTGGCCAGCGGTGGCTCCTTCAACTGGATCAAGGGCGTGCTGACTTACACCGACAAGGCCAGCCTGGGCTCGGCCCTGCTGCCCTCCTTCAGCACCCTGTCCAGCGGCAAGACCTTGAGCGTGGCCAATGCGCTGACGATCGGCGGCGCCAGCACCCTGAACCTGAGCGGCGGCAACGCCAGCGCGGGCAGCCTGGTCCTGCAAGGGCAAGCCGAGGTAGGCAGCTTCAGCGAGCTCAGCGTCGGCACGGGCGGGATGAACAGCAGCGGTGTCTTGCAGTTGAGCGGCGGCACGTTCCGAACCGCCGGTGCGGCCGTGAGCTCGGGCATCGTGAATGGCTACGGCGTGATCACCGGCAGCGGCGGTTTCAACAACGCCGGCCTGCTGCGCCAGGGCGAAGGCACGCTGGTCTTGAGCAGCACCGGCCTCAATGAGAACTCGGGCACCTGGGACATGCAGGCCGGCCGTACGCTCAGCCTGCAAGGTGCAGCCCTGAACAACCGCGGCAGCCTGAACCTGAACGGCGGCTTCATTTCGGGCACAGCTTCCGTCGTGAACGCGGCCCAAGGCAGCATCAGCGGCAGCGGTCGCATCAGCGCGGGCTTCAGCAACAACGGCAGCCTGATCGTCGACGCCGGCCGCACCCAGATCGATGCCAACTTCGTCAACCGGGGTCAGGTCTTGCTGAGCAGCAATGCAGCCAACCTGGCGGGTGGCCAGATCGACAACCGCGGCCTGATCCAGGGCTTCGGCAAGATCAACAACAACGTCGCGCAGGCCGACAGCAGCGGCAGCATCGAGGCCCAAGGCGGCACGCTGGCCGTGGCCGGCCAGATCGTCGGTTCCAATCGCGGCATCCTGGCCGCGGGCGACGGCGGCAAGCTGCTGATCAGCCAGGGTCTGGCCAGCAACGCCGGCCAGATCCAGCTGAGCGGCGGCACCTTGGACAACAACGGCCGGGCACTGGTCAACGAAGTCGGTGGCAGCATCAACGGCTTCGGCACCCTGCGCTCGGGCACGCTGAGCAACAAGGGCCAGATCCTGCTGAGCGGCGGCACTTCGGCCGTGCGCGCCGATATCGTGGCCCAGGCCGGCAGCGAGATCGTGCTCTCGGGTCAGAGCAACACCAGCTTCTACGGCAGCGTCGAGGTGATGAGTGATGCGGAGCTGCGTGTCTCAGAAGGTTCGGTCGCCACCTTCGCCGGCCTGGTGAAACAACGCACCGGATCCAATATCAACGGTGACGGCAAGATGTTCTTCGAAGGCGGCCTGAACATCGGCAACTCGCCGGGCTACGGCTACATCCAAGGCTCGGTGGTCTTCGCTTCCAGCAACTTCTACGAAGCGGAAATCGGTGGCACCGCCGCCTGCACGGCACAAAGCTGCGCCTTGGGTTCGCCCCTCTTGGACAGCAGCTTCGACAAGCTGGTGATCGGCGGCAACCTGAGGATGGGCGGCACCTTGACCTTGAAATCCTGGAACGGCTTTGTGGCGCAAGCCGGCCAGAGCTTTGACCTGCTCGACTGGGGCAGCAGCAGCGGCACCTTCAAGACCATCAACGCCTCAGGTTTGAGCCTGGCCGCCGGCACCAAGCTGGACTACAGCCAGCTCTACACCAACGGCACGATCACGGTGACCGCGGTGCCGGAACCAGAGAGCTATGCACTGATGCTGGCCGGGCTGGGCGCCATCGGCTTCATCGCGCGCCGCCGGCGCGCCAAAGCCGGGGCCTGAGCCCGGCGGCCCGGCTGGGCGCCTTGACATCGGCTTGACATCGGCTTCACAAGGGGATTTCTAGACTGCGGCTCACACCCACCGTCTGGAACCCCAACATGAAGCATTTGCTCCGTCACCGCCTCGTCACCGCCCTGCTCGCTGCTGCCAGCTGGAGCTTCAGCATCTCGCCCAGCTCGGCGGCCACGGCTTCCACAGCAAGCCCGGCCAGAGTCCTGATCGTCGTCAGCGGCGAAGGCCGCGAGCAGGGCAAGACCCGCCCCGGCTTTGAGATGGACGAGTTCGCCCAGGCCTGGCTGCTGCTGCGTGCCAACGGCCTCAGCGTCGAGGTCGCCAGCCCCAAGGGCGGCGCCGTCGAGGCCGACCGCTACGACCCGGCAGACGATTACAACAGCCGCCTGGCTGCCGACCCACAGGCCCTGGCCGCCCTGAAGCAAACCCGCAGCACCGCCGAACTGAAGGCCAGCGACTACCGCGCCGTGATGGTCATGGGCGGCAAGGGCGCCATGTTCGACCTGCCCAAAGACCCCGGCCTGCAGACGCTGCTGCGCGAGATGGACGCCCAGGGCGGCGTGATCGCCGCGGTCTGCCATGGCCCGGCCGCTCTGGCCGAGGTGCGGCGCGCCGATGGCCAGCCCCTGGTCGCCGGCCGCCGCCTGACCGGTTTCAGCAACGAGGAAGAAGCGGCCTTCGGGAAGAAGTGGGCAGCTCAGTTCCCCTGGCTGCTGGAAGACAAGCTCAAGGCCCAGGGCGCGCGCTGGGACGAAGCCTCGATGATGATGCCCAAGGTGGTGGTGGACGGCCGACTGATCACCGGCCAGAACCCCTTCTCCACCACCGCCATGACCGAGGCCGTGCTGCGCGCGCTGGGTCAGGAGCCCAAGGCTCGCCTGCCCTTCCGCGATGAAGCCACCATGAGCCTGGCACAGCGCTGGCTGGAGGGCGAACAGGCCGCCGTGCAAGCGCAGCTGGCCGCCGATGCCAAGGCCTACAAAATGGAGCTGATCGCCATGCTGGGCGTCTACCAGTTCAAGAATGCCGGCGATGATGCGAGCCGCCGCCAAGCGCTTTCGCTGATGCGCCTGGCCGAGCCGCACTTCAAGCACGAGCGTCTGAGCCTGACCATCCAGGAAGCGAAACAATCGCTGGCCACCGTCAATCACCACCAACCCTGATCGAGCAGCAAGGCCCCATGACGACGACGCCCAGCCCACCCCTGCGCATCCTCGTGGTCGAAGACCACGCGCCGCTGCGCGCCCAGATCGTCGAGGTGCTACAGGCCGCCGGCTGGCGCGTCGAGGAAGCCAGCGACGGCCGCCTGGGCCTGCAGCTGGCCCTGGAGCAGCCGCCCGACGTGCTGCTGCTGGACCTGGGCCTGCCAGGCCTCGACGGGCTGCAGGTCTGCCAGCGCCTGCGCCAGCAAGCCGATCGCCACATCCCAGTGCTGATGCTGACCGCACGCGACAGCCTGGCCGACAAAGGCCAGGGCTTCGCCGCTGGCGCCGACGACTACCTGCTCAAGCCCTTTGCCGGCGAAGAACTGCTCTGGCGCTGCCAGGCCCTGTCCCGGCGTGGCGAGCTGGGCCGCAGCCCCCTGCTGGAACGCGGCCCGCTGCAGATCGACCGGCGCAGCGCCGAAGTGCGCATCGAGGGTCAGGTCTTGCCGCCCCTGCCACGCCAGGCCTACCGCCTGCTACTGGCCCTGGCCGAGGCGTACCCACGCACGCTCAGCCGCAGCGAGCTGCAGCACACCCTCTGGACCGACGAGCCGCCCGAGTCCGACGCCTTGCGCAGCCATCTCTACACCTTGCGCCAGGCCCTGGGGCCGGCGCAAACCTTGATCAAGACCGTGCACAGCGTGGGTCTGCGCCTGGACCTTCCCGCATGAACCTGAGCATCAACACCAGCGGCTACCGTGCGCGCCTGCGGCAGCGCCTGATGCTGGCCTTCACCGGCTACACCGTGCTGGTCAGCGCCTTGTTCGGCCTCTTTGCCATGGCTTTTGTCTACACCGTCGAAGACCAGTTCTTCGACAGCGCCCTGCGCCAGGAAGCTCAAGCCCAAGACATCAGCCTGCGTGCCGGCAAGGGCTGGCGCGAGCCGGCGCAGGACTTCATCCGCCTGTACCGGCCTGGC
Organism: Roseateles sp.; assembly: GCF_965262435.1. Taxonomy (NCBI): domain Bacteria; kingdom Pseudomonadati; phylum Pseudomonadota; class Betaproteobacteria; order Burkholderiales; family Sphaerotilaceae; genus Roseateles; species Roseateles sp. The sequence goes on from NZ_OZ253537.1 coordinate 5,076,243, forward strand.
CAGGCCCTGCCCGAGGACCTGGCGCAGGCGCGCCTGCGCGAGCCCCGGTCCCGCGAACTGAGCGGCGAGCAAGGCCGCCACTACCACCTCTGGCCCCTGTCCGAAGACCGCGGCCTGCTGGTGGCCGAGGTCAGCGGCCAGCTGATCGTGCGGCCCATGCGCCGGCAGCTGCTGGTCTGGCTGGGTGCCTGGGGCGGCGGCCTGGCCCTGCTGGCCCTGGGCCTGGGCTGGTGGCTGGCGCGCCGCACCAGCGCGCCTCTGGCCCGGCTGGCGCAAGCGGTCGCGCAGAGTCGACCGGAACAATTGCCCACCGATCTGGCGGCGCGTTATGGCGACGATGAGGTGGGCCTGCTGGCAGCCCACCTCGCCCAGCAAAACCAGCGGACGCGGGAGTTCATCGCCCGCGAACAAGCCTTCACCCGCGATGCCAGCCACGAGCTGCGCACACCACTGGCGGTGCTGAGCCTGGCCTGCGAGCGCCTGCAGCGCACGGCCCTACCCGAGCAGCGCGCCAGCCTGGACTCCATGGCCGCAGCGCTGTGGCAACTGCAGCAGACGGTCGAGCTGCTGCTGGCGCTGGCCCGCGAATCCAGCCCGAGCCCGATCTTGGGTCAGGCCCAGCCGCTGGCCCTGCTGCCCCAGATCGAACAGCTGGTGCTGGCCCACGCCCCCTTGCTGGATCAGCAAGGCATCGAGCTGGATCTGCAAGTGCCAGCCGCCCTCACCCGCCCCTGGCCGCCCGCACTGACCCAGCTGCTGCTGGCCAATCTGCTCGGCAACGCCCTGGCGCACCGGCAATCGCCGCTGATCCGCATCAACGCCGATGCGCAGTGCCTGAGCATTGCCAATGCCAGCGTCGCACCTCCCGAGGCCCTGCTCGGCGCCGACGCGGCCGGCCGCCAGCCCGGCGTCAAAGGTGAAGGCAGCGCCGGCCTGGGCCTGGGCTTGTCCATCGTGCGCCGCCTGGCGGAGCGCCATGGCCTGCGGCTGGAGCTGCAGCACGCCTCGGGCTGGACCACGGTCAGCCTGATGGACGCGCCGCCACCCGCGGATGGGGCCGAGACGGGCGCCACTTTCTGAGCCCGCGCCGCTTGACCGCGCCCTGCCCACCATGATCTTTCTCCCGCTTGCCGCCCTGGCCCTGGCCTGCCTGCTGACCCCCAGCTGGCTGCTGCGCCGCGGCCTGCACCCGCTGGCGGCTTGGTTGTTGGCTGCCGGCATGTGGCCGACCAGCGTCCTGGCCCTGGAGCTGCTGCCACGCGCTCCGGGCGGCGGGGACTCGATGCTGATCGTGGCCCTGATCACCGGCAGCTTGCTGGGCCTGGCCCTGGCGGGGCTGGGCACCCTGCTGGCGCTGTGGCGGCGGCGCGGGCACTGAACCCACCCTGCGCCATGTCGCCGAGCGGGGGCACGCTGGCATCAGCGCCGCCCACCGCCGAGTTCACAGATGCTTCACACGCGGCCCCTTAGCCTTGCCGTCCCGGCCCACAGGGGCCATGGCAGCTCACCGCTCATGAAGACACCCATCTGGAAGAAGAAAACTCGCACCAAGATCATGGTTTCCATCCTCGGCCTCATCGCCGCCACGGCCGCGCTGTGGTGGGGCATCTTTGCACTCAAGCCCTATCAAATCTCGCCCGATCAGATGCAGGCGCGCTACCGCTACAGCGCTCCGGCCGCCTTCACGCCGACGCTGAAAGACCTGGGCCGGCACGGCTACGAGGTCCGCTTCAACAGCTTCGACGGCGCCGCCGTCAACGGCCGCCTCCAGTACCCCAGCGACCCGGCTCAGGCCAAGGCGCCGTTCCCGCTGCTGATCGCCATGCATGGGCTGGGGCGCAGCCATATGCGCTGGTGGCAGTCGTCGTACAAGGGCGGCGAAACCTTGGAGCACACCCACCTCGTCACCGAGCAAGCCTTGAAGCAAGGCTATGCCGTGCTGGCCCTGGACGCGCGCCGCCACGGCGAGCGCAAGAACCTCGAGTACAGCGTGCTCGATCTGATGCGCGATATGGACCTGTGGGGCCAGCGCGAACCCTATGAGCAGATGATCATCGACAGCATCAAGGACTACCGCCTGCTGCTGGACTGGCTGCTGCCGCAGCCGCAGATCGACGCCCGCCGCGTGCAGACCACCGGCTACAGCATGGGCGGGCAGATGGCGCTGATCCTGGGCAGCCTGGAGCCGCGCATCACGGCGGTGGCCGCCATCGTGCCGCCGCATTTGGACGACAAAGTGGCCGCCGTGTCGCCGCAGCGCTTCTTTGCCGGCCTCGCGGGCAAGGACAAGCTCTGGCTGCTCAGCGCCGACGACGACGAGTACGCCTCGGCCCAGCAAAACCAAGCCTTGTTTGAGGCCCTGCCAGGCACGGCGAACCGGCATCTGCGTTTCCCCGGCGGCCACCTCTTGCCGGCCAGCTACGCCGAGCAACTGCAGCCCTGGCTGGCACCGATGCCCTGAGCGCCTGGCATACACTGCCCGCCATGGGCATCTTCTGGCGCATCACCTTGGCATGGCTGCTGGCCGTGGCCATGCCGATTCAAGGCATGGCCGCTGTGACCATGCGCTTGTGCATGGCGCTGCCCCAGCCCAGCACGGCGTGCCATGAGCAGGCCTTGGAGCAAGCCGCCGAGCCCACCGCCCCGGCTGCTTTTGAGGAAGCCGCACCAGACCACGCCGGCAGCTGCAGCGCCTGCGCCGCCTGCTGCCATGCGGTCGCGCCGCCGAGCGTGTTGCCCCTGCTGGATCCGGTCGCCGGCGAACTGCCCCAGGCCAGCGCCCTGATCGCCAGCCACGCCCGCGTGCTGCCGGGCGGGCTCGAACGTCCACCGCGAAACCCGCCCCGCTGATCGGCCGGGCCGGCACCGCATGTGCCGGACTCTCAGCCCACTGACCCAGCCCGGCTCCGGGGCGCCCGACGCTTGCGTCGATGCCCGGAGCCTCCCTCCGGTCCTTGCTGATTCACGCGAGAACACCATGAAATTTCCTGCACCGGGCATGGCGCTCCCACGCCACTTGCTGTGCGCCTTGCTGTGCGCGCCATTGGCCTTTGCTCTGGCCCCCACAGCCTCGGCCCAAACGCCACGATCGACCAGCCCCAGCCCAAACACCAGCCTGAGTGCTGACCCGCTGGACCCCAACGTGCCCCTGCCACCACTGCGCTACCGCTCCGCTCTGCAGAGCTACCGCGCCGATCCGGGCACCGAGCTGGGCACCGAGTTGGGCGATTGGAAGGCCAGCAACGAGCGCGTCCAGCGCATCGGCGGCTGGCGGGCCTATGCACGCGAAGCGAACGCAAGCCCGCTGGACGCCAGCCCTGCAAACGCAGCGGCGAGCGTGCCCGCGAGCCAAGCCAAACCCGAACCCGCCCCCAAGGCCGGCGGCCACAGCCACCACCACTGAGCCGTGCCCATGAATCCCTGCCAAACACAAACACACCATCATCTCGGCCGGCGCCGCATCGGCAGCCTGCTGACCCTGGCCGCTGCCATGGCCCTGGCCGGCTGTGCCAGCCTCCAGCCTGAGGCCGCCCTGGCGCCGGTCCAGGAGGCCGCGCGCAAGCATCTCGGCGCCAGCGTCCAGCCCAGCCACAGCGACGAGGACTTGCGCGCCGTGGCCGAACGCGTCGGCGAGCTGCTGGCCGCACCCTTGAGCGCCGACACCGCTGTGCAGATCGCCCTGCTCAACAACCGCGGCTTGCAAGCCAGCTTGGCGGAGCTGGGCATGGCCGAAGCCGAGCGCGTGCAAGCCAGCCGCCTGCCCAACCCCGGCTTCAGCCTGGGCCGGATGCGGCGTGGCGACGAACGCGAGATCGAGCGCGGCGCCTCCTTCGACCTGGGCCATCTGATCGGCCTGCCCTGGGCGCGCGAACTTGAGAACCGGCGCCTGACGGCCCGCCAGCAGCAGCTGACGCTGGAAGTGCTGAACCTGGCCGCTGACACGCGCCGGGCCTATCTCCTCGCCGTGGCGGCCCAGCAAAGCGCGGCCTATGCGCGCGAAGTCCAGGCGGCCGCCGAGGCCGGCGCCGAGCTCGGCCGGCGCATGGCCCAGGCCGGCAATTGGAATGCCTTGCAGCAAGCGCGCGAACATGGCTTCTATGCCGAGGCCGCCTTGCAAACCGCCCGCGCCGAAGCGGCGGGGCTGGCGACTCGCGAACGACTGATTCGCCTGCTCGGCCTCTGGGGTGCGCAGACCGCGCGACTCACCCTGCCCGCGCGCCTGCCCGAGCTGCCGGCCGCCGCCCTCGAGCAGCCCGAGATCGAACAGGCCGGCCTGGCCAGCCGGCTGGATGTGCAGGCGGCCCGCAGCCAGGTCGAGGCCAGCGCGCGCAGCCTGGGGCTGAGCCGGGTCCGCGGTTTCATCAACTTGCTGGAGCTGGGCGCGCAGCGCAACAGTTCCAACGAAGCGCCCGTGCAAACCGGCTACGACATCCGCTTCGAGCTGCCCCTGTTCGACTGGGGCGATGCGCGGGTGGCAAAGGCCGAGGCCGTCTATATGCAGAGCGTGCACCGCGCCGCCCAGACCGCCATCGCCGCCCGTTCGGAGCTGCGCGAAGCCTATCTGGGTTACCGCTCGGCCTACGACATCGCCCGCCACCACCGCGACGAGCTGTTGCCAGCCGCCAAACGCATTTCCGAGCAAAACCTGCTGCGCTACAACGGCATGTTCATCAGCGTGTTCGAGCTGCTGGCGGACACGCGCGCCCAGATCGGCGTCGTGCGCGCCTCCATCGATGCCTTGCGTGATTTCTGGCTGGCCCAGGCCGAGCTCGAGATGGCACGCCTGGGCAAGCCCGCACTTGACAGCGCGGCCGCCGTCAGCAGCGGCGCAGCGCCCACTGGCGCCGCCGCTGCAGCCCACTGATTTCAGGAGTTATCGATCATGCTTTCCCGACGCAATTTCTTCCAGGGCGCCGGCGCCTTGACCGCCGCCGTCTCGGCCAGCGCCGTCAGCCGCGTGGCCATGGCCGGCCTGCCCGAGCCCGTGCTGCAAGGCGCGGCCGACAGCGCGCCGCCCTTGCAACCGAGCACCGGCCGCCCCTACCGGCCGGTGCTGACCCTGAACGGCTGGACCCTGCCCTGGCGCATGAACCAGGGCGTCAAGGAGTTCCACCTGGTGGCCGAGCCGGTGCTGCGCGAACTGGCGCCCGGCATGAAGGCCCACCTCTGGGGCTACAACGGCCAGTCACCGGGGCCGACGATCGAGGTCGTCGAGGGCGACCGGGTGCGCATCTTCGTCACCAACAAACTGCCCGAGCACACCAGCATCCACTGGCATGGCCAGCGCCTGCCCAATGGCATGGACGGCGTGTCCGGCCTGACGCAGAAGTCGATTCAGCCAGGCAAGACCTTTGTCTATGAGTTCGTCGCGCGCCGGCCCGGCAGCTTCATGTACCACCCCCATGCCGACGAAATGACGCAGATGGCCATGGGCATGATGGGCCTCTGGGTCACCCACCCGGCGCCGGCGGCCAAGAAGCAGCAAGGCTTGATCGAACCGGTGGACCGCGACTTCTGTTTCCTGCTCAATGCCTTCGACATCGAGCCCGGCGCGGCCACGCCCAAGATCATGACCATGCTGGACTTCAACCTCTGGTGCTGGAACAGCCGGGTCTTCCCCGGCATCGACACGCTCAATGTGCGCAAGGGCGACCGGGTGCGCATCCGCGTCGGCAACCTGACCATGACCAACCACCCCATCCACCTGCATGGCCATGAGTTCACGGTCACCGGCACCGATGGCGGCCCGGTGCCGAAGACGGCGCGCTGGCCCGAGGTGACCACCGATGTGGCGGTGGGCCAGATGCGCCAGATCGAGTTCATCGCCGACGAGGAAGGCGACTGGGCCTTCCACTGCCACAAGAGCCACCACACCATGAACGCCATGGGCCACGGCCTGCCCACCATGATCGGCGTCGACCACAGCCAGCTGGCCCGCCAGATCACCCGCCTGGTGCCCGACTACATGGTCATGGGCGAGCGCGGCATGGCCGATATGGCCGAAATGACCATGCCCCTGCCCGACAACACCCTGCCCATGATGAGCGGCGACGGCCCCTTCGGCGGCGTCGAGATGGGCGGCATGTTCTCGGTGCTGAAGGTGCGCAAAGACCAGAAAGCTGGCGACTACAGCGACCCGGGCTGGTACCGCCACCCGCCCGGCGAAGTCGCCTTCGAGTGGACCGGCGCCCTGCCCGAGCCGGCCCGCTTCGCGGCCGAAACGGCGCTGCCCCAAAAACAGGCGCAGCAACAGCCCGCCGCCGGCCCGGCCGTCGAGCTGCGGGCGCGCAAGCCCAGCGGCCATTCAGGGCATTGATGCGCAGCCGACGAGCTCCAACCCTTTTCACCCTCTCAATTCGACTCAGCAAGGACATCTCATGAACACATCAACCCGAGCAGGCGGCCAGGCCGCCACCCTCTCGGCCGCACTGCTAGCCGCCGCCGCGCTCCTCTGCATCAGCCTGCCGGCCGCAGCGCAAACGCCGGCCGCCAGCGCGCCTGCACATGGCGCTCACAGCACGCATGCCGCCGGCATGATGGAAGGCCAGGGCGAAGGCGAGGTCCGCAAAATCGACCGCGCCGGCAAGAAGCTGACCCTCAAGCATGGCGAGATCAGCGGCATGGACATGCCGCCCATGACCATGGTGTTCGCGGTCAAGGAGGCGGCAATGCTCGATCGATTCAAGGTCAGTGACCGGGTCCGCTTCAAGGTCCAGCAGTCAGGCTCGACCCTGCTGATCACCGAGCTGGACGCGGCCCGGCCCTGAGGCCGGGCCGACCGGCACGATCAGAAATCGCCGGCGGTCGAGATCACAAAGGTCTCGCGCTTGATGTGGCGGGCCCAGGCGGCATTGACCTGCTCCAGTGTGACGGCGCGGATCTGCGCCTCGCGCTGAGCCACGGCCGGCCAGCCTTCGCCGCGCTCGGCCAAGTGGCTGAGCGTGGCCGTCAGCTGGCCGTCGTCGGCGCGGCCTTGCAGACGCCCTTCCAACACGTCTTTCTTGGCCCGAGCCAGCTCGGCCTCGCTGACGCCGACCGTGGCCATCTTGAGCAGTTCCTCGTCGATCAAGGCCAGCACCTTGTCGCGGTTCTGCGGCGCAAAGCTGCCGCCGATCGACAAAGTGGCGTCATTGCCCCAGCGCGGCACGCCGAGCGATGCGCCGACGCCATAGCTCAGGCCTTCCTGCTGGCGCACGCGGCTGGCCAGGCGGCTTTCCATGCCGCCGGCGCCGAAGATCTGGCTGGCCAGGACCAGGGGAAAGTAGTCGGGGTCCAGCTCATTGAGCGGGAACTCCAGGCGCATGCGGAGGATGGCATTGGCCTTGTCCTTGGCCGGCACATCAAAGCGCGCCGGAGGAATGCTGATGTGCTTCGCTTCATAGCGCACAAAGCGCGGCGCCGCCGGCTTCTTCCAGGCACCGAACAGGGCCTCAACGCGCTCGGCCAGGCCGGCGGGCAGCGGGCCCACGGCACTGACACGTGCTTCATTGGCCGACCAGTAGTCGGCATGGAAGCTGCGCAAATCATCAAGCCGGATGGCCCGCAGCTCGGCCAGGCGCTGCGCGATGCTGAGCTGGTAATCGGGATGGCCCTGGACCACGCCGAGGGCGAAGTTGTAGTGCTCGCGCACCGCCTCCTGGCGCAGGGTCTCGAGCTCCGAGCGCGCGCCCTCGAGGCGAGCGATGCCCCGCTTGACGATGCGATCAAAAGCATCGGCCGGCAGCAGCGGCTGCTGCAGCAGGCTGGCAACGATGTCCAGGGTCTCCAGCAGGCTGTCGGACTCGGCCGTGATGTTGACCACGGCGCCCTGGTCCGCGCCCGAGATCGACAGCCCGGCCTTGAGCCGGATCAGCCGGTCCTGCAGCGCCTGCTTGTCCAGGCTGCGGCTGCCTTCCAGCATCAGCTCGCTGATCAGGCCGGTGCCGCGGCGGGCAAAGGTGGCCTCGCGTTCGCCCCAGCGCAGCTGCAGCTGCAGATGCACGCTGTTGCCGCGCGTGCGCTTGCTCAAGGTGTGCAGCTCGATGCCGCTGGGCAGGGTCTGGCTGCGCGTGCGCTCGGCCAGATGCTCGGGCGTCGGGTCGAAGCGCTCGCCTTCCTCGACCTTGGGCGGACCCTTGAGCTCGGCCAGGCGCTGATCGAGCGGCGGTGCGGCAGGGATCTCCACCCGTGCCACCTCCTTGGCCGGCACATAGCGGCCCAGGGTGCGGTTGGCCGGCTGCAAATAAGCCTTGCGCACCCGCTCGACATCGGCCAGGGTCACGCGCGGCAGGTCTTCCATCAGTTGGAACAAGAGGCGCCAGTCGCCGGCGCCAAGCAAGCCCGAGATCTGCTGGATCAAGGCCTCGGGGTTCTTCATCTGCTGGCGGTAGGAGTTCAGCGCCACCTCGCGCACGCGCTGCAGCTCGCTGTCCTCGAACGGCTTGGCGCTGCGGCCCTCGACCAGGTCGAGCAGCAGTTTTTCAACCTTGTCGAAGTCTTCCTGTTTGGCCGGGATCGCCAGGGCCGAAATGCCGCCCGGCGCCGCATTGCCGAGGCCGAACAGGCCAGCGTTGATGGCCAGCTTGCTCTCGACCAGCTCCTTGTAGAGCTGACCGCTGGGCGGCATGGACATCAAGAGGCTCAGCACCAGCAGCGGCGCCGAGTCGGCATGGGCGATGGCCGGCACATGGTAGTAGGCCAGCAGGGTCGGTTGGCCGCCGACGCGGCGCACCGTCACCGTGCGCTCGCCGTCCTGGGCCGGCTCCTCGGTGTAAAGCACGGGCAAGGCCTGCGTTGGTCGGGCCAGGGGGCCGAACTGAGTGGCGATGCGCTGCAGCACGGCCGCCTTGTCGAAACGCCCGGCCACCAGCACGGTGGCGTTGTCGGGGCGGTAGAAGCGCTTGTAGAAGGCTTGCAGGCGCTCGATCGGCACGTTCTCGATATCGCTCTTGGGGCCGATGGTCGAGTTGCCATAGGGGTGCCAGTCGTAGGCCACCGCCTGCACGCGTTTGAACAGCACCTGCATGGGCTCGGTCTCGCCGCGCTCGAACTCGTTGCGCACCACGCTCATCTCCTTGTCCAGGTCGGACTTGGCGATGAAGCTGTTGACCATGCGGTCGGCCTCCAGGCCCAGCACATAGGCCAGGGTGTCCTCGCTGGCATTGAAGGAGGCGAAGTAGTTGGTGCGATCGGCCGTCGTCGTGCCGTTGAAGCGCACGCCGCGCTCGGCGAAGGCGCCGGGAATGTCGCGGTGCGTGGGCGTGCCCTTGAAGACCAGGTGCTCCAGCAGATGGGCCATGCCGAACTCGCCCTGGCTCTCGTGGCGGCTGCCGACGCGGTAGGTGATGTTGACCGTGGTCGTGCTCTGCGCCTCGTCGGGGAAGAGCAGGATCTGCAGGCCATTGGGCAAGCGGTACTCCTCGATGCCGCCGAGCTCGCGCACGAACTCGGCTTTGGCTGCCACCACAGGAGCTGTCAGCGGCTGGCTCGACTTGGGCTTGGGTGCGGTCTTCGCCGGCCGCGCGCTAGTCGGCGCGGTGGCGGCTTGCACCGGCGCCAGGGCCAAGCTGCAGGCCAGCAGCACGAGGGAGAGTCGAAAGGGAGCGGGCAGAAACATGGTGGGGCGACCGATCAGCCAGGGGCACAAACACACGGAAACACAAAAGACCCGCCGCCAGCGGCGGCGAACTCCGGCATTCTGCGGCAGAGCTCGGCCGAGGCTGGGACAATCGGCCCATGAAAACACCCAAGCGCCTGCAAATCCTGCTCGAAGAAGGCCTGATCGACGGCGTCGCTCGCCAGCTGATGAGCGGCAAAGAGGCGCAGGTCTTCGTCGTACGCTGCGGCGAGGAAACCCGCTGCGCCAAGGTCTACAAGGAAGCGACCCAGCGCAGCTTCCGCCAAGCCGTGGACTACACCGAGAACCGCAAGGTCAAGAACAGCCGCTCGGCCCGGGCCATGGCCAAGGGCAGCCGCTTTGGCCGCGAGCAGCAGGAAGCCGCCTGGCAAAGCGCCGAGGTGGACGCGCTCTACCGCCTGGCCGCCGCCGGCGTGCGCGTGCCCAAGCCCTACAACTTCTTCGAGGGCGTGCTGCTGATGGAGCTGGTGGCTGATGCCAACGGCGACGCGGCCCCGCGCCTCAACGATGTGCAGTTCACGCCGGAAGCGGCGCGGCGCCACCATGCCACCCTGGTGCGCGAGGTGGTGCGCATGCTCTGCGCCGGCATCGTCCACGGCGACCTGTCCGAGTTCAACATCCTGCTGGCCGAGGACGGCCCGGTGATCATCGACCTGCCGCAAGCCGTCGATGCCGCCGGCAACAACCACGCCAAACGCATGCTGCTGCGTGACGTCGAGAATCTGCGTAACTTCTTCGGCCGCTTTGCCCCCGAATTGCTGGCCAGCGACTTCGGCAACGAACTCTGGGCCTTGTTCGAGCGCGGCAATCTGACGCCCGACAGCCCGCTCAGCGGCCGCTTCCAGCAGCAGCACCGGCCGGTCGACCTGCGCGGCGTGCTGCGCGAGATCGACGATGCGCGCGACGAAGACGCCGCTCGGCGCCTGCGCATGCAGCAAGCGCCCTGAAGGCCTATCGAAGCAGGCCCACTGAGCGCGTTTCGCTGCACTTGCTTTTGAAATTTTTGATTCCGGGCGCGTTTTAAGAGACCTCAGCGACACTGCGGCCCTCCCACCCGAACGGCCCCTCGCCCCATGAAGAAGCTCCGCGCCTTGCACTCCGCCCGCCTGCAGCAGCGCTGGCTCGCATTGCCCATGACGGCCCTGCTGGCCCTCACGGGCTGCGTCACCGCGCCGACCCGCATGGCCGCGCCCGGCGATCTGGCCAGCACGGCCGAGGTGCTGGAGGTCAGCGCCCGCGCCAAGGGCACCGGGCTGTTCGCGGCCGAGGACTTCCAGCTTGGGCCCTACCAGGTCAGCCATGTCAAGCGCGGCTGGAGCAGCAGCGAGAGCATGACCCTGGGCCTCTTCAGCAGCAAGACCCACAAACAGGGCTTCCAGTACCGATTCAAGGGTCAGCGCGATTGGGACGGTAGCTGCGAGTACCGCGCCAAGGAGCGGGATTTGAAGATCGGCGTCCTGCTGGAGAGCCGCAAGGCCACGCTGTCCTGCAGCTGCCAGCACGGCGACCAGGATGCGCGCCTGGAGCTCAAGGACGAATGGAAGCCGCTGGAAGGCCGCATGCAGGTCGGCGGCGCCGAGTACCGCATGAGCCAGATCGCCGAGCGCCGCAGCCAGAACGGCATGGTGGTGGAGCAAAGCCTGCGGTCCCCGGCCCTGGGCTACCGGGTCGACAGCCTGCGCGGCGGCAGCCTGGCCGCGGTCGAGGTGCTGCACCCGGGCCGGATCTGGCAGCACCGCCAGCTGCCGGCCGAGCAGCGCGAGCCCATGGCCTGCTTGCTGGCCGGCCTCATGCTCTACGGTCCGCAAGACGGGCACTGACTTCGCCGTCAAACCAGCTGGCAGGCGTTAGCATTTGAGCGTGCAGTGACTCAACTCTGAAGGGGATGCCATGAGCGCGAGCAAACTCAGATCCATGGTGGTGCATGTCAATGACCAGCCTCACTCGGCCCAAGTGATCGCCCTGGCGCAGCGCTTTGCCGCGAACCTGGGCGCCGAACTCTCAGCCGTCCATGCGGTGGCGCCGAGCAACACCGGGGCCTTTATCTCGCCGGAAGGCGCCAGCCTGGCGCTGGACCTGCACGAGGGCAGCGACCACCGCCGTGCGCAGCGCGCGCGAGCGCTGGTCCAGGCGGCCGGTGGCGACATCGGCTTCAGCAGCGAAATGGCGGACTCCGTCGAAGCCATGGTGCAGCGTGCCCGCAATTGCGATCTCGTGGTGATGAGCCAGCAAGACCCGCAAGTGCCCGACGGCTCGGCCGATGGCCTGATCGGCCGCCTGCTGGTGTCGGCCGCCTGCCCCATCCTGTTTGTGCCCTATGTGAACGACACGCCCTTGGAGCGTTGCGGCGAGCGCGTGCTGGTGGCCTGGTGCGACAAGCGCGAGAGCGCACGCGCCTTGCGCGATGCCCTGCCCTTTCTACAGCGCGCCCGCCATGTCGAGCTGGTTCGTTTTGCCGAAAAGGCCGAGCTCGGCCCCGAACCGCTGCTGCGTCCGCAGGCCTATCTGCGCCTGCACGGCATCGAGTGCACGCTGAAGGTGCTGCACCAGCGCGACCCGTCCATGGGCGAGCGCCTGATGTCTTCCTTCATCCCCGATGCTTCCGTGGCCGAAGCCGTGCTGTCGCACGCCGCCGACAGCGACAGCGATCTGATCGTCATGGGCGGCTACGGCCAGACCCGGCTCTGGGAATTGGTCCTGGGCGGCGTCACCCGCTCGATGCTGCAGTCGATGACAGTGCCGGTGCTGATGTCGCACTGAAGCCGGTGACGCTCAGGCTGCGCCGTCTTGATGGCGAGTCAGGCGTGCGGCGGGCCACTGTGCCAGCAGCAGCAAACCCGCCATCAGCCACATCGGCGCGGCCGCCACGCTGGCCGCCGCCAGCAAGCCAAAGCCCACCGGCATGGCCACGGTCGCGCCATTGGTGGCCAGCATGCGCAGGCCCAGGGCCTGGCCGTGGCGCTCATGCGGCGTGACCTGGTGCAGCATGGACAACACCATGGGCTGCACCGAACCCAAGGCCAGGCCCAGCAGGGCCGAGCCCACCATCAGGCCGGCCGTGCCCGGCAGCCAGTAGTAACCGGCCAGCACCACGGTGGCCAGCAGCATGGCGCTGCGCAAGGCCTTGAGCTCATCGAGATGCTGCGAGAAGCGCACGATGGCCAGGCGCACCACGGTGGCCGCCACCGCAAAGCTGCCCAACACCACGCCGATGCTGGAGGCACTCAGGCCGCGCGCATGGCCGACCACGGGCACGACGAAGCTGTGCGCGTCCCAGCAGGCGGCCAGCACCACATTGAGCAGCAGCAGCTGGCGCAAAGCCGGCTGGCGCAGCAGGTCCCAGGCCGGGCGGGCACGTTGGGCCGCGCTCTGCGGTTTGGGCGGGTGGCGCGGCACGCGCCGGGCCATGAGCCAGCACAGCAGGGGCAGCAAGGCCGCCAGGGCAAAGGCCGCGCGGAAGCTGACATGGTCGATCAGCAGGCCCGCCACCACGGGGGCCAGGGCGTTGGACAGCGCCGGGCCCAGAGCCACCCAGCTGAACACGCGCTTGAGCTGCGAGGGGTCGTCGGCCATCAGCCCGGCCTCGCGCTGAATGGCCACGGCCGCCACGCTGAGCGCGCCGCCGCTGAGCAGGCAGCTGAAGGCAATCGTCCAGACGCCCTGCCAGGCCAGGGCCACGCAGGCGCCGAACAAGGCCATGCTGACGCCGATGCCCACCGGGCGGTGGAAACCATAGCGGTCGGCCTGACGCCCGGCCCACAAGGCCAGGGCCATGGGCGCCACGGCGAAGAGGCTGAGCAAGAGGCCCACGGTCCACTCGCCGTAACCTTGATCCAGCACCCAGAGGCTGGCCGCCACACGGGTGCTGGCCATGCAGGCATGCAGGGTGATCAGGGTGGCGATCAGCCAGGGAAAGGCGCGGCGCAGAGCGGCCGCGCTGGCGCGGTGGGCCTGGGTGTCTGGATCGGTGGGGTCAGGTTCGTGGGTCAAAGGAACATGCTTTCGAAGAGTCCCGCCTTCAAACAGCTGAAGGCGGTCGTTCTCCTCCTCCGCGCGGTGCCTCATCGGCACCGTCCCCGCCGCCATGGAGCGGCTCCTCGTCCCCCGGCAGGCTCAGGCGCAGCAACTGCTGGGCGGCATCGTCCGGCAGCGCTTCCACGCTCTTGAGCTTGCGTGTCATCACTCGCGTGCGAGTCTCGGCCGCATCGATGGTCTGGCTGGCTTCATCCAGCTTTTTCTTGGTCTTGGCCAGCACCTCGCCAAACTTGCCGAATTCGGTCTTGACGGCGCCCAGCACCTCCCAGACCTCGGCCGAGCGCTTCTCCAGCGCCAAGGTGCGAAAGCCCATCTGCAGGCTGTTCAGCGTGGCCAGCAGCGTGGTCGGGCCGGCCAGCATGACCTTGTGTTCGCGCTGCAGCGCCTCCATCAGGCCGGGCCGGCGCAAGGCCTCGGCGTAGAGGCCTTCGGTGGGCAGGAACAGGATGCCGAAATCGGTGGTGTGCGGCGGGGCGATGTACTTCTCGCGGATGCTGCGCGCCTCGGCGCGCAGGCGCTGCTCGATGGCCTTGGCGGCGGCCTCGGCGGCGGGCGCGTCGGCGCGGTCCTGGGCATCGAGCAGGCGCTCGTAATCCTCGCGCGGGAATTTGGCGTCGATGGGCAGCCAAAGCGGCTGGCCGTCCTGGCGCTGGCCCGGCAGGCGAATCGCAAACTCCACCCGCTCGGCGCTGCCCGGCAGCGTGGCCACATTGGCCGCGTACTGCTCGGGCGTGAACACCTGCTCCAGCAGGCCGGCCAGCTGCACCTCGCCAAAGATGCCGCGCGTCTTGACATTGCCCAGCACCCGGCTCAGCGAGCCGACATCGCGCGCCAGGCCCTGCATCTCGCCCAGGCCCTGGTGCACCTGCTCCAGGCGCTCGGCCACCTGCTTGAAGCTCTCGCCCAGGCGCTGCTCCAGCGTGGCGTGCAGCTTCTCGTCCACAGTGGCGCGCATTTGTTCGAGCTTTTTCTCGTTGTCCTGCTGGATCAGGCCCAGGCGCTGGTCCACGGTCTGGGCCAGGGCGCGCAGCTGCTGGCCCAGCTGCTCGGCCAGGCGCTGGCCGGCGGCGTCCTGCGCCTCACGGGCCGCAATCGCCTGCAGGCCCAGGGACTGGTTGCTCTGCTGCAAGCCCTGGCTCAGCGCCTGCTGGAAGCGGCCCAGGCTTTGCTGCAGCTCCTGGCGCGTGGCGGCGCTGCTGCGGCTGAGCTCGTCACGCAACTCGCGCTCCAGGCGCTCATTGCCCTGGCTGAGCTGCTGCTGCAGGCGCAGCAGGGTCGGGTCTTGCTCGCCCACCTGGTTGGCCTGCCCCTGACGCCAGAGCAGGAACAGCGCCAGCAGCACCAAGACCAACAAGGACAGCAGCAAGAACTCAACAAGACTCATGGCCGCATTGTCTCAGCCATGGCGGCGGCAGCTGGCGCTACGGGCGGTGGCCGCACATGCGCTCGGGGCCTGTTCACCCGACGGATACCTGATGCGTTGCCTCACAAGTCGCCGTGAACAAGGCGCAAAACGAAGCCGGGGTCAGGTCCCGGCGAGGCTTTGCAACAACGTGCACGGTGACTTGTGAGGCAACCCTTCGGGAGAGGGGCAGAAAAGGCCCCATTCGTCGTTGAACTCCTCGCCCAGGCAGCCAGCCTGGGCTTCGTCGTCCGCCTAGCCTGGGGTCTTTTCTGCCCCTCTCGCACAGGTATCCGTCGGGTGAGCAGGCCCCCGGGTTCTCCGCCCTGGCATGCCGTGGGAGCGGGCAGTTAAGCTGCGCGATCTGATGGAGCCCAGGAGTGCTGGCATGAGCCTTGAATCCCGATCTGAGCGAGCCGGTCGTGCCCGCCGCATGAAGCAGCATCTGCTGGGCCTGCTCCTGCTCGGCAGCAGCGCCTGGGCCGCCGCAGCCGGCGCCCTGAGCCCGCAAGAGCTGCCCCCAGGCCTGCGCGATTGGCTGCCCTGGGCCATGCAAGGCCAGGAGAGCCAGCTCTGCCCGCTGCAGCCGGGCCGCCCCGGCGACGCCGAGCTGCGTAACTGCCTCTGGCCGGCACGGCTGGAGCTGCGCGCAGGGCCCGGCGGCGCCAGCTTCCGGCTGGAGGTGCAGGTCTACGGCGCGGCCAGCCTGCTGCCCCTGCCCGGCGAAGCGGCCGACGATGCGCCAGGCTCGGGCAACAGCAAGCCCAGCCTCTGGCCCCAGGACGTGAAAAGCGCCGGCAAGCCCCTGGCCGTGGTGCTGGCCCAGGGCCGGCCCAGCGTGCGCCTAGAGCCGGGCCGCCATGTCATCGAAGGCCAGATCCCTTGGACCAGCACGCCGCAAGGTCTGCTGCTGCCGCCTAATCTGGGCTTGCTCAATTTCTGGCTCGAGGGCCAGGCGCAAAAGCGCACGCCCGATGCCCAGGGCCGTCTCTGGCTGAAGGCCAGCCGCGAAGACAGCGCCAGCAGCGAAGCCTTGAGCGTGCGCACCGCGCGCCTCATCGACGACCAGGTGCCCATGCGCATCAACACCCACATCGAGCTGGCCGTCTCGGGCCGCGCCCGCGAGCTGGTGCTGCCCCAAGCCCTGCTGCCGGGCCTGGTGGCCGAGGCGCTGAGCAGCGCCCTGCCGGCCCGGCTGCGCGAAGACGGCGCCCTGCTGGTGCAGGCCCGCCCGGGCCGCTGGACCGTGGAGCTGCTGGCCCGCGGCATGGCGCCCACGCAAGCGCTGACCCTTCCCGCCGCCACTGCCAAGCCCGGCGAGAGCCCGCTGGGCGAGGAGGTCTGGGCCTTCTCGGCGCACAACGAGCTGCGCGTCGTCAGCATTGAAGGCGCGCCCGCCGTGGACCCCAAGCAGACCGTCATGCCCGAGGGCTGGCAGAGCTTTCCGTCCTACCGCATGGCGCCGGGCGCCACCTTGCAAATCAAGCAAAGCCGGCGCGGCAACCCCGAGCCGGCGCCCGATCAGCTGCGCCTGGTGCGCCAGCTCTGGCTCGATTTCGACGGTCAGGGCTACACCGCGCAAGACCGCATCGAGGGCGAGCTGAGCCGCTCCACCCGCTTGGAGCTGGCCGCGCCGGGCGCCCTGGGCCGAGCCGAGCTCGATGGCCAGGACCAGCTGATCACGCGGCGGGGGCCGAGCGCCGCTTCGGCACCGTCCCAGCCCGACGGCATCGAGGTGCGCCAAGGCACGGCCAACATCACCGCAGAAAGCCGCTGGGCGACCGGCTCGACGCTGCCGGCCAGCGGCTGGAGCGGTGATTTCCAATCGGCCCGCACGGCCCTGCACCTGCCGCCCGGCTGGCGCCTGCTGCACGCCAGCGGGCCCGACCGGGTGGCCGGCTCCTGGCTGGGCGCCTGGTCGCTCTGGGACTTTTTCTTCGTGCTGCTCAGCGCCCTGGCCGCAGGCCGGCTGCTGGGCTGGCCGCGCGGCCTGCTGCTGGGCGTGGCCCTGGTGTGCAGCTGGCATCTGCGCGATGCGCCGCAGTTCCTGTGGCTGTTCTGGCTGGGCCTGATGGCCATCAATCTCAACCTGGGCGCCATGGCCGAGAAATTCACCCGCCTGGCCCTGCTGCTGCGCCGCGCCGAGCAGGTTTGCATGGTGGCCATCGCCTTGTTGCTGCTGCCCTTTGGCGTGGACCAGCTGCGTTATGCCATGTATCCGGCCTTGGACCAGCCGGCCGTTCAACATGGCCTGCCCCAGGCTGAAACGGCCGTGCCTGCGGCGGCCCCGCCCTTCATCCCGCCCGCTGAAATGGTCGTACCACCGCCCGAGGGCTCCAGCTACAGCCGACTCAAGAATGCCGTCAGCGATGCCGCCCCCGAGCCGCTGAAACAGGCACGACGTTTGGACCAAGCCGATCCCAGCGCCCGTGTGCAGACCGGCCCCGGCCTGCCCAGCTGGCATTGGCAGCAACATGCCCTGATCTGGCAAGGCCCGGTGCAGGCCGATCAAGCGCTGCAGCTCTACCTGCTGCCGCCGACCGGCACGGCGTTGCTGCGCGTGGCCAGCCTGCTCTTGATGCTGGCGGCCCTGCTGGCCCTGGCCAGCGGCCGCACCGGTCAGCCCTGGTGGCCACGACGCGCCAAGGCCGGCGCTGGCACCAGCGCAGCACTGGCCTTGACGCTCGCCCTTGGACTGAGCCTGCCTGCCGATCCGGCCCATGCCGAGAACGAACCGGCCAAGCCCGCGCCTGCGGAGAAAGCCCAGAAGTCCAGCGGCCTGCAGCCGCCGTCCGAGGCCTTGCTGGCCGAGATGCGCCAGCGCCTGCGCCCCGCCCCCGATTGCCTGCCCCGCTGCGCCGAGCTGGCGCGCCTGAACCTGCAAGCCGAAGGCTCGCGCGTGCTCTTGCGCCTGGAAGCCCATGCGCAGGCCGATGTGGCCCTGCCCCTGCCCGGCCAGGCCGGCGCCTGGCAACCGAGCCAGGTGCTGCTGGACGGCCAGCCCGCGCCGCTGCGCCGCGATGCCCAGGGCCAGCTCTGGATCGCCCTGAAAGCCGGCATCAGCCAGATCAGCATGGAAGCCGATCTGGGCGCCACGCCGGTGCAGGAGCTGGACATCAGCCTGCCCCTGCCGGTGCGCGAGCTGAAAAGCCAGCTGCGCGGCTGGCGCCTGCAAGGCCTCAATGCCCAGGGCCTGCCCGGCGCGGCGCTGAGCCTGCTGCGCGAGCAGAGTGCGGGCGAGGACAAGGCCGGCGCCGGCGGGGCCGACGCGCAGAACAACCCGCGCGATGCCCTGCCCGCTTTTGTGCGCATCCAGCGCCAGCTGGAGCTGGGCCTGCGCTGGACCGTGCACACCCGCATTGAGCGCATCGCGCCCAGCCGCGCGCCGCTGCGCGTGCAATGGCAGCTGCTGCCTGGTGAGGCGGTGCAAGACAACAGCGTGCAGATCAGCGAGGGCCTGGCCAGCGTGCAACTGGGCGCGGCCGAGGTGCTGGAGTTCGACAGCGAGCTGCGCCCGCAGGCGAAACTGACGTTGAAGAGCCACCCGGCCACCCAGCAGATCGAGCAGTGGACGCTGGATGCTTCGACGCTCTGGCATGTGGAACACCAGGGCCTGGCCCCGGTGGTGCACCAGCAAGGCGGCCGCTGGCAGCCGCTGTGGCGCCCCTGGCCTAGCGAGCAGCTGACGCTGAATTTGAGCAGACCGGCCGGCGTGGCCGGCCCCACCCTGACTTGGGACCAGGTGCTGACCGAGGTGACGCCCGGCGCGCGCAGCAGCGACTTCAAGCTCAGCGCCACCCTGCGCTCCAGCCTGGGCGGCCAGCAAACCCTGCAGCTGCCCGCCGGCGCGGCCCTGCAAGGCCTGAGCCTGAACGGCGCCGAGCTGCCCCTGCAAGCCAAGAACGGCGCCCTGCAGCTGCCCATCACCCCGGGCGAGCACCGGCTGGAGCTGCGCTGGCGCGCCGACGATGGCGGCATGGGCTGGTGGTTCCGCAGCCCCAGCGTGCAGCTGGGCGCGGCCGGCGTGAATGGCAGCCTGCAGATCCACGTGCCGGGCGACCGCATCGTGCTGGCCCTGGGCGGGCCGCTACTCGGCCCGGCCGTGCTGTTCTGGGGCGCGCTGCTGGCGGTGGCGATTCTGGCCCTGGGCTTGAGCCGCGTGCCGGGCCTGCCGCTCCAGCTCTCGGCCTGGCTGCTGCTGGGCCTGGGCCTGGCGCCGGTGAGCCTGGCCGGCCTGGCCTGGGTGGTGGCGGGCTTTCTGCTGCTCTTGCTGCGCAAGCGCCATGGCCCCGGCCTGGCGCGAGGCCCCTTCATCGGTCTGCAAGTGCTGCTGGGCTTCTGGGCCTTGGGCTTTGTGGCGGTGCTGCTGCAGGCGCTGCAGGTCGGCTTGCTGGGCCTGCCGGATCTGATGATCACCGGCCATGACTCGCACGCCAGCCTGCTCAGCTGGTACGCCGACCGTTTCAGCGCTGGCGCCGGCACCGCGCAAGCCTGGGTGATCAGCGCGCCGCTGTGGCTGTACCGCCTGGCCATGCTGCTCTGGGCCCTGTGGCTGGCCGCCTCCCTGCTGCGCTGGCTGAAATGGGGCTGGGACTGCTTCAGCGAAGGCGGGCTGTGGCGAGAGGCGCCGCCCAAGCCACGCTCGCCGCCGCCTGTGAACTCGCCAGACACTTCAGGAACACCGCAATGATGAAACGTTCCGCAACACTCAGCCTGCAAGTGGCCGCCTTCATCGCCGTCGCAGGCGCGCTGATCCATGGGGCGGCCATCGCCGGCGGGCCGGCCTGGTTCGAGTTCTTCGGCGCGCCGCCGGCGGTGCTGGCCTGGTACCGGCCGAAGCTGATCAACAGCTTTGAGCTGGTGGCGTCAGCGGTCTGGGGGGCTGCCGGGCTGGGTTTTGCGCTGGGCTGGCTGGAGCTGGGCAAGCGGCGCCGTATTGCGCCCCGCTGAGTGCAAAGTACCCGCGCCTTGCTGCGACACTCCGGGCCCATGAGCCCCCGCCAACGCCGCGTCCTTCAAGCCCTTTTGTACGAAGCCATTGCCGTGGCCATGGTGGGGCCGACCGTGGCCTGGATGTTCGCCACCTCCCTGCAGTCCTCGGCCCTGCTGGCCCTGGCCATGTCCAGCATCGCCCTGGCCTGGAACTATGTCTTCAACGCCTTGTTCGAGCGCTGGGAGGCGCGTCAAGCGGTCAAGGGCCGGTCCTTGGGCCGGCGCCTGCTGCACGGCATCGGCTTCGAAGGCGGGCTGGTGCTGTTCCTCGTGCCGCTGATGGCCTGGTGGCTGGACATCAGCCTGCTCGAAGCCCTGATCGCCGACCTCGCCATCCTGGCGTTTTTCTTCGTCTACGCCATCGCATTCACCTGGGCGTTTGACCGGGTGTTTGGTTTGCCGGATTCGGCGCGGACCTGAAGGGGCTAGCCATGGAAGACAAGCTTGCACAACGCCTTGTCCAGTACTGCAAGATTACCGGCGATGCTACCGACATGGAGGATCTCACCGTCGCATGGTGCATCAACCACGGCGACGTCGATATCGTCCTCGTAGACGTCCAACCCGACGAACAAGATGCTAAGTTTTCTTAGGGGTCGATTCCTCCCAAACTCTCAACGCCCATGCATTTCGTCTGCAGGCGGCACTGGTGTAGCTCTACAGACCTTGTGCCTGCAACCTACGGCATCGCAAGAGTCGGGCCGCCCGGCGTCACAAAGCCATCTTTTCTAGACAGCACAAACAAACCCATGGATATTCTCCAGCGCTTTACTCAACGGGTGTGTACCGATTGGCTAACCACATACTGCTCGGACCGCAAGCGCAACTACGACGCAGCGGGCTTCAACAAGGCCTCGATCAGGGTCGCTGAGGCGGACGCCAAAGATTGCATGCTGGCCATCGACTATGGAGTCGTCTGCGACACCCATGGAGGCCGATACCGCGCAAACATGAGCACAGCTCAGGAAGTTCTATTCTGGGAGGGTCACAAGACCAAGTCGCCCAGACCGATCACCCTGTGGCTTGAACCTGTAATCACCTTCGCAGCACTGGCCCGCCTACACCTTGTGCACGGGTGGCCAAAGGAGCAGTTGGGCATGCAGCCCAAAGGTTGGGCTTTTGATTTGGCTGCCCACGAAGCAACCGGCGATAGCCCCCCCCGAATCCTTGGCGAGGTGAAGAAGTCCGGAGAGGAGCTGAGGCGCCTCAGGGCCGACCTACTGAAACTATCCACTGGTGAGCCGGCAGAGACAGTCTCGATCAATTCAGCAAAAAAGTGGAAGGCGCTGCTGGC
Source organism: Roseateles sp. (assembly GCF_965262435.1). Taxonomy (NCBI): domain Bacteria; kingdom Pseudomonadati; phylum Pseudomonadota; class Betaproteobacteria; order Burkholderiales; family Sphaerotilaceae; genus Roseateles; species Roseateles sp. Next base: position 5,097,582 of record NZ_OZ253537.1, read on the forward strand.
GACGAAACCGGCCATAGTTTGGCTGTTGGCTCCCAATGAGGAGTCATATGTCTACGCGCCGTCATACTCTAGCGACGGCTGTGAGCTGCGAGAAGTCGAGTACTCGGCGCTTGCCCACAGTGCGGCCTAGCCCGTTTCTCAACTGGACTCCCTACGGCAATCGCCGCAAGCCGAGACTGAGGCACATGGTGCATCACCACAGCCCAAGCTTACGGCGCCTTCCTGCTAGAGCCGGTGAACTGGTACGTTGAGATGGCTTCTCTCTGTCAAGAGGCAAGGCCACTTCGACCAACATGCGCCGAGCCGCGCTGTTACCGGCCTTGGTGATGGCTCCTTGCCGGCATTTGGGGCCGGAGGAATACTCGGTCGGCACCAAGCCCAGATAGGCCATCAGTTGGCGCGGGGACTCAAAGCGCAGAAAGTCCTGCAGCTCGGCCACCAGGGTCATCGCGGCGATCAACTGCACGCCCCGCATCGCCTGCAGGGCCTGCATGGTGGGCATCAAACCCAAATCCGGGAAGGCATCGCGCAGGGCCTGCTCCAGACGGGCAATACGAGCGCCGGCCTCGGTGATGGAATGCAGGTATTCCTAGAAGGCGATCTGCTGGGCCGCGTAGGCCAGCTTGACCTTGGCCAGCCAGCTCAATTGAGCGGCCGTCCAAGAGGACTTGCCGGTGTACGGAATGCCATTGCGCAGCGGCAAGGCCTTCAGGCGGTGGCGGCGGCCGTTGCGCTGCTCGCGCACAGCGTCCTCGCGGGTGCGCACCAGGTCGCGTATAGCCTCGTCCACCCCGTCGGGCACACGCACGACCGAGAGGTCACCCGAGCGGGCCAACTTGGCCAGCAGCATCGCGTCGCGGCGGTCGGTCTTGATGCGGTCACCGCTGGGGCACGCAATCAACGAAGGGGCAACCACCTCGCAGTGCAGTCCTTGGGCTGTGAGGTGGCGCCAGATGACAAAGCCGCAAGGGCCGGCCTCGTAGACGATGTGCAGGGGCTGGCCGCGGTTGACGAGTTTGCGCTGCGCCTTGTCCGGCGCGGAGAGGTCGCCGCCAATGCTGCCGATGTGGCGGTTCTCGCCGTCGCGCGGCGCATCCGCCACGGCGATGTCGATACTGTCCTTGTGGACGTCCAATCCGACGAACAAGATGCTAGATTTGCTCATGGCCCGACTCCTCACTAACTTGCAACGCCCCGGCAGCCCGTCCGCCGGGTGCATTGGTGTAGCTCTACAGGCCTTGTGCCTGCAACCTACGGCATCGCAGGAGTCGGGCCGCCCGAGTTCGCGAAGCCATCTTGTCCAGGCGTCACAAATGAACCTCCCGCATACTGCTCACCATGCCGATTGAGTTCTATGTATCGGGCGATCAAACGAGGGTGCGCCAATCATTCCCGTCGCCAACGGTCTACCTTGACCACTGGGCGATACGGCTCTTCTCCGATGAGCGCCAACTTCAGGACAGGTTGGTAGCCGCATTGCTTAGGCAGGGCGGCACGCTGCTACTCTCGAACTTCACCTTCGCAGAGTTCGCGCGGAACGACGATCGCCGCCACACGGTAGCAGCAGAAGAGTTCATCGAACGGCTCCTGCCAAACATCTTCCTGACAGACTTCGCGTTCGACAAGCTGCAAGAACAAGAACAGCTGGAACAGGATAACGCTCGGCGCTTCTGGCCGCCGGCTGACTTGCCACAGTTGAAGTTGTTCGCAGAGCGAGCCCAAGACGAACCGCATGGATTCACGATGCGAGGCTTCATTGCCATGGCTCGCGACAACTATTCGCTGCTGGAGATCGTCACGCGAGAAACGCTTGATCTCATTCGCACCGGGTTTGAAGTACAACGAGCCGACGCCGAGTACGTTCGAGCGCTCCGCAACATGCGGCCAACCACCAAGCGCACGCGCATGACCGTCATCATGTCGGAACTGATGCGAGAGTTCATTCTTGACCCGACTTTGCCGCTCGTTGACAACGACGTCATGGACATGATTCACGCGGCGGTACCGGTGAACTGCTGCGACTTCGTTCTACTTGATGGAGCCTGGTCAGACCGAGTCGCCAAGATGAAGCAGCGCATCAAGAACGCAGGAACAAGGATGCCTGTCGCACGCTGCTACTCCCGTCGAAGCAATGGGATTCAGCAGTTCTTGGAAGCGCTCGACAGCTTCCCAGTGAGCGCCGAGCAGTGAGGCATAACCTTTATATCGATGGAACCTTCACTGGCCTGGCGCTTGGGCCGTGAGGCTTCCCTGACTATCGTCCGACTCGCGGCCCAAGCGCCCGGCCGGCAGCGTCAGCTCAGCTCAGCTCCAACGTCGTACCTCAGAACCTCGATCAAACACCATGCACCAAAAGTTTTCACTGCTTCTCTGCGCCTCAACGATTGCGCTCTCAGCGTGCACTACAACGAGCGAGATCATGAACCAACGCTTAGCAGCCATCCCAGAGCCCGAGCGTGCGTACGTCATTGGCACCTACGCTGTCGATTGCACGCCGCGTGAATCCAAGTGCTCCCACGCTTTCAACTCGATCTCTACGTACTACAGGAACATTGCCGACAAGGAAGTTCGCGGTCGCTTGAACTGGACCACCGGATCGATGTTTGGCACAGACACTGCGCACGACTACATCTGGCCCGACCGACAGGAGAAGGGGCTTCACTTTTGCATTGCTCTGCCCGCAGGACGGTATGAGGTTTACACCTACGACTTCTACAACTTTGCCGGTGGAGGTAGCGGCTATTCCATTCGCGAAGAAGGGCAGTTCAAACTGCCATTCACGCTTGCAGCGGGAGAGGTCGTCAACATCGGCAAGCTGCACATCACCACGAGCACCGGCAGGAACTTCTTTGGCATGACACTACCCGCTCCCGGAGTGCTCTTGCTTTCCAAGAGCACGCCTGAGGCGTCTGCGGAGGCACTAGGCAAGTGCCCACCAAGCACTCGGTCGCGTGCAGTCCGGGATGCATCTTTGGGTTCGACTGACTTCACACCGACTCCGTTTGTGCGAGTGCCAGCGGGTCGTCCGCAGTCGCCGTGAGTTCTAACTCCAAGGTGGAACAGCTTGAGTTCGCTTGCTCTCCGCGACCACCTCTTCTCGACGCTACATCTCGCTGTGCTGAAGCCGAGCGGCTACAAGAAGAAGGGACATTGGAAAATTTAGGCCCACGGAGGCTTGGTTCATGCGTTCAGTTTGCAAGCCAGCCAGCCAGCCAGCTGCTGCAGCTGCGCCGCCACCAGAGCGCCCGCCTGCAAGTTCAGCGCGGCCAGCTCTGGCTGACCCAGGATGGCCGGCTCGAAGACCGGCACCTGCAGGGCGGCGAAAACACCCTGCTGTAAGGCCCGGGCCGCTTTCACTTGGGCGCACCGGGGGCCGGAGGGCTGCCGCATCCGGTTGCAGCGCAGCTCGCGCTGAGGCGGGATGCGTCAGCTGCCAAAGCCATGGCTCTGGCGCGCAAGGCAGATCAATGTCTCGGAGGGGCTGACGCTACAGGGGCTGCGCCAGCCGTGGAGGCGATCCGGCTTCAATGACCGGCTCTACCAAAAGAAGCCCGTCGGTCTTTGATCGTCAGGGGCAGCAATGCCCTTGCCGGACATTCCTGTAGCGTCAAGCGGCACGGGCCAGCACCACAGAGGCAGGGTCACAAGCTCTCAACGCCCCCAAGACTTGGTGTGCGCCATCAGCAGATGAGGCGAAAAGTGCTTTTTTGGGCCCGCTAACTGAGCGATTCCTGCTCAAGAGGCCTTCTTAAGATTGTGAGCGAATCCGCCTCCTGCACCGTGCAGCCCGACGCCCACCACTGTGCAGGCATCAGGGCAGACCCGGTGCCAGGCAACCGCCCTCAGCTGCCGTCCTCTGCCATGACTCCACGTATCGCTTCCTCTGCCGCCAAACTCGTCACGAACGCGCACGCGTCTCACGCGGCTTTTGCCAATCGCCCCTTGCGTCGGCTGATGCTGGCGCGAGGCTGGGGCATTCTGTGCCTGTGCGCACCGACTGCAGCCTGGCCACAGGCGGTCACTACCGGCCCCAGCTACCACTTCGCCGATGCGCGCAGTGGCGCCAATGGCACCGCGGGCAAGGATGCGGTCGGCGGTGGCTCTTGCGTCAGTGGCCCCGTGCCGGGTACGGCGGGTGGTGTCGGGCCCTCGATTGACGAGACAGTCAATTTGAGCCTGATGTCCTTGGTTTACCCGGGCACGCTCATCGGCGTGAGCAGCAGCGGCGGCTATGGCGGTAAAGGCGGCAATGGGGACCCTTCCGGCCAATGCGGCAAGGGTGACTTTAACGGTCAGCCTGGTGGTGCAGGCGGCTCTGTGACCGTGTTCGTGAAGCCCGGTGCCAACCCGGCAGAAGCCATCTACAGCGTCGCAAGCACCGGCGTGGTGGCGGTCAGCCATGGTGGATCGGGCGGCAATGGTGGCGACAACACCCGCGGCAAAGACGACTACAAGGGCGGCGATGGCGGGGCAGGCGGTGCTGGCGGCAATGTCCGGCTGGAGAACGCGCTGTCCATGCAGGTCAGCGGTGGGCTCGGTGCGCTGGGGCTGGTGGCACAAAGCGGTGGCGGCGCCGGTGGCACCGGCGGTGATGCCGCCAACAAAGCCAACGCGGGCAGTGGCAAGAGTGGTGGGGCCGGTGGAAGCGTGGTGCTGCGCAACACCGGCAAGATCCTGACCGACGGCGGTAACGCGATGTCTGCACAGAGCATTGGCGGCTTTGGCGGTGACGGTGGTGAGAACACCAAAAGCCACAGCGGCAGTGGCGGCACGGGCGGCAATGGCGGCACCCTGGCCGTGGACAACACGGGGGCGCTGCAGGTCGGATCGGGGTCCCGCGTGGGTTGCAACGACAGTGTCACCACGAACTGCAATCCCGCGGGCGGATTCGGCCTCGCAGCGCAGTCGGTCGGCGGCGGCGGCGGCCATGCCGGCGCCAGTGCAGGGCTTCACATCCTGGGTGCCGATGGTGGGGCAGCCGGGCATGCGGGCGCCGTGGTGGTGAACAACACCGGATCGGTTTCTGTGTTCAGTCCCGCGAGCACCGCCTTGTTCGCCCAGGCCATTGGCGGTGGCGGCGGCTCGGGCGGCATGGCCATTTCCAGCGGCAGCAAGACCACGGCCGTCGGCGGCGCCGGCGGCGCGGGCGGTGACGGTGGCGCCGTGACCGTCATCAACTGGAACAGCCTGTGCACCGGCGTCGCCTGCAACGGCCAGGACCGCTGGGCGGCCGATGACTCGACCGCAGGTGGTGCGATCGCGCTGGTGGCCCAGAGCATCGGCGGCGGTGGCGGCGTGGGCGGCTTTGCCAAAGCCAAAGGCAAGGCCACGACCATTTTCGGCAACGCCTCGGCCATGGCCGTTGGCGGAACCGGCGGCAGTGGCGGCGTTGGCGCGCAGGTGCTGGTGACCCACGTCGGTCACCTCGGAACCGCCGAGATCAGTTCCCCGGCCTTGCTGGCCCAGAGCATTGGCGGCGGCGGGGGCAGTGCTGGCGGGGCCCTTGCGTATGCGACGGCCCTGGCCGGCGACAGTGCCGCCGTGTCTCATGGGGGTGCCGGCGGAGGCGGTGGCAACGGCGGCAACGTGCTGGTGAACTGCAACAGTTACAGCGCCCTCTCCTCCAGCTTCAGCCCCTGCGCCGGAACCCCTGTACTGACCGCGGTCCGAACGGACTTCCGCATCACCACCACCGGCCTCGCCTCGCCTGGCATCGTGGCCCAGAGCATTGGCGGCGGCGGGGGCGCTGGCGGCTACGCCATGTCGCTGTCCGGCAGCCTGATCGGCTCGCAGTCGCTTGGGTTTGGCGGCAGCGGCGGCGCGGCAGGCACCGGGGGTCAGGTCTTTGCCAGCAGCAACGGACAGAGCATCAGCACCTCCGGGGCGCAATCACCTGGGCTGCTGGCGCAGAGCATCGGCGGCGGTGGCGGCTCCGGCGGCAGCACCATGGACATGAGCCTGGCCTACACCGGCAGCTCCGCCTCTTTGGGTGTGGGCGGCAAAGCGGGCAGTGGTCAATCTGCCGGTGCTGTGGCGGTCCACAACCCCGGTGGCCTGATCAACACCAGCGGCGAAGGATCACAAGGTCTGGTAGCACAGAGCATTGGTGGCGGCGGCGGCAATGGGGGATCGGCCATCACATTGGCGGTCTCCGGACGCTATGCCGGCTCCCTGGCGGTCGGCGGCAATGGTGCCACCGGTGGAACCGGCGGCAACGTGACCCTCGTCAATGAGGACAGCAGCAGCAATCCGACTTACGGACGCGGCGCGATCACCACCCAGGGCAGCGGTGCGAGCGCCCTGGTGGCCCAGAGCATTGGCGGCGGTGGCGGCCATGGCGGCTACTCGGTGGCACTGTCCGGCGCGGAGTTCGTGGCCGGCGCGGTCAGCGTGGGCGGCAGCGGCGGCTCGGGCAACCATGCAGGAACGGTCAACGTCACCAACAAGGGGGCGCTGACCACCCAGGGCGGAGGTGCCCCGGTGCTGCTGGCCCAGAGCATTGGCGGCGGCGGCGGCTCGGGTGGCCATGCCATCGCCGGCACCGTGGCGGGTATGGGCAGCATCAGCATCGGCGCGGGGGGCAGCGGCGGCTCGGGGGCGGCGGCCTCCTCGGTGCAGGTGAACAGCACCGGTGCGATCGCGGCTCAATCCAGCCAGGTCGGGCATGCCCCGGGCATCCTGGCGCAGAGCATCGGCGGCGGCGGTGGCCAAGGCGGCTTCAGCGCCGCAGGTGCGCTGTCCTTTCAAGGCAGTGTCGCGCTGGCCGTGGGCGGTGGCGGTGGCAATGCCGGCAGCGCCGGCACGGTCAGCATCGACCATGGCGCGAGCCTGCTCACCCGCGGTGCCTTTTCTCCTGGCATTCAAGGCCAGAGCCTCGGCGGCAATGGCGGCAATGGGGGGCACACCCTGGCCGGTGCCTTGGCCGGCGGGCTGAGCCTGGCCGCCAACCTGGGTGGCGGCGGTGGCAAGGGTGGCACCGGTGGGGATGTCTGGCTGCATGTCCATGGCCCCGAGCAGCGGCTGGTCACCGAGGGCGACCAATCGCCTGGCGTGCTGGGGCAAAGCCTGGGCGGTTCGGGCGGAACAGGCGGCTGGGCCGCCAGTGCTTCGGTCAGCATGGCGGCAGCGCCCTCCGTCTCCCTGGGTGGCGCGGGTGGCGCCGGTGGCAGGGCCGGTCTGGTGGCCATGACGGCCCGCCTACCCGTGCAAACCAGCGGACACATGGCCCCAGGCCTGGCGGCTCAAAGCATCGGTGGCAACGGTGGCAGCGGCGGCTTCAGCGCCGCAGGTTCGGCCACCACCATCGTGGCGATGGCAACCAGCATCGGCGGCACGGGCGGCACGGGCGGACAAGGGGGTACGGTCAACATCAAGGCCGATGCGCCGGTGCTCACCAGCGGCCAGCAGTCATTCGGCCTGCTGGCGCAGAGCATTGGGGGGAACGGCGGCAATGGCGGCTCGGCCCTGTCGGCCAGCGCATCGACGGGCAACCCGTCCATGGCGGTTTCCGTCGGTGCGGCGGGGGCGGCAGGTGCCACGGGAGGCAGTGGCCAGAACGCCGGCAACGTCGCCGTGGTGGGGCGCAGCACCGTCATCACCCAGGGTCAAGGGGCGGTGGGCGTGGTGGCTCAGAGCATCGGCGGTGGTGGCGGCCAGGGTGGAGCCACCGCCGCGATCGCGGCCTCAGCCTCTGGGGGCGACCCCAACAACAAGAGCATGGCCGCCGCTGTGACGGTGGGCGGCAAGGGAGCTGCCGGAGGCGCCGGAGCCGAGGCCGCAGTGCGCTTGCTGGATGCCGTGCAAACGGGCGTGCCCAGCCGCAACAGCGCTTCGGGCGCGGCCGGCCAAGGCGACCGTGCAGCGGGTGTGCTGGTGCAGAGCATCGGCGGCAGCGGCGGCCAGGGGGGCGCGGCCAGCTCGCACGCCATCGCCGGCTCCGCAGCAGCGGCTGTGGCGATTGGCGGTGGCGGCGGCAGCGGCAGCAACGCGGGCAATGCGCTGCTGAACTTCGATGCACAAACCTATCTGGCCAGCAACGCCGACCTGCTCAAGGCTTACGGCAACAACCCAGCGGCTGCACTCAAGCACTACATCGACTGGGGCTTCGGCGAGGGCCGTCCCACGCAGAGCTTCAATGCGGCGCAGTACATGGCGAACTACAGCGACCTGCAAGCCTCGTTCAACGGCGACCTGGCGGCAGCCACCAATCATTACGTGAGCACCGGCGTCAGCGAGGGCCGCAGCGCGAGCGCGCCCGCCGGCAGCACCCCGGTCGCACTCGCGCTGACCGACAGCGCGAATGCCTTCGTGGACCCGCTGATCTACATCGCGTCCCACCCCGACTTGATCCGTGCCCTGGGCAACGATCCGCTCGCCGGGCTGCGGCATTACCGGGACTGGGGGTATGGGGAAGGTCGCGTGACCAGCAGCTTCAATCCGGCCCAGTACCTGGCCAACTATGCCGACCTGCGGGCCAGCTTTGGTGACGACACCCGCGCCGCCACGGTGCATTGGATCACCACCGGTCAGGCCGAGGGGCGCTCTGCCAGCGCAGCGGCGGGCAGCACCCCGGTCAACAAAGTGACCTTGCCCAGCGTCAGCACCTTCGGTCAGCAGGCCCCCGCCATGGTGGCTCAAAGCATCGGCGGCGGCGGCGGTCAGGGCGGTGCCGCTTCTGCCAGCGCCGTCAGCAACCAGCACGCGGCCTCGGTGGCCGTCGGCGGCTTTGGCGCCGGCGGCGGCGATGCCGGCATGGTGGTGGTGACCCCCACTGGCGCCCTCAACACAACGGGCGCGCAGTCGCCTGGGGTGCTGGCACAGAGCATTGGCGGCGGCGGTGGTCATGGCGGCTCGGCATCGGCCTCCGCAGACGGCTCACAGGGCGCGGTGGAGGCGGCCGGTGTCGCGGCGTACACCGGGCTGGTGGGCTCGACCGTGGGCAATGCCACGGTGGCCGTGGCGCAGAAGTTCAGCCAAGACAACGGCGCCCCGAGCAGCTCGAGCGCCAAGAACGACAACGGCGTGGGGGCCTCCCTCAGCATCGGCGGCGCCGGTGGCCTGGGCGGCAAAGGCAGCGCCGTGGCGGTGGACAGCAGCGCGCTGGTGAGCACCTTGGGCGATCTGTCGGCCGGTCTGTATGCGCAGAGCGTGGGCGGCGGTGGCGGTCACGGCGGCAGCAGCACCAGCAATGCCAAGGGCGGCAACAGTGCAGTCGCCGTCAGCCTCGGAGGCAGCGGCGGCACCGGCGGCGACGCGGGCTCGGTGCAGGTGCGCAACAGCGGCCGCATCGGCACGGCCGGAACCCAGTCCCTGGGCGTCTTTGCTCAAAGCGTGGGCGGCGGCGGCGGTGACGGCGGCTCGGTCAGCGCCACCTCACAGGCCGGCGGCAAGGCCGCCGCCTCCTTGGGTCTGGGCGGCAGCGGCGGCGGCGGTGGCAGTGGCAGCAGCGTCAATTTGATCAACACCGGCAGCGTCAGCACCTGGCAGGGTAACGCCGGTGGGCTGTTCGCCCAGAGCGTGGGCGGGGGCGGTGGCAATGGGGGGGCGGCCAGCACGGCCGCCAGCGTGACACCGGCCGCAGACGATGGCAAAACCAGTGCCAGCACCGGCACGGCCAGTTCATCGCCCAACAACCAGAGCAACTCGGCCAGCGCGGGCAGCGTGTCCGGCAGCACCCCCACCAAGGGAGGCGCCGCAGGGGCCAGCACCGGCTACGCAGCCAGCCTCGCCCTCGGGGGAGCGGGTGGCAAGGCAGGTCATGGTGGCTCGGTAGTGGTGCAGCACAGCGGCAGCGTGAGCACAGGCCTCGCGGTGGAAGACGGTGTGGTTCACAGCATCGCCCACGCCCCGGCCCTGCTGGCCCAGAGTGTGGGCGGCGGCGGTGGCCAAGGGGGAAGCAGCAGCAGCAATGCCGATGCGGCCAAGAGCAGCGTGGCCATCTCGCTGGGTGGCTTGGGCGCTGGCGGTGGAGACGGCGGCACGGTGGTGGTGCATGCCAGCGCCGGCAACCTCAGCACGCGGGGCGCCTTGTCGTCCGGGCTGATCGCGCAAAGCCTGGGCGGCGGTGGCGGCAACGGGGGCTCGTCCACCTCCACGGCCAGCCAAGGCAGTTCGGCCTCGGTGGCCATGGGGCTGGGGGGCACCGCGGGTGGCGGCGGCCACGGCGGAGCGGTGACGGTATGTGGCACACGCCAGTCCGATGGGAGCTGCGGCACTGCGCTGGGCAGCAGCATCAGCACCCGGGGGGTGCAGTCGCATGGCGTGTTCGCCCAGAGTGTGGGCGGCGGCGGTGGCAGCGGCGGAGCCGTCAGCGCGGCAGCCACGGCGGGTGACGCCAGTGGCAGTGACAACAGCGCCAGCACGGGCAATGGCAGCAGTTCGGCTTCTGCCTCCAGCGGTGTGGCGGTGGCAGCCGCATTGGGCGGCAGCGGTGGCAGCGGCGGCTACGGGGGTGATGTCCGACTCTCCATCGCTGCATCGATCAGCACCCTCGGGCCGCGCTCGTCCGCTTTGTTCGCACAAAGTGTCGGCGGGGGTGGCGGTGAGGCCGGCAGCAGCAGCACCAACGCCAGCAGCGGCGCCCATGCGGTGAGCCTGGCGCTGGGCGCCAGCGGTGGCAGCGGCGGTCGGGGCGGCAATGTATCGGTGGACCTGGCCAGCAGCGCCCAGCTGCAAACCAGTGGCCTGATGTCTCAGGGCTTGATGGCTCAGAGCGTGGGCGGCGGCGGCGGCGTGGCAGGTAGCACCAGCGCCACCAGCGCCGATGCCGGCAACAGCAACACCAGCCTGGCCTTGGGCGGCAAGGCGGGGAGCGGCCAAGATGGCGGCATCGTCAAGGTCAACAGCGGTGGCAGCATCAGCACCAGCGGTTGGGGCGCGGATGGCCTGGTGGCGCAAAGCGTTGGGGGTGGCGGTGGTACCGGAGGCGCTGCGTCGAGCAGCGCATCGACAGGAACAGCCTCGGCATCCCTCGCCCTGGGTGGCCAGGGCGGCGCATCCGGCAAAGGTGGCGATGTCGCGGTCGCGCTGTTCTCTGGCAGCGTGAAGACCGAGGCCGAAGCAGCCCGCGCCCTCTTGGTGCAAAGCATTGGCGGCGGCGGTGGCAGCGGCGGCAGCGCCAGCAGCAGCACGAGTGGCGACAGCACGAAGTTCGTCAGCCTCGCGCTGGGTGGCCAAAGCGGCAGCAGTGGCGGCGGCCAGGGCGGCACGGTCAGCGTCAGCGCCACCGGCACCGGCACGACGACACTGGCCACCCGGGGGCATTTCGCCACCGCGGTGATGGCCCAGAGCATCGGCGGCGGCGGCGGCGTTGGCGGCAGCAGCCAAAGCAGCAACACCACCAACGGCAGCAGCTACAGCCTGGGGCTCAACCTGGGGGGCGCTGGCGGCACCGGCGGCAACGGTGGTGCGCTGACGCTGGATATGCGTCAGATCAATTCCAGCGTCAGCACGCAGGGCTTGGCCGCCTTCGGGGTCATGGCACAGAGCATTGGTGGCGGCGGCGGTGTCGGGGGGGCGGCCGCCTGGCAACAGTCCGGCAGCTTGGGCAGCGTCTCGATCAGCAGCCAGCTGGGCGGCAGCGGCGGTGACGGGGGCGATGGCGGCAGCACCTGGCTGATGTCAGACCAGACAGTGAGCACCGCAGGACACCTTGCCGTGGGCCTGCTGGCCCAGAGCGTGGGCGGCGGCGGCGGCGTGGGTGCAGCGGCCACCTCGTCCAGCGAGGGCAGCGCCTTCAGCGGCAGCGTGAACCTGGGCGGCAGCGGCGGCAAAGGCGGCGCGGGCGGCACGGTGGAGCTGGTGCTGGGTCAGCGCGTCAGCACCTCCGGCAACCTGGCGCATGCGGCGGTGGCGCAGAGCATCGGCGGCGGTGGCGGTCTCAACCTCAGCCGGGCCAGCGGCACCGTCCTGGGGAACAGTCAGGCCAAGGCGGGCGCTCGCGTGCTGCTGTCCAGCAGCGCTGCGGTGGAGACCGGCGGCACGGGGGCCGCGGGCCTGGTGGCCCAGAGCATCGGCGGCGGCGGCGGCATGTCGACCTCCTTCGGGTCGGCCACCCTGGGTGGCGCGCCGGGCTTTGCCAACGGCGGCGTGGTGCGGCTGTGCAATGGGCTGGACAGCACCGGCCAGTGCAGCGGCGATGTGGCGCTCTTGGGCAGCATCCGCACCCGTGGCGCACTCGGCCACGGCCTGGTGGCCCAGAGCATTGGCGGAGGCGGCGGGCTGGTGCTCAGCCCGGAGAACCCGCTGCAGACCACCTTGCGCGGCAGCGGTGCCATCGGCAGCGACGTGACCGTCTGGACCGCCCAGGCCATCAGCACACAAGGCCATGGGGCCGCCGGCCTGGTGGCACAGAGCATCGGGGCGGGCGGCGGCCTGGTCGGGGACCACTACTGGGTCACCGGCAGCGTCACCCACAAGCTGACCGCGGCCAGCAGCACGAACCTGTCCACCGGTGCGGCCGTCAGCGTGGATGCATCCAAAGGCTCGCAGGCCTGGAGCACCAGCGGCATGAACGCGCCCGTACTCGTGGCGCAAAGCATTGGCGGTGGGGGCGGCTACTTTGCCCACACCAACCTGACTCAGGCCAGCCGGGTGGACCTGAGCTTCCAGCTCGGCGGCACCGATGGCAGCAGTGACGGCGGCACCGCCCGGGTGAATCTGGGCTCGCGAGCCATCAGCACCGGCGACGCAGGCAGCCTGGGTGTGCTGGCGCAAAGCGTGGCGGGCGGCGGCGGTGTGTTTTCCTGGGTGGCGCCGACCGTGGCGGCGCCCGGCAGTGCGGCCAGCACCAACGCCACCCTGAGCGGCCAACTGGGACAGACCGGCAGTGGCAGCCGCGCCTTCGATGCCAGCGTCAGCGGCAGCCCGTCGATCAGCACCAGCGGCCTGCACTCGGCCGGGCTGGTGGTGCAAAGCGTCTCCAATGGCGGCGGCGTGGCCCTGGCGGCGGGACGTTTGGGCCAGGGCTTCAGCGGCACCATGAACCTGGGCTCGACGGCCACTGGCAAGAACGATTGGAAGTTCAGCGGCCTCGTGACGGCCCAACTGGACGGCGGCAGCATCAGCACCCGGGGCGATATGGCGCCGGCCCTGGTGGCCCAGACGGTCAGCGGCGGTGGCGGTTTGAGCCTGGCGCTGGCCAGCGACGCCAAGCTGGGCGGCCGGCCCGGCAGCCCCGCCTACCCGGGCGAGGATCAGCGGTCCAAGCCGGCCGTGCTCGTGAACAACCGCGCAGCCATCAGCACCACAGGGGCCGGCTCGATCGGCATCGTCGCGCAGAGCGTGGGCAATGGCGGCGGCCTGGCCTATGCCTACAACAGCGCCACACTCGGCGCGGGCGGCAGCGGCGGCCATGGCGGCACGGTGGAGGTCAACAGCTACGCCCCCATCCGCACCTCGGGTGTGAACGCCTACGGCATCCTGGCCCAGAGCGTGGGAGGCGGTGGCGGCGCCGTGATCGGCGTGGGCAATGCCCTGAACGTGACCTACAACAAGGGCAGTGGAGACGCCGGGGCCGTGACCGTCAATGTGTTTGCGGACATCAGCACCAGCGGAAATGGCGCTCACGCCATCGTGGCGCAGTCGATCGCCGGCGGCGGCGGCATCGTCGCCAGCGGAACTCAGACCACCACCTACAAAGGCGGTTCCGGCAAGAGCGGCGATGTGAAGGTGAACTACGCCGCCGGTGTGAAGGTGACGGCCTCAGGCCGAGACGCACACGCCTTATGGGGCTCATCCTCGACCGACCCGGTTGTCGAGGTCGGCGAGGGTGCAAGCTTGGTGGGTGGCAGCGGAGTCGCCGCCATGTACTTCGAAGGCCCCATCAACGAGCTGCACAACCGGGGGCACGTGGGCAGCGCCGACGGGCACGCCGGTCGCGCAGTGCAGACCACCGGAGGCGACATCGCCATCCACAACCATGGTGAGCTGCTGGGTGACCTGCACCTGACCGAGGGCGCGCGCAACGAGGTGCACAACCACAGCGGCGGCAAGATGCTGCACGGTGGCACGCTCAACCTCGGTGGCAGTGGCACGCTGCACAACCAGGGCACGATCATGCACGGCGGCGAGACCGGTGCTGCCACGCGCATCGACGGTCATCTGATTCAAGGGGAAGGCGGCACGCTGGCGCTGCGCATGGACCATGCCAGCGGGGTGGCCGATCAGTTGCACGTCACAGGCAACGCCACCCTCAAGGGCCGCCTGCAACCGGTCCTGCAGACCGCTCACGTGATCACGCCGGGCACGCACTCGCTGGGCACCATCTTCAGCGCGGGCGGGGGCCTGGACGCCAGTGCCTTGTCCGTGGCCGACACGGCCATTCTGGACTTCCGCCTGCACCCCCAGGATGGCAAGCTGGGGTTCAGCGTGCATGCCGACTTCAGCCCCGAGGGCATGAACGAGGACGTGCAGCGCCTGGGCGACCTGCTGGCCTCCGCCCAGTCGGAGTCACGCGACAACTACCGCGAGCTGACCGCCCGCCTGGTGACCCTCTCAAGCCCTGAGGCGCTGCACCAGGTGTACTGGGACCTCAGCGGCGCCGGTGCCACCACGGTGGCGACGGTAGGCACTCGGCTGAGCACCCTGTTCGGGCGCCTGCTGACGGACCGCCTGGGCGCCCTGCCCGCCGCACCTTCATCGAGTCAGCTGACACGGCATGCCTGGGTCCAGGCCCTGGGTGAACGCCACAGCGCCAGCTACGACGGCGCAGGCAGCTCGGATGTCAAGGCCCAGTTGGGCGGTCTGGCCTTCGGGCTTGAAACTTCGCTCGACGCCAACACGATGGTGGGCGCCGCGCTCTCGAGCAACCGCTCCAGCCTGGAGATGTCCCACGGCTACCAAGCGCGCGGGCCTGGCGTTCAGCTGGGCGCCTATGCGGTGCGCCAGGCGGACAGCCGCTGGGGCCAGGTGTACCTGACGGGCTCGCTGACGCATTCACGCCAAACGCTGGATACCGAGCGTCGCTTTGAACTGACAAGCGCCTACCACCAGGCCCAGATGCGCACCGAGGCCTGGGGTGCGCGGATCGAGACGGGCCTGCGCATCAACCCGCCAGGATGGCGCATCGCCCCCTTTGCAGCCTTGCAACTGCAGCACTTCACGATCCAGGCGCATGACGAGGAGGCCTCGGCCCAGCCCCACCTGGCACTGAGCTACCAACGCAGCGCATTCACCCAAGTGCGCAGTGAGCTGGGCGCCGCGGTAGAGGGGCGCATGATGCTGCGAAGCGGCGCCTCGCTCCAGCTGAAGGGACGCCTGGGTTGGGCCCACGAGGCCTGGAGCGAGCACCGCATGGTTGCCGCATTCAAGACCCTCAACGGACGCCCTTTCAGCGTCAGTGGCTTGATGCCCACACCCGATCTGGCCATCCTGTCCGGCCAGGCCGAACTGCGCTTGAGCCCCTCACTGGCTGTGGAGTTCAACCTGCAAGCGGAGTACGGTCGAGACACCCGCACGCAGGCGGGCGGTGTCGCGCTGCGCTACAGCTGGTAAGGAAAAGCCCCTGCGTGCCAAGGCCGCGCAGGGGCCCGCAGCAGGGGCTGGGCGGCCTGAATCGGGCAGGCCGCGTCAAAGCGCCACGCCCTGAGGGCGGCGCCGACTCAGGCTTGGATGCCGAGCAAGGCGCCCGATGCACTCACTGGGGTCCGCAACATACGGAGATTCGCCGCAAAGGGTTTCGCCCCCTGCCCGCGCTCAACCAGGTCTTGGAGTTCGGTATTGCTCGGGACAGCCAGCTGACGCAGTTGGATCTTCACGCCCCCGGTTTCAAGGGTCTGACTTTCAACCTGGTAGCGTCGGAAATCACCAGCCCCCTGATTGGCCGTGTTTCTAGCTGCAGCGCGCAGCCTTTCATAAGCGACAGAGATGCCGGACAAGGCGGTGGACCGGCTGATACCCGTTCTCGGCCTAACGCCAGCATCAAGTGACAGCTCCGAGCACATTGGAGCCGGTCATTCTTGGCACCCGGATGACCGAAGCCACCGAAACCGGTAGGCCGCTCAGCACCACGAAGTCCAATGCATGCAAGCGATCCAACTCAAGGGCGGCACATGGGATGCCAAGGTGCTGGCCTGCCTGGACTCGACGTACGAAAGGAAGGCCGTCTGCACCGGCTGTCGGCACGCGCCAAAGGCGCTCATGAGAGGACACCAAGCACGGCGCGCAACTTGCGAAGCTCAACACGCTTTGATGCCCTAGGGCATGGGCGGCCGGGTGCGAGTGCTAGCCCGGATATTTCACGGGGGACGCGGGAATTGCGTGCGTCCAGGCCGCGGCCAGTGGCGCCGAGACGGCCGCAGCCGATGCCCAGTGGCATCGGCGAGGAGTTGAGGCGTCAGGGGCAAGGTCTGGGCCGCGCAAGCCCGCGTAGGCCCAGTGTCCAAAATGGATCGAAGGTCGAAGCGAGAGACCATCGTGCTCATCGGTTCTGCGGACCGGCCTGGGCCGACCTCGTGAAACATCCGGGCTAGGGGTTGGTCGAATGCTCTGAGCACCCGATGATGGCCCAGCACTGCGAGACCGGCCTGGGCCAGCTCTGCAGCCCACTGCCCCCCATCACCCGGAGCCCCACCGCCATGACACTTGCCATCACCGCTGAACACCTGGCCCAGATCGCTGGACGCAAGACGGCCCTGATGCCGGCCCTGGCCGAGTGGATGAATACCTTGTGCCCGCAGTACCAGATCGACACGGCCCAGGAGTTCGCGCATTTCCTGGCCCAGGCCTGCCACGAGACGGATCACTTCAAGACTCTGCGCGAGTACGCCTCGGGCAAGGCCTACGAGGGCCGCGCCGACCTGGGCAACACGCAGGCCGGCGACGGCGAGCGCTTCCGCGGCCGCGGCATCTTCCAGACCACGGGCCGGGCCAACTACCTGCAGCTCGGCATCAAAAAAGGCTCGCGCGACCTGTTCATCAACAAGCCCGAGCTTCTGGAAGAGCCCGAGATGGCAGTTTGGAGCGCCTGCGAATACTGGCTGACCCGCAACCTCAACGACGCCGCCAACCACCCCGACAGCGACCGCCTGAAAAAGAAGTACCGCGGTAGCGTGCTGGATTTGTCACCCGTCGAGTTCATCAGTTACACGGTCAACGGCGGCAACCGCGGCTTGGAGGACCGCAAGGCGTTTTATGCCAAAGCCTTGGGCATCCTGGGCCAGGCCGAGCTCGCCAGCCTTGGCCGCGCCATGCCGGCCGCTGCGCTGGCACCGAAGAAGAAAGACAAGAAGGCCAGCGTGGCCAAGCCTGCCAAGCCCGCGAAAGCCCCCAAAGCTGCCAAGCCCAGCAAAGAAGCCAAGCCCGCCAAAGCCGAAAAGAAGCCCGCGGCCAAACCCAAGGCTGCTGTACGGACAGCGAAGCGCAAGCACTGAATCAGGAGCCCGCCCCATGAGCAACATGAGCAACATGAACCGCGTCACCGGCATCGGTGGCATCTTCATCAAGTCCGCCCAGCCCGAACTCATGCGCGCCTGGTACCAGCGCCACTTGGGCATCCCCATCGAAGCCTGGGGCGGCAGCGCTTTTCGCTGGCGCGGCGAGCACAACCCCGAAGGCCAGGGCAGCACGGTCTGGAGCATCTTCGAAGCCAGCAGCCGCTACTTCGACCCCAGCACGGCCCCCTTCATGGTGAACTACCGCGTGGCCGATCTGCACGCCCTGCTGGCTCTACTGCGCGCCGAGGGCTGCCAGGTCGACGACAAGGTGGACGAATCCGAGTACGGCAAATTCGGCTGGGTCATGGACCCCGACGGCAACCGCATCGAACTCTGGCAGCCGCCCGCGGGGCAGTGAGCGCAAGCGCCCGGGCCGGGCGCCGCGTTCAGTGCTTCTTCAAGGCTTCGTCGGTGCGGCCGGCGCTTCGAGCTTGCGCGCCGGGCTGACGGTGACGTCGCCGGTCACGGCGCGCTCCGACGAGCGCTGCACGACATTGCTCAGGGCTTGGGACAGGAAGCCCGAATCGAACATGCGACCGATGTTGATCGCGGTCGAGTTCGGGTCGTGGTAGCGCACGCTGTCGCGACGCACCTCGCGCTTCTTCACCGTCAGGGTGCGCGCATCCAGTGTCACCGTCTGGAAGTACATGAAGACCGCGACAAACATCGAGCTGGAGCCCTTTTCGCCGGTCTTCGGGTCGATGG
Source organism: Roseateles sp. (assembly GCF_965262435.1). Lineage (NCBI taxonomy): Bacteria > Pseudomonadati > Pseudomonadota > Betaproteobacteria > Burkholderiales > Sphaerotilaceae > Roseateles > Roseateles sp. The sequence goes on from NZ_OZ253537.1 coordinate 5,115,719, forward strand.
TCTGGTAGTCCCCATCGGCTTGGCCCTCGGCCTGCAGATTCAAATCACCATTGCCCGAGGACTCCAGGCCGGTGTAGCGCTCGCGTGCCAGAGGCTGGATATAGATGCCGATGCCCGCCAGGCGTTCCCCCATGCCTTTGACGCTGGACATATGCCATTTTGGCAAGACGGCCACGATCTCATCCCACTGGCTGCGCTCGGGCGCGGCGCGCAGGTGCTCGATCAGCAGTGACTCCAAGCGCTCCTCGCGCTGGACGTAACGCTTCTCATCGACGTAGGCCATGGCCTGGTCAGGCGGCAGCCAGTCCAGCAGCACACGGCGGGTTTGCGGCTCGCTCTGTTTGAAACCCTCGTCAATGCCCTCCAGCACCAGCCGGTTCAGCACCACGGGGTCCAGGCGCACTTCCTTGCGCGTGTAGGGCGCCAGGTGGGTGCCTGTCTGTTCGCGCTGTCGCACGATGGTGATGCGGTCGCCAATGGCCGCGATCACGGCCACGGTACGCGGCGCCGGGCTCACGCCCTCGGCCGTTTCGGCCCTGGCCGCGCCGCCCAGGCAAGACAACAGAATCCAGGCGGCAGACCAAGCCGGCCAGGCTGAGCCCGCCCTGTTTTCTGCACGGGCAAGCCGGGCGATTCGATCGGTTTTTTTGTTTTTCCGAAGCATATGACCCTCCTCTTTTTTGTGTCACCGCACATCACTGCATGCGGCCGGGGGGCGATTCTGCCTTGATTTCAAGCGAAGTTTGGCTCACTTTCAGACACGCGGGCGCGCCGCGCAGCAGGCGGGTTAGGGATTGAGCAGTGTCGGCATCGGAGACCCGCTGAAAGCCGCGCGCAAATTGGCTTCTGCAAGTTCGCACATCGCACGACGCGTCGGCAGCGAAGCACTGGCAATGTGCGGCGTGAGCACGACCTTGCTGCAGGCCAGCAGTTCCGGGTGCACCTGCGGCTCGCCCTCGAAGACATCGAGGCCGGCCGCCGCCAGGCGCCCTTGCTGCAGGGCGCGTGCCAAGGCCACATCGTCCACCACGCCACCGCGCGCGATATTGGTCAGCGTGGCGCTGGGCTTCATCAGGGCCAGGTCTTGCTCTGCCACCAGATGGTGGGAGGCCGGCGTGTAGGGCACGACAATGACGAGGTGGTCCGCCTCGCGCAGCAGCGCCTCCTTGCTGACCCAGCGCGCGCCGATCGGCGCCTCCTGCTCGGGCGCGAGCCGGCTGCGCTTGTGATAAATCACCTTCATGCCGAAGCCCAGGGCGCCGCGCCGGGCGATGGCCTGGCCGATGCGGCCCATGCCCAAGATGGCCAAGGTGCTGCCGTGGATGTCAGCGCCGGCAAACAAGTCCACGCGCCACTGCTTCCAGTCGCCGCGGCGCAGGTAATGCTCGCTCTCGCTGATGCGCCGGGCGGCGGCCATCATCAGAGCGAAGCCGAAATCGGCCGTGGTTTCGGTCAGCACATCGGGCGCATTGCTGACGCGCACGCCGCGCGCGCTGCAGGCGGCCAGGTCCACATTGTTGTAGCCCACCGTCATCAGGCTGATGACGCGCAACTCGGGGCAGGCATCGAGCAGTTCGGCGGTGATCTGTTCGGTGCCCGAGGCAAACAGGCCGGCCTTGCCTTGCAGGCGCTGGCGCAGCGCCTCGGGACTCAGAGGCTGGTCGTCGTCGGCATAGTCGAGCTCAAAAGCCTCGGCCATGCGCGCGGCAATGTCCGGAAAAATCCGCCGGGCCAGCAGCACGCGCGGTTTCGAAGTCATGGGGGTCGGCATGCGGCGCGCTCCTCAGAACCAGATCAGGCTCATCACGACAAACAAGGGGATCAAGACCGCGCCCGACCAGGCCATATAGCCAAAGAAGCTGGGCATGGCAATGCCGCGCTCCTCAGCGATGGCCTTGACCATGAAGTTGGGCGCATTGCCGATGTAGCTGTTGGCACCCATGAAAACCGAGCCGGCCGAGATGGCCACCAGCGTGGGGGCCAATTGGGTCATCAGCTGCGCCGCATCGCCGCCGGCCAGATTGAAGAACACCAGATAGGTCGGCGCGTTGTCCAGGAAGGAAGACAGAATGCCGCTGAACCAAAAATAGGCCCAGGGCATGGGCTGGCCATCGGGCGCGGTGACGGCGAGGGTGACGGCGGCAAACGCCCCTTGCTCCCCGGCCTTGAGCATGGCCAGCACCGGCGCCATGGTCACGAAGATGGCGGCAAAGAGCTTGGCCACCTCCAGCATGGGCGCCCAGCTGAACTGGTTGCGCGCGCGCACATCACGGGGCGTCAGCACGACCGAGGCCAAGGTCACCAGGACCAGGGCGCCATCGCGCAGCAGGGCCGGCATGCTCAGGCTCACGCCGGCGAGCTGCCAGCCTGGGTGCGCCGGCTTCCACAGCCCGCTCATCAGCACCAGGCCCACCACCACGCCGAGCAAGGCAAAGTTCAGGCTGCCCTCGATGCCGAAGCGGTGGTCGTCCGGCGTGGGATCGCGCGGCAGCACGCCTTCGCGGCGGTAGAAATGGCGGTCCAGCAGGTAGAAGATGGCCAGCAGGCTGCCCACCATGAACAGCGTGTGCGGTGCCAGATGCTGCAGGGTCCAGAAAAAGCTCACGCCTTGCAGAAAGCCCAGGAACAGCGGCGGGTCGCCCAGCGGCGTCAGCGCGCCACCGGCATTGCTGACGATGAAGATGAAGAACACCAGCACATGGACGTTGTGACGGCGGTTGTCGTTGGCGCGGATCAGCGGCCGCACCATCAGCATGGACGCCCCCGTCGTGCCCATCACGCTGGCCAGGGCCGCGCCGACCGCCAGCAAGCCGACATTGAGCCCCGGGCTGCCGTGCAGATTGCCGCGAATGAAGATGCCGCCCGCGGTGGTGAACAGCGCTGTCAGCAGGATCACGAAAGGCAGGTACTCGGCCACGGCGGTGTGCAGCAGCACGCCGCCTGTCGTACCGGCGCCTTCGCGAACCAACAAGGGCAACAGCAGGGCCAGGGCCCAGCCCGCGCTGATCTTGCCGAAATGACGGTGCCAGATCGCTGGCGCCAGCAAGGGCATCAAGGCGATGGACAGCAGCAGACCCGCAAACGGCAGGCCCCAGAGCGCGCCGAAACGGCTGCCGTCCAGATCGGCCGCCAGGGCCGGGCCTGCGGCGCCCGCCAACAACAGCGCCGTGACCCGGCTGACCCAGGTGCGCAAGACCTGGCCCCTCATGCGCCCGCCGCACTCAATCACGGTAGAAGCGGGCGAATTCGGCAACTGGCGCGCGCTCGGTCAGCAGGCTGTTTTCCACCGCGGCGGGGTCGGCGTGACCCAAGGCCATGCCGCAGACCACCATCTGGCCGGGGGCCAGCTGCAGTTCCTCGGAAATCAGGTGGTGGAACTGGGTGAAGGCTGCCTGCGGGCAGGTGTGCAGACCGCGGCCGCGCGCCGCGATCATCACGTTCTCCAGGAACATGCCGTAGTCCAGCCAGCTGCCTTGCTGCATCAAGCGATCGATGGTGAAGATCAGGCCCACGGGCGCATCGAAGAACTGGAAGTTGCGCGCATGTTGGGCCTGCATGCGGGCCTTGTCGGTCTTGGCGATGTCGAGCAGGCCGTACAGATCCCAACCGACCTTGCGGCGGCGGTCGATGTAGGGCGAGACCCACTCAGTCGGGTAGTAGGCGTACTCCTCCGTGTGCTTCGCCAGCTCGACCGGGTCAAGGTAGGCCGCCTGGATGCGGTCCACCAGGCGCTGCCGCGCCGCACCGGTCAGCACATGGACCTGCCAGGGCTGGGTGTTGGTGCCCGAAGGCGCCCGGGACGCCACGTTCAGGATCTCCTCGATCTGGCTCTCCGGCACCTCGGTGGGCAAGAACGCGCGCATGGAACGGCGGGTCACGATGGCGGTGTCTACGGCCGCGGTGTCGGCGGGCGTGACAGGCTGGAACAGATTCGGTGTCGTCATGGCGGGGGCAAAGCGTCCTGGTAGGCGATGCCGAGCTGGGCATCATTGGGGAAATTCAACCACAAAGCGGCGGCCTGCCCGGGAACGCGTGGTCAGCGCCGGCATCGCGATCTGGAGGCAAACCGTCCAAGCCAAGCTGGCGTCACACAAAAGCCCGCGAGCCAGGCATGCGCCACCCCGCCCAGGCCCTGACCGCCTCGTTGAGGGTGTTCACCTGCACCGCGACCGTGCTGGCGATGTCGTGGCCGTAGCCGCCGGCCATGCTCAGGGCGACGGGAATGCCACGCTCGCGCAGCGCCGCGAGCACACGGCGGTCGCGCTCCGCCAGGCCGGCGCTCGTCAGCTTGAGCCGACCCAACCGGTCGCCCTCGTGCGGGTCGGCGCCAGCCAGATAGAAGGCCAGGCCGGGCTGGGTTCGGGCGGCCGTGTGGCGGGCCCAGATCTCCTCCAACGCGCGGTCCAGCGCCTCCAGATAGGGCGCGTCGCTGCAGCCGTCGGGCAGTTCCACATCGAGGTCGCTGCGCTCCTTGCGGGCCGGGAAATTCTTGGCACCGTGCATGGAGAAGGTGAACACGCTGTCGTCGCCTTCAAAGATGGCGGCCGTGCCATTGCCTTGGTGCACATCGAGGTCGATGACGAGCACGGGCAGCGTTTCTGTATGACCCAGCTGCTGCCACTCCCGCTGCATCAGGCGGGCGGCCACCGCCACATCGTTGAACACGCAATAGCCCGAGCCACGGTCGGCAAACGCGTGGTGGGTGCCGCCGGCCATATTGGCGGCCACGCCCTCGGCCAGGGCGGCGCGGGCGGCGGCGATGCTGGCGCCGACCGAGTGCAGCGAGCGCGTCGCCATCGAGGGCGACCAGGGGAAACCGATCTCGCGCTGCTGGGTCGGGCTGAGTTCGCCGCGCATCACCGCGTCGATATAGCCCGGCGTGTGCACCAAGGCCAACTCGGCCGCGCTCGCAGCCGGCGCGGCGGCCATCTGCAGCAAGCCAGGGTCGGCCTCGAAATGCTCGCGCAGCAGGCGGTACTTGCTGGCCGGAAAACTATGGCCCGGCGGCAGGGCCAGGCTGTGGGCGTCGGAATGGAAGGCCTGCATGGGGCGAGAGGGTAGCCGCTGCGGCTTTCCCGCTGCTGTCATGGGGCTGTCACCGCCAGGCGCCAAGCTCGGGCTGAAGGCAGGAATTTTGGGCGGCACCCCTAGTTTGTTGCACTGCAGCAAATAACGCTTGCAATGCCGCTCGACATCCCTATACTTCGTTTTGTTGCAGTGCAACATTAAACGCTGTCGAACGATTTCATCCATCGAATCAACGGGGGTCACCCCCCACAAGGAGTGCTCCATGCTGACTACAGAACAAATCATCGCCGCCCACAAAGCCAATGTCGAAACCCTGTTCGGTCTGACCAACAAGGCTTTCGAAGGCGTGGAAAAGCTGGTCGAGCTGAACATGCAAGTGGCCAAGACCGCCCTGGGCGAAGTGGTGGAATCCACCCAAGCCGCCCTGTCGGTGAAGGACGCTCAAGAACTGCTGGCCCTGCAAAGCGCCCTGCTGCAGCCGAGCGCCGAGAAAGCCGCTTCCTACAGCCGTCACCTGTACGACATCGCCACCAGCACCAATGCCGAAGTGGCCAAGGTCGCTGAAGCCCAGATGGCCGACATCCAGTCGAAGTTCTCGGCCGTGGTCGAGAACGCTGCCAAGAACGCACCGGCCGGCACCGAGAACGCCGTCGCTCTGGTGAAGAGCGCTGTGGCCGCCGCAAACAACGCTTTTGAGACCGTGCAAAAGGCTGCCAAGCAAGCCACCGAAGTGGCCGAAGCCAACTTCGAAGCCGCCACCAACAGCGCCGTCAAGGCCAGCCAGACCGCCACCCGCGCTTCCAAGCGCGCTGCTGCCTGAGCGACATCAGTTGTCTCCTCGGCACCGCTGAGGACGGCTGCGGTCGTCTTCAAACGTGCCCTTCAAGCCCAGCATCCGCTGGGCTTTTTTTCGTCTGGCTGCAGAGTTAGGGGCCGGCACAAAGCAGCCTTCTTGTTCTTCCTCGTGAGGCCCTGCAGTTCAGGCCGCCGCCGGGCTCATGGTTCCGGGGTCGGCCCTGGCGGGCCGACTGCCTTGCGCTGCTCGCGCCTCGGGGCTGGCGCATAACTCTCTTCACTCACTGCGTTCGTTTCGTTCAGACAGACGCGCCAAGTCAGAGCTTGAAGCGCGCGGGTACGCGCGCGCCCCAAGGCGCTGCGCTGCTCAGCCCTTCACAAATCGCCCAGCGGCGCCCCGAACTGCAGGGCGCTTGCATCGCGATCGATCTGCCCCTCGACGGTGGAACACGCCACATTCGGAGGTGGCTCGGACTGACGACGGGCGATTTGTGCGCGGCCGAGAGCGCAGCGGAGCGGCTCAGGCGCGCGCCGAAGCTTGCTTCAAGCGCGCTTCAAGCACTGACTCGGCGCCACTGTTTGACCACAGTGAGCGCAGCGAACGGAGGGAGTTTGGCGCCGCTGAGCCGCGCAGTGAGCACCGAGGGGAGTCGGCTCGCAGAGCCGACCCGGGCACCATGAGCACGGCGGCGGGCCGAGCCACCGCAGCGAGGCAAACCAGGCCATCAAACTTCCGCTCTGTGCCGAGTCCGGTCAAAAAACAATGGCTGTCCTAGCCGAATCCTCAGCCCTGCCCCGCCAACACCCCCGGTTGGTCGAGTTGATCGGCCACCAGTTCCAGGCGCAGCAGCGGGTTGTCCAGCTGCATCAGGCGCTGGCGTTCCTCGGGAGGCAGGGGCAGCAGCTCGCACCAGCGGTTGGCCAGCCAGCCGCTGTCGTCCCAGCGATAGGGCGGCTGCACCGGCACATCCACAGCCGCAGCCCCCTGCTCCAGGCTGTGCAGCAGGCTTTGCAACAAGGCGGCCGTGGGCTTGAGGTCGGGCGGCACGGCCACGGCGGCATCGTCGGCCAAGGTCTCGATCTGACCGACCCAGAGCCCGCCGGGCAAGCAGTCGCTGCTGAGCAGACGAAAGCGCTGAGTGCCGCGGCAGCGGATGCGCAGGAGCCCAGCCTGCGCGGTCTCGCAATGCTCGATCTGCGCCAAGGTGCCCACGCTCTGGAAACGTTCTTGCACAAAGGCTTCACCGCGCGCCGGGTCGCGCCGCCGCACCTCACCACCTTCCAGCAAGCTCAGCACACCAAAAGGCCGGCCTTCGCGCCAGCAGCGCTGCACCATGTCGAGGTAGCGCGGCTCGAAGATCTGCAGCTGCAAATAGCCCTCGGGGAAGAGCACGGACTGCAGCGGAAACAAAGGCGTGGCAGATTCGTTGATCACGGGCAGTGCACCTTGGGCCAGGACGCGGCGCCGCCGGCAGCCGCGCCGGTGGCAAGGCCCCAAGCCTAGCCCAGACCGGCAGCAAATCCGGCCGCAGAGGCCTAACGCGATTTTTCAGCGATGCGTGCGCGCAACTGCGGCAGCGCCGCCTGAGCGGCCTCGCGACCCGCCTGGATGGAGCGACGGCGCGCGCTGAAATCGGCACTGCCGACGCCGTCCAGCTTGGGGCGAATCAGCACATCGGCCTCACGCAGCTCAAAGTTGTTGATGCTGCGGCCCATGATGGAGAAGGTCTGCATCAGCATGGGAATGGCGCCCGTGCCCGGCTTTTCCTCCGGCGGCGAGGAGATGTCGACCGCAATCACCAGTTCGGCGCCCATCTGGCGCGCATAGCGCACCGGCACCGGCGCGACCAAGCCGCCATCCACATAGTCGCGGCTGCCAATGCGCACCGGCTGGAACACCGCCGGAACCGAGCTGGACGCGCGCACCGCCACCCCGGTGTCACCACGGCGGAACAAAGAGCCCGAGCCGTCGGACAGGTCGGTGGCGACCACGCCCAGCGGCATGCGCATCTGCTCGATGTTCTTGCCGCCGGTTTTCTCACGCACATATTTGGCCAAGGCCTCGCCGCGAATCAGGCCGCGGGTCGGAAAGGCCCAATCGGTGATGGCGCCCTCGTCCATGTTCTCGGCCAGCGTAGCCAACTCGCGCCCGCCCATGCCCGAGGCATACAAGGCCGCCACCAAGCTGCCGGCCGAGGTGCCGGCCACCAGGTCGACCTTGATGCCCTGCTCTTCCAGCACCTGGATCACGCCGATATGGGCAAAGCCACGCGCCGCCCCGCCGCCCAGGGCCAGACCGACCTTGGGCAGCACCGGCGGGGCCTTGACGACCGGCACGGGCGGTGGCGCCACCGGGTCGGCCGGGGCAGGCGAACTGGGTGAGCTCGGAGGTACAGCGGGGCCGCTGCCGATCAGCGGCAGCTGGGAACAGGCGGCCAGGGCCAAGGCCAGGACGCCCATGGTCAGTCGTGGGAGGTAGGACTTCGCTGCCGAAGCAAGCGGGGCGGAAAACTGGAGCGCGGTCAGAGGCATGGCGCGGATTCTAGGGATACCCTGCAAAACCCCGAATCGGACAGCGCCAGCGGCCGGCCACAATCGCGGCGCCCTCACCGTTTGGCCTCTGCACGGTCATCTGCCATGTCCCTTCCGACCTCCGCCCCGCGCACCTGGCGCCTGATCGTTCGCCGCAGCCTGATCGGCCTGCTCCTGCTGGCCCTGCTCCTGGCCATGACGCTCTGGGCCTTGTTGCGCGCCAGCCTGCCGCAGCTGGACGGCCGCATCGAGCTGCCGGGCTTGAGCGCCCCTCTGAGCCTGGCTCGCGACAGCCTGGGAACGGCCGTGCTGCAGGGCGAGAACCGCCTCGATCTGGCGCGCGGTCTCGGCTTTGTCCATGCGCAGGAACGTTTTTTCGAGATGGACCTGAGCCGCCGTTCGGCCGCCGGTGAGCTGGCTGCCTTGTTCGGGCCGCAGGCCGTGGAACGCGACCAGGAGCGCCGCCTGCATCGCCTGCGCGCGCGCTTGAGTGAACGCCTGGCCGGCATGAGCGACGCCGACCGCGCGCTGCTGCAAGCCTATGCCGGCGGCGTCAACGCCGGCCTGGCGGCCCTGCGTGTGCGACCCTGGCAGTACCTGCTGCTGCGCGCCCAGCCCCAGGACTGGCAGCCAGTGGATTCGCTGCTGGTGATCGGCGAAATGTTCACCATGCTGCAAAGCGGCGGCATCCAAGGCGGCTTCGAGCGCGCCCTGCTGCGAGAGAAAGCAGGAGACACCTTGTTCGACTGGCTGACGCCGCGCGGTGGCGCCTGGGATGCGGCCCTGGACGGCAGCCAGCTGGCGCCGCTGGCCCTGCCCGGCCCGGAGCTGCTCAATCTACAGAAAGCCGCCCATCAGCCCGAAGCCGTGGCGGGCCTGCGACCCCGTGCACCGGAGGACGAGGCCGTGCTGGGCAGCAACAACTGGGCCGTGGCCGGCAGCCGCACCGCCGACGGCCGCGCCATCCTGGCCGACGATATGCACTTGGGCCTGGGCGTGCCCAGCATCTGGTACCGCGCCCAATTGCAGATCGGCCGGGGCGACGGCGCCCTGCGCGCCGCGGGTCTGAGCCTGCCCGGCGCGCCCAGCCTGGTCGTGGGCAGCAACGGCCATGTCGCCTGGGGCTTCACCAATGCCTATGGCCAGTGGTTCGACTGGATCCGGCTGCCGGCCGAGCTGCCTGAAGGGCGGCTGCGCGTCTTCGAGGAAAGCATCGCCGTCAAGGGCGGCGCGGCGCGAACGCTGCGCGTGCAGGAAGTGGACGGCGCGCCCATCATGAAAACCGTTCAGGGCCAACGTTATGCCCTGCGCTGGGTGGCGCACCAGGGCGAGGCCTACAACCTCGGCGTCGACGCCTTCATCCAGGCACGATCACTGGATCAACTGCTGAGCCAGGCGCGCACGGCCGGCTTGCCGCAGCAGAACATGCTGATGGCTGACAGCAAAGGCCAGATCGCCTGGACGGTGGCCGGCCGCCTCTGGAGCGAGTCCGGGCTGGGCAGTCGCTATGCACGTTTCCAAAGCTTGGACACGCCGGCGCGCGGCTGGCTGGCACCGGCCGACTACCCCCTGATCCAGAACCCCAAAGACGGCCAGCTCTGGACCGCCAACAACCGCCAGAGCGCCGGCGCCTGGGGCGAGCTGATCGGTGACGGCGGCTTTGACCTCGGCGCGCGTGCGCGCCAGGTGCGCGAACGCCTGAGCGAGCGGCCGCAGCATGACGAGGCCAGCCTGGGCGCCATCCATCTGGACCACGAGGCGCGCTTCATCAAGACCTGGGCCCGGCGCATCGAGGCCGGCGCTGCCGGCCATGCACCCCATGCCGAGGTGCTGCGCCTGCTGCAGCAATGGAACGGCCAGGCCGCCGCCGACCAGGTCGGCTACCGCCTGGCCCGCAGCGTGCGCCTGCACACGCTGGACGCGCTCTGGCTGGCCTGGACCCGGCCGCTGCTGGGGGCGGAGATGCAGGGCGACGAGAAGACCCGCATGTCCTGGAAGAAGAACTTCGAATACAGCGCGGTGCAGGCCCTGGAGCTCAAGCCCGCCCATCTGCTGCCGCCCGGCTTCAGCAGCTGGCAGGCTTTCGAGCGCAGCCAGGTCGATGCAGCCGTGGCCGAGCTGAGCGAAGGCGGCAAGCTGCCGCTGGCCCAAGCCACCTGGGGCCGGGCCAACCCGAGCCGCATCCAGCATGTGCTGTCGCGCGCGATTCCGGCTCTGGGGCCCTGGCTGGACATGCCGCAAGAGCCCATGGACGGCGACGCCAATTTGCCCCAGGTCATGCAGCAGCGCCACGGCCAGTCGCAGCGTCTGGTCGTATCGCCCGGCCATGAAGACCAGGGCCTTTTGAGCATGCCCGGCGGCCAGAGCGGCCACCCGCTCTCGCCCTATTACGGTGCCGGGCACGCCGACTTCATGCGCGCACGTCCGACGCCCTTGCTGGCCGGCCCAGCGCAGCACCAGCTGGAGGCACGGCCCGCCGCTCGACCCTGAAGGGGGCAAGAACAGGCAAGGCGGTCTCAGCCGCTCTCCGGCCCAAGCTCGCTGTGCGCGTATGGCAGGTGCAGGCCGGCAGCCACAAAAGCGGCAAAGGCTTCGGCCGAAAGCGGCCGGCTGAACAGATAGCCCTGCACCTCGGTGCAGCCCTGGCTGCGCAGGAACTGAAGCTGGTCCAGGGTTTCAACGCCCTCGGCAATCGTGCGCATGCCGAGGCTGTGGGCCATGCTGATGATGGCGCTGACGATGGCGCGGTCCTCGGGGTCGTCGCCGAGGTCGCGCACAAAGCTCTGGTCGACCTTGAGCTTGTAGACCCGGAACTTCTTCAGATAGCTGAGCGAAGAGTAGCCGGTGCCGAAATCGTCGATGGACAGGCGGATGCCACGTTGGTGCAGCTCGCTCATCACCGCAATGGCGCCCAGCGGGTCGCGCATGGCCACGCCCTCGGTCAGCTCCAGCTCGAGCAGCTCGGGCGGCAATTGGACCTGCTCCAGGATGCGCCCGGTCAGCTCCGGCAAGTCGTTATGCCTGAACTGCACCGAGGAGATGTTGACCGACATCACCAGCGGCTCCATGCCGGCATCCAGCCATCGTTTGAGCTGGGCCAGAGCGGTGCGCAGCACCCATTCACCGATGGGGACGATCAAGCCGCTGGCTTCCGCCACTGGAATGAACTCGGCCGGTGAGACCGAACCGAGCTCCGGGTGCTGCCAGCGCAGCAAAGCCTCGGCGCCGATGACCCGGCCGGTCAGCAGCGAGACCTGAGGCTGGTAGACCAGACTCAGCTGTTCGCGCTCCAGGGCTCGGCGCAGCGAATTCTCCAGCTGCAGCACACGCAGCGATTCGGCCTGCATCTGGGCGGTGAAAAAGCGGTAGCTGTTGCGGCCGTCCTGCTTGGCGCGGTACATGGCGATGTCCGCGCATTTGCACAAGGCATCGAAGCTGTCGCCATCGGCCGGGTATATGGCAATGCCGATCGAGGGCGTGACATTGAGCTCGTTCTGCTCAATCTGGAAGGGCTCACCGGCCAGCTCCATGACCTTCTCGGCGACATGGCCGGCCCCGGCCGCATCGGTGCCTGGCAGCACCAGCACGAACTCGTCGCCGCCCAGTCGCGAGACCGTGTCTTGCTCGCGCACAGCGGTCTTGAGGCGGCGCGCCAAGATCTTCAACAGCTCATCGCCAAAGCGGTGGCCCAGGGAATCGTTGACGTTCTTGAAATGGTCCAGGTCGAGAAACACCAGGGCCAGGCTCTCGCCGTGGCGGCGGGCGATCTCGAGCGCCTGGTGGCAGCGTTCGGCCAGCATCACGCGGTTGGGCAGGCCGGTCAGCGCGTCGAAATGGGCCAGGCGCTGGATGTGCGCTTCTGCGCGCTGCTGCTCCAGCACCTTCTGCTCCATGGCCAGCACGGTCTGCTGCAGCTGGCGGGTGCGCTTCTTGATCAGATGCTCGAGTTCGTCCTTGGCCTGGACCAGGGCGCTTTCGGCGTTCTTGCGAGCGCTGATGTCCATGGTGATCCAGATCGAGCCGCGCGAGAGGTCCGTGACATCGATGGCCTTGCTGCGCACCTCGCAGTGCACCGGCGTGCCGTCCTTCTTGCGTAGCAGCAGTTCGCCTTCGAAGGCAAGGCCCTGCTTGAAGGGTTCGTAACAACGCTGGCCGGCGGCCTCCCAGTCGGCATCGGTGAGGTACCACTGGCGCGAGGAGCTGCCGTCCAGCTCGCCATGGGCGTAGCCGAACAGTTGCTCGAAGCTGCGGTTGCAGCGCGTCACGCGGCGCTCGCGCAGGAAGACGATGCCGACCATGGAATGGTCGAGGATCAGGTGCTGCTCGGCAGTGACGGCGGCCAGGGCGTCCTGGGCCAACTTCTGCTCGGTGATGTCGTCGACGATCCAGATCGAGCCCTGGCTGGGGTCCTCCGGCTCGATCAGGCGCCCGGTCATGCTGCTCCAAAACAGCTCGCCGCTGCGCCGCCGCATCTGCCGCTCGGTCTTGTAGCGCTGGCCGCTGGCCAGCACCGGGTAGGCTTCCGCGCCCAACTGCTTGAAGGCGGCCTCGTCAGGGTAGATCTCTATGCTGCTGCGACCGATCGGCACCTGCGAATCGGCATAGCCGAAGATCTCGGCGTAGCGGGCGTTGCAGCGCATGATGACGCGCTGCTTGACGAAGACGATGCCCACGCCGGCATGGGCCAGGATGATGTCGCGCTCGCGCAGTGCCAGCTCGAGCTGGGTGTCGACGTCGGCAATCGGCGCTGGGACTGAGGGCAGGTCTTCGTTCATCGTGGGGCTGTGCGAGCAGGGCGATCCTGGATCAGCGCTCGACTCGCGGGTCGGGAACTGTCCCCTGCGGCTGCCGACTCCGGCCACATCGGGACAGCTGCCAATGTACATGGCCGGCGCGCCATCACGCCGCTTTGTAGGTCTGCAAATGGATGCTTGTTTCGGTGGCACCGATGCCCTTGATCAGGCGCACCCGCTCCAGCACATCGGCCAGCTCGGCCAGAGTGGCCGCGCGCAACTCGGCCAGCAGATCCCAGCGGCCGTTGGTGTCGAACAGGCCCGACACGCCCGGCTCGCCCAGCAAGATGCTGATCACCTCGCGGGTCTTGTTGCCTTCCACAGCGATGCTCATCCAGGCGCAGATCTCATTGGGTGTGACATCGGGCCGCAGGCGCACCGTGTAGCCGACGATGACACCGGCGTCTTCTAGCTTGGCGATGCGGTTGGTGACGGTGCCGCGCGAGACCTTGAGCTTGGCCGCCAGGGTGGCCACGGTGGCACGAGCGTCCAGGCGCAGCAGGGCCATCAGTTGTTGGTCGAGGGTGTCCATGGGGGGGAGGTGAATCGTGAATCGTGAATCGTGAATCGTGAATTGTGGGTCGTGGGTCGTGGGTCGTGAATGGTCGATTCGGAAGCACTCAGCCGGTTTTCACCATTCACGATTCGCCATTCACGATTCACTCCTTCGATCTCATCAAACTGCCATTTCGCCAATCGACTCTACCAAAATGGCAAATCCCCATCACTAATTGATCATTTCTTGCTCTTCTCGCTAGCAGCGAGCTTGGGAAGAATCCATGGCAACAGAACAACGGAGACTTCCCATGACCACTTTGCTGAACACGCAAGACGTCGCCCGAATGGCCCAGACCCTCGGCATGGCCGAGTTTTTCAAGCGCATGGTCGGCTATCTCGAAGCGGACTACCTGCGCTGGAACGAGTTCGACAAATGCGCCCGCGTGGCCAGCCATTCCGAGGACGGCGTGATCGAGCTGATGCCCATCGCCGACGCCAGCCTCTACAGCTTCAAGTACGTCAACGGCCACCCCAAGAACACCCGCGCCGGCCTGCCCACCGTCATGGCCGTGGGTCTGCTGGCGGAGGTGGCCACCGGCCGGCCCGAGCTGCTCAGCGAATTGACGCTGACCACCGCCATCCGCACCGCCGCCACCTCGGTGATGGCGGCCAAGCAACTGGCGCGCAAGAACGCCCGCAGCATGGCCTTGATCGGCAATGGCGCGCAAAGCGAGTTCCAGGCCCTGGCCTTCCACCACCTGCTGGGCATCAGCGAGATCCGCCTCTACGACATCGACCCGGCCGCCACCGCCAAGCTGCAGCGCCACCTGAGCGCCCTGACCGGCCTGCGCCTGATCGCGTGCAAGAGCACGGCCGAGGCCGTGCGCGGCGCCGACATCGTCACCACCGTGACCGCCGACAAGACCAACGCCACCATCCTGACGCCCGAGATGATCGAGCCGGGCATGCACATCAACGGCGTCGGCGGTGACTGCCCCGGCAAGACCGAAATGCACCGCGGCGTGCTGGAAGCCTCCAAGGTCTTCGTCGAGTTCGAGCCGCAATCGCGCATCGAAGGCGATCTGCAGCAGATGCCGGCCGAGTTCCCGGTGACCGAGTTCTGGCGCGTGCTCAAGGGCCTGAGCGCCGGCCGCGACAGCGAAGCGCAGATCACCTTCTTCGACTCCGTCGGCTTTGCCCTGGAGGACTTCTCGGCCCTGCGCCTGCTGCGCGATCTGGCCCGCGAGCTGGGCCTGGGCCAAGACGTCAGCCTGATCCCGCAGATGGCCGACCCCAAGGACTTGTTTGGCCAGTTGGGTCTCGCGACGGCGGCGGCTCCGGTGGCGGTGCAAGCGGCCGCTTGACCCCGCGTTTCAGGGCAGGCCGAGCTTGAACCAGGCCTCGCTGTCCGGCAAGTGCAGCCGGGCGCCGGCTTCCGGCTCGCTGCGCAGGCGCTGAATCTCCGCCTCCAGACGCTGGCGATCGGCCGCTGCCAGGGCCGCCAAAATCATGGGCGCCAAACCCTGAGTTTGGGTCGCGGCTTCCAGGCTGGCCTGCTGGCGCGCCAGCTGCCGGGCGCGGAGCTGCCGCCCAGCCTGCTCCGCCGCCTGGGCCTGGCCCAGGCCACGGCAGACCCGCTCGAGCATCCGGTAAGCCGGCAAGGCGACGACATCGCGCACGCGCAGATTCGCCGGCTCGAACAAGGCGTTCAGCAGCTGCAAAGCCTGATCCAGATCACCGCGGGCCTCGGCCATCAAAGCCAACTCCAGCTGCACTGGCCGGCGCACGGCATGCCAGCCCTGAGCGCCGCCTTCGGCCACGCAGTCTTCAAACATGGCCTGGGCCTCAGCCAAGCGCTGGCTGCGGCGCCAGCAGCGTGCTTGATTGGCCTGCCACATGCAGACCATATAGCGCCCCGGCACCTGCGGCAGCCACTGCTCGGCCCGCGCCGGCAGTCCACGCGCGCGTGCCAAGACCGCATCGGCCAGCTCACTCAAGCCCATGTCCTGGTAGGCGTCATGCAGCGTGCACAGCAGATGCATGGCATTGGACGTGCGGCGCAGCTGCTCGAGCGGCGGGCTGCTTTCGTCGCTGTGATCCAGGGCTTCGAACATGAAACGCTCGGCGGCGACGCCGTCACCCATGCTCAGGTAGGCCATGGCCACCCGTTCCAGGGCCTGCGCCGCCGTCATGCGCTGGCCCAGGGCCAGGGCGTCCTGCACTGCCACATGGGCGGCGCGCAAGGCCTGCTCGGGCATGGCCAGATTGGCGTGAGCGAAGGACATCTTGATCATCAGCTCGGCACGCTCGGCCGAGGCTTGGTCCACCGACAGCAGATCGAGCATGGCAGCGCTGTCCTGCAGCAGCTCGCTGAAACGGTCCAGCCGGGTCAGGCAGTCACCGCGCAGCTGGTAGATGCGGCGCGCCAACGGCCGCAAGCTGGCCGAGCCAGCGGCTTCGAGCACATCCAGCAAGCCGCGCGTGCGGCTGAGCACAGCCTCATAGGCTTCGGCCGCCAACAAGGCCTCGGCCTCATTCAAACTCGCTTCGATCGCCGCAGGCGATCCCAACTCTGATCTCAATGCCATGGCAGGCCCCAAATCTCGTGGTCCTACACCCTGCCCTGCTTCTTATGGCTGGGCAGTTTAGGTGCCACAGCGGCTACTGGACATGGGGGCAAACCGGGGCTGACAGCGGCGACTCAGTCCGGCAGGGCGCGCAAGGCAGCCAGCACCGCGCCGTCCAGCGCCGGTAAGGCCTGCGCCAGCGCGGCCAGCTGGGCTGCGTCGGCCTGTCGCTGGGCGGCCGCCCAGATCGGCGCCGGGAAATGGCTGTCCCAGTCGAAACGAGCGATCACATGCCAGTGAAGATGCGGCACCACATTGCCCAGCGTGGCCAGGTTGACCTTGCGCGGCTGCAGCTGCTCGCGCAAGGCACGCTCGACCGCGATGACAGCGTCCATACAGGCCGTGCGCTCAGCGGCTTCAAGATCACTGAACTCGGCCACATGCGCCTGCCAGATCACGCGGTAAAAGGCCGGAAAGGCCTCATCCAAAACCCGCACCACGCGGTAGCGCGAGCGCTGCAGCAGCAGCTGAACGCCCGCTTCGGGCGGCGCATGAACAGGGTCACGGCACAAAGGGCAATCACTGAGACAAAGCGACATAAGAGCGAGCCCGGGCTGACTAAGATGCGCCGACTGTAGCAATGCCTGCGAGGAGCACGCCCGATGACACCACACCTACAAAATTCGTTGCCGGCTCGGCGGAACTGGCTGCGGCGCCTGGGCCTGCTCGGTCTGCTGAGCCTGGCCGCTAGTGCCCAGGCAGAGAACGGCAACGCGGCGACCTGGCCGAGCCGCTCAATCAAGTGGATCGTGGCCTACCCGGCCGGCGGTGGCTCCGATTTTCTGGCCCGGCAACTGGCGCCGCAGCTGAGCAAGCAGCTCGGCCAGCAGATCCTGATCGACAACCGCCCCGGTGCCGGCGGTGGCATCGGCACCGACGCCGCCGCCAAATCAGCCCCCGATGGCTACACCTGGCTCAGCGGCGACAACGGCGCCATGGTGTTCAACAGCGCCATGTACAAAAAGCTGCCCTATGCCACCAGCGACTTCCAAGCCGTGGGTCTGATGGCTCGCTTCCCCTTGCTGCTGGTGGTGAACCCGCAGGCTGGCTTCAGCAGCGTCGGCCAATGGCTGTCGGATGTGAAGAAAAACCCTGGCAAGTTCAGCTATGCCTCACCCGGTGTGGGCAGCCCGCACCACCTGGCCATGGAATTGTTGAAGGAACGCAGCGGCAGCTTCATCGTCCACGTGCCCTACCGCGGCACCGTCAACGCAGTGCAAGACCTGCTGGCCGGTGTCGTGCCCATGGCCATCCTCGACACCGCCGCCAGCCTGCCGCAGATCCGCGCCGGCAAGCTGCGCGCCCTGGCCGTGCTGAGCAGCAAACGCGTGGCCCAGCTGCCCGATGTGCCGACTTTCGAGGAGCTGGGGCTCAAGGGTGTCGATGTGTCGGCGTGGCAAGGCATGTTCCTGCCCCGGGGCACGCCCGAGGCAGTGAACCAGAAGCTCAGCGCCGAATTGCAAAAGGCCTTGTTGCTGCCCGAGCTGAAGGCCAGGTTGGAAGAGTTTGGCCTGGAAGTCACGCCCGGAGACGCCGCCGGCCTGAGCCGCTTTGTGCAGCAAGAAACCGAGACCTGGCACCGGCTGATCCGCGAGCGCAAGCTGGCGGCGGAGTGAGGTGAGGTAAGCCAGTGAACAAGTGAACAGGTGAGCGGCGCTGCGCGCCTGGTGAACCATTCACCATTCACCATTCACCCATTCACCTGCTCCACCCTCAAACCAACACGCGCTCAATCCCGCCGTTATTGGCCTTGGCCACATATTCCGGCAACCAGTTCTCGCCCAGGATCTGACGCGCCATCTCGACGACGATGTAGTCGGCCTCCAGCAAGCCGTTCTGCAGGTCGCCACCGTAGCGCGACAGCCCTTGCAGGCAGCTCGGGCAGCTGGTCAGGATTTTGAGGTTCTCGGCCGCCGCGACCTTGCCGCTCTCGCGCAGCTGGATCTCGGTCTTGCGCAGCTCTTCTTCCTTGCGGAAGCGGATCTGGGTCGAGATGTCCGGCCGGGTCACGCCCAGGGTGCCGCTCTCGCCGCAGCAGCGCTTGCTCTCCACCACGTTGTCACCGACCAGGGCCTTGACCGTCTTCATCGGCTCCTGCAGCTTCATGGGTGTGTGGCAGGGGTCGTGGTAGAGATAACTCTTGTCGCTGCCGAGCGTGATGCCTTTTTCCAGCAGGTACTCGTGGATGTCGATGATGCGGCAGCCGGGGAAGATCTCCTCGAACTTGTAGCCCTGCAGCTGGTCATAGCAGGTGCCGCAGCTGACCACCACGGTCTTGATGTCCAGGTAGTTCAGGGTGTTGGCGACGCGGTGGAAGAGCACCCGGTTGTCGGTGATCATCTTCTCGGCCTTGTCGAACTGGCCCGAGCCGCGCTGCGGATAACCGCAGCACAGATAACCCGGAGGCAGCACGGTCTGCACGCCGGCATGCCAGAGCATGGCCTGCGTGGCCAGGCCGACCTGGCTGAACAGACGCTCGGAGCCGCAGCCGGGGAAATAGAACACGGCTTCCGTCTCGGCCGTGGTGACGGCCGAGTTGCGGATGATGGGCACGTAGTCCTTGTCCTCGATGTCCAGGAGCGCCCGCGCCGTCTTCTTGGGCAGGCCACCGGGCAGCTTTTTGTTGATGAAGTGGATGACCTGTTCCTTGATCGGCGCCGGGCCCAAGGTGGCGCGCGGCGCTGCGGTCTGCTTCTTGGCAAAGGTCTTCAGCACATCGTGCGCCAGACGCTGGGCCTTGAAGCCCACGCCCACCATGGCGGCCCGGGCCATCTTGATGGTCTCGGGGTTGGTGGCATTGAGCATGAACATGGCCGCGGCATTGCCGGGGCGGAAGCTCTTCTGACCCATCTTGCGCAAGAGGTTGCGCATATTCATGGTCACATCGCCGAAGTCGATCTTGACCGGGCAGGGGTTGGCGCATTTGTGGCAGACCGTGCAGTGGTCGGCCACATCCTCGAACTCTTCCCAATGCTTGATCGAGATGCCGCGGCGGGTCTGCTCTTCGTACAGAAAAGCCTCGACCAGCAGCGAGGTGGCCAGGATCTTGTTGCGCGGCGAATAGAGCAGATTGGCGCGCGGCACATGGGTGGCGCAGACCGGCTTGCATTTGCCGCAGCGCAGGCAGTCCTTGATCGAGTCGCTGATGGCGCCGATATCGCTCTGCTGCATGATCAGCGACTCATGCCCCATCAGGCCGAAGCTGGGGGTGTAGGCATTGGTCAGGTCGGCAAAGGTGCCATGGGTGGAGGCATTCGGACGCAGCAGCTTGCCCTTGTTGAAGCGGCCTTCCGGGTCGACGCGCAGCTTGTAGTCGGCGAAATCGGCCAGTTCCTCATCGCTGAGGAACTCCAGCTTGGTGATGCCGATGCCGTGCTCGCCCGAGATCACGCCGTCCAGACTGCGCGCCAGCTTCATGATGCGGCCCACCGCCTCATGCGCCGTCTGCAGCATCTCGTAGTTGTCGGAGTTGACGGGGATGTTGGTGTGCACATTGCCGTCGCCGGCATGCATGTGCAGAGCCACCCAGACCCGCCCGCGCAGCACCTCCTGGTGGATGCGCTTGCACTCCTCCAGAATCTGCGCGAAAGCCGCGCCGCTGAAAATGGTTTGCAGGGGCTTGAAGATCTGCGTCTTCCAGGACGCACGCAGGCTGTGGTCTTGCAGCTGGTCAAAGTAACTGCCTGCCTCCTCGGGCCTCGCAAGATCCAGCTCATCCTTCCACAGCTGCCACTGCGCGCCCACCTCGGCTAGCAGGGACAGGGCCTGCTGAACGCGGTCGCCGAGCAGCTCGGCGCTGGGGATTTCGCCGGCATCATCGCTCTTGCCCAGGGGCAGCTTGCTGCTACTGAACAGCTGCTGCAGCGCGCCGACCAGGGCCAGCTTGTTGCGCAGCGAGAGCTCGATATTGATGCGCTCGATGCCCAGGGTGTACTCACCCATGCGCGGCAGCGGGATCACCACGTCCTCGTTCACCTTGAAGGCATTGGTGTGCTTGGAGATGGCGGCCGTGCGCTTGCGGTCCAGCCAGAATTTCTTGCGCGCATCGGCGCTGATGGCGACAAAGCCCTCGCCGTTGCGGCTGTTGGCCAGGCGCACGACTTCCGAGGTGGCGCGGGCCACGGCGTCGGCATCCTCGCCGACGATGTCGCCGACCAGCACCATCTTGGGCAAGCCGTTGGACGAGGCTCCGGCCGCGTGGGCGCGCTTGCTCTTGGTCGAGTAGCCAACGGCCTTGAGGTAGCGGTCGTCCAGATGCTCCAGGCCGGCGAGGATGGCGCCACCCGGGCGGGCCGCCTCGGCGAACATGAAGTCGCGGATCTCGACGATGGAGGGCACGCAGTCCTTGGGGTTGCCGAAGAACTCCAGGCAGACCGTACGCACATGGGCCGGCATCTTGTGCACCACCCAGCGGGCGCTGGTGATCAGGCCGTCGCAGCCCTCTTTCTGGATGCCGGGCAGGCCGGCCAGGAATTTGTCGGTGACGTCCTTGCCCAGGCCTTCTTTGCGGAAGGTGCGGCCCGGGATGTCGAGCCGCTCGGTGCGCTCCAGCTTCTTGCCGGTCGCGTCGAAGTAGCGCAGCTCGAAACTGGCCGTCTCCACATCATGGATCTTGCCCATATTGTGGTTGAGGCGGCTCACCTCCAGCCACTTGGCTTCGGGCGTGACCATGCGCCAGCTGGCCAGATTGTCGAGCGCCGTACCCCAGAGCACGGCCTTCTTGCCGCCGGCATTCATGGCCACATTGCCGCCGACGCAGGAAGCCTCGGCGCTGGTCGGGTCCACGGCGAAGACAAAGCCATGCTGCTCGGCCAGGTCGGCGACGCGCTGCGTCACCACGCCGGCCTCGCTCCAGATGGTGGCCACCTCGCGGTCCATGCCGGGCAAGGTCATCATCTCGACGCCGCGCAGGCCTTCGAGCTTTTCGGTGTTGATGACCGCGCTGTTCCAGACCAGGGGCACGGCGCCGCCGGTGTAGCCGGTACCGCCGCCGCGCGGAATGATGGTCAGGCCCAGCTCCACACAACCCTTGACCAGCTGGGCCATCTCGGCCTCGCTGTCCGGGGTCAGCACAACGAAGGGGTACTCGACACGCCAGTCGGTCGCGTCGGTGACATGGGAGACGCGCGACAGGCCGTCGAACTTGATGTTGTCGCGCGCCGTGGTCTTGCCCAGCAGCCGGGTCGTGCGGCGGCGCAACTCGGCCACCACCTCGAACTGGCCGGCGAACTGCCGCACCGCCGCCTGGGCCGCGGCCAGCAGCTGGCCGACATCGGCATCGCGCTGCGGGTCGGTTCCGGGGTCGCGGCGGCGCTCCACTTCACCCAGGCGGTGCTGCAAGGCCTCGATCAACTGGCCGCGTCGTTTCGGGTTGTCCAGCAGGTCGTCTTGCAGATAGGGGTTGCGCTGCACCACCCAGATGTCGCCGAGCACCTCGTAAAGCATGCGGGCCGAGCGGCCGGTGCGGCGCTCCTCGCGCAGCTTGTCCAGCAAGGCCCAGGCCGGCTCGCCGAGCAGGCGGATGACGATTTCCCGGTCGGAGAAAGAGGTGTAGTTGTAGGGGATCTCGCGCAGGCGGGGAGATGCTGCATGCGCTGTCTCAGCAGCGGCAGCATTCAAGGCGGGATCTTGGAGCATCAGCGGATGCGGTGCATTCATGGCGGCCAGGTGCGGGCAACACACCCATGGTTGGCTGCGGCCTGGCCCCTCGGGCTCTGGCGCCCGAAAAGCCCAGCCGCAAGGCTGGGAAATTGGCTGGAACGAACGGACCCAGGGCAGCAACGGGCTTGTGGCCCAGGCCTGTCATGGCCGGCCCTGCGCCACACCGGCAACCGCCGGCGGATCGCGCGGCCGGGCCTTGCGCGCTCGGGCCGTGATCGTACCGCAGCGCAGCATTTGCCCTGGCCTCTGGCGCCGATTGGCCTTGCATCTGGAGCGCCCTCTCCAGGGCTAATATGGCGCCGCCCTAGACCGACGCTGCAGCCATGAACACTTCGTCCAATACACCCTGGCCCCTGCCTTTCTGGATCGCCCACCGCGGCGCCGGCAAGCTGGCGCCCGAGAACACCCTGGCCGCCTTCCGCCTCGGCGCCGCCCATGGCTACCGGGCCTTTGAATGCGATGTGAAGCTGAGCCAGGACGGCGTTCCCTTCCTGCTGCACGACAGCAGCCTGCGCCGCACCAGCACGGGCTCCGGCCTGGCCAGCGCGCAGAGCTGGTCGGACCTGAGCCGCCTGGACGCCGGCAGCTGGCACAGCCGCGCTTACGCGGGCGAGCCTCTGGCCAGCCTGGAGGCCGTGGCCCGTTTCGTCCAGGCCAACCGCTTCGGCCTCAATCTGGAACTCAAACCGACGCCGGGTCAGGAGCGCCTGACCGGCCAGGTCGTCGGCCGCGAAGTGCTGCGGCTTTGGCACGGTGTGGAGGCGCACTTGCCCCTGTTCAGCTCTTTCGAGCCCGTCGCCCTGGAAGGCGCTCGCGAGACGGCCCCCGGCGTGCCGCGCGGCCTCTTGCTCGACAGCCCGCGCGAAAGCTGGCTTGCCGAGGCACAAAGCCTGGGCTGCGTGGCCGTCATCACGAACTATCGCTTGATGGACGCGACCCGCGTGCAAGCCATCCACGCGGCCGGCATGAAAGCCCTGATCTACACCGCCAACGATGAATCGGTCGTGGCCTGGCTGCGGGCCAATGGCGTGGACGGCATCATCACCGACGCGGTCGACCGCTTCGCGCCCGGCGACTGAGCAAGCCAAGGCGCCTCAGTCGGGCTTCCAGCGCCGAAATCCCCGCTGCACGGCAGGCCTCACACGCAGGAATCCCAGGTAAGCCCATTCCATCAGGCGCGCCACACCGGGCAGGCGCCCCAGCCAGGCCAGCCAGCGCCAGCCGGGCAACTTCGCCCACAGAGCCAAGAAGGCCTCGGCGCCGCTGAGCAAGCGCCCGTCGGGCAGCTGGACATGGAAGCGCGCCAGCAACTCGGCCTGGGTGCGCCCCGCCGGCAAGGCCAGGCTCGGGTCACTGACATCGGCAAAGCAGACCGGCTGGCCCTCGGCCTGGCCGCGGTAGAGCGCGATCTCGCGCCGGCACAGCGGGCAAGCACCGTCGAAGAGCACGGTCAGCGATTCGCTGGGCTGTTCACAGGGTTGCGGTTTCATCGCGGCAGCCTCGATAACAAATCGTCGGCCTTGGCCAGGCCGCGCGTGCTGCGCGTCCACCAGGCAGAGAAGGAAGCGCAGCCCGGCGACACCTCGGGGAACAGGGTCGGCTCGGGCAGGCACTCGGCCCAGCGTGACAGCCAGGCTTGCAGATGCGGCTCGGCGCGGCAGCGCACCCGATGCGCGCCGGCCAAGGCTTGGCCCACGGCCGCCGCATCGCCCCACCACATCACCGCACCGAGCTCGGCCATGCGCGCCGCGACAAAGCGCCAGCGCCGCTCGCTCCAGGGCCAGGCTTGGTGGAAGTCCTGCAGCCAGAGGCCGATCACCAAGGTGTCCGGCGGCAGATCGGCCGGCAGCTCGCCCAGGCTCCAGGGATGGACCAACCAGACCTCGCGGTTTTGCACCACGCTCGCATCGGGCGCACTCACCTGCACGCCCAGTGGCGGCGCCGCGAGCAGGGCCGGAGCCTCGGTCGCATCGGGCCTCGCTGCAGACACCGGATGCGGGGCCGGCTGCGGCTGCCGCGCCAGCTGATCCAGGGCCTCGTAGCTGACATCGATCACCGTGCCCGGGCTGTACCAGGCCGGCGGGGCATAACGCGCCACATTGTCGGCGTTGAACAGATAGGGCTTGCGGCTGCCGGTGCCGGCAACCCATTGCCAGCTCAGGTGGTTGCTCGCCAGATCGCCGTCGAGCAGATGGCCGTAGAGCCAGTCGGCGGCGGGGCGCCAGTGGATCTTGCGCACATGGACCAGATAGCTGGCCAGCCACATGCGCGCATGGTTGTGCAGCATGCCTGACTGATACAGCGTGCGCACGGCCTGGTCGATCACCGGCACGCCCGTGCAAGCCTGGCGCACATCGTCCGGCAGCTCGCGGGCATAGGCCGCATCGGGCAGCGGGCCTTCGTGCAGGGAGTCAAAAATGGCTTCGCCGCGGTGCTGCCAGACATGGCGGAAATAGGCGCGCCAGCCCAGCTCGAACACCAGCTTGTGCTGCACCTCGAGCGCATGGCGCTGCTGCACGCCCGCCAAGACCTCAGTCAAGCTGACAAAGCCATGGGTGATGTAAGGCGACAAGCCCGTGACCGCGCCGTCGAGAGCATTGCGGCTGCGCGCATAGGCTGCCGGATCAACCGCCGCGATGCGCGCCTGCGCGGCTGCCAGGCTGGGCTCGAAAGCTTGCGCTGCGGCCGGCTCGCCCCCGTAAGCCTGGGAAGGCCGGTGCCAGCTATTGCCTATCGTGTACTCGCTCATGCCCGTCCTTGCCGCTGTCGCCTGTGTCCTTGCTGATGATCAATACAACAGCGTCGCAGCATAGGGTCGGGCACGGAGCACCGCTTGGACAGGGCTATTGCGAATCGAATGCTCGGGTGTACTGCATGCCCGGTCGGCCCGGCAGCCGTGGCGTGAAGCCGCCCTTTTCGTAAAAGCCCTGCTTGCCCTCCGCACAGAAGAGCTGGATGTCGCGGACGCCCTGTTGCAGGCAATGCTGAACCAAGCGATCGAGCAGCTGCGCACCCAAGCCACGCCCCTGCCAGACAGGCAGCACGATCATCTCGGTGATAAAGGCATGCAAGACACCATCGGAAATCACCCGACCGAAGCCCACCAGCTCCTCACCGGCGTATGCCGCGCATTGTGCCCAGGAAGCCGCCAAGGCGCGCGCATAGAACTCGGGCTCACGCTGCACGCCACCGGCCCAGCCGGTGCTGTCGTAGAGGCGCTGAAATTCTGTGGCATCCGGTGCCTCCTGAGTGAATCGAATCTGCATCAGGCTCTCCCTAAAATCCCTCATAAACAAAACGCTTTCCCTGCCCACGCCTCGCACCGACCGGTCCGAGAATTCCAACGCTGTGCAATCCGCCGCGCTCTGCGCGCATGACCCTCAATGAAAACGAAAGCACCCCTGTATCGCAAGGTCAACACCACCGCGCGCGGCGTGCATCATCGTTTCGGCAGCGACTTTCGCCACTCACGACTACAAGTCAACAAGGGCGACCTTGCAACAGAGGCCGTGCCGATGACGCAAGGCGTTCGCAGGGGCCTGGACTACACGCCTTTGTTTCGCTTTCTGCTCTCACGCGTCGGGCAAGCGTGGGACACCGTATTCAGCGAGGCTGTCGCCAGGCTGGATCGCAAAGAGCCGATTTTCTGGATGGTGTCCCTTCGTCGCTCTGACGCTCAAGACTGCATACGAACCGGAGAGGCCAGCTACTTCAGCGGCCTTTGGGTGGACGACGCAGGCGTGCTTCAGTTGGTCAACCCTTCCATGAATGCCAGCAGCCTTGCTCCCTTTTGCGCTTGCTGCACCCACACCTTCAACGGTCACCCGTTTACCCAGCGCTTCGATCTGGAGCAGCGGCCTGATCGATCCTTGACTCGGCAACTTTGAAGCAGAAGCGGCTTGAGCTGCGCGAGCTGTGAATACCCTGAATCCGAGGGGTAGTGGCTATTCGGCCCAACTACGGAATCCTCGCATACACACAGGTATTCCTCGGCTCCCCCTGCGGCGACAGGCTGTCGCAGCGCAAGATGCCTTCGAGCTCGAAGCCGCAGCGTTCGGCCACGGCGCGGCTGGCGCGGTTGGTCTCGTCCATGCGGATCTCCAGGCGGCGGGCGCGCAGTTGCTCGAAAGCCATGCGGCTCAGGGCCGCCACGGCCTCACTCATGAAGCCCTGGCCCTGAGCGCTGGCGCGCAGCCAGTAGCCGATCTCGAAGCGCCGCACGGTCCAGTCCATGCGGTGCAGGCCGGTGCCGCCGAGCAGGCGGCGGCCTTCGGGCGCGCGGTCGTAGATCTGGTAGCAGAGGTCACGGCGAGCGATGAAGTCGGCCTGCTGGCGGCGTGCCACCGCTTCGGATTCTTCAAAGCTGGGCACCTGCTGAGCCCAGGGCATCCAGGGGCTGAGCAGGCCGATGGACTCGGCCACGGCCACGCTCAGCGCCGGGCCGATGCCGGGCCGCGGCGCGGCCAGCAGCAGCCGCTCGGTGATGATCGTCTCGGGCACCTCGATCAGGATGGGGTCGGGCACGCTGGGGTCAGGTCTTGCTTCGCTCATTTATTGGGCCCCAAATCCAACGCTAGGCCGCTGGCACCGGCCACGCCTTGCGGGTTCGCGTCCTCCAGGTCCGCAACCTTGGGCAACTCACGCACCTCGCGGATGGTGGGGTGGCGCCATGCAATCAGGCTCAGGCAGAGCGCGCCAACGCCTGCGAACAGCAGCGAGGAGCGCAGGCCCACATGCTCACCGAGCCAGCCGCCCAACAAGGCGCCGGGGCCAGCCGGGATCAGGATCAACCAGCGCATGGTGCTGGTCATGCGGCCCAACATGGGCGCCGGTGTGACGGCCTGACGCAGGGACAGGAAGTTGATGAAGATCAGCACCGCGCCGACGCCGAACATGAAGAGCATGAAGGCAAAGGCCGCCACGCCCCAGGCATTGGCCGGCATCAGACCCAGCAGCAACCAGCCCAGGCCCGAGCTGGCAATGCCCAGCACCAGACAGGGGCCCGGACCGACCCGCGCGCTGATGCGATGGCCGAACACACTGGCCAGCACCGTGCCAGCGCCCAGGGCCACGTAGCTCAGGCCCACCTCTTGCGCGCTCAGGCCCAGGCTGCGGGTGGCAAACAAGATCTGCACCACCTGGGCGGCGTTGTAGCAAAGCTGCCAGCTGCCCACGGTGCAGGCCAGGCTGACCAGCAAGGCCCGCTCGCGCACGAACTGCACGCCGGCCTTGAGGTCGCGCCAGAAGTCGGCTTCGCCGGCCGGGGCCAACTGTTCCTGCACCTTGATGCCACGCAGAATAAGGGCCGAGAACAGTACCAGCACGGCATCCACCGCCAAGGCCATGGGCGCACCCAGCAGCTTGATCAGCACACCGGCCACACCAGGCCCGGCCACTTCGGCGCCGCTGGAGGCGAGCGCGTTCTTGGCATGGGCCTCGACCAGGCGGTCGCGGCTGACCACCTGGGTCAGCACAATTTGTGCCGCACTGCCGGCGATGGTGTAGACCGTGCCGAGCACAAAGCCCACCACATACAGCCAGTTCATGGTCAGCCAGCCCATCCAGGCCGCCAGCGGCACGGTGGCCACGGCCAGCCCCAGAAAAGCCTCGCCCACGATGTAGACCGGCAGCTTGCGCACGCGGTCCAGCCAGACGCCGCCGGGCAGGGAGAACAGCACAAAGGGCGCGATCTCCATCGCGGTCAGCAAGCCCATCTGTGTGGGGCTGGCATCGAGCAGCACGGCCGCCGTCAGCGGCAGGGCCAGCATCGTGATCTGCCCGCCCAGGGAGCTGATCAGGATGGAGGTCCAGAGCCGGCGGTAGATCGCGTCACGCAGCAGGTCGCCGGGTGGCAGGGTCAGCAGCCGGCGCATTCGCTCGAACAACAAGCCCGGCCAGAGGCCCGGGCGCGACAAGGACGCAAAAAAGCGGGAAGCCATGAGAACAACACTCCGAAACGGTTCCCGGTGTGCTGGCTCCCGCGCGCAGGGCGGGGTCAGGGGCAACACCAGGGCACTCCGCCAAGGTGGCGAAACGCGGGAAACAAACGAGAGAAGACGGAACAGGGTGAGCTTGAAGCGAAGAAGCAGGCCGGCAGATCAAAGGCACGGCGGCTCACCGAGAGGGAGGAGAAAACCGAGGCAGCGCCGCGTCAATGCGGGCAGTCGGCGGCAGCCTGGGGCCAGGCTGCGACTCTCACGCAGGCGAGCGCCGCACGGGATGTGCGTCGTCGGGTGCGGTCAAGGAGCTTGGTCATGGTCTGATCTGAATCAAGAGCGGCCATGCTAACAGCGGCCCACGACGCGGGGCAAGTGCGAGTGGTCACGCCCCCGCACATCGGGGGCGCTGCGCGAGCTTCTACCCCTAGGTCGACGGCAGGTCGCGGGCCGGACGTCACAGCGCACCCAAAGCCCACAGCCCATGCGCAAGATCGGAGTCAAGCGGTGCTTCGGGAGAGATCAGGGCAGTGCCTCACGCGAACCAGAGCTTGCCGGGCAAGCTCAGCAGCAGCAGGCAAGACCTGACACGGGCCTCAGAAACCGACCGCGGCGCCGTCGCGACGCGGGTCACTGGCGGCCACGTACCCTTCCACCGCCGGGTCGCCCAGGCGCCAGATGAACTGGCCAGCGCCGAAGTCTTGGTAGCTGTCGTGGATGTCACCAATCTCATGGCCCAGCTCGCGCAGGCCGGCCACCGTGGCCGGCGGCATGTGCGGCTCGACATTGAGCGACAGGCCTTCGTTGAAGCGCCAGCGCGGCGCGTCGCAGGCGGTCTGCGGCTGCTGGCCGTAGTCCAGCATGCGCACCAGAGTCTGCATATGGCCTTGCGGCTGCATATTGCCGCCCATCACGCCGTAGCTCATGACGGGCCGACCATTCTTAGTCAGGAAGGCGGGAATGATGGTGTGGAAGGGGCGCTTGCCCGGGGCCACGACGTTCGGATGACCCGCTTCCAGCGTGAAGCAGTGGCCCCGGTTCTGCAAGGAAACACCGTAACCGGGCAGCACGAGGCCGGAGCCAAAGCCCATGTAATTGCTCTGGATGAAGCTGACCATCATGCCGCTCTCGTCGGCCGCGGTCAGGTAGATGGTGCCACCCTTGACCGGGTTGCCGCACTGGAAATCCTGGGCCCGGCTCGGGTCGATCAAGGCCGCGCGGCCGGCCAGGTACTGCTCGTCCAGCAGCTCGGCCGTGCTCACATCCATGCTGCGCGGGTCAGCGACATAACGGTACACATCGGCGAAGGCCAGCTTCATCGCCTCGATCTGCAGATGCTGGCCGGCCACGCTGTCGACCGCATGGCGGCGCAGATCGCGGTGCTTGAGGATGCCCAAGGCGATCAGGGCCGCGATGCCCTGGCCATTGGGCGGGATCTCGTGCAGCTCGTGGCCGGCATAGCTTTGCGAAATCGGCGTGACCCACTCGGGCTGGTAGGCCGCAAAGTCAGCCGCGGTGATGGCACCGCCGGTGCTGCGCGCAAAGGCCTCGACGGCCGCCGCCACCTCGCCGCGATAAAAAGCCTCGCCCTTGCTCTCGGCAATCAGGCGCAGGGTGCGCGCTGCGGCCGGGAACTTGAACAGCTCGCCCACCTGGGGCGCGCGGCCGCGCGGCAAGAAAGCTTCGGCGAAGCCGGGCTGGCTGGTCAGATCGGCCAACTCCGCGGCCATGGCCCATTTGCTCTGGACGACCACCGGCACGGCATAGCCACGTTCGGCGATCTCAATGGCCGGTGCCATCAGATCAGCAAAAGGCAGCTTGCCAAAGCGCTCGCTCAAAGCCACCCAGCCGGCCACCGCGCCCGGCACGGTCACGCCGCCCCAGCCGCGCTTGGGCGGGGTCTTGGCATCCGCGCCATAGGTCTTGAAGAAATGTTCAGGCGTCCAGGCCTGGGGCGCCGTGCCCGAGGCATTGAGGCCGTGCAGCTGCTGGCCGTCCCAGAGGATGCAAAACGCGTCCGAGCCCAGGCCGTTGCTGCAGGGCTCGACCAGGGTCATGCAGGCGGCCGTGGCAATCGCCGCATCGACGGCATTGCCGCCCTGGGCCAAGATGCGCAAGCCCGCTTGCGCAGCCAGCGGGTGCGAGGTGGACACGATATTGCGCGCGAACAGCGGGCTGCGTGTGCTCGGGTAAGGGTTCTGCCAGTCGAATGCCTGCATCGCGAAGTCTCCTGTGTGGGCCGGATTGTGGCCCGCCCAGGCGACTCAAAGCATGGGGACTTCCACACTCAGGCCGATGAAGTCCACTGCCTGATTGGGCTTGCGGATGTCGGCATTGCTGACGTGGCGGTAGTCCAAGCTCAAGCGCCAGCGCGCATCGGCGCTGCGCAGACCCAGGCCCATGACGTCGAAGAACTGGAAGTTCGTGCTCTTCTGGCGTTCGCCGATGCGGCTGTGGCTGATGAAGCCGGCGCCGATGCCCAGTTCCAGATCGAGGCGCAAGCCCGCCGCCGGCGAGCCCAGGTTCCAGCGCAGGGCCGGGATGAAGGCCGCATCGACCAGGCGCCGCGGCTCGCCCTGGAGGGCCTGCCAGGCGCCCAGCTGCAGGCGCGGCGCCAGCTGCAGGGCCAGGGCCTGCGAGCGCCAGGCCGTGCATTCGCCCAGGCGCCAGCCCAGGCTGGCGGCGCGCAGCTCGCGGTCCTTGGAGGCTTCGAAACGCAGGCCGCTCGGGCCCTGATTCGTGCACAAGGCCGAATCGATAGTCGCGCCTTGCCAGGCCAGCCAGGCCCAGCTCATCAGGCTGCCGCCCACGGCCATGGACTTGAGTGCGGCTTTCTCTTCGGCCTGGGCCAAGCCGTGGGCGCTACTGAGCAGCAGGGCCATGCTGGCTACCAGGCATTTCGAAACTCGTGTCATACCGCTTTCTTCTTCAAACTCTGAATCCAGGCCCGGGGCCCAGGCGCACGCACGCGCCGCAGGCCGCCCAGCAGCCAAAGCTGGCGGATCAGCAAAGCCGAGCCCCAGACCAGCAGGCCGGCGAACAGCACATCGCTGAGGAAATGGCCGCCTTGCAAGATGCGCCCGAGACCTATCAAAAGCCCCAGGCCCAGGGCCGCCCGGCCCCACCAGCGCCGCCGTGCCGGCGCCGCGAACAAGGCCGGCGCCAGCAGGGCAAAGCCCGAGGCGGCATGGCCGCTGACGAAGGAATAGCGCTTGCGTTCGGGGTTCAGGCCGGCCGGCGCCAAGGGCGGGCTGTAGGCCTCGCTGCCGCCGAACTCCAGCACTTGCACCGGCCGGGGCCGCGACCAGAACTGCTTGACCGGCCCATGCACCAGGGCGCCCACCACCAGCACCAGCAGCAGCAGGCTGACCCACAAGCGCCGCCACACCGGCCGCGACAAGCGCCAGCGCCCAGCCAGCAAGCGCAGCAAAAGGTAGAGCGCCAAGCCACGTGTCAGCCAGGGCACGGCTTCGTACAAGGCCCGCACCCAGGCTCTGTCCGCATGGATGAACTGGCCGGCGTACAGGGCGCGGCTGA
This sequence comes from Roseateles sp., assembly GCF_965262435.1. NCBI lineage: Bacteria > Pseudomonadati > Pseudomonadota > Betaproteobacteria > Burkholderiales > Sphaerotilaceae > Roseateles > Roseateles sp. Next base: position 5,147,126 of record NZ_OZ253537.1, read on the forward strand.
GGTTCAGGTCCAGCGTGGGCCAGGCCGCGAACAGCGCCAGGCACAGAGCCAGACACAGGGCAAACGCCCGCATCTCACGATGACGCGCCCGGGGGCTGTTCCAGACATGCTTCATGGTCGCTCGCCTTTGTCCATCCACTGCAGCAACACATAGCCCGGGCCAGGGCGCAGGATCTCGTAGGCCGCGCTCGGCGGCGCACTCTTGAGCTCATCGGCGCGGGTGAACACCCAGTCCCCAGCCCGCGGCTCGGGCAGGCCCGGCGTGGGCTGCTGGCGGTAAAAGCCAAAGCTCGGTGTCTGGCTGCGCCAGAGCCAAACATGGCCGGGCAATGAAGGATCTCGCTGCGCCGCCTGCAGGGCGGCTGCCCGCACCGGTCCCTGCAAGACCTGACCCCACCAGGGCACCACCACCGTCACCAGCAGGCCACCCGAGAGCAGCGCCGTGCCGAGGGCCGCCTGCGGCAAGCTCAGGCGCGGCCACAGCCAAATCAAGATCAGCATCGCCAGCAGCAGCCCCAGCAGCCCCGATGCGTAGCTGGGCAAAGCCGGCGCGGCGCTGATCAACTCGGCGTACAAGCCCGTCTTCCCCGCCGTCAGCCGCCCCGAGGCCGCGGCCGCCATCAGCCCGCCGAGCAGTACGGCCAAAACTGCAGCCGATAGGGCCAAGGCCCAGCGCCAGGCGCGGCTCAGCGGCGAACTCAGGGACATCGCCCCAAGCAGCAGCCAGGGTGTCAGGCCGTACAAAACATAGTGCGGCAGCTTGGTGCCCGAAAGCGAAAAGAACACCAGCACAAAGCCGGCCCAGCAGATCAAAAAGCTCGGCAAGGGCTGCTGCCAATGCCGGCGGATCTGCAGCAAGACCGCAGCCAGCAGCGGCGTCCAGGGCAGGCTCAGCAAGGGCAGCATCAGCAGGTAGTACAGCGGCCCGCCGCCATGGCCCTCCAGCGGCGAGCTGAAGCGCTGCAGGTTGTGCTGCAACAAAAAGCCATCGATGAAGGCCCAGCCGTGGCGCTGCAAGGCATAGGCATACCAGGGCGCCCAGGCGAGAAAGAACAGCGCCAGCGCGCCGGGCTCGGCCAGGGTCCGCCAAGCCGCGCGCGGCAGCGCACGCAGGCCCTGCTGGCGCCACAGCCAGAGCAGCAAGGTTGCAAAAGGAATCAGCACCGCCACCGGCCCCTTGGTCAGCACACCGAGCCCCGCCCACAAGGCGGCACGTCGCAAGGCCCAGGGCCGGCCGGCCGAGGACTCCAGATGCCGCCAGAGGTCCAGCAAGGTCAGCACCAGCAGCAGATTGAGCAAGGCATCGGCCGTGGCCGCGCGGCCGATCAAGAGCACGCCCAAGCTGCTGCCCAGGGCCGTGGCCGCGAACATCGCCGTCGCGTCGCCAAAGCGCGGCCGGGCAAATCCCGCCAGGGCCAGCACCCAGCCCAGGCCGCACAGGGCCGATGGCAAGCGCGCCGCGAATTCATTGACGCCGAACAAGGCCAGGCTGCTGGCTTGCAGCCAGTAGACGCCGATCGGTTTGTCAAAACGATCGCGGCCGTTGAGCGTGGTGTGCAGCCAATCGCCGCTGACCAGCATCTCGCGCGAGGCCTCGGCAAACGCGCCCTCGTCCACATCGAACAGCGGCGCCGCGCCCAGACGCAGCAGAAACAGCGCCGCCATGGCCAAGGCCCAGAGACCCCAGGCCAGCGGGCTGAAGCGCTGTGGAGCGAGTGCCGTCATGGCGCGGCCTGGCTCCAGCCGCGTTCGGGCGTGGGGTCGGCGTCCGCCGTGTGCAAGGCGCGTTGGTAGGGGCGCACCTGGCGGCCCTCGAAATACACCCGCATCAAGAGCTCGGCCAGCACGCCGGTGGTCAGGAATTGCAGGCCGCCCAGGATCGAGAAAAAGCCCAGCAGCAAGAGCGGTCGGCCGCCGATCGACTCACCCAGCAGCTTGAGCACGCCCAGATAACTGAGCAGGGCCATGCCCACCATCATCACGCCCAGGCCCAGCACGCCGAAGAAATGCCCGGGCCGGGTACCGAATCGCAGAAAGAAGAACACGGCCAGCAGATCAACCACCACACGCAGCGAGCGCGAGATGCCGTATTTGGACTGGCCACGCAGGCGCGCATGGTGTTGCACCGGCTCCTCGGCCATGCGCTCGGGCGCGGTCACCGTGGCCAGCCAGGCCGGGATGAAGCGGTGCATCTCGCCGTACAGGCGCACCTGCTTGAGCACCGGCGCGCGGAAGGCCTTGAGGCTGCAGCCCAGATCCTGGAACTGCAGGCCGGTGATCTTGCGGATCAGGCGGTTGGCCAGCAGCGAGGGAATCTTGCGCAGCCACAGGCCGTCTTGACGCTGCTGGCGCCAGCCGGCCACCAGGTCCAGCTCTTCGCGCAGCAGGCGCTCGACCAGGCGAGGGATATCGCGCGGGTCGTTTTGCAAGTCACCGTCCATGGTGACGATGACATCGCCACGCGCCGCATCGATGCCGGCCTGCATGGCCGCGGTCTGGCGGAAATTGCGCGCCAGGCGGATGACGCGGATGTGCGGGCCCACGCGGCGGGCATGCTGGCTCAGCAGGGCTGCCGTGCCATCGCGGCTGCCATCGTCCACCACCAGCAGCTCCCAAGGCTGGCCATAGTCCGCCAGTGCGGCCTGCACCGCGTCGATCAAGGGCGCGGCGTTCTCGCGCTCGTTGTACATGGGCACGACCACGCTGAGCCGATGCGCCGGCAGTGGCTCAAGAGCCAGGACCGGCTTGCTGAGCGCAGCCGCCAACGCGGGCTCGACGGCCGGCGCTGCGCCCAGCGGCGGATCAAGAACCAGGGAAGAAGGTGGATTCATCGTCATGCGACTCGCAAAGTGGCGGCCGACGCGGGCGCCGGCAGTCCGTAGAAAAGCAGGACCAGCAGGCCGGCGGCCGTGCTGAGCAAGAGAGCCAAGCCGTGGACCGCCAGGGCGGCGGCCAGGATCAGCGGCAAGGCCAACTCGGAGCCCAGCCAGGCAGCGACGCCGGCCACGCCCGCCTCATAACTGCCCAGACCGGCGGTGGCCTGAATCGGCCACATACCGCCCATCTCACCGCCAATCGCGGCCATCAGCCCCTGCAGCGCCGAGCTGTCCAGCAAGGCCATCAGCAGGCCGCCCAGCGCCGCCAGCTTGAGCCACCAGTTGGCCAGGCTGAGCAGGGCTATCGGCCGCTGGGCGCCCTGCGACGGTGCCTGGGCCAGCGCGCCCCGCAGGCGCTGCCAGCGGCCGGAGGGCGCAGCGCCGGGCCGAAGTGCCAGGCGCCCGAGCATTGCGCGCAACAGCACGGTGCCCGCCAGAAAGATCAAGGCACTGATCAACAAGGCCAGGGCCGCGCCCTGCCCCAGCCACCAGGCCAGCAGCGCGGCCAGGCTCAAGCTGGCCAGCACCAACAGATCCTGCAGGCGCAGCCAGACCAGGCTGGCCAGGGCCTCGCCGGCCGAGGCGCCGTACTGACGCTGGGCCAGCCAGAGGTAACCCAACTCACCGCTGCGCAGCGGCGCCCAGTTCAAGGCCAGGGTGTGCAGCAGCAGCAGGCGCAGGCTGGCGCCGTAGCTCAAGGATGCCGTGGGCAAGCCACTCTGCGCGCGCCGCGCGCGCCATTCCAGCTGGACCCGCCAGCCGCGCAGGCCCAGGCTGAGCAAGAGGGCCAGTGCGGCCAACAACCAATCGGCGGCCGAAACGCGGGCCAGGGTGGCGCGCCATTGCTGCAGATCGACCTGCGGCGCCGCCCAGGCCAGCAGCAGCAAAAGCAGCACCAGGCCCAGCAGCATGCGCAGCAAGGCTGCGGGACGCGCCAGCTGGCCATGACGCCAAAGCTGCCAGCCGGCGGCGGCGATCAGGCACAAGCCCATCAGCCATTGCCCGGCTTCGGCCAGAGGGTAGCCCCAGGGCGTCAGCGCCAGCACACAGCCGCTCAGCAAGCCCACAGCTGCACGCCCGCGCACGCCCCGCGCGCCTTGCATCCAACGCGGCTCACGCGGCACGACATGCAGCGCCAGCAGGCCCACCACCAAGCCCAGCGCCCACCCGGCCAGCACATCGCTGGGCCAATGCGCGCCGACGCCGACGCGCGCCAGGCCGACCGACACTGCAGCCCAGATCAGCAAGACCTGGCCCCAGCGCGGCGGGCGGGCCAGCGCCCAAATCAGCAAGACCAAGGTCGCCGCAGTGGCCGAGTGGCCCGAAGGCATGGCGTTGAAGTAGAGCGGATCTCCGGTGACCCACAACTCGCCTGCGTCCAAGACCGAGGGCGGGCGCGGCGCATTGATCCATTTCTTCAGGACCTGGGCCAGCACGCCACCGAGCAGCAGGGCGAACAAGCTGGCAGGCCAGAGGCGCTCGGCCAGGGCCGGCTTCTGCACCGACACCAAACCCAGGGCCGCCCAGCCGAGGCCGGCGACGCTGAGCAAGGACCAGAGCGTGGGCGAGAACTGCGCCAGCGTGGGCTGCAGCTGGGCCAGCCACAAGGGCTCGCGGCCGGAGCCGCGCACAGCCAGGGCCAGCACCAGCAGCAAGGTGGCCAGGCACAGGAAGCCCAGCTGCGTCGCTCGCGAGAGGGGCGCATCAGGCGGGCGGCTCTCGCAGGCGATGGGAATGGCAGGGCTCATGAGCTGGCCATGCTAGGCAGCCCATATGACGCGCTCTTGTCAGTGATTCGACGGAATCAAGACAATCAGGCGACCGCAGCCCCGCCTGTTCAACGGTTCAAAAGCCGCAAACGCGGCCGCCCCGCCCCATCAAGGCAGCAACAACTCCGGCCGCACCGTCATGCGGCGCAGCGGCTGGCTGGAGCCGTCCATCTTGAAGGGCGCGCCGCCGCAGCGGGCGGCGCAAGCGGGTTGGGCCAGGGCCTCGTCAAACACCTCGCGGGCGCAGTCCAGGCAGCTGCCGCAAGCGGCGGCCACCCGGGTTTCGTCCTGCAACACGTCGAAGTTGCGCACGCCATCGGCCACCTGGCGGCGGATGTCGCGGTCGGAAACACGGTGGCAGAGGCAGACGATCATGGCGCGTGGCGTTGGCCTGGGTCGAGCAGGCCGGGCGTTCAGGGACACCACCACTCTATCGCAAATGCGAACACTTCTCAATCGTCATCGCAAGCACCCCCAGATTTCAGGGGCTTGCTTCACGCTGGCTTTGAAACGGCCGCCCCTCCCGGGGCAGCCGGCCTCCAGTTGGCGGGAACTCAGGACAGTTGCGACTGCAGCCAGTTTTGTTCGCCGAGTTGCGCGACCAGACCGATCTGGGTTTCCAGATGGTCGATGTGCTCTTCGGTGTCTTCGAGGATGCTGACCAGCACCTCGCGCGAGACGTAGTCGCGGATGCTTTCGCAATACGCAATCGCCTCCTTCAGCAGCGGGTGCGAGCCGACCTCGATCTTCAGGTCGCAGTGCAGCACCTCGACCGCGTTCTCGCCGATGTAGAGCTTGCCCAGGTCTTGCAGATTGGGCAGACCTTCCAGCATCAGGATGCGGTCAATCAGCTTGTCGGCGTGCTTCATCTCTTCGATGGACTCGTCATGCTCATGCTTGGCCAGGCGCTCCAGGCCCCAGTTCTTGAGCATGCGGTAGTGCAGGAAATACTGGTTGATGGCGGTCAGCTCGTTCTTGAGCTGGGCGTTCAGGTAGTCGATGACCTTGGCATCACCCTTCATGGTGGCTTCCTTTCAAGCTGGTGGATGGAGCGCGTGTGCGGCGAACGCAAACGAGCCATTGTGATGGTGGCCGGGCCGCGCCGAAGCAAAGCCGCGCGCGCCCGGTCGAAACGGCTTGCATTCTCATCTTCAACCCTCGCACTTCGCCCTTTGCCCTTCGCGACCCAGCGGCGTCCTGGCCGAAATTGATTGCAATTACGAATCGTTCTCATTTAAGATGGCAAGCATGTCATCCTCTTCCATCCGTCCCGCCAGCTTGCTGGCAGCCAGCCTGACGCTGGAGGCCGACGCCTCAGCCGTCTCGGCGACCGCCCGCCTCGCGACAGGAGCTGCCTCGCCCGCGCCACCGCGCCCGGGGCACGCGCCGCGCCGCCTCAGCAGCGAGACCTTGCTGGCCGACCGCCGCGAGGTCGAAATTGAACACGCCGGCCAGGTCTACCGCCTGCGCCTGACCTCGCTGGGCAAGTTGATCTTGACCAAATAGGGCCAGCCAGCCCCACCCCACGCCTTCACCGCCCTCCTCACCGTTTCCTCTTTTTCGCACCAGCCAGCCTCGCCCCGCGCCAGCCCGTGCCAGTCCCTTCTCATGACAAGGACTCACGACCATGCTGCGCACGCACGCTGCCGCTTTTTCGCGCCCAATCTTTTCTGACGCTCACGTAATTCATTACCCGAGCATCTTGCACCTGCGCCCCGTCGCACTCGCAGCGGCCCTGATCGCCGCACCAGCGTTCGCGAGCGCGCAAGTCACCGGCAAGGCGGCGGAGGCCGCCGCGGTGACGGCCTTGCCCGAGATCACCATCAGCGCCACCCGCACCGAGCGGGCCAGTGACAAGGTGCCCAACACCGTCACCGTGATCGACCGCGCCGCCTTGCTCAAGCGTGAGGCGCGCAATCTCAAGGATCTGCTCGATGGCGAAGTCGATCTGGCCGTGCGCAGCGCCGCCACCCGCTTCAGCGCCGCTGGCAGCTCGCTCGGCCGCGCCGGCAACGAGGGCCTGAACATCCGCGGCTTGGAGGGCAACCAGGTGCTGATGATGGTGGACGGTATCCGCCTGCCCCAGGCCTTCAGCTTCGGCGCCTTCGCCAGCGGCCGCGCCGACCAGGTGGACCTCGATGCCCTGAGCCGCGCCGAGGTGCTGCGCGGCCCGGCCTCGGCCCAGTTCGGCAGCGACGGCCTGGCCGGCGCCCTGAGCCTGAGCAGCCTCTCGCCCGAAGACCTGCTCAAGGACGGCAAGACCCAGGCCGGCCTGCTGCGCAGCAGTCTGGCCACGGTGGACCGTTCACAGCGCCTCAGCGGCGCCTATGCATTCCAACAAGGCGAATGGCAGCACCTGCTGCAGCTGAGCCTGGCGCGCGGCCATGAAACCCAGAACCGCGGCGAGCGCAAGGATCTCAACAGCCAACGCACCGCGGCCAACCCGGCCGAGTTCCACAGCGAGAACCTGCTGGCCAAGACCGCCCTGCGCCTGAGCCCCAGCCAGCGCCTGCAAGCGACGCTGGAGCTGCGCCAACGCAAGCAAGATACCGAAGTGCTGTCGGGCCGCGCCCCCGTGGTCAACGACAAGACGCCCACGGCCGTGATCGACCTCGACGCCCAGGACCGCCTGAACCGCCGCCGCGTCTCGCTGGAACACCGCTACGAAGACCTGAACGGCGAGTGGCTGCAGGCCTTGAACAGCCAGATTTATGTGCAGCACAGCGAGACTCGCCAGCGCAGCGTGGAAGACCGCCACCAGTCGCCCGACCGCATCCGCGAAGGTTTCTACCGCGAGGAACTGATCGGTTTCAGCAGCCAGGCGCAGACCCAGCTCAGCGGCCAACGGCTGAGCTACGGCATCGACCTCAGCCGCAACCGCATCAGCGGCCTGCGCGACGGCACCGTGCCGCCGGCCGGAGAGAGCTTCCCGAGCAAGCCCTTCCCCGACACCGACGCCAGCCAGGTCGGCGCCTTTGTGCAAAGCGAGATCGAGACCGGCAGCCTGAGCCTGATTCCCGGTCTGCGCTACGAGCGCTACCGCCTCAGCCCCAAGAGCAGCGGCTACAGCGGCACCGTGGTCAGCCTCAGCGACCAGGCACTGACACCGCGCCTGGGCGTGGTCTGGCGCGCCAGCGAGACGGTCCAGCCTTATGCGCAGTGGGCGCTGGGCTTTCGCGCACCCACGGCTGATCAGGTCAACAACGGCTTTGCCAACCCCGTACATGGCTACATCAGCATCGGCAACCCCGACTTGAAGGCGGAGCGCGCGCAAAGCCTGGAGCTGGGCCTGCGCGGGCGTGTGGCCGAACAGCTGCGCTGGCAGCTGAGCGCCTACCGCAACCGCTACCGCGATTTCATCAGCCAGCAGATGGTGCGCGGCAGTGGCAAGCCGAACGATCCCCTGGTCTACCAATCGATCAACCTGAACCAGGCGCGCATCCACGGCGTCGAAACGCGCTTGTTCTGGCAGGCCCAGCCGGGTCTGGAGCTGAGCGCCGCCCTGGCGCACAGCCGCGGCCACAGCGAGCTCAAGGGTGAGCGCAGCCCGCTCGACACCGTGCAGCCCGACCGCGCCCAGCTGGGCGCGCGCTGGGAGCGCGGCGACTGGAGCTGGAGCGCCAACTGGCAGCTGGCCGCCGCCAAGCGCGCCCAGGACAGCAGCGTCGCCAGCCAGTTCCTCACGCCCCGCTACCAGGTCCTGGACCTGGGCCTGGGCTGGCGTGTCCAGCCCGGCTGGCGCCTGCAGGCCCAGCTGAACAACGTGGGCAACAGCCGCTACTGGCGCTGGGCCGATGTGCGCGGCCTGGCCGCCAACAACACCGAGCTGGACGCCTACACCGCGCCCGGCCGCCAGCTGCAGGTCTCGCTGGCCGCCGAGTTCTGAGCCCGCGCCCTTTTCCACACCCAACACCCGGAGAGTTTCACCATGCAAGCCAGCTTCAGCCGCCTGCGCCAGGCCTTTGGCCACGCCCGCCTCAGCCCCTCCGCCGGCCAGCCTGCCCGCCACCGCGACATCGCCCACAAGCTGCAGATCAGCGAAGGCGAGCTGGTCGCCGCCCATCTCGGTGCCTTCACCGCCGAGGAGTCCCCGCTGCGAGCCCAGCGCTTGCAGCCGCTCTGGCCCGAGCTGATCGAAGCCTGCGAGGCCCTGGGCGAGCTGATGGCGCTGACCCGCAACGAGTCCTGCGTGCACGAGAAAACCGGGCCCTACCGCAGCGCCAGCGCGCAAGGCGGCGTTGGCCTGGTGCTGGGCGGGGCCGTCGATCTGCGCCTGTTCTACCGCGCCTGGGCCCATGGTTTTGCGCTCAGCGAGCGCCTGGCCGATGGCGCCGAGCAGCGCAGCCTGCAGTTCTTCGACGCCAGCGGGCAGGCCATCCACAAAATCTTCTTGCGCCCGGAGAGCAATCAAGCGGCCTACCAGGCCCTGCTGCAGCGCTTCGCGCACGAAGACCAGGCGCCCGGCATCCAGGTCGAAGCCGCATTTGCCGAGCCCGAAGAGAAGCCCGATGCAGAAGTCGACCTGGCCGGCTTCCACGCCGCCTGGGCTTCGCTGCGCGACACCCATGACTTCTTCGCCCTGCTGCGCCGCTTCGGCCTCAGCCGCACCCAAGCCCTGCGCCTGGCCGAGCCGCAATTTGCCCAAGCCCTGCCCCTGGCCGCGGCCCAGGAGCTGCTGAGCCGGGCGGCGCAAGAGGCCGTGCCGCTCATGGTGTTCACCGGCAATGCCGGCGCCATCCAGATCCACAGCGGCCCCATCCAGCGCGTGGCTGTGATGGGGCCCTGGCTCAATGTGCTGGACCCCGGCTTCAATCTGCACCTGCGCGAGGACCACATCGCCCAGGCCTGGCTGGTGCGCAAGCCGACGGTGGACGGCCTGGTCTGCTCGCTCGAGCTGTTCGACGCCCAGGGCCGCAACATCGCCATGATGTTTGGCGAGCGCAAGCCCGGCCAGGCCGAGCGTTGCGACTGGCGCACCCTGCTGGAAAGCCTGGCCGACCGCCAGACCGCCTCGCTGGAGGCCTGCCCGTGAAGCGCCGCCAGTTCAGCGCCGGGGCAGGCCTGGGCCTGGGCCTGCTGATGGCCGCCGGCGCCTCGCCATTGCAGGCAGCCACCAGCGCAGCGCCCAGCCCGCAGCGCCTGATCAGCATCGGCGGCGCGCTGACCGAGCTGGTCTATGCCCTGGGCGCGGAAGCCAGCCTGGTCGGCGTGGACAGCACCTCGCTCCACCCGCCGCAAGCCCAGCGCCTGCCCAATGTCGGCTACGCCCGCACGCTGGCCACCGAGGGCCTGCTGGCCCTGCAGGCCCAGCTGATCATCGCCACCGAAGACGCCGGCCCGCCGGCCGTGCTGCGCCAGCTGGAAGCGGCCGGCGTGCCGCTGCAGGTGCTGCGCGCCGAGCACCGCTTCGAAGGCCTGATCAACCGCACCCGCCGCCTCGGCGAGCTGCTGAACCGCCGCGCCGAAGCCACCGCCCTGTGCGAACGCCTGGAGCGCGACTGGCAGGCCAGCTTGCAGCAGGTTGCTCTGCGTAGCGCAGCGCCGCGCGGCGGCCGGCTTGCGCCGCGCGTGCTCTTCATCCTCTCGCATGGCATGGGCCAGGTGCGCATCGCCGGCCAGGACACGGCTGCCGATGCCATGCTCCGTTATGCCGGCGCACGCAATGCCTTGCAGGGCGTGAGCGGCTACAAGCCCCTGACGCCTGAAGCGGTGATCGCCGCCGCCCCTGAGCACATCCTCCTGACCGAGCAAGGCCTGGCTGCGGCCGGCGGCCTGGAATCTCTGCTCAAACTGCCCGGCTTGGCGCAAACCCCGGCCGGCCAGCATCGCCGCGTGCTCGCGCTGGATGCCCTGGAACTGCTGGGCTTTGGCCCGCGCCTGCCCCAGGCCCTGACACGACTGGCGCAAGGCCTGTACCCCGAGCCCGGCCGCGCTGGAGCCGGCGCATGAATCCCTCGCTGAGCACGCCCGCCCAGCAAGGGCCGCAGCGGCCACAGCTCTCGGCCACCGGGCTGCTAGGCCTGGCCCTGCTGCTGGGCAGCGCCCTGGCTCTGCATCTGGGCGCGGTGCAGATCGCGCCGGGCGACTGGCTGCTCTGGCCCGCTGGCGAAGCGCCGCTGAGCGGCGGCGCCCATGTGCTGTGGCATCTGCGCCTGCCGCGTGTGGGTTTGAGCCTCGCGGTCGGCGCGGCCCTGGGCCTGGCCGGCTGCCTGAGCCAGGCTTTGTTTCGCAACCCCATGGCCGACCCCGGCCTGCTGGGCATCAGCGCCGGTGCAGCCGCCGCGGTGGCCCTGTGCCTGACCCTGTTTGCCGGCCTGCAGTTCCAGCTGCCCCCGGCCTGGCGGATCTGGCTGCTGCCGGTGGCCGGCTTTGCCGGAGCGCTGGGCGTGTGCTGGGCGCTGGAGCGCCTGGCGCGCTGGCTGGCGCCGGGCTCGGTGTCGGCCCTGCTGCTCTGCGGCCTGGCGGTGCAGGCCCTGGCCTTCGCCCTGGTGGGCTTGTGCAGCCATCTGGCCACCGATGAGCAGCTGCGCGCCCTGAGCTTCTGGAGCCTGGGCTCGCTGGCCGGCGCCAACGGCTGGCTGCTGCTGATGATGAGCGCGGCCCTGCTGGCCGTGGCGCTGCAGGCCCGGCGCTGGGCCCAGCCCTTGAATGCCCTGGCCCTGGGGCGTGAGCAGGCCGCCCATGTCGGCGTCGATGTGCAGGGCCTGCGGCGGCGCAGCGTGCTGGGCATTGCCCTGCTCTCGGCCCTGGCCGTTTCGGCCTGCGGCAGCATCGGCTTCATCGGCCTGATGGCGCCGCATCTGGCGCGCCAGTTGGTCGGGCCCGATCTGCGCCGCCTCATGCCCTGCGCCATATTGAGCGGCGCCCTCTTGCTGCTGCTGGCCGACACCCTGGCGCGCACCCTGGCCGTGCCGGCCGAGATCCCGGTCGGCATCTTCAGTGCCCTGCTCGGTGCGCCCTGCTTCCTCTGGCTGCTGCGCCAGTCCCTGCGTCACGGAGCTGTCGCATGAGCCGCCTGCTGCAAATGGACCAGCTGGGCCTGCGCCTGGGCTCAGGGCCGGGTGCGCCCGAACTGGGCCCCTTCAACCTGACCCTGCAGGCGGGCGAGCGCGTGGCCATCCTCGGCCCCAGCGGCGCTGGCAAATCCAGCCTGCTGCGCCTGATGGCCGGCGAGCTGCGCCCGCAGCGCGGCCAGTTGCGCCTGGACGGCCGGCCACTGCAGGACTGGCCGGCTGCGGAGCTGGCCCTGCGGCGCGCGGTGCTGCCGCAGCAACACGCTGTGGCCTTTGGCCTGCCGGTGGAGCTGGTGGTGTCGCTGGGCCGGGTGGCGCAAGCCACGCGCGACGGCGACCCGCAGCAAGCGCAGATCGTCGCCGCTGCGCTGCAGCAGGCCCAGGCCGGGCACCTGGCCGGCCGGCGCTTCGACAGCCTCTCGGGCGGCGAGCAGGCGCGGGTGCAGATGGCACGCGTGTTCGCCCAGGCCTGGGATTGCGAGGCTGGCCTGCTGCTGGTGGACGAGCCCCTGGCCGCCCTGGACCCGGGCCTGGCCCTGGAGCTGATGGAACGCTGGCGCCGCTTTGCCGCCGCACGCGGCCATGCCTTGGTGGCGGTGCTGCACGACCTGAACCTGGCGATGCAGAACTTCGAGCGCCTCTGGCTGCTGCAAGCCGGGCGCCTGCTGGCCGACTGCGGCGCCGTGCCCGCCGCCCTGCCCTTGCTGGAGCAGCTCTACGGCGTGCGCCTGCGCCTGCTGCACGATGGCGAGGGCTCGGCCCTGGTGGCCAGCCTGGCGCCGGTGGCTGCGCCGCGGCGCGTGGCCTGAACCTTCAACGGCCAGCGCCTGGAGCTCAACTCGATGAACAAGCCGCCCGCCCTCGCCACACCGCGCCGCCCGGCTGTTCTGGGCCTGGTGCTGACGGCCCATCTGAGCGGTGTGCTGGGCCTGGCCTGGGCCTTGCACGGGCGGCCGGCCAGCCCGCCTGCAGCGCAGCCGATGACGGTCACCGTGTCGCTGCTGCCGCAGAGGATTCCGCATGGGCAGGATTCGGGTTCGGCTCCCCGTCCTGAGCGGGCCCCAAGGCCTTCCCTGGCTGCCGCCCCGAGCTTGCCCGTGTTGCAGGCGATGCCTCAGGCCCCCTCTCTCGTCAGTGCCCCTGTGACGCTCGAAGCCGAAGCCAGCAAGGCCCGTGCAGACCTGCCTCTGCTGGCCGCAACGGCCCTGCCACCAGCGGCCGGCGCTGTCAGCGCCCAGCAGATGACCACACACCCGGCCGACACCAGCCGCCACGCGCAGCTGCCGGCCGAGCATGGCGATTGCGCCGCGCGCCAGGCGGCCCGGCTCTACCCGGCGGCGCTGCGCGAGCGTGGCATTGAAGGCCAGGTGCTGCTGCGCGTACAGGTGGCCGAAGACGGCCGGGCCGCCGAGGTGCGCGTGCAACGCGGCAGCGGCTGGCGCTTGCTGGACCAGGCCGCCCAAGCCCTGGCCCTGGCCTGCCGCTATGTGCCGGCCCAGGCGCGCACCCAGGAGCAGTTGCAGGCGCTGAGCAGTTGGGTGGAAGTGCCGGTGCGTTTTGCCTTGCAGCGCGGCAGCTCTGCGACACCCGAATCGCCGCATTGAGCCCAGTCTCAGCTCAGCACGGTCGTTTCACAGCCACTTCTTTCTTCGTTTTTCCATCGCCCCCTCGACTTGCCCCTCGCCCACAAGGAGACCCGCATGTGTGACAGCCCCAATGTCTTCACCGCCCTGATCGACGGCGAAGCCCCAACCCGTGCGCCCGGCCAGCCCTTGCTCGGCGGCCTGGGGCCCAAGCCCGCCCTGGATCCAGAGGCCGAGGCAGGCGCCCGCCTGGGTTCGCGCCGGCGCCGGCTCTGGGAGCTGCCCAGCCAGGCATTGTGCCCGGTGATCGGCGTCTGCCTGCCCATGCCCTTGCTGCGGCGCCGCCTGGGTCGCATGTCCGGCATCAACCCGCGGGCGAACGACTACGAGCTGCACTGCCTGGCCATCGACGCCTGCGGCCAGCGCAGCGAGGCGGCCGAGCTGCTGCAGCGCGAGCTGGACCAGCGCTTCATCCGCACCTTACGCCTGGCTGCGGCCTGCAAGACCACCCTGGCCCTGGCCGACTGGTGGGCCGCGGCCGCCCAGGGCCAGCCCCTGCGCGAGGGCGAGCCTCCGCTCGACGTGGCCGCCTGCTTCTGGGCCACCCTGACCCACGCGCGCTGCGAGCACAGCCTGCAGGAACAGGTGCTGCGCGACATCCACATGCTGCAGCACCAAGTGGGCGCCGCCAACCGCGCCGATCTGGGCCGGCTGGAAGCCCTGGCCGACGAGAATGCCGTGCTGACCGGCGAACTGGCGCGCGTGCAGCAGCGCAGCCAGCGGGTGCTGCAGGAGCGCGCTGCGGCGCAGGAGCGCCAGGCGGCCGAGCTGGTGCAGCTGCGCGCGCAGCTGCTGGGCCGCGACACCTTGCTGGCCAGCCTGCGCGAGGACATGCAAGCCCTGGAAGCCGCCGCCCCGGGTCTGCGCCACCGCCAGGAACAGGCCGAGCAGATCCGCCATCAACTCAGCCGCATTCAGGACCTGGAACGCGCCCTGCTGCGCGCCCGCCAGGACGCCGCCCTGGCCGAGCAGCGCCAGCGCGAAAGCCAGGCAGAGCTGCAGCGCCTGCAGACGATCGCACCGGCCGAGCCGGTGGCCAGCGCTGGGCCCGAGGCCGCGCCTGACCTGGCCGAGCGCGCCGTGCTCTGCGTCGGCGGCCGGCCCAGCGTGGTGCCCATCTATCGTCAGCTGATCGAGGGCACGGGCGGCCGCTTTCTGCACCATGACGGCGGCGAAGAAGACGCCGTCGCCATGCTCGACGCCAGCCTGGCTGCCGCTGACTTGGTGATCTGCCAGACCGGCTGCATCAGCCATGACGCCTACTGGCGGGTCAAAGATCACTGCAAACGCCACGGCAAACGCTGCGTGTTCGTGGACAAGCCGAGCGCCAGCAGCTTGCGCCGGGCCTTGGGCTCCCTCGACGGAGAAACGAGCGCCCCGTAATGGCGAGCCCGCGGAGGGCAGCGAGGCCCGCGCCGCATCAAGTGCGGGCGATCCGTGCAAAGCGCACAAACCAATGAGATACCACTTGAGTAAGGGGATACCCGCAGGCCGGTGCGCTACCTAGAATTTATTCAAGCTGAAAAGGGAGTTCATTCAGCTGCACCCCGCACACACGACAAGGGATTCAAGTGAAGCAAACGACGACGATCAAGCTCAAGACTGGCATCCAACTGGTTTCGGCAGCCCTGGCGCTGCTGGGTGCCGGCGCAGCGCAGGCCGTGCCCACCATCGATTTCGGTGCCGCCAAGGGCTTCAGCGCCTTTATCCTCGGCAATGTCGACCAGGCCAATGACATCGAGGGCCGCATGGCCGTCGGCGGCAATTTGAAGGCCTCCGGCCTGTCGATCAACTACCGCACACCGTCCACGGTCAGCGGCCCGGCCCTGGTGGTCGGCGGCGATGTGAAACTCACCGGCGGTCGCATCTACAGCAATGCTCCGGCCGGCGTCGACTCGACCAAGGGCTCGCATCTGCCTTACTGGGACCAAAGCCTGAGCCAGTACGGCAATGGCTACGGCGTCTTCGGTGGCAAAAAGACCGGCTCGGCCGCCGACCTGGATCTGCGCAAGCAGAGCGGCGTGATCGACTTCAATGCCGCGGGCAGCACCCTGCGCAACACGGCCAGCCAGTTGGGCAGCCTCAGCGCCACCGGTCAGACCCGGATCAGCAGCTACAGCCAAGGCGGCAAACAGGTCGTCAGCGGCATCAGCTTCATCGGCACCGGCGCCGAATTCGAGGTCTTCAACGTCAACACCGCCACTTTCCGAAACCTGAGCCTGAGCGGCGTGAAGGCCGGCGCCACCGTGCTGATCAACTACACCGGCAGCGACGCCGTGCTGTTCGCTGGCGGCCAGCTGACACAGAACGTGGCCATCGGAGGCCGCGATCCCTGGGGCAACCCGGCCACCCAACTGGACGCACTGAACGCCAACGTGCTGTTCAACTTCAGCCAAGCCACCGACCTGACTGTGGGCAGCTTCGTGGGCGGCAGCATTCTGGCGCCCAATGCCCTCGTTTACGGCGGCGAGCAACGCACCGGTGGCGGCCATCTGGAAGGTCAGCTGATCGCGCTGGGCCTGAAGAGCAATTTGGAAATCGGCTACTCGCCGCTGGTGTCGGCCGTGCCGGAGCCCGGCAGCTATGCCATGCTGCTGGCCGGCCTCGGCGTGATCGGTTTTATCGCCCGGCGCCGCAAGGCCGCTTGATCCTCAAGCCCGGCCTGCGATGCAAACGACAAGAGCTCCTTCGGGAGCTCTTTTTTTGTGCTGTGCGCCGCATGCTTGGTCATGGGCTGAGTCGCTGCCGGAGCCCGAGTGACCCATGGTTTTCAGATCACAAGAGCCCAGAACCTAGGCGGATCGACAATCCGGGCCGAGATGGTTCGGTTCCAGGACACAGGCGACGGGTCCAGACGAAAAAAAGCCGGTCTACAGACCGGCCTTGATGCTGCGAAGCGCTGGAAGCGCTGCAACTTGGGCTCAGCGCTGGCGACGCCGCGCCACGAAACCCACCACGCCAAGACCGGCCATCAAAAGGGCCAGGCTGCCTGGCTCAGGAACGGCGGACACGGTCAGCAAGTCCTGGTAGGTGCCATTGCTGAGCTTGGTGATGGTGTACAGGTCCGGGCCCGCATAGCCCAGGGCAGCTTGCAGATAGCCATTGACGCTGGCCACGAAGTCGCTGTTGTCGGCACCGGTGCCGTTGCTCAGGGCCTTGACGAAAAAGGCACCTTGGCCGTTCGCCACATTGAGCGCGTTGCCAGCGCTTTCATGGGTGATTTCCCAAACGGCGGTCTGGAAGGCGGCTTGCTGCGAGCTGCTCAAAGAGCTGCTGAAGCTGGTCGCAAACAATCCTTGCAGCAGCTTGGTTTCGGCGCTGCTGAAGCTGCCTTCGGTGTAGGTCTGAAAACCACGGCGGCTGCTGGCGTGATCCTGAGCCAGCTCCACGCAGTAGGCGTAGAAGCTGGCGCCTGCCGCGTTCTCGAAGCGCAGGGCACCAGTGCCATAGTCATTGGAACCACGCTGCACGCCGAGGCTGTCGATGTACGAAGTGCTCAGGGCGAGATCGCCATTGTTGCCGACGAACTTGACGCTCTGTGTTGCTGCGGTCGCGCCACCGACCACCAGGGTCAGGGCGAGGGCGCTGAGGACTTTGTTGAAAGCGAACATGATGGTCTGTCTTTCTCGTTCAATTCATTCAAGATCGTTGCCGGGTAACAGGGCTCAAGCCTTCTGACGGCGGCGCTTCAAGCCGGCCATGGCGGCTAGCGCGACCAGGCTCAAGGCCAGGGTCTGCGGCTCGGGCACGCTGTTGCCGGTCTGCAAACGGCCGGAATAGGCCGCGCCATGCTTGCCGCCGAGCACATCGCCGCTGACGCGCAATTCCCAGGTGCCGGCACTCAGCAAGACCGGAGCCAGGCTCCATTGCTCTGCGCCGTAGTCGGCTTGGGACCAGTCCACAGCCAGCTGCTCCGTGAAGCTGCGGCGGGTGCTCATATCGGCCTGGCCTTTTGCATCGAGCTTGACCAGGAACACATCGGCCACATCCACGGCCATGGTCGCCTGGGTCAGCAGATTGCCGCTGACCAGACGGTCCGAGCTCAGTGTCAGGGTGCGGAATGCGTCGGAAAAAGCCTCACCGCCCTGCGTGCGGATGGCAGCGTTGGCGAACTCGCCACCCGCACCCAGGCTCAACTGGGTCACCGGCCCGGCGTGCACCTGGGACGCCAGGCTCAACAAACCAGCGGCCAGGGAAACCAACGCTACAGCTGCTTTTTTTGTACGCATCACATTCACCCTCGATTCGAAACTTTTTTGCCTTGCAGAACCGGCTGAGCCAGTCCAATCAAGAACCACTTCAATCTAGGGCTAGATGCTAGGGGATAGGTCCGCAGGAGTCGCCCCCCCGACTCGGGGCCGCCGATGCGGGCTCGTGTGAAAAGCACGGGAAAAGCGGGGTTTTAGAAGTCTCGCTCTAGGCGGAGCCAGACCAAGCCCACGCAAGCGAAAAAAAACGCCCTGCGAGCAGGGCGTTTTTTGCAGAAGCAGATCGGCTCACACGGCGCCGGATTCAGCTCAACTTGCCGTGGCAAGACTTGAACTTCTTGCCGCTTCCGCAAGGGCATGGATCGTTGCGGCCAACATGGCCATACTTGGACACATCGAAGCCATCAGCCGGATCTTGCGACACCGAACCATCCTCGTTGGGATGGGTGTAGGTGACGTTGCTGACTTGTTCGGCGCGCGCCTCCAGAGCCTGGGCAGCCCGGTCGGCCTCTTCCTGGGATTGGATGCGCACATTGAGCAAGGTGCGCGTGACTTCCATCTTCACCACATCGAGCAACTGGGAGAACAGCTCGAAGGCTTCGCGCTTGTACTCCTGCTTGGGGTTCTTCTGGGCATAACCGCGCAGATGGATGCCCTGGCGCAGATAGTCCAAGGAAGCCAGATGCTCACGCCAGTGTTGGTCAATGCTTTGCAGCAGGACCATGCGCATGAAGGGCGTCAGCTGGTCGATGCCGACACGCTCGATCTTTTCGTTGAAGGACACATCGCCGGCCTTGACCACAGCTTCGACGATTTCCTCGTCGGTGATGGCGTCGCTCTTCTCGACCAGGGTCTTGAGGGCCATGTCGAGCTGCCATTCGTCGCGCAGGACGCGCTCCAGACCGGCCAGATCCCATTGCTCTTCCAGGCTTTCGGCCGGGACGAAGGTGCGCACCACATCGGTCAGGCTGCTGGCGCGCAAATTGGCGATCTGGGCGACCAGGCTTTCGGCTTCGAGGATGTCGTTGCGCTGCTGGTAGATGACCTTGCGCTGGTCGTTCGAGACATCGTCGTACTCGAGCAATTGCTTGCGGATGTCGAAGTTACGGCCTTCGACCTTGCGCTGGGCGCTTTCGATCGAACGGGTGACGATACCGGCCTCGATCGCCTCGCCCTCGGGCATCTTCAGGCGGTCCATGATGGCGCGCACGCGGTCGCCCGCGAAGATGCGCATCAGCTGGTCGTCCAGCGAGAGGTAGAAGCGCGAACTGCCCGGGTCACCCTGGCGGCCCGAACGGCCACGCAGCTGGTTGTCGATGCGGCGGCTCTCGTGACGCTCGGTGGCGATGATGCGCAGGCCACCCTGTGCCTTGACGGCCTCGTGCAGGCCGGCCCACTCGCTCTTGAGCTTTTCGATGCGCTCGGCCTTGACCGAATCCGGCAATGCAGCGTCGGCCTCGATCACCTTGACCTGGTTCTCGACGTTGCCGCCCAACACGATGTCGGTACCACGCCCCGCCATATTGGTGGCGATGGTGATCACGCCGGGGCGGCCGGCCTGGGCCACGATCTCGGCTTCCTTGGCGTGCTGCTTGGCGTTCAGCACCTGATGCGGCAGCTTTTCCTTGTTCAGCAGGGCCGAGATCAGCTCGGAGTTCTCGATCGAGGTGGTGCCCACCAGCACCGGCTGGCCGCGCTCGTGGCAGTCGCGGATGTCGCGCACCACGGCTTCGAATTTTTCCTTGTTGGTCTTGTAGACCAGGTCCAGCTCGTCACGGCGTTGCGTCGGGCGGTTGGGCGGGATCACCACGGTTTCCAGGCCGTAGATTTCCTGGAATTCGTAGGCTTCGGTGTCGGCCGTGCCGGTCATGCCGCCCAGCTTGCCGTACATGCGGAAGTAGTTCTGGAAGGTGATCGAGGCCAGAGTCTGGTTCTCGCTCTGGACGGCCACGCCTTCCTTGGCTTCCACGGCCTGGTGCAGGCCATCGCTCCAGCGGCGGCCAGTCATCAGGCGGCCGGTGAATTCGTCAACGATGGTGACTTCACCGTTCTGCACCACATAGTGCTGGTCACGGTGATAGATGTGATGGGCCCGCAGGGCCGCATACATATGGTGCATCAGCGAGATGTTGGCCGCGTCGTACAGGCTGGCGCCTTCCGGCAGAAGGCCAGTCTCGGCCAGCAGCCGCTCGGCGTTGTCATGGCCGTCTTCGGTCAGGTAGATCTGGTGCGACTTTTCGTCCACGGTGAAGTCACCGGGCTCGATCACGCCCTCACCCGTGCGCGGGTCGAGTTCACCGATCTGTTTCTTCAGCTGCGGGGCCACCTTGTTGATGGCCAGATACACGTCGGTCTGGTCATCGGCCTGACCGGAAATGATCAAAGGCGTGCGCGCCTCGTCGATCAGGATCGAGTCCACTTCGTCGACGATGGCGAAGGCCAGCGGGCGTTGCACGCGGTCAGCCACATCGTGGACCATGTTGTCGCGCAGATAGTCGAAGCCGTACTCGTTATTGGTACCGTAGGTCACATCCGCGGCATAGGCGGCCTGCTTCTGCTCACGCTGCATATTCGGCAGATTGATGCCGACCGTCAGGCCCAGGAAGTTATAGAGCTGCGCCATCCATTCGGCATCGCGCTTGGCCAGGTAATCATTGACCGTCACCAGGTGCACGCCCTTGCCGGTCAAGGCATTCAGGTAGACAGGCAGCGTGCCCATCAAGGTCTTGCCTTCGCCGGTGCGCATTTCAGCGACCTTGCCGGCGTGCAGCACCATGCCGCCGATCAGCTGCACGTCAAAGTGACGCATCTTCAGGGCACGCTTGCTGCCCTCACGAACCACGGCAAAAGCCTCCGGCAGCAGTGCATCCAGGGACTCGCCCTTCGCCACACGCGCCTTGAACTCGCTGGTCTTGGCTCGCAAGGCCTCGTCATCGAGGGCTTCGAACTGGGGCTCCAGCGCATTGATCTGCTGGACAACGCGGCGGTAGCCCTTGAGCAAGCGCTCATTGCGGCTACCGAAAATCTGGGTGAGAAGCTTGGGCAACATGCAGCGTGATGGTTTGTTCGTTGAACGGGAGCTCGCCAGGGCGGGCTCCTCGGAGCGGCTGTCGCTGCCGGCGTGCATCGTGAAATTCGCGCCGCGAGACTGTGCCAGATTTGGTCTTCTTGCTGTTCGTTTAGAGCAATGCCCGGTCCATATGGGGCGCGGCGGCGGGCTTGCAAGCACGCCAACGCGCAAATCCCCTGAAAGTCCAGGCACAAAAGCTCTTCAGTTTAGCATTCGCCACCCCGGCTTCTGATTCGAGGTACCCCGGGGCAAGCCCGCGACAACGGGGCCGCCACTACACTGGCCCCATGCGCCCGCTCTATCGTCCTCGCCCAGCCAGTCACTACCGCAGCAGCGGCAGTGGCAGCAGCACTTGTCAGGTACCCGAACCTCAGTCGATCGCCCGTGCGCTGGCTGGACACGAAGGCCTGGCGCGGCTGGGGCGCCTGCTGCATGAGTCGAACCGGCGCATGGCGGTGGTCCTACCCGCCCTGCCCGGCACCCTGAGTCGCTTTGTCCGGGCCGGCCCAGTGGACGAGGACGGCTGGAGCTTGTTGGCCGCCAACGCAGCGGTAGCGGCCAAACTCCGCCATCTTCAACCGCACTTGGAAGCGATGCTGGCTGAACAAGGCATCCACCCACACCAGGTGCGCATCAAAGTGCAGCAGCAAGGCTGACGGCCGGGCCGAAAACGGCGATGGCAAGCAGCCCGAATTGACTGAGAGAGAACGGCAGGCGAAAAAAAACGAGCCAGCTTGCGCTGACTCGTTTTCGTATTTTCCTGGTGCCGGCTATCGGATTCGAACTGATGACCTACCGCTTACAAGGCGGTTGCTCTACCAACTGAGCTAAGCCGGCACTAGCCCGCCAGTATAGCCAACTTTCCTAGTGATCGACCAAATTTTTACTTGATTCGCGTCAAGGTAGGCCGACCGCTGGGCCCCGGACCTTCCGGCTCATCATCGCCACCCTCGCCGTCGGCCACACCGGAGTCCGAAGTAGCGGGAGCCGGAACCGACGCAAGTGCCGGCACGGTGGGCGCCTCAACCGGCTGCGCCGGTTCGGCGGGGGCCGAAGCTGCAGCCTCAGCGCCAGGCACGGCTGCCAAGCGCAAACCGCGTGGCGGTTTGGCAGCAGCGGCGCCAGCATTGGGCTCAGGCGTCGAGACCGCTGCGGGCGTGGCCACTTCGGGAGCCGGGAAAGCCATGCCCTGACCGTTCTCACGGGCATAAATGGCCACCACATGATCGACCGGCACGATGATCTCGCGCGCCGTCCCGCCGAATCGAGCCTTGAACTGGATGGTCTCGTTGCCGAGGTCCAGGCTGCTGGTCGCATCAAAGCCAACGTTCAGCACGATCTCGTTGTTGCTGACGTACTCCATCGGCACCTGCACCATGCGGTCGACGTGAACCGCGATGTAAGGCGTGAAGCCGTTGTCGGTGCACCAGTCGTGCAGGGCGCGAATCAGGTAGGGACGGGTCGAGCTGCTGCCCGGGCCACCCTTGTCGGTGCTTTGATCCATGTCGAACTCTTGTGCTCGCTTCGCTGCGTTCAGCGCTTACTTGCGCATCACCTTTTCAGACGGCGTCAGCGCTTCGATGTAAGCCGGGCGCGAGAAGATGCGCTCGGCGTACTTCAGCAGCGGCAAGGCATTCTTCGACATGTCAATGCCGTAGTAGTCGAGGCGCCAGAGCAGGGGCGCGATGGCCACGTCGAGCATGGAGAAGTCATCGCCCAACATGTACTTGTTCTTCAGGAAGATAGGCGCCAGCTGAGTCAGGCGATCACGGATTTGCGCCCGGGCCTTTTCCAGCTGCTTGTCCGTGGCCTTGACGGCTTGGCTGCGACCTTCCAGCACATTCACATGAGCGAACAGCTCCTTCTCGAAATTCAGCAGGAACAGGCGCACGCGGGCACGGGCAACCGGGTCACCGGGCATCAGCTGCGGGTGCGGGAAGCGCTCGTCGATGTACTCGTTGATGATGTGCGATTCGTACAGGATCAGGTCGCGCTCGACCAAGATGGGCACTTCGTTGTACGGGTTCATCAGCGCGATGTCTTCGGGCTTGGCGAACAAGTCCACATCACGGATCTCGAAGTCCATGCCCTTCTCGAACAGCACGAAGCGGCAGCGATGCGAGTAGGGGCAGGTGGTTCCAGAATAAAGCACCATCATGGCGGCAGGCTCCGAGAGGTCAGGTGAAAAGGCTGCGGATCACATCGAGTCTTGCAGTGAGCCGCACAAAAGACAAACGCAGCGGGCGCTCCGGACGAGCCACCCACTGCGTGTTGGACCCGGCCGCCACTCGCGCAGCCGCCAGGACCGGGACGAAAAACGTTACTTCACGTCTTTCCAGTACGAGGCATTCAGGCGCCAGGCGAACACTGTGAATACCGACAGGAACAAGAGCACCAGCACACCCAGACGGAAGCGCTGGGCTTGTGCCGGCTCGCCCATCCATTGCAGGTAGGCGACCAGATCGCCGACGGCGCTGTCATAGGCACGTGCATCCAACGTTCCGGGGGTCAGTTGCTCGAAACCCTTGAAGACGTGAACGGTCTTGCTGGCGTCATGCGGGTCGGCTTCTTCAGCGAACTTGGCGCCGCGCTGGCCTTGCAGTTCCCACAGCGCATGCGGCATGGCCACGCTCGGGAAGGCCAGATTGTTCCAACCCGTGGCCTTGCTTTCGTCGCGATAGTAGGTGCGCAGATAGGTGTACAGATAGTCGGCACCCGAACCCTTGGCACCGTCAGCGCGCGAACGCGCGATCACGGTCAAGTCGGGCGGCGTGGCACCAAACCAATCCTTGGCCTGCTTGGCATCCATCGAGACCTTCATGGTCTCGCCCACCTTCTCGCCAGCGAAGAGCAAATTGCTCTTGATCTGGGCTTCTGTCAGGCCGAGATCGCGCAGGCGGTTGTAGCGATTGAAAGCTGCCGAATGGCAGTTCAAGCAGTAGTTGACGAACAACTTGGCGCCGTTTTGCAACGAGGCCATATCGGTCATCTTTTCCTTGGGGAACTTGTCCCACTCGATGCCGCCTGCGGCCGCATGAGCGCCGGAGACCAGACCCATGCCCAGAGACAGGGTGGTCAGCAGCGTAGCGATGAGCTTCTTCATTCTCTTGACTCCGATGCTTGTGTTCAGTGGGCGTGGAAGGTCACGCGGTCAGGCACGGGCTTGGGCGTACCGAGCTTGCTCCACCAGGGCATCAGCAAGAAGAAGCCGAAGTAGAAGATGGTGCCAATCTGAGCGATCAGGGTGCCGATGTCGGTCGGCGGCTGGATACCCAAATAACCCAGCACCAGGAAGAACACCACGAACGCGGCGTACACATGCTTGTGCCAGTCCGGGCGATAGCGGATCGACTTGACCGGGCTGTGATCCAGCCAGGGCAAGAAGAACAGAATCACCACCGCGCCACCCATCACCACCACGCCCCAGAACTTGGCGTCGAAGATCTTGAGCAGGAAACAGGCCGCAGCAGCGATCACCAGCACGGCCAACTTGGCCTTGCTGCTGAAGCTGCCCTTGATCACGGCCAGCAAGGCGCTCAGACCAATGATGCCCACCAGCACGTTGACCATGGTGTCGGTCGTGGCGCGCAGCATCGAATAGAAGGGCGTGAAATACCAGACCGGGGCAATGTGCGCAGGCGTCTTCAGCGGATCGGCCGGGATGAAGTTGTTGTACTCCAGGAAGTAGCCACCCAACTCTGGCGCGAAGAAGATGATGCTGGTGAAGACCATCAAGAACAGGCTCAGCGCATAGATGTCATGCACCGTGTAGTACGGGTGGAAGGGCACGCCATCCAGCGGGTGACCCTTGGCATCCTTCGGCGCCTTGGGGCCCTTGATTTCGACGCCATCAGGGTTGTTGGAACCCACTTCATGCAGCGCAATGATGTGCGCCACAACCAGACCCAACAACACCAGCGGCACGGCAATGACGTGGAAGCTGAAGAAGCGGTTCAGCGTGGCGTCGCCCACCACGAAGTCGCCACGGATCAGCAGCGCCAGGTCCTCACCCACGAAAGGCACGGCCGCGAACAGGTTCACGATCACCTGCGCGCCCCAGTAGGACATCTGGCCCCAGGGCAGCAGATAGCCCATGAAAGCCTCGGCCATCAGGCAGAGGAAGATGCCGCAACCGAAGATCCAGACCAGTTCGCGCGGCTTGCGATACGAACCGTAGATCAAGCCACGGAACATGTGCAGGTAGACCACGACGAAGAAGGCGGATGCGCCCGTCGAGTGCATGTAGCGGATCAGCCAACCCCAGGGCACATCACGCATGATGTACTCGACCGAGGCGAAGGCCAGGGCGGCATCGGGCTTGTAGTGCATCACCAGGAAAATGCCGGTGACGATCTGGATCACCAGCACCACCAGTGCCAGCGAACCGAAGATGTACCACCAGTTGAAGTTCTTCGGAGCGTAGTACTCCGAGAGATGCTCTTTGTAGAGCTTGCTCGCGGGGAAACGGTTGTCCACCCACGTCAGCAGTTTTTCGCCGGCGCCAGCGCCAGCGGGAGCTTCTTTGAATTCAGCAGCCATGTTGACCTCTGTCCTTTAGCCTTGTGCGACCTGATGCCGGAGCATCAGGCCTTCTTGTCTTCGCCAATCAAGATCTTGGCGTCGGACAGGTACATGTGAGGGGGCACTTCGAGGTTGTCGGGCGCCGGCTTGTTCTTGAACACGCGGCCAGCCAGGTCGAAGGTCGAGCCGTGGCAGGGGCAGAGGAAACCGCCATGCCAGTCGTCCGGCAGCGAGGGCTGCGGGCCGGCCTGGAACTTGTCGCTGGGCGAGCAGCCCAGGTGCGAGCAGATGCCCACACCGACGAAGAACTCGGGTTTGATCGAACGGTGGCCGTTCTTTGCGTAATCCGGTGTCGGATACGCCTTGCGATCCGAATTCGGGTCGGCCAACTGGCCTTCGGTGCCGTTCAGCGCAGCCAATTGCTCGGGCGTGCGACGGACGATCCACACGGGCTTGCCGCGCCATTCGACGGTCATTTTTTCACCCGGCTTCAAGCCGCTGATATCGGCTTCCACGGCCGCACCGGCGGCCTTGGCGCGCTCGGACGGAGTGAAAGTACTGACGAAAGGTACGGCGGTGGCAACGCCGCCAACGGCGCCGGCGCAACTTGTGGCGATGAGCCAGGTGCGCTTGCCGTGGTCCACTTGCTGGTCACTCATGAGGATCCTCAAACGAGACTTCTGATCGGGGGCAACCCGGGATTCTAACGGACGCTATCAGCTCTCACTATCGGCAAGCGCGCCCGAAACTGTTTTCCGCGCCACAGTATCAGCGTTTTACCGGTTTTCGTCCGCGGCTGAGTCGACAATCATGGCCGTTGCGCGCCGATCTGGCGTTCAGTTTGTTTTTTGTCAACACAGCAAGCGGCCCGGTGCCGCTGAAGGAGAGATATCGATGAGTTTTTTCTCAGAGTTCAGGGAATTCGCGGTCAAAGGCAATGTGGTTGATCTGGCCGTGGGCGTCATCATCGGCGGCGCATTTGGCAAGATCGTTGACTCCGTGGTCAAGGACTTGATCATGCCCATCGTCGGCAAGGTGATCGGCGGCCTGGACTTCTCCAACTATTTCGTGATCCTGGGCAGTGTGCCGGCCGATTTCAAGGGCGCGCAAACTTATGAGGCGCTGACCAAGGCCGGCGTGCCTCTGTTCGCCTACGGCAGCTTCCTGACCGTGTTGCTGAATTTCGTCATCCTGGCCTTCATCATTTTCCTGATGATCAAGCAGATCAATCGCCTGAAGCGCGCCGATGCGCCAGCAGCTGCCCCGGCCGAAGCACCCGTCACGCCCGAAGACATCGTGCTCTTGCGCGAAATCCGGGACTCACTCAAGCGCTGAGCCCGTGCACCCCTGAGGCCTGGCCTCAGCCCCTGACGCCCGGACCGCCTGTAAGCAAAAGTTTCACAGGCACCGGGCGTTAGCTATTTGGCAGCCACGGACTCAGGTCGGCGCCCAACTACACGGCGATTGGCCGCTTATGGCGCGATACTGAGTTCATTCTTTGTGGCACGCTGGCGTCACCCTCCTCCACTCCACCTTCATGAATTCGCCCGATCTCGGACTCAACCCTCATTTGGAGGCTGCACTCCAGCGCATACGGACCGCCGCCGAACAGGCTTCGGAACGCTGCGCGGAGGGTCTGGGCCTGGCGGCGCTGTCGGCCGGTCAGGCCAAGCGGCGCGATCTCTTGTTGGCCACCCAGTTCCTGTTCCGCAAACAGCAGGCCATGTTCAGCCAACGCTTCACTCAGGACTTGCGTCAGCAGCTGAATCAGGAGCAAGCACCCAAGGCCGAAGTGGCGGGCGCCGGCAAAAAGGACTGGACTGAGTTGGCCCTGCTGGACGACGACGCCGTGGACGCTATGGTGGTCGGCGATCGCATTGGCCTGGCGATCGGCCATCAGAGTGAATGGGAGCTGCGCGAGGTCGAGTCCTATGTCGCCAGCCTGCGCGCCGGTGACCGCAACCCGCTGCGGCCTGAGTTGGTGGCCCGTGCGTTGCTCAGCGCCGTGCAAGCGGTCTGCGAGGAGCCCGACAGCCGCCAGATTCTGATCGACGAGATGACCCGCTCAATGACGCAGGAAATGCGCGCCTGCTACGCCGATATCGCCGAGCTGTTCCGCAGCCGCGGCCTGCGACCCCAGGACTTGCGCGTTCGCGGCAGCGAAGCGGCAGGCAGCCACAGCACCCGCAACCAGGCGCTGTCGGGGCATTCGGTCCACGGCGAGCTGGATTCCGGCTCGGGCGGCCCTCGCTCGCAGTCGGGGGTCGCCTACGCAGGCCATCATGGCGCTGGCGGCAGCACCAGCGGCTGGCAGCAGCCGCAAGGACAGGCGCCGGGCGGCCGCGGCATGTCGGGCGGTGGCGGCGGCATGGGCGCGGTCGATGGCCAGCTCATGGATTTGCTGCGCCGCCTGGCACAAGCGCCAGTTGCGGCCGGCTCGATGGGCCCCATGGGCCCGGGCGGCTCTACCTTTGCCGCTGGCGCAAGCAGTTCTGGCTTTGGTGGCAGCGGTATCAGCGCCGCCGGCGGCTCAAGCTGGAGCGAAGACTTCGGCAGCTCCGCCTGGCAGGGCGTGCAAGCACCCAATCTGATCCAGATTCACCGCGACGAATTGCGCCAGGCGGCCACCGGGCGCCTGGACCACATGGTCATCGACGTGGTCAGCAGCCTGTTCGACCAAGTGCTGTCCGACCCCAAAGTGCCGCCGCAGATGGCGCGCCTGCTGGCCCGGCTGCAATTGCCGGTCCTGCGCGCGGCCCTCGGGGACTCGACCTTCTTTTCCTCGCGCCGCCACCCCGTGCGCCGCTTCGTCAATCGCATGGCCTCGCTGGCCTGCGCCTTCGACGACTTCAGCGAAGCGCCGGGCAGCGACTTCCTGACCCATGTCCGGGAGTTGGTGCAGGAAGTGGCCAGCGGTGATTTCGACCGCATGGATGTCTATGAGAGCAAGCTCGACACCCTCGAACGCTTCATCCAGGAACAGGTCACCGGCAGCCTGAAGGCGCAAGGAGACGCCGGCCAAGTCGGCGATCTGGCCGATCTGCTGGACCGCAAGGAAGTCGATCTGCGTCTGCAGCAGCGCTACACCCAGCAGTTGCAGACAGCCTTGGCGGCCGTACCCATGCAGGACTTCCTGCGTGACTTCCTGGCCCAGGTCTGGAGCCAGGCCATCGTGTTGGCCGCACGCGACCCGCGCGGCGCGGCGGACCGCAATCAGCGCTTCCGCCAGCTCGGCCGCGATCTGGTGATGAGCGTGCAGCCCAAGGGCGGCACCGCGCAGCGGCAGGCTTTTCTGGGTCAGCTGCCGACGCTGATGCGCACCCTCGGTGAAGGCCTGGACCTGATCGCCTGGCCGGAAGCGGCGCGCAAGGATTTCTTCGGCGCCTTGCTGCCCGCGCACGCCGAGTCCTTGAAAGGCGTGCCGGCCACCGCCCTTGAAACCAATTTGCTACTCAAGCAACTGGACAGCGTGTTTGGCTGCGCCCCGCCGGAAGAACAAGACTTGCCGGCCTCGCAAGCCCCAGTCACCGTGCCACAAGACCTGGACATGGGCAGCCGTCTGAGCGCGCAAGAGGCCAAGAGCCTGGGCCTGGTCAGCGAAAGCGGGGTCGACTGGGACGGCACGGTGGACATCGTGCTGGGCGAAGAAGCCGAAGCCCCCTTGCAGGCCGTGGACATCAGCATTGACGGCCTGCCGGCCGCCACCGAGGCACCCGAACCCAGCCAGGGAGAGCTGCTGATCGACCATCTGCAACTCGGTTTCGCCTACCAAATGCACAGCGGCGACAGCTGGCACAAGGTGCGCCTAGCCCATATCAGCGCCGGCCGCAGCTTTTTCATCTTCACCCAAGGCGCCAAGCATCAGGAGACGGTCACCATGACCGCCCGCATGCTCAAGCGCCTGTGCGAAGCCAAACGCCTGCGCGCTTACGAGCACGCCTACCTGATGGAACGAGCTATCTCGCGCGCCCGCAAGCAGCTCGCCGCCATCGGCAGCAAGAGCTAGGCGCGACCGATCAGCCGGCGCGCCATGCGAATGGCCGCGGCCATGCTGGCGGGGTCGGCCCGTCCCGTGCCAGCGAGGTCAAAGGCCGTGCCGTGATCGGGGCTGGTGCGCACAAAGGGCAGGCCCAAGGTGACGTTGACGCCCTGCTCCACACCCAAGTACTTGACCGGGATCAGGCCATGGTCGTGGGTCATGGCCACCACCACATCGAATTCGCCTGCATGCTCTGGCGCTTGGCGAGCCCGCATGAAGACGGTGTCCGGCGCATGGGGGCCGCTGACCTCCATGCCCTCGCCGCGCGCCTGGGCAATGGCCGGCGCAATGTGCAAGATTTCTTCGTCGCCGAACAAGCCACCCTCACCGGCGTGCGGATTCAGACCCGCCACGGCAATGCGCGGCCGGGCAATCCCGACACGCTGCAAGGCCGCTTGCGTGATACGCAAAGTCTCCAGCACGCGAACGGTGTTGATCTGTTCGATCGCTTGGCGCAGCGAACAATGGATGGTCACCAGCACCGTGCGCAGCTCCTCATTGGCCAGCATCATGCGCACCGGCGGCAGGGGCGCGCCAGGCGGCACCGAGCGCGCCTGCAAAAGCTCGGTGTGGCCAGGAAAGTCGACCCCGGCCGCATGCAAAGCCTCTTTGTGAATCGGCGCCGTCACCAGACCCGAAGCTTGTTTCGCCTGGATCTCGAGCACGGAGGCCTCGATGCACAAGGCCGCGGCCGCGCCCGCCCGGGCTGATATTCGGCCCAGGGGCTCTGCGGCCAAATCAACGGGCAGGCCCGCAGGCTGCCAGACCGGCAAGGCATTCGGCGGCCGCTGCACAAACTCCTGCAAGCTGCCGAGCACTGCCACCGGCAGCGACAAGCCCATGAAAACCAAAGCCCGCCTCAGCACGGACACATCGCCGACCAGGCACAAGTCGCTGAATCCAGACTCAGACAGATCCGCTGCCCAGGCGGCCACCGCGACCTCGGGGCCGATGCCGCAGACGTCACCCATGCTCAGCAGCAGCGGCAAGCCGACTTGAGGATGGGCGCCGAAGTTTTGGGCCGTATTCATGCGGGATTCGGCAGATCAATGAACTGCTGACTCACACCAAACTGATCCACCAGATGCCGCCCCAGGGCCTGGACGCCATAACGTTCTGTCGCATGGTGCCCAGCGGCGATGAAGGCCACACCGGTCTCGGCGGCCAGATGAGCCTGCGGCTCGGAAATCTCGCCGGTCACAAAGACATCGACACCGGCTGCGATGGCGGCTTCGAAATAGCCTTGAGCTCCGCCGGTGCACCAGGCCACGCGCCGCAGCTCGCGGCCATCGCCGGGCGCCAAGACTGGAGTGCGCCCCAGCCCCTGCTCGATCGTGAAGCCCAATTGCTGCAAGGACTGAGGCTGCGGGAGCTGGCCGACAAAACCCAGGTCTTGCTCACCAAAACGGCCGTCTGCCTGCCATCCCAGCACGCGACCGAGCTGCGCGTTGTTGCCATGCTCGGCATGCGCATCGAGCGGCAAGTGATACGCCAACAGGCTGACATCGGCGGCCAGCAGGCGTGCCAGACGCTGCTTCATCCAGCCGGTGATGCGGCCGTCCTGGCCTCGCCAGAACAGACCATGATGCACCAAGATGGCATCGGCGCCGGCTTCAATCGCCGCCTCGATCAAGGCCAGGCTGGCGGTCACGCCGCAGACCAGGTGGCGAACCTCGGCGCGGCCCTCGACCTGCAAACCGTTCGGCCCATAATCCTTGAAACGATCGACATTCAGCTCCATATGCAGATGTCGTTCGAGGCTGTGTCTTGATGTCATCGGTGGGCCGCCTGGGTCAGAGGAGTTGTTTACGTGCGCAGACTTTGGTTGATTTTCGCTCAGGCCACCACGGTGGTGCTGGCCCTGCTGTTTGTCGTCAGCACGCTGAAACCGCAGTGGCTGGCCGGCCCAACTGGCAGCAGCCGTAACAGCGGCAATAGCTCCAGCCTGCCGCTGTTCAACATCGCCGAACCTCGCCCTCCCGCCAGCGCAGCCAGCGGCGCCGCGCTGGGCACAGCACGCAGCGGCTATGCCCTGGCCGCGCGCCGTGCCGCACCGGCCGTGGTCAGCATCACCGCCAGCAAAGCACCCAGCCGAGCCAATGAGAACGCTGACCCCTGGTTCCGTTTTCACTTCGGCCCGCGTGGCCGCGGTCAACCGGGCCAACAGTCTGAGCGGCCTCAGACCGGACTGGGCTCGGGCGTGATCGTCTCTGCCGACGGCTACTTGCTGACCAACAACCATGTGATCGACGGCGCCTCGGACATCGAAGTCATGCTCAGCGATGGCCGCCAAGCCCGCGCGACCCTGGTCGGCAGCGACCCGGAAAGTGATGTGGCCGTGCTCAAGATCGCACTCGAGCGCCTGCCTGTGATTCAGCTCGGCAATGCCGAAGACCTGCAGGTCGGCGATGTGGTGCTGGCCATTGGCAACCCCTTCAATGTCGGCCAGACGGTCACGTCCGGCATCGTCAGCGCCCTGGGGCGCAATCAGCTGGGCATCAATACCTTCGAGAATTTCATCCAGACCGATGCCGCCATCAACCCTGGCAATTCGGGTGGTGCCCTGGTGGACGCCGAAGGCAATCTGGTCGGCATCAACACCGCCATCTTCTCGCGCAGCGGCGGCAGTCTGGGCATTGGCTTTGCCATTCCGGTCAGCACGGCGCGCCAGGTGATGGAATCATTGATACGCGACGGCCAGGTGGCACGCGGCTGGATCGGCGTGCAGACCCGTGAACTGACGCCTGAGTTCGCCGAAGCCTTCAAAGTCACGGTCAAGCAAGGGGTGCTGATCAGCGGCGTGGTGGCTGATGCTCCCGCGGCCAAGGCCGGTCTCAAGCCGGGCGATGTACTGACCCGCGTCGGCGACACGCCTGTGACCTCCCCCGCCCAGTTGCTCACTGCCGTCTCGGCGCTCAAGCCCAAGACTGGCACCCAAGTCACCGTGCATCGCGCGGGTCAGCAACTGGACATCGCCATCACCGTGGCACAACGCCCGAAGCCACAGGCAGAGCGCGAGTAAGGAAGCAAAGAGACTTAGGCTGCTCACGGCACGTAGCTGCCTTCTTGTTCTCCCTCGTGAGGCCCTGCAGTTCGGGCCGCCGCCGGGCTCATGGTTCCGGGGTCGGCCCTGTTGGGCCGACTGCCTTGCGCTGCTCGCGCCTCGGGGCTGGCGCATAACTCACTTCACTCACTACGCTCGTTCCGTTCAGACAGACGCGCCAAGTCAGAGCTTGAGGCGCGCGAGTACGCGCGCGCCCCAAGCCGCTGCGCTGCTCAGCCCTTCACAAATCGCCCGACGGCGGCCCGACCTGCAGGGCGCTTGCATCGCGATCGATGTGCCCCTCGACAGTGGGCAACGTCGCACTCGGAGGTGGCTCGGACCGACGACGGGCGATTTGTGCGCGGCCGAGAGCGCAGCGGAGCGGATCAGGCGCGCGCCGAAGCTTGCTTCAAGCGCGCTTCAAGCACTGACTCGGCGCCACTGTTTGACCACAGTGAGCGCAGCGAACGGAGGGAGTTTGGCGCCGCTGAGCCGCGCAGTGAGCAGCGAGGGCAGTCGGCTCGCAGAGCCGACCCGGGCACCATGAGCACGGCGGCGGGCCGAGCCACCGCAGCGCGGCAAACCCGGCCATCAAACCTCCGCTATGTGCCGATCGCAGCCGCCACCCCTGTTCCGAGCCAGCAAAAAAAAGGCGCCCCAACCGGGCGCCTGATCTGGCCAGAACTGCAAGCACTCACTCTGGGCTGTCCGGTGCTTTGGAGTAGCGGATGAAATAGCCGGCCGCAAACAGGCCCACCTCGTAGAGGATGCACATGGGAATCGCCAGCGCCAGCTGCGACACCACATCGGGCGGCGTGATGACCGCTGCAATGACAAAGGCCAGGACGATGAAGTACTGGCGGAAATCACGCAGCTTCTGCACCGACACCAGGCCCATGCGCGCCAACACCACCACCACCACCGGCACCTCAAAGGCCGCGCCGAAGGCGATGAACATGGACATCACAAAGCTCAGATACGCCTCGATATCGGGCGAGGCCGTGATGCTCTTGGGTGCGAAGCTCTGGATGAACTTGAACACCTGGCCAAATACAAAGAAATAGCAAAACGCCACGCCGATCAGGAAGAGCAAGGTGCTCGAGAACACCAAAGGCAGGACCAAGCGCTTCTCGTGCGAATACAGGCCCGGCGCGACGAAGGCCCAAACCTGATAGAGCACCACAGGCAGCGCCACCAGGAAAGCCGCCAGCAAAGTGATCTTCAACGGCACCAGAAAAGGCGAGATCACATTGGTCGCGATCAAGGTCGTGCCCACGGGCAATTGCGCGACCAGCGGCGCGGCCAGCCAATCGTAGAGCGCCGCCGGGCCTGGGTAGAAGGCCAGCACACCAAACACCAGCAGCACGGCCAAGCTGGCGCGCACCAGGCGGTCACGCAGCTCGATCAGGTGGGAGACAAAGGGCTGCTCGGTGCCCGCGAGTTCGTCCTCGGGCTTGTGGGAATCGGTCATGGAAATCGGCGTGCAGAGCTGGGGCGGAAGCGCGCCACGCGGGCGGCACCGGATTGGGCATGACGACGCACACCTTGGCGCTGCTTGTACCACTGCGGCGTGGCGCCACGCTTGACCCGCCAGTTCTTCTTGGGATGGCTGTAGCTGGGCGGCTCGACAGGGTCGGAGCTCAGACTCTGGCTGCGACCGCTGACATCGGCCCAAGTCTGGTCAAAGGCCTGAGTGGCGGAATGGATCTCCTGCTGCACGCTGTCTTGGACATCGCGGGCAGCCGTCTCCATCTCCGTCTTCATCTTCTTGAGCTCTTCCAGCTCCATGGAGCGGCTGACTTCCGCCTTGACATCGGACACATAGCGTTGTGCCTTGCCCAGCAGATGGCCGATGGTGCGAGCCACACGCGGCAGACGCTCAGGGCCGATGACGATCAGGGCCACGCCACCGATCAAAGCCAGCTTGTCAAATCCGAAATCGATCATGCGAAGGTCAGGCGCTCAGCCGGCCGGCGAAGAGACAACAAGGCGCGGGCGCTCAAGAACGGGTCTTGGCTTCGACGTCGACGGTGTTGGCATCCTGCGCCTTGGCGCTGTTGCTGACCTGCTGGGCCGGCGTGGCTGCGGTATCGCTGCTGGAACCGTCCTTCATGCCGTCCTTGAAACCCTTGACGGCCGAGCCGAGGTCAGAGCCGACGTTCTTCAGCTTCTTGGTGCCGAAAACCACGATGACGATCAACAGCACGATCAGCCAGTGCCAAATACTGAAGGAACCCATTATTTCTCTCCTGCGATGGAAGCGACCATTCTAGTTGGCGCGCATGACAGTTCTGCGAGCGCGGACTTGAGCGACCTCAACCCTTGGCCCAGGGACGGGGCCCGCCCATGACATGCATATGCAGGTGGTAGACCTCTTGCCCGCCATCAGGGCCGGTATTGATGACAGTTCGGAAGCCATTTGTGACACCCAACTCGCGCATCAATTTCGGCGCCAAAACTGTCATACGGCCCAACACCTCGGCATGAGCCTCGGTGGCCTCGGCCAGAGAGGACAGATGCAGTTTCGGGATCAGCAGGATGTGCACCGGCGCCCAAGGGTTGATGTCATGAAAGGCCAGGATGTGCTCATCCTCATAGACCTTGCGGCTGGGAATCTGGCCCGCGGCGATCTTGCAGAACAGGCAATTGGGATCGTGTGACATGAGCGTAAGGATATTCAAGAAGCGAGCAAAACGGGTTCGATCAGGCCATGGCCCGGCCGGCATTCATGGCCAGCCAGCCACGCAGCACACGATAGAGGAACCAGATCGACACCAAGGCCCAGGCGATCCAGCCGGGGACCAGAAACAAAGTCCAGAGCGGTGCCGTCAGCAGATACAAAAAGCCGGCCCAGCCGACCGAGCGCAAGCGCCAGCTGAAGTGACTGGCCTGCCAGCTGCCGGCGGCATCGCCGCGCTTGAGCAGGTCGATCACCACAGCAATCAGCAGCAGCAAGACACTGGCCTGCACGCCCGGCAGCACCGCCCCGACCGCCACCACGGTGTGCAAGAGATAGCTGATCAGACCCACGGTGCGCAGGCTCTGCTCCTGCTGCGCGTCCAGCAACACGGTGTTCGTGCTATCAGTCATTGGGCTCCTCCTCGCCTTTGGCTTTCTGGCCACGGGCGGCGAATTCCTGCAAGCCGGACAAGCCTTCGCGGCGCGCCAGCTCGTTCAAAACATCGGCCGGCTTCAAGCCGAAAGCCGAGAGCGCAATGATGGAGTGGAACCAGAGATCGGCCACCTCATAGACGACCTTCTGCGGGTCGCCATCCTTGGCGGCCATGACGGTTTCGGTGGCTTCCTCGCCGACCTTCTTCAAGATCGCGTCCAGGCCCTTGTCGAAGAGCTTGGCCACATAGCTGGTGGCCGGGTCGCCGCCGTTGGCGGGCTTGCGCGACTCGATCACGGCGGCCAGTTTGGCCAGGGTGTCATTGCCTTGCGTGGAGGGGTTCATTTGTAAATCCGCTCCGGGTCCTTGAGCACAGCGTCCGCCGCCACCCAGGCTCCGTTGTCAAAACGTTGGAAGAAACAGCTGTGGCGTCCGGTGTGGCAAGCGATGCCGGGCTCGTGCCCGTTCTGCGTGATCTTGAGCAGCAGCACATCGTTGTCACAGTCCAGGCGCATCTCATGCACGGTCTGGGTGTGGCCGGATTCCTCGCCCTTGTGCCAGAACTTCTGGCGCGAACGGCTCCAGTACACCGCCTCGCCCTGGGCGGCCGTGCGGCGCAAGGCCTCGCGGTTCATCCAGGCGAACATCAGCACATCGCCGCTGTCGCGCTCCTGCGCGATCACGGGCAGCAGCCCGTCGGCATCCCATTTGATTTGATCCAGCCAGTCGTCATTCATGCGCAGCAGTGTAGTGGCGGGCCGGCTCAGACCTGGTGCGTGGGGCCGGTGTGCGAACGCTCGGCGGCAAACCAGTCCAGCACCGGAATCGTGCCCGGCAGCACCGGCCGCACCTCGACCGGCAGCGCCTGCCAGGCCATGGTCTGCTGCTCGCGCATCTGGAACTCGCCCTGCCAGTCGAAGACCTTGCAGAAATGCAGGCGCACGCGGGCATGGGGGTAGTCCATCACCAGCTCTTGCCAAGGATGAGCAGCACCGATGGTGATGCCCAATTCTTCTTGCAACTCGCGGCGCAGGGCTTGCTCCACCGTCTCGCCGGCCTCGAGCTTGCCGCCCGGGAATTCCCAGTAGCCGGCGTAGACCTTGCCCTCGGGGCGCGAGGTCAGCAGAAAGCGCCCTTCCCGACCCTGCGCATCGCGCTCGACCAACACGCCCACGGCCACCTCGACCGGCACGCGGTCGGTGGGCGCCATTCCGGTCAAGGACTCAGACATGATCGAGGCCCTCCGGTGCCTGGCCCGCAATCACGGCCGGCGCCTCCTGCACCGGCGCGCCGCGCCCGGCCAGATCGCGCGCAAACTGCGCCGCCACCCGGCCCGAGCGAGAGCCGCGCTCCAAGGCCCAGACCAAGGCCGGCTGGCGCGCCGCGGCGATCTGTGCCTCGTCCAGGCCGTGATAACGCAACCATTGCGCGGCAATCGCCAGGTACTCGTCCTGGCTGAAGGGGTAGAAGCTCAGCCACAGGCCGAAACGCTCGGACAGAGAAATCTTTTCCTCCACCGCTTCGCCCGGGTGGACCTCGCCGTCCTCGGTGTGGCGGTAGCCCAGGTTGTCACGCATCTGCTCGGGCAGCAGGTGGCGGCGGTTGCTGGTGGCATAGATCAGCACGTTATCGCTGGCCGCGGCGATGGAGCCGTCCAGCATGGACTTGAGCGCCTTGTAGCCCAGCTCGCCTTCGTCGAAGCTGAGGTCGTCGCAGAAGATCACAAAACGCTCGGGCCGCTCAGCGACCAGGTCGACGAGATCCGGCAGGTCGACGAGGTCGTTCTTGTCCACCTCGATCAGGCGCAAGCCCTGCGGCGCGTACTCGTTGAGCACGGCCTTGATCAGCGAACTTTTACCTGTGCCGCGCGCGCCAGTCAGCAGCACATTGTTGGCCGGGCGGCCTTGAACAAACTGTTCGGTGTTCTGACGCAGGCGGGCTTTTTGCGGCTCGACCTCCAGCAAATCATCGAGTCGGATGCTGGCCGCATGGCGAACCGCTTCCAGCACCGGCGCGCCGCGGCGACGGCGGTAGCGGAAGGCAGCGCCAGCCTGCCAGTCGGGGGCGACCAGGGCCTGGGGCAATACGGCCTCCAGTCGCCCCAGCAGCGCCTCGGCGCGGCTGAGAAAGCTGTTCAAAGGGCTGGCGGGGGAAAGCGAATCGAGCAGTGACATTCGGGCAGTTTAAAGGCGCGTAGCGACCGCCCATCGGGCAAGCGACTCAGCGTGCCAGCATGCGCAGGGCCGCTTCCATCTGCTCGATCGGGCTGCGCTTGAAGCCCGAGCGGGCATAGCGCTGCAGTCGGCCGATGACGAAGCTGACCAGCACCGAAGCTTGCGCATTGGCCTCCACCGTCGGCGTGCTGCTGCCGTTCGCCTCAGCGGCGGCGCGCAAGACCTGGCGCAGGGAGCTTTCGATGCGGTCAAAAAACTGGTTCATGCGCGCGACCAGGCGTTCGTTCTCGTAAACCAGGGCGTCACCCACCATCACCCGGGTCATGCCGGGGTTGCGTTCGCCGAACTGCAAGAGCACGGCGACGATCTTCTGCGCCTGCACCGTGCCTGAACCTTCGCGCTCGATGATCTGGTTGACCAGGGAAAAGACGCTGCCCTCGATGAACTCGATCAGGCCCTCGAACATCTGCGCCTTGCTGGCGAAATGGCGGTACAGCGCCGCTTCGCTGACCTCGAGCTTGGCCGCCAGAGCGGCGGTGGTGACGCGGTCGGCACCGGGCTGCTCCAGCATGCCGGCCAGGGTCTGCAGGATCTGCACGCGGCGCTCGCCCGGGCGGGGCCGCTTGCGCGCAGGTGGCGCAGTGCTGACAGTTTCGGCGGACTCAGCCGATGGCGCCTCGACGGGCACGGCAGTGGATTCGGGCACGGAGGCTGACATCGGTCGGTCGGTTGAAAAAGTGGCCGACCACGCGGGCCGGAAACGCGACTCAGCAGGCGAGGCTCAGCCCACTGCGCGGCCGATTCTGGCACAGCCGAACCCCGCTCCCGATGTCAATCGGACCTTCAGTCGCGCAACCAACCCAGACGACGTGCTTCGTAGATGGCCTCCACCTTGGAGCGCACATGGAGCTTGCGATACACCCGCTTCACATAGGTCATCACCGTGTGCGGGGAGACCTGCATGAACTTGGCGATCTCATCGAAGGTGAAGCCCTTGGCGGCCAGGTGCAGCACACGTGATTCCTGCTCGGACAGGGCCACGGCGTCTTCGTCCGTGGCCAAAGCATGCGCAACCGCCGCACCAGAGCCGGACGCCGCCGTATGTTGCGGCAGCGCCGGTGCCAGACGCAGCAACAGGCGGCGCGCAATCACCGGGCTGATCGGGCTGCCGCCGGCGCGCAAGCAGCGCAGTTGCTCGGGCAGATCAAGGGCCAGGCTGTCCTTCAGCAAATAGCCGGTAGCCCCGGCCTCGATGCTGGACAGCACATGCTGCTCATCGCCGAACACCGAGATCACCATGACCTCGCATTGCGGCCGCGTCTGCGCGGCATGACGGATCAGCTCGATGCCGCTGCCGCCCGGCAGATCAAGGTCGACCAGGAGCACGTCCGGGTTCAGGCGGTCAAACAGCTGCCGGCCTTGGGCCAGATCGGTGGCCATGCCGAGCAGGCGGATGTCGGTCACCGAGGCCAGGGAACGGCTGAAGGCGTCGCGGAAACTGAGCTGGTCTTCGACGATCAGAACGGAGAAAGCGGACATGGAGGCCCCGGGTTGAAGCGGCCGATTCTGCACGGCCGCTGCGGGCGCGGCAAACTCAAATCACTGACTGAGCCTTCTTTGACCCAAACACCACGCTCCGCAGCCCTCAGATCAGCAATTCAGCCACAAGAACCTGACGTCGGATCCCCACGGCACGCCGTCTCCGCCGACTTCAATTGGGCCAGGCTGCGCACCCGCTGATCGACATAGACCGGCCGACGGCGCAAACGCGCCCCCACCTCGGGGCCCATGGTGGCGCGCTGGAGCCAGCGCTGCATCCAGACCGTGGACATACCGACGCGGCGCGCCGACTTCTGGTGCACCAGGGTGTCCTCCACCAGCGTGCACTGGCCGGGCTGCAGGCGCAGGCGGGCCAGCAGATGGCGGAACATGCGCGCATCGGGCTTGGGTCGCAGCTGGCCGAACATGCGCATCTGTTCCATGGCGACCACGCCTTCGAAGTCACGCGACATGCCCAGCGCGGCCAGCACCCGCAAGGCATAGGCCAGCGGCGCATTGGTCAGCAGGAACTTGCGCCCAGGCAGGCGGCGCAAGGCCGCCAGATCATGGGCATGGCTGTGCAGATGGTCTTCCAGACCCGGCAAGGCATGGGTCTGCGCCAGGAAATGGGCGGCCGACACGCCATGGTGCCGCTCCAGCCCGAGCAAGGTGGCGCCGTAGCGATGCCAGTAGCGGGCGCGCAGCTCACTGGCCTCGTCACGCGGCAAGTCCAGATGCTCGGCGATGTAGTCGGTCATCGCCACATTGAGCGCCCCGAACACATGGCCGGAGGCCTTGTGCAGGGTGTTGTCGAGGTCGAAGAACCAGACCCGGGAACTGCGCCGATCAGCCATGGGGCGGTCTCAGTGAGACCGAATCATGGCAAGTCCTCACGGCGTTCAGACACGGAACAATGATCCGGTCTCAGTGCGACCGGATCATTGTTCCGTAAGCCTGATCCGACAGGATCTCCAGCAGCATCGCATGAGGCACGCGGCCGTCGATGATGTGGACCGCGTTGACGCCACTCTTGGCTGCGTCAATGGCGCCGGCGATCTTGGGGATCATGCCGCCGCTGATGGTGCCGTCTGCCACCAACTCGTCGATGCGGCGCGGAGTCAGTTCGGTCAGCAGCTGGCCTTCCTTGTCCAGCACGCCGCGGATGTTCGTGAGCATCAGCAGCTTCTCGGCCTTCAGCACCGTGGCCAGCTTGGCCGCCACCACATCGGCGTTGATGTTGTAGCTCTCGTTGTTCTCGCCAAAGCCGATCGGGCTGACCACGGGAATGAACTGGTCGTCCTGCAAGGCTTTGACCACGCTGGGGTCGATGGACACGATGTCGCCGACCTGGCCGATGTCGTGCTCCTTGCTCGGATCGTCCTTGTCTTGAATCATGAGCTTCTTGGCGCGGATCATGCCGCCGTCGCGGCCAGTCAGGCCCACGGCCTTGCCGCCGGCGGCATTGATCAGGCCCACCACATCCTGCTGCACCTCGCCGGCCAGCACCCACTCGACCACATCCATGGTCTCCTGGTCGGTGACGCGCATGCCCTGGATGAAATGTCCTTGCTTGCCCAGTTTGCTCAGCAGGCCTTCAATCTGAGGGCCGCCGCCGTGCACCACCACCGGGTTCAGGCCCACCAGTTTGAGCAGCACCACGTCCTCGGCGAAGTCTTTCTGCAGCTCCGGGTCGGTCATGGCATTGCCACCGTACTTGATGACGATGGTCTTGCCGTGGTACTTGCGGATGTAGGGCAGAGCCTGGGACAGGATCTCGGCCTTTTCACGCGGGCTGATGTGGCCGATGTCGGTGGCGTTGGTGGCGGGCTCGGATTTCATGGTGGACAGCGTCGCTCGGCTATGGGTTCAAGAGGGCAGGTTCTGACGCAGATTGTAGGGTGGCCCTGCATCTGATCCCGCCGCTGCGTCGGTCTGTCGCGGCGCGCCCAGGCCCAGGCGCGAGTCGGTACAGAATCGCGCCTCGCCCCCGAGAGGGCGACCCTGACATCGAAATCCGAGGAGCCTGAAACCATGTCCAAGCTGACCGCCTTTCTGAGCGGATGCACCACCACCGCGACCGCCATCATCGCCATCACCCTGCTGACCGGCGCCAAGGCGCCTCCGACCAAGTTCGAGGAGATCGACGTTGGCCGCATCAATGTGCGCGAACCGGACGGCACCTTGCGCCTGGTGATCTCCAATCGCACGCAGTTCCCTGGCGCGCCCTGGAAAGGCCAGGAGATCCCGCGCCCGGACCGGCGCAGCTTTGCCGGCATGCTCTTCGTCAACGACGAGGGAACGGAAAGCGGTGGCTTGATCCAGAAAGGCAGCGTCGGCGCCACCGGCAAGGCCGATGCCGGCCTGAGCCTGACCTTCGACCGTTTCCGCCAGGATCAGGTGCTGCAGTTGCTGCATGCCGAACAGGGCGGCCAGGCGATGACCCACCTCTTGATCAATGACGAGCCCTCGCATGAACTGATGGACGTCAAGCAGCGCATGGAGCGCTTTGACGAAATCGACAAGATGAAGGCGCCCGAGCGCCGCCAGGCCATGCAGGAGATGCGCGACAAGGGCGTGATGCCGGCCAACCGCGTGCGCCTGGGCACCACGCGGGACAAGGCCTCGGCCCTGTCCCTGTCGGATGCCCAGGGTCGCACCCGCATGCTGCTGATCGTCAGCGCCGATGGCAAGCCCAGCATCCAGATGCTCGACGAGCAAGGCAAGGTGGCCAAGACCATTGGCCTGGACACGCCCTAAGCATCTGAGGTGGAGGTGACAATGCCGCCATGCAAGTCGCCTCCTACCTGAAACTGTCCATCGCCGTCGCCCTGGTGACCATCGCCTTGAAAACCGGCGCCTGGTGGTGGACCGACTCGGTCAGCCTGGCCGCCGACGCGCTGGAATCCCTGGTCAACCTGGCCGGCGCCATCTTCGCCCTGGCCATGGTCACGGTAGCGGCCAAGCCGCCAGACGCCGAACACCCGTTTGGCCACCACAAGGCCGAATACTTCTCCAGCGGCTTCGAAGGCGTGCTCATCATCGCCGCGGGCCTGGGCATCATCTGGGCCTCGGTCCACCGCCTGCTGGACCCGCAGCCGGTCGAGGGCCTGGGCCTGGGCGTTGCCCTGGCCATCATCAGCTCGGCCCTGAACGGCGGCCTGGCCTGGGCCATGCTCAAGAAGGCGCGCGAGCACCGCTCCATGGCCCTGGAGGCCGATGCCCGCCACCTGTTCACCGATGTCTGGACCTCGGCCGGCGTGGTGCTGGGCTTGGTCGGGGTCATGCTGACCGGCTGGCAATGGCTGGACCCGCTGCTGGCCGCCGTCGTGGCCCTGAACATCTTGCGCGAGGGTGTGCACCTGGTCCGGAAGTCCAGCCACGGCCTGATGGATCAAGCCCTGGACCCCGAAGAACTGCAATCGGTGCAGCAGGTGCTGGACCGATTCGCCCAGGCCCAGCACATCCGCTTCGACCACATCGCCAGCCGCAGCGCCGGCCAGCGCCGCTATCTCGACCTGCACATGCACATGCCCGCCAGCTGGAGCCTGGGCCAGGCCGCGGCCGAGCGCAATGCGCTGGAACGTGCGCTGATGGACGCCGTGCCCGGCTTGCGTGCCAGCATCCAACTGCTGCCCAGCGATGTGGAGGCGCATTTCGATGACCCACAAGATGAACCGATCCTGGAGAAGCAAGCATGATCGCCGTGCTGCAACGGGTGCAACACGCCCAGGTTGAAGTAGATGGCCGCATCACCGGCGCCATCGGGCCAGGCCTCTTGATGCTGGTCTGCGCCGAGCCCGGCGACAGCGAGGCGCAGGCCGACAAGCTGATCGCCAAGGTGCTCAAGCTG
Source organism: Roseateles sp. (assembly GCF_965262435.1). Classification (NCBI taxonomy): domain Bacteria; kingdom Pseudomonadati; phylum Pseudomonadota; class Betaproteobacteria; order Burkholderiales; family Sphaerotilaceae; genus Roseateles; species Roseateles sp. Next base: position 5,189,983 of record NZ_OZ253537.1, read on the forward strand.
CGCATCTTCAGCGACGCGGCTGGCAAGATGAACCTCAGCGTGCAAGACATCGCCGGCGGCTTGCTGATCGTCTCGCAGTTCACCCTGGCCGCCGACTGCAGCAGCGGGAATCGTCCCAGCTTCACCGGCGCGGCAGGAGCCGAGCAAGGCCGCCGCCTCTACGACTACTGCCTGGCCGCGGCAAGGCGCCAGCACCCCCAGGTGGAAGCCGGTGAGTTCGGCGCCGACATGAAGGTCAGCCTGCTGAACGACGGGCCGGTGACGATTCCGCTGCAGATTCGCTGAGGCGCAGGATGGGCCGAGGGGCCGTGGCAGCGGCGGGAGTCAACGGCGCTGCTGCCGCACGCGTCGTGTAGCGCTTGAGATCGGGTCGGGCGGCGCCACTGCTGATGCGATTTGCAGGCAACGACCCGCTTGCCATTCGGCATGCAGGTCTCGCATCAGCGACTCCAGTTCCAGCCTTTGGGCCGCCAAAACGGCCTGCATGGCATCGATCTCGGCCAGCCGGGCCTGCATGCTCTGCAAGATCTGATCATGCGGCAGCCCTTCCCCTTGGGCGGGAAAGAGGCTGCGCAAGGATTCCAGCGAAAAGCCCAGGCCTTGCGCGGTCTGAATCAACAAGAGGCGCTGAACGCTCGCCTCGTCATAGACCCGATAGCCATTGGGGCCGCGACTGGCCGGCGGCAGCAAGCCGCTCGACTCATAGAAACGAATGGCGGAAGCCGCCAAGCCGCTGCGCTTTGCCAAATCGCCGATCTTCATCCGCTCGCACCCACGCTTTGCCCTTGCGACCGAGAAAATTCAGCCGGGCACTTGACCTTAAAGCCAGCTTGAAGCTTAGCATCGGCGCCAAGCCAGCCCGGCCCCCACACTTTTTCTGATGAGCCCCGCATGAGCACACAGTTGACCGTCAATGGCCAAGGCCACAGCCTCGATGTCGAAGCCGACACCCCCTTGCTCTGGGTGCTGCGAGACGAACTGGGGCTGACCGGCACCAAGTTTGGCTGCGGTGTGGCCAGCTGCGGTGCCTGCACGGTAGACATCGACGGCACGGCCACCCGGTCCTGCGTGATGCCCGTCGGCGCCTTGCAGGGCAAGCACATCCGCACCATCGAGGCCGAGCCCGACCGCATCACCGCCGCCCTGCAGGCAGCCTGGATCCAGCTGCAAGTGCCGCAATGCGGCTACTGCCAGAGCGGCATGATCATGGCCGCGGCCGCGCTCTTGCGCAGCACGCCCAAGCCCAGCGACGCCGACATCGACGCAGGCATCAGCAACCTCTGCCGCTGCGGCACCTACCAGCGCATTCGCGCGGGCATCCATGCGGCCGCAGCACAAGTGGGCGGGAGCGCTGCATGAAGCGCCGCGGCTTTCTGATTGCCGGCGGCTTGCTGGGCGGCGGCGTGCTGCTGGGTGTGGGTTTGAGCACCCCGCCCTCGGCCAGATCCAGGCTGGGTGACAAGACCACGCTGCCGACCGAGGGCGGGCAGATTGCCCTGAACGGCTGGGTCAAGCTCATGCCGGACGGCCGCGTCATCGTCGCCACACCGCGGGCCGAGATGGGCCAGGGCGTGCACACGGCATTGGCCATGCTGGTGGCCGAAGAGCTCGATGCCGATTGGAGCCAGGTCAGCACCGAACAGGCGCCGCTGGCCCAGGTCTATGCCAACACCGCCCTGCTGCTCAATGTGCTGCCCTTCAGCTCGGACGATGACAGCCTGCTGGCGCGCCTGGCCCGGCGCTCGGTGCAGCGCGTCGGCTATCTGCTGAGTTTGCAAGTCACGGGCGGCTCCTCCAGCGTTCGTGACGCCTGGGAGCCCATGCGCCTGGCCGGCGCCACGGCCCGCGCCCTGCTGGTCGACGCTGCGGCTCAGCGCTGGAACGTGGCGCCCGAGAGCTGCCAGGTGCAGGCCGGCGTGGTGCGCCACCCGGCCAGCGGACGCCAGGCCGGCTTTGGCGAGCTGGCCGCCGATACCGTGAACATCGCCCCGCGCCGGGACGTCGCACTGAAAGACCCGAGCCAGTTCCGCCTGATCGGCAAACCCATGCCGCGCACAGACATTCCGGCCAAGGTCAACGGCCGCGCGCAGTTCGGCATCGACGTGCAGCCCGAAGGCCTGCTCTACGCCGCCATCCGCCATTGCCCGGTGCTGGGCGGCAAGGTGCGCCAGGTCGACAGCCCGGCCGCCAAGGCCCGCCGCGGCGTGGCCGATGTGCGGGTCTTGCAGGAGCGTTCGGTGGTGGTGCTGGCTGACCGCTACTGGCGCGCCAAGTCGGCACTTGACGCGCTCAACATCGATTGGGACGAAGGCCCCAATGCCCAGCTGGATTCCAGTCTGATCCGCGCCCAGCTGCAGGTCGCAGTGGATGGCGGCGCCAAAGGCAGTGGTTTTCGCCAGCAAGGCGATGCCGAAGCTGTCTTGAGCACAGCCGGCCGCAAACTGGAAGCGAGCTACTACGCCCCCTTTCTGGCCCATGCAGCCCTGGAGCCCATCAACTGCACGGCCCAATTCAAGGATGGCCATCTGACGGTCTGGTGCGGCACCCAGGCCGCCTCGCTGGCGCGCTGGAAAGCGGCGCAGGTGGCTGGCATCGATAGCGAGCAGGTGACGCTGCACGTGCCCCTGCTCGGTGGCGGCTTCGGCCGCCGCCTGGAGCTGGACATGATCGAGGAGGCGGTGCTGCTGGCCTTGCAAACCCAGGGTCGGCCGGTCAAGCTGCTCTGGTCGCGCGAGGAAGACATGCAGCACGATATGTACCGCCCCGCCGCCATGGCCCGCTTTGTCGCGGCGCTCGATGAGCAAGGGCGGCCGCAGGCCTGGCTGAACCGTGTGGCGGCGCCCTCCATCGGCCTGTCCACCACCGAACGCCTGCTGCCCTCGATGGCGGCAGACTCCCCCGACAAGAACCAGATCGAAGGCGCTTTCGACCTGCCCTATGCCATTCCCAACCTGAGCGTGCGCCAGCTGCGGGTCAAGACGCCCGTGCCGGTGGGCTCCTGGCGCAGCGTCGGCCATTCCTACAACGCCTTCTTCACCGAAGGCTTCATCGACGAGCTGGCCCATGCGGCCAGGCAAGACCCTTTCGAATACCGCCGCTCGCTGCTGGCCGACAAGCCGCGCCACCGCGCGGTGCTGGAACTGGCCGCCGCCAAGTCCGGATGGGCTCAGCCCTTGCCGGCCGGAAGGGCCCGCGGCATCGCCTTGCACGAGAGCTTCGGTTCCTGGTGCGCCCAGGTGGCCGAGGTCTCACTGCAGAACGGCCAAGTCCGGGTGCACCGTGTGGTCTGCGCCATTGACTGCGGTGTGGTGGTCAACCCCGACACGGTCGAGGCGCAGATGCAAAGCGCCATCGTCTACGGCCTGTCCGCCGCCTTGTACGGCGAGATCACGCTGAAAAACGGCCGCGTCGAGCAGAGCAATTTCCCCGACTACGAGGCCATCCGCCTGGCGCAGATGCCGCAGATCGACGTGCACATCATGCCCAGCAGCGCGGCACCCGGCGGCGTGGGTGAGCCGGGCACGCCGCCGATCGCGCCGGCCGTGGCGAACGCCTTGTTTGCGCTGACCGGCCGGCGGATTCGCGATCTGCCGCTGCGGGCCGAGATGTTCGCCTGAGGGCGCTTTCCCCTTCAGGCTGCGCTGGCCTGGGCTTCGAGTTCGGCCTTCAGGCCTTGGGGCAGTTGCAGCTGGCGCGCCAGCTCGTCGAGATAGGCGCGCTCCATGAAGCTGGTTTCGTCAGCCACCAGCAGGCTGGCCAAATACATCTCGGCGGCCAGCGCCGGGCTGCTGGCGGCTTGCGCCACCTGAGCCGGGTCCAAGGGGCGAGTCAGTTCGGCCTCCATCCACTGGCGCAGGGCCGGCTCGGCCTGCAGGCGCTGCAGCTCGGTCTCCAGCAGGCCGCGCTCGCGGGCGTCCAGGTGGCCATCGGCTTTCGCCGCCCCGATCATGGCCTGTAGCAAGGCGCGGCCATGCTGTTCAGCGGGCGGCGCGCTCAGCTGAGGAGCGGCAAGGGCCGCAGGCTGCGGAGCGTACGCTTGTTGCTGCTGTTGTTGCTGCTGCAGCTCTTGCCAGGACTGGTAGGCCTTGTAGGCCACCGCGCCCAGTGCAGCGAGGCTGCCGTACTTGAGCGCCTTGCCGCCGAAACTGCGACCGCGCTTGCTGCCCAGCAGCAGGCCCAGTGCACCGCCCGCCGCGGCGCCACCGCCGATCTGACCCCAATCCGGCGCACGCGCGCCGCCGCTCTTGCCGTCCAGCAGGCCCAGGCCCGACTTGAACAGCTGCTCCAACATATTCTGTGCACTCATGGAATAGGTCTCCTGATTCGTTCTTCAAGCGGTCTGCTGCAGACGTGCGATGCGCTCTTCCATCGGCGGGTGGCTGGAGAACAGCGCCATCATGCCGCCGGGGCGTGAGCTGATGCCCATGGACTGCATGGCCTTGGGCATTTCGCCCGGGTCCAGGCCGCCCAGACGTGCCAGGGCATTGACCATGGGCTGCTTGCGCCCCATCAGCTGGGCGGCGCCGGCATCGGCACGGAACTCGCGCTGGCGCGAGAACCAGGCCACGATCATGGCCGCGACCACACCGAGCAGCAGGTCCATGACGATGGTGGTCACGTAGTAGCCGATGCCAGGGCCGTCGTTCTGGTTGCGCAGCACGATCTTGTCGACGAAGTAGCCGACGATGCGCGAGAGGAAGACCACAAAGGTGTTCATGACGCCCTGGATCAGCGCCATGGTCACCATATCGCCATTGGCCACATGGGCCACCTCATGGCCGATCACCGCCTCCACCTCTTCGCGCGACATGGACTGCAGCAGGCCGGTGGAAACTGCCACCAGGGCCGAGTTCTTGAACGCACCGGTGGCAAAAGCATTGGGCGCACCTTCATAGATCCCGACCTCGGGCGTGGCAATGCCGGCCTTCTCGGCGAAGCGCTCCACCGTGGTCACCAGCCAGATGTGGGTGGTGTCGTTCGACTGGTTGATGATCTGCACGCCCGTGGTCCATTTGGCCATGGGCTTGCTGATCAAGAGCGAGATGAAGGCGCCGCCAAAGCCCATCACCAGGGCAAAGCCCAGCAGCGATGTCAGGTTCAGACCATTGGCCGTGAGGAAGCGATTCAGGCCGAGCAGATGGACCGCCAAGCCCAGCACCAGCATGACGCCGAGGTTGGTCATCAGGAACAGAAATATTCGTTTCATGGTGTCAGCACTCCAAGATTCAATAAAAGCTCAGCGCAGGCTTCAAGCCGAGGGCAGTGAGCGCGGCGGCACCAGCGTCGCCGCCTTGCTTTGCATCAGTTTGAGCAAGAGGCTCAGGCCAGCGCCCAAGAGCAAGAGCAGGAAGATGCCCAGCCCCCAAATCAGCCAGACCAAGGGCGAGAGCCAGTCGCCCAGCACCGGCATGGTCTCCAGCACACCCTTGAGCAGGGGCGCGAACAGGTCCACGAACTCGGCCAGGCCTTGCAGCAAGCCCTCGGGCACCCAAGGCGCCAGCCAGCTCGGCAGTTGCAGATCGGACAGGCGCGCGCCCAAGGTGGGCAGCCCTTCGGCTTGCGAGCCCAGGGCCGCCACGGTCCACAGGGCCAGGCTGTGGAAGGCCCAGCTCGCCAGCGACCACAGCGCCGCCAGCAATCCGAGCACCAGCCAGGTCAGCAGGTAATAGGCCATTGTCTTTCCCCTTTTTCAGAAATCGAGATGCCAACATTCTCTGCCTGTCGACACTTCCAAACAAGCAACGCTGGCTTACTATTAACTTCTGTTTTTAAGAAGTTAACGTCATGTGCTCGGAGCCTCCATGCTGAATTTCAGACATCTGCATTACTTCTGGGTTGTGGCCCAGGAAGGCGGTTTCGCACGCGCGGCGGAGCGGCTGGACATGGCCATCCAGACCATCAGCACCCAGGTGCGCGAGCTGGAAAAGTCACTCGGCCACCAATTGCTCAAGCCGGCCGGCCGCGGCGTGGCGCTGACTGAGGCAGGCCAGGCCGCATTTGCACGCGCCGAGGAGATTTTCCGCCTCGGCAGCCTGATCACAGAGGAAGTCCGGCAGGCTGCGCAAGGCCCGGCGGCGCGACTGGCGGTGGGCCTGACCGACGGCATTTCCAAGTTGGCCGCCCATGCCCTGCTGGCGCCGGTCTTGGGCACCGAGTCTCTGCGCCTGCTCTGCCACGAAGGCGAGGTGGACCCTCTGCTGGCCGAGCTGGCCATGCACAAGCTGGACCTGGTGCTGGCCGGGCGACCGGCGCCGCACAAACCCGGCCTGCGCCTGAGCAGCGAGCTGCTGGCGCAGGCACCGGTGGACTGGTACGGGCCAAAGATCCTGGTACACGCGGCTGAGTTGCGCGACTTCCCGCACAGCCTGAACCGCCTGCCTGTGCTCTTGCCCACCGCCCACTCGGCCTTGCGCGCCACGCTCGATCACTGGTTTGCCGAACAGGGGCTGCAGCCGCGCATCGTCGGTGAATTCGAGGACAGCGCCCTGTTGGCCGTCTTCGCCTCACGCGGCCTGGGCGTGTTCCCGGTCAGCCGTCTCGGTGCCGAGGACCTGGAGCGCATGCACGGCCTGCGCCTGCTGGGCCGCTGCGAAGACGTGAAGGAAGAGATCCATGCCATCCGTTCGCGGCGCGGCCAGCATCATCCGCTGGTGCTGCAGCTGCTGGCAGCGGCACGCGCGGACTCGTGAGCGTGCGCAGGCCGAGCCGGCTGTGGACAACACGAGCCTGGAGAGGGACTGACTGTGCTGGAATGGAGTCAGCAAGCGTGCGGATTCAGGCTGCCGCCTCCCGCATTCCATGTTCTGACGACTGTTGAATAACGATGAAGACCCCGGCGACTCTGCGCACCCTGGCATCGACCGATGCCGCCGCGCTGCTGCACTTCGAACTGCACAACCGTGATTGGTTCGAGCATCACGTAGAAGCCCGAGCGGCCGATTTCTACACGCTGGGCGGCGTGCAAGCGCATATGGCCGAACTGCTAGCCCTGCTCGATCGCGGCGAGGCGCATCCCCTACTGATCGTGAGCGCGCAGGGCGAGATCCTGGGCCGCGCCAATCTCAAGGCCATGGATGCCAAGCGCGGCAGCGGCGAACTGGGCTACCGCATCGCTCAAGCCCATGCCGGGCAAGGTCTGGCAAGCTTGGCCGTTCGTGAACTGATGCTTCTGGCGCATCAGCATTGGGGCCTGCATCACTTGGAAGCCTACGTTGCCGTGGACAACCCGGCCTCGGCGCGTGTCTTGCTGAAGAACGGCTTTGAGCGGGCCGAATGCCACCCCGGCATGGCCCGTGTGCAGGGAAGGCAGATCGACTGCCACCGCTACGAGTGCGCGCTGGGTGGCGCGGGGCCTCTGTAGGGCGAGAAAGCCCGAGCTTTGGGCTTTCTGTCCTCAGCCTGGCCGCTTGCAAGCGGCCAGTCCTTCGGCAGGCGTCAGGCAAGACGCAGGTCTTGCCCTCGGTCCTGCCTCAGTCAGCATACTGCCCTGCTGCCTTGATGACGGTGCCCCATTTGGCGATTTCGGCTTCGACGAACTTCTTGTGCTCGGCACCGTTGACCCGGGCATCGGTGACGATGACGGCACCCAGGGCTTCCTGGCGCTTGTGGAAGTCGGCGTCGGCCAAGGCGGCCTTCAGGGCGGCGGTCAGCTTGTCCAGCACCGGCTTGGGCGTGCCCTTGGGGGCGTAGACGCCGTGCCAGATGTTGACGCTGAAGCCTTTGAGGCCCATTTCATCCAGGGTCGGCAACTTGGCCAGAGCAGGCGACGTCAGGCGCTTGCTGCTGGTGACGGCATAGGCCTTGACCTTGCCGCCTTCGATCTGGCTGGTGGTGTTGGTGGTCTGGTCGCACATCAGGTCGATCTGGCCGCCGAGCAGGTCGGTCATGGCCGGGCCGGTGCCCTTGTAGGGCACGGTGGTCATGTCGATCTTGATGGTGCTCTGGTACAGCAGGCCGCACAGATGCGAAGCCGAGCCCAGGCCGGCATTGCCGAGGTTGACCTTGCCCTTGTTGGCCTCCAGCCACTTGGCCAGCTCGGCATAGCTGTTCGCCGGCATCGAGGGCTTGGCGATCAGGGTCATGGGCACTTCGTTGATCAGGCCCAGGTACTCAAAATCGTCCAGGGTCTTGTACTGCATATTGCGGTACAGCGAGGGCGAGGTGGCCATGCCGATGTGATGCAGCAGCAGGGTGTAACCATCGGGCGCAGCTTTGGCGACCTTGGTGGCCCCCAGCGTGCCACCGGCACCGCCGACGTTCTCGATCACGATGGTCGCGCCCAGTGGCTTGCGCAGGGCCTCGGCCAGATCACGGGCGACCTTGTCCGTGGGGCCGCCGGCCGAGAAGGGCACGACGATATTGACGGGCTTCTCCGGGTAGCTGGCGAGGGCGGCGCCCGAAGCCAGGGTCAGCAGACTCAGGGTCAGCAGGGGCAATGCGGTCTTGTTCATGTCAACAGTCCTCGAATGGCGAGTGGGAGGACTGTCATCCTAGGCGGCAGGTCGGGCCTCGCGACAGCGGGAACTACGTAATCCGCGAACGACCGCGCTCAATCGAGCCGGCGCGCGTCTTCAATCACCCGCCCGTCATTCGGCAAGCTACCCGGGGGCAGCAGCTGCACTTCGGCGCGCAGCTTGGTGATGTCACGCAGGGCTGCGGCCAGCTGCTCGGCCAGGCCTTCGCGGGGCTCACCCTCGGGCAGCTCGAGCTTCAAGGTCAGGCGGTCCTGCGCCATCTCGCCCTCGACCACCAGGCGCGCCCGGCCGGCCTGCGGAAAACGACGCTGCAGCTCGGCCAGCTGCGAGGCGTGGATGAACATGCCTCGCACCTTGGCCGACTGGTCGGCCCGGCCCAGCCAGCCGCGGATGCGCTGGTTGCTGCGGCCCGTCGGGCACGGGCCAGGCAAGATGGCGGAAAGGTCGCCGGTGCCGAAGCGGATCAGCGGGTAGTCGGGGTTGAGCGTGGTCACGACCAGCTCACCGACCTCGCCCTCGGCCACCGGCTCGCTGCCACCGGGCCGCACGATCTCGACGATGATGCCTTCGGCCAGCACCAGGCCTTCGCGCGCCGCCGTCTCGTAAGCAACCAGGCCCAGGTCGGCCGTGGCATAGCACTGGTAGCCGGCCACGCCGCGCTCGGCCAGCCAGTCGCGCAAGCTGTTGGGAAAGGCCTCACCGCTGAGCAAGGCGCGCTGCAGGGATTCGAGGCGCAGACCGCTCTCGGCCGCCTTGTCGAGCAGGATTTTCAGAAAGCTGGGCGTGCCGACGTAGGCCTGCGGGCGCAGGTCACGCATGGCCTGCAGCTGCAGCTCGGTGTTGCCGACGCCGCCGGGAAACACGGTACAGCCCAGGGCATGGGCGCCACCTTCCATCATGGCGCCAGCCGGGGTCAGGTGGTAGCTGAAGCTGTTGTGCACTAGGTCACCGGCACGCAGGCCGGCGGCGAACAGGGCGCGCGCCACGCGCCAGTAATCGGCGGCCCGGCCCTCGGGCTCGTAGATGCCGCCGGGTGACTGAAACACGCGAGCCGCGCCACCGCTGCGCACACAACCGCGCCAGCCGATGGCGGAGAACCCACCCAGCGCATCGTAGGGATCCGCCCCTTCAAGGCCTTGCCGTTCGCGCAAGGCCTGCTGGCGCGCCGCCAGTTCGGGCTTGCGGGTCACCGGCAGACGCGCCAGGGCGGCACGGTTGCACACATCGGCCGGGTCCACGCCGGCCAGCAAGCCGGCGTAAGCGGAGGTCTGCGCCTTGGCATGGCTGAGCTGCAGGCGCAGGGCCGCCATCAGCTGAGCCTCGCGCTCGGCCGGCTCGCGGGTTTCCAACGCGTCGAAAAACTCGCCGCGCTCGTGAGAGAGGGCCGTCAAACTCATGGCGTTTCGTCCGTCCAGCGGCTGAGCCGGCGTTTGATCTCGTCCAGCAGACTGCGCACCTCGGCGGCGCTCTTGCATTGGCGGGTTTCCCACTCAGGGCTGCGCCCCGGGCGCTTGACCAGCCGGGCCAGCAGCAGGCCGGTCTGGGCGCTCAGTTCCAGCACCGGCTGGCCTTGCAGGCTGAAGGCATCGCCGCGCGCCTCCAGCGAGCGCAGGTCACGCAGATTGCGCTTGAGCGTCAGCAAGGCCTCCTCGGCCTTGAAGGGCGGAAGGGCGAAGAAGGCGTCTTCATTCATGGCCGGACTTCTGAATTGAAAGGAAACAGGCGTGGCCATGGTTCAGGCCAGCCAGCGCTTGCGGCGCTTGTAGCTCTTGACATCCTTGAAGCTCTTGCGATCACCGCCACCGGTGCCGAGGTAGAACTCCTTGACGTCTTCGTTCTCGCGCAAGGCCTGCGCGGCGCCGTCCATGACCACGCGGCCACTTTCCAGGATGTAGCCGTAGTCGGCATAACGCAGCGCCATATTGGTGTTCTGCTCGGCCAGCAAAAAGGTCACGCCTTCCTTGCTGTTGAGGTCTTTGACGATTTCGAACACCTCTTCGACGATTTGCGGCGCCAAGCCCATAGAAGGCTCATCCAGCAGCACCATGCGCGGGTTGGCCATCAGGGCGCGGCCGATGGCGCACATCTGCTGCTCGCCGCCCGAGGTGTAGGCGGCCTGCGAGCTGCGCCGGGTCTTGAGGCGGGGGAAGTAGTTGTAGACCTTCTCCAGCGTCTCGGCCACGGCGGCGCGGCCGTCGCGCCGGGTGTAGGCGCCGGTCATCAGGTTGTCCTCGATGCTCAGGTGGGCGAAGCAGTGGCGCCCCTCCATCACCTGCACCACACCGCGGTTGACCATCTCGGCGGTGGACAGCTTTTCGATGCGCTCCCCGCGCAGCTCGATACTGCCCTTGCTGACCTCGCCGCGCTCGCCGGCCAGCAGATTGGACACCGCCCGCAGCGTGGTGGTCTTGCCCGCGCCATTGCCACCGAGCAAGGCCACGATGCGGCCTTCCTGAACCTGCAAGGACACGCCCTTGAGCACCAGGATCACGTGGTTGTAAATGACCTCGATGCCGTTGACGTTGAGGAATGGGGTGGACATGGTGGGTTGGGTGGGAGTGAACGGGTGAACGGGTGAACGGGTGAACGGGTGAAGGGGTGAAGGGGTGAGCGGGTGAAGCGACGGCGTTTTGACTCACCTGTTCACTTGTTCACCCGTTCACTCAGCGACTCACCCATTCACCTCACTCCGTCACGATTGGCAGTCCGCCGGAGTCCGCCGCTCCAGCTTCTTCTCCGCCGCGTACTTGTCGGCGGCCTGCTTGACCATGGGCTTCAAGATCTGCTCATCGGCCTGCATCCAGTCGGAGCTGAAGTTCCACTTGGTGCCGTCCCAGGTGTGCACGCGGGCCCAGGTGGAGCCCATGTGGTCGGCGCAGGAGGTGGACAGCGGACGCAGCACGCCGGCCAGGCCCAAGGCGTCGAGCTTCTTCTGGTCCAGGGCCAGATTCTCCAGACCCCAACGCACCTGTTCACCCGTCATGACCTTGCCCTTGCCGTAGCGCTCTTGGGCGCGGCGTACCGCCTCGATGCCCAGGGCCTGGATGATCACGCCCCGGGTGTAGAGCACCGAGCCGACTTCGTCCTTGGGGCCTGCGCCCTGACCCTTGTCATGGACATGCTTGAGGATGTCCTGGATGACTTTGGGTTGCGTGCCCGAGGTGTTCAGCGCCAGCGCGTTGTAGCCCTTGGCGCCCTCGCCCACGTCCTTGACATCGGGCTCGGCACCGGCCCACCAGACGCCGTACATCTTCTCGCGCGGGTAGCCGGTGGCCTGAGCTTCCTTGAGCGCGGTCGAGTTCATCACGCCCCAGCCCCACAGCAGCACATAGTCAGGCCGCTGCTGGCGCACTTGCAACCAAGCCGACTTCTGCTCGACACCGGGTGCTGTCACCGGGAACTTGAGCAGATCGAAGCCGTGCATCTTCTGGCGCTCTTCGAGCAAGGGAATGGGTTCCTTGCCGAAGGGCGAGTCGTGATAGACCAGGGCGATCTTCTTGCCCTTGAGCTTGTCGAAACCGCCCTCTTTCTTGGCCAGGTGCTGGATCAGCATGTCGGCCGCGGTCCAGTAGCTGCCCATCAGCGGGAAGTTCCACTTGAAGACATTGCCGTCCTGCGAGGCGGCCAGGCCGTAGCCCAGGGTGATCAGGGGGATCTTGTCCTTGATGACCTTGTCGGTCAGCGCGAAAGTGATGCCGGTGGCCTGCGGATCGAAAAGCGTGGCGCCCTTGCCTTTCAGGCGCTCGTAGCACTCGACACCCTTGTCGGTGGCGTAGCCGGTTTCGCATTCCTCAAACGTCAGCTTGACGCCGTTCACACCGCCGTCGCGGGCGTTGATCATCTTCAGATAGTCCTGCTTGCCATTGGCCCAGGGCGTGCCGTTGGGGGCATAAGGCCCGGTGCGGTAGACCAGCAAGGGGAAGAACTGCTCCTTGGCCTCAGGCGCGGCCTGGGCCGGGCTCAACAAGCCCGAAGCAGCGACAGCCAAAGCAAGAACGATGGACGGCTTCAGTTTCATGCGTGTCTCCAGTAGATGCGCACTCAAGCGGTGCGTTATGGGTTGAACAAAAAGCAGGCGCGAAAAATCAGTGCGGAAAGAATCAGTGCGGGAAGGATCAATGTGGGAAGGGCCAGAGCCGCAGCTTTTCCTTGCCCGTGGACCACAGCCGAGCCAGGCCATGCGGCTCCTTGATCAGGAAGAACACGATCAGGGCGCCGAACACCATCAGTTCCAGATGCGAGGCGGTCTCGGTGCCCATGGGGATGCCCAGCCAGTGCGGAATCTGGTTCAGCAGCAGCGGCAAAAAGATGATGAAGGCCGCGCCAAAGAAGCTGCCCATGATGGAACCCAGGCCGCCGAGGATGACCATAAAGAGCAGCTGGAAGCTGCGGTCGATGGAAAAGGCCGCCGGCTCCCAGGAACCCAGATGCACAAAGCCCCAGAGCGCGCCGGCCACACCGACGATGAAGCTGCTGACGGCAAAGGCGCTGAGCTTGGCGTAGACCGGGCGGATGCCGATGACGGCCGCAGCCACATCCATATCGCGCATGGCCATCCACTCACGGCCGATGGCGCCGCGCACCAGGTTCTTGGTCAGCAGGGCGAACACGCAGACAAAGCTCAGGCAGAACAGGTACTTCTGGGCCGGCGACTCGATGGCCAGGCCGAAGACGCTGAGATCCGACACCGAGACATTGCCCGAGGACGAGTTGTTGGTGAACCACTTGATGCGCAGAAAGGCCCAGTCGCAAAAGAACTGCGCCGCCAGCGTCGCCACCGCCAAATAGAGGCCCTTGATGCGCAGCGAGGGTATGCCGAACAGCACGCCCACCACCGTCGAACAGGCGCCGCCCAGCAGCAAGGAGAGGATCAGCGGCATGCCCTCGATGCGGACCTGGAAGTTGTAGGCCGCATAGGCGCCCACCGCCATGAAGGCCCCGGTGCCCAGCGAGATCTGGCCGCAGTAGCCGACCAGCACATTGAGGCCCAGCGCCGCCAGCGACAGGATCAAGAACGGAATCAGGATGGCCCGAAACAGGTACTCATTGCCCAAGAGGGGCAGGCCGACAAAAGCCAGGGCCAGCAGTGCCGCCATGGCCCAGCGGTCCTGGCGGATCGCCAGGATGGCGCTGTCGGCGCGGTAGCTGGTTTTGAATTGGCCGTTTTCGCGGTAAATCATGGGAGTCGATTGCCTTGTTGGGTCGAGGGGCGGATGAGTGAATCGTGATTCGCGATTCGTGAATCGTGGAGGGCCACCGTCATTCGCTCATCCATTCACCATTCACCATTCACCATTCACCATTCACCACTCACACCCGATCAATGATCTTTTCGCCGAACAGCCCCTGCGGCCTGAACAGCAGGAACAGCAGCGCCAGCACATAGGCGAACCAGATTTCAATGCCGCCGCCCAGGGCGGGGCCGAGGTAGACCTCGGAGACCTTTTCGCCCACGCCAATCAGCAGGCCGCCGATGATGGCGCCGGGCACCGAGGTGAGGCCACCCAGGATCACCACCGGCAGCGCCTTCAGCGCCACCAGCGAGAGCGAGAACTGCACACCCAGCTTGCTGCCCCAGATGATGCCGGCCACCAAGGCGACGAAGCCGGCCACGCTCCAGACGATGACCCAGATGGTGGACAGCGGAATGCCAATGGACTGGGCGGCCTGGTGGTCGTCCGCCACGGCGCGCAGGGCCCGGCCGGTGGCCGTCTTCTGGAAGAACAAGGCCAGCAAGGCGACCATGGCCGCGGCGATCAAGGCCGCGTAGAGGTCTTCCTTGTTGATCAGCACCCCGCCCTCGAAGCTCTTCTCGAACAGAAAGATCGGGTCCTTGGGCATGCCGACATCGATCTTGTAGATGTCCGAGCCGAAGATCATCTGGCCCAGGCCTTCGAGGAAGTAGGTGATGCCCAGCGTGGCCATCAGCAAGGTGATGCCCTCCTGGTTGACCAGATGCCGCAAGGCCAGGCGCTCCACGCCCCAGGCCACCGCCACCATGACGGCAAAGGCCGCGACAAAGGCCAGCAGATTGGCCAGCAGCGGGCTGCTGATGCCGGTCCAGAGCGGAATCCACTCGGCAAAGCGCGCCATCGCCAGGGCCGCAAACAGCACCATGGCGCCCTGCGCGAAATTGAACACGCCCGAGGCCTTGTAGATCAGCACAAAGCCCAGCGCGATCAGCGAATACAGCATGCCTGTCATCAGGCCGCCGAAGATTGTTTCGATGACGAATCCCATCACTGCCCCATCTCAATGTGAAGTGCCCAAATAGGCGCGGATCACGTCTTCGTTCTGGCGCACCTCGTCCGGCGCGCCATCGCCAATCTTCTTGCCGTAGTCCAGCACCACGACGCGGTCGCTGATGTCCATGACCACGCCCATATCGTGTTCGATCAGCACGATGGTGCTGCCGAACTCCTGGTTGACGTCGAGGATGAAGCGACACATGTCCTGCTTCTCCTCCACATTCATGCCGGCCATGGGCTCGTCGAGCAGCAAGACCTGCGGCTCCATGGCCAGGGCACGGCCCAGGTCCACGCGCTTTTGCAAACCGTAGGGCAGGCGGCCGACCGGGGTCTTGCGATAGGCCTGGATCTCCAGGAAATCGATGATGCGCTCGACCTTCTCGCGCTGCGCGATCTCCTCGCGCTCGGCCGCACCCCAGCCGAAGGGGTTGCGCAAGGCCTGCTGGAAGATGTTGCAGCGCATGTGCAGGGTGCGGCCGGTCATGATGTTGTCCAGCACGCTCATACCCTTGAACAAGGCCAGGTTCTGGAAGGTGCGGGCCACGCCCATCTCGGCCACCTGGCGCGAGCTCATGTGTTTGAAGGTCTGGCCGCGAAAGCTGATCTGCCCCTGCTGCGGCTGGTAGACACCGTTGATGCAGTTGAGCATGGAGCTTTTTCCCGCGCCGTTGGGGCCGATGATGGAGCGGATCTCATGCTCGCGCACATCGAAGCTGATGTCGGTCAGCGCCTTCACGCCACCGAAGCTCAGCGAGATATTGCGCACCTCCAAAATCACCTCGCCGGTCTTCTTGGCCAGGGTGTTGTTGTCGCTAGTGCTGCTGTCCATTGGATCCATCAGGCGGCACTCCTCACGGCCGGGTAGGTCTGGGCGTCTTTGATGCACAGATCGGCGGACACCTTGCCGCTGCGCCCGTCCTCGAACTTGACGGCGGTCTCGATGTACTGCGAGTTGCGGCCAGCGTACAGCGCCTCGATCAGCACGGCGTACTTCTCGGCGATGGCGCCGCGCCGCACCTTGCGGGTTCGGGTCAGCTCGCCGTCGTCGGCGTCGAGTTCCTTGTGCAGGATCAGGAAGCGGCTGATCTGGCTGCCGGCCAAGAGCTCGTCCTGGGCCAGGTCGGCATTGACCTGTTGGACGCAGTCGCGGATCAACTCGTAGACCTCGGGCTTCTGCGCCAGGTCGGTGTAGCCGGCATAGGGCAGGTTGCGGCGCTCGGCCCAGTTGCCCACGGCGTCGAAGTCGATGTTGATGAAGGCACAGACGCGGTCGCGGCCGTCACCAAAGGCCACCGCCTCCTTGATGTGGGCAAAGAACTTGAGCTTGTTCTCCACATACTTGGGCGCGAACATGGCCGCATCAAAGGCGCCGCCGGACAAGCGGCCGACATCTTTGGCCCGGTCGATGATCTTCAGGTGGCCATGGGCGTCGATGAAGCCGGCGTCGCCGGTGTGGTACCAGCCCTCGGGCGTCAGCACCTCGGCCGTCGCCGCCTCGTTCTTGTAATAGCCCTTGAGCAAGCCCGGCGACTTGACCAGGATTTCGCCGCTCTCGGCCAGCTTGATCTCGACCCCCTCGATGGGCACGCCCACAGTGTCGGCACGCGCCTCATGGTCAGGCTGCAGGCAGACGAAGACGGCGGTCTCGGTCGAGCCATAGAGCTGCTTGAGGTTGATGCCGATGCTGCGATAGAAGCTGAACAAATCAGGGCCGATCGCCTCGCCTGCCGTGTAGGCCACCCGAACGCGCGAGAGGCCCAGGCTGTTGCGCAAAGGCCCGTAGATCAGCAGATCGCCTAACTGGTATTTCAGCCGGTCCAGGGCGCCGACCGGCCGGCCGTCCATCAGGGCCGGGCCGACCCTCCGGGCCAGCGCCATGCAGCGGGCGAACAACCAGCGCTTGGGCCTTGATGCGTCTTCCATGCGGATCATCACGCTGGTCAGCAAGCCCTCAAACACCCGCGGCGGCGCGAAGTAATAGCTGGGGCCGATTTCCTTCAAATCGATGCTGACGGTGCTGGTCGATTCGGGGCAATTGACCACATAGCCGCAAGCCAGCCACTGGGCGTAGCTGAAGATGTTCTGGCCGATCCAGGCTGGCGGCAGGTAGGCCAACACCTCTTCGCGGCCCGTCAGGCGGTCGAAGCGGGCGCCGGCCTGGGCGCGGTCGATCAGGCTGGCATGGGTGTGAACCACGCCCTTGGGGTTGCCCGTGGTGCCCGAGGTGAAGAACATGGCCGCTTCATCGCTGCTGCGGCCCAGCGCCACCTCACGGGCGAAGAAGTCCGGGCGAGTCAAGATGTCCTGGCGGCCGCGTTCGAGCAGTTCGTCGAGCGAATGCAGGCCCGGCTCTTCATAGGCGCGCAGGCCGCGCGGGTCGTCGAACCAGATGTGGCGCAGCTGCGGGCAGTGCTCGCGCAGCTCCAGCATCTTGTCCACCTGTTCCTGGTCCTCGACCACGGCGAAGGCGACCTCGGCATTGTTGACAGGGAAGACGAACTCGGCCGCCACCGCGTCCTGGTAGAGCGGCACGGGGATCGCGCCCAGGGACTGGGCCGCCAGCATGGTCGCCGACAGACGCGGCCGGTTTTCGCCGACCACGATCAGGTGCTGGCCGCGCTGCAGGCCGGCGAGCGCCAGGCCATGGGCCAGCTCGCGCACCAGCAGTGCCAGCTGCGCCCAGCTCAGGGTCTGCCAGATCCCGTATTCCTTCTCGCGCAAAGCCGGCGCATCGGGGCGCTCGGCGGCGTGAGCCAGCAAGAGGCGAGGAAAGGTCGCATCCACGTTGTGTGTCTCCTGTGCCGTGCATGCGGCCCTGCAAGAAGCAGGGGCTGCCGACATCTCTTGACCGCATGGTAGGCCGTCACTTTGACGCCGTGTTGTCGTTGTAACGACAATCCAAGGGACTCCCCGAGCGGTACTTTCCCGGGGGTGCCGTGTAAGGCCTGCGTCATCTTGCAAGGTGGACACTGCCGCATGAATTCAGCGTCAGGCCCACGCACCGCCTCAGAAGCGGCCATGCCCAGCATCCCCTTGCGCCAGCGCGCCCGCCCGGCCAGCGCCGCCGAGCTGGCCGCCATTCCCTGGCTGGCCCTGCTAGATGAGCCGCAGCGCGAGCGCGCCGTGCAGCAGCTGCAAGTGGCCGAGGCCGATGTGGGCGAACGCGTCTGCCGCATCGGCCGGCCGGCCACCTTCTGGTTCGGCGTCGTCGACGGCCTGCTCAAGATGAGCAATGACGATTCCAGCGGCCAGGCCATCACCTTCACCGGCGTGCCGCCGGGCGGCTGGTTCGGCGAGGGCACCTTGCTCAAGCGCGAGAGCTACCGCTACAACATCCAGGCGCTGCGGCGCAGCGTGGTGGCCGGCTTGCCGATCGAGGCCTTTCACGAGCTGCTGGAAGGCAGCATCGCCTTCAACCGCTTCATGCTCAACCAGCTCAACGAGCGCCTGGGCCAGTTCATCGCCGCACGCGAGATCGACCGCATCTCCGACCCCGAGCTGCGCGTCGCCCGCAACCTCGCCGCCCTCTTCCACCCGCAGCTCTACCCCGGCGTCGGCAGCCTGCTGCGCATCACCCAGCAGGAGCTCGGCTATCTGGTCGGCCTGTCGCGCCAGCGCGTCAACCAGGCGCTCAACACCTTGGCCGAGCACGCCTTGATCCGTATCGAGTACGGCGGCCTGAGGGTGTTGGATCTGCAGGGCTTGCGGCGCTTTCCGCAACTGGGGCCCACACCGGGCTGAAGCGCCTGGCAATGGGCAGCCACCCGCCCGCAGCGCAGGCGGGGCGATCCTTCAGGCGCTCAGCGCGCCGAAGGTGGAGACCGTCGCGGACGGCGCGGGCTGCGCCTGCGAGCGACTTTGCGCCAAATGCGCCAAATGGGCCGGCGTCATTTCAAACAGCAAGCTGGGCGCCTGCCCCGGCAGATCGGCCAGAGCGCCCTTGAGACGCATGCCCAGGCGCTCGAGGGTGCGGCGGGTGGGCAGGTCGGTGGGGCGCACCAAGGCCAAAACGGCCGCTGCGTGCAGTTCCTGGAAGGCCTGCGTCAGGGCCTGTTGACCCATCTCGGTGGCATAGCCCAGACCCCAGGCCCTGGGATGGAGCCAGAGCTTGAGGCACAGGCTCTGACGGCCATCGACCGATTGCCACATCAGGCCGCCAAAGCCGAGCAATTCGTCGCCCGCCTCCGCTCCAAGGCTCATGGCCCAACAGCCGTAGCCCCAGCGCTGCCAATGCAATTGCCAGGACTGCAGCAACTCCAAACTGGCCTGACGCGAAACGGGGCCAGGCTTGACACGCTGAGTCAGGGGATCGGCCTGGATCTGATGCAACGCATCCAGGTCCGTGGCCGTGGGCGCGCGTAAAAACAGCCGCCCGCTCGCCATGGGACCCCACGCCTCGTTCAATGCCATGAATGCCTGCCCTTCAACGGTCAAAACCAGTGAAAACCCTAGGCCATACCTTAGCGGCAAAGACCGCCCAGCGAACACCCCCCGATCACAGGGGCGCGCTATCCGCACAAATCGGCGTAGGCGCGCCACAGGCCACTTCGCTTGGCGGCCGCCACACCGAGCTATACACTGTATAAAAAAACAGTCATGATCCACCCCTCGCTCTCGCCGCCCCTCATCTGTTCAGCCCCTCATGTTCGCCCCGCTCGTCAATGCCAGCCCCGCGTCCTGGCCGGCCCCGCTGTCCGCGGCGCCGGCCCTGGGCGAGCGCGAGGCGCGCCTGCTGGAACAGCAGGTCTGGCGGGCCAGCAGCCTGGGCGCCAGCAGCAGCCCCTGCCTGAGCAGCGGTTTTGCCGCCCTGGACGCCGAACTGCCCGGCGGCGGCTGGCCCACGCACAGCCTCAGTGAAATCCTCTGCCCGCCGGGCCTGCATCTGGAGTGGCGTTTGCTGCTGCCGGCGCTGCGCGGGCTGCTGGCCGAGCCGCTGACAGCAGCCCCCGCCCCGCGTGGCCGAGGCCGGGCGCGCAAGCCCAGCGCCCCGCGCGCGCAGCAACAACGGCCGCTGCTGCTGATCAACCCACCGCTGATTCCGCACCTGCCGGGTTTGCAAGCCGCCGGCCTGGCGCCGCAGCAGCTGATCTGGCTGGCGCCGGAAACGCCGCAACAGCAGCTCTGGGCGGCCGAGCAGGCGATCAAATCGAATGCCGCCGCCGCCCTGCTGCTCTGGCTGCCCAAACTGCGGCCCGAACAGCTGCGCCGGCTGCAGACCCAGGCCCTGGGCCTGGACGCGCCGCTGTTCCTGTTCCGGCCCGAGGCGGCAGCGCAGCAATCCTCGGCTGCGCCGCTGCGCCTGCATCTGGACCTGGCCCTGGGCGCGCGCAAGCCGCAGCAAGAGCTGGCCGATCTGCAGCTGCGCATCCTGAAACGGCGCGGCCCGGCTTTCGAGGGCCTGCTGCAGCTGCCCGCCCTGCCCTCGGGCCTGGAGCGGGTGCTGACGGCCACCATGCTGGCGCGCGGCCTGGGTCGCCCGAGCCTGGCACCGAAGACGCCCCCTGTCCTGCAGCCGCCCCGCCTCGCGGCGCCCTCGCCTCATGCACTGGCTCGCCCTGCTCAGCCCGCCCGCGCCGCCGGATGAGGCCGCCGCCCCCAGCAGCAGCCCCCGGCCTGAAGCCGCAGCCCCAGCCCTGGCCTGGTGGGCCCTGCAGTTCTCGCCGAGGGTGGCCGCGCTGGAGGAGGCCGTGGTGCTGGAGGTGGCCGCCAGCCTGCGCCTGTTCGGCGGGCCCGAGGCCTTGCACCAGCGAGTGGCGGAGCGCATCGGCGACGCCGGGCTGAGCCTGGCCGCACTGGCCTGGGCGCCCACCGCGTTGGCGGCCCTGGCGCTGGCGCGCGGGGCGCTGGCGCAGCCGGGGGCGACTGGAGAAACCTGCGTGCGGGCCGATGGCCTGTCCGCCCCCCTGGCCAGCCTGCTGGACCCGCTGCCGCTGTTCACCCTGAGCGCGGCCCAGGCGCAAGCACCCATGCTGGCACGCCTGGGCTGCCGCACGCTGGGCGATGTGCGCCGCCTGCCGCGGGCCGCCCTGAGCCGGCGTTTCGGCCCGGGGCTTCTTCGCGCCCTGGACCAGGCCTATGGCCAGGCACCCCAAGCCCATGCCTGGATCACTGCGCCCGAGCAGTTCCAGGCACGGCTGGAGCTGCCGCAGCGCCTGGACAACGCCCTGGCCTTGCTGCAGCACGCCCAGGAGCTGCTGCGCCAGCTCTGCGCCTGGCTGGCGGCGCGCCACGCCGGCATCGAAGCCTTCGAACTGGCCTGGGCCCATGACGCCATGCGGGCGCGCGACATCGGCCCGGGCGGCCGGCTGCTCGTGCACAGCGCCGCGCTGACGCGCGATTTCGGCCAGCTCTCGCGCCTGCTGCACGAGCACCTGCTGCGCCTGGAGCTGGCCGCGCCGGTGGCCGAGCTCAGCCTGCAGGCCGGCGAAGTGCGGGCCCTGGAGGAGCGCAGCGCCAGCCTGCTGCCGGCCGGGCCCGAGCAGGCCAAGGAACCGCTGGAGCAGTTGCTGATGCGCCTGAGCATCCGCCTGGGCGCACAGGCCGTGCGCTGCGGCCAGCTGCAGCAGGACCACCGGCTGGAACAGATGCAGCGCTGGGTGGCCTGGAACGAAAGCCCACCCAACACGGCGGCCACAGCCGCTGCGCCAGAGGCCCTGCCGCTCTGCCCACAGCCGACCTGGCTGCTGGCGCCGCCGCTGCGACTGAGCCTGCACCAGGACCAGCCGGTCTACGGCGGCGCGCCGCTGCAGCTGCTGGCCGGGCCGCAGCGCATCGAGGGCGGCTGGTGGCAACCGGCGGCCGACGGCCAGAGCTCGCTGCACCAGCAGCGCGATTACTTCCTGGCCAGCAGCCCGCAGGCCGGCCTGCTGTGGATCTTCCAGCAGCGCCTGAGCAGCGAAGAAGAAGGCTGGTTTCTGCACGGGCTGTTCGCATGAAAAAAACAAGCCTGCTGCCCGCCTATGCCGAGCTGCATGCGCTCAGCAACTACTCCTTTCTGCGCGGCGCCTCCACGCCGGGCGAGTTGGTGGAGCGCGCGCATGAGCAGGGTTATGCCGCCCTGGCCCTGACCGACGAATGCTCGCTGGCCGGCGTGGTGCGAGCCCATGTGGCGGCCCAGGCCCTGCCGCGCGACCCGGTGACCGGGGAGCCCGAGCTGAAGCTGCTGATCGGCGCCGAGTTCAGCGTACGCCGGCTGGCGCAGGCGCCGCCCGGGCCGCCTGAATCCACGCCCGACCCGGCGATGTTCAAGCTGGTGCTGCTGGCGCGCCATCTCGAGGGCTACGGCAACCTCTGCCAGTTCATCACCGGCCTGCGCCGCAGCGCTGCCAAGGGCAGCTACCGCCTGAGCTGGGCACGGCTGCAAGAGGCGGCGCAGCGCGGCGAGCTGGCCGACTGCCTGGCCCTGCTGCTGCCGCCGCGCGAGGCCAGCGACGAAGAGCTGCTGATCCCGGCGCGCTGGCTGCTGCGCCATTTCACCGGCCAGGCCTGGATCGGTGTCGAGCTGCTGCGCGAGCTGGGCGACGAGCTCTGGCTGCAGCGCCTGGGCCAGCTGTCCGAGCAGACCGCCCTGCCCCTGGTGGCGGCCGGCGATGTGCACATGCACCGGCGCTCGCGCAAGGCCTTGCAGGATGTGCTGACCGCCACCCGGCTGAACCGCCCCATCGCCGCCTGCGGCCACCAGCTGCAAGCCAATGCCGAGCGCCATCTGCGCAGCCGCCTGCGCCTGGGCCAGCTCTACCCGCCGGCCCTGCTGGCCGAGACCTTGCGGGTGGCGGCGCAATGCCAGTTCTCGCTCAAGGAAATCCGCTACCAATACCCGGCCGAAGTCGTGCCCGAGGGCGCCACGCCGAGCAGCCATCTGCGCGCCCTGACCGAGGCTGGCGCGGCGCGCCGCTGGCCGCATGGCATCAAGCCGGAGTTGCGCGCGCAGATCGAGCATGAGCTGGCCCTGATCCAGGAGCTGGGCTACGAGCATTACTTCCTGACCGTGGCCGACATCGTCGCCTTCGCGCGCAGCAAAAAGATCCTGTGCCAAGGCCGCGGCTCGGCGGCCAACAGCGTGGTCTGCTTTTGCCTCTTCATCACCGAGGTCGACCCGGCGCGCAGCAGCCTGCTGTTCGAGCGCTTCATCAGCCGCGAGCGCAACGAGCCGCCGGACATCGACGTCGATTTCGAGCACGAGCGGCGCGAGGAGGTGATCCAGTACCTCTACCGCAAATACGGCCGCGAGCGCGCCGCGCTGACCGCCGTGGTGATCAGCTACCGGCCACGCAGCGCCATCCGCGATGTCGGCCGCGCCTTGGGCCTGGACGAGGCCCTGGTCGAGAAGCTGGCCGGCGACCACCATGGCTGGAGCGAGGAATCCCTGCCCGACGCGCGCCTGGCCCAGCTGCAGCAGGAGCTGGGCTTTGACCCTCAGGACCTGCAGATCCGCCAGCTGGTGCGGCTCTCGCGCCAGCTGATGGGCATGCCGCGCCACCTGAGCCAGCACCCGGGCGGCTTTGTGCTGACGGCCGGCCCGCTCTCGCGCCTGGTGCCGATCGAGAACGCGGCCATGGCTGACCGCACCGTGATCGAGTGGGACAAGGACGACATCGACGCCCTGGGCCTGATGAAGGTCGATGTGCTGGCCCTGGGCATGCTCAGCGCCCTGCAACGCAGCTTCACCCTGATCAGCCGGCTGCGCGGCTACCCGGCAGCCCAGCCCTTCGGCATGAGCGATGTGCCAGCCGACGACAAGCCCACCTACGACATGATTTGCCGCGCCGATACGGTGGGGGTGTTCCAGATCGAGTCACGCGCGCAGATGTCCATGCTGCCGCGCCTGCGGCCGCGCTGCTTTTACGACCTGGTGATCGAGGTGGCCATCGTGCGGCCCGGGCCCATCGAAGGCGGCATGGTCCACCCCTATTTGCAGAACCGCGCCCTGCCGCCGGACCAGATCAAATATCCCAAAGACGATCTGCGCGCCGCGCTCGAGCGCACCTGCGGCATCCCCATCTTCCAGGAGCAGGTGATGCAGGTGGCCATGATCGCCGCCGGCTTCAGCCCCGGCGAGGCCGACCAGCTGCGCCGCGCCATGGCCGCCTGGAAGCGCCCCGGTGACCTGGCCCGCTTCCACGAGAAGATCCTCACGGGCATGCGCGAACGCGGCTACGAGGACGCGTTCGCCGAAGCCATCTTCCGCCAGATCAAGGGCTTCGCCTCCTACGGCTTCCCCGAGTCGCATGCGGCCAGCTTCGCCCTGCTGACTTACGTGTCCTGCTGGATCAAGCGCCACGAACCGGCGGCCTTTCTCTGCGCCCTGCTGAACTCGCAGCCGCTGGGTTTCTACACCCCCAGCCAGCTGGTGCAGGACGCCCGCCGCCACCGCATCGAGGTGCGGCCCAGCGATGTCAACCACGGCGGCTGGCTGAGCAGCCTGGAGCAGCCCGAGGTGCACGAAGAGCCCGAGCCCGCCGATCGCCTGGACGACGGCGTGCAGCCGGCCGTGCGCCTGGGCCTGCATCTGGTCCACGGCCTGAGCCGGGCGGCGGCCCTGCGCATCGAGGCCGCACGGGCCGCCGGCGGGCGCTTTGTGGACACGCAAGACCTGGCCCTGCGCGCCGCCCTGGACCAGCAGGAGCTGCAGCAGCTGGCCGCGGCCGATGCCTTGCAAAGCCTGGCCGGCCACCGCCGCCAGCAGGTCTGGCAGGCCTCGGCCCTGCGCGCCCAACCGCCGCTTTTGCGCCAGGCCTATGCCGCCGAGGAGGACCTGAACCTGCCGGCGGCCGCCGAGGGCGAGGAGGTGGTCTGGGACTACGCCGCCCTGGGCCTGAGCCTGCGCAGCCATCCGCTGGCCCTGCTGCGGCCCCGGCTGGCGCGCCTGGGCTACCGCAATGCGCAGGAGCTGCGCGCCTGGCGCAGCGGCCAGTCGGCCCAGGCCTGCGGCCTGGTCACCGTGCGCCAGCGCCCGCAGACGGCCAAGGGCGTGCTCTTCATCAGCCTGGAAGACGAGAGCGGCAGCGTGCAGGTGATCGTCTGGCCGGACGTCTACGCCGCCTTCCGCCGCACCATCCTGGTGGCGCGCTTGCTGGCGGTGCAGGGCCAGTGGCAGCACGAGAACGGCGTGCGCAATTTAATCGCCCGCCGCGTGCAAGACCTGACCCCGCTGCTCGGCCGCCTGGGCAAAGAAGCGGGCAAAGAAATGGGCAGCCGCGATTTCCATTGAAACGGGCGGCTGCAAGCATGAATTGGCAGCCCTGGCAATCCGGTGATGCCGCGCCCCGGCTTTGCAGGGTCAGCCAAGCGGCCCTGGTGCTTCCCCCCCTAGCCGTGACTTGCTTCACATGCGAGCCTACTGGTACGAGCACCCGCAAGGGTCCGCCCCATCCACTTGCCTGAGGGATTTTGAATGCAGACAGCTCACCGCCTCATCTCGGCTGCCGTGCTGGCCGTTCTGGCCGCACCGTCGTTCGCCGACACCACCACCTACACCGACTCGGCCGCCTTCCTGGCTGGTTTGAGCAGCCCCGGCTACACCGAGGCCTTCACCGGCATGGCCAGCCCGGACGGCGTCGCCGCCTTCAGCGGCTCTGGCTTTTCCTACACCGTGTCAGCCGCCAGTGGTCTCTACGCCACCGGCGACTTCCTCGGCACCAACCAGATCGATGAAGCGCTGACGATCAACTTCACCAGCGGCAATGTCACGGCGGTTGGCGGCAACTTCTTCGTCACCAACATCTCGAACGACTTTCAGTCGGTCTCGGTGAAGCTGACCCTGAACGACGGCACCATTGCCATGTTCACCCCCGGCAGCATCAACGACAGCTTCCGTGGCTTCAGCTCCACCCAGACCATCAGCTCGCTGACCTTCAGCGCCCCGGGTGTTTCTCTGTATGCCAATCTGGACAACCTGACGGTCGGCACCGTCACGGCCGTGCCGGAACCCGCCAGCTGGGCCCTGATGGGTCTGGGTCTGGTCGGCATGGGCGCCATCGCCCGCCGCCGCAAGGCCGCCTGATCGAGCCACCGCAAGCCGCGACCCTCGACCGTCCTCTCTCCAACCCATCTTGATGCGCTGCACGCAGCGCCTCCCGGAGTGCATATGATTCGAAATCAAATGAAGCTGTCCATGCTCGCCCTGTCCGTGGGCATGGCCCTGGCCAGCCAGGCCCAAGCGCAAGGCGCCCTGAATGGTCAGCGCGAAGCCGCCAACCGTCTGGCCAGCGCCACCGGCAGCAGTGCCGACGTGTCCTACCACGCAGCCACCGGCTCCGCCCGCTTCGTGCGGGTGCCGGTCGGCGCCAAGCTGGCCGCACGCGCCGGCGCCGTCAGCGACGCTGCCAAGCAAGCTGCCGCAGTGCAATTCATGAGCGACTATGCCGGCCTGTTCGGCATCTCCAATGCCGCCGCCGAACTGGCCCCGGCCACCATCGAGAAAGACCGCCAGGGTGGCACCCACCTGACGCACCGCCAGGTCTACCAAGGCCTGCCGGTCTTCGGCGCCGAGCTGAAGTCGCACTTTGATGCCGCAGGCAATCTGGTGGTCGTCAACGGCAACTTCATTCCCGACATCACCGTCAGCGCCAGCCCCAGCCGCAATGCAGCCCAGGCCAGCCAGATCGCCGTGGCGCGCGTCACCGCCGACCAAGGCCGTGCCGTCAAGCTGAGCGCCAGCACGCCGACCCTGATGATCTTCCGCGAAGGCCTGGCCAAGGGTGTGGCCGGTGCCAACCATCTGGCCTGGCAAGTCGAAGTCGGCAACCGCGCTGATGTGCGCGAGTTTGTCTATGTGGACGCCCACACCGGCAAGGTCATCGACACCATCAGCGGCATCCACGAAGACATGAACCGCCGTGCTTTTGACGGCCAGGGCAAGCTGCCGCCGGTGCCCAACTATCCGAACACACCGTTCTGGGTCGAAGGCCAAGCCTTCCCGACCGGCAACACCGAAGCCGACAACATGATCGCGGCGTCCTCGGACATCTACAACTTGTTCAAGAATGCCTTCGGCCGCGACTCGTTCGACGGCAAGGGCAAGGCCATGGACTCGATCTTCAACCGCGGCGATGCCTGCCCGAACGCGTCCTGGAACGGCACCTACATTTCCTTCTGCCCCGGCACGACCACCGACGACGTCACCGCGCACGAATGGGGTCATGCCTACACGGAATACACCCACGGTCTGATTTATCAATACCAGTCCGGCGCTCTGAACGAGGCTTACTCGGACATCTGGGGCGAAACCGTCGACCGCATCAACGGCCGGGGTGGTGACACGCCGGACACCATGCGTACGAATGGTTCCTGCACCGCGGCCACCAAGGTCGCCCAGGCCACCATCACCGCTCCTGCATCCATCGCCGGACCCAAAGGCACTGGCACCGCAGCCTTCGGCCCGCAGACCTTCCCGACCCTGAGTGGCTCGGTGGTCGGCGTTGACGTCGGCAGCACCTCAGCAGGCTGCACGGCACCTCTGGCTGCCAATGTTTCCGGCAAGATCGCCTTCATCGACCGCGGCACCTGCGGCTATGCAGTCAAGGTCAAGAACGCGCAGCTGGCTGGCGCCATCGGCGTCATCGTCGGCAACAACCAGGGCGGCACGGCCATCGTCAATATGGGCGGGGCGGATGCCAGCATCACCATCCCCGCACTGTCGGTGTCGCAGAGCGACGGCTCGGCGATCAAGGGGCAACTGGCTGCAGGCGTCACCGCCAGCCTGGTGCGCGGCCCTGGCCCTGACAACACGGTCCGCTGGCTGGTGGGCGAGGACTCCTCGGCCTTCGGCGGCGCGATCCGCGACATGTACACCCCGACTTGCTACGGCCACCCGGGCAAGGTCACGGACGCGCAGTATGTGTGCAGCGCCGGCGACAACGGCGGCGTGCACAGCAACTCGGGCGTGCCCAACCACGGCTACGCCCTGCTGGTCGACGGCGGCATGTACAACGGCCAGAACGTGCTGAGCATCGGTCTGACCAAGGCAGCCCACATCTACTACCGTGCCCAGAGCGTCTACCAAGGCCCGACCAGCAACTTCGTCGACCATGCCGACGCATTGCAGCAGTCTTGCGCTGACCTCACTGGCGTCAATCTGGCCAGCCTGACCACAGGCGCCGCATCGGGCGAAGTCATCAGCGCCTCCGACTGCGCTCAGGTCGGCAAGATGGCGACTGCGCTCGAACTGCGCACGCCGCCGACCCAGTGCAACTTCCAGCCGCTGCTGGCCAAGTCGCCCCCGGCACTGTGCGCTGTCGGTACGCCGACCGCCCTGCTGACGGACAGCTTCGACGGTGGCAAGCGTGCCGGCGTTCGCTGGTCGGTCAGCTATGCGGGCAACAACCCTGAGTTCACCCCCCGTACCTGGGGTGTGGTCAACGGTTTGCCTGGCGGCCGTGCGGGTTATGCCCTGTTCGCGGGCGACCCGAACATCGGCAGCTGCGCCGCTGGCTCCAACCAAGCCGGTCTGCAACGCGTGGAAAGCCCTGAGTTCACGATCCCGGCAGGCGTGACCGAACCCAAGCTGACCTTCGACCACTATGTGGCCACCGAAGCCAGCTATGACGGCGGCAACGTCAAGATCAGCGTCAACGGCGGTGCATGGCAGCTGGTTCCCGCCACGGCCTTCATCTACAACGCCTACAACGCCACCATGGCAGCGGCACCGGGCAATGACAGCCCGCTGGCCGGTCAGCCTGGCTTCACCGGCACTGACGGCGGCTCACTCCAGGGTTCCTGGGGCCGTTCCATCGTCAACCTGTCCTCGCTGGCCAAGCCCAATGACAAGGTCAAGCTGCGCTTCGAGGCCGGCAACGACGGCTGCGGTGGCGTCAAGGGCTGGTACCTGGACGACGTGACGGTTTATCGCTGCACACCTTGATGGCGAACTGAACCGGGCCCAGGCCCGGCGTGTACCCTCCAAAGGGCTTCCATCCGGAAGCCCTTTTTTTTGGGCTGGCCCATGGCACGTGCGCCGGGCGGTCAGAATCAAAGCCCTTCCCTGCGAGCCCCCCATGAGCCTCACGCCCGAACCTGCACGCCCCAGCCGAGCCGAGCTTGCCGATTTCCTCGCGGCCGAGTTTCCCCAGTGCAAATGCAGCATCGAGGCGCTGGCGCCGATGCGCGCGACCGTGCGCCACCCGGTCGGCGAGGCCGAGCTGCGCCCCGGCGGCACGGTCTCGGGGCCGGTGCTGATGACGGTGGCCGATGTGGCGCTCTACGTGGCCATCCTGGGTGAGATCGGCATCGTGCCGCTGACCGTGACCACCAGCCTCAACATCAACTTCCTGCGCAAGCCGGCCGGCGACCGCGACATCCTCGCCGTCTGCACGCTGATGAAGCTGGGCCGGACCCTGGCGGTCGGCGAGGTCAGCCTCTACTCCGAGGGCAGCGAAGACCCGGTCGCCCATGTGGTCGGCACCTACGCCATTCCACGCGCGACGCAGCGCTGACGTCCTGAAACTCTTGCCCGATTGACCCACAAGCCGCCAGAGTTGCACGGCAAGGCCGCCGAGCGTAGAGCCTCGCAGGCTCACAGCGCGCAAATTCGCCGCGGGCAGCCCAGCGCCTTGCAGTCGCATCATTGAAGCGCTTCCTGGTCAAGTTCTCCGCCCCAGCGCCGATATCCCGCCAAGCGCACCCAAGCGGCTCAATAGCCCCGCGCCCACCCCAAGAACGATTCGTTTGATGAAGTACGCCGCACCCACTCCCGGGCCGGCGAACAGTGGAGTACAGACGATGCGCAAGAACCTGCCGGTCACGCAGCGGGAATACGATTTCCCGTCCGACGCGACCCTGATGTCCACCACGGACGTCCAGTCCAAGGTCAGCTACGCCAACGGCGCCTTCGTCGCCGTCAGCGGCTTTGAGGAAAAGGACATCCTCGGCCAGCCTCACAATTTGGTGCGTCACCCTGACATGCCCGAGCAAGCCTTTGCCGATATGTGGGCGACGCTGAAAGAAGGTCAATCCTGGAGCGCGCTGGTGAAGAACCGGCGCAAGAACGGCGACCACTACTGGGTGCGCGCCAATGCCACGCCGGTGGAACGCAAAGGCAAGATCGTCGGCTATATGTCGGTGCGCACCAAACCCGGCCGGGCCGAAATCCAAGCCGCCGAAAAGCTCTACCAGGCCTTCCGCGAAGGCACGGCCGGCAGCCAGGCCTTCCACAAGGGCTTGATCATCCGCACCGGCCTGATGAACATCGTGTCGCGCAGCCTGCAAACCCTGTCGGTGCGCTGGCGCGTGCGCATCGGCCTGCTGCTGGCCCCGCTGCTGAGCCTGGCTGCTGCAGCCCTGCTGGGCCTGGCCCCTGGCTCGCTGCTGACCTTGGCGGCTGTGCTGACGGTCTCCACCGCCCTGAGCGCCTGGTGGCTGACGGCCCAGGTGACGGCGCCGCTCGAGAGGCTGGCCGCTCAAGCTCGCAGTGTCGCCGCCGGCGACACCCAGTCCAATGTGCAGATGAACCGGGTCGATGAGATCGGCATGACCCTGCGGGCCATCAACCAGTTAGGCCTGATGTTCCGCTGGATCGTGGACGATGTCAGCGAGCAGGTGCTGACCGTGCGCACCGCCAGCGGCGAGATCGCCCAGGGCAACAACGACCTCAGCGCCCGCACCGAACAGGCGGCGTCCAGCCTGGAGCAGACGGCCGCCTCCATGGAGCAGATGAGCGCCACCGTACGCAACAACTCCGACACCGCCCAGCAGGCCACCCTGGTCGCCCAGGAAGCCAGCGCAGTCGCCGCACAAGGCGGCGAGGTGGTGGGCCGGGTCAACCGCACCATGGAAGGCATCACCACCTCCAGCCGCAAGATCAGCGACATCATCAGCGTGATTGACG
This sequence comes from Roseateles sp., assembly GCF_965262435.1. NCBI lineage: Bacteria > Pseudomonadati > Pseudomonadota > Betaproteobacteria > Burkholderiales > Sphaerotilaceae > Roseateles > Roseateles sp. Next base: position 5,220,528 of record NZ_OZ253537.1, read on the forward strand.
GCATCGCCTTTCAGACCAATATCCTGGCCCTCAATGCCGCGGTCGAAGCGGCGCGCGCTGGCGAACAGGGGCGCGGCTTTGCCGTGGTGGCCGCCGAGGTGCGCAGCCTCGCCCAGCGCAGCGCCGAGGCGGCCAAGGAGATCAAGACCCTGATCAGCGACAGCGTCGAGAAGGTCGAGCATGGCGCCCGCCAGGTCGGCGATGCCGAGCGCACCATGGGCGAGATCGTTCAGCAGGTCAGCCGGGTCAGCCAACTGATCACCAGCATCAGCGGCGCCAACCGCGAGCAAAGCACCGGCATCAGCCAGGTCAGCGAAGCCGTCACCCATCTGGACCAGGTCACGCAGCAGAATGCCGCGCTGGTCGAGCAGTCGACCGCGGCGACCGAAAGCCTGCGCAACCAGGCCGATCAGTTGGTGCGAGCCCTGGCCATCTTTCGCGACGAGAACGGCCGTCGCTGAGTTTGCCGCTCAGGCGCTTCCCTTGGGTATGGCCTGAGGTCCAGGCTGCACCCCTCAGAAGTGAATGCCCTTCATCATCTGTTGCAGGGCGATCGCCTCGGCCGAGAGCTGCGGCTTGGAGCCCGGCTTGGCGCCCTTGGCCGCGTCGCTGTCGGGGAACATGCGGAAGCTGGTGTTCATCACGATCTGCGCCACGCGCGGCATCAGCGAGTGCATCAGCTCCCCCGTGATGCCCAGGCGGGTGGCGATGCGCACCGGCTTGGCGATGCAGGCCTGCGCCACCATATCGGCCGCCTCCTCGGGCGCCAGCGTGGGCACGTTCTTGTAGATCTGCGTCGGCGCGATCATGGGCGTGCGCACCAGCGGCATATTGATGGTGGTGAAGGTCACGCCCAAATCGGCATATTCGCTGGAGGCGCAGCGCGTCCAGGCATCGAGCGCGGCCTTGCTGGCCACATAGGCCGAGAAGCGCGGCGCATTGGTCAGCACGCCGATGCTGGAGATGTTGACCACATGGCCTTTCTTCTTGGCCACCATGCCGGGCAGCAAGCCCATGGTCACGCGCAGGCAGCCGAAATAGTTCAGCTGCATGGTGCGCTCGAAGTCATGGAAGCGATCGTAGCTGCTCTCGATGGCGCGGCGGATCGAGCGGCCCGCGTTGTTGATCAGGAAATCAACGCCACCAAACTGCTCGCTGATGGCGGCAATCATGGCCGCACAGCTTTCCTCGTTGGCGATGTCGGCCGAGAAGGCGTGCACCTGGGCTTGCGCGCCAGCGGCTTCGCGGATCTCCTTCACCGCCTCGGCCAGCTTGATCTCGTCGCGGGCGCAGATCAAGGTGATGGCGCCGGCCTCGGCAAACTTCTTGGCCGCCGCCAGGCCGATGCCGGAGGAGCCGCCCGTCACCAGAACCACCTTGCCGGCGGTGGCGCCACGCAGGCTGCGATCGATGAAAAGGTCGGGGTCGAGATGGCGCTCCCAGTAATCCCAGAGGCGCCAGGCATAGTCATGCAGATTGGGGCAGGCAATGCCCGAGCCCTTGAGCGCGGCCTCGGTCTCGCGGCAGTCGAATCGGGTCGGGTAGTTGATGAAGGTGAACATATCGTCGGGCAGGCCGAGATCCTTCATCACCGCATTGCGGATGCGCCGCACCGGCGCCAGGGCCATCAAGCCCTTCTTGACGCTCTTGGGAATGAAACCGAGCAGGGCCGCATTGATGAACAGATTCATCTTGGGCGCATGCGCAGCCTTGGAGAAGATGTCCAGCACATCGCCGACGCGGTAGCCCACCGGGTCCACCAGGTGGAAGCAGGCGCCGCTCTTGCGCTCGCGGTGGGCGATGTGGTCGAGCGCGTTGACGACGAAGTCCACCGGCACGATGTTGACGCGCCCGCCCTCCAGGCCGATCGAAGGCATCCAGGGCGGCAGGATCTGGCGCAAGCGCTGGATGGGCTTGAAGAAGTAGTACGGCCCGTCGACCTTGTCCATCTCGCCGGTACTGGAGTCGCCCACTACCATGGCCGGGCGGTAGACCGTCCAGGGCCGCTTGCACTCCTTGCGCACGATCTTCTCGCTCTCGTGCTTGGTCATGAAGTAGGGGTGATCGAGGCCTTCGGCCTCGTCGAACATGTCCTCGCGGAACACACCCTCGTACAGGCCGGCGGCGGCGATGGACGAGACATGGTGAACATGGCCGGCCTCAATGGCCTGAGCAAACTCGACCAGGCTGCGCGTGCCGTCGACATTCACCGCGACTTGCGAGGCCTCGTCAGCCTTGAGGTCGTAGACCGCGGCCAGATGAAAGACATGATCGATCTGACCCTTGAGTCGCTTGATGTCGTCGATCGCCACACCGAGCTTCTTGCCCGTTAGGTCACCGAACACCGGCAGCGCGCGGGTGCTGTTCTTGGCCAGGCCCCAGAAGGCCAGCAGCTCGGGCAATTTATCTCGGCTCTCCTCGCGCAGCAGGAAATGAACCGTGCTGCCGCGGCGGGCCAGCAACTTCTTGACCAAGCGCTTGCCAATGAAGCCCGTAGCCCCCGTGACGAAATACTGCATGTGCATGTCTCCTGCTGATGGAATCGCAAAATTCTTTGAAACGGATTCTTGACCAAGTGAAAGCCGCCGCCGCTGCGCGCTTTCCCGCACACGTCGCCTGGCGAGCACTCTTAGCTTAGGTAGAGGGTACTGCCTAGCTTTCCCCGGTGCCAAATGCCAGCAGCGCGATCTATAGTGAAGTTGTCGCTGGCGAAGGCTGGCGAAAATCCAACCAACGCCCCCAAGGACTGACAACATGGTCAAGAAGCTTCAGAAAATGGCAGCCAAGAAGAACTCCGCTTCCAATGGAGCCTTCGGCGGCGCCCTGCCCGCCGGCCTGCTGGACAGCCAGCTGGCACAAAGCGTGCGCGACTCCGCACAACAAATCTGGGCCGCCGGCCTGGGCGCTTTCTCCAAGGCTCAGGGCGAAGGCGGCAAGGTGTTTGAAGCCCTGGTCAAGGAGGGTCTGAACTTGCAGAAGAAGACACAATCCGCGGCCGAGGAAAAGATCGGCGCCATGGCCAGCAAGGTCAGCGGCATGGCCGGCGACGTCGGCAGCAAGGCCGGCCAACACTGGGACAAGCTGGAATCCATCTTCGAAGAACGTGTCGCCCGTGCGCTCAAGCGCCTGGGTGTGCCGGCTGCCAAGGACATCGACGACCTGATCGAGCGCATCGACGCCCTCAGCGACGCGCTGGGCCTGAAGGTCCCGGCCAAGAAGGCTGACAAGTCCGCCAAGGCCGCACCCAAGGCCAAGGCAGCTGCCAAGCCGGCCGCCAAACCTGTGGCCACCAAAGCCCCGGCGAAGGTCGCAGCAAAGGCCCCGGTGAAGGCTGCCGCCAAGAAGGTGGCCGTCAAGGCTCCGGCCCAGCCCTTTGCCAAGGCAGCACCGAAGGCAGCCGCACCCAAGTCAGCAGCCAAGCCGGCAGCCAAGGCTGCAGCCAAGCCCGCCGCCGCTGCGCCCAAGGCTGCCCCCACAGCGGCAGCAGCGAAGCCCCGCGCCAAGAAGGCCGCCGCCCCGGTGAGCGCCACAGCACCCGCCGCCCCGGCCGCTGGCAGCACCGAGACCGGCACCCAGGCCTGATCTCGAACCCGCTTCGCTGACCCCAGCCCCGCATGCCCAATCGCCGCCCGACCTCGCCCGCCAAGGCTGCCAAGCTGACGCGCCGTTCCGGCCGTCCCCGCATCGGCCTCGCTCTGGCAGGCGGCGGGCCCTTGGGCGCGATCTATGAAATCGGTGCGCTCTGCGCGCTGGAGGAGTCGATCGAGGGCCTGGACTTCTGCAATTGCGACTCCTACATCGGCATCAGTGCAGGCGGCTTCATTGCCGCCGGCCTGGCCAATGGCATGAGCCCGCGCATGCTCAGCGCGGCCTTCATCGAAAACAGCGTCACCGCGCCCGACAGCTTCGACCCTGCCGAGCTCATGCACCCGGCCTGGGGTGAGTTCGGCGATCGCCTGCGTCTGCTGCCCGGTCTGCTGAAATCAGCCGTTTGGGACCACTGGATGGAAGGCCGCTCCTTGCTCGGCGCCTTCGAACGCCTGGGCCGCGCCCTGCCAACTGGCCTGCTTTCGGGCGACGCGCTGGAAGCCCAGGTGCGCCGCCAGTTCGCCCTGCCCGGGCGCAGCAATGATTTCCGCGAGCTCGGCAAGCGCCTGGTGCTGGTGGCCACCGACCTGGACAGCGGCGAGGCCGTGCCCTTCGGCCTGCCGGGCTGGGACGATGTGCCGATCTCGCGCGCCGTGCAGGCCAGCGCGGCCCTGCCGGGCTTGTTCCCACCAGTCAAAATTGCCGGCCGTCACTATGTGGACGGCGCCCTCAAGAAGACCCTGCATGCCTCCTTGCTGCTGCAAGAAGGCGTGGACCTGCTGATCTGCCTGAACCCGCTCGTGCCTTACGAATCTGACCGCGATGGCGTGCCGCCGTCCGGCGCCGAGGCTGGCGGGCAGATTCCGCACCTGGTCGACGGTGGCCTGCCCCTGGTCATGAGCCAGACCTTCCGCTCTCTGATCCACTCGCGGTTGGAGCTGGGCATGAAACGCTACGAGCACACCCACCCGGCCACCGACATCCTCTTGTTCGAGCCCGACCACCGCGATGCCGAGATGTTCCTGGCCAACACCTTCAGCTACTCGCAGCGCCGCCATCTGGCCGAACATGCTTACCAGACCACGCGTGCGCGCCTGCGCCGCCGTGCACCCAAGCTACAGGCAGCCTTGCAGCGTCATGGTCTCAGCCTCAAGCTGGACGTGCTGCAGGAACCGGGCCGGCGCCTGCTGAGCGAGGCCGCTGCCACCCGCACCGAAACCGCCTTGCGCCGGCTGCGCGCCGCCCTGAGCCTGCTGGAAGCCCGGCACGCCTGAGCGTCCGGCGTGACCGGTTTCACGACCGAGCCTCGCAGCCCCTGCATGCAGGGGTATTCCCGCAGGCGCCGCTCCGCAAGAATGACTTCCAAGGCCTCCGCACCGGCGGCCAACAGCCAAGGAAGTCACCTCATGCACAAGAAGCTCATCTCCGCCCTCCTGCTCGCCACGCCGCTGCTGAGCCTGGCCGATGGCAGCAATCTGGTGCTCAACGGCAGCTTCGAGTCGGTGCTGATCAAGTCCAGCAATCGCTGGGAGATCTTCAGCAACATCAGCGGCTGGACCGGCGGAGCCGCCGGCATTGAGGTGCGCAACAACGTGGTCGGCCTGGCCCGTGACGGCGTCAATTTCGTGGAACTGGACACCACGGCCAACAGCAGCATGTTCCAGACCGTCGCCACTCAAGCGAATGAGCGCTACACCCTGAGCTTCTTCTATGCCGACCGGGTGAGCAATGGCCAGGCCAGCAACGGCCTGGACTGGAGCCTGAACGGCACGCAGTGGACCACGGTCAGCGGCGGCAATGGCGGCGCCAGCCACGACTGGAAGCAGGTGCAATTTGACTTCACCGCCAGCGGCGCCACCACCCTCTACTTCCGAGCCAGCGGCCGCAGCGATCAGTTGGGCAGCTCGCTCGACCAAGTCAGCATCACCAGCGCCGTGCCGGAGCCGCAAAGCTACGCACTGATGCTGGCCGGCATCGCCGCCATCGGATTCATGGCCCGCCGTCGCCAGCGGCAAGCCTGAGTGGCAGCCACGCCTCGTGCGTGGTCATGCAAGAGAAAGAACGAACAAGAAGAAGGACGACGTTGGAACTGGGCGAGCGGAGGCCGGTACAGGCCGCCGCGCGTCGCACACATGGAAAGAACGCATGCTTTGGGGCGCTCCGGCAAGGAGCGCCCCTTTTTTCTGCCCGCCGGCCCTCAGGCCAGATAGCGGGCTTGCAAATGCGCCTTGAAATGCGCCGGGTTCAGGGTCTCACCGCTGGCACGGCGCACCAACTCGGGCGTCTCGAAGCGGCTGCCTTGCAGCCAGATGTTCTCGCGCAGCCAGTCGAACACGGGGGCCAGGTCACCGGCGGCGATGCGGGCGTCCAGATCCGGCATGGCGCGGCGCATGGTGGCAAACCACTGCGCGGCATACATGGCGCCCAGGGTGTAGCAGGGGAAATAGCCGATCAGGCCGCAACCCCAGTGCACATCCTGCATGCAGCCGTCCTTGTAATTGCCGCGGGTGTCCAAGCCCAGCAGCTCCATCATCTTGGCGTCCCACAGGGCAGGGATGTCATCGACCTCGATCTCGCCTTCCACCAGCGGCCGCTCGATCTCGTAGCGCAGGATCACATGGGCCGGGTAGGTCACCTCGTCGGCGTCCACGCGGATCAAGCCCGGGTTCACGCGGGTCAATAGGCGGTTCAAATTGCCGGGCTCAAAGGCCGGCTGCTCGCCCAGATGACGGCTGACCAGAGGACTGAGCAAGCGCGCAAAAGCCGGGTGACTGCCCAGCTGCATCTCGAAGGACAGGCTCTGGCTCTCATGCAAGCCCATGGAGCGGGCCTGGCCCAGAGGCTGACCCAGCCACTCGCGCGGCAGGTTCTGCTCGTAGCGGCCATGGCCGGTTTCGTGGATGGTGCCCATCAAGCTGGGCAGGAAATCGTCCTCGCGGTAGCGCGTGGTCATGCGCACATCCTCGGGCACGCCGCCGCAGAAGGGGTGACTGCTCTCGTCCAGACGGCCGGCCTCGAAATCGAAGCCCATCAAGCGCATGGCATCCAGGCCCAGAGCCTTCTGCGAGGCTTGGGTGAAGAGGCCGACCGGCTTGGTCGTGTGCTCCTGCGCCTGCTTCTCACGCACCTGGCGGATCAGGCCAGGCAGCCAGCTGCGCAGGTCGCCAAACACACGGTCCACCTCGGCGCTGCGCATGCCGGGCTCGTACAGATCGAGCAGCGCGTCATAACGCGACAAGCCCGCGCCATCGGCCAGCAGGGTGGCTTCCTCGCGGGTCAGACGCACCACCTCGCGCAGGTTCTCGACATAGCCGGCCCAGTCATTGGCCTGGCGCTGCGCGCGCCAGGCATGTTCGCAACGCGAGTTGGCCAAGGACTTCGCCTCGACCAGGCTTTGCGGCAAGGCGTTCGACGCACGCCAGGCGCGGCCCATCTCGCGCAGATTGGCGCGCTGATCGGCCTCGAGGTTTTCGGCCGCGGCTTGTTCCAGCAGACCTTTCAGCTGCGGCTCGGTGGCCAGCTGATGCAGCAGCCCGCCCATCTCGGCCAAGGCCAGCGAGCGCGCCTCATTGCCCTTGGGCGGCATATTGGCCGACTGGTCCCATTGCGCGATCGATTGCAGATGGCCCAGGCGATGCAGACGCTGGTGACGCTGGAACAGTTCGGTGTAGGCAGGCGTGCTCATGAGGCGGTTCACGAAGAGTTGGAACTGGGGAGCATTGTCCACGTTCGACCGGGCCATGCCCCAAGTCAGGGCGCGGCAACGGGAAAGACCCAGATCAGGGCCGCCGTCATCAGCACATAGCGGAAGAACTTACCCACAGCCATGTAAGCCACGCAGGGCCAGAAGGGCAAACGCAGCCAGCCGGCCACTGCGCACAGCGGGTCACCGACCGCCGGCAGCCAGCTCAGGAGGCAAGCCTTGGCACCGAACTGCTGCAGCCAGGCCAGGGCACGCGGGTTGGGCGGCGCATGCTTGAGGCTGCGCTCGTAGGCCAGCTCGGCGCCGCGGCCCATCCACCAGCTGATCGCACCGCCTATTGTGTTGCCCAGGGTGGCCACCAGCACCGCCGGCCAGAACATGGCCGGGTCGGCCTTGACGAGCAGGAACACCGCCGGCTCCGAACCCAGAGGCAGCAAGGTGGCCGAGACCAGGGCGATCAGGAACACCGCCGGCAGGCCCACCGCCGGCAGCGCAGCCAGTGCCAGCAGGCCGTGAATCATGTTTTCCAAATGGGCTTCCATCAAAAGCATTATCCTGACGGCCGCATGCACGCCTTAGCCACCCCCTCCAGCAGCCTGAGCCAGTCCGGTACGCGGCGCAGGCTCATGGGCCGGCTGTGGCTGAGCGTCGGGCTCTGGGCGGGACTGAGCTTGCTGAGCAGCAGCGAGGCTTTCGCAGCGCCGGCCGAGGCCCGCTGCAGCGCGCTGGTGGCCTCGGGCAACCCGCAGTACCCGCCCTACCTCTGGCGTGACCCGGCCGACGAGAACCGGCTGATCGGCGCCAATGCCGACTTGATGCAGCTGCTGGCCCAGGAACTGGGCATCGCCATCGAGCTGCGCTATGTCGGCCCCTGGGGTCGGGTGCAAGAGGAAGCCAAGGCAGGCCGTATCGACCTGATCGCCGGGGCTTTCTGGACGCAGGCCCGCACCGAATACATGGACTACTTCATCCCGGCCTTTCACCAGACCCGCTCGGTGATCTGGGTCGATGCCAAGTCGCAACTGAGCTACTCACGCTGGAGCGATCTGGTCGGCCAGCAAGGCGTGACCGTGATCAACAACAGCTTCGGCGAGGCCTTTGACCGCTATGCCAAGCAGTCGCTCAAGATCAGCCGGGTGGCCAGCCTGGAGCAGGCCATCCAGATGCTGCAGCGTGGGCGCGCCGACTACCTGATCTACGAGGACAGCCCGGGCCAGGCCTTCCTCGCCAAGCTCGACATCAGCAATGTCAAGATGCTTGCACCGGCCGTGGCCAATGAGGCCTTGCACCTGACGCTGTCGCACAAATCACCCTGCAACACCGGTGATCTGCGCGGGCGAATTGCCCGTGCCTTGCACAAGCTGGGCGGCGCCAGTCTGCTGCCCGAGCTGCTGGAGAAGAACATCCAGCGCTGGCGGCAACAGAACCAGGCAGCGAAATAGCGAACGGTCGTCAGTTCCGGAAAAGCAGGCGGCGGTTATAATCCTGCCTCATTTTTGGGCAGATGGATCGCCCCAAAAACCGCTCACCCCCGCTGCTGTTCCGCCACCTGCCCCGCCTCCATGCCTGCCGCCCTGCCGACGCTACGCCTCGGCGCCCATTCCCTGCCCAACCGACTGTTCGTGGCGCCCATGGCCGGCGTCACCGACCGGCCGTTCCGCCAGCTGTGCCGGCGCCTGGGTGCGGGCTATGCGGTCAGCGAGATGGTGACCTCGCGCAAGGACTTGTGGAACAGCCTCAAAACCTCGCGCCGCGCCAACCACGACGGTGAAGCCGGCCCCATCGCCGTGCAGATCGCCGGCACCGACGCGCCCATGATGGCCGAGGCCGCCCGCTACAACATCGAGCGGGGCGCCCAAATCATCGACATCAATATGGGCTGCCCGGCCAAAAAGGTCTGCACCAAATGGGCCGGCTCGGCCCTGATGCAGGACGAGCCCCTGGCCACCGAAATCATGGCTGCCGTGGTCGAGGCGGCCGCGCCCTACGGTGTGCCGGTCACCCTGAAAATGCGCACGGGATGGTGCGAGACCGAGAAGAACGCCCAGCGCCTGGCCCTGGCCGCGCAGGACGCCGGCATCGCCATGGTCACCGTGCATGGCCGCACCCGCGAGCAGGGCTACAAAGGCCTGGCCGAGTACGACACGGTGGCGGCGGTCAAGGCCGCGCTGCAAATCCCGGTGGTGGCCAATGGCGACATCGATTCGCCGCAAAAAGCCAAGGCCGTGCTCGAGCGCACCGGCGCCGATGCCCTGATGATCGGCCGCGCCGCCCAAGGCCGGCCCTGGATCTTTGCCGAGATCGATCACTTCCTGCGCACGGGCGAAGAGCTGCCGCCGCCGCGCGTGCAGGACGCCAGCGACTGGCTGATTGAGCACCTGCACGACCACTACAGCCTCTACGGCGCCCTGGCCGGCATGCGCAGCGCGCGCAAGCACATCGGCTGGGCCGTGCGCGGCCTGCCCGGCGGCGAAGAGTTCCGCCAGTGCATGAACCTGCTGGAGAGCTGCGAGGCCCAGGTCAGCGCTCTGCGCCAATGGTTCGCCGAGCTGGGCGACCAATATGAACGCCTGCCGCCCTCGCGCCCCGACGCCTGCAACAGCGACGCCCCCGACACAGAAGAACAAGCCCCGAGACACTCCGCATGAGCACCACGCCCACCCCGATCGACCAATGCGTTCGCGAGAACCTGCAAGCCTATTTCAGCGACCTGGAAGGCGAGGAGCCGCATTCCATGCACGAGATGCTGATCAAGCTGGTGGAAAAGCCGCTGCTCGAGGTGGTGATGCAAAAAGCCCTGGGCAACCAGAGCAAGGCGGCCGAATGGCTGGGCATCAACCGCAACACCTTGCGCCGCAAGCTGACCGAACACCAGATGCTGTGAAGGCGGCCCGCGCCGCACACAGCACACGCCACGAATCCACACTCCCCGACGAGCACCTGCCATGACGCAACTGACAGCCCTGATCTCCGTGTCCGACAAGACCGGCATCCTCGAATTCGCCAAGGAGCTGCACGCCCTGAACGTGCGCCTGCTGTCCACCGGTGGCACGGCCAAGCTGCTGGCCGACGCCGGCCTGCCCGTCACCGAGGTGGCCGACCACACCGGCTTCCCCGAGATGCTGGACGGCCGCGTCAAGACCCTGCACCCCAAGGTGCACGGCGGCCTGCTGGCACGCCGCGACTTCCCCGAGCACATGGCCGCCGCGGCTCAGCACGGCATCACCATGATCGACATCCTGGCCGTCAACCTCTACCCCTTTGAAGCCACCGTGGCCAAGCCCGGTTGCACGCTGGAAGACGCGATCGAGAACATCGACATCGGCGGCCCGGCCATGGTGCGCAGCGCAGCCAAGAACTGGAAGGACGTCACCGTGCTGACCGACGCCGGCCAGTACGCCCAAGTCTTGGCCGAGCTGAAGGCTGAGGGCAAGACCAGCGACAAGACCCGCTTTGCCGCCTCCGTTGCCGCCTTCAACCGCATCGCTCAATATGACGCTGCGATCAGCAATTACCTGAGCGCACGCACCGAGGAAGGCACTCTGTCCGAGTACCCCGGCCAGATGAACAGCAGCTTCATCAAGGTGCAAGACCTGCGCTACGGCGAGAACAGCCACCAGACCGCCGCGCTCTATCGCGACCTCTACCCCGCCCCTGGCTCCCTGGTCACCGCCAAGCAGCTGCAAGGCAAGGAACTCAGCTACAACAACATCGCCGACTCCGACGCCGCCTGGGAATGCGTCAAGAGCTTCGATGTGCCCGCTTGCGTGATCGTCAAGCACGCCAACCCCTGCGGCGTGGCCGTGGCCGCCAACGCGGCCGAAGCCTATGCCAAGGCCCTGAAGACCGACCCGACCAGCGCTTTCGGCGGCATCATCGCCTTCAACCGCGAGGTGGACGGCGCGGCCGCCGCTCACGTATCCAAGCAATTCGTCGAAGTGCTGATGGCCCCGAGCTTCAGCGCCGAAGCGCTGGAGATCTTCAAGGCCAAGGTCAATGTGCGCCTGCTGCAGATCGACCTGCCCCCAGGCGGTGCCACCCCGTGGCTGCAAGGCCGCAATCTGGGCGACAGCAAGCGCATCGGCTCCGGCATCCTGCTGCAAAGCGCCGACAACCACTTCCTCAAGAAGGAAGACCTGAAGATCGTCACCACCCTGCAGCCCAGCGCCCAGCAGCTCGATGACCTGATGTTCGCCTGGACCGTGGCCCAGTATGTGAAGAGCAATGCCATCGTCTTCTGCGGCGGCGGCATGACCCTGGGCGTGGGCGCCGGCCAGATGAGCCGTGTCGACTCGACCAAGATCGCCGCCATCAAGGCCGCCAACGCCGGCCTGGAACTGAAGGGCTCGGTGGTCGCCAGCGACGCCTTCTTCCCCTTCCGCGACGGCGTGGACGTGCTGGCCGATGCCGGCGCCACCTGCGTCATCCAGCCGGGTGGCTCGATGCGCGACGACGAGGTGATCGCCGCCGCCAACGAGCGTGGCCTGGCCATGGTCTTCACGGGCGTGCGCCACTTCCGCCACTGATCCTCCAGCACTCTGCACCCGGTCAGCTCGCATGCGGCCGGCCCTGTCCCTCATGAGGCCGGGCCGGCCGTTTTGCTTTTGCAGCCGCCACTCTTCCAGGCGACTAGACGCCATCCTCTAGCCAAGGGCTGATTCGCTAGGCAGGTCCTGCTCTTGCGGTTAGCCTTGGTGGCAAACACCACAAGACCGTCTGGAGACCATTCAATGGATCAAACGCTGCAAGAGCGTCTGCATCTCGTACTGGAACAGCAGCGCGCCGCATTCAGGGCGGAGATGGCGCCCAGCCGCGAGGTCCGCCTGGACCGGCTGGAGCGCGTGCGCCGCATGACGGCCAAACACAGCGAAGCTCTGGTGAAGGCGATCTCGGCCGATTTCGGCCACCGCGCCCGCCAGGAAACCCTGCTGGCCGACATCTTCACGGTCGAATCGGGTGCCCGCCATGCGCAAAAGCATCTGCGCGACTGGATGCGCCCGCGCCGCCAGCCGACCGCCCTGCACTTCCTGCCGGCCAGCAATCGGCTGATGCGCCAGTCCCTGGGCGTGGTCGGCGTGGTCGCGCCCTGGAACTACCCCTACTACCTGGCCCTGGGCCCGGCCGTGGGCGCCCTGGCCGCGGGCAACCGGGTGATGATCAAGCCCTCGGAGCTGACCCCGCGCACGGCCGAACTGATGGCCGCCATGGTGGCCGAGTTCTTCGCGCCCGAGGAAATGGCGGTGCTCAACGGCGACGCCGAACTGGCGCGCGCCTTCACCGCCCTGCCCTTTGATCACCTGTGCTTCACGGGCTCCACGCCGGTCGGCCGCATGGTCGCCCAGGCGGCCGCGCAAAACCTGACCCCGGTGACGCTGGAGCTGGGCGGCAAATCGCCGGCCCTGGTGGATCGCAGCTGCGACCTCAAGCTCACCGCCAGCCGCATCGCCCACGGCAAGCTCTTCAATGCCGGCCAGACCTGCGTGGCGCCCGACTACCTGCTGGTGCCCAAGGACCTGGTCGAGCCCCTGGTCCATGAGATCAAGCTGGCGATGCGCCGGCTCTACCCCAAGCTGGGCGGCAACCCGGACTACACCCACATCGCCACGCCGCGCCACCTGGCCCGCCTGCGCGGCCTGCTCGACGATGCGCGCGCCAAGGGCGCCAAGCTGATCCCCAGCCATGAGGAAAAGCCCGGCGGCCGCGCCCTCGTACCCCATCTGCTGCTCGGCGTGAACGAACAGATGACGGTGATGCAGGAGGAGATCTTCGGCCCCCTGCTGCCCATCGTGCCCTACGTCGAGGTGGACCATGCCCTGGCCTATATCAACCGCCACGACAAGCCCCTGGCCCTGTACTGGTTCGGACGTGATGCCGCGATGCGCGAGCATGTGCTGAGCCAGACGCAAGCCGGCGGCGTCACCGTCAACGACTGCATCTGGCATCTCGGCCAGGAGGAGCAGCCCTTCGGCGGCGTCGGCGCCAGCGGCATGGGGGCTTACCACGGCGAGTTCGGCTTCCGCAGCTTCAGCAAAGAGAAGCCGGTCTTCCACCAATCCCGCTGGGCCGGCACGCGCTTGTTTTTCCCGCCCTACGGCAAGACCTTTGATCGCCTGCTGGGCCTGCTGAAGAGAATTGCATGAGTTCAACACCGGCTTCCTCCCCCGCCCTGCCGCAACGCCGCCGCTTTTTGAAGTTAGGCCTGGGTGCCACCGTGTTGCTCGCCGTGGCCGGCGCCGGCACTGCCTTGCTGAGCAAGCCCGGCCTGGTCGAGGGCCGCTTGAGCGCGCCGGCACGCCAGCTGATGCGGGCCATCACCCTGGCCGTCTGCGGCGATCTCTTGCCCCCCGAGGGCCCGGCCCGCGAAGCGCGCCTGACCAGCCATCTGGAACAAGTCGACCGCCAAATCGCCGGCTTCCCGCCGGCTCTGCGTGCGGAGCTGGGCCAGCTGCTGACCCTATTGGGCACAGCGCCCGGCCGCATCGGCCTGATGGGTTTGCGCAGCCCCTGGGCCGAAGCCTCGCCCGCCGAGGTCCAGGCCCGGCTGCAATCCATGGGCCGCTCCGGCCTGGGCTTGCGCCAGCAGGTCTTCCATGCCCTGCGCGACCTGAACTGCCTGGTTTTCTTCAATGACCCGGCCAGCTGGCCCCTGGTCGGCTACCCCGGTCCGAGAACGAGTTGAACATGAGCAGCAACAGCAACACCGGCGCGATTGCCAGCATTCCCGATCCGATCGCCGAGGGACTCGCGCGTGGCTGGAAGGTGCTGGGCGGCCCGCACGGCGCCTTGCCCGCCAGCCTGGACTGCGATGTCGCCATCGTCGGCAGCGGTGCCGGCGCCGGCATCACGGCCGAAATGCTGGCGCGCGCCGGCCTCAAGGTCTTGATCATTGAAGAAGGCCCACTCAAGTCCAGCCGCGACTTCCGCCAGCGCGAGTCCGACGCCTACACCCAGCTCTACCAAGAGGGCGGCGGCCGCAAGACAGCCGACCAGGCCATTCCTGTGCTGCAAGGCCGCTGCGTGGGCGGCAGCACCACGGTCAACTGGGCCGGCTCCTTCCGCACCCCGGCCGAAACCCTGGCCTTCTGGGGCGAGCGCTTCGGCCTGAGCACGCTGAGTTTCGACGCCATGACGCCCTGGTTCGAGCAGGTCGAGAAGCGCCTGAACATCTCGCCCTGGCTGGCGGAACCGAACGCCAACAACCAGGTGCTGCGCCGCGGCCTGGAAAAGATCGGTATTCCTGCGCCCACCATCAATCGCAATGTCAAAGGCTGCTGGAACCTCGGCTCCTGCGGCCTGGGCTGCCCGACCAATGCCAAGCAGTCCATGCTGGTCACCACCATCCCGGCCGCACTGGACCTGGGCGCCACCTTGCTGGTGCAGACCCGGGCCGAGCGCTTTGAGCTGCAAAGCAAGCTGGGCAATAGCGACGAGCGCGAGGCCGAGGCCCTGATCTGCCAGCCCATCCAGACCGACGGCAGCCCGGCCGGCGCGCCACTGCGCGTGCGCGCCAAGCATTTCGTCGTGGCCGGCGGCGCCATCAACTCGCCCGCCCTGCTGCTGCGCTCGGACGCACCCGACCCCTTCAATCTGCTGGGCCGGCGCACCTTCTTGCACCCCACGGTCGCCAGCAGCAGCGTCATGCCCGAGGCGGTGAACGGCTGGGCCGGCGCGCCCTTGGCGCTCTACTCCGACCATTTCCTCAGCACCCAACCCATGGACGGCGTGATCGGCTACAAGCTCGAAACCGCGCCGGTACACCCGGGCCTGGTGCTGACCAATCTGGGCGGCATCGGCAGCGCGCTGGCCGAGCGCGCTCGCGCCCTGCCGCAAACCGCTGTGTTGATCGGCCTGCTGCGCGATGGCTTCCACCCCGACTCCATCGGCGGCAGCGTCAAGCTGCGTCGCGATGGCAGCCCGGCCCTGGACTACCCGGTCAACAGCTATCTGCTGGAAGGTGCCCGCCGCGCCCACCTGACCATGGCCGAGGTGCAGTTCGCCGCCGGTGCAAAAAGCGTGCACCCGGTCCATGAGCTGGCGCAGGACTACCGCAGCTGGGCCGAGGCCAAGGCGGCGATCCAGGCCCTGCCCTACAAGCCCTACATCACCGGCTTTGCCAGCGCCCATGTGATGGGCGGCTGCGGCATGGCGGCCGATGCCGCACGCGGCGTGGTTCGGCCCGACGGCCAGCACTGGCAGCTGCGCAATGTCTCGGTGCACGACGGCTCGACCTTCCCGACCAGCATCGGCGCCAACCCGCAAATGACGGTCTACAGCCAGGCGGCGCGCATGACGGCGGGGCTGGCCAAGCGGCTGGGCGTGCGCGAGAACGGGCTGCTGGAGGCGCCCGGCGCCTGATCTCAGCCGGCGGCCTGTGCGCAGGCCGTGCCGCGCAAGTCAGGCGCTAGGGGCTTGCCCGCTGGGACGGGTCGGAGGCCAGGGGTTTAATGCGTGCACAACCCGCACGCTCCCCTGCCCTCGCTATGCAACTTCCTGCCCTGACCCTTTCGCTCCTGCTCAGCCTGGCCTGCGCCCTGCCCGCCAAGGCGCAAACCGCCAGCGTCGATGAAAGCGCCCTGCGCGCCCACCTGGCCCTGCTGTCTTCCGACCTGTTCGAAGGCCGCGGCACCGGCCAGCGCGGCGGCGAGCTGACCGTGGCGTATCTGGAGACGCAAGCCAAAGTGCTGGGTCTGCAGCCGGCCGCGCCGGGCGGCGGCTACCGACAGGCTGTGCGCCTGCTGGGCGCACGCACGCTGCAGGCGCAAAGCCACATGCAGATTGAGGGCGGCAAGACGACAGCGCCAGTGCTGAAATTCGGCGCCGACTGGGTCTACGGCAGCGGCAATGGCCAAGCACTCAATGCCTTGGCCGACGAGCTGGTCTTCGCCGGCTACGGCATCAGCGCGCCCGAAGAACGCTGGGACGATTTCAAGGGCCTAGACCTGCGCGGCAAGGTGCTGATCGTGCTGGCCAACGACCCTTATCCCACCGAGGCGGAACCCGGCCGCTTTGCCGGCAAGGCCATGACGATCTACGGCCGCCGCGGCTACAAGTACGAAGAAGCCCTGCGCCGCGGCGCCAAGGGCGTGCTGATGCTGCACACCGAGGCCTCGACGCTGAGCAGTTGGAGCGTGGTCAGCCAGGGCGCTTTCAGCGAGCAGTTCCAGCTCGACGGCGCCAGCCCGGGCCTGCCGCTGCAGGGTTGGATCAGTGCGCCGGCGGCCGAACAGCTATTCCAGGCCGCCGGCCTGGACCTGGATGCGCTGCGCGCCCAGGCCGAGACCCGCGAGTTCAAACCCGTGCCCCTGGGCCTGCGCCTGCGCGGCGAGCTTCATGCCGCCGTGCGGCGCCTGGAGCAGTTCAATGTGGCCGGCCTGGTGCCGGGCAGCGACCCCAAGCTCAAGGACGAACTCGTCATCTACACCGCCCACTGGGACCACCTCGGCAAGATCCGCGGCACCGATGGCCAGGAGCAGATCTTCAACGGCGCGGTGGACAACGCCTCGGGCACCGCCGCCCTGCTGGCGATGGCGCAAGCTGCGGTACGCCAGCCGGCGCGGCGCAGCCAGATGTTCCTCTGGGTGGCCGCCGAAGAGCAGGGCCTGCTGGGCAGCGCCTGGTACACGCAGCAGCCGCTCTGGCCCCTGGCGCGCACGGCGGCCAACCTCAACCTCGACACCCTCAACTTCGTCGGCCGCACGCGTGACATCGGTGCCCATGGCGCCGAGCGCAGCGATCTGGGCGCGGTGGCGGCCCAGGTGGCCGGGCAGATGGGCTTGAGCCTCGCACCGCCGCGCGTCGACGTGGGCGGTTATTACTTCCGCAGCGACCACTTCAGCTTCGCCAAGGCCGGCGTGCCGGCGTTTTCGGTCAGCAGCGGCGGCCAGTACCTCGATGAATCGCCGGCCGTGGCCGAGAAGCGCCGCGCCTACGGCAAGCGCTACCACCAGCCCAGCGACCAGTACGACCCGAGCTGGGACCTCGCCGGCATGCGCGAACAGGCGCAGTACACCTTGCGTCTGGGCCGCGCGGTCGCCGACGCGGAGGCCCTGCCGGCCTGGCGCGCGGGCGACCCCTTTGGCGCGGTGAAGCGCTGAAGTGCCATGAATCAGCCAAACCGTCTGAGCCTCCTGCAGGGCCTGCTGCTGGCACTGTTCGTGATGCTGAGCCTGCTGATGTTCGGCAGTGCGTTCTTTACCTGGCGACTGCGCTGCGAAGGCTTTGGCTGCGTGGGCATCGGCATTGTCTGGATGGCCTGGGCTGTGTTGGTGGCTGTCTGCCTGGTGCTGGGTCTCTCCTTGCAGGCCTCTCTGAAGACGCGTTTGCCCGCAGGCGCACAGCGCCTGCTGCGCCTGACACTCTGGTCGCAAGGCGGGCTGACTGCAGGGCTGCTGATCTACTGGATGCTGCGCGGCCACTGAGACGCCGTCCGGGCGAGGCCGGCCAGCGGCTACCATCTCGGGATGTCTCTTGCTTCCGCGGCCGGTCTGGCCCTGTCTTCGCTGGCGCGCTTGATCACTGGCGCCCAAGGTCACTGGAAAGGTTGCCCGCCCATGGCGGAGCAGCGCATCTACTTCGCCAACCACCAAAGCCATTTCGATTGGGTGCTGATCTGGGCCGCGCTGCCGCGCGAGCTGCGCGCCCAGACCCGCCCCATCGCTGCGCGTGACTACTGGACCAGCAGCCCGCTCAAGGGCTGGTTGACCCGCGCGGTGTTCAACGCCATTTACGTCTCGCGCACCCGCAGCTCGCCCGATGAAGACCCGCTGGAGCCCCTGGTCGAGGCACTGCGCAACGGCGACTCCCTGGTGATCTTTCCCGAGGGCACGCGCTCCAACAAGGGCGAGCCCCAGGCCTTCAAGGCCGGGCTCTACCACCTGGCCGAACAGTTCCCCGAGGTGCGCCTGATCCCGACCTGGATCGACAACGTCCAGCGTGTCATGCCCAAGGGCGAGATCGTGCCGGTGCCGATTCTCTGCACCGTCACCTTTGGCGCGCCGATCCAGCTCAAGGCCGACGAGGACAAACGCGCCTTCCTGGAGCGTGCGCGCGCGGCGGTGCTGGCCTGCCGCCCTGGCGGTGGCGAAGGGGGCGGCGCCGCATCATGATGAATCCGATTCAATGGCTCAAGTCCCTGGACAGCAGTGGCCAGGTCGCCCTGCTCTTCATCATCTTGTTCGGCGCCCTGATGCTGCTCAGCCTGGCCAGTTTTATGCTGCAGCTGCGCGCCCGCCACCGCGGCCTCAGCAAGGACGACGACCGGCCGGGCGAGGCGGACAGCCACCTCGACTCCACCCTCTGGGGCGACGCACCGCTGACCCTGGCACCGCGCCGGCGCGGCTTGCGCCATGAGCTCGGTTTCCTCTGGGGCGGCGCCTGCCTGTTCTGGGCGGCCTGGATCTCGGGGCCGCTGGGCGCCACCTTGCTGTTCGGCGTGCTGTCCTTCCTGGCCTTGCGCGAGTTCATCACCCTGATGCACACCCGCCGCGCCGACCACCGCAGCTTGATCCTGGCCTTCTTTGTCATCCTGCCCGTGCAATACGTGCTGACCGGCGGACGGCATTTCGATCTGTTCTCGGTGCTGATTCCGGTCTACGCCTTCCTGGCCATCCCCGTGGTCAGCGCCCTGGCTGACGACCCGGCCCGCTTCCTCGAACGTAACGCCAAAATCCAGTGGGGCATCATGGTCTGCGTCTACGGCCTGTCCCATGCGCCGGCTCTGCTGCTGCTGGACTTCCCCGGCTACCGGGGCCGCGGCGCCTTCTTGCTGTTCTTTCTGGTGATGGTGGTCAGCTGCGGCCAGCTGGCCCAGCTGGTGGCCAGCCGGCGCCTGCGCCGCCGCCCGGTGGCGCGGCGCATCAGCCGCAGTTTCTCGATGCGCGCCTGGTGGATCGGCACCCTGACCGCCGCCTTGGTCGGCGCCCTGCTCTACTGGATCACGCCCTTCAAGGTCGGCCAGGCCCTGGTCATGGCCTTCATCGCCGCCGGTGCCGGCAGCTTCGGCACCCTGGTCATGAAGGCGCTGAAGCGCGACGCCGGCGTGCGCTACTGGGGCAACCGCAGCTCCATCACCGGCGCGGTCGGCCTGCTCGACCGCATCGCGGTGCTGTGCTTCGCCGCACCGGTGTTCTTCCATTCGGTGCGCTGGTATTTCAAGCTGTCTTTGTGAATTCCCGCTGAAACGGGCGTGAGCACTCGCGAACATGGCCGTTACAAGAACGTACACTTTCGCAGTTAGGGGGGCATGGTTTTTTTCGTGCGGCGCGGGCTAGCATCGCGTCCACTCTGTTCCACCCGCCGTCGGAGCGCTCGCCACAGCGAGCGCGTCTGGCGCCTTCGGTGCTGGTACCGGGTCTGCTTGTCAACGCCATCCAGCGAGAGGGAGAAGGCATGAATTGCAAGTCCCCGAGTGTGCCGCAGGGCCACAGGCCCAGCCGCACGAACCCGATTTTCCGCACACGCTGGCCACTGCTGGCCCTGAGCTATCTGCCCCTGGCCCTGTGCCTGCCCGGACAGCTGGCCCAAGCCCAGCTGCCGCCGGCACGGCCGGCCGTCATCGCCAGCACCCAAGACAGCGGCAATGGCTACATCAGCAGTTCGACGGCGGCCAACGGTCTCAGCGCGCTGATCAGCCGCTGGGACACACCCTACCCGGGCGGCCCCAACGGCCCGCAAGCACCTGGCCTGGAGCCCAGCGGCCGCCGTGTCTTCAGCATCGACGTCGACGTCAACGATGGCGGTCTGGCCGCCTTCGGTTATGCCATCTCCACCTATGACGCCGGTATCTACGACTGGTATGACATTCATGTCGAAACGCCGACGGGAAACGTGCCCATCGTCACCCGCCTCGGGCAGCCAGGCTCGACCTATGGCGTGCTGTTTGAAAGCCCGGTGGTCACCCGCTCCATCAATCTGAACCCATGGCGCAATCAGCGGGTGCGCTTCGTCTTCGCCGTGACCAATGACGGCTGGGGCGACCAGACCCAGGGCCGCTTGATCGGCTTCACGCTGAGCACTTGCACGGTGCCGCCGCTGACCCCGCTGACCGATGCGACGGCGATTTCATTTGAAGGCGGGGCCTCCTTGGACACCGCCAATTTGACGCAGCGCATGCGAACGGCGCTGAGCTGCGTGCAAACCGCAGCCGCGGCAGCGGGTGGCACGGTGACCGTGGCATCGGCCTACCGGCCGCCCCAGTACCAGCAGCACTTGCGTGAGGTCTGGGACAAATGGGATCTGCTGCGCGACATGCGTGAGCCAGAATGCGTCGAGTTGCGCACCCAGGTTCAGGCAGAGTTTCAACGTCACGGCCTGTTGCTGACCCAGCGCCCGGCTGCCTCCAGCCAACACACACTGGGGGAAGCGATCGACATGCGGTCCAGCCTGACGGCAGCGCAGTTCGCCACCGCGACCACCGGCTGCCTGCTGAACCGACCCTTGCCAGTCACCGATCCGGTCCACTATGTTCACCAATAAGGAGCGCACCATGACCCCCATCAGGAACTTGTTCCTGCGCTTCGTGGCCCCGCTGATCTCCATGCTGCTGGTGCTTCCTGCGCCGGCCCAAGCCCAGCAGGAGAACGGCATTGCCGTGAGCGCCACGGCTCTGACGCTGAACGGGCGCACCACCTATCAGTACAAGATCAGCAACCAGGGCAGCCAGCGCGTGGTGGCCCTGGCCATTGGCAATGACTACCGTTACGGCGTGCCTGAACTGACACGCTACCCCGACGGCTGGTCCGTCGAAGCCGGCATCATGCCGGGTACGGTGCTGTCGCCGGCCGCATGGACGCCGATGGTGCTGACGACTGAGGAAAGTCCGGCCGTGGAACTGCGCTGGCGCAATGATGGCAGCGCCGATGTCATGCCCGGGCAGAGCCTGACGGGCTTCGCCGTGGTGCTGGCCGGCGCCAGCACGCAGTACCTGAGCGCCCACTGGACGGCCATCCTGGCCAACGGCGGGGTGGCCTATGGTGTGCTGACGCAGTCCGGCCCGCCACGCGTCAACCTGAGCTTGGCCAGCCTCACACAGGTCTCGCCGGGCCGCTTCCTGGCCCGACTGGACGTGAGCAACAGCGGCGCCTCCGTGGCCCAGGACGTGCGCATCAACCAAGTCACTGCGCGCTCGCTGGCCGGCGCCGGCGCAGTCACCCTCAGCGGCACCAGCCTGCCGATCACCGTGGGCAACCTGGCGGCGGGCGCCAAGAGCACGGTCGAAGTCCAGCTGGCCCTGCCTGCTTCGGTCAAGCGGATTTCCTTGACTCAGCAGGGGCAACTGAAAGACGGCGGCGGCACGAGCCTGAATTTTTCGGGTTCCGTTTCCGCCTACACCAAGCAATGAGCACCCGCCACGCTTCACGGAGGATGGCACGCATGAACGCATCGACAGGAACGGCCAAAACAGGCCTGAACCCACGCCAGAACCCACGCCAGAACCCGCGCCAGAACCCGCGCCTGAATCCGGGCCTGAGCGGGCGCCTGGCAAAAGGCCTGCTGAGCTTGGGCCTGGCGCTCGCCGCCAGCAGCGCAGCCCTGGCCGCCCCACTGATCAGCTTCCTCGCCACGCCGGCCCATGTCGGCGGCGTGGCCGGAAGCACCGTGGGTTGGGGCTATCAGATCACCAACCACAGCAGCGACTACTTTGTCGCCAGCGCCTTGAATGCCGACAGCTTTCAATGGGGCTCGCCGCTGTCCTTGTTTGATTTCCCCGTGCTGGCACCGGGCGCCACGGTGTCGCAGAACTTCAGCGCCAACCTCGCTGGCCTGTTCCAGCTGAGCTGGGACGCGCTGGCGCCTGAAGGCAGCAGCAACAGCGGGCTGTTCGTGCTTTCGGGCGACTTCTTTTCCGGCGACCCCTTGGCCGGCGGCCAGTTCATTGCCGCAGCACCTGACGCCGTAGCCAGCTACAGCGCCACGCTGCAGCCGGGCAGCCAGATTCCCGAGCCCGGTGCCTTGCTGCTGTCCTTGACGGCATTGGGATTGCTGCGCGTGGCCCGCCGAAAGTAAGGCCGATCACCGGCCACTGAATCAACACCGCGCAGCCAGGCGCTATCCCGTCACTGCGCGGCGGGACCGGCAGCCAGGGCCTAGCTGAGCCGGAGCGCCTTGGCCCAGGAGCAATCGAGTCAACCACGCCTTCGCTGTCGAGCTGCGGTGCCGTTCAGACCCTGGCACTCGTCGCCTGCAGGCGGAAATAGGCCACCGTCTCTTTCAAACGCTGCGCCTGCTCGCGCAAGCCATGCGCCGCCGCCGAGGACTCCTCGACCAAGGCGGCGTTCTTCTGGGTGTGCTGGTCCAATTCGACGATGGCCTGGTTGATTTCGCCAATGCCGCGGCTCTGGTGGCTGGAGCGGTCGCCCATGCCCTGGATCAGCTGGCTGACGCCGGCGATCTGTTGCGACAAACCTTCCATCGAGGCCCCAGCGGCCTGCACCTGGCCATAGCCATCGGCCACTTTTTCCCCACTGGCAGCAATCAGGCCGTTGATCTCGCGCGCCGCCAGCGTGGCCCGCTGCGCCAGGCTGCGCACCTCAGAGGCCACGACAGCAAAGCCACGCCCCTGTTCGCCCGCGCGCGCCGCCTCGACGGCCGCATTCAAGGCCAGGATATTGGTCTGAAAGGCAATGCCGTCGATCACCGAGGTGATCTCGCCAATGCGCTGGCTGGCCTGGGCGATGCCCTGCATGGTGCTGACCACCTGCTCCACCACGGCCGCGCTGCGGTCCGCCGTGTCTGAAACACCACGGGCCAAGCTACCGGCTTCGTTGACCACCTTGACTGAGTCCTGCACCGCCTCGGTCATCTTGGCCATGGTGGCTGCCGTCTGCTGCACATTGGCAGACTGGCTCTCGGTGCGCTCGCTCAGATCCTGATTGCCCATGGCGATCTGCGCGGCCGCCGAGGCAACCGAATTGGAGGCGCAGGCGATCTCGCCGATGACCTCGTGCAAGCGAGTCTGCATCGCCGCCATCGCGCCGATCACACTGCTCGCCGCCGCCGGCGCCTGGCCTGCCGCCTGCATCTGAATCCGCTGCGACAGATCGCCCGAGGCGATCTGCCCCGCCACTTGGGCAGCCAGCTCCGGCTCTCCGCCGAGCGTGCGGGTCAACCAGCGGACCACCGATTGCGCCACCAAGGCGCCCACCAGCATGGCCGCCAACATCAGGCCGATCTGCATCCGCACGGCCTGGCGGTAGCTGGCCTGGGCCGCCAGATACTCCTGCTCGGCCACCTCCTGCTGCAGCTCCACCAAAGCTTCGATCCGGCTGGAGATGGGGTCGAAGGCCGGGTACATCTGCTGTGCCGTGAAGGCTTGCAGTTCGGGCAAGGCCTGGCGCTCCAGCAGTTGTTGCAGCGCCAGCAAGGGCGCTTCGGCTGCGCGCATGGCGGACTCGACCTCCTGGGCCAGCGCCAACTCGCGCGCGTCCATCTGGGTGGCGCGGTAGGCCGCCCACTCGCGCTGGACCGTGTCCCGGGCGGCCTGTAGATCCTGCGCGGCCTGCTTCATGTCACGGCCACTGTGGGCCGCCTTGTGGGCGCCGTCCACCACCTGAACCGCATAGGCATCGGCCACTCGCTTCAGCTGCTTCAAGGGCAGCACCCGGTCCTCATACACCGTTCGCATGCCATGCTCCAACGCACTGAGGCGCTGCAGGCCTATGGCGATGGCCAGCAAAGTGAAGGCCGTCATCACGGCCGCGAAAAATCGCATGCGCGCACGCATGCCAAAGCCAACTGCTCTGCTCATTGTTTTCTTCTCCCTGAAGAACGTACTGCCCGGACTCCTAACCCCGCCTCATGGGCGGGCTCAGGGGCTTGGGCAGCATTCTTCTCAGGCGAGGATAGCGAGGAACGCCAATAAGCCAGGAATTCTGCCCCCAGTTCCAGCTGAATAGGCCGTTACGTCAATTCCCTCATAAGCAGTGAGTAGATGCAGCGGAGATGAGATATCCGACCGTGACCGTTGGGTGTCAGGCCTGAGCCAAACAGCCTATCGCCTGTCACTTGGCCGCAACTGCGACACTTGGCACATGAGAATTCTCGGCATCGACCCCGGCTTGCAGACCACGGGCTTTAGCTTCGGCACGGCGCAGGCGCGCCTTCACATTCGCGCAGCGAATGTGAGCCTGCGCAGAACCCCTCCCCACGCGAACCCTTCCTGAGACCTTTTTTCACCATGCGCATCCTCGGCATCGATCCTGGTTTGCAGACCACGGGCTTTGGCATCATCGATGCCGATGGCCCGCGGCTGAGCTATATCGCCAGTGGCACCATCAAGACCAACGCGGTGGCCACCGGCGACCTGCCGGCGCGACTGAAGATCATTTTTGACGGCGTGCGCGAAGTCTGCACGCGCTACCAGCCGCAATGCGCAGCGGTGGAGATCGTGTTCGTCAACGTCAACCCGCAGTCCACCCTGCTGCTGGGCCAGGCGCGCGGCGCCGCAATCACGGGCCTGGTGGCCGGCGACCTGCCGGTGGCCGAATACACCGCCCTGCAAATGAAGAAGGCCATCGTCGGCAACGGGCATGCCAAGAAAGAGCAGGTGCAGCACATGGTGCAACGCCTGCTGAACCTGCCCGGCGAGCCCGGCAAGGACGCCGCCGACGCCCTGGGTCTGGCCATCATGCACGCCCACGCCAGCGTCAGCTTCGCGGCCATGAGCCGCAGCACCACGCTGCAGCGGCGCCAGCATGCGCAGTTCAAGGGGAGCAGGACGTATTGAAGGGCGAGGAGTGAATCGTGAATCGTGAATCGTGAGTCGTGAGTCGAGGGGCAGAAGCGATGGCACCATTCACCATTCACCATTCACCATTCACCATTCACCATTCACCATTCACCATTCACCATTCACCATTCACCAGAAAGCCCACCCATGTTCGGCATTGCAGACTACGGCGCTTTTGTCGCTGCCATCCTGGTGTTCCTGTTGATCCCAGGGCCCGGCAATCTGGCGCTGATCACCTCGACCAGCAAGGGCGGCTTGCGCGGCGGCCTCGCCGCCTCGGCCGGCATCGTCGCCGGCGACCAAGTGCTGCTCTGGCTGGCGGTGGCCGGTGTGGCGGCCTTGCTGGCGGCCTACCCGACCGCGTTTGCCGCTGTGCAATGGCTGGGCGCGGGCTATCTGGCCTGGCTGGGCCTGAAGATGCTGCGCGCCAAGCCGGGCGCAGCACCGGTTTTGAACATCCGGCCGCGCCAGTATTTCCAGCAGGCGTTTTTTATCACCCTGCTCAACCCCAAGGCCATCGTCTTCTACATGGCCTTCTTCCCGCTGTTTGTAGATCCCGCGCAAAAGCCGGGCCTGCACACCTTCGCAGCCATGGCCGCCACCATCGCGGTGCTGGGTTTCAGCTACGGGGTGGTGGCCAGCTTGCTGACACACCACCTGGCGGCGCGCATGCGCGCCAACCCGAGCATCGCCCGCTGGCTGGAAAAGCTGGCGGGGCTGATGCTGCTGGGCTTCGGCTTGCGGCTGGCGCTGAGTCGTTGATTCAGCCGCAGGCTTAGGCGCTGAAGGCAGCGCGGCGGCGGCGGCTCAAGCCGGCCACCACGGCCAGGCCTGCCAGGCCCAGGGCCCAGCTGGCCGGCTCGGGCACGGCGCTGACGGTCAAGTCGCCCAGGCTGTCCAGGCCGTTCGCGTTGTAGGTGAAGCCGCTGCTGCCGAAGAAGGACTGCAGCTGCAGCGTGGCACCCGGTGTGACCAAGCCGGTGAAGCCGGCATTCGGGCCGATCAGCTGGCCACCCTCAAACTGGGCGTAGGCGTCAATGGCCGCGGGCAACTGGAAGGTCTGGCCCAGGAAGCTCAGGCTCAAGCCGCTCAGGGCCACAGTACCGTCCGGTCCCGCCAGTGCGGCGGCGGCATCGTCAAAGCTGAACTGGCCGCTGAGCAGCTGGCCCAGCTGCGGGCCGGAAGTGACGGTGCCGCTGAAGTTGTAGGTGGCGGCCTGGGCCGCGAAGGCAGCGCTGGCGAGGGCAAGTGCGAGGGCGCTGCGGGTAAAGGTGTGGGAGAGAAGCTTCATGGTCGGTGATTTCTAAAGTGTTGGGCAGGTGGCGCGAGGACCAAGCCCTCGCGCCGCAGCATCAGTAGCGGTAATTGACGGGGCTCAGCTGCTCGCAGCGCAAGCCCTTGAGCTGCACCAGGGGGCGGCTCTTCTGGAAACCCGAGCTGCCCTTGGCGTCGATGCCGACCAGGGCATTGCTGCTGACATTGGTGCAGACGATGTGACCTTGGGCAAAGGGATCAGCCAGGTTCAGGCCCAGGCTTTGCAGCAGGGCGCGCACATCGAGCAGGTCGTCGGCGGGGTTGAAATCGGTGATCACATCGCCCGCGTCGGCCATGCTGGCGTAGACGAACTGGTCACGGCCGGCGCCACCGGTCAGGGTGTCGGCACCGGGGCCGCCTTCGATGAGGTCGTCACCGGCCGTGCCCACCAGGCTGTCGCGGCCGGCCGTGCCCTTGATCGTCTTGTACAGGTTCAGACCCAGCACCATGGGGTCATGGTCGCTGGAGCGGTAGGGCTCGGCGCTGTAGTAGCCGACCGGGTTGAACTCGGTGTTGTAGTCGATGACGGTGGGCTCGTCGGCGTTGATGTGCCAGGAGGTGGCACCGCTGACCTTGGGCACGATGGACGCGCTGCCGAAGCCATGGTCCAGGCGGCCGGCAAAGCCATCGAAGACGTAGGAATAGTGCTCGGGGTCGATGCGGCCGACCAGGTCGACGATGGCGCCGCCCTGGGTCAGAATCTCGATCGGGTCTTCCTGGGCATAGGCATTGAAGTCACCGAGCAAGATCACATCCTGCGTACCGGCGGCCGCCTGCACCTGGCTGACGAAGCCCTTGAGGCGCTGCGCCTGCTGCTGGCGGGTGGCGTTGTAGCAACCTTGCAGATCGTTCTGGTCGGCATCGGCGCCTGAGGCACCGCTGCAGCTCTTGGACTTCAGGTGGTTGACCAGCACGGCAAAGCGCTCGCCGTTGGCGGCGCGGAAACCTTGCGCCAGGGTTGGGCGGTTGTTGACGGGGTCGGTGTCGGACAGCGGCGCGCCAACAGGGCTCAGCTTGGCCGGCTTGTAGATCATGGCGACGCGGATGGCGTCATCGCCGGTGTCGCCCGGCAGGGCCACCGAAGCGTAGGTCCCGGCGCCGAGCACGGCATTGAGGCCGTCCACCAGGTTCTGCACGGCCACCTGGCCGTTGTTCTGGATCTCCATCAGACCGACCACATCGGCATTGAGCGCGCTCAGCGAGGCGACGATCTTGGCCTTCTGGCGGCTGAATTCATTGAGGTTGTCGGCGCCGCGGCAGTTGGCGGCCGAGCTGGCACCGCCCAGGCTGCAACCCTGGCCGGTCTGGCCCGAGGCGGTCTGGCCATTGGTGAAGGTGGTGAAGAAGTTCAGCACATTGGCGCTGGCGATGCGGACATTGCCGCCCACGACCGGCGCGGTCTGCGGGCGCGGGTTGCTGCGCTGGAACTGCGGCGTGCCCACCGGCTGCAGGCGGTACATGGAGGCACCGGTGGCATTGCTGGTGGCGGGGCCGAAGTCGATCACGCCGGTCAGCGACTCGATGGTGTCGCCGGCACGCACCGTCTTGTCCGCGCCCATGAAGGGCACGGGGTTGGGGTTCTGCGCGAGGCTGTTGTCGTCCAGGATGATGGCGCGGGCCAGATTCGCCTGGTACATCGCCTGAGCGTCCGGGCCGGGGCGCAGGACGTTGGTCGGGTTCAGCAGGCGGCCACCGGCGGCCAGGGTCAGCTGGCCGTAGCGGCCGAGGAAGTAGTTCTGCTGCACGGTGATGGGGCCGGTCAGCGTGACCAGCATGCCCTCATAGGCTTCGAGCGCGCCATTGGGCAAGGTGGCCAGGTTGACGGCCGTGGGCTCAATCTGATGGCCGCTGCTCAGCACCGTCAGGCCGCTGATGTTCTTCAGCTGTGTGATGGTGCCCTGGCCGGCAGTGAACTCGGTGACCACGCCGCTGAGCTGCAGCTTCTGGCCCACGGCCACGATGGGCGCGGTGCTGGTGAAGACGAAGATACCGTCCGAGGTGGCGGGGTTGCCATCGCCCAGCGGGTCTTGCAGATAGAAGCCGGTGGGGCTGAGGTAGGTGACCACGCCGCCGGTGCTGACGGTCTGGTTCAGCAGCGGGCTGCTGGCGCCGCTGCCCTGGATGCTGTAGACCGGCGTGAGGCCGGCCACATTGACCTTGAAGCTGCAGACGGCCGTCTGCGCCTCGTTGTTGGCCCATTGCAGATTGAGGCTGTAGCTGCCGCCGCCGACCGAGGCGTCCACCTCGATCTCGGCCGTGGCCACGCCGCCATCGGCCTGGGCCGGGGTGAAGGCGCCGAGCGTGATGCCGGCGGGCCAGTTGCCCGAGATGGCACGGGCGTTGACGACGCTGTCGGCGTCGCTAGCCGTGACGCTGAAGCGGCTGTTCTGGCCGGCTGTGGCCGAGCTGTCGGGGCAGACCGGCACGATGGGCTGGTCGCCTGGCACACCGCCGCCGCAAACATGGGCCGGCGTGGCCGAGTTGCGCAGCAGCGGGCTGCCAATGTCGAAATCCTGGCTGTTGTTGTTGTCGTCCTTGCAGCCGGCGCTCTTGCGCTGGGCCGAACTCGTGTTGTTGAGCACCGGTGTGGGCGCTGCCTCGAAGCCATTGGCGCTGCCATAGCCGACCAGATCGACATAGCTACCGGCAGCCGGGTTGGCGCCGCTCAGGGCGGTGGTGCTGGCCACCAGGGCAACCTTGCCCGAGGCGGCACCCAGGTTCAGCGTGCCTGTGCCGTCCTGCGTGGTGATGTCGGCGCCCAGGCTGCCGGCATTGCCCTGGCGGATCAGCAGGTAGCGGCCCGGCTGCAGGGTGGTGTTGGCGAGGTTGTTCAAGGCCGACACGTTCCAGTTGCCGGTGCCGGTGGCACTGCCGTACTGCAGCGAGTATCCGGCCAGGCTGACCGGCTGGCTGCCGGCGTTGAAGAGCTCGACATAGTCATGCTTGAAGCTGGGGCTGCCGGTGGTGGCACCGCCGCCGCCGTAAACTTGGCTGATGACCAGGCCATTGCTCGAAGCCAGGGCCAAGGGGGCGGCGAACGCAGTGGCCAGCAGGCCGACAAGGGTGTTCAGTTTCATGAGGACTCCGACATGAAAAGAAGAAAAAAGGAAACGGACGGACGTGGTGATGAACGACACAGCAGCCCCGGCACCCAAGCCGAGCTGCAAACAAACGTTTGCCAGTGCAGTCTTTGAGGAAATCAAGCCCAGCGCAATAGATGCTAGTGCCGATAGATGACAACTTGAGACACCCGAAACACGGGGGCTGTGAGGACGGGCGCTTGCCGGTCTGAGCAGCAAGCCAGGCTGCTGACAAGGCGGGGCGGGCGAGCCTCCTAGAATCTGACCCAACCCAGCCAGGCGTGCACGGCGCGCCAAGCCTCCGCTGAAGTGTGGGCCGCCCCAGCCGGCCGCGGCCCGACCTCGCCAACCTCGCTCCCATCCCCATGACCCTGACCCAGATGCTCGCCGGCTTTGTGCGCCGGCATTGGCCGGCCTATGCCGGTTCGGCCCTGATGCTGGCTGGCATTGCCCTTCTGATCGTCTGGATCCCCCGCCAGGTGGGCCAGGTGGTGGACGGCCTGGTGGCCGGCCGACTGCAAGGCACGGCCCTGCTGCAGGAGCTGGCCCTGCTGGTGGGCGCCGGGGTCTGCATCTACCTGCTGCGCGTGGGCTGGCGACTGGCCTTGTTCGCCGCCGCCTACCGCCTGGGCCAGCAGCTGCGCACCCGGCTCTATGCCCGCCTGAGCCTGCAAGGCCCGGCCTACTTTCAGGCCAAACGCACCGGCGACCTGATGGCCCTGGCCACCAACGACATCGACGCCGTCGAGATGGCCGCCGGCGAAGCCCTGCTCGCCGCCTTTGACGGCAGCCTGACCCTGCTGCTGGTGCTCTTGATGATGACGGTGGGTGTGGACTGGCGCCTGGGTCTGGCCACCTTGATACCTTTTCCCTTCATGGCCTTTGCCTTCTGGCGCATCTCCAACCATGTGCACCATGCCTGGCAGAGCTCGCTGGCCCAGTTCTCCGGGCTGAACCAGCATGTGCAAGAGGGCTTGAGTGGCGTGCGAACCCTGCGCGCCCTGGGCCTGCTGCCGCGCAACACCCGCCAGTTCAGCGAGCTGGCCGCCGGCGCCGGCGAGGCCAGCTTCCAGGCCCAACGCTGGGAGGCGGCGTTCGAGCCCGCCGTGGGCATGACCTTGAGCGCGGCCATGGCCATCGCCCTGGGCCTGGGCGGCTGGCTGGTGGCGCGCCAGGAGCTGAGCATCGGCCAGCTGACCTCCTTCACCATGTACCTGGGCCAGCTGATCTGGCCCATGTTCGCTGCCGGCTGGGTGCTGTCCCTGCTGGAGCGCGGCCGCGCCGCCTGGGACCGCCTGGGCCCGGTGCTGGAAGCGCCGCTGAGCTTGCAAGACGAAGGCCAGGCCGAGCTGCCGCCGGCGGCCACCCTGCGCTTCGAGGGCGTCAGCTTCAGCTACCCCGAGGCCCAGAAGCCGGCCTTGCAGGACATTGCGCTGGAACTGCCACCCGGCCAGACCCTGGGCCTGGTCGGCCCGACCGGATCGGGCAAGTCCACCCTTTTGCGCCTGCTGCTGCGCCAGTTCGAGCCCAGCCAAGGGCAGATCACCTTCGGGGGCCAGGTCTTGCCCGCGCTGCGCCTGGCGGCGCTGCGGCGCGCCCTGGCCTGGGTGCCGCAAGAGCCATTCTTGTTCTCGGCCCGCATCGCCGAGAACATCGGCCTGGCCCGGCCCGAGGCCAGCGCCGCCGAGGTCGAGGAAGCCGCCCGCCTGGCCGCCGTGCACGAGGACATCCTGCGCCTGCCGCAGGGCTATGCCACCGAGATCGGCGAGCGCGGTGTGACGCTCTCGGGCGGGCAGCGGCAGCGCGTAGCCATCGCCCGGGCGCTGCTGGCCGATGCGCCGGTGCTGCTCCTCGATGACGCTCTGTCGGCGGTGGATACCGGCACCGAGACGCAAATCCTCGACCACCTGCGCGACTTGCGCCGCCAGCGCCCCGAGCGCAGCGCCATCATCGTCAGCCACCGCCTGAGCGCGGTCATGGAGGCCGACCAGATCCTGGTGCTGCGCGGCGGCCGCATCACCGAGCGCGGCAGCCACGCCGAGCTGCTCGCCCTGGGTGGCTGGTATGCCACGCAGTGGCGCTATCAACAACTGGAGGCCAGCCTTGACGCACTCTGACACCGCCACGGCAGGCAAGAACAACAGCAACAGCACCGCCGAAGCCAGCAAACCCGAGTCTCCCTGGGCAGCGGTCGGCTTGCTGATGGAGGCGGCCCAGCCCGAACGGCCTCAGCTCTGGCGCGGCCTGGCCTGGCTGATCGCCGCCGCTGGCCTGGAAGCCCTGGGGCCTATCCTCGGCAAGCATTACATCGACACCTACTTGCTACCCGGTCGTTTCGACGGGATGGACGTGCAGGCCATGGCCAGCCTGCTGGCTGCCCTGCTGCTGACCGGCTGGGCCGCCAGCTGGATCCGCTTTGCACAGCTCAGCCGCATGGCCGGCGTGGCGCGGCGCTCGGTGCAGCGCCTGCGCGAGCGGGTCTACAGCCATGTGCTGGCCCTGCCCATGGCCTTTTTCGACCGCGCCATCACCGGCCAGCTGGTCAGCCGCGTCACCAACGACAGCGAGGCGGTCAACACCCTGTACCGCCAGGTCTTGTACGTGATGCTCGACTCCAGCATCGTCGTGCTCGGCTCGCTGATCGCCATGGCCTGGCTGGACTGGCGGCTGATGCTGATCGTGGCCATGCTGGTGCCGGCCATGCTGATCATCATCAGCATCTACCGCCGCCTCAGCGCGCCGGCCGTCGCGCGGGCGCGCGAGCTGCGCAGCGACATCAACGCGCAGATGGCCGAGAGCATGGCCGGCATGGCCATGCTGCAGTCGGCCGGCGCTGCGCCGCGCTTCAGCGCCCGCTTCGAAGCCACCAATGTCCAGCACCGCGCGGCCCGAGTGCGAGAGCTCAGCGCCAATGCCTGGCTGCTGCGCCCGGCCCTGGACCTGCTCAATGTGCTGCTGCTGGTGACCGTGATCTACGGCTTCGGCCAGCGCGATCTGAGCGGGCTGGAGGTGGGCTTGCTCTACGCCTTCCTGAGCTATATCGCCCGCGTGGTCGAGCCACTGAGCCAGATCACCTTGCAGTTCAGCCAGCTGCAGCAATCGATGATTGCCGCCGCACGCGTGCGCAGCCTGCTGCAGGAAACCGCACCGGTCAGCAGCAGCCAGCAAGCCAGCCGGTGCATCGATGCCGGCGAGATCCGAATCGAAAGCCTGGAGTTCAGCTACCAGCCTGGCCGCCCGGTACTGGAGCGCTTGAACCTGCACTTCGAACCCGGCAGCTTTGTCGGCATCGTCGGTCACACGGGCAGCGGCAAGTCCACCCTGCTCTCCCTGCTGCTGCGCTTCTACACGCCCCAGCAAGGCCGCATCACGATCGACGGCCAGGCCCTGGACAGCGTGCCGGACGAGGCCTTCCGCAAGGCCGTGGGCCTGGTGCCGCAAGAGCCCTATCTGATGGCCGCCAGCGCACGCGAGAACATCACCATGGGCCGCCCCGACATCAGCGAAGCGCAGATGCGCGAGGCCGCCCGCGCCGCACGCATCGACGACTTCCTGTCCGCCCTGCCTCAAGGTTATGACACCTTGCTCGGCGAAGGCGGCGCCCGCGTTTCCACTGGCCAGAAACAGCTGATCGCCATGGCCCGCGCCCTGGCCGGCGCACCCAAGATTTTGTTCCTCGACGAAGCCACCTCCAATATCGACAGCGCCACCGAACAAATCGTCGGCGAAGCCCTGACGGCGCTGCGCGGCCGCGTCACCGTGGTGGCGATTGCCCACCGCCTCTCCACCATCCGCGAAGCCGACCAGATCGTCGTCCTCAACCACGGCCACCTGGTCGAACGTGGCAGCCACAGCGAGCTGATGGCGATCGAGGGCGGGCTGTATCAGAGGTTGGTGCAGTTGCAGGATTTGAGTGAGTGAGGCGGGAAGAAGTGAACGGGTGAACAGGTGAATGGCATGGGGTGAACGCCGCGAAGCGACTGCCTTGGTTCGTGCCGCTACAGCCACTGCACCGCCATCGGCAACGAGTGCCCAGGCCCTGGCTCAGCCCGCGCCCAGCCAGCCCGCACTCCAGGCGGCACAAGCCTTCATGGTACGGGTGGCGCAGATCGACATCCACCGCTGTCCCCAGTGCAAGACCGGGCAGATGCGGGTGGTGCAGGTCCTGGCCGGGCTACGCCGGCTGCCCGTGCCCGGAGCGAAGCTAGATCCAGCAGGCAGACCGCACGTCCAAGCCAAAGGTCCGCCGGGAGCACAAGCACCTGCCGAGGTCGAGCTCGAAAGCGCCGTGCCTGCAGTGTGGAGGGAGGCCCGACTGAGCCAGTTGCGGCTCCAGCGCTGGTACTGGCCGAAAAGCACCCACTCCAAGGCCGCCGCAGCGCGCCTCAAACTGAAGCCAGGCGCCTTGCGGGAATATCACGAGCGCCAGAACTTTGTTGCCGCCCATGATCGGCGTCATGTCTGCCACCACTGCGAACCACTCCACATGGCCCACATGCCTCGCTCGCCACGTGGGTGGTGACGGTTTCGTCCAACACGGTTGCCCTACCGTCCGCCGCATTGGGCTGTTAGCTCACCGCCGTGCGGCGGCAGATAAACGCTGACTGTGAGGTGACCTCACGGATTCAGGGGTTAGCCCTCGTCAATGTTAGGGAAGAAGAGCAAGCGCCCCCCAAGATTGCACCCATCTTGAGCTCGGCTTTACAAGGCAAGATAGTTGGGCATTCCAGTTCTGGATGCGTTGACGTAACTTTCGGGGAATAGATATGAAAACGATTCATTTGAGAGTAACTCTACTCACTGGGAATGATGACCTCCGTGGTGGAAGCTGGGCCGACTTCATCCTGAAGTTGGAAGGTGTTCCGACTCCGTTGGAGCAGCGTCAGTTCACTGGTACAGGCGGACTTGGTGGCCGCTCTTCCCACGGCTTCGACGTCCGCTTTATGGTTCCCGACACGTTTCAGCCAAGCCACATCGAGAACTTCCAGATTCGCCACGTCTCGCAAGAGAGCTTCGGACAAACAGCCGATAACTGGGACCTACGTTATGCCACCGTCGATCTCATCCCAACGCCTCCGCCCGCAACTAGGGTCGGGGCAACTGGTCCACATCGGTTCGACGGAAGCCATCGGGTTTTGACGACCGCTTCCAGAATCTGAACCGCGCAGTCGCAAGCTTCTCCATGCGAGAACTTCTTGAAGTGCAACGTAGCGCGGGTATCAGGGCAAGCGGCGAAGCCTCCGGCCTTACAGGGACTTCCCGCTGAGTCAACACCGCCGCATTGAATTGCCCCTTCGAGACTTTCTGAATCGCGATTCATTGCACATGCCGACGCGGCAAGGGACTGATCAGAGAACAGAGAACTGACTGCCACTCTACAAACGGCCTTGTTGCACAGGGGCGCGACAGGGGCGCAAGGATCAGCCCTTGAATTTGCCCATGGCGCAAGGGTCCATGGCGCAAGGGTCAGGCCTTGAATCTGAAGTCCCTATGAGTCGCGCGGAGCCCCGTCAATTGGGCAGCAGACTTCAGCACCAGACACTCCACGATGCAGGCATCCTGTTGACCGCTTAAGAGCCTTTTTGACAATCTGGCTACCGACCACATCATTGAATTGAACAGCGGAGGGACTTGTTCGCCATGCGATGCCCCAGCCTCGCCTCCGTCACCGCGCTGATGACCCTCTGCCTGTCTGCTGCGGCGCAGACCCAGGAAGCGCACTTTTCATCACTGAGCTGGATGTCCGGCTGCTGGGCCGCGGAGTCGGATGAGCCTGGCTCCGGCGAACACTGGTTGCCGCCGGCCGGCGGGACCCTGCTGGGTGTCGCCAAGACGGTGAAGAACGGCAGGACTGTGGCGCATGAGTTCCTGCAGATCCGGCTGAATACCGAGGGCAAGATCGTGTACATCGCCCAACCATTTGGGCAAAAAGAGGCGACGTTCGCGGCCACAAGCGTCAGCGAAACCGCGGTCACGTTTGCGAATCCGCAGCACGATGTGCCGCAGCGCATCACCTGCCGGATGCTACCCGGTGATCGCTTGGCCGCAGGAATCGAAGGCCAGCGCGACGGCGCCCTGCGTGGCTTCGACTTCCCGATGAAGCGAGTGCCATGCGAAGCATTGGCGGGCGAGTGAATCTACACAAGTCGCTCACATCACAGCCAATGCCTCGGGACTCATGGCTTGGTTGAATCGGGGCCGCGGGCAGGCACAGCGGAAACCTGGCGATGAACCTGCAACTTAGCTCTGACCCGCCGCTTTTCTTGGGGGCCTTTCTGCTCGCAGCCCTTGCAACAGCAGGCATGTACCGGCGCGAGTTCAAGCGCTCGCCGGACAAAGCGGCTCGCTACTGCGCCCTGCCGCTCTGCTATAGAGCCCTGTGCTGGCTGCTGGTCTTGCCGCTGTTTGCAGGCAGCTTGCCGACCAAGTGGCTGTTGGTGCCGGCCCTAGCTTCGCTCTACCTCGCCGAGTCCTGTGCATTCGCTGGTACCGCAGGGCGGGGCTTTGGCACTAGGGCTTTGGCCCAGTGCTGCCACCGCCCGTCACCACCTGGTTGCGCAAGGTCTAGAGCAGGGTCAGCTCGCGCTCGCTGATGTGAAGGGTTCCGGTTTCGGCGCGGTCGCCGTCAATAGCGGGGAGGACCAGGCCGCCGGCGACCCGGGGCAGCTGGACCAAGATGCCGGGGCGGACCTGCTGGCGGTGCCAGGCAGGCAAGCATTCTTTTCAGCCCGGGCCGGCGCCACCAAATCGCATGGCCATCACGACCTGGTTGCGCAAGGTCTTGAGCAGGCGCAGCTCGCGCTCGCCGATTTGCAGCCCACCGGCGACGGCCTGGTCGCCGTAGAAGGCGCCGAGCACTTGCTCACCGGCCACCATGGGCAGGAGCACAAAGGTCTGGGCGCGCACCTGCTTGGCGTACCAGGGCGGCAGGCGCTGAGCAATGACAGGGTCGGAAGCGTCCGAGATCAAGGTGTCGGCGCCCTTGCTGCAGAGCAGACCGAACAGCTCACTGGGCGGCTTGAGCGGAATGTCGAACACCGGCGCCAGCTCCTGGGCCCGTTCGCCCATGCCCATGCGGCCGCGCAGACCGCCGCTGGTCGGGTCACGCAGGCAGACGATGACGCGCTGCAGCTGCAAGGCGTCCTGCATTTCCTTCATGCACAGCTGCAGCAGCTTGGCCGCCGGCGCGCCGGACAGCACCAGCTCGCTGACGCGCTCGAGCGCAGCCGACAAGGCCTCGGCCATGACGGGGTTGGCGGGCGCCGGTGCGGCGGCAGGCCGGGCCGCTGGGGCGGGCGCCGGGGCCGGCTTGGCTGCTGCCTTCTCGGGCGCTTTTTCGGACGCCTTTTCGGCGGTCTTGGCTTTGACCGGCACGGCTACCGGGTCGAAGCCCAGGGTCTTGGCCAGATCGTCCCAGACCAGCTTGACCTGCTCGACCACGGCGGGCAAGACCTCGGGGTCGAGATTCAGCGGCACGCCCATCTCCGCGGCAAAGCGGTCGACACAGGCTTTGCGCGCCTCGGCCCGCTCCTCGGCATTGCCGCCGCCGGGCAGGCGCAGCAAGTCACCGGCCAAGCGGTTGGCCGCGGTGCAAAGCACGCGCTGGTATTCCTCAGGCCCGGCCGGCCGCTCCAGGCTGCTGGGCGCCAGGCTGCGCATGGCCACGCGGACCGATTCGGGCCAGCCCCAGCTCTTGGCCACCTCGACGCCGATCTCCTCGAAGCCCAGGCCCCATTGCTGGCGGGCGAGTTTTTCGCGCTTGTCGTGCCAGGCCGATTCGCCTTCAAGCAAGCCCTCGGCTTGCAGGCGCGCCTCGATCGCGGCTGTGTCCTCGGCGAAGTGCATGCCGGCCAGCATGCTGCCGAGGTTCTGGAACAGGGCATTCAAGTAAGCGCCCTCGATGTGCTTGCTGCTGTTGCACATCTCATGCGCCAGCAAGGCCGCCATCTGAGCGCGGCCGAACTCCTGGCGCAGGCGGTTGCCGTCGGCCGTCTTGGGCAGGCGCTCGAACAACATCAGAGAGCTGGCCACCATGCCGATGGTCTGGAAGCCCATCAAGGCGACCGCACGCTCCATGCTGGTGATGCTGCCGCCACCGGCCGAGCTGTAAAACGCGGCGTTGACCAGACGCAACAGTTTGCCGGTCATGGCAATGTCGTTGGAGATCTCGCCGGTCAGGGCGCGGGTGTGCGCCTTCTCGGAGCGGCTGACCTTTTGCATGGAGCGGACCGAATCCTTCATGGACGCGAAGTCGGCGTGAGCAGCGATCTTCTGCATCAGGCGCTGCAAGCGGGCCTCGCGTTCGGCGGCCTCTTTTTCCTCGGCCTCGCGCTGGGCGGCCAAGCGCTCCGCTTCCTCCGGGTCGATGGCTGCTGCGCCCTCGGTTTCCTGACCCTGCGCCGCATCCAGAGCCGGTCCGGCTTCGACGGGCACCTCTGCGCCGGGTGGCGGGAGCGCGTCGGCGTCCCGGTCTTGCGAGCCAGAAGAAGAAGTCATGAACGTGCGTCCCACCGAGCGGCGGCTAGATTCGGAGCCGCGATCTTCGCACCACCCGCGCTGGCGCCCAAAGCACAAAAAGCAAGGCCGATCCTGCGCATGTCAGGACCGGCCTTGCCGTGATTCAGCAGACAGCCACGGCCCGAAGGCCGCGGCAGCGCTCAAACTCAGTTGTGGTTGGCGACCAAGCTGGTGCCTGTGACTGCCGAGTAGGCATTCAGCAGCAGGTAGTAGGTGCCAGCCTTGGGGGCGGCGACCGTGATGGTCTCGGTGTTGGTCGAACCATCCGACTTCAGCTCGAAGCTGGTCGTGGTCGGAGCCGAGCCAAACTTCAGGTAGATGTCGCCATCACCCGTGCCGCCCGAGAGCTTGAAGGTCAGATTCTTGGCACCGGTCGGCACCACCAGGGTGTAAGTCAGCTTGGCACCCTTGGCCAGGCTGATGCCGGTCTTGGCCACGCCCTTGGTCAGGGGGATGGCGGCCGGCGGCGGCGTGGTGCCGCAGCTGACGCCCACAGCCGAGAAGGCAGCGGTGACATCGGCCGTGGCGTAGCCGCGGGCGGTGGCGGCCTTTTCGACACCGCAAGCGCCTTGGTTGAAGGTGCTGCTGGCCGTCCAGTACAGGCGGTTGGCATCGACCATCACTTCGAAGGCCTTGCGGGTGTTCCAGCCGGCCTTGGTGGCCAGCAGGTAGAAGGCCTTGTTGAAGACACCACTCGAATGGTGAACGTCCATGCCTGCACGATAGGCACTGGCATTGCCGATCGAGCGGCCGTCACGGGTCGGGTCGGCGAAATAGCGCAGGGCGCCGGAGGCCTTGAAGATCTCGCTGCCGACCAGCCAGTCGTTCGTGCCCTTCATGAAGTACTCAGCCGCTTCACCGGCCATGTCGGAGAAGGCCTCGTTGATGCCACCCGACTGGTTGGAGTACACCAGGCCCGAGTTCTGCTCGGTGAAGCCGTGGCTGACTTCGTGCGCGGACACATCCAGCGACACCAGGGGGTAGAAGGTGGACGCGCCGTCACCGAAGTGCATGGCCGAGCCGTCCCAGAAGGCGTTCTCGTAGTTGCTGCTGTAGTGCACCTTCATGTACAGAGTCTGGCTGATCGGGCGGATGTTGAACCAGCCTTGGTACATATTGAAGACCACATTGCCGAAGTAATGCGCGTCGTTCAGCGGCGAGTAGGCGCCGTTGGTCAGCTTGTACTCGTTGCGTGGGCAGGTGAACTTGTAGGGGGTGCTGCCGCTGGTACCGCCCCTCAGGTCGACGGTGATGACGTTGCCGCTGTTCATCTGGCAATCGGTGGTCACGACCAGGGGGCCGTAGGTGGTGCCGTATTCGTACTTGCCGGTCTTGGTGTTGCCGCCGGGGCCGGTGGCGTTGGCGTGGTTCAGGCCTTCCCACTGCTCAAGCACGGCGCCGCTGTTGGCGTCGATCAGCAGGTGCGGGCGGCTGGGCTCATCGCCGTGGCTGGTCAGGAAGGAGACCAGGTAGACCAGCTGGGCGACGTTGCGCTCGTTGAGCTTGACGAAGAGCTTGACCTGCTCGTTGCTGGTCTTGCCCACCTTGGATGCTTCCTTGGCGCGGCTCTTGGCCACGGCCAACACGGCTTGCTCGCTCAGGCTGGGCTGCACATGGCCCAGGTCTTGGTTGATGTTGCGAACCAGAGCGCCCGAGAAGCTGGGCGTGCGGCTGCCCTTGGACAGGTGCTCGACCACGGCTTCGCCCCAGATGGGCACGCCTTGGTAGTGCTGCTCGTAGCGGGTGACCACCAGGCCGCTGGAGTAGGTCTGGCTGCGCAGGGGCTTGAGCTCGTCGGCAGCCAGGCCCAGGGCGGCCGGGCCGGTGACGCCGCGGGCGGCCACCAGGCCGACGCGTGCCAGGTCAGCGCCTTCGAGTTCGACGCGGTCAGCCGCCATGGCCTGGCAGGCCAGGGAAGCGGCGGAGGCCAGCAGTGCGCTGCGGGCCAAGAGTTTGAAAGTTGCTTGCATGGTGGTTCGACTCCTAGGAATGAAGGCTTGTCAGCCCATATTTGTAGACCCGGCAGACCGGTGAGTGGCTTGCGGGCCGGTAAGGTCAAACCCTGGATCGCAAGGCCATACCCCTCACCGTCTGACCCCGGTCGCCGTGCCGCAGCAACCATCGCCACAGCCGCCGCCCGCCACGTTTGAAGGCAGCCGGTCAGTGGGAGCGAATCCTAGTGAAGGGCGGTTTCCGCACAAGCTGTAAGAACTGACATCCGCATTCGCCCCAATTTCGGGGAGGGGGCCTTTGGGACGATGGTTGCGCGCTCGGCGAGGCCATCAACACCGGCTGGCCGAAGCCGCGGCGAACCCGCGTTCTGAGGCAAGCCCCAAGCGGCACTGGCGCCTGCGCCGGCCGGCGCAGGCTTGCCCCCACACCCCACAAGGAGACCTTGAACATGCCCACCCTGCACTCTCATTCGCGCCCACACGCCTGGCTGGCCCCGGCTCTGGCCGGCCTGCTGGCACTCAGCCCCCTGCTCAGCCCCAGCGCCCTGGCCCAGGCCACAAACGCCAGCAAGCCCGCGGCCAGCAACAAGGTCTGGATCAGCCTGGGCGATGCCGCCTTCAAGGAGCTGCAGCGCGCATATCCTGCCGCGCGCTCCTCGGCCAGCGTCAGTGCATTGGCCTCGGTGAGCGAAGCTGAAAGCAGCGCCACGGGCGCGCGCCCGCCCGAGCGCGTGCATTTGGTCGAGGTGGAGGAAAGCATGCTGGGTGAGCTGTCAGCCGCTGTGCACGACAAATTGCACCGCTGCGGCGGCTTTATGTTCCACGCCAGCCAGGCCGAGGGTCAGCGCAGCCTGAATGCCCTGAGCCGGCCCAAGCAGGCCCTGCTAGCCGCCATCAGACCCAGTTATGTGATTGACCAGCAAGCCCTGGTCATGCCCATGCTGGCGCAGATGCAGGCCAGCAATATCGGCCAGACCATCCTCGACCTCTCGGCCAACACCAACCGCTACTACACGACCAGCGGCGGCACCGCCGCATCGACCTGGCTGAAGAACCGCTGGACCAATCTGGCCGGCGGCCGCAGTGACATCACCGTGGAGCAGTTCACCCATGCCAGCTGGCCGCAGAAGTCGGTCATCCTGACCTTCAAGGGCACGGACAACGCGGCCCAACATGTCGTTCTGGGCGCACACCTGGATTCAATTGCCGGCTCCGCCACCGGCGAAAGCACCCGCGCGCCTGGCGCCGACGACGACGCCTCCGGGGTTGCCAGCCTGACCGAGATCATCCGCACCCTGGTGGCCAATAACTTCAAGCCTCGGCGCACCCTGAAATTCATGGCCTACGCGGCGGAAGAGGTGGGCCTGCGGGGTTCGGCCGAGATCGCACGCAGCTACGCAGCGGCCAACACCAACGTGGTCGGGGTCATGCAACTGGACATGACCAATTACAAGGGCGCCGCGAATGACATCTACATCTTCACCGACTACACCGATGCCGGCCAGAACACCTTTGTCACCAATCTGATCAAGACCTATCTGCCCACGCTCAAGATCGGCACCGACCGCTGCGGCTATGCCTGTTCGGACCATGCCAGCTGGAGCGCCCAGGGCTATTACGCCACCATGCCCTTCGAGGCCTCGTTCTCAACCAGCAACCCGCGCATTCACACCGCCAACGACACCTATGCCAACACGGGCAGCAATGCCGAGCACTCGCTCAAGTTCGCGCGCATGGCCCTGGCCTATGCGGTGGAGTTGGGTGCCGACGGCACAGGCACGCCGCCGCCTGGAGACAAGGTGGAAAACTTCAGCGGCAGCCTGACCAAGAACCAGACCAAAAGCTTCGGCCCCTTCAGGGTCAAGGCCGGCGGCACCTTCAAGGCCAGCACCACCGGCACCGGCGACATCGACTTGTTCGTCAAGAAAGCCACCGTGCCCACGACCGCCAGCTATGACTGCAAGAGCGATGGCAGCACCGCCATCGAGACCTGCAGCATCAGCGCCGCAGCCAACAGCGATGTCTATGTCTTGCTGAAAGGCTATAGCGCCGGCAACTACCAGCTGAAGGTCAGCTACACGCCGCAGTAAGTCACGCGCAGCTGGGGCAGCGGCTTCACAGCATCAGGGCCAGCCGCTCCAGCACCAGCACCGCGAAAAAGCCCAGCGCGGCCAGCAGCGTCCATTTGACGATGAGCAGGCCGCGCTGCCGCCAGACCTTCTGCCCAGTGGCGATGTAGATGGCAAAGCTGACGATGCCGGCAAACATCAGCAGGCCCGCGACGAGGCGAAAGATCATCATGAGCACACTCCTGGCCTGAGCGCCCGCTGCCGCGGCCGCAGGAAACAGATCACCACGCCGGTGCCAGCTGCGCGAAGCCTTGCGGCGCGCGCGCCTCGTCCTCGAAAGTGACCAGCTCGTAGGCCTCAGCATCGGCCAGCAAGGCACGCACCAGCTTGTTGTTCAGGGCATGACCGCCCTTGAACGAGGTGTAGGCGGCCAGCAGCGGATAGCCCGCCACCTGCATATCGCCGATGGCGTCGAGGATCTTGTGCTTGACGAACTCGTCGTCATAACGGAGTCCGTCAGCGTTCAGCACACGGTAGTCATCGACCACGATGGCGTTGTCCATGGAGCCGCCGAGGGTCAGCCCACGCGAGCGCATCAGCTCGATATCGCTGGTCATGCCGAAGGTGCGGGCACGGGCGATTTCCTTTTTGTACTGGCCCGAGCCCATGTCGAAGACATACTGCTGGCCGGTGGCCGACACGGCCGGGTTGTCGAACTCAATCTGGAAGCTCAGGGTGTAGCCGTGGTGCGGCTCCAGACGCGCCCACATCAGGCGCTTGCCCTCGCCCTGGCGCACTTCCACCGCCTTCTTGACGCGCAGGAACTTCTTGGCGGCGTTCTGCTGCTCGATGCCGGCGCTCTGCAGCAGATAGACAAAGCTGGCGGCCGAGCCGTCGAGGATGGGCACCTCGTCGGCATTGATGTCCACGTAAAGATTGTCCAGACCCAGACCGGCGCAGGCCGAGAGCAGGTGCTCGATCGTCTGTACCTTGGGCGCGCCGGGGTCGCCGCCGGGGCTGATGGTGGTGGCCATGCGGGTGTCGCAGACGGTATCGGGGCGCACGGGAATGTCCACCGGTGTGCACAGGTCAACGCGGCGGAAGACGATGCCGGTGTCAGGCGCCGCCGGCCTGAGGGTC
This sequence comes from Roseateles sp., assembly GCF_965262435.1. Lineage (NCBI taxonomy): Bacteria > Pseudomonadati > Pseudomonadota > Betaproteobacteria > Burkholderiales > Sphaerotilaceae > Roseateles > Roseateles sp. The sequence goes on from NZ_OZ253537.1 coordinate 5,263,616, forward strand.
AGTTCGACGCGCTGCCCGCTGTGGATGCCCACGCCCACCGCCCGGGTCAAGGCCTTCAGGGTTCTTTGTTTCAGCATGCCTCGATTGTCGGCGATCAGGCCGCGCCTTGCTGAGGCGGGGCCATGGGGCGCTGCACCGGCAGGCGCAGGCTCAGGCGGGTGCCCTGGCCGGGGCTGGACTCGATCTTGAGCGATCCGCCCAAACGCTGCGCCCGGCGCTGCTGGCTCTTCAGGCCGCGGCCGCGCTGGGCGGTGTCGAGATCGAAGCCTTCGCCGTCGTCCTCGACCCGGATCTCGACATAGCTGCCCTGGTTGCGCGTCACCATGCGCACCCGCGAAGCCTTGGCATGCTTGAGCACATTGCTCAGCGCTTCCTGCAAGAGGCGCAGCACATGCAAGGCGTCGGGCGGCTCCAGCCAAGCCAGTGGGGGCAGGTCTTGCACATCCCATTCTAGGCTCAGGCCACCGACCTGCAAACGCTTGCCCAGGCGGTAACGCATGGTGGCCAGCAGCGACACCAGATCATGGCCGACCGGCTCCAGCGAATCGATCACCAGGCGCAAGTCGTCCACGCATTCGCGCAAGACCTCGACCACCTTGTCCTGCTCCATGCGGCCCTGCTCCACCGCCACCATGGCCGAGAGCAGCGAGGAGCCCAGGCCATCGTGCATGTCCTGCATCAGACGCTGGCGCTCCATCAGCAAGGCCTGCTGCCTCTCCGCCTCGCGTAGGCGCTCATGCTGAGCCAGCAGTTCATCGCTTTGCTGCTGCAAGCGTTGCGCCTGGCAGGCATTGAGCTGCTCGACCTCTTCAAGGGCCCCGATATAGCGGCGTTGCACGGCATAGAGAAAGCTGGCGACGATGATCAGGGTCGCATACGGCATCAGATAGATGTGCTCGGGCCAGGCCAAGCCAGCCAGCAAGATCACATCGTGCACCCCCAGCACCAGGCTCAGGGCGAGGCTGATGGCGATCAAACGCAATTCCCGGCTGCCCTCGCGCAGGGCCACGACACCAACGAAAACCGTCCCCAGCACGCTGACCAAGGCATTGAGGGCTTGCTGGAACACCGGGTCGGGCGCCAGGCCGAACAAAGGCAAGGTCAGCAAGCTTCCGGCCAACACTACCAGGGCCACTGCACGCTCCAGGCGCGGGAACGGGCGCCGGGCAAAGCGCAAGGCAAACATGAAGGTCAGCAGCATCACCCAGGACATGGAAGCATGGGTCATCCACCAGAACCACTCCAGGCCCAGTGGCGAGCGCGGCAGGTTGAGGTGGTAGTGCAGATTGCGCAGCAGCCAGGCCACCGAGGCCAGAGCAAACAGCAGATAAGCCGGCTCGCTGCGACGCCTCACCCACAGGGCCAGGGAGAACAAGCCCAGCGTAACCAGGGTCAGGCTGATGGCCTGAGGCGCGCCGATCTGCAGCATCCAGCGCTGGCGCGGCAGGCTCTCCAAGTCCTCCCGGGCGCCCAACCAGACGGTGGACACCGAGAAAAAGCTCCCGTGCAGAACCGGCACGGCCACCACCAACTCGATGCTGCGATTCTGGTGCAGCTCGGTCAGCGCCGGCGGAAACAAGGCCCAGAGCGGCCGCACCCATTGCTCCCGCGCACCGTACTGGTTGTCAAAGACCTGACGCCAGCCTTCATCGGTCTTGACGAGCACGGCGGCCGACATGGCCGACAAGCGCGGCATGTACAGCGCCACACTGGTCGGCCAGCGTCCCTGGGGTGGCGCGTAGCGCAAGCGATACCAGCGCATTTCATAACTGCGAGCCTGGCCGGCAGGAACAGAAGCACTCGCGTGGGACACCCGTGGCCTGACATCAGGCAGGCTGACCGTGGACCAGGCGGCCGCGTCGGCCGGCGGCTGCAAGCGCGCCGGCAGGATGCCATGCGTGCCTTCCATCGAGCGCAGCGCCGCCCACCAGGCATCGAGATCTTCACGGTTCCAGACGCTGATCGCGCGGTCGGCGCTGAATGCCTGCTCGCCATTGTTCTTCGCAGGCAGATCCTTCAAGGCCAGGGCCTGCATCTGCACCTGGGCTAGGGACTGCGACTGGCCTTGCGCATGCACAACAGCCGGCCCCGCGAGCAGCAACAAAGCGGCCATCCAGGCCAAGGCTGCCACGCCCGACACCCAGCCAAAGCCCCGAAGAGCTCCGATCCATGCTGCTCGAAAAATGTCGCTCATGCCTTGCTGTGCCCTGCCCGCTGCGGCCCAAAGCAGGAGCATGCCACAGGCGCAAGGACTGACTCTCTTGGGTCGAGCACCGCATCAAGGGCAGCGCGCGCCTGAGCATGCACTGCCGCAACAAAAACGGACCCCGCAGGGTCCGTTTTCTGGTTCGAGCAACAGGGCCCGATATTCGCCGAGTTCGCTCAGTCCGCTTGCTTGCGCAAGAAGGCCGGGATCTCGATCTCGTCCATGCCGTTCGAGGACAGGGCCTCGACCTTGGTGGCGGCCGCGGTACGGCCGTGGCGCCAGACGCTGTGCGAGGCACCCAGATCAGCACCGAGACCCGAGGCCACGCCGCTGCTGACACCGCCCATGCCGCCCAGGCCCAGACCGCCGGCTTGCGCCACCGTCGTGCCGGCCTGCATCTTGACGTGGTCGGTCAGGACCGGCACGTCATAGGTGCCCGTGCGCAGCTGCGTCTGCACCTGCTGCTGCACCACCTGCAAGGGCGCTTGCTGACGCGCACGCTGCGAAGACAGGCCGGTGGCGATGACCGTCACCCGCAGGGCATCGCCCAAGGATTCGTCATAAGCCGTGCCGTAGATGACATGTGCGTCTTCCGAGGCGTAACGCTTGATGGCGTTCATCGCGTTGCGGGATTCACTCAGCTTGAAGTTGGCGCGGCTGGCCGCGATCAGCACCAGAACGCCACGGGCGCCGGACAGATCGATGCCTTCCAGCAGCGGGCAAGCGACAGCCGCTTCCGCCGCCTTGGCGGCGCGGTCCGGACCACTGGCTTGCGCCGTGCCCATCATGGCCTTGCCGGGCTCGCTCATCACCGTCTTGACGTCTTCGAAGTCGACGTTGACCAAGCCGGGGATGTGAATGATGTCGGAAATGCCGCCAACAGCATTCTTCAGCACGTCATTGGCATGCGCAAAGGCCTGATCCTGCGTGACATCATCACCCAGCACATCCAGCAGCTTGTCGTTCAGCACGACGATCAGCGAGTCGACATTGGCTTCGAGTTCGGCCAAGCCAGCATCGGCAGCCTTGGAGCGACGGCCACCTTCGAATTCGAAAGGCTTGGTCACCACACCGACGGTGAGGATGCCCATGTCCTTGGCCACGCGGGCGATGACTGGTGCCGCACCGGTGCCGGTGCCGCCGCCCATGCCGGCGGTGATGAAGAGCATGTGCGCGCCCTGGATGGACTCGCGGATGCGCGCTTCAGCCTCTTCCGCCGCGGCCTTGCCCATTTCAGGCTTGGCGCCAGCGCCGAGGCCGGTGCTGCCCAGCTGCAAGAGCTGGTCCGCCTTGGATCGGTTCAGGGCTTGAGCATCGGTGTTGGCGCAGATGAATTCCACACCCATCACGCCCTGCGCGATCATGTGGTCCACCGCGTTGCCGCCGCCGCCGCCAACACCAATCACCTTGATTTGGGTGCCTTGGTCAAACTCTTCGATCATCTCGATCGCCATAATCAATTCTCCTTGAGCAATTGTGCCGCCGCTAAGCCCGAAAAACTATAGGGATGACCCTTTTTTTCACGCGCTGCCGTTGTTTTCCGACAGTTAAACCAGTACCGCCTTACCCATCCGGTAAGCAGATGTGAATTTCAGAAGTTACCCAGGAACCAATCCTTGGCCCGGCCGAACAAGGTTTTCATGGAACCGGCTTGTTGCGCCGCCTTCAAACCCCGGGTGCGCGACAACCGCGCCTCTTCCAGCAAACCCATGACCGTGGCCGAACGCGGGTTCGAAACCATGTCGAACAAAGCACCGCTATAGGTCGGGTTGCCGCGGCGCACGGGTTTCAGGAATATGTCCTCGGCGAGTTCCACCATACCGGGCATCACCGCTGATCCGCCGGTCAGGACAATCCCCGAAGACAACAGTTCCTCATACCCACTTTCGCGGATGACTTGATTCACCAGCGAGAATATTTCCTCGACTCTGGGTTCAATAACGCCGGCAAGTGCTTGTTTTGAAAGCATTCGAGGCGCGCGATCGCCCAAACCGGGCACTTCGACTTGGTCGGCCGGGTCGGCCAGCATTTGTTTGGCGACGCCATATTCGACCTTGATTTCCTCGGCATCCTTGGTCGGCGTGCGCAGGGCCATGGCGATATCGCTGGTGATCAGATCACCAGCAATGGGGATGACGGCGGTATGGCGGATCGAGCCGCCGGTGAAGATCGCCACATCGGTGGTGCCGGCGCCGATGTCGACCAGGGCGACGCCGAGATCGCGCTCGTCGGCGGTCAAGGCAGCCAGGCTGGAGGCGCTGGAATTCAAAACCAGTTGGTCGACTTCCAGGCCGCAGCGGCGCACGCACTTGACGATGTTTTCCGCCGCACTTTGCGCGCCGGTGACAATATGGACCTTCACTTCCAGACGGCCGCCGCTCATGCCGATCGGTTCCTTGACCTCATGGCCGTCAATCACGAATTCCTGCGGCTCCACCAGCAGCAGGCGCTGGTCGTTGGGAATATTGATGGCTTTGGCGGTTTCCACGACCCGGGCGACATCGACCGGTGTCACTTCCTTGTCGCGCACGATGACCATGCCGGTGGAATTCTGGCCGCGGATATGGCTGCCGGTGATGCCGGTGTAAACCCGGGAAATCTTGCAGTCGGCCATCATTTCGGCCTCTTTCAAGGCCTGCTGGATCGATTGCACGGTGGCGTCAATATTGACTACCACACCGCGTTTCAAACCATTCGAGCTGGCCACGCCGAGGCCGGCGATGCGCAATTCACCATTGCCCAGCACCTCGGCCACCACGGCCATGATCTTGGCCGTGCCGATATCGAGCCCAACGACCAAATCCTTGTATTCCTTGGCCATGCTTGTTCTTCCTTCAGTTTCTTATGGTTCCCGCGCTGGCGGGTTTGGCCGGCTTGGCCGCGGGTTTGTTGGTTTTGACCGGCTTGGCGACCGTGCCAATGCCTTGCAGACGCAGGGCATAACCATCGGCATGGCGCAAATCCGCCGACAGCAGTGGCGCCTGATAGCGTGAGGTGATCTGGGTCACTGTGCGAAGCAGTTGCCCGTAGCGCTCCAGCACCTCGTCCTCGCTGCCGCGGCCGAGTTCCACGACGGCGCCTTTTTCAAGATTGATGCGCCAGGAGCCGCGACCCGAGAGATCCAGGCGTTCGACCCGCTCGTCCAGACTGCGACTGGCTTGCTGCAGGCGCTGCCACATGCTCAGCATGGCGCTCGCTGTGCCTGCCGGACCGGCCAACACGGGCAGGTTTTCATCTTCGACATCGCCGAGATTGGCCTGAAACACCTCGCCGAAGCTGTTGACCAGGCGCCGCTCCACCGTCGCGTCGCTTTGGGCGTCGGCACCTTCCGCCTTGGTTTCCCAGTAAGCGGCCGGCCGGTGCTCCTCGAGCCGGACCTTGAGCTGGTTCGGCCAGACCCGCTGCACCACCGCGCTGCGCACCCAAGGCACGGCCTCGAAAGCCTCGCGCCCCTGCTGCAAGCTCATGCTCAGAAAGGAACCCGACAGGCCCGGCAGCGCATTGGCGCGCAAGGACGCGGCGCTGTTGCGCGCAACATCGCCTTCCACCTGAATGGCACGAATGGCAAACACCGGCTGGCGCGAGACCCAGCGCAGGCTGAGCCCAGCCGCCAGCAGGAATGCACCCGCGAGCAGCAAGGCCGTCACCGCATTCATCAGGCGGATGTCGGGCGGCAAGCTGCTGCTGAGGGTGGCGGAGGCGCGCATGGTTTTTTGTTTGGAGCCCGGGCTCGGTCAGGCCTGCTTGGCCGGCACCTGGCCGTCCAGACGCGCCTGGGACAGCACCCACATGCACAGCTGCTCGTAAGAGATGCCAGCAGCCTTGGCCGAAATCGGCACCAGGGAATGCGAGGTCATGCCCGGCGAGGTGTTCATTTCAAGCAAGAAGGGCTTGTTGTCCCGCTTGCGCAGCATCACGTCAGCGCGCGCCCAGCCGCGGCAGCCCAGCGAGCGGTAAGCGGCCAGGGTCAACTCACGCACCTCGCGCTCGAGCTCAATGCCCAGGGTGTCGGTCAGGTAGCGGGTGGTGTCGGTGAAGTACTTGTTCTGGTAGTCGTAGTTGCCGCCGACGGCTTCGATCTGCACCACCGGCAGAGCCACGGCGGTGTCGCCCTCGCCCAGCACCGGGCAGGTGAGCTCGGGGCCGTCGATGAATTCCTCGCAAAGGATCTCGTCGTCGTAGCGCGCGGCCAGCTCAACCGCCTCTTGCATCTGCGAATAGCCTTCGACCTTGCTGATGCCGATGGTCGAGCCCTCGTGCGGCGGCTTGACGAAGACCGGCAGGCCCAGTTGGTCCGGGATGGCCATGCAGTTCTCGCGGCTGATGGCGCTCTTCTTGAGCTTGACATAGCGCGGCGTGGCCAGGCCATCGGCCAGCCACAGGCGCTTGGTCATGATCTTGTCGATGGCAATGCTGGAGGCCATCACACCCGAGCCGGTGTAGGGAATGCCCAGCAGTTCCAGCGCACCTTGGACCGTGCCGTCTTCGCCGTGACGGCCATGCAGGGCGATGAAGCAGCGGTCGAAGCCCTCGTCCTTGAGCACTTGCAGCGGCCGCTCGGAAGGGTCGAAGCCATGCGCATCCACGCCTTGCCCGCGCAAGGCCTTGAGCACGCCCGGACCCGACATGGTCAGCGAAACCTCGCGCTCGGCCGAGTCGCCGCCCATCAGCACGGCCACCTTGCCTAGCGATTTCGGATCGATATTCAGATCCAGTTTCATGACAGCCCCTCGTTCGCCGAGTACGTCGAACGATCCCCCAAGGGGATGCGGTCCGGCTTGGGAGCGGCCCGGCGCTCGGCCCGCCCCACTTGTGTCAGCAGTGCGTTCACTCTTGGACACCCTTCAGAAAAGTCACGGTTTGTGCCGGCACGGCACCGATGGAGCCAGCGCCCATCACGATCACAACGTCGTCGGCACGCGCCGCCGCGGCAATGGCCTGCGGCAGGGCGGCGACGTCGTCGACAAAACTCACCTCGGCCAGCGAGGTCTTCTCCAGCGAGGCGAGCAGCGCGCGGCCATCGGCGCCGGCGATCACGCCCTCACCGGCGGCGTACACCTCGGTCAGCAGCACGGCGTCGAAGCCGGCGATCACGCGCACGAACTCGGCAAAGCAGTCGCGCGTGCGGGTGTAGCGGTGAGGCTGGAAGGCCAGCACCAGGCGGCGGCCCGGGAAGGCGCCGCGCGCGGCTGCCAACACTGCCGCCATCTCCACCGGATGGTGGCCGTAGTCATCGACCAGGCTGAATTGGCCACCACCCGCCGCCGGCAGCTCGCCGTAGCGCTGGAAGCGCCGGCCCACGCCACCGAACTTGGCCAGCGCGGCCAGCACCGGCGCGTCAGGCAACTCCAGCTCGTCGGCCACGGCGATCGCGGCCAGTGCATTCAAGACGTTGTGCCGACCTGCCAAATTCAACACCACCGGCAGATCGGGTCGGCCCTGGCGCTGCACAGTGAAGCGCATGCCGCCACCCGACAGGGCTTGCATATCGACCGCGCGCACATCGAGGTCTTCGTCGAAGCCGTAGGTCACCACCGGGCGCGAAAGCAGCGGCAGGATGGAGCGCACGCCGGCATCGTCGGCGCACATCACCGCCGCGCCGTAGAAAGGCATGCGGTGCAGGAAATCGACAAAGGCCAGCTTCAGGCGGGCGAAATCATGGCCGTAGGTGTCCATGTGGTCGGCGTCGATATTGGTGACGACGGCCAGCATGGGCAGCAGCTTGAGGAAGGAGGCATCGGACTCGTCGGCTTCGACGACGATGAACTCGCCCCGCCCCAGACGCGAGTTGGCGCCGGCGCTGGCCAGCTTGCCGCCGATCACAAAGCTCGGGTCCTGGCCGGCCTCGATCAACACATCGGTGACCAGGGAGGTGGTCGTGGTCTTGCCATGGGTGCCGGCGATGGCGATGCCTTTTTGCTGGCGCATCAGCTCGGCCAGCATGACGGCGCGCTGCACCACCGGGATGTGGCGCGCGCGGGCGGCCAGCACCTCGGGGTTGTCGGCGCGCACGGCCGTGGAGGTGACCACCACCTGGGCATCGCCGATGTGCTCGGCCGCATGACCGATCTGCACGCGCAGGCCCAGGCTGGCCAGGCGCTGCAAGGTGGCGCTGTCGGACTGGTCCGAGCCCGAGACGCGGTAGCCCTGGGCTTGCAGGATCTCGGCAATGCCGCTCATGCCGGCGCCGCCGATGCCCACGAAGTGAATGCGTTGCAAGGCGTGTTTCATGAGCGGGCACCTGTCATCTTTTCAATCTCATCGGCCACCCGCGAGGCGGCGCGCGGCCGGGCCAGCGTCCGGGCCTTGTCGGCCATGGCCAGCAAATGCTCTCGGTCCATGCCTTGCAGCAATTGCTTCAGCCCTTCGGCCGTCATCTCTTCTTGCGGCAGGTGCACGGCCGCGCCATGCTGGGCCATGAAACGGGCGTTGTCGCGCTGATGCGAGGTGGTGCTCACCACCAGCGGCACCAGCACCGAGGCCAGGCCGGCGGCGCAGATTTCGCTGACCGTCACCGCACCGGCGCGGCACAGCATCACATCGGCCGCGCCCAGCTCGGCCGCCATGTCATCGATGAAGGGCCGGATGTCGGCCTGCACACCGGCCGCCTTGTAGGCCGCCTGCACTGCGGCCAGATTGGCCTGGCCGGTCTGATGGACCACTTGCGGGCGGGGCTGATCGGCAGGCCACAGAGCCAGGGCTTTAGGCAGCAGATCATTGATGGCGCGCGCGCCCAAGGAGCCGCCCACCACCAGCACACGCAGCGGGCCGCTGCGGCCGGCATAGCGCTGGGCCGGCGGCGCCAGGGCTTCGATCTCGGCGCGCACCGGGTTGCCGGTGACCACGGCCTTGCTGGTCGAGGCCGCAGCCGCGCCGTCGAAACCGAAGGCAATGGTCTGTGCCATGGGCTTGAGGCTCTGGTTGCTCAGCAGCATGGCCGCATCGGCATTGACCAGCATCAGCGGCCGGCGCATCAACCAAGCCATCAAGCCACCGGGGAAGCAGACATAACCGCCCATGCCCAGCACCGCATCAGCGCTGCGCGTCACGAACACCTGACGACTCTGCACAAAAGCCTGTGCCAGCTTGAACACACCCTTGACTGAGTGCAGCAGCCCCTTGCCGCGCAGGCCGGCAAAGGCCAGGCGATCGAGGGGGATGCCCGTGGGCGGCACCAGCTTGTTTTCCATGCCGAGCTCGGTGCCCATCCAGCTGACGCTCCAGCCGCGGCGCTTCATCTCCTCGGCCACGGCCAGGCCCGGGATGATGTGGCCGCCGGTGCCGGCCGCCATGATGACGAGGTGCTTTGTACTCATGCTCGGCCTCCGCGCATGAGCTGCCTATTCTCGATGTCTATCCGCAGCACGATGGCCAAGGCCACGCAGTTCATCAAGATGGCAGAACCGCCAAAGCTCATCAGTGGCAAGGTCAGGCCCTTGGTCGGCAGCGCGCCCAGGTTCACGCCCATATTGATGAAGGCCTGGCCGCCCACCCAGATGCCGATGCCTTGCGCATAAAGGCCGGCGAACACGCGGTCCAGGGCGATGGCCTGGCGGCCGATATGAAAGAGCCGGCGCGAAAGCCAGAAGAAAGCAATGATGACCAGTGCCACGCCGACAAAGCCCAGCTCTTCGCCGATCACGGCGAGCAGAAAGTCGGTGTGCGCCTCGGGCAGGTAGTGCAGCTTTTCGACACTGCTGCCCAGGCCCTGGCCCAGCCATTCGCCGCGGCCCAGTGCGATCAGGGAATGCGTCAGCTGGTAGGCCTTGCCCTGGGCGTACTTCTCGTCCCAGGGGTTGAGGTAGGCAAAGATGCGCTCGCGGCGGAACTCGCTGAAGGTGATCATCAGCACAAAGGCGCCGACCAGCACGGCCACGATCAGGAAAAACATGCGGCCGTTGACGCCGCCCAGGAACAAGATGCCCATGGCGATAGCCGCGATCACCATGAAGGCACCCATGTCCGGCTCGGCCAGCAGCAGCACGCCGACGATGGCCAGCGACACGGCCATGGGCCAGACGGCCTGGAAGAAGTTCTCCTTCACATCCATCTTGCGCATCATGTAACTGGCCGCGTACATGGCAATCGCCATCTTGGCCAGTTCCGAGGGCTGGAAGTTCATCACGCCCAGCGGAATCCAGCGCCGCGCACCATAAACCACCTTGCCCACGCCGGGGATCAGTACCGCCACCAGCAAGACCAGGGCCAACACAAACATCCAAGGGGCAAAGCGCTCCCAAGTGGACACCGGCACCTGCACCGTGATCAAGGCTGCGACCAAGCCGAAGGAGATCGCCACGATGTGGCGGGTCAGGAAATGGGTGGGCAGGTATTTGGCAAAACGTGGGTTATCCGGCATGGCGATGGAGGCGGAATACACCATCACCAGGCCCAGGCCCATCAAGGCCAGCACCACCCAGACCAGGGTGGCATCGAAACCGCTGAGCTTGGTCGGCTGGCCGGCCGACACACTGACCCAATCGCGCACCGGCACGCTCTCGGCCCCGCCCTTGCTGCCGGCCCACAGCGCACGCAGGCGCTCGGTCCAGGACTGGATCATGGTGGAGAAGCTCACAGGCTCAAGCCCCGGTCTTCGGCCAGCTGCTGCACGGCGGCCACAAAGACCTCGGCGCGGTGGGCGTAGTTGCGGAACATGTCCAGGCTGGCACAGGCCGGGCTCAGCAGCACACTGTCGCCACTCTGCGCTTGTGCCTGGCACCAGGCCGTGGCGGCTTCTAAGCTTTCATGCGCTTGCAGAGGCACACCGCAATCGGCCAGGGCGGCAGCGATCTGCGGGCCGTCGCGGCCGATCAAGGCCACGGCGCGGGCATGGCGAGCCACGCCGGCGGCCAGGGGGCTGAAATCCTGGCCCTTGCCGTCGCCGCCGAGGATCAAGACCAGCTTGGCCGGCGCACGGTCGGCACCCAGGCCGGTGATCGCCGCCACGGTGGCGCCGACATTGGTGCCCTTGGAATCGTCGTAGAAATCCACGCCTTCGATCGAGGCCACATGCTCGACGCGGTGCGGTTCGCCGCGGTATTCGCGCAGGCCGTGCAACATGGGCGCCAACGCGCAGCCGGCGGCGCTGGCCAGGGCCAGGGCGGCCAGTGCATTGGCGGCGTTATGGCGGCCGCGCACGCGCAGGGCATCGGCGGGCATCAGGCGCTGCAGGGTGATCTCCTCCTCGTCCTCGCCCTTTTTCCGTTTCAGGGTTTCGTCTTGCTCGCGGGCGCGCACCAGCCAGGCCATGCCGCCCTCTTCCACGAGACCGAAGTCGCCCGGGCGGTCCGGCGCATCCAGGCCGAAGCGGGTCACGGCGCGCTGCACCGATTTGGCAGCGCGGCCGCGGCCTTGCTTGACCATCACGGCGGCAGGCACCAGGCCTTCGACCACCGGGTCGTCGCGGTTGATGACCATCAGCCCGTTCTGACCGAAGACGAACGCCTTGGCCCGGGTGTAGGCGGCCATATCGCCATGCCAGTCCAGATGGTCTTGCGTGAGATTGAGCACCGCGCCGGCCGTGGGCTCGAAGCCCTGCACACCGTCGAGCTGAAAGCTGGACAGCTCCAGCACCCAGACCTCGGGCAGGTGCTCGAAGACCGGGCCCTTGGGCGGCGGCGGCTTGATGGGCAGGGGCGCCTCGTCGAGCAGGGCTTCGACCATGTCCAGGGTGCTGACAGCTTCTGCAGTGTCCGCACTCGCGGCTGCTGGCACGGCGTCGACCGGCACGGGTTCAGATGTTTCAAGTTCAGCCGAAGGCTCGATGGCCGGCTCGGCCGAGGCCTCCACCGCTTCCGTCGCAGCTTCGGGAGCAGCAGCTTCATCGGCCACCGGACTTGGCGCCTCGGCCTCAGCTGCAAGCTCCAGCGCCGCTTCTTCCGGCAGCACCGGTGCCGGCTCCAGATCCAGGGCCGCGCCCAGGGTCGTCAGCATGCTGGGGCCGATATTGCCGGCCACGGCCACGCGCTTGCCGGCACGTTCGGCCAGCAAGGCCGTCATGCAGGTGGTGGTGGTCTTGCCATTGGTGCCGGTGATGGCCAGCACGGCCGGCGCATAGCCACGCTCGGCCTTGAGATCGGCCAGGGCGCGGGCGAAGAGATCGAGCTCGCCTTGCACCGGCACGCCGGTCTGGCGCGCCTGGTTCAGCAGCGGCTGCAGGCGGGCATCCAGGGGCGACAGGCCCGGGCTCTTGAGCACCAGCTGCACGCCGATCAGCTCGTCGGCCGACAAGTCGCCGCTGAAGAAACGGGCGGCCGGCACCTGCTCGGCCAGGGCCGCAGCCTGCGGCGGCTGCGGGCGCGAGTCCCACACCGCAATGCGCTCTGCGCCGTGGCGCGCCACCCAGGCGGCCATGGCCAGGCCGGAGTCACCGAGACCCAGAATCAGCACGCGCAAGCCTTGAAGATGCTTCATGGCGTCAGCGCAGTTTCAAGCTGGCCAGGCCGACCAGGCACAGCAGCATGGTGATGATCCAGAAGCGCACGACCACCTGCGTTTCCTTCCAGCCGGACTTCTCGAAGTGGTGGTGCAGCGGCGCCATCTTGAAGATGCGCCGGCCCTCGCCGTACTTCTTCTTGGTGTACTTGAACCAGGTCACTTGCAGCATGACCGAGAGCACCTCGGCCACGAACACACCGCCCATGATGCCCAGCACGATTTCCTGGCGCGTGATCACGGCCAGGGTGCCCAGCGCACCGCCCAGGGACAGCGCGCCCACATCGCCCATAAAGACCTGGGCCGGGTAGGCGTTGAACCAGAGGAAGGCAAGACCTGCCCCCGCCATGGCCGCGCAGAAGATCAGCAGCTCGCCGGCGCCCGGGATGTAGGGCAGCAGCAGGTATTTGGAAAACACCGAGGAGCCGGTCAGGTAGGCGAAGAGACCCAAGGCCGAGCCCACCAGCACGACCGGCATGATGGCCAGGCCATCGAGCCCATCAGTGAAGTTGACCGCATTGCTGCAGCCGACGATGACAAAGAATGACAGCGCGATGAAACCGAACACGCCCAGCGGGTAGCTGACCGTCTTGAAGAAGGGCACGATCAGGTCGGCCTTGGGTGGCAGGTCGGTCGAGAAGCCGCTGCTGATCCAGCGGAAGAACAGCTGCACCACGCCCAGGAAGGAGGTCTCGGACACGCTGAAGGCCAGGTAGAGCGCAGCCACCAGGCCGATCAGCGATTGCCAGAAGAACTTCTCGCGGCTGCGCATGCCCTCGGGGTTCTTGTCCACCACCTTGCGCCAGTCATCGACCCAGCCCACGGCGCCAAAGCCCATGGTCACCAACATCACCACCCAGACAAAGCGGTTGCTCCAGTCGAACCACAGCAGGGTCGAGACGCCGATGCCGATCAGGATCAGCACACCGCCCATGGTGGGCGTGCCGTTCTTGGCCAGATGCTGCTGGATGCCGTACTCACGGATGGGCTGGCCGATCTTCATCTCGGTCAGGCGGCGGATCACCCAGGGGCCGAAGGCCAGGCCGATCAGCAGCGCCGTCATGGCGGCCATCACGGCACGGAAGGTGATGTACTGGAACAGGCGCAAAAAGCCCAGATCCGGGTAAAGGCCTTGCAGCCATTGAGCCAGGGTCAGCAGCATGTCTTCAGGCCCCCGCTTTCGTGTCGGCCGTCTGCAGCAGGGCAGCGACCACTTGTTCCATACGCATGAAGCGAGATCCCTTGATCAAAATGTTCTGCACCGTCGGCGCGGACTCGGCCAGCGCGGCCAGCAGATCCGCCACGGTGGCAAAGGCGCACGCGCCTGAGCCGTAAGCCGCGGCGGCATCGGCCGCGGCCGAACCGGCGGTCCACAGCGCCGCCAGGCCGCGCTCAGCGGCATAAGCCCCCACCTCGCGGTGGAAGGCCGGGCCCTGGTCGCCGACCTCGCCCATATCGCCCAGCAGCAGCCAGGAGTCACCGGGCAGCTCAGCCAGCACATCGATGGCGGCGCGCACGCTGTCGGGGTTGGCGTTGTAGCTGTCGTCGATCAGGGTGATGCGCTGACCGGCACGCTCGAAGCACTTGAGCTGCGAGCGACCCTTGACCGGGCGGAAGTCCTCCAGGCCGCGGGCGATCACCGCCAGCGGCGCGCCGGCCGCCAGGGCGCAGGCCGCCGCAGCCAGTGCATTTCGCACGTTATGCAAACCAGCCACCGCCAGGGCCACCGGCGCCACGCCGGCGGGCGTGTGCAGCTCCAGGGCCCAGTGGCCGCTGTCCACCCAGCGGGCGCTGCCGGTGACATCGGCCTCGCCCTGCAGGGCAAAGCTCAGATGCGGGCGGCTGCCGGCCAGCTCCAGCCAGATCGGTGCGCAGGCATCTTCGGCCGGGAACACGGCCACGCCAGTCGGGCCCAGGGCCTCGATCACGGCGCCGTTCTCGCGCGCCGCGGCCTCCACCGTCTGCATGAATTCCTGATGCTCGCGCTGGGCGTTGTTGACCAGGGCGACGGTGGGCCAGGCGAAGGCGGCCAGCGGCGCGATCTCGCCCGGGTGGTTCATGCCCAGCTCGACCACGGCCGCGCGCTGCCACAGCGCCTCGTCCTGGCGCAGGCGCAGCAGGGTCAGGGGCACGCCGATCTCGTTGTTGTAATTGCCTTCGGTCGCCAGGCAGTGGCTGCCATGCCAGGCGCGCAGGATGCTGGCGATCATCTGGGTGACCGTGGTCTTGCCATTGCTGCCGGTGACGGCAATCAGGGGCAGTTGCACCTGGGCACGCCAGGCCTGGGCCAGCAGGCCCAAGGCCTGCTTGCTGTCCGGCACCTCGATGCCAGCCAGGCCGGCCTCGGCCAGGCCGCGCTCGGCCAGGGCGGCCACCGCGCCGGCCGCAGCGGCCTGGGGCAGGAAGTCATGCGCATCGAAGCGCTCGCCGCGCAGGGCGACAAACAGATCGCCGGGCGCCAGGCTGCGCGTGTCGCTGTGCACGCGCTGGATGGACGTGTCGGGAGAGCCGATCAGGCGCGCCGTGGACAGCAGCGGCAGCAGGAGGGCATGGGCCTGGCCCAGGGTCATCAAGGCTTGGGCGCTCACAGACCGGCCCTCCGGATCAGGGCGGCGCGCGCTTCGTCCACATCGGAGAAGGGATGGCGCTGACCCTCAATTTCTTGATAGTCCTCATGGCCCTTGCCGGCCACCAGGATGACGTCGCGCGGGCCCGCTTGCAGCACGGCTTCGGCGATCGCCTCGCGGCGGTCCACCACGCTGAGGTGGCCGGCACCAGCCGGCAGGCCGGCTTCGATATCGGCCAGGATCTGCTGCGGCGCCTCGCTGCGCGGGTTGTCGCTGGTGACGATGACGCGGTCGGCCAGGCGGGCTGCGATGGCGCCCATGGCCGGGCGCTTGCTGCGATCGCGGTCACCGCCGCAGCCGAAGACGCAGACCAGCTTGCCGCCGCGCGCCTGAGCCAGCGGGGCCAGGGCGCCGAGCGCCTTGTCCAGGGCATCGGGCGTGTGGGCGTAATCCACCACCAGCTGGGGCAGCTCCAGGCCGTTGCCGACCCGCTGCATGCGGCCCGGCACGGGCGTGACGCAGCCGGCCACGGCGGCCACCTCGGCCAGGCCATGGCCCAGGGCGCGCAGGCCACCGATCACGGCCAGCAAGTTGGAGACGTTGTACTCGCCGATCAGGCCGGTTTCCACCAGCACCGCCTGTTCGGCTTCCTTGAGCGTGAACGCCAGGCCGCCGGCGCGGTAGTGCAGATCCACCGCACTCAGGCGTGCCTCGCGGTTCAGGCCGTAGGTCCAGACATCGAGACGGCCTTGCAGGGCCTCGGCCAGCTCGGCACCCTTGGCATCGTCAAGATTCACCACTGCCGCCTGCAGGCCCGCGCGATCGAAGAGCTCGCGCTTGGCAGCCCAGTAGGCCTCCATCGTGCCGTGGTAGTCGAGGTGGTCTTGCGTGAAATTGGTGAACAGGGCAACACGGATCTGCGTACCGTCCAGGCGGTGTTCTTTCAGGCCGATGCTGGAGGCCTCGATGGCGCAGGCGCCATAACCCTCATCCTGCATGCGCCGGAAAGCGGCCTGCAGCAGCACCGGGTCGGGCGTGGTCAGGCCGGTGTAGTCGATCTGGCTGGCTTGCTCGCGGCCTGGGATGGGCGGCTCGCCCACGCCCAGGGTACCGACCACGCCGCAGCGCTGGCTCAGCAGGCTCAGGGCCTGGGCCGTCCACCAGGCGGTGCTGGTCTTGCCATTGGTGCCGGTGCTGGCGATCACGGCCAACTGCTGGGAAGGATCACCGTAATAGGCCGCGGCGATCAGGCCGGTGCGGGCCTTGAGCCCGGGCAGCGAGGCCACGCGGGCATCGACAAAGCCATGCGCCTCCACGCCCTCGTCCTCGACCAGGCAGGTGGCGGCACCGGCCGCCAGCGCGCCGACCACAAAGCCGCGGCCGTCACGCGCATAGCCGGGCCAGGCGATGAAGGCATCACCGGCCTGCACCTGGCGGCTATCGGTGCGCAGGGCGCCGGTGGTCCATTCCTGCAACCAGCGGGCGGCCGCTTCGGGGGACTTGAGTCGTGTCAACATGGCTTCAGAGAATCTCGTCCAGGGCCGGCGCGGGGCGCGTGGCCAGAATTTGGGAGCTGACGGCCAGATCCGGCGGCACGCCCAGCAGCTGCAGGCTCTTGCCCACGACCTGGCTGAACACGGGGCCGGCCACCTTGCCGCCATCGTGGAAGCGGCCGGTGGGCTCATCCACCATCACCGCAACAATCAAACGCGGCTGATCGATCGGCGCCAGGCCGACGAACCAGGCGCGGAACTTGTTCTTGTTGTAGCCACGGCCTTCTTGCTTGTAGGCCGTGCCCGATTTGCCACCGACGCTGTAGCCCTCGCTGCGCGCCTTGAGCGAGGTGCCGCCCTGCTCGGTCACGGTCTGCAGCATCTCGCGCACCTGGCGCGTGGTGCCGGCGCTGAAGATGCGCTGGCCTTGCACGGCCTCGCCGTCTGAGAGCTTGGTCATGCGCAGGGGAATGATCTCGCCGTCACGCGCGAACACGGTGTAAGCGCGAGCCAGCTGCAGCAGTGAAGCCGACAGGCCATAGCCATAGCTCATGGTCGCCTGCTCGATCGGCCGCCATTTATGGGCCGGGCGCAGAGTGCCGCCGACGGCACCGGGGAAGTCAATCTGCGGCCGACGGCCCAGCCCCAGGCTGGTGTACAGGCCGTGCATTTCCTTGGCCGGCATCTGCAGGGCCATCTTGACCGTGCCGACATTGCTGGAGCGCTGGATGATCTCGGCCACGGTCAGCGAATCGCTGGGGTGGGAATCGTGGATGGTGGCGCCGGTGATGGTCATGCGGCCGCCATCGGTGGCGATCACGGTGTCGGCGCGCACGCGGCCGCTGTCCATGGCCTGGGCGGCAATGAAGGGCTTCATCACCGAACCCGGCTCGAAGACATCGGTCAGCGCGCGATTGCGCAGCTGCTCACCGCTCAGATGCTTGCGCTGGGCCGGGTTGTAGCTGGGGAAGTTGGCCAGGGCCAGGATCTCGCCGCTGCGCGCATCGAGCACCACCACCGAGCCGGCCTTGGCCTGGTTCTCGGCCACGGCGCTGCGGATGGCCTGATAGGCGAAGTATTGGGTCTTGGCATCGATGGACAGGGCCACATCGCGGCCGTTGTGGGCCGGCACAGTTTCGCCCGCCGCTTCAACCACCCGGCCGAAGCGGTCGCGCATGACCGAGCGCTGGCCATCGCGGCCTTGCAAATCCTTCTGGAAGGCCAGCTCGATGCCCTCCTGTCCGCGGTCTTCCAGATTGGTGAAACCCACCACATGAGCCGCTGCCTCGCCCTCGGGATACTGGCGCTGGAACTCGCGGTCCTGGAACACGCCCTTGAGCTTGAGCGCCTGCACGCGGGCAGCCGTCTCGCCATCCACCTGGCGGCGCAGCCAGACGAAGCGCGCGCTGGGCTCGAGCTTGGCGCTCAGTTCGGCCTCGCTCAGCTTCAGGGCCTGGGCCAGGGCGCGGCGCTGGGCCGGGCTGGCGTCCACTTCAGCCGGAATGGCCCAAAAGGACGGCACGGCCACGCTGCTGGCCAGCACCTGGCCGCTGCGGTCCTGGATGCGGCCGCGGCTGGCCGGCAGTTCCAGGGTGCGCACCAGGCGCGCTTCGCCCTGCTTCTGAAAAAACTGGGTGCCGATCACCTGCACATAGAGGGCGCGGCCCAGCAAAGCGGCCAGGCCGCCGCCGACCAGGGCGAGCAGGAACTGCGAACGCCAGATCGGCGTGCGCGTGCTCAACACAGGGCTGCGGGCATGGCTGAGGCCACGCTGAGTTTGGGCGTCACGAAGGGGGCGGCGCAAGAAGCGGGGCTTCCACATGATCAGAAGCTCTCTTCCACGGCCTGGCTGGCCAACGGCTTGCCGGCGCCCTGGCTGGCGACGATCTGCGGCTTGACCTCGAGGTCGGTGGGGACACCGAGCAGGCGCAGGCTTTGCGACACCACCTGGCTGAACACCGGGCCAGCCACGGCGCCGCCGTAGTAGACGCCGTTGCTGGGCTCGTCCACCATCACCGCGACGATGATGCGCGGCTTGCTGATCGGCGCCAGTCCGACAAACCAGCTGCGGTACTTGTTGCCGGCGTAGCCCTTGCCTTCTTGCTTGTGCGCCGTGCCCGACTTGCCGCCCACGCTGTAGCCGCTGGCCATGGCCAAGGGCGCAGTGCCGCCTGGTGCGGCGGCCGCCATCAGCATCTGGCGCACGTCGTGTGCGGTTTTGGGCGAGAAGACCTTGAGGCCATGCACCGACTCAGCGCCGGGCTGGTGCAGCATGGTGATGGGGATGACTTCGCCATCACGCGCAAACACGGTGTAGGCGCGCGCCAGCTGCAGCAGCGAGGCCGAGAGGCCATAGCCATAGCTCATGGTCGCCTGCTCGATCGGCCGCCAGCTCTTGTAGGGCCGCAGCTTGCCGGTGATGGCGCCAGGGAAGTCGATCTGCGGACGCTGGCCCAGGCCGATGGCCGTGAACATCTCGTGCATCTCGCGTGCCGGCATGTTCATGGCCATCTTGACCGTGCCCACATTGCTGGACTTCTGGATCACCTCGGCCACCGTCAACATCCCGTGCGGATGCGCATCGGTGATCTTGGAGCCAGTGATGAAGATGCTGCCTGGCGCGGTCTGGATCGGCGTCTCGGGTGTCACCCGACCGGTTTCCAGCGCCAGCGCGGCGATGAAGGGCTTCATGGTCGAGCCAGGCTCGAAGATGTCGGTCAGCGCGCGGTTGCGCAGCTGGGCGCCGCTGAGGTTTTTGCGCTCGCCCGGGTTGTAGCTGGGGAAGTTGGCCAGAGCCAGCACCTCGCCGGTCTGCACATCGAGCACTACCACCGAGCCGGCCTTGGCCTTGTGCTCGGCCACGGCATCACGGATGCGCTGGTAGGCGAAGAACTGCACCTTGGAATCGATGGACAGGTCGATGTCACGGCCGTTCGCCGCCGGCACGCGCTCACCCACGTCTTCGTCCACCACCCGGCCCAGGCGGTCGCGCACGACCGAACGCGAGCCATCCTTGCCCTGCAGCGCCTTTTGAAAGGCCAGCTCGATGCCTTCCTGGCCGCGCTCTTCGATATTGGTGAAGCCCACCACATGGGCTGCGGCTTCGCCCTCGGGGTACTTGCGCTTGTACTCGCGATCCTGGAACACGCCCTTCAGACCCAGGGCCTTGATGTCGGCCGCCACTTGGTCTTCGGCCTGGCGACGCAACCAGACGAAGCGGGTGGCCGGGTCGAGCTTGCGCTCAAGTTCGGCGGGGCTGATGCCAAGAATCTTGGCCAGGGCGCGCCGCTTGGCCGGGTCTTCGTCGACCTCCTTGGGGATGGCCCAGACCGAAGGCACGGCCACGCTGGCGGCCAGCACCTGGCCGCTGCGGTCATTGATGCGGCCACGGCTGGCCGGTAGCTCGACCGTGTGCACAAAGCGAGCCTCACCCTGCTTTTGGTAGAACTCGGTGCCGATCACCTGCACATACAGCGCGCGGCCCAGCAGGCCGGCAAATGCCAGGCCGACCAGGCCAACCAGGAAGCGCGAGCGCCAGGGCGGCGTCTTGGACGCCAGCAAGGGGCTGGTGGAGTAGCTGACGCTGCGCGCGCTCTGGGTGCGCACGGCCGAGGCCTTGGGCAGTGGGCGCTGGGTGGCGCCGGCGCCGCCCTTTTTGCCGCCGCGCAGCCAACTCATGGCCGCACTCCGGAGGCGGCCACGGTGCGCGCCTTGCCGGCCACGCCGTGGTCTTCGGCTTGCTGGCTGTAGGCCGGCGTGATGCCGTGCATTTGCAGGCGCTCGCGCGCCACCTTCTCGACGCGGATGTTGGTGGCCTGGTCATGGCGTTCGGCCTGCAGGCGCTGGCTGTCAGCCTCCAGGCGACGGCTTTCGGCCTGGGCACGATCGACGGCGGTGAACAGGCGGCGCGCCTCGTAGGCGCTGCGCACCAGCATCAGGCCGCTGGCCAGCACAGCGATCAGCAGGATGAAGTTCAGCCGCCCCACGGAATCAGCCGCCCGTACGTTGGTGGCGCCGCTTCAGGTGTTCGACCGGCAAGGGCACCTCGGTGCGCTCGGCCACGCGCAGCACGGCGGAGCGGGCGCGCGGATTGGCGGCCACCTCGGCCTCGCTGGGCTTGATGCGGGCAATGGCGCGCAAGGGCTGCGCCTTGGGTTCGGCAAACAAGGCACGGCGGTCGACGATGTCCTTGCTGTGCGCGCCGATGAAGGTTTTGACGATGCGGTCTTCCAGCGAATGGAAGCTGATCACGGCCAGACGGCCGCCCGGCGCCAGCAGGCGCAGGGCCGCATTCAGCCCCTGTTCGAGCTCCTCAAGCTCGCCGTTGACGTGAATCCGAAGAGCTTGAAATGTCCGCGTTGCAGGGTTCTGGCCCGCTTCGCGGGTTTTGACTGCACGAGCCACGACTTCGGAAAGTTCATCGGTGCTTCGCACAGGACTCCCGCTCTCCCGACGAGCAACAAGCGCCTTTGCAATCTGAACAGCAAACCGTTCTTCCCCATAATTGCGTATCACTTCCGCGATCTGGCGCTCATCGGCGCGGGCCAGGAAATCCGCAGCACTCTCGCCACGGGTGGTGTCCATGCGCATGTCCAGCGGTCCGTTGAAACGGAAGCTGAAGCCGCGCTCGGGGTTGTCAATCTGCGGGCTCGAAACACCCAGATCCAGCAGCACGCCCTGCACCTGCTCAATGCCCAGACCGGCCAGCTGCGAGCGCATGTCGGCAAACGGCGAATGCAGGATGCGAAAGCGCGCATCGGTGATGGCGGTGGCGCCGCTGCTGGCAGCAGCAATCGCCTCCAGATCGCGGTCGATGCCGATCAGGCGACCCTGCTCGCCCAGCTTGCCGAGCAGCAGGCGCGAATGGCCGCCGCGGCCGAAGGTGCCGTCGACATAACAGCCATTCGGATCGTTGAGCACACCCTCCACCGTTTCGTGCAGCAGCACGGTGGTGTGGGAGAACTGGGCAGTTGGGGTGTCTTGTGGGGCGTCCATCAGAAGCTGAAGTCCTTGAGGGCGTCCGGCAGTTCGGATTCCATCACCTTGGCCTCATGCGCGGCGTAGGTGGCGGCATCCCAGAGTTCGAAGTGGCTGCCCATGCCGAGCAGCATCACGTCTTTTTGCAAACCGGCTGCAACACGCAGCTCGGGCGAGATCAGCACGCGGGCAGCGCCGTCGATCTCCACATCCATGGCATTGCCCAGGAACACCCGTTTCCAGCCGGCCGCCGACATGGGCAGGGCGGCAATGCGGTCGCGGAAAGCTTCCCAGGCCGGGCGGGGGAAAACCATCAAGCAGCCTTCCGGATGCTTGGTGACCGTCAGCTGCCCGGCGCACAGCGCCTGCAGCACTTCGCGGTGGCGTGTCGGGACGGCCAAACGCCCCTTGGCATCCATTGCCAAGGCTGAAGCCCCCTGAAACACAAAATTCGCCACGGCGACCCACCAAAATGCACTTTTCACCACTTTACTAACCGAACCTCGGGCAGTCAAGGCAAATCGCAAAAAATTCCAATGAAATCAAGCACTTAGATACAACTTCTCAACGCAACCTACAAGTAAAACTCGTTCAAAATGAAGGACTTGCAAAGCTGTCTGCAAGTGGAAGATGAACTTGAAAGCGACAAATTCTTCGCCAGGGACAGCTTTCGCTGTCCGCGCGGGCCGTACGCCGCCAAAATGCGCTTCAGCTTCAAGCGGTCTTGCCGAGAAACAAGGACAAGCGTGTGAAAGTGTTTTAGGCAGCCCCAAAAAAGTTGCCGCCCCAGCCTGAGAGCACGACGAGGTCATATTGAGCAGAAAAGCATCCAGCTCGCTGTTTTTCGCGATTGCGCTTGGCGCCAGCATCGGCTTGGTGCTGCCGGCCATTGCCGTGGGCGGTTTCTTGATCGGCCTGCGCGAACCCCAGGTGGCCGAAGCAGCTCTGCAGCGCGAGCTGGACGCCAAGCTCGACGTGCTGGTCAGCAGCCTGCCCGAACTGCTCTGGAACCTCGATACGGTGGCCGCGCGCGAGGTGGTCTCGGCCATCATGACCTCACCCGATGTGGTGCGCGTCAACGTCAGCGACGCCTCGCAAGGCCAGCCCTTCATCGAGATGAGCTTCCCCGAGCGCAAGAAGGGCCAGAGCATCAAGGGCGAGCGCGAGATCTTCCGCGGCCTGACCCGCATCGGCCATATCCAGATCGAGATCGACGACCACCTCAGCACCGCCGCCCTGACGCGACAGCGCTGGCTCTACGGCGCCACCGTGGGTGGGCAGTTGCTGGCTTCATTGGCCCTGATCCTGGTGCTGGTCAATTCACGCCTGATGCGGCCCTTGCGCGAGCTCGGCGACTTCGCCAATGACTTGGCCGAAGGCCGTTTCAGCGCCGAGCTCAAGCCCGGCCGGCCCGATGAGATCGGCCTGCTCGGCGGCCACCTGGAGCACATGCGCGATGCGCTGCAGCAGCAGTTCGAGGCCCAGCGCGCCCTGATCGAGCGCCTGCGCGGCATGGCCGAGACCGTGCCCGGCGTGGTCTACCAGCTGCGCCTGGGCACCGACGGCCGCTTCAGCTTTGCCTATGTCAGCGAAGCGGTGAAAGACTATTTCCGCCTCAACGCCGCCGCCCTGAGCCAGGACGCCGAACCCTTGTTTGCCCAGATCGAAGCGGCCGATCGCGCCAGCGTGCGCGAGTCCCTGCTCGCCTCGGCCCGACATCTGGCCCCCTGGCAACAGGAGTTCCGCACCCATTTCAGCGACGGCAGCGAGCGCTGGATCTTTGGCAATGCCATTGCCCAGCTGGAAGACGGCGGCAGCGTGCTCTGGCACGGCTTCCTGACCGACATCTCACGCCAACGCCGCGACGCCCTGGAGCTGCTGCGCTACCGCCACCATCTTGAAGAACTGGTGGAGGCGCGCACCGCCGAGCTGGCCGAGGCCACGCATGCGGCGCAGGCAGCCAGCCTGGCCAAGAGCGCCTTCCTGGCCAATATGAGCCACGAGATCCGCACGCCGATGAACGCCATCATCGGCCTGACCTATCTGGTGCAAAGCGACACCACCGAGCCCGAACAGCAGGAACGCCTGCAGAAGGTGGCCGATGCCGCCGAGCATCTGCTCAGCGTCATCAACAATGTGCTCGATTTCTCCAAGATCGAAGCCGGCAAGTTGCAGCTGGAGCACGCCGAGTTCACCGTCATCCAGGTCTTGGACAACATCTCGAGCATGCTGGCACAGCGCGCCCACGAGAAGCAGCTGCGCGTGCAGCTGGACCTGGAAGACCAGCTGGCCACCCAGGTGCTGTTGGGCGACGCTCAACGCATCACCGAAGTGCTGCTGAATTTCGCCGGCAATGCGGTCAAGTTCACCGACGCGGGCTTTGTGCGCCTGAGCGCCAGCGTGCAAGAGGACCTGGGCGACGCCCTGCGTCTGCGTTTCGATGTCCAGGACAGCGGCATCGGCATCGCCGCCGAAGCCCAGGCCCGCTTGTTCCAGGACTTTGAGCAGGCCGACAGCTCCACCACCCGGCGCTACGGCGGCACCGGTCTGGGCCTGGCCATCTGCCGCCGCCTGGCTGAGCTGATGCACGGCGAGGTCGGTGTGCAAAGCAAGCCCGGCGAGGGCAGTCGCTTCTGGTTCTCGCTGCGCCTGGACAAGAGCCAGGCCACCCTGCCCACCTTGGCTGCCGCGCCGCGCGGCACGGCCGCACGCGAACAGCTCAAGCAATTCAGCGGCACCCGCATCCTGCTGGCCGAGGACAACCCGGTCAACCAGGAGGTGGCCGTGGCCTTGCTGGGCAGCGCCGGTCTGGTCGTGGACGTGGCCGGCGACGGCGAGGAGGCCTTGCGCATGGCCGGCGCCTACGACTACGCCCTGATCCTCATGGATGTGCAAATGCCCTTGATGGACGGCCTCGACGCGACCCGAGCCATCCGCGCCCTGCCCCTGGGCCGCAATGTGCCCATCCTCGCGATGACGGCCAATGCCTTCGCCGAAGAACGCCAGCGCTGCCTCGATGCCGGCATGAACGACCATGTGGCCAAGCCCGTGGTCGCCGAGCAGCTGTTCGCCACCTTGTTCAGTTGGCTGGAGCGGCGCGCTGAGCAACAGCGCCAGCCGGTCGCTTAAACCGCCCGCCGACGCAGAATCCGACGCCGGATACGGCGGCCACCACGGGCCGCCGGCCACACACCCTCAGTTGCTTTCCTTGATCAAACGACCTGAGCCGGCCTGGATGGGCCTGGCATTCATCGGGTAGAGACGCGAGAAGATCGCGATCTGGTTGGGCGAGACCTGCACCGGCGTGCGCATCACCATCCAAAGCACGCCTTCCGAGCAGGGCGGCGTGGTCAGCGAGCCCATATAGGTGTAGTAGGCCCGGTTCTCCGGCAGGAGCTGATTCAGGTCCAGCAGGCCCGGCGCGGGCAAGGCCTCGCCTTTTTCCAGCGGCAGGTTGTTCCAGATGGTCTGCACCAGGGCCTGATCCTGGCCACGCTCCAGAAGCACCGCCACCACGGCCAAGCGCCCTTCGGCGTCTTTGTGCACCAGATGGGCCACCATATCGAACTGGCGGCCGTTGATGCGCTCTTCGCTGGGCCGGTGGAAATGGAATTGCAGCAGCTCGAAGCGCCGCCCCATCACCTGCAGGCTGTTGCCCGGCGACACATTGACCTGGATGGTGTGGCCGTTGTCCAGCACGGCAAAGCCGCTCGGCCGGTACTCGAATTGGATCTTTTCCAGGTCGACGCGGATGCCCTCGCGGATGTCGATCGGGCTTTGCCGCGTGCCGATGGCGCACTGGCGGAACTCCGGATTCAGCTCCGCCCATTTCTCGGGGCCGCCTTCGCCGGCATAACCCCAGTGGACATGGCTCTTGGACTCATGTTTGGCCTCCGCCTTTCCCTTGGTGCGCCCGGCCTTGCCGCCCTCCTCCGCAGCACCCTTGCCGCTGACCTTCATGGGCTTGGGTGCATCGGACTTGTCGCTCAGGCGTTCGGCCAAGCGTTGGCGCAGCACGTCGAGCGACGCCTCGCCCCCGCCCTTGGCCTCCGCTTTCGGTTCGGGCTTGGCCTTGCTTTCATTGGCCGAGGCTGGCCCGCTGAGCACACCCGCGGCCAGCAGCGCCAGCATCAGGCCGGCACCGTTTCTCTTGTTCATCGTTGAAGACATGCGCTGCTCCCGGCCACTCTGCGGGCCTGATCGCCATGTCTTCGGTCAAATCAGCACAGGCTTGAGCACTGAGGCTGACTGACACTCAATGAACCTCACCCTTGATCCAGAGCCAGGACAGCAGCCCGATGCTCATCAAGCCCATGGACGTGAAGGCCAGGGCCACGGTGGAATGCATCACCAGGGGCACGACCACACCGGCCACCAGGCCGTTGGCGGCGCTGCCGATGCAGGCCTGCAGCGAGGACGCCATGCCGCGCCGCTCGGGCACCACGTCGAGCACCAGCAGGGTCACGACGGGCACCATCAGCGCCCAGCCAAAGGAAAAGCAAGAGATCACCGGCAAGGCCCAGAAGGGACTCGGCGCCAGCAGCAGATTGAGCGTCACATTGAGCAGGGAAACCAGCACCATGATAGTGAAGCCCATGCGGATCTGCCGCTTCGGCGCGATGCGCCCAGCCAACCGACCGCTCAAGGCGGCACCGCCCATGATGCCGCCAATGGAAAAACAGAAGAACCAGAAAAACTGCGTCGGCGCCAGTTGCAAATGCTCGCCCACAAACACCGGCGCCGCCAGCACATAGAGGAACATGCCGTTGAAGGGAATGCCGCTGGCCAGCGCCAGCAAGATGAAGCGGCGGTTGCCGACCATCTGCCGGTAGCCGCGCATCAGCTCCCCGGCATGGAAAGGTTGGCGATCCTTGCGATGAAGAGTTTCCGGCAGCAAACGCCAGTTGGCGACGAACAAGGCGGCGCCAACAAAGACCAGGAACCAGAAGATCGAATGCCAGTCGGCATGGACGAACAGAAAGCCGCCCACCATGGGCGCGATCGCAGGCGCCACACCGAAGAAGATGGTGACCTGGGACATCACCCGCTGCGCCTCGGACGGCGGGAACATATCGCGGATGATGGCGCGCGAGACCACAATGCCGGCGCCCGCCGACATGCCCTGCACCGTGCGCCAGAACACCAGCTGGCCAATGCTGCCGGCCAGGGCGCAACCGACCGAGGCCAGGGTGAAGATGGCCATGCCGACCAGCACCACGGGTCGCCGGCCGAGGCTGTCGGACAGGGCGCCGTGGAACAGATTCATCACCGCAAAGCCCAGCAGATAGCTGGACAAAGTCTGCTGCATCTCCACCGGCGTGGCCTGCAGGGCGCTGGCAATGCCGGCAAACGCAGGCAGGTAGGTGTCGATGGAAAACGGGCCCACCATGCCCAGGCAGGCCAACAGAACGGCCAAGGCCCAACGGGGTGCGCGCCACAAACGGCTGGCTTCAGGATTCATGGGTAGCTCGGTTCACGCGCCCGGCGGTGGTGCCTGCTGCAGCGGAGCCAGTCGAGTGTAGCGGTGCCCCCTACACTGCATGCCCCGAGGGCTTTGCACAGCGAACAAGACATGGCGAACGACAGCAGCGCATTGAAGATTGGCGTGATCGGCCTGGGTGTGATGGGCCAGCGCATGCTGGAGCGCTTGCAGGGTCACGCGCGCTTGCGTGCCGATTGGGTCTGGGACGCCAACCCTGCCGCACTTGCCGCAACCCTGGCCCGTTTCCCCGGTCTGCGTGCAGCCGCCAGCGCGGAAAGCCTGATCTTCAGCCCCGGCCTGCACAGCCTCTACATCGCCACGCCGCCGGCGGCCCACCTCCAGCTGAGCGAACTCGGCTTTGACGCCGGCCTGGCCGTGTTTTGCGAGAAGCCGCTGACGGTGGACTTTGCAGGCGCTCGGCGCAGCATCCAGCGCATCGAAGGCGAAGGCCAGCGCGCGGCTGTCAACTTTGCCCTGGCCTCTTCGCCCGGTCTGGCCCTGCTGCAAAGCCGTTTTGGCGCGCCGGCCGGTGCCGACCGCGGTGGTCTGGAGCGCATCGATCTGGAACTGGGCTTTGCCCAATGGCCGCGCCCCTGGCAGGCGGCGGCCGGGCTCTGGCTGGGCGAACGCGCCGAGGGCGGATTCAGCCGCGAGGTGCTCTCGCATTTCATCTTTGCCGCGCAGCGCGTGCTAGGCCCGGCCCAGGTGCTGACACAGCGCGTTGTCTACCCGCTTGAAGGCCAGGGTTCCGAACTCAGCCTGAACGCCGAACTGCTGATCGGCGGTGTGCCCCTGAGCATCCAAGGCCAAGTGGGCAGCAGCGAGGCCGACCTCAATCACATGGTCTGGCAGGCCAGCAGCGGCCGCATCGACCTGCGCGAATGGTTCAGCCGCATCGAGGACACAGGCGCTGCAAACGAAGCGAGTGGTAACGACCCCATCGAGCGGCGGCAACACGGCCAACAGAGCCAGCTGGATCAATGGGTGGCCCTGATCGAAGGCAGGCCGCACGGTCTGCCCGGCTTTGCAGAGGCCCTGGCCGTGCAGGAAACCATTGAGGCGCTGCTCCAGCCGTCTGCCTGAGGCATGACTTTGGCGAGCGACTGAACCCGGCCCATAGCAGACCTTGACTCTAGGGCTGGTGCCAAGGGGCGCCGGGCGAGTGCTTCCGCTCATGTCCCCCGGCCCGCGCTGCGCGCGGACCTCCTCCTTGACTTCGCTTCAGCACTCACCCGACACCCCTTGTCAGTTCAACGGGTCGGCGTCTTCGTCAAAGGCGCAAGGCCTTCCTGGATTGGGCCGGCTGGGTGCTCTGCGAAGTGAAGTCAAGGAGGAGGCGCCAGCCACAGGCTGGGGCCGGGGGACATGAACGGAGCAGAGTGCCCAGTCGGCCCAATCTCCGCCCCACCCAACGGCTGCTACGTGCCGATAGAAGCCAGTAGGCACGACTTCGCCGTGCGAAAAAAATAAAGAGTGAAGCAAGTCGATAGGCCGGATTCTGTGCAAGACCTGACCCTTGCGGGCCTGGTCCTGTGACCGCCATTCCTCTTGGCCGGACATCGCTGCCCGGCTCGGTGCCACCTACCCGCCCGCTCTGCGAGCCGCATCAATACGGGCCTACTTGGTGTTGCTGCGCGTAGAGATTGCCCGTTTCACCCGACCCCGGAGGCTGCGCTTCCGGTCCCGCCCGGCTTGCGCCCGGCACGTTTGATCGACTCGTCTCTGTTGCTCTAATCCTCGGCTCACGCCGGACAGCCGTTAGCTGCTACGCCGCTCTATGCAGTCCGGACCTTCCTCCAGTGCCATGTTTCCATGCTCGCACCAGCGGCGGTCTGACTTGCTTCACAGCGGCATTATCCCTGATGGCGCACTCGGCATAAGCTCATCACGAAAACAGTGAAGGCAAGGGCCGCGCCACAGGCTAGCATTTGCGCTTCCTCAAGGAGCCCCATTGCCATGAAAGCCAACAACATTCTCGCCACCATTGGCAACACGCCGCACATCCGCATCCAGCGCCTGTTCGGGGCCGATGCCCAGGTCTGGATCAAGTCCGAGCGCAGCAACCCGGGCGGCTCCATCAAGGACCGCATCGCCCTGGCCATGGTGGAAGACGCCGAGGCACGCGGCCTGCTGCAGCCGGGCGGCACCATCATCGAACCGACCTCGGGCAACACCGGCGTGGGCCTGGCCATGGTGGCCGCAGTCAAGGGCTACAAGCTGATCCTGGTGATGCCGGACAGCATGTCGGTGGAACGCCGCCGCCTGATGCTGGCCTACGGCGCGAGCTTTGACCTGACCCCACGTGAAAAAGGTATGAAGGGCGCCATCGCCCGAGCCCAGGAACTGCTGGCCGAGCATGAGAACGCCTGGATGCCGCAGCAGTTCGAGAACCCGGCCAATATCGACGTCCATGTGCGCAGCACCGCGCAGGAAATCCTGCGCGACTTCCCCGAGGGCCTGGACGCCCTGATCACCGGCGTGGGCACCGGCGGCCACATCAGCGGCTGTGCTCAGGTGCTGAAAGAACACTGGCCCCAGCTCAAGGTCTTCGCGGTCGAGCCCTCGGCTTCGCCGGTCATCAGCGGCGGCGCGCCGAGCCCGCACCCGATTCAGGGCATCGGCGCCGGCTTCATCCCGGTCAATCTGAAGACCGAATTGCTGGACGGCGTGATCCAGGTCGAGGCCGAGGCCGCGCGCGAATACGCACGCCGCAGCGCCGCGCAAGAAGGCCTGCTGGTCGGCATCTCCAGCGGCGCCACCTTGGCCGCCATCGCGCAAAAGCTGCCCGAGCTGGGCGCTGGCGCCCGCGTGCTGGGATTCAACTACGACACGGGCGAGCGATATCTGTCGATCGAAGGCTTCCTGCCGGCCTGAGAGTTCGTGAATTTTCTACTGCGCGACTGCCATGCGTCGTTGGTCCGGTGCTCGGAATCCTCACGTACAGGAAGTACGTTCCGGTTCCTCCGCTCCGTCCGCCTAGCCTGACAGCCGCTCGCTACGAAAATTCTCAAACTCAGCCCGCCGTAGCGCCGAAAACAAGGCCCCGGAAGCTTGCGCTGGCCGGGGCCTTTTTTTGCATCCGCGCTGCCGGCGCAGAGGCTTAGTCCGACTCGCCGTCGCCGCTCGGTGTCTCGTTGTCCTTGCTGGCCTGCCGTGCCAACTCGGCTTCGAGCGGGCGCAAGGCGTCGATCAAGGCTTCGGGTGGCTTGGGCTCGGTCAAACGAAAGGACGGCGGCGGCAAGGCGCTCAGGTAATTGGGTCCGAACCAGTGCTGCTGCTCCAGGCGGCGCGCCACTGTCAGCACCAGCAGGGTGAGCAGACCGGCCGCCATGGCCAGGCCCAACCAGCGCCGCGCGCGGGGCCAAACCAGGATGGCATGCCACCAGAGCAGGGCCGCCACACCGAGCGGGAAGACCAGGGCGTCCACCACCATCAGGCGCGGCGCATTCAGCGCATAAGCCAGCAAGGGCAGACCCAGGCCGAGCAGATGCAAGCCGGTCAATCCGACCAGGGCCCGGCGCAAATGGCTGGCAAAAGGGAAACGGTGCTGGAAGAGCTGAGTCACCAAGGACCACAAGGCGGCCCAGCCGAGCAGAACGGCCAGCGGCAGCAGCACGGCACCGCTGTAGTCCACCCAAGGCGAGCCCGGGTTGAGCAAGGACCATTGGTCAAACCAGATCAGTGCCAGCCAAAGGCACAGGAGGCCGGGAACCCAGAACGCAGCGGCCTTGGCGGCGCGCTGCTGATGCGCTTGCATGGGCAACTCAGGGGCCAAGACTTCAGCACTGCTGCGCCAGCGCAGGTGGGTGGCGCCGAGCTGGAAAGAGGCGGCCGCCGGCATGGTGGCCACTTCGCCGCCGCCCATGCGGCGGTCGTCAAGCCAGCCGCCGTTGAGGCTGGGCAACAAGCGCAGGCGCGGGCCCTGCTCGTCCCACAGCAGCAACGCATGTTCGGCCGCCACATGGCTGTCTTCCAGCACCACATCGCAGAGCACGGAGCGGCCGATCAAGGCCGGCCATTGCTGGATACGCTGGAGCGCGCGGACCTCGCCGTCGCGGCCCAGCACCTCGATCACCGCGATGCGCTGGTCTTCTTGCCGTTCCATGCAAAGCCCTCCAAGTAATGCGCGCTCAGCTTCAGCGCGTTGTCAAAGCTGACGCCGCGGGCGTCGAAACGGCCAAGTGCGCCTTCGGTGCTGGCGTCCACTGTGGTCACCAACACGCTCAAATCATGCAGACCGGCCAGCTTGCGGTAGGCCCGCAGGCAGACCACGGCGCGCAGGGGCAGACCGTCACGGTCAACAAACTCCTCCTTGCAGAATGGCGCGGTGCGGTCCTTGTCATTGCGACCCAGGCGTTCATTGCGGAAGCTGGCCGAGTACTGCTTGGCAAAGCGGATGGCCCCGAGCTTGCCGCCGTCATAGGCTTCGTGCGACATGTCGAGATAGCCGGTTTGCATGGCGTCGCTGACAAACACGGCATGCTCCATGCGGCACTGCGAACGCTGGAACTCCAGGCCCTTGCTGTCGGCCGGCGTGCCGCGACCCCAGCAGCGCATGAACTGCTCCTGCGGCACCGGCAGCTGGTAACGGCTGTGCCCGGCCGAGGACCAGGGCTGCTGGATGAAGCGCGCGCTGAGCTCGTCCTGATAGCGCAGCAATTGCTCGCGCAAGCGCGGCCAGGCCGGGGTGTTCATGGGCTTGGCCGTGCGGCTGCGCTCGAACAGCTGACGGGCAAAATCACCGGGCACGAGAAAGCTCATCTGCTGGGCGAAGAACATGGCCGACACATTGACCCCAACCACCTGCCCGTCTTCGTCGACCACCGGACCGCCGCTCATGCCCGAGTTGATGCTGCCCGAGTAATAGATCAGCGGGTCAAAACTGCGCTCAACCAGGCCGTTGAAGGTGCCCTCGACCACGGCGAAGGCCACGTCGTGCGGGTTGCCCATCGAGTAGATGCGGTCGCCCTTGGCCAGTGGCCGCTCCACGGGGCGGAAGCTCAGGGCGCCCCGCCCCTTCAAGGCACCGGTGGGCGCACGCAGCAAGGCCAGGTCGCGGCGCACATCGAAATCCAGCAGCTCCAGCTGACCTTCCTGGCCCTCGGTGCTGGCAAAGCGCAGGCGATAACGCTCAGGCTCCAGGGCAAACTGGCTGATCACGTGGTAATTGGTCAGCACATGGCCATCTTCGCTGACCAGAAAGCCCGAGCCGACCGAAGCCTGGCTGTCCTGGTTCTTGAGCAGGGTGCGGATCTGCAGCAACTGGCCGCGCGTGCCCTCGTAGACACGCCTGGCCGTCGCCGAGACAGCCGCCGGTGGCGCCGATGCGGCCGCTGCAGGCGCCGGCACTGACGCTGGGGTGGGCTCAGGGGCCGCTTGGCTGACGGCGCCGCAGAGCAACAGAGCCAGCGTCAGCAGCCCACGCCAGGACGGCGCGCGCCGCGTCGGATTCAAGGTCGTCAATTGCAAGAGGAAACTCCTCAAGTTCCAGGGAAGCGGCGATGCTAGCCGGTTTGCGCGCCCGGCATGGGCCGGAACACGGCCGCATCGGCATAGAAGTCGGCGGTTTCATTGCCGGGCCACCAACCTGGCACGCCCAGAACCGGCAGCGGCAGGAAAGGCTTGCTGGCCAAGGTCTCGGCCGCCATCCAGGCACCGGGCCGCGCGGGATCGGCCATCTCGGGCAAGAGCAGCACATGGGCGCAGATGGGCTTGCGCGGGTGCATCAGCTTTTCCAGCAAGGCATGGCCGAACAGATGCAGCCGCGCCTGCTGCCACAAAGGCCGCATAGGACCGAACAAGCGGAGCCAGTCACGCTGACGCAAGGCATCTTCCAGCGCGCGGGGTGCTTGCAGAAAGGCAGCGTTTTCGTCGAACAAGGTCAGGGCATCGCGCAGCGGCCCGCGCCGGGTCTGTACGCCACCGCTCTCGGCCAAGGCTTGCTCATGCATGGCGTTGAGGCGGGTCTTGATGGCCGGCCAATGCAGCCAGATCAGGCCGTTGAGCAAGTCATGCGCGTTGTCGCGCGTGGGCACCCGGGCCGTGCGGTGGATGAAAGCCTCGTAGGCCTCGCCCTCGGGCAGCTCGTCCTGGGCAACAAAGCGCAAGGCACCGGCCGCCAGCGGGATGGGCTGGGCACGCAGCTGGTCGTTCAGCGCCTCGGCGACGCTGGCGCCTGCAGCCAAGGCGGCACTCAAGACCTGACCCCGCTGCCGGTAGGGCGCCAGCCAGGCGGCGCCCCAGTCGATGTCCGCCGAGAGCCTCGCGTTCAGAGCAGCTTCCAGCCCAGGGTTTCGCCGCCGCGCAGCGGCTTGATCTCGGCTGCGCCGAAGGGCACAGCGCTGGGCAGGGCCCAGTCCTGTTTGACCAGGGTGACCTGGCCGGTGTTGCGCGGCAAGTTGTAGAAGTCGGGGCCGTTGAAGCTGGCGAACGCTTCCAGCTTATCCAGCGCACCCATGGCCTCAAAGGCCTCGGCATAAAGCTCAAGCGCCGACATGGCGGTGAAGCAACCGGCGCCGCAGACCGAGTTTTCCTTCATTTGCGAGGCGTGCGGCGCGCTGTCGGTGCCCAGGAAGAACTTCTTGCTGCCCGAGGTGGCGGCCTCGATCAAGGCACGGCGGTGCAGCTCGCGCTTGAGCACGGGCAGGCAGTAGTAATGCGGACGCAGGCCGCCGGTGAAGATGGCATTGCGGTTGTAAAGCAAGTGCTGAGGCGTCAGCGTCGCGGCGGTGAAGTCGTCGGCGCTGCTGACGTAATCAGCCGCTTCCTTGGTGGTGATGTGCTCGAACACCACCTTGAGCTCAGGCATGTCGCGGCGCAGCGGCTGCATCACGCGGTCGATGAAAACGGCCTCGCGGTCGAAGACATCGATGTCCGGGTCGGTCACCTCACCGTGCACCAGCAGCAGCAAGCCGGCGCGCTGCATGGCCTCTAGGGTCTTGTAGGTTTTGCGAATGTCGGTCACGCCGGCATCGCTGTTGGTGGTGGCGCCTGCGGGGTAGAGTTTGAGGGCGACGACACCGGCATCCTTGGCGCGCTGGATCTCCTCGACCGGTGTCACATCGGTCAGGTACATGGTCATCAGGGGCTGGAAGCTCAGGCCTGCGGGCACGGCAGCGAGGATGCGCTCGCGGTAGGCGACGGCTTGCGCGGCCGTAGTCACCGGCGGGCGCAGATTGGGCATGATGATGGCGCGGGCGAATTGGCGGGCTGTGTAGGGCAGCACGCTTTGCAAGGCCGCATCGTCCCGGACATGCAGATGCCAGTCATCGGGCCGGGTGATACTCAAGGTCTGAGGAGCCGCCGAGACGGCCGCAGACGAGGACGAAGATGTGGAGGGGGAAGATGTATGCGCCATGAGCTTGATTGTCCCAAATCCTGCCGCGCCCTGGGCGGCTGTGCCGGCTTCGGCCTAGAAGCAGCCAACCTGGCCGCGGCGCAATGCAAACCCGGCCGGCCATGAACGCAACGCCCCCCATGGACCCCGAGCTGCAACGTGCCTATGGTCTGCTCGACCAAGGCCAGCTGGCAGCCGCCCGCGACTTGGCTCAAAGCTGCCTGGAAGCGGCCCAAGACGACGAGTTGGCCACCAGCCGCGCCGCCATCGCCCTGGGCCTGATCGCTGCCTATGACTCGCGCCACGAGGAGGCCATGCAGCGTTTGCTGCCTCATGTGCCGGTGCTCGAAGCCACTGAAGCCCGCCAGGAGCTGGGCCGGGCCTACAGCATCCTCGGCTTCTCGCTCGGCATGCTGGGCGACCCGGAGCGCGGCCTGGAATGGGCCAGCAAGGCCCTGGCCCTGGCCGAACAGCAGGGCGCGGCACGTGAGCTGGTTCGGGCCCACCTGAACCGCGCCGTGCTGATCAGCCAGATGGGGGACTGGCAGCTCGCCGAGCAGAGCCTGAGCATCGGCATCGAGCAAGCACAAACCCATGGCTACGGTCTCTCGGCCTGCGCCGGCCTGGCCAATCTGGCCGAAATCCATCTGGCCCAGGCCTTGCGCTGCCGCGAGCTCCACGACGACGCAGCCGCCAGCCGCCATGCCCAGGACTGCAGCCGCTGGTACGAGCGGGCCGCCGAAGCCTGCATCCTGCATGGCCACAAAAGCATCCTGGGCGAGACCCATGTCAAACACGCGCGCGCCCTGGTCCTGCAGGGTCAGCTGACCGGTGTGCCGGCTTTGCTGCAGCTGGCCGCCCCGGTGGCCGCCGAGAACGCGGCCCTGCGCGCGGAGCTGGGCCTGACACGCGGCATGGCTGCGGCCGAAGGGGGCCGCGAGCAGGAAGCTCGTGAGGCCCTGGAGCGCGCGCTGGTGACCGCGCAAGAATGCCGCGAACCCGATTTGACCCATCAGATCCTGTTCGAGCTCAGCCACCTGGAGCGCAGCTACGGCCATCTGCAAGCGGCCCTGCAACGCTACGAACAACGCCATCAGCTGATGATGGAGCACTACAAGCGCCGCCTGCGCATGGTGGCTCGTAGCGCTGAGGTCTGGGCCGAGGCCGAACAGGCGCGCCTGAGCGCACGCGCAGCCATCCAGCGCGAAGCCGCGCTGATCCGCAGCCAGACCGAGCTGATGGCGCGCGCCGCCCAGCTGCAACAAGACGCCATGTGCGATGGGCTGACCGAGCTGCTGAACCGGCGCGGCCTGGAGGCGCAGGCGCGAGCCCTCTGGGACGCAGGCCTCGTTCACAGCCAGCTCACCTTGGCCTTGATCGATGCCGACCATTTCAAGCATGTCAACGACCAGTGCGGCCATGCCGTTGGCGATGCCGTGCTCAAGCAGCTGGCCCGGCTGCTGCAGCAGGACATCCGCGCCAGCGATGTGCTGGCGCGCCTGGGTGGCGAGGAATTTGTTCTGCTGCTGCCGGAGCGGCCCCTGGGCGAAGCTCGGCAGATCTGCGAGCGCGTGCGTCAACGCGTGGCCGACTACGACTGGTCGCGCTGTGGCACCTCGCTGCCGGTCAGCGTCAGCATCGGTGTCGCACAACGCCAGCCCGGCGATGACCTCGAAGCCTTGCTGAGCCGAGCCGACAAAGCCATGTACGCTGCGAAATCAGGCGGGCGCAACTGCGTCTGCGAGGCCGGCGCCTGAAGGCGTGAAGCCACGCGAACAAGTCCACAAAGCCCTTGCGACTCACGCCAGCAAACTGGAGCGAAGCGTGGCAGCATCGAGCCACCCGGGTGCAGCAGCTCGGAGCTTCTATCTTTCCGCTTCAGGAGTGCATTTCATGACCTCGACCCCTTTGCGTTTCAACGCCGCCCTGGCCCTGCTGGCTTCGGTCGGCTTGGCGGCCTGCAGCAGCATGCCCGAAGAGACTCCGGGACCGGCCGCCAAGGAAATGATCTACGCCGTCACCAGCGCGCAGCAGCTGATCCAGTTCAATGCCGGCCAACCACAAGTGCTGCTGAGCAGCAAACCGCTGCGCGGCCTGGCGCCGCAGGAACGCCTGCAGGGCATCGACTACCGCGTCGCCAAAGGCCAGCTCTACGGCTTGGGCGCGAGCGGCCAGCTCTATCGCATCAACACCCAGGACGGCAGCGTCAGCGCCGTCGGCACTCCCTCCGCACTGCCCTCGGAAGGCGCGCAAGAATGGGGTTTTGACTTCAACCCGACCGTGGACCGCATCCGTGTGGTCAATGACGCGGGCTTCAATCTACGCCTGCATCCCGACACCGGCGCGGTGGTGGACGGCAATGCCGAGCAAGCAGGATTGCAGTTTGACGGACGGCTGGCTTTTGATGCCGGTGATGTGAATGCCGGGAAGCCAGCAGCCATCGTCGCCGCGGGCTACAGCTACAACAAGCGCGACGAGAAGGTCACCACCAACTACGCGCTCGAGGGCCGGCAAGGCCTGCTGGTGCACCAGGGCAGCAAGGAAGGCGTGCAGCCCATGATCTCGCCCAACAGCGGCCGCTTGTTCACCATCGGCTCGCTGGGCCTGGGCGCCTTCGAGCGAGCCACGCTTGATGTGTCGGATGTATCGAACACGGCGTACTCGGCGATCAGCCGTGGCGCCGGCTCGGTCTGGTACCGCATCGACCTGGAGACCGGCCGGGCCACGCGCATCGGCACGATTGGCGGCGGCGCGGCGGTGGTGGGAGCGGCGATCGAGCCCTGAAGCCGCGGCAAGGCCGAGGCACAGCCGGTGACCTGGGCTGGAAACCCGGGCCATCGGCACCCGTCAATGCTGCAGGATCTTGGCGAGGAAGTCCTTGGCGCGCGGTGAGCGCTCCTCGGGTTTGCCGAAGAAGTCTTCGCGCTTGCAGTCTTCGACGATCTTGCCGGCGTCCATGAAGATGACGCGGCTGCTGACCTTTTTGGCGAAGCCCATCTCGTGGGTCACGCACATCATGGTCATGCCTTCCTGGGCCAGCTTGACCATCACGTCGAGCACCTCGCCGACCATTTCCGGGTCCAGCGCCGAGGTGGGCTCGTCGAAGAGCATGACGATGGGGTCCATGCTGAGCGCCCGCGCAATGGCCACGCGCTGCTGCTGGCCGCCGGAGAGCTGCCCCGGGAACTTGTCCTTGTGCGCCGACAGGCCGACGCGATCCAGCATCTTGAGGCCGCGGGTCTTGGCCTCGTCGGGCGTGCGGCCGAGCACCTTGATTTGCGCCAGAGTCAGGTTCTCGGTCACGCTCAGGTGCGGGAACAGCTCGAAATGCTGAAACACCATGCCCACACGCGAACGCAGCTTGGGCAGATTGGTCTTGGGGTCAGCCAGCGAGATACCGTCAACGACGATGTCACCCTTCTGGAAAGGCTCCAGTGCATTGACGGTCTTGATCAGGGTGGACTTGCCCGAGCCCGAGGGGCCGCAGACCACCACCACCTCACCTTTTTGGATGCTGGTGGAACAGTCGGTCAGCACCTGGAAGCTGCCGTACCACTTGGAGACGTTCTTGATGTCAATCATTTGAAATTCCTATACGGCGCATCAGCGGATGATGGCGATCTTCTTTTGCAGGCGGCGCACCAGCATGGACATGCCGAAGCAAATGGCGAAATAAACCACCGTGGCCACCAGATAGGTCTCGACCGGGCGATTGAAATTGCGCCCTGCAGTCTCGAAGCCTTTGAGCAGGTCATAGGCGCCGATGGCGTAAACCAGGGAAGTGTCCTGGAACAGGATGATGGTCTGGGTCAGCAGCACCGGCAACATGTTCCGGAAGGCCTGGGGCAAGACCACCAGCTGCATGGTCTGGCTGTAGCTCATGCCCATGGCGTAACCAGCATGGGTCTGGCCCTTGGGCACACTCTGGATGCCCGCGCGCATGATCTCGGCGTAGTAGGCTGCCTCAAACAAGGTGAAGGTCAGCACCGCCGAGATCTCGGCACCCAGCGGCCGGCCGATGACGAAGGGGATCAGCAGGAAGAACCACAGAATCACCATCACGAGCGGAATGCTGCGCATGGTGTTGATGTAGGCGGCAGCCGGCAGGGCCAGCCAAGGCTTGCTGGACAGACGCATCAGGGCCAGCACCGTGCCCAAGGCGATACCGCCCACCATGGCCACCAAAGTCAGCTGCACCGAGAAGTAAAAGCCCTGCAGCACATAGCTGCCGATGACGGGCCAGTCGAGAAAAGCGAAATCGAGATTCATTGGGCGCTCCCCACCATGCCGGGCACACGGGCACGCAATTCAATGAAACGTGCCAAGGCGAAGATGGCGATCGAGGACACAAAGTACAGGCCGGTCACGGCCAGATAGATCTCGATGCCGCGCGAGGTTTCTTCCTGGGCCTGGCGAGCAAACATGATGAGCTCAGGCACCGACACCGCAAAAGCCACCGCCGAATTCTTGACGATGCCCATGGCCTCGCTGGTCAGCGGCGGGATGATGATGCGCAGGGCCACCGGCAGCAGCACATAGCGGTAGGTCTGCGGCAAGGTCAGGCCCATGGCCAGGCCGGCATTGCGCTGACCACCGGGCAGACTCTGGATGCCGGCCTTGACCTGCTCGGAAATGCGCGCCGAAGTGAAGAAGCCCAGGCCCAGCACCACCAGCAAGAAGCTGGGGACCGTCTTGAGCACAGGCAGCAACTCTGGAATCACGAAGTACCAGAGGAAAACTTGCACCAGCACCGGAATATTGCGAAACAGCTCGGTCCAAGCATCGCCGATCAAGACCAGCGCGCGGCTGGGCGTGGTGCGCAGAATGCCGACCAGCAAGCCGAAGAACAGCGCCACGATCAAGGCCAGGCCGGACACTGAAAGCGTCCAGCCCCAAGCCGACATCATCCAATCCAGGTACGTGATTTCGCCTGCATTGCCCATGCAACGCGGCATCACCTCCTGGTCTATGGTGTTCTTGCAGAACACCTGCCAATCCCAAGTCGTCGCCACAGCAGCTCTCCGATCAGAAAAACAGCGAGGCCACCGGGCGCGAAATCCCGGCAGCCTCGTTCATGCAGACAGCAAAATCCGTCTGGCTTCAGCTTGCGCTGCTCAGACTCACTTCTTGGCGTAGTCCTCGGCCGGCTTGTCGTTCGGGTGGGCCCAGGCGTTCTTGGTGTTGTCGTTGGCCGGCATGCCGACCTTGGTGTTGGTCGGCGGGATGGGCTGTTCGAACCACTTGCTCCAGGTCTTGGCGATGTCGCCCGACTTCATTTGGGCCGTGATGCTGTCGTCCACAGCCTTCTTGAAGGCCGGGTCGTCCTTGCGGATCATGATGGCGATCGGCTCGACCGACAGCACTTCACCGACGATCTTGAAGTCGGCCGGAACCTTGGCCTTGGCGATATTGCCGGCCAGGATGGCGCCGTCCATCACGAACGCGTCGGCACGACCCGACTCCAGCAGCAGGAAGCTGTCGGCATGATCCTTGCCGAAGACTTCCTTGAAGTCCACGCCGGTGGCGCGCTCATGCTTGCGCAGCAACTGCACCGAGGTGGTGCCGGTGGTGGTGGCGACGTTCTTGCCGTTCAGTTGGGCGATGCTGTTGATGCCCGAGCTGGTCTTGACGGCGATGCGCACTTCTTCGACAAAGGTGGTGACCGCGAAAGCCACATCCTTCTGACGCGAGGCGTTGTTGGTGGTGGAGCCGCATTCAATGTCCACGGTGCCGTTCTGCACCAGCGGAATGCGGTTCTGCGAGGTGACCGGCTGGTACTTCACGTCCAACTTGGCCAGGCCCAGCTGCTTTTGCACATCGGCCAGCACCTTTTGGCAGATCTCGACGTGGTAGCCCACGTACTTGCCGTCGCCGAGGGTGTAGGACAAGGAGCCCGAAGACTCGCGCACACCCATGGTGACGCTGCCGCTGTCCTTGATTTTCTTCAGCGTGTCCTGAGCCTGAGCCAGGCCGGTGGCTGCGAACAGGGCGAGTACAAGCAGGGATTTCTTGTTCATGAATGAGCACTCCAGAATCAAAAGACTTCAGTTGCGGGAAGGAGAAAAGCGGCGGCCGCAGGCAATGACAGAGCAGACCACGTGCGGGCCCGCTGCCAAATACGTGTTTTTACGAAGGCCCCGACAGCAATAGCAGGCACTCAGACGATTTTCTGCTGGGTGAGGAAGTCCCAGAGCGCTTGAACACCTGGTTTGCTGCGCCGGCACAGCTCAGGCCGCTCGCGGTAGATGCGCAGCTCCATGGTCAGTTCGAACTGTCCCGCAGGCGCGGCCTGCACCAAGCGCTGAGCGTGAAGCTCTTTCTTGACCGAACTGGCCGGCAAGAAGGTCAGCCCGTGCCCCTCCAGCGCCATGGCCTTCAGGCCTTCGGCCATATCGGTTTCGTAAATGGCGTCCAGATTCAAGGGCAAGGGCGAGGCCTTGACGATCAGCTCGACCAAACGACCCAGGTAGGCGCCCGAGGCATAGCTGAGGAATGGAATCTTCTGACCTGGATGCCCGGGCAGACGGAACATGGGCTCGCCATGACCGTCGGCGCGAGCATAGGCCGCCAGCGTCTCGTGGCCCAAAGAGGCCATCTGATAGCGCTCGGGATCCAGCTGCAAGGGCTGGCTGGCATGGTGATAGACGATCAGCAGGTCGCAATTGCCTTCGCTGAGCTGCAACATGGCGTCGTGCACGTTCAGGGCGTTGAGGCGGCACTTCAGGGCGCCAAAGCGCTGGCGCAAGTCCATCAGCCAATGCGGGAAGAAGCTGAAGGCCAGAGAATGCGGCACGGCAAACTCAATCATGTCCTGTCCGGCGGACTGGTGGCTGCGCAGCATATTGCGCGTCGCCTGCAAGTTACCCAAGATCTCCACGGCCTGTGCCAGCAGAGTTTCACCGGCCCCCGTCAGTCGCGTGGGGTAGGAGGAGCGATCGACCAAGTCCACTCCGGCCCAGGCCTCGAGCGCCTGAATGCGGCGCGAGAAGGCCGGCTGGGTGACATGCCGGAGCTGGGCTGAGCGCGAGAAGCTGCGCGTCTCGGCCAGACTGACGAAATCTTCGAACCACTTGGTTTCCACGGTTTCAGTGTAGCCGCGCTGGCCACCCCCCATGAAAACCCTCTGCCGCTTGAATTTCCGGGCACGCAGCCCCCTCAAGTGGAGGGGGCCAGGTCACGCCATCCGTGCATGTCTGTGATTACAGTCGAGCCCAGGGGAAAACGGACACCACGGTAGCTTCGCAGGATGCAGCCGTCACCCGGCATCACTGCAACTCACTACCCATCAATCAAATCAACGGGATAGTTTATGAACGCTTTCAAGACATTGGTGGCATCCGCCGTGCTGGCCGTCGCCGCACCGGCCTTCGCTGGCGCCGTGATTCCTCAGCTGACGTTTGAGACGATCGGCGACATGGCGAATTTGAGCCAAGCGGGCAACAACCCCTACGCTGGCCTCGGCATCGGCTTTTCCGGCAATGCATTCGGAATTCGCAGCAGTCGCGATGCTGGCGGCTCGGGCAACTTTTTCCGCGACCCGGTGAATTTGGGCGCGCTGGCGATGTTCAACGACAGCCCGACACAAGAGAACGTGCTGACCTTGACAGTCGAAGGCGGCTTCGCAGATTTCTTCGCAATCGAGTACACCGGCCGGCGTGGCGCCAGCGGGCGCGTTGAGCTCTATGACGAGCAAGGCCAAATGCTCAGCAAGGAAGATTTCAAGCCGACGGCTGGCTCTTGCCCCAGCAGCAACGACGACCTGTGCATCTGGGAAACCACCAAGTTTGAGTTCACTGGCATGGCCCATTCGATCAAGCTGTTTGGAAGCACTGCAAATTACTTCTTCGACAACATCCAGATGGGCCAGCCCGGTTCGACCGTGCCAGAGCCAAGCAGCTTTGCACTTGGCTTTGCTGCCTTGGCAGCCTTGAGCCTGAGCCGTCGCCGCAGCGCTCGCTGATTTCAAGCAGTATGCAGGCCAGCCCCAGTGGGGGCCTGGCACCTTTTCAAACGCCGGACCTGGCAACAGGCCCGGCGTTTTGCTTGGCGCGCACCGTTCTTGCGGACGGTTTTGCCTCAGTCGCCCGACGCGCCCCCGGCCTGCTGCAAACGCCACATCCGGGCGTACTCGCCCTGCAAGGCCAGCAATGTGGCATGCGAGCCGCGCTCGACA
This sequence comes from Roseateles sp., assembly GCF_965262435.1. Classification (NCBI taxonomy): domain Bacteria; kingdom Pseudomonadati; phylum Pseudomonadota; class Betaproteobacteria; order Burkholderiales; family Sphaerotilaceae; genus Roseateles; species Roseateles sp. The sequence goes on from NZ_OZ253537.1 coordinate 5,306,284, forward strand.
ATGCGGCCGGCCTCGAGAACCAGGATTTCATGCGCGTCCACCACCGTCGACAAACGGTGCGCCACGACCAGCACCGTCTTGTTCTGTGCCGCGGCCTCCAGCTCGGCCTGAATCGCTCGCTCGTTGCTGGAATCCAGGGCTGAGGTCGCCTCGTCAAAAATCAGCAAGGGCGGGTTTTTCAGCAAAGTGCGGGCAATCGCGACTCGCTGCTTCTCGCCCCCGCTGAGCTTCAGCCCACGCTCCCCCACCATGGTTTCATAGCCCTTGGGCGTGGCACTGATGAAGCCATGAATATGGGCCGCGCGCGCCGCTTCCTCGACCTCGGCCTGCGTGGCTCCCGGTCGCCCATAGGCGATGTTGTAGGCCACCGTGTCGTTGAAGAGCACCGTGTCCTGCGGCACGATGCCAATGGCACGACGCAAGCTGGACTGTGTGACCGAGCGCAGTTCTTGGCCGTCGATGGTGATCCGCCCTGAGTCCACGTCATAGAAACGGTAAAGCAAGCGGGCCAGCGTGCTTTTGCCTGCGCCGCTGGGGCCCACCACAGCCACCTTCTTGCCCGCCGGGATCTCGAAGCTCAGCTCATGAAGAATCGGGCGGCTGGGGTCATAGGCGAAGCTGACTTTATCGAAGCGGACGGCCGCCCCTGTGACCTGCAGTTCGCGCGCATCGCTGAGGTCGGCCACTTCGCGCTCGCGCTCCAGCAAGCTGAACATCTTGTCGAGGTCGGTCAGGCTTTGCTTGATCTCGCGGTAGATCACGCCGAGAAAGTTCAGCGGGATGTAGAGCTGGATCATGAAGGCATTGACCATGACCAGATCGCCCAGGCTCATGGTGCCCGCCACCACGCCGGCCGTGGCGCGCCACAGCATCAGCACCAAAGCGCTGGCGATGATCAGCTGCTGGCCGGTGTTCAGCAGCGACAGCGTGGACTGTGACTTCAGCTGAGCGCGGCGCAACTTCTCCAGGCTTTCGTCATAGCGCCTCGCCTCGAAGTCTTCGTTGTTGAAGTACTTGACCGTCTCGTAGTTCAGCAGCGAGTCGATGGCCTTGCTGTGTGCCACCGAATCGAGCTCATTGAGCTGCTTGCGAAACTTGGTGCGCCACTCGGTCACCGTGATGGTGAAACCGATGTAGAGCACCAGGGCGCCGAGCGTGATCCAGGCGAAAGATGCGTCGAACTTGAAGGCCAGCAGGCCCAGCACCAAGGCCACCTCGATCAGCGTCGGCACGATGCTGTAGAGCGAGTACGAGATCAGCGAATGCACGGCGCGCGTGCCACGCTCGATGTCCCGGGTCATGCCGCCGGTCTGGCGCTCGAGATGGAAACGCAAGCTGAGGTCGTGCAGATGGCGGAACACCTGCAGCGAAATGCTGCGTGCCGTGCCCTCGGTGGCCTTGGCGAAGATCAGCTCACGCAGCTCGGTGAACAGCGAGGTCGACAGGCGCAATCCGCCATAGGCGATCAGCAAGCCCAAGGGCAGCACCAGCATGCTTTCGGGCGAGCCCGGCTTGATCGCCAAGCTGTCCACCAAAGACTTGAGCAAGAGCGGTACGCCCACATTGCTGAACTTGGCTGCCAGCATGAAGCCCAGGGCCAGGCCCACACGCCAGCGGTAGCGCCAGAGGTAGGGCAGCAGCTTGCGGATGGTGGCCCAATCCGATCGCACAGGGGCCGCCGCAGGTGCGGAAGCCGGGGGGGCTGTCAAGGCAGCAGTTCGATCACGCATGTGTTGTCGTCGTCAAAAATCGGCAGGCTTCGGCCAAGAGGAGGCGGCCCTGCCGCATCGGGTGTCAGGGCTGGATTCTCGGCGCTTTGTTCGCCAGAGGCCGAGCCGTCGCCAAATAGGGACGGCAGTCCAGCGCAGCCGCAGACTCAGCCAACTGCGGCCGATTCGATTGGCGGACAATTCAGGTCTTCTCGAATCAGGAAACTCCATGAGCAGCAGCAGTACGCCCACCGACAGCACCCCAGCCGCATCCGCCAGCACCGGCGCCCCAGCCCTGCCCCGCGAGCTGGTGTTGCGCGTGATGCCCATGCCGGCCGATGCCAACGCCAACGGCGACATCTTCGGCGGCTGGATCATGGCGCAGGTGGACTTGGCCGGCTCCGTGCAGCCGGCGCGTTTGTCGCGCGGCCGAGTCACCACAGTCGCTGTCAACGAGTTCATCTTCAAGCAGCGCGTCTCGGTCGGCGACCTGCTGTCCTTCTATTCGCAGATCACCCGCATCGGCCGCACCTCCATCACCGTGCACGTCGAGGTGGTGGCCGAACGCAACCCCATGGACCCACAGGTGGTCAAGGTCACTGAGGCCAATCTGACCTATGTGGCCATCGACGACCAAGGCAAGCCCCGCCCTTTCGCTGAGCAAGCCTGATCAAGAGAACGCCTCCAACAGACCCATGAGCTCATCGGTTCTGATCCTCGGCGGCGGCGCCATTGGCAGCGCCGTGGCGGCTTATCTGTCCGAGGGCGGATGGCACGGCGAGATCCGTGTGCTGGAGCGTGACCCGAGCTATGCCCAGGCCTCATCGGCCCTGTCGGCCGCCTCGATCCGCCAGCAGTTCTCCACGCCGCTGAACATCGCCCTGTCGCAGTTCGGTCTGAAATGGCTGCGCGCTCATCCGGAATGCGGCCTCAGCGAGCAGGGCTACCTGTATCTGGCCGACACGGCCGAGCGCGCCGATGGACTGCGGGCACTTCATGCAATCCAAACCGCGGCCGGCGCCGACATCGCACTGATGCCGCCAGCCGAATTGAAGCAGCGCTGGCCTTGGCTGGCCTGTGAAGACTTGCACTTGGGCAGCTGGGGCCGCAGCGGCGAGGGCTGGTTTGACGGCTGGGCCTTGCTGCAAACCTTGCGTGCGCAAGCGCTGAGTCAGGGCGTGCGCTACTTGGCCGATGAAGCGGTGGAACTACAGCGAGAAAGCCACGGTGCGCTCAGCGGTGTGCGCACACGACAGGGTCAGGTCTTGCAAGCGGACCTCTATGTGCTGGCCACCGGCGCCTGGTCGGGCAGCCTGGCGGCCACGGCGGGCCTGGACCTGCCCATCAGCGCCAGGCGGCGCAGCGTTTACGTCTTTCGCAGCCCCGAGCCTGCGCCGGGCTGCCCGCTGCTGATCGCCCCAAGCGGCCTCTGGTTGCGGCCGGAAGGGCCGAACCAGTTCATCTGCGGCGGCACGCCGCTGAACGACGCGCCCGGCCTGCTGCTGGACCCGGAGGCCGGCCTGTTTGAAGAGTCGCTCTGGCCCGCCATGGCCCAGCGGGTGCCGGGCTTCGAGAGCCTGCGCCTGGAACGGGCCTGGGCCGGCTACTACGAGATGAACGACTTTGACCACAACGGCCTGGTCGGCGCCCTGCCCGACTGCGCCAATCTGCTGCTGGCCTGCGGCTTCTCGGGCCATGGCCTGCAGCATGCGCCGGCCGTGGGTCGCGGTCTGGCTGAGTGGATACGCAGCGGCCGCTTCGAGACCCTGGACCTCAGCCCCTTGAGCCCGGCGCGGTTGGCAGCGAACCAGCCCTACCGCGAGCTCAATGTCATATGAACTGGGTGCTCAGTCAAATTTGGAGAAGTCCGGCGCGCGCTTTTGGAAGAAGGCCTGGAAGGCCTCCATGGCCTCGGGTGAGCGCAGCTTGGCGGCGAAAATCTCAGCCTCGACCTTGATCACCTCGTTCAACTGCTCCTGGCTGTGGCGGCGCATCAGGCGCTTGCTTTCGCGCACGGCACCGGGCGCCAGGGTGTTGAAACGCTCCGCCACGCGGCGGGCATGGGCCACCACCTCGCTGCCGGGCAGCACGGCGTTGGCAATGCCGCATTCCACCGCATCAGGGCCGGTGAAGGGGTCGCCCAGCAGCAGCTTCTCAGCCGCCTTGACATGGCCCATCAGGCGCGGCACGACCAGGCTGGAGCCGAACTCGGGCACCAGGCCCAGGCCGACAAACGGCATGGCGAGGCGTGCGTCATCGGCCACGAACACGAAATCGCAATGCAGCAGCAAGGTGGTGCCGATGCCGATGGCGGCGCCATTGACGGCGGCAATCACCGGCTTCTCGCAACCCAGCAGGGCACGCATGAACTGGAACACCGGCGCGTCTTCATCGCGCGGCGGGCGGCTCATGAAGTCGTCGATGTCATTGCCCGAGGTGAAGATATTGGGCTGACCCTGGATCAGCACGGCACGCACGGTCTTGTCGCTGTTGACGGCGATCAGGGCCTCGGCCATGGCTTCGTACATGGCGCCGGTCAGCGCATTTTTTCTTTCCGGGCGGGCGATCTCGATCGTCGCCACGCCATTGACCACTGCCGTCTTGATGCTCATCTCAAACTCTCCTTGCAAGCCTGCCATTGTGCAGGCTTGGGTTTCATGCGGGCGGCTGCACTCAGGCCGGCGGCTTGAGCTGCTGCCAATGGTTGGCCAGGTGCATCAGGTGGGCACGCTCGTACTGGGCGCGCGTCAACTCACCGTAGGCGAAGTGCAGGGCGTAGGCGCCCTGGTGGCTGCTGAAAGCCTCCATCGCGTCGAGCAGGCGCTGCACCGCCGTCTTCAAGGACAGCGCCGGGTCCAGCGCGGCCGCGCCGGGAATCGGCTCGTCCAGGCTGTGCGACATGGCGCCGCGCGCATCGAACCAGCTCCAGGCGGCCGCCCCCGCCGTGGCGCGAAACCAAGCGGGCTTGAGCTCAGGAAAGCCGCGCACCGAGTACTCGATGCTCTGCGCCGTGTGCTGCAGCATCTGCACCAGATTCCACTGCGCATTGCCGTGCAGGCGCGGCTCACCGAACAGCAACTCCAGCACCGCCTCGCGGGCATAACGCCAAGTCTTGAAGGACTGCAGCTCGCCGCTGCAGCCCGCCAAAGCGGTAGGCGCCAGCAGCAGCGCGCTGGCGCGCAGAAACCGGCGCCTTGCAGCGCCGTGCGGCTGCGACATCAGAGGCGCTCGAGGATACCGGCGGCACCCTGACCTGCACCCACGCACATGGTCACCATGCCGTACTTGCCACCGGTCCGGCGCAGTCCGTGGATCACGCTGGCGGCGCGAATGGCACCGGTGGCGCCCAGCGGGTGGCCCAGGGCAATGGCGCCGCCGTTCGGGTTCACTCGTGCGCGATCCAGCACGATGCCCTTGCTGTCCAAGTCATTCAGCACGGCCAGCGACTGGGCCGCGAAGGCTTCGTTCAGCTCGACCCAGTCCAGATCGGCAGCGGTGATGCCGGCCAGCTTGAGCGCCGCAGGGATGGCCTCGATCGGGCCGATGCCCATGATTTCCGGCGGCACGCCGCGCACGGCGAAGCTGACGAAACGGGCCAACGGGGTCAGGCCAAAGCGCTTGACGGCGGCTTCCGAAGCCACGATCAGGGCGCCGGCGCCGTCCGAGGTCTGCGAGCTGTTGCCGGCAGTGACTGACCCACGGGCAGCGAACACCGGCTTGAGGCGGGCCAGACCTTCGATCGAGGTATCCTTGCGCGGACCTTCGTCGATGCTGACGCTGCGACGACGCTCGATGATGGAGCCATCGGCCAGATTGGGCAGGCGTTCGATCAATTCAAACGGCGTCATCTCGGCAGCGAAGTGGCCGGCCTCGATGGCCGCCAGGGCGCGGCGGTGCGACTCGGCAGCGAAAGCGTCCTGGTCTTCGCGGCTGATCTTCCACTGCTGAGCCACCTTCTCGGCGGTCAAGCCCATGCCGTAGGCGATGCCGATGTTCTCGTCACGCTCAAAAATCAGCGGCGACAGCGAAGGCTTGTTGCCGCCCATGGGCACCATGCTCATGGACTCGACACCGGCGGCGATCATCACCTCGGCCTCGCCGACGCGGATGCGGTCGGCGGCCATTTGCAAGGCGGTGATGCCCGAGGCGCAGTAGCGGTTGACGGTCACGCCGCCGACGCTGTTGGGCAGGCCCGCCAGCACCGCACCGACGCGGGCGATGTTCATGCCCTGCTCGCCTTCGGGGAAGGAGCAGCCGACGATGGCGTCTTCAATCGCGGCCGGGTCCAGACCCGGCACCTGGGCCAGGGCCGCCTGGATGGCGCGCACCAGCATCTCATCGGGGCGGGTGTTCTTGTAGTAACCACGGCCCGACTTGCCAATGGGCAGACGGGTGGCGGCGCAGATATACGCTTCTTGCACTTGCTTTGCCATGATGTTCAACCAACCTTTCAGTTCTTGGGGGTCTTGGGTATCCAAGCCCAGACAAATTCACATTCAACCGGGTTCACACCGGCCTCATCCGTCACCACCACCGACACCGTGACCTCACCCTTGGGCTCGGCCAACATCAGCTCGCGCTGGGCAGCGCTCAGCGTGGCGCGTGCCCGCATCGCACCGCTGGCGCGCTTCTTGAAATCCACATGCATGGATTTGCACAGCGGCAGGCAGTCGTCGCGCACATTCATGCCGACCACCATGCCCGTCGCCGTCTCAGCCAGCAAGCCCATCGCCGCGGCATGAACGCCGCCGATGTGGTTCTGCACCGGCCGTCGATTGGCGATGGCGATCTCCGCCACTTCCGTATCCAGGCGCACAAAGTCCAGCTTCGCCGTTCCCGTGAAGGGCACGGCTCGGCGCAGCGCCAGATTGCGCGCCATCGGCCGCACAGCCGCTGGCCAGGCATCGAGCTTGGCCAAGGTACGTGCGAGGCGGTTGGGAGCGGTGTTCATCGGATCGAGGAATCTAAGCAGTGTTGCGGGGCGTAGCGAGCGAGCATCAGGCGAGGCGGACGGAGCGCAGGAACCGGAACGACCTTGAGGGTCGTGAGGATTCCGAGCACCGCCCAACGACGCATGACGTTCGCGCAGTAGCCCTTAGTTACGTACAGGCTTTCCGGTTTGGAGCATGCCCATGATCCGTTCCTGCGTCTTGGGGTGTTCCAGCAAGCTGCAGAAGTGCTTGCGCTCCAGCGACATCAGGTACTCCTCGTCGACCATGGAGCCGGCTTCCACCGCACCACCACAGACCACATCGGCGATCAGGGCGGCCAGATGGAAATCGTGCGCACTGACGAAACCACCGTCACGCATATTGGCCAGCTGGCCCTTGATGGTGGCGATGCCCGAGCGACCGGCCACCGGGAACAAGGCCTTGAGCGGCGGGCGATAGCCCGACTCGAACAAGCCCTTGACCTGGGCGCTGGCCACGTGCAGCAGCTCGTCCTTGTTGGGCACGATCACATCGCTGTCGAGCAGGAAGCCGTTCTTCTTGGCCTCCAGGGCCGAGGTCGCCACCTTGGCTGTGGCCGCGGTGGTGAAGCCGTCCTTCAGGAAGGCGAACAGGTCGACGCCGGAGTTGCCGGCCGCTGCCATTTCGGCCGCACGGCGGGCGATATAGGTCAGGCCGCCGCCACCGGGGATCAGGCCCACGCCCACTTCCACCAGACCGACATAACTTTCCATGTGCGCGACACGGCGCGCGCAATGCACGGCCAGCTCGGCGCCGCCACCCAGGGCCAGACCGCGCATGGCAGCCACCACCGGGACCTGGGCGTAACGCACGCGCAGCATCATGTCCTGCAGCTTCTTCTCTTCCGGCGCGATGCCCTTGGCACCCGACTTCATGAAGACCGGCATCAGCGCTTCCAGATTGGCACCGGCCGAGAAGACATCGTCCGGACTCCAGATCACCAGGCCCTTGTAGCCGCTTTCCGCGATCTCGACGGCCTTGAGCAGGCCCTCGGTCACGGTCGGGCTGATCAGGTGCAGCTTGGCGGTGATGGAGGCGATGACCACCTCGTTGTCCAGCGTCCAGACGCGCACTTCCTCGTTCTTGAACAGCTCGGTGCCGGCCTTCAGCGGCTCGACGGCGCCTTCGCCGACCAGACGCTCCGGGAAAGCCTGGCGGGCATAGACCGGCAGTTCGGCACGGGCCTTGAACTTGCCTTCAGCGGCGCTCCAGGAACCGTTGACGCTGTGCACGCCACCGTTCTCGGCCACCGGGCCTTCGAACACCCAGGCGGGCAGCGGCGCGCTGGCCAGAGTCTTGCCGGCAGCGATGTCTTCCTGGACCCACTCTGCCACTTGCTTCCAGCCGGCGGCTTGCCACAGCTCGAAGGGACCTTGTTGCGAGCCGAAGCCCCAGCGCATGGCGAAGTCGATCTCGCGCGCGGTGTCGGCCACGGTGGCCAGGTGGACGGCCACATAGTGGAAGCTGTCACGCAGGATGGACCAGAGGAACTGGGCCTGCGGATTGCTCGATTCGCGCAGCAGCTTGATGCGATCGGCAGCCGGTTTTTTGAGCATGCGGGCGACGATCTCGTCGGCCTTCTTGCCGCCAGCAACGTACTCGCCCGTGGCGAAGTCCAGGCGCTGGATGTCCTTGCCGACCTTTTTGTAGAAGCCCGCGCCGGCCTTCTGGCCCAGGGCGCCCTTCTCGATCAGACCGGCCAGCACTTTGGGCGTAGCGTAGGTGCTGAAGAAGGGGTCGGCCTGCAGCGTGTCCTGCATGGTCTTGACCACATGGGCCATGGTGTCCAGGCCGACCACGTCCGCGGTGCGGAAGGTGCCGCTGGAAGCGCGGCCCAGCTTCTTGCCGGTCAGGTCATCGACCAAGTCCACGGACAGGCCGAACTTCTCGGCCTCGATCATGGTGGCCATCATGCCGGCGATGCCAACCCGGTTGGCCACGAAGTTAGGCGTGTCATTGGCGCGAACCACGCCCTTGCCGACGGCGGTGGTGACGAAGCCTTCCAGCTGATCGATCACTTCCGGACGGGTCGTCGGGGTGTTGATCAGCTCCACCAGGTACATATAGCGCGGCGGATTGAAGAAATGGATGCCGCAGAAACGCGGCTTGATTTCTTCCGGCAGCACTTCGCTCAGCTTGGTGATGCTCAGGCCCGAGGTGTTGGAGGCGACGATGGCGTGCGGGGCGATGAAGGGCGCGATCTTGGTGTACAGATCGAGCTTCCAGTCCATGCGCTCGGCAATCGCCTCGATGATGAGGTCGCAGTCCTTGAGCAGCTCGAGGTGCTCTTCGTAATTGGCTTGCTGGATCAGTGCGGCGTCGGCCACATCACCCAGCGGCGCGGGCTTGAGCTTCTTCAGACCGTCGATGGCCTTGGCCACGATGCCGTTCTTCGGGCCTTCCTTGGCCGGCAGGTCGAACAGCACGACCGGTACCTTGACGTTGACCAGATGCGCAGCAATCTGCGCGCCCATCACGCCAGCGCCGAGCACGGCAACTTTGCGAACTTGGAATCGACTCACGTACTTCTCCTTGGAAGAGGCTTGGCTTTTTCTAGGGGTCCGGCGCCGCTCTCAGGCACCGGACTCGGGTTCGGGAGGGAACACGCGCGCAGGCGCAGTCCGCTCATCGTGACTTCACTTCACTTCATTCGACGCGTTGCCAGACCTGGGTGCGGTAGAAGAAAGCGATGTAACCACGCATCTCCATCTTCTTGCCACCTTCAATCGGTGTCAGGCGCGCCTTGTAGGTTTTGCCGCTGTTGGGGTCCAGGATTTCGCCACCGGTCCAATGCTCTTTGTCGCTGGCGTCTTGCTTGACGTTGCGCAGGATGGTCAGGCCGAGCACCGGCTTGTCCTTGCGTTCGTCGGCGCATTTGTCGCACTTGGCGTCTTGCTTGGCCGGATCGAAGACTTTTTCGATGGTGCCGGTCAGCACACCACCGCTCTCGGTGATGCGGACCAGGGACTTCTCGGTCTTGCCGTCGTCGTCGATGGTCTTCCACAGGCCCACCGGGGTGGTCTGGGCTGAGGCCATTGCGGCAACAAGGCTGAGTACGGCAGCGGCGAACAAGTTCTTCATGGCGTCTCCTGGTTTCGGTGTGAAAAGCCCGGCTCTGGCGGCCGGGCTGGGGTGCTAGGTGAACGTGTGGCTTAGAACAGCGCCTCGTCCATTTCCATCAAAGGCTGCAGACCGGCACGGGCGGTGCGAATCAGCGTGGCCGTTTCCGGCAGCAGCTTCGCAAAATAGAAGCGGGCTGTCGAGAGCTTGGCGCTGTAGAACTTGTCGCCGCTGGCTTGCTTCTCCAACGCCACCTTGGCCATGCGGGCCCAGAAGTAAGCGAAGGTCAGGTGACCGACGACACGCAGGTAGTCGACCGCAGCAGCGCCCACTTCATCGGGGTTCTGGAAGGCCTTCATGCCGATCTCGGTGGTCAGCTTGGTGACCTTGTCGCCAATATCGGCCAGCGGGTTGATGAACTCCTGCATGGCTTCATTGGTGCCCTCCTCCTCGACGAAGGCGGCGATCTTCTTGCCGAACTTCTTCAGCTTCGCGCCGTTGTCGCCCAGGATCTTGCGGCCCAGCAGGTCCAGAGACTGGATGGTGTTGGTGCCTTCATAGATCATGTTGATGCGCGCGTCGCGCACGAACTGCTCCATGCCCCATTCGTGGATGAAGCCGTGGCCACCGAAGACCTGCATGCAGTGCGAGGTGGCGATCCAGCCGTTGTCGGTGATGAAGGCCTTGATGATGGGCGTCAGCAGCGCGACTTCATCATCGGCGGCCTTGCGTTCGTCTTCATCATCGCTGGCCAGGGCCTTGTCCAGGGTCACGGCCACATAGGTCGACAGGGCACGGCCGCCTTCGGCGTAGGCACGTGCGGTCAGCAGCATCTTGCGCACATCGGGGTGGACGATGATGGGGTCGGCCGCCTTCTCGGGCGCCTTGGGGCCGCTCAGCGCGCGCATCTGGATGCGGTCCTTGGCGTAGGCGGCAGCGTTCTGGTACGCCACTTCGGTCAGGCCCAGAGACTGGTTGCCCACGCCCAGGCGGGCGGCGTTCATCATCACGAACATGGCGGCCAGGCCCTTGTTCGGCTGGCCGACCAGGGTGCCGACCGCGTCTTCCAGCACCATCTGGCAAGTCGAGTTGGCGTGGATGCCCATCTTGTGCTCGAGGCCGGCGCAGAAGATGCCGTTGCGGGCACCCAGGCTGCCGTCGGCATTGACCAGGAACTTGGGCACGATGAAGAGCGAAATGCCCTTGGAGCCTTCGGGTGCGTCCGGCAAACGGGCCAGCACCAGATGGATGATGTTCTCCACCATGTCGTGCTCACCGGCCGAGATGAAGATCTTGGCGCCGTTGATCTTGTAAGTGCCGTCGGCTTGCGGCTCGGCCTTGCTGCGCAGCAGGCCCAGGTCGGTGCCGCAATGCGGTTCGGTCAGGCACATGGTGCCGGTCCATTCGCCGCTGGTCAGCTTGGGCAGGTAGGTGGCTTGCTGCTCGGGCGTGCCATGGGCATGCAGGCACTCGTAGGCGCCGTGGCTCAGACCCGGGTACATGGTCCAGGCCTGGTTGGCCGAGTTCAGCATTTCATAGAAAGCCTGGTTGACCACCAGGGGCAGGCCTTGGCCGCCGTACTCAGGGTCGCAACCCAGGGCTGGCCAGCCGCCTTCCACATACTTGGCATAGGCTTCCTTGAAGCCCTTGGGCGGGGTCACTTCATGGGTGGCCTTGTCCAGCTTGCAGCCTTCCGCGTCGCCGCTGAGGTTCAGCGGAGCCAGCACCTCGGCCGCAAACTTGCCGCCTTCTTCCAGCACGGCATTGATGGTGTCGGCATCGATGTCAGCGTGCTTGGGGCACTGCTTGAGCTCGTCGACGATGTTCAGCACTTCGTGCATCACAAACTGCATGTCGCGCAGCGGCGGGTTGTACTGGGGCATGGTGTGCTCCTGGTTTCGAACGGAAAGGGATAAAGGATCAGGTTCGGCGGCTCTTGGCCGCCGGCTTGGGTGACTGCTCGGGTGAGTTCAAGGCGGCCTCGGCCTGCAAGCCGGCCTCGGTCGCGTAAAACTGGACGGTTCGCTCAAAGCCCACACCGGCCCGGTCGAGCGCGCCAGGCTTGCGCATGAAACGGGCGTCGTGGTGCAGAGACAGGATCAGGCCGTGCAGCTCAAACAGAATCTGCTCAACATCAGCATCGGCATGCAGATGCCCTTCCTGCTGCGCCAGGACGATGGCTTTGTGCAGGGCGGCATGCCAGGCCTTGACCATGGCCACCAGAGCATCGCGCACCGGACCGGGCCGGTCGTCGAACTCGACCGCGCCGCTGATGTAGATGCAGCCCGAGTCGATTTCCACCGAGACGCGGCGCACCCAGCGCTCGAACAAGGCGCGCAGGCGCGGCAGGCCGCGCGGCTCGCGGATGGCGGTGTAGAACACCTCTTCCTCAAACTTGGCGTGGTATTCCATCACTACGGCGATTTGCAACTCTTCGCGCGATCCGAAATGGGCAAACACGCCCGACTTGCTCATCTTGGTCACATCGGCCAGGGCGCCAATCGACAGGCCCTCGAGACCCATGTGCGAGGCCAGCCCCAGGGCTGCTTCCAAAATGACAGCACGTGTGTGCAAACCCTTCTGCAGCGACCGGGTCACGCGCGCAGGCTTGACCGCAGGCTCAATGGCCTGGGCAGTGCTGGAACGGATCGGATCGGCAAGGGCCACGGGCGGGTTCCTGGGTGAGGTGTTCTGAGGTACAGGCTGACTGGCTAGCGCCGGCGGATTCCCGTGGACCTGCCGACTACGCTTCGCATAATAAAACGAACGATCGTTCTATTTTGCAGAAAGCGAAGCCATCCAGGCAAGGTTTTCGCCCGGATTTTTAGAGGATTTAGCCTAAGCCACGGTGTTTTTGACCCGCTCGTGAAAAGCGACCGTGGCAACGGGTCGGCGGTAGCAGGCTCGCCACAGTTCGCCGGTATCCAGGGCCAAGCGGGCCGCCAGCACAGCAAAACTTGAGTCCGGCACCGTTCTTGCAGTACGCTCCGAGCAGGAGGTTCGCCCCGTGGATGTGCTGCAACTGGATGTCTCTGGCCGGCCGCAGGCCTGGATCACGACCCGTGAAGCGGCCGTGATCTACGCCAGCGACGGCGTGGCCTGGACCCTGGGCCAGCCCTGCCAAGTGCTGCGAGGCGGCCTTCAGCGTCGCACCGGCTTGCAGTCGCGCATCGAGGTCCACCCCATCATTGCGGTTCGCGGTGCCGTACCCAGCCGCGCCTGGCGGCAGGCTCCGGCGCTGTCCAACAACAAGCTGTTCGCCCGCGACCGCTTCATCTGCGCCTACTGCGGCCACAGCTTTCACCCGGACGACTTGACGCGTGAACACATACAGCCCAGTTCACGCGGCGGCGCCGACAGCTGGATGAACTGCATCACCGCCTGCCGCGGCTGCAATGGCCGCAAGGGCAGCCGCATGCCTGAAGAGGCCCATATGAGCCTGCTCTACCTGCCCTATGTGCCCAATCTGCACGAAGACATGATTCTGCGCGGCCGCCGCATCCTGGCCGACCAGATGGACTTCCTGCTCGCTTGCGTGCCGCGCAGCAGCCGCCTGCACGATTGAGTCTCTGAGGCAAGGTGCATGCACCGCGCCCGGCAGCGGCAGTGCCCGGTACCTGCCCGGGCGCCCCGTGCCGAACGGATGACATCGGTCAACGACTGCACAATGGATCCCGTTGCACCCGCATCCACGTGCAGCATCCAGGAGATAGAAAGCCATGAACAAGTCCCTCATCAGCGCCAGTTTGATCGCCCTCGCCGCCCTGAGCGCCTGCTCGACCACCAGCCCCGACGTGATCCAGCGCAACGAAGCCCAGCGCATGGCTGTGGTCCAGGACGCCACCGTGCTGAGTGTGCGCAGCGTCACCGTTGACGGCTCGCAAAGCGGCGCCGGCGCCGTCACCGGCGGTGTCGTCGGAGCAGTCGCAGGCTCCTCGGTGGGCGGCCGTCGTGAAGGCCAGATCGTCGGCGTGCTCGGTGCCGTGGCGGGCGCGGTGATCGGCAATGCCATCGAACGCAGCTCCACTCGCGAAGAAGCGATCGAAGTCCTGGTCCAGTTGCGCAACGGCGAGCGCCGCTCCGTCGTCCAGGCCAAAGGCAATGAAACCCTGAACCCCGGCGAAGCCGTGATCCTGGTGACCACCGGAGGCAAGACCCGTGTCACACGCGCCCCGCAGGTGCAGAGCGCACCGAACGCTCACTGAGCTCCTCCTGGGCTGCCCGCTTCGGCAGCCCCGCCAGCAACACCCAGCCGCCGCCGAGCTTTGCGCTCGCGGCGGTTTTTTTGCGTCTGTATTCGCCGAGCAACAGGCGGTCGTCATATTCACTTTCCCGGCAAGTGTGGCGATTAGCTTGCTAAATTGCCTCTTTATCCGGCTTGCTAGCAACAGGTAGGCCGGGGAGACTGAATTTCCAGCAAGTCAGAGCGGCCCCCTTGGTCGTGCGCAGATGGGCCAGACCCATTGCAGAAAGGCAGAGCGGATGAGTCCCCCCCTCAGAGGCGCCCCATGGGCCGCACACAGGCCCGGCCTCCGGGGCGTACTCGATGTGCGTTTGGGCCTGCCCTTGCTGATCTTGAGCTTGCTGACTGGCTGGCTGCTCTGGCAGCGCGACTGGCCCGCCGTGCTGCTCAGCGCCGCCGCAACAGGCCTGCTCTGGGCACGCCGCGACACCGATTCCACGGTCCAGGCCCCACTCGCCGCCCCACCTTCGCTCGATGCCGGCGTACGCCGGATGGCAACGGCTGTGATACCTGCTTGGGCCCGGCAGCTGAGCGCCATTCAATCCACCACCCAGAACGGTGCGCAGGAGCTGCTGGCCAGCTTCTCCAGCTTGCTGGAACTGCAGGATCAGCTCGAAAAGATGCTGGCGCGCCAGGCCACGCGCGAAGAGCTCCAGGCACTCAGCCGGGACATGCAAACACTGAGCGAGCAGGCCATGCACGGCCTGCAGTTCGGCGACCGTTTGGCGCAGATGGCCGACATCTTGCGCCTGGACACCGAGCAGTTTTTGGCCCGCATGCCGAGCATGGCGGACGTGACCGACAACAGCGCCCAGGACTGGCTGAACGCCCTGGAAGCCCGCTTCACCACCGAAGAACAACGGCAGTTCCACCATGGCCAGCCGGCTGCCCCCAAGGCCGACAAGGTCGACTTCTTCTGACCTCCCCCCATCTGACTGACATTTCCCGAGAGGACCTGCGACATGAGCAAAACCATTCTGGTCGTTGACGATTCCGGCAGCTTTCGCACCGTCGTCAAGCTGGCACTGCAGAAGGCCGGTTACAGCGTGATCGAAGCGGTAGACGGCCAGGACGCCGTCGGCAAGCTGACCGGCGCCAAGATCAATCTGATCGTCTGCGACGTCAACATGCCGAATATGGACGGCCTGACCTTCCTCAAGCATGTGAAGTCCCAGGCGGCCTACAAGTTCACGCCGGTCATCATGCTGACCACCGAGTCCCAGGAATCCAAAAAGGCCGAGGGCCGCAGCGCCGGCGCCAAGGCCTGGATCACCAAGCCTTTCCAGCCCTCGCAGTTGGTGGATGCGGTCAACAAGCTGTGTGTCTGAAGCCTGCTAGATCGACGTGACTGCGCCCGGAACCACTGAGGCGCGCGAAGGATGACGTCCATGTCCGAAACACAAGACGGCTCGACCGCCCTGGTCTGGCCCCTGGGGCCTGAGTTGACGATCGCACAAGCCAGCGAGGTCCACCAAAAGCTCCTGGAACTGCTGCCAGCGCTGCAGGGCGACCTGAGCCTGCAGCTCGCGGCGATCAGCGAGTTCGACAGTGCCGGCATCCAGCTTTTGCTGTCCGCGCGCCGGACCCTGCAGCTGCGCGGCGCCCACCTGCAACTGCTGGAGCCCAGTGCCGTGGTCCTGGCGGGCCTGCGCTGCTACGGCCTCGACGCCGATCTGGAGCCGCAAGCCGCGGCCAGCGAGGAGGAAGCGCCATGTCCATGACTGACGACGATGCCGAGATCCTGGCCGTTGCCCGCGCCGGCTTTCTCGATGAAGCGCAGGACATGCTGCGCCAGTTCGAGCAAGGCTTGCTGGTGCTGGAGAGCGAACCCGGCGACAGCGAGAGCCTGAACTCCGCCTTCCGGGCCGCCCACACCATCAAGGGCACGGCCGGCATGTTCGGCTGCGACGCGGTGGTGGCCTTCACCCATGAGGCCGAAACCCTGCTCGAGGCCTTGCGCTCGGGGCAGCGCCAGCTCGACGACACCGTGGTCGCCGCCCTGCTGGAAAGCCGCGACCAGATGGAAGCCCTGCTCGAAGAAGTGCGCAGCGGCCAGGAAGACCCGGCGGTGAAAGCCAGCAGCCAGGCCCTGGCAGCCCGACTGCGTGCCTTGCTGGGTCAGACCGAGTCAACCAAGCCTGCCGAGCCAGCCAGCACGCCTGCAGCGTCGGCCATGCAGCAGTCCGCTGCGAGCGATGCGGCGGTGCGCAGCTGCTGGCATCTGTCCCTGCGTTTCCATCAGGACGCCTTGCGCAACGGCCTGGACCCGCTGTCCTTTCTGCGCTATCTGGCCACCCTCGGCGATGTGCTGGCGGTACGAACCCAGGTTCAGGACGTGCCGGCGCTGGAAGACCTGGACGCCGAAGCCTGCCATCTCGGCTTTGAGGTCCGTTTCGACAGCCCGGCCAGCCGCCAGGACATCGAACGCGTGTTCGAGTTCGCGGTCGACGACAGCGACGTCCAGATCCTCGCGCCCGGCGCCCCGCCGGCCGAGTTCGAGGCCCTGGCCAGCCTGCGCTGCGGCGACGACGCGGCCGCGCGTGCCGCGCTGTTCGACTGCTGGCACGGCATGGGCCTGCGCTTTGAACTGCGGCTGGCAAGCGTGGCCGTCGCCGACGAGAACGACAGCGACCTTGCGGAACCGCAGCTCGTGCCCCATATCGAGCGCCGTGCCGCCACGCCCGAACCCAATGCCGCGCGCGGCAGCGACCGGCGCAGCGGCGTCGGCGAGCGCCGCGAGGGCGGCCGCGACCGCCGCGCGGGCGACGAGACCCGCTTTGTGCGGGTGCGCGCTGACAAGCTGGACAAGCTGATCGACCTGATCGGCGAGCTGGTGATCGCCGGATCGGGCGCCCAGATGATTGCCCACTTGGAGGGCAACGAAGCCCTGGTGGAAGCGAACTCGCGCGTCATGGACCTGGTGCAGGAAACCCGCGATGGCACCCTCGCCTTGCGCATGGTGCCGATCGGCGAAACCTTCGCGCGCTTCCAGCGTGTCGTGCGCGACATCTCCAAGCAGCTCGGCAAGGAGGTCGAGCTGGTCGTCACTGGCGGCGACGCCGAGCTCGACAAGTCCATGGTGGACGCCATTGCAGACCCGCTGATGCATCTGGTTCGCAACAGCATGGACCATGGCCTGGAGGCGCCGCCGGAACGCTTGGCGGCGGGCAAACCGGCCCTGGGTCGGCTGGCCCTGAATGCCTTCCATGAAGCGGGCTCCATCGTCATCGAAGTCAGCGACGACGGCCGCGGCCTGGCCCGCGAACGCATCCTGAACAAGGCCATCGAACGCGAGCTGATCCATGACAACCAAGTGCTGTCAGACCATGAGGTCTGGCAGCTGATCTTTCTGCCGGGCTTCTCGACCGCCGAAGCCATCACCGACCTGTCCGGGCGCGGCGTCGGCATGGACGTGGTCAAGCGCAGCATCGAAAGCCTGCGCGGCACCATCAGCCTGAGCAGCAGCAGCGGCCGCGGCACCTTGACCCAGATCCGCCTGCCCCTCACCTTGGCCATGATCGACGGCTTCCTGACCCTGGTCGGTGGCGTCAACTATGTGCTGCCCCTGGCGGCGGTGGCCGAATGCATCGACGTGCCCGCGGAATGCGAGCGCGAGGCCGAACGCCCGGTCGGCCAGCGCCGCATCAGCGGCACCTTCAATCTGCGCGGCGAGGTTCTGCCCTGGCTGGACCTGGCGCGCTTCTATGGCATCCAGCAAGACAGCGAGGCCGCCGGCACATCCACGGCCCATGCCCTCGACCGACGGCGCCGCAGCGTGGTCGTGGTGCGCGATGGCCAGACCCGGCTGGGCCTGATCGTTGACCGCCTGATGGGTGAGCACCAGACCGTGATCAAGCCACTCTCAGGCATCTTCCAGCACCTCAAGGCCTTGGCCGGCTCGACCATCCTGGGCTCGGGCGAAGTCGCCCTGCTGCTGGATGTGCCCGGCCTCACTGCCGCGGCCATCCGCGGCGGCCAGCGCGAACGCGAACAGGCCAAGCGAGGCCTTGAGCGGCAGGCACAGCCCGCCAAGCCCAACTGAAATGACGCGTTAGCTCACCTGCCCTCGAAAGCCGTCGCCATGCAGAACACCCTCCGTCACCTCATGTTGTGGCAGCGTTTTTTGCTGCTGGGTCTGCTCAGTCTGCTGGCATGCGGCATCCCGTCCATCATGGTGCTGCAAGACCGAATGGCCCAGGTCGCGAGCGCCGTCAATGAAGGTCTGGGGCTCAATCCTTTGAAGGCCTCGGTGGTGGTCTTGCAACATCTGCAGACGCACCGCGGGGTGGCCAGCCGCATGCTCAATGGCGACGACAGCGCGCAGGCGCCGCGCCTGGCGGCGGAGAAACAGCTGCAGGACAGCCTGACGGCCTTGCAGCAGTCGATTCCCGAAGGTGAGCACTACCAACTGGTGCGGGAGAGGGTCAAACAATTCGACGACAGCTGGCGCGGTTTGCTGGGCAAGATCAAGGCACGAGGCATCGACAGCAGCGCCAGCTTCGCGGCCCACACCGCCCTGGTCGACGCCCTCTTTCTGCTGATTGAGAGAGTGACAGACGTCTCAGGCCTGTCCTTGGACCCGGTGGAGGAAAGCTACTTCCTGGTCACGGCCTTGGCCGAGTACATGCCTCGCCTGACCGAGGCCGTCGCTCAAGGTCGGGGCAAAGGTGCCGCGATGCTGGCCACAACCGCAGCCGGGCGAGAGGTCGATGACAGCGAACGCCAGGCCCTCGGGCAAACCATGCGTGAAATCAATTTCTGGCGCGAACGCAGCAAGCGCCAGATCGACAAGGCCGTCGCCGCCGCACCCGAGGCCCTCAAGTCCTTGCGCGCGCCCTTCGACGCAGCCGACCAGGCGGCGGAGAACTTTGGCAGCCACCTGCAACAGGAGCTGCGTGCTGGCGCCAAATCAAGAAAGACCGCGCAGGAACTGTTCGCCGATGGCAGCGTTGCCGTCGAAGCCCAGCTCTCACTAATCAACACGACGGCCGGTGTGCTGCAAGACATGTTGCAGCAGCGAGCTAACACCCTGCGTCAGCAGCGCAACTTGATTCTTGGCGCGCTGGCGGGCTTGATGCTGATGAGCCTGGGCCTGGGCTACACCATCGTGCGCTCGGTCACCCGGCCGCTCGCAAGAGCCCTGGCAGCCGCTGACGCGGTGACACAGGGCGATCTGGACTTCAACACCGAAGACACCGCCCGCGACGAAGTCGGCCGCTTGCTCCACAGCCTGCGTGCCATGCAGGGCAATCTGCGCGAGCGCCTGAATCGAGATGCCCATGTGGCGGCCGAAACCGGTCGGGTCAAACAGGCGCTGGACCGCTGCTCCACCAATGTGATGGTGGCCGACGCAGACGGCATCATCGTCTATGCCAACCCATCGGTTCTGCAGATGATGCAGCGGAACGAGGCCACCTTGCGGCGCGAGTTGCCGGGTCTGGATGTCTCCCGCCTGATTGGCCAAAACTTCGACGTTTTCCACCGCAACCCGGCGCACCAGCGAAATCTGCTCGCCGGCCTGCGCGACGAACACCGCGTGCGCATCCAACTGGCCGGTCTGAGCTTTTCGCTGATCGCCAACCCCATCACCGACGCGCAGGGCCAGCGCCTCGGGACGGTGGTCGAGTGGCAAGACCTGACGGCCGAACTCGCCGCACGCGAGGCCGAGCAGAAACTGGCGGCCGCCAACGCGCGCATCAAGCAAGCGCTGGACGTGGCCGACATGCCGGTGCGCATCTCCGACGCGGAGGGCACCGTGGTCTACGCCAATGAAGCCCTGATGAGCATCCTGCGCCGCGACGAGGCGGCCTTCCGCCAGGAGCTGCCGGGCTTCGATGCCAACCGGGTGATCGGTGGATCAATCGGCATGTTCTACCGCGACCCGCAGGCCGCCATGGAGCGGCTGCGTCAGCTCACGCAGACCGCGCGCAGCGCCATGGTGCTGGGTGGCCGCCACTACGACGTCACCACCTCGCCGATTCGGGACGCAGCCGGAGCCCAGCTGGGTACGGTGGGCCAATGGCAGGACCGCACCGAACAATTGGCGGCCGAACGCGAGTTCGACAGCCTGGCCAGTGCGGCGGCGGACGGCGACCTGAGCCAGCGCATTGCCCTGGACGGCAAGCAGGGCTTCTTCCGCCAGATTGGCGAAAAGTTCAATGCCTTGATCGACATCATCAGCCAGACCATCGTCGATGTGCGTGCGGCGGCGGACCAATTGGGCAGCGCCTCAGACCAGGTCTCGCAGACCTCGCAGTCACTCTCGCACTCGGCTTCACAGCAGGCCGCCAGTGTGGAGGAGACCACCGCCTCGCTGCAGGAGATGGCTGGCTCGGTCAAGCAGAACGCCGACAGCGCCACGTTGACCGATGGCATCGCCACCAAGGCTGCGGCCGAAGCGGTCGAGGGCGGCCAGGCCGTCGGTTCCACGGCCGAGGCCATGAAGCAGATCGCCACCAAGATTTCCATCATCGACGACATCGCCTACCAGACCAATTTGCTGGCCCTGAATGCCGCGATTGAGGCCGCCCGCGCAGGCGAGCATGGCAAGGGATTTGCGGTGGTGGCGGCTGAGGTGCGCAAGCTGGCCGAACGCAGCCAAGCCGCGGCCCAAGACATCTCCAAGCTGGCCGGCTCCAGCGTCGACCTGGCCGAAAAGGCCGGGCATCTGCTCGGCGGCATGCTGCCCTCGATCCGCCGCACCTCGGAGCTGGTTTACGAAATCGCCACGGCCTCAGGCGAGCAGTCCCAGGGTGTGAGCCAGATCACCAGCGCCATGCACCAGTTGTCCAACATCACCCAGCAGACCGCATCGGCATCCGAGGAGCTGTCTGCCACGGCCGAGGAGCTCTCGGCACAGGCCAGCCAACTGCAGGAGCAGATGGCTTTCTTCAAGCTCAAGGTGACACCAGCTTCACCTGCCTCGGGTGCCCGTGTTCGAGCGCGCTGATCACAGGCGATCCGCCTCTTTTTTTGGGAGTCAAACAATGTCCATCACAGACATGAAAGTGGGTCAGCGCCTCGGGCTGGGTTTTGCCATGGTGCTGAGTTTGCTGGCCCTGTTGGTGGGGCTGGCTTGGCGTGATTTGAATCACCTCCAGCACATGCTGCATCACCTGGTGGACGAAAACTTCACCCGCATCGTGCAGCTCAATGAGGTGTCCGAGCAGACGCATGTCGAACAACGCTTGATCCGCAGCGCCATCCTGCGCAGTGCAGCCGATGCAATCGAGAGTGAAAAGCAGAAGATCGCCGAATCCCGTAGCGAATTTGATACCGCCATGGGCAAGCTGGTGAAAAACTCGACGCGCGAAGAGGATCGCGAGCTCCTCAAACAGATACAGACCCTGAGTGCCCAAACCCGAGCGCTGGATGATCAGGTCTTCGAACTCGCACGCCAGAACAAGGACAACGAAGCTGCCGAGCTGCTGCTGAACAAGGCCAGTCAGGTGGCCAAGGCGCTGCAGACAGCGGTTCACGAAGGTCTGAGCCTGCAAGTCGCTGACGCCGAGATGGATGCAGCGGAAAGCACGCGGGAGTATGAGTTGATACAGAAGTTCATGGCCGGCCTGACTGCCGCTGCCCTGATCTTGGGCGCGACGGCTGCCTGGCGGCTGACCCGCAGCGTCACGCGGCCGTTGGCCATCGCCAGCCAGGTGGCTGAAGCCATCGGACAGGGCGAACTGAACAAGCAATTCCGCAGCGAGGGCAAAGACGAAACCGCACGACTCCTGCAGGCCCTGGAGAAGATGCAGGCCCAGCTGCGCGAGCGCAATGAACGCGACAGCCGGGTGGCGGCGGAAAACGGCCGAGTGCGCCAGGCACTGGATCGCTGCTCCACCAATGTGATGGTGGCCGACCCGGACGGGAATATCGTCTACACCAATGCCTCGGTGATGGCGATGATGCAGGGCAACGAAGCGGCCCTGCGACGCGAATTGCCGCAGCTGAATGTCCAAGAGCTGGTCGGCCAGAACTTCGACAAGTTCCATAAAAACCCGGCGCATCAGCGCAATCTCTTGGGCAATCTAAAGGCTGAATACAAAACCGAAATCAAGGTGGCCGGGCTGACCTTCAGGCTGATCGCCAACCCCATCATCGATGCCCAGGGCACACGCCTGGGCACGGTGGTCGAGTGGCAGGACCGCACGGCCGAGCTCGCCGCACGCGAAGCCGAGCTGGCCCTGGCGGCCGAGAACGCACGCATCAAGGAAGCCCTGGACGTGGCCGCCATGCCGGTGCGAATCGCCAATGCCGACGGCACCATCGTCTACATCAACCAGGCGCTGAGCCAGCTGGCCTTGCGCGACGAGAGCGCCATCCGTGCCGAGCTGCCGAACTTTGATGCCCGCCGCATCGTCGGGGGCTCCGCCGGCATGTTCTACCGCGACCCGCAAATGGCCTTGGCCCAGCTGCGCTCGCTCACTGCCACGGTGCAGGACGAACTGCAGCTGGGCGGGCGCCACTATGCCGTCACGACCTCGCCGATTCGCGATGCCGCCGGCCAGACCGTGGGCAGCGTCGGCCAATGGACCGATCGCAGCGATCAGCTGGCCGCCGAACGTGAGTTCGATGCCCTGGCCAGCGCAGCCACCGAGGGTGATCTCAGCCAGCGCATCCCCCTGGAAGGCAAACAAGGTTTCTTCCGCCAGATTGGCGAGAAGTTCAACAGCCTGATCGACACCGTGGCCGAAACCATCGTCGAGGTGAGGGCCGCGGCCGAACAGCTGTCGAGCGCGTCGGACCAGGTGTCGCAGACCTCGCAATCGCTGTCTCACTCGGCCTCGCAACAGGCCGCCAATGTTGAGGAAACCACGGCCTCGCTGCAAGAGATGGCGGCCTCCGTCAAGCAAAACGCCGACAACGCGCACATCACCGACAACATGGCCACCCAGGCTGCGACCGAAGCCATGGAAGGCGGCCAGGCCGTCAGCATGACGGTGGACGCGATGAAACAGATCGCCACCAAGATTTCCATCGTCGACGACATCGCCTATCAAACCAACCTGCTGGCCCTGAATGCCGCGATCGAGGCGGCGCGCGCGGGCGAGCATGGCAAGGGTTTTGCCGTGGTGGCCGCCGAGGTGCGCAAGCTGGCCGAACGCAGCCAGGTGGCCGCACAGGAGATCGGCAGCCTGGCCAGTTCCAGCGTACGACTGGCGGAAAAAGCCGGGGTCCTGCTCAGCAATATGGTGCCCTCGATCCAGAAGACGTCGGCGCTGGTGCAGGAGATCGCGGCTGCCTCGGGCGAGCAGTCGCAAGGTGTGACCCAGATCACCAGCGCCATGCACCATCTTTCAAGCTCGACGCAGCAGACCGCTTCGGCCTCCGAAGAGCTCTCGGCCACCGCGGAGCAGCTCTCGGCCCAGGCCGCCCAGCTGCAAGAGCAGATGGACTTTTTCAAGCTGGTCCAAGCGGGAGCGGCGACCCAAGGCCGAGGCGGCCAACGCACGGGCCGCCCTTGAAGCTCGGCATGCGCCGCAGTTACAGATCAACCGGACGATGGGACTCAGAGCATGCGCACCAACCTACCAGTGACCGAACGGGAATACCTGCTGCGCGATGGCATGACCATCGTGTCGCGCACGGACCTCAAGGGCCGCATCACTTACATCAATGAGGACTTCATCGAAGCCAGCGGCTTCAACGAAAGCGAGTTGATCGGTCAGCCCCACAACCTGGTGCGCCACCCGGACATGCCGGAAGAAGCCTTCCTGGACATGTGGACGGTCCTGAAGGCCGGCAGGCCCTGGACCGGGATGGTCAAGAACCGCTGCAAGAACGGTGACTTCTACTGGGTGGTGGCCAATGCCACGCCGGTCAAGGAAGGCGAAGCAGTGGTCGGCTATATGTCGGTGCGCACCCGGCCCAACCGCGACCAGGTGGAAAGCGCGGAGGCGCTCTACCGTCGCTTCAAGGAAGGCCGGGCCCAGGGCTGGTTGATCCGCGACGGCCAAGGTGTGCGCACCGGTCTTGCCGATCGACTGAACCAGGGCCTGGCCCGCCTGAACCTGCGTGCCAAGTTGGCTTTGCTAGCGATCGCTTTGTTGTTCGGTGCGGCGCTGCTGGGCTATGCGGCGGCCCTGAGAGACCCCTGGTTTGCTGTGGCCGGTGCGCTGATGAGTCTGCTTTCCCTGTGGGGACTGAGCCGCATGGCTGGGCGTTTGAGCCGCGTGCTGCCGGCTGCTGCGGCACAGTTCGAACTGTTCGGCCAAAGCCGCTTCGATGGCATCGTGCCGGTCGACGGCCGCGATGAACTGGCCGGCATGATGCTGGCCATGAAACGGGTGCAGACCCGTCTGGGCTTCGAGTTTGCGGATGCCCGCCGCCGCGCTGACGATGCCGAACGCATTCGCCAGGCCCTGGATGTGGCCGCCACCAACATGATGGTGGCCGACCCCGGCTACAACATCATCTACGGCAACGCGTCCTTGCAGGCCATGCTCAGCGCCGCCGAGGCAGACATCCGCAAGGATTTGCCGCGCTTCAGCGCCGCCAGCCTGATCGGCACCAATATCGACACCTTTCACAAGAACCCGGCGCATCAACGTGGCATGCTGGACCGCCTGAGTGGCGTCTTCAAGACCCGCCTGAACATCGGCGGGCGGCGCTTTGACCTGATCGTCAACCCGGTGCTCGCCCGAGGCAAGCGCCTGGGCACGGTGGTCGAGTGGCGCGACATGACGGCCGAGCTGGCAGCCACCGAAATGTCTGAGCAACTGGCGGCAGAAAATGCGCGCATCAAACAGGCCCTGGACTGCTGCTCGACCAATGTGATGATCGCCGACCCGGACGGAAAGATCATCTACAACAACAGCTCGGTCGCCCAGATGATGCAGCGCAACGAGGGCGAGCTGCGCAAGGTCTTGCCCAGCTTCGAGGCGCGCCGCATCGTCGGCTCCAACTTCGACCAGTTCCATCGCAACCCCGGCCACCAGCGCCAACTCCTGGCCGGCATCAAGAGCGAGTACAAGGCCGAAATCCAGGTTGGCAGCTTGCATTTCTCCCTGACCGCCAATCCGATCAACGACGCACAAGGTCTGCGCCTGGGAACCGTCGTCGAATGGTTGGACCGCACCGTGGAGGTCGCAGTGGAGGCCGAAATTGGCAATATGGTGGACGGCGCCTCCCACGGTGATTTTGCGCAGCGTGTGCCGCTGGAGGGCAAGCAGCCGTTCTTCCGCATGCTGGGGGAGAAGTTCAACACGCTGGTCGAAACCGTGAGCCAGACCATACGCGAGGTTCGCACCGCGGCCGAGCAACTGTCCAGCGCGTCGGACCAGGTGTCGCAGACCTCGCAGTCGCTCTCGCACACGGCCTCGCAACAAGCCGCCAGCGTCGAGCAGACCACGGCCTCGCTGCAAGAGATGGCCGCCTCGGTCAAGCAGAACGCCGACAGTGCCAACCTGACCGACGGCATGGCCACGAAAGCAGCCACCGAAGCCATGGAAGGCGGCCAGGCCGTCAGCATGACGGCCGACGCCATGAAGGCCATCGCCACCAAGATTTCCATCATCGACGACATCGCCTACCAGACCAATCTGCTGGCGCTCAATGCGGCCATCGAGGCAGCACGCGCCGGCGAGCATGGCAAGGGATTCGCGGTGGTCGCGGCCGAGGTGCGCAAGCTCGCGGAGCGCAGCCAGGTGGCGGCACAGGAGATCGGCAATCTGGCCGCTTCCAGTGTCAAACTGGCCGAGAAGGCCGGCGGCTTGCTGAACAATATGGTGCCGTCGATCCAGAAGACCTCGGAGCTGGTCCAGGAGATTTCCGCCGCTTCGGGCGAGCAGGCGCAGGGCGTGGTGCAGATCACCGGCGCCATGAACCATCTCTCCAACATCACCCAGCAGACCGCGTCGGCATCGGAGCAGCTCTCGGCCACGGCCGAAGAGTTGTCGGCACAAGCCGCACAGCTGCAAGAACAGATGGCCTTTTTCCAGCTCGGTGACGAAGCGACTGCGAGCGGAGCGTCGACGCGCGGCAAACCAGCGCTCCCGGCAAAGGCCGGGGTCGCCCGGCGGCCCGCACCGGCAGCACCCAGCCTACAGACCCATGCGCCCATGAGCGATGTGCAGCGCAAAGTGGCCGAATTCAAAGCCAAGCAAAGTCAAGCCCAGCAGTCGGCCAAGCGCAGCGGAGCGCAGCCCAGCGCTTCCGGTTCGGCAAGCGACGAGATCGACGAATCGCACTTCAAGCGCTTTTGAACGCATCAGGAATCACGCATGAATCCCGCTCAAAAAACCCAAGCAGGCGCACCGGCCGACCTGCTGCGCGGCGCCATCGCCGAAGCCCAACAGGCGGGACCGCCCCTGCAGATGCTGCGCATGGCCGTCGGGCGAGAAAACCTAACCGTGCCGATCAGCGCGGTGCGCGAGATCCTGGAGGTCGGCCGCATGACACCGCTACCGCAAACACCCGACTTCGTGCGCGGGGTGATGAATCTGCGCGGCGCGGTGGTTCCTGTGATCGACCTCGGCGCCCGCTTCGGCTTCGGTCCGACCCAGATCGGCCGACGCTCGGCCATCATCGTGGTGGAAGCGCGCGGTGATGAAGACTTCGACCGCTTGATCGCCGGCGTGCTGGTGGATGCGGTCTACGAGGTGCTCGAGGTGGACAGCCAGCGCATCGAGACGGCGCCCAGTCTGGGCGTGGCCATCGCCGCCGAGTTCATTGCCGGCATGATCAATGTCAGCAGCGGCTATGCGGTGCTGCTCAATCTCGACCAGGTACTGTCCCCATCCGCATTGTCCCAACTGATCGCCGAGAGCCAAGGCGCCTGAGCGGCGCGGCGCCCACCACCATGGCCCAGTTCAGCGACGCCGCCTTCAAGTCCATCAGCGACTTGTTCCACCGCATCTCGGGCATACGCCTGACCGACAACAAGCGCGCCCTGGTGCAAAGCCGTTTGCAGAAGCTGGCCGTGGACAACGGCGAGCCTGACCTGAACCAATTCGTGCAGAAGATCGTACGCGGCGATCTGCCCGAGTCATTGCTGGTCCAGGTGGTGGACAAGCTGACCACCAACGAGACCTATTTCTTTCGCGAACCCGCCCACTTTGAAGACCTGGCCCGGCGCGCCGCCGCGCACCCCGCGGGGCAGGAGTTCCTGGTCTGGAGCGGGGCCTCCTCGTCCGGAGAGGAGGCCTACAGCATTGCCATGGTGCTGGCCGACAAGCTGGGCCTGAGCAGCGCCCGCCCCTGGTCCATCAAGGGCACCGATCTGTCCACGGCCATGGTGGCCAGCGCCAGCCGCGGCCTCTACCCCATGGAGCGCGCGCGCATGATGGCGCCCGACTACCTGCGTCGCTACTGCCTGCGCGGCGAAGGGCCTTACGAAGGGCAGATGCTGATCAGCCGAGAGCTGCGGGCGCGCGTGCAATTCCAATGTGCGAACCTGATGCAGCCGCTGCCGGCGCTGCCGCGCTTCGATGTGATCTTTTTGCGCAATGTGTTGATCTATTTCGACCTGGAAGCCAAGCAGGCCATCGTCAGCCGGGTGATCGAACGGCTCAAACCCGACGGCGTGCTCTACCCTGGCCACGCCGAATCACTGGCCAATCTGAACCTGCCTTTGAAAGCGGTGGCACCTGCCATCTACCAACATGCATAAGGACAGGAACACCGGTTCCGACACCCACAAGTCGGCAGGCAGCCATGCCCTGATCAACTTGATGCCGGGCCAATGGCATTTCGGCCGCGACGCCACCTTGCGCACCTTGCTCGGTTCCTGCGTTGCCATCACCTTGTGGCATCCACAGAAGCACTGCGGTGGCATGTGCCACTTCCTCCTGCCCAGCCGCAGCAGCCGCGGCAGCACGCCCCTGGACGGACGCTACGGCGATGAAGCCGTGGACTTGCTGCTCGCCGGCATCAAGCAGAGCGGCACCCAGCCCGCGGACTACCTGGCCCATCTCTACGGCGGCGCTGACACCATGCCGGACGCCGCCAACGTCAAGTTCAATGTCGGCCAGCGCAATATCGAGCAGGGCTGGGCCCTGATCGACCGCCTGGGCTTCCAGCTCCAGGACGTGGACGTTGGCGACAGCATTCCGCGCACCGTCAGCCTCAATCTGAGCACGGGGCAGGTGGACGTCAAGCGCGGCCAGACCACGCTGATGCCGCCGCCGCGTCGCTGAAACCTCACTCGCACCATGTCACGCCCTTCGCCTTTGCCTGTCCCATCCCCTGCTGCTGCCGGCGGCCCGCTGCGGGTCGCGGTGATCGATGACTCCGCGGTCGTGCGCAAGCACCTCAGCGCCTTGCTGGAGGCCGCCGGCATCGAAGTCAGCATCACCGCCAGCGACCCCTTGTTCGCCTGGCCCAAGCTCGAAGCCGCCTGGCCCGATGTCATCGTGCTCGACGTCGAGATGCCGCGCATGGATGGCATCAGCTTTCTCAAACGGGTGATGGACGAACGCCCGACTCCGGTGGTGATGTGCTCAACCCTGACCGAGGCCGGCTGCGAGACCACCATGGAGGCACTCGCCGCCGGCGCGGTCGGTTTTGTCACCAAGCCCAAGCTCGGTCTGCGCGATTTTCTCGAGGACCCCGGCAATGGCCTGGTCCAGGCCGTGCGTGCAGCCGCTCGGGCCAATATGCGGGCCATGCCCAAGCCAATGGCTGCGGCCCTGGCCCGCCCGAATGCAAAAGCGGCCGGCGCTGAAGCGCAGCTCCGCCCTGCGGCCATGGCCCAGACCACCGACCGTGTGATCGCCTTCGGCAGCTCGACCGGCGGCGTCCAGACCATCGAGGCTGTGCTGCGCCAGCTGCCGCGCACCATGCCCGGCATCGTGCTGGTGCAGCACATGCCGGAAAAGTTCACCCATTCCTTTGCCGCGCGCTTGGACAGCACTTGCGCACTGGAGGTGATGGAGGCCAAGGACGGCGACCGGGTCATCAACGGCCGCGTGCTGGTGGCGCCCGGCGGCCGCCATATGCAGCTGCGCCGCAGCGGTGCGCAGTATGTGGTTGAGGTGCGCGACGGGCCGCTGGTGGGCCACCACAAGCCCTCGGTCGATGTGCTGTTCAAATCGGTCGCCCAGGCTGCCGGACGCAATGCCATCGGCGCCATCTTCACGGGCATGGGCGAGGACGGCGCGCGCGGCCTGCTCGACATGCGCCGGGCTGGCGCCAGCACGCTGGCGCAGGACGAGGCCAGCTGTGTGGTTTACGGCATGCCCAAGGCAGCCGCCGAGCTCGGCGCCGCCGAGCACATCGTCGGCCTGAGCGATATGCCGCTCACTTTGCAGGTCTTGGCGGGCCTGCTGCCGTAACGCCTAACTTCAGCGAATGACTTTGCTGATGACCTTCATCAGCTCCAGCGGGCTGAAGGGCTTGATCAGATACTCATCAGCACCGGCCTTGGCGCCGGCCTGCTTGTCGGCCTCCTGGCCCCGGGCGGTCAGCAATACGACCTTGGTGCGTTTCAGTCCAGCATCGGCCTTGACCTTCTGGCAGACCTCCAGGCCATTGAGGCCGCCCGGCATCATCACATCGAGCAGCATCAGGTCCGGTCGCAGACGCTGTGCCTGGGCCAAGCCTTCCGTGCCATCGGCGGCTTCGTGAATCTCGTAGTCATCAAATTCCAGGGTCACGCGAATCAATTCGCGGATTTCTTCCTGGTCTTCAACAATCAAGATCTTTTTCGCCATATTCACCCCGAGACGTGGCAAGCAATGCCTGCCATGATGCCTCATGCAGCACATGCTCGGCCCCGTGAAAGCGGCAGTTTTTTACATGCCACTACCAGGCCATAGCGCCCGAACAAGGGCTCAAGTTGGCGCCTGGGTGGGCCGATGAGGATCCAGGGCATCCTCTGACCGGGAGGCCGCCGTATCCGCCAGTCAAAGGATCAGGTTCGCATGAATGCTCACCCAGCACTGCACCAAGGCAACCGGACTCAGGATCGTTTCCTGGTGGCGGTCATCGCGGCGAACGCCCTGCTTGCCATCGGTTTGGGCTATGGCTACGGGCAACTTGGCACCGCCTTGATGCTGGGCCTGGGCTGCTTGCTAGGCGCTGGCGCAGCGCTGCATTTCTGGAGCGGCCGGCCGAGCTGCCGGCATTTGCTGGCCACGCTGCTGGTGGTCTTGGTGGCCAGCCAATTGCAGATCAGCCGCGGCGACACCACCATCCACGCCAATGTCTATGTCACCCTGTGCCTTGTGCTGCCCTATGGCGACTGGAAGCTGATCGCCTACACCGGCGTCTTGCTGGTCGCGCATCACCTCGGCTTTGAGGCCGTCACCAGCAGCGCCATGCCCTTGTTCGTGCACGAAAACGACAGCCGCCTGGCTGACCTCGCGGACATCGGTTTCATCCTGGTTCTCGGTGGCTTCCTGGTCCACGCGGCCATGGGCATGAACCGCCGGGCCAGCGAACGCTTCGAGCTCGAATTCCTGGTCAACGCCATGGGCCGCGACGGTCCGATTCGACTCAATCTCGATGTGGTGCGCACCGATTCCGCGGTGGGCCACCGTCTCAAGCATGTGCAGGGCCGCATGGCGGCCGCCTTGCGCCAGGTGCGCGACGCAACGGTCAACGTCCACGGTGTGGCCCAGGAGGTCGGAGACAGCAGCGGCGAGCTGATGGCGCGCACCGACCGCACGGCCAACGGCCTCAAGGACGCGGCCATGTGTCTGGAGCAGATCACGGTGATCGTGCAAGAAAGCGCACGCGCCTCCAAGCAAGCAAGAGAACTGAGCCATGCCTCCTCGGCGCTGGCGGTGCGCGGAGGCGCGGTGGTGACGCAGATGGTCAGCACCATGGAGGAGATCGACAAATCCTCGCGTCGCATCACCGACATCATCGGCACCATCGACGCGATTGCCTTCCAGACCAATATCCTGGCCTTGAACGCTGCCGTTGAAGCGGCGCGCGCGGGCGAGCAGGGCCGGGGTTTTGCGGTCGTGGCCAGCGAGGTGCGGCGCCTGGCCGGCCGCTCGGCCGAAGCCGCGCGGGAGATCAAGAACTTGATCTCGGCCTCCATAGAAACCGTCGAACGCGGCACCCAACTGGCCAGCGCAGCGGGCAGCACCATGGAAGAGCTGGTCAGCTCGGTGCAAAGCGTGGGCACCGTGTTTGAAAGCCTGACTGCCGACAACGCCGAGCATGCGCAAGGCATCGAGGTGGTGGCCGCCTCCGTGAAGGAGCTGGACGAGGTGACACGGCAGAACGTCCATGTGGCCGAGCGCTCCAGCCAGATCGCCGATGAGCTGCTGCAGCAAGCGGCAACGCTGGCCGAGGTGCTCAGCACCTTCCGGCTGGGTGACGATGCCGCCGTCAACGAGTTGCTGCGCAAAGCGCAGCAGACGGCTGCGGCGGCAACAGCCAAGCGTCAGGAGCGCACGCAGCACACGGCGAGCGCGGGCGACTCGGGCGGCGGCGCCGGCATCGATTTCTTCTGAACCACAGGCACATCCAAACAGGAGCCTCTCCATGAGCGCCAACACATTCCAAAGCCTGGGCCGCCGCCTGCTGTCCTGCCTGAGCTTGCTGGGCCTGGGATTGAGCGGCGTCGGCGCCCTCGCGGCCGACGAGCCCAGCTACCGGTTCTCACCCGTCAACCAGGCCAGCATTGCGCTGACGGCGGACTACTGGAATCCCATCATGGCCTATGTCTCGGAGAAAGCCGGCGTGCGCCTGGTGCTGAAGATCGGCCGCACCTCGGCCGACACCACGGCCTATGTGCTGGCCCAGGAAGTGGAGTTCGTCTTCAGCAACCACCTGTTCAGCCCCGAGCGGGAGAAACTGGGTTGGAAAGTGATCGGCCGCCGCCTGACTCCGGCCATCCAGGGTCAGCTGATCGTGCCCGCAGATTCACCCGTGACCGACATGGCGCAGCTGGCCGGCAAAGATGTGGTCTACCCCGGCCCGGAAGCTTTTGTCTCCTACAAAATGCCCTATGCCCAGCTGATCAACCGCAAGATCGACGCCAAGGTGGTGTTCGCCGGCAACACCGATGGCGCCTTGGCCCAGCTGTTCAGCGGCAAGGTCGCGGCAGCGGGCGTCAACTCGCAGCTGGCCGAGAACTATGGCCGCCGTGAAGGCAAAAAGTACCGCGTGCTCTGGAGCTCCGAACCCTTGCATGATCTGGCGCTGATGGCGTCGGCCAAGGTGCCGGAGAAAGACGTGCAAGCGGTCGCACGCGCCTTTGCCGGCATGCACAAGGACCCCAAGGGCCAGGCGATTCTTCAGGAGGTGTCCAAGCACATCGGCCTGACCGAGGAGGCCTACTTCATCGCCTCGGACGGCAGCGAGTACGCGCCCTATCGGCGCTTTTACCAAAGCGCACCGGCGCAGGTGCGCTGAAGCGCGGGAACCGCAATGCCTGGGCTGAAGTCACTGCTGGGGCGACTGTTGCCCTCCAGCCTGATCGGGCGGGTTTTTCTGCTGTATCTGCTGTCGCTCTTGCTGTTCATGGGCGGGGCACTCGGCTGGTATGCGTCCCGCAGCTTCAGCAGCAGCATCAGCAATGCCCAGGATTCGGCCGATACCTTGATCAGCCTGCTCGGCCCGGCCGTCGCCGAATCGGCGGTGATCGGCGACTACGACACCATCGAACGAGCGCTCACCCGCACCTCCAAGCACTCGGACATCAGCGCCGCCCTGTTCATCGACCTCAAGGGCGGCCGGATCGAGCGCAGCGTGCGCGAGGACCCCAAGCTGCGTGTGCCCAGCTGGCTGAGCGAGGCGGTCAGCAAACAGCTGCCGGAACTGAATCTGTCCATCGTCGCCGGCGGCAAAGATTACGGTGTGCTGCGCCTGCGCTTCAACACCGCCCATATCGCCAACACCTTCTGGCAGCAGTCCATGGTGGCGGTCGGCCTGGGCGTGCTCAGCCTGCTGGCCGGCCTGGCCATGGTCTGGTGGCCGCTCAATCGCTGGCTCGGCAACCTCGGCCAGATTCGCACCTTCGGCGAACAGCTGAAGGTCTCGGGCGGTGCGCTCAGCCCCATGCAGGCCGAGGATGCACCGCTCGAGTTCCGTCAGACCTTTGAAGTGCTCAACCAGGCGGCGAGCTCTTTGCAACTGGAGCGTGAACGCGCGGCGGTGACCTTGACTGCCATTGGCGACGGCATCGCCACCACCGACGCCGAGGGCCGCATCTTGCTGGCCAACCCGGTGCTTGGCAGTCTGCTCGAATGCCCGGCCGAGAGCCTGCTGGGCCAGCGCATCCAAGCCGTGCTGCCGGACCTGGTGGACCTGGCGGACAGCCAGGCGCTGCCGCAGTCGGGCCGCTGGAAGGCCCGGCTGCGGCTCAGTCCAAGTGCTCAGGGTGCCCACGTGCTGGACCTGAGCCGCACCGAGATCGCCGGCGGCAGTGGCTGGGTCTATGCCTTCCGCGACATCAGCCAGCAGCAGGCCCTCGACGACCGCTTGCAAGAAGAGCTGCAGGCACGCGCCCTGGCCATGCAGACCATGCGCCAACTGCTGCAGGACTTCGCCGCGCCGCAGCTGAACACGCCGCGGTCCACCGTGGCCGGCAGCAGCGAGGAAAGCGCCGCCTTGCTGCAGCTGGTGCAGGAACTGATCCAGCGCCTGCGCGAGCGCGGCGAGCAGCTGGCGGCCATCTTCGCCCTCAGCCCCGATGGCTTTGTGTCCTTTGACGCCCAGCACATCACGCGTTATGTCAGCCCGGCCTTCAGCCGCCTGGCCGCGTTGGCACCCGAGCAGGCCTTGGGCCTGCACGAGGAGGCCTTGCTCGGCTGCCTGCTGAGCCTGCGCGGCGCGGACGCCCGCGCCATCAGTATTCAGGAGCTGCGCCAGGGCAAGCTGCGCATCGAGCTCGAACGCCCAACCCGGCGCGTGCTCGAACTGGCCCTGCATGAAGGCGTGACCAGCGCCGGCGGCGCTGCAGCCCAACTGCTGCACCTCAGCGATGTGACCCACCAGGTCGAAGTCGAGCAGATGAAGAGCGAATTCCTCTCGACCGCGGCCCACGAATTGCGCACGCCCATGGCCAGCATCTTCGGCTTCACCGAGCTGCTGCTGATGCGCGAACAGCCGCCCGAGCGCCAAAAGGAAATGCTCGGCCGCATCCACCGGCAGTGCCAGTCCATGATTGCCATCCTCAACGAGCTGCTGGATCTGGCCCGCATCGAAGCCCGGCGCGGCCAGGATTTTGAGCTTGAAGTGCTGGACTTCAACGCCCTGGTCTCGGAGGTGGTGCAAGACTTCAGCCCACCCGAAGCGCGCGCCTTGCCCGAGCTGAACCTGCCCGCCCTGCCCTGCCGCGTCCACGCCGACCGCCAGAAGCTGCAACAGGTCTTGCGCAACCTGCTCTCCAATGCCTACAAATATTCACCCGGCGGCGGTCTCGTGCAGGTGGAGCTGAGCCAGGAAGCCGGCATTGACGGGCGCCCGCCGCAGGTCGCGCTGTCGGTACAGGACCATGGCATCGGCATGAATGCCGAGCAGCTGTCCCATGTCACCGAGCGCTTCTACCGCGCGGACAAGTCCGGAACCATCCTGGGCACGGGCCTGGGCATGAGCATCGTCAAAGAAATCGTCGAGCTGCATGGCGGCAGCCTGGATCTGGCCAGCCAACCTGGTGAGGGCACGACAGCCACGGTGCGCCTGCCCAGTCTGTAACCGGGCAGCTCGACGCCCGCAGCCCTGGGGAAGCTCTTTCACCTGAACCGGACGCCCGAAGACGGTGCGGTGGGCATCGATCCCGGCACGCTGCAGCAGGCGAAAAGGAACATTTTTTCCAATGCTTACAAATCCTCACCATTGGGCGAGCGGGTGCAGCTGGGCGGACCAGATGCCGGCGGACTGCACGCAGTCGGGGGCACATGCATGGGCATCCGCCTGGGCATGAGCAACGCCAAGGAAGGCAGCGCGCTGATGCCGAGCCGGCTGAGCCTGGCCCGTGCCACGGCCAAGCTGGCGTGCTCAGCGTCTGGCTGCTGCGGGCTCCGCCCCATGACAGCGGCACAGGCCCGGCCTGAGACCCAGAGCCAGCGCGCAAATGGCCTGTTGTTTCGCGCATCCACGCGGGCTAACCCGGGGTCAAATCGTGCACTTGGACCGGTCCCGCGGGGCAAACACCGGCCGCGCTCGGTTTACAGTCCTGGCTGGCTTGCCGCGACGCAAGCCGGCGGCACTGACTGCCCCACCTGTCCATTAGCCCTGCGAGTCTGAACTACACCGTGGAACCCACCCTGGCCGAGCCGCCTCAGTCCGCCCTTTCCGGCGTGGCACGCATGCTTGTGCATGCTGGAAAGCTGCAGGCCAAAGCGGCCGAAGACCTGATGCGCCAAGCGCGCGAGAAGAAGACCAGCTTCGTCAACTCGGTGATCGCCGCCGGTCTGGTCAGCTCCTCCGACCTGGCTCATACCCTGTCCACGGCCCTGGCCGTGCCGCTGCTGGACCTGAACGCGATGGACGTTCAGCGCATGCCGCAGAACATCATCGACAACAAGCTGGCCCAGCAATACCAGGTGGTGGTGCTGGGGCGGCGCGGCAGCCGCCTCTTCATCGGCGGCGCCGACCCGACCGACCAGGACGTGGTCGAGCGCATCAAGTTCGCCACCCAGCTGACGCCGGAATGGGTGATCGTCGAGCACGACAAGCTGACCAAGCTCTTGGCCGGCACCAGCAGCAGCGCCAGTGAAGCGCTGGAGACCATCAACGGTGGCGACTTCGACTTCGACATCGCCGAGGAAGACGCAGCACCGCAGGAAACCGCGGCCGAGCTGGCCGATGTCGAGGACGCGCCCGTGGTGCGCTTCCTGCAAAAGATGCTGGTGGACGCCATCAATCTGCGCGCCTCCGACCTGCACTTCGAGCCTTACGAGTTCCATTACCGCGTGCGTTTCCGGGTCGACGGTGAGCTGCGCGAGATCACCCAGCCGCCGATCGCCATCAAGGACAAGCTGGCGTCGCGCATCAAGGTGCTGTCGCGCCTGGACATCGCTGAGCGCCGCGTGCCGCAAGACGGCCGCATGAAGCTCAAGTTCGGCGCCAAGGCCATCGACTTCCGGATCAGCACCTTGCCGACCTTGTTCGGCGAGAAGATCGTGATCCGTATTCTTGACCCCTCCTCGGCCAAGCTGGGCATCGATGCTCTGGGCTACGAGAAGATCGAGAAGGAGCGTCTGATGGCCTGCATCACCCGCCCTTACGGCATGGTGCTGGTCACCGGGCCCACCGGCTCGGGCAAGACCGTGTCGCTCTACACCTGCCTGAACATTCTCAATCAGCCCGGCGTCAACATCTCGACCGTCGAAGACCCGGCCGAAATCAACCTGCCCGGCATCAACCAGGTCAATGTCAATGACAAGGCCGGCCTGAGCTTCTCGGCCGCGCTGAAGTCCTTCTTGCGCCAGGATCCGGACATCATCATGGTCGGCGAAATCCGCGACCTGGAGACGGCCGACATCGCCATCAAGGCCGCCCAGACCGGCCATATGGTGATGTCCACCCTGCACACCAATGACGCGCCCAAGACCCTGACACGGCTCTTGAACATGGGCGTGGCTCCTTTCAATATCGCGTCCAGCGTGCTGCTGATCACGGCCCAGCGCCTGGTGCGGCGCCTGTGCGAGAACTGCAAGGCGCCGGCCGAGTACCCACGCGACGCCCTGCTGCGCGCCGGTTTCAAGGAAGACGAGCTGGACGGCAGCTGGAAGCAATACCGGGCGGTCGGCTGCAACAGCTGCAACAGCGGCTACCGCGGCCGGGTCGGTCTCTACCAGGTGATGCCGATCACAGAAGCCATCCAGCGCATCATCCTGGCCGAAGGTTCGGCCATGGACATCGCCGCCCAAGCCCAGTCTGAGGGCGTGCGCGATCTGCGCCAGTTCGGCCTGGTCAAGGTGCGGGCCGGCGTG
Source organism: Roseateles sp. (assembly GCF_965262435.1). NCBI lineage: Bacteria > Pseudomonadati > Pseudomonadota > Betaproteobacteria > Burkholderiales > Sphaerotilaceae > Roseateles > Roseateles sp. Next base: position 5,343,101 of record NZ_OZ253537.1, read on the forward strand.
ACCACGCTCGAAGAAGTGCTGGCGGCAACCAATGAATAGACTTTTCGCGCCAAGGCGGAAACAAGGGCCTGAGGCCAGGAGGTGGTATGGCGACTAGTGCGGCAGCCAAGAGCGCGAGCGAGTTCGTGTTCGAGTGGGAAGGCAAGGACCGCAACGGCAAGATCGTGCGTGGTGAACTGCGTGCCGGTGGCGAGGCCATGGTGAGCGCCACCCTGCGCCGCCAGGGCATCCTGGTCAGCAAGGTCAAGAAGCGCCGCATGAGCGGTGGCAAGGCCATCAAGCAAAAAGACATCGCCGTCTTCACCCGCCAACTGGCCACCATGATGCGGGCCGGCGTGCCCTTGCTGCAGTCCTTCGAGATCGTCGGCCGCGGCAGCACCAACCCGCGCCTGACCCGATTGCTCAACGACATCAAGCAAGACGTCGAGACCGGCACCAGCCTGTCCAATGCCTTGCGCAAGCAACCGCTCTACTTCGACGCGCTCTACTGCAATCTGGTCGAGGCCGGTGAAGCCGCCGGTATCCTGGAGTCGCTGCTCGACCGCCTGGCCATCTACCAGGAGAAGACGGTCGCGCTGAAGAACAAGATCAAGTCAGCCCTGACCTACCCGATCGCGGTCTTTGTGGTCGCCTTCGTGGTGGTGGCGGTGATCATGATCTTCGTCGTGCCCGCCTTCAAGGACGTGTTCAAGAGCTTCGGCGCCGACTTGCCCGCACCCACCCTGGCCGTGATCGCCATGTCGGAGTTCTTCGTCTCTTACTGGTACCTGATCTTCGGCAGCATCGGCGGCGGCCTCTACTTCTTCTTCCAGAGCTGGAAGCGCTCGGTCAAGATGCAGCACACCATGGACCGGCTGCTGCTCAAGATCCCCATCTTCGGCGACCTGCTCTACAAATCGGCCGTGGCACGTTGGACCCGCACCCTGTCCACCATGTTCGCCGCTGGCGTGCCCCTGGTGGAAGCGCTCGACTCGGTCGGTGGTGCCGCCGGCAACGCTGTTTTTGCAGAAGCGACCGAGAAGATCCAGCGTGATGTCTCGACCGGCACGGCCCTGACCACGTCCATGCAGACCACCGGCATCTTCCCGACCATGGTGATCCAGATGGCATCGATCGGCGAAGAGTCGGGCTCGCTCGACCACATGCTGGGCAAGGCCGCCGAGTTCTTCGAGGACGAAGTGGACGAGGCCGTCAGCGCCCTGTCCAGCCTGATGGAGCCCTTCATCATCGTCTTCCTGGGCACCATCATCGGCGGCATCGTGGTCGCCATGTACCTGCCCATCTTCAAGCTTGGTCAGGTGGTCTGAAGCATGCTCATGAATCCGGACGACTACGCCTGGCTGCTCAGCCCCCTGATGCTGGGCCTGCTGGGCCTGTGCATCGGCAGCTTTCTCAATGTGGTGATCCACCGCCTGCCTCTGATGATGGAGCGCCAATGGCTGGCCGACTCGGCGGCCCAGCTCAGCGACGCGGCCGAGCTGCAAAAGGCAGCGACCTGGAAGTCGGCCGAGGCCGAGGGCTTGGCCCGTTCTGCGCAAGCGCTCGGCCTGCAGATGGAAAAGTTGCCCCACCTGGGCATCGCCACACCACGCTCGCGCTGCCCGCATTGCGGCCACCAACTGGCCTGGCATGAAAACCTGCCCTTGCTGGGCTGGCTGCGTCTGGGCGGCAAATGCGCATCCTGCAAGGCGGCGATCTCCAAGCGCTATCCGCTGATCGAGCTGGCCACCGGCCTGCTGTTCGCGGCCCTGTCCTGGCGCTTTGGCGCACGACCCGAGACCCTGCTCTGGTGCGGTTTTGGTGCCGCCCTGCTGGCCCTGGCCGCCATCGACTGGGACACCACTTTGCTGCCCGACTCGATCAACCAGCCCTTGCTCTGGGCGGGCTTGAGCTCCGCGCTGCTGGGCTACACCTTGCCCCTGGATGCCGCCTTGATCGGCGCGCTGGCCGGCTACCTCTCGCTTTGGTCGGTCTACTGGCTGTTCAAGCTGGCCACCGGCAAGGATGGCATGGGCTATGGCGATTTCAAGCTGCTGGCCGCGCTGGGAGCCTGGCTGGGCTGGCAGATGATTCTGCCCATCGTGCTGGGCGCATCCCTGATCGGCGCCCTGGTCGGCATCGCCATGAAGATGAACTCGGCCCTGCGCGAGGGCCGTTATGTGCCCTTCGGCCCCTTTCTGGCCGGCGGCGGGTTCGTCGTCTTGTTTGCCGGGCCCGAACGTGTGATGGGCTGGCTGGGCTGGGTTTGAAGCGCAGCCAGGTTCTGCGCATCGGCCTGACCGGTGGCATCGGCAGCGGCAAGAGCACGGTCGCCGGATTCTGGCTGGAGGCCGGTGCCAGCCTGATCGACACCGACGCGATCTCACGCCAGCTGACCGCCCCCGGCGGCAGCGCCTTGCCGGCACTGGCGGCCGAATTCGGCCCGAGCCTGGTCAGCGCCGAAGAAGGTCTGGTGCGCAGCGCCATGCGCGCCCTGGTGTTTGAAGATCCGGCAGCGAGGCAGCGCCTGGAGGCCATCCTCCACCCCATGATCAGCGCCGAGACCGCCCGCGCGGAGGCCGCCGCCGCCAGCGACCTGATCGTCTTCGATGTGCCCCTGCTGGTCGAGTCGGGCCGCTGGCGCCAGCGCGTCGACCGGGTGCTGGTGGTGGACTGCCCCGAGGCCCTGCAGATCGAGCGCGTCATGCAGCGCTCGGCGCTGAACCGGGAGGCCGTGCAAGCCGTGCTGCAGGCCCAGGCCACGCGCGCGCAACGACGCGCCTGCGCCGACGCCCTCATTCACAACGAAGGCTTGAGTCTGGACGCGCTGCGGGGGCAAGTCCTGACCCTCGCACGACTCTGGCGGCGCACAAAATAGCGCCGGCCCTGAAGCGCTGAAGCGTCGGGCGGCGATTGGCTGTGAAACAATCACCGCCTTGGGAGCGCAGCCGCGCCCCGCATGCGAGCAACGCTGACCGACAGGGATGGCCGCCTTGGTCCTATACGAGTACCCATTCAACGAGAGCATCCGCACGATGCTGCGCCTGGAGCATCTGTTCGATCGACTCGGACAGCTGATGGCGTGCGAAACCCCGCTCGATCACCATTTCGCCCTGGTCACCATTTTCGAGATCATGGACGTGGCCTCACGGGCCGATCTCAAGTCGGACCTGCTCAAGGAGCTGGAGCGCCACAAGGTGCAGCTCAACGGCTACCGCGGCAACCCGGCCATTGCCGAGAGCGTGCTCGATGAAGTCATCGCCCGGATCGACCATGCCTTCGACGGCCTCAACAAGCTCTCCGGCAAGGCCGGTCATGTGCTGACCAGCAATGAGTGGCTGATGAGCATACGCAGCCGCATCAGCATCCCGGGCGGCACCTGCGAGTTCGATCTGCCCGCTTACTACACCTGGCAGCAGTTCCTGCCGGCCCGCCGCCGTAACGACTTGATGCAGTGGACGCAAAGCCTGATGCCTCTGGCCGAAGCCTTGCAGGTGCTGCTGGGCCTGCTGCGCGACAGCGGCTCGCCGCACAAGGTCGCGGCCGTGGCCGGCCAGTTCCAGCAAAGCCTGGGTGCCGGCCGCAGCTACCAGCTGTTGCGCATGCGACTGGACCCCAGCCTGGGCCTGGTGCCTGAGATCACCGGACACCGCTTGATGGTGTCCATCCGCCTGATGCGTCAGGACGAAGAAGGCCGGCTCAAGCCCGCCCACCAGGACGCCAGCTTCGAGCTGACGCTCTGCGCCTGATGCTCGTCCGAGCGCTGTTTTCCAAAGCCGACCCGACCATGGACTCCCAAGCCAAGCCCCGCATCGTGCGCTGCCCCCAATGCGGTGGCGATTCGATCTTCGCCCCCAGCAACAGCTGGCGGCCTTTTTGCAGCCATCGCTGCCGTCAGATCGACTTGGGCGCCTGGGCCAATGAGGAATTCCGCGTGGCTGCCAGCCCGCCGGTCGAGGACGACTCGCTACCTCACTGAGCCACGGGGCTGAGCAGGCCGCGCGCCTGCAGCTCCTCCCGTGCCTGTTCCGGCATGCGGAACAGCAGGGTCTGCCAACCGAGAGCCTGGGCTGCCTCGATATTGGCCGGATGGTCATCGAGGAAAAGACAGCTCTGCGCGTTCACACCAAACTGGCGGCAAGCCAGATCAAAGATCTCCGCGCGCGGCTTGGACACTTTGACCCGACCCGAGAACACGCCCTGCTCGAACCACTGCGCCAGCGGCTGGCTGCGCTCCAAATGGTCGGCGTACGGCTCGGGCATATTGGACAAGAAGAACAGGCGATGGCCGGCCTGCTTCAGCGCTTCAATCAAGGCCACGGTGCCCGCCTGGGCCTGCAATTCATCAGGCACGGCCGCCACCACCTGCGCCACCTCCTCGGCCGGCCAGCCGGTGCGCGCGGCGATGCGGGCGATCACGGTCGGTGCATCGATCAAGCCTTGATCAAACGCGCCCCAGTCGCCCCCGTAGTTCTGGAAGAACTCGGCCGCGATGGCGGCTCCTTGAACTTCGTCCGCCACCCGGTGCGGCCAGACGCGAGCCAGAAAGCTGGGCGGGTGCCAGCGGAACACGACCCCGCCAAAATCGAACACGATATTCATGGCGCCAGCAGATGGTTCAGCAGACCGGCCGTCGAGGCATCGAGGCCCTGGGTGTCGCCGCTGCTCAGGCGCGGCAGCAGGCTGCTGCACAAGGCCTTGCCCAGCTCCACCCCCCATTGGTCGAAGCTGTTGATGCCCCAGAGCGCGCCGCTGACGAAGACACGGTGTTCGTACATGGCGATCAAGGCACCCAGCGAGGTCGGGCTGAGGGCATCAAGCACCAAGGTCGTGCTCGGCCGGTTACCGGGGAAGCTGCGGTGGCGTGCCACCGTGGTCGGGTCAAGCTCCGCCGAAGCCGTGGGTGCTTTCTCGCCCAAGGCTTCCTCGAAGCTCTTGCCCTGCATCAGGGCCTGGGACTGGGCCAGGCAGTTGGCCAGCAGCTTGCGATGCTGGTCTTGCAAGCAGGACTCCAGATCACCCGTCGCATGGGCGCCGAAGTTCGGGTGCTTCACGGCGATGAACTCGACCGGAATCACATCCGTGCCCTGGTGCAGCATCTGGAAATAGGCGTGCTGGCCGTTGGTGCCCGCCTCGCCCCAGACCACGGGGCTGGTGTCGTAAGGCAAGGCTTGACCCTGCAGGTCCACGCCCTTGCCATTGCTTTCCATCTCCAGCTGCTGGAGATAGGCCGGCAAGCGGCGCAGGCCTTGGTGATACGGCGCCACGCTGCGGCTGCTGAAGCCGTGGAAGTTGCGATACCAGAGGTCCAGCACACCGAGCAGCACCGGCAGATTGCCCTCCAGCGGCGCCTCGGCGAAATGGCGGTCCATGGCATGGGCGCCGGCCAGCAGGGCGCGGAAGCTCTCAGCGCCGATGGCGATGGCGATCGGCAGGCCGATCACCGACCACAGCGAGTAGCGGCCACCGACCCAATCCCAGAAACCAAAGGCTGTGGTGATGCCGAAGGCCGCAGCGGCCGCGGTGTTGCTGCTGGTGGCGACGAAGTGGCGCGCCACGTCCGTGCCACCGGCGGCCAGGAACCAGGTCCGCGCCGCCAGGGCATTGGCCAAGGTCTCTTGGGTGGTGAAGGTCTTGGAGGCGATCACAAACAGCGTGGTCGCCGGATTCAAATGGGGCAGCAGCGGCGCCAGATCATGGCCGTCGACATTGGAGACGAAATGCAGCTTCAGCCCCGGCTGGGTGTAGGCCTGCAAGGCACCCACCACCATGGCCGGGCCGAGGTCGCTGCCACCGATGCCGATGTGCACCACATCGCGGATGCCGCTGGTGGCCGTGTCACGCACGCCTTCGGCAAAAGCCAGCATGCGGCTCAGCGAGGCCTGCACCTCATCGCTGTGCAAGCCCTGGCCGGCGGGCGCGCGCAGGGCCGTGTGCAGCACGGCGCGGCCTTCGGTCAGATTGACCGGCGCGCCGGCCAGCAGCGCATCGCGTTGAGCCTCCAGGCCGCAATCGCGCGCCAGTTGCAGCAACAGCTGCAGGGTCGGCGTGTCGATGCGGTTCTTGGACAGATCGGCAAACACCTCGGGCGCTTGCAGCGACCAGGCCTCAAAACGCGCAGCTTCGGCCGCAAAGGCCTGGCGCAGATCGAAATGCTGGCCGCTCGCCTGATAACGCTCATTCAGAGCGGCCCAGGCCGGGCTTTGGTCACAACGCAGATGCGGTGCTGGGGACATCTTCAACTCGCGATCATCTGATCCAGTTTGGCCGAGTCAATGGCAAACAGGCGGATGCCTTCGGCCAGCTTCTCGGTGGCCATGGCATCCTGGTTGAGGGCAAAGCGGAAGCCCGCTTCGTCGTAGGAAACAGCGGCAATATCGGCGGCACGTGCGGCGTCGGCATCCAGGGCGCGCGGCAGCGGCGCGTCCAGGGCCTGGAGCTGACTCAGCAGATCGGGGCTGATGGTCAGCAGATCACAGCCGGCCAGGGCCTGGATTTGGCCCACATTGCGGAAGCTCGCACCCATGACCTCGGTCTGGATGCCGTGCTTCTTGAAGTAGTTGTAGATCTGAGCGACCGACTTGACGCCCGGGTCGTTGGCACCGGCCTGGGCGGCTTCGTCCCAAGCGGCGCCAGCGCTCTTCTTGTACCAGTCGTAGATGCGGCCGACGAAGGGCGAGATCAGCTGTATGCCAGCGGCACCGCAGGCCACGGCCTGGCAGAAGGAGAACAGCAAGGTCAGATTGCAGTGGATGCCTTCACGCTCCAGCTCAGCGGCGGCCTGGATGCCTTCCCATGTGGCAGCGATCTTGATCAGCACGCGCTCGCGGCCGATGCCGGCGGCTTCGTACAAGGCCATGATGCGGCGCGCGCGGGCCACGGTGGCGGCGCGGTCAAAGCTCAGGCGGGCATCGACTTCGGTCGACACACGGCCCGGCACCACCTTGAGGATCTCCAGACCGAAACGCACCAGCACCTGGTCGACGATCTCGTCCAGCGGCTTGCCTTGATGGGCGGCCACGGTGTCCTTGAGCAGGGGCGCGTAGTCAGCCGACTGCACCGCTTTCAGGATCAGCGAGGGGTTGGTGGTCGCGTCGCGCGGCGCGAACTGGGCCAGCTGCAGAAAGTTGCCGGTGTCGGCGACGACGGTGGTCAGGGACTTGAGTTGATCGAGCTGGTTCACGGGGCACTCCAAAAAGGCGGTTCAAACCTCCATTAGAACCGCTCTTGCGCAGTCCCTGTCGCTGCAAGCCTGAGCCTGGGTTACAGCCGTCTCCTGGAGCAAACCCCCATGAGCGCCGTAAAAAAGGCCGGCCGCATTGACCGAATTACGAAACTCATGCATCATAATTCCAGAAACTTTGTTACATCAAGGGTTCATTTTTTCGATGAACCGCAACAGGGCCCATCTCATGTCTTTCGATCTCGTTTTCTTCGGCGGCACTGGCGACCTGACCTGGCGCAAGCTCATGCCCGCCCTGTTCCAGGCCTTTCGCCACGGCAAGCTGCCGGCCGGCGGCCGCATTCTGGCCGTGGCCCGTGACGAGATGACAGACGAGCGTTACCGCGAATGGCTCAAGGAACGCTTCCGTGAGGTGGACGGCTCCAAGCGCCCGAACGAGGAAGAGTTCGAGCGCTTCGCCGCCCTGCTGCACTACCGCCGCATGGACCTGTCCCAGCCCGAGCACTACCAGCGCCTCAAGGACTGGCTGGACGAGCGCAGCGCCGACACTGTGGTGCTCTACCTGGCCACCAGCCCGCATCTCTTCACCCAGATCTGCCAGCAACTCGGCGAAGCCGGCCTGAACCACGAGCGAGTGCGCGTGGTGCTCGAAAAACCCCTGGGGCACGACCTGGCCAGCGCGCAGGAGATCAACGCCGTGGTGCGCTCGGTTTTCAAGGAAAGCCAGGCCTTCCGCATCGACCATTACCTCGGCAAGCCCTCGGTGCAGAACCTCTCGGCCCTGCGCTTCGGCAACGCCCTGTTCGAACCGCTGTGGCGCCGCGAGAGCATCGCCAACATCCAGATCACCCTGGCCGAAGAGCTGGGCGTGGGCACGCGGGGCGCCTTCTACGACGGCACCGGCGCGCTGCGCGACATGATCCAGAACCATGCCCTGCAGCTGCTGACCATGATCGCCATGGAGCCGCCCTCGACCAATGACGCCGACGCCATCCGCGACGAAAAGCTCAAGGTGCTGCGCTCGCTCAAGCCCTTCACGCCGGAGAGCGTGGCCCGTGATGTGGTGCGCGGCCAGTACCGCGCCGGCACGGTGGGCGGCGTGGCCGTACCCAGTTACCTGGACGAAGCCAAGGTGCCGGCCGACAGTCACTGCGAAACCTTTGTGGCCCTGCGCACCGAGGTGCAAAACTGGCGCTGGGCCGGCGTGCCCTTCTACCTGCGCACCGGCAAACGCCTGGCGGCCCGTGACGCGCAAATCGTCATCAACTTCCGCCCCGTGCCACACCCCATCTTCCCGGGCACCAACCAGGCCAACCGCCTGGTGATCAAGCTGCAACCGGAAGACGGGCTGGAGCTGCAATTGCTGGCCGCCAAGGGCGGCGCGCATGGCGAGGCGCTGTCGCCCGTGTCGTTGGACCTGGACTTCGACAAGGCCTTCGCCACCAACCGCGTCGGCGCCTACGAGCGCCTGCTGCTGGACGCCATCGCCGGCCGCCTGAACCTGTTCGTGCGCAGCGATGAGCAAGAGCAAGCCTGGCGCTGGGTCGAGCCCATCCTCGACGCCTGGAAGCAGGACAACACCGGCCCCCGCCCCTACACCGCGGGCTCCTGGGGCCCGGCCGCGGCCAGCGCCTTGGTGGCGCGCGACGGCTTTACTTGGTCTGAGGAAGCATGAGTATTCTCGAACGCGTCAAGGCCGCCCTGCCGGCCCTGCCGCCGGCCGAGCAGCGCGTGGCCAAGCTGCTGCTCAGCGACGCCCGGGCCTTTGCCAATCTGCCGGTCAGCGAGCTGGCCGACCGGGCCCATGTATCCAAGCCCACCGTGGTGCGCTTTTGCCGCAGCGTCGGCTATGACGGCCTGACCGACTTCAAGCGCAAACTGGCCGGCAGCGTCAACGAAGGCGTGCCCTTTGTGCACCGCGCAGTGGACGAGGATGAAAAGCCGGCCGACCTGATCGTCAAGGTGGTGGACAACGCGGTCGCCGCCCTGCTGCACTACCGCAATGACGCAGCCAGCCATGCGTTTGAGTGCGCGATCAATGCGCTGGCCGAAGCCGCACGGAGCCATCGGCGCATCGAGTTCTACGGCGTCGGCAATTCGGGCATCGTGGCGCAGGATGCGCAGCACAAGTTCTTTCGCCTCGGCATCAACACCGCCGCCTGCAGCGACGGCCATGTGCAGCTGATGAGTGCGACCATGCTGCAGCCGGGCGACTGCGCGGTCATCATCAGCAATTCCGGCCGCAGCCGCGACCTGCTCGATGCGGCAGAGATCGCGCGCAAAAAGGGCGCGACCACCATCATCATCACCGCCAGTGGCTCACCGCTGGCGCAGCTGGGCCTGAGCCCGGGCCAGGTCTTGCTCGCGGTCGACCACCCCGAGGACTATGACCGTTACAGCCCCATGGTGTCGCGCCTGCTGCACCTGACCGCCGTGGACATCCTGACCACCGGCGTGGCCCTGCGCCTGGGCGCTGACCTGCGGCCGATGCTGCAGGAGATCAAGCGCAATCTGCGCGGCAAGCGCTATATCAGCTGAGCAGCTCGGGCCACAGCAGTTCGGCGACGCCGTAGACGCGCGCCAGCTCTTGCAGCTTGGGCGGCACCTCGTGCACGCGCAGATGCAGGCCCTCGGCCGCACAAACGCGGCCGGCGCTGAGCAAGAGCGTCAAGACCGCCGAGTCAAAGTGCTGCAGCTCGGCCGCGCTCAGATGCAGCTCCGTGCCGGCAGCGCTGCGCACCTGGGCCGACTCGGCACGCAGGCTTTGATTGAGTGCCGGCCAGAGACGGCCGGCCTCATCCAGACGCACCGACGCCGGCAGCTTCAGCATGCTGGAGTGACTCGCCGGGCTGTTCATCAGGCTTTGCCGCCTGCGGCCTTCTGGTTGCGTTCGGTCAGTACTTTGATCAAGCCATCGATGCCGTTCGCGCCGATCTCTTGCGAGAAGCTGTTGCGGTACTGATCGGCCAACCAGATGCCCAACACATTGACGTCATAAATCTTCCAGACGGCACCGGACTTTTCCAGACGGTAGTCGAGCTGAATCGGGTCGCCCTTGCCGCGAATCTCGGTCTTGACCACCACCTCGGTGTCACTGGGCGATGCACGCAGCGGTCGCAATGCGATGGTCTGGTCCTTGACCTGGGTCAACGCGCCGGCGTAGGTGCGCACCAGCAAGGTCTTGAACTCGTCCTGCAAGCGCTGCTGCTGCTCAGGCGTGGCCTGGCGCCAGAAGCGACCGACCGCGGAGGAGGTCATGCGCTGGAAGTTGACGTGAGGCATGACCTTGCCGTCGACCAGGCTGATGATTTTCTGCAGATCGCCGCCCTGGATGGACTTGTCGGTCTTGACCGACTCCAAAGTTTCCAGAGACAGCTGGCGGATCAAGACATCGGGGCTGCTGGCATCGGCGGCCAGGGCGGGCTGCAGGGGCAGACCGAGGCTCAGGGCGCAGGCAGCTGCAAGCAGGCCGCGGTTCAGGACACGTCGCACAACATTCATTTCATCATTCCTTTCAAGCGAGGGCATAGAGCCGATCAAGGCCCAGCCTGCGGGCTGGATGCGGGCGCTCCGGCTGGCTCGGGTGTCAGCACTTCATATTCGTCGTCATTGCCAAAACTGCCGCGGCGCTGCAGGTAGGCGTCACGGATGAAGGTGTACTTGTCCAAAGCGATGCCATCGAGCATCTCACCCGCGCGCAGGAAGTTGGCACGGGCATTGATCAGCTGCAGGGCACCGAGCGCAGTCTTGCTGTAACCGTCCTTGACGACCAAGGTGGGTGAGGTGGCAATGCGGTCGAAAGGCAGCGCCAAGGTGTCACGCAGGGAAGACGGGCCAAACAAAGGCCAGACGATGTAGGCCCCGGTGCCGGTGCCCCAGACCCCGAAAGTCTTGCCCAGATCCTCGCTCTTGCGCTCCAGGCCGACTTCGGTGGAAATATCCAGCAAGCCGGCAAAACCCAGGGTCGAGTTGACGGCAAAGCGCATGCCCTGCTCCACGCTGGCCTTGAAGCGCCCCTGCAAGAGCAGGTTCACCGCCGACCAGGCATCGGCCACATTGCTGAAGAAATTGTCGGCTGCTTGGCGGACCGGCGCCGGCACCACATCGCTGTACAGCGTGGCCACAGGCTTGAGCACGCTGGCATCCAGCGCTTCATTGAAATTGAAGACCTTGCGATTCCAGCTTTCCCAGGGGTCCAGCTTTTGCCCTGGTGCACCGGGGCCGCGCAGACTGGCACAGCCGCTGAGCAACACGATGCCCAAGATCAAGAGAAGTTGGCGCAGGCTGTGATTCCACGTGCTCATGGCTTGGCTCCGCCGGCCGGCGTGCCGGAATCCGCGGCCTTGTTGTAGAGGAACTGACCGATCAGGTTTTCCAGCACCACGGCCGACTGGGTCTGGCTGATGTTGTCACCGGCGGCCAGGTTCTTCTCTTCGGCGCCGGCTTCCAGGCCAATGTACTGCTCACCGAGCAGACCTGCCGTCAGGATCTTGGCCGAGCTGTCCTTGGGGAACGCGACGTTCTTGTACAGCTTCATGACCACCTTGGCCTGGAAGCTCTTGTCGTCGAAAGTGATGGACTCAACCCGACCAATCACCACGCCGGCACTCTTGACCGCCGCGCGCGACTTCAGGCCGCCGATATTGTCGAACTTGGCCGTGACCTGGTAGGTCTCGTCAAAGTTCAGGCTCAGCAGGTTGCCGGCCTTGAGGGCCAGAAACAGCAAAGCCGCTCCGCCCAGCAGCACAAAGAAACCCACCCATGCATCATGCCTTGAGGCTTGCATCCTCTACCCCTAGAAATCAAATCGAGAACATCATCGCGGTCAGCACAAAGTCCAGTGCCAGTACCGCCAACGACGACATCACCACCGTGCGCGTGGTCGCCTGCGCCACGCCGTCGGGCGTGGGCTTGCAGGCATAGCCCTGCAACAAGGCCACAAAGGTCACGGTGACACCAAAAACCAGGCTCTTGACGACGCCATTGCCCACATCGGCCCAGACGTCGACGCCGCCCTGCATCTGCGACCAGAAGGCGCCGGCATCAATGCCGATCAGGGGCACGGCCACCAACCAGCCGCCGATGATGCCAATGGCCGAGAACAGGGCCGCCAGCAAGGGCATGGCGATGAAGCCGCCCCAGAAGCGCGGGGCCAGAACCCGGGTCAGCGGGTCCACCGCCATCATCTCCATGGCGGTCAACTGTTCGCCCGCCTTCATCAAGCCGATTTCGGCCGTCAGCGAGGTACCTGCGCGCCCGGCAAACAACAGAGCCGCGACCACCGGCCCCAGCTCGCGCACCAGGCTCAGCGCCACCAGCAAGCCCACGGCCTCGGCCGAGCCATAGCGCTGCAGCGTGTAATAGCCCTGCAAGGCCAGCACGAAACCGACGAACAGGCCCGACACGCCAATCAGGGACAGCGATCGATTGCCCAAGAAGTAGATTTGCTCACGCACCAGCGAAAAGCGCAGCAGGGCAGCCGGCGAGCGGGCCAGCAATTGCAGAAACAGGCGGGTGCTGGAACCCAGATCGACCAGCTGCTGACGCAAGCTGCGGCCGATGGTGGCCGAAAAATTGAACATCATGCGACCACCCCCAGGCCGAAATCCTCGGCCACCGGGCAGGCCGGCTGGTGGAAGCGCACCGGCCCGTCGGCATGGGCGCCCACGAATTGCTGCACCAGCGGGTCGCTGCTGTGGCGCAGCTCATCGGGCGTGCCTTGTGCCACGACGCGGCCGTTGGCGATCATGGCCACCTCATCCGCGATAGCAAAGGTCTCATGCAAATCATGGGAGACGATGATGCTGCTCAGGCCCAGCGCATCGTTGAGATCACGAATCAAGCGCGCCGCAACGCCGAGCGAGATCGGGTCGAGACCGGCAAAAGGCTCGTCGTAAAGCACCAGATCCGGATCCAGGGCAATGGCTCGCGCCAAGGCCACGCGTCTCGCCATGCCGCCGGAAATCTCGGACGGCAGCAGATCACGTGCGCCACGCAAGCCGACGGCATTGAGCTTCATCAGCACCAGGTCGCGGATCATGGCCTCGGGCAGGCGGGTGTGCTCGCGCAGCGGGAAGGCCACGTTCTCGAACACCGTGAGGTCGGTGAACAAGGCGCCAAACTGGAACAACATGCCCATGCGCCGACGAACGGCATAGAGTTCATCCAGGTTCAAACCCGCCAGATCAACGCCGTCGAACAGCACCTGGCCGGAAATCGGCTTGATTTGCCGGCCCAGAAGCCGCAGCACCGTGGTCTTGCCGCCACCGCTGGTGCCGATCAGGGCCAGCACCTTGCCGCGCGGGATGCGCAGATTCACGCGCTCCAGAATCACCCGATCGCCGTAACCGCAGCTGACATCACGCAATTCGATCAGAGGCGTTTCCGGTGCGGAAATGGAAGTGGATGAATAGGGGGCCATGAGCCTCGGGCAGGCGGGCACAGGCCCGTTTTTGACAAAGATCACATCATAGGGGAAACACCGATCGCGCACCGAGCCGCCGAGAAGCACCCCAAATAGTTCACATTTCCGGGCCTGACTCCGACCAGCGCGAGGGACAGTCTGATAGGCGGCTACACAAGCGAAATGCTGCGGCCGAAAATCAATTCCAACCAGGAGCACTCCATGTCAGCACGCGTCACCTCTTCTCAATCACGTCCGGATCAGGGCTTCACCCTGATCGAGGTGATGGTGACCGTGGCCATCATCGGCATCCTCGCAGCCGTGGCCCTGCCGTCCTACAGGGCTTATGTGGTCCGCGGCAAGATTCCTGAGGCCACGGCGGGTCTGGCGACACGGCAGGTGCGAATGGAACAGTTCTTCCTGGACCGCCGCACCTACAGCGGAGCTCCGGACTGCAGTTCCGACACGAGCAGCAGCAAGTTCTTCAATTTCTCCTGCTCCTCGTCCAGCGCATTGGCTTTCACCCTGCAGGCGGTGGGCAAGGACACGATGGCGGGCTTTACCTACACCGTCAATGAGGCGGGCGTGAAGACCACCGCCGCCCTGCCCAGCGGCTGGACCACGCCCAACCCCAACACCTGCTGGGCCACCAAGCAGGACGGATCATGCTGAAGACCCACATCAGCGCTGGGGCCCGAGCGCGCGGTCTCGGCCAGCTCGGTGTCACGCTGATCGAGCTGGTGGTGACCATGGCCTTGCTGGGCATCTTCATGGCCATGGCGGCACCGAGTTTTTCCACCTGGCTGCAAAACGGCCGTATCCGCAACACCGCAACAACCTTGAGCGCAGGCATCCAACTGGCCAAGGCCGAGGCTGTGGCGCGCAACACCGGCGTGCGCTTTCAGCTCACGAGTTCGCTGACCAACGACTGCACCATCAGCACCAGCGGCACCAACTGGGTGATCAATATGATCGGCGCCAACACGGCTGAGGATTCGGTCGAAGCCCGCTGCGCGTCGGCCCCCTCCGATACCGTGGCTCCGCGCATCTTGCACACCAAGCCCAGCAAGGATGGCAACGGCTCAGTCGAGATTGCGGCCACCGTGGGCTCGGTGGTCTTCAACGGCCTGGGCAAGCCCACGCCGGCGCCGGCCGCCAACATCACCATGGACGTCAGCAACGCAGCGGCGGGGTCCTGCGATGCCAACGGCGCGGCCGTCTGCCTGCGCATCGTCATCACGCCCTCCGGCCAGGTGCGCATGTGCAACCCCAAGCTGCCCAGCGCCGATGTTCAAAGCTGCTGAACAGGAGTTTTGGATATGACACACAAAACCCCTATTGCGACAGCTCGGCGCTCAGGCACGCGCCGCGCACGCGGCTTCATGATGCTGGAGGTGCTGGTCGCCTTGCTGGTGTTCGCCCTGGGCGTGCTGGGCTTGGTCGGCTTGCAAGCCACAGCGGTCAAGCAAGCCGGGCAGGCCAAACACCGCTCCGACGCTGCCCTGCTGGCCAATGAATTGATCGGCACCATGTGGGTGGGCAACCGCAATCTCGCCAATTTGCAAACCAACTACAGCAGTGCCACCCAGGGCAACGGTTACAAGCTCTGGCTGGAGAAGGTCAGCTCGGCGCTACCTGGCGTGGACGCCTACCCGCCGACCGTCACTTTCGCCCAGATCAACCCCTTGCCAGCGCTGGCAGGTACGCCCGCTGGCGGGCCTGTGTTGACGCCCAGTTTGCGCATCACCATCACCGTCAAGTGGGCCGCACCCGGCGAGAACCTCGGCAGCAACCCGCACAACTTGGTGATGATCACCCAGATGAAGTGACGCCGGAGACCGACTTGAAAACGACAACTTCACATTTTTGTTCTGCAGCACGGAACGAGCGCGGCTTCAGTCTGATCGAGCTCCTGGTCGGCGTGGTGCTGGGCATGATTGCCGTGATCGTGGTGATGCAGGTGTTCTCGCTGTCTGAGCGCGGCCAGCGCACGGCCACCAGCGGCGACGAAGCCCAGACCAACGGCGCCATCGCCATTGCCCAGTTGCAGCGAGACATCCGCCAGAGTGGCCACGGCGCCGCCAACCTGGTGCTGGCCGGGTGCAATCTGACCCTGCCGACGGGGCGCGTGCTCAACACCCTGGGGCCGGTGACCATCAACCATGCCGACATTCCGGCAGGCGATCCCCGCAGCGACACCTTGCTGGTGGTCTACAGCAGCGGCAATGGCGCGCCCGAGGGCGACCGCATCACCGCCGAACCCGATGCCGTGACCTACTCGGTGGCCACCGCCTCGGCATTCACGAACAATGACCGGGTGATTGCCGCCAATCAGGTGCGCCCGGCCGCCTGCAATCTGCTGCTGGACCAAGTCAGTGCACTGCCCGTGGGCGCCAATGTGGTCGTCGCCACTGGAGCGGTCGGCATCCAGGACACTTTGTACAACTGGGGGGCCAGCCCCAAGGTGCTCGCCTATGCAGTGCGCAACGGGCGCCTGACCCAGTGCGACCTGATGGTGAGCAACTGCGGCACCGTGACAGCGCAGGCCTGGGTGGAGATCATCGACAACGTCGTCAATCTGCGGGCGCAATACGGGCGCGACACCACCGCGGCACCGATGGACGGCACGGTGGACCTCTTCGACCAAACCACACCCAGCACGCCATGCCAGTGGGCGCGGATGTCGGCGCTGCGCCTGGCCGTCACCACCGTCAGCGGCCAAAAGGAGAAGACGGCGGTGACCGTGGCCGCCAACGCGCCGACCTGGGCGGGTTCCGCCGATGCGCCCATCAACCTCTCGGCTGATGCGGAGTGGCAGTACTACCGCTACAGAGTCTTTGAAGCCGTCGCGCCCTTGCGCAATATGGCTTGGCAGGGAGCGCAAGCAACATGCTGATCCACCAACGCCCCTTGCCTGGCCGCCGCGCTGCTGTGCGCAGCGCCTGGCCGCAGCCGGCGCGGCAGCGCGGCATCGTGCTGATGCTGGCCATCGTCGTGCTGGTGATCATGTCACTGGCCGCTGTCGGCCTGATGCGCTCCATGCTAAGCAGCAACAAGGTGGCCGGCAATCTGGCCTTCCAGCAGTCAGCCATTCAGTCTGCCGATCTGGGCATCGAGACCGCCGTGGCCTGGCTGGAGCAGAACAACATCGCCACCAATCTGCACAACAGCATCACCATCGCCGCCGGGCGCCCCGTGGGCTACCTGGCCCTGCGGCAAGACCCGGCCGCGGGCCAAAGCTGGGAAACCTTCTGGACCACGGTCCTGGTGCCCAGCAACACGGTCAACACCCTGGCCGCCGATGCGGCCGGCAACACAGTGTCTTTTGTGATCCAGCGCCTGTGCAACGGTCAGGGCGCCCCGACCTCGGGCATCGGCTGCGAAGCTGCGCCCGCCACCGACCCCGGCGAGGGCGGTAGCAAGCGCGCCAACAGCGGCACGCCCATTGGCATCCCCAACCAACGCTATTACCGCATCACGGCCCGCGTCGCCGGCCCGCGCAACACGATTGGCTTCGTCCAGGCCGTCGTGGCCCTTTGAGCTCCGGCCTTGCCGGTGCTTCACCCCAGATCCGATTTGGAGTTACCCATGAGCAGCAAGCAACGCCTCTTTGCCCTTTGGCTCGGCTTGGCCGCACTGCAGCTGAGTGGCACGGCCGGTGCCGCAGCCACCGATATTTCAAGCACCCCGCTGGTCGTGGCCACCCCCAATGCCGTGCAGCCGAACCTGATGTTCGTGCTCGACGACTCGGGCTCCATGGGCTTTGACTTCATGCCCGACCATGTCAATGGCGACTCCACGCCCGATCCGAAGCTCTGCCGATCGGCCGGCGCCACGTCCACCAACAGCGGCAGCTTCGGCAACACCTGCTGCCAGGGCGGCGACAGCAGCAACGCCTGCTGGCGCGGTGCGCCACCGTTCGGCACCTTGCGCGGCCACCCGCCCTTTCTGAGCGCCAGCTTCAACAGCATGGCCTACAACCCGGCCATACGCTACACGCCGCCCCTGAATGCGACCGGCGGCAGCTGGTCCAGCATGACCGAAACCAACACCAGCGGCTGGACGGTGGTCGCCAACGACGCCTTCGGCATCCAGAGCACCAGCAACATCAACCTGCTGACCAGCTACCCCGATACCGAATGGTGCACGGACATCAGCTACACCGACTGCCTGCGCAACGACAACTACATCCTGCCCGGCATCGTCAACAACAAGAGCTACACCACCTTCCACGCGACCACCGCGAGCGGCAACGGCAACAAGGCCACCGGCGCGCCAGACCGGCCCGGCACCAGCGCGCAGGCCTGGGGCCCGCACTACTACAACATCATTCCGGCTGAGTACTGCGACAACATCAATCTGCGCAATTGCCAGACCACGGAAACCGCGACCTTCAAGTACCCCGCGCCCGTGCGCTGGTGCAACACCGACGCCAACGCCCGCGCGGCCACACCGGCCTCAGGCTCCTGCCAGGCGGTGCGCAGCAACAATTACCCCGAGGCACGCTACCCCACCAAATTCTTCACGTCCGGGACAGTCGGGATTCCTGCCACCCAGGAGACCCGCGCCACGGCCGTGCTGACGATCAATACGATCGCGGACAAAAACGGCAATGGCTGCTTTGTCTCCATCAACTCCCTGAAGTCTGGCGCCATCCAACTGCTGTCCAGTGCCACCAGCCTGGAGTCGAACCGCTCCAATCTGGCGGCCTCGCTGACCTCGCGAATCAACAACGGCGGCACCGGCTACTTCGCAACCCAGGCCAACCGCACCGTCACCATCACCGCACCTGCGGGTGTGACGGCGCCAGGCGCGATCTCGCTGACCACGTCTTCGGCGACCTGTTTCCTCAGCATCAGCCCGACCACGCCCACGTTCTCGGGCTACCGGGCACCGAGCCCCGGCACGCCGGGCATTGCGGGGGGCTACCCAGGTGGCTTCCAGCGGGTTGACATCATCCCCACGCGCGACAGCTACCCCAAGGCCGAAACCCGCACGGATTGCACCGGCAACAGTTGCAGCTATGCCGAGGAAATGACCAATTTCGCGAACTGGTGGACTTACTACCACACGCGCATGCAGATGATGAAGTCCTCGACCAGCCAGGCCTTCTCTGCCGTGACGAGCAATTTCCGCGTCGGCTATATGAGCATCAACAACAGCCAGGGCAATGCCTTCCTGAACCTCGCAGACTACAGCGGCGCCAACAAATCGGACTGGTACAGCCGACTCTTCAGTGCACTCCCGAGCGGTTCCACGCCGCTGCGGCGGGCTTTGAATGATGCCGGCCGCCTCTACGCCGGCAAGCTGACCGGCAGCTACAACGGCGGCACCATCAAAGACCCGGTGCAGTACTCCTGCCAACGCAACTACACCGTGCTGTCCACGGACGGCTTCTGGAACGAAGCCGTCACGCTGACGCAGCTGGACGGCAGTGCCCTGGGGGACCAGGATGGCGCGATGGCCCGCCCGCAGAAAGACGGCAACGCGGTTTCCAACACCCTGGCCGACGTGGCGGCCTACTACTACAAGGCTGATCTGCGCACCGGTACCGATGGCCAGCCCGAATGCACCAGCGGCTCGGGCAACAGCGCCGATGTCTGCGGCAACGGCACGCTCAGTGCCCAGCAGCGCATGGTGAGCTTCACGCTGGGCCTGGGCGCATCTGGCTATATGCAGTACCAGTCCGACTACCTGCGCGCCACCAGCGGCGACTACTTTGCCGTCAGCCAGGGCAGCAGCCCCAATGTGGCGGCAGGCACCTGCACCTGGCAAGCGAGCGGAGAATGCACCTGGCCCACGCCGGCCTCCAACACCCTGACCACCATCGACGACCTCTGGCACGCGGCCGTCAACGGCGGCGGCACCTACTTCAGCGCCAGCAACCCGATAAGCCTCTACAGAGGACTGCAATCGGCCCTGAACAACATTGCCGCAGATGACGGTGCGGCAGCTGCCGCCACCGCCAGCAATCCCAATGTTTCTGCAGGCGACAATCAAATCTTTGTCTCGAACTTCAAATCCGGCGAATGGACAGGGCAGCTGAAGTCTCAACGCATCGATCTGGATACCGGGGCCATCATTGCGGCTGGCGGCTGGTCTGCCGGCACCTTGCTGGATAGCAACAACAGCCGCAAGATCTATATGTTCAGCGCGGGTGCAGGCAACCGAAGCGAGTTCACCTGGAACAACCTCAGTGCCACCCAGAAGGCTTACTTCAACCTCGCCACGCTGACCGCCGCAGGCAACAACCTGATTCAGTTCTGCGGCTCGGGCGACTTCTGCCTGAGCAACAGCGACCAAAGCACGGCTGCCGGCGAGCGTCTGGTGGACTATTTGCGCGGCAGCCGCAGCGATGAGGGTACGCTGGCTGAGCCGACGAAATTCTTCCGTCAGCGCACCCAACTCCTGGGAGACATCGTCAACTCCGAGGCGGTCTATGCAAAGAACGCGCAGATGAACTACACCGACGCCGGCTTCGCGGCACACAAGGATTCGATGGCCTTGCGCGAGGGCATGGTCTATGTGGGAGCCAATGACGGCATGCTGCACGCTTTCAGTGCGGCTAGCGGCAACGAGCTCTGGGCCTATGTGCCCAGCCAGGTCATGCCGCGACTCCACAAGCTGGCCGACAAGAGCTATGGCAACAAGCATCAGTATTTCGTCGATGCCAGCCCGGTGGTCCAGGAAGTGAAGATTGGCAGCGACTGGCGCACGGTCCTGGTCACAGGCCTTGGCGCCGGTGGCCGGGCCTACATCGCGATTGACGTCACCTCGCCCACCGACCCCAAGCCGCTCTGGGAGTTCACCCACGACAATCTCGGCTACACCTTCGGCAAGCCCGAGATCAGCAAGCTGGTCGACGGCAGCTGGGTGGTCATCGTGCCCTCGGGCTACAACAACGTGACGCCGGGCGATGGCAACGGTCGCCTGTTCGTACTCGATATCGCCACGGGCGCGCCCATCTCGACCCTGCCCAACGGCATTCCCACCCTGGTCGGCGGCCTGGCCGTCGGCAGCGCCGGAACGCCCAGCGGACTCGGCCACATCAGTGCCTGGGCCGACAACTCGGACAAGGACAACACCGCCCTGCGTGTCTACGGCGGAGACAACTTGGGCAATGTCTGGCGTTTCGACATCAACAACAACGTGGGCGCGGCCGGCTACGAGGCGCAGCGCATCGCCACCCTGCGAAACTCACTGGGCCAGGTGCAGCCCATCACCTCACGCCCGGAGTTGGGCATGGTGGGCATCTACCCCATGATTTTTGTCGGCACCGGCCGCTACCTCGGGGTCAGCGATCTCAGCGACGCCACCACGCAAAGCATCTATGCCATCAAGGACCGACTGAGCGCCAGCGACTTTGGCAACCCGAGGCTGGTGGCCAACAATTTTGTCCAGCAGACCCTGAGCAACGGCACCTGCCCGGCCAACTCGGCCATTTGCAGCCCGGGCTCGCCGATCCGCAGCAATGGCAACCCGCAGGCGGTGGATCTGCTCGAGAAGAACGGCTGGTATGTGGACCTGCCCAGCACCCGCGAACGGGTCACCAATGAGCCCGTGCTGGTCGGCGGTGTCCTGGGCGTGACCTCGAATGTGATCAACTCTTCGGGCATCTGCACCGTGGGCGGCTCCAGTTGGATCAACTACTTTGACTACCGCACCGGCGGCGCCGTCGACAGCGCCCAGTCCATCGTCAGCATCTCGCTGGGCAATGCCATTGCCACTCGGCCCTCGACGGTGAGGTTGCCGAACAACAAGGTGATCGATCTGGTGCGTCTGTCGAATAACACCACCGTCACGCCGCTTCGCCCGCAAGGTCTGAGCAACAGCAACACCCGCCGCCTGTCCTGGCGCGAGTTGACGGATTGAGTGCATGAGCGCTTCGGCGAGGGGGTGGCTTTGACTGCCGCCAGCAGCTTGCTTGCTGGCGCTCACCGGGTGGCACGTTCACCCGGGCTGCCCTCCACCCTCGACCGACGGCTGCTCTGGAGCCTGATCGGCGCTCTGACTCTGCACGTGCTGATTGGGGCCTTCAGCTGGCCACGTAGCGAAGGGGCGGATGCAGGGCGAGCACTCGACAACACCATGACGGTTCGCTTGCTGAGCGACTCCAGGCGAGGGGAGCAAGTCCCGCAAACAAAGAACACCGGTGAACCGCCAGTCGGCGCGCGCACTGGGTCCCAAGCGGATGAGCGACCAGGTGCCGAGTTGATCCGGCCCAAGGAAGCGTCGCAGGATCTGGCAGAAGCCACCCAGGGGTCATCTGCCCGTCGCGCCCCCACGGCTGACGAGGAGGACGAGGACGAAACCACGCTGCCCAACTACCGCCCTGCCGAGACACTGACTGAAGCACCGAGGCTGTTGGACGGCGCGAGCCTCTCCCTCAGCCATCCCGACGAAGCCCTGCCTGAGGGCCGCGCCGATGTACGAGTGGCGCTCTTGATCAGCCAGAGCGGGCAGGTGGACGACGTATTGGTTCCGGCTGACCGCTTGCCCCCACGCTTCGTCAAAGCAACTCAACGGGCCTTTCTGGGCCAGACCTTCAAGCCTGGCAGGCTCGGCGAGCAAGAAGTCGCGGCCCGTCTCTGCGTGGTCGTGCGATTCCAGGAAAACGAACGCCCCCGCTGGGATCTCGTCACAGCGGGGGCGTTGATGAACTTGATTGGGCCGAGCGGCACGGGCTGCGAGCCCGAGGGCTCAACGCGGTAGATCGCTGCTGCCCATCAGGAACTCATCCACTGCGCGCGCTGCTTGACGGCCTTCTCGGATCGCCCAGACAACCAGTGACTGACCGCGGCGCATGTCTCCAGCGGCGAAGACCTTGTCGACATTGGTCTTGTAGCCACCGCTGAAATCAGTGCTGGCCTTGGCGTTGCCGCGCGCGTCCTTGCTGACACCAAAGGCATCAAGCACGGTGGCGACCGGTGCGACAAAACCCATGGCCAGGAAGACCAAGTCGGCCTTGATGATCTGCTCGGAGGCCGGCACCTCGACCATCTTGCCGCCCTGCCATTCGACACGCACGGTCTTGACGCCGGTCAGCTTGCCTTTTTCACCGACAAACTCCTTGGTCGAAATGGCGAACTCGCGCTCGCAACCCTCTTCATGGCTGCTGGAGGTGCGCAGCTTGAGCGGCCAGTAGGGCCAGGTCAGCGGGCGGTCTTCCACCTCGGGTGGCTGGGGCATCAGCTCGAACTGGGTGACGCTCTTGGCGCCATGGCGGTTGCTGGTACCGACGCAATCGCTGCCGGTGTCGCCGCCGCCGATCACGACCACATGCTTGCCGTCGGCTCGGATCTGGCCCTTGAGCTTGTCACCCGCATTGACCTTGTTCTGCTGCGGCAGGAATTCCATCGCGAAATGGATACCGCTGAGCTCACGACCGGGCGCCGGCAGATCGCGGCTGGCTTCAGAGCCGCCACTGAGCAAGACGGCGTCGAACTGCGATTTGAGCTCGTCCGGGCTGATGCTGTCCTTGGCCCAGTTGGTGACCTTGGAGCCTTCCGGCATGGATGCGACCAGCACGCCGGTGCGGAAGACCACGCCCTCGGCTTCCATCTGCGCCACACGGCGGTCGATGTGGGACTTCTCCATCTTGAAGTCGGGGATGCCGTAGCGCAGCAGGCCGCCGACACGGTCGTTCTTCTCGAACACGGTCACGCTGTGGCCGGCGCGCGCCAGTTGCTGGGCAGCCGCCAGACCGGCCGGGCCGGAACCGACGATGGCCACCGTCTTGCCGGTCTTCAGCTTGGGCAACTGCGGCTGCACCCAGCCTTCGGCCCAGGCGCGGTCGATGATGGCGTGCTCGATGGACTTGATGCCCACCGCGTCGTCGTTGACATTCAGCGTGCAGGCCGCCTCGCAGGGCGCCGGGCAGATGCGGCCGGTGAACTCGGGGAAGTTGTTGGTGCTGTGCAGGACGGTGATGGCATTGGCCCAATCCCCTTGGTACACCAAGTCGTTGAAGTCCGGAATGATGTTGTTGACCGGACAGCCGCTGTTGCAAAACGGCGTGCCGCAATCCATGCAACGGGCGGCCTGCTGCTTGGACTGCTCAGCACTCAGTCCGATCA
This sequence comes from Roseateles sp., assembly GCF_965262435.1. Taxonomy (NCBI): domain Bacteria; kingdom Pseudomonadati; phylum Pseudomonadota; class Betaproteobacteria; order Burkholderiales; family Sphaerotilaceae; genus Roseateles; species Roseateles sp. Next base: position 5,366,742 of record NZ_OZ253537.1, read on the forward strand.
CGAATTCCTTGTAATTCTTGACCCGCGCAGCGACCGGCTCATAGCCCTCTTCCAGCCGCTCAAACTCCATGAAGCCCGTAACCTTGCCCATGCTTCGCTCCTGATCTTCACTAATTAGGGTCAGAGTCATTTTTCAAACTCTGGCACTTCAATTCTCACAATTAGGGTCAGAGTCATTTTCTGACTACCAACCCCGATTCGCTTCACGCCACTGGGGCGACCGACCCTCGCTCAGGCCTTGACGGCTGGCTTGGCGCTGGCCGGAGCCTTGGCGTGCTCAATGGTCGACGCCGCCTGCTTGGCCGCGTGGATCTCGCCCAGCGCGCGGCGGTACTCGTGCGGGAAGACCTTGACGAACTTGGCGCGCGATTCGGCCCAGTGGTCGAGGATGTGGCGGGCCCGCGCGCTGCCGGTCCAGCGGTGGTGGTCTTCCAGCATCTTCTTGAGGATGGCCTCGTCGGTCTGCGCCTCGGCGTCGCCGAGGTGATGCCAGACGGCACGGTCAACGGTGGCCTCTTGCTCATGCGAGGGCAGCAGTTTGTCCAGCGCGACCATGCTGGTGTTACAGCGCTTGGCGAACTGGCCGTCTTCGTCGTAGACGTAGGCGATGCCGCCGCTCATGCCGGCAGCGAAATTGCGACCGGTCTTGCCCAACACAGCCACGGTGCCGCCGGTCATGTACTCGCAACCATGGTCACCCGTGCCTTCGACCACGGCCGAGGCACCCGAGAGCCGCACCGCAAAGCGCTCACCCGCCACGCCGCGGAAGAAAGCCTCGCCACGCGTTGCTCCGTAGAGCACGGTGTTGCCGACGATGATGTTTTGGGTCGCATCACCGCGGAAGTCGATGCTGGGGCGTACCACCACACGGCCGCCGGACAGGCCCTTGCCGGTGTAGTCGTTGGCGTCACCGATCAAATAGAAGGTGATGCCCTGGGCCAGGAAGGCGCCGAAGCTCTGGCCACCCGTGCCTTCCATCTGGATGAAGATGGTGTGGTCGGGCAGGCCTTCAGGCCGGCGGCGGATCAGCTCGCCGGACAACATGGCGCCGACGGTGCGGCGCACATTGCTGACTTCCTGCATGAACTGGACCTTCTCGCCCTTCTCAAAGGCAGGCAGACACTTCTCGATCAGCTTCACATCAAGCGCGCGGTCCAGGCCATGGTCTTGCACATCAACGTGCGTGCGGGCCACATCAGCCGCCAGCGCCGGGCGGTGGAACACCCGGCTGAAGTCCAGACCCTTGGCTTTCCAGTGGGTGATGCCCTTCTTGGTGTCGAGCAGATCGCTGCGGCCGACCAGGTCTTCGAACTTGCGCAGGCCCAGCTGGGCCATGATCTGGCGCGCTTCCTCGGCGACGAAGAAGAAGTAATTCACCACATGCTCGGGCTTGCCGGTGAACTTGGCACGAAGCAGCGGGTCTTGCGTAGCCACACCCACCGGGCAAGTGTTGAGGTGGCACTTGCGCATCATGATGCAGCCTTCGGCCACCAGCGGCGCGGTGGCGAAGCCGAATTCGTCAGCGCCCAGCAGCGCACCGATGACCACATCGCGGCCGGTCTTCATCTGGCCGTCGGCCTGAACCCGCACACGGCCACGCAGGCGGTTCAGCACCAGGGTCTGCTGGGCCTCAGCCAGGCCCAGCTCCCAAGGGGTGCCGGCATGCTTGATCGAGCTCCAGGGCGAAGCGCCTGTGCCGCCGTCATGGCCGGCAATGACCAGATGGTCGGCCTTGGCCTTGGTGACGCCGGCGGCGATGGTGCCGACGCCGACTTCCGAGACCAGCTTGACCGACACATCCGCCTTGGGGTTGACGTTCTTCAGGTCGTGAATCAGCTGGGCCAGGTCCTCGATGGAATAGATGTCGTGGTGCGGCGGCGGCGAGATCAGGCCGACGCCCGGCACCGAATAACGCAGCATGCCGATGTACTCGCTGACCTTGCCGCCGGGCAGCTGACCGCCCTCACCCGGCTTGGCGCCCTGGGCCATCTTGATCTGGATCTGATCGGCGCTGACCAAGTACTCGGTGGTGACACCGAAGCGGCCCGAAGCGACCTGTTTGATCTTGGAGCGCAGGGAATCGCCTTCCTTGAGCTCGTAGTCGACGGCGATGACCTTGTTGCCGATCACATCGGACACCTTGGTGCCGGCCGTGATCTTGATGCCCTTGAGCTCGTTACGATAACGCGCCGGGTCCTCGCCACCTTCACCGGTGTTGCTCTTGCCGCCGATGCGGTTCATGGCCACGGCCAGAGTGGCATGGGCCTCGGTCGAAATGGAGCCGAGCGACATCGCGCCGGTGGCGAAACGCTTGACGATCTCGGACGCAGGTTCCACTTCGTCCAGCGGAATGGCCTTGCTGGGGTCGAACTTGAACTCGAACAGACCACGCAGCGTCATATGGCGCTTGCTCTGGTCGTTGATGATTTGCGCGTATTCCTTGTAGCTGTCGAACTTGCCGCTGCGCGCGCTGTGCTGCAGCTTGGCAATCGCGTCCGGCGTCCACATATGTTCCTCACCGCGGGCACGCCAGGCGTATTCGCCGCCAGCATCCAGCATGGTGTGCAGAACTGGGTCGTCGCCGAAAGCGGCGCGGTGCAGGCGAATCGCCTCTTCTGCCACCTCGAACACGCCGATACCACCCACTTGCGTGGGCGTGCCGCGGAAGTACTTCTCCACAAAGTCCGACTTCAAGCCGATCGCCTCGAAGATCTGCGCGCCGCAGTAGGACATATAGGTGGAGATGCCCATCTTGGACATGATCTTGGACAGACCCTTGCCGATGCCCTTGATGTAGTTGTAGATGGCCTTATCGGCGGACAAAGCGCCCGGCAGGCCGGCGGCGATTTCGGCCAGGGTTTCCAAGGCCAAGTAGGGATGAACCGCTTCGGCACCGAAGCCAGCCAACACGGCAAAGTGGTGCACCTCGCGGGCACTGCCGGTTTCGACCACCAGGCCGGCGGTCGTGCGGCGGCCTTCACGCACCAGGTGGTGGTGAATGGCGGACAGGGCCAGCAAGGCGGGGATCGCCACACGGCTGTCGCTCAGGCCGCAGTCGGTGATGATGAGGATGTTGTGGCCGCTCTTGATCGCATCGACCGCTTCGGCGCACAGCGAAGCCAGCTGTGCCTCGACGCCTTCGTGGCCCCAGGCGAGCGGGTAGGTGATGTCCAGCTCGTAGGACTTGAACTTGCCGTGGGTGTGAGCCTCGATCTGGCGCAGACGGGCCATGTCCTTGAAGTCCAGCACCGGCTGCGACACCTCCAGGCGCATGGGCGGGTTGACCGCGTTGATGTCCAGCAGATTGGGCTTGGGACCGATGAAGCTGTTGAGCGACATGACGATGGCCTCGCGGATCGGGTCGATCGGCGGGTTGGTCACCTGGGCGAACAACTGCTTGAAATAGTTGAACAGCGGCTTGTCCTTGCTCGACAGCACGGCCAGCGGCGAGTCGTTGCCCATGGAGCCCAGGGCTTCTTCGCCGGTGGCGGCCATGGGCGCCATCAGGAACTTGATGTCTTCCTGGGTGAAACCGAAGGCTTGCTGGCGATCGAGCAGGCTGGCGCTGAAGCTGGCCGCCGAGGTGTCGGCCACCTCGATGTCGTCGAGCTTGACGCGCACGTTCTCGATCCACTGGCGATAGGGCCGGGCGTTGGCGTACTGGTTCTTGAGCTCTTCGTCATCGATGATGCGGCCCTGCTCCAGGTCGATCAGGAACATCTTGCCGGGCTGCAGGCGCCACTTCTTGACGATCTTGTTTTCAGGCACAGGCAGCACGCCGGACTCGGAGGCCAAGATGACCAGATCGTCGTCGGTGACGCAGTAGCGCGCTGGGCGCAGGCCGTTGCGGTCCAGCGCAGCGCAGACCTGGCGGCCATCGGTGAAGACCATGGCCGCAGGACCATCCCAGGGCTCCATCATGGCGGCGTGGTACTCGTAGAACGCGCGGCGGCGCAGGTCCATATGCTCATGCTGCTCCCAGGCTTCCGGGATCATCATCATGGCGGCATGGGCCAGAGGGTAGCCGGCCATGGTCAGCAGTTCCAGAGCGTTGTCAAAGGTGGCCGTGTCTGACTGGTGCTCGAAGCTGATCGGGTAAAGCTTGTTCAGATCTTCACCCAGCACCGGCGACTTCATCACGCCTTCGCGCGCGCGCATCCAATTGAAGTTGCCCTTGACCGTGTTGATCTCGCCGTTGTGGGCGACCATGCGGTAGGGGTGGGCCAGCGGCCACTCGGGGAAGGTGTTGGTGGAGAAGCGCTGGTGGACCAATGCGATGGCTGAGACCACACGCGGGTCGGCCAGGTCCTTGTAGTAGCTGCCCACCTGATCGGCCAGCAAAAGGCCCTTGTAGATGATGGTGCGGCAGCTCATGCTGGGCACGTAGTACTCGCGGCTGTGCGTCAGTTGCAGCGCCTGGATGGCGCTCGACGCCGTCTTGCGGATCACATAGAGCTTACGTTCCAGAGCATCGGGCACGATGATGTCCGGACCGCGGCCGATGAAGATCTGGCGAATGATGGGCTCTTTGTCGCGCACCGTCGGCGACATGGGCATCTCGGCATCAACCGGCACATCGCGCCAGCCCAGCAAAACCTGACCCTCGGCCTTGATGGCGCGGGCCAACTCCTGCTCACAAGCCAGGCGGGAGGCGTGCTCCTTGGGCATGAAGATCATGCCGACGCCGTACTCGCCAGGGGGCGGCAGTTCCACGCCCTGCTTGGCCATCTCGGCACGGAAGTATTCGTCGGGGATCTGGATCAGGATGCCGGCGCCGTCGCCCATCAACTTGTCGGCACCGACCGCACCGCGGTGATCCAGGTTCTCAAGAATCTTCAGACCCTGCTGAACGATGGAGTGCGCCTTCTGACCCTTGATGTGCGCCACAAAACCCAGGCCGCAAGCGTCTTTCTCGTTCTGCGGCCGGTACATGCCGTGGGCGGCCAGATCTTGGATCTCGGCATGTTGGTCTGCTGCGTTCTGGCTCATGGCGCTCTCCGACGTAATTCAGTTACGGGGACGGAGATTAATGCGCCGCAGCAAAAGCCTCAAGCAAAAAGAATTAGGGTCAGAGTCGATTTTCCATCAATCAACCGGTTGCCACCCATTTAAATGGGGTCAGTGTGATTTTTCGAGGGTAAAGATTGGGAAGATTGATCGCCGTCGACGATCATTTTTCTCGGTCTACCGCGGGCTTGAGGCTGCACGCGGCGCTGCGTCTGATCCGCCAGAGCACGCAGAAAGCCACTGGTTCCCAAAGGCCAGCCCTTCAGGGTTGCCTGGGTGATGCTGAGGCGCTCGGCCTCCGCGCAGCCTTCCATCAACAATTCGCGGTAAGCCATCTCCCTCTCGAAAGGCGTGTTGCCGAGGGTCCAGTACAGAAGATGCTCGCTCAGCAAGGCATCGCTACGCCGGCCGAGATGACTGGCGCAACTTGACCAAGGAAAGTCTTCCGGCAGGGCACAGAGCCCTGCGCGCACGGGGTTCAGTTCGACATAGCGCATACAAGCCAGAAAGTAGCGTTCGCTGTCGATGACCGTGGCACGGAAGCGCCCTTCCCACAAGGTTCCGGTCCGCCCGTACTTGTGGTTGAACCACGCCACATAGCGGCGGCCCAAAGACTGCATCATCTTGCTGATGCCCTGCTCGTCTTCAGGCGTAGCCAGCAGATGCAGATGGTTGTCCATCAACGCATAAGCATGGATGGCGACCTTGTACTGGCGTGCACCGTCGCGCAGGAACTCCAAGATTTGCTGCCGATCCGCATCGGCGTGAACGATGGGCTGGCGGTTGTTGCCGCGCAACATCAGATGGTGAGGCTGGCCGGGCAGCAGCAAGCGTGGGAGGCGAGCCATGGTGAATTGTTCCAAAAGGCGAGTTAAATGACACTGACCCTATTTTGAGAGACTTCTACGCGGCTGACGACGAAAATCGTCGAGGGAATCCATTCAATTGACTCTGACCCAATTTAGGGGGCTCGGTCCCGATTCGGAGGCAGCTCAGAACAACGTCAGGCCCGTCAGACGTTGATGTTCGCGCAAGGCGAAACGGTCTGTCATGCCGGCAATGTAGTCAGCGCAAGCGCGCGGGGCATCGGTGGCGCCAGCGAAGTCGGGCGGGAGTTGCGCCGGCTCGCTGGTGTAGATACGAAACAAGTCGCGCAGGACCTGCTCGGCCCGCAAGCGGGTTTGCTGGACCTGGCTGTGGCGATACAGCTTGGCAAACAAGAAGCGCTTGAGTTCGGTGCTTGCTTTGCGCATTTCCGGGCTGAAGCGAATCAGCGGTGGAGCTGCGCGAACGGCGGCCAGATTGGCAATGCCCTCGCCTTCTGCCAAGGCCAGCCGGGTGGCATCGATGATGTCGTAGACCTGGGCCGAGAGCATGCGCCGTATGGTCTCGAACAGCAGGCGCTTGCCGTCCAGATTCGGGTATTCGACCAAGGCCTCGCGCAAATAGAAGTGCACCAAAGGCACTTCCTCCAGTTGCTCAAGAGTCAGCAGGCCGGAGCGCACACCGTCATCGACGTCATGGGCGTTGTAGGCGACCTCGTCGGCCAAGTTGCAGAGCTGCGCTTCCAAGCTCGGCTGCCCACCGTACAAGAATCTGCGGGCGACACCGTCGGGCTCGGCGGCCTCCAGCAGTTCTGCATTGCGTCGCGCGCAATGTTTCAGGATGCCTTCGCGGGTCTCGAAACTGAGGTTGAGCCCGTCGTACGCGGGGTAGCGCAGTTCCAGCTTGTCCACCACGCGCAGCGATTGCAGATTGTGCTCAAAGCCGCCGTGGGCCTTCATGCATTCGTCCAGCACATCCTGCCCAGCATGGCCGAAAGGCGTGTGGCCCAGATCGTGAGCCAGTGCGATCGCCTCGATCAAGTCTTCATCGAGACCCAAGCTGCGGCCCATGGAGCGACCCAGCTGGGCCACTTCCAGGGAATGTGTGAGCCGCGTACGGAACAGATCGCCCTCATGGTTCATGAAGACCTGCGTCTTGTAGACCAAGCGACGAAACGCCGTGCTGTGGATGATGCGGTCGCGGTCGCGCTGGTATTCGCTGCGGGTCGGCGCTGCAGCCTCCGGATGGCGCCGGCCACGACTGTTCGCAGGGTCGCAGGCGTAAGGGGCGAGTGGCATGGTGCGCTGAGTTCCTCGGTTGACTTTGGCGTTCAGCGACTGGGCCCGGGTGACGGACTCACTCGCAATGGGCGGCAAGCACTTCAGCCACCAGCGCATCTGGCGCGCCGTGCATGCCGGCCCGGCCCAAGGCTTCGATCAGCACAAAGCGAATCTCACCTCCCTCGGCCTTTTTGTCCACGCGCATCAGCTCCAGATAGCGCTCAGCTCCCAAGCGCGGCGCGCGCACCGGTAAACCTGCGCGCTCGATCAGCTCGCGCAAGCGGGGCAGAAAAGCTGCCGGCATCAAGCCCTTGCGCACCGACAGATCAGCCGCCATGACCATGCCACAACCGACGGCCTCGCCGTGCAGCCATTGCCCGTAGCCCATGCCGGTCTCGATGGCGTGGCCGAAGGTGTGGCCAAAATTGAGGATGGCCCGCAAACCTTGCTCGCGTTCATCCTGGCCCACCACCCAAGCCTTGATCTCGCAACAGCGTTTCACGGCATAGGCCAGTGCCGACTTGTCACGCGCCAGCAATGCATCCAAATTGACCTCGATCCAGGTCAGAAAATCACCATCGGCAATCGGCCCGTACTTGATGACTTCGGCCAGGCCTGCCGCCAGCTCACGCTGCGGCAAGGTATCCAAGGTATCGAGATCGGCGATCACACGCTCGGGCTGGTAGAAAGCACCGATCATGTTCTTGCCTAGCGGATGGTTGATGGCCGTCTTGCCACCCACCGAGGAGTCCACCTGCGCCAGCAGCGTCGTCGGAACCTGCACGAAGGGCACGCCGCGCATATAGATGGCAGCAGCGAAACCGGTCATATCACCGATAACGCCACCGCCGAGCGCGAACAAGACCGTCTTGCGGTCTGCGGCACGCGCCAGCAGGTGGTCAAAGATGAGATTCAGGCTGGCCCAGTCCTTGTGCTGCTCGCCATCGGGCAGTTGCACGAACTCGACCCGCGCATAGTGGGCACCGAGTTGGGCTTGCAAGCTCTGCAAATACAGCGGCGCCACGAGCTCATTGCTGACGATCAGCGCGCAAGCTGCTTTGGGCAAACCATGCCAAGAGTCAGGCGAGCTCAGCAAGCCTGGGCCGATGTGGATGTCGTAGCTGCGTTGGTCAAGTGCAATCGAAACGCACTGGACAGCGGAATGATGAGGGGCCGAAACAGTCATCTGCCAAGTGTACGGCGGCCGACACGAGGGGCCGACTGAGCTCAGCAGGGTTCGGCGCCGACCGTGGCAGCAACCCGGGACGGATCGATCATACCCGCCAGCTCCAGCTGCATCAAAGCCATATTGACCAAGCCGTGAACCGAGGGACGGCCCGTCTCCAACACAAAGTGCGCACAGCTGCGATAGAGCGGGTTGCGCTGAACATAGAGCTCACGCAGCTTCTGCAAAGGATCGCGTACCTGCAGCAAAGGCCGCTGGGTGTCGTGACGCAGGCGCCGGAACAGTTCCTCCGGCGTCGATCGCAAGTACAGGACAGTGGCAGCGCTGTGCAAGAGCTGCCGGTTGGCTTCACGCAGCACGATGCCGCCGCCGGTGGCCAGCACCAGTTCGCCGCTGCGCGTCAGCAGTTCAGACAGAACCTGACTTTCGATATCGCGAAAAGCCGCTTCGCCCGAACGCTCAAAAAAAACGCGGATCGGCTCCCCGATCCGCGCTTCGATTTCTGCATCCGTGTCGACGAAGCGCATGCCCAGCTGGCGGCCCAGCTGGCGGCCGACGGTGGACTTGCCACCGCCGGGCATGCCGACAAGGGCGATCACGAGGCTTGCTGCGCTCATGCAGAAGAACAGCGCTTCAGTTCGGGCTCGAGCAACTTGCGACTTGGCCGTAAGGGCTGATGACGAACGGGGGCGTACCTTCGGCCTTGATCACGTCCACGGGTACACCGGTGTACTGTTCGGTGCCCTTCAACGTCAAAAGCGTGTCACCTTCTGAAGCAATGCGGCCGAAGAAAGCGGGTGGGCTGACCACGCCCGAAGCGCTCACACGAATGGCAAATTCCGTCCAACTGCCATAACTCTGGGGATACTCAATGCGCATGACCGCCAGCCCGCTGGAGTCCGTGCGCGTGCTGCCCACCATGGTGATGGACACGTCTGATTTACGCGGATCCAACTGGCCGTTGGTATTGAGGTCTTCCCCGGTTTCGATCGTGCCATTGCGGAAGCCCCTGCCGACCGAGCTGTCCTCAGACAGACAATTCTGGGTCACGACTTGAATCCACTTCTTCAAACCGAGATCGTAGAAGTAAAAGCCCTTCTGGTAGCTCGGGAGGTCGATCAAGGGCGCGACCTGCACATCCGACTTCGGATTGCCAGCCGAGTCAACCACCAGCACGGTGAACTCCAGGAAGTAGGTCAGCTTGTTCGCTCCTGTACCGATCAAGGCATTGGTACCAATAGACACCGACACCGGCTGTTCCACCACCGTCAGCGAGACGGTTCGGAGACGGTCAGCAGGGCAGGCGGCAATGGTCTCCACCGTGTCGGTCTTGGAGAAGCAGGCATACACCTTCACCTGATCTGTCGGACTCGGCCGTTGGCCGGCCACAAAACTGGTGACCGCAATTCCGGTCGCATCCGAAATGATGATTTTGTCGTTGCCAGAACTGATCACCCCATCGGAGCCGGAGTTGTTGGTACCAAAACCAATGCGTGCCCGCACGTTCGGAACCGGTTCATTCTTGTCACTACGGAACAGCAGGCGGAGCTCAGAGCGATTTTCACTGCTTCCGACCAAATTGACCGCAACGACAGCAGGCGAGGCTGTGAACGTCGCAGAGCCGATGGTCGTAGCCACAGGGACATCCGACACCGTGGCATCGATCTGCACCGTGCTCTTGACCGAGGTGCCGCCTGCCGTTGCCGAGATCTCGGTCGGGCCACTGCCTGAGGCCTTGTAGCAGTAGGTGTACTTGCCCTTGCCATCCGTAACGGCTTCAGCCGGAGCGGCGCTGCCAGCGCACGCGACCGCGGCGCCTTGGCTGCCGCCAACAGAGACCGCAACGCCGACCATCGGACTGATATTGACATCCGACAGCGTGTATTCAACAGCACCCACATCGCCATTGCGCAGGGTCGCAGGCAAAAGCTGGGCCTGAAGCTTGGCTCCCGTCACCTTGAATGAAGCACGACGCACCAGTGCGTCGCTGGTGGCGGTCACGGTCACCGTGCGATTGGAACGATCGGCGCCGACCAAGACCGAGGCCTTGGCCACACCATTGGCATCGGTCACCAGATTTCCGGGAACCAGAACCGCGCCGCTGTCGACCGAGAAGGTCACCTTGATGCCAGGCACCGCATTGCGCAAAGCATCCACGGCGGTAAGCACCACATCGACCGACTCGCTGCCGGCGTTGCCAACCGTGCTCTTGCTCAGGGTCATGGTCAAGTCACTGGCCTTAGGCACAATGGACACGGCCTCGATGACGTCGAAGCTGATGGTTCGCACCACCGTGCCGCTGGTGGCCTGCACCGAAATGGCGCGAGGGGACTTGCCCTTGTTGATCACCAGACTGATGTCTGCAGTCAGGACGCCAGAAGTGTCGTCTGTGGAGGTCTTGCCGAACGAGTTGACAATGGATCCACCTGAGACAGGGTCAACCAGTGCCAAGGACACCGGCGAGCCGCCAATGGCGCTATTGAAGGCATCGACTGAAGTCACGCTCAGCTTGGCCACTTGAGTGCCGTCATTGGGCAAGCTGACCTTGTCCACGACCAAGCGCAGGTCGGCGACCTTGCTGCCATTGACGCTGTCCACCACATCGAAACTGGAAGTCTTCTTGACTGTGCCGGAGCTGACCGTCAGTTTGACAGTGCGGCTGGTCTTGTCGGTGAGTTGAACCACGGCGGTGATCTTGCCGTTGTCCTTGCCTGTTACCTTGGCGGAAGGGGTGACGATCGCCCCACTGTCCACCTCCACGGTGACCGGCGTCTCCACGCCGGTCAAGGCTGCATTGCCCGTGGTCAGCGCCGTGATGGTGAACGTCACGTTCTCCAAGCCGGAGTTTGGCACTGTCGTCTTGTCTGCAACGATGGCCAAGTCGGTCAGCGTCGTCGGTGTGGTCGGCGGCGTGCCCGTTCCCGGGTCAAACACGGACTTCCCGGAATCGCCACCACCTCCTCCGCAAGCTGCCAAGGTCATAGCCAAAAGCAAGGCCGCAGCGCTGCCAGCCATTCGACGCCATGACATGCGACCGGTAACCATTGATGTATTCATTTCTGCAAACTCCTGCATTGCCGCGCGTTCATGCGCGCGGCCTCTCCCGATATCGCTTGCGCCTCAGCGCACCGTGGCCCGATCACTGACCACCTTGGGGGTCAGGAAGATCAAGAGCTCGGTCTTGCTGGTGGTGCGGCTCTTGCTCTTGAACAAATTCCCCAGGTAAGGGATGTCCCCCAGCACCGGCACCTTGGACTCGCTCTCGCGCTCATCCTGGGTAAAGATGCCGCCGATCACCACCGTGCCGCCGTTTTCGACCAGAACCATGGTCTTCACATGCTTGTTGTTGATCGCATAACCCTGGGGCGTCAGCGTGCCGCGGCTGTCTTTGTTGACGTCGACATCCAGAATCACATTGCCTTCAGGCGTGATCTGCGGCGTGACTTCCAGCTTCAGCACGGCCTTCTTGAACTGAATCGAAGTCGCACCACTGGAGGTGGCCACCTGGTAGGGCAGCTCTTCACCTTGCTCGATCAAGGCTTTGACCTGGTCGGCGGTGATGACGCGAGGGCTCGAGACGATCTTGCCCTTGCCGTCAGCTTCCAACGCAGACAGTTCCAAGTTCAAGAAGCGGTTGGCGCTGGCGTTGAACAGTGACAAGGCAAAGTTCGCGACATTGGCGCCACCGAAACTGTCCGAAGACACATTGGCTGGCAAGTTGAGGAATTGCGTGTTGTAGCGGCCACTGGAATCCAGGCCGACATTGCCGCCAGGCTGCAAGGTCTGTCCGGCAATGCCGTTGAGGCTGCCGCCCAGGGTCAGGTAATTGTTGCCGCCGACCGAGTAGCCTGGAATACCGCCGTTGAGGCCACGCAGATCAGCACTGCCCAACTTGACACCCAAGGAGCGACCGAACTTGTCGTCAGCCTCGACGATGCGGGCTTCAATCAAGACCTGGCGCACCGGGATGTCGATCTTGGCGATCATGGCCAGGATCTCCTCCAGCTTGGAAGGAATGTCGGTGACGAACAACTGGTTGGTGCGCGACTCGAAGATGACACTGCCGCGCGGCGACAAGATGCGTGCCTGGTTCTGCCCGCCCGAGCCACCACCCCCACCGGTCGAGTTTTGACCGGTCAGCCCCTTGGCGACTTCTTCCGCCTTGGTGTAATTCAGCTGAATCGACTGGGTGCGCACCGGCTCCAAATTGGCGATCTGCGCCTTGGCTTCGAGGTCGAGTTTTTCCTTGGCGGACAGTTCGTCCTTGGGCGCAATCCACAGCACATTGCCGGACTTGCGCAGGCCCAGGCCCTTGGCCTGCATGATGATGTCCAGGGCCTGATCCCAGGGCACATCCTTGAGGCGCAGGGTGACGCTGCCTGTCACGGTGTCGCTGGTCACCACATTGAAGTTGGTGAAATCGGCAATCACCTGCAGCAGTGCGCGAACCTCGATGTTTTGGAAGTTCAAGGACAGTTTGTCGCCGGCGTAGCCGGGGCCGGTGGTCAGCTTGTTAGGGTCCTGCTTCTGGTGGCGCACCTCGAGCACAAACTGGTTGTCGCTTTGATACGCACTGTGCTCCCAGGCTCCCTTGGGCTCGATGACCATGCGGACGCGGTCACCGTTTTGGGTGGTCACCACCGACTGCACCGGGCTACCGAAATCGGCCACATCGAGCTTGCGACGCAGGCCCGGAGGCAAGGTCGAGCGCAGGAACTCCACCACCAAGTTCTGGCCTTGCTGCTGGATGTCCACGCCCACCTGATTGCTCGGCAGGTTGACGATCACTCGCCCGGAGTTGTCCTGACCACGGCGGAAGTCGATGTCACGAATCGCTTGCGCCTCGGCGTTGAGGCTCTGCGAGAAATGCACCGGCTCATTGGCGGCCTGAGGTGCTGCTGCTGCGTTCTCAAGAATGAGCAGCAGTGCGTTGTCCTGCAACTCGGCGCGGTAGCCCGAAGGCGTGCGCAGATTCAGCACCACCCGCGAACGTTCACCGGCCTGGGCGATATTGGCCGAGCGCAGATTGCCCTGATTGATTTCCACCACCGAGCGCCCCACGGCGTTGACCACCCCAGGAAGGTCGATGGCGATGCGCGGCGGCGTCTGCACGGTGAAGCCGCGCGGAATTTCCGTCAGCGGCTGGCTCAACTCGATACGCACCACTTCCACACCCGATTGCTGGGTGCTGTTGATGGAACGGATGGCAGTCTGGGCCTGTGCCGGCGCGACCATGGCCAGCGCCGTCAGAACGAAGGCCGAGGCCGTAGCCCATTTGCGCCAATGGCTCATCCTCGATGTCTCCTGGAAATTTTTCATCGTCCCTTCTCCTGCAGCTGGAGGGTACTGGTGCGTTCAATCCACTCGCCCGCAGCGTCCTGGACGACTTCTCGCAATCCGATTTCGGTTTCGCTGATCTTCATCACCCGCCCAAAATTCAAGCCCAGGTAGTCGCCACCCTTGACCTGATAGAGCAGGTTGTCCACACGCAACAAGGCGTAGCGCTGGCTCTGGCGCGTGATGCTGCCCACCATGGACATGCTGTCCAGCGGATAGGCCTCTAAAGGCTGACGCGGCCGCTTCATCTCGGCCGCCAACAAGGAGTTGGGCAGCGAGGCTTCTTGCTTCACCGCCACGCTGAGCTTCTGCGGACTGAAGGGCTCGACACCCAAACTCGCCTCGTAGGGCTGAGGCAGGAACTTCTTGGGCGGAACCAAGGGCACGACATTGGCCCGGGCGTCCTTGCGCTGCTGCTCCATCCATTGCTGCAGCTCGTCCATATCGGCGGAACAAGCCGCCAGGCCCAAACCGATCACTACGATGCTGCAGAAGCGAACGGCTTGACCACCCTTCCGGAGGCTGTGCTTCATTCGGGCGCTCATTTCTTCGCTCCAGCCGCTGTCTTGGCGGCCAGCTTCTTCTGCTCAGCCACTTCCAGCGTGTCCAGGTAGCGGTAGGTGCGCGCGGTGGCCTCCATGCTCAGAGCGCCATTGCCCACCTCTTTGCCCGACGGCGCCAGCACATTGAGGTTGTGCAGAGTGACGATGCGGGAGAGGTTGGAAACGTCAGCCGCGAATGCGCCGATGTCGTGGTACCGCCCGGAAACGCGCAAGGAAATGGGTTGCTCAGCGTAATAGTCCTTGACCAGCACCTGGCCCGGCCGGAACAGCTCGAACTGCAAACCGCGACCGACACCTGCCTGATTGATGTCGGACAACAAGGCATCCATCTCGGCCTTGCCGGGCAGCTGCTTCTCCAGTTGGGTCACGTACTCCTCGACCTGGCTCTTCTGCTTGCGCAGCTCTGGCAGATTGACGGCCTGAGCCAGCTTGGCCGTGTAGTCCTGGCGCAAACCTGGCTCCTTGGCCACCTCAGCATCAAGCAAGGCTTGCTCGTCAGACAGCGCGAACACCCAACCGAGAACCAAAACCAAGGCGGTTACCCCGACAAAGGCCGCCAGTTTGGGCAGCCAGGGCCATTGCCCCGGCTCATTCGGGTTCAGACCGCGGAACTGATCCGCCAGCTCACCCGCCCAGGCATTGGGGTCAAACTTGAAATTCAAAGACGTACTGGCCATGCTTGCCTTCAGGACTTGGGCGCCGCAGCGGGCTTGTTCGGGATGCCGGGCGCGGCCTCGCGGACCGGCTCCTTGATCGACACCCGCATGGAGAAGTCAAAGAGGCGCTTCTGATCACGGCCGTTAGTGCTCAGATTGGCCACCTTGATCTCCACCAGATCGGGTCGCTCCAGCCATTCCGAGCTGCGCGAGGTGTTACGGATGAACTCCGAGACGCGCTCATTGGTTTGAGCCACGCCGCTGATCGTCACCACCTTGTCGGCCTGTCGTATCGCCGTCAGGTACACGCCCTCGGGCGTGTGCCGTGCCAGCTCGTTGAGCAGTTGCACCGGCGTGTTGCGATCGCTCTGCAAGTCCTCCACCGCCCGTTGCCGGGATTTCAAAGACTCGAGCTCCGACTTCAGATTGGCAATGTCCTTGATCTGTTCGTCGAGCTTGGCGATCTGGTCGCTCAGATATTGGTTGCGGCTGCGCTGTTCGGCATTCAGATGCTGGTACAGGGCGTAGCCGGCCATCAAAAGGCCGACACCCACCAGGGCCGACAAGCCCAGGCCGGCAAAGAAAGCACTCTTCCGGCGCTTGCGCTTCTCTTCCCGGTGGGGAAGCAGATTGATCAAGATCACTGGTAGAACCTCCGCATCGCCAGGCCGCAAGCGGTCAGATAGGCCGGCGCTTCACGGCGCAGCTTCTGCTCTCGCACGGAAGAACCCAGCTCCATGTTCTCGAACGGGTTCACAACCATGCAGGCAAAGCCGGTCAACTCAGTCACCCGCTCCTTCAAGCCCGGCAGGGTGGCCGTGCCACCCGCCAACATCACGTAGTGCACCTTGTGGTGCGGCGTGCTGGTGAAGAAATACTGCAGGGCTCGGCCGATTTCCTGAGACAAGCTGTCCACAAAAGGATTGAGCACCGCAACCTCAAAGTCTTCGGGCAGGTCATTGGACAACTTCTTCTGCTCCGCCTCCTCGAACGAGAAGCCGTATTGGCGCGAAATCAGCTGCGTCAGCTGAGAGCCGCCAAAGGCCTGGTCGCGGTCGTAGAGCATCTCGTCATCGCGCAGCACCTTGAGGCTGGTGGTGTCCGCACCAATCTCAAACAAAGCCACCAGCGCATCCTTACCAGCATTGGGCAGGTTGGTGATCAAGCGACCCATGGCCATGCGTGAGGCGTGCGACTCGATGTCCAGCACCACAGGTCGCAGGCCGGCCGCTTCAGCCAAGCCCTGGCGATCCTGCACGCGGTCCTTGCGCGAGGCGGCGATCAGGACTTCAACATCACCAACCGAGGTCGGGCTGGGCCCGATCACGCAAAAATCCAGACTCACTTCGTCGAGTGAGAAGGGGATGTACTGATTCGCCTCAGCCTCGACCTGGATCTCCAACTCTTCGTCGCGCAGGCCCGCTGGCAACATGATTTTCTTGGTGATGACGGCCGACTGCGGCATTGCCAGCACCGCATCGCGGGTGCGGCTGCCACTGCGAGCCACCACACGCCGTACGGCGTCAGCCACCTCGTCGAATTTCTCGATTTGGCCGTCAGTGATCCAGCCTTTCTCGAAAGACTCGGTGGCAAATCGCTCCAACACCAGTTCACCGCTGGCGCTTTGGCCCAGCTCCACCAACTTGACACTCGACGAACTGATATCGAGGCCAATCATCGGCGGATGCTTTCGACCCAATAAAACGTCAAGTATGCCCATGACGCGAATCCCCCAACGTTTGTGCGCCGGACTGTTAATAAGTTACTTGAATGCTAGCAGCAAAGGTGTTGATCGCCCAATGAAAAGCGGTCACAGCTGGTAACAGCTCGTTGCGTAACATACACGGGCGGCGCCGGTCTGGCTGCCCCGAAAAACACCAAGAAACTCGGCTTTTTTATTGCCGAAAGCAACTCACTGGAATGGCTTCATCCTAATTCTCCCGTCGGACGGCTTGAAGTCAGAGCCTGACAAGCAGGCAAAACCCCCGATTCATTTCAGCCCGGAAACTGGGGCCTCGTGCCGCCTCTGCTTGGATTTGCCCTTCCTATAATGCGCCGACCCATTCGGAGGCCCATGAGCGACGCCAAGAAGAACTCCCCGCAGCAGCCCACATCTGAGACCCGGCCAGCCGCGCGTAGGCCTGTCGCTCATGTCTTGCTCAAAGCACTGACTTGGCTGCTCGGCATGGCCGCAGCCGGAACCTTTGCGGTGCTGATGCTGCTGGCCCTGGCCCTGGCCACCGCCTACCCGAACCTACCCGACATCAGCGGCCTGACCGATTACCGCCCCAAGCTGCCGCTGCGCGTGCTGTCCAGTGACGACACCCTTTTGGCCGAATTTGGCGACGAAAGACGCAACTTCCTGCCCATCAAGGAAATTCCCAAAGTCATGCAGGACGCCGTCCTGGCGATCGAAGACGCGCGCTTCTACCAGCACGGCGGCGTGGACTACCTCGGCGTGATCCGCGCAGGGCTGGCCAACTTCACCGAGTCACGCAGCCAAGGTGCTTCCACCATCACCATGCAGGTGGCGCGCAATTTCTACCTCTCGACCGAGAAGACGCTGACCCGCAAGATCTACGAGATCTTGCTGGCACTGAAGATCGAGAACGCG
Organism: Roseateles sp.; assembly: GCF_965262435.1. Taxonomy (NCBI): domain Bacteria; kingdom Pseudomonadati; phylum Pseudomonadota; class Betaproteobacteria; order Burkholderiales; family Sphaerotilaceae; genus Roseateles; species Roseateles sp. The sequence goes on from NZ_OZ253537.1 coordinate 5,384,210, forward strand.
CTGAGCAAGGAGCAGATCCTCGAGATCTATATGAACCAGATCTTTCTGGGGCATCGCGCCTATGGTTTCGCCGCCGCCAGCGAGGTCTATTTCAGCAAGCCGATCCAGGACCTCACGATTGCTGAGGCAGCCATGCTGGCCGGCCTGCCCAAGGCCCCTTCCGCCTACAACCCGATCAACAACCCGCGTCGGGCCACCATACGTCAGCAGTACATCATTGAGCGCATGTTGGAGAACGGCTACATCACCGAGGAGCAACGCGACAGCGCCAAGGCTCAGAAGCTGCGCCTGCGCCCAGTCAATGAGACGCCCAGCCATGCCGAGTTCGTGACCGAAGCGGCACGCCAGTTGATTTACAGCCAATACGGCGAAGAAGCCTACACGCGCGGCCTCAATGTCTATCTGACGCTCAAAGCCGAAGAACAAAACGTCGCCTACCGCGCCCTGCGCCGTGGCATCCTCAATTTCGAGCGTCGTCAGGTCTACCGCGGCCCCGAGGCCTATGCCGATCTGCCCGCCAACCCGACCGAGCTGGACAGCCGCATCGCTGAAGCCCTGAACGACCATCCCGCCAATGACGAACTGCTGGCCGCCGTGGTGCTCGAAGCCAGCCCGAAAAAGGTGGTGGCCGCATTGCAGAGCGGTGAAACAGTCGCCATCACTGGCGAGGGCCTGAAGCCGGCCACCTCTGGCTTGGCCGAGAACGGCAACCCCAAGACCCGGGTGCGCCGCGGCGCCATCATCCGTGTGGTGAAAACACCGGTTCCCAGCAAACCGAACCAGGAAGAATGGACCATCACCCAATTGCCCGTCGTGGAAGGCGCCTTCGTCTCGCTCGACCCGCGCAACGGCCGGGTGCGCGCCATGGTGGGCGGTTTTGACTACGCCAAGAACAAGTTCAACCATGTGACCCAGGCTTGGCGCCAGCCGGGCTCCAGCTTCAAGCCCTTCATCTACTCAGCGGCGCTGGAAAAAGGCTTCACACCCAGCACCGTGGTCAATGACGCACCGCTGTTCTTCGACGCCGCCACCACCGGCAGCCAGCCCTGGGAACCCAAGAACTACGACGGCACCTTCGATGGCCCCCTGCCCTTGCGCAAGGCCTTGGCCAAGTCCAAGAACATGGTGTCCATCCGCGTGCTCAATTCCATAGGCGTGAACTACGCGCAGGAATGGATCACCCGCTTCGGTTTCGAGGCCGAGAAGCATCCGGCCTACCTGACCATGGCCCTGGGCGCCGGCTCGGTAACGCCGATGCAGATGGCACAGGGCTACGCCGTGTTCGCCAACGGCGGCCACCGCATCACACCGCAACTGATCGCGCGCTTGACCGACAACAAAGGCCGAGTCATCTACGAGGCGCCGCAGCTGAACCTGGGCGAGGACAGCCGGGTGATCGAAGCTCGCAACGCCTTCCTGATGACCAGCCTCTTGCAAGAAGTGACGCGCAGCGGCACCGCCGCCAAAGCCCAGGCACAACTCAAGCGGCCAGACATCTACGGCAAGACCGGCACCACCAACGACTCCATGGACGCATGGTTCGCTGGCTACCAGCAAGAGGTGGTGGCCGTGGTGTGGATGGGCTACGACCAACCCAAGAAACTGGGCGACCGGGAAACGGGCGGGGGTTTGTCGCTGCCGATCTGGATTGAGTACATGAGCCAGGCGCTGAAAGGCGTAGCGGTCAGTGAAATGACGGCGCCCGAGGGCGTGGTCAACCGCAATGGCGAGTGGTACTACGACGAGTACACCGGCACCGCCGGCGTGCGCGAGCTGACTCAGTCAGAAGGAAAGATGCCGGGTGCCGCCACCGAAGACGAGAAGAAGAGCATCCTCGACCTGTTCAAGCGCTAGGCCTTGCCTGGCGGCGCCCACTGGGGACCGTCAGGCCGCCTTGAATTGCAGCGCCTTGCCGCCCTGGGCACTGGCCAGTTCGGACAGCAGTTGATGGAACTCCACGCCGCTGCGCGTGTCCAACCATTGGCCGTCGACATGCCGAAAATGGAAGCCCCCGGCTCGCGCGGCCAGCCACAACTCTTGAAGCGGCGCCTGGGTGTTCAAGATGATCTTGCTGCCGCCAGGAAAGCTGAGCTCCAAGAGGCCGCCGCTGCGGTGGCTGTCGATGTCAATGAAGTCGGCATCCAGCCAAGCGTCCACGGTCGCCTCGACCTGGTCCAGCACACGGCGCGTGCGCGCCTGGTAGTCCACATCACTGAGCGGCGTGGCGGCAGGAACGGCGGAGGTGGAGGGGGCGGAAGGCTGCGACATGATGGCAAGAGCTGACGGCACGCGGAGATAAACTGCGGCCATGAAAGCAAACAACAAGGAAGTCCGCAGTGTAGGCCCGCAGGCCGGCACCGCTCGCCCGCCAAGGTCTTTGGGCCGATGCGGCGCCGCCCTCGTGCTGGGCCTTGGTCTGAGCCTGGGCTTGCTCAGCGCATGCGGCCAAAAAGGCCCGCTCCAACCGCCCAAGCCAACGGCAGGCAAGGCCGCAGCGCCAGCCGCCAGCGCCGCACGACCCTGATGCGCTGAGCATCCAGGGCGCTGCTGCGCGGCGACATTCAGATCCGGCCTTCCTCCACCGCGTGGCAGGCCACACGGACACCCTTGATCTCCAGCAAGGCCGGTCGTTCGGCCTTGCAGCGCGGGCCGGCGTGGGGACAGCGCGGATGAAAGCTGCAGCCACTGGGCGGGTTCAATGGGTTGGGCACCTCGCCCTGCACCGGGGTGCGTGAACGGCCGCTCATGTGAATGTCGGGAATCGCATCCAGCAGCATGCGGGTGTACGGATGCCGTGGTCGCGCAAACAAGTCAGCCTTGTCCGCCAGCTCGACCAGCCGCCCCAGATACATCACACCGACCTGATCCGAAACATGGCGGACCACGGCCAGGTTGTGAGAAATGAAGAGATAGGTCAACCCGCGCGCGCGCTGCAGGTCCTTCATGATGTTCAGGACCTGGGCCTGAACGGACACATCCAGGGCCGAGGTCGGCTCGTCACAAACCAGGAACTCCGGCTGCGTAGCCAAGGCTCGGGCGATCGAAATGCGCTGACGCTGACCGCCGGAAAACTGGTGCGGGAACTTCTCGCGGTCGGCTGCCGTCAAACCCACCGACTGCAGCAACTCTGCCACCCGGGCACGCTGTGCCTCCTGGCCGGCGATCAAACCATGTTCACGCAGCGGCTCGGCGATGATGTCCTGCACTTTCCAGCGCGGGTTCAGCGACGCATACGGATCCTGGAAAATCATCTGCATACGCCGGCGCAAAGCCAGAGCGCCATTGGACGCCAAGGTCTTGGCGGTGTCGGCACCGTCGAACTCGACGCTGCCACGGGTCGGCTCATACAAGCCCACCAGCAAGCGCGCGACCGTGCTCTTGCCGCAGCCCGACTCGCCCACCAGAGCCAGAGTCTTGCCGCGTTCGATGGAAAAGCTCACGCCGTCCACGGCATGAACGAACTGGCGCGGCTTGCGCTCCACCACCCGGTTCAACCAGGGCGGCGACACATCGAAGATCTTCGCGAGGTCCTTGACCTCCACCAGGGGCCGGCTCATCGCGCACCCTCCAGTTCGGATTCAGGGGCCTGCGCATGCAACCAGCACGCAGCACGCCCCGCGCCGACGCGGACCAATTCGGGCCGCTCCTTGCGGCAGCGCTCGAAGACCCGAGGGCAGCGTGGGTTGTAGGCACATCCAGTCGGGATGGCATTGAGTCGCGGCATGGCACCATCGATCTGCAACAGGCGCTCGCGGTCCTCGTCCATGGCCGGGATGGAGCCCATCAGGCCGGCGGTGTAGGGGTGGGCCGGCTTGTGGATGACATCGTGCACTGGGCCGATCTCGGCCACGCGCCCAGCGTAAAGCACGGCCACGCGGTCGCAGGTCTCGGCAATCACACCCATGTCATGGGTGACCAGCATCACCGCCGCGCCCTGCTCTTTGCAGATGCGCTTGAGCAAGGCAATGATCTGCGCCTGGATGGAGACATCGAGCGCCGTGGTCGGCTCGTCGGCGACGATCAACTTCGGGCTGGCCGCCAAGGCCAGGGCGATCACCACGCGCTGGCGCATACCGCCCGAGAACTGGTGCGGGTACTGGTCGATGCGCTCAGCCGCGGCGGGGATGCCGGTCTGCTCCAGCAACTCAATGGCACGGGCCCGGGCCAGCACCTGGCTCAGGTCCAGATGCGTGGTGATGGTTTCGATCAGCTGCTGGCCCACGGTGTAGAGCGGGTTCAGCGAGGTCAGCGGGTCCTGGAAGATCGCGCCAATCTGGCGACCGCGGATCTTGCGCATCTGCTCGTAGGGCAGGTTGTCGATCCGCCGGCCTTCCAGCAGGATTTCGCCTGAAGCGATGCGCCCCGGTGGATCCAGCAAGCCGATGATGGCTGCGCCGGTCAGCGATTTGCCAGCGCCCGACTCACCCACCACGCCCAGGATCTCTCCAGGCGCGATGTCGAAATTGATGTCGTCCAGCGCCAGCAAAGTGCCGCGCCGGGTGGGGAATTCGACCCGCAGATGGCGGACCTCAAGCAAAGGTGTGCTCATGGGCAGGAAAGTTTGCAATTCAACGCAGGCGGGGATTGAGCGCATCGCGCAGCCAGTCCCCAAGCAGGTTCACCGACAGCGCGATCAGCACCAGCATGGCGCCAGGCCAGATGGTGATCCACCATTCGCCGGAGAACAGAAAGTCGTTGCCCACACGGATCAAGGTGCCCAGCGAGGGGCTGGTTGGCGGCACGCCGACACCGAGGAAAGACAAAGTCGCCTCGGTGATGATGGCCGAGGCCACCTGAATGGTGGCCAGCACCAGCACCGGGCCCAGCACATTGGGCAGCACATGGCGGCGCATGATGCGCAGCGGCGTGACACCGATGACGCGCGCCGCCTGCACATACTCCTTGTTGCGCTCGACCATAGTGGTGCCGCGCACTGTGCGCGCGTACTGCACCCAGCCGGTCAGCGAGATCGCCAGGATCAGCACCAAAAAGGCCAAGGTGTCGTGCGCGTTCGGGAACATGGCCCGGCCGACCCCGTCGATCAGCAGGGCGATCAGGATGGACGGGAAGGACAGCATGACATCGCAGACGCGCATGATCAGCGCGTCAATCCGGCCGCCGACAAAGCCCGCCAGCAAACCCAGGCCGACCCCGAGCACCATGCTTAAAAGCACCGAGGCCAGGCCCACGAACAGCGAGATGCGGGCGCCGTACATGAGGGCCGAGAGAATGTCCCGCCCTTGATCGTCGGTACCGAGCAGGTACTTGCTGCTGCCCCCCTCCATCCAGGCCGGCGGCAGGCGCGAATCCATCAGCTCCAACGATGCCAAATCAAAGGGGTTGTGGGGTGCAACGAACTCGGCGAACACCGCGCAGAAGACGCAAATCAGCGCGATCACCGCGGCCAGCATGGCCACCGGCGAGCTGCGGAAGGAATGCCATACGTCGCCGTCGAAAAAACGCTGCAGCGCATTCGGTGCTGAGGGCGCGGGCGGGCTTGAAGGTTGGCTCATCGGTTCGATGCTTCTCTGGAATCAGGGTCGGGGCAGCTTGGCAGATTCAAGCGCTTCAATGGGCCTTGCCCTGCGTACGCAAACGCGGGTCGACCGCGAAATACAGCAAATCCACCAGCAAGTTGATGGTGACGAAAATGAAGGAGATCAGGCACAGATAGGCGGCCATGACCGGGATGTCAGCGAACTGCACAGCCTGGATGAAGAGCAGACCCATGCCCGGCCACTGGAACACCGTCTCGGTGATGATGGCAAAGGCAATCAGCTGGCCCAGCTGCAGCCCGGTGATGGTGATCACCGGCACCAAGGTGTTCTTCAAGGCATGGCCGAAGTACACCGCCCGGTTGCTCAGGCCGCGTGCGCGGGCGAACTTGATGTAGTCGGTGCGCAGCACCTCCAGCATTTCGGAACGCACCAAGCGCATGATCAGGGTCAGCTGAAACACCGACAAGGTGATGGCCGGCAAGAGCACATGGCGAAGACCATCGACGGTCAGCAAGCCCGTGGTCCAGCTGCCAATAGCGATGACATCACCGCGACCAAAGCTGGGCAGCCATTTCAGCCAGACTGCAAACACCAGGATCAGCAGGATGCCGATGAGAAAGGTCGGCAGGGACACGCCCAGCAGAGACAGCATCATCAAGAGCTGCGAGCTCGCCTTGCCCCGCCGCAAAGCCGCGTAAACACCGAGTGGAATGCCCACACCCAGAGCAATCAGACCTGCCACCAGAGCCAACTCCAGCGTGGCCGGCAGACGCTCAGCGATCAGGTCCGAGACCTTGCGCCCCTGACGCAAGCTCAAGCCGAATTCACCTTGAACCGCATTGCCGACGAAGCGGGCGAACTGAACCGGGAAAGGCGCATCCAGGCCCAGATCGCGGCGCAAGGACTCGCGCTGCTCCTGCGTGGCGTCCTGACCCAGCAGATTGGTGACGGGGTCGCCCACATACTGGAACAGCATGAAGGACACACAGGCCACCGTGAGCATCACGATCAATGACTGGACCAGGCGGCGAAGAATGAAAACTAGCATGTCGGTTCTGAGGGAAGTCTGCCGCTACGAATGCTGACCCCGACACGGTCAAGCGCTCGGCTCCCCCCATGCACGAATCAGCCGCGTCCGAGCCTCCTGGGGCTCGGCTCGTTCAGTGATTGAATTGATCTGGCCGCCAGCCACCTTCTCGGCGGCAATGGGGCCCGCGTCATGATGGCGAAGAGCACGCTCGGCCACAAACGGGAAAGTCCCGATGCGCGTCAGGCAATCGTCTCAAAAGCGCAAGCTGCCATCCAAGGCCCGCGCTGCATCGTCGAGCAGCAAGATCTCACCATAGCAGGCCTCGGCGCGGCTGCCCGTGTTGTCGGCATCGGTCATCAGGGCCAGTGAAACCAGGCGACCGGGCGCTTCGCCAAACGCACGCTGGTAGTCGGCCTGCACGTCGCGCTGGAGCTGATGCCAGGCAGGCGGACCCTTGCGACCTGAGCCCACGACGATCTTGCGAATGCGGTCGCTGCGCGCACTGACCACCAAGGTTTCCGCTGGCGCTGTTGCATCCCAGACATACATCAGCGTGGCGAATGGGGGCGCCTCCCCGGTTAAGGTGCGGACCAGTTCGAACTGCATGCGATTAGCCATGGACAGACGCCCCTCGTCGCCATCGAAGCCCAGCAGAATGCGGGCCGGCGCGTCATCCGTCTCGGCTGCCGTCACCGTAGCCTGCTGCGCATGCTCACCGATCCAGACATCAAATCGAAGCTGTTCGACCTGATCGGCAGGGAGGTCCAGCGGCCGACGCCAGAGGCTGACCGACTGCTTGGCCTGCCCGAGCACACAGGCGCGGCCGCCGCGCTGCACGAAGGAATAGTTGGTCAGTCGTTTGCCAGGAAGGGAGCGCGGCGACCAGGCTGACAAGTGCTCAGGCATGGGCGACTGCGGCGCTGGCGGGCTGGCGCAGGCCACCAAGAGCGAAAGAATGACCGCTGACGGAACCCATGAACGGCAATGCAGAGAGCTGGACATTCGAAAACCTGGAAGCAAATAAAAAAGGCCGCACACGGCGGCCTGGATTCAAGCATAAATTCGCGTCAGAAACGGTGACGGATGCCGGTGCTCAAGCCGACCCGGCTCTTGGCCGTGTTGTCAAAACTGACCGCACCGCCGAGTTTGGAATAGTCGGCCTCAGCATACACATCCGTGCGCTTGGAGAAGGCATAGTCCGCCACTGCGGCCAAGAAGCCCGCCTTGCTTGAGCCTGTCAGGCGATGATGAGTCTGCTTGGCATACCAGCCTTGCAGTCCGAGGTTCAGCTCCTTGCTGAACTGGTACGTGAAGCCTACGGCCAGCATGTCTCGCTTCTTCACGTCCAAACCGGCCGCATTGAGACGGCTGGCCGGGCTGATGGTGTAGTTGTTGGTGTAGGCGGCTTGAAGCACATCCGTACCCAAGTCAAACTTGTTCTGCCCCCAAGACAGGTTGACGTACAAAGGACCCGCCGTATAGGCGCCACCCACGGTCAGGCCACGAACCTTGCGCCCGGCCGTGTCCTCAACGTCCATCACGCCAGCGCCAAAGGCCAACTCGTCTTTGGAATAGCGCAGCATGGCGCCAACGGTCTTGTCCGGGCTGGCCCCCTCCCCGGCGCCGACCTGCAACTCACCCCGGAAGGGGCCAGACTCGGCCAAATACTTGACCATATTGCTTTGACGCCCCGCCATGGCCATGGCTGTTTCCGGCCGGAAAATCTCGATGTACGGCGAATATTTGTACGACGAGAAGGTACTCGTATAGACATCGAACAAGACGTTGTACTGGCGACCCAGGGTCAGACGGCCATATTCCTTGGACTCCAGGCCCACCCACGACTGACGCCAGAATTCGGCCGCAGTTTGCGTGCCGGTATCGGAGTTGAGCCGATGCTCCAAATTGGCGATGGCCTTGAGTCCACCGCCCATGTCTTCACTGACATTGACGCCGAGACGGCTGTTGGACATACCGCCGGGAATCACTTGAGACAAAGAATCGCCTTTCCGAGCGGCGGTGGTCCCTGAGTTGGTCGTGTAACGCACACCCACGTCCAGGATGCCATACAGGCTCACGCTGGACTGAGCCCAACCAGCGGACGAGAAAGTGGCCAGGAGGCCCAGGACCAAAGCAGTCTTCTTCATCGATGTCTCCTTGTAGTGAATGTCTTGTAACGACTGACCCATTCTGTGCGAATGACACCTACCAAGCGAGTCCGATGTTGCGACCCTCCTACACGCGCAAACCCTCCCATCCTGCGTCAGGCATGTGCAAGTTTGGCTACTCCGAAAACAAAAAAGCCGCCCGAAGGCGGCTTTCAGATCAAGCTTGCTTACGCAGCCTGGGATCAGAAGCTGTGACGCACGCCGACGTCGAAGCCACCCGAACCGCCACCAGCAGCCATTGTGGGGGTATTCAGCACGCCAACCTTGCCGCCGAGCTTGTTCTCGATCTTGGACACGGTGGTGTACAGAGCGGTGCGCTTGGACAGGTTGTGGATGTAACCGGCCGACAGGTGGGTTGCATCGTAAGCAGCCTTCAGGGTTTCAGCAGCGCCGTTGGCATCAGCCTTGGTCCACGAAGCCCAGACACTACCGGCACCCAGAGGAGCGGTCACGGCGGCGGTGATGACGGTCTGCTTGGCGGCGCCAAACTTGTTGGTCGAGAAGGTCAGCGAAGGCTTGGCGACACCCAGGTCGTAAGAACCACCGAAGGAACTCAGCTTGTACTTGGTGCCCACGCCAGCTTGCAGGAAGGCAGCGCTGACATGCAGGGGGCCAGCCACGTAGCCAGCACGACCGCTGAATGCCTTGCCAGCGTTGGTGCCTTCACCAGCAGCCACGTCAGCGGCGCCATAGAAGCCAGCCAGATTGCCCGGCAGCGAGTAGGAGACCATGTTGTCGAAGCGAGCCACGCTCACGCCGCTGCCCAGGGTGCTGTACAGCTGGTTGGCCTTGCCCAGACCGGTGGTCGAAGTCGGATCGAATGCTTCGATGTGCAGTTGTGCCACGGACTTGTTGCGGCCCAGACGCACTTCACCGAATTCGCCAGCCAAGCTCACCGTGGCGCGACGGCCCCAGAACTTGCTGGTGTCAGCGGTACCGGAGTCAGCGTTCACGGCGCCTTCCAGCCAGAAACCAGCCTTCAGGCCGCCGCCCAGGTCTTCTTCACCACGCACGCCCAGACGGCTGCTGGTGTTGCCATCGGTTGCCAGGCTCTTCAGCGTTTTGCCATTGGCCTTGGTGTAGCGTGCGGCCACGTCGATCACGCCGAACAGGGTCACCGACGATTGAGCCGATGCCACGGTCGCGAACGAACCCAGAACTGCCAGTGCAACGATTGATTTCTTCATTCGATACTCCACAAAAAATAATTCAGGCTTCGCTCGAAAGCTGGGCCTCGCTAAAAAGACGCCTCCAGGTTGGCACTTGCCAACCTCCCCGCGTGGGATCTGAAGCTTACGGCTCGATATTCAAGCCGGGCGCTCCGAAAAAGCCCGCTGCGCCAACCCCCTGCAGCGGAAGTTGTCGTATTACACAAGACCTTGATCACCCCTGAACACCTTCGACCGTCATATTCAGGGTTTGCGTTGTTGACACGCAACGAGAAAGTTGGTTCATAAACTATTCACAAATGCTTTCTGGTGGCCCCAAAAGGCTCACGCTGCGCCACTCATCATTAAACTGAAGAGTCGCTTCCCCCGAACCTCATGCCCAACTCTCCAGCTTATTCACCCGCCTCCACCCGCCTTACGGTCCTCGACCGCTTGCTGGTCAGCGTCGACCATGGCATGCGCACGGTATTTGCCAAGCCGCGTGCGGCGCGCCCCTCGCCAGCTCGCGACTGCGAGCCGGTGCAGTTGAGCTCTGAGGAGGCCCAACTCTCTGGCGCGCTGATGCGGGTCAACCATGTCGGCGAGGTTTGCGCCCAGGCGCTGTACCAGTCGCAAGCCTTATTCAGTCGCGACCCGGAACTGCGCCAGCATTTCAAAGCCGCGGCCCAGGAAGAAATCGACCACCTGGCCTGGACCCAGCAGCGCCTTGATGAGTTGGGCAGCCACCGCAGCCACCTGAGCCCACTCTGGTACAGCGGCGCCTTTGCCATCGGCAGTGTGGCGGGCCTGATCGGCGACCGGGTCAGCCTCGGCTTTGTGGTGGAAACCGAGCGTCAGGTCGAGCAGCACTTAGCCTCGCACCTGCAGCGCCTGCCCGAGGCCGACCAGGCTTCACGCGCCATCGTGGCGCAAATGAAGCTGGAAGAAGCCAGGCATGCCGACGAAGCCCAGGCAGCAGGCGCACTGCCCCTGCCAGCACCGGTGCAGCACCTGATGCGCTTGGCTGCGCGGGTCATGACGAGCACCGCGCACCGCATCTAAGCCGTTCGGATCAGGCCAGAACTCAGCCTCAGTCTCCTCCCGGAGATCGTGGCCGGGCCTTCGCCAGCCACGGCCTCCTTCCGGTGTCCGAGTACGGGCTCAGCCCGTCCACTGGTATCGCGGCCGGGCCTTCGCCAGCCACGGCCTCCTTCCGGAGTCCGTGCGCGGGCTCAGACCTCGACAATCTCCACCGAGGTTGACATCGCCGCCGTCTTGCCGAGCATGATGCTGGCTGAGCAGTATTTCTCGTGCGACAAGGCCACGGCGCGCTCGACCGCTTCTTGCTTGAGGCCTCGGCCACTGACCACGAAATGCATGTGGATGGCAGTGAACACCTTGGGGTCCTCCTCGGCACGCTCGGCCTTCATCTGCACCTGGCAACCGCGCACATCATGGCGGCCGCGCTTGAGGATGAGCACCACGTCATAAGCCGTGCAGCCGCCGGTGCCGGCCAACACAGTCTCCATGGGCCGCGGCGCCAGGTTGTGGCCACCACCCTGCGGTGCGCCGTCCATGGTCAACATATGGCCACTGCCGGTCTGCGCCACGAATGCCATGCCATCGGCGCCCATCCAGTTGATCGTGCATTCCATCTTGTGTGTGCTCCAAACGAAAGTGGCGAGCCCAGCCGACTTTGCACTAGAGCTCTGGGACTAATTAAAAGGCGCTAAAAATATTGCACCGCAGCAATTGCTGCAGCTAAAATTCTAGCCAAGCGATCCTCTTGCGCGCAGCCGCACGGCGTCAAAGCCCTGGCGCGCAGCAGATTCAAGCATCGGGCTCTCGCACCGTTTGTCTCCTCCACCGCCTCCATGGTGGATTCAACCCGAGCTTGCAAAAGCTCGGGTTTTTTTTGGCCCAATAGGTGCCAAGCCGAGCTGGAATCGCCTCCATACAACCCTGGCTTATCATGTTGCGCCGCAACAGATCTGTATCGGAGACCCCATGGCCGGCCCCGCCCGCACGCTCAAGAGTGGCACCCGCCACGCCCGCAAACCCGTCGCCAAGACCGTGACTGCGGCCGGCATGCCCGACCTGACTCCCTCCGACAACAGCTATCTGCAGCGAATTCTGAACGCCCGCGTCTACGAGATCGCCAAGGAAACCTCACTGACGCCAGCCAAAAGCCTGAGCAAGCGCCTGGGCAACAAGGTGCTGCTGAAGCGCGAGGACGAGCAGCCGGTGTTCAGCTTCAAGTTGCGAGGCGCCTACAACAAGATGGCCCATCTGAGCGCCGAACAGCTGGCCCAGGGTGTGATTTGCGCCTCGGCCGGCAACCATGCCCAAGGCGTGGCCATGTCGGCCAAGAAGCTGGGCTGCCGGGCCGTAATCGTGATGCCGGTGACCACACCCAAGGTCAAGATCGACGCCGTGCAAAGTCATGGCGGCGAGGTGGTGCTGTTCGGCGACAGTTTCACCGACGCCTATGGCCACGCGTTGGAGCTGGAAAAAGCCCAAGGCCTGAGCTTTGTCCACCCCTTCGACGACCCCGATGTGATTGCCGGCCAGGGCACGATCGCCATGGAACTGCTGCGCCAGCATCCTGGCCCGATCGACGCCATCTTCGTGGCCATCGGCGGCGGCGGGCTGATCTCCGGCGTGGCCGCCTACATCAAGGCGGTGCGCCCCGAGATCAAGGTGATCGGCGTGCAGACCAAGGATTCGGACGCCATGGTCCGCTCGGTGAAAGCCGGCAAGCGGGTGCTGCTGAACGATGTCGGCCTGTTCTCCGATGGCACGGCCGTGAAACTGGTCGGCGAAGAGACCTTCCGCATCACACGCGCCTTGGTCGACGACTTCGTGCTGGTGGACACCGACGCCGTCTGCGCCGCCATCAAGGACGTGTTCGAGGACACGCGCAGCATTCTGGAGCCCGCTGGCGCACTGGGTGTAGCGGCGGTCAAGCAGTACACGGCCGAGCATGGCTGCAAGGGCCAGACCTTCATCGCCATCACCTGCGGCGCCAATATGAACTTCGACCGCCTGCGCTTCGTCGCCGAGCGGGCCGAGGTCGGCGAGCATCGCGAGGCGCTGTTTGCCGTCACCATTCCCGAGGAACGCGGCAGCTTCAAGCGTTTCTGCGAACTGCTGGGACCGCGCAGCGTCACCGAATTCAATTACCGCATCTCCGATTCTGCCCAGGCCCACATCCTGGTCGGTGTGGCCACCCAGAAGCGCGAGGAAGCAGCCAAGCTGGCACGCGCCTTTGCCAAGGGTGGCTTCCAGGCCCTGGATCTGACCGACAACGAGCTGGCCAAGCAGCATTTGCGCCATATGGTGGGCGGCCGCTCCGAGCTGGCGCGCAACGAGCGCCTTTACCGCTTCATCTTTCCCGAGCGGCCGGGCGCGCTGATGCGCTTCCTGTCCAGCATGCACCCGGACTGGAATATCAGCCTATTCCATTACCGCAACCAGGGCGCCGACTACGGCCGCATCCTGGTCGGCATCCAGGTGCCACGCGGTGACAATGCGGCGCTGCGCGACTTCCTGAACTCGCTGAACTACCCTTTCGAAGACGAAAGCAACAACCCGGTCTATCAACTTTTCCTGCGCTGACGCAGACCCCCGAGCTGCCACGCTTGCCGCAGGGCAAGTGCGGATGTCGAGCCACCCTCACAGGCCCGACAATCCAGCCGCCCGCACCCGTTCAGGGTGAGCTGAACACTTCACATGTCCCTGCACCAGTCCCTGATCTCGCCGACCGCCAATCCCGAACTGGAAAAGGCCTTGCGCGACCGCGTCGACCGGCATGCCGCCATTGCCGGCGGCCTGGGCGAGCTGGAGCCTTTGGCGGTGCGGCTGGGCCTGGTGCAGAACTCACTGACGCCACGCTTCCGCGACCCGGTGCTGGCTTTGTTCGCCGCCGATCACGGCATGGTGGTGGACCGCATCGGCCAGCAATGGGGCCGCAGCACGCGTGAGCAGGCCCAGTTGGCCCTGCAGAACCGTCTGCCGGTTTCGGTGTTTGCCCGCCTGCAAGGCCTGCAACTCGCCGTGGTCGATTGCGGCATCGCCGAATCCTTGGCGCCGCACGCCCGGCTGATGGCGCGCAAGATCGCCCACGGCACCCGCAACACCCGCACCGGTCCGGCCATGACCTTGGAGCAAGCCCATGCCGGGGTCCGGGTGGGCATGGAAATTTCAGACAACCTGCCGGGCAATGTGCTGGCCTGTGCCGGCATGGGCCAGGGCTCGGCGGAGAGCGCCGCCCTGGTGCTGTCTCGCTTGATGGACCAGCCGGTGCGCGATTTCGTGCTGTCCGGCCCCGATATGCGCCAGGACGAGCTCGCCCACATCCTCGGCGTACTGCAGGCGGCGCAAGCGCGCCACCGCGAAGTCAGCGACCCAATGGAAGTGATGGCCGCCTTCGGTGGCTTCGAGCTTGCTGTGATGGTCGGCGCCATGCTGGTGGCGGCATCCAAACGCCATCTGATCATCATCGACGGCATCACCGCTTGCGCCGCGCTCAAAGTGGCCGCCAAGATTGCCGCACCGGTGACCGACTACGCCGTGTTCTGCCGCAGCCATGTGCACCGCGGCCTGGACGAAGCCCTGGCCACCTTCCACGCTTCAGCCTTGCTGGAGCTGGGCATGGACAGCGCCGACGGCACCGGCGCCGCCCTGGCCTGGCCCATGATTCGCAGCGCCGCCGCCTTGTTGACCGATCTGCACGATCTCGCCGAGCCGCGCGGCCCGAACACGGGCAGCGGCGTCGATTCGCTCAGCGGCGGCTACCGCGACAGCGGCAGCGAACCCCGCCTCAGCGCGTAGGCAAGGCGTTGGAGTCCAGCCCGCCGGGTGCCGGTGGCTGGCCGGGCGGCAGAGCGGGACGGAACGGCACTTGGGCTGGATCACCTTGCAACATGGGCTGGCCCCCGAGCACGGTCGGCGAATTGGCCGCAGGGGGCAAGGAACCGGTGGCGGCCGGCAGCGGCGGCGCCAGATTGAGCGTCATGCTGACCACGCCATCGCGCCCCAGCTGCGCGGAATTGCCCTGAACCGACAGCAAGCGCAGCTCACCATCCAGCACCGCGCCGATGCGCACGGTGCGCGGCACGCCGTCAACGGCAATCAAGGCCACGCCTTCGCCCGCCTGACTGGCCTGCAGATTCCTGGGCGCCACCACGCCGAGCAGGCTGAAACGGCTGTCTGCAGGCAAGGCGGCTTCGGGCGCGGCCACCGGCGCGGCACCGAACAAACGCGTCAGATCGGCCGTGCCGCTGCGCTGCTCCAGCACCGCCTGGGCATGGAGAGGCGCCGCCACGGGCCGGGCCATCAGCTGGATCAGCCAATAGACCGCGCTGCAAGCCAGCAAACCCCACACCAGAAAAGCCATCATTCGTGCAAGCATGGGCAGATTATGATTCATGCGCTTTGCTGATCCGCGGCCCCCGGCCCCGGTGCTAACCCTTCTTCACCACGCAGCCCGTCACGTTCACATGAATACAACGAACTCTCGCCGCCTCGCCCGGGGCTTCACCCTGATCGAGATCATGGTCGTGTTCCTCATCATCGGGCTGATGGGGGCCCTGATCGTGCCCAATGTGATGGACCGCCTGCATGAAGCCAAGGTCACGGCCGCCCGCGCCACCATCAACGACCTGATGCAGCAACTCAAGCTCTACAAGATCGACAACGGCCGCTACCCCAGCGGCGAGCAAGGCCTGGAAGCCCTGGTGCGCAAGCCCACCACCGGCACGCCGCCCGCCAACTGGAAGCCCTACATCGACAAGCTGCCGCTCGATCCCTGGAAGAACCCCTACCAATACGCCAACCCCGGTGTGAAAAACGAGATCGACATCTACAGCTTCGGTGCCGACGGCCGCCCGGGTGGCGAAGGCAATGACGCCGACCTCGGTTCCTGGCAATAAGCGCTTGCAAGCACAGCGCGGCTTCACACTGATCGAGCTGCTGGTGGTGGTGGCCATGGTGGCGATCGCCTCGGCCGCCGTCAGCATGGCCATGCGTGACCCGGCCGAAGCCCAGCTCGAACGCGAGGCCGAACGCCTGGTCGCCTTGTTCGAGACCGCCCGCGCCGAAAGTCGCAGCGCCGGCCTCGACGTGCAATGGCTGCCTCTGCAACAAAACGCCCGCGACCACTTCCGCTTTCAAGGCCTGCCCGAACGCATCCAGCTGCCCAGGCGCTGGCTGGCCGAAGGCGTGATCGCAGAGATCAGCAATGCGCGCAGCGTGCGCCTGGGGCCTGAGCCCATGATTGGCGCCCAGCAAGTCCAGCTGCGCCTGGGAAACCAACGCCTGCAACTGAGCACCGACGGCCTGGCCCCCTTCAGCGTCAGCCCGGTTCCGGCGCCATGAGGCGCACAGTCCCGAAGGCAGCTGAGCGCGGCTTCACCCTGATTGAGGTGATGGTCGCTTTGGTGATCGTCGCCATCACCCTGGCAGCCGGGGTCAAGGCCGCGGGCTCGCTGACCGACAACGCCAGCCGCCTGCGCGAAATGAGCGCCGCCCAGTGGTGCGCCGAGAACCAGCTGACCGAGCTGCGCCTGGGCAAACAATTCCCCGGCATCGGCGACAGCGACTTCAGCTGCGAGCAATTCGGCCAGGCCTACCGCGGCCGGCTGGTTGTCCGGCCCACGCCCAACCCCAACTTCCGCCGCGTCGACGCCTTGATCAGCGGCGACGGCGAGCGCACCCTGCTGACGCTCTCCACCATCATGGGGCGCTTCTGATGCGCGCCGGCCACCACACGCCGACCGGTTTCACCCTGATCGAGGTCATGGTGGCCCTGCTGATCATGAGCCTGATGACCGTGATGGCCTGGAGCGGCATCAATGGCTTGCTGAAGAGCCGGGAAGTGGCCCAGGCCCACCTGGACCACAGCGCCCGCTTGCAGACCGTGATGGCCCAGTGGGACAGCGACCTGCGCGCCGTGCAGGACAGCGGCAGCGTGCCGGCGATTGCCTTTGACGGCGCCTCGCTGCGCCTGACGCGCCAGCAGCCACAAGGCTTGCAGGTGGTGGTCTGGAGCCTGCGCGAGGGGCGGCTGCTGCGCTGGGAAGGCCCGCTGCAGCAGGGCGCGAACGAGCTGGGCCAAACCTATGAACGCAGCCTGCGTCTGCAAGCCCAGGACCGCGGCCAGCTGAGCACGCTCGAGGGCATCAGCGCCTGGCAGCTCTATTTCTACAGGGGCAATGGCTGGAGCAATGCCCAGTCCAGCGACGATGTCAGCAATGGCAGCGACAACATCCCGCCGCCGCCAGGGCCAGGGGCATCCGGCCCGAGCAAGGGCGCAGATGGGCAAGGCCAGGGCCAGGGCCAGGGCCAAGGCCAGGGAACAGGCGACAAGGACGGCAGCGGTCCGAGGCGGGCCATCTTGCCCAGCGGCGTGCGCATGGTGCTGCAGTTCGCACCCGACAGCGGCTTCAACGGCAGCTTGACGCGCCAGATCATCCTCGGGCCGCAATCATGATCAAGCGCCAGCCCCTGTCCCAACACCGAGGACAAGCAGGCGCAGCGCTGCTGACCGCCATGCTGATCGTCACTCTGGTGGCCAGCCTGGCTTCGGCCATGGTCTGGCGCCAATATCGGGCAGTACAGATCGAGGCAGCCGAACGGGCCCGGGCTCAATCAGCCTGGATCTTGCAAGGCGTGCTCGACTGGGCACGCCTGATCTTGCGCGAGGATGCGCGCGCCAACCTCAATGAGCCGGTCGACCACCTGGGCGAGGTCTGGGCCGTGCCCCTGGCCGAAGCGCGCCTGTCCACCTTTCTGGCCGCCGACGCCGACAACAAAGACGACAGCGGGCCCGAGGCCTTTCTGTCCGGCAGCCTTCAGGATGCACAGGCCCAGTACAACCTGCGCAATCTGCTCGGCGGCACCGAGGTCCCTGCGCTCGAACAACGGGTGCTGGAGCGCCTGTGCGACAGCGTCGGCGCGCCGCCCGGCAGCGCCCAGACCCTGATCCGCAAGCTGCGCCAGTCCGCCGACAGCAAGGACGGCGGCAAGGACAGCAGCAAAGGCCAGACCAACGCGGCCGACAACAGGAACCCTCCGCTGCCACCGCGCAATCTCGACCAGCTGGCCTGGTTCGGCCTGACGCCCGAAACCATCGAACGCCTGCGCCCGGTGCTGACCCTGCTGCCCCAACCCACGCCGGTCAACCTCAACACCGCGCCGCGCGAGGTCATCGCCGCGCTCTACGACGGCATGGACCTGGCCTCGGCCGAGCGGCTGGTGCGCTCACGCCAGACCCAGCCTTTGCGCAAGCTGCAAGACGCGGCCAGCTACTTCCCGAGCAACGCCAATCTGAGCGCGGAGCGGGCCGATGTGAAGTCGGCCTTCTTCATCATCAAGGGCCGGCTGCGCCTGGACGAACGGGTCATGGAAGAACGCGCCCTGGTACAAAGACGCAATCTGGAAATGCTGGTGATCGAACGCCAACGCGTCAACCAGCTGCAGGAAACCCGGAAGTGAGGCGCTGCGCGAGGCCGCGCCAGCCCGGCGTTTCATAGAGAGAAGCGCTAACTGATTGATTCCACATGATCCCGCAAAATACGCCACCTAGAATGCGCCCGCTTCCTCCGTCTCCATGAGTACTCTGCTCCTGTTCCTGCCCCCGCGCAGCCGCCTGCATGCCCAAGGCCGCCCCGCCCCGACCGTCGACGGCCTGGGCCGAGCGACCGGTCTCGGCCGTGGCGGCGAGGCCGCAGCCGACATCGACTATGTGTTGACTGCCGACGGACGCGAGCTGAGCGCACAAGGCAGCCTACCGGCCGCGCAGCTGCCGCACGCCGACCTGGTGATCGCCATTCCGGCCGAGTCCGACGTGGCCTGGCAGCGCGTCACCCTGCCGCGCGCCGGCCGTCAGATGCGCAGCGCCCTGGCCGGCCTGCTGGAAGACAGCTTGCTCGACGACGCCGAGAGCCTGCACTTCGCCATCGAAGCCGAAGCCCAGGGCGGCGACAGCGCCTGGGTCGCCGTCTGCTCGCGTGCCTGGCTGCAAGCGCAGCTGGCGGCACTGGACGCGGCGCAGATCGTGGTCGACCGTGTCTGCCCCTTGAGTTGGCCCGGCAGCCCGCCGCGCGGCTATTTCTACAGCACCGGCCAGGAATTCAGCCCGGTGGCCCTGCGCTGGAGCCACCCGGAAGGGGTCAGCAATCTGCCGCTGGAGGGCAGCCTGACGCGCCAGCTCTTCCCGGCGCCCCTGGTACAGAGCTCGCAGTGGCACGCCGCACCCGAGGTGGCCGCAGCCGCCGAACATTGGCTGGGCACGGCGGTGACGCCGCTGAGCCACGCCCAGCGCGCGCTGAGTGTGATCGACTGCACGTGGAATCTGCGCCAATTCGAACTGGCGCCGCGCACCCGCGGCATCCTCGCCCTGCGCCAGCTCTCGCGCGGCCTGATGCGGCGCCAGTGGCGCCCGGTGCGCATCGGCCTGGCCGGCCTGGTGGCCGTGCAGCTGCTGGGCATGAACCTGGCCGCCTGGCAGCAGAACGCCCAGCTCAAGGCCCGGCGCACCGCCATCACCCAAACCCTGACCCAGACCTTCCCGCATGTGCGCGCGGTGCTGGACGCGCCGACACAGATGCAGCGTGAAATCGACGGCCTGCGCGCCAGCGCCGGCCGCAGCGGTGACAAGGACCTGGAAACCCTGCTGGCGGCGGCCGCCACCGCCTGGCCCCAGGACCGCGGCCCGGCCGACAGCCTGAGCTTCGAAGCCGGCCGCCTGCAACTGTCCAGCGCCGGCTGGAGCGAGGCGCAGATCCAGCAATTCCGCAGCCAGCTGCGCAGCGAAGGCTGGCAGCTCGAAAGCAGCGAAGGCCAGCTGACCCTGAGCCGCATGCCCGCCGACGCGCCTGCGGTCCGCAACGTCCTCTCTGCCCAGGCCTCGCCCGGGTCCAAGACATGAGCTTCGACAAGAAACCGGCGCCCTGGGCGCCCCTGCAAGCCCAGGTCCAGGCGCAGTGGCAGCAGATGGGCGAGCGCGAGCGCAAGGCCGCGCAGCTGATCGCCCTGCTTTTGGGCCTGGCCTTGTTCTGGTTCGTGGCGGTGCAGCCGGCCTGGCGCACGCTGAGCCAGGCTCCGGCCCAGGCGGAAAGCCTGGAGCGCCAGCTGCAGCAAATGCAAGCCCTGGCGCAGGAAGCACAAACCTTGCGCGCCGCCCCGGCCGTGCCCGCCGCCCAAGCCGCTCAAGCCCTGCAGGCAGCCAGCGAACACCTGGGCCCGGCGGCCCGCTTGCAGCTCAACGGCGACCGCGCCGTGCTGACCCTGAACGGCGTCAGCAGCGAGGCCTTGCAGGCCTGGCTGGGCGAAGCGCGCAGCGCCGCCCGTGCCCGCCCTCTGGAGGCCAAGCTGCAGCGCGGCCCGCAGGGCTTCAGCGGCAGCATCGTGCTCGGCCTGCAAGGAGGCTCGGCCCCATGAATCCGCTTCGTTTCGGGCGAAGCAAGCGCCCCGGCGACGCGACCGGGTCCAGCCTGGGTGCACCGAGTCACTGGCAGGACCTGCCCACCGATGACCTGGGGCAGCGTGCCCGCCAGAGCCTGCCACGGCGCTGGAGCGTGGCCGGCGCCCTGCTGGGCGCTGGCATTGCCCTCGTGGCCTTTGCGCCGGCCAGCTGGCTGGCACGCGGCCTGGCCGCGGCCAGCAATGAACATGTGCTGATCACCGACAGCCGCGGCAGCATCTGGAATGGCAGCGGCGTGCTGGTGCTCAGCGGCGGCGCGGGCAGCCGTGACGCCGCCATCCTGCCCGGCCGCCTGAGCTGGACTCTGGGTTTCAAAGGCCTGGGCCTGGCTCTCCATGCCCGCCAGGACTGTTGCCTGAATGGCCAGCTGCAGCTCTTGCTGCGCCCGGGCTGGGGCCGCTTCGAGCTGGCCGTGGCCAACAGCGGCGAATGGCTGGCGCGTCTGCCGGCAGGCCTGCTCTCGGGCCTGGGCACGCCTTGGAACACCTTGCAGCTGGGCGGCTCGCTGCGCCTGAGTGCTCGCGATCTGCGCCTGGAATGGCTGGGCGGGCAGTGGCGCCAGTTCGGTCAGTTGGACCTGGACCTGCTCAATTTGTCTTCCCGCGTCTCGACACTCGCGCCGCTGGGCAGCTACCGTTTTTCCCTGCTGGCCATGCCCGCCAGCCCAGGCCAGACCGGCGGCGGGAACAACGTCAGCCAGATGAATCTGAGCACCCTGGAAGGCGCCCTGATGCTGAACGGCCAGGGCACGCTGACGGCCGGCAAGCCGCGCTTCACCCTGGAAGCGTCCGCCGCGCCCGGCCGGGAAGCCGCCTTGAACAACCTCCTGAACATCATCGGACGGCGCCAAGGCGCCCGTTCCGTCTTTTCGATCGGATGAGCATGAACGACCACAAGCGGGCGCCCATCGCGCCTCGGCGACAGCAAGCGGGCGTGTCCCTGCTGGCCCTGGCCCTGCTGGCCACGCCAGCCCTGAGCCCGGCCGCCACCAACAAGCCGCGCGGCAGCGGCCCGGCCGTCAAGGCGCCGACGCCGGTGACCCTGAACTTCGTCAACGCCGACATCGAGGCCGTGACCCGCGCCATGGGCGTGATGATGAACCGCCAGTTCATCATCGACCCGCGCGTCAAGGGCCAGGTCACGGTCTACAGCGAGCAACCGGTGACGCCGCGCGAGGCTTACCTCAACTACCTGGCCGCCCTGCGTGGCCTGGGCTTCACCGTGGTGGAGAGCGCCGGGCTGTGGAAGGTCGTGCCCGAGGCGGACGCCAAGCTGCAGGCCGGCTCGGTGGCCGTGGACAGCAGCAAGGAGCGCGGTGACCAGATCCTGACCCAGGTCTACCGCCTCAATTTCGAGAACGCCAACAACCTGGTGGCGGTGCTGCGCCCGCTGATCAGCCCCAACAACACCATCAACGCAAACCCCGGCAACAACAGCCTGGTCATCACCGACTACGCCGACAACCTGCAGCGTCTGGGCCGCATCATCGCCGCCATGGACACGGCCGGAGCCACCGACATCGAGCTGGTGCCGCTCAAGCATGCGGTTGCCGCCGACCTGGCGCCCCTGGTGCTGCGCCTGACCGAGGCCGGCAATGCCGCCGCGGCGGCGCCCGGCCAAGGCGGCAGCGGCAGCGTCAATGTGGTGGTCGACCCACGCAGCAATGCCCTGATCGTGCGCGCCGCCAACCCGACGCGCCTGGCCTACACCAAGGGCATCATCGCCAAGCTGGACCAACCTTCGCTGGACAACAACCCGGCCGGCAATATCCGCGTCGTCTACCTGAAAAACGCCGACGCCACCAAGCTGGCCACCGTGCTGCGCGCCGCCTTTGCGGCGAACAGCGGCGGCGGTGCCGGCGGCGCCAGCAGCGGCAACAGCGCGGGCGGCGGCTTGAGCGGTCTCAGCGGCGCCGGTGGCCTGGGCTCAGGTAACCTCGGCGGCACGCAGCAAAGCGGCATGGGCAACAGCAGCGGCAATACCGCCTCCGCGGCGGCGACCACCCCGGTCAGCGCCTCGGCCGGCCCGTCGACAGGCGGCTTTGTACAGGCCGATCCGTCCACCAACGCGCTGATCATCACCGCGCCCGACCCGCTCTACCGCCAGATCCGCCAGGTCATCGACCAGCTCGACGGCCGCCGCGCCCAGGTCTATGTCGAGACCCTGATCGTCAAGGTCGACGCCAGCAAGAGCGGCAACTTCGGCGTGCAGTGGCAGAACCTGTTCGGCAACAAGGGTGACAGCAACATCACCGGCGCCGGCACCAATTTCGGCACCGGCCCGGGCAACATCATCCAGGGCACGGCCGCGCTGTTCGGCGGCACCACCGCCATCGCCAGCGTCGTCAAGGATGCGCCCACCGGCCTCAACATCGGCCTGCTGAAGAAATTCGGCGACCGCTACACCCTGGGCGCTATCGCCAATTTCCTGGAGGCCGAGGCTGGCGCCAATGTGCTGTCGACACCCAATCTGGTGGCCCTGGACAACGAGGAAGCCAAGATCGTGGTGGGCCGCTCGGTACCCTTTGTGACCGGTTCTTACACCAACACCGGCAGCGGCAGCAGCACCGGCTCGGTCAACCCATTCCAGACCTTTGACCGCAAGGATGTGGGCATCACCTTGCGCATCCGCAGCCAAATCGGCGAAGGCGGCACGGTGCGCATGACGGTGCAGCAGGAAAACTCCTCGGTGGATCCGACCACCAAGGCCGACACCAGCGGACCGTCGACCGAGAAGGCATCGATCGAAACCACTGTTTCGGTGGACGATGGCCAGATCCTGGTGCTGGGCGGCCTGCTGAAGGACGAGTTTGCCGACAGCGAGGGCCGCGTGCCCGGCCTGGGCAGCCTCCCGTTGATCGGCAATCTGTTCAAGAACACCGGCCGCAGCCGCGTCAAGACCAATCTGATGGTGTTCCTGCGCCCGGTCATCATGCGCAGCCAGGAAGCGGCCGACCGCATCACCATGGACCGCTACGACCACTTCCGCACCCTGCAGGAATCGGTCAAGCCGGAGTCCAAGTTCGCCCTGCCGGACACCGGCACGCCGCTGCTGCCGGCCAATCCCACCGCACCGATCGGCACGGCCAAGCCGCCGGCGGGCGCCACGGACAAGGTGGGCCAGTGAGCGCCATGCGCCACCCCTTGCCTTACGCCTACGCCAAGGCCAATTCGGTGCTGCTGGAGGACGACGGCGCCAGCCTCGTGCTCTGGGCGCCGGCCGAGGTCAGCCTGGCCACCTTGTCCGAGGTGCAGCGCCTCTACCTGATCGACCGCTTCGAACAAGAAGCGGCCAGCAGCCTGGCCGAGCGCATCAATGCCGCCTATGCCGGCAGCGAATCGAGCGCGGCCGTGGTGATCGGCGAGGTCGAGAGCGCGGTGGACCTGAGCCGCATGATGCAGGACCTGCCCGCCGTGGAAGACCTGCTGGAAGC
This sequence comes from Roseateles sp., assembly GCF_965262435.1. NCBI lineage: Bacteria > Pseudomonadati > Pseudomonadota > Betaproteobacteria > Burkholderiales > Sphaerotilaceae > Roseateles > Roseateles sp. The sequence goes on from NZ_OZ253537.1 coordinate 5,407,973, forward strand.
GGCCAATGACGCGCCCATCATCCGCATGCTCAACGCGCTGCTGACGCAGGCGGCCAAGGACGGCGCCAGCGACATCCACATCGAACCCTACGAGCGTGCCAGCTCGGTGCGCTTCCGCGTCGACGGCACGCTGCGCGAGGTGGTGCAGCCCAACCGCGGCCTGCACGCGGCCCTGATCTCGCGCCTGAAGATCATGGCCGAGCTGGACATTGCCGAAAAGCGCCTGCCGCAGGATGGCCGCATTTCCTTGCGCATCGGCGGCCGCGCCATCGATGTGCGCGTCTCCACCCTGCCCAGCGCCCACGGCGAGCGCGCCGTGCTGCGTCTGCTGGACAAGACCGAATCGAAGTTCACGCTCGAAGGCCTCGGCATGAGCGGCGATGTGCTGGAGGCCTTCAAGCGCCTGGTGCAGCAGCCGCACGGCATCGTGCTGGTCACCGGGCCCACCGGTTCGGGCAAGACCACCAGCCTTTACGCCTCCTTGCAGACCGTGGACACCAGCACCACCAATGTGCTGACGGTGGAAGACCCGATCGAGTACGAGCTGGCCGGCGTCGGCCAGACGCAGGTCAATGCCAAGATCGATCTGACGTTTGCGAAAGCGCTGCGCGCCATCCTGCGCCAGGACCCTGACGTGATCATGATCGGTGAAATCCGCGATTACGAGACCGCGCAAATTGCCATTCAGGCCTCGCTGACCGGCCACCTGGTGCTGGCCACCTTGCACACCAATGACGCCCCTAGTGCCGTCACTCGACTGACCGATATGGGCGTCGAGCCCTTCCTGCTCAGCTCCAGCCTGCTCGGCGTGCTGGCCCAGCGCCTCGTGCGCAAGCTCTGCCCAGTCTGCAAACGGCAGGATGGTGAAGGGCGCTACCACCCCGTCGGCTGCGAAGCCTGCAGCCGCACCGGCTACAAGGGCCGCACCGGCGTCTATGAGTTGATGGTGGCCGATGAAGCCGTGCGGCACCTGATGCATCAGCGCGCCGCAGAGAGTGAGCTTCAAGCTGCTGCACATGCAGCCGGCCTGCGCTCCATGCGCGAGGACGGCCAGCGCCTGATCGACGCCGGCATCACCTCGGTCGAAGAAGTGCTGCGCGTGACACGCGAATCCTGAGCCCGGTGTCGCTCCGCCCACCATGCCCGCCTACAAATTCGAAGCCCTGAACCCGGCCGGCCGCTCCAGCAGCGGCCTGATCGAGGCCGACAACCCGCGCGCCGCGCGTGCCCAGCTGCGCGCCCAGAACCTGGTGCCGCTGAGCCTGGAGCCGGTGCAGCAGCAGGGCCAGGACGGCGGGAGCCGCTTCGCGCGCCGCGTCTTCAGCACCACCGCGCTGGCCGTCTGGACGCGCCAGCTGGCCGGCCTGGTCGGCTCGGGCCTGCCGCTGGAGCGGGCGCTGACGGCCCTGGCCGATGAATGCGAAGACCCGCGCCAGCGTGAGCTGCTCTCGCAGCTCAAGGCCGAGGTCAATGCCGGTGCCAGCTTTGCCCGCGCCCTGGGCACGGCACCGCGCGAGTTCGACGAGGTCTACCGCGGCGTGGTGGCCGCCGGTGAGCAAAGCGGCGCCCTGGGCCCCGTGCTGGAGAAGCTGGCCGACGATCTGGAAGAACGCCAGGACCTGAAGGCCAAGCTGATCGGCGCCATGGCCTACCCGACCATCGTCTCGCTGATCGCCTTCATGATCATCATCTTCCTGGTGACCTATGTGGTGCCGCAGATCGCCGCCACCTTCACCAGTTCCAAACGCGCCCTGCCCTGGCTGACCGTGGCCATGCTGGCCACCAGTGACTTCGTGCGTGAGTGGGGCTGGCTGATGCTGCTGGCGGCCATCGGCGGCGGCACGAGCCTGTCCTGGGCCCTCAAGCGCCCGGCCTTCCGTCTGCGCTTCGATGCCGCCTTTCTGAAAGTGCCGCTGCTGGGCCGGCTGGCCCGCGGCTACAACGCGGCCCGCTTCGCCGGCACCCTGGCCATGCTGGCAGGCTCGGGCGTACCCATCCTGAAGGCCTTGCAGGCGGCGGCCGAGACCTTGTCCAACCATGCCATGCGCGCCGATGCGCTCGATGCCCTGGTGCAGGTGCGCGAGGGCGCACCGGTCGGCTCGGCCCTGGCCGGCAAGAAGCGCTTCCCCGGCATCCTGGCCATGTTCGCCCGCCTCGGTGAGCAGACCGGCCAGCTGCCGCAAATGCTGGAGCGTGCCGCCAAGCAGCTCAGCGTCGAAGTGCAGCGCCGCGCCCTGGCCCTGGCGACCTTGCTGGAGCCGCTGCTGATCGTCGGCATGGGTGCGGTCGTGCTGGTGATCGTGATGGCGGTGCTGCTGCCCATCATCCAGATGAACAGCTTTGTGAAGTGAGTGAGTAGACATGCCGGCCAATCTCGACGGACAGCTGGTGGTGGCGATCTCCTCGCGGGCCTTGTTCGACTTCGAGGAAGAGAACCAGCGCTTCGAGGCCGGCAACGACCGCGACTACATGGCCTTACAGCAAACCCGCCTGGACCAGCCGGCCAAGCCCGGCGTGGCCTTCTCCCTGGTGCGCAAGCTGCTGGCCTTCAATGCCGATGGCGCGCCCAAGGTCGAGGTGGTGGTGCTCTCACGCAATGACCCGATCTCGGGCATGCGCGTGTTCCGTTCGGCCACCCATTACGGCCTCAACATCCAGCGCGGCGTGTTCACGCGCGGCGAATCGCCCTGGCGCTATCTTCGCCCGCTCAAGGCCCAGCTCTTTCTCTCGGCCAACGAGGCCGATGTGCGCAGCGCCCTGCAGGCCGGCGTGGCTGCAGCGCGCGTGCTGCCGCTCTCGGCCCATGCCTCCAGCGCCCACCCCCAAGAGCTGCGCATCGCCTTCGACGGGGACGCCGTGTTGTTCTCCGACGAGGCCGAGCAGGTGTTCCAGCGCGAGGGCCTGGACGCCTTCCAGAGCCACGAGATCACGCATGCCAACACGCCCTTGCCCGCCGGCCCCTTCAAGCCGGTGCTGCAGGCCCTGCACCGGCTGCAGCAGGAAGGCGGCGGCGGCATGAAGGTGCGCACCGCCCTGGTCACCGCACGCAGCGCGCCGGCCCATGAGCGCGCCATCCGCACCCTGATGGACTGGCGTATCGAGGTGGACGAGGCCATGTTCCTGGGCGGCCTGGCCAAGGGCGAATTCCTGCGCGAGTTCGAACCCGACTTTTTCTTCGACGACCAGGCCGGCCACATCGCCAGCGCCGCCGCTCATGTGCCGGCGGGGCATGTCAGCGCCGGCATCGCCAACCCTTGATCGGGCAAGCGCTCTGCGCACAAAGCGGGGCTTCTACGGGGCCGTAGGTGTGCCAGCGACCGAGATAATCGGCGCTCACTTTCAGCGCTCGCGACCCGAGCCCCACGCGCATGAACCCACGCCTTCCGCTTCGGCTGCACCGCCTGACCCTGGCCGCAGCCCTGAGCTGCGCCGCCTTGAGCACAGGGGCGGCCAGCCCCGGCGCGCCCAACCCCGGCTTCTTCCGCCAGCCGGCCTTGCAGGGTGACTCGCTGGTTTTTGTGGCCGAGGGCGACCTCTGGCGTGTCAACGCCCAGGGCGGCCGCGCCGAGCGCCTGAGCACCCACCCCGGCCAGGAAGGCTCACCCGTGCTCTCGCGCGACGGTCGCTGGCTGGCCTACACCGCCCAGTACGACGGCCCCGGCGATGTCTACCTGATGCCGGTGCAAGGCGGCCTGCCGCAGCGCCTGAGCTGGGAAGGCAATGCCGGCCAGCGGGTCTGGGGCTTCAGCGCACTGGGCGAGGTGATCTACTCCGGCCCCTCGCAAACCGGCCAGCCGGTGACCCAGCTCTATGCCGTGGACCCGGTTACGCAAGTGCGCCGTGCCCTTCCAGTGGCCCAGGCCAGCGACGGCGCTGTGAGCAGCGACGGCCGCCAGCTCTTCTTCACCCGCAACGGCCTGCGCGGCGACAACGCCCGCCAGTACCGCGGTGGCGCGCTGGCACGCCTCTGGACCCTGGACCTGAGCAGCACGGCCGAAGCCCGGCCCCTCGTCGCCGAGGGTGCCAATGACCGCCTGCCCATGCCTTACCGCACGGCGGCGGGCGAGCGCATCGCCTTCCTCTCGGACCGAGACGGCACGGTCAATCTCTGGTCGGTCAACGCCCAGGGCCAGGACCTGCGCCAGCACACCGCACACAAAGGCTGGGACATTCGCCACGCTTCGGTGGACGGCGGCCAGGCGGTCTACGCCCTGGGTGCCGATCTCTACCGCGTGGATCTGAACGCTGCGACAGCCTCCAACGCGGCCAAACCCATCGCCATTCAGCTCAGCGGCGACTTCGAACCGCAGCGCCAGCGCTGGGTCAAGAAGCCGCAAGACTTTCTCACCGCAGTGGCCCTGGCGCCCAATGGCGAGCGCGTGCTGCTGGCCAGCCGCGGCCGCCTGGCCACCCAAGGCCTGGGCCAGCTGCGCCGCGCCGAGCTGCCGCAAGCGCCCGATGGCCGCTGCCTGAAGGGCTTGTTCAGCGCCGACAGCAAGCAGGTGCTGGCGCTCTGCGATTTCAGCGGTGAGCGCGAGGTCTGGCGCTTTGCTGCCAACGGCCTGGGCAAGCCTGAGCAAATCACCCGCGACGCGCGCGCTCAGCGCAAGGACATGGCCCTGTCGCCCGACGGCCGCTATCTGGCCCACAGCGACAAGGAAGGCCATCTGTACTTGAGCGACCTCAAGGGCAACAACAGCCGCCTGATCACGCGCGACACCCGCAGCGCCAGCATCGCCAACCTGACTTGGGCGCCAGATAGCCGCAGCCTGGCCTTCACGCAAGCCCTGGTCGACGGCAACCGCGATCAGCTGCAGCTCTTCAACCTGGCCGACAACAAGATCCACACCGTCAGCAGCGAGCGTTATGACAGCGACTCGCCGGCCTTCTCGCCGGACGGCCGCTGGCTGTACTTCGTCTCCAACCGCCAGTTCGCCGTCACCGGACGCGGCTCGCCCTGGGGCGACCGCAATATGGGCCCCTACTTCGACCGCAGCAGCAAGCTCTTTGCCCTGGCCTTGCAGCCGGGCCTGCGCTTCCCCTTCGCGCCCAAGGACGAGCTGGAGCCGCCGGAGCCCAAACCCGAAGTCAAGCCCGAGCTGAAGCCTGAGCTGCGCGCTGACGCCAGCAAGGCCGATGGCAAGCCAGATCCCGCCAAGCCCGAGCTGAAGGCAGACGCCAAACCGGAAGTCAAACCCAAGCCACCCATCCATTTCGCCGGCCTGCGCGAGCGCCTCTACGAACTGCCCCTGCCCGCCGGCAACTACAGCGGCCTGACGACCGACGGCAAGCGCCTCTGGTTCCTCGATGCCGAAATCAATGGCGGCGAGCGCAAATCGATACTCAAGACCGCGGCCATCGACAACCAAGGCGGCAACATCGAAACCGTGGCCAGCGATGTGCGCAGCGTCGAGCTCAGCGCCGATGGCAAGAAGATGCTGGTGGTGCGCAATGGCGCGCCCGGCGCGGCGCCCGAGCTGATCCTCAGCGATGCCGGTGCCAAGCTGCCGACGGAGCTCGCCAAGTTCCAGGTGCGCTGGAGCGATTGGCAGATCGCCACCGACCCGCGCGCCGAGTGGCGCCAGATGTTTGCCGACGGCTGGCGCATGCACCGCGACTACTTCTACGACAAGGCCATGCACGGCGTGGATTGGCCCGCCATGCGCGCCAAGTACGAGCCCCTGGTCGAACGCGTCAGCGACCGCGCCGAGCTGGCCGAGCTGATGGCGCAAATGATCGGTGAGCTGGGCGCCCTGCACAGCCAGGTCAATGCCGGCGATTTGCGCCAGGCGCCCGAAGAGCCCGGCCTGGCCGGACTCGGCGCGCAGCTGAACCGAACCTCTGACGGACTGCGCATCGAGCGCATCTACCGCGCCGACCCCGAGCTGCCCAGCGAGCTGGGCCCCTTGGCACGCGCCGAGCTGGGCCTGAAAGACGGCGACCTGATCACCCACATCAACGGCCGCAAGGCCAACGAGGTGGCGCATGAGGTGGAGCTGCTGCGCGGCCAGGCCGGCAAGCAAGTGCTGCTGCAGATCAAGCCGGCCAGCGGCGGGCCGGAACTGCAGCGCATCGTCACGCCGGTGGCCCGCCAGCGCGAGCAACAGCTGCGTTATGCCGACTGGCGCTTTGGCCGCGCACAAGCGGTCGAGAAGGCCTCCAACGGCCGCATCGGCTATGTGCATCTGCGCGCCATGGGCCCAGCCGACATCGCCGATTTCGCGCGTGAGTTCTACACCCATGTGGACCGCGAAGGCCTGATCATTGACGTGCGTTTCAACGGCGGCGGCAGCATCGACAGCTGGATTCTGGAGAAGCTGCTGCGCCGCGCCTGGGCCTACTGGCAGCCGCGCTCGCCGGCCGGCGCACCGGTGCGCTCGAACATGCAGCAGACCTTCCGCGGCCAGGTCGTGGTGCTGCAGAACGAGAACACATACTCGGACGGCGAGACCTTTGCCGAAGGCTTCAAACGCCTGGGCCTGGGCCCGCTGATCGGCACCACCACCTCGGGTGCGGGCGTGTGGCTGTCGGACCAGAACCGCCTGATCGACAACGGCATGATGCGTGCGGCCGAGACCGGCCAAATCGCACCCGATGGCCGCTTCCTGGTGGAAGGCATCGGCGTCAAGCCGGACCTGGAGGTGGACAACCTGCCACGCGCCAGCTTCCTGGGCGGCGATGCCCAGCTGGACGCGGCGATTGCCACGCTCAACAAGGCCATGGCCGAGAAGCCGCGCGCCGAGCCCAAGCCCGGCGCCTATCCGCGGCCGGTGAGCCTGAAGTAAGGAAAGATGCGGCCGGCGCGCTTGACGCGCCGCTGGAAGACAAACGGGAGGCCCGGTGATGAACCGGGTCTCCCGTTTTTGCTTGGGGCTTAGGGCGCAGAGCCCAAAGGCTCAGGTCAATGTGACGCGTGCGAACTTGCGCTTGCCCACCTGCACGACCACCGTGCCGGCCTCCAGCTTCAAGCCCTTGTCGCTGACCACGGCGCCGTCGATGCGCACGCCGCCTTGCTCGATCATGCGCATGCCTTCGCTGTTCGAAGCCACCAGGCCAGCCGACTTCAACACATTGGCCAGGCCCAAAGGCGCACCGCTGAGGCTGACCTCGGGGATCTCGTCCGGAATGCCGCCCTTGGCGCGGTTGTTGAAATCGGCTTCGGCCGCTTCGGCCGCCGCCGCGCTGTGAAAGCGCGCCGTCAGCTCCTTGGCCAGCAGCACTTTCGCCTCCTTGGGGTTGCGGCCACCGTTAACCTCGCCCTGCAAGGCGGCAATCTCGGCCAGGCTCTTGAAGCTCAGCAGCTTGAACCACTTCCACATCTGCTCGTCGCTGATGGACAGGATCTTGGCGAACATGGTGTTGGCCGGCTCGCTGATGCCCACATAGTTGTTCTTGGACTTGGACATCTTCTCGACGCCGTCCAGGCCTTCGAGCAGCGGCATGGTCAGGATGCACTGCGGCTCCTGGCCATATTCCTGCTGCAGGTGGCGGCCCATCAGCAAGTTGAACTTCTGGTCGGTGCCGCCGAGTTCCAGATCGCTCTTCAGTGCCACCGAGTCGTAACCCTGCATCAGCGGATAGAGGAACTCGTGCACCGAGATCGGCGTCTGCGCTGCGAAACGCTTGGTGAAATCGTCGCGCTCCATCATGCGGGCCACGGTGTACTTGGCGGCCAGCTGGATCATGCCGCGCGCGCCCAGCGGGTCGCTCCACTCGGAGTTGTAGCGGATCTCGGTCTTGCTTTCGTCCAGCACCAGCTTGGCCTGGGCATAGTAGGTTTCGGCATTGGCCTTGATCTGCTCGGCCGTCAGCGGCGGGCGGGTGGCGTTGCGGCCGGACGGATCGCCGATCATGGAGGTGAAGTCGCCGATCAGGAAAATCACCTGGTGACCCAGATCCTGCAGCTGGCGCATCTTGTTCAGCACCACGGTGTGGCCGATGTGGATGTCGGGCGCCGTCGGATCCAGGCCCAGCTTGATGCGCAGCGGCACGCCGGTGGCCTCGGAGCGGGCCAGCTTTTGCACCCAGTCGGACTCGGGCAGCAGCTCATCGCAGCCACGCTGGGAGACCACCAAGGCCTCGCGCACGCGATCGGTGACGGGGAACTGCATTTTTGCGGCAGGCGTAGCGTTTGTTCGCGGATCGGACATGGGAGCGAGTGGGGCCTGGGTAAAGCCCTGATTTATCGGGTTTTCGTGGCGTTGACGCAAGGATGGCTCGCTATACTCGCGCCTGGTTTTGTGACGGCACACCCTTGAGGAGGGGGCGACACAGCGGCTGATTCTAGTGGACGGGCCCACAGGCGCCTGGCACCACATTCTTTCGGCAGCACCGTGAATCTGCGGCGCTGACCCCAACAAGAAGACCCTGGGAACCGTACAGCGTGAAACTCCGGACAAATGACGTGAAGCTGGCTCTGGCGCGAGCCGAGGCTTTTGCCGCGCGGCATCCGCGAGCCCTGACCGGTGCCGTGGTCACCTTGCTCAGCGGTTTTGCAATCACCGCCTTTGGTATCGCCCCGCTGGCGCCCAATGCGGCCGACCTGCCGCAACGCACCCTGACCGAATCCGTCCAGATCGACGATCTGGAAAGCCAACTCAACGCCCTGGCCAGCCACTCGATCGCGCTCAGCCGCAATGAGTTGACCCGCAGCAGCGACACGGTCGAGAGCCTGTTCAAGCGCCTGGGCGCCTTCGACCCAGCCGCCGCCGAATTTCTGCGCAAAGACCCTGTGGCCAAGCGCCTGCTGCAAGGCCGTGCTGGCAAGATGGTGCAGTTGACCGCCGACGCCTCGGGCGTGGTCCAGACCCTGGTGGCGCGCTTCCCGGCCGAATCCGCGGATCAGCAAATCAGCCACTTCAGCCGCCTGAGCATCAGCCGCAATGCTGAAGGCCAGTTCAGCGCCAAGATCGAAACCGCGCCGCTGCAAGCGCAAGTCCGTCTCGGCAGCGGCACTATCAACAGCTCGCTGTTTGCCGCCACCGACGAAGCCCGCATCCCCGACGCCATCGCCACCCAGATGGCTGATATGTTCTCGGGCGAAATCGACTTCCACCGCGAACTGCGCAAGGGCGACCGGTTTTCCATCGTCTACGAGAGCCTGACCGCCGATGGCGAGCCCATCACCTGGAATGGCGCCGCGGGTCGCGTCATCGCTGGTGAGTTCGTCAACAACGGCCGCAGCCACACCGCGGTCTGGTTCAAGGACAGCGCCACCGGCAAGGGCAATTTCTACGCCTTTGACGGCCAGAGTAAGCGCCGCTCCTTCCTGGCCAGCCCCATGGAGTTCTCGCGCGTGACTTCCGGTTTCGCGATGCGCTTCCACCCGATTCACCAAACTTGGCGGCGCCACCTCGGCGTCGACTATGGTGCGCCGACCGGAACGCCAGTGCGCACCGTCGGCGATGGCCAGGTCGAATTTGCCGGTTGGCAGAATGGCTTCGGCAACGTGGTCCACATCCGCCATAACGGCGATCGCACCACGGTCTATGCACACCTGAGTCGCATCGATGTGAAGAAAGGCCAGCGCATCGAGCAAGGCCAGCGCATCGGCGCCGTAGGCGCGACCGGCTGGGCGACCGGCCCTCATCTGCACTTTGAGTTCCGAGTCAAGGGCGCGCACCAGGACCCGCGTGTCATCGCCCGCGCCTCCGAAGCCGTGACCTTGCCCAATTACGCGCGCAACCAGTTCCAGCAAACCGTGGCCAGCGTGAAGACTCAGCTGACCGTGGCACAAAGCATGGAATCCGGCGTGCTGGGCGCCGACTGAGCCCACGTTTCGTCCGCACCACTCTCCGCAGGCCGCGCGCGCGCCTCACCCCATGAGTGAGCTCTTCATTGGCCTGATGTCCGGCACCTCGCTGGACGGGGTCGATGCGGTTCTGGCTCGGTTTCCCGAAGCCGGCGCCATGCAGGTGCTGGGTCATGCCCACCAGCCCTTTGCCAAGGCCTTGCGCGAGGAGCTGCTGAGCCTGAACCAGAGCGGTCCCGACGAACTCCATCGTGCTGCCCTAGCAGCCAATGGCCTCGCCCGCAGCTACGCCGACCTGGTGGCCCAGCTGCTGGAGCAATGTGGGCTTTGCGCGAGCGACATCCAGGCAATCGGCGCACATGGCCAGACCGTGCGCCACCGCCCCGGCGAGTTCGATGGCATCGGCTACACCAGCCAGTTGCTCAACGGCGCCCTGCTGGCCGAGCAAAGCGGCATCGCCGTGGTCTGCGATCTGCGCAGCCGCGATGTGGCGGCCGGCGGCCAGGGCGCGCCCCTGGTGCCCGCCTTTCATCGCGCTGTATTCGGGCGCGCGGGCGAAAGCCTCGGCGTACTCAATGTCGGCGGCTTCAGCAATATCAGCCTGTTGCTGGCCGACGAGCAGACGCTCGGCTTTGACTGCGGACCCGGCAACTGCCTGATGGATGCATGGATCAGCGAGCAGCGCGGAATGGACTACGACGCCAATGGCGCCTGGGCCGCCGAGGGTCAGGTCTTGCCAGAGCTGCTACAGGCTTTGCTGGCCGAGCCATTCTTTGCCAAGCCACCGCCGCGCAGCACCGGGCGCGACCTGTTTCACCGCGCTTGGCTGCAGCATCACCTGGCTCGCTTGGTGACCACGCCTCGAGCCGAGGATGTGCAAGCGACCTTGCTGGAACTGAGTGCGCGGGCCGTCGCTGACAGCCTTCGTGGTCAGAAGCAAGTCTTGAGCCGCCTGCTGGTCTGCGGCGGCGGTGCACTGAACAGCGAACTGATGCGGCGCCTGCAAGCACTGTTGCCCGAGTCCGAGGTGGCGAGCAGCGACGCGGCCGGCCTGCCGGTCATGCAGGTCGAGGCCGCCGCGTTCGCATGGCTGGCCATGCGCTTTGTGCGCGGCCTGCCCGGCAATCTGCCCGCCGTCACCGGTGCGGCCGGGCCGCGTATTCTGGGCGCGCTGCACCCCGCCTGAAGACAGGCATGCGCCCATGAAAAAGCCGCCTCAAGGGCGGCTTCTCTACGCAGCGCGCGTGAGCGTCGGTCAGACCGAGAAGCTCGAGCCGCAGCCGCAGGTGGTGGTCGCGTTCGGGTTCTTGATCACGAACTGCGCACCTTGCAGGTCTTCCTTGTAGTCGATCTCGGCGCCGGCCAGGTACTGCAAGCTCATGGCGTCGATCAACAGCGTCACGCCGTTCTTGTTCATCTGGGTGTCGTCTTCATTGACGGCTTCATCAAAGGTGAAACCGTACTGGAAGCCCGAGCAGCCACCGCCTTGCACAAACACGCGCAGCTTCAGCTCGGGATTGCCTTCTTCTGCCACCAGATCGCGCACCTTGTCGGCCGCGCTGTCGGTGAAGACCAGCGGCACGGGCATCTCGTCGGCACCGATGGCGGGATTTTCAAGCACTGCGCTCATGTGTATTCCTGATGTTGGCGTTATGCCTGCATTGTCCATGCAAATGCAGGCGAGACCACCTACCTTGCGGCAAGACCCCATGCCAGGTGCTGACAATGCCAGAACCGAGTCGGGGCATACAAACAAACAAGGCCGCTGAGAAGCGGCCTTGTGTGGTGGCGAGCGGCCCGTGAAGACCACCCACCAGGAAGATCGATCAGCGCTTGCTGAACTGCTTCCGACGACGCGCGCCGTGCAGACCGACCTTCTTACGCTCGACTTCACGCGCATCACGCGTGACAAAGCCGGCGCGGCTCAGTTCGGGCTTCAGAGTCGCGTCATAGTCGATCAGAGCGCGGGTGATGCCGTGGCGCAGAGCACCGGCTTGACCCGACTCACCGCCACCATGGACGTTGACCTTGATGTCGAAGGTCTCGCCATGGTTCGTCAGCAGCAGGGGCTGCTTGGCGATCATGATCGAGGTTTGACGGCCGAAATAATCGCCGATGGCCTTGCCATTGACGACGATCTGGCCCGTGCCCTTCTTGATGAAGACACGTGCGACCGACGACTTGCGGCGGCCTGTACCGTAGTTCCAGTTTCCGATCATCACCGCTCCTTAGATTTCGAGAGGCTTAGGCTGCTGAGCGGCATGCGGGTGGGTGTCACCGGCATAGACCTTCAGCTTCTTCACCATGGCGTAGCCCAGAGGACCCTTGGGCAGCATGCCCTTGACAGCCTTTTCCAGGGCGCGGCCCGGGTGCTTGGCTTGCATGTCCTTGAACTTGGTGGCGTAGATGCCGCCCGGGAAACCCGAGTGACGGTAGTACACCTTGTCATTGGCCTTGTTGCCAGTGACGCGCAGCTTTTCTGCGTTGATGATGACGATGAAATCGCCGGTGTCCACGTGAGGCGTGTAAATGGCCTTGTGCTTGCCGCGCAAACGGAGTGCCACTTCGCTGGCAACACGTCCGAGCACCTTGTCGGTGGCGTCAATCACAAACCACTCGTGCGTCACTTCTGCCGGCTTGGCGCTGAAGGTCTTCATGAGTTTCTTTCGAATGCCCGGCAGAACATCTGCCCGGCGGTCGGATGGCTGATTCATACCCACACTCGCCGCATTCGGTGCCGCTTATCGGGACAAGGCCTGCGCATCGGTTTGCACCGCTCGCTGCCCCATCTCGCGACCTCTCACACAAGGCGCATGGGTTTCTTCCCCACAGCCAAATCAGGGGAAGCCCGCGAGTGTAGCAGGAAGTCATCTGATTTGAAAAGGAAGATCGGCCGCCCCAGACGCAACGCCGCGCCAGATCCCGGGTTACCATCCGGGTTATTACGTACGATCCCAGGGTCCCGCCATGAAGCCCGATGTTGAAAGCAGCGCCAAGGATCTGAAAACCGCACCGGCCGCCGAGGAAGCATCGGCGTGGAATCCAGTGGCGGCCTTCCGACGCATGTCCAACTGGGTGCCGATTCGCTCCTTGGCGCGCCGCCACCGCCACCGTATCGCGCAACACCTGCTGACCCTGGCAGAGCGTGACCGTTATTTGCGTTTCGGCTACCCGGCTGCCGACGAGCAGATCAGCCGCTACGCCATGTCCCTGGATTTCGAACGCGACGAGGTGCTGGGCATCTTCAACCGCCGCCTTGAGTTGGTCGCCATGGCACACCTGGCCTACGCACCGCAGCCGCAGCGCCCGGGCAAGGCCGCGATGGCCGAGTTTGGGGTCTCAGTGTTGGGAAAGGTGCGCGGTCGCGGCTTCGGCGCCCGCCTCTTCGAGTGTGCAGCCCTGCATGCGCGCAACCGTGGCATTGACACCTTGTTCATCCACGCCTTGAGCGAGAACGCCGCCATGCTCAAGATCGCCCGCAATGCCGGCGCCACGGTCGAACGCGACGGCTCCGAATCGGAAGCCTGGCTGCGCCTGCCGCCCGACACCGTGTCTTCGCATGTGGATGAGGCCATCGAGCGCCATTTGGCCGAACTCGACTTTCAGTTCAAACGCCATGTCCGCGTCATCGGCGACATCATCGATGGCGTGGCCGAGGTCAAGTCCAAGCTCGGCGAGGCAGGCAAGAGCGCCAAGCTCTGAATTCGGCCGCAGCGGCCGTGAGAGAAGCAAGGAAAGCCGCTAGCGCGCCTTGCATCCGCCCCCAAACACCCCGGCTCAGGCCCCCCCCCGGAACCAGGGGATACACCCAGTTACATGTCATGGTCTTGCGCTACATTTGGGTAATAAGCACCTGAACACAGGCGCAAATTCAAACCCATCTGGGCTGTCGAGGGCCATGCAAAGCACCATTCCGTGGATCATCGCGATCGCCTCGGGCTTCGGCCTGCTGGCCGTAGCGCTCTTGTGGGTGCTGAGGCGCTCCGCCCCTCCAACCAAGCCGCTACCGACCGAATGGTCGCTGACCGCGCGCCCGGTGTTCAGCAGCGATGAGCGGCGTGTCTACCGCCTGCTCAAGGAAGCTTTGCCCCACCATGTGATCCTGTCCAAGTTGCCGCTGGTGCGTTTTTGCCAGCCAACTGAAGCCCAGGAAGTGCGCTACTGGTTCGACCTGCTGGGCGCCATCAACGTCACCTTTGCGATTTGCAGCCCCAACGGCCGCGTGCTCGCTGCCGTGGATCTGGACAGCGAGCGCGGCATATCCGGCCGAGGCCTGCAGATCAAGCAATCGGTGCTGGGCGCCTGCCGCGTGCGCTATCTGCGCTGCGCCATCGACAACCTGCCCAGCGCGGCAGAGTTGCAGTTGCTGGTGCCCTTCAGCAACAGCAACTCGCGCGGCCCCCAAGCAGCACCCATGCCTGGCCATGTCTCTCCCTCGCGCCCCGGCTTGCAGGGCGGCACGGCGCGTCGCTCCAGCCGCCAAGGTTTGTGGCAGGACTCGGCCGTCTTCCACGACTCCTTCTTCGCCCCGGACAGCCGTTTCGACAGCAACGGCATGGTCGACACCCCGCCGCGCCACGGCGCGCCGCAAGGCCACCGCAGCGGGGCAAACGCGTTCCAGAATTCAGTCCCGTTCGGCGAGCCCCTGAACGCCGACGCACAGTATCCAGACGAAGCCCCCAACGACATCGTCGGCCACGTGGTCGACTCGCCGCGCTACGGCGGCCGCCTGCCGCGCTGAAGCAGGACCCGCTCACCCGCCCAGGCGATACTGCGGCGCCGGACCGAACAAGGTCCGGCGCCGTTTTTCTTTCTCTCGCCCATGAACCCAGACCTGGACCGCAGCTTCGGCTCCCTGACCCCCGAATTCATGCTGGATGCGCTGGACGCCGCCGGCCTGTACGGCGACGGCCGCATGCTGCAGCTGAACTCCTACGAGAACCGGGTGCTGCAACTGCATCTGGAGGACGGCCGCATTGCCGTGGCCAAGTTCTACCGGCCGGGCCGCTGGAGCGACGCGCAAATCCTGGAGGAACACCAGTTCGCTCGCGAGCTGGCCGAGGCGGAAGTGCCGGTGGCCGCGCCCTGGGCGCTGCAGGACGTCAAGGCGCAGCTGCAACTGGCGGGCGAGCCGCCCACCTTGGCCCATTTTGGCGACCAGCGCTTTGCCGTCACACCGCGCCAGGGCGGGCGCGCACCCGAGCTGGAAGACCCGGAGGTGCTGCGCTGGATCGGCCGCCTGCTGGCGCGGCTGCACACCGTTGGCCGCCAACGTCCGTTCGAGCATCGCCTGCGCTGGGCCGGCGCTGAACCAGGCCGCATGGCACGTGATCTGCTGGTGGCGCTGGACTGCGTGCCCATCGAAGTCTTCCCCGCCTGGGACGCCGTGGTGCAAGCCTGCCTGAACCGCATTCAGACCACCTTCGACAGCATCCCTGACTTGGAACTGCTGCGCCTGCACGGCGACTGCCACCCCGGCAACATCCTCTGGACACCCGACCACGGCCCACATTTCGTGGACCTCGACGACGCCGTCACCGGCCCGGCCGTGCAGGACCTGTGGATGCTCTTGTCCGGCGACGAGGTGGCGGCGCGCCAGCAGCTGTCCTGGGTGTTGGAAGGTTATGAGACGGTGGCCGAATTCGACCGCCGCGAGCTGCGCCTGATCGAACCCTTGCGCACCTTGCGCATGATCCACCACAGCGCCTGGCTGGCCAAACGCTGGAACGACCCGGCCTTCCCACTGGCCTTCCCCTGGTTCGGCACGTCCAACTACTGGCACGACCAGGTCGCCAAGCTCGGCGAGCAACTGGAAGCGATGACGCCCAAGGACGAGCGGCCGTTGGACGACTTCCGCGACGAAGGCGATGTGTCATTCGACGAGGGCTTCCGCTGAAGACCTGCTCGACCCAGCCAGAAGAACAAAGCCCCCGAAGGCTTGATACCTGCGGGGGCTTTTTGCTTTTCTACAGCCTGCTGGGATCTCAGCCCAAGAGCATGGCGTTGACGCGTTTCACATAGGCCGCCGGGTCTTCCAGATGACCGCCTTCAGCCAACACCGCTTGGTCGAAGATCACCTGGGCCAGATCGTCGAACTGAGCGGCGCCGTCCAGCTTCTTGATCAGGGCATGGTCGGCATTGATCTCCAGGGTCGGCAGCGAGCTCGGCGCGGCCTGGCCGGCTTGCTTGAGCAAGCGGGCCAGATGGCCGCTCATATCGCCCTCTTCCACCACGATACAGGCGGGCGAGTCGACCAGACGGGTGGAGATGCGCACGTCCTTGGCGCGCTCCTTCAGCGCTTCCTTCAGGCGGTCCAGCAGGGGCTTGAAGGTTTCGGCCGCTTCCTCGGCCTTCTTCTTCTCGTCCTCGTCCTGTAGCTTGCCCAGGTCGATAGCGCCCTTGGCCACCGATTGCAGCGGCTTGCCTTCGAACTCGAACAGGTGGGAGAGCATCCACTCGTCCACGCGGTCGGTCAGCAGCAGCACCTCGATGCCCTTCTTGCGGAAGATCTCCAGCTGCGGGCTGTTCTTGGCAGCGCTGAGCGAATCGGCGGTGATGTAGTAGATCGCGTCCTGGTCTTCCTTGGCGCGCTTCAGGTAGTCGACCAAGGACACGCCCTCGTCGGCCTGGGTGGAGGCGAAGCGCAAGAGCTTGGCCAGACGTTCCTGGTTTTGATGGTCTTCGCCGATGCCTTCCTTGAGCACCTGGCCGAAGTCCTTCCAGAAGTCGGCGTACTTGGCGCGATCGGCGGCGTCCTCGCTGTCGGCCAGCGATTCCAGCATACCCAGCACGCGCTTGGTCGAGCCCTCGCGGATGGCCTTCACATCGCGGCTTTCCTGCAGCAACTCACGGCTGACGTTGAGCGGCAGGTCGGCCGAGTCGATCACGCCCTTGACGAAGCGCAGGTAGACCGGCATCAGCGCCTCGGCATCGTCCATGATGAAAACGCGCTTGACGTAGAGCTTGACGCCACCGCGCTTGTCGCGGTTCCACAGATCAAACGGCGCCTTCTTGGGGATGTAGAGCAGCTGGGTGTACTCGCTGCGGCCTTCCACGCGGTTGTGGGTGTGGGCCAGCGGCGCTTCGGTGTCGTAGCTGATCTGCTTGTAGAACTCCTCGTACTGCTCCTGCGTGACTTCGCTCTTGGAGCGCGACCACAGGGCCGAGGCCTTGTTGACCGACTCCCACTCATCCTTGAGCACCTGCTTGGCGTTCTCAGCGTCCCACTCTTCCTTCTTCATCAGGATGGGCAGGGAGATGTGGTCGGAATACTTGCTGATGACGGACTTCAAGCGCCAGGTCTTGAGGAACTCGTCCTCGCCCTCGCGCAGGTGCAGGACGACATCGGTGCCGCGGCCAGGCTTGGTGATGGTCTCGACTTCGTAGTCGCCGGTGCCTTCGGAGGTCCAGCGCACGCCTTCATCGGCGGACAAACCGGCGCGGCGAGTTTCCACCGTGATGCGGTCGGCGACGATGAAGCCCGAGTAAAAGCCGACGCCGAACTGGCCGATCAGGTTGGCATCCTTCTTCTGCTCGCCTTCGAGCTTGGCCATGAACTCGCGTGTGCCGCTCTTGGCGATGGTGCCGAGGTGGGCGATGGCTTCCTCGGCGCTCATGCCGATGCCGTTGTCGCTGATGGTGACGGTACGGGCGGTTTCGTCAAACGAGACCCGAACTTCCAGGTTCGGCGTGTCCTCGAACAACTCGGCCTTGTCCAAGGCTTCGAAACGCAGCTTGTCGCAGGCGTCCGAGGCGTTGGACACCAGCTCGCGCAAGAAGATTTCCTTGTTGGAATACAGCGAATGGGTGACGAGGTGCAGGATTTGCTTGACCTCGGCCTGGAAGGCATGGGTTTGCTTTTGTGTCATGGCGTTGCGCGTGTCCTGAATAACAAGAATCAAGGGCGCGGGCGATCGCTCGCCGCGCGCGGGTGAGCCGGATGTGGGGCCAGCGGTGGGCGCTTCAAGAGCTGGCAACCAAGATTTGGCCGGCGCGGCTTTGGTCGGCCGCTGCTGCGCAGGCTGAGAGAATCCCGCCATGAGCGCAGCCGACCCTGAAACCTTGACCCCAAGAGCCCGCGCCATCCTCTACTGGATGGACCTGGCCGGCGTGGCCGTGTTCGCCAGCAGCGGCGCCCTGGCCGCCATGCAGGCGGGGCTGGATCTGTTCGGCGTGCTGGTGTTGGCCGCCATCACCGCCATCGGCGGCGGCACGTTGCGCGACCTGCTGCTGGGCCGCCACCCGATCTTCTGGATGACGGACACGCGCTACATCAAGGTGATCGGCCTCACCGCCCTGCTGACCGCCCTGGCCGCCAGCCGCTGGAGCCATGCCCTGGCCAGCGGCCATGTCGCCCTGGTGCTGGCCGACACCCTGGGACTCGCCCTATTTGCCTTGTGCGGCGCCGAGATTGCCGAAGAGGCCGGCAAGCCACGCCTGGTGGTCGTGCTGCTGGGCACCATCACTGCCAGCGGCGGCGGCGTGCTGCGCGATCTGCTGACCGGCCAGGTCCCCCTGCTGCTGCGCCGGGACATCTACGCCAGCGCGGCCATCGGCGGCATTGCGGCCTATCTGCTGCTGCGGGCGCTGGGCCTGCCTCGCCAGATTGCCTTCTTCAGCGGCATGCTGGTCGTGGCGGCGCTGCGCCTGGCTTCGCTGCAGCTGGGCTGGCAGCTGCCCGCCCCTCAGCTTCAGGCCTGAAACTCCTGGTTCAGTAAGACAAGGTCCGCTTGGCCACGTCGACCCTGAGCAAGGCCTTGCTCAGGGCGCCGCTGGTGGCGCGCGCGTAGTCCAGCGCCCAGGCCGGGTCACCGAAAGCGGCCGGCCCCACGGCGGCCGCCACGCCCAGAATCTTGTCGGCCAGCAAGACCTTGCCCGAGCCGCGCATGGGCTCGCACTCGTTCTTGACGTACTGCTCGTCCAGCCACTTGCGGGCGGCATCAAAGCTCAAAACTTCATCCGCATCGACCACCAAGTCGAACTGCTGGAGCGGGCTGAACACGACCTTCACTTCACTGCGCATCGCGGGCCTTTCGGGGCTGGTACCGCCCGATTCTGGCTCAGAACTCAGGTCCGCGCCGCTTTCACGGCCGCGCTGAGCACCTCCAAGACCTCGATCGAATCGTCCCAACCCAGGCAGGCGTCGGTGATGCTCTTGCCGTACGCCAGCTTGCGGGCATCGTCCTTGCCAGGCGTGAACTTCTGGGCGCCGTCGTGCAGATGGCTTTCGACCATCACGCCGAAGATGCTCTGGCTGCCGGCGCGGATCTGTGCCGCCACATCGCGAGCCACCTCAAGCTGGCGCAGGTGCTGCTTGGAGCTGTTGGCGTGCGAGCAGTCCACCATCAAGGTGGTGTCCAGCTTGGAGGCGGCCAGGTCCTTGCAGGCGGCGGCCACGTTCTCGGCGTCGTAGTTGGGCGCCTTGCCGCCGCGCAAGATCACATGGCAGTCCTTGTTGCCCTTGGTCTCGACGATGGCGACCTGGCCGTTCTTGTGTACCGAGAGGAAATGGTGGCCGCGGGCGGCCGCCTGAATGGCGTCGGTGGCGATCTTGATATTGCCGTCGGTGCCGTTCTTGAAGCCGATCGGGGCTGAAAGACCCGAGGCCAGCTCGCGGTGCACCTGGCTCTCGGTCGTGCGCGCGCCGATGGCGCCCCAGGAGATCAGGTCGCCGATGTACTGGGGCGAGATCACGTCCAGGAACTCCGAGCCGGCCGGCACACCCAGGCGGTTGATCTCCAGCAGCAACTGGCGGGCGATGCGCAGGCCTTCGTCGATGCGGTAGCTCTCGTCGAGGTAGGGGTCGTTGATCAAGCCCTTCCAGCCCACCGTGGTGCGCGGCTTCTCGAAGTAGACGCGCATCACGATCTCCAGCGTGTCGGCGTACTTCTCGCGCTCGACCAGCAGGCGGCGCGCGTACTCCAGCGCCGCGGCCGGGTCGTGGATGGAGCAGGGGCCGATGATGACCAGCAGGCGGTCGTCCTTGCGCTGCATGATCTTGCGGATGCTCTGGCGCGTGCCGGCGATCAGCTGTTCCATCGGCGTGCCGCGGATGGGGAAGAAACGGATCAAGTGCTCCGGCGGCGGCAGCGGCGTGATGTCGACGATGCGCTCGTCATCGGTCGCGCTGGTCTTGTCCTCTTGCGAGTACCAGCGTTCAGCCTGAATTTCCGGTTTGGCGGACTTGGCATTCATGGGCGTGACTCTCACTTTCCGTGCTTTTGAAATCGGTGCAGCGCGCCAAGGACGAAAAAAAACCGCCGGGTGGTGGACCCGGCGGTTTCTAGAGATTTGTGCGCTGTGCTTGGTGTTGCTTGCTTACGCTCTCGCCTCTCGGCCGCCGGTGCGGTTGGAGAACCAAAAAAAGCTAAAGAAATAAGTCTTCGGCGAGTGCATTAGCTGGAATGTAGCACGCAGTTTTTGACAAGCGTTCAGCGCAGATTCAAGCATTGAGGCCTGCGCACAACAGCGCTCAGGCCGTTCCGCCCACCGTCATGCCCTCGATGCGCAGGGTCGGCTGGCCGACGCCGACCGGCACGCTCTGCCCTTCCTTGCCACAGACGCCAACGCCCGTATCCAGCTGCATATCGTTGCCGATCATGGTGACGCGGGTCAGTGCATCTGGACCGTTACCAATGATGGTCGCGCCCTTGACCGGGTACTGGATCTGACCGTCTTCCACCCAGAAGGCTTCGCTGGCCGAGAAGACAAACTTGCCCGATGTGATATCCACCTGGCCGCCGCCGAAGTTGCTGGCGTACAGGCCCTTCTTGATGCTGGCGATGATTTCCTTGGGATCCTTGTCGCCGCCCAACATATAGGTGTTGGTCATGCGCGGCATGGGCACATGGGCGTAGCTTTCGCGGCGACCATTGCCAGTGGCCGCGACCTTGGTCAGGCGGGCGCTCATGGCGTCGTGGATATAGCCCTTGAGGATGCCGTCCTCGATCAGCACATTGCGCTGCGAAGCACAGCCCTCATCGTCGACATTGAGCGAACCGCGGCGGTCGGGGATGGTGCCATCGTCCAGCACCGTCACGCCCTTGGCGGCGACGCGCTGGCCGATGCGTCCAGCAAAAGCGCTGGAGCCCTTGCGGTTGAAGTCACCTTCCAGGCCGTGGCCGATGGCCTCGTGCAGCAGCACGCCAGGCCAACCGGGGCCCAGCACCACGGTCATCTCGCCGGCCGGAGCGGGGCGCGATTCCAGATTCGTCAGGGCGGCATTGACCGCCTGGTCGACATAGCTGGCGATCATCTCGTCGGTGAAATAGGCCAGGCCGAAACGCCCGCCACCACCGCCGCTGCCGACCTCGCGACGGCCATTGCTTTCGGCGATCACGGTGACCGACAGCCGCACCAGCGGGCGCACATCGGCGGCCAGAGTGCCGTCGGCGCGCGCCACCAGCACGACATCATGCTCGGCCGCCAGACCGGCCATGACCTGGGCCACGCGCGGGTCCTTGGCCCGGGCCATGCGCTCGGCGCGCTCCAGCAGAGCGACCTTCTCGGTGCTGTCCAGGCTGGCAATCGGGTCGGCCGCGCCGTAAAGCGAGCGACTCGGCGCCACCGTGCCGACGCTGGGCACCTTGACGCGGCGGCTCTGGCCGGCGGCTGCAATGCTTCGCACGGTCAGGGCGGCGTCCATCAGGGCCGCTTCGGAGATATCGTCAGAGTAGGCAAACGCCGTCTTCTCGCCGGCAACGGCGCGCACGCCCACGCCTTGGTCGATGCTGAAGGAGCCGCTCTTGACGATGCCCTCCTCCAGGCTCCAGCCCTCGGCACGGGTGGTCTGGAAATACAGGTCGGCATCGTCAACCCGGTGTTCCGTGATCAGGCGCAAGGCCTTGCTCAGAACATGTTCGCTGAGGCCGTAAGGCTCCAGCAATTGGCTGCGGGCTGCTACCAGGCGGGCAAGAGTGGGTTCGCGCGAGATCATGCTAACCATTGTAGGAGCCGGAGCGGACGCACAGGGCCGACAGCGGAGAAGCCCTGCGCCGGGCTCAATCGGGCCGTGCGAAAGCCGTCGCCAAGGCGTCGTAGATCACCCGCAGGCGCGGCGTGTCGCGCAGCTCGCGGTGGGCGGTCAGCCAGAGGTGCAGGGGCTCGATCGGCAGTTCGTGCAGCACCTGTTGCACCTCGGAGTCACGCTCGCCCAAGGCCACGGCGCCGACCGCCAGGCCCATGCCGGCGCGCATGGCCTCCCAGATCACCACCTGGTTGTCGCAGCGCAGACCGAAAAAACTCACTGGCACCGGCGTGCCGGCCGCAGCAAAGCCGCGCAGCATGCGGTCGGAGCGGTCGTAGCCCAGCCAGTCGTGCTCCAGGATCGTGCTCATTTGCGGCAGGCCGCGGCGGGCGATGTAGTCGCGGTGGGCAAACACGCCGACCCGCCACTCGCTGAGCTTGCGCGCCACCAGCATCTCCTGCTCGGGCCGCACCATGCGCAGCGCGATGTCGGCGCTGCGCTGCTGCAAATCCTCTTGCTCGTTGCTGACCACCAGCTCGATCTGCACCTCCGGGTAGCGCTGGCGCAGCGCGTGCAGGACCGGCGGCAGGAAATAGGTGCTGACGATGTCGCTGGCGGTCAGGCGCACCGTACCGGCCAGCGATTGATCGCGCGCGGCCAGGGCCAGAGCCAGCTCCTGCGCGCCCTCGCGCATGCGGCGCGCGGCCGGCAGCAAGGCATGGCCGGCCTCGGTCAGGCTCAAACCGCGGCTGTGGCGCTCGAACAGCAGCTGGCCCAGCGACTCCTCCAGCGCCACCAGCTGCCGGCCCAAGGTGGGCTGACTCAGGCCCAGCTGCGGCGCGGCGCGGTTGAGCGAGCCGGCCTCGGCCAGGGCGAGAAATATCTGCACGTGCGACCAGTCCAGTGCCATGCCGCCTCCAATTCAAAACTGAATATCAGACCCGCAATATAGCCAGTTCCGAAATGCGAGCCTGCCGCCGACACTGCAGCTCAGACGACTTCCCTGGCACCGCCTTTCATGATCCACGCCCAAAGAATGACAGCCCAGCTCGACGGCGACTTCGTCGTTTTTCTGATCGGCATGCGCATCAACAAGCCCTGGCTGCTGCACAAATGGTGGCCAGTGGCCGCGGCCATGCCGCGCATGCTGGCCGAGCTGAAGAGCCAGCCGGAGCGGGGCCTGCTGCATGCGGAGATGTGGTTCGGGCGAACGGTGATCGGCGTGCAGTACTGGCGCTCGATGGAGCAACTGCTGGCCTATGCGAAAGACCGCCAGGCGGCCCATCTGCCCGCCTGGGCGGCCTTCAACAAGGCCATCGGCAAGGACGGCACCGTCGGCGTCTGGCACGAGACCTACTCGGTGCGCGCGGGCGAGCACGAGAGCATTTACCTGAACATGCCGGCCTTTGGCCTGGCCCGGGCCGGCGCCTTGCAGCCGGTGCAGGCACATCGCGACAGCGCGGCCCAGCGACTGCGGCGTGAGGCTTGATGCCGGCCGCCACAGTCCCTCACCGAGCTTCACGGATCTTTACCGCCGGGTGGTCACCGCAGCCAGCCAAGCCGGCGTTGTGGACTTAATCAAGCACGCAAACCCGCGGCTTGATCCTTCCCCTCCACACCTCGCCATACCCCGCCTTAGGGTTGGACAGACACAAGGACCTCAACGTCATGAACGCTGCCGCCACGATGACTCGCAAACTCCATCTGTCACTGATCGGTGCTGCCCTGCTGGGCCTGATCGCCAGCGCCGCCCAGGCACAAACGCCAGCCACACCGCGGGTGGACCATCGCCAGGCCCATCAGCAAGTTCGCATCGCCCAAGGAGCCGCCTCGGGCACCCTGAGCGCCCAGGAAACTCAGCGCCTGGAGCGCGGCCAGGCCGCCGTGCAGAACGCCGAAGCCCAGGCCAAGGCCGATGGCACAGTCACCCAGCAGGAACGCCGTCATCTGCACCGCATGCAGGAGCGCAAGAGCGCGGCCATCCACCGCGCCAAGCACAATAACAAGACCGCGGCCGGTCAGTGAGCGCCTGCGCCTGATTTCAGCCCGGGACGCACCACTCAGTCCTGGGCTTTGTTCTTCTTTTCCAAGGCCAGATCGTAGAGACGGTTGCGCGAGGCACCGCTGAGCTCGGCCGCCAGGCTGACCGCTTGTTTGAGCGGCAGCTCGCGCAGGAGCAAGTCCAGGGTGCGCAAGGTCTCGGCCGGCAGCTCATCGGCGGCGGCCTGGCTGGCACGCACGGCATGCAGCACCAACACGAACTCGCCGCGCTCGCGCTGCGCATCGGCGGCCAACCAGGCCGGCAGGCTGGCCGCCGGCGCCGTGTGCACAGTCTCGAACTGCTTGGTCAGCTCGCGACAAACGGTCACGGTCTGCTCGGGGCAGAGCTCGGCCAACAAGGCCAGCAGCGCCTCGATGCGATGCGGCGCCTCAAACAAGACCTGGCTGTGCCGGCTGCCGGTCAAGGCCTGCAGGGCGCTGCGCCGCTCGGCGGTCTTAGTCGGCAGAAAGCCCGCAAACTCGAAACCCTCGGCCGCCGTGTCACCGGCCACACTGAGTGCGGTCACCGTGCTGCTGGCCCCGGGCAAGGGCAGCACGCGCAGGCCCGCAGCGGCCACCGCCGCGACCAGCACAGCGCCAGGGTCAGAGATGGCCGGCGTGCCAGCGTCGCTGATGTAAGCGATGCGTTCGCCCTGCTGCAGCCGCGTCAGCAGCTCGGCGCTGGCCTCATGCTCGTTGTGCTGGTGCAGCTTGATCAGCGGCTTGTGCAGGCCCAGATGGCGCAGCAGGCCAGCGCTGACCCGCGTGTCCTCGCAGGCCACCGCATCGACCAGGCCCAGCACATGCACGGCGCGCAGGCTGATGTCCGCCAGATTGCCGATGGGTGTGGCCACCACATAGAGTGTGGCTGCAGGATACTGCTGGCCACCCGCGGCGGCAGCAGCCGCCTGCAGGAGCAGGGAGGCATCGATGTTCAAGTGGGCTTCTCCGAAAAAGGCAGTCTCGCCGGCGACCGGCGGAACGCAAGAAACAAGCGGCCGGCCAACGGCGCGCCAACGCCTGGGCCAGGCCGGCGAAGATGCGGCCCTGCGCCATCTGCAGGCCCAAGGCCTGCAACTGCTGGAGCGCAATTATCGGGTCGCCGCGGGGCGCGGTGCCCGCGCCGGCGAGGTCGACCTGATTCTGCGCGCCCGCGACGGTACCCTGGTCTTCGTGGAAGTGCGCGCCCGAGCCGGCCTCGGGCATGGCGGCGCAGCCGCCAGCGTCGGCAGCCGCAAGCAGGCCCGGCTCATCTACGCAGCCCAGCACTACCTGCTGCGCCATGCCAGCTCGCCGCCCTGCCGCTTTGATGTGGTGGCGATCGACGGCGATCAGATCGAATGGCTGGTGGCCGCCTTCGATGGCGGTTCCGACTGAACCTGAACCTCCGCTGCTGCCGCCGGGTGCAGACGGCAGCACCTGAGGAGCCGGCGGCCCCTGGAACCAGGGTTTGCCTGCACTCGCTTATGATCCCGCCACATGCTAGAGCAAAGAATCCAAACCCAGTTCTTCGAAAGTGCCGACCTGCTGTATCAGGTGGCCGAGAATCTGTCGCGCCCCCTGGCCGACGCCGCACAGATGCTGATCGAAGGCATCACCAGCGGTGGCCGCGTGCTCTGCTGCGGCCAAGGACTGTCCGCCCTGGATGCCAGTTATATGGCGGCCCTGCTGGTCGGCCGCTTCGAGCAGGAACGCCCCGGACTGGCCGCTTGGGCCCTCGATGCCCAAGCCCACGGCAGCAATGCCGAAGAAGCGCTGACCCGGCAGGTACAGACCCACGGCCACCCTGGTGACCTGCTGCTGCTGTTCGAAGCACAAGCCGAATTGCAGAACCGCTGGGCCCCCGTACTGGAGGCCGCCCATGCGCAGGAGATGAGCGTGATCGCCCTCACCGGCGGAGGCAATGACCCCATGCGAGCGCTGCTTCAAGACACCGATGTGCAGATCCGCGTGCCCCACAGCCGCGCCGCGCGCGTTGCCGAAGCGCAGCGCCTGCTCGCGCATTGCCTGTGTGACGCCGTCGACCTGCAACTGCTGGGTGCGGGCGAGTGATCAGCCCAGCACCCCTTCACACATCACCGGACCCCCACGCCATGAAACTGCTTCCAATTCGCTCTGCCCGCACCCGCGTCTTGCTGCTCGCATTGAGCGCCGCCTTTGTCAGCTCGGCCTGCGCCCCCTTGGTGTTGGGGGGTGCCATGATGGGCGGCGCCTTCGTCGCCACCGACCGCCGCACCTCGGGCACCCAGGTCGAGGATGAAGGCATCGAGTTCAAGACCGCGGCGCGCATCCGCGAGCAGGTCGGAGACAAGGGCCATGTCAACGTCAACGCCTACAACCGCATGGTGCTGCTGACCGGCGAGGTGGCCAGCGAGGCCGAGCGCGCCCGCATCGAAAAGATCGCCGGCGAGGTCGAGAACGTGCGCCATGTGCTCAATGAAACCGCCGTGCTGGGCAACAGCTCGCTGAGCAGCCGGGCCAGCGACGTCACCCTGGCCAGCAAGATCAAGATCAGCCTCGTTGATGCACGCGACCTGATCTCGAATGCCTTCTATGTGGTGGTCGAGCGCGGCAGCGTCTACATGATGGGTCGCGTCTCCGAGCGCGAGGCCAAGCGCGCTGTCGAGATCGCCCGTGGCGTCAGCGGCGTGCAGAAAGTGGTGCGCGCCTTCGAAATCATCAGCGAGGAAGAGCTGGCTCGCCTGACGCCCAAGCGCGTCGAGCAGCCCTCCAAGTAAAGCCTCAGCCTGGCGGCGCGCCTGCGCCGCGCGCGCTCAGGTCAAGCGTTGGATCAGGCTGGACGTGTCCAGCCGGCCACCACCATCGGCCTGCACATCGGCATAGAACTGGTCGACCACGGCCGTCACCGGCAGGCGGGCGCCATTGCGGCGCGCCTCGTCGAGCACCAGGCCCAGGTCCTTGCGCATCCAGTCGACGGCAAAGCCGAAGTCAAACTTGCCGTCGACCATGGTCTTGCCGCGGTTGTCCATCTGCCAGCTTTGGGCTGCGCCCTTGCCGATGACCTCAAGCACCTGCTTCATGTCCAGGCCGGCCTTGTCACCGAAGGCAATCGCCTCGGCCAGGCCTTGCACCAGGCCGGCGATGCAGATCTGGTTGACCATCTTGGCCAACTGACCAGCGCCCGACTCACCGACCCGCGTGACCGCCTTGGCAAAAGCCAGGGCCACCGGCCGCATCTGTTCAAAGGGCTGAGCGTCACCGCCGCACATCACGGTCAAAGCGCCATTGACCGCGCCAGCTTGGCCGCCGGAGACCGGCGCGTCAACGAAGTGCAGGCCTCGCTTCAAAGCCTCTGCGTGAAGCTCGCGCGCCACCTCGGCCGAGGCCGTGGTGTGATCGACAAAGACACTGCCCGGCGCCATGCCGGCAAACGCGCCCTGTTCTCCGAGCACCACCGAGCGCAAGTCATCGTCATTGCCGACGCAGGCAAACACCAGACTGGCACCTTGTGCGGCCAAGGCCGGGGTCGGCGCCATCTGCCCTCCGAACTCGGCGACCCAGGCCTGCGCCTTGGCCGACGTGCGGTTGTAGACACGGAGCTCATGTCCGGCGCGAGCCAGGTGGCCGGCCATCGGATGGCCCATGACGCCGAGGCCCAGGAAGGCCAGGCGAAGCGGGGGGGTGCTGTCGTAGCTGCGGGGGTTGATCGTGCTCATGGCCGGACTCTAAACCAAGCCCGGCACCGGGCCGATCGCAGGACTCAGAGAATCGAGAAATGCTCGGTGCCCGAGCTCAGATCGCCAGAGCGGGCACGCTCGCTGTTGAGCTTGATCTGCAGGCGCAGGTCATTGACCGAATCGGCGTTGCGCAGCGCGTCTTCGTAAGTGACCTTGCCGCTCTCGTAGAGGTCGAACAAGGCCTGGTCAAAGGTCTGCATGCCTTGCTCGCGCGAGCGCTTCATGATCTCCTTGATCTCACCGACCTCACCCTTGAAGATCAGGTCGGACACCAAGGGTGTGTTGAGCAGGATCTCGACCGCCGCCACCCGACCCTTGCCCTCACGGCGCGGCAGCAGCCGCTGCGACACCAAGGCGCGCAGATTGAGCGAGAGGTCCATCAGCAGTTGGTTGCGGCGCTCTTCAGGGAAGAAGTTGATGATGCGGTCCAGGGCCTGATTGGCGCTGTTGGCGTGCAAGGTGGCCATGCAAAGGTGGCCGGTTTCGGCGAAGGCCACGGCATGCTCCATGGTCTCGCGGTCGCGCAACTCGCCCATCAAGATGACATCGGGCGCCTGGCGCAGCGAGTTTTTCAGCGCCGACTCCCAGGTGTCGGTGTCGATGCCGACCTCACGCTGGGTGACGATGCAGTTCTTGTGCGGATGCACGAACTCGATCGGGTCTTCGATGGTGATGATGTGACCGTAGGTGGTCTGGTTGCGCTCATCGATCATGGCCGCCAGCGAGGTGCTCTTGCCAGAACCGGTGGCACCGACCACGATCACCAGACCGCGCTTGAACTGCACCACCTCGCGCAAGACCTTGGGCAGATCGAGCGAGGCGATGGTCGGCAGCTCGGCCGGAATCGTGCGCAACACCAGGCCCACCGAGCCTTGCTGCAAAAAGGCATTGGCCCGGAAACGGCCGATGCCCTGCGGCGAGATGGCGAAATTGCACTCCTTGCTGCGCTCGAACTCGGCCGCCTGCTTGTCGTTCATGATGGAACGCGCCAGCTGCAGAGTGTGCTGGCCGCTCAGGGGCTGGGGCGAAACCTTGGTGACCTTGCCATCGACCTTGATGGCGGGCGGGAAGTCGGCCGTCAGGAAGAGGTCCGAGCCCTTGCGCGAGACCATCAGGCGCAACAGATCGTTGATGAATTTCGAGGCCTGATCGCGTTCCATGAATGAGTCGTCCTAACCGTCTGCTTGAATTGACCGCCGGCAATGTAGCAGGCTGGTGCGCCGCCGGTGCCGAGATCAGCCAGGGAAGTTTTGCCGTCACTCACGTAGCGGCAGCCACATGAGTCACGTCGAGCTTTCCGGGCTTTAGCCCGGAAAGTTCTCCGGGAACTTGGCCTTGGCCCGCGCCTCGGCAGGCGCAATGATGTTGCGGCGGACCAGGTCGGTCAGGTTCTGGTCCAGCGTTTGCATGCCAACCGCATTGCCGGTCTGGATGGCCGAGTACATCTGCGCGACCTTGTTCTCGCGGATCAGATTGCGAATGGCCGAGGTGCCCAACATGATCTCGTGCGCCGCCACCCGGCCCGAGCCGTCCTTCAGCTTGCACAGGCTTTGCGAGATCACGGCCACCAGGGACTCGGACACCATGGCCCGCACCATTTCTTTTTCGGCCGCGGGGAAGACGTCGACGATACGGTCCACGGTCTTGGCGGCAGACGAGGTGTGCAGGGTACCGAAGACCAAGTGGCCGGTTTCCGCGGCGGTCAGGGCCAGACGAATCGTTTCCAGGTCACGCATTTCACCGACCAGCACGGCGTCCGGGTCCTCGCGCAGCGCTGACTTCAGCGCGTTGGCAAAGCTCATGGTGTGCGGGCCGACCTCGCGCTGGTTGATCAGGCTCTTCTTGGACTCGTGGACAAACTCGATCGGGTCCTCGATGGTCAGGATGTGGCCGTACTCGTTCTCGTTGAGGTGATTGACCATGCCGGCCAAGGTGGTGGACTTGCCCGAACCCGTGGGGCCAGTCACCAGCACCAGGCCGCGCGGGCGCAGGGCCAGCTCGGCAAAGATCTTGGGTGCGTTGAGCTGTTCCAGCGAGAGGATCTTGCTCGGAATGGTCCGGAACACGGCGCCAGCGCCGCGGTTCTGATTGAAGGCATTGACCCGGAAGCGCGCCAGGCCTTGGATCTCAAACGAGAAGTCCACTTCCAGCGACTCTTCGTAGATCTTGCGCTGGGAGTCGTTCATGATGTCGTAGACCATGTCGTGCACCTGGCGGTGTTCCAGGGCTTCGACATTGATGCGACGCACATCCCCATGCACGCGGATCATCGGGGGCAGGCCGGCCGAAAGGTGCAAGTCAGAGGCCTTGTTCTTGACCGAAAATGCGAGCAGTTGAGTGATGTCCATGATTGTGAGAAAGAGCCTGGGCCATTATGGCGACGATAGCGAACAACATACAAGAACAGCACCGTCGCATCGCAGCAGCCTGCGAGCGTGCAGGGCGCGCGCAGCATAGCGTGAGCCTCCTGGTCGTCAGCAAGACCTTCCCCGGCGCAGCGGTGCGCGAGGCCCACGCGGCGGGCGAGCGCGCCTTCGGTGAAAACTATGTGCAAGAGGGCCTGGACAAAATCGCCGAGCTCGCAGACCTCCGGTCACAGCTGGCCTGGCACCTGATCGGCCCCTTGCAAAGCAACAAGACCCGGCCGGTGGCCGAGGCCTTCGACTGGGTGCACAGCGTGGACCGGCTCAAGACGGCACAACGCCTCTCCGAACAGCGCCCGGCCACGCTGCCGCCGCTGAACATTTGCTTGCAAATCAATATCAGCGGCGAGGCCAGCAAGAGCGGCATCGCCCCAGCCGAGCTGCCCGCGCTGGCGCGCACGGTCGCCGCCCTGCCGCGCCTGCGCCTGCGCGGCCTGATGGCCGTGCCGGAGGCGGCTGCTGACTTTGAAGCGCAGCGCCAGCCGCACCGCGCCCTGGCCGAGCTGCTGGCCGACCTGAAGCGGCAAGACCTGACCCTGTTCAGCGACCTGGACACCTTGTCCATGGGCATGAGCGCCGATCTGGAAGCAGCCGTGCTGGAAGGCGCGACGATGGTGCGCATTGGCTCGGCCATCTTCGGCGCACGCAGCTATCCAAGCAACAGCACGCCCGCGTGACCCCTCGCTACCAGCAGCTGGCCGATGAATTGGCCGGCATGATCGCGCAAGGCGCCCTGCGCGCCGGCGACCGCCTGCCCTCGGTGCGCCAGACCTGCCGAAGCCGCGGCCTCAGCGCCGCCACGGTGTTCCAGGCCTACCACCAGCTGGAAGCGCGCGGCCTGGTCCAGGCCGCGGCCCGCTCGGGCTACTTTGTCAGCGCCCATGCCGGAGCGGCGCCAAGCCCGTCGCGGCAAGCGCCCGCCGCTCAAGCCGCTGAAGCAGCGCCACCGACCATCAGCGAGCAGATCTTCGAACTGCTGCAGAGCAGCCGCGAACGCGGCCTGCTGCCACTCGGTTCAGCCTTCCCCGCCACCGAGCTGTTTCCACTGGAGCGCCTACGCCTGGCCCTGGGCGCCGGCATGCGCAAGTTGGAACCCTGGCAGATCAGCGCCGAGCTGCCCCTGGGCCTGGAAACCCTGCGGCGTCAGATCGCCCTGCGCTATCTGCGCCTGGGCCTGAGCGTGGCACCGGACGACATCGTCATCACCAACGGCGCACTCGAAGCCTTGCAGCTCTGCCTGCAGACGGTGACCCGGCCGGGCGATGCTGTGCTGGTGGAGTCTCCCTGCTTCTATGCCGCGCTGCAGGCGCTGGAGCGCTTCGGCCTCAAGGCCATCGAAGTGCCCACCGACCGTGCCGAGGGCGCCGATCTGCGGGCCATGGCCCGACTGATCGCGCAGCACCGGCCGCGTGCCTGTTGGTTGATGAGCAGCTTCCAGAACCCGCTGGGCTGCACCCTGCCGCCCGACAAGAAGCGCGCCTTGGTGGCCTTGCTGGAAGCTGAAGGCGTGGCCTTGATCGAAGACGATGTCTACGCCGAGCTGCACCACGGCGCCGAACCGGTCTTGCCCGCCAAGGCGTATGAGCAGCGCGGCGGCGTTCTGCACTGCGGCTCGTTTTCCAAATGCCTGGCGCCGGGCTATCGCATCGGCTGGGCCCTGGGCGGGCGCTGGGCGCCACAGCTGCAGCGCAGCAAGCTGATGAGCAGCCTGAGCAGCTCGCTGCCGGCGCAAGCTGCCCTAGCCGAGTATCTGCAGGACGGCAGCTTCGATGCCCATCTGCGTCGTTTGCGCGAAGCCCTGGCGCGGCAGATGCGCAGCATGACCGCTGCTTTGGCCCGCCACATGCCGGCCGGCAGCCGCGTCAGCCAACCGGCGGGCGGCTACTTCCTCTGGCTGGAGCTGCCCGCCGGCTGCGACAGCTTGGCCCTGCTTCCGCTCGCACGCGAACAAGGCTTCAGCCTGGCACCGGGGCCGCTGTTCTCGGCTCAGGGTGAGTTTGCCGCCTGCCTGCGCCTGAACTGTGGCCACCCCTGGAGCCCGACCTGGGAAGCGGCTATCGCCGCGCTGGGCGAGATGGCCCGAGCGCAGTTGGCGCAGCGCTGAGCGCCCTCTGCTCCATATGTTTTGCGGCAGTTCTGCGCCTGTGCCCGGCCGGAGGTGACGGGGATAATCCCGCCATGCCTTCCCTTCTTCCTTTTGCCCGTGCGCGTCTGGCCGCAGCGAGCCTGCTGCTGAGCCTGTTCTGCGCCGCATCAACCAACGCGGCCCCAGCCGCCGCCGTCGAGGACACGATCGCCCAGCGCGCCCTGGCCTGCACCCAGTGCCACGGCCAGCAAGGCCGCGCCGCCGCCGACGGCTACTACCCGCGCCTGGCAGGCAAGCCGCAGGGCTACCTCTACAAGCAATTGCTCAACTTCCGCGATGGCCGGCGCCATTACGGCTTGATGAGCGATCTGGTCGACCCCTTGAGCGATGCCTACCTGAACGAGCTGGCCGGCTACTTCGCCGGCCTTCACCTGCCCTACCCGCCGCCCCAAACCCCGGCCCTGCCCGCTGCGGCGCTGAGCCGTGGACAAGAGCTGGTGCTCAAGGGTGACCCAGCGCGCAAGCTGCCGGCCTGTGTGCAGTGCCACGGTCAGCAGCTGACCGGCGTCCAGCCCTTCATCCCAGGCCTGCTGAGCCTGCCGCGCGACTATCTCAACGGCCAGCTCGGCGCCTGGCGTAGCGGCCAGCGCCGCGCCGTGGCGCCCGACTGCATGGCCTGGATCGCCAAGCAGCTCAAAGAAGAAGAGATCAACGCCATCTCGCACTGGCTGGCCGGCCAGCCCATGCCCGCCGGCGCCCGCCCGGCCGACAGCCTGCCCGCGCCCCTGCCCATGGAATGCGGGGGGCTCAAGTAAATGAAGCTCCGATACAAGATCCTCGGCGTGCTCGGCGCCGGCCTGCTGCTCGCCGCCCTGGCGGTGCAGCGCCTCAACCACCTGGACGAGAGCGCGCCGCGCGCCACGCCGTTTCAATCGAGCCCAGCCCTGATCGAGCGCGGCGCCTACCTGGCCCGCGCAGGCAACTGCATGGGCTGCCACACCGCCCGTGGCGGTGCCGAGTACGCCGGCGGCCGCGCCATCCCCACGCCTTTCGGCAGTGTCTTCACCTCCAACCTCACACCCGATGCCGAGACCGGCCTGGGCCGCTGGAGTGCCGATGAATTCTGGGCCGCCCTGCACAACGGCCGTGGCCGCGACGGCCGCTTGCTGACGCCCGCCTTCCCCTACGACAACTACGCCCTGGTCACGCGCGAAGACTCTGATGCGCTGTTCGCCTACCTGCAAAGCCTGCCCGCCGTGGCCCAGCCGCGGCGCGAGCATGAGCTGCGTTTTCCCTACAACACGCAGGCCGCGTTGGCGGTCTGGCGGGCGCTCTACTTCCGGCCGGCCGTGTTCCAGCCCGATGCGCAACGCTCGGCCGAATGGAACCGTGGCGCCTACCTGAGCCAGGGTCTGGGCCACTGCAATGCCTGCCATGCCAGCCGCAACAGCCTGGGCGCCACCTCTGGCCTGAACGACTTCTCCGGCGGCATGCTCGATGCGCTGGGCTGGTACGCCCCCTCGCTGCACGACCCGGCCGAAGCCAGCGTTGCTGGCTGGAGCCCGCAAGCCCTGCAGCAATGGCTGAAGAGCGGCCGCAACGATCAGGCCAGCGCGCTTGGCCCCATGAGCGAGGTGATACGCGGCAGCACCCAGCACCTCAGTGATGCCGATCTGGCCGCCATGACCGTGTACCTGCAGGCCTTGCCCCAGCACAGCAAGCCCGCAGCCGTGCCCGAACGCCGCGCAGAATTGAAGTTACGCGAGCAAGGCGCGCAGCTCTATGCCGACCACTGCGCCAGCTGCCACGGCGAGCAAGGCCGCGGCGTGGCTGGAATCTACCCGGCCCTGGCCGGCAACCGCGCCGTGCTGATGGCCAACCCAGCCAATTTGCTGCGCATCATTCAGCGCGGCGGCTTTGCACCTTCGACCGAAGGCAACCCCCGCCCCTTCGGCATGCCGCCCTTTGCGGGCCTGCTCAATGACAGCGAGCAAGCGGCACTGGCCAGCTTCGTGCGCAATGCCTGGGGCAACCAGCCACGAGGCGCGCCCGATGTGCGGCCGGTCGACGTGCTGCAGAGCAAAGACCAACGCGTGGATTGATTGGAATTGAAGCGGCAATTGTTCACGCAGCCGCGCTGCACGCGCCGCCCAGGCCGAGCCGGGTAACGCCCTGGTCACACAGCAAGCACAAACTGCCGGCCCATCGTTCCTGCAGTTTTTGGAGTTGGCATGTTTTCTCGACGGGCTCTGGCCCAGTTCCCACCCTTGGCAAGCCGGATGTTCCGGGCCGAGTGGTCTATTGCACGCAGGCTGAGCTTGTCCTTTGGCTTGCTGGCCGCGGCCCTGGCGTTTCTGGGGGCGTTCTCGATCGTGCGCCAGCAGCAGATCGACACCAGCGCACAGAACATCAACGCCGTCCACCTGCAAGGCGTTTCCGACAGCTTGCGCCTGGCGGAACTGGCAACCCGACGCCATTCGCTGGACTACCTGATGGCCATGAGCGAGCGCGATCAGGTGGCGGCCGTGGCGAGCCAGATCGACGCTGTCGATCTGGAGCTGAAACAGATCAGCAGCGCCTACGAGGCCCAGCTGCGCAGCCCGGAAGAGCAGGCGCTGTTCAAGGACACCGTCCAGGCAATTCGTCACTACAGCACCCTGCGCCAGGGCGTGCAAGCCTTTGTTCAAGTGGGCGCCGGCCCAGCAGCCATCGATCTGATCACCAGCGAAGGCGCGCGCCGCTTTGCTGATGCGCGCGGCCTGATGCTGCAGCTGGCCGACCTCAGCCTGAAGGCCGCACAAGCCGAAGCCCGGCTGGCCAATGAAACCTATCTGAAAAGCCGGCGCCAGCTGCTGGTCCTGATCGCGGCACTCGTGCTGGCCGCAGGCCTGCTGGGCTGGCGGGTGACGCGATCCATCACCGGCCCGCTGGGCGAGGTGGTCCATCTCGCCTCGGCCGTGGCGCGCGGTGACCTGAGCAGCCCGGCACGCCTCGGGGCCGAAGAGCGCACTGAACAAGACACCGAGCTGGGCCGCATGAACGCCGCCTTGAGCACCATGACCGAGCGCCTGCGCGATATGGTGGAGGCCGTGCGCCAGGGCGTGGACAGCGTCAGCATCACCTCCACGCAGATCTCCAGCGGCAATCAGGACCTGTCCCGCCGCACCGAAAGTTCAGCCGCGCGCCTGCAGGCCACCAGCCAGCGCATGAGCGCCATGGTTGCCAGCCTGCGGCAAACCCAAGGCAGCGCCGCCCAGGCCGCACGCCTGAGTGCAACCACAGCCGAGCAGGCTTCGGCCGGCGGCAGCGCGGTGCAGCAGATGGTCCAGGACATGGCCGAGATCCGCAGTGCCGCCCAACAGATCGGCGAGATCACCGGCGTGATCGACGGCATCGCCCGCCAGACCAACATCCTGGCCTTGAATGCCGCCATCGAGGCCGCGCGCGCTGGCGAACAGGGCAAGGGTTTCGCCGTCGTGGCCGCCGAGGTGCGGCATTTGGCCCAGAGCAGCAGCGATGCCGCCCATCAAATCAACAGCCTGATCTCGGCCTCGGTGCGCAAGGCTGAGGCCGGCTCGACCCGCGCCCAGGGCGCCGGTCAGCAGATGAACGAGATCATTGCCGGCGTCTACCAGGTCCGCGACCTGATGGAGCAGCTGCAAGCCAGCGCCATGGAACAGGGCGGCCATCTGGACCATGTCGAGCACGCCATGCAGGCGCTGGAGGAGATGACCAGCCAGAACGCTGCGCTGGTGGAGCAGTCCACCGCGGCTTCTGCGGCTCTGCACGGCCAGGCCCATGGCCTGGCTGCCAATATGAGGCAGTTCCGCACCGCCGCCTGAGGCTGGCGCACAGCCCCGGCGCCAACAGCAAGCCCCTGAACCGGGGATGCCATCGAGCTGTGGCGCGAAATCGTTCACGCGATCGGTCTTTGCCTCCGCCCCACAAGCGCGCGGCGAAGGCAGACTGGCGTCCGCAGTTTGCCGTGCGGCCCGCCCCAAATCGTCCTGTTTCTGGACTCCGAGCCGCCACTGCGACATATGTCACAGGCCACTCAGGAATCCATGGAATCCCGCATCAAGAACTCAGTGTGTGGCGCCGATAGCGTCCCAGGCATCGCAAGCGCCCCGCCGGGGTGCCCGGCCGCAGCAGCACGCCACATCGGCGCCGCCGCCACCACAACAAGCAGTTCTTGACGAGGGATTCATCGATGAATTTTCTGACCCAGCTGCGCATCAGCCAGCGTCTGGCCGTGAGCTACGGCCTCCTGATTCTTCTGCTGATCGCGATCGGGAGCTATGGCGCCAACACGGCCAGCCGCCTCGCCAAGGACTTGGACCTGACGGCCAACTCCAGCCTGGTCAAGATCGCCTCGGCCAATGCACTTGAGGAACAGGTCAATGTGATCGCTCGCGCCTCGCGCGACCTGCTGCTGCTCGACGAAGCACGCCAGATCAAGAAGCAGAAGGCCGCCATCGAAGCCGCCCTGGCCGAGAGCGACAAGCAGATCAACGACGTCGAGGCCAGCCTGGTCGGCGACAAGGAAAAAGACCTGGTGCGCCAGGTGCGTGAGCGCAAGACCGCCTTTGTTGGCGCTGTGGCCAAGTTCCAGAAGATCCAGAAGGACGGCAGCCCGGACGAGGCGCGTGAAAGCCTGATCACCGATGTGCGCCCGGCTCAGCAGGCATACCAAGAAGGCCTCAAGGGTCTGGTCGAGCTGCAGTTCGAGAGTGCCCGTGACCTGGCCATCTCCGGTGGCGAGATGGCCCGCAATGCTGTGCTGCTGACCGGCGTCTTGGTGTTGGTGGCGGTGGTGATCGGCGTCGGTGGCGGCCTGGTGATTGCCCGCTCCATCGTGCTGCCGGCGCGCCGTGCCCAAGCTGCAGCCGAGGCCATCAGCGCAGGAGACCTGACCCTGGCCATCCACGCGGAAGGCCATGACGAACTGGCGCAGATGCTGCGTGCCATGCAGGACATGCAGGCGGCGCTGACCGGCGTGGTCAGCAGCGTCAGCGACGCCGCCGGCGAGGTGGCGCAGAACTCCTCCGACATCGCCGACAACAACGTCAATCTGTCGGACCGCAACGCCCGCTCGGCCGCCAGCCTGCAGAACACCGCCGCCTCGGTGGAGCAGATTGCCGCCAACCTGAACGGCGCCAGCGACCTGACCCGCCGCGCCGCCGGCATCGCCACCAAGGCGCGCCAGTCGGCATCGGCCGGCGGCGCGGTGGTGGCCAAGGTGGTCGACACCATGGAAGAGATCAGCGCCAGCTCGCGCAAGATCGGCGACATCATCGGCGTCATCGATGGCATCGCCTTCCAGACCAACATCCTGGCCCTGAACGCGGCCGTGGAAGCGGCGCGCGCCGGCGAGCATGGCCGCGGCTTCGCGGTCGTGGCCTCCGAAGTGCGCGCCCTGGCTTCGCGCTCGGCCGCCGCGGCCAAGGAAATCAAGGTGCTGATCCAGGAATCGTCCGTCAAGGTCGAGAACGGCACCGCCCTGGTCAACAACGCCGGCGTCACCATCCGCAGCGTCGTCGACGAAGTCAACAATATGGGCCAGCTGATCGAGGAAATCTCGCACTCGGCCCAGGAGCAGGCAGCCGGTGTCGGCGTGGTCAACAACGCCATGAACGAGCTGGACCGCACCACACAGCAGAACACCACCTTGGTCGATGAGCTCGGTCGTTCGACCGACGCCCTCAAGACCAGCTCCTCGCGCCTGCTCGACGCCGTAGGCTTCTTCCGCGCCGTGCCGGCCTGAGCGCCCTTCAGTTTCCCGTCCCTCTTTTCTTTGTTTCACATCCCTCTATTTCTGCAGTCGAGACCCGCACCATGAAGTACACAAGCACCCCCGCCGCCGCCCCCTTCTCCCTGCTGCGCGCTGCAGGCCTGTTCGCCGCCACCGTGGCGCTGGCCCTGAGCGCCCACGCCGCGCCCAAGATCGTCAAGAAGGTGCCGCCCGAGTTCCCGCGTGAAGCCGAGAAGCAATCCATCACCCGCGGCACCGTGACCGCCAAGATGGCCATCGACGGCGACGGCAAGGTCACCGGCGTGGACATCCTGGAAGCGCAGCCGCGCAAGGTCTTCGACCGCTCGGTCACCAACGCCCTGATGGACTGGCGCTTCGAAGCCAGCGGCGAAAAGCAGCACCACGAAGTCAAACTCGTCTTCAACAACGAGGACTGAACGTGGACACAGGATGCTGCCTGCGCAGCATCCTGTGCCTCGTTCAGGCCTGAGCGCATGCTTGCGCGAAGGCTGATGTGGACAGAGCACCCTCCCTGCGCAGCATGCTGTGCCTCGTTCAGTGCCGGAGCGCATGCTTGCGCGATGGCCGATAGCGATCAGTCTCACCTGCCTGCGCAGCATCCTGTGCCTCGTTCAGGCCTGAGCGCATGCTTGCGCGAAGGCTGAACCTGCGAACAAGCGCAAAAAAAGCCCGGTCATGCCGGGCTTTTCCTATGGTGCCGGTCGGCCCGAGCTCAGACCTTGCTCAAGAACTTCGGCGCCGCCCGCTTGAGGCTGGCTTGCTCATAGGCATAGCTGTAGGCCAGCAGCTTGGCTTCCTGCCAGGCCAGGCCACCGAAAGAAATGCCGGCAGGGAGTTCGCCCACCAAGCCCATGGGCACCGTCAGATGCGGGTAGCCAGCCACGGCAAAGGGCGAGGTGAAGCCGCCCGCGGTGAAGTGGTCGCCCAGTAACGGGTCGGTGAGCCAGGCCAGATTGCCCGAGGGCGCCACCACGGCGTCGAGCTGATGCTCGGCGAACAAGGCGTCCAGGCCTTCCTTGCGGGCGTAGCGCTGGTTGTTCTCGATCGCCTTGCGGTAGTCCTCACTGTCCAGGCCCTGTGTGGCCTGGGACATCTCGAACAACTCCTGATCGAAGAAGGGCATGACGGTCTTGGCATGGGCCTGGTTCCAGGCGATCAGGCCGGCCAGATCCTTGACCGGCGCATCGGGCTGATAGGCGGCCAGGTACTCGGCCAGGCCGACCTTCAACTCGTGCATGAGCACGGTCATTTCGCTGTCGCCGTACTTTTCCTGGTGCGGAATCTTGAGGTCCTGATCGATCAGCACCGCCCCTTGGGCCTTGAGCACGGCCAGGGCCTGCTCGAACAAGGCATTGACCTGGGGCTGGGGCGGCTGGGCGCCGCGCAGCACGCCGATGCGGGCACCGCGCAGGGCGTCCTTGCGCAGGCCAGTGAGGTAATCGGCTGGCTTGGGTGCGGCGGCGGTGGCGCGGTCCTCAGTGTCGGGAGCGGCCAACACCTGCAGCAAGGCAGCGGCATCGCGGACGTGGCGGGTCATGGGGCCAGCCGTGTCCTGACTGGCCGAGATCGGGATGACGCCGCTGCGACTGACCAGGCCGACCGTGGGCTTGAGACCGACGATGCCGCAGATGCTGGCGGGAGAAATGATTGAGCCGTCGGTCTCGGTGCCGACCGCCAAGGCGCACAGGCCGGCCGCCACGGCCACGGCCGAGCCGGAGCTGGAGCCGCTGGGATTGCGCGCCAGCAGATGGGGGTGGCGGGTCTGGCCGCCGCGGCTGCTCCAGCCACTGGTCGAGCGGCTCGAACGGATATTGGCCCATTCGCTGAGATTGGTTTTGCCCAGGATGACGGCACCGGCGGCGCGCAGGCGCGTGACCAGAAAGGCATCGCGGCTGGCGTGCAGGCCGGCCAGCGCCAGCGAGCCGGCCGTGGTGCTCATGGCATCTTCGGTGGCGATATTGTCTTTGAGCAGCACCGGCACGCCGTGCAGCGGACCGCGCGGGCCACGGCGCTTGTCGCGGCGTTCGCGGTCCAGCTCGATCGCTTGAGCCAGGGCCTGCGGATTGAGCTCGATGACCGAGCGCAGCTGCGGCCCCTGGCGATCCAGCGCATTGATGCGACGCAGGTAATGGCGGGTCAGGCTTTCAGCGCTCAGCTGACCGCTGGCCAGACCTTGCTGGACACCTTGCAGGTCGAGGGCATCGAGGCGGCCGGGCGGCAAGGGCGTCGCAGACGCGGCCGGTTCAGCGGCTTGGGCCAAGGCAGCCCCCAGGCTCAGCGATCCCGCGACAAAGCCGCGCCGGTTCAGGAAACTGTCTTGAGTGCTCATACGGGGTCCGTGTCGTGTGCAGTGTGGCAAAGCAGGCTGGCTTGTGGAGGGACTGCATGACAAGACAGGGCCGGGCATTGTGACCAGCCCGGCCGCGCCTTGCACCCTAGGACAAGCCCAGGCGGGTGGGTCGAAAAACCGTCACCGACTGGCCCAAGCCTCAAGTTCTGCGGGCCGCGGTCGAAACACTGGCTTCGTGCCGCTTTCTCAGGTCTCGCCATGGCTGAAGCCCCTGCCCCCACCTTGCCCGAGCTTGAGGCAGCGCTCGCGCGCATGGTGCAAGAGCGCTACCCCCACGCCGAAAGCGACGACGAGGCGGAGCTGCAGGCCATGGCCGCGCGCGACTGCGAATACCTGCTGACCCGCATCCGCATCCTCGAAGCCGAGTTGGTCGAGGCCAACGACGAGGTGAAGTGGATCGCCCCCGGCCATCGCAGCTCGCCAGCCCAGGCGCTCAAGCGCATCAAGGCCTTGTGCGCGCGCTTCCCCGACCTCTTCCAAGCCATCCTATTAAACGCGAAATTCCCCGAATTTTCAGGGACACCACTGGACGACAAATCCCCTGGAAAATCAATTAGTTATAGCCGATAGTTCATTTTACGACGTGCAACGCGATTCGCCAAAATCCGCGTTCCGGTTTACACATGGGTTTACCCATTGGAGGCTATCGAAATGACTCGCTACCCCCGCCAAGGCAAAGGTCGCCGCTGGACGGCAAAAGAACTCCAGGCTGTTCCCGCCGCATGGAAAGGTGACACGTTGAGCGACGGAGATGGTCTCAGCGGCGAAGTAAGAACGTCCTTGGACGGGGACGTGTCTGTCGCATTCCGCTTTGCCTTCAAGTGGCAGGGAAAGGTGAGTTGGCACTATTGCGGCACCTGGCCGATGAACACGTTAGAGGCCATACGAACGGAGCGCGATCACGCCCGGTCTCTTGTGAGATCCGGCGTTAGACCCACTGATGCCAAACGAGCGTCAAAGATTGAAGCGCAAGCGCAGGTCGAAGCTGTGATCGCGGAAGTGGCGCGCAAAGACGCAGAAGACCAGCCTGTGCGTGCCATGTATGAGTCATGGCTGCGCGATGGCGTTGCGCGCGCGGACGGTAACGCTGAGATACGCCGCAGCTTCGAGAAAGATGTCCTGCCAAGCATTGGTGCCAGCCCCGTTCGCGAGGTCACTGAGCACGACCTGCGCGCCTTGCT
Source organism: Roseateles sp. (assembly GCF_965262435.1). Classification (NCBI taxonomy): domain Bacteria; kingdom Pseudomonadati; phylum Pseudomonadota; class Betaproteobacteria; order Burkholderiales; family Sphaerotilaceae; genus Roseateles; species Roseateles sp. The sequence continues at coordinate 5,449,240 of NZ_OZ253537.1, forward strand.
TCGTCAAATGGTGAAACGTGGCGTACATCGCCAGACCGTTCGCACCTACAACGACATCGTCCAGATGTTCGCCTGGGCCGAAAAACGCAAACCGTGGCGCGGCCTGATGGCCGACGGCAACCCAGCTGAACTGCTGGAAATCGAGAAAATTCTCCCTCCCGGATCTGCCGTCGACAAACCGCGCGAGCGGGTTCTATCCGCAGAGGAACTGAGGGAGTTGCGTGACATCCTTGAAAGCATGGAGGCCGTCTATGCAGCCCTGCCGGCAGGCCAGAAATACGGTACCGCCCGCCCGCTCAAGAAAGAGAGCCAGCTCGCACTTTGGATCTGCGTCAGCACAGCATGCCGCATTGGCGAACTGCTGATGGCCCGCTGGGAGCATGTCAACCTGGATACCCGCGAATGGTTTGTGCCAGCAGACAACACCAAGACTAGTGTCGACTGGCGCGTCTACCTCTCCGACTTCGCGAGCCGTCATTTCAAGGCACTGAAAGCACTGACGGGCGACACGCCGTACTGCTTTCCTGCACGGACCGCCAAAGGAGAGGCGCCGGCTCAACATGTCTGCGTCAAGAGCGTCTCCAAGCAGATTGGAGACAGACAGACTCAGTTCAAGAACCGCAGTGGCCCATTGAAGAACAGGCGGAATGACAACAGCCTCGTACTCGCCCAGGGAACCAAAGGCGAATGGACGCCACATGACCTTCGCCGTACAGCCGCGACCATGATGCAGGCCCTAGGCGTTCTTCCCGACATCATTGATCGCTGCCAAAACCATGTGCTGGCCGGCAGCAGGGTACGCCGACACTACATGCATCACGACTACGCGGAAGAGAAACGTGCGGCCTGGGTCAAACTCGGAGACCAACTCGAAACCATCATTAACAATCGGCTTGGCGGGTGACTGTTGGCTGGGGCGGAATCCAAAGATCCGCGGAACGGTGCGCCAACTCTCGCCTTCGCAATCGCTAGTCGTAACGGGTACAGGTTGGGTACACCGGACTGTCCTTCAGACGGCCATCCAAGGAATCGAACCGAGGACGTTCCGCCTGAGCGCGGATTGTCTCAGATTCACCGCAATGCAGTAATCAACGGTGCCAGGTTTGGAGCGATGCAGAACCAAGAGAACCGCCCGCAAGGCGCATGAACACTGCGTTCTGGGATGTGCACGTACACCACATGGACACACTCTTGGTCTTGGTTGACTCTGGTTGCCGTAGGTCGACGAAATGGCCTCGCTGACGAGCCGGCGCGATGCCCTCCGAAGGCAGGGGTTGTTGGTTCGATCCCAACCGGGCGCACCAGATATGGCCATGCAAGTCTCTGATTTGCATGGCATTTTTCATTGGATTGCTAGTTCGATCACGATCCGGCAACGGCAAGTGGGCCAAAAGTGGGCCAAAGGCATCCCCGTGAGCCGTGATGCGAAGGAGTTAAGCGAGCCGCCGCGTATGGACGTTTGCGTGATCGTTTCCAGCGGCCGGTTCACGCCGGATGCCGTGGCCGCCATCGAGAAGCACAACCAGTCCGACACCGGGCTCGAGGTCGAGATGTGGCCCGAGAGCCATCTCGAACGCGTGCTGGCGACCCGGCCTGACCTCATCGGAGCGTTCGGCCCCTACCCTGCAGGGAAGCAGCGTCACGACACGGCGAGCAGGTCGGCGATCTCGTTCAGGTCGCCAATGAGGCCGTCAAACATTGCATCGACTGCATCGCTCCACCCCGCGGCGTGGGCGGCAGGGTCGATTCCAAAGGCCTTCAGGTCTTTGGCCAGCGACTCCGCAAAGCCGTCGCCTGTACGGTGAGCGTCTTTCTGCCTCAACTGGTTGAGGGAGTAGAGGCGCGCCATTGCGCCGAGCCGAAGATCCTTATCCCAGCCCGCCACCACCTGGTCCACGTCGGCCGGCCAATGGTGGCCCGACTTCTTGCAGGTCGTCGCCAGCTGGGACAGCGTGCCCAGCAGCTTGATGGTCCCTGTCTCGCCGAGCTGCTTCTTGGTAAGGCCCGTAGTCAGAACGACGTTGCGCATCGGGGCCTCCTGGAGCAATTCCAGCATCACCGCAATGTCCTTGGCACGTTCAAGGAACTCGCCGACCGGGATGTTCAGAGAAACCACGTCGCTGAGGCGCCCCAGCTCTGGGAACGTCCACCATCCTCTGTACTCAACCGCAGCGGTGTCAAAGGCGCCGACATCCCGCTGCGAAAAACTGAGGCCAAGCGCGTCGCCGAGCTGTGCGACCGCCCAGGTCAAGCGCAGGAAGGCCTGCACCAGCGCCTTCGCGCGCTCGGCGATGTTCGCGTTGCCGTTGCGATCACGGTCCTCCTGGGCGACTTTCCCAGACACTGCATAGCGATGCCAATGCTCGATAACCGCCGGCGGATTGCCCTCGTACAGCTTTTTGAGCTCCAACGCGATGTGGCCTCGGCCCATCCGGTGGCAAAAGCTCACGGCCCACTGCCCGCGGTAGGACACCGCGCCCGACATCGGGTGGATCTCGAAGATCGGCCGGCCCTGATAGTCGCGTAGGACCTCGTCGCGCACGTAGCCCATCAGGTGATCACGGCTGGCGCGTTGCAGTGTTATGGAGCCTTCATGCCCGGGCCAGACCAACTCCGGGTCGTCGACATCAAGCACGTGCTTCTTACCACGGGCCACCACGAGGCTCCGGCCCCACACCTGGGAATACTCACTACAGCTTCATTTCCACGGCTACTCGCAGCACACTGGATGGGGACTGTCGCAACACCTGACCCTGGGACAGTGCGTCGGTCACATACTGGGTTTCGGTGACCGTCTGTGGCTTCAGCACGTTAAGCCAAGACACACGCACTCGCATCTCCTTGCTGACCGTCCACAACCCGTAGACGTCCAGCGCCCGCTTGTTGGAACGGCGGGTCCATTGCTCCTGCGAGATGCGGGCACGGCCGACATTCTCGAAGGCGAATTGCAGCCCGGTCGCCCATCGGCTGCCTGTGGGCTGCCAATCTGCACCTGCGGTCGCGGTCCAGGCGGGCAACTGGGACAGGCGGTTGTTAGGACCCGGTACCTCATCAATGGTCGACCACTGCCGCGAGGCACTCAAGCGGACATCCAGCTTCGGCCAGGTCGACGCCAACCTCTGGAGCTTCTGCTTGACCTCCATTTCCAGCCCCCGCACTTCGGCACGGCCACTGTTCACCGGCGTAGAGATCCACGTGCCGCCTTCGTCCCGTGTCCGCTGCAAAATGACGTTGGCGATCCGTCGCGCATAGGCGTTGAGCCCGAGAAATCCTCCGTCGGACAGATAGCGTTCGTATCCTGCGTCGAGTCCCCAGGACAGTTCAGGCACGAGCGTCGGATTGCCCTGGAAGTTAGGGCGGGTCGCGGAGTTGTCGTTCACGATCCAGCGGCGTGGAAGCAGGTCGCGGGCGGTAGGGGCCTTGTAGGTGCGCGCCAGCGCCACTCGAAGCTGATCCGCCTTGGTTGATGGGATCTTCCACACCATCTGCAAGGTCGGACTCAGCACGCTGGATCGGTGCTTGATCGCGCCCAGTTCCTCGCCGGAGGTGCGGGTCTCCAGCCCTTCCCATCGCGCGCCGGCGTAGATCGACAGGCGCTCGGTCACCGCCCATTCGTCCTGCGCGTAGAGGGCCAGTCTGGCGATCGTCGCGCGGTAGTTGTCGTCCATGTCCTCAGTGGGGAAGGCGACCGGACTCGATTCCCGCTGCGTGCGAGTCTCCGCGCGACGCGTCAACTGACTGTCCCACCCCAGTCCGATCGTATGGGCTTCGTCCAGCAACAGCTGGTACTTGCCGACCAGCGCGCCAGCGCTGTCGGACAGGACTGAATCGACGCTCCGGAACACAAGCGGTGACGCCTCCGCATCCAGACGGTCCAAGGTGCCGTCCGACGTCCGCCGCAGATGGGTGACCGTGAGCTTGGTCTCAAGACGTCCGTCGCTGCCCACGGGCTGCTTGAGCTGCACCGTCGATCGCAGTTGCCAGCTCTCGTTGACAATGTGCATCAGGTCGTTGCGGATCGGCGATCCGGTACCCAGCGTCGTACTGCGCCGCTCATCCCCGCCAATTTCCACCCGTTGCCCCTGCACTGAAACGTCGGCGTTCAGAGAGCGTTGATCGTCCACCTTCCAGGTTAGACGCGGAGACAGACCGAGCGTCCACTGCCGGGCCTGTTCAAGCGTCTCGGTGTGTTGCCGGAAGCGCGGCGGCCCGCCGGGCGTCGATGCCTCCGTGTCGATGCGGGCGGGATACTGGTTGTTGTCAAACGCAAGACTGCCCGTCAGGCCGTACTGCCATCCTGGTGCGAGACTACCGCCGGTCTGGGCCGACATATTGACGTTTCCGCGCCCGCCGCTGATGCCCCCGGACATCTTGAGGTCGCGCTGTCCGGGCTTGGCGGTGCGACGCAGGATGATGTTGATCGTGCCGGCAATGGCCTGGGTCCCTAGGTCGGCCGTGGCCGTCCTGAGTACTTCGATGCGATCGACCAGCTCCGGCGACAAGGCGTCGATCGAGAATCCGGCGGGCGCCGGTTCGCCGTTGATCAGGATCTGCGTGTAGCCGTTGCCCATCCCGCGCAGGCGGATATCGCGCGGCTGGGTACCGCTCCCGGTGACCGTGATGCCCGGCACGCGGCGTAAAGTGTCGATGAGCGATGCGTCGCCGAAACGGGCCAGATCCTCGCGGGTCACGATGGACTTTGCGGCGGAGGCATCGCGACGTGAAGCGCCGCTGGACTCCCCGTCCACGACGACGCGGTCGATCTGGCTGGCCGGCGGCGCAGAGGACGCTTCCGCGGGGACCGCCCGTGCGCTGCTCGCCGCAAGGGCGCACGCGATGAGCATGCCGGTCGATACGGCCGGGACCGGGAGCGGCGGCCGCTTGCCGAGGGGGAGATTCCGGCGATGCCGGACGTCAGGAAATGGCGTCATGATGGTGTCAGGGAGACAGGTGAAGTCGAAGGGCCTCGACGATGAGGTCGTGGTCCTCCACGTGCGACATGCCGGATACCGTGATGGCGCCGACGACGCCCGCGCCATGGACGTTGAGGGGGAATCCGCCGCCCCAGGCGGCGTGATCAGCGGGCACGAGACCGGACAACGCGTCGAAGGACACTCCTTCCAGCGCATGCTGCGTATGGACGTGGAGCGAACTGCGGCCAAACAGCTTTACCACGTTCTCCTTGCGGCGGACCCAGTTCATCGCCTGCGGCGCGGTGCCCTCCATAGCGTGTTGGAACAGCTCGTGATCGTTCCTGCGGATGCGCAGGGCGATCCGGGCCGAGCGCGCTGTCGCCAACGCCACCAGCCGCAGCCCCAGGGCAAGCGCCTCGGCATTGGAGAAAGCGCGGAAGACCAACTCCCGTTCCTGCCGCTCCAGCGCTTCCAGGCGCTGCTTCAGCTCGGCGTTCGTGCTCATGGCGCCGCTCCGGAGGGGCGCGTGTCGAGTCCACCGAGGAACCCGTCGGCGATCGCGAAGGTGGAGTCCGGATCCTCGACGAACAGATAGTGCGATGCGCCCGTCACCGCATGGGCCTGGGCGTTCCTCAGCAACCCGGTGACCTCCCGTTGCTGCGCTTCGGAACAGATGTCGTGCTCTCCGCGCAGCAGCAGCACGGGAACATCGATCGCGCGGACGACGTCGTCATAGTCGTCGGCCAACGGCACGTCGCCGTGCGGCACCGCGCGCATCGATCGCGCGAAGGCCTCGGGCCAGGGATCCGCGCGGCAGAGGTGGCGCCGGTCGAACTCCGCCTTGGACAGTCGCAGTCGCGACTCGTTGTAGTCGAGGAACTCGCGACGGCGCGGACAGAAGCCGGACAGGACGGCTGCGGCCACCGGACGCGCGAGGGCCGACGGCCGCCGTCCCAGCAAGTGCGCGCAGAGCATCGCGCCGAACGAATGTCCCCACAACACCACCTCGGACTGCGGCGCGACGCGCCCGACCACGTCGGCCAGCTCGGCCACCAGATGGTCCAGCAGCGTGTCGTCCGGAATCCTCTGACAGTCGGGACGGTTGACGCCGTACTGGTCGTAGGTCAGGAAGCCATCGCCACGACCGGCCGCCCATCGCCCGATGTCGTCGAGCGAGCGGGCATTGCCTGGACGGCCATGCACACCCACGATGATGCGGGCGCTCACTGGAAGCTCCCGTCATTGATCTCGATGGGCATGCCATCCGGTGCCGCGATGTAGCACTGCCGCCGGCCTCCGGGCAGCAGGTTCTCCTCCAGCACTGGCGCGCCGTGGTCGCGCGCCAGCCGGAGGATCTCGTCGTACCGGCCGGTGTAGAAGCCGAAATGGGACAGGGTGCGGCCGGGCTGCACCACGGATTCCTGCCAGTTGTGGATCAGCTCGATGCTGCCGGCCTCCGGCCCCGTCATGAACACCAGGGTGAAGGCGCCCTCCTCGGACACCACGCGTTCGTGCTCCCGGTAGCCGAAGACGGCGGCGAGGAAGGCCACATAGTCCTCCAGGGCGGCGACGCGCAACGCGATGTGGTTCATCCGTCACCCCCACATGGACAGTTGGCCGTCCACCTGCGCCAGCAGGGGTGCGCCCCACGCGTCGATGCGGGCGACCTCCTCCTCACTCAGTGTCACTGTCCGGGCGCGCTGCGGCAGATCCAGGTGTTCCGGCCGGTGGATGCCGACGATGGGCGACAACCCCTTCGCGCGCACCCAGGCCAGCACGACCGCGGAGAAGTCCTGCTCGCCGTAGGCCTCGATCAGGGTGGTGCGGAACGCCTGGCACTGCGCTAGCAGGTCGCCCTTGAACAGACGGACCCAGTTGCGGTGATCGCCCTCGCCGATCGGCGCGCGTGGTCCCGGCGCCAGCAGACCCTGGGCGAGCGGCGAGTAGGCCTGCGGGGTCACGCCCAGGCCGCGCAGGTAGGGCAGGACATCCGCTTCGATCACGCGATACAGCGGCGAGTAGGCGTACTGCGCCGCCTCGACCGGCGCGAAGCGCTCGAAATCTTGGATCTCGGCGAGCGAATGGTTGCTCAGTCCGATGCGGCGCGTCAGGCCCTGCGCCTTGGCCTCCAGCATCGCATGGGCGATCTCCTCGGTCGGGACCGGCTCGCAGCCCATGGTGCCCGCGGGCCAATGCACCAGCAGCGCCTCGACCGGCCGGCCCAGGCGCTCCACCGATTCCCGCGCCGTCGCCAGCAACTGGTCCCGGCGCAGGCGGTCCGGCGGGATCTTGGTGAACACCCGCGCGTCACTGACGCCGGCTTCGCGAAGCAGGCGGCCAAGCGCGGCCTCCGCGACGCCATCACCGTAGCTCGGCGCGGTGTCGAAGTCGCGATGGCCGGTTTCGATCGCGTGTCGAAGGGCGGCGTGCGCAGTATCGGTCGAGACGGTCTTCCAGCTCGATCCGCCGGATTGCCAAGTGCCAATGATCATAGGTATTCCTCAGAAAGCGTGGGTGTTCCAGGAGCTGGCCGTGAAGACCAGCCGGCGCGGTGCGCGGCGGAAGTAGCCGCCCTTGTGGATAAAGCCGGCACCCTTGAAGACGTCCTTGAACGACGCGCCCTTGCCGAGCACGTAGTCGAAGAGTTCCTGGCTGCGGCTGTCGATGCCCTGCCACATCTCGCCCTTGAGCAGGACCCAGGTGTCGTCGGGCACTTCGTGCTCGATGCCGGTATCGAAGACCGCCAGCGCGTCGTCCGGCGCGATCGAGGCGCCGGCGAAAAAGTCGCGGCGGATGTTGGCCTCGTCGGTGTAGACGATGGAGTCGCCGAAGAAGCATTTCGTGATCGTGAGCGCGGTGGAGTCGCGGTGGTACTTCTCGGACACCGACGGGAACTCGCGCCGCAGGTAGTCTTCGGTGACCACGCGCAACGAGGCCAGCGGCGCCGTTTCGCCGGACAGTTCGGCAAACAGGCTCAGGGCCTCGCCGATCTCCCGCGCGATCAGATCGCAGGCCTCGTCGTCGCCGCCGTGGTCGCGGAGATGGCTGGCGACGACCGGCGCGTAGTCGCCGTGGAAGGCGCCCTGCTCGCGTTGGTATTTCTGCGGCAGGTAGAGCTGGTAGTTCGCCGGCAGCCGTGACACCAGCGCCGCCGCCTGGTCCTGCGAGCAGGAACTCGCGAAGTCGCGAATGAAAACGGCCGGGTCGAGCGCGCCCGGGAAACGCGCGATCTCGGAAAGATCGGCGCGCGCGGAAAACAGGGGAACGGTCATGTCGACCTTTCGGAAGACGCGGCCTGCGCCGCGGATGGAAGAAGGACGGCATCCGCGAGGCCCCGTCCGAGGAACTGGCTGAGCGAGGTCATGCGCCCGTACGCTCCGGCATTGAAGACCGCCAGCAGGTCGCCGGGCGCCAGGGCGGGCAGCGGCACCGAGCGGCCGACGACGTCGCTGCCGGTCGGTGCGTTGCCGTAGAGGTCCCACGGCCGGTCCTGCCCGGGCGCCGCGGACTTGCCGAGCACCGCCATCAGGAAGTTGCGGTTGGGTTTGTCCTGCGACATCGCCGCGTGATCCGAGAGCAGGTAGAAGCTGCACAGGCCGCCGTCCAGGACGGCGATGTCCCGGCCGCCGCGCTGCTTCGTGTAGAGAACCCGGCAGAGGTAGACGGCCGAGGAGGCGGCGATGAAGCGCCCCGACTCGACCAGGACGCGCCGGAACGGCGACAGGTCTAGCGAGGCCAATTCAGCGCGCAACAGCGTGAGGTCGAGCGGCGCCTCCCAGTCGTAGTACGGCACGCCGAAACCGCCGCCCAGGTCGAGCGTGTCGAGCGCGCCCTCGAACCAGCCGTTGACCGTCTGGAAGATCTCGCGAAAGGCATGGAACGAGCGCGCGATGTCCGCAGCGTCCAGGTTGCGGCTGCCTACGTAGAAGTGGAGGCCGCAGACCCGGACATGCCCCATCGCGCGGATCGCGCCGACTTCGACCTGCAGCTCGTCAAGGTCGATGCCGAAGTGCGAGCGGACGCCCGAGAACGGTCGCTCCAGTCCGGCAGCGGTGGACGCCGGGTTGATGCGCAACAGGCATTGCGCGGGCTGCCCGCGCTCCGCGGCGAGGGCGTCGAGCAGGCGCAGTTCCTCGATCGACTCGCAGACGATCAAGGTCACGCCGGCCCGCACCGCGCGGCGCAGTTCCGCCGCCGTCTTGCCCGGGCCGGTGAAGACGATGTTCGAGGGCGCCACGCCCAGTTCCAGCACCAGCTCGAGCTCGAAGAGGCTGCAGACGTCGACCACCAGGTCGGTGCGACGCGCCATCAGCCCGGCGACGAAGTCGGGCTCGCAGTTGGCCTTCAGCGAGTACGCTACCTCGATCTGCGGCGGCAGGCCGGCACGCAGGCGATCGACGTTCTCGGCGGCGATGTCCAGGTCGTAGAAATAGGTCGGGGGCAGGCTGTCGCGTGCGTCGTCGGGCAGTTGCCCGGCGATTCGCGATAGGAAGGAGGTCCGGAGATCCATGGAAGCGCTCATGAGCGTTGGGCCGGAGAGGTCCGTCCGGCATGTGGAAGCTGGTGGAGATTGAGGCGGCGCTGGTAGTCGCGGAGCCGGTCTTCGAGGCGGTCTGCGGACAGCGCGCCCTGCGCGGCGAGATGGCGTTGATTGCGTTCGAACGCGTCCCACAGGGCAACATCGGCGTCGTACTTCGCGCGCAGGACACGCCAGGCGTCGAGCACTGCGGCCGGGTTCACCGCCTCGATCAGGCGGGCTGCACCGTTCAGGTCCGCTTCCACGCGGGTCGCGTCGAGGCCCAGGCGCCGGACCGTCGCCGCCAGGCGGCGGCCCGCGGACCTGGCGATGGACCGATGCCGGCCCCTTCCCGGCGAGATACCGCAGACCTGGGTCTGCGCGAACAGGTACAAAAGGTCGACGTAGTGATACGCCTCGGGGGCCTCGAGTCCGCCCGCCGCCTGCACCACGGGCCACAGCGCGCTGGCCTCGAAGGGGCTCGGCAGTCCGTCCAGGATGGCCAGGAAGGTCTCCTCGCCGAAGCCGAACTCGACGCCGATGGGACGGCCGCCGCGCAGCAGCGTGACGATCTGGCCGAACTCCCGCGTCGTGCCGTCCTCGCCGGTCAGCGACAACGGCAGGCCGCGGCCGCTCAGGCCGGGCTCCCCGTAGGTCCAGTCGTACTGCTTGTCCGGCACGTCGATCCGCACGGCGACGTCGCCCAGCGCATCGAGGAAGGGCCGGTGCAGCGCGAGGTCCTCTCGCCGGACATGGACGCACAGCCGTGACGCCAGGCCCAGGGTGTCGCGCAGGCAGCGCGCCGCTAGGCGCTGGGTCGGCGCCGTGTCCTCGGACGTGTCGATGAGGCCCAGCATGTGGAAGCCGCTCATGAACCGCGGACGGAACGACGCCTCGCCCAGTTGCGGCAGGTTGTGCGTGCGCAGGCAGGGCTGGCGGACGACGCGCCGGTGCCCGGGCTCGACCAGCAAGGCGCGGAAGACGTTGATCGTCGCCGACGTGAACAGCACCGAGCCGTCCTGCGTGGACAGCACGTCGATCGGGCGGGACACGGCGAAACCACCGGCCTCGAACAGCGACAGGAAGCTCGACGCGATCCAGCGGCGTCGCGGGAGCAGCGGGTCCGCCGCGTCCCGGCCGGTCGTGGGCGGCGAGGTGTTCTTCGCGGTCGGGACAACAGGCAGGTCTGGGTGCATGAAGAGGCCGAGGCGTCCGCGCGGCCGCGCCCGGAGCGAAGCTCCAGACGACGGAAGTCGTCGCGGCGATGGGAAAGGGGGATCAGCAGCCGTCGCGGAACGCCATCGAAGAGCGCGGTCCGGTGCTGTTCTTGTACTTGCCGTCGTAGAGCGTGATCTCGCCCTTGGGCACCCAGAACGAGACCTGTCCAAGCTTCATGCCGCGCCGCAGGATGATCGGCAGCGTGGCGTAGAGCTGAAACGTGATCTGTCCCTTGGAACCGATGTCGATGAGGTCGGCGGTGACGTGCACGAACAGACCCAGGCGTGCGATCGAGGAGCGCGCGTGGATGATCGGCACGAAGAAGTCGCTGCCGACGATCTCCCTGCTGTGCCCCAGCACGAAGTCGCCTCGCTCCAGGCGGCAGGTGCCGTCCTCGTTGAACAGGACCGGTCGCGTCTGCGGCGCGCGGCGCGGATCGAGGACCGGGTCGACGTAGGCGATGAGGTCGTCCCCCAAGGTCAGGTCGTACGAGTTGGTCGTGATGCTCTCGTGATCGAAGGGCGACAGGAGGATGCGTCCGCTGGCGCGCTCGGAGGCGATTTGGGTGCCGGTGAGGATCATGCGAAACCTGCGCTTTCCTTGGAACACTGCGGCCGGTTGAAGCGGCTGTAGCCATGGCGGTAGAGGTCGGCCTCTCCGGAGGCGGTCCAGAAGGAGATCTGGCCGATGCGCATGCCCGGATACAGGATGATGGGCCGCGCGGCGACGAGCTCCAGGGTCCAGGCGTGGCAGGACCCGATATGGCCCAGGTTGGCCGACACCTGCAGGAACAAGCCCAGCCGTCCGATCGAGCTGCGCCCGATGAGCGACATGGCGAACTCGTCGCTTCCCAGCACCTCGACCGTGTGGCCGAGATAGGTCTTTCCCGGCGCCAGTTCGTAGCCGCCCTCGGGGATCAGGTGCTCGACATAGTCGTAGCACCCCGGATCGTCCGGCCGGTCCACGGGCGCGAGCAAGGTCGCGCCGAGGCGGTAGTTGTAGCTGTTCGGGTTGAGCTGATCCAGGCGGAACGGATCGATGGTGATCCGTCCGCTCTCGACCTGCCTCCTGATCTCTTGTCCTGTCAGAATCACAAGTCTTCTCCCTGATTTCTCTCCTCCGGGGCCGGGCCGCGTCTGGCGCGGCCGGCTGCCGTCAGAGCACGATGTTGAGCATCTTCGGCGGGTCTCCGACGAGGATGGCCTTGCGCACGGCCCGGCCGGCCGCGAGATGGCGCAGGCGTTCATTGCCCTCCAGCAGCCTCTGCGCGATCTCCTCGCCGCTCATTCCGGCGAACGCTTCGGACGACTCGAGCACCAACGCCTTCTTCCCGTTGAAGGAGACGACCAGCGGCACGGTCTCCTCGGGGATGTCGTCGGGGGGCACCGGCCAGGCGCTGCTGAAGATCCCGGCCCCGGTGCCGCCCAGGCGCTCGAAGAGCTCCTCGGCCATGTGCGGAGCGAACGGCGCGAGCAGGTGCACGAGATTCATTAGCGCGGCGCGCGGCACGGCCGGGAATTTCTTCAGCGCGGCAACCGCCTTGATCAGCGCGGCGACGGCGGTGTTGAATCGCATGCCGGCGATATCGTCGGTGACCTTCACGATGGTCCGGGCCACCACCGCCTCGATGTCCTTGCCCGACGCCGGGTCGACGGTCGCGTCCGGCAAGCTCGAAACGCAGAGTTCCCAGAAGCTGGCAAGGAACCGGTACATGCCCACCAAACCCGCCGAGGACCATTCTTTGTGCGCCTCCAGAGGGCCTAGGTAAAGGATGTGTAGGCGGAAGGCGTCGACGCTGAAGTCCGCGAAGACTTCCTCTGGCGCGATGCCGTTCTTGTAGCGCTTACCCATCTTGCCGCCGACGATTTCCAGTTCGGCGCCAGTGTCCTTGTGCCGAGCCACGCGTGTCGCGCCCTGCTGCTCGACAACCACGTCGTGGTAATCGACATAGAACCCGCGGTCGTCCTTGTAGGCGTCGGCGGTGATCATGCCCTGGTTGAATAGGCGCTTGAACGGCTCGCAAGATGACACCTCACCGATGTCGTACAGGAACTTGTGCCAGAAGCGGGCGTACAGCAGATGCAGCACCGCGTGCTCGGTGCCGCCGACATACATGTCCACGAATCCGCGAGCGGCGTGTTCGCCTTCGCGCCCGCCCCAGTAGGCCTGCGCCTGATCGCCGATCGCCGCGGCTGGGTTCGCCGGGTCGGCGTAGCGCAGGTAATACCAGCAGGAACCTGCCCAGTTCGGCATCGTGTTCGACTCGCGCCGGAAGCGGCGCACCGGCCGGTCTCTGCCGTCCTGCGACACAGTCGTCCCGACCGGCGCCTCCACCGGCAGGACGCGGCCGTCGTCCAGCACGACGCCGTTCAGGTGCAGCCACTCCGAGGCCCGCGCCAGAGGCGGCTGGGGTTCGGACTCGGGCGGCTGGTTGGTCTCCGGCTCGAAGTTGACGAGGTCTGGCAGACGCACCGGCAGCACCGATTCATGAAGGGCGTGCACGCGGCCATCCTCGCCGTGCACGAGAGGGAACGGCTCGCCCCAGTAGCGTTGACGGCTGAAGAGCCAGTCCCGCAGCCGGAAATGGACCTGCCCGGTGCCGGCGCCGACCCGTTCGACTTCGCGGATTGCCGCCGCGTGCGCCTCGCCCAGCATCTGGCCGGGCGTCGCGCGCAACAGTGTCGCGCTGGCATCGAGCAGGGGGACGTTCTCCTCGGTGAAGGCGGCGTTGAAACCGAGGCAGTGCTCGAGGTAAGCGGCGGCGAGGGCGTCGTCCGGGAGCGTCGCCAGATGCGGCGCATGCTCGCGTAGCCAGGCCTGGGGCGGAACGACCACCGGGCGCGCGTCGAGATCGTATTTGCGGGCGAAGGCGAAGTCGCGTTCGTCATGCGCAGGCACGCACATGACGGCGCCGTCGCCATAGTCGGCTAGCACGAAGTTGCCGGTCCAGACGGAAAGCTCCTCGCCGGTAAGCGGATGCAGGGCGACCAGATCGGTCTTCGCGCCCACCATCTCGTCCGCGTCGACGCCGGACGTTGCGGCGAGCTTGCTCGCATCCGGGGCCAGCGGATGATCCGGGGCAATCACGATCGCGCGCACGCCGGGCAGCGTCGCAGGTTTGGTCGTGTAGATGGACAGGGTGTCGGCGCGGCCCCGGAGCGCGAAACGGATGGTAGCGCCTTCCGAGCGGCCGATCCAGTTGCGCTGCATTTGCACGACGCCCTCCGGCCATTCGACGTGCCGCAGGTCCGCGAGTAGGCGCTCGGCGTAGGCGGTAATTTTCAGCACGACCTGCTTGAGCGGACGTCTATGCACGGGGAAGTCACCGCGCTCGCTGCGCCCGTCCTTGGTCACCTCCTCATTGGCGAGGACGGTGCCCAGTCCGGGGCACCAATTGACGGGCTCCTGGGCGATCTGAGCCAGTCGGGCCGCGTCCAGCGCCCGGGTCATCGCGGCCTCGTCGGGTCCGGCGCCTCCTTCGGACGCCGGCACGGGCGCCGCCTTGCCGTCCGCGTCGAGCGACCAGGCGCCGCTTTCGAGCAGGCTTCGCAACTCGCCCAGGGGGCGGGCCCGGCCGAGATTGTGCACGCCGTCAGGGCCGGTCCACTCGACGGTGGGGTCGTAGAAGCTGTCGTATAGCTTCAGGAAGATCCATTGTGTCCAGTGGTAATACTCAGGGTCGGTCGTGCTGAACTCGCGCCGCGGGTCCAGTGCGAGGCCCATCAGCCCCAGTTGCTTCTTGATCTGCGCGATGTTGTCTGCCGTGGTCTTGGCCGGATGCGTGCCGGTCTGCAGTGCGTACTGCTCGGCCGGCAGGCCGAAGGCGTCGTAACCCATCGCATGCAGCACGTTATATCCCTGCAGCCGGCGCGTGCGCGCCAGGACGTCCGTAGCGATATAACCGACGGGATGCCCCACATGCAGTCCAGCGCCGCTCGGGAACGGGAAGAAGTCGAGTACGACGTATTTCGGCTTGGACGGATCGAAACCCGCTTCACCGGGGTTCGGCGTCGCATACGTGCCGGCGGCAAGCCATCGATCGCGCCACTTGGCTTCGAATTCGTGGCAAATGGACTGGTAATGCATGGGGGCAGTTCGATTCAAAAGAGCTCGACGTATCGGTTGGGATATTGCTCCGCGGAGTAGCGCAGCACCAGTGTCGAATAGTTCTGGTACGGCCGGAGCAGGTTGGACACCCGCCGCACGTCGCGCAACCGGTTCATCATCGCGTCGATGACGGCTCCGTCCGTGACGCCGCGGATCTCGCAGGCGCGGGCGATTGTCGCCTCACAATAACGCTCCACCTCGTCCTCGGGTTCCACGTTGATCTCGAAGCGTTGCTCGTACATGAGGTCGAGCCCGCGATACAGCGCCATGACTTCGTCGTAACCCGTGTTGGTCGGGTCGATTCCGAAGACGTCGCGCGCCTGCCGCATCAGCGACTGCGGCACCGGGCGGGTGACCCAGAACGGGGAGGCGAGCACGTAGCCGCCATCCTTCAGCTGCCCCAGAAGGCTGCGTAGCGCCGAAGGAGGATCGCGGAAGAATTTCAGTCCGCCGCCGACGGCGATGTGGGTGAAACGTTCGTCGGACGCGTATTCGACGGCGTCCATGTTTACGTACGTGAGGTCGGCTTGCGGCGCGTAGCGCTCGGCATTCCAGCGCGCCATCTCGATCGCCGTGGGCGACAGGTCGACGCCGACAGCCGCGCAGCCAGTCAGCCGGGCGAGTTCGCGGGACTGGAAGCCGGTGGTGCAAGCGGCCTGCAGCACGCGGGAACGGTCGTCCACGCGGCCGTAGATGGCCCAGCGGCTGATGGTGTCGTGCGCCCCCGGCAACACGTTCCACTGGTTGATGAAGCCGACGAAGTCGGGATAGTTGAGGGCGTCGATGTAGGCCTTGGTGATCATGCGATGTTTCTCCCTTTGCTTTCGTTGCGACCCTGGGGGTCGTCTGGTGGTCGATGGTGTGCGCGTGCCAGTCGCGTAACCCTCACGGCAGCACGCGGATCGGACGCGTTGCGACGGCGACCTCCGATCCCACGAAATATATCAGGACAAGGTAATAGGTGCCCGGGGCGCTGGCCTTCGGGATTTCTAGCGTGAAGGCCCGCTTGACGCTCGCCGCAGCGCCCGGGCCGATCACGACATGGCCCGGTTCGCAGCGCGCGTCGACCCAGGGGATGCGGCCCTCGATCGCCAGCGACGCAATCAGCGGGCGTCCCGGCGGCAGGTCTCCCATCTGCTCGATCCCCACGACGATGGCGCGGCCGCGCGGCACCTCGTCGGGACAGAGGATGCGCAGCGTCGGCATGTCCGCGGGCGCGTCCTGCACGATGGAGCAACGCGGGCAGTACAGGTGCGCGCGGCGCATGTCTGGCCGCTCGACCGCTTCGACGATCACCTCCTCGGACGCCGTCCTGCAGTTGGGACACACGCAGCCGTCGCGACGCCCGACCGACTTGAACGCGGCGCCGTAAGTTTCCGCGAAGTAGAAGCGCATGCCCCACTTCGGGAATGTGTCGAGCGCCTTCACGATCGCCTTGCTCGCTAAGCTGTGCGCGCCGGCCAGCATCGCCGCCCGGCTGCCGTAGGGCCGCTGGAGCTGGTTGGCCGCGGCGGGGATGTCGAAGGCGCTCTTCAGCAGTTCGGCGCCCTTGGACACACCCTCGAGCAAGGTCCGGAGTGCCTCGTCAAAGTGGTCGACGCGGCCAGCATCCAAGCGCCGGGACCGGGACGTCTGATGGATGGCGCCCATCCACTGCAGCAGTTGTTTGCCGCGCCCGAAAGCCAGGATCTCCTGGCGCAGCCGCCGGGTGGTGTGCGGCGAGGCCTTGACCGCGAGTTCGACCGTGCGGCCTTCGAGCGAGGCCGTCGAGAACACCGCGCAGCGCAGATCCCGGCCGTCGGCGTAGACGCGTGCCAGGACCTCGCCGGTGAAGGCATCGGCCAGCTCTTGCGCGCCGTTCTCCCCCGGACCGAGCACCCGAAGATCAAGCACGAGGTCCGTGTCTCCCGCCAGGTAGCCTGCGGCCAGTGTCGGCATCAGCGCGGACAGCTCGATGTCTACGGCATGGGCGGACCAGTCCCGCAGGTGGACGACGCGTCGCGCCTCGTCGCCAGAGATATCGATGCACGCCTCTGCCGGACGCGGCGCGGCCAGCCGCAGCGCCGGATCGCCCAGCAGCACGAAAGTCGGCGTCGACCCCGTCAGGCCGACATGCAGGGCCGACAGGCGCCGGGTCGCCTCACCCAGCGGCACGCCTGACAGTGCGGTCGCGCCGTAGAACGCCGGGATCCAGTCCGGCGTAGCGGTGACCTTGGTGGTCGAGAGATAGCTCGTCGCGAGCGCCCCAAGCGCCCCGCGCGCGAGGGACAGGTCCGCCGAGTAGATGCCGTCCGAGGCCGCGATCCCGCCGCAGGTCACCACGAACAGCAGATCGGCATTGATCCGGTCCACCGGCACCCTCAGCTTCTGACCGATCTGCTCACGCGAGCAATGGCCGGCCGACTGGCAGAAGTGAGGTCCGCGGCCGCGTGCCGGCGCGTCCTCGGTCAGCCCGCACAATACGGCGCCGACGTTGAGCGTGACATCGATGTTGCCGCCGTGTCCCTTGATCGCGAGAAAGCGGTGGCGGTCGCGGACCTGCCGCGCCAAGGCGTCCGGGTCGAGGTCCGCGCCGTCGAGTACCTGCAATGCGTCCGAGGTGTTCTCGGAGGAGAAGCTCGCGCCTTCCACCACGCAGCGGAACGGATGCGCGATGCCGACTTCCCGATGCGCGGCCACGATCTTGGCGATTGCTCGCGACAGGCCCGCCGCGTCGTCCGCGCAGATCAGGCCGAGCGCGCCCTCGCGCGCCCGGCGTGCCCACCGGTCGAGCGCCGCGGCGTCCATCCGGTCCCAGGTCTGGAGTACACACAGCGAGGCGCCCCCGGAGGAGGTAGCCAACGCGTCGACCGCCGCCTCGTCGGCGCCGTGCACCAGTTCGCGACCTGTCAGCGCCGCCAGCAGGCTTGCCATCGGGGCGTGGGCGGGGTCGAGAAAAACCACGATCCCGAGTGCAGCAACCTCGGCCGACCTCGTCGCTGGCCCTCCGTCGCATCGACAGACGTCCTCGATACTCGTATCGATTCGCCTATCGAAAACCCCATGGATTGATTTCCAGGCCGCCCAAGAAGAGCTTTTCACCAACTCCACATAGGGAATTGGAAATTTATCGAGGCAAACCCTGCAGGTCGTCTGTCGCAATAACCAGGCAACGACGCCACGATATTCGGTGACGTCAGCCAATCCGCTCATGAACATATCAATCGGCGCTCAAAAGTTCTTTGTAATCAATACGATAAAAATAATATCGACTTACTCCACGAGCATCGATACAACTTCCGAAACATCGGCCAGTGTCGTCTGCATAAACAATTGGCGGACAGGGATGGAAACTCTGAACGCAGACCTGATTTTGGCGGCGACCCGGGGAATGTCAAGAGAAGTTCCACCCAATGAGAAGAAATTATCAGACATGCCTACGCGCTCCAACTTCAACACGTCGCACCAAATCCCGGCCATGACTTTGTCAATATCTGAAACCGGCTCGACATACTCGATCCCGGAGGCCGGACGCGAGAGCTCGGGGACGGGCAGGGCGGCCCGGTCGAGCTTGCCGTTGGCGTTCAATGGCAGGGCCGGCAGCAGCACCCAGGCTGCGGGCACCATGTGCGCTGGCAGCCGGGCCTGCGCCGCCAGCGTCAGCGCCTGGGCTGAGGGCGCCGCCCCCGCCGCGGCCACCACGTAGCCCACCAGCCGCAGGTCCGTCTCGTCCGGCCCGCTCCCCAGCACCGCGACCTCGCTCGCCAGCCCCGTCTCCAACACCGCCTGCTCCACTTCCGCCGGCTCCACCCGGAAGCCCCGGATCTTGAGCTGCTGGTCGATGCGCCCCATGTACTCAACCACCCCGCGCTCATCCATGCGCGCCAGGTCCCCGGTGCGGTACATGCGCGCCCCCGGCGCCCCGTACGGGTCCGCGATGAACCGCTCCGCGGTCTGTCCGGGCCGGTTCAGATACCCCCGCGCCACGCCGCCCCCGCCGATGTAGAGCTCCCCGGCCACCCCGGCGGGCACCGGCTCCAGCGCCGCGTCCAGCACGTACACCCGCATGCCCGCCATCGCGCGGCCCAGCGCCATGCGCTGGCGCGTCACCTCGTCACCGGTCACCTCGCCGGCCACCGCCCCGATGGTGGCCTCCGTCGGCCCATAGTGGTTGTGGATGCTCAGCCCCTCGCGCCGGCACCTCGCCACCAGCTCCGCCGTCAGCGGCTCCCCGCCGAAGACCAGCCGGCGTCGCGGCAGGAACCCCGCTGCGTCGCGTCCGCTCATCAGCGCGGCGAGGTGCGACGGCGTGATCTTCAGGCAGTCCACCCGCCACCTCGCCATCAGCTCGGCGACCCGCTCCGCGTCCAGCTGCGCCTGGGGCTCCAGCAGGCATAGCGTCCCGCCCGCGCTCAGCGCCAGGAACAGCGTCGTGTTGCCCAGGTCGGCGAAGAAGGGCGAGGCGTACAGGTAGATCATCCCCGGCTCGATGCCCAGCCGCTGCGCCGCGGCCGCCACGTAGCGGCTCAGGTTGCCCCGGGACACCATCACCGCTTTGGGCTGTCCGGTGGAGCCCGAGGTGTAGATGCAGTACGCCAGCTGCTGCGGCGAGCCCTGCTCCCCCACGCGGTTCACCGGCCCCTGCGTCCACCCGGGCTCGCCGTCGTCCAGCGCCAGCGTCACCCCCTCGTGAACCGGCAAACGCTCGCGCAGGTGTTGCTGCGTCAGCACCACCCGAACCCCCGCGTCGCGCAACTGCGCACTCAACCTCGGCCCAGGATGCTCCGGATCCATCGGCACATACGCCGCTCCCGCCTTGAGCACCCCCAGCAGCGCCACCACCATCTCCAGCGACCGCTCCATCGCAATGGCGACTCGCGACTCAGCCCTCACCCCGTATGCCTGGTGCAAGCGCCACGCCACCCGGCTCGACCACTCGTCGAGCTCCCGGTAGCTCAACGTGCGCCCCCCGCAAACCACCGCCACCGCCTCCGGCGTGCTTGCCGCCTGCGCCTCGAACAACTCATGCACCCCGCGCTCGTCCTGCGCTAGCTCTCCGGGCCCCTTGCCCACCGCCAGCACATGCTCCCGCTCCAGCTCCGACAGAACCTTTAACCCGCCTACCGCCCCCTCCGGATCCGACACCGCCGACGCCAACAGCGTCTGGAACTGCTCCGCCATGCGTAGCATCGTGGCCCGGTCGAACAGATCCGCATCGAACAGGAGCACGGATCGGATCGACTCGCTGCGGTCTGACACGTTCAGCGACAGGTCGTACTTAACGCGCTCACGCAGGCCGGCGAGGCCGCAGCTCTCGATACCGGGCAGCACGAGCCGCTGGTCCGCCGCATCGCTCATCCCCAGCATGACCTGGAACAACGGTGAATGGCCGGCGCCGCGGTCGGGCTGGAGTTCCTCGACGAGCTTCTCGAACGGCAGGTCCTGATGCGCGTCGGCATCGAGCACGCTCGCGCGCACCCGGCGAAGCAGTGCATCGAAACGCTCCGCCGGATCCAGCTTCACGCGCAGCACCAGCGTGTTGACGAAGAATCCGATCAGCCCCTCGAGCTCGGGCCTCGTGCGGCCCGCGCTGGGGTACCCCAGGCAGAAGTCGTCCTGGCCCGAGTGCCGCTGCAGCACTACGCTGAACGCGGCCGCGATCACCATGAACAGGCTGCATTGCTCGCGTCGCGCAAGCTCCCGCAAGGCGCGCACTACGTCGGCTCCGAGCTCGAACTCGACCTGCCCCGCGGGCCGCTCCGACCTCACCACCCGCGGCCGGTCCAGCGGCAGCGCCAGCAGCGGCGGCGCCCCCGCGAGCGCGTCGCGCCAGTACGCCAGTTGCTCCTGCAGCGCCGCTCCCCGCAGCCAGTCCCGCTGCCATTCGGCAAAGTCCGCGTACTGCACCGGCAAGTCCGGCAGCCCCGCGTCGCTCCCGTCGAGCGCGGCCCGGTACAGCGCGCCCAGCTCCCGCATCAGTACGCCCCCCGACCAGCCGTCCGAGACGATGTGGTGCACGGTCAGCTGCAGCACATGCACCTCCGGCGCCAACCGGTACAGCCGTGCCCGCAGCAAGGGCCCACGCGCCAGATCGAACGGCCGTGCGGCCTCTTCGTCCAGCTTGCGGCGCAGCGCCGCCTCGTCACCGTCCTCGATGGGCTCGACCCGAGGCGCCACCGACAGCCCCGGCGCGATCACCTGCACCGGCGCGCCGCCCTCGGCCTCGAAGGTCGTGCGCAGCACCTCGTGCCGCGCCACGATGGCGTCCAGCGCCAGGCCCAGCGCCCGCTCGTCCAGCAGTCCCTCCAGCCACCAGGCCTTCGGGATGTTGTACAGCGCCGTCCCCGGCTCGTACTGGTCGAGGAACCACAGGCGCTGCTGGCCGAACGAGGGGCGCACACCGAACTCGCCGGATGAACGTCGGCGCAAGGGCGGCAACGACGTGGCGGTGCCGGCGGACTCGCGCTCGGCCGATAGAAGCGACGCCACCGTCGGTGTCTCGAACAGGCTGCGCAACGCAATCGTCAGGCCCAGGGAGGCACGGGCACGCGCCACGACCCGGGCGGCCAGCAACGAGTGACCGCCAAGTGCGAAGAAATTGTCGTGAACGCCGACCCGCCCGACCTGGAGCACGTCGGCCCAGAGGGCCGCCAGCGCGGCTTCGGCGGTGGTGCGCGGGGCGACGTACAGGTCCGGCTCCGCCCGGTGCGAGAAATCCGGCGGGGGCAGCGCGCGGAGGTCGAGCTTGCCGTTGCCGTTCATGGGCAGGTCGGGCAGCAGGACCCAGGCCGTCGGCACCATGTAGGCGGGCAGCCGGGCCTGGGCGGCCAGGGTCAGGGCTTGCGGCGTCGGCGATGAGCCAGACGCAGGCACGACATAGGCCACCAGGCGCCGTTCATCCTCGCGCTCACCATGGCCCAGCACGGCCACCTGCCTCGCCAAGCCAGACTGCCGTACCGCCTGCTCGATTTCCGCCGGCTCGACCCGGAAGCCACGGATCTTCAGCTGCTGATCAGCACGACCGAGGTACTCGATCGTGCCGTCATGGGCCATTCGCGCCAGGTCGCCGGTGCGGTACATGCGGGCGCCCGGCGGGCCGAAGGGGTCGGCGATGAAGCGCTCGGCGGTCAGCCCGGGCCGGCCCAGATAACCGCGGGCCACGCCGGCGCCGCCGATGTGGAGTTGACCGGCCACGCCCGCAGGCACTGGCTCTAACGCGACATCCAGCACGTAGACCCGCATGCCGGCGAGAGCGCGACCAATCACCGGACGCGACGAGCTGTCGTCGATGGCGGCGCAAGTCGCATCCACGGTGCATTCAGTGGGACCGTAGACGTTGAAGGCCCGCACGCCCACGTCGCGCAGCGCGACGACCCGCGCCCAGAGCCTGGCGTCAACCGCTTCGCCGCCCAGCAGCAGCCGCTCCGGCCACGCCCGCGGTTCGTGGACCTCGAGCAGCGCGCGCAGCATGGACGGCGTCACGTCGAGCGAGGTGATCTCGTGACGGACGAGCCAGCGGCGCATGGCCGGCGGATCCAGGCGAACCTCGGCGGGCACGATGTACAGACCATCGCCGCGCAGCAGGCGGGTCCACTGTTTCACCGACGAATCGAAGGCGAAGGGCGCATTCATCGTCACGCGACGTGGCGCATGCGTCGCCTGTGGTCCGTCGATGGCAGCCTCCAGGGCCATCAACAGGTTCGACACCGAGGCATGGGTGACCCGCACGCCCTTGGGTTGCCCGGTCGAGCCGGAGGTGTAGATCACATAGGCTTCCCGCGCCTCGGCGGCGCGGGGCGTCGCATCGGATGGGGGATCCGTAGCCGGGCCTCCCAGCCACGGGGCGGAGTCGTCCTCGAGATCGAGCACAGCCGGTCCCTCAACGCTCGTCGACGCCGCCAGGCGGGAGCGCGAGGCCGCGTCGCAGATGAGCACCCGGGCGCCACAGTCGTCGAGCATGCGCGCCAGACGTTCCGGTGGATGTTCCGGATCCTGCGGCACAAAGGCAGCCCCCGCCTTCATCGCCGCGAGCAAGGCCACGATCTGCCCTGATCCCCGGTCCATGCGGATCGCCACGTAGTCCCCCGGACCGATGCCATGCGCCGTCTTCAACCAGTGCGCAACCCGGTTGGCCTGCGCGTTGAGAGCGCTGTAGCTCAGGCGCGTCCGGTCAGAGACCACCGCGATGGCTTCCGGCGTGGCGGCGACCTGTGCCTGGAATTGCTCGTGGAGCAGCACCCCGCCGCTGCCGCCGGCCGTCGTCCCGGAGCCGGCTTCCAGCCGTTGGCGGCGCTGCTTCGGCGTGAGCAGCCGCAGGTCCCGGACGGACGCGTCAGGTCGGGCTGCAACGTCCGCCAGCAAGGTTTGGCACTGCTCGGCAATGGCCGCCACTGTGGCGTGATCGAACAGGCAGGCGTTGTAGACCAGCGTGGCTGAGAGTGTGTGCTCGCGCATCAGGAACTCGGCCGACAGGTCGAATTTCGAGACCTGCTGCCCGTTGCGGATGCGGGTGGCCGAGATCCCGGGCAGCGCCAACTGCATATCGCCCGTTCCGCCCTCCAGGGCGTAGAGGCTCAACATGACCTGGAACAACGGTGAATGGCCGGCGCCGCGGTCGGGCTGGAGTTCCTCGACGAGCTTCTCGAACGGCAGGTCCTGATGCGCGTCGGCATCGAGCACGCTCGCGCGCACCCGGCGAAGCAGTGCATCGAAACGCTCCGCCGGATCCAGCTTCACGCGCAGCACCAGCGTGTTGACGAAGAATCCGATCAGCCCCTCGAGCTCGGGCCTCGTGCGGCCCGCGCTGGGGTACCCCAGGCAGAAGTCGTCCTGGCCCGAGTGCCGCTGCAGCACTACGCTGAACGCGGCCGCGATCACCATGAACAGGCTGCATTGCTCGCGTCGCGCAAGCTCCCGCAAGGCGCGCACTACGTCGGCTCCGAGCTCGAACTCGACCTGCCCCGCGGGCCGCTCCGACCTCACCACCCGCGGCCGGTCCAGCGGCAGCGCCAGCAGCGGCGGCGCCCCCGCGAGCGCGTCGCGCCAGTACGCCAGTTGCTCCTGCAGCGCCGCTCCCCGCAGCCAGTCCCGCTGCCATTCGGCAAAGTCCGCGTACTGCACCGGCAAGTCCGGCAGCCCCGCGTCGCTCCCGTCGAGCGCGGCCCGGTACAGCGCGCCCAGCTCCCGCATCAGTACGCCCCCCGACCAGCCGTCCGAGACGATGTGGTGCACGGTCAGCTGCAGCACATGCACCTCCGGCGCCAACCGGTACAGCCGTGCCCGCAGCAAGGGCCCACGCGCCAGATCGAACGGCCGTGCGGCCTCTTCGTCCAGCTTGCGGCGCAGCGCCGCCTCGTCACCGTCCTCGATGGGCTCGACCCGAGGCGCCACCGACAGCCCCGGCGCGATCACCTGCACCGGCGCGCCGCCCTCGGCCTCGAAGGTCGTGCGCAGCACCTCGTGCCGCGCCACGATGGCGTCCAGCGCCAGGCCCAGCGCCCGCTCGTCCAGCAGTCCCTCCAGCCGCCAGGCCTTCGGGATGTTGTACAGCGCCGTCCCCGGCTCGTACTGGTCGAGGAACCACAGGCGCTGCTGCGCGAAGGAGGTCCGGAAGCGGTCGGTCATGGGTCGATGAAGGACAAAGGAGCGCGTGGTCGCGGACGGCCTGGCCGATCAGCTTGCGGCGGTGGAAGCGGAGGACATGCCGCGCAGGCTGGCTGGCGTCATGTCCGTCCAATGGGCGTCGACGTAGGCCAGGCTCTCCGCCTTCGTCCCCGCGCCGGTCCGGGCTTCCCACCCCGCCGGAACGGGCCGGCCGGCCGGCCAGAGCGAGTACTGGCCTTCCGCATTAATGACGACGATGAACTGGTCCGATTCCATTCAATTTATCCCTTCAGAGATGGACATGGGTGATGCGCCGTTGCGGGCGCGTCGTTGAATCGTGGGAGGGGCTACGGCAGCCGGGCTTTCTGCGGCGGTCCGGTCGAGCAGTTCGGCCAGCGCCTCGAGCGTGGGCGCCGCGAACAGGTCCTTCATGGTCCATTGCCGGCCAAGACGCGCGTTGACGCGTCCAATCATCTGGACCACGAGCAGCGAGTGCCCGCCGAGCGCGAAGAAGTTGTCGTGGACCCCGACTCGCTCGATCCGGAGCACCTCGGCCCAGATTGCCGCCAGCGCCGCTTCCGTGGGCGTGCGCGGCTCGACATACTCGATCCCGGAGGCCGGACGCGAGAGCTCGGGGACGGGCAGGGCGGCCCGGTCGAGCTTGCCGTTGGCGTTCAATGGCAGGGCCGGCAGCAGCACCCAGGCTGCGGGCACCATGTGCGCTGGCAGCCGGGCCTGCGCCGCCAGCGTCAGCGCCTGGGCTGAGGGCGCCGCCCCCGCCGCGGCCACCACGTAGCCCACCAGCCGCAGGTCCGTCTCGTCCGGCCCGCTCCCCAGCACCGCGACCTCGCTCGCCAGCCCCGTCTCCAACACCGCCTGCTCCACTTCCGCCGGCTCCACCCGGAAGCCCCGGATCTTGAGCTGCTGGTCGATGCGCCCCATGTACTCAACCACCCCGCGCTCATCCATGCGCGCCAGGTCCCCGGTGCGGTACATGCGCGCCCCCGGCGCCCCGTACGGGTCCGCGATGAACCGCTCCGCGGTCTGTCCGGGCCGGTTCAGATACCCCCGCGCCACGCCGCCCCCGCCGATGTAGAGCTCCCCGGC
Organism: Roseateles sp.; assembly: GCF_965262435.1. Classification (NCBI taxonomy): domain Bacteria; kingdom Pseudomonadati; phylum Pseudomonadota; class Betaproteobacteria; order Burkholderiales; family Sphaerotilaceae; genus Roseateles; species Roseateles sp. The sequence continues at coordinate 5,474,683 of NZ_OZ253537.1, forward strand.
CACCCCGGCGGGCACCGGCTCCAGCGCCGCGTCCAGCACGTACACCCGCATGCCCGCCATCGCGCGGCCCAGCGCCATGCGCTGGCGCGTCACCTCGTCACCGGTCACCTCGCCGGCCACCGCCCCGATGGTGGCCTCCGTCGGCCCATAGTGGTTGTGGATGCTCAGCCCCTCGCGCCGGCACCTCGCCACCAGCTCCGCCGTCAGCGGCTCCCCGCCGAAGACCAGCCGGCGTCGCGGCAGGAACCCCGCTGCGTCGCGTCCGCTCATCAGCGCGGCGAGGTGCGACGGCGTGATCTTCAGGCAGTCCACCCGCCACCTCGCCATCAGCTCGGCGACCCGCTCCGCGTCCAGCTGCGCCTGGGGCTCCAGCAGGCATAGCGTCCCGCCCGCGCTCAGCGCCAGGAACAGCGTCGTGTTGCCCAGGTCGGCGAAGAAGGGCGAGGCGTACAGGTAGATCATCCCCGGCTCGATGCCCAGCCGCTGCGCCGCGGCCGCCACGTAGCGGCTCAGGTTGCCCCGGGACACCATCACCGCTTTGGGCTGTCCGGTGGAGCCCGAGGTGTAGATGCAGTACGCCAGCTGCTGCGGCGAGCCCTGCTCCCCCACGCGGTTCACCGGCCCCTGCGTCCACCCGGGCTCGCCGTCGTCCAGCGCCAGCGTCACCCCCTCGTGAACCGGCAAACGCTCGCGCAGGTGTTGCTGCGTCAGCACCACCCGAACCCCCGCGTCGCGCAACTGCGCACTCAACCTCGGCCCAGGATGCTCCGGATCCATCGGCACATACGCCGCTCCCGCCTTGAGCACCCCCAGCAGCGCCACCACCATCTCCAGCGACCGCTCCATCGCAATGGCGACTCGCGACTCAGCCCTCACCCCGTATGCCTGGTGCAAGCGCCACGCCACCCGGCTCGACCACTCGTCGAGCTCCCGGTAGCTCAACGTGCGCCCCCCGCAAACCACCGCCACCGCCTCCGGCGTGCTTGCCGCCTGCGCCTCGAACAACTCATGCACCCCGCGCTCGTCCTGCGCTAGCTCTCCGGGCCCCTTGCCCACCGCCAGCACATGCTCCCGCTCCAGCTCCGACAGAACCTTTAACCCGCCTACCGCCCCCTCCGGATCCGACACCGCCGACGCCAACAGCGTCTGGAACTGTCGCAGCATCGATGCTGCGAGATCCCCGTCGAGGGCGGCGCGCTCATGGGCCAGGCGCACGACCACCGACTCGCCGCTGTCGTCGACCTCGATCTTCAGTTGGTTCTTCGCGTGCAGGACGGGCACGTGCGACACGCGCAGCACCGCCTCGCCGCAGCGCATGTCCTGCCGGGCGAGCCTCTGATAGTTGAATGCGATCTGCATCAACGGACCCTGGAGGTCCTGGCGGCTGCGCTTCAGCGCCCGGACCAGGACGGGGAACGGAAGCTGCCGCTCGTCGAGCAGGTCGAATAGGCCCTCGGAAGTCGACGCTAGTAGGGACGACAGGCTCTTGCGGGCATCGATGCGCGCGCGCAGGATCCCCAGGTTGGTCAGATATCCGATCGCGCGGTCGGTGCCGGGGGCGTCCCGGTTGCTGACCGGCAGGCTGATGCCGAAGTCCGTCTGGCCCGTGTTGCGCCAGACGAGCAGTTGCGTGACCGCCAGGTAGACCGCGGCCGGATTCACGCGCCGCTCCGCGCACACAACCCGTACCGCTTCGACCAGGGAAACGGGCAGCTCGAGTTCGAGCTCGCCTGCCAGGCCGGTCCCTACGAGGCTAGGCGCTGGATCGCGCGCTGGCCATTCGACGCGCGCGGGCAGATCGCGCAAGCGCTGCACCGCCTCGACGCACAGGTGACGTCCGGCGTCGCCCTGCAGGAAGGCGGACTCTCGGTCCGCCAGTGCCTGCGCCGATGGCGGATCAGCTTCCGCCGCACTCCGTGTCAGGGCGGCGGCGTCACCCAGCTCGTCCAGGAAGACTTGCAACGAAGGGCCGTCGAAGACCAGATGCGCGAACGTCAAAACGAGACCCTGCCGGACCGAGCCGTCCGGCGACGTCCACGACGTGAGAACCGCGCGGAACAGCGGCCCTTGCGTGTCATCCAGCGGCACCGCGCGCTCCCGCAGGGCGATGTCCGGAAGCGCGCCCTTGCACGTCGACAGCACCTCAGTGGCGGGGGCGTCCTCGTCGACCTCGAAGGACGGCGTGCCGTCCTCGACGACGACGCGGGCACGGAGCAACGGATGACGACGCGCGACCGCGTCGAGCCGCGTCGACAGCGCGATGGCGTCCAGCCGGCCCGACACGACGTTGCAGGCTATGACCACGTTGTAGGCGGTGCTCACGCTGCGGTCCGTCTGGCTCAGGAACCAGATGCCCTGCTGAGCAATCGTCATCGGAAACTTCATCTGATCAACCTTTCGTGACCGCGCCCTGGGGCAGGTCGCCCGTCGGCGTCGCCACCCCGAAACCGCCTCTCACCGCGAGCACCACGCAACCCATGGTGATGCCCAGACCCAACAGCGACAGCACCGCACCGAGCGACGCGGTGGCGCCGTCGCCCCAGAACCAGCGCGCCCAACTGGCCTGTACCAGCAGCGGCTCGCCGACATACGTCGCAAACGGCATCGATGCCAGCACCGCCACCGGACGCAGCAGGTAGGAGGTCATCAGCCGAGCCGCGAACACCTTGCCCTGGATGTCGGGTGGGACCTCGCGCTGCCACAAGGTCTGACTCGACGACATGACGAGCGAGGTCAGCACACCCGCCGCACCGGCCAGCGCGATGAGAACGGCTGTTTGCCGGCTCATGCCCCAGAGCGTCATCACCACACCGAAGGCCAGCGCGCCGAAGACGACGCCGGCTTCCGCGTCGAAGCGCCCGCGCCAACGCGCCAGCGCCAGGCCTCCCAGGAAGGCCCCGGCCCCTTGCGTGCTCAGGCCCCAGGCTAGGAGCGGCCCTGCGCCGTTCGCCAGCAGGTAGGGCGTGAAGGCCACGCCATAGACGGCGACGCCCAGATTGAGGATGGTGAAGAACAGCATCAGCCGGAACAGGCCGGGACGGGCGGCGATCCAGCGCCATCCGAAGGTCACCTCCTGCCAGAAGGTCATCCGCGCCGCGTCACGGCTGGCGCGAGACTGGTCCGGTTCCGGGATACGGATGCCCAGAAGCGTGATCGCGGCCACCACGCTCAGCGCGAGGTCGGTCGACAGCAGTCCGGCGGGGCCGACGACCTGGATCGCGGCCGCCCCCAGCGTCGGCCCGAGCACCGTGGCTGCGCCCGCGAACGATTGCTGCAGTCCGTTAATGCGCGCTCGATCAGGTGCCTCGACCAGGGTGCTGACCACGACGCCCATCACCATCCATCGCATCGTGGCGGTCACCGCCATGACGAGGTTGAGCGCGCCGACGGCCAGCGGCGTCAGGACCCCGGCCTGCATCGCGCAGAGGGCGGCCACGAGCGCCGCCATCGGAGCCAGTTCGCAACCAAGAAGCAGGTGGTGCTTTTTCCATCGATCGACGAGCATGCCTGCGAACGGCGCCAGCACTAGGTTGGGCAGCATGGTGACGATGGCCAGGATCGCGAACACGGCGTAGGACTGCGTGCGTTCAAAGATCCAGACGTTCAAGGCGAACGAGGTCAGCGCGGAACCCATGCCGCTCAGCCCGCGCGTCACCACGAGCCACAACGCGCGCGGCGGCAGGCGCGGGGCAGCCGAAGATTCATGCATATTCCGCGCCTCCTGTCGACGGGTCGGCGACAAGGCCGACGAAAAGGATGCCCGCCTGGATGCGGAAGGCTCCGCGGGCACGCGGCAGCACGCCGTCGAAGCGCGTCCGCGGCGTGGGCTCGACCGCGACGCGACCAGTCGCCGGATCGAGTTCGGCGAGCACGACTTCGTCGAACTCGACGAAATCGCGCGCCAGCGGGAACACGCACTTGTAGTACGCCTCCTTGGCAGAGAAGAGCAAGGTCGCGGCCTCGTTCTCCCGACCTAGCCTCTCCAGCCGGGGCAGTTCCTCCGCGACGGCGCAGATCGACAGGATGTCGGCCCTGGTCCGCGAGTCGACCACAACTTCCGCATCGATGCCGATGCCAGCGGGTCCCGATGCCCGCGTCGCGACGGCGTAGGCGTGGGACGCCGTATGGGAGATAGATCCCGTCCATCCCGCGGGCCACTCGGGCTGCCCCCGCGAGCCGCGCGCCACCGGTGCCTCGGGGTTCGCGCCGGCCCGCGCCAGCGCGCGCTCCGCGGCCAGCCTGCCGCCGATGAACTCGATCTGTCGACGACGAGACGCGCGCGACGGCAATCCCGGCAGATCGTCCAGACACTGCCCGTCGAACAAGTCCTCCAGGCGACGCAGGTCGGTGACGACTTGGACACGGTCGGGCCCGAGCGGGAAAGCCCGCGTCGACGCGAGCAGGCCCGGCGCGTCCAGCGGCAGTCGACCTGCGAGTGCGAGGTGCAGTCGGGTCCCGGCAACGAGCATGCGGGTGGTGCTCATGCGTCGGCTCCGGCCGCTGCGGCCCGGACATCGTCCCGGTGGACGGCGACCATACGCAGTTCGCTGGTGAAGGTCGCGCCGGTGACGTCGCGCAGCCACAGCTGCTCGAAGCACGGCAGCATCTCGCTGCAGACGATCGTGGTGCCGGGCTTCACGCCGTTGCGTTGTGCCCCGCGTAACTGCTTCAGCAGCGCGCGCACGTGCACGGGGCTCGCGAAGTCGACGAAGAAGGGCTTGTTCTCCCACGGCACCTTCACGAAGATGCGCTCTGGCAGTCCCAACGATCGTGCCGCGGCGTGTAGGGCGAGGTAGGCATCCGCCTCGCTGTCCGTCTCGAGCGGCCACCAGGCTTGGATCTCGACACGCCACGTCTCCCGCTGCCACACCACGCGGTCGACGGTAATGCGTGGCTGATGGCCCTCACGCGTAGCCAATCGGAAGCGGCTGGTGGCGGCGAGCACGATGAAGTCGCCGAAGAGGTCCAGCAGCCCGCAGCGCCAAGCGCCGCCGCGTTGACGGACGATGGTCTTTCCGTGTTCGCGGGTCAACTCCAGGTCCCCGATGGGCAGCGCGGTCCTGGCCTCGGTTGGACGCGCTCCGGTCGAAAAGAGGACCTCGATCCCTCGACGCGGATCATCGATCCATTGCGTGCGGATCGGCCTGCGCGATCCGACGCCACTGAGCTTGGGCATCACGCCCGCGCCGCCGAGATCGTGAAGCCGGGCGTCGATCAGGACCCACGGGTCCGGATGCTGCCCGACGAAACCGTTGGTCATCAGCGTGTTGCCGCCGATATGGACCTCGCCGAGGACCGCCACCGGTTCGAGGCTGACGCCGGGGACCTCGCCGGGCGCGGCGCCCTGCAACAGCAGCAGGTCCGGGCTTTGGTAGTACGCCTGTTGCCAGAGTTCCTGTCCGGGATTGACTCGGAACAGGTCTGCCGCAGGTCGGTGCAGGGTCTCGGAGGCCAGTGCAATGCGGGACAGTCCGTCCGACGCTGGCAGGATCGACCGCCAGCGGCGCGCGACCTCGTCCTCGATGTCCGCGAAGGGCAGTTCATCACCGAAGAACAGCGACTGGGCGCGCAGCCAGAAGGTGGGTAGATCTACGACGCCGGCAGTGCCGACGGCCAGTTCGGCCCACAGCGCGTCTAGTGCCTCGACATAACGAACCGCGACCGCATGCGTGAACCAGCGGCAACTCATCAGCACCAGGTCGAGCGAGGGCTGGAGCTGCTTCAGCAGCCCGTCGCCCAGGGTGACCTCAAGATCCCGTCGACAGTCCTCGTAGACAAGCGCCCGCCCGCCATAGGCCTCGCCGTGGCGCCGACGCGCCGGGGCGCCGGTGATCGAGGTGAAGACCTGCTCCATTTCGCGCAGCGCGGCACACAGTTCGTCGGGACGGCCCCGCGCGGCCTCGATCGCCGCCCGCGCCGTCTCGAGCGCCTGCAGCCGATCCAAGGCCTCGTCGCGCAGCGCCGGGGGAGCGATGCGGGCAAGCTCGGCGCGCAGCGCGCGTTCGGGCCGGGCGTCGCTGCTTGAGATGGGAAACGCGAGGTCGATTCGTCCGGCGTCGCGCAGACCCCGCAGGGTCTTGAAGACGTCCCGCGGTTCGTCGAACGCGGAGAAGGGGTTGGCCAGCAGCCGCTGGACGATCTCTGCCACGCGGCGCACGCCGTCGCAGGCGCGCAGCAGTTCGCGATCCTCGGCCGACAACGGCAGCGTCGCACCGCCTGGAAAACGCAACCCCTCGTCGACCAAGGCCAAGAAGGGCATCAGCCGGGGTGTCAGCCATGGCGTCAGGCGTTCGTCCTCGGCCAAGCCGGCGGCCAGGACCGCGATGGGCCAATCCTCGAAGTAGATCCGTCGGTCGGCCAGCGGCCCTTCGCCCGCGACGGCATGGAACGCGGGGGCGCCGTCCTCGATGGTTCCCCAAGCGATCGGACCGAAAAATCCGATCGTGTCGTTCTTAACACCGTAGCGCTGCGCGTAGTTGGCGATCAGTTCCTCGCGTTGCCGCCGTTTGGCGCCCGGCATCGTAGCGCCACGGGCGATCGGGTCGATCGCTGTCGCGACGGCCTCATGGTTCTGCCAGGCCACCGCCTCCCGGAAGCGGTCGTCGCGGGCGAGTTCCGCTAGCATGTCCGCGTTGCTGGACAGCGCGCGCGCATGCGCCGCCTCGAAGCTCGCGCGGGCCGCATCGCGACGCGCCAGCACAGCGGTCAGCCGGTCCAGGTCCGAGGTCGCCAGCACGTGATGAAGGGCATCGCCCGCTTGCCGGGCCGCTAGCAGACGCGCGGCGCGGCGCAGGTCGGCGAGCCGGGCCGGCAAGGCGGATACCGGCTTATCGCCGGGAGCCGTCACGCCATGAGCAGAGAGCATGGCTGCGATCTCCTGGCTGAGCACATGCCCGGCGTCATCCCATTGCTGTGTTACGGCAGCCTCGGCGGCGAGCCGCTCGTCCGCGGCGGCGGTCAGCTGCGGGCAGCCGAGCCGCTCGACGATATGGGCGGGGAAACCGGCACCACGGATTCCGAAGGTCCGCCAGAAGCTCCAGCCCGCGGGACTAGGCGCCGTGAGGTGTTCCGGCCACGCAAGGGTCGGATCCCGGGCCTCGTCCTGGCGGTCGGCATCGTGCGGCGCTGACGACGCCGTCGCGGCGATGTTCATGTCGACACCCGTTGATGATCGATCGCAGCCGCGATGCGCGCCACGGTCCCGCAGCGATGGACCTCGCGGGTGCGGAGGTCTACGCCGAACCGCTCTCTGCAACGGGCGATCAGCTGGATCAGGAGCAGCGAATGGAGCCCTTGCGTGAAGAGGTCGTCGTCCTTGTCCAGCACACGCTGTGGCAACAGGCCCGAAACGAGGCCAAGGACCACCGACAGCGTCGTGCCGCCGGGCTCGGTCATCCTCGATGCCTGCGCCTGATGGTCGGACGAACGGACCGCCGCGCGCTCGATGTCGGCGGCCAGTCGCCGCCGGTCCACCTTGCCATTTGGCGTCAGGGGCAGCGCGTCCATCACGAGCCAGTCGCTCGGCACCATGTGGGCGGGCACGCGCGCGCTCATGCCGGCGGAGATCCGCCCGGTAGTCCCGAGAGCCACGACGGCAGGAACCACGCACGCCACCAGCGTCCGGCCTCCGGCTTCGCCAGGCCGGTCGAGGGCGACCGCTTCGCGGACCAGGCCGGTGGCCATGATCTCATGCTCGATCTCGTCGAGCTCGACACGGAAACCCCGGATCTTCACCTGGCGATCCTCGCGACCGAGGAACTCGATCTCGCCGTCCCCGCGCATCCGGGCGAGATCTCCGGTCCGGTACATCCGGCTTCCGGGTGCTCCGAACGGGTCCGGCAGGAAACGCTCGGCGGTGAGCGCAGGCTGGTTCAAATAGCCGCGGGCGACGCCCGCGCCGGCGATGTGAAGCGCGCCCGTCACGCCGAAGGGGACTGGCTCCAGGCGGTCGTCGAGCACGTAGGCCTGGGTCCCGCGGATCGGCCGACCGATCGGCGCCCGTCCGCCCGCGAACGTCGTCGGGAAGCGGTGGGTCGTGGCGAAGGTAGTCGTCTCCGTCGGCCCGTAGCCGTTGATCATGCGGCAACGCGGCCAGCGACGCAGCACCTTGCTCACCGCCGAGGCGGACAGGACATCGCCGCCCGACAGCATCTGCCGCACGGGCGCCAGGGCGTCGATCTCGGACTCGCAGAACTGCTCGAACAGCGCCGCAGTCAACCACAATGTCGTGATGGCGTGATCCAGCACGAGTCGACCCAGCTCCGACAGCGTGGGAACGCCCGGCGGCGGCACGACCAGACAGGCGCCGTTCAGCAGGGCGCCCCAGATCTCGAAGGTCGACGCATCGAAGGCGAGCGGCGAAACCTGCAGCAGCCGGTCTTCTGGACCGAGCGTCACATAGCCGGGTTCGCACACGAGCCGGACGATGCCGCGGTGGGACACCATCACCGCTTTGGGCTGTCCGGTGGAGCCCGAGGTGTAGATGCAGTACGCCAGCTGCTGCGGCGAGCCCTGCTCCCCCACGCGGTTCACCGGCCCCTGCGTCCACCCGGGCTCGCCGTCGTCCAGCGCCAGCGTCACCCCCTCGTGAACCGGCAAACGCTCGCGCAGGTGTTGCTGCGTCAGCACCACCCGAACCCCCGCGTCGCGCAACTGCGCACTCAACCTCGGCCCAGGATGCTCCGGATCCATCGGCACATACGCCGCTCCCGCCTTGAGCACCCCCAGCAGCGCCACCACCATCTCCAGCGACCGCTCCATCGCAATGGCGACTCGCGACTCAGCCCTCACCCCGTATGCCTGGTGCAAGCGCCACGCCACCCGGCTCGACCACTCGTCGAGCTCCCGGTAGCTCAACGTGCGCCCCCCGCAAACCACCGCCACCGCCTCCGGCGTGCTTGCCGCCTGCGCCTCGAACAACTCATGCACCCCGCGCTCGTCCTGCGCTAGCTCTCCGGGCCCCTTGCCCACCGCCAGCACATGCTCCCGCTCCAGCTCCGACAGAACCTTTAACCCGCCTACCGCCCCCTCCGGATCCGACACCGCCGACGCCAACAGCGTCTGGAACTGCTCCGCCATGCGTAGCATCGTGGCCCGGTCGAACAGATCCGCACTGAACTCGATACGTCCACGTACCGCCGGTGCCGTGGACATCACCGTCCAGGACAGGTCGAAGGGCACCTGTCGCACGCCTCGCGGCAGCGGCACGACCCCTAGCCCCGCCAGTGTCAGAGCGGCCTCATAGTTCGGATTCAGGTTGACGAGGATCTGCGGAAGCAGGCGGCCGGTGCCGGAGGCCCAGGCCAGCGGAGTCGGTGCCCGCGCCGACGACGCCGCAGCAGCAAGGCCCTCGCGCTGTGCAATGATGGCCGCGCGAATGTCGCGGGCCAGCCCGTCGATCGAGGTCTCGGGTGATAGCGTGCAATGCAGCGGTACGGTCGAGACGAAGCAGCCCATGACGTCGCTTAGGGCACCGTCAAAGCGGGTTGACATCGGGCAGCCGACAGTGATGTCGGACGCGCCGGTATGGCGATGCATCAGGGCGACGATCGCAGCGGTCAGCCAGGAGAACACCGTCGACCCACCCGCCCGCGCTTGTTCCGCGAGTCGCCGGGAGATCGCCTCCGGCACTTCGATTGGCACCCAGTCGCCCGGAGACACCAGAGCGGCGTTTGGCAAATCGCTTCCGAACCGGATGTCGCCCCATCCGGTCGCACGGGGTTCCGGGACGAGTTCCGGCGGGACGCTCGCGCACGTCCCGCCCGGCGCCGCCATCAATGCCTGGAGATGTCTTCGGTAGGCGTCGCCTACTGGCGCGACCGGGGGCGCGACCGTGGCGCCGGACAGTCGGGCTTCGCACTCGCCCGCATAACGGCGCTCCAAATCTTTGACCAACAAGCCGACGGAGTAACCGTCGGAGACCAGGTGGTGAAGCGTGATGAAGAGAACATGCTCGAGCAGTCCGAGCGTAGCGAGCGCGGCCCGGATGGGCGATTCGTTGGCGAGATCGAAGGGCCGGCCGGCTTCCTCCGCCTGCCAACGGATCAGTGCGTCGGACTCCGGCTCTTGGTTGATGGGCGCGAGCCGGCGGATTGTCGGCAACGCGTGGCCCCCAAGGCGCTGTATTGGTCCATCCGGCGATTCCACGAATCGCAGCCGCAGTACCTCGTGAGCAGCCACCATGCCGTGGAAGGCCCGCTCCAGCGCAGCTACATCGAGCATGCCCTCCACCCGCCACGCGAGAGGCAGGTTGTAAAGATTCGGGGTGCCGGAAATGACTCCTGCCGCCCAAATGCGCGATTGCTCGGCAGTCAACGGGAAATGCATGGCGCTACCAATCTTTTCCTGTCGTCATTCAATTGAACGCGCAGGATCACTCCAGCCGCACAATTGCGGCGTGCATAAAGCGATTCAACTCGAACGAATGAACCGGTCAATCGATCCGAAGCGGACGGGCAGACGAGCTGGCGCCCGCCAGCGACGCGAGCATCATTGGATGCCGCGCAGCTGATCGACGAAAGACGGTTGCTGGGTCGAGGCGATTAAGTCCGAATCGGATCGGGTCCGATCGGCGCGCATAAAAGGAGCCGGACGTTAAACGTCTCGTTCCGCGCGATCTCGGCAGGTGCCGATGGATGGTCATCGCATGGCCTGTGTGGCGCACTGCGCCGCCCTCGATGTCCCGAGGTTTTCTTATTCATTTTTTCTTCTCCCATATCTACTTCTATTCGAAAATTATAGGACCGCGATAGAGTAGTCGAATTAGTGCATTCCATTAGGCTATCGACTGTAATCGCAGACTGTCAAATACTAGATCCCCCTCTTTTGGGGGTGACGGCACTCTTCAGTAGGTCTAACGAGGCTGTCCAAAAACCCGAAATCCGCGATCAAGCCCACCGCTCGGTGCACATGAAGACTTGCGAAATCAGCCTGCTGGACTCATCGGTCAATTGAGCTGTAAAAGGGGTTTGCGCACTGCCTGAGATCGATTGTGCGGCCTGCTGGCCTCCATATTGAACCCGCGCATTTCCGAATCCCGCTTTCGAGAGCTTTTCAATGTTGTGCACCATGCAGTACAGGCTCCACTGCGTCTTGACTTTGGTTTGACCGCGATAGTTCAAACGATTCAGACGCTTGTTGTGCCGCAGGTTCGCAAACACGGGCTCGACGGTGCCGATGCGCTGACTGTAGAGCTGCCGACCTCTGGGCGAATCGATGGCCTGGCGCATGCGTTCGCTGGGATGGCCGGGGTCTGGCGCCTTGGGCAAGAAGCGACTGACTTGCCGGACCCGCGGCGCCTGGCTCTCGTCTGCACCGCGACTCTTGAAACACTTCTTGTGCAGCGTGCAGCTCCCGCAGTCTGTCGGCGCGCGTCAAGCTATCTGTCGCCTGAACTAAGCAGCTATTTGCTGGTTTCCTTTTCCTCCTGAGTGCGCATCAACGATCGCTTGTCGCTCCGGATTCAGGGTCACGGCGCCGATCGGCGACCAGTTGCGCGTGTCGCCAGACCAGCGAGCCGGATTGCATTCCCTGGCCCTGAGGTAGAGCTCGTGGCGAGCTCCGAGAATCGCCGCATCGTCACCTGAATGGCGCTGCGCCGGACTCACGTACCGGATGCCGCTGTGTCGATGCTCATGGTTGTACCAGTGCACGAATCGATGCGCCCATTCTCGCGCCGCGCTCAGATCAGCGAAGCCGGCGCTGGGGAACTCCGGGCGGTACTTGGCCGTGCGGAACAGGCTCTCGACAAACGCGTTGTCGTCGCTGACCCGAGGCCGCGAGTACGACGGCTTCACGCCGAGCCAGTGCAGCATCGCCAGCACCGTCGTCGCCTTGAGCGTTGCGCCGTTGTCTCCGTGCAGCACTGGCCTGCCTTCACGCGGCACGGCGTGAATGTCCTCAGCCAGCGCTGTTCGTTGAACCAGTCGCGCGGCGTGGTCGGCATCGTCGCTGTCATGCACTTCGAAGCCCACGATCTTGCGGCTGAACACATCCAGGATCAGGTACAGGTAGTACCAGCGCCCCGCCACGTGCGAAGGCAGGTACGTCATGTCCCACGACCACAGCTGCCGCGGCCCGGTAGCCACATGCGTGCTCGGCGGCCTGCTCTGACGCGGCGCCCTGGCGCGACCCCGGTGACGTGTCTGGCCCTGTGCGCGCAGCACGCGCTGGAAGCTTGACTCGCTGGCGATGTACTGGCCTTCGTCGGCCAGCATGGGCACGATGCGCGCCGGCGGCAGGTCAGCGAAGCGCGGCTCGTTGGCCACGCTCACGATCTGCTCGCGCTCCTCGGGGGCCAAGGCGTGCGCGGGTGTCGGCCGCACCGCATCCGGCCTGCCATCGCCCGATACAAGGCCGTCCTGGGCCTTCCAGCGCTGCAGCGTGCGCGCAGCGATGCCAACGACTTTGCAAGCCTCGCTCAGCCGGGAACCGGCCTGGCAGGCGGCTTCGATGTTGCGGGCATGTTTTTGGCGATCTTCCAGGCCGATCATTCGTCCTGATCCTGCGCGTTTCCTAAGAAACACCCTCCGCTGCCGGCTGTAAAGCGAAGCCAAAGTGCGCGGCGCGCCGCTGCAACTGCTTGACGACTCGCTCCCGGTACCGTTGCTCGTACTGATCTGCGCCGGGGTCCTCATACCGCATGCCGAAGCGCATGGCTCGATAGAAGAGGATGGCGATTTTTCGTGCAGTGGCAGTCAGCGCCTTGGCCTTGCCGATGCGCGCAGCCAGCCTCCGATAGAAGGCGCCCAGCGCGGTCTCGGTACGACCTACCGCGGTGGCGACCAAGCGCAATCGCGATGCGAGGCGGTTCTTGCTTTTGCGTGTGTGTGACGACAGCACTTTACCTCCACTGATCTTGCAACCTGGTGACAGGGCTAGCCAGGACGTAAAGTGCTTTTCAGTGGGCCAGCGTGCCAAGTCGGTGCCACACTCTGCGATCAGATCCATGGCCACACTGGGGCCGATGCCATGGATCTGGGTGAGGTCTATCCCGGTCAGTTGGTACAACTGCAGTCGGACATCAAAAGAATAGTCGTTGATCTGCTTGCCGCGGCGGCGAGGCTTGGGCAAGAGCTCGTCGGGCTCGCTCATGTCAGCGTTCAATAGTTGCAAGACCTGTTGGATCTGGGCATCGCAGTCGGCGATTCGCTCCTGGTAGGCGTCAAATAGCGCCAACGCCTGCGCGAGCGCGAAGACGTGCTCGGGCTGGTAGTTACCAACCATGGCTGCACGAATGGTTTGGATGCTCTCACGGCAACGCACGTCTCGCATGGCCGCCAGCACATCGGGGTCCCGCTCACCAGCCACAATTGCCCTGACGATCTTCATGCCAGTCACACCACTGATGTCGCTGATGACATGGTGAAGCTGAAGATTCATCAGGGTCATCGCCTTCTGCATGTGTTGCATATGGGCCGCTGCATACTCAAGGAGGCGATCTCGCAGTCGGACGTACGTGCGCAGAGCCGCGATGTCGCGGCTGGGTCGGAAGCTCGCCCGTAGCAGCCCGCAAGCATGCAGGCGTTGCAGCCACTGTGCGTCGTTGACGTCGCTCTTGCGTCCCGGTACGGCCTTGCAGTCTCGGGCATTGACCAGCACGGCGGTCAGCCCTCGATCTTCCAAAATCTCATACACGGGGATCCAGTAGACGCCCGTCGACTCCATCGCCACGGTCGTGATTCCCAACGAGACAAGCCAATCAGCCATTCGCTCGATATCAGCAGTGAAACTTTGGAAGGTCTGCACCGGGGCATCGCACAGTTCAGGCGGCACAGCCGCGACCTGAATGCGCGAACCGATGTCGATTCCCGCAGCCCTTGAGTTGATGATCGGCAGCCCGATCTCCTTACCTTTCTTGGACATAGAAACCTCCTGTGGGCAAAGTGCCGGACAGGGGAGCGGTACAAATCACTTTCCTAAACGGGGTCGCACAAGGCGCCACCACAAACGGGTCCGCAAGATCCCCATGGGCCATGTTTTTTGACGGGGACGATTGCCTCCAAAAATCGAACGGCCACGATCCGGCAACTCAGTGTAGGCACCCCAGTGTTTCTTGCCATAGGGACGTGGGATCGCCACGAAGGAGGTTTTTTGAAAGCACCAGCAGTGCTGCCGCCTCCGCCAAAGCCGATTCTTTGCGCCGAAGCTCGCGCTCAAGCTCCTTGATACGGCGCCGATCCGCCTTGGTCTGCGACGGGCTCGCCCGCGTCTCTTCGGGCGCCGCCAGCGACTGCGTGGCGCTGTCCTTCCATTGCTGCAGCTGATGCGCGTACAGCCCGTTCTCGCGGCACCAGGCGTTGCGGGTGACCTCGTCCATCGCCGCCGTGACAATCACGGCCTGCAGCCTCGCTGCGGCTGTCCACACCTTGGCTTGAGCGGGCTTGCCCAGGGACTGCGAGCGCCACTTCTCCAGCGTGCTCACGCCCACACCAATCTCACGCGACACCACCTCCGGCGATGCGCTCTCCGGCGGCAGCATGCGCGCTACCGCTCGGTCTTTGAATTCTTGTCCGTATCGAGCCAACTCGTTCTCTCATCTGCGCCCCCATTCTGAATCTATGGAGACGACAGGTATTTTGACGCGGAGGGCTGTCGCTTGGGCGATGTAGGTCTGGTAGGGCTGGCCGCTAGCCGAGATGTAGATGCTTCCCCTGCTGCTCAGCACTTTGCCTGCCGGACAGGTCGCCGTGTTGTCGTCGTTGAAGCTGAAGTCCTTGGGCCGGAAGAGCTTGCCTTCGCGCTTTTGCTCAGCGGCCTGTTTGTCGTAGAGAGGGTCAGGCTTGGCCTTGTGTTTGTCTTGACCCGCGAGGCGCTCATCGCGCTTGCGCATCTGGTTGTCGGCAATCAGGGCGGGAGTGCCGTTGTCATGCAGCTGCTGCACATTGGCATCACTGTGATACCCGGCGTCTGCAGTAACCAGGGTGTTGTCGTCGCACCAGGGCTTGGCCTGCTCGATCATGGGAGCCAGCATGGCTTGCTCCGAGCCTGACCCCACCACATCGGCAGCGATGATGATCTGGTGGCTGCTGTCCACCGCCGCCTGCGCGGCATAGCCCTGCATAACACCCTTGTTGGTAGCCATCTTGGCGCTGTCGGGGTCCCAATCCTGAGATTCCCATCCCTCATTGCCATGACTAAGCGTTTCGAAAACAAAGTTGTTATTGCCACCGGAGCGGCCTCTGGTCTGGGGCTCGCGACTGCCCGGATGTTTGCTGAAGAAGGTGCAAATGTCATCCTCGTCGACCTGAACGAGGCGGACGTCAAGACTGCAGCCCAGCAACTTCGAGAGGCCGGCGCACGCGCCGAGGCCATCGTGGGCGACGTGTCCAATCCCGAGACCGTCAGGGCCGCTGTAGCTGCCGCCACCAAGGATACCGACCGCATCGACATCCTGTTCAATAACGCAGCCATCGACCCTTGGAGCGCGACCTCTCTTGAGGAGACGCCTGAGGAGATCTGGGGTCAGGTCATCGACGTGAACCTGAAGTCCGCCTACATGTTCACCCGGGCGGTCCTTCCCTTCATGCGCAAGGCGGGCGGTGGCGCCATCGTGAATACGGCTTCAACGGCGGGTCTCAAGGCTTCTCCTCGCGAATCTGTGTACGGCATCAGCAAGGCCGCCCTGATTCAGCTGACGAAGTCCGTCGCTCGAGACCATGCGGGCGAAGGAATTCGCTCGAACTGCATCTGCCCGGGCTTCCTGGAAAAGGTCATGACCGACCGTCGCGAAGACATGGACGACGAGTTGCTGGTGCGCCGAAGCGAGCGTGCATCCAGCCTCGTCCCCATGGGCCGAGAGGGGCGCTACGACGAAGTCGCGCGCGCTGTCCTGTTCCTGGCCGACCCCAAAGACTCCAGCTACATCACTGGAGCTTCCCTAGTGGACTGTAACGTTTAATTCAGTAGTAAAATCGTACCCATTGGAGGGTGCGATGAAGCTTATCGAATCCGAGTCCAGAGAGTTGCAGCGGCGAGCCAATGCGAGGACCGAGAGAGCAGAGTCCGCGCGTCATGCGCGGCTGATTCTGTTGCTGGCTGACGGCCTGACTTGGGCCGAGATCCGCGCCAAGCTTGATTGCAGCGACAGCTTCATCGACCGCTGGAGTAAGCGTTTCACTGCGGATCGGCTGGCAGGTTTGTTCACCCGGCATTGCGGACGCGCACGCTACAAGGTGACAGACCGCTTCGAAGCCCGCGTGCTCGCGCGCACGACGAAACACAAGCCCGCTGATGGCTCCACGCATTGGTCCACGCGCAAGCTGGCGGCCGAGTTGGGCGACGACATCTCGCACATGACGGTGGCGCGAATCTGGGCCAAGCATGGCATCAAACCGCATCGGCTCGAAGGCTACCTGGCCTCCAACGATCCGGACTTCGAGACCAAGGCCGCCGACGTCATCGGCCTGTACCTGAATCCGCCGCAGCACGCGGCCGTGTTCTGCGTCGATGAGAAGACGGCCATTCAAGCCCTGGATCGCAAGGACCCTGTACTTCCTTTATCGCCGGGTCGCGCCGAGCGCCACGGCTTCGAATACTTCCGACACGGCACGCTGTCGCTGTATGCAGCCTTCAACACCAAGACCGGGGAGGTGCTGGGCAAGACGGCCACGCGCCATACCTCGGCGGAGTTCGTGGCCTTCCTCAACGACATCGTCGCTAACCAGCCGCGCGGCAAGGAGATTCACATCATTGCCGACAACCTCTCGGCGCACAAGACCAAGCTGGTCGCTGTGTTCTTGGACGAGCATCCGACCGTGCACATGCACTTCACGCCGACCTATTCATCCTGGCTCAATCAGGTCGAGTTGTGGTTCGCCAAGATTGAGCGCGATGTGATCGCGCGCGGTGTCTTCACCTCGCTGACTGACCTCAAGCGCAAACTTATGCGTTACATCCGCAAGTACAACGAGCAACCAAAACCGGTGAAATGGAAGTACTTCGATCCGACCCGACGGATTACTCCCGATTCAATCGTTACAGGTCACTAGTGATTGACGGCGGTTTCACGCTCGTGTGATCTACGCCGTGAGTTGCAACTTCCACCCAACTGGAGAAATCGCATTGGCTACTGGCCTTGAGACGCCTCGCGACAACGCAAGCATCGATAGACGAGCTGCGCATTGAGATGGCTACATCTGCAACATACCGCCCCTTGCATCCAAATGCTGGCACTCAGCCTATCCTGCACTCAGTTTTTTCTACTGTTCTTGGTCTTCAAAGGTGTGGCTAGGCGCTGAAATTCAGGCCCAAATCACCGACGATGCCTAACTTTCCGAGCACGCGGTGAGCCTGGTCGCTGGCCAAACGGCAGCAACCAGACGGATGTGAACCAAAACCGGACCATATCCGGACCGTAAGCGAACCGTATCCGGACCGTATCCGGACCAAAAGCGGACCATATCCGGACCGCTCAGTGCACGATTGGCATCCCAGGCCCGACAACCAGTCGGCCGGAACGGGCTCCGGCGGCCCGGCATCGGGCGTGGCGGGTGTCAGCGGTGCCGGTCTGGCCGAAGGCCTGTCCGGCACGGGGGCGCGTTCATGCATCGCATGAATGCACTGAAGCCCCCATCCGCTGGCACGGGAGCGGGCCGCCTCTCCCCTTCCCTGCCGATGCCGCAGCTGCCCTTCAGCCCGGCGCCAGGTCCAAACGATCAGAGTGCTCTCGGACGTCCAAACCATGCAGCGCCGCCACAGCTCGCGCAAACCTCGCACTGTCGCCCGTCCTGAACAGGCCACTGACTCGCAGCGCCTTGAGCCTGGCGGCTTCGACCATCACGATGGGCTTCGAGCTATAGCGGTTCATCTCGGCCACGGCCTCATTGAGGGTGACATCGTCAAACGAGGCCTCTCCACGTGTCCAGGCCACAGCTCGGTCCAGGCCTGGCCCTTCAACTCGCACCTTGGAGACCCCTGAAGCGGCCATTGCGCCATCAACGCGCACACGCTCCCCAGCAGTCATCACGACCGGACCAGCCCCCGCCGCTACGCCAACAAGACCTGCCTGAGGCCGCAAGACAACCTGCCCCTCGATCAAAGTCACTTCGAGCGAGGTGCTGACCTCTTGACTGCTCGACTGCAAGCGCACGAGAAAGGCGGTCCCTGTCGCTTTGACCTCAGTCTCACTCGCAGTCACCAGGAAGGGGCGACTTGCGTCCTTGGCCACTTCGAACAGCGCCTCCCCGGACTCGACCACAACGACTCGTTTCGACGGACTCAGACTCGCTCGGACCTTTGTGGCAGTGTTCAAAGACATGCGACTGCCATCCGCCAGCATCACCACCCGGTGCTCCCCCACTCCCGTGGCGTACACCTCTCCGGTTTGCCACGGCTGCAGCGCCAAGACCAGCACGGAGGCCAGCACCAGGAACACGGCCGCCAAGGCCCACTGCATAGGCCTGGCGACTCTCACGCGCTGCTCTGGAGGCCTTTTGGCGTTGCTCCAGGCGTTGGCGTAGGCACTGAGACTGAGACTCGCAACCTCCTGCCATGTCTCCGTACACCGTTCAAAAGCAAGCCGATGCGCGGGTGACTGGGCCTGCCAGGCCATGCACTCGCGCACCATTGCTGGCGTACGGCTGGGGCCATGCAATCGCGCGATCCACACAGCGGCTTCGGCAGCGATGTCAGGCGTCACCAAAGGCGGTGAATGTCCTCTCGCATCCTCAGACAGCCCAAGACGTTCACTGTCCACCCGCCCTGCCCTACCGGGCTCCCCATCAAACTCAGCGACCACTACCAACCTTCCATCCAGCTAGTCAGCTGCAGGGTGGCCTTGGCGACATGCTTCTCCACCGTGCTGATGCTCAAACCATGATTCTGGGCAATCTCTTGGTAAGTCAAACCGTCGATCCGGTGCGACAGAAAAATGTCCCGGGTCTTTTCAGTCAGGCGCCCTAACCCGAGACTCAGACGCGCCATGCGCTCCCGTGCCAGCACGATTGCCTCGGTGCCCGGAGCAGTGTCGAGCAGGACCACCTCATCCACTAACAGCTGTTCACCGTGGCAGACGCTGGACCGGTGAGCATCAATGGACAGATTCAGAGCCGTTCGCATCATGAAAGCCTCAGGTTTGGCAACCACCTGCTCACCTTCATAGCAAGCCAAGCGAACCCAAGCCTCCTGTACAAGGTCGTCCGCGTCATGGGAGGAACGACCGCTGCGCATCAGCGCGGTGCGTATGCGGAGAAAGACCGGGGGTAGGTTCTTGAGCATGGGAGATCCCTCCAGGCAGGGTCAGACAGATAGAGCCGGCACCAAGACGGCCAATTCAGATCGAACAGCGGCTCGGGCCACAGCGCGGCCGACCGGATGCGACGGAAAAGGCAGCGGCGGCAGCTCGGCCCCGTCAGCCAGCACGCCCACTGCCCAGGTCACAGTCAGCTCAGTCAAGGACCCAGCGCCCCTAACGAGCACTTCGACTCGCTGCTCCTCAACGTGCGCATTGAAGTACTGCCAGCACAACGCAATCGGCGCCCATGAATTAAAAATGGTCAGTACTCCGGTCATCGCTCGCTCCTGGTGAACCGAGAGGCGTACCTGCCACTAAGTAGATTATATGAATTAGTGTTTATGTGAATTGAAGCATAGCACCGACAGTCGGCGCCGTGAGCAACGGCCTAGCAAAACAATTTGGAATTTGTGTTCGAGAGCTTCGCACCGAGGCTGGCCTTACTCAGGTCGAGTTCGCCGAGAAGTGCGGCTTCTATCAGACGTATCTGAGCCGGATAGAGACGGGTCAAGCAAACCCAACGCTAAATGCGATTGAAGTCATCGCGAACGGTTTGGGCCTTAGCGTGTTCGATCTGTTTGATCGACTGCGTCGCGTCGAGTAGGAAGGCTCGAACAAAAGTGCTGCCGTCACTTCCGACGCCATCTCACCATGGCAGATTTAAAGTGTCAGTCGCCCCCCCAGGAAGTAGGCAAGCCTCTCGGATTGCCGTTTCAAGCTGATAGCTGCTGTTTGGGCCACGCCTTTCCAGTGCCCGGTATCCACCCTGGTCTGCCACAGAACGCGCAGGATTCGCCGCCCAGAAGTAGTCCCCGGCATATGAACTCAGCCGGTCGCTAGATGAAGCGAAGACACCATCGGCCGTTCGATAGGGGTGACCGGATGAGCCGCGTGACTCTTCTACGTACGTTCGTGCTCCTCCAACATTAAGCTCCAGACGCCTCGGGAGAAAGGCAGATGGGTGTGGAATTGCACGGCAAAGCGTCGGACGACGCTTCCGGCATACGAGCGAAACGGCTTATCGGGAGCACAAGTTGTACGAAAGCATCAGCCGCGTGGAGATCGGCGGCCTGCCATTCCCGCCCGGCGCAACGACTTTGATGCCAGCCAAAATTGGCGCGATTCTGGCTAAGCAGTACCCAGAGTTGATGGCCGGGTCAGAGGCGACTGAGGCTGGCCAGACCACATAACGGGAAGGCAAGGTGTTGCCAACGCCGCCAGATTGACCCAGGGCGCCAACCCTAAATTGCCCCTGCCGCCGATGATGGTTGCCCAGCAGCAACGTCAAGCACCCCTGAAGTCGCAGGGTCAGTCGGCTGTCGGCACAAGTGCCGCAATGGGTCACTCTATGGATGGCGCACACAGCCCAGTAAGTACATGGCGGGTGGTCAGCAGTACAGGCCCAATGGATGACCTGTCCACGAACCCTGTTGCATCTGAAAGCGTGAATCCCTCGATCGTGGAACCAACATCAGCGCGATGAAGGTTTCGCGGTTTATGCGAAATGCCGTGCCTGCCGCCATGGTGAGCCCCTCGGTTGAGAGTTGTTTTTCCAGTTGTAGGAAGGGCAAGCTACCGCGCTCAGCGTCTGCAGCTACGCCCGCTCTTTGGATACTTGATGCGCCGCCCATCGGCAGGGGGAGTTCCACTCAGCGCGACACATGTCGGGTCTAGCTCGTCAATTCCGTTTGTCTCAATTGGAGGTGCGTTTAGACACCACCACCTTTGATAACCCGCGCCGTCGTCGGCGCAACCTCAAGGAGGACGAGACCATGCCCAACTTCATTGTCAACAGCAACCCGCAGCCGAACGGTGATCACGAGGTGCACAACACAACCACTGGCTGTTCGTACATGCCGGCATCTCAAAGCCAAGTTTCGCTCGGCCAACATGCCTCATGCCGGGAGGCAGTAGCTACGGCCAAAGCAAAGTGGCCGAACAACAGGATCAACGGCTGCTACTACTGCTGCAACGCCTGCCACACCACATAGGCCCACGCAGGCTTTACCCTTCGGACGAACCGAAAAAGTTGAACGGCCGCTTCTGGGCTGCAAAGTCACTGTCGGCGAGGAATGCAACGGGTCGGCACACAACCGACAGCTTGCAGAGCGTGCGCACCGCCGCAAAGCAGTCGACCCGCCAAACGCCGACGCACAGATCGTCAGGCCGGCGGCGCGCCTCCAATCCAGGCGGCCAGCTTGCGCGAGAAACTCCGAATGACAAATGACACACCCTTGCATTTTTCTCCGGGGCCTGCCGTTTGTGGTGGAACTCGCTTCGGCTGGGCTGCGCGCTCGACAGCACGACGGGCATGCTCAGGGCTGCGGGCGATCTCTGAGTCCAAGGCAGACGCCTCCCAGTCGAATGAATCGCCCAGGGGCGATTCACAAAGCTGCCCAACAAGCGGCAAGCACGAGTGGCGGCAACCGCTGCAGACCTGCCTGGCACCATTTGTTGGGCAGGTTCAGGCTGTGAGCCGCTGGTTGGCCGCCTTCCCCTAAATGACGGCTGCCAGCAAGAGCAGACACTTGAGAGCAACCGGGCTCGCTACTCATATCTGAAAACCTGATGCAGCCAGCGTGGTCAACAGCCCAAGCATTCCAATTACAGTCTGTTTACATGTCAAGAATCAATGCCAGCACTGGCCGTTTCCTGACCCATGCAGGCCGCGCGGGATGGTGACTGCGGGCATGCTCCATCAACCCAGACGCCAGAAACAGAGGAAACAGGAGACTCCGAGTTGCAGCCGACACCGCCCATGCCACCTCCGTCCAGACAGCTGCAGACCGATACGCAAGCTCTGCCCTTCGATGCAACTGTACTTTTCGTAGCGCTGCAGTACCAGTTGCTCGTGGCCGTAGAACAGTGCCACGACCTCATGCCCGGAGAGTGCCTATGGATTGAAGCGATGGGTGATGTCACCGTGCCGGGCAAGACGCAGATCGAGGTCAAGCACTACAGCGACAAGCTGACCGACAGCCACCAGAACTTCTGGAACACGATCCGGAACTGGCTGCATGAGCGGTTTGACCGCAGCAGCTACAAGTCCCTGGTGCTTCTGACGACTCAGGAGTTCGGCGCCCAGAGCCGCCTCAAGGACTGGAACATGCTGACCGCTGTTCAGCGGCTTGAGCGCATGCAGGAGATCGGCACTGACGGGGCTGGCGCGTCGCGGACGCAAATGGAGGAGCCACCCGAGCCGCAGTACGAGGCCGTCCAAACTGCTGAAACTACGGCCCGCAAGCCGTCGAAGGCGCGGGCACTACAGCAGGAGGTGCTAGCTCCCGAGAACCGCGCGGCGCTGATGGAGGTGTTGAAACGCATGCTCATCATCCCGGGCGAAGACGCCCTGCCTGAGCGCATCGACAGCTACAAGACCCGCTACCTCAAAGCCATACGACCGTCGCTGCAGCAACAGTACCTGGATGACTTGCTGGGCTTCATGTTCAGCACCGAACTCGTCCTGAACGGCTGGAAGATCACCCACGAGGCGTTCACCGCCAAGCTGACTGCTCTGAACTCCTCGTGCATGAAGCATCCGCCAGAGTTCCCTTGGAGAGATCTTCGGCCGCTGGAAGAAAAAGTCGATATCGACGTAATCAGGCCCATGCTCTTCGCCAGGAAAATCCTCGAGATTGGGGGCGAAAAATATCTCAAGCACGCGGCCCTGCACCGCCTGTTTGCGCAGGACACGATTTCCGGGCTCCTCAAGGATCAGATTCCCATCAAACCCTCTCTTGACCTTTATCTCCACAACCACCGCAGCAACCATTTTGTGGAGCGAGAAGCGGCCATTCTGGATTGCGACGGCCTGCAGGACGACGCGGCTCTCAAGAAGGCGTCACTCAGGTTCTACCTGGCACGTCTGAGAGCTTCGACGGAACCTTTTTGCGCCATGGAAAATACCATGCCCGAATTCCGCAATGGCATCTATCACATGCTGGCAGACGAGAATCCAGAAAATAAGGACGAAGAATTTCACTGGAAACTCTGGGAATGATGAATACCGCCGCCGATCATCTCTATACCTTGCATCGCAACTCGTTTGCGCTCGCGCCAGCGATCCAAAGCTTCTACCTGAACAGGGAGCCGATGGAGAAAGACATCCTGCTGAGCTATTTAGTTCTGCCCCTTGTGTCCTTTCCCGCGATGCAGGAATATTTGCATACTGCCAATCGAACCAGTTCGATCCGGACCATGACATCCGACGCCTCCCGACTGGTCGGCTTGTCGCTTCGTATATCGGAATATAAGCCCATCACCAACAAGGCGCTGTTGATATTGCGCTCGGATGAGAGCCTCCAACTCAGCGACGACCTGTCTGTTCTCGTCAATAAAAACCCACATTCAGAGAATGCAGACCCCAAGATGCTGCGTTGTGCGCGTCAGCTTGCCATGGTGTTCCGGAATGAAAGTGTCGTCACCATTTATAGATTGCTGGGATTGAAGTCGCTATGAAATGTTATGTTCGATACATCGGCGTGATCGATCAGGAAAATGAGTCGCACAGTGTGAAATTCAAGCAGGGCTTGAATATTGTTACCGGCAAGTCTTCAAAGGGCAAAAGTGCCATTCTCGACATCTTCGACTACTGCATGGGCAGTTCCGAGGACACGATTCCGCAGGGCATTATTACCCAGCGGGCGAAGATATTCTTTACTGTATGGCGCTTTTCCGAAATGGCAGTCGTCGCCGGTCGCAAGGCAGGCAACGCCAACCAATGTTTCCTGAGAGAAGTAAGTGGCGAGCAGGCCAGGGATGTATTGGCCTACGTCAAGGACGTGGACAACTTCTTCACCGCACAATACCAGCTTAGCCGGATCGAATTCTCCAAGAGCCTGGGGCGATACTTCGGCGTCACCATGGACGACATCGACACCGACCCGCTGCAGAAGCAGCTCATGGGTCAGAAAAGCCCGACGCCTTCCATCCGCAGTTTTGCCTCGTTCATGCTTCAGCATCAAAACCTGGTGGCCAACCGGCATGCGATCTTTTACCGCTTCGACGAAAAGCGAAAACGCGAACAGGCCATCGATCACTTCAAGATCTTCATGGGGATCGTGGGAGAGGACTATTTCGACTTGGCCAAGGAACTCGCCGAAGCTGAAACCGAGCTCAAGCGTGCCCAGGCCGTCATCCCCAAGCAGGAGCAGATCAAATCGGCCGGCATCGGAGAGATGGCGGGCTATCTGCGTGAGTTCCACGCCCTGGCGGGTACGCCGCTGACAGAGTTGACCGCCGAAGAAATCTGGATGCGCCCGGCGCAGGCCCTGGAACGCTTGACGGGCATCGCCGTCACGGTCGATGGGCAGTCCGATACCTTCGACGTCACCCGCAAGGAACTGCGGACACGCAAGGCCGAACTCATGGCCGAGATCCAGAAGGCCCTGAACACTCGCTACCTGCTTGACGTCTCGACACAGCAAGTCGAGGGATTCGCCGGTGCCATGACTGATTTGCCCATCCCGAAAGCGACCCATCTGGACCATGCCGTTTGCCCGGTCTGTGCGTCACCCTCGGAAGCCGCCGAAGATGAGGCCAACAGACTCTCGGCGGCCATCCACTGGCTCAACGGTGAGCTGAAGGTCTCAGCCTATGCCCGCGAGGGCTTTGGCCAGGAGCGTCGGGACATTGACGAGCAACTCAAGAAGGCGCGCCAGGCCTTGCGGCAGGTCGAACGCACACTGCGGCCACTGGACCAGGAGGCCGACCGCCTGCAGCGCTCGAAATCTGTCGATGCGGCAGCGCAGAAAGCCAAGCTCAAGCTGGAAATCGCCATTGAGCGCCGCATCGAGAGTCCGCCCACGGAGACCACGGAGTTAGTGAAGTTGCTCCGGGACCGGGTGGCGGACCTGAAATCGAAGATGGCTTTGCTCGATGTCGCGCCACGGCTGCTGGCCTTGCAGCGCGACATCAACCGGCGTCTGGAGATCGTCGGCACACATTTCGACTTCGAGGACTCCTACAAGAATGGGTCCCTGAAGTTCGACATCGATTCCTTCGACCTATGGCATGAGACACCGGGGGTAAACGGCGCGCCGGAGAAGAAAGTCTTCCTGCGGTCGATGGGCAGTGGCGCGAATTGGCTGTATTCGCACCTGACGCTGTTCCTGTCCCTGCACTACCAGTTTGCAGCCTACGCAGACTGCAAGCTGCCGCCCGTGCTGTTTCTCGACCAACCGACGCAGGTCTACTTCCCCTCCGCCGATTACGGCAAGGAATTCAATGCTGCCCAATTGCGCGCGAACAAGGACAACACATCCGCCAGCGCGCCCGGCAGCCCGCAGTCCGTAGAGACTGCGGACGAGCCCGCGACACCCGCCGCGAACTCGCCTGTGGACACCCACACACGCATCTCGACGGCCGATGACGACTTGAATACCGTCGCCAAGATGTTTACCGTCCTAGCCAAGTTCTGTGATGACACGGCACAGGAGGTCGGCAACAAGCCGCAAATCATCGTCTGCGACCATGCCGACAGACTAGAGCTCGGCGAGGGCTACGACTTCGAGGACTTCGTCGCCGACCGCTGGCGTGACCGTGGCTTCATCGCGACGTGACCCTGCAGCAGGCCCTGGCCCATATCGGCCCGCACGCATCGCCTGGATGGACCTTGCGAGCTTTGTTCTGGTGGCTTACTGGGTTAGTTCCAGATGAAAATTGACACCCAGCCGTAACGACCCAATCAACTGGCGAGCTTTCATTTCGGCTGCGTGAGCACTAGGGTAGGTCTGAGCAGGTCACCCATCGAACTCGGGTGTCGGGTTTCGCTTTCGATGCTGACGTTGGAGGCACCGAGGGCGACGACGGCAATCGCTGCGTAGCGGTAGTTGGTGCCCGGTTACCCGGCTCCGTGCAGAACGCAGTCAAATGCCATCGCCAGCAAAAATGCTGATGCCGCGAGGCTAAAAACATCCAGCAAGAGCCCTCAACAGCCAATCGCCGGTTTACCCATTGGTTTACCCATTGAGCGCAATCACTGCCGGAAAAGAAAAACGGGTTAGCCGCTTTCGCTGCCAACCCGTTGATTTACTTCAATAAAATGGTCGGAACGGTGGGATTCGAACTCACTACCCCTTGCAAGCCATGCTGGCGGTCTCTGTCACCCACCCGGCCGTGGCCAAGGAGATGCTGGCGCCGGCGATCAAGCAGTTCCGTCGCGACACCGACAGCCTCAGCAGCGAAGACATGAACGGCCTGCTGGTGGCCATCAGCAACGGCGCCCAGCAGGCCTTCGAAGCGGTGCTGCGCACGCGCAAAAACGCAGAGCGCAAAGGCGGTGGCGGTGGCGGTGTGTCCTGGGTCAAGGACTGAGGCTGGGCGCTGGAGCCAGCAACAATCGCCCACGCTCAGCGGCCGGGCGCATGGGCCAGATGCTGCGTCAAGACCGGGCCGGCATCGGCGCGGCTCAAGTCCAACCAGACCACGGTGCCCAGCGCCAGCAGCAAGGCCGCGCAGGCCGTGGCCCAACGCAGGCGGCGCTGCAGTTGCCGGCGCTGATGGTAGACGGCACCCTGCAGACGCCCGCCGGGCGAGGTTGGCGGCGGCAAGTCGGCGAGCTTGCGCGTCGAGCGCATGACGCGCTGCGCCTGCTTGCGGCCGTCCCGCCCGCTGACCACCTCGAAGCTCAAGACCTCACCCAGCACCGGCTGCTCGCCGTCGGGCGGAAATGCGGAAATGTGAACGAACAACTCCTGCCCGCCATCCAGCGGGGCGATGCTGCCGAAGCCGCGCAGGGCGGTCCACGTGCTCAGCCTGCCTTCGAATCTCATGATGTACCCCCATCGACGCCGTGAAGGGCACTGTCCTTGAACAGGCCCCACTCTTTTCGTTCTTTCTTACGCGTCTCCATGGTGCCGCGCCGGCACGGGCAAGGCTGCAACAAGGGGTAAGGCGCTGTAAAGAGTGCCAAGTTCGTCACGAAGCGCGGGGCGAGGCACGGTTCTGACAAGGTGCCGAAAAGGTGCCGAAAGCGGGCATGGATCAGCGCCCAGACTCAGAGCACGAGCCTGCCTCTCCGGCATGGCGCGGCTGGCAAGCAAGAAAGTCTGGCTCTGTGTAAGCTGCGCGACGCCCCCGCCGGGTCTTCGTGCCCGGACGCCCCGTCTTTTGCCCCGTCTTTTCCCCCAGGAGCCCCTCATGAGCATCAAGCTGACCGTGAACGGCCAGGCCGCCACCCTCGACGCCGACCCCGACATGCCCTTGCTGTGGGCGCTGCGCGAAGACCTTCAATTGACCGGCACCAAGTTCGGCTGCGGCATGGCTTTGTGCGGCGCCTGCACCGTGCATCTGGACGGCCAACCCGTGCGCGCCTGTTCCACGCCCTTGTCGGCCGCTGCCGGCAAGAAAATCACCACCATCGAAGGCGTGGGCGCCAGCAAGACCGGGCGTGCCGTGCAGGCCTCCTGGGTCAAGCTCGATGTGCCGCAGTGCGGCTACTGCCAGAGCGGCCAGATCATGAGCGCCTGCGCCCTGCTGGCCGCCAAGAAGAAGCCCAGTGACGCCGACATCGACCAGGCCATGAGCGGCAATATCTGCCGCTGCGGCACCTACCAGCAGATCCGGGTCGCCATCCACGACGCCTCGGCCACGCTCAGCCAGAAGGGAGCTTGAGATGGACGCCCGCCAGCCTAACACCGCCACCCTGAACCGCCGCCAGCTGCTGCAGGCCGGCGCCAGCGGCGCCGCCGCCCTGAGCATCGGTTTCGCCCTGCCGCTGGCCGCGCGCCGCGCCCAGGCACAAACCGCCAGCAACACCTTTGCCCCCAATGCCTGGTTGCGCCTGACGCCGGACAACCGCGTCACCGTCATCTGCGGCAGCTCGGAAATGGGCCAGGGCGTGCTGACCGCCATCCCCATGCTGCTGGCCGAAGAGCTGGATGCCGACTGGCGCCTGGTCGGCGTCGAGCAGGCGCCGGCCGATGGCCGCTACAACAACCCCATGTTCGGCATGCAGGCCACCGGCGGCAGCACCACGGTGCGCGCCCACTGGACGCCGCTGCGCCAGGCCGGCGCCGCGGCACGCGAGATGCTGGTGGAGGCTGCAGCGGCCCAGTGGCAGCTGCCCGCCGCCCAGCTGCGCACCGAGCGCGGCCATGTGCTGGGCCCAGCCGGACAGAAAGTGGCCTACGGCGCCCTGGTCGCTGCGGCCTCGCAGCTGCCCGTGCCCAGCGCGCCCAAGCTCAAGGCCTCGGCCGACTTCAAGATTCTGGGCCGCCCCACCCGCCGCCTGGACACACCGGCCAAGACCAATGGCTCGGCCCGCTACGGCATCGACGCCCAGGTCGAGGGCATGTTGATCGCCGTGCTGTCGCGCGCGCCCTTCGATGGCGCAAAACCCAAACGCATGGACGAAGCGGCAGCACGCGCCGTCAAGGGCGTGGCGCAAGTCATCACCCTGCCCTTCGGCGTGGCGGTGCTGGCCCAAGGCTACTGGGCCGCACAACAAGGCCGCCAGGCCCTCAAGCTGGAATGGGATCTGAGCGCCAAGCCCGAGCAGGCGGCGCTGTCCACAGCCCAGGTCAGCGCCCTGCTGCAGCAAGGTGCCGAGCAGGCCTCGGCCGTGGCCGTGGATCAGGGCAATCTGAAACACGCAGTGGCCGAATCCTCCAAGACCCTGAACGCGCGCTACGAGGTGCCCTATCTGGCCCATGCCTGCATGGAGCCTCTCAACTGCCTGGCCTGGGTGCAGGCCGACCGGGCTGAGGTCTGGACCGGCACCCAAGGCTCCGGGCCGACACAAATGGTGGTGGCCCAGGTGGCCGGCGTGCCGCAAGCCAATGTCAAGGTCAACACCAGCTTGCTGGGCGGCGGCTTCGGCCGGCGCTTTGCGCATGATGTGACCATTGCCGCGACCCTGCTGTCCAAGATCAGCGGCCGGCCGGTCAAGCTGATCTACGACCGTGCCGACGACATGGCCGCCGGCTTCTACCGCCCCGCCTCGGTGGTGCAGTTCGAAGGCGCGCTGGACGCCCAGGGCCGGCCGACCATGCTGCGCGCCGATGTGGGTTCGCCGTCCATCATGGCGGCCTCGGGCTTTATGAAGATCCCCGAGAACGGCGTGGACTCCATGGCCGTGGAGGGCCTGGCCGACCAGCCCTACGACATCGCCAATCTGCGCATCGCCTATGGCCGCGCCGAGCCGGGCCCGCAGGTCTGGTTCTGGCGCTCGGTGGGGCATTCACAGAACGCCTTCTTCCTGGAGAGCTTCATCGACGAAATGGCCCACGCGGCCGGCGCCGACCCGCTGCAGTTCCGCCTCGCGGCTCTGGGCAAACAGCCGCGTATGCAGGCGGTGCTGCGCCTGGCAGCAAGCAAGGCCGGCTGGGGCAAGAAGCTGCCCAAGGGCGTGTTCCGTGGCATAGCCGTGGCCGAAAGCTTTGGCAGCTTTGTCGCCGAGGTGGCCGAGGTCTCGGTCGGCAAGGACGGCGTGCCCAAGGTGCACCGCGTGGTGGCGGCCGTGGACTGCGGCCAGACGGTCAACCCGCTGACCATCCAGCACCAGGTCGAGAGCGCCATCTGCTACGGGCTCTCGGCTGCGCTCTACGGCAAGATCACGCACAAAGACGGGCGCGTCGAGCAGAGCAATTTCCACGACTACCCGGTGCTGCGCATGAACGAAATGCCCAAGGTGGAGGTGCATCTGGTGGCCAGCCAAGAAGCGCCTGGTGGCATCGGCGAACCCGGCACGCCGCCGCTGGCGCCGGCAGTGACGAACGCCATCTTTGCCGCCACCGGCGTGCGCCTGCGCCAGCTGCCGATCGACCCGGCCCAGCTGATCAAGAAGGGCTGAGGTCGGCCTTGAGCGTGTCGATCAGGCCCTGCAACAGGGCCTGATCTTCGGCGCTGAACTGGCTGGCGCGCATCAGCGACTCGCGCTCCAGCTCGCGCATGCGCCAGCTGAATTCGCGCACCAGAGAGACCGTCTCGACCTTGACCTGGCCAGCCTCCGCGACCAGCTCACCGAACACGGTCGCAGGCGCGCCGGTGTCCAAGCCGGCGCTGCTGAAGGACGTCTGCAGCTGCTGCATGCGATGGAGCAGCAGCTCCAGCATGCGCCGCAAGGCCGGGCTGGCGTAGGCCATGCGCGCGTCGATCAGCTCGCGCGAGGCGCGGAAGCTGCGCAGCACGGCTGCAACGCGCACCACCTTGGGCAGGGCATCAGCCAGGCTGGCCGCCTCATCGGGCAGGGCATTGGGCCCAGCGCAGGCCAGCGACACCCGGCGCAGTTCCTCCAACAAGCCGCTGCCGAACTCGCCCGGGATCAGCTTGGTGGCGATGCTGGCGTGCACGACGGCGCTGGCGCCGCTCTCCATCAGGCCGACCAACCACTCAGCCGCGGCCAGGATCTGCGCCGGCAGACCCAGCTGAGCCTCGCCGCGCAGGCCTTGCGGGTAGCCAAAGCCATCCAGGCGCTCATGGTGGCTGATCACCAAGTCGGCCAGGGCCGGGCCACCGCCGGCAATGCCGCTCAGAACCCGGTGGCTGATGATGGAATGGCTGACCAGATGGCGCCACTGCTCGGCATGCAAAGGCAGGTCGCGGCGCAGGTACTCGGGCTGCAGATAGAGCTCACCGACATCGTGCAGCAGGCCGGCACGAGCCAGCAGGCGGTGGCCCTCGATGTCGCCGGGCAGCAGGCGGCGGGCCAGGCCCAGCGCGGCCAGGGCCACGCCGACGGCGTGTTCAAGCCGATCCGGGCCATGCTGGGCGTAGACGGTCAGCAAGGCTTGCAAGGGCTGCGACAAGGGCAACTGCCCCAGTGATTCGGCCGCCGGACGGGCGCGCTCGTGCTGGCACAGCTGCAGCAGCAGCGGGTGACGTTGCATCAGCGCCTGCGCCAGCGCGCTCAAGCGCTGCGGCGCGATGCCCTCGCTCAGGCCCAGGCAATGCTCGAGCGGCTTTTGCAATTTGTGCTGCAGCAGGCGCTCGCGCTGGCTGGCGCTGATCTTGCTGCCGCGCGCCAGCAGCTTGACACCGCTGCCGCTGACGATGTCCTCGGTGGCCTCGATCTCGCGCTGCTCGGCGGTGGCAACCAGATGGTCGAGGTAATGCGGGTTGACCGAGCCGTCGTCTTCGGCTGCGGCGCGCTTGATGGCGTCCAGCATGGGCAGTGCGGGGCGAGCTGCAGGGGAAGAAGCGCCGGCGCCGCTCAGGCCGGCGGGTAGCCCGCTTCGCTCAGCGCCAGAGCCAGCGCGGCCTCGCTCTGGGCGCCGCCCTCGACCTGCAGGCGATGGGCGGGCAGATCGAAGCTCAGCTTCGCTTGCGGGTCCAGCGCCTTCAGGGCCGCGGTGATGGCGGCCACGCAATGGCCACAACTCATATCGGGGAGGGTGAATTCACTCATGGGGTTCCCGGCGCAAAAAGGTCAATGGCTGCCAGTCTAGGGCAGCCCGGGCGGCTTGGCCCGACACTAGCCGCATATGAATGCCACCTTTGCACGCCATGAGTCCTCCGCCAGCCTGCGCCTGCCGCTCTCGGGCATGAGCTGCGCTTCCTGCGTCGCCCGCGTCGAGACCTTGCTGCGCAAACAAACCGGGGTGCTGGCGGCCGAGGTCAATCTGGCCACCGAAACCGCCGTGCTGACGGGTTCGCCGGATTTGCCCAGCCTGGCCGCCGCCCTGGCGCAGGCCGGCTATCCGCTCAAACTGAAAACCTGGCGCCTGCGCATCCAGGGCATGACCTGCGCCTCCTGCGTCGGCCGGGTCGAGCGGGCGCTGCTGAAGCTGCCGGGCGTGCTGACGGCCGAAGTGAACCTGGCCATCGAAAGCGCCAACGTTCAGGTGCTGGAAGGCATCACGGCGGCGACGCTGACGGCCGCCGTCGGCAAAGCCGGTTACGAAGCCAGCCTGCTGGACACCCAGGATGCCGGCGCGAGCGGCCCGCCCTGGTCCGCCAGCGTCTGGCCGGTGCTGATCGCCGCCCTGCTCTGCGCGCCCCTGGTGCTGCCCATGCTGGGCATGCTGGTCGGCCAGCACTGGATGCTGAACAGCTACTGGCAGCTGGCTCTGGCGGCACCGGTGCAATTCTGGCTGGGCGCACGCTTTTACAAGGCCGGCTGGGCCGCCCTGCGCGCCGGCAGCGGCAATATGGACTTGCTGGTGGCCCTGGGCACCAGCGCGGCCTTTGGTTTGTCGCTGTACGAGCTCTGGGCCCATGGGCCGATGAGCATGGCCTTGTATTTCGAATCGGCGGCCGTGGTCATCTGTCTGGTGCTGCTGGGCAAATGGCTGGAGGCGCGAGCCAAGCGCCAAACCACCGAGGCCATCCGCGCCCTGCAGGCCCT
The DNA here is from genome assembly GCF_965262435.1 of Roseateles sp. Classification (NCBI taxonomy): domain Bacteria; kingdom Pseudomonadati; phylum Pseudomonadota; class Betaproteobacteria; order Burkholderiales; family Sphaerotilaceae; genus Roseateles; species Roseateles sp. Next base: position 5,507,199 of record NZ_OZ253537.1, read on the forward strand.
GCAGCCGCAGAGCGCACGCGTGCTGCGCGAGGGCCGGGAACAGGAGCTGCCGCTGGAGCAGCTGCGCCTGGGTGACGAGGTGCTGGTGCGGCCGGGCGAACGAATTCCGGTCGACGGACTGGTGCTGGAGGGCCGCAGCCAGGTCGACGAATCGCTGATCACCGGCGAGAGCCTGCCGGTGGCCAAGCAGGCCGGCGAACACCTGACCGGCGGCGCCGTCAATGGCGAAGGCCTGCTGCGCCTGCGTTGCACAGCCCTGGGTGCGGAATCGACCCTGGCCCGCATCGCCCGCATGGTGGAAGACGCCCAAGGCCACAAGGCGCCGATTCAGCGCCTGGTCGACCGGGTCAGCGCGGTGTTCGTGCCCGTGGTCCTGTTGCTGTCCCTGCTGACCTTGCTGGGCTGGGGTCTGGGCACGGGGCTGTGGGAGCCCGCCCTGCTGCATGCCGTCTCGGTGCTGGTGATCGCCTGCCCCTGTGCCCTGGGCCTGGCCACGCCGACCGCCATCATGGCCGGCACCGGCGTGGCGGCGCGTTATGGAATCCTGATCAAAGACGCCCAAGCCCTGGAGCTGGCCCACAGCCTCAAGCTGGTGGCTTTCGACAAGACCGGCACCCTGACCGAGGGCCGGCCGCGTTTGCTGGCGCACGAGGGCCATGCCGATCTGCTCGCCCTGGCCGCCGCCGTGCAGGCCGGCAGCGAGCACCCGCTGGCCCGCGCCGTGCGCGAGGCGGCGGCCGAGCAGGCAGGGCTGCAGATCCCGGCCGCGCGCGAGATGCGGGCCGTGGCCGGCCGCGGCGTCGCCGCCCAGGTCGACTGGCAGGGCGAAGCCCGCGAGCTGCGCCTGGGCAGCAGCCGCTATATGAACGAGCTCAAGCTGGACCTGGCGCCGCTGCAGGCGCGCGCCACCGCCTTGCAGGACGAAGGGCGCAGCCTGTCCTGGCTGGCGGCACTGAGCCGCAACGAGCAGGAAGCGCCGCAGCTGCTCGGCTTGCTTGCCTTTGGCGACCGGCTCAAGCCCAGCGCCGCGCAAGCGATCTTGCGCTTGCACGCCATGGGCGTACAGACGGCCCTGATCAGCGGCGACAACCGCGGAAGTGCCGGCACGGTGGCCCGGCAGCTGGGCATTGACGAGGTCCATGCCGAGGTGCTGCCGAAAGACAAGGCCGACATCGTCAGCCAGCTCAAGCGCGGCCCGGATGGGCAGACCCGCAGCGTGGCCATGGTCGGCGACGGCATCAACGACGCGCCGGCCCTGGCCGCGGCCGATGTGGGCCTGGCCATGTCCAGCGGCACCGAGGTCGCCATGGCCGCCGCCGGCATCACCCTGATGCGCGGCGACCCGGCCCTGGTGGCTGACGCCATCGCCATCTCGCGCCGGACCTACGCCAAGATCCGCCAGAACCTGTTCTGGGCCTTTGCCTACAACGCCATCGGCATTCCGCTCGCGGCCTTCGGCTTGCTCAACCCGGTGCTGGCCGGCGCGGCCATGGCGTTCTCCAGCGTGTCGGTGGTCAGCAATGCCTTGTTGCTGCGGCGCTGGCGGCCAGAAACCGGCGAGCCTCGCACCTGACGATTCGTCGCCCCAGGCGCGGCTGAGCCTTCTTTCAGGGACAGGGCCTGGGGAATGTTCAGCTCGGCAGGAGCCGGGTCTGAAGGCATGCTGCCGGCTGCGGGCGAGCAGTGCCCGGCAGGAGGCACCCATGAAGCTCGACGCCCAGGAACTACAAGCCATCACGGCACCGTCCGCCATCACCGCCGTGGCGGAACTGATTGACCTGTTCGAAAGCCACCGCAACCAAAACCGGAGGTGGGCCTACCGCGGCCAATCGCGCCTGTTCGGCAGCCTGCAGCCCTCGTTCCAGCGCCAGTTCACCCGCCCGTCCAGCGCCACGGCCGAGCTGATCGAACGCCATCTGGCGCAGGCTTTTCGTGAGCACTATGTCAAGCTGCCCGATCGGCATGGCGATATGCCCACCCCCAGCCAGATCGACGACTTCCACACCTTGCGCTGCCTCAGCGTCATGCAGCATTACGAGATTCCGACCCGCCTGCTGGATTGGAGCGCCGACTACTGGACCTCGCTCTACTTCGCCTGCGCCAGTGATCCCGGCGAAGACGCCGAACTCTGGTTCTACGACCGCTACATCTTCATCGAACAAAGGACCGAGGATGGACGCTGGAACGCCCTGCAAGATGCCAGCCCGCACCCGCCCGCGGAACCCGCCTATCTTTACCAGCCTGATGTGCCGCCCCTGGTGGAGCTGGACCCAAAGATCTCGCCGCGCATGCGCACCCAGCAAGGCCACCACACGGTGGCCAGCGAGGTGTTCTCAGACCACGCCAGCCTGATCCGCGCACTCGATCTGAAAAGGCAAGGGCTGCGGGCCGACAACGGGCTTGATGCACAGCCACATCTCGGCCGCGTCACCATCACCGCCGCGTGCAAGAGCCGCGCCCTGCAGTTCCTGGCCGAGCACCACCAGATCACCGCCAGCAGCATCTTCCCGGACGTGGTCGGCCTGGGCCGCTTCCTGCGCTGGCAATTCGACTCACTGCGAACCATGTTGCTCTGAATACCCGCTGCACAGCGCTGCGGGGGTCACAGCCGAGGAGCCGTGAAGCTGACGCAAAATATGCGCTGACTCCGCCACGCTGGACCCAAGCCAATGTCAATGCCCACACCTCTACGCCGGCCCACACACTCAAGCACCTCAGGGCGCCCGGCGCGCGCCGCACTGGCGGCTCTGCTGAGCACCCTGCTGCTGGGCCAGGCGCCGGCCAACGCACAGGAAGATGCGCAAGCGCTGGCACTGAGCAGCTCGCGGGACCGCTACGAGGTCTGGGCCGATGTGCTGTTCGGGCCGGACGGCCGCAACCTGGCCTTCAACCTGCCGCAGGAATCGGAGCTGCCGACGCCCTTCGCTGAGCTGGTCAAGCGCCAGCTCCAGGGCGCGCGCATCACAGCCAGGCAAGACAAGGACGGTTCGCCGGCCACCTTCCGCACCGGCGTGCGCCTGGTCTACCAGCTGCTGCCCGCCGCCACCGAGGGCGAAGTGAGCCAGGTCAAGTTTCTGGGGCTGAACCTGGCGCCTTTGCCCGTCAAGCGCTACCTGGCCAGCTACCCCAAGGACATCCGCAGAAGCGCCGGCTGGGAAGGCGGCGTCCAGGCACGTTGCCAGGTCAGCGTCGAGGGCCTCTGCCACAAGGTGGATGTGGACATGCTGCCGGGCATGCCGGCCTCGGTGCGGCGCTTTGCCAAGGCGTCGTTCGAGGGCTGGGCCTTCGATGCCCAGCGCATCAATGACCGCCCGATCGAGGGCGAATTCAGCGTGCGCTTCGCCTTGCGCACGGAAGACACCCTGCCCACCAATTTCCGTATTCCGGCCTTCGAGCGCTACATTCGGGAGCGCTGAGGCCCCGGCCCGTTCTCGCTCAGGCCAGCACGCCGGCCTGATAGTCGCGCACCGCCTGCACCAGCTCCTCGTGGCTGTTCATCACGAAAGGGCCATGTTGGGCGATCGGCTCGCGCAGCGGTCGGCCGGCGATCAGGATGGCGCGGGTCGCCGTGTCCGCCGCGGCCTGCAGCACCAGGCCGTCGCTGCCCGGCGTGTTGGCCAAGATGGCCATGCGCTGAGCCGGCACGCGGCAGCCGCTCGGGAAATCCAGAGCACCCCGGTACACATAGACGAAGGCGTTATGCCCCTCGGGCAAGGCCTGCTCGAAGCGAGCACCGGCCGGCAGGTGCAGGTCCAGATACAGCGGCTCGGTGTGCTCGCGCTGCACCGCGCCGGCCACGCCGTGGCTGTGGCCAGCGATCACGCGCACGGTGACGCCGGCCTCGGTTTGGAACTCGGGAATCTCGCCGGAGGGGATGTCGCGGTACCAGGGCGCGCGCATCTTGTCGTGGCTGGGCAGATTGAGCCAGAGCTGGAAGCCCTCCATGCGGCCCTCTTCCTGCTCGGGCAGCTCGCTGTGGATGACACCGCGGCCGGCCGTCATCCACTGCACCCCGCCATTGCCGAGCAGGCCTTCGTTGCCGGCGGAATCGCGGTGGCGCATGCGGCCTTCGAGCATGTAGGTGACGGTCTCGAAGCCACGATGCGGATGGCTGGGGAAACCAGCGATGTAGTCGTCGGCCTTGTCCGAGCCGAAGGCATCGAGCATGAGGAAGGGGTCGAGGCGGCGCTGCAGGTCCTGGGTCAGCACGCGGGTCAGCTTGACTCCGGCGCCGTCGCTGGTGGCCTGGCCGGCGACCAGGCGCTCCACCGCACGAGGCGTGCGCACGGGGGCTTGCACAGAGACTTGGGGCTTGCTGCTGCTCATCGGGTGTGACCTTTCTTCGTTCTCGTTGGCTTCAGTGGCAAGAAGCGGCTCAGGCGATGGTAGCGAGCGCGCCGCTGATCTGTTCGCGCGCGGCTTCCCAGGCGGCCGCTTCCGCATCGGGGCCCATGGCCAGACCTTCGGCGTAGATGAACTGCACATCGCTCATGCCCAGGAAACCCAACACCGTGCGCAAATAGGGCACGACCGTGTCGCTGGGCTGGTCGCGGTAGATGCCGCCGCGCGCCAGCAGTACATAGACCTTCTTGTTCTTGAGCAGGCCTTCCGGGCCGTTCGCCGTGTACTGGAAGGTCACACGGGCCCGTGAGATGGCATCAATCCAGTTCTTCAGCTGGGCGCTAACGCCGAAATTGATCATGGGCGAGCCGATCACCAGCACATCGGCGGCCTGCACCTCGGCGATCAAGGCGTCATCCAGGGCGACACGGGCGGCCTGCTCGATGCTGCGTTGCTCGGCCGGGGTGAACAAGGCTTGCAGGGCCGCCTCGTCCAGCACCGGATGGGGCTGCAGGGCCAGGTCGCGCACGGTCAGTTCACTGCCGGGCTGCTGGGCTTGCAGGCATGCGACCAGCTCCTGGGCCAGACGGGTGGACACGGAGCCCTGGCCGTCGACGACACGGCGGGCGCTGGAGTTGATTTGCAGAATGCGGCTCATGGGGGTTTCCTTCGCTGTGGGTCAATGCCGCATCCCTTGAAGCGGCGATGGGCTCACTGTATTGAGAACCCCGGAGCTACAGAAGCCATCGGTTTGGATAAGATTGTTCCACCAAAGCATCAATCAAAGCATCATTCAAAGGAACCACGCCACCATGAGCCCCGATGCCGACGACCTGCTGCTCTTCGCCCGTGTGATGGACAGCGGCAGCTTCAGCCGTGCTGCCGAACGGGTGCAGCTGCCCAAATCGAGCGTGTCCCGGCGCATCGCCGCGCTGGAGCAGCGCCTGGGCGAAAAGCTGCTTCAGCGCAGCACCCGGCGCCTGGCCTTGACCGAATTCGGCGCCGGCGTGCTCGAGCATGCGCGAGCGCTGACGGCCGAGGTCGAGAGCGCCCTGGCCCTGGCCTCAGAGCGCCAGCTGCGGCCCAGCGGCCGCCTGCGGGTGTCCATGCCGGCCGATCTGGCCCACCATGCTTTTGGCGAGATGCTGGCGGAGTTCACACGCCGCCACCCTGACATCACCTTGATGCTGGACCTGTCGCCGCGCCGTGTTGACCTGATTGCCGAGGGCTTTGACCTGGCGGTGCGCGTCGGGGAGCTGCCCAGCGACAGCCAGCTGGCTGCGCGCCGCCTGGCCGTCTTCAACAACGGCCTCTACGCTTCGCCCGCGTACCTGCAAGCCCATGGCGAGCCACAGGACCCCGAAGACCTGCTGGACCAGCATGGCCTGATGATCCTCAACCGCGCCGGCGACGCGCCGCCCTGGCAGCTGCAGCGCAGCGCTGCCGATGGTTCAACACAAAGCTGGAGCGGGACACCGGCCCGCCGCAGCCTGGTCAACGCCCCCGACATGCTGCTGCGCCTGGCCTGCGCCGGTGTCGGCATCACCGCCGTGGGCGAGCATTTCGCCGGACCCTGGGTCGCCGGCGGCCAGCTGCGGCGCGTGCTGCCGGGCTGGAGTCTGCCGACCGTGAGCTGCTGGGCCGTGTTCCCAGAGCGCCGTTTGATGCCGCTGCGCACCCGGGTGTTTTTGGAAGCCGCCGCGGCGACCCTGGCCAGTTGCCCGGGCCAGCCGGCCGGCTGAGGCGGCTGAGGCGGCTGAGGCGGCTCAGGCCGGCTCGGCCTGACGGCGCCGACGCGCCAGCACACAAACGCCACCCAGCAGCAACAAGACAGCGCTGCTTGGCTCCGGCACCGCGGAGCTGAAGACCAGGTCGGCAATCAACCGGTGGCCATAGGCGGTGGGGTGCTGGCCGTCGTAGAACAAGGCCGTGGCGGGATCACAGGCGTTGATCAAGGCGCCGCAGGCCTGGCTGACATTGCTGAGCCCATAGTCCGAGCCATGGGCCACCACCTGGTTCAGGCTGCCGTACAGATCGAACACGCGCACGCCGGGCTCGGTGTTGAGGGCCAGTCCCAGGGCATCGTTCATCAGGCCGGCGGCCAGCGAGCCCAGCGCGGCGACCTGGGGCCCATAGCTCTGCGCGCGCGGCGTCAGGCCGAAGTTCGGCACATTGAGCACCAGGATGTGCTCGGCGCCAGCGACCTGCAGGCCGTCGACCATGGCGGCGATGTCGAAGGCATAGGCCTGGGCCGAGGCCGACAGGATGCCGAAGGCCTGCTCGGGATGCAGGGCTGCGGCCTCCATGGCCGCGCTGACATTGACCGAGCCGCCCGACAGCACAAACAAGCTCTGCGCCGGCGCCGGCGTGCCGGCCATGGGCACGGTGGCCAGGTACTGGCCAAGCTGGCTGCGCATGCTGTAGGGGAAACCGGGGATGGGCGTGCCCGTGCCATCGCTGCCGGTGGCGGCGCCGCCATAGGCGAAATTGCTGCCACCCAGCTGCGAGGCCGTGGCGCTCAGGCCCAGCCGCTCGGCCAGATGCTCAACCCACACCGGCCCATTGCTGTAGCGGCCGGTGGCAAAGGGCAGGCTGGCGAAGTAGCTGTCACCTGTGATCTGCTGCGTCGGGTCGGTGCCGACCAGGAGGGCGTTGTTGCCGCTGTCGGCCAGGCTGTCGCCGAACACGACCAGACCGGCGTAGCCCGATGTCGGCAGCAGGCCCGTCGCCGAGGCCTGAGCGCGCACCTGCGCTGTGCTCAGGGTCAGCGCGGCCAGCAAGAGCAAGCGGGCCGCGTTCAATGCCTTCTTCATATCGACTCCCTGTTGAGGCGCCTGCGCTCACGGGCGAGTGGACGGGCAGGCGAAAGCCGGCAAGGTTCCGCCAAAGCGTCGGGCGCGTCAATGCGCCCGGCCAGGGATTGACCCTTGAAGGGCCACCGTTTTTGTAACGGAATATGTCAGCGGGTCTTGAGAAAGGCCGCGCCCGCCTCGGCGGCACGCGCATTGTTTCCGGCGATGCTGCCGCAGACCAGATCGCAGAGCTGGTAGACCGCCGGATCGGCGATCCGGAAAAAGGCACTGGTGCCGCGGCTCTCGCGCTCAACCAAGCCTTGCTGCTGCAGCACGCCGAGATGGCGGGAGACATTGGCCACGCTGCAGCCGCAGAGCTCGGCCAACTCGCCCACCTTGCACTCACGCTGGCGCAGCAGATTGAGGATCTGCAAACGGGTCGGCTCGGACAAGGCCTGGAAATAGGCCGCCACCTGGGTCAGCGCGGCAAGGGGCAGGTCTTCCATGGTGTGCAGGATTCGGCAGGAGGCTGGCAAGCTTGTCATTCTAAAGGCTCCTTGCGTGTTCACTTGATTGACTATTTGCGTGATTGCGCAAATAATGAACCATCAATCATCTTTCGTCCAGCCCCGCGCTGGTCTGCCGACCATGAATCTGCCCCACGCTTTCATGACCTTGCGCGCTGCAGCCGCAGCGGCGCTTCCGGCTCGCGCCCTGCTGCGGCACGGGGCGGCCGGCCTGCTGCTGCTCAGCGCTGCCGCGACCGCAGCACCAGCAGCAAGCACAGCTTCTGCGCCCAGCTTGCAAAGCCTGGTGGTGCAGGCGAGCGGAGCCACACGCAGGCAAAGTGTTGACGGCGTGGTCGAGGCCCAGCGCCAGACGGTGCTGGCGGCCCAGGTGGCCGGCGCCATCGTCGAAATTGCCGTGCGACCGGGCGACCGGGTGCGCGCCGGACAAATGCTGATGCGCCTGGACGCACGTGCCGCCGAACAAGCGGCCAGCGCCAGCGAAGCGCAAGGCCAGGCGGCACGCGCCGGCCTGCAGCTGGCCCAGCGCGAGCTGGAGCGCCAGCAGCAGCTGTTCAAGCAGCACTACATCAGCCAAGCGGCGCTGGACCAGGCCCTGAACCAATACCAGGCCACACGCGCCCAGCTGGACGCTCAGCTGGCCCAGCTGGGCGTGGCGCGCACGCAAAGCGGCCAGCATCTGCTGCGCAGCCCCTACGACGCGGTGGTGGCCGAGATCCCGGTGTCCCTGGGCGATATGGCCATGCCCGGCCGCCCCCTGCTGACCGTCTACGACCCGAAGGCCCTGCGCGTGACGGCCCATGTGCCCCAAAGCCAGGCCGGAGCACAGACCACCGAGGGCCTGATCGAGATCGAGATCCCGGGCCAGGCCGCACGCCTGCTGCCGCTGCGCCGCCAGTGGATGCCCACCGTGGACGCGGCCACGCACAGCCAGCAGCTGCGCCTGGATCTGCCACAAACGTCCGCACGAACGGAGGCGGAAGTGGCGGCAGGAACGGCAGCTCAGCCCGCCCTGAGCCCGGGCATGTTCGCCCGCGTCTGGCTGGACGACGCCAGCCCGGCGCCGGCCGTGCAAGCCGGCCGGCCACTGCTGATCCCACGCAGTGCCGTGCTGCGCCGCGCCGAACTGAATCTCGTCTATGTGATCGTGCCGCAGACCGGCCAGGCCCTGCTGCGCCAGCTGCGCCTGGGCGCCAAGCGAGGTGATCAGGTCGAAGTACTCAGCGGCCTCAGCGCCGGTGAACGCATTGCCACCGACCCGGCCGTTGCCGCCCGCCAACCGGTTCCACCGCTGGCACAAGGAGGACAAAAGCCATGACTCCGACCCCTGTTCAAGAGACGCCCGAGCACAAGCTGGGCGTGTCAGGCCGCATCGCGGCCTACTTCCAGTCGGCACAGATCACGCCGCTGCTGGCCTTGCTGGCCCTGCTCCTGGGTGTCTTCGCCGTGCTGGTGACGCCGCGCGAGGAGGAGCCACAGATCGATGTGACCATGGCCCAGGTGATGGTCGCTTTTCCGGGTGCGGGCGTCGGCGACGTCGAGCAGATGGTGGCCACACCGGCCGAGCAAATCCTGTCGCAGATGACGGGCGTCGAGCATGTGATGTCGCTGTCGCGCCCCGGCATGGCACTGCTGACCGTGCAATTCAAGGTCGGCGTGCCACGCAGCGAGGCGCTGGTGCGCCTGCAAGAAGCGGTGGGCGGCCATGCCGACTGGCTGCCGCGCGGCCTCGGCGTTCAACCGCCGCTGATCAAGCCCATGGGCATCGCCGATGTGCCGATGATGAGCTTCACCCTGTTCAGCCGCAAACCCGAGATCGGCGCCTATGAGCTGGAGCGGGTGGCGCGCAGCCTGGAGATCGAGCTCAAGCGTGCGCCCGGCACACGCGAAGTCAAGACCATCGGCGGCCCGGGTCGGGCCCTGCGCATAGCGATGGACCCGGCGCGCCTGGCCAGCATGGATCTGACCGTGGCCGATTTGCGCCAAGCCCTGCAGGGCGCGCACGGCTCAGCCGAGCTGGGCTCGCTGCTGATCAACAACCAGGCCCTGGCCCTGGAGGCCGGCGCCTGGCTGGGCACGGCCGAAGAGGTGCAGCAGCTGGTGGTCGGCGTGCATGCGGGCAAGCCTGTCTTCCTCAGCGAGGTGGCGAGCATCAGCGAAGGGCCGATGCGAGCGAGCCAGTCGGTCTGGCACGGCGAAGCCGGCGGCAAGGAATACCCGGCGGTGACCCTGTCGATCAGCAAGAACGCCGGCGAAAACGCCATCGACGTGGCCCTGGCCCTGCGCGAACGCATGGAGAGCCTGCGCAACAGCTTGATCCCGGCCGACATCGAGGTTGCCGAGACCCGCAACTACGGCGCCACCGCCAATGACAAGGCGCAGAAGCTGATCCAGAAACTGCTGTTCGCCACGGCGGCCGTCGTGGCCCTGGTCTTCTTCGCCCTGGGCCGGCGCGAGGCCGCCATCGTCGGCACCGCCGTCATCCTGACGCTGATGCTGACCCTGTTTGCCAGCTGGGCCTGGGGCTTCACCTTGAACCGGGTGTCGCTGTTTGCGCTGATCTTCTCGATCGGCATCCTGGTGGACGATGCCATCGTGGTGGTCGAGAACATCCACCGCCACCAACAGCTCTTTCCCGGCAAGCCCCTGGTCGAGCTGATCCCCGGCGCGGTGGACGAGGTCGGTGGGCCCACCATCCTGGCCACGCTGACCGTCATCGCCGCCCTGCTGCCGATGGCGTTTGTCAGCGGCCTGATGGGCCCGTATATGAGCCCCATCCCCATCAACGCCAGCATGGGCATGCTGCTGTCACTGGCCATCGCCTTTGTGCTCACGCCCTGGCTGGCCCGGCTGTGGATGAAGCCTTCGCTGCCGGCTGCACCAGACACAGGCAAACCCGCAGACGCCCATGCTCTGCACGGCTTCAGCGCCCGGCTCGCGCCCCTGTTCGAGCGCATCTTCCGCCCCCTGCTGGACGCCCGCAGCGGCCGGCGCATGCGCGGCCTGCTGGGTCTGGCCGTCGCCGCCCTGATCGCTGTTTCACTGGCCTTGCCGGCCACGGGCCTGGTCTTGCTCAAGATGCTGCCCTTTGACAACAAGTCGGAGTTCCAGCTGATCGTCGACCTGCCCGTGGGCACGCCGATGGAGCGCAGCGCCGGCGTGCTGCGCGAGCTCGGTGCCCTGCTCGCTCGCCAGCCCGAGGTCCTGAACTACCAGGCCTATGCCGGCACGGCCTCGCCGATCAACTTCAATGGCCTGGTGCGTCAGTACGGCTTGCGCAGCGCGCCGGAGCAGGCCGACATCCAAGTCAATCTGCTCGACCGCCATCAGCGCAGCGAGCAAAGCCATGCCATCGCCACCCGCCTGCGGCCGCTGCTGCAGGAGATTGCCCGACGCCATGGCGCGACGCTGAAAGTCGTGGAAGTGCCACCGGGCCCGCCGGTGCTGTCGCCCATCGTGGCCGAGGTCTACGGCCCCGACGCCGCCGGACGCCAGCAGGTGGCCCAGCAACTGCGCGCCCTGTTCGAGCGCACACCGGGCCTGGTCGACATCGACGACTCGGGCATCGCCAGCGCACCGCGCCAGCTGCTGCAGGTCGATCGCCGCAAGGCCGCCCTCCTCGGTGTGCCGCAGAGCGCCATCGTTAGCACCCTGGCGGCCGGCCTGGGCGGCGAGGCGGCCATCTATCTGCACGACCAGAGCAAGCTGCCCATGCCGGCCTGGCTGCAACTGCCCGACAGCACGCAAGGGGATATCGCGGCCTTGCTGGCCTTGACCGTGCGCGGCAGTGCCGGGCAGGCCGTGCCGCTGCGCGAATTGGTCCAGATCAGCGACAGCACACGCGAACAGCCCATCTTTCACAAGGACTTGCTGCCGGTCCACTTCGTCTACGCCGACATGGCCGGGCGCATCGACAGCCCGCTCTACGGCATGTTCAGCCTGCGCGGTGAACTCAAGGACATCCAAGTGCCCGGTGGCGGGCCGCTGCTCGAGTACTTCGTCCGGCCGCCCAAGGAAGCCCAGCGGGACTATGCGGTCAAGTGGGACGGCGAATGGCAGATCACCTACGAGACCTTCCGGGACATGGGCCTGGCCTATGCCGTGGGCCTGGTGCTGATCTACTTGCTGGTGGTGGCCCAGTTCGGCTCCTACCTGACGCCGCTGATCATCATGGCGCCCATCCCGCTGACCCTGGTCGGCGTGATGCCCGGACACGCCTTGCTCCATGCCCAGTACACCGCCACCAGCATGATCGGCATGATCGCCCTGGCCGGCATCATCGTGCGCAACAGCATCCTGCTGGTCGACTTCATCGAAGTGCAGCTGCGCAGCGGCATGAGCCTGGAACGCGCCGTCGTCAGCGCCGCCATCACCCGCGCTCAGCCGATTCTGCTGACCGGCCTGGCGGCCATGCTGGGTGCCTTCTTCATCCTCGACGACCCGATCTTCAATGGCCTGGCCATTTCGCTGATCTTCGGCATCGCCGTCTCCACCGCGCTGACGCTGGTGGTGATTCCGCTGCTGTACTTCATGGCCTATCGCCAGCCAACCGTCTCTACCACCCAAGCCGAAAGGAACTTCACATGAACACTCTGAGCACCTGGCAAATCGTGCGCATCGCCGCCGGCAGCTTCATCCTGATTTCGCTGGCCCTGGGCCTGCCGTCCAGCCCGCTGTTTGTCTCCAGCTGGTGGCTGGCCTTCACCGCCTTCGTCGGGCTCAATCTGCTGCAGAGCGGCGTGACGAAATGGTGTCTGATGGAAAGCCTGCTGGCGCGACTGGGCGTGCGCCGCGGCAATTGAGAAGGGCCGCTCGCGCGGCTGCCTTCACTCGACCCGGAAGACCAGCTCGACCGTGGCCTCGCGGGCCTTGGCAATCGGCTCGAAGCGCCACTGATTGACCGCATCGAGAGCGGCCGTGTTGAGCCGGCGATGCGTGGTCTGGATGGCCTCGGCGCGGCCCACTGAGCCGTCCGGCATGACCGTGAAGCGCACCTGAACAGTGCCCGAGCGCAGCGTCGATTGCAGCTGGCGAGGGAACTCCGGCTCCACCATCTTGATGGCCTTGAGCGGGGTTTCCACCACCGGTGGCGGTTCGGCAAAGACAGCGGCGGCAGCAGCCGGTGCGGCCGTCGGCGCCAAGGTCTCGGGCAGCACGGCCGGCACATTTGTCGCGCTCAAGCTGGCCGCGGCCAGCTGGGTGGCTTCAGGGCTCAGGGCCGCGGTCGATTCAGCGCGGCCCGCCTCGACCGCCACATCAGCGACCGTTTCGGTGATACCACGCCGGTCAGGGTTGCCCGCAGCAGCATTGCGCCGCGCACCGGCCGCATCGGCATTGCGCTCAGGGGCCCGGTTATTGTTGGGCTTGGCGGCCACCGCGGCGGGCGCCGCAGCGCCCTGCCCCGGCAAGATGATGGCCGGCTTGGCGCCCGGCTTGTCGGCGTGAAAGCGAATCCACTGGAACACCTTGTCGGCGTCACGCTGGGCCCGCTCGGTGGGGCTCAACTCCGTTTTGGCCTTGCTGGCGTCCGCTCCGGCTTGCGCCTGGGCGGCCGGCACGGCGGCCAGACTGGTGACCAGGGCCACGGCCAGACCCACCAGACTCGGGGCCCGGCGCTTGCTTCGACACATGCTGTGCTCCTTGAAAATGGGGGAATGCGCGCGGCCGCAGACTGCGGCGAACCGAAGTTTAGGGAAGGCCGGGCCTTGCGCTTGCTCGGGTTTGCCCGCAGTACAGAGTGCTGCACCTAATGTGGATATACTGCGGCCTCGCTCCGGGGGGCCCTGTTGTGCAATCGTTCACGATGCACCGGGCTGAGATGTGGTGGAAGCCACGGACCCGCTGAACTTGATCCGGTTGATACCGGCGTAAGAAGAGCCCGACCCCCGCCTGGGGTGCGGGCCCTGGACATGCATCGCACCAGGGCCAGCCGCAGTGAACGCGAACGAGACCACGCCTCAAAGGTGGCGCCCAGTCCGCCCTCACCGCCGCTGTGACACCCCGGCACCATGCCCGTCCTGGGCGCCCGCGTTCCCCAGTCCTGTTGAAGCAGCCCCGCAGCTGCCCGGTCGTGCCCGCCCTTGTGCCGCGCCGCAGCCATGTCAATGCCAGCCCTCGCAGCCCCACCAGCACAGCGAGGAATGCATCACCATGAACAGCATCACCGACCCCGGCCTGCAAACCGCCAGCGCCAGCGACAGCCTTAACACCAGCCTTGAGCTGACCCGCACGCCCCTGCCCGGCTCCAGCAAGATCTATCTCGCCGGCCAGCAACACCCCGAGCTGCGCGTGCCCATGCGCGCCATCGCGCTCAGCAACGGCGAGGTGGTCAGCGTGTACGACGCGTCCGGCCCTTACACCGATGCAGCCGCAGCCATCGATGTGAAGCGTGGCCTGCCCACGCCGCGCGCCGCCTGGGTCGAAGCGCGCCAAGACACCGAGCCCTACGCCGGCCGCGCCATCCAGCTGATGGACGACGGCCTGCGCGAGAGCGCGCAGCAAGAAGCTCTGCTGGCCCTGAGCGCCGGCCTGCGCCGCACGCCGCGCCGCGCCAAGGCTGGCTTCAATGTCACCCAGCTGCACTACGCCCGCCGCGGCATCGTCACGCCCGAAATGGAGTACATCGCCATCCGCGAGAACCAGCGCCATGAATGGATGCGCGAGTACGAGGCCGATGCCGAGCGCGAAGCCCGCCTCGCCGGCACGCCCATGGGTGCAGCCATCCCGCGCATCATCACGCCCGAGTTCGTGCGCGAGGAGGTGGCACGCGGCCGCGCCATCATCCCGGCCAATATCAACCACACGGAACTGGAGCCGATGATCATCGGCCGCAACTTCCTGGTGAAGGTCAACGCCAATATCGGTAACTCGGCCGTCACCTCTTCCATCGAGGAGGAAGTGGAAAAGCTGGTCTGGAGCACCCGCTGGGGCGCCGACACGGTGATGGACCTGTCCACCGGCCGCAACATCCACACCACCCGCGACTGGATCATCCGCAACAGCCCCGTGCCCATTGGCACCGTGCCGATTTACCAGGCGCTGGAGAAGGTCGGCGGCGTGGCCGAAGACCTGACCTGGGCGCTGTTCCGCGACACCTTGATCGAGCAGGCCGAGCAAGGCGTCGACTACTTCACCATCCATGCCGGCGTGCGCCTGCCCTTCATCCCGATGACGGTCAAGCGCCGCACCGGCATCGTCTCGCGCGGCGGCTCCATCCTGGCCAAGTGGTGCATTGCCCACCACCAAGAAAACTTCCTCTACACGCACTTCGAAGAGATCTGCGAAATCATGAAGGCCTATGACGTCAGCTTCTCGCTGGGCGACGGCCTGCGCCCCGGTAGCCTCTCGGACGCCAACGACGAGGCCCAGTTTGCCGAACTGCGCACGCTCGGCGAGCTGACAAAGATCGCCTGGAAGCACGATGTGCAGACCATGATCGAAGGCCCCGGCCATGTGCCCATGCACCTGATCCAGGCGAACATGACCGAGCAGCTCAAGCACTGCGACGAGGCGCCCTTCTACACACTCGGCCCGCTGACCACCGACATCGCCCCAGGCTACGACCACATCACCAGCGGCATCGGCGCGGCGATGATCGGCTGGTTCGGCTGCGCCATGCTCTGCTACGTCACGCCCAAGGAACACCTGGGCCTGCCCAACCGTGACGATGTGAAAGCCGGCCTGATGGCCTACAAGATCGCCGCCCATGCGGCCGACATCGCCAAGGGCCACCCAGGCGCCCGCGCCCGCGATGACGCGCTGTCCAAGGCCCGCTTCGAGTTCCGTTGGCAAGACCAGTTCAACCTCGGCCTGGACCCCGAAACCGCACGCGATTTCCACGACGAAACCCTGCCCAAGGACAGCGCCAAGGTCGCGCATTTCTGCTCCATGTGCGGCCCCAAGTTCTGCTCGATGAAGATCACGCAGGACGTGCGCGAGTACTCGGCCCAGCTGGAGGCCGAGGCCGGCATGGCGGCCAAGAGCGCGGAGTTCAAGGCTCAGGGCAGCGAGATCTACATCCCCATCCAGCCCGTCTGAGATGGGCTTGCAGATCGCCATCGCGGGCGCCGGCCTGGCCGGGCGCCTGTTCGCTTGGGCGCTGAGCCGAGCCGGTCATGAGGTCGAGGTCTTCGAGGCCGGTCCCGGCCCGGAGCCGCGCTTTGACGGCCAGGGCGCGGCCGCCTTCACCGCCGCCGGCATGCTCAGCCCCCTGGCCGAGCTGGACCGGGCCGAGGCCGAGGTGGCCGCGCTCGGTTGGCGCTCGCTGCAGCTCTGGCCCCAGGTCTGCGAGGCGCTGGGGCTCAGGTCTTGCCTGCAAACCCAGGGCAGCCTGCTGCTCGCGCACCGCCAGGACCTGGGTGCGGCCGAGCGGGTGCTGTCCCGCCTGAGTGAGCACCCCGAACTCGGCCGGGCGCAGGCCTTGAGCGAGGCCGAGCTGCAGTACCTGGAGCCCAGCCTTTTGCGCGGGCCGCGCGCCTGGCTGCTGCCCGGCGAAGGCTTGATCCACCCGCCGCGGATGATGGCTGCGCTCCACGATCAAGCCACCGGCGTGCGCTGGCATTGGCAATCGCCGGTGGAGGCCGTGCATGCCGGCGAAATTCGTCTGCACACCGGCCAGCGCATCGCCGCGGACTGGGCCATCGACTGCCGCGGCCTGGGCGCCCGGCCGCAGGCCACGGGCCTGCGCGGCGTGCGCGGCGAGGTCGTGCACCTGAGCCTCAGCGGCCACGGCCTGCAACGGCCGCTGCGCCTGCTGCATCCGCGCCATCGCATCTATCTCGTGCCGCGCACGCCGGATAGCCTGCTGCTCGGCGCCAGCGAGATCGAGAGCGAAGACCGTTCGCCCGTCAGCCTGCAAAGCGCCGTCGAGCTGATGGCCGCCGCCCACAGCGTCATGCCCTCGCTGGCAGAGGCGCGCATCACGCGGCTCGATGTCAATCTGCGCCCCGCCCTGCCCGACCACCGCCCGCTGAGCCTGGCTGAGCCCGGACTGCTGCGCCTGAACGGCCTCTACCGCCACGGCTGGTTGCTGGCCCCCGCCCTGGTTCAGCAGCTCTTGCTGCAATGCGGCCTGGCCTCGCTCGCGGCCCACGAAGAATCTTGCAACGCCCCGACATGAACGCCACCCACATCACCATCCGCCTCGACGAGCAAGACCTGACCCTGCCGGCCGGCCACACCGTGGCCGATCTGCTGGCGCAGCTGCAACGCCCGCCCGAGAGCGTGGGCACGGCGCTGAACGGCCAGTTCCTGCGCCGCGAAGCGCGGGCCAGCACCACGCTTCAAGCGGGCGATCAAGTGCTCTTGTTTCAACCCATCGTCGGCGGCTAAGCCCGATTGCAATACCCCTCCGCCATGACCGTCAACACCGATCTTTTCCAAGTCCCCGGCGCGGCGCTGAACAGCCGCTTCCTGCTCGGCAGCGCCGGCTACCCGGACCCGCAGACCCTGGCGCGCGCGATTGCCGCCTCGGGCACCCAGGTCCTGACGGTCGGCCTCAAACGCACGCTGCAGGCGGGAGACAACGGCTTTGTGGCCGGTGCCCTGCAAGCGGCGCAAGCCCAGGGCGCGCGCCTGCTGCCCAATACCGCCGGCTGCCGCAGCGCGCGCGAGGCCATCAACCTGGCGCAGATGGCGCGCGAGCTCTACGGCACGCGCTGGATCAAGCTGGAAGTGATCGGCGACGAGCACACGCTGCAGCCCGATCCCTTCGAGCTGCTCAGCGCCGCCCAGACCCTGGTGCGAGAAGGCTTCGAGGTCTTCCCCTACTGCACCGAAGACCTGGTGCTGTGCCGCCGCCTGCTCGATGCCGGCTGCCCCCTGCTCATGCCCTGGGGCGCACCGATCGGCTCGGGCCAGGGCCTGAACAACATCGCCGGCCTGCGCAGCCTGCGTCAGCGCCTGCCCGACACCACCTTGATCATCGACGCCGGCATTGGCGCGCCCTCGCATGCCGCCCAGGCCCTGGAGCTGGGCTTCGATGCCGTACTGCTCAATTCCGCGGTCTCGCAGGCGCGCGACCCGGTGGCCATGGCAGGCGCTTTCAAGTCCGCCATCGAGGGCGGCCGCGCCGCCTACCGCGCCGGGCTGATGGCCACACAGGATTTCGCCGTGCCATCGACCCCCGTCAGCGGCCATGCCTTTCTGCTCGGGAGCGCGCCATGAGCGAAGGTGCAAGCTCAACCGTCACAGCGAGGCTCTACCCCCACCCCAGCCTGCCCTCGCCCTGGCCGGCCGAGCCGCCGCTGGCGGACTGGCTGCAAGACCCGGCGCCGCCCGTGATCTGGAGCCTGGCCGGCCACGACAGCGGCGGCGGCGCGGGCCTCTCGGCCGACACGCGCGCAGCGGCAGCCTTTGGCGTGCATCTCTGCCCAGTGCTGGCCGCCGTGACGGCGCAGAACTCGCAAGGCGTGGCGGCCGTCTTCCCGCTGCCCGCCGACCAGGTCCGCGCCCAGTTGCAGGCCCTTGCGCAAGACCTGACCCCGCGAGTGATCAAGACCGGCCTGCTGGCTTCGGTCGCCGCCGTGCAGGCTTTGTGCGAGATCATCGACGCCTTGCGGCGCGATCAAACGGTGCTGCTGGTCATCGACCCGGTGCTGGGCGCCACGGCCGGCGGCGCGGCGTTTTGCGACGAGGCCTTGCTACAGGCCTACCGCGAGCAGCTGCTGCCGCGCTGCGATCTGCTGACCCCCAACCGCCGCGAGGCCGAGCGCCTGCTGGGCCTGCCGCCCGGCAGCTCCGACAGCCCACCGGCCCTGGCCGCAGCCCTGCGCGAGCTGGGCCCGCGCGCGATCTGCATCACTGGTGGTGACGACTCCTCCGCCCCGGCCCAGCGCGAGCTGGCCTTGGATTGGATCGATGTGCAGGCGCCAGACCATCAAGCCCAGGGCTGGCTGGCCCTGCCCCGCCTGCCCAGCCGCCACCACCATGGCACCGGCTGCAGCTTTGCCAGCTCCGCGGCGGCAGCCCTGGCACGCGGCTTTGCCCTGGCCGACGCCCTGGTGCTGGCCAAGATGGCCACCTGGAGCGCCTTGCGCGCCGGCCACGCGGCGGGCGCGGGCGCCGGGCCGGTGCGTGCCGCGCCCGGCTTCATCGCCGACCCCAGCGCCATGCCGGTGCTGAGCTTCGGAGCTGAACCGCTCAATGCCGGCACCGTGGAACGTTGGCGTCATGTTCTGGAAGCAGCGACCAAGGTGCAGCCGTTGGAGATGGGCCTGTACGCCATCACCGAGGACCCGCGGCGCCTGCCCGCGTTGGCCGAGGCCGGCTATGCGCAGCTGCAGCTACGTATCAAATCACGGCCGGGCTTGAGCGAAGCGGCGCTGCGCCAGGCGATCGCTGCCGCCGTCGACGGCTTGAACTCGCACCCGCACGCCACCCTGTGGATCAATGACCACTGGCAGCTGGCTCTGCAAGCTGGCGCCCGCGCCCTGCACATGGGCCAGGAAGACTGGTCGGCTTTGGCGGCCGACCAGCGCCAGCAGATTCTGGACAGCGGCGCTCTGCTGGGCCTGTCCAGCCACAGCCTCTGGGAGCTGGCGCGCGCGCGCAGCATCGCGCCGCACTACATCGCCTGCGGCCCGGTCTGGGCCACGGTCACCAAGGACATGCCCTGGCGGCCGCAAGGCCTGGACAACCTGGCCTGGTGGGTGCGCATGGCCGGCCGGCCGGTGGTGGCCATCGGCGGCATCACCGAGGCCGAGCGCGTGACGGCCACGCGCCGGGCCGGTGCGGCCTCGGCCTGCCTGGTGCGGGCACTTGACCAGGCCGATGCGGCACACTGGCGGACAGCTTGGAAAGCGGGCGGCGCAGAGACCTAGCAGCGGCACAATGACCAGCATGACTTCGTCTTCACGCCACTCCGTCAAGCCGCCCGAGTTCGGTCGCCCCCTGCAAGGCTGGCGCCTGCGCTGTTACACCATCATCTTCGAGGCCGACACCCGCGCCGGCCGGCTCTTCGACCTGGGCCTGATTGCCCTGGTGCTGCTGAGCCTGTTGACCGTGATGCTGGACAGCGTGGCCAGCATTCACGCCGAGCATGGCGGCTGGCTGACCGGGCTGGAGATCTTCTTCACCGCCATCTTCACGGTCGAGTACCTGCTGCGCCTGGCTTGCGTGCGTCAGCCGCTACGCTATGCGCTGAGCTTCTATGGCATCGTCGACCTGCTGGCCGTGCTGCCCACCTACCTGGCCTTCTTCGTACCCGAGCTCTATGCCCTGGTCGATGTGCGTGTGCTGCGCCTGCTGCGGGTGTTCCGCATCCTCAAGCTCAATGCCTATGTGGCCGAGTACGCCAGCCTCGCGCATGCGCTGCGGGCCAGCTCACGCAAGATCTCGGTCTTCATCACCGGCGTGCTGATGATCGTGCTGGTCATGGGCACAGTGATGTATGTGGTCGAGGGGCCGGCCAACGGCTTCACCAGCATCCCGACCTCCGTCTACTGGGCCATCACCACCATGACCACGGTGGGCTTTGGCGACATCACGCCCAAGACCGATCTGGGCCGCGCGATTGCCTCACTGATGATGCTGCTGGGCTGGGGCGTACTGGCCGTCCCCACCGGCATCGTGACGGCGGAAATGAGCGCACTTCGCATGGGCGCCCCTCTCAAGGCCACCACACGCAGCTGCCACGCCTGCCTCAGCGAAGGCCATCAGGCCGATTCCAAGTTCTGTCGGCATTGCGGGGCGGCACTGCCTGCCTATCAGCGCGATTGAGAGCGAAGCAGAGCCAGGGCGGGCGCACTGCGGCAACTGGCGGACTGCGGCCGATCACAGGTCGCGAAGGACTGTCACTTCGCGCCCATTGCAGGCAAGCATCCTCCGCAAAAAGCACCCATTCGCACCGGCGCTTTGCCAGCCGAGCGGGACTATGAGCTGAGGCTTGCCGGCCGCACGGGATTCGAGCCTCGATCGGCGCCAACAGCCCACCGTCCTGCCGGCGCCTGAGCTCAGCGCCCCCCAGACTCAAAGCCTCAGAAAGTGCGCCGGCGACTGGCCCACAGTGCGCCGGTCAAGGCGAGCAGCGTCAGAGCCAGGCTCTGGGGCTCCGGCACTGCGGCGAAGACATCTCCATCGCGCACAGCCAGCACGTACCTGGCGGTGTTCTTGGAGGCGATGTCCTGGAAGCCCAAAAGCATGTGGAAGCCCCAGGCGCTGCTTTTGGGATTGGTCACGTTGTCCGTACCGGACCAGTAGCCACGGGAATCCAGATGTTCGAAATCACCCGAGTTCGTCAAACCATAACCCTCTTGCTGAGCGTAGCTGCCTGGTACCCGTATGCTCTTGTTGCCCAGAACCTGAAAGAACAGGTGCGCCATCTCACTGCCGGTGGTGACGCTGCTGTCCGGGTTGTAGCCACAATCGGTGCCACCCGTGTTGCTGTAGCTGCATCCGTCCTTGCCCTTGTCCACCGTGGTCGGCAAGCGCCAGCCGCTCAGGCCGAAGCGATCCTGCTCGGCCCAACTCTTGGCTGTTGCCCAGACCATCCCTTTGCTGCTGCCGGCACGCAGCCAGGTGACCTTGAAGACCGTGTCGTAGAAGGCTTCAAAGCCATTCGCGGCATTGCCGTCGAGATCACGCCCCAGCAAGGTGGTTTCCCAGGTACCTTGCCCAGACACCGGGCCGGCTTGCGCCAGGCCCGCGCAGCTCAAGGCGCCCAGCAGGGCGACCGTCTTCAAGGTCTGTTTGGTCAAAGCATGCATCGGTTTCTCTCGGGTTGAAGGGTGTGGAAGGCACGGCGGGCTGGCTTCGCCCCACAGGCTCACCAACACTTCAGCCGGGTCAGTGTCCGAACATGCGGACTGCTGCGCAATCCGACCTTGGACCCAAGACCTGGTCTCGAGACCCATCGGCACAAGCGCTGCCGAGCCAAGCGCCGCTCATGAGCCCAGGCCTCAGCCCTCCACCCGCCACCAGCTCGGCAGCAAAGCCCGCACTTCGCGCCGCGCGAAGCGGTCGTCCAGCAGATGGATCACGCCTCGATCTTCGGTCGTGCGGATCACGCGGCCGGCGGCTTGCACCACTTTTTGCAGGCCCGGGTAGAGGTAGGTGTAGTCGTAACCCGCACCCTTGAGTTGCTCTAGGCGGGCGCGGAATTGCTCATTGACCGGGTTGACCTGGGGCAGGCCCAGGGTGGCGATGAAGGCGCCGATCAGGCGCGCGCCTGGCAGGTCCACACCTTCCGAGAAGGAGCCTCCCAGCACCACAAAGCCGATGCCCTGGCTTTCGGGCGTGAAGCGCTGCAGAAAGGCCTGCTGCTCGGCCTCGCTCATGCGCCGCGCCTGCGGCCAGAGCGGCACGCCGGGATGCTCGCGCGCGAACAGCTCGGCCGCTTGCTGCAGGTAATCGTGGCTGCTGAAAAAAGCCAGGTAGTTGCCGGGCCGGGCCTCGAATTGCGCGCCGATCTGGGCCACCAGGGCGGCCAGAGAACGCTGGCGGTCGGCATAGCGGGTGGAGATCTGGCGTGCCACCTTGACCTCCAACTGCGCCGCCTCAAACGGCGAATCCACTTCCAGATAGGCCCAGTTCTCGGGCAGGCCCAGCAGGTCGGCGTAAAAGCCGGCGGGCTGCACCGTGGCCGAGAACAAGGTGGCCGTGTGGGCGGCCAGCAGGCGCGGCCGCAAAAAGGGCGCGGGCACGATGTTGCGAATCGCCAGGGTGGTGTGCAGCTTGGCTTGGCTCTTCGCGAAGCCCGGGGCATTGCTGTTGCGCAAGGTCAAGTCGCAGAGCGAATTGGCGTCAAGCTGCTCGGCCAGGCGGGCAAAGGCCAGGGCTTCGAAGAAGAAGTTCTGCAGCGCCGGCTCCAGCGGCTTGGCCGAGCCGGCCTGTTGTTGCTCGCTGATGGCCGCGGTGGCCTGCTGCAAGGCCTGCATCCAGGCCTCAGGCAGCGCTTTCAAGACTTGGTAGGGTTCGGCCGCTTCATCGCCGGCCGTGCTTTTGCTCAGCTTGGTCCAGGCCCGCTGCAGGCGGTCAAGCGGCGCTTTCAGCGAGGGCGGCGCCACCAGCTTGGCGCCGCGCAAGCTGTCCTGCTCCAACTCGGCCGAGTACATCTTGCGGCCACGCTCGAGCAGGTTGTGCGCCTCGTCCGCCAGCAGGCCCACGCGCCAGCCGTTCTGCTGGGAGAGGCCATGCAAGAGCGCGCTGCTGTCGAAGAAGTAGTTGTAGTCGCCGACCACCACATCGGCCCAGCGCACCAGCTCCTGGCTCAGGTAGTAGGGGCAGACCTCGAAGGCCAGGGCCAGGGCGCGCACGGCGGCCCGCTCCAGCGCCAGGCCACTTTGCACAGCGGCAGCGCGAGCCTGCGGCAAGCGGTCGTAAAAGCCCTGAGCCAACGGGCAGCTCTCACCGTGGCAGGCCTTGTCGGGGTGCTCGCAGGCCTTGTCGCGCGCCACCAACTCCAACACACGCAGGCTGCCCGGGGGGGTCTTCAGCTTCCCCACGCCTTCCAGTGCCAGCTGGCGACCGGAGCTCTTGGCCGTGAGGAAAAACAGCTTGTCCAGCTTCTGGCCCGGCATGGCCTTGAGCATGGGGAAGATGGTGCCCACCGTCTTGCCGATGCCGGTGGGCGCTTGGGCCAGCAGCACCCGGCCCGAGACCGCGGCCTTGTAGACCCCCTCGGCCAGGGCGCGCTGGCCGCGGCGAAAGTCGGCATGGGGAAAGGCCAGAGCCAGCAGGGCTGCTTCGCGCGCCTCGCGGTGCGCCTGCTCTTGCTGCGCCCAGGCGACATAACGCCCGCATTGTTCGGCAAAGAATGCCTGCAGATCGACGGCGCTGTGCGTCTCCGCGAACACGGTTTCGCTCTGCGCCATGACGTCGAAATACACCAAGGCCAGCTCGACCCGGGCCAAGCCCTCCTGCGCGCACAGCAGGGCACCGTAGACCTTGAGCTGGGCCCAGTGCAGTGCGCGGTGGTTGGCGGGCTGAGCGTCCAGGCTGCCTTTGTGGGTCTTGATTTCCTCCAGGCGCTGGCGGCCAGCGTCCCAGCCATCGGCGCGGCCGCGCACGCGCAGACGGGTGCCGCTGTCTGACTCCAGGAAAACGCCGCTGAGGCTCAACTCGGTCTGGTAGCCGCTGCCACGCCGGCCGGCCACCAGGGCATGGCCGGCCATGCCCTCCAACGCCGTGGGTGCCGGCGTGAAGCGCAGATCCAGATCGCCGGCCTTGGCGCTGAACTCGCACAGGGCGCGGACGGCGACGAGCAGCTCTTCGGCTGCAACGAGATCGCTCACACCGTGCTGCCTGGATCGCCGAGCAGATCCGCCTCGGGCTGCGCCCCCGGCTCGCCCAGATGGGCTTGCGGGCTCTCGCCCTCCAGCCGATCGGGCGTGGCCTTGGCCAGCGCCATCCAGACGGCAAATGGCAGCTCGCAAGGCTGGTAGCGCGCCGGGCGCAGCAACTCCATCCGGCCAGTCTCGACCTCGCCATGCAGCACCCAAACGCCGAATTCAGGCGGCAACTCTTCCGGCTCGGCCACGCCCGCTGGGAAGACGTAGTAGCAGGCGCTGCACAGCCATTGGTAGGACTCGCGCTTGGCCGCATGGCGCAGATCGGACTGCAAATCGGCCCGGCTGGCCTTGATCTCGTGCACCACGGGCTGCAGATAGGCCGCCACCGAGGTGTTGCGCACGGAAAAAAGATCGGGGCGGGCCATGCGCCAGGGCCGCTTCGAGCGGGCCTCGTTCGGCGCGTCCAGCAGGTCTTCGCCGAACAACAAGGGCGTCGGCGAAGCCGCCATGGTGGGCACCATCTCCTCGGCCTGAACTTGCGCCCGCAGCGACAGCTCGCGCCAGACGACGCGGCCGTCTTTCTGCATCAGCTGCTCGCTCATGCGCCGGGCCAGACGGTCATGCAGACTCAAGGCCCGCTGGCCACGCTGGCGCGAGGCCGCCAACGCGGCGATACCGGCCGGCGTCAGCTGCAAGGTCTCGTGGCCGCCGGGCGGGCAGCGCAGCTCGACCCAGCCGCCGGCCAGCAGATCGATCTCCAGCGGGTCGCGGCAGGGCCAGCCGCCCGAGCGCCAAATCTTCATCAGGCGGCTGAGCTGGGCACGGCCCAGCGCCGGAGCGGATGCTGCAGAGGCGGCGGAGAGGCTGGAGTCGTCGGAGGCAATCACTGGATAAGTTTACAGTGGCCACTGGGTGATATTACCCCCCCCCTGAATCGCAGTTGAATTCCTGGCCCAAGCTGATCATGCTGGCCTTCACCCAACAGCCCAGGACACTCAGCGATGCCACTGACGTCATCACGCAAGCCCAGCCCCTTGTCTCGCCACAAAGGCTCTATCCTTGGTTTTCGACCCGTTCGCCTCGCCGCACTCGCCCTCGCTGCCTTGAGCCCGAGCGCCTTTTGTCAAACCCAGACTCCGATTCAGGCCCCGGCCAGCCCCAAGCCCGCCGCGACCCTGCTCGCCAAGGCTGCCAGCAATGCCGCCGCCGACCCCGGCCAGCTTCTGATGAGCAACCCGAGCAGCGCGGGCATCCCCAGCAACTGGCAGGTGCAGGCCAGCAGCCTGAGCGGCGAGGTCTTCGCGCCCAAGCAACTCCAGGGCCGGGTGGCCGTGGTGTTCTATTGGTCCACCAACTGCGCCGTCTGCCGCGACACCTTGCCCGAGCTGCGCAGCAACCTCGAAGGCTGGCGCAAGAAACCGGTGGCCGTGGTGCAGGTCAACGTCGACAAGCAGGCCGCGGACTGGCGCAGCTATGAACAGATCCGCAACGTCATGCACAAGCCCGTGCCCGGCCTGTTCTCCTTGCGCATGGACGCCGGCCTGTCGCCGACCAAGCTGCCCCTGACCCTGGTGGTCGACGCTCAGAACCGGGTGGTGCGCCGCTACGAGGGGCGCATCGCGCCGGAGGCCTGGAACGACGTGGCGGATCTGCTGCCCTGAGGCCGCCACCCAGCCCACAGAATGTCGAACACCAGCCGGCCGCTTCATGCAGCAGCCGCCTGCATCGCTTTCCACACTCTGTTTCGCACTGGACCCACGCCGCATGCACATTGCCATCCTCACCTTCGACGGCTTCAACGAGCTCGACTCCCTGATCGCCTACGGCGTCCTGATGCGCGCGCGAACGCCTGATTGGCGCGTCAGCATCGCCAGCCCCGTGGCCCGACCGGTCTCGATGAATGGGCTGACCATCGAAGCTCATTGCACGGTGGAAGACGCGGTCTCCGCGGATGCCGTCTTGATCGGCAGCGGCATCAAGACCCGCGAGCTGGTTCAAGATCCAGCCCTGATGCAACAACTGAAAGGCCTGGACCCGCAGCGGCAGCTGCTGGCCGCGCAATGTTCGGGCGCTTTGATCCTGGCAAAGCTGGGCTTGCTGGGCGGCCAGCCCGCCTGCACCGATCTGACGACCAAGCCTTGGGTGCAGGAAGCCGGTGTCGAAGTGCTGAACCAGCCCTTCTTCGCCCGCGGCAATGTCGCCACCGCCGGAGGCTGCCTGGCCTCCAGCTACCTAGCCGCCTGGTTGATCGCTCGATTGCAAGGCGTCGAGGCGGCGCGCGAGGCGATTCACTATGTGGCGCCGGTGGGGGAGAAGGAGGATGTGGTGAGGCGGACCATGGCTTTGCTCGAAGCCCATATGCCGCTTGGATTGATGGCTAGCGACGCAGCACCTTGAACTGGCTTTTCGCCCCGAGACAGAATGCGAGTCATGACCCAGATCCCATCCCATCTGCGACCCATCTGGCAGGCCTATGCCGACCATATTGGCGACCTCGACGATGAACGCTTCTACGAGGCCTGCCAGTTCGGAGACTCACCAGCCATGATCGACGAACTGGCGCAGCTGGTGCTGGCCGGCCGCAAGCAAGCGACGGCTGGCGCCGTCTGGAGCTACGAAGCCTCAGGTCTTGGGCTGCCGCGCGCCGGCCTGCTCAGCATCGTCACCGATTCACACGAACGCGCGCTGTGCATCATCGAGACCACGCAGGTAAATCTCGTTCCCTTCAATCAAGTCACGGCAGAGTTCGCGGCCACCGAGGGCGAAGGCGATGGCTCCCTGGCCTATTGGCAGCGTGAACACCGAGCCTACTTTCAACGCGAGTGTGAGCTAGCAGAACGCAGCTTCAGCGAAGACCTGCTGCTGGCCTGTGAGCGCTTTCGCGTGGTGTGGCCGCGCTGAAGGCTCCGCAACAGCAAGCACGCAAGCAAGGTCTCTCCTGATCCGAGCTTGGATCAAAGGCCCACTCAAAGCCGACATAATCTTCAGAATGCAGGCCATTTCCCGCGCCAAAAGGCTGCCTTCGACATGATCGTTCCCGAGTACTGGGCTGAGGCCCGAAGAACCGCACAGCTTGGCACCAAGGCCATCGAATTGCGCCGTTTCGGCTGGTCCAACATCAGCCCGGAGGACGCACAAGCCATGGCCGAGGCGCGCGTCGAGGAGGCTTGGGCTCGCCTGCGGGCCGGTGAGACGCTGCCGCACCGGGAACCCAAACTGCCCTATAACGGCAGCGAGGGCGTGCCGATCCGCGAGGAGGTGCTGGCCCGGCATGGCGAGGCCGTGATCACCCGCAATGCCTATGGCGCCCATTGCCTGAACACCGAGCAGGCCTTGTTTGCCGACATCGACTTCACGTCTGAGTTCAGCCTCAAGTCAGGCCTGCTTGGTTTCGCCCTGCTGAACTTCCTGAATCTATTGCTTGCGCTGCAACTGCGCAGCAGCGGCGTTTTCCTTCTATGCATGCTGGTCTCGATGCCCTTCTCGGCGGCAGCGGCCCGGCAGGTCGAGCGCCTGTTGGTGGGCTTGCGCGGTGGCCGCTTGCACCTGGCCCGGCAGCGCATGCAGGTATTTCTGTCGACGCACCCTGACTGGAGCCTGCGCCTGTATCAGACGCCGGCGGGCCTGCGCGTGCTGGCCACTCAACAGCCCTTGGCAGCGCGCTCGGCCGAGGTGCGGGCCTTCTTCCAGGCCGTTGCAACAGACCCTGTCTATGTGCGCATGTGCCTGCACCAGAACTGCTTTCGCGCTCGCCTGAGTGCCAAGCCCTGGCGCATCGGCATTTCGAACTCGATGCGGCCGCGCCCCGGCGTCTGGCCGGTGAGCCCAGAAAAGCTGCCCATTCGTTCCGCCTGGATTGAAGGGTACGAGGCCAAGGCCGCAGGCTATGCCGCCTGCCGCTACCTGGAGACGCTGGGCACGGGCCAGATTCACGCCGAGCTGCAAGACCTGGTGGACCTGCATGACCGCGAGTCCGGCGCCTTGCGCCAGGATGCGCCCCTGGCCTGAGGGAAACGCGCAGCGCCAGCGGCCGCAACTGCCCTCAGAAACTCAGAACAAAACACGCCCCACCCGCCACCGGCTTGACGTAGCGCACCGTTCCGCCCATGCCATGGATCAGCTTGCGGACCAGGGCCAGGCCGATGCCGTGGCTGCCGTCGTCCCGAGCCAGGGGGGCGCTGCGGGTGCTGAAGAAGGGCAGGAAGATGTCGTTCTCCAGACCCGGAGGCACGCCGGGGCCGTTGTCGCGCACCTCCAGGGCCAGGCGGCCGCCGCGCACCAGGCGTGCGCGTACGTTCAGGCGCGGTTGGGCCAGGCCGGCGGTGGCCTGGGCGGCGTTCTTGATCAGGTTGAGCAAGGCCTGTTCCAGCTGGCCCGGGTCGGCGCGCAGGCTCAGGCTCTCGGGCTCGACGGTGAAGCTGGCCTCGCCGCCACGGGCGCGCCAGTCGGCAGCCACCAGTTGCTCCAAACGCGCAAACAGCTCGGACAGCTGCAGCACCTCGGGCTGGGGCGCTGGCAGCTCGCTGATGCTGCGGTAATGGCCCACGAAGGCCGCGAGCGAGGCGGCGCGGCGGGCGATGGTGTCCAGGGCCAGGTTGAGGTCGGGGCCGGCCTCGGGGTCGCCCAGCATCTCGCGCGCGGTGCGCGAGAGCGAGGCGATGGGGGTCAGCGAATTCATGATCTCGTGCGTCAGCACATGGACCAGTTGGCGCCAGGCCTTGAGGGTTTCCGCCTCCAGCTCCGACTCCAGCGGCAGCAGGGCCAGCAGGCGTGCGTCCACGCCCCCCAAGCTCAGATGGCTGCCGGCCAGCAACCAGCGCTCCTGGCCGCGCTCGGTGGCGATGCTGAGCAGCTCGCGCCCGGCCTCGCCGCGGGCCTCGCGCAGCTGGGCCAGCAGGGCCTCGCGCTCCAGCGCCCCACCCGGCGCCAGCAGGCGGCGTGCGCGCACATTGAGCGCCGTCACATGTTCGCCGCTGATGCGCAGCAAGGCCACCGGCACATGCTCGAGCTCGCCCTCCAGCAGGCTCAGCTTTTGCTGCAGATCGGCCTGCAGCGCTGAATTGCCCTGCGGCTGATCGAGGGCGGGCGCGGGCAGCTGCAAACGCCCCAAAGCCAGCCAGCCCCAACGCATCACGGCCAGCTGGGCCAGCAGGATCAGCACCTGCCAGCGCGGCGAGCCTTGCTGCCAGACCAGGCCCGCGGCGCCCAGCGCCAGCAGGAAGGCGGCGAGCAGCACGCGGCCCCGCAGGCGCTGGCTGCGCCCCTGCTGAAGCTGTGCCGGCGACAGCGGCGTGTGCTCAGAGCCCATGCTTTTCCATGCGCCGGTAGAGCGCTGCGCGGCTCAGGCCCAGCAGACGCGCGGCCTGGCTGATATTGCCCTCGGCCTGGCGCAGGGCTTCGTCCAGGGCCTCGCGCTCGCGCTCGTGCAGGCTGAGGCTCGGGCCGGCGCTCGATGTCGCGGCAGCCGCTGGGACGAGCATGGTGACGGCGCTCAAGCCAAAGTCTGCCGCCTCCAGCTGCGCGCCCTGCCCCAGGATCACGGCCCGCTCGCAGGCATGGCGCAGCGCGCGCACATTGCCCGGCCAGTCGTTCGCCTGCAAGGCCTGCCAGGCGGCGGCACTGCAGTCGCGCAGGGGCTTGCCGTACTGCTGGGCATAGGCGGCCAGGTAGTGGCGGGCGAGCAAGGGGATGTCTTCACGGCGCTCGCGCAGCGGCGGCACGCGCAGCACGATGGTGTTGAGGCGGTAGAGCAAATCGGGGCGGAAGCGCTGCGGGTCGAACAGCGCCGCCTCGTCGAGATTGGTGGCGCTGACGATGCGCACATCGACCGGCAGCGCCCGGTCGGCGCCCAACGGCGTCACCTCGCGGCGCTCCAGCACGGTCAGCAGCTTGGCCTGGCCGGTCAGGGGAAGGTTGGCCACCTCGTCAAGGAACAGGGTGCCTCCGGCCGCCGCCTGAAAACGGCCGGGCCGCTCCTGGCGCGCATCGGTGAAGCTGCCGCGCTTGTGGCCGAAGAGCTCGCTCTCCAGCGTGGTCTCGGACAGGGCGCCCAGATCCACGGCCAGGAAAGTCTCGCCGCTGCGTTTGCTCCAGGCATGGATCTCGCGTGCCACCAGCTCCTTGCCCGAGCCCATCTCGCCCAGCACCAGTACATTGGCCTCGGTTGGCGCCACGCTCTGGATCAGGGCCCGCAGCTCGCGCATGGCCGGTGCTTCGCCTAGCAAGGTCGAAGGCTGGCCGGCTCCGCCCTGCGACGCGCGCCGGGCCAGAGCCGCGGCCACGGTGGCGCAGAGCTTGGCGTTGTCCCAGGGCTTGGTGACGAAATCGAAAGCGCCCGCCTTGAGCGCGGCCACGGCCAGGTTCACTTCGGCGTAGGCCGTCATCACGATCACCGGCAGCTCGGGGCTGTGCGCCAGAGCGCGCTGCAGCAGCTCCAAACCCTGAGCTCCATCGGTGCGGCCGGGCAGGAAATTCATGTCCAGCAGCAGCAGTTCCACATCGCCCGAGTCCAGGGCCGGGGCCAGGTCCTCGGGCTGCTGCAGCAGACGCACCGGGCCGAAGCGGCGCTGCAGCAGCAAGCGCGCCGCCAGGGCCACATCGGGGTCGTCGTCCAGAATCAAAATCGCCATGGCGCGAGGTTAGCAGCGCGCTGGGCCGGCCACCTGTCCGATTCCGGACAGGTGTTCAGGCGAAGCGGCAGCCGGGTGCCCGCTCCCGGACAGCCCCGGCGCCATTGCGCCCCAAAACCAGTCTGTACTGCCTGGCACGCGCTTTGCGTACAGAGGTGGCATGAATGCGAATTTGCACAGTCTGCCCCCCGTCACCGGCGCCGCCATGGACCGCCCCCTGCCGAAGAAGAAATACGCCCGCGCCCTGCGCTGGGCCGGCTTCAGCCTGGCCGCGCTGGCGGTGGCCTCCGCGCTCTACCTCAGCGTGCCGCGCGGCTTGTCGGTGCCGCTGAGCGAGCTGAGCCTGTCGACCGTGGCCGACGGCGAATTCCGCGATGAGCTGACCCTGCGCGCCCAGGTCGTGCCCGCCCACCAGGTGCTGCTGGATGCGACCGACGCCGGCCGCGTCGACGCGGTGCTGGTGCGCGACGGCGACATGCTCAAGGCCGGCGCCCTGCTCTACCGCCTGTCCAACCCGCAGCGCGAGCAGGAGGTGCTGCAGCGCTCGGCCGAGGTGGCCCAGCAGCAGGCCAATCTGGCCATGCAGCGCACGGCGCTGGCCAATGCGCAAAGCATGCTGCGCCGCGACCTCAGCAGCCTGCAGCACGAGCTGACCCGCGCCGAGAACGACCTGGCCCGCCAGCAAAGCCTGGCCGCGCAGGGCTTTGTCTCCAAGTCAGTGCTGGAGGATGCCCAGCTCAAACGCGAGCAGCAACAGCGCCTGCTGGCCCAGGCGCGCGAGGACGGCGCCGCCGAGATCCGCACCCGTGAGCAGGCCGTGGCCGAGATGGAACGCGCGGTCAAGGGCCTCAGCGAAGGCCTGGCCGTGGTGCGCCAGGCCGCCGCCGGCCTCTCCGCCCGGGCGCCGCGCGACGGCCAGCTCAGCGGCTTCAGCCTGCAGGTGGGCAGCAGCGTCAAGCCGGGCGACCGGCTCGGCCGCATCGACGACATCGCCAGCTTCAAGCTGGCCGGCAATGTCGATGAGTTCTACCTGGCGCGCGTGCAGAAAGGCCTGCAAGCGACGCTGGAGGCCGCAGGCAAGACCTGGCCCCTGACGGTCAGCCAGCGCCTGCCGCAGGTGAAGGACGGCCGCTTCGGTGTCGAGCTGGAATTCAGCCAGGGCATGCCGCCGGCCCTGCAGGCCGGCCAGAGCCTGGATGCACGCATCGTGCTGGGCCAGCCCAGCCGCGCCCGCCTGATCGCCGACGGCGCCTTCTACGGCGACAGCGGCGGCGCCTGGGTCTATGTGCTCAATGCTG
The DNA here is from genome assembly GCF_965262435.1 of Roseateles sp. Classification (NCBI taxonomy): domain Bacteria; kingdom Pseudomonadati; phylum Pseudomonadota; class Betaproteobacteria; order Burkholderiales; family Sphaerotilaceae; genus Roseateles; species Roseateles sp. Next base: position 5,539,012 of record NZ_OZ253537.1, read on the forward strand.
AAGGAAGCGCCGCCGAGCGCCGCACGGTGCGCCTGGGCCGCCGTGCAGCCGGCCGCATCGAGGTGCTGGACGGCCTGCAGCCCGGCGAGCGCGTGATCGTTTCCAAGGTGCGCGCCTACGGCGACGCGCCGCTGCTCAAGCTCAAGACCTGACCCCACCCCATTTGCCCAGAACACTCCACGAGGAAGGAACACCCCATGATCCAACTGAAAAACCTCAGCAAGCTGCACCGCAACAGCGAGGTCGAAACCACCGCTCTGAACCAGATCGACCTGCAGATCGAGGCCGGCGAATACCTGGCCATCACGGGGCCCTCGGGCTGCGGCAAATCGAGCCTGCTGTCCATCCTGGGCTTGCTGGACGCACCGAGCAGCGGCGAGTACTGGTTCGAGGGCCAGAACGTCACCGGCTGGAACGAGCGCCAGCTCAGCGCCCTGCGCCGCGGCCGCATCGGCTTTGTGTTCCAGAGCTTCAACCTGATCGACGACCTGAGCGTGCGCGAGAACATCGAGCTGGCCCTGGAGTACGGCGATGTACCGCGCAGCGAACACGCCGGCCGAGTGGATGCCGCCATGCAGCGCCTGGGCATTGACCACCGCGCCAATCACCGGCCTTCACAGCTCTCGGGCGGCCAGCAGCAGCGCGTGGCGATCGCCCGCGCCATCGTCTCGCGCCCGGCCCTGCTGCTGGCCGACGAGCCGACCGGCAACCTCGACAGCGCGCAAGGCGACGAGGTGATGCGCATCCTGCGGGAGCTCAACGAGGAAGGCACGACCCTGGTGATGGTGACGCACTCGCCGGCCCATGCCGCCCAGGCCTCGCGCTGCCTGCGACTCCTGGACGGCCGCATCCTCGTCGATGCCATGGCGGCTTGAGAGCTTGTGAATTTTCTACTGCGCGACTGCCATGCGTCGTTGGTCCGGTGCTCGGAATCCTCACGTACAGGAAGTACGTTCCGGTTCCTGTGCTCCGTCCGCCTAGCCTGACAGCCGCTCGCTACAAAAATTCTCAAGCTCAGGCCTGAAAGGACTCTCATGAAACTCAAAGACCTGCGCGTCAGCTGGCGCCAGCTGCTGGCCGAACCTGCCTACTCCCTGGTGGTGGTGCTGGGCCTGGCCGTGGCCATCGCCGCGGCCTATCTGATCGCCCTGCTGCTCAATGACCGCTGGCTGCCTGATCCCAGCGTGCCGCGGCCCGACCGGGTCGTACGCCTGGAATTCAAGGGCAACATCCCCGGTCGCAACGACGACTGGTTCAGCTCCATGCCCTATGTCTTCCGCTCCGCCCTGCGGGATGCGAAAGCTCCGCTCAGCCATGTGGCGCGGGTGACGGAGAGCAACCTCGGCCTGCGCGTGGGCGAACAGATCAGCAAGAACCGCATCATGTTCGCCGACCCGGAGCTGGCCGACATCTTCGGCCTCAAGGCCTTGAGCGGCGATGTGAAGGCGGCGCTGAGCAAGCCGGACACGGTGGCACTCACCACCAGCGCCGCCGAGCGCCTGTTCGGCCGCAGCAGCGATGTGCTGGGCCAGCGCCTGCGCATGCGCGGCCAGGAGATGACCGTGGCCGCCTTGCTGCCGCGCCAGGCCGCCAACAGCGAGCTGGAGTTCGATGTGCTGGCCAGTTTCGAATCGCCAGCGGCCAACCAAGCGCCGTGGATGCTGAGCGCCTGGTACTACATCAACGGCAATGTCTACGCCCGCCTGGCCGACGGCGCCGGCGCGGCGCAGATCGGTACCCTGATGCAGTCCATCTTCGACCGCAGTCCGGGCACGACCGAGGTGCCGCCCGAGTGGCGCGCCGGTGGCCGCAAGACTGCTTTCGTGCGCGCCGTGCCCCTGAACCGCATCCCCTTCGAGGGCAGCGGCAGCCAGACCCGGCTGATGCTGTACAGCGCACTCAGCCTCATGGCGCTGACCATGCTGGCCCTGGCCGCCATCAACTACGTCAACCTCAGCAGCGTGCGCACCCTGCGCCGCCAACGCGAGATTGCGGTGCGCAAGAGCCTGGGCGCCAGCCCGGCGCGCCTGGGACTGCAGTTCGTGCTGGAGTCCAGCCTGGTGGCCTTGCTGGCCGGCGGCGTGGGCCTGCTGCTGGCCTGGTTGCTGGCACCGGGCTTTGCCGATTTGCTCGATGTGAAGTTCGCCACCAAGTTGTTCGCCCCGGCGCAGCTGATCAGCCTGGCCCTGGCTTGCCTGCTGCTGGGTGCGCTGACCGGGCTCTACCCGGCGCGCGTGGCCCTGGGCGTGCACTGTGCACCGGCTTTGCAAGGCCGCAAGCAAAGCGAAGGTGCAGCCGGCCGCCGCCTGCGCCGCGCCATGACGGTGCTGCAGTTCGGCGCAGCGCTGACCTTGTCGGGCGCCGCCGTGGTGGTGGTCTGGCAAAGCGAGTTCGTGGCCCGCATCAACCCCGGTTTCAAGACCGAAGGCCTGTTGGCTATCGACCTGCCCGAGACCGCCAAGCGAGAGGCCAAGCGCGGCCTGTTCGATGTCCTGCAAGCCCAGGCTGCGGTCAAGCAGTTGGGAATGAGCGACGACATCCCGGGCCGCAACGGCATCGGCAGCGTGACCACCATGGTGCGCGGCGAGACCAAGGTCTCGACCCGCAACAGCGCCGGCGATGCGGGCTTCTTCCGCAGCTACGAGATCCCTTTCCTGGCCGGCAGCCTGGAGGGTGTTCAGATCCCCGAGCAGCCGCCCCGCGGCCCCGATGCGGCCAAAGAAGTCTGGCCCGTGGTGATCGACGCCACGGCCGCCCAGTCGCTCGGTTATGCCTCGCCCCAGCAAGCCTTGGGCGAGATCATCCGCTCCGATGATTTGCAAGTGCGCGTGGTCGCCGTGGCCGGCGCCATCCGCCAAGAGTCGGCGCGCCAGCTGCAACAGCCCCAGCTCTTCATGCTGCATCAGAACGGCCACAGCGTGCTGACCCTCAACGGCCCGGACATGGCCGCCCTGCGTGCGGCCGTGAGCGAGGCCTGGCCGCGCTACTTTCCGGACGATGTGCTGGTGATGAACAGCGTGAACGAAGAGCTGGCCCAGCGCTACCGCCTGGACCGCAATATCGGCCGCCTGATCGCCGCGACCAGCCTGCTGGCCCTGCTGCTGGCCGCCTTTGGCGTCTACGCCCTGGCGGCCTACACGGTGCGCCGCGCGGCGCTGGAGATCGTCATCCGCAAGCTGCACGGTGCCGGCCACCGCCACATCGCCGCGCTCTTGATCAAGGAGTTCGCGCCCCTGCTGGGCCTGGCTGCCCTGATCAGCCTGCCGCTGATCTGGTGGATCGCCCAGCAATACCTGAGCGGCTTTGTCGAGCGCGCGCAGATGGGCGGCTGGCCGCTGCTGGCGGCCTTGCTGGTCACCTTGCTGATGAGTGGCCTGGCCGGCCTGCGCCATGCCCTGGCGGCCATGTCCATGCGGCCCATCCTGGCCTTGCGCGACTGAGACTGAAGGAGGCCGCCGCACCATGCGCTTTCTGGACCTTCGTGTGGCGGCCCGTCAGCTGCGGGCCGACCCTTTCAATGCCTCGGTGCTGATCTTGGGCCTGGCCCTGGCCCTGGCCGCGAGCTACCTGCTGGCGGTGATGCTGGGCGAGCGCTACCGGCCCGACCCGGCGCTGCAGGAACCCGAGCGCATCGTGATGCTCGATTTCCACGGCAATATGCCGGGCCGCCAGGAAGACTGGTTTCTGGGTGCGCCCTTTGCCCTGCACGAGGCGCTGCAGAAATCCGGCGCGCCGCTCCAGCACTTGAGCCGCAGCAGCAGCGACTGGCTGACCTTGCACGTGGGCGAGCGCCAGCAGCGCAGCGCCGTGCTGGCCCTGGACGCCAGCGCCGTCGAGCTGTTCGGCCTGCGCAGCCTGCAGGGCGATCTGCGGGCCTGCCTGGCCCGGCCCGACACCATCGTCCTGCGCCAGAGCCTGGCCCGCCAGCTCTTCGGCGAGCAGCGGGCACTGGGCCGCGTGCTCCGTGCCGGCAAGCACCCGCTCAACGTCTGCGCCCTGCTGCCCGATGCCGGCTCGCAGAGCACGCTGCGCGAGCCGGCTTTCGTCGGCTTCAACTCGCCCGCCGCCGAGCTGGACGAAGAGATGCGCAGCGCCTGGTTCCAGATCACCGGGCGGATCTACGGCCGCCTGGCACCCGGCGCCAGCGCCGAGCAGATCGGCACGCTGGCGCAAGCCCTGCTCGACGCCAGCCCCATCATGAAGATGCTGCCGCCGGACTGGACGGCCGGAGGCCGCAAGGCCGCTTTCATGCGCGCCCTGCCCATCACCCGCCTGCCCTTCGAGGGCCGCGAGGGCCGCCTGCGCGTGCAGGCCTTGCTGGCCCTGGGCGGGGTGGCGGCCTTGCTGCTGAGCCTGGCCCTGCTCAATTTCATCAACCTCAGCAGCGTGCGCACGCTGCAGCGCCAACGCGAGATCGCCGTGCGCAAAAGCCTGGGCCTGGGCCCCCTGCGACTGCTGCTGCAGTTCGCGGCCGAGGCGCAGCTGAGCATCGCGCTGGCGGCCGCGCTGGCGGTGCTGCTGGCCTGGCTGATGGTGCCCTGGCTGGCCGGCGTGCTGCAGCTGCCGGTGCCGGACAGCCTCCTGCAAGCCTTGCCCCTGCTGGGTCTGGCAGCTGGCTGCACGCTGCTGGGCGGCATGGTCTGCCTCTACCCGGCCTGGCTGGCCTGGCGGCAGAGTGCGGCCGCCGCCCTGCAGGGCCGGCAGGCCAGCGAAGGCACCTCCGGCCGCTGGCTGCGCCGCACGCTGACGGTGCTGCAGTTCGGCGTGGCCCTGCTGGCCAGCAGCCTGGCCTTGGTCCTGAGCTTGCAGAACCGCCATGTGCTGGCGCGTGAGCTGGGCTTTGACCCCCACGGCGTGCTAGCCCTGCGCATGCCCGATGGCGCCAGCCCGGCCCTGGCGGAAGACCTGCGCCAGGCCCTGGCTCAGCGCCCCGAGGTGCAGGCCCTGGCCTGGAGCGACAGCGTGCCCGGCAGCGGTCGAATCGAGCGCGAGGGCGGCTTTCTGCGCGAGGGCCAAGCCGGAGAAGCCAGCAAGCTGCGTGTCATCCATGTCGATGCCGACTTCTTTGCGCTCTACCGCATCCCCCTGCTGAGCGGCGAGCTGCGTGCGGGCACGCAGGACACCGCGGTGCTGGACCTGCCGGCACTGCGCGCCATGGGCTGGAACCAGCCCGCTGAGGCTTTGGGTCAGGAACTGCGCTTCGCCTACACCGGCTTGGGCCAGCGTCAGCAGAGCTGGCGCGTTGCCGCCGTGGTGCCACGGCAGGTGCTGGAGAACACGCGCCAACCCAGCCAGCCCCATGCCTTCGCGCTCAAGACCAGCGAGCAGGTGCTGGCCACAGGGCGCGGCGCCTGGGTGCTCAATCTGCGCCTGCGCGATGGTGAAGCCGCCAGCCTGGCGCGGGCCGAGGCCTTCATCGCGCCGATCTGGACGCGCTATGTGCCGGATCAACCCTTGCAGCTGGAAGCGGTGGAAGAGGCCATGCAGGAGCCCTACCGCGCCGATCTGCGCTTGGCCGAGCTGGTCACGGCCAGCAGCGTGCTGGCCCTGGCCCTGGCGGGCTTCGGCGTCTATGCGCTGGCGGCCTATCTGGTGCAGCGCCATGCGCGCGAGTTGGTGCTGCGCAAGCTCTACGGCGCCTCGCCGCGCCAGGCCCTGACCCGGCTGCTGCGCGAGTTCGCCGGCCTGCTGCTGATCGCTGCACTGCTGGCCCTGCCGCTGTCCTGGTTCCTGGGCCAGAGCTATCTGAGCCAGTTTGCCGACCGGGCAGCCATGGGCTTGTGGCCGCAAGCCCTGGCCCTGCTGGGCCTGCTCTTGGTGAGCTTGATCGCCAGCCTGCACCATGGCTTGAAGGCCATGGCCATGCGGCCGGTGCTGGCCTTGAAGAGCTGAGTGAATACGCCGTTATCGTTGGATCAAGGGCCACTGACATGCGGCCCTTTTCTCTTCGTGCTGGCTCTTACTTGACCTGCTTGAGCAGGCTCTTGCAACGGTCCTCGTGCTGGGCGATCTCAGCCAGGGTGACCTCAATATCGTCCAACTGCTGCTCGAGCTGTCGGCGGTGCTGCTGCAGCACCTCAAGAAATGCGCGCAGCTGCGGCGCAGCGCCGCTGGAGGCGTCGTACATATCGACCAGTTGCTTGATCTCCTGCAAGCTCAGACCCAGGCGCTTGCCGCGCAGGGTCAGCTTGAGGCGGGTGCGGTCGCGGTGGGTGTAGACGCGGTTGCGGCCGGCGCGCGAGGGCTCGAGCAGGCCCATGTCTTCATAAAAACGAATGGCCCGCGGGGTGATGTCGAACTCATGGGCCAGCTCGGTGATGGTGAACTGGCGGGCACCCTCGCTCGCGGCATTCGGTGGGGTGACGGTGCTCATGGCTAAACTGGGGCTCGCTCGCATTGACGTTGACGTAAGCGGCAATTCTATGCACCTGCGAGGCTGGCCCGAGTCCGGCCTTGCCCGCCCCCTTCTAGCCCCAAGCGAAACACCATGGCCAATCCCCGCGAATCGGAACTGCACTACCCGCTCGGTGAAGCCCGCCCCGGCCCGGGCGAGCTGATCGAGCTGGCGCCCGGCGTGCGCTGGCTGCGCATGGGCCTGCCGTTTGCGCTGGACCACATCAACCTCTGGCTGCTGCGCGACGAGATCGACGGCACGGGTGAAGCCATGGGCACCAAGGTCCAAGGCTGGACCATCGTCGATTGCGGCGTGGCCAATGAAGCGACGCAGGCGAACTGGGAGGCCATCTTTGCGGATCAACTCGAAGGCTTGCCAGTGCTGCGAGTGATGGTTACCCACTTCCACCCCGACCACATCGGCCTGGCCCACTGGCTCTGCCAGCGCTGGAGCGGCGCCGTGGCGCCGGGCCTGCCGGCGCATCACGAATGCCGGCTGTGGATCAGCGCCACCGACTTTCACCTGGCCCGCCTGGCCAGCGGCTCGACCGTGGGCATGGGCGGCGAAACCGCCGCGGCCTTCTTCGCCAGCCATGGCCTGAGCGACCCGGAGGCCTTGACCAAGATCCGCGCTCGCAGCAGCTACTACCCGAGCATGGTGCCGCAAGTGCCGGCCAGCTTTCGCCGCCTGATGGGCGGCAAGACCTTGCAGATCGGCGGCCAGAGCTGGCAATGCCTGGTCGGCTACGGCCATGCGCCCGAGCACATCAGCCTCTACTGCGCCGCACTCGGCCTGATGATCTCGGGCGATATGGTGCTGCCGCGCATCTCGACCAACGTCTCGGTTGTCGATGTCGAGCCCGAGGCCGACCCGCTGCGCCTCTACCTCGACTCGCTGCAGCGCCTGCTCAGTCTGCCGACCGACACCTTGGTGCTGCCGGCCCATGGCCTGCCCTTCCGCGGGCTGCATGCGCGCATCGAGCAGTTGCAGGAGCACCATGTCGAGCGCCTGGCCGATGTGCGCCAGGCCTGCGCCGACAAGCCCTGCCATGCGGCCGAGCTGCTGGAGCTGCTGTTCAAGCGCAAGCTGGACCTGCACCAGACCACCTTCGCCATGGGCGAATCGGTGGCCCACCTGAACTCGCTCTGGCTGGGCGGCCAGCTGCGCCGCGAGCGCGGCGCCGACGGCATCTACCGCTTCAGCACCCTGGCCACGCCAGCGGCGGCACCCAAAACCTGAACCAGCCCGAAGCGCTGCGCCCAAAAGAAATCCGCCATCGCTGAGGCTGCCGGCAGTGGCAGCGTCAAGGATGGCGGACTCTCGGCCCCTTTTAGCCCCCCTCGGCAGCCGGGCTGCGAGTGATTCCACGCCGTATGGAATCTAGAACTGGGTGCGGGTGATGACAGCGTTGGCCCAGAGTGTCTATCGTCACCCTCTTAGGGGACAAGCCCCCCCAAAGAGGGATAGGCCCTGCGAGCCAGCCACATTCACCCGTTCACCCGTTCACCCGTTCACCTGTTCACTTCGCGGGGTGAACGAGTGAACAGGTGAACAAGTGAATCCGGAGTGAATGGTCGCGCTCATTCACTGACGATCGACTCTTCGCGCAGGCGGCCGCGGGCGGTTTCGAAGTCGGGCAGCACCGAGCGCACCACGGCCCAGAAGGCCGGGCTGTGGTTCATCTCGCGCAGATGGGCCAGCTCATGGGCGACCACGTAATCGATGATGGCCGGCGCGAAATGGATCAGGCGCCAGTTCAGGCGGATGGAGCCATCGGCACTGGCGCTGCCCCAGCGCGTCTGGGCCGAGCTCAGGCGCAGCTGGGTCATCTGCACGCCCAAGGCGGCGCCGAAACGCTGGCAGCGCGGCTCGAAATCGGCACGCGCGCGGCGCTTGAGCCAGGCCTGCACGGTGTCGCGCAGCTGTTCCTCGCTGGCCGCCAAAGGCAGGCCGATGCGCAGCATGCGCTCTGCCTCATCAAACTGCACGCCGCTGCGCTGCGGCTCCAGTCGCAGGGTGATGGGTGCGCCGAGGTAAGGCAAGCTGGCGCCGTCGCGCCACTCGATGCGAGAGGCTTCGACACGGCGGGCGCGTTCGCGCTGCTCGACCAGCTTGCGCAGGATCCAATCAGCCTTGTGGTGCAAGGCGCGTTCAATGTCGGCCTGCGGCAGCCAGCGCGGCGCGCTGACGCGCAGGCCCTGGGCGCCAACGACAAAGCCGATGCTGCGCCGACGCGCCCGCTTGAGCTCGTAGGCCACACGATGTTCGCCCAGGCTCAGCTCGCGCTGGGCGCGCGGATTCTGCAGCACCTCGGCCTCGCTGCGGGCCGGCACCGGCTCCTGGCCGAAGAGACTGAGCTGGGCGCCTTGCAGCAAGGGAAGGAGGTTCTTGAGCATGGGATACGACAGGCCTCAGGCCTGCAAGGCGGCCGAAGATCGGCCCGCGCCCTGTGCCGCCGCCGAAGGATAGGCCTCGGGGTCCAGACGCTGCATCTCGGCCTCGATCCAGGCCTCGACTTCGCGCATCAGCTCGCCGGCCTCGCGGCCTTGCGGTGCGATCGCCCGGCCGATGGAGATGTCCACCACACCCGGGCGCAGTAGAAAACTCTTGCGTGGCCAGCAGCGTCCCGAGGTGGCCGCAATCGGCACCACCGGCACACCGGTCTCGATGGCAAGGCGGGTGCCGCCGGTCTTGTACTCGCCCTTCTGGCCGCGCGCGGTGCGCGTGCCTTCGGGGAACATGATGACCCAGTTGCCCTGTGCGGCCAGGCGCTTGCCTTGCTCGGCCACCTTGGCCCAAGCCTCTGCGCGCTTGCTGCGGTCGATGTGGATCATGTCCATGCGTGCCATGGCCCAGCCGAAAAAGGGCACATAGAGCAACTCGCGTTTGAAGACATAGGCCAGCGGGTGCGACATCAGGGCCGGGAAGGCAAAGGTCTCCCAGGTGCTTTGGTGCTTGGGCAGCAGGATCACGGCCGAGCGGCGGGCGGCCTGGCTGGGCAGGTTTTCCATGCCCTGGATGCGCCACTGCACGCCGCAGATCCAGCGCGCGCTGTGGATGGCCAGGCGCAACCAGCCGGCGCAGGCCCAGTAGACCCGGTCACCCTTGGCAAACAGCGAGATCAACAAGACGGCCGTCGCCCAGGGCGCGACCGTCACGGTCAGCCAGAGCACGAACAGCAGCGAGCGCAGAGCCGCGATCAAGCTGGCCAGCGGCGAGGCCATCAGTTCAGCGCTCCCGGAGCGGTGTCAGGGGCCAGGGCTTCGCCGCGCGCATCGGCCTTGCTGCGGCGCTCTTTCTGGATCAGGCTCTCGGCGAAAGCGCCCAGGCTGGCATGAACCCTGGCGCCCGGCACCGTGGCCAGCAAACTGGCCAGTTGCTCGTCATCGAGCGCGCCCAGGCGGGCACCACGGATCAGATGTGGCACACAGCCGGCCGCTTGCGCCGTCTGCAAGTCCCGCAAGCTGGCGCCGACCATATGAATGGTGGGCAGCTCGACGCCAAAGCGCTCACCGATCTGCTGCACCAGGCCCGGCAGGGGCTTGCGGCAGTCACAGCCCTCCTCGGGCGTGTGTGGGCAGAAGAAGGCGGCAGCCAGCCGGCCACCCTTCTCCGCCAGCAGCTGGTTGAGCCGGATGTGGATGGCGTTCAGCGACACCATGTCCAGCAAGCCACGGCCGATGCCGGGCTGGTTGGTGGCCATCACCGTGTGCCAGCCGGCATGGTTGAGCCGCGCCACCGCTTCCAGCGCACCGGGCACAGGCACCAACTCGTCCACCGATTTGACATGGTCGTCGCGGTACTCGTTGAGCGTGCCATCACGGCCCAGGATGACCAGTTTCATGCTGTGGCTGTGATCAGAACGCATGCGCTTGCCTGTCTGCTTAGGGGTGGAGTTGCTAAAAACTCAGGAGGCCAGACGCGCCAGCTCGGCCACCCGGTTCATGGCCTCGTGCAGGGTCTTGAGCAGGCCCAAGCGGTTGGCGCGCAGGGCCGGGTCTTCGGCATTGACCATGACGCCATCAAAGAAGGCATCAACCGGGCCTTTGAGCACTGCCAGCTCGCGCAGCGAGGCGGCGTACTCGCCGTTGTGGAACAGGCTGTCGGCGATGGGCTGGACGTTCTTCAGTGCGCCAGCCAACTGCTGCTCGCCGGCTTCCACCAGCAGCGACTCATTGACCTGAGCCTGCACCGGCTCTTCGCTCTTTTTCAGGATGTTGCCAATGCGCTTGTTGGCGGCGGCCAGGGCGGCGGCTTCCGGCAGGGCGGCAAAGGCGCGCACGGCCGTCAGGCGCGCGGCCACATCGGCCAAGCGCTGCGGGCGCAGGGCCAGCACAGCGTCGACTTCCTGGGCGCTGTAACCCTGCTCGCGCAGCGAGCCGGACAGACGGTCGAAAACAAAGTCGGAAAGCGGGCCGGCGGGGTTCTGGATCAGGGCACCGAAGGCCGGCACAGCCGCTTCGATCAAGGCGTCCAACGCCAGCGTGGGCGCGCGCTCGCTGAGCATGCGCACCAGGCCCAGGGCATGGCGGCGCAGGGCAAACGGGTCCTTGTCGCCGGTGGGCAGCTGGCCGATGCCGAACAGGCCGACCAGAGTCTCCAGCTTGTCGGCCAAGGCCACGACCAAGCCGACCTCGTTGCGCGGCAGCTCGTCGCCAGCAAAGCGCGGCTTGTAATGGTCTTCCACAGCCAAGGCCACGGCCTCGCTGAGGCCGTCATGGCGGGCGTAGTAACCACCCATGATGCCTTGCAGCTCGGGGAACTCCCCGACCATATCGGTCAGCAGATCGGACTTGGCCAGCAGTGCAGCCTGGTCGGCTTGCTCGGTCAGCGCGCCGCCGCCCAGCAGGCCGGCGATGGCGCGAGCGATCGCGCGCACGCGCTCGACGCGGTCGCCTTGCGTACCGAGCTTGCCGTGGTAGACCACCTTGGCAAGACCTGGCACCCGGTCGGCCAGAGTCTTCTTGCGGTCTTGGTCGAAGAAGAATTTCGCATCGGCCAGGCGTGGGCGCACGACACGCTCATTGCCCTGGATCACGGCACTGGCATCGGTCGGGCTGATGGCGCTGACGACGAGGAAGTGGTTCGTTAGTTTTCCAGCGGCATCCAGCAGCGGGAAATACTTCTGATTGGCCTTCATGGTCAGAATCAGGCATTCCTGCGGCACGGCCAGGAACTCGGGCTCGAACTGGCAGCTCAGCACATTCGGCCGCTCGACCAGGCCGGTGACCTCGTCCAGCAAAGCCTCGTCCTCGATGGGCTTCAGCCCTTGCAAAGCGGCAGCCGCCTGCAGCTGGCGCGCGATCTCGGCGCGGCGCTCGGCAAAGCCGGCGATCACGGCGCCCTGCTCGCGCATCTGCGCGGCATAGCTGTCGGCGCTTTCAATCGTCAGCTCGGGCGCGCTGGCCTCGAAGCGGTGGCCGCGCGTCGTGCGGCCCGATTGCAGACCCAGGGCCGACACGGCCACCAGCTCAGCGCCGTGCAGGGCGACGATGCCATGGGCCGGGCGCACAAACTTCACATCGGTCCAGCCGTCTTTCAGCTGGTAGCTCATGACCTTGGGGATGGGCAGCTTGGCCAGACTTTCGTCCAGGGCTTTCTGCAAGCCCTCGGCCAGGGTGGCGCCGGGCACCAACTGATCCAGGAACAGGGCTTCGGCCTTGCCATCGGGCAAGCGCTTGAGCTGGGGCAGCACCGAGGCGTCGGCGCCGACGCTGGCCAGCTTCTTCAGCAGGGCCGGCGTGGCCTGGCCCTCGGCCGTCAGCGCCACCGCGACCGGCATCAGCTTTTGCTGCACGGCGCGGTCGGCGGCCTTGGGTGACACATGCGTCAAATGCAGGCCAAGACGGCGCGGCGTGGCGATGGCGGTCGCTTGCGCGCCCTCACCCACCAGGCCCTGGGCCTTGAGGCTGTCCACCAGCACGGCGGAGAAAGCCTCGCCCAGCTTCTTGAGCGCCTTGGGCGGCAGCTCTTCGACAAACAATTCAATCAGCAGATTCTTGTGCGCGCTCATGACTCAGGCCGCCTTTGCTTTCTTTTCAATCTGGGCGATGACTTGATAGGCCCATTCCTTCGGCGCCATGGGGAAGCCCAGGCGTGCGCGGCTTTCCAGATAGCTCTGCGCCACGGCGCGTGCCAGATTGCGGATGCGGCCGATGTAGGCGGCGCGTTCGGTGACGCTGATGGCGCCGCGGGCGTCCAGCAGATTGAAGCTGTGGCCGGCCTTGAGCAGCTGCTCGTAGGCAGGCAGCGCCAGCTGCTGCTCCATCAGGTGCTTGGATTGCTTCTCGTGCGCTGCGAATGCGGTCAGCAGGAAATCGACGTCACTGTGCTCGAAGTTGTAGGTCGATTGCTCGACCTCGTTCTGGTGGAAGACATCGCCGTACTTGATGTCCGGCGCGCCGTCCTTGCCTTCGACATAGACCAGGTCATAGACCGACTCCACGCCCTGCAGATACATGGCCAGGCGCTCCAGGCCGTAGGTGATCTCGCCGGTGATGGGCTTGCAGTCGATGCCGCCGACCTGCTGGAAGTAGGTGAACTGGGTCACTTCCATGCCGTTGAGCCAGACCTCCCAGCCCAGGCCCCAGCAGCCGAGGGTCGGGTTTTCCCAATCGTCCTCGACGAAGCGCACATCGTTCTTCTTCAGGTCAAAGCCCAGGGCTTCGAGCGAGCCGAGGTAGAGCTCCAGGATGTTGGCCGGCGCGGGCTTGAGCACCACCTGGTATTGGTAGTAATGCTGCAAGCGGTTGGGGTTCTCGCCGTAGCGGCCGTCCTTGGGGCGGCGGCTGGGCTGAACGTAGGCGGCCTTCCAGGGCTCAGGGCCCAGGGCGCGCAGGAAGGTGGCGGTGTGGCTGGTGCCAGCGCCGACTTCCATGTCGTAGGGCTGGAGGAGTGCGCAGCCCTGCTTGGACCAGTAGTCCTGCAGGGTCAAGATGATGTGCTGGAAGCTCAGCATAGAGGTGATGGCATCGGGCTTGCGCCGCTGACAAGAAAGAAGTGGTGGGATGCGGCGGGGCCCAGCCCCGCCATCGCTTGGGGCCGATTCTACGAGGCGCGGCGGGCGGCTTGCGCCCGCCATGCCAGGGCCAGCGGAAGTGCCAGGGCCACAAGCCAGAGCGGCCATAGGCCCAGGGCATACAGCCAACGGGCGTAAGGGGTTTCGCCCTGCCGCCCTTCGACCTCGGCTTCCAGCACACCGGCCTGGGCCGGAGGCAACTGGGCCGTGAGCTCAGCGCGGTGGTCGAGCACCGCCGTGGCGCCGGTGTTGGTCGAGCGGATGAAGGGCCGCTGGAACTCCAGCGCCCGCATGCGCGAGAACTGCAGATGCTGGTCTTGCACCATCAGCGTGCCGAACCAGGCCAGATTGCTGACATTGGCCAGCACGGTGGCGGCCTCGGGACCACGCACGCTTGCGACAAAGTCCTCGCCGAACAGATCCTCGTAACAGATCAAGGGGCGCAGGCGCTGGCCCGCCACGGCAAAGGCGCGCTGATGCTGGCCACGCGCCTGGTCGTCCATGGGAATGCCCATCAGACGCACAAACCAGTGGAAGCCAGGCGGGATGAACTCACCAAAAGGCAGCAAATGGCGCTTGCCATAGTTGTAGCTGGGCAGGCTGCCAAAGCTCTGCAGGGAGTTGACGAAACCTTCCTTCTCGCTGCCCAGAAAGCTGCCCAGCAACAAGGGCCGGTCGACCGAGGCGGCCTGCAAACGGAGCAGGTAGTCGGGGTCCAGATAGGCCATGGGCACCGGCACCACCGACTCTGGGGTCAGCACCAGCTGCCCGCGCGCCGACTCGATCAGCTGGGCCAAATGCTCGAGATTGCCGTCGATGCGCTCACGGTCGAACTTCTGGTCCTGCGGCACATTGGGCTGCAGCAGGGACACTTTCAGAAAACCGGTGGAGCGGGTGAATTCCTGCGGCAGCAAGAGCGCGGCTGCGGTCAGCAGCCCCAGCACGGCCGCCGCCGGCCGCCAGGCGCGCACGGCCGGCAAGGCCAAGGCCGCAAGCGCCGCCGCGGCCAGCGCCGCCAGGGCCGAGATGCCGTAGATGCCGACCCAGGGCGCCCAGGCCGCCAGCGGCCCGGTGGTGTGGGCATAGCCGCTGGCCAACCAGGGGAAGCCGCCGAACACGGTGGCGCGCAGCAACTCGGCCAACAGCCAGACACTGGCAAACAAGAGCGCGTGCAGGCCCGCGCCCGGCTGGGTGCGCAGGCGCAGCTGCGCCAGCAAAGCCAACATGACCGCGTAATAGCTGGACAGAAACGCCGCCAGCAGCAGCACGGCGAGAGCCGCCAAGAGCCAGGGAATGCCGCCGAACTGGTGCATGCTGATGTGCAGCCACCACAAACCACTGCTCAGCCAGCCCAAGCCAAAGCCCGCACCCAGCCAAGCGGCGCGGCGCGGTGTGGCGGACCAGCTCAAGGCCGCCAAGCCGGCCAGGGCCAGGATCTGCAGCCACCAGGCGTCGAGCGGCGCAAAGGCCGCGGTGTGCAACACCCCGGCCAGCAGTGCCGCAAAAAAGGCCACCCGGGGGGCGGCCTTGAGGGAGTCGTGAGGCATGAACATCAAGTCTCGGTTTTGGGAATGCGCGTGACCTTGAACCAGCGCACCGAGCCGCCGCGCGTCAACATCACGGCGAAGCGCAGGCCGGCCAGCTCGACCACCTCGCCGCGGCGCGGCACCCGGCCATGCTCCTGGGCGACCAGGCCGCCGATGGTGTCGAACTCATCCACCGCCAGCGCCACCGTGAAGGCCTGGTTGACCTGGACGATGGGCGTGTCCCCGGCCACGCGTTGGCTGCCATCGGCAAGGGTGTAGATGCCGGATTCGCCGTCCTTGTCGTCGAACTCGTCTTCGATCTCACCGACGATTTCCTCCAGCACATCCTCGATGGTGATCAGGCCGGCGGTGTTGCCGAACTCATCGATGACGATGGCCAGGTGGTTGCGGTTAGAGCGGAAGTCGCGCAGCAGATCATTGAGGCCCTTGCTCTCGGGCACAAAGATGGTCGGCCGCAGCAGGGCGCGCAGATTCAGCTCAGGGGCACGCTGGATCTTGAGCAGGTCCTTGGCCAGCAGAATGCCGATGATGTTCTGGCGCGAGCCCTCGAAGACCGGGAAGCGCGAGTGACCGGAATCGATCACCGCCGCCAGCAACTCGTCATAGGGCGCGTCAATATCGAGCAGATCCATGCGCGGCGCCGCCACCATCACATCGCCGGCGCTGAGCTCGGCCATGCGCAGCACGCCTTCCAGCATCTGCCGCGATTCGGGCTCGATCAGCTCGCGCTGCTCGGCATCGGCCAGCGCTTCGAGCAGTTCACTCTTGGAATCCGGGCCGGGATGGAGAAACTCCAGAATGCGCACCATGAGGCCGCGCGGCACAGCGGATGGTTTTCTTTCGCCCCCTTTTGCATGATTTGCAGAGGGCCGACTAGGCTGAGGTTCAGACACTGGGACTGCGTGTCGTAGTTACACAAGCTTGCAGAATAACCGATTGACATGACAGGGCTCTTGCAGGACATTCACCCGCCCCCATATCCAGGGCTGGTTTTTCTAGCAGAGCGCCGCGCGCGAACCCATCATGTCCAAAGGTCTCATCCCCGTCACCATCCTCACCGGCTTCCTCGGATCCGGCAAGACCACCCTGCTCAAGCGCGTGCTCTCGGAAGCCCACGGCCAAAAGATCGCCGTGATCGAAAACGAGTTCGGTGAAGAGGACATCGACACCGAGATCCTGGTGGCCGACACCGAGGAACAGATCATTCAGATGAACAACGGCTGCGTCTGCTGCACCATCCGTGAAGATCTGCGCACCACGCTGTCCGACCTGGCTGCCAAGAAGCGCCGCGGCGAGCTCAACTTCGAGCGCGTCATCATTGAAACCACCGGCGTGGCCGACCCCGGCCCGGTGGCCCAGACCTTCTTCATGGACGACGAGATCGCCGAGGCCTATCTGCTGGACGGCGTGCTGACCCTGGTCGATGCCGTGCACGCCAACCAGCAGCTGGACAGCCGCCAGGAAGCGCGCCGCCAGGTCGGATTTGCCGACCAGATCTTCATCAGCAAGTCGGACCTGGTCGACAGCGCCGCCGTCGATGCCCTGAGCCACCGCCTCAAGCACATGAACCCGCGTGCGCCGCAGCAACGCGTGCACTTCGGCGAAGTGGAGCTGTCGCGCGTGCTGGATCTGCGCGGTTTCAATCTGAACGCCAAGCTGGAAATCGACCCGGACTTCCTGAAGATTGACGATCACCACCACCATGATCACGACCATGAGCATGGCGAGCATTGCGACCACCCGCACCACCATGTCCATGACGATGACGTGAAGTCCTTCGTCTTCAAGTCAGACCGCGCCTTCAACCCGGCCAAGCTGGAAGACTTCTTGGGCGCCATCGTTCAGGTCTACGGCCCCAAGCTGCTGCGCTACAAGGGCGTGCTGAATATGAAGGGCACGGACAAGCGGGTGATCTTCCAGGGCGTGCACCAGCTGATGGGTTCCGACCTCGGCCCACGCTGGATGCCAGGCGAGAAAAAGACGAGCAAAATGGTTTTCATCGGCATCGACCTGCCCAAGGAGATCCTCTTGCAAGGCCTGGAAGGCTGCCTGGCCTGAGGCCGCAGCGCCGGCTCACGAGCTGGGGGAAAACTCCCCTAATTCGGGCGTTCTGGGCGCACACTCAAGCTGGCTACAATCCGCGGCGCCCGAAAAAGCGATTCAGCTGATCCCGATTGCAATCTAGCCCGGCAGAGACCTCTTCAACTGCCGGAGCGAGGAGAGAAACGTGAGCAAGATCCAGGCCCCACATCCGACACCGACGTCAGCCACCAAGCCTGACGGCGATGCCAAGCCAAGCAGCAAAACCAGCAAGGCGGCATCCAAGTCCAAGACCGATGCAGGGGTTCAGCCAGCGGTCGCTTTGCTGGATGCCGCCCCCCCACCGACCGGAAACAGCCGCTTCGCTGACCGATTCGCCCCCCCGAAGCCGCCCACCCGACAGATGAATACGCCCGTGATCGAAAGCCCCCAGAACTCCAACAACAAGGCCGCCAAGGCCGACCCCAAGCTGGCCAATGCCTGGAAGACCAAGACCGGCGCCGAGCTCAGCGATGCCGAAGTGCTGGCCATGCCCGACACCGAGTACATGGGCGCCAAGCAGATTGAGTTCTTCCGCGCCAAGCTGACCGAACTGAAGAACGGTGTGCTGTCCAATGCCGGCGAGACCACCGAGCACCTGCGCGAAGACACCTCCATCGTGCCCGACCCGGCCGACCGCGCCACCATCGAGGAAGAGCATGCCTTGGAGCTGCGCACCCGCGACCGCGAGCGCAAGCTGCTGAAGAAGATCATGCAATCGCTGTCGCGCCTGGACAGCGGCGAGTACGGCTACTGCGACGAAACCGGCGAGCCGATCGGCCTGGGCCGACTGATCGCCCGTCCGACCGCCTCGCTGTCGCTGGAAGCCCAGCAACGTCGCGAAATGAAGCAGAAGATGTTCGGTGACTGATGAGCGGCACCAGCGGGGCCGGCTGCCTGCCGCCCTGCACACGCAGCGCTCTCACGACGCTGCCGCCCTCTCCACACCACCCTCCATCCAGCCAAGGTCCAGCGCGCATGACAGAACCGAAAGACGGCGAGAGCTTCTTCCGCAAGGTCGCGCGCTTTGTGGCCAACCCGACCACGGACTGGGCCGAGATCAACTCGCGCCAGGATGACCCGGAAGGCGACCAGGCCAAGGCCGAGCTGCGCGCCATGGTCGAGCGCAAGCGCCGCAATGACTTTGTGCGCAAGCGCGAGCTCGACATGCTGCGCCGCATCCGCCGCGAAGGCCTGACCCCCGAGCAGCTGGCCGCCCTGGGCTCATCGAATTCCAAGCTGGAAGAAGTCGAGCGCGCCAGCGCCAGCGGCAACAGCGAGGTCAATTCCAAGATCGATCTGGGCGTCAAGGCCAAGATCGACGAGATCGAACAACAAATGGCCGGCGAAAGCTTCGCGCCGACCCAGGTACAGAGCACGCACCCGCCCGGCTTCTTCGAAACCAGCACCCGGCCGGTGCATTTCTCGCCGACCACCATCACGGCCGAGCCCGGCGCCAGCCGGATCAGCCGCGTCAGCGAATTCGCCAGCGCCGCCGAGAAAGAGCGCATGGACAGCAAGGCCGGCCCGGCCGCCTTGGTCATGGGCGCCGGTATGGCGCCGCTGTCCGATGCCAAGCCGAGCCGCCTGCCCAGCCTCGGCGCCCTGCCGGCCGCACCGTTCCCGCCGGCCAAATCCACGTCCGCCAAGGCGGCCCGGCAAGCCGCACCGGCCGCCGCCGAGCGCGCCAAGCCAGCGCCAGCCCCCGCTCCAGCTGCACGACCTCCAGCCACCGCCCTGCCCGTGCTGGATCAAGCCCTGAGCTTCCTGGCAGCAGAGAAAGCACCGGTTGAAGTCCATGAGCTGATCCATGACCCGGAGCTGGACGAGGCCGTGATCGCCTTTGCCAATGCCGACTACGAAAGCTGCGAGCGCGCCCTGGTCGAGCTGACCCGCTCGGGGGGCCGCCGTCATGGTGACGGCGAAACCTGGCTGGTGCTGTTTGACCACTACCGCGCCACTGGCCAGCAAGCCAAGTTCGAGGCCCTGGCCCTGACCTATGCCCAGCAGTTCGGCCGCTCGGCACCCCAGTGGTTCTCCCTGCCCAAGCTGGTGGCCGAAGCGGCCGCCAAGCAGGTCCGCGCGCCCATGGCCAAGTCCAGCAACATCAGCTGGGCGGCGCCCGAGGCCTTGACCGAAGAGGCCGTGGCCCTGCTGCAGAAGCGCTGCCAGAACATGCCCATGCCCTGGGTGCTCGATTGGTCGGCGGCGCGTCAGGTTGACCCGGTGGCCTGTGTACAGCTGCGCGATCTGTTCCGCAGCTGGGCCGGCCAGCAAGTCGATATGCGCTGGTTGGCCGGTGAGGCCTTCTTGCAGGCACTCAAAGAGTTGACCCCGATTGGCGTGCGCGAAGTCGACCCCCAACTCTGGATGCTGCGCCTGGAGGCGTTGCGCCTGGTCAACCGACCGGACCAGTTCGACGAAGCCGCCATCGACTACTGCGTCACCTATGAAGTCTCGCCACCATCCTGGGAGCGCACGCGCTGCCGGGTCAGTGTCAGCGGCACCAGCCTGTCCACCACCGGGCCGACCACCAGCACGGCCACGCAGGAAGGCATCTCGACCTCCTTCATGGAGTCCCAGATCACCGAGCAGGCCGGCCTGGAGGCCAGCGTGCAGCTGGAACTCAGCGGCCAGCTCAGCGGCGACATCTCCGAGCTGCTGCGCAAACTGAGCGGCGAACTCGGCGCGGCCACCGTCATCAATGTCAGCTGCCCACGCCTGATCCGCCTCGACTTCATGGCCGCCGGCGACCTGCTGAACTGGGTGCTCAGCCGCCGCAGCGAGAACCGCAGCGTCAGCTTCAGCGAACCGCACCGCCTGGTGGCCATGTTCTTTGCCGCCATGGGTATCAACGAGCACGCCAAGATCAAGGTCCGCACCGTTTAGAGCGGCGATCCAAGCCCTTCTGGCGGCGTTGGCCTGGCTTGCCGTACTGCGCGTACTGTCTGCGCTAGGCCGCCTAGCCAAAACCGCTGCGCTGGGCTTTGCTCGCAGCTCTTGGCGAGCGGCACCGACAGCCACGATTGAAACCTGCGGGTCGCATGCTTGAAAGCTGCGACCCGCAGCCCCATCTGGAGCCGCTATGGACTCTTCATACTCCCTGGGCCACAGCGCCCCGCCGTCCTTCCACGGCACCACCATCGTCAGCGTACGCCGGCCTTTGCCCGACGGCCGCATGCAGGTCGCCATTGGCGGCGACGGCCAGGTCACCTTGGGCACCATCGTCGTCAAGGCCAGCGCACGCAAGGTGCGCAAGCTGCACCGCGACCAGGTGCTGGCCGGTTTCGCCGGTGCCACCGCCGATGCCTTCACCCTGTTCGAACGCTTCGAGGCCAAGCTGGAAAAGCACCAAGGCCATCTGGTGCGGGCCGCCGTCGAGCTGACGCGCGACTGGCGCACCGACCGTGTGCTGCGCCGCCTGGAGGCCATGCTGGCCGTGGCCGACCGCACGGCCTCGCTGATCATCACCGGCAACGGCGATGTGCTCGAACCCGAGCTGGGCATCGTCGCCATCGGCTCGGGTGGCGCCTACGCTCAGGCTGCCGCGCGCGCCCTGCTGCAGCACAGCACGCTCACAGCCGCCGAGATCGTCAAGCAGTCGCTGGAAATCGCCGGCGAGATCTGCATCTACACCAACGGCAACCACACCATCGAGGTGCTCGAATGAGCTCCATGACCCCCCAAGAAATCGTCTCCGAACTCGACCAGCACATCGTCGGCCAGAACGCCGCCAAGCGGGCCGTGGCCATCGCCATGCGCAACCGCTGGCGCCGCCAGCAGGTGGACGAGAAGCTGCGCGGCGAGATCACGCCCAAGAACATCCTGATGATCGGCCCCACCGGCGTCGGCAAGACCGAGATCGCCCGCCGCCTGGCCCGCCTGGCCGGCGCGCCCTTCATCAAGGTCGAGGCGACCAAGTTCACCGAAGTCGGCTATGTCGGCAAGAACGTAGACAGCATCATCCGCGACTTGATAGAGACCGCCGTCAAGCAGGAGCGCGAGGTGCAGATGCGCCGCCAGCGCCTGCGCGCCGAGGACGCCGCCGAGGACCGGGTGCTGGACATCCTGGTGCCCCCCGCCCGCCTGGAAGCCGAAAGCAGCAGCCCCGCCCCCGACAGCACAGCCCGCCAGATCATGCGCAAGCGCCTGCGTGAAGGCAGCATGAACGACAAGGAAATCGAGCTCGACCTGCTGGAGGCGAAACCGACCATGGAGATCCTGGGCGGCCAGGGCATGGAGGAGATGGCCGAGCAGATCAAAGGCATGTTTTCGCAAATGGGCGCGGGCAAGAAGAAGACCCGCAAGCTCAAGATCGGCGAGGCGCTCAAGCTGCTGGTCGAGGAAGAGGCGGCCAAGCTGCTCAACGAAGACGAGATCAAGACCGCCGCCCTGCAGAGCGCGCAGGAGATGGGCATCGTCTTCATCGACGAAATTGACAAGGTATGCTCGCGTTCGGACACCGGCACCGCTGAAGTTTCGCGTCAGGGCGTGCAGCGCGATCTGCTGCCCCTGGTCGAGGGCACGACGGTCAACACCAAGTACGGCATGGTCAAGACCGACCACATGCTCTTCATCGCCTCGGGCGCCTTCCATCTGGCCAAGCCCAGCGACTTGATCCCCGAACTGCAAGGTCGCTTCCCGATCCGGGTCGAGCTGGGCTCGCTGTCGGTCGATGATTTCGAAGCCATCCTCAGCAGCACCCACGCCAGCCTGATCAAGCAATACCAGGCCCTGCTGGCGACCGAAGGCGTGACACTGGAGATCACGGCCGAAGGCATTCGCCGCCTCGCCGAGATCGCCTATGACGTCAACGAGCGCACCGAGAACATCGGCGCCCGCCGCCTGGCGACCGTGATGGAACGCCTGCTCGACGAGATCAGCTTCGATGCACCCAAGCTCGGCGGCCAGACGGTGCAGCTGGGTGCGGCCGAGGTCGATGCCAAGCTCGGCGAGTTGTCGCGCAACGAAGATCTGTCGCGCTTCATTCTCTAAGCCCAGGCCGGGCCGCTCGGCCCGGCAGCTTGTCTTACATCAATTCGCAGGCTCAGCGCGGCGCTTAAGCTGCGGCTCATGCCACACCGCCTTCCCACCCGAAGCTGGGGCCTGAGCCGGCCCAGCGCCCTCAATGCCGGCGCCGTGCGCGCCGAGAAGTTCTGGCGCTGGCCGGTGCTGGTGGCCTTGATGTGCACGATTCCGGCCTTCTACATCGAGCTGCTGGAATCGCTGCCCACACCGCTGGCCGTGGCCATCTACCTGGTGGCCGCCGCCCTGGTGACCACCTCGCTCTGGCGGGTGGCACGGCAATGCAGCCATCCGCGCCAATACCTGCGAGGCAATCTGCTCGATCTCTGTCTGGTCGTGCTGCTGCCGGTGGCGGCCTTGATACCGCCCAGCAATGAATCTCAGGCCGCCTTGGCCATCCGACTGGTGATTGCCATGCTGACCTTGCTGCGCATGGTCTGGGCGGTCAAGAGCTGGGTGACGCGTGGCGGCCTGGGCTATCTGCTCTTGCTGTCCCTGCTGGTGCTGGGCATGTGCGGCGTCGGCTTCTGGGCTTTGGAGCCGCGTGCCAGCACCCTGGGCGACGGCCTCTGGCTGGCCTTCACCACCGCGGCCACCGTGGGCTTCGGTGACATCGTGCCGACCACGGCCGCGTCCAAGATCTTCTCGGTCTTCGTCGTGCTGCTCGGTTATGCCGTGCTGTCTCTGGTCACGGCGGCGATTGCGGCCATGTGGGTGGAGACCTCGGAGCGGCGCATGGAGGAAGACATCCTGCGCGACCTGCACGCGCAGCTGCGCAGCGTGCACCAAGAGCTGGCCGAGCTCAAAGACGAGCTTCGCCAGCGACGCGAGCCAGGCTGACTACAGCGCCAGCCGATGCGACTGCAGCGCCAGCATGCCGTCGAAGATCAGCGAGTCGACCAGCTCGTGCTCGATGTCCAGGGTCGGTGATACCTTCCAGCCGGCACCGCCGGTCATCAGGGTCAAGGGCATGGCGCCCTCGCGCTTCTGCAGGTGGCGATGCATGCGTTCGATGGCGCCGGTGATGGCGTAAGTGCCGCCGCTGGTCAGCGCGTCCGAGGTGTTGGTCGGGAACTCGCGCACCTCGCCGGTGGGCACGCGCAGGCCGGCCGTGCCGCCTTCCAGCGCGCGCAGCATGATGCCGTGGCCGGGCATGATCAGCCCGCCCAGAAAACGCCCGCTGGCGTCGAGCGCATCGACCGTCACCGCCGTGCCAATCATCACCACCAAGGCCGCGCGCGCCGGCCGCTCGGCCGTGACCCGCGCCAGCACATGGGCGCGGGCGCCGATCAAGGCCACGAAGCGATCGGTACCGAGGCGGCCCGGATGGTCATAGCCATTGGTGACGCCGCCCGCCTGCGCGCTGCTGACCACCCAGCGCGGCTCGATGTCCCAGAGCTCCAGCTGTTCCTCGACACGGCGGCGCACCGCATCGCCGGCCACATTGCAGCCCAGCACGCTGTGCGGCGCCGGCAAGGCGCGCCAGTCGCTGTCGGCCAGCTGGTCGATGTTCTCCAGGAACACGGCCCCATGCGCCAAGAGCACCGCGCCCGGCTGGGGCGAGGCGTAAAGCGCCCATTTCAGGCGCGTGTTGCCGATATCGATGGCAAGAAAGCTCATGGCAAGAAGGGCGACCGCAGACGCAACAGTGGCATTGCGCGCAGCCTACCAGCAGTTTCGGGCTGCTCGCGCGTGCAGACCCTCGGCCGCACAGGAAGCTTCAGGCCTGGCGCAAGCTCCGCTGCAGTTCCACCAGCGGTTCCCCCAGCGGTTTCCCCAAGGAATCCGGCTGCAAATCCAGCGGCAAACCCGAGGCCCCAGCATGGGCCTGCAAGACGACGGTGCCGATGACGATGATGGCCGGGCTGGCCAGGCCCTGCTCGCGCACGGTGGTGGCGAGACTCTCCAGGGTGCAGACGGCTTGGCGCTGCTGCGGCGTGTGGGCCGCGGCAATGACGGCCGCCGGCGTGGCGCCGGCCATGCCTCCGGCGCACAAGGCGGCCACCGTGTCCTCGATGCGGCTCAAACCCATATAGATGACCAAGCTCAGCCCGCTGCGCGCGAGCGCGGCCCAGTCGGGGCCGGCCGGGCCCGCGTCCTGGCCGAGCTCCGGCCGGCTGTGGCCGGTGACAAAAGCCACGCCGGGCGCATGGCGCCGGTCGGTGACCGGAATGCCAATGCTGGCCGGGGCGGCAATGCCCGCGGTGATGCCCGGCAGCACCTCAACAGAAAGGCCCGCGGCGCGCAGCGCATCGACCTCCTCGGCACCGCGGCCGAAGACAAAGGGGTCGCCGCCCTTGAGGCGCAACACGCGCCGTCCGGCGCGCGCCTCGCGGATCATCAGCTCATGGATGAAGCTCTGCTCGGTCGAGACGCAGCCGCCGCGCTTGCCGACCCGCAAGACCCGCGCCGCCGGGTGGGCCAGGGCCAGCACGCGGGCATCGACCAGGTCGTCGCAGAGGATGAGCTCGGCCGCTTGCAGGCGCTTCAAGGCCTGCAGGGTCAGCAGCTCCGGGTCACCGGGGCCGGCTCCGACCAGGCTGACCGGATGCAAGCAAGCAGATGAGTTCTTCATGGCTGAGACTCCAGGCAAGGGGCTGAAGGGGCTGAAGGGGCTGAAGAAACAAGAGTAGGCGCCGTGCTGCGCTCCAGCCGGCGCAGCGCCGGCAGGCAGGAGCCGCACTGCGTGCCGCAGGCCAGGGCCTGCTGCAGCGCGGCCAGGCGCTCGGCCGGACTGCCAGCGCAGCTCGCCAGTTGCGCGCGGATACGCGCCTCGCTGACATCGAGGCAGTTGCAGACCTGGGGGCTGGGCGCAGCAGCCGGAGGTCCAGCGTCCGAGAGATCAACTTCGGCCGGCTCCAGCAGACGTCGGCCATAGGGTGCAGCCAGGGCCGCACTGCGCCACAGTGCTTGCACCCAAGCGCCCTCACCGACCGAGCCCACCGTCAGGACGGCGCGCAGCCGGGCCTGATGACCGCCCTCGTCCAGCAGCGCCAGGCGGCTGCGACCACGCTGGCCGTCCACATAACGGAGCAGGCGCGCGCCACGCAGGCCGAGCAGATCGCCAATCCGCCGCAAAAGCTCCGGCGCCACCGGCGCGGCGCTGGCCGCCTCCAAGCTCCAGCCCTGCAAGCCCTCCTCAGGCGGCAGCCCGGCCGGCGCCGCCACCGGCAGGCAGTGCGCATAGTCGAACTCGGACAGCAGCGCCGACAAGGCCCGACCCACAGTGGCCACCGCATCGCCCGACACCCAGACCGCGGCACTGAGCCGCCAGGGCAGGTTCAGCTTGTGAACGGCCACGGCGGCGAATTTAAGCTCGGGCTGGCGGGAGTCCGGGCAAAAATCCGGCTGACTCAGTGCATTGACACCCAGCAGCGGCCGGCCCTGGCTGTCCAGCCCGGACACATAGTCCTGGCCCCAGTGCATGGGCAGATCGGCCAGGGTGGGCCGCACGCGGGCATCGCCCTGCACCGCCAAAACCATCTCGCCGCGGCGCGAGCTCAAGCGGACCAGATCACCATCGGCCAGGCCGCGGCGCGGCATGTCCTGCGGATTCAGCCGCAGCAGCGGCCGGGGTTCATGGCCAAACAGACGCGGCACCTGGCCGCTGCGGCTCATGCCATGCCAGTGCTCACGCAGGCGGCCGGTGTTCAGGCCCAAGGGGTATTTGGCATCGATCTTGTCGCGCGGCGCCTGCCAGGGCCGGGCGATGAAGCGCGCCCGGCCGTCGGGCGTGGCAAAACGCCCGTCCTGGTACAGCCGGGCCTGGCCGCGCAGGGCGCCGGCCGGAAACGGCCATTGCTGCGGGCCCTGGGCGTCCAGCAAGGCATAGCTGAGGCCACCGATGTCGAGGTCACGGCCCAAGGTAGCGGCGCGGTGCTCCAGCCACAGCTGCTCACTGCGCTCAAACTCGAACAAGCCCGGCCGGCCCGGACGCAGCAGCGGCTCCAGATGCTGGGCCAGATCGCGCACGATCTGCCAGTCCGGCCGCGCCTCGCCGGGCGGCGCGATGGCGGCGCGCACCCGGCTGATGCGGCGCTCGCTGTTGCTGACCGTGCCTTCTTTCTCGCCCCAGCCGGCAGCGGGCAGCAAGACATCGGCATAGGGCGCGGTGGCGGTGTCGGCAAAGCAGTCCTGCAGGATGACCAGCTCGCAGGCCTCCAGTGCGCGCCGCACCAGGGCCTGATCGGGCATGGACTGGGCCGGGTTGGTGCAGGCGATCCAGAGCGCCTTGATCTCGCCCCGCGCAGCGGCCTCGAACAGCTCGACCGCACTCTTGCCCGGCCGCTCCGGCAGCGCGTCCACGCCCCAGAGCGCGGCGATCTCGGCGCGGTGTGCGGCGTCGGCCGGGTCGCGGTGGCCGGGCAGCAGCGTCGCCATGCCGCCGGCTTCGCGCCCGCCCATGGCATTGGGCTGGCCGGTCAGCGAAAAAGGCCCGGTCCCGGGCCGGCCGATCTGGGCCGTGGCCAGGTGCAGATTGATCAGGGCGCTGTTTTTGTCGCTGCCGCTGCTGCTCTGGTTCAGGCCTTGGCAGTAAAGCGACAGGCTGGCCGGGCTGAGCGCGAACCAGCGCGCGGCCGTCAACAGGTCGGCCTCCTGGATGCCGCACAAGCGCGCGGCCTCGCGCGGCGTGTAGCCGCGCGCCAGCTCCTTCAAGGCGGCAAAGCCTTCGGTGTGGGCGGCGATGAAGTCCTCGGCAATCCAGCCTTCCCAGATGCAGGCGTTCAGCAGACCCAGGCAGAGCGCGACATCGCTGCCCGGCAGGATCTGCAGATGCAGATCGGCGAACTCGGCGCTTTCGGTGCGACGCGGGTCGACGACGATGATCTTCATCTCGGGCCGGGCGGCGCGCGCGGCCTCCAGGCGACGGAAGAGGATGGGGTGAGCCCAGGCCGGATTGGCGCCGCTGATCAGCACGCAGCCGGCCTGCTCGATGTCCTCATAGCAGCAAGGCGGGGCGTCAGCGCCCAGGTTCTGCTTGTAGCCGACCACGGCCGAACTCATGCACAGGCGCGAGTTGCTGTCGATGTTGTTGGTGCCGACCAGGCCGCGCGCCAGCTTGTTGAAGGCGTGGTAGTCCTCCGTCAGCAATTGGCCCGAGATGTAGAAGCCGATCGCATCCGGCCCATGGCTGCGGTGGATCTCGGCCAGGCGCTCGGCCAGGCGCGGCAGGGTCTGATCCCAGCGCTGCGCCTGCGCCGGCGCGCCGCGCTCGGGCCGCCAGGCCGGCTGCAAGAGCCGGCGGCTGCGCTGGATCAGCGGCGTGGCCGTCAGATGCAGGGTGGCGCCCTTGCTGCACAAACGGCCGGCATTGGCCGGATGCTCGGGGTCACCGCGCACGCCGCGGATCTCACCGGCCACGCTTTCGATGATGAGGCCGCAACCGACGCCGCAGTAGGGGCAAGTGGAACGGGTGTCCTTGGCCTCGTTCATGGTTTCAAGCACCGCAAGGCCCGGCCTGCAGCGGCGCGAACTCCAGGCCCAGGCTGTCCAGCTCGCTGCGGCGCAGCCAGACCTCGCCCTCGCGCAACTGCACGCTGAAGCGGGCCGAACAGCCCTGATCGGGCGCCAGGGCCTGGCCGCTGTCCAGGGCAATGGTCCAGTTGTGCAAGGGGCAGGCGACCGCATGGCCGAAGACCAGGCCTTGGCTCAGCGGCCCGCCCTTGTGCGGGCAACGGTCGAGCAGAGCAAACACGCGCTCGTCCGCGGTCCTGAACAAAGCCACGGCCGGCCCTTGCGGGCGCTGCAGCTGGCGCGCGCCGAGCACTGGAATTTCCTTGATGTGGCAGACCCGCGTCCAGTCCGCCGCTTGAGTGACCATCGTTGTCATTGAGGTCTCCATGGTCTTCATGCCAGCAACTCGAACTGGCGCCGGTCGACCCGCGCCTGATCCAGCTCCACCCAGGGGTCGGGCTCGCCGTCGAGCGCGAATTGCAGCTCGGCCCAGAGGGCGCGCCGGCCCTCGGCGTCGTCGAGGATGCGCTGCTTGACGTGGGCCATACCCACGCGCGCCAGGTAGTGCACGGTGCGCTCCAGATACCAGCCCTCCTTGCGGTAGAGCTGCATGAAGGCGCCGGTGTACTCCAGCACCTCCTCGGCCGTCTTGAGCTTGGTGAAGAACTGCGCCACCTCGGTCTTGATGCCGCCATTGCCGCCGATGTACATCTCCCAGCCGCTGTCCACGCCGATGATGCCCACGTCCTTGATGCCGGACTCCGCGCAGTTGCGCGGGCAGCCCGAGACGGCGAACTTGACCTTGTGCGGCGCGTACATGCGCCACATGGCCCGCTCCAGGGTCTTGCCCATGGCCGTGCTGTCCTGCGTGCCGACACGGCACCAATCGGAACCAACGCAGGTCTTCACGGTGCGCAAGGCCTTGGCATAGGCGTGGCCCGAGGGCATGCCGATGTCCTTCCAGACCGCCGGCAGGTCCTCCTTGCGCACGCCCAGCAGATCGATGCGCTGGCCACCGGTGACCTTGACCGTGCGGATCTTGTATTTGTCGACCGCGTCGGCGATGCGGCGCAGCTCGTCGGCCGAGGTCTCGCCGCCCCACATGCGCGGGATCACGCTGTAGCTGCCGTCCTTCTGGATGTTGGCATGGGCGCGCTCGTTGATCAGGCGCGACTGCGGGTCGTCCTGCGCCTCCTTGGGCCAGCTGGAAATCAGGTAGTAATTCAAGGCCGGCCGGCAGCTGACGCAGCCATTGGGGCTGCGCCAGGACAGCGCCGCGTAGAGCTCATCCAGCCGGGTCAGATGCCGCTCGACGATGGCGTCACGAACCTCCTGGTGGCTCAGCTCGGTGCAGCCGCACATCGCTTTTTTGCCGGGCGCGGCCGAATAGTCCCCGCCGGCCGTGGCCATCAGCAGTTGCTCGACCAGGCCGGTGCAGGAGCCACAGGAGGCGCTGGCCTTGGTGTGCTTGCGCACATCCTCGATCGTGAACAGGCCCTTGTCCTTGATGGCCTTGCAGATCGCGCCCTTGCTGACCCCATTGCAGCCGCAGACCTCGTCGCTGTCGGCCATGGCTGCGGCTCGGTTGTGCCCCTGGTGGCCAACATCGCCAATGTTCGATTCGCCGAACATCAGGCGGTCGCGGATGTCGCTGATCTTGCGGCCCTCGCGCAGCAGCTTGAAGTACCAGCTGCCGTCCACCGTGTCGCCGTAGAGGCAGGCGCCGACCAGGCGGTCCGCCTGGATCACCAGCTTCTTGTAGACGCCGGCGAACGGGTCGCTCATGACGATTTCTTCGGTGCCTTCGCCGCCGCTGAAGTTGCCGGCCGAGAACAGGTCAATGCCGGTGACCTTGAGCTTGGTGCTGGTCTGAGAACCGAGGTAGCGACCCAGCCCCAGCTGCGCCAGGTGGTTGGCACAGACCTTGGCCTGCTCGAACAGCGGTGCCACCAGGCCATAGGCGATGCCGCGGTGCGCCGCGCATTCGCCGACGGCATAGATGCGCGGATCGGTGCGGGTCTGCAGGCTGTCGCTGACGACGATGCCGCGCTCGCACAGCAGGCCGGCCGACTCGGCCAGGGCGGTGTTGGGGCGGATGCCGGCCGCCATGACGACCAGGTCGGCCGGGATCTCGCGGCCGTCCTTAAACTGCACGGCCAGCACGCGGGGCCGGGCTGGGCTTGTTTCACCCTGCGCAGTGCTCGCGGCCGGGCGCTCGGCGATCAGCGCCTGGGTCTGCGCACCGAGCAGAAAGCGCAGGCCGCGCGCCTGCAGGGACTGGCGCAAGAGATCGCCGGCGGTCTCGTCGAGCTGGCGCTCCATCAGGCTCTCGCCGAGATGGACCACGGTCACTTGCATGCCGCGCAGCATCAGCCCGTTGGCCGCCTCCAGGCCCAGCAAGCCGCCGCCGATGACGACCGCATGCTGGTAGCGTGCCGCGGCCGCAATCATGGCCTCGGTGTCGGCGATGTCGCGGTAGGCCAGCACGCCATCCAGGTCCTTGCCCGGAATCGGGGGCACGAAGGGCACGGAGCCGGTGGCGATCAGCAGACGGTCATAGGGCGCCTCGCTGCCGTCGCTGGCCGTGACCACGCGCCGCAGGCGGTCGATCGCGGTGACCGTCTTGCCCAGATGCAGGGTGATGCCGTTCTCGACATACCAGTCCAGCGGGTTGAGGATGATCTCGTCCAGCGTCTGCTCGCCGGCCAGCACCGGGCTGAGGAGGATGCGGTTGTAGTTGGGGTGGGGCTCGGCGCCAAAGACGGTGATGTCATAGAGATCGGGCTCCAGCTTGAGCAGTTCTTCCAGCGTGCGCACGCCGGCCATGCCATTGCCGATCAGCACCAATCGCAGCTTCCTGGCCGCGGGCTTGAGCCCGGCGTTCGGGGTCGGGGCGTTCATGCGGCACGCTCCACAGGGGCATGGCGGGTGTAGAGGAAATCGATCACCGCCTTGCGCGCACGCGCATACGCGGGCTGCTCGGCCAGGGCCACACGCTCGCGCGGTCGTGGCAGGTTCACGTCCAGGATCTCGCCGATGGTGGCGGCCGGGCCGTTGCTCATCATGACGATGCGGTCCGACAGCAGCACGGCCTCGTCGACATCGTGGGTCACCATCACCACCGTGCTCTGGGTGCGGGCCACGATCTTGAGCAGCTCGTCCTGCAAATGGGTGCGGGTCAGCGCATCGAGCGCGCCGAAGGGCTCGTCCATCAACAAGACCTTGGGTTCCATGGCCAGCGCGCGGGCGATGCCGATGCGCTGCTTCATGCCGCCCGAGATCTCCTGCGGCCGCTTCTGCGCCGCGTGGGCCATGCCGACCAACTCCAGAGCCGCCTGGCTGCGTTCCTGCAGGCGCGCGCGCGACTCGCTCTTGCCGAACACCGCATGCACGCCCAGCAGCACATTGTCGAAACAGCTGAGCCAGGGCAGCAGCGAATGGTTCTGGAACACCACGGCGCGTTCGGGGCCGGGCTCACGGATCTCGCGGTTGTCGCACAACAGCACACCGGCGCTGGGCTGCAGCAGGCCAGCAATCAGATTGAGCAGGGTCGACTTGCCGCAACCCGAATGGCCGATCAAGGTGAGGAACTCGCCGCGCCGAACCTGCAGATGGATGTTCTGCAGGGCGTGGAAGCTGCCCTTGCGGCTGTGGAACACCATCTCGGCGCCCTGCACCTCGATGAAGGGCCGCGTACTGTGGGGCTCGGGCGAGGCCAGCTCGGGCCGTGCAATGTATGTGTTCATGGTGAGACTCACTCCTCGAAACTGAAGCGGCGGGCCACAGCCATCAGCGCCCATTCCAGGGCCAGGCCGACGATGCCAATGACAAAGATGGCGACGATGATGTGTTTGACATTGAGGTTGTTCCACTCGTCCCAGACCCAGAAGCCAATGCCGACGCCGCCGGTCAGCATCTCGGCCGCGACGATGACCAACCAGGCCGTGCCCACCGACAGGCGCACGCCGGTCAACACATGGGGCAGCACGGCCGGGAACAGGATCTGCGTGAACACCCGCCACTCGGACAGCTTGAGCACCCGGGCCACGTTCAGATAGTCCTCCGGCACCCGCTGCACGCCGGCGGCGGTGTTGACCACCATGGGCCAGATCGAGCAGATGAAGATGGTCCAGATCGCGGCCGGGTTGGCGCTCTGGAAGACCAGCAGGCCGATCGGCAACCAGGCCAGAGGCGAGACCGGCTTGAGCAGGCTGATCAGCGGCGCCACCATGCGCTGGGCAAACTGGAAGCGCCCGATCACAAAGCCCAGCGGTATGCCCACCGCTGCGGCCAAACCAAAGCCCAGCGCCACCCGCTGCAGCGAGAACAAGATGTTCCAGCCTATGCCCTGGTCATTGGGGCCGCGGCTGTAGAAGGGGTCGGCGAAGAGTTTGACGGCGGCCTCGAAGGTGGCCAGCGGCGTTGGGAAGGGCCCGCCCGCCTTCTGCGTGGCCAGAGCCCAGAAACCCAGCAGCAGGGCCAGGCCCAGCAGAGGCGGCAGCAGCCGCAGGGCCAGTTCGCGGCCGTCGAAGCCGGGGCGCGGTGCGGCCTTGGCCGGCGCCGAAGCAGCCGTCGGGGCCGCCGGGGCCGCGTGCGCGGGGGCGGCCGGCGGGGCGTCGGCGAGCAGCTCGCCGGGTGAATGAAAGACAGCGCTGACCATGGCATGGTCCTCCGGGTTGATCGCAGAAAAGAAAGGGATCAGGGATCAGATCAAGGCTCAGGCCTTGATCTTGAAACCGTCGGCATAACGAGCCGGGTCCCGGCCATCCCAGACCACACCGTCGATCAGCTTGGCGCTGCGCAGCACATCCTTGGGCGTGTTGATCTTCAAGGCCCCGGCCGCCTCGCGGTAGAGCGCGACCTGGTTGATCTGGCGGGCGACGCCCAGATAGTCCGGGTGCTCCTTGATCAGGCCCCAGCGCTTGTGCTGGGTCAGGAACCACATGCCGTCGCTGAGGTAGGGGAAGTTGACCGCCCCATCGCGGAAGAACTTCATGTGGTTGGGGTCGTCCCAGGTCTTGCCCAGGCCGTTCTGGTAGCGGCCAAGGATGCGCTGGTTGATCGCGTCCACGCCGGTGTTGACATAGGACTTCTCGGCAATGGTCTCGGCCATCTTCAGCTTGTTGCTGAGGCTGGCATCGATCCAGCGGCTGGCTTCCAGCACGGCCATGATGACGGCACGCGCCGTGTTCGGGTACTTGCGGGCAAAGTCGCCGCTGCAGGCCAGCACCTTCTCCGGATGGTCGGTCCAGATTTCCTGCGTGGTCGCGGCCGTGATGCCGATGCCGTCCATGATGGCGCGGTGGTTCCAGGGTTCGCCGACACAGAAGCCGTCCATGGCCGAGGCGCGCATATTGGCCACCATCTGCGGCGGCGGCACGGTGATGACCTTGGCCTCCTTCAGCGGATGGATGCCGTGCGCCGCCATCCAGTAATACAGCCACATGGCGTGGGTGCCGGTCGGGAAGGTCTGAGCAAAGGTGCGTGCGTCATCAGGGCCGCGCTTCTCGGCCGCCATCAGCTTGGACAGCGAGGCGCCATCGACCGCGCCCTTGTCGGCGAGCTTGCGCGACAAAGTGATGGCCTGGCCGTTCTGGTTCAGCGTCATCAGCACGGCCATGTCTTTCTTCGGGCCCGCCACGCCCAGGTGAACGCCGTAGACCAGGCCGTAGAGCGCATGCGCCATGTCCAACTCGCCATTGACCAGCTTGTCGCGCACGCCGGCCCAGGAGGCTTCCTTGCTGGCGACGATGCGCACGCCGTACTTCTTGTCAAAACCCAGCACCGAGGCCATCACCACCGAGGCGCAATCGGTCAGCGGAATGAAGCCGATGCGCACCTCCTCTTTCTCGGGCTTGTCGGAGCCGGCGGCCCAGGCCTGGATGCTCAGGCCGCTGCCCGCCGTACTGACGGCCGCGGCCGCGCCGCTGACCAGCAGCTTGCGTCTGTCTTCACTCATCAAACCGACTCCTGTTGCGGTGGCGCTTTGGGCTGCGTCGCCGGGGTGTTGCTGCGCCTGCGTCTTCTCAAGCAAGTGAAGGGCCGCTCCCGAATTTGCTTGCCCCCCTCGGGGGGCCTGACGCGCAGCGGCAGGTCTGGGGGCGCTCTGTGGCTGCTGGCGGGGTTTGCCGAATCGCATGGTCTGGCTCCGTCACTGAATGAACATGTAGAAAGAAAAAAGGAAACGAAAAAAGGCGTCGCGATCCGCCGCAAGCCCGACCCCGATGAAGGGAGCGGTTTGCGGACATGGATCGGACGCCTTTGTCCGGGACCTGCAGGCGGTGCAGCCTGCGGTTCCTACGTTCGTGAATACAAAATTCGTACGTGTCGCGGGCCTGCGCCGTTGCAGGCCCGCAGTCCGTATCTAGCAGAACTCGTGCCAGCAGCCTTTGCCCGGAGGGAGCGGCGCCATGTGCACGATTCGAAGGCAGAGCGCGGCCTCTTCACGCCACATTGGTGCGAGCGCGCCCCAAAGGGTGGCCACCAGCTCAGCCCGGCCGCAGCAGCGATTGCGCGTCGATGATGCGCTCGGCCACCTCGGCCAAGGCCTGGCCGCGGTCCATGGCCAGGCGGCGCAGGCGCTTGTAGGCAGCGTCCTCGTCCAGGCCCAGCTCGCTCATCAGAATGCCCTTGGCCCGCTCGATACCCTTGCGCGCGCTGAGTTGGGCCTGAGCCCGGCTCAGCTCCTGGCGCAGGGCCAGGTCTTGCTCGAAGCGGGCGATCGCCACTTGCAGCACCGATGCCAGGCGCTCCGGCTGCAGGCCGGCCACCACATAGGCACTGACCCCGGCCTTCAAGGCCCGGTGCATGGGTGCGCTGCTGGCGTCCTCCGAGAACATCACCACCGGGTGCGGCAGCTGGGCCGAGAGTGTGGCCAGGTTTTCCAGGGTGTCGCGGGTCGGCGATTCGCTGTCGACGATGACGACATCGGGCTTGAGCCGCAGCACGCAGTCGTGGATCAGGGTGGCCTGTTCGATCACGCCGACCACCTCGCAGCCGCGCCGCACCAGTTCCTCGCGGATCAGTTGCACGCGGTGGGCGCCGTCATCAATGAGGAGCACGCGCAAACCCAGCTCGGGCAGGGGGGCGCCGGGTTCATCCGTCGGCAGTGACGGCAAGGGTGCGGAGGAATCGATGGACATGGCAGCGGCTTGGATGAACGAGCGCTTGCAAGCATCGTGCCCATGGACGGCGCTCTGCAGTTCATCCCGCGGATTCGCCGCCTGCTCGCATGCCGCTGGCAGCGGCAGGTACGGGCCACCACACTGCGCCCAACCCTCTTCGTCATGCCATCGCCGGCGCCGCCGCCGCTCCAAGGAAGACCATGCTGCAAATCCGGGCCCTGAGCCACACCTACCCCAACGGCACCGTCGCACTCGACGATGTGAACCTCGACATCCCCACCGGCATGTTCGGCCTGCTCGGTCCCAACGGCGCCGGCAAGTCCTCGCTGATGCGCTGCATCGCCACGCTGCAAACACCGAGCGCCGGCAGCATCCGCTTCGATGACATCGATGTCATCCAGCAGCCCGAGCGCCTGCGCGCCACCCTGGGCTACTTGCCGCAGGACTTCGGCGTCTACCCGCGCGTGTCGGCGCTGGAGCTGCTGGACCACCTGGCCGTGCTCAAGGGCATGAGCGACAAGGCCGAGCGGCGCGAAACGGTCGAGACCCTGCTGGCCCAGGTCAACCTCTGGGGCGTGCGCAAGAAGGCCGTGGCCGGCTTTTCGGGCGGCATGCGCCAGCGCTTCGGCGTGGCCCAGGCCTTGATTGGCCAGCCCCGCCTGATCATCGTCGACGAACCCACGGCCGGCCTGGACCCCGAGGAACGCAACCGCTTCAACAATCTGCTGGCCGCCATCGGCGAACAGGTGGTGGTGATCCTGTCCACCCACATCGTCGAGGATGTGGCCGACCTGTGCCCACGCATGGCCATCCTGTCCGGCGGCCGCATCGTCCTGAGCGGCGCGCCGCAGGAGCTGATGCGCAGCCTGGCCGGTCGGGTCTGGCGCCGCCGCGTCAGCGCGGCCGAGCTGCCGCGCATGCAGATGGAGCACCAGCTGATCTCGCACCGCCTGCGCGGCGGAGACACCGTCATCCATGTGCTGGCCGATGCCGCGCCCGAGGCGGGCTTCGAGCCGGTCAGCGCCGATCTGGAGGACCTGTACTTCGCCACCTTGACGGCTTCGCGCCAGCGCGCCAGCGCCTGAGGACGGCCATCATGATAATGATGAAACACATCGCCGCCTTCGAGGCGCGCTACCAGCTGCGCTCGCCCCTGTTCGTGCTGAGCTTCGTGATCTTCTTCCTGCTCAGCTTCGGCGCCATCACCTCGCCCGACATCCAGATCGGTGGCCCCAAGGGCAGCACCCATCTGAATGCGCCGCACTCCATCTTGATGACCGTGGCCGTCATGCATCTGATGGCGCTGTTCGTGGTCTGCGCCTTCGTCGCCAATGTGGTGATCCGCGATGAGGAGTTCGGCTTCGCCGCCCTGCTGCGCGCCACTCGGGTCAGCAAGTTCGACTACCTGGTCGGCCGCTTCCTCGGCGCCATGGGCGTGGCCTTTCTGGTCACCCTGGCCGTTCCGCTGGCGATTGCCATCGGCTCGCTGATGCCCTGGCTCGACGCGGAACAGCTCGGCCCCTTCGTGCTGCAGCACTACCTCTATGCCCAGCTGGTGATCGGCCTGCCCAGCTTGCTGCTGGCGGGCACGGCGCTGTTCGCCTTGGCGACGCTGACGCGCTCGATGATGTGGAGCTATGTCGGCGCGGTCGCCCTGCTGGTGCTCTACGGCGCCTCGCGTGCCTTGCTGCGCGACCCCAGCCTCGATGCGGCGGCCTCGCTCAGCGACCCTTTTGCCCTGAGCACCCTGGGCCGGGTCACCAAGTACTGGACCACCGCCGACCGCAACAGCCTGCTGCCTCCACTCGAAGGCCTGCTGCTGCAGAACCGCCTGATCTGGCTGGGCGTGTCGGCGCTGCTGTTCGGCCTGGCCTATCGCGGCTTCAGCTTCGAGCCGCGCGCCGCACGGCTCAAGCCTGCAAGCCAGACGCAGGCCGAGGCTGCCGCGCCAGCCGCCAAGCCGCTCGCGGCGCCGCGCCACGGTGCGGCCGCCAGCCGCGCCCAGTTCTGGGCCCTGGCGCGCTTTGACATGCGTTTCGTCTTCAAGAGCCCGGCCTTCTTCGTGCTGTTGGCCATGGGCGTGGCCAATGCCTTGGCGTCTCTGATGATGACCGTCACCGAGCGTGGCATCGACTACTTCCCGGTCACGCGCAGCGTGGTCGAGGCCCTGGCCGGCAGCTTCAACCTGATCCCCATGCTGGTGGCGATCTACTACGCCGGCGAGCTGGTCTGGCGCGACCGCGAGCGCCGCATGCACGAGATCATCGACGCCAGCGCGGCGCCGAACTGGGCCTTTCTGGCACCCAAGGTGCTGGCCATCACCGGCGTGCTGCTGGGCTGCTACCTGGTGGCCATGCTGACCGGCATGGGCTTCCAGCTGGCCCATGGCTACACCCATCTGCAAATCGACGCCTACCTGCTCTGGCTGGTGCTGCCGGGACTGGTCACCATGCTGCTGCTGGCCATTCTGGCGATCTTTGTCCAGGCCCTGGTGCCGCACAAGTTCGTCGGCTGGGCGGTGATGCTGGTCTTCATGGTCTCCAGCATGGTGATGTCCAGCCTGGGACTGGAGCACAAGCTCTACAACTATGCGGATACGGCGAACGTGCCTTTGTCCGATATGAACGCCATGGGCCGCTTCTGGATCGCCCGCGCCTGGCACCAGGCCTACTGGCTGGCCTTCGGCCTGATGCTGCTGGTGGCCAGCCACCTGATGTGGCGCCGTGGTGTAGAGACCCGGTTGCGCCCGCGTCTGGCCCAGCTGCGCCACCGCCTGGCCGGCCCGTCGGGCCTGCTGCTGGCCGCCGCCTGCCTGGCCTGGCTGGGCAGCGGCGCCTGGATCTTCTACAACAGCAATGTGCTGAACCGCTACGAAACCAAGGACGATGCCGAGCGCCTGGCCGCCGACTACGAGAAAGCGCTCTGGGCCTTTGCCTCGCGGCCCCAGCCGACCATCACCGATGTGAAGCTCAAGATCGAGCTTTTCCCCCGGGAAACCCGCGCCGACACCGAGGGGCGCTACGAGCTGGAGAACCGCAGCGGACAGGCGCTGGACCGCATCCATGTGCAATGGCCGCTAGCGCTGCAGATACGAACGCTGGAACTCGACGGTGCCGTGCTTGAAAAAGACTACCCGCAGTTTCACCACCGCATCTACAAGCTGAGCACGCCCATGCAGGCCGGAGAGCGGCGCCAGCTGCGCTTTGCCACGCGCCTGGAAGAACGCGGCTTCGTGAACCATGACCCGCTGACCCGCATCGTCGCCAACGGCAGCTTCCTCAACAACGCCAGCATCAGCCCGCAGCTGGGCGTGCCCCAAAGCCTGCTGCTGCAAGACCGCAGCAAGCGCCGCAAGCATGGCCTGGTGCCCGATATGCGACCGCCGCTGCTGGAAGACGACAGAGCCAATGCCCACAACTACCTGCGCCGCGACAGCGACTTCGTCAATGCCGAGATCAGCTTCAGCACCGACGCCGACCAGACGCCGGTGGCACCGGGCATGACGGTCAGCGACCAGAGCCACGACGGCCGCCGCACCTTGGTGACGCGCAGCGAGGTGCCTATTGCGCATTTCTTCTCCCTGCAATCGGCCCGTTATGCGCTCAAGGAGTCCAGCTGGACCGGGCCGGATGGCCGAGCCGTCCAGCTGCAGGTTTTCTATCACCCGGAGCATGTGGCCAATGTGCAGCGCATGCTGGACGGCATGAAGGCCTCGCTGGAGGTGTTCAGCCAGCAGTTCGGCCCCAACCCCTTCCGCCACGCCCGCATCATCGAGTTCCCGGCCTACGAGCGCTTTGCCCAGGCCTTTGCCGGCACGGTGCCCTTTTCGGAAGGCATCGGCTTCATCCAGAACTTCAAGAACGACGCCGATCACAAGATCGATCTGGGCAGCTTCGTCACCGCCCACGAGATGGCGCACCAGTGGTGGGGCCACCAGGTCAATGGCGCCGACAAGCAAGGCATGACCCTGCTGACCGAATCCTTCGCACAGTACTCGGCCATGCTGGTGATGGAGAAGCTCTACGGCAAAGAACAGATCCGCCAGTTTCTCAAGTTCGAGCTGGACCGCTATCTGCGCGAGCGCGGCAACGAGCTGATCGAGGAGTTGCCCCTGGCCCGGGTGGAGAACCAGGCCTACATCCACTATCGCAAGGGCGCGGTGGTCATGTATTCGCTCAAGGAGCTGGTCGGCGAAGCGCCCGTCAACCGGGCGATGCGCCGGCTGATCCAGGAATTCGGCTTCAAGGGCGCGCCCTATGCCGACAGCCGCGACTTCCTGCGCCTGCTGCGCGCCGAGGCCGGGCCCCAGCATGAAGCCTTGATCCAGGACCTGTTCGAACGCATCACCCTGTTCGACCTCAAGGCCAGCGAAGCGACGGCCACGAAGCGCAGTGATGGTCGCTATGAAGTCAGCTTCCGGGTCGACGCTCGCAAGGTCTACGCCGACGGCAAGGGCAAAGAGACCGAGGCTGTGCTCGACGAAGCCTTCGACATCGGCGCCTTCACCGAAGAGCCCGGCAAGCCCGAATTCCAGCGCAACTCGGTGCTGAAGATGGAACGCCAGCGGCTCAAGTCGGGCTCACAGCAGATCCACTTGCTGTTGGACCGCCTGCCCAGCTTCGTCGGCGTGGACCCGTACAACCTACGCATCGACCGCAACTCGGATGACAACCTGACGCCGGTGAAGCTGCGCTGAGCAGTGGGTTGCAATCGGCACGAAGCGGCCGTTGCGTCCGGCGGTGATCGGGCCGACTGGGCACTCCGCTCCGTTCATGTCCCCCGGCCCCAGCCTGCGGCTGGCACCTCCTCCTTGACTTCACTTCGCGAAGCACCCAGCCGTCCCAATCCAGCACGGCCTTGCCCCTTCGACGAAAACGCCGACCGGTTGAACTGACAAGGGGTGTCGGGTGAGTGGTGAAGCGAAGTAAAGGAGGAGGTCCGCGTGCAGCGCGGGCCGGGGGACATGAGCGGAAGCACTCGCCCGGCGACGCTTGGCACCCGCCCCAGCGTCAACCACTGCTATGCGCCGCGGAATCCGGCCTACCCGGCCGCAATCAAGGAGCCACGATATCCAGCAGCTCGACTTCAAACTGCAGGTCGCTGTTCGGCGGGATCACGCCGCCGCCAGCGCCGCGCTCACCGTAGGCCAGCGCCGAGGGGCAATGCAAGCGAGCCTTGCCGCCGACCTTCATCAGCTGCACGCCTTCGGTCCAGCACTTGATCACACGGCCCAGCGGGAACTCGGCCGGTGTGCCGCGCTTGATCGAGCTGTCGAACTCGCGGCCATCGAGAAAAGTGCCAACGTAATGCACGCGCACCTTGTCGGCTGCCGTCGGATGGGCGCCGGTGCCAGTGCGAAGCTCTTCATAACGCAGCCCCGAAGCGGTGAGCACCGGGGCCGGCGCCGCTGCGGGTGCCGGTGCCGATGCAGCAGCAGTGGCAGCCGCTGCCGCCGCGCCGGTGGCGGCGACGGCTGCGGCCTTCTTGCTGTCTGCGGCCTTTTTGACGACCTTCTTGACGGCCGGCTTGGCCGGCTCTTCGGCGGCCCGAGCAGGCTGCAGGGCCAAGCTCAGGCTCAAGGCCAGTGCGGTCGAAGAAGCCAGAAATTGGAACTTGGAGTTCATGGTCAGAGCGCTCTCGCTTGATAAGAAATGAGGTGCGACCATCATCGCAGTTTGCGCAGGCCTGCCGATCGCTCCAGCCTTCAAGCGCCGGCTCGCGGAACCGCCGGCACCAAGTAGGCGATGCGCCGGATCGGCGTCAGCCACAGGCCGAGAAGCACGATCAGCAGCAAGCAGACGCCCGCAGCCGTGAACAGATCGGCCACGGCCAAGACCCGCAGTGCAGCACCAGCCAAGGCCGCAGCCAAAGGCGCCACGCCCATGAAGATGAACATGAACACACTCATGGCCCGGCCCAGCATGGCCGGCGGCACGCGCTGCTGCATCCAACTGAACACCGCCACCTGCACCAGGCCGCCCAAGACGCCCAAGGGCAAGAGCAGCGCTGCCCCCTGCCAGCTGGCATGGATGTGGCCGAAGGGCATGAAGACCAGCGCGGCCACGGTGTCGATCAAGAGCACCGTGCCGCCCAGCGTGGACAGACGCCAGCTCGGCCGCAGGCCGGCAATGGCCATGCCGATCAGGCTGCCGACGCCATGCACGGTGAGCAGCAAGCCCAAGCCCGCGGCCCCCTCCGGCAGCTGGTTCTTGGCCAACACCGGCAGCGCCACCTGCAAGGGCCCAGCGACAAAGAATGAAACGGCCGCAAAGTAGAGGCAGAGGCTGCGCAACTCGACATCGCGCCAGCACCAGCGCAAGGCCTCGGCCACGGCTTGCAGCACCGACTGAGCATCAGCCAGGGGCGCCGTGCGCGGCAGCAAGCGCACGCGGCTGAGGGTCCAGCTGGACAGCACAAAGCTCAGGGCATCGAGCGCAAAGGCCCAGGCCAGGCCGCTGCGCCCAGGCGCCTCGCTGGTGTCGAGCCCCGAGGCCTGGCCCGCGATCAGCAGGCCCGCCGTGACCGGCCCCAGCAAGGCAGAGAGCTGGCGCAAGGCCATCAGCAGGCCATTGGCCGGCTGCAGCAGGGCCGGCGGCAGCGCCTGAGGCAGGATGGAGCTGCCGGCGGGATAGCTGAAGGCCGTGGCCAGGCCGATCAGCAGGCTGATCGCATAGACGGCCTGAAGACTGACCGTTCCCGAAGCCACCATGGCCGCCAGCGCGCCCAGCAGCAGGGCATTGGCCCATTTGCTCAGCTGCAGCACGGTTTGCGAGGAATAGCGGTCGACGATGGCACCGCCGACCAGGATGAAGACCGCGCGCGGCAGGCTGGCCAGCGCCAGCACGGTGCCCAGCACCAGCGGGTCGCTGCTGAGTTGCAGCACCAACCAGGGCAAGGCCAGCAAAGTGAACTGATCGCCGAGCATGGACAAAAATCCACCGCCCAGCAGCCAGCGGAAGTTGGCATTGGCGAACAGGGCGCGGGTCGGCCGCCGGCGCGGCCTTGAAGTCGCTCGCGGCACTCATGCCTGCGCCTCGCCGGTGGGTGCTGCCTCGCCGGATGCGGCCACGGCCTGACGCAAGTAGCCGATCAACTCAGGCGTCACGCCGGTGAGGCGCTGCAGGTCAGGCTCCTGCGCATACATGGTCGTGACCTTGCTGCGCAGCGCCGGGCTGTCACCCACGAACTGCTGGGTCAGGGCCATCCAGCGCTGCGCCAGGGTGCGCACACGCGGACTGCCAGACGGTGTGCCTCGCGCCATTTCCTGCTGCACGCTTCGAATCAGGGCCGGCCACTCGGCCTCGGCCGCGAGCACGCGCTCGGGCCCCATTTGCGCCTTCTGCTGCGCCAGCACCAGGCGGTCCTCAGCGCTGAAGTACTTGTCCTGCACGCGCATCATGGACATGGCGAACAACAGGTGTTCGATCAAGCTTGGTTCGGTATCCGCACCCGCGCCCTGCCCTTCCGCCTGACGGGCGACATGCTGCAGCGCATCGAGCAGCTGCTGTTGCTGCAGCATCTGCGCCTGCAAAGCCGCCACCTGGCGCGCCAGCACCTCGCGCAGCGCCGGGCTTTCACTGTCCAGCAAGGGCCCGATGTCCTTCAAGGCCATGCCGGTCTGGCGCCATGCCAACAGCCGGTGCAAGCGCAGCACATCGGCCTCGCTGTACAGACGGTAACCCGCCTCGCTGCGTGCCGAGGGGCGCAGCAGCCCCAGCTTTTCATAATGGTGCAAGGCGCGCACCGTCAGCCCGCTGCGCTGGGCCAGTTCGCCCACGCTGTAGTTCTTGTTCATACGCGATTCTCTGGTCTTCCGGTCTCAATGACGCTTGATGCCGCCCGCCAAGCTGCGAGCCCGACGGAATCTTGAAGCCTCACCCTGGGTCAGGGTCAAGCGGAATACCAGAGCTTTCGTTCTCTTCGCAGCGGCGCCCTCAGACCCGCGTGACCACGAGCCAGATCAGGTTCAGATAGGCCAGGATGGCCAGCACCTTCAGCCCTTCGCGCACCTGCCAGCGCCACAGCCCCCACAGGCCCAGCGCCAGCACAGCCAGCAGGCCGGCCCACAGCAGCAAGCCCCAGCGCGCGGCCCAGTCGACCCACACTTCTGGCTTGGCCACGACGGGCAGGCCGGCCTGATCCAGCTGGCCTTGGGCCACAAACTGCGCGATGGTGCGCCAGGCGTGCTCCTCCACCGCCGTGCCATGCGAGCCTTCGACGTAGGCGAGCACGCCCTCGCGCAGCGGGCCATTGGTCAGGCCCGAGGGGGTGTCCTCAAAGCCACGGAAGCCGGCACCGCCGAGGTCCTGCCAGCCGATGTGTTCCATGGTGTTCGGGAAGATCGCCACCACCCAGTCGGCACTGGCGCGCAGATTGAGCAGCTGCTTGACCTGGCCGCTGGCAAAAAAGGGCTGCCAATGCTCGCCCGCGCGCAAGACGCTGCCCGCCAGCACCACCTTGTCGAAACGCACCCCCCGCACCTGGCGCAGGGCTTCGCGCAAGAGGTAGGTGCCATGGCTGTGGCCGACGTAATGAAACTGGGCCTTGGGGTACTGGGCCCGGGCCTCGGCATAGCGGTCCAGCAACCAGGCGGCCTTCTCGTGGCGCGCAGCGGGGCGCAAGAAGGACAGCATGGGAAAGTAGCCGTAAGACGATATCTCGAAAGCGATCCGGGGTTCGCGGTGGCCTCGGCATTCGAGGGCATCGGGTGCCAGGCTAGGTTCCAGGGCGTCTTCGACCGTCGCCGCCACCCGCTCCGTCCAATGCCCCTCGTCGCGGATGCCGTG
Source organism: Roseateles sp. (assembly GCF_965262435.1). Lineage (NCBI taxonomy): Bacteria > Pseudomonadati > Pseudomonadota > Betaproteobacteria > Burkholderiales > Sphaerotilaceae > Roseateles > Roseateles sp. The sequence continues at coordinate 5,582,439 of NZ_OZ253537.1, forward strand.
CATCACAAACACCACATGCTGGACGCAGGGGTCGTGTCGCGAGCGGCGCACGGCCAGGGGCATGGCGTCACTCTCGGGCGAGGCATCGTTCCAAGCATGGGCCAGCACGGCGGCGCGCGCTGCAGCGGCGCCGGGCTGGGGTGCATCGGCCAGCACCCGGACCACATCGGTGTGCCCGCTGCGCGGCATCTGCAAATAGACCAGGCCGGCCGAGGAAGCGGCATCGACGTTGTCCCCCGGCGGCACGATGTCGTCGACCGTGCCGAGCAGCTGCACCACCTTGAAGCCCGGCGCCTGGCGCTCGGCCCAGCGCGTGGGCAGTTCTTGCCAGCGCAGGCGCAGGTCGTTCACGAAGGGCGCACCGTGGCGCGAGGCCATGACCGTGAACGGTGCACCGCCCAGGGCCGTCACCCAGGCATTCAAATCTTCGCCGAGCTGGTAGACCAGGCTGTTGAGCAAGCCCATATGGTGGTCAATGCTCCAGCCTCGGTTCACCCCGGCAAACAGCAGGATGCGGTCGGTCTTTAGCGCCCAAGGCGCGGCTTTCTCGGCCGTCAGCCCGTCGAGGTAGACGCGCCGCGCAATCAGGCTGCCCATGCTGTGGCCGACGAAGCGCACGCGCTCGTAGGCGCCACCGGGCGTCTTGGCGCGCGCCTCCCAGCGCTCCTGCACCTGGGCCACGACATCGGCGACAACGCTTTCGATGTCTGCCTGCGAGAAGACGTTCAGGGCCAGCTTGGGCACCAGCAGATCGATATGGGCCGCGTCCTCGCGCCGCAGCCATTCGCCCACCTGACACATGCCACCGGGCTCACGCGTGAAGGCATGCAGCAAGACCACCAGTTCGCGGGACTGCGGCCCACCGGCGATCCACTGGGTCTGCCCGGGCTCAGGCCAAGGGCAGGCATAGCCCGAGTCATCGGCCGCCGTCGCCCAAGGCCGCCACAGCAGCAGGCCGAGGGTCAGGACAAGAACGGGTGCGAGGAGTTTGAGCGGCAGATTCATGGGCTCATGCTTGCGCATCGGCCAGCCCCGGGCAAGCGGGACAACGCGAAGCCTGCGCGCTCGCTGGCGCACCGATCAACGCCCACAGGCCACCGCTAGGCGGCGCTGGATACAAGAAGGACCCGATCGCCCCAGTTGGGCGGACTTGACGAAGCGGGCACACCGGCGCAAGGACGAACCCAGCCTTCGTCGCCAGTGACGTTTACGTAAACGTCAATCAAGACCTAGAATCCGCCCACCTTTGCTGATAAAACCGGGCTTTGCCACCACGGGCCCGCAGGAGACTCGCCATGACCGATTTGTCCGCCGAAAACAAAGCCCTGGCCAATTACCGCCCGACGAACAAGGTGCGCTTTGTGACGGCCGCCAGCCTCTTCGACGGCCACGATGCGGCCATCAACATCATGCGCCGCATCCTGCAAGGCATGGGCGCCGAAGTCATTCACCTGGGCCACAACCGCTCGGTCGACGAGGTGGTCACCGCTGCGCTGCAGGAAGACGCGCAAGGCATCGCCATCAGCTCTTACCAGGGCGGCCATGTCGAGTACTTCAAATACATGGTCGAGCTGCTGAAGGCCCGCGGCGGCGAACACATCCAGGTCTTCGGCGGCGGTGGCGGCGTGATCGTGCCAGCCGAGATCCGCGACCTGGCCGCCCACGGCGTGCGCATCTTCAGCCCCGAAGACGGCCAGCGCATGGGCCTGCAAGGCATGATCGGCGAGATGGTGATGAAGGCCGACCAGGACTTCAGCGTCTACGCCCCCAGCGCCCTGAGCGCCCTGCAAGGCCACAGCGAAGCCGCCTGGCGCGCCCTGGCCCAGCTGATCACCGCGCTGGAAAACGACAAGGCCGATGCCGGCCTGGTGGCCGAGCTGCAAGCCGCTGCCAAGAGCATCCAGGTGCCCGTGCTGGGCATCACCGGCACCGGCGGCGCTGGCAAGAGCAGCCTGACCGACGAGCTGATCCGCCGCCTGCGCCTGGACCAGAACGACCGCCTGCGCGTGGCCGTCATCTCCATCGACCCCTCGCGCCGCAAGAGCGGTGGCGCCTTGCTCGGCGACCGCATTCGCATGAATGCCATCGGCCCGTGGAGCCAAGGTCAACGCGTCTTCATGCGCTCGCTCGCCACACGTGACTTCGGCAGCGAAATCTCCCCTGCCCTGCCCGACGCGATCGCCGCCGCCAAGGTGGCCGGCTTCGACCTGATCGTGGTCGAGACCTCGGGCATTGGCCAGGGCGATGCGGCCATCGTGCCGCATGTGGACGTGCCCATGTATGTGATGACGCCCGAGTTCGGCGCCGCCAGCCAACTCGAGAAGATCGACATGCTGGACTTCGCCGAGTTTGTGGCCATCAACAAATTCGACCGCAAGGGCGCGCTGGACGCGATCCGCGATGTCGCCAAACAGGTGCAGCGCAACAAGGAAGCCTGGACCACCGCGCCGGACCAGATGCCGGTGTTCGGCACCATGGCCAGCCGCTTCAACGACGACGGCGTCACCGCCCTCTACCAGGCCATGAAGCCTCGCCTGGCCGAGCTGGGCCTGCAGCTGCAAGACGGCCGCCTGCCCCTGGTCGCCACCCGCCACAGCACCCACCAGACGCCGGTGGTGCCCGCTGCGCGTGTGCGTTATCTGGCCGAAATCGCCGACACCGTGCGCGGCTACAAAAAGCGCGCCCGCCAGCAGGCCACGCTGGCCCGCGAGATCCAGCAGCTCTGGGGCAGCTCACGCATGCTGCTGGAAGCCAACCCCGAAAAGAACGGCGCCCGCACTGCCCTGGGCGAGCTGGCCGAGGCCCGCGAAGCGCAGATGGAAGGCGGCGCGCGCCAGTTGCTCAAGCAATGGCCGGACATGCAAAAAGCCTATGCCGGCGACGAGTACGTGGTGAAGATCCGAGACAAGGAAATCCGCACCAACCTGGTCCACACCAGCCTGTCGGGCACCAAGATCCGCAAGGTCGTGCTGCCGCACTACGAGTGCCATGGCGAGCTGCTCAAGTGGCTGCTGCTGGAAAACGTGCCGGGCAGCTTCCCCTACACCGCCGGCGTGTTCGCCTTCAAGCGCGAAGGCGAGGACCCGACCCGCATGTTCGCCGGCGAGGGCGATGCCTTCCGCACGAATCGCCGCTTCAAGCTGGTGTCCGAGGGCATGCCGGCCAAGCGCCTGTCCACCGCCTTTGACTCGGTCACGCTCTACGGCGCCGACCCGGCACCGCGGCCGGACATCTACGGCAAGGTCGGCAACTCCGGCGTCAGCATCGCGACGCTGGACGATATGAAGGTGCTGTACGACGGCTTCGACCTGTGCAGCCCCACGACCTCCGTGTCCATGACCATCAACGGCCCGGCGCCGACGATACTGGCCATGTTCATGAACACGGCCATCGACCAGAACCTGGCCAAATTCCGCCAGGACAACGGCCGCGAACCCACGGCTGACGAGGCCGCCAAGATCAAGGACTGGGTGCTGGCCAATGTACGCGGCACGGTGCAGGCCGACATCCTGAAGGAAGACCAGGGCCAGAACACCTGCATCTTCTCGACCGAGTTCTCGCTCAAGGTGATGGGCGACATCGCCGAGTACTTCGTGCACCACAATGTGCGCAATTTCTACTCCGTCTCGATCAGCGGTTATCACATCGCCGAGGCCGGCGCCAACCCGATCAGCCAGCTGGCACTCACGCTCTCCAACGGCTTCACCTTTGTGGAAGCCTATCTGGCGCGCGGCATGCACATCGATGACTTCGCGCCGAACTTGAGCTTCTTCTTCTCCAACGGCATGGACCCCGAGTACACCGTGCTCGGCCGTGTCGCCCGCCGCATCTGGGCCGTGGCCATGCGCGACAAGTACGGCGCCAATGAACGCAGCCAGAAGCTGAAGTACCACATCCAGACTTCGGGCCGTTCCCTGCACGCGCAGGAGATCCAGTTCAACGACATCCGCACCACGCTGCAGGCCCTGATCGCCATCTACGACAACTGCAACAGCCTGCACACCAATGCGTTTGACGAGGCCATCACCACGCCGACCGAAGAGTCGGTGCGCCGCGCCATGGCCATTCAGTTGATCATCAACCGCGAGTGGGGCCTGGCCAAGAACGAGAACCCCTCGCAAGGCGCTTTCATCATCGAAGAGCTGACCGAGCTGCTGGAAGAAGCGGTGCTGAGCGAGTTCGAGAAGATCGCCGAACGCGGCGGCGTGCTGGGTGCCATGGAGACCGGCTACCAGCGCAGCAAGATCCAGGAAGAGAGCATGCACTACGAGATGCTCAAGCACACCGGCGAGTACCCCATCATCGGCGTCAACACCTTCCGCAACCCGCATGGCGACCACGCGCCGGAGAGCATTGAACTGGCCCGCTCGACCGAAGAAGAAAAGCAAAGCCAGCTGCACCGCCTGCGCAATTTCCACCACAGCCATGCCGGCGACAGCGCGACTCAACTGCAGCGCCTGCAGCAAGCCGTGATCGACAACAAGAACGTCTTCGAAGTGCTGATGGACGCGGTGCGCGTCTGCTCCCTGGGCCAGATCACCTCGGCGCTGTTCGAGGTGGGCGGGCAGTACCGGCGGAGCATGTAAGTGCGACCAGCGCGCGGGCGCCGAACGGCTGCCTTGCCCCTGCGATAGCTGGGTCACAGGCCGCTCGGTTACGCTTGCGCTCCCACTGCTTGAAGGGAGCGCCGCACCGTGACAGCCGATCAGACCCACAACGTCGCCCATGATCTGACGCGTTTTTCAGGCGTGGAACGCGTGGTGGCCGAGCCGCTGCGATTCAAGGCCAAGCTGGCCATCGGCGAAGACGCCTACACCTCGCTGCGCATGGTCAGCCGTGCGCGCGAGGTCTGGGATGTGCTGGGCGCTGCGGGCGCGGGCGCTGCGATTGCGAAATCCAGCCTGGTGGCCTCGACCTTTTTCGCGCCCAGCGGTTTGATGGGCGCCATGGGCATTGGCGCCGCCGCCACACCGGTCGGCTGGGTGGCCTTCGCGGCCCTGGCCTCGGGCGGTGCCTGCTACGGCATCTATCGCTGGCTGGGCCACAGCAAGGGCAGCCGCGTGATCGAGATCCCGAAGTTTCTCAACACGCCGCTGGACACCCTGGGCTTGGCCCTGTTCGATCTGATCGCGCCGCTGAGCTTGCGGCTGGCCATGGTGGACGGCGAGGTCGAGTCGGCCGAGCGGGAGTTCCTGCGCCGGCATCTGATCGAGGACTGGGGCCTGGATCCAAAGTTTGTCGATGCCGCCATTGGCGCCGTGGAGTCCGAGCTGGCCGAGGCGCCGCTGGAGGTGTTGGCAAAAGACCTCTCCGACCTGCTGCATGCCAACCCCGACTGCAACCAAAAGGTGATGGTCGAGGAACTGATCGCTTTTTTGGCGCAGATGCTGGAAGCTGCCGGACCACTCTCGAACGAAGAAGCCCTGGCCCTGGCACGGGTGTCGCAGACCTTGCGGGCGGCACCTACCAGCGAACTGGCCGCATCGTGGGCCACGGCCAGGACCAAGGCTGGCGAAGCGGCCGAGCACGTCAAACGGGCCACCTTGGAGGCAGCCGACTGGACTGCCGATCGCCTGCCCTCGGCCGAGCAGCTGCGCGAGGTGGCCGAGCAATCCACCCAGCGCCTGAAGGTCGGCGCCATCAAGGCCGGTGAGACGGCCGAGCAGCTCGGGCTGGCGGCCGCCGAAGCCGCTGCGCAAGCCGCGGCCTGGACCACCGAACGCCTGCCGAGCCAGGAGCAACTGCGGAGCCAGGCCCAGCAAACCGGCGAGCAACTGAAGCTCGGCCTGGCCCGCATCAAGGCCAAGCTGAAGCCCTGACGCCGAGCCTCAACGGCGATCACGGCCCCTTGCGCAAGAGCGGCAGCTGGGGCGACGCCGGCGTCGCCTGAGCGTCGAAGGGATGGAAACCACGCCAGCCGAGCTGACCAAGGATCCGGCGAACATAAGCCCGAGTCTCTGCGTACGGCGGCACGCCGCGGTAGCGCTCCACCGCGCGCTCACCGGCGTTGTAGCCGGCCAAGGCCAGGGCGACATCGCCCTCAAAGTAGGCCAGCAACCAGCGCAGATAGGCCATGCCGCCGCGGATGTTCTGCGTCGGGTCGGTCAGGCGGCTGACCTTGAAACGGCGCGCCGTGTCGGGCATCAGCTGCATCAAACCCTGGGCATTCTTGGGCGACAAGGCGGCAGGGTCGAAATTGGACTCGGTGGCCATCACGGCCAGCACCAAGGCCGGTGCCAGGCGGTACTCGGGCGCCACCTGCTGGACGAAATCGACAATGGCAGCCGGTGCCTGCGCCGGCGGCGGCATCGCGGGCCAGTCTTGCGAGCGGGCCAGGGATTGCGGCTTCGCGCCGGGTTTCTGAGCGACGATCACCGGCTTCGGCGGCACATCGGCCTCGGGCGGGCGCAGGCACGGCGGCGGCTCGCCCATGGGTGTGCCGCCCATGGCAGCCAGCATGCGCTCGGCCTGGGCAATGCCTTGCTCGGCGGCTGCGGCAAACAGATGAGCCGCTTCGGCATCGTTGCGGGCGATGCCGCGGTCATGGCTGAGCATCCAGGCCAGGCTGTACTGCGACTCGGCATCGCCGTAGCGAGAAGCACGGCAGTAGAGCGCGGCGGCAGCCACCGGGTCACGCGGCATGCCGTTGGCCCCATGCTCGAGCGCCTTGGCTTCATCGCGCCAGCGCAGCACCTGGGACGGCACCACCAGGGCCCGCTCCGTCGGTGGGCCGCTGGGGCGCGGCAGCTGCTCCAGGGTCAGCAAGGGAGGCGCGGCGGCGGCCGGCTGCGCCCACAGCGGCGCCGCGGCGGGCAGGGCCAACAGCAGCAGGGCAAAAGTGGGGAACAAAGCGGGCTTCACGGCCGGAAGTGTAGGCGCCGTGCGCCAATGATCAGCGACCCGATCGCCCCGGCGCTTCGCCGGCCCTGAGTTGCCGGATTGCCCGGCTTGTGCGCCAGAACCAACAGCACAGGTGAAATGCGCAGGAGGCGCGGTCACAGCGTCCTCAGCCTCCCCAAGGCTGGAGATGTCCTGTAACAAAGTCGTTAGGTTCTCGGCCTCGCAACGCTGCGCTGGCCTCTAGACTGCAGCCCAAGTTTCAAACGGCGGCCCTTGGCCGCCAAGGAGCGGACCCAATGAAGTTGAACTCCACATCCAGGGCATTGCGTTTCAGCTGGCGCACGCTGGCTGGCTTGCTGCTGTGCAGCCTGCTGCAACCGACCTGGGCTTTCGACATTCCGCCGCCACCGCCACCGCTCTACCAAGGACTGATCTTCCCCTTGTTCCCTGGCTCCTCGGCCATTCCGTTTTCAGGCAGTTCAGGCAGCAGCAGCAACAAGCCGGCAGCGCGCAGCACCCAGGGCAACACGCCCGCCACCACGCTGGCGACCGAGCCGGCCCAAGTGCAAGCCCATGCGCGCGAGCTGGCCGCCCAGGCGCCAGCGGCGCAGCGCGACGCCCTGGCACAAGCCTACAGCCAGGCCTTCGAAGGCTACCGCCAGCTCGAACGAAAGCTGGGCCTGCCGGAGAACGATGTGGCCAATGCCATGGCGGCCTTCATCGCCGGCAACTACATGGCCTTGCACCAGGTCGAGGTGCCCGACGCTCACTTTGTGCGCCTGGCCGCTCAGCTGCGCGAGGCCCTGCCCCGCAACCCCGGCTTCAGCGCCATGAGCGGCGCCGCCAAGCGCAAACTCTATGAGCAAAGCGCGATGCAAGGCATGTTCATGGCCGTGGCGCGGCTGGCGTTTCTGAAGCAGCCCCAACCGGCGGCCGAGCAGAACTACCGCGCCGCCGCACGCGCCAGCCTGGAGGCAGCGTTGCAGCTGCCGGCCGAGCAGATCCGCATCGACGCGCTAGGCCTGCAGCTCGGCAGTACCAGACCCTGAGGCCCTGAACCCATGCGCGGGCGGCCTGGGCCTCGCTTTCGCGGTATCACATCGGCCAGGGCCTGGATCGCCAAGCCATCATTTCAGCGCCTTGACCAAGGCGTCCAGCTGCACCTTCAGTGAATGGTCGTGGCGCAGGATGGGCGGCACCGGGCGCGGCACATTGAGCAACTGGTAGACGGCCATCTGCGCGGCACGCACCGAGTATTCGACGGTGAAGACCACATCGTCCGGGATCTCAACGAACTGGCTGACAAAGGCCAGATTGCGCGAGTTCTTGGGCACCGGCAGCGGCCGGTCGCTGAGCGCGCGCGGCATGAACATGCTGGTGATGTAAGGCATGCGGCAGGGGATACAGTTGGCCCGGGCCACGGCATCGAGATCGAAGCGCAGGTGGCCGCAGAGCTCGCGCAGGATCTCTTCGCCCGTGCACTCGGACATGGGCTTGGCCACGAAATCACCGACGCGGTCGGGGAACAAGGCATAACCCCAGAACACCTGCACATCGGCCGGCTGGTTGGCAAAGTGCGGCTGGTGGGCCAGCACGATGGACATCAGCCAATTCGAATCCTTGAAGGTCACCAGGCCGCCGGTGCCCGGCTCATTGCCGCTGAAGGCGCGCATCTTGTCGAAGAAGGCGGTGTCCTTGAGCGTGACGGTGAAGGACTCCCACATGGACTCGGCAATGCTGCTGTTGAAGGCCGCCGGCTTGCCGAACTCGGGCCGGCCCTGGGCCAGCTTTTCCCACAAGGCCCAGCCCTGGCTGTGCTTCTTGTTCAGCTGCGGCGGCGCGCTGTGCATGGAGCCGAGGCTGGAGGCGTCGGTCATGGAGCCGTTCTGGAAAAACACCAGGTCTTGCGGGCCGAGCTCGATGCGCTCGGCCTGGCCGGCGCGCTGGCAGCAGATCGCGGCGACCTGGAACTGGCCCTCGGTCTCGACATGCTCCAGATCGGTGACCTGGCAGTCCATCACGAAGTTCACGCCCTGCTCGCGCAGCCAGGCTTGCAGCGGCCGCACAAAAGAGTCGTACTGGTTGTAGACCGTGCGCTTGACGCCGCCCAGGGTTTCGATGCGCGAGAACTCCATCATGAAGCGATGCAGATAGCGCTTGAACTCGACGGCACTGTGCCAGGGCTGGAAAGCGAAGGTGGTGGCCCACATGAACCAGAACTCGGTCTCGAAGAAGGCGGGCGACAGCCAGTCGGTGATGGTGCTGGTGCCCAGTTCTTCTTCGCTGGCATTGGAAAGCTTGAGCAGCTCCAGGCGGTCGTGCATGGAAAACCCCATGGACTCGACCGGCACCTTGGCGCGCTGGCGGTTGACCAGGCGGGCTTGCGAATGGGCCTTGTACTTCTCGTTGAAATCCAGGGTTTCGCCGAGCACGCTCTGGCCCGGGTGCTCCAGCGAGGGAATGGACTTGAACAGGTCCCAGGTGCACTCGTAGTTGTCGGTGGTCAGCATGCGACCACCGCGCAAGGAATAGCCGCGCTCGACATCGCCGGCGCCGTCCAGGCTGCCGCCCATCAGCGGAGACGCCTCGAGGATGTGAATCTGCGCGCCGGGCACCTGGGCGTCGCGGATCATGAAGGCTGCAGCGGCCATGGAGCCGATGCCGCCGCCCAGCAGGTAGGCGCGGAAGGATGAATCAATGGGGCGGGTCGATTGAGGCGTGGTCATGGCAAAGCTCGCTTTCATGTCAGGGGTGGCAGCGGATCTTTCAAGAATCCGCTGAACTTCACCGTTCTCCAGGGAACAGGTGATGGCATGGGCGTAGCTTGGCGTCGCCGAGGTAATCGGCAAATGATCAGGATCAATCGGCCCGGGTCGTGTGGCTGGGCTTTGACTTGGGACAAAGCCGGAGCGTCCTCACTCGTTTCGTAGACGCTTGCGAATGCGACTCAAGGCCTCGGGCGTCACGCCCAGGTAATGCGCGAGATCGCGCTGCTGCACCCGCTCGGCCAGAGCCGGTTGGCAGCGCAGAAAGGCCTGGTAGCGCTCGTCGGGGCGCAGGGTCAGCAGTTCGCGCTCGCGCTGCTCCTTGCGCACGATGTGCCAGGCCAGCAACTGGCGGATGGCGCGCTGCCAGGCCGGGTGGCGCTCGGTCAGCGCATGCATGGCGGCAAAGTCCACCTGCTCGATCTGACAATCCTCCAGGGCCACGGCGGCATAGTCGGTCTTGCCGCCGGCCACCAGCACATTGGGGCAGGCGAAGAAGTCACCCTCGCCGATGAAGGACTTGATCCACTCCTCACCCGCCTCATTGCTGTAGCTGAGCTTGACCACACCCTGGCGCAGCACATACACAAAAGGCTGCCACTGGCCGATGCTGAACACATCGTCGCCACGGGCGTAGTGACCCAGGCGGTAGCCGGGCTCCAGCAAGGCCCAGTCAGGCAGGGGCGCGCCGGCGGCGCCTTCGAGAAGAAGTCGGGTTTGCTGCATCAATCAGAGAAAAACACCAAGCGTTCAGAAGGCGCCGGACCGCGCCCGCCGATCAAGGCACAACGGCCAGGAAACAAAAGACGGCAAACAGCACCAGATGCACGGCACCTTGCAGCACCGTGGCGCGGCCGCTGCCCAGGGTCAGGGTGGCCACCACCACCGTCAGCAGGAACAGCACCATGCTGGTGTTGGACAGGCCCAGCACCAGGGGGTAGGGGAAGAACAGGGACAGCAAGGCCACGGCCGGAATCGTCAGGCCGATGCTGGCCACGCCCGAGCCCAGGGCCAGGTTGAGGCTGGTCTGCAAGCGCTTGCGCAGGGCCGCGCGGACGGCGGCCACGGTCTCGGGCAGCAGCACCAGCGCAGCCACGATCACACCCACCACCGAAGGCGGCGCGCCAGCCGCACGCACGCCGGCCTCGATGCCCGGCGCCAGCAGCTTGGCCAGGCCCACCACGCCGACCAAGCAGGCCAGCAGCAGCAGGACGCTCCAAGCCGCCACGCCGCCCGAGGGGTGCTCCGCGGCCTGCTCGCCTTCCTCCGTCTCAATGGGCAGGAAGTACTCGCGGTGCCGCACCGTCTGCACAAAGACAAAGGCGCCGTAAAGCACCAGAGACACCAGGCCGGCAAACATCAGTTGGGCGGTGGAAAAGGTCGGGCCCGGCGTGCTGGTGGTGAAGCTGGGCAGCACCAGGGTCAGCGTGGCCAGGGCCACCAGCACGGCCAGAGTCGGGCTGGTCGCTTCGACGCGGAAGGCCAGCACCTTGTGGCGCAGACCGCCCAGCAACAGGCACAGGCCGACCACACCGTTGCAGACAATCATCAGGGCCGAGAACACCGTGTCCCGCGCCAGCGCGTTCGAGCTTTCGCCGCCAGCCAGCATCAGGGACACGATCAGCGCCACCTCGATCACCGTCACGGCCACGGCCAGCACCAGGGAGCCAAACGGTTCGCCCACGCGGTGAGCCACCACCTCGGCATGGTGCACAGCAGCCAGCACGGCGGCCATCAGCAGCACGCTGACCGGTGCGGTCCAGGCGCCGTCCAGCGAGCCGTTGGACAGGCCCAGCAAGGCGGCCAGAGCCAGGACGGGGGACAGCACTGACCACAGAGGCAGGGCCGGTGGCAGAAGTCTGGAGATGTTTCGCATGGGTCGAGCATAAAGGCTGAGCGAGGCTGGGCCGCCTGTGCCGCCAGACCCACATACGTGCACCCAGGCAAATGTGGGTCAGCACCCCATGCCGCTTTTTCTAAACCTGCAGGGGCGTTTGCGTAAGCGGCAGAAAACGAAGTCGCTTGCAGAATTCCGCTTGTGCCCGCGAGGCAGCGGTCCGCATAATCGTCTGCACAAACGCAGCCGTCACAGCCAGCGACAGGAGACCTCGCCATGCTCAATGCCTTGAACCGCATGAAGATCACCACCTTGCTGCAGCTGGGCTTCGGCATCGTGCTGCTGATGACCATGGCCACCGCGACCATGGGCATCTTGCAGCTGAAGAACATCGTGCAGCTGAACGCCGAGCTGGCCCAGCTGGACGATCGCTCGGCCAAGGTCAACCGCTGGTACGCCGCCACCGACCTGAACCTGAACCGTGTGATGGCGATCGCCAAATCGGGCAACCAGGCCGATGTGGCCGGCTACCTGACCCAGCGCATGGGCGAAACCACCAAGCTGATCAACGGTCTGCAAAAAGACCTGGAAGCGGACATCAGCAATGCCGAGCAGAAGCAACAGTTGGAACGCATCGGCGAGGCGCGCAAGTCCTATATCGACACCCGCAAGAAGGTGATGGATCAACTCAAGGCGGGCACGGCCGACGGCTTGGCCCTGGTCGACCAGCAGCTGGCGCCATCCGCCGACGCCTATCTGAAGTCGGTGCAAAGCCTGGTCGATTTGATCGACAAGGAGTCGACCTCCTTCGCCAGCGCGCTGCAAAGTGGCGCCCGCCAGGCCACCTGGACGCTGGGCATGCTGGCCCTGGGCGCGGTGCTGATCGGCGTGATCGTGGCCTGGCGCATCACCCACTCGGTGACCGCGCCGGTCGCACGCGCAGGCGCCATCGCCCAGCAAATCGCCCAAGGCGATCTGAGCCAGCACATCGTCGTGGACCGCCAGGACGAGGTCGGCATGCTGCTGCAGGAATTGAGCAGCATGCAGGCCTCGCTGCGCCATATGGTCAACCAGGTGCGCAGCGGCACCGAGGGCATCAGCACCGCGACGGAGGAGATCGCCACCGGCAATCAGGACCTGTCGCAGCGCACCGAGGCCGCGGCCGCCAATCTGCAGCAGACCGCGTCCTCGATGGAGGAGCTGACCAGCACTGTCAAGCACACGGCCGACTCGGCCCGCACGGCCAATCAGTTGGTCGCCTCGGCGCAAAGCTCGGCCACCAAGGGCGGCCAGATGGTGGCCCAGGTGGTGTCGACCATGGACGGCATCAACGCTTCCTCGCGCAAGATCTCCGACATCATCGGCGTTATTGACGGCATCGCCTTCCAGACCAATATCCTGGCGCTGAACGCCGCCGTCGAAGCAGCCCGGGCAGGCGAGCAGGGCCGGGGCTTCGCCGTGGTGGCCGGCGAGGTGCGGCTGCTGGCCAAGCGCAGCGCCGACGCCGCCAAGGAGATCAAGTCCTTGATTGGAGAGAGCGTCGAGCGCGCCGCCTCGGGCGCCCGCCTGGTGGGCGATGCTGGCTCGACGATGGACGAGATCGTCGGCAGTGTGCAGCGCGTCTCCGACATCATTGGCGAGATCGCCCATGCCACCTCGGAGCAAAGCGACGGCATCGGCCAGGTCAATGTGGCTGTCAGCAATCTGGACCAGATGACGCAGCAGAATGCCGCCCTGGTCGAGGAGAGTTCGGCAGCGGCCAGCAGCCTGCGCAACCAGGCCCAGCAGCTGAACGAGCTGGTGGCGGTGTTCCGCGTCTGAGCCCGGAGCCCCGGACGAAGCCCGCCCAACGCGCAGCCTGTTCCGGCTGACGTCAAGTCTGCTCGGCAGCCACGAGCTCGCTTGCGGGCTTCAGCGCCAGACCGCGACAAAGGCGCGCAGCTTGTCCCAGGCCGACAAGCGCTCGTCGCTGAGGGCATCCAGGAAGTCAGACAGGCGCTTGGACTTGACCATGGTGTAAACCGTCAAGGCCAGGGTCACAGCCATCACCGCGGCGAAATAGAGCAGGCGCTGGCCGAGCGGTGCGTCGGCCTCAGCCAGCAAGTTCATGCCGAGAAAGCCGGTGGTGATGGTGCCAACCAGGCCGAAGATGGTGACCACGGTCAGGCGCACCACGGTGTTGGCCTGGCGGCGGATGCTGTCGGTCTCCAGATAGGCGCTCATGTCGGTGACGCGCTGCTTGACCTCGGCATGCAAGCTGTCCAAGCCCAGATGCTCGGCGCACATGCGGAACAGCGCACGGGACTGCGCCTGCTCGGCCACATCGTGGAACCAGTAGCGGTGGGTGAAACGCAGAAAGCCCTCGAAGGCCGAGCGGATGGCGCGCTTGAAGCGGCGCACGTTCTCGGGGTCTTGCACATTGAGCCGGCGCAGCGCCTCGACCAGGCGGTCCGAGAACATCAACAGCGCCGCCTTCTGGAAATGCGCGATCAGGAAGATCAGGAAATGCTGGTGCCGGAACTGGGCCAGCACACCGCGGTCGCGGCAGCTGAAGAACTCGGAGTCGGCCCGCCCCACCACCACCAGGGCATGGCCGCTGCACAAGTACCGCGTCTGCGGCGCCGCACCGCCATCACTCCAGAAACGGTCATAGCAGTGGCGCCGCTCAAAGTCGCTCAGATGATCTTCGCCGTAAGGCAAGCTGCCCTCCTGCGCCACCGGGCCGGATCCGGTGACCAGGCCCAGGCGCACGAAGTCGCTGCGTGTCAAGGCGCGGGGCTCGTCCACCGCCAGATAGGCCATCATGGGCATGCGGTAGTACTCGATCTGGCGGTAGCTGAGCGCGCCCGGCTGGGCCCGCGCCTCGTCGCTGGCATGGTTGAGCAGCGGGCGCAGCAACCAGTCCCAATGCGTGGCCAGACGCGGCGCACGGTGGCGGTGCACATGTTCGATGAAGCGCTCGCGCTCGCGGCTGTCGGAGCTGGACAAGACCTGCCCTTCGGCGTCCAGCCACTCGGCTTGCGCCAGGCAATGCAAGGGCAGGCCTTGCGCATCCCAGCCCGGCGGGTAGGCGCGGCCCAGTCGGTACATCAGCTCCTGCGCCTGCGCCAGGGCCAGATCGGCGCTGCTGACCTCCACATTCAGCAGCACCACGTCAACATCGAAGAAGAAATAGAGGTCGACGTGGACCACCTCCAGCAGCAGCGGCGCGTCCTGCGGCCGGGTCTGCACGCGCAGGCGCCGGACGTCATGGCGGCGGAACACTTTCATGCCCGAGCCGGCGCCGCCCTCGGCACCCTCGCCGTAGAGAAAGCGCTGCACATAGGGCAAGAAGGTGACGAACTCCTGGTAGTGGCGTTCGTGGAAATTCTGCGGCCCGCCGGTGTACTCGTCGGCCACTTCGCGCCAGGGGCTGTCGGCCACGGCAGCCAAGCGCTCCCAGGGGCGACGTGGCGCCCCCGGGGCATCGCCGATCGGCATCAGGCGCAGGGGCCACAGCAGGATCTGGTGCAGACGCTGCACGCGCGGGCTGGCGGCATTGCTTTCCGAAGCGGGCATGGCAGGGCTCGGGCAAGAACAGAGCCGCCATCATCGGCCGCTCAGCGCCGCCGTCAAGCAGCCATGAGCCAGGGCTCTGCCGGCTTGTTTGGCGCTTGCTCGCATCGCTTTAGCGTGCCACCATGACGCGATGATGACATTGACTGTCGCCGAATGGTGGACCCTGCTGAGCACGGTCGCCGCCTTCAACATCCTCGCCTGGCTGCTTTCCTCCGCCTTGTTGCGGCGCCGGCGAGCGGCCCTTAGCGAGGAGGTGTTTCTGATGCGGCGCTGGCAGCTGCTGCTCTCGGCCGGCTATGTCTTCGGTTGTGCTTACCGCTCTTTTGTCCCGGTCTTTGACGTGCCGCGAATCGTCTTGCTGGACAGCTGGATGTCCAGCGTGCTGATCGGTCGCTCGGTGGCGACCGTGGCCGAGCTTTGCTTTGTGGCGCAGTGGGCGCTGATGTTGCGCGAGGTGTCCAAGGCCACCGGCAGCCGGGTCGGTCACCTGACCTCCTTCTGGATCGTGCCCTTGATCGCGGTGGCCGAAACCTGCTCCTGGTACTCGGTGCTGACCACGGCCAATATCGGCCATGTGATGGAGGAGTCGATCTGGGGCATCTGCGCGGCCCTGCTGGTGCTCAGCCTGGTGGCCATCTGGCCGCGCTGCAGCCCACGACAGCGCCCCCTGCTGGCGGCCTGGTGCGTGGCCGGCGTGGTCTACGTGGCCTTCATGTTCATGGTGGACGTGCCCATGTACTGGGCCCGCTGGCTGGCTGACGAACTGGCCGGCCGCCCCTATCTGAGCGTCAGCCAGGGCCTGATTGATGTGGCCGGCCGCTGGGTGGTGTCACACCGCCAGGAAGACTGGCAGGGCGAGATGCTCTGGATGTCGGCCTACTTCAGCGTCGCGGTCTGGATGAGCATTGCGCTGATCCATGCACCGGTTCATCGCCCGGCGCCCCAAGCGCTGCGCTGAGCACAACCGCGCGCCCTGCGCTTCAGATGCGCAGGCGCAGGCCGCGCGCCGCCAAGCACTTGACCACGCCAGCCACAAGCAAGGCATAGACCGCGCCAAAGATCACCCCGCCCGGGCTGCGACCGAGCAGCTCAGGCCAAGCCCAGCCGGCCAAGCCCATGGCGGCACTGACGACGAAGGGGATCAAATAGGCCAGCAAGGGGTTAGCGGCCACTGGCTCCAGCAAGGCCGGCCACAAGCTGCGGCCCCAGCCGTCCACCCACTGCGCCAGCGCCGCAAAGATCAACACGCAGGCCGCCGCGCTGTACAAAGCCCAGCTCGGCGTGGCCAGGATCTTGGAGACCTTGAACTCCGGCCGCAGCAGCGCCGCCGCCAGCGCCAGCACCACCGCAAAGGCCAGGGCCCAGAGCCAGAGCCGCGCGCGATCCGTATGGCGCCCCGTTCCGTAAAACAGCAAGGCCGTGGCGCAGCCGCTGAGCACCAGGACCGCATGGGCGAAATGACCGTTCTGGCTGAACAACAGGGCCAGGCCGGGTGAAGCCTGCACCGCACCGAGCCAGTGCAGCGTGGCATAGGCCGCGCTGAACACCAGGCCGAGCAAAACCCCGGCCAGGCGGCCGCGCGCCAGCATGTAGACCGCGCAGCCAATCAAGTAGGCCCAGCCGATCAGACCCAGGATGCCCCACCACTGCGGCGTTAGGCCCTCACTGCCGTCTGCGCCGCCTCGATACAGCCAGGCCAGCAGGGCAAACAAGCCCAGGCCGGCCCAGCGCCAGGGCCGCGCCAGCGCCGGCCCACCACGCAGCGAGCCCCAGACCAGAAAGGCCGCCAGATAGCTCAGCAGGGTCCAAGCCGCGATGGGCAAGGGCATGGACGCCGTATGGAAACCGCCCTCCGCATTGACCATGAAGACCCCGATCAGCACCAGGCCCAGCGCTCTTTGCAGCACTTGCAGTTGCAGCTGCACGGTGCTGTCGCCCAAGCGCTGGCGCTGCTGCAGGGCGAAAGGGATGGACATGCCGACGATGAAGAGAAAGGCCGGGAACACCGCATCGACAAAGCTCATGGCATCGGCATTCGCTGGCATGTGCTGCATCCAGGCCGGCAGGCCGGCCACCCCACCCCAGGTGTTGACCGTGATCATCACCAGCACGGTCAGGGCCCGGAAGATGTCGATGGCCACGATGCGGCCGCTGAGCAGCAGCGGCCCGGACGGGGTGTAGACAGGCGGGTTCATGTCGTTCTCGTTCTCTTCTTTGTCTTGGTGCCCTTCACGCCAGGCCCCTGAAGCAGGCCTGGCCATGGTGCTGTCTGCGCACTATCGGGCTTGTTCACTGAGCACCGGCTGAAGGTCAGGTTAAGGCTTCATTAATCCGGCGCTTGCTAGAGTCGCCCCCCATGAAGATCTGCCTCGTGGAAGACGACCTGGAACTCGGTCACAGCCTGCAAGTTCTGCTGCAGGACGGCGGCCACGAGGTGGTCTGGGTGCGGCGCCTTTCGGAGGCCCGTTACTGGCTGGAATGCAAGCCGTTTGACGCACTGGTGCTGGACCTGGGCCTGCCCGACGGCCACGGCTTCGATTTGCTGCGCAGCGCGCGCGCGGCCGACCGGCAGCAACCCATCCTGGTGATCACCGCGCGCAGCGGCATCGAAGACCGCCTGCGTGGCCTGGACATCGGTGCCGATGACTATCTGGTCAAGCCCTTTGCCGGCGCCGAGTTGCTGGCTCGCTTGCGCGCCGTGGCCCGGCGTGCCGGCCTGAGCGACACCGACACGCCGCAGGAATGGCAACTCAAGGACCTGCGCCTGGACGAGCGGCGCATGACGCTGAGCCGCGAGGGCCTGGCCATCCACCTCTCGCGGACCGAATTTGCCATCCTGCTGGCCCTGCTCAAGCTGCCCGACCGGGTGGTCACGCGGCGCGAACTGGAAGCGCGCGCCCTGCCCAGCGCCGACAGCCATGCCCTCGACGTTCACATGTTCAATCTGCGCAAGAAGATCGGCGAGGGCTATATACGCACGGTGCGCGGGGTCGGCTTCGTGCTGGAGCGTGCATGAGTTCGGCCAGTGCCTCAGCGCCCTTAGCTCGGCATCGCTCCTTGCTGCGCCGCACCTTCGGCTATTTCAGTGCGGTACTCCTGCTGGTCTGGTGCGTGTTGATGGGGCGCGAGATCCATGACATCAAGGTCGTGCATGCCCGAAATGGCCAAGCCTGGAACCATGTCTGGGCCGAGCATGTGCGCTTGCAGTGCGAGCTCTGGGCCACTGAACCGGAACGTTTGGAGCAGGTGCTCCAGGAGCTCGAGCGGCTGCGCAGCCAGGAATGGGACGAGATGGGCTACGAGCCCCCCATCATTGCACTGCAGGTCTGGCACCGGGACCGCATGATTTACCGCCAGGCGGCCGACGGGCTCAGCGCGGATCGCCAGCCGCCCAATGAAGCACGCCTTGCCTCTGACGATCATTGGCTGTATGTCGAAGCCGAAGCGCCGGCCCAAGACATCGTCGTGCGGCGCTGGCAGGAAATGCCGGGCGACTGGCATTTCAGCATCCAGGGTCTGAGCTACTACGCCCGGCCCTTGTTCTACAGCCTGCCCTTGATGCTGCTGGTGGCTTGGCTGCTGCTGCGCAGCGGCCTGGAGCCGCTGCGCCGTATCGGCGAGCAGATCGGTCAGCGCTCGGCCCGCGACTTGACCCCCTTGCCACCCACACCCTTCACAGAACTGAGCCCGGTGGTCCAGGGTGTCAACGAGCTGATGGCGCGCTTGCAGGAGCGGCTGGAGCGCGAGCGCGAGTTCCTGCTCGATGCCGCCCATGAGCTGAAGACCCCTCTGGCCGTGATGCAGCTCAATGCCGAGGCTTTGCAGCTCAAGCCCGCCGGCCCGGCTCGCGACGCTGCCGGCCTGCGCCTGCTCGAAGGCGTGCGCCGCGCCAGCCACACGGTGCACCAGCTCCTGGCGCTGGCCCGCTCGGGTGCCGACCAAGAAGCGCTGGACATCGAGCGCCACGATCTGGTCGCCCTGGTGCGCGACCGCATCGCGCTGGCCAGCCAGCTGGCCCTGCCGCGCGGCATCGAGATCGAGCTGCACGCGCCAGAGCACTGCCCGAGGTCCATGCACCGCGAAAGCCTTGGGGCCCTGATCGACAACCTGGTGGACAACGCGATCAAGTACTCGCCCGACGGCAGCTTGATCCGGGTGGAAATCCTGCCCGAAACGGCCGATGGAGGCCCGCTGATCTTGCGCGTCAGCGACTCCGGGCCGGGCATCCCGACCAAACTGCGCAGCAAGGTGTTCGAGCGCTTCTACCGCCTGCCCGGACAGAACCAGGCAGGCAGCGGCCTGGGCCTGGCCATCGTCGAACGCGCGGCGGCACGCCATGACGCCACGGTTCACTTGAGCGATGCTGCACCGGGCGGAGGCCTGTGCGTCGAAGTGCGCTTCGGCTGAAGTCTCGCTCAGGCCTGAGCAAAAGCCCGCAACACCTCCAGCACTGGCGCCGCGCCCGGCGGCAGCATGGCCTCGTCGGCATGGACCAGCGCCAGCTCGCGGCTCAGCGGCGGGTTCAAGGGGCGCAACTGCATGCGCTCATGGCCGACCCGTCGCTGCGCCTCCTGCTCGCTTTCCAGCGGCAGCAGGGCCGCGCCATAGCCGGCCGCCACCAAGCTCTTCATCGCCTCGGTGAAATTGAGCTCGATGCGCGCGCTGGGGTTGAAACCGGCCTGGCCGAACCAGGCCATGGTCATGCGGTACATCTGGGTGCTGCTGTCGTTGAAGATCAGCGGCTTGTCGGCCAGCCAGGCCGGGTCCAGCTGCGCGGGCGCCTCCCAATCGGCCGGCAGAAAAGCCACCATGGGATCGCGCCGCCAGGGCGTGCAGCGAAGGCCGGTGCCGCCGGGCAGGGGCAAGGTCACGAGGCCGATGTCCAGGCGCCCAGCATCCAGCCGCGCCAAAGTGTCGGCCGAGCCGAACACGCTGAGCTCCACATCGATGCCCGGATGCTGCTGCGCCAGCGCCTCCAGCACTTGAGGCAGCAGATGCACGACCACGCCCGTGGCCGTGCCCAGGCGCACCCGGCCGACCAGGCCACGCGCATGGCGTCGCACCTGGGCCTCGGCGTCCTCGGCATCGCGCAAAAGCTGGCGGCCGCGCTGCACCAACTCCTGACCGGCCGGGGTCAGGCTCAGGCCGGCGGCCCGCGCGTCGGCGCGCGGCGCACCTTTGCGGCGCAGCAGCAAGGTGGCGTCGAGGCGCGATTCCAGCTCGCTGATGTGCAGGCTCACCGTCGGCGGGGCCAGGTGCAGGGCCTGGGCGGCGGCAGCAAAACTGCCCAGGTCGGCAATCGCCACCAGGGTGCGGATCTGGTCCAGACTCAGGCATCGCATCAGATTTCCTGATCTTTCCAATCAGTTCATTCTACTTTTCAAACCATACCTCAAAACCCAAGATGGCGACCACTCGCTACCCACCCGGTGAACGCCATGAGCCCCAAGCACTTTCCCCTGCTTTTACAAGCCCTGCTGCGCATGCTGGAACAAGGCCGGCAAGCCCGCCGTGCACGGGCCGAGCTGCGCGCCATGGATGGTCGGGCGCTGAACGATCTGGCCCTGGGTCCCGGAGAGGTCGAGGCCGTGCTGGCCGGGGCCACAATCAAGACCGATGGCGCACCGCCTCGGCCGCGCCCAGCCCGCCCGACTCATCAGCCCCATGGACTCACTGTTCTTCGCACCCCAGACCTTTGACCAGGCCGCCCCGGCCCTGGCCTATGTGCAGCAGATCTACCAGGCCGGCCTGCAGCAACTGCGCCGCGCGCTGCAGGACTTTCTCGCCGGCCAGGACATCGCCCCGGTGCGCGCCTGCTACCCCCTGCTGCGCCTGCGTGTGGGCAGCAGCGCGCGCGAGCAGCGCCAGGTTTCGCGCCTGGCCTACGGCTTTGTTGCCGGCCCCGGCGTGTATGAAACGACTCTGACACGACCCGAGCTGTTTGCGCGTTACTACCTGGAACAGTTCGAGCTGCTGCTGCAGAACCACGGCGTGGAGCTGGAGGTCTGCAGCAGCAAGCAGCCCATCCCCCTGCACTTCGCGCTCGACGAGCAGGCCAGCCTGGACAGCCAGCTGGCGCCCGAACGTCGCCGCCTGCTGCGCAGCCTGTTCGATTTCCCCGAGCTGGCCGATATGGACGACGGCATCGCCAACGGCACGCAAGAGCTGCCATCCGGCGCGCCCCAGCCCCTGGCCCTGTTCACAGCGCCGCGGGTGGATTACTCCCTGCACCGCCTGCGCCACTACACCGGCACCAGCCCCGAGCACTTTCAGAACTTCGTGCTCTTCACCAACTACCAGTTCTACATCGACGAGTTCGTCAAGCTGGGCCAGGCGCTGATGCGCGAGCGGCCCGACCCGGCCCGCCCGCATGAGCTGGACGACTGCATCGCCCTGGTCGAGCCTGGCAACCGCATCACGCGTCGCGTGGGCCTGAGCGCCGAGGACGCCGATGCCTTGGGCCAGTTGCCGCCTCGCCTGCCGCAGATGCCGGCCTACCACCTGATCCGGCGCGACCGCAGCGGCATCAGCCTGATCAATATCGGCGTCGGCCCGGCCAATGCCAAGACCATCACCGACCATGTGGCCGTGCTGCGCCCGCATGCCTGGCTGATGCTGGGCCACTGCGCCGGCCTGCGCAACAGCCAGCAGCTGGGCGACTATGTGCTGGCCCATGCCTATGTGCGCGAGGACCATGTGCTGGACGAGGACCTGCCGCTGTGGGTGCCCATCCCGCCCCTGGCCGAGGTGCAGGTGGCGCTGGAAACCGCCGTGGCCGACATCACCCAGCTCAGCGGCCTGGAGCTCAAGCGCCTGCTGCGCACCGGCACGGTGGCCTCCACCGACAACCGCAACTGGGAGCTGCTGCCCAAGACCCGCCACGGCGGCCCCGAGCGCCGCTTCAGCCAGAGCCGGGCCGTGGCCCTGGACATGGAGAGCGCCACCATCGCCGCCAACGGCCTGCGCCTGCGCGTGCCCTACGGCACCCTACTCTGCGTCAGCGACAAGCCCCTGCACGGCGAGATCAAGCTGCCCGGCATGGCCGACCAGTTCTACCGCGCCCGCGTTGACCAGCATCTGCAGATCGGCCTGCGTGCCGTCGAACTGCTGCGCCAGGGCTCGGCCGCGCAGCTGCACAGCCGCAAGCTGCGCAGCTTTGCCGAGGTGGCCTTCCAGTAGAGAATCCATCAAGCCGCCCTGCGTCCACTGCAAGCGACAAGAACAACCAGAGCCCGCCACCATGCTGTTTGACAACCCCACGCTGTTCAATGTGCTGCTGGTGCAGGCCCTGGCTGCGGCCCTCCTGTTCTTGGCCTTGAGTGGCTGGCGCAGCGGCCCGGCCACGCGCTGGGCCCAGGCCTGCATGGGTGCGAACGCGCTCGGCTGGCTGCTGATCGAGGCCAGCGCCAATCAGCCCGAGCTGGCGCGCGGCCTGCAAACCCTGGCCATGGTGGCCTTCAGCGCCGGCCTCAGCGCGCTCTGGTGGGCCTTGCAGCTCTGGTTGCTGCGCCGTCGGGGCCTCTGGCTGATGGCGGCGGCGCCGCTGTTGCTGGGCCTGGGCTATGGCATTCACTTTCATGACAGCGTGAGCTTCCGTCTGGCCTGGAGCCAGGCCTGGCTGGGCCTGCAATGCCTGATGCTGACCTTGAGCCTGTCCCTGCCGCGGCCGCCGCAGGAGCTGCATCCGGACATGAGCGCGACCGCAGCCGAGCTGCAGCCCAGCAGTGTCAGCCTGCGCTGGCGCGCACTGCTGCTGTCCGCCATCGTGCCGATCGGCCTGATCTGCCTGCTGCGCGCTGCCTTGACGGCTGCGGGCCTGCAAGATGCCAGCGGCCTGGCCAATCTGCACCTGACCGGCGCGGCCAACAGCCTGCTCGGCCTGACCGTGCACTGGAGCCTGACGGCCGGCCTGCTGGGCCTGGTGCTGGCATGGCGCGGCGAGGCGGAGGCGGAACTGGCTCGCTTGGCCCAGACCGACAGCTTGACCGGGCTGGCCGACGCCCGAGCCTTCGCGGCCCGCTCGGTGGCGCTGATCTCCATGGCGCGCCGGCACCAGGAGCCGCTGGCCCTCGTGCTGCTGGACTTGGACCATTTGAAGGCGATCAACGCCAGCCATGGCAATGAGGGTGGCGACCGCGCCCTGGCCCTGTTCGGCAGCTGCATCCAAGCGCAGATGCGGCTCGGCGACCTGGCCGGGCGCATCGGCCCCGAAGAGTTCGGCGTGCTGATGGCGCGCTGCGACGCCCAGGGCCCTGAGGCCCTCGATGCGCGCTTGCGCACCGCCCTGGCGCAGCGTGCACCAGCGGAGCTCGGTTTCGAGCTGGCCTACAGCGGCGGATGGGCCAAGCTGAGGCATGGCGACCGCGACATCGAAGACCTCAAGCGCCGTGCCGAAACCGCGCTGTATGAGGCCAAGCGCGGCGGCCGCGCCCGTCTGCAGGCCGAGCCCGGTCTGCAGGACTGAATTTCTCAGGCCTGGCACGCCGCTTGCATGCAAGCAGGACAAACCCGGGGGATCACCCGGGCTCTTGATTCCTTTTGCACGCACCCGGAGGCCAGGCCATGTTTTCCACCATCCTCTCTGCCAAACCCGCCGCCAGCGCTTTCACCGCCCGCAGCGCCCTGATGGCGCCCGAGGCTGCTCGCAAGTGCCTGACCGCCTCGGCACTGCAGGCCGTCAAAGGCCAGCAAGCGCTGTGCGTGCGCAAGATTGGCCCCAACGATCTGCAGTGGCTGCCGGCACTGTGCGACCTGCTGATCGACGGCGTGCACCGGGGCGCCAGCCTTGGTTTTCTCGCACCCCTGTCACGCTATGCCGCACTGACCTACTGGCACGGCGTGTTCGCCCGCCTGGGCCCGCAACACAGCCTCTGGATTGCCTGCGACAGCGACAGCGCCGACGGCAGTGACTCGCACGTGCCCAGCGGCCCCTTGCAAGGCGCGGTACAGCTGTCGCTGGCACCGCACAGCAATGCGCACCACCGTGGTGAAGTGCAAAAGCTGATGGTGCACAGCCAGGCGCGCGGCCGCGGCATTGCGGGCCGACTGATGGCCCGACTGGAATGCAGCGCCCAGGCACAAGGGCGCTCACTGCTGGTGCTGGAGGCCCAGGCCGGCTCGCAAGCCGAGGCGGTGTTCGTCCACCTGGGCTGGCAGCGAGCCGGAGAGATCCCGGACCATGAAGCCTGTGCCGATGGCCGGCTCCATGGCTCGGCGCTCTACTACAAGCGCTTGACGGCCGACGCCGCTACAGCGTGATGCCGCAGGCACGCCGGCGCCCGCCGGACTTGGCCAAATAAAGCTGCTCGTCGGCCGCCGTGACCAGGTCGGACGCCGCCAGCGTGCCGTGCGGGCGCAGCGCCGCCACCCCGATGCTGACGCTCAGGCAGGGCGCCACGTCGGAGTCGGCATGGGCGATGTCCAGCGCTGTCATGGCCTGTCCCATGGCCTCAGCCAGGGACAGGGCACCGGCCAGCTCGGTGTCGGGCAGCACGCAGGCAAACTCCTCGCCGCCAAAACGGCTGAGCAGATCCGCTGGGCGCTTGAGCTGCGCCTTCAGCGCCATCGCCACCCGGCGCAAGCCGTCGTCGCCGGCCAGATGGCCATAGCGGTCGTTGAAGCGCTTGAAGTAGTCGACATCGATCATCATCAGCGCCAGGCTGCTGCCCTGGCGGCGCGCCCGCTGAAACTCACGGGCCAAGCGCTCGTCGAAATGCCGGCGGTTGTAGACCCCGGTCAGACCATCGATGAAGACCAGCTCACGCAGCAAATCACTCTGGACCTTGAGCGTCAGATGGGTGCGAACGCGCGCGCGCACCACGGCCGGGCTGAAGGGCTTGCTGATGAAATCCACCGCGCCCAACTCCAAGCCACGGGTTTCGGTCTCGGCATCGCTGTGCGCGGTGACGAAAACCACCGGCAAGGCTGCAAGCTCGGGGTCGGCCTTGATCTGACGACAGACTTCGTAGCCATCCATGCCGGGCATCTGGATGTCCAGAAGCAGCAGATCGGGTTGTTTGTCGCGGCACAGCTGCAGGGCCTGGGCGCCCGAGGTGGCCATGAAGACTTGGTGGTCATGGGCGAACACCTGATAGAGCGCCTGGATATTGGCCGGCTGGTCGTCAGCAATCAGCAGGCGAGGCCGCCGGCCCAGTTGCTGCACGAGGTTGAAGCTTTCGCTGGAGCCGCCGGGGATCGCAGTCATGAGGCCTCCTGCAGCTCGCGGGCCAAATGCAAGGCCTGGGCAAAGTCCAGGGCGCTGACGGCCTCGTCCAGCCGCTCAGCCAGCGCACCCAAACGAGCCCCGTGCTGGCGCTGCAGCTCGGCAAAAGCTTCGGTGGCATCCATGTCGAAATCCTCCAGCATGCGCATGAAGCCCTGCAGGGCGGCGCGGAAGGCCGCATCATCGCCGGCCGCCGCCTCGACAGGCGGCGCCTGCTCGACCGGAGTGAGCTCCAGTGCCGCCAGCTCACCGGCCAATTGCTGCAAGTCCTGACTGCCCTGCAACACCTGCTGCTGCAGATCGACCAGCCAGGCCTCGCCCAGCGCCTGCCCCTGCTTGAGCAGGGTTTCACCCTCAGCACCGCGCTCGGACAGGCGCTGCGCGCCCAGCGTCGCAGCCAAGCCCTTGAAGCTGTGCAACGCCAACATGGCGCCGGCGCGGTCATCCTGCGCCAGGCAGCTGCGCAGTTGCGCGTCCATCTGGCCCGCCGACTTGCAGAAGGAACTCACCATGCGCTGGAACAGCGCCGTCTTGCCCATGAAACGGTCCATGGCGGCCTGCAAATCGACGCCCAGACTCTGGGCCCGCTGGCGCAGCGCGCCCGGCACGGCCAGCGTCGGGAAGCTGCGCTCGGGCTGCACCGGCGCCTCGGGCGCGACACGGCCGCTCAAGCGCAGCAGCACCTGGGCCAGATGTTCGAGATCGAAAGGCTTGCCGACATGCTCGTTCATGCCCGCGGCCAGACAGTCTTCGCGGTCCGAGGCCATGGCATTGGCCGTCATGGCGACGATGGGCAGCTCGACCAAGCCGAGCTGCTGCCGGATCGCGCGCGTGGCGGTGTAGCCGTCCATCACCGGCATCTGCACATCCATCAGCACGACATCGAAACCGTCGGGGTCGGCGCGCAAGACATCGACAGCGATCTGCCCATGGCCCGCCAGCTGGACCAGCGCACCGGCGTCTTCGAGCAGCTCCTGGGCCACTTGCTGATTGTTTGGGTTGTCCTCCACCACCAGCAAACGCAAGCCCTGCAAAGGACGCAGCGATGGGGTGGTGGCTGGGGCGGCCGGCACCGGCTGGCCGAGTCGCGCCTGAGCCGCCCGCAAGGCATCCGACAGCATGGCCGGTGTGACCGGCTTGACCAGGAAGCCCTGCAGCAGCTCTTGATCCTGATCGCTGCGTTGGCTCAGCAGCTCGCGGCCATGGGCCGTGACCATGATCAGCAGCGGAGCCGTGGCGGCGCTGTCCAGGGCATGAATCCGCCGCGCCGTCTCGAAGCCGTCCAGGCCGGGCATCTGCCAGTCGATCAGCACCAGTTGGTAGCCTTGAGCTTCGGAATTGGCCGCCTCCAGCCGAGCCAAGCCGGCCTCGCCGGAGCTGGCCAAGTCGGCCTGCCAGCCCAAGGTCTGGGCCATCTGCCCGAGCAGGGTCAGGGACAGCGGGTTGTCGTCCACGATCAAGGCGCGCAGCGGCGGCGCTGAACGCTCTGTTTGCGGCGGCGCTTCGGCGGCATCCGGCACCAGCGGCAAGGTCAAGGTGAAAGCAAAGCGACTGCCCTGCCCGACCACGCTGTCCAGGCTCAAGTCGCCGCCCATCAGCTGCACCAGGCGCTGACTGATGGCCAGACCCAGCCCGGTGCCGCCAAAGCGGCGAGTTGTTGAGGCCTCAGCCTGCGTGAAGCCGGAAAAGATCTGTGCCTGATGTTCGGGCGCAATGCCAATGCCGCTGTCACGCACCGAGAACTCCAGTTCGGCTTCGCCAGCCTTCAGGCTGAGCAGGCGCAAGGCCAGCACCACTTCACCGCGCGGCGTGAACTTGACGGCATTGCCACAGAGATTGATCAGCACCTGCTGCAGTCGCAGGGCATCGCCGACCACGGCCGGCGGCAGGGCCGGGTCGAGATCGAACAAGACCTCGACCGGCTTGGGGCCGACCGTCGCCGAAAGAATCACCGACAAATCACGCAGCAGCGGCTCCAGGCGGAAAGGCTGCGGATCCAGGGTCATCTTGCCGGCCTCGACCTTGGAGAAATCCAGAATGTCATTGAGCAGGCCCAGCAACGAGCGCGCTGCGCCTTCGGTCTTGCTGGCGTAGTCCAGTTGCCGTTCGCTCAGCTCGGTCTTTTGCAGCAGCTTGAGCATGCCCAGAATGGCGTTCATGGGCGTTCGGATCTCATGGCTCATATTGGCCAGGAACTGGCTCTTGGAGCGTGAAGCGCTCTCCGCTGCCTCGGTGGCGCGCATCAGATCGGTGATGTCGATGCGGAAGCCCACCTGATGCCCATCGTCCATGCGGCGTTCGACAACTCGGACCCAGCGCCCGTCACCGAGCTTTTGCAGCGGACTGACCTGCCCCTCACGGTGGGCTTTCATGCGCTCGGCCACCCATTCATCCACCCGGCCCTGTGCCTCCGCATACTGGCCCCGTTCGGCGCCGCCGCGGATGATGGACTCGAAGCTTGCACCCGGCACGATCAGGTCGGCGGACGCGGCATACATCTGGCGGTACTTCTCATTGCAGAAGACCAGGCGGTCGTCCGCGTCGTAAAGCACAAAGCCCTCGTTGACGGCATCAATCGAACCGCGCAGCAACGCTTCGGCGCGCAAGATCTCGGCCTCGGCACGTTTGCGTGCGCTGATGTCGACATAGGTGGTGACAAAACCACCGCCGGGCATGGGAGAGCCTCTCACTTCCAGGGTGTCGCCATTCGGCCGGGTGCGTTCGAACTGATGCTCGCTGGGGTGACGGGCGCGCTCGATGATCTGCTGCACGGTGGCTTCCAAGTCGGCCGGCTGGCCATATTCGCCGCGCGCCGCATTGAACCGGATGATGCTCTCGAAGCTCGTGACCTCGCCGTCGAAAAGATCGTCAGGAAAGTCCAGGAGGCGCCGAAATTGGGCGTTATGCGCCAGCAGGTTGAGTTGGGCGTCAAACACGCTCAGAGCACAAGGCAGGTTTTCCAGCACGCTGCGCAGCACCTGGTTGGCCTGCCGAGTCTGAGCCTCAAGAGCGCGCTGCAGGGTGATGTCTTGGTAGGTGCCGAACACCCGCAGGGCGCCATGGTCGTCGAAGGACGCCTCGCCGACCGAGCGCACCCACAGCTCACGCCCCTTGCTCGTGCGCAAGCTGAGTTCCAGATCCCAAGCGCGCCCCGAGGCGGCTTGGTGCAAGGCTGCTTGCAGAGCCGCCCGGCCCGGCTCGGCCAGGTGCGAGAGCGCCAACTCCAGGGACATGGGCGTGTCCAGGCTGACTTCGTGCAGGCGATAGGTCTGGTCGGACCAGGTCAACTGCTGGCTGGCCAGATCCAGCTCCCAGGCGCCCAAGCCGGCCAGCCTCTCGGCACGGTCCAGCACGACCTGGTTGCTCTGCAGGCGCTGGGCAGAGCGCTTGGCCGCACTGATGTCGGTGCGGATCGAGATGTACTTCTCGAGCTTGCCCTGCAAATCAAAAATGGGCGCGATGATGCTGTCCACCCAGTAGAGCCGACCGTCCTTGGCCCTGTTGCATAGCTCGCCGCGCCAGCTGTGCCCGGCCTGCAGCTGTTGCCAGACGCCACGCCAGAACTCCGCCGGGTGATGCCCGGAATTGACGATGCGGTGGTCGCTTCCCAGCAATTCTTCATGGCTGTAACCGCTGATACGGCAGAAAGCTTCGTTGGCCTCGATGATGGTGCCCGCCGGGTCGGTGATCGAGACGATGGCGTGCTGGTGGATGGTGCTGAGCAGAGAGCGGTTCTCACCGAGCGCTTGGGCCAGATCGGCCGTGCGAGCAGCAGCCAGCGCCTCGGCACGATGCCGTCCCGAGATCAGCAGCCAGCTGGCCAAAGCGAGACTCAAACTCAGGCCCAGGCCGCTGAGGGCAATCCATTGGACCGGGCCGCGGTCGATCTGTTGCTCAAACGCCGGCGTGCTAGCCAGCTGCAAATGCAGTCGCTTGCCGCCAAACTCCAATCGCCGCTCGATCTGCCAGTCGGCTTCTCGCGGCACACTCCGTGTCTCATAGAGGGGGCTCAGTTGCTGGGGCCCATCATCGGAGAGCAGGCGGAAGTCCAGGAGTTGCTCGCTGACGTCGGCCACACCGGCCATCAGCTCATGGACCAGCAAGGGCGCGTAAACCAGGCCTACAAGTGCGCGCAGATGCTGATCTGGTGTCTGCGGATCGGCCCCGCGCCGATAGACCGGCACCAGGAGCAGCAGACCAGGCCGGCCGGCTTCGTCCTGTAGCAAGTTGACACGCCCGCTCAAGGTATCCCGCCCGGTGAGTACCGCCCGTTCGACGGCTTCACGTCGCAGCAGCTCCTGCCCCATGTCGTATCCAAGGGCTTGGATGTTGTTGGCCAGGGGCTCAAGATACTTGATCACGTACAGATCTTCAGCCGTAGCCCCGGGGCTGCTTTGGACCCGAAAATCGGGCATGCCGTCCGCCTTGGCCTCGGCCGTGAAACGATCGAGATCCGCCCGCAGAACGCGCTCGATGAAGCCGAAGCCGCGAATGCCGGGGAACTCCTGCTCCATCTGGCGCGAGTCCACATAGTTGCGGAAGTCTCCGCGTGTGACCGCGTCGCTGGCCGCATAAACACCGCGCGCACCCTTCAGGCCATAGGTCGGCTGGCGCAAGCGCTGCTCAATCTCGCGCTCGATGCGAGAGGCCAGGATGTCAAAGCGGAGCTGAGCATCCTGCGCGATTTCAGCGTGCTTGCTCAGGCTGAGCAAGGCGGTCAGGGCCGCCCCGACCAAGGCCACGGCCACCGCGGCGATTGCGGCCGTCGGACCACCTGAGCGGAACTTCTGCCACAGGGCGGCAGGTGTTGCGACCCGAAGATGGTGCAGGCCAGGCAGGGACATCAGGCAAGCGGCTGCAGGCCGCGCAAAGAGTCAGAGGCGACCCCTAGTTTAGGCACCGGCCTTGCAAACGCGAGGCACAGAAACGCTGGTTTCAGGGCGCAGACCCAGCGATACCTAGCGCGTCACTGCACGCGCTTGACCCGCGGCGAGCGGTTGAGCCCGTCAAACTCCATGAAGTAGGTCCCCAAGGCTCCGCGGCGCACCAGAACGCGTTGATTCTCGGCCTGGAGCACGCCGCTGCTGCCATCGACCACCTGCCACAACTGGCCATTGGCGAGCTGAATGATCTGGTTCGGGCCCCAACCGTCCAGCTCGCGCGCCAGACGACTGGAGACGGTCTGAGCCTCACCCGCTCGGGCGTTGACCGGCAAACCAAAACCGTCAGCACTGCCGGCAGCGGCCTGGACCGGCGCGGGGGCAGCAGGCGTCGAGGCTGGTGCGGCTGGGCCTGCGCTGGCGGTCACGGCGGCTGCGGACAGAGGCGAGAGCGCGTCGTAGCAACTCAGTCGCTTCTGGGGGTCGGCGATCTTGCGGCAGGTCTGCAGGTCCGTCGCGGCCACGGTAAGCGCCGAACCCGTCAGGACGAAGAACACGGAGGCGCGGCTGATTGCTCGCATGAGGACTGCCCTTATTGGAAGTTGATCAGAAAGTAGCCGCTGTCCAGCGCGCACACCACTTCACTCCGGCGCGCGCAGGCCCTGCAGCAAGGCATCTTTGTCGGACCATTGCCGTTTGATCCACATGGAAATCCCGGCCCGCAGTCGCTTGTCTGCCATCGGATTGCCGCCGACCAGTTCGACGGGAATCGGCCGTTGCTGCACACGCACCACCACACGCCCGCACCGGCCGCTGAGCAAGTCCCAAAAGCTAGGCGTGCCGTCGGGGTAGGCCAAGGTGACATCTAGCATGGCCTCGAACTGATCGCCCATGGTGGCCATGGCCACGCTCAGCGCCCCGACCTTGGGTTTCAGCAGATGCTGGTAGGGGCTGTTCTGTTCGGCATGCTTGGCAGCGCTGAAGCGCGTGCCCTCGACGAAGTTGATCACCGTGGTCGGGATGGTCTTGAAGCGCTCGCAAGCCTTGCGCGTGGTTTCCAGGTCATCGGCCTGCGAGCTGGCATTGCGGCCTCGCTTCATGAAAGGGAAATCCAGAGCCCACCAAGCCAGACCGATCACCGGCACCCACATCAGCTCCCGCTTGAGAAAGAACTTCAGGAAAGGAATGCGGCCGTGGAAGACGCGCTGCAGCACCAAGATATCTACCCAGGTCTGGTGGTTGGGCGACACCAGATACCAACCCCGTTCATGCAGCCCATCCATACCCTGCACATCCCAAGGCGATGGGTTCAGTGCGGCAATCCATGCATTGTTGAATGCCACCCAGCCCGCCGCGATCGCATTGAGTGTCCGGTCGCACAGGCGTCGCACCGGCAAGACGGGCAGGATGAGCTTGAGCAGAGCCGGCGGCATCATCAAGGCCACACCGATCACAGTGTTCAGGGCGAGCAGCACGCTGGCCAGAATGCCGCGCAAGGGCGCCGGCAGCAGGAGGTGGAGAAGATTCGAAGGCCGGGTCATCAATCAGAGTCGGTGGAAGGAATCGGAGCTGAGCAGTCAGCGTGGGCCGGTATTTTAGGTGCAGAGCTCTAAAGAGGCCGGCTGCGCATGCTCGGGCCAAGACCGTGCATCGTAGTCCCTGAGACTCAGGCAAGCCCTGGCTGACTGCAAAGAAAGCATAAGCCGTGCGGCTGGCGCAGCAACATGGCATCGCAAGGACTGCGCCAGGCACTTGAGCGGGCAATCGGCGCGCGCAAAGCAAAACGCCAACCTCACGGTTGGCGCTTCGACATGATGGTTGCGGGGGCAGGATTTGAACCTACGACCTTTGGGTTATGAGCCCAACGAGCTACCAGACTGCTCCACCCCGCGACTGATGGGTGATGAAAACAAAGGCCACCGAATTCGGCAGCCTTGCTGTTGTTCATGGATCTTGCTGTCAGAACCGCTCGGAGACTTTTCCGGGCCGCACTGCACTAGTATTTGGTTGCGGGGGCAGGATTTGAACCTACGACCTTTGGGTTATGAGCCCAACGAGCTACCAGACTGCTCCACCCCGCGACTGAAGCTAGCAGTATAGCGCACTTTCTGCCCCGGCGTCAAAGTCCAGCGGCAGAAAGCGAAGAAAGGAAGCGTTCGGCGTTCTGAAAGCCGATCACGCGGACGCCGGTCAGCTCCTGGCCTTGTGCATCAAAGAAGATCGAGCCCGGCGGGCCGAAGAGCTTGAAGCGCTTGAGCAGCTCGCGGTCAGCCGGCGTGTTGGCCGTGACGTCCGCCTTGAGCAGCAGTGCCCCAGCCAGTCGCTGGCGCACCGCGGGGTCGGTGAAAGTGAATCGCTCCATCTCTTTGCAAGACACACACCAATCGGCATAGAAGTCCAGCATGACAGGCCGACCAGCGGTGGCGAGCGCCGCGTCAAGCTCGGCCACGCTGTGGACCTTCTGAAAATTCAATGCCCCACCGGCAACTGCCGCGCCGCCAGTCCTGGCCTCGGCCACGCTCAGCCCGGCCAAAGGCTTGAGCGGATCGGTTCCGCCGCTGGCCGCTCCCACCACCTGCAGCAGGCCATAGACAAAGGCCAACACGGCGGCCGTCTTGCGCAACCAGGTACGCGGGCGGTGCACAGCGTGGGCTGGCTGAAACAAGCCGAGCATGGCCGAGGTGCCGATCAACAAAGCGCCCCAGAGTGCCTGGGACAGAGCCGCAGGCAGAACCGGCTGCACGGTCCACAGCGCGACAGCCAGCAAGAGCATGCCGAAGAAATGCTTGACGCCGTCCATCCAAGCGCCAGCGCGCGGCAGCAAGCTGCCGGCGGAGGCCCCGAGCAGCAGCAAAGGCACACTCATGCCGCTTGCCAGAGCGAAGAGTGCACTGCCTCCAAGCACCACATCGCGAGACTGGCTCAGGTACAACAAGGCACCGGCAAGCGGGGCAGCCACACAAGGGCTGACGATCAGGGCCGACACGCCGCCCATCACAAAGACCCCGAAGAGATGGCCAGCCGGAAGTCGCTGCGAAGCCTGCGAGAGCCCCCCACTCAGTCCGCTGGGCAGGCTGATCTCATAAGCGCCGAACATAGACAGAGAGAACAGCACCAGCGCGCTGGCGAATGCCGCCAGGACCCACGGCTTTTGCAGGGTGGCAGCCAAGCCCTCACCAGCGAGGCCGGCGGCGACACCCAGGGCGGTGTAGATCAGCGCCATGCCCAAGGAATAGCTCGTCGCCAGCAACAGGCCGCGCCCACGGGTGGCTTTTCCGCCCTGAGCTTCACCAACAATGATGGACGACAGAATCGGCAACATGGGCAAGACACAGGGCGTGAGCGACAGCAGCAAGCCGGCAACAAAGAAGACGCCGACCACAGTCCAGAATTTCCCAGACTGCAAGGCAGCATCCAGCCGATTCGACTCTGACACTGGGGCAGTCGCAATCGACGCAGCGTCCAGCGTGGGAGCCGCGGCCGTGCTGCTCTGCTGCGCTGCAAGTGCCCCACCTTCAAGCGCCGGCTTGACTTCACTGGCACCACCCCCAAAGGCAGCCAGGCGCACCTGGAACTCAGAACTCATGGGCGGATAGCACAAGCCCTTGTCGGCACAGCCTTGACCACTGACCAGCAACTTGAACGGCCCAGTCGCCTGCTCAACCGCGACCTTGACCACCAAGGCCTCGCGGTAGACCTCGACTTCCTTTTGAAAGGTCTCGTCGAACTTGACCTTGCCTTTGGGGATGGCGAGCTCACCCAACTTGGCGTCTGCCGACTCCGCCTTAAACTGCTCACGGTACATGTAGTACCCCGGCGCAATGTCAAAGCGGACCTCGACGCTACGTTCATCGAGCGGCTTCACCGAAAGCTTGAAAGCCTGCTCAGGGTCCAGAAAATCGTCCGCGCGAGCCAAACCGGGCTGCAGCACCAAGCTCAGCAAGAGCAGCAAGCCTGCAAGCGGCCGCAAAAGGTTAGATGAAGAGAACAGACGCATCATGGGCAAACGACACCCGGCCCTGCGGCCGCGGGTGTTCCATAGGTCAAAAGATTCGAAGGCAAGGAGCAGCCACGTGATGACTGCCTGAGGCGCGGAACTGTACGCCGAAAGCCCGCCGGTGCGCCCAGACTGGCGCAACTGACCCGACTCCAGGCCGGGCTCCGTTCGCGCAGCGCCCAAAAAAAAGGCCAGCACGTCGGCTGGCCTTCATTTGCAGGCAATCGAAACTGAAAGACTCAGCTCCGGCGCCCTGGCTGCGCTGGATTTACTCAGCAGCTTCGCCAGCAGTCTCGGCTTCGCCGCGGTCCACCAGCTCAACGTAGGCCATGGGAGCGTTGTCGCCCACACGGAAACCCATCTTCAGGATACGGGTGTAGCCACCCGGACGGGCAGCGAAACGCGGGCCCAGCACATCGAACAGCTTGACGACCATGTCGCGGTCACGCAGGCGGTCGAAAGCCAGACGGCGGTTGGCAACGGTCGGAACCTTGGCCAGGGTGATCAGGGGCTCGACAACGCGGCGCAGTTCCTTGGCCTTCGGGACCGTGGTCTTGATGGCTTCGTGCTGCAGCAGCGAGTTGCACATATTGCGCAGCATCGCCTTGCGGTGTTCGGAGGTACGGTTCAGCTTACGGAGGCCGTTACGGTGACGCATGGTGCTATTCCTTTCTCGATTAATCCCAGCAGCCGTATCAGGTACTGCCCGGGTGCACCGGGTGGCCGGAAAGGCCACCCTTCTTAAAAACTAATGAATCCAAAAGTGCCAGCCTGACTGGCAAAACCAGCCCTGCAAGCGCCACCCTTGCGGGGGAGACGGATCAGCGCTTGTCCAGACCTTGCGGCGGCCAGTTTTCCAGGCGCGCGCCCAGAGTCAGTCCACGCGAAGCCAGCACTTCCTTGATTTCGTTGAGCGACTTGCGACCCAGATTCGGAGTCTTCAGCAGCTCGGTCTCAGTACGCTGGATCAGGTCGCCGATGTAGTAGATGTTTTCGGCCTTCAGGCAGTTGGCCGAACGCACCGTCAATTCCAGCTCGTCCACAGGGCGGAGCAGGATCGGGTCGAACGACGAGCTGCGCTGTGCAGGCTGGTCGAAATCAGGCACTTCGCTGCCTTGCAGCTGAGCGAACACGGCCAGTTGTTCCACCAGGATCTTGGCCGAAGCACGGATCGCCTCCTCGGGCGAGATGGCGCCGTTGGTCTCGATTTCCATGACCAGCTTGTCCAGGTCAGTCCGCTGCTCCACACGGGCGCTTTCCACGGCGTAGCTGACACGGCGAACCGGAGCGAAGGACGCATCCAGAACGATGCGACCGATCGACTTGGTGGGCTCATCGCCATAACGACGCATGGAACCGGGCACGTAGCCACGGCCCTTTTCAACCTTGATTTGCATGTCGAGCTTGCCACCTTGCGACAGGTGTGCGATGACATGCTCAGGGTTCACGATCTCGACGTCGTGCGGGGTCTGGATGTCGGCTGCCGTCACCGGGCCTTCACCTTCCTTGCGCAAGACCAGGGTCACTTCCTCGCGGTTGTGCAGACGGAACACCACGCCCTTCAGGTTGAGCATGATGTGAACGACGTCTTCCTGCACACCGTCGATGGCCGAGTACTCGTGGAGCACCCCAGCGATCGTGACTTCTGTCGGCGCATAACCCACCATCGACGACAACAGCACACGGCGCAGAGCATTGCCCAGAGTGTGGCCATAGCCGCGTTCAAACGGCTCCAGAGTCACCTTGGCGCGATGTCCGCCCAGGGGCTCCACATTGATGGATTTGGGTTTGAGCAGGTTTGTTTGCATGAGGTCTTTCTTTCAATACCCTCGGTTCGTTACACCGATAAGGCTGAGGGACCAGCCGGGCTTTGCGCGTCTGCGCTAAGCCCAGACGAGGAAACGCCGGCCATGCTCGAAAGAGCATCGCCGGCAAAAGAAGATCGATTAACGCGAGTACAACTCAACGATCAGCGATTCATTGATCTCAGCGCCGAACTCGTCGCGGTCAGGTGCCTTCTTGAACACGCCTTCCAGCTTGGTGCCGTCGACGGTGACCCAGGCGGGCAGACCGATAGACTCGGCCAGCTTCAGAGAGTCAGCAATGCGCAGCTGCTTCTTGGCCTTCTCACGAACGCCCACGGTGTCACCGGCCTTGACCAGGTAAGACGCGATATTCACGACTTCACCGTTCACGACGATGCCCTTGTGCGAAACCAACTGACGGGCTTCTGCACGAGTGGAGCCAAAGCCCATGCGATACACGACATTGTCCAGGCGCGATTCCAGCAGCGTCAGCAGGTTGACACCCGTCGAACCCTTGCGGCGCTCGGCCTCTGCGAAGTAACGGCGGAACTGACGCTCCAAAACGCCGTACATGCGCTTGACCTTCTGCTTTTCACGCAGCTGCAGACCGAAATCAGACGTGCGCTGACCGGAAGTGCGGCCATGCTGGCCAGGCTTCGAATCAAACTTCGCCTTGTCGCTGATGGGGCGGCGAGCGCTCTTCAGGAACAGGTCAGTGCCTTCACGGCGGGAAAGTTTGGCCTTGGGGCCGAGATAACGTGCCACTTTGAGTGTCCTTGTTCAATCTAACGCCAGCACACCTATCGAAGATGAGCCCAGCGCGAGTCCGGCCAGTGTTTTTATCGGCTCGGACGGTGGTCTTCAACAATCAGCCTGGATCGCGACTTACACGATCGAACAGGCCACAAACAAGCCCGAAGGCTTCAACAGAACCGCCGGCGCGGCACTTACGTGCCCGCCGGCGATGAGTAACCGCAGATTATCGCAGAAAAGCGAGCATCCGTGGAAACTTAGATGCGACGACGCTTTTGCGGACGGCAGCCGTTGTGCGGCACCGGTGTCACATCAGAGATCGAGTTGATCCGGATGCCCAGAGCACCCAGAGCACGAACCGACGACTCACGACCCGGGCCGGGGCCCTTGATCTTGACGTCCAGGTTCTTGATACCTTGGTCTTGAGCGGCACGGCCAGCCACTTCAGCTGCCACCTGGGCTGCGAAGGGAGTCGACTTGCGCGAACCCTTGAAGCCTTGGCCGCCACTGGAGGCCCAGGACAGAGCGCCGCCTTGACGGTCGGTGATCGTGATGATCGTGTTATTGAACGACGCGTGAACGTGTGCAATGCCATCGGCAACGTTCTTGCGAACCTTCTTGCGAACGCGTTGCGCAGCCGAGTTATTGGGTGCTTTTGCCATCTTGACCTTCTTTCAATGCTGTGCGCAGATCACTTCTTGCCCGTAGCGGCCGACTTGCGCGGGCCCTTACGAGTGCGAGCGTTCGTGCGAGTACGCTGACCGCGCATCGGCAAACCGCGACGATGACGGAAACCGCGGTAGCAACCGAGGTCCATCAAGCGCTTGATGTTGATCGACATTTCGCGACGCAGGTCGCCTTCGATGGTCATGCGGCCCACTTCGTCACGGATCTTTTCCAGATCAGCGTCGGTGAGGTCTTTGACCTTCTTGTCGAAAGGAATACCGCAAGTCGTGCAGATCTTCTGAGCCGTCGTACGGCCAACGCCGTAGATCGAAGTCAGACCAATCTCAGTGTGCTTATGCGGCGGAATGTTGATACCAGCAATACGTGCCATGTGCGTCCTCTAATTCGCTCGTGTCGTGCAGCAATCAGCCTTGACGCTGTTTGTGGCGCGGATCGGTACAGATCACACGCACCACGCCCTTGCGACGGATGATCTTGCAATTGCGGCACATCTGCTTGACGGATGCCGAAACTTTCATGGTCTGCTCCTTGACCTACTCAAATGCGCTCACAGCGCGTAACCGGGGAAAAGAAAAGCTCACTTCGCCCGGAATACGATGCGAGCACGACTCAAATCGTACGGGGTTAGTTCAACGGTGACTTTGTCGCCAGGCAGGATGCGGATGTAGTGCATCCGCATCTTGCCGGAGATGTGGCCGAGAACAACATGCCCGTTCTCCAGCTTCACTCGAAACGTGGCATTAGGAAGATTCTCAAGAATCTCGCCTTGCATCTGAATGACGTCGTCTTTCGCCATGCCTTCGTTTCTGTTCTGATGGAAATTGATTAAACGGGGGATCAGCTTTTCAGCTGGCCTTGAAATTTGCCTTCTTCAGCAGCGATTCATACTGCTGGCTCATCACGTAAGACTGCACTTGAGCCCAGAAATCCATGGTGACCACAACAATGATCAACAAGGAAGTGCCACCAAAATAGAACGGCACGTTGTACTTCAAGGTCAAGAACTCTGGCAGCAAGCACACACCGGTGATGTAGATGGCACCTGCCAGGGTCAAACGAGACAAGATCTTGTCAATATGCTTTGCAGTCTGGTCACCCGGGCGGATACCCGGAATGAACGCTCCGCTCTTCTTCAGGTTGTCTGCAGTCTCACGGCTGTTGAAAACCAGCGCCGTGTAGAAGAAGCAGAAGAACACGATAGCAGCGGCGTAGAGCAGCACGTAAATCGGCTGTCCTGGCGCCACCATGCCAGCAAGGTCCTTCAACCAACGCAGGCCGTCACCCGTAGCGAACCAACTCACGATCGTGGTCGGCAGCAAGATGATGGACGACGCGAAGATCGGCGGAATCACGCCCGACATGTTCAGC
Source organism: Roseateles sp. (assembly GCF_965262435.1). Taxonomy (NCBI): domain Bacteria; kingdom Pseudomonadati; phylum Pseudomonadota; class Betaproteobacteria; order Burkholderiales; family Sphaerotilaceae; genus Roseateles; species Roseateles sp. The sequence continues at coordinate 5,621,151 of NZ_OZ253537.1, forward strand.
TTGAGCGGCAGGTGCGACGACTGACCACCATAGACCTTGTTACCCACCTGGCGCTTGGCGTAATTCACCAAGATCTTGCGCTGACCGCGCTCGACGAACACCACCAAATAGGTCACGGCAACGATGACAGCCGACAGGAACAGGAACGACACCGGGCCCATGGCTCCAGTACGCACCAATTCCAACAGACCACCAATAGCACCAGGCAAACCTGCGGCGATACCGCCAAAGATCAGGATCGAAATCCCATTGCCCAAGCCACGCTCAGTGATCTGCTCACCCAACCACATCAGGAACATCGTTCCGGCCACCAAGCTGGACACCGCCGTCAAGCGGAAGCCAAAACCCGGACTGACAACCAAGCCGGCGGAACTCTCAAGCGCCAGAGCAATGCTCAGCGACTGAAACAACGCCAGACCCAAGGTCCCGTAACGTGTGTACTGCGTGATCTTGCGACGGCCTGCTTCGCCTTCCTTCTTCAGCGCTTCCAAGGCCGGAACGACATAACCCATCAACTGGATCACGATCGACGCCGAGATGTAGGGCGTAATGCCCAGCGCAAAGACGGTGAAGCGCGACAAAGCGCCGCCCGAGAACATATTGAACAGGCTCAGGATGCCACCCTCCTGACCCTTGAAGAACTGCTGCAGCTGAGCCGGATCGATACCAGGCACCGGGATATGACCCCCGATGCGATACACGACCAGAGCCAGCAACAGAAACACAAGACGACGACGCAAGTCGCCGAACTTGCCGCTCTTGGCCAGTTGGTTTGCGTTGGTAGCCACTGTGCCTCGTTCCTAAAGCTTTAAGCGACCGAACCGCCGGCTGCCTCGATGGCCGCCTTGGCGCCAACCGTCGCACCCACGCCCTTGAGCGTGACCTTGCGGCTGATCGAACCGGACAGGATGACCTTGGCGTTCTTGGTCAGCTCGGGCACCAGGCCCACAGCCTTCAGCGTCATCAGATCGATCTCGTCGGCCACGAGGGCCTGCAGATCGTCCAGGTTCACTTCGGCATTGAACTTCAAAGCAGCCGACTTGAAACCACGCTTGGGCAGGCGACGTTGCAGAGGCATTTGACCGCCTTCGAAACCCACCTTGTGATAGCCGCCAGCGCGCGACTTTTGGCCCTTGTGGCCACGACCTGCGGTCTTGCCCAGACCAGAGCCGATGCCACGGCCCACGCGGCGCTTGGCGTGCTTGGCGCCAGCTGCGGGCTGAATGGTATTGAGTTGCATGTGTTGTCCTCTGTTCGTGAAGATGCTTACAGCACCTGCACGAGGTAGGCGATCTTGTTGATCATGCCGCGCACGGCCGGCGTGTCTTCCAACACACTGGTGCTGTTCAGCTTGCGCAGGCCCAGACCCACCACGGTGGCTCGGTGCGAAGCACGTGTACCGATGGGGCTGCGAACCAACTTGACGGTTACGGTTTTCTTGTCAGACATGTGTCTACTCCAATGCTGGCGAATCAGCCGAGAATTTCTTCGACCGACTTGCCGCGCTTGGCGGCGACTTCCGCAGCCGTCGTGGAGCGCTTCAGCGCGTCCAGAGTGGCGCGAACCATGTTGTACGGGTTGGTCGAACCGTGGCTCTTGGTCACGATGTCGGTCACGCCCATCACTTCGAAAACCGCGCGCATCGGGCCGCCAGCGATCACGCCGGTACCAGCTTGTGCGGGGATCATCATGACGCTGGCTGCACCGTGACCGCCCACCACATTGTGGTGAATGGTGCCGTTGCGCAGGTCAACCTTGACCATATTGCGACGAGCCGATTCCATGGCCTTCTGCACGGCGACGGGAACTTCCTTCGCCTTGCCCTTGCCCATGCCGATGCGGCCATTGCCGTCGCCGACCACCGTCAACGCGGCGAAGCTCAGAGTACGACCACCCTTCACCACTTTGGTGACGCGGTTGATCGCGATCATCTTTTCCTTCAGGCCGTCGTCATTGCCTTCGGTCTGCACGCGGGGTTGAAACTTTGCCATTTCGAAATCCTTTTTGCGTCAGAACTGCAGGCCGGCTTCGCGGGCTGCTTCGGCCAGAGCCTTGACACGACCGTGATAGGCGAAACCTGCGCGGTCGAAAGCAACCTTCTCGATGCCAGCAGCCTTCGCCTTTTCGGCGATGCGCTTGCCGATCAATGTGGCTGCGGCCACATTGCCACCCTTGCCAGCGCCGCCCAGTTGCTCGCGAACAGCCTTTTCGGCGGTCGAAGCGCTGGCCAACACACGGGTGCCATCGTCGGAGATGACGCTTGCGTAGATGTGCAGATTGGAGCGGAAAACCGTCAAGCGGACGACGCGCTGCACCGCAATGCGGGCGCGAGTCTGACGCGAGCGACGGATGCGCTGTTCTTTTTTGGTCAACATGGCGCTGCTCCTTACTTCTTCTTGGTCTCTTTGAGAGAGACCTTCTCGTCGGAATAGCGGATGCCCTTGCCCTTGTAGGGCTCCGGCGGACGGAAGGCGCGCACTTCTGCTGCCAGCTGTCCGACCACTTGGCGATCCGCGCCCTTGATCAGAATTTCGGTCTGGGTCGGGCACTCAACCTTGATACCAGCCGGCATGTCTTTCACCACAGGGTGAGAGAAACCGATCTGCAGATTCAGCTTTTGACCTTGAGCCTGGGCACGGAAGCCCACGCCAACCAGGTTCAGCTTCTTTTCGAAACCCTTGCTCACGCCGTTGACCATATTGGCCACCAGAGCGCGAACAGTGCCGCTCATCGCGCCAGCGGCGGTCGAGTCGTCACGGGGAACGAAAGACAGCTGGCCGCCTTCATTCTTGATGGTCACGAGGCCGTTCAGGGGACGCACCAGCGTACCCAGAGCGCCCTTGACGCTGACTTGATCAGCGCTCACGGTCACGTCCACTCCCTGGGGAATGGCGACCGGCATTTTTCCAACGCGGGACATTGTGTAAATCTCCTTGCGCTTAGGCGACGTAGCAGAGCACTTCGCCGCCGATGCCGGCTTGACGTGCTTTGCGGTCAGTCATCACACCTTGCGGGGTGGTGACAATCGCCACACCCAGGCCATTCATGACCTGAGGAATATCGTGGCGGCCCTTGTAAATGCGCAGGCCAGGGCGGCTCACGCGCTCGATGCGCTCGATCACCGGACGACCGGCGTAATACTTCAGCGCAATCTCCAGTTCCGGGCGAGCGGCTTCACCGCGCACTGCGAAACTGTCGATATAGCCCTCGTCCTTCAGGACTTTGGCGATCGCGATCTTCAACTTGGAGGAAGGCATCACGACGCTGGGCTTCTCAACGCTTTGGGCGTTGCGAATGCGGGTCAGCATATCGGCGATAGGATCACTCATGCTCATTTGCGAAATCTCCTAATCGTGCCGATTACCAGCTGGCCTTGACGACACCGGGGATGTCGCCCTTGAAGGCCAGCTCACGAATCTTGTTACGGCCCAGGCCGAACTTGCGGAAAGTACCGCGGGGACGGCCAGTCAACGCGCAGCGATTACGCTGACGGGTCGGGTAGGCATTGCGAGGCAGCTTCTGCAGCTCCAGGCGAGCGATGTAGCGCTCTTCGTCCGACTTCTTCGCGTCGTTGATGATTGCCTTCAGTTCCGCGTATTTCTTAGCGTACTTGGCCACCAACGCATCGCGCTTCAGTTCACGTTGAATAAGTGAAGTTTTAGCCACGAGTCACCTCAGTTCTTGAACGGAAACTTGAACGCAGCCAGGAGAGCCTTGGCTTCGTCGTCCGTCTTGGCGGTAGTGGTGATGCTGATGTTCAGACCACGCAGCGCATCCACCTTGTCATAGTCGATCTCAGGGAAGATGATCTGTTCTTTGACGCCGATGTTGTAGTTGCCACGTCCGTCGAACGAGCGACCCGAGATACCACGGAAGTCACGAACGCGCGGCAGCGCGATCGTCACAAAGCGATCCAGGAATTCATACATCTGGACGCCACGCAGTGTGACCATGCAGCCGATAGGCACCGAGTCACGAATCTTGAAGCCGGCAATCGCCTTCTTCGACTTCGTCACGACGGGCTTCTGGCCGGCGATCTTGGTCAAGTCACCCACAGCGTGGTCCATGACCTTCTTGTCGGCAACGGCCTCGCTCACACCCATATTCAGTGTGATCTTGGTGATGCGCGGCACTTCCATGACCGACTTGTAACCAAACTTCGTCGAGAGGTCGGGCACAACTTTTTCGCGATAAAACGCTTGCAAACGAGCCATGTCGAACCCCTTAAGCCTTGATCTCTTCGCCGGTCGACTTGTAAACGCGCACCTTCTTGCCATCGGCGGTGAGCTTGATGCCCACGCGATCGGCTTTGCCGGATGCAGCGTTGAAAATCGCCACGTTGGATTGATGGATAGGCATCGTCTTGTCCACCACACCACCGGTGGTACCCTTCATCGGGTTGGGCTTGACGTGCTTTTTGACGACATTGATGCCGTCGACGACGATGTGATCAGCATCCACGCGTTGCGAAACCGCGCCGCGCTTACCTTTGTCACGGCCGGTCAGAACGATGACCTCGTCGCCTGTGCGAATCTTGTTCATGGCAATACCTTTGTCTGTGGCTGAGCTCAGAGAACCTCAGGCGCCAGCGACACGATCTTCATGAAACGCTCCGTACGCAGTTCACGCGTAACGGGGCCGAAGATGCGAGTGCCGATCGGCTCGAGCTTGGCGTTCAGCAGCACGGCGGCATTGCCGTCGAACTTGACCAAAGAGCCATCTTGACGACGAACGCCCTTGGCGGTACGAACCACCACAGCGCTGTAAACCTCACCCTTTTTCACTCGGGCACGAGGCGCAGCTTCTTTGATGCTGACCTTGATGATGTCACCAATCCCGGCATAACGACGCTTGGAACCACCAAGCACCTTGATGCACATGACGGATTTAGCGCCAGTGTTGTCCGCGACATCAAGTCGCGATTGCATTTGAATCATGTCTATCCCCAACTTTTCCCAAATCACCCCATGCATGACGCACAAAGCTCATCGGTCAGTCTTGGGCCCGTTGACCAAACGCGATCCTCAGCACTCCTGTGTGAGTTTCGCGCCCAGCAGTTGAGGGCGGATCCGAGGCCATAACGCATCACTAGATGCGCCTTGCGTTCGGCGAAGCTTTAGATTGTGCACCAGAAGCTCTGGCGCCGTCAAGCGCGATTTGCAAAACAATTGAGTACTCAGCCTCTCACGAGGCCTGTGCCATGCAAGCGCCCGACGATGTGCGGCGCCGAACGGCGCCGCGTGAGCTCAGGCCTGTTGCGCCTGGCTCAGCATGGTCGAGGCGTCGCTGACTTCAAACTTGCCCGGAGCTTCAATATTGAGCGTCTTGACAACTCCATCGACGATCAGCATGGAGTAGCGCTGCGATCGCAGACCGAGCCCACCCGCCGTCAGGTCCAGAGTCAATCCCGTTGCTTTGGTGAACTCAGCGCTACCGTCAGCCATCATGCGCACGCTGCCTGCAGTCTTTTGCTCGCGGCCCCAAGCTCCCATCACGAATGCGTCATTGACAGACAGGCACCAGATCTCATCAACACCAGCGGCGCGCAGAGCCGCAGCCTGCTGCACATAGCCAGGCACATGCTGGGCGGAACAAGTCGGCGTGAAGGCGCCGGGCAAAGCAAAGATGGCAATCTTCTTGCCAGCCACCAGGGCGTCAACAGCGAACTTATTCGGACCGAGGGAGCAACCCTCGCCTTCGACTTCAATGAATTCTTGCAAGGTCGCAGCGGGCAGGCGATCGCCAATCTTCAGCATGGAGTTGTCCTTTTGGTTGGGTGGCGGAATTGGAAGCAACGAACTCATCGCGCACAGAAGGCCCATGCGACAAGAGAAAGCACCTCCGAAAATGAAAAATGACCGGGCGCCAGTATTCCAGCGTTCCGGTCATTCCTGTCAATCAGGGCACTAAGACCCCGCGAAAGACATGTCTAGCAGCGATCAGACCACTTGTGCCTTCTCGACCAGGCGGGTCACAACCCAGCTCTTGGTCTTGGACAGCGGGCGGCCTTCAGCGATCTCGACGACGTCACCCATCTTGTACTCGCCATTTTCATCATGGGCGTGGTACTTGCGGGAACGGGCCACGATCTTGCCGTAGAGCTCGTGCTTGGCGCGACGCTCGACCAGGACCGTGACGGTCTTGGAGCGCTTGTCGCTGACCACGCGACCCACCAGGGTGCGCGTGTTCTTCTCTTGAGCTTGCGTCATTTCGCGGCTCCCTTCTTCTTCTCGGCCAAAACAGTCTTGACACGAGCGATGTCGCGGCGCGTGTTGCCCAGCACGGTGTGGTTGGTCAACTGTTGGGTCGCCTTTTGCATGCGGAGGCCGAAATGGGCCTTCAGCAGGTCGGTCACTTCCTTTTCCAAGGCAGCGACATCCTTGCCACGCAGTTCAGATGCTTTCATGGTGTTCTCCGCTTCAGGTGCCGACCTGGCGGGTCACGAAGGTGCAGCTCAGCGGCAGCTTTGCAGCAGCCAGAGTGAACGCTTCGCGAGCCAGGGCTTCCGGCACACCGTTGATCTCGTAGAGCACCTTGCCAGGCTGAATTTCAGCGACGTAGTACTCCGGGTTGCCCTTGCCGTTACCCATCCGGACTTCAGCAGGCTTCTGGGAGATCGGCTTGTCGGGGAAGATGCGGATGAAGATGCGACCACCGCGCTTGATATGGCGCGAGATTGCACGACGTGCAGCTTCGATTTGACGAGCCGTCAGGCGACCGCGTTCGGTGGCCTTCAGACCGAAGTCACCGAAAGACACGGCAGCACCACGGGTGGCAACACCAGTGTTACGGCCCTTTTGCTCCTTGCGGTATTTGCGACGAGCTGGTTGCAGCATGTTTATTCTCCTTTGGCCTCGCCGCCAGCGGGTGCGACCTTGCGGACGACACGCTTGGCAGCGGGCTGGGCTGCGTCACCGGTGGCAGCCGGCTTGTCGCCGCCTTCACCACGCGGACCACGGTCACCACCCGGACGGCCACGGCCGGCGGGGGCGCCAGGACGGGCGTTGCGACGCGGGCGACGATCGTCTTCACCGGCTTCGCTCTTGATCACCGGCGCATCGCCGTTGGCCAGGCGGTCACCGCGGTAGACCCACACCTTCACACCGATGATGCCGTACGTCGTGCTGGCTTCGGAGAAGCCGTAGTCGATGTCAGCCTTCAGGGTGTGAAGAGGCACGCGGCCTTCACGGTACCACTCGCAACGAGCGATTTCGATGCCGTTCAGACGGCCCGACGACATGATCTTGATGCCTTGAGCACCCAGACGCATCGCATTCTGCATCGCACGCTTCATAGCGCGGCGGAACATGATGCGCTTTTCCAGCTGCTGGGTGATCGAGTCGGCGATCAGCTGAGCATCGATTTCAGGCTTGCGCACTTCTTCGATGTTCACAGCCACCGGCACGCCCAGACGCTTGGTCAGCTCGGCCTTCAGGCTTTCGATGTCCTCGCCCTTCTTGCCGATCACCACACCCGGACGAGCCGAGTAAATGGTGATGCGGGCGTTCTTGGCGGGGCGCTCAATCAGAACGCGCGACACAGCGGCGTTCTTCAGGCGAGCCTTCAGGAACTCCCGGACTTGCAGGTCTTCAGCCAGCATGGTCGCGAAGTTCTGGTTGTTCGCGTACCAACGCGAAGCCCAGTTACGCGTGACCGGCAGACGAAAACCGGTCGGATGAATTTTCTGTCCCATAGTCTTCCTTCAGCCTTCAGTTGCCGACCGACACGAAGATGTGGCAGGTGGGCTTGCTGATGCGATTGCCACGGCCTTTAGCGCGGGCAGAGAAACGCTTCAGCGTGGCACCTTGCTCCACATAGATCGTGGTGACCTTGAGCTCATCAATGTCAGCGCCGTCGTTGTGTTCGGCGTTGGCGATGGCGCTTTCCAGCGCCTTCTTGATGATCAGGGCCGCCTTCTTCTGGGTGAATTCCAGGATGTTGAGCGCATGGTCCACCTTCTTGCCGCGGATCAGGTCCGCCACCAGGCGGCCCTTGTCACACGAGAGGCGAACGCCGCGAACGATTGCTTTGGTTTCCATCGTTGGCATCCTTACTTCTTCCCGGCCTTCTTGTCGGCCGGATGGCCTTTGAAGGTGCGGGTCAGTGCGAATTCACCCAGCTTGTGGCCGACCATCTGGTCCGACACATAAACGGGAACGTGTTGCTTGCCGTTGTGCACAGCGATCGTCAGACCGATGAACTCGGGCAGGATCGTCGAGCGACGCGACCAGGTCTTGATAGGCTTCTTGTCCTTGGCAGCAACCGCCTTCTCGACCTTGGCCAAGAGGTGGTGGTCAATGAACGGGCCCTTCTTCAGTGAACGAGTCATGGCCTACCCTTTACTTCTTGCGACGCGAAACGATGAACGTCTGCGTGCGCTTGTTGTTACGAGTGCGGAAGCCCTTCGTGAGGGTGTTCCACGGCGACACAGGCGCCTGGCCTTCACCGGTACGACCTTCACCACCACCGTGCGGGTGATCCACCGGGTTCATGGCGGTACCACGAACGGTCGGTCGGATGCCCTTCCAGCGGATCGCGCCGGCCTTGCCGTACTGGCGCAGCTGATGCTCTTCGTTGGACACTTCGCCAATCGTGGCGCGGCAGTCGATGTGGATGCGACGAACTTCACCCGAGCGCAGACGCAGCTGGGCGTAGACGCCTTCGCGAGCCATCAGCACCACGGACACGCCAGCCGAGCGAGCGATTTGCGCACCCTTACCGGGCAGCATTTCGACGCAATGGATGGTGGAACCCACGGGGATGTTGCGGATAGGCAGGGTGTTACCGGCCTTGATCGGGGCTTCCGCGCCGCTCAAAACTGTCGAACCCACTTCCAGACCACGCGGAGCGATGATGTAACGACGCTCGCCGTCGGCATAGCACACCAGAGCGATGTGGGCCGTACGGTTCGGGTCGTACTCAATGCGCTCAACCTTCGCGGGAATGCCGTCCTTGTTGCGCTTGAAGTCGACCACACGGTAGTGGTGCTTATGACCACCGCCCTTGTGGCGAATCGTGATGTGACCGTTGTTGTTACGGCCAGCATTTTGCTTTTGCGGTTCCAGCAGCGAAGCTTCCGGAGCGCCCTTGTGCAGGTGCGAATGCACCACCTTCACGACGGCACGGCGGCCGGGCGAGGTTGGCTTGACTTTAACGACGGCCATTACGCAGCCTCCCCGGAGAAGTTGAGCTCTTGGCCCGCCTTCAGCGAAACATAAGCCTTCTTGACGTGGTCACGACGGCCGATCGAACGACCGAACTTCTTGACCTTGCCCTTGACGTTGACAACGTTCACGGCCTCAACCTCGACCTTGAACATCAGTTCAACAGCGGCCTTGATTTCCGGCTTGGTGGCGTCGCGCAGCACCTTGAACAACACTTGGTTGTGCTTTTCAGCAACCGCCGTGGCCTTTTCGGACACGATGGGAGCGAGCAGCACTGAGGCCAGACGGCCTTCAGAATACTTAGGGGCGCTCATGCCAGCATCTCCTGGAGTTGCTCCATAGCGGCCTTGGTCACCAGCACCTTCTTGTAGAAGACCAGCGACAGCGGATCCGCGTAGCGCGGCTCGCACACCAGCACATTGGCCAGGTTGCGCGAAGCGAGCAGCAGGTTGTCGTCCATCTGATCAGCGATCAGCATCACTGATTCCAGGCCCATGGCCTTGAACTTGGCGGCCAACAGCTTGGTCTTGGGAGCTTCCAGCGTGATCGAATCGATCACGGCCAGACGACCTTCACGGGCCAGCTGCGACAAGATGGCGGCCATACCGGCGCGATACATCTTCTTGTTCAGCTTGTGGGTGAAGTTTTCGTCGGGCATGTTCGGGAAAATCCGACCGCCCCCGCGCCACAGCGGCGAAGACGTCATACCAGCACGTGCGCGACCAGTTCCCTTTTGACGGAACGGCTTCTTGGTCGAGTGCTTGACTTGTTCGCGGTCCTTCTGGGCGCGAGTGCCTTGGCGAGCGTTGGCCTGGAAGGCCACGACCACCTGGTGCACCAGGGCTTCGTTGTAATCGCGAGCAAACAGCGTATCAGGAGCGTCCACCTTGGCGGTGGCCTGACCTTGCTCATTCAGGAGCTCGAGCTGCATCAGATGGCTCCCTTCTTGAGCTTGACCTTGACGGCGGGGCGAACGACAACGTGGCCATTCTTCGAACCCGGCACAGCACCGCGGACCAGCAGCAGTTGACGAGCTTCGTCAACGCGCACGATGTCCAGGTTCTGCACGCTCACCGTCACGTCACCCAGGTGACCCGACATCTTCTTGCCCGGGAACACGCGGCCCGGATCCTGCGCCATCGAGATGGAACCAGGAACATTGTGCGAGCGGCTGTTACCGTGCGAGGCACGCTGCGAGCTGAAGTTGTGGCGCTTGATGGTGCCCTCAAAGCCCTTACCGATGGATGTGCCTTGCACGTCCACCAGTTGACCCGCTGCGAACAGCGAGACCGGCACTTGCGCGCCCGGCTTGTATTCGGCAGCCACTTCGGCGGCAACACGGAATTCGCTCATGACACGACCGGCTTCCACACCTGCCTTGGCAAGGTGGCCGGCTTCCGGCTTGGTAACGCGCGATGCTTTGCGCTCACCGAACACCACTTGAATGGCGGTGTAGCCGTCGGTCTCTACGGTCTTGATCTGGGACACGCGGTTGTTGGACACATCCAGCACCGTCACAGGAACGGCATCGCCGTCGTCCGTGAAGATGCGCATCATGCCCACCTTGCGGCCCAGCAATCCGAGACGATTGCTTAGACTCATGGTTTTTCTCCAGCCCCACAGGTTGACCCTGGAAGCCATTTACATACACCCGACATCGATTGGCCGGGCTGACCAGTGCACCGTACGCACAAAACCTCTTGAGAAGGCCCTGCCGGACACGATGCGCCAAATTCCGCGCCGGAAAATTCCACCGCGGAAAAGCTGGCGAGTATAGCGTGAACCCTGAGGAATGCGCAAGGCCAGCTGGACTCACCATAGAAAAAGGGCGACCCTTTCGAATCGCCCTCTTCTTAGATCGGCTCAAGTGCCTGGCGCCGCCTCACGGCAACTCTGGCACTCAAATGATCACTGCAGCTTGATTTCAACGTCGACGCCGGCAGGCAGGTCGAGCTTCATCAGTGCATCAACAGTCTTGTCCGTCGGGTCCACGATGTCCATCAGACGTTGGTGGGTACGGATTTCGAACTGGTCGCGCGAAGACTTGTTGACGTGCGGCGAACGCAGGATGTCGAAACGCTCGAAGCGTGTCGGCAGGGGCACGGGGCCCTTGACGATCGCGCCAGTGCGCTTGGCGGTTTCCACGATCTCGGCAGCCGATTGGTCGATCAGCTTGTAGTCAAACGCCTTCAGGCGGATGCGGATCTTTTGCTTTTGCATGACGATTCCTTCAAAGAGCGTGCGGACTCAATCACTTGAGTACCGCGAAGTAGGTGAAGCCCGCTTGGCTGCCGAAAGCAGCCTAGCGGACTGGTCACGCAAAAGTGTTAGGCCAGGATGGTGGCAACCACACCCGAACCCACGGTACGGCCACCTTCGCGGATAGCGAAGCGCAGACCGGTTTCCATGGCGATCGGAGCGATCAGCTTCACGGTGATGCCGACGTTGTCGCCAGGCATGACCATTTCCTTGTCCGCGGGCAGCTCAACAGCACCGGTCACGTCAGTCGTACGGAAGTAGAACTGGGGACGGTAGTTGTTGAAGAACGGAGTGTGACGGCCGCCTTCTTCCTTGCTCAGCACATAGACTTCAGCAGTGAAGTGCGTGTGCGGCTTGATCGAACCCGGCTTGCTCAGCACTTGGCCGCGCTCGACGTCTTCGCGCTTGGTGCCGCGCAGCAGGATACCGACGTTGTCGCCAGCTTGACCTTGGTCCAGCAGCTTGCGGAACATTTCCACGCCAGTCACGGTGGTCTTCTGCACGTCGCGGATACCGACGATTTCGATTTCTTCGCCGACCTTGATGATGCCGCGCTCAACGCGACCGGTCACCACGGTGCCACGACCCGAGATCGAGAACACGTCTTCCACCGGCAGCAGGAAGGCGCCGTCCACGGCACGCTCAGGCTGGGGGATGTAGGTGTCCAGGGCATCAGCCAAGCGCATGATGGCTTGCTCGCCCAGATCGCCCGTGTCGCCTTCCAGAGCCAGCTTGGCCGAACCCTTGATGATGGGGGTGTCGTCGCCGGGGAAGTCGTACTTGGACAGCAGCTCGCGCACTTCCATTTCCACCAGCTCCAGCAGCTCGGCGTCATCCACCATGTCGCACTTGTTCAGGAACACGATGATGTACTTCACGCCCACTTGGCGAGCCAGCAGGATGTGCTCGCGGGTCTGGGGCATCGGGCCGTCAGCGGCCGAGCACACCAGGATCGCGCCGTCCATCTGTGCGGCGCCGGTGATCATGTTCTTCACATAGTCAGCGTGGCCGGGGCAGTCAACGTGAGCGTAGTGGCGGTTGGCCGTTTCGTACTCAACGTGGGCGGTATTGATCGTGATGCCGCGTGCCTTTTCTTCAGGTGCAGCGTCGATCTGGTCGTAGGCCTTGGCCTCGCCGCCGAACTTCTTCGACAGCACGGTTGCGATCGCAGCCGTCAGGGTCGTCTTGCCATGGTCCACGTGACCGATGGTGCCGACGTTGACGTGCGGCTTGGTGCGTTCAAATTTACTCTTTGCCATTGCAATTGCTCCAAAAAGAACAGGTCGCCAGTCTCAGGGTTTAGCGTTTCCGTCAAGGCATTCAATCCCGGCGACTGGCAACCAGGCAGCACTTGACGAAGACGTTCTCGAATGAGGAGAAGCGCCGAATCCAGCCTGGATTCAGCGCTTCAGGTGCATCACTTACCGCGTGCGGTGATGATGGCGTCAGCCACGTTCTTCGGAGCTTCGCTGTAGTGCTTGAACTCCATGGTGTACGTGGCGCGGCCTTGTGTGGCCGAGCGCAGGGTCGTCGAGTAGCCGAACATTTCCGACAGCGGAACTTCGGCCTTGATGACCTTGCCGCCACCGACCATGTCGTCCATGCCCTGAACCATGCCGCGGCGGCTGGACAGATCGCCCATCACGTTACCGGCGTAGTCTTCAGGCGTCTCGACTTCCACGGCCATCATCGGCTCCAGGATCACCGGCGAAGCCTTGCGGCAGCCGTCCTTGAAGCCCATCGAAGCGGCCATCTTGAAGGCGTTTTCGTTCGAGTCCACTTCGTGGTACGAACCGAAAGTCAGCGTGACCTTCACGTCCACGACCGGGAAACCGGCCAGCACGCCATTCGGCAGACTGTCGATGATGCCCTTTTCCACGGCGGGGATGAATTCGCGAGGAACCACACCGCCCTTGATGGCGTCGACGAACTCGAAGCCCTTGCCTGCTTCTTGCGGTTCGACCGTCAGCACGACGTGGCCATACTGACCCTTACCGCCCGACTGACGCACGAACTTGCCTTCCACGTCGGTGGCCGACTTGCGGATGGTTTCGCGGTAGGCCACTTGCGGCTTGCCGACGTTGGCTTCGACGCCGAATTCGCGCTTCATGCGGTCGACAATAATTTCCAGGTGGAGCTCGCCCATGCCGGAAATGATGGTCTGACCCGATTCTTCATCGGTACGCAGACGGAAAGACGGATCTTCCTTGGCCAGACGGCCCAGGGCGATACCCATCTTTTCCTGGTCGGCCTTGGTCTTCGGCTCAACAGCCTGCGAAATCACCGGCTCCGGGAACACCATCTTTTCCAAGGTGATGATCGATTCCGGATCGCACAGCGTTTCGCCGGTCGTCACGTCCTTCAGGCCCACGCAAGCTGCGATGTCACCGGCCAGAATCTCCGAGATTTCTTCACGCTGGTTGGCGTGCATCTGCAGAATACGACCGATACGCTCCTTCTTGCCGCGAATCGGGTTGAACACCGAGTCGCCCGACTTCAGCACGCCCGAATAGACGCGCACGAAGGTCAGCTGACCAACATACGGGTCGGTCATCAGCTTGAAGGCCAGAGCCGAGAACTTGGCGCTGTCCGAAGCTTCACGGGTTGCAGGCTGGTCGTCTTCGTCGGTACCAGGAACTGGCGGGACGTCGATCGGCGAAGGCATGAAGTCGATCACGCCGTCCAGCATGCGCTGCACGCCCTTGTTCTTGAATGCGGTACCGCAGAACATCGGCTGGATTTCGGCAGCCAAAGTACGTGCACGGATGCCCTGCATGATCTCAGCGTCGCTGAGTTCACCGGTTTCCAGGTACTTGTTCATCATGTCTTCGTTCGACTCGGCGGCGGCTTCCACCAGGTTGTCGCGCCATTTCTGGGCGTCAGCCTGCATTTCAGCGGGGATGTCGCGGTAGTCGAACTTCATGCCTTGGGACGCTTCGTCCCAGTAGATGGCCTTCATGACGGTCAGGTCGATCACGCCCTTGAAGTTTTCTTCTGCACCAATCGGCAGCACCACCGGCACAGGATTGGCCTTCAGGCGAGTCTTCATCTGGTCATAGACCTTGTAGAAGTTCGCGCCCGTGCGGTCCATCTTGTTGACGAAGGCCAGACGAGGCACCTTGTACTTGTTGGCTTGGCGCCAGACGGTTTCCGACTGCGGCTGCACGCCGCCCACGGCGCAGTACACCATGCAGGCGCCGTCCAACACGCGCATCGAGCGCTCGACTTCAATGGTGAAGTCCACGTGTCCGGGGGTGTCGATGATGTTGATGCGGTGCTCGGCGCGCGAAGCGTCCATGCCCTTCCAGAAGCAGGTCGTGGCAGCCGATGTGATCGTGATGCCGCGCTCTTGCTCTTGCTCCATCCAGTCCATGGTGGCGGCGCCATCATGCACTTCACCGATCTTGTGGTTCACACCGGTGTAGAAGAGGATCCGCTCGGTCGTCGTGGTCTTGCCAGCGTCGATGTGCGCCGAGATACCGATATTGCGGTAGCGCTCGATGGGGGTCTTGCGTGCCATGATGTCACTCCAGAAAGGCAGGAGCCGCCAACGGGTCAGTAGAAACCCGGGGCGGCTGAATCGAACTAGTTTAGAAGCGGAAGTGCGAGAAGGCCTTGTTGGCTTCTGCCATGCGGTGAACTTCGTCACGCTTCTTCATGGCGCCGCCACGGCCTTCAGCTGCTTCCAGCAACTCATTGGCCAGACGCTGCGACATGGATTTTTCACCACGCTTGCGGGCCGATTCCTTCAACCAACGCATGGCCAGAGCCATCCGGCGGACGGGACGAACTTCCACGGGAACTTGGTAGTTCGCACCGCCAACGCGGCGGGACTTCACTTCGACCATCGGCTTGACGTTATTCAAGGCGACCAGGAACACTTCCAGCGGGTCCTTGCCAACCTTCTTTTCGACTTGTTCCAGGGCACCGTAGATGATGCGCTCTGCAACGGCCTTCTTGCCCGATTCCATGATGACGTTCATGAACTTGGACAGATCAACATTGCCGAACTTGGGATCAGGCAGGATCTCGCGCTTGGGTACTTCGCGACGACGTGGCATGGGATTCTTCCTCTTGCTTCAGTGGGTACGGGCAAATGCCCTGCACCTTCGGATGACCACCGACTTCTGGGGGCATCCACTTACTCGGTCATTGCCAAACAGGGGAATGGCAGAAACCGCAAAAACGTCTAGCGCCAGCAATATGCCGGGCCGACATGACTCTTTGATTACTTCTTGGGACGCTTCGCGCCGTACTTGGAACGCGACTGCTTGCGGTCTTTCACGCCTTGCAAGTCCAGCGAACCGCGCACGATGTGGTAACGCACACCCGGCAAGTCCTTGACACGACCGCCGCGCACCAGCACCACGCTGTGCTCTTGCAGGTTGTGGCCTTCACCGCCGATGTAGGAGATGACCTCGAAGCCGTTGGTCAGGCGCACCTTGGCAACCTTACGCAGAGCCGAGTTAGGCTTCTTCGGAGTCGTGGTGTACACGCGGGTGCAAACGCCGCGGCGCTGCGGGCAATTCTGCATTGCCGGCGACTTGGATTTCGTGACCTCGGCCTGACGGCCGTGGCGCACGAGCTGATTGATGGTTGGCATAAGTAACTTGTTCCCGTTTGAAGTCACACACTTCAGCAGCATCACTCAGGATGAGCGCAAACCTTGACCGGCTGACGCTGCGCACCCGGCACCTACGCGGGATACGACACACGCCTGAAACCTTCACAAAGACTCAAGAATGAAGCGGCCGACAGGACAAAACACCGTCGACAGTTTTCCGTGAATCCATGGAAAATTCTCAGCAAGGCCTGCTGAAGAGCCCACGATTGTAGAACACATTGCCGAAGTGGCACAAGCGCGAGGCTCTCGAGCAGCTATGCTGCGGCGCGCGACGTGGCGCACAGGCACGCATACTCAGCCAGGGTCCGCTGAGCTCAGGCCGCGATTTGACCCGCTCACTCCATTGAAACCTTGATGCTTCGAGATCCGAATTCAGACGCGCGGCCACTCCAAGCCGTCATCGACACGCAAGTGGTGATGGACTGGCTGGTTTTTCGCGACGCACGCGTCAGCGCGCTGACGGCGGCGGTCAGCCATGGGCAGCTGCGCTGGATCGGCCAGCCCGCCATGCTCGATGAACTGCGCCACGTGCTCGCGCGCGGCGTTGCCGCCGCCTTTGAACCCGACCTCGTTTGGATCGAAGACCATTTCGCGCGCTTGTGCCACATGATTGAGGCAGCCAGCCCACCGGCCGTGCGCCTGATTTGCCGGGATCCAGACGATCAAAAGTTCATCGATCTGGCGATTTCCCAAGGCGCCCAATGGTTGTTTTCACGTGACCGGGCCGTGCTGGCCCTGGCCAAACGCGCCCGCGCTCAGGGGCTCGTCATCATGAGCCCCGACTCCTGGCAGTTGCCCTCCGCCGCGGAGCCCGCCCCTCAAGCCTGATCTTTGGGCTTGGCGCAAGCCGGCTTGCACACGACTTCGGTGCGACCGAGGACGCGCTTGGACTGCAAATTGTTGGGAGTGCGGTGTTTGCCGCACTTGAAGCAGGAGCGGGTGTGGCCGCTACCCAGGAAGGGCGAGCCGCCCAGTTTGGACTCGTAACGCAGACCGTTGTCACTGACGCTGGTGTAGGTGTCTTTGCTCATTGTTGTCGCGGGTTCACGGTGCCGACCGTCAGCGCGAGGGGCGCCTAGGCCTGGATGTGCTGGACTACTTTCCTCTGCCCTCTAGACCATAGTAGGCGGCTCGGAGCGGCTTTGACTACCTCGCTTGCCCCAGGTTTTGTCACAATCGCGCTCGCCGAGGGGCCCACCCCCTCATATGCGGGCGCTGGTCGCGCCAATCCGCCCTCCCGGGCTGACTTTCCACCACTTTTGCCGCTCCAGCCTCTGATATGGCCAAACTGTTTTTTCGCTACGCAGCCATGAATGCAGGCAAATCAACCGCCCTGCTGCAAGTGGCACACAACTACGAGGAACGCGGCCACGGCGTGCGGCTCTTCACCGCACAGCTCGACGATCGATACGGGCGCGGCACCATCACCTCACGGCTGGGTCCGCAACGCGAGGCCGAGGTCTTCGGTCCGGAAACTGATTTCTTGGCGATGGCGCTGCAACTGCCTGAGGTGTCATGCGTCTTGATCGACGAGGCGCAGTTTCTGCTCAAGCCCCAGGTCTGGGCGCTGCATGAACTGGCGCACGTACGCAATGTGCCGGTGATTTGCTACGGCTTGCGTACCGATTTCCAGGGCGAACTGTTCCCTGGCTCTGCCACCTTACTGGCTTTGGCGGACGAGATGGATGAGATGAAGACCATCTGCAACTGCGGCCGCAAGGCGACGATGAATATGCGTGTGGACGCCAACAACCGCAAGGTCACCGAAGGCAATCAAGTGGAGATTGGCGGCAACGCCCGCTATCGGGCAGTGTGCGGACGCTGCTTCAGACAGCAGGTCTGAAGCAGCGCACCGGCTAGAAGGCGCTTTCGCGCCCGGCTCAGCCCTTGCTGAGTTGTTCGTCGAGTTCCTTGCACGACGGTGCGCAGACCGGCTGCGACTTGCCCAAGAGCTTCTTGGATTTCAGCATCGCGCGCGGGCGGTGCTTGCCGCACAAAAAGCACGACATGGTTGCGGCACCAAAGGAAGAGGTCGCCGCAAACGGCGAACCTGGTGCTTTAGAGCGGTAACGCAGACCATCGGCTTCGATGGTCGTTTTAGTACTGTCCTTGGCCACGTCGGTCCTGATAGTGAGTTAGTGGGAGCTTGCCAGGGTGGGCCGATGACTCCGTCTCCGAAGCAGCCGGCCACCTGAGCCAACCCCTCTATTTTCCACTATCTGGAGGCCAATCCGGCACGGTAGCACTCAGACGGCCCCGGACACAGAGGGAGGGGATTCCCCTAGAGCAGCGTTGACCGCTGCGTGAATGCCCCCGCCACGATGCGTTTTCAGGCCACTCAACGGCCCTGAAAACGAGGTTCCCGGCGCTCCTGCCAGGCTGCCACACCCTCGGCCAGATCCTCCGACGCATTGGCTTCGGCCACATCCGCTTGCAGAGCCATCGGGTCTAGCCTGTCGCGCGCGATGGCATTCAAGTGTTTTTTCATGCCCAACAGCGCCAGCGGCGCCATGGCCAGCAGCTGAGCCACCAAGGCTTCAGTCGCAGACTCAAGCGCCGCTGCGTCGGGCAGCAGCTGGTCGAGAAAGCCACTGCGCAGCATCCCCTGCGCATCGAGTGTGGCGCCAGCCAGCAACACCTTTTTGGCCCAGGGCAGCCCCAGGCGAGTGACGTAGCGCTCCATGCCACCGCGATAGAAATGCAGACCCAGCCGGGCCGCCGGCACGAACATTTCGCAGGCGGGCTGGCCGAGGCGGAAGTCGCAGGCCAACGCCAGGTCGGTGGCACCGCCGTAGACCCCGCCCTGGATCTGCGCCACGGTCACCGGCCGGGCGTTCTCCCAGGCATCGCTGAGTTGCTCAAACAGGGCGCCCGCATTGAGCCCCGGCACTGCGCCGATATTGAAGCCGCTGCAGAAATGCCGTCCCTCACCGCGCAGCAGCAGCACGCGCAGCTCCGGGCGTTCGTTCACCAGCTGCAACTGCTGCTGCAAACACTGCAGATCACTAGGCTCCAGCCGATTGGCCAAGCGCGGCCGACGCAGCGTGATGCGGGCCAAATGGCCGTCGATTTCTAGCAGAGGGGCAAGGCCGGGCATGACAAGGACAGTGACAAGGAGGTCGAAACGGACCAGTCTAGCGGCTGACTCTCACACCTGCTTCAGCGTGCGCGTTTGTCAATGCGGCCCTGCCCCGAGCTGCGGGCCTGCAGGGCTTGATTAGAGTCGGGGCTCCAGCGCCCTGCCGCGAGCACCGAACCAAGCACTCCATGGATCTATCGATTGCCAGCATCCTGATGCTCGACGGCCTAAGCAACGGCGCCATCTACGCCCTGCTGGCACTGGCCACCGTGCTGGTGTTCACCGTGACCCGGGTGATCTTCATTCCGCAAGGTGAGTTCGTGGCCTTCGGAGCGCTCACCTTGGCCGCGCTGCAGCAAGGCCAGCGCCCCGGCACTGTGGTGTTTTTGCTGAGCTTGGCGGCTCTGGTGGCGCTGTTGGACCTTTGGGCCGGCTGGCGTGCGGGTGAGGCGACCGCCGCGCTGCTGATCCGAGTGGCCAAAGCGGCTGCATGGCCCGTAGCCCTGGGTGCTCTCGCCTGGTGGGCGGCACCCTTGCAACTGCCCCTGCTGCTGCAGGTGCTGCTGACCCTGGCCATCGTCACGCCCATGGGTCCCCTGCTCTACCGCCTCGCCTACCAGCCCCTGGCCGATGCCTCGGTGCTGGTGCTGCTGATCGTGTCTGTGGGCGTGCATTTCAGCCTGACCGGACTGGGCTTGCTGTTCTTTGGCGCCGAGGGTTCACGCAACCCCAGCTTCTGGGACAGCAGCTTCACCCTCGGACCGCTCTTCATTGCCGGGCAGACGGTGATCATCCTGCTGGCCTCGCTGGCTCTGATCGTGCTGCTCTGGCTGTTCTTCGAGCGCAGCCTTTATGGCAAGGCCTTGCGAGCCACGGCGGTGAACCGCCTGGGCGCCCGACTGATGGGCATCTCCAGCAACTCGGCAGGGCGCCTGTCCCTGGCCATGGCAGCCTTCATTGGCGCGCTCTCGGGCGTGCTGATCAGCCCGACCACGACAATTTTTTACGACAGCGGCTTTCTGATCGGCCTGAAAGGCTTCGTCGCCGCCGTCTTCGCCGGCCTGGCCAGCTACCCCGGCGCGGCGCTGGGCGCGGTGCTGGTGGGACTGCTGGAGTCCTTCAGTTCCTTCTGGGCCAGCGCATTCAAGGAGGTGATCGTCTTCACCTCTATCCTGCCGGTACTGCTGTGGCGCTCCCTGCGCAACCCGCACCAAGACGAGCATTGACGACGATGCGCCTGAATCGACAAACCCTGCCCGCAGCGCTCGGCCTGGCCCTGCTCTTCTCCCTACCCTTGCTGCCGGTGCCCGAGTTCTGGATCACCCAGCTCAACTACATCGGCATGTTCGCCCTGGTCAGCCTGGGCCTGGTGCTGCTGACCGGTGTGGGCGGCCTGACCTCTTTCGGCCAAGCCGCGTTTGTGGGCCTGGGCGCCTACAGCACGGCGGTGCTGAGCACCCAGTTCGGCCTTTCGCCCTGGCTGGGCCTGTTGGCCGGCTGGCTGCTGACCGGAGGTGTGGCCTGGTTGCTGGCCCTGCTGACGCTGCGCATGTCGGGCCACTACCTGCCCCTGGCGACCATCGCCTGGGCGCTGAGCCTCAACTTCAGCATGGCCAACCTCGAGCTGTTGGGCAAGTACGACGGCATTCTGGGCCTGCCGGCTCTGCAGCTCTTCGGCATCAGCCTGCAAGACGGCCGCGCCATCTACGGCCTGATCTGGGGCATCGCCCTGCTGGCCGCGCTGGCGGTGCGCAATCTGCTGGACTCGCGACCCGGCCGCGCCATCCGCGCGCTCAACGGCGGCGTCACCATGGCCGAGGCCATGGGCGTGTCCACCTTCCGCTACAAGGTCATCATCTTCGTGCTGGCGGCCCTGCTGGCCTCCACCTCGGGCTGGCTGTTCGCCCATGTGCAGCGCACGGTCAACCCCAGCCCCTTCGGCCTGAAGATGGGCATCGAGTACCTGTTCATGGCCGTGGTCGGCGGCGTGTCCAGCGTCTGGGGCGCCTTTGTCGGCGCCGGCGTGTTCAAGCTGGTGGAAGACGAGCTGAAGGAGCTGCTGCCCGCCCTGCTCGGCAGCAATGGCAATTTCGAGATCATCGTGCTGGGCATCGTGCTGGTGCTGGTGCTTCAGCATGCGCCGCGCGGACTCTGGCCCTATGCCCAACAGCTGCTGCAGCGCTGGTGGCCCAGCCCGGGCCGAGCGCAAGATTGGAGCCAGGCCGCGCCCCTGCCGCAACGCGCCAAGCCGCAGGCGGGCGAGCCGCTCTTGCAGGTCGAGCGTCTGCGCAAGCAATTCGGCGGCTTGGTGGCCGTGAACGATGTCAGTTTTGGCATCCGGGCCGGCGAGATCATCGGCCTGATCGGCCCCAACGGCGCCGGCAAATCCACCACCTTCAACCTCATCACCGGCGTGCTGCCGGCCAGCGGCGGCGCGGTGCATTTCCGCGGCGAGGACGTGTCCGGCCTGCCCTCGCGCGAGATCGCCCGGCGCGGCGTGTCGCGCACCTTCCAGCACGTCAAGATGATGGCCGAGATGACCGTGCTGGAGAACGTGGCCCTGGGCGCCTACCTGCGCGGCCACAGCGGCACGCTGCGCGCTCTACTGCGCCTGGACCGCGCCGAGGAGCAGCGCCTGTTCCGCGAGGCCGAGCTGCAGCTGCGCCGCATCGGCATGGCCGAGCAAGCGCATGAGCTGGCCGGCAATCTGGCCCTGGGCCCGCAACGCCTGATGGAGATCGCCCGCGCCCTGTGCAGCGACCCCGCCCTGCTGCTGCTGGACGAGCCCGCCGCCGGCCTGCGCCACAAGGAAAAGCAGGCCCTGGCCGAGGTTCTGCGGCAGCTGCAGCGCGAGGGCCTGAGCGTGCTGCTGGTCGAGCACGACATGGAGTTCGTGATGGGCTTGACCGACCGCCTGGTGGTGATGGAGTTCGGCACCAAGCTGATCGAAGGCACGCCGGCCGAAGTGCAGGCCAGCCCCGAGGTGCGCGCCGCATACCTCGGCACCGAACATTGAATGCCTCTGCCAGGACGCTGAACTTATGAGTTCCCCCACACCCTTGCTGAGCGTGCGCAGCCTGCACGCCGGCTACGGCCGCGCCGAGGTGCTCAGCGGCCTCGATCTGGACCTGCCGGCCGGCCAGGTGGTCACGGTCATCGGCCCCAACGGCGCCGGCAAGAGCACCACCTTGAACGCCTTGATGGGCGTGCTGCCCGCGCGCGGCCGCATCCTGCTGGACGGCGAGGACATCGCCAGCCTGAGCCTGGAAGAACGCGTGATGCGTGGTCTGGCTCTGGTGCCGGAAAAGCGCGAGCTCTTCACCACCATGAGCGTGGAAGACAACCTGCTGCTGGGCGGCTACCGGCCGCTGCGCCTCGGCCAGCGCGACTGGCGCGAGCAGCTGCCCCAGGTGTTCGAGCTGTTCCCGCGTCTGCTGGAGAGGCGCGCGCAGCTGGCTGGCACGCTGTCCGGCGGCGAGCGCCAGATGCTGGCCGTGGGCCGCGCCCTGATGGCCCGGCCCAAGGTGCTGATGCTGGACGAGCCCAGCCTGGGCCTGGCGCCGCTGGTGGTGAAAGAGATCTTCCGCATCGTGACCACCTTGCGCGAGCGCGGTGTCAGCGTGCTGCTGGTGGAGCAGAACGCCCGCGCAGCGCTGGACGTGGCCGATTACGGTTATGTGTTGGAGACGGGTGCCATCGCCTTGCAAGGACCGGCGGTCTCCCTGGCCGGCGACGGACGCGTGGCCGAAACCTATCTGGGAAGCGCACGCAAGCCGGCCGGCTGAGCCGGCGGCGAAGAAAAACGCACCTACCTGCAATACTTGACGAATCAGCCCCGAGCATGACACCGGCAACGAGCTTCAAGCAGATACTGGCAGCCGACCCAAGACCTGCACTCCTGCCGAGGGAGTCCCATTTGCCCGCCATGGAACTGTTTGCTCTCGACCCTGAAGTCATCGACCTCGAAACTAGGCTGAGCACACTGCACGGTACGGACCGACTGAGCGTCATCCCGGCCCTGGCCTGGCACTTGCGCCAGCGCGACTGCAAACGAGCCCTGCTGCTGGTCAACGAAGCCGAAGAACTGCTGACGCAAGTGGCCTGGAATGAAGGCCGTCGCCAAGCCTGCCATGCACGCCTGCTCCTGGTGCTCGGTGAGGTGGCGTGGTTGTTTGCCCAGCTCGATGCCGGCGAACAATACGCTGAAGCGGCGGTCGAGAATTTCGCGCAGCTGGGCGACCGGGTGGGCTGCGGTGACGGCCAGATTTTGCGTGCGGCGCTGTGCACGGAGCGCGGTGACAGCACAGGCCGCGATGCCTGCCTCAATCAAGCGCAAGACGACTTCCGTGCGGCCGGCGACAGCACGCGCCTGCAGATCATCCGGGCCATGCAGCTGAGCCATGCGTCATGGCGTGACGCGCCGGGCACGGCCGCCCGTCTGCAGCAACAGTTCGACCCAGACCAACCCCTGCCCGCCTCGGCGCAAGCCTGGGTCAGCAGCGCCAGCGCCCTGGTGGCCACCTTCACCGGCGAGTTGGGCCAGGCCATCAAGCATTTCCTGCAAGCCCACCATTGCGCCTTGGAAAGCGGCCAGATTCGCCACGCCATCTTTTCGGTCAGCAATGCGGCCGACAACTTTGCCTCGCTCGGTGACCTCGACGCCGCCCTGGAGTGGGATGAGCTGGCCCTCGCCCAGGCGCAAACCAGCGGCTGGCCGGGCACGCTGGGCAGCGCACAAATGCAAACCGGCAATGTGTTGCGCCTGCTCGGGCGCTTGCCCGAGGCACACGCCATCCTCAACGAGGCTCTCGAGTCCATGCGCGAGCTGCAAGGGGCCAGCCGCTACAGCCTGGCCCTGCAGTACCAAGGCGATGTGGCCCTGGACATGGGTGAACCGGCCGCAGCACTCGATTGCTTTTTGCATGCCGAGACGATTGCCGCCAGTCTGGGGGAGCTCTTTTACCTGCTGCGCTGCTGGCGGGGCCAAGCCAGCGCCTTGGGCCGTCTGGGCGAGCCCGAACAAGCGCTGAGCAAAATTTCTTCCGCCTTGCTGCGCGCACGCGAGCTGGGCAGCGGTGATGAGCAGATCAAGGTGCTGCGCGTCTTCGCAGAGCTCTACCAGCAACATGCCCTACCCGCCCCCGAGGGTCAGCGAGCGCCGAGTGCGAGCCTGCACTTCCTGCTGCAGGCCCTGCAGATTGCCAATGGCATCAAGGGCTACATCCTGCCCAGTGATTTGCTCGACGAAGTCGCCAACGCCTACGCGGCGGCTGGCGACGCCGCACAGGCTCGAAATTATGGGCAGGCTGCCGCAGCCGCGCGCGACAACAAGCGCCTGGACGATGCGCGCAACCGCGCCATGGCCATGCAGGTGCGTCAGGAGAGTGCCCTGGCCCGTGCCGAGGCCGAGTACCACCACCGCCTGGCCCAGGCCGAAAGCCAGCGCGCCGCGCAACTACAGGAGGCCAGCGCCACGCTGGAGACCCTCGGGCGCGTCGGCCGCGAGATCACTGGAAGCCTCAACACCGACGCGGTGTTTGCCGCGCTCTACCGCCACCTCGGCCAGTTGCTGGACACGACCTCGTTCTTTGTTTACTTGCTGGAGCCCGGGGGGCACGCGCTCAAGGCCGCCTTCATCAATGAGGCGCGCCATCATTTCCCCTCACCGCTGATCTCGCTGCATGACCCTCAGTCGCTGACCGCACGCTGCGCCCGCGAGCGCTGCGAACTGTTCTATCCGATGGCAGCCCGTAACAACCCACCCGAACACCTGATGGGCCCGCTGGAAACCCAAAGCATGATGTTCAGCCCGCTGCTGATCGGAGACCGACTGCTCGGGGTCATGGCGGTGCAGGCGGTCGACAGCCATGCCTACGGCGAACGCGAGCAGTCCATCTTTCGCACCCTGGCCGCTTATGCCGCCATCGCCCTGGACAACGCCGGCGCCTATGCCGCGGCCGAGACCGCGCGCCAGCAGGCGAACGCCGCGCTGGAGGCCCTGAACGAAGCCCGCGCCAAGCTGGCCGACCGCGCCGAGTGGCTGGCGGAGGAAGTGCGCAAGGCCACCAACCAGATCGTCCAGCGCGAGCGCGAAACCGTGATCCGCCTGTCCAAGGCAGCCGAGTACCGCGACCCCGAAACCGGCGCCCACATCCTGCGTATGGCGCATTACTCCGAGCTGATCGCGCGCGCCCTGGGCCTGCCCGTGGCCGATCAAGAGCTGCTGCTGGAAGCCGCGCCCATGCACGACATCGGCAAGGTCGGCATCACCGACAGCATCTTGCTCAAGCCCGGCCGCCTGACGCCGGAAGAGTTCGAGGTGATGAAGCTGCACGCCAGCTATGGCTACGAGATCCTCAAAGACAGCTCCTCCCTGGTGCTGCAGGCTGGCGCCGCCATCGCCCTGGGCCACCACGAGAAGTACGACGGCACGGGCTACCCGCAGGGCCTCAAAGGCGAGGCCATCCCCATCTTCAGTCGCATCGTTGCTGTGGCTGATGTCTTCGATGCCCTGACCTCCGAGCGCCCCTACAAAAAAGCCTGGACGCTGGAGGCCGCTGCGGCACACATCCAGGCCCATGCCGGCAGCCACTTCGACCCCGATTGCGTGCGTGTCTTCTTTGAGCGCTGGGACGAGGTGCTGGACATCCGCCAGCGCTTCCAGGACGAAGACTGAGCCCTCAACTGCGGGGCCTGCTAACCTGTCGGCTCCACCCAGGAGATGCCATGTTGCCCCGCTTGAACTCGCGCCCAGCATTCGATCGACCCACCCCTCGCGCGACCCGGCGGATCGCGTGGCCACTGCGCCTGGCCCTCAGCCTCGGTCTGATGGGCGGCGCCCATGCCGAGCCCGTCGGCGAGGTCGACACCGCCTTCAAGCTGATCGGGCCCGACCACAAGGTGGTCGTCGACGCGCACGAGGACCCCAAGGTCGCGGGCGTCACCTGCTATGTGTCACGCGCCAAAACCGGCGGCATCAAGGGCGGCCTGGGCTTGGCCGAGGACAAGGCCGAGGCCTCGATCGCCTGCCGCCAGACCGGGCCGATCAGCTTCGCCAAGCCCCTGGCGCGGCAGGAGGAGGTGTTCAACGAGCGCATTTCTCTGGTGTTCAAAAAGCTGCGCATCGTCCGCATGGTCGACAGCCGCCGCAACACCCTGGTCTACCTGACCTATTCCGACCGTCTGATCGACGGCTCGCCGCAGAACAGCGTGACCGCCGTGCCAGTGGACCGGGCCACGCCGATTCCGCTGAAGTAAGAACCGGTCAGCGCCGCAGCGGCAAGGGAAACGCCGCCAGGCTGGCATGGCCGTCTTTCGACAGGGCCTGCACGCCGAACACCACATTGTCTTTGGACAGGTTCTTGAGCGTGTGGCGGGCGACCCGGCCCAGGTCCTGATGATGCTGCCAAACGGCCGAGTCGGTATGGCGCCAGACGATGCGGTAGCCGGCCACCTCGGATTCGGGCGCCAGGGTCCAGCTGAGGGTGCTGTCGTTGCTGAGCTCGGTGGCGTCCAGGCGCACGTTCTGCGGCGCGGCGGGCGCCAGCGCCAGCGTCGCCAGGCCGGCGGCATTGATGCGGGCGACATTGGCCACGTAGGCGAAATCGACGAACTCGGGCAGGTCGCCGTAGCGCACGCCGTTCTCCTCGCGCAGGTTCTGGTGCTGGTGCGCAAAGTTCTCGAAGGGCTCGGAGAAGCGCACCGCGGCATAGCCGCGTTCGAGGAAGGGCAGGTGGTCGCCGCCGCGCAGATAGCGGTCACGGCGCTGGATCAAGTTGACGGTGAAGCCAGGCAGGTAGCGCTCGCCGGCGGCTTTCAGATGGCGGCCCAGCTGGTGGGTGGGCAGGTCTTCGCTGCCCCCGGCCAGCACCAGCTGCTGCAGCGCTTCACGCGCGGCCTCGTTGGCGCGCGCCTCGGCATCGGGCGTGGGCGTGTTGGCGCGGGCGGCCACCAGCATGCGCAGCAGCGGGTCCAGGCCGTCGGCAAACAGGCGCAGCTGGCGCTCGTCCACCTGGCCGGCATCGCCGCGCGGGCTGCCGATGATGTCGTTGGTGATCATGGCCTCGATGGGCAAGCCCTGGCGCCGCGCCTCGCGCGCCCAGTGGGTGGCGCCCAGCAGACCCTGCTCTTCACCCGGCACGGCCATGAAGACCAGGGTCGCTGGAAAGCGGTGGCCGGCCATGGCGCAGGCCAGCTCCATCACCGCGGCCACGCCCGAGGCGTCGTCGTTGGCACCGGGCGAGGCGCCCTCGGCATCCATCACATCGCCGTTGCGCGAGTCGTAGTGGCCGCTGACCACCAGCAGGCGCTGGGCCGCCGCCGGCGCGGTGCCGGGCAAGGTGGCCACCACATTGACCAAGGTGGCCGGGCGCGGCATGCGGTTGCCGGCGGGCTCGACAAAGCTGTCCAGGCTCACCTGCAGGCGGCCGCCGCTGCGTCGCGCGCACTGCTCCAGCTCGGCCTGGATCCAGCGCCGCGCGGCGCCGATGCCGCGCTGCTCCGATTCGGTCTCGGACAAGGTGTGGCGGGTGCCGAAATCGACGAGGCGACGGATGCGCTGCTCGATGCGCGGCGCCGAGATCTCGGCCAGGATCTGCTGGACCCGCGGGTCCAGCGGCGCCGGTTGAGCGACCGCACCCATCATCATCACGCCGCCCAGGGCCGCTCCCAAGATCCAAGCACGCATGCACATCAACCAGTCATCCTGGCCCCAAAAACGAAGGCCCTGATTCTGCGAGCTTTGCGCCAGCGCCGCTCGGCAAGCGCGACAAAGCCCCCCCGGCATTTGCCCCTAGAGCCAGGGCCACATCGGCCACCTACACTGCGCACCGGATTCAGGAGAGTGCAGGCCCACCCGGGCCCTGCCGCCGAAGGCGCAAGCTCCCATACTCGCTCAGGCCCCGTACTGGATCCGTCAACAAGCCGAATGCTGGAGAGAGCGGCCCGCGCAGACGATGTGCGAGCCGCCACCGAAGGAGCAAGGCCATGCCCCCGGGGCGCGGCTGAATCTCTCAGGTAACAGGGACAGCGGGAGCGGCGCGCGTCTAGCGCACGCTCTGCCATTGCCCGATCTGTGCTCTGCCCGGCTCGCGCCCCACCCTGGGGTGCCTCACCTGCCTGGAACGAAACACAGCCCGCGCTGGGCCTGAGCGCACGCCTGCGCGTCTCACTCAACGGTCTGTTTGTCTTGTTTCAGGAGTGCACACATGCACGCAATCGTCCTGGGCGCCGGAGTCACCGGCGTCACCACCGCCTGGTATCTGCGCCAATCGGGTTTTGAAGTCACCGTGATCGACCGCCAGCCCGCGGCCGGCCTGGAAACCAGCTATGCCAACGGCGGCCAGATTTCCGTCTCGCATGCCGAGCCCTGGGCCAACCCAGGCGCGCCGCTCAAGGTCTTGAAATGGCTGATGAAGGAGGACGCGCCCCTGCTCTTCCGCCTGCGCGCTGACCCGGCCCAGTGGCGCTGGGGTCTGCAGTTCCTGCGCGAATGCACACCGGGCCGCACCGCCCATAACATCCGCAACATCGTCAACCTCGGCCTCTACAGCCGCGAGCAGCTGCAGCGCCTGCGCGCCGCCACCGGCATCGCCTACGACCAGCGCCAGCAAGGCATCCTGCACTTCTACACCAGCGAGCAGGAGTACGCCGCTGCGCAGGAGCCGGCCCGCATCATGCGCGAGCAAGGCTGCGAACTGGACATGAAAACGCCCGAGGAATGCGTGGCCATCGAGCCGGCGCTGGCGCAATGCCGCGCGCAGATCGTCGGCGGCAGCATGACGCCCAGCGACGAGTCGGGTGACGCCCATCGCTTCACCCAGGCACTGGCCGCCCTGGCCGCGCAGGCCGGGGTGAAGTTCCGCTACCAGACCCGGGTGCTGGGCTTCGAGCGCGAGGGCCAGGATCTGGCGCGGGTGATCGTGGCCGATGCGAACGGCGAAATCGAGCGCCTGGGCGCCGACCGCTTTGTGCTCTGCCTCGGCTCCTTCAGCCGCGGCCTGGCGCGCGAGCTGGGCGTGTCGCTCAACATCTACCCGGCCAAGGGCTACTCGATGACGCTGCCGGTGATCTCGCCCGCACACAGCTACCAGGTCTCGCTGACCGACGACGAGTACAAGCTGGTGTTCTCGCGCCTGGGCGATCGCCTGCGCGTGGCCGGCACGGCCGAGCTCAATGGCTACGACAGCACGCTCAATCTGCGCCGCTGCGAGGCCTTGCTGCGGCGCACGCGCGAGCTGTTCCCGCAGATGGTGTCGCCCGAAGGCCAGCCCAGCGGCGCCCAGTACTGGACCGGCCTGCGCCCCGCCACGCCCTCCAACCTGCCCTACATCGGCGCCAGCCGCGTTGGCCGCCTCTTCCTCAACACCGGCCACGGCACCTTGGGCTGGACGCACAGCTGCGGCTCGGCCGCGGCCCTGGCGGACCTGATCTGCGGCCGCCGGCCCGAGCTGGACTACGCCTTCTGCGGGCCTGAGGTCGATTCCTGGGCCGGCCGGGCGCAAGCCGCCACTTGAGCGAACCGGCCCAGGCCCGCCGGCGCGGGCCTTGTAAGCCGGCCGGCCTTCCTCTACCCTGAGGCCAGAGCCGAGCGGACACTTCCGCAGCGTCAGAGCCCGGCACAGCGCACGCATCCATCACCGCGCCCCCCCACAAACGCCGGGGCGCCGGAGAGTCAAGGAGACTGCCATGAGCCAGAGCCCGAACGGCGACGCCAGCCGCGCCCCATCCTCCACCGGCGCGCCCCTGTCGCCTGCGGTCGCTACCTTGCGCAGCCTGGCCCTGGTCGGCCCCGCGGCGGCGGGCAAGACCAGCTTGCTGGAGGCCTTGCTGCTGCAGGCCGGCGCCATCGCCCAAGCCGGCACGGTGGAGCGCGGCAACACCGTCAGCGATTTCGATCCGCTGGAGCGCCGCCTCCAACATTCCCTGCACAGCAGCGTGGTGCACCTGGAGCATGGCGGCGTGCGCATCCATGCGATCGACACGCCCGGGGCGGCCGATTTCATCGGCCAGTCCCTGCCGGCGCTGGAGGCGGTGGACACGGCGGTGCTGGTGCTCAACGCGCAAAGTGGCCTGGAGCCCATGGCCAGCAAGATGATGGAGACCGCCGCCCAGCGCGGGCTGCGCCGGCTGATCGTGATCAACAAGATCGATCTGGCCGAGCTCGACCTGCCGGACCTGCTGGCGCAGATCCGCACAGTGTTCGGGCGTGAATGCCTGCCGCTGAACCTGCCGGCCGAAGGCGGGCGGCGCGTGCTGGACTGTTTCTACAACATCATCGGCCAGGCCGATTTTTCCTCGGTGGGCCAGGCGCACCAGGCTTTGGTCGAGCAGGTGGTGGAGGTGGATGCCGCGTTTGTGGATCGTTATCTCAGCGAAGGCGATGTCGACCCGCGCGAGCTTCACGTGCCGCTGGAGCAGGCCTTGCGTGAGGGGCACCTGATCCCGGTCTGCTTCACCTCGGCGCGCAGCGGCGCCGGCGTGGCCGAGTTGCTTGATGTGATCGAGCGCCTGCTGCCCAACCCGGCCGAGGGCAACCCGCCCCTGTTCCTGCGCGGCGAGGGCCCCGAGGCCCTGCCCCTGCAAGCCCTGCCCGAGCCCAGCGCCCATGTGCTGGCCCATGTGTTCAAGATCATCTCCGACCCCTACCTCGGCAAGATGGGCGTGATGCGCGTGCACCAGGGCACGCTGCGCCGCCACAGCCAGCTCTTCATCGGCTCGGCGCGCAAGCCTTTCCGCGTCGGCCACCTCTTCCTGCTGCAGGGTGGCCGGCATGTCGAGGTGGAGCAGGCCCTGCCGGGTGAGCTCTGCGCCATCGCCAAGGTCGACGACCTGCACTACGACGTCGTGCTGCACGACGCGCCCGAGGATGCCCACATCCATCTGCGCCCGCTGGACTTCCCCGTGCCCGTGCATGGCCTGGCCATCCGCCCGGTGCGCCATGGAGACGAGCAAAAGCTCTGGGAACAGCTGAGCCGCCTGGTCGAAGAGGACCCCTGCCTGCGCCTGGACCAGGCCGGCCAAACGCAGGAGACCGTGATCTACGGCCTGGGTGAGCTGCACCTGCGCCTGCTGCTGGAGCGCCTGCGTGAAAGCTACAAGTTCGAGCTGCACACCCAGCCGCCCCGCGTGGCCTACCGCGAGACCATCTCGGCCGCGGCCGAAGGGCACTACCGCCACAAGAAGCAGAGCGGCGGCGCCGGCCAGTTCGGCGAGGTCTATCTGCGCGTGGAGCCGCTGGCGCGCGGCGCTGGCTTTGAGTTCGTCGACGCGGTCAAGGGCGGCACCATCCCGGGGCAGTTCATGCCGGCCGTGGAGAAAGGCGTGCGCTCGGCCCTGGACACCGGCGTCGTGGCCGGCTACCCGCTGGTGGACCTGCGCGTGACGGTGTTCGACGGCAAGCACCATTCGGTGGACAGCAAGGAGGTGGCCTTTGTCACCGCCGGCCGGCGCGCCCTGATCGCCGCAGTCCAGGAAGCGCGGCCTCTGGTGCTGGAACCCATGGTGCATCTGGAAGTCAATGCCCCGGAAGCCGCGATCGGTGACATCACCGGCGATCTCGCCGCCCGGCGCGGCCAGGTCAACGGCACCGACAGCCCCTTGCCCGGCCGCAGCATCGTGCGCGGCCTGGCACCGCTGGCCGAGCTGAGCCAGTACCAGAGCCGGCTCAACGCCCTGAGCAGCGGCCAGGGGCGCTACAGCGTGCAGCTCTCGCACTATGAAGCGGTGCCGCCCCACACCCAGAGCCAATTGATCGCTGCCTATCAGGCGCAGGAAGAAGACTGAGGCCTCAAGTGGCCGAAAGGCATCGACTCTTTATCAAGAGGTAAAAAAAGCTGCGGCAAATGCCGCGCGGGCAAGCGCAGCAGACTGCCCGCCTCAGAGAGTCGGATGAACGAGGCTTTATCATAGAGGGATGTCATCCGCCCCCCGGGACGTCGCCCAGATCCGCTTGGACAACGCGATGCGCCTGTTCGAAGAATTCGTCGCCGCCTCCATCAAGCACCCCGACCCAGCCACCTTGCGCGGCCTGGAGCGGCGCTTTGCTGAGCGCTTGCAGATCCAGCCCAGCTATTGGAGCCAGATCAAGAGCCGCTCGCGCCAGATCGGCGAGCGTCTGGCGCGCCAGTTCGAGCAGTTGTTCCACAAACCCGCCGGCTGGATGGACCAAAACCACGCCTTTGGCGCGCCTGAGCCGGCCGCCGCGGAACGTGACGCCACGCCCAGCGTGCCGCAAGACGACGACGAGCGCTTCATCGTTGGCTTGGTTTTGACCTATTACCGGCGTCACCCGCAGCGCGCCCGCACGCGTTTGCTGGACTTGCTCGGCGAAGTCCTGACCCCGCCCCAGGAAGCGACAGCGGCTGGCAAGCAGGCCGCCACCGGCCCTGGCAAGGCAGCACCGCTGCCGGTACTGCCGCCGGCGCCTGCCGTTCGCCCCCAAGCCGCGGGCGGCGGTGCCGCCGAGCTTGACGAATGGCGACGCCTGCAGCAAGGCATTGCCCCCTTGAAACCGAAAAAGTCCCGGTGATGCGACGCCGACACGGTCTGCGCACAATTCTTTATCTCTTTTGATAAAAAGTATATGCACTTGATAAACGTTCGTTTATCATTTGCTCAAGCGGCCGGCGCAAGCCAGCCGTGAAGTCCCTCCTCCCCACGTCTTTACCGGGAGCTGCCCGCCCTCGCTAGCGCCGGAGTCTGGCTTCGCACATCGTTCGCGATGCGCCTTGTCCGCCCTGCTGCCCTGCGTTGCGCCGGCTCAGTGCCCAACGCGACTCGGTACCACCGAGCCGCATCGGAAATCAAGCGTTCAGGCGCCTTGCGTCGGCTGTTCTTCAGCCGCAGCAGGCCCGGCCGCTGCATGGAGTTCGGGCCGCCTGCCGCCTTCGCAGCAGCGCCTGCCCCAAGACGGTTTCGTTCATCGGACTGCTCAGAGTCGAGCTGCCGCATGGCCGGAACTGATTCATCAACACAAGGCGCGCCAACAGCACGCCACGGAGTCCGCGATATGACCCAGTTCACCTCACCCCGTCCGCTGAATCTGCGCCTGCTGAAGCCTCGAAATCCCATCGTGGCCCATGCCCGACTGCGCCAGGCCGGCCAGCATGGTTTGCAAGGCCAAACCACGCGCCAACGCCAGGCCGGAAAGCGCGAGACACGACAAGAAATTCTGCAGATCGGCAGACCCGACCGCAGCCCATGAAATGAAGGCCCAGAGGGGCCGCAGTGGAGACCCATCATGCATTTGCGAGAACTGACCGGCCCGGATCGCTCGGCCGAAGAATTCGAGATCACCCATCAAGCTTGGCGCTGGCGAGCCGCCCGCATCTTGCTCAGCGCCAGTGCTGGGCTGACCCATTTGGCCGTGCTGCTGAACCAGGTGCGCCGCGTCAGCCGCCGCCGGCCCGAACTGGAGTTCTATGCCGAAGCCGGTGCCCCTGAGGGCGCCCTTTTCGCCGACGGTCAGCGGGTCGGCACTCTTCCGGGAGTGAGTCGTCTTTAGCGACGCTCAACTGCCCCGATGCCACTTGCGCGGTATGCATTGATCGCAGCGAGGCGAATGTCCGCAAGGGCTGTGCGCAAAAGTGCACAGCCCTTGCATCAGGACCCCGCCCTGTGGCGGCAACTGGCTTCAAGATGGAACACCGGCCGCCGATATACGATGCAGGCACATCGTCCGAGCACTCCATGTCCGCGCCCTCCTTCCAGCCATCGCTGCACACCGCCCCGCCCGATTTGGCAGCTTGGGTCGCCCTGTTCCGGGATGCCGAGATTCCGGTGCTGGCCGAGACGGCCGACGCCCTGGAACTGCTACGCGCCAACGAGGATGCCGTCGACGCCAACAGCCTCGGCGAAATGATTGCCACCGACCCCCTGATGACACTGAAAGTGCTGGCCTACGCTGCGGCGCATCGATCCAGCCGGCTGTTGACGGATGCCGAGACGGTGACCGCTGCCCTGGTGCTGATGGGAATCACACCGTTTTTCCGCGAGTTTGGCCCGCAACCGACGGTTGAGGACAAGCTGGCTGCCACGCCCTACGCGCTGGATGGCCTCCAGCGTGTGCTCCGCCGCGCCGATCGAGCCGCTCGCTTTGCCCTGGGTTTCGCCGTTCATCGCCTGGACCCGGACGCAGCCGTCATCCACAGCGCGGCCTTGCTGCACGACTTTGCTGAAATGCTGCTGTGGATCCATGCGCCGGAACTGGCTGCCCACATCCGCCAACGCCAACAAGCTGACCGCCACTTGCGCAGTGTGGCGGCGCAACGCGATGTGCTTCACATCGAGTTGGCTGACCTTGAACAAGCGCTGATGCAGGCCTGGCGCCTGCCCGAGCTGCTGCGCCACATCACCAACGACAAACGCGCCAATGACCCGCAGGTTCAGTGCGTGAAGTTGGCGGTTCGACTGGCACGGCACACCGCCGATGGCTGGGATGATGAAGCCGTGCCGGATGACCTGAGCGAAATCGCAAGCTTGCTCAATTTGAGCCTCGAAGCGACCTTGAAACTGCTCCATGAGTTCGACTGATTCGCAAAGCAAACCGGCTGGCCCCTCACAGGACTTCTGGCAAGCACGCTTCACCAGCGGCCAAACTCCTTGGGACCGCGGTGGCGTCCATCCACAGTTGCTGGCTTGGCTGCAAGCTGGCATGTTCACTTCGGACCTGCAAGTGCTGATCCCAGGTTGTGGCCGAGGTCATGAGCTGAAGGCGTTGGGGCAAGCCGGAATTGCGGCGCACGGCCTGGACTACGCGCCGGCGGCTGTCGCCCTGGCTCGGGCGCAGCTGGCCGATTTGCCGGGAACGGTCGAGCTGGCCGATGTCCTGAACTGGCAGTCCAACAATCCCGTGGACCGGGTGTACGAACAAACCTGCCTGTGCGCGCTGCACCCAGACCACTGGCTTCGCTACGCAGACCAACTCCATGCTTGGCTCAAGCCCGGCGGCTTGCTGCTGGCCTTGTTCATGCAAGCTCGTCGCGACAGCGCGGCGGAGGGGTTCGTCGAAGGGCCGCCGTATCACGGCGACATTCAAGCCATGCGCGCGCTCTTTCCAGCCTCGCGCTGGAACTGGCCAGCACCGCCCTACCCAAGTACGGCCCATGGCCAGGGCTGGGCCGAGCTGGCCGTGGTACTGCAGCGCCGCTGACCGGCTGGCATTTGGGGCCGCAACGGCCACTTCAGACCGGCACGGCCGTGGTGTTCTTGACGCGGTCCAACACAAAGCTAGTTTTGCAGTCCTGAACGCTCGGGTGCTTGAGCAAGGTTTCGGTGATGAAGCGGGCGTAGTGGGCCATGTCTTGCACTACAACGCGCAACAAATAGTCCATGTCCCCAGTCAAGGCGGCACATTCGACCACTTCCGGCCAAGCCTGAACCGCGGCGCGGAACAAGTCCATAGGGTTGCGCTTGTGGCTTTCGGTGTGCTTTTCCAGCCGCACATTGATATAGGCCGTCAGCCCCAAGCCGACTCTTTCCGGCGGGACCAGGGCGACATACGCCGATATCGCGCCCGATTCTTCCAGCCGCCGGACCCGGCGCAGCACCGCTGAAGCGGACAAATTGACCTGCGCCGCCAGCGCGTCGTAAGTGACGCGCCCGTCAACTTGCAACGCCCTCAAAATGCGTCGATCTATCGTGTCGAGCTGGATCTCATTTTCCATCTTGGAGTTCTCCGCAGAATTGCTGCGTGCCTCGCAGCGGCGACGCGAGTTTTAGCATGAATCCTGCGCCTACTCCAGCCTACAGTCTTGACCCATCGTAAGACTTTTCAGAAAGAGACAAGATGGCCTTCACTCCATGGGACAACCCGATGGGAACCAACGGTTTCGAGTTCATCGAATTCGCGGCCCCGGAACCCGCAGCCTTGGGTAAGTTGTTTGAAACCATGGGCTTCACGGCCGTGGCCAAACACCGGCACAAAGACGTGACCCTCTATCGCCAGGGTGGCGTGAACTTCATCATCAATGCCGAAGTCGACGCCTTCGCCCAGCGCTTTGCCCGCCTGCACGGCCCGTCGATTTGCGCGATCGCCTTCCGCGTGGACAACGCGGCCCACGCCTACAAGCGGGCCTTGGAACTCGGCGCTTGGGGCTTTGACAACAAGGCCGGCCCGATGGAGCTGAACATTCCAGCCATCAAGGGAATCGGCGATTCGCTGATCTACTTCGTTGACCGCTGGCAAGGCAAGGGCGGCGCTGAAGCCGGTGCCATTGGCAATATCAGCATCTATGACGTCGACTTCGTGCCGCTACTGGACGCAGACGGCAAACCCGTTCCGGCGAATCCGGTGGGCCATGGCCTGACCTACATCGACCACCTGACACACAACGTCTTCCGCGGCCGCATGAAGGAATGGGCCGACTTCTATGAGCGCTTCTTCAACTTCCGCGAAGTGCGCTATTTCGACATCGAAGGCAAGCTGACGGGCCTGAAGTCCAAGGCCATGACCAGCCCCTGCGGCCACATCCGCATCCCGATCAACGAAAGCAGCGACGACAAGAGCCAGATCGCCGAATACCTCGACATCTATCACGGCGAGGGCATCCAGCACGTGGCGATGGGCACGGACGATGTGTATTCGACGGTGGAGCGCATGCGCACCGCCGGTGTCGACTTCCAAGACACCATCAACACCTACTTCGACCTGATTGACAAACGCCTACCCGGCCACGGGGAAAACGTCGAAGAGCTGCGCCGCCTGCGCATCCTGATCGATGGCGCCGCCCACCTGGACGCACCGAACGAACTGCTGCTTCAGATCTTCACCAAGGAAGTGATCGGGCCCATCTTCTTTGAAATCATTCAGCGCAAAGGCAATGAAGGCTTCGGTGAAGGGAACTTCAAGGCACTGTTTGAAAGCATCGAGCTGGATCAGATCCGCCGTGGCGTCCTCAAGGAAGAAGGCTGATCCGGCCTGACAGAACGAGTGTTTCCGTCTGCCCCGGATGCAGCCACATGGCTCACCCGAGGACTTCAGCCCCGAGACGCATACCGCGCCACTCGGGGCTTTTTCATTTCAGTCCGCAGGCGCGGCAGCAGCTTCGGGGGACAACTGAAGCAACTGCCAGACATCTTCTTGAATTCGCGGATGAAACACCAGGCCGAGGTGACCCGTGGACTCAATTTCGATTGCGCGGGCGCCAGGCAGGCGGGCCGTTTCTACCGGACACACGATTTGATCGCAACGCGAATAGTAGCAGTCCAGCTCAGCGGCGAGCGCTGGCGAGTCCTGAGCAGCCAAGTCATCCAACCAGGGGCTGCCACGGCGCATTTCCTGCCCGTTGCGTCCACGCCCGAAGCGCGCCAACAGTGTGCCAGCATGCGGCGTGCCCAGCGTCAGGATCCGCGCCAAACGACCTGCGCGCCCATGCTTGCGATACCAAGCACGAAGCGCCAGCCCACCCATGCTGTGAGCGACCACGACCGGCGGATTGCCCGGATAGCGCTGTTCCAGGTCCCGAATCGCCGCCTCGATGCTTTCGGAATACTCATCGATCGAGCCAAAAGCTGGCTCCAAGGTCAGGGCCCGCACAGGTACGCCTTGTTCGCTCAAGCCACGTAGCCACGAATTCCAAAGCCCGCGATTGCAGGTGTAGCCATGCAGAAACACAACCGGGCGAAACCGCTTGGCGGCCTGTGGGCTGGTATCCGGCCAATGCTGACAGGCAAAGGGCTGCTGCCATGCGAAAACCAAGTCCAAGGACACGATTTCTTGCCCCCAAGCACGTAGCAAAGCGGGCCAGGACGGCGCCTCCCGGTGATTCACCCAGCGCAAAGCGGCAAAGGACACCAACATGAAAGGCGCATGGGCCCAAAACACAAGTGCCGACAGGCCAAACACTGGCCCCCATCCATAGGATCGCCAGGCCACAGCCATCAGCCCCAGGGTCACCACCAGTCGCAAGAACAATTGCCAGCGTTGCAGTTTCGCATTCATGGCGCCAGTGTAGGCCGGCGAGAATGTTGGACCATTGACGCAGGACCCGCTCACGCCCCATGCAGAACACACCCGCCGAAAGCATTCATGCCCACCTGCATGAGGTGGAACGGCTGCGACATCATCGAATTGCCCAAGCAGGCTTGGTCCGAGCAAGCGAACAAATCAAGCACTTCCAGCAAGAGCGATTCCGGCGAAGCTATGCTGATCTGCTCGAGCATCCGCGTTACACCGGCGCGGCCCACTTTTTCTTGAACCACCTCTACGGCCCAGGAGATTTCAGCCGCCGCGATGCACAGTTCGCGCGGGTGGTGCCTGTCGTGGTGCGCCTGTTTCCCAGCGATGTGGTCGGCACCGTCGCCAAACTGGCCCACCTGCACGCCTTGTCCGAAGGATTGGACACACGGATGGGAGAGCAGCTGCGTCATACGACTACGGAAGTCTTGACCGCACAGTCCTATTTGCAGGCCTGGCAGGCCGTTGGCCATGCCGAACTGCGCAGCCAGCAGATCGAACTCACGATTGCCATCGGCGCCGAACTTGACCGCCTAACCCGCAAACCCTTGCTGCGCCAGGCATTGCGCATGATGCGCGGACCGGCCGCTGCAGCCGGACTTGACGAGCTTCAGACATTTCTTGAGACGGGTTTCGACACATTCCGCGCCATGAAAGGGGCCAAAGACTTTCTGGCTACGGTAGAAGCTCGAGAGCAAGAACTAGCAACCGCATTGTTTTCCGCCAATGTCCGCCCCAGTAACGCGGCCGAGCGAAAACACTTGGCAGAGGTACAACAGCATTTCCCGAGCTAAGCCCACCCAACCGGCCCCGGGTCTATCGCGCCGCGCAATTTTGAACCCGCAAAGCAAAACGCCCCCGATTCTTTCGAACCGGGGGCGTTGCCTAAATATTAGCCTGACGATGACCTACTTTCACACGGGAACCCGCACTATCATCGGCGCTGAGGCATTTCACTGTCCTGTTCGGGATGGGAAGGAGTGGGACCGCCTCGCTATGGTCATCAGGCTTAACTGGTTGGCTTCTTGTTGATTTTTAAATCAACAACAAACCCAATTTGTAGAGTTGCGCAGTATACCCGAGTATCTCGGGTATTGCACTTCGAATCAGCTTTGATTTTGATTGCGTTCACACGTTCAATTGAATGAACAGACTTCTGAAGAACAACATAACTTGCATTGACGACTCAATAGTCCTTGTCCGGCTCAGTGATCGACTCGCGTCGCTCACGAACTGTCAAAGTTATAGGGTCAAGCCTCACGGGCAATTAGTACTGGTTAGCTTAACGCATTACTGCGCTTCCACACCCAGCCTATCAACGTCCTGGTCTCGAACGACCCTTCAGGGGGCTCTAGGCCCCGGCAAGACTCATCTTGAGACGAGTTTCCCGCTTAGATGCTTTCAGCGGTTATCTCTTCCGCACTTAGCTACTCGGCGATGCCACTGGCGTGACAACCGATACACCAGAGGTGCGTCCACTCCGGTCCTCTCGTACTAGGAGCAGGCTCTCTCAATCTTGCAGCGCCCACGGAAGATAGGGACCAAACTGTCTCACGACGTTTTAAACCCAGCTCACGTACCTCTTTAAATGGCGAACAGCCATACCCTTGGGACCGGCTACAGCCCCAGGATGAGATGAGCCGACATCGAGGTGCCAAACACCGCCGTCGATATGAACTCTTGGGCGGTATCAGCCTGTTATCCCCAGAGTACCTTTTATCCGTTGAGCGATGGCCCTTCCATACAGAACCACCGGATCACTTTGTCCTACTTTCGTACCTGCTCGACTTGTCAGTCTCGCAGTCAAGCACGCTTATGCCAATGCACTATCAACACGATTTCCGACCGTATTTAGCGTACCTTCGAACTCCTCCGTTACACTTTGGGAGGAGACCGCCCCAGTCAAACTGCCCACCATACACTGTCCCCAATCCCGATAAGGGACCAAGGTTAGAACCTCAAACACACCAGGGTGGTATTTCAACGTTGGCTCCATGAGAACTAGCGTCCTCACTTCAAAGCCTCCCACCTATCCTACACAGATCTGTTCAAAGTCCAATGTAAAGCTACAGTAAAGGTTCATGGGGTCTTTCCGTCTTTCCGCGGGGAGATTGCATCATCACAAAC
This sequence comes from Roseateles sp., assembly GCF_965262435.1. Classification (NCBI taxonomy): domain Bacteria; kingdom Pseudomonadati; phylum Pseudomonadota; class Betaproteobacteria; order Burkholderiales; family Sphaerotilaceae; genus Roseateles; species Roseateles sp. The sequence continues at coordinate 5,661,359 of NZ_OZ253537.1, forward strand.
ATTTCAACTTCGCTGAGTCTCTGGAGGAGACAGTGTGGCCATCATTACTCCATTCGTGCAGGTCGGAACTTACCCGACAAGGAATTTCGCTACCTTAGGACCGTTATAGTTACGGCCGCCGTTTACTGGGACTTCAGTCAAGAGCTTGCACCCCATCATTTAATCTTCCAGCACCGGGCAGGAGTCACACCCTATACGTCGACTTTCGTCTTTGCAGAGTGCTGTGTTTTTAATAAACAGTTGCAGCCACCGATTCTCTGCGGCCCCATTCTGCTCACCAAGTCAATGGATCACATACTAGAGGCACACCTTCTTCCGAAGTTACGGTGTCAATTTGCCGAGTTCCTTCTCCAGAGTTCTCTCAAGCGCCTTAGAATACTCATCTCGCGCACCAGTGTCGGTTTGCGGTACGGTCGTCAATAGCTGAAGCTTAGTGGCTTTTCCTGGAAGCAGGGTATCACTCACTTCGTCTGCAAGCAGACTCGTTATCACGCCTCATCTAATTCCCCCGGATTTGCCTAAGGGATACGACTACACGCTTGAACCAACTATTCCAACAGTTGGCTGAGCTAACCTTCTCCGTCCCCACATCGCACTATTGATCGGTACAGGAATATTTACCTGTTTCCCATCAGCTACGCATCTCTGCCTCGCCTTAGGGGCCGACTCACCCTACGCCGATGAACGTTGCGTAGGAAACCTTGCGCTTTCGGCGAGGGGGCTTTTCACCCCCTTTAACGCTACTCATGTCAGCATTCGCACTTCTGATACCTCCAGCAGGCTTCACAACCCACCTTCACAGGCTTACAGAACGCTCTCCTACCACGTGCAATAAATTGCACATCCGCAGCTTCGGTAACTGGCTTAGCCCCGTTACATCTTCCGCGCAGGACGACTCGATCAGTGAGCTATTACGCTTTCTTTAAATGATGGCTGCTTCTAAGCCAACATCCTGACTGTTTTAGCCTTCCCACTTCGTTTCCCACTTAGCCAATTTTGGGGACCTTAGCTGGCGGTCTGGGTTGTTTCCCTCTTGAGTCCGGACGTTAGCACCCGGTGCTCTGTCTCCCAAGCTGTACTCATCGGTATTCGGAGTTTGCAATGGTTTGGTAAGTCGCCATGACCCCCTAGCCATAACAGTGCTCTACCCCCGATGGTAATACTTGAGGCACTACCTAAATAGTTTTCGGAGAGAACCAGCTATTTCCAAGTTTGTTTAGCCTTTCACCCCTATCCACAGCTCATCCGCTAATTTTGCAACATTAGTCGGTTCGGACCTCCAGCACCTGTTACGGTACCTTCATCCTGGCCATGGATAGATCACTTGGTTTCGGGTCTACACCCAGCGACTAATTCGCCCTATTCGGACTCGATTTCTCTACGGCTTCCCTATTCGGTTAACCTCGCCACTGAATGTAAGTCGCTGACCCATTATACAAAAGGTACGCAGTCACCCTTGCGGGCTCCTACTTTTTGTATGCATACGGTTTCAGGATCTATTTCACTCCCCTCCCGGGGTTCTTTTCGCCTTTCCCTCACGGTACTAGTTCACTATCGGTCGATTACGAGTATTTAGCCTTGGAGGATGGTCCCCCCATATTCAGACAGGATTTCTCGTGTCCCGCCCTACTTGTCTTACGCTTAGTTCCACACCGCAGCATTTCTCATACGGGGCTATCACCCGCTATGGCCGGACTTTCCATTCCGTTCTGATATACACGATGCTAAAACGTAAAGGCTACTCCAATTTCGCTCGCCGCTACTTTCGGAATCTCGGTTGATGTCTTTTCCTCGAGCTACTGAGATGTTTCAGTTCACCCGGTTCGCCACAATGACCTATGTATTCAGTCAGAGTTACCCCTCGCGGGGTGGGTTTCCCCATTCAGAAATCTCCGGATCAAAGCTAATTTGCCAGCTCCCCGAAGCTTATCGCAGGCTATCACGTCTTTCGTCGCCTGTAATCGCCTAGGCATCCACCATATGCACTTAGTCACTTGACCCTATAACTTTGACAGCGCTGACGGCACTGTCGGTCAAGAACTCGTACAGACCCCATTCATGAGTCCATACGTTTATTGAGTATTTACGCGTTACGCCGTTCTTCATACCTAAACAATTTCTTGCTCAGTTGAAGTCTTGTGTTTGACGCAATCAAAATGTTGCCGACGGCACGGTGTCTAGCCCCTCAAATCCGAAGATTCGCGAAGAAACTAAACTTTCCGTCGACAACGCTGATTCGACTCTACAAATTGTTAAAGAACAACAGCCAATAAAGGCTGGCAAACCACAACATCCAACCTGGACGCTTTGGTTTGCCAACTCTTGAATGAATAGTCTTGGTGGAGGATAACGGGTTCGAACCGTTGACCCCCTGCTTGCAAAGCAGGTGCTCTCCCAACTGAGCTAATCCCCCTCAAACCGCGCCATGCGTCGTTGCTCAACACTTCACATAGCGCTGCTATGCATCAGTGTCTCGCGCCTTGCCTGGCACGCTTTGTGTACGGTGGTGGGTCTGGCTGGATTCGAACCAGCGACCCCCGCCTTATCAAGACGGTGCTCTAACCAACTGAGCTACAGACCCACGCGTTCATCACTCGTGGCCTGCGGATCTGAGGCTTACCTGCTTTTCCAGCTATGAGGCTAGCTCCACAGGCTCACTTCTTCTATTCATTCACTGTTGTGATACAGCCGATAAGTGTGGGCGCTTCAATCTGAGTGCATGTGGATCTCGCTCATGACTTGTTGCATGCAACAAACCACTGCTCGACCATTTTCTAGAAAGGAGGTGATCCAGCCGCACCTTCCGATACGGCTACCTTGTTACGACTTCACCCCAGTCACGAACCCTGCCGTGGTAATCGCCCCCCTTGCGGTTAGGCTAACTACTTCTGGCAGAACCCGCTCCCATGGTGTGACGGGCGGTGTGTACAAGACCCGGGAACGTATTCACCGCGGCAAGCTGATCCGCGATTACTAGCGATTCCGACTTCACGCAGTCGAGTTGCAGACTACGATCCGGACTACGACCGGTTTTCTGGGATTAGCTCCCCCTCGCGGGTTGGCAGCCCTCTGTACCGGCCATTGTATGACGTGTGTAGCCCTACCCATAAGGGCCATGATGACCTGACGTCATCCCCACC